>OY760734.1:0-5742500 GCA_963663815.2 Vicinamibacterales bacterium | reverse complement strand
GGCCACGGGCCGCTCTCCCAGCTCGGACGGAAGAGCGCCGCCGCCGAACCGCCGCTCGAACTCGCGCTCGGCCGCGGACGCGGCGTCGGCGGTATGGAAATCGGTGACGATGCGGCGGCCGAGGTCCTGCTTCACCCGTTTGGGATGCACCTCGCCGGCGTCGACCTGCACCCGCAGCCGCTCGATCTCGGGCACCGGGAGATCGGTCAGCAGCTCGTACCAGCTCCACATCAGCGTGTCGGAGATCGACATCAGCTTCCCGAACATCTCGTCCGGAGGCTCGGCGATGCCCACGTAGTTGCCGGCCGACTTCGACATCTTCTCGACGCCGTCGAGGCCCACCAGCAGCGGCACCGTCATCACCACCTGCGGCGGCAGCTCGAACGAGGGCATGACGTCGCGGCCGACGTTCAGGTTGAACAGCTGGTCGGTCCCCCCGAGCTCGACGTCCGCGGCCAGATGCACGGAGTCGTAGGCCTGCGTGAGCGGGTAGAGGAACTCGTGGATCGCGATCGGCTGCCCCCGGTCGTACCGCTGTCGGAAGTGCCGGCGTTCGAGCATCTGGGCGACGTTGTAGCTGGCGGCGAGCCGTATCCAGTCCTCGCTGCGCAGCGCGCCGAGCCAGCGGCTGTTGAACTCGACGACCGTCCGGTCCGGGTCGAGCAGCTTGAACACCTGCGCCCGGTAGGTGTCGGCGTTCTCGTCGATCTCGCCCCGCGTCAGCGGCGGCCGGGTCTTCGAACGGCCGGTCGGGTCGCCGATGAGCCCGGTGAAGTCGCCGATGAGGAAGACGACGGTGTGGCCCAGATCCTGGAAGTGCTTCATCTTCCGGATCAGCACCGTGTGCCCGAGATGCAGGTCCGGGGCCGTCGGGTCGAAGCCGACCTTGACCACGAGCGGCCGCCCCGTCCCCGCGGCACGCTCCAGCTTCGAGCGGAGCTCGGACTCGCGCACGACGTCGACCGCCCCCTTGGTCAGGTAGGCCATCTGCTCGGCGAGGGTCCCCGGCGCGGAAGGCATCCGATCAGTGTACTCCAGGAACGGGGGCCGGATCACCGGCCGGCGCCCGGACGAGGGGCGCCGCCGCGCACGAACCGGCGGCCCTCGATGCGCCATCCGCCATCGAGGACGACACCGATGGCCTCGGGATAGATGCGATGCTCCTCGGCCAGGATGCGGGCCGCGAGGGTGTCGGGGGTGTCGTCGTCGTGGACCGGCACGGCGGCCTGCTCGACGATGGGCCCCGCGTCGAGCTCGGGCGTGACGACGTGCACGGTGGCGCCGGCGACCCTGACGCCGTGCCGCCACGCCTGCTCCTGGCCGTGGAGGCCGGGAAACGCGGGCAGCAGCGACGGGTGGACGTTCAGGATGCGGCCGGGGAAGGCGGCCACGAACGCCGGGCCCAGGAGGCGCATGAACCCGGCCAGGCACACGAGGGCGACGTCGTGCCGGCGCAGCACCGCGACCAGCGCCCGGTCGCAGGGTTCCCGCGACCCGTACTTCGTGTGGTCGACCACCGCCGTCTCGATGCCGGCGCGGCGCGCGCGCTCGAGCCCCGGCGCGTTCGGCCGGTTCGAGACGACCACCGCGATCTCGGCCGTGAGCCGTCCCGCGGCAATCGCATCGATGATCGCCTGAAGATTGCTTCCCCGGCCCGAGATCAGCACGCCGAGGCGGCGGCTCCCGGCGCCGCGGCCCGAGTGCGCGCCCGACGCGCCGGTCATGAGTACCCCACCGCGCCGTCGCCGGCCGTGATTCGTCCGATCACCGCGGCCCCCGGTTCCCCGCCCCGGCGGCACCCCTCGATCAGACTGTCGCTCTCGCCGGGGGCGCAGACGACGACGAGGCCGATGCCCATGTTGAACGTCCGGAACGCCTCGGCGTCGGTCAGGCCGCCGTGCCGCTGCAGGAAGGTGAACACGGGCGGCGGGGTCCAGGCGCGGCGGTCGATCTCGACGGCCGCGCCGGGGGGCAGCACGCGGGGCAGGTTGTCGGTCAATCCGCCCCCGGTGACGTGGGCCATCGCCTTGACGGCGGTCCCCTCGGACAGCAGCGGCGACACGAGTGCCAGGTACGATCGGTGCGGCCGCAGGAGCACGTCGCCGACCGGGCCGTCGAGCCCGTCCGGGGCCGAGTCCACCCCCAGGCCCAGAGTGTCGAACACGATGCGGCGGGCGAGCGAGTATCCGTTCGTGTGCAGGCCGTTGGAAGGCAGGCCGATGACGTGGTCGCCGGGCCGGATGCCGCGACCGTCGATCAGGCGGCCCCGATCGACGATGCCGACGATGAAGCCCGCCAGGTCGTACTCGCCGTCGGCGTAGAACCCCGGCATCTCCGCCGTCTCGCCGCCGAGCAGCGCGCACCCGTTCTCGGTGCACGCGGCCGCGATGCCGCCGACGACCGCCTCGGTGACGTCCGGCGAGAGCCGGCCCGTCGCGAGATAGTCCAGAAAGAACAGCGGCCTGGCCCCCTGCACGAGGATGTCGTTCACGCAGTGGTTGACGAGGTCGCGCCCGACGGTGTCGTGGCGGCCGGCGAGAAAGGCGACCTTCAGCTTCGTGCCGACGCCGTCGGCGCTCGACACCAGGACGGGGTCGCTCAGACCGGTCAGGTCGGGGCGGAACAGGCCGCCGAAGCTGCCGATCTCCGAGAGCACCCCGGGGGTGAAAGTCCCGCGCGCGAGCGACCGGATGCGCCGCACGGCCTCCGCGCCGGCGTCGACGTCGACGCCCGCGGACCGGTAGTCGAGCCCGGCCCGCGTGGTCATGGCGCGTCCGGCAGCTTCAAGGCCATCTGCATGTAGGCCTCGGCGTCCTTCGGGCCGTCGACCGGGTACTCGCCCGTATAGCAGGACGTGCAGTAGTCCCCGCTCCGCCCCCCGACCGCCTCTCGCAACCCGTCCAGGCTGAGGTAGGCGAGGGTGTCCGACTTGACGTAGCGGCAGATGTCGTCGACGGTGTGGTTCGCCGCGATGAGCTCGGACTGCCGCGGGGTGTCGATGCCGTAGTAGCAGGGAGAGATGGTCGGGGGGCAGCTGATCCGCATGTGGATCTCGCGGGCGCCGGCGGCGCGGATCATCCCGACGATCTTGCGGCTGGTCGTCCCCCGCACGATGGAGTCGTCGACGAGGACGACCCGCTTGCCCTCGAGCACGCTCCGGACCGGATTCAGCTTCACGCGCACGCGGAAGCCGCGAATCTCCTGCTGGGGCGCGAGGAACGTCCGGCCCACGTAGTGGTTCCGGATGAGCCCCATCCGCACCGGCAGCCCCGCCGCCTCGGCGTAGCCCATTGCCGCGCAGATGCCGGAGTCGGGCACCGGCACCACGACGTCGGCGTCGACCGGCATCTCGCGCGCGAGCAGCCGGCCGAGGTTGGTCCGCACCTCGTGGACGCTCTGGCCGAAGACCACGCTGTCGGGCCGGGCGAAGTACACGTGCTCGAACACGCACTGCGACGGCGGGGCCGGCGGGAACGGACGGAACGAGTGCTGGCCGTCGCGGCCGATGACGAGCAGCTCCCCCGGCGCGACGTCCCGCACGTACCGGGCCCCGATCAGATCGAGCGCGCAGGTCTCCGAGCAGACCACGCTGGCGTCGCCGAGCGCGCCCAGCACCAGGGGGCGGAACCCGTAGGGGTCGCGCACCGCCATCAGGTGGTCGCGGGTCAGCACCACCAGCGAGAACGCCCCCCGCACCTGCCGGACCGATTCGATGACGGCCTCGGGGGGCGTCCCGGCCCCCGACCGGGCGTAGAGGTGCAGCACGACCTCGGTGTCGCTGCCGGTCTGGAAGATGCTCCCCTGCCGGACGAGGTCGTCGCGCAGCTCGGCCGCGTTGATGAGGTTGCCGTTGTGGCACAGGGCGATCTCGCCGTGCGCACAGTCGATGAGAATCGGTTGCGCGTTGACGATCTGGCTGTCCCCGGCCGTCGAGTACCGCACGTGGCCGATCGCGGTGTCCCCGCCGAGCGCGGCCAGGGCCGTCTCGTCGATGGCCTCCGACACCTGGCCCATGGCCCGCATCAGATGCAGGCGCTCGCCGTCGGTGGTGGCGATGCCGGCGCTCTCCTGGCCCCGATGCTGGAGGGCGTACAGCCCGAGCCGGGTCAGGGCGGGCGCCTCGGGATGGCCGTGGATGCCGAAGACGCCGCATTCGTCGTGGAACTTGTCGTCGTCCATGACCAGCCCTCCCATCGTCGCCGGGCGACCCTGCGATCGCCTTGGAAGTCCCGCTGGCGCGAAGACTCCTGCGCCGCGAGGATGGGCGCCCAACCGACCCTCCCGAGTCGGCGCCGTCCTACGGCGCGGACTCCTGCCCCGCCGCCGGTTCGAAGTGACGGGCCAGCCCGGTGGCCCAGGCGTGCTCGGCGGCCTCCAGCGCCACGTCCGCGACCACGTCCCCGGCCACCGACACGGTCACCCGATCGCCCCCGGTCCCGCCGATCACGGCCGCCGGCACGCCGAGGGCGCGCGCCCGATCGAGCAGCTCCGCCCGGCGGTCCCGGGTCGCCGAGGCAACGATGCGGGACGGCGACTCGCCGAACAGGTTCCGCACGACGTCGAACCCGTCGCTCGAGCCGGCCGAGACCGGCAGATCGACGCGGGCCCCGACCCCGCCGCTCTCGACGCAGCACTCCGCCAGGGCCACCGCGAGCCCGCCTTCCGCACAGTCGTGGGCCGAACATAACATCCCGCGGCGAGCCGCATCCACCACCAACTGCTGCAGCGCCCTCTCGCGATCGAAGTCGACGGGGGCGGGCCGTCCCCGCACCAGGCCGTGCACCCGATTCAGGTACTCGCTGCCGCCGAGGGCGCCGCCCGGGTCTCCGAGGAGGACGACGTCGAGCCCCGCGGCCGGGAAGAGGCGGGTCAGCACCTGCCCGGCGTCCTCGAGGAGCCCCACCACCCCGAGCACCGGCGTGGGGTAGATCGCCTGGCCGTCCGTCTCGTTGTAGAGGCTGACGTTGCCCCCGGTGATGGGAATGCCGAGAGCGCGGCACCCCTCGGCGATGCCCTCCACCGCCTGCACGAACTGCCACATGATGTCGGGACGCTCGGGGTTGCCGAAGTTCAGGCAGTTCGTCGCCCCGATCGGCTCCGCCCCCGCGCAGGCCACGTTGCGCGCCGCCTCGGCCACCGCGAGCCGGCCGCCCTCGCGCGGGTCGAGCCAAGCGTGGCGGCCGTTCCCGTCCACCGACATGGCGAGGGCGCGGCCCGTGCCCTTGATGCGCACGACGCCGGCGCCGAGGCCCGGCAGCGCCACCGTATTGGTGCGCACCATGTGGTCGTACTGCCGGTAGACCCAGCGCTTGCTGGCGATGACCGGCGCGGCCAGCAGATCCAGCCACGTCCGGGTCAGGTCGGCGGGCGGCGACAACGCCGAGGCGTCGAGCCGCTGCGCCTCGTCGAGATAGGCGGGGCAGCGGGTCGGGCGGTCGTACACGGGCGCGCCGTCGGCCAGCTCCCGGTTCGGAATCTCGGCCACCACCCGCCCGCGGTCGCGCACCCGCAGCAGGCCGTCGCCGGTGACCTCGCCGATGCGCACCGCGTGCAGATCCCACTTGTCGAAGACCTGCTCCACCTCGGCTTCGCGCCCCCGCCGGACCACCAGGAGCATCCGTTCCTGCGACTCCGACAGCATGATCTCGTAGGGCGTCATGCCGGCCTCGCGCTGCGGCACCCGCGAGACGTCGATGTCGATGCCGGTCCCGCCCCGGCCCGCCATCTCGCAGGTCGAGCAGGTGAGCCCCGCCGCCCCCATGTCCTGGATGCCCACCAGGGCGTCGGTCCGCATGACCTCGAGACAGGCCTCGAGCAGCAGCTTCTCCATGAACGGATCGCCGACCTGCACCGCCGGGCGGTTGTCGGCCGACCGGTCGTCGAACTCGGCCGACGCCATCGTGGCCCCGTGGATGCCGTCGCGCCCGGTCCTCGCCCCCACGTAGTAGACGGGGTTGCCGGCCCCCGAGGCCACCCCCTTGGCGAGCCGGTCGGCCTTCGCGACTCCCAGGCAGAACACGTTCACCAGCGGGTTGCCGGCGTATCCCGGCTCGAACGCGACCTCGCCGCCCACGGTCGGGATGCCGATGCTGTTGCCGTAGCCGGCGATGCCCGCGACCACGCCGTCGACGAGGCGGACGGTGTCCGGATCCGGCCGGCCTTGGTCGTCCTCGAGGGCGCCGAAGCGCAACGAGTCGAGCAGGGCGATGGGCCGCGCCCCCATCGTGAAGATGTCGCGGATGATGCCGCCGACGCCGGTCGCGGCCCCCTGGTAGGGCTCGATGAACGAGGGATGGTTGTGCGACTCGATCTTGAACACTGCGGCGAGGCCGTCGCCGATGTCGACCGCGCCCGCGTTCTCGCCCGGCCCCTGCAGGACCCGCGGGCCGTCCGTGGGGAAGCGGCGCAGATGCAGGCGCGAGCTCTTGTAGCTGCAGTGCTCGGACCACATCACCGAGAAGACGCCGAGCTCGGTGACCGTCGGCTCGCGGCCGAGAATCTCCAACAGGCGGCGATACTCCTCCGCGCTCAGCCCGTGCGCGTCTATGGCGGCCTGGTCGATCACGCGGCACCCGTCGCGGCCGTCGCCGTGACCACCGATTCGAGCACGACCCGGCCGTCCTCGCTCCCGAGCGCCGACTCGCAGGCGCGCTCGGGATGGGGCATGAGTCCGACGACGTTGCGGCGCCGGTTGCACACGCCGGCAATCGCGGCCAGGGACCCGTTGGGGTTGCCGGCCTCGGTCACCGCGCCCTCCGGGCCGCAGTAGCGGAAGACGACCTGCCGGTTCGCCTCGAGCGCGGCCACCGTCTCCGGCGCCGCGTGATAGCTGCCCTCCCCGTGCGCGATCGGCAGCCTCAGCACCTGCCCGGGCGACGCCGCGCGGCTGAACGGGGTGTCGGTCTGCTCCACCCGGACGTGGACGTGCCGGCACAGGAACTTCAGCCGGCGGTTCCGCAGGAGGGCGCCTTCGAGGAACCCGGCCTCGAGCAGCACCTGAAAGCCGTTGCAGATGCCGATGACCGGCCCGCCGGCGTCGGCGAACTCGCGCACCCGCCGCATCACCGGCGAGAACCGGGCGATCGCCCCGGTGCGCAGATAGTCCCCGTAGGAGAATCCCCCCGGCAGCACGACCACGTCGGCGCCCCCCAGGGTGCTCTCCTTGTGCCAGACGAGCTGCGCCTGCTGCCCCAGCACGTGCTTCGCCGCGTGATAGGCGTCGTGGTCGCAGTTCGAGCCGGGGAACTGGATGATGGCGAACCTCATGGGCGAATTCCCTTGCCGCATGGGGATGCCGCCCGGAGGAACCCGCCCCGCGGGGCCGGAAATCCGAATCCCTCCGATGCGGCGCGGCCCACCTCGAACCTCGTCAATCCGTCCTCGCGCTCCGCGGGCCGGGGTCGGCCGCCGTCCCGTCGGCGTCGACCTCCACGCGGTAGCTCTCGATGACCGGGTTGGCGAGCAGCCGGTCCGCGACCTCGGTCGCGAGGGAGCGCGCCGCCTGAGGCGTCTCGGCGTCGACCTCCAGCTCGAAGTACTTCCCCTGCCGCACGTCCCGCACCGCGCCGTACCCCATCGACCCCAGCGCCGCGACGATGGTCCGGCCCTGGGGGTCGAACACCGAGGGCTTCAGGGTGACGAACACTCTCGTTCTCACGACGCGGGTCCCTCCAGGTGCGGCGCCGCCGCTCCGACTACGCCGACCCCGCTCTCGATGCTTCCGGCTCGCCCCCCGGGGTATCCGCGGCCGCCGCGGAAGACCCCGATTCTACGCCGCCCAGCACGCGGTCGACGATGGGGCCGGCGTGCCTCAACTGCCGTTCGAGATCGAAGGCGCGATCCAGATCGGCGGGCGACAGCACTCCCGTCACCTCCCCGTCCCCGGCCAGGAGGGCCTTGAAGTCGAGCCGCTCGTCGTGCGACCGCATGGCCGCCCGCTGCACCCAGGCGTAGGCCCGCTCTCGCGACACCCCGCGTTGCGCGAGCTCCAGCAGGACCGTCCCCGAGAAGACGGCGCCGCGCGACCGCTCCAGATTCTCCCGCATCCGCTCGGGATGCACCACCAGCCCCCGCACGATGCGGGTGAACCGGCGCAGCATGTGGTCGAGCACGATGAAGCTGTCGGGAATGACGACGCGCTCGACCGAGGAGTGCGAGATGTCGCGCTCGTGCCACAGGGCCACGTTCTCGAGCGCGGCCATCGCGTTGGCCCGCAGCACCCGGGCGAGGCCCGTCAGCTGCTCGCACCCGATGGGGTTGCGCTTGTGGGGCATGGCCGACGAGCCCTTCTGCCCCTTCGCGAACCCTTCCTCGACCTCGCCGATCTCCGTCTTCTGCAGGCCGCGCACCTCGAGGGCGAACTTCTCGATCGAGGCGCCGGTAATCGCCATCGCCCCGAGCAGCTCGGCGTGACGGTCGCGCTGCACGATCTGCGACGCCACCGGGGCGGGGGTCAACCCCAGGGCCCCGCAGACCCGCCGCTCGATCTCCGGCTCGAGGTGGGCGTAGGTGCCGACGGCGCCGGAGATCTTACCGACGTTGACGACCTCCCGGGCCCGCTCCAGCCGCGTCCGGGCCCGGCCGAGCTCGGCGTGCCACAGGGCGAGCTTCAGTCCGAAGGTCATCGGCTCGGCGTGCACCCCGTGCGTGCGGCCGATCATCGGCGTGTCGCGGTGCTCCCGGGCCCGCTCGCCCACCGCCCCGACGGCCCCGTCGAGGTCGTCGAGAATCAGCCCGCACGCCTCGCGCATCTGCAACGCCAGGGCCGTGTCGAGCACGTCGGAAGAGGTCAGCCCGAAGTGCAGCCAACGGGCCGACGGGCCGACCTGCTCGGCCACCGCGGTCGTGAACGCGATGACGTCGTGCTGGGTGACCTGCTCGATCTCCTCGACGCGCTCGGCCCGCACGCCGGCGCACGCCGCGATGTCCCGCGCCGCCGCCTCGGGGACGAGCCCGGTGGCGGCCATCGCCTCGGCCGCCGCGACCTCCACCCGCAGCCAGGTCTCGTACTTGCGCTGATCGGACCAGATGCGGCCCATCTCGGGGTTCGTGTAGCGTGGAATCATGGCGTTGCGGACACCTGGAGCGGCAGCGCGATCTGGCGCCCCGGGGAGGGACGGGAGCCGGGGCGCGGCCGGACGTCGAGGCGCACCGTTTCCGCCACTCGATCCTGGTGGGAAACGACGACCCGGACGTCGGACCGGCCCGCCGCCTCGAGGGCCTCGCGGCAGCTCATCGCGGCGAGCTCCGGCAGGTTGTTCACGCGGCTGAGGTGGGCCAGCACCAGACACTCCACGGAGGCCCCGAGATCCTTCCGGATGAAGCCGGCCAGCGCCTCGTTCGACAGATGCCCGCGCTCGCCGGCGATGCGCGCCTTGGTCGACGGCGAGTACGGGCCCACCTGCAACAGGTCGGTCGCGTGGTTCGACTCCATCACCAGCAGGCGGCATCGTCGAAACCGGGTCCTCAGGGCGCGGGTCGTCACGCCGACGTCGGTGGCGAACCCGATGCCGCCCGCCGCCGTCTCGATGTGGAACGCCACCGTCTCGGCGTCGGCGTCGTGGGACACCTCGAACGGGGTGATGCGAAAGCCGCCGATGTCGGCCGTCTCGTCGCAATCGAGCGCGCCCCAGGACCGGACGTCCGCGCCGGGCCAGACCGCGCGCGTGGCCTCGGTGGCGTGCACCGGCACCTCGTAACGGCGAGAGAACAGTGCGGCCCCCCGGGTGTGGTCGCCGTGGGCGTGGGTGATGACGATGGCGCCGACGCTCTCCGGGGCCACGCCGAGCGCGCCCAGCCGGCGGGCGGTCTCGCGGCAGCTCAGTCCGACGTCGATGAGCACCCGCGCCCCGCCGTGCTGCAGCAGCGTCGCGTTCCCCGCGCTCCCGCTGCCGAGGATCGTCAGCAGGACCGGCATCACGGAGACTCGCGAGTCAGGGGCAAAGCCCCGTCCGCCCGCCGCCGGTGGAGCCTATGCGAGGGCAAGCTGATCGTCACCGAGCTGAATTCCGTCCACCGGGCCGAGTACCGTCGCCGACAGCGAGCCGGGCGGCAGGAGATCCCGCGCCACGCGCCGAACGTCCTCGCGGGTCACCGCCTCGACCCCGCGCAGCGTGTCTTCCAGGGTGAACTGGCGGCCGAAGTACATCTGCTGGCGCGCCATGTGCGACATCCGGCTCGACGTGCTCTCCAGGCTCAGGACCAGACTGCCCTTCAGATGGTCCTGGGCCCGCCGCAGCTCATCCTCCGCGACGAGGTTGTCGCGGAGATCCTGCAGCTCGGCGACGACGAGCTCGATGACCTCGCGCGCCGCGCCCGCATCGCAGCCGGCGTAGATGGTCAGCGCGCCGCCGTCCCGGTACGAGACGAGGCCGCTGCTGACGGCGTAGGCGAGCCCCCGCCGCTCGCGGATGTTCTGGAACAGCCGCGAGCTCATCGAGCCGCCGAGCACGATGTTGAGCAGGTAGCAGACGTAGCGATCGTCGTGCTGCTGGGGATACCCGTCCACCCCCAGACAGACGTGACACTGCTCGATCGCCTTGTCGCGCACGGTCAGCCCGGGCGTCGACGCGGAGGGCGGCGGGTCGACGGAGACCGGCTCGCCGTTCGCCGGCACTTCCGCGAACGCCTCCGCCACCAGGTTCCGCACCGCCTCGGGCTCGACGTTGCCGGCGGCCGCGATCACCAGGTTCCCGGCCGTATAGACGCGAGAGAAGTAGTCCCGCAGCGTGGCGCCGTCCATCGGGCTGACGGTGGCGGGCACGCCCAGAATCGGACGCCCCAGCGGGTGACCGGACCAGAAGCGCTGGGTGAACAGCTCGTGCACGAGATCGTCGGGCGTGTCCTCCACCATCTTGATCTCTTCCAGCACGACCTTCTTCTCGCGTGCGACCTCGTCGGGGTCGAACGCCGGACGCAACAGCATGTCGGCCAGCACCTCGACGGCGCGGGGAAGGTGCTCGTCGAGCACCTTCACGTAGTAGCCCGCGCACTCCTTGGCCGTGAACGCATCGAGCTGACCGCCGATGGAGTCGATCTCCTGCGCGATGTCCCGGGCCGACCGGCTCGCCGTGCCCTTGAAGAGCATGTGCTCGACGAGATGCGCGATGCCCGAATGGGCCGCGCGCTCGTGGCGCGACCCTCGGGTCAGCCACGCCCCGAAGCT
Source organism: Vicinamibacterales bacterium (assembly GCA_963663815.2). Taxonomy (GTDB): domain Bacteria; phylum Acidobacteriota; class Vicinamibacteria; order Vicinamibacterales; family UBA8438; genus JAJEEA01. Next base: position 5,731,336 of record OY760734.1, on the reverse strand, counting down.
GACCGAGCGCGCGCCGGGCATGGGCTCGGTCAGCAGCCGCATTCCGTTGTCGAACCGCTCGAAAGAAACCATGGGTGATATAGGGCCTGCCCGCCGTCGAAGCCCGCCGGCCGACGTTGGGAGCCGTGGAAGAGGCGTCCGCGGTTTCGCCAGCCGGCTCCTGACGTAAGTGTCTTTGAATAGAGTTAATTACGTGGTGGCTGCGACAGGCGGAGTCTATCACGGAACCGCCCCGCGCATCAACCGGCGGGGGCCGGGGGCCCGGGGCGGGCGCGGCTCGGAGCGTGGCGGCGGCTCGACCTCGCCCGCGCATCACGGCCGGGCCGGGGGGCCCACGGCGGGCGCGGCTCGGCGGTGGCGGCCGCTCGGGCTCGCGCGCGCATCGACCGGCGGGGGCCCGGGCCCGGGGCGGAGACCCGCGGTCGCACCTCGGGCTCCCGGCCGCGGGGACCGGACCGCCCGCATGGTACTGTTGATGCATGGCCCACGCGCCCCCGGACCTCGCCGAGCTCGACCCGGGCGAGCTCGAGCAGGCGCTGTCCCGACTCGGCGTCGAGCCCTACCACGGCCGCCAGATCTATCGCTGGGTCTACCGGCGGGGGCTCGAAGGGTTCGACGGCATGACCGACCTCTCGCGGCCGTTGCGCGAGACGCTCGGCCGGGAGATGGCGTTCGCCACCCCGCGCATCGCCGCCCGCGAGCTCTCGGACGACGGCACCCGGAAGTTCGTGTTCACCCTCGCCGACGGGCGCGGCATCGAGTCGGTGTTCATCCCCGACACGCCCGCGATGACGTTCTGCGTGTCGACCCAGGTGGGGTGCGCGATGGGCTGCCGGTTCTGCCTGACCGGCCGGATGGGGCTGGCCCGGCATCTGACGGCGGGCGAGATCGCCGGGCAGGTGCGGGTGCTGGCCCGCGAGCTCGGCCTGCAGGACCGCCGCTTCAACCTCGTGCTGATGGGCATGGGCGAGCCGCTGCACAACTACGCGGCGACAATGAAGGCGTTGCGCATGCTCGCGGCCCCGAGCGGGCTCGCGCTCACGCCCGGGCGGGTCACCCTGTCGACGGTGGGCCTCGCGGCGGGGCTGGAGCGGCTGGCCGAAGAGCCGTGGATCCCGAACCTCGCGGTCTCGCTGCACGCCACCACCGACGAGGTGCGCCACGCCCTCGTCCCGACCAGCCGGAACCAGCGGCTGGCCGACCTCGTCGACGCCTGCCGCCGCTTCCCGCTGAAGCACCGGGACCGCATCACGTTCGAGTACGTGCTCCTCGACGGCGTCAACGACACCGCGGCCGACGCCGCCCGGCTCGGCGCCCTGCTCCGCGGGCTGCGCGCCAAGGTGAACCTGATCCCGCTCAACGCGGCGCCGGGCATCCCCTTCGCGCGGCCGTCGGACCGCCGGGTGGACCGTTTCGCGCGCACCCTCGCCGAGCGCGGGATGGCCGTCTCGGTGCGCAAGAGCCGGGGCCGGGACATCCGCGCCGCCTGCGGACAGCTCATCCTCGAAGGGGGCCCGGACCGGTCGGCCGCGCAGCAGGCGGCCGCCCTGCTGGACGGCCGTCAATCCGCACCATAGCGGGGTGCCGCCGTCGGGGAGGCGCGGACCTTCCTCCAGCGTCGGCGGGCAGCAAGCGGAGCCGCAGGCGGCGATTCCGGGCCACGAGAGTTCGCCGCAGAGGTTCGCGCCAGCCAGACTCCCAACGCGACCATCAGGTCGCACAAGAGTCCCTGCGCAGGAGTTTCGCGCCAGCCAGACTCCCAGGCAACGTCGCGCCAAGGGCCTGCCCCAGGGATCCTCGCGCCAGCGAAACTCCAAGGCGACCGCAGGTCGCCCGGTCGCCCGGTCGCGCCGTCTCACGGCAGGCGGAGCGCGATCAGCTCGGGCACCTCGCCGCCGACGGTCAGCGCGATGTACTGCGCCCCCTCGTGCAGATAGGTCATCGGGGTGCCGATGGCCCCGGCCGGCAGGTCGAGCGAGGCGAGTATCTCGCCCGTCGCCTTGTCGCGGGCCACCAGGCGCGGCCCGCCGTCGGAGCCGCCCGCCGACAGGGCGCTGACGAGCAGGGTCCGGGTCAGCAACGGTCCTCCGTGGCCCTCGCCGCCGAGCGGGGGCAGATCGAGATGGCGCAGCCGCGGGTGATTGCGCAGGCGGTCGCCGTCGCCGTTGGGCCGCATCCAGGCATGCTCGCCCTCGTTCAGGTCGATGGCGGTCATGCGCGAGTACGGCGGCTTGAGCAGCGGCAGCCCCTGGGGCAGCACGGGCTGGGTGCCGCTGTCGAAGTCGGCCTGGGTATAGCGCAGGTTGCCGCCCTCGGCGGGGTCGGGCGTGTAGTACTTCAGCACCGAGAAGCGGTTCTCGGACGGGACGTAGAGGATCCCCGTCTCGGGGTCCGCGGCGGCCCCGCTCCAGCTCGCGCCGCCCGCGATGTGGGGCCGCTGAATCGTGCCCTGCAGGCCGCCCTCGACGCTGAGCATCGGCGGCGTGAAGAGCGGCCCGAGTCGGAAGTCCCGGACCGCCTCGACGGCCAGGGCGCGAATCTCGGGGGTGAAGTCGACGAGGTCGTCGATGCCGATGCCCTGGTACTCGAACGGGGGCGGCTTCGTGGGGAACGGCTGGGTCGGCGACAGCACCTCGCCCTCGAGGTCGGTGTCGGTCTCGACCGGGCGCTCCTCGATGGGCCACACCGGGTCGCCGGTGACCCGGTCGAAGACGTAGGTGAAGCCCTGCTTGCTCACCTGGGCCAGCGCCTTGACGGGGCGCCCGTCGACGGTGACGTCGACGAGGGTCGGCGCGGCCGGGAAGTCGTAGTCCCACACGCCGTGGTGCACGGCCTGGAAGTGCCACATGCGCTGGCCCGTCTCGACGTCGACGGCGACGATGCTCTCCGCGAACAGGTTGTCGCCCAGCCGATGCCCGCCGTAGTAGTCGCTGGTGGGGGTGCCGGTGGGGAGGAACACGTACCCGGTCTCCTCGTCGGCGCTCATCGGCGGCCAGATGTTGGCGTTCCCCGAGTAGCGCCAAGACTCGTTCAGCCAGGTGTCGGCCCCGAAGTCGTCCGCCTGCGGCACGGTGCGGAAGACCCACCGGACGTCGCCGGTACGGGCGTCGATGCCCTTCACCCACCCCGGCGGCGCCTCCTTGCGGATGACGAAGTCGGAGATGATGGTCGGGGTGACGACGACGTCGCGCAGGACCACCGGCGGCGACTTGACCCCGAGCAGGTTGCGCCCCTGGTAATTCACCTCACTGCGGTCGGCGCGGGGAATGCCCTCGGCCAGGTCCACGCGGCCGCCGGCGCCGAACCCGGGCGCGGGCCGCCCCGTCTTCGCGTCGACGGCGTGCAGCCAGCCCTCGCTCGTGCCCCAGAAGATGCGCTCGTCGCCGCTCTCCTCGTCGACCCAGTACGCGATGCCGCGCGACCCGTAGCCGTGGGTCGGCCGCCCCTCCTCGTACACCTGCGGGTCGTAGACCCAGCGGGCCTCGCCGGTGCCGGCGTCGAGGGCCGCCACCTGGTACAGCGCCGTCGACAGATACAGCGTGCCGTCGATCATCAGGGGGGTCGCCTGGAACCCGCGGATCGAGAACTCACCCAGCCGCTCGCGCAACGCCTCGAGGTCGAGCGCGCCGTCGGCCGACCGCCACCGCCACGCGATGCGCAGGTCCTCGAAGTTCGCCGCGTCTATCTGGTCGAGCGGCGAGTACTTGGTGCTGCCCTGGTCGCCGGCATACGTGCGCCATTCACCGCCGGTGGCGCCGTACTGGGCGGACGCCGGGATCGAGCCGGCCGCCAGGAGCCCCGCGGCCAGGCAGACGATCGTCATCGTGGACAGTCTCATGATGTGCTCCCGAAGCATCGGCGGATTCTGCAAGGCGCCCCCAAGACCCGGCATCAGGCAATGCCACGATCGCGGCGCCCGGCAACGAAACCCTCCATGACGCCTTCCAGCCGCGCCATCCGCTCGCGCAGATCCGCGAACTCGCGGCCCATGTCGTCGAAACGCCGGTTGACAGCGTCGAGACGCTGGTTGACAGCCTCGAAACGCTTGTTCGTCTGGTCCGCCTGCCTATCCATCCGGCCGACGAGGACCAGCGCCGTGGCGATTTGCCCCCCGGCCAGCGTCAGAATGCCCAGGACTAGCGTGATGAACTCGGCGCTCATGGCGTCACGATCCCTTCCCGCCGGGATGCCTGCCAGTATTGCACAGCCGGACTTGGCCACGCACCCGATACGGCCGCCGCCCTGCCCCGCCCCGCAGGACACGAGAGCCGTATGAAAGGAACGGGCCAGGAGTCCTGGGCCGCACGACGTCGGGGACGGGTCGGGCGCCCGGTGCAGCCGCGGTCGGCGGTTGCGGGGCGGACCCGCCGGCTTCAGGCCACCAGCGCCCCGGCAAGGGGGTCGGCCCCGGTGATGCGCACCCGGACCCGCCGGTTGACGGCGCCGTCGGGCGGCACCCGCACCTTCAGGTAGTTGTCGGTGGCGACGACCGCGCCCCCGTCGAGGGTCAGGCCCGGCCGCACCGCGCCGACCTGCCGCTCGCGGAACCGGCGCGAGAGCTCGGCGCCGGCGTCTCGCAGGGCCCTGGCCCGCTCCCGCACCACCGGTCCCGGCACCCGGTCCGGCAGCCCGGACGCCTCGGTGCCCTCGCGGGGCGACCAGGGGAAGACGTGCAGATAGGTCAGGGGACTCGCGGCCACGTAGTCGAGGGTCCGGCGCGCGTCCTCGTCGCCCTCGCCGGGGAACCCCGCGATGAGGTCGGCGCCGATGCCCGCGTCGGGCATCTGCTCGCGCACCCGGTCGACGACGCGCCGGTAGCGGTCGAGGGTGTAGGGGCGCCGCATGCGCCGCAGCATGCGGTCGCTGGCGTGCTGCAGCGGCAGGTGGAGGTGCGGCGCGAACCGCCCACTCGCGGCCACGAGGTCGATCAGCTCCGGCGGGCAGTCCATCGGCTCGAGCGAGCTGATGCGGCAGGTCACGTCGGACCGATGGCCGTCGACGGCCCGCAGCAGGGCGGTCAGGCTGGACGGCGGGTCGAGGTCGCGCCCCCAGGAGCCGAGATGGACCCCGTTCAGCACCACCTCGTGGAACCCGCTCTCGGCCGCGTGGTCGAGAACGGCGAGCACGCGGCGGGGCTCGAGGCTGCGCCCGCGCCCCCGCGTCGTGGGGATGATGCAGTAGGCGCAGGCCTCGTCGCAGCCGGTCTGCACCCGGAGCATGAACGCCACCCGGCCGATGCTCGTCGGCGAGACCAGCGCGCCGCACGGCCCCGGGCCGTCCCCGAAGCGCTCGGCGGTGGTCGCCGCGCCGGGCATCAGGCGATCGACCAGGGTCTCCTTGTCGTCGTTCGGCACCACCTCGGGCGCCCCCGGCAGGGCCGCGATCTCGTCGCCGGCGCGGGTCGCGTAGCAGCCGGTCGCGACCACCCTCGCGTCGGGGTTCTCCCGCGCCACCCTTCGCAGGCTCTGCCGCACGCCCTGGTCGGCCGCCGCGGTCACCGAGCAGCTGTTGACGACCACCACGTCGGCCTCGGCGACCGGCGCCGGGGTGGCGCCGCGCGCACGGAGCTGCAGCTCGATCTGCAGGGAATCGGCCTGGTTGACTCGGCAACCGAACGTGGTGACGGCGTAGCGCATGGCGGTTCCGGCGTAGCGCGAGGCGGCTCCTCTCTCGCGTTCCATTCTCTCACCAGCCGCCGGAGATCGAACGAAGGACCGCACGGATCACGCGGCGGCCGCGCCGATCCCTGATGCGGAACCGGGCAAGATGCCATAGGATTGCGTATTCGACGCCGTATCGAGAGCATTCCGTCCGGCCTCGTCGAACCAGGATCGCCAACTCGGGAGAACCGCCATGCGCCTTGCACCCCTCACCTGGGCCACCGCCGCCGTCACCGGCGCCTTCGTCCTGCTCTCCCTGCCGCAGCCCGAGGGTCCGACCGCCGCGGCGGCCGCGGCGCAGGAGAACGCCCGGCTCGCCGAGCTGAGGGACGAGGTCGTCGTCGACGTCGACAGCCGCCGCGACTTCACCCAGCAGATGGTCGACATGATCTTCAGCTTCGGCGAGCTCGGCTTCCAGGAGTTCGAGACGCAGCGCTACGTCACCGGCATCCTCGAGGACCACGGGTTCACGGTGGAGAGGGGCGTGGCGGGCATCCCCAGCGCGTGGTGGGCCACCTGGGGCTCGGGCTCCCCGGTCATCGCCCTGGGCACGGACGTCGACGGCATCCCCCAGTCGTCGCAGAAGCCCGGCGTCGCGTACCGCGAGCCCCTCGTCCCCGGCGCCCCCGGCCACGGCGAGGGGCACAACTCGGGCCAGGCCCTCAACATCACCGCGGCCCTCGCGGTGCAGAAGATCATGCAGCGCGAGAACCTGGCCGGCACCCTCGTCATCTGGCCGGGCATCGCCGAGGAGCAGCTCGGGGCCAAGGCCTACTACGTCCGGGCGGGCCTGTTCGACGACGTCGACATCGTCCTCTACTCGCACATCAGCAGCGACATGACCACGAGCTGGGGCGAGAGCGGGGGCAACGGCATGGTGTCGGTCGAGTACCTGTTCGAGGGCGAGAGCGCCCACGGGGCGGGCTCGCCCTGGGACGGGCGCAGCGCCCTCGACGCGGTCGAGCTGATGAACATCGGCTGGAACTTCCGCCGCGAGCACCTCCGCATCCAGCAGCGCTCGCACTACGTAATCACCGACGGCGGCGACCAGCCCAACGTGGTGCCCCCGACCGCCGCCGTCTGGTACTTCTTCCGCGAGACCGACTACCCCAGCATCATGCGCATGTGGGAGCTCGGCGACCAGATGGCCGAGGGCGCCGCCCTCATGACGAGCACCACCGTCGACTCGCGCGTTCTCGGGGCGGCGTGGCCGCAGCACATGAACCGGCCGCTGGCCGAGGCGGTGCACGCCAACATGCTCCACGTCGGCATGCCGGAGTGGAGCGAGAAAGACCAGCGGCTGGCCCGGGCGCTGCAGAAGGAGCTCGGGGTGGAGGAGCGCGGGCTCTCGACCGAGCTCGGCGAGGAGCTGCGGGGCCGCGAGGACATCCCCGACTCGCAGCGGCGCGGCGGCGGGTCGGACGACATCGGCGACATCTCGTGGGTGGTCCCGACCGTGGTGCTCCGCTTTCCGTCGAACATCCCGGGCGGACAGAACCACAACTGGAACAAGAGCATCGCCATGGCCACCCCCATCGCGCACAAGGGGGCCACCGCCGGCGCGAAGGTCTTCGCCCGAACCCTGCTCGACATCCTCCTGACCCCGTCGCTGGCGGACGACGCGCGCGACTACTTCGAGAACGTCCAGCAGGCCGACACCGAGTACACGTCGTTCCTGCGGCCCCAGGACGAGCCCGCCATCTGGCTGAACGCGGAGATCATGGAGAGGTTCAAGCCGCAGCTCGAGGAGTACTACTACGACCCATCGCGGTTCGACACCTACCTGGAGCAGCTCGGGATCGAGTATCCGACGATCCGCGAGAGCGAGTAGAGGACGCGCGCGACGCAGCGTGCGGTGCCGGCGCACCCCGGCCGTCCGCGGGGGGCCGGCGCCACCCCGCGTCTTCCGCAATGACTGCCGCGGTCCCCGGGGCGCGAGCCGCCGTCGATGGCAGGCTCCTGTAGCTCGGGCGCGAGAGGACCGGCGCCACGCCCGCACTTTCCCAATGACTACCGCGGTCCCCGAGACGCGAGCCGCCGTCGACGGCAAGTTCCTGTCGCTCGGGCGTGATCGGTTTCTCGTGAAGGGCGTCTCCTACGGCACCTTCGCACCCGACGCGGCGGGCGGCCAGTTTCCCGCGGCGGACGTGGTCTCGGCGGACTTCGCGCGGATGCGGGAAGCGGGCATCAACACCGTCCGCACCTACACCGTGCCCGCTCCCCGGGTACTCGACGCGGCCGCGCGCCACGGACTGCGCGTGATGGTCGGCCTGCCCTGGCCGCAGCACATCGCGTTCCTCGACGACCCCGAGCTCTGCCGCCGTGTCCGCGGGGACATCATCGCGCGGGTGCGCGAGCTGTCGGGCCACCCCGCCGCCCTCGTCTTCGCGCTCGGCAACGAGATTCCCGCGCCCATCGTCCGCTGGCACGGCCAGGCCCGCGTCGAGCGCTTCCTGCGCGAGCTCTACCACGACGTGAAGGCGGCGGCCCCCGGCGCGCTGCTGACCTACGTGAACTACCCGCCGACCGAGTACCTGTCGCTGCCGTTCCTCGACGTCTGCGCGTTCAACGTCTACTTGCACGCCGAGCCCGACCTGCGGCGCTACCTCGCCCGGCTGCAGCACCTCGCGGGGCACCGCCCCCTGCTGCTGGCCGAGGCGGGGGCGGACAGCCGGCGCGAGGGCGAGGACGGCCAGGCCGCCATCGCGGCCATGCACGTCCGCACCGCGTTCTCCGAGGGCGCGTGCGGGGCCGTGGTGTTCGCGTGGACCGACGAGTGGTGGCGCGGCGGGCAGCCGGTCGACGACTGGGCGTTCGGCCTCGTCGACGCGGCGCGCAAGCCGAAGCCGGCCCTGCGCGCGGTCGTCGGGGCGTTCGCGGACGCGCCGTTCTCCGAGGCCGAGCGCCGCACGTGGCCGAAGATCTCGGTCGTGGTGTGCGCCTACAACGAGGCCGCCACCATCGACGAGTGCCTCGCGTCGATCGAGAACCTCACCTATCCCGACTTCGAGATCGTCGTCGTCAACGACGGGTCGCGCGACGACACCGGCGACATCGCGCGCCGCCACGCGGGCGTCACCGTGCTCGACATCCCCAACGGGGGGCTGAGCGCGGCCCGCAACGTCGGGCTCGAGCACGCCGCCGGCGACATCGTCGCCTATACCGACGGCGACGTGCGGGTCGACCCCGACTGGCTGACGCACCTCGTTCGACCGTTCCTGACCTCGGACGTCGTCGGCGCGGGCGGCCCCAACCTCGTGCCCGCCGACGACCCGCCGATGGCGCAGTGCATCGCGCGCGCGCCCGGCAGCCCCACCCAGGTCATGCTCGACGACCGCGTCGCCGAACACGTGCCCGGCTGCAACATGGCGTTCCGCCGCGACGCGCTGCTTGCGGTGGGCGGGTTCAACCCCATCTACCTGCGCGCGGGCGACGACGTCGACATCTGCTGGCGCCTGCAGGCGCGCGGCTGGAAGATCGGGTTCGCGCCGTCGGCCCTCGTCTGGCACCGCCACCGCGCGTCGCTGCGCGCCTACTGGCGCCAGCAGGTCGGTTACGGCGAGGGCGAGTCGTGGCTGAAGCCGCACCACCCCGACCAGTTCCAGGGCCTGCACATCGGCTGGCGGGGGCGCATCTACGGTCCGCTCCCGTTCCACCGTTCGCTCACCCGGGCCCGCGTCAACGCCGGCACGTGGGGCACGGCGCCGTTCCCGTCGGTCTACGCCACCGACACCTATCCGTTCGCGTTCATGCCGCATTCCGCCCGCTGGCAGGTCGCGGCCGCGGCCCTCATCGGCCTGGGCGCGGCGACCCTGCTGACGAGCCAGATCGGGCTCGCCCTCGCGCTGCTGACGGTGGGCACGGGCGCCCTCGGGACCACCGTCGCCCGCTGCGTCCGCTACGCCCTCGTCACCGACATCGAGGGGCTGCCGCCCCTGGTCCGCCGCCCGCGCCGTTTGAGCCGCATCCTCTATCGGTCGCGCATCGCCGGGCTGTACTTCACCCAGCCCCTCGCCCGCGCGTGGGGCCGCCTGCGCGGCGCGATGTCTCCGCCCGAGGTCCTGCGCGCCCCGCCGGCAGGGCGGCGGCCGCCGATCGCGACGGCCGGCGCAATCCTTGAGCTGAGGGCCGCGGTGTCGCGCCGCACTCCGCCCCGGCGCTTCTGGAGCGAGACCTGGATCGCGGCGGAAGCGCTGCTGTCGCATCTGACGGCACGCCTCGAACGGACGCGCGAGGTGCGGACGGTCGAGATAGACGACGGCTGGCAGGCGGACCGCGACATCAGCGTCGGCCTCAATCGGTGGGCGCGGCTGCACCTGCGGGTGCTCGTCGAGGAGCATCGCGAGGGGCGCTGCCTCGTCCGCCTCGCGCGCCGGCTGCGGGCGACGCCCAGGCTGTGGCTGGCCGGGGCGTGCGTCGCGGGGGGCGCGCTCGTCGGGACCGCTGCAGGACCGGCGCCGTACTGGCCTTGGCTCGCCGGCGCCGCGGCGCTGCTCGCGGCGTGGGTGGCGCGCACCCTGCGGCAGTCGGCGCGCGCCGTTGCCGCGGTCGACGTCGCCGTCGCGGACACCGCCGCCGCGCTGGGCCTGATGGCGCTGCCGGATCTCCCCGCGCGGGAGGAGGACCGAGAGCCCCGCGCGACGGCGCCGGAAACCGTCGGCGCGCGGGCCGCGACGCTTCCCGCGCGCTCGGCCGCGCCACTTGCCGACGCGGCGGCGCGTTCGGACGCGCCGCCGCGCATCGACCCTGCGCCCGGATCTCCGCCGCCGCCGGCCGGCGACGCGCTGGCGGCCGGGGGCAAGACCGCGCATCGAACCGAGACCGGAGAGGCTCCCGCCTGACAAGGATGACGAGGGCGCCCGGACAGGAAAGGGCCATGCTGACACGACCCCGAGCGACGTACGGGAACTTCCCGCTCTTCTTCTGGATGTCCGTGTGGCTCGCCGCCGGCCTGCTGCCGGCCGCGCTCCCGGCGGCGGCGCAGAACGGCATCCTCGTGGTCGGCGGCGAAGGACGCCACTGCGGCGAGGACCCCGCGTGCATCAACCGGCTGCACCCCGCGATTCCCATGGCCGCCCGCGCGCAACCGGGCCAGACCATCGTCTTCCGGGTCCGCAACGCCAGCGACTTCGACCTCGACCCCGAGAGCACCTACGACGACCCGCGCGAGGGCGACCCGCAGATCGGGACCGTCCACCCGCTGACGGGGCCGGTGCACATCGAGGGGGCCGAGCCCGGCGACGTGCTCGCGGTGACCCTGCTCGACATCGCCCCGGGGCGGTTCGGCTACACCTCGGTCAGCCCCATCGGGTTCGTCTCGGACCACGTCACCGGGTCGTTCCGGGCGGAGTGGCGGCTCGACCGCACCGAGGCGGTCAGCGACGACGTGCCCGGCGTGCGCGTCCCCAACGCCGGCTTCCCCGGCATCCTCACGGTGCTGCCCGGCCCCGAGCAGCACGCGGCGATGCTGTCGCGCGAGGCCGAGCTGCGCGCCCTCGGCGGGGCCGGGTTCCCGCCCCACGCCCTGCACGCGTCGCCCGCCGCCGTCTGCGGCCCGAACGGGTCCCACCCCGACGAGTGCCTGCGCACCCTGCCGCCGCGCGAACACGGCGGCAACCTCGACATCCGCTACCTGCAGGTCGGCGTGACGGTGTACCTGCCGTGCTACGTCGCCGGCTGCGGCCTCGCCATCGGCGACCCGCACTTCGCGCAGGGCGACGGCGAGGTGTCGGGGACCGCCATCGAGATGGACGCCGACTTCACGGTGACCACCCGGCTCATCACCGACGGCCCCGCCCTGACCCACGGGCCCCACTTCGAGGGGCCGGCCCGCGTGCTCGACATCCCGTCGCGCCGCTTCTACGCCACCACCGGCTTTCCCCTCAAGGCGGTCGGCGAGGTCCCTCCCGACATGCGCTACCTCGGCGCCTCGGAGCGCATCGCCGGGCTCAGCAACCTGTCGAAGGACGTCTCCCTCGCCGCGCGCAACGCGCTGCTCGCGATGATCGACTACATGACCGAGACCTACGGCCTGACCCCCGAGCAGGCCTACGTCGTGGCCAGCGTCGCCGTCGACCTGCGAATCGCCCAGCTCGTCGACGCCCCCAACGTCGGGGTGACGGCCCTGCTGCCGCTCGACATCTTCAGGGAGCGCTGAGCGCGAGCGCGCTGTCGGCGATTCCGAGCGGCGGCTTCGGAACACCTGAAGCGCGGCCGGCCGCCGCCCACCTGGCACGCGGCGGGACGAGCCGGGCGGACCGGCCCGGCGTGCTAGCATGAGCGCCCGACTGGATGCGCATGGCCGAGCCCGCCGCCGTCGCGGCAAGACCCGCCACCGCCCTGCAGGCGCTTGGGCCGCTCGGCCTCCTGATCGCCCTGCTCGCCGGCTCGGTCTACCTGTTCGGAGACGGCTCGTCGAGCGGCCCGAACCAGATCGCGCTCATGCTCGCGGCGGCCGCGGCGGCGCTGGTCGGGTTGCGCAACGGGCACCCCTGGAAGGCGGTCGAGGACGGGATGCGCCGCAGCATCTCGGTGTCGATGGGGGCCATCCTCATCCTGCTCGTGGTCGGCGCCCTCATCGGGACGTGGATTCTCGCCGGGGTCGTCCCGACGATGATCTACTACGGGCTGCTGGTGCTGTCGCCGTCGGTCTTCTACGCCACCGCCTGCGTCATCTGCGCCCTCGTCTCGGTGGCCACCGGCAGCTCGTGGACCACCGCCGGCACCATCGGCATCGCGCTGGTCGGCATCGCCACCGCGCAGGGGCTGAACCTCGGTCTCGCGGCCGGGGCGGTCATCTCGGGCGCCTACTTCGGCGACAAGATGTCGGCCCTGTCCGACACCACCAACCTCGCCCCCGCCGTCGCCGGCACCGACCTGTTCACGCACATCCGGCACATGGTGTGGACCACGGGGCCGAGCATCGCGGCGGCCCTGGCGCTGTTCACCGTGGCAGGCCTCGCGGCGCCGGCTCCCGCCACCACCGCCGAGCTCCAGGTCGTGCTGGATGCGCTCGAGGGCCAGTACTCGCTCGGGCCCCACCTGCTGATTCCGGTGGCCCTGGTGCTCGCGCTGGTGGTGCGGCGGGTCCCCGCGTTGCCGTCGATGCTCGCCGGCGCCCTGGCCGGGGCGGTCTTCGCGGGGCTCTTCCAGGGCGACACGGTGGTGGCGTTCGTGGCCGAGCCCGACCTGCCGCGCCCCCTCGCCGTCGTCAAGGGCTGCTGGATCGCCCTCTTCGACGGGTTCACCCTCGACTCGGGGAACGCCGCCCTCGACGACCTCCTCAGCCGCGGGGGGATGAGCAGCATGCTCGGCGTGGTGTGGCTCGTCATGTCGGCGATGATGTTCGGTGGGGTCATGGAGTCGACGGGCCAGCTCGAGGCCCTCGCGCAGCGCATCCTGCGCGTCGTGCGCAGCACGGGAAGCCTGATCTGGGCGACGCTGCTCACCGCGTTCGGGACCAACGTGGTCACCTCCGACCAGTACATCTCCATCGTCCTTCCGGGGCGGATGTTCCGGGCCGAGTACGAGCGGCGCGGGCTCGACCCCTGCAACCTGTCGCGGACCCTGGAGGACGGCGGCACCATCACCTCGGTGCTCATCCCCTGGAACACGTGCGGCGCGTACATGGCCGGCACCCTCGGAGTCGCCACCCTGACCTACGCCCCGTTCTGCTTCTTCAACCTCATCAACCCCCTGGTCGCCGCCTTCTACGGGTGGGCCAACATCTCGATCGTCAAGCTGGAATCGTCCGCTCCCCTTCCGGCCGCCCCCGATGCCCCGACCGCCGGCGACGGCCGGCAATCGTGACATACTGAGGGTTTGGCCCTCTCGCCGCCCGGGCGGGAGATCGGCGCGTCGCGGCCCCCGGGGAACGAGATGGCATTCGGACGACGCTCGCGCCAGGCGGGGATGATCTTCATCTTCGTCACCCTGTTCATCGACATCCTCGGGCTCGGCATCATCATCCCCGTCCTGCCGGAGCTGATACGGGAGTTCACGGCCGGCGACGGTTCGCAGGCGGGGCTCTACTACGGGGTCATCATCGCGCTCTACGCGCTGATGCAGTTCCTGTGCGCCCCCGTCCTCGGCGCCCTGTCCGACCGCTTCGGCCGCCGGCCCGTCATCCTCGGCTCGCTGTTCGGGTTCGGCGTCGACTACCTCGTGCAGGGCTTCGCGCCGTCGATCGGCTGGCTCTTCGTCGGCCGGGCCGTCGCCGGGGTCATGGGGGCCAGCATCACCACCGCCAACGCCTACATCGCCGACGTGTCGACCCCCGAGAACCGCGCCCGCAACTACGGCTTCGTGGGGGTCGCCTTCGGGCTCGGCTTCATCTTCGGCCCCGCCCTCGGGGGGCTGCTCGGCGGCATCCACCTGCGCCTGCCGTTCTTCGTGGCGGCGGGGCTGGCCCTCGTCAACTGGCTCTACGGGTACTTCGTGCTGCCCGAGTCGCTGCCCCCGGCGCAGCGCAGCCCCGTCTCGTGGGGCAGGATGAACCCGTTCGGCAGCCTGCGGCGGCTGCGCGCCTATCCCCTGGTGGCGGGCATCGCGGTGGTCTTCATCTTCGCGTCGCTCGCCCAGCGGGGCCTCGAGAACGTGTGGGTGCTGCACGCCGGCTACCGCTACGGGTGGGACGCCCAGGCCAACGGCCTGACCCTGGCCCTCGTCGGGGTGATGGCGGCGCTCGTGCAAGGGCTGCTGGTCCGACCGACGGTCGCCCGCCTCGGCGAACGGCGCGCGATCCTCTTCGGCATCGGCGTCTCGATGCTGGCGTTCCTCGGCTACGGCCTCGCGTCGGCGGGATGGGTGGTCCTCGTCATCATCGTGCTGGCGTCGCCCGCCGGCGTCGCGCACCCGACCATCCAGGGGCTCGTGGCCGGGGCCGTGCCCCCCTCCGAGCAGGGCAAGATACAGGGCGCCCTGACGTCGCTGATCAGCCTGACCGCAATCGCGGCGCCGCTGCTCTTCACGGCCGGGCTCTTCAGCTACTTCACGTCGGCCCGCGCGCCGATCCACCTGCCGGGGGCGCCGTTCCTCCTCGGCGCGGCCCTGTTCGCGGTGTCGCTGGTCCTGCTCGTGCGGCTGTTCCGCCGGCTGCCCGAGCCGGCGGCCGCCCCCGGCAGTTCCGCCCTCGAGCCGGCACCCGTCCCGGCGGAAGCCGTCGCCGCCGACCGCGCCTGAACCGCCTTGCATCTCCCGCACCGGGCTGCCACGATTGAACACGTGCGCGCCAGTGAGTGGATCGTCTGCGGCTACTTCGCCTATCTCGTCGTCCTCGCCCGCGTCCTGCCGCTGCCGGCGGCCCGGCGCAACCGGGTGCTGGCGGTCTCGGTGGCCTGTGTGGGGCTGGTGCTCGTGCTCTCGCAGCTGCGTCTGCAGCTGCCGATGCGGATCGCGCGCGACTGGGCGCCCTGCATCTACCTGCTGCAGGGCTACTGGATGAGCGGGCTCTTCTTCCGGCGCCCCATGCCGGCGGTCGAAGCGCGGCTGACGCGGCTCGACCGGCGCCTGCTCGGGGCGCTGCGCCTCGACGCCGTCGTGGGGCGGACCCCGGCCCCGATCCTCGAGCTGCTGGAGCTCGCCTATCTGTGCGCGTACCCGTTCGTCCCGATCACCCTGGGCCTGCTCTACGGCGCCGGACTGCGGGGGAACGCGGACCAGTACTGGACGCCGGTGCTGCTCGCCGCGTTCGCGTGCTACGGCCTGCTGCCGTGGATTCAGACGCGCCCGCCCCGCACCGTCGAGCCGCCGGGGGCGATGGAACGGCGCGGCCTCGCGCTTCATCGCGTGAACCGCGCGGTGCTCGACAACGCGTCGATCCAGGTCAACACCTTCCCGAGCGGCCACGCCGCCACCGCCGTCGCCGCCGCCCTCGCGACCGGCCAGCTGCTTCCCGACCTGCTCGTCCCGCTCGCCGCGACGGCCGGCGCCGTCGCCGTCGCCACCGTGGTGGGACGCTACCACTACGCGGCCGACACCCTGCTCGGCGTCGCCGTCGGCGCCGCCGCCTGGTGGATCACGACGTGATCGGCTTCTTCAGGTGCACCGGCGACACCCTGCTCGGCGTCGCCGTCGGCGCCGCCGCCTGGTGGATCACGACCTGATCGGCTTCTTCAGGTGCACCGGCGACACGTGGCGAATCCGGTTGTTGATCAGCTCGACGAAGACCGAGAACGCCATCGCGAAGTAGAGGTAGCCCTTCGGAATCTCCTGGTGGAAGCCTTCCGCCACCAGCGAGAACCCCACCAGCAGCAGGAAGCTCAGCGCGAGTATCTTGACCGTCGGCCGTTCGTTGACGAAGTGGCTGATCGCCTCGGCCGAGATCAGCATGATGAGCACCGCGATGACGATGGCCGCCACCATCACCTCGAGCTGGTCCACCATCCCCACCGCGGTGATCACCGAGTCGAGCGAGAAGACGACGTCGAGCACCAATATCTGCAGGATCACGCTCGCGAACGTCACCGTCTTCCTGCGCGACCGACGCCCGTCGTCGCCCTCCAGGCTCTCGTGGATCTCGTAGGTCGACTTCGCCAGCAGGAAGAGCCCGCCCCCGAGCAGCGTCAGGTCGCGGCCCGACACGTCGCGGCCGAACACCGCGAACAGGGGCTCGGTCAGCTGGATGATCCAGCTCAGCGACATGAGCAGGCCGAGGCGGGACAGCATGGCGAGGGCCAGGCCGACCCGGCGCGCGAGCTTCTGCTGATGGGCGGGCAGCTTGTCGGACAGGATGGAGATGAAGATGACGTTGTCGACGCCCAGGACGACCTCGAGGACGGTGAGGGTGGCCAGGGCGATCCAGATCTCGGGGTTGGACAGCCATTCCATGACGGGTTCTCCGATGACGCTTGGCGTGCCGTGGGCAGGGCGTTGGCTTGGCCGCGGCCGACGGTTCCCCCGACCCGCCTCAGCGGACGCGAATCGCGTAGTCCGGCCAGCACCACTCGGCGCCTTCGCCGGCGAGGCTCCATGGGGCGAAGGACTCGTCGGCGAGCTCGAACGCGTCATCGGCGAACGCCGCCCTCGAGCGCGAAGCCCCGGCCGCACCGGCCGAGGGATCCAGGGCCCGCGCGATCCGATGCCGCACGTCCTCGAGGTGCAGCCGGGTCGCCCGGTCCGACGTCCCGTCCAGCGCGAGGACGACGGAGGCGTCGAGGGCGCGCAGCTCGCCGCGGAGGAACGGCCCCGCGTCGCCGTTGGCCTGCGACGAGCCGCCGAGCCGCCCCTCGACCAGATCGAGGTACGCCCGCTGGATGTTGCGGCGATAGGCGTCGATGCGGATCTCCGGCTCGTCCAGCTCGCTCCACACGCCGCCGCGCACGTCGGCCAGGAACTCGGTGGCGGGATAGGCGGCGTCGCCGTCTATCACCTCCTGCTCGACGAGCCGGGCCAGCCGGGCGGCCGACAGCAGCGTGCCGAGCACGCGGGTCTGGCTGGTCCGAATCCGGTTCAGCACCCCCACCGGCTCGATGCGACGCAGGATCTCGGGGTCGGTCAGGAACCCCGGCGGCATGAACGCGTGGTCGTTCAGGAACGCCACCGCCTTCGCCTGCACGTCCCGCGCGATGGTCGCGAAGCGCACCCCGTCCTGGCCGAAGTGCTTCTGTTGCGAGTCGACGCCGCCCACCACCGCGGCGACGTGGTTCATCTCGAGGGTCCACTGCCCGACGAGCCGGGCGTAGAGCTCGTCGAGATCGTCGTACGGCTCGCCCGGCGCCGCCGTCGCGTCGAGCAGCATCGCCGCCACCCGCTCGAGGTTCTTCAGCCCCAGCGCCGTCGACGCCACCGCGTCGGCGTCGCCCACCGCCTCGGTCAGCTGGCCGGGGTCGGCGCCGCGCGTGCCCGGCGTCGAGAACCGGAGCCACGCCGTCTCGTCCTGCTCGCGGGCCCACGCGTCGAGGGTCGGGCGCTCATCGTCGGGAGTCGCCGCCCCCGCGATGGGGGCATAGCCCCACCGGGTGGCCCACTTGTCGTAAGGGCCGATCTTGGGAATCAGGTCCTCGGGCGCGATGCCGTCCTCCGGCTGCGCGACGTAGTTGAAGCGCGCGTAGTCCATGAGGGTCGGGGTGTGGCTCATCGTCCGCACCCAGTCGGGGTCGCGCACCCGGTCGGGCGGGTAGAGCGAGCTCGCCTTCATGTTGTGCTGGAAGCCGAGGGTGTGGCCGACCTCGTGGGCCACGACATAGGCGAGCAGCTCGCCCATCAGCTCGTCGGGCAGGGGCAGCGTCCGCGCGCGCGGGTCGAGGGGCCCGACCTGTACGAAGTACCAGTCGCGCAGCAGGTTCATGACGTTGTGGTGGAACTGGATGTCCGACTCGAGGATCTCCCCCGTGCGCGGGTCGTTGACGTGGGGGCCGGAGGCGTTCTCGACCGTCGACGGCAGCCAGCGGATGACCGAGTAGCGCGCGTCCTCGGCGCTCCAGTCGGGGTCCTCGTCGGCGGAGGGGGCCTCGCGCGCCACCACCGCGTTGCTGAACCCGGCCTCCTCGAACGCCGGCTGCCACGCCTCGACGCCCTGCTTCATGTACGGCACCCACCTGGCGGGGGTGGCGGGGTCGATCCAGAAGGTGATGGGAGTCACCGGATCGGACATGGCCCGGTCCGGTTGCTGCTTCTCCAGCCGCCAGCGCGTGATGTAGCGCCGGCGCGGCGAGCGGTGCTCGTCGCGGCCGTAGTCGATCTGCCGCACCGAGAAGTAGCCGACGCGCTCGTCGAAGAGGCGCGGCATCATCGGCTGCTCGGGCAGCTTGACCATGCTGTAGTGCAGCACCACCGTCGCGCTGCCCGGCCGCATGCCGCGGCGGCGAACCACGATGGGCCGGTTGCCCGAGCCGGACGGCGCCGGCGCCGTGTAGGTGTGGGTGGCCCTGACCTCGATGTTCCGCGGAAACGACGCCACCGACTCGACGAACGACCGGTCCCGCGCGAAGCCCCGCGCCTGCAGCCGCGACCGGGCGCTGAACTCGGGCACCTCGGTGTTGAAGAGCGCGGTGACGTCTATCACCGGCGCCCCCGCCTCGGACAGCGCCTCGATGTCGAACGCCCTCAGGATCGTGTCGTTGTTCGCGGCCCCGACCGCCCGCGCGATGGGCCGAGAGTCGTCTGCCACGATGGCGTAGGACACGCTCTTCAGGAGCACGCGGTCGCCGCGCCGGTCCCACTTGACGACCCGGCTCCCGAGCGCCTGCCCGCCGTAGCCGACGCCCTCGCTGGTGCGCTCGATCTGGCTGACCCAGAGGAACTCGCGGCCCAGCTCGTCGACCGGGATCTCGTAGAACACCTTGTCGTCGAGCCGGTGCACGAGGAACACGCCCTCGTCGGTCTCCGCCTCGTCGGTGATCACCTCGTCGTAGGGCTCGATGCCGTCGTCGCGACCACGGCCCCGCCGCGGACGCTCGTCCTCGCCCTCCGCTTCTTCCTCGTCGGACTCCGCCGTCTGCTCCTGCTCCTCCTCTTCTTCCGGCGGCGGCTCCGGCGGCTGATCCTGCGCCGCGGTCACGCCGGGAAACGCCAGACCTGCCGCGAGCCAGAAAACGACGGCGCGTACCGTAGCGAGTCTCGTCAAGGGCATGAAGCAAACTCCTCTCCGCGAGAGACGTGCGAAGGCGAACACGATATCACCACATCGCCGATTCTCGCCGGGCGTCGCGCCGACGCGGGTGCCCGGGCGGCGCTCCGAACGGGGCGGCGCCGGAGCGGAGGGCCGACACCCTCGCGACGAACGCGGACGATCGAGGCGAAGACGCGACGGATGTGCGCCGGCGCGGGCGGTTGCTATCTTCGCGACGGACGCGGATGATCGAGGCGATGGCAGATCCGAACAGCACGCGGCGGCCGGCACCGACCGACGGCCGCCGCGGCTTCCCCGTCTGGATCTGGCCCGTCTACCTCGCGCTCTTCGGGGCGTCGGTCCCGTGGTACCTGCCGGGGGACACGCCGCTGCGCATCTGGCTCGGGCTGCCCCACTGGGTGGTCCTCTCGCTCGCCGCGACGGCGGGGGTCGCCGTCTTCACCGCCTTCGTGGTGCACCGCCTCTGGCCCGACGAATGACCGAGTCCCTGGGCGGCGGCGCGGTCCTGGCCGTCGGGCTCTACCTGACCGCCATCCTCGGGGTGGGGTACGCGGCGCGGCGCCGGCGCACCGGCGAGTCGCTGGCCGACTTCTACCTCGCGGGCCGGCAGCTGACGGGGCCGGTGCTGCTGCTCACCCTCTACGCGACCCAGTACAGCGGCAACACCCTCATCGGCTATCCCGGCGAGGCGTACCGCCTCGGCTTCTCGTGGGTGATGAGCGTCGGGTTCATGATGGCGATCATCGTGGCCTACCTGCTCTACGCGCCGCGGCTTCACCGCCTGTCCCAACGGCACCGCTTCGTCACCCCCGGCGACTGGCTCACCCACCGCTTCCGCTCGCCGGCCCTCACCCTCATCGCCAACCTGCTGCTCGTCGCCGCCATCTCCAACTACCTGCTCGCCCAGCTCATGTCCATGGGCCACATCACCGCCGGCCTCTCCGGCGGCGCCGTGCCCTACTGGGCCGGCGTGGTGCTGCTGACCCTGGTGGTGCTCGTCTACGAAACCGTGGGGGGCATGCGGGCGGTCGCGTGGACCGACCTCGTGCAGGGCGTGATGCTGATCACGGGACTGACGGGGCTGCTGCTCGCCGCGGCGCCGAGCCCCGCTCACATGGCCGGGGTCACCGAATGGCTTGCGGCCGAGGCCCCCGAGAAGGTCGCCGTCCCCGGCTGGGACGCCTGCCGCAACTGGTTCAGCACCCTCGCCCTCATCGGCTTCTCGGGCGCCGTCTATCCGCAGGCGGTCCAGCGCATCTACGCCGCGCGCAACAGCGCCGCCCTGCGCCGTTCGTTCGGCATCATGGTGTTCCTGCCGATGGTCACCACCGGCCCCGTCTTCCTGGTCGGAGTCCTGGCCATCGAGCGGCTCGACGGGGCCGGCCCCGTCGAGGGCGACCAGGTGCTGCCGCTCCTGCTCACCGAGTGGGGGGCGAGCTCGCCGCTGCTCTACGTCCTGAGCCTCGTCGTCATCGTGGCGGTGGTCAGCGCCATCATGTCGACGGCCGACTCGGTGCTGCTGAGCCTGTCGTCGATGCTCGCCAAGGACGTGCTGGGCACCACCGTGCTGCGCGGGGCCGACGAAGCGCGGCTGACGCGGGCCGGCAAGCACGTGTCCTGGGTCCTCGTCGCGGTGCTGGTGGGCATCGCCCTCGACCCGCGCATCACCCTGTGGGGCCTGACCGAGCTCAAGATGGAGATCCTCGCCCAGGTCGCCCCCCTCTTCATCCTCGGCGTGAGCTGGGACCGGCTCACGACCCGGGCGGCGCTGGCCGGCATGATTACCGGCACGATCGCCTACGCAGCGCTGCTCGCGGCGGGGCACCCGGAGCCCTGGAACGTCCACGCCGGGGTCGTTGCCTTGCTCGTGAACGTCGCGGTGTGCGTCGCGGTGACGCGTCTCGACCCTCAAGCGAGCGCGCTCCGAGTCGGACGGAGTGCGGGGTGATTGGGCGAGCGGAAGCCGACATTCGAAAGGGGGAATGCAGGAATGGGAAGCCACGGACGGAACCATGCGAGACCGGTTGAGCGAGCGTGGAGTGCGGCCACCGGCGAGCCGGAGGCTTCGGGTGCACGCCTGTCGGACTCGAGGGGATGGATGCCCGTCCGGATGGCCTCGTCGGCGGGGGAAATGGGGAGCGCAACTGTGGGCGCGTACGGAAGGCACCGGCGCCTCCCGCGCCGCCTCCGGCACCAGGCGGCGGTCCGGTTTCCAATTCTCGGCGTCGCGCTCGCGATGTTCCTGCTCGGTGACGGAGGTGTGGCCCGCGCCCAGACCCCGGACCTGGTGGTGGGTTCAGCTTCGGTGACCGACCCCAGCCCGGCCACGGGGGCGTCGTTCACGCTGTCGGTGACGGTGACCAACGCGGGCGACGGGGCCTCGGCGGCGACGAGGCTGCGCTACTACCTGTCGAGCGACGCCACCATCACGACCTCCGACGACGAGGACGGCAGCCACCCCGTGGGCGCGCTCGCGGCCGAGGCTGCGAGCGACGAGGCGGGCGGTCTGACGGCGCCGTCGACGCCGGGAACCTACTACTACGGGGCGTGCGTGGATGCGGTGGTCGGGGAGTCCGACACGACGAACAACTGCTCGGAAGCGGTGACGGTCATGGTGGAGGAGCCTGCGCCGGACCTGGTTGTGCTGGGGCCGAATGTGACTGACAGCAGCCCGGAGGCGGGCGGGACGTTCCGGCTGATTGTGACCGTGCAGAACGTGGGTGAGACGCAGGCGGCGGCGACATCGATGCAGTACTACCGCTCGACGGACGCGACGATCACGACGTCCGACACGTCGGTGGGCACGGAACCGGTTCGGGCACTTGGCGTTTTTCAGGCCAGCGCGAAGACGATCTCTCTGACGGCGCCATCGACGGCGGGCACGTACTACTACGGCGGCTGCGTGGACGCCGTGGCCGGCGAGTCGGACACCACCAACAACTGCTCGACCTCGGTGCAGGTCGACGTGTCTGAGCCGCCACCGCCGCCACCGCCGCCACCGCCGCCGACCAGGCCGGACCTGGTGGTGGACCCGCCATCGGTGAGCGACAGCAGCCCCGTCGCGGGTGCGGCGTTCACCCTGTCGGCGACGGTGCGGAACAGCGGGGACGGGGACGCCGCGGCCACGACGCTCCGCTACTACCGGTCGACGGACGCGACGATCGCGATGTCCGATACGGAGGAGGACACGGACGCGGTGGGTGGGCTGTCGGCGGCGGGGTCGAGTGCGGAATCGATCGATCTGACGGCGCCAGCTTCGTCCGGGACCTACTACTACGGTGCGTGCGTGGATGCGGTGACGGGCGAATCCGACACGTCGAACAACTGCTCGACCTCGGTGCGCGTCACGGTGCCGGAACCGGTGATGCCGGCGGCGGCGGTGCAGCAGGCGGTGGACGATGTCATTGCGACCGCCACGAACGGTGATGGTCTGCGCACCGGGGGTGCGTCGGTGACGGTGCCGTTGGACGCGTTGTTCACGTTCGCACCGTCGGCTGCGTCGGCAGTGACGTACGCGGGAGCGACGTTCTCGGCATCGTCGACGGCGCCGGGCGTGGTTTCCGTGTCGATAACGGAAGACGGTCCGGGAGTGGCGTTGTCGCCGGGAGCCGATGCGGGGACGGCAATGGTCACGGTCGATGCGAGGCCGGAAGGGCAGCCTGACGCGCCGCCGTTGGCGTCGGTCATGTTCGACGTGGAGGTGACGCGGGCGCTGGCCTTGGACGCGACGTTGAGCGGATTGGCGCTGTCCGACGGCACGGGGGAGGTCGCGCTCACGCCGGCCTTCGATCCTGCGACGCAGAGCTACACGGCATCGGTAGCGAACAGCGTCACGAGCGTGACCGTCACGGCGACCGTGGCCGACGCCGTCACCGTGAACGACGTGGCGGTCGCCAGCGGCTCGCCGGCTGATGCGGTCGACCTGGCGGCTGGCGAGAACGTGATCACGGTGGTGGTGACGGCCGAGGACGGGGCCACGACCTTGACCTACACGGTGACGGTGACGCGGGCGACGGTGGTGCCGGCGCTCCCGCTCGGCGGGGCGTTGCTGCTCGGGATCCTGCTGGTGTGTCTTGGCGACCGTCGCCTTCTGCCGGGATCCCACCGCGGCTGAAGCCCGAGCCGGCGCGGTTACGGTTGCGCCGGGCGAACGCGGGAGGGTACAGGAGGCCGGCCAATGGATGCCCCGGCGCGCTGTGCGCCGTCGGACGAGCGCGCGGCGGCGGTTCGGGGGCTCGTCCTTTGGAGCGAGAGCGACGGAGTTTCCGGCCGCCGTTTCTGCGCAGCCGCTGGACTCCCCTGGACGGAGCGGGCACGGTCAGGCCGAGATTCCGAGGAGGGGAATTCAGGATGGGACGCCACGATGGGACCATGCGAAACCGGTCGCGCGAGCGCGGAATGCGGTTCACCGGTGAGCCGGAGGGTTCAGCTGCACGCCTATCGGACTCGAAGGGTTGGACGCCGTCCGGATGCCTCGTCGGCAGCGGGATGGGGAGGGCAACTCCGGGTGCGGGCGGGAGGCGACACCGCCTGCCGCGCCGTCTTTGGCGCCACGCGGCGGCCCTGTTTCCAATTCTCGGCGTCACGCTCGCGATGTGCCTGTTCGGCCGCGCGGGCGTAGCCCACGCCCAGACGTCGCAGGTTCTGGTGAGCAATCTAGGGCAGCCCATGCTGACCGCTGGTGGCACTGAGCATGGTGTGGCGCAGGGATTTCGCACCGGTGCCAACACCACCGGCTACACCCTGACCGGCATCGAACTTCGGCTGCTGAACTCTGGCAGTCCCACGATAACCCTCCACCGTGGCTCCCCAACGGGAAGCATGGTGCCCGGTTTTACCGCGGGCTCCGCCACGCTCGAACCGAACACCGAGTATTGGGTGGTGGCCGCAGGTGGAACCTTCGGGTGGCTCTGGAGCGTGACCGGCCCCGACGAGGATGACACCCCCGCCCCTGGCTGGAGCATCGTCGACAGGGGGAAATCGGTCGTTCCGGGTTCAGGCTGGGTGGACAATGACGGCGACTTGGCCTACCAGATCAGTGTCAGGGGCACGATCCGGCCACCACCGCCACCACCGCCGCCGCCACCACCGACCAGCCCGGACATGGTCGTGGACCCGCCGTCGGTGAGCGACGGCAGCCCGGTCGTGGGGGCGACGTTCACCCTGTCGGTGGAGGTTCGGAACGGCGGGGACGCGGCCTCGTCGGCGACGACGCTGCGCTACTACCGGTCGTCGGATGCGACGATCGCGACGTCGGACACAGCGGTGGGTACGGACGCGGTGGTGGGGCTTGCCGCCGCGGCGACGAGCAACCAGTCGGTGGAGCTGACGGCTCCGGCAGCGGGCATCTACTACTACGGGGCGTGCGTGGACGCGGTGGCGGGGGAGTCCGATACGACGAACAACTGCTCGGAATCGCTGACGGTCACGGTGGAGGAGCCGACGCCGGATTTGGTTGTGCTGGGGCGGAATGTGAGCGACAGCAGCCCGGAGCCGGGCGGGACGTTCCGGCTGATTGTGACCGTGCACAACCAGGGTGAGAGGCAGTCGGCGGCAACGACGATGCAGTACTACCGCTCGACGGACGCCACCATCACGACATCCGACACATCGGTGGGCACGGCACCGGTTTCGGCGCTTGGCGCTTCGCAAGGCAGCGCGAGAACGGTTTTTCTGACGGCTCCATCGCTGGCGGGCACGTACTACTACGGGGCGTGCGTGGACGCGGTGGCGGGGGAGTCGGACACGGCGAACAACTGCTCGACCTCGGCGCAGGTCGACGTATCGCAACCAGTGCCCGCGCTCCCGCTGCGCGCGCAACTACTCCTGGCTCTGGGGCTGGCCGCCGCCGGGATGCGACTGGTCCTGCGCCGGCGGCAGCCCGCTCGGTTCGGTAGCACTCAGGGCTCAGGCTGAGCCGTTACCGATGGTATTCCTGCGCGCGCCGAAGATGAAGGTGCCGGCTGGTCATGATGAGTCGGCACCGCTGATAGAGAGCGGCGGCGTCACGGCCGGGGCCCGTCCTGCTCCGCGAGGCCGACGGGCCTCCGGCCGCCGTTCTTCCGGCAGTGGCCTCCGTACATTCCCGTCCGGCCGCCGACGCGACCGGGCAACCGTCGAGAAGCCGGAGTGGCGGAACGGACACCCTCATGCAGGCCGGTCCACGACGTGGCGATGGTCACGCTCGCGCTCCCGCGGACGCACGGCCATCACGCCTGAGGACCGCAAGCGGCCCGCGCCGGGTCCGTGCCGCCCGCACCGTCAGCCGCCCGACCGGCCGTCGCCGCGGACGCGGGCCAGCAGGTCCGACGCCGTTACGCACTCGATAATCCAGTCGCCGATCCGAGCGAGGCGGTCCGCGTCGGTGACCCCGGCCAATGCCGCGGCCAGCCCCTCGGCGGCGCCGGCATCGAACTTCCTCGCCGCCAGACGGCAAAGCAGCGCTCGCTCTTGCTCGATACCCTGCTCGATGCCCTGGGCACGCCCCTGGGCACGCCCCTGGGCACGCCCCTGCTCGAGCCATTCACGGGTCCATTCCCGCATGTTCTCTTCCAGCATCGTCTGCGTCTCCTGCAACTGCGCCAGCGGGTCCCGCCCGCCCGCCGGAAGCCGACCAGAGACCCGCAACCCCTGGTGGAGCCATGTCGCGAACACCTGCTTCAAGTGGTCGTCGTCCACCGCCCGCAGGAGGTCCGTCAGGACCTTCACCGGCCCCGCGAGACGCGCCCTGTCGCGCGTCTTCTCCAGGCCGACGAGCGCCGACACCAGGTTGCCCGACGGCAGGTCCGAGTCCACCGCGTGGGTCGCGTCCAGAAGATAGTATCGTTGAGACGGCTGGTAGGGCGCCAGCAGTTCGCTCCCCGCCGCCACCAACTCCCGCATCTCGACCGGCGCCGTCCAACGCCGACGGCCGTTGTAGATGACGACGGGCAGAACCGGCGGCAGGACCCCGTGCCCGCGGAGCACACCGTCGGCGGCCAACCGCTGGTAGAGGAGCCCCGTGTACGTCAGCATGCGTACCGCCATCGCCGGATCGACGGTGGCCTGGAACTCGAGGAGCAGCACCAGGTACAGCCATCGGCCGTCGCGGAAGCGGATACGCCACACGAGGTCGCTATAACGTTGCTGCTGGAGGTTCCGGCTGACGAAGCCGGCGGGCAGGGGCTCCAGCGCATCGAAGTCGAGGGTGTCGCTCCAACCGCGGGCGGCGAAGCCGTCGAGCAGGTCGCGGACCATGCGGGGGCGTGCGAAAAGCTGTTTGTAGGCGGGGTCGTGCATGCGCGCTCCTGTCGGCCTCCCGAGTCCTGCGGAGTGCGGCGCTCTCGCCGGGTTTGCGAGAACGGTGCCGGGTCCGGCAGCCGGCCGATGGGATGCTCACTAGCAAGAACGCGGCCAACGCGGAACGGCCCGCTACACGGGGAACGGGCGAGCGGCGAGGGGCCGGCAGTGCAGGAACTGCAACACCGGGGCGGCGCGGAGGTGACAGGACCGTCAACCCGCCGGAGCAGGAGCCGACGCGGCGCGTGACGTCAAAATGGAGCCAACTGATTCGAACCGTCTTCGTCCGTCGTTGCGGGATCCAACGCCTCGATCATCTACGGCAACCTGCTCGCGGCCGGACACCCCCAGCCGTGGAACGTCCACGCCGGGGTGGTCGCCCTGCTCGTCAACGTCGCGGTGTGCGTTGCCGTGACCCGTGTCGGCCGGAGCGCCTTGCCGGCGGAGCGGCTCCCCGTTGACCCGATGCAGCACGGCCTGGTGCGAGTTGACCGGAGGCATGACTCATGAACCGAGGAACAGCTATTGCGGTAACGGGATTCGTCGCGTGTGTGCTGGGCACGCCGTGCCCGGTGAACGGCCAGGAGATCGAGATCGGCATCATCGACCTCTACGGGCTGAGCCGCGTGGCGGCGCGACAGGTACGGGAAGCCCTGACGTTCGCGGAAGGCGACACCATCGCGTTCGGAAACGAAAGGCAGGCGTTTCTCACCGAGTCCGAGGAGCGCCTCGCGAGGTTGCCCGGCGTCGCCCGCGCCCGGATCCGGCCCGTCTGCTGCGACGGGGGCCGCGCCATCGTGTACGTGGGCATCGAGGAGCGGGGTGGCGCGACCCTGCGCTATCGCGCCGAGCCCGAGGGCGACGCACGCTTGGCGGCCGACATCGTCCGGGCGGGCGACGAAGGCATGAACGCGCTGCTGCGCGCGGTTCTGGACGGCAACACGGCAGAGGATGGGTCCCGCGGCCATGCCTTGGCCGACGATCCCGCGCTACGCGCGGTTCAGGAACGGTTCGTCAACTACGCGACGCGCGATCTGCCCGAGCTGCGCCGCGTCCTGCGGAGCTCGTCGGACGCCGCCCACCGGGCGCTGGCCGCGCAGGTCCTCGGCTACGCGGCCGACAAGTCGCAGGTGGTCGACGACCTGGTGTACGGGATGAGCGACCCTTCCGCCGAGGTACGGAACAACGCGTCGCGAGCGTTGGGGGTGTTCGCCGAGATGCCGCCCGACGCGAGTCCCGCCGTCCCGCGCGTCCCTGCGCAGCCGTTCATCGAGCTGCTGTACTCGCCGGTGTGGTCCGACCGCAACAAGGCGTCCTTCGCGCTCATGGCGCTGTCGACCGCTCGGGATCCCGAGCTTCTCGCGGCCCTGCGGGAACAGGCGCTCGCGCCGCTCGTCGAGATGGCGCGGTGGAAGAGCGAGGGGCACGCGTTGCCCGCGCTCATCATCCTCGGCCGCGTCGCCGGCTATTCAGACGAAGCGACCTATGAGCTCTGGGAGCGTGGCGACCGCGACGCCGTGATCGACGCCGCGAGAGACGGGCTCTTCCGGAGCAGGGGGTGACGTCGAGAGATCCACCGGCCGGATCCCCTCCGCTCTTCATCACCGACGCGAGCCGGGCTGCTGCCAACCACCGGGACGGGGCTGGCCGGCATCTTCACCGGCATCACCGTCCGTGCCGGCCTCAGTCCGCGACCGCGGACGCCACAACACGTGGATCGCCCAATCCAGATCCAGGCGCTCGCCGCGCCAATCCGGCGTCAGGGTGTCGGGGTCGATCGAGACGCCCTCCCGTTCGAGCCGCGCCGTCACCGGCGCCAGCGGCGGGTCGGTCCAGGTGGGCGCGGCCGGCGCTTCCGGCAGGGGGCGGCCGTCCGGTCGAATGAACTCCACGTCACCGGCGGCATCGAGGGTGATGCAGAACCCCTCCTCGTGCACCGCCCGGTGATGCCGGCGACAGAGCAACACCAGGTTGTCGAGCGCAGTCCGGCCTCCGTCGGCCCAGTGTTCCACGTGGTGAGCATCGACACGGAGGTTCCGGCACCCCGGGAACCGGCACTGCCGGTCGCGCGCCCGCAGCGCGCGGCGCAGGGCCGGTGAGATGGTCCGCGTCCGGCGACCGACGTCCAGAATTTCGCCGGCCGGGCCGTGCTGCATCCTTACGATGGCCGCGTCGCAGGCCAGCCGACGCGCCGTCTCCGCCGAGACGTGGATGCCGCCCGCCTCGTCGAGCACCGCCTGACTGCAGCCGGTCGAGGCGGACACGGGCGTCCGAGGTCCCGGACAAGCGTGGGTCGCCCTGCGCGACCGCCCGTCGTGCCCCCCACCCCGAGTTGCGCCCGCACGCATTCCCGGGTCGCCGCCGGGCCGCTCAGTTCCGGACGCCGCTCCCGGCGTTCCCGCGGGAACGTCCGGGCAGCCCCCGCGCCGCTCCGGCTCGGCCGCGACCGTCGACGACGTTCCCGCGGAAACGCGTGGGCCGGCGCCGACCCGTTTCGATCCGCACACGGCCGATGCGGATGTTCCCGCAGGAACGTCCGACGAGTCTGTCAGGGCAGCCGCGTCCACGTGCACCACCACCTGATAGCGGTCGCCCGCCGTCCCCCGGTCGAGCCCGCCAGCCAGCGCGCACTCCGCAATCACGCCCAGCGCATCGGCCTGCCGCTGGGCCAGCGACGGCTCCGACGTCTCCACCGCTTTCCCGGCGCTGGCGTCCGCGCCCGCGGCGCCTACTGCATCCGCGCCCCCGTCCGCGCCCGGCGTGCCCTCGCCGCGCGCCTGGTCGCATGCCGCCTCGAGCGCCCGCCGCACGACCGCCCCCACCTCCGGCGACAGACGGCCCCGCACCACCACCATCCCCTCCTCGTCCACCCACGTCCGCAGCGACCGCGTCTCGTGGCGACGCCGGTCCTCGGCCTGTTCCGCCAAGCGGTCCACCCGCCGCCACGCCCGCACGATCTTCTCCACGTGGGCGGCGGTGCCCGACAGCGCCACGTTCAGCAGGTCGTCCTCGGTCTCGGGCGTCGCCACCCGCGTGACCGCCCGCACCTTCGAGTACGAGACCTTGCCGCGCCGCATCGCGTCACTCAGCTTCGGCAGGTCGGCAAGGGCCCGCGCCACCCGCACGTGCTCGCGGGCCGCGCCGGGCTCGAGCCCGGTGCGCCAGCCCAGCCACTCGGCGCAGGACGTGCAGCCGGCCCAGCCGTCGCGCGCGTCGAACTAGCGAATCAGGACCAGCAACTCCCAGGTGGCAGCGTGGATGCGGGCGGAGAGCTCGGCGATGCGGTCGCCGAGCGCCACGACCTCGACCCGGGGACCGTCGGGGCACCAGGGCCGAGGCGGGGGCGCGTCGCCCGAGGGCACGAAGGTGTCCGCGGCATGCGGCGGGGGCAGGGGGCCAAGCGGTATCGTCTCAGAGTGCATACCTCATCATAACCCGCTTATTTTCAAGGGCTTGTACTCCCACCACGACGCCCAACGCGCCGCGATTCGATGGATTTCGATCTCCCCACCGACATCGTGCAGCCTGCGGCCACTGAGCGCGCCAGAGCGGCATTCCTGGCCGCGTGCCGGAATCGCTCGGGCTGGCCCAGGAGAAGTTGTCAAGGGAAAAGCGCATCGTGGGCACAAGAAAAAGCCGCCCTGCTCTCTACTCCCACTCTCAGCGATTCGGCCCTGGCGACACCACCCGTACCATACTGAGTGAGCAGGCACGGCGCGCGCCCGACGCGAACCCCGACGGGGAGGAGCTGCATCGTGACCCACGGCGCTCTGCCGAGTCACACGCTCGCCGACCGACCGGATCTGCAGGAGCTCCAGCGACAGGCGCACCAGCGGATCGAGGGGCTCCGCACCGGAGCATCGGAACCCGTGGCCGAACCATCCAGAGGCGGACACGGCCCCCTTCGCCCTGCACGACCCGCGACCGGTGCTGGCGCACGCGTACGGGTTCGAGAACTGGTCCAGGCTCGAGGCGTACGTGGAGGGTGCGACCGACGAACAGCTCGTCTGGTCCGTGACAACCGCTGCCACAAGATGCGCCGACGCCGACCGACCCGCGGGAACCGGCTTCCCGACGCAGCTGGGGATCAGAAGAGAGGCAGCTGACTGGAGGGCCGCGCCGTCGTCGCCGACGGATCGAACGCTTCAATCGACCGACACGCATCCGCGTAATAACCAACATCCAGCTCGAACCCCACGAACGCGAGCCCCAGCGCCTTGCATGCCAGCGCGCTGTGTCCGAGCCCCAGGAACGGATCGAGGACCCGCCTCACGCGTTCGACTCCATGCAGACGGATGCACATCATCGGTATCCGCACCGGAAACGTCGCGGGATGGGGTCGATCCCGGTCGCGGCTCTGTATGGTCCCGTAGGGAACGAACCAAGTGTTGCCACGACACCGCATGTCACCCTTCGCCGCTCCCCATCTGGTGACGTTCGACTTGTCCTGGTACTCGACGCCGACAGCACGTCGATCCAGCTCCACGTCGCCGGCCTTCGTCAAGTGGAAGATATACTCGTGGCAGTCGTTCACGTATCGCCTGCTGTTGATCGGCTTGTAGTGCCCAATGGCAAGATTGTGGTTCACGCCACTCGCCGCGCCGACGACATCGGCATCGATCGCGATCGACTTGATCCAGTGGATCGTGTTCTGCAGCACGAAGCGATCCCGCAGACGCTGGAGAACCTCGAACGGCCCCCAGGGCTCAGAAGGCTTCCCCGCGACGTTCAGGAAGAGCGATCCGCCGCGGCTCAACACCTCTTCGACGACCTCGCCCCAGACCGCAATCCAGTTCAGATACTCGTCCCGCGGCACCGTGTCGTCATAGGACCCGTAGGTCACGCCCAGGTTGTACGGGGGTGACGTCACGACCACGTCAATCGACTCCGGATCGAGCAATCCCCGCATTCCCTCGACGCAATCACGGCGGTAGACTACCGTCTCGGCCCCGTGCGACGTGCTATGGAACTCTCTTTCCGCGTCCATGCGTCGCGATCCATCACTCAGCTATGAACAACTCAGCCAGCTGTACGATTGACCGAAGGCGTGTCTGGAATCCACCTTCACCGTACTCCCTGGAGTATCGCACGACCCTCTCGCAGTCGGACCGCGTCAACCTGAGGAGATTGCCGGACAAATTTCCCCGAAGGCGACGAAGCAGCGACTGATAGCCGCCTTGGCCTCGCACGGGCCGCTCCAGAAAACCGATCTGATCGGTTGTCAGCTCCATGGCGACCTCACTGACCCGCGGTGTCCAGACCGCTGGCGGAACCACCGGCTGCCGCGAGAGCTTCTGTTCCAGGTGCCGTAGACGCTCAAGTGCTTCGCTCACGCGAGCACTCTCTCTATCGAGTTCGCCGCACAGGGCAACGACGTCTTCCTGGCCAACCGGGGCAGCTCGACGCCATTCGATATTAAACCGATCCGCCAGTGCGGCAACAGCGTTGTGATTCTCAACGAACACACCGCATTCCAGGTTGTTGGTCAACCCGCCGGCCGTGAAATTCGCCGACGTCACCAGCGCTGACTCATCACCGATGTACACCTTGGCGTGAAGGCCGGCCTTCATCGTTCGGACCTCGCCACCGAACTCCAAGAGGCGGCGGAGTGCGCTCGGCTCTGATACTCCCAGGAGAAACGAGCGAATGTCCCAGAGTGTAAGCACCCTGAGGGACCGCAACTCTCGGCCACCAAGGAGATTCTCGACCTGTTCTGCCCGGATGTATGGGCAGATTACACTCAGGTGGTCGGCGGCCTCAACCATCGACGCCAGAACGGTCCGGTGGCTCTCGTTCCGGTAGTTCCAGATGTGACGCACCATGCACCCGGTCCTTCGCGGAGTGCTTGCGAATGCATCGCAAGCGCCTTGCCGCTCCCACAACAGACGGGCTCGATCAACGATCCCAGCCGTCGTCACGGTCGCCGAACCGCACGCCCTTGGGCGCCCCCCCTACGACCTGAACATCCGCAGCAGCCTCGTCAGCGGGTCGTACATCTTGTCGACGACGCGCTCCTTCAGCGGAATGATGGCGTTGTCGGTGATGGTGATCTCTTCCGGGCAGACCTTGGTGCAGCACTTGGTGATGTTGCAGTAGCCGACGCCGTGGTCGTCGGCGAGCTCGGTGGTGCGGTCGGCGGTGTCGAGGGGGTGCATCTCGAGGGCGGCCGAGTAGACGAAGTAGCGGGGGCCGATGAACTCGCCGTGGAGCCGGTGGTCGCGCAGCACGTGGCAGACGTCCTGGCACAGGAAGCACTCGATGCACTTGCGGAACTCCTGCACCCGCTCGACGTCGTACTGCTCCATGCGCCAGGTGCCGTCCGCGGCGTCCGGCTCGCGCGGGGCGAAGGGCTTGATGGCCTTCTTGACCTCGTAGTTCCACGACACGTCGGTGACGAGGTCGCGGACGGTCGGGAACGCCTGCATCGGCTCGATGGTCACCGGCCGCTCGAGCGGCAGCGAGTTGAGCCGCGTCATGCACATCAGCTTGGGGCTGCCGTTGACCTCGGCCGAGCACGAGCCGCACTTGCCGGCCTTGCAGTTCCAGCGCACCGCGAGGTCGTTCGCCTGCTCGGCCTGGATCTGGTGCACCGCGTCGAGGACGACCATCCCCTCCGACACCTCGGTGGTGTAGTCCTGGAACTCGCCGCCCTCCGAGCCGCCCCGCCAGATTCGGAATGTCGCGCTGCTCATCACGGTGTCTCCGCTGTGCGCGCCCCGTAACGCCCGGGCGCGCCCGCCGGCGTCGCCACCGGCCTCGGTCTCCTCGGCGCGCGCGGGAGCGCCCCGCGCCCCGCCGTCACTTGTTGTCTTCGACGATCTGCTGCAGGTCGGGCCGGATCTCGGGAATCGGCTCCTGCGTCACCTGCATCCCGCCTTCGTCGCCGCGCCGGATGACGGTGTTCACCCGGCCCTGCCCGGGGTCCTTCTCGAGGTGGTCCTCGCGGAAGTGGGCGCCGCGGCTCTCCTTGCGCAGGATCGCCGACCGCGCCACCGCCTCCGACACCATCAGCAGGTTCCGCAGGTCGAGGGCGGTGTGCCACCCCGAGTTGTACTCGCGGTTGCCCTGCACCCCGACCCGGTCGGCGCGCGCGCGCAGCCCCTCGAAGGCGTCGATCGCCTTCTGCATCTCCTGCTCGGTGCGCACGATGCCGACCTGCGACTGCATCATGTCCTGCAGGTCGTACTGCACCTGGTACGGCCCCTCGGCGTCCGCGCCCGCGCGCTCGAACGGCGCGAGGGCCTCGCGAGCCACCGCCTCGACCTGGTCCTGCGCCGGCTTCGCCAGGGCCTGCCCCCTGGCGAACTCCGCCGCGTACTGCCCGGCGCGCTGGCCGAAGACGAGCAGATCGGACAGCGAGTTGCCCCCGAGCCGGTTCGCGCCGTGCAGCCCCGCCGCGCACTCGCCGGCCGCGAAGAGCCCGGGCACGGTCGACATCTGGCTGTCGGGGTCGACGCGCACCCCGCCCATCACGTAGTGGGTGGTGGGGCCGACCTCCATCGGCTCCTCGGTGATGTCGATGCCCGCGAGCTGCTTGAACTGATGGTACATGCTCGGCAGCTTCTTGCGGATGTGCTCGGCGCCGTTGGGCAGCCGCTTCTTGATCCAGGCGATGTCGAGGAACACGCCGCCGTGGGGGCTGCCGCGGCCCTCCTTGACCTCGCGCACGATGCAGCGCGCGACGTGGTCGCGGGTCAGCAGCTCGGGGGGGCGGTTTGCCTTCTTGTCGCCCTGCGTGTAGCGCCACCCCTCCTCCTCGTCGGTGGCGGTCGAGCTCCGGTACAGCTCGGGGATGTCCTCGAACATGAACCGCTTCCCGTCGCTGTTGCGCAGCACTCCGCCCTCGCCCCGCACCCCCTCGGTGACGAGGATGCCGCGGACGCTCGGCGGCCACACCATGCCGGTGGGATGGAACTGCACGAACTCCATGTCCATCAGCTCGGCCCCGGCCCGGTACGCGAGGGCGTGCCCGTCGCCGGTGTACTCCCAGCTGTTGCTGGTCACCTTGAACGCGCGCCCGATGCCGCCGGTCGCGAGCACCACCGCGCGGGCCATGAACACCTGGAAGCGGCCGCGCTCGCGGTCGTAGCCGAACGCCCCGACGACGCGGTCGCCGTCCTTCAGCAGCTCGACGACGGTGCATTCCATGTGCACGTCGATGCCCTGGTGGACCCCGTGGTCCTGCAGGGTCCGGATCATCTCGAGGCCGGTCCGGTCGCCGACGTGGGCGAGCCGCGGATACTTGTGCCCCCCGAAGTTGCGCTGCAGGATGCGCCCGTCCTTCGTGCGGTCGAAGACCGCCCCCCACGCCTCGAGCTCGCGCGCCCGCGCCGGCGCCTCCTTCGCGTGCAGCTCGGCCATGCGCCAGCTGTTCAGGTACTGGCCGCCGCGCATGGTGTCGGCGAAGTGCACCGACCAGGCGTCCCGGTCGTCCACGTTGGCCAGCGCCGCGGCCAGGCCCCCCTCGGCCATGACCGTATGCGCCTTGCCGAGGAGCGACTTGCAGATCAGCCCCACCGAGACCCCGGCCGCCGACGCCTCGATCGCCGCCCGCAGCCCCGCGCCCCCGGCGCCGATCACCAGCACGTCGTGTTCGAACGATTGGTATTCGATGTCCATTCGGCAATCTTCATCTACGGCGACCCGGCAGCGCCGCGGTCGGCCAGGGTCCGTCATCCGCCGTCCGCCGCGGCCGGTCGCGCCCGCCGTCGTCGAGGAGGGACGAGCCGGGCGCGGCGTCGCGGCTCGCCCGGGCAGCGCCGCCTTGCCGCGCCGCTGCCCGCCCAACCCGATCCTGCACGACCCCGCCCCGTTCCGCGGCGCAGGCTCCTACAGGAGTCGGAGATCGGTCACGATGCCCATCGCGCACAGCCGGACGTAGATGTCGGAGAAGCCGACCCAGACCAGGCTCATCCAGGCGAAGAGCATGTGCCGGCTGTTCAGGCAGCTCACGCAGTCGTAAGTCGGGCGGCGGATCGCCAACCCCGCGATCCGGTCCTGCTTCCCCCCGACGAGATGCCGCAGCGAGTGGCACCCCAGGGTGTAGCTGCCCAGCAGGGCGACGTTGATCGCGAGGACGAGCGTCCCCACCCCGATGCCGAACGAGGCGGCGCCGGTCGCCGGGTCCTCGAACCACAGGGCGTTCCAGACGTCGATGCTCAGGAACACCAGCAGCGCCAGCGCGAAGATGAGGAAGTAGCGGTGCAGGTTCTGCACGATGAGCGGGAACGAGTTCTCGCCCCAGTAGCTCGAGCGGGGCTCTCCCACGCCGCACGCCGGCGGGTCGTGCCAGAACGCCTTGTAGTAGGCGCCGCGATAGTAGTAGCAGGTCAGCCGGAAGCCGACCGGCGCCCACAGAATCAGGAACGCCGGCGAGAAGGGCACCGGGCTCGGCCACCAGCCGGGCCTCGGCCCCAGCAGGCTGTGCGGCGAGTCTCCGAAGATCTCCGGCGAATAGAACGGCGACAGATACGGCCCGAAGTGGTAGTGCTCGCCCTGGAACGCCGCCCACGTGGAATACACGATGAACGCGGAAAAAGCGAAGAAGACGCCGAGCGGCTGGGTCAGCCAGGCGTCCGGCCGGAGGGTCTCCGCCCACCGGCGAACGGGGGTGACAAAGTGAACCTGTTCCATCCTGTCTCGCTCCGCAACGAATAGAGCGCCCGGCCCCGATGGACCGGACGAACCGGGAGGGGATGCCCCGAGCAGAGCAACCGGGCATCCTGCCCCCGCGCCGCCGAGAGATTATCACTTCTGCCGCGCGGCCCGAAACCGCCGGTGCCGCCGGCGGCTGCTCCGGCGCCCCACATCGCCCTCACGCCGCGGCGAACCGGGCGGGAGCGACGGCGGCGAGCAGCGGGTCCTCCCGGCCGTCGAGCACCAGATCGGCGACCAGGCGGGCGGTCAGGGGCGCCAGCAGCACCCCGTTCCGGTAGTGGCCGGTCGCGTACACGAGCCCGGGCGCCGCCGCCGAGCGTCCCACCACCGGCAGGTCGTCCGGGGTGCCGGGACGCAGGCCGACGCGCACCGGCCCGAACCCGGCGTTCAGGGCCTCGGGAAGCACGCCGGCGACCGCCTCGATGAGGGCCGCCACCCCCGAGACGGTGGCGCGTACGTCGAACCCCGCCTCTTCGACCGTCGCCCCCACCAGCATCGACCCGTCGGGCCAGGGCACCACGTAGCAGCTCGGGCACCAGACGACCCGGGCCAGGGGGTCCCCGGACCACGCCAGCTGCAGCAGCTGCCCGCGCACCGGCCGCACCGGCAGCGGCGCCTCGCCCTCGACCGCCACCCCGCCCGACCAGCTTCCCGCCGCGAGGACGACGGCGTCGGCGGTCAGCATCCCCGCCGCCGTCTCGACCACCATCCCGCCGGCGGGACGCGCCCGTACGCCGCGAACGGGCCGGCCGGTCACGAACGAGGCCCCGTGGCGGGCGGCGCCCGCTTCCCGGAGCGCCTCGGTGAGCGTCGCCACCCCGACGAAGCCGTGGGACGGGACCAGCAAGCCCCCCGCCACGGCCCCGCCCAGGGACGGCTCGGCGGCGCGGGCCTCCCGGGCCCCCAGGAGACGACAATCGATCCCCGCCGCGGCCAGGGCCGACCCGGTCTGCTCCAGCCGGCGCCGCGACGCCTCGTCGGTGACGACCTCGAGGGTCCCGGTCCGCTCGTACAGCACGTGGCGGCCGCTGTCGGCGGCCGCGCGCCCCACGAAGTCGTGCCAGAGCCCGAGGCTCGCGGCGCACAGGGTGCGGAGAGGGCCCGGACGATGGGCCTCGATGAACGGGGCCAGGATGCCCGCCGACGCCTGCGTCGCCCCGCTGCCGATGTCCCGGCCCTCGAGCACCCGCACCGCCGCCCCCCGCCGCCCGAGCTCGCAGGCGACGGCGCAGCCGATGATGCCGCCCCCGATCACGATGACGTCCGGTCGGTCACGCCCGGGCACCCTTCAAGTCTCCCACACTGTCCCCTTCCCGCCGTCGAGCTGTCCCCCGTCGGTGACGCGCCGTCACCGGAACGAGCTTGGAAACCTCCGTTTTGCGGAATAATGGGGCGGAATGCCTGCAGGCGGCCGCGGCCCTGCGAATCCGGGCGTTCAGGCATGATAATTGCTCTATCATGCACGAGAGAAAGGACGTAGCCCCCATGATGAAGCCCATCGCCGTCGCCGGTATCGCGGTCGTCGCCGCCGCAGCGGGGGGTGTCGGGTCCTATCTCGCCGTGCGGCACGCCATCGGGCCCGTCCCCGAGACCGTCTCCAGCGCCGCCGCCGAGCCTGCGCCGGCGGTCGCCGAGGCGACGCCCGCACCGGAGCCGGCGCCGGACGGGACCGTGGTCGAGGTCGAGTCGGCGCCGGCCAACCCGCCACCGGCGGCCCGGCCGGCGGCCCGACGCGAGCCCGCGGCGCCCCGGCGCGAGCCCGCGGCCCCGGCCGAGGCTTCCTCGACGCCGAGGGGCCGCGCTCCCGCGCCGGCGGCCAGACGGGTCGCGGCGGAACCGGATCCTCGGCCGCGGCCGGCCGCGGCGCCGGTGACCACGCCCGCGAGACCCGAACCGGAACCCGAGCCGGCGTCCGACCCCGGACCGGGACGCCCGGCCGACGGCGCCCGCGCACAGGCCGCGAACTCCGAGCCGACTTCCCGGGCGCCCGATCTCCCCGTCGTCGCCGGCTGGACCCGCGCCGGCGGGCCGGTCGCGGAACCGGCGGCGAACGCGGCGCCGCCCCGGGCCGACGCGGAACGCCCGCCGCTGGCCGGCACCGGACTCCTCGATGCGCGGGCCGTCGACCCCGTCATCGCGCCTGACCCCTGGCCCGCGTTCGACGAGCTGGAGATCGCGGCCGAGTCCGTGATCGGGATCCAGCTCGAGACCGCCGTCTCCACCCGCACGGCGAGGCTCGAGGACCGCGTCGAGGCCCGGGTCGTGCGGGACGTCCTGGTCGGCCCGCGGGTGGCGATTCCCTCCGGCGCGCGGGTGCGGGGCTCGGTGGTCCTCGTCGAGCCGGGCGGACGGCTCCGCGAGGCGTCGCGGCTCGGGGTCCGGTTCCACACCCTGTTGCTGGATGACGGCGCCGAGGTGACGCTGACCACCGAGACCGTATATCGCGAGGGCAAGTCTCCGGGCGGCGACAGCGTCGCCAAGATCGGCGGCGCGGCGGTCGCCGGGTCCATTCTCGGCGCCATCTTCGGCGGCGAGCGCGGAGCCGCCATCGGGGGCTCGATCGGGGCCGCGGGAGGCACCGCCGCCGCCATGAACGGGGAGGCCGAGCCGGCCACCCTGCCGCCCGGATCGAGGCTCACGGTGCGGCTGTCCCGCCCCGCGTTCGTCATGGTGCCGCGATAGCGCCCCCCCTGGGGGGGCTCGCTGACGCGAAGCTTCCAGGGGGCGACCGCGGCCACCCTGGGGGGTTTCGCTGACGCGAGACCCCTGCGCCGCAGGCGCCCGGCCGAGGCTCGGGCAAGCCGGCCTCTCGCCCCCCCGGTGATATAGTTGCGCGTGTGGACGACGAGATCACCCAGGCCGTGCTGGCCCGGGAGGAGGTGGCGCGATACCTGCGCGGCGGCACGAGGCTGAGCCCCGACGAGGCCCACGAACGCATCGCCGCCTACCTGAAGGAGCTCAGGACGACCCAGCGATACCAGGTGTATCGCGCCCTGAAGCACCCGCTGTACCCGATTCTGCGCAAGATACAGCCGCGGCCGGAGCACGTCGAGCGGGCGCAGGCGGCCACGCGATCGAACCGGGTCATCTACGCCTCGAACCACAAGAGCCACATGGACTACCTCGTCGAGCTCGTGGTGCTCGACGACCACGGGGTCCGGCCCCCCGTCATCACCGCCGGCATCAACCTGTTCAACGGCGCCATGGGGCTGTTGAACCGGTACGTGACCGGCGCCGTGCCCATTCGGCGCGACTCCCGCGACCCTGCCTACCTGGCGACCCTGCGGGCGTACGTGGCCGAGCTCGTGCAGCGGCACGACCTGTTCCTCTACCCCGAGGGCGGTCGCAGCTACAACGGCGAGTTCAAGAGGCTGAAGACGGGGCTGCTGCAGGCGGTCCTCCAGGCCCGGCGGCCCGACGTCGTGATCGTACCCGTGGGCATCGCCTACGACCTTGTGCTCGAGGACCAGACCCTCGCCCGGCAGCAGATCAAGCGTCGCCAGCGCCTCTTCACCACGGAAGTGGCCGAGATGGTGAACTTCGCCGTGGGCTACCGCACGCGCGCGTTCGTCACCTTCGGGCAGCCCATACCGCTTGCGGCGGTCGACCCCGATTCACGCCGCGATCTCGTGTCCCTGACCCACCGCACCCGCGACGCCATCGGCCGGCTCTACAAGGTGCTGCCGACCGCCCTGGTCGCCGCCGCCCTTCGGCCGTCCATGCGGCAGCGCGATCTCGAGGACCGCATCGACCAGCTGCTCGACGCCCTCCGCCTCGTGCCCGCGAACCTCGGGGTCGAGTGCGGCCGCGACGCCGTCGACCAGGCCACCGAGCCGCTCGTCACGCGGGGGATCATCGTCGTCGACGGCAACCGGTTCCGCGTCCGCAACCGCCACATCCTCCGCTACTACGCCCGCACCTTGAACCACCTGCTGCACGACCGCGGCGGCTCCCGGCTGACGCACTAGCCCTGGTAGCACCGACCCGAGACAAACGCCCGGTCCAGGGGCTTCCCACTCGAAAGGTCCGCACCTGGGCGGTGGGCGCGACCGGCCAGCCAAAGCCTCCGGGCGAAGCCGCGTCGCAACGCGCGCGAAATGTGCAGGCAGTCCGCGCTACGGCCGGACAAGGCAGCTTGCGCCGGCCGGACCGCCCGACCGCCGAGAGCCTTCAGCAGAAGTCGCGTGCCAGGTCGATCAGGACGTCGCGGCAGGTGAGCACGGAGTCGATCTCGACGTACTCTTCGCGGCTGTGCAGGCCGGCGCCGCGCGGCCCGAAGAGCACGGCCGGGGTGCCCGCCCCGGTCAGGACCGCGGCATCGGTCCAGAACGACATGCCGATGGGGTCGGCGGCCTCGCCCCGCCGGGCCAGCACCCCGGCCAGCGTGCGGCACAGCGGGTGGTCGACAGGCAGCTCGTGCGGGACGCGCGTGAAGATCGGCCGGGCCGAGCCCTCGAACTCGGCGTCGTCCCGCGCCAGCGCGTCGAGGATGTCCCGCGCCTCGGCGAGGCCCGCGTCCGGCGGCTCCCCCAGCAGGGTCCGGCGCTCGAACGACAGGCGGCACCGGTCGGGGTACACGCTGAGCTCACGCCCCCCGGCGATGGTCGAAGCGTGGAGCGAGGCCGGCCCCAGCAGGGGGTGCGACGGGCCCCCGGCGAGGCGGGCGTCGACCGCCTCGAGGCGGGCGAGCACCCGGCCCATGCGGAGAATCGCGTCCCGGCCGTCGGCGGGGCGGCTACCGTGGGCGGCGCGGCCGCGGGTCTCGACCTCGACCCACTCGAAGCCCTTGTGGCACGTCGCCATGCGCAGGTCCGTCGGCTCGGTCACCACCGCCCCGTCAGCGGCGTGGTCGCGCACGAGGGCATCGGCCCCCAGGCTCGCGTGCTCCTCGTCGGCGACCGCCGCCACCACCAGCCGACCCGACGACAGCCCGCCGCGGACCGCGAGCCGGGCCGCCGCGTCGATCATCGCGGCGACCCCGCTCTTCATGTCCTGGGCGCCGCGACCGTAGAGGCGTCCCTCGCGCACCACCGGGGTGAACGGATCGCGCATCCCCTCGACGCCCACCGTGTCGAGGTGCCCGCACAGCATCAGGGTGCGTCCCGGCGCGCGTCCCTCCACCACCCCGACGACGTTCGGGCGGCCGGGCGCGGCGTCGGCCACCGCCACGTCGAGCCCGGCCCGCCGCATCACCACGGCCACGTGCTCGGCGATGGCCGCCTCGCCGCCCCCCGGCGCCAGCACGGGGTTGACGGAGTCGATCGCCACCAGGTCGCGCAGCAGCGCCAGGACCGGGTCGTTCACGGCGTCCTGCCGGAGATGGAGCGGGTTGTCCGCGGCCGGCGCCTCGGAACCGGGCCGGCTGCCGCAGGGGCCGCCGGGCAGGGGGCAGCGGAGCCGCGAGGTGGCGGCTCCACCAGGCGCGCGCAGCGGCCGCGGGGATGGGCCTCCCGGCGGACTTCTACCGCAGCCATTCGACGAGCCCCAGGGTCAGCCACGGCATGTAGGTGATGATGAGCACCCCCACCCCCAGGATGGCCAGCAGCGGCAGCGAGGCGCGGTAGACCTCGAGCAGGGGGCGGTCGAAGCGGTACGAGGCCAGGAACAGGTTCAGCCCCACCGGCGGGGTCAGGAACCCGAGCTCGAGGTTCGCGATGAAGATGATGCCCAGGTGCAGCAGGTCGACGTCGAACTGCTCGGCCACCGGCACCACCAGCGGCACCACCACGAAGATGGCCGAGAAGATGTCCATCAGGCAGCCCACCAGCAGCAGGAACACGTTGAGGGCGAGCAGGAAGACGAGCCGCGACCCGATGTGCTCGTCGGCCCATTCCACGAGCAGGTACGGCACCTCGGCGTCGTTGAGGTAGGCGGTGAAGCCGACCGCGACCCCCAGGATGACGAGCACCCCGCCCACGAGCACCACGCACTCGCTGAACGCCGTGTACAGCCCCCGGCCGAGCGTGAAGTCGCGGTGTATCAGCCCCTGGACGACGGCCGCGTAGAGCGCGGTGAAGGCGGCGGTCTCGACCAGGGTGGCGAAGCCGCTGAAGAGCACCCCGAGGACCACGAACGGGATGGTCAGCTCCCACTTCGCGTTCCACAGCGCGGCCCGCAGCTCGGGCCACCCGAAGTCGTGCCGGCCGGCCCCGGTGACGACGCCCTCGCGCATGCCCCAGGCCGCGGTCAGCCCGACGAGCAGCAGCCCGGGCAGGATGCCCGCCACGAACAGCTCGTCGGGCGCGACCTGGGCGACGATGGCGTACAGGATGAGGGGCATCGCCGGCGGGAAGAGCAGGCCCAGCGACCCCGACGCGGTGAGCAGGCCCAGCGAGAACCGGTCCCGGTAGCCGTCCTTGAGGAGGGCCGGGAACAGCAGGCCGCCGAGGGCGAGGATCGTGACCCCGGAGCCCCCGGTGAACACCGTGAAGAACGCGCACAGCAGCACGCAGACGATCGCGGTGCCGCCGGGAATCCAACCCACCCCGGCCCGGAACACCCGGAGCAGCCGCTCCGACGCCTTCCCCTGGGCGAGGATGAATCCGGCCAGGGTGAAGAGCGGAATCGCCGGCAGGTGCGGCTGCACCGCGAGGGAGTAGGTCTCGATGGTGACGAGCACCGGGAGGTTGCCGTCGCCGAGGTAGAGCAGCACCGCCGCCCCGCCCAGCACCGTGAAGATCGGCGCCCCGAGCACCGCCGCGGCCAGCACCAGCGAGATGAACGGCCAGCGCGGCAGGTCGGCGAGGACGCCCTCGGAGAGGCCGAACCAGAGCCCGATGACGATGCCGAACGCCGCCGCCGCGCGGCCCGCCCAGGCCGGCGACGCCCGCCAGACGAGCCGCCCCCCGATGGCCGCGAACGAGACCGGCAGGACGAGCTGCGCGATCCACACCGGCACCCCGGCCGCGATGATGGTGCCGTCCTCGCGGTCCAGCATCATCAGGTCCCACGCCCCCGCCGCGAGCATCATCGAAACGGCGGCGCCCACGCCGGCCGCGAACACCCGGGTGGCGTCGCGGACCCGACCATCGGGGATGAACGTGGCGGTGGCGAGGGCGATCAGCTTGCCCTCGCGCGCGGCGAGGGCGGCGCCGAGGAAGCCGACCCAGAGGGTGAAGTGCTGGACGAACTGGATCGAGCCGGGGATGCCGCCGGCGACGAGGGGCCGGACCACGATCTCGGCCAGCGGCAGCACCACCATCGCGGCCAGCGCGAGGTTGGCGACCGCCTGCTCGGCCCCGCCGAGGACCCGGACGACGGGGGCCCGGAGCGCGGCGGCGGAAGCGCTGTCACTCATGAGGATCGCAGTCCCGGGACACCGTCCCCGGCCGGCCCGCAAGCTGTCCCGCGCACGCCGGCCCTTGCTTCATGGGGCGCCGGGACGCCAGCCGTCACCGGCCGGCCCGAAAGTCGTCCCGCGCCTCGACCGCCAGGTCGTAGACGTCGGCGGGAATCAGGTTGCCCCGCCACGACGCGGTCATCTCGGCCGCGACGGCCCGGAACGCCGCCTTCGCCGCGTCGTCTATCTCGACCACGTTGAGGCCGCGCCGCTTCATCTCCTCGATGGAGTCGAGTTCCTGGGCGGCCACGTCGCGCAGCAGCTGCTCTTCGAGCCGCTTCGCCGACGCCTGCAGCACCGCCCGGTCGTCGGGATCGATGCGGTTCCAGGCGCGTTCGGTCACCACCGTGATCCCGAGCACCGGGGCCAGGGG
Organism: Vicinamibacterales bacterium; assembly: GCA_963663815.2. GTDB lineage: Bacteria > Acidobacteriota > Vicinamibacteria > Vicinamibacterales > UBA8438 > JAJEEA01. The sequence goes on along the minus strand of OY760734.1, from coordinate 5,687,459 downwards.
CACGTCGAGCATGAACGGGGTCTTGTCGAACCACTGGAACAGCAGGGCCACATAGGGCGGGCTCGGATGGGCGTTGATGAGCCCGGTGTTCAGGCCGAGCAGCACGTCGGTGACGGCCAGCGGCTCGGGGTCGAACCCGTTCTCCTTGTACCACTGCAGCATCCGGTCGTCGCCGGCCGCCGTGAACACCTTGGTCCCCCGCAGGTCGTCGAGGGTCTCCACCCGGCTCTCGGTGAAGAAGTGCGCCCACCCCGCGTGGCCCCAGTTCAGCAGCACCATCCCCTCGTCGGCGAGAATGCGCTCGAAGGTCGGGGTCAGCGCCTCGACGACGTGGAACACCTCTTCGTCCGACTCGAAGAAGAAGGGGATGTTCAGGACGCTGAACGCCTCGTGGATGTCTCCCGGCAGCCCGAAGACGGCGGCCTGCGGCCGGCCCCGCTTGAGCCGGCGGGCGAGCGCCGCCTCGTCGCGGAACGCCCCGCTCTGCACCCGCAGCTGCACGCGGCCGTCGGTCTCGTCGCGCCACTCGACCGCCATCTCCTTCAGGGAGCGGTCCCAGATGGAGTTGGCGGGCAGGATCGACCCGAGCTGGATGCGGGTCCCGCGCTGGGCCAGGAGCAGCGCCGGCGCCGCCAGCAGCGCCGCCAGGACCACGGTGACGACCAGGGATCGCGATTTCATGGCAGGGTTCTCCTCACTCGAAAAACAGGTCGTCGACGCGGTCGAGCAGCAACACCGCCCGCCTCTGGTTCACGACGTTGAGCAGGCGGCGGCTCGTGTCCTCGTCCGGGTCGATGGCGAGGGCCCGGTTCAGCAGGTCCTCGAACTCGGCCCGGTTCTCCTCCGGCACCGAGACGCCGAGGGCCAGGGTCACGTACGGCGCGGCGTCGAGCCCGTCCGACAGCTCGACCGCCCGTTCGAAGTGCTCGCGGGCCCGCTCCGGCGAGCCGCCGAGCTGCGCCGGCAGCGACTCGACGGTGATGAGGGCGCCGTGAATCGAGCCCTGCCCGTAGTCCTCGTCGAGCTCGAGGGCCCGCTCGAGGAGCGCCCGCACCACCGGCAGATCGCCGATGAGGTCGGGTTGGTCGAGAGCGTTCGAGATGGCGAGCCCCCAGGCCGCGCTCAGGTAGAACAGGACCTCGACGTCCTCGGCCTCGGCGACCGCGAGAGCCGCCTCGGGGTCGTCCCGCAGGTCGTCCCCGAGGCCTGCGTACTTGAGCTCGAGGCTGCTCAGGCAGTAGTCGCGCGCGCGGACGTAGAGCCTCCAGGTGCGGTCGCGCAGCTCGAGCTCCCGGTCGTACTCGCCGTCCCAGCTCGCGACGTCGGCGTCGACCTGCAGGAACGCGTTGCCGTAGAGGGTGAACCCCGAGCAGGCGGAGACGAGCGCCTCGTTCTGCTCCGGCACGGTCAGGATGATCGACTCGAGGGTCTTGAGCAGGAACGGCAGCGACTCCCGAACCAGCTCCGGGTCCTCCTCGGACAGGTAGACGGCAGGGTCGGCCAGCACCGGCACCACGGCGTTGACCGCCATCGTCCGCAACGAGCACCCCGACGCGAGCATCGTCGCGGCGAGGAGGACGGCGAGGGCGAGGGCGCCGCCGAGCGGCTTCGTCGTCGGTGAGCGATGCATGCGTACGATGGTGCCCCGCCGTTCTCGGCGCGGGCGTGAACGCGACCCTCAATGATACCAGTGTCGAAGATCGCCTGTTCCTTCGGGACCGCGCGAATGGCGGGTTCATCTCTCTCATCCACCCCGAAATGCGCGAACCGGACCTGGACCGGCTCGGAGCACGCCGTCACCAACCGCACTGCGGCCGCCGGGAGCCTGGCGCACGCTCTCCCGGAGGTGCGGCTCCCGGGCGGGGGCGATGACGGGATTGTCGGCCCGTGCGGACCCGAGCCCCGTTGTGCGACCATGAACCGACGCGTCAGCACGCTCGGCGGCCCTCCGGGTTGCGGTTCGCCCCCCCTCCGTCGCGGGGAGGTCGCGGCCGCCGCCCTTCTCGAGCAGCTTCGATCCCGAGCGGCTTGTGGCGGCAGGGGACCCGGCGGCCGCCTCTCGACCACGGCCACCCTCCCGCGCGTCTCCGCGGACGGAATCGGACATGACCAGACGCCCCGACGCCCAACACCTGCTGCGGTCCGCGCGAGCGGCCGCGCTGCTCGCCGCGTTGCACGGCGGAGCCCTCCCGGCCCTCGCGCAGGACGAGGCGGAAACCGCCCCCGGCTGGACCAACGAGACCGAGCTGAGCCTCGCCCTCACCGGCGGCAACTCGACGGCCCGGACGTTAGGGTTCGGCGACACCGTCCGCCGCGTCGGCGAGTCGTCGCGGCTCCAGATCCGGGTGAGCGGCATCCGCTCGGGCACGGCCGGCGACCGGTTCCTTCTCGTGGACCCGGGCCTCCGATTCCCCATCGCCGGCGCCCCGGAGGACCCCGAGACCAGCCTCGTCCGGCCCGGCTTGGACACCGAGGTCGAGAACTACCTCGCCTCGGGGCGCTACGAGATGGAGATCAGCGAGCGGTTCTTCTGGAACGCCGGCGGCGGCTGGGACCGCAACAGCGACGCCGGCATCCTCAACCGCTACACCGCGTTCGCGGGGTTGGGCAACGTCTGGAGCGACAACCAGACCGTGCGCTTCTCGACGAGCTACGCGGCCAGCTACACCAACCGGGCCGAGGAGACCCCCGACCCCGGCAAGGACCCCCGCTTCGCCGGCGCCCGCGTCGGCTGGGACTACCGCCACCGCCTCGGCGAAACCGCCGCCTACGAGAACGAGCTCACCGCCAACGTGAACCTGACCGCCGCCTCCGACTACTCGTTCAACATGGCCCACGCCCTGAGCGCGGCCCTCGGCACCCACCTCGCTCTCCGGGTCGGCCTGCAGTGGCTGTACGAGCACGAGCCGGCCCCCGAGGACGTGGCGGTGGTCGCCCGCGTCGAGGTGGTCGACCCCGACGGCGTGCCCGGCACCGGCGACGAGATCTTCGAGACGGTGACGGACGGCGGCGCCGCCGTCGCCCTCGGCGCGAGCCGGATTCGCAAGGACCGCCTCGACACCGTCTTCCGCACCGCGCTGGTCATCAGCTTCTGACGGCGCCGAGGGCGTCAGAACTCGAGCTGCCACCGGCTGTAGACCTGGTGAAGGGTCGCGGGCGGCGGGGAGGCCGCATCCGGCTTGAAGTAGTCGCCCGCGAGCAGCAGCGACGCGCCGACCTCGAGGGCCATCATGGCTCCCATCGCCCAGCGCGCCTCCGCCAGCAGCTCGGTGCCGATGGCCGTCGAGCCGTTCGCGGGGCGCGCGGCGTCCGAACGCAGCCAGCCGGCCGCGAGATACCCCGTCCACCGCTCGGCCAGGGGGTGCTCGTAGCCCGCCTGCAGGGTCCGGAGGCCCCGCCCGCCGTTCTGGAGCCCGATGCCGAGGTCGTTCACGTCGGACGGCCCGCGGGGCGACGTCAGCCCGACGAGGCTCCAGTACGCCTGCGCCCCGAGGTCGTCGCGCACGCTCTGGGCGATGGTCCTGAACTCGCCCGAGCGGTTCGGGTCGCCGCCGTGGTCGCCGGTCGCGTAGAGCCCCTGCAGGTGGACCGCGCCGCGGCCGGCCGGAAGGGTGGTCGCGACCTTGGCCGACCAGCCGGTGTGCGACCAGCCGAGGGCGGGAACCTCGCCCGAGTTCAGGATGAGAAAGACCCCGGTCGACCCGCCGCCGTGCTCGAGGTGGCCGCGCCCGCCGACCCAGAGGTCGCGGCTGCGCCGGACTGCCGCGCCGCTCCCCGCCGGGCCGCCGAACCCGCCGTACGAGTAGCCGGCGTCGTCGCGCAGGTAGTAGACGCTGGCACCCCACAGCGACGAGCCGATCTCCCGGTCCAGGTCGGCCGTCAGCAGCCACGACCCGTCCTGCCCGCCCCCCGGCCGCGCGTCGCGATCGAGGAGGAGGGCGCCGAGCGCGTAGCGCCATGCGTCTCGCGCCGTCGCCTCCAGCGTGATCCCGGACACGCTGAACTCCCAGTCCGAGTTCGCCAGCGGGGCCCGGCCCGTCCCCGGCCGGCCGATCGACCACAACGGAACGGCGAACGTCGGCCGCTCGCCGAAGCGGTCCTCCCAGGTCAGCACCCCCGCCCGGACCAGCGCCCCCTCCGCCGGCCGGAACCAGAGGTACCCGCGCCGCATCTCCACCCCGACCTGGTCGCCGCCCGGCCCGAACGTCTTGGGGAACTCGAGGCCGGTCCCCAGATCCAGGTGGCCGATCTCGACCTGCATATACCCCCCGTAGCGGCAAGAGGCGCGGTCGTGGACGTTGACCCATGTGCGGAACCGCTGATTGCCGATGGTGTTCGGCGGCTGATCGGGACCGGCCGTCCGGTCGTGGAAGCCGAAGTTCGACCGGTTGCCCATCAGGCGGAACTGCCCCCCAGCGGCGATGCCCACGTCGCCGAGGGCGAGGGCCGGCGCGCACCCGGCGGCGGGAGCGGATGGCCCGGACCGCTCGGCCCCTCCGCGCCCGCCCGTCATGGACCCCGCCGCCTCCGCACGGCCGGCCGAGGCCGGGACCGGTGCCGCGGCGGCGAGCATCGCCCCCAAAGCGATTGCCCTTGCAGCCGCACGGATACACGGGCCGTTGGTGATGCAGAGCGGAGTGCCGCGCGGAGGCGACCTGTCCAATGACGGCATGACGAGCCCAGAGGGTACCGCGGATGACGTACGCCGCAGGTTGAATCCCGTGTAACACCGCCGGCCGTTCGCCGCGTCGCGCGCCGTGTCCGCACGCTCCAAGCCCCATCGGGGTGTCCTGCCCGACGACCGGTGATCCGGCGTTGTGTACCGCCGATGAACTCCCCCGCCCGCCCGCTCCCCCGGCGTCCGCGGGTGACGTGTCCAACTGCGGCAAACCTCCCCGGCGGCGGGGATGACCATCAACTTGCTCCGCAAGACGGCACCCAGCGGGGTGCGCGTCCCCGCCCGGCCTGTATCATTGCCGAAGTGGCGCGGAAAAGCTCCGCCACCTCGGGAGGCAGACGATGGAATCGGCGATGCACAACCGACCTCGACTCGTCGGATCGACCTCACTTTCGGCGCTGCCGTTCACATTGGCCGCGCTGCTGCTCGGTCTGCCGTCGACGAGCGCCGACGCAGCCCCGCAGTCACCCGACGAGCCGGGCATGGTGACGGTGACCGTCGAGGCCGAGCTGTCGTGCCCCTCGTGCGCCCTGGGGCTGGAACGCCGCTTGAACCGCCTCGATCACGTTGCCGGCGTCGAGGTCCGACCGGCAGACGGACGCATCGTCGTCACCGTCGAGCCCGGTCATCGCCTGGACCTCGACACGGTGAGCAACACGGTGCGCAACGCCGGCTTCATTCCCGACGGCGTGGGGGTCGTCGCGGTCGGGCGCCTCACCGACGTGAACGGTACGCCGGCCCTCGCCCTGTCGCCCGACTTCGCTCTCCCGCTCGCCGCGGGGGAGCCGACCGCGGCCCTCGTGAACGAGGGGGGCGACCGCCTGTTGAGGGTGAGCGGGCACTGGAACAATCCACCGGAAGGCGCCGGCCGACTGCAGGTCGAGTCGTTCGAGGTTCGTTGACGCCGGCCTGCGATCCGCCCGATCGCCTGCCCTCGGGCCGCGGGCGAGCCGAAGCGGCGTCTAGTCGACGGAAGAGGGGTCCCGCAATCGACGGCGGCCGGCGGTCGGCGGGGGCCAGGGGAGGACTTATCAATGGGTGCGGACCGACTGACGGCGGCGGGACCTCGGGCCTGGGTGGTGTGGCTGCGGACGATCCTGGGGGCGGTGGCGGCCAATCTCGTCGTGCGGGCGGCGGGGCTCGCGGCCTTCGACGTTCCGCCCGAGTTCGAGCCCCTGGCGACGGCGGGGCCGACCGTGTTCCTGACCGTCGTCGGCGTCGCCGCGGGACTGGCGGTCGCCGTCGCCGTCGACAAGCGGTCTGAGCGACCCGGTCCCCTGTTCCAGCGCATCGTCGTGGTCGCCCTGCTGGTGTCGCTGCTCCCGGACCTTTGGATGCTCACCGACGGCGGCAGCCAGGCGTTCCCGGGGGCCACGGTCCCCGCGGTCGTCATCCTCATGGTGCAGCACGTCGCCGCCGCCGCCGTCGTGCTCCGGAGCGTGACGGGCTGGCCGGGCCGGGCCTCCTGAGTCGCAGGGCCCCCAGGTTGGCCGCTACTTCGATAACCGCGCATTCCCGGACGGACCCCGTCGTCAGGAAGGCGTTGCCGGACGACGCGGCGGCGGTCCTGTCCGTGCTCAACTCGGTCATCCTGGAAGGGGACCACACCGCGCTGACCACCCCCTTCACGGAAGCAGAGGAGCGTGCCTTCATCGAGGGGCTGTGCGATCGCAGCGCACTGTTCGTGGCCGAGGTGGACGGCCGCATCGCCGGCATCCAGAGCATAGAGCCGGATGCCTCGGCCCGCTATACCGACTCGATGCGGCACGTCGCGACGCTCGGAACGTGGATAGAGCGGAGCTTTCGCCGGCGCAGGATCGGACGGCTGCTCGCCGAGGCGTGTTTCGATTTCGCCCGGGGCAAGGGCTACGGGAAGATAGCCATTCAGGTCCTGGCCGACAACGAGCGGGCGCTCCGATTCTACGGCCGTCTCGGCTTCGAGAAGATTGGCGTGGCCAAGCGGCATGTGCGGCTGAAGGGCGGGTTCCGGGACGTGTTCTATCTGGAGAAGCTCCTGTAGGAGTCTGAACGGGGCGGGCGGGGTCGCAGATGGCGCGGACCCTCGACGGCGGACGGGCGGCAAGCGGAGCGGCCGTCACGGTAGCGGCGACCCGGAGAATCACGTGGGCTTTTTCCTCAGGAAGTCGTTTCGCGCCGGACCGATCCGGTTCAACCTCTCGAAGAGCGGCATCGGCGCGTCGTTCGGAGTGACCGGGGCCCGCGTCGGCCTGTCGTCGCAAGGGCGCCCCTACGTGCACGGGGGCCGCGGAGGCATCTACTACCGGAAGACGCTCGGAGGCGGCCGGCGACGGCAGGGCGAGCCCGCCGGCGCGGACGGTCCCGCCACGCCCGAGCTCGTTGCGCCCGCGTCGACCGCACCGGTCCCAGCGTCGCCGGCGGGCCGCGGCCCCGTCATCGAGCTGACCGAAGATACCGGCGCCACCTACGGCGCGCTCGCGGAGAAGGAGCAGGCGGGCGAGGCCATGGCCGCGCCGGTCCGGGAGGCGCCGCCTACCTACGGGTGGCTCGCCCTGGGCGCCGTTGCCGCCGGCCTGCTGCTGCCGTCGCCCTTCCCGGCGGTGGTCGCGGCCCTGGTCTTCGCGGGCCTGGTCGCCCTCGGCGCCAGGCGCGGGAAGCGGAGGGCGGCCGGCGACGCGTACGGCGGTCTGCTCGATGCGCGCGTTGCGGCCGCCGAACCGATCACGGACGACGAGAGATCCGCCATCGACGCGGCGCGCCGGGACCCGGCGCTCACGCCCGCCGACGCCCGCTACTTCGAGGCACGGGCGTACCTGGGCTTGCTGCAGGATGCGACCGCGAACGGCGCGAGCGACCCGCTGGCGCTCAAGCGGCTCGCCGAGGTGGACGGCCTCGTCGGCCTCGCCCCCGCGTTCCGGCACCGCGCGCGGCTCGACGCGTACTCGCGGGCCCACGTCGAGGCGGTGAGCGACCACGACCTCAACGAGGCGGAGGAGCAGGCGCTCGACCGCGTGCGGGCCGCCTTCGAGCTGACCGACGAGGAGCTCGCCGACGAGCTGTCGCTGATCGAGCACCTTCGGGAGCTGCGGGCCATCCGCGACGGCGACCTCCCGGTGGTCGACGCGACCGTGAAGCTTTCGAGCCGGGAGGTGTGCCACCTCGAGAGCGAGGGGCGGCTCCTGAAGCGCCGCCTGCTACGGTCGTTCTCGCGCGACGGGCAGCGCTACAAGGTGCGCGGCTACGTGATCGACAAGGAGGGCACGCTCGTGGTGACGAGCCGCCGGGTGGCGCTGGTCCACCAGGGCGTGACCTCGTTCCCGATCGGCAAGATTCTGGACGTCGAGGTGGACCACGATCGCCAGATGCTGGTCCTGACCCGGGACGGCGTGGCCACGCCCAGCTACCTGACGACGCCGGACGCGCTCCGCGCCGGCGCCATCGCCGCCGCGCTGGCCGAAGAGCGTTGATGCGCGCTCGGCGCCGGGGCCATCGTCGCCGCCCTGACCGAGGAGCGTTGTCGACCGAGGACTGAGGACAACCCGTGCTGCTGCGGACCGCCGTGCTCGAGCGCATCGTGCGGGGAGAGATCTCCCTCGTGTTCCGCCGGTGGCGAAGGCCGACGGTCCGCACCGGCGGCACCCTGCGCACCGCCCTCGGGGTGCTTCGCATTCTCGACGTCGCCGAGGTGGAGGAATCGGACGTCACCGATGCGGACGCGGCCGCCGCGGGGCACGCCTCGCGCGCCGCGCTGCTCGACGGCCTCGGCGCGCGCGGGGGGCGGATCTATCGCATCGCGGTGGCGCACGCGGGCGCGGACCCGCGCATCGCCCTCCGGCAACAGGACGCCCTCTCGGACGCCGACGTCGACGATGTCCTGCGCCGGCTGCGCCGGCTCGACGCACGATCGGCCACCGGTCCCTGGACGCTCCGCGTGCTCGCCGAGATCGACGACGGCCCCGGCGTCGCGGCCCGCGTGCTGGCCCAACGGCTGGGTTGCGAGAAGGACTGGCTCAAGCCGCAGGTCCGCAAGCTCAAGAACCTCGGGCTCACCGTCAGCCTGACCGTCGGCTACGAGCTGTCCCCCCGGGGCCTCGTCGCGCTGCGACACCTGCACGCCGCTGAGAACGTCCGCCGAGACGACCCATAGCATAGCCAGCGGTCCGATACCTTCTCGCAAGGCCCGCGCTGCCCGCCGAACACCGGTGCAATCCTTCCAACAGCGCGCTCAGGCACCGCCGCGCTCGTAGAGAAACTCCGGCGCCAGATCGGCGCCGGTGGACCACACCATCGTTATCCGTGATTCGCAGGCGTTGTTGCGAGATCGGTCAGCAATCCCCGAAACCACTCCGGCGGTTCCACATCCGGCTGTAGCGCGACGGCTCCCACATGGTGCTTCCCGATGTACTCCGAAGAGGTCAGCCAAGCCGTTGCCTCCGCGTTCGGGACCAGCAAGACCGTGCGTTCCGGACGCTGGCCGCCCCAGCGGAGGGCGTCCTGGTACAGGTGCACGCTCTCCACCATGCCGCCGAGGATCCCCGCTTCGCCCGCCCGGTACTTGGCGTCAAGCACGACGAACCGGGTCACGCCACCGGACGGGTGCGACGCGATCACCAGATCCGGCACACACTGGCGCGAGACCGACCAGCTCCCGGCCCGTTCGCAGCCCCTCGTACCACCGAATGTCTTCTGCAGATCGAGCGTGATGCGGTGTCCGTCCTTCCGCCTGCCAATGAGGGTTCGGCGATCCGAGCCGCTCGCGCCCTGCGGCTTCCAGTCATGGTCGGGCAGCCATTCCCTCAGCCTTCCCGCCAGTGCGACGAAACACCAGCGCTCGTAGATCTCCCACGTCGGACTGAGCGGCAGCCGGTCCTGTGGGGCCAGCCGGTGGACACCGTGCCGCAACGCCTCCCACCCGATGCGCCAGAACCGCGCGTAGAGGGGGTGCGCCGCGACCGCGTTGAGCCCCGCCGCGGTGATCTCCGGGCGGCGCACCTCGCGAAACGGCCGGCGGTGCTCCGCCCCGGCGAATCCGCGTTCCATCTCTCCGAGGATCTGTTTCCAGCGACCGGCGCGGCCGGCGACACCGGTTCTGGTTCCCTCGACCGGCTTCTTGGCCAGCTGCTCCAGTCGGCTGGCGAGCCCTCGGCAGCGGAGACGAAGCGCCCGCAGCATGAACAAGATGCACCGATTCGCCGGGGAGTCGAGCGTGCGCTCCACGGCCGGAACGTCCAGAATGGGCTCACGAACCCGGTCGCCCGGCGACGCCGCGCCCCTTGCGATGGCTGCCAGGGCCGCAGGTTGCCGGACGACCGAGCGGAGGGTGCGGAGATCCGTGCGCCGAGCGTCCCGGAGCGGGACGAACCGCCGACGCGCCCGCAGCACGCTCACGGGTTCCCGGCGAATCGCGGCCAACGACCGTTCGAGGTCACGCCGCCGGCGCCGCAACCGTTCCAACAGCACCAGCGGATCGTCTGTCTCGCCGAGCGCCCCCAACCGCCAGCGGGCCGGCTCCTCGCCGACGATCAGATGCGCATCGAAAGCGGCGATCTCGTGAAGCATCCGGGCGAACAGCTCGCGCCCGGTCTTGTCGGGGTCGGGGCTCACGTCGAGCCGCCAGACCCCCAAGGATCGCTCGTCCCGGTCCAGCAGTTCGGCGCGTACTTCGCCAGCGTAGAACCCGGGCTTCCACGACCACTCGTTCACGGAGTCTGCGCGGCGGTCGAGCGGTTCGTCATCGATGAACAGACGACACTCCGGAGCCGGGGGACCGACGAGCGTGGTCTCCCGCAACTCCGAGAATCCACCGTTGGCGTCGACCGAATCCAGCTCGCGGAGTTCGTCCTCGTCCATGCTCCGAGCCCGCAGCTTGACGCTGGAGTCCGCGGCCATGTCTATCGCCAGAACCGGAAGCCGCCGGTCTCGTCCAGGTCCTCGATGAGCTCGGCGACCTTGCGATGAGACTGCCGCAATCCCCGTTCCTCCAGCGCTCTCCGGCACTGCTCCAGAGCGCGCCGAAAGCGGGGAGAATCGTCCCCACGTAGCTTCGGCAGCACCTTCGCGTAGATCATCCGATCGAGGGCGTCTTCCGCTGACAGCTCGGCGCCTTCGTCCTCCCGGAGTTCGATGAACCTCACCACCTCGGCGATCACCCTCCAGCCGAAGTGAAGCCGCGCGGGGCTGAGCGCGGCCATGAGGGTGCCAAGCGCCCCCTTCACCGTCCCCTTCGCTTCCCTCGCCAGGGAACTGGCGTCCCAACCCGGCCACTCGCCCACGTCGATGTCCCAGAACTCGATCGTGAACGCCCGGTCGAGCACCTTGTCCGATATACCCATGGTCGTCTCGTCCATGTTCACGGTGCCGATGAGCACGAGGTTGTCGGGGTAGGGAATTGTCTCGGGAACGCCGCACGCGTCGGCGTCGCCACCGTGCAGCGGTATCTCGCTTCCTTCGCGCTCCATCGCACTGAGGATCGGGGCGAGGTACTGCTCGGGATGAGACAGGTTCATCTCGTCGAGGATGCACACGTGCGGCTCCGACGGGTTGTCTGTTGCCCGAATCAGGAATCTCAGGAATTCCTGTTGGGCGTACTGATTGTCGCCGAGCGGATTAACGTAACCCAGAAGCGGCGACGGGTCGTGCCAGCCGGGCTGTACCGGGATCGTGCAGATTCGCACGCTCGATTCACTGTCGGCCGAGGTCGCAGCGATGGCGTACTGAATGGCGAGTTGGGTCTTTCCGGTACCCGAGAGGCCGGTGAGCACGGCGAAGTGCCGCCGCTCGTTCGCCCAGAGGCCAAGGTGGAGAGACTCCACCATGTTCCAATCGAAGACGAGTCTCTCCTGCTCCAGGATGGAGTTGAAGTGCGCCCTGATCTTGCCAAGGGCAGGCCTGGCCGGTCCGGCCATCGGATCGATCGTCGGAGGCTCATGCCGCACCGCTGCCGGGTCTGGCGGATCGGCCGGGCCTGCGCGCGCCTTCGTGTGTTCCTCGTAGATGGTGTAAAGAACGCGTGGCAACCGCGCGCGCCGTGCTACAGCGCTGCAGTCGAGAGAATCCACCGGACCGATGGCTGCGGCCATTCTGTCGAGAATCCACCGGCTCGCCTGTACATGGCGGTCACTCATGCCCCTTTTTCCCATGCCGTAAGCGACGAGCAGGTAGAGCGAATGGTGGTAGTAGGGAATGATGTCATTCGGAAACAGTGCGGCGAACGCGCGCTGAGTCTTCCATTTCGGCCGATCCCGGCGGCCGCCCTGCATCGCCGGCACGTACGGATGCACGCGGTCCATCGTCTCGTTCAGGGCTTTCTCCAGCCAGACAGTTCTCTCCTTCGACGCCTCCGGCAAGGGACCGCGGGTCCGTTCGACAAACCACCGGCGGAAGCCCTGATCGGCCAGCGCCGCGCTCACGTCGTACTCGCCCATCCCCAGATCCGCGAGTGGATTCTCCTCCCAGATGAGACGCAGAAAACGCTCGCTCTCTCGCTCCTCCTCCGAAGCGTCACGCACGCTCTGCAGAAACGCAGCGTGCCTGGCGATGGTCTCCGCTTCGTGGTCGAGCCGGAGCCCCGCTTCGCGGCACGCGTCCCGCAATCCGTCCGTGGTCGTCATGTCGAATGTCGTCACGGTCTCTCCGGCATCAGCAGTGCGTTGACCTTGCGCAGAACCGCGGCGATCGTTCCGGTCGGCAGCGCCGCGATCAGTGCCGCGTTGCGTCTGCGCCAGTCCAGGATCTTCACCTGGTCCGCGAGGATGACGCCGGCGACGGGCAGTCCGTCCGGTATGCCGACCTCGAACGGGTATCCCTTGACCCGGCTGGTGACCGGACAGAGCAGTGCGAGGCCGACCTTGCCGTTGTACGCACCCGGCGACAGCACGACGGCGGGACGACGCGCCGCCTGCTCCCTTCCGGCCTGCGGGTCGAAGTCGATCCAGACCGCGTCCCCCTGCTCGGGAACGCGCGGGGGCGACGTCACCATGCCTCGCCGCCCACCGAGGGACCGGTCTCGACCTCGCCGTGGAGATTGTCCTCGGTCACGCCGGCCAGCAGCTCTTCCAGCTCCGTAGCCGGCCGCCGCAGCAACGACACGACGAGCTGCTCGCCCCGCGGCGTGAGCTCGACCTCCGCGTTCAACGTGATGCCCACCCGGGCCGCGACGGACTGCGGAATCCTCAGGGCCAGACTGTTGCCCCACTTCCCAATGCGCGTCTCCATGTGCCTCTCGTTCTCGACTCGGCGAGCCGCGCCGAGGTAGATACATGTGTATATCCGTAAGCGTCACGTCCGTCAACCGCGTCCCGCGACGGAAGTCCTCCAGGCGGAGGTGAGGACATCTCCGGTTTCGAACCCGGTCACCGCGCGGCGAGCGACTCGACGAGCGCGACGCCGCCGAGCGCGTCCATCTGCTCGCGGATCCACGATTCTCGGGCGCGGACGTAGGGGGACGGATCGTCGGCGTGCAGCCAAGCGGGGTTCGGGAGGACCGCGGCGAGGCGCGCCGCCTCGTCGGGGCCGAGGTCGGCGGGGCGCTTGCCGAAGAACCGCTCGCTCGCGGCGGTGATGCCGAAGAGGCCGTCGCCGAACTCGGCCACGTTCAGGTAGACCTCGAGGATGCGCTGCTTGCTCCAGCAGAGCTCGACGAGCACGGTGAGCCAAGCCTCCAGCCCCTTGCGGACGAAGCTGCGGCCGGGCCACAGGAAGAGGTTCTTGGCCGTCTGCTGCGAGATGGTGCTGGCGCCGCGCAGGCGCTCGCCCTGCCGGGCCTCCTCGAGGGCGAGGCGGATGGCGTCGACGTCGAAGCCGCGGTGGCGGGGGAAGCGCTGGTCCTCGGAGGCGATCACGGCGAGGGCCGCGTGGGGGGCGATGTCCTCCCAGGCGGTCCAGCGGTAACCGGCCTCGGCCCATACGGGCGCGTCCGCGCGCGCCTGAGCGCTGCGAATCATGAACGCGGTGGTCGGCGGCGGCACCCAGCGGAGAATCGCCACGACGAGCAGCGGGGCGACGAGGACGAGGAGGACGAGGGCGAGGCATGCCCTTCGCAGGCGCGCCGCCCACGACCGCCGCCGCGGCCTGCGGCCGGCTCCCCGGCCCCCTCGGGCCCCGCCGATTCTCCCCGTCAGTCGCGGCCGTCTCATTCCAGCAGGCTCTCCAGGCCGCTTTGTATGCCGCGGTGCGCCTCTTCCAGCATGAACAAACGGCCGCCCAGCGGTTCGAGCAGCTCTATCCAATCCGCCGGCTCCATCTCCGGAAACGCCCGTTGGTGCGCAAAGATCCGGGTGTAGTCCTCGATCACCAGCCGCCGAAGCGGGGCGTAATCTTCGTACCCTTCGTAGACCCTGGAGACCCGAATCACCCACTCGTGCTCGAAGTAAGGTGCGCCCGGGCTCCCCTGCGCAGCTCGCCACGCCGCCATGGACATCGCGGGCAGCCGAATGCGCAGCTCAAAAGGCACAGAACGGTCTTCGTCCGCCGCTCGCAACACCCGATCCAGCAGCTCCATCAACTCGGTCAGCGCGGGCGCCGCGGCCCGGAACTGCTCCAGGTTCTCGGCAATCTCCGTCTCCACCGCGCTCCGGGCGACGGCCGCGAACTCGCGAAGCCGCCGCTGCTCCCGCCACTCCTCGACGCCGAACGCAGCAAGGACCGCGAACACCACCATCGCCGCCTCGATCGCGATCTCCGGCAGCTTCTCGCGCAATGTCGGGGTTCCGCCGGCCATGGTGCTCTCCCGGGGTTATCGGCCGCCCCCGCCCGTCGATGCACCGGCGCTCATCGTCACGCTGGGGGGCATCCCCTGTCGCAAGGACGCGTACTCGCCCCTGCCGTTCCCAATCGACGGGCGGCTATCGGCGCACCACCTCGACGTGCCACGCGCCGCGCGGCTCCCCGCCGGCCGTCGCGAGGCCGGCCTCGAACGTGCCGGGCCCCGTTTCCAGCCGGACGTCCTCGAATCGGACCTGTCCGGCGCCCGCCGCGACCGGCACCGACCGCTCGAAGCCGCGGAACGCGATGCGGGCGGCGCCGTCGGCCTCGGCCGCAGCCGCGAAGGTGACGGTGACGTCGTACGGCCCCTCCGACTGCGAGTCGACCTCCCAGACCCCGAGCACGGGCTGGTCGCGGCCCCAGCCGTCGGGGGTCGAGACCATGCGCCAGTCCTGGCGGGTGAGGGTCACGCGCGGCTGCCGGTCGCTGCCGATCGCGAACCGCACGGGATGGTAGCCGCGGGTGGCCGAAACGTCCTCGAACCAGCGGTCGTAGGCGGCGGTCAATCGCTCGACGACGTCCGGGCGCCCGGCGGCGAGGTCGGCCGTCTCGCCGGGGTCGTCCAGCAGATCGTAGAGCTCGAACGGTGCGCCGGGCGGGGCGGGCTAGCCGAAGCTCTGCGCCTGCACCAGCTTGTAGCGCGGGCCGATGACCGCGAAGGCGCGGTACCGCGCGGGCGCGTTGCCGCGATGGGACTGCACGACGTAGTTCCGCTCCGGCCAGGACACCGCGGCGCCTTCCCACAACGGCAGGAGGCTCAGCCCGTCGAACGCGAGGACGGACGGCGGAGAGACCCCCGCCGCCGCGACCAGGGTCGGCGCGAGGTCGATGTGGGCACCCACGGTGTCGACGGTGCGCGGCGCGAGCCGCGCGGGCCAGCGGACGATGAAGGGCACGCGGATGCCGTTCTCGTAGACGCTGCCCTTCCGCGCCCGCAGGCCGGCGTGATACAGGCGCGTCGTCGGCCCGTTGTCGGTCATGAAGACGACGAGAGTGTCACGGGCCAGACCGTGCGTCTCGAGGTGCGCGAGCAACCGGCCCACGTTGTCGTCGATGTTCGCGATCATGCCGTAGATGCGCGCGTCCCGGTCGGAGAGCCCCTTTACGGCGTACGCCTCGCGGTAGGCGTCGGGCACGAGGTACGGCGAGTGCGGCGCGTTGGTCGGCACGTAGGCGAAGAACGGTGCGCCGCCGCCGTCGCCGATCCAGCGGATCGCCTCGTCGAAGAACACGTCGGTGACGTAGCCGGGGTACTGCCTCTGCTCGCCGTTGTGGAAGAGGATGGGGTCGAAGTAGTCCGAGCCGGGCGGATCGGAGGGCTGCCCGATGCCCCCGCCGCGGTGCACCACCGATTCCTGGAACCCCTGGTCGGCGCCGCGGAGAGGATAGTTGTCGCCGAGGTGCCACTTGCCGAAGATGCCGGTGCGGTAGCCCGCATCGCGCAGCATCTCCGCAACCGTGACCTCGCCGGGCTCCATCAAGGCGCGTCCGATGTAGGTGTCGACGACGCCGGTGCGGTAGTTGTAGCGCCCCGTCATGAGAGCGGCGCGCGTGGGCGCGCAGACCGGCGAGACGTAGAACCGGGTCATCTCCACGCTCTCGCCGGCGAGGCGGTCGAGGTGCGGCGTCCGCAGCACCGGGTCGCCGTGGAAGCCGACCTGGGCCCAGCCCTGATCGTCGGTCATGACGAGCACGATGTTGGGGCGGGCATCGCCCGCTTCCTGGGAGAACCCGGACGAGGCCGCGACCATCACGGCGAGCAGGCCGAGGAGCGCACGCCGGGGAACGGCGTCGCCGCACGCAAGCAGTGGCCGACTCCCTGCAGGGTCGGACGGGCGGCCGGCGGCGCCGCGGGGCAGCGGGGGCCGGGCGAGGATTCGGCTTCGCATCGAGGTCACCTGTCTCCGGCGGCGCCGGTCGCCCCCGGGCACACGAACAACGGAATCGCACGGAACCTGCCCGGCCGCCGGCGGCGTCCGGCTCGCCGCCGCTGGGCCCCCGACGGCGGCCCACGTTCCACCGGCGGCGCCGCCGGTCCCGGAACGCCGGGGGCGCCCGCGGCCGGAGAATCGCTTCTCCGGTATCCTAACGCGCGTGTCAGGCGACGACGTCATCATCCGCCCCCTGCGCAGCCGCGACGACTGCGAGGCCGGCGTCCGGCTGCAGCGGGACATCTGGGGCCGCGACTTCGCGGACGTGGTGCCCGCCACCATCCTGCAGGTGTGCCAGCGGGTGGGCGGCGTCGCGGCCGGCGCGTTCGCGCCCGACGGGCGGCTGGTGGGGTTCGTGTTCGGCATCAGCGGGGTGCGCGACGGCGTCCCCGCGCACTGGTCGGACATGCTCGCGGTGCGGCCCGAGGCCCGCCGGCTGGGCCTGGGGCGGCGGCTGAAGCTGCATCAGCGCCGGCAGCTGCTCGCGGCCGGCGTGGAGCACGTCTACTGGTCGTTCGACCCGCTGATGTCGCGCAACGCCCACCTCAACCTCGTGGCCCTGGGGGCCGAGCCGGTGGAGTACGTGCGGGACATGTACGGCGACACCGCCAGCGTGCTGCACCGGGGGCTCGACACCGACCGCCTGATCGTCGAGTGGCGGCTGCGCGACCCCGCGGTCGAGCGCATCCTCGACGGCGACCCGCCCGAGGCGCCGGCCGAGGCGCGGGAGGCGCCCATCGCCACCGTGGCCGCGGCCGGCGCCGAGCCGGGGCCGCCGCCCCGTGGGCCGTGGGTGCGGGTGGAGCTGCCGGGCGACGTCGAGCACCTGAAGGCGGCCGCCCCCGAGGCGGCCCGCCGCTGGCAGCAGCACCTGCGCCGGGCCTTCACGGCATACTTCGGCGATGCGCAGGTCCGGGTCGCCGGCCTGCACCGCGACGCCGCGACCGGACGGTGGTTCTATCTCGTGAACACGGCGGCGCCGGCGTGAGCATCCGCCCGCCCGCCCCTATCCGAACAGGCGGAGGATCCCGACCGTCACGCCGGCGGTCGCGATGACGGTGCCGACCATCCACCGGACGAGCCGGGTCTCGAGGTTCGCAACCTCGGTGCGCAGCTCGGCGCGCACCTCGGCGATCTGCGTCGAGAGCCGGGTGTCGAGGGCCGCCATCTCGGCGCGCAGCTCGGCGAGGCCGGCCTTGAACTGATCCGAGGTGACAGGGTCGCCCTGCTCGGCCGCCTGCCGGAGCGCATTCACGAGAACGTCAACCTGGGTTGGCGTGAAGTCGGCGTCGGTCAGCGAGCGGGCGACGGCGTGCGTGTCCATCATGGCCTGCATGGGTGGGGTCGATGCAAGACCCTCTCCATGCGCACACGATATCATTTGAACGATGACGAAGCAGTCCGGGAGTCCGCGCCCTGGAACGTCGCGGACTCCTGCAGGGTCGGCTGGACGCCCGGCGGAGCCGCAGGCGACGATGGGCGGGCTCGGTTGAACCGATGAGTGCCGCCGTGCCGAGGGGGGAGAGAATCCGACTGCAATCCGTCACCCTGCGCGAGATCCGGATGGGCCTCGTCGAGCCGTTCCGCATCTCGTCGGGCACCGCCGATCTCCGGCGCATCCTGCTGCTCGAGACCCGCGACGCCGACGGGTTCACCGCGTGGTCGGAATGCGTGGCCGGCGAGTGGCCGTACTTCTCGTCCGAGACCATCGACACCGCGTGGCTGGCCATCCGCGAGTGGCTCGGCCCGCTGGCCCTCGCCGAGCCGTTCGCAGGGCCCGACGCGGTGCATCCGAGGCTGGAGGCGGCGGTGCGCGGCCACTACATGGCGAGGGCGGCGGTCGAGATGGGGGTGTGGGTCCTCGCGGCCGAACGCGCGCAGTGGAGCCTCGCCGCCCTTCTCGGGGGCACCCGTCCGCAGATCGCGACGGGCATCTCCATCGGCATCCAGGACCGCCCCGAGCGGCTGGTCGACGTCGTGCGCGGCGCCCTCGCCCAGGGCTACAGGAAGGCGAAGATCAAGGTGCAGCCGGGCGCCGACGTCGCGTACCTCGCCGCGGTGCGCGAGGCGGTGGGCGACGGGGCGCCGCTGATGGCCGACGCCAACAGCGCCTACACCACGGCCGACTTCGACCACCTCGCCGGCTTCGACCGCTTCGGGCTGATGATGATCGAGCAGCCCCTGGGGCGGGAAGACCTCGTGCGCCACGCCGCCCTGCAGCGGCGGCTGACGACCCCGGTGTGCCTGGACGAGTCGATCACGAGCCTCGACCGGGTCGACGACATGCTCGAGCTCGGCAGCGGCCGCATCGTCAACATCAAGCCGGGCCGCGTCGGCGGGTTCGCCGCGGCCCGCGCCATCCACGACCGGTGCGCCGCCGCCGGCGTCCCCGTGTGGTGCGGCGGCATGCTCGAGAGCGGCGTGGGCCGCGCCTGCAACGTGGCCCTCGCCTCGCTGCCCAACTTCGTGCTGCCCGCCGACCTCAGCCCCAGCGCCCGCTACTGGCGGTCGGACATCGTGACCCCCGAGTGGACGATGGACGCGGCGGGCATGGTGACGGTGCCGCGCGACCGCCCCGGCCTCGGCGTCGCCGTGGACCGCGACCGCGTCGAGGACCTGACGGTGCGTTCGGAGACCCTCACCGCGCGCTGACGGAGTGATTCCGCGACCGGCTGATATCCTGCCCTTGCCTCTCGAGCGCCAGGGTTCGACGCACATGCCATCGCTAGCGCGCTGACCGATGCCGGCATCGACCCGGTTCACGCCGAGCCACGACTACGCGGTGAGACAGGCCGCCGAGCATGGCGAGTACGTCACGCCCGAACGTCAGCGCGTCTTGATCTGGTACCAGACGTTCAGCCCCTGGTCGCGGAGCGGGCCGAAGACGCGCTCGCGGTCCTCCCAGATGCGCCGTGACCGGACGTCGATGCCCGCGAGGTCGCAGTAGACGAGCGCGAACGCCACCGCGTACTGCGTGGGCATGCGCTCGTCCCGCAGGGCGGCGGCGATGTCGTCGTAGCGGGGGTCGGCGTCGGCAATCCACACCGCCGCCTGCTCGATGCCGTGGGTGCGGGGGATGTAGAGCAGCGGCGAATTGGACACCCGGTAGGTGCCCACCTGCATCGCGTACACCAACTCCCCGAGAACGCCGAGGGTCTCGGGCGCCTCGATGCCGAGGCCGTCGCCGGGCCCCGCCGGCTCGCGGTCGGGCTGGCGCCCCACCGAGCGCACCGCCCAGTCGCGCCACTCGTCGTCGAGCAGCCGGATGGCGGCGTCGCGCCGCGAGACCATGTCGCGCCGCCCGTCCGCCGCCCGGAACGACACCCCGACCGGCATCGTCACCACGAGCCGCTCGCCGGAAAGGTTCCGGATGCGGACGGTGACGCCGGTCTCCCCCGCCCCCCGCGCCTCGGCCTCGACGAGGCTCTCCTCCATCGCCGCCGCCAGGTCGAGGTTCCGGATGGGGCCGCCCGCGACGGTGTCGTCGCCCGCCGCCTTGAGGATGAAGAGATGCTGGCCGGGCAGGAACTCGTGCAGGTCGACGAGGGCGAAGCCCGCCGGCAGCCACTCGGCGAGGACCTGCCGGACCGACATCGCGTGGTCCGACTTGAGGTTGTCGCCGGTGCCGTCCTCCATGCGGTACTCGAGCAGGGCGACGCGGCCGCCGGGGGCGAGGGCCGCGCGCATGCCCGCGAGCATCGCCTCGGGGTCGGACATCTCGTGGTAGACGTCGGCCAGCACGATCCAGTCCAGCGCCCCGGCCGGCAACTTCAGGTCGTCGGGCTCGCTCAGCACCGGGACGATGCCCGTCACCCCGTCGCGGTCGGCGAGGTCGCGCATGATGTCGAGCATCTCGGGCTGGATGTCGACGCAGTAGACGCGGCCCCCCGGCGCGACCCGGCCGGCGACGCGGCGGGCGTAGTAGCCCGACCCGCAGCCGACGTCGGCCACCACGTCGCCCGGCTCGAGCCCCATGGCGTCGAGCACGAGGTCGGGCCGCTCCTCGTCGACCCGCTCCGCGCGCTCGAGCCACGCGGCGCCCTGATAGCTCATGAAGTCGGCCGGCACCCGGTGCCGTTCGGCCCGGTCCGCCGACGGCGACTGGGCCGGCGCGCCGGCGCCCGCCGTCAGGATGAGCCCGAGCGCGGCGGCGACCCGCCACGCGGCGAACGAAGTCCGGATGCGCCTGTCTCCGTGCATGCTGCCCCCCGTCCCTGTGAGCATACCAGCCAGTGGTGATACGTTGGCCTCCAGGGGGTGATCGAGTCCCCGTCAGTCGTCCCGAGCGCCATGAACCCTCCCGCCAGCCCCCCGACCGCGCTCGAGACCGTCGGACCAGGGCCCCGCGCCGCCCGGCCCGCGATCGGATAGCCGACACGAAGGACGGCACGCTCCGGGCGCCCGGGGTCGACTTGCGCCGAGGCCTGCGCCTTCGCAGGGGTCGTTCGTGCATCCTCGCCGCGCGGCCCCTCACTCCAGCGCCATCACCGCCGCCCGCAGCTCCGTCAGGTGCACGGCCCGGATCGGGGTCGTCCCCGCCGCCAGCGACGCGTCCGTCCAGCGCGGCGCCGCCCGCCCCGCCGCCATGTAGGCCTCGGCCAGCGCCTCCCGCAAGTCCAGCAGGTGCGCGAGCCGGACCGGCGTCACCCCCGCCGTCAGGACCGGATCCGTCCAGGCGAACGGCGCCAGCCCCGCCGCCCGCCGCAGGACGTCGATTCGCGTCCGCAGCTCCGTGAAGTGGACGGCCCGGACCGGCGTCACCCCGGGCCGCAGCGGGTCGTCGGTGAACGGCGCCGTCCGCGACACCGTCACCGTGAACGACTGCGAGGCGCTCAGGCCGCCGGGGTCGGTCGCGGTCACCCCGATCGCGGCCGTGCCGAGGGCCGCCGCGACCAGGGTCACGCGAGCCCCCGCGGCGCGCACCGCCACCACGCCCGGCGCCGACGACGACGCCGCGAAGGTCAGCGGGTTCTGGTCGGGGTCGCGGAACGCCGCCGACAGGTCCAGGTCCAGCGTGGTGCCCACCTGCAGCGTCCGGTCCGGGAGGACGCCCACCGCCACCGGCGGCAGGTTCGCGCCGATGGTCACCGTCACCGCGAAGGACTGCGTGACGCTCAGGCCGCCGGGGTCGGCCGCGGTCACCCGGATGGTCGCCGCGCCGGTGCCCACCGCCGTCAGCGTCAGGCGGGCGCCCGCCGCGAGCACCGTCGCCACCTCCGGCGCCGACGACGACACCGCGTAGCTCAGCGGGTCGCCGTCGGGGTCGACGAACGCCGGCGACAGGTCCAGGTCCAGCCTGTCGTGCCGCATCAGGTCCCAATCCGGCAGGACGCCCGCCGCGGCCGGCGGCCGGTTGGCGTCGTCGGGGCGACCCCGCCACCGCGCCACCGCCGGACCCGTGGCCTCCAGGACCGCCGCCGCGTCGGCGGAGCCGGTCACGCCCGACGCGCCGGGGTCGTAGGCGACGCCCAGCGCGTCGCCGCCGTAACGCTGGCGCGGATTCGAGAAACGGAGCAGCCGCCCGCAGATCGCGTGGGTGTCGGTGCACTGCGTGTTGTAGGACATGATCGTGCGCCAGCGGTGGGACCGGCGGGCGCCCGCCGCGAACGCACGCTGGTTCACGTAGCCGTACGCCGGCATCGACCGCAGGCCGACCCCGGCGTCCCGATCCTGATAGCGGTCGTGCCGGAGCCCCAGGTTGTGCCCCAGCTCGTGCGCGAAGACCCGCCCTCCGCAATCGTGGCGGGTCACGCCGAAGGCGCTGGCGAGGTTGGCTATGCCGCAAATGGCGAGCTCGCCGAGGCGGCCGAGCTCGCCGCCGACGATCAGATGCACGAGGTCGGCCCCGACACGGTCGCGGAGGGCGTGCACCTCGTCCAGGTGGCCGTCCGACGGGTTCGCCAGGCGGACGAGATCGACGCGACCCTCGCCGCTCTCCGTGTACGCCACCTCGGACCGTTCCACGAGCGCGAGGCGGTGGCCGACCCCGCTCGCCTCCCAGGCCTGGTTGGTCTCGGCGATCATCAGGTCGACCACCGCCCCGATGCCGGCCGCGCCGCCCGCCGCCTCGCGCGCGGCCGGGGTGTAGACCACGGCCACGTCGATTGTCGCGTTCGCGCCCGTGTCGCACACCCGCCCGCGGAACTCGATCGTCTCCAGCCAGTCCAGCCATTCGGCTGGCGCGCACACCTGGCTGAGGAAGATGTTCAGGCGCGCGTCCTCGGCCCCCCGCAGCGCGCTCGGGAGCGGTCCCGACAGCCCCCAGGCGTAGGACAGATCCAGCGTCGAGAGGTTCTCCCGTGTTCCCAGCTCGGCCGGGACGGGGCCGGTCAGGGCGGTGCCCGCGAGGGAAAGCTCCTCGAGCTGGCCCAGACCCCCCAGCCACGCCGGGACCGGGCCGGTCAGCTCGTTCCAGCCAAGGTACAGCTGCGTGAGACCCACCAGCCCGCCCAGCTCGGGGGGGATGGGACCGGTCAGCCCGATCCCGGAGAGGTACAGCCACCGGAGCCGGGTCAGGTTCCCCAACCACGTGGGGACGGGACCGCCGTCCAGATCGTTCCAGGAGAGACCCAGGCCCTCGAGGTTCACCAGGTGTCGCAGCTGGTCCGGGATCGGGCCGCTCAGGTCGTTCCCGAGGAGGTACACCCACCGCAACCCGAGCCGACTCCCCAGCCACGCCGGGACGGGACCGCTCAGGTCGTTCCGGGACAGGTTGAGCCCGTGGAGGCTCGACAGGCGCGCCAGCGCGTCCGGAATCGGGCCGGACAGGTCGTTCTGCGCGAGGTCCAGCACCTCGAGGCGCTCCAGGTTCCCCAACGCGTCCGGGATGGGGCCGGTCAGGTCGTTGCGGCCGAGGACCAGCTCTTCGAGCCTCGGGAGGTTCCCCAGCGCGAGCGGCAGCGAGCCGACGAGGCCATTGTCCGGCAGGGCCAGCTTCGTGACCCGCCCGGCGCCGTCGGTCGTCACGCCGTGCCATTCGCCCAGAGGCGCCGACGTCTTCCAGCTCGTGCCGTCCGTCCAGCCCTCCCCGCCGGTCGCGTCGTAGAGCGCCTGCAGCACCTCGCGGTCATCCTGCAGGCCGCCGGACGCGGCGGTCGTCACCACCACCGTCTGGGTGGCGCTCAAGCCGTCCGGGTCGTGCGCGGTCACCGTCACCGTCGCCGTCCCCGCGGTCCCCGGCACGAGCCACACGACGTCGCCGGACACGAGGACCGCGACCGCGGCCGGTCGACTGGACGCGGCGGCGTAGGTCAGCGCATCGTCGTCGGGGTCGCTGAACCAGGCATCCATGGACACGCCCACGGCCGGACCCGACTCGGTCAGCGCCTGCGCCGGGAGGGTGCCGACGGCCTCGGGCGAGCCGTTACAGGTGGATCCCGTGAAGTCGTCGATCCCCGCCAGCCACGACCGAAACTCGTCGTCGCCCGGCGCGCATACCTCCGTCCGGCTGATGTCCAGGTCCGCGAGCCCCGACAGCCGGATCAGGCTGCGGGGCAGCGTCCCCGTCAAGGGGTTGAAGGCCAGCACCAGCGTCTCGAGCCCGGTCAGGCCCCCCACCCACGCCGGGACCGCGCCGGTCAGGTGGTTGTCGTAGAGGTACAGCTCCTTCAGCTTCGCCAGGCCCGCCAGGGCGTCCGGGATCTGACCGGTCAACGCGTTCGAGCCGAGGGAGATCAGCTCGAGGTTCACCAGGCTTCCCAGAGCGGGCGGCACCGGGCCGGTGAAGTCGTTCCGGGAGAGGATCAGCAGCTCGAGGTCGACCAGGTCTCCCAACGCGCCCGGGATCGGGCCGTTCAAGGTGTTCCGGCCGAGGTCCAGCGACTCGAGGCGCGTAAGGCTTCCCAGAACGGGCGGGAGGGGGCCGGTCAGCCCGTTCCTCTGGAGCTCCAGTCCCGTGACCCGGCCGTCGGCGCCCGTCGTCACGCCGTGCCAGTCGCCCAGCCGCGCCGCCGTCTTCCAGTTGGTGCGGTTCGTCCAGCCCTGGCCCCCCGTTGCGTCGTACAGCGCTTCGAGCGCCGCCCGGTCCGACGCGGCGTCGTCCTGCGCGGCGGCGTCGCCGGCCAGCGCCGCCAGGAACGCAACCCCGGTCAGCAGGGCGATGCGCGCCGGCCGGAACATCCGGACCCGCGTCATCCGCCTCCGCACTCTCCGTCTCCCTGGCGGCGAAGGGGCCGATGGGGGCGTCGCCCTTGTCGCCGACGACCTCGACGGCCGGACAGGTTCGGGGCGTGGAGCCCCTGGGGCCCTTTCCGGATGGTTCCCGACCCGCCGTGCGCACCGGCGCTGCCGCCGTGCGGTTGGCGCGGAGGGCCCTGGCCAGTTGGCGCCGCCCGCAGGTTGCTGCATCCCGGCTCCGTTCCGCCGCGTGGATGCGCGAGCCGGGGTGTCCAGCCGGAACCACGCGTTCGCCCCTCCTTCGAGTGTCGATGGCGGCCCCGAGCGGTGTCAAGGACCGGCATCACGCCCGGGGCGGCGACCGCACCGCCCATCGCGCCCGGAGAAGGCCCGTGGATCGTGTTAATCTGCCGGTTTCGAGATGGCCCGTTCCGGCGCTTCGGGCAAGCGGGCTGCGAGCGGCCCGCCGGGACGGGCGCGCGGTCCCCGCGACGGGACCCCAGGCAACGCCATGCGATACATCAGAAACGCCGTCTGGATCGTCGTGCTGTCGGTCGCGTCGACCGCCCCTGCCCCGGCGCAGGCCCCGGACATCCCGCATCCGACCGACTACTTCGGCTTCGAGATCGGCACCGACGGCGAGCTCGCGCGGTACCCCCGGATTCTCGAGTACCTGCAGCTCCTCGCGGCACGCTCGGATCGGATGACCTACGAGCAGCGGGGCACGACCACCCTCGGCCATCCCTACGTGATGGCCACCATCAGCGCCCCGCGCAACCTCGCGCGCCTCGACCGCCTCGTCGAGATCAACCACCGGCTGAACGACCCGCGCGGCCTGTCCGAGGCCGAGGCGGCGGCCCTGGCCCGCGAGGGCGTCCCGTTCTACTTCCTCTACGCGACGATCCATGCGACCGAGGTGGGCACCACCCAGACCCTGATCGAGATAGCTCACCGCCTGGCCACCGAGCAGTCCCCGGAGATCGCCGAGATCCTCGACAACGTGGTGCTGCTGATGGTGCCGTCGCAGAACCCGGACGGCCAGCACCTCGTCACCGACCACTGGTACGACACCCGCGGCACCGGCTACGACCGCACCTATCCCGACCTGTACCACCACTACACCGGCCACGACGACAACCGCGACTGGTTCATGTTCACCCAGAAGGAGACCCGGCTGGCCCTCGACATCCACCGGGAGCTGAAGCCGCAGGTCACCCACGACATGCACCAGATGGGGCCCAACGGGGCGCGCATGTTCGTACCCCCGTTCCAGGACCCCCACGACCCCAACATCCACCCTCTCCTGCTGCAGGGCCAGGCCCGCATCGGGATGGCGATGGCCGCCGCCCTCGCGGCCGAGAACAAGACCGGGGTGGTCTACGGCCAGCAGTACGACCTGTGGGCGCCGGCGCGGCAGTACATGCTCTACCATGGCCAGCCGCGCATCCTCACCGAGATCGCGAGCGCCCGGCTCGCCGACCCCTACGTGAACCCGGCCGGATCGGACGTGCCCCTCGGCCCCCAGGAGGCCCGCATCAACTTCCCCGTGCCCTACGACCGCGGCGTGTGGCGGCTCGGCGACATCGTCGACTACGGGCTCACCGCGGCCTGGGCGGGGCTCACCGAGGTGGCGAGGAACCGCGTCGACTGGATGGAGAACTACTACCGGGTGCACCGCGACTGGACGAGCCGCGACGAGGCGCCCTGGGCGTTCGTGGTCTCCGCCGATCAGCGGGACCCCTACGCGACGTGGGAGCTGCTCGAGCTGCTGCACACCGGGGAGGTGGAGATTCATCGCGCCCGCTCGCGGTTCACGGCGGGCGGGCGGCGCTATCCGGCCGGCTCGTGGGTGATCCAGCTCGCCCAGCCGGCCGGCGCGTTCGCCAAGACGATGCTGGAGCGGCAGGTCTACCCCGACCTGCGCTACTACCCCGGCGGCCCCCCCATTCCCCCCTACGACGTGACCGCGCAGACCCTGGGGCTGCTGATGGGCGTGGACGTCGAGCGGATCGACGAGCCGATCAGGGCCGACCTGTACCGCTGGGAGGACATTCGGCCCGACGCCCCGCCGATGCCGGCGGCGCCCGACTGGGCCTACGTGGTCGGGCCGGGGTCGAACGGCGGGTTCCTCGCCGCGGCCCGGCTGCAGCGGGCCGGCGTGCCCGTGTACCGCGCGGCCGAGGGGTTCGCGAGCGGGGGGCGCGAGCACGCCCCCGGGGCCTGGCTCGTACCGCCGTCGCCCGTGGCCGCCTCGATCCTGGAGACGGTGTCCAGCGAGACGGGGCTCCGGGTGCACGGCGCCGACGCCGACGCCGCGGTTCCCGGGTTCCGGCTGCGGTCCCCGACCCGGGTCGGGCTGTGGCGGGCGGCCAACAACATGCCGGGCGGCTGGATGCGCTGGCTGTTCGAGCAGTACGAGCTGGGACACGTGGAGATCTCGTCGCTCGACTTCGAGGGCGACCTCGCGGACCGCTACGACGTCATCGTCCTGCCGTCGGGTACCACCCGCCGCCGCATCGTGGCCGGCCTCGACCCCGACCGCCACGACGAGTCGTGGCGGTGGGCCTTCGGGGTCGGCAACGCAGGGTGGCGGAAGCTCGCGCAGTGGGTGAGGGACGGCGGCACCCTGGTGGCCCTGGGCAGCGCCGTCGGTACCGCCCGCGCCCTCCTCGACCTGCCCATCGAGCCGGTGCTGCCGACCGGCGGCCCGCGGTCCCCGGCGCCGCCGGAGGGCCAGGACCCGCAACAGGCCCTGCGCGAGGCGTTCCAGAGCCCGGCCCAGTTGCTCGGCGCCCTGCGCGACCGGGTCGTCGAGCCGACCTCGCTCTTCTACTCGCCGGGGACGCTGCTGAAGCAGGAGTTCGACCCGCGGCATCCCGTCGCGTTCGGCATGCCCGAGCGCTGGCCGGTCTTCTTCCGCTTCGACCAGGCCTACCGGCTGACCCCGAGCTTCGACATCACGGCCGAAACGGTCTCGCGCTACCCCGACGAGGCCGACATGGTGGCCAGCGGCTGGCTGCTCGGGGACGAGCTGCTGCGGAACCGCGCCAACGTCGTGGCGTTCGACGTCGGAGCGGGCAAGGTCGTGACGATGGGCAGCCAGATCGCCTTCCGCACCCAGACCCGGGGCACCTTCAAGCTGCTGTTCAACGCCATCTACCACGGCCCGGCCGAGCCCGTCGGCCCGGCGGAGCTGGCCAGGCTGGACTGACGAATTCTCCGGCTGTTCGGGACCGTGAAGACACCGTGGCTCCGTCGAAGCGTGCAGAGCGAGTCGTGTCGCGGTACGGGGTTCTCGTCACGCGCCAAGGCAACGTCGTTCAGCGTCCCGGCCCGGCGTCCCGAATCCTGGGTTCGCGAGGTAGTCGAAGGGTCTCTCGTTCGTGTCACGGGCCTGCTCGCGGTCCGAGTGCTCCGTGATAGTCACGAAGGGACACCAGACCAACCGCAAGTTCCGCCGGCGGCGGGCCGCCGGCCTGGAGGATCAAGAAATGCCCGGTTCGATCGCGCTGGAACGCCGCGGCGACGTCGCGCTGCTGCGTCTGAACAACCCCCCCGTCAACGGCCTCAGCTTCGCCATGCGCGCCGCCCTCGGCGAGCGGATGGCAGAGGCGCTGGCCGACGACACGGTCGCCGCCATCGTCGTCTGCGGGGCGGGCCGGATGTTCTGCGGGGGGGCCGACATCCGCGAGTTCAGCGCGCCGCCGCCCCCCGGGGCCGCGCACCTGCCCGCGATACTGGACGACATCGAGGCGTCGCCGAAGCCGGTGGTCGCGGCCATCCACGGCGTCGCGGCGGGCGGCGGCATGGAGCTGGCCCTGGCCTGCCACCTGCGGCTCGCCGCGCCCGGCACCCGGCTCGGCCTGCCCGAGGTGACGCTCGGCATCCTGCCCGGGGCCGGCGGCACTCAGCGCATGCCCCGGCTCATCGGGGTCGAGGCGGCCCTCGACGTCATCGTCGGGGGCAAGCTCCATCCCGTCGAGAAGGCGGTGGCGCTGGGGTTCGCGGACGAGTGCGTCGAGGGCGACCTGGAGGCGGCGGCGGTGGCGCGCGCGCGCGGGCTGGCCGCGAGCGGCGCGCCGCCGCGGCGCGCGTCGCAGCTGGAAGAGCACCTGGAGGCGGCGCGCGGGCGGCCGGAGATCTTCGACGAGTTCCGCAAGAAGATGGCGAAGCGCGCGCGGGGGTTCGACGCGCCCTGGGCCTGCGTCGACTGCGTGGAGACCGCGCTGACCCTGCCCTACCCCGAGGCGCTGAAGAACGAGCGGGTGGTGTTCCAGCGCCTCCGCGCATCGGACCAGTCGGCGGCGCAGCGCCACGCCTTCTTCGCCGAGCGCGAGGTCGCCAAGATTCCCGACGTGCCGAAGGACACCCCGGCGCGGCCCATCGCGTCGGCCGCGGTCGTCGGCTGCGGCACGATGGGGGGCGGCATCGCGATGAGCCTCGCCAACGCGGGCCTGCCGGTCACGGTGCTCGAGTCGTCGCAGGACGCGCTCGACCGCGGGCTCGCCACCGTCCACAGGAACTACGCCGCCACGGTGTCCAAAGGCCGGCTCTCGCAGGCGGAGATGGACGCGCGGCTCGCGCGCATCACCCCGACCCTCGACTACGCCGACCTCGGCGCTGCCGACATCGTGATCGAGGCGGTGTTCGAGGAGATGCCGCTGAAGAAGGAGGTCTTCGGCCGCCTCGAGGGCGTGTGCAAGCCGGACGCGATACTCGCCACCAACACGTCGACCCTCGACGTCGACGCCATCGCCGCCGCGACGTCGCGGCCCGGGCAGGTCATCGGCACGCACTTCTTCAGCCCCGCCAACGTCATGCGCCTGATGGAGAACGTGCGCGGCGCGCGGACCTCGCGCGAGACCATCGCCACCGTCATGAAGCTGTCGAAGACCCTCGGCAAGATCGGCGTGCTCGTCGGCGTGTGCGACGGCTTCGTCGGCAACCGCATGCTCTACGCCTACCGCCGCCAAGCCGACTTCCTCCTCGAGGAGGGCGCGCTGCCCCCGCAGATCGACCGCGTCGTCCACGACTTCGGCATGCCGATGGGGCCGTACCAGATGGGCGACCTCACCGGCCTCGACGTGAGCTGGCGCGTCCGCAAGGCGCAGGCGCCGACCCGGCCCGCCCACCTGCGCTACTCGCCCATCGCCGACCGCATCTGCGAGATGGGGCGCTACGGGCAGAAGACCGGCGCCGGCTGGTACCGCTACGAGCCGGGCAGCCGCGCGCCGATCCCCGACCCCGTCATCGACGAGCTCATCGCCGGCGTCTCGGCCGAGCTCGGCATCGCCCGCCGCGCCGTCTCCGACGACGAGATCGTCCCGCGGCTCTTCTACCCCCTCGTCAACGAGGGCGCGAAGATCCTCGACGAGGGCCTCGCCCTGCGCGCGAGCGACATCGACGTCATCTGGATGCACGGCTACGGCTTCCCCCGCTACCGCGGCGGCCCGATGTTCTGGGCCGACCTAGTGGGGCTCAAGACCATCTACGACACCATGAGCCGGCTCCACGACGAGCACGGCGAGTGGCTCGAGCCGGCGCCCCTGCTGAAGCGGCTCGCCGAGCAGGGCAAGGGGTTCGCGGACTGGGCGAACTGAAAGGGCGGTGACGGGAATCACCCGGCTATCGAACACTGTCCCCAGCGAGAGGAGTACGGATGCGAATCGGAGCACAATCGCTGCTGCTGACCCTCGCCCTCGCCGCGCACGCGCTGCCGGCGCACGCGCAGGAGCCGTCGTTCACGCCGGTCACCGAGGCGATGCTGCTCGAGCCGGACCCCGCCGACTGGATCAACTGGCGGCGCACGCTCGACGGGTGGGGGTACAGCCCGCTCGACCAGATCGACACCGGCAACGCGCACCGGCTGCGCCTCGCGTGGTCGTGGGCCCTGTCGTCCGAGGGCCGGCCCGAGCCGAACCCGCTCGTCTACGACGGCGTGCTCTACGTCGCCAGTCCCCCCGGCATCGTCGAGGCCCTCGACGCCGCCACCGGCGAGCTGCGCTGGCGCTACCGCCACGAGCACGAGACCGACGACCTCACCGGCATCGTCACCACCCGCAACCTCGCCATCTACGACGACAAGGTCTATCTGACGACGGTCGACGCGCGCATCGTCGCCCTCGACGCGCGCACCGGCGACGTCGTGTGGAACGTCGCCGGCGCCGACCACCGGCTCGGGTTCCGCTACACGGCGGGGCCCATCGTCGTCCGGGGGAACGTGATTGCGAGCACCAACGGCTGCGAGTGGTACCACGAGGCGAAGGAGATGCCCTGCTTCATCTCCGCACGCGACGCGCAGACCGGCGACGAGGTGTGGCGCACGTCGACGGTGGCGCGCCCCGGCGAGCCCGGGGGCGACACGTGGGGCGACACGCCGCTGATGTTCCGAACCGGCGGCGACAGCTGGACGGCGGGCAGCTACGACCCCGCCACCGGCCTCATCTACTGGGCCACGGCGCAGGCGAAGCCGTGGGCGCGGTTCCAGCGCGGGCACTCGGGGGACGCCCTGTACACGAACAGCGTGCTCGCCCTCGACCACGCCAGCGGGAACATCGTCTGGTACAACCAGCTCCTGCCGGGCGAGACCCACGACATGGACGAGACGTTCGAGAACCTCCTCGTCGACCGCGACGGGGGGCGCTCGCTCTTCAAGATGGGCAAGCTGGCGATTCTCTGGGAGCTCGACCGCACGACGGGCCGGTTCCTCGCCGCCCACGACCTCGGCTACCAGACCATTCTCGACGTCCATCCCGAGACCGGCCAGATCACCTACCGCCCCGGCATGATCCCCGAGGAGGGGGTGGAGCTCGAGTTCTGTCCGAGCATCGCCGGCTTCAAGAGCTGGCGGTCGATGGCCTACCACCCCGACACGCGGGCCTTCTACGTGCCGCTGCTCGTGAGCTGCGAGCGCACCACCTTCGGTCCGGGACCGGAGCTCGTCGAGGGCGGGGGCGGCGTGGGCCTGTCGCGCCGCGCCCACCTGATGCACCCGGACCGGCCCGACGGGGTCGGCGAGCTCGTCGCGATCGACGTCGACGGCGACGTGCTGTGGCGACACCGCACCCGCACCGCCATCGACAGCGCGGCGCTGACCACCGGGGGCGGCCTCGTGGTGGCCGGCGACTGGGACCGAAACCTGTACGTGCACGACGCTTGGTCGGGCGACATCCTCTTCCAGACGCGGATGCCGAGCTCGGTGTCGGGGTTCCCCGTCACCTACGCCGTCGACGGGCGCCAGTACCTGGCGATTCCGGTGGGGACGGACCCCTCGCTGTGGAGCGGCATCTCGGGGCAGCTCACGCCCGACAAGCACCGCCCCGACGCGGGCGGCCACGGGCTCTTCGTGTTCACGCTGGCCGATGAGGAGCCATAGCCGGCCAGCCCGACGACGGCTGGAAGACCGGGACGCGACATGAGGTATGATTTCACGTCGCCGTAATCCATACTCATTGATGCGAATCTCCGAACGAGGACAGATCACCATCCCGAAGCGGCTCAGGAATCGCTTCGGGATGCACCCAACGTCGAGGTGGAGATCACTCCGACGAAGCAGGGTCTCCTGATTCAGAAGCGGACCGCGACCGTGCATCCGGTGGACCGCGTCTATGCCGTTCTCGGCCGGGGCGGGAACACGGACGACTACATCGAGGCTATTCGCGGACGATGATCACCGCCGTCGACACGAACGTCCTGCTGGACGTGTTCCTGCCCGATGAACGACACGGCCCGCGGTCGACGCAGTGGCTTCGGAGCGCCTACGACAACGGAGCGATTCTGGTCTGCGACATCGTCTACTCCGAGCTGGTACCGGCCTTCGGCGACCGCGCGGCGCTCGACGACGTGCTGCGGGGGATCGGCGGAGAGCCCTCGCCGATCGACACCGGCGTCGCCTTCGAGGCCGGGGTTCGCTGGCGTCGCTACCGCCAGGCGGGCGGTCCGCGGAACCGGCGGCGCGGGAGCGGAGGCCCGCCGGCGGCAGCGGTGGAAATCCCCTGGCACCGGCCGCGGAGGCCGCGCAGGTCGTCGCAGGCGACGCCGATCCCCTCAACTCAGAACCCGAACGACACCGAGAGACCGTGGCGCTCGCGCGACAGCACAGGCGAAACGGCGAGACGCCGGTTGGAGGGCGATGCGCGGTATACCACCTTCGAGCCTTGGTGCAGAGCGTCCACGCCGACGCCGATTCCGGCGCCGGCGCCTCCGAACAAGGAAGCAATTGACAGCTTCACGACGGGGTAGGCGTCGGCTGACCGACCCACGAGACCCGCGCCGGCGACCGCGCCCAACATGAATCCCAACAGAGCACCGTTCTTGAGAGAGTCACGGTGCCGCACTTGGACGGTGGAGACGTCGCTTCTGTTCAGGTCGTGGCGGCGTCCGTCTGCCTGCAGGGAGAGCGTGGACGAAGACAAATCAACAAACCGGCCCTGCAGCTCCTGACCCGCGCTGTTGGTGACCGTGATGCGGTCCCCCGCATTGAGTCGGAACGCCAGACGGTCGTACGAGACAGTCTGCGCCTCGGCGAGCGATGCCGTCAGCGTTGCTGCTACGAGAACGAGAGCAATGATCCGAACCATTTCCTTCCCCCCGAGCGCTTGGATTAAGCCAGAGCGCGTCCAACCGCCCCTCGGCCCCCATGGTTGCCGCATCTGCAGAGAAATGCGTCAGGCGGCGACGAAGCGGCTCACCCGAGAGCAACCCCGTCGACTCGCCGCCGTCGGCCACGACGACGCGGCTGCTGGTGGCAGGTCGCGGAGGACGCGCCCACACCGCGCCTGTCAGCCCGTGGAAGAAGTCTGTTCGCTGCGTGGGCCACGCAGCTTGGCGATGAACGAATTGAGCGAACGAGCGCCGCCGGTGCCCATTTGGCCGCCCAGACCCGCGTCAGACGCTCCCAGAACTCGATCAGACGCCCGATTAGGCCCAAATGGTCGACAGAGCCCGCCCCTTGCAGGCTCTGGGGCGTGCCGACCCCGGTCAGGCGCCGCAGCGGCAGTCCCGAGGTTGCAGCCGGCCGCCTGGATGATCGCGTAGAAGACCGCGCACAGCCGTTCCACGAAGGCGTCGAACCCGGCGCGCGTCGAACCCCGGCGCGCCCGTCGGAAGCTCCGCTGTAGTCACCCACAGCGGAGACCGTTGTCGCGCCAGCGGCTTCTTACCCGTCGCCATACCACCAAGTCTACAACACTACGTCGACCAGGTCGACTCCGATCTGTCGACCCTTTTCACGGGCTACTGTGGGGCCCTGCCGTCCGGGTCGCCTCAGCCGAGGCCGTGTTTGCCGGACGCACCGTCCGCCCCCAAAGCCCGTCACCTTTCTGCGTCCGACTCGACACCGGATACCGGGCCAGCGGTTCAGTGTAGTCCACCCCTACAGCCGCGCGCGGCTCGGTCAGCCGACCATTGATCGGCGCTGCAATCGTTACGGGAGCGAGATCCGCACCCCGCCCGTCATTCGGAGCCCGCCGAGACCAAGGCTCGCGTCCTTGACTGCCGTGAGAGGCCCGTAGCGGTCCGTCATCCGGGTGCCGTCTCCGACGACGAGCGCCGGAAACCCAAACAGCTCGACGTTCCTGAGCGTTCCTTCGTCCCTCGTCGTCGACTGGTAGCTGTACGTGCCCTCGCGAGCCCCATCGAGGGGGCCGATGTCAACGCGCGTGCCCTGAACACCGAAGAACAGCCCCGTCCGCTCGGAGAGACCGATGTCGAGCGAGACTCCCCCATGGAGGCCGATGCCCCGTCCGCGGACATCGGTCACCAGGGCGGTGGTGCGCTGAAATAGCTCCACCACCGCCCAATTCGACCAGTGGAGACGCGCGAGGTAGACTCCCGCGCCGCCGTCGACGACGAGACTGACCGCATGGCCGACTGGTTGCGAGAACTGGACACCAAATCGCAACGGAATCGCGCTCACCCGCAGCGAGGTGAACGTGCGGCTCGGATAGAGCGCCGTGCTCCGAGGCGTCTCTATCTCCCCCCGGCTAGAGCCGTCAATCCACCCGGCGCCCCCCACGATGCCGATCCTGGGGGTGACGTGCACGACGACCTCGGCGCCGAGGTCCCGGCCTCCGCGCGCGGAGGGCACGCCGTCCTCAATGCTCTCCAGTGGGATGTAGCCCTCGTAGAGACTGCTCACCCACAGTTGGGTCGTCTTCGCGATCCCCTCGTTGACGTCGCCTCCCCGCAACTCGCGCCATCCGCCGGACATCCGGACGCTGAGCCGGGGATGCTCGTCGTCCGTTCGGACCGCCTCGCCCGTGTCCTGGGCAGCCGCGGCCAGCGGCAGCAGGAGCGCGACGATCAACCCGATCGTCTTCATAACGAAGTTCCTCCTGTCGGCTTCAGCGGCCACGGCGCCCCCTCAGTCGCCGCCGGGTGGGCGGCTGCCGGGCCTGTGGCCGCTCATCCAATACCGGCACCCATCACCGAAGGAGCCCGGCCGCAAATCGCGGCGCAGCCGAGCCGCAACCCTCATCCTTACTGTTCCAACGCCAAAACCGCGCGCTGGAGTTCTACGAGATGCACGGCTCTTATTGGCGTTACGCCCCGAGCAATCGCAGGATCGGTATACAACGGAGCCGCGCTACCAGCAGCCGCATATGCTTCATCCAGAGCGGTACGTAAGTCCGTTAGATGTACCGCCTTGATGAGCGACACCCATGGCACGAGAGTGGCGTCGGTCCAATTGTACGCCGTCAAGCCCAAATACAAGCGTATATCGTCAATACGCACACGCAGCTCTCTTATGTGTGCCTCTCTGATTTCAACGGTTCCTGCACCTATATGGTCGCCCGTGAAACCGTTCCACTTGGCGACTTCGCAGGGTGTCCATTGCCAATTGGGATCGCCGTACCTTAAGCGGTACTGGTATTTCATGAGGTTGCAGGAGGAGCCGAATCATGGTGACCCACAACCAACCAATTGTAATCCTGGTACCTCTCAAACGAGTATTCGTCGGTTATCATGTGTTCGTCGTTCGGCCCCCGCTCATATTGCTTGTTGGGATCCCGGGACTCTCAACCGCCGATGCAAGCGCCACCATCGCGCTCGCGCCGCGCTCGCCGACGGCCAGCCCGCCGAAGCGAAACGGATTGCGCCCGCCGCCGGCGAACGGCGGCTTGCGGGTCAGAAGCGACTCGAGTGGCAATTCGAAAAAAGGCGCCGGCAATCTTGCCGCCGCCACCGCGCCAGCCGGAGGATTGCCCGCTGTGAGCGGGCGCGCAGATCCCGGCGACGAATCGACAACCGGGGGCGCCACGCCGCACCCTGCAAGGACGACCACGCCACACTCGACTCCGAGAGCCCGCATGCCCACGATGAACGCCGTCAGGCACGGCAGCGGTCCATTGCCATACGCTGCGCCCGACATCACGACGCCTGAAGACCGCGCAGGCAGACCCTTCCGCATAGTCGCAATCCTGAACCCCGAACCCGCCCGCACCTGACGCGCGGTTTCCGGGACAAACCGAAACAACGACAAACGACCGCTGAGAGTCCGGGAAGCGTCAGGGAAGGCGCGAAACGGTTTGCGCAGGACCTGGGGAAAGCCGCCAGAACGAAACCAGTCTGGGGGACTGTGCCGTAAATGTCAACCAGCCGTGCCAGTAATGACACCCACGGACAGCCGTTCCAATGACTCCAAGAGGACTGCTACCTGTCGAACTGACTCCGCTCCGGAAGCCCCTCCACTCCCCGGCCCTTCCGGCGACGGCGCCGAGGCTCGGCGATTCGCCGGACCGCGGCGTCACCCTGAGCCATCGCTTCGCCCGCCGGTCAAGCAGGGCGGCGAAAGCTACGGGGCGGCACATGAACGGGCTCGTCTGGAAGCCGCTCCCGAATACCTGGCAATTCCCGTCCGGACGGATCCCCGCTGCGGAGCGGCATCTCGGCGCGACTGAACACCCGGCAAGTGGCATTTCGACGCGGGGGGACAGCGGCTCTTCATGTTCACGCCGGCCAACGCCGAGCCGTAGCCGGCGAGCCCGACCCAGCGAGAGGGCCGGGAACGTGAGATGATGATCTCATGTCGCGGTAATTCGTACTTGTCGATGCGCATTTCTGAGCCATGGGCCTTCGAAGCCGGGGCTCGTTGGCGCAGATACCGCCAGGCGGGCGGTCCGCGGAAGCGGATTCTCACCGACTTCCGATTGGAGCGCACGCCGACGCGACGGCGGATGCGTTCCTGAGCCGGGTTCGAGGCTTCTACACGACCTGTTTTCCCGGAACTCGACCGGGAAGGAGCAGATCAATGAGACGACTGATTGGAGCCGGCGTCCTCGCGACGATCCTGGCAGGCGGGCTCGCCGGGGCCGAAACGCGCGTGGAGCGCAACGTGGTCTTCGGCATGTACTCCGGGCTCGCGCTGCTGATGGACGTCTACCACCCGGAGCAGCCTAACGGGTACGGCATCGTGTTCATCTCGGGCAGCGGCTGGACCCGCGAGCTCGGCCTCGACGCGACGCCGCTGAAGGAGACCGGGCAGGAGGACATCTACGCGGTCCCGCTGGCCGCGGCCGGCTACACGGTGTTCGCCATCAACCACCGCGCCTCGCCGCGGTTCCGGCATCCCGCCCACCTCGAGGACGCGCAGCGGGCGGTGCGCTTCGTGCGCCACCACGCGGCCGGGTACGGCATCGATGCGGCACGCATCGGAGCGATGGGCGGCTCGTCCGGCGGCCATCTCGTGAGCCTGCTCGGCGTGCTCGACGGGCACGGCGACGGTGACGACGCGAGCCCCGTGAACCGGGAGAGCGCGAAGGTCCAGACGGTGGTGGCGCGGGCCGCGCCGACCGACCTGACCCTCGCGGCGGCGGGAAGCAACCACCCGTTGTTCGGGTTCCGCCGGTCCGACCGCACCGACTCGGTCGAGTACCGTCGCTTCGTCGCCGCGTCGCCGGTGACCCACGTCACCGCGGACGACCCGCCGACGCTGCTCATCCACGGCGACGCCGACGCCGTCGTGCCCTACCGCAACGCCGAGGTCATGAAGGCCGCGCTCGAGAAGGCCGGGGTTCCCGTGGATCTGCTGCGCATTCCCGGGGCCGGGCACGGGCCGACGTTCCCCGGCGCGACGAACCCGCCCGACTACATCGGCGCCATGGTGGCGTGGTTCGACCGCCATCTGCCGCACGGCCGTTAGTGTCAGTGGACCCGCTGGCGACCTACCGGGGGCTGCTCGCCGAGCGCCGGCGCGCCGCCGCGACGTGCGAACGCAAGGCCGAGTGGCTCAGCCACGCGCGCCTGATCACCTTCGCAACGGGGGCGGCGGCAGCGGCCGCCGTGTTCGGCGGTTGGCTCTCGCCGTGGTGGCTCGCGGCGCCGGCCGGCGCCTTCGCCGCGCTCGTCGTGCGGCACGACCTGGTGCTCCAGGCCGAAGCGCGCGCGGCGCGCGCGGTCGCCTGGTACGAGCACGGCATCGCGCGGATCGAGGATCGGTGGACCGGACTGGGACCCGCCGGCGGCCGCTTCGCCGATTCCGAGCACCTGTACGCCCAGGACCTCGACCTGTTCGGCGGCGGCTCGCTCTTCCAGCTCCTGTGCACAGCGCGGACGCAAGCCGGCGAAGAGACGCTGGCCGACTGGCTCAAGACGCCCGCCGCTCCGGTCGACGTCGCAGAGCGGCAGGCGGCCGTCCGCGAGCTGCAGCCGCGCGTCGCCCTGCGGGAGGAGATCAACGTCGCGGCCGAGGACATGCGCACCACCGTGCAGCCGGCCCGTCTCGCCGCGTGGGCGGCCGGCGAAAGCCCGCTCCGGACCGCCTGGCCCCGCTTCGCGGCGATCGGATTCACCGGGCTGATCGGGGCCGCCCTGCTTGCCTGGCTGCAGGGCGCGACCGCTCTCGGACCGCCGCTCGCGGCGCTGGTCACCGCCGCCGTCTTCCGGTATCGCTTTCACGCGCGCACGACGCGCATCATGCACGGCGCGGACGAACCCTCCCGCGAGCTGCTGGTCCTCGGACAGGTGTGCCGCGTGCTCCGGGGCGAGTCGTACCGGACGGCGCGGCTGCAGGCCCTGCACGCCGCCCTCGCGGCGCCGGACGGCGAGGTCCACGACGCCGCCCGGCGGCTGCGCCGCATCGTCGAGTGGCACGACTGGCAGCACAACATCATGTTCCTGCCGCTCGCCGCGATCCTCTTCTGGGACCTTCACTGCGCTTTCGCGGTCGAATCGTGGCGGCGGCGCCACGGCCCCCGCGTGGCGGGCTGGCTGCGCGACACCGGCGAGTTCGAGGCGCTTGCGGCCCTCGGGACCTACGCCTGGGAGCACCCCGCCGACCCGTTTCCCGAGATCGCGGACGAAGCCGCCCCCCCGGTGTACGAGGCCGAGCGGCTGTCCCATCCCCTGCTGCCGGCCGCCGCCGCGGTCCCCAACGACGTCGCGCTCGGACCCGCGCCGCGGGTGCTCATCGTCAGCGGCTCGAACATGTCCGGCAAGACGACGCTGCTGCGCTCGGTCGGCGTCAGCGCGGTCCTCGCGCTGATGGGCGCGCCGGTACGCGCCGCCCGACTGCGTCTGTCGCCGATGACCCCCGGCGCCACGCTGCGCATCGAGGACTCCCTGCAGGCCGGCCGCTCCCGCTTCTACGCCGAGGTGCTCCGGCTCGGCCAGATCGTCGCCGCCGCGCGCACCGGCCCCACCCTGTTCCTGCTCGACGAGCTGTTCCACGGCACCAACTCGCACGACCGCCGCGACGGCGCGCTCGGCCTGCTGCGCTCGCTGCTCGAGCTGCCCGCCGTCGGACTGGTGACCACCCACGACCTGGCCCTGGCCGAGATCGCGGACGGACTGGCGCCGGCGGGCCGCAACGTGCACTTCGACGACCACCTGGTCGACGGCGAGATGCACTTCGACTACCGCCTCAAGCCGGGGCCGGTCACGCGCAGCAACGCCCTGGCGATCATGCGCGCCGTCGGCCTCGATGTCCCGGAAACCGACGGCGCCCCCACCGCGGGCGCACCTCAGAAGCTGTAGCCGTCCGGCGAGTACGCGACGGCTCCCGGGAAGTGGACGTTCTCGATGATGGAGCGTCCCATGTAGACGGGTGACGTCGCGGTCCGGTTCCGGGCCAGGGTCCGCATGAACGCGTTCTCGTCCTCGTGGGCGGGGATGCCGACCTCCAGGCAGGCGCGGACGATGCCGGCCATCTCTTCCGGCTCGTCCCGCTGCGGGTAGTGGCCGGCCGTCGGCAGCAGCCAGTAGCTGCTTTCGACCGCCCGCTTGTCGAGGTACTCGTACCAGATGCGGTTGCCGATGCGGGGTGGGTTCACCGTGTCCAGCAGCCCCCAGATGAGCGCCGTGGGGATGGGGCTCTCGCGGAGGTTGTCCAGCCAGCGGTACTCGTTCGCGGTCCTTTCCAGCAGGTACTTTCCGACGTACAGGCGTGCGCCGATCCCGTCGTTGAACGCCTGGATGTCGGCGTAGGCGACCTGCTGCGGCGTGCCTTCCGTCACCCGCGGCCGAGCCTGCTGCCGCCGGATCAGCTCGGGGCCGCGCACCGCGTGCTGGATGTCGTACTGGCCCTGGCCGAGGTTGGCGAGGGGAAGGAAGAGCCCGCCGTTGGAGATGAAGTGATAGGTGATCTCGTAGGCCTTCTCGTCGAGGGCCAGGTAGTTGCCCAGAAAGGCGAAGCCGACGCTGCCGCCGCGATCGTGGGTCAGGAGATTGAATCGGTCCAGCCCCACGATCTCGCGGACGAAGTAATCGACGAGCTTCGCATCGTCCTCCAGCATGTACGAGTAGCCGTCCTGAGGCTTGTCGGAGAAGCCGAAGCCGGGGAAGTCGAGGACCGTGACGAAGTAGTCCTCTTCCAGAAAGGGAATCATCGCCCGGAAGTCGAAGCTCGACGTGGGATAGCCATGGAGGATCACCAGGGCCGGGTTGGCGCGGTCCCCGAAGGTCCGGTAGAAGACCTTCACTCGACGGCCCTCGTTGTTGGGAGTCGTCGAGGTCCACTCGAAGTAGTCTCCGCCGCGGTGCCACGCCTCGGCGAGCGGGGAATGGAAGGTGAAGCCGGCCGGGGGGCCGAGGGGCTGCGAGCCGGCGGCGATCCCGCTCGCGCGGCCCTCCGCCTTGCCGGCCAAACCTCCGATGCCCACGGGACTCGCCAGCACGGGGCTGGCAGCCGCGAGCTTCAAGAACGATCGTCTATCCATGGCACCTGCCTCGCAGTCGTCGGCCGGTCGGTCCCGGCCGACCTCGATGCCGGCGCTTCGCCCGCCGGCGGCTCCGTACTATAATGCGGATTCCGAGCGAGCGGCACATGCGAGACAGACGGGGCAGGCGATGGACGGCGGTGCTCGGTGCGGTCATCGTCGCCGTTCTGCCCGCGGGGTCGGCCGGCGGGCAGGGCGCGGCCCGGCTCGACGAGGTCATCGACCGGGCGGCGGACTACGTGGCCGAGTACGTCGACGAGCTGTCGAACGTGGTGATGGAGGAGGAGTACCGGCAGACCTACTACCGGAACCGGAACGCCACGGCGGCCCACTCGCGGCTCGTGTCCGAGTTCCTGCTGATGCGGGTCGACGAGGAAGGCCAGTGGGTCGGCTTCCGTGACGTCGTCGAGCTCAACGGCCGCGTGCTGGAGAACCGGGGCAACCGGCTGTCGTCGCTGTTCGCCGAAGGCCGGGCGAGCGCCCTCGCCCAGGCCCGCCGCATCAGCGAGGAGAGCGCCCGCTACAACCTCGGCGAGACCGGCCGCACGTTCAACGTGCCCACCTACTCGCTGTTCTTCCTCCACCCGGCGAACGTCGACCGGTTCGACTTCGAACGCACGCGCACGGGACGCGCGGGCTGCGCCGGGGAGGAGACGGCGTGGGACGTGAGCTTCCAGGAGATCGCGTATCCCACGATAGCGCGCGGCTACCAGGGCATCAGCCTGCCCGCCAGCGGCCGTTTCTGCCTCGACCCGGCGTCGGGCCGGGTGCTCGAGACCGAGTTCGAGCTGCATCATCCCCCGGCGGGCCGCGACCGGCCGGCGACGGACGCCACCGCGCGCGTGACGTTCGGGCTGGAGCCGCGGCTGGGCATCTGGGTTCCGCTGGAGATGCGCGACAGCGTCTCGGAGGACGGCGGCAGGCGCACCGCCAACATCGCACGCTACCGGAACTACCGGCAGTTCGACATCGTCGTGTCCGAGAACTCGGACCCGCCGCCCGACGAGAGCGGCAGCCCGCGCTGACCGCGGCGGAGGCTTCGGCGACAACCCCATGACCAGCGACCGGAACGGCTTCATCGATCTCAGCCAGCGCATGTCGCGGCTGCCCCCGTACATGTTCGGCAGCATCAACGCGCTGCTCGCGAGCAAGCGCCGGGCCGGCATCGACGTCATCGACATGGCGATGGGCAACCCCACCGACGCCACCCCACAGCCCATCGTCGACAAGCTCTGCGAGGTGGTCAACGACTCGCGGAACCACCGCTACTCGGCCGCGGCGGGGCTCTACAACCTGCGCCGCGAGGTGTCGAAGTACTACGACAAGCACTGGGGCGTCGGGCTCGACCCCGACGAGGAGGTCATCGCCACCATCGGCTCGAAGGAGGGCTTCAGCCATCTCTGCCTCGCCCTCCTCGGGCCGGGCGACACCGCGCTGGTGCCAGCCCCGTCGTTCCCCATCCACGCCTACGCCGTGGTGCTCGCCGGCGGCAGCTATCTCGGGGTCCCGGTCGCCGACGACGAGGTGTTCCTGAAGCGGGTCAGCGAGATATCGAGCCAGCTGGCGCCACGCCCCAAGGTCCTCTTCCTCAACTATCCGCACAACCCCACCGCGCACTGCGTGGCGCCCGAGTTCTTCAAGGAAGTGGTGGCCATCGCGCGCCGGCACGAGCTGATCGTGGTGCACGACTTCGCCTACGGGCAGGTGTGCTTCGACGACTACCGGGCCCCGAGCTTCCTCGCGACCCCCGGGGCGATGGAGATCGGCGTCGAGTTCACCTCGATGTCGAAGACGTTCAACATGGCGGGCTGGCGCATCGGCTACTGCGCCGGCAACCCGACGATCATCGGCGCCCTGGGCGCCATCAAGGGGTACTACGACTACGGCATCTTCCAGGCGATACAGATCGCCTCGATCATCGCGCTGCGCGAATGCGACGAGTTCGCGCACGAGCAGGCCGCCAAGTACCAGGAGCGGCGCGACACCCTGGTGGACGGGCTGCGGCGCATCGGGTGGGCCGACCTCGAGGCCCCGCGCGCCGGCATGTTCGTGTGGGCGCCCCTGCCCGAGCGCTTCCGCGCCATGGGCTCGATGGAGTTTGCGCGCCGCCTGATGGACGACGCCGAGGTCGCGGTGTCGCCGGGGCGCGGCTTCGGCCCCGAGGGCGAAGGCTTCGTGCGGCTCGCGCTGATCGAGAACCGCCAGCGGCTGCAGCAGGCGGTGCGGAACATGAGGCGCGCGTTCCAGAAGTGGTCGGAATCGTCATCCCCGCAGCCCGCGGCGGAGACCCGCGCGGGTTGATCCCGCGGCGCGAAGCAGCGCCGGGCCGACCGCCACCATCACCGCCAGGGCGAGGATGGCGGCGGCGACCGGCCGGGTCACGAACACCGTCGGGTCGCCGACCGAGATCGCCATCGCCCGCCTGAACTCCTGCTCGAGCAGCGGCCCCAGCACCACCGCCAGCACGATGGGCGCGAGGGGGACGGCGTGGCGGCGCAGGACCACGGCCAAGACGCCCAGCCCGTAGGCGACGGCCACGTCGAAGAGGTTGTTGTTCAGGGTGTAGACCCCGAGGGTGGAGAACGCCAGGACCGCCGCGAACAGCAGCGGCCGGGGCACCTGGAGCAGCCGCACCCACAGCCCGATCAGCGGCAGGTTGAGCACCAGCAGCAGCGCGTTGGAAACGTACAGGCTGGCGATGAGCCCCCAGACGAGGGTGGAGTCCTGCGTGAAGAGCAGCGGCCCCGGCTGCAGCCCGTAGAGCTGGAACGCCGCGAGCATGACCGCGGTCGTGCCCGACCCCGGCACCCCGAGGGCGAGCAGCGGCACCAGGCTGCCGCCGGCGCTGGCGTTGTTGGCGGCCTCGGGCCCCGCGACGCCCTCGATGGCGCCCCGGCCGAACCGGTCGGGGCGGCTCGCGGCCCGGCGCTCGGCCGCGTAGGACAGGAAGCTCGCCACGGTGGCCCCTGCGCCGGGGAGGACGCCGGTGAAGAACCCGATCAGGGTGCCGCGCGCCCAGGCCGGCCACGACCGCCGCCACTCCTCCCGCGTCATCCGGACCGGCCCCGTGACCGCCGCCTGCGCCTCGCCCGCGGCCCGCCTCCCCGCCGCGTACCAGAACACCTCGCCGACAGCGAAGAGCCCGACCGTGACCACCACGACATTCATCCCCCCCAGCAGCCCCGGCACCCCGAAGGTGAAGCGCGGCTGACCCGTCTGGCCGTCGATGCCGACGGTCCCGAGAGCCAGCCCGAGGAGAATCGCGAACGCCCCCTTGGCCCGCGACTCCCCGGACAGCCCCCCGAGGGCGGTGAGGGCGAACAGCATCAGGGCGCAGTACTCGGCGGGGCCGAACCCCAGCGCGACCTCGACGAGGGCCGGGGCCAGCAGCATCAACATCGCGGTGGCGAA
The DNA here is from genome assembly GCA_963663815.2 of Vicinamibacterales bacterium. Classification (GTDB taxonomy): domain Bacteria; phylum Acidobacteriota; class Vicinamibacteria; order Vicinamibacterales; family UBA8438; genus JAJEEA01. The sequence goes on along the minus strand of OY760734.1, from coordinate 5,643,429 downwards.
CGTGCCGGCGACGAACGAGCCGACGGCGGCGGTGGCCAGGGCCGCCCCCGCCCGCCCCTGGCGGGTCATCTCGAACCCGTCGAGGGCGGTCATCACGCTCGACGCCTCGCCCGGCATCCGCACCAGGATCGACGTCGTCGAGCCGCCGTACATCGCGCCGTAGTAGATGCCCCCGAACAGGATGAACGCGCCGACCGGCGGCAGGCCGAACGTCAGCGGCAGCAGCATCGAGATGGTGAGGGCCGGGCCGAGGCCCGGCAGGACCCCGATGGCGGTGCCCAGCGTGACCCCGATGAACCCCAGCAGCAGGTTCGCGGGCGCGAGGGCGGCGCCGAAGCCGACCGCGAGCTGATCGAGGAGCAGCGTCAAGGCCGCGACCTCAGTCGAACGGCCCCGCCGGCAGGCGAATGCCGAGCAGCAGCCGGAATCCCAGGTACGCGGCGGCGGCGATGCACGCGCCGGCCGCGAGGTCACGGCGCCAGGCGCGGCTGCCGAGGGCCCGCGACTCGGCGGCGATGAACGCGGTGGTGGCCAGGGGATAGCCGAGCGGGACGAGGCACGCCAGGTAGGCGAGAAAGACGAGGGCCGAAACCCCCGCCGCGCGCCAGTCCATGGACGCCGGGGCGGCCGGGCGGCCGGCGACGCATCCGATCCACAGGGCGCTGGCGGCGAGACCGGCGCCGATCGCGAGCGGGAACGTGCGCGGACCGACGAGGTCGTAGCCCCCGGCCGGCGCGGTGATGGAGAGGCCGGCAGCCAGGTAGCCGCCGCTCGCGGCGAGGGCCGCCGCCGCGAAGACCCGGTCCGAGGTCAGCGGCGGCACCGCCGGCTACCCCGCCGGCCCCGCGAGGCCGATCGAGCGCAGGATCTCGTCGGCGGCGGCGGTCTCCTCCTCGAGGAAGCGCTCGAAATCGGCGCCCGCGAGAAAGCTGTCCTCCCAGTCGTTCCGGCGCAGAATGTCCCGCCAGGCGTCCGACGCCCGCATCCTCGACAGCGCCTCGATGAGCCAGGCGCGGGTCTCGTCGTCGGTGCCGGGCGGGGCCAGGACTCCCCGCCAGTTCGCGATCACGACGTCGAGCCCGCTCTCGCGGATCGTGGGGACGTCGCTCCCCGCGATGCGCTCGGCCGACGACACCGCGAGCACCCGCATGCGGCCGCCCTCGGCGTGGGCCTTCCACTCGCCGAAGCCGGAGATGCCCGCGGTGACGTGCCCCCCCATCACCGACACCGCCGCCTCGCCGCCCCCCGAGTGGGCCACGTAGTTCACGCGGGTGGGATCGACGCCGGCGGCGAGCGCGAGCAGGCCGGCCAGCATGTGGTCGATGCCCCCGGCCGACCCCCCGGCCCAGCTCACCCGCTCGGGCTCGGCCCGCAGGTCCCGCATGAGATCGGCGAGGGTCTCGTGGGGCGAGGCGGCGGGCACCGCGACCACCTCGTACTCGTCAAGCAGCCGCGCGAGGGGCACCGCATCGTCGATCGAGACGGGCGAGCGGTTGGTGCGGATGGCCCCCAGCATGACCTGCCCGAACACCATCACGGTATGCGGGTCCCCGCGCTGGCGGGTCACGAGGTCGGCGAGCCCGATGGTGCCGCCGGCCCCGCCGCGGTTGACCACCTCGACCGGCACCCCGAGGATGCCCGCCTCGGTCCACACCTGCTGGATCTGGCGGGCGGTCTGGTCCCAGCCGCCGCCGGGGTTGGCGGGCGCGAGCAGGGTCAGCGCGCCCCGCGGATAGCCGGCGGTCGTCGGCTCGAGCGCGCCCGCCGGCCGCTCGGTGGTCACGCCGCCGGCGCAGGCGGCGAGTATCGCCGTGCCGGCGGCGAGGGCGCAGGGGCCGGACAGTGGTCTCAGGCGAGCGGAGGCGGGCTCAGGACGGCACCCTGTCGCGAAATCCCGTGGCACGAGCGCACTGTATCAGGACCGGCCGCCGTCCACACCCCCCAATCTGTCGGTACCGACCGGCGCACCCCGTCAGGCGTGTCGGGCGCGGGGCAGGCCGCGGGTCCGCGGCCACACAGCCGGCCGTCCCGGGGGCCGACCCTCGGAGAGCGCCCGGCGTAGCGCGTTCTCACCGGGGGCCGTCAAAGGCCCGCATGAAGCGTCTCGTGCACCCGCGGCTCTTCGACGAGATCGACCGGCAGCTCGAGAAACCCGACGTCAGGGGTGGACGAAACGCCCCCTTCACACGAAACGTCTAAGATGGACGGAGCAAGGCTCCGTACTTTCGTCCACCTCGAAGGGAGATACCTCATGAAACGACTCGTGCTGCTCGTCGTCGGCATCGCGGCCGGTGCATCCGGCGCCTACGCGCAATCGGACGCCGAGCTCATCGAAGGGGCCCTCGCGGCCGCCCCGGTCCGGGCCCGCGACGCCACCGCGGTCATCAAGTGGAACGCCGACCACACCTACCAGACGATCCGGGAAGGCACCAACCAGCTGGTCTGCTACAGCCGGGCCGGCGAGCCCCGCCGGCAGCCCTTCGCGGTGCAGTGCACCAGCGTGGCCAATCTCGATCGCGTCGCCCAGAGCCGGCAGTTCCGGGCCGAGGCGGGGCAGGACGCCGCGGCCGAGCGCGCGCTGGTGGACGCTGCGGAGGCCGACGGCACCCGCATCGCACCGGAGTTCGGCTCGTTCTTCACCTCGATGAACGGCCCGGACCAGGCCAGCGCGCGGAGCCACACCACCATCGCGGTGCCCGGCGCCACCGCCGAGTCGCTCGGGTTGCCGGACAATCCCGCCCAGGGCGGCGCCTGGCTCATGGCCGTGGGCACCACCACCGCCCACATCATGATCCCGGGGCACTGACCGGGAGCCGGGACGTAGGCCCTCACGACCGACCGACCGACCAGCCCTCCGGCAGGGAACCTGCGACTGGGCTGGTCGGTGAGGTCGACGTGCCCTTCCCCGTTTCGACAATCGAGCCGGTCAGACCTGGAATCCGAGGGCCGCCGCGACCCGGCTCTGCCGCTGATCACAAGTGATGAACGCCATGTCGCCCGGTGCTCCGGCAGCGTAGAGAGCCGTCGCGAGGTGCCACAGGTCGGCGCCCCGCACGTAGCCGGCTTCGAGAACGGTCGAGATCTCGGGGGACAACCGACGGTCCGGCAGGATCCACTCGATGTCGGCCACGACATCCTGCGGGAAACGGCACTGCTCACGCGAGAACACGGCTCGCAACTCGGCTTCGACCAGGTTCGACGCCACCAGGCGCGAGAACTCGTTCAGCCGGGTGGCCAGGACCGTCGAGTTCTCTTCGTTGAACGAGACGGCGACCAGCACGGACGTATCCACGTAGGCGGGCGTCACTCGTTACGCTCGTCGAGAAACCGCTTGAGGGCGCCGGGCCGGCTCGCCACCGGCGCGAGCGGCTTCCGCGCCCGGCCGGAGCCGACCAGCACGCCGCGGCGCTCGAGGTCGTCCAGCCGTTGGTCGATCGTCTTCGGCCCCGGCTGGATGGCACGGATCTCGGCTACCGGCTCTCCCCGGTGGGACACCGTGACCGTCCGCCCGGCGCGCACGTGCCGCAAGACCTCGGAGAATCTCGCCTTGGCGTCATAAGTCGAGTACACCAGGCTCATGGAGATGGAGGGTATCTGGTCACACCAGTCAGATCAAGTCCACCATGAAGCTCGCCTTCAGCCGCGGACCTCGTCCTTCTCGATGCGGCCGTCGACGAGGCGGATCAGGCGGCGCGCGCGGGCCATCACCCGGGGGTCGTGGGTCGAGAAGAGGAAGGTGACCTGCCGCTCCCGGTTCAGGGTCTCCATCATCTCGAGCAGCGCGTCGGCGGTGGCCGAGTCGACGTTGGCGGTCGGCTCGTCGGCCAGCACCACGGCCGGCCCCGATGCGATCGCCCTCGCGATCGCGACCCGCTGCTGCTGCCCACCCGAGAGCTCGGACGGGCGCCGGTCCTCCATCCCTTCGAGCCCGACGCGGGCCAGCAGCTCCATGACCCGCGGCCGGCGCTCTTCCTCGGCCACCCCCTGCACCGCCATCACGATCTCCGCGTTCTCGTAGGCGCTGAGGATGGGCAGCAGGTTGTAGGCCTGGAACACGAAGCCGATGCGGTCGCGGCGCAGGTGGCTCAGCTCCTGGCGGGACAGGGTGCCGAGGTCGGCGCCCTCCAGGCGGACGGTCCCCGACGTCGGCGTGTCCAGCGCGCCGATGAGGTTGAGGGCGGTCGTCTTGCCCGATCCCGAGGGGCCGCAGATCGCGGTGAACTCGCCGCTGCCCACCGCCATCGTGAGTCCGCGCAGCGCCTCGACCTGCTGATCGCCCTGCCGGTAGACCTTGGTGACGTCCTTCAGCTCCACGACGGGGTCGCTACCGTTGTCACCGCTCATCAGGGAACACCTCTCCGGATCCGCAGCCGGACCGCCGGCAGTCGAGGCCGCAACTCGTTACGCAGGCACCTTGCCGGCCTCGGTTCAACGGGAGTCTCTGGCCCCCGGTTCCAGACCCGAGAACCGTCGCCGCGCACCCTGCGGTCGCGTTGTCGGTTTCGCTGACGCGGGTCCCTGTCCCCGGTTCCCGACCCGAGGACCGTCGCCGCGCACCCTGCGGTCACGTTGTCGGTTTCGCGGGCGCGGAACTTCTGCGGCGCTGATTGCGCCCGACCCCTGCCGCCAGTCGGCACCGCTCTTCGGCGCAGACTCTCAGACCAGCCGGATCGTCTCCACCGGATCGGCGTGCCCCGCCCGCCACGCCGGATAGACCCCGGACAGCATGATGGCGGCGAGGGCCGAGAAGCCGATGAGGGCCACGCTCTCGCCGTAGATGCCGAGCTGCATCGTCGTCGACATGCCGACGCCGGCGACCTCCATCTGCTCGGCCGGGATCAGACCCGACATGTCGATGCCGGTCGAGGCGAGATACACGTACGGCCCGATGCTGACGAGGGCGGCCCCGACGAGGCCGACGACGGCGAGCCACGCGCTCTCGAGCATCACCAGCCGGAAGAGCTGCCCCGGGCTGAAGCCGACGGCGAGCATGATGCCGAACTCGCGCAGACGCTCCATCACGCTGACGAAGAGGGTGTTGAAGATGCCGGCCGCCACCAGCACCGCGAGCACCAGCATCATGACCTTCGCGCCGCCGACCTTCATGGCGATGAACACCGCCAGGTCCGGCTGCAGCTCGTGCCACGGCAGTACCGCGACACCGGGCGGAGCCTCGCCCGCCAGCTCCCCGACCACGCGGTCGGTGACGCGCTGATCGTCGACGAACGCCGCGACCTGGATGGCCTCGTCGGGCCCGAAGCCGATGGTCTCGCGCAGGGTGCCGATCGGCAGCAGGCAGATGCCCCCGTCGACGCTCGGCGAGCCGGTGCGGATGATGCCGGTGACGCGGGCGAGGTCGCTCACGATCTCGCCCTCCTTGTCGGTCAGGGTGTAGACGATGCGCGAGCCGAGCTCGACGTCGAGGTTCGAGGCGAGCCGCTCGCCGAGGATGATGCCGCGGTCGTCGGACGAGGCGAAGAACTCGCCCTCGACCACCGCCTCGAGGAGCGACAGGGTCTCCTCGTCCTCGTCCTCGGGGGCCACGGCGATGAAGCCGGCGCCGATGTTGTCGCGCGCCGTCGACAGCATGTTGAACCCGGTGATGCGCTCCACCACCCGGATGACCCGCGGGTTGCCCTCGGCCAGTCGCTTCAGCTCGCCGGTCCCCTCGACGGGGCGCGACAGGGTGGGGCTGTCGAGGTACTCCGGGTGCTGGTAGGTCACGTGCCCCGCGCCGAGCCGGGCCGCGAGCCGGATCATGTCGGCCCAGTTCCGGTCCTGCATCGCCATCATGAGCACGGCGAGGAAGACGCCGAAGACGATGGCCGAGAGGGTGATGGTCGTGCGGCGGCGGTTCCGCCACAGGTTGCGCCACGCCATCTTCGCGAGACTGCTGCCCTTCATCGCGCCCAGCCTTCCCTTCGCTGTCCGAGCCCCGGAAACCCCGCCCGCTCGCCGCTGAACGCCGCCGTACCGAAGACGCCGGGAAGCCGCGCCGTTCCCGACCCTCGCCCGCTCGCCGCCGCTCGCCGCCGTACCGAAGACGCCGGGAAGCCGCGCCGTTCCCGACCCTGCGTTCTCCGGGCCGCGCCCGCGGGGGCGGCGCCGGCTCACCGTTGCCGCATCGCCTCCACCGGGGCCGGCAGCCGCTCAACCGAGCCGGCTCACTGATGGCGCATCGCCTCCACCGGACTGATGCGGGCCGCCTTCACGGCGGGGTAGATCACCGCCAGGAGGACCAGCAGGACCAGGTTCACGGTCGGCGTGATGAACGCGGCCGGCGACGCCGACGCGTGCCACACCGTCGCGAAGGTGGCGCCGATGACCGTGACCCCGCCGAGCGCCCCGGTGTCGATGCCGACCTCGACCAGGTACCAGAGCGTCGGGACCGCGAGGGCCATGCCCGCCGCGAGGGCGAGGCCGGTCTGCAGCGCGCTCTCGACGAAGATGATGGCCACCACCTGGCGCGGCTCGACCCCGAGGGCCTTCAGCACCCCGAACTCGCGGATGCGCTCGAACACCGCCATCAGCATCGCGTTGAGGATGAGGATGGCGATGACGATGTAGACGACGGCGGAGACGATACCCATCGTCGCGCGGGCCGAGTCGAGGTAGGTCGCGATGGTCGGCATGAGCGACCGCCACGACCGCGTGTCGAGGCCGGGGGCCAGGCCCTGCACCGCTTCCACCGCCGCCGCCAGCTCCAGGTCGTCCGGCTTGCGCACCACGACCTCGTGCGCGCCCGACGGCATGAAGAAGAGCTCGCGGAACGCCCCTTCGGTGAGGAACACGGCGGAGCGATCGACGCCGTCGCTCACGCTGTCGAGGATGCCGCGCACCAGGTACAAATCGTTCGCGATGCCGCCGTCGGTGGCCTGGCTCAGCACCACCAGCTCGTCGCCGAGGTCGAGGTTGAGCGACCGTGCGAGCCGCCGCCCCACCACGACGCCGAACGGGTCGCCGGCGTCGAGCCACGCCCCCTCGGCGAGCCGGCTCGGGATGACGCTGACGCCGGCGTCGTCCTCGACGTTCACCCCGCGCAGCGACGCCCCGGCGGCCGAGTCGTGGGCCGCCGCGAGCCCCGCCCCCACGAGCCGCGCGCTCGCGCGGAACCCCGCCGCCTCGAGCTCGCCGAGCAGCGCGTCGACGCCGTCGACGACGGTGTAGAGCGACGGGTCGTCGAGGTACGTCGGGGCGTGGATCTGCAGGTCGCCGAGGTCGACCTCGACGATGGTCTCCTCCATGTCGTTCAGCATCCCCTCGAGCATGGCGAACCAGACCACCATGGCGAAGAGCCCGAGGGTCATCGCGCCCACCGTGACCGCCGTCCGCCGACGGTTGCGGCCGATGTTGCGCCACGCCATCTTCAGGATGCCCATGTGTCGTCTCGCGCCGAGCCGGTGGGGGAACGGCTCAGCGTAGCACCGTTGGTGGGCGATGCCCAAGCCGGACCGCGCGGTCGCGCCGATCGCGATTCCCGAACGGACTACTTGCGACCTCCGGCAATTCCTCAAGAGTCGGAGTGGCAACCCCTCCGAATCACCGGCCGCAACGTGCGCTCCAGGCGCCCCTGACCGGCCGCGACGTGCTCGCGCAGCGCCGTGTTGATCAGCGACTGATAGCTCGCCCCGCCCTCGTCGTGCGCCGCGCTTCGGAACCAGGCCAGGACATCGTCGTCGATGCGGATGGTGATCCGCGTCCTGTCCCGAGACGCCTTGCTCGGCGCGCCCCGCTCGCCCTCGCTGAAATCGTATTCCGGTCTCATGAACGCGCTCCCACTTGTTCGACGAGACCACACTCTCTCAGGCGATCGAGCGCGACAGACACCATCCTGTCGTCGAAGAGCCTCTGCTTGCGCCGCGCCGCGTCCCGACTTGCCGGCCACTGCGCAAGTCCCTGCCGCAAACCCGCCACCGTGGCCTTGCATCGCACCCTCGAGATGAGCCAATCGACGGTCGCGAGCAGCTCCATCCCCAGGGGCGATTCGAAACCGTCGATGAGTTCGGTCGTCTTGTTCAGTGGCCCTTCGTACGGCCTCGACCGCGGCTCTTCCAGATACCTGGCAACCTCGGCCCGGCGTTCATCGTCGAACCGGATGAGATCCTGGGGACCTGCATCAGCCAGACGGCGCTCGCAATGCAGGTAGCTGCCGTCCATCGCGTCCAGCAAGTGCCGAAGCCGATCGGCGTACGGCCCGTACTTGTTGGCCCCGAACTCGAGCCGCAGTGGATTGTCGAGGTTCTCCGCGTCGATCCAGCGATGGATGAACCAGGCGAGCTTCTGCACTTCGAGATTCGTACATCCGATTCCGAGAACTTCGTACCGGCGGATCAGCTCTGCCATCAGGGCGCGGGGCACCGTCAAGCCCCGGACACCGCCCGCCTTGCCCGTGTTGTGATAGACGTCCGTCGGCTGGTACACGATGCACTTCACATCCGGCAGCGCGTCGAAGGCCCACTCGATCTCACGGCGCACGACGTGCCAGTCCAGTCCCCCGTTCCCGCAACCCAGTGCCGGCAGGGCCACCGATTCGATGCCGCGCCGATGAAGCACGCGGACGAGGTCGCGCAAGCCGTCATGAATCCAGCTGAGCCTCGATGGATGCCGCCAGTGCTTCTTGGTCGGGAAGTGGATGAGCCAGCGTGGGCCGACCAATGAGTCGCTCTCGGTCACGTACACCCGACCCACATGCACTTCGCCCGTCTTCGCCGCGCGCTGATACTGCTCCGAGCTTGCCGGAAACCGCTCCCTGAACATCAACGCGACGCCCTTGCCCATCACACCGACCTCGTTGACGGTGTTCACGAGGGCGTCTACCGACGCGTCCAGCAGGTTGCCTTCAGTGTAGCGAATCATCGAAACGCCTCAGAAGAACCAGGGTCTCCGACAGACGACTTCCGTCTCGAGGCCGCGGTCGCGAACCATCCTGCCCACGCGGCCGGCTGCACTCTTGTCGCCGCAGACGATCGCATCGATGTGGCCGACCGGCAGGTGACGGTGCACGAGGGCTTCGGCCTGATAACGCTCCGTCTTTTCCGGGTCGTCCGGATCGCGGCGGAAATCCCGCTGCCGCCAGTGCGTCCAGGCGAGATGCCCCAGGTCGCTCGGCGATGTCCAGAACGTCGCCAGGAACATGAAGGCATGCCGGTCTGTGAACACGAACGGAACTCCGCGGGCTTGCAGAGACCTGAGCGACGCAACGAGAAACACCAGTTCCGATGGGGTCCGACGGGTCATGTCGTTCCATCCCGTCCGGAGGTTGTAGAGCATCATCGAGCAGGGGGTGAAATAGAACGGAATGTAACAATCGAGCGTATCTTTCTCCCCGATTGGAACGCGGCGCTGCGTACGTTTCCGAATCAGGTCGGGGTTCCCGATGGCGACGAAGTTCGGATCCTGAGTGTCTGAAGCCCGGCAATGCAGTCCGCGTTCGAGAATCCATGCCACGTTGTCGATGTGAGTGACGCGGAATATCAGAGCCTTCTCCGGCGTCAGTTCGCTGACGGAGTTGATCACCGGCATCGGACGATGGTCCGCATTCGCGCGCTCCCGCTCATCCCGTTCCGTTGCTTTCCGACCTTCCCAGGCCTCGCTCTGCCCCGCCCGACGACATGGCTGCGTGGCGAGTTGCCTCCGTTCATCGCGGGCACAGTTGCGCCCGGTTGCCCGCCGGCAATCATCGGCATCACGCTTCAGGTCACTCGGTCGTTTCCGATCTCCTGTAGAGGTCCGTGACCGCCTCCCGCCGCCGTGACGGTGCGCCCGACCGGCGTGCGCGGGCCGCCCGCAGCCGATGTGCTGCTCCGGCGTGCCGGGTCCCTGTTACGCGTCTCATGGCCCCCCAGGCTCACTCTAGCACTGCCGACTCGCGACGCAAACCGGGCGCTCATTCGGCTCTTCACGGGTGAGCAAGTTGCAGCCTGGCGCCTCGATCGTCGCCAGCCGTGCGCGGTATCATGAACCGGACCCGCCGAGCCCCACGCTCGCTCGGCAATGTTGGGACGACGCCGCGCGGGGATCGCGCCCCCGACCGACCGTTGAGGAACGGAGATGATCGCCAAGGGACTGACCCCGATCCTGAACGTCTCGGACATCCAGGCGAGCTTCGCGTGGTTCGAGCGGCTCGGGTGGAAGAAGGGCTGGGACTGGGGCACGCCGCCGACGTTCGGGGGCGTCTGCTCGGGCGAGTGCGAGATCTTCCTGTGCCAGGACGGCCAGGGGGGGCGGGGCCGGAGCGCCGTCGAGCGGACGTTCGGCCCCGACGGCGACGACGCCGCCGACAAGGGCGCGTGGATGTCGATCTGGGTCGAGGACATCGACGCGGTGCACCGGCGCTGCGTCGAGCAGGGCCTGGAGGTGACCTGGCCGCCCACCGACATGCCGTGGGGCGTGCGCGAGATGCACGTGCGCCACCCCGACGGCCACGTCTTCCGCATCGGCCGGGGAACCGACGAGAAGTAGAGAGGCGTCACGTGACCAACCATGAACGCGGCCCCGGCCCGGCCGTCGGCGACGCGGAGCGAACGCCGCCGCGCCGTCAGCTCGAGGCCATCGACGACGTGTATGCCATGGAACCCGTACCCGGCCCGGCGGACTGGGCGGAATGGGAGCGGGAGTACAGCCGGCTCAAGACCCGGAAGCACGGCTTGGATCCCCTGGCGACAGACGGTCGCTGACGCGCCAGGTGCCCGGCGCCGGCGCTCCGTCCGCGGCCGCGCGCATCGCAATCCACCCGCGAACTCCGAACCGCGGCTCGAGGTCGCCCAGGGCCGATTCGGCGAACCGAATCCGGACGGCCATCCCTACGCGATGCCGAGCCGCGCGTTGACCTCAGCAAGCGACAGCTCGCGTCCCTCGTCGAGATCGACTGCCAAAACACGACCTCCACCTCCGCGCTGGCCGCCGGAGGCTGCTGCTGTGCCGCGGAAACCGCCGGCGGCGCGGCCGGGGCCGCTGCCGACGCGGCGACGGCTCCCGGCGGCTCCCGCTCGCGGAACGTCGGCTGACCCGCCACCGACGGCCGCAGCGACGCCACCGACGCGCCGTCCAGATACCCAGTCGCACGAGCACCCCGGGACGTCTGCCAGCTCCGGATCGCCGACCGCGTCCGCGGCCCGAACATCCCGTCAGCTCCGCCAGGGTCGTAGCCGGCGGCTTGCAGGCCCTCCTGGATCGCACGACGCGCCGCACGGTCGAGGCCCAGCCCTTCCTCCACCACCGGGCCGTTGCACCCCCACACCCGGACGCTGCAACCCGAACCCCCGCCTCGCGAGCTTCACTCCCCAAGCGCCGACTGTTGGGCCGCGGCCGACGACAAGTACGACTGCGACCACCCAACCGCCGTGCTGTCCGCATCCTGGTCCGCCGCATACGCCGCGCAGCGCTCGAACGTCAGCACCACCGAGCACCCCGCGCCGCATTCCCGCAACGCCGCCGCCTGGGCCGACCTCGCCGTCTCGTAGTCCACCGCCCAGCCGTACTGGTCGCCCCGGCGCTCGTCGATCGCCAACGCCCCCACCGGGGTCTGGGCTGCGGCCGACGCCGACATGCAGACGACCGCGCAGAGAACGAACGTCGAGCCGGCAATGGTCTTCATGGCTGTCCCTCAAGGCGTCGTTGTTCCGGTTGCCGCGTTCGCCGCCGTCGACGCACCGTCCAGAATCCACTCCGGCGTCGATACTCGCGCACGAGGTGGCCCTTCGCGGTACCACGAATCGCCCTATGCTTCCGGGTTGAGCTGCGGAAAGGCAACGACAAATGCCGGTAGTGGCGCGACGACGACGACTGGTGCGCCAGCCGCGGCGGCCAGAGCCGGCCACGACGCCACAAGGTCACCAGGAGCCGTCGGCCACAGCGCCGCCGGATATCCCGTTCGACGTGGAAGAGATCGCCGGCGTGGGCGGAAGGAACCGCCTACGGCCGCACGAACGCGGCCGGCTTCTTCTCCATCAGCTCGGCGTAGAAGTCGTTCCCCTTGTCGTCGATGACGATGAAGGCGGGGAAGTCCTCGATCTCGATGCGCCAGATCGCCTCCATGCCCAGCTCGGGGTACTCGTGCACGTCGACCTTCTTGATGCTGTGGTCGGCGAGCCGGGACGCCGGGACGCCGATCGAGCCCAGGTAGAAGCCGCCGTGCCTGCCGCACGCCTCGCGCACCTGGCGCGAGCGGTTGCCCTTGGCGAGCATCACCATGCTGCCGCCGTGGCTCTGGAAGAGGTCGACGCAGGAGTCCATGCGCCCCGCGGTGGCGGGGCCGAACGACCCCGAGGGGCGCCCCTCGGGCCGCTTGGCGGGGCCGGCGTAGTAGATCATGTGGTCGCGGAAGTACTGCGGCAGGCCCTCGCCGCGGTCGATGCGCTCCTTCAGCTTGGCGTGGGCGATGTGGCGGGCCACGATCATCGGGCCGCTCAAGCGACAGCCGGGTCGCCACCGGGTACTGCCGCAGCTCGGCCAGTATCTCGGGCATCGGCCGGTTCAGGTCGACGCGCACCACGTCGCCCCCGGGGTCGTCGGGGGTCACGTCGGGGAGGAACCGGGCCGGGTTCTCCTCGAGCTGCTCGAGGAAGACCCCCTCGCGGGTGATCTTGGCCAGCGCCTGCCAGTCGGCCGAGCACGAGACGCCGAGGCCGACCGGGCACGAGGCGCCGTGCCGGGGCAGGCAAACGACCCGCACGTCGTGGGCGAAGTACTTGCCGCCGAACTGCGCGCCGATGCCGATGTTGCGGCAGATGTCGAGTATTCCCGTTGCCCTTCACACCTAACCCGATCACGCAACCAGCGCGCCCAACCTCCGGCCATCCGTGCCTCACTACCGCCCACCTTCAGCATCGACAAGCCCGATCGTTCGCTGGACGGCCGCACCCTGCACAGGCTTGGTAGTACGTCTTCTCGTACACCTGCTCATCCGGTGCGTTGCGCTGCACGCTGAAGTAGTACCGATTGTACGTATACAGAAACTCCCCCGGTACAAGAGAATCATCCACTCGATCCGCTATGTTGCTCCGCACTGCGACAGCTCCATGCGCCTCCTGGCTTCCCTCCACCCGATCTCCGTCCACCGTCCCATTCTCCGGCTCCCTCTCACTCCCCGCCTTCGGAAACTCCAGCCCAAACTCCAAGTCGTGAATCTCGCACCGGTCCTCGTCCCCTGCATTCAGCGACCGTGCATGCGCCCCGAGAACCAGGTCGTCGTCGATCCGCACGTCGAGTTCCAATCGCTCCCTCTAAACGCCCTCGCCTCCGCATCAACCCCCACCGTCACTATCTCCAGCAACACCCGAGGATCGCTCCTCCTCACCGATCTACCGGCCCTCACCGGAGAGCAAATCTGAAACTTTGCCGTGCCGTCCCGGGGATCCGTGCAGTATAGATGAAAGGTCTCCTGCTGAACATCTCCCTCCCTCGGCATCCCCGCACCCGCCTTCACCAACGGCAGGTACGCCTCCCGCGCCAGCAGCAGTTCCACGTTCTTTGCCAGCACCAACCCCACTTCATCCGCCGCGATTCCCGCCGCTCCCTCGGCCACCAGCGTCGCCGTCTCGTCGGGGATTTCCACTCGCTCCGCCCCGAACCACTCATGCAACCGCCGTCTCACCGCCGGCATGTTCGACATCCCACCAGTCGCCAAACAAAGGCCCGCCTGTTCCCGCGAGTAGTCGGCCCCTGCCAGTATCCGTTCTATGCGCTTGAACCCCTTCTCCAGCAGGGCTCCCACCATCCGCTCCATCGCCTCTCGATCTAACGTACAATCGAAGTCTTCATCCGCACCGCCCACAAAAAAGTCCGGCACATGAATCTCTACCGCCCGCCGAAACGACAAATCAATCTTCCCGCGCTCACACCGATCAAGAAGCCGCGCCCGCGCGCCCTGCCGCACCTCCACCGCCTCATCCAGCCCGCGCTCCGCCCTCACCATTCGCTCAAGACCGTTCATTACCGCCTCGTCAAAAACATCGCCTCCGACCTCGTCGGTGCCGTCATTCTTGAGCTGTACTACCGTCCCCCCTTCCACCCGACACAACGTCAAGTCCAGTGTCCCGCCGCCCCAATCAAATACCAGCACGAGCTTACCGTCATAACGCCGCAGAGTTGCCGCCAAATCTCCCTTCCGAAAAAAGCCGTACAGAGCCGCAAAGGGCTCGTGAATAAACTGAACAATACGCAGCCCGGCCCGCTTGAATCCCTCCCGCAGAGCCCGACGTTTCACCCCATCCATGTCCACCGGGATCGTGACGACAGCACCATCAACGCCTCTCAAATCGCGCCCGCGCCCGCTCCTTTTTGCCTCTTCGAGCACGTAATCGATCAGGTCCGCCACCATCTCCACCGGACTGCGTTCGATCCCTTCTACAATAACGCCATCACGCCCTAGCCTGGATTATTCGTGAAGATGGTGATTCTGGGGGAGACACAGGAGCCTCCGCGTGGTACAAACGTTGTGCTCACAAGCGTTTAGCCACAACGGAGGCCCCTGCATGACACCTGACAAGATATCACAGACTGTCCTGTTCCCGGACCTCTTCGACAAGCCCCTCGTCGCGACGTTCAACCGCGAGCAGGCGAGTTCCGACGGCGGCGGCGTCCTGCTCAAGGCGGCTGAGCGCGTGTACGGCCTCGTCAAGGCGTTTGCCGGGTGTCTCGCCGACAAGCGCGCGCCGGAGAAGATTCGGCACACGCTCGCGGAGCTGGTCGGACAGCGGATCTTCGGCATCGCGTGCGGTCATCCCGACGGCAACGACGCGGACCACTTGGCGGAGGACCCCATCCACAAGCTACTGCTCGGGCGAGACCCGGTGGCCGGCGCGCCCCTGGCGTCGCAGCCGACGATCTCGCGGTTCGAGAACGGCGCGGGCCGCGGCGCGCTCTACCGAATGGCGCGGGAGTTGGCGGCGAGCGTGATCGAGCGGCATCGGCGCCGCCTGCACCGGCGGGTGTGGCGGATCACCATCGATCTGGATCCGACCGACGACCGGACGCACGGCGCGCAACAGCTCACGTTCTTCAACGGGCACTACGACAGTTGGTGCTATCTGCCGCTGCTCGCGTTCCTGACTTTCAACGACGAGAAGGAGCAGTATCTGTGCGCGGCGGTGCTGCGGCCGGGGAACGCGGTGGCGGCCGACGGGACCCTGGGCCTGCTGTGTCGGCTGCTGCCGATGCTGCGGGCGGCGTTTCCGTCGACGCCGTTTCTCGTCCGGCTCGACGGGGGCTTTGCGACCCCGGAGATCCTCGATTTCCTGGATGCCGAACCGGGGCTCGACTACGTGGTCGCGATGGGCAAGAACGCGGTGTTGCAGCGGCATGCCGAATCCGCGATGGCGGTGGCCCGCGCGCAGAGCGAGGCCAGTGGCCGAACCGAGCACGTCTATACCGACACCCGCTACGCAGCCGGCACGTGGGGCCACGAACGCCGGGTCGTGATCAAGGCGGAGGTGGTCCGGCTCAAGGGTCGCGAGCCGCGGGACAATCCGCGCTTCGTCGTGACGAATCTCTTGGAGAGCTCGCGCTTCGTCTACGAGTGGGTCTACTGCGCCCGCGGGGACATCGAGAACCGGATCAAGGAGTTGCTGGACGGCCTGCAGATCGACCGCACGAGCTGCTGCAAGTTCCTGGCGAACCAGTTGCGCGTGTTGCTGACCGCGGCCGCCTACGTACTCATGCAGGAGCTGCGGCTGCGGGCGGCGCGGACCAGCTGTGCCCGCACCCAGGTGACGTGGCTGCGCGACCGGCTGCTGAAGCTGGGGGTGCATGTCGTCGGCTCGGCGCGCCGCATCGTCCTGCATCTACCACGGGCGACGCCCCATCTCCACGCGTGGCGGCGCATCGCGCTCGCGCTCGGCGCCTGCGCGAGTCAGTAGTCAGAGCCCGCGCGGGGCTCGGCGCACGTCTCGGCCCGGGCCGGCACCGCCCGTTACCGGCGAGCCTTCCCCCAACCTGGCCTCCGCGACCGCCCGGCGCCGTGAAGGGCCACTCTACGCCTCCTGCCGCGCCCGCCGCCACGTCCGAGAGGCTCCGCTCGCGGTCAAGCAAGCCCCGTCGGTGACTGATTCTCGACCCTCATGAATAATGCAGGCTAGCCTGGATTATTCGTGAAGATGGTGATTCTGGGGGAGACACAGGAGCCTCCGTGTGGTACAAACGTTGTGCTCACAAGCGTTTAGCCACAACGGAGGCCCCTGCATGACACCTGACAAGATATCACAGACTGTCCTGTTCCCGGATCTCTTCGACAAGCCCCTCGTCGCGACGTTCAACCGCGAGCAGGCGAGTTCCGACGGCGGCGGCGTCCTGCTCAAGGCTGCCGAGCGCGTGTACGGCCTCGTCAAGGCGTTTGCCGGGTGTCTCGCCGACAAGCGCGCGCCGGAGAAGATTCGGCACACGCTCGCGGAGCTGGTCGGACAGCGGATCTTCGGCATCGCGTGCGGTCATCCCGACGGCAACGACGCGGACCACTTGGCGGAGGACCCCATCCACAAGCTGCTGCTCGGGCGAGACCCGGTGGCCGGCGCGCCCCTGGCGTCGCAGCCGACGATCTCGCGGTTCGAGAACGGCGCGGGCCGCGGCGCGCTCTACCGAATGGCGCGGGAGTTGGCGGCGAGCGTGATCGAGCGGCATCGGTGCCGCCTGCACCGGCGGGTGTGGCGGATCACCATCGATCTGGATCCGACCGACGACCGGACGCACGGCGCGCAACAGCTCACGTTCTTCAACGGGCACTACGACAGTTGGTGCTATCTGCCGCTGCTCGCGTTCCTGACTTTCAACGACGAGAAGGAGCAGTATCTGTGCGCGGCGGTGCTGCGGCCGGGGAACGCGGTGGCGGCCGACGGGACCCTGGGCCTGCTGTGTCGGCTGCTGCCGATGCTGCGGGCGGCGTTTCCGTCGACGCCGTTTCTCGTCCGGCTCGACGGGGGCTTTGCGACCCCGGAGATCCTCGATTTCCTGGATGCCGAACCGGGGCTCGACTACGTGGTCGCGATGGGCAAGAACGCGGTGTTGCAGCGGCATGCCGAATCCGCGATGGCGGTGGCCCGCGCGCAGAGCGAGGCCAGTGGCCGAACCGAGCACGTCTATACCGACACCCGCTACGCAGCCGGCACGTGGGGCCACGAACGCCGGGTCGTGATCAAGGCGGAGGTGGTCCGGCTCAAGGGTCGCGAGCCGCGAAACAATCCGCGCTTCGTCGTGACGAATCTCTTGGAGAGCTCGCGCTTCGTCTACGAGTGGGTCTACTGCGCCCGCGGGGACATCGAGAACCGGATCAAGGAGTTGCTGGACGGCCTGCAGATCGACCGCACGAGCTGCTGCAAGTTCCTGGCGAACCAGTTGCGCGTGTTGCTGACCGCGGCCGCCTACGCACTCATGCAGGAGCTGCGGCTGCGGGCGGCGCGGACCAGCTGTGCCCGCACCCAGGTGACGTGGCTGCGCGACCGGCTGCTGAAGCTGGGGGTGCATGTCGTCGGCTCGGCGCGCCGCATCGTCCTGCATCTACCACGGGCGACGCCCCATCTCCACGCGTGGCGGCGCATCGCGCTCGCGCTCGGCGCCTGCGCGGGTCAGTAGTCAGAGCCCGCGCGGGGCTCGGCGCACGTCTCGGCCCGGGCCGGCACCGCCCGTTACCGGCAGAGCCTTCCCCCAACCTGGCCTCCGCGACCGCCCGGCGCCGTGAAGGGCCACTCTACGCCTCCTGCCGCGCCCGCCGCCACGTCCGAGAGGCTCCGCTCGCGGTCAAGCAAGCCCCGTCGGTGACTGATTCTCGACCCTCATGAATAATGCAGGCTAGGAACTTCTTCGGAGACCGAACAATGTTGCGGTACACCCCCAAACCCGCCTGCTCAAGCCGCTGCTTAGGGTCTACGCAAAAATAACTTCCTGGAAGTGGCTGTAGTGTCGCAGTAGAGGCGCTACGGTCTCGCACGTTCTGTCCGGCTCCATGTCCACTGGATCGAGCGGCATTCTTCGGAGTCGGGTGGCAATCAGCTCAAAATTGTGGCACCATTACGGAATCTTGAATCCGTAATGGTGCCTTAATGAGACCAACCCAGTTCTCCGCCGACACCGTCGTCGCCCTGCTCCGACAGCAGACCGTCGCTGCCCTGCCGGACGTGATGGCCGCCCTCGGCCCCCGCGTCAGCAGGCGCACCGCGTTCCGCAAGCTCAGGGACCTCCACGCCCGCACCAGCTACTCCCATCGCGGAGGCTACTACACCCTCGACGAGCTCGCCGACTTCGACGAACACGGCCTGTGGGCGTTCGCCGACGTCCGCTTCTCCCGTGCCGGCACCCTCGTCGCAACCGCCGAGGCGTTCGTCAACGAGGCGGAGGCCGGACACTTCGTCGACGAGCTCGACAACCGGCTCGGTGTCGGCACCCAGGACGCCCTGCGCAAGCTCGTCGGCGACCGCCGGCTGACGCGGCACAAGCTCGCCGGCCAGTTCCTCTACTGCGCCACCGACCACGCGCAGGAGACGCATCAGCTCCGCGCCCGACGGCTGCTGATGGCCACGCCCGGACTCGGGCGGCCCCTGCCCGACGCCGACGTGATGCCCGAGGAGTTGCGCGCTGCCATCGTGTTGTTCGCCAGCCTCCTCGACGAGCGCCAGCGCCGGCTGTTCGCCGGACTCGAATCGCTCAAGTGCGGGTGGGGCGGCGACCGGCGCATCGCCTCCCTCCTCGGCATCGACCCGTCCACGGTCGCCACCGGCCGCCGGCAGCTCGTCGACCGCGATGTCGAGGTCGACCGGGTGCGGCGCGCGGGCGGCGGACGACCACCGACGGAAAAAAAACGCCGGAAGTCATCGCCCGCATCGAAGCCCTGATGACCCACGAGACGGCCGGCGACCCCGTCAGCGGCCTGAAGTGGACACGCCGCACGACCGCCAAGATCGCCGACGAACTCCGCGGGCTTGGCATCCACGTCTGCCCGCAGACCGTCGCGCGACTGCTCAAGGCGATGGGCTACTCGTTGCGCGTCAACCACAAGAAGCTCGCCGGCGCCTCGAATCCGAACCGAGACCGGCAGTTCCGGCACATCACCGACTTGCGCGAGCGCTGCGCCGCCGACAACAGCCCCCTCATCAGCGTCGATACGAAGAAGAAGGAGCTCGTCGGCACGTTCCGCAATCCCGGCGCCAAGTGGGACCGCAGCCCCGAACTCGTCAACGACCACGACTTCCGCTCCGACGCCGACGGCCTCGCCGTGCCCTACGGCATCTACGACCCCCGCGACAATGCCGGCACCGTCTTCGTCGGCAGAACCGCCGACACCCCGGCGTTCGCCGTCGACTGCATCGAGAAGTGGTGGCGCAACGAGGGCCGCAAGCGCTACCCCGAAGCCAAGACCCTGCAGATCCTGGCCGACGGTGGCGGCAGCAACAGCTGCACGGCGCGCGCCTGGAAGTTCAACCTGCAACATCGCCTCTGCAACCGGCACGGCTTGCAGGTGACGGTAGCTCACTACCCACCGGCCACGTCGAAGTGGAACCCCATCGAACACCGCCTGTTCTGCGAGATCAGCAAGAACTGGGCGGGCCGCCCCCTCGACAGCTTCGAGACCATCCTGAAGTACCTGCGCACCACACGCACCTCCACCGGACTGAGGGTCCGCGCCCACCTCGTGCGGAAGACCTACGAGACCGGCGTCAAGGTCACCGACGCCCAAATGCGAGAGCTGCGCATCACACCAAACGACGTCATGCCGAAATGGAACTACACCATCGAACCCATGTGACAAAACGGGAATCTATTGTTGGGCGGGCCCTTAGCCTCCCGGCCGAGGATCTTCCCGCCACCCTCGTAACACACCACCGATGGAATCGGCCGTTCTTCCTCATCAAGGAAGCTCACAACCCTCCTCCCTCGAACCAAAGAAATAAGGCTATTGGTTGTGCCAAAGTCGAAGCCAACGACTTTCATTTATCCATTACCTCCCCAAGCGTTCGATTTCCCCCCGCAAACCCTCCAGCACCCTCTCACCGTGGTCCACCATCACGCCAACCTTCGGCGGAATCCGCTTCAGCGCCCTCAGCCCGTCCTCCAGCATTGACACTTCCGCCCGCAGTCGCCGCAAGAACGTCCCCACTAGCCGTTGACGCTCATCCCGCCACGCGGCCCCCTCGTCAGCCCGCAGGCGCCGTTCCTTTTCCAGTTCCGCTCTCAGCGCCCGACTGCTCCGACGCACCTCCGCCAACGCCACCTCCGCCTCCGCCACCTTCGCGTCCGCATCCCGTGCACGCTCCCCCGCCCGGCCCTCCGCCGCTCCAGCCGCCAACTCCCTCGCCGCCTGGTCCCTCAGCCGTTCCTCCAACAGCCCAGACGCCACAGACGCTGATGCGATACCCCCCGCGCCCATCACCGCCCGCAACATGTCCGATTCGCTCCCGTGTTGTGCAGCCGCCGGCTTCCAGATGTGCTCTCGCAGACAATCCACCGCCGGACCCAACCTAATCCGACCCGTCAGATACAGCCACATGAGCGTGCAGTATACGGCGTTACGCCGGCACCGCTCCATTTCTCCCTGTCTCTTTCGACCAAACTTTTCCGGAGGAAACACCGGACGCAGGTCATTGCTCATCACCAAATGGATGAGCCTCGTCACCTTCACCTCCTCCAACCTGTCGGTCGCTCCCGGGGCCCCGCGTGTGTGTGCGAATGCCTCCGCAAAAGACGGTGTGCAAAAAATCGGATGATTGCGAAGTACTTGGGTGGTAAAATTCTGCAGCGCGCCAGCAATCTCCCCCTCCTGCATCCCCACCACGAGGTGCAACAATTGACGCGTCTTGTCCAGCGTCTTGTCGGCGGCCGCCAATTCAATTAGGGAGCGCTCTTGCGTCTGGTCCAATCGCCACGCGTTCGCCATCGCGCGCATCTGTGGCTTTGTGGGTGGCTTGAGAGCCTTGTTCTTCGGATTGCCGTACCACCCGCCAATTAAATCTGCCACGCTCTCCGCGCGTCTCGACCTCGCAGGCCGCTTGCGCTTCGAATCGCCGCCCGGTGCCCTCGCGTTCTTGGCGACCACCGGACCTCCGCCAGCATCCGCGCCTCGAGTCGCGACGTAACGGCTCGCCTCTTCGTTGCTCGGGATGGCGACGTTGCCACCATCGTTCGCATCTCGAGACGGAGCACCGGGAATTGCAGGGCCACGCTTCTGTCTGGCTGACGGAATCGGTAGACTACGCGCTCCAAGAGCTCTTCGTCGCTCGCTGTCGGCTACACTTGCTGCTCTGCCATCAGCCGCTTCCGCGTGCGTGACGGACATCTCCTGCGGTCCGTCGCCTTTTGGATCATCCCCGCTGAATTCGGGTGCCTTCATCGGTGTGGTCCTCCTATCCAACCCGCAAGAGCATTGACGTGGCCCACGTCTCGAGTCCGAAGACGTTGTGGAGCGCCTTGGCGTGTTGGGATGCGCCTGCCAAATCGCCGGCGGCAAAGGACATCTCCGCCAACAGCATGTGTATCTTTGGGCGGTCGTACGTTGCCGATCCATCTTTGAGTGCGGATTCTATTCTCGCCCGGGAGGATTTGGATAGCTCTTGGAGAGGGCGACCAATCCAGCGTACGATTTGTTCAGTCACTTCGTCGAGAATCGCAGCTTCTACATCGTGAAGGTCGACGCTCGAAGCGGCGTCCATCTGTTGGTCGGGGCTGTTGCCCAGAGCCCACGACGCATAGGTGTTGGCAGCGTGACCGAGCCCACCGTCGCCGGCAATGAGATGGACAGACTCTCGAAAGTGATTGAAATGAAACTCAACTGCTGCTGCGATCGTGTTTGCCACGGACCGGTCGTACGCGGTGAGCGCATCCACCGACTTGTTGAAACGGCTAACGTATTCCTCGTGTGGCCGCGATGTCTCTAGCTTGCCGTCCTTTGTCTGGAGTCCATACAGATACTCACAAATGCCGTCAACGTAACCCTTAGCCGTCGAGAACACGGTTGTGTCGGATATGAAGGCGTCAATTGCGGGGCTACGGAGCCGAGTTGAGTCGAGTTCACGTATCAAGTCCAAGAAACGTCTCTCGACGCCAACAAGATCGTTGGCCGACGCGATGTCGAAACTGAGCTTGAATACGGTCCTTACGCCGGTCTTTGTTAGTTCAAGTTGGCATACACCCGAGGAAAGTGCTGCCAGTTCTTGAGGAACCGACGATACTGGGATCTCTCGTCCGTTGATGAACGCGCGGTCACAGCCATTCTGCTGAACCTCATCGACGTTCACAGGGCGCGTGACGCGGGTGGTGAGGTCGCCTAGTTCGCGACCCTGAAAAAAGAGGATCGGTTTACGCAACGGATGGGCCTCGAATCTGTGTTTGCGTAGCTCGTCCTTTGAGGGGCGAGTCTCGCCGCACTGGTCGCAAGGAAAGACCGGGGGCGACGGATGGTAGTCGACGCTTACCAGCCGTTCTGGCTTGTCATACGGAGTTTCGGCGCCGTGGTGCCACATGGACATGGGCTCAGCTCCCCCAAGGGGCGCGGTCCGCCGACGAACGGCGTCCATTCAAATGGGGCGAGGGGACGGCCGTTTCCGGCGGGCTCTGCGCGGCTCACGAACTTGCCTGAGCGATACAAGGGTTCTCGGTCAATTGCGGTCTCACGGCCGCACGAACGCGGCCGGCTTCTTCTCCATCAGCTCGGCGTAGAAGTCGTTGCCCTTGTCGTCGATGACGATGAAGGCGGGGAAGTCCTCGATCTCGATGCGCCAGATCGCCTCCATGCCCAGCTCGGGGTACTCGTGCACGTCGACCTTCTTGATGCTGTGGTCGGCGAGCCGGGCCGCCGGGCCGCCGATCGAGCCAAGGTAGAAGCCGCCGTGCCTGCCGCACGCCTCGCGCACCTGGCGCGAGCGGTTGCCCTTGGCGAGCATCACCATGCTGCCGCCGTGGCTCTGGAAGAGGTCGACGTAGGAGTCCATGCGGCCCGCGGTGGTGGGGCCGAACGACCCCGAGGGGCGCCCCTCGGGCCGCTTGGCGGGGCCGGCGTAGTAGATCATGTGGTCGCGGAAGTACTGGGGCAGCCCCTCGCCGCGGTCGACGCGCTCCTTCAGCTTGGCGTGGGCGATGTCGCGGGCCACGATCATCGGCCCGCTCAGCGACAGCCGGGTCGCCACCGGGTACTGCCGCAGCTCGGCCAGTATCTCCGGCATCGGCCGGTCCAGGTCGACGCGCACCACGTCGCCCCCGAGGTCGTCGGGGGTCACGTCGGGCAGGAACCGGGCCGGGTTCTCCTCGAGCTGCTCGAGGAAGACCCCCTCGCGGGTGATCTTGGCCAGCGCCTGCCGGTCGGCCGAGCACGAGACGCCGAGGCCGACCGGGCACGAGGCGCCGTGCCGCGGCAGGCGGACGACCCGCACGTCGTGGGCGAAGTACTTGCCCCCGAACTGCGCGCCGATGCCGATGTTCCGGCAGATGTCGAAGAGCCGCCGCTCCATCTCGAGGTCGCGGAACGCCCGGCCGTGCTCGTTGCCCGACGTGGGCAGGTTGTCGAGGTAGTGGGTGCTGGCGAGCTTGACGGTCTTGAGGGTGAACTCGGCCGACGGCCCGCCGACGACCAGGGCGATGTGGTACGGCGGGCAGGCCGAGGTGCCGATGGACCGCATCTTCTCTTCCGCGAACGCGAAGAGGGTCTCGGGGTTGAGCAGCGCCTTGGTCTCCTGGTAGAGGAAGGTCTTGTTGGCCGACCCGCCCCCCTTGGCGATGAACAGCAGCTCGTACTCGTCGCCGGGCTCGGCGTAGAGCTCGATCTGGGCCGGCAGGTTCGAGCCGGTGTTCTTCTCCGTGAACATGTCGATCGGCGCCATCTGCGAGTAGCGCAGGTTGCGCTCGGCGTAGGCGTCGTGCACGCCGAGCGACAGCGCCTCGGCGTCGTCGGCGCCGGTCACCACGTTCTCGCCCTTGTGGCCGATGACGATGGCGGTGCCGGTGTCCTGGCACCCCGGCAGCACCCGGCCCGCCGCGATGTTGGCGTTGCGCAGCAGCTCGAGGGCGACGAAGCGGTCGTTCTGCGACGCCTCGGGGTCGTCGAGAATCGAGCGCAGCTGGGCGAGGTGGGCCGGCCGCAGCAGGTGCGCGACGTCGTCGAACGCGGCGCGGGCCACCCGGCGGAGCACGTCGGGCTCGACCGCGAGCAGCTCGCGACCGTTGACGGTGACGGTGGAGACGCCGTCGGCGGTCAGCTTGCGGTACGGCGTGTCGTCAGCGCCCCGTTCGAAGAGCGGCTGATAGTGGAAATCGGTCATGGTGGATAGTGTCCAGAGTTCCTGTTTACGGCGCTTCCCGCAAGACTGCGCCCACGAGGGCCAACCCCTGATTGTACCGCAGCCGATTCCGAATCCTGACGCACAGGGCACCTCGTCGAGACGCTGCGCCGGAACCCGGAACGTGAGGCCGTGCGCCCCGGCCGTGGCGCCGCCGACCATCCGCACCCGACCATCCGCACCGCGCAATGACGGCCAGGAGCCGATGGCTACTGCCATCGTGGTGTCCCCGCCGGCGTTGCCGCGAGCCGCGCCGGCCCCGCAACGGCGCCCGCACCCCGCGCCCGGCTCGTGATTCACCCCGGGCCGGCCGGCCCGCCGGCAGTCGCGGGTAGTCGCGGGTTCAAACCGGCGGAGTTTCGCATAAACTGTGCCCATGTCGAGATTGTTGCTCGCCTGCCTGCTCGCCGTCGGGCTCGCCGCCGCCGTCCTGGGCGTCCCCGTCCACGCCCACCCGATGGAGGGCGCCAACGCGGGGTTCGTGCAGTCGGTGGACGGGCCGGCCCCGGGGCCGTTCCTCTACCTCGGCGCCAAGCACATGGTGACCGGCTACGACCACCTGCTGTTCCTGGTCGGAGTCATCTTCTTCCTGCGCCGGCTGCGCGACGTCATCCTCTACGTCAGCCTGTTCACCGTCGGGCACAGCCTGACCCTTCTCTACGGCGTGCTCGCCGACGTCAACGTCAACGCCTACGTCATCGACGCCATCATCGGGCTGTCGGTCGTCTACAAGGGGTTCGAGAACGTGGGCGGGTTCAGGCGGGTGTTCGGCGTCGCCCCCGACACCCGCATCGCGGTCCTCGTGTTCGGGCTCTTCCACGGGCTCGGCCTCGCCACCAAGCTGCAGGAGTTCATGGTGTCGGACAACGGGCTGGTGGCCAACATCCTGAGCTTCAACGTCGGGGTCGAGATGGGCCAGATCCTCGCCCTGTTCGGGGTCGTGGCGGTGCTCGGCTACTGGCGCCACCGGCCCAGCTTCTCGCGCTGGAGCTTCGCCACCAACACCGCGCTGATGGTGGGCGGCTTCCTGTTCGCCGGTGTTCAGATGGTGGGGTTCGTGCTGTTCTCGTGAACCGGCTCGACGCTGACGGGTTTCCGCCATGACCGACGTTCCGCCGCCGCCGTCCCGCAAGAAGATCCTCGTCACCGCCGGCAGCGCCGCCGCGGCACTGCTCCGGACCGTCCTGCCGGCCGCGTAGTCGCACGGGTGCCGCCATGACCGACGTTCCGCCGCCGCCGTCCCGCAAGAAGATCCTCGTCACCGCCGGCGGCGCCCTGCTCACCGCCGCCGCGGTGCTCTTCGGCGCCATCCTGCCGGCCGAGTACGCGGTCGACCCCCTCGGCACCGGCCGGCTCTTCGGCCTGCTGGCCCTCGGCCAGGCCCAGCCCATCAGTCCCGCGGAGGGGGAGTACCGCGTCGACCAGGCAGAGCTGAGCCTCTATCCGGCCGAGTGGGTCGAGTACTTCTACCGGCTCGAGGAGGGCAGCACCATGCTCTTCACCTGGAACGCGAGCGGGCCGGTGGAGTACAACTTCCACGCCTCGCCCGACGGCGCCCCGGCCGGCTACGCCGAGAGCTTCGACGCCCGCGACCTCGAGGAGGGTTACGGTGCGTACACCGCCCCGTTCACCGGCATCCACGGCTGGTACTGGGAGAACACCGGCACCGACGAGATCACCATCACCCTGCACACCGCGGGGTTCTACACCAACGCGCACGAGGGGCGCTCGCGCGCCAGCGGGTACCACGACCTGACCGACCTGCGGGGCAACTCGGTTCCGAGCGTTCCGTGAGCCCGCCGGCCGGACCCGGCGCGCCCGCACGGACGGGGCGGGCCGGCGTCCGGCGCAGAAACCGCCGCACATGAGCGACGCCGCCAACCGGATCGTCCGGAAGCTCTGGTCCTACTGCGACGTACTGCGCGACGACGGGCTGTCGTACCAGGACTACCTGGAGCAGCTCACGTTCCTGCTCTTTCTCAAGATGGCCGACGAGCGCGCCCAGCTCACGGGAGCGCCGCAGCCCATCCCCGCCGGCCACCGATGGGAGGACCTCGCGGCGCCGCAGATGGAGGGCGCCGAGCTGGAGCGGCACTATCGCCACACGTTGCGCGAGCTGGGCAGGCGGGGCGGCATGCTCGGGCTGATCTTCGAGCGGGCGCAAAACCGCATCCAGGATCCGGCCAGCTGCGCCGGCTCATCGTCGAGCTGATCGGGCGCGAGGACTGGTCGGCGATGGCGGCCGACGTGAAGGGCGACGCCTACGAGGGGCTACTGGAGAAGAACGCCCAGGACGTGAAGGGCGGCGCGGGGCAGTACTTCACGCCGCGCGCGGTCATCCAGGCCATGCTCGACTGCGTCCGGCCGCGACCGGGCGAGGTCGTGGCCGACCCCGCGTGCGGAACCGGCGGCTTCCTGCTGGCCGCACACGAGTACGTCAAGAGCCACGCCGACCTCGACCGCGACCAGAAGCGGCATCTCCGCTTCGACGCGCTGCGCGGCGTCGAACTGGTGCCGAACGTCGCGCGACTGTGCGGGATGAACCTCTACCTTCACGGCATCGGCCCCGACGGCGGCGACGACCGCGAACCGCCGATCGCCACGGACGACGCGCTGCGCGACACGCCGGCCGCGCTCGCCGACGTCGTCGTCACCAACCCGCCCTTCGGTAAGAAGTCGTCGATCACGGTCGTCAACGCCGGGGGCGGGACGGCCCGGCAGTCGCTGACCTACAACCGCCCCGACTTCTGGACCACCACGTCGAACAAGCAGCTCAACTTCGTGCAGCACGTCAAGTCGCTGCTGAAGATGCACGGCCGGGCCGCGGTGGTCGTGCCCGACAACGTGCTGTTCGAAGGCGGGGCGGGCAAGACCGTGCGCCGGCGTCTCCTCGCCGAGTGCGACGTCCACACGCTGCTGCGGCTGCCCACCGGTATCTTCTACGCCCAGGGCGTGAAGGCGAACGTCCTCTTCTTCGACCGGAAGCCAGGGGCAAGCGAGCCGTGGACGAAGGCGGTGTGGGTCTACGACCTGCGCACCAACAAGCGGTTCACCCTGAAGACGCGGCGCATGACCCGCGCCGACCTCGACGAGTTCGTGACCTGCTACCGGCCGGGCGCGCGCAACCGGCGACGCGCGACGTGGTCGGCGCGGAAGCCCGACGGCCGCTGGCGGTCCTACCCGTACGAAGAGGTCGTGGGTCGCGACAAGGTCAGCCTCGACTTGTTCTGGCTCCGCGACGAGAGCCTGGAAGACGCGGACGACCTGCCCGAGCCTCACGTGCTGGCGCGCGAGATCGCCGACGACCTCCGATCGGCCCTCCAGCAGATGGAAGACATCCTGGAAGACCTCGAGGCCGGCGTCGCCCGCGTGGAGCACGGGGACGCAGACACGATGGCCTGAGCGAGTCGTTCGTGGTCAACGAATTCGTAGAAGCCCACTATGTCTCCTCGCACGACATAGGGCAATTGAGGCGAGAGCACTGATCGCTCGAAATCGAGCCACCTCTTCTCGATCGCAGTCCCGCGGGGCCAGAAGACAAGATCTGGACCACTTCGCACATATCTCCCTTGAGGGCCGCTCATCTCGTCCGGGCTGTCGGTCGTGAGCGTTGGGTCGTCACCGTCGTCCAGAGCCGCCTCGATCGAGGGCACCACTGGCCGGCTACACGGAGAGTCTCGCCGGCGCTTGCCGATGGTCGTCGAGATCGTCGATCCGGGTGCTCGGGGACCCGCTGGAACGCGACGCTCACGACGCGCCGGCCGCCGCCGAGTTCACTGGCGCCATCGCCAGCCAACAGACGGGCGAGATACTGGACCGCCACCTTCCGCTCAAAGGTCACGCCGCCGCCCGTCGCGTAGGGGCTCATGCCCGGCGACGCCCGGCCCGGCGTTGCTGCGGCCGCTTGCCTCGGCACCGCTCGTTCGCTCTGGACTTTGCGCCCCGCTCATCCCGACACCCGTTCACTCCACAGCACCGCTGACGTCAACGATAACGCACTCACCATTCTGAACGGCCCGCATCCCGAGGGCCAGTCCGGGAACTCGGGACGACCCCGGCTGACTGCGGCGTAGTCCGAGTCCGCCTGAACACGAACCACTGTGTTGGCGGTCTTTCTTGGCCGGCCTCGCGTTTGTACTTGACAGCTTCCTGGGGGGCGGGTTGGCGGAAGTCGAGCATGCCGCCGGGAACGCCTCTCGGACGGTCTCTCCGGCCGCAGGCGGCACGTTCTCGGCCCGGAATGCCAGGAACCTCGATTCGTGCACCGATCGGCCGCTGGCGGGCGCGTCAAGCTGTTTAAAATGCAGGGGTTACAATGGCTCATGCTTGCTGACAACGCCCGCGCGCCGTCCGAATTCCGCCCGTACCCGGCCTCCGTGGCGTACCCCGACGGAGCGCCTCCGCCTGGGCCGACCGAGACGCTCAGCGTGCGCAGCCCGGACGACATCGGCGACGGTGGATCGCCCCACCAAGCGCCGGCCCCTGGCCCGAGGGAGACGCCCGGCGCGCGCGTCGGCGACGGCATCGGCGACAGCGGATCGCCCGACCAGACGCCGCCCCCTGAACCGGCGACGGCGCCCGGCGACAGCAGAGGCCGCCTCGCCCGGCTCGGCGACCGCATCGCCGAGCTGTCGGCCCGCATCCAGGCCGCCACCTACGAGCTGCTCGTCCTCATCCGCGAGTTCGACGAGCGGGAGGGCTGGGACGGCTGCGTGTCGTGCGCGCAGTGGCTGAGCTGGCGGGCCGGGCTCGCGCCGGGAGCCGCCCGCGAGCACGTGCGGGTGGCGCGGGCGCTCGGGAAGCTGCCGAAGCTGAGCGACGCCATGCGCCGCGGCAGAATCTCCTACTCGAAGGTGCGCGCGGTCACGCGGGTGGCCACCCCGGACAACGAGGACGACCTGCTCTACGTGTGCCAGGCGGGCACGGCGGCGCACGTGGAGCGCATCGCCCGCGCGTGGCGGCGCATCGACCGGAACGCGGAGCAGGCCGAGGACCGGCTGCGGGACGCGGGCCGGGAGCTGCGGACGTGGGTGGACGAGGACGGGATGGTGGTGGTCCGCGGGCGGTTGACGCCGGAGGTCGGGGCGGCGCTGCGGCGGGCGCTGGAGGCGGCGTGCGACCAGGCGAGGCCGGCGCCGGGGCCGGAGGTCAGCGCGGACGGGGCAACGCCCGGCACGGCCGCGACCGCGATCAGGGAAGCCGCCAACGCTCCCGCTGGCGGACTGGCCAACGCGACCACGGCCCCGGAAGGGGGAGCCACCGGCGCGGCGGGCGCCAACGCGGCTGACGTGGAGGAGCCGACGTTCGCGCAGCGGCAGGCGGACGCCATCGGGACGGTGGCGGAGGCGGCGTTGGCGGGCGGGCTCGACCGCGGGACGGCCGGCGACCGGTATCAGGTGGTGCTGCACGTGGACGCGGAGGCGCTGCCGGCGCGGCCGGACGTCTCCGCGGGAACGTCCGGGGGCGCAGCGGCCAAGTCCGATGGCGTTTCCGCGGCTGCGGTGCACGGGTCGAAGCCGCGGGCCGGCGACGATCGCGTTCCCGCGGGAACGCCCGGGAACCCGACGTCCCTGTCTGGTCCGCGGGCAGCCGCCCGCCACGTTCCCGCGGAAACGCCGGCGACGGGGCGCCGCCGGGTGTCCGGCCCATGTCCCGGAGCACCGTCGGCACCGGCAGGCGGCAGCCAGACGGTGCTCGACGAGGCGGGCGGCATCCACGTCTCGGCCGAGACCGCCCGGCGCCTGGCCTGCGAGGCCGCCACCGTGACCATGCGGCACGGCCCCGGCGGCGAGATCCTCGATGTCGGCCGTCGCACCCGGACCATCTCGCCGGCCCTGCGCCGGGCGCTAGCTGCTCGCGACCAACGGTGCCGGTTCCCGGGTTGCGGCAACCGCCGCGTCGATGCGCATCACGTTCGGCACTGGGCCGACGGCGGGCGGACCGCCCTCGACAACCTGGTGCTGCTGTGCCGCCGGCACCATCGAGCGGTGCACGAGGAGGGGTTCCGCGTCACGATGGACGCGACCGGGGACGCGCGGTTCGCGCATCCGGACGGCCGCCCGCTCGAGGAGGCGCCGCCGGCCCCGGCGTGGACGGGGCCGGCGCTGCAGCCCACGGACGACGACCTGGCCGTAGCGGGCATCGAGATCGGCGCCGACACGGCGACGCCCTCGTGGAGCGGCGAGCGCCTCGACCTCGACTGGGCGATGCATGTGCTGTGGCGGCCCCGCCGCGAGCCGGCCGCGGAGCGAGCCGCGCCGTAGCACGGTTTCTCCGGGCGCCGGCCGCTCCGAGGGTCACGACGCGCCTCACGGGCAGGCCAGTACGAGTGGCGGACAACCCGCCTCGGGCCGGACTGCCGGCGTTCCCGCGCCGGCGCCGCGGCGGCAGGCCGCTCCGAACCGCAGTCCGCCCCCGAGGACGAGGACGACTGACACGCGACCCGAACTGACGTAGGTGGCCAAAGGTCATGCACGCCCCGGGCGTTCGGCTTCCTGCGGCAAGCACTCGATGTCGGCAGCGCCGTCGATATCGGCGGCAGCGTCCAGGATCCTGCGCAAATCGACGCGATCGAGGCGCAACAACCCGGGCGAGCTGTCCCTCGCTCAGCAACTCCCGGCGGTGAGCTTCGGCGGCCAGAAGGCCGAGACGAAGAGATACCGGACGATCGAGAAGCCAGTCGCTGGACAGGGATACCCTTCCGCCAATTGGCAGTTCCACACGGGCGTCATGCCGAGCAGCTTCCCGAGCTCGACCTCGGCGCGGGCGATGGCGGCGGCTTCAACCATGACGGTCACCGATGGTCCGCGGCGGCGTGCTCACGATCGCCAAGTGGCAGCACTGAAGCCTCCCGGCTCCGATGCCGTTCCTCCTGCAGCGCGTGCCAGAGGTCCCAGTTGGCCTGCAGGTTCATCCAGAACATGGGCGTGGTGCCAAGCAACCGACCGAGCCGCAGCGCCGACCGGGCGGTGACGCCTCGCCGACCGCGGACGAGCTCGTTGACGCGCGTGACCGGCATGTTCATCCGCCGCGCCGCCTCGGCCTGGGTCATCGGGATCTCACAGAGGAACTGCTGAGCAGGATGACGCCGGGATGCGTCGGGCGACGGCGCGAGGGCAGGCCGGTTGCCGCGTGCCGATGCCCGCCAGCCCCGTCCCGATCACCGCCAGTATCGTCGCATCCATCGTCGTCCCTCCCCGTCCGGACGGTCCCCGCGACCGCTTGGCGTCCGGTCCGGGAAGAGCAATCCGCGTGCCAGGGCGACCGCGGCCGGCGGGCGCGGGGCGGGCGGCCCGGCGCTCGACCGCGGGACGCACCTCCAGGATACTCCGCGGGGGCCGGCCCGGGACATTCCGACCAGCCCGCGCCGACGCGATCGGATTCCGGACGACGATCCGTTGCGGGCGCCCGCCTGTCAGCCCAGGAGCAGACCAACGACCCGTCAATCCGCCAGGCGCGCGCTGACCAGCCGGTTAAGGCTGACGCCCTCCTCCGCCGCTCGCAACACGAGCGCCCGATGGGTCTCCGGCGGAACGCGCACCAGGAACTTCCCGCTGTACGCGCGGTCCGCGAGCGGCGGCGGCGGCAGCTCGCGGTTGGCGTGCATGTCCGAGAGGACTTCACGCACGAGCGTGCGAATGCCCGAGAACGCCTCTTCGGGGGTGGCCGCCAGCCAGCTCAGCGACGGGAACTCGGCGCAGAGGCCCGCGTACTCGCCGTCCTCCGGCGACCAGGTCACGCGATACGTGTAGTGGTCAGTCACGCTGCGCCTCCAGCTTCTCGACCGCCCTGAGGACCTGACGCACCTGATACCGCTTGACCATCCCGTCGTGATCCTGGATGTTCACCCGCGGGTCGCCCGGCCACGGCGTGCGATATACCCGATGGCTCGTGCCCGCCTGACGCGGCTCTCCGAAGTAGGCGTCGCACACTCTCGAGAGCTCCCGGAAGCGTACGGTCTCCGGCCTTTCCCGCGCCTTGCGGATGATGTCGGCGACCCGCGACACCAGAACATGATATCAGTAACGATACTGTCAAGCCCCCGGAAGGCAAGGACCGCATCTACGTTGGGCCGCCGTTGGAGAGTGTTTCTCCATGGCTGATGCTGGCCAAACAACCGTCCACGCGCACGCGATGGAGGGCGCCAACGCGGGGTTCGTGCAGTCGGTGGATGGGCTCCTTGGTCTTCGCTCAGTCTACAATGATCACCGTCATGACCGTCAGCGTTCACGAAGCCAAGACGCACCTCTCGCGGTTGCTGCAGCGGATCGCCGCCGGCGAAGACGTCATCATCACGCGGTCGGGTCAACCGGTGGCGCGGCTCGTCCCGATTGACGGGACCCGACCCGTGTTCGGTGTCGACGAGGGACGCTTCGTCGTCCCGGACACCTTCGACGAACCTCTCGACGACGAGTTGCTGCGCGCATTCGAAGGAAGCGGCTGAGCGAGCGCTCGACGCGATGGCGTTCCTTCTCGACACCAACTGTTGGTTGTGGCTGCAGACCGATCGAGGGCGTTTCGACGCCGGTCTGCTGGAGACCCTGGCGGCCCCGTCGTCGCGACGCTACCTGTCCGCCGCCAGCGTCTGGGAGATCGCGATCAAGCACGCGCTCGGGAAGCTGCCGTTGCCGGAGCCCCCGGCGATCTACGTTCCGGAACGCATGAGGGTCAGCCGTGTCCAGGAGCTCGCCATCACCCACGCCCACGCGCTCGCGGTCGGTGTCCTGCCGCATCACCATCGTGACCCGTTCGACCGCGTGCTGGTGGCGCAGGCCCGGCTCGAGGGGTTGACGCTGGTGACCGCCGACCCGGTGTTCGTACGCTACGACGTACGCCTCATTCGCGTGCCCCGGCGCCAACGACGCGGGTAGCGGGCCAGCCGTCATCTCGACTCGCCACGCATTCCGGCGCAACCGAATCCGACAGCGCGGCGACCGGCGCCGGACGCCGCGAAAGTACGGCCTCGGCGGGTTCCGAGAGCTGCTGAGGGCGGGCTGAAGGGCTCGTCGCTCGCCGAAGGCTACCGCGCCGCGGCCAGCGCGACCAGCAGATCGGCCGTGCTCGTGTCGGAGTAGTCGGTCAGGCTGCGCGTCAGGCGGGCGGGGGCGCGGGGGTTCAGCGCCCGCTCGAACGGCGTCTCGCCGCGGCGGTTCTCGGTATCGAGCCTGGCCCCCCGGCTGACGAGGAACCGCACGACCGACTCGAAGCCGTGGAACGCGGCGAGGTGGAGGGCGGTGTCGCCGTTGGCGTCGGCGGCGTTGACGTCGGCGCCCAGCTCGACCGCCACCTCGACGGCCTCGATGCCGCTGCCCATGACGCGGCGCAGGTCGGGGTCCTGGGTGAGGGCGACCTCCATCTCGGCCGAGTCCATCTCGCGGCCCCGGCGGTCCTTGCCGGCGCGGCCGAAGCCGCGCGTGAGCATGCCGGCGGCGGCCATGAGGGGGGTCACGCCGCCGTGCAGGGCGGCGTGGGGGTCGGCGCCGCTCTCGGCGAGCCGGCGCATGATGCCGCCCTCGCCGAACTTGGCGGCGAGGAAGAAGGGCGTCGCGCCGACCCAGACCGTGTCCAGCGAGAACAGCTTGCCCTGGCGCGCGTAGCGGGTGCCGCGCTCGAGGGGGACGTTCGGGTCCGCGCCACGGGCGAGCAGCGCCCGCACCAGCGCCTCGTCGCCGCGGAGGATCGCCGCGTGCAGCGGCGTGTACCCCGCTCCGGCCGCGTTCGCGTCGGCGCCGGCGTCGAGCAGCGCCGCGGCCAGCGCCCCGTGGCCGCTGTGCGTGGCGACGACGAGGGCGCTCGTGCCGGCCGGCGCGGTGTCGTTCGGGTCGGCGCCGGCGGCCAGCAGCAGCCGGGCCGACGCGAGGTCGCCGCTGCGCGCCGCGAACAGAAGCGGCGTGTACCCGCCCTCGTCGACGGTGGCGACGGCGCCGGGCGCGCCGGTGCGGGGGGAGTGGGCGACGACCACGGGCCGGACCCGCGAGCGCGCGTGCACGTCGCCCCCGGCGTCGAGCAGCAGCTCGACCACGCCGGCATGCCGCTGCGACACCGCCCACATCAGGGCGGTCTGGTCTTCCGTGGCCTCGCGGGCGTGCACGTCGGCGCCGTGGGCGAGCAGCGCCCCCACCGCGCCGGCGCTGCCGGTGCGGGCGGCGGTCATCAGCGCGGTCTCGCCGCTCGGGAGCACGGCGTCGGGCGAGGCTCCCGCGGCCAGCAACGCCCGGACCAGCGCGGGGTTGCCGTTCTCGCAGGCCAGGTAGAGCGGGGTGGCCCCGAGCTGGTTGGCGACGTCGACCGTGGCCCCCGCCTCGATCAGCCGCCGCGCCGTCTCGACGTCGTCGCGGTAGGCGGCCCAGTGCAGGGCGGTGGCTCCGTCGGGCTGCGCCGCGTCGACGTCGACCCCTTCCCGCAGCAGCGCCCCCACCGCGGGGAGGTCGGCATCGCGGGCCGCGTTCAGGAGCCGGAGATCGGGAGGCTCGGCAAGGACGGGCGACGCAGCTGCCGCGAGGCAAGCGACGAGCAGCGTCCAACGCAGAAGGAAACGCCCGCCGCTTCGGTCCATGCTTCCGGCGCCCATGCCTCGCCTCCCGCGCAGCCCGCCCGCCTCAGACGGCCGAGAGCTCCCCGATCTCCCCGTCGCTGGTCCCGAAACGCTCCACCGGCACACCCAGCTTGTCCATCAGGGTCACGTGCAGGTTCGACATCGGCGTCGGGTCGGGGCACCGCACGTGACGCCCGCCGTCGAGGGCCCCGGCCCCGCCGCCCGCGAGCAGGACGGGCAGGTTCTCGGACGAGTGCCGGTTGCCGTCGCTGAGACCACCGCCGTACAGCAGCGTCACGTGGTCGAGCAGCGTGCCGTCGCCGTCGGGCGTCGCCTCCAGCCGGTCCAGGAAGTGGGCGAGCAGCGTCGTGTGGTAGGTGTTGATGCGGGTCAGCTTGTCCAGCTTGTCGGGGTCGTTCTGGTGGTGCGACGTGGGGTGGTGCGCCTCGGGCACGCCGATCTCGGGATAGGTGCGGCCGCTGTATTCGCGGCTGATCATGAAGCTGATGACGCGGGTCAGGTCGGTCTGGTACGCCAGCACCTGCAGGTCGAACATCAGCTTCGCGTGCTCGTCGAACGAGGCGGGAACCCCCAGCGGGGCCGCGATGTCGGGCAGCGGCTGGTCCACCTGGGCCTCGGCCTTCTCGATGCGCCGCTCGATGTCGCGCACCGCGTCGAGGTACTCGCCGAGCTTGTGCCGGTCGCGGGGGCCGAGGTCGCGGCGCAGGTGCGCCACCTTGTCGGTCACCGCGTCGAGCAGGCTGCGGTTCTGCTCGATGCGCGCGAGCCGCGCCGCGGGGTCGGTGCCCCCGGTGTCGCCGAGCAGCCGCTCGAAGACCGTCCGCGGGTTGGTCTCCATGGGCAGCGGCGTCGTCGCGCTCCGCCAGGAGATGGTGTTGGTATAGGCGCACGTGTAGCCGCCGCCGCACGTGCCCACGTCGTCGCCCGACTCGAGCGCGAGCTCGAGCGACGCGAGCTGGGTGTGCCGGCCCGCCTCCCGCGCCACGAGCTGGTCCATCGAGACGCCCGCGCCGAGCTCGGAGCCCTGCGTGCGCTTGGGGGGCACGCCGGTCAGGAAGCTGGTGGCCCCGGTCTCGTGGATGTCGTCGGGCCCCTTGTTGCTGAGCCCCGACACCACCAGCAGGCGGTCGCGGAACCGCGCCAGCGGCTTGAGAATCGGCGTGGTCTCGAAGCCGGCCCCCTCGCCCAGGGGCGTCCACTGCTCCATGACGATGCCGTTCGGCACGTAGACGACGCCCAGCCGCCGCACCGGGGCGGCCGCGGTCCGGCTCAGCGCGGTCAGGGCGGGCACCATGCCGTCGAGCAACGGCAGGGCCAGGGTCGCCCCCACGCCGCGGAGCACCGTACGCCGGGGAAGGGCCTTCTTGCTGATCATCATGATTCCGATCTCCGCATCTGGAACGGCGTGCTCTCGACGATGCCGACCACGAGGTCCGACCACCGGTAGCCGCCGGGCATCGCCTCGCGCATGATACGCCGGACGGCCGGCATGTCGTAGTGCTCGAGCCCCCGGCCGAGGGCGTAAGTGGCGAGCTTCTCGAGGACGGTCTGCACGAACTGCTCGTCACGGGCGAGGAGCATCGCCTTCAGCCCGCCCAGCCCCTCGAACGCGGTCCCGTCGGGGAAGACCCCCGACGCGTCGATGGGGTCGCCCCCCTCGCCGGTCGCCCGCCACTTGCCGATGGCGTCGAAGTGCTCGAGGGCGAAGCCCAGCGGGTCCATCGGGGCGTGGCAGGCGGCGCAGACGGGGTTCTCGCGGTGCTGCTCGAGCCGCTCGCGCACCGACGCGGGCCGGCCGCCCTCGCCGCGGTCCGGCAGGTCCGGCACGTCCGGGGGCGGAGGCGGCGGGGGGGCGCCGAGCAGGTGCTCGAGCAGCCAGTGGCCGCGCAGCACCGGCGAGGTCCGCGTCGGGTACGAGGTGACGGTGAGGATGCTCCCCTGGCCGAGCAGGCCGCCCCGCACGCCGTCGGTGAACGCCACCCGCCGGAACCGGCTGCCGTAGACGCCGGCTATCCCGTAGTGCCGGGCCAGCCGCTCGTCGACGAACGTGTAGTCGGCCTCCACGAGGTCGAGGACGCTGCGGTTCTCGCGAATCTGGCTCGCGACGAAGAGCTCCGTCTCGCGCCGGAACGACTCGCGCAGGTTGTCGTCCCACTCGGGATACAGCTCCGGCGTCGGGACGACGCTCGGCAGCGTGCCGAGGGCGAGCCACTGCAGGGCGAACCCGTCGACGAGGGCGTCGGCGCGGGCGTCGGCGAGCATGCGACGCACCTGCGCCTCGAGCACGTCCGGATCGCGTAGCGCGCCGCCGGCGGCCGCGTCGAGCAGCTCGTCGTCGGGAATGCTGCCCCAGAGGAAGAACGAGAGCCGCGAGGCGAGCTCGAGGTCGCTGACGGGATGGACGGTCCCCGGCGGCGCCCCCGACGGCTCGCGCTCGACGCGGAACAGGAACTCCGGGTCGACGAGGATGCTCTCGAGGCTGCGCTGAATGCCGGCCTCGAAGCCGCCGTCGCCGTGCCCCGCCGCGTAGAAGCCCAGCAGCGTGTCGAGGTCGCGGCCCGTCACCGGCCGCCGCCACGCGCGGCGCGCGAGGGTCGAGAGGATCTCGCGCGCGCACGGCTCTTCGTCGGCCGCGGCGGCGGGGCGGCACACGAAGATGCGGTCCCGGCTCGGCGTCTCTCCGGGGCCGGTGGCGTCGAAGGGCCCGGCGATGCTGACCTGGTCGACGGCCGCCTCGGGCGCCTCCGACGTCGAGCTCCAGCGCTCGGCGATGGCGAGCACCTTGCCGGTCGCCCGCGGCTGCAGCACGCCGTCGCGCTCCGACCGTCCCTGCAAGAACGAGACGCCGAGCACCCGCGGCCCCGCCCGGGCGGAAATCCGGACATCGAGGTGGTCGTCGGCGTGCAGCGCGTACTCTTCCCACGCGCGGTCGCCGAGCACCGCGCCCGCGAACGTGCGCGGGGGCGGCGTGCCCGGGGCGCCGCCGATGGCGAACTCGGCCACGCGCTCGCCGTCGAGCCGCACCTCGAGCCGCTGCCGGTTCTGGAGCCCGCGCACGTAGTCGTAGAGCTGCCGCCGCAGCCGGATGCGGACGTCGTACTCGCCGTCCAGCGGGAAGTTGTGCCGGATGGCGATGCCCCCGCGCGACCCGAACGGCAGGTCCTCGCTCATGCGGCGGTCCTGGAACCGCATCGAGGGCAGGACGAAGGTCTCGGTGGTCGGCTCGATGCCGGGGTCGCCGACGGCGAGCCGGCTGATGCGCCGCGCCGCGAAGATGTAGCGGTCGAGCAGGGCCGGCGACACCGAGAGGATGTCGGCCATGTTGTCGAAGCCGAGGTCCGCGTTGTCGGCGGGCAGCAGGGCCGCGGCGTCGATCTCGAGCGTCAGCAGATCGCGCACCGCGTTGGCGTACTCCCGCCGGTTCAGCCGGTGGACGGTGGTGCGGCCCGGATTGGGGTCGGCGGCGGCGACGTGGTCGAGGGCCGTCTCGAGGGTCGAGGCGACGGCCGCATAGGCGGCCGCGTCGGGCCGCGGCCGGCCCGCCGGCGGCATCGCCCCCGTGCGCAGCTTCCGCACGACCTGCTCCCACGCGGCGGGGTGGTCGCCCACCCGTGCGGGGTCCATCGCGTCGAGGGCGAGATCCGCCGTACGCAGCCGCTGGTTGTGACAGGTGACGCAGTAGCGGTCGAGGACCGCGCGGACCGATTCGGCCTCCGGCGCACGGCCGGATTCCGGCGTCTGCGCCTGCCCGGCGCCGGCCGACCGGGAGACGGGCGCGGGCGGCGCGCTCAGCGAACCGGCGTACCCGTGCAGATGACCCGCGCCTGCCGCCGCTACGCCGAGCCCGACGACGCAGGCCGCCCAGGTTCTCGACATGGTCCGAGCTCCTCCGTTCGTGAAGCGAACGCAGTCGACACTCCACGCACCAGCCGCCAGCGAACCGGCGGTACCGCAAGTCTACCCCTTCTGCGGCCCGAACGAGCGCCGAAATCGGACCCCGGCCCGCCGCCGCAAGCCCGTCACCCGTTCGGGCGCGCGTCCACCACCCGTGAGGCCGGCTACGTGCTCATGCGCCGAATCGCACCCTGGGCCCGCCGCCCCGAGCCGTGACACTTCGGGTGCCCATCACCAGTCGTGAGGCCGCCCCCCGCGTCGAGCCGCTCGCTGAACGAGCAAGACCCCTCGACGAGCCCGGCCATGGTATATATCATGAGATATTTCACGTGGAGGAGTCGGTCATGGACAGGACGGTAGATTATCGGGGCATCGCCAAGGTGTTCTGGAGCGGACGAAGCCAGGCGGTCCGCCTTCCGGCGGCGTGTCGATTCGACACGTCCGAGGTCGAGGTGATCAAGGAAGGCAATTGCCTCACCTTGCGACCGCGCGGGAAGAACTGGGGCGCGTACTTCGATTCCGCCACG
Source organism: Vicinamibacterales bacterium (assembly GCA_963663815.2). Classification (GTDB taxonomy): domain Bacteria; phylum Acidobacteriota; class Vicinamibacteria; order Vicinamibacterales; family UBA8438; genus JAJEEA01. The sequence continues at coordinate 5,604,205 of OY760734.1, read as the reverse complement.
CGCGGATCCCTGCCGGAGCGGCGAGAGCCGCCGCTCGATGAACGGGACGGGATTCGCTGATGTTCATGCTGGACACGAACATCTGCATCTACCTCATCAACGAACGTGACGGCGCGCTGCGGCAACGCTTCGAGGCGAACGCCGGCGAGATATGCGTTTCCGCGATCACGTACGCGGAGTTGTGCTACGGCGTCACCCATTCGGCCCGGGTGGCGCGGAACGCGCGCGAGCTCGAAGCCTTCCGGCTCGACCTCGACGTCGTCGCGTTCGACGACAGGGCAGGGAGACACTCCGGCGAGATTCGCCACGCGCTCGCGAGGCGGGGCCGGCCCATCGGCGCGAACGACCTGCTGATTGCGGCGCATGCCCTGAGCGTGGACGCGACCCTCGTGACGAACAACGCCGGAGAGTTCCGCCGCGTGCCGAACCTGCGAGTGGAGAACTGGACGGCATGATTTCCGCATGTCGTGCGCGGGCGACAGGGTGCCGCAGGATCGCTCTCACTGCGCTCGAGTGCTCGAATCGCCCGCCTTTACTCTGCACCGCCCGCGTGCGCAGGCGGACGGGTTCGTGTCACGCCGTCTCGACGAAGACCGGATCGACGGTCACTCCCGACTCGTCGACGTGAACCGCTTCGTACGCGCCGCGGGTGGCGTCGTCGACCCCCTCCACGAAGAACACCAGCGTGACCCGGTCCAGTCCGAGCTGCCGGGCGTACCGCGCCGCCTGCCCGAGCGCCCGACGGTACCCGAACGCATCGGTGAAGCCCTTCACTTCGAGGCCGTATGCCTTGCCCGCGTAGCGAATCAGCAGATCGATGGCCCCGTTGCCCGCGGGGAACTCCGGGTAGACCCGGCCGCCCCGCGGCTGGAGGAATCGATCCAGAAAAGTGTACAGGACGAAGTGATGGACCGCCTCGAACACCCGCAGGTCGCGCCGGCGCGGCGCGTCCTTCAGCAGCCACCCGCGGTTCGCCCGCAAGTGCCGCTCGAAGCGCTGAAGAAGCCGACGGACGTCGAGCCCGGCGTCGGTGATCGTATCGGCAAGGTCTTCGAACCCCGTGAACACCGAACCGGTGTAGCCCGCGAGCGTCGAAGAGAAGTAGTTGAAGAGCCGCTTCTGGACGAACGGGCAGGAGAACCTGACGTACTGCCGGCCGTCCGCCGCCGGCTCCCGGTCGATGACGCCGTTCAGGTACAGGAAGTTGACGTGGGGCTCATCGAAGTGAAACGGCCGCCGCTCCCCGGTCTGGAAGAAGTCGAGAACGACGTCCCGGTACGGCCCTTCCCTGACCTTTCCAATCAGGTGCTGCACGTTCGCGTTCGGCAGCGCGTCGACCGCATCGGCGTACGCGGAGTCGAAGTCCTTCATTGTGATGGACGGACCCCGCCGGTTGTACGCCTCCGTCAGCAGCTCGCCCAGCCACGAGGTCAGGCCCGGCTGCCCCCCGGTCTCCCGGTATACCCGCTCGACCACGGCGGGCTCCACCGCCTGCCCGCTCTCCCGTCCGTACCAGGCGAACATGCCGCCGACTTCGTCCTCGGTCAGGTTGGGCACGTGCACGCTCTGCTGAACGTTGAACGGCGATCCGGTGGCACTGTCGACGCCGAGGGCGCCGCGGACGCCGACCAGGGCCACGCCGTGCAGCCGGTATTCCACCTCTCCGGCCGGTCGCCCCGCCTGCAGCCGCCGATGACCGTGAATCTTGCGGAACACGCCCACGATGCCCTCGATGGCCTCCGCGGGCAGGGCGTCGAACTCGTCCAGCACCAGGATGAGCGGCTTCGCCCCGCGTTCGGCCCTGAAGACCGCGTCGAACTCGTCCGCCGAACGAATCGGCCCCGCGTCGACCCGCAACGCGCCCGCGATGTCGGCCGCGAGGCGCCCGATCACCACGCCGGCGTCCCGTACCGTCTTCAGGTGCTCAACGCTGGTGGCGACGACGTCGAACCGCGGGTCGCCCCGCAGCCGCCGCACCGCTTCGCCCACGATCCACGACTTGCCGCGCTGCCGGGGCGCCCAGACGGTGATGTACCCACCGCCGTTCTCCGAGCCTCCGCCGCCGATGAGAGCGGCCAGCACCCGGTCGATCAGCGCCGTCCTCGGGGCGTGGAAGTGCAGGTCGGTGTCGACGGGACCGTAGGAGGAGAATCGGCGCATGGCGGTGCGACGGAGCTACGGCTGGGCACATTTCGGACGGAGACTCACGCGCTCCGCCGGAGACCTCCTTAATCTTGACACGTCAACGCTTACCGTCTGCGCACTTCGAAGATGCGGGACAGGAGCTCGAGGAGAGGTTGTGGAGTGACTCCGGAATCGGCGGGAGGCTCCGAGCCGGTGCGGAGACCCCGATTCGACCTGCGTCACCCTGCCCGAAGCGAGTCGGCCGGTTCGACGCGCGTCGCCGCGCGGATGGGCCGCCAGCACGCCGCCGCGAACGCCGCCAGCAGGACCGCGGCCGAGGTCGCCGCCAGCGCCCACAACGGCGGATACGCGCCACCCGGAGGCGGGACCATCACCGCCCGTATCGCCGACAGGGTGAGCAGCAGCAACGCCGTCCCGACACCCACCCCCGCCGCGTAGACAAGGCAGACAGGCCGGGCGGACTCCAGCGCGATGCGCCGAACCGTCGCCCCCAGGGCCATCCGGATGCCGATCTCGCGGCCCCGCAGAGCGAGGCCCTGACTGACCCGCGCGTAGAGGCCGAGTGCGGCCAGGAGCAGCGAGACGACCGCGAAGACCACCGCGCCGGCGGCCACGAGCCGCTCCCGGCCCATGCGGTCTCTGATCAGGTCCATGAACGGGGTTGCCGAGCGAATCGTGAACTCCGGCATCAGGTCGGCGACCGCGGTGCGGATGATCTGCAGGGTGGCCGGGAGGCCGCCCGGAGTCTCGGCGAGGATGTTCACGCCTTCCATCGGTATCGATGCCGAGGTCGACACGAGATCCTCGAAGTGTACGTACGCCTCAGCTTGAATCTCCTCATGGACGCTGTGCTGCCGAACAGGCCGGGTGACCCCGACCACCGTCCACTGGTACTCGCCGCCGACTCGTCTGCCGAGCTCGGTCTCACCGGGAAGCACCGACGCGAGGAATGCATCGTTCACCACGATCAGATGCGCTCCGACATCGCCATCCCCGAAGAACCGTCCACGTATCGCCGTCATGCCCGTCACCAGAAAGTACGAGGGAGTGACGGCCCTGAGCCGGGCCATGGTCCTGTCCTGCGTCGGTGACAGGCGCGGCTCGAATGTACTGGCGTATTCGAACCCCGTTAGAGGAAAGTTGCCGGAGGCGGCGGCGCGGAGGCCCTGGCGACCCAACTCGTCGAGCAGGGCCTTGTAGCCGGCAAGCTGCAACCGCGCATCCATGGTCCCCGCACCGCGCGGCTGCATCCCCACCACGAGGAAGTCCGTCTTGGTGAATCCGACGTTCGTGCGAACGAGGCTCTGGAGAACCAGCGCGACGAACACTGACTGGGCGCCCAGGGCGAACACCAGCCCCGCCTGCACGACCATGAGCCCTTGGTCCCAGCGCCCTCGCGTCGCCGCCCGCGTCCGACCGTCGAGTGCCCCCGGCCGGCGCGCAACGGCGATCGCACCCGCCAAGCACGACGCCAAGCCGGTGAGCACCGTCAACACGAACGCGACCGTCATCACGTGGCCGGTGATGGCGGGGGCCGCCGTTCGCGAGAAGACCCCGCCTTCGAGTGTCAGGCTGAATTGCAGCAGCCCCCACGCGATCAGCACCGCGGCCGGCGCCGCCACCCCAACCGTGCACGCCGCCGAGGCGAGGTGCGTCACCAGCACCTGGCCGGTCGTGGCGCCCAGCGCCCGCAAGGTGGCGAAGGTCTGCCGCAGACGGCGACCGCGGGCCGCGAAGAGCCAGCCGACGCTGAGGCCCACCATCAGCAGCACCAGCCCCGAACCCGTTTGGAGCACCATCAGCGCCGGCCGGACCGGGGCGGTCAGCAGGGACGCATGCGACTCGACGCGGTGGCGTACCCGGCCCGATCGGTCGTGGGGCGGGGCGAGCCGCACATTCACCTGGGCCTCCGCGACGGCGGGCGTGACCCCGGCCCGGAGCCGTGCGATTGTCCGACTCAGAGTCACTGAGACCCCGGGACCCAGTCCCTCACGCGGTGCGAGCAGCTCGGACGGAACCCTGAGGACCGGCGCCCAGAAGCTGGTCTCCCGATCCGGGAACCAGAACGTCTCCGGCATCGTGCCGATTAGCCGGTAGGTTCCGCCCTCCAACTCGACGGTATCGCCGAGCCGGCCGCTCACCAGCCCCGACCGCACGAGCCGCTCGCTCACGACGATCGGCGAAGTGTCGGTCAGCTGGCTGTCCTCGGGTCGAAACGTCCGTCCCCGCGCTGCCTGGACCCCCAGGACTCTGAAGAGACCGACCGATACGTGCGCGCCGACGAGCCGAACGCGCGACAAACCGGGACCCCGCACCAGGTCGCGCCGGAGGACGGCATGACCGGCGATGCCCTGGAACGGCGACGGCTCGGCGGCCAGCGCCTCGATATCTCGATCGCTGAGCACTCGATCGCCCAGAGGCTCCGAGTCCACCTCCCAGACCTGGACGAGTCGCCCCGGGTCAGCGTACGGAAGCGGTGTGATCAGGACCGCGTGGAACAAAGCGTAGGCCGCGACGGTCAGACCGATGCCCATCGCCAGCGCCACCGCCATCGCCGGCAACTCTCCCGGAGACCGCAGCAGCCGAAGTCCCGTCCCAACCCCGCGAAGCCAGTCCGGTGCAAGACCCATGTCGGGGCCCCTCACCCCGCCGCCGACCCGCATCGCGCGGTGCGGCGAGGCAGGCGCGGCGCACGGGGCGTCCGCGCGGCGAGCGCGAGGGATAACCGCCAACCGAAGACCGCGCTCCCCTACTCCCCCGGACGCTGCTCCTCGCGGATGGCCCGGAACTCGCTGGTGGCGCTCCACGCGGGCCACTCGTCGGTGGCGGCGAGCCGGGCGCCCATGTGGTACATGAACGTCAGGTCCTCGAGGGCGCCGGAGAGGTCCCAGTCCGGCTTCACCTCGTCGGAGACCGCGTGGTAGTCGTTGGCGGTGTACTCGTTCCGCTTCTCGATGCCGTAGCCGGGCGGCTTGTCGATGTAGTCGACGCCGGGGTCGCCGTAGAACGCGGGGATGCCGACCCGCGCGAACGAGAAGTGGTCAGAGCGGTAGTAGAACCCCTTCTCGGGCTCGGGGTCGGGGTTCAGCACCCGGCCGAGCTCGGCCGCGACCTCGGCCGCGACGTCGTCGAGCCCGGACTGCCCCATCCCCACGATGGTCAGGTCCCGCGTGCGCCCCCACTGGTTCAGCACGTCCATGTTCACGGCGGCGACGGTCTGGGCGGCGGGATACAGGGGCTGCTCGCCGTAGTAGCGCGACCCGAGCAGCCCCTGCTCCTCGGCGGTGACGGCGAGGAACACGATCGACCGCCGCGGCGGCTCGCCTTCCATGAACGCGCGGGCGATCTCGATGAGCCCCTGGGTGCCGGTGGCGTTGTCGGCGGCGCCGTTGTAGACCTGGTCGCCTTCGAGGCTCTCGTCCGTGCCCATGTGGTCCCAGTGGGCGACGTACATCACCACCTCGTCGGGGGCCTCGGTCCCCGGAATGCGCGCCAGCACGTTCTGCGAGTCGATGGTCCGCAGCTCGTTCCGGATCTCGATGGAGCCCGTCACCCCGAGCGGGATCGGCTTGAACGCGCGGTCGGCCGCCTGCTGCTTCGCGGCCTCGAAGTCGAGCCCGGCCAGCTCGAAGAGCATCTCGGCCGTGGCCCGCTGCACCCAGCCCTCGACGGTCGCGCGGCTCAGGTTGTCGTCGTCCGCGATGAGGTCGAACGACTCTGCGTAGGGGGTGCTGCCGACCACCTCCCAGGGATACCCGGCGGGGCCGTCCTCGTGGATGACGAGCGACCCCGCCGCCCCGAGCTCGGCCGCGATCTCGTGCTTGTAGGTCCACCGGCCGTAGTAGGTCATGGCCGGCCCGCCGAAGGCGTCGTCGAGGGGGGGGTCGTTGACGAGGAAGAGCAGGATCTTGCCGCTGACGTCGGTGTCGCCGAAGTCGTCCCAGTCGTACTCGGGGGCCCGCGCCCCGTAGCCGGCGAAGACGAACTCGGCGTCCGTCACGCTGACCGCGTCGACGACGTGCTTGGTCGCCGCCACGTAGTCGGCGGCGGGCTCGAGGGTGCGGGTCTCGCCGCCCCCCGAGACGACGAGGCCGTCACCCGGCAGCGGGGTGATGCCGACCAGCGGCACGTCCTGCACCCAGGTGCCGTCGGGGTTGCCCGGCTCGAGCCCCAAGGCCGCGAACTGCTCCGTCAGGTAGTCGACGGTCAGAGTCTCTCCCGCCGACCCCGGCGCCCGCCCCCCGAACTCGTCCGACGCCAGCCGCTCGATGCCGGCCATCAGCGTGTCGGCGCCGATGCCGGCCGCGACCTCGGCCGCGCCGGTCCCCGAATCGTCGGCCGCGCCCCCGCACCCGATGCACGCGAGCACCCCCCCCACGGCTACCAACTTGCGCACTGTTCCCTCCCGACCCGCGATCGGTGCGGGTCTGCGGTCCCTTGGTGGTGTGTCACCGAAAACAGTCTTGCGGCTCAGGTTCCGAGGGCCCGAAAGAGAGCCTCAATCGGTACCATGGAATCGCCGGTCGTGGTCCGTCGGCCACGGGCTGCGACGTTCAGAGCCCGCCCCCGTCAGTCGCCGCCTTGCGGCAGCAGCCGCGCAGCGAGCCAGCGCCCGATATCGTGCACCTCTTCGAGGCACACCTGGTGCGCCATCGTGTACTCGCGCCACTCGACCCGGTAGCCCGCCTCCCGCAGCCGTTCGGCGCTGCCGTGCCCCAGGGCGCGGGGGACGACCTCGTCGTGCCCCCCGTGCGCCTGGAAGATCTCGATCTGCCGGTTGGCCGGCGCCGCCTCGTCGGGCAGCGCGTCGGCCAGGGGCAGATAGCCCGACAGCGCGACGATGCCGCCCAACGGCTCGGAATGCCGCAGCCCCGTGAAGAGGGCCATCGCCGCCCCCTGCGAGAAGCCGGCCAGCACGATGCGCGACGACGCGACGCCGCGCTCGATCTCGCGGGCGACGAGCCCGTCGATGGCCGCGGCCGACCGTCGGATGCCCGCCTCGTCGTGCCCGCGCGTGTCGAGGCTGACGATGTCGTACCACGCCCGCATGCGCATGCCCATGTTCAGGGTGACGGGCATCTCCGGGGCGTGAGGGAAGACGTAGCGGATCGGCGCGTCGGGCGGCAGGCCGAGCTGCGGCGGCAGCGACGCGAAGTCGTGCCCGTCCGCGCCGAGCCCGTGCAGCCAGATCACGGCGGCGTCAGCCGTGCGATCCGGGTGCTGCTCGACCGTTTCGAGTAGCGGTTGCTGTGTGATGGCCACGGAGTCTGCTCACCGTCGAGAGGGGGGTCGGGCTGCACGAGCACGCCGGCGGCGCGCCGGTCCCCGCGCCGCCGGGTCCGTCAATGCGTCATCGCGTGCAGGAGGAAGTTGATGCCGATGGCGTACGACGTGACCGAGAAGCGGTAGAAGAACTCGTAGTCCTCTCCCTCCCGCTCCCAGCCGTCGGCGATGTCGGTGTTGTGGGTCATCAGCACCATCAGGCGGTCGTGGTCGTCGTAGATGCCCCGAACGTGGACCTCGGCGCTCAGCGAGCCCCGCTCCGAGGTGGTCATGCCCCCGACCCGCCGGAAGTGCTGGATCGAGGGCACCTGCGGCACCTCGTCGATGTCGAACATGCCGTGGTGAATCGGGTCCGACATCGGGATGTCGACGATCGGGTACTGGCCGGGCGGCAGGACCTTGCCGATCTCGGCCGCCCACTGCTCCCAGGCGTACGGCCCCCAGAAGTCGTCGACCCACAGGAAGCCGCCCTTGCGCAGGTAGGTACCGAGGCGCTCGGCCTCCGTGGCGTCGAGCCAGAGGGTGCCGACGTCCGACATGAACAGGAACGGATAGTCGAACAGCTCGGGGTCGCTCAGCCGCACCACGACGTGGTCCGGCTCGTCCCGCCGGTCGACCCCCACCGGCGCGTGAGTCAGCTCCGAGAGCCGGATCGAGAAGTTGATGTCGGCGTCGGGGTAGTCGGTGTGCCAGCCCTGGCCCCCCCGCTCGCGATGGGTGCTCTGGTAGAGCCCGCGCGCGAACGTGAACAGCCGGTGGGTCGGCTCGGCGGACGGATAGCGCGGGGGCATGCGACGCCAGCCCCACTGCGCGACGGCGACGGTCGATCCGCCGAGCAGCACCGCCGCGATGACGGCCGCAGCAATCCGCCTCACCGCAGGGTCTACTCCTCGGCCAGCGCCCGGAAGTACTCCTCGATCAAATCGCGGAACCCGTCGGGGACCTCGTCGCCGCTGGCCAGGAACAGGTCCTCGCGGTCGCCGTCGACCTCGCGGCGCAGCCGGTACTCGAACCGCTTGAGCTCCTCGATGACGAACGACTGCATGCGCGCGATGGCCTCGGCGCTCTGGTAGATCCGCGGGTCGTCGAGGTCGCGCATCGCCTGGATGATGTCGGCGAGGTCGCCCGCGTCGCCGAAGTTCTCGGCCCGCAGCATCCGCTGCAGCTCCTGCGCGTCGGCCCCGCGCTCGCGGAACTCGCGCTGCCACTGCCGCACGTCGCGGGGGTCGAACGCCCAGTCGCCGGGACGCGCGTCGCCGGGGCCGCCCCAGCCGAACGGGCTGCCGAAGCGGTTGCCGCCCGCGCCGTCGGCGGCCGCGCCTCCCGGCTGCCCGCCCGCCTGCGCGTTCTGGCCTTCCTGTCCTTGCTGACCCGCCTGACCCGGCTGGCCTTCCTGTCCTTGCTGACCCGCCTGACCCGGCTGACCCTCTTGCCCCGGCTGACCCGCCTGCCCCGGCTGGCCCTCCTGCGGCTCGCCATTCTCGGCGCGGGCCTGACCCTGGCGTATCCGCTGCTCGAGCGACTCGAGCCCCCGCATGAGGTCGCGTGTCTGGTCGAGGGCCTGCTCGAGCCCGGTCGCTCCGGCGGTGCCGACCGCCTCGCCCGCCTCGGCGAGCTGCTGCTCGAGATCGCGGATGTCGTTGCCGATCTCCGCCTCGAACTGCTCGGCGTAGGCCGGCGACCGGGCGCGGATGAGGCCGCGCGAATAGCGGATCTTCTCCTTGAGCTTGCTCTCGCGGATGCCGTTCGCGGCCTCCTGCAGCTCGGTCGACGCCCCCCGCTCCTCGCGGCGGAACTCGGCCGAGGTCGAGTCGATGTCGCGCTCGAGATCGGCGACGCGGGCCTCCATCTCGTTCTTGCGCTCGGTGAGGCGCATGATGCGCTCGACGCGCTCCTGGTCGGCGAGGTCGCCGAGGCCGGACACCTGCCCGGCGACGTCCGCCTCTTCCGTCGACAGCTCCTCCGCCCGCCGCCGGAAGTCCTCGATGTCGCGCGACAGCCGCTCGCTCTGCTGCCCCTCCAGCTGGCGCTGCACCTCGCGCAGGCGGTCGAGGGCCGACGCCGCCTCGGCGAAGCCCTCGTTGTCGGCGTTCGCGGCCGCCTGCCGCATCGCGTCGGCCGCCTCCTGCAGCCGCCGCGCCGCCTGCATCATCTGGGGCGACTGCTGCTCGCGGGCGAGCCTCTCGAGCCGCCGCGCCGCCTCCTCCGCCTCTTCGGCGAGCACGCGCTGCGACGCCCCGCCGCCGGCCCGCGCGGTCTGCCCGCCCCGCGCCCGACGCCGCTGCCGTTCCGCCTCCTGCTCCTGCCGGCGGGCCAGCTCGCGCAGCCGCTCCATCAGGGCGTCGACCTCGTTGTCGGCGGCCTGCTGCTCGCCGCGCTGCACCGTTTCGTACTGGTTCTGCAGCTTGTCGAGCTCGAGCTCGAACAGGTCGGCCAGGTCCTCGGCCGCGTTCTGGCCGCCCCCGCCGCCACCGCCTCCGCCGCCGCCCTGCTGGACGCGGACCTCGTCGTAGGCCTCCTCGGCCCGCTGCAGCTGCTGCAGGGCGCGCTGCTCGGCCGGCAGGGCCGCGTCGACGTCCTGCTCCTGGAGCGCGCTCTCCGCCGCCCGCATCTCTTCCGCCGCCCTCGGCAGGACCGCGAGAATCGAGCGGAACGCGGGGTCGGCGGGCATGACGCGGCTGTTCATCCGCCGCACCAGGGTCTCGACCTGCTCGCGCAGCCGCCCCTGGGCCAGGGTCAGGAAGACGAGGTTCTCGCGGAACTCCTCGTCGTCGAAGGTGTCGCGGTCGCGGATGACGTTGAAGGTCGCCGAGATCACCTGCCGCTGCGCCTCGGAGAGGGCGCGGGCATCGCCACCCCCGCCGCCTCCGCCGCCGCCACCCCCGCCCTGCGACTGGGCGGCGCGGAAGTCACGCCGGAACGCCCGGATCTGGATGAAGTAGAGATCGCTCTTGACGACCCGACCGGTGTCCCCCTGGTTGTCGCCGGCGCTGCCGTAGTACGAGACGAAGTCGCCGGGCTCCAGCTCGAACTCCTCGAGGAACAGGGTGTGCCCGGCCGAGATCTCCCGCAACCCGCCTTCCTCCGAGTCGAACAGCTCGACCGTCTCCTCGGGCCCGCCGTTGACCGAATAGGTGAGGCTGAGCGAGCGCACCCCGAAGTCGTCGTCGGCGCGGGCCTCCAGGAACACCTCTTCGATGGCGTTGGCGGTGGTGTCGCGCCCCGGCTTGACGAACATGACCGACGGCGCCTGGTCGGTGAGCACGTCGATGGTGTAGCGCGGCGACGCCTCCACCCGCTCGCCGCTCGGCCCCACCAGCTCGACCTGGTAGAAGCCGTCCTCCTCGATCATGAACGAGGCCGTCAGCACGCCGTCATCGCGGAGGGTCAGCTCGGCGTCCGAGGTCTCGTCGAACACCAGCCGCCCGGCCGGGGTGCCCATGGTCGGAAACACCCGCATGCGCACCTCGGTCCCCCGCAGAACCGCGATGTCCCCGCCGTCCTGGATCAGGCGCGGCTCGAGCCCGGTGTAGGCGGGGAAGTGGTATTCGAGCTCGAGGTGGTCGACGTAGGGCAGGTCGATGACGTCTACGGCGAACGTCTCCGAGCGCACGCCGGCCGCGTCCACGTAGTAGTCGGTCTCTTCCCGGATGTCGAAGAGCACCGTCTCGAACGCGCCGAGGGGCGGCGGGGCGCCGTCGAGAGTCCCCTGCGGAATCAGCGGGACCTGCGCCCACGGCGCCTCGGGGGCGCTTCGCATGAACAGGTTGACGTCGTTCGTCTCGAACCCGAAGAGCTGGGCGGTCACCGTGAGATCCGCCCCGCGGGCGATGGTGACGTCGCCCGGCTCCACGAGCATGCTGTAGGGGCTGGCCTCGTCGAGGTCCCCGCCGGGGACCATCAGGGCCGCCGCCCCGTGCTGCAGATAGGACGGTCCGAGGATGAAGGCGAGAAGGGCGGCGGCGGAGGCGAGCGCCAGATAGCTCGACGACCGCCGGATCTTCTGCCGCTCGACCGCCGACCCCAGATCGAGATCCTGGCAGCGTTCCACCGCCGAGCGCACGAGCCGATCGACGAGGGCGGGAGAGTAGTCGGGGCTGTCGGTGCGGGCCCCCCGCTTGGTCTCCTCGAGGGCGCTCAGCACGCTCGCGTCGAGCGACGGCTCGTGCTCCTCCAGGTACAGCGCAACCCTCTCGTCCGACACCCGCCGGGCCAGGGGCCGCACCAGGTACCAGTACGCCAAGCCGGCCAGGGTCAGCCACGTCAGGGCTCGGAACCCGATGACCGACCCCGCGGAGAACCTGAAGAGCTCGAGGCCGTACGACGAGACCAGGAACGCGGCGAGACCGGCCGCCAGCACGACCGCGAGGCCCCGCAGGGCAATCCGCACGCGCCACCGGTTCCGTACGCGGCGAATGACGCCGACCAGATCGTCCGGGCCGCCTGATGACCACAGGTTGCTGAGCATGGTGTGCCGTCTCCTCAACGGAATCGACTGGCTGCCCATCTTATCCCAATCTCGATCCGATTCTTCAACCTTCTGACGGGGCCGTAAACCGGCGGCTCGGCGACGGCATGCGATGATGGCGTGGTACGGGTCTTGCCGATTCGTCGTCCGATGCCCTTCGAGTCCGCCGAGTTCCTGCTGTTCCTGCTGCTGACGCTCACCGCCTTCTGGGCGCTGGAGCGGTCGCGCACGGCGCAGAAGCTGCTCCTGATCGCCGCCAGCGCGTGGTTCTACGGCAGCTACCGCTGGGACTTCGTGGGGCTGCTGGCCCTCTCCGTCATCGGCAATCACGTGCTGGCCGGGGTCGTCTGCCGGCAGACGGGGGGCCGGCGAAGCCGCTGGCTCGCCGCCGCGGTGGGGGCCAACCTCGCGGCGCTGGCCTGGTTCAAGTACTCCGGGTTCTTCGCCGACAGCCTGAACGACGCGTTCTTCCTCCTCGGCCTCGGCGCCGGCCTGCCGATTCCGCAGGTCGTCCTGCCGGTCGGCATCTCGTTCTACACGTTCCAGGCCATCGCCTACCTCGTCGAGGTGCACCGCGGGTCGGGGCCGAGGGCGAAGAGCCTCGTCGACTTCGCGCTGTTCATGGCGTTCTTCCCCCAGCTGCTGATCGGCCCTATCTGCCGGGGGCGCGACCTGCTGCCGCAGATCGAGGCGCGGGCGCCGGCCCGCATCGAGAAGCTGCCGCTCGCCGTCTCGCTCATCCTGTCGGGCCTGTTCAAGCGGATGGTGATCGCGTCGCTGCTGTTCGACCTCGGCATCGCCGACGCCTTCCAGTCGCCGGAGAACTACACCGCCGCGGCGCTGTGGGTGGCGCTGTTCGGCTACACCGCGCAGATCTACTGCGACTTCTCCGGCTACGTGGACCTCATGCGCGGCTGCGCCCTGCTGTTCGGCATCGAGATCCCCGACAACTTCAACAACCCGTACTCGGCGACGAACGTCGGCGACTACTGGCGGCGCTGGCACATGACGTTCAGCCGGTGGTTGCGCGACTTCGTCTACCGCCCGCTCGGAGGGTCGCGCCGGCCGCAGCCCCGCGTCCTGCTCAACCTGTTCGCGACCATGGTCTTCTGCGGGCTCTGGCACGGCGCCGCCTGGGGCTACATCGTGTGGGGCGCGCTCCACGGCGCCGCCCTCGCCCTCCACAAGTACCGGCTGGACCTGCGCCGCGCGCGCGGTGACGACGTGGAACGGAGGCTGACCGCGGCGGAGTGGCTGCGGGGCTGGTCGTGGACGATGATCGTGGTGTGCCCGTCGCGGGTGTTCTTCGTGTGCTCCGATCTGGCCACGGCCGGGACGTTCCTCTCGCGCCTGTGCACCCCGGGGCTGCGGGGCGGCGGCTTCTCGCTGCTCCTGCTGCCGCTGACGCTGGCCGGCTTCTCTCTCCACTTCGTCGGAGACGCCCTCCGCACCCGCTTCGTCCGCGGGAGCGAGGCGCTGCCGTCGGCGCTGCGCTGGGCGTTCTGGCTGGCGATGTTCTTCCTGCTGCTGGCGATGCGGCCGGTCGGCGTGCTGCCGAACGCCTACTTCAGCTTCTGATCCGGCGGCGCTCCGGCAGAAATTCTGCACCGGCGGACACGGCTCGGAGCTTCGCGGCGGCGTCGACGGACGGCGGGAACCTGCGTCGCGGCAGTCTCGCGCCGGCGAAGCTCCCAACGCCAACGCAGGTCCAACGGTACCCGCAGAAGTTTCGCGCAGCGCACGACCGCAGGTCGCCCGGTCGCCCCGTCGGGGCCCGCGAACGGTCTGATATGATGGGCCTCGCCTGCTGGCGTGGGCGGGCGCCGCCCTCAGGGAGAACCTCCGAGTGGCCCCTGCTCCTCCTCCCCGCGAACCCCGTTGCGTGACGTCGCTTGCGCCCTGGGCGATGCTGGCCCTCTGCTGGGGCCTGGCCCTCGGCATGGGCGCCCTCGTCGGCCGCGAGCTGCACGCCGAAGCGGAGAGGAACCTCGCGCTCGGCGAGGGGCCGCGGTGGCGGGTCGAGGCCACCGCCGCGCTGGCCCGCATCGGCGCCGCGACCGGACTGGCGGGCCTGCGGGCGGCGCTCGAGGAGCGCAAGCGCGCCTTCTACGGCGCCGCGTTCACGGTGGGCGGCCGGCAGTCTCCGCCGCCCGTCCCCGCCCCGGCGCGGGCCGAGGCGCCGGCCGAGCCCGAGCCCGTCGCCTTGCCCCCGGCCCCGCGGCGAGTGATGATCGTGGGCGCCTCCTCGATGCAGACCGACCTCGGGCGCGCCCTGGAGCGGCGGCTCGAGGTCTTCCACGGGGTCGAGGTGCTGCGCCACGGGCGTCACTCCACCGGCATGGCGCGCCCCGACTACTTCGACTGGAACGCGAAGGCGCTGGAGCTGAAGGCGACCTTCCGGCCCGACCTCGTGATCGCGCAGTTCGGCGGGAACGACGGCCAGGGACTGACGGACCGGGACACCGGCCGGGCTGTCGCCCCCTTCTTCACGGACGCCTGGGACGCGGTCTACGGCGCCCGGCTCGAAGTTTTTGTGGACCTCTTCTCGGACGATGCGGTGCCGGTGGTGATATTGGGCATGCCGGCGATGAGGAACGGCTACCATCAGAGCAAGATGGCCCGGATCAACGCGGTCACGCGAGCCGCGTGCGAGCGGGCGGGGGCATACTTCGTCGACACCTTCGCGATGACCGCCGACGCGGCGGGGCGCCCCCTCGCGCGGGCCGAGGTCGACGGCCGCCCCCGCATCGTCCACGCCTCCGACGGGATGCACCTCAGCCTCTACGGGTCGGACATGGTGGCCGCCGGCATCGTCGACACCCTCGCCGGTTGGTTCACGTTCGTCGGGCCGCCCGCGGCGGGGGCCGGCGCCATCGCGGCCGCGGCGGAGGCGGCGCTCCCGGCCCCGAGCCGGCCGCCCGCGGCCGAGCCGCCGCCGCGGGCGCGGCTCGGGAGGCTGGCGGCCGAGGCGGCGCTGGTGCTGGACCCGGAGGCGCAGCGGCTGATCCAGAGCGGGCTGCGGGCGCAAGGCTTCGACCCCGGCCCGCTGGACGGGACCATCGGCCCCCGCACGCGGGCCGCCATCCGGCGCTGGCAGGCGGCGGAGGGCCTGCCCCCGACCGGGTATCTCGACGATTCTGCCGCGCGGGCGTTGTCGGGCCGGTAGGCCGGCGACTACGCGTCCGGGCCAGGCGCTCCACTCGATTCGACCGCCTTCGGGCAGGGCGCGCCACCGAGGAACTCCCGTTCGCTCTCCCGGTCGACGCGGCGGCGAAGACGGTGTCGCCCACCGCCAGGCCCCGCTCACTCCCCGACCGGCCAGTGTTCGACCGCGATCCCGGTCATCGGGAAATGCCGCGGATTGCCGGTGGCGAGCACCGCCGCGGTCGAGAACGCCGCCGCCGCGATCAGACAGTCCGCCTGAGAGAGAGTCACCCCCTGCGCCGCAAACCGCCGTCGCCACTCGCCGGCCAGACGCCCTTCCGTCAATCCGACCGGCACGATCCGGAGCCCGTCGAAGAGATCGTCCACGGCCGGGATCTCCGCCGGCCGCAGCCCGCGCACCACTTCCTCCACGTTGATCGGGGTCGTGCACAGCGCGTCGCCGCGATCGAGGAGCGCGTTCACCCGGGCAACGGCGGGCCGCCCGCGCAGGTAGTCGATCAGGACGGTCGTGTCGAGGACTACGAGCACCGCGTCATCCGACCCGCTTCGGGTCGCCGACACGCTGGCGCTGCACCCAGTCGGCGGGATCCGCGTCCCACTCGTGCCCGCCGTCCCGGACGGCGCCCGCCGATCGCCGAATCCGGTACGCGCGGCGGCGCCGATCGACGGCGTCCTGCACCGCCTCGCGCACGAACGCGCTCCGGCCCCGCGGACCGGCGAGCTCGTCGATCTCGGCGACGAGCGCGTCGTCCATCTCTAGGTGTATTCTCATGTGCACATCCATGACACAGACAATACCACATACGGCCGCCGTCGTATGCACGTCGTCCCTGCGTCCGACGACGATCGGTCCCCCGGGCACGAGAACGTACCTCGATCTGCGGGCGCTGCGTACGCGCCCGCCGTGGGCGGGCCGAACGCGTTCCCGCGTCACTTCCTGTCGCGCCTGCGACCGGAGTGACCGATCGTTGCCGTCGTCAGCGCGCGGACATCTGGTCGACGAAGGTGCCTGCGAAGGCGTACGGAGTCGATCTCCGAATCCGCAGTTACGCGTCGGGGTCGAGGGCCCGGCGCGACAGGCGGTTCGACATGACGGTCTCGGCGGCGAGGAATCCCAGGGCCCCGATCAGGAGGTACCACCACATCGTCTGCCGGCGCTCCAGGTCCTCGGGGGGCAGCACCCGCGCGGCGCCCGCCGACCGGTCGCCGGCGGCGCGGCCGGTGACCGCCGCCACCAGCTCCTGGGGGTCGGCCGTGGCGAGGCTCGATTCGGCGAGGTCGACGTTGACGGCCACCCGGACCACCGAGACGTCCTCCGCGTCGAGGTCGCGGATCTCGTAGAAGCCCGGCTCGACGAGATCGATGAAGCCCGACCGGCCGTCGCGCCCGCCCGACCCCATCGGCACCCGGTCGTCGGTCGGGTCCCGCACCACGAGGTTGCCGCCGGCGAGGTCGAGGCCGTCCGCGCCCGGATACTGGGCGAGGTCGAGCACCTGCCCCGCCGTCAACCAGGACGTCGGCGGCCGGTAGGTGGCGAGGTACTCGACGGTCGTGTGGACGAGCGGCAGGTAGATCGGCTTCAGGGCGACGTCGCTCCAGAAGCTGTCGAGGGTCGACGTCCACACCAGCACCCGGCCGGCCCCGAGCGGGCGCTCGGCGAGGGCCACGTCCCCGTTGTCGTACCGCGCGAGCACCGCCGCGTCCGCCTGCAGCTCCATCGGCCGGTAGCGGAAGAACCGCGGGGTGGTGAGGTCGCCGCTGCGGGGGTTGCCGAACAGCTCGAACACGGGATGGGTGTAGTCGACGAACCCGAGCACGCCGCCGCGGCCGTCGCGGTCGGCCGGCTCGGCGATGGCGCCGGGCAGCACCCCGAAGTCGCCGCCCGGCCACCGCGCCTGCTCGCCGAGCACGACCCAGAGCCCGCCGCCGTCCTCGACGAACCGCGTAATCGCGGTCCCGAGCTCGCCCGACGGCAGACCCACGTCGTTCAGCACCACCACCGACGCCGCCTCGACGTCCTCGACCGTCAGCTCGTCCACCGGCCGCACGACCGGGGCGAACGACGGGCTCGACCCGATGGCCAGCGCCCGCTCCAGGTACAGGCTCGCCTCGGGGGCGCCGGGGCTGCCGACGATCAGCACCGACACGACGTCTCCGGGCGAGACGAGAAAGTGGAAGACGTCGTCGTGGGGCAGGGCGTCGGCCTCGGCGCGCACCGACACCGGCATGGCGGCGTCCTCGATGGTGAACGGGGCGAAGGTGACGCTGGCCACGCTCGCCGCCTCGACCGCGGCCGGGAGGGCCTCGAGCTCGAAGTCGTTCAGCTCGAGGGCCACCCGCATCCGTTCGACCGTCTCGGAGCCGCGGTTGGCGAGCCGCGCCGTCACCGTGGCGCGCTCCGCGCCGGCGAAGACGTCCCGCTGCACCGACACGCCGACCACGCTGACGTTCTGCGTCTCTTCCTCGTCGGCCACCGCGAGGGGGGTCAGCACGGTGCCGGGGGGCAGCAGGGTGTTGGCGGCGCTGTCGATGCCCGTCTGCTGGAAGTCGCTGACGAGCACGACCTCGAGCCGCGGCAGATCGGAGTCTTCCAGAATGCCCTGGGCGAGCTGCAGGGGCGGGCCGAAGCGGGTGGTGCCGGCGCCGATCTCGGCGCCGTCGACGGCCGCGAGCAGGCTCGCGCGGTCGTTCGTCGAGCGGACGCCGGCCTCGGCGCCGCTGTCGAACCGGACGACGGTGGCCCGGTCGTCCGGCCCCAGGTCCTGCACCGCGCCGCGGGCGGCGGCGCGCGCGCGGTCCCACCGGTCGCCGTAGGCCATGCTCCACGATCGGTCCAGAAGGACGACCACCTCGCGCCCCCCGCCGGCCACCGCGAGGGCGGTCGAGCGCAGGAAGGGCCGCGCGAAGGCCGCGACCAGCAGGGCGAGGGCCGCGCACCGCAGCAGCAGCAGCAGCCAGTGGCGGATGCGCTGCCGGCGCAGCGAGTGAAAGGGGATCTTGCGCACGAACATCAGCGACGGGAACTCGACGACCTCGGTGCGCTGGCGCTGGATCATGTGCAGCAGCACCGGCGCCGCGAGGGCCGCGAGGGCCGCGAGGAAGAGGGGGGCGAGAAAAGCCATCAGCGTGTCTTCGTGAGCTTGTGCCGCATCGCCAGGTACCGGAACAGCGCGTGGTCGAGCGGGACCTTCGTGTTCATGAAGTGGTAGTCGATGCGGTTCTGGTTGCAGAGCTGCGTGATCGCCTCGATGTGGTCGAGCACGAGCTGGCGGTACTGGTCGCGCAGCTTGTCGGGCACCACCGGGACCTTGCGGCCGGTCTCGAGGTCCTGGAAGCTGACCGAGTCGTCGTAGGGAAAGTCGACCTCCGCGGGGTCGAGGATGTGGAACAGGATCACGTCGTTGCCCGCGAACCGCAGCGGCTTGACCGCCTCGAGCACCTTGTCGGGCTCCTCGTAGAAGTCGGAGATGATGGCCACGATGCTGGGCCGCTTGAAGAACTCGGTGGCCTTGTAGAGCGGCGGCCCCAGCGCCCCCGGCCGTCCCGCGACCATCCGGTCGAGGGTGTGCAGCGAGACCTCGAAGTGCTTGGCGGACGGCGGCACCCGCTCGACGATGTCGTCGTCGAAGGTCACGATGCCCACCCGGTCGCGCTGCTTGGTGCTGAGGTAGCTGAGGCACGCGGCGAGGAACCGGCCGTAGTCGAGCTTGGTGAGGCCGCGACTGCCGAAGCTCATCGACTTCGAGACGTCGAAGAGCACCGAGAAGTTGGTGTTGGTGTCGGCCTCGAACTGCTTGACGTAGTACCGGTCGGTCCGCGCGTACAGCCGCCAGTCGACCCGCCGGATGTCGTCGCCGGGCATGTAGCCGCGGTGCTCGGCGAAGTCGATGGAGACCCCCAGGTACGGCGCCTTGTGCAGGCCGTTGATGAACCCCTCGACCACGAACCGCGCCGCAAGCTCGAGGCTGCCGACGCGGGCCAGCACCTTGGGGTCGATGAACCGGGCGCCGGGCGACGCGGGGGGAGCGTGGGTCGCCATGGCTACATCTGCGAGACGGGGACGGGCACCACCTCGATCAGCTGGTCGATGATCTGGTCGGTGGTGATGCCCTCCGACTCGGCGTGGAAGTTGAGGAGCACGCGGTGCCGCATCACCGGATGGGCGAGGGCGCGGATGTCCTCGAAGCTCACGTGGTAGCGGCCCTCGGTGAGGGCGCGGGCCTTGCCGCCGAGGGTCAGGTACTGCGCGGCGCGCACGCTGGCCCCGTACGAGATCCACTTGCTGAACTCGGGGGCGCCCTCGCCCTTCAGCCGGCTCGTCCGGGCCAGACCCAGCGCGTACCGCATGACCGGCTCGGATACCGGCACCTTCCGGACCAGCTTCTGGAACTCGACGAGGTCGGCCCCGGTCACCGCGTGCTTGTACTCCGGCTCGGAGAGCCCGGTCGTGGTGCGGACCACCTCGATCTCCTCGTCTTCGGGCGGGTGCTCGATGACGATGTGGAACATGAAGCGGTCGAGCTGGGCCTCGGGCAGGGGATAGGTCCCCTCGAGCTCGATGGGGTTCTGGGTCGCGAAGACGAAGAACGGCTCCTCCAGGGTGTAGGTGCGGCCCTGCACGGTGACCCGGTGCTCCTGCATCGCCTCGAGCAGGGCCGACTGGGTCTTCGGCGGGGTCCGGTTGATCTCGTCGGCGAGGAGCACGTTGGTGAACACCGGGCCGGGCGCGAACACCATCTTGCGCCCGCCGGTCGCGGCGTCCTCCTGGATGATGTCGGTGCCGGTGATGTCGGACGGCATCAGGTCCGGCGTGAACTGGATGCGGGCGAACTTCAGGTCGAGGACCTGCGCCATCGTCTGGATGAGCAGGGTCTTGGCGAGCCCCGGCACCCCGATGATGAGGCTGTTGCCGCCGACGAACAGCGTCAGCAGGGTCTCGTTCAAGACCTGCTGCTGGCCGATGATCCGCTTGCGGATCTCGGTCAGGATCTCCTCGCGCCCCGCCCGCATGCGGTCGGCCAGCGCGATGTCGTCGGGATCTTCGAGGTCGGTCGGTTGATCGGCGAATTCGTTCACGGCGGACACTCTCCTCGGCCGCGGCGGGCCGTCGCAGGCTTTCGTTCGCTCGCAGCCCGTGGCGAAATTCCCCGCCGCATTCGAGCGGGGCTCTCGCCACGGGCTGCCTGTCTCCGACCGTCCGCCGCCGCGCCGTCGGAACCGGCGAGGACCCGCGGCCGCCCGGCGGTTCAGTGGGTCAACGCGTACATGATGTAGTTCACGCCGAGCTTGAACGCCTCGTTCGAGAGGTCGATGGGCAGCCAGCCGGTCATCGAGTACTCCCAGTACTCGCCGATGTCGTTGTTGTGGTTGGCCACCGCCATCAGCCGCCCGTTCGGGTCGTTGTCCTCGAACAGGCCGAAGAACAACGGGTCGTAGCCGGGGTAGGCCTGCTCGTACTCGTCGAGCGTGTCGATGTCGAAGAACGAGTGGTACACCGGGTGGGTGGCGTCGAGGGGCAGCCACCGCAGCTCGGGCACCACCCGCCGCATCTGCGCCTCCAGGTTCTCCCAGTGCCAGTCGCCCCGGAAGTCGTCGAAGATGAGGAAGCCGCCCTTGAGCAGGTAGCTCCGCAGGCCGCGCGCCTCGTCGTCCGAGACGATGGTCCAGTACCCCGGCTCGGACATGTACGCGAACGGGTACTTGAACAGATTCGGGTCGTCGAGGGTGAGGATCGTGCCGCCGTCCGACCCGATGTACGGATTGACGAACGAGATCTCCTCCAGAATCCGCATCAGGTTGGCTTCGGCCCGCGGATAGTCGTGGGCCCACGGCAGATCCTGGCGGAAGGCGAACCCGCCCCCGACGTAGCCGTCGGCGTAGCGGATGCGGGAGAACACGAACCGCCCGTCGAACGTCGCGGGGCCGGACACCGGCGGCGGATCGTCACCCGCCTCGACCGCCATGCCGGTCAGCAGCACGGCCAGGGCCAGCCACGACCGCCCGGCTCGCGAGCGCATCAACGGGGCTCCTCCGCCGCCGCCTCCGCTTCGCGGATCTCGCGGCCCTTCAGGGCCATGGCCACCAGCAGCTTCTCGAGCTCGGCCTGGTAGATCGCCTCGTCGGTGCCGCCCCGGGTCGCCTGCAGCGCCTCGATCTGCTCCTGAATCTCCAGCCGCTCCTGGTAGAGGGCCCGCAGCGCCGGCTCCTCCGGCCAGCCGGGAATGCCCGCGCCCTCGCCGGCGGTGATGAACAGGGTGCGCGCCAGGGCCCCGTCCGAGCCCACGGGGTCGGGCTCGCGCGTGCCCTCGCGGTCCCCGTTGTCGTCGAGCAGGGCGTGCTCGGTCTGCAGCAGCCCGTCCGCCTCGTAGAACCGGTTCACCTGGGCGACGGCGTACTCGAACGCCTCGAGCACCGAGACGCGGCCGTCGCGGTTCTGGTCCGACTCTTCCGACCCGTCGGCGAACGCGGCCACGAAATGGCCCCCGAAGACCGTCTCGTTCCACTGGCCGCCGCTGCGGGTCGCGGTGACCACCGTCCGCCCCTCGCCGGAGAGGGCCTGGATGAAGCCGCCGCTCGACGTGGCGGCGTTGACGAACGTGACCCGCTGCGCCTGAAGCCGGTCGAGCAGCAGGCCGTAGTCCTCGGCCGTCAGGTCGCGCCGCGGCAGGTTGAACCGCGACTCGCCGTTCTGGTAGCTGCCGTGCCCGATGAGCACGATGAGGACGTGGTCGTTGGGCTCGGCCCGCTCCGCGATGGCGGTCACCGCGGCCTGCACGTTCTCGCTCGTCGACCGGCCGTCGATGCGTTCCGGGTCGGGCTCGACCCGCTCGGCCAGCCACGTCACGTTGTCGGCGGGGAGCTCGTATCGGCCCGTCGCGGCATCGGTCAACGTCGTCGCCCACGCCTGGAACTGCTCGGCGTAGGCGGGGTCGCCGCTCAGGCCGGTGACGACGAGGACGTGGGTCTGCTGGGCCGCGGCGGGAGCCGCGAGGGCCAGCAGGACGAGGGCGGCCGGCACGCAGCCCGGGACGAAACACCACGTTGCACGCGGAGCGGCACGGGACGTTGAGGTAACATTGGGCGCATGGAGTTGTTCGCCGCCGTTGCAGACATGATCGGGAACGTCGCCGCCGTAGTCGCCGCCGTCGGCGTGCTGGTCGTCAACGCGAAGCTCGACCGCCTGACCGGCCGCGTGGACGAGCAGGGAGACACCCTGCGGACGCACGTCAACACGCCCGGTCTGCACCGGGCCGTCTGACGCCCCTGAGCGGCGCCGGGTCATGCCAGCCCCCGCGCCCGCCGGTACCCCCATTCCCCGACCACGAGCAGCAGGAACGCCAGGAGCAGCGCGGGCATGTCCCACAGGTCGCGCTCCTCGATGACGGTGACGCCGCCGCCCACGAACTGCACATCTTCGGCGAGCCCGTCGATCGTGTCGGCGGTGTAGAACCGGCCCCCGGTCTCGGCCGCGATGCGCTCGAGGAAGCCGGTGCGCCGCGCCGAGTCGTAGTACTCGGCGTCGCTCGCGGCCACCCGCACCCAGGTCGTGTCGTTGCCCAGCAGCTCGCCGTCCTGGGTGGCCTCCACCCGCACCTCGTAGAGGCCCTCCTTGCGCGGGGTCAGGCTGGCCCGGTACTCGCCGTCGCGGTCGGCGGTCCAGTCCATCGGCACCTCGAAGAGCTCGTCGTCGGGATCGGTGATCCAGGCCGAGACCTGGCTGGTGTTGATCTCCTCGTAGTTGGCGTCGTCGACCTCGGCCCCCAGCGTCAGCGGCTCGTCGACCTCGACCCGCTCGGCGGGGACGTCGGCCACCACCTGGTCGGGCACGCCGTCGACCATCCACCGCAGGAGGCGGCGCCACAGGGTCTCGTGGGTCTGGTCCTCGACGTCGATGTCGACGTGCATCTGCCACATCCACGAGTCCTGGATCGGGAACGCCAGGGCCTTGCCGGCGCCGTAGCGCTGGAACGCCAGCACCACGAGCGACTCGTCGCCGCTCGTCAGCAGGGTCGTCGCCCCCGGCTTGACCTCGCGGACGGCGTTGACGAGGGTGATGGGCGGCAGCTCGAGCCAGCGGGCGCTCGACGCCTGCTCGGTCTCGGCGATCTGCGTCGCCGGATGCGACTGGCCGGCCCGGGTCGGCCGCACGTCGGTCTCGACGAAGAAGCGGCTCGCGTCGTCGGCCGGCTGCTCGGGAATCACCACCGGGAGGACATCGGCCACCGGGGTGCCGGCGTAGCCCCCCTCGGCGAACGAGCGGCGGCTCCCCAGCATCAGCAACCCGCCGCCGCGCTCGCCCACGAAGTCGGCGATCATGCGCAGCTGATCGGGCGTGAAGTGGTTGGCCTCGATGCCCCCGAGGACGAGGGCGCGGTACTGGAACAGCTCGGCCCGGGTGCGGGGGAAGCCGCCGACGAGGTCCTCGGCGCTCTCGACCCCCATGCGCATGAACTTGTTCTCGGCCGTGCGCTGCAGGACGGCGAGCTGCAGGTTCTCGTCGTCGGCGACGGCGCGGCGCAGGAACTTCACCTCCCAGCGCGGTTCGCCTTCGAAGTAGAGGACCTTCTCGCGGGTGTCCTCCACGACGATGAGCACGTTCTGCTCGTTGTTCTGCGTCACCATCTCGTCCGGCTGCGGGGCGATGCGGAAGCTGAACAGCCGCGGCCCGGCGTCGGCCGCGGTGAAGCGGACCCGCACCGTGGTGGGCTCCCCGTCGGCGGGCAGGGTGACCATCTCGTCGGCGACGATGCGCCCCTCGTCCTCGACCACCAGGCTGACCCGCTCGCCGCGGTAGCCGGTCTGCGCCACCACGACGTCGACCACCAGGGCCGCGCCCCGCAGGACCGACCGGGGCGTATCGACGCGGCTGATCTGGATGTCGCGGGCGTAGGCCTCGCGACCGAGCCCCACCGTGAACACCGGCACCCCCGCCGCCTGCAGCGGCAGCAGCGTCTCCTCGATCGCGCCGTCGGCGTTGTCGGCGCCGTCGGTGACGAGGACGAGGCCGGACAGCGGCACGCCGGAGAGCTCCTCCCAGGCCCGCGTCAACGCCTGGCCGACGTCGGTCCGGGTGCCGTCGTGGGCCAGCTCGCCGACCGAGCCGATGCGGTCGGTGCGCGACGAGAACCCGAACAGGCGCAACGCGAACCGGTCGGCAAGGGCGGTGAGCAGGGGGCTCTCGTCGCCGAGCTCCCGGCCGATGACGTCGGCGCGCGACTCGCCGTCGACGTCCGCGATCTGCATGCTGCGCGAGTCGTCGACGAGGACCCCGAGGAAGTTCTGCTGCGGCTCGACCTGCGACAGCACCAGCACCGGACGCCACAGGCAGAGCACCAGCAGGGCGAGGATCGCGAGCCGCATGCCGGTGAGGATGCCGCGGTCCACGGGGCGGCTGTTCGCCCGCACCTGCCGGTAGGTGCGCAACGCGACGACCGCCGCGGCCACGACCAGGAGCGTCGCCACGTACGTCGCCGCCGTGGGCCGGAAGGCGAACACGCCCTCCTCGAACGCCAGGGGCCGGTACTTGAACAGAAACTCGAACATCAGTGACTCATCGCGTAGACGATGATGTTGATCGTGATCTCGATCGCGTAGGTCGAATACCGCAACGGGTAGTAGGGGCTCTCGGCCCACTCCCAGGCGTCGCCGATGTCGGTGTTCCAGTTGATGATCACCATCAACCGGCCGTCGTCATCGAAGATGCCCTTGACGTGCGGCTCGTACCCGTCCCGCTCCCACGTCCGGCCGCCCTGGGCGTTGCCGATCGAGGGTACCTGCACGATCTCCTCGATGTTGTAGACGGTGTTGAAGATGGGGTGGCTGAGGGGAATGTCGACGATGGGGTGCTCGGGCAGCACGCGCCGGATCTCGGACTCGAAGTTCTGCCACTCGTAGGTGCCCCAGAAGTCGTCGATCATGAGGAACCCGCCCGCGAGCAGGTAGTCGCGGAGCCCGTCGGCCTCGGCCTCGCTCATGTACATGTCCCCGACCTCGAGGGCGTACAGGAACGGGAACCGGCGCACGTTGGGGTCGTCGAGCCGGATCGCGTTCTCCGCCTCGTAGGCGTCGAGGTCGATCAGCCGCTCAAGGATGATCAGGAACTGGCGGTCGGCCTTGGGATAGTCGGTGGCCCAGGAGCTCCAGCGGTAGCCGCTGTTGTAGACGGCCCGCGTGAAGAAGAACTCGCGGGCGTCGGCGCTGAGGTTCCCGCGGGACGACCGGCGGATATCGCTCCGCCGAAAGATCGGCTGCCGCTGGGCGGCCGGCGGACCCGCCACGAGCGGGGCCGGCTCGGGCCTGACCGGCGGCGCGAGGTTCCCGGCCGCCCACAGGGTTCCCCACCCGACGGCGATCACGGTCGCCGCCATCACTCCGGCGCGCGCCATTACCGGTAGCCGCACTCGACTGCTCCAGTTGAAGTGGCCCGTCCCGATCCGCGCGACCCGGCGGCGGAAGGCCTCCGGGACGTTACACAGGCTCTACGGCCTGACCGGCAGCATAGCACAGCCCGGAGCCGATCAATCCTCGGTGCCCGTGGCGAACGACGCGCCGCATTCGAGCCGGGGCGTCCCGCCTGAACCGGGTCGCGGCCGCTCCCAGTCGCACGGACGCCTCTCCCGACGGACGGCGCCCCGGTGCGGGGCCCGCCGCGCCGGTGCTACCGATCCTCGACGAACCGCACCTCGAACATCTTCGGCCACCACTTCCCGGTGATGTAGAAGGTGTCGGCTTCGGAATCGTAGGCGATGCCGTTCAGCACCTCGGCCCCGAGGCGGTCGGCGCCCTGCAGCAGGCCCGCGGCGTCGATGTAGTCGGTGACCCGGCCGCTCGCGGGATCGATGCGCACGATGAAGTCGGTCTGCCAGACGTTGGCGTAGACCGCCCCGTCGACGCACTCGAGCTCGTTCAGCTCGTGCAGCGGCTGTCCCCGCAGCCGGACCCGCTGCTCGCCGGTCGGCTCGAAGGTGACGGGGTCGCGGAACGTCAGCCGGTCGCTGCCGTCGCTCATGATCAGCCGGTCGCCGTCGTGGCAGAGGCCCCATCCCTCGCCCTGATAGCGGTAGGTGTCGAGCAGCTCGAACGAGTCGCGGTCGTAGCTGAACGCACGCTGCGCCCGCCACGTGAGCATGATCAGCCGCCGGTCGACGAGGCTCAGCCCCTCGCCGAAGTACTGCGGGGGGATGTCGATGCGCTGCTCCACCCGTCCCGTCCTGGGGTCGAGCCGGCGCAGGGTCGACTCGCCCTCCCGGCCGGTGCTCTCGAAGAGCACGCCGTCCCACCACACCAGCCCCTGCGTATAGGCGTCCCGCTCGTGCGACAGCTCGCGCAGCACCTCGACGCGCCGGCGGCGGACGTCGGGCTCGGGCGCGGCGGCGGGGGTGGACGCCGACGCCGCGGCGACAGGCTCGCCCGGGGCGGCCTGCGACGCCGTCGGCGAGCGCCACAGCAGGACGCTGCCGCCAGCGAGGGCCAGCAGAATCGCGGCCGCGACCCAGACCCGTGACAACCGCGCAGGGGCGGACGCTGCGGCCGCGCCTCCCCCCGCCGGTCCGTGCTTCGTGCGTCGTTTCCTGCCCACCGCGCGAACTCCTGTCCGGCGACCCGCCGCCTGGCCGCGCCGTCTACCGGCCAAGCGAGGCTCCTGAAGTCCGCGCGTCCGTCGCGCAGACTCCCACCACGCCCGATTATATATGCGGGCATCGCCCCCTCTCGTCCGACTGAAGCTCATCCGCAGGCCATCTCCAGGAAACGGGTGAAGGGGCCGACGGCCGGGCCCCTTCACACCCGCATGAGCACCCCGCTCGTCGGGCTGCCGGTCGCCCGCGCCACCATGTCGGCGTAGATCTGCACCTGGCGACGATAGACGTCGAGGGCCGCCTCCAGCTCCTGGTCGGTCTTGAAGTCGACCACGACCCAGGCGTCGCCGTCTCGGAACGCGAGGTCGACGACGCCTTCGACGATCACCCCGTCGTCGCCCCGCGCGGTCACCGGCGCCTCGCGGCGGCAGGCGCCGGCCGCCGCCGCCCACCGGACGCGGTCGAAGAGGGGGTGGGCGAGCCCCGCCGCCGCCGCTTCCGCCGCCGCCTCGACCTCGCCCTCGGACGCCCCCAGCAGCCGGCCCTGCAGCCGGGCGACCTGCCCGAGCGCGTCCCGGTCCGCGTCGAGGGGAGCCGCCGCGAGCACCGCGTGCACGAGGGCGCCGAAGCGCGGACCGGCGGGGCGGCGGCCGCGGCCTTCGAGCTCCAGCAGCTCGGGCTCGGCCGTCGGCGCCGGCACGCCATCGGCGACCTGGCGGCGCGCGAGCTCGGTCACGGTTACCACCGCGACGCTCGGGACCTCCGCTTTCGCCACGACGTCGCCGCGGCGCCTCCGCCAGGCGCGGTAGCGGTCGAGGTCCCCGTCGACGACATCCTGGGGGGCGTCCTTCGACAGCAGCTCCGCCTGTCGGATGCCGAACCGGGCCTCGATGTCGAGCTCCAGCGCGTTGGGGTCCCACCACACGACCGAGTACCCGGCGCGCGGCGCACCGCCGGCGGCAGCCGGCAACGCGGCAGCCGGTTCCGACGCCGGTGCGGGCCTCCCGGCGGTAGCCGGCCCCGGACCCGGCGGGGGCGTCACGCCCGCGGACGCGGCGCGCCGGGCGGAGGTCCGCCGCGGCCCGGGGGGCGGCCCGTCAGGGGCGGGTCCCGCAAAGGGGGGCGGCCCGCCCGAGGAAGGGACGTCGGCGCCGGGAGCGTGGGCGGGGTCGGACACGGGGGGCCCGCCGGGAACGGGAAACGCCACCACGGCCGCCCCGGCCCCGTCCTCGTCGAAGCGGTACGCGCCCGGCGCGACGGTGTCGGGGCCGGCGGGGTCGCCGTCCGCCCGTTCGAGCACGCTGTCGCGCCCGAACCGCGGGCAGGCGGGGGCCGGGCCCGGGTCGCGGCGCTCGGCCGGCGGCGGATAGACGGCGGGGTTGAGCGGATCGAGCCATCCCCCCTCGTACGGCCCGTCGCCGACGGCCGGCACCACCAGCAGGTCGCGGGCGCGCGTGGCGGCGACGTAGGCGAGCCGGATGCCCTCCTGGCGGTCCCGCTCCACCTCCTCGGCCTCATGGTCGAGGAGGTCCAGGGGCGGCCAGCCGGCGAGCCGCAGCGCGCACAGCCCGCGGGCCGGGTCGATGAAGCGGCCCGCCGTCTTCCGGTGGAGGCGGCACGTCGGATCGGCGAGGACCACCACCGGGAACTCGAGCCCCTTGGCCCGGTGCACGGTCATGATGCGCACCCCGTCGCTGCCCTCCTCGAGGATCGACGCCTCTCCCGCCTGCCCGGCCAGGGCCTCGTTCTCGAGCTGCTCGACGAACCCCCGGAACGAGAGCCCGCCGCCCGCCTCGTAGCGCCGGGCCAGCTCCGCGACGAGGAGCACGTTGGCGAGGGCCTGCTCGCCTCCCGGCCGCATGACGAAGCCGGCGTGGGCCCGGGTCGCCTCGAGCAGCCGGCCGACGGTCTCCGCCACCGGCACGACGTTCCGCCGGCGGTGGGCGCCCTTCAGCACCCCCAGCGCCTCGGCAATCGGCCCCAGCCGCTCGCGCAGGCCGGCGTCGCCGCCGACTCCGACTGAGAGCTCGGCGGGGATGCGGAACGGGTGCAACCGGCCGAACCGCTGGTGGTACTCGAGCAGGGCCGCGTCCTCGACCGCGAACAGCGACCCCTTCAGGGTGGCGAAGACCGAGAGCTCGTCGTCCGGGTGCTCGACGGCGGCGAGGGCGGCGCGCATCGTCGTCACTTCCTCCCGGTCGTGGAAGCCCCGGCCGCCCACGAGGAGATGCGGCAGGTCCCGCGCCTCGAAGGCATCCACGTAGGGACGGGTCATGTCCCTGCCGAAGGTCTCGAAACGCCGGAACAGGATGCACACGTGCCGCGCCGCCACCGGGACCCCCGCCGGCCCCGCGCCGTCGCCCGCCGCGTCGTCGCCGGCCGACCGCCGTTCCGTCACCCGCCAGCCGCTCTCGGCGACGAGCCAGCGGACGAACGCGCCGACCGCGTCGGGCAACGAGCCCTCGATGGCGGAGGCGGTGACCCGCCACTGGCCGTAGGGGCGGGGGACCGGCAGCACGATGACGCCGGGCTGCCGCTCCGGGTCGTCCCGATGCGGAGACAGCGGCACGTAGTCGGCCTGGTGCGGACCGCTTCCGTCAGGCGGGCGGGCGGAGCCGGGCGCCGCGCCGCCGGCCGCGGCATCGGGGCGCGGGCCCGCGGCGCCGCCGGCCCGCGGCCGGCCGGAGCCGGACATCACCGGCGCGAAGGCGCGGTTGACGAGGCGCTGGATGCCGGGCACGGCGCGGAAGCTGGTGGTCAGGGCGAGGGCGGGCACCCCGGCCGCCTCGAGCTGGCGCTTGACCTCCCAGTAGACCCCGACGTCGGCCCGCCGGAACCGGTAGATCGACTGCTTGGGATCGCCGACGATGAACAGCTTCCCCGCCGCCGGCCGGACCCGGCGCCAGTCCCGCTCGGCCGGGTCGCCGGCCGCGAGCAGCAGGATGATCTCGGCCTGCAGGGGGTCGGTGTCCTGGAACTCGTCGACGAAGATGCGGGTGAACCGCCGCTGGAAGTCGGCGCGGACCGCGTCGCAGTCGCGCACGAGGTTCCGCGCCTCGATCAGAAGGTCGACGAAGTCGAGGCGGCCGCCGTCCCGCTTGAGCTCGCCGAAGCCGGCGATGGGCGCCTGCAGCTCGTCCCGAAGGAGCGCGGCGAGGTCCGCGTCGGCCACCCGCCGGAAGTCCCTCAGCACGTCCACCATCCGGCCGTGCTGCTCGAGGACGGTCTCGCGTGCGACGTCCTCGCCGTAGCGCGCCCCCGAGCCCCTCCGGGGCTTGGTGAGCCTGCGGTTCCCGGCCAGCTCGACGAGGTCCGCCTCGATGGCGTCGTAGTCGCGGCCGGCCGGCCGCAGCGCGTCCTCCTCCCGGATCTCGCGCGCCAGCAGCAGGGCCGGGCGCAGGTCCAGGTACAGGCGGTCGCCGCGGTTCGTCACCCGTTCCGCCAGCTCCGCGAAGTCGACGAGGTGGCCGACGATCCGATCGATGATCGCGGGCCGATCGAAACGCTCGCGGCGCCACGGGGTCTGGAAGTCGCGCCACTCGGCGAGGCTCAAGGCCGCGAGGAGCAGCCGCTCGGTGGGCCGCTCCTTCGCCCCGGGCCCGCCGAAGGCGCCCGCGGAACGGCGGCTCAACGCCCGCCGCAGCCCCTCCGGGGGGTCGGTCAGGGACGCCTGGAGCCAGGCGTCGAAGGCCTGTCCGAAGACCGGCTTGTGGTCCGCGAGCACCTCGAAACGGGGATCGACCTTCGCCTCCACCGGCCGCTCGCGCAGCAGGTCGGCGCAGAACCCGTGGATGGTGCTGACCTGAGCCTCCTCGAGATGGGCGATGGCGTGCTCGACGTTCTCCGGCCGGGCGGCGGCGCCCGCTGCGGTCGCGGCGCCGGGCGGCGCCTGCCGCTCCCGTTCGAGCCCCTCGCGGAGGCGCAGCTTCAGCTCGCCCGCGGCCTTCTCGGTGAACGTCACGGCGAGGATCTCGCCGACCTCGGCCGCGCCGGTCGCCAGCACGTTGACGATGCGGGTCACCAGCTCCGACGTCTTCCCGGTGCCGGCCGCCGCCTCGACGAGGAGGCTCTCGTCGAGCGACGACCGGATGCGCTCGCGCGCGGCGGCGTCGACGAGCTCGGGTCCCGGCACTACGGCAGCCTCCGCAGCGCCTGCAAATCGACCAGCTTCGTGTCGTCCTTGCGCCGCGCGCGGGTCTCCTCCCACGGTCCGCACACCACGCGGTAGTCGCACCACTTGCAGGCGTCCCGGCGCGGGGCGGGCAGGATGACCCCGTCCTCGACCGCCCTGTCGACGATGGAGAGCACCTCGGCCCCGTAACGCCGGGCGGTGTCGTCGAGGGAGACCGACCGGACGCCGTAGCCTCCCGACAGGGTCGAATAGAAGAGCCGCGACTCGGCGACGGGACGCCCCAGCACCTGCTCGACGGCGAGCCCGTACAGCACCGGCTGCAGCACCTCGCCGTGCCCGACCACCATCCGGTCCGCGGTTCGGTCCTTCCCCGTCTTGTGGTCCGTCACCCGCAGCTCGCCGGCCGACGTCGGCCGGGCCCGGGCCTCGACGAGGTCGACGACGCCGTGCAGCTTCCAGCCGCCGTCGAGCCGCACCGGCTCGACCTCGCTCCGGGGGTCGCGCCCCGGGCCGGGGGCGAAGCCGAACCCCAGCTCGGCCCGAATCGGCACCCACTCGCCGGCCTCGTCCGCCACCTGCTGGAGCCAACCCTTCAGGTCGATGCGCAGCTTCTCGATCTCGTCGGCCCACACCCGGTCGATGGCGGGGGCCAGGTCGTCGCGGTAGCGGGCCGCAAGGGCGTCGAAGGTCTCGTCGAGGAGGGCCCAGGCCTCGGCGAGCTGCTCCCGGGTGACCGGCAGCCGCCGGCGCGCCTCGAGCACGCGTATCAGCTCGGCCTGCGCCTCGTGGAACATCCGCCCCCGCGTCAGGGGGTCGAGCCGTTCCGGCGGCTCGATCTCCTCGCGCGGCTGCAGGCGATGGACGGCCGCCAGCAGGAACTGGTAGGGGCACGCCGCGAAGCGCTGAAGAGCGGTCACCGAGTAGGGCCGCGCCGTCAGCCGATGCGCGTCGAGGGCCGCCCTCGCCCCTGCCTCCGGCCGATAGACGCCGTCGTACCGACTCCAGGCACGCGTCGTCCAGCGCGCCCAGCGAGTCAGCAGCGACCGGCGCAGGGCCGGCTCGAGGGCCAGAAGATAACGCGCCCGCCCCCTCGGCTCGGGCGCGTCCTGCTGCCGCAGCAGCGGTCCGAGGACCGCGAGATCGTGCTCGACGTCGTCGATGGCCTCGGCGGGATCCTTCGGGGCCGGCCACGCCAGCCGCGACTCGACGCGCTCGTACGCCTCGCGCTCGGTGATCGCGAAGTCGGGCACGCGTCCGGTGCGGGCGCGTTCCAGATCGAGGGCGTAGAAGGACGGCACCCGCGGGCGCGACTCGCCGAGCTCGAGACGGGAGTACGACAGGTGGAGCCGCCGGGCGGCGGCGCCGACGGCCAAGCGCAGCAGCAACCGTTCCTGGCCCGCGCGATCGTCGAGCACCGGCAGGCCGAGGGGGTAGTCCGGCGCGTTCAGCCAACGGCGGACATCGTCGAGGAGGATGGGGTCCTGACGCGGCTTCTGGGGGAACATGCGCTCGGCCAGCCCCGGCACGAACACGACGTCGAAGACGCGGCCCCGCAGGTGCTCCGGGCCGCCCACGAAGACCCGGCCGTAGCGCCGGGCCGGCGGCTCCGCCTGCAGCTCGGTGAGCCGCTCCGCCAGCACGTCCTGCACTTCGATCAGCGAGACGGGACCGACCCCGGCCATCGGACGCAGCTCGCCGAGGGTCGCCAGCACGCGGTCGGGCCGGCGCAGGACCATCGGGGCGAGGGCCTCGAGCCGGTCGAGCCAGTCTCCCCAGGGGGCCTCGCCCGGAAGCGTGTCGAGCCGGTCCATCACCGGCAGCGCGAAGCGGCGCAGGTGCCCGAGATCGCGGAGGTCGCGCTCGATCCGCCGCGACCGCGGCGACCGGGGATCGTCGGCGGCGCACTCCTCGAGGCGGAGACGCAGCTCCTGCTCGAGCCCCGTCAAGCGGCGGGCCCACCGGTCGCGGCCGCCGATGACCGCCGATTCGACGAGCAGCCGGTCCCAGTGCCAGGGGGCGCGCAGCGTCCCCCCGACGACCGGCCGGTCGTCGGCGTCGGGCGGAGCGCCCGGGGCTGGCTCGTCGTGATCCGGATCGAGGTCGGCGACGTCGAACAGCGAGCCCTGCACCGGCAGGGCGGGTCCCGGCAGCACCTGATCGGCCTCGGCGGGCGGCACCCATCGGGCGCGATCGACCGGCGGAGCGCCCTCGGAATCGGGCTCCGGCACCTGCCCCAGCGACAGGTACTCCGAGAACCGGCGCGCGGAAAGCTGCTCGGCCGCGCACGCCAGCAGGGCGAGGAACGCCCGGCCGGCCGGATCCGGGCCCCGGGTGCCCCGGACGAACCAGGCCTCGACGCCGGCCCGCCGCAGGGCGGTCTCGAGCAGCCCGCTGTAGACTTGCGGCGACCGCAGCACCACCGCCATCCGGTCGAAGGGCACGCCGTCGGCGGCCTCCTTCTGCACCAGCCGGGCGATCTCAACGCACTCGCGCGACTCCCCCGGGGCCGAGAAGAGCGAGACCTCGCCGCCGGCGGGGGCGGCCGCATCCGCCTCCGGGGCCTCGATGGGCTCGAAGAGCCGGGTGCGCACGCGGGCCAGCGGGGTGTCGGGGTCGGCGGCATCCGCCGGTGCCGCCGCCTCGGCGTGCGGCAGCCGGGAGAGCGCCGACCAGGTCCGGTCGTCTCCCCTCGGGACCGTCGCGAGGAGCCGCGTGGCCCGGCCGGCGAGGGCCGCGACGAGGTCGCGCGCGGCGCGGTCGTGCACCGGCACGTCGAGCAGCACCACCGGCACGGCGAGGGGCACGTCGACCGGCTCCCCGGCCTCGGCCACCGCCGCGGCCAGCCGGTACAGCTCGGGGAGGTCGACGAGACGGGCCTCGTCGAGTTGCCGCGCGTACTCCCGCGACAGTGCCTCGAGGTCGGCCCCCACCGCGCCGCAGGTCGACAGCGCGCCGGCCTCGACCCCGCCCCCGCGGACGTCCTCGAGGGTCGACGCCAGGGTCCGGCCGAAGCTCCGCAGCCCCGCGATCGGCGCGAGGTAGTCGAGGGCGCCGCGAGCCGCCTCCTCGAAGGCGGCGCGGGCGGCGACCGCCTCGGCCCCGAGGCGGGTGGCGGGGGCGAGCCCGCGGGCGGCGAGGCGCGACGAGGCGATCCGCGCCGCGAGCCGGCGCAGGCTGAAACGGTGGAGACCGAACGCGGCGCCGCGGCGGGCCGCGTTCTCCCGGACGAAGTCGTCGACGGCGTCGCGCGCGGCGCCGACTATGAGCGCCTCGGACGCGGGCGGCAGGCGCTCGACGAAACGGTGCGCGGCGGCCAGTCGAGCCGCCGCGCTCGCGGACCGATGAAGCGTGACCGCGCCCACGGCGGGCGCCCCCTCCCCGCCGCTCACGCCCCGGCGTCCACGCGGCGGGCGCCGCGCACGTTCACCCCGCCGGCATAGCTGTCGCACTCGAGGCCGGACGCTTCGCGGAACCGCTCGGCCATGCGGGCGGCCAGGGCCCGGGCCTGATCGTCGGAGGCGGCGAACGCGAACACCGACGGGCCCGACCCCGACAGCGAGCATCCGAGCGCGCCCGCCTCGAGGGCGGCCCGCTTGACCTCGGCGAACCCCGGCACGAGCGGCGCGCGGACGGGCTCGACGAGGGCGTCGCTGATCGAACGGCCCAGCAGCTCGAGGTCAGACCGGTGCAGGGCCGTGATCATCGCCCCGAGCTGACCGAGGTTGGCGACCGCGTCCCCGATCGCGAAGCGCCGCTCGGCCACGAGGCGCCGCGCCTCGGCCGTCGACACCGCGGTGTGGGGGTGCACGACGGCGACCCGCAACGCCTCGGGCACCGGCAGCGACAACAGCTCCATCGGGGCGTAGCTGCGAATCAGGACGAACCCGCCGGTCACGCAGGGCGCGACGTTGTCGGCATGGACGCCTCCCGACACCGCGCGCTCCCCTTCGAGAGCGCAGGCGATGAGCTCGCTCCGGTCGAGCCCCCCCCCGAGCAGCTCGCTGACCGCGAGGGCCCCCGCCACGCTGCTCGCGGCCGAGCTGCCGAGCCCGCTCGCGAGGGGCATGCGCTTGTCCAGCCACAGCCTGACGCCGGGCGGCCGCTGTCCGGGGGCTCGGCCGTCGACGAGGCGCAGGGCCGCCGCGGCGGCGATGCCGACGACGTTGCGGGTCGGATCCGTGGTCAGCCGGTCGGCGTTCCCCCGCATGCCTGCAATCTCGACCCCCGGCCGGTCCGACCACTCCGCGTCCACGCAGTCGCCCGGCTCCTCGATGGCGAGGCCGAGCACGTCGAAGCCGGGGCCGAGATTGGACAGGGTGGCGGGAGCGAAGACGCGTACGCGGTCCTGTAGGGGCATGACGTCGTGCAGGCGAAGGACTGGGCCGATGCGCTTGGCGTGACGGGTCGGACCTCGCCGCCCTCGGCAGAATGCCGGAAGCCGGCGAGACCCGGGACCGCCGAGGTGATGCGGGCGAAGCGGGCCGCCTCCCGGCCCGCTCACGGACCCGGACGTTGGAGCTCCGCGGCGGCGCGAATCGCCGCCCCGCGGCTTCGCCGTCCGCTCGCCCCGACAGGATACTGCGCCGCCCTGCGCTAGCCCGCCAGTCGTCGCCTTCGGCTCCGCTTGGCGCCCAACCAACCCTGCCAGGAGTCTGCACCGTTCTACGGCGCAGACACCTAGCGCCCCTCCCGCTCCACGGTCTCCTCAAGGTCGTCGAGGGTGGCGGTGCCGGGGCCGTGCAGCGGCACGATGGTGTTGATGCGCAGCCGCTTCTCTTCGATGTTCTCGAGCAGGGCGGCCGCGAACGGCGCCGCCGACGCGCCCGGCGAGAACGCGTCGACCTCGAACAGGATCCGCTCGCGAGCCGCGGGCAGATACGCCATCACGATCCCGTCGCTGTGCCGGTCGCCCACGATGCGGGAGATCTGCAGGGTGCGGCGCCCGCTGCTCAGCTCGTAGACGTCGTCGCCGACCACCGTCTCGATGTTGAGCGGCTGCGGGTTCCGGGCCAGGGCGTCCTGCTCGATCGTGTGCTGCCGGGCCACGAGGTCCTCGAAGAACGACGCGTTGATCTCGTGGGTGATCACCGTCAGCCCCTCGGAGACGGCGGCGCGGATGCCGGCCGAGTGGTCGAAGTGGTGATGGGTGTTGACCACGTACTGCAGCGGCGTGTCCGGCACCAGACCGCGGGCGTGCTCGATGACGGCCAGGGTGCGCGCCTCGCTCTGGGGCGCCTCGATGAGGGCGAGGAAGTCGTCGAACTCGATCAGGGCGCTGTGGTGCGAGCCGCCCGTCAGGTGCCAGACCCCGTTGGCCACCTCCTCCGACTCGACCACCACCTCGTCCGACGGCGGCGGGGCGGCAGAGACCGCCAGGCCGCCGGTCGGCGCCTGCGTGTCGCTGGTCACCCGATACTCGGCGATCGTGTCTTCGCCGAGGTTGATGGTGTATTGCCGCGGCAGCGTCAGCCGCGCCTGGAACCCGCCCAGTCCGCCGGCCTCGGCATAGTCCTCGAAGATCGTCTCGTAGGCGACGTCACCCAGCATGGGGTGGTACCGGGTGGAGACGACCCGGCTGGGATGGTGGGTCTCCGCGTCGACGTACAGCGTGAGCTGGGCGCCGTTGGCGGCCACGATGTCGACGACCCGCTCCCCGCCCTCGTCGCGCAGGTGGCTCGCGGTCGAGGTCTCGTCGAGCCCCAGCAGCAGGATGCCGAGGGGGTTGTGGTACATCTCGGCCCGGCGCTCGGCCGCCACGCGGTCCGACGCCTGCACCATCCCGTCGTCCCCTTCGTCGTAGGCGACGTCGCCGTCGAGGCCGTAGGTCTGGCGCACCCCGAAGAGGGGGTTCCCGGTGAGGAACGTCGAGGTGCGGTCCTGCCGCAGCTGCCACCGCTGGTTGGCGAAATCTATCGCCAGGCGGTAGTTCTCGATCTCGTAGTACGGCAGGTCGGCCCGCGGGGTCTGGTTCTGGCCGAGGCGATAGGTCCGCCCCGACCCCTCGAGAACGACGCCGGTCGTCTCGCTCACCGCGCGGAGGCTCCCCAGGGCCTCGGCCGCTTCCTCGAGGAGCCCGAGCTCGGGCGTTGCCGGCCCGCAGCCGACGAACAGGACGGACGATACGATCAGAAGGTACTTCCACCTCTTCATGAGTCCGCACTCCTTTCGCCCACGAACGAGAACCACGAGCGACCCGACCGAGGCGCACGGACCCGCAACGGACTTCCGGCGCAACCGGATCGAGCACGCCTGCCGCAGGGAACGACTACTGGCAAGGGGGCATTCTGTCGCAAACCCGGCAAGGGTGCAACCGCGAGCGGCCGAAGGGGGGTTCCAGGGGCCGGCGGGCGGCCTCCTGCTCGGCGTCGGGCTCGTCGCTGACA
Source organism: Vicinamibacterales bacterium (assembly GCA_963663815.2). GTDB lineage: Bacteria > Acidobacteriota > Vicinamibacteria > Vicinamibacterales > UBA8438 > JAJEEA01. The sequence continues at coordinate 5,567,053 of OY760734.1, read as the reverse complement.
GGAACGCGGGCAAGACGGGGCGGACGACCGGAGCGGCCGAGGCAACCCTACAGCAGCCCGAGCTGCAGCTTGGCCGCGTCGGACATCTTGTTCATGTCCCACTGCGGCTCCCAGACGACGTCGACCCAGGCGTCGCTGACCCCGGTCACCGCCCTCGCCTTCGCCTTCACCTCGCCGGGCAGGGTCTGGGCGGCGGGGCAGGCCGGCGAAGTCAGGGTCATGCGGATGCCCACCAGCCCGTCGGCGTTCACGTCGACGTCGTAGATGAGCCCGAGCTCGTAGATGTTGACGGGGATCTCCGGGTCGTAGACCGTGGACAGGGCCTCGATGAGCTTCGGCTTGAGCTCGAGCGTCTTCAGGGGGTCGGGCTCTATCGGGTCGTGCACGGCGGCCGGGGGCGGCTCGCTCGGCTCGCTCGGCAGAATGGGTCGGGGAGGCTCCGGGCTCGGAGGTCCCGCGGCGGCCGGGGTATCGGACGGCGCCGGCCCGGTCGCGGAGCCGGGCGCCGGCACGCTCGCGGGGCCGGGCGCCTGCTCATCGCCTCCGGCCGACGGGTTGAAGTTGAAGATTCCCACTGGCGCTGTCTCCCGGATACCGATCGTCAACCGAAGGCGGGCTCGCGGCTACTCCGTCGAGACGATCTCGTGTCGGTCGTCCACGGCGGCCCGCAACGTGTGCCACGCCAGGATCGCACATTTGACCCGGGCGGGGTAGTCGCGGACCCCCGCGAACACCGCCAGCTTGCCCAGCCCCGCGTCGTCGGCCGGGGCGGTCTGGTCGGTCACGAGCCGGTGGAACCGGTCGAAGAGCCCGCGGAGCTCGTCGAGGGTCCCGCCCTTCACCTTCTCCGTCATGAGCGACGCCGACGCCTTCGAGATGGCGCATCCCGAGCCCTCGAAACGCAGGTCGGTCACCCGGTCGCCGTCGAGCTTGACGGTGATCGAAAGCCGGTCCCCGCAGAGCGGGTTGTGGCCGTCGGCCTGGACGTCGGCGTCATCGAGCCGCCCGAAGTTGCGCGGGCTGCGGTTGTGGTCGAGGATGACCTCCTGATACAGGTCCCGCAGATCGGACATGTCGCCTCCGTCTCCCGCTACCCGAACAGCTGCCTCACCCGCGCAAGCGCCGGCTCGACCTGCGGGTCGCACAGGAGTATCGCCGCCGCGAAACGCCGGCCGCACCGGAATCCTACCCGAACAGCTCCCTCACCCGCGCAAGCGCCGCCACCAGCTGGTCGATCTCGCCGGTCGTGTTGTAGAGGGCGAGCGACGCGCGGGCGGTGGCGGGGACCCCGAGCCGGTCCATCACCGGTTGCGTGCAGTGGTGGCCGGTGCGAATCGCCACCCCCTCGGCGTCCACGATGGTCCCGATGTCGTGGGCGTGCACCCCGTCGAGCACGAACGACAGGATGCTCGCCTTGTCGCCGGCGGTCCCGACGAGACGCAGCCCGGGCACCGCCGACAGCGCCTCGGTCGCGTAGTCGAGGAGGCGCCGCTCGTGCGCGACGATGGCGTCGAAACCGACACCGGTGATGAAGTCGACGCCCGCCCCGAGGCCGATGGCCCCCGCGATGTGCGGCGTGCCCGCCTCGAAACGGTGCGGGACCTCGTTGTAGGTCGTCCGCTCGAACGTCACCGAGCTGATCATGTCGCCGCCGCCCTGGTAGGGCGGCATCGCCTCGAGCAACTCGCGGCGGCCGTAGAGGGCGCCGATGCCGGTCGGGCCGTACAGCTTGTGCCCGGTCACGACGTAGAAATCGCACCCGATCGCCTGCACGTCGACGGGCATGTGGTAGGCCGCCTGCGCCCCGTCGACGAGGACCGGGACGCCCTGCCGGTGGGCCAGCTCGACCACCCGCTCGACCGGATTGACGGTGCCCAGCGAGTTCGACATGTGCACGATCGACACCAGCCGGGTCCGCGGGCCCAGCAGCGCCGCCAGCTCGTCGACCAGCAGCTCTCCCGCGTCGGAGAACGGGGCCACCCGCAGGCGGGCGCCCTTCTCCTCGCACAGCATCTGCCACGGCACGATGTTGGAGTGGTGCTCCATGCCCGAGATCAAGACCTCGTCGCCCGCCCCGACGCGGCTCCGGCCGAACGTCTGGGCGACGAGGTTGATGCCCTCGGTCGCGTTGCGGGTGAAGACGATCTCGGCCGGCTCGGCCGCGTTCAGGAAGGCCGCCACCTTGCCGCGGGCGGCCTCGTAGGCCTCGGTCGCGTGCTGGCTCAGGGCGTACACGCCGCGGTGGATGTTGGCGTTGCCGGCCGCGTAGTACCGCGCCAGCGTGTCGAGCACCGACCGCGGCTTCTGGGTCGTCGCGGCGTTGTCGAGGTAGGCCAGCGGCTTGCCGCCGACGGTCTGCGCGAGAATCGGAAACTGCTCGCGAATCCGGACGACGTCGAGCACGGCAGGCTCCGATGCGGTCACGCTGGTCATCGACACCCCCGAACCTGAGCCGGAATCGTCGCCGCGGGAGCCTCCGCGCCGTCGAGGCTCCCAACGCGAACCCAAGGTCGCCCGGCGCCCGACCGATGCCCGTACCCGGCCGCGGTCACTCGCCGCCGCTCATCGGGAGCCGCTCGAGCAGCAGCGCGTCGAGCTGGCGGCGGATCGCCTCCACCTTGATGTGCCCGAGGAGGTCGGCGGCGAACGCATGGATCAGGAGCCGCCGGGCCTGCGCTTCCGACAGGGCGCGCGACCGGAGGTAGAACAGCGCGTCCGCGTCGAGCTGACCGACGGTGGCCCCGTGAGTGCATTTCACGTCGTCGGCGAAGATCTCGAGCTGGGGCTTGGTGGTGATCTGCGCGTCCTCGGACAGCAGCAGCGCCTTGTTCGACTGCTTGGCGTCGGTCTTCTGGGCGTCGAGCCGGACGATGATCTTGCCGTTGAACACGGCGCGGCTCCGCCCGTCGAGAATCCCCTTGTACAGCTCGTGGCTGTCGCAGTGGGGCATGGAGTGGTCGATCGTCGTCTGGTTGTCGACGAGCTGCCGGCCGTTCGCCAGATACAGCCCGTTCAACGTGCACTCGCCCCCTTCGCCGCCGAGGACGACGCCGGCCTCGTTCCGCACGATGGCCCCGCCCGCGGTGATCGCGTGGGACGAGAAGTTGCCGGCCCGGCCGACCCGGACGGCCAGGTTGCCCACGTGGAACGCGGCGTCCGCCTCGCGCACCACCGTGTAGTGGTCCACCACCGCGTTCTCCGCCACCGCGACCTCGGTCACCGAGTTGCTCAGATACGGCGTGCCGCCGGCGCCGGCGTGGCTCTCGACCACCCGGACCTCGCTGCTCGCCCCGGCCAAGAGCAGCACCCGCGGCTGGCTGAGCACCGGCGCCCCATCGCTCGACGACGCGAAGAGCAGGTGGATGGGCTGCTCGACCACCACTCCGCCGTCCACCTCGATGACCGCGCCGTCCCGGAGGAAGGCGGTGTTGAGGGCGGTGAACGCGTGCCTCTCGAACCGCGCGAGGCGCCCGAGGTGCGGGGCGAGGGCGTCGAGCCCTCCCCCCCCGCCGCCGGCCATCGCCGCGAGGCTGCGCACCCGGACCCCCGGAGGCAGGCCGGAGGCGTCCGAAAGGTCCGGCGCGAAGTGTCCGTTCACGAAGACCAGCTCGGGGCCGCCCGACCGCGGCGGATGCAGCGCGTCGAGGACCTCGCGGTCGAGCCCCCCCGCCGCCGCCGGCGCTTGGAACGGGATCTCGACGATGGGGGCGATGTTCGTGAACCGCCACTCCTCGAGCCGGGTGGTGGGGAACCCGAGCCGGTCGAAGCAGCGAAACGCGTCCTCGCGCAGCGACCCGAGCGGGCCCGCGGGCGGGACCGCCCGCTTCATGGCCTCGAACTGGGCGGCGTAGCTGTCGGCGCCGATGGCGATCTGCGGCATGAGACTCTTCCGGTTCGCGCCGTCCGGCCTACGCGGTAGACGTCTCGCGCAGCGAAACTCCGGACGCGACCGCGGGTCGCGCCGCCGGCTCGGTGTCGAGCCAGCCGTAGCCCTTCTCCTCGAGCTCGAGCGCGAGCTCCTTGCCGCCCGACCTCACGATCCGCCCCTTGTAGAGGACGTGCACGAAGTCGGGGACGATGTAGTGCAGCAGCCGCTGGTAGTGGGTCACCACGACCAGCGAGCGCTCGGGGCCCCGCATGGCGTTGACCCCGCCGGCCACGGTCTTCAGCGCGTCGATGTCGAGCCCCGAGTCGGTCTCGTCGAGAATCGCGAGCGACGGCTCGAGCACCGCGAGCTGGAAGATCTCGTTCCGCTTCTTCTCGCCCCCCGAGAACCCGTCGTTGACGGGGCGGTTGAGCAGCGCGTCGTCCATGTCGAGCAGCAAAAGGCGCTTCCGGACCAGGGTCATGAAGTCCATGGCGTCGAGCTCGGGCTGTCCCCGGTGCTTCCGCACCTCGTTCAGCGCCGCCTTGAGGAGGTAGGCGTTGTTGACGCCGGGAATCTCGACCGGATACTGGAACGCCAGGAACAGGCCCTCGCGCGCCCGCTCCTCGGGCTCGAGGTCCAGCAGGTCCTGCCCCTTGAACGTCACCGACCCGCCGGTGACCTCGATGCCGTCGCGGCCGGCCAGCGCCCCGGCCAGCGTGCTCTTGCCCGAGCCGTTGGGCCCCATGATGGCGTGGACCTCGCCGGGGTTCACCACCAGGTCGATCCCGTTCAGGATCCGGCGGTCCCCGGCCCCCGCCTGCAGATTGCGAATCTCGAGCATCGTTCTCCCGTCCACTTCTCCGTCCTCTATCCGACGCTGCCTTCGAGGCTGACGCTCAGCAGCTTCTGGGCCTCGACCGCGAACTCCATCGGCAGCTCGCGGAAGACCTCCTTGCAGAACCCGTTGACGATCAGGTTGACCGCGTCCTCGGTCGACAGCCCGCGCTGCCGGCAGTAGAAGATCTGGTCCTCGCCGATCTTCGACGTCGACGCCTCGTGCTCGACCTGCGACGAGGTGTTCTTCACCTCGAGGTAGGGGAAGGTGTGGGCGCCGCAGCGGTCGCCGATCAGCAGCGAGTCGCATTGCGAGAAGTTGCGGGCGCCGCGCGCCCCCTTGCCGATGCGCACGAGGCCCCGGTAGGTGTTCTGGCCGTGCCCGGCCGAGATGCCCTTCGACACGATGGTGCTGCGGGTGTTCCGGCCCAGGTGCACCATCTTGGTCCCGGTGTCCGCCTGCTGGCGGTTGTTGGTCACCGCCACCGAGTAGAACTCGCCGACGGCGTTGTCGCCCTGCAGGATGCAGCTCGGGTACTTCCAGGTGATGGCGGAGCCGGTCTCGACCTGGGTCCACGTGACCTTGGCGTTGGCGAGCGCCTTGCCCCGCTTGGTCACGAAGTTGTAGATGCCGCCCTTGCCGTCCTTGTCGCCGGGGTACCAGTTCTGCACCGTCGAGTACTTGATGGTGGCGTCGTCGAGGGCCACCAGCTCGACCACCGCGGCGTGGAGCTGGTTCTCGTCGCGCTGGGGGGCGGTGCAGCCCTCCAGGTAGCTCACCTCCGCCCCCTCGTCGGCCACGAGCAGGGTCCGCTCGAACTGGCCGGTGTTGGCGGCGTTGATGCGGAAGTAGGTCGAGAGCTCCATCGGGCACTTGACGCCCCTGGGGATGTACGCGAACGACCCGTCGCTGAACACCGCCGAGTTGAGGGCGGCGAAGAAGTTGTCGGTGTGCGGCACGACGGTGCCGAGGTACTTGCGCACCAGCTCGGGATGGTCGCGCACCGCCTCGGAGAACGAGCAGAAGATGATGCCGAGGTTGGCCAGCGTGTCCTTGAACGTGGTGGCGACCGACACGCTGTCGAAGACGGCGTCGACGGCGACCCCGGACAGGCGCTTCTGCTCGTCGAGCGAAATGCCCAGCTTGTCGAAGGTGGCCCGGATCTCGGGGTCGACCTCGTCCAGGCTCTCGAGCTGCGCCTTCTTCTTCGGCGCCGCGTAGTAGCTGATGGCCTGGTAGTCGACGGGCGGATAGCGCACGTTGTGCCACGCCGGCTCGGTCATCTTCGACCAGACCCGGAACGCGTTCAGGCGCCAGTCGAGCAGCCACCTCGGCTCCTCCTTCTTGGCCGAGATCAGCTCGATGACCCCCTCGTTGAGGCCGACCGGGATCGCGTCGGTCTCGACGTCGGTGACGAAGCCGTACTTGTACTCCTGGTTCGCAAGCTCTTCGACGGTCTGAATCGCGGTGCTCATGACGCTCCCTGCACGTGACCGACAGCGGGTCCGGGCGGTCCACGGCCGCCGCCCACGGCCTGTCAATCACGATCGACAAGTGCCGAATCGGATTGCCGACCAAAACGGTCGTATATCAACATATCACGGGGCGCGACCGGGCGACAACGTCGGCGTCGGCTCATCGGGCGGGCTCGAGCCGGCTGACGGCGAGGCCGACGGCCACCACCGCGACGGTGCCGATGACGTTGTTCCAGAGGAAGGACACGTCGGCCGCGCCCTCGACGAGGGCGACCGACGCCATGCCCGCGAACAGGCCCACGAAGGCGCCGTTGGCGGTGGCCCGGGGGAACCCGATGGCGAGCACGAACACCCCCAGGAGCGACCCGTAGAAGTACGAGCCGACCTGGTTGACGACCTCGATCAGCGACCCCAGGTTGACCGCGAACACCGCGAAGACGGTGGCCACGACGCCCCACAGGGCGGTCGCCACCTTCGACACCCGCAGGTAGTGGCGGTCCGTCGCGGCGCTGTTCAGGTACCGCCGGTAGAAGTCGATGACGGTGGTGGTGGACAGCGCGGCCAGCTCGGCCGCCGCGCTCGACATCGCCGCCGCGAAGATGGCCGCGATCAGCAGGCCCACGAGCCCCACCGGCAGGTGCGTGATGATAAAGGTGGGAAACACGTAGTTGACGTCGGAGTAGCTCTCGCCGGTAACCTCTTCCACCAGCCCCGCCGCCCGGTCGCGCACCGCCCCGACCCGCTGCTGGCCGGCCCTGAACGCCTCCGCGGCCTCCTCGACGGCCCCGGCGCTGCCGCCCCGGCGGGCCGCGAGCATCTCGTCGGCCGCGTCGCGGCGCGCCGCGAACGCCTCGCCGAACTCGGCCTCGAGCCCCGCGTACTCGGCCGACCGGCCGCCCCCGCGCGCGGCGGCGTCGCCGACCGGGTCGAAGAGCATCGGCGGCGCGCTGAACAGGTGGAAGACGAAGACCAGCACGCCGGTCAGGAGAATCAGCGCCTGGAGCGGGATCTTCCAGTACGCGCTCATCAGCAGCGACCGCCGGGCGGCGTCGACCGAGTCGGCGGTCAGGTGGCGCTGCACCTGGCTCTGGTCGCACCCGAAGTACCCGAGCATGAGGAACAGCCCGCCCAGCAGGCCCGACCAGAACGTGTAGGTCTGGTTCAGGTCCGGCGAGAAGTCGATGGCGGTCAGCCGCCGGGCCGCGCCCGCGAGGTGCATCGCGTCGCCGAGGCCGACCCCGCCCGGCAGCCCCAGGACGAGGGCCGCGACGACCGCGAGGAGGCCGCCGACGATGATGACCATCTGCTTGACGTCGGCCCAGGCGACCGCCTGCACCCCGCCGAGCATCGTGTACAGGGTCGTCGGCACCCCGATCGCGAGGGCGGTGAGGGTCAGGTTCCACCCCACCACCACCGAGAGCACCACGGCCGGGGCGGAGATGATCACCCCCACCGCCAGGCCCCGCGACACCAGGAAGATCAGGCTCGTCAGGGCCCGGGTCTTCCGGTCGAACCGGCGCTCCAGGTACTCGTAGGCGGTGAACACCCGGGCCCGGTAGAGGAAGGGCACCAGGGTCACCGACAGGATGATCATCGCCAGCGGCAGGCCGAAGTACATCTGCACCAGCCCCAGGCCGTCGGCGTAGCCCTGCCCGGTGGTGCCGACCAGGGTGATGGCGCTCATCTGGGTGGCCATGACCGACAGCCCCACCGCCCACCACGGCAGCGACCGGCCGGCGAGGAAGTACCCCTCGACCTCGTCGGTGCCCCGCGACCGCTTCAGCCCGTCGTACAGCACCCACGCGAGGTAGCCGCCGATGATGAGCCAGTCGAGGGGATGCATGGGATGGCGCTGCCGCCGGCGGGGCGCGGGTCCGGGCCGGCTACCCCGAGAAGTACCGAGAGAACAGCCACAGCCCCGCGAGCACCAGCGCCTCGACGACCACCACGGCGACGAAGGTGGCGGCGAGGGGCTCGTCCCCGCGGGTGTCGAGCACGCGCGGAACGTCCTCGGGCGGCAAGGTCATGGGCGTCGGCCTGCCAGCAGTATACCCGTCCCGCGAGGGTTGCAAGGACGCGGCGGCGCCGATAGAATTGCGCGGGCGCCAGACGTTTGTGAAACGATGCACGTGGATGGGGAGCGCCCCTTCCCGGCGTCGTCACCGCTGCCGCCCGCGTTGAATCACGACGGGAATCGCGAGGCCGCCTGCGCCGTCGAGGGCTCGGCAGGCGCCGTGCCGGTCACGTCACTGCCTCGCCCGACCGTCGCCGCCGTCCGCGGCGACGACCGGACCGCAGGCAGGTCCAGAAAGGAGTCACGACGTTGGAGAACGTGACCACCGCCGAACATGTCGCGCATGCCGGGCATGCCCACGACGAACACGAGATGAGCTTCCTGCGGACGTACGTCTTCTCGGTCGACCACAAGGTGATCGGCATCCAGTACGCGATCACCGCGATGCTCTTCCTGCTGTTCGGCTTCTCCCTGATGATGCTCATGCGGTGGCAGCTCGCCTTCCCGGGCGCGCCGATTCCGATCATCGGCAACTTCCTGGGACAGGCGAACGCGCCCGGCGGCATCATGCTGCCCGAGTTCTACAACCAGCTCGGGGCCATGCACGGCACCATCATGGTGTTCATGGGGGTCGTGCCCCTCGCCGTCGGCGGCTTCGGCAACTACGTGCTGCCCCTGCAGATCGGCGCCCCCGACATGGCCTTCCCGCGGCTGAACATGGCCAGCTACTGGGCGTTCTTCCTGGGCGGCGTGGTCATGTTCGCCAGCTTCTTCGTGCCGGGCGGGGCCGCGAACTCCGGGTGGACCTCGTACGCCCCGCTGTCGGTCATCGCCCTCGAGGGACAGACCTGGTGGCTCATCGGGATGATCTTCCTGATCACCTCGTCGCTGCTGGGCTCGATCAACTTCATCGTCACCACGTTCCAGCTCCGGGCCCCCGGGCTGGGGTTCACGCGCCTGCCGTTCTTCGTGTGGGCGCAGCTCGTCACCTCGTTCCTGCTCCTGCTGGCGTTCCCGCCCCTCGAGGTGGCGGGGGTCCTGCAGCTCATGGACCGGGTGGCCGAGACCAGCTTCTTCATGCCGAGCGGGCTCGTGACGACCGAGGGGCCCCTCGAGATCAGCGGCGGCGGAAGCCCCCTGCTGTGGCAGCACCTGTTCTGGTTCCTGGCCCACCCCGAGGTCTACGTCCTGATCCTGCCGGCGATGGGCATCGTCGCGGAGGTCCTGGCCAACAACACCCGGAAGCCGCTGTGGGGCTACCGCGTGCTGGTGGCGTCGGTCGTCTTCCTCGGGTTCATGTCGTTCATCGTGTGGGCGCACCACATGTTCCTGACCGGCATGGGCACGGCGATGAGCGCGTTCTTCCAGACCACCACGATGATCATCTCGGTGCCGTCGGTGGTCATCCTGTCGGCGTTCTTCATCACGCTGTACGGCGGGTCCATCCGCTACAACGTGCCGATGCTGTTCGCGCTGGCGTTCCTGCCGATGTTCGGCATCGGGGGCCTGACGGGGCTGCCGCTGGGCCTGTCCGCGCCCGACCTGCACCTGCACGACACCTACTACGTGATCGGCCACTTCCACTACGTGGTGGCCCCCGGCACCATCTTCGCCCTGTTCGCGGGCATCTACTACTGGTACCCGAAGGCGACGGGCCGGATCATGAACGAGACCCTCGGCAAGATCCACTTCTGGGGCTCGCTCGTCGCCATCAACGTCGTGTTCATGCCGATGTTCATCACCGGGCTCGCCGGGGTGAACCGGCGGCTCTACGACGGCGGCATGCAGTACGTGCACGCCCAGGAGGTCATGGAGTGGAACGCCGTGATGTCCTACGGCGCCTGGACCCTCGGGCTCTTCCAGATCTTCTTCATCGTCAACTTCTTCTGGAGCATCCGGAACGGCAAGAAGGTCGACGACAACCCGTGGAAGGCGACGACCCTCGAGTGGCAGGCGCCCTCGCCGCCGCCGCACGGCAACTTCACCACGCCGCCGGAGGCGCACCGGGGACCCTACGAGTACAGCGTGCCCGGCGCTCCGGATGACTTCACCATGCAGGGACAGGCGACCGGCGCCGAGCCCGCAGCCGCGAAGGTGTGACCAGGATGGAGATTCCGTATACCGTAGCCGAACGGCCGGACACCGGCTTGAACAACGTCAAGCTCGGCATCTGGCTGTTCCTGGCCTCCGAGGTGATGCTGTTCGGCGGACTGTTCTCGACGTACGTCATCCTGCGGGTGGGCGGCGTCGACTGGCCGCTGGGCGCCGAGTACCTGAACATCCCGATCGGGGCCTTCAACACCGCGATCCTCATCGGCTCGAGCGTGACGATGGTCATGTGCTTCGCCTCGCTCAAGCTCGGAGACTTCGCCAAGTACAAGACCTACATGGGCGTGACCATCCTGCTCGCGCTCACCTTCCTGGCCGTCAAGAGCTTCGAGTACTACGAGAAGGTGACGCACGACCATCTGCCCTCGCACAGCACCTTCCTGGCGATCTACTGGACGATGACCGGGCTGCACGCGCTGCACATCATCGGCGGCGTCATCGTGAACGGCTACTTCTGGGGCCCCGGCAGCCGGATGTGGCACGTCAAGCGGGCGATGTTCGAGAACCGGATCGAGGCGGCGGGCCTGTACTGGCACTTCGTCGACCTGGTGTGGATTTTCCTGTTCCCGGTGCTCTACCTGCTGTAGGATTCGGCGCCGTGAAGACGGCGCCGAATCCTGGAGGGTTGGTTGGGCGCCAAGCGGAGCCGAAGGCGATGATTGGCGGGCGAGGGAGGCCTCCGGCCGTCGCCCGGGGAAGGGCGACGGCCCGTTCTCCCCGGCCGGGCTCCCGGACACTGCGGAGGCGTCATGAGCGGAAGCGCTGAAGAAACCAAGAAGCACATCGACATCTACATGAAGGTCACCGGCGCGCTGGCGGTCCTCACGGTGGTGACCGTCCTCGCCTCGTACCTGGACGTGGCGGTGCCGTTGGGGATCGTCATCGCCGTCGTCATCGCCACCGCCAAGGGCTCGCTGGTGGTGAGCTACTTCATGCACCTGGTCGAGGAGAAGAGCCCGACTCTGGCCATCGCGCTGGCCCTGACGGTGGCCTTCTGGCTGGTCCTGATGCTCGTCCCGATCATGACGATCTCGGACACCTACGGCACCCACAAGACGCTGCCGAACGCGAACGCGCCGCACGCGGACGAGGCGCACTGATGTCGTTGCGCGCCTTTCACATCCTCTTCATCGCGGCGTCGATCGGGCTGACGCTGATGATGGCGGTGTGGGGCGGCGTGACCTGGGGAACGGTCCGCGGCACCGGCTGGCACCTCGTCACCGCCGTCGGGTCGCTCGCGACGGCGGGGCTGCTGTCGGCCTACGCGGTGCGGTTCGTTCGGAAGACGCGCGAGATGGGGCTCAGGTGAACGACCCGGAGTCGAGACGAGGCGCTGAGATGATGATGCGACAAGTGCTGCGGACGACGACGGTGCTGGCGGGACTCCTGCTGGCCGCACCCGGGACCGGATGGGCCTGCACGGTCTGTTTCGGCGACCCGAACTCGGCGATGTCGATCGGCGCGAGCTGGGGCATTCTCGTGATGATCGGCATCACCGGCGGCGTGCTCGCCGCCTTCGCGAGCTTTTTTCTCTATCTGTTGAAGCGATCCAGGATGGCGATCGGCGAGCGCGTCGATCTGTTTCCGTCGTCGCAGGCTGGGAGCCCCTCGTAACCCCCGCGCGAACCTTGGCCGCGCGGCGTTCACTGACGGGCCGGGAGTTTATCGATGCAGGAATTTCTCGGACTGCCGCTGCAGGCTGCGGCGCACGCCTCGGAGATCGACCGGATCATCGTCATCGTCCACTGGCTCATGGCGGTGCTGTTCGTGGGCTGGGGGGCGTTCTTCGCCTACACGCTGGTCCGCTTCCGCGCCTCCGCGAACCCGAAGGCGGACTATGCGGGCGTCAAGAGCCACACCTCGAGCTACCTCGAGGTCGGGGTGGCGGTCGTCGAGGCCGTCATCCTCCTGTTCTTCGCGATCCCCGCGTGGACGGTGCGCGTCAACGCGTTCCCCCCCGAGGAGGGCGCGACGGTGGTGCACGTCGTGGCGAAGCAGTTCGAGTGGCACTCGATCTATCCCGGTCCCGACGGCGCGTTCGGGCGCCGCGACGCCAGCCTGATCACGCCGACCAACGCGACGGGCCTGGACCGGAGCGACCCGGCCGGGGCCGACGACGTCGCCACCATCAACCAGCTCAACCTGCCGGTCGACGAGCCGGTCATTGTGTACCTGTCGAGCCTCGACGTCATCCACAGCTTCGCGATTCCGGAGATGCGGGTGAAGCAGGATGCGATACCGGGCATGGAGATCCCGGTGTGGTGGGTGCCGACGGTGGCCGGCGACTACGAGATCAACTGCTCGCAGCTCTGCGGGCTCGGCCACTACCGGATGCGCGGCTTCGTGTCCGTCCAGAGCCGCGCCGACTTCGACGACTTCCTCGCCACCGAGGGTGCCCGCATCGCCGCCGCGGCCGCCGCGGACTGATCGTTCGTCTCACATGAGCGCGCCGGCCGGCAACCGACAGCCGGCCGGGCGCGCCCTGCCCTCACTGCGCCCGGTCCAGCTCGTCCCGCACGATCTCCTCGAACACCTCGTAGGGCGCCGCGCCCATCACCGCGCGGCCGTTGATGAAGATGGTCGGCGTCGACTGCACGCCGAGCGCCTGGCCGTGCTGCAGGTCCGCGCTCACCTGCTCGGCGAACCGGCCGCTGTCGAGGCACGCGTCGAACGCCGCCTGGTCCAGCCCCAGCTCGCCGGCGTGGCGCTTCAGGTCGTCGACCTCGAGCGCGTCCTGGTTCGAGAACATCGTGTCGTGCAGCTCCCAGAACATGCCCTGCGCGTTGGCGCAGAGGCCGGCCTCGGCCGCCTTGAACGCCTCGGCATGGTTCGGCAGGGGATAGTCCTTGAAGACGAGCCGGATCTCGTCGCCGAACTCCGCCTTCAGGCGGTCGAGGGTGCCGGTCAGCCGCTCGCAGAACGGGCACTGGAAGTCGGAGAACTCCACGATCTCGACCGGCGCGCCGGCCGGGCCGAGCACCGGGTCGCCAGGGGCGACGTCGACCGCGGTACGGGGCGGATCGAGATCCACCCGGACGTCGTCGGCCCCGGCCCGCAGCTCGGCCATGTACGCCTGCAGGGCCTGCATGGGCCGCTGCTGGGCGAGGAACGCCCGGATCTGCGGGGCCATCTGCTCCTCGGTCATGTTCGGGAAGGCCCGCCGGTTCTGCTCGTAGACGCGGGTGACGTCCTCGTCGGTGATCGGCAGGGTCCTCGCCGGGAGCTCCTCGGCCAGCAGCTCGTCGCGCGAGGTGCCTCGGGCGAGCGATTCCCGCTCGAGGAGGATCTCGCCGATGACGATGTCGAGGGTGCGCTTGCGGGTCTCGTACAGCTCCTGCAGCATGCGCATCCGCGAGGCCGCGTCGTTGCTGCGCCACGCCTCGTCGAGCTCGGCCATGGTGACCGCCCGGTCGCCGACGCGCCCCACCACCTGGCCGTCGGACTGCGCATGCGTCGGCGCGCCGCAGGCCGTGGACACCGCGATGACGGCGCCCAGAACGCAAAGCCGCTGGAACATGGAAGATGCCTTTCTTGTCACGGGCCTGCAACGGGAGCCGACGGCTCCCTTGCCCACGATGTCACGCGTTCGGGGTGAACTTCGCGCTCGACCGAAACCGTGGGGATGCCCGGTCCGCGACGCCCGACGGCGCACGGCAACGCGCGAAGTCGCCGGCACCGAGCACGGCGCAGGCCCCCGGCCTGTTCCGGAACGAGCAAGTCACTCTATCATGATCAACGGTGCCGTCCGGGCTCCCGCCGCCGTCCCGCGGCCCGCCCGGATGACCGGACACCGAGCCCTCGGCCCGCCCGGACGCCCGGGCGCGCGGCAGCCCTGGACCTGCCCGACGAGCATGGCGACCAACCGCATCCGCACCCGGCCTCCGCGCGCCGCCGGGCGTGGCCCGACCGGCCCGCCCCTCGTCACCGACGACGTCTCGGGCTTCCTCGACGACGCGGCGCACTACCCCGGCGGCCATGCGCCGGCGGTGGCGTTCCCCCGCGACGAGGCGGAGGTCGCCGAGCTCGTCCGCGGCGCCGAGCGCGTTCTGCCGGTCGGCGCGCAGTCGTCCCTGACCGGCGGGGCGACCCCGATGGGCGAGCTGGTGCTGAGCTCGTCGAAGATGAACGCGGTCGGGGGCCTCGCCGACGACCGTATCACCGCGCAGCCGGGAGTCGCCCTGACCACTCTGCGCGAGGTCCTGGACCCGGCCGGCAAGGCGTACCCGCCCGTGCCCACGTTCGAGGGGGCGACGGTCGGCGGGGTGGTGTCGACGAACGCGGCGGGGGCCGCCACGTTCAAGTACGGCACCACGCGCGACTGGGTCCGCGGCCTGACCGTGATCCTCGCCTCGGGCGAGGCGCTCGACCTGGAACGCGGCCAGGTGCGGGCGGCGGACGGCCGTTTCGTCATCGAGACGGCGCACGGCGAGATCGTGGTTCCCGCTCCGGACTATCGCCTGCCGCGGGTCCCCAAGCACTCGGCCGGGTACCACGCCGGGCCCGACCTGGACCTCGTCGACCTGTTCGTCGGCTCGGAGGGCACCCTCGGCGTGGTGACTTCCGTGACCCTCGACGTCCTTCCCCGGCGGCCCGAGGTCTGCGTGGTGCTGATCGCGCTCGACGGCGAGGCGCACGCGACGGCGCTGGCGGCGCGGCTCCGCGACGTGTCGACGGAGACGCGGCGGCGGGCCGACCCGGCCGGGCTCGACGTCGCCGCCATCGAGTACCTGGACCGGCGGTCGCTCGAGCTGGCGCGGGCCGCGGAGGCCGGGGGCTCCGGGGCGTCGCTTCCGGAAGCGGCGCACGCCGTCCTCCTGCTCCAGATCGAGCTGCCCCCCGGCGCCACCGCCGTCGAGGTCCACGAGCAGATCGCCCTCGCGGCATCGACGACGGCGCCGGCCGGCCCCATCGTCCACCTCTGCCGCCTCCTCGAGGCCGAGGGCCTCCTCGACCGCACCGAGCTCGCGGCCCCCGGCGAGACCGCCCGGGCGGCAGCGCTGCTCGCCCTGCGGGAAGCGGTGCCGGAGGCGGTCAACCGGCGGGTGGCTGTCGCCAAGCGCGCCGTCGATGGCACAATCGAGAAGACCGCCGCCGACATGATCGTGCCGTTCCCGAAGCTCGCCGAGTGCCTGCGCCTCTTCCGCGCCGCCTTCGAGTCGCGCGGCCTCGACCACGCGGTGTGGGGGCATCTGTCCGACGCCAACCTCCACCCCAACGTCATTCCACGCTCGGCCGGCGACGTGCGGGCGGGGAAGGAAGCGATCCTGGCGTGCGGTCGCGAGGTCATCCGCCTCGGAGGATGCCCCCTCGCCGAGCACGGGGTGGGCCGCAACCCCGTCAAGCAGGCACTGCTGCGGCTGCTCCACGGCCCGGCGGGCATCGAGCAGATGCGGGCCGTCAAGCGCGCCCTCGACCCCGAGAACAAGCTGGCCCCAGGGGTGTTGTTCCCCGCCGCGGCCGGCCCGGAGGCACCCGCATGAACACCCTGTTCCTCGCGCATTGGCTGACGACCGCCGTCGCCCTCGGCGTGACCGCCTGGGTCCTCCCCGGCGTCCGGGTCGACGGCCTCTTCTCGCTCGCCCTCGCCGGACTCGTCCTCGGCTTCGTCAACGCCGTCGTGCGGCCCCTGCTGCTCCTCGTGACCCTGCCGTTCACGGTGCTCACCCTTGGCCTGTTCTACTTCGTCGTCAACGGACTCGCGTTCGGCCTCGCGGCGTTCCTCGTCCCCGGCTTCAGCGTCGCCTCGTTCTTCTCGGCGGTGCTCGGGGCGTTCGCGGTGGGGCTGGTGTCGTGGTTCATCGGGTCGTTCACCGGCGCGCGGCCCCCGACCCGCGGCTCGATGGTGGTTGACGTCCGGCGCGGTCCCGACGGGCGGTGGGGTGCCTGATCGCACGCCGCCCCGGCGCCGGCACCGGGGCGGTCGCACCCGTCGAACTCGTGGACTACCATTGGAGAGGGAGCCATGACATGCGCGACCCGATCCATCCGGGCGGACCGGTCGGCACTCGACAGGAGCAGCACCATGGCCGTGACGGTAGACCAGGACCACGTTGCCGACGTCCATCGGTACCGCTTCGACGTCGACGAGTTCGCGCGCATGGGTGAAGCCGGGATCTTCACCGAGGACGATCGCGTGGAGCTCATCGACGGAGAGGTCCGTGAGATGACGCCGATAGGCCCCCCGCATGCGGGCATAGTGAATCACCTGACCGAGGTGATGGTCACGCGTTTGGCCGGCAGGGCCAACGTGATCGTTCAGAATCCGATTCGCCTGGACAGACACACCGAGCCGCAGCCCGATCTTTCGGTGGCGCGCCGCCGGAAGGGCTTCTACGCCGATCGCCATCCCGAACCCGGCGACGTCCTCCTCGTCGTCGAGGTGGCCGATTCGTCCCTGCGCTACGACAGGGCGGAGAAGGTGCCGCGGTACGCCAGGGCGGGCATTCCGGAGGCGTGGCTGGTCGACGTCGAAGCCGGCACGGTGGCGGTGTACACCGATCCCGGCCCGGAGGGATACGCGCGGCAGCAGGCTCGGCAGCGCGGCGAGCACCTGGTCGCATCCAGCGTGCCGGATCTCCGTCTCGCGATGGACGACCTCTTCGGAGAGTGAAGCGGGCGGCCCGTCGGGCGACCGAACCGCGGCGTCCCGACCGACCGAGTGGTTCCGTTCGGCCCGCCACATCACCCGACACGCCCGGCGTTGCAGCCGCCAATGCCATGCCACGGATCGCCGACGAACCCGCCGGGGACGTCCCGCGAGCGTCGCCGGAATCCCGCGGCTGCCGTTGGGCCGACGGGGGGAGCCCTGGAGTCCGCCCCCGGCCGCGCGGTAGCTGCCCGACGATTCCGGCGGCGCGGGGGTGGGGCCCGCTCCCGCCGCTGGAACCTCTGGGCCAGACCCGCCCGCGGCCGTGCAGGTCGAGGGCGCGTGTGTCGATACGTGAAGTGTGGCTCCCAAGAACGACAGTTCGACCGCGCCCCAGCCGGAGCAGGCCTCTCGGGACGTGCGCATCGATGAGCGCAGAGACCCCGGCCATGCGTCGCAGCCCGCGCACCGGACGATGCCGACCACGCCACCAGACCCCTCGCTCGCTACGCCTGCCAGTTCGGAAGCTTGGCGAGTACGTCTTCGGTGGACGCGTGGACGCCATGCGCCGCCTCCTCCGCGGCCGTTGACGCCTTGAGTCCGTCGTCCGCCGAACACGCCCGCCAGCCCTACCGCACGTCACCCTCGAACCGGAGCGAGTTCGACGCCGCGTGTGTGGCGGACGCGCCGTCCGCCCCCAGCCGCGGCGTGGTCAACAGCTGCCGGCGCCTCGGACGGTCTCCCTCCGACCGCGATCGTGGGCAGACCGGGAGCCACCCAGGACTCGGGTCCCTCCCGGTTCCCCCGGCCGGGCTCTCAGCCGCCGAGCCCGAGTCCGGAAGCAAGGCGGCGGCCGCCGGCGGCGGCGAGGCGCTCGCCCGACAACCGCCGCCGGGGTAACGACCGACCGTACGGAACAGCGAGACGGTAGAATCGAGAGGGCCACGGGGACCAGAGATGTCAGAACAGCAGGTGAGCCTTCAGGAACTGGAGTCGGAGCTCGACAGGTACATCCACGACGTGGAGAACGGTGCGACGGTTGTCGTGAGCCGCGATGGGCGTCAGGTCGCACGAATCATCCCCGAAGCGGACTCCGCCGAGCAGAAGCGCACAGCTCTGAAAGCCAGCGGGACATTCGACTGGAGCGGCCGACGGCCGAAGAGCAGAAGGCCATCGGTGCGGCTCCGAGACGGCGGCAGCGTGAGCGACATCATCATCAACGAGCGCAGATGATGTTTCTGTACCTCGACAGCAGCGCGCTCGTGAAGCGCTACGTAGACGAGCCGCACTCAGAAGAGGTCGCCCACCTGATGGACGAGACCCTCGCTATCGGTACGTCGGCGATCAGCCGGGTCGAGGTGGGGGCCGCTCTCGCGAGAGCGGCCCGCGGAAACCGCCTCGACGCCGAAGGAGCGCGCCGAGCCCAGGAGCAGTTCGCAGAAGACTGGCCGGACTTTGGCAAGGTACCCGTTACCGACGGGCTCCTCACTCGCGCAGAGGAACTCGCCTGGAAGCACGCGCTACGGGCATACGATGCCGGACAGCTCGCTGCCGCCCTCGTATGCGAGGAAACGACCACGGCACTCGATGAGAGCGTCCTGTTCGCATGCTTCGACGGCGCGCTGACAGCCGCGGCGGCCGACGAAGGGCTCAGGACTTGGCCGGATTAACCGACCTGCCCGTGAAACCCCCGAGACCCCGAGACCCGCGGCGCGACGAGCTGGGCGCCCGGCTCCAGGACACGCATCTGAAGTTGACGGAAGCCCCGTTATCCGACCCAAGGCGACCGCCGTGGGCGCATCCGGATCGTCCGAGGCCGCGAGGCCCCGGTTATGCTGCAGGGGGGAGCGGCTCGAAAACCCGGCGGCCGCTTCTTCGCCAGCCAGTCCTACAACCAGAATCTCGCCGCCTAATCCCGCGGAGACGCGGCCGACAACTGTAGCCCTATCGGATTCGCGTCGATCAAATCGGTGATGTGTTGTATGCCGATCGCAACCCCGATACCGGTATTTTCCCCGATGTAGATGCGGCCGAGCTAGCGGACTCACGGTCCGCCCCCTGTCGGGAACCGTGAACCGCCCACGCCGCTCCGGCGGCCGGCGGGCCGTTCGAGCACAACGGCACGCGGCTGCGCCGCCAGGAGGAGCGCTACTTCGCCGACGGGCTCCGCGAGTTCCCCGACGACCGCCGCCTCGCGATTCTTGCTCCAGCTATGTGTCCGCGCCGACACCCTGGCGGGTCTCGGCGATCACCAGGTCGACCACGGCCCGCAACGCCTCTTCCTGGTTGTCGCCCTCCAGCCGGCGGAGCCGAAAATGGTCGAGCTGGCGGTCTGCGCCGCTGCCTTCCCGAATGACGGTGAGCACGTGGCCGAGCTCCCGCTCGCAGCCGAGCGCGTGGGCATCCTCCGCCAGGTCCTCCACCTGCCGCGCGGCGTAGTCCTCGATGTCCACGCGGCCCTCGCCGCCGGACGTGTCGCCGAAGAACGCCAGCACGCCGTAGCGCTGGGCGAGCCAGCGGTTCTCCGCGATGATCTCGGTCGGCAAATCGGGGGGCAGCCGCCCCGCCGCGTCGAGGCGCAACAGGCGCCGGACCAGCGACGCATAGAGCGCCACGATGCCCGCCACGTCGGCGAGACGCGGGCAGACGTCGCAGATCCGCAGCTCCACCGTCGGAAAGCGATCGGACGGGCGGATGTCCCACCACAGCTCGCTGCCGCTCCGGATGAAGTTCATGCGCCGGTAGGTCGCCAGGAGGCGCTCGTACTCGGCCCACGACGACAGCGGGCTCGGCAGGCTCGTGCGGGGCAGCACGCCCATGATGTTCAGGCGGTAGGACTTGAAGCCCGTCTCGCGCCCGCCATGGAACGGCGACGACGTGGACAGCGCATTGAACAGCGGCAGGTACGGCCGCATCGCGGTCATGACCCGCATGCGCGAGTCGGGGTCGCCGAAGCCGGCGTGTATGTGCATGCCGCCGATGAGCTGCTGCCGCACGCTCTCCTGAAAGGTGACGACGAATCGCTGGTAGCGCTCGCGCGGCGTGATCAGTTGGGACTTCCATTCGGCGAACGGGTGGGTCGACGCCCCCAGCACCGCCACGCCGTGCTCCGCGGCGGCCTCGAGCACCACGCGACGGGTCTCGCGCACCGCCTCGCCCGCCTCGGCCACCGACCCGCACACCCGGGTGCTGGTCTCGATCTGCGTCCGCAACACCTCGTGCGCCACCGTGTGGGGCCCGCGGTTCCGCTCGCACGCCTCGAAGATGGCCGGGTCCGGATCGGACACCAGGTCGCGGGTATCGGGGTCGACGAGGAAGAACTCCTCCTCGACGCCGAGGCTGATGTCGAGAGCGGATTCACTCACGGCGATGCCTGCGTCACCAGCCACTCCGGACCCGCGGCCGTCGATGTCCATTCGGTCCTCATGTCCATGTCGGCGCGTCCCCCGTCGCCGGGTTGCCCCGAGGGAGTGGCCCGCTCATCCTCGTCGCCTGGACTCTCGTACCGCCGGTGAGAACAGAGACTCCCGGCCCTACCAGCCGTCACGGGGCGGCGTCGGCGCATCCACGCGAACCGTCACGATGTCCGTGTCGTGGAACTGCTGGTGACGAACCGACGAGGCGATGTGGCGCAACAGGCGCAGCGACACCTCCCGCTCCACCAGCAGGTCGTCGGGCCGCTCCGCGAGCAGCCCGATGCGGTCCTGGATGTTCGCCTCGCCGACCGCGGCGATGAACTCGAGGACCGCACCCTCCGTTTCCCTGCGCGCCGTCAGGAACAGGCGCCGCCGCGCGCGTTCCTCGCCGGCCTCGTCCTCGCCCACCAGCGTCAGCAGCGTCTCCTCGCTGGCCGCATCCAGGCGGTCCACCATCTTCGAGTCCCAGCCGCTGCGCACCGCGAACTCGCCGATGAACTTCCGGATCCTCGGCAGGACGGACACGTCGGCCTCCACCTCGAGCCGGCTCACCCGCGGCGCCGTCACCTCCAGAAACAGGGTCATCCCGATGGCCACCAGACCGCCGACGGTGATGCCGTTCGCGAGCAGGCCGCCCGCGACCTCCGCGAGGTACTCGGGAAACAGCACGCCGTTCTGACAGCCGACGCCGACCCAGAAGCCCAACCCCGCGATGAGTCCCTTGCGGTGGTCGATGCCGCCCTGGATGACCTCGGCCATGCCCCGTACGAAGATCAGGGCCAGGAGGACGATCAGGTAGGCGGCATACACCGGTCCCGGGACGGCCAGGACCGCGGCCAGCGCCTTGGGGAGGAACGCGAGCACGATCATCAGCGCTCCCGCCGCGACGCCGACGCCGCGGGCGGCGACCCCGGTGATCTCGATCGTCGGGACCGCGACGGTGGTCGTCTGGGTCGGCATGATGCCGCCGACCCCGCACAGCAGCTTGCTGACCCCGTCGGCGGCCACCGCGCCTTCCACGACCCGGTAGTCCACCGCCCGCGCCCGCCGCCACGACACGCGCTGGACCGCGACGGCGGCGGTGATGGTCTGGATGGTCCCGATGACGGCCACGAACGCGAAGGCGGGCAGAAGCCCTGCGAACGCCGGCCCGAAGTCGAGATCGAGGCCCGGCCACGCCCCCTGCGGCAGCCCTACCCAGGACGCCCGGAGCACGCGTTCGACGTCGTACAGCCCGAAGGCCGCCGCGACGACCGAGCCGGTGACGACCCCCAGCAGCGGCGCCCACAGACGCAGCCGCGGTGCCGCCTTGAGGTGGATCACGCTGATGACGAGCACCGTCGCCGCCGCGGTCAGCGGCGCCGCCGGCCCCGGCACGCCTTCCGGCACGTCGGTCAGGCGGCCGAAGACGACGGGCAGCACGGTGGCCGGTATCAGCA
Source organism: Vicinamibacterales bacterium (assembly GCA_963663815.2). GTDB lineage: Bacteria > Acidobacteriota > Vicinamibacteria > Vicinamibacterales > UBA8438 > JAJEEA01. The sequence goes on along the minus strand of OY760734.1, from coordinate 5,545,311 downwards.
TGTTCACGGTGCCGACGATGGTCGGGGTGAGGAACCGGCGAAACAGCGACAGGCGCGCGGATATCGCGAGCGGAAGCAGGGACGAGACGATGACGAGGACGGCGAGCACGCCCGGGCCGCCCTCGGCGAGGGCGGTCACGCAGATGCCGATGAAGGCCGCGGCCGGGCCCGTCGTCAGGATGTAACCGGCGCCGACCCGGCCGATACGCAACGCCTGCAGGACCGTGGCGACGCCGCTGACAGCCACCGTGCAGAACACGGCCCACGACAGGTACGCCTCGGTCTCGCCCGCGGCCCTGACCACGATCGTGGGGAACGCGACCAGTCCGGTGATGCCGAGCACGACGAGCTGCGCGCCGCATCCCAGAACGAAGCCGCCCGGAGGGCGCTCGTCGGGCTGGTAGCGAAGGTCGCGATCCCGGCCCTTGCGACTCATGTGAATCTCACCGGGCGTGTCGGCCCCGTGTCCAGGCCCGGCAGCGGCGGCCGTCAGAAACGGAACAGCTTGTTGAACTTGACGACGAGACCGCGGTTCCGCAGACTCCAGCCCCGGTCGGGCCGCAACGCGCCGGTGACGTCGTGGTCGTCGGTGTAGACCACGAACAGCTCGCTGCCCGGGCTGTACTCCCAGCGCAGGCGCAGGTTGCTGCCGAAGGACTTGCCGGCCGAGTTGTACTGAACGAGCCCGCTGAAGAACATGCGCGGGTTGAACGCGTAGTTGATCCGCGCCACCGCCAGGTTCGTCTGGAAGGCGCCGAACGGGGTGTCGACCCAGTTGAACGACACCGTCGGCTCCACCGACATCTGCGGCAGCACGCCGATTCGGCCCTGCGTCAACTCCAGCGTCGTCAGGTCCCCGCCGAAGTAGGCGCCCCGCCTCAACGCCGCCGTCCCGTTGATGCGCCGCTGCTGGCCGATGGAGTACGCCACCTGAACATCGGAGAAGCCGTAACCTCCCGCCGGGATCGAGAAACCGGAACCGGGGGCAACGAACGGCCGGACCAACAGCTCGTAGCTGTCGGTCGCCGTAAAGGTCAGCCGGTCGCTTGACTCGAACTCGGTCTGGAACGCCACGATGTTCTGGCGCGTCTCCAGGTGGTTCTCGTCGGCGGTGAGGATGTAGTCGATGCTCCCTTCCAGGCTGAACTGCCGAACGCTCTCGATCGACTGCGGCCGCGGGCTGAAGCGTGCCGACGTGAAGGTGCGCCGGAAGTTGTCGCGCCGCAAGAAGCCCACCTCCGGCAGGAAGTTGTCCTCCACCGCGAGGTGATCCACCTGGAAGCCGTAGCGGTCCGCCGCGTACTCGAACTTGCCCTGGTAGCTCAGGTCCTTGCCTCGGTACTCCGGATCGGGCAGCCGTGTCCGGGCAAGATACGCAATCAGACTGACGTTCTCGAAGAAGGCGAAGGTTCCGTCGATGCCGTAGGCCTGGCTGGCGCCCGGCGCCACCCGCGAGACCGACCGGTTGGTGAACATCCCGCCGATCGAGCTGCGGCGCAGGATGTCGCGCCGCAGCCGCACCACGGTGAAGTTGGTCGGCTCGGTGGCCGAAAGCACCTCGTCGCCGGCGTGGATGTTCAGCGCCCCGACGTCGAACTGCCCGACCTTCCCGGTCACCCGCGCGCCCCCGACGATCGGCACCACCCGGGACGCGCCGTCGGGACCCCGCTCCAGACCGATCTTCCGGCTGTAGAAAAGTTGCGGCACGTTGACGTCGCCGAAGAACCCGCCGACCGGCTCGCCGGCCGGGCCGGCGACGCGCGTGATGCCGCCGCGAGCGAAGCCGAAGATGCCCCGTCCTTCGAGGAAGAACTCCCGCTTCTCGGGAAAGAACAACGGAAAGCGGGTCAGATTCACCTGCCGCTCGTCCACCTCTACCTGGGCGAAGTCCGTGTTCCAGGTGAAGTCGGCGGTCAGGTTCTGGGTGATGCCGTACTTGACGTCGATGCCGCCGTCGCCGCTGCCCTCGTCGATCCTCACCGGGGTCGCGGCCATGTCCGTGGTCAAGCCCCCGATGGCATACGGCTTGATCTCGATGTTGCGGCCCGCAGGCGGAGGCTCGATGCCAACCAGCGAGCCGGCCTGCGAAATGCGGAACATCCCCCGGGCGCCGCTGCCGGCTCCGGACGCGACCGGCAACCGCGTCAGGTACGCCCACTCGTTCTTGCGCCGAATGGCCCGGCGGAGCTGGACGCCCCAGATGTGAGGCGGCTCCGAGCGGTAGCGCAGGGTCCTGAACGGAATCTCCATCTCCAACGTCCAGCCGCCGTCGAAACGCCCGCTTCGCACATCCCACACCGGGTTCCAGTCCGTGTTCGGATTGCCCTCGTTCATGAACTGCGCGTCGGCGCGGGCGCCGAGCGGATTCGTGTAGAACAGCAATCCGTTGCGGCGGTCGTAGAACGTATCGAACAGAACGGCGAAGGTATCGTTCTGCCGCAACTGGTTGGTGTCGCGGCGCATCTCGTTCGCCACCCACTGGCTCTCCGGGGCCGAGTCCCAGACCCGCGCCGACACGTAGATGTTCGTCTCGTCGAACAGGATCCACGCCTCGGTCCGCTCCGTCGCCGCCGCCCCCACGTCGGGCGTCAATTGAATGAAGCCGCTGATGGCGGGAACGGTCCCGTAGACGGCTTCGTCCAGCACGCCGTCGAGGTCGATGCTCCCGTCCAGCCTGATCGCACGAACCGTCGCCCGACCCTCCTCGTCGCGCGTCATCACCGCCGGCGGAACGGGAGCCGCCGGGCCATCGATGAGAGCTGAATCGACCATGCCCGTGAAGTCCACCTGGCCGGCCGGCGCCTGGCGCACGAAGCCCGACAGCAGAAGAACCGACGCGATCACCAGGCACTTCGTCCGCAACAATCGATCCTCACCGTGGCCCGTCGCCGTGGAGGGGCGATTCGGCAGACCAACACCGCCTGCACTGCCCGGGACGCAGGACGTTCCAAGGCCGATGTAGCGCAGCCAGACTGGAAAGATCACCAAGATGCCATCCTATGTCTTCTGCGTCGGGGCCATCGTCCTCTTCAGCCTCGGGTGCTCCGGCAGTCCGACCGAGCGAGCCGCGAGGCCAATGGACCCAAAGGCCAGAGGTCCTACCTCGATTCGAGGTCGGCATCCCGCGCCAGCGCCACGCCGAGGGCGTTTACCATGGCGTAGTTCCCCTCGTGGCACGCGTATTCCAGTATCCGCCCCGGACTCCCGATGGTCGTCAGCGGAATCACGCCGGTCCACGGTTCCGTGTACAGGTCCGGATCGTCGACCGTGAACCGGTATTCGATGAACTCGTCGGATACTCGCGTGAACCGTTCCGTGAGGTTCAGGGCACTGCTCGCCCCGCGGTAGGTACCGCTGCCGCCCCCGCCGTGGGGTATGAGGCTGAACTCGTTGCCGACGAAATTGGTCGTCTCGACCACGAGCGTGTCGCCCTCCCAGCGTCCCACCGAGTCCCCGAGCCACTGGCGCATGTGCGGAGGAAGGTGTGACCTGCTGTCCACGGGAATGATGCGGGCATCATGGATCATCTCGTAGACGATGACCACGTACCCCGGGACCTGAAGGAAGTGATAGACGTTGTTGGCTATCCGCGGGAACATCGCATCCGGCAGGCCGCGCGAGATGCAGCGCATCCACACGGTGACATCCTCGACCCAGCCACCCGGCCGCGGCTCGTCCAGGGACAGGCCCCGGCGGGCTTCCTGCCGGGCGTCCCAGCGCTGCTGCGCTTCTGGCGTCAGGGGCGGCAGCTTGCCGTTGACGGGCTCTACGATGAAGTGCGTGACGTCGATCGGCGGCGTCGCTCCTGCCCGGGCGCCCTCACCCCAGACATCCCAGTCATAGGTAAGGCTTGCGGCGCCGGGGAGCCTGGGGCGATTGCGCCTCCTTCTTTCCGTCTCCGCGATGTCCTCCTCGGTCTGGAGTTCGAGGGGCGTCGCATTCCACGGGGTGTTGTTCCATATGCCTTGGAGGTCAGGGTCTCCCCACGGCGTCCGTGGCTGTTCCCATGTCTCATCCTTCACCGTCGCCCCCACGGCATCCGTCACTTGACCCACTGCGCCGTGTACGCCCAGCAACAAGACGACGCCCGCAACCACGAAGCGCACCGCACAGAGACGTCTGCAACTCATCCTGAACCTCCCATCCCGGTGGCACGACCAAAACTACGGCATAGCGCCTGCACGATGAAAATGGCGGCTGTAAGGAGATGACGACGAAGGGTGGCGGTACGTGCGAGGGGCGCTTCTCAGCGAGTGCATGCACAAGGAGGAACCCATGGCGAACGAATGCAAGTACCCAAGCGATGCCGTGAAGGTCAACCGGGACGATGTCGTGACCGTTGCGGACGTGTCGACGCATCGGCAGGCGCGCACGCTGAGCCGGCTGTCCACTGATGACACGGAACCCCGCCGTCGCGCAGCGCCCATTGCGCTCCACCGCTTCTATGCGCCCTCGACGACGACAACATTGGTCGCGGAGAACCGGTTGAGCTCCTGTCTGATGTCGGCGTAGTCCGCTGCTTCCTGCCACTCCTTTGCCTGCTGGACGGTGTCGAACTCGAGTACGACGAGGCGGTCCGGCGTCCAGTTGCCCCGGATGACTTCATGAGCCCCGCCCCGCACGAGGTACCGGCCACCGTGGGCCTTGACGATCGCCGGCACCTGATCGAGGTGAGCACGGAACGCGGCGTCATCCGTCACTCTTGCATCGATGATTACGTAAGCGGCCATTTCTCCTCCATCGGACGTTGTCAGCCAGATATCGTGGCGTCGCGATTCCAACACCCCTGCGCCTTCGCCCGGTCTTCGCCAGCCAGCCAAGGCCCCGTCCCACGAATGCCCGTTGCTGCCTTGGACCAGTGCCCATCATAACTGACGATTGATGATATTGGGGAAATCAATAGATGATATTGGGATATAATATGGCTGCTTTTTGAACTCGAAGCGTCCCGCCGTTCGACAGGTACGCCGTAAGTTCCGGCAGCCCGTCGCCGTCGAGATCTCCCGGAGGCGCGCCGCCGACCAGCCGTGGAGATGGCCGGTAGCCGGTACTCCGCGAGACGCCTGCCACTGGCGAATCGCCCCGCGCGTCTGACGCCCGAACTGACCGTCCACCCCGGCTGCCCCAACGCCACGGACGCCCCGAGCACGCCCATCGCGACCGATGGTGCCAAGCGCCGGGCGCGGCAATGCAGCGTCGGGGCAGGACCGCTACGCCGACCAGCTGCCGGTTGCCCGCATGCTTCCCGGCGTCAGTCGTACCGGGCGCCCGGCCGACGCGCGGGACCGTGGCCCGCGGTAGATTCGCTTCAGCTGACATTGGATGGGCTTCTCCTGTGTGTTCCGTCGACACCGTCATGTCGGCACGGCCCAGCCGTCCCCGCCACCCGCGTGGACGGTGACCCCCCCACGGGTTGACTTGAGAGCATAACTGACGAGCAACGATATTTAGGCTTTGCATAGGTGGTTATTGGCTATAATATGGGTGTTTTTTGGACGGCACGTGTGGCCGGCGCGCACGAGTTGGTCGAAAGCAGGAAACCCGTGACGAAGAACACGAAGAACCCTGATGCGATGCAGCGGCAATTGGAGACCTTGCAGGAGCGCGTCGCCAGACTGTCGGCGGCCGTCCTCCGCGTCAGCGCGAGCCTCGACCTCGACACCGTCCTCCAAGAGGCCGTCGACAGCGCCCGCGCCCTGACCGGGGCCAGCTACGGCGCGATCGCGACCGTCGACGAGGCCGGACGCCCCCAGCAGTTCCTCAGCTCGGGCATCACGCCGGAAGAACACGGGCGCCTGGCCGGCTGGTCCGGGGGGCCGCAGCTCTTCGAGCACCTCCGGGACCTGCCGAGCCCGATGAGGGTCGCCGACGTGCCCGCCTATCTCGAGTCGCTCGGTCTGGCCACCGACCTGCTGCCGTACAAGACCATGCAGGCGACCCCCATGCGCCATCGGGGCGTCCACGTGGGCAGCTTCTATCTCACCGAGAAGGAAGGCGGGCAGGAGTTCACCGACGAGGACGAGGAGGTGCTCGTGCTCTTCGCGGCGCAGGCGGCGGCGGCCATCGCCAACGCCCGGGCCTATCGGGACGAGCAGCGGGCCCGGGCCGACCTGGAAGCCCTGGTCGACACTTCGCCGGTCGGGGTCGTCGTCTTCGACGCCCGGACCGGCCGGCTGGTGTCGCTCAACCGCGAGGCGAAGCGCATGGTCTCGGGCCTGGGCCGCCCCATCGACGAGCTGCTTCAAACCATGACCGTCCGGCGCGCCGACGGGCGGGAGGTGGCCCTGACGGAGCTGCCGCTGGCGCAGCAGCTGAGCAGCGCCGAGACCGTGCGGGCCGAGGAGATCAAGCTCTCGGCCCCCGACGGCCGCAGCGTGAAGATGCTGATCAACGCGACGCCGATCCCGGCCGAGGCCGGCGACGTCGAGTCGCTCGTGGTCACCATGCAGGACCTGGCCCCGCTCGAGGAGCTGGAGCGGATGCGGGCCGAGTTCCTGGCCATGGTGAGCCACGAGCTCCGGGCTCCGCTGACCTCCATCAAGGGTTCGGCCGCGACCGTGCTCGACGCGGTGCCGGCCCTGGACGCGGCCGCCATGCTGCAGTTCTTCCGGCTCATCAGCGAGCAGTCCGACCACATGCACGGGCTCATCGGCGACCTCCTGGACCAGGGGCGCATCGAGGCCGGCACGCTGTCGGTCTCGCCGGAGCCGACGGCAGTGGCCGACCTGGTGGAGCAGGCCCGCAACACGTTCCTGAGCGCCGGCGGCCGCCACGCCGTGCGCATCGACCTGCCCGAGGACCTGCCGCCGGTGATGGCGGACCGGCAGCGCATCGTGCAGGTCCTCTCGAACTTGTTCTCCAACGCGGCGAGGCACGCGCCCGAGTCGTCCCCGATTCGGGTGACGGCGGCGCGGGACGGCGTGCACGTGGCGGTCTCGGTGACCGACGACGGCCGGGGCGTGCCGCCCGACCGGCTGCCGCACCTGTTCCGGAAGCACGCCGGCGGCACCGACGGCCATTCCCTCCGCGGCGGCGGGGTCGGCCTCGGTCTCGTCATCTGCAAGGGGCTCGTGGAGGCCCACGGCGGCCGCATCTGGGCCGAGAGCGCGGGCGTGGGCCGGGGCACCCGCGTCACCTTCACGGCGCCGGTGGCCGAGGCTCCGGGCCGCGCCGAAGCGGCCGGCGCCGCCCGGAGCCGGCCCGATGCGCCGCGCGACACGCCCGGTCGGGCCGGGCGGACGCCGGTTCTCGTGGTCGACGACGACCAGCAGATGCTGCGCTACGTCCGGGACGCACTCACGGCCGCGGGCTACGCCCCGCTGGTGACGGGCGCCCCCGACGACGTCCCCGGTCTGGTGAGGAAGCACAGACCGCAACTCGTCCTGCTCGATCTCGTGCTCCCCGGGGCCGACGGCATCGAGTTGATGGAGCAGGTCGAGGAGCTGGCCGACCTGCCGGTCATCTTCATCTCCGCCTACGGCCGGGACGAGATCGTCGCCAGGGCGCTGGATGCGGGGGCCGCCGACTACATCGTCAAGCCGTTCTCGCCGACGGAGCTGACGGCGCGGGTGCGGGCGGCCCTGCGCCGGCGGGCCGAGCCCGAGCCTTTCGTGCTGGGCGAGCTGGTCGTCCGCTACGAGCAGCGCCGGGTCAACGTGGCCGGCCGGCCCGTCGAGCTGACGCCCATCGAGTACGAGCTGCTGCGCGTGCTCTCGCTCAACGCGGGTCGGGTGTTGACCTACCACGCCCTGCGGCGGCAGGCGTGGGGGGAGCGGGACCGGCGGGGCTCGAGCGCCGACCGTAAGCTGGTCACTGCCGTCGTGAGGCGGCTCCGCCAAAAGCTGGCCGCCGCCGACGCGGCCGGGCCTGCCTACATCCTCAACGAGCGGGGGGTCGGCTACCGCATGCCGGACCGCGACGCGTAAGCCCCACCGGACCGACTCTTCAAGGCAACGCGACTTGTCGCGGAGATCAGGCCGGGCGAAGGCCCCGAAAGCGGCGGGTGGAGACGCTGGCCGGAAGCTGTCCCCCGCCAAAGCGCACGAGCGAGGGCGGACCCGTGGGCATAACTCCTTATGAATGAGGGAGATAGCATTCTACGCAAAAGAGCCGCACCCTGGTCAGATGAGGAGTTCACCCTCGAGTACCTGGTTGGGGCGAGGGTTGCGTGAGCTGACCGACTCCCAAGACTCCGCATAGTTGGGGATGCTCTGTCCGGCCTGATTGGGCCCGACGCACACAATCGCCAGCTACCGCGAGACGCGGAACCGATCGGCAGTCTTCCCGGCATCTCCATTCCCCTCGTGCGCCGTGTGGGCGCTCGCCTCCGGCACCGGGGCGACGGACTCGTCGAGCGTGCCAAACAGGTAGTCCATGACGTGCTTCGAGAGCGGGTCGCCGAAGGCGTAGTTCCTTGCGTTCGCAAAGTCCCCCCCGGTGGAAGTGAGATGGTGAACCTGATGGAACTCGCATTCCCTCCGGAACCACCGGAATCGCAAGAGCCAGGAGTCGGAGGCCGTGTGGGACATCTGGTGCAGATACCAGTGGAAGAACCCGATGGCGGCGCCTACCACTGCGAAAACGGTCGCTATCCAGGGCGAGAAGACTAGGAAGAACAGCAAAATACTGAGGGACGCAAGGACTACCCACATGGCGTGGCCGACGATCGAGCCCCAGAACGCGATTCGGGGGTTGAATCGAAGCCTGGTGTTCCACTCGTCGGGATTGTCCACGTGCAGATGATGGTCTTGAAAATGAGGCCGGTAGACGGGTATGCCGAGCACCGTTTGGTGTTGAACGAAATGGATGGCCCACGACAACCACAGAGCTGTGAAGTAGGCGGACGTCAGAACGAGCAGGAAGTTGAGACCGGTGAACTCCACGTGCAACATTGGCAGCTTTCCCTCTTTCCCTGGATGGACATGCGAGTAGCAGACGCTGGCGACCGCCGACGAAGAACGTTCAAGGCAGCACCACATGGACTTCGCGCTCCGCGCCCGCCGAGAAACGACCGGGCTGTTGGTTGAATCCGGATGCCGGGCCGCAGGCCGGGCACACGAATGCGATGCCCGGCAGGTGGCGTGTTCCGAAGACGCGTGCCCGATCCTGGAAACGGATCGAACACGGCCGTGCTCGCAAGCGCGGCCGCCTTGGAGGTCGGCGAGGCCCTCTCGTCCCGCGGACCGTCAGCGATCACCGCGTCGATGGCCTCGCTGGTGTCGCGCGCGCCGATCGGCGCACGTCCCAGCTCGGCGAATACCCGGAGCGCCCTCGCGGACCGGCGGCCGTCTCGTCCCCGAGCTGCCGACGAGCCGGTCGTGGGTCTCCACCACCGCGTCGGGGCGAGGAAACACCTCCCACTCGACGGCGCAGGCCGTGAAACTGGCGAGGCGGCGGTTGTCCGGAAACTCGCGGAGTCCGTCGGCAAATAGCGGCGCAGCCGCGTGACCCGATGCGGAGAGGTGAGTTCTTGCATCGTTGGTACACCGGTCAGTACTCGAACCGGTCGAACCGGACCCCGAAGAGCACCGAATAGAGGATGGGTACGACGACGAGCGTCAGCACCGCGGCGAACAGCAGTCCGAAGATGATGGCCACCGCCATCGGCTCCCAGAGCGGCCCGCCGCCGATCCAGAGCGGGACCAGACCGACGACGGTCGTCACCGTCGTCAGCAGAATCGGCCGGAGGCGCCGCTGGACCGCGCCGACGATCGCCCGCCGCGGGTCGAGACCGTACTCGCCAATCTCAACGCCGATACGGTCGACGATCACGATCGCGTTGTTGATGACGATGCCCGCGAGCCCGATGATGCCGAGGAGCGTCATGAACCCGAAGTACGACTGCGCGATGATCAGCCCCGCGACGACGCCGATCAAACCCAGCGGGATCGTCAGCAGGATGATGACGGCGCAGCGTATCGAGTTGAATTGACCGACGAGCAGGAGCAGGATGACCAGCCAACCCAGCGGCAGCTTTTCGACGATTGACTGGTTCGCGGCGACGGACCGTTCTTCCTCGCCGCCCAACTCGTAGTGGAGGCCGAGCGGCCATCCGGCCTGCTGGGCGTCGAGCCAAGGCCGGAGCTGCGCTACGACCTCGGCCGGCGTCACACCGGGGTCCACGTCGGACGATACCGTCACCGTCCGGATGCGGTTGCGCCGCCGCACGGTGGACGGCTCCCAGACCAGCTCGGGGTCCGCGACCTGCAGCAACGGGACGGCGCGGCCGGTCGCCTGCGCGTGCACGGAGAGGCGGTCGAGCATCGCGGGATCGGCGTGGCCCGCCATGTTCGATCGGAGCAGCACCGGGATGTTGGCGCCCCCCTGCTCGCGAAACTGCGTCGTCTCAAGGCCGCCGAGCGCCGTCTGGAGCGAGACGGCGACGTCGTGGCTGGTGATGCCGGCCCGCCGGGCGCGTGGCTGGTCGATCTCGATCGCCAGCTTCTTGCTGCGGGCCCCCCAGTCGTCCTCGACGCCCCAGGCGCCGGGGGTGGCGCGCAGCCGCGCTTTGACGCTGGCGACGGCGTCGAGCAGCGCCTCCGGGTCGCGCCCGGACAGGCGTATCTCCAAAGGTGCCGCGACCGGGGGGCCGATCTGCAGGGTCCTGAGGTTGACGCGGAGATCGGGGAACCGCTCACGGCAGAACGCCCGAAGCCGGGGGATGAGGTCGTCGTCGATCGCCGCGTGGCTCGTGGTGTTCAGGATGGCGAACGCATAGGCGGCGCTGCTCGGTTCCTGCGTCTGCCCCACGTGGAAGCGCGGCCCGCCGTGGCCGACGAAGGTCACCCAATTGGTTACTCCTTCCGCCCGGGCGGGGTCAGGGCCGGCGTCGTCGGCCGGGGCGACGCCGGCCCCGGCCGGCGGTCGGGCCCCGGCCGCCTGCAGCTCGGCGGCGACGAAGCGGTCGATCGCCTCAACGACGGCGGTTGTCCGCTCGGCCGAGGTGCCGGCCGGCAAGCGGTACTCTGCCGTGAAGATCGCCTGATCGGACGGCGGGAAGAAGGCCCTCGGCACCAACCGGAAACCCAGCATCGCGATCAGAAAGACGCTGGCGACGGCGGCGATCGCCACCGTGCGATGACGCAGCCCCGCCAGCAGCAGGGCCCGATAGACGTGGTAGAACGGGCCGCCATAGGCCTCTCCGGCCGATGTGAGCTCGGCGCGTTCGAGCGCGACCACGAAATTCTCGTCGAGCCCGCCGGGGTCCGACTCCTCCCGGTTCGACGTCGACTTGCTCCGCAGGAAGCGGACGCAGAGCAGCGGCGTCATGGTCAACGCCAGCACCCACGAGGCTAGCAGCGTGATGGTGACGACCTGGAAGAGCGGCGCGGCGTACTCGCCGGTCGTCGACTCGGCGAGGAAAATCGGCAGGAACGCGGCCGCGGTCGTGAGCGAGGCGACCAGTAGCGGCCGGCCCAGCTCCCGGGCCGAGTTGACCGCGGCGTCGATCGGCTTCCGGCCGGCCACCATCTGCATGGTGATCGCCTCAGTCATGACGATGGCGTTGTCGACCAGCATTCCGAGCGCGAGGATCAACGCGGCGAGCGAGATCTGATCGAGGCCAATGGCGAAGACCGACATCAGAAACAGGGTCGCAAGAATCGTCACCGCCACGGCGCCTGCCACCGTGAACCCGGTCCGCAACCCCATGAACAGAAGCAACACCCCGAGGACGACGCCGAGCGACTGGAACAGGCTGCCGATGAACGTCCGGACCCGGACGTCGACCACCGCCGGCTGGAACCGCACGACGTCGAACTCGACCCCGATCGGATAGCGGGCCTGGAGGTGCGCGATCCCGCGCCGGACGCCCTCGCCGAACGCGGCGGCGTTGCCGCCCTCGCGCATGGAGATCGCGAGCGCGAGGGCCGGCGCTCCCGAGGTGTAGACCCGTTGCGCGGGCGGTTCGGCGTACCCGCGGGAGATCGTCGCGAGGTCTTCCAGGGCGACGACTTCGGAACGGCCGGGGAGGGTGACGGCTACCCGCCGGAGGTCGTCGAGCGATTCGAAGGCGCCGCTCGGCTCGAGGGCGATCCGCTCCACTCCGGCGTGGACGTCGCCCCCGGGGGTCACGATGTTGACGCTCTCCAGGATCGAGCGCAACTGGAGCGGGGCGATGCCCAGCTCGGCCAGCCGCTCGTTCTCGTAGTCGACGAAGATTCGCTCGTCCTGCGCGCCGTAGATGTCGACCCTGGCGACGTCGTCGATCCGGAGGAGGTCGTCGCGGGCGATTTCGGCCAGCGCCTCGACCTCCGTGTACGAGTAGCCGTCGCCGGTCAGAGTCGCGATGATCTCGAAAAGGTCGCCGAGCTCGTCGTTGACAAACGGTCCGATGGCGCCAGCCGGGAGATCCGGCGCGACCTGCCTCACCCGGCGGCGGAGCTTGTCCCAGACGGGCGGCATGTCGCGGATGTTCTGGCGGGCCTCCACCCGGATGAGCGATACGCCGGTCCTCGACCGCGACGTGACGAAGTCGATTTCGGGAATCTCCTGCAGGACCGCCTCGATCGGGTCCGTGATCAGGCGCTCGATGCGTTCCGGGCTCGCCCCGGGCCAATGCGTCAGCACCGTCGCCCGGGGAAAGGTGACCTCTGGGTCCTCGGAGCGCGGCAACCCCCGGTAGGCGGCCAGTCCGGCCGCGATCACGCACAACAGGACCACCGCGGTGACGCGGTCCTTCTCGACGGCGGCGCGTGTCCAGTTCATGGGGCCGGTCAGTTCGCGGCCACCCAGGCGGCGTCCAGACCCACCAGGTCACCGTCGGCGATGCGGCTGACGCCTCTCGACACGACTCGGGCTCCCGGCGAGAGGCCCTCGACAATTTCCAGGAGCCCGCCGCTCACGAAGTCTCCGACCGTCACGGCGCGCCGACGCACGACGGCCCGTCCGCCCTTCGCCGGCTCGGCCACGAAGACGAACGGGCCGTCCCGGTCTTCACCGACTGCCTGGGAGGGAAGCACGAACCGATCCGTCGCATCGCCGTCGTCGAGCGCCAGCATGACCCTGGCGGCCATCCCGGGCCGGACGGGCGGACCGGCGTCCAGGCTCGCCGTCACCGAGAAGAGCGTGCTCGCAGGCCTCGCCGCCACGCCCACCTCGGTCACCGCCCCGTCGAAGCGGACTCCCGGAATCGCGCCGAAGACCACGGACACCGGGGTCGCCCGCCGGACCTGGCGGATCAGTCCCTCCGGGACCGCGAACTCCACGTCCGGGGCGGCTCCCGATGTCAGCACCGCGACGGCCTGACCGGCGGCGACGTGCTCGTTGGCGGCGACGAGGACATCGGCGATCTCGCCGTCCACGGGTGCGGCTAGTTGCGTGCGCCGCGACCGCAGCCGCGCCAGCTCGAGCCGGCGGCCGAGCGCATCCACCTGTGCCGCGGCGGAGTCCGACGCGGCCAGGGCCGCATCCAGCTCGGTCGCCGAGGCGTTCTCCGTCTCGTAGAGCGCCCGCGTGCGCCGCAGGTTGGCGGCCTCGTTGCGGGCCGCGGCCTCGGCCCGGCGAAGAGCCGCTTCCGCTTCCTCGGCCTGAAGGTCGTAGTGCTCGGGGTCGAGCCGGGCTATCGGTGCGCCGGCCTTCACCCGGTCGCCGACGGCGACGGTCACGCGGGCAATCGTTCCCGAGACCTGGAAGCTGAGCGACGATTCGTCGCGCGCGCGCGCCACGCCGGAAAACGTCCGCGTCCGGCGGCCCATTGCCTCGACGGAAACGTGCCGGACGGGTCGGACGAGGTCGGACTCGGCCGGCGGAGGCTCGGCGCAGGCCGGCGCGAACAGCCAGCCCGCCGTGAGCGAGATGGCGAGACGACGGAATGGACGCTCCAATGGCAGGTACTCCTTTCGCCGGACCTCACGAACCGGCGCGCGGGTCGTGGCTGGCCTCAGCGAAGAACGCGTGCAGCTCTTCGCCGGTTGCTGCGAGCTCGGCGTGGTCCGCAGAGAACTCGAAGCGCCCCGACGCGCGTTGAACGTCCATCAGATCGGTCAGATGGTCGTGGACGGCGCCCGCCGCCGCCAGTTCCGCCACCACCACCGCATGCTGCGCATCGAGCAGGTCGAGCATCGAGACGACGCCCTCTTCGTACGACCCGGTAACCAGCGCCAAGTTCCGCCGCGCGGCGTCCGCGGCGTCCGCGGTAAGCTCGATGCCTGCGTACGACGCCCCGGCGAGGTGCAGCGCCGACCGGATGCGCTGCTCGATCCGCTCGCCCGCGGCGCGCCGCCGGAGTCGCAGTTCATCGAGCTCCCGGTCCGCCCGCGCCCGCGCCGCCCGGCGGGCGCCTCCTTCGAACAACGGCAACGACGCCGAGACGCCGACGGTCCAGTCGAGCCGACTTGGCGGGGGCGGCGTGAGGCGCAGCCCGCCCATGTCGATGTTGCCGGCGAGCGGCCGGGCGAGGGCCGTCACGTGGCCCTGCGCCGTCACCGTCGGCGTCCGGAGGGCGCGTCGCGCCGCCAGCACCGCGCGCGCCCGCGCGGCGATGGCCGCGTCGAGCCGCCGCAGCTCGGGCGCGCGCGCCAGGCCGTCCCGCGTCAGGAAGTCGCGGAAGAGCGCGAACGCGGACGGGTTACGGGCGTACCGCTCGAACGCGCCGGTGCTCAACAGCCCCGGGCCGTTCGCGTCGACGTCGGCGAGTTCGAAGGGCTCTTCGAGCGGACGGTGCAGCAACCGGTTCAGGGCGATCTCGGCGACCCGCCGGCTGGCGCCCGCGTCGATCACGCCGCGTCGATTGGTGGCGATTTCGTTCTCCCAGCGGATGACCTCGGCCGCGCGGGCGACGCCGATGCGCCGGCGCGCGGCCGCGCGGGCGAGATTCGACCGGGTGACGATCAGGTTCTCCCGCTGAATCCGCTCGAAGGCGATCGCCCGCAGCACGTCAAGATACCCCACCGCGGCGGCGTGCACGATATCGAGCCGGCGCTCCGCGCGGAACTGCTCGCGCGTCGCCTGCCGGTGCTCCTGTATCTCCACGTCCGCTCGCGCCGCGTCCGAGTAGAGGAGTTGCGAGACCCCGAACGACCCTCCCGCGAGCCACGCCGGCAGGATGCCGAAGGACGCCGCCGCGCGATCCAGGTCGATCCGTTCGGCGACGGCCGATGCGAACACGTGCGGGCGCAGCCCCGCCCGGGACTCCCGGACGATCTGCCGGCCCGCGGCCACGTGCTGCCCGTCGGCCGCGAGATCGAGATTCGCCGCCACTGCTTCCCGCGCCGCCGTGACCAGGCTCAGGCGCCGCCCCCCTGCCGGCGGCGCGTCGTGCAGCAGCTCGGCCTCGGTCAGGACGCTCCAGTTGGGGTGCACGCCGACGGTCCGCGCCGTGGCCATGTTGAGCGTCCACCGGCGGTCGCGGCGAAAGTCGATCGGCAGCGCACCGGCGTCCTCCCCGCGGAGGAGACGCTGCACATGGAGCGCGGCGCGGCGCCCCATCCGGTGAAAGTCGGCGTCGTCGTACAGGCTCATCAGCAGGCCGTCGTCGACCGCGCTCCGGCCCCGGGAGGAGAACGTCGGCAGCCGCCGCGCGTTGAGCCCGTCGATCAGCCGGCCGAACTCGTCTGACGGAAGCTGCGCCTGCGGCAGCACGTACACCGCCTCGGCGGCAAGCGGGACGGCGGCGAGCGCCTCCGCCGCGGACGCGCCCACGCGGACGACTTCGATCGCGATCTCTCCCCGGCGTATCGGGGCGAGGGCGGCGTGCAGTCGCGCCTCGAGTCCGGCGACCGCGTCCAGCAGCGGCCCGCTCGCGAGAAACGTGATGCGCGCGAACGGGACGAGTTCGCGGAAGCGCCGTACGTCGTCGGCCAGGTCGTTGGGGAAGGTGACGTAGCTCAGGTTCCGCTTTCCGCTGACCCGCTCGCCGTCGGGCGACATCCGGATCGGCAGGGTCTGAAGGTCCGGATCGAGGGCGAAGACCCCGACCACCGGTTTCAGCAGCGAGTCCTGCCGGCCCGCGAAGGACGTCGCCCCCGGACCGACCGCCACCACGAGATCCACCCCGGGGTCGGCCAGCGACGCGCCGACCGCGGCGCGCACGCCGGCGGGCGTCGAGCCGCCGACACGGCGTTTCGACGGCGGGAAGACCACGTCGAAGCGCGGCGCGGTCAATTCGACGACCGCGCTCTCGAATGCAGCGAGCGTCTCGACGTAGGGTTCCCACGGGCCGTCGAGCACGACGCCGACGACGCACGGGTTGCAGGCCATCGTCTGCGCGCCCGCGGGTGCGGCGGGCGCCGCCAGCGCCAGCGAGGCCAGCAGGCGGATCACGGTCGGAATCGTGCCCGGTCCGGGGCGGGCGCGGCCGGCGTCATGGTGTGGGTCCATTCCGTTTCTCCGCCTCATCCGAGCTCCTGGAAGGCGGGCGGCTCGACGGCGCGCGCCCTCAGCGCATCCCGCATCGCGTTCCCGGCTTCCGTCCACGCGTTCCGAATCGTCTGCAACGCCGCCACCGCGCTGGGCGCCTGTCGGGCGAGGGCCCGGTTTTCGGGCAGCAGCAACCCGCGCGCCTCCGCCCGATCGAGGAACTCGAACAGGGGGTCGTAGTAGCCGTCGATGTTGGCGAAGCAGCACGGTTTCTCATGAAGCTCCAGCGGTCGTTGCGACCAGCACAGGGTCTCGAAGATCTCTTCGAGCGTGCCGAAGCCGCCGGGCAGGGCGATGCAGCCCTGGGACAGCCGCTGCATCACGTGCTTGCGTTCGTGCATCGTGTCGACTTCGTAGAGTCGGCTGAGTCCCTCGTGGGCGAGCTCCTGGTACGACAACCGGCGCGGAATCACGCCGGTGACGAAGCCGCCGTTGGCCATGACGGCCTGGGCGAGGACGCCCATCAGTCCGACCCGGGCGCCGCCGTACACCAGCCCGACGCCCTCGGCCGCCAACCGGCGCCCGAGGGCGTCGGCTTCTTCCGCGTAGCGCTGTTCGCACCCCACGTTGCCGCCCAGGTAGACGCAGACGTGATGCCCGCCGCAGGGCGGCGCGGACGACACCCAGTCGCCGTCCGCCCCGATCCGGACTTCCGGGGCCAGCGCCGCCGCTCGCTCCCGCGTGCGTACGTGATGTTCCGACGCCCGCCCGCCCCGACGCGTCATCGAGCTCGCCCCGACCGCCCGGCCGGTGCGGGCGCCTTCCGCAACAGGGCGGAGACGTAGCTGATGCGACCCTCCATGATCCCCCGGTGGATCGAGCTGCCTTCGACCGCTGCGAAGTGATTGAGCAGCGGGCGCAGGAACCGGGGCGCGTGGCGCCGGATGAGGGACGTCTTCTTCGCCTCGGTGGCCTGCAGGCCGTCCATGACGCGGGGAGCGATGTCGGCCGTCCGCACCAGCTCCAGCCGTGTATCGCGAAGGGCCTGCTCAAACCGCGCCAGCCCCGCCGGGTGCCAGTACGTGGTGACGCAGAACGATCCGCCTGGCCGCAGCACCCTCTCGACCTCGTCGAAGAAGGTCGGCAACGAGGGGTAGTGATGACACGATTCCACGTTCACCACCACGTCGAACGAGGCGTCCGGGAACGGCAGCTTCTCTGCGTCGCCCGGCCCAAACTTGAGGTTTCCGACGTCATGCAGGCGCCGGCACAGTGCAATCGCGCGCTGCGACAGGTCCACGCCGGTCATCGACCGGACGCCCTGCGTGCGCGCGATCCAGGCGCTTCCGCCGCCCCGGCCGCAGCCGACCTCCAGGACGTCGCACCCTGCCACGGGACCCGCCTGGCCCAACGCATGGGCGTACAACGCGATGAACGGGCGGTGCGGCTCGTCATCGGCCGCGAGCGTCAGGTCGGCGTCTCCGGCTCCGTCGGCGTAGCCGTAGTTCATGAACAGCCAGTCCGGCGTGCGGAAACGCCATGCCAGGAACCCGTACAGCAACCGCCACCCGCGCTTGCCGAAGGAGAGGGCGGCCGGGCGCGGCAACACGGCGTTCATGAGACCCCCCCGGCAGCGTCGGCGCCGAAACTCGGCGCCGGGGACGCCTGGACCGCGGCCGGACCGCGGCCGGCGACGCCGGCGGCCGGGAAGTCGAGGGGCTCGATCCCGCCGACAACGCTTCCGACGCCGCCTGCGGCGCGCCGCTCCTCTTTCGTCTGCAGGACGGCCGACAGTCGCGCCTGCGCCGCGGCGGCGGCCGAGCGCCCCGCCTCGATCGCCCGCAAGGCCCGGGTGGTGCCCAACGAGAGTCGGCCGAGCCGGGGCTCGATCAGGATGTCGGCTTCGGCGCTCGCCACGCGGCGGCGCCGCTGGGCGGCCCTCCACCGACTCATCACCGACACGATGCCCGGCGCACGGCGTGCGGAGCCGCGCAATCCCGAGAGTCTGCGCCCGATCGCGGCGGCCTCAGGCGCCCAACCGCTCTCGGACGCGAAGCGATCGGACTGCGCCGACGGTGCTTCCGCCTCGACGCCGGGCGCGCCATCGCTTGCCCCGGCGACCCCGGCAAGGAGTGGCGACCACCGCTCGGCTTCGGTGCGGGCCTCGGAGACGACGCGCAGCTTCTCGCCGGCGTTGAGGACCCGGACCGCAATGACGACGTCGGCGCCGAGAGCCCGACAGGTCGAGACCGGCACGGGGTTGACGAGACAGCCGTCGACCGCCCAGCCGTCGTCCAGCTTCACGGGCGGGAAGAGGAGCGGGAAGGCTCCCGAAGCCGCGACCGCGCGCGCGAGCGGGCCGGTCCGCACCGTGGCCTCCCGGCCGCTCTCCAGGTTGGTCGCCACGGCCGCGAAAGCGACGGGCAGATCTTCGATGGCCAGCCGACGGAAGTGCGCGCTCATCTCCCGCAGCAGCTTCTCGCCGAAGAGGCTGCGCCCCCGCTTCGACCGCATGTAATTGAACGTCCGACGCACCGTCAGGTTGAGGACCCAGTCCTCCAGGGAATCGAGCTTGCCCGCGGCGTGATAGGCGCCGACGAGCGCGCCGGCCGAGCAGCCGCAGATGATGTCCGGAGTGATACCGACCTCTTGCAGATGCCTGATGACGCCGATGTGCGCCCAGCCGTGGCTGCCCCCGGCGCCCAGGGCGAGACCGATCCGTGGTTTCCAGTGCGGTAGCAAGCAGTGCTCCTTTATGTCGCGATGTGCGGGCCGCCGAACGATGCCGTTGGTTGGCTGACGACGGGTCGCGACCCGGTCGGGTTACGATTCGGGAATGGCGTATCCTGCTGCCTTCGCCAAAGCGTCCGCGACCCGGCAGCGAAGGTTGTCGGCGAACAGCATGACTCGGCTGATGGACGAGCACAAGGAAGGAGGCAGCCAAGAAGCGATAGGTGGTCGGCGTCCGCCCCGCCTGTCGCCGGGGCGTTCGTGGAACCTCTGGCCCATCAACAAGCGTCGGTGCTGGTAGTCGGCGGCCGGCTCGGGAAGGGTGACCTTCGCCGTCAGCCGATGGTGCGGATGTGACACCGACGCAACGGCATCGTCGGATACAGCGGCAGACGGGCTCGAAAGGAAATTGAGAACTTTCTGTTCGCTCATTCTGATATTCTGAAAGATCCGTTCCCTTGCGCCGTCAGACGGCGCGCGCGTCTGTTGCTCTCGCCACCGGGACGGGAGTTCGGCGGAGTCGACGGTGTCCGGGGAAGCACCGGCGCGGAGTCTTGGAGCCGGTTCTCCCCAGGCGCACCGGCTTGAAGAGTTCAACGAGCACCGACGCGCCAGCGTACTGCTTTAGTTAAAGAAGCCCAGGAGAAGATCATCGGTAGAGGTGAGGACGGCCAACGGTTCCTAATCGTTTCTTGAGAGGAGTAAGGCGTGACGCTATCGGTGGAGAATTATGCACGATGGGTTTCCCCGCTTGCAAGAGTTAATTTTATGATGTCTGAGCAATAAATCCACTTATGGTGCGCGCCAGCAGGTCCTGTCGCACGGGGCGCGTGTCGCATCGGGGACCGCCCAGGTGCCGCCACCCGTCGGATCCGATGCAGCGGTAGTAGTGAATCTTCCGGGCGCTCGACCGGGCCGACGCGCGCGAGAGCGCGTAGCCACATTTCTGGCAACTCACCAGCCCCTGCACGAGGGTCGGTTCGATCCCAAACGGCCGTCGGTCTGCACAATGGCGTAGCCATGACGCTCACCATCGGCAAGCGCGAGCAAGCGCGAGCAAGATATGAAAGACCGGTGGTGTCAGGCCCGGGGAGCTCTGGGGGGCTTTCTTCTGGGGCATCAACTATATCCGTTGCGGATACAGCATGCGCCGTTCGCGGCCCGTGTCAAGTCGCACGTCTCGCCGGCCTCGAACCGCGACGAACCCAGTCCGGAGGGACTAGCGATGACGCTGCCAAGTGGCGCGGCTCTCAACTCCGTCGTCACCCATCAGCGACAGCACCAGCGTGTCGCCGTCGTCCGCGAGGTCGTACGAGTAGCTCAGCGTCCTGCCCCGCACATCCGGTCGAGACCCGCCCTCGACCTCATGCTCGACGACTCTCCGAGTGACGTTCACGTCATATCGGCCGTAGTAGGCCAGATAGCTCTCACGGCCTGAAAGCTGGACCGACACCCGGCCGCTGGCGTCATACGACAGCATCCCGTCGGTGAACGCCGAACCGTCCGCGGCCGCCCCACCGACCCGCTCGAACGACGAGAGACCGAACGCGCCGATGAACCGGGCCATCTGCTCGGTGGCCCGCGCGCCGTTCAACAGCAGCGTCATGCTCCGATTGCCTTCGTGACAGGCAAACTCGTAGATCGGCTCCTCGGTGTTGGTCAGAGGGTACTCCGCCGACCACGGCTCCGTGAACGAGTCCGGGTCGTAGACGGTGTACTCCTGATGCATCGTGGCCTGGTCGATCCGCGTCAGACGCTGCACCAGACGCATACCCGCCCCGGACCCCGCAAAGGTCCAGCGCGGGTCGAAGTTCGTCGATTCGATCACCAGGGTGTCGCCGTCCCAGGAGCCGCGCGAGGTCCCGGTCCACTGCTGGATGGCGCTGGACACCTGCGGCCGGTCGTCCAGCGGGACCGTGATCGTGGCGTTGATGAACTCGTAGTGGATGACCACATGATCCGGGGTCTGGAAGATCCGGGCCGGGAACGCACTCCCTCGGAGCGGCAGCATCCCGCCCATCAGGCAGCGTTCGTCCAGTGCCCGGTCCTCGGGGCCCTCCGGGATGCCGCTCATACGCCGACCTGGCATGCCCACCCGGTAGCGGCCTTCCTCGGTGCGTGGAATCCGCCCGTTCTCGGGTGAGACGACGAGCGACGTGCGCCCGTCCAGCAGCGGATGGTCGTAGATGGACTGGTCGACCCCGCCATCGCCCAGCTCGAAGTCGGCGCTCAGGGCCCGAGCGAGCCCCTGGCGGATGCGGCTCCGCCGCGTGGCAAGAAACTCCGCCTCTTCTTCTTCTGTGAGACGAAGTCTGTCCTCGAATTCGGCCGGTCGCTCGAGGGGCGTCATCGTGGGAAGCGACCAGGTCCCCTGGAGATCCGGCACGCCCCAGGGCGTACGGGGCGGGCCCGCCTCGTCGGCCGGCTGCGCCAGCGCCGAGCACGGAAGCGCCGCGAGGGCGCCGGCCAGCCCGAGGCATCGCAGGACGTACTGAGCCATGCTCATGGTCTCGTCTCCGCTTTCAGTCGCTGCAGCTCCTCCCGCGGCCGGAACTCCAGCTTCGCCACCTTCCCGGCCCCAAGGTAGCCCATGCCGATCTGGGTGCGGCCATTCACCGTCACCGCCTGCAGCCCGTGGGTCTTGGTCCCGATCGTCGGCAGAAAATAGCTGGTCCACTCTTCCGTGCCGGGATCGAACTTCGCGATCGAATCGCCATGCGTGAACGGCAGCCACACCATGCCGTCTTCGTCCACCGACGTCTCGTAGCAGTTCCCGTCCTCATGCTCGGGCGGAAAGGGATACATCTCTTGGAGGTCAGAGCGGCTGTCGAGCTTCAGCAGGCCGCCACCGTACCACGAGCAGCCCCAGAACGTGGTGCTCCGCGGATCGGCGCCTGGCTTGCGAATCGCCACGGCGCCCGGCCTCCCGTAGCCGTAGAACGTCAGGCGATCGGCGAAGACCGCCAGCTCCTCCGCGGTGAACAGGTCGCTCCTGTCGTTTACCGCTTCGGGTAGAGGCACGAACGTGGCCTGGCCGGTCTCGAGGTCCGCCTTCATCAACCCGTCCCGCGGAATGGCGGTCGACCACCAGCCATTGCCGGCGCCATCGCCGGTCATCCCGTAGTTCGAGGCGTTCGGAACCGGGTTCTCGAAGAGCGTCCAGCCGCGGGTCCTCGTGTCGTAGCGCATCGCCTTCGCGTCGTTCGTCGCCCCCGCGGCCCAGATGCCACCTCGCCCGTCGCCGCCAATCCAGGGCCCCACGCGTGCCCCCTCGGGCGGACGAATGATGGCCGATTCGCCCGTCCGCGGGTTGATGCGCCCCAGCGCACCAATGTTGCTCATGTCGAACCACACGACCCCGGCGGCGTCCCGGATGATGTCGTGCGAATTCGCGGGGGGAGCGTCCGGTGTCTCCGACAGCACGAAGTTCGTCGCGTGCCCGGTCCGCCAGTCGTATCTGACGACGGTGCGGGTGATGTTGAACATGTCGGCCATCCACACGTTTCCATCGGCATCCAGCGTGGCGTTCATCGCGTGGTGCTTGGACTCGTCCATGAAATCGACAGGGCCGAGCGCCCAATCGGTGCTGCCATCGTTGAAGAACGGCAATCCGAAACCGGGCTCGGGCGCGTCGTATTCGCGGGCGATCATCAGCGTCGAGTCCCCCGTCGGACGACGGGGCGTGAACGTCATGGGGGACGGGCCCGGACCACGCGCCCTCGCCAGCCACGCCGCCAGCTCATCCCGGAAGTGGACCATGATCGCGTTCGGCTGGCGACGGGCCGCGGCGGCCGGAGTGCCATACCGATACGGGTGCATCCGGCTCATCACGTCGATGATGTTCCGCCAGCCGGCCTCGTCGAATCGGCTGATCAGCGTGAAGTTCGGCGGATGACATCCCATGCAGGCCGCCCGAAAGACCTCCTTCATCCGGAGGTCCTCACGGGTGCCGTCCGGCAGCGCCGCATACCATTGGCTCCCCGTCAGCTGATTGTGGAAGTCCGCGGTAGGGGTGAGCGTGAAGTTCTGTCTGGCCCCGGCCTCGCTCAGCGCCACCTCCGCGCGGCCCGCCTCGTAGGCCTGGGCCTGTGCCCAGACCTTGTAGGGCCGTCCGGTCTCGAGCGGCGGGAAATGGTACTCGCCGTCACTGTCGGTGAACACGCTCGTGGTGACGTTCCGCCCCGGCGCCCGGGCAGACACGGTGACGCCCTCGAGCCTCTCGCCTGACGTCGATGTGACGGTCCCCCACAGGGGACCGGCGGTCTCGCCGAACGACACGGGGTCGGCCACACTCGGCGACGAGAGCTCGACCAGCCGGTCCACGACCGGCGGGCGGAGCGTCTCGACTCTCTTGAGGTAGCCGATGATCGAGTCGATCTGCTCGGGCCGGAGGGCGTACCTGAACGCCGGCATCGTGGCTGAGCCTTCGAAGATGAGCCGTCGCACCGCGCGTTCGCGGTCCTCCCCTTCGACATTCGTCCTGGAGAGCGGCGGCCCGTAGGATGCCGCGTCGACGAGGCCTGCCCCGGCGCCACTGGTGGTCGACATCGTCGAGTAGTGACAGGTGTTGCAGCGCTGCTTGAACAGAAACGCGCCCTGCCGTTCGCTCGCGCTCAACGACGACAGAAAGTGCGTGTCGGTGACGCCAAGCACCTGCGGCTCCATGCCCCATGCGGTGCGCATCCACTCTTCGACGTCGGCGGGCACGTCCGGCGGTTCTGCTGACGTGGCCGGCTGGGCCAGAACGCCGGACGGGGGGAACAGGAGCACACCGAGCACCACCAGCACAGACTTCATGGCCATGAATGTTCGGCTCCTGAATCGAGTACCGTCGTCGATCGCACCCGTTTGGCTCCTCAGCCGCTGCTCGTCACCAACCAGCAGGGGTTCGAGGGGCATAAGCTGCTGCGAGTCAGCAGATTATAATACCTGGAGCGTGTCTCCGACGATTGCAGGATCCGTTCTTCTCTGCGTTTTCGCGCGGGCACAGCACCACCCCACCCCTCTCTATCGGCTGCCGGGCCGGTGATCCACGCCGCCCGGGCGCTTGGGTCTGGTCCCCGCCGGCGCCCCCCCTGGACATTCGCGGCGTTTTACTACGGTGTCGTTGGGAAGGGAGACGCCCCTGCGATGGGGTCTCGGTCAGCTTTCCCGACTTGCCTGAAGCGCTGACCTGCGGCGAGGACCGAACGGAGGCGTTGGCGATGGCGCAGGATGCGCTGGCCACCGCGCTGGCCGTATACGTCCACGAACGCAGGGACGTCCCGGCGCCGAGACCGGCCGCCGACGGACAGGAACTGGTGCCGATTCACCGCTCGACTCACAGATCGACGCGGCGGAGCCGCAGCGCGTTGGCGATGACCGACAGCGAGCTCAGGGTCATGGCGGCGCTCGCCCAGATGGGGCTGATGAGGAGGCCGATGACGGGGTAGAGCAGCCCGGCCGCGACCGGCACCCCGACGGTGTTGTAGACGAAGGCGAGGAACAGGTTCTGCCGGATGTTGCGCATGGTGGCGCGGCTCAGCCGGCGGGCCTGGGCGATGGCGCGGAGGTCGCCGCGCACCAGGGTGACGCCGGCGCTCTCCATCGCCACGTCGGTGCCGGTGCCCATGGCGATGCCCACCGCCGCCTCGGCCAGGGCCGGCACGTCGTTGATGCCGTCGCCGGCCATCGCCACCACCCGGCCCGCCGCCTGGCGCTCGGCCACGATGCGCCGCTTGTCGGCGGGAAGGACGCCGGCGACGACCTCGCGGATGCCGAGCCGCGCCGCCACCGCCTCGGCCGTCACCCGGTTGTCGCCGGTGACCATGACGAGGTCGAGCCCCGCCTCGCGGAGCTGCCGCACCGCCTCGGGGGTCGTCGCCTTCACCGGGTCGGCTACACCGATCAGGCCCGCGAGCCGGTCCCCGACCGCCACGAACACCACCGTCTGCCCCTCTCGGCGCAGCTCGTCGGCGCGGGCGGCGAGCGGCGCGGCGTCGACGCCGGCCGCGGCGAGAAGCTCCGGCGTGCCGAGCGTCACCGGCCGCCCGTCGACGGTTCCGCGGACCCCGCGGCCGATCTCGGCCCGGAAGTCGGCGGCCGGAGGCACGGTGAGGCCCCGGGCGTCGGCGGCCCGAACGATCGCGTCGGCCAAGGGGTGCTCGCTGACGCGCTCGAGAGCCGCCGCCATCCGCAGCAGCCCGTCCTCGCCGCCCACGACGTCGGCGGGAAGCACCGTCTCGGCCTCGGGGCCGCCCCCGGCTTTTTCGCGATCGGCGGCAACCACGTTCGTCGCCTCGGAGCCGCCCGCGCCCGCCGCGGTCATGCCGGAGTCGGCAGAGTGGCCTGGCGCCGCCTCGGAGTCGCCCGCGGCCCCGTCCGCGGAGTCGGCGGCCCTGCCGGTGTCGGCGGGCAGAACGGCAGAGAGGCCTGTCGCCGCTTCGGAGCCGCGGGCGACCCCGCCGCCGGTGCCGGGACCCGCGGGGACCACCGCCGCCACCGCGGGGCGGCCCTCGGTCAGGGTGCCGGTCTTGTCGACGATCAGCGTGTCCACCCGTTCGAGGGTCTCGAGGGCCTCGGCGTTCCTGATGAGCACCCCGGCCCCCGCCCCCCGGCCGGTGCCCACCATGACCGCCATGGGGGTCGCGAGCCCGAGGGCGCACGGGCACGCGATGACCAGCACCGCGACGCTGCTGACGAGGGCGAGGGCGAGACGCGGCTCCGGCCCCCAGACCGACCAGGCCGCGAAGGCGAGCGCCGCCACCGCCACCACCGCCGGCACGAAGACCTCGGCGACGCGGTCGGCGAGGCGCTGAATCGGGGCGCGGCTGCGCTGCGCCTCGCCGACCATCGCGACGATGCGGGCCAGCAGCGTCTCGCCGCCCACGCGTTCGGCCCGCATGAGCAGGGCGCCGTTCCCGTTCAGCGTGCCCCCGACGACCCGCGCGCCAAGCCCCTTCTCGACCGGCAGCGGCTCGCCGGTCAGCATCGACTCGTCGACGGCGCTCGCGCCCTCGACGACGACCCCGTCGACCGGCACCCGTTCGCCGGGGCGCACCCGCAGGAGGTCGCCGGCCGCGACCACCCCGAGCGGCACGTCTTCCTCCTCCCGGCCCTCCACCTCCCCCGTGACCCGGCGCGCGGTGGCCGGGGCGAGGCCCAGCAGGGCTCGCAGCGCCGCCCCCGTCCGGCCGCGCGCCCGCAGCTCGAGGACCTGCCCCAGCAGCACCAGAGCGGTGATGACCACCGCCGTGTCGAAGTACGGCTCGACTCCGTCACCCATCCGGAACCCGGCGGGAAACAGCCCGGGCGCAACGGTGGCGGCGAAGCTGTAGACGTAGGCCGCCCCCACCCCGAGGGCGATGAGGGTGAACATGTTGGGGCTGCGGTTGACGACCGACGCCCAGGCGCGGGCGAAGAACGGCCAGCCCGCCCACCACACCACCGGGGTCGCGCACGCGAGCTGCACCCAGTTCGACGCGGTGCGGCCGACCGCGGCCTGGACCCGCTCGCCGAGCAGCATCTCGGCCATGGCGAGGGCGAAGACCGGGAAGCCGACGAGGGCGGCCCACCGGAACCGCCGGGTCATGTCGTCGAGCTCGGGGTTGGCGGCCTCGGGCACCACCGTCCGCGGCTCGAGGGCCATGCCGCACTTCGGGCAGCTCCCCGGCCCCTCGCGCACCACCTCGGGATGCATGGGGCACGTGTACTCGACGGTGGGCTGCAGGGCGTCCGCCCCCAGCTCCGCGTCGAGGGCCATGCCGCACTTCGGGCACACCCCCGGCCCGAGCTGGCGCACCCCCGGACACATCGGGCACGAGAACCAGGTCTCCGCCACCCGATCCGCGGGCAGGGCGGCCTCCGGCGCGGCGGTCGGCTCGGGCGCCGAGGCGGCGGCCACGAACCGGGCCGGGTCGGCCCGGAAGGCGGCGTGACAGCCACCGCAGCAGAAGTAGTACCGCTGTCCGTCGTGCTCGTGGTTGAACCGGCTCTTCGCCGGATCCACCCGCATGCCGCAGACCGGATCCCGAACTTCTCTGTCCATGGAACTCCTGCGCGAAACCGCCGCCTGGCCCGGCAACCCCGCCGGAAGCCCCGGCCCCCCGGAGAAGTGCCGGCGCCCGCCCTACCTGACGGTCTGCGCCTTCGAGCCCAGCCACGCGGACCGGAACCGGCTCTGGGCCGGCGTCGGCCGCCGCCCGAGCTGCTCGAGCGACACCAGCTCCCGGGCGGGATCGGGCACGATCTCGACGGTGGCCGTCATCGGCTCGCCGCGCCGCTCGTAGCGAACCGTCACCTGGCGCCGGTCGCCGAGATCGCGAAGGAGGCGGTCGAGCCCAGCCGACGACGACACGCCGCGGCCGTCGATGGCGACGAGCAGGTCGTCCCGCGCCACCCCCGCGTCGTGGAGCGGCGTCCCGAACCGCAGAGGGGCCGCCACCCGCGCCCCGCCGCGCTCGAACCGCAGCGACGGCGCCCCCAGCCAGGCGCGGCCCGGCGCCCGGGGCCGCAGCACAAGCCCCGCCCGCTCGAAGAGCGGCGCGAAATCGATCGCCTCGTGCCCGTCGACGTAGCGGCCGAAGAACTCGCGGGCGAACGCCTCGTCCCCGGTCAGGTCGGCCAGGGCGGCGCGGGCGTCGGCCGGGATGTAGGGCCGGTCGACCACCCCGGGCGTCGTGGCCCCGCCGCGCCCGAACCGCTCCCAGAGCAGCCGCATGTAGTCGTCGAGGGTGGCGGCGCGGCCGACGCCGTCGGCGGCGCGGGCGCGCAGCAGCAGGTCGAGCCCCAGCCCCAGCACCTCGCCCCACGTGTAGTAGGAGATGAAGAAGTTGCCCCAGTTGGTGCGGTCGATGGCCGTCGCCGCGTCGGTGAACGGGGCGAGGCGGCTCATGTCCGCGGCCGACCGGAACCGCCGGCCGGGACCGCGCTCGACGGTCTCGACGGCCGACCCGAACCGGCGGAGGGTGTCGGGCAGGGCGGCGAGCCCCGCCCGCTGCAGGATCAGCGCCCCGTAGTAGTTGGTGAAGCCCTCGGCCAGCCACAGCTCGCCCGACGGGTTGACGTCCTCGAAGTCGAACGGCTCGAGCGACCGGGGGCGGATGCGCTCCACGTTCCAGACGTGGAAGAACTCGTGCGACACCGAGCCGAGCAGGCGCGGGCGGGCGGCGCGCAACGTCGCCGGCGCGCTCAGCACGGTGCTGTTCCGATGCTCCATGGCGTCGCCCGACGCGGACGGCAGATAGTCGGCGATGAACGTGTAGCGGCCCGTCTCGAAGCGCGGGAACTCGCCGAACACCGTCACCATCTCGCGCACGATGCGCTCGACGTCCTCGGCGTAGGTGTCGAGCTCGCCCTCGCCGCCCGTGTGGTGCACGGCGATGCGGAACTCGGGCCGATGTCCGGGGTCGCCGGGGTCGGCGACGGTGAACGTCCGCTCCGCGAAGCGGCTCGCCTCGGCCGGGCTGTCGAGCAGGTACTGCAGGTTGGGCGCGGTGTAGACGAACGGGTCGGCCGTCGGGTACAGCTGCGTGGCCACCCGCCAGCCGCTGTCCGGCGGGGGCTCGAACCGGACGGTGGCCGGCCGGTCCTCGAGCCCTCGTCCCCACATGAGGCTGGCCGGCATGTTGAGGTGCGCGTGGGTGTCGTCGACCGCCAGATACGTCCCGTCGACGCGGTCGCCGAAGACGCGGTAGGTGAACCGAACGGTCCCGTCGTGGCCGGCCACGTCCCAGCGGGCCATCGCGGACCGCACCGGGTCGAGGGGGTTGCCGGCGCCGTCGGCCGCCCGCACCTCGAACACGTTCTTCGCGAAGTCGTGCCTCGCGTAACGCCCCGGCGAGGCCGTGCTCATCCGCATGCTCAGCGGCCCGGGCGGCAGACCGGTCAGCGTCACCGCGACCTCCATCCACCGGTGCTGCGGCGCGGGAAAGCTCAGCTCGTAGCTCACCGGCGGACCCTCGACGCCGTCGGCGCCCGTCTGACCGCCGGCGGCGCCGGTCTGGCCGCCGGTACGCGCCATGAACCAGGCCGCGGCAAGCCCCAGCGCGACCAGCCCGGCCAGCCGCAACGCGACGATGCGGCCGCCTCGCCCCCTCATGCGACCGTCCCCACCACCTGACCGACGAACTCGGCCTCGGGCGCCGCGCCGAGAATCTCGGTGCGGTCGTTGATGACCGTCTTCGGCACCCCGGTGACGCGGTACTGCTGCACGAGGTCCGGATACTCGACCGCCGCGACCGCCGCGGCGGTGACGTGGGGACTGGCGAGGGCCATGCGGTGGGCCAGGCTGACCGCCCGGGGGCAGTGCGGTCAGGTGGGGGTGACGAAGACCTGGATGTCGATCGGCTGCTCGACCTCGGCGAGCCGGGCGAGGCTCTCGTCGCTCAGGCCGGCGTCGCGGGAGGCGACGAGGAGGACGGCGTCGACGAGCGAGAGCAGCTCGTGGCCCTCGGGCGCGCCGTAGAACCTGATGCCGGTGTCAGCCTCGCCGACCACCGCGATCGCCGGCGCGCGCCGGATGCCGTAGGTCCCGACCTCGTCCCTGTCGAGCACGAGGTTGAACTCTTCGACGGTGATTCGGTCCGACAGCGACGCGATCCGGTCCACGGTGCGCCGTGCGGACACGCAGGTGTCGCAGCCGAACGTCTGCGAGAAGAACAGCAGCTTCACGGGCGCCGCGAGGCCGGCGAGGGCCGCTTCGAGATCGGCGGGGGTGCGGGGGTCCATGCCCCAATTATGGCAGCGTCTCCGGCCTACTTGAAGAGATCGTCGAAGGCCTGCCTCGCGCTGCGGGGACCGGCCGCGGCCTCCGAGCGCGTCCGGCGCTCGACGGTCACCCGCGGGGCGAAGTGGGCGCACTCGTTGCGGGCGTCCTTGGGGAATATCCGGGCCTTTACCGGCTGGAGGCACTCGAAGCGGCTGCCGGTGTCGAAGGACGCGCACTGCGCACAGGTGTGGAGGGGCGACCCGCACGCGGGGCACGCCGTGTCCGAGCCGATCGCCAGGCGCAGGGTCCGGCGGCAGCGGGCGCACCGCATGACGTCGTGAAAGCCGGGCAGGTTCGGGGGCCGGTGCTGCCGGTTGATGACGCTGCGCGGGGCGCCGTCCCCGCGCGGCGGCCGCGGCCGTTCCTCCGGCTCTCGGCCGCCGTCGTCGTCCTGGTACCCCCGCTGCCGGTACTTTCGATCGCTCATGGTCCACTCGCTTCCGTGATGCCGTCCCGCGGTCTCGGGGCCGGGAGCCCCGTGCGAATCCGCCGGCCGGGCGACCCGCCCCCGTCGACCCGCGATGCAGACGCCTCGCCGGCCTCGGCGCCACGCGTGGTCTGCCGCGGACCGCCGGGCGGGAACCGCCGGACGCTGCGCCTCGTCGAACACGCCGACGGAGCGCCATGCCCCTCGACACGGCATGGTACAGTTACTTTGTCGGATTCAACCGAAGTTTCCAAACGTGGCTGCCGCATCCCCTTCCCTCGACGGCCTCAGAATCGAACGCGGGGACGACCGTGACCGCCGGCACTGGCGGTGGATGGCCCCGCTGGCGCTGCTCCTGGCGGCCGGCGGAGGCGGGTGGTGGTGGTGGACCGGACCGGCCGGGGTCGCGGGCGTGCGCACCGCGGTGGCGCGCGAGGCCACCGTCGCCGCCGCCGACACCGCCGTCCTCAACGCCTCGGGCTACGTCGCCGCGCGCCGCCGGGCGACGGTCTCGTCGAAGGTGACCGGGAAGCTCGTCGCGGTGGCCGTCGAGGAAGGCATGGCGGTGCGCCGGGGGCAGGTCCTCGCCCGGCTCGACGACTCGACGGTCCGCTCGCAGCTGGCCCTCGCCGAGGCCCGGCTGGGCGCCTCGCGGCGGGCGATCGCCGAGCAGGAGGTGAGGCTGCGCGAGGCGCAGCTCAACCTGGCCCGCACCCGCCGGCTGGTCGAGGAGGGCGTCGTCGGCGCCGCCGACCTCGACGCCGACACCGCCGAGGTCGATTCCCTCGCCGCCCGCATCGCCCTGTCGCAGGAGCAGGTCGTGGTGGCCGAGCGCGAGATCGACGTGTTCCGCACCCAGCTCGACGACATGGTCATCCGCGCCCCGTTCGACGGGGTCGCGATCTCGAAGGACGCCGAAGAGGGCGAGATGATCTCTCCCGTGTCGGCCGGGGGCGGGTTCACCCGCACCGGGGTGTCGACGCTCGTCGACATGGACTCGCTCGAGATCGAGGTCGACGTCAACGAGAGCTACATCAACCGGGTCCGCGACGGCCAGCGGATCGTGGCCAACCTCGACGCCTACCCCGAGTGGGACATCCCGGGCGCGGTCATCACCACCGTGCCGGCAGCCGACCGGCAGCGGGCGACGGTGCTGGTGCGCATCGCCTTCGACGAGCTCGATCCGCGCATCCTGCCGGACATGGGCGTCAACGTGGCGTTTCTCGAGGACGAGCCTCCCGAGCCTCGAGCCGGCACGACGAGGTTGCTGGTCCCGGCCGGCGCGGCGCTCAGCCGGGAGGGCCGGGACGTCCTCTACGTCGTGCACGGCGAGCAGGTCGAGCGCCGGGCGGTGCGGCTCGGAGCCGCGGTGGGCGGTCAGGTCGAGATCGTCTCCGGCCTGACCGCCGGCGAACGCGTCGTCGTCGACGCTCCGGCGGATCTCGCCGACGGAGACCGGGTGACCCTCCTGGAATAGCCGCCCCCGCCCGAGGCGCCGCCCCGCTCCGGTTTCCGCGGATTTCCGCAAACGCCTGTGTTAGTGTTGCGGTATCGGTGGGCGAAAATGCCCCAAGAGGCTTGACGATGCCAGCGAGACTGGTCTTCCTGCTCGTTCTTCTGTCGGCGTTCATGGTGGTGCCGTCCGCGCTGAGTCTGTTCGCCGAGTGGCTCTGGTTCAACGAGGTCGAGTACACCGGCATCTTCCTCCGCACCCTGAGCGCCAAGGTGGCCATGGGCGGGGTGGTGTTCCTGCTCGCGTTCGCGGGCCTCGCCCTGAACTTCCGCCTGGCCCTCCGGCGGTTCACCCAGCCCTACACCCTGTTTCCCGGCAACGGCGACATTCAGCCGGTGGTGCTCACGCCGCAGCAGCTGCAGCGGCTGGGAACGGGAATCGCGGCGCTGATGGCCCTGTTCCTGGGCGCCTTCGCCTCGAACGA
Source organism: Vicinamibacterales bacterium (assembly GCA_963663815.2). GTDB lineage: Bacteria > Acidobacteriota > Vicinamibacteria > Vicinamibacterales > UBA8438 > JAJEEA01. The sequence goes on along the minus strand of OY760734.1, from coordinate 5,513,174 downwards.
GTGGCTCACGTGGCTGCAGTTCCAGAACGCGGTGCCGTTCGATCGAGCGGACCCGCTGTTCGGGCGCGACATCAGCTTCTACGTCTTCTCCCTCCCGTTCATCGACCTCGTCCGGTATCTCACGCTGGCCGTGGTCATGCTCTCGCTCATCGGGTCGGCCGCCCTCTACGTCATCTCGAACCAGCTCGGCATCGACCCCGCGCGCGGGCCCGTCGTGAGCGACGGGGCGCGGCGCCACCTCGGACTGATCATCGCGGGGCTCTTCGTCCTCCTCGCGTGGGGGGCCTGGCTCGACGTCCCGCGGGTCCTCACCACGCCGGCGGGCACCGTCCACGGCGCCTCGTACGTCGACGAAGCCCTGCGCGTGCCGGTCTTCCGATTGCTCGCCGTCGCCGCCCTGGTCGGCGCCGCCCTCAGCGTCATCTCCGCGCTGACGCCGCGTAACCGGCCGTTCATGGCCGCCATCGGCCTGTACGCGTTGATCTCGGTCGGCGGCAACATCGGCGCGGTCGCGCTGCAGCGACTCGTGGTGACGCCGGACGAGCAGCAGCGGGAAGCCCCGTTCCTGGTCCACAACATCGCGGCCACGCGGCAGGCGTTCGGCCTCGACCGCGTCGAGGAGCGGGAGGTGTCGGGCGACGCCATCCTCACCCTCGAGGACATCGAGAACAACACCGACACCATCAACAACGTGCGGCTCTGGGACCACGAGCCGCTGCTCGACACGTTCGGGCAGATCCAGGAGATCCGCACGTACTACGACTTCGCCTCGGTCGACAACGACCGCTACTTCATCGACGGCGAGTACCGGCAGATCATGCTGTCGAGCCGCGAGCTGAACTCAGACAGCCTCCCCAACCGATCGTGGGTCAACGAGCGGCTGCAGTACACCCACGGGTTCGGGGTGGCGATGGGTCCGGTCAACCAGGTCACGCAGGAAGGACTGCCGGTCCTGTTCATCCAGGATCTGCCGCCGACGTCCTCGGTGGATATCGAGGTCGACCAGCCGAGCATCTACTTCGGCGAGCTGTCGAACGACTACGTCATCGTGAACACCGGCACCGACGAGTTCCACTACCCGGAGGGGGACGACAACGTCTCGACCCGCTACGACGGGGCGGGCGGCGTCGAGATGTCGTCGCTGCTGCGGCGGCTGCTCTTCGCGGCGCAGTTCCGCGCCTACGAGATCCTCGTGAGCAGCCAGCTGCAGGGCGACAGCCGGATCATCTATCACCGCAACATCATCGACCGGGTCACGACCATCGCGCCGTTCCTGCGCTACGACACCGACCCGTACCTCGTGATCTCGGAGGGCCGGCTGGTCTGGATGGTGGACGCCTACACGACCAGCGGCCAGTATCCGTACGCCACGCCGGCGTCCAACGGCATCAACTACATCCGCAACGCCTTCAAGATCGTGATCGACGCCTACGACGGCACGACGACCTTCTATCTGGCCGAGCCCGACGAGCCGATTGCCCGGACGCTGCAGGCCATCTTCCCGGCCTTCCTCCGGCCGCTGGACGCGATGCCGGAGGACCTGCGGCGCCACATCCGGTATCCGGAAGGGTTGTTCACCCTGCAGACGGCCATCTACTCGACGTTTCACATGACCAATCCCGCCGTGTTCTACAACCGGGAAGATCAGTGGGACGTGCCGGTCATCGACAACGAGCAGATGCAGCCCTACTACGCGATGATGCGGCTGCCGGGCGAGCCGCGGGCCGAGTTCATCCAGATGCTGCCGTTCACGCCGCGCGGCAAGAACAACCTCGCGGCCTGGATGGTGGCGCGCAGCGACGGCGAGCAGTACGGCAAGATTCTCGTGTTCCAGTTCCCGAAGCAGAAGGTGGTCTTCGGGCCGAGCCAGATCGTGGCGCGGATCAACCAGGACGAGGACATCTCGCCGCAGCTGACCCTGTGGAACCAGCAGGGATCGGAGGTCATCCAGGGCACGCTGCTGGTCATCCCCATCGAAGAGGCCCTGCTGTATGTGCGCCCGCTGTACCTGCGCGCGTCCGGCGGGCGCATCCCCGAGCTGAAGCAGGTCATCGTCGCCTATCAGAACGAGATCGTGATGGAGGCGACGCTCGACGCCGCCCTCACCCGCCTGTTCGGGTCGGGAGGCGGGTCGCCGGCGAGAACGCTCCCGGCCGCGGCGCTGATCGCCGACGCCGAGCCGGCCGAGCCGGCCCGGGCGGGCGCTCCCGACGAGTCGTCCGGACCGCTCGTGTCGCAGGCGGCGGACCACTACCGACGCGCCCTGCGGGCGCAGCGCGACGGCGACTGGGCGGAGTACGGCCAGGAGATCGAGCAATTGGGCGCGGTGCTCGAGCAAATGGGCTCGGAGCCGGTCCTCGACTGAAGACGCTCCCGGCGGCCGGGAAGGCCGGGACGATCGAACGCATGCCTGCGGGAGGATGAAGTGGGAATGTACGCGAGAGGTCTTGCCGTCCTGTTGGGGTTGGGAATCGTGGCGACCGCCGCCGCCTGCGGCGAAGCGCCGGTCGAGATGACGCCGGGGCTGCAGGCCTTCGTGGGGGCGCGGATCATCGACGGAACCGGGTCGCCGGCCATCGAGAACGGCGTGCTGGTGGTGCGCGACGGCCGCATCGAGGCGGTCGGCGCGGCCGACGCGGTCGAGGTGCCGCCGGACGCCGAGCAGATCGACGTCGCCGGCCGGACCCTCATGCCGGGCCTCGTCAACGCCCACGGGCACGTGAACAACGTGCGTGGCCTCGAGGCGGACGCGTCCTTCTACACCGAGGAGCACGTCGAGGGCCAGCTCGGCCTCTACGCGCGCTACGGCGTCACCACCGTCTTCAGCCTCGGCGGCGACGGCCCCGCCGGCGTCGCGGTGCGCGACCGGCAGCAGGGCAACGCCGACCTCGACCACGCCCGCTTCTACCTCTCCGGCAACATCCCCACCGGGCCGACGCCGGAAGAGGCGGTAGAGCAGGCCAACGCGGCGATCGCGCTCGGGTCCGACATCGTGAAGATCCGCGTCGACGACAACCTCGGGGCGAGCACCAAGATGACGCCCGAGACCTACCAGGCGGTCATCGACACCGCGCACGAGAACGACCTCCGGCTGGCCGCGCACCTCTACTACCTGGAAGACGCCAAGGGCCTGCTCGGGGCCGGCGCGGACCTGCTCGCCCACAGCGTGCGCGACGCCGAGGTCGACGACGAGCTCATCGCCCAGCTCCAGGAGACCGGCGTCTGCTACTGCCCGACCCTCATGCGCGAGGTCTCGACCTACGTGTACGAGTCGCGGCCCGACTGGTTCGACGACCAGTTCTTCCTGAAGGAGGCGGACCCCGAGGTCGTCGCCGCCCTCGAGGACCCGGCCTATCAGGAGCGCATTCAGAACAGCAGCAGCGCCCAGACCTACAAGGCGCAGCTCGAGGTGGCCAAGGCGAACCTGAAGGCCCTGTCCGACGCCGGCATTCCCATCGCGATGGGCACCGACACCGGCCCCGCCGCGCGTTTCCAGGGCTACTTCGAGCACGGCGAGCTCGCGCTAATGGTCGAAGCGGGGCTGTCGCCCATGCAGGCCATCGTCGCCTCGACTTCCGACGCCGCGCGCTGCATGCAGGTCGACGCCGACCTCGGGTCGCTCGAGGCCGGCAAGTGGGCCGATTTCCTCGTGCTCGGCGCCAACCCCCTCGACGACATCGGCAACACGCAATCCCTCGAGTCGGTGTACATCGGGGGCAACGCGGTGCCGGGGGTATAGGGGCGCCGCCAGGGCAACCTCGGGCCGGCCGGCCGCCCCGTCGGAACAGGCCGCCGGCCCCCGCCGGAATCTCCGGCGCGGAAGGAGACTCGCATGCACCGTCATCTGTCCGTCGCCGTATGCGTTCTGCTGGCGCTGGGCGGACTTCTGAGCGAGGCCGGGCCGGCCGCCGCCCAGCCCTCGGAACGGCTCGAACGCGAAGTTCGCGACGAGCTCCGCCGGGACCGTGGCCTCCGGCGGCTGGAGGTCACGACGAACGGCAGCGAGATCACCCTGGCCGGTCGGCTCGACACGTTCTGGCTGAAGAGCGAGGCGATACGGCGCGCCCTGGACGTCGACGGGGTCGAGGCAGTCGTCACCGAGATCACGCTGCCGGAGGGAAGCGACCGGGGCGTGGTGGACGATGTCTCCCGGGCGGTAATGCGGTACCCGCACTACACCATCTTCGACCATATCGACGGGCGAATCCAGGACGGGGTGGTGACCCTGATCGGCCGGGTGACCAGCGAGAGAAACAAGCGCGACGAGGTCTTCGAGCGGGTGGCGAAGGTCCGCGGGGTCCAGGACGTGCGGAACGAGATCGTGATGCTCCCCACGTCGACGGGCGACAGCCGCCTCCGGACCGCCATCGCCAACCAGGTGTTCAACAGCGTGCACTTCCAGCGGTTCGTGTCGTTCGCCAACACCCCGTTCCGCATCATCGTCGAGCGCGGGGTCGTCACCCTCGTCGGGTACGTGCCGGGCGAGATCGAGCGCCGGGAGATGGAGACCATCGCCCGCCAGACCAACGGCGTGCTGCGCGTCTTCAACCAGCTGCAGACGACCCAGTGAGGCGGCTGCAACGCTCGTCGCCGAGCCCGCATACCCCGATCCCTTCCCGGCCGGCCGCGCGCCGGGCCGGGCCGGCGCTTGCACCGATTGCACTGACGGCGGCACTCGCCGCCGCCTGCGCCCCCCCGGCCGGCGACGGACCGCGGCAGGCGCGCGGCGCCGGCGCCTCGGGCGTGACGTACGTGGCCGACGCCGACTGCGCCGGCTGTCACCGGGCCGAGCTCGACGCCTGGACCGGCTCGCACCACGACCTCGCCATGCAGGTCGCGACGCCCGAGACGGTCCTCGGCGACTTCGACGACTCCGCTTTCACGCACCACGAGGTCACCTCCCGGTTCTTCCGGCGGGGCGACCGGTTCTTCGTGAACACCGAGGGCCCCGACGGCGCCCCCGCCGACTTCGAGCTGACCCACACCCTGGGGGTCGAGCCGCTGCAGCAGTACCTGGCCCCGTTTCCCGGCGGGCGCCTGCAGAGCCTGCCGATAGCCTGGGACACGGCGCGGAACGCGTGGTTCCATCTCTATCCCGACGAGCGCATCGAGCCCGACGACGCGCTGCACTGGACCGGCCGCTACCAGACCTGGAACCTGCAGTGCGCCGCGTGCCACTCGACGGACCTGCGGAAGCGCTACGACGCGGCGTCGGACACCTACGAGACGACCTGGGCCGAGATCGACGTCGGTTGCCAGGCCTGCCACGGCCCCGGCGAGCGGCACGTGGCGCTGGCCCGCGACGCCGACGGCGACGCGGAGCCGCCCGGCGGGTGGGGCCTCGTGGCGCCGTTCTCGGCCGGCGACCCCACCCCCGAGCTCGAGGCGTGCGCCCCCTGCCACTCGCGCCGCGAGCAGCTGACCCCGGTGGCCGCGCACGGCGGGCCGCTGCTCGACGACTTCCTGCCGGCGCGGCTGGCCGACGGCCTCTACCATCCCGACGGCCAGATTCTCGACGAGGTCTACGTGTACGGCTCCTTCGTCCAGAGCCGGATGCACGCCGCCGGGGTGCGCTGCACCGACTGTCACGACCCGCACCGCCTGAACCTGCGGGCTGACGGCAACGCCGTGTGCACGCGGTGTCATCGCGAGCGCCCCGTCGACCGGTTCCCGACGCTGGCGCCGGGCCGCTACGACACGCCGGCGCACCACCGCCACGAGACGGGCTCGCCGGGCGCGAGGTGCGTCGCCTGCCACATGCCGGAACGGACCTACATGGTGGTCGACCCCCGCCGCGACCACGGCTTCCGCGTGCCCCGGCCCGACCTGTCGGCGGCCCTGGGCACCCCGAACGCCTGCACCGGCTGCCACGACGACCGCGACGACGCGTGGGCCGCCGCCGCCGTCGCCGGCTGGTCGGACACGCCGCCGCGCCCCCACTTCGCCTCCGCCTTCGCGGCGGGGCGCGCCGGCGACCGGACGGCCGAACCGCATCTGGCGGCGATCGCGGCCGACGCCGATCAGCCCGCCATCGTCCGCGCCACGGCCCTCGAGCTGCTGCGGCCGCTCGGCCAGGCCGGCATCGCCGCCGCCCGCGCCGCGCTCGGCGACCCCGACCCCCTGGTGCGCGCGACCGCGGTTGGGGGGCTCGACCCGCTGGGATTGCCGGCGAGGCGCGCGGCCCTCGAGCCGCTGCTCGGCGACCCGGTCCGGGCGGTGCGCGTCGAGGCCGCGCGGGCCCTCGCCGAGGCGTGGAGCGGCGCCGGCCCGCCGGCGCCGCGCGACCCGCTCGCGGCCGCCGCCGCCGAGTACCTCGACGCCCAGGCCGCGGTCGCGGACATGGCGCCGGCCCGCCTCGGCCTCGGGGTCGTCCGCCAGCGCCAGGGCGCGCGGGCCGAGGCCGAGGCGGAGTACCGCGCCGCGCTCGCCCTCGACCCCCGCTTCACGCCGGCCCGGTTCAACCTCGCCAACCTCCTCAACGAGCAGCGACGCAACCCCGAGGCGGAGACGGTGCTGCGGGGAGGCATCGAGTTCGCCCCCGACGAAGCCGAGCTGCACTACTCGCTCGGCCTGCTGCTCGCCGAGGAGGGGCGGCTCGCCGAGGCGGTCGACAGCCTGTCCCGGGCCGCCGTCACCGCCGCGCGCGCCCGCGTGCACTACAACTACGGGCTCGCGCTCCAGGAGGCGGGGCGCCTCGTGGAGGCCGAGGCGGCCCTGCGCGAGGCCCGCCGGCGCGACGACCGCGACCCCGACGTGGCGCTGGCCCTCGCCCGCCTGCTGATGGACCAGCAGCGGTGGAGCGAGGCGGAAGAGCTCGCCTCGGCCCTCGTGCGGCTGGTCCCCGGCGCCCCGGGGCCGCAGCGCCTGCTGAACGAGATCCGGATCAGGGAACGCCGGAGCCGGCAGTGAGCGGCGGGGATGGGCGCGGGTGCGACAGGGCGTGACGAGTGACACCCGTCGGGCACGCGCCGCACAGCTCGGCCGCACGCTGGTCGCGGCCGACGAAGAGCTCGGCGCGGCGCCCGTCGTCGTGCTGGGGCACGACGTTTGGCGCGGCGCGTTCGCGTCCGCCCCCGACATCGTGGGACGCCAGGTTCGCGTGGGCGGAGAGCCGCACACGGTGGTCGGTGTCATGCCCGAGGGCTTCGCGTTCCCGATTTCCGAGAGCTTCTGGGTTCCGTTCCAGCTCACCTCGCCGAGCTATCTGCCCCTGGAGGGCCCGCCGGTTCGCACCTTCGGCCGTCTCGCGCCGGACGCGAACCTGAAGGGGGCGCAAGTCGAGCTGACGACCGTGACCCAGCGGGTCGTGCTCGGCAATCCCGAGACGCACCAGCAGCTGCGCGCGCAGGTGCTGCCCTTCCCCAACGAGGTGATGGACATCTCGAACTCCGTGTCCGTCGGGCTCATGTCCAGCAATGGCCTCTTCATCCTGTTCCTGATCCTGATGGCGGCCAACGTGGCCCTGCTGGTCTTCGTGAGGGCCGCCACCCGTGAACGGGAGATCCTGGTACGGGTCGCGCTCGGCGCGGACCGTGGCCGCGTCGTGGCCCAGCTCTTCGCCGAGACGCTGGTGCTCGGCCTCGTCGGCGCCTTCGTCGGCCTGCTCGCCACGGGCATCTCCATTCGGTGGGCGTTCCGCACGTTCGAGTCGCTCGAGGGCCAGCTGCCGTTCTGGTTCGGCCCGAGCCTCTCTTCGACCACCGTGGCGTACGCCCTCGGGCTGACGGCGCTCGGCGCCCTGGTCGCGGGCGCCTTGCCCGGGTTGAAGATCACCGAAGGCAATCTCGAGAGCCGTCTGCGGCAGTCCAACACCGGGCTGCCGAGCACCGGGGTGAGCCGCCTCTGGTCCGGGATCATCGTCGTACAGGTGGCCATATCCGCGCTGGCGGTGCTCGCCGGCCGCGGGTTCAACTCGGGCGACGCCGATTCCGACCAGGGTGTGGTCATCGTCAACCAGTCGTTCGTCGACCGCGTGCTCGGCGGCCGCGCGCTGCGCGCGGGGATCTGAGCCGGAGCGGCGTCGGCGAACGACGCCCCCACACATCAATCTGCGGAGCAGTGCCGAAGGCCTCGCGGTTTCCGGAGGTCGCGCGCAGCTCGACGCCTCCATGGCCGAGGCGCTGCGGGCGATGAGTCGCAGCTGATGGAGCTCGTGGGCGAAGACCGCTGGTCGTCACCGCCACGAATCCGCCCGAAGATGCTCCCCCTGATCTCCACGCACTCGAAGAGCGCCTCGCCCGCCTGCACTTTTTGCTTGACAGCTTTCTCAGGCAGTCCGCGTGATTTCCGGGACGCGACCAGGAATGCCCTCTGACACCCCTCAGCGCCCGCAGGCTGCACGACGCCAGCCGGGAGACCGAAATCTGCCGCCCCACGGGCCGTTCGGGCCGCTCGCGCGAGTACAAGCCGCTCAAAATCAACGGGTTACGATGGGACATGCACCCTGAAGCCACACCCGACGTCCCCGCACCCCCGCTGCATCCCGCAGACGCCATCGTGCCCGAGAGCGACCCACCCGCACCGCGGCCCTGGTGCCCCGACGGTCCCCAGGCAGAGGTCGTGGCGCTCGGCGACCGCATCGCCGAGCTCTCCGCCCGCATTCAGGCCGCCACATGGGAGCTGCTGAGCCTCATCCGACAGTTCGACGACCGCAACGGCTGGTCCGGCTGCACCTCTTGCGCCGAGTGGCTGGGCTGGCGCACCGGGCTGGCGCCAGGCGCGGCCCGCGAGCACGTGCGGGTGGCGCGCGCCCTCGCCGACCTGCCGAAGCTGAGCGACGCGATGCGGCGCGGTAGGGTCTCCTACTCGAAGATGCGGGCGGTCACGCGGGTGGCGACGCCCGAGACCGAGGACGATCTGCTCAACGTGGCGCTGTCGGGCTCCGCCGCCCACGTGGAGAAGATCGTGCGGGCCTGGCGGCGGGTGGACCGCCAGGCGGAGCGGGCCGAGGACCGGCGGCGGCACGAGACGCGGTCGCTGCGGACGTGGGTGGACGAGGACGGGATGGTGGTGGTGCGGGGCCGTCTGTCGCCCGAGGTGGGCGCGGTCGTGCGGCGGGCGCTCGAGGCGGCGTGCGACCAGGCCCGCGGCGCGGACACGCTGGCGGCGGCCGCGGACGGAGACGGCCTCCCCGACGCAGAGGCAGAAGCGTCGTCGCTGGCGCAGCGGCAGGCGGATGCGCTGGGGGTGATTGCGGAGTGCGCCCTGTCCGCCGGGCTCGACCGGGGAACGGCGGGCGACCGGTATCAGGTGGTGGTCCACGTGGACGCGGACGCCCTGACCGAAGCGCCGGACGTTCCCGAAGCGCCCGGCGTTCCCGCGGGAACGCCGGCGACGGCATCGCTCGTGCCCGTGCGGCGCCGCGCCGGCCAGGAAGCGCGTGCGGTGGCAGTTCGACGAGAGAACCGCGGCGGGCCGTCGCGCCTGTGCCCGACCCCTTGTCCGGGACCGCGTCTGGCCGCGTCCACACCGGCCGGCCGCCGCCAGACGGTGCTGGACGAGGCGGGGGGCATCCACATCTCGGCGGAGACGGCGCGGCGGCTGGCGTGCAACGCGGCGACGGTCGGGATGCAGCACGGCCCCGGCGGCGAGATCCTCGACGTCGGCCGCCGCACGCGGACCATCTCGCCGGCCCTGCGCCGGGCACTGCACGCCCGCGACCGCCAGTGCCGGTTTCCGGGGTGCCGGAACGTCCGTGTGGATGCTCACCACATCAGGCACTGGGCCCACGGCGGCGCCACGGCGCTCGACAATCTGGTCCTGCTGTGCCGGCGGCACCACCGGGCCGTGCACGAGGAGGGGTTCCGCGTCACGCTGGATGCGGCCGGGAACGTGGAGTTCGTCCGGCCGGACGGCCGTCCGCTGCCGGAAGCCCCGGCGCCGCCGGACTGGACCGCTCGGCCGTTGGCGCCGGTGAGGGCGCGGCTCGACCGGGAGGGCGTCTCCATCGACCCCGACACTCTCACGCCCGACTGGCGCGGCGAGCGTCTGGACCTGGATTGGGTGATCCACCAGTTGTGGCGTCCGCGCACGCTGGCGGAGACGACCTGCAAGCGGCGGCCGGCCGACCAGTCTTGACCGCGAGCGCCGCGGTGGCCCTTTACCATGGCGGCCCGTGCGGGCCAGGCTGGTCCTGCCTACGCCACGATTGACCGCCACGCGACGCCGCGGCTGCGCCCGCGGCTCTTGCCGCACCGCGACCGCCGTCGACTCTACAGATGACCGCCCCGCCACCCGTCCGCCGGCGATTCGCGTGTCGCGCCGGGCGCACGCACGGGTCGCTCAGGCTCGCTCCCGGCCGCCAACGCAAGGCGTACGCGGTCGCGTAGTCTCGTCCTCACTGCGCTCCGACTTCGTGACGGTCGCCGAGCAGTCGCCGCAGCCGGCCCGGAAGACGCTCGCGGCGGGCTTCGTAGAACGTGTTGAACCCTTGTGATGTCGGCGGGCACGTCGCCAAGGTCATGACGGTTGGCGTACTCCATGGACGCCTGAGCACCAAGGGTCGTGCCCATCCATTGCTGCGGGAGCGTGTCGATCTTCGAATGTTCCCACACGAACTCGCGCTGGATGGCGGACAACGCATACTCGCTGCGTTCGATGGAACCGAGCACCTTCACGATGGTTATCGGGGTTTGAAACGCCATGCCAGTGGAGCCTCCTGTCGAGCGGATCCGACGCCAACTAAGGGCCCGCCCAACAATAGATTCCCGTTTTGTCACATGGGTTCGATGGTGTAGTTCCATTTCGGCATGACGTCGTTTGGTGTGATGCGCAGCTCTCGCATTTGGGCGTCGGTGACCTTGACGCCGGTCTCGTAGGTCTTCCGCACGAGGTGGGCGCGGACCCTCAGTCCGGTGGAGGTGCGTGTGGTGCGCAGGTACTTCAGGATGGTCTCGAAGCTGTCGAGGGGGCGGCCCGCCCAGTTCTTGCTGATCTCGCAGAACAGGCGGTGTTCGATGGGGTTCCACTTCGACGTGGCCGGTGGGTAGTGAGCTACCGTCACCTGCAAGCCGTGCCGGTTGCAGAGGCGATGTTGCAGGTTGAACTTCCAGGCGCGCGCCGTGCAGCTGTTGCTGCCGCCACCGTCGGCCAGGATCTGCAGGGTCTTGGCTTCGGGGTAGCGCTTGCGGCCCTCGTTGCGCCACCACTTCTCGATGCAGTCGACGGCGAACGCCGGGGTGTCGGCGGTTCTGCCGACGAAGACGGTGCCGGCATTGTCGCGGGGGTCGTAGATGCCGTAGGGCACGGCGAGGCCGTCGGCGTCGGAGCGGAAGTCGTGGTCGTTGACGAGTTCGGGGCTGCGGTCCCACTTGGCGCCGGGATTGCGGAACGTGCCGACGAGCTCCTTCTTCTTCGTATCGACGCTGATGAGGGGGCTGTTGTCGGCGGCGCAGCGCTCGCGCAAGTCGGTGATGTGCCGGAACTGCCGGTCTCGGTTCGGATTCGAGGCGCCGGCGAGCTTCTTGTGGTTGACGCGCAACGAGTAGCCCATCGCCTTGAGCAGTCGCGCGACGGTCTGCGGGCAGACGTGGATGCCAAGCCCGCGGAGTTCGTCGGCGATCTTGGCGGTCGTGCGGCGTGTCCACTTCAGGCCGCTGACGGGGTCGCCGGCCGTCTCGTGGGTCATCAGGGCTTCGATGCGGGCGATGACTTCCGGCGTTTTTTTTCCGTCGGTGGTCGTCCGCCGCCCGCGCGCCGCACCCGGTCGACCTCGACATCGCGGTCGACGAGCTGCCGGCGGCCGGTGGCGACCGTGGACGGGTCGATGCCGAGGAGGGAGGCGATGCGCCGGTCGCCGCCCCACCCGCACTTGAGCGATTCGAGTCCGGCGAACAGCCGGCGCTGGCGCTCGTCGAGGAGGCTGGCGAACAACACGATGGCAGCGCGCAACTCCTCGGGCATCACGTCGGCGTCGGGCAGGGGCCGCCCGAGTCCGGGCGTGGCCATCAGCAGCCGTCGGGCGCGGAGCTGATGCGTCTCCTGCGCGTGGTCGGTGGCGCAGTAGAGGAACTGGCCGGCGAGCTTGTGCCGCGTCAGCCGGCGGTCGCCGACGAGCTTGCGCAGGGCGTCCTGGGTGCCGACACCGAGCCGGTTGTCGAGCTCGTCGACGAAGTGTCCGGCCTCCGCCTCGTTGACGAACGCCTCGGCGGTTGCGACGAGGGTGCCGGCACGGGAGAAGCGGACGTCGGCGAACGCCCACAGGCCGTGTTCGTCGAAGTCGGCGAGCTCGTCGAGGGTGTAGTAGCCTCCGCGATGGGAGTAGCTGGTGCGGGCGTGGAGGTCCCTGAGCTTGCGGAACGCGGTGCGCCTGCTGACGCGGGGGCCGAGGGCGGCCATCACGTCCGGCAGGGCAGCGACGGTCTGCTGTCGGAGCAGGGCGACGACGGTGTCGGCGGAGAACTGGGTTGGTCTCATTAAGGCACCATTACGGATTCAAGATTCCGTAATGGTGCCACAATTTTGAGCTGATTGCCACCCGACTCCGAAGAATGCCGCTCGATCCAGTGGACATGGAGCCGGACAGAACGTGCGAGACCGTAGCGCCTCTACTGCGACACTACAGCCACTTCCAGGAAGTTATTTTTGCGTAGACCCTAACGCCATGGGCTCGCCCGCTACCTGGCAGCGTGCGCCTGATGGGCCTCATAGACAGATCGGGCGAGCCTCGTCAACGTCTCCTTGTGAGTCTCCCAACCCTCCGCGGTCAACTTGAAGTGAATCGCAGCGCCCGCGTCTGCGAGCGGGTCGCGATCCAGCGGCCATGTGCCATGCGGGATCGCCTCGACAGGCTGCTTGAATTCATTCAGGCACAGCGCCTTGGCACGAGGTTGAAAGAGGATCCAAACTTCTCCCGCCTTCCAGAGATCAATGCGGGCATATGCCTGCTTCTGCAGTTTGATACCGAGTCCACCGGCTCCCGGGCGCATCTTGGAATCTGGCCAGTTCGCCCGGAACATGTCTCTCACGGCGCCGAACAGCTCGGCCGCGCCTGATTCCGCCACGCGCTCGTCCAGCCGTGCTCTCCTCTCTGCCACGCTCACGTATCGTCTCTCCGAGCGTGACTCCGGGTCCGTCATTCCTTCCACATTCAAACAGCGAGAGCCTGCCGTATCTGTCCACTCCCAGCAGGTCGAGCGGTCCGCCCGCAGTCGGCGTCTGCCTGCCGACCAGCTTGAGGCCGGGAATCAGCAAGTCGGGGTTCGCGACAAGCGTGTCCTCAAGAAGGGACTCCGCATCCATCTGCCCTTGAAACTCCAACTCCACGACCGCGGACGCGTCCTCAAGCGCCCATATCTTGAGTTCATCCATCCACTCGCCTCCGCATTCACGGTGCAGGAATTCCGTGTCCTCGCTCTCCGCCCAGCGGCGCGCCACCATCCGCGCTCGCTTGCTGCCTCGGTACCGCCGAAGATCATGACGCACGCGTCCGCCTTCGTCGCGCAAGCGCCCACGCCGACCGCAGCCACGATTCGCCCCTGCGGTCACTACACAACGCAACGCTTCCAGCGATTCTACGCTAGGCGGTTCGGATTCCACGGGCAGGCGGCCGCCGGCGACGACGATGCGTCGAAGCCGGCTACGACGGCGTGTGGTCGGCTGCGAGCCGCCCGGCAACGCGCACGCCCGATAGTGCGCTGCCGGACGCCGGATGCGCCCGGAGCCCCAATGAGGGTGTCGGCGAGGTTCCCCATCTCCGCCGTAACACGCTCGAAACGCCGGGGCTATATCGTGTTACCTCTTGGTGACTCTGCGAGAGGACTGAATCATGAGACGACGGACGGCAATCGGTCTTGGCGTGATTCTCATCGTGGCGGCGACGACGGCCGTGCGGCCGGCGGCGGCGCAGCCGGCGGCGGGCGAGGCGGGGACCATCGAGCGCCTCGATCCGCGCATGGACGATCTGGTGGCGGCCGACGCCGCGATCGAGCGGATCGCCGACGGGTTCCAGTTCATCGAAGGGCCGGTGTGGGTCGGGGACGCGGGCGACGGCCACCTGCTGTTCAGCGACATCCCCGCCGACACCGTCTATCGGTGGTCGGAGGCGGACGGCACGAGCGTGTTCCTGAACCCGGTGTTCCTGCCCGAGCTCGAGACCGGCGGGCAGGGCGGCTCGAACGGGCTGACCCTCGATCTCGACGGCCGCGTCGTCCTGTGCGAGCACGGCAACCGCCGCCTGGCGCGCATCGAGGCCGACGGCTCCCGGGTCATGCTGGCCGACCGCTACGAGGGACGGCGCCTCAACAGCCCCAACGACATCGTCTACCACTCGAGCGGCGCGGCCTTCTTCACCGACCCGCCGTACGGCCTCGCCTCCCCCGAGGCGGCCGAGCTCGACTGGAACGGCGTCTACCGCCTCGACCCCGACGGCTCGGTCCACCTGCTGGCCGACGGCCAGACCCGGCCCAACGGCATCGGGCTCTCGCCCGACGAACGCACCCTCTACGTGGCCAACTCGGACGGCGCGGCCCGGCATTGGATGGCCTATCCCGTCGACGACGACCTCGGGGTCGGCGAAGGCCGCGTGCTGCTCGACCTGACGGACAGCCCCGACCGCGGCGTGCCCGACGGCTTCGCGGTCGACGCGTCGGGCAACCTGTGGGCGAGCGGCCCCGGCGGCATCGCGGTCATCAGCCCGGAGGGCGATCTCCTCGGCACCGTGCGGCTGACCGAGCAGCCCGCGAACGCGGCGTTCGGCAACGACGGCACGACCCTCTACATGACCGCGCAGACCGGCCTCTACCGGGTCCGCACCCGGGTCGCGGGCCTGATGCCCTGACCCCGAATCAAGCCATGCGAACGACCGTGAACCTCGACGATGACATCCACGAAGCGGCGCTCGGACGCGCCCGCGCCACCGGCCGGCCGCTCGGACGCGTCCTGTCGGACAGGGCTCGGCAGGCGTTGCCGGCCGAGCCGCAGGCGCCCGGGAACCGTGCGGGCGCGGGACGCTTCGCGACGTTCGACGTCCCGTGCAACGCGGGGTGATTCCCGCCTCCTGGATTCGGGAGGCGCTCGACGCAGACGGTAGCGTCGACGGCCGGTCGCCGTTGCGTGAACGGGATGGTTGCGGTACGATCGGGGCATCATGAAGGTGTCGATCAGCTACTGCAAGGTTTGAAACTACCTGCCCAAGGCCACCAGTCTGGCGGCCGCGATCAAGGATGCAACGGGCGTCGAAGCCGACGTGGTGGTCGGCGGCCGGGGACAGTTCGACGTCGTCGCCGACGGCGAGCTGATCTTCTCGAAGCAGCAGGAGCAGCGGTTCCCCGAGCCCGAAGAGGTCATCGGAGCGCTGTGTTCGCTCGCGGTCCCTTCCGCGTAGTTGTCCCGCACCGCCACCCCGCCGCTTGCGGCGGGAGTGCGTCATAATACCGGGCAGCCTTTGCCGGGCTCGAGGCCGAACCGCCGCGGGGACCGGCTTTCGAATCGCCCGACAACAGGGGGTGGCTCAGCCATGGCGCACCGCGAACGATCGGCAGACTCCTCTCGACCGCGACGGGCCGGCCCGACCCGCCGGGAAGTGCTCGCCGGGGCGGCTGGCGCAGTAGGCGCCGCGGCAGTACCGGCGGCCGCGCAGCAGGCCATCGACACCACCCGGCGGCCCGGGCCCCTTCCCAGCGAGATCGGGCGGCGCTCGCCCTTCGTGGACCCGCGGCGCGACCCCAGCTCGACATCGTCGCGAACGCCCCTGCAGGACCTGCGGGGCACCATCACTCCGGCCGACCTGCACTTCGAGCGGCACCACGGCGGGGTGCCCGCGATCGACCCCGACCGCTACGAGCTCCTCGTCCACGGGCTCGTCGACCGTCCCACCATCTTCACCCTCGACGACCTCAAGCGCTTTCCCGCCACGTCGCGCATCTGCTTCCTCGAGTGCTCGGGCAACCTCCGCCGGGGCGGCCCCGAGACCCTGCCCCAGATGGTGTGCGGGCTCACGAGCCAGACCGAGTGGACGGGGGTCCTGCTGTCGACGGTGCTCCGCGAGGTGGGCGCGCAGGCCGGCGCCACGTGGTTCCTCGCCGAGGGGCAGGACGCGGCGGTGATGACCCGCAGCGTCCCCATGGAGAAGGCGTTCGACGACGCGATGCTCGTCTACGCGCAGAACGGCGACGCCCTCATGCCCGGCAACGGCTATCCCGTCCGGCTGCTGCTGCCGGGGTGGGAGGGCAACGCCAGCGTCAAGTGGCTGCGCCGCCTCGAGCTCGCGGACGGGCCGTTCATGACCCGCGAGGAGACGTCGAAGTACACCGACCCCCTCGGGGACGGGAGCCGATCGCGCCAGTTCAGCTTCGTCATGGACGCGCGGTCCATCATCACCGACCCCGCCTGGCCCCGCGTGATCGAGCCCGGCTGGCACGAGATCCGCGGGCTGGCGTGGAGCGGCCGCGGCCGCATCGCCCGCGTCGACGTCAGCACCGACGGCGGCGCGACCTGGCAGGAAGCCGAGCTGCAGGCGCCGGTGCTGCCGAAGGCGCACGTGCGGTTCCGCGCACCATGGCGGTGGGAGGGCGGCCCGGCCGAGATCATGAGTCGGGCGACCGACGAGACCGGTTACGTGCAGCCGACCTGGGAGGCGCTGGTCGCTGCCCGGGGGCTCGGGACCCGGTATCACTGGAATCCCATTACGTCCTGGACGGTCGGCGGCGACGGGCGCGTGCTGTTCGGGGCCGAGAGGCTGCGGTCATGACGCGGACGGCCAGGACGCGCGGACCCGGCGGACGGGCTCTCGGGAGTCCCGCCCGGACCGCGGGCGGCGTCCGGGTGGGATGCATCGCCGGCCGAATGCAACGGGGAGGCCGCCGCTGGCTCCTGGCCCTGGCGCTGCTGCCGGCGAGCATCCCCGGCGCGGCCGCCGGGCAGTCGCCCGACGAGGCCGCGGCCGGACCGCTGGGGCTGGGACGGGCCGCGACGGCGGATGAGATCGCGGCCCTCGACATCGACGTCCGGCCCGACGGCACCGGGCTGCCCCTGGGCGGCGGCACCGTCGCGGACGGCGCGCGGGTCTGGGGACGCGCCTGCCGCGCCTGCCATGGACCGGAGGGCGAAGGCGGCATCGCCGCCCCCGTGGTCGGCCGCGACCCGGCGGCGCGCCCGCCCACCGTCGGCAACTACTGGCCCTACGCCACGACCCTCTACGACTACATCTATCGCGCCATGCCCGGCAACGCGCCGGGGACCCTGACCCCCGACGAGGTGTACGGGCTCGTCGCCTGGATCCTGGAGAAGAACGGCATCATCGACGACGAGGCGGTGATGAACGCCGCCACCCTGCCCGACGTGGTCATGCCCGCGCGCGCCCGCTTCGTTCCGGACGACCGCCTGGAGAGCGACGCGGTCCGCTGAACAGGCAGGAGCAGGTGGTGAGGCCTCGCGTCGCATCTGGACCGGCGAGTGCGCTGCGCGGCCTTCCGCCGCGGGCTCCCGAGCCCTCGGCTGCGATGCCGAATCACCCGTCCGGTGCATTCTCGCCGACAGTGGCGAAACCCCAGCCCCGGTTGCGAAACGCCGCGGTCGCGCTCGTCCTGCTGCTCGGGTGCGCTCCGTGGTCACCGGCGGCCGGACTGTCGGCGCCCCGCACGGCAGCCGAACTGCCGGCGCCCCAAACGACGCCCGGACAGCCGGCGTCCCGAACGGCAGCCGAACTGCCGGCGCCCCAAACGACGCCCGGACAGCCGGCGTCCCGAACGGCAGCCGAACTGCCGGCGCCCCAAACGACGCCCGGACAGCCGGCGTCCCGAACGGCAGCCGCACAGCCAGCGCCCCGGGCCGCCCCCGCACAGCCGGCGCCCGACCCCGCCATCGGTCAGGAGGGCAAGGACGTCGAGTGGGTGCCGACGCCCAACGTGCTCGTCGACAAGATGCTCGAGATGGCGGCGGTCACCGCGGACGACTTCGTCATCGACCTCGGTTCCGGCGACGGCCGCCTCGTGATCGCGGCGGCCCGCCTCGGCGCGCGGGCCGTCGGGGTCGAGCTCGAGCCGAACCTGGTGGCCCTGTCCGAGCGCCGCGCGGCCGAGGCGGGCGTGGCCGACCGGACCCGGTTCTTCGCCACCGACCTGTTCGATTTCGACCTCTCGCCGGCCACCGTGGTCACGATGTTCCTGCTGCCGGACATCAACTTGCGGTTGCGTCCCACCCTCTTCGACCTGCGGCCGGGCACCCGCATCGTCTCCAACACCTGGGACCTGCGCGGGTCCGACACCGACCCCGACGCCCCCGGCTGGTCCCCCGACGCCACCGAAGTGCTCGACCCGTGCCCCACCTGGTGCACGTCGCTGCTGTGGATCGTCCCCGCCAAGGTCGTGGGGACCTGGCTGATGGACGCCGGCGAGCTGGTGCTCGAGCAGCGCTTCCAGGTGGTGTCCGGGGAGCTCCGGACCTCGGACGGGACCGTCGCGATTACCGGCGGGCGGCTCCGCGGAGAGCAGATCGGCTTCGAGGCCGGCGGCGTCACCTACACCGGCCGGGTCGCCGGATCGACCATGAGCGGCACCGCCCGGGCACCGGCCGGGGCTACCGCGTGGCGCGCGGTGCGGCCCTGAGCCCCGCGGGGGACACCACCGCACCACGGCAAGGCGCCGGGCCGCATCATCACTCCCCTCCGCCAGCCGGCGGGTCCGCGGCGCGCCGTTCCTGCCTCGCTCTCGCCACCAGATAGGCCCCCAGGCCGACCAGCCCCAACGGCCACCAGCTTGCCAACCAGTCGAGCGAGAGCCCGAACAGCGTGTTCGACAGCAGGAGGACGCCGAACGCGATCAGCGCGACGCCGCCGCTCATCGACCCTTCGAGCCTGGGAAGGGCAACGTTCATGTTCGGCAGCTCGATGCCCTCCACGCCCTCGACGGCGAGGTTGTAGAGGGTGGCGCGGCGGGCCGCATCGACGATGTTGTAGATGACGAAGAACCCCAGGAAGATCGACAGCGCCGGGATGAACATCCCCAGCACCGTACGCGGGACGGCGAACCGACCAGCGGACGACAGAAAACCGATGGTCGTCGCGAAGACAGCCATGTGGATGAAGCCGAGCGCGTAGTAGCCGACATAGATCTGGCCAATCCCGGGCATCAGCGACAGCAGGCCCGCGAGGAACGGCGACTTGCGGTGCAGCCGGTGCATCCCGCCCCGCATGCCCGGGCGCGCGGTCTGGCCATCAGGTGGCGGAGGCGGCAGCGTGGCGGACGTCGGCCCGGACGGGGGCGGCGGTGTCGGGGCCTGCGCAGCCGGAGGGGGGGGCACCGAGGCCTGCGCCGCCGGAGCCGCCGCAGCCGGAGCCGTCGGGGCCGGAGCTGCGGAAGAGGGAGCCGCCGGGGCCGCCTGCGAAGGAACGCCGGGGGCCGCCGGGGAGGGGGGGGCGGAAGACGCCGAGGTCACCGCCGGGGCATCCGGGGGCTCGGGGGAACCGTTCATGGTCTGCTCCTTTCGGCCGGACGCGACGCGTCGTCCGTGGCCGCGGGGGAAGAGGACAGGGAAAGCAGCTCGGCCAGCATCGCCGTCGCGTCCCGGCTCAGCGACCGCAGCGCGTCCACGCCGGCGAACACGTCGCGGTCTTCCAGCGCCTGGGCGAGCTGCTGCCAGTGACGGCCCAGATCCGGGGCCGCCGCCGCGGCGCGGGACCAGGGGCCGGCGAGCCGCCTCGCGACGGCGTTCGCGCCGGACGCAGCGGCGCTCGCCGTCCGCTCGCTCGCGGCGGCGATCGCGCGGTGGACGGACGCGACGGAATCGGCGCCCGCCCGGCCCGCGACGGACACGCCCTGCTGAAGCAGGACCCGCGCCTCGACCGCGGTGGCGCGCAGCGGCGACCACGACGCGCCGAAGGCCAGCCAGAGCACGAGCGCCGCCACGTAGCCGGCCTCCCAGGCGATGCGGGGCCTCGCGAGGAGCCGCCGGACGGCGTCACGCCATCGACCGGCCGCCGCGGGCGGGCGCGCGATCCGCCCGCGGGTCCGCGCGAGCACCGCGTCGGCGAGCTCGCGCGGCGGCGGCAGCTCGGCAAGCTCCGGGAGCTCGGCGCCCAGCCGCGCGGCGGCCGCCGCGAGCGCCGCGCAGTCGGGGCAGTGACCCAGATGCGCCTCGACGAGCTGGCGGTCGACAGGGCCGAGGGCGCCGTCGAGAAGGTCGCCCAGCCGAGCGCGGGCCCGCTCGCAGGGCGGCCCGCTCGTTCGCGACAGGACGGTGTCGATCAGCTCGCCGGGAACCGCCGCCGGCCGGCGCCCGGACGCCTCGCCCAGCAACGCGTACGCCTCCGCGCACCGGGAACAGTCCGCGGCGTGCGCCGCCGCCCACGCCTGCTCGTCCGCGGGAAGCGTCCCCGCGAGCAGCTCGTCGAGGCGGTCGGCGAACCGGTCGCAGCTCATCGCTCGGCTCCGGCGCGGGTCGCCTCGCCGTAGGACGGGTCGATCGCGATGACCTGCCGCGCCAGCTCGAGGCGCGCGCGGTGCGCGCGCGACTTCACGGTGCCGAGGGGCAACCCCAGCATGCCGGCGATCTCGTCGAGCTTCAGCCCCTGGATGTCCTTGAGCAGGATCACCTCGCGGTTCGCGCCGTCGAGGCGCTGGAGCGCGCGATGGACCAACCTCCGGCGCGCGTCGGCCAGCCACGCCTGCTCCGGGTCCGGCGCGGCGTCCCGCGGCGCCGTATCGTCGTCCGCGTCGGCTCGCACGCCCTCCGCAGGAGGCCGGGTCTTGCGGCGGCGCAACTGGTCGATGCAGAGGTTGCGGGTGATGCGCAGCAGCCACGCCATGAAGCGGTCGCCCTCGAAGGACCCGAGCTGCCGATAGACGCGCACGAACGCCTCCTGCGCCACGTCCCGGGCGTCCTCGACGCTGCCCAGATAGTGGTAGGCCAACCCGTAGACCCGCCCCTGGCAACGCCGCACCAGCCACTCCCATGCCAGGTCGTCGCCCCCGCGGCACCGCTCAACGAGCGTCGCCTCGTCAATGTCCATCGGATGAATCCGCGTCTCCGGGCCACCCGGCTTCGCTTCGGGGCCCTGTGGACAGGAACGCATCCGGCCGGAAAAGGTTCGCGCGATGCACGCGGAACGACAAGCCCGGGCATGCGGGCCCGACACGCCCGGAACCGCACCTGCGGTTCCCGCGCGGGGCCGTGACGGTTCGTTCCCTCTCAGACGCGCGCGAGCTGCGGCAGGCGATCGAAGTGCTTGTCCCGGGCGTGCAGCACGAGATTGTGCTGGAGGACGAGTGCGGCCAGCCACATGTCGTTCGTGGGAATCGGAGTGCCCTGCTTGCGGAGCTGCCGGAACACGGCGGCGTAGTGATGGGTCGTCTGGTCGTCCGCGTACAGGACATGCACACCGCTCTTCAGGAGGAAGCGCCGGAGGAGCCGCTCGTTCTCCGCGGTGCGTCGCCCGTGAGCGAAACCGGCACGAAGCTCGCCGAGCACGACGAACGGCAACAGGATCTCATCGCACGACTCGAGGAGCGCAACGGTCACGGCGACGCCCTTGCAGAGATCGACGTATCGATTCGTGTCGAGCGCGACCCTCATCTCCAGAGATCCTCATCGGGCTCGTCCTGTGCGGCGAGCGCCGACTCGACTGCCTTGTCGGTCTTCCACGTGCCGGCCAGGTCACCCAGATCCCGGCGCCGTCTCGGCGCCGCCGTCACGCCGGCGCCCGCCGCGAGCGCATCGACGACAACCTCGTTCAGGCTCTTCCCGCCCGCCCGCGCTCGCGCGCGCAAGGCGTCGTCGACGACGGCGGGGATGCCGCGGATGGTGTACTGCATGCATCAAGTATAGGCAGCGCATACTCGCGCAGCAAGCACACGGCCGATTCGTCCAGGCCTGGCCGCTGCCCTCCGCACCTGCCGGCGGTTGCGGAAGTCTCCGCTTTCCCGACATGCGGGCGACGCGAGTGAGTGGCGCTCGTGCAGTGGGTGACGGCGACCGCGCCAAGCGATCAGATCGTGGCCGGGCCGCGCCGCCCGGCGGCGACGCAGGCCTCGACCGCGGCGACGATGTGCCGGGCCGAGATGCCGAAGCGATCGAGCAGCTCGGCCGACCTGCCGCTGCGGGGCACGTCGCGTACCGCGAGGCGATGGACGGCGATGCCGTGGGGGGCGACGGCGTCGCACACCGCGTCGCCCAGCCCCCCCGCCGCGTAGTGGTCCTCGACCGTCACGAGGCGGCCGCCGGTGGCCCGCGCGGCGTCGACGAGGCGGTCGGCGTCGATGGGCTGCAGGGAGTAGGCGTCGATGACCCGAATGCGCACGCCGGCCTCGGCCAGCGTGTCGCAGGCGGCCAGCGCCTCGAAGACGGTGACCCCGGCCGCGACCACCGTGCACGCGTCCGCCGCGCTCTCGCGCAGGGTCTTGGACCCGCCGATGGGGAACGGCTCGTCCGCCGCGTAGACGACCGGGGTCTTCGGGCGCGAGGTCCGGATGTAGGCCATGCCGTCGTGCGCCGCCGCGGCCGCGACGAGGGCCGACGTGCTCACCGCGTCGCACGGGTAGAGCACCACGCACCCCGGCACCGCCCGCATCATCGCGAGGTCCTCGAGGGCCATCTGCGACGGCCCGTCCTCGCCGATCGACACCCCCGCGTGCGAGCCCGCGAGCTTGACGTTGACGTTGCCGATGCCCCCCATGCGGATGAAGTCCGCCGCCCGGGTGAGGAAGGCCGCGAACGTCGACGGGAAGGGAATCGCGCCGCGGCTGGCGAGGCCGAGCGCCGCCCCCACCATGACCTGCTCGGCGATGTAGGTCTGGTAGAACCGGTCCGGATGCTGCCGTTCGAACCGGTCGCTGAAGGTCGAGTTCTTGACGTCGGCGTCGAGGGCCACCACCCGCGGGTCCGAGGCGCCCAGCGCGGCCAGCGCCGCGCCGTAGGCCTCGCGCGTCGCCACCTTGTCGCCCAATTCGTACGCGGGCAGGCGGAGCGGCGGCGCGGGAGAGGACTGCTTCGCCCGCACCGGCGGGGCCGGAATCGGCGGGTTCCCGGTCGGCTCGCCGAGCTGCCCCTCCAGCTCTCGCAGGGCGCGGTCGAGGTCGTCCCCCTTGAACGGCTTGCCGTGCCAGCCGTCCCCCGCCTCGGCGAAGGACACGCCCTTGCCCTTGACGGTGCGGGCGAGAATCATCGACGGGCGCCCGGCGGTGCGCGCCGCCTCGTCGAGCGCATCGAGCAGAGCCGCGAGGTCGTGCCCGTCCACCACCGCGGTGTGCCAGCCGAACGCCTGCCACCGCCGCTCGTAGGCGGCCATGTCGTGCCCCCACTGCGTCGCCCGGCTCTGCCCCAGGGCGTTGACGTCGGTGACCGCGCACAGGTTGTCGAGCCCCATCGCCGCCGCCGCCTGTGCCGCCTCCCACACCGACCCCTCGGCCGACTCGCCGTCGCCGAGCAGCACGTACGTGCGGTAGGCGGACCCGATGCGGCGCGCGTTCAGGGCAATCCCCACCGCCGCGCAGATGCCCTGCCCGAGCGAGCCCGTCGCGACGTCCACGAACGGGAGCCGGGGCGTCGGGTGACCCTCCAGGTCGGAGCCGATCTCGCGCAGCGTCGCGAGCTCCTCGCGTCCGATCGCCCCCGCCTCGGCCCACGCCGCGTAGAGCACCGGCGCCGCGTGCCCCTTCGAGAGCACGAAGCGGTCGTTGTCCTCGCAATCGGGGTCCCGCGGGTCGAACCGCATCTGCCCGAAGAACAGCGCCGCCATGATCTCGGCGGCCGAGCAGCAGCTCGTGGGATGACCGCTTCCCGCCCGGCTCGTGGCCCGGACGGACTCGATCCGAAGCCGGGTCGCGACGTTGCGCAGGGCGGGGAGCGTGGAGCGATCGACGGTCACGGTACCTCCAAAACGACGGAGTGTACCACGGCTCATCCACGTCCGCGGCGGGTCGGCGGCGTCACTTCCGGCGCCCCCGACGGGTCCAGCGCAGGTTCGGAAACCGAGCGAGTCGCACAACGGCGAGATCGACGAGCTCTCGCGCCCGGCAACCACGCGCCGGCCCGGGCTCAGGGTCGGGCCGTCGCACCGGACACCGCGTCGAGCGCGAGAACGTAGGCGGCGCCGTCGAGCCCGAGACCGCGGTACGCCGGGGTCTGCCGCGTCAGGGTGCGGCGGGCGAGATCGAGGCTGGCGGGCTCTTCGGCGAGGTCGGCGAGGCGCGCCAGGACCATCGCGGCGCGGCAGTTGAGATCGAGGGGATAGACGGGCTCGCGCAGCAACCCGACGGTGACATCGGGCCCCCGCAGTGCCGGGTCCCGGTCGGCGAAGCCGCCGGCCTCGTTCCACAGGGCGTTGCGGCAGTAGGCCATCAGCTCGCCGGGCATGTCGAGATAGACAGGCTGGCCGGTCGCCTCGTAGAGATCGAGAAGGGCCGCGCTGGCGAGCACCTGGTCGGCGAGGAGGCCGCGCGGGCTCGCGTCGCCGGTCGCCGTGTGCCCGACGCCGGCGCCGCGCTCGTAGGTGGCCGCGACCACCCGGTCGACGGACTCGGCCGCGAACTGGAGCAGCGAGTCGTCGTCGAGCACCGACGCGGCGCGCACGTAGGCGGAGGCCATGACCGCGGTGGCGTCGGTGTAGACGGTCCGGTCGACGGCCCCCGCGCCGGCCACCGGAGAACGCCCGGGCCGATCCGGGTCGGGCGCCCCGCGCTGGCTGGCGAAGAACCCGCCGTCGGGATCGGCCAGCGTCCCGTGCACGAAGCGGATGATGGCGCGAGCGCGGTCGGCGTAGTCCTCGCGCCCGAAGAGGGTGGACGCGGTCAGGTAGAGATCGAGGAGGCGCGCGTTCGGCGCGAGCAGCTTCTCGGGCGCCGGGTCCGACCAGTCGCGCCCCGCGCAGCAACGGAAGAAGCCGCCGTCGACGGGGTCCCACAGGCCGCCGCCGGCCATCGCGTCGAGGGTGCGGGTGACGACCCGGGCGAGGTCGGGGTCGGGGGTCTCGCGGCACAGACGGAGGGCCGCCGCGAGGGCGTCGGCATCGACCCGCCTCGGGCCGTCGCCGAAGCCGGCCGAGGTCCCGTCGAAGCGCACCAGCAGCAGACCGCGGAGCCACCGCCCGGCGCCGTCGTCAAGCCCGGCGCCGTCGTCAAGCCCGGCGACGGCCGGGACGGCCCCGCCCGTGGCGCGGCCCGTCCCCGTGCCCGCGCCGCCGACCGTCCGACCCGCCTTCCCGCCGATCGACGCCGCGTCCCGGGCCGCGGCGGCGCGGGCCGCGATGTCGGTGCGCCGGCCGGCGAACGCCTCGGATACGTCCGCCAGCACCGTGGCCAGGGCGTCCGCGTCGAGATACGTACCGCCCCCCAGGAGGTCACCGGCGGGAGAGAGAAAGGCGGTGGTCGGCCAGCCGTCGAGGGTATACCGCGCGCTGACGTCGGGCCGGCGCTCGGCGTCGACCCGCACCGGCAGGAACCGGTCGGCCACCAGGTGTACGACGCGCGGATCCCGGTAGCTGAACCGGTCCATCTCCGCCGTCCACCGGCACCAGGCGGTGCCGATGAACAGCAGAATCGGCTTCTGCTCTGCCGCCGCGCGGGCGAAGGCGTCGGGCCCCCAATCGAGCCAGGCGATCGATTCCGCCGCAGGCATCACGCTGTTCGAACGGCACTCGCCGAGCTGCCGGGCAAGACGCAGATCGCGGCCCCGCCGGACTTGTCGCGAAGCCGACCCGCGGGGCCTACTCCTCCGTGATGTCGGCGTCGATGTCGAGGTCGATGCACCCGCGCACGCTGTTGGCGGCGGGGCACTTGGTCGCATGCGTGTCGACCGCCCGCTGGGCCCGTTCCCGGGTTCCGGCCGGGATGCGGATGCGGTACCGCACGCGGATCGTCGTGATTCGCAGCACGTTGTCGATGGCCTGGATGTCGCCCTCGACGCTGGCCTGCAGCTTCTCCGTCGGCGCCGGGATGTCGCGCACCTCCAGTGCGCGTGCAAGGGTGCCGAGCAGTCAACCGCCGACCGCGCCGACCATGTAGTCGAGGGTGGCCGGCACGTCTTCCGGCGGCTCGACGCCGTAGAACGCCTTGATGCCCCCGTGGACGCCGAACCGGATCGGCTCGTCGAAACCCTCCAGATACGCGTGCCGCAACGGCCCGCCGATGCGCTCGATGCGCAGCCGGCTCGTATGCACTACTGCTGCTTCTGCCACCAGATTCCTCCGTGCGCCCGCCCCTGGGAGCCCGCTGAAAGTCCCCGCCGCATTCGACCGGCGATGCATCCCCGCGCCTCGCCGCCCCGCCGGCGCCCCTCGGGCGCGGTGCAAGCGAGGGTTTCCGGCGCGGGCTCCTGGCGTGCGCCGACATGGCCGGGACACGGTCGCCGACCCGGGGCGTCCGTTGCCCCCGGTCCCCGCCCCGGCGCCTCCGGAACCTGATGCTACAATTTTCCGTCCGCGCACACCAAGGGCCGATGTCCCAGCACCCCCCCGGCGGTCAGCCGCCTCCCCCGTCACCGCCCCACCTCGGCGACATGGACGCGGCGGCGTTCCGGCGGGCCGGGCACGAGCTGGTCGACTGGATCGCCCGCTATCTCGAGGAGGCCGAGCGCTACCCGGTGCTGTCGCGGGTGAAGCCGGGCGAGGTCCGCGACGCCCTGCCCCCGGCCGCGCCCGACGCCGGCGAGCCGTGGAGCGCCATCCGCGACGACGTCGAGCGCATCATCGTCCCCGGCCTGACCCACTGGAACCACCCCGGGTTCTTCGCCTACTTCGCGATCAGCGCCAGCGGCCCCGGCATCCTCGCCGACTTCCTGAGCGCCGGGTTCAACGCCCAGGGCATGCTGTGGCGCACCTCGCCGGCGGTGACCGAGCTCGAGGAGACGGCCCTCGGCTGGCTGCGGCGCCTGCTCGGGCTGCCCGACGGCTTCGAGGGGGTCATCTACGACACCGCCTCGATCTCGACCCTGCATGCGCTCGCCGCGGCCCGGCAGGCAGTGCCCGAGGTGCGCGAGCGCGGCCTCGCCGGCCGCCCCGACCTCCCGGCGCCGCGCATCTACTGCTCCGAGCACGCCCACTCGTCGGTCGACAAGGCGGTGATGACGCTGGGGCTGGGCCACCACGGGCTGCGGCGCATCGCCACCGACGAGCGCTTCCGCCTGCGCCCCGACGCCCTCGCCGCCGCCGTCGCCGAGGACCGGCGGAACGGGATGACGCCGCTGGCGGTGGTGGCGACCGTCGGCACCACCGCGGTCACCAGCGTCGACCCGGTGCCGGCCATCGCCGACGTCTGCGACGGCGAGGGGCTGTGGCTGCACGTCGACGCCGCCTACGCGGGGGCCGCGGCGATGGTGCCGGGCCACGAGGAGACGCTGGCGGGGTGCGACCGCGCCGACTCGCTGGTCGTCAACCCCCACAAGTGGCTGTTCATCCCCTTCGACCTGAGCGCCCTCTACTGCCGCCGCATGGACCGGCTGGAGGAAGCCTTCGCCCTGACCCCCGACTACCTGCAGGGCCGCGAGCCGGGGGCGGTGCGCAACCTCATGGACACCGGGGTGCAGCTCGGGCGCCGGTTCCGCGCCCTGAAGCTGTGGATGGTGCTGCGCTACTTCGGCGCCGACGGCATCCGCCACCGCCTCGCCGAGCACATGCGGCTCGCCCGGCTCTTCGCGGACTGGGTCGACGCCGACGGCCGCTTCGAGCGCCTCGCCCCCGCCCCGTTCTCGGTGGTGTGCTTCCGCGCGCACCCGGCCGAGCCCGCCGGCGACCTCGACGACCTGAACGCGCGGCTGCTCGACGCCGTGAACGCCACCGGCGAGGTGTTCCTGTCGCACACCCGGCTCGACGGCCGTTTCGCCCTGCGGCTCGCCGTCGGGCACATCCGCACCGAGGAGCGCCATGTCCGGCGGGCGTGGGAGCTCTTGCAGGAGCACCTCGACCGGCTTCATCAGGGCCCGCGGCCGGCCTGACGGGCCAGGCGCACCGCCCCCGTACCGCTCGCGCCGGCGGAACAGCGATACGACGGCGGTCGCCCGCCGCCGAACCTCGAACGCCACGGTGGCGAACCGACTCACGCCCGCGGCGCGGCGAGACGCCAGCGCTCGACCCACGCCTCGTCCACCCGCTCCAACGCCACCAGCCCGTTCACGGGGAACGGCGAGAGGCCCTCGTCCTCGCCCAGCAGCCGGCGCAGCAGCCGGTCGACGTGCGGCATGTGGCCCACCAGCATCACGTCGCGCGTCTCGACCTCGAGCAGGTCGGCGAGCCGCGGGGGGTCGCCGGGCTGCGCCCACCGGGTGGCCGTGAAGTCGGCCAGGGGGTTGCAGGCGCGCCAGTACGCCTCGGCCGTCTGCCGGGCCCGCAGCTTGCCGCTGTGCCAGATGACGGCGGGCCGCACCCCCCGCGCCGCCGCCTGGGCGGCCAGCGCGTCGGCCTGCCCGCGCCCGCGGGAAGACAGGGGCCGCTGGGGGTCGACCTCGGGCCCGAGGGCGTCTCCGTGATGGGCGAGATGAAAGAACATGAGCCGGCCGTCAGAGAATGGCGCGGCGGAGGCGCGGGGTCAACCCGGGGCGCTCCGGCATCCGCGATATGATGGCCCGCCATGGACCTGTTCAGCTCGGTAGACCCGGTCGCGGCCATCTCTCTCGGCGCCCTCGCGGTGGCCATCGTCGTCAGCTGCACGATCCGGCTGCACGTCGGCTTCCTGGCCATCTCGCTCGCCTGGCTCGTGGGAGTCTACGCGGCCGGCATGAGCGCGCGCGAGGTGATGGCGGGCTTCCCGGCCCGGCTCTTCCTGACCCTGGCCGGCGTCACCCTGCTGTTCTCGCTCGCCCAGCTCAACGGCACCCTCGACCGGGTCGCCCACCGGGCCGTCAGCTACGCCCGCGGCAACGTCGGCGTCATGCCGATGATGTTCTTCCTGCTCGCGTTCCTCCTGGCGTCGATCGGGCCCGGCAACATCGCCTCGACCGCCATCATCGCCCCCATGGCGATGGCGGTGGCGGGGCAGGTGGGGGTGCCGGCGTTCCTCATGGCGATCATGGTCGGCATGGGGGCCAACGCGGGGTCGCTCTCCCCCATCGCCCCCACCGGGGTCATCGTCAACGGGGTGATGGAGCAGTTCGGGATGGAGGGCTACGAGCTCTACAACTACCTGAACAACATGATGGCGCACACCGTGGTGGTGTTCACCGCGTACTTCGCGTTCGGCGGCCTGAAGCTGCTCGGGCGCTACCACGCGGGGGCGCTGGACGTGCCGTCGAGCGACGGGACCGAGGGCGTCGACGACGCCGGCGCCGTCACGTTCTCGCGCACGCATCTCGTCACCCTGGCCGTGATCGCGACGCTCATCGTCAGCGTCATCTTCCTCGACGTCGACGTCGGCCTCGGGGCGTTCGCGGGCGCGGTGCTGCTGAGCCTGCTCAAGGCCGGCGACGAGCTCGAGGCGGTGAAGATCATGCCGTGGCGGGTCATCATGATGGTGTGCGGGGTCACCGTGCTCATCGAGGTGCTCGGCGCGACCGGCGGGTTGGACCTCTTCACCGACCTCATCGAGCGCCCCGCGGCCATCGCCCCCACGTTCATCATGGCCGCGTCGACCGGGTTCATCTCGCTCTACAGCAGCACTTCGGGCGTCGTGCTCCCCGCGTTCCTCCCCACCGTGGCCGAGCTCGGGGAGCGGCTGTCGGTGGAGCCGATCGCCCTCGCCTCGGCGATGAACGTCGGCGGGCACCTCGTCGACGTCTCGCCGCTGTCGACCCTCGGCGCCCTGTGCATGGCCGCCGCCCACCCCAGCGTCGACACCCGCGACCTGTTCAACAAGCTGATGGCGTGGGGCCTGTCGATGACCGTCGTGGGGGGCCTCGTGTCGTGGCTGCTGTTCAGCGTGCTCGGCATCGGGGTGTAGGAGGGCGTGGCGAAAGGCCCCGCCGCGACGGCGGGCACGGCGGGCGGACACCCTCGTCAACGAACGTGGAGGCATCGATGAGAATGCGCCTGACGCACGCGGCTCTGGTAAGCCTGTTGCTGATTCCCGGCGTCGGCGACGCCGCCGCGCAGGTCATGAGCTGGCAAGTCGACGGCGAGACGCGCCAAGCCCTCGTCCACGCCCCCGCGTCGGCGGGAGCGGAAGCGTCTCCGCTGATCCTGTCGTTCCACGGGTTCGGCGACAACGCGCAGAACTTCCAGTATACGAACCTGCACGTGGCGTGGCCCGACGCCATCGTCGTGTACTTCCAGGGACTCCCGACGCGCCGCGGCCTCCCCGGCTGGCAGGTGGAGCCCGGAGGCGGCAACCGCGACCTCCAGCTCGTCGACGCAGCCCTGGCGTCGCTGCGCGAGACGTACAACGTCGACGACGACCGCATCTACGCGACGGGCTACTCGAACGGCGGGATGTTCGCCTACCTCCTGTGGGCCGAGCGCCCCGGCGTGTTCGCCGCCTACGCCCCGGTGGCGGCCCGGCTGCGTCCTTCCGTGCGGCCCACCGTGCCCCGTCCCGTCTTCCACGTGGCCGGGGAGAGCGACCGGGTGGTCCGCTTCTCCGATCAGGAAGCCGCGATAGCCGTGGCCATCGACGTGAACGGCGTCGATGCGGCGACCGGCTGTGGGGCCGGCTGCACGGTGCACGGAGCCGGCACGGCGGCGCCGGTCATGACCTGGATCCATGGCGGCGCCCACATCTACCCGCGCGGGACGAGCGAGCGCATCGCCGCGTTCTTCCGCGAACACTCCCGCGCGCGCTGATCGGCGGGCTCGATGCGAGTTGATGACCACCCCACAGCTCCCGGCGCAGCCCGCAATCCGGCGCCGCCCATGATCCGCGAGCCGATCACCGGCCCGCGCGCCTGGACCCGGAGCACGATTTGCGAGAGCGACTGGCGTATCGCGCTGCCGTCGAGCTGCCTCGACGAGATCGAGCGGCTCGCGCGAGCGCTCGAGCGCGACCCGGTGCCGACGTGGCTGCTCGACCCCGCGGACTACGAGCTCGACGCCTGCCGCGGCCTGCTGGGGGAGGTGCGCCGGCGTCTGGACGAGGGCCCCGGGGTGGCGGTGGTGGACCGGATCCCGATCGAGGACCTTTCCGGTCGGCCGCAGATCGAGGCCGTGTTCTGGCTGCTCGCGGCGATGGTAGGCCGTCCCGTGGTCCAGAGCCGCGACGGCGAGATCCTGGTGGAGGTCACCGACACCGGCGTCAAGAAGCGGATCGGCGTCCGCGGGTTCCGCACCAACGTCGCGCAGCCCCCGCACGTCGACAACTCCTTCAACCACGCGCCGCCCGACGACGTGAGCCTGCTCTGCCTCCGCGCCGCCCGGGAGGGCGGGGCGAGCCGCTTCGTCAGCTTCTGCTCGGTCCACAACGCCCTGCTCGCGGAGCACCCGCGGCTGCTCGAACGTCTCTATCTCCCCTTCCACCAGGATAGGCAGGGCGACTTCTGGCCCGACGAGCCGCAGACGGTGTTCTTCCCCGTCTTCGAGCTCCGGCCCGGCCTGCGCTGCCGGTACACCCACTTCACCATCCCCGCCGGCTACGAGACCGCGGGGGTCGAGATGGACGAGCTGACCCGGGCCGCGTTCGAGACGATGACCCGCGTGGTGCAGGACCCGGACCTGTGCTGCGAGTTCACCCTCCGCCCGGGCGAGCTGCACTTCGTCAACAACCGCTGGTGCGGCCACGGGCGCACCGCCTACGTCGACGATCCGGCGAGCAGGCGCCTGATGCTGCGGCTCTGGCACCGCGACGGCGGGTCGCGCCGCTATCGCGGCTGAGCAACCCGCCGCGGCAGCTCCCGGATGTACCTGCAATGAAGCGCACCGCTCTGATCGCCGGCGCCGGCATCGGCGGACTGTCGGCCGCGGTCGCGCTGCGGCAGGCCGGCTGGAACGTTCGGCTGTTCGAGCGCGCGGCAGCGGCGCGCGAGCTCGGCTTCGGGCTGGGTGTCGCGCCGAACGCGATCGCCGCGCTCCGGCGGTTGGGCGTCGCGGACGTCGTTCTGGCCCGCGGCTTCGCCCCGACGCGGGGCGAGCTTCGCCGCATGGACGGCACGGTTCTGAAGCGCCTCGAGTTGCCGGCGGCCGACGAGGTGCTCGGCGGTCCGATGGTCGTGGCGTTGCGCCCGGCGCTCCACGGCGCGCTGCTCGAGGCCACCGGCCCCGACGCGATCGCGTTCGGGAGCGAAGTCACCGGGTTCACGGCGGACGGCGACCGGGTTGCAGTCCGAACCACATCCGGCCACACCGCCGAGGGCGACCTGCTGATCGGGGCGGACGGCACAGGGTCCGTCATTCGCCGCGCCCTCCATCCGTCGGAACCGCCTCCGCGGCCGTGCGGGATCATCGCGGTGCGGGGGGCGTCGAGCGCCGCGCATCATCTCGGTGACTTGTCCGGCATCATGTACCTCGGCCCGGGCCTGGAGTCGGTCCTCGTCCGGGCCAGCGACACCGGCATCTACTGGTTTCTGTCGCTCGCCCGCGAGCTCGTCCCGTCCGACACGCGCGACCCCGCGGCCATCCTGGCGCACATGTCGCCGCACCTCGACCCGACCTTTCGCGCCGTCACGTCCAACACCGAAGAGCTGCGCTGCGACGAGCTGGTCGACCGCGACCCGCTGCCGCGCTGGGGCGAGGGCGTCGTGACGCTGCTCGGGGACGCCGCGCATCCGCTGCTGCCGCACACCGGACAGGGCGCGGCCCAGGCGATTGTCGACGCCGTCGCCCTCGGGCAGCTCCTCCGCGACGGCGCGAACGTGGCGGGGGCCCTGCAGACGTACGAACGCGAGCGGCGCCCCAAGACTGCAGCCCTCGTGGCTCAGGGCCGCCGGACGGCGAGAGTCATGCGAACCACGAACCCCATCGCCTGCCGCCTCCGCGAAGTGGCGATACGGCTGGCTCCTGTCGAGCTGTCCGTGAAGCTGTACACGAAACTCAACCGACGTGCGGGCACCGACGTCACCCGCCCGGCCTAACGGCGCGGCGTCACACTGACGTAGCGTTCCATTCCCAAGCGGCCGGCGGGGCTGGGTTGCCGGCGCCGGGCCGGTCCGTGAGTCCGCCCCTACCGCCGGCGGAACGGCTGGCGGGTTCCCGCGTTTCCAGTGTAGTAGCGGCGGGGCTCGTGGTAGCGGAACCACACGGGACGGCCGACGCCGGTGGGAGGACGTTCGGCTCCGGGCCGACCTGCACTGCTCCGGCTCGAGAACCCGCGGCAAAGCTCGACCGAAAATGGCCGACGCTGGCAGCGAGGTATCGGGCGTATCGCACCGCTCGAGGACGCCCACCCTCGCCGCTGGCCGCCGCCGGACTTCCGCGCCGCACGTCACCGGTGTCCAGCGTGTCGGTCGTCACCTCGTCGGTGATCGCCAGGGGACACGGCCGTGGTGTCCAGCGCGTCTCGCCGGCGTTCGAAGGCGGCATGGCGGCGCGCCAGCCGGCGCGCTCCTCGTGGCGCCGCCGGGGCGGCGGGTCCGTACAACCCGCCAAGCTCTACGAACCGGAACCCTGACACGGTGACGATCACGGAGAAGATCGTGATCTGAGTGGACCTCCAGGTCCGGGTGCGTCAGAATCGGAGAACGATGGGAGAGATTCGAGCCAGCGTGACGCTGGAGAACAGGGACGACCGTGGAGCGGTATACCTCGGACTGCGCGTCGAGGCAGACGTCCGCCGAACGACGGTCGAAGGGGTGGTCGACACCGGGGCGGTGAGTCTCGTAATCCCCGAGGAGATCGCGACGGAGCTGGGGCTCCGACACTGGGGAACGAGAACCGTCGTGTACGCGGACGAACGCCGCGAAGAACGGCCCGTGACAGACGTCACGATCGAGATCGGAAACCTCGCCACGCGAACCGAGGCCATCGTGGGGCCGGCCGGGAGCGAGGTCCTGATCGGACAGGTCGTACTCGAAATGCTCGACCTTATCGCCGACTGCAGAAACCGAACGCTCGCGCCGCGCCATCCCGAAGGCCCAGTTCTGGCCATCCGCTAACCGCTTCGGTGCCGTGGTGGTTTGCCTGCCCACGTCCGCGCTGCCGGGGGCGTCGAGGGAATCGCGGTCGTTCTCGTGTAGCGGCCCGATCGGCCTGTTGCAGCGTCGTGAGCGGCGTTCTTGGCGTGCCGCTCCCGGACGTACGCCTCTGGTCGTCTCGCGAAGATGAAACGTTCCGCCCACTGGACGGTTGCTCTGTTGATGCTCCGGGCCCGTGCGGGAGCCATGTGATGCACCCGACCGCTGCTTCCGGGGTGTCCCGTCCAACTCCACTGGAGAGCCACGCCCGGCGCGAGCGGCAGAATGATCAGCGATTCAGGGCGTGTTAGGCCGATCGCGTCAGTGTAGATTGTGGGGTTGTCGCTTGTGATGATGTCCTGTCCGGGGCTCTGTAGCACCTTCAGGTGCATTTCACGACGAGGTCGCGGTCGCGTTTCCGCCTCAGAGGGTCGTTCAGTCGGTGCTCGAACTCTGGCGGCATGCCGTTTTTCCACTCGTTGAGCAACTTGTTGATGTTGTTGATCCGTACTGGGTTGCTGGGCGCTTCCGGGTGCGCCTCGAACTCCCTTTTGAGTCTCTCAAGTTCTCTCGGCCGAAGCTCGTTGACCGTCCGCTTGGCTTTTCGCCTCTTGAGATTTGGCACAGCATGTAGTCCGTGAGCGGGCCTACTGCTTCTGCTCGTACCGGGCTTCCCTGCCGTATCTCTTCGATGTACCGGTTCGCGGGGCCCTCGACCTCGACCGCGAGGGCTCTTTCATCGTCGTCGGTGTAGTAGTCGTTCTCGGCTCCGAGCACCCTGATCGGCAGCGGTTCGCTGCTCCATCCGGTTGTCTGCTTGTCGAACCGCCACACGGTTCCGCTTTCGGGTTGGTCCTCGAATCCCTGGAGCAGCTTGCGCGGTACGATGTGATTTAGCACGCGTTCGTTCCGTCTCCGGTCCGGGAGTCGGCCAGGGACTCGGGGAGCTGGTCGCGCCAAGCCTCGTAATCGGCCTGGAGGGTGCGGAGTTGGTCGACGGCGTCGGCCCACGGCTTCGGCCGTGGTCGGCGGTCCTTCGGCTGCACGACCGTCCGGACTGGCTCGCCAGCGGCGCGCCGCTCCCGGTACCGGCGCTGGCGCTCGGCGTTGGTCATGCCCGCGGGGCTATTGTACGACGTTACGTAACGGCACCCATAACGGAATTGTAGGCGCTCGCGAATGTCGGCGGCCAAAGACCGTCGACCTCGTCGTCCTCGACCTCGATCCCCTCGCCGCCGCGCCGCCCTGTCTTCCTTCGGCCCGCGGCGAGCCCCGGCGGCGGCCCGCTTCCGAGCTCGTCGAGGCGGTTAGGCCGGGGGCGGACGGCGCGTCCGCGCCCCGCGAGTGTGGTTGCGGTTCCTGGCAGCAGCCCGTCAGCGGCGGTGAAGGGACCTCACGGCATTCGACCGGCGATGCATCGGGTACCTCGGCGGTCTCCGTGCGACGCGTGGTGGCGCCACGGGCTCCTGACGGGCTCGACCTCAGCGATAAGGGTCGGCCCGGCGGCGCGGCCGCTTCCGCAGGTAGCGGTCGACGAGGCCCCACGCGATCAACAGCGGCATCAGCCACATCGCCGCGAAGATCGCGACGCTCGTCCGTCCCGGCCCCGTGAGGAGCCGGCCGATCTGGTCGCGGAACGGGTTGTCGCTCACCACGTAGGTCCAGGTCGACGCCGGGCCCTTGATGCCCACCCCCCCGAGGTCGACGCGGCCGCCGTCCACGCGCACGGCGTCCAGCTCGCCGCGCACCGCGTCGTCCATCTCCACCTCCATGCGCTCGTAGAGGTCGACCACCTCGTCCGTGAAGCGTTTCAGCGGGTCCTGCTGGCCGAGCTGGACGAGGTGGATGCCCTCACGCAGGTCCGCGCAGCGGGCGAGATGCTCGGCCCAAGCCCGATCGAGGTGGTGCAGGGTCACCGCGACCTCGGCCCGGCGCACCGCCTCGGCGCCGCACGCCTCGACCAGGGCGTCGTACCGACCGGGCACGTCGCGCCAGACGTCGGGGGCGGCCGGGCCGTGCAGCAGCGCCTGCCGGCGGTCCATGAGGCGCCGGCGCTGCTGCTCGACGATCTCGCTGTACCGCGAGAGGGTGCGCCGGATCTCGTGGTTCTGACCTTCGACGATCCGTTGCGCGCGGGCTATCTCGCGACGGATGACCGGGTGTTGTATCGGCCCGTCCTGGCGGGGCGGCATGAACCGCGGCGGGATGAGGTTGCGGATGCCGTAGCGCACGAGCAGATCGTCCTCGAGGCTCACGAAGAAGCGCGACTCCCCCGGGTCGCCCTGCCGGCCGGCCCGGCCGCGGAGCTGCAGATCGATGCGCCTGCTCTCGTGCCGGTTGGTGCCGATGACGTACAGCCCGCCGAGCGCGACCACCCGCTCGCGCTCCGCCTCGTCCGCGCCCCCGAGCCGGATGTCGGTGCCCCGGCCCGCCATGTTGGTCGAGATGGTGACCGCGCCCGGCCGCCCCGCCCGCGCCACGAGGCGGGCCTCGGCGGCGTCGTTCTTCGCGTTCAGCACCTCGCACGCCACGGCCTCCGCGCGCAGCCGGCCCGCCAGGCGCTCGGACTCGGCCACGGTGAGGGTGCCGACGAGCACCGGCCGCCCCTGGGCGTGAACCCGGCGGATCTCGTCGACGACCGCCCGCTCCTTCGCCTCGCGGTGCGTGAAGACGACGTCGGGCCGGTCGACGCGGATCATGGGGCGGTGCGTAGGCACCACGACCGTCTCCAGCTCGTACAGCTCCTCGAGCTCGGCCGCGGCGTCCTGCGCGGTCCCCGTCATGCCGCAGAGGAACGGGTAGCCCCGCAGGTAGTGCCACAGCGACATCGAGCCCAGGATCTCCCCGTCCGCGTCGGGCTCCATGCCCTCTTTCGCCTCGAGGGCCGCCTGCAGCCCGTCCGGCCAGTGGCGGTCGGGGACGACGCGGCCGGTGAACTCGTCGATCATCCCGATGCGCCCGTCGCGCACGAGGTAGTCGACGTCGCGCCGCAGCAGGACCCGGGCGTGCAGCGCGCAGTTGATCTCGGTCAGCAGCGGGTAGTGCGCGTCGTCGTGCAGGCTGGGCACGTCCAGCTCGCGCTCGACCCGGGCGAGCCCCGCCTCGGTCAGCTCGACGCTGCGGCCGTACTCGTCGGTGTCGAAGTCCATGCCCGGCGCGAGCCCCGACGCCACCTCCGCCAGCCGCCTCGCCCGCGACTCGCGCGGCCCGGCCCGGCCCGCGATGACCATCGGCACCCGCGCCTCGTCGACGAGCAGGGAGTCGGCCTCGTCGACCAGGGCCATGTGGAAGGGCCGGTGCACCACGTCGCCGGCATCGGTCGCGCGCAGGTCGCGCAGATGGTCGAAGCCCGCCTCCTTGGCGGTGACGTAGGTGACGTCGGCGCGATAGGCGCGCCGCCGGTCGGCCGGGGCCATGCCCTGCTCGACGGCGTCCACCGAGAGGCCGAGCATGCGGTAGACCGGCCCCATCCACTCGGCGTCGCGCCGGGCGAGATAGTCGTTGAACGTCAGGACGTGGACGCCCCGGCCCGACAGCGCGTGGAGGGCCGCGGGCATGACCGCGGCCAGGGTCTTGCCCTCGCCCGTCTGCATCTCCACCACCCGGCCCCGCGCGAGGGCGAGCGCCGCGACCACCTGCACGTCGAAGTGCCGCAGGCCGACGGTGCGGGCGGCGGCCTCGCGCACCAGCGCGAAGAGCGGGGCCTGCAACTCGTTCAGGTCACCGCCGTCGCGGGCGCAGGCGCGCAGCTCGGCCGCCCGATGCGCGATCTGCTCGTCGGACAGGCCGGCAACGTCGTTCCCGAGGCGGGCGATCTCTTCGAGCGGCGCGTCGAACGCGCGCAGGTCGAGATGGACCGGCGAGCCCCCGAGGCGCGCGACCCGGTGGCGCCATCCCACGCGGTTGCGCACGCGGGGGCCGACACGAGGCGATGCGGACATGGAGACCTCCTGCGGATTCACCCGTAAACGCGACGAGCCGCCGCCACGGGGCGGGACGGGCTCGCCGGCCGTCAGGACGACGGCGACTGCACGAGGGCGAATCGCGCGGGAGGCGCGCGGGAGGGAACGAGTGCGAGGAGCGAGAGGAGACGTTCGTCGCGGCGCGCGGCGCCACGCCGCCGCAGACGCGCGGCGAGATCCACGCACAGGAGCCACAGCGGCGCGAGCAACGCGGCGATCTCGCCCGCGGCCGTGGACGTGACCGCCACGAACACCACGAGGCCGATGCACAGCCACGCGACGGACCTCTGCAGGTGGATCATGGCGTCGACTCGACGCTACCGCGGATCTCTATCGAAGTCAAAGCCCGCGGTGCCGCCGCCTCCACTACACCAGCCCCGCGAGGCCGGCGCGGAACTGGTGGAAGCTCGGCGAGCGATTCGCGTCCACGTCCATTCTCGGGGCGATTCTCCGCGCCGCGTCGATCTTGGGATAGTGCTTTCGGTAGATGCCGTGCTTTCTCAGATACCGGTGGAGCGTCTTCCAATCGCCCCTGTCCGGGCTGCGGAACGGGCCAGAGGCCGGTTTGGCGGCCGGCAGGCTGGGGAATGCCGCCCGAAGCGCCGCCGGGTCGCCGAGGAACCACGACTCCAGCTCTTCCACGACGACGCGGTTGACGACGCGGAACCCTCCGTCCGGGTCCGGGCGTGACCGCGACGACAGTCGTGCCTGCGCCGCAGCGGTGTTCAGCCCGCGCTTCAGCTCGAGGCAGTCGTCATCATCGCGATCGACCAGAACGAGGATCCGGACGTCCTCGCCTCGCTCCACGCGGACCCGGTAGGCACGAAGGCGCGCCGCGAGCTCCTTCAGCAGCCTCGACTTGCTTCGGAAGTTCACGATCTTCCAGCGCACCGCAAGGGGCACCAGCTTCGGCAGCAGATGGCGTAGCGCCGCCTCGGCCGACGGCTCTTCGACCAGCACCTCGAGACGGGGCATCAGTCCGACTCGGCCAGCGGGTCGCCATGCTCGAAGTGCCCCTCCATCCAGAGCTCGCCGAGCTTGGCGCCTTCGTCCATGAACGCCTTGATGCCCGGCATCTTCGAGACGCGATGGGCCTGGGTGTAGCCGTCGTGACCGCGGGAAAGCACGCGTACCTCCTCGGACCGCAATCCGTCGATGAAGTACGGCGAGTGCGTGGTGACGATGAGCTGTCCGCGCTCCGCCGCCTGCAGACACTCTTCGGCGAGCTCGGGCAGCAGGCGCGGGTGCAGGAAGTTCTCGGGCTCTTCGATGCCGATCAGCCCGGGTGGCGCGGGGTCGTGGAGGATCGTCATGTAGGCCAGCAGCTTGAGAGTGCCGTCGGAGGCGAAGCGGGACAGCACCGGCTTCGCAAAGGGCGCGTCCTTGATCCGCAGCAGCAGGCGGCTGTCGGCAAGCGTCTCGGCTTCGACCCGTTCGATCCGCGGGACCCGCCGGCGCATGGCCGCGAAGATCTGCTCCAGGCGGTCGGGATGCTGCTCGCGCAGGTATTGGATGACGTTCGGGAGGTTGTCGCCGTTAGGGGACAGGCGTTCCTCCGCTCCCGCCTCGGGGTTGCCACGGGTGTCGTCGGCCGAGAGGTAGGAGAGATGCCAGTCCGTGATGAACGTGCGCAGCGCGATCACGCGCGGGTTCTCCGCGAGGGTGCCGAGCGTGCTGACGGCCAGCACGTCCGGACCGGACAGCCGGCGGGGAAACCGCTTGTCGTCCTTCTCGGGAGTCTCCCCGGTGACCACTTCGCCGTCGCCGCGCCGGTAGTCCACGAACCTGAACGGCCGACCGGCCCCGCCGCCCCGCGTCCAGCGCAGGAACTCGTGGGACACGACGGGCCGGCCCCGATCTTCGTCGATCTCCAGGTGGTAGGTGATGAGCGGCGACTTCGGCGGCTCGCTGCGCTCGCGGTACTTCAGCTCGATGACGATCGGTCCCGTGCTGTCGCGGCTGCGCAGCTCCAGGAAGCGGCCGCGGCGGTCCCAGGCCTTGCGGATGCCGTCGGACAGGCATTCCGACAAGAACGCGAAGACATCGAAGACGGTGGACTTCCCGCTGCCGTTGGGGCCGAGCAGTGCGGTGAGCGGCGTCAGGCGCTCCAGGCTGACGCTGCGCAGGGCGCGGTAGTTCCTGACCGTCAGAGACTCGACGCGCGGCGGCGATGGCTTCGTCATCGGTCCTGATTCAGATCCGATCATAGCGCCTGCCACGAACGAGGTGTCCCCGGGTGGAGCGCCGCCAGCAACCGCGAGCCCTCAACCAACGCGACGCCGTCTCCTCGGCATACCCGGCCGTCACAGCCCAGCCCCGGAACGCGCGACGCGGCCGGCGTCGAGCACCACCACCCAGTCGGCGAGGGCGCGGACCTCGGCCTCGGCGTGGGACACGTAGAGCATGGGGATGGCCAGGTCGTCCCGGATGCGCTCCAGGTAGGGCAGGATGCGCGAGCGCAGGGTGGCGTCGAGGGCGGCGAGGGGCTCGTCGAGGAGCAGCAGGGCCGGCGACGCGGCGAGGGCGCGGGCGAGGGCGACGCGCTGGCGCTCGCCGCCGGACAGGCCGGCGACGCCGCGGTCGAGCAGGGGACCGAGCTCCAGCAGGGCGACAACATGCTCGATTTCACCGCCCGGTCCCGACTCCGCGCCGTAGAGGATGTTGCGGCGCACGTTCATGTGGGGGAAGAGGGCGAGGTCCTGGGGCACGTAGCCGACGCGCCGCCGGTGGCAGGGCACGTCGACGCCGGCCTCGGCGTCGAAGAGGGTGCGCTCGCCGATGCGGATGACCCCGCGCCGCGGCCGGCGCAGCCCCGCGATCGACTCGAGCACCGTCGTCTTGCCCGCCCCCGACGGGCCGAACAGGGCGACGACCCGCGCGTCGATGCGCTCGCGCATCTCGAGCACGAAGCCGCCCTGGCGCAGGGCGAAGTCGAGGGTAATGGCGCCGGCCGCACCGGCGCCGCGCGGCCCGCCGGGCGTCGGCGGTTCGGGCGGTTCGGGCGCGAGCCGCGCTGTCGGCTGGCGTGCGTCGGCGGCGTCGGCGGGCGTTCCGGTCATGGCGGTACAGGCGTCAGGCGGCCCGATGCGAGACCAGCCGGTTCGACGCCAGGAGAGCGCCGAAGGCGATGGCCGCCGACACTGCGAGCATCACCGCGGCGGCGGCGTCCTGGCCGGTCTCGGTATAGGTGTAGATGGCCACGGCGATGGTCCGCGTGCCGGGCAGGGCGCCGGCCACCATGATCGTGGCGCCGAACTCGCCGAGCGCCCGCGAGAACCCCAGCAGCGCCCCCGCCAGCACCCCGCGCCGGGCGAGGGGCAGGCTCACCGTGAAGAAGACCCGCGCCGGCCGCGCCCCCAGGGTCGCCGCGATCTGCTCGTAGCGCCGGTCCACCTGCTCGAACCCCGCCCGCGCCGAGCGCACCAGCAGGGGCAGGCCCATCACCGCCATCGCCACCACCACCGCCCGCCACGTGAACATCACCTCGATGCCCATCCGCTCGAGGAGCCCCCCGAGCAGTCCCCGCCGCCCCAGAACGGTGATGAGGATGAGCCCCGTCGCCACCGGCGGCAGCACCAGGGGCAGCGACACCAGGGTCTCGAGCACCGCGCGCCCCGGGAACCGGCGGCGGGCGAGCACCCACGCGACGGCGAGGCCGGGGGGCAGCATGACGGCGGTGGCGAGGGCGGCCATGCCCACGGTGAAGAGGGCGACGGAGACGACGTCGTTCATGGACCGGTCGCCTCGTCGTCGATGAGCGCCCGCCCGGTGGTCGTGAACGGGGCGACGGAGACGATGTCGTTCATGGGCCGGGCGCCTCGGCGTCGCTGACCACCCGGCGGGCGGGCGTGAACAGGGCGACGGAGAGGACTTCTTCCATGGGGCTGGTCGCCTCGTCGTCGATGACCACCCGTCCGGCTGTCGTGAACAGGGCTGCGGAAACGACGTCGTTCACGAGCCGGCCGCCTCGGTGTCGTCGACCCCGGCGGCCGTGATGAACAGGCCGACGGCGAGACGTGTTCATGGCGCGGCAACCCTTGTGGCGGACGGGCCCTTCGGCACGGTGAAGCCGGCCTGCCTGAACACCTCCCGGGCAGCTTCGCCCTGGAGGTAGTCGAGGAAACGCTCCGCTCCCGCCCAGTTCGGGGCGTCGGCGAGAACCGCAGCCGGATAGGCGATGGCCGGCCCCTCGTCCCCGGGCACCTCGAACGCGATCGCGACTTCGTCGGACGACAGCGCATCGGTGCGGTAGACGATGCCGGCGTCGGCGTCGCCCGCCTCGACCACGGCCAGCGCCGCTCGCACGCTGCGGGTCGGCACCAGACGGGGGGCCAGCGCGTCCCAGAGGCCGAGCGAGGCCAGGTAGCTGCGGGCGTAGACGCCGGCGGGCACGCCGGCCGGGTCTCCGACGGCGATGCGGCGGAATCCCGGGGCGAGCAAGTCCGCGAGGTCCCCGATGGCGATGCGCTGAAACTCCGGGGCGGCCGCGCCCGCAAGGTCGGGCGCCGCCGCGGCTCCCCTGGCCGGTGCCGCCGACCCGCCCGCCGGCACCACCACCGCGAGCCGGTTCGAGAGCAGCACCACCCGGGTCTGCGCGTCGATCAGCGATTCCGCCGCCACCCGGTCGAGTTGCCGCTCGTCGGCGCTGACGAATACATCGACCGGCGCCCCGGCCAGGATCTGCGCGGCCAGGGTGCTGGACCCGGCCAGGTTCAGCTCGACCGGCGTGCCGGTGTCCTGCTCGAAGTCGGCGGCCACCTGCTCCAGCGGCTCCGCCAGGCTGACCGCCGCCGACACCAGGACCCGATCCGTCGGCGACGCCCTGGGCCCTCCGCACGCCGCCAAGACCGCAGACGCGACGACCGCCGCGACCCGCGCCATCCCCAAGGCCGACCACCGCCCCCGGCCGGTGCCCGCTACGGGCTCCGGTTCCCGCCCACCGCCGAGCGCGCGCACGCCGCCCCGCACGCCAACACCACCCCGCGCGCGCCCACCGCCGCGCGAGCACGCGTCGTCCCGCAAGCGCACACCGCCCGGCGGGCGTTCACCGTCTCGTAAGCGCACGACGTCCCGCGAGGGCAAGCCGCCCCCGCGACGCCCGAACATCGGCCCACCGTCCATCTGCTCAATATAGTATGATTCAATTCGATTTGCCAAACGATTCGGCGCGAATTGGACACGCTGATACAGGACCGAGCGAGATCCCGACACGCAGGAGCGACAGTGACATGGCCACCCTGACGGTGCGGCAGGCGGCGGAGCGCCTCGGCATCGGCTACTCCACGCTCAAGCACTGGATCTACCGCGGCACGGTCCGCACCACCCGCACCGCCGGCGGACACCACCGCCTCGCCGAGACCGAGATCGAACGCCTGCTCGCCCGCACCGACCGGCCGCCCACCCGCGCCAGGGGCGGCGCCACCGGCGGCGGCGTCCTCGTCCGCATCAGCGGCCGCAACCGCCTGCAGGGCATCGTCGACGAGGTGCGGCGGGAAGGCCTCGTCGCCCAGGTGCGCCTCCGCATCGGCGACCAACGGCTGACCGCGGTCATCACCCGCGACGCCCTCGACGAGCTGGGGTTGAAGCGCGGGGACGAGGCGACGGCGCTGATCAAGGCCACCGAGGTGATGATTGCGAAGGAGGCGCCGGGAGACGGCCACGCGCCGCCGTCAGACAGCAAGCAGCCTACGGATCCTCAGGGGTGAGACCAGTCCGCCGTGCTCACGCCGCCTCGAACGGCACCATAATGACAGCATGACCGTCCGAATCACGGTGCGCAACGTCGCGGAAGCGGTGCGCGACGAGCTTGCCGCCCGCGCCGCCCTGACCCACAAGTCGATGCAAGAGTACTTGCTCGGCGAACTCGAACGCTTGGCGTCGAAGCCCTCGGTAGAGTCGAAGCCTTCGGTAGGTCAGTGGCTCGCACGGGTGCGCGAGCGCCTGGACACCGACCCCACACGCATGCCCGCCGCCGACATTCTCCGCCACCTCGATGCCGGCCGGCGCTGAGCCGCGATGCCTCCCGTCGTGAACGACGCCTCTCGGGGATGGACAGGTA
The DNA here is from genome assembly GCA_963663815.2 of Vicinamibacterales bacterium. Lineage (GTDB taxonomy): Bacteria > Acidobacteriota > Vicinamibacteria > Vicinamibacterales > UBA8438 > JAJEEA01. The sequence goes on along the minus strand of OY760734.1, from coordinate 5,469,263 downwards.
TATAATTTGGCGCACCTGAAACGCTTGTCGGATATCGAGCCATGGTCGACAGTCGAGCCGAAACGCGCCGAAAGCTCCGAGATCTCCTGGAAACCCGGGCGGCGCAGAAGCGCGACGTCACGCTCAGCACCGGCGCCAAGTCGAGCTTCTACTTCGACTGCAAGCCGGTGACGTTGAGCCCCGACGGCGCCAACCTGGTCGGGACGGCCTTCCTGGACGCGCTGGACGAGCTTCCCGAGCCCCCGGAGGCCGTCGGCGGGCTGACACTCGGCGCAGATCCGATCGTCAGCGCGATGGTCGTGCTGTCGCACATGCGCGAACGTCCCATCCACGGCTTCTACGTCCGCAAGGAACCGAAGAGCCACGGCACGAAGCGCCTCATCGAGAACCCGCCGAAGTCGGGCGCCAAGGTCGTCATCGTCGATGACGTCGTCACGAGCGGGGGGTCGCTGCTGAAGGCCGTGGCGGAGGCGCGCGCGGCCGGCTGCGAGGTCGTCGGCGTGATGGCCGTCGTCGACCGAGAGGAACAGGACGGCAAGGCCCGTATCCTCAGGGAAGTCGACAACTACATCCCCCTCTTCCGGCGGAGTGATTTTCCGCGTATCGCCGATGCGGCGGATGCACGCCGCACGACGATGAAGTCCGAGCAACCCTCGGTCCCGGAGGTTTCCGCTTCGACCGCCTCCGGTGCCTGACGCCCAGCGGCGTTCACGCCGGCGTCACCGTGGGATCGATCAACTCACAGCACGTCGAGCCCGTTGCCGGCTCGATCCCGGAGGTTTCCGCCTCGACCGCCTCCGGTGCCTGACGCCCAGCGGCGTTCACGCCGGCGTCACCGCGGGATCGATCAACTCGATGCGGTCGCCGTATCGCCGAAGGTCGCCCTCGTCGAACGTCAGCAGACGCCGTTCGCCGTGCGCGAGCATGGTGGCGACGATGTTCGCATCGTGGATCTGACGTCCGGCCACCCGAACCTCGCGACACAAGGCCGTCAGCGTGCGGGTGACGGCGGGGCCGTCTTCGAGGACATCGAACGTGGACAGGAACCAGTCCACGTCCCTGAGAGCTTCCGACGCGGCCAAGGGCGCCGACCAGGTCTGCGGCCGCGTCACGACGGCCAGGTACTCGCGCACGATCTGCCGGCTGATTCGTGTCCGCCCGGCGCCTTCGATGGCGTCACGAAGGCGGGCGCGCGCGAGGCCGTGTTCGGGCGCGACGGCGAAACGGGCGCGCACCAGGACGTTGGTGTCGATGAACATCCAACGCTCAGCGACCCCGGTCGTCGTAGAGGTCCTCGCGCCGTAGCGACAGGCCGGCCGGCCACGGGCCAGGGTCGTACGGCGGGAACGCCGCGTCGAGATCGACGGCGGGGCCACGCGTGCGGGCTCGCGTCCCGGCCGGTGGAAACGGATCGTCCAGGGCGCCCGCAGGTTCGAACACCAACGTCTCCTTCTCGAGGTCCACGGCGCGCGTCTTCCAGCCGGCGACTTGCCACGCCAGCGTGTGCCCCCCGTTCCGTTGATTGGACCACCACGGTCGATGCACGCGCGCCGACTCCGGCAGCGTGAACCCGAGCAACGCCTCGAGTTCGGCGAACGAGACTCGCCACTCGCCCCCGGCGCGCGCGAGAAGACTTCGATACAGCGGGACATACTTCCCTCGTTCGACAGTCCGCCGCAGGCGTTCTTCTCGGGTCATGACGCTCGACTGTTCTGACTTACCTGCATACTGTAGCATGAGCGGGTGCGACCCATGGCCCGCGGCGCAACTCGACGGCCTGCACCGCGCCCGATGCCGTTTGGAACCGGTGTGACGACCGATAACGCCTGTCTCGACCTGTCTCGACCCCAAGAAAGACAGTTCCAGAATACTGAAAACAGGTTCGTTCGCTCCGGAACCATACGCGGACGAGGGCGTTCGCGTCGATGGCGCATCCAGCACGACGAGAGCAGGCGCCTTCCACCATAGAATCGTCGAGCTGAAACGCGCCGAACCCGAAGGAGCCCGATGCCCAACCCGCCCCTCCTGAACCAGGTCGCCGTCGTCGCCGGCGCCACCCGCGGCGCCGGGCGGGGCATCGCCCGGATGCTGGGCGCGGCCGGGGCCACGGTGTACTGCACCGGCCGCAGCGTGCGCGGGCGGCCCGCCACCGCAGGGCGGCCCGAGACCATCGAGGAGACGGCGGACCTGGTGACCGCGGCGGGGGGCCGCGGCATCGCCGTCCGGACCGACCACACCGTCGAGGCCGAGGTCGAGCGGCTGTTCGCCCGCGTCCGCGCCGAACAGGGCCGGCTCGACGTGCTGGTCAACGACGTCTGGGGCGGCGATGCGCTGACCGAGTGGGTCAAGCCGTTCTGGGAGCTCTCCACCGCGCAGGGGCTCGAGCTGCTGGAGCGCGCGGTCCACAGCCACATCGTCACGAGCCGGCACGGCGTCCCCCTGATGGTCGAACGCAACGCCGGGCTCGTCGTCGAGGTCACCGACGGCGACACTTTCGGCTATCGCGGCAACCTCTTCTACGACGTGGCGAAGAACGCGGTCATCCGGCTCGCGTACGCGATGGCGGCCGACCTGCACGCGCACCGGGTGACGGCCCTGGCCCTCACGCCGGGCATGCTGCGGTCCGAGGCGGTGCTCGACGCCTGCGGGGTGACCGAGGCGAGTTGGCGGGACGCCATCGCGGACGACCCCTACTTCGCCGAGTCCGAGACACCGTGCTACGTCGGGCGGGCGGTGGCGGCGCTGGCCGCCGACCCGGACGTGGCAGCCAAGAGCGGCGGGCTGTTCTCGAGCTGGGGGCTGGCGAAGGAGTACGGCTTCACCGACGTGGACGGCCGCCGGCCCGACTGGGGCAGCTTCTTCCCGCGCATGGTGCGGGAGCTCGTCGAGCGCGACGCGCCGCCGGGCGATTGGGACCTGTTCGTGGTCCGGACCCGGCTCTACCAGGTCGAACGCGACCCCGCGGCGGCCGACGAGGCGACGCGCCTGCGGGCCTGGCTCGATCGCCATCGCTGACCGGCCGCGGCATCGCCCGCGAACGCAGGGACGGGACGGCCGGGCGGCGACGCCGGGTTCAACCGACGCGCCGGTACACGAGGGCGTTGCCGTTCTTGCCGCAGACCTCGCTGACGCCGCCCTCGCGGAAGCAGAACGCGGCGAGCTGGCCGAGGCGGCGGGACGACCGCATGGCCGCCGCCGCGTCCCGAGTCGTGAACCGCTCGGGCAGATCGGCGTCGAGCAGGGCGAACAGGTCGGCCATCGACGCGATGGCGTGGGTCTCGACGACGTCCACGAGCCGGCGGTCCAGGATGGCCCAACCGCGGCGGCGCCAGCTGCCGCGCCCGTTCTTCGCACGGACCTCGTCCTCGACCGTCATCACGACCTCGAGCGTCAGGTTGGGATGCGCCAGCAGGGCGGGAATGCTGACGAGCGCGGTGAAGACCTCGAAGACCGAGCCGTGCTTCGGCGACTTGCGCCGGGTCGCGGGCGCGGTCGGATCGGCCGGCACCTTGACGATGTACCGGTCGCGGGCGACGGGGTGCACCAGCGTGACCGGATACCGCTCGAGCAGCCGCGGCAGCTTGCGCTTCAGGGGCCGGAAGCCACCGGTGTGGACCTCGACGATGCGGCCGCCGGCGACCACGTCGGCGACGAAGCCGTCGACGGCCTGCTCGGTCGCGCCGCCGCTGGCGGCGTAGCGTGCCTTCAGGGCCCGGTGCAGCGACCGCTCGTTCAGCTCGCCGATGGACGCCGCGCCGGCCGGGCGCGGCTCGCGCCCGGTGGGCGGGAGAGCCGGGTGCAGGGACATGGGGAAACCGTTCAGTGTGGTTTCGGCCGTCCCGCCCCGGGCCTTTAGGCGTCCGTCGTGCGCGGGTCTGCAGGCCCTGCAGCTCAGGCGTCACGTTCCCGCCCATCACGCGGTCGCCGGCCAGCCGATCCCCGCGTCCACCTGGCCGACCGCCCCTGCCCGGGGCCCTGCGAGATCACCGGTCTGCCTTCATGCTCGACCGTCCCCCTCCCCGGGACGCTACGCGGTCGCCCGCAGGCCCGTCCCCGTGTCCCGCGGCCGCGCGTCGTTCAGGCCGTCCCAGAACGCCCTCACCGCGTCGAGCATGGTGACGCCGGCGGCGATGAACGCCTCGTCCTCGAAGCGGGGCGAGTCGTAGCACGCGCGCGCCTCGTGCCAGACGTGCTCGCGGTGGTTGTCCTCGAGCTTGTCGTGCCAGGTGAAGAACGCGAGGGGCAGGGCCGGCACCTGCTCGGCCTTGACGCGCTCGAGCCCCCGGATCAGCTCCTTCCAGAACCCGGCCGCGGCCCAGTTCTCGACCGCGAACGAGGCGCCCATCGCCTCGTTGTAGTCGTCGCTGCCGTAGAGCCGGAACAGCTCGTCGCAGAAGAACAGGGTGCCGGGGTCGCCGTGGCGGCGCTTGCCCAGGTCGGCGAACCCGAGGCCGAGGGCGGCGCCGAAGCGCAGCAGCCACTCGAAGTGCGCGGCCCGGAAGCGGAACGTGCCGCCGTCGACGGTGCCCGCGGTCGAGACCAGCGCAGGGTCGCCCTCGCGGTCGGCGTCGGCCGGCCCCGCGCCGGCGCGTGCGCGCTCGCCGACGGCGTCGACGGCGTGCGCGCGCCCGCCGACGGCGTAGATGACGCCGAGCTCGTTCAGCAGGATCTCCTTGCCCTCGCGCGCCGCCTCCAGCGTGTCGGCGTTGATGACGCGGTTGAGGGCGGCGAGCAGGAACTGGTTGGAGAACACCGAGAACTGGACGGTGAAGTGCCGGAGGTGGTCGAGGGGCATGCGGCCCTCGGAGAACCACGCGGTGTAGGCGTTGTCCGTCACCACGGAATGGCGCATGAGCTCGCGCTCGACGGTGCCCTTGAACGTGTCGAAGTCCCTGCCGATCATGGTGTGCCTCCCTCTTCGGCGCGCCCTTCGCCGCGCCGCGACGGCGACGAGTTGCCGGCGCAGGTCTCGCCCTCGAGCGCGGCTGCGGCGGCCGTCAGCCGCAGCGGCCGGAACGTGTCGCTCATGACGCCGCCTCGACGAGGTTGCCCCGGCGCGCCTGCTCGCGCTCCATCGCCTCGAAGAGCGACTTGAAGTTGCCCTGCCCGAAGCCGTTCGAGCCGCGCCGCTCGATGACCTCGAAGAACAGCGTCGGCCGGTCCTGGACGGGCTCCGTGAAGACCTGCAGCAGGTACCCGTCGTCGTCGCGGTCGGCGAGGATGCCGAGGCGGGCGAGCTCGCCCACGTACGGCGCGACGGCGGGGACGCGCGCCGCGAGGTCGTCGTAGTAGGCGTCGGGCACCGACAGGAACGCGAGGCCGCGCGCGCGCATCCGCGAGACGGTCTCGACGATGTCGCGGGTCGCGAACGCGATGTGCTGGACGCCGGGGCCGCCGAAGTAGTCGAGGTACTCGGCGACCTGCGACTTCCGGCGGCCCGCCGCGGGCTCGTTGATCGGGAGCTTGATGCGCCCGGCGCCGTCCTGCATGACCTTCGACATGAGGGCCGAGTACTCGGTCGAGATGGCCTCGTCGTCGAAGTGGAGCAGCTCGGTGAACCCCATCGTCTCCGCGAAGAACTTCACCCAGCGGTCCATCTCGCCGAGCTCGACGTTGGCCACCACGTGGTCGACGGCGGCGAGCCCGACGTCCCCGCCCGCCGGCTCGGGGCCGCCCCGCGGCTCGAACCCGGGGGCGAAGGCGCCGTCGTAGCCGCGCCGCTCGACGAAACGGATCACGGTGTCGCCGTAGGCGCGGATGGCGGCGGACCGGAAGACTCCGTGCTCGTCGCGCTCCTCCACCGGCTCGGCCGCGGCGGCGGCGCCGCGCCGGCGCGCCTCGGCGAAGGCGTGACCGGCGTCGGGCACCTCGAGGGCGAGCACCGCCACCCCGTCGCCGTGCGCGTGGGCGAACCGGGCGGCGGGGTGATCGGAGGCGAGCCCGCTCGTGAGGACGAAACGGATCGCGCGGCACTCGAGGACGTACGAGGTCGCCTCGCGGCATCCCGTCTCGAGGCCGCGGTAGGCGGCGACGCGGAAGCCGAACGCGTGGCGGTAGAATGCGGCCGCCTGCCGGGCGTTCCCGACGTGGAGCTCGAGGTGGTCGATGCGGCGGATGGGGAAACGGTCGGGCATCTTGCGGTCAGGCATTTTTCAGTCTCCGATGCAGCAGCCGTCCGAGGCGCTCGACGGCGGTCCGGATGTCGTCGGGGGCGCAGCTCGAGAAGCTCAGGCGCAGGCGGTTCGCGGGCGCCCCCGCCCCCGCCGCGAACGCGGACCCCGGCACGACGGCGACTTGGGCCTCGGCGAGCGCCTCCTCGCACACGCGGTCGCCGTCGAGCCCCGGCGGCAACTCGACCCACACGAAGAAGCCGCCGGGCGGCCGCGTCCACCGGGCGCCTTCGGGAAAGTGGTCCTGCAGGGCCGCGAGCAGGGCGTCCCGCCGGCACCGGTAGGCACGCCGGACGCGGTCGAGATGGCCCGCAAAGCCGTGATGCAACAGCCGGGCCACCGCGCGCTGGGTGAGGGCCGAGCACTCCAGGTCGGCCGCCTCCTTGAGGACCCCGGCCTCGCGGGCGAAGCGCGCCGGCAGCACGAGCCAGCCGAGGCGCAGCCCGGGCGCGAGGATCTTCGAGAAGCTGCCGGCGTAGATCACCCACTCGTCGTCGTAGGCGCGCAGGGCGGGCAGCCAGTCATGGTCGTAGCGCAGGAGGCCGTAGGTGTCGTCCTCGACGACGGGGACGCCGAACCGGCGCGCGAGCGCGACGAGCCCCCGGCGCCGCTCGCGGCCGAGGCGGACCCCGCACGGGTTGTGGGTGTCGGCCATCGCGTAGATGAACGCGGGCCGCGCCCCCCACGCGAGGAGCGCCCGAACGCCGTCGACGTCCATGCCGGCGTCGAGGTCGGTGCGGACGGTCAGGACGGACGGCCGGTACGGCAGGAGCGCCTGGCGCAGGCCGGCGTAGACGTGCTCTTCGACGAGCACCTCGGCCCCCGGCGTCATCAGCAACTGGGCGGCGAGGCTCAGCGCCTGCTGGGCCCCCGACGTCAGCAGCACCTGCCGGGGGTCGCAGTCGATGCCCCGCTCGCGCATCAGCTCGACGATGCGCTCGCGGAGCGGCTCGTGGGGCTGGCCGTACTGCAGCGCGGCGGGGTCGCCGGCGAGGACGTCCGCGAGGGCCGCGGCGTAGGCGTCGCGGGGTATCAGCTCGGGGGCGGGAAGGCCCCCGGCGAGCGACACGAACCCGGGCCGGGGGGGCAGCAGCGCGAGCTCGCGCAGGCGCGAACGAGCGATTCCGGCGCGGGGGGCGGCGGCGGTCGCCGTCTCCCGCGGGCGGTCGAGCGTGTCGACAGGCATGAACTCACGATAACAACATTTTTCGTAGACTGGCAATGACTAAATCGAGACGTTGACATATTGTGCTTGTTTTATTAACTTGTAGTTCCATAATGACTAAAAAAGAAAATACACCGAACCGTTCCGTCGACGAGCAGTCCGGCTCGATGAAGAAAACGGTGGCGCCGGGGGGGGGCGCCGGCGAACGTCCGCCGCGGCTCGACGACCTCGATCGCCGGTTGCTCGAGCTGCTGCAGCAGGACGGGCGGGCGACGAGCGTCGAGCTGGCGAGACGGCTCGGCCTGTCGCCGCCCGGCCTCCAGCGGCGGCTGCGGCGGCTCGAGGCGGCGGGGGTCGTTCGCGGGTACACGGCCCTCGTCGACCGCGCGTCGGTCGGCCTCGACCTGCTGTGCTTCGTCGAGGTCAAGCTGGCCCACCACCGGCCGGACTGCGTGGCGCGCTTCCGCGACGAGGTGCAGTCGATTCCCGAAGTCCTCGAGTGCCACTACCTGACGGGCGAGTCCGACTACCTGATCAAGATCGTGGTGCCGAACCACAAGGCGCTGGAGACGGTGCTCTTCGAGGGCCTGATGCGCATCGACGGAGTCGACCGCATTCACACGAGCATCGTCGTCAACGAGGTGAAGGCGTCGACCGCCCTGCCGCTGGGGGGACCGTCCCGCAAGCGCCCGAACGGAGAGCGCTGAACAGGAAGAGCCGGGGGGGCCAGGAGTCTGCGCCCGGAGCCGCAGGCGACGATTTCCGGGCTACGCGGCGGCGGCGGCGATGCCTTCACGCGTCTCGGCGACCACCAGGTCGACCACCGACCGCAGCGCCTGCTCCTCGGTGTCGCCTTCCAGCCGGCGGAGGCGGAAGTGGTCGATCTGCCGGTCGGCGCCGGTGCCGTCGCGGATGATGTCGAGCACGCGGCGCAGCTCGGGCTCGCAGCCAAGGGCGCGGGCGTCGTCCGCGAGCTGATCCACGAGCGCGGCCGCGTGGTCCTCGATGTCGACCCGGCCGTCGCTCCCCTCGTCTCCGAGAAACGCGAGCACGCCGTAGCGCTGCGCCAGCCACCGGTTCTCGGCGATGATCTCGGTGGGCGGCTCCGGAGGCAGCCGGCCTTCGCGGTCCAGCCGCATCAGGAACCGGACCAGCGACGAGTACAGGGCGGCGATGCTCACCGCGTCGTCGATGCGCGGGCAGGTGTCGCAGATCCGCATCTCCACGGTGGGAAAGGCCTCCGAGGGGCGGATGTCCCACCACAGCTCGCCGCCGCTCTCGATGAACTTCATGCGCCGATAGGCCCCCACGAGCCGGTCGTAGTCGGCCCGGGACGACAGCGGGCCGGGCACGCTGGTGCGCGGGATCGCCCCCATGATGCTCAGCCGGTACGACTTGAACCCGGTCTCGCGGCCGCTGTTGAACGGCGACGACGTCGACAGCGCATGCAGCAGCGGCAGGTACCGCCGCAGCGCGGTCATGATGCGGATGCGCGAATCGGCGTCGCCGAACCCGGCGTGGATGTGCATGCCGCCGACGACGAACCGCCGCAGGCTCTCCTGGAAGGTGACCGCGAACCGCTCGTAGCGTTCGCGCGGCGTCACCAGCTGCGCCCGCCACGCCGCGAACGGATGCGTCGACGCGGCCAACACCACCGCGCCGTGCTCGGCCGCCGCCTCGACGACCAGCCGCCGGGTCTCGCCGAGCGCCTCCCGCGCCTCGCCCACCGACCGGCAGACCTTCGTGCCGGTCTCGATCTGCGACCGCAGGAACTCGGACACCGCGTTGTGCCGCCCGCGGTTCCGCTCGCACGCCTCGAAGATGCCCGGGTCCGGATCGGACAGCAGGTCGCGCGTCTCCGGGTCGACGAGAAAGAACTCCTCCTCGACGCCGAGGGTGATGATGCCGGGATCCGATTCGCTCATGGGGCCTCCCCTGCGCGGCGGCGCCAGCCCGGTGTTGCCGTCGAGCCGCTGACGGCGGCGGGCCAGGCCGACCGCGGAGCTTCAGACCTGAAACAATGGGATGAACGGCGTGAAGGTCAGTACCGGAACAGATACGAGATCTTGCCGAAGAAGGCCCGGTTCGTCCGCAGCAGCTCGGTAGTCGGGAACAGCAGGCTGTCGATCAGCATGCCCTGCCGGTAGCGGTCGTCGTAGCCGACGAAGATGACGGTGCCGGCGTTCACCCGGTAGGTGAAGAGCACGTTGTTGCCGAGGGTCTCGGCCGCGGTGTTGTGCTCGATGATGTAGCGCGCGAGCAGCCGGTCGGTGAACTGGTAGGTGGTGCGGGTGCGGAAGATCCTGACGTTGAAGACGTCGACCTCGGCCGCCGGATCGTAGAAGTCGCTCGACACCATGGTGAACTCCGTCCGCAGCCGGGACGTGGGCTGAAAACGGAAGTTGACGTTGCCGACGGTCGATTGCCCTCTGTAGGGACTGTCGGGGTCGTAGAAGATGCCGTGGCCCCAGTTGTAGCCGCCGTATATCGAGAGGAGGCGCGCGCTCATCACCCCGAAGAAGCCGAAGCCGGTCTTCCGGAAGTCCATCGCCCCGAAGCGCTCGAGGTCGCGGTTGACCATGCCGGTGAGGGCCATGTTGTTGCGGAACGAGAAGCTGGCGGTACCCTGAAGCTGCTCGTCCTGCAGCGTGCCCCCGTGGTCGTACAGCCGCAGGTAGGTCACCGAGGGCCCCCACGTCATCAGGGTCGACTCGGGCCACCACCGGTACGACGCGGTGCCGCTGGTCTGCTGGAGATCGGCGCGCGGCAGGAAGCCGGAGTTGGTGAAGAAGCCGGGATCGATGCGGCTGTGCGCGACGTTGTAGCTGACGTTGCGCCCCTGCTTCGAGAAGTCCGCCTCGATCGCCCCCCCGGAGAGCGAGCCGAGACCCTCGTCCTGCGTCTCGGAGCCCGCCGCGAGGAAGCTGATCCGGTGCGTCCGGCCGAGCCGGAACCGCCCGTCGATGCCGGCCACCCGGTTGGAGTCGGCGCCGAACTCGCGCGCGGTCATGATGGCGCCGAGATACGACTCGGCGTAGAAGTCGTAGCGGGCGCGTCCGAGGACGGTCTGCGCGGTGGTGCCGTACTGCGGGTGCGCGGTGTCGTCGAGGCGGCCGGCGGCCTCGTCATCGGCGACGACGAACCCCAGGGTGGCCTGGCCGACCTTCCCGGTCAGCTTGCCGCCGAAGCGGGGGTCGACGATGGTGCGGGTGTGCACCAGCGTCAGGGGCGTCGCGGTCTGGAAGATCTCCTGCCCTTCGAGGAAGAACGGGCGCTGCTCGGGATAGAACAGCTCGAACCGCTGATTGGTCTCGATCTGCGGCCGGTCCGACTCGATCTGCGAGAAGTCGGGGTTGGCGGTGAAGTCCGCGGTCAGGTTCGGCGTGATGCCGTACTTGACGCCGAAGCCCAGCTGGCCGGTGGGGTCGTCCGTGGAGTACTCGCCGGTGCCCGTGTCGAGCGCGCCGAGCCTGAACCCGGTCACCTCGGGCAGGAGCTCGAGGTTTCGGCTCAGCGACAGGTCGGACAGGCCCTCGAGGGCGCCGAACTGCGTGAGCTGGCCGGCCACCCCCCGCGAGATCGGCGACCACGACTGCGCCTCCGACTTGTCGCGGATGACCCGGGTGATCTGGAAGCCCCAGCGGTGCGGCTGCCCCCGGCCTCGCGACGGATACCGCAGGCTCTTGAACGGAATTCGCATCTCGGCCGTCCAGCCGTCCGCGACGACCTGACCGCCGCTGTCGAAGAGCGCGTTCCACGAGTCGTCGCCGCGGATGCCGAACTGCCCCGAGCTGCTCATGCCGCTGCCGCCGCTGCGCCGGGGACCGCTGCCCCGGCTCGCCGACCCGCTGCCGCTCGATCGCGAGAACCCCGTGCTGCCGTCGGCGTTCACGAGCGAGTCGGCCTGCACGCCGTAGCCGTTCACCTCGAACTGGTAGGCGCGCTGCTGGTCGAGGAACGGGTCGAACAGGATCGACATGCGGTCGTCGCCGCGAATCTCCTCGCGGTCGGCCCGGTTGATGCGCATGGTCTCGGGCCGCGTGTAGTGGGCGTAGAAGGCGAAGTAGAGATGGTCGTTGTCGTAGGCCATCCACACCTCGGTCTCCTCCGTCCCCGGAGCGCCCTCGATGGGCGCGATCTGGATGAAGTTCGTGAGGTGGGCGGCGGTCTCCCAAACCGAGTCGTCGAGGCGGCCATCGATCTCGGGCGGGTTGCTCGTCCGCCCGATGACCGCGGTCGGACGGCCCAGCGGAGTCGGGGCGAACCCGCCGCCTCCGCCGCCGGTTTGGCGCCGGCGGGGGCCGGCGTCGCGAGGCGGCGCGGGCTCGCCGGCGGGGGCCGCGCCGAAGGCCAGGGCGCCGTTGACGGGCTGCTCGGGCCCGGCCTCGGGCGCCCCCGTGCGCAGCCCGGGCGCTCCGGGCCGAAGCCGGGACCCCGCGGGAGAGACCGCGGCGGCGACGGGCGGGACCGGGGCGTTCCGGACCGCGGGCGCGGGTCTGGCCGCCGCGGTCGGTCGCTCGCGTCCCGGGCGGCCCGGCGCGGGCCCGGTCGATCCGAATCGGGGCGTCGTCCCCATCGTCGCGGGCCGTTCCCGCGAAACGAACCCGCCGCCCCCGCCCGCGGACAGCCGGGCCGCGAGCACCGCGGCGACCTCGTCCTGGACGTCGAAGAGGTCGCCGATTCCACCGTCGACCCGGGTGCCGAACTCGACCGCGCCGGTCGCGACGTCGACGATCCGGGTGGTGATGCGCAGAGCGTCTCCCACCCGCTGCAGGGTGCCGTCGATCATCCACGCGACGCCCTGCCGGCGATAGGCGTCGAGGGCGGCGGCGGGGTCGCGGCCCTCCGGGGCGCCGCGGTAGCCGAAGCGCTTCGGGTCGGCGGCGCCGTGCTCGACGACCTCCAGCCCCGCATCCTGCAGATCGATGGCGATGGTCTCGGCGATGCCCGCCCCGATCCAGTCGTCGGCGGGTTGGCGACTCACGTTCGTGAACGGCGCGACCACCACCGCAGGAGACACCTGGGCCGCCGCGGGCAAGGCCGCGGCGCCGACTCCGGCGGCGGCAACGACCCCGGCGAGCATCCGCACCCGCAGGCGGGACGCGCCCGGCGCCGCTCCCGACGGGCGTCGTTCGTATCGCTGTCCCGGTGCGCGCGATGTGTCGTCGTGCATGCAGGTGTCCAGCCGAGAAACCGCCGCCACTCCCCTTGCGTCGTCCGTCCGATGGAGCTGCGGAAGCTTGCTCCGTCGCCTGGAGAGCAGTCCCCTAGTTTATCGGCAATCCGCCGTCGGCGCGAACGTCGCCGCACCCCGCACCCCTCGCGCCTCGGAGCTGTCCCGCCGCGGGCGCCTACACGCCGGCGTACCAGTGGAATCCCCAGTCGGAGTTGATGCCGCCGGTGCCTTGGCCGAAGCCGGCCATCGAGTCGACCACCTGGATGGACTTCAGGAACTTCAGGTTCTTGTAGCCGCACTGCCGCTCGACCCGGAGCCGCAGGGGAGCGCCGTTGCCGACGGGGAGGTCTGCGCCGTTGAGGCCCCAGGCGAGGATGGTCTGCGGATGCACCACCTCGAACAGGTCGATGCCCTCGTACCAGCCGTCGACGGTGTCGAGCATCACGTAGCGCGCCTCCGGCCGCAGGCCGCCCGCCGCCTCGAGCACCCGCAGCAGCGGGGCGCCGGTCCACTCGGCGATGGCCGACCAGCCCTGCTCGCAGACGTGGGCGGTGATCTGCGTGCGCGGCGGAAGCCGCCTGATGTCGTCGAGCGAGAAGGACGTCGGGCGGCCGACGAGGCCGCTCACCGGGAGGCGCCAGTCGCGGAACCCGTCTCGCAGGTGGCGCTGGTACTCCTCGTCCGGGGGGTTGGTCTGGCCCCAGGTCGGGAAGTCGGGGGCGATGTCGTCCGGCCCGTACTCGCGCGCCAGCGGCTGGTCGCGGAGCAGGAGCCGGCTCGTGCTCATGGTGAGCACGTCGGCGGCGCCGACGAGGCCGCCCCGGACGCGCGGCGGCACGTAGACGTCGCGCGAGCATCCGGCGGCCACGAGCGCGCCGAGGGCGGGCACCTGCGCGAGGAGGCGGCGCCGCGAGAGGGTGCGGGGGCGGGCGATCCGACGCGGGGCGGATATGGGCGTGCTCATGACTCCTCCGCGGGCAGCCAGAACCGTCCGGTGATCATCGCACGGATGCGGTTGACGGCGCCGGCCGCCATCACTTCAAGCACGTGCACGAGAACGAAGACGACGAACACCACGGTGCCGAGGGTGTGCAGGGTCCGCGCCGACTGCCGGCCGCCGAACAGGTCGAGCAGCCACGGCATCGCAGCCGTGAAGCCGGGCGACTGCGCGAGCCCGGTCAGCGTCATCAGCGGCACGAAGACGACCAGCAGCAGGAGATAGGAGACCTTCTGCAACGCGCCGTAGCGGGTCGCCGCGGCCCGCGCGCGCAGGCGCCAGGGGAGATGCGCGCGCAGGTCGCGCCCCAGGTGCGCGGCGGTCAGCTCGTCCCGGCGCGGCACCAGGCGCTCGCGGAAGCGCCCGGTCGCGACGTTCCAGCCGAAGTAGACGAGCCCGTTGACGAGGAACACCCAGGCGAAGGTGAAGTGATAGTTCCGCCCCCACCGGCGGTCGCCCATCGCCCCCGCCTCGTCCCACGAGATGCCCCAGTCGGCGAGCCGGAAGATCGCCGGATAGCCCTGGTAGCCGGTATGGCCCCAGTAGAGCTCGGGAAAGTCGAGGAAGATGTGGATGCCGCTCAGCAGCAGGTAGGCGCCGGCGACGACGTTGATCCAGTGGCAGATGCGGACGTTGTACGAGTGGAGGGCCACCCAGCGTGCGCCACCGGACCCGGGGTTCTCAGGCATCGCGCTCCACCGCGCCGATCTCCGGGCTCGGCCGCCCGTGGCGAGAATCCGCGCCGCATTCGAGCGGCAGCGAATCCAGGCTGGCCGCTCCCGGGGCAACGCGGGCGGTCACGAGGGCTGCGGGCCCCATCGACCCCGGCCGGAGCATGTCGACCCGCATGGGGGTGCGACGCGGGCGGTCACGAAGAGCTGCCGGCTCCGGCCTCGGTCGACGCCCATTTGACACGTTCCGACCGCGTGGGATAGGGTACCCCACATCATGATGCGGCGGTATGGCCATCACGCGGCGCGGCCCGACGCCCACCGGGGCGGGGCTGCGGATCCGCATGTGAGGTAGCACGACCGCCCGTCACCGCCGACGCATGCGACCGCCCCGCCGATAACCACGGCGGGGCTTTTTTTTTGGCGGCCCATCGGCAGACGATCCGCGCACCGTCCCGCATGCCGGCGCGCGGCAGGACACGACATGGACTTCTCGAAACTGGACGGACTGATTCCCGCCGTCGTGCAGGACGCCTCGAGCAACGAGGTCCTCATGGTCGGCTTCATGAACCAGGAGGCGCTGGACCGCACCCGCCGCTCGGGCTTCGCCACGTTCTTCAGCCGGACCCGCAACAAGCTGTGGATGAAGGGAGAGACCTCGGGCAACACCCTCGCCGTGCAGCAGATTCTCGTCGACTGCGACGACGACACGGTGCTGCTGCGCGTCACCCGCAACGGCTACGGCAACGTCTGCCACACCGGCGAGCGGACCTGCTTCTACCGCACCCTCGAGCGCCCCGCGGACGACGGGAGCGCGACCCCTTCTCCCCGCTGAATCACGGCTCACGCATCGAACATGGCTGACAGAAAACTACGGCTCGGCATCCCCAAGGGCTCGCTGCAGGACTCGACCATCCAGCTCTTCGCGCACTCGGGCTTCAACATCTACACCAGCTCGCGCTCCTACTTTCCCACCATCGACGACCCCGAGATCGAGTGCACCCTGATCCGGGCCCAGGAGATGGCGCGCTACGTCGCCGACGCCGCCCTCGACGCGGGGCTGACCGGCCAGGACTGGATTGCCGAGCACCACGCCGCCACCGGCGACGAGGTCGTCGACGTCGCCGACCTCGTCTACTCGAAGCAGAGCTTCCGCAAGGTCCGCTGGGTGCTCGCCGCGCCCGAGGACTCGAAGTACCGCACCCCGCAGGACCTCGCCGGCGCGACCATCGCGACCGAGCTGGTGCGGGTCACCGAGGCGTACTTCGAGCGCCTGCAGATTCCCGTCAAGGTGGAGTTCTCGTGGGGCGCGACCGAGGTCAAGCCGCCGCTGCTCGCCGACGCCATCGTCGAGGCGACGGAGACCGGCTCGACCCTGCGCGCCAACCGGCTGCGCATCATCGACACCGTCATCGAGTCGAACCCGCAGCTCATCGCGAACCCCGCCGCCCTCGAGGACGAGTGGAAGCGGACCAAGATCGAGAACATCGCGCTGCTGCTGCGCGCGGCCATCGAGGCCCAGGGCCGCGTCGGCCTGATGCTGAACGTGCGGCGCGCCGACCTCGACCGGGTGCTGGGGCTGCTGCCGGCCCTGCACGACCCGACGGTGGCCCCCCTCAGCGACGACGCGTGGGTCGCGGTCTCGACGATCATCGAGGAGTCGTCGGTGCGCGAGCTGATTCCGAAGCTGAAGGCGACGCAGGCGGAGGGCATCGTCGAGTTCCCCCTCAACAAGATCGTGCTGTGATGCGGATCATCGACTCGTCGGGCCGTGCGGCGGTCCGGCGCCAGGCCGCGTGGGCGGAGGGCATCGCAGAGCTCCCGCTCGACAAGATCGTGCTGTGATGCGAATCATCGACTCGTCGGACCAGCCGGCGGTCCGCCGCCTCATCGACCGCCGCGAGGACGTCGACCCCGCCCTCACCCGCCGGGTCGCCCGAATCGTGGCCGCGGTCCGCCGCGACGGCGACGACGCCCTGCTCGGCTACGCGCGGCGCTTCGACGGCCTCGCCGGGCCGGTCGAGGTCCCGGCGGCCGAGTTGAAGCTGGGGCTCCGGCTCGTCCCCGCCGAGCTTCGGGCGGCGCTGCGGACCTCCGCCGGCCACATCCGCCGCATCGCGCGGCGTCAGCTCCCGCGGAAATGGCGGACTTCGGTCACCGAAGGCGTCGAGATCGAGCAGCGCGTGACGCCCCTCCGGAGCGTCGGCTGCTACGTCCCCGCGGGACGCTACCCGTTGCCGTCGTCGCTGTTGATGACCGCGGTCCCCGCGCGGGTCGCGGGGGTGCCCGAGGTCGTGGTGGCCTGCCCGAACCCCGGCCCCGCCACCCTCGCCGCGGCCGCCATCGCCGGCGTCACCCGCCTGTTCCGACTCGGGGGCGCCCACGCCGTCGCCGCCCTCGCCTACGGCACCGCGACCGTCCCCCGCGTCGACAAGATCGTCGGGCCGGGCAGCGCCTGGGTCGCGGCCGCCAAGACGCTGGTGTCGGCCGACTGCCCCATCGACTTCCACGCCGGCCCGACCGAGATCGTCATCGTCGCCGAGCGGGGCGAGACGCGCTGGATCGCGGCCGACCTCATCGCGCAGGCCGAGCACGACCCCGACGCCCGGGCCATCGTGCTCACCCCCGACCGCCGGTTCGCCGCGCGCATCGCCCGGCGCGTCGAGAAGCAGCTGCCGGCGGACGGGCCGGCGCGGACCTCCATCGAGCGGAACGGGGTCGTCGTCGTCACCCGCTCGCTCGACGAGGCGATCGATCTGGCCAACGACATCGCGCCCGAGCACCTCGTGTGCCTCGACGAAGAGGTCGCCGCGCGCGCCACCCGCGCCGGCACCGTGTTCATCGGGCCGCACGCGGCGCAGGCGGCCGGCGACTACGCGACGGGGTCGAACCACGTCCTACCCACGGGGGGCGCGGCCCGGTTCCGGGGCGGGCTGAGCGCGTCGGACTTCGTGTCGGTGCAGAGCGCGCAACGCATCACCCGGGAGGGGCTCGAGAGCCTGGCCCCGACCATTCTCACCCTCGCCGAGGCGGAGGGCCTGACCGCCCACGCCGAGTCGGTGCGGGTGCGCATGACGGAAGGCCGATGACCCCGCCTGACCCCGCCGCCGCCCATCGCCGGAGGACGGGAGCGGCGGAGCGCCGGCGCAAACGGCCACCGCGGGACGGAACGCGATTGCGCATCGCCCCGGGGGGCGGCGGAGCGTCGGCCACGGCGGGGCGCCGCCGCCATGAACGGCGGGGCGCCGCCGCCTGGACCGGGGGAGGGATGCTGCCGCCATGGCGTCGGGGCTGCTGCCATGAACGGCGGGACGTTGCTGCCATGAACAGCGGGACGCTGCCATGAGACGCGCACGGATCGATCGGCGCACCACCGAGACGCAGATTACGGTCCGGCTGGGCCTGGAGGGGCGCGGTCGGTACACCGTCAGCACGGGGATCCGCTTCCTCGACCACATGCTCGAGCTGGTGGCGCGCCACGGCGCCTTCGACCTGCAGATCGACGCGGCCGGCGACCTCGACGTCGACCAGCACCACACCGTCGAGGACGTCGGCATCGCCCTCGGCGAGGCGGTCGCGAAGGCCGTCGGGTCGCGGCGAGGCATCAACCGCGCGGGCTACTTCGTCATGCCGATGGACGAGACCCTCGGCGTCGCCGCCATCGACCTCGGGGGGCGCCCCCACGCGGTGGTGGACCTGCGCCTGCGCGTGAGGCTGGTCGGCGACCTGCAGTCGGAGCTGCTGCACGACTTCTTCGAGGGGTTCGCGCTGGGCGCGCGCGCCAACGTGCACCTCAAGGTGCTCTACGGCCGGTCGACCCACCACCAGGTCGAGGCGCTGTTCAAGGCGTTCGCGCGCGCGCTGCGGGTCGCGTGCGAGAAGGACGACCGCATGGCGAAGCAGCTGCCCAGCACCAAGGGGCTGATGTAGGCACGCCGGCAGGGAATCCGACGCCGAGGTGGAGGCGAACAGCAGAACGCGGGTTGCACGAGTGAGGCTCCTCTCGTATCGATCACGGGCGCGGGGAAAACAGCGGGAACGGTATTGCGCGATGATTGCGTTGATTGACTACGGCGCCGGGAACCTGACCTCGGTGCGCAAGGCCCTCGCCCATCTGGGGGCGCCGGTGACGACCCCCGCGGCGCCCGCGGACCTCGCGGCGGCGGCCGGCGTCATCGTGCCCGGCGTCGGCAACTTCGAGGTGACGGCGGCTCTCGGCGCGGACTGGCGCGCCGCCATCCGGGACCACATCGCGCGCGAGCGGCCCATGCTCGGCATCTGCGTCGGCATGCAGTGGCTGTTCGATGGCAGCGCCGAGGCGCCCGGCCACCCCGGCCTCGAGCTGCTGCCGGGCACGTGCACCCTGATCACCGACGAGGAGGGCGCCTCGGAGGAGCCCGGCGGCGACCACGGCGCGTTCAAGGTGCCGCACGTGGGGTGGAACTCCCTGCACCGCACCCGCGACTCGTGGCTGCTCGAGGGCGTCGACGAGGGCGACCAGGTCTACTTCACGCACTCCTACGCCGCCCCCGTCACCGGGAGCTGCGTGGGGTCGACCCGCTACGGGGTCGAGTTCGCGGCCGCGGTCGAGCGCGGCGCGGTCGGGGGCGTGCAGTTCCACCCCGAGAAGTCGTCGGACATCGGCCTCCGCATCCTCGGCAACTTCCTCCGTCGGGTACCCTCCTGAGACCCGCCATGCTGTCGAAACGCATCATCGCCTGCCTCGACGTCCGCGACGGCGCCGTCGTCAAGGGCATCAACTTCGAGGGCCTGCGGAACGCCGGCGACCCCGCCACCCTCGCCGGCCGCTACAACCGCGAGGGCATCGACGAGGTCGTGATTCTCGATATCACCGCGACCATCGAGGGGCGCAAGGCGCTCGCGGAGACCATCCGGGCCGTCGCGCAGGAGATCTTCCTGCCGCTGTGCGTCGGCGGCGGCATCCGCGGCGAGGGCCACGCCGAGGCCGCAATCGAGGCCGGCGCCGACAAGGTCGGCATCAACACCGCGGCCCTGTCCCAGCCGGAGCTCATCACGACCCTCGCCCGGCGCTACGGCAGCCAGGCGGTGATCGTCGCCATCGACGCCAAACGCGAGGACGGCCGGTTCAAGATCTACGTCCGGAGCGGCCAGCAGGGCACCGAGCGCGACGCGGTGGAGTGGGCGCGCGAGGCGGCCGACCGCGGGGCCGGCGAGATTCTGCTGACCTCGATCGACCGGGACGGCACGAAGCAGGGCTTCGACTGCGGGCTGACGGCGGCGGTGTCGTCGGCCGTGCCCATCCCGGTGATCGCGTCCGGCGGCGCCGGCAACTTCGACCACTTCGTCGACGTCTTCACCGCGGGCCGGGCCGACGCGGCCCTCGCCGCCTCGATATTCCACTACGCCGAGCACGCGGTCGAGGACCTCAAGGCCCACCTGCACGCGCGCGGTATCCCCGTGCGGCTGCCGCGGCCGGGCCGGCCCGCGGACGGCGCCCCACGCGAGACGGCGGACCCGACCTCATGCTGATCCCGTCCATCGACCTCGAGAACGGCCGCATGGTGCGAACGTCATGCTGATCCCGTCCATCGACCTCGAGAACGGCCGCCTCGGGGTCGCCCATGACCACCTGGAACTGGTTCAGGCATGCTGATTCCGTCCATCGATCTCAAGAACGGCCGCGTGGTGCAGCTCGTGCAGGGCGAGCGTCTCGCCATCGAGAGCGACGACCTCGACGGTTGGGTCGCGCGGTTCTCCGGGTTCCCCAAGGTGCAGCTCATCGACCTCGACGCCGCCATGGGGTCGGGCGACAACGACGCGCTCGTCCGGCAGGTCGCGCCGCGGCTGCCCTGCCGGGTCGGCGGGGGCATCCGCTCGATCGCGCGCGCCGAGGCGGTGCTCGGCTACGGCGCGCGGGCGGTCATCGCGAGCTCGGCCCTCTTCCGCGACGGCCGGCCCGACCTGGCGTTCGCGCGGGCGCTCGCCGACGCGGTGGGGGTCGAGCGCATCATCGGGGCGGTCGACAGCAAGGCCGGCCGCGTCGTCATCCGCGGCTGGACCGAGCCGGTCGAGGTGACCGCCGTCGAGGCGGTGCGCAGCCTCGAGCCGTACTGCGGCGAGTTCCTGTACACCCACGTGGACCGCGAGGGGCTGATGACCGGCACCGACCTCGACGCGGCGCGCGCGGTGGCGGCGGCGACGAGCCGGCCGGTCACCGCCGCCGGCGGCATCACCACCCGGGACGAGATAGACGCCCTCGACGCCGCGGGCATCGACGCCGTCGTCGGCATGGCCATCTACACCGGAGCCCTGGCCCTCGAGCAGGCGCCGGAGTCTGCGCCGTAGAACGGCGCCGCCTTCGGAGAAAGCGCAGACTCCCCGGAGGGTTGGTCGCGCGCCAAGCGGAGACGGCCGATTCCACGAGGTTTGACGCCTTCATGACGCAGTACTGGGACCCGGAATCGTACGCCGAGCACGCCCGGTTCGTCTCCGACCTGGGCGCGCCCGTGGTGGATCTGCTGGCCCCGCGGACCGGCGAGCGCATCCTCGACCTCGGCTGCGGCGACGGCGCCCTCACCGAGCGGTTCCGCAAGGCCGGCTGCCACGTCGTGGGCGTCGACAGCAGCCCCGAGCAGGTGTGGGCGGCGCTGCAGCGCGGCCTCGACGCCCGCATCGTCGACGCCCGCGAGCTCCCGTTCGACGACGAGTTCGACGCCGTCTTCAGCAACGCCGCCCTCCACTGGATCCCCGACCCGGACGCGGCCATCGACGGCGTGTGGACGGCCCTGAGGCCGGGCGGGCGCTTCGTGGCCGAGTGCGGCGGGGCCGGCTGCGTCGCTTCGGTCCGCGAGTGCTTCGCCGAGGCTCTGGGCTCGCGCGGCGTCGACGGCGACCTCGTGGACCCCTGGTACTTCCCCACCGCCGACCAGTACCGTGCCCGCCTCGAGCGGCGCGGCTTCCGGGTCGATTACATCGAGCTGTTCCCGCGCCCGACCCCCCTGCCCGGCGACGTGGTCCACTGGCTGGAGGTGTTCGCCCAGCCGTTCATCACCGCGGTGCCCGAGCCGGAGCGGCCGCCCCTGCTCGCCGAGATGCGCGCGCGGCTCGCCCCGCGCATCCAGCGCCCGGACGGGACGTGGGTCGTCGACTACGTCCGCCTGCGGTTCGCGGCGGCCCGGCCGTAGCCGCCGCGAGCGCGTGTTTCCGTGTCGGCACCCAGCCGCGAGGCGGCTCCGGGGCTGCTAGAATGCGCCCGTCATGACCGCGCCGGACGGAAGGCCGCCCGACCGCCGGTATCCCGGCCGCCCGGTGCTCTGGCGGCTCGCGGTGCTGGGGACGTCGATCTTCTACCGCATCGACCGGGTCGGCCCCCCGCTGCCGGAGGGCCCCGTCCTCCTCGTCGCCAACCACCCCAACACCGTCCTCGACCCCGCCGTCATCCAGGGGACGGCGACCCGGCCCGTCCGGTTCCTCGCCAAGTCGACCCTGTTCGAGCGGCACGTGCTCAGCCCCTTCGTCCGCCGGTCGGGGGCGATACCCGTCTACCGCCGCATCGACCCCGGCGTCGACACCGCGCGCAACGCCGAGACGTTCGCGGCGGTCGAGCGGGCCCTCGCCGATGGCGACGCCATCTGCCTCTTCCCCGAGGGCATCAGCCACGTCAGCGGGCGCCTCGAGCCGCTCAGGACCGGCGCCGCGCGCATGGCGCTGGCCGCCGCCGCGGCCGGCCGGCGCGTCGCGATCGTGCCGGTCGGGCTGAACTTCGACCGCCTGCCGATGTTCCGTTCGCGGATGACCGCGCTGTACGGCCGGCCGTTCGACCCCGGCGACCTCGTGGACGCCTTCCGCGCCGACCCGCACGGCGCCACCCGCATCCTGACCGACCGCATCGCCGCCCGGCTGCGGCGCGTGATGATCGAGGCGGACCCGCGGGCCGACCTGCCGCTCGTCGACCGCGCCGACCGCCTCTACGCCGCCGCCCGGGGGGTCTCGCGGGACCCGGCCGAGCGGGTGCGCCGGCGCCGGCTGATCGCGCGGGGCATGGACCGCCTGCGGGAGGAGCACCCCGACCGCTACGACGCCATCCTCGGCGACGTGCTCGCCCACGACGAGCAGCTCCGCGCCCTCGGGCTGCGCGAGCAGGACCTCGACCGGCGGATGCCGGCGGGCCAGGTGCTGCGGTTCGTCCTGCGGGAAGGCGGCCGCGCCCTCGTGACGGGCCCTCTCGCCGCCCTCGCCCTGGTATGCTTCGCGGTCCCGTACTACGCCACGTGGGCGCTCAGCGCCAGGGCCCCCGACCCGCAGAGCCGCGCCGCCTGGGAGGTCGTGGGCGGCGCCGTCGTCTACGGGGCGTGGATCGCGGCCC
Source organism: Vicinamibacterales bacterium (assembly GCA_963663815.2). Taxonomy (GTDB): domain Bacteria; phylum Acidobacteriota; class Vicinamibacteria; order Vicinamibacterales; family UBA8438; genus JAJEEA01. Next base: position 5,446,737 of record OY760734.1, on the reverse strand, counting down.
TGTCCGTCGCGAGCGGGCTGTGGTTCGGGGGCGGCATCGGGGCGGCGACGGCGGCGGGGCTCGTCGGCCTCGCGTTCACGGGGCTGAGCGCCATCGAGCGGCAGGCCGCGGTCGTCCGGCTCGTGCGCGCCTTCCTCGCCACCCGGCAGACGCCGCTCCGCGCCCGCGCCCGGCTGAAGCGCCAGCGGGCGGCCATCGCCGCCGTGCTCGAGCGAGTCCACGAGTGGCTGACCGCCCGCGAGCCCGGCGCGGAGCCGCCCGCGACGGACGGCCCGCGACCCAGCGCTGATACGGACGCCGGCCACGAGGTAGAGGCCAAGCCGCCAGGGCCCCCGCCCGCGCCGGACGATCCGGGGCCGCAAGCGGGAACGGCCGCCGACCCGCCCCCCGGCGGCGAGTGAAGTAATATTCAATACATGGCCGAAGCGGACCCGCGCGCGCTGGAGGTGCTGTACGACCGGCATGTCCGGGCGATGTACGGGCTGGCCCTGCGCATCCTCGGAGACCACGGCGAGGCGGAGACGGCGGTGCGGGCGGTCTTCTCGGACGCTTGGTCCCGCCTGCGGGCCGACCGCGCCCCCGAGCCGACGGCCGCGCCGCTGCTCGACGCGACCCGCCGCCGCGCCATCGAGCAGCTTCGCGCCCGGTCCGTCTCCCCCGCGGACGACCCCGCGGTCGTCGAGCTGCCGATGCCCGCCATCGCCGACGAGCGACCTCCCCTGCCGGCCGAAGCCGTCTCGCGACTGCGGGCGGCGTTGGCCGCGCTGCCCGTCATCGAGCGCACCGCCATCGAGCTCGCCGCGCTCGAGGGCATGACCGCGGCCCAGATCGCCGAACGCATCGAGCAGCCGCCCGAGACGGTCGGAACCCGCATCCGCGCCGGCCTGCTGAGCCTGCGGGAGACCCTGACGGCATGACCGGGGCGACGCACGACGCCTTCGACGGCCAAGCCGCCCTGTACGCGCTCGGGGCGCTCGGCAAGGCCGAGCGGAGCCGCTTCGAGGCGCACCTCGAGGAGTGCCTGGACTGCGTCAGGGAGGTGAAGTCGCTGCTGCCGGTGGCCCACCACCTGCCGCAGACGGCGGTCCCCGTCGACCCGCCCCCGGCCCTCCGCGAGCGCGTGCTGCGGGAGGTCGCGGGCTGGACGCCGGCGCCCGACGAGCCTCCGGAGCCCGCGCCGACCCCGGGCGAGGAGCCCGGCATTGGCCCGGCGCCGGCCCCGAGGCCGCCGGCCGCGTCGAAGAAGTCGGGGCCCGGCCCCCTGTTCTGGCTCGTGGCGCTCCTGCTCGTCGCCGTCGCCGGCGGCGGCGGATCCTACGTGGCCGCGCTGCACCGCCAGATCGCGGACCTGCAGGCGGACGCGCAGTCCGCCAACACCCGGGCGGACGTCCTGGAGCTCGAAGCGACGGTCGCCGACCTCGAGGCCGCCCGGCGGGACGAGGTGATCGCGATCGCGATCGATCCGACGGTCCGGTCCCTGACCCTGGCCGGGCAGCCGCTCGCCCCCGTCGGCACGGGGCGCGCCCTGTGGACCGATTCGGGCCTGATGGCCTTTCTGGCCACCGGGCTCCCTCCCCTGCCCGAGGGCACGACCTACCAGCTCTGGTTCGTCACCCCGGAGGCCGCCCCCATCCCCGCCACGCTGCTCATCCCCGAGGCCGGCGGCTCCGCCACCGCCACCCTGCAGCTTCCGGAGGGGGTGACGCCGGCGGCGATGGCCGTGACCATCGAGCCCGCCGGCGGCGCGTCGCAGCCCACCGGCGACGTCTATCTGCTGTCGGAACCCTGAACGACCACGCGAACGGTGGCCGAGAGGCGGGTGGTCCCGCGATCCGGGGTACGGCGCGAACCGTGCAGCGGATAGCAAGCGAAACCGCCGCCACTTGGTCGAAGAACGACGGAGCGATGATGAAACGGGAAGCCGCGGTGACTCAGCACTATGCCCGATCGGTTCCGTCGCAGGGTGAACCGGAACCCGCGCTCGCGGCCCAGCCCCCACAAGCCGGGCCTGCTGTTCGTGCTGGAGGCTCGCACACACGGGCCTTCGACGCCGTCCGGCTCGTTCCCCGCTCCATCAGCCGCGACGAAGCGAGTTGCGACATGGCGCCCACCCCGACCTACGGTCGCGCGCTGGAGTACGGCCTCGTCGCACGCGGCCCCGACTTTCGCTGGAACGTGTCGCGCGCCCCGCACGAAAGGGTCGCCCAACCACTGTTCGATCTAGCCGGCCGCGACGTCATCTTCAACCGTGCGCCGGAGGATCGGCCGACACATCGCGCCCTCGCGCGTGTGTGGGGAATGACGCCGGCTGCGGAGCGCGATTCGGCCCGCGTGCCTGCCGCCGACTGCCGGCGCGTGGAGCGCCCCTCCCCCCGCGGCTGGGCCGCCGGGCGTGCGAACCACCCTGTACGCGCCGGGCGGCGTCACGGAGCGTGCAGCGCTCCCGCGGCGTCGTACCTCATTGAGGCCGACACCGTGACGCCCGGCTCGGTGTTCACGTCACGGAGCCTGCGGCGCGGCGGCGGCGGCAGGCAGGATCTCCTGCTCGATCAACCGCTTCAGACGGTCCAGAGGGAAGACGGCGAGTTCCTGCCACGCAGCCCGGACGCCGATCCGCCGGCCAATGCCCCGCAGAGCCTCGGCCTTACCGAGGTCCTTGCGCTCGGCGCCAGCCGTCGCTTCGGCCAACGCCCAGATCAGCGCGGTACGCACTACCGAGTCGCCCAGCACAGAGTTCCGCGAGACGACGAGCATGACGAGGCGCTCCCAGTACTCCTGCGACTGGCGCATGACACGCGACAGATCGCGTAGCGCCACCGTCCCGCCGGCGCTCCGGATGGTGTCGCTCGCTTGCCTGGCAAGAAGGCACCGCCACCACCCGCGGGCGAACGGGCAATCGACGTAGACACTGCGGTTGCCGCGCGCTTCCGGCAATCCGCTCATGCGCCGCAACGCCGTCCGGACCGTAGCGTCTACGGGTGTGTCGTCCCGACCGGCCAGGGCTCTCTCGATGCGGTTCAGGCCGCCGGCCCCGTTGCTCTGCCGCGCCCCGTCCACCGCTAGGTAGCTCGCGTCGATCACGCCCCCCTGCACGTGGCGCAGCGTGACGCAACCCCAAAACGTGCTGCGGCAGGCATCGGAGGGAACCACGCAAGACGCACTCTCCCCGACCGCCGACGCGCTCACCCCTCCGGGCGGCCCGCCCCAATGCTCGAACATCTGTCGCTCCGTGTCCGCCGGAGGCCGCTCGAACTCCGCCTCGGTGAGCCGTTCATCCAGCACCGGCAAGCCGTCCCCGTTCTCGATGTCCACTTCCCGCTGCATCCACCGCGAGAAGTCGTCGTTCGAGCGCAGGACGCTCAGGAACTCCTGCCGCGCGCCTACGTTGCGCTTGCGCAGGAGTCGCTTGCGCAGCGCGGTGTACGAACCGTCGTCGAAACGCTCCCATGGCATTCAGCGTCTCCGATGCCCGGTCGGGCGCTCAATCGTCGCTCGTGAGCGGTGGCCCATGCGGATACAGTGTGGACGACACTTCGTCGGCGGGGAAATCGTCGTCGTCCCAGAGCGCCAATCCGCGGTGCTTCAATTCATCCGCGAGAGCCTCAAGATTGCGGTGAGCTTCCCACCAGCGCGAGCCTCCGGCGCCGTCACCCTCCTCGCGCCGACGGGCCAACAGTTCCAAGCTGCGGCTGACGATGTGCGTCAGCACACTGCCGCGGTGCCGCGCGTGACCCTGCGGCTGCTGCACGAAGGCGAAGAGATCCGACGCCGCCCTGACCCGGAAGTAGTAGCCATCTTCGGTGCACTCCTCGACGCGGAAGCTGCCGGGGGTCATCGACGGGTCGCACGAGAAGCGCAACAGGTGGAGGCGGGACGATACCGCCCGCAGGTAGTCCGCCCGGGCCAGCCGCGCGCCCGCCGGAATCGTTAACGTGCGCCCCTGCCAACCGTCGGCCACGCCATCTCCGGGGCCGAGGGCGCGCGTCACGCTGTCTGCGGCGAGAATCAACGGCCGAAGCAGCGGCGGCTCGCCGACTTGGTCGAGGTTCCAGTTGACCACCTGGACGGCACCACGGGACCGCTCCAGCTTCCGATAACCGGTCTTCGGGACCGAAACCAGACACGCGTACACCGCCCGCCCCTCGCGCAGCAGCGCCTCGACGAGCGGCGCGTTCACGACGGTGTGCCGAAGCTCAGCCGAGAGGCCGTCCTGGCGCGGGAAGGGCTCGACTCGGTATTCGCCGCGCGGATACGATAGGTTGCCCGCTTCGAGGACCGGATACGGCAGCGAACGGACGACAACGCTGCCTTCAGGCATCGTCAGCCCCTTCCGCCTTGGGGTTCGTTCGCGCCGCCGCGGGAGGATGCGCTGCGGAAGAGCTGCGTTATCAGGACGACAGCGGCATCGTCGCGAACCTCCAGCTCGCACGGCACCGCGAACTCGAAGGCGATCCGCCGTTCGGCCCCCGCATCAAGGGCGCCGAGGGCGACGCCCAGCGCCCAGCCGTCCTCATCGTCCGTTGCGGTCAGGGCCGACGGGGGCGCCGGCTCGCCACCCACCGTCACGTTGCTGAGCCGAACGTACGTATCGCGCGGCACGCCGTCGCAGCTCTCGTCGATGCTCTCATCCAGCGCGAAGCGCACCTCGCTGTCCGGGCAGGCCTCGTCGACACTCAGTACCACCGTGCATGCCCGCCTCCCTGTCTGTACCGCGAGCGCCCGGAACCGAAGCGGACGTCCCGCGGGGCGATTCCGCGGATTCCGCCATTCTTTCGAATCGCCGGAACGGTGATCCCAGCCCTCGCCGTCGGACGAATCGTCCGACGAGGCGACCGTTCCCCTCGGCAGGCGCGGGCGCACGGGTTGGAAATGACCGACGCGCGCTTGGCGGCGACCGCCCGCCTCGATACCCTGGGTCTCGATCGTGAACACATCCGACACCGTGAAGCTGTTCCCGTCGAACACCGGGATCGTCCGCTCGATCTCCGCCGAGACCGCCTCCATCGCCTGCCTCAGCTTCCGGACGTCGTCCATCGAGAGCCACTTCGCGGCATCGAGAGCGTTGTGCAGGGGGCCTTCCGCCTTGCGCACGAGGGCGTGAACTTCGGAACCGTCACGGGCGTCGATCAACAGCACGCAGTGGAACGGCTTGAAGTTGGCGAACCGCGCACGTCTCAGATTGGGAATGTCATCCGTGATCCACATGCCGTTGCGGCACAGGTCGAGGCGCGTCAGGCCGCCGTCCGGGGCCTCGCGCAGACGGATGTCGATGTCTCCGGCGTCGGTGGCCACCGTCCGTGGTTCGCCCAAGCTGACGGTCTCGAACGCCCCCCACGCCCTCGACCCGGACAGGAATCCAGTTCTACTCCGCTTCTCTTCGCTGAACTGGACGAGCGTCTCCGGCAGGGTCTCGGCGTCGAGGCTGCGCGTCGCGCCCTCCTCGACTATCTCGATGCTCAGTTCGCCATCGGCGATGGCCGGGAAGAAGTTGCAGGCGGCAGCCCGGGCCACCGATTCCCACAACGTCGGCTCAGGATCGCGGAACCGGTTGAAGCCCGGCACCGCCACAACCGTGCCGGCCCCGTCCGGCGAATGGTCGGCCAGCTCGTCGAGCTTGCGCTGCAGGTAGGGCGGCACCGCACCCCCCTGCGCGAACTCGTAGCGATTAAACAGGTCGTCGCGCAGCGCGCGGACGAAATAGCCGTCCTTGCCGCCGGCGCCGGCTGCGCCGTCGTGCGACGCCAGGATGGCGTGACCCGCAGCGATCGACGAACCGTCTCGGGTCCGACCGCCGTAGAGAACGTAACGCAGATCGGACGCCGGCATCACCACGTAGTGCCCGTTGCCGAAGGCGCCGGCGCCGGCTTCGTTCTTCACGCTCAGTCCGTCGGCCAGCAGACCGGTCATGCGTTCGGCGTTCAGCCCGATGCCGTCGTCGAGCACGAAAAGGGTAGTGCACGAGCCACTGTTCAGACACACGTCAATGGTCTGGACGACTGACTGCGCTTGGCTCGGGAGAGCGCCCGTCCGCTTCTCGTGACTGCGTAGCGCCGCCCGAAACGCCTTGCGGTAGGCCGACAGGCCCGGAACATCGCGCAGTGGGTGCTCCGCCACCTCGAACCACACGCGCACGACGTCCCGCCCGGCCTCGCGGCCTGCGTCCAGCGAGTTCTGAAGCAGCTCGCGTACGACGGCCGCCGGCCGCAGGGAACGATACCCCGATACCCCTGCGGTCGTGAACCCCGCCAGTTCGCCCGGCGGGAACAGCAGGTCGGGCGCGCCCGCCGCCTTGCCTTTCCCTCGACCGGCTCGCCTCAAGACTTCTCCAGTCCGCCGTTGCGCAGCAGGGCAGTATCCATGTGTCAAGCCTCCGAATCGAGGAAGCCGTAGACCCGATGGGCTGATCTCCCCCCCGGCCGCGACCCCGACCCACGCCGTCGAAGAGCGACGGCGTGGCGACGTGAGCCGGACCCATAACGGGTCTCAGGGCCTTGGAGCGGGTTCCCCTCGCGCACCGTTGCCCGCGGCCGTCAACCTGCTGCGCGGGTCCTCCGCTCCCGCTCGGGTCCTCCGGGCGACCGGCCGTTCTCCCGGTCCGCTGTTGCCCCGAGCCTGCCGTCGCTCGACTGTCGTGAACGTCCGGGCACCGAGCCGCCTGTCATGGGTCCGTTACGTAACGGTGTGGAGTAGACCCCGGCGACAGCTTCCCCTTGGCAGCCACGAAGGGGGGAGCCGGGCGCCGGCATCCGGAGGCCGTGGGCGTCGCAACTCCTGTCGTCTCGGCCGCCGCATTCTGGACTCACGTCGACCGCCCCGATGGTTGCGGCCGGGGCATCGTCAGACCGACAGTGTCGGCGTGTGCTCGCCACCGTCAAGGCGCGCCGCTTCGCGACGCCCCCGCTTCGCGGCGCTGCGGCCTTGACGCCGGCTCCGCGCACGCTCCAGACCGGCTTTTTAGCTGACGATGCCCAAGCATGACCCCCTACACGTTGGCTCGACGGCCTGACCGCGGAGGAATCGCTCACACCCACGGAAACGGGTCACGCTTCGACGAACGGCATGCTTGCGGAGGGCGCTGCCGCGCTGGCCCGACCAGGCCGGTCCTGCTGCCAGCAGCGATCCTGTCCGAGGAGCGCGTTGGCCAGCACCAGGAGCTTGCGCATCACCGCGACCACAGCGACCTTGCCCGGCTTCCCCTGACCGACGAGCTGGCGGTACTTCGCGCGCAGCTCCGGGTTGTGACAGATCGCCGCCAGGGCCGGCATGTAGAGCAGCCGCCGAGCCCGAGCCCGGCCACCCTGGATGAAGCTCCGGCCCTGCCAGGTGCCCGACTGCCGAGTGACCGGCGCAAGGCCCGCCAGACTCGCAACCGCTTTGGCGTCCAGGCTGCCCAGTTCCGGCATCTGGGTGAGCAGACCCGCCGCGGTAACCCGAGACACGCCCGGGATCGACGTCAGGATCTCCGTCCGGCGGGTCAGCACCGCGTCTTCCGAACAGCACTTCTCGATCTCGGTGTCGATCGCCGTCAGCTGGCGGTCGATCTGCGACAGCCGGTTCGTGTTCTGCCGCCGGAGCAGAGGGTGCTGAAGTTGCTTCTGACGGTTCAAGGCGGCGGTGCGGTCCTTGACCAGAGCGTCGCGCGCCACCTGCAGTTCCTCGAGGGCGCGCCGCGCCGGCGACGATGCCTCGGTTCGCCGAAGGTCCAGTGCTGCCCCCATCTGCGCCAGCATCCGTGCGTCCACCGCGTCGGTCTTCGCCCGTTGGCCGATGGCCTGCGCGAAGCGCCGCGCCTGCAACGGATTCACCCGCGCCAGCGGCAACTCCGCCTCGAACAGCGCTTCCTCGAAGGCCCGGTGCCACCGGCCGGTCGGCTCGTACGTGACGGTGCGAACCGGGCGCTCCACCCACGCGATCAGCGCCTTGAGCCCCGCCGCGTCGTTGGAGAATCGCGCGGCCTTGCCCGCCGGGACCATGTAGGCGTCGAGATGCGCCTTCGAGATGTCGACGCCGACGCTGTTGGGGATATCATCGGTCATCTTCCCTGTGCTCCTGTGCTTGTCATTCGAGCCTCAACGCTCACGTATCCATCCAGGACTCGGGAAGACGGTGGCGACCAAACTGCCCTACGGCCCCTCGACGGCCTGCGACGCGCACGGTCCGACCACCGCCCGCCCAGCGGCGCCTGGCTAGAGGCGCCGCTGGGATGGGCCATCCCAAGGCCCATTCGAGCCAATGGTAAACAGACAAGCGATGCGATCCTCAACGATCCGGGCGCGCCGCCCGACGAACCGCCGGTAGGCGGCCGCGACGTCGGCGCATCCCTCGCGCACCGTCAGCAACTCGTCCGGCGGGACGCAATGCGTGTTCAGCCGCTCCGCCACCCTGCGCGCGGCCTCCGCGTCCGCAAGGACGGCAGCCGACGCCCCGGCAGCCTTGATGGTGTGGATCAGGTAGTCGCCCGGCAGCCTCTTCGACCATTCCCGGTTCGTGGGCGAGTGCATCAGCATGCAATTCATGGCCAAGTGCGGATCGGCGCCGTCGTGGGCTCGCAGGATGGCCTTGGGGAAGATGTGGTGGAGGTCCACCGCGCCGCTGTCGGTCAGCCGATCGTTCGAGCCGACGTCGTGCGCCCCCTCCAGGGAACAGGCAGCCAGAACCGCCCGGCCCAGCCGAGACTTCCGGCCCGGCCAGCCCGCTGCCTGCAGCTCATCGGCAGTCGGGGAATCCGCGCCCTCCAGGATCGGCGTCTCCGGTCCGACATCCCTCTTGCTGCACAGTAGGCCGCCCAACATGTCGTAGTCCTGCTTCAGGCGGTCGTTCGCCTGCCGGTCGTAGCGGTCAGTCAGGAACGCAGCCCAGAGATAGCGCCGTACCAGCCGCATCGCGCGATCCCGCGGGGCCCCGGCTTTGGGGATATGAGCGGCGAGCAACGGCAGCACGCGCAACGGAACAGCCGTCGGCAATCTGTTCTGACGCCGGATGTGGATGTCGTCGAGCAAACGAACCGCCCAATCGACGCCTTCAACGATCGTCTCCCAGGCCGCGTTGAGGTCGCTGAAGTCCAGATGCCGATAACTGCTGAGCGTCGGCTTCTTCTGTTCCCGAAGGCATTGCAGCTTCAGGATCAGGTCGCCGACGGAGTTCTCCCCTTCCAGAGCGCCAATAAGCGGTACTCGGCGGATGAGATCTTCCTTTTTTTCTTCGAGCGACTCGTCCGTCTTCTCTTCCATCTGGGCGACAGCCAAGTCGTACTGCGTGAGGCGGACCGAAGAACTGTTGGTTCTGATGAAAATCTCTATGGCGTCCTGTTCCGACGTCTCTTGAGGCAGCGAGAAATATGGGATTGGCGTGCTGCTGATGTGGCTTCGCAGTCGTTCAATCAGCGTTTCCACGCGAATCCGTGCCGCGTCGTCGTCGACATCCTGGAGCGCGCGCTTGCGCCATTCGATCGCCGCCTGTACCCCTCCGACCTCCGCTGGCGAAACAACCTCGATGGGGATCCAGTGCTTGGCGTACTCTTGCGCCGGATTGCCGAGGATGTTCTTATCGCGCCCTTTCTTCGAGACTGCTTTCGCAACCTCAACCGGTTGCTTGATATCGTTGATGTCTTTCTCGTATTCGATGTAGAAGGCGTGCGAAGCGTGGCGTGCCATGAAAGCACTCCAGAGCGCGGTCAAGCGTTGTTGCCCGTCGAGCAGGTGCTGCCGGCAGCGCTCGCTACCGTTCGATGCTCCATCAATGGGTCGTATCTTGAATGGTTGCTTGTGCGGGTTGACTTCCAGGACCAGGAACACTCCGAGCGGATGCTTGTCGAGGATCGCTTGCAGGAAGCCCTCCACCAGTTCGTGAGACCACACGACCTGCCGCTGAAAGCGAGGCAGTTGCACCGCGCCGCGGTTGATCTCGCCCATCCATTCGCCAACACTACGATTTATCGTTTGCATCAAGTCCCCCCACGGTCCGGGGCCTTTCAGTACCCCGCCGCTTCGACCAGTAGCTCCGCTGCCGCCTCGATCTCCGCTTCGGTGTTGAAGCGGCCGACGCAGATCCGGACACCGAGCGCGGCCTCGGCGTCCCCCAGACCGAGCCCCCGGAGAACGTGCGACGGCTCGGCCGACACGGACGCGCATGCCGAGCCCGTGGAGACGGCGAGCCGCTCTCCGACACGCTCGACGATGTCGTCGCCGGGCACGCCGGGAAAACCGACGCTGAGGCTTCCGGGCAGGCGCCGCCGAGGGTGTCCGAAGAGGCGCAGGTCAGGGACGCGCTCGCGCAGGCGGGCCAGCAGCGCCGCGCCGAGGCGCGCGCCGTGCGCGGCATCGCGGTCCATCTCGACGGCGGCGATGCGGCTGGCGCAGCCAAACCCCGCAGCCAGCGGTGCCGGCGTCGTACCCGGCCGCAAGCCGCGCTCCTGCCCCCCGCCGGTCATCGACGGGGTCAGCGCATCGCTCGCCTCCCACCGGATGAAGAGGGCGCCGACGCCCTTCGGGCCATACAGCTTGTGCGCCGAACAACTGAGGAAGTCGACGCCGAGGGCGCGGACATCGACAGGAATCCGCCCCACCGCCTGCGTCGCGTCGGTGTGCAGGAAGGCGCCGGCCGCCGCGCAGACGGCGGCGATGTCCGAGAGCGACTGCAGCACGCCGATCTCGTTGTTGGCGAGCATGACGGACACGAGCAGCGTGCGGTCGTCGACGGCCTGCCGCACCGCCTCGGGGTCGAGCAGGCCGTCGGCGCCGACGGGCAGCACCACGGGCTCCATGCCTTCCTCGGCGAGGGCGGCGCACGTTTCCAGCACCGCCGGATGTTCGGTGCGCGCGGTAACGATTCTCGTTCGCATCGGCGGACGGTCGCGGACGGCCCCACGCAGCGCCAGATTGCACGATTCGGTCGCGCCGGATGTGAAAACGATCTCCCGAGAGTCGGCGCCGATGAGCCGGGCGACTTCGGCTCGGGCGCGCTCCACCGCGTCGTGCGCCTCCCAGCCGAAGCGGTGACCATCGGAGTGCGGATTGCCGAACCCTTCCGTGAACAGCGGCAGCATGGCGTCGATCACGCGCGGATCGGGCCGCGTGGTGGCATGATTGTCGAGGTAGATGGGCGACGGCATCCGGTCTGAGCCCATGGCGCTTCAGTCGGTGCAGTCACAGGAGCGGACGGCGCCGGCGGCGGCGCAGCGGGTGCGGTCCCAGCCCGCCGATGCGAGGTCGCGGTAGGTCGTCGTGGCACCGAAGAAGCCAATGAAACCGCTGCCGCCGCGGTCCTCGCGCCCCTCCTTGCGCAGGTCGCGGCCGTAGCGCTCTTCCATGTCGATCCACCAGCCCGCGTCGCTGGGCGTGCCGGTCAAGTCGCCCTCTCCGGCCAGCCGCTCGTCCACCTGCTTCAGCACTCCGGTTCCTTTCAGGAAGCAGTAGGCACAGTTCGACAGCGCGCCGGGAAACGCCGCGGTGGACAACCCCCACCGACGGCGGTTCCAGAAGGTCTCGACCTGCCCGGCGTCGATTCCCATGCCGTGCAGCGGCATGTAGACATGTTCGCCTTCGTAACCGGCCGCGGCGGGGCCGCCGGCATTGCGCTGCCGCACCCGTCTGACGCGCTGCTGTTCGTCGTGACGCAGGCCGACGAAGGCGACGTACTCGACCGCGTGGGGACCGAAAGAGATCGCCGACCCACAGATACGGGCAGAGAGGTACGAGCTGTCGAACGGCTTGGCGACGGGCGAAAAGCGGTCGAAGCGCTGCGCGGGTCGAGACGTCGCCCGCGAACGCACGAACTGCTTCTTCGCAAGAAGGACCGGCCGCGGGACGGCCCCGCCGTTGCGCCGATGCGATTCGTACAGCGTGTCGTCGTCGATGCGGCTGCTCCGGCCGAAGTGCCCAAGGCGATCGATGCCGCGCTTGTCGGCGAACCAGTCTCTGAGAAACGCCCGGGTGGGTTCCAGCTTCAGCTTCTTCGTGCAGGTGCGCTGGAAGATGTTCGGGACGTAACCGTCCCACGATAGCAGCTCCTCGAACACCTCCCCCTTCCAGCGGTAGCCCTCGGGCCGGTCGCGCTCGGACCACGGATCGGGCTGCACCATCCGGTAGGTCGGCAGCCGGGTCCAGTGGCCGTTTCGGGCGTCTTCGTAGGTCTGGAACTCGATCCAGAAGAACGGGATGCCGTAGCCCTCCTCGACCCGCTGCTTGCATTCCCGGGCGAAGCGGTAGGTCTCGGGGTGCTCCGCCGAGGTGTTGTTGAAGATCACCACGTCGCCGCGATCGGCCCGGAGCAGGCCCGATTCAAGAACAACGAAGAGCAGCAGGGCGCTCGACCTACCCCCGGAGAACTTCACGACATGGGGCAGGCGCTCGTGTTCTTCGATGTCGTAGTGGAAGCTGCGCGCCGGCCGGCCGCCCGTTCGTTGCTGGCCGGCGTCGTGCGGACCAGTCTCCAGCGTCGGCACGCCGGAAATCACGCGCCGCAAGGACCACCTGCCCGTGGTTTCGGAACCACCGCACACGACCCCATAAACCGCGCGCAACGACCGATTCCGCCGGCGGGCGCTACACCGGATAGAGCGGGGGTTAGGCGGGGGTTAGGGCCCGCCCAACAATAGATTCCCGTTTTGTCACATGGGTTCGATGGTGTAGTTCCATTTCGGCATGACGTCGTTTGGTGTGATGCGCAGCTCTCGCATTTGGGCGTCGGTGACCTTGACGCCGGTCTCGTAGGTCTTCCGCACGAGGTGGGCGCGGACCCTCAGTCCGGTGGAGGTGCGTGTGGTGCGCAGGTACTTCAGGATGGTCTCGAAGCTGTCGAGGGGGCGGCCCGCCCAGTTCTTGCTGATCTCGCAGAACAGGCGGTGTTCGATGGGGTTCCACTTCGACGTGGCCGGTGGGTAGTGAGCTACCGTCACCTGCAAGCCGTGCCGGTTGCAGAGGCGATGTTGCAGGTTGAACTTCCAGGCGCGCGCCGTGCAGCTGTTGCTGCCGCCACCGTCGGCCAGGATCTGCAGGGTCTTGGCTTCGGGGTAGCGCTTGCGGCCCTCGTTGCGCCACCACTTCTCGATGCAGTCGACGGCGAACGCCGGGGTGTCGGCGGTTCTGCCGACGAAGACGGTGCCGGCATTGTCGCGGGGGTCGTAGATGCCGTAGGGCACGGCGAGGCCGTCGGCGTCGGAGCGGAAGTCGTGGTCGTTGACGAGTTCGGGGCTGCGGTCCCACTTGGCGCCGGGATTGCGGAACGTGCCGACGAGCTCCTTCTTCTTCGTATCGACGCTGATGAGGGGGCTGTTGTCGGCGGCGCAGCGCTCGCGCAAGTCGGTGATGTGCCGGAACTGCCGGTCTCGGTTCGGATTCGAGGCGCCGGCGAGCTTCTTGTGGTTGACGCGCAACGAGTAGCCCATCGCCTTGAGCAGTCGCGCGACGGTCTGCGGGCAGACGTGGATGCCAAGCCCGCGGAGTTCGTCGGCGATCTTGGCGGTCGTGCGGCGTGTCCACTTCAGGCCGCTGACGGGGTCGCCGGCCGTCTCGTGGGTCATCAGGGCTTCGATGCGGGCGATGACTTCCGGCGTTTTTTTTCCGTCGGTGGTCGTCCGCCGCCCGCGCGCCGCACCCGGTCGACCTCGACATCGCGGTCGACGAGCTGCCGGCGGCCGGTGGCGACCGTGGACGGGTCGATGCCGAGGAGGGAGGCGATGCGCCGGTCGCCGCCCCACCCGCACTTGAGCGATTCGAGTCCGGCGAACAGCCGGCGCTGGCGCTCGTCGAGGAGGCTGGCGAACAACACGATGGCAGCGCGCAACTCCTCGGGCATCACGTCGGCGTCGGGCAGGGGCCGCCCGAGTCCGGGCGTGGCCATCAGCAGCCGTCGGGCGCGGAGCTGATGCGTCTCCTGCGCGTGGTCGGTGGCGCAGTAGAGGAACTGGCCGGCGAGCTTGTGCCGCGTCAGCCGGCGGTCGCCGACGAGCTTGCGCAGGGCGTCCTGGGTGCCGACACCGAGCCGGTTGTCGAGCTCGTCGACGAAGTGTCCGGCCTCCGCCTCGTTGACGAACGCCTCGGCGGTTGCGACGAGGGTGCCGGCACGGGAGAAGCGGACGTCGGCGAACGCCCACAGGCCGTGTTCGTCGAAGTCGGCGAGCTCGTCGAGGGTGTAGTAGCCTCCGCGATGGGAGTAGCTGGTGCGGGCGTGGAGGTCCCTGAGCTTGCGGAACGCGGTGCGCCTGCTGACGCGGGGGCCGAGGGCGGCCATCACGTCCGGCAGGGCAGCGACGGTCTGCTGTCGGAGCAGGGCGACGACGGTGTCGGCGGAGAACTGGGTTGGTCTCATTAAGGCACCATTACGGATTCAAGATTCCGTAATGGTGCCACAATTTTGAGCTGATTGCCACCCGACTCCGAAGAATGCCGCTCGATCCAGTGGACATGGAGCCGGACAGAACGTGCGAGACCGTAGCGCCTCTACTGCGACACTACAGCCACTTCCAGGAAGTTATTTTTGCGTAGACCCTTAGGCGGATACAAGAACGACAACAAACTGTCGGGGGAGGGGCAAGAATCGTGCCGACCCGCACGAGCAAAACTTCCATTCACCATCGGCAAGGATCTGGCTCCATCGTCGGACACGCTATGCGACCTCTGATGATACCACGGCATCGTGAGTTGGGCTGCGTCTTCTGAGACATGAAGACGCGGGAGTGGCTGCGGGTGGATCTGCGGCGGCGACACCGACCCGACCGCCGGTGGCACACCGACGCGCGGCGGATCCGCCTGCCACAAGCCGGCACCGCCGCCAGCGGCAGAGACAACCGAGCCGCCGGGTCCCGGCCACGGCGGGTGCGCCGGTCGTATCGTTGATCGGGAGTGCCGTGTCCATGGCACGGCCGAGCCAGCCGGTGCGCCTTCGACCGGCCGGCGTGACACCGGACAAGTCGCCGTAGTACCGTTGCCGGTAGGACGACGCCTTCAGGTCAGGCGGCGTTGGCGTCCGGGCGCGCAGGCGTGTGCCGCCGGTGGCCGGGAGCGTTGCGATGTCGATTGCCGCTACCCGCCCATCGAGTTGTAGCGTTCGTGGAGAACAAGACCGGCCCGATCAGACGCAGGTTGGAACGAGATGGCTGGTATCTCGCCCGTCGCGGCTCCGCCCATGACGTCTACCGGCATCCGGACATCGCCGGCATCGTCACGCTTCCGCGGCACGCGAAGTTGTCTCCTGCCGTAGCACGCTCCATTGTCCGGAAGGCAGGTTGGGGGAAGCAGGAGTCCGAGTCGTAGAGCGGCGCCGCCGCCCCGGAAGCGCCCCGACTGCCGGACGCCGATTTGGCCATGGCCAGATATCCTGCGTTGATCGATGGCGAGAGGGGTGCCTACGGCGTCACCTTTCCGGACCTGCCGGGCATCGTCGCCATGGGCGCCTCGGTCGACGAAGTCCTCGTGAACGCCGAGGAGGCATTGCGCGACTACGTGGTCGAGGCGGAAGAGGCTGGCGACGCCATCACTCCGCCGACCCCGATGGAACGGGTGACCACGCCGGCCGGGTGCACGTTGGTCTCGGTGCCGTTCATCCGTGTTTCCGGCCGGCGCGTACGCGCCAGCCTGACTCTCGACGAGGGGGTCGCCGCATTCATCGACGGCGAGGCGCGCAGACGCAACATGACGCGAACGGCGTTCGTGGAATGGATGGCGCGCCGCATAGCCCAGGAGGGCGGCTGACTCCCCGAGTCCGGGGCTCGGTTCCGGAACTCGGCGGCCGGCGCTGTGGCCCGTCCACGACGCGGCGAGCAGCACGTGCCCGCGGGCGTCCCGCATCAGCCACCCACAACCCGTAGCTCCGGATGCGGCGGCCGTGCGGGGGGATCCGCTCCCCCGTCCTCCGAGCGCCCTCTGCGGCTGAAGGAGCCTCAGTCGCCGCCCAGGCTCAGCAGGTTCGCCAGCAACTGGTAGGCGCCGGGGGTGCCGGCGGGGAGCTGGCGCCAGAGGCCGAGGCCGACGTAGACCCAGCGCCCCTCGCCGTAGCGGGCCTCGACGAGGGCGCCGCGCTTGGCGCCGGGGTTGGACGGGAACGGGTCGCGCAGCTCGACGAGGTCGGAGTACGCGCGGTCCCGGTCGCCGAGGAAGTACAGCCCGCGCTCCTGCACCCAGCCGCTCCACGTCGCGTCGGAGATCGCGTTCGGATAGCCGAACACCGGGTGGTCGGGCGCGAGGACCCGCACCGGCGCGTGCTCGTCGGTCACGCGGCCGCGGCTGACGCGGGCCGGATAGGGCCCGTACTGCGCGTCGTTGAACTCGAACTTGTTGTACTGCACGACCATCGTCCCGCCCGCCTCGACGTACTCGAGCAGCCGGCCGTTGTTCGCCCGCAACACCTGGTTCCGCTCGTAGGCCCGGACCCCGGTCACGATGACGTCGTAGCGGGAGAGGTCGCCGAACCTCAGCTCGTCGCCGGTGATGTGCTCGAGCCGCGCCCCGAGCTGCTCGATGGCCGGCGGCACCTCGTCGCCGACCCCGTCCACGTAGCCGACCAGCAGATCCGGGTCGAGCCGCACGTCGAGGACCTTGATGGCCGCCTCGGCCGCGTGGACGAGATGCCGCCGCGCCACGTGGGGATACTCCACCACCTGGTAGCCGCGGTCGAAGCGCTCGCCGCCGGCCTCGAACCGCGCGCCGATGCGGTAGTCTCCGGCCGGCGCGTCCGCGGCCGGCTCGACCGCGAAGCGGACGGTCCGCGCCTCGTCCTCGCGGGTGAAGGCGACCGGTATGCGCTCGGGCGACTGCCGCCAACCGTCGGGCAGGTCGAGGGTGACGACGCCGCTGGCGGCGCCGACCCCCCCGTTGCGGACGGTGACCCGCACGTCGCGAGGGGCGGCCGCGCCCACGGGGGCGATGGCGATCCGCGGCGCAATCTCGACCGCGAACGGGGGCACCACGTGCAGCTCCATGCGCTTCTCGCCCGCGAAGGGGTCGCTGCCGTAGCGGAAGGTGACGGGCCGCTCGACGGTAACCGAGGCGGTGCCGAAGTCGAGCTCGAAGGCGGCGCGGAACGGCGTGGGCCGGAACGGCGCCCCGAACGGCACGTCGTCGTCGACCCGGTACCGCGCCGCGTCGGGCAGCCGCTCCCAGTAGATGTCGGTCGGCGGGGCCCCCGCGGGCAGGCTCAGCGGGGTCTCGCAGCGGTACACCGCGCCGGGGACGAGGGCCCCGGTCCCGCACGTCGACGCGGTCGCGGCGAAGCCCTGGAAACGGACCCCTGCGACGGTGGCGCGGTCGCCGCCGTGGTTCGCCACCTGGGCCATCACCGTGACCCCCTGCCCCGGCGTCACGACGCCGTCGTCGGCGAAGACGTCGAGGCGCAGGCCGTGGGCCAGCACCACCGCGCGCTCGTACTGGGCCTCCTTCCGCGCGAGCCGGAAGTCGATCTCGAAGGCCGCCTCGTCGGACAGGCCGAACGTGTCGAGGTCGTCCCGAAGGGTGCGGACCGCCCCCAGCCCCGCCAGCAGGGTCACCCGCTGGGCCTCGGTCGAGCCCCGCTCGTAGACCTGCAGGGCGGTGGCGGCGTGGCGGGCCAGCTGGGCCAGCCCCTCGACGAGGGCGGGCGCGGCCTCGGGGCCGGCGTGGCGGGCGAGGCCCGCGATGGAGGTGTCGACCCCGTCGAACAGCGAGCTCTCTTCCCGTCCCGCGTGGCCGGGGATGACGGTGTCGTCGAGCCGGTAGGGGATCGACGCCGGTCCCGGCAGGCTGACCAGCGGCGACATGCCCTGGCACTTGTGCATGCCGCGGGCGTGGCTTCCGATCTCGGCGTAGGTACGGCCCAGCAGCGGGTCGAACCCGCCCAGGTCGACCGAGACCGTCCCCGACCGCGCCGTGCTGCGGCCGAAGCCCGGGGGTGCTCCGCCGGGTCCGCCGGCGGCGCGCCCGAACCCGCCGCCGAAGCGGAAGGCGGGGAACCCGTCGAGGAAGTAGAACTTCTTCGGCTGCCACGGCTGCAGCCCGTCCTCCAGCTGCTCCGGGAACCGGTCGGGATCGGCGGCGGCCGCGTAGGCCTCCCGCGCGAGGATCGCCGAGGCCTGGTGGTGCTGCCCCCCGCCCTCGCCGTCCGGGCTCATCGCGACGACGACGTCGGGCCGGATTGTGCGGACGAGGCGGACGAAGTCGCCGAGGATGATCTCGCGCCCCCACGCCTCGAACGTCTCCTCGCGGCTGAACGAGTAGCCGAAGTCGACGGCGCGGGTGAAGAACTGCTCGGCCCCGTCGAGACGGTGCGCGGCCTCCAGCTCCTCGGTCCGCAGCACCGCCAGGGCGTCGAAGAGCTCGGGGCCGATCTCGTTCTGCCCGCCGTCGCCGCGGGTGGCGCTGACCAGCGTCGTGCGCACGCCCTCGCCGTGGCTCAACAGCGCCAGCAGCCCGTTGATCTCGTCGTCGGGGTGCGCCACCGCCATCATGAACGTCCCGGCGTTGTTGAGCTGCCGCAGCACGAGCCCGAGCTCGGTCCGGCCGTTGGCCGGCTCCGCCGGCTGCGCCCGCGGGGTCGCCCCCGGGACGGTCAGAAAAACGAACAAGGCAACGCTTGCCGCCAGTGCGCGCGTCTTCATCATGATCCTCCGAGTATACCCGCTGGCGGGCCGGACGAGCGCGGCGGCAGACCGCGGCGGCGGACCGCGCGGCGACCGCGGACCGCCGGCGACGGCTGCGGAACGGCGGCGCAGACGGTCCGGGTTGCTGGACCCCTCTTTCCAGTTCCACGGCGAGCCTCACGTCGGCTCGCGAGTGCGGACGCCAACCCGACGCGCCCCCGAGAGAGCGGTCACGCGCTCGATGCCGGGGTGGGGCCGCCGCCTGGAACCGAAACGGCCTGCGGCGAGAACGGCACGACGCGATCGCAGTCTTAGCGTACCCAGGAAGGGCGCTGCCCCGCGAGCGCCGGTTCGCGTGCGAGCACCTCGGCGTAGAAGGCCTCGTAGCGGGGCACGATGGCGTTGACGCAGAACCGTTGCTGGACGGCGGCGAGCCCGGCCGCCGCCACGGCGCGGTGGCGCGGCGGATCCGCCAGCAGGGCCGCGGCGCTCGACGCCATGCCCTCGAGGTCGTCCGGGTCGTGCAGGAAGCCGGTGACCCCATGCTCGATCACCTCGGGGAGCCCCCCGACGCGGGACGCCACCACCGGCACCTGGCACGCCATCGCCTCGAGCGCGGCGAGCCCGAAGCTCTCCTGCGCCGACGGCAGCAGAAACAGGTCGGCGACCGAGAGCAGCGGCACCACCTGCTCCTGTTCGCCGAGGGGGACGACGGCGTCGCTCAGCCCGAGGTCCCGAGCCCGGCGCACCGCCCGGTCGAGGTCGGGTCCGTCCCCGACCAGGAGCAGCCTCGACGGCACGCGCCGGCGGATGCGGTCGAAGACGTCGATCACCGCTTCGGTGCGCTTCACCGGCCGGAAGTTCGAGACGTGGATGACGAGGTGCGTCTCGCCGGCGCCCGTCGCTCCCGCGTCGCCGGCGGCGACGCCGATGCTCGGGACGGCGCCGGCCGCTCCCGCGAAACGGGCGCGCAGGGCGACGTCCTCGGAGCGGCGGTGGATGTCGCAATCGAGGAAGTTGGGGATGACGCGGATGTCGGCCCGCACCGAGAGCTGCCGGTAGGTGTCGGCGCGCAGGCTGTCGGACACCGCGGTCACCCCATCGGACTGGTCGATGCAGAACGCCGCCGTCTCCGAGTACGAGCTGTCGCTGCCGATCAGGGTCACGTCGGTGCCGTGCAGGGTGGTGATGACCCGCGGCACGCGCGCCCCCGCCGTGTTCGCGAGAATCTGGCGGGCCAGGTAGGCGGCGGCGGCGTGGGGGATCGCGTAGTGGGCGTGGATGACGTCGAGGCGGTGCTCGCGGCTCACCTGGACGATCTTGTTGGCGAGCGACAACAGGTGTTGCGGCTCGCGAAACAGCGGATACCCCGGGGTGTGGACGGCGTGGAAGACCAGCCCGACCTGGAAGTCGGGCACCCGGAACGGCATCTCGGTGCTGATGAGCCGCACCTCGTGCCCCCGCTGGGCCAGGGCCTTGGCGAGCTCGGTGGCGACGATGCCGCTGCCGCCCACGGTGGGATAGCAGACGATGCCGACGTTCATGCGCGCGGTGCCTCCCCGGTGCGGCTGCCCCTGTCCGTCCCCAGGGACTTTGCCCGCATGTCGATGGACGAGCCGGCAGTCCGGATCGTTTCACCCGGGCCGGCCACGGCCGCGGCGACCCGCGCGACCACGGCCGGTCCCGCCGGCGGCCGCGGCGTCTCGGCCTGCGGGCGGGAGGATGCGAGGAGCGCGCCGCTGCGGAAGCTCCGCCGGGATGCCGGTCTCGACGCCGGGCGGTGTCCGTCCGCCGCCCCGGGTGAGAGCACGTGGATGGGCCTCACGGCTTCTGCCCTCCGGCACGGTTTCTGCACGGATGATCTCTGCAAGATGGGAGGTTCTCCCGGGATGTGGATGCAGGCCACAAAGGAAACGCCATGAAGCTGCTCGCTCCGCTCGTCCCGCTCGCGCTCGTCCTCCTGTCGGCCGCCCCCGCGACCGCCCAATCCCTCGTCGAGGTAGCGCGCCTGGAACGGCTGCGGCGCGAGGCGCTCACCCGGCAGGTCGGACCCGACACGGCACCGCCGAGGGTCTACACCGACGCCGACCTGGTGTACAGCGGCAGGCTCACCATGCGGATCGGCGACGACGAGCCGGACCCGGGAGCGACGGCCGGGGCGGCCGCGACGGAGCCGGCAACCCCGGCTGGCCCCGCCGAGGCCCCGGCCGGCGACGAAGAACGGTGGCGCAACCGCATGGCCGAGGCCCGGCGGGCGGTCGAGCAGGCCGAGCGCCGCACCGCCGACCTCCAGACCCGCGTGAACCGGCTGTGGGCCGACTTCACCGGCCGCGACGACCCCGCGCAGCGCGCCGCCATCGAGCAGGAGCGGCAGGCGGCGCTGGCCGAGCTCGAGGAGACCCGGGCCGAGGCCGACGAGCTCGGCCGGACCGTCGCCGACGTGCGCGACGAGGCCCGGCGGGCCGGCGTCCCGCCGGGCTGGCTGCGCTAGCCCGCCCATCGTCGCCTTCGGCTCCGCTGGGCGCCCAACCAACCCTGCTAGGAGTCTGCACCGTTCTACGGCGCAGACTCCTAGGGCATCCGCTTGCCCGAGTACTCCAGCATCTGCGCGGTCAGGTCCATCGGATAGGAGATCGCCACGTCGACAATCTCCCCCGCGTCGTTCAGCACCGGCGCGAGCCGCGGCTGCACGAACCCCGAGTACGACGGCAGCCCGATGGCGTCGACCCGGGCCACGACCTCGTCGCGCAGGGCCGGATCGAACTGGATGCCGTAGGTCTCGAACAGCGTCCGGGCCGCGTCGTAGTCGCCCTCCGACTTGATGCGCTGCACCTCGGCGAGCAGGGTCGCCACTCCGGCCCGGAATGCGTCGGCGTCGACCATCACGTAGTAGGTCCTGCCGTCGCGCGTCCGCCGGTCGATGGCCTCGGTGTTGGCCATCAGCCAGTGGACGATCATCTGGCGGTTGCGCATGTGGTCCTGCTCGATCTGGCTCCCCTCGCGCATGCGCCGCAGCTGCAGCAGGGCGTTGCGGGTGTAGGCCTCGTACTGCGCGAGCACGATGTCCTCGTGGGCCTCGGCCGGCAGCACGCCGATCTCGACGAGCTTGGGGTCGGCGATGAAGTAGAGGCCGATCAGGTCGGCCCGCGCCTCCTCGAGGGCCGAGTACTGCTCGTTCAGATAGGGCTGGGCCGAGCCCCCGAGCCGCTCCGCGAGCTGCCCCGAGGCGTGGCCGATGACCTCGTGCATGTTGGTGGTCATCTCGCCGGCGAGGCTGCCCCAGACCCGCGAGCGCTCGGCCTCCTCCTCGGTCCACGCAAACTCCTGCCGGTAGCCTCCCGGCTGCGACAGGTCGTAGCCCTCGATGACGTTCGACAGCGAGATCGACTTGCTGCCGTACTGCTCGCGCACCGTCTGGTCGTTGGGCAGGTTGATGCCGATGGGGGTCAGGGGGCCCGAGTCGCCGATCTCGACGACGACCTCGATGGCGTTGGCGGTGATGCCCCTCACCCCCGCCTTGCGGTAGCGGGGGTCCCAGGGCATCCGGTCCTCGAACCACTGGGCGTTCTCGGCGAGGGTCCGGATGGCCCCCGTCTTCTCGGGGTTGACGTAGAAGACCAGCGCCTCCCACGCCCCCTTGGCCCCGCGGGCGTCCATGTACACCTCGGTGAAGCCGTTGATGGTGTCGACCGTCGAGTCCTGGTCGGCGACCCACGCGATGTCGTACGGCCGCTGGTCGACCGGCGACCCGGTCTTGTAGTAGGCGACGTTGGCGCGCAGCGCCTCGGCCATCGCCTCGCTCGCGTACGGAATCGCCGCCTCGAGGTGGCGGATGATCTCGGAGATCTCGCCGCTGTACTTGCCGCCGACCTTGTAGACCTCCTCGACGAGCCGGCCGTCCACCTTCACGAGGCGCGAGGTCAGCGGGTACTCCTCTTCGAACGTCTCGAGGTCGGCCATCGAGACGCCCTTGTAGAGGTTGTTGGCGCTGGCCAGCAGCATGTCCTCGCCGGGGCCGGGGGTCTTGTTGGTGACGATGGGCTCGAAGTGGGGGTCGAAGAAGAGCGGCGTCATGCGCTCGACCATCCCCGCGAGGTCCTCGCCGTCGCGCAGGGGGAACCCGGCCCCGGCGGCCGCCGCCGCCCGGACCGCGTCGCCGAACGCGGCGGGGGTCGTCTCCATCACGAAGCGGCGGGCGGTGAGGTTGTTGAACGGGCCGGTGTTGATCCAGAAGAGCTTCGTGTACTTCTCGACGGCGGCCAGCGTCTCGGCCTCGACGCCGTCCGGATGGGTGATGATCTCCTCGAGCACCTCGCGCATCTCGAGGTTGTGCTCGTAGCGCTGGTCGTAGAAGATGTCGCGCCCGGCCAGGGCGGCCTGGTAGAGGTGCCAGATGAGCGACTTCTCGCGCAGCGGCAACGCCTCGAAACCGTCGGCGTAGAGCTGCACGACCGCCGCATCGTCGATGCGCTCCAGCAGGTGGCGGCGCTCGCCCTCGTCCTGCGCCGATGCCGGGGGCGCGCCGACCGCCGCCGCCAGAACCAACGCCGCCGCCAATCCGAGCCACTTCTGATACCGCATGGAACCTCCCCGCCCGCGGCCCGTCGCCGCGTTCATCTCTGCTAAGCTAGCAACTTCGTGTGACCGCCCGCCAGCCGAGGGCTGCCGGGGCAGTCTACCGCCCCCCGGCGCGGGACTTCCAGCCCCGCGCGTGGACGCGAAGGGGCGCGCACGCCAGTTTATCCCGTACGGAACCGTGCGGTCCCGTGTTGCAAGGAGACGCATGATGACCCGTTGGCATCGAGCGGCGTTCGTGGCCCTCGCGGCGTTGGCCCTCGCCGGACCCGCGGCGGCCCAGCAGCAGGCGCTGACCATCGACGCGATCTACCACCCCGACCGGCGGGTCGACTTCAACGGCGACGTCCCGATCGGGCTGACCTGGATCGACGATGCGCACTATCTCCAGAGGGAGGGCGGCGGGAGCCGCGCGAACCTGCTGTCGGTGAACGCGGCGACCGGCGACGCCCAGCCGTTCCTCGACGCCGGCGCTCTCGAGCGGGCCCTCGCCGACCTGCCCGGCATGAGCGCGGCGGCGGCGCGGCGGGCGGCGCGAGGCCCCCGCTTCGTCTGGAACGCCGACCGCTCGGGCGCGGTCATGAACATCTCGAGCGACCTCTACCATCTCGACCGTCAGGGCGCCGACGAGGTGCGGGTGCGGCGGCTGACCCGCGACCCCGCCGAGGAGTCGATGCCCGCGTTCAGCCCCGACGGCCGCATGGTGGCCTTCGTCCGCGACTACGACCTTGCGGTCGTGGACGTGGACTCCGGCCGCGAGTGGGCCCTCACCGAAGGCGGCGACGGCGTGCAGCTGCTGAACGGCGAGCTCGACTGGGTGTACCAGGAGGAGATCTACGGCCGCGGCAACTTCAAGGGCTTCTGGTGGAGCCCCGACTCGGCCCGGCTCGCCTACCTGCAGACCGACGAGAGCCCCGTGCAGGCGTTCACCGTCGTCGACCACCTGCCCTACCGGCTCGGGCTCGAGCACACCAACTATCCCAAGGCCGGCGACCGCAACCCGCTCGTCCGCCTCGGCGTCGTGCCCGCGGCGGGCGGCGAGACGACGTGGGTCGACCTGGGACGCTACACCCCGACCGACATGCTGCTGGTCTCGGTGGGCTGGACGCCCGGCGGCGACGACGTCGTCTTCCAGGTGCAGAACCGCGAGCAGACCTGGCTCGACCTGAACCTCGCCGAGTCCGCGAGCGGCGAGACGACCCACCTCTTCCGCGAAACGAGCCCGGCCTGGGTCTCCGTCAACGGCGACCCCCGGTGGCTCGAGGACGGCACGTTCCTCTGGCTCAGCGAGCGCTCGGGGTGGAAGCACCTGTACCACTACCGGGCCGACGGCGAGCTCGTCCGTCAGGTCACCGACGGCGAGTGGGAGCTGCGCACCCTCCACGGCGTCGACGAGGAGACCGGCTGGGTCTACTTCTCGGGCACCCGCCGCAGCCCCATCGGCGGCGACGTCTACCGCGTCCGCCTCGACGGCGACGACCTGACCCGGCTGTCCGAACGCCCCGGCACCCACGCCGCCCGCTTCAGCCCCGGCTTCACGTGGTACATCGACACCTGGAGCGACGTCGAGACCCCGATCCAGGTCCGGCTGCACGCGGCCGACGGCGACGAGACCCGGGTCATCGCCGAGAACCGCGTCCGCGCCCTCGAGAGATACCGCCTGTCGTCCCCCGAGTTCCTGCAGGTGACGGCGCGGGACGGGTTCGTCATGGAGGCCATGCTCATCCGGCCCCCCGACTTCGACCCCGCGCGCCGCTACCCCGTGTTCCAGCACACCTACGGCGGCCCCCACGCCCAGCAGGTGCGCAACCGCTGGGGCGGCACCGCCAACCTGTTCTACCAGCTCCTCGCCCAGCACGGCGTCGTCGTCTGGGTCATGGACAACCGCACCGCGAGCGGCAAGGGGGCGGTGTCGACCTGGCCCGTTTACCAGCAGTTCGGCAAGCAGGAGCTCGCCGACATCGAGGACGGCGTGACGTGGCTCCGCGAGCAGCCGTGGGTCGACGCCTCCCGCATCGGCATCGAGGGCTGGAGCTACGGCGGCTTCATGACCAGCTACGCCCTGACCCACAGCGACAGCTTCGCCATGGGCATCGCCGGCGGCACCGTCACCGACTGGCGCGACTACGACACCATCTACACCGAGCGCTACATGCGCACGCCGCAGAACAACCCCGACGGCTACCGCGCCAGCTCGCCCCGCTTCAACGCCGCCGACCTGCACGGGGCGCTCCTGCTCATCCACGGCACCATGGACGACAACGTCCACATGCAGAACACCCTGCAGTTCGCCTACGAGCTGCAGAAGGCGGGCAAGCAGTTCGACCTGATGCTGTACCCGCGCCAGCGCCACGGCATCGTCGACGCCGACCAGAACGCCCACCTGCGGCAGAAGATGCTCGACTTCACTCTCGAGCACCTGCGGCCGGGTGGACACGCCGCGAACTGAGTCGCAGGTCGAAGGCCCTGCCGGCCAATGGCTGAACTCGACGTCACGTCACGGTCCGGGGCGCCCGGGCGGGCGCCGGCGGACCCTCCGTCGCCGCCGGCGCCCGCCCTGGAGAACGGAGACCGGCTCACGCGTTGCGAGTTCGAGCGGCGCTACGCGATGCGGCCGGACCTCAAGAAGGCGCAGCTGATCGAAGGAATCGTCTACATGCCGTCGCCGGTCGGCTTCGTCGCCGCCGCCCTCGCGGCGCTGCAGAAGGGCATCGACTCCGCCGAGCACCGCCGGTTCATCGCCCGGCTGGCCGAAGGTGCATGACCTCCGAATAGTCACCGGGGACCGCCTCGCAGCAGGGCACGAACCCCACCCGCGCGGGAACGATGTCCCCACCCCTTCCGTCGGTACATATGTAGGACAGAGTGGGCGAAACCGTTCGCCAGCGGAAAAATAAGAAGGAGGATCTCATGCGGAACAAGGTCGTCGGAGGGCTCGTCACCGCGTGCGTCGCGGTCACCATGACGACGGCGGCGCGCGAGGCGTCAGCGCAGGAAACGCCGGATGCGGCGGTCCACATGGCGGCGAAGGAGCTCCCCTGGTCGCCGCTGACGCCTGACAGCGGGTTGCAGTGGGTTCGGCTCTGGGGCGATCGCTCTCATCCGGACGAGGACGGGTACGGGATGCTGCTGATGGTGCCGGCCGGCACGGAAGCCGGGCTGCACATGCACACGGACCACCACCACGCCATCAACATGCAGGGCACCTGGGTCTACACCGTCGAGGGCGACGCCGCCCCGAAGGAGCTGCCGCCGGGCTCGTACGTGCTCCAGCCGGGCGGGCAGCTGCACAATGAACGCTGCAAGGGCCCGGAAGACTGCGTGCTCTTCATCCACCAGCACGGCATCGCCGACATGCTGGTGCCCCACAAGCACTGACGGCAAGCCCGGCAGCCCGCGGCAGCCCCCGCGTCGCACCGCGACCGGCGAGGGTGCCGTCGGGCTGTCCGGCGCCGATGCCTGACACGCTGCCACGCCGCCATTCCCGCCAGCGGGACGGCGTCGTCGACCCGACCAGAACGTCCACCTGCGCCAACGCGGTCGACTTCGTTCTCGAGCACCTGCGGCGGGGCGGGGAAGCCGCGGGTGCACGCCCGCGCACGTCAGGGCCGCGGCAGCCGGGCGGTGTCGGCGCGCCGGGCGACGGGCCGCCACTCCCATTCCTGCTCGTCGAAGGTGCTCGACTGCAGCGGGTCGAGGAGCCGGTCGTCCCCCGCCGCGTGCATCCGCCGCGCCGCCTCCGCCCAGCCGGCTCGGGGCGGCCGGGGGGCGGGAGCGCCGTCGGAATGCGGCCGGACCTTCATGGGGTGCTACGGTGCCGGCACCTGCAGGTCGGGCATGGGCTCGGCCGCGAAGAGACGGTGGGCCGGCTTGGCCATCAGGCGGGCCCACTGGGTCGAGCGCGACACGCGGGCGCTGTCGGTGGAGAGGCCGGTGTTGGCGAACATCTGCCGGTAGAGCTTCGAGACGAGGAGGAAGGCGAGGCGGCCCTTCAGCGACTTCAGGACCGCCGAGCGGCGCCAGGCCTCCCTGACGCTGTAGAAGTGGTCCCAGACCGCTTGGGTGTGGACGCGGATCTCCTCGCCCGTCATGACCGGGTGGGGCGTCATCAGCTTGGGCCGCTTCGACTGGGGGATGAGCCAGTGGCGCGAGATGGGGATGCCGTCGACGTGCGGCATGGTCTCCGCGTTGTCCTGCTCCCACCGGTCGAAGTCGAGGGTGCCCGGGAACGGCGTCAGGGTCACGAACTGCGCGAACGTGATGTCGGCACGCCGCGCGAGGTCGAGGGTCGCCTGGAAGGTGGCCGGGCGGTCGCTCGGCAGCCCGAAGATGAACGACCCGAGCACGTGCACGCCGTGCTTCTTGAACAGCTTCAGCCGCTCGACGAGCTCGTCGCCGGCGAGGTTGAACTCCTTGTAGACGTCCTTCAGCCCGTCGGGGGTCACCGCCTCGACCCCGACGAGGGCGCCGAGGATGCGGGCCCGGCGCATCGCGTCGAGAAACTCGGTGTCCTCGGCCGCCTCCATCGTGATCTGGGTGTAGAACACCAGATCCTTCGGCAGCTTCTCCATCTGGGCCATCAGCTCGAAGCGCTCGTCCCGCAGGGCCTTCAGCTGGTCATAGCGGGTCTTGTCCTCGCGCCGGTCGGCCATCCGGAGGTCTTCGAGGGTGACGGGATAGAAGTTGTCGTCGGCGAGGGCGACGAACCGGAACCCCATGCGCCGCAGCTCGACGATCTCCTCGATGACGGGGTTCACCGGCCGCTGGCGCGGCTTCTGGCCGTCGGTGCGCCACACCGAGCAGAACGAGCAGTGCTTGGGGCAGCCCCGCACCGTCTGGACCGACGCCCACATGTAGTTCTCGCGCTTCAGCAGGTCCCAGCGCGCGGGCTTGAACCGGCTGGCGTCGACCTGACCGGCGTCGTAGATGCGCTGCGGCTCGCCCTTGGCGCAGTCCTCGATGGCCGTGCCCCAGGCGAGGTCGCCGTCGCCCTTGACCACGGCGTGGGCGCCGCCCCGTTCGTGCGCCTCTTCCGGATACAGCGTCGCGTGGATGCCGCCGTACACCACCCACGCCCCGCGCTCGCGGATGCGCCGGCCGAGCGCGTAGCCGACGAGGGCGTTGCCGGTGTGGATGCCGATGCCGACGACGTCGCCGGGCCCGACCTGGCTGTCGTCGAACGGCTCGAGGCACTCGTCGACGAGAACCGGATCGCCCCACTTGCGGGGGGTCGCCGCCGCGAGCACGTACAGCCAGCGGGGGGTGATGACGGCGACGCCGAACGAGAAGTGGCTGGGGTTGACGATGAATACGCGCAAGATGTCCCTTTCTAAGGACCTGAAATTGTAGTCTGTCGCGGCGAACCGCGACAAGCTCCGTTCGTTCCGGCGGAGACCGTCACGGCGCGGGCTCGACGGTGACCGCGACCCGGTTGGACCCCTCGAGCTCGCCGTCCCCGGCCCGCAGCTCGAGCTCGTAGCGCCCCGGGGCGTCGAACGACGCCAGCGTGCGCGGCTCGTCCGGCGCGCTGAAGGTGACGGCGCCGGGGCCGCTCAGCATCCGCCAGCGGCTGGCCAGCGCCCCGTCGCGGGGCAGCCCCTCGTCGCGGACGCTGCCGAACAGCTTCAGCGGGTCGCCGACCGCGGCCGACACCTCGGGCGGCGCGCCCCCGGGACCGTTCCGCAGCCCGAGGAACCGGACCGTCGGCGACCGGTTGAGGCAGACCCCGCGGGGCGCCTCGGCCGGCTCGACGTCGCGCATCAGGCGGCCCATCGAGCGCTCCTCGAGCTCCCAGTTGTACTGCAGCATGTCGTCGCTGGTGGCGCTCGAGACCCCCGCATGATCCACTGTCCACCGGAGGTCGGCCGCGAAATCGGGGCCGAAGACCATCACGCACTGGAACCGGTGGTGCCCCGGCAGGAACGTCGTCGGCTGCCCGCGGTCGGCGGCGGCCGGCTCGAACCGGTTCCGCGGGCCGGGGGGCACCGTGACCGGCTCGAAGTTGTGGCTGAAGTAGGCGAACGCCACCACGTACAGGCCGTCCTCGGTGACGGTGAACCCGTCGTACACCGGATACACCGGCTCGCTCTGGGCGAGCGCAGGTGCGGCCAGCGGTCCGACGAGCAGCACCGTCGCGGCCAACGCGGGCAGCACGGCACGAACAGTCATCCTGGTCCCGGCTCCTTTCGCCTCCGGAGTCCCGCCGCCGACGCCCGAGGGGGCCGTCGGGGCAACCGAGATCCCCCGGTCCGGCCATCGGTCGCCTGTCTCCGCTCGAACCGGGCGTGCCGGCGGGAAACACGCGGCAAGGAGACTCTACCACGCACCACGGCACTGATTTACGCCCGAACGAGGAGCGGCCGACCCGCGCCGCCGGCTCGCCCTCGCGCGAGGCCGCGCGGGCGCGCCGGCCGAGCGCTTCCGCCGATGGCAGGCCCGATCTCGCGGCGCGCCTGGGGCCGGCGCAGCGCGCTCCGTGTGGATTTGGGCGGCGGAGTCCACTAGACTGGACGGACATCGGCTCGGTTGCATCTCTGCTGGAGGTCATCACCATGCGCGCCGCCTCGACACGCGTCGCCGTCGCCGCCGCCCTTGCGGCCCTGCTCTTCACGCCGGCCGTCGGCGCGGCCGGCCAGGCCGGGGACGGCGCCACCTTCACGCGCGACGTGCTGCCACTGCTGCAGCAGTCGTGCCAGAAGTGTCACCGGCCGGGCACCGGGGCCCCGATGTCGCTGCTGACCTACGAGGAGACCCGGCCGTGGGCGCGGGCGATCCGCGACCGCGTGGTCGCCCGCCAGATGCCGCCGTGGCACATCGACCGCAGCATCGGCGAGTACGTCGCCGACCCGTCGCTGAGCGACGCCGAGATCGCCACCATCGTCGACTGGGTGGCGGCCGGGGCGCCGCGGGGGAACTCGGCCGACGCGCCGCCGCCCCTCGAGTTCGCGGCGCTCGACGAGTGGACCTACGGCGAGCCCGACCTGGTGGTCCAGATGGAGAAGGGCTTCGAGATTCCCGCCGAGGGCGCCGACTTCTACCCGTCCGAGATCGTCGATCCGGGGCTGACCGAGGACCGCTACGTGAAGTGGGTGCAGATCATCCCCGAGGCGTACTGCTGCGTGCATCACTCGCACGTGTACGTCAGCGTGCCCGAGACGGCGGAGGATCGCGAGGAGTTCCGGCTCGGCATGGGTTCGAACACGCGAGAGATCGACCTCATCGAGTACGCCATGGGCAGCACCGGCCAGTACTATCCCGACGGCACGGGGCGGAAGCTGCCGGCGGGGGGGCTGTTCCGGTTCGCCCCCCACTACCACCCGTGGGGCGAGGAGACCATCGACCGGCAGAAGGTCGGCGTGAAGTTCTACCCCAAGGGGCAGGCGCCCGAGCTGATCGTCACCGCCCACCGCATCCGCACCGGCATCGGCCACGACTGGAAGCTGAACCGCGAGGCGGTCGAGGACCGGCTGCTCGCGGCCGGCCACGACCTCGACCTGCACGCCGACCGGATGCCGACGGGGCTCCTCATCGACGACAACACCCTGAACGGGGTCGCCCTGATGAGCATCCCGCCCAACACCGTGGCGCGCCACGAGCGGTTCTGGCCGCTGCCGCAGGCCGCGCTGATTCTCAGCTTCCAGCCCCACATGCACTTCCGAGGCAGTCGGATGCTGCTCGAGGCGATCCATGTGGACGGCCGCCGCGAAATCCTGACCGACGCCACCAACTACGAGCAGACGTGGCAGATCGTCTACGCCTACGAGACGCCGCACGCGTTCCCGAAGGGCACGATCCTGCACACCGTCTCGTGGCACGACAACACCGCCAACAACCGGCACAACCCCGACCCGTCGGCGTGGATCGGCTGGGGGTCGCGGACCATGGACGAGATGGGCCACGGGTGGACCGACGTCGCGTTCATGACCGACGATCAGTACGAGAGGTATCTGGCCGGCGAGACCCTGCAGCGCATCGAGACCGACGACGACGGCGAGTAGGAGGCTACGCCGTAGTTGGGTTGGCGGGCGGCGGCGCCGCACGGCGGCGATTCCCGGCAATCATCCGGGCACCTCGACGAAGGGACCGACCCCAGCGATGGGCCGCCGCAATACCGCCGCCGTCTCCTGTCTCGCGGGAGGGCTCCTTGTCCCACCCGCGCCGGCCGCCCAGCCCCACCAGGGGCTGACGGCGGTCGCCGGCGTCGAGGTCGGGCACCACACCCTCGCCGCGCGCCCCACCGGCTGCACCGTCGTGTTGACCGAGGCGGGAGCGGTCGCCGGCGTCGACGTCCGGGGCGGCGCTCCGGGAACGCGCGAGACCGACCTGCTCGACCCCTCCAAGACCGTTCAACAGGTGCACGCGGTCGTCCTCGCGGGCGGCAGCGCGTTCGGGCTGGACGCGGCCGGCGGGGTGGTGCGCTACCTGTCGGAGCGCGGCATCGGCTACGACACCCGCGTCGCGAAGGTGCCGATCGTGCCGGCCGCCATCCTCTTCGATCTCGGGATCGGCGGCGACCCGACGATTCGACCGGACGCCGACTGCGGCTACCGCGCCGCCGCCGCCGCCGACGCGGGCCCGGTGGCCGAGGGCAACGTCGGCGCGGGGGCCGGCGCGACCGTCGGCAAGCTCGGCGGCGCCGGGCGGGCGATGAAGGGCGGCATCGGATCGGCCGCCATCGCCGTGCCCGGCGGGCTCGTGGTGGCGGCGCTGGCCGCCGTCAACGCCGTCGGCGACGTGGTCGACCCCGCCACCGGCCGGGTGGTGGCGGGGGTGCGCACCCCCGACGGCGCCGGCCTCGCCGACGCGCGCACCCTGCTGCGGGCGGGGACGGGCGGCGGGGGACGGCCCCGCGAGAACACCACCCTGGGAGTGGTCGCCACCAACGCCGCGCTGACCCAGGCGGAGGCGACCGCGGTGGCGCAGATGGCCCACGACGGCCTCGCCCGGGCCATCGTCCCCTCGCACACCCCCAGCGACGGCGACGCCATCTTCGCCCTGGCGACGGGGCGGCTCGACGAACCATTCGGCGTCGGGACCGTCGGCGCCCTCGCGGCCGAGGCGATGGCCGAGGCCGTCGTGCGGGCGGTGCGCGCGGCCGCCGGCATCCCCGGCTATCCCGCCGCGCGGGACCTCGCGTCCCCCCCGTGATGGCGCGGCGCCTGCGCTACCGAGCCGCGACCCGAGACCGACCCGCAGATCCGTGAACCTCTACCTCGCCGTCATCCTCGGCTACGCGGGACTGCTCATGGCGGTCGGGCTGTGGTACGGCCGGCGGGTCACCGGCCCCCGCGACTTCTTCGTCGCGGGCCGGCGCCTCGGGCCCGGGCTCCTCTTCGCCACCCTGCTCGCGGCCAACATCGGGGCCGGCTCGACCATGGGGGCGGCCGCGCTCGGGTATCGCGACGGCCTCAGCGCGTGGTGGTGGGTGGGGTCGGCGGGCATCGGGTCGATCGTCCTCGCGTTCCGGGTGGGCCCCCGGCTGCGGCGCCTCGCCGAGGCCCACGACCTGCAGACGGTCGGCGACTTCCTCGAGCACCGCTACGGGCGCGAGGTGCGCGCCCTCATCGCGGCCCTCCTGTGGGTCGCCACCCTCGCCATCCTGGCCGGGCAGATCATCGCGATGGGGGCGGTGCTCAACGCGGTGAGCGGGCTCGAGCCGTGGATCGGGTCGCTGGTCGGCGGGACCGTGGTGACCGTCTACTTCACGGCCGGGGGGCTGATGACCTCGGTCCGGGTCAACGCCGTGCAGCTCGTCGTGCTGGTGGCCGGCTTCCTCGTCGTCAGCCCCCTCGTCCTGACTTCGGTGGGCGGGCTGCCGCACGTCCTCGCGGAGACCCGCGGCATCGACGGCTACTGGAACCCGTGGCGGGGCGGCGGCTCGGGCTGGTTCCTGCTCGCCATGATCGGCCCGTCGTTCATCGTCTCGCCGGGCATCCTGCAGCGGGTCTACGCGGCCCGCGACGACCGCGCCGTGCGGGTCGGCGTGGGGCTCAACGCGGCGGCCCTGCTCTTGTTCGCGGCGGCCCCGGCCCTGCTCGGCATGATGGCGCGCACCGTCGCCCCCGATCTCGACGACCACAACCTCGCCCTGCCCACGGTGCTCATCGAGACCCTGCCGCCGCTCGTCGGCGCCCTCGGGCTCGCGGCGATCTTCTCGGCCGAGCTGAGCTCGGCCGACGCCATCCTGTTCATGCTCGCCACCTCGCTGTCCCGCGACCTCTACGCGCGGTTCCTGAACCCCCAGGCGGGCGACGCGCGGCTGCTGCGGGTCGCCCGGGGCGCCGCGGTGGCGGGCGGGGCGGGGGCCACCGGGCTGGCCATCGCCGTGAGCTCGATCATCGCGGCCCTCAGCATCTTCTACACGGTGCTGACCGTGACCCTGTTCGTGCCCGTCATCGTCGGGCTCTACGTCGGCCGGGTGCGGACGCCCGAGGCGATGGCCTCGATCGGGGCCGGCGTCACCGTGTTCGCGGCGGTCCGCCTCGCCGCCGGCGAGGGCGGCATCGGGGGCCTGACCCCGGCGATGCTCGGGCTCGGGGCGGCGCTGGCCGCGACCCTCGCGGTGATGGCGGTGCGCCGGCCCGCGGCGGGCGGCTCACCGGAGAGCTGATCGCCGGGGTCCGCCGCCGCAGTATCATTCCCCGCGCAGCCGAATCCGCGCCCTGAACGGCCGGCGCGGCGGCGCACCGGCGGAGCATCCGCGAAGCGAAGGCGTCCATCATGTCCAACCCCACCGCACCGACCAGCGACTACCGGGCCCTTCTCATCCTCCTGGGCGCCACCGCCCTCATGGCCATCGTCCATCTGTTGCCGGTGCCGGCCCCCCTCGAACGGGCCGGCGAGCTGATTCCCCTGACCGCCGAGGGCAAGACCTGCCTGGCGATCCTGCTCTTCGCGGTCACCCTGTGGGTCGGCGAGGCGATGCCGTTCGCGGTCACCTCGCTGCTCGTGGTGATACTGATCGCGGCCTTCGGCATCACCGACTTCGCGTCGGCGGTGAACGCCGGGTTCGGCAACCCCCTCATCGTGTTCTTCATCGGGGTCCTGTTCCTCTCGACCGGGTTCACGTTCTCGGGCCTCGGCACCCGCATGGTGCTGCACGTGCTGCAGTGGGCGGGCACCCGGGCCGACCGCGTGCTGCTCGGCTTCCTCATCGTGGGCGCGCTGCTCTCGATGTGGATCACGGACATGGCCGTCGCCGCCGTCATGCTGCCCCTCGGCGTCGGGGTGCTGAAGGACGCCGGCCTCAAGCCGCTCCAGAGCAACTACGGCCGCGCCCTGATGATCTCGTGCGCCTACGGCCCCCTCATCGGCGGCATCGGCACCCCCGCCGGCACCGCCGCCAACGTGCTGGCCCTCAGCTACCTGGAGGAGATCTCCGGGGTGACGATCTCGTTCGGGCAGTGGATGGTGCTCGGGGTCCCCGCCGCCATCCTCATGGTGCCGGTGGGCTGGTGGCTGCTGCTGCGCATCTTCCCCCCGGAGATCGAGACCCTGCCCTATGGGGAGGGCGAGATCGAGGCCAAGCTCGAGGCCCTCGGCCCCCTGAAGCCGGTCGAGCGCAAGACCCTCGTCATCTTCGCGCTGACCATCACCGCGTGGCTCGTCACGCCGTCGCTCGCCGACCTGACCGGCGGCCTCGTCGACCCGCCCGTGCAGGCGGTGGCCCTCGCCGGCGGCCTGACCCTGTTCCTCCCCATGATTCGGGTCATGTCGTGGAAGGAGGCCCAGGCCAACATGGACTGGGGCGGCGTGATGCTCATCGTCGCCGGCCTGTCGCTCGGCCTGATGGTGTTCGAGACCGGCGCCGCCCGCTGGCTCGCCCAGCTCCTGCTCGGCAACCTCATCCTCATCCCGCCCCTGCTGCGCCCGTTCGTCATCGTCCTCGCGGTAGCCGCGCTCCACCTGCTGTTCTCGAGCAACACCGTGACCGGATCGCTCATCATGCCGATTCTGCTCGCCCTCGCCCTCGACCTCGGCCTCGACGCCTGGACCATCGCGGCCCCGGCCGCCTTCACGTCGACGTTGGCGTTCATCCTCGTGACGGAGAGCCCGACCAACGTGCTGCCCTACTCGGCCGGCTACTTCTCGATCCGCGACATGGCGAAGGTCGGCCTCTGGATGACGCTTGGGGCGGCGGTGTGCGTGACGGTGGCGATCACCGTGGTGGGGCTGTTCGGGGGGTGAGCCGGCGAGCGGGACGGTCCGGGAGCCCGACGACCGTGGCCGGCGGGTGAATCCAGGCCGTGTCAGACCCCGGCCCATTCGACCGACGACGCATCCCTCCGGCGGCGGCACTCCGCGGACTGCATGCCTCCGCGGTTGACCATGCCCGACACGCCCACCCGTCGGCTTGGCCACGCGGGGCGCCTCGCAAACTCGCCCGAGCCGGCCCAGGCGGCAAACGGGCGCGCCTATTCCCCGCAGACGCGCGGCGCTTCGTACTCCAGTCCCAGCAGCCTGAAGTAGCTCTCGCCGAGGGCGATGTTGCGGAAGGCCTCGTCGTCGAGGTGGCCGAGGATGCGGCTGTTGACCTCGAGCTCCTCGCGGTAGACGTCGAAGTCCTTGTCGCGCGACGCGAGGAAGTCGGTGCCGGGGAGAATGCGCTCCGAGTGGGCGTTCAGGAACGGCACGTAGGCGGCCCGGCCCTCCGGGGTCGAGAAGTAGGCGTCGTCGAGCACCCGCCACGTGATGTCGAGCATCAGGTTGGGGTGGCGCTCGAGCATCGACGTCATCAGGGCCGCATGCCGGGCCGGGTCCATGGTGGTCAGCTCGCGCGAGAGCCCCATGTGGACCCAGACGATGGGGTTGTCGGGATAGGCGTCGAGCACCTTCTCCATCAGCGGCAGGTAGAGGGTCGGTTCTTCGTCGTTCCCGAGGTCGGCGTGGATGGCGATGGGGATGCCGCGCTCGCGCAGCACCGCCATGAAGCCGGCCCAGCCGTCGATGGCCTCGGCCGGCACCGGCCGACGCCCATTGGCGAAGACCGCCTGCTTGACGAGGTTGACCTCGCCCATCCAGCGGAAGAGGCCGGGGTACTCCGCGTCGAGCAACTCCATGCCGGCGAGGACCGAGTCGGGGTCCGCGAGGTCCGGGAACGTCATGGCCAGCGTCAGGTGGAGGTCCTCGGGCGTCTTCACCACCGCGTTGGCGGCGTTGACGAAATCGTTCCTCAGGGTCGGCGCCAACGGCGTGCCGGGGCAGTCGAGGTAGTAGGTGCACGGGGACGACGCGGGCAGCATCTGGCCGATGCCGTAGACGTTGGCAAACAGGACGCCGGTCGCCTCGAGGTACTGCACGACCTCCTCGAACGGGACGGCGGGCCCGCCGAACGGCCGGAAGTGCAGGTGGCTGTCGACGATGGCGGTCTGCGGCTGCGTCGACCGGTCGTAGCACGCCGCGCCGTCGCCACGGAAGGCGTCCAGGGTCAGCGGGGCCGGGGCGGCGGAGGTTGAGGTCTGGGCGGATGCTCCGGCCGGCCCGGCGGCCAGCGCGGCCAACAGGCCCGCAACAACCGTCCCAGCCCCGACGATTCGTCTTGCGTCGCTACTCATGGCGAACAGCGTACCGCACGCTACGCGCCGAGCGCCACCGGGAAGCCGAACCGGACGGTCGACAGGCACCGAACACGGAAACCACGCCGTCGCTCGCGTGGCGACGATCACGCCCCCGTGCCCAGCTGAACGCGGTTCCGGCCGTTCGCCTTGGCCGCGTAGAGCGCTCGGTCCGCGCGCTCGACGAGCCGCGCCGGCGTCGTCTCGGCCCCGGACACGGCCACCCCGAAGCTGGCCGTGACGCGGAGACCGGCGGGCCGAGGCGGGATCGAGTCGGGCCAGTAGTCCTGGACCCGCCGCCGAATCCGATGCGCGCTGCGGCACGCGTCGGCGGCGGTGGTGCGGGGCATCACGATGGCGAACTCGTCGCCGCCGAACCGCGCGCAGAGGTCGCCCGCCCGCACCGAGTCGCTGAAGATGGCGGCCAGCCCCTTCAGGACGGCGTCGCCGGCGGGGTGGCCGAGGGCGTCGTTGAGCGACTTGAACCGGTCGACGTCGATGGCGATCAGGGCCACCGGCTCGCGGTGCCGCCGTGCCCGCTCGAGCTCCTCGCCGAGCCGGGCGTCGAGGCCGCCGCGGTTGAGGAGCCCGGTGAGGGGATCGACGGTCACCGCCTGCTCGAGGCGGTCGTTGACCTGCACCACCCGTTCGTAGGCGAGGGCGAGGGCGGCGGTCGCGGCCAGGCCATCCACCACGGACAGGTCGGCGGCATCGAACGGCCGCCCGTCCCCGCGGTCGGCCAGGGTGACGGCCCCGAGCGCCGACCCGCGGGCCACCAGCGGCACCGACAGGCACGAGCCGTCGCGAGACGACAACCAGGGTTCCC
This sequence comes from Vicinamibacterales bacterium, assembly GCA_963663815.2. Lineage (GTDB taxonomy): Bacteria > Acidobacteriota > Vicinamibacteria > Vicinamibacterales > UBA8438 > JAJEEA01. The sequence continues at coordinate 5,409,236 of OY760734.1, read as the reverse complement.
CCGGCTCCCGGGCGGGGTCGGGCACGAGCCGGGGGCGGCGGGTCGCGAACGTCCGTCCGGTGACGCCCGCCCCGGGCGCGATCACGGACCCGGTCACGCACGGAGCGGGAGTCCCGCGGGTCGCGGTGACGGTCAGCCCGCCGCCGACGTCGTCACCGACCGCGAGCACCGCCCGCCGCGCCGTGACCGCGCCCGCGAGGGTGTCGACGATCAGCTGGTGGAGGTCCTTCCGTCGGCTCGCCAGGGCGTGGACGAAGCCGTCCACGTCGACGCCGCGCCCCTCGCGGGCCGCCCGGTCCAATGCCGATCCGCTCATGGCCTTCGTCGCTCCATGCCATCACCGGAAGCAAGGACCGGGCCAGGAGCCACGCTGCGCTGCTCCCGCCTGCCAATCGACGCCCGACGGCTCCGCCTGGCGCGCCCAATCGACCCGCCGGGAGTCTGCGCCTCCTGGCGGAGGCGGCGCCGCTCTACAGCGCAGACTCCTACGGCGCAGCCGCCTGCGCCGACGCCTGTCCGGCGCGCGCGGCCGGGGCGTAGAACGGCCGGTCGCCCTGGATGGTGACCCGGTAGCCGTGGCGGGTCTCCGGGAAGTAGTCCCAGACGGCGTGGTGCTGGGTGCAACGGTTGTCCCAGAACGCGACCGAGTTCGCCTGCCAGCGGAGCCGGCAATGGAACTCGGGAGCCGCGCAGTGGCGCACGAGGAACGCGAGCAGCGCGCCGCTCTCGGCCCGCTTGAGCTCCTTGAATCCGGTGGTGAAACCCTCGTTGACGTAGAGCGCGGAACGGCCGGTCTCGGGATGGGTGCGCACCGCGGGGTGCTCGGCCAGCGGATAGGCGCCGTCCCGCAGGTTCTCCCCGCCGTAGCGGCCGATGTAGTACTGCCGGCCCTCGTGCACCGCCGTCAGCTCGCCGAGCAGCCGCTGCATGCGGTCGGACAGGGCCTCCCAGGCGGCGTACATGCTGGCGAACAGCGTGTCGCCGCCCGACGGCGGCACCTGCTCGACCCGCAGGATGCTCCCCAACGGGGGATCGACGTCGCACGAGACGTCGGAGTGCCACAGCTCGCCGGACACGAACTTCGAGTCGCCGTCGGCGTGCACGACCAGGATCTCCGGATGCTCCGCGTCCTTCGGGGCGGCGGGGTGGACGTGCAGGTCCCCGAAACGCCGGCCGAAGGCCTTGTGCTGCGGCCAGGTCAGCTCCTGGTCGCGGAAGAAGAGCACGAGGTGGGTCATCAGGGCGGCGCGGATCGCCGCGACGGCGTCCGGCGCGAGCGGCTGGCTGAGGTCGACCCCGGACACCTCGGCGCCGATGACCGGCGACACGGGCTCGACCCGGATGTGATTCTCCAATACGGACCTTCCGTCCTTCCCGGGACTCGAATCCCGTCCTTTTTTACCATTGTCGGCATACCGGGCTCGGGAGGCAAGCCGGATGGCCTCATCCGCGGTACCATGGGGCCTCAGGGGGCTTGCCGGATCCCGGACCCGCGACGGTGGTATTCTTGCCTCCCGTGTCCGGCCACGGTCCCGCATCGAGACGGGGGGCGGGTCGCATCGTTGCGTTTCATGCAACCCGGACGGTGGAAACGTGATATGTACCCGGTTTCACGGCGATCACGCGGCCGGCGGCGTCGACGAGTCGGACCGGGTCCACGCGTGCGTTCGTGACGCCGGAGAGGGCGTTGCCGCGTTCGGCGTATCGTCGTCCCGGCCCTGAACGACAGGGACAGACCTTTCAAGGAGGCCTCATGACGCTCGTCCTGGCTCTCACCGCGCTGCTCGCGCAACCGCAGGCGGATGCGGCGACCCCGACCCTCGACTACGACTACTACGTGGAGAACGTGGAGCCGATCTTCCTGGAGAGGAAGGCGGGCTTCACCCGTTGCGTCGTCTGCCATTCCGAGGGCGGCCGGGTCGGCTTCCTCGAGGAGATGGAGCGGGGCGCCGACGCCTGGACCGCGGAGCAGTCGCGCATGAACTTCGAGAATCTCCAGCGGCTCGTCGTCCCCGGCGCTCCGCTCGAGAGCCGGCTGCTGATGCATCCCCTCGAGCCCGACGCGGGCGGCGACGAGTTCCACAACGGCGGGCGCCAGTTCACCTCGCAGGAAGACCCCTGGTTCCAGACCCTCGCAGCCTGGGTGCTCGGGGAGCCGGCTCAGTAGCAACCGACGGGAACGCGTTTCAAGAGAAGGAGTTCGAGCAATGGTCACGACACGCAGACTGGTGGTTCTGGCGGCAATCGCCGCCCTCGTCATCCCGGTCGCGGCGGCCGCGCAGACGGTCCGGATCATCCAGACCAACAGCGCCGGCGACAACGTGCACGTCATCGACCCGCTCACCAACGAGGTGATCGGCGTGATCGATGGCATCGAGCGCGCCCACGGGGCCACGCCGTCGCCCGACGGCAAGAAGCTCTACGTCGCCAACGAGTCCGACGACACCGTCGACATCGTCGACATGGAGACGCTGAAGGTCGTCAAGCAGGTGGAGCTCATCGGGCGCCCCAACAACATCGCCATCACCCCGGACGGCAGCAAGGTCTACACGGCCATCGCCGAGTCGCCGGGCGCCCTGCAGGTCCTCGACACCGAGACCGAGGAGATGACCGCCATCATCTCGGTGCACGGCGGGGTCCACAACACCTACGTGACGCCGGACGGCAAGTACGCCATCGCCGGCATGGTCGGCGGGCGCAACATCACCGTCGTGTCCACCGAGACCGACTTCCCGGTGTGGACGACGTACTCGGACCTCGGCATCCGCCCGATGACCATGGACGTCAACGAGGACGGGTCGACGAAGCACATCTACGCCCAGCTCTCGAACTTCAACGGGTTCGGCGTGCTCGACTTCGAGACCCGCAAGTGGGTCAACCGCATCGAGTACCCCGAGGTGATGGCCAACGAGCGGACCCCGGGCCACGGCGGCAACACCGCCCACGGCATCGGCGTGACTCCCGACCAGAAGTACCTCGTCGCCAACAGCAGCCTGAACAGCAGCGTGTACGTCTACACCCTGCCCGACCTCGAGCTGGTGGGCGGCGTCCGCGTGGGCCACTCGCCGAACTGGGTCACCATCACCCCCGACAGCAAGTACGCGTACATCTCGATGTCGGGCGACAACAACGTCGCGGTCATCGACATCGCGACGGTCGAGCTGGTGACCAAGATCGAGACCGGCGGGCAGGTTCCGAAGCGGAACGCGACGCTGATCGTCGACAACGACTAGACTCGACGAGCCGGGGGGTCCGCGCCGCAGGAACGGCGCGGAACTCCTCGCGAGTTGCGGGAGCGGGGGGCCTTCGGGCTCCCCGCTTTCGTCCGGAGACCGAGACATGCGTGCGCTTCTGCCCGCGGCTGGGGTGGTCCTCGCCGCGGCGGTCGTGATCGCGGCCAACGGCCAAGCCCCTGCGGGCGCCCTCTACACGTCGGCGCAGGCCGACGCGGGCGAGGTTCTGTACGACGAGCAGTGCGCCTCGTGCCACGGCACCCTGCAAGCGTTCGTGCCCGAGATGGCCGCGCTGCTGGGCGACCACACCTTCCGGAACCGGTGGGAAGGCCGCTCCATCGGTGAGCTGTTCCAGCTCATCCAGGAGGAGATGCCGCAGGACGCCCCGGGCACCCTGTCGAACGACGAGACCGCGAGCCTCGTCGCCCACATCCTCGCCGGCAACCGGTTCCCCGCAGGAGACACGGCGCTCTCGAACGACCTCGAGGCCTTGAACGACATCCCGTTCTCACCCTGACCGCCGGCCGCTGACCCTCCGGAACCGGCCGTGCAACCCGCATTGCGCCGCCCGGAGGGCGCGAGGGCGGGAGCCGAGGCGCCCGCCTCCCGGGCCACATTCCAGACCATGATCTCGACCCGCTTCACTGAAATCTTCGGCATCGAGCACCCCATCGTGCAGGGCGGCATGCAGAACGTCGGCGTCGCCGAGCTCGTCTCCGCCGTCGCCAACGCCGGGGCCCTCGGGTTCCTGACCGCGCTGACGCAGCCGTCGCCCGAGGCGCTGACGCGCGAGATCGCCCGCACCCGCGGCATGACCGACCGTCCGTTCGGGGTGAACCTGACGATTCTCCCGACCCTGAAGCCGATTCCCTACGCGGAGTACGCGCAGGCCACGGTCGAGTCGGGCATCAAGATCGTGGAGACCGCCGGCAACAACCCGCAGCGGTTCCTGCCCGGGTTCAAGGCGGCCGGCATCAAGGTCATCCACAAGTGCACGTCGGTGCGGCACGCCGTCAAGGCGGAGTCGATCGGCTGCGACGCCATCAGCATCGACGGCTTCGAGTGCGCGGGGCATCCGGGCGAGGACGACATCCCCGGGCTCGTCCTCATCCCGTGCGCGGCCGACCGCGTGAGCATCCCGATGATCGCCTCGGGCGGCTTCGGCGACGCCCGCGGCCTCGTCGCCGCCCTCGCCCTGGGGGCCGACGGCATGAACATGGGCACCCGGTTCATGGCCACCCGCGAGGCCCCCATCCACGACAACATCAAGCAGGCCCTGGTCACCGCCACCGAGCGCGACACCGCGCTCATCTTCCGTTCGCTGCGCAACACCGCGCGGGTCTTCCGCAACGCCGTCTCCGACGAGGTCAACTCCATCGAGGCCGGCGGCGACGCCACCATCGACGACATCAAGCACCTCGTCGCCGGCGAGCGCGGCAAGCAGGCGCTCGACACCGGCGACACCGACGCCGGCATCTGGTCGGCGGGCATGGTGGCGGGGCTCATCCACGACGTCCCCACCTGCCGCGAGTTGGTCGACCGCATCATGTGCGAGGCCGTCGCGATCATCGACGCGCGCCTGGCCGGCATGCGGCCGGCGGTTTCGGCGTCCTCGCTGTAGCCCCGGAGGTCGCCCCGCGGGGCCGTCGCGCACCTGAATGGTGAAGGCCGGGCTGCCGTCAACGACACCCGTGCCCGCCGAGCTTCCCGTATCCCCGTCGCGCACTGGCGCGAGGGCCGCCACGAGGTCGATCTCGTCTACGACCATCCCGAGCACCCTCTGGCGTTCGAGATCGCCTCGTCCGTGCGTCACTCCACGGCCGGGCTGCAGACGCCTGCTCCGTGGGGAGTCCGGCAGTCGGCCTTGCGTGAAATCGGGAACGGTTCAGCGCCCGAACCGGATACAATGCGCGTGCCGTGACGATCCGACCATCGCCGCAAGGCGGCCGGTGGCGAGACTCCCGGCGTGCTTCAGTCTGCCCGTTCGTTCATCAAGCGTGCGTTCCGGCTTGGCGCCGGCTCCGGGAGGACCCAGTCGATGAATCCGATCCTGTTGGTGTTGCTGACCACCGCGGGGGCGTTCCTGCTCCACATCGTGATGATCTTCGTGCTCGTCGGCAAGAAGAAGTGACCTCGGGGCTCCGCGGGCGCCGCTGCGAGCAGCGCGCGACGGACGCCGTCATCCGCCGCCCAGCTCCACGCTGCGCCGGTAGGCGGCGGTGACCGCCTTCGACAGCACGGTGCGGAAGCCCCCCTCCTCCAGCTGGTAGATCGCGTCGGCGGTCGTCCCCCCGGGCGAGGTCACCCGGTTCCGCAGCTCGGCCGGGTGGAGGGCCGTCTCGCGGGCGTAGACGGCGGCGCCGAGCACGGTCTGGATGACCATCTCGTGGGCGGCGGCGCGCGACCACCCGAGGTGGACGGCGGCGTCGATCAGCGCCTCGATCAGCAGGAAGACGTAGGCGGGGCCGCTGCCGCTGACCGCGGTCGCCTTGTCGAGAAACTCCTCGTCGCTGACGTACAGGTGCTTCCCCAGTGCGCCGAGCAGGGCTCCGGTCTGCTCGCGTTGCGCGGACGAGACGGCGTCGGTCGCGGTCCACACCGTCATCCCCTCGCTCACCTGGGCCGGCGTGTTGGGCATGGTCCGCACGATCGCGTCGTGCCCCAGGCCGTCGGCGATGGTCGCGATGCGGCCCCCCGCCACGATCGAGATGACCAGGACCTCCGGCCGGAGCGTCCCCCGCAGGTCGTCGCAGACCGCGGACAGCACCTGCGGCTTGACCGACAGCACCACGAGGTCGGCGTTGCGGGCCGCCTCCCGGTTGTCTCCGGTGGTGCGTACGCCGAACCGCTCCTCCACCGCGCTCCGCCGGCTCTCGTGCGGGTCCGCCGCGGCGACCGCCTCCGGGGGGACCAGGTCGTGATGCAGGAGGCCGCCGATCATCGCTTCGCCCATCGCTCCCGCCCCGATGAACGCGCACGTCTTGTTCCGTAACGGTGTCAACCAGCCGCTCCTTCCTCAGTGGACGAACCACCGCCGGCGGCCGGCTGGCCCCCGCCCTCCGAACCGCCCGTCTCGGGCCCGTAGGTCCCGAAGCTCCACAGATGCCCCTCGAGGTCACGCGCCGCGTACTCGCGCGAGCCGTACTCGGTGTCCTCGAGGGCCATGACGATCTCGGCCCCGGCTGCCTTCGCCCGGTCGTGGTGCGCGTCGATGTCGTCCACGTGGACGTAGATCCCCTGCGTGACGCCGCCCGCGGCCTTGGGGCTCTTCATGTTCATGAAGTCGTCTTCCGCCGTCCCGATCATGAGGACGCTGGCCCCGTAGCGCAGCTGCGCGTGGGCGATGGTCCCCCTCGGCCCCGGCACGAGCATCTGCTTCTCGAACCCGAACGCGCGGTGGAGCCACTCGAACGCCGCCGGGGCGTCCTCGTACCGCAGAAACGGAAAGAGCCGCGTCGTTTGCTGCATCGATGCCTGTCCCCGCGTCCGGCCCCTCGCGTCACGCCATCGCCACGCGGGTCATGCGGCCGCCGCCGAAGCCTCCGCGGCCGGCGGACGCGAGGTCCGGTCCCGGAAGAACAGGGCGAACAGCAGCAGCACCGCCGCCGCCCACACCGCCGGCACGATCCAGATCCGGTCCCACGCGTGGCCGGCACCCTCGACGTAGAGATCGACCACCAGCCCCGACAGCCACGACCCGATGAACATGCCGACCCCGAGGGTCACGAACGCGATGAGGCCCTGGGCCGCCGCCCGCAGGTCCGGCGGGGCCTTCTCGTCGACGTAGATCTGCCCCGTCACGAAGAAGAAGTCGTAGCAGATGCCGTGGAGCAGGATGCCGCCGTAGAGCATCCAGACGAGGGCCCCGTTGTCGCCCCACGAGAACAGCAGGTAGCGGGCGACCCACGCGGCCATGCCCACGAGCAGCATCCCCTTGACGCCGAGCCGGCGGAAGAAGAACGGCATCGCCAGCATGAACCCGATCTCGGACATCTGGCCGAGGGTCATCTTGCCGGCCGCGTTGACCACGCCGATCTCGTTGAGGAACGGGTTGGCGAACGCGTAGTAGAACTGCAGCGGGACGCACAGCAGCAGCGAGCCGGCCACGAACACCGCGAACGACGGCTCGCGCAGCAGGCGCAGGGCGTCGAGCCCGAGGACGTCCCGCGCGGTCACCCGCGCCGCCGCCCGCTTCGGCGGCGTGTGCGGCAGCAGCAGGCAGTAGAAGCCCAGGACGACGGAGACGGCGGCCGCGATCTGCATCGGCCGCTGGGTGTCCTCCAACCGCAGGAACCCGACCGCGAGGCCCGCGACGATCCAGCCGATGGTGCCCAGCACCCGGATCGGCGGGAACTCGCGGGCCGGCTCGGCCATCTGCCGGAACGACAGCGAGTTGGTCAGGGCCAGGGTCGGCATGTAGCAGAGCGCGTAGAGCAGCAGCACCCCGTAGACGGCGGGGAACGAGGTGCGGGTGGACGCGAAGAAGAGCACCGCCCCGCCCGCGACGTGCAGCCCCGCCAGCAGCTTCTCGGTCGCGAACCAGCGGTCGGCGACCATGCCGACGAAGAACGGCGAGATCATCGCGGCCACCGCCGTGGTCCCGAACACCAGCCCGATCTGCTGCCCCGGGAACGAGAGAGCCTCGCCCAGATAGGTCCCGAGGGGCACCGACCACGCGCCCCACACGAAGAACTGCAGGAACATCATGGCCGAGAGCTTGGCGCGCGTCAGTGGAGTCATCGCTCGGTCCCTCGGTCGCCCCACCGGCTATCGCTGGCCAAAGATGTCCGATCGAGGCAACAGGTCACTGCAAGGACCTGACTCGCCCAAGTCCTTCCAGCGCTTCTTGCCATTCCACTGCGTCTCGTCGAGCCACGATTGGCAGTTGCCGCAAGCCATCGTGTCATCGACCCGTTCCCTTCTGCCCACTCTCACGCCTCGAGCACGCCGCGGCAGTACTCGAAGCAGCGGCGCACCTCGTCGACGGTGTCGCCGCCACGGTACTCGTACTCGATGTTGCAGGGGATGTCCCACCCCTCGTCGCGCACCATGTGGAGGACCCCGGCGATGGGGGCGTCGCCCTCGCCCCACGGGACGTTAAGGCCCTCGTCGCGCCGGCGGTCCTTGAGATGGAGGGTCGTCACCTGCTCGTGGTGGTCGCGCAGCCAGGCGACGGGGTCGTGGTTGGCGGCCACGAAGTGCCCGATGTCGAGGTTGACGGCGATCGACCGGCCGTCGCCCTGGGCCACCGCCGCCGCGAACTGGGCGGGGCTCGAGAACTCGTTCGCGTCGACCCGCGAGTGGTTGTGCATGGCCACCGGCATGCCGTGGGCGCCGGCCAGGCGGGCGATGCGGGGCACGCTGTTGACGTGGGCCGAGGCGGTGATCGAGGGCACCCCGAGGGCCTTCGCCATCTCGAAGCCGCGGTCGATCTCTTCGTCCGAGAAGTGGTCCTGGAAGCTGATGTTGTACGAGTTGAGGGTCAGCCCGGCCTGCTCGAAGCGCTCGCGGATGGACCGGAAGTGGTCGAGGGGGACCGTCAGCCGCCAGCGCCGCATGTCTTCCCGGGCGTCGCGGCCGCCCAGCCCGCGGGGCTCGACGTGCCCCTGCCACAGCTCGCAGCTCGTGACGCCGACGGCGCGCATGCCGTCGATGAGGCCCTGCAGATCGCGGTCGCGGAAGCTGTAGCTCTGCACCCCGATCAGGACGCCGCGGATGCGCGACTCGCCGCCCGCTTCCGCCTGCCCGCCCCGCGCCCGGGGCGCCCGGCCGGCCGCCCCGGCCAGCAGGCCCGACGCCATCAGCTTGTGCCATTCCCGTCTCGTCAGCATCTTCATGTCGGAACCCTCGCAACGCGTCAGCCCGCCCGGTGGCAGCCGGCGGCTCCAGCCGGAAGGCCGCCTCCAGACCCCCCGGCAGGATGGCGTAACTATAGTCCGCCGCTGTCCGAAAGCAGGAAACGGGAGGCGGCGCGGTCAGGCGAGGCGCCGCTGCCTGGCCAGGTGCGCGCCGGCGGCCAGCAGGAGCGACGCCAGCAGGGCCAGCCACGGGGCCGGGACCGCCGGCACCGCCGCGCAGGCCACCATCCGGGTGGCGTCGGCCTGCAGGTCTCTCGCCGGGTCCTGCATCGGGTGCGACGTGTTTGCGGCCCGATTGCCGTCGGCCTCGCTGATGGAGCCGCCGCTGATGGCGTCGGCGGGAATGCCCACCCCGTCCATGTCGCAGTCGCCAGCCTGCACGGTATAGGTGAAGTAGATCACACCGTCGAGCGACTGGACGCCGGGGCGATAGCGCGCCTCCACCATCTCTTCGCCGATGCGCTGGGCCAGCACCGGCGCCCCGGCCACCGCGACTTTCTTGTGAAACCGGGCGAACCAGTAGATCTCGTCGCCGGGGCGGTACACGCCGTCGGCCGGCACGAAGAACACCGAGCTGAGCCCGATGCCGTCGATGACCGGCGGATCGCCGCGGGAGCCGCCGTCGACCGCGTAGGGGCCCGTGGTGGGGGTGAAACCGCTCAGGTCGACCTCGATGCCGAGCAGCGACACGTTGGCCATGCGGACCTCGTCGGCGGCGGCCGCGTCGTCGCTCTGCACCGTGTAGTAGAACTGGGCCCGGCTGCCGTTCTGGTAGAAACGGCCCTCGACCTCATGGGTCTGGTCGCCGATGACCAGATCCAGCTTCGGACGAGCGCTGCCTGCCCCGGGGATCATCTGATCGGGAACGATCCGAGCCTTTATCACGTCGCCGCGGTGCCACGTGGCGCCGTCGAGAGGCTCGTCGAACCAGAGCTCCCTGACCTGCGCCGCCGACGGAGGGGCGGCGAGGCCGCCGGCCAGCCCCAGGAGCACCAGACTACGGAAGACACGTTCGAAGCGTCGCATTGCTCTCCCTTTGGGCCCTCCGCAGGGCCCCGACATCCGGGCATGACACGTCAGCACAGGGTGCCGCGAGTCGCCGTGATCAGTGGCGGCTCGCCTCATACGTCAGCACAGGGTGCCGCGAGTCGCCGTGATCGGCGGCGGCTCGCCTCGCTCCGGCCGCGAGCGGTCGACCCGCACGGAATGGGAACCCGCCTGCCCCGGTTCCGCCTGCCCGCCTTGCGCTCCGCCCCCCGCGGGCGCCCACCCCGGGCAGCCCGCAGCCAACCCACACGCCCGCGCAGCCTAGCCCGCCCATCGTCGCCTTCGGCTCCGCCGGGCGCCCAACCAACCCTGCCAGGAGTCTGCACCGTTCTACGGCGCAGACTCCTAGCTCAGCCTGGCCGCGGGGCGCGCGGAATGCCGTACTATAATGCGCCGATGCCCGAAACCTGGAAAAAGGCTCTGCATCGCCGGAGACTCGGGCCGGCCGCGGTCTGCGTGCTGACCCTGCTGGCGCTGTCGGGCCACGGCGCCGCCCCCCTTTCCGTCGAGGCCGCCGGCCAGCCCGGCGGGGACCGGCCGCCCAACATCGTCATCATCACCGCCGACGACCTCGGCTGGGGCGACCTCGGGTCGTACGGCCACCCGAACATCCGCACCCCCCACCTCGACCGGATGGCGGCGGAGGGACAGCGGTGGACCAGCTTCTACAGTCAGGCGCCGGTGTGCTCGCCGAGCCGGGCCGCCCTGCTGACGGGGCGCATCCACCTGCGCAGCGGCCTGTTCGGGCGGCGGCAGGGCGTCTTCTTCCCCGACTCGCGCGGGGGGCTGCCGGCCGGGGAGATCACCCTCGCCGAGGCGTTGCGCGACGCGGGGTACGCCACCGGCATCGTCGGCAAGTGGCATCTCGGGCATCTGCCCGAGTACCTGCCGACCCGGCACGGGTTCGACTCGTGGCTCGGCATCCCCTACTCGAACGACATGGACTGGCAGGTGCCGTCGGGCCCCGACCGCCGGGCCGCGATGTTCGACCCGCGGACCGACTACTGGCACGTCCCCCTCATGCGGGACGAGGCGGTGGTCGAGCGGCCCGCCGACCAGCACACCGTCACCCGGCGCTACGCGGAAGAGGCGGTGTCGTTCATCGAGGCGAACCGCGACGGGCCGTTCTTCCTGTACCTGCCCCACACCATGCCCCACATGCCCCTGTTCCGCTCCGAGGGCTTCCGGGGCCGCAGCACCGCCGGCGTCTACGGCGACGTCATCGAGGAGATCGACTGGGCGGTGGGGCGGGTGCTCGAGACCCTCGAGCGCCTCGAGCTGGCGGAGCGGACCCTCGTGGTGTTCACGAGCGACAACGGCCCCTGGATCAGCTACGAGACCCACGGCGGCTCGGCCGGCCCGTTGCGGCACGGCAAGGGGACGACCTTCGAGGGCGGCATGCGCGTGCCCGGGCTGTTCTGGTGGAAGGGGACGATTGCGCCGGGGGTGACCCAGGCCATCGGCTCGGCGATGGATCTGTTCACAACCGCCATCGCCCTCGGCGGCGGCGCGGTGCCCGACGACCGGCCGATCGACGGCGTCGACCTGAGTCCGGTGCTGCTGGGCACGGGGCCGGAGCCGCGGGAGACCATGGCCTACTACCGCATGGGCGAGCTGTTCGCGTTCCGGCTGGGCCGCTACAAGGCGCACTTCACGACGGCGGGCCGCTACGGCCTCCCGCCCGAGCGGACGGACCACGACCCGCCCCTGCTCTTCGACCTCGGGGCGGACGTGGGCGAACGCTACGACGTGGCGGCCGAGCGCCCCGACGCGCTGGCCGCGGTGGTCGCCGCGGCCGAGGCGCACCGGGCGGGCATGACGGTCGCCGAGCCGCTCTTCGACCTGCGCGGGCCCGAGTAGGGACCGGGCGCGGCAGGCGGCGGCACGGGAAGCGGAACGGCACCGCCTCCTCCGGGAAAGCGCCGGCTCCCCGAAGGAACAGGCCGAGGCGGCGGGGCCCACCGGCGGCGTGCAGCGGGCTCGCGTAGGGACCGGACGGAAGCGGCGAGCGAGGATTCGACAACAGGAGAAGGCGCGATGGACACCCGCACTCGGCTTCGGATTCTCGTTCCGGGCACGGCGCTGGCCGCCGCGTTGGCGCTCGCCCCCGTGCTCGCGGGCGCGCAGTCGCGGGTGCCCGACGGCGAGTGGCACCACTTCGGCCGGGACGCCGCCAACACCAAGTACTCGCCGCTCGACGACATCACGGCGGAGAACTTCACCGACCTGGAGATCGCGTGGCGCTGGACGTCGCTGTCGCGCGCGGTGGCCGAAGAGCGCGACCGCATCCGCCCCGCCGCGTTCAAGTCGTCGCCGCTGATGGCGGACGGGCTGGTCTACGTCAGCACCGCGCTGGGGCAGGCGGCGGCCCTCGACGCCGGCACCGGCGAGACGGTGTGGACCTACGACCCCCGCATCTACGACGACATGGACCGGCCCCCCAACATGGGCTGGCACCACCGGGGCCTCTCGTACTGGAAGGACGGCGAGAGCGGCGGCGCGCGCATCTTCATGTCCAACCACGACCTGAAGCTGGTCGCCCTCGACGCCCGCACCGGCGCCCTCTATCCCGAGTTCGGCGAGAACGGCTACGTTGACCTCACGCAGGGCTACAACCGCGAGATCGACGCGTCGCGCATGACCTACTCGTCGCCGGTGGCGGTGGCCGGCGACACCATCATCACCGGCAGCATCATCCAGGACACCTACATCACCGACCGCGAGGCGTCGCCGGGCGACGTGCGGGCCTACGACGCCCGCACCGGCGAGATGAAGTGGATCTTCCACACCATTCCGCAGGGCGACGAGTTCGGGGTCGACTCGTGGCAGAACGAGTCGTGGCGCTACAGCGGGCACACCAACGTCTGGTCGTACATGGCCGTCGACGAGGAGCTCGGCCTCGTCTACCTGCCCACCGGCACCCCGTCGAACGACTGGTACGGCGGCATGCGGCCGGGGGACAACCTGTTCGCCGAGAGCATCGTGGCGGTGAACATCGAGACGGGGCAACGCGAGTGGCACTTCCAGGCAGTCCATCACGGGCTCTGGGACTGGGACTTCCCGACCGGCCCCAACCTCGTCGACGTCACCGTGGACGGCCGCGAGGTCAAGGCCCTCGCGCAGGTCAGCAAGCAGGGGTTCACCTACGTCTTCGACCGCGTGACGGGCGAGCCGATCTGGCCCATCGAGGAGCGCCCCGTGCCCCGGGGCAACGTGCCCGGCGAGTGGTACTCGCCGACCCAGCCGTTCCCCACGAAGCCACCGCCGTTCGACCGGCAGGGCATCGCCATCGACGACGTCATCGACTTCACGCCCGAGCTGAAGGCCGAGGCCCTCGAGCTGGTGGGCAGCCGGGCGCGGTTCGGGCCGATATTCTCGCCGCCGGTGCTGCGCGGGGCGGAGACCCCGTTCATCCAGGTGCCGGGGGCCGGCGGGGGCGCGAACTGGCAGGGGGCGGCCGTCGACGTCGAGACGGGCCGGCTGTTCGTGTCGTCGTCGAGCACCCTGATCGTCGTCGAGGTGGTCGAGTACGAGGCGCCGGCGACGGTCGGCTACTTCACCGACCCGTGGGGGGTGGGGCTGCCGGGGCCGCGGGGGCTGCCGCTGTTCAAGCCGCCCTACAAGCGGGTGACCGCGCTGGACCTGACCACCGGCGACCGGGCGTGGATGCAGCCCCACGGGGACGGGCCGCGGAACCATCCCGCCCTCGCCCACCTGAACCTGCCGCCGCTCGGCGGGGGCGGCGGCATCAGCTCGGGCCCCCTGGTGACGCCGTCGCTGCTCGTCATGAACCACGGCGGCCGCGGCTACGAGGACGTGGCGGCCGGCTCGCGCACCATCAGCGCCTACGACAAGGCGACCGGCGAGCATCTGGGCTCGGTCGACCTGCCGGCGCCGCCCGGGGGCAACCCCGTGACCTACCGTCACGAGGGGCGGCAGTACCTCGTCGTGGCGACGGGTACCGGAGGCGCAACTTCGGAGCTGATCGCGCTGACGTTGCCGCGGGAGCCTGCGTCGTAGAACGGCGTTGCAGAGAAGTGTTCGGGCAGAGCGCCAGGCGACGATTCCCGGATCAGCGTGCGTGCGTTACCGTCTCCTGACGCTCATCGGGTTTCTGCTGTGCTCGATACCGGTCTGCGCGGTCGCGCAGCCGCCGGACGCCGGCCCCGGGAGCCCCGCATCCGTCCAGGAATCCGACCCGCAGCTGCCGGACGACGCCGGCGCCGGGAGTCCCGCGACCATTCAGGGAACGGCCGCCCAGCCGCCGGACGACGCCGGCGACGAGGCCCCGGCCACCATCGAGGAATCCGGCGCGGAGACGGCCGCGGGCTGGTTCCTGCCGAGGGCGTTCCGCGCGGTGCGGCGCAAGCTCCGGCCCGAGACGCCCGAGGACTGGTCCCTCCGCTTCGACCTTCAGCCCGGCGTCGTCGGCAAGACGCATCCCCTGCCTCGCAACTCCTTCCATTCCTATCGCGTAGAACTCGTGAGGCACACGGACGGGTCGGCGCTCTGGCACCACACCTACCGCTTTCCGTCCTACGGCGTGGGCGTCCAGCTCGCCGACTTCGGCGGCAGGCCGACGGACCGGGGCCGGCCGGTGTCGGTGTACGGGTTCATCCAGACCCCCATCCTGCCGCCCATCGCCACCGTCGACATCCTCACGACCATCGGCATGGGGGTGACGAGCGGCTGGAACCCTCCGGCCTTCGAGGGCTTCCCCTTCGAGCGGCATCCGACCACCCGGCTCACGAGCTACGTCGACCTCGGCTTCCAGGCCCGGCGGCGCCTCACGGACCGGCTCGATCTGCTCGCCGGGTTCTCGCTGAACCATTTCTCGAACGGCGGCGTCGGCAGCCCGAACCGGGGGCTGACGGTGACCGCCCCCCGTATCGCCGTCCAGCGCAGCCTCGGCGTGCGCGGGCCGCCGCGGCGGCGCGAAGACCGGCCCCCGTTCGCCGACCGCTGGGAGACGCGGGTCGACGGGGGGCTCGCGGTGCGGGGGGTCGGGTTCTTCTGGCGCGAGGAAGGGTTCGGCCCCCGCGGCTACGTGCAGGTGGCCGCCCTCAAGGGATCGGTGTGGCGCCGGTTCTACCGCATCGGCCAGGTCGGCGGCGGCCTCGAGGGGTCGCTGGAGACGGGCCGGCCGCGCGGCACGGCGCGGGCGCCCGACGCCGACCTCGGCGGCGGCGGCAGCCTCGGCCTCTACACGGGGTACGAGCAGATCGCCGGCCCGTTCTCCATCTACCTGCACTTCGGCACCCACCTCGCCCGCACGCGGTCCGACGAGCGGCCGGCACCGTACTACCGGGTGGGGACCATCATGCGCTTCGCCGAGCGCTGGTTCAGCGACGTGAGCTTCCGCTTCGTGAGCCGGGGCAAGGACTTCAGCCACGACTACATCGCCTGGCACCTCGGCTACCGCCTCGACGGGCTGCCGTTCCCATTTCGCCGGCAAGGACAGTGATCGCTACCAGGTTGGTCATCCATCTGCACGCCTCGCAGGCGGGCTCGGGGACCAAGCCCGGCGGCGCCGCCCCGGGACGCTGACGGCAAGAGGCCCCTGCCGTGCGCCAGGCGCGCGAGACCGCGGAACCAGGGCTGCGTCCGGATGCAGTCGGCGACCCGCCGACAAGCGTGGAGCGACGCCTCCTTGCACGGTCCCGGCGGCATCCCGCCCGCCGGCGGCGGCGCCCGCATGGCGTCCGGCGCCCTCTGCGTGTAGGATGCTGGTCTGAGATGCGGCGAGCACGGCGGAATGCCGGACACGAGGCGAGCACGTGGACGGGGGCGCGCGGCCGCCGGCAGCGGCAACCCGGGAGAAGCGACGATGACGAAGACGGTGACGCTGCTGTTCACCCTGGGGCTGCTGACCGGTTGCGGTTCCGCGCCCGACCCCATCACCATCACCAACGGCCAGGGCGAGATGGCCGGCGAGGTGACCGCCGACAGCGTCATCCTGCAGTCGCGGCTGACCACCCTGGACGGCCTGATGGACGGCGACGTGGCCGGGGCGCCGGGGACGGCGCGGTTCGAGGTGGCCCTCTCGGACGACTTCGCCGACTCGACGACGACGGCGTGGCTCGACGCCACCGCCGAGGGCGACTACATCGTGAAGACCGCCGTCGACGGGCTGAGTGCGGGCACCCGCTACTTCTACCGGCTCGAGTACGGCCCCGCCGCCGACAACACCCGGCTCGGCCCCACCCGCTCGTTCGGCACACTGCCTGGGGCGGAGGCGGCCGAGGAGGTGAGCTTCGTGGTGGTCACGGGCATGAACTACGCCCTCTTCCACGGGGACCGGCCGCGGTCCGGCTCGCCCGAGGACCGGCCGCTGGGCTACCCCGGGCTAGCCTCGATCCTGGCGAGGGAGCCGGCGTTCTTCGTCGGCACCGGCGACAACGTCTACTACGACGCCCCGTTCAGCGAGTTCGAGCGGACGCAGTCGTTCCTGCGCAGGAAGTGGCACCAGCAGTTCGTGCAGCCGCGGTTCATCGACCTGTTCGCGTCGGTGCCGACCTACTGGGAGAAGGACGACCACGACTACCGCTACAACGACAGCGACAACACCGTCGAGCTCGAGCCCGACCCCTCGCCCGAGCTCGGCCGGGCCACGTTCCTCGAGCAGGTGCCGGTGGTCGACCCGAACGACCCCGACCCGCGCACCTACCGGACCCACCGCGTCTCGCGCGACGTGCAGATCTGGCTGACCGAGGGGCGCGACTACCGCAGCCCGAACATGGCCGAGCCGGGGCCCGACAAGACGATGTGGGGGGCCGAGCAGCTCGCGTGGCTGCAGGAGACCCTGCTCGCGAGCGACGCCACGTTCAAGATCCTCATCTCGCCGACGCCGATGATCGGCCCCGACGACGCCGACCAGGCCGGCCGACAGGCGCTGGGGCACGACCCCTTCAAGCGCGACAACCAGTCGAACCCCATGGGGTTCCAGCACGAGCGCGACCGGTTCTTCGACTGGCTGGAAGAGAACGGCCTCGACGACCACTTCTACATCGTCAGCGGCGACCGGCACTGGCAGTACCACTCGATCCATCCGCGGGGGTTCGAGGAGTTCTCGACCGGCGCCCTCGTCGACGCCAACGCGCGCCTCGGCCGGGCGCCCGGAGACCCCGGGTCGAACGACCCCGACGGGCTGATCGTGCAGCCCTTCTCGTCGCCCGAGCCCACCGGCGGCTTCCTGGAGGTGACGGTGACCCCGGGCGACGCCCCGACCGCCGCGTTCCGCTGGTTCGACGAGCACGGCGTCCCCACCTACGAGACGGTCCGGACGGCCGGATGAAGGGCGCGCCATGCCGCTGCTGATTCAGCTCATCGACCTCTACTCGCTCATCGTGCTGGTGTCCGTGGTCATGTCGTGGATGCAGCTGCCCCCGACGAACCCCGTCGCCAGCTTCACGCACGCGCTGACCGAGCCGCTGCTCGATCCCATCCGGCGCGCCCTGCCCCCGATGGGGGGGCTGGACTTCTCGCCGATGGTCCTGCTGATCGGGCTGCGCATGGTCCGCAGCCTGTTCTGGTGACCCCGGGGGACGAGAACTTCAGGAGAACGACGATGCAAACCTCTGCCTCACGGATGTCCGGCGATCTCGTTGCCGCGCACGCACGCGCCGCGGTGCTCGCGGTCCTGATGGTGACCGCGTCGGCCGTCTGCGCCGGCGCCGCGCAGGCGCCGTCGCTCGACGCGCTCGCAGAGCGCGCCCTCGCCACCATCGACGGCGAGCTGAAGGCGCCCGGCCTGAAGGCACCGGTCGAGGTGATCCGCGACGAGTGGGGGGTGCCCCACATCTACGCGGAGAACGACGACGACCTGTTCTTCGCGCAGGGCTACGTCATGGCCCAGGACCGGCTGTGGCAGATGGAGATGTGGCGCCGCTGGCGCGAGGGGCGGCTCGCCGAGGTCTTCGGTCCCGAGGCCCTCGACTACGACCGGCGCACCCGGTTGATGATGTTCCGGGGGCCGTTCGACGAGACCGAGTGGACCAGCTACCACCCCGACGCCCACCGCCTCTTCACCGCCCACGCCAACGGGGTGAACGCGTTCATCGAGCAGAATCGCGACAACCTCCCGGTGGAGTTCCAGCTCACCGGCGTCGAGCCCGAGCCGTGGACGGCCGAGACGGCGGTGCTGCGCTGGGCCGCCCTCGGGGTTCCGAGCGTGCGGGGGCACGCCCTCCACGAGATGCAGCTCGCGCTGAACGTCGCCCGTTACGGGGTCGAAGAGGCGAACCGGCGCGCCGCCCCCGATCCCTGGGACGACCTCGTGGTGCCCGACGGCCTCGACGTCTCCATCATCACCCAGGACATCCTCGACGCGATGCGGGCCGGCGACGGCGACCCGTTCACGGCGGGGCGGCTGCCCGCCCTGGAGATCGTCGAGCCGTACCGCGACCTCGTCTCGGCGCCGGAGCCGCGGGCGGCGCGGGTCCTGCCCGGCGTCGTCGCCACCGAGGGCAGCAACAACTGGGTGATGACCGGCTCGCGGTCGCCGACCGGGGTGCCCATTCTCGCCAACGACCCCCACCGGCGCATCGAGATGCCCGCCCTTCGTTACTTCGTGCACCTGAACGCGCCCGGCTGGAACGTCATCGGGGGCGGCGAGCCGCCGTTCGCTGGGGTCGACGCCGGCAGCAACGCGAGCATGGCGTGGGGCTTCACCTTCGCGGGCACCGACATGGTCGACGTCTACGTCGAGGAGCTGCACCCCGACGAGCCCGACATGGTTCGGTGGCAGGACGGCTGGGAGCCGTTGCGGGTCATCGAGGAGGAGATCCCAGTGAAGGGCCAGGACCCCGAGCCCATCGTGCTGAAGTTCAGCCGCCACGGCCCCGTCTTCCACGAGGACCTCGAGAACCGCGTCGCCTACGCGGTGCGCTCGGTGGTGCAGGAGCCCGGCACCGCCGCCTACAAGGGCAGCTTCCAGCTCGCGCAGGCCGAGAGCTGCGCCGACTTCTTCGACCGGGCGATGCACTGGCTGGTGCCGACGCACAGCCTCGTCTGCGGCGACGCCGACGGCAACATCGCCCTGCAGGTGACCGGCCTCACGCCCGACCGCGACGGCTGGAACGGGCGGCTGCCGGTGCCCGGCAACGGCGACTACGAGTGGAAGGGGTTCCGCGAGGACCTGCCGCGCGAGTTCAACCCCGAGCGCGGCTACGTCGCCACCGCCAACAACAACGTCCACCCGCCGGGCTACGAGGGCCGCCCCGTCTTCTACCACTCGTCCCGCGGGGTCGAGACCTCGCGCATCGCGCGCCTGCACCAGATACTCGGCGCCGGCGAGACGCTCTCGGTGGACGACCACAAGGGCATCCAGCACGACGCGCGCCTGCTGGCGGCCGAGCGGGACATCCCCGCCTTCCAGGGCTGGACGTCGGACGACCCCGACGTCGAGTGGGCGCGCGGGCTGATCGCCGAGTGGGACGCCACCGTCTCGCGCGAGAGCACCGCCGGCGCCCTCTACGTGCGCTGGAACGCGGAGGTGGACGCGGCGGCCCGGAACCCCGAGACGCCAGCGGCCGAGCGGCAGGCGCTGATCGAGCAGGGCCTGACGGCGGTGATCGAGCGGCTCACGGCCGAGCTCGGCCCCGACCGCGAGGAGTGGCGGCACGGGCGGGTCCACGCCAGCGCCCTGCACCACATGTTCGTTCCCGAGTTCGACCTGCCCGCGGTCGAGCGCCCCGGCGGCTTCGGCGCCGTCAACGCCACCGGCGCCAACTTCCGCCGCATCATCGACCTCGCCGACCCCGACCGGTCGGTCGCCAGCAACGCCCCGGGGCAGTCGGCCCAGCCCGGCAGCCCCTTCTACGGCAACCTCGCCGAGAACCTCGGCAACGGCGAGTACTTCCCGCTGCTCTACACGCGGGAAGCGGTCGAGGAGCACGTGGCGCACCGCCTGACGCTGCGACCGCAAGCACCATGAGCACCCCGCACCGGCCCGCACCGAGGCATTTCGCAGGATCTCCGTGAGGCGCTTCGCTTCGACGATTCCGGAGGGCTCATGCTGCCGGCAGCCTGCGAAGGCGCATCCGAGGCCCTGCGGAGGTCGGCCGAGCGGCCAGGGGATGACGGGCCGGCACGGGTTTCAGTTGCGGAAGACGTGCCTGGCGGTGAACATCAGCGACCATGAGCGGGTACCGGCGAACGTGTCGTGGTGGGAGAAATCGGGATCCATCGCCTGCACCGGGTGCAGGGCGTAGCCGCCGCGGGTTTCGACGTCGGCGAGCATCGACCAGGTGAGCTTCAGCCCCAGCCAGGTCCGACCGGTCACGCGGAAGTCGGCGCCCGCGTGCACGTGCCCGGCGAGGACCGTGCCGGACAGGTCGTCGTCGAGTCGGGCGTTGTAGTAAGACAGGGGAGGATCGTAGACCTCACCGTTGGCGGCGGTGTCCCTGTACTCGTCGGTGAAGCGGACGCCGGCCACCGTGACGAACGCGGGGCCGGCCCCGATGCCGAGGTACGGCGAGAACCCCGATCCGGCCGGAAAATCGTAGTACGCGTTGATCGCCAGCGTGCGCACCACGAGGTGGTCTATCGATGACCGGGTGTCGGACACGACGGTGCTGTCGCGCCGGTCCGCCAGGTTCACGCCGTTGTAGTCGCTGACGTCGAGGAACATCTGGTCCAGGCCTTGCCGGCGGTGGCCGAAGGACAGCTCCAAACGCGCGCGACGGACGATGAAGCCCGTCGAGAGCTCGGCGCCGGGTCCGGCCGCGGCGGCGACGTCGTAGCGCCAGCGGTAGCCGGAGATCTCGGGCCGGGGGTCCTGGTCGAAGCACGCGTTGGTCGGGTAGCAGATCGGGTCCCGGTTGAAGCCGCTCTGGGCGATGGTCGACGCCCAACCGACACCGAGGCCGCCGCCGATGTACCAACCGGAGCGCGACTCTCCTGCCGCACCCTGGGCGGACGCGACGGAAGCGGCGCAGGAAACGAGGACGGCGACGGATGCCTTGAACGACGCGAGACGCATTGACGACCTCCTGCTCCGATGATCCTGACACATTAGCAGCGCCTTGCCATCGGAGCCGAAGCCATCAGGCGACTCGGCGCGGCGTTCGCCCTGCCCCAGGGTGCGTCGTCAGTCACCCCGGGCCTCACCCGCTCGCCGGCGGGCGCGGGCCACGGCCACGATGCCGAGCCCCAGCGCGCCGCCGAGCAGCGCGAGCGCCGGGGTGTCCGCGCCCTGGTCGCCGAGCGCGGCATTGAACGCGCCGCCGGCGAGCATGCCGATCAGCACCGCGAGAAGGGTCCTCACCAGGACCCGGGCGTCGGGACGGAATCTCCCCCTCATTGCTCAGTCTCCCTGAGAAAGCTCGACGGGCGTGCCCGAACGGGGGCGCCGGTCCCGGCGCGGTCCGCGCACGGCTTGCCGGACGGGACGGCCCTTGTCCGGGCTCACTCCCCCGTAGCGGCGCTCGCGGCGGCGGAACGTCTCGACCGCCCGGCGCAGGTCCTCGCCGTCGAAGTCCGGCCACAGCGTCTCGGTGAACAGCAGCTCGGCGTAGGCCGCCTCGAACAGCAGGAAGTCGCTCAGGCGCTGCTCGCCGCTCGTGCGGATGACGAGGTCGACCGGCGGGGTCGCCGGATCGGAGTGGCAAGCGCGGTTGACCCGCCGCAGGAAGTCGCTCTCGTCGCACGGTTCGCCCGGCCTCAGGGCGCCGGCGGCGGCGAGGATCGCCGAGCGGGCCGAGTAGTCCACGGCCAGCCGCAGGTAGAGGCGGGCGCCGTCGCACGTCGCCCGCTCCGTCTCCTCGATCGCATGGATCAGCGCCGGCGACAGGCGGTCCCGCCGGCCGATCAACGCGAGCCGCACGCCTTGGCGGCGACATTTCTTGCGCTCGCGGACGAGAAAGGACTCCAGCAGCCTCATCAGCGTCGACACCTCGGCCGGCGGCCGCCGCCAGTTGTCGGCGGAGAAGGCGTAGAGGGTCAGCGTGGTGATGCCGAGCCCGGGCGCCGCTTCCACCGCGCGCCGCACCGCGTCGGCCCCGCGGCCGTGCCCCTCTGTCCGCGGGAGCCCGCGCGCGCGGGCCCAGCGGCCGTTGCCGTCCATGATCAGCCCCACGTGGAGGCCGCCGTTCATCGGTCGATCCATCTCATGCCTCCTCTACGCCGGACGGCCGCCGGACGGCGCGGGCCGCCGGCGGCCCCGCGGCCACTCCGGCGATGACCGTGGGATGGCCGTCGGGTGCGAGGTCGGGTCGATGCGGTTGCCCGGACCCTCCCGCGCGGCAGGCGCACTCGCCCGGCCCGGTCCTCAGGCGACGGCCGAGAGGGCCAGCCGCTCCACGAGGGTGACGACGACGAAGAACGACAGACCGAGCAGAACGAGGGCGCCGACGGCGAAGAGCACACGCAGGGATCGGTTCTCGAAGGGGGCGGCGGCGGCCAAGCGGCCGAGCTGCGTGACCACCCGGACCGCGACGTAGATCGCGATGACCATGGCCGCGAGATCGAGCGGGGGCGCGTCGTCGATCCAGGCCGACCCGACGAGGGTCCCGGCGGCGAACACCCGCATCAGCCACGTGAAGAAGATCTCCTCGACGGGGGCCAACCGATCGTGCAGAGAATCGAGCGCTTGCATCGTGTCACTCCCGGGGTGGCGCGGGCGACATGGGTCGCCGCGCAGGTTCCGTCGTTGCCCTGCCCTGGTCCTCGCTCGTCGTCAGCGGGAGGGGCCGCGGCAGGATTCGTTCTCGGCAGTATCCGGGGAAGGCCGCCCCGAGACATGAGCGGGAAGTGAGGGTTCGGTGATATTCCCCTGAAAGGGTCGAAACGGGCTCAGCGGGGCCGTCTGGTCAGCCCCGCGACGAGGCCCGAGCCGAACATCAGGCCCTCGAACGCGCTGATCGCGACCCGGGTCACGACCCCCGGCGCCGGCTCGCCGAGCAGGCGGGCGAGGGGCGCGAGGCCGACCTGAGAGCCGGGGAAGCTCCGGGCCATGAAGTCGAGGCTCATCGCGCCCAGGAAGCGGCCGCTCCAGCCGAGCATCCCCGCCGCGAGCGCGCAGGCGAGCCCCGTCAGGAGGGCGGCGCGGATCCGGGCGAGCCCGTGCGGGGTGGCCATGCCGCCCTCGGCGGTGGGCGTGGCCAGCCCGTACCCGAGCCCGATGGCTCCGCCGAGGACCAGACCCTCCACGGCGCCCGTCACCGGCGACAGATCGCGGCCGAACAGGCCTTCGAGCACGAGACGTCCCAGCAGGTGGGCGGCCGCGCCGACGGCGAGGCCGCTCGCCGTTCCCGCCGCCGCGAGGGCCAGCCACCGCCGCGCGCGGAAGGCGGCTTCCGCGGCGGCGAGCCCGGCCCCGACCCCGGCCGCGGCGACACCGCCGGTCGCGGTGCCGAGAAGCGGCAGCACCGCCACCACGCCGCCGCCCGCCGTCGACCCCGGTCCGAAGTAGAGGACGAGGCCGCCGAGGAAGCCGGCCACCGCACCGGCGGCCGCGCCACCGGCGGCCGCGGCCAGCCAGCGCCGTCCGGCCAGCCGGGCCACGCGCCGAATGCGGAGCAAGAACAGGATCCTCGCGGCGGCCAGCCAACCGGGATGTCCCAACAACGGAACCGGTCCCGCCCCCGGAATGTCCCACCGGGTCTCGCGCAGGTAGGCGCGGGCCACCGCGTGCCCCCTCCTGCGGTCCAGCCGGTCGAGGGCCTTCGCCGTGCCGAGCTGGTGGAGGGTCTCGGCCGCCTGCCGCCGCCGGACGTCCGCCGCCTCGGCATCGCCTTCGTAGTCGTCGAGCAGCGTCTCGAGGGCCAGGTCGAGGACGGTGTCCGCGTCGGGTTCCGTGGGAGCCGGCCCCGCCGCCGGCGGGGCGGCCCGCACGCCCTCCGCCGGGGCGGCCCGCGCGGGGTCGGCCGCGACGGCCGGCACGGACGCGGCCGGCCCCTCGTCCGGCTCCTCGACGACGTCGCAGACGAAGCGGTAGCCGTGCCGCGGCACCGTACGGATGAAGGTCGGCTCGCGCGAATCGTCGGCCAGGGTGCGCCGGAGAATCCGGACCGCCTGGCTCAGGGCGCCGTCGGTCACCGCCACGTCGCTCCAGACCGCGTCGAGGATGTCGTGCCTCGACACCGCCTCGTTCCGCCGCTCGACGAGGAGGACGAGGAGGTCGAAGCAGCGCGGGATCAGGGGCAGCTCCCGGCCGTCGCGGACGAGCGTCCGGCGGGCGGGGGACAGGGTGTGGCCGGCGAACCGGTAGCGGGGCATGCCGGGGGACGATGGCATCGACGGTCGGCAGTATACGCGGCCTCGCGGCCCGCGCCCGAACTACCGCGAGACGAAGGGAACGGCGGGGCGGGTCGGGGCCGGCTCGGGCGGTGGTCCTGCCCTGCGCAAGTGGTACTCACCCGGGCTCACCCCCCCCTGCCTCAACGGGCCCGGGGTGGAGCTCGGCACGCCAATTTCGGTGGCCCGATCGTCACCGTCGGCGGCCTCGTCATCATCGGGACCACGAATGGACAGCTCCGACGCCACCCCCAGCCGGAGGAAGCCGCCGCCGCGCCGTCGGGCCCGGGCGGCATGGCGCGGGCGGAGCGCCGCGTGATATCGTCAGGAATCAGCGGCGGAATCGGCAGAAACCGTTCCCGAAAATCGTGCCGCGAGGGCGCGTCGTTCTCGCGGACAAGCGGGGTTCGTCCCGCCGGGACGTCTTGCCGCCCGGGGCGACCGTCGACCCAGGCCGCCTCATGCTCGTAGTGCGTGTCGACGTGCGGCAGGACCGCACGGAGACCAAACCGACTTACCGGAGGGCATCATGCGAATGCGCAGCCTGTGGGCGATTCCGGCGGCGGCGGTGCTGGCCGCCGTCTTCCTCGTGACGGCGCCGGCCACCCCACGCGCTCAGGAGACCACCGAGAACCCGTTCACGACGACGCTCGACATCCGGATGGGCCAGCGGCTGTACCAGCAGCAGTGCACCCGCTGCCACGGCCAGACCGGCGACGGCGGCGAGCTGGGCCCGGCCCTGACCAGCGGCTTCAGCAGCGCCAGCACCGACGCGGGCCTGTTCCGCATCGTCCGCGAGGGCATCCCCAACACCCAGATGATCGGCATCAGCCGCAACTCCACCGACCAGTCGGTGTGGATGGTGGTCAGCTACCTGAACTCGCTGAACAGCACCCCCGCCGTCGACCTGCCGGGCGACCTCGCGGCCGGGCGCATGGTCTACAACGGCAAGGGCAACTGCTCGAGCTGCCACATGGTCAACGGCGAGGGCGGCCGGCGGGGCCCCGACCTGACCCGGGTCGGCGACCGCCGCGACCCCGGCGAGCTGGTCAGCGACCTGCGCGCGCCCGACGAGGACCTCGCGCCGCGCTGGTGGACCCTGCGGGTCACCCGCGAGGACGGCTCGGTCGTCGAGGGCCTGCGCATGAGCGAAGACACGTTCACGATGCGGGTGATGGACGAGAACGAGGACCTCTGGTCGTTCTCGAAGGGCGGCGTGCGGTCGTACGAGCGCGTCACCAGCTCGATCATGCCCAGCGTGAACGCCCTCCTGACCGAGGCCGAGGTGGAAGACCTCGTCGCGTACCTGTACTCGCTCCGACGGGAGGAGACCTGATCATGAAACGGCTTGCCATCGTCCTCGCGACCGCGCTCGTCGCCGCGCCGGCGGCGGCGCAGGAGCCCGGGTCCGGCGACGGCCCCTCGCTCTCGCCCGTCACCTGGGAGCGGCTGCTGAACGCGGCCGACGAGCCCGAGAACTGGCTGATGTACTCGGGCACCCTCGACGCCCAGCGCTACAGCCGGCTCGACCAGGTCCACAACCGCAACGTCGGCGAGCTCGAGCTGAAGTGGGCCTACCAGATCCCGCAGCTCGACCGGGCCGAGACCGTCCCCCTCGTCGTCGACGGGGTGATGTTCATCACCGAGGCGCCGAGCAACGTGGTCGCCGTCGACGCCGCCACCGGGCGCCAGTACTGGCGCTACGACCACCCCCTGCCCGACGACCTGCGCATCTGCTGCGGCCGCAACAACCGCGGCGTGGCCATCCTCGGCGAGACGCTCTACATGAGCACCCTCGACGCGCACCTCGTCGCCATCGACGCCCGCTCGGGCAACCTCGTGTGGGACGCGGAGACCGCCGACCACCGGTCGGGCTACAGCAAGACGGCCGCGCCCCTCATCGTCGGCGACCAGGTGGTGACGGGCGTCGCGGGCGGCGAGTACGGCATCCGCGGCTTCATCGACTCGTACGACGCGGCCTCGGGCGATCAGGTCTGGCGGGCGTGGACGATTCCCGGCCCCGACCATCCGGACAACCAGACCTGGGCCGGCGACTCGTGGCGGACCGGCGGCTCGTCGAGCTGGATCACCGGCGCCTACGACCCCGACCTCGACATCGTCTACTGGGGCACCGGCAACCCCGGGCCGGACTGGAACGGCGACGTGCGGCTCGGCGACAACCTCTACTCGGACTCGGCCATGGCCATCAACGGCACCAGCGGCCAGCTCGAGTGGTACTTCCAGTTCACGCCCCACGACGTGCACGACTGGGACGCCATTCAGGTGCCGATTCTCGCCGACCTGACGATGGACGGCGAGGAGCGCAAGGTCATGATGTGGGCGAACCGCAACGCCTTCTTCTACACCATCGACCGCGTGACCGGCGAGTTCCTCCTCGGAAAGCCGTACGCCAAGCAGACATGGGCGGTGGGGCTCGACTCGAACGGCCGGCCGATCCGCGTGCCGAACACCGCGCCGACCCCCGAGGGCACTCTCGTCTCGCCCCCCGTGGGCGGCGGCACCAACTGGTTCTCGCCCGCCTTCAGCCCCCGCACCGAGCTCTTCTACGTGCAGGCCTACGACGGCGAGGACATCTTCTTCAAGCGCGACGAGGACTACGTCGAGGGCGACCAGTTCACGGGCGGGGGCTCGCAGCGGCCGCTGCCGGCCGACAACTACCACAGCGCCATCCGCGCCATCGACCCGCGGACCGGCGACGTCCGGTGGGAGTACGCCATCCAGCCGCGGTCGACGGCGGGCGTCACCGCCACCGCCGGCGACCTCGTGTTCAGCGGCAGCGTCGATGGCTACTTCTACGCCCTCGACGCGGTCAGCGGCGACGAGCTCTGGCACATGAACGTGGGCCGGCGCGTCCACTCGGCGCCCATCACCTACGCCGTCGACGGCCGGCAGTACGTGACCATCGCGGCCGGCAACGTCGTGTTCACGTTCGGCCTGAGGGACTGAGCCGTGGCGTTCCTGTCAACCACCGACATGGCCCGCAAGGAGCCGATGCCGGGCTTCGTGGGCCGGTTCGCCAACGGGGTCACGATGACATCGGTCAGCTGGACCATCGCGGCCGGCGCCGAGCTGCCCGAGCACGCGCACCCCCACGAGCAGGTGGCGCACGTGCTCGACGGGGAGTTCGAGCTGACCATCGAGGACAAGACCCAGCGCCTCGGGCCGGGCATGGTGGCGTTCATCCCGCCCAACGCCACCCACTCGGGCCGGGCGATCACCGCGTGCCGCATCATCGACGTGTTCCACCCGGTGCGGGACGACTATCGGTAGCCGCACGGGCCGACGCTCGGCGCGGCCGCCTCGTCCAAGGGGCGCTCCCGGAACGGAGCGCCCCTTTTTTCGTCCCGCCGCGGGGGACGACGACGGTCGACTCGCGGGGCGCGGGTTTCCGCCGTGAGCCGCTGCCGGGTGATACTGTAGCGGCCATGGCGAGCCACGTACGCGGATGGTGCGTCGGGGGCGATCTCTCCCCCGGCTGCGCCCGGCCGGCCGCGGGCCGGGCCGCTTCCCTTGCTCCCGCGGCCGTAGCGCTGTCCGCCGGCGACGCGGCACCGGGCCGGATGCCGCGCCGGCCGGACCGGCGGCACCACCTGCCACCCCGCCGCTTCCCGGTGTGATGTCGTTCATCGCGCCCCTGGGGGACGGGCTGCGGCGTGTAACGCGGGCGCCAATGGTCCTGGCCGGGGCCGCGATGCTGACGGCGGCGGTGGCCCTGCCGCCGGGGCTGCTGCTGAGAGACGGACCGCAGGCGGCCGCGCACGAAGACCAGGCGGCCGGTGGTCCCGCGACCGGCTGCATTCCGCTCCACTGGTGGCGGTTCTCGGGAGGCGGGTACCCGGTCGACGGCCGGCCCTGCCCGCCCGGGACCGCGGGAACGGACACCCTCCTCGTCCACCTGCGCGTCCTGCTCGACGGCGAGGGCCCCGACCCCGCGCTCGCCGCGGTCGTCGTCTCCTACCTCGTGGCCTGGACCCTCTTCTCGGCCGGCGCCATCGACCGCTATGCCCGGGACCGGCCGACCCGCGGCGCCGGGTTCTTCGCCGCCTGCGGCGTCTACGGGCCGCGCCTGCTGCGCCTGGCCCTGATCGCCGGCCTCGTGTACTGGACG
This sequence comes from Vicinamibacterales bacterium, assembly GCA_963663815.2. Taxonomy (GTDB): domain Bacteria; phylum Acidobacteriota; class Vicinamibacteria; order Vicinamibacterales; family UBA8438; genus JAJEEA01. The sequence continues at coordinate 5,380,734 of OY760734.1, read as the reverse complement.
CTCTTCCGGACCGTCCACCCCTGGGTCGTCGGCACGCCATCCCCCGGAGGCGGCATGTCCGCGCCCGAGGTTGTTCGATACCTGGGGTTCGGGCTGCTGCTGGCCTTCGTCGGCCTCGTGTTCGACTACGCGCGGGTGCGCGCGGTGGTGGAAGACCGCCGCAGCATGCTCGTGGCCCTGCTCGCCGGCTGGCGCTTCGTGCGGCGGCATCCCGCCCCCTGCGTGGGGCTCTATGCCGCCAACGGCGCGGTGCTCGCCGCGATCGTCGGCGCCTGGGCGGCCGCCGCGCCGGACGCATCGACCGGGTCGCCGATGTGGTCGGGGTTCTTCGCCGGCCAGCTCTACTTCGTGGCGCGGCTGGCGGGCAAGCTGTTCTTCTACGCCACCGAGGTCTCCTGGTTCCAGAGCCGGCTGGCCCACGCCGGATACGTGGCCGCCCCGGCCCCGGTCTGGCCGGAATCGGCTTCGGCCGAGGCCCTCGGTCGGCTCTCGGGCTGAGGCCGAGGGGGCGGGAAGGCCCCAACCATGCCCATGATCGAGCTCCTGCTCGTCGCCGTCGTCGGGTTCGTCCTCACGCTCGTTCTGCCGATCGTCGCCTTCCTGTACGCGTCGGCGGTGCGCGGGCGCGTCCTCGATATCGAGCATCGCCTGGCGCGTCTCGAGCGATGGATGCAGGGCGAGGCGGCGCCGCGGGCAGCGGCGCCCGAGACGGCGGGGCAGCCCGACGGCGGGGCCGGCGCCGCCCCCGCAACGGCGTCGACCCCGCCGCCGGCACCGACGCCCCCGACATTCCCCGCCGCGCCGGCATCGCCGCCGGCGCCGGCCCCGGCCCTCGCGCTTCCGGACACCCGGCCGCAGCCGTTGCTCCTCGAGACCCGCATCGGCACCCGCTGGATGCTGTACGCCGGCGTGGCCACCCTGGTCATCGGCGTGGGCCTGTTCATCCGGTACGCGTTCGTCAACCAGTGGATCACGGAGCCGCTGCGGGTCGCCACCGGGGTGCTCGCCGGCGGGCTGCTGATCGTGTCGGGGCGGCGGTTCGCGGCCCGCGGCCACACGCAGTTCGGCACGACGGTCGTGGGCGGGGGCATCGCGGCCTGGTATCTGGCCGCCTACGCGGCCCTGAACCTGTACCGCCTCGTGGACGCCGCCACCGGCTTCGCGATGCTCACTGCGGTAACCGGCTTCGCGGCGTTCCAGGCTGACCGGCTGCGCGCCCAGCCCCTCGGCATGATCGCGATCGTCGGCGGATTCGCCACCCCGTTTCTCGTCGGCAGCGGCGCCGACGCGCAGCTCGTCCTGTTCACCTATGTGGCCCTGCTCGTCGGCGCCATCGTCTATCTGGCGCACCGGCGCGACTGGCCCGCCCTGAACCTGGCCAGCTTCGTGCTCACCGGGCTGACCCTCGCGGTGTGGTACGTCCGCTTCTATCAGCCGGGCGCCTACCTGCGGACGGAGCTGTTCTTCACGCTGTACGCCGCGCTGTTCCTCTGGGTGCTGTACCGGTCGCGGGCATCGGCCCATCCGTATGCCGGCGTTGTCCGTTGGGCGTTGGCGACCACCCCGCTCTGGTATCACGCCGCATCGCTCTCGATCCTCGGCGACCACTGGCTCGCGTTCCTGATCTATCTGATCGCGGTCACCGGGGCCGGGGTCGCCATCGCCGCGCGGTCGGGCGCGATGTGGGCGCGCGTCGGCCTCTGGGCGCTGGTCGCCGGGCCGCTGCTCGGCTGGACGGGCGCCGACCAGGACGGCACGTGGCTGGTGCCCGCCGCGGTGACGTGGATCGCGGTCGCGAGCCTGCACGCCGCCGCCCAGATCGAGCTGCTGCGGCGAAGGGGCGGGCCGCTGCACGCGGCCGACGTCGTCCTCGTGCCGGTCAACGGGCTCGGTCTCGCGTTCGGGCTTCAGGCCCTGCTCGAGCCGCACTTTCCCGCCGTGACGGGGTTGGTGACGGCCCTCCTGGCGCTGGGGTGGTGGGCGGTGGCGGCCGGCGTGCAGCGCATCGACCCCCGCGCCGCGATGCACGTGCTGGTGCTGGCCGCCGCTCTGGCCGTTGCGGCGACCGGGCTGCAGCTCGACGGCGCCTGGAGAACCCTGGCCTGCGCGGCCCTGGCCGGCGGCCTGACCTGGGTGGGCATCCGCGAGCGCCGGGCCTGGATCCGCGCGGCGGGCGCCGGGCTGCTCGCGGTGGCGGCGCTGCTGGCGATGGCGGCGCTCGCGGCGGCGGTGCCGGCCGCCCATGCCGTCCTCTTCAACCGGCGCGCCCTCCTCGGCCTGTTCGTCGTCGGCGTGCTGGCTCTCGTCGCCTGGCTGCACCGGCGCGAGGCCGACCGGGACGTCCCCCACCGGGCGGCGGCCCTCGCCGCCGCCGTGGTCGGCGCGAACGCGCTGCTGCTGTTCACGCTGTCGATGGAGATCCGCGCGTTCTGGGAGCTCCGTCAGGGCTTCGCGGCCAACGCGGAGCTCGCCATGCAGATGATGCTGTCGGCGACTTGGGCCGCCTACGCCGCCGCCCTGACCGCGGCGGGCATCCGGCGGCGGTACGCCCCCGTCCGCTACCTCGCCATCGTGGTCTTCGGCGCCACCGTGCTCAAGGTGTTCCTCGTCGACTTCTCGCAGCTCGACTCGGTCTTCCGCATCGCCACTAGCGTGGTCCTCGGGCTGCTGCTCCTGGCCGCGTCGTACCTCTATCAGCGGCAGAGCGACGAGCCGGACGGCAGCACCAACGCGCCGGCAGCGCCGGCAGCGCCGACGCCGGCATCGTCTCCCGGCCCCGCCCCTCCGAGGCCCTCCGCGCCGGAGGCGCCGCCCCCACCGGCCACCGCCGAGCCCCCGGCTCCTCCCGAGTCCGCCGGGCCCTCGACTCTTGCCGAGCCCTCGGCTCCCGCCGAGACGACGTCGCCCGACGACTGAACGGTGGCAGCACCAACGGTACGTTTGTTAGTATTTGTACGTTTCTGGGAAGCGTGACAATGGATGCCTTGAGCATGGCGACGGTCCGGAAGGACCTTGCGGAGTTGATCGGCAAGGTGCAGTACCGCAAGGAGCGCATGATCATCACGCGGCATGACAAGCCGGTCGCGGCCCTGGTGCCGGTGGACGACGCGGCTCTCCTCGAAGAGCTGGAGGATCGCCTCGACCTCGTCGAGGCGCTGGAGGCCATCGAAGACTACGACGTGAACGGGGGCGTCAGCCTCGAGCGCCTCAAGGCGGAGCTCGATCGTTGAACCATGGGGTCGAGTTCACGAGGCGAGCCGAGCGGGACCTGCGCCAGATCGCCGATCGCGCCGTCAGGCGTCGGATACTGGCGCGCGTGTCGAGGCTGGCAGCCGACGCCCGCCCTCCCGATGCCGTCAGGCTCAGAGGATACAAAGACATCTGGCGTCTTCGCGTCGGCGACTGGCGCGTGTGCTACCAGGTTCGCGACCACGTGCTGCTGGTGCTGATCGTTGTGGTCGGGCGGCGGGGCGACGTCTACGAGCGGTTGACCCGGCGGCTGCGATGAGGCTCGCCGGTCCGGCTCGCCGGCCGGCGCGAAGTCCGGCTCGCCGGCCGGCGCGAGGTCCGACGGTCGCCCAGTGCGCAGAGCAGGACCTTGGCCTCGGTCGTCCAGGTCACGAGGGCTGGTCGTCGATGAGTATGCCAGAAATGAAGATCACCATCGAGTTGCCCGACGCCACGGCGCGACAGGCGAAGGCGCTCGCCGCCACCCGCGGCACGACCTTGAAGCAGTTCCTCGCCGACGCGCTCGACGAGAAGCTCCGTCGCTGCGCCCGCGAGAACGCGAGAGAACCGGAGGCTCCCTGGATGGCCGGGTTCGGCGGGCTGTCCGATCTGTCGAGCGAGCACCGCCGGGTCAACGCCGCCATCGAGGAGGAGTTCGAGAAGCTGGAGTCCGAAGACACCGCATGAGTGCTCCGGCAACCCACTACGTTCAACGACGTCCGGATCGCGGTCGCCCACCGGCACGCACTCCCGCTGTTGAGCCACGACACGCACTTCGACCGGGTCGACGGCGTCGAGCGCATCGCGTTCTGACGACCGGCGCCCCCGTCGCCGCATTGCCGTACAATGAGGCGACTCTCTGAAAGGAAGGTCCAGATGAAGACTCTCGCTTGCGCCTCGCTGCTCGCGGTGGCGGTGCTCGTCGGCGCGCCCGCGCTCTCGTCCGGACAGGACTGGGAGCCCCCGCGGCTCGCGAACGGGCACCCCGACATCAACGGCATGTGGAACAACGTCGGCTCGTCGCACGTGCCCCTGGAGCTGTCGCCCGACCTGGTGGGCCAGGAGCTGACCGAGGAAGAGCGCCTCGAGCTGTTCACGGCGCGGTCGGACCGGGCGAAGGCGGTCGAGTGGGAGGGCCACGAGAACAGCCGCGGCGTCGGCGCCTACGCCAACTACTGGTTCGACTGGTTCTGGAAGGAGCCGGTGGCCGGCGAGGCCCCCGCCCTCGTCGTCCATCCCCCGGACGGCCGGAGGCCGGACCTGACCCCGAAGGCGCAGGACAGCGTGCGCTACTACCGCGACCACCTGCACGACCAGGCCGCGAACATGGAGTCGGGCGACCGCTGCCTGTCGCGGGGCGTCTTCGGCATGATGATGCCGACCGCCTACAACAACGGCAAGCTGTTCGTGCAGACCGAGGACCACATCATCATCCACAGCGAGATGATTCACAACGCGCGCATCATCCCCATCGAAGGCGGTGACCACGTCGACGCGAAAATCACCCAGTGGGAGGGCAATCCCCGCGGCCGCTGGGAGGGCAACACCCTCGTCGTCGAGTCGGCCAACTTCAAGGCGGTCGGCAACATGCGGGCGCCGGGATCGCGCGCGCCGCAGCACGAGGGGCGGCGCATGGTCGAGCGCTTCACCTTCGCCGACGCCGACACCCTGAACTACACGCTCACCGTCGACGACCCCGAGACCTACGCCGAGCCGTGGACCGTCGCCTTCCCCTACAAGCGCGACAACGCCTACCAGCAGTACGAGTACGCCTGCCACGAGGGCAACTGGGCCGTGCCCAACTCGCTGAGCGGGGCGCGGGCCGAAGAAGCGGCCGCGTCCACGGAGCAGTGACGATGCGCGAGAATCAGACCCTCCGAAGGACGGCGGCCCTCGCCGCGCTGCTCGCGGTCGCGGCGGCCGGCCACGCCGCGTGGGCGCAGGCGCCGTCCACCGACTGGACCAGCCAGAACCTCAACCTCGACAACAACCGGTTCGGCCCCCTCGACGAGATCGACGCTTCGAACGTCGGCGGGCTCGTCGAGCAGTGGTCCCACGTGGTCGGCCCGGCCGACAACATCGCCCAGGCCACGCCCCTCGTGGTCGACGGGGTGATGTACCTGCACTCGCGCTCGACCCTCTTCGCCCTCGACGCCGCGACCGGGGCCGAGCGGTGGACGGCGCCCCTCGACGCGGGGTCGCCGGGCGGCAGCCCGGTGCGCGGCCCCACGTTCGCGGGCGGCAACATCTACGCCTACCGCGGCGCCGACCTGTACGCGCAGGACGCGGGCACCGGCGACGCGGTCGAGGCGTTCGGCGACGGGGGCGTGCTGCCGGTCGTCAGCGCCGCCCTGCAGATGAAGTATCCCGACGACTTCCCGCCCACCCTCGACCCGGTGCAGATCGGCTACCGCATCACCACCCCGCCCGCCCACCACGACGGCACCCTGTACGTCGCGGCCGCGCTGTCGGAGGGGCACATCCCCGGCGGGCTCGTCATCGCCACCGACGCCGCCACCGGGGCCATCCGGTGGGTGTTCAACACGATTCCCCAGGGCCCGCAGGACGAGGGCTGGGAGATCGCGCGCGACACCTGGGGCTACGGCGCGCGGGCCGGCGGCGGCATCTGGACCCAGCCGGCGGTCGACCCCGACCTCGGCATGGTCTACGTCAACGCCGGCAACCCGTCTCCCGACTACGACGGGTCGGCGCGGGCCGGCATCAACCTGTTCAGCAACAGCACCATCGCCCTCGACCTCGAGACCGGGGCGCTGCGCTGGTACTACCAGGCCGTGCACCACGACCTCTGGGACTGGGACCACGTGACGGGGCCGGTGCTGTTCGACGTGACGGGCGACGGCGGCGAGACCATCCGGGGGGTGGCCGCGGCCGGCAAGAACTGCCTCTTCTACCTGTGGGACCGGGAGACCGGCGAGCCCCTGCACCCGATGGTGGAGACGGTGGTGCCGACCGAGACCGACGTCCCCGACGAGCAGGTCTGGCCGACGCAGCCGATTCCCTACAACGCGGCCGGGGTGCCCATGACGCCCCTCTGCGCCACCTTCGTCGAGGTCGACGACCCCGAGCTCGCGGCGCGGTCGAGCCAGCTCTACAGCCCGTACTGGATCAGCCGGGAGGTCATCGTCCCCCACGGCGGGTCGAGCTTCGGGGCCCCGTCGTTCAGCCCCGACACCGGCCTCGTCTACGTCACCGGCAAGAACGGGGCCATCGCGCTGGTCGTCAACCCCGTCGGCGACACTCTCGAGCCGGGTCCCGACTCGCGCGGGCACACCGAGAGCCTGTCGAGCCTCGACCGCCTCACCGAGGCGTTCCCGCCCGAGGTCACCGTGTCGGCCTACGACCCCGTCACCGGCGAGCAGGCGTGGCAGGCGATACTGCCGGCGCAGACCGCCATCGGGGCCAGCGGCAACCTGGTGACGGCCGGCAACCTCGTGTTCCAGGGGGTCGAGGACGGCGGGTTCTACGCCCTCGACGCGACCACCGGCGAGACCCTGCTCCGCTACGACGCCCCGCGGCCGATCCGGGCGAGCCCGATGACCTACCAGATCGACGGCAAGCAGTACGTGACCGTCGTCGCGACCAACACCGTCCTCACCCTGGCCCTGCCGTAGCCGGGAGGCAGAGGCCCCTTCGTCGAGCATCCCGGAGGGGCCTCCGTCTTCAGTCCAGGTCGGCGAACACCGGGGCGTGGTCGGACGCGATGTTGCCGTCCTTCTTCTTGCGGTAGTCGCGGTCGATCTCGACGCGGCGCACGCGGGAGGCGACGGCCGCGGTGCCGAGCAGGTGGTCGATGCGCAGCCCGAAGCCGCGGTGGAAGGCTCCGCCCCGGTAGTCCCACCACGAGAACTTCCGCTCCTCCGGATACAGGTGGCGGAAGAGGTCGGTGAGCCCCAGGTCGAGGAGGGACCGGTACCGGGACCGCTCCTCGACCGTGCAGAAGAGGGAGCCGTCGGCGGCGTCGCCCTGCCAGCAGTCGAGGGCCGCCGGCACGATGTTGAAGTCGCCGCCGATGACGAACGCGGCGTCCCGGTCCACTCCCTCGAGGTAGTCGCGCAGCGCCTCGAACCAGGCGAGCTTCAGGGCGTAGTCGGGATGCTCGAGGGTCTTGCCGTTGGGGCAGTACACCGTGGCGAAGTGCAGCCCGGCCACCCCGACCTGCAGCAGCCGCGCCCCGTCGTCCTCCCGGCCCGGCAGCCCGCGGGTCTCGGCCTCGGCCGGCGAGCGGCTGAGCACGGCCACGCCGTTCCAGCCCTTCTGGCCGTGGACGACGGCGTGGTAGCCGAGAGCCAGGAAGTCGTCGTGGGGGAACTCCTCGTCGCTCGTCTTCAGCTCCTGCAGGCCCACCACGTCCGGCTCGCGGCTCTTCAGCCAGTGCGCGATGAAGTCCAGGCGGGCGCGCAGGCCGTTGACGTTCCAGGTCGCGATGCGCATGGCCCGTCAGTATCGCACTTCCGCCGACGCCCGCGCCCGTCCTCTGCCCAGGGAGGCGCGAGGGGCCCCCGGCCCGCCAATCGTCGCCCGACGGCTCCGCCGGCGCTCAACCGATCGCCAGCAGCAAGCAGGTCTGCTCGCCGGCCGGTTGACATGCAATCTCCCGAACCGTAGCGTGTGCTCGATGAACGTCATCCTGTCCCTCGACGATCGGGTCGTGGCCGAGGCTCGCCGCATCGCGGCCGCGCGGGGAACAACGCTGAGCCAGCTCATCAGCGACCATCTGAACGAGCTGACGCGCGTCGAAGACGTGGACTCGATCGTTCGCGAGCTCGACGCGATGTGGTCCGAGCGGATCTATCGCTCGCAAGCGCCTTGGTCCCGTGAAGAAGCGCACGAGCGGTGGTGACGCCCGTAACCCTCGATGCCTGAACCCTCGTGGCGACCCCGACGCCCCCTGCGACCGTATCCGCAGACCGACCCCGCCGAGCGACGAGTGCTCGACGGGTGGGTGCGCGTCGCCGGCGTCGTCGTCGTGGTGCACGCCCTGCTCATGCTGACGTTGTGGGCGCGCCCGGGCCGGATCGCCCTCTGGATCTGGTACGGGGCGCCCATCGCCCTCGCCGTCGTCACCGCGGGGCTGCTCGTCGCCTCGCTGTGGTCGGCCCGCCGCTGGAAGCACGGGGTGAACGGCTGGCACGTGCTCGGCTACGCGGCGCTGGTGGCGGTCATCTTCACGCTGCCGGTGTACGACCCGTACCCCTCGTCCCACGACGACCGGCCGAGCCGCGTCCGGTTCCGCCTGCCCCTCGACGGACCGGTGACCGTCGCCTGGGGCGGGCCCACGGCCGACGTCAACTACCACGTGTACCTGCCCGACCAGCGGTGGGCCTACGACCTCGTGGTCACCCGCGACGGGCGGACGTTCCGGACCGACGGCGTCGCCCTCGACGACTACCTGGCCTACGGCCTGCCCGTGTACGCCCCGGCCGCGGGGACCGTGTTCGCGACGCTCGACGGAGAGCCCGAGGTCGCGATAGGCGCGCCGCGACGGAGCCTGGCCGGGCTCGGCAATCACGTCGGCATCGAGGTCGCCCCCGGCGAGTTCCTCTTCATCGGCCACCTGCAACCGGGCACCGTCGCCGTCGAGGTCGGCGACCGGGTGGCGGCGGGGCGACGGCTCGGCCTCGTCGGCAACTCCGGCAACAGCAGCGAGCCCCACGTGCACCTGCACCTGCAGGACTCGCCGCGCCCCTGGTTCGGCGAGGCCATCCCGTTCCACTTCCACGGGTACCGGCACGAGGGCCGGCTGGTCGAGCGGGGGATGCCGCGCGGGGGCAGGGGGCGGCGCGATTACCGGGGCGAGCGCATCGAGCACGCGGGCGCGGGTGTGGCCGCCGGCGGTGGGTGATCGTCTCGGTGCATCGCCGCGGGACGGAACCGTAGCGCCCTCCGGCACGCGGGCGCGGGTGTGGCCGCCGGCGGTGGGTGATCACCCGCCGAGGGCGCCAATCTCCCGGTAGAGCGCGGCCGAGGCGACGATGCCGTTGTGGAAGTTGCCCAGGTCGAGCTTCTCGTTCGGGGCGTGGGCGTTCTCGTCGGGCAGGCCGATGCCGAAGAGGACGGCGGGCAGGCCCAGCACCTCCTGGAAGGTGGCCACCACCGGTATCGAGCCGCCCTCGCGGTTGAACACCGGGGCCCGGCCGAACCCGGCCTCCATGGCCCGCCCCGCGGCGCGGACGAACGGGTTGTCGAAGTCGGTCATCCACGGCTTGCCGTTGTGCATGCGGGTGACCGTCACGTCGACCGTCTTCGGCGCCACCTTCCGGGCGTAGGCCTCGAACAGCTCGCCGATCTTGTCGGGGTCCTGATCGGGCACGAGCCGCATGCTCACCTTGGCCATGGCGGTGGCCGGTATCACCGTCTTGGCCCCGTCACCGGTGAACCCCGCGAGCACGCCGTTGACCTCGAACGTCGGCCGGCCCCACAGCCGCTCGAGGGTGGTGTACCCGGTCTCGCCGAACAGCTTCGGCGCGGCCAGCTCGGCGCGGTAGCGGCGCTCGTCGAACGGCAGCCTCGCGAACTCGGCCCGCTCGGCGTCGGAGAGAGCCCGGACGTCGTCGTAGAAGCCGGGTATCTTCACCCGGCCGCCGCGGTCCTTCATCTGCGCGAGCATCTGGGCGAGGACGAAGGCGGGGTTGGCGACGGCACCCCCGAACGAGCCCGAGTGCAGGTCGGTCGCGGTGCCCCGCACGTCGATCTGGCAGTAGGTCAGCCCCCGCAGGCCGTAGCAGATCGACGGGACGCCACGGTCGAACATCGGGGTGTCGGAGATGACCACGACGCTGGCGTCGAGCTCGTCCTTGTGCCCCCGGACGAACTCGTCGAGATGGGTGCTGCCCACCTCTTCCTCTCCCTCGAGGATCAGCCGGATGTTGACGGGCAGCCGGCCGCCCTCGCGCAGGCAGGCCTCGACGGCCTTGAAGTGCATGAAGATCTGGCCCTTGTCGTCGGCGGCGCCGCGAGCGTAGATCTCGCCCTGCCGGACCGTCGCCTCGAACGGCGGCGACTCCCACTGGTCGACGGGGTCGACGGGCTGCACGTCGTAGTGCCCGTAGAAGAGGATGGTCGGGGCGCCCTCGGCGTGCAGCCAGTCGCCGTAGACCACGGGGTTGCCGGGCGTCTCGACGAGGCGGACGTTCTCGAGGCCGACCCGCTTCAGCTCGGCGGCGGTCCACTCGGCGCAGCGGGCCACGTCGGCGGCGTGCGCCGGCAGCGCGCTCACGCTGGGGATGGCGAGGTACTCGGTCAGCTCCCGCACGTAGCGGTCGCGGTTGGCGTTGATGAAGTCGGTGACGGCGTCGAAGGTCATGGCGTGTGTCTCGCTGGGTTCATGGCGCGCGGCCGCATCGGCCGCCGTTCACGGACGCGGTCCCGCAGCGCGTCGATCACCTGCCGAACGTATGCGGGGCCTTTCGGTGCGCGCACACCGACCTTCAGCTCCAGAAGTCGGCGAGGGGAATCGACAGATCGGGCAGAAGCGCGGGCGCGACGGCCTCGGTGTCGCCGGGGCGAAGAGCTTCTCGATATGCGCCGCCCTCCGGCTGGCGGTAGATGCTGACGTTCCGAGCTTGCAGATCGACCAGCCAGACCTCGGGTACGCCGTGCCGCGCATAGAGAGGAGCCTTGACGTCCCGATCGTACTCCAGGCTCGAATCGGCGATCTCGATGACCAGAAGCACGTCGCTCGGGCCCGGATGCGACTCCTGGTAGAAATCTCTCCGATTCCGCAGAACGGCGATGTCCGGCTGCGGCTCCGATCGTTCGTCGAGCCGGACCGGATTCTGGGAAGAGACAAGCGCCCGCCCCGCCAGCGCTCGGGTCAGCCGTTGGTTCAAGCGGATCACCATGCCGGCATGGGCGCTCCCGATCGGAGCCATGTCGATCAACCCTCCGTCGATGAGCTCGATACGGTCGTCACCGGCCAGGATGCCGGCTTCGCCCATCCGGTGGAAATCGTGAACCGACAAAAGATGCCGATCCGGCGGAACCGTCTGCGTGGCCATCGGGAGGTCCTCCTCGGCGTAGATCGAACCGCTGCCGTTCTTGCCGCGCCAGGATCAACGATATCAGGTTCGAAGAACCCGGGGCGCCGATCGGCCGACGAGCGATCTCGGGCGGTGGGGTCTGCTCCACCACGGCACGTCGCCGTCGCGTGGCGCTTCACAGCAGCTCGTTCAGCCTCGCGTAGCCGCGGCGGCTGACCGGCAGCTCCGTCCCGTCCTCGAGCACCGCGACGTAGCTGTCGCGAGTGGCCGGCCCGAGCCGGGTCAGGCGGTCGACGTTGAGCAGGTACGACCGGTGAATGCGCACGAACCGCGCCGGATCGAGCTGCCCTTCGAGCTCGGTCAGGGTCTGCTGCTTCAGCCGCTCCCGGCCGCCGGCGACGACGCCGACGTAGTCGTCGCGGGCGCGGACGTAGTCGACGCTGGCGACGGGGACGACGTCCACCCGGGCGCCGGTGCGGATGAGGATGCGCCGGAGATGCGCGCCGGCCGGACGCGCGCTGGCGACGACGCGCGAGACCGGCGTCGGCACCGAGCGGGCAAGCCGCCCCCGCGCCTCGTCGAGGGCCTCGGCGAACCGCTCGGGGCCGAAGGGCTTCAGGAGGTAGTCGACCGCGTGCACCTCGAACGCGCGCAGGGCGTGCTCGTCGTGGGCGGTGACGAAGATCACGCCGACGTCGGGCCCGATCAGCTCGAGCACTTCGAAGCCGTCGAGCTTCGGCATCTGGACGTCGAGGAAGACCAGGTCCGGCCGGAGGTCGTTGACGGCGCGCACCGCCTCGAACCCGTTCGCGCACTCGGCCACGATCTCGACGTCGTCGTGCGCGGCCGCGTACTCGCGGACGAGCACCCGTGAGAGCTCCTCGTCGTCGACCACGACGGCCCGGATGTGGCGCGCGCGCGAGGTCACCGGTTGCCTCCGCGGGACGGCGTTCTCGCCGGGCCCGCATCTTCTCGTGCCGCGCGGGCATCCCCGCCCACCGCGCCTTCATCTTTTCCCGCCGCGCGGGCATCCTCCCCCGCCGCACGAGAGGCTTCTTCCGCCGTGGGGGCATCCTCTCCCGCTGCGCGCGCATCCCCTCCCGCCGCGCCGGCTTCCTCGATGCGCGGGAACTGCAGGTCGACCTGGAACCAGCCGCCCGCGCGCCGCCAGCGGGTGACCGCTTCGCGGCCGAAGCGGGCGGCGAGGCGCCGCTCGACGTTGGCGAGGCCCACCCCGGTCCCCGCCTGCGCCGCCGCCTCGGGGTCGAACGGGTTCCGCACCCGCACGCGCACGGCGGCCTCGTCGCAACTCGCCGCCACCTCGACGACGCCGCCGTCGACGAGGGGGCGGATGCCGTGCCGCACCGCGTTCTCGACCAGCGGCTGCAGAATGAGGGGCGGCACCCGGCACGAGCCGCACCCGGGCTCGAGCACGACCTCGCTCTCCAGGCGCGGCCCGTAGCGGACCCTCTCGATGTCGAGATAGGCGCGGACCATCGCCATCTCCTCTTCCAGCCGGATCTCGGCCTCGGCCCCGAGCCGCACGCTGCTCCGAAAGAAGTCGGCCAGCAGCAGGCACATGCGCCGCGCGCCGGCCGGATCGGCCGAGGTCAGGGCGCTGATCGACTGGAGGCCGTTGAACAGGAAGTGCGGATCGATCTGGGCGCGCAGGGCCTTGAGCTCCGCCTCGCGGGCCAGCACCTCGAGGCCGAGCTCGCGCGCCTCTGCGCGGCGCGACTGCTCGAAGGCGGCGAGCAGGTAGTGCAGCAGGCTGGAGAGCCAGAACAGCAGCATCCCGGCCGCGACGACGGCCGCCAGCTGCGCGGGCGGGACGCGCACCGCGTCGCCGAAGCCGGGCAGGCCGGCCAGCACCCCCGTCCAGAAGGCCCACACCGCGGCCCACACGGTTGCGGCCACCATCCCGGCGCCCGCGTGCATGGCCAGCGTCCGGACCAGCGACGCGGCCCCGAGCGGCGCGGCGCGGCAGACGTACCAGGCCGACAGGCAGACGAACGCCTGCACCAGGCAGGGCAGCACGACGACGGCGAGGGCGGCGGCGATGCCGGCGTCGGCGTTCGCCGCCGACCAGGCGACGGCGACGAGCAAGGCGATCACGGTCCACGACGCCAGATAGAGGGTGCGCCGCTGGGCCGACCCCAGGATGGGATGCACGGCTCAGTTCGCGACCACCACCGCGCCCATGAGCATGGGCCCGCGGAGGGTCAGCACCGGCGCGCCGGCTTCCGCCTCGGTGGAGGCTCGAATCACGGAGCGGCCGCCCAGGCCGGGACCCAGGTTGGACGCCACCGCCCAGTGCTCGGGTACCTGCAGCTCGACCCGGCCCATCGCGACGCGAATATCGATGACCGCCGAGCCCCCTTCCATCTCCGCGCCGCGCAGGTCGACCTCCAGGCGTCCCATGACCGCCGCGGCCTCGCCGCCGCGGAACGCGTCCGTCACGACACGCTGCTCGTACCTGCCCATGAAGGCGAAGGCATCGAGACGGCCGGCGTGTGACACGGCCGACTCCCCGCCGCTCGAGCCCCGCGTGACATCCGTCTCGGCGAGCACCGCGCCGAGGGTCACGATCGCCGCCATTCCCAGCAGCCCCCGTCCGACGTACGGTCCTCTGGTCATGTGCCCTTCCTCTTGTCGAAACACCGTCGCGGCCGTCACGCGCGCCGGACGACTCCTGGCCCGCCAATCCTCGCCGGGCGACCCTGCGGCCGCCCTGGAAGCTCCGCTGACGCGAAACTGCGCCGCGAGGTTGGCCGCCCAACCAACCCTGCCGGGAGCCTGCACCGTTCTACGACGCAGACACCTGCCGCCGGTTCAGTTGCGGATCTCGATGCCGCCCATGATCACCGTCCCCTTCAGCACCAGCCGCTTGGTGGCCGCCGCCGGGCCCCGCGTCTTGTCCTCGACCCCGCCCATGATCGACGTCACCCCCACCTCGACCGTCCACTCCTCGGGCACCCGGAACTCCAGGCCGCCCATCATCGCGAAGACGTGGATGACGGCCCGCCCGCCGGCGATGTCCGCCTCCGTCAGATCGAGGTTGACGCCGCCCATGAACGCCGACGCGGACCCGCCGCGGAAGTCCGCGGACCGGTTCCGGCGCTCGACGGCGCCGAGGAACGCCGCGGCCGCCTCTTCCGACTCGGAGACCTCGGACAGCGCTTCCGAATCGGACATCACGTTGATCAGCGTCCGGATGCCGATGGCGACGAGGATGAGCGGCCAGAGGTCGCCGAGGTCGACGTCGATCAGGTTCAGGCTGTCCAGCAGCAGCAGCGCGCCCGCGGCGGCCAGCAGGGTCCCGCTGACCGCCGACCCGCGATCCCCGGCGCCGGAGAGGTTCCTGATGCCGACGACGAGCAGAATCACCGGCCAGAACCGCAGAATGGTCCAGCTGTCGACGAGCTCGAGGTTGTCGAGGAGGAACGCGAGGCCCACGGCCGTCAGCACCAAGCCCGGCAGGAGCGGCCCGAGCGCGATGCGCGATCGGCGCCCGGAGCGCCGGGCTTCGTCGTGGTCGGAGATCAAGTCGGTCAACGTGCACCTCCCTCGGTGGTCGTCGACGTCCATCCTGCCGCCCGCCGCGCGACGGCGCCAGCGCTTTTCGGTGAATGGCGGATCCCCACCGGCGAGCGACGCGGCCTGGCGGCCCGTACGAGGTCGTGCTCGAACCGGGCGTCCTACCCAGGGAGGGCCGCGTCGAGCGCCTCGACGGCGGTGGCCGCGGCGTGCTTCCGAGGCCGCTTCGCAGCTCGTCGACGGCAGGCCGGTGGCCGCCCGCACGCGGTCCGCCCGCACACGCCGGTCCGCGCCTCGCCCGGGGTCGCCCGCGCGCACCCCCGTCGACCGCGGAAATCGGGTACTATCGGGTTACTGCGAGCCCGGTTCATGCTCGAGGAGGGTTCCGCATGTCAGAGCAATCCACCAACCTCAACGCGGTGTTCGGCCGGTTCCGGCGGCGGATGCTGGCCGCCGAGCTGCCAGCCGGAACCCGCGAGGACAGAGACGCCGAAAACGCGTCGGAGCCTGCCCGCCGGACCATGCCCGCCACGCCCCCGGGCGCGCGGCGACGCCTGCCGGTCCGCGCGCTCGGCGAGTACGTCCCCGGCGGGCGCGTGGACGCCATGCGCCGTCTCCTCGGCGGCCGTTGACGCTCGGGCCTGGTCTGCGCCGTCCGTCAACGCACACGACTGACCACCGGCAGGCGGCGCCCCGACTTCGGCGACAACCGTCGCATCGACCTCACGGCCGGGGCGCCGCAGGTGGCCGGCGGGGGGCGCGACGCGCACCCTCGGACGCTTGGCTTTCCTGGACGCGGGCGCCCGACAGCAGGTTGCGCAGGCCGCGGTTGCCCTCGTGACACGCGTACTCGAAGAGCGGCGCCGTGCCGCGCTTCATCGGAACCGCCGCCGTGAACGGCCGCGTGAAGCTCGCCGGGTCGTCGACGGTGAACTCGTAGAGGAGCGTGTCGGCGTCGACGAGCCGGAACCGCTCGGTGAGGTGCAGCGTCCGGCCCGTCCCGACGGCGAGGCGCGTGAACGGGGCGAAGCTCGCGGTCTTGCCGGTGAAGTTGGTCGTCTCGACCACCAGCGTGTCGCCCTCCCAGCGGCCGCGCGAGCTGCCCGACCATTGGCGTATGCCGTCGGGCAGCGGGCCGCGCCCGTCGAGCGGCGCGATGCGCGCCTCGTGCACCATCTCGGTGAAGACGACCACGTGGTCCGGGGTCTGAAAGAGCTGCATGTTCTGGTTGTAGCGGCCCCTGGGGGCGACCGGCACGATCGGCGGGCCGCTGTTGAAGCCGAGCAGGCAACGCTCGGAGAGCCCGCGATCCTCGGGGCCGCGCATCCCGATGCCGCCCACCAGGAACCGCACGGGGCGGTCGGGCGGCGCCGCGTCGTCGGAGGCCGCGAGCTGCCGCCGCGCCCCCGGCCGCGGCGGCGGAATCCGCCCGTCCGGGGGATCGACGATGAGCGACGTGCGCCGGTCGTCGACCACCCCGGCCCCGCGGTCGTTCCAGAAATCGTTGTAGCTGACGGCGATGCCGCCGGCCGGCAACGGCTCCGTCCGGATCGGGGTCGGCCGGTCCGCCTCGACCGCGCGCTGCGCCTCGCCGGCCTCTATCGCCGCCGCCTCCTCCGGCGTCAGCCGCGTCTGGCCGGCGCGCTCCTCCGGCCGCTCGAGCGGCGTCAGGGTGCGGAAGTCCCAGACGCCCTGCAGATCGGGCCGCCCGTCGGCGAGGCGCGGCGGCTCGAACCCGGTCTGGGCCGCGGCCGGCGCCGTCATGCCCCGTGCGATTGCGAAGAGAATCAGAACCGCGGCGCACTCCCGGCTGCTCATCGCATGCTCCTCGGCGTGTGGTGGACGCGCCTTACAATGATATCGACACTCCACCCAGCGATTGGAACTCGGCTGATGAACGGCAACAGGCTCGTAACCGGCGGAATCCCCAGGTTCGTGTTTCCGCTCCTGGTCCTCGGCCTGGCACAGGTGTCGGGTTGCGCCCAGTCGGAGGCCGGGCAGCAGGCTCCCCCATTGCGCCTGGACCCGGTGCTGACGGCGCAAGCCTCGGGCGTCGAGGCGCGGTTCATCGGCATCAGCCCGGTCGACGAGAACACCGTCTGGATCAGCGGGACCGAGGGCACGTACGCGCGCACCACCGACGGCGGGACCACCTGGCACGCGGGGGTCGTGCCGGACGCCGGAGCGCTTCAGTTCCGCGATGTCCATGCCGTCGATGCGGAAACCGCCTACTTGCTGAGCATCGGAGAGGGCGAGCAGTCGCGCATCTACAAGACCACGGACGCCGGGCTGACCTGGGCGCTTCAGTACACGAACCCGGAACCGGAGGGCTTCTTCGACTGCATGGGCTTCTGGGACGACGAGCACGGCATCGCCTTCAGCGATTCGTTCGGCGGGGCGTTCTTTCTCATCACCACCGGAGATGGCGGCGCAACCTGGGAGCGGGTGCCGCCCGACCGCCTTCCACCCGCCAGCGAGGGAGAAGGCAGCTTCGCCGCCAGCGGCACCTGCCTCGTCACGCATGGTGAAGGCATCGCATGGGTGGGCACCGGGGCCGGTGCTTCCGCGCGGGTCCTGAAGACGACGGACCGAGGCCTGTCCTGGACCGTCGCCGACACGCCGATCGTCGGCGGTACGCCGACCGCGGGCATCGCTTCGCTGGCGTTCCGCAATGCCGACCACGGCGCCGCCCTGGGCGGCGTCATCGACGAGCCGGACCAGTACAGCGACAACGTGGCCGTGACCGACGACGGCGGGCGCACATGGACGCTGACGGGGCGGCCGTCGTTCCCGGGCGCCGTCTACGGTGCAACCTGGGTGCCCGGCGCGCCGACCCCGACGCTCGTCGCGGTCGGGCCGAACGGCATCGCGTACTCCGCCGACAACGGCACGACGTGGACCAACCTCGACCCCGGGAGCCATTGGAGCATCGCCTTTGCCAGCCTCCGCAGCGGCTGGGCCGTCGGGCCGGAAGGGCGGGTGACGCACATCCGCCTGTTCGAATAGGAAGCAGTCCCGCCGCCGCACCCCGCAGGACAGCGATCGTCGTGAATCCGACCCCTTGCACCGGCCCCGCCGGTGACGCGCGATTCGCCCCGACGGTGCTGTCGCCGGCCGGCGGCGCACTCCCAAGGCCGCGAGCCGAGACGCCGATCCCGGGCCGCCCAGAGGCGCTATGATGGTCCCGCGACCATCGAGGAACGGGAGAACACCGACGTGGCCACCACGCAACCCGTCGTCAAGCTCACGTACGAGGACTATCGCACCACGCCGGCGGACGAGCGCTACGAGCTGCTGGACGGTGATCTGATCATGGTTCCCGCCCCGAATCTGAAGCACCAGCGAGTGCAGTTCCGCCTGGGCCAGGCGTTGGGACAGTTCATCCTCCACCACGAGCTTGGGGAGTTCTTCTACGCGCCCTGCGACGTGGTCCTCTCCGACACCGACATCGTGCAGCCAGACCTCTTGTTCGTTTCCCGAGAACGGGCGCATCTGTTACGCAACGGCGAGAACGTGCAGGGTGCGCCCGACCTCGTGATCGAGATTCTATCGCCGTCGACCGCCGACAAGGACCGGGGGATCAAGCGCGAGCTCTACAGCCGCCACGGCGTGAAGGAGTACTGGCTCATCGACCCGATGGCCGAGACCGTCTCCATCCACCGCCAACAGGCGGGCCGGCTGGCGGTCACCCGCACCTTCGGGCGGCGAGACACGCTCCGGTCGCCGCTGCTCGCCGGCCTCGAGCTCCGCCTGGACGACGTGTTCCCGTCTTGACGGCGAGAACAGTGCCAAGGGGCGTGGGCATCTCGGTCAGCCAAGACTGCTTCGTATCCGCCCTGAGATGATCGACCCGACGGCCGACGGCATGGTCAAACGACCGTCCGCGGACCTGCGCCGCCGCGGGCGGGAGGCTCTTTCGGCCGTTCGGGACGGCGAACCTCGACGCCGCCACGCCGCCGGCCGCGACGTCGCGGCAACCTCGTCTCCGTTCCCGCCGACGACCTACCCTCTCGCCACAGCCTCCAGCAGCAGCTCCAGTCTGCAGATCGGTCCGCTTCCCGGCCTCTACCGTCGCTTCGCCGTAGTACGGCGCGACCTGCGAGATGGTGCGGCTGCGAGACGTCGAGCAGTGCTGGAACGTCGAGGTCGCCGAAACGGCCGCACATCTCGAAGCAGAACGCCGCAGACAGGCTGCACCGGGTGCACCGACTCCTGAGGGCTCGGCTTCACGCGGGCCGTCGGTCCGGAAGGGCGGATGACGCACCGGCTGTTCGAACAGGAAGCAGTCCTGCCCCCGCACCCCGCCGGACGGCGATCATCCGCGCGCAGCCGTAGAACAACACCCGGAGGACCGCCCTGGACCTGGGGGGTGGGACTCGATTCCACAAGATTGTCTGCTCCCCGAGGCGCGAACCCACCAGAGTGACCGGGCCTCCACGCCGCCGCACCCGTGCCGCCAGGCATCGCCGGAAATCAGCCGAACCCCCCGTTCAGGGGCACAAACGAGCAGGTCGTGGGCACGGCAGGAGCGGGCACGATGGGGCGGCGGCTCGCCCCCTGTTTGGCACGAATGTTGAAGTCGCCTGCGGCATGCGCACACAAGATGCCTGCTTCGCACTCCCGAGCGCGCGCCGCCCCTTCGCCCTGGTGGGAGCGCTGATCCTGTTCTGCACCGTCGCCCTCGCCGCGCCCGGCGCCGCCAACCCCGCCGCCGACGCGCCGGACGCGCCGTCAGTCCCGGACACGCCGGCCTCCGCGACGGCGGTGCAGGCGCCGATGGAGGAATCGTCCGACTGGCGCGAGATAGTGCCCGGCCTCACGATGGGCTCGCAGGTCCGCCTGCGGACCGAGAGCCGCCGCAACGCCAAGTTCGACGGCGCGCGGCCCGGCAATGACGAGGACTATCTGCTCTCCCGGTTCCGGTTCGGCCTGACCTGGGAGCCGAGCGACCGGGTTTCCGGCGTCGTCGAGCTGCAGGACGCCCGCATCCACGGCGAGCGGGCGATCAGCGAGACGCGGACGCCGAACATCTTCGCCGACCAGCTCGACATCCACCAGGCGTACCTCGACGTCGGGTCCCCCGCGTCGACCTCGCGGCCAGTGTCGCTGCGCATCGGCCGCCAGAAGCTGGCGTACGGCTCCCAGCGGATGGTCTCCCCGCTCGAATGGGTCAACACCGCGCGGGTGTTCGACGGCGCGCGGATCACCGCCGGCGTCGGCGCCGGCCGCAAGCTCGACGCCTTCGCCACGCGCCTCGTGCCAGTCAGCCCGACCGGCCTCAACGACCACGGACCGACCGGCAGCCGGATGTTCAACAGCCAGCTCCACGGCGTCTACTACACCGACACCGCGCTGGTCGCCGGCTCCACCGTCGAGGGGTACTGGCTGCTGCGGCGCGCCGCCCGCCTCGACGACGCCGTCCACACCATCGGGACGCGCGTGGACACGCGCCACGGCCCGTGGGCGTTCGACGGCGAGCTGGCCGCCCAGACCGGCACCCACGGCGGCCTCGAACACCGGGCCGCGCTGGCGCACGCCGGCGGCTCCTACACGACGCAGTTGCCGGGCCGGTTGAAGCTCGGCGCGGCGTTCAATTTCGGCAGCGGGGACGACGACCCCGCCGACGGCGTCCACGGCACTTTCGACCAGCTCTACCCCCTGGGCCACGCCTACTACGGCTACATGGACTTCTTCGCGCTCCAGAACCTGCGCAACGCGGAGGTCACCGTCGAGGCGGAGCTGCCGGGCGGCGCGCGGCTGCGCGTCGCCCTGCAGGACTTCGCCCTCGCCGCACCCAGCGCCGACGCCTGGTACAACGTCGGCGGAGCCGTTGTCCATCGGTCCGCCGACGCGGCGATCTCACCTCATGTCGGCAACGAGCTCGACATCACCATCCGGCTCCCGGCCGGACCGGTCGACCTGGAAGGGGGCTACGGTCGCTTCTTCGGCGGCGCCTACCTGCAGGCCGCCGACTTCAGGCTGGACACGGCCGATTTCTTCTACCTGCAGACGGCGGTGGGGTTCTGACGTCCGGTCTCGCGTGGCGCGTCGCCTTGTCTGTCTGGATAATCCACGGGGTCATCCATACGAATGGCATGCGCTTGGGGGCGGCGTACGCGGCGGAGGGAGGCGGAGGAGGGGTGGGCACGTGGGGCAAGTCAGTTCCCAATGAGGGACGAGCGCCTGTCGCTCATCGATCGGGCGGCGGCGATTCGGGGGGTCACCCGCACGGAATTCGTGCTCCGGTCGAGCGAAGCGGCGGCGATAGAGACGCTGGTCGAGCGTCCGATCATCGCGCTCGACGACGAGGCGTACGATGCGTTCGTGGCCGCGCTCGATGCGCCGGTGGCGCCGAACGATCGTCTGAAGAGACAGTTGGCGCGACGGCCGCAGTGGGAGCGATGACCGCGCCCGAGCCGCTCGGCGAACGACATGACGTCTCCCGGTTCCAGTCCGGAGCGGAGAGCCTCGCTGCCTGGTTGCGGCGCAAGGCCCGACTGAACGAGGCCAGGGGCGGCTCACGAACCTACGTCGTTTGCGACGGCGACCGGGTGATCCCGGGCCCGCCCAGAGGCGCTATGATGGTCCCGCGACCATCGAGGAACGGGAGAACACCGACGTGGCCACCACGCAACCCGTCGTCAAGCTCACGTACGAGGACTATCGCACCACGCCGGCGGACGTGCGCTACGAGCTGCTGGACGGTGATCTGATCATGGTTCCCGCCCCGAATCTGAAGCACCAGCGAGTGCAGTTCCGCCTCGGCCAAGCGCTGGGCCAATTCATCCTCCACCACGAGCTTGGGGAGTTCTTCTACGCGCCGTGCGACGTGGTCCTCTCCGACACCGACATCGTGCAGCCAGACCTTCTGTTCGTCTCCCGAGATCGGGCGCATCTGTTGCGCAACGGCGAGAACGTGCAGGGTGCGCCCGACCTCGTGATCGAGATTCTGTCGCCGTCGACTGCCGACAGGGACCGGGGGATCAAGCGCGAGCTCTACAGCCGACACGGCGTGAAGGAGTACTGGCTCATCGACCCGATGGCCGAGACCGTCTCCATCCACCGCCAACAGGCGGGCCGGCTGGCGGTCACCCGCACCTTCGGGCGGCGAGACACGCTCCGGTCGCCGCTGCTCGCCGGCCTCGAGCTCCGCCTGGAGGACGTGTTCCCGTCTTGAGGGCCAAACAGTGCCAAGGGGCGTGGGCATCTCGGTCCGCCAAGACTGCTTCGTATACGCACTGAGATGATCGACCCGACGGCCGAGCGTCGCGCCGACGGTGGCTGCGGCGTGCTTCCGGACGCTGCGAGCCGCGGCGTGCCCGGCCGCCCGAGGACCCCGTCGTGCGGCTCCCGCCGAAGATGGTGGGGCTGCGCTTCCAGGCGCGCGGCTTGCGCCGCCGGCGTCGAGCACGTGACCGCCCACTCGGGCCGCATCGGGCTGGCCTCCCCAGCTGACGAGCCGCAGCGCGTCGATGACGGAGGTGATGCTGGCCGGGAACTGGCGGACGAGCCGGGTAGTGACACACTACTCGGCGGGGGGACGCGCGTAGAACGAGCAACAACTGTCGAGGAGGCTACCGATGACGGTCCAACTGGGTTCCCTCGCTGCGGCTTCGCTGCGCGAGGCCTGAGCTCACGAAGCACACGACTTCACGCCTTGGCTCGCCGGAAACCTGAATCACCTGTCGTCGGCGATCGGCATTCAACTCGAAGTCGACGACACCGAGGTGCACGTCGGGCCCCTCCGCGCCGACATCGTAGCCCGCGACCCGAGCGACGACACTCGCCTACTCGACGCCTGCCGTTCCACGCACTCGCGCCGCTCCTCGAAAGCCCGGAACCGCAGCTTCGCGCTCCTACAATGGCGCGAGGAGTGATACACACGTCGGGGGTCTCCTGACCCAGACGTACTCCAACCGGGTCTCTCGTCGTCAGACTGAGCATTCCGACAACCACTCCAGAAATCCCTGTTGTGGCACAGACCTTCTCGCCTCCTCACGGGCCATCGCGGGAGTGAGCGCTCGCAAGAATTGTGTTGGTTCTCTAAACCTCCTCGCAAGCCCATCCGGGACACCGGCCCGGAACATCGCTTGTGCCAAGCGCCGGACGGACTCAGGCCTGAAGTCCACCGCGTCGACCAGTCCGTCAATCCCGACGTCATCATGACGCAACTCCCTCGGCTGGCCGGCTGCGACCAAAATACCCTTAAGCAGAAAATTATAGGCGGCGCCGCCCCACGTGATGAGCGTTGCCCCGTCCCGAGTCCACTTCGTCGGATCGTATCCCTCCGACTTCGCCATTGACCACACTACCTGCCGAGAAAGCCCCTTCCGACGACCCCGCGCACTGGGCAACCGCGCCAGTTTCGACGAAACCGTGCCTTGCTGCGTACTGACATATACCCCGCGACCGTCCGCGCCGTGCACGACCCGCAACCCACCACCCGCGTAAAGAGCCCCCTGTGCGGCCGCCGTTTGATTCACCTCCGCGATCGTCTCCCCTGACTGCACGTCGACAAGGGGCACTCCCCTGCCACCCAGCAGCACGGAGTGAAGTTTCCTGGCATCGCCATAGTCACACCATTCATCGGAGGGCAGTAATGCCCCCCGCACCTGCCGCAAGACCCCGACTGTCACCATGTCGTCGACAACATCCCGACTCACCGCATCGCCAGTCCGCTCCCTCAGGTTGCTCAACGTCAGCGGAGAGTCCCGGCGAAGACCCACCCACGCAGCACTCATCGCCTGCTGCGCCTGCACAGATGGACGTGCGTAGTCGTGCACGTCATCGAGTTCGCCCCGAATCGCACACTCGTGCACGGCATTGATGACGCGAGCCTCCCATTCATCCGCCGCGCATGCCCAGACCAAGCACCGATCGGAACGCCTATTGCCCCGCCCCACGCGCTGTAGCATCGAGCTCACGGCCGTCGGCGGATCGGCCAATACCACCACGTCGATATCACCAATATCGATTCCCACCTCGAGGGTCGAAGTCGCCACACAGACAGCGCGCCGCTCCGACTTCATTGCGGCCTCGACCCGCTCCCGCTCAGAGCGCGAAAGAATACCAATGTGAAAAAAGACTGGCCAGCCATCGGCTCTCAGCTCCCCCGAAAGGTCAGCCGCAAGCCAGTGTGCGCGATTTCGGCTGTTCGCAAACACCAACGCCTTCCTGACGCCAAGCGCGCGTTCAACCGTCCGAAGCCTACCTGCGACTGTTGACGCCGCCTGGCGCTTCCGAACACGGAGCACCGACATACCGACGCTCCGTGAGCCCTCCACCGTGAGCACCACGGCCGCGTCGCCGCACCAGTCGCGGGCCACCGCCTCCGGCACCCGCACGGTTGCACTCATCCCGACGACCTGAAAGCCGTCCCTCCGATCGCCTGGACGCACCGCCTGGGTTCTAAGCCGCCCGATCACGGCACGTAGCTGTTGCCCCCTGGCAGTTCCGTGTAACAGGTGAATTTCATCGCACACAACGGACCTGACTCCGGACAGCAGGCCCGGTTGCATGAGCTGGAGCGAATCCAGTGCTTCGGGGGTCGCCAATAGCACAAAACGCCCGCGCGCATCGTCAAAATCGTGGTGGTCACCTGTATAGCGCCGAACGATGTCCGGGTCGCCGCCGGCAAAATAGCCGACCAGGCGCTCGTACATATCGTTCACGAGCGCCTTTGTCGGGGCAACGTAGACTACCGCGATTCGCGATCGCTGGAATGACACGTGCCTCTGGTAGAGCGGCGCAAAGACGGCTTCCGTCTTACCAGACGCCGTCGGACCAGAAAGCAAAGCCGACTCCCCTTTAAGAAGTGGGATTGCAGCCTCCTGTTGGATGGGCCGCAGCTGGCGACCCCGAAAAAACACACGCCACGCGTCGGGCATCGCCTCTTGCAGGTTCATTACGTCCCGACTTCCCAGGGAACTATCTCCCCAGCCGCAGTCCTCGCAACCGACCGCAGCCGGTCTTCGAGCTCATCTCCCGTCTCCACGGCCCGGGCAAGCAGCAAAGCCGCCGCGAAACTGGCCATCTTGGTCCAGAGGCGAACGGTCTGCTCCACGTGTGGCTGGCGTCCGAACTCGTCGGACAGAACCTCAGCAAAACGCCGGGACCGACCCCGTCCCGTAAAATCGACGCCTCGCGTGGATAGTGGCTCTCAAACTCTTCCAGAAAGCGAAGGCACCATCGATAGTATTGACTTCTGCTCGGCGGCTGCAGGCGAAGTAGGTCAGACTCATCGTGCAAGAACACGCACGCGTCAGGCGCCTCAAGACCCGAGTCGAAAACGGCGTCTCTCTCGGTTAGAGCCACTACAAGCGCAAAATGAGGACCTTCTCTCCAGTACTTCGGCAACCAAAACCCGTGGTCGTTCCCAATTGGCCCCTCACCACGTCCCGATGGTGGACGCGCACAACGAGCCAGCAAGTCGAACATGTTGGTAGCCCGGTCCTTCCGACGAACACTAAACCCCCTGACGTGCTCCGCCTCGTCAAGCAAAATCAGCAGTCCCTTGTAGCCGAGAGCCCTACACCACTCGTTGATCACCACAAGGTGTTGTACGTAAATGTCCGCCGTCTCTCTGACCCTGGGCATGGCACGGGGCACCCTGACGCGCGCTCCCATGCCCGTTGCAAGCCGCCTAATCGCTGTATGCTGACTAATCTGTCCCGACAGCCAGTCCACACCCTCCCTGTAGTGCTGCCTTTCAACGTGAGGATGAGCGCGAAGCACCGTCATCGCGGGCTCAAACCATGCGGAATTGCGAAAACACTTCCCGGGCGCGACGTTGTGCCAATACTGCCGCACCTCGCCCACCAGGTCAAAGAACCCCTTGACTCGGGACCCATCCCCCCGGACGGGAAATCGGAGCGCTGCCGTCAGAGCGCGATACAGAAAATGAGGTTTGGCGGGGTCCACCTGCTTTGGGTCGACTTCAAGAAAGGACACGACCCACCCGTGCCTGAGCGCACACGCCTCTATCATCTTCAAATGATGGGACTTACCCAGGCCATAGTCTCCCAGAATAACCTTACACAGTCCGCTCTCCGGTGCCGCATCCAGCCAGTCGCCGGTTCTCTGAGCGATGAGGTCGCCACCGATGGATAGCGCCAGCAGTTGCTCGGGATGGGGGGGGACCACGCCAAGATTCACAGCCTCATACGCTCGCCTGAACAACACCCTGTCGACTGGCGGTCGGCGTTGAGAAACCGGAACGGGATCGGAAGCGTCCACGGTCTCCAGCGTCCGGGCTTCCACGGTCACTTGGTCTCCGAAAAACTCTACCACCGCTTGCTGTCCCAACACCTCAATCACGCGACCCCGGCCATAGTCCGGATGGCGTACGTCCACTCCGGAAACAATCGACATCATTGCTCCTCCGAATCGGGCAGCCGGTTCTGTTCAACGAACACGAATGCGTCGTCCGGACTCAAACTGAACTGCCGGTCTGCCTGTTCAGCCAGCAGACGGCACCAATGAAAGACGAAAAACCGTGGCGGCACGGTGGTGGGGAAACCAAGCACCTGCTTCTGGGCGTCGATCAGGACCAGCATGTTGGCCCGCTGCCTCTCGTGTTGCCACGAGATAGCGTCCGCGACGGCAAAGACCTGCAGCAGCCGGTCGCCCAGCTCACGGAGGGTGGCGTCGGTATTCACCTCGTCCAGCTTGATAAGAGGCGTCATCGGTCTCCCTGGCAAGAAAGCCACGGAGCCGATACGGTCGCGAAGAGCAATGTAAGTGTTCTGAATGACGTCGGCCCGAAAGTCTGGTGTCGCAGCATAAATGAACATTACGCCACCGAATTCGCCCTCCGCATTGTGGTTGATCATGGTGAGCATGTTTTCAATCGCCTGCCTCTGCTTGACGGTACCTCTGCGGAAGGACATGGTGCGCGTCCCCTCGTCAAATGCAACGAAAAAGCCCTTGAGGCTTAACCGTTCGCGCAAGAAGCCGATAAGAGTTTTCAGCCTCTGAAACGCCGTAGCATCGCTGGCTGGCTCATGGAGTCCATTAGCCCTGAGATTTGGAGAACGAAGTGTGTCCCCCCGCACCCACGCCGTAAGTTCGTCATCGAGCACTGTTGATTCAGCCCCGCACTCAAGCTCGAGCAACCGCCCGCCGAGTGCGCGCAAACCGGACGCCATCTGAGTGTCCGCCGCACCGAACCACGGAGCCGTGAAAGTCCGCTCGATCTGTAGTCGAACAGCGTCGGGCACAACGTTGCCGGGCGTGACGCCCATCGAGCGCAAGCGGTCGTGGATCCACGACCGCAGCAGTACCTCGACGCCCTTGGGTTGGCTGCCAAGGTCATCGCCGAACGTCCGCGCTACAAACGACGCCGCTACGTTCCGAAAGATCGCCAGCGGCGAACTGAAGGGGCACTGTTGCCCAATTGTGACGATGGCGGTGACAACGTCATTGCGGTGGGCGCGCTCGGCGAGACATTGGATAAACTGGGTCTTTCCAGTGCCATAATCTCCCTCGAGGTATTTGAAAGATGAAATGCCGTCGGCGAGTTCCTGCGTGAAGTACTGCTGCTCGAGTACATCAAGCATCCGCTCCGTACCCACGTTGATCGCGGAAGACAGCGCGCCAGGAGCGACCGGAGCGTTCATCAACTGAGCGCGGAGTTTCCGCGCGGCCTGAGGACTCATTTCATCGGGCATTCCTAATTGACTCCTGTGAGGTCGGCGGCGCTTTCCGGAGGTACACCATGGGCCGGACCTCTGTTCCCTCGGCGTTGACGGGGAGGTAAAAGACCTTGGCGCTTCTGCCCGACGCTTGGTTCAAGGTGGCCGGCACAAACGTGAAGCCCGCAGTGGAAGCGCGGGAACGCGCACGCCAGGAGATAAGGTTCACTACGAAAGCGGCCTCGGGCAGGTCCTTGTATGCCGCGCGCTTCGGGGCCTGCCAGAAACGTTCGTCCTGGCCCGCGATCCGGTACATTTTCATGACGGCTGTCACCAGCACGTCGATGGAGGGGGACCAGTGACGCGCCATCGACCAAGCGAGTGAAAGCCGACGCTCGAACACGTCGGTGGGCAGCACGAGGTCTTGGATCTTGCGACGTGCGGCATCAAACGCTCTAACGACACAGGATACATCTGGCGGAATCCTGTCGACGATGGGGTAATGCGGCGTGACACACCATGCCCATTCGAATCCGCCCTTTGCGTCACGGAGGATCAGCCGGTCGGCGTAGTAGTAGCCGTTGCTGGCTCCCTTGGGATCGGCGAGCCTCTGCAGACATTGGACGCAGAATCGTCGACGGCCTTCTTCGCTTTTCAACCGGAACCGAAGGGCTTCTACGTCGCGTCGTGCCGCGTCGATTTCGGTGCGCGCCGCGTCGGGTAGGGCGGCGTCGGACGGCAGTTGAAGGCCGGCCAATTCGAGCTTTCGCTCGATGTCAGCGGGCGGATCATCCATGCCGATGGCCCGGGTCGTTCCCTTCCCGAGAATCCTGGGCACTTTGGCTGCAAGAGACCCCGTAGCCCGGTCGAGGCCGGATTCATCGACGAAACGCTCGAAATGTGGAAACAGCGATGCATGCGAGCCCATGCGCAGTGCGCCTTTCTCCCCTAAAGGGGGCGACGGTCATAGAGGTCACGCTGGATAGTCTGCAGCAGAATGGGGTCCGTCTCGCAGAGCATGAATAGGCGTCGCGTTGGCCGAGAAAGCGCAACGTAGGCACGGTTCTTCGCAAAGTTCAACATGGAACGCTCGACATCCTCCAGACCGAGCACGATGCAGGCCTCAAACTCGAGCCCCTTTGCCCGCTCGGCGGTTGTAAGGACCAATCCGGCGGCCGTTGGAAGGCTGTCTTCTGGCGCGACGGGAACTCCGAGACTAGCCAAGCTGGCGCGCATTTTGGTGATGGCTGCGGTGTCCTCGTTGACCTGAATCGCGGCGAGTCGCTGCAGCGAACCGGTGGCGGCAAACGTGGTCCACATCTGGGCGATGAGTTGTGGGAAGTCGTTTGCGTGGCCCACATAGAGCTGGGGCTTGATGCCCTCGAGGCGATCTCCGGCATCGAACTGCGGAAACTCACCGAAAGCCCGCTGATAAAAGGCCCTGAGGAACTGGGCGATCTCACGGCTTTGCCTGAGGTTACGCTGAAAGGGAAACTGCGTGTGCAGTTTGGGGTCCCAAATCGGCAGGCCGACCTTTAGCGCCTCTCCGTCGGTCATGCCGTGTATGGGGGACACTACCTGACGGAAGTCGGCGGACACGGTCAGTGAACCTCGATGGTCTACGAGTGACGCGAGTAGCGAGGCCTCTTGTACTGACAGATCCTGTGCCTCGTCGATGACGACATGAGTCCATCGCCGTTCAGTGGGGTGAGCCGGAACGGGGATCGCTCGCGGTACGCCACGGAAGCCATCGTCGTGGGCGGCTTCCTCGGGAAGGACGAAACGCAGAACCCAGGAGAGCCATGCGAGCGCTTCGCGGCCGTAGAGGTGCTTGTTCCAGTCTGCTAACCTGGATTATTCGCGAAGATGGTGATTCTGGGGGAGACACAGGGGCCTCCGTGTGGTACAAACGTTGTGTTGACAAGCGTTTAGCCACAACGGAGACCCCTGCGTGACACCCGACAAGATATCACAGACTGTCCTGTTCCCGGATCTCTTCGACAAGCCCCTCGTCGCGACGTTCAACCGCGAGCAGGCGAGTTCCGACGGCGGCGGCGTCCTGCTCAAGGCGGCCGAGCGCGTGTACGGCCTCGTCAAGGCGTTTGCCGGGTGTCTCGCCGACAAGCGCGCGCCGGAGAAGATTCGGCACACGCTCGCGGAGCTGGTCGGACAGCGGATCTTCGGCATCGCGTGCGGTCATCCCGACGGCAACGACGCGGACCACTTGGCGGAGGACCCCATCCACAAGCTACTGCTCGGGCGAGACCCGGTGGCCGGCGCGCCCCTGGCGTCGCAGCCGACGATCTCGCGGTTCGAGAACGGCGCGGGCCGCGGCGCGCTCTACCGAATGGCGCGGGAGTTGGCGGCGAGCGTGATCGAGCGGCATCGGCGCCGCCTGCACCGGCGGGTGTGGCGGATCACCATCGATCTGGATCCGACCGACGACCGGACGCATGGCGCGCAACAGCTCACGTTCTTCAACGGGCACTACGACAGTTGGTGCTATCTGCCGCTGCTCGCGTTCCTGACTTTCAACGACGAGAAGGAGCAGTATCTGTGCGCGGCGGTGCTGCGGCCGGGGAACGCGGTGGCGGCCGACGGGACCCTGGGCCTGCTGTGTCGGCTGCTGCCGATGCTGCGGGCGGCGTTTCCGTCGACGCCGTTTCTCGTCCGGCTCGACGGGGGCTTTGCGACCCCGGAGATCCTCGATTTCCTGGATGCCGAACCGGGGCTCGACTACGTGGTCGCGATGGGCAAGAACGCGGTGTTGCAGCGGCATGCCGAATCCGCGATGGCGGTGGCCCGCGCGCAGAGCGAGGCCAGTGGCCGAACCGAGCACGTCTATACCGACACCCGCTACGCAGCCGGCACGTGGGGCCACGAACGCCGGGTCGTGATCAAGGCGGAGGTGGTCCGGCTCAAGGGTCGCGAGCCGCGGGACAATCCGCGCTTCGTCGTGACGAATCTCTTGGAGAGCTCGCGCTTCGTCTACGAGTGGGTCTACTGCGCCCGCGGGGACATCGAGAACCGGATCAAGGAGTTGCTGGACGGCCTGCAGATCGACCGCACGAGCTGCTGCAAGTTCCTGGCGAACCAGTTGCGCGTGTTGCTGACCGCGGCCGCCTACGTACTCATGCAGGAGCTGCGGCTGCGGGCGGCGCGGACCAGCTGTGCCCGCACCCAGGTGACGTGGCTGCGCGACCGGCTGCTGAAGCTGGGGGTGCATGTCGTCGGCTCGGCGCGCCGCATCGTCCTGCATCTACCACGGGCGACACCCCATCTCCACGCGTGGCGGCGCATCGCCCTTGCGCTTGGCGCCCACGCGGGTTAGTCAGAGCCCGCGCGAGGCTCGGCGCACGCCTCGGTCCCGGGCGGCACCGCCCGTACCGGCAAAGCCTTCCCCCAACTTGGCCTCCGCGACCGCTCCGGCGCCGTGAAGGGCCACTCTACGCCTCCTGCCGCGCCCGCCGCCACGTCCGAGAGGCTCCGCTCGCGGTCAAGCAAGCCCCGTCGGTGACTGATTCTCGACCCTCATGAATAATGCAGGCTAATACCTCGTCCACGACCTTTTGTGGAGTGGCGAGCTCGGGGACGCCACGGCGGATTAGCTCGACGGCTTGGTTACGACGGTCGCCAAAATACGTGCGCAGTACGTCGACGGGGTTAAAGACCCAATACAGCCAGTTCAGGAATGTGCGGTCGAAGCGGTCGCGATTCTCCTGTACCATGGCCCGACGACATTCGTCGTAAGGGGCGCGCACGCGCCGCCACAATTGGTCCATTCTAACGACGGAGGCGACAGGGTCATCGGCGGCGTGGGGCGGTATGTCGGCGAGACTCTCGGCGAGCACGGTTGCCGCCCTGGCGGACCCCACCGTCGGGGTGACGTGCATCCAGTCAGCAGCGGAGGTGTTCGTCAAACGGCGTCGTGCTTGGTCCTCGACGGCCGACCACACACCGCGCAGGTCTTTGGCGGTGCAGAGGTTCAGCATTGCGTGACGGGCACGTTGCACTTGGATGGACATCCGGCGTGCGATCGGACGGGATCGGCCTCTGCTTGCCCAGACGTGGTCGAGATAGGCTTCAATGAACTTCGGGACGGGACTCACCACGTCTGATGGAACCGCGAGCTCGTTGGAGAGGAGGTTCCGCGTGTAGGACATCAGGTTGTCGCTGGCAAGGAAGA
The DNA here is from genome assembly GCA_963663815.2 of Vicinamibacterales bacterium. Classification (GTDB taxonomy): domain Bacteria; phylum Acidobacteriota; class Vicinamibacteria; order Vicinamibacterales; family UBA8438; genus JAJEEA01. The sequence continues at coordinate 5,349,151 of OY760734.1, read as the reverse complement.
CGCGGGTAAGGTCCGGTGCATAGAGCACGTGCGAGCGGGGTTCGCGGAGTTGCTGCTGGTCGAGGAGGAATCTGATGCGCTGAAGGGCGACCGTTGTCTTGCCGGTTCCGGGCGCACCAGTGACGAGGAGGAGGCCGTCCATGCGGGCGATGAACGCCTCCACCTGCTCTGGCGTCATATCGAGCTTGACGGACTTCAAGCCGGCAGCGGCGCGCTCGGGGGGCCCAGGGAAGCCGTCGACCTTCCCACCGGGGTCGTACAGTCCGGCCACAGCAGGCGCGGTCTGCGTGAAGCGTGCGCGCGCGAAGGGGCGTACTCCGGTGACTGCTAGGCCGGTTCGACGGAAGTGGGCCCACTCGTCAAGCTCGCCCGTGAGCCCCTTCTGGAAGCCGGGGTGCGTCCACGCCAGAACCTTGATCTCAGCATCGTCGGCTGGCAACACGTGATTGGCGCGGGTGTTCTTGTTGGCGTACCAGAGCACCGTGGTGCGGCCCTGCGGACCCTCAATCTCGGCCTCGAGCATTGCGTGAAAGGGGTCGTCGGCGATCGACTGCAAGGCATGGGTAGCGCTCTCGAGGCCTCGGAGTACGTCCAATTGAGGCGCAGGGGCACCGCGAACCATGTCGACAGTTGGTCTGAAATTCGGCGCCTTCTGTCGGTCGAGCTCCGTGCGAGCGGCGTGCGCGGCGCCGGTGGCGTTCGCAGTGTCACGCGCGATGCGGGCGTCGAGCTTCATGTTCTCGCGGGTTCAGACTTACGGTAACGGACGGATGTATTCTAACATGTGGCGGTTCCGGCACTGCGGCTGGCAGGTAGCTGCGAGCTGGAGCGGCCGCAAGCGCAGCCCGTCGGGTCCGATCTGGCCGCCGAGCCGCTGGCGCAGGGCCGACGCCGTCGCCGGGTTCGCGACCCGGAAGGCATCCAGCAAATCGGCGGCCTGGCCCAGCCGGGCACGCCGCTGGCCATGGGATCGGCCGCCAGCGTTGCGTAGTCGAACAACAGCTCGGCCGTCTGCCCCCGCGCACCGGGCAGGGAGCCGCCCGCCAGCCCGCGCCGCCGCACCTCGGTCCGGCCGCGGTACGTCTCGGGGAGCGGCCGAGCGCCTGTGCCGCTACGGGCCACCGTCCAGCCGTCCCAGGACCTCCATCGACAGCTCGCCCCCCCCGGGGACGTCTGCCGCCACCGTCTTCGCCACCTCGGCCGCGCCGACCCAGGCGGTGCGGATGGAACGGCACCTGTCGTCGTCGAGGTCCCATTCGGCCGAGACCCCGTGCCCGATCGCGTACTCCGGCGTGTCGGCGTAGTGGAGGTCCGCGCCCTGGTCGCCCCATTCCGCCGCGTGCGTCCCGTGCAGGTCCGGCCGCGGCGCGAAGCCCTCGTCCGCCCGCACCTCGATCTCGGCCTGGGCAGGCATAGGCGCAGTCGGGTTGTCCCTCGTCCGGCGGGCGCCGGTTCAGCAGGAAGCACGACGCCGAGCGCGTGCCGGCGGACAGCTCCCTGCCGCCCGTCCTCATGGCGCCGATCGGCCGCTCTACGACCGTGAAGCTGCAGCCCGCCCGAGCCGGGGACGTCCCGCACCGCCGGCCCTGCGTCTCCGCCGAGCGCGACCGGCAGCACTGCCTCGTGCGGAGTCCGCCGCCAGACCGACGTCTTGACACCGCCGGCTTCTTCGATATCAGCCGGCGCGTAGTCGCCCCAGCGCACCGTCATCGCCAACTCGCGGCAGGCCGCGCCCACGAGAAAGCTCAGCCCGGTCGACGACGGGAAGAACGCCTTGTGCGCCGCCTTGCGCTCGTCGCTCGACTCCTCGGCCAGACCCGCCGACTCAGGTACCGTGTCGAGGTCGTCGTCCTCGTCGGCATCGGTGCTCCGCTCGGGCGGCGTGCCGGTCGGGATGAGGAAGCCGGGCAACGTACCAGTTCGACGGGCACTCGCGGCCCGGCAACTGCTCGGTATCCAGCTCATGGCCGGCCAGGGGACCGACCAGATCGAGCCGCAGCGCCTCGACGAGGCGCTCGCGAAGCGCACGGGAATCGACGGGGGCTGGGTCGCAGGCATCGAAACCGATCAGGAACCGTACACTGAGCTGGGTTGAGAGCTAAGTCAGGTCGCTCACCGACCGCGCGCCGGCACTTCACGCCACGTCGGTGAGCCGGTTGAGTCGGTTCACCGGGATCAGGCCAAGCCGATCGCCGCTCCACCGGATGGTGCTGCCCGCCGTCATTGATCTCCGTCGCATCTGCGGGCAGCGACCCATTCATCAACAACCTCCTGCGGCCAACGAGGGTCGCCACCGGGAAGCCGGATCGGCGCGGCCGGGAACACCCGATCGTCCTGCATCTTGTACAGGGACGACCGCGAGACACCAAGCTGACCGGCAACCTGCTTGACCGTCAAGAGCTGAGCCATCACCAGTACCTCCGTCGTCATGGCACGCCGCCCGGCCAACCGTCGAGGCGGAATGGAGATCGTGCCCGCCGCCGCGATCCCGATGCAGGCTGCCGACAGCGGCTCGACCCGCGGCAGGCGCCGGGCCGCGCCGAGCTGCTGCTGGCCGTCGACTTCGGGCGGGAGGCCCGTGGCCGCCCGATCCACGGAAGCCTCGAGAGCGCGGACGGCGGCGGCCGGGGTCAGCCCGGGCCGAGGCTGAAGCTCGGCGCGGTCCGGACGCGGCGGCTCGCGGTGAACGAAGGCACCGACAGGCCCTCGGGCAGCGCGTACGACAACCCCCTCCGCGGCTCGCGGGACAACGCCCCGGTCGTGCCCATCGGCGCGCCCGTAATCGTGAGGACCGACGTCCCCGACGCTCACAGGTGGCGCGTCTACCGGGTGGCGCCGAACGGGGCCGTCATCTACGACGGCTGGATCGAGCACGACCCGGCCCACGCGGCGCTAGCGCTCGCCGAGCTGCGGGCGGCCGCGGCGAGGAGCCCCGCGGCGGCGCTGCGCCGCGCCGTCGAGAGGCGGCCCAGCCACGCGAGCGAGGAAGCGATCACGCGGTGGCTCGCCGGCCAGGAGACCGAACGGCCGAGCGCCCCGGCGAAGCCCCGGTCGCGGGCGGCCCGGCGGCGGTGGCGGCGCGCCCTCGCGCGGAAGGGCGGCCGCGCATGACGCGACTCATCGGGAACCACCACGCCCCGCAGTTGACGCCAGCCGTTGCCCGTGGTCGGCCACCGGCGCCGCGTGGCAGCCGGCCGGCCTGCCTGACAACGATCACGCCGGCCGAAGAGCGGCGTGATGCGCCGCCGACGCCGTGCACCGCCACGCCGCGGACGACACCGCCGTCGCGACCATCCTGACGACCGCGCACGACATCCACCGCATCACCGCCGCCTTCAGCTCCCGCCGCATCTCCACACCACCGTAGCCGCCGCGGGCGCAAGCCTCGCCGTTCTCCGTCAAAACGCGTCGCGACCGCGGCCCACGTGGACTCGTCCCGCCCCGTGCCGATCCTGGGCGCGCCCCACCGTCAGCCCGTGGGGATCGCCGTCCACCCCTCGACTCCGACCACCCATCGGCTGCACGATGCGGGCGTTGACCGTCACGTCGAAGCTGCGGCTGCAGGGTTCGGCCCTCGCCGCAGCGCTCGCGAGGCCCGACGTCCAGTCCACCCTGACCGACGTCAGCTGGCGGACCGGCGCCGGGCACGTCACCGGCGTATCGGTCGTCTACGGCGAGCTCGAGCCCCAGCTGATCTCGGTGCGGGACGCCGCCACCGGCGCGGTGGCCGAGGCCGAGGTGGTCTGGCAGGGCAGTATCCATGTGTCAAGCCTCCGAATCGAGGAAGCCGTAGACCCGATGGGCTGATCTCCCCCCCGGCCGCGACCCCGACCCACGCCGTCGAAGAGCGACGGCGTGGCGACGTGAGCCGGACCCATAACGGGTCTCAGGGCCTTGGAGCGGGTTCCCCTCGCGCACCGTTGCCCGCGGCCGTCAACCTGCTGCGCGGGTCCTCCGCTCCCGCTCGGGTCCTCCGGGCGACCGGCCGTTCTCCCGGTCCGCTGTTGCCCCGAGCCTGCCGTCGCTCGACTGTCGTGAACGTCCGGGCACCGAGCCGCCTGTCATGGGTCCGTTACGTAACGGTGTGGAGTAGACCCCGGCGACAGCTTCCCCTTGGCAGCCACGAAGGGGGGAGCCGGGCGCCGGCATCCGGAGGCCGTGGGCGTCGCAACTCCTGTCGTCTCGGCCGCCGCATTCTGGACTCACGTCGACCGCCCCGATGGTTGCGGCCGGGGCATCGTCAGACCGACAGTGTCGGCGTGTGCTCGCCACCGTCAAGGCGCGCCGCTTCGCGACGCCCCCGCTTCGCGGCGCTGCGGCCTTGACGCCGGCTCCGCGCACGCTCCAGACCGGCTTTTTAGCTGACGATGCCCAAGCATGACCCCCTACACGTTGGCTCGACGGCCTGACCGCGGAGGAATCGCTCACACCCACGGAAACGGGTCACGCTTCGACGAACGGCATGCTTGCGGAGGGCGCTGCCGCGCTGGCCCGACCAGGCCGGTCCTGCTGCCAGCAGCGATCCTGTCCGAGGAGCGCGTTGGCCAGCACCAGGAGCTTGCGCATCACCGCGACCACAGCGACCTTGCCCGGCTTCCCCTGACCGACGAGCTGGCGGTACTTCGCGCGCAGCTCCGGGTTGTGACAGATCGCCGCCAGGGCCGGCATGTAGAGCAGCCGCCGAGCCCGAGCCCGGCCACCCTGGATGAAGCTCCGGCCCTGCCAGGTGCCCGACTGCCGAGTGACCGGCGCAAGGCCCGCCAGACTCGCAACCGCTTTGGCGTCCAGGCTGCCCAGTTCCGGCATCTGGGTGAGCAGACCCGCCGCGGTAACCCGAGACACGCCCGGGATCGACGTCAGGATCTCCGTCCGGCGGGTCAGCACCGCGTCTTCCGAACAGCACTTCTCGATCTCGGTGTCGATCGCCGTCAGCTGGCGGTCGATCTGCGACAGCCGGTTCGTGTTCTGCCGCCGGAGCAGAGGGTGCTGAAGTTGCTTCTGACGGTTCAAGGCGGCGGTGCGGTCCTTGACCAGAGCGTCGCGCGCCACCTGCAGTTCCTCGAGGGCGCGCCGCGCCGGCGACGATGCCTCGGTTCGCCGAAGGTCCAGTGCTGCCCCCATCTGCGCCAGCATCCGTGCGTCCACCGCGTCGGTCTTCGCCCGTTGGCCGATGGCCTGCGCGAAGCGCCGCGCCTGCAACGGATTCACCCGCGCCAGCGGCAACTCCGCCTCGAACAGCGCTTCCTCGAAGGCCCGGTGCCACCGGCCGGTCGGCTCGTACGTGACGGTGCGAACCGGGCGCTCCACCCACGCGATCAGCGCCTTGAGCCCCGCCGCGTCGTTGGAGAATCGCGCGGCCTTGCCCGCCGGGACCATGTAGGCGTCGAGATGCGCCTTCGAGATGTCGACGCCGACGCTGTTGGGGATATCATCGGTCATCTTCCCTGTGCTCCTGTGCTTGTCATTCGAGCCTCAACGCTCACGTATCCATCCAGGACTCGGGAAGACGGTGGCGACCAAACTGCCCTACGGCCCCTCGACGGCCTGCGACGCGCACGGTCCGACCACCGCCCGCCCAGCGGCGCCTGGCTAGAGGCGCCGCTGGGATGGGCCATCCCAAGGCCCATTCGAGCCAATGGTAAACAGACAAGCGACGGCGCCCTCGACGAGGACCTCGAGGAGCTCATGCTCGAGGGTCCGTAGCGGACGCGCCTCGACTGGAAGAACCTCGGCAAGTACGCCCCGGACGTCGACGACCCGCGGACGGCGCCGTTCCCGGCGGATCGGGCAACGCTGAGACGCCAGGGCCGGGTGTCCAGCGGGCGCGGCTATCTGCACCCGCCGCTCCCGGTCGACACCTTCGCGCGCATCGTCGAGCTCCGCAACGAGGGCCTCAGCTTCAAGAAGATCGGCAAGGCCCTCGGCATCGCGGCGTGGACCGTCTCGCGCTACGTCCGCAGTCTCGAGGACGGAGATCGATGACGAGGGAGGTTCAGTACCCCCGATGCGGCCGACAAGGCGCACTGCAATCCATCCACGCCGCCGCCCCCAACGTCGACGTCGCCGCCCGGCTCACACCGTCGCATCACATGGACAGACGGCCGACCCCGCCTCCCGTCGGGACCTCGTTCGGGCTCGTCGTGATCACGCCGCCGCCCTGCGGCCCGAACGTGCCTCACCACGACCTCGACGACGCCGGGATGCGCCACCTCGACGTCGACTACCGGCCCACCGCAACCGCCGTGCACTGACCGCCCGTTGCGGAGCAAGCACCCTGCCGCCAGGCGAACCGCGTTATCCGGCCGCCTGACGGCACGCTTTCGACCACGTAATCGACCCGGCGGCCACCGGCCCGGTCAAACGACCGTCGGCGCGCCTGCGCCGGCCCCGCGGGCGGGAGGCTCTTGCGGCCCACCCTCCCGCCCCTGTTGACGACACGACCACGGGGAGCCTCGAACAACGGGCGGAGAGCACATCGGCGCCCGCGACCCCTTCCCCCTGAAGCCTCCAGCGACGAGAGCGCGCCGTTTCCCCGGACGGCACCGCTGCTCCAAGTCTCGCTCGCGGTCTCCTCGCGGAAGTCCTCGGCCCCAGCAGCGCGATCGGGCAGGTGGATCGGCACCATCGGGCGTCGAGGCCTTCGACGCCGCCTACGGGGCCGGCTTCCAGGCGTCGGACGACTCGCCGCACGCCGTCGAGTGCGAGCTAGTCGAGGACGGCGGGGCGTTCGTGGCGCGCCGGCCGACCGACGCGGACCGCCCGCGGCGGAAGTCGCGCCGACGGGTGCGGTCGGATCTCCCCGGAGCGCAGCGGGCGAGGGGTTGCCCTTGACTCGGCGATTCGCTAATCTTGGCTGATGTATTGCCCCCCATGCGAGTTGACGTGAGTGCAGGAAGCAGAGCTAAGAACGCGTTGCGTCTGCGATATCAATCGCGGAGCCGGACCGATGTGGACGCCAAGGGCTACGTACGGATTCCCGAGGCCAATCTGGTCGATGGCGTTCGTATTGACGCGTTCGAAGCCGACCTGCGAGCAGGTGGCGGAAACGAGCTACGACAAAAGTTCTGCGCGGTTCACTCCTCGGCCGCGCTCGCGGTTAACAGTTTCGCCTTCTTCAAGAACCACCCGGAGCACCTCCGTCTCTTTGACCTAACTCCACCTCGGAGCATCACGTTTGAGAAGCCGCTCAAGATCTTTCCAGGGCGAAAGCCCGCGAGTATCGACGTCTGGATCGACCACGGGCGCCGTGCTGTCGCGGTCGAGTCGAAACTGCTGGAGTACTTCCAACGGAAGAAGCCGGTCTTCGCCTCGGCCTACGACGCGCTCGCCCCCCCGCGTTCGGATCCGGGTTGGTGGACGGTCTTTCAGGACGCCAAGGTCGCTGGGCGACGTAACGTCAGGCATCACCTCGACCGCGCACAACTTTTGAAGCACTATTTCGGCATGCGGCGCCGGCTTGAGTTTTCGTCTGGGCGACAGCGGCTGACGTTGTTGTATCTGTTCTGGGAGCCGTTAAACTGGCAGGAAGTAGCCGAATGCGTGACGCACCGGCATGAGGTCGCCGTGTTTGCTAATCAGGTGGCGCCTGGAAGTTCAATCGACTTCCAATGGAACACCTATGCGGCGCTATGGGAGGAGTGGGCGTCAGAGCCAACCGTGGAATCACATGTCCGCAACCTCCGCGCGCGGTACGAACTGCGTTTGTAGGTCGGCCACGGTCACGCCCACCGTGGTGGTGCTCGGGTCCCTCGAAGCTGCACCTTCGCCGAAAGCGAGGCTCTTTCCGGGCACTCCGGCTTACAACCGACGTGTCAGACGATGTCAGACGGCATAGTTCACAGGGTACGTGCCGATGCTGATATCGCGCCGCTTCCCCTGGACGTGGAGCCGTTGAACCCACCGCTTGTTGACCCTGCCCGTCCGGCCCTTGGCCACGACCAGGTGATACCGTGTCGCCCGCCTGATACCTGCCCGGCTTCCGTAGCGTCTCGGCCCGCTTGGCTGACAGTCTTTCCATTGAATCAGCTCTCTGTCGACCGAAATCATACACCCACGGTACGCCCACAATCCAGTCTCGGATTTGGGTGGAACGGCCCGGACCGGCCCGGATCACAGAGAGGATAAGTTTCCGTTTATTCGCGCGTATAGATCCGCGTGTTTAGACAGATGCGGACCGACACGGACCAGCACCAGCGTCAAGGCAGCGTGAGTTGTCCGACTCCTGCAACTCGTTGTGGAATAGACACTTGTAGGCAGACGGCCATGCCTGATTCCCTCGTCCATTACCACTTTCCGGACGGGAATCCGGCGGACCATCCGAACCATTCCCGAACCGCTCCGGACCGCGGCCCGTTCACTGCACGCAGCCGTTCAGCGTCCCGAACGTGCCGCGAGTTGACTCAGTCTCGACTCCGTCGGTCAGCCCGCCCGGCCGCGCCGTTCAGCCTCCCGTTGTTCCCTCGCATCGTTCATGAACGGCTCCAGCATCGCCCACCTGTCGAGTTCCGTTGTGTCGTTGCCCGCCCCCCGACGGATGGCGAGCAGGAGCCTCGCGAGCAGTCTGGCCATCTCTTTGCCGTGTTCGGCGCGGTCCTGCGGATTCGGTCCCGCCCTGTAGAAGTGCTGCATCAGGTCATTGAGCGCTCGCACCACGTCGTCCGACCCGACGAACGTCAACTGGAACATCGTCTCGCGATAGCTCATGTTCAGCATCGCCTGTTCCATTGACCGCTGCTTGTTCTTGCCCTTGGTTTTCGGGTCGGTGTTCCACACCACGTCCGGAGTGATCGCGATCAGGAACGGCTTCAGGACCGCCGTGTAGAGCTCTCGGCGCTTGTCGCTCAACTGAGCGTCGACGTTCGCTCGACGCTCCAACTGGGCCAACGTTCTGCGGTTGGCAGCAGCAATCCAAGCCGCAATGCCGGCTGCCACGACAGCCGCTGCTGCTCCGATCAGGGGGCCTAGCCAAGCCGTGAGTTCCATCGATAGGCGTACCTCAACGGCCGCCGTTGAGCGTCAGCAACTCGCGGAGAACATCGTCGTCGGAGATGTCCGCCGACCAACCGTACGCGGCAGCTACAGCCGCGTCAAGAGCCTCGTGCGCATCGGCGAGCCATTGCGGCCGGGCGTTATAGAGGCTCGTCAGCGTGCGCTTCTTGAGCGCCTTCGCCGCGTCTTCGTCGCGGGGTACTGGCCGCTTCGGGTAGCCGGGCACCGGCTCGTAGACCCAGTCGACCCACTCGGGCGGATTGAGCCAGCGGTCGCGCAGCTCTACCAGCCGTCGCGCTTCCAGGGCTACAGCCATAGCTCGTGGATCCGCGGCGTAGGTGCCGGCGGGCACGTTCGGCGAGAGCCCGTTCGGAAAGGGGAAGGCCTGGAAGATGGCGGTCGGGTTGTAGACCGGATCGTTGCCGACTCCGTGCCACGTGCAGAGCCGCCGCGACCAGAGTTCGTGAAACCGGCTGTGCAGGATCCCGAACGTCGTGTCGTCCTCGCGCGCGATCACCACGAGCCTCTTGTCTGGGCACACGCGAGTGTCGCACCAGACGAACAGTCGATGCTTGGCGACGTGGGGTGTCGCGATGTAGCGGGACAGGTCATCAAGGGCCTGCCACATGCGTTGAGGAGGCTCAAAGTGGCGCCACCAGTACTTGCGGCGTACCTCGCGTGGATTGTGCTGGCGCATCGGGTAGACGCGTTCCTGCACCCACCGGAATGGTCCCTCGTACAGTGCCGCCTCGCCTTCGGACATGCGCCATCCGAAATCGACGATCCACTTGTCCAAGGGACGACGGGTCAGGTCCATGCCGTTCATCCACGGCTTCAAACGTCCGCATTCGTCCGCCCGTGCGGGTTCGCCGGCAGGCGGAGCCACTCTCGCGCTTGGTCACCTGGAACATCGAAGGGACCGCCCTTCGTGTCGCCCTTAAAGGCGATGCCAGAGTTCGCAGGCAGCGTCTGGAGACGGGTGAGATCGATACCGCCGCTCTCCCGCCGCGCCGTCAGATCGGCGTAGATTTCGTCGACGTGCTGCCCATCAAGACGCGCTCTGACACGGACTTGGTCGTCGGTGCGAGAAAAGCAGATCAGCGACACCCGCACCGCCGCGCCCTCGTTGACCCACGGCTCATCGCTCCACGCCTCGAAGAGAGGCCGTGTTTCGGTCGCCGTCTGGAGCGCCCGCCGGCTCGCGCCGCCGCGGATGGAATTGGTAGCGACGAGTCCCGCGCGTGTTGCGGCTCCCGCCTCCATCTGCGTGCCGGCCTTCGCGAACCAGTAGCAGACGAGATCTGCGCCGCCCGGTACGCGCCCGCTGTAGGTTCGTCGGAGTCGCGAGACGTAGTCGCCCCCAAGTTTGCCAATCTGGAGTCCGGCCCCAAGAAACGGCGGGTTGCCGATCACGACATCCGCCGTCGGCCATTCCGGTTCGGCACCGTCCGGCGACAGGATCGCGTCTCGACACTCGATGGTGTCGAGCGCCTTCAGGATCGGGTCGCGGGCCTCCGAGAAGCCGTTGCGCCGCATCCACTGGATCTCGCCGATCCACACAGAGACGCGGGCCAGCTCGGCCGCGTACGGGTTGATCTCGATGCCCTTGACGTTCGCCGGGCCGATCTCCGGGAACGCCCGCTGGAAGCCGAGCGACTCCGCCTCGAACTGCACCCGGTGCTCCAGATCCTTGAGCGCCTGCAACGCGAGGTACAGGAAGTTGCCCGAGCCGCACGCCGGGTCGAGCACCGTGAACGCCCGCAGCCGGTTGAGGAACCTCCGGTACCGCCGCTCCGCCTCGTTCCGCAGCTTGGTCCGAGTAGCTGGCGACTTGGCGGCTCTCGCCCGCTCCAACTCGGCGGCGATCTCCTCCTTCTCCGCAGTCCACTCGGCGAGCCACGGGCGGATCACCACCGGCTCGACGAGCAGCATGATCTTGTCCCGGTCCGTGTAGTGCGCGCCGAGTTGGGCACGCTTGCCGGGGTCGAGCCCACGCTCGAACAGCGTGCCGAGAATCGACGGGTCGATCTCCGACCAATCGAGCTTCGACGCGGCCAGCACGGTGTCGATGTCGAACTTCTCCAGCGGCAGCACCGTGTCATCGTCGAACAGCCCGCCGTTGAACCAGTCGACGGTCTCGAAGCCGACCCGCCTGCCGGACGCCATGACCCGGAACAGATCGCCGGCAAGGTCGGCGAAGTGCGCCGGGGTGCGCCGCGCCTGCTCCAGCATCCGCGTGAACATGTGGTCGGGCAGCAGGCCCACGTCGTCGGCGAACATGCAGAACACGAGCCGGTTGACGAAGTGCGCGACCGCCTGCGGGTCGTGGCCTCGCTCCCGCAGCGACTGCGCGAGCGTCGCGAAAGACTGCGCCGCCTTCTCGGTGAGCGATTGCCGCGTCTCGCCCGGCCGCAGCCGCTCCGGGTCCGAGAACGCCCACTTGAGCCGGTCACGCGTCGCGGCGTCGGCCAGGTCGTCGAGGCCGAACTCGTAGCTCCTGCTGACGCTGTTGGTCCAGTTGGTGCGGATGCGGAACCGCCGCATGTCGGAGACGATGAGCAGCGGCGGGTTCTCCAGCGCCAGGGCGTACTGGCGGAGCTGCCCGAATGCAGCGTCCAGGTCGGCGCGGTGGCCCTTGTACTCCCAGGCGAAGTGGTGCCGCTTCCAGACATCGGCCCAGCCGTCGCCGCCGGTGTCCTTGCGCGCGCCGCGCTCGAAGCAGTACGTCTCGCCGGTCGGGTCAGCCTCGGCCGGCTTCGGCTCGTCGAGCAACTCGCAGAGATCGAGGAAGTGTTGGTGCGATGCCGAGCGTTCGGTGAGCGTCGAGGCGCGCCACTTGTCGATGAACTCGTACGGCGTCATGGGCGCGTTCAGGGTAGCCCATGACCGGTGCCGGCCGCTACGCGAATCGATCCGAAGGGCGCTGGAGCTGTGGCGGAGGCTGCCGACGCCCCGGGGCGGCCAGCGGGTTCGTGAGGTGACGCTGACCCGGGTGTTGAAGGAGCACCGCATCCACCGCACTGACGCCGCGACGCTGCGCACCGAGCTACTAGCTGTTCGTCCGTTGCGACGAACCCCGCATCCGCGACCGCCTGCATCCGGGGCTCGTACCTTGTTGGCGATTTCCAGCAAGGTGGATTGGTAGCCGGATTGTCGCATCCTCCAGCCGGTCAGGTTGTGGCTGAGGCAGTCGGGGTAGTTGGCGGGCTGTACACGGTAGTCGCTGTTTTCCAGGCAGTCGGCAAATGCCAACAATTCGTCTTGAGCGGCTTCCCGCTGCGCACGCAGTTCGGCCTGCGACATCTGGCCGGACACGCGCCGCTGGGGTTGCTCTTCGGTGACGCTGCAGCCGGCGCACAGGAGCGCTAGCAGCGCTAGCACGGTTGCCACAACCGTGCGGCGGTGGCCCGGTTCGCGCTGGCCCCCGGGTACATCACGGCGCGCCTCGCCGTCCTGGTCGGTCTTGGGCCTGCGCCGGCCGGTGACGCCGCCCGAGCCGTCGGGTTCGACGGCTCGGGCCGCGACATCGAGGGCAGCGCACTCGCCGACCCGTAGCACGGTGTCGCTCATGACGGGGATCCTTCCGCGCTCGCCCGCCGTCTGGATGTCCGGGCTTGGAATGCCAACAATCGTCGAGTACAGTCTCGGCCGAAGCCCCCGCGCCGCCTCGCCGCGCGGCGCGGTGCCGCGGCAGCTCGGCGTCGAGGGCGTCGATGTCGCAGACTTCCGCGAGGAACTCGGCCGTCCCCGAAGTTGGCCACGGCCCGGGCAGCTCGTCGCGCCAGCCCCGTACTCGACCTGCAGCGGCGCCACATGAACGAGAGCCAGCGGGCGCTGGCCGCGGTGAAGCTGGCGAACGTGGGCGCGGGGCGGCCGTCTGCTGCCGGCACCGCCGAAGCGACCGCAGAGGCGGGCGAGACAGCCGACTCCCGGCCAGCGCCGGCTGGTGAAGGTATCGCGGCGTTCGACGCAGCCGGTCGCGGCCATCAAGAACGATCCGGACCTGGCGCCGGCCGTGGAACGCGGGCATGTCACCGTCGCCGACGCCCGGAGGAACCCGCCAAGGTCAAACGCCGGGCGGTGGAAGCTGTCGAGGCAGGCGAGGTGCCGACCCTGGCCGGGGCCGTCAAGCGCATCAAACAGAAGCCGGCGCGGGAACACGCCATCGCCGAGGCGACGACCATCGCCGCGGTGCCGAATCTGAGCGCTGCGTACGCCTGACCCTGACTCTCCAGGGAACGAGACGCATCAAGTCCAATCATCACAGGAGCTTGCAGCGACCGCCAACAAGTCCGGAACGGTCGACCAAAGAGAACGACACGTCGAACGCGCCGATCAACACGAACCCGAACGCGCGTGGACGGGTCGGGGCGAGTGCCGGCCGACGGCCGAACCGCTGGGGGAACCGATGGCGACGGAATCCGAGAAGCGACGCGGCGAAGAGGCCGCCCAGAGAAAGAAGTTCAGCGACGAGGAGGCCGCCATCCGGAAGGGTCTGAGGCGGCTGTCGCGCAGAACCCGCGTCTTGAACGCGATGAACTGGCAGTGGCCGATACCGCTGGTCGGCCTGGCCGGCCTGTACCTGTGGTGGCGCGGAAGCCTGCGATGGATCGGGGACATCGCGGCGGAGACCGGTCTACCGTCCGCGGGGCTGTCGATCGCAGCCGTGGTGCTCGCCCTGGCGGGGGCGGGATGGCTCCACGAACGGATCGAGAAGGCGTCCGAGAAACTCGCCGAGGACCGCTTCGACTTCCTGAAGGAGGCGCGCCGGGCCGCGGACGACCATCTCACGCACCGCGGAGAGGACACGACCGATCGGAGACGCCGCGGAGCGCGGCTGTTCCGTTTGCTCGCGGAGCACGACGACGCCCTCGCGCAGATCCAGACGGGGATACTCCACGCTGAGCAGATCGGGACGGTCCACGACCCCGGCGAGGCCGTGCGGTGGTTCCGCCGCGCGGCCGAGCTGAAACAGGCCGGAGCAATGCACCGGCTCGGCGACTGTTACGTCCGGGGCCTCGGCGTGAAGCGCGACTACAGCGAGGCGGTCAGGTGGTACTGGAAGGCCACGACAGAAGGTTGGCACTCGCGGAGGAAGTGGACCGTCTTCGAGATCCCCGAATTCCCCCCGTCCCTGTGGAACTTGGGCTATATGTACGCCACGGGGATGGGCGTGGAGAAGAACCTGCCGGAGGCCCGACGCCACTACTCGAACGGCGCGACGAGCCGCTGCGAGGTCGAAGACTACTTCACCTTCGAGTCCGAGTGGGAGATCGGACCCCACCGCGAGGCGTACCGCGAAATCGGGAAGGCCTGCCTCTTGGCCGGCTTGGACGAGGAGGCCGCAGTGTGGCTCGGATGGGCCGCCGATGACGGGGACGACGAGGCGCGGCAGAAGTGCTCGAACCTCGTGAACCACGGCGCGGGCTGGCTGCGGAAAGCCGCCGAAGGGGAGATCGACGAGGACGACGATCACCGGTACCAATACTCGGAGCACGGCGAGCCGGACGCCCAGATCAGCCTCGGGCACCTGTACGTCCAGGGACGCGGGGTACCGCGGGACCCGGCCGCCGGCGAGGACTGGTACCGGACGGGCATCGAGAACCACCAGCGCCTGCTGTTCGACTTCTCGCACGCCCTGACAGACGCTCCGAACAACGTCGAGGAAGCCGTGAAATGGCTGCGGGCGAAAGCCGAGGCGGAAGCCCCGGACTCCGTGTCGTGGTGGAGGTGGGTGGACGCACGGGCGGCGCTCCGCCGTCTTCGCCGGGACTACGCGTGAACCGGAGCCCGGATGGAACGCCCGCGCAGGGGGCGCACCGCCCCCCTCACCTCGGCACGGAGAAAGGATTCACGGCACTGCCGGCCTCCGAGGAGTGCGGCCTCGCCAAAACTGCACGGCCACGAACGTCCGGCCGTCCGCGGCGTACGCCGCCGGCACCCCCGATACGGACCGCCGCGGCTCGCGGTGGCGCCAGAACTCCGCCCCGGTGCGGGCGTCGAGGGCGTGGAGGACGCCGCCTGCCTCGGCGAACACCGCCCCGCCGCCGATCGCCGGGCGTTCAGTCCCGGGGGCCGGCGCACCGGGCGACAACTGCACAGGAGCAGAGGCGTATGAACCAGAACGGACCATACCGCGTGAACCTCAACGAAGCGACGATGAAGGCCATCGACGAAGGATTCGGCGACAACGCGGCGAAGTTCGCCGCTATCGTCGACGAGTACATCAGCCTGAACATCGAGAAGGGCGAATTCATGAACGGGTTCATGGGAGAGAACCCGTCAATGCTCCATGTGCAGACTGTCAACAGCATCTTCGTCTCACGACACTTGACGCGATTGGTCGAGAGCATACTGCTCGGGATCTGCCGACTGACGGACGGGTACAAGCGGACGACCGGAATCAGCAGACTACCCGAGATGATTGCAGGCAGCGATCACACAGAGATCGAACGGCTCGTGAACGAAGCCGTCAAGGCCGCCGACCCGACGATCAAGAAGATCAAAACCTGGCGAAACAAGCGGATCGCCCACCGGGACTCCGTTTGGCTGGACCGAGACATCCCGAAACCGACGGTCGACGCAACGCTGGAAACCATCGCCAAGATCGGAGAACCGATCAAGGCAGTCTGGAAGCTTAAGCTCGGCAGCCGGCACGACATCGAAACCCTCGAAGGCTACGAGCGCCACGCACTGGCGGGCGCGGCAAGCCAGTTCATAAACGAGCACCTCACCGAGGCCGACAAAGTGCTCGCGAAGACGGCGGGCACACTCGCAGAAGCCGCCCCCGGACCACGCCGGACGACCGAAATCGGAGACACCATCCAGGCCGTCAGACACATGTTCGAGACCGCCGCCAACATGAGGCTATGCAAACCGCTATCGGACGACGGACTCGAGGTGCTGGACGCATTCTTCCACGCGGCACAGGAAGCCGGCAAACGACTCGCGGCGACCGCGAATGCACGGGATCGCGGTCCGACGACCGCTCACAAGCCGAAACTGTAACCGCAGACACAGCAGGAGATCGTGGCCGTTCAGGAGCCGCCCCGGCTGTCGGTGATGCTGATCGGGGTTCCGCGCGGGTCCTCCGCAAGCGCGGCGACATCGGGTCCGTCAAGCGCGGCGCCCCAGCCGTCGTCGAGCTTGCGGGTTCTCCAGGCCGGCGAGGGGTTGTCTCGTCGGCGCCTCGAGGTCGGCCGGGAATTCGCGGTCGAGTGCTGCCGCGATGACGTCGCGAGCCCAAGCGCTGACGTTGACGTGCCGTTCATCGCGAAGTCGCGCGAGGCGGTCGCGGAGTTCGGGTTCGATGCGGATCTGGAAGACGTCTATACGTCGCATGACATGACACAGTAGCACGAGCGGGTGTCGAGCGTTCTAGCTTTCACCTTCGGGATGCCGTCCACTCGCCATCAACGTGACCGAAGTTGTAGATGATGCCACGCGTCGTGACCCGAGCTGCGACATTCATCCACTTGGTCCAGATGTCACGGTAGCGCCGGCCCTGGTGCCAAGATCAACCGACGTAAACCTATTACAAACAGGGACTTCCGCCTGTCAGACGACACAGATTGGGTCAGCATGACGATGGCACCGAACACCTGAGCGACCCCACTACGTACTACTCGTTTCTGACCCGGAACGTGGCACCAAGGTGTCACTTCCGGGTCAGCACCGCGGGGTCGCTCAGGCTGGACTTGTCCGCTCCGCGGAAGTAGGAGAATGTGGTAATGCTCCAACGCCGGCCCCGGGCGCAGGCCCGAGGCGAGACCATGGACACCGCACCGCTTGGACGGCGAACGACCGGCGACAGGTCGAGGAGCTCCATGGTGCGCCGGCTCCCGCGTAGCTGCGGGACGGCCGGCGTGTCAACGCGCTGGCGCGCGTCCTCCGCGATGCTCCGGTCCTCCGGATGACACACCGCCCGCCCCGCAGCTCGGATGGCAGTTATGGGCCTTGCGGCCCGGCCTGGACGGGGCGTCCCGGCCGTCCACCACGCTCACGACACGCCGGCCGACCGCCGGATTCCGGGATGGCGCACCGGACCGGAACCGGTGGGGTCCGCAGTCCCGGCCGTTCACGTCTCCGCCGCCCGCGGCGCACCCGGCTCCGGGTCGTGCGCCGGGATCCTCAAGGACTGCAACATCCCGGCCGTGGCCTATGGCTTCCGGTCGACGTTCCGGGAACTGGCGGCCGAGGAGACGGACCAGCCGCGCGAGGTCATCGAGGCGGCGCTCGCCCACGTCGTCGGCAACAAGGTCGAGGCGGCGTACGCACGGCCGGACCTGTTCGAGCGGCGGCGGCGCCTCATGGACGATTGGGAAGCCTGCCTTGCCGGCGAGCGCCCGAGGGTGCCGGCGCCCACCGGGCGGACCGAACGACTCCATGCCGCACAGGAGTCGGCCACGCGCCACACCGCGTGGACCGTGCGCGAGGAACGCCGGATCCGGCGGGTCTCGGGCGAATCGGTTCCGGGCGCCAGCCGGCGGGCGTGTCGGTATCGAGCACGAGCCATGCTACCACTGCGCCGGGACGACCCCGCGCCGTTGGAGTGCGATTCTCGTCGACGGTGATCGCGACGCTCTCCACCGCGACCGCGTCGTCGTCCCCCCGGCGCCCGTCCTTTCCCTGCTCACGCCGTGCCAGGTTGAGAGGTTGGCTTGCACGCACAGTCGTCCCATCCGCCCCCGCAGCGGGTTGAAGACCAACCCGCTCCGAACGCCGGCTCCGTCGGCGGGGCGGACGCCGCCCCCGGCCGGACCTGGAACGGCGGTCCGGCCTCCATCCCGCGGCCGTGAAGGGCGACGGCCACGGGATGGGCGGCGAACCCCTGCCCTTGCGACGGCGCACCCGGCCGGCCTGAACTGCGGGCCGGCCAGACGGGTGCGCCTCTCGCAGATTCCGGCTTCAAGGACGGCGCTAGCGAAGAGCGAGCGCCGCCGCTGAACGCCCGGGCCGTCGAATCTCCGCTTGTTCACCTTGACGTCGCCGGCAAAGAACGCGGCTTCGCCGCAGGCCGGCTCCTTCCCACCACCACCACCGCCCTCCCCACCACCACCGCCATGCCCGCGAGGGACCGCTCTCCCGAGCCGGCCGGCCTGAACGCCGGCGCCGAAAAGCATCGGCCGGTCGATTAGACACCCCGGGCAGCGGTCCCTTTCAGGGCTCCTTGACCCCGGAATCGCGGGCAGGGGTCCTGCGGCGCGACGTGTGCGCACGAGCGCGGATCGGCATGAGGCCGGACGCGACTCGCCGCAGGAGGAGTGAACGATGGCCAGCACTCGCGTCCGCAAATCGAGGAGGGACCGGTTCCGCGACGGCGGCGGGAATCCGTTCCGGGAGGGCCGGCCGCTCCGGGTCGGCTCCGAGATCGTCGTCCGCTCGATCGACGGCGCCGGCTCGACGATCCGCGCCTTGCGCGTGGCGACGAAGCTGCGCCTGCAGGGCTCCGCGCTGGCCGCGGCCCTGGCGAGTCCGGCCGTGAGCTCGGCTCTCGCCGACGTGTCGTATCGCACCGGCGCCGGCCACACGACGGGGCTGTCGGTCGTCTACCACCGGGTCGAGCCGCTGACGACGGTCGTCCGCGAGTCGGCCGTGAGCCCCGAGCAGGAGTTCGAGGTCGCGTGGCGCGGCGGCGACGGCCTCCTCGACCAGATGCCGGACCCCGAGCCCGTCGACGGCGGGCCGACGCGCGCGGCCGTCGACTGGCACGAGCTGGCGAAGCAGGCGCCCGACGTCGACGACGACGAGCGCTCGATGCCGGCCCTCGCCGACCGGAAGGTGCTGCGCCGGCGCGGCCGCGTGACGGTCAGGCGCGGGTTCCTGCGCCCGCCGATGTCGGCCGAGGCGGTCGCGCGCATGGTCGAGCTTCGCGCCCAGGGTCTCGGCTTCGGGCGCATCGCGAAGGTGATCGGCTGCGCGCGGATCACCGTGTCCCGTTACCTTCGCAGCTTCGAGGAGGAGGGCCGCTGACCGTGGCCGAGACGCGGCGCTGCGCTTCCCGCGGCCGGACCGGCCGAGCCGCGGGATTTCGCTGACGCCGTACCGTGACACGCCCCGGCCATGGCGCCGGGGCGTGATCTCCCGGGTCGGCTCGTCCGAACGCTCGTGGAGGGCGGGACGACGGGCTGACCCTGCGGCGTGGCGCCATGACGCCCGAACAGTTGAAGTCTACCCGCTCGGCGATGGCGGTCTTCGAGACGCCCAGCTCGAGGAAGCGTCGGATCTCGTCCTCCCTCCCATCGAGGCGCGAGACGCCAAGCGAGCCCTTCGGACGGCCGAGCTTCCGGCCCCGAGGCCCTGGCGTCGGCGAGACCCTCTGGGGTGCGCTCGGAGATCATGTCGCGCTCCACCTCGGCGAACAGCGCGACGAGCGTGGTGACCATGACCTTCGTCGGGATGTCGTGCTTGCCCCCGACCCGGATGTTCTACTTGAGCACCACGAGGGCGACGCCGGCCTTGGCGAGGGCGTCAGGGCTGCCGCCTGCCGAGCTCCACGACCAGGGCCGGGCGCCGACCCGGGCTCGGTGGGTTTCTGATCATCGACATCGAGATGACGCGCACCGAGGTCGCCAAGCGCCTTCCGTTTTCGTCGCTGGGTACTGACCCAATCCGTGGTAGCCATCGACCTGACCCAATTTCCACGCCTAGTGTGGATCTAATTCCATGCCCCCCACAACTCAAACTACTGAAAAATAGACACTTACGCTGCGACAACAACACCGTTTGGGTCACCGCCCAGATGGTAGACAGTACCTGAGCGACCCCGCTACGTACTACTCGTTTCTGACCCAGAGCGTGAAACCAAGGTGTCACTCCTGGGTCAGCACCGCGGGGTCGCTCAGGCTGGATTTGTCCGCTCCGCGGAAGTAGAAAAATGCGGCCGATGCCCCAAGGACGGCCCTGCGCCGTCAGCGGCATCGTAGCGATGATGTCGACGCCGCCCCCGGTCCGACCCCGGCCTTGAGTTCGCCGCCTCCTCCCGGATCCGGTACGCGTCGGCAACGGTGACGTGTTCCACGGCCGGCGCCAGGTCCGGATCGTTCTTGATGGCCGCCGCCCGCTTCTTCTGGGAAAGGCGCCAATTGGCGCCTTTCCGTCTCGCCAGCCGGCCCTGGCCGTCGGCGTCAACGGGCGGCGCATACTCGACGGGCTCGTCGCCGGGCTCCACCGGACAGCATCCTCGCCGGCCTGACCAATCACGTGCAGGCCAAGCTCGAGCCGTTGGCCCAGGCCCTGGCCGCCGCCCTCGACCCGCTCGCGCTGATCAACCCCGTCGAGTCGGGCCGGGTACCCCCGCGTGACGTCGACCGGGACTTCGGCCCCAGCCGTTAGGAGTCAGGGGCGCATCACCGGCCCTGGGCGGCGAGGTACTCCGCCCAGTCGTCCATCAGCAGCCGCCGCCGCTCGAACAGATCCGACCGGGCGTAGGCCGCCTCCACCTTGTTCTGGACCACGTGGGCGAGCGCCGCCTCGATGACCTCCCGCGGGTGGTCCGTCTTCTCCGCCGCCCAGTCCCGGAACGATGAGCGGAAGCCGTGGGCCACCGCGGCGACCCGGTGGTGCTGGAGCATCTTGGGCAGCGTCGACGCCGAGATCGCCTTCCCGCTCCGCATCGGGAACACGAGCGGCGTGCCGTCGCCGAGCGTTCGCGCCGCGTCGAGGATCTCGACCGCTCGCCTGCGGAGTGGAACCCGGTGCTCGCGCTTCGCCTTCATCCGCAGGGCCGGCACGGTCCACACGCGGCCGGCCACGTCCATCTCGTCCCACGTCGCGAGCCTGACCTCCGCCGAGCGCGCGGCCGTCAGCACCAGAAACTCGAACGCCAGCTTGACGGCCGGCTGCGGCGACGACGACGCCCGCACCGTCTCGATGGCCGCGGCCACCTCCTGGTGGGGCAGCGCCTGCCGGTGCGTCACGATGTCGTTCTGCGGACCGAGCACCGGCACCACCCGGTCGCACGGATTGTCGTTCCGCATGTCGAGGGCGATGGCCCACTCCAGCACCGCACGGATGCGCTGGCGGACCTCCCTGGCCGTCGCCGCCTTGACGTGCCAGATCGGCGAGAGGATCTCCAGGACGTCGGCCGTGTTGACCTCGGACACGGGCCGGCCGCCGACGCGGGGGAAGACGTACCGCTCCATGCTCCGCCACCAGTTCTTCGCGTGCCACCGGCCGCGCCAGCCGCCACGCTTCTGTTCGAGCACGCGTTGGGCGGCTTCGGCGAAGGTGGGCACGCCCTGGACACGGCGCTTCTCGGAGAGGGGGTCGCCGCCCGAGCGGGCCAGCATCCGGTTGGCGAGGGCCTGCTCGCGGGCCTTGGCGAGCGGGACGAGCGTGGCGGCGCCGAGCCCGAGTTCGCGGCGCCGGCCGCGGATGACGAGCCGCTGGACCCAGCTACGGGTTCCGGTCGGCTGGACGAACAGGTACAGCCCGTTGCCGTCGGCGTGGCGTCCGGGCGGTGCGGAACGGACGAAGGCGGCCGAGAGGGCCTTGTCGGGATGGCGGCCCCGGCGCTTGGTTCTGCGGGGCGAGGGGTCGGATTTGGCTACAACATCCATTCCCCCATTATATACGGGATTGAGGTGGATTCCACCGCACGTCCCGATCCGGTCAGTCCGTGCCCCAAGAACCATAAACGGTTATGACTCAGCATTTTACGGACTGTCCTGAACGGCCCCGGACGCTGGCGGACTGTTGTTGGTTGTCAAGGCAGCGCGAAGACGAACAGAACGCTCCCCACGCTGGGCCGAAGCTCCGGGGTCATCCGAAGGTTGATGCCGCCGCCAGCGCCGGTGTTGACCGCCACGTATTGGCGGCCGTCGACGGCGTAGGTGATGGGGAAGCCGACGACGGGCGAGCCGAGGTTGATCTCCCAGAGCACCGCGCCGGTCGCCTGGTCGAGGGCGCGGAAGCGGCCGTTGACGTCGCCGCCGAAGACGAGGCCGCCGCCGGTTGTCATGACCGACATGGTGGCCGCACGCTGCTCGTGCAGCCATACCGTTCGGCCGGTCTCGGCCGACACCGCGTAGACGGTGCCGAGGTCGTCCTCGCCCGGCGTGATCTGGTGCCGGGCCGCGAGGGCGTATATCTCGAGGCCCCCCTGGCCGCCCGCGGTCAGGGCCCGCGCCCGCTCGCTGCGGACGTCGTCGGTGGCGAGCATGCGCGCGCAGGTGTTGCGCAGCGGCATGTACATGGTGTTGGTCAGCGGGCTGTAGGCGCCCGCCTCCCAGTCCTTGCCGCCGGCCCAGGTCGGGCACGCGAGCACCTCCTGCCCGAGCGCGGTGAAGGTGACCTCGGCGTTCTCGGTCACCGCGCCGGTGGCCCCGTCGATGTCGTTGATGACGTTCTGCGAGACGGTGGGGGTCGCCCACAGGAACTCGCCGGTCTCGCGGTCGAGCGTGTAGACGACGCCGGTCTTGCCCGGGATGCCCGTCACCACCCTGCGGACCTCGCCGGGCCGGATGCGCGGGTTGATCCAGCTCACGGCGTCGGGGTCGGGGGCGACGGCGGTGTCGACGAGGAGGCGCTCGAAAGGATGGTCGAGGTCCCAGTGGTCGTTCAGGTGCTGGTAGTACCAGCGGATCTCGCCGGTCTCGACGTCGAGGGCCAGGGTGGAGTTGTGGTACAGGTGCGTGTTCTCGACCCCGCCGAGCATGAACTTGGGCGCCGGCGAGGTGACCGACGTGCCCTGGAAGATCAGCCGCAGCTCGGGGTCGTAGCTGGCCGGAATCCACGAGCCCACGTGCACCCGCTGCTCGTAGGGCACGCCGCCCCAGGTCTCGTCGCCGGGCTCGCCGGGGGCCGGCACCGTGCGCCGCCGCCACAGCTCGTCGCCGGTGCGGGCGTCGTGGGCGAGGAGGACGCACGACTCGGGCCCGCCGCGGGGGCGGCAGCTCCGCCCCGAGATGACCCGGCCGTCGGCGATGATGGGGCCGGAGCTGTGCCCGGCGGGGGTCTCCTGGTAGTCGAAGATCTGCGTCTCCCAGACGATGTCGCCGGTCTCGACGTCGAGCGCGTAGGCGTAGTCGTCGTCGCTGATGTTGATGATCTGCCGGTCGTAGATGGCGATGTTCCGCATGCTGCGGGCGTTGCCGCCGACGAACTCGTAGACGTCGTCTGGCAGGTCGCGGCGGTACTCCCAGATGAGGTCCCCGTTGGTCGCGTCGAGGGCCTGGATGATATCGGTGACCGTCGGCATGTACACCACGCCGCCGTAGGCCAGCGGCGTGACCTCCTGGGTGCCCTGGGGCAGGGCGCGCGACCACGCCATCTGCAGCTCGCCCACGTTGTCGCGGTTCACCTGGTCGAGGGGGCTGTAGCCCCACCCGTCGAGGGTGCGGCGCCACATCGGCCAGTCGGCGGGGTCGGGGTCCTGGAGCATCGCGTCGGTGACGGGCACGAACTCGCCCGCCGGCTGGGCCTGCGCGGTGGCCGCGCCCAGGGCGAAGGACACCGCCGCGGCGGCGGCGAAGACGAGCAGGGCCGGGACGGAGAAACGCGATTGCGGCATCTTGACGACTCCCATCAGAAAAGCGCGCGCGGCGGCCCGCCGAGTGGCCGGCGGCCCGGGCGAGATTGGCCCGTCTCAGGCCGCGCCTACCGATCGACGGCCACGTAGGCGTCGATGACCGCGCGCTCGCCCGCCCGCCCCTCGCCGGCGTTGCCGTGCTCCATGCCGACGATCCCCTCGTAGCCCTTGCCCTTCAGGTGGCGGAACACGTTCAGGTAGTTGATCTCGCCGGTCGTCGGCTCGTTGCGGCCGGGGTTGTCGCCGACCTGGATGTAGGCAATCTCGTCCCACGCGCGGTCGAGGTTGGGGATGAGGTTGCCCTCGGTGATCTGCTGGTGGTAGAGGTCGTCGAGAATCTTGCACGACGGGCTGCCCACCGCCCGGCAGATCTGGTACGCCTGGGGAATGCCGGTCAGGAACACGCCGGGGTGGTTGGCCCAGTGGTTCAGGGGCTCGAGCACCATGGTCACGCCCGCCGGCTCGCACACCTCGGCCGCCCGCTTCAGGTTGTCGATGACCGTCGCGGTCTGGTAGGCCCGCTCGACCCCGCGGTCGTACTCGCCCGGGACGATAGTGCACCACCGCGCACCGACCCGGCCCGCCACCTCGACCGCCTGCCCCACGTCGGCGAGAATCTGCTCGCGCACCTCCGGGTCGTCTGACGCGAACGACACCGCGCCCCACGCGGTGTGGGCCACGAAGACCCCCATCCGCATGCCGAGCCGGTCGAGCTCGGCCCCGATGCGCTCCTGCACCGCGACGTCCCGCCGCGGCAGGTTGTTGTCCTCGAGCGACCGGAACCCCTCGTCGTGCATGAACCGGAGCTGGTCGACGAGGTCCTCGCCGGCGTGGTGGCGGAACATGCCGAAGTGTGGCGCGTAGTCGAGGCCGAAGCGTTTCCCCGCTGAACCCTGGGCGCGGGCGGGACGCGGGCCGGCGGCGGACCCGGCAAGGGCCAGCCCCGCCGCGACGGCGGAGGCCCCGGTCGCGAGAAACGATCGTCGATTCATCGGTTGCCCCCTACGGTACCCCGAACGCTCACGCGGCAGAGAACTCCGAGCCGATACTGTACTTCGAACGGCCGCCGAGATGAACGCATCGGGCGGGAAGGGGTGATGCTCGATCGACGCGGCGAGCCCATGGCAACAGGTCGCGCTCGGCGAGGACAGGATCTCCGCTCGCCTCGCGCCTTGTCGGGCGGGCCCCCTCGCCGCTCTCGGTGCCGACGCGGGTTCCCGCACGGACTGCCGCTCGTCGGCGCCGATGTCGACGGTTGCCGAGTGACCCGGCGCCGGCCCCGGTTGCCCTGACCCGCGCATCGCTCAGATGCCGAGGACGAACCCCACCGCGACCCGCACCATGCCGAGATGGCGGTCGGCGTCGCCCCTCATGAACACGCGCTCCGCCCCTTCGAGCGGCGGAATCGCGAGGCGCCGGTAGTCGGCCGCGACCCGGAGCGCGAGTCGATCGGTGAGGTGGACGTCGACGCCGCCGCCGGCAGCCAGGGCGAGTCCGGAGGAGAACGCGTCGAAGCAGCTCGACGACGCGCCGCCGTCGAGCTCCTTCGCCGTGCCCGCGAACGACGCGCGGCCCGCAAGGACCTGGATGAACCGCGTGCTGCGCCGGCTGGGCGGCAGTCGGTACTGCACGCCCCCCATGAGGGTGTGGAACCCCGCATGGACGTCGGGGCACGCCGCCGACGGCGCGGCTCGGCCCGGCGTCGCCAGGCGGCCGCTCGCCCACCAGCCCCTTCCCATCTCGCCGACGAGGGCCAGGGCGGGGCCGAGATGCAGGCCCGCGAACAGGAACGGGGCCGCTTCCGGTTGGGCGGCCGGCCGCTCCCAGAACGACGCTGCGCCGAGGGCGAGCTGGAGGCTCCCTCTCTCGAAGTACGTCGCCCGCGGGCGCTGGTCGCCCGGCGCGCTCTGTTCGATGCGCCCGGCCGGCGGTGGGGTCGGCGTGCGCGCGGGATGTGGCGAGGGCAGTGCCGGCAACGCGTGGCCGCCGGCCGGCAACGATTGCGCGACAGCCCCAGATCCGTCCAGGACTCCCATCATCGCGATCAGAACGATTCCCCGCCGAGCGTTGCGGCCAATCTGCATCCTGCTCCTCCTTACCGGGCCGAGAACACGCCATCGGGGGCTCCGTGGCGCTCTCGCCGAGGATGGGGACGTGCAAGCGGGATGCCGCCGCGCCGGGAAACCGAACGCGGCAGCCTCCGTGGGGCTGTAGCATGGTCGTCGACAGCGAAACCGGGCAGCGCGGTGGCCGCCATGCCCCTGCCGATTCGCGCGATCGCGGGACCGGAAAAGTACATGACGTGTACATGTGATGACACTGCATGTCCGTTCGCAGGGGTCGAGTGCAACTGTGCAACGTGTTCTCGTCAGACTTGGGGACATCGATCGAGTCGTGGTTGCCAACCGCACCCGGACGCAGCCCGTCGCCTGCGGTTTCGCGCGCCTGGCACCCGGCGGGGTGATTCTCCGTCGGCGTCCCGACGGCCTGCGACCCCGGCACCTGGGACGGCGCCGCCGGTTTGGCATCATCCATGCAGGCTCAAAGTCGTTCGCAGCAATGCCTGAACCGGGAGGACCCGGTGGATCCCGCACGTCGGCGGCGCAGCCTCCCAGGCCGCGAGGGGACGCAGGCCGTGGCTCGCAAACAGCCGCGCCGCGGCCCCCAAGGCCGCGGGGGAACGCGTCCGGCGTTGCGGAAGGAGGAACGAGATGGCGCTCAGCCCGGAGCTCGTCGGTTTCGTCAGGGAGGCCCTCGACCGGGGGCTGCCGCGGGAGCGGATCGCGGACGTCCTGACCCGCGCGGGGTGGCCGGCGGACCAGGTTCGGCGGGCGCTGGCCGGGTTCGCCGACGTCGAGTCGCCGATCCCGGTCCCGCGACCGGCCGTCTCGACCCGGCCGCGCGAGGCCTTCCTGTACGTCGTGATGTTCCTGGCGCTGTTCGTCAGCGCCTTCAACCTGGGGGCGGTGCTGTTCAGGCTGATTGATCTCGCGCTGCCCGACCCCGCCGGCATGCCCCCCGAGGTCATCCGCGAGTTGCTCCGGTTTTCGGTGTCGGCGCTCGTGGTGGCGAGCCCGGTGTTCGCCTTCGTCACCCGGGTCATCCGCCGCGGCGTCGAGGCCCAGCCCAGCGCCCGCGCGTCGCGCATCCGCGTGCAGCTCACCTACCTGA
The DNA here is from genome assembly GCA_963663815.2 of Vicinamibacterales bacterium. Lineage (GTDB taxonomy): Bacteria > Acidobacteriota > Vicinamibacteria > Vicinamibacterales > UBA8438 > JAJEEA01. The sequence continues at coordinate 5,322,462 of OY760734.1, read as the reverse complement.
CCCTCTTCGTCGCTTCCTGCGTCCTCGTGGGCGCCGTCACCGCCCTCGTCTACAGCTTCCTCGGCGGCCAGCTGACGGCGCGCTTCGTGCTGAAGTCGCTGACGGTGACCGCGATCGCCGGCGGGGCGTTCGGCTACTACCTGCGCGATCTGCGCGAGGCGGAGCGGGACCCCGGGGAAGCGCGGGCGCCCGGCCGCCGCGACCCCCTGCCGGCCCTCGGCGCGGGGGCGGTGGCGCTGGCGGTGATCGGGGGCTTGGTGGCCCTCGGCTCGCCGGCGGGCCAGCGCCTCGAGCGGCTGGACGCACGGCGTGCGCAGGACCTCGACGCCATCTCACGGGCCATCGACCGCTACGAGGCGACGCGCGAGCGGCTGCCCGAGTCGCTCGACGAGCTGCAGCGCGGCTCCGACGTGCAGGTCGCCATCGCCGATCCGGTGACGCGCGAGCCGTACGGCTACGAGGCCGGGGAAGGAACCGCCTACGAGCTGTGCGCCACCTTCGCACTGGCCACCACGGAGCGCGAGCTCCGTCGCGGGGGGCCGTTCTCGCGGCACGAGGCGGGGCGCCACTGCTTCCCGCTGCGGGCCGAGCCGGACCGCGGCCGATGACGCCGGCGCTCGTGCGCGACGTCACGCGGCCGGCGAGCACCGCGCGGCCCGGACGCCCGCGATGGGGCCGCCTCCTGCTCCCGGTCCGGCTCGTGCCCGGCGGCGCCAACGTCCCTCCCGCGCCGAACGGCGTCTCCTGCGCGCGCCAGGGCCGAGTCGTGCTGCTCGTGTTCTTGTGCTGCCTCGCGTCCGTTGCCGTGGGCAGAGCGCAGCCGGCCCGGACGCAAGGGTGGGTGCTCGGACTGGGCTCCGGAGCGGCGGCGGTTTCCTTCGGGAGCGACCCGGGCGACGGGGCGGCACTCGTGGGCTTCCGGCTCGGCTACGGCCTCAACCGGATCGTCACTCCGTACCTGGGCGCGGCGTACGCGGACATCAGAAGCCGCGGGCTCGAGGCCTTCGAGAGGGTGACTTTCAGCCACGTCGATCTCGGCGCGAGGCTGCACCTGGCCGACGGACGCCGGCGGTGGGTCCCCTATGCGGATCTCGCGCTCACCTTCTGGCGGGTCGGCGACATCGTCGAGCATGGCGAAGAGACCGCCGCCCACTTCACGAGCGCGCCAACCCTCAGCGCCGGGGGCGGCGCCGCCATCCACCTGTCCGAGTCGTGGGCCCTCGACGTGAACATCAAGGCGGCCAGGGGTACATTCCGCAATGTCCCGGCGGGCGGCGGCCAGGCCCGCGGGACGAGCGGACGCCCGGACGCCCTGCTCCATCTCGACGCCGTGTCGGCCCGTATCGGCCTCGGCGTCACCTGGTGGCCATAGGCCGTTGAAGGGGGAATATTCCTGGTCCGTGGCAGGTCTACGCGAGCGTCGGCAGGGCGCAGACTCCTGGCAGGGTTGGTTGGGCGCCCAGCGGAGCCGAAGGCGACGATGGGCGGGCTAGATCGGAGATCGCGTGAAGGAGAAGAGCATGACTCAGCCGATTCGTCCTTTTCCGCGGCGTGAGTGGCGGCTCGCGCGGCGACTGCCGCGGCGCGTCTTCCTGGAGCGGACGCTGCGGGCCGGCGCGGTCGGCGCCGCCGCCCTGTGGACGCCGGGGGTGCTCGCGGACGAGTTGACGGCGACGGCGAGCAGCCGCTCGCTCGAAGGGCCGTTCTACCCCGACGAGATGCCCCTCGACACCGACAACGACCTGCTCATCGTCAACGACGCCATCACCCCTGCGGTCGGCGAGGTCACCCACCTCCACGGCACCGTCACCACCCGGGCGGGGACGCCGCTGCGCAACGCGTTCGTCGAGATCTGGCAGTGCGACGCGAACCAGAACTACCGGCACAGCCGGGGCGCCCACGACGAGCTCGAGCCCGACGCGAACTTCCAGGGGTACGGCCGCTTCCTCACGAACGCGAAGGGCGAGTACTACTTCCGCACCATCAAGCCGGTGCCGTACGTCGTCGGCAACGTGTTCCGCACCCCGCACATCCACTTCGCGGCGAGCCGGCACGGGGAGCGGCTCTTCACGTCGCAGATGCTCGTCAACGGGCACCCCGACAACGCCCGCGACCGGCTGACGCAGCGCATCGAGGACCCGGTGGCGAAGGAGACGATTCTCGTCGACTTCGACCCCCTGTCGGGGTCGAAGATCGGCGAGCTGACCGCCCGCTTCGACATCGTGCTCGGGCAGACGGTGGAGGAGCTGGAAGACGGCTCCCTCGGCTGGGGCCTCGGCCGGGTGTAGACGGCCTGAATCGGCGCGCGCGGGAAACCGCTCGCGGGAGAGGGGTCGACGATGCAATCACGGAGGCTGACGTTCGGAGCGGCGATGGCGTTGGCGGCGTCGTTGGGGCTCCACGGTTGCGTCGCGTCGGACCAGGAGCCGGGAGGCGCCCCGCCCGGCGCGGCCGGGGACGGCGGCGGCGCGCTGCGCGGGCTGCCGGCCTTCCGCGCGCTGGATGCGGACGAGGACGGCGCGATCTCGGCCGGCGAGATCGACGCGGCCGCGGAATCGCTCGCCTCGCTCGACGCCGACGGCGACGGGCGGCTTTCGCCCGGCGAGCTGCGGCCCCCCCGCCGGGGCGGCCCGATCGGCGGTCCGGCGCGGACCCCGCCGGAGGCGACGGCCGCGTTCATGACGATGGACGCCGACGGGAACGGCGCGCTCGAGGCCGCGGAGCTGTCGCCGCCGTTCCAGAGCCTGCTGGCGCGCGCCGACGGCGACGGCGACGGCGCCGCCTCCGAGGCGGAGATCCTGGCGTTGTTAACGGCGGAGGCCGGAGGGCCGCCCGGTGGGGAGCAGGCGGAAGCCGGAGAGCGCCAGGGGGCGCCGCCGGAAGCGGGGGGCGACGGACGGCCTCCGCAGCCGGCGCTCGTGGCGGCGCTCGATCCCGACCAGGACGGCACGGTTTCCGAGGCGGAGATCGCATCGGCCGCGCAGTCGTTGCGCGCGCTCGACACGGACGGAGACGGACGGCTCACGGCCGACGAGCTCCAGCCCGCCGAGGGCAACGACTAGCACGGCGGCGACCGGCGGAATTGTTGCCGCGGGGCGTCGTCCGCAGCGACGGACGGCAGCCTGCGAAGGGCCCCATTCACTCGGGGTCGACCGCCCTCGGCTACGCAGACAAGCAGGTTTCGTTGGTGCTGGCATCGTCGCTCTGGCGGGCGCCCTCTTCGAACGACGCCGGCACGTCGCCCTCCACGGCCAAGCCGACCAGCCGTGCGGCGCGGCCACGCAACGCATCCGCGCCGCCGGATGCGTTATGATTCCGGGTTACCGGTGGAGGTTCTCCGGCCGGGGCCGGAGGCGCGCCAGGACACGAATGCGACAGACAGGACTGCCGGCGGCCGCCCTCGCGGCGATCATCGCGCTCGGCGCGGCCGAGGCCGCGGCGCAGCGGTCGTCCGAGCGGCGGGTGGCCAACCCCGGCGAGACGCAGTTCGAGCTGCAGCTGCTGCGGCCGTCGGGCGGGCCGGTGGTGCCGATCTTCGAGGGGTGGTACCGGAACCCCGACGGCACCTTCGAGCTGTCGTTCGGATACTTCAACGTCAACACCGAGGAGACGCTGGAGATTCCCCTCGGGCCCGGGAACTTCATCGAGCCGGCCGAGCTCGACGGGGGCCAGCCGACCCGGTTCGAGGCCGTCCCCGAGAACGACCGGCGCCACGGGGGCGCGTTCACGGTGACGGTGCCGGCCGACTTCGGCGCCCGCGACGTGGTGTGGACGCTGCGCTCCCAGGGGCAGACGCTCTCGGTGCCGGGACGGCTGACGAGCCCGGCCTACGAGCTGGCCGGCTTGGAGTTCCCGGGGCGGTCGAGCGTCTCCCCGCGGCTGCGCCTCGCGCCGGCCGGGCCGGAAGGGCGCGGGCCGCGGGGCATCAGCGCCGCGGAGAAGCGGCGCGCGAGGGTGGGCGAGCCCCTCGAGCTCGCCGCGTGGGTGGCCCGCGACGCGGAGGCGGGCGGGGACCGTCCCATCAACGTCAAGTGGTTCAAGCACCAGGGGCCCGGCGACGTCGCGTTCGCGGAGCGGACGGTCAGCGTCGAGCCCGGGGCCTGGGCAGAGGAGGGCGGGGCGCGGGTGGCCACCACCGCGACGTTCTCCGCGCCCGGCGACTATCTGCTGCGAGTGCTCGCGTTCAACGTGATCCGGGACTTCGAGTTCCAGTGCTGCTGGACCAACGGGTTCGTGCCGGTCACGGTGGTTCCGTGACCGCCGATTGCTACCGCGCCGGGGAGAAGACGATCATGGCCAAGTCGAATACGTTCGGGAGCTGGAATCGGGCGGCGTTCGCGGGGGTGGCGGCGGCGATGCTGCTGGCCGGCGCAGGCCAGGCCGGCGCCCAGAGCGGCGTCGCGGAGGCCCCGGGCGCAGCGGCCGACGCCGCGCCCACGTTCAGCCGGGACGTCGCGCCGATCCTGCAGCGGTCGTGCCAGCAGTGCCATCAGCCGGCCGGCATCGCGCCGATGTCGCTGCTCAACTACCGCGAGGCGCGCCCCTGGGCGCGCAGCATCCGCGACCGGGTGGAGCGGCGCCTCATGCCCCCCTGGCATCTCGACACGACGGTGGGCATCCGGGACTACAAGAACGACATCTCGCTGACGCCCCGCGAGATCGACACCGTGGTCCGGTGGGTCGACGCGGGCGCGCCCGAGGGCGACCCCGCCGACCTGCCCGAGCCGCTCGAGTTCCCGCGCGCCGACGCGTGGGAGGTCGAGGCGATGCTGGGCCGGCCGCCCGACCTCGTCGTGCACTCGACCGCCTACGACGTGCTGGCCAACGGGCAGGACCAGTGGTGGAACCCGGAGATCGAGTTCGAGGGCTTCGACGCGCCCCGCTACATCCGCGCGGCCGAGTTCAAGCCGTCCTACCCGGTGGGCATCAAGGTCACGCACCACGGGCACGCCAGCCTGCGGAGCACGGCGGCCGAGGGCGAAGAGTCGGTGCGGACCCATCTCGTCGGCATGGGCATCGGCAAGCGGTGGGACATGCTGCCCGAGGGCGTCGGCAAGCTGCTGCCGCCGGGGCCCGCAACGCTCCGCTTCAGCCTCCACTACTTCCCGGTGGGCGAGCCGGTGACGGAGGTCGCCGAGGTCGGCCTGTGGCTCTATCCCGAGGGCGAGGCGCCCGACAAGATCACGGCCGGCGAGCGGCAGTTCTACGTCGACGGCACCCACCGCGAGCGGCTGCGGGCCAGCGACATCCTCATCCCGCCGCACGGGCACCTCGTGCTCGAGGACCAGTACGTCATGGACCGGCCGGCCCTGCTCCAGAGCTTCCGGCCCCACATGCACATGCGCGGCACCGAGATGTCGATGACCGCGCTCTACCCCGACGGCCGCCGCGAGCTGCTGAGCAACGTCAACCGCTATGACCACAACTGGCAGATCGCCTACATCTACGACGACGACGCCCAGCCCCTGCTGCCCAAGGGCACGGTGCTGATGCTGCGCGCCAAGTGGGACAACACCGCCGCGAACCGCATCAACCCCGACCCCGACCAGTGGGTGGTGTTCGGCGCCCGCGGCGTCGACGAGATGTCGCACGCCTGGATCGGCATCACCTGGCTCGACGACGCCGAGTACGAGGAGATGTCGGCGGCCCGCGCGGCGGCGGCCACGCCCACGGACGACGGGTCGCAGTAGCGGGGCGTCGGATCTGCTCGACCCCTCGGCAACCGTCTGGACGGGGCGTGCGCCGCCCTCGGCGCGGTCCCGTCCAGACGTGGGCCAGCGGCTGGCGGCGCGCCCGCCGCGCCGATTACGCCCGGCCCGCCGGCTTGGCACAGCAGAAGCGCGACGGCACGGCGGGGGAGCGAACACCATGACGGGACACCATTCGTGGGAAGAGCTGATGAACGAGCGCTACACGCCGGAGGAGCGCGCCCGTATCCGGGCTGAGGCCTCGAAGATGCTGGAGGAGGATGACCGGCGTAGCCGCCGCCCCGACGGGACAGCCGCCGAGCGGGACGACCGTACAGGCGCGGGTCCGCATGCTGACGCAGAAGCGCGAGTTGCCGGCCCGCGCTCCCGTGGCGCGTAACTGCAGTTGACGGAAGGCTTCCTCGGCCCACTGCCGCAGGTGGCGCCGGACGGGCTGGCGTCGCCAGTGTCTGGGCCCTACCTCGGCACCCACTTCTGCAGGCAGCCGCCGGACGGGCTGACGTCGCAGCCGCTGGTCAGGCCCGCGAAGATGTTGCCCGCCTCGTCGGCCGCCATTCCTTCCGGGCGCGTGCCCGGGATGAAGTGATGCAATGAGCCGTCGGTCGCGCTGCCGATGCGGATGCCGACCTGCCAGCCCGGATTCCGGGGCGAGCGGCCGGGCCCGTCGGGTGCGACCGGGGGTCCGGGAATCGACGCCCCCGACTCGGAGTCGGCCACGATCATCGTGTCGTCGGCGAGGATGGTGATGCCGCTGGGCCGGCCGAAGTGCCGCCATTCGTCGACGAAGTTCAGGTCGCGGTCGAGGACCTGGACGCGGTTGTTCGACCGGTCGGCGACGAACAGCCGTCCACGCGAGTCGAACGCCAGCGCGTGCGCCCCCATGAACTCGCGGGGGCCGAGTCCCAGCCGACCGACCGCCCGCACGAACTCGCCTTCGGGGGTGATCTCGACCAGCCGGTCGCCGTCCTGCTGGGCGGTGGAGGGCCGCGGCCAGTGCCCGTCGGCGACGATGATGTTGCCGTCCGGCGCCACCGCGCAGGCCGTGGGGCCGATGAACGTGTCCTCCCCGGCCGCCGACACGCCGGCCTGCCCGAGGCTCATCAGCAGCTCGCCGTCCTGGCTGAACTTGTGGAGCTGAAAGCCGCGCCCCGCCGTCGACGGATCGTCCCCGAACGGGCCGCTGTCGCCGGCCCACAGGTTGCCGTCGCCGTCCATGCAGAACCCGTGGGCCTGCACGATCAGACCGTCGCCGAAGCTCTTCTCGATCTGCCCGTCGGCGTTGATGTAGTTGATGGGCGGCTCGGACCTGAACATCATCCACGTGCCGCCGGTGCCGTCGGGGATGAGCCCGATCGCGGCGCCCCACTCCATGCCCGGCCGCAGGGTCGGCCAGCTCTCGATCAGGCGGTAGGGGTTCGACATCGTGCTCGTCGGCCGCCGGGACAGCTCGAAGAGCGGCGACGGTTCCTGCGCGAATGACGGGACGCTCACCCCGAGAACGGCGGCGAGCACGGCGCCGGAGGCGAGCTTCGTGACGGCAGCTTGTGACATCGGGTTCCTCCTCGGGACGACTCGGCGTCCTGCTGACGGCCGATGTTACAGTTGTTGGGCGACCGGGGCCAGCGTCGAGGCCGACGACGATCCGTTGACAACCGGGGAGGACAGCTCATGCGGCACCCGATGCCTTCCACGTCGACCGGCGGCACGCCGGCCGCGTTGACCGCCGGCGCCCTGGCGGCGGCGCTGCTCGTGGCGACGGCCGCCGCGCCCGCGCATGCCCAGCTTCAGGACCAGACCCGGGTGGCGCCGACCAACGACCTGCCCAACCCCTACGCCCGCGTGCACCCGTGGGGCGAGCTGCCCGACCCCTACGTGCCCGGCGCCTACGACGAGCGGGCGTCGTTCATCGGCGCCGGCGAGGGGCCCGACGGCAACATCTACCTGCTGAGCCGCTGCCTCCAGAACTCGTGCACCGGCCGCAGCGAGCCGGCGGTGCTGAAGCTCGACCCCTCGGGCCGGCTGCTGTCGAGCTGGGGCTCGGGGCTGTTCGACTTCCCGCACGGCTTCCACGTCGACGGCGAGGGCAACGTGTGGGTGGCCGACCAGCGCGGGCACCAGGTGGTGAAGTTCGACGCCGAGGGCAACCGCCTGATGACCATCGGCGAGCGGGGCACGGCCGGAGAGCCGCCGCTGGTCGACGAGCCGACCGGCGTCGTGGTCGCCCCGAGCGGCGAGGTCTTCATCACCGAGGGGCACAGCTTCGCGTCCGGCGCCAACCGCGTCACCAAGTACGCGGCCGACGGCACGTTCCTCCTGTCGTGGGGCGGCACCGGCTCGGGGCCCGGCGAGTTCAACGTGCCCCACACCATCGCCCTCGACTCGCAGGGCCGCCTGTTCGTGGGCGACCGCGCCAACAACCGCATCCAGATCTTCGACCAGGAGGGCACGCTGCTCGACGTCTGGTACCAGTTCGGCCGGCCGAGCGGCATCGCCATCGGCGCCGACGACCGCATCTACGTGGCCGACTCCGAGTCGTACGGCACCGACAACCCGGGCTGGAAGAAGGGCATCCGGGCGGGGAGCGCGCGCGACGGGTCGGTCGAGTACCTCATCGAGGACCTCGAGCCGACGGCCGTCGAGCACAGCGGGGCCGAGGGCGTGGGGGTCGACTCGGCCGGCAACGTCTACGGGGGCGTCGTCCGGCGCCGGATGATCGAGAAGCACGTGCCGAACGGCGAGGCCACCGCGCTGCCGGGCGGTGACGCGCCCGCGCACGTGGGGCACGTCGCCTACGCCTTCCCCGGCGCGCCGGGGGGACGCAGCCTCGCCGCCACCGCCTCGGCCGAGGTCGGCACGATGGTGCTGCACGCCAACTTCGCGGCCGGCGACCTGAGCGACCACGGCGCGATGCACCGCCACGCCGGGCACGTGCTGCACCTGCTCGCGCCGGCCGAGGGGGCGTCGGGGCCCGGCCTCGGTTTCGGCGTGATCCCGGCCGTCGAGGCGCTCGTCAGCCACCTCGAGCGGGCGGCGGCCGAGGGCGGGGCCTCCGACAACCTCCGCACCCACGCCGGGCACGTCTCCGCCATCGCGGCCGGCCTGCTCGCCAACGCGCGCCAGGCCGCCGGGCTTGCCCGGCAGCTCGCCGACGCCGTCTCGATCCGGCGCGCGGCGCCGCTCGTGGCCCGCGTTCGCGCGCTCGCGTATCAGATCGCGGAAGGCTTCGACGTCGACGGCGACGGGCAGCTGTCGTTCGACGGCGAGGCCGGCATGCAGCAGCTCGAGGCGCACCTCTACCTGTTGCTCGAAGGCGAGGCGCTCCCCCGCGAGCTGCGTTAGGACCGCCGGGCAAGTCACTGTGCCGGAAGGCGAAGCACTCCCCCGCGGGCTGCGGCAGGCCGCCGGGCCAGGAAACGCGTTCCCCAGAGGGCTGCGGATGAGCGGCCGGGCACGGCGAGGTACTCTTCCGCGGGCTGTGGTAGAACCACCGAATCGAGGAGAATCGACATGATGAGACGGATGACCGGCGCGGCGTGGGTGATCGGAGTCGTCGTCGCATTGCTGACCGCGGCGGCCCCCGCGGCGGCGCAGGAGAGCTGGGTCGAGCGCGCCGTGCACAACTTCGGCGAGCCCATCAACACGCTGTGGGCCGAGGGCGAGCTGACGTTCGCGGGCGACGGCACCATGGTCTACTGCAGCGCCCGCGAGGACCTCGGCGCCGCCCCCGGCGACCCCAAGGACCTGTACATCGCGACGTTCGACGCCGAGACCGGGCGCTGGAACACCCCCGTCAACATGGGGCAGCCGGTCAACTCGGCCCCCGCCACCGACGTCGATCCGCTGCGGCTCGGCGACGACCGCGAGCCGTGGATCACCGCCGACGGCAACACCATCTACTTCAAGTCGGACCGGCTCGCGACCAGCGAGCCCCGCAACGCCAGCGACCTGTTCGTCACCCGGAAGGTGAACGGCGAGTGGACGACGCCCGATCTGCTCCCCTACCCCATCAGCACCGACGCCGGCAACGAGCACTGCCCCGCCATCATGGCCGACGGCGAGACGCTGTGCTTCGCCTCGCGGCGCGAGGGCGGCTACGGCGGGTCGGACATCTGGTGCTCGCGGCAGGACGACGACGGCGCCTGGCAGGAGCCGGTCAACCAGGGGCCCAACATCAACACCGCGGCCGAGGAGTTCCACTTCTCGCAGGACGCCAGCGGCCGGGTCTTCTTCACCTCGGCCCGCCCCGGCGGCGAGGGCGGCATGGACATCTGGTCGGCGATGCAGACGGGGCCGAACAGCTGGGCGCCGGCGGTGAACCTGGGGCCCCAGGTGAACACCGCGGGCGCCGACATGTGCCCCGCCCTGCCGCCGGACGGCACCACCTTCACCTGGTTCTCGAACCGTGACGACAACAGCCTCGGGGGCATCGACATCTTCTGGACCCACAAGTCCAACCTGGCCACCGGGCCGTAGCGCCAGCGCCCTCGGCCGCTGGCTGGCCGCCGTCGCGGCCGCCGTGGTCGTGTGGGGCGCCTCGGGCGAGGCAGCGAGGGCGCACGAGCTCGAGCTGACCGAGGTGCACGTCACCTTCGCCGGCGACGGGACGTTCCGCATCGAGGTGATGAACGACCCCGGCTGGCTGCTCATGCGGGTGGAGCCGTTCTCGGGCCTGGGGCTCTCGGGGCGGCTCGATCCCCCGGATCGGGATGACCGGCTGGTGAAGATGGAGCCGACCTTCGCCGACTGGGTCCACCTGTACTTCGACGGCGAGCGCGCCCCGGCCTCCGCGACCTACCTGCCGCCCGCCGAGGGCGGCCCCACCGCGCCCGACGGCACCCTGCTCGGGGTGATGCGGCTCGACGGCCGGGTGCCGCCCGGGGCCGAGACGTTCAGCTTCGCCTACGGGCTCATCATGGACGCCTACCCGCTCCTGATCCGTGACCGGAGCGACGAGGTCGTCACCTACTGGAACGTCGGCGAGCACGAGACCGAGCCGATGCTCCTCGGCGAGCTCACGCCGCCGACCCGGTGGCAGGTCGTGGGCACCTACCTGGGGCTCGGGTTCACCCACATCGTCCCCAAGGGCCTCGACCACATCCTGTTCGTCATGGGCATCTTCCTGCTCGGCACGCGCCTGACGCCGATGCTGGCCCAGGTGACCACCTTCACGATCGCGCACACCATCACCCTCGGGCTCACCATGTTCGGGGTGCTCTCGCTGCCCGCCCGCGTGGTCGAGCCGCTGATCGCCCTCTCGATCACCTATGTCGCCGTCGAGAACATCCTGACCAGCGAGCTCAAGCCGTGGCGGCTGGCCCTCGTCTTCGGGTTCGGGCTCCTGCACGGGATGGGGTTCGCCGGGGTGCTCGCCGAGCTGGGCCTCCCCCGCGGCGAGTTCGCGGCGGCGCTGATGAGCTTCAACCTCGGGGTCGAAGGCGGGCAGCTGGCGGTCATCGCGGGGCTGTTCGCGGTCCTGGGCTGGGCCCGGCACGCGCCCTGGTACCGCCGCGCCGCGGTGGTCCCGCTGTCGCTGGGCATCGCCGCCGTCGGCGTGTACTGGACCATCACCCGGGCCCTGGGCGGCCTCTGAGGCGGAGACCCCCGCCCACGCGCCCCGCGGGCGTCCGTTCGCGTTTGACGATCGCCCCTCGGGTCTATATCGTGGGGCGAAAGGCCAAGGGAGGAATGCTCATGTGCTCGATGCGAATCCGGCTGGCCCATCACGCGCTCGCGGGCTCCCGACGTCGCGTATGGTCCGCCGCCGTCCTGACCAGCCTGCTGCTGGTCGGGTGCGGACCGACCCCGAACTTCGTGGACGCCGGAATCGGCCGGACGGGCGAGAGCGGAGCAGGAGAGGTGTCCATCCCGGTGCCGACCGGGGAGAACGGGAGCGGAGACCTCCTCGTGGCGGTCCTCGGCGCCCCGGGCAATCCGAACACCTCCGGGCCCGAGGGCTGGACTCCGGTGCGCGGCTTCCGCGGCTTCAACGACGCCATCTGTCAGTCGGATGGACAGGGGACCTCGTGTCAGCTGGCCGTCTACTACAAGCTCGCGGACGGATCGGAGTCCACCGCCTCGTTCTCCTGGGGCGGCAGTCGGCAGGCGGCGGCGGCCGTGCTGCGGTACTCGAACGTCGACCCGAACGAGCCGATCGGCGCGTTCAACCAGCAGCGAGGCTCGGCGGACACGGTGACGGCGCCGGTCGTCGAGACCACCCGCGACGGGTCGCGCGCCCTGCGGATCGCCGTCGTCGAGCTCGACGACGCGGGGGGATTCGTCTTCGAGACGACGGCGCTCGAGGACGAGCCTCCCTCGGCCCGGCTGAACATCCTCTCGATTCCCTCCGCCGCGGAAGATCCGACGAACGGCTGCGGCCCGCCGCTGTCCGCGTGCAACCAGGGCGACCGCGCCGTGGCGCTGGCCGTGTCGGACACGCGGCACATGACGGCCGGTCCCTCCGGGCCCGCCGCGTGGGAGCTCCCCGCCGCCGACCAGTGGATCACCGCCACGATCGAGATCAAGCGGCCGCCGGGGCAGTGACGCCGGCGCCGCGCGCCTCGTCGCGCAGCTGAAGCGCGCGGCGGGTCGTGGCGGTTTCCTCGCGAGCCATGGGCCACGTGTTTCGTGAGTTCAGATACGCGGTCCGGAGTCTCGCGAGGACGCCGGGACTCGCACTGCTCGCCATCTTCACGATGGCGCTCGGCATCGGCGCGACCACCGCGACGTGGAGCGTTATAGACGGCGTGCTGCTGCGTCCGCTCCCCTTCCCCGCCAGCGAGCGGCTGCTCGAAGTGTGGCGCTGGAGCGGCGGCGGCGGCGGACCCTTCCTGACCTTCGACACGATCGAGACGTTGCGAGAGACCGCGACGAGCCTGGAAGCCGTCGAAGGCTATGTGACCGACATTGTCGTCGCCGACGGAGCCCCCCCGCGAACGGTGAGAGTGGCCCGTGTCACGGCCGGGGTGCTGCCGGCCCTGGGTGTCCCGCCGGTCCACGGGCGACACCTGGCTGCAACTGACGGGCCCGATGCGGTCGTGCTGCGGGAAGACCTCTGGCGACAGATCGGCACCGGTGATTGGACGTCGACGAACCGACCGGTGGGCATCGACGGGCGCACCTACCGCGTGATCGGCGTCATGCCGGCCACTTTCCGTTTTCCCGGGGCCGACACGCAGGTGTGGGCACCACTCGATTGGGATGCCGAGGCGCCGGTGACGGGCGGGGAGCAGCTGCGCACCCTCGCCCGACGCGGACGAGACGTGTCGCAGCAGCAGGTCGCCGCCGAGCTGACCGCCATCAGCCGCGGCCTGCACGAGCAGGGCGCGCTGCGCGACGAGTACACCCTGGTCCCGGAGCCGTTGAATCCCTTCGAGTCGGAGATGAGGTCGGGAATCGGGGGTTACCGGCGCATCCGGTCGACGTTGTCCCTGCTCTTCGGCGCCGTGACCTTCGTGCTTCTGATCGCGTGCGCCAACACCGGCAACCTGATGCTCATGCGCGCCGCGCAGCGCGCGCGGGAGACGGCGGTACGGCAGGCACTGGGTGCTTCCACGGTACGGGTCGGGGGCCACTTCGTTGTCGAGGCCCTGGTTCTGTGCGTGGCGGCCGGGGTGCTCGGCGCCGGTCTCGCGGTGGCCGCGGTGCGGGTCGTGGCGTTGCGGATGCCGACTCTCGACTATCAGGACATCGGCGGGGCGGTGGTCAGCCCGCGTGCGTTCCTTGTCGTCGTCGCGCTGTCGCTCGCGACGGCACTCGTGATCGGCCTCGTCCCGGCGCTGCGCGCATCGCGCCGAAGCGTAGCGACCGACCTCGCGGTGCTGGGGGCCACGACCGGCGGGCCACGGCGCCGTCTGTCCGGACTGCTGGTGGTGACCGAGATGGCCCTGTCCCTGATGCTGCTTGCCGGGGCCGGGTTGTTCGTTCGCAGCTTCGTCAACCTGCAGCGGACGGACCTGGGGTTCGACGTGGACCGGCTGGCGTTCGTCGGCCTTCGCCTGCCCGAGTTGCGGTACGAGGACGGTGAGGCGCGCTCGCGATATGTCGACGAGCTCTCCGCGCGGCTGCTGGGGTTGCCGGGCGTGGAAGCCGCCGCGATGGCCGCGAGCGTGCCACCGGAGGCCGGCTACTTCCTGGCCTTCGGCCGGATGCGGTTCGCCGGCGACGCCGGGCCGCAGAGCACGTCGGACGTCTTCGTATCGTCGAATCTGGTGGCGCCGGGCTACTTCGACACCCTCGGCATCCCGCTTCTCGAGGGCCGGCCCTTCACCCCCGGGGACGCCGCCTCCGCAGAGGCGGTCGCCATCGTGGAAGCCGGTTCGGCCAGGCGCTTGTGGCCCGACGGATCCGCCATCGGGCGGCGCTTTCAGCCGCCGCACCTCGATTCCTGGTTCACCGTGGTCGGCGTGGTCGGCGAGACACGCCAAGTGAACGCAGACTGGCCGGGTGGCGACCTGCGCTACTACGTGCCGTTCCCGCCCGCGCAGGTTCAGACCGAGGCGCGCCTCGTCGTTCGAACGGATGCACCCGAGACGCTGCTCTCGGCGATACGCCGGGAAGTCTGGGCCATCGACCCGCGCGTCGCGGTGCTGGCGAGCACGATGGAGCGGCACGTGCGGGACGGGCGGGCGAGGCCGCGCTTCGCGGTGTGGCTGATGACCATGTTCGCCCTGGTCGGCCTGCTGCTGGCCGCCGGGGGAATAGTCGCCGTCGTGTCCTCCGACGTCGGCGAGCGGACACGCGAGGTCGGTATCCGCATGGCCCTCGGCGCCACGCCGCCCGACGTCGTCTGGTTGGTGCTGCGCCGCGGCGCAATGCTGACAGCCGGGGGCACGTCACTCGGCCTCGCCGGCGCCTGGGCGGCGACGCCGCTCGCCGAGAGCATGCTCTTCGAGGTCGCGCCGCTCGATCCCCTGTCGCTGCTCGGCGCCACGACCGTGCTGGCCGCGGTCGCCCTGGCGGCGACCTGGCTGCCCGCGCGTCGCGCCGCCGGGATCGCTCCGCTCGACGCGCTGCGCGCCGAGTAGCTCGCCGCTTGCTCCGGGCACGATCTCATGCGGCTCGGCGAACGGCCCACAGCCATCGAATCGCGCCACCGATAGAGATCCGGCGCGGGCGCCCGGGCAGTGACGCCGAGGCGCTCCAGGCCCGCCATTCGTCGCCCTCGGTTCCGTTTGGCGCCCGGCCGGCCTCCAGGAGTCAGCGCCGCCCTACGGCGCGAGAGCTCCCGGTCGAGCCCGCCGATGCCCCATGTTCCCGCCCGACTCGGCCGGCGGCGAGCTGCGGCGGGGCACATGGTGTATGGTGGATACATCATGCAGCGTACGCAGATTTACCTGACCGAGGAGCAGGGACGCCTCTTGAAGAGCCGGAGTCAGGCGACCGGCTGCACGGTGTCGGAGCTCATCCGCGCGGCGATCGACGGCGTGTACGCGCCGCGACGCGAGCTGACCACAGCGGACCGGGTACGACTGGCCCGTCGCACCGCCGGTGCCTGGAAGGAGTTTCCCGAGACCGGCGCCGAGTACGTCGAGCGCATCCGCGGATCGAGTCGATTGTCGCAGACCATGGAGCGGTAGTGACGCGACTGGTCCTCGATACGTCGTTGCTCATCGATCATCTGCGCGGGCGGCCTCCGGCCGCGACCAGGCTGATTCCCGCCGCCATCGCCCGCGGTGACGAACTCTGGAGCTCGTGCGTCGTCCGGGCCGAGCTCCTGGCGGGCATGCGCGCTGACGAAGAGACGGCGACGCGCGATCTCATGCGCCTGGTGTCGTGGGTCGAAGTCGACGAGTCGGCTTCCGAGGCCGCGGGCGCTCTCGGACGGCGTTATCTTCGTTCACACCCGGGCATCGAGGTGGCCGACCTCATCGTCGCCGCGCTCGTTCAAGAGCTCGATGCGGAGCTCAAGACCACCAACCTGAAGCACTATCCGATGTTCAAGGGACTCAAGGCTCCCTACTGACGGCATGTCTCCGCCCGGGCGGCTACCGCTGCACCGAGTCTGCGAGGTCCTGCCGGCACTGGCCGCGTGCGTCACCGCGACGAACGGGGCCTGCGCGATGATCCCGGTCGGCCCCATGACCGCTGCGGCCCCGATGGTCATCAGCGCCGCGGGATTCGGCGGTCGCCAGGAATACGTTCCCCGGCGAACAGGGAAGACGCCGCCGTGCTGCCCGGTCATCGGCCTGCTGATGTCCGCCGACTCAAGGCGGCCTTCCGCAAGGGAGTATTACTTCCGCGTCGTTGTCCCTATGCGGCTCGTCGCGCGACCCACCGCCATCGAATCACGCCGGCGGCGACCGCGGCCAGCGCCGCCAGGATCAGCACGCTCTTCAGCAGCGTGAAGACCGCGGCCACTCTCGTCCAGGACGACGGCGCGCCGGCGTAGGTCGCGGCCAGCAACGCGATGGAGATGTTCTCGCCGACGTCTGCCACGGCCCCGGCGACCGGCAGCACGTAGAGCGGCCGGCCATTGGCGAAGAGCCGGAGCAGCGCGAGGGCGAGGAGCAGGCCGTAGGCCGCCGGGAAGATCAGGTCGACCGACACCTCGGTCCAGGCGTAGACGGCCCTTGCGCGCGGGTCGAGCCGATCGAGTGCGCCGAACAGGGCGGCGGCCTGCTCGGGGGTGTACCACTGTCTGGTGTCGAGGAGCTCGAGACCGCCCAAGCGGGCGTCTCGCCACTGGAATGCAGACAGACAGACCAGCGCGGCCAGCAGCGTCGGGATGACCACCCTCCGCGTGGAGAGCCGTTGCAGCACGGGGCGAATCCCGTCGCGCATGTTCACCGTCTGTCAGCTGCCGGCCCGGTACCCGCTCTCCAGCGAGGGCGCCGCGAGACCGCCAGCCGGGCCGCAAGGGCGGGAACACATGCGGCCTACCCGTTCCTCAGGCAGCCGTCGGCACCAATCGCAGGTCACGAGTGTGGTGGGCCTTCAAGGCTCGCCCGCCGTTCGGTTCTCGGTAGATGACGATGGACTCCTCGCGCGCCGCCGCGGCCGACGACTCGAGCTCGCTGATCCACCGCTCCATGCGCGACCCGACAGGCGCGAAGTTCTCGTCCAGGATGGTGTCCACCGCCCCTATTGTCTTCGCAAGGCTCCTACCGCCTCCAATGGCTCGGATCGCTTGCGCCGCCGTGTCGGTCAGGCCCCAAGGGAGGAACTCGAACCTGCCCAGCTCGTCCAGATCCTGCTGCAACTGGTCCCGGTACGACCCCACCGGATTGCGATCGAGCAGCTCTCTGAAGGTATCTGCACACTGTTCGACTTTCTTGCGCAACACGGCCTCGCGACGCTCCGCGTAGTGCGGATCGTCCTGGAGAGTCAGCTGGAGCCTCAGTGCGTCGGCCCGGAGATCCGTGAGAGCCGACAGCACGAACAGATTGATGTCGGACACGGCCAACCTGGCGTCCTGCTCCGACCGAATCTCCCTCATCGCGAGGTGTCCGAACTTGCGACGCAGCCGGTTGACGTCGCGCTTGGCGAGCATGAGGGCGATCTTCATGCCCTCGGTGAATCGCTGGCCGTGCTCGAACTGAGAGCCAATTTCGTCGAGCTGTTCGGCGGCGCTCTCGAGCCGGGCGTAGTCCTCGACTTCCATCAGGTGACGCACCCGTTCCAGCCCCTCGGCGAGCGCGCCGAGAGCCCGTTGCACCCGGTCGAGCCGCGCGCCGGTCATCGCCGACGAGACGGTCATGAAGAGCATCACCGGCGCCACGACCGGCATGAGGGCGGTGCTGGCCGCGACGAACGGCGCCTGCGCGATGATCCCGGTCGACCCCATGACCGCCGATCCGACCCCGGCGCCGATCGTCATGAGCGTTGCGGGATTGGCGGTCGCCAGGAAGACGTTCCCCGCAAACAGGGACGAGGCCGCTGTGCTGCCCGCGCCAATGAACGGTAGCAGCCACCCGCTGTCGATCGCGCCACCGGACTGGAACGGACGCGCTGCGCGCCACGATGCCCGCACCGTCTCGCTCACTTCTCTTCCGAGATCGACCATGGCGATGTTCGGGTAGCCGTCGCGCGTGACTATCTGTCCGACGGGGTCCTGTGGCACTTCCTGCTTCAGACCGAGAACGTCCATGTGTGCTTTCTCTCCCTGTTCGTCTGCTCATCCGCTTCCCGGCGCCTGCTGACTCCCCGGTCACCTCATCGCACTTGGGCGCAACCTCACGCCAGTGCACTTGGTCGGCGGCGTAGTCGGCCAAGTCGACGCGACGTCGCCGGTTTCCGACGACGACCGGGAAGTCGCCCTCCATGTCGTCCACGGAGGTTCCGTACTCGTGGAACCGAGCGCGCGCGATCTGTTGGCGCACCGCTCCCAGGGCGTTTCCTTGAGCGCCGTCTTGCCGGAGATGAAGTCGAGCACGAACCGCTCACGCACCACCTCGCCGTCAGTCTCCCCACCTTCGACCCGCCCGCCGGCCCCGACCGCCCGGCAACCTCACCGGTCCCGCTGGGGTCTCCGGCAGCGGTCCTGACATCACCTGCTTCCCCTCCGGTCGCCGTCGTGACCGCCGGCGCCCGCCGCGTGCCAATGCTGCACCGTCGTTGACGGGCGCCCCCACCGACCCGAGCCCGGCCACTCAGACGGTCTTCTCGGCGACCTTCACGAGCCCCGCGACCTCCCTGAGCGTCAGAATGTCGTCCGCCGGCATGACGCCGTGCTCCGGCAGAGTGAAGCCAACTCCAATGGTTGCCGCTGGTTGCCAGCAAACGCTACATCGTCCGCGGCGGCCCATTCAAGGGGTGCACGACATCATTGTTGGATGGCGTCAGGCGGCCTTCGCGGCTCGTCGCTCCCAGAAGTCCTCGAAGCGGCCGCTGAGGATGCAGCAGCGCAGGGCGAGGATGGCGTTGGCGCCGGCGACGGTCCAACGCATGCCGGCGCGCTTGAGCCTGGGGCCGAGCCGCCTGCATCCGGCCTCGACGACGCCCGAGGAGATGCGCAAGCCCCCGGCGCGGAACTGCGGATGGCGCATCCGGTGTCGGTTCCCAATACATAGTGGATGCACTTGCGGGCCTCGGGCGTTGCCTCGGCCCGGGTGCGCAGTGCCGTCACGAGGGCCCGGAGCCGTCCCGCGTCCAACTCGGCGTGTCCTGCCTTGCCCAGGCATCGGCCAAATCAGATGCTGCTTGGCATGATAGATGTCGACGATCTCGATGGCGCCGGGGAACTGCTCGGCCGTCGCTTGCAGGTCGCCTCCGCCGGCAGGCGCGGACGCCACAGCTGGTGGATCACCCAATCCAGGTCCAGACGCTCGCCGCGCCAGTCGGGCGTGAGGGTGTCGGGGTCGATGGAGACGCCCTCCCGGTCGAGCCGCGCCCTCACCGGTGCCAACGGCCGACCAGTCCAGTCCGGCGGCGCCGGCGCTTCCGGCAGCGTCCGGCCGTCCGGCCCGACGAACTCCAGGTCTCCGGCCGCATCCAGCGTGACGCGGAACCCCTCCTCGTGCACGGTCCGGTGGTGCCGCCGGCACAGCAGGACCAGGTTGTCGAGCGCCGTGGCGCCGCCGTCGGCCCAGTGCCTGATGTGGTGAGCATCGACACGGACGTTCCGGCACCCCGGAAACCGGCACTGGCGGTCGCGGGCGTTCAGTGCTCGGCGCAGGGCCGGCGAGATGGTCCGCGTGCGGCGGCCGACGGCGAGGATCTCGCCGCCGGGGCCGTGCTGCATCCCGACCGTCGACGCGTCGCAGGCCAGCCGCCGCGCCGTCTCCGCCGAGATGTGGATGCCCCCCGCCTCGTCCAGCACCGTCTGCCCGCCGCCGACCCTGGCGGACGCGGCCGAGGGCGGCCCCGGACACGGTGCCGGCGAGCGGCGCGACGGCCTGCCGCGGTCCGCGCGCAGGGTGGGCGCCACGCGTGCCTCGCGGCCGGCGCCAAGCCGTTCGGGTACGAGCGATACCGTCGGCGACGTTCCCGCGGGAACTTCCGACGCTTCGGGAACGTCCGGCGTTTCGGTCAGGGCGTCCGCGTCCATGTGGACCACCACCTGATACCGGTCGCCCGCCGTTCCCCGGTCGAGCCCGGCGGACAGGGCGCACTCCGCAATCACCCCCAGCGCATCCGCCTGCCGCTGCGCCAGCGACGACGCCCCGGCCTCTGCGCCGAGGAGGCCGTCTCCGTCCGCGGCCGCCGCCGGCGCGTCCGCGCCGCGGGCCTGGTCGCAGGCCGCCTCGAGCGCCCGGCGCACGACCGCGCCCACCTCCGGCGACAGCCGGCCCCGCACCACCACCATCCCGTCCTCGTCCACCCACGTCCGCAGCGACCGCGTCTCGTGCCGCCGCCGGTCCTCGGTCTGCTCCTCCAAGCGGTCCACCCGCCGCCACGCCCGCACGATCTTCTCCACGTGGGCGGCGGTGCCCGACAGGGCCACGTTGAGCAGATCGTCCTCGGTCTCGGGCGTCGCCACCCGCGTGACCGCCCGCATCTTCGAGTAGGAGACTCTGCCGCGCCGCATCGCGTCGCTCAGCTTCGGCAGGTCGGCGAGGGCGCGCGCCACCCGCACGTGCTCGCGGGCCGCGCCCGGCGCGAGCCCGGTGCGCCAGCCCAGCCATTCCGCGCACGACGTGCAGCCGGCCCATCCGTTGCGCTCGTCGAACTGTCGGATGAGGCTCAGCAGCTCCCAGGTGGCGGCCTGAATGCGGGCGGAGAGCTCGGCGATGCGGTCGCCGAGCGCCACGACCTCTGCCTGGGGACCGTCGGGGCACCAGGGCCGCGGTGCGGGTGGGTCGCTCTCGGGCACGATGGCGCCTGCGGGATGCAGCGGGGGCGCAGGGACATCGGGTGTGATTTCAGGGTGCATGTCCCATCGTAACCCGTTGATTTCGAGCGGCTTGTACTCGCGTCAGCGGCCCGAACGGGCCATGGGGCGGCAGATTTCGGTCTCGCGGTCGGCGTCGTGCAGCCTGCGGCGACTGAGGGTGTTCAGAGGGCATTCCTGGTTGCGTCCCGGCCATCACGCGGACCGGCTGCAAAAAGCTGTCAAGCAAAAAGTGCAAGCGGGCGAGTCACCGCTCGGCGGCTACGTGGACGCGCGGTCGCTTCGAGGACTTCTGGGAGCGTCGCACCGCAAACGCCGCCGAACGTTCATCCAACAATGATGTAGCGCGGACCACAGCGACCGGTCGGGTTCGACCATCGCGTGCGCGTGCGGCCGGCCAGCGCAGTACGTCAGCCGCCGCCCGAAGACGTTCATCACGCTGATGGGCCCGATGAGGCTGGAACGGGCTACTATTACTGCCCCGCCTGCCGCCGGGGAAGCTGTCCGCGCGACCGGGTCCTGGACTCGGGCGTCGTCGAGGCCGGGTGCAAGCAGATCGAGTTTGAAACGTCACCCTCTATCGTCTGTGCGGCACCCAAATACGGACTCTTCTCAAGTGTTCGGACATCGTCTCTCGAACTTGTGTCGAAGGTAACGATTTCGCGGGACTGAAGGGCTGGGGACGAAATCTCAATGCGTTCACAGCCGCCAACATTGCCGATTCTGTTGACGATATTCACCGTTTCGGCATGAATAGTCCCGATGAACAGCCGCCGTGATTCGTCAGACTCAGATCTGGCCTTGTCCAGGACAGTGCCAAGAGCGTAGGACGTTAGTCCAGACATCACGTAATCCACGGCCCTCCTAATTGCGGAAAGGGTCATGGGATCCGCGAACAAGGGTACCAGGCCGAACCAGTCTGACCCCCGGCGCCGTGCGCCTATTTGAAGTGCCAGCATCTCTCTTTCGCCCCGGGCCGGGGAAGAGCCGTACTTCCAGCGATGCTCCCGCACCAAATGGGCTTTATTTGCCATTCGTTGGATCGATACCAACGCGGTGCCAAGCTCGTAGATCGGGATGCCGTGGAGAGCAAGCGTTTCTCCGATGAATCTCACCTCCAGAATCGTCTCACCGGGTTCAGACATGAGCTTCGACTTGTCCCTCATGTCGGCCTCTCAGGGCCCCACCGGCACGAACTTCTGCACCCGCTGGCCGTAGGTGTCGGCCGCATAGACCGCCCCCTGGGTGTCGACGGCCATGCCGTGCACCCAGTCGAACTGGCCGGGGCCGCGGCCGGGCTCGCCCCAGGTGGCGAGGATGCGGCCGTCGTCGAGGGCGATCTTGTGGACGCGCTCGCCGGCGTGGTCGGCGATGTACGCGAAGCCGTCGTCGCCGCGGCGCGAGACGGCGATGTCCCAGGGGTTCCAGCCCTCGTTGGCGAACTCGCGGACGTAGTTCAGCCGGTTGTCGAACACCTGGACCCGCCGGTTCTCGCGGTCGATCAGGTAGAGGTTGTCGTCGGCGTCGACCGCGCCCTGGTGCGGGAGGTCCCACTCGCCGGGCCCGGCCCCCTTGTCGTCGGGGCCGCCGCGTCCCCGGGCGATCTGCTTGATGAAGGCGCCGTCCGGCCCGTAGAGAACCACCCGGTTGTTGCCGTAGCCGTCGGTGACGACGATGTTGCCCTCGCGGGTGAACAGGATGCCGGACGGGCTGTTCAGGTGGGTGGCGTCGTTGCCGGGCTCGCCCGTCACGCCGATCTGCATCAGCGCCCGGTCGAGGGTCGGGTCGAACTTGATGATGCGGTGGTTCATGCGCTCGACCACCCACACGTTGCCGTCCCAGTCGACCTCGCCCGAGTGCAGCCAGCCGCCGGCCACCGGCTCGCCGTGCATGTCGCGCTCGGCCCCGGCCCGCACGAGCTCGCCCTCGCGGTCGAAGACCATCACCGTCTGCTCGCCGCGGTTGAAGACGTAGATGTGGTCGTCGCCGTCGATGGCAATGCCCGAGATGCCCTGCCCGTAGATGGGGGGCGCCGACGGACGCGCGCCGCCCCGGCCGCCCCCGCCGGCCGCCCGCCGGGCCGCCGCGGCGGCGTCGCGGGCCGCCTGGTCGGGCCAGCCGCGCTGCTGCCCGAAGAAGGTCCCGGGGGGCAGGGTCGGCCAGTCGGCCACGAGCCGGTAGGCGGCGTCCTGGGCCCGCCCGACCTCGGGGGGGAACATGCCGACGGCCGCGACGACCGCGACGAGTACCGCGAGGAGAATCCGCATCACGTTCTTCCTTCTCGTGTCCCCGCCGGAGCGGGTCGGGGTTCGGCCAGAGTCTCGGACACCTTAAGGCGGTGCTGCGGGGAGGTCAAGCGGGGCCGCGGTCGACAAATCACCTCGCGGCGCCGCCGGCGAGCTCGGCGGGCGAGGCGGTCAAGGAAGCAGGTCGGCCACGGGAATGGCCCCGGTCGGCGCGGCGAGCGGCGCAACCGTCTCGCCGGCACGCAGGAACACGACGTCGCGGTACGCGTCGCCCACGGGACGGCGGTAGACCTCGAGGCGAGTGTCCGACAGGGAGACGATCCAGTACTCGGAAATGCCGCAACGCGCATACAGGCGTTGCTTGACGGTCCGATCGCGGTGCAGCGAGTCGGCCGACACCTCGACCACGAGGAGCGCCCCCGACGGATGGGCGTCGAGGTAGTCCAGCGCGTCGCCGGGGACCACCGCCAGATCGGGCTCCGGCTCGGAATCGCCGCCGGCGGCCAGCGGCATCTGCGTCCGCACGTGGCCGTGAGGGCCAAGCGGGCGGGCGAGCGCCTCACCGACGCGGGTCGCGATGGCCGCGTGTCGGCTGCCCTGCAGTGGCGTCGTCAGCAGCTCTCCGTCGATCAGCTCGATTCGGTCTTCCGGGCCGAATACGCCGGCCGCGACCGCACGGTCGTAGACATCGCGGCTCCAGCGGTAGGTTTCCGCATGCAAGTCGGCTGCGACGTGCGCCGTGGAAGCCATCGTCGAATCGTAGCACGCACGCCGCGGCGCGCGTCGAAACGGGTCAGGACCCGCCTGCGCCGCTGCATCCATTGGTTCCAGGGGGGTCGGCGGCCCACGCCACGACAGCGAGTCTGGCGCCTTGCGCATCAGATCGGACACGACGTTCGTGGCTGGCCGCCACGGTCATGGCCGCGGGGCCGACTCGAGGATGGCGGCGCGCGCCCGGGCTCGCGCGGCGGCAACTCCAGGTCCACGCCGTGGCTGGTCCGCAGTCCGAGCGGATGATGCTCGTGAGGTTCCGGGAGCTCGCGACGTCACGGGCGATTGGCCGCCGCGGCGGCGCGCTCCTCGGCGCGATGGCCGGCCAGGATGCCCGGCATGCCGTGGTTGCCCTCGTGGCAGGCGTACTCGAAGAGCGGACCCTGCCGGGTCGTCATCGGGACCGCCGCCGTCCACGGCGCGGTGTAGATGGCGGGATCGTCGACCGTGACCTGGTAGTCGATCGCTTCGGGGCCGCGGCGGGTGAAGCGCTCGACGACCCGGGCCGCCGCGCTCGTGCCCAGGGTGATGACCCCGAGGCCCCGGCTGATCGTGGACTGATCCACCGCGCGCAAGTTGGTGGTCTCGACCACCAGCGTGTCGCCCTCCCACCGCCCGCGCGAGTCTCCCAGCCACTGGCCGATCCGGGGGTCCACGTGCGGCCGCCCGTCGAGCGGGATGATCCGGGCATCGTGGATCATCTCGGCGACGATCACGACGTGGTCCGGCGTCTGCAGGATCTCGTAGTTGTGGTTGTAGAAGTTGCCCATCATCGTGCCGGGCAGCCCGCGGGTCACGCACCGCTCGAACAGGTCGCGGCTCTCCGGTCCATCGGCGGGGCTCGTTCTCCGCGCCGCCGCCAGCCGGGAACGCGCCTGCCGTGCTTCCGGCGCCAGCGGTGGGAGCCGCCCATCGGGAGGATCCACGAGCAGCGAGGTACGCTGCAGCAGCACGCCGCGCTCGCGCCAGTACTCGTTGTGAGAGCCCGCGCTGCCCGCGCGGGGCTCGGCGTCGGTGGTGGTCTCCAGGGTGAACTGCCGGAACCGCTCGGCCCGCTCTTCCTCGGTCAGCACCGGCTTCCCGGCGAGATCCCGCGGTCGCTCCAGCGGTGTCGCGGTGACGTTGGTCCACGTGCCCTGCAGGTCGGGGTCTCCCCACGGGGTCCGGGGCGCGCGCCACGTCGAGGTCGTCTGCTGCGCGTCGGCCGGGGCTGCGAGCGTGCCCGCGAGGATCCCGGCCGCCAGCCCGAACGCCGCGGGAAGGGAACGAACGCTCATCTCGGACCTCGGCTTCTCAGCTGACCGGTAGCTCGCCCCCCGGCCGGAGGGCAGTCCGTGAGTCCGCCATCGCCCGTCCGGCGATGGACTCGCGGGGACGAGCCCGTCACGGTGCGGCGGCGGGCCGACGCAGGTCGCGAATCCCCAGCCAGTCGCCTCGCGCAGCGTCAGCACTTCTTCGAGCATGTCCCGTCGAGCTGGTCGCGGATCATCACGCAGCCTCCCCAACGGTCACGCTGACCCGCTTGCCCAAGCGGCGCAAGGCGCGGTCGATCGCTGCCGACTTCGTGGCATGGTCCGGGTTCAGCATCCGCCGGACCTCGCTCTCGGCAACGTCGAGATCACGGGCGAGGCGGCGTTGCGACACACCAGCTTCGCGGAACGCCTCGTAGAAGGCCGCCTTCAGCGCAATCGGCACCGGTGGCACGACGAGGGGCCGGCGCTTCGTGGCGCGCGAAGGCTCGGGCAAGTCCTTGCCCTCCCGCATCGTCGCCGCGATCAACTCACGAAGCAGATCCCGGGCTTCCGCCAGCGCCTCATCCCGGGTCACACCGTCCGTCGCGCCCCATCCAAAATCGGGAAACACGACCACGTAGCGGCCGTCCTCGTCGCGTTCGACTTTGGCGGGATAGTTGTATGTGTCAGACATCGGTCCGGTCCTCTTCGCTCTGCTCACCAGACATGGATATCGTCCCCGTCGATTCCAAGGTCGTCGAGCATCTTCGCGAGCAGTCCCTTGCCGATGTCCTTCTTCCGGTCCTTGACGGTCGTCTTGCGATCACCCGCATAGAGCGTTCCGTGAGATCCCGATCCTTCCGACGCCACGAAGCGCACCGCCACATTCCGACCCCTCGCCCATTTCCGGACCCTCGCGATGAACTGCCGGCCATTCATGGGGCATCGTGTCAGCCGGCACCGCCGACAGTCAAGGATAGCTGCGTGCATTTTTGAACGCAACCCCCGGTGACAGTCGGGATGAGGGTGACCAGATCCCGAGGGGCGGAATCCCGGCGGCGCTCCGATGCGACGGACCTCGGCACGGGCAGTGACTCGACCGCGCTTCGACGAGGCTCTCCCCGGCGGGGCGGACGGCGCGGAAGCTCCGATGCTCTTGGTCGGTCGAGTGCGGGTGCGGTCGCCTCGGACCCTGCCGCTGTGGTTGGTGCTGGTCGAGGCGCGGATAGCGACCGAGCGTGATCGCCGGGCTCCTCTTCATGGCGGGGAGATGCGGCGGAGGGGAGGTGAGCGTCCGCCGCTGGGCCGACGCCCACGGGGACGGCGTACTCGTCACGATCCGCCGCCGCGGGAAGACGAACCAGGACGGCGAGGTCAAGGGCGTGCGGTTCGTCAAGGGCAGCGTCGGCCCGCGCCATCTGGACGCTCAGCCGGGTCAGGGGGCTCAGTCCAGTGTTGGGGCGGCTGCACCGGCTGCGAAGTGCCGGTACGCATCGTCGGCCTGCGCGAGGACGCCGGCCCTGATGCCCTGCACGACTTGGGGGGTCAGGTGATGGCAAATCAGCTCTCCCTCGAACCGATTCAACGAGTCGGGCCGCCCCTGCGGCGCTTCGGCCGAGTGGAAGAACGGTACGCCGGCCAACCGCAACATGCCGAGATCTTCGCGTTCCAGCGGAGCGTGATGTCTCAGCTTGTCGAATCCGACGGCAGTTGACCGCTGGTTCCAGCAGCCACCACCGCTGGTTCCACCCCAGTTCCTCCTGTGCTTCCTCGACTCTCCGACAGGGTCTACGAACGTTGAGAGGAAGCTCATCCCCTTGCGTTCGTAGACCCTGTCAACGAACCCAGCTCTGTCCACCTCGTTGTAGACACGTCCGGGACCCGACAGCTCTCCACGCGCTCCGGTGATCAGCCACGTCCCCTGAAGAAGATCGTCGGCGTCCACGCAACAATGAGGTTCGTCGAAGGGGAACGCCCGGGGCTTGTACTTCTCCACCATCGCCGGGTCGTTCAGGACGAAGACCGCGAGATCGGGGAGTCCCTCGACGGAGGGTTCCCTGTTCGGTAGCGGCCCGAAGCCGCCAGAGAGGAACAGGGCGTCGGTCGGCATCGACCTGCCACGGTTATCGCGGCTTTGCCGGTTGGAGAACATCGCGTATACGGCTCCGCCGAATCGGTCTCCCTCAAGACCCTTCTCGGCGAAAACGTGCGACGCCGAGAGAATGGCGACGTGTTGTTCGACCTGGATCAGCGTTCCGGATCCGGCCAACGAAAGACTGTGTGAATCGACGTCCTCACGCTTCAGGAGAGCTACGTGATACTCAGGCGCGGAGGTGTGAGCCGCGACGAAATCGTTCAGCTGCCGGCTGCGTTCCGCGCTCAGGTCGACACCGGCAGGCGTCGCGTTAGGGAGCGCGGTCCGCCTGGACCACTTCAGCTCTTGGGGAACGCGGAATTGCGGAACGGGGAGGGCGCGGATCTCGTTGTCCAAGTTCCCCGTCGGAATGTGTATGCGCGTCTTCTCTGGCACTCGTGTTTCTCTCCCCACAAACGACAGCCTGTCGGACGCGCTGGAGAAACTTCCCGGAACCTCTCCCGAGTCCCTGGAGCACCCGCCCCCGCGCCGCCGGAATCGTCGGGCAAGCTTACCGCGCGTCCGGGGCGGACTCCAGGGCTGCCCCGGCGCGGACGTCCGCCCGTGCCGCAGGGCGGTGTGCGGCTGGAGCCCTTCGAGGGCGACGACGGACTGGCCGACGACGACGCCTTCCGGCCCTACTGTGCGGCTTTCTGCACTGGGACCGGGTTGTTCAGCGCCTCCGCGGTCAGCTCGTCGAACTCCGCCAGCTGATCGGGTGCAATCGGGCGCGAACCACGTCGAACCGAAACAGCCCACACCCCACCGCGCCGCGTGGGGCGACGCGAACGCTCTGGGCCTGACCCTGAGCGAGTATCCGCCCCGCGGTCGCGCCGGCGGCGAGCTGCGCCAGGTCGCCCGGTGGCTGGCCGAGACCCTGGCCCAGCCCGATGTGTTGAAGGGAGCTGCCGCTCA
This sequence comes from Vicinamibacterales bacterium, assembly GCA_963663815.2. Classification (GTDB taxonomy): domain Bacteria; phylum Acidobacteriota; class Vicinamibacteria; order Vicinamibacterales; family UBA8438; genus JAJEEA01. Next base: position 5,294,689 of record OY760734.1, on the reverse strand, counting down.
TGCCTCGCAGCACTGAGCTCTCGGCGGTGACCGCCGCGGGCCAGCAGGCCGGCCGGAGCCGCGCGGCGGCGCCTTTCCGGGCCGTGAGCGGTCATGCGTTGCGGTGCGCGTCTTGCTCGATACAGGTCAGCGCGGAGCGGGTCAGGAACTCCGATCGCGACGTGCCGGCGCGCTTCGCGGCGAAGTCGATCAGCGCGAGGGCATGCTCCGGGATCGTGACGCTCAGGCGGGTCGCCCGGTTCGACGGACTCGGCGTGTGCAAGTCCACCTCGACGAAACCGATCAGGGCGCCGGGCACGCTCGGCGCCGCGGGCTCGCTGGTCCGGGCCGGCACGGGCTCGCCGTCGGCGATCATCGCCTCGAGATGCAACGCGATCGCCTCCTTGGCGTTGCGGAGGGCTTCGTCGAGGTCGTCGCCCGCGGAGGTGCAGCCCGGCAGGTCCGGTACGGTCACGTCGTAGCCGACTCCCGGCTCGCTGCCGTCGAGCTCCACGAAATATCTCATCGGTCCCTCCAAGCCCAGCCGGCCTGCTCGAAGATCCGCCTCAGCGTGCCGATGCGGATCGCTTCGCGGGGATGCACCACGGTCACGCGGCCCGGCTTCGCGTCATGCACGTAGTGGTGGTGGCTGCCCTTCGTGCTGTGGAGCCGCCAGCCGTCGCGCCGGAGGCGCTTGATGATCTCGGCGCTCTTCATGTATGTATAGTCCATATAGAGCCGCTGGAGTCAAGGGCGGATGCCGAGGCAGGTTCGTCATGGGAAACTCACCTCCAGGACGTTAACCAGTGCATCCCATGAGGAGGGCCGCATGACCGCAGGATCCGCCCGTTCGACGCGTCCGGGCCGGCGCAGCGCGATGTTGGGGTGGCTGGCGGCAGCCGCGGTGCTCACGACCGCCGCGCCGTCGTCCGCGCAGATGGACCTCGGCCCCCGCGTGGACAAGACCTACGGCTCGGGCTTGCCCCGAGACCGCGACCGGCTGATCTTCGACGACGACCAGTACCCGGTGTGGCCCCTCACGCCGGAGCAACGGCAGTACGCGAGCATCGACGGCGCCCGGATGAAGCGGCACGTCGTCGAGCTCGCGCAGATCGCCCTTCGCTATCGCGATGCCGGGCACAAGTGGTGGGGACGGCTGCCCGGCACCTCTGCCGACCGCGAGGGCATGGCCTACATGACGCGCGGCTTCGAGGCCCTCGGGCTGACGGTCGAGCACGTCCCCTACGTGCTGCCCTCCGACTGGCGCGCGACGGACTGGGCCGCGAGCTACCGGTCGGACGACGGCTCGACGACCGCCCTGACCACCGCGTTCCCGGTGGCCCGCACAAAGACCACCGGACCTCGGGGCGTGACGGCGGAGGCGGTGTGGGTCGGCGTCGGCTCGGGGGCCGATTTCCTCGGCCGCGACGTCGAGGGCAAGGCGGTCATCATCTACAGCGTCTTCGTCCCCGGCGGGCGCAGCCACTCGGCCAGCGGCCGCGCCGGGCTCTTCGACGCCAACGCCCAGGCCGTCGACCGGGGCGCGGCGATGGTGGTGAACGTGATGGGGGTGCCCGGCAACGGGCAGTTCCAGCCCGAGGGCGGCCTGGGCGAGGTGCCGCACTTCACCCTGAGCATGGACGAGGGGTTCGCCCTCAGAGACCGGCTGGCCGCGGGCGAGACGGTCGAGCTCTCGTTCCGGCTGGAAGCGGACGAGCCGCGGGACATCGCGACCGAGTACACCGTGGCCACGCTGCCGGGCGTGTCCGACGAGCAGATCGTCGTCATGTCGCACACCGACGGGTACTTCCAGGCGGCGACCGACAACGCGGCGGGAATGGCGAGCGCGCTCGAGCTGGCGCGCTTCTTCGCCGCGCGGCCCCGGCGCGATCGGCCGCGCACCATGAAGTTCATCCAGTTCCCCGATCACCACCACGGGGAGGTCGCGCGCGGCCGCGACGGCGTCGGCATCGACGCCACCTGGCCCTGGGATCGGGTGGCGGTGAAGCTGACCATGGAGCATCCGGCGCAGACGCTGCTCTACATGTACAACGACGCCCTGACCCCGACCAACGCCGTCGGTGCGTTTCGCTGGAACGCGCTCGGCAGCGCCGCGTTCGAGCAGATGATCTTCGACACGCTGCGCGAGTTCGGGGTGTCGGTGTACGCGCTGGAGAACGGCCCGAAGAACGGGAACTACGCGCCGTCGTTCCACATCATCGACCACGTCATCTACCACACCTCGCTCGACGCCCCCGAGCTGGTGCCGGCCAGCGGCCTCGAGCGCAGCACGCGCGCGTTCGCGGCCGCCCTCGATCGCGCCAACGCGATGACGATGGCCGAGCTGCGCGGGGAGGGCTTTCCGCCCGCCGCCGGCCAGGGCACGCTCGACGGGACGGCGTCGCTGGCGAAGTAGCGGAGTAGACACGACAGGGCGCTCGGGTCGCGAATCGGGTGTGGAGAGCGCGGCTGGCGTTCGCACCTTGATTGCATCGCAATCAGGATGTAGGTTGAGATTCCTGGCCCGAGCGAGGGGCGCGGCCATGGACATGGAAATCTGCCCTCATCAATCCATGGACGAGTGCGGTCCGAGGTCTTTGACCAGCGGCCCGGGAGGCGGTCATGATGCGACTTCGATCGAGGCGGGCGGCGCTCGTCGCCGCGGTGGTCATCGGAGCGGCGTGGGGCGGGCCGTCGATCGCGGCGGCCCAGGACGCCTATGCGCTCGACGAGGGCTGGCCGCGGTACCCCGGCGACATGGTGTTCGAGATGGGCACCGGCATCGCGGTGGGGGGCGACGGCATCGTCTACACGATCTCCCGCGACATCGACCACTGGGCCGGGCACCCGCTGGCGATGAGCCGCTACAAGGGCCGGGGCACGGTCGCGAAGTGGGACAGCTCGGGCCGGTTCCTGGGCACGTTCGGCGACGAACGGGAGTTCATCGGACCGCACTCGATGTACGTCGATCCCCAGGGGTTCGTCTGGGTCGTCGACCGGGAAGGCCACCAGGTCGTGAAGCTCACGCCCGACGGCGACGCCGTGCTGACACTGGGCGAGTACGGCGTGTTCGGCGACGACGAGGGCCACTTCAACGGGCCCACCGGGGTCGCTTTCCTGCCCGACGGCCGCGTCGTGGTCTCGGACGGCTACTGGAACTCGCGGCTGGTCTGGTTCGACGAAGACGGCAACTACCTGAAGGAGGTCGGCGGGCTCGGCGCCTGCCCCGGCCAGCTGGCCCTTCCGCACGCCATCGCCCTCGACCCGGCCGGCCGGCTCATCGTCGGCAACGTGTGCGGCACCGCCCTGCACCCGTACGTGACGGCGCCGGGCCAGATTGCGCCCGAGCGCCTCGAGCCCATCCCCGGCTGCGTAAGCCGTTTCGAGGTGTTCACCCGGGAGGGGGAGTACGTGGGGCCCTGGGACGGGGTGTCCGAGCCCGGGCTCCCGTTGAGCGTCGCGGCCTACGGCGACCGGATCTACGCCGGGGTGACCGGGGCCGAGCGGGGGCGGCAGGACCTCGTGGTCGTCGACGCCGAGACCGACGACGAGCTCTTCCGCATTCCCAGCGCCAACGTCTACGTCCACCAGATGGCGATGGCGCCCAACGGCGACATCTACGTGGCGTCGGTCTACCCCGAGCACGGCGGCGAGGCGCGCGGCATCGAGGGGCCGTCCTTCGTGCGCTGGGCGGCGGATCGATAGGGGAGCGCCGCACCCGCACGAGGAGCAGGAATCATGAAGAGTGGTCGCGCAAGAGCCGGCAGCTTCGCGGCGGTCGGCCTGTCGGTGCTCGCGTTCTGCCCGGCGCCGGGGGCCCAGCCGCCCACGCCGGTCCGGAACGACGTGCCGCGAGTGGGGCAGCAGGAAGTCGTCATGATGCGGCACGCCTATCTCGAGGCGGGCAGCTACGAAGCCTGGCTCGAGGCCAGCCGGTCGGGGGTGTGGCCCTGGTTCGAGAGGCTGGGCGCGCGCATACTCGGTGACTTCGAGATCGTCTATCCGGTGGAAGCGGATGCCACGCCCGGCCGGGACGAGGCGCTGCGCTTCGCGCGTTACGCCAGCTACGAGCACTGGCAGGCCACCCGCGGCGGCGCCGCGGCCGGCGACACCGGCGGCGCCGGCCGGCTCGGCGGCGACGGCGGCCTGAGAGACGCCTCGGGAGAAGGGCTGCGGACCCGCCGGCAGTACGCGCGGGGATCCCGCGGGGGCGTCTTCCTGCAGGGCTACCTGGCCGAGACCCGGCCGATCTACATGCCGGGGCTCGTCGAACGGTACGAGCGGGTCGACGGCAGCCCCGATCCGGCTTCCTCCGCGCCCCGCCCCGTCCGGCTGGGGCGGGCACGGCCCGGGGACGGCATCCTCGCTCTCGAGTACTCCCGAATCAGGAAGGGCGCCTTCGAGGAGCTCCACGCCCTCGCACGTGACGGGGTCTGGCCCTACGTGGAAAAGATCGGCGTGCGGCCGGTGGGCCTGTGGCGGGTCGCCTACCTGCCGAACGGCGACGCGGGTCGAGAGCGAGGACTACGACGAGGTGTACTACCTGGCCCGCTACGCCAGCTTCGAGCACTTCCTCGCGGTGCGCGACGACGCGGTCGGGATGGGCGGCAACGGGCCCGACTTCGAGGCGTTCACGCGCGCGACGGCTCGGCTGGACGGCCTCACGCAGGCGCGTTCCATCGAGTTCCTCCGGGGCGAGCCGTACGGCAGCCCGCCCCGGTATGCGCCGGGTCTCGACGAGAGCTACCGCCGCGTCCGGTAGCGGCCGGGAGCCTGTGGCGGCTCAGCGCTCGCCCTCCCCGGACCGGAAGACCGGGTCGTCACTGGCGCTCGGCCAGGTAGCCCCCCGACGCCGCCTCGTCCATGAGCGGTACTACCTTGTCGGGGTCGACCCGCACCATCAACCAAGATCCAGTATCTGTTCCGGTACTGACCGAACAAGCTCGCCGGTGCCTGCGGAGATGCGCTGTCCTCAGCGCCCGCCGTCGGCGGCCAGCCAGCGGTACACGCCGCGGACGTTGAGCGGGAACCACTGCTCGTAGTTGCCCCACCCCGAGTACGCGTCTAGACGGACGCTCTCGGCGGCCTCGTCCTCGCTGAGTCCGGTTTCGACGGCGTCCCGGACCGCCGTCGTCAGGTCGTCGTAGTAGGCGATCTGCCGCTGGATCGAGGCCCGGTCCCCCGCCGGCCCGTGGCCGAAGACGATGGTCTCGAACGGGATGCCGAGCAGGCCCGCCAGCGCGTCGAAGAACTCGGGGAAGTACCAGGTCGCCAGGTCGCGGAACCCCGCCCGGTCGTTCGAGGCGAAGTCGACCGCGAAGGCGACGCCGGCGTCGGGGATGAACGGCACCGCGATGTTGTCGGTGTGGCTCGGCCCGAGGTAGTGGAGCTCGATCCACCGCCCGCCCAGCTGGAAGCGGAGCGTGTCGGCGAACGTGACGGTCGGCGCCGGCTGGTCGGCGCTGCCGCGCGCCTCGATGGGCGCCACCGCGAGCTCGTGGGCGATGATGGGAACGCCGGTCTGTCCCATCGCCTCCATGAGGGCGCCGGCGCCGGTCGCGTGGTCGGCGTCGCTGTGGCTGTAGACGATGGCGATGAGGGGCGAGCCCGGCGCGGTGCGCTGGATCTCGGCCGCAAGCTGCCGGGCCGCGTCGACGCCGATGGTGTCGAAGACCACGACGCCGTCGTTCGTGGTCACGAACATGGCGTTGTGACCGATCCAGCGGTACTGGTAGACGCCGTCCGCGATCTCGGTCGTCTCGTAGTTGTCCTGCGCCGCCGCGCCCATCGCCGTCGCGAGCGAGAGGGCGACCGCGAGGGCGGAGCGGGTTGCGAATCTGGTCATCGGTTGTTCCCTCCTTCCCGATCGCACCGGCGCGACCCTTCCCGGGTTCGCCGGCGCGAGACTCCTGCGGGGCAAGCGCCTAATCGACGATCGCCTGCATCACGGCGTTCTGGAAATCCGCCCGGAGCGGGCCGCCCGGCGTCTGCACCATCAGGATCGCGGTCATCTCCTCCTTGGGATCGACCCAGTAGGTGGTCCCGAAGGCGCCGCTCCAGCCGAAGCTGCCGGTCGACCGGTGGTCGCCGCGGGCGGTGGCGTTGTCGAGCACGACGTCGACGGTGAGCCCGAAGCCCTTCCCGGGCGCCCCGCCGGTGCGCCCCGCCTTCTCGTAGAGGTCGCCGACGTGGTTCGACCCCATCAGGTCGACGGTCCGCGGACCCAGCAGCCGGGTGCCGTTCAGCTCGCCGCGGTTGACGAGCATCTGGGCGAACTGCAGGTAGTCCCCGGCCGTCGACCAGAGACCGCCGCCGCCCCCGTGCATCGTCGTCGTGGCCACCCACTCCGGCACGGGGCGGCGCTCGAGTCCGTCGGGGGTACGCCCGTAGAGGGTCACGACGCGCGACTTCCGGTCGTCGGGCACGTTGAAGGCGGTGTCCTTCATCCCCAGGGGCTCGAAGATCCGCTGACGCAGGAACTCGTCGAACGTCAACCCCGAGGCGACCTCGACGATGCGCCCGAGCGTGTCGATGCCGGCCAGGCCGCTGTACGCCCACCGGGTGCCCGGCTGGAAATCGAGAGGGGCCGCACCGAGCGCGGCTGTCCAGTCCGCGACGGTGTCGGTCAACCTGCGCGGCGCGATCCTCCCCGCCGCCGCGCTCCCCGCGCCGCCGCTGACCAAGCCCGACGTGTGGGTGATCAGGTCATGCACCGTGACCTCGCGGTCCGCCGGCACGGTGTAGATGGCGCCGTCCCCGCCCCCGGCGTCGGTTCGCGGCATCGCGACCTTCGTGTCGCGGAACTCCGGAATGAAGCGGGACACCGGGTCGGACAGCCGGACCTTCCCCTCTTCCACCAGCATCATGATCGCGACGCCGGTCACCGGCTTCGTCATCGAGGCGATGGGGAAGATGGTGTCCTTCCGCATCGGGGCGTTCGCCTCGAGGTCCATCAGCCCGTGCGCCTCGAAGTGCGCGACGTGCCCGCGCCGCGCGACGACGGTGACGGCCCCCGTAATCTGTTTCGCGTCGACGGCGCGCTGGATCATCTCGCCGATCCGCTCCAGGCGCTTCGCGGACAGCCCCACGTCGTCCGGCTTCCCAACGGGCACCTGGGCCTGCGCGGCGGGGACCGCGAGCAGGGCGACGAGGACGAACATCGACGACAGGCGGAACACAAGTCGGGCTCCGTCACGGACACTGTTGGCGCGCACCAGCAACTCCTTTGCTCGAGAATCGACCGGACCCGTAGCTTACCGCATCACCGCCCCCTCCCCATGGGGGATCAGGCGAGGGCCCGGAGGCCGCGGGGCGTCCAGCTGTAGACGATGCGCACGCCCGGCGTGGAGTCGACCGTGCGTGACGACGTCGGGGATGACGGAGCATTCTAACGTCCCGTCGCCCTGCGTGCGGGAGCGAGCTCGCCGCCCTCGCGCTTGCATCGCGGCAGCCGTTCGGTTAGGTTACATGTAACCCAGGAGCAGTTGCCACGCCACCAGAAACGCTAGGGAACGCCGGCTCGATCAACAAGGCGCGAGCTTATCGCGAACGAATGCGCGCCCGGGGGTTCAGACCGGTCCAGTTCTGGGTGCCCGACACCAGAACGGCGGACTTCCGCGCCGAGGCTCACCGCCAATCCCGCGCCGTGGCCCACAGCGTGCGTGAACGCGAAGATCAAGCGTTCATCGACGCGATTTCGGACCGCGGAGCGGAATGACGCGCGGTGAAGTCTGGACAGTGTCCGGCGCCGGCTACGCCGGCAAGCCACGACCAGAACTAGCTGGAGTCCTCAGCGATCAGGGGCCCGCGGCGGGTCGTTCCGGTAGACCCGTCCCCCGCGCATGACGAAGACGACGCGGCCCAGCGCGGCGGGGTCGGCGAGGGGGTCGCCGTCGAGCGCGATGACGTCGGCCTCGTAGCCGGCCGCGATGGCGCCGATCCGGTCGTCGAGGCCCAGCGACTCGGCCGCGAGAGAGGTGGCCGAGACCACCGCGTCCATCGGGGCCTGACCGCCCTGCTCGACGTAGGCCACCAGCTCGTCGGTGTTCGCGCCGTGGCTGCCGGCGTTGGCGTCGGTGCTGTAGACGATGCGCACGCCCGGCGTGGCCACCGCCTGCCGGAACACCGCGAGGGCGCCCGGACGGGCCGCCTGGAGGTTCGCGAACCCCTCCATCGTGTAACCGCCCACGCCCGCGAAGCGGTCGCCGCGCTCCTCGTAGTTGCGGAAGAGCAGGTCGATCTGGTTGCCGAGGTACATGCCGCTCTCGACGAACACGTCGAGGTCGGCCGGCTCGAGCAGCCAGCCGTGCTCGACCTGGTCGCACCCGGCGTCGGCGGCGAGCCGCAGCGCGTCGGACCGATGCAGGTGGACGACCGCCTTCAGCCCCTGCGAGCGCGCCTCGCCGCAGGCGGCCTCGAGCTGGGCCGCCGACAAGTTCGTCACGCCGCCCAAACGGATGCTCGTCGACGCGAAGACCTTGACCACATCGGCCCCCGCCGCGGCCCGGTCGCGCACCCAGGCCCGAATCTCGTCGGGGGAGCCGGTGTCGGCGCGCACCGCCCCGAGCGACGACAGGAGCCGCGGCCCGGGCACCTCGCCGCGGTCGATCCACGCGCGGAGCTCGGCGTCCTCGGGCGCGCCCAGGCTCTGCATGGTGGTGATGCCGTTCATCAGCGTGCGGTACGCGTTCTCGGCCCCGTGCAGGGTCAGGTGGGCGGCGCTGGCGTCGTTCTCGTCCCGGTGCACCCGGCCATCGTCGTCGAAGTGGTTCCCGATGTGCACGTGGGTGTCGATGTAGCCGGGCAGCACCGTCAGGGCGGTGAGGTCGTAGACCCGGTCCCCGGCACCGGCGGCGCGAGGGACGATCTCGGCGATGCGCCCGTCGCGCACGACCAGGTCGCGGTCCTCCAGCACCTCGCCGCGCCCGTCGAGGATGCGCGCCGCGCGGAGCACCGTCGCCTCGCCCGGGGGCTGGCCGAACGCCGGGACGCCCGCCCCGGCGACGCAGAGAACGGCCAGCAGCACGCAGGCGACAGGCCGAGGGAGGGTGACGGAAGCGATTGGGTGACCCATGGGTGCGCTCCAGGTCGACGGTACGGGCCGACGGTGAGGTGACGGAGCATTCTAACGCCCTCGTCACGCGGCCGGAACCGCGGCGGGACCCGACGTCACCATGCGTGCGGATGAAAGTCGTGGCACGTCACGCACCCGTCGAACGACACGTCGGGCGTGTGGCACTGGCGGCACTACCATGCGCCGGGATGAAAATCGTGGCACGCGTCACGCACCCGTCGAACGACACGTCGGGCGTGTGGCACTGGCGGCACTACCATGCGCCGGGATGAAAGTCGTGGCACGTCACGCACCTGTCGAACGACAGGTCGGGCGTGTGGCACTGGCGGCACTTCTCGATCGCGGGAACGTTCTGAATGGCCGCGTTGTCGAGCTCCGCGGCGACCGGCCCGTTGCCCCCGACATGGTCGGCGACCGGAATGCGGGTATGGCAGTCCAGGCAACCCACCAGCAAGACGTGCGGGCGGTGGTCGAACCGCGCCCGGCGCAGCACCGACTGGGTCCGCTGCACCCGGCGGATGGTGGCGCGCTCGACCGTGTGGCACTGCAGGCACGGCTCGGCCACTCGTGCGGCGAAGGCGTTGGCGTCATCGATCTGGGCATCGGTCAGGCGCGCATCGGGCATGCCGAGGGCGAACGGCGTGTCGTCGTGCACCGTGTCCCTGTCGCCGATCCGGCGTTCGAGCGCCTCCATCATCAGGTCGAACTCCAGCAGCGTGGCGCGCACCCGGGCGTCGTCGCGACCCCGAAGCTCGTCGGCGTGGCCGCGCAGCGTCGTCATGGCCTCGTCGTACAGCATCCGCCCGTCGGCCGGCGCAATGTCCGCCGAGGCCGTCAGCAGGTCGGCGAGCCCTCCCGACGGGTACAGCGCGCGCCGCAGGCGGCGCAGGTTGTGGAGTATCCACGGGTCGGCGTGCTCCACGCCGGTCTTGACCACCAGCCCGTCGTCCACGTCGAACCGCGCGGCGCTCGTGTGACGCGCCCACTGCTCGCCGGGCGCGAGCCGCGTGCGCACGGTCTCGACCCTCTCGACCCCGAGGGTCAGGGCCGCGCCCTCCCCGGCGCTCCCCAGGAGCGGCACGCCCCGCGGCTGGACCGGCAGCTCCGCCGACTCGACGTCGCCGGTCAGATGGCACCCGCCGCACGCGGCGTCGAACGCGACGGGCCGGAACCCGCGGCCCTCCGGCCCGGGCGCATGACACGCGAGGCAGGCCTGCTCCGGGTCGTCGACGCCGCGATCGTCGAGCACGAAGTCGACGTGCCTGATGTGCGTGAACGCCAGCCCGGCGTCGTCGGGAATCGCCTGCGCCGCGAAGTCGAACTCCGGATGGGCGTAGAGATCGCCGACCGCGTGGCAGCTCGCGCACTGTCGATCGGAGAGGGTCGCCCGGAGATTCGTGCCGCGGCCCTGGTGCTCGACGTGACACGCCGCGCAACCCGCTTCGTGCTCGCGCTCGAACGCGCGCGTCCGGTCGCCTGAGACATGGACGTAGTGGGCGTTGAAACCGTACCCTCCCGCGGTACCGGTGAACCGCTCGTGGCAGGACGAGCACTTTTCCGCGCTGACGGTCTCGCTCGTGTCGTGGCAGGCCTCGCAGGTGTCGTCCAGCATGGCGTGGGCCGACGACAGCCTGCCGGTCTCCCACAGGTCGCCCGCTCCCGGGCCCGCTTCGATCGACAGGGCGAGTGCGACCAGGCAGCCGACCCCGGGCGCGATCCAGACGACCGGCCTCCACCGGGATGCCGGGTCGGAACCCTCGCGGAATATGTCGACGACCACCGCGAGGGCGGCGACGACGGTAGTGACCACGGCGACGGCGACAGCGAGGACCATCTTGATCGGTGTGTCCGCCCGGATGCGCCTGACCCGAACCTGCGGCTCGGATTGCCGCCCAACCGACCCCTCGGGGGAGTCGGCACGTCCCGCAGGAGGCAGTTCTCCCACCCCCACCAAGGCGTCGCCTTCTACGGCCCGGACTCCCCGTTCTCCCGTGGCACGCCGAGCGCGCGATAGAGCGCGTCGAGGTGTCGCCGCAGGGTGTCTAGCGTATTCGCGAGCCCCGCACCACCCGTCGCGCGCGGCGACGACGCCGCGCGCTCTCGAGGCGACGGGGGCTCGGGGCCCTGCGGCTGGGATCGCGGCTCGGGACCGCCGTCGGGCGCGCCGCCGACCTCCCCCACCGCTGCCGCGCGCCCGGCCCGTGCCGCGTCGCGCAGCGGCGGAGGGGCGGCGGTGGCGCGGGCCGGAACCGGGCCGCGCGCGGCGACGACGCGCGCATGCGCGACGGTCAACGCCGCCGGATCGACCGAGGCCGGCCCGCGGTCGAACGCCTCGCCCCAATGAACGAGCGCGGCCCTCCGCGAGAGAATGTCGAAGTCGGCGCCGGCCGGATGGCCGGCGTCGATCAACCCCGGGTCGGTGATGAAGTGACACCCCGCGCAGGTCGCCGCCTGCACGGTCGGATCGCGCAGGTCGGTCAGCCCGAGTGCGACCGACTCGCGGTAGCTCGCCGTCTCGTGCGAATCGCGGTAGTCGGCGCCCGCCCCGTGGCACCGCTGGCAGCCTACGCCGGCGCGCACCCTGCGTGACGGCCTGGACGTGATGGTCCCGTGACACCACATGCAGGTCTGGGTGCCCCGCGCCATGTCGTCCGCGGAAACGCCGTAGGCACGCGCGATGTCCACGGCTCGAGGGTCGCGGTTCCGCAACCGTGCGGCCGCCCGGGAGTGCGGGTTGCCGCGCCACCATTTCTGCTGGGCGTTGTGGCACCCGCCGCAGGGAACGCCCACGAAGTCGTGAGCCGGCGGGTCCCGCCAGGGGGGCCGGGCGAGCGGGGCCACCGGTACCGGCGAAGGCGCGCCCCCCGGCGGGCGCACGCGGTCCGGCGGCGGCGGCCCGGCCGTTCCGGCCCGATTCGCGGCCGCGCCGGAGGGGTCCGCCGCCGCCGCCGGCGGGCTCGGAGACTCACGATCGGGCAGGTCGTCCGGGAAGGCGCTGCCCGCCGGCGACGCGTCTCCGACGACGATGGAATCGGCATCCGGGGCCGCGTGGGTCAGACGGCGCGGCGGCGGGGCGGCCTCTTCCAGGGCCGGATCCCAGAGCGGATCCAGCGGCGCCAGCGCGTCGCCGTCGGCGTCCGCGGCGAACGCCTTCGCCGCGGTCCGCACCGCGTCGGCGGCCGCGAGCAGCCCGGGGTTGCCGGGCGTCAGCTCCACCGACTCCGCCATGGCGACTACGGTTCGGACCTCGGGAATCTCGACGTGCTCGTCGACGGCCAGCAACTCGTCGACGGCGGCGCGCGCCCGGTCGCGCATCGCCGCAAAGTAGAGGTCGTCCTCGGTGGCGGCCGCGACGCCGCGCAAGGCGTGCTCGACCGCGAGGGCGCGGCCGACGACGTACATGACGCGTTTCCACGCGCGCGGCCGTTCGGCGTTCGTTCGGCCGTCGCCCGTCCTGTACGACTCGAGGAAGTTGTGGCGAATGAGCCCGCTCGAGGCCACGAGCTCGAAGTCGCCGCCGGTCGAGTGTCCGCCGCGATTGACGATCTCCTCGTTGGCCACGATGTGGCACCCGAAGCAGGTCGCGGCCAGCTCGACCATGTGGGAGGACCGCCGCATGCCGGCGGCGGTGCTGTCGGCGATGCGCTTCGCGCGGTGGGTGGCGGTCTCCAGCTTCGCCGCTCTCTGGAAGTCCGCCTCGGGCACCCCGTAGCCGCCATGCAGGGAGACCCATTCCCGCGCCGGGCCGTGACACGACTCGCAGCTGACGCCGGCCCCGGCCCGCAGCCGGCCCCGCCGCACCACCGGCGTGTAGTGGCAGCTCAGACAGGCCGGCGCCTCGTCGCCGGCGGCGCGCCGGATCAGCCGAAGGTCGAGCCGGCCGGCGATCTCCTTGGCGCGCCGGCTGCGATGCAACGACTCGAACCCGGCGGCGTGCTCCGTCGCCTCCCACACGTCGAACGCGGCGGCGTGGCACTCGCGGCAACGTCCGGGCAGCACGACCCTCTCGGCCGCGTCCGCCAGCGACGCGCGGATCGACGGGCCGCCGTGACCGGCGGACGGCTCGCGTGGAGGCTCCGGCCCCGCCGACAGCACCGCCGGACACCACAGAACGCACGCCACGCAGCTGGCGGCGAACCGGACCAACACCGCCATCAGTCGACGCACCGCCGTCCCCCTCAGGCCAGAGGCATGTCGCGGAAACGACTCTGCATCTGCTCGTGTGTGGCCGAACGGGCCGGTGACCGCCATTCCGGCCCGAACCGCCGAAACGCCTCGCAGGTCGAGCGTGAGCCTGTTCAAGTGACACCCACTAGAAGAGCACCTGAATCTCGGCGCGTCCGCCGATGCGGAACCGGCCCCGGCCTTCCTGCCGGCTCAGGCCGCCCCGCGCGAGATGGCGAGCCGCGAAGGCGTCGAACACCAGGACGTTCCGCCGCCCCACCGCCACCTGGTAGCGGACTCCCCCGGCGAACGCATGCGGCTCGCAGCCCGCGAGGACGCTCGCGCACGCCGCCGTCGAACGGCGCGCCGCCGCTTCCAACAGCAGCTGCCGGCGACGGTCGGCGGAGAAGATCTGGTGCCCGACGGCCCCGCCGGCGACGTCGCCGGCCATCGACGACAGCGCACCCGGCGCGCTGCCCAGGCCCGGACCCGCGAACAGGATGCCGGCGCGCGCCAGCGGTCCGGGAATGGTCGGGTCGAGCGCCGCCGCACGGTAGTCGCCACCGGCGTAGAAGCCGTTGACGTAGACGTAGTTGTCGGTGTGGTGCGGCGTCCACGAAAGCTCCGAGAACACCAGCGCGCCGCGGCCCGCCGGGTCGCCGATGCCGAGCGGCCCGGCCGCGCCGGGCTCGCCCCCGACCGGGGTCGACATGAGGAGGCGCGCGGCCGCATTGAAGGCGCCGCTCCCGGGGCGGCCGGCCAAGCTGACCCCGGCGTACACGCCGTCTCGAGCCCGCACGCGTCCCACTGCGCTCTCGAATTCGCCCCCGCGGACGTAGATGGCGTCGAAGGCGGCGGTCGTCGAACGCCAGTCGATCTCCGTGAACGCGCCGACGAGACGGGTCCCCTCTCCCTCCAGGTTGCCGAAGGCGAGACCCGGCGATCCGACCGCACCGCGCAAGAGCGCCGGCGTGTGGCGGTTGATCTGATTCCAGCCGTACAACCCGGTGATCCGCAGGTTGACGGCGCCGCCCGGACGCAGGCTGTTCCGGGTCACGCCGACCGCGTCCATGAAGTCGTCGACGAGCAGGCCGTCCTGAAACTCGATGGGCTGGCGGCCCACGGACAGGCCGAGGTCCAGACCCCGCCGGTCATCGGGATCGAGGTCGGGAAACAGCTCGCCGAAATCGCCCTCGAAGAACAGGTGGGTCACCGTGTCCCAGTCGAGGTTCAGCTGCCGGCTGAAGCCGGCCGCGCCGGTCCCCGCCCCGGCGTATCCGCTGAACCGGCGCAGGCCGGCCGCATCGGTCCGGTCGGCGGGGCGCAGCCCGAACACGAACCGCTCGCTGCCGGTGAGCGCGAGGTTGCCGAACAGATCGATGCGGTTCGCCCACTCGCTGCCGCCCGCGGCGCCGTCGCCGATCGCGCTCACGCCGCTGCGCAGCCCGCCGAACAGCACGAACGACGGGCGCCACACCGCGCCGCCCGGCAACCTGAAGCCGGGGCCGATGCGCCCGGTGCCGAGAAACGGGGGACCGATCTCGAGGAGCGGCTTCGGCCGGTCGGGGACGGCGTCGAGCTGCAGCGGAACGTGCTCGTCGGCGAGCCGGCTCCCGGCGTGAACGGCGTCGTGGCCGGCGTCCGCATCGCCGCAACCCCCTTCGGCGGCGGCGCATGCCGGGGCGGCACTGGGCGCAGAGGGAGGGTCATCCTCCAGACCCCCGGCGCTCAGGTTCACCGTGCGCTCACGGACGAGGACGTGCCCCGCGACGACCGCGTCGGCCACCTCGCGCTCGGTCATGCCGTAGTCGAAGCCCACGTCCGCGATCTCGTGCACGAGATTGACCGGCACCATGCCCGCCTTGACGCGGATGGTCGCGTGGTAAGGCCCGGTCGTCCCCGCCAGGGCCTCGCGGCCCACCGTGTACGACGCCCACTTGCTGCGGTTGGGCGGAATCGTGCGCCGGTGCTTGCGCACGCCGGCCGGCCGCCCCGTGAGAATCGTCGCGCTGGTCGAGGGCCGCAGGAACACCAGCGGGCTCGGGGAGTAGGGCACGGCCAGCACTTGCTCGCGCTCGCCCCCGCGCACCATGCGCACGAGAAAGCGCGACTGCAGGGTGAAGAGCTGGTCGTCGGCGGGCAGCGCGCCGTCGTGGACGTAGACGGAATGGCTGTCGCGGACGTCGCCGTTCGGGTCGAGGTCGCCCGACTCGAACACCACCGCCCCCGCCGCGTCGGTCACCGTGACGTGCAGCCAGACGAGCCGCTCGGCATCGAACCCGGTCGGCACGTTGTGGCCGTCGGTCCCGTTCCTGAACTCCACCCTGAACGCGATACCCTCCTCGCCGGCCCGCTCGACGACGACCTCGCCGAGTTGATAGCCGGCCCGCAGCAGCCGCCGGCGCTGCTCGCCCATCTCGGCGAGCAGATCGAGGTTGTCGCGCAGGATGTCGACCGCGTCGTACCGGTCGTCCGGCTCCGCCCATCGCGGCGGGAACTCGTAGCCGCCCGGCACCACCTGCTCGAACGCGTCGGTCCCCCATCCCGCTTCGTGGTCGAAGGCCAGCCATTCGCGCGGCGTCGCGAACTCCTGGGCCTCGGGGTTGTGGGGAAAGAGGCCCGGATGCACGATCGAGTAGTCCGGGCCCGCGAACATGTGGTTGGTGC
The DNA here is from genome assembly GCA_963663815.2 of Vicinamibacterales bacterium. Taxonomy (GTDB): domain Bacteria; phylum Acidobacteriota; class Vicinamibacteria; order Vicinamibacterales; family UBA8438; genus JAJEEA01. The sequence goes on along the minus strand of OY760734.1, from coordinate 5,278,806 downwards.
GCTTGCGCGGCCGCGTCGGCCGATCCCCGACCCGCGCGGCGGGACCCGTCGCGTAGCCCGAGGGGACCCCCGGCTCGACGCCCATGTGGCAGTCCTGACAGGTGACGCCGCGGCCGGCCGCCGGGGAGTGCTTGTACTCGCTGAAGGCCTCCTCCAGACGGAACCCGTCGACGAGGTTGACGTCGTGGCACGAGCCGCACAGCCCGGAGCGCGGGAGCTGAAAGAAGCCGCGCGCCTCGGCGTGGACCGCGCGGCCGGGCCGCTCCGGATCGGTCTGCAGGTTGAGATCGCCGCCCTCGATCGCCCGGCGCAGCTCGTCGTTCCCGCTCGGGCCGAACACCGGCTCGTACAGGCTCCCCTCGACGAGCGGGAGCCGTCCGCTGATCTTGCCGTAGGCCTGATCCTGCCGGTGACAGACGACGCAGGTCACCCCTTCGCGAGACGTCGGGTGCCGGTCGAGGGTCGACATGAACGTCGGCTCCGCCAGGTTCATGCCCACCGGCGTGTGGCAGCGGACGCAGAAGTCGCCGTTCGTGCCGTTCGTCAGCTTGTCGATCTTCGCCTGCATGGCGTTGAACACGGGGCTGAGCTGCGCGTAGGCGTGGGACGACACGGACCACTCGCGGTAGGTCTCGGCGTGACAACGCGCGCACGTGGTCGCCGACGGAAACCGCGTCTCGGAGAACAGCACGGCGTGGGTGTCGTCGGCATCTCCCCGAGGCCCCGGTCCGGCCGCCGCCGCCCACGTCGACGCCGCCAGCAACACCGCCGCTCCCGCGACGATCATCAATGTGAACAGCGATCCGCTCGAACCGCTTGGAGACTTACGCGACGCCATGGTCTTCATGCCTCTCCAAATCGCACGATTCCGCCGGCCCAAAGACATGGCAATCTCGTCTTCGCCACCTCCACGAATGGGTGGGGGCATCTCCGTAGCGCATCGAGTGGCAGGGACTGTCGAACGGGCAAGAACGACGCTACGAACGGACTCACGGCCACACACCAGAATTACCCCGAACGACATCGAACCGATCGCCAACGGCGAGGCTATGCGCGCAAGGTTGAAGCACGTCGACGCCTCGGATCCCGAGCAAGACGGACGCCCCGCCGACCGGGCCTTCCCGACCTCCCTGGCTGTCGGCACGACCGCCCACGGCTTGAATCGAGTATCACGTTTTTGGCGCGGGCTGCAACGGTGGGAGTCCGCAAAAAAAAGATAGCACTCGGCCGCCGCCAAGTAGCGCCCGCCTCATGCGGGCGACACCCCGAACTCGAGGACAGACAGCACACGGCCAGCGTGGCGGTAGCGTCGGCGGCAGCCGGGAGGCAGGCTCCCGAAGCCCACGTCGGCGGCGAGGCGCCGACCACCGCGAGGGCTCGCCGCGGGCGGTGCGCCGCCACGTTTCCTGCTTCGGACAGGTCGACCTCGAGCCGTGGCCGCCGACGCCCGGCTTCCCGCCGCCTTGAATGTCACACGTGACTCGGGTAACAATTCCTGTCTCCGAGGCAGCCTCGGAGACGTCGTCGCCGGGAGGCGGCGCCCGGCGGTTCGCCGGTTGCGAAGGAGGTCAGGACCCCTGCTATCGATTCGCGTCCCACCGGCTGAGGCCGTCGCAGGCGCCGGCAGACCGGACGGTCCCGACGTCTCCGCGCCCACGGAGAAGTCGTCCTGGCTGCTCAAGGCGAAGGTGCTGGCGCCGGAGCTGCCGGGAGAATACGTGCGCCGGACGCCGCTGCTGCGACGCCTCGTCGAGGGCCTGTCCGATCGGCGCCTCACGGTGCTGCAGGCGCCAGCCGGATTCGGCAAGACGACGGCGTTGGCGGATGTCGTCCGGGACAGGAAGAACCGGGAGGTCATCGTCGGCTGGCTCTCGCTGGACGACGACGACACGCCGAACCTGTTCGGCAGCTATCTCGCCTTCGCGTTCGAGCAGGCGGGACTCGATCTCGGTCCGCTCGACACGCACGACGCCTGGTCGTCGCCGGCGGTGCAGCAGATGGGCATGCTCGCCCGGGCGGTCGAGCGGCGCGAGGCGCCGTGCCTGCTCGTGCTCGACGAGGTCGAGCGCCTGCCGCGCCGGACGGTGCGGTTCGTCGACCTCCTGCTGAAGCGTGCTCCGCGCAATCTGCACGTGGCCCTGGCCTTGCGCGCCAACCCGGGGCTCGACCTCGCCAAGCACGTCCTCGACGGCCGGGCGCTGGTCATCCGCGTCGACGAGCTCCGTTTCTCTACCGACGACATCGCCCGTTTCTTCGGCGGAAGGCTGTCGCCCGGGGAGCTCGCCGCCATGGAGGAGCGCACCGCCGGCTGGCCCGTCGCCCTGAGGGTCTATCGCAACACCGAGGGCCGGGACGCGGGAGCGCTCGGGGCCGACGCCGGGCAGCTCGCCGGGAACTACATGGGCGTGCGCCTGCTCGGCGATCTGTCGAGAAGGGACCGGGCCCACCTGCTCGATCTGTCGGTGTTCGACTGGATCGACGCCAGCCTCGTGGACGAGGTGCTGGGGTCGAGCGACGCCCGCCGGCGGGTCGTCGCGTTGTCGTCCCTGAACGGCCTCTTGCCGCCCGCGGACGCGGACGGCACGGTGCGCCGGCTGCACCCGTTGCTCAGGAACTACTGCCTCGACGTGCTCGCGGTCGAGAACCCGGCCCGCAAGCGCGCGTTGCACCGGCGGATCGCCGGCGAGCTGGCCCGCCGGGGCCAACTGACGCCGTCGTGGCGCCATGCGAACGCGGCGGACGACAGCCGCCTGGTCGGCCAGCTCCTCGACCGCTTCGGCCCGTTCCAGCTGTGGCAGCGCGAGGGGGTGAACCGGCTCATCTCGGCCGGACGGTTTCTGACGCCCGAGATTGCGGCGCGGTATCCACGGCTCGATCTCCTGCGCTGCAGCATGCTGTGCCTGTCGTCGAAGCGGGACGAGGCGGCGGCGCTGTTCGAAGCCGTCTCCGAGAGGACAGAGGGCTTCGCGCGGGACCGGGACGACGGCGATGCGGATGCCCTGGCCGTCGATCGGGTCTTCACCCGGTTCGCGCTGGCGGGCGGGGCCGACGGCCAGCTGCCCCGCGAACTCGAGGCGCAGCTCCCGGCCGGGAGCCCCGCCGGGGGCGGCGACGAACGCGGCCGCACCCTCTCCTGCGCCCGGCACACGCTGCTCTGCGTCGCGTGTCACGAACGCGCCAGCTTCGACGAGGCCCGCCGTCACGGCCTCGAGGCGCTGGCGCACTTCACCGACGGCCCGCGGTTCGGTGACGTCGTCGTCAGTACCTGTCTGGGGATGACGGCCATGGCCCGGGGGCGAGTGACGGAAGCCGGCCAGTGGTACCGGCAGGCGCGGCAGATCGCCAGGAAGTCCTTCTCGTCCGATCCGTGCCTTGCGGTGGCGGGCGCCGACGCGCTGACGATCGAGCTCGACCTCGAGCGGAACCGCCAGAAGGCGATCCAGCCGCGAACCCTGAAGAACCTCACGGAAGTGCGGGGCATGTGGGTGGACGTCTATTCGACGGCCCTTGCCGTGAGCGCCGAGCTGACGTTCGCGCAGTACGACAGCCGGGCCGCCATTCGACTCCTGACGAGGGCGGTCGACGACGTGCAGACGATGGGCATCGAGAGCCTGTCGAACGCGGTGTCCGCGCTGCTGGCGCACTACCTGGCGGAGGTGGGGCGTGCGCACGAGGCGGGGCAGGTGTGGCGCGAGCAGGGGCTGCCCCGCGACGCGAGCGAGCTGGTCGACATCGAGGGCCGGTCGTGGCGCACGATGGAGGCGCTGTCGTGTGCGCGCATCCGGTTGCTGGCGGAGCAGGGCGAATGGGCCGCCGCCGACGAGCTGGCCGACCGGTTGCGCGCGACCGCGTCGGCCCGCGGCCTCGTACGCACCCTGCTGCGCGCGCTCGCGCTGTCGATGGTCGTCGCCCACCGCGCGGGGCAGCCCGAGCGCGCGCTCGGGCGCCTGGTCGAGTTCCTGCGCGCGGCGAGCGACGTGGGCTACACGAGGCCGCTGGTGCGCCATCGCGACGTCAGCCGGGTCGTCCTGCAGCGGTTGCTCGGCACGGACCTGGACGAGGGCCTGCGGTCGGCGGCCGAGTCGATGCTCGCGGAGGTGGGCGACACGCCGACCGCGGCCGCGCCGTTCTTCTCGGCGCGCGAGCTGGAGGTGCTGGCGGAGGTCGAGCACGGACTCCGGAACGAGAAGATTGCCCGTCGGCTCGGCATATCGGTCGCGGGCGTGCGCTACCACCTCAAGAACATCTACCGGAAGACCGGCGCCAGCAAGCGCGCGGACGCCGTGCGCTACGCCCGGTCGTTGCGCGTCCTGCCGGTGACGTCGACGGCGGGAGGAACCACCTGAGCACGGAGCGGGGTCTGCCGCCCGCGCCTTGCCGCCGACCGGTCGCCTCGTCCCGATCGCCACTGCAATGACGGCTCCTGCAAGACGCGCCGCGGCCGGCACCGGCTCGCGTCTGCGCACCCTCACGCTGCTGATCTTCGTGACGAGCGCCGCGGGGAGCCTGCTCGATCTCATTCTGCTCGGGCATTTCGAGGACGCACGGCAGTGGGCGCCGCTGCTGCTGCTGCCGGCCGGCCTGCTCATCCTGGTCTGGCATCGAATCGAGCGGGGCCGCCTCGGCACGAGGGCCTTTCAGGTCGCCATGGTGCTGTTCGTCGTCAGCGGCCTCGCGGGCGTCTGGTTCCACTACCGCGGCAACGCGGAGTTCGAGCTGCAGGTCAGCCCCGCCATGCATGGCTGGAGAGTCGTGCGCGAGTCGCTGTCGGGGCCGGCGCCCGCACTCGCGCCGGCCACGATGGTGCAGCTCGGGTTGCTCGGGCTGACCTACACGTACCGGCACCCGTTTCTCGACCGCGGGTCTTCACGATCGGGCCCCGCCGGTGCTCGCAACGGCGGCCGCCGGGTTGGAGGGGGTCGGCGCACGGGCGGTTCGGCTCGGGCTGCGCGCACCGCCGAGTCGCGGCTCCCCACGGAGTGACCGCCGCCGGCGCGAGCACCGCCGGCGACAGGCGGGCCGGCTCGCGGTCGCGGCAGCTCGTGCCCGGCTCACCCCGCTCCGCGGCTCACTCCGGGGTCACCGCCACCAGCGGGAGCACCACGTGGGAGGGGTAGGCCGTCTCGTGGTGGATGGCGTTGTCGGCGGGCACCGAGCGCCGGTGCAGCCCGAGGGGCTCGCCGGTGTTGGGGTTGACGTCGAAGCGCGGGAAGTTGCTGCTCGAGACGTCGATGCGGATGCGGTGCCCGGCCTTGAACCGGTTCGCGGTCGGATAGGGCTCGACGGCGAGCTCGTAGACCTCCCCCGGCGTCATCGGCTCGGGTCGGCTCGGGTCGGCTCGGTAGCGCGCCCGCAGGATGCCGTCGGTAAGGTTCATCTCGAACCCCGTCGGAAAGTCCTCGCTCGGGGGGTAGACGTCGACCAGCTTCACCGTGAAGTCGGTGTCGACGGCGGTCGAGGACACGTACAGGTTGACGCGGATGGGGCCGACGACCTCGACCGGGGCCTCGAGCGGCTCGGTCTGGAACACGACCACGTCGGGCCGCGTCTTGAGCGGCAGGTACGGGGGCCGCGAGCCATAGAAGCCGTTCTCCGAGCCGCCCCGCAAGCTCTTGAACTCGCGCTCGCGCTGGTCGTACGCGCCGCGCTTCAGCACCCCCGAGAACGACCCGCCGATGGTCGGCACCGGGTGCTCGGGGTCGTAGGTGTAGGTGGTCGGCGGCGCGTCGGCCGGCTCGCGCTGGCTCAGGGCGCCGTCGGCGTGGAAGAAGAAGCGCGTGGGCTCGGCTTCGGGCAGGGGCCAGGCCGGGGCGTCGCGCCAGTAGCCGCCGTGAACCAGCCGGCCGGCGGCGTCGCGGCGGCCGTCGCCGGTGCCCATGACGAAGAGCCGGACCGGCGGCCAGGCGTCGACCCCGGTGGGGAGCTGCTTGAGGTGGCGGTCGAACCACTGCCGGTGAAACCCGGTGGCGAAGTCGGGGATCGCGGCGGCGGGCCCGAACTCGACGTCGCCCGCGGTCGACCGCGTGTTGGCGCCGTGGGTCCAGGGACCGACCAGGAGGTGGATGGGCCCGGTCTTCGCCCGGGACAGCCCGGCGAAGTTCTCGAACATGCTGCCGACGTAGGGGTCGTACCAGCCCGCGACGTGCAGCATGGGGACGTCGGCGGTGCGGCGGTAGTAGGCGCTCCAGCTCACGCCGAGGCGCGTCCAGTGCCGGACGTCGGCGTCCGGCCGGTCGTGGTCACCGCGGGTGAGCTGATCGAGCACGTAGTCTTCGAACTCCGGGGCCGCCGCGAGCGGGCTGAGCCCGCGCCGGAGGGGCATCGCCGCGAACCAGTCGGCCACGCGCTCGGCCTCGAAGGCGGCCCGCACCACCGGATCGGGCGACAGGCGGAGCTGGTCGAAGGCCCAGCCGAGCTGCTGCCCCAGCTCGAACGCGCCGTGGTTGCGCACCTTGTGCAGCCAGGGGTCGGAGATGCCCCCCTGGTTGAGGAGCAGCGCCCCGAGGTGCGGCGGGTTCATCTTGGCCGCGTCGGCCTGGGTGTGGGCCCCGTAGGAGGTGCCGAACATGCCGACGTCGCCGGTGGTGTAGGGCAGCCGGGCGATCCACTCGACGGTGTCGAAGCCGTCCGTCGCGTCGAAGTCGTGATACTTCGAGAACGTGCCCTCGGACTCGTAGCGGCCCCGGGTGTCCTGCAGCACGACGACGTAGCCGTGCCGCACGAAGTAGCCGGCGCGCTCGACGAGCCCGCGCCCCTCCTTCCCGTAGGGGGTGCGCTGCAGCAGGACCGGTAACGGGGTCTCGACGAGGACGCCGCCGCGGGCCGGGCGGTAGACGTCGGCGGCGAGGCGGACGCCGTCGCGCATGGGCACCATGACGTCGCCGGCGTGCAGCACGACGGCGTAGGGGTCGGGGGTCTGGGCCGGTGCGCCGGCGGCCAGGGCCAGCGCGGCCAGGGCCGGCAGCATCGTCGCCGCGAGCGTGCGTGTCTTCATGGTCGTCGCTCCCGTGTCAGGGCGTGTAGACGCGGCCGTCCTTCACCACCGTGACCACGTGCCGCAAGTCTCGCATGCTCAGCAGCGGATTGCCGTCGACCACGATCAGGTCGGCGAGCTTGCCCCGGGTGACGGTGCCCAGCTCGGCGCCGCGGCCCAGGTACTCGGCGTTGCGCCGGGTCGCCATGGCCAGCACCTCCATCGGGGGGATGCCGTGCGACACCATCAGGTCCATCTCCTGCCACGTGGCGTCGGTGTGGAAGTTGAGCGGCGTGCCGCTGTCGGTGCCGACGAGCAGTCGGACGCCGGCGTCGTGGAGCTGGCGCAGCTTCGCCCCCATCTCGTCGATGCGCCGCACCCGCAGGGCGCCGCCGAAGTAGCCGAACCGGCGCGGGTTCTCGATGCTGCGGCGGATGTCGGCCCAGATGTCGGGCGGTGTCAGGGCGCGGGCTCGCGGGTTGTCCCGCCCGTCGGGCCACTCGACGGCCCGGCCCTGGACCATCGTCTGGATCATGGTGGGGATGACCCAGGTCCTCTGGTCCACCAGGCCCTGGAGCACCTCGGGCGCGATGGTGGGGCCGGCGCCGGCGCCGAGCGACAGGTGCTCGATGCCGTCCTGGCCCGCGCGAATCCGCATGAGGAGATCGTCGCGCGTCCCGACGTGGCCGGTGATGCGGAGGCCCTGGGCGTCGGCCTCCTCGCGGATGGCCCGGAGCTGGGCCTCGGTCAGCCCCGTGTGCACCTTGATGATGCCGGCGCCCTGGGCAATCGCGGTCCGGGCCGCGGCGCGCGCCTCGTCCACGGTGCGCACGTTGACGGTGTGCGACCGCCGGTGATGCCGGGCCACCTGCTCGTCGCTCCAGTTCGTGATCCACCCCATGCTGGCGACCACGCGGGGCCCCGGCAGGTCGCCGCTCTCGATACCGTCGATGACCGGCCCGAGGGCCTCCGGCTGCCCGGCCAGGTCGACCACCGTGGTGACCCCGCTCATCAGGAGCTGCCGGGTCGAGATGGCCATGATCTCGGCATAGCGGCCGTCGCGGTAGCGGCCGTGCCAGTGCTGGTAGTCGGAGTGGCCGAGGATGTCGAGGTGCACGTGGGCGTCGATGAGGCCGGGCAGGATGGTCATGCCGCGGGCGTCGACGACCTCGGCCCCGTCGGGCACCGTCAGCTCGTCGCGCCTGCCGACGGCGACGATGCGGTCGCCCTCGACGAGCACCACCGCGCCCGGCAGCGGCGGCCCCTCGTGCCCGTCGATCAGCAGCCCGCCGACGATGGCGAGATCGGCCGCCCCCGGCTGGGGATCGGGCTCGCCGTCGAAGGTCTGCGCGCCCGGCAGGGCGGCGGCGGCAGCGGCCAGCACCGCCGCGAGGGGGAACCGGAGGCGCGGGCGGAGACGGGTCGTGATCATGGCGGCGCTCCCTGTCTGACTCGGCGTGCCTGAGACGATACCACCGCGCCGGGCGGCCGGGGGTCGTCGCGGGGCGGAAACCGGTGTATAAGGACCCTTGGAGGTTGACCATGAGCGCAAAGTCACGGGCGGCGGGCATGGCGTCGAAGTCCGTCCGGCAGATCGTCCTCGGCGTCGCGATTGCCCTGGGGTTGGTCGTCGTGGCCGGGGGCGTCGTGTGGACCGTCAACTGCCCCTGCGAGACCACCCCGGGCTTCGTGCTGCTGGGCGACGCCAACGAGGAGCCGGTCGGCGACTGGAGCTTCGCGAACGACGTCTCGCTGTGCGCGATCCAGATCGGCATCTGGGGGAGGCCCCATTCGGTGAACGTCAACTGCATGGCGACGCCGGAGGGCGAGCTGTTCATCAGCTGCTCGGTCGGGGTGAACAAGTACTGGTGCCCACGGGTGGGCGAGGACCACTCGGGCCGCCTCCGGCTCGACGGCGTCGTCTACCCCGTCGTCCTCAACCGCGAGATGGACCCGGCCACCCTCGACCACGTCTGGTCGGCGCGCATCCGCAAGCTGCAGAAGCCGGCGGTGCAGGCGCGGCAGCCGGGGGGCGGGGGCGAGCCGCCGCCGCTCGACACGCCGCGGCCGGAGAGCTGGTGGACGTTCCGCGTCGAGTCGCGAGGGTAGTAGGAGGGGCGCACCGGGAGGGCGGGTGACGCCGCCCCGGACGGAGGCCACGTCGATGACTCGACCGACCGGAAGGACCAGGACCCGGCGGCGCTCCATCGAGCTGGTGGTGATGGCGCTCATGGCCGGTATCGCCGGTGGCGTGGACGCCCAACCGCCGGATCCCGCCGCTTCGACCCCGGCCGTCCGGCTGTTCACGGGCGGGCGCGTGATCGTCGGCGACGGCCGCGTCGTCGAGGAGGCCGCGTTCCTCGTCCGCGGCGACCAGATCGTGCGGGTCGGCAGCGCCGGCGAGGTGCCGGCGCCGCCCGGGGCGACGGTCGTCGACCTGACCGGGCGCACGGTGATGCCGGCGCTCGTCAACACCCACGCCCATCTCGGCTGGGAGCAGTACACGAGCTGGGGCTCCGGGAACTTCACCCGCGAGAACCTCGTCGACCACCTGCAACGCCACGCCTACTACGGCGTCGGCACCATCATCTCCACCGGCAGCGACCTGGAGGAGATCGCCCTCGAGGTCAGACAGGCGCAACGGGTGGGCGAGGTCGGGGGCGCCCGCTACCTGGTGTCGCCCGGTCTCGCGACGCCCGGCGGCGGCCCCAACCCCCGCTTCACGAACGATGCCGGGTGGTGGGGGCTGCACGGGGTGACCTCCCCCGCCGAGGCGCGCGAGGTCGTGCGGAGCGAGGCCGCGCGCGGCATCCGGATCATGAAAATCTGGGTGGACGCGCGTGACGAGCGGCGGGGCGCGCGGGTGAAGCTCCATCCGGACATCTATGCCGCCGCCCTCGACGAGGCCCAGGTGCAGGACATCCGGGTAATCGCGCATGCGACCACCCTGGAGGACCACAAGCGGCTGCTCGAGGCCGGCGCCCGGCGCTTCATCCACATGCCCTACGATGTGGCCGTCGACGACGAGTACCTCGATCTCGTCGCGGCGCGCAACGCCTTCATCGTGCCGACCCTCGGCATGGTCACACGGCGCGAGCCGTTCCGGCGGCCGGTGTACGAGGACCCCTTCTTCCAGGAGCAGGTTCCGGAAGACGTGGTCGCGATGCTGCGGGACGCCGCAGCCGGCGACGACGCTCCCCCTCGGACCGCCGAGGCCGAGGCGCGGGCCCGGGTCATCCGCAACAACTTCATGCGGCTGCGCGACCACGTCATCCTGGGCACCGACGCCGGCGCGGTGGGCGACTTCTTCGGCTACGCCGATCACCTGGAGCTGGAGCTCTTCGTGCGGCTGGGAATGACGCCGGCCGAGGCGATCGTGGCCGCCACGACGCGGGCGGCGCGGGCGTTCGGGCTGACCGAGACCGGGGCCGTCGAGGCGGGACGGAGCGCCGACTTCATGGTGCTCGACGCCAACCCGCTCGACGACATCGTGCGCACGCGGCAGATCGCGGTAGTGTATCTGCGGGGCGTCGAGGTCGACCGCGACGCCTTGCGCGCGCGTTGGACGGAGTGATCCGGCCAGCGTGACACCGGACAAGTCGCCGTAGTACGGTAGCGGTGCAACCTCTCGACGACATCATTCGCGGACGGAGCTCATCATGAAGCTGACGCTGAGTCTGACAGTGCTCATCCTGAGCCTGGCCGCGACGGCCGCGGGACCGGCGCGCGCCGCGCAGGACCGCGGGGCGGCGAACGCCGAGCCGGTGGTGTTCCGCTGGGTGGGAACCACCGCGCACGCCTGGGGGGCCTGGGTCACGCGCGGGGCCTCGGTCGAGGACTGGGTCGAGCAGGCCATCGCGCTGTGCGCCGGAGAGGACCTCTGCGAGATCAACGTCTTCGACGGGCCCGAGCACGCGACCCACGAGATTCCGGTGCCCGAGGCGAACCGGACCGGCCTGAAGTGGGTCCTGCGATATCGGCGCGACGAGACGCCGCGCGTCGTGGTCGAGGAGGTGCGGGCGGCGCCGGGGCGCGAGCCCCGCACGTGGACCTTCGATCGCTGACGGCGGGGCCTCGAGCTCGGTGTATGCTGTGACCATGCGTTGTCTCGTGGCGCTCGCGACGGTCGTCGCGCTCTTCGGCGCGCTGCCGACTGCCCTTGAGCCGGCGGCGGCGGAACCGGCCGGGCCACCGGTTGCCGACGCGGCGCCGGCGCCCGCGTCGGACGACCCCGCCAGCACCAGCGCCGATCCGCCGGCGCCCTCCGGCCGCGCCTGGCAGGCGGCACTCGCGGGCGCGGCGCCGGGCGCCGGCGCGGCGCTCCGAGCGTCGGCCGTCGCCCATCCGGCGCACCCGCGGCTCGTGTCGTCCGGGTCCTCCCGCGACCCCGATCCTCGTTCCCGCCAGCACATCTCACCGCTGACCGTCAGTCTCCGGATCTAGCTGCCTCCACGGGGCTTCGTCGCGAACCCCCGGCGGGGTCGGTGGGGGTCCAGTGCCCCCATGCCGCCTCGCGGGCGCGCGTTGCGCGTTGCCGGACAGGGCATGCCTGCCCCGGTCCGGCCTCGTCAACGGGGCTCGTGCCGAACCCCACCCCCACGCTCGAAACGGCCACCGGTCGGCGCGCGAACGCGCGGGCCGGCGGTCCGGTGCGTCCGGAGGAAGCAGAGAACTGGGGACAACAATGCAGAAGCGGCTCTGGTGGCGCGTGCTCGCCGTGATGGTCGTGGTGGGAATGGCCCTCGTCGTGCTGTGGCCGCCCGCCGACACGATTCGGCTCGGCCTCGACCTGCGCGGCGGGGTTCATCTCGTGCTGCGTGTCCACACGGACGAAGGGCTCCGGATCGAGGCGGAAGCCGAGGCCCGGCGGCTGAGCGAGCGGGCCGGGCTCGACGGCATTGCGCTCGGAACGGTCCGGGTCGCCTCGCCGACCGAGATCGTGGTCGCCGGCGTGCCCGCCGGCCGCGATGCCGAGCTCCGCCGCCTGACCGACGACCAGCTCGCCGGCTACGACCGGAGCTCGGCGGGCGGCGGCGTCCACCGTTACCGGCTGCGACCCGGGGTCGAGCAGGCCCGGCGGGACGAGACGGTGCGTCAGGCACGCCTGACGATCGCGCGGCGGGTCGAGGCGTTCGGGGTCACCGAGCCGGTCATCGCGCGGCACGGCGCCGCGGGCGACCAGATTCTGGTCCAGCTGCCGGGCGTCGACGACGTCGCCGGCGCGAAGGCGGTCATCCGTTCGACCGGGGTGCTCGAGCTCAACCTGATAGAGGGGGGGCCGGCGCCGTCCCGGGCCCGTCTGCTCGAGACGGCCCGGGGAGTGCTGCCGTCCCGGCTCGAGGTCGTGCCCGGGGACGCCCCGGACGGCGACGGGCCGGACGTGTTCTACCTCGTGTCCCGAGCCGCGCCGATCTCGGGCCGCGACCTGCGCCACGCCCGGGCGACGGTCGACGAGCTGAACCGGCCGGCCATCGGGTTCTCGCTGAACCGGGACGGCGCGCGGGCGTTCGCGGCCCTCACCCGGGCGAACGTCGGGCGCGACCTCGCCGTCGTCCTCGACGGCCGCGTGCAGTCGGTCGCCGTCATCGAGGAGCCGATCATCGGCGGCGAGGGGCGCATTCGCGGCGCGTTCACCGCGCAGGAGGCGTCCGACCTCGCCCTCATCCTGCGGTCGGGCGCCCTGCCGGCTTCGCTCGACTATCTGGAGGAACGCACGATCGGCGCGAGCCTCGGGGCCGACTCGATACGCGCCGGTCTCGCCGCGTCGATGGCCGGCCTGATGGCGGTGGCCCTGTTCATGCTGCTCTACTACCGCGCCTCGGGCGTCAACGCGGTGGTGGCGGTCGCCCTCAACCTGCTGATCCTGCTCGCCGGCGTCGCCGCGGCCGGGGCCGAGCTGACGCTGCCGGGCATCGCCGGGCTGATTCTGACGATCGGCATCGGCGTCGACTCGAACGTCCTCATCTTCGAGCGCATCAAGGAGGAGCTGCCGACCGCCAGGGGGCCGCGCGCCGCCGTCGCGGCCGGCTTCGATCGGGTCTTCCTGACCATACTCGACACGCACGTTGCATCGCTGATCGCGGCCGCCTTCCTGTACCAGTTCGGGTCGGGACCGATTCAGGGCTTCGCGACGACGCTGTTCTTCGGGCTGGTCTCGAACGTGTTCACCGCGGTGTTCGTGTCGCGCACGCTGTTCGGTCTCGTCCTGGCCCGGCGGCGGGGGGCGACCCTCAGCATCTGACCGTGGTGACGAGGTGACGAGGAGGGACTTCAGAGGCGGGACATCGACCGTCCGACGCCGGCGTTCGCGGGCCGGCGGCGCCTCGTTGCCGTCGGTTCCTCCTGCTTGGCCGCAACGGCTCGCCGGGGGAGCCGAGGCCCGGGGACCGGTCCCGCTCAGGTCCTTGCCCGCCGCGGGCGGCGTCGGGTCTGCGCGTTCTTCTCGACGCGGAGCTTCCACGCGGTGCGGAGCGCGCCGGCCAGGGTCTCCTCGCCGGCCGCTTCCAGGCGGACGTGGGTCATGCCCATGCGCCCCCAGCCGCCGGCGATCGGCACGAAGACCTCGGGCGCCTCGCCGACGAACATCGCCTGGATCTCGGGCGTGAGCACGAGGTTGCCGAAGCCCTGCGCCTCGTGGGCGAGGGTGGCGAAGATGCGGCCGCCGACGCGGAAGTCGGGCGCGCCCATGTGCGAGCGTTCCTCCGCCCCGTCGAGGCCGAGCGCGAGCCGGCGGAAGTCGTCGGCGGTCGCCATGCCGTTCATCCTCGCAGGTCGGCGCCGGCTGGTCCAGGGCGTCACCGCCCTCTTCATCTCGGACGCGGGGTGGCGCTGAGGAACGCAGGCCTCAGCCGAACAGCCGCAGGGCAGTATCCATGTGTCAAGCCTCCGAATCGAGGAAGCCGTAGACCCGATGGGCTGATCTCCCCCCCGGCCGCGACCCCGACCCACGCCGTCGAAGAGCGACGGCGTGGCGACGTGAGCCGGACCCATAACGGGTCTCAGGGCCTTGGAGCGGGTTCCCCTCGCGCACCGTTGCCCGCGGCCGTCAACCTGCTGCGCGGGTCCTCCGCTCCCGCTCGGGTCCTCCGGGCGACCGGCCGTTCTCCCGGTCCGCTGTTGCCCCGAGCCTGCCGTCGCTCGACTGTCGTGAACGTCCGGGCACCGAGCCGCCTGTCATGGGTCCGTTACGTAACGGTGTGGAGTAGACCCCGGCGACAGCTTCCCCTTGGCAGCCACGAAGGGGGGAGCCGGGCGCCGGCATCCGGAGGCCGTGGGCGTCGCAACTCCTGTCGTCTCGGCCGCCGCATTCTGGACTCACGTCGACCGCCCCGATGGTTGCGGCCGGGGCATCGTCAGACCGACAGTGTCGGCGTGTGCTCGCCACCGTCAAGGCGCGCCGCTTCGCGACGCCCCCGCTTCGCGGCGCTGCGGCCTTGACGCCGGCTCCGCGCACGCTCCAGACCGGCTTTTTAGCTGACGATGCCCAAGCATGACCCCCTACACGTTGGCTCGACGGCCTGACCGCGGAGGAATCGCTCACACCCACGGAAACGGGTCACGCTTCGACGAACGGCATGCTTGCGGAGGGCGCTGCCGCGCTGGCCCGACCAGGCCGGTCCTGCTGCCAGCAGCGATCCTGTCCGAGGAGCGCGTTGGCCAGCACCAGGAGCTTGCGCATCACCGCGACCACAGCGACCTTGCCCGGCTTCCCCTGACCGACGAGCTGGCGGTACTTCGCGCGCAGCTCCGGGTTGTGACAGATCGCCGCCAGGGCCGGCATGTAGAGCAGCCGCCGAGCCCGAGCCCGGCCACCCTGGATGAAGCTCCGGCCCTGCCAGGTGCCCGACTGCCGAGTGACCGGCGCAAGGCCCGCCAGACTCGCAACCGCTTTGGCGTCCAGGCTGCCCAGTTCCGGCATCTGGGTGAGCAGACCCGCCGCGGTAACCCGAGACACGCCCGGGATCGACGTCAGGATCTCCGTCCGGCGGGTCAGCACCGCGTCTTCCGAACAGCACTTCTCGATCTCGGTGTCGATCGCCGTCAGCTGGCGGTCGATCTGCGACAGCCGGTTCGTGTTCTGCCGCCGGAGCAGAGGGTGCTGAAGTTGCTTCTGACGGTTCAAGGCGGCGGTGCGGTCCTTGACCAGAGCGTCGCGCGCCACCTGCAGTTCCTCGAGGGCGCGCCGCGCCGGCGACGATGCCTCGGTTCGCCGAAGGTCCAGTGCTGCCCCCATCTGCGCCAGCATCCGTGCGTCCACCGCGTCGGTCTTCGCCCGTTGGCCGATGGCCTGCGCGAAGCGCCGCGCCTGCAACGGATTCACCCGCGCCAGCGGCAACTCCGCCTCGAACAGCGCTTCCTCGAAGGCCCGGTGCCACCGGCCGGTCGGCTCGTACGTGACGGTGCGAACCGGGCGCTCCACCCACGCGATCAGCGCCTTGAGCCCCGCCGCGTCGTTGGAGAATCGCGCGGCCTTGCCCGCCGGGACCATGTAGGCGTCGAGATGCGCCTTCGAGATGTCGACGCCGACGCTGTTGGGGATATCATCGGTCATCTTCCCTGTGCTCCTGTGCTTGTCATTCGAGCCTCAACGCTCACGTATCCATCCAGGACTCGGGAAGACGGTGGCGACCAAACTGCCCTACGGCCCCTCGACGGCCTGCGACGCGCACGGTCCGACCACCGCCCGCCCAGCGGCGCCTGGCTAGAGGCGCCGCTGGGATGGGCCATCCCAAGGCCCATTCGAGCCAATGGTAAACAGACAAGCAACGAGCCCGCCAAGCGCGGCCAATCAGGGCATGCAGGACCATGTATCCGCCCTTCAGACGAGCCCGTCGCCCGAGGTTGGGGACGATTACCCGCGGTCGGTCCGGTCACGCCGAGAGCCGTTGCTGCGTTCGAGGACACGACACACCGGTCGGCGTATGATCGGGCTTGGCGGCGCCGGCGGCCGACGTCCGAACCCGGCCCGCGCACGGCGCATGGTCGTTCCGTATCGTCCCTGCGAGGGCTGCATGTCGAAGAAGACGACGCTGTATTTCGTGCTCGGTCTGGTGGCCGGCCTGGCGGCGACGACGTACGCCGTCACGGCGCCCTACGAGCGGTTCCCCGGCGTGGTGATCGGCGGCGAGCCGACGCCGCCGCCCGCGGACTGGAACACGGTCAACGACCACGGGGAGGTGCTGATGAAGCTCGCCGGGTTCCCCCCGTTCGTCATCCGCATCGTGTACTCGACCGACGAGGGCGGGGTCATCACCGCCACCCGGCCCGACGGCGGTTACTGGGCGGCACGGGTGCGGGGCGGGCGGCGCGACGGGTGGATCCGCCTCGGCGACGCGACCTATGCGCTGAGGGCGACCGAGATCGTCGGCGACGAGCGCATCCCCTACCTCGAGAGCTACGCCGCGAAGAACGGGATGGGCATGGGGTACGACTTCGAGGGCGAGGTCATCCCCAGCGTGAACGAGCCGGTCCACACGTGGGAAGTGTTCTACTGGACGCCCCGGTAGGAGCCTGCGCCGACGACGGCGCGGACTCCCGCGGGTCGGCCGGGGCCCCAAGCGGAGCCGAAGCGACGGTTGCGGGCCGGGGCGCGTGGCGGAGAGCCCCCCCCGGTCCCGCGTGAAGCGCAGGAGTTTCGCGCCAGCGAAACTCCCAACGCGCCCCGTCAGGGGCGCGCAGCTACCGCCCCGCCTCGGCTTCCTGGAGCTCGATGTTGCGGTAGACCTCCTGGATGTGCCGGATGTCGTGGTTGCCCTCGTGGCAGGCGTACTCGTACATCGGCCCGTCGGTGGCCATCAGCGGAACCTCGGCGCTCCACGGCTGGTCCCAGGTGGCCGGGTCCTCGACCGTGAACGTGAAGTGGATCCGGTCGTCGGCCACGCGGGTGAACCGCTCCACCACCTTGAGGTGCCGGCTCGAGCCCTGCCACGCGCCCTTGTCGTTGAAGCGGGAGCTCTCGACGACGAGGGTGTCGCCCTCCCAGCGCCCGCGCCCGTCGCCCGGCCACTGGCGGATCTTGTCGGACAGGGGCGGCGTCCCGTCGATGGGGATGATGCGCGGTCCGTTCGTGCTCTGCTCGGTGAAGACGACGACGTGGGTCGGCGTCTGCAGAATCTGGTGGATGTCGTTGTACGAGGGCGGCTGCAGCGGCGGCGCGTTGTAGCGGTAGTTGAGGCAGCGCTCGCTGTGCGGCCGCAGCTCGTAGCCGTCGAAGGCCCCCCGGTCGCCGCGCGCCGCGCGCGCCTCCGCCGCCCGCGCCTGCGCCTGGTCGTTGCGCGGGGGGATGCGGCCGTTCGGGGGGTCGACGATCAGCGACGTGCGCCGGGTCGACAGCCCCTTCGGCACCCGGGTGGCGAGCCAGATGGCGTTGTCGTAGTGCACGTAGGACTCGTCGCGGTGGGTCTGGTCGAGGGCCCGCTCGCGCTCCTCGGCATCGGGGATCTCGATGACGAAGCGGGCCAGGGGGTCGGCCCCGTCGACGGTGAGCTGCGACTGGAGCAGCGCGAACTCCTCCTCGCTGTAGAACGCCTGGTCGCCCAGGTACTCGGGGCGCTCCATCGGCGTGAAGGTCTGGGTGGTCCAGTAGCCCTGCAGGTCGGGCTGACCGTCCGGCAGGCGGGGCATCTCCCAGGCCGCATCCGCGTCGGGGGCGCTCTGGGACTGGCTCTGGCTCTGGGCGAAGGCCGGCCCCGCCGCGAGCAGGGCGACCGCGAGCAACGTGACGATGGTTCGGAGACGAAGGTCCATCTCTAACCCTCCCTCGGAGGCTGCCGTCGTTGTCGTCGGAAAACGCCATGATCGCTCAGGTGCCCGTCGTTCGCAAGCCCCGGCGGCGCTCCCGCTCCGATCGGCTGGCTCCCGGTGCTAGGATCGGCAACCACGTAGTGACAGGAGAGCACCCATGACCATCGAACGCCTTGTCCCCCGCGCGTGCATCGCGCTGTCCCTCGCCGCCCTGCTGGCCCTCGTGCTGCCGGGCGCGGTCTCGGCGCAGTCCCATCAGCCGCCCCCCGAGCCGCCGGACGACTGGGGGCCGATCTCGATCAACCTCGAGGGGTACGAGTACCCACACCCCGTCGAGTTCATGAACGTCAGGGTCTTCGGCCAGGACGTCCGCATCGCGTACATGGACGTCGCGCCGACGGGACCCGCGAACGGCCGCACCGTCGTCTTCAAGCACGGGGGCAGCTACTACGGCTGGTACTGGGAGAGCCAGATCGAAGCCCTCGCCGCCGCCGGCTACCGGGTGGTCGTGAAGGACCGCCTCGGCTGGGGCAAGTCGTCGAAGCCCATCCTGCCCTACAGCATGAGCCTGCACGCGTCGAACACGGCCCGGCTGATGGACCACCTCGGCATCGAGAGGGCGGCCATCGTCGGCCACTCCATCGGCGGGCAGATGGCGACCCGGTTCGCCTTCCTCTACCCGGAGAAGACGACGCACCTCGTCACCGTCAACCAGATCGGCCTGACCGACCGGCGCGCCGGGCGCGGCTACACCCCGTTCGACGGCGAGATCGACGCCGACCCCGACCTGCAGGCCGCCTACGAGAGGGACGTGCGGACCGACACCCGGCGCTACGTCGACTGGAAGCCGGAGTTCATCGACCACATCCGCATCCGCCACGGCCAGCGGCTGAGCGGCGACTGGCCGCGGCTCGCCTACGTGCGCCGGCTCGGCGGCAACCTGCGCTCGATGGACACGGTGGTCGACGACTGGCCCCACATCCAGACCCCGACGCTGATTCTCGGCGGCGAGATCGACGGCCCCGGCTTCCCCGACAACGTCAGGCGGGCGGCCGAGATTCTGCCCAACGGCGAGGCGTTCCTCATCCCCAACGTGGGGCACAACCCCCACGAGGAGGTGCCGGACATCGTCAACGCCGAGCTGATCCGCTTTCTGGGGACCGGCGCCGGCTCGACGGACGGACAGTGAGGGACGGCAGGGTGGCGAGCTACGCCCTGCCGGACCACCCGGAGTTCCGGCGGTAATCCAGGACCGCACGTGGCGATGTGGTCGTCGTCTGCCCGGACGCCTCTGACCGATAGCGTCACCACAAGCGGGTCTGAGACACCGCCGAAGACCGGAGCCGGACGCTCTTCCCCGACGGCTCGCCGGCCACGCCCGGCGAATCTCTCGCCTCACGGCGCCAGGGCGTTCCGTCCGTGAATTCGGGCCATCCTCGCGGTCGTGAGATTGCTCCTGGTGATGGGCAATCCGGAGATCTGGGCCCTGTACCGGCATTGAAGTCGGACCGATTCGATGGCGATTGACGACGCACAACCCCGCGGCCGCGCGGGCAAGGCCAACCGGCACGGCTGAGTGAGGCCGGCGACAGCATGCCAATCGACGCCTTACACCTGTGGCGGCAGATCGCGCTCGGGGAGGACACGGAGCTCGAGCTGAAGGAGGCTCGCTTCCGCGGCGACCGGGTCGTCGGCCCCAGACCGGACGACCTGGCCGACGGGCTGGCGGCGCTGGCCAACGGCCGAGGCGGGCGGCTCGTCCTCGGCGTGACCGATGAGCGCCAGCCGCAGGGGCTCGAGCCCGCGCAACTGGATGCGCTGGCCGACCTGGTGACCGAGATCTGTTCGGACAGCGTGAAGCCGCCGCTGGACTTCAGTCTGTTCCGGGTGTCGTCGCCGGGGCCGGCGGGGGGCGGTGCGCTGGTCGTGGAGGTGCCCGAGGGCGCGACCGTGCATCGGTCGCCGGGCGGGCATTTTCGCCGCCGGGGAAACAGGAAGCGCCTGATGGATGCGGCGGAGGTTCGCCGGCTGGCGCAAGCGCGGGGGCAGTCGGACGTCGCTTCCACCGATACGCAGGTAGTGCGAGGCACCGGCGTCAACAGCCTGAGGCCGGAGCTGTGGCGCCAGTACGCGAGCTCGCGGGCGAACGAGCCCGCCGAGGTCGCGTTGTCGAAGCTGAAGTTCCTCAAGGACGACCGGCACGGCGCGCTCCGGGCCACCGTCGGGGGCGTGCTGCTGGCGGCGGAGGATCCGCGGGAATGGCTGCCGAACGCCTGGATTCAGGCCGTCTGCTACCGCGGCTTCCGGATGGACGCCAGCCAACAGGTCGACGCGCAGGACATCGCGGGACCCCTCGACCGGCAGATACGCGACGCCATGCGCTTCGCGGTCCGCAACCGGCGGGTGGCCGCGTACAAGGACCCGGCCCGCGCCGACGTGCCGCAGTTCAGCGAACGCGCGGTCTTCGAGGCGGTGGTCAACGCCGTGGTGCACCGCGATTACGCGGTGTCGGGGTCGCGCATACGGCTGTTCATGTTCGACGACCGCCTGGAGCTGTGCTCGCCCGGCGGGCTGTGCAACTCGATGACGACCGACGACCTGCGCACCAGCCAGTTCACGCGCAACGAGCTGCTGGCGTCGCGGCTGGGACAGTGCCCGGTCGGCGACGTGCCCGGCGCCGACGGGCGGCGGTGCTTCATCGAGCGGCGGGGCGAGGGCATCGCGGTCATCGAGGACGAGACGTTCGCGCTGGCCGGCGAGCGGCCGGTCTTCGAGCTGATCGGCGAGCGCGAGCTCAAGGTCGTCCTGCCGGCGGCCAGCCCACCGCGGGCGGAAGGGGTGGCGGTCCGCGTCACGGTTCGGCACGGCGACACGGGCCGGCCGCTGCCGGACGTGAACGTGCTGATGCTCTACCCCAATCGGACTTACCGCGAGGCGCGCACCGACGCCTCGGGGCACGCCGACTTCGTGCTCTACGCGAAGCTGCCGATAACCGTGCTGTGCGCGGCGAAGGGACTCGCGGCGCACGTGACGCGCGACCATCAGCCCGACGAGCCGCTGGAAGTCCGCATGGAGCCGGTCGCAGACGGGGGCTCGCTGATTATCGCCCACCGAACGGGACATCTGCCGGGCATTCAGGGGCGGCTGAACCCAATCCTCGACACGCTGGATCGCACGTACCTCTATGCGGACAACGTCGCCGTCAACGACGGCCAGACCCAGCCGGTGCACTTTGCGTTGAACGAGCCGGTCCGGCTGACGGACTCGTTCGGGGCGAGCGCCACCGTGTGGTTCCGCGAGATGGCGGGCGCCTCGTGCGTGTTCGACTACCGCTACACCGGGTGATGTGGAATCGACGACGGACTGCTGAGTCGAACCCCTGCTCCTCCACGACCGGCCGGCGGGCACGTGCCTGCTCCCAGCTGGTACGGGTTCTGGAGACGGTCCATGATTTGACAGGTCTTACCATGTCTTATCGCCACCCAGATTGCTTCCTCTGCTCCACCATAAGATCGCGACCGCACACCCGGAGTTGGGTGCGACGGTCACGGCCCTCGCCGGCCACCCGCCCCGAATACGACGAGCCGTGGGATATGCTACCCGCAGGTCCCGGAACGTCCGATGGCGGTTAGCCCGCCACGCAAAGACAGGAGTACATCGCCTTGGTTGATCTCTGCGACACACGCATCGAAGGCCCTGCCGCCCCTGCATCGCTCTCGCGGCGGCGCTTCCTCGGCCGGACCGGCGCCGTCCTCGCCGCGGCGCCCTTGGTCCGGCCCCTGGCCCTGCTCGGCCAGCCCGCGGTGCGGCCGGCGCCGGGCATGCCCGAGCCGCAGTTCGTGAACACCAACGGCATCCGGATGGGGGTGTACGAACAGGGCGAGGGCCTTCCCGTCGTGTTCGTCCACGGCTTCCCCGAGCTCGCCTACTCGTGGCGCAACCAGATGCGCTCGTACCCGGCGGCGGGCCTGCGGGCCATCGCGCCCGACATGCGCGGCTACGGGCTCACCGACCGGCCGGCGGACGTCGCGGGCTACGCGATTCCCAACCTCTGCGCCGACCTCGTCGGGCTGCTCGACGCCCTCGACATCGAGCGGGCCCTCTTCTGCGGCCACGACTGGGGCGGAGCGGCGGTGTGGGCGATGCCGCGGCTCTACCCCGACCGGGTCCTCGGGGTCATCGGCGTGAACACGCCCGCGTCGGGCGGCCCGCCGCCGAGCGAGCCGCTCGAGGAGCCGCTGATCGTCTTCACCGAGAACTACTACGCCGCCACGTTCCTCGAGCCGGGCCGCGCCGAGGCGGTCATGTCGCGCGACGTGCGGCGGGCGCTCGAGATGATCTTCCGGCGGGGATGGTACTGGGACGTCGAGAACATGCGCGGCTACCCGCCCGACTCGGCCGAGAAGACGATGGACATGCTGCGGATGATCGAGGAGGGCGACTACCAGGGCGAGCTCATCATGCCCCCCGACGTCCTCGACTACTGGGTGGAGACGTTCGAGGCGACGGGGTTCACCGGGGGCCTCAGCTACTACCGGGCGAACATGGGCGGCGGCGCGGCGGCGCCGGGCGGCGACATCGACGTGCCGTGCCTCTACGTGGGGGCCGAGAACGACACCATCCTGCGCCCGTCCTCGTCCGACCGCATGCCGTCGTTCATCCCCGACCTCGAGCGCCACGTCGTAGCCGACTGCGGCCACTGGACGCAGCAGGAGAAGCCGGAGGAGTTCGACCGCGTGACGCTGGACTGGATCGGCCGGAAGTTTCAGGACGCCTGACGGCCGTGGCGCTGACGTTCGCGCCGGTCGGCGGTCTGGTGTCGAGCGGTAACGTCAGAACTCGATGTCCCGGCCGAAGTCGCGGGGTCGTGCGAGGTCGACACCCTCGAGCGGACAGGAGGCGAGCAACCCCTTGAACCCGCGCGCGGCGGGGGAAGCGAAGCGCTCGCGCAGCGCGGCCGTCAACCGAGACATCTTCACCAGCAACCTCACATCTTCAGGATACACCCGGACCGGCGTGGCGAAAGGACCAACGAAGGAGGTGGCGCGCCGCCGCCGCCAAGGCCGCGGTGGTCGCCATGAGTTCCCTACCGCGGAAACGCCGGCAACCCCGGCTCCACTCCGTCCGGCAGCGGCGTCCGCGCGGTGTTCATCACCATGGCCAGCATCTGGTAGTAGCCCAGGATGCCGATGGCGTCGATGACCCCCTTCTCGCCGAGGTGCGACACCATCCGCGCATAGGTCGGGTCGCTGACGTCGTGGTTGCGCAGCAGCTCCATGCAGAAGTCGTAGACGGCGGCCTCGTCGGCCGCGAGGCCCGTCGGGCGGCGCCCCTCGGCCACCGCCTCGATGATGGCGGCGTCGAGCCCCTCGCGCTCGGCGATCGGCGCGTGCACGTACCACTCGTAATTCTGCGTCCAGTGGCGCGCGGTCAGCAGGATGACGAACTCGCTGAGGCGCGGCGGCAGGGCGCTCCGGAAGCGGACGTAGTCGCCGACGTTGCGCGCCCGGTTCATCATCTCGGGGCTGCGAAGCATCACCATGAACGGCCCGCCGACGCGGTCGGTGTTGCGCGCCTCCTTGAACACCTCGACGGCGGCCTTCTGCTCGGGGGTCATCTCGGCCTCCGTCAGCGGAGGCATGCGGTTCTGGGCGGTGGCGGTCATGGCGTGTGTCAGGGTCAGCAGGACGGCGGTCAGGAGTGCGCCGGCGACGACGCGGGGCGGCCGAGATCGATTCTGCATGTGCATGGCTGTGTCCTCGTTCCTCATCGCGGCCGGCGAGACGACCGCTGGGCGGCGCCCGGTGCGGCCGGCGGGCCGGATATCCCCTCATTCCACCACATGATCGGCGGCAGACGAATCCCGAACCGGGAACTCCGGCCGCCGTTCCCCCGAAGCGCCCTCGCTCACAGCACCGTCGTGAGCTTCACGAACAGGGTGTGGCCCTGCTCGGAGCGCTGGCCGAACTCGGCCGTGCCGCGCTGGTAGGCGACCTGCAGCGTCCCGAACGGGGGGCGGTAGCGGTAGACGAAGACGGCCTGCACGTTGCGCCGGTCGATGGCCGAGTTGGTCTGGAAGAACAGGCGCAGGAACAGGTCGGGGGTGAAGAACTGGTTGGCGCGGACGACGTGAATCCAGGTGCCGGCGCGGCCCGGGTCGGGGTCGAGGGTCAGCCGCTGCAGCTCGTACTCGGTCGAGGTGCGGTCGGTCGGCTTGAACTGGGCCACGGCGCTCGCCAGCACGAAGTCGGCGTCGAAGTTGCGGCCGGTGGAGACGCCGCCGCGGAAGGACTGGTACGACCGGGTGTTCCAGCCGATCTCGAGGCCGGTCTGGCGGTTGCGGAAGTCGCGCTCGAAGCGCTTGAACTCTTCGGTGTGCCGCGCCGTGGCGGTCCAGCGGTTCCGGAGGTCGACGGCCAGCGACTCGTCCACCTGCCAGCTTCGGAGCACCCCCGTCTGCCCCCAGTAGACGTCGTAGGCCGAGTCGTACTGCACGCGCTCGACGGGGCCGTCCGCCAGCCACACGGTCTTGTTCAGGGCCGAGTCGAGCTGGCGTCGGTCGTCGTCGAAGATGAACCCGATGGCGTTGACGTTGTCGGCGAGGCGGTCGCCGAGATGCGTGTAGCCAACGTGGAAGTGGGCCGTCGCCGAGTCGTAGGCGGGCCGCGCGAAGAACGCGGTGGCCCCCTCGTCGAACCGCCCGTAGCTGTGGACGAGCTGACCCGTCAGGCCCCAGCTCTCGGTGAAGTAGAGGCTGGTGTCGGCGCCGATCGAGCCCTGGTTCAGGCCGTCCAGCGTACGGTTCGCGAAGAGCACCCCGACGTTCGACCGCGACCCGACGTCGCGCTGCGCCCGGGCCACCGCGTAGCCGGCGCGGCTGCCGGTGAGGAGCGGCTCGGCCCGCGCCGCCAGCACGTGCATCGCCCACGGCCCCTGCTTGCCGAGCAGCTTGCCGCCGCCCTCGATGTCGGCGATGCGCCGCGAGTAGAAGGTGCGGATGCCCTGCCCGAACTGCTCGCCCCCCTCGAGGAAGAACTGCCGCTTCTCGGTCAGCGAGACCTCGAAACGCGTCAGGTTGACCAGCTCCTGGTCGGCCTCGACGGTGGCGAAGTCGGGGTTGACGGTGCCGTACGCCGACAGGTGCGGGGTCAGGGCGTAGCGGACGTCGAGCCCGACGTCGCCGATGGGAGACTCGCGTACCTGGGCGCGCGAGAGCGCGTAGGGGATGACCTGGTGGCGGCGCGACTGCCGCGGCACGTCGAGCCCGACGAGGGTGCCGGCCATCGACAGCCGGGCCCAGTAGTCGACGGGCCCCGCCCAGAAGGTGCGCTCGAGCGACCGCCGCCGGCTGCGGCCGAAGTTGATGCCCCACGTGACGTCGGTCCCCGCCCGGTACTGGATCGAGGCGAGGGGGATGGCGATCTCGGCCGACCAGCCGTAGTCGGTCCGTTGCGCCCGCGACCGCCACGGGGCGTCCCACGCGCCGTCGCTGCTGCCGCCGTCCTCGGCGATGCGCCCGTCGGTCTGGGTCCCGAGCCGGTTGACCATGAAGTAGTAGCCGGTCCGCCGGTCGTGGAAGGTGTCGAGGAAGACCTGCACCGAGTCGTCGTCCCAGATCGGGTCGTCGCGCTCGACCATCTGCGACAGCGGCGGCTCGGGGTCCCACGCCTGGAAGCCCGCGTACAGGAACTCGCCGTCGTAGAGGACGTGGACGACGGTGGGCAGCTCGGCGGGGGCGCCGCGCCGCGGCTGGAACTGCAGGAAGTTCTCGGCGCGCGCCGCGCCCCGCCATTCGGGCTCGGTGACGTGGCCATCGATCACGGGCGGCCGCTCGGCCCGGCGGGCGGGGATGCTGAACTCGCCGTCGCCGGCCGCCCCCTGCGCCGGTCCCGCTGCGGGGGCCGCCAGCAGGAGGGCAAGCACCGTCGTGAGCCGCAGGCCCCGGCCGCTGCATCGCACCGGGGGATGATCGGGCAAGCCTCGACAGCGGTCAACCGGCGGCCTGCCGGCCGTAGCGCCGGCGGGAGGTTCTTCCGTATGGCGGGTAGGCGAGTGCCGTGACGGCCCCGCTGCTCGAGTCGCGGGTGCGGCCGGCTCACCGAAGTTCCTCCTTCTTGGCACGCGGGCATTATGGCCAGCCCGCCACCGCCGCCCTCCGTCGGGGGGAGCTCGACGCGGACCGAGCCTTCAGGCGTTCGACGGGTCGGCGAGCCACCGCTCGACGTGGCGCGCGAACTCCTCGAAGTCGTCGAGCTCCTCGGCGAGCATGGTGGCGATGCGGTCGAGGTCGACTTCAAGATAGCCGTGCACGAGCACGTTGCGAAAACCGGCCACGGCCCGGAAGCGTTCACCGAATGCCTGCGGGAGCACGTCCGCCCGGATCAAGCAATCGATGGACGAGCCGTAGGTGTCGGGATCGAAGCCGGCGGCGGACCCGATGTGGCTTGCGATGTCGAGGGCGTTTTGGGCGCAGAGCTGCAGCCCGCGTTCGACCGCCCAGCGACGGTCGGAGTCGGCGCGCAACGCCCCCGCCGACGCGCCGGCGTGCCGACGCAGAGCCGCGAGGGACGCGCGGAGCGCGATGAGATGGCGGTCGACGACGCGGCGGTCGGCGCGGCCGGAAGTCACGGCCGGTGCTCGTGCGCGGAACCGGCGGCGTGGCGCCGTGCCGCGTCCATCTTGTCGAGCTGGGGCAGGAAGTCGAAATAGCGCGAGAGCGCCTGGCCGGCGCGCGTGGTCGTGGCCCGCAGGTCACGCGAGAGCACGCGCACGCCGTCGCGCAGCACGCGGTGGTACAGCAGGATCGACGCGCGGTTGAGGACGACTACATCGACATCGTTGGTGCCGAGCGCGACCATGAGATCGGTCGTGAGATCTGCCCGGTAGCCCCACGCGCTGGCGCGGACGCGCGCCTCGTCGACGTACACGGCGACATCGACGTCACTGTCGCGGCGCGCCCGCCCGCGGGCGCGGGAGCCGAAGAGGTAGGCTTCGAGAATCTCCTCGCGCGGCGACAGCGCGCGGGTCAAGCGCGCAAGAAGTTGCCGGTCCACGCTCTTTCGTTCCATCACGACTCCCCGCGGGCCGGTCGCGGGCGACCCCGCAGCCCGGGATGGCCGGCCGGTAGACCGGTCGAACCACCCGGGCTGCGCAGGCAGGGGCTACAACCGGGGCCTACAGCCCCCGGATCATCACGTTGCGGAACTTCACGACGCCGAAGCCGTACTGCAGGGCGATGGGCCCCGAGGCGAACTGCTCGTCCTCGACGTCGACCATCTGCTCGCCGTTCAGCCAGACGCGCAGCCGCGGCCCCTCGGCGCGGATCTCGTAGGTGTTCCAGCGGCCGGGGCTGTCGACCTGACTGGCCGGGGCGGCGATGTGGACGATGCCGCCGGTGCGGTAGGTCTGGTCCGGGCGGGTGTCGAAGATGTTGACCTCGTACGAGTTGCGGTCGTTGACGCTCATGGCGTCGGCGCAGCGGATGAAGATGCCGCTGTTGGCGGGCTCCTCGACCGCGTACTGCAGGACGAGCTCGAAGTCGCCGTACGACTCGGGGGTCACGAGGAACCCGGCCCCGCTGTCGGCCTGGGCCGCGCCGTCGACGAGCGACCAGTTGGCGTCGCCGATCTGGTTCCAGCCGTCGAGGGACGAGCCGTCGAGCAGGGTCGTCCAGCCCGCGTCCTGGGCCGATGCCGGGGCGGAGAGCCCGAGGGCGGCGGCCGTGAACAGTGCAACGGCGAAAACGGTGGTGCGCTTCATTGAATGGTCTCCCTGTTGGCATGGGTGACGCCCCTCGACGGGGCGCCGGTTGCTCCGTTCCCGAGCCGGACCGTCCGGTCCGGCAATCGTCGCCCGGCGGCGCCCCCGCCGCCCGAACGACACTTGCGGGTTTCCCCTTTCGACGGCGCAGCCCACGCCTTGGCCGGGGCGGCAGCGCGATCGGATTCGGGCCGCTCGCCAACCGGCCGGTGGGGACGACGTACCGTCCCCCCTTCGTGCAGGCGTGATGGGCGCGCCGATCGCCCGTCGGGCAGTCCCCGCGGACCGACCAGCTACTGCCCCGACTCCGCCAGCTCTTCCTGGCGCGCGCCGGACAGCAGGTTCTGCATGCCGTAGTTGCCCTCGTGGCAGGCGTACTCGAACATCGCCGACCCGCGCTTCATCGGCAGCGCCACCGTGAACGGCCGCGTGAAGGTGGCCGGGTCGTCGACGGTGTACTCGTAGAGCAGCGTGTCGGCGTCGACGCGGCTGAACCGCTCAATCAGGTGCAGCGTCTCGCCCGAGCCGATGGCCACCCGGGTGGACGGGCCGAAGCTGGCGGTGTTGGCGGTGAAGTTGGTGGTCTCGACAACGAGGGTGTCGCCCTCCCAGCGCCCGCGCGAGCTGCCCAGCCACTGGCGCAGGTCGCCGGGAAGCGGCGCGCGCCCGTCGAGGGGCACGATGCGCGAGTCGTGCACCATCTCGTTGAGGATGACCACGTGGTCGGCGGTCTGGAAGATCTGGATGTTCTGGTTGTAGCCGCCGGGCACGATGGGCGGCCCGGTGTTGAACCCGAGCAGGCACCGCTCGGCGACCCCGCGGTCCTCGGGGCCGTCGGCGCCGATGCCGCCGACGCGGATGCGCACCGGCCACGCCGGCTCGGCCTCGTCGCCCTGCCGTTCGACGCCCGGCCGCGTCTCGGGCAGCCGGCCGTCGGGCGGGTCGACGATGAGCGAAGTCCGCCGGTCGTCGACGACCCCCGCCCCCCGGTCGAACCAGAAGTTGTTGTAGCCGCCCACGTTGCCGCCCACCGGCAGCGGCTCGGTGCGGACCTCGCTCGGCCGGTCCGCCTCGATCGCCCGCTGCACCGCCGCGGCCTCGAGCTCGGCCGCCTCCTCCGCCGTCAGCTCGGCCTGGTCCGCCCGGTCTTCGGGGCGCTGCAGCGGGGTCAGGGTCCGGAAGTCCCAGACCCCCTGCAGGTCCGGGGCGCCGTCGGACAGGCGGGGAACGTCGGACGCCGGCTGGGCGCCGGCAGGAACGGACAGGATCGCGGCCAGCGCGGTCAGCGCCAGCGCCGCACCGAAGAATCGTCTCTGCATCTCGTACACTCCTGGCTGTCTCTCGCTACTGGCGAACGCCCGCGGCCATCGCTACTGCTGCCCGGACTCCGCCAGCTCTTCCGCGCGGGCGCCCGACAGCAGGTTCTGCATGCCGTAGTTGCCCTCGTGGCAGGCGTACTCGAACATCGCCGACCCGCGCTTCATCGGCAGCGCCACCGTGAACGGCCGCGTGAAGGTGGCCGGGTCGTCGACGGTGTACTCGTAGAGCAGCGTGTCGGCGTCGAGGCGGCTGAACCGCTCGACGAGGTGCAGCGTCTCGCCCGAGCCGACGGACTGCACGACGGACGGGTTGAAGCTGGCGGTGTTGGCGGTGAAGTTGGTGGTCTCGACGACGAGGGTGTCGCCCTCCCAGCGCCCCCGCGAGCTGCCCAGCCACTGCCGCAGGTCGCCGGGGAGGGGCGCGCGCCCGTCGAGGGGTACGATGCGCGAGTCGTGCACCATCTCGTGCAGGATGACCACGTGGTCGGCGGTCTGGAAGATCTGGATGTTCTGGTTGTAGCCGCCGGGCACGATGGGCGGCCCGGTGTTGAACCCGAGCAGGCACCGCTCGGCGATGCCGCGGTCCTCGGGACCGTCGCTGCCGATGCCGCCGACGCGGAACCGGACCGGCCGGGTCGCGGTCCCGGGGCCGGGGCCCTGCCGGTCCGCGTCCGGCTGCGCTTCCGGCACCCGGCCGTCGGGGGGATCGACGATGAGCGACGTCCGGCGGTCGTCGACGACCCCCGCCCCCCGGTCGAACCAGAAGTTGTTGTAGGCGCCCACGTCGCCGCCCGCCGGCAGCGGCTCGGTGCGGACCTCGCTCGGCCGGTCGGCCTCGGCCGCGCGCTGCACCGCCGCGGCCTCGAGCTCGGCCGCCTCCTCCGCCGTCAGCTCGGCCTGCTCGGCCCGGTCTTCGGGGCGCTGCAGCGGGGTCAGGGTCCGGAAGTCCCAGACGCCCTGCAGGTCGGGCGTGCCGTCAGGCAGACGGGGCACGTCGGACGCCGGCTGGGCGCCGGCGGGAACGGACAGGACCACGGCCAGCGCGGTCAGCGCCAGCACGGCGCCGAAAGATCGTCTCTTCATCTCGTTCACTCCTGAACTCTCCATCACTGGCGCGGGACTCGTCACCCGCGGCTCCGACGCCGCCCTGCGGCCCCGCCGCGTGCCCAGCCGTGACAGCTGATCAGCTTGCCGCCGCGGGCCTTGAATGCCGAGAGGTCGGGACCGACGGCGTTCAGGGCCGAGCCCAGCGCGTCGTCGGCGCCGGCCCCGAGGAGCCGGGGGTTGGCGAGCCCCGACGAGTAGCGCCCCCCGGCCTCCACGGCCGTCGGGTGGTCATGGAGCCAAAGGATACCGCACGCGGGACCGGGCCGCGACTTCCCGCGAGGGATCGAGGACGAGCCGGACACGCCCCGGCCTCACTCCGCCGCGGCGGGCGGAGCGCCGGCCCCGTCGCCGCTCATCTCCTCGACCAGGGTGATCAGTGCCGACAGGTCGTCGCGGCCCCGGCCCCGCCCCATGAGGGCGTTGATGAGCTGCATGGTCAGGGACGCGGCGGGCAGGGCGGCGCCGTGGTCGTGGGCGAGCCGGAGGGCGATGTCGAGGTCCTTGTGGTACAGCCGCGACTCGATGCCGGCGGCGAAGTCGCGCGACGCCATGCGGGCGCCGAACACGTCGAGCACCCGGCTCGAGGCCATCCCCCCCATCATCACCTGGCGCACGCGCTCGACGTCGAGCCCGCAGCGGCCGGCCAGGGCCAGGGCCTCGGCCGCCCCCTGCGCGTTCACCAGGAGCGCGAGCTGGTGGCACGCCTTGGTGGTCTGGCCGGTGCCGGACTCGCCGATATGGACCACTCTCGGCCCCAGCAGCGCGAACAGCGGCCTCGCGCGCTCGACCGCGGCCACCGGCCCCCCCACCATCATCGTCAGCGTCGCGTCGCGCGCGCCCTGCGGTCCGCCCGACACCGGCGAGTCGAGCATGTCGACGCCGCGCTCGCGCAGCCGGCCCGCGACGGCCCGGGTGGCGGTGGGGTCGATCGTGCTCATGTCGATGACGAGGGTCCCGGGGCGCGCGCCCTGGATGATGCCGTCGGGGCCCAGCACCACCTGCTCGACGTCGCGGGTGCCGGTGACCATGGTGAAGACCACCTCGCTCCGCTCGGCCACCGCGGCGGGGGTGGGGCAGGCGGCGGCGCCGGCCTCGATGAGCGGCCCGGCCGCCTCGGCGCGCCGGGCGAAGACCGCCATGGCGTGGCCGCCGTCCATCAGGTGAAGCGCCATCGGGCGCCCCATGGTGCCGAGTCCGATGAAGCCGAGTCGCATGTGTCGTCCGTCTGCCCGGGCCGTCGCCCGTGTCGTTCGTCTGCCCGGACCGTGGCGTGTGGAGGACCGCCGGCTGGTGGTTCTACCGCGGTTCGTCAGCGTCCACCCCCGCGCCGCCGCCGCGCGCGGGTGCCCTCGGGGCGGAAACCGATGGCAGGGTTGCCGAGTCCATCCGGGCGCAGCCCGCATCCGCGGCCCCGGCGCGCTCGCCGCACGGCAAGGTGACCTCCGTGAACGCCCTCAGCGCGCGCCCAGGCCCTGCTTCTTCCAGTAGCGCGCCAGCCCGAGCCAGCACATCGAGAACGGGGCGGCCGCGTCGTAGAGCGCCGCCTGCGCCTCCGTCATGTGCCGCTGCAGATAACGCCGGGTGTCGGCGACGAACCGGTCGGCGCGCTCTTCGGCGGGCAGGTCACCTTCGATGATGGCGCGCGCCACGGCGGCCAGTCCGTCCAGGTGCTCGCTCATCCCCGCCAGCTGGTCGGCCGCGTCCTCGTGGGGACCGAAATGGGTGATGAACAGCGTGGCCGCCTGCCAATCCGCGAGGCGCCGGATGCTGGCCTTCCAGGTGTCGAGGTCGATGTCGGGCGGGGGCGTGGGCGGCAGGGCGAAGCGCTCGGGGCCGATCCGCACCCCCGCGGTATCCCCCACGAACGCCACCCCGCTCGCCCGATCGAGGAAGCTGACGTGGTGGGACGCATGCCCCGGCGTGTACGCGACATCGAGCTCGCGGTCGCCCACCGAGAGGCGCTCGCCGCCGGCGAGGACGTGCACGTTCCCCTCGGGCACCGGCAGGAACTCGCCCCAGAGCCGGTCCATGTCGTCGCCGTAGAGCCGCCCGGCGCTGCTCAGCAGCTTGGCGGGGTCGACCATGTGGGGCGCCCCAGCCTCGTGCACGTAGACCTGGATGTCGGGGTTCTCGCGAACCAGGGTGCCGGTCGCTCCCGCGTGATCGAGGTGAATGTGGGTGAGGAGCACCGTCCGTACGTCGGCCGGCGCGATGCCCTGCTCGCGGAGCGACGCGCGCAGGGTGTCGAGACAGGTCGACGGGCCGGGGTCGACGAGGGCGGCCCCGCCCGCGTTCTCGAGGACGGCGGTGGCGATGACCCGGGGCTGGCCCAGGAACATCAGATCGGCATAGGTGATGCCGCGCGCGATCGTTGGCATGGGAGCGGGATCTTACTATGCCGGAGGGTCGGGAGCCCGTCACGCCGCGCCCCGGCGGGCCTCTCCGCACGCCTCCCGTCAGGCCCGGGCGCTCTGCGGCCCGCCGGCGCCCCCGCCCGCCGGTCTCGGGGTGCAACGCGGCGTTCTCCGCGAGCTCATCGACGTCCGCTCCGCCTTGACGCCGTCGCCGTGTCCATAGTCTGATCGCAAGGGTATGGCCCATGATCCGCGCACCGGCCACGGCGTGCTCGACGAGACCCGCCGGAAGACCCGCGAGCCGACCCGCTTTCACGTCACGCTGCTGAACGACGACTACACGACGATGGAGTTCGTCGTGCAGGTGCTCGAGTCGGTCTTCGACAAGACCCCGGCCGAGGCCTACGGCATCATGATGCAGGTCCACACGCAGGGCCGCGGGCGCTGCGGCACCTATACCCACGAGATCGCCGAGACCAGGGTCGCCACCACCCGGGCCCTGGCCAAGCGCGAGGGGTTCCCCCTCCAGGCGATCCTCGAGGAGGAGTGACGGACCGGCCCATGTTCAGCGCCGCCATCGAGCTGATTCTGAACGTCGCGTACCGCGAGGCGACGGTGCGCCGGCACACGCACCTGACCCTCGAGCACCTGCTGTACGTGCTGGCCCACGACCCCGAGGGCGAGAAGATCCTCACCGCCTGCGGGAGCGACCTGCCGGCGCTGCGGCACGCGCTCGACACGTTCCTCGACGGCCTCGAGCCGTCGAAAAAGGGCCGGCAGCGCGAGCCGCAGCAGACCCTGGCGTTCCAGCGCGTGCTGCAGACGGCGGTGCTCCACGTCCAGAGCGCGGGGAAGGACGAGGTCCGTTTCGGCGACGTGCTGGCCGCCATCCTGCAGCAGCCGAACTCGTACGCGGCCGAGCTGCTGCAGTCGCAGGACGTCACCCGGCTCGACGTCCTCAACTACATCTCGCACGGCATCTCGAAGGCGCCGGCGGGGTCGGCGGTGCCGCGGCCGGACGAGGCGGCGCCGGCGGGTCGGACCGGGGACGGCCCCGCGCCCGCGCGCGACCCCCTCGCGGCCTTCGCCGTGAACCTGACCGAGCGCGCCCGGCAGGGCCGTCTCGACCCCCTGATCGGGCGCCGCGACGAGCTGCGGCGCACCCTGCAGATCCTGTGCCGCCGGCGCAAGAACAACCCCGTCTTCGTCGGGGACGCCGGCGTGGGCAAGACGGCCCTCGCCGAGGGGCTGGCGCGACGGCTGCTCGAGGACGACGTTCCCGCGCGCCTGCACGGCGCCGAGATCTTCGCCCTCGACACCGCCGCGCTGCTCGCGGGCACGCGGTTCCGGGGCGACTTCGAGGAGCGGTTCAAGGCCGTCGTCGACGCCCTCGCGGGGCGGCCGATGCCCATCCTCTTCATCGACGAGGTGCACGCGACGGTCGGCGCCGGGGCCACCACCGGCGGCACGATGGACCTCGCGATGCTGATCAAGCCGCTGCTGGCGGCCGGGGACCTGCGGCTGATCGGGTCGACGACGTTCGACGAGTTCAAGCAGATCGAGCGCGACCGGGGGCTGGCGCGACGGCTGCAACGCGTGGTGCTCGAGGAGCCGAGCGTCGACGAGACGGTCGAGATCCTGACCGGGCTGAGGTCGCGTTATGAAGAGCACCATCGAGTGACGTTCACCGACGCCGCCCTGCGCGCCGCCGCGAAGCTGGCGCGGCGGCACCTGCGCGACTCGCGCCTGCCGGACAGCGCCATCGACGTGCTCGACGAGGCGGGCGCGAGCATCGCGGTCACCGAGACCGACGACGCCGTCGGCGCGACGGCGGGCGGTGCGGCGGTGGACGACGGCGGGGTCGCAACGCCGGCCGAGGCAGCCGACACGGCGGGCGCAACGCCGGCCGAGGCGACGGACACCGTAGCGGAGGTCGCGGCGCCGGCCGAAGGGGCGGACACGGCGGGCGAGTCGGCAGACACGGCGGGCGAGGCAGCCGGCACGGCGGGCGAGGCAGCCGGCACGGCGGGCGAGTCGGCGGAGCCGGCGGACACGCCGCCGGAAGTCATCGCGGGCACTGCGCCGGAGGTCGCACCAACGGCCGAGGCAGCACCGGCCGATGCGTCGGCGAGGGCGGGCGGCGCCGCGCCGGCCGAGGCCGCAGCCGCGGATGGCGTCGCCGCAGCGGGCGTGGCGTCGGACGAGGCGTCAGAGGCCGACGCCCCGGTGCCCCGCGTCACCGCCGCCGACATCGAGCGCGTGCTCGCGCGCATGGCCCGCATCCCCGAGAAGCAGGCGACGGCGTCGGACAAGGAGCGGCTGCGCACCCTCGACGAGGCCCTCTGCCGGGTGGTGTTCGGCCAGGACGATGCGGTGGCGGCGGTGGTGACCTCGATCAAGCGCGCGCGGGCGGGGCTCGGGCAGCCCGAGCGCCCCGCCGGCTGCTTCCTGTTCACCGGCCCCACCGGCGTCGGCAAGACCGAGCTCGCGAAGCAGCTCGCCATCCACCTCGGGAACGAATTCCTTCGCTACGACATGAGCGAGTACATGGAGAAGCACGCGGTGGCGCGCCTCATCGGCGCCCCGCCCGGCTACGTCGGCTTCGAGCAGGGGGGCCTGCTCGTCGACGCCGTCCGCGCCCATCCCTACGCGGTGCTGCTGCTCGACGAGATCGAGAAGGCCCACCCCGACGTCTACAACATCCTGCTGCAGGTGATGGACCACGCGACGCTGACCGACAACAACGGGCGCAAGGCCGACTTCCGCCAGGTCGTGGTCATCATGACGTCGAATGCCGGGTCCCGCGAGGCGAGCGCGGCGCCCATCGGCTTCGGCGACGACCGCGCGAGCAGCGGCAAGGGGCGCACCAAGGCGGCGATCGAGCGCGCCTTCAGCCCCGAGTTCCGCAACCGCCTCGACGCCATCGTCACCTTCGACAGCCTCTCCCCCGCCGTCGTCGAAACCATCGTCGAGAAGTTCGTCCTCCAGCTCGAGACCCAGCTCGCCGAGCGCCGGGTGGCCATCACCCTGCAGCCCGACGCCCGCGCCTGGCTCGCCGGGAAGGGCTACGACCCCACCTACGGCGCCCGCCCGCTGGCCCGGCTCATCCAGACCGAGGTGCGCAACCCCCTGACCGACGAGATCCTGTTCGGCCGACTGGAGCACGGGGGGACGGTGCGCATCGGCCTCGCCGACGACATGCTGCAGTTCGAGGTCCAGCCGAATCCGCCGGACGACGATCCGGACGACGAGTAGAACGGCTCCCCCGTACGCGCATCGAGCGAACTCGCGGTCCACTACGGAGACTCGGTGATAGTGCGCGATCTCCGGAAGGTCCCGCGTCCGTTCCGTCGGGCGCCCCCCACTCGGCGCGCAAGCGCTCCAGGAGCTTCAGCGGCGGCGGCGCGCCAACAGGTTGAAGCCCGCCAGAATGACGACGACCAGTCCGACGGGCAGCCAGAACGCCATGCCGTTGGCACTATCCCCGCAACTCGGTCACACGCCCGGCCGCCGACGTGCGGCTCGACGCATACCGGCCCGGTATCTCGTCAGGCGGGCGGCGTACGGTGACCTCGCGCGTCAAGGCGCCGCCGGGACGTCGGTATGCGTGAAGTCGTTCCCCTTGAACAGGAGGGGAAGCCCCGTCGCTTTCGCCAGCGCATAGGAGAAGCAGTCGCCGAAATTGAGGTTCGCCTTCCGCCCCCGACCCTTCCCGTAGCTGTCGTAGGCACCGATGGCGAGCTCGGCGTGCTCCTCGGTCACGCTCTCGACCTGAAGCCTGCCCTCGAGGAGCAGCGTCCGGACCTTGTCCGCCCCCCGCGGGCCGTGGCGGCCCAGCATGACGATGCCGGTCTCCGCGACGGTGGCGGCCGAGACGAGCGCCGGGTCGGCGTCGGCGACCGCCGACGCGAAGCGCC
This sequence comes from Vicinamibacterales bacterium, assembly GCA_963663815.2. Classification (GTDB taxonomy): domain Bacteria; phylum Acidobacteriota; class Vicinamibacteria; order Vicinamibacterales; family UBA8438; genus JAJEEA01. The sequence continues at coordinate 5,242,634 of OY760734.1, read as the reverse complement.
TGGCCTCGGCCTCGCCCTGCAGGATGGCGACGAGCGCCGACGTGTCCACGACCATCATCGGGGCAGGCCCCGATCGTCGTACAGCATGTCTTCGGGACTCCGCTCGTCGAGCACGGGCAAGGCCGCGCACTCGCGTCCGATCTGCAGGAGCCTTTCCGCCCGACGGGTCCGGTTCCTTGCCCTCATCAGGCGGTCGAGTCGCTCGACCACCGCCCGGTCGACGGCCTGCGTCATCGTCTCGCCCGCCATACTGGCCAGCTCGCGGACGCGCCGGTGTGTTTCCTCGTTCTTGATGTTCAGGCTCACGCGGGACCCCCCTCGGGTAGAAACCAGCTTGCATTCTACCACGCGGCTGATCCGTCCCCGTCTCGGCGAGGACGGGGACGACGGCCAAGCGATCCCCGGTCAGTCGCCGGTCGCGCCCTCGATGGCGAGCACGAGGTCCTGCAGGCGCTCGACCTCCATCTGCGCGGCGTGCAGGATCGCCCGGCGCTCCTGGAGCGTCGGCGACGACCAGCCCTCGCCTTCCAGCTCGATCCGGCCGTCCGGCTCGTAGTCGACGAGGACCGCGTCCATCGTCTCGATGTAGAGGCGCATCTCTCAATCGCTCTCCGCGGGCGAGCGCCGGCCGGCGCCGCCGCATGCCGGGCTCCGGTTCACATGCCGGCCGCCGTCGCGGCGCGCTGCGCATCGTCGACGCCGACCACCACCGCGGCCATGTCGTGATCGGCGAGGGTCGACGCGAAGGCGTAGTCGATGTTGACGCCGGCCGCGCTCAACAGGCGGGTGGCCGACGCCAGCGCGCCGGGACCGTTGGGCACCGTGACGTACAGGACATCCCGCTCGTCGACGGCGTAGTCGCGGCCCCGCAGCAGCCCGCCCGCGTGGACCGGGTTGTCGGGCACGACGTGCAGGAGGCCGGACGCGTCGAGGCCGAGCGCGAGGACGTTGACCTTCTCGTCGCGCAGCGCCTGGCACAGCCGCGCGAGCGCCCCGGGAGTATTGTCCAGCCGCAGGGTGAGCTCGGTACGAATCGCCATGCCCGGGAGCATATCACCGCGTTCGCGGCTCACGGCCGTTGCCGAGACCCCCTGCGCCCGACCGGCGGCGCATCCGGCCGGTCGGGGCGCAAACCCCGGGTTCGCGGGCGCGAATTCGGATATAAGATCGGACTCGGGGTGGACCAGCCATGAATTTCTGTCGACTGCTCGGCGCGGCGGGGCTCGTGTTCCTGCTCTCGCATCCGGGCGGCGCCCAACCGCTCGACGCGGGCGCGGGGACGACGGACGGCCACGAGGCGCTGATCGAGGCGCTGGAGGCGGCGACGCTGGCCGGCGATCCCGACGCCTATCTCGCCCTGGCGTCGCCGGCCGCCGACCGCGCCGCCGCCACGGAGTTCGCGAACGCGCACGTGCGGCCCGGTGTGGACCGGGTCACCGCGACGCCCCGTTTCGAGACCCCGCTCGACGACCATCCCGAGGGCGACGGCTACCGGGTCATGGTCGAGTTGTTCTTCGAGGCCGGCGCGCGCGGCCGGCTCGAGACGTGGCAGCTCGACGTCGCCCGGGAAGAAGCGGGCCGGGACTGGCGCATCCTCGATCAGGACGCGGTCGACTCGATCGACAACCTGCGCCACCTGAGCCTCACCCCCACGACGCAGTACGTCGCCGACGATCTGGTCGTTACCGCCGAGGACCTGACGCTGACGCTGACCGAGGGGTCCGCGTTCGTCGCCGAGACCGAGATCGGGGTCACCGGCCTGGTGCTCCTCGGCGACGGGGTCATGCGCTTCACGCCGCAGCCGGAGGCGGAACGCGGACAGGTGGAGATCTTCAGCGGGCGCGAGACGCTGGAAGCCGAGTTCGAGTCGGCCTTCGTCCGACTGCACCCGGACGCGTTCCGGACCCGGGTCTCGACCGGCGCGCTGCAGCCGCGCGGGGTGGACCGGGGCGACCTCGGCGACGCCCGGGAGGTGTTCGACGAGCTCGTTCCGCTGTCGTTCACCCTGGACCTGTCGGACGTCAGCGACCGGGTCTGGTCGCTCCCGCCGGGGCGCGGCGACTTCCTCGCCGAGATCCGCACCGAAGACCACGGCACGCTGACCTATACGCAGTCGGTCCGTCAGCCGGAGGACGTCACGCTGTTCGAACGGGAGACGAGCCGCATCATCTCGCTGTACCCGTCGGCCCGGAAGCGGGCCACCCGGGGACGCTACTTCGGGGACGACGACTCGCTGTCGCTCGACATCCTCGACTACGAGATCACGGCGTCGTTCGAGCCCCTGGGGTTCACCCAGCAGCGGCCGAGCGCGGACCGCGAGTTCATCGACTGCCGCATCGTCGGCACCACCCGGCTCGCGGCGCGGGTGAAGGGGCTGCCGATCACCTCGTTCAGCCTGCGGCTCGCCGACGAGCTCGCGGTGCGCTCGGTGTCCTCCAACGAGTTCGGCCCCCTGCTGTTCTTCCGCATGAGCGGACAGAACAACCTTGTGATCAACCTGCCCTCGGAGATTCCCGGCGGCACCGAGTTCACGGTGACGGTGACCTACGAGGGCGACCTCGGGGCGCAGGAGCTCGACGAGAACTGGATCGGGAGGCAGCGCGTGCTGTTCGACCTCGAGCCGCTCTTCGGCCTCGGAGTGCCCCGCTACGTCTACAGCAACCGCAGCTACTGGTATCCGCAGGGGCTGGTCACCGACTACGCCACGGCGACGATGAACCTGTCGGTTCCGGCCGGGTGGGGCGTCGTCGCGAGCGGCGCGCCGTCCGGCGCGAACCCCCCGGTGGCGGGAGCCCCGGGCGGGGAGCCCCGCGAGTTCTCGTTCGCGGCGCTCCAGCCCGCCCGGTACCTGTCGGCGGTGATCTCCCGCTTCGACGATCACTTCGCGCCGACGCGGCAGGTCCGGCTCGACGCCCCCGCGTCCCCGCCTCCCTCGGCGCGGGCCGACGGGGGCGTGTTCTACGGCACGCTCGCGATAAACGCCTACGGCACGCCGCGCAGCTCGGACGACATCGACGAGACCGCCGAGCGCGCCGCGGACATCGCCTCGTTCTACGCGTCGCTGCTCGGGGACATCCCGTACCCGTCGATGACCCTGGCCCTCACCGACAGCCGCCTTCCCGGGGGGCACAGCCCGGCGTACTTCGCCCTGCTCAACCACGAGCTGCCCCGGCAGCCGGGCACCGTCGTCACCTGGCGGACCGATCCGGTGAGCTTCAGCGGCTATCCTTCCTTCTTCCTCGCCCACGAGATAGCCCACCAGTGGTGGGGACAGGCGGTGGGCTGGAAGAACTACCACGAGCAGTGGCTGAGCGAAGGGCTGGCGCAGTACTTCGCCGCCCTCTACGCGGAGCACGACGAGGGCCCGGACGTCTTTCGGGAGATCGTCGAGCAGATGCGGAGCTGGGCGATGCGGCACTCCGACGAGGGCCCGGTCTATCTCGGGTACCGCCTCGGGCACCTGAAGCGCGAGCCGCGGGTCTTCCGGGCCCTCGTCTACAACAAGGGCGCCATGGTGCTGCACATGCTGCGCCGGCTGGTGGGAGACGAGGCGTTCTTCGCGGGGCTGCGCCGGTTCTACCACGAGTGGCGGTTCCGGAAGGCGGGCACCGACGCCCTGCAGCTGGCGTTCGAGATCGAGGCGGGACGATCGTTGAGCCGGTTCTTCGACCGGTGGATCCACGAGGCGGCCCTGCCCGAGGTGCGGTTCTCGTCCCGCACCGACGCCGCCGGGGGCCGGCGGGAGATCGTGCTCCGGTTCGAGCAGCTGAGCGAACGCCTCTTCGAGCTTCCGGTCACGGTGACGGTGCAGTATCGGTCCGGGGAAGAGGAGACCGTGGTGGTCCCCGTGACCGAGCGGGTGACCGAACGGCGCCTGCCGGCGCGGGGGCGCGTGCGCCGCGTGTCGGTGAACCGCGACCGCATGGCGCTGGCGAACATCGACCGCTAGGAGTCTGCGCCGTAGAACGGTGCAGACTCCTAGCAGGGTTGGTTGGGCGCCCAGCGGAGCCGAAGGCGACGATGGGCGGGCTAGGCGTCCGCGCCCCGGAACGGTGCAGACGCAGCCGGCGACGGCCCGGTCGGCGGTCGCTCCGCGCGTGAACCGGGAGACCGCCGCCGCAGAGTCGACGGCGATATGATGAGGCGCGCCCCCCGGGCGCGATGGGAGGCAACCTTGAGCTCGACGACCCCGTTTCGCGTCTGGACGCGGCCCCTCTGGACGCTGGTTCTCTGCGGATTGGCGACGTCCGGGCTGGCCCAGCCGCCCCAGGTGGCGATCCGCCCGGTCGGCGAGACCGACGCCGTCCATGCGGACACGACGGCCCGGGTGGGCCTGGAGATCGCCCTCGACCCCGGGTACCACGTCAATTCCGACACGCCGCTCGACGATCTCCTGATTCCGACGGTGCTGAGGCTCGACCCGCCAGACGGGTTCACCCTCGAGGGGGTCGCCTTCCCCGAAGCCATCCTGCTCGAGCAGGTCGGGGTGGAAGAGCCGCTCGCGGTGTTCGAGGAGGAGTTCACCATCGGGGCGGCGCTGCGCGTCGACGCCTCCCTGGCCCCCGGCACCTACGCGGTTCCCGGCACCCTGCGATACCAGGCCTGCAACGACCGGATGTGCTTCAACCCGACGAACGCCCCCGTCACGTTCGACGTGACGGTGGCGCCCGACGGTCAGCCGCTGACCACGGTGCGTCCGGACCTGTTCGCCGGTTTGACGATGGCCGACCCCGGCGGGGGAGCTCCGGCGCCCCCGCCCGCGGCCGCCGCGCCGGCTCTCGACGACCTGTCGGTGATGACCGCGCTCGAGGACTTCGAGGTGCTCGGCAGCACCGGCGGATATCTGGGCACCGAGGCGTTTCTCGACTTCATGGCGGCGGCCGAGTCGGGCGAGGGGCAGCGCGGCTGGTTCGAGGGGCGCGGCCCCCTGGCGATCCTGCTGCTGATTCTCGTCGGCGGCCTCGCCCTGAACCTGACCCCCTGCGTGTTGCCGATGATTCCCATCAACCTGGCCATCATCGGCGCCGGCGCCAGGGCCGGCTCCCGCCTGCGCGGCTTCGCCCTCGGCGGGGCCTACGGGACGGCGATGGCCCTCGTGTACGGCGTTCTCGGGCTCGTGGTCATCCTGACCGCGGGCTCGTTCGGCACGATCAACTCGTCTCCCTGGTTCAACGTGGGGATCGCGGCGCTGTTCGTCGTCCTCGGGCTCGCGATGTTCGACGTCCTCGCCATCGACTTCTCGCGGCTGCAGTCCCGGTTCGCCGGGGAAACCCGCCGGGCCGGGTCGTTCGTGGTCGCTTTCGGGATGGGCGCGGTCGCCGCCGTGCTGGCGGGGGCGTGCGTCGCGCCGGTGGTCATCCAGGTCATCGTGTTCTCGAGCAACCTCTACGGCACCGGCACCACGATTGCGCTCGCGCTGCCGTTCGTGCTCGGCGTCGGCATGGCCCTGCCGTGGCCGATCGCAGGGGCCGGGCTGTCGTGGATGCCGAAGCCGGGGGCGTGGATGGTGCACGTCAAGCACGCCTTCGGCGTCTTCATTCTCGGCACCGCGCTGTACTACGGCTACATCGGCTACGGGTTGTTCGCGCAGCGCTGGGTCGATCCCGACGAGGTCGCGAGCAGCGTCCAGGAGCTGCTGGACGAGGGCTGGCACGCCTCGCTCGGCCGGGGCCTCGCGGCCGCGAAGGCCGAGGACAAGCTGGTCCTCGTCGACATGTGGGCCACGTGGTGCAAGAACTGCCTGACGATGGACCGCACCACCCTCAAGGCCGCAGAGGTCGAGGCGGGCCTGGAGGCGTACGTGAAGGTGAAGTTCCAGGCGGAGGACCTCGACGCCTCTCCCGCCCGGGAGGTGCTGAGGCGCGTCGACGGCATCGGGTTGCCGACCTACGCCATCCTGCGTCCGCGGCCCGACGACCGCACCGCCGTGGCCGGCGACTAGGAGTCTGCGCCGTAGAACGGTGCCTCCCGCAGGGAGGCACGGACTCCGGCCGGGTCCAGGGTTCGGACGGCAATGGAGGCGCGGGCGTTCCGCGTGAGCGGGCGTCCAACGCGACCACGGGTCGCCCCGGCGCGCGAGGGACGAGAGGCCGCCGGCGGCGAGATCACGAAGGGACAGAGCCGTGACTGAACGTTTGCGGAACCTGCTGCTGGTGGTGGCGGCCCCGATGCTCGCGGCATGCGCCATGCAACCGGGCGAGGTCAACCTCGTGAGCTCGTTCGGAGAGCAGATCGCGGCCGTGGACGGCGTGACCGACTTCGAGCACGACGGCGCCGAGCTGACGTTCATGGGCCCCGACGGGCAGGACGGCATCGCCTCGTGGCGGGTGTCGATCACGTCGACCGAGCTGCTCTCCAACGAGGGACGCCCGATCGAAGGTCACGTGGCCTCGTCCTGGTATCGGGACGGAGAGCTGATCGAGCCGGTCGGCACGATGTCCATGCTGCCCGACGTGTTCCTCGAGGCGGGCATCGCGCAGGCGTGCTACGCGCTCTGGGACGAGGACGAGGGCCGCTGGGACTGGTAGCGGCCGCCGCGAGGCGGCGGGTCATCCGCCGGCCGGCGGCGGAACACGGACCCGCAGGGCCCCCGGATGGACCGTGGCGGACAGCGAGCATCCGCCCTGCACCGCTTCTCCGTCGACGTGAAACCGAAGCGGCCGGTCGGCGGAGATCGTCACCCCGCCGACCCGTGAGCAGTGCACGTAGGGGTGGCGGTCGACGGTGCTGTTGAACAGGCGCCAGAGGCCCCACACGGCCCTCGCCGGACCGATCGGGTCCACCAACACGAGGTCGAGCAGGCCGTCGTCGAGGCGGGCGCGCGGCGCGATGACGGCCCCGTTGCCGTACTGCCGGCCGTTCGCCACCTCGACGAGCAGGGCCCGCTGCTCGAGCGTGCGTCGGTCGGTCGCGAGGGTGTACCGACGGCCCCGGTAGCGGACCAGCTGCCGCGCCGTCGCCTTCACGTAGCCGGCCAGTCCGCGGCCGGCCAGACGAGCGAACAGCTCGGCCACCGACGCGGGCAGCCCCACGCCGGCCAGGTTCACGAACGGCCGACCGCCCAGCTCCCCCATGTCGATGGTCCGATCACGGCCGTGCAACGCCGTCGCGATCGCCGCCTCGGGGCGGAGGCTGATGCCGAGCTCTCGCGCCAATCCGTTTCCCGAGCCCCCCGGCACGATGCCGAGCACCGTGTCCCCGTGCATCAGCGCCGAGGCCACCTCGTTGACGGTGCCGTCCCCCCCACAGGCGACGACGGGGGAGAAGCCCCGGCCGGCCAGGTCGGCCGCGAGCTCGCGGCCATGACCGGGCCGCTCGGTGAACGCCGCCTCGCGAGAGAGGCCGGCGGCGGCGCAGCACTGCCGCGCCATCTCCGCGACGCCGCGGGCCCATGCCCCGCGGGCCGCCGAGCCCGCGGCCGGGTTGATGATGAACGCCGCTGGAGACCGTGCCGTCAGTAGCCTTCTCCGCGAACGCGCCCCGACCCGGACGCGCGACTCGGCCGGGGTGAAGCTCACCGCCGCACGGGGCGGCGGACAAGCGGACGATACCCGGACCAGGGGTTGCTATACAACGGTGGTATAGTAGCTTCCCGTTATGGGGAGCCGCTGGGTTCGTACCGTCGTCGTCATCCTCGCACTCGCGACGCTGGCCTTCGCGGGTAATCAGGTCCGGCTTTCGAACCATACGCTTGCGGAGGAGCAGAGCCGGGAGCGGGTCTTCACCGACCTCGGCTGGACGCTCACGCTCACCCTCGCCGACCTGAGGAGCGCGCAGCAGGCCTATGTGGCTGACGGCCAGGACCAGGATTTCTGGACCGACCGGGCCGACGCCCACCTCGAGACGGTCCTCCAGAGCATCGAGAACCTCAAGCAGGTCGCCAACCTCGGCACCCTCGACGAGCTCGACGAGGCGGCGGCGGTGGTCTCGGCAATCCGGGCGCTGGACGACGAGGCCCGCGAGTACATCGACACCGATCAGCCGCTGCAGGCCTCGGACGAGATCTTCACCAGGGGCCTCGATCTGTTCGATGACGCTACCGCGCAGGTACAGGCGGCCCTGCAGGCCGAACGCACCTCGCGAGTCGACGTGATGAGGACCGCCCGATCGACGCAATCGACGATGATGTGGACGGTCGCCGTCGTCATCGTCCTGGCCATGCTGGTGCTCGCGCCCCTGAACGCATCCTCCGAACGGGGCCTGTCGCCGGACTCCGACGAGTACGCGGTGCCGGAAACCAACGGGCTGTCCCTGTTGTCGCTGGACAGCCAGGCGGCGGTCGACGATCTCGACCTCCCGCCGGCCGATGCGGAAGACGCGGAGGATGTCCCCGCGGTCGCTTCGCCGGCAGCCGGCGTGGCCGCCGCCGAGCCGGTTCCCGCGGCGGCGGCCACGCCGGATCTCGGCGCCACCGCCGCCCTCTGCACCGACTTCAGCAACGTGACGGATCGGGACCAGCTCCCCGATCTGCTGGCGCGAACCGCGGCGCTGATGAACGCCTCGGGCCTCATCATCTGGGTGAGCAGCGCGAACGCCCGGACGTTGCAGCCCGCGCTGGGGCACGGATACGCCCCGGGGATCCTGGAACGCATCGGCTCGATTCCACAGGCCGCGGCCAACCCGACGTCGGTCGCGTTCACGACCCGACGCATCCAGATCGTCGGATCCGACGACTCGGACACGGGCGCCCTGGCCGCGCCGCTGATGGTGGCGGAGCGTTGCATCGGCGTGCTCTCGGCCGAGTTGCGCAACGGTTGGGAGTCGAGCGACGCGGTTCAGGCGACCGCCTCCATCGTCGCGGCGCAGCTGGCGCCGCTGCTGCCCGCCGAGGCGGCAACGGCGGAGCCGCTGCCCGCCGCCGCCACCGGAACCCACGACAAGGAGGGTGCCGAGGCGCTCGCCCCGCCGTCGTCGACCGCGCGCGGCGCCGGCCGGTGACCGCTCCATGGATCCGTTGAGCCTGCCGCTCGACTACAGCGCCATCGAGCGGATACTCCCCCATCGCTATCCGTTCCTTCTCGTCGACCGCATCACCGAGGTCGAGGTCGACAAGCGCATCGTCGGCGTCAAGAACGTCTCCCTCAACGAACGCTATCTCGCCCGAGGCCCCGGCCGACGCCCGGTGCTGCCGCCGACCATCCTGACCGAGGCGGTCGCCCAGGTCGGGGCGATCCTGATCCTCTCCAAGCCCGAGAACCGCGAGAAGCTCATCTACATCGTGGGCATCGAGCGGGTGCGTTACCACCGGCCGGCCCATCCCGGCGACGTGGTGCACATCGAGGTCAGCGTGAAGCGACTGCGCAGCCGCATGGGCCAGCTGCACGGCGTTGCGACGACGGACGGCGAGCCGGCGCTCGACGGCCGGATGACCTTCGCCCTCGGCCCCACGCCGTAGCCCGCGGCGACGGTACTGTCTGATAGAATGCGCGCATGGCTTCCAAGCAACGTCGCAAGCAGCCCTCTCGAGCGCCCTCTCCGGCTCCCGCCGCAGAGGCGCGATCCAACGGCGGCGGGCGCTGGGCGCTGATCGCGCTCGCCGTCGTCGCCGTCGCCGGCATCGGGGCCTTCCTGCTGTTCGGTGCGGACCGGTCGGTGCCGGCCGGCGCCGATACGGCGAGCGAGGCGTCATCCGCGCCGGCATCTTCGACCGCCGCGTCCACGGTGGCCGCAAGCACCGGCGCGCCGGAGTCGTCGACCCCGCGGTTCACGAGTGCGGATCTCGAGGGACTGCCCATGCCGCCGCTGCCCTACGTGGCGCAGACGGCAGGTCCGGCCGATCTGATGAGGCAGGCCTACGTATTCGCCGCCCGGAACCCCGACGTGCTGGAATACGTGCCCTGCTACTGCGGTTGCGGCATGAGCGACGGACACGTGTCGAACGTGGACTGTTTCGTCGAGTCGCGGGCCCCGAACGGGGCGGTGACCGAATGGGACATCCACGGCATGACCTGATCGCACTGCCTGGCTGTCGCGCGTGACGCGATGCAGATGCATGCCCTCGGCGCAGCGCCCTCGGATATCCAGGACGCTGTCAAGAACAAGAACGCTTCACAGTCCGCCTACGCCACGCCGACGCCGGCCGCGCCGCGTGGCAACTGACGCAGGACCGGCCCGGGTACGCTCGCCGACCGCGTGAGCCGTACCCGGGCGTTGCCCTCCGCCACCATCGCGCATGGGTCCGCGCCGTCTCCCCCGGCCCCCCGCGGAGCTGCTCGGCGGACTGTACGAGTCCATCCCCGAAGGCATCTACATCGGCGCCCTCGACTCGACGAGCATCGAGACGCTGAGCGCCAACCCGCACCTGAAGCTCATGTTCGGGTTCGACCCGGACGAGCCGGACGGCAAGCTGCGGCCGTTCGCGGCGGACCGGTTCGTCGACGAACGGGCCCGCACCGACTTCCTCGCGCGCCTGCGCCGCGACGGCGCGGTCGGCAACTACCTGGTCCGGCTGCGGCGGGCCGACGACAGCCCGATGTGGGTGGAGGTCACCGCCACCCTGCATGCCGGGGACGACCACCGTCCGCCGCGCCTCGACGCCCTCGTTCGCGACGTCAGCGAACGGCGGCGGCTCGAGGCGCAGGGGCGCGACCCCGGTCACGAGCTGGTGCAGTCGGAGAAGATGGCGGCCCTGGGCCAGACCATCTCCGGCGTGGCCCACGAGCTGAACAACCCCCTCGCGACCATCCTGACCTGTGCGGAACGGCTGGCGTCTCGGCCCGTCGAACCCGAGACGAAGCGCGGGGTCGAGACGATTCTCGGCGAGGCCGAGCGGGCCGCCAGGATCGTCCGGAACCTGCTGACCTTCGCCCGAAAGCGCAATACCACCCGGGCCTTCGTCGACATGAACGGCATCGTGCGCGACACCCTCGCCCTGCGCGCCTACGAGCAGCGGGTGTCGAACATCTCGACCCTCGACGCCCTCGCCAGCGGGCTGCCCCACATCTTCTCGGACCCGCACCAGGTGAAGCAGGTGCTCTTGAACCTGATCATCAACGCCGAGCAGGCCATGCTGACCGCCAACGGCCGGGGCTCGCTCGTCACCCGGAGCTGGTACGACGAGGCCCAGGGCATGGTCGCCCTCGAGGTCAACGACGACGGTCCCGGCATCCCGGACGACGCCCGGCGCCGGATCTTCGATCCCTTCTTCACCACGAAGGCGATCGGCAAGGGGACCGGCCTCGGGCTGACCGTGGCGTACGCCATCGTGCAGGAGCACGGCGGGCGCATTCGCGTCGAATCGACCCCGGGGGCCGGGGCATCGTTCTTCGTGTCGTTTCCGGCCGGCGCGGGGATGTCGCGCGCCGCGCCCGCCGCCACCTTCCACGCCGCCCCGACGACCGGCGCCGTCGTTCTGCTCGTGGAGGACGAGCCCGCGCTCGCGGCCGCGGTGGCCGACTCGCTGGCCGACGCGGGCTACCGCGTCGAGCGGGCCGCCGACGGGGAGGAGGCGCTCGAACGCGTCGCGCGCCGGCCTTTCGATCTGGTCATCTGCGACCTGAAGATGCCACGGCTGGATGGACCCGCGTTCTACCGGGTGCTGTGCGAGACTAACCCGTCACTCGCGCGCCGCACGATCTTCGTCACCGGCGACGTGGCGGGCACCGATGCGGACCGCTTCCTCGTGGAGACCGGATGCCGGTGGCTGGCCAAGCCGTTTCGGCTCCGCGATCTGCTCGGACTGGCGCACGAGGTGCTCGGGCAGGAGTCCGCGCCGTAGAACGGTGCCGCCGCCGGAGGAGGCGCAGACTCCCCGGCGGGATTCACGCCGCGTTCGACTTCCGAGCGGCGGCCGGCACGCGGGCCTTGGCCATGTTCAGGCGCCGCCGGCCCTGCTCCGCCGGCTTCGCGCCGGTCATCGACGCGGCCATCGCCCCGGGACTCAGGTCGGGTCCGAGCTCCTCGCGCAGGCGCTGCACGGCGCGCGCGTGCAGCTGCGAGACCCGGGACTCGTTCACGCCGATCTCGCTGCCGATCTCCTTCATCGTCACGTCGCCGTAGTAGTACCGGCCGATGACCCTCCGTTCCCGCGCCGGCAACGCCTTGATGGCCTCCCGAACGCGCTTGGCGACGTCGCTCCGCTCGCAGGCTCGATCGGGCCTCGGGAGCTCCGGCGGCACCATGACCGGCGGCAGGTTCGCGGTGTTCACGGTCTCGCTGGAGGCGAGAGGCGACGTCGACTCAATCGCCCTGATGCGAACGATGGTGCGGCTGAGGCTCGCTTCGTCCGACCCCATGTGCTTCGCGAGGTCCGCGAGAGACGGCTCCGCGCCGAGGTCGTGGCGCAGCTTCTCGCGCGCCGCCTCGAGCTCGCGCCGCACCTTGCGAACGCCGCGAGGCCAGGCGTCGCGGCGCATGGCGTCGATCATCGCCCCCCGGACCCGCCTCTCGGCGAAGGTCTCGAACTTGATGCCGCGCTCCTCGTCGAACCGGTGGGCGGCGTCGATCAGGCCGATCATGCCGTCCTGCACCAGATCGCCCAGGTCGATCGAGTGCGGCATGGTCGCGGCCATCCGCCGGGCCATCGCCTCCACGAAAGGCACCCCGGCGGTGATGCGGTCCTGGTCGTTGCGGTCGGATGCTTGCGCTCTCATGATGGTCGCCTCCGAGACATCGGTCCGGCGCGGCACCGTTGCAAAGCGAAGAGACGATTCCCCCGCAGTGATGCCGCGCGGCATCACTAGCAGCAAGGTTTGTACCACCCCCGTTCAGCATCGCGTCGCCAGAGGCGCCGGCATGGCGAAAACTCCTCTAACCTGCTGTAAAAATGGATCTTGGCCTAAGAACAAGGTTGGCCACACCGACCTCGCCCCTTCCCGACAGCACCCCGAAAGCGTCACTGAATTGACATCTTCGGCCTTGATCTGTCATTGTGTTGACTGATGGCGGCGGCGCTCCGGCCGAGCACGGGAGGATTCTGCGGGGCGAGGGAGGCGACCGTTGCGCTTGCGCCGTGGATGGGTTCGCGCCGGCGAGGCTCCCCGAGTCTGCGCCGTAGAACGGTGCAGACTCCTGGCAGGGTGGGTTGGGCGGTGAGCGGAGCCGAAGGCGATGCTCTCCGGGCTAGCTGCGGCAGCGCTCCTGGATGTACCGGGCGGCGCTGATGGCCTCGACGGCGCTCGTCACGATCTGGGAGGCGCGCGCCCGGCTCGAATCGTCATCGAGCTGCGCGTCCAGGAGCTCGGCGTTCGCCAGGATGATGCCGAGCTGGTTGTTCAACCGATGGAAGAGGGCGCCGAGATCGGTCGGCTGGTCCATCTGGGAAATATCCGTCGTGTGCCCGGGGAACGAAGTCACGCGATGCTTCGGTCTGATCCGGTGTCAGTCCGCTTGCGGCGCATCCGGCCGGGTCGCCCCGGATTGCGGATCGCGCCAGAGCGTATCGACGAAGATCCGCACCGAACCGCCGGCCGTTCGCACGTACTCGACCTTGCCACCGGCGATCCAGTTGTAGATTGTGCGGCGGCTGACTCCCACCAGCTCGCACGCCTTAGCGATCGAGAGGGTCTTCCTATCGGCAATCATGACAGACGCTCGCGTTTCGCCCACCCCGGTCTCCCCGTCCCGTCCACTCCCAGACAGGCTCAAGGGTGGTATCGGCACGGGACGACCTCGCCATTAGCCGAAGCCTGCCGGCGTCGGCGCCGCCAGCCGGGGCCGCCCCGACGGGACGGTCCGGCGGCGCTGGCGGCCGGAGGTGGGCTCCCGCGTCCGACCGCGGCCGGCGAGGCGCCGGCGCGGTGCGGCGCGGCGGGAGCAGCCGTCGCCCATGCCTGAGCGCGAGATCCATCTGCTTCTCGTCGAGGACGAGGCCTCGTTGCGCGAGGTCACGGCCCGACGGCTCGCGGCCGAGGGCTATCGGGTGGTCGAGGTCGACAGCGGAGAGGCGGCCGTCGAGGGCCTGGAGGACTGCGCCTTCGACATCGTGCTGACCGATCTGCGCCTGCCCGGCATCGACGGCACGGCGGTGCTCGACGCCGCCCTGGAGCGGTATCCCGACATCGTCTGCATCGTCGTGACCGGGTTCGGCACCGTCACCGACGCGGTGGCCGCGATCAAACGCGGGGCGGCCGACTTCATCACCAAGCCCCTCCAGTTCGACCAGCTGCTGCACGTGATGCGGTCGGCCCTCGAGCAGCGGCGCCTGCGGTCGGAGAACGCCTGGCTGCGGTCACAGATCCAGGAACGGTACCGGTTCGAGGGGCTGGTGGGCCGCAGCCCCCGGATGCGCGAGCTGTTCGACCTGCTGGAGACCGTCGCCGCGAGCCCGAGCACCGTCCTCGTGACCGGGGAGACCGGCACCGGCAAGGAGCTCGCGGCCAAGGCGATTCACCACAACAGCCCCCGGCGCAGCCACCGTTTCGTCGCCCTCAACTGCAGCGCGGTGCCCGAGACCCTGCTCGAGTCCGAGCTGTTCGGGCACGTCCGCGGCGCCTACACGGGCGCCGTCGCCTCGCGCGCGGGACGGCTGGAATCGGCGCATCGGGGGACGCTCTTTCTCGACGAGGTCGGCACCATGAGCGGCCCCCTGCAGGCCAAGCTGCTGCGGGTGCTGCAGGAACGCGAGTTCGAACGCATCGGAGACGACCGGTCGATCAGGATCGACGTCCGCATCATCGCCGCCACCAACGCGGATCTCCTCCAGATGGTGGGTGAGGGCCGCTTCCGCGAGGATCTGTACTACCGCCTCAACGTCATCCCGATCTTCCTGCCCCCGCTTCGGGAACGGCGCGAGGACATCCCGCTGCTGGTCCGTCACTTCGTGGAGGCCTTCGGCCGGCAGCAGGGCCGTTCGCGGGAGGTGACCGTCACGCAGGCGGCGATGCGCCGGATGATGGGCTACCGCTGGCCGGGGAACATCCGTCAGCTCGAGAACGCCATCGAGCGCGCGCTCACCCTCAGCCGGACCCGGGCCTGGATCGACGTCGGCGATCTGCCCCGGGAGCTGCAGCAGACCTCGCTGTCGGAGCAGGCGGCCTCGCCCGCCATTCCCGAAGAGGGCTTCGACCTGGCGGCGCACCTCGCCGCCGTCGAGCGACAGCTGATTCGGAGGGCGCTGGACGACACGGGCGGGAACCGGCAACAGGCGGCCCGCCGGCTGGGCCTCAAGCGGACCACCCTCGTCGAGAAGCTGAGGCGGCTGGGCGGCGACGGCGGGAAGACGTCGGCGGGCCCCGAGCCTTGAGGCGTTTCCGCCCCGCACGGCCCGCCACCCGGGGCTGCGAAGGCCGGCGGCGCGGACGGGGCTCTCGCCACGCGGGCCGCGAGCCCCGCCCCCTCACGCCTATGGCGTCCTTGCTCCTTCAGCCCGGCGCACTCCCCGCTCTCGGTGAAAACGCCGGCGTTTCGCGACGGCCGCTACGCGAACAGCCGCATCGGCTCGAACGAGCCCTTCAGAATCGACGCGCTGTCCTCGAACCCGAGCCACCCCTCGATCATCGACGCGTACACCCGCCGGAAGTCGGTGGTCATCTTGAGGTTGCCGTCGTCCAGATCGGTCAGGCTGGGGTGCCGGCCGTGCAGGCCGCCGGCAACGCCGGGCCCGACGACGAACATCGGGGTCGCGGTGCCGTGGTCGGTACCGAGGCTGGCGTTCTCCTCGACGCGACGACCGAACTCGGTGAACACCATCATCGCCACGTCGCCAGCGCGGCCGATGCGCTTCAGATCGTCCATGAACCCGCGGATCGCGTCGGCGCTGTACGCCAGCAGGCGGGCGTGGGGGTCGGCCTGGTGCACGTGGGTGTCGAACGAGTTGCCCTGGTAGGCGACGTAGTAGAGCCGCGTCGACATGCCGGCGTTGATGAGCGCCGCGACCTGACGCAGCTGCGGCGACAGCCCCCCGATGCCGTAGTCGACGGGGGTGCGGTACCCGGCCGCGGCGTCGCGGACGAACTGCGAGCTCTCGACCGCGTTGTCCGCGGTCGCGGCCAGGAACTCGAGGGCCGGATTGTCCGGCGCCTTCGGCCGCAGCCGCTCGATGGCCTGCTTCTCCGACTCGGAGCCCACCCGGCGGAAGCTGCGGGGGTCGTTGAAGACCAGGGGCTGGTGGCGCCGCGCCTGCACCGCCAGCGACTGGCGGGTCCCGATGTTGACGATCATGTTGCCCTGGGCGTCGTGGTCGTAGGCCCCGTCGGCGAGGCGGCCCAGCCAACCGAGGGGCTCGCCGCCGTTGGGCACGCCGGTGTGCCAGAAGCCCATCGACGAGAAGTGCGACAGGCTGGGGTTGTCGTACCCGCATCCGTGCACGACGCCGAGCATGCCATCCTTGTACAGCCGCTCGAACCCCGCCATCGACGGGTGCAGCCCGTAGCCGTCGGCGATCGGAATCACCCGGGAGGCCGGAATCCCGAGATTCGGGCGCACCCGATAGTACTCGTCGTCGCCGAACGGGACGACAGTGTTCAGGCCGTCGTTCCCGCCGGAGAGCTCGACGACGACCAGGATGCGCTCGGGCCGGCTCTCGGCGCTCGTGCCCTCGAGCGCCTGCGCCGTCAGGGCGGCCGACGTCCGGTCGAGCAGCACCGGCAGCCCGGCCGCGACGCCGATGCCGTACAGCCCCTTCCGCAGGAAGTCGCGTCGCGAGCACCCGCAGCCGTTGAGATGTCGAATGGTCATGATCGTCCTCGTTTCCCGGCCCGGGAGTGCGTCGCATGGCGCGCACCTCCGGTGCGTTGGTTCGGGCGGCGGCGCCGCGAGACGGCGGCGAAGCCGCGGGCGACGATGCTCCTACGCGAGCTGGTACTCCGGCGCGCTCAGCACGAGATAGAGCAGCGAGCGCAACGCTCCCTCGACCCGGGGCCCCGGGGCCGGCAGGCGGTCACCGCCCAGGTCCTCCCGCAGCCGTTCGACGAGCACCGCACGGGAGGCGGCGTCCACGGGGACGCGGAGGAACCGCCGCACGAAGTGGTCGACGACGGCCGAGGCCGTCGTTGCCTCCGCCGCCGCGACCAGCGCGAACAGGTCGAGGTCGGCGGTCGCCCTCGGAATCGGGATCAGCCGGTCGAAGGCCATGACGTAGCCCATGTAGCCGCCGTACCGGGTGTTGTACTCCTCGTCGCGGTCGACGAGCCGGCTCGACTCGGCGTCGCCGCCCTCCTGGGTGGCGGCGGTGATGTTCATCCCCTGCTCGAGCCGCCGGCCCACCCGTGCGTAGATGCCCGGCACGTTCCGGTCGGGCGCCCAGAACCCGTCGCGGTCGGGGAACAGGACGCCCCTGAACAGGTTGCCCCGCTCGAGCAGCAGGGCCGGGGTGATCCAGGTCCGGCCGCCCGCCCACCCCGCCACGTTGGGCGGATTGAACAGGGTCTGCCCGAGGCCGGCGGTCAGCCGGTTGAAGTCGGGAATCGTGGGCAGCCGGGTCAGGCCGAGCTTCCGGTAGGTCGAGACCACGAGCTGCACCGGGCTCTTGATCTGCGTCGCTACCGAGGCGGGGCTGTAGAAGTCCCTCGACAGCAACATCCGCCGGAGCAGCGGGCGCAGATCGTAGCCGGCCTCGCGGAACGTCGCGCCGAGCTCGCGCCGGGTGGGCGGGTCGAGCTCCTCGCGCACCAGGAACCGGTACAGCTTGCCCGCGATGAACTCGGCCGTCACCGGCGCCTCGAGGATGATGTCGATGATGTCCTCGCCGTCGAAGGCGCCGGTCCGCCCGAGAAAGGTCTTCTCGCCGAAGTCGTGGGTCTCGGCGTCGAACCGGAACTCGAGGGCGTCGTTCGTCCACCCCGTGAATGCGCGCGAGGCCTCGCGAATGTCCCGTTCCGTATAGTTGCCGACCCCCATGGTGAACAGCTCGAGCAGCTCGCGCCCGAAGTTCTCGTTGGGATGGTCTTTCCGGTTCTCGCCGTTGTCGAGATAGACGAGCATCGCCGGGTCGGTCAGGATGCCGACGAGCAGATCGCGGAAGTTGCCGGCCGCGTTGGCGCGGAGCATCTCGTTCTGGCGGTGCATCATGCGGGCGTCCCGCACCTTGCCGGCGCCGGTGGCGAAGTGCCCGTGCCAGAACAGGGTGAGCTTCTCCTCGAGGGGGCGGCGGGTCGTCAGCATGCGCTCGCCCCACCACGTCGCGAGCCGCTGCGTTTCTGCCGCGTTCGACCGCAGGCCGTAGAAGAACGTGTTGACGACGGGCTGGAGCCGGCGCGACGCGCCCTCGGGCAGCATCGCGACCCCCATCGACGACCCCGTCTCGCGCGCGATGCGAACCGCCTCGGCCCGGCTCTTGGGGAACGGGTCCATGCCCGGATCCCAGATGGGCGAGGGCTCGAACGCGGGGGCGGCGCGGTTGTCGACGGCGGCGAGCTCGACGAGGGCGTCGACGGCGGCCTCGGGGGTCATCGCGGCCAGCCGCGCGATCTCGGCCGGCGTCGCCCCGAACCCCGCGCGTTCCACGAGATGGGCGGCCCGGTCGTAGCTCCAGTCGGCGGCGGTGATGGGCGTGAGGTCGCCGACCCACTCGTCGGGGCCCGGCTCGGCGGCCAGGACCCCGGCGGCCCCGAGCGCGGCCAGGACGGCCGCGAGCACCCAGGCGAGGAGCCGGCGCCTCGCAAGGGGCCGGAGCAACGCCATGCACCAGCAGTCCGCCCCCGCGCCGCCGGCGTCGTAGTCGTTGCGCAACTTCGTCATGACCGACCTCCGAAACAAGTAGGGCCCTGATGCGCGGTCGGGGGCGGCGAGCCGCGCGGCCGCGGCGCCAGCCCCCGACGGGCGGGCAGGGCGGTGCCGCCTCGTCGTCCGAGGGGCACGACCCGTGCATGATACGCCAATTCCGCCCGCCCGATCCGCACTCGGGCCGAGGGTGAACAGCGGCGCGGCGCGCCGGGTTCCTCCGGGCCGCCCGACCGCGAGGGCCGACTTCACACAATCCTCCGCTCGCCGGTCGGGCGGCCGGACCCGAGCCGCGGCCCTCGGACCGGATCGCGGTAGACGGTGTCAGCCGCCCGTCGCGGCCCAAGGACGAGGACCTCCCCCGAACGCGCCGCTCTCAGGCCGGATCGCGGTGGACGGTCTCGGGAGCGAAGGCCGGCATGCACACGGCGACGTACTCCGCCCCGCCCGCCTCGGGACTCGAGTACCGAATCCACTCGCCGGGCTCGGCCACGATCGCCTGCCCGGCCCGCACGTCGATGGCGCCCGCCTCGTGCTCGACCCGCAGCAGGCCGCGCAGCACCACGGTGAGCTCGCGGAACTCGGGCCGCTGCCCCGGCTCGATCCACCCCTCGGGAGCGACCATCCGGGCGACGCTGAGGTTCTCGTCGCCGGTGTTCACCCGTCCGGCGTACTCCTCGATGCGCTTCGGCAGATTGCCGACCGCCTCGACGACGGTGGGGGTCGCGATCAGTGTGGGCATCGGATCGACGGTCCTCTGTTCCCATCCGCCCCGCGCACCCGCTTCCGCCGGCGACAACCGGCGCTCGAGGCTTGCAGTGCGAGAGGGGCGGGCGGCGCGCGCCCTCAACCGGGCGGCGACGAATCCCGCCGGCTGGCCGCTACGGGCCGCCCGGTCGCCGAGGAAGACCCGGCGTCCGCGGTGGAAAGCGGGCCGGGCGCCGGCGACGGGTCGTCGAGATCGAAGAAATCGCGGATGACCGCGCGCAGCGCGTCGAGCGATGGCGCACTGTTGATGGCGGTGCGCAGGTGCGACCCCCGGTCGATCCCCTTCGTGTACCACGATCCGAGGGCCCGCAGCTTGTTGACGATCCACCGCTCCCGGCTCGCCGCGCTCCGGCGCTTGGGGCCCACGCGGCGGTCGAGGCCGGCGGTGTGCCGGAAGCCCTCCCGTTCGACCTCGGTCGCCTCGCTCAGCAGCAGCTCGACATAGGCGAGCAGGAACCGCCCCCGCTCCGCCAGCGACACCGGCGGCGGGTCGCCGCCACGCCACGCGGTCCGCGCCTGATCGAATATCCACGGGTTCCTGAGCGCGCCCCGGCCCACGAGCACGCCGGCCACGGCGGTCCCGCGCATCCGCTCCACGAGGTCCGCCGGGGTGACGCAGTCGCCGCTGCCGAACACCGGGATCGACACTTCCCGGGCCACCTCGTCGATCAACGACCAGTCCGAGCGCCCGGTGTAGGACTGCGCCGCGGTGCGGCCGTGCACGGCCACCGCGGCGGCGCCGGCCTGCTCGACCCGCCTCGCGAGGTCGGGCGCGTTGACGTGCTCGCCGTCCCAGCCCGACCGCATCTTCACGGTGACGGGAATGGACACCGCCCGCGCCATCGCCCCGATGACCTCGGCCGCGTGCTCCGGGGTCCGCATGAGGCTGCACCCGGCATGGTGCTTCGCAATCTTGGGCACGGGGCAGCCCATGTTCACGTCCACGATGTCGGCGCCCATGCCCTCGACGATCTCGGCCGCCGCCGCCATCTTGCCGGGGTCGCCGCCGAAGATCTGGATCGAGACCGGCCGCTCCTCCTCCGTGTACTCCGCGTACTCGAGGGTGCGGTCGATGCCCCGCACCAGTCCCTCGGAGCTGACCATCTCGGTCACCACCAGCCCGCAGCCGCCGCCCCGCTTGACGAGGCGGCGGAACGCGGTGTCCGTCATCCCGGCCATCGGGGCCAGGGCGAAGGGCGAATCGAGGGAGACCGAACCGATGTCGACGGTCGGGCGCGTGCCCGCGGGCGGCGTCGGGCGGGGCGTGCTCGTCATCCGAACCTCGACGGGATGTCGGCCCGGCGGAGCGCCGGGCGGGGGATGCCGGTCATGCGGGCCACGACGGAATCTCGGCTCGATGCCTCGGATGTCCGGGAGCTCAGAACCCGGGCGCCGAGTCCCGACGACGGGCCAGCTGCTCGTCGTAGAGCCGCTTCAGCCCGTCGTCGTTCCACTCGATGATCGCATCGCCGCGAAGCGTGCTCAGGTACCGGTCGAGGGCCTGCTGGCGGCGCTCGTTGAACACGTTGTTGACGATCTGCTCGCGCACCTCTTCGAACGGGGCCGGGGCGGCGGCCGTCGACGACTCCAGCTTCAGAATCTGGTAGCCGCCCGGCGTCCGCGCGACCTCGCCCACCGCGCCCACCGCGAGCGCCTCGATCCGGCTGCGGATCTCCGTCGCGAGGTCGGCCAGGGCGATCGGCCCGATCAGGCCGCCGTTGGACTTCGACACGCCGTCGGACAGCTCGTCGACGACCGCCTCGAACGCCTCGCCGCCGCGCACCCTCGCAAGGGCCGACTCGGCCCGGGTCCGCGCCAGGTTGTCCCGCGCGACGTTGAACGCCCCGCCGTCGGCCGGCACCGTGATCAGGATCTCCCGCAGCATCACGGTCGCGGGCACGGTGAACTCCTCCGGATGGGTCTCGTAGTACTCGAAGGCCTCGACGTCGGTCATCGAGACCCGCCGCAGCACCTGGTCCTGCTGCACCTGACCGGCCAGCATCTGCTCCTCCATGACCGCGCGAAGATCGGCGAGGCCGATGCCCTGCTCCTGGCGCAGGGCGAGGACGAGCTCCTCGTCGGTCATGTCGTTCTCCTGCTTGATGCCCTCCAGGATCTCCTCGAACTGCTCGTCGCTCAGCGAGTAGCCCATCTCGCGGCCGCGCTGCACGAGCAGCATCTGGTCGACGGTGTTGACGATGACGTCCGGGGTCACGTCCTGCAGCGCCCGCTGCAGGTCGGCGTCGGTCTGCGGCGGCACCGGGCGGGTCCGGAGGGCGTTGATCTGCGCCTGCTCGAGATCGGTCTGGGTGATCAGGTCTCCGTTGACCTTCACGAGGATCCGCTCGAACACCATCGCGCCCGGTATGCCCGAGGACAGGCCCTGCGCGGCGGCCGAAGCGGCGGCGGCGAGAACGAACAACGCGATCATGACTCGATTGAGATTCTCTGGCATGGCGGTCACCCTGTTCACGATTCTACCGCCTGCAGCCCGCGCAACTCCACCAGCAGGCCCTCGATCCGGGCGAAGAGCGGGGCCGGGCCCTCTCGATCGCGCCGCGCACGCTGGAACTCGACCCTCGAGAACCCCGCCTCGACCTCGCCGCTGCGGGCGCGGGCCGTCCACCAGGACGGCGAGTCGCGCGGCCCCCGGGCGGTGCCGCCGGCGCGGAGGTCGGCGGTGAGCATGGCCGGCGGCTTCAGCTCGATGTCCCGTCGCCGCTCGACGAACCGCATGAGGCGTACCGGGTCCACCGTCGTGGTGGTACCGAACTTCACCACGAGCAGGGAGCCGTTCCGGTCGACCGATTCGATGCCGAGCTCGTCGGCGAGCAGACGAATCCGTCCATAATCGACGAGGACCGAGATGGAAGACGGGACCGGCCCGTAGCGGTCGCGCAGCTCCTCGACGAGCGTCGCCAGCTCGTCGTCGTCGCGGGCCGACGCCACGCGGCGGTACACCGTCAGGCGCTGGTTCGTCTCGGGGATGTACCCCTCGTCGATCTTCAGGTCGACGTCGAGGTTGACGGCGGCCCGCGGGGCGTCCTCGACCTCCTCGCCCTTCAGCTCGCGGACGGTCTCGTCGAGCAGCTTGACGTACATGTCGAACCCGACCGACTCGATGTGACCGCTCTGCTCGCCCCCCAGCAGGTTCCCCGCCCCGCGGATCTCGAGGTCGAGGGCGGCGATGCGAAACCCGCTGCCGAGGTCGCTGAACTCGCGGATGGCGGCCAGCCGCCGCCGCGCGACCGGGGACAGCGACCCCTCGGGCGGCACCAGCAGGTAGGCGTAGGCCCGCCGGTCGGAGCGCCCGACCCGCCCGCGCAGCTGATAGAGCTGGGCGAGGCCGAAACGCTCGGCGTGGTTCACGATGATGGTGTTCGCGTTGGGAATGTCGAGGCCGTTCTCGATGATCGTGGTGGCCAGCAGCACGTCGTACTTGTGCTGCACGAAGTCCACCATGCACCGCTCGAGCGCGCCCTCCTGCATCTGCCCGTGGCCGACCGCGATGCGCGCCTCGGGAAGGAGGCGCGTGAGAAGCTCGCCCATGGCGTAGATGGAGGTCACGCGGCTGTGCAGGAAGTAGACCTGCCCCCCGCGCTCGAGCTCGGTGCGGATGGCGCGGGCGATGACCTGCTGGTCGAAGCGCACGACGTTGGTCTGGATCGACTGGCGGTCCTTCGGCGGCGTCTCGATGACCGACATGTCCCGGATGCCCGCGAGCGACATGTTCAGGGTGCGGGGAATCGGGGTCGCGCTCATCGTGAGCACGTCGACCCGCCGGCGCATCTGCTTGATGCGCTCCTTGTGGGCCACGCCGAACCGCTGCTCCTCGTCGACGATGAGCAGCCCGAGGTCGCGGAACCGCACGTCCTTCGAGAGCAGCCGGTGGGTGCCGACGATGATGTCCACGCGGCCCGCCTCGAGGTCGGCGAGCGTCTGCTTCTGCTCGGCCCGGGTCCGGAACCGGCTGACGAGCTCGATGCGGACGGGAAACGCCGCGAACCGGTCGGTCAGGGTCTTGTGGTGCTGGAAGGCCAGCACCGTGGTCGGGGCGAGGAAGCCGACCTGCTTGCCGTCCATCACCGCCTTGAACGCGGCGCGCATCGCCACTTCCGTCTTTCCGTACCCGACGTCGCCGCACAACAGGCGGTCCATCGACACCGACGACTCCATGTCCTTCCGGATATCGTCGATGGCCACCTGCTGATCCGTCGTGAGCTGGTACTCGAACGCGTCGTCGAACTCGCGATGCCAGTGGGCGTTGGGGCTGAACGCGAACCCCGCCATCGCCTTGCGGGCCGCGTACAGCTTCAGGAGCTCCTCGGCCATGTCGCGCATCGCGCGGCGCACCCGGGTCTTGGTCTTGGCCCACGACGCGCCGCCGAGCCGGTCGAGGGTCTTCCCGGTCCCGGAGTACTTCTGCAGCAGATCGACCTGCTGCACCGGCACGAACAGCTTGTCCTCGCCCGCGTATCGCAGCTCCATGAACTCGTGGTGCTCGAGCCCGACGGGAATCTGCTTGAGCCCGACGAAGACACCGACGCCGTGGTCGACGTGCACCACCCGGTCCCCCGCCTTCAGATCGCGAAAATCGGAGAGGAACGACTTGGCGGGACCGGCCCGCCGTTCCCGCACCCGGCGCTCCTCGTCGAAGACGTCCGGCTCGGCGAAGACCTGCAGGCCGGCGTCCGGCAAGCGGAACCCGCGGGTGAGCTGGCCCGTCGCCACCAGTAGCGCGGCCCCGTGGGTCTCGTCGGCCTGGTCGATGGAGACGGCGGCGAGGTCGTAGTCGGCGAGCAGCTCGATGACCCGCTCGGCCCGGCCGGGGGTCCCCGCGACGAGGAGCGTGGTGTCGCCCCGCTCGCGGCACCGGGCGATCTCGGCCGCCCACTCGCCGACCCGCCCGTGCATCTCGATTACCGGCTGGCAGGCCACGTGCCGGGTCCCGGACGCCGCGTCCTCGCCCTCGCCCTCCCACAGCTGCTCCAGCCGCGGGACCGTCGCGAGCCAGTCGACGAGGACCGGCCAGTCGACGAGCAGCCGCGACGGCGGGAGAACCGTTTCGCCCTGCCCCTCCGCTTCCGCGAAGCTGCCGGCGGCCTGCTCGGTCCGCGCCTCGATGGCCGCCCGCGACGCCTCGCCCTCCGACAGGTAGACACGGACGCCGGGCACCCGCCGCAGATAGTCGCGGAGCCAGGCGGATCGGTCCGGCTCGTCGGGCGAGCCGTGCCCGGGCGCGGGTTCGAAGATCTCCCGCAGCGGGAAGATCTCGGCCTGGTCGAGGGTCTCCGTCGACCGTTGCGTGGCCGGATCGAAGCGCCGCAGCGACTCGAGGCTGTCGCCGGCGAACTCGGCCCGGATGGGGTACTCGTCTCCGGCCGGAAAGAAGTCGACGACGCCGCCGCGCACGCAGAACTGGCCGTGCCCGTCCACCGGGTCCCCGGGAACGAACCCCGCATCGGCCAGCACGTCGCCCAGGTCCGGAGGGTCCAGCAACGCGCCGGCGATCATCCGGGACCCCGCCGCGAGAAGACGGTCGGGGGCGCTCACGCGCGGCAGGAGCGCCGCCGCCGCCGCCACCACCACCAGGACCGTGCCCGAGGCGAGCCCGTAGAGGGCCCGCCCCCGGGCGGCCGCGACGTCGAAGTGGGGGGCGAGCCCGCGATACGGATCGACTTCGTGAGAGGGAAAGGGCAGGACGCGGTGACGCAGCTCGTGCGCCGAGGCGGCGGTGAGGCCGCCGAGGAAGAAGCTGGTGTCGGCCACCATCTGCTCGACGTCGGCGGCGCCCGGGACGATGACCATCACCGGCGCCTCGCTGGCGGCGACGGCCGCCGCGAGGCCCTTGGCGGACGCCGACAGGCCGGACAGGGACCGCGCCGCCCCCCCCAGCCCAACGCGGGCGGCCGCGGATCTCAGGGTCGCCTGGAGCGTGAGCGACGTACCGGTCACCGGCGGCCCTCGACCGGGGGCCGGCGTCCGGCGCGGGGAAGCCGGCGGACGCCCTGCCGCACGAGGCCGGCCCGGGTCACGTCCGAAGCGGCTTGAAGCGTATGTTTTCGCTGAAGTGCCATGCGTGTCGGGGACGATAGATGCCGACGTCCCTGGTGCTCGACTTCACCCGGAAGGTGTAGAGCAGACGATGATAGTCGTAGGAGAAGCCGTCGCGCTTGTGCACGGCGACGTCGAGCTTGTAGGTGCCGCCCACGAGGTCGAGCCGGTCGATGGCGAAGGCCACCTCCCCGCCGCCGTCGAGCCGGCTCGACTCCAGCTCCTCGAGCTGGGTGTTGGTGCCGTAGCAGCACACGCCGTCGGTGCTGAAGATGCTGATGCCGAACGCGAAGTCGGCGACCGCCCGGTCGGCGACCACCCGCATGCGGATGGTCATCGGCTCCCCGCTCTGGAACACGTGGGCGGCGCCCCGGGGCCCCTCGAGGGTCACCTGCTCGATTCGCACCGTCCCGGACCCCCAGCGCCCCTCCTTCGCCTTGAACATGTCGTCCGGCGGCTGATCGTCCGGGCCGGCCTCGTCCGGGCCGGCCTCGCCCGGGGCGGCATCGCCCGAAGCAGCCTCGCCCGGGGCGGCATCGCCCGAAGCAGCCTCGCCCGGGGCGGCATCGCTCGAAGCAGCCTCGCCCGGGGCGGCATCGCTCGAAGCAGCCTCGCCCGGGGCGGCATCGCTCGAAGCAGCCTCGCTCGGGGCGGCATCGCTCGAAGCAGCCTCGCCCGGTACATCCGGCGGCGGCGCCTCGGGCGAGGCTTCCTCCGCGGGGCGTGACGCCTCTCCGCGCGGCTCCCGACCGGGGGGCGGCGGAGAACCGGACGCCGCGGCCTGCTGCACGCGGGCGTCCTCGGCCGCGAGATGCGCGTCCTCGGCCTGCTCGACGTCCGACAGGTACATCTGCACGACCCGCCTGGGATCGCCGACCATCCGCTTCCGCCCCGCGTCCAGCCATACCGCCTCGTCGCAGAAGCGCTCGACCATCGAGAGCCCGTGGGTGACGAACAGAATCGTCTTGCCGCGGCGCTTGAACTCGGCGAACTTGTCGAGGCACTTCAGGCTGAAGCCCTCGTCGCCCACCGCCAGCACCTCGTCCACGAGGAGGACCTCGGGGTCGACGTGCACGGCGACGGCGAACCCCAGCCGCATGTACATGCCCGAGGAGTAGGTCTTGACCGGGGCGTCGATGAAGTCCTCGAGCTCGGCGAACTCGACGATCTCGTCGAAACGCCGGTCGATCTCGCGGCGGGACATGCCCAGCATGACACCGTTGATGAACACGTTCTCGCGCCCGCTGATCTCGGGATGAAAGCCCGCGCCGAGCTCGATCAGGGCCGAGACCCTTCCGTCGACGCCCACTTGGCCGCTCGTCGGCCGGGTGATTCCCGCCACCAGCTTCAGCAGGGTGCTCTTGCCCGACCCGTTGCGGCCGATGATGCCGCAGGTCGCGCCCGCCGCGACCGTCAACGACACGTCGTCCAGCGCCCGGAACGACTCGTCCGGGCGCAGATGCCGAACCAGGCTGCCGGTGAGCAGCGCGCTCTTCAGGGTCGCTAGCCGACGGTGGTGCCCGTACCGGCGATACACCTTCGAGACACCCTCGAGCGTGATCGCGGACAACGTCTACACCTCCTCCGCGAAAGAGTCGCGCAGGCGATCGAAGAGCCAGTAGCCGAACGCGAACAGCCCGACGCTGCCCCCGGCCACCGCGAGCAGCCACCTCCAGTGGCCGAACGGTGCTTCGTGGAAGAGGATCTCCTGATACGAGATCGCGAGGTGCGCGAACGGGTTCAGGTCCATGAACGCCCTGGCGCCCGGCGGCACCGCCGACATCTCGTAGAGGATCGGAGACGCGAAGAACCACAGGGTCAGACCGTTCGACAGCAGGTCCTTGACGTCGCGGAAATGCACCGTCAACGCGGCCAGGATCATCGCCAGGCCGAGGGTCAGGCAGAGCTGGACCGCCACCACCGCCGGGAACCAGATCAGCTCGGCGGGCCGCAGCGGGATGCCGTAGTAGACGAGGAAGCCGAACAGGATCGGCAACCCCAGGACGAAATGGCAGAGGTTCGACACCACCGCCACGACGGGGAGGATCTCGACGGGGAACACGACCTTCTTGA
Organism: Vicinamibacterales bacterium; assembly: GCA_963663815.2. Taxonomy (GTDB): domain Bacteria; phylum Acidobacteriota; class Vicinamibacteria; order Vicinamibacterales; family UBA8438; genus JAJEEA01. The sequence goes on along the minus strand of OY760734.1, from coordinate 5,215,142 downwards.
TGAGGTTGCCGTTGACGATGAGGATGCCGGCGCTCTCGTTGAGGGACGAGGAGAACCACGTCCAGGGCAGGAGGCCGCAGAACAGGAAGACCGCGTAAGGCTCGAGGGAGGCGAGGTCGCCCCGATCGATGATGGCGGTGAAGACGAACGAGTAGACGAGCAGGAGCAGGAGGGGGTTGACGAAGGACCAGAAGAACCCGAGCACCGACCCGCGGTAGCGGGCCTTGAGCTCCCGGGCCACCAGGATCCGGACGAGTCCTCGATAGCGGAACAACCGAACGAGGTTAGCGAGCATCGACCTCGATCACGACGGCGGTCGCGTTGTCGGGCCCTCCTCCATCGTTGGTCTCCTCGATGAGCGTGCTGCACAGATCGCCGAGGCCGGCGTCCCGCCCCAGGATGTCGCCGATCCGCTCGTCGCCGAGCACCGAGAAGATGCCGTCGGTACACAGCAGGACACGGTCGCGCCGCTCCAGCCGCAGCGCCTGGATCTCGACGTCGAGGTCCGCGGCCCCGGACAACGCCCGCGTCACGACGTTCCGCCACGGGTGACGGCGCGCCGCCGCCTCGCTAAGCGTGCCCGCCTGAATCTGCTCCTCCACCCAGGAATGATCGCGGGTGAGCCGCGCGATGCGTCCCTGCCGCAGCAGATAGGCCCGGCTGTCGCCGACGTGGGCCAGCGTGCCGGCGTCGCCGTCGACCAGCATCGCCACCGCGGTCGTCGCCATGCCGCGCAGCTCGCGCGACGAGGCTATCCGCGCCACGAGCCGGTGGTTGGCCATGCAGAACCCCGCTCGAAGGCGATTCGCGTCGACGCTCTCGCGGGCATCGAACGGCACGGGCCACGTCTGGTCGGGCGACACCGTGACGGTGGCCTCGACGAACGCCGCGATGCCCTCGACCGCGACCTGGGACGCGACCTCGCCGGCGGCGTGCCCTCCCATGCCGTCGGCGACGACGAACAGCCCCAGGTCGTCCCGCACCAGCAGATTGTCTTCGTTCGTCGACCGTCGAAGGCCCTTGTCCGTGGCCGAACCGGAAGAGACGGGCATGGGGTCCTGTCCATTCTCACGGCGCATCGCCCGCTCCGACAGCCAGGAACCGCGCACGGGGAATCGTCGCCTTGCGGCTCCCGGCCCGGAAATCGTCGCCGCCCGGCCAACCCTGCTAGGAGCGATGCCCCCTTCGGGTGGCCACCTGAAGCCGAACCAGCGACTTCAGCAAGGACAGTCGAGCCCGCTCGTAGTCCAGCTCGACCGCCGGCCGGGCGAGCCGCTCCCGCGCCCGCTTCACGGCGGCCTCGGCCCGGGTCACGTCGATCTCGTCACTCGCCTCGGCAATCTGCGCGAGAATCGTGACGCGGTCGGGCAGGACCTCGGCGAACCCGAACGACACCGCGACGTACGACGTCTCGCCGCCCCGGCGGTACTCGACCTCGCCGACGGCGAGGGTGCTCAGCAGCGGCGTGTGGCCCGGCAGCACGCCGAAAGATCCCTCGGCCCCCGGCACCACCACCTCGTCGACCTCGCCGTGGGCGATCGAGCGTTCGGGGGTGACGATCTCCAGCGTCAGATGATCGGGAATGGCCACTACGCCGCCTCGCTCTTCATCCGCTCCGCCTTCTCCACCGCCTCCTCGATGCTGCCCACGAGGAGGAATGCCTGCTCGGGCAGCTCGTCGTGCTTGCCCTCGACGATCTCCTTGAACCCGCGGATGGTGTCGGCAATCGGGACGTACTTGCCCTCGAGGCCGGTGAACTGCGAGGCGACGAAGAACGGCTGCGACAGGAACCGCTCGATGCGCCGCGCGCGCGCCACCGCCAGCTTGTCCTCCTCGGACAGCTCGTCGATGCCGAGGATGGCGATGATGTCCTGCAGGTCCTTGTAGCGCTGCAGCACCTGCTTGACGTCGCGCGCGACGTTGTAGTGCTCGTCGCCGATGACGTTCGGGTCGAGGATGCGCGAGGTGGACGCCAGGGGGTCGACGGCCGGATAGATGCCCTTCTCGACGATGGCGCGCGACAGGTTGGTGGTCGCGTCGAGGTGCGCGAACGTGGTGGCGGGAGCCGGATCAGTGTAGTCGTCGGCGGGCACGTAGATCGCCTGCACCGAGGTGATCGAGCCCTGGGTGGTCGACGTGATGCGCTCCTGCATCGCCCCCATCTCGCTGGCCAGGGTCGGCTGATAGCCGACGGCCGAGGGCATGCGGCCGAGCAGGGCCGACACCTCGGACCCCGCCTGCGTGAACCGGAAGATGTTGTCGATGAAGAGGAGCACGTCCTTCCCTTCGGCGTCGCGGAAGTACTCGGCGACGGTCAGCGCCGACAGCCCGACCCGCTGCCGCGCGCCCGGCGGCTCGGTCATCTGCCCGTAGATCAACGCGGCCCGCGACTTCTCGCGCTCCTCGATGTTGACGACCCCGCTCTCCTGCATCTCGAGCCAGAGGTCGTTCCCTTCGCGCGTGCGCTCGCCGACCCCGCCGAACACCGACACCCCGCCGTGCTTCAGGGCGATGTTGTTGATGAGCTCCATGATGATGACGGTCTTGCCGACCCCGGCGCCGCCGAACAGGCCGATCTTGCCGCCGCGCAGATACGGCTCGAGCAGGTCGATGACCTTGATACCGGTCTCGAACATCTGCAGCTCGGTCGACTGGTCGGTCAGCTTCGGCGCGGGCCGGTGAATCGGCCACCGCTCCTTGGTCTGCACCGGTCGGTCGGGGAAGTCGACGGGCTCGCCGAGCACGTTGAGCACCCGGCCCAGCGCCTCGGGCCCCACCGGCACCGAGATCGGCTGGCCCAGGTCGACTGCCTCCATGCCGCGCTGCATGCCGTCGGTCGCCTTCATCGCGACCGCGCGGACCCGGTTCTCCCCGAGGTGCTGGGCGACCTCGGCGATAACGTCGATGTCCACCCCGCCCGCGTTCGACTTGACCTGCAGGGCGTTGTAGATCGCGGGCAGCCCCTCCGCGAACTCGACGTCGATGACCGGTCCGATGATCTGCACCACCTTGCCGGTGTTCCGTGCCGCTGTATCGTTCGCCATGTCTGGAAACGTTCCTCCGACGTCACTGTTCGTCCGTTGCGAGGGCTACTAGAGCGCCTCGGCGCCGGACACGACTTCTATGATCTCCCGCGTGATCGTGGCCTGACGCACCTTGTTCATGTAGAGCGTCAGGTCCTCGATCATCTCCGTCGCGTTGTTGCTCGCCGCGTCCATGGCCGTCAGCCGCGCCGCGTGCTCGGCCGCCGCCGATTCGAGCAGCGCGCGCCAGAACTGGACCTCGACGTGCCGGGGAATCAGCGTATCGAAGATCTCGTGCGGCGCCGGCTCGTAGAGGTAGTCCGGCAGACGCTCGCCCTCTCCGTCCGCGGGCTCGAGCCGCGGGATCGGCAACACCTGATCGACCACCACCCGCTGCTGCAGCACGCTCTTGAACTCGTTGTAGACGAGCTTCACGCCGTCCACCTCGTCGCGGGTGAACGCCTCGATCGCCTCGCGGGCGATCGCCTGGGCGTGACCGTACTGCAGCTGCGAGAAGACGTTGACCAGCTCGAAACGGACGTCGAAGCCGCGTCGCTCGAAGAAATCGCGGCCCTTGCGCCCGACCAGCCCCAGCGAGACGCCGGGCTCGGCGTGCGAAGCGATGGCGCCGCCCGCTTCCTTGACGATGTTGGTGTTGAACCCGCCGCAGAGCCCCTTGTCCGCCGTCACCACCACCAGCAGCGTGGGGCGCGGCGGGGCGTCCGGCGCGCGGCGGGCGAGCAGCGGGTGGGCGCCGGTGTCGACGTGGGCGGCGAGGCCGCCGAGCACGCGCTGCATCTGGATCGCGAACGGCCGTGCGCCGAGAATGCGATCCTGCGCCTTGCGAAGGCGCGAGGCCGCGATCGCCTTCATGGCCCTGGTGATCTGCTGCGTCGACTTGACCGCGCGAATGCGTCTGCGAAGGTCGAGAAGGGAAGGCACTTGATGGCTGCTCTCGGGCTGGAGGGGCCAGGGGCGCTCGCTCTCCGGCGTCAGGCCGCGGCGACCTTGCGGGCGGCGACGAACTGCTCGGTGAACTCCTCGAGGACGGCGACGATGCGCGCCTTCAGATCGTCGTCGATGACGGCCCGCTCCGCGAGATCGGCGAAGAGCGCCGCCTCGCGCGCCTCGACGAACTGGTACAGCTCGGTCTCGTACTCGCGGACGTCGCCTTCCTCGACCGCGTCGAGATGGCCGTTGGTTCCCGCGTACACGATCAGGACCTGACGCTCGACCGGCAGCGGCGCATACTGGCCCTGCTTCAGCACTTCGACCAGCCGCTTGCCCCGGTTGAGCTGATCCTGGGTCGCCTTGTCGAGATCGCTGGCGAACTGTGCGAACGCGGCCAGCTCCCGGAACTGCGCCAGATCGAGCCGCAACGTGCCGGCCACCTGGCGCATCGCCTTGACCTGGGCCGACCCGCCCACCCGGGACACCGAGTTGCCGACGTTGATGGCGGGCCGCACGCCCTGGTGGAAGAGATCCGACTCGAGGAAGATCTGCCCGTCGGTGATCGAGATCACGTTCGTCGGAATGTAGGCGGAGAGGTCGCCGGCCTGGGTCTCGATGACCGGAAGCGCCGTCAGCGAGCCCGCCCCGAGCTCGTCGCGCATCATCGCGGCCCGCTCGAGCAGGCGGGAGTGCAGGTAGAAGACGTCGCCCGGATACGCCTCGCGACCCGGCGGCCGCCGCAGCAGCAGGGAGATCTCGCGGTAGGCCTGGGCGTGCTTCGACAGGTCGTCGTAGATGCAGAGGGCGTGCCTGCCGCTGTCGCGGAAATACTCGCCCATGGCGCAGGCGGCGTACGGGCTGAGGAAGAGCAGCGGGGCGGGGTCGGCGGCGGCCGCCGCGACCACGATGGTGAACTCCATCGCGCCGGCGTCATCGAGGGTCTTGACGACCTGGGCGATCGTCGACTGCTTCTGGCCGATGGCGTTGTAGATGCACACCACGTCCTGGCCGCGCTGGTTCAGGATGGTGTCGACGGCGACCGCGGTCTTGCCGGTCTGCCGGTCGCCGATGATCAGCTCGCGCTGCCCGCGCCCGATCGGCACCATCGTGTCGATGGCCTTCAGGCCGGTCTGAAGCGGCCGCTTCACCGGCTGCCGGTCGACCACGCCGGGGGCAATCTTCTCCACCGGCGCGGTTCCGGTCGCCGCGATGGGCCCCTTTCCGTCGACCGGCTGGCCGAGCGCGTTGACCACCCGCCCGAGCATCGCCTCACCGACCGGCACGGAGATGATGCGCCCCGTCCGCTTGACGACGTCCCCCTCCTTGATCTCGGTGCTCTCCCCGAGCAGCACCGCGCCGACCCCCTGCTCTTCGAGGTTGAGGGCCATGCCGAAGATGCCGTGGGGGAACTCGAGCATCTCGGTCGCCATGACCCGCTCGATGCCGTCGACCTGGGCGATGCCGTCTCCGACCGACACGACGGTGCCGACCTCCGCCACGTCGACGTCGACGTCGTAGCTGCCGATCTGCTCGCGAATGATCTTCGTTATCTCGTCCGCCTTGATGGTCATCGCAGAAACTCTCGTCCTGATGGGGTGTGTCCCGGTCTTCGCCAGCGTGTCGCCGTCCGCCCCGCGGGAACACGCGGCGAAGCCGCGCGGTCTCGCGACCGGCTTCCCGGGGGGAATGCCCGGGTTGGAACGGCCTTCATTGATCGAGGAGGCTCTGTCGCATCCTTTCGAGGTGCCGGGCGATGCTGCCGTCGTACACCGTCGAGCCGATTCGCGTGACCACCCCGCCCAGTATGTCCGGATCGACGACCTTGGTCATGCGGACGTCGCCGGCACCGGCGGCGGCCAGCCGTGCCCGCACGGCCGCGTCCTGCTCGGGGCTGAGCGGCTCGGCGGTGGTGACCTTCGCATCGACGACCCCGAGGTGCTCGAACACGCGAGCGCGGTAGAACCGGACGATGTCCGGCAGCAGCGCCAGGCGCCCGCGGTCGGCGAGCACCGTCAGCAACCGCGTGACGGTCGGAGAGACCACCCGGACACGGTTCCGCAGATCGTTGATGATGGCGCGCTTCGTCGGCGGGCGCACCGCCGAGGCGAAGAGCACCCGCCTCAGCGTCTCGTGTCCCTCGACGAGCCGGGAGAACTCGTCCAGGTCCGATTCCGCGGTTCCGAGGTCGCCGTTCTTCAGATTGACGTCGAAGAGTGCGCGGGCGTAGCGCACCGCCGCCGTGCGGTTGGTCATCGTGGTCGGGTGGTCGATTCGAAACGGGCCGGGGGCACAATCGTCAACCCGCACCGCCCGGCGGCGCCGGTCGCCGCGCATCCGCCCGCGGACGCGCGGGCCCGGTGTGACTCGGCCTGCATATCCTGCCTGATAACGGAAATCCGCCTGCCCTGGCCCCGGCGCCGCCGGTCGCCTTCGCGAGGGTCGCGGCGGCCGGTGCTCTGAACGCACAAACGACCCATTCTACCATTCCCGGGTGCGGCCGGCAAAGGCGCCTCTCCCCGGGGGCCGGATGCGCGCGGCGGCCGCGAAGCGGATCACGACTCGGCGAGAAGCTCGAAGAGCCGCTGCAGCTCGTCCTCCGATCCGAAGTCGATCTCGATGCGGCCCTTCCGTCCCTTTCTCACGATGCGGACCCGTGTGCCCAGGACAACGCGCAGCCGGTCCTGCGCCGCCTGGGTATGGACGTCGACCGACGCACTCTGGCCGGATGGTGCGGCCGGCGGGTTCGCCAGCTTCTTGACCAGCGCCTCGGTCTCGCGAACCGAGAGGCTGCCGGCGACGACCTCACGGGCCGCTTGACGTTGCGCCGCCGCGTCGGCGAGGCCGAGCAGGGCGCGGGCGTGGCCCATGGCCAGCTCGCCGGCGGCCACGTCCGCCTGCACCTCGGGCGGCAGCAGCAGGAGCCGCGCGTAGTTGGCGATCGTGGCACGGTCTTTCCCGATCGCCGCGGCGACGTCTTCCTGCGTCATCCCGCGCTCGTCGACCAGGCGCCGGTAGGCCTCACCCTCCTCGATCGGGTTGAGGTCCTCGCGCTGCAGGTTCTCGATGAGGGCGATCTCCAGCAGCTTGTCGTCCGGCACGTCGCGCACCACGACCGGCACCCGGAGCAGCCCCGCCAACTGGGCCGCACGCCATCGGCGCTCGCCGGCGACGATCTCGAAACGCTCTCCCTCGATGCGTCTGACCACGATGGGCTGTATGACGCCGTTGCCGCGGATCGACCGGGCGAGCTCTTCGAGCCTCGGCTCGTCGAGGACGGTGCGGGGCTGGGATCGATTGGGGGTCAAGCGGTCCAGATCGGCCTCGGTCGGGTCCTCCGGGGCCGGCGGCGACGTCTCGGGAATCAGGGCGCTCAGTCCGCGCCCCAGCGCGCGTCGTGTCTTGGCCATTGAAGCTCGCTCCTGCCCGGCGCCGTCCGACGACCTGCCCTACAACGCGCCGGCAAGTCGGCGTGCGGCCGCTTTCCGCGCGGGCCCCAGCATCTCGCGCGCCAGGGCCAGGTACGCCTCGGCCCCCGTCGACCGGACATCGTACAGAATCGCCGGCAAGCCGTGGCTCGGCGCCTCTCCCAGACGCACGTTGCGGGGTATGACCGTCCGGTACACCTTCTCGCGGAAGTACGCCCGTACGTCGCCGGCCACCTGCTGACCCAACCGGGTCCGCGAATCCGACATGGTCAGGAGGACGCCCTCAATCCCGAGCTCCGGATTCAATCCGGCTTCGACGCGCCTCATCGTCGCCATCAGCTCGGTCATCCCCTCGAGCGCGAAGTACTCGCAGTTGAGAGGTATCAGGACCGAATGAGCGGCGACCAGTGCGTTAAGGGTCAGCAGCCCCAGCGAGGGAGGCGTGTCGATGAAGATGTAGTCGTACTGCTCTGCCGCCGCGCGCAGCAGCGGGCGCAATCGACTCTCCCGACGCGGAAACGCGACCAGCTCGACCTCGGCGCCGGTCAGATGGTGGTCGGTCGGAATCAGCCGCAGGCCCGTCACCTGCGTGTCCAGCGTGAGCTCGTCCAGGGTGACGGCCTCGGACGTCAACGCTTGATAGATGTTGCGCCCATCGGTGACCTCGGCCTTCAGCCCCAGGCCGCTCGTGAGGTTCGCCTGCGGATCGAGGTCGACCAGCAGCACCCGCTGGTCGCCCATGGCCAGGGACGCCGCGAGATTGATGGCCGTGGTGGTCTTGCCGACGCCGCCCTTCTGATTGGCGATTGCGATAATCCTGCCCATGTGGCAACCGCGCGCTGCTGTCTGTCGAATGCCCTAATTCGTTGCGCCGAGATTTCTCACTAAGATGGTAACGCCGTTGCCCGTCTTTCGACAAACCGGCGAGCACGCGCGGCCGCCAACGCCGCGTGAGAGGCATCTCACGAATCTGACGTGCACCCGGCTCGCGCCCTTGCGTTCCACGTGGAACATCCCGTGGCTCGCTCGTCCGGGCGAAGCCATCACTCCGGCGACCTCGCGAACGCCCCGTCCATTTCGTCGATAATCGCTTGTGCCGCGCCCGCTCGGTCGCGCGCGTTGAGGATTGGGCGGCCCACCACGAGATAGTCCGCTCCCCAATGAATCGCCTGCGCCGGCGTCGTCGAACGCTTGTGATCGTCCTGCGTCGTCCCCCCGGGCCGGATGCCGGGGCTGACTATCAACACGCCGGTCTTCCGCGGCCAGGCCTCGCGGCAAAGCCGAATGGCGTCACCCGAGGCGATCACGCCGTCGCATCCGTGATCGAGTGCCTCCCTGGTTCTCGCAACGATCCAGTCGTCCAGAGTGATGCCTCTCGCCGCCTCGGCGGGGGCAATCCGCGGAAAGTCAGCGGCGTCCAGGCTGGACACGAACGGGACGGTCAGCAGCGCCGGCCGCCGGCCGCCGGCTCTTGCTTCGCGTGCTCTCGCGATGTCTCGCAACTGCATGTTCTGGTGCAGAGTCAGGAAGAGGACACTCGGATCCTCGCCCAGGTCGCGCACCACGTCGGCCACCGTATTGCCGATGTCCGGCACCTTCAAGTCCACGAAGATCCGCTTGCCGGCGCCGGCAATCTTCTCCCACAGGTCCACCAGGCCGCGGGCCCTCAGTCCGGCCATGAGGAGCCGCCAGCCGATCTTGTAGGCCCGTACGTTCACCAGCTCGTCGACGACGGCATCCGCGGTCTCCACGGTAGGCACATCCAGCGCGACAATCAGTCGGTCTTCACCGGCCACGTCTTCCTCACCTTTCATCTCGTCTCTGGTCCCTTCGGCTGTCTCTCTGGCGTAGTGGTTGCGGTCTCAGACGGATTCGGGGAACGATCTCCACGAACCTGGGACGGATCAAACGGTCGTCACCGGCCACGTCTTCCTCACCTTTCAACTGGTCCCTGGTCCTTTGGGGGGCTGTCTCCCCTGGGACAGTGGTTGCGATCTCAGACGGATTCGAAGAACGATCTCCACCGGACCCCGGGACGGGACACGCTCGGCCTGGACCGCGCCGTCGCTGCCGCGCGAGTCCGAGCTACGCGACTACCGTACCGTACACCGGGCGAGGTGTTCCACGTGGAACACACCTCGCCGGCCACCCCGGCATAGCGTCCGAGACGCGCTTCCGGGAGGTTCGACGCGACTCGACCACGAGTTCGCGCCCCGAAACCGGCGGGGATCCCGTGGCAGGACCGGTCGGACGGCGAGCAGAGCCCGTCGCGCGACCTTGCCGTCGCGTTCGGCGCTTCGCCGCTGCCACACTCCTGCCCGGTGACGATTCCCGAAGCAGGCTTCCCGAGATGACGATTCCGGGCATCGACAGCCCCCGGCGCGTGGAGCATATCGCTCGGCGAGCAGCCCGGGCCGGCCTCGAGGTCGACGACGCGCTGCTGCAGGCCCTGGCCGCGTATGTCGGCCTGCTCCTGCGCTGGAACCGCCGCATCAATCTGACCGCGCTGACCGATGACGACAGGGGTATCGACAGGCTGGTCGTCGAGCCCTTGGCCGCCGCCCAATGGTTGCCGGCACCCGGTGCATCCATCACGGACATCGGATCGGGCGGGGGGTCTCCGGCCGTGCCGATGAAGCTGGCCGCCCCCGCGGTGCGTCTGCGGATGGTGGAGTCGAGAACCAGAAAGGCCGCTTTTCTGCGCGAGGTCGTGCGGCAGCTCGGCCTGGGAGGGACGCTCGTGGAAACCTGCCGCTACGAGGAGCTGATCGCGCGGGGAACCGCCTTCGAAGACGCCGATGTGGTAACTGTCCGGGCGGTTCGCCTGCCGCGCGCGACCTTGCACCGGATTCTGCCGCTGATCAAGCCCGGCGGCGCGCTGTTCCTTTTCCGCACCCGGGAGGCCGACGAGGCCGAGGTACCACCGCCGTTGCGGGTGGAGGCCACTCATCCCCTGCTCGACTCACCGGACAGCCGCCTCGTCGTCCTGCGAAGGCCGACAGGGGCCGACGCCGCCGATTGAGCGTCCCGGAGGGCCCGCCCTGGTTCATCGTGCCGACGTTTCTCGACCGACCCGGCGCTTGACGAAGGCCCCGAGCACGGCCACCGCCGCCGGGGTCACCCCCGGAATGCGCCCCGCCTGTCCAAGCGTCGCCGGGTTGGCCGCGCCGAGCCTCGACACCACCTCCGCCGACAGGCCGGGCACGTCCGCGTACTCGAACCCCGCCGGAATACGCCGCCCTTCCTCTTTCGCGGATCTCGCGATCGTCGCTTCCTGCCTCCGCAGGTAGCCCTCGTACTTCACCACCGTCTCCACGCTCGATCGCTCCGCGCCGGCGGCGTCCGCACCGATGTCGAGGCCCACCCCTCTTGCGGCCAGCGAGTCCAGGGTGACGTCGGGCCGCCGCAGCATCTGGGCCGCGGCGACGGTGCGCTCGCCCTCGCGCACGCGCGCGGCCCGAACGGCGGCCAGGTTCCGCTCGAACCGCGCTCGCCGCAGACGGAAGCGATCCCAGCGCCGGTCGTCGACCAACCCGACCTCGCGGCCACGCGGCGTCAAGCGCAGGTCCGCGTTGTCGATACGCAGAAGCAGGCGATGCTCCGCCCGCGACGTGAACATGCGGTACGGCTCGAGACAGCCCCTGGCCGTCAGATCGTCCACCATCACCCCGACGTAGGACTCGCCCCGGCTCAGTACCCAGTCACCGCCGCCACGCACGCGCCGGGCCGCGTTGACCCCCGCCACCAGCCCCTGCCCCGCTGCTTCCTCGTACCCCGACGTGCCGTTGATCTGCCCCGCCAGATACAGCCCCGGGATTCTCCGAGCCTCCAGGGTCAGCGCCAGCTCCGTGGGCTGGATGAAGTCGTACTCGACCGCATAGCCGGGCCGCAGCATGACGGCGTCTTCCAGCCCCGGCAGCGCGGCGACAATCTCCTCCTGCACTTCCCGCGGCAGGCACATCGAGCAGCCGCTGACGTAGATCTCGGGGACATCGAGCCCCTCCGGCTCCAGGAAGACCTGATGGCGCTCGCGGTCCGGAAACCGCATCACCTTGTCTTCCAGCGATGGGCAGTAGCGGGGTCCGATGCCGGTGATGCGCCCGTTGTAGAGCGGTGACCGGTCCTTGTTCCCACGAACGAGGTCGTGCACGGCGGCGGTCGTATGAACGATGTGGCAGCTTACCTGGGCACGGTCGATGGCCCCGCTCATGAAGGAGAACGGCACCGGGGGCTGGTCGCCGGGCTCTTCCTCGAACCGGCTGAAGTCGATGCTTCCGCGGTCGAGCCGGGGCGGAGTGCCGGTCTTCAGCCGGCCCCACCGCAGCCCCAGCCCCTTCAACGACTCCCCGAGCACCCGTGACGCGGGCTCGCCGGCCCGCCCCGCGGCGCGCTGTTCCGGCCCGACGTGGATCAGTCCATTCAGGAACGTGCCCGTGGTCACGACCACCGCCCGGGCGCCGATGCGCGTACCGTCCTCGAGCTCGACGCCCGCGACCCTGCCGCCCTCGACGACCACGGAACCGACCCTTCCGACGATCCAGTCGATGTTGGTCTCGCGTTCCAGTCGCGCCCGCATCCAGGCGCCGTACCGCCGTTTGTCGGCCTGCGCCCGTGGCGACTGGACGGCCGGCCCGCGGCTGCGGTTGAGCAGCTTGAACTGAATGCCGGTGGCGTCGATGGCCTCGCCCATCAATCCGCCGAGGGCGTCGATCTCCCGGACCAGGTGCCCCTTGGCCGTCCCTCCGACCGCGGGGTTGCACGGCATCTGGCCCACGGTGTCCCGCGAGAGCGTACAGAGCCCCACGGCGCACCCCAGGCGGGCGGCGGCGTGCGCGGCCTCGATGCCGGCGTGGCCGGCGCCGACGACGATGACGTCATGATCCGGCAACATTTTGCTGTGGGTTCGCGTCGGCCGGGCCCCCGCGCCCGCGGCGGGGTTCCGGCGGTCAACGCAAGAGCAGTGATCCGCGGGCGGGCCGATGTCCGCGCCCAAGTCGACGATAGCCCACGTGACGCCGGGTGGGCAACACACCGCGGCCGGCCGGGGCGCGCGGACGCGGGCTATTTCCCGATGCAGAAGCGCTCGAAGATGTGAGCGAGGACGTCATCGGGGGTCCGTTTCCCCGTCAGCTCCTCCAAGGCCGACCGGGCTCGCGCCAGGTCCTCCAGCACGAACTCCTCGGCCGCCCCCCGCTCAGCCGCCGCGGCCGCCGCGGCGACCGACGACTCGGCCCGCTCGAGCAGCTCCACGTGCCGGATGTTGGCCACCATCGGGGTCTCCCGGGACCCGGTCTCGCCGACCAGGACCCTTCGCAGCTCCCGCCGCAGCCGGTCGACTCCCCTTCCGGTACGCGCGGATACTTCGACCCGGCTCGTATCGCCGTCGAGCGGCAGCGCCGACGCCGGCCAGGCTCCCGGCCGGTCGAGCTTGTTGATGACCACCACCCGCGGGGTCGCCGACGTCTCTTCCAGCACGACCCGGTCATCGGCGGAGAGCGGCTCCGACCGATCGACCACCACGAGACAGGCGGCGGCGACCCCGGACGCCTGCCGGGCCCGCGACACCCCCTCGGCCTCGATCGGATCGACGCTCATGCGAATGCCGGCGGAATCGACCAGGGTCACGGCGATCCCGTCGAGGTCCATGGTCTCGGTAACGAGGTCCCGGGTGGTGCCCGCCACGGGAGTGACGATCGCGCGGGACGCACCCAGCAGGCGGTTGAAGACACTCGACTTGCCCACGTTCGGCCGGCCGAGGACGACGACCTGACACCCCTCCCGGATGAGCCGCCCGGCCGCGGCGCCGGCCAACAGGGCCCGCAGCTGCTCCCGCACCGGCCGTATCGCCCGCGCGACCTCCGCGCCCTCGATGAAGTGGTAGCCTTCCTCGGGGAAGTCGAGCGAGGCCTCCAGGCGAGCCGTCAGGTCGAGCAGGCGCCGGTCGACGTCGGCGATGCGCCCGGTCATCGTGCCTTCGAGCTGGTCGAAGGCCACCCGGGCCTGAAGAGGCGTGACGGCATCGACGAGGTCGGCCACCGCCTCGGCCTGAACCAGATCCAACCGGTCGTGGAGAAACGCGCGCAGCGTGAACTCGCCCGGGTTCGCCAGGCGGGCTCCGGAACCGCAGGCCATGGTGACGATTCGCCCCAAGAGCAAGGGGCTGCCGTGGGCGCAGATCTCCACGACGTCCTCGCCCGTGTACGATCCCGGGCCCGGGAACGACGTCGCGACCACCCGATCGATCGAGACCGTCTCGTTCTCCGCGCGTTCGACGAGGCGGGCCACGGTGGCGCGCCGCGGTTCCAGAGGCCGGGAACGATCGAGCAGCGCGCCGGCAATCGTCGTCGCCCGAGGTCCGCTGATCCGCACCAGGCCCAGACCACCGCGGCCGGGCGGTGTGGCAATGGCGACGATCGTGTCATCGGACGCGAACATCGGTCACCGCATCAGGCAACGGGCCGTGGGGCCGCAGGCGCCACCAGGGCGCCGGGGCCGTGATCGCCTGGAGAAGAATGGGCCAGGCGCCGGCACGGGGAGCCAAGTCCGAACCCGCGGCATGGGGTACGCCGGGGAAACTCAAGGCGCGGACGGCGGACGGCGGCCCCGCGCCGAACCGTCACGGCTCGCGAGGTGGGCTGCCGGCCGTGATCAGGACCGTCTTCAGGAACGCGTCGCCTACGCTCTCGGAGGACGCGTCCGGGTCGGCGGCAATCGCCAGATGGACGATCCGGCGGGCATACGGGTTCAGGGGTCCTATCTCCTGGGTCTCTCCCGTCCGCCGGGCTCGTTCGGCGAGCAGGATCGCGGTCTGGCGAAGCTCGTCGTCCTTCCCCCTGCGATAGTCGAGGCAGTCGACGACGATGCGTCCCTTTCCGTGCTCGCCGCGGAACGCGGCGTTCACCACGTGCTGCAGCGCGTCGAGGCCCTCGCCCTTGCGACGCAGGAGCACGTCGCCGCTGTCGCCATTCAGGGTGATACGGGTACCGTCCTCGATCGGGGTGCACTCCGCCTCGAGCGACAGGCCCAGAGCGGTCGTCACCGCTTCCACGAAAGCCACCATCCGCGCTTCCAGATTCGCTGTCACGGAAAACCTCCCAGGCGTCCCGGTGAAACCCCGCGCCCGGATACGGCGGGATCCGTCGTCGCGGGCCCGCTACCGGCCCCTGCCCCGCGAACGTCTCGATCCCTTGCCCTGCCGCGCCGCCTTCGAGCCGGACCGGTCTCTTCCCTGACGTTCCCTGACGACATCGGGCGGGGCTTCCTCGCCCTCGCCGGCGCCCTCGCCGCCCGGCTTCTTGACCTGCCGTTCGGCCGCCGGCCGCACCTGCCTCACCCTGGGGGGTCCCGCGATACGGTTCGTCACCACGGTCTGGCCGATGCCGAGGAAATTGCTCGTCATCCAGTAGAGGACCAGCCCGCTCGGCGCCCACAGGAACATCACCGTGAAGATGACGGGCATGAACATCATCATCTTCTGCTGTTCCGGGCTGGCCGCGCCGGCCGGCTGCAGGCGCTGCTGGTAGACCATCGAGGCGCCCATGAGGATCGGCGTGACATAGAACGGATCCTGCACCGACAAGTCGTCGATCCATCCCATGAACGGCGCGCCACGCAGCTCCACCGCCATCGACAGGAGCCGGTAGAAGGCGATGAGGATCGGCATCGTCATCAACATCGGCAGGCACCCGCTCGCGGGGTTCGCGCCGTGACGCCGGTACAGCTCCATCACCTCCTGGTTCATCTTCTGCTTGGCCGGATCCGTCGCCTTGAGATTGGCGTACCTCGCCTGGATCGCCTTCATCTCCGGCTGCAGCTCCTGCATCTTGCGCATGGCCACCACGCTCTTGTGGCGCAGCGGAAAAATCACGATGTTGATCAGCACCGTGAGCAGGATGATCGACCATCCGTAGTTGCCGACGAAGCCGTGGATCCACTTCAGGGTGCGATGCAGCGGGACGACGATGACCGACAGGAAACCGAAGTCGATGGCCCGCACGAGATCCGGATGCGCCGCCTGCAGGAGATCGAAGTCCTTGGGACCGATGAAGAAGGGCAGCCCGCTCCGCCCCGGCTCGAGGGTGACCTCGAACTCCACGAGATCGTGCTCCACCTCGGCTACCGAGAGGGGGCGGAAGTCGACGCGGCTCGGTTGAGGTCCGGGAAGGGCGACCGACAGAAAATAGTGGTTGTCGACACCGGCGAAATCGAGCTGCCCCTCGTAGCTGGGCCGTTCCGGAACATCCCCGGGCGAGGCCCGGTAGACGTCCCGCTCCTCCGCCGACCCGTCTTGCAGGGGCCGGCCGTAGAGCACGGCGCCGGGCATCTGTTGAAACACCAGCCGCGACGCTTCGGCGCGTACTCCGCCGAGGCCCGGGCCCCAGGCCGTGGTCGTGGGCTGGACGCCCGCCGACGTCGTCACCGTCGCATCGAATTCGACGACGTACGGCAGGTCGGGCGACGGCTGGAAGCGGAACGTCTTCCGGGCCCGCAGGCCCGAGCTGTCCTCGTACTCGAACGTCAGGGAGTCGGGGTCCGCGCCCAGGCGCAGGTGGTCGGCCGACGGCCTGAACAGGGCGGCATCGAGTCGCGCCGTCAGCTCCGGATTGCCGGCCACCCGCAGAGTGAACGGCCTCGGCCGGCCCGACGCCACCGCGGGCAACGCCAGCTCGACCGGATCCCCGTTCTCGTCGTCGTACTGCTTGAGCTTCCAGCTCACGAGCTCGCCGCCGCGGTTGTCGAACTCGGCCAGAAGGAAGTCGCTCTCCACCACGACGGATCGAGGGCGATCATCGGCGACGAGCGGAACTGCCTCCGGGGCCTCGGACACGGCGGCGCCCGCCGACACACCGCCGCCGGGCCCGCCCGGAAGCGGCGCGGCCCCCGGCGCACCCACCGCGGGCCGCAGATCCGGAGCGACGGCTGGATCGGAGGGGCGGGAGGCGCCCTCGGCGATTGGGGTGGCGGGCAAGGTCTCCACCGGGGGCGGCGGACCGATCCACCGCTGGTACAGCACCAGCACCAGGAAGGACAACGTGACGGCAAGAAGGACTCGACGCTCCATGACAGATCAGACGTCCCGTCCCTCGCGCGCGCGGCTCGATTCGCGAGCAGCGACGACCGGCGGCACCGGGTCGATGCCGCCGGGATGGAACGGGTGACACCGACACAGGCGGCAAAGCGTGAGCCAGGCGCCACGAAGGCTCCCGTGGCGCCGCATCGCCTCCTCGGCGTAGTGCGAACAGGATGGCCGGAAACGGCAGGCCCCGGCGAACAGGGGACCGGGGACGACCCGATAGACGTTCAAGAGCGCCGTCGACAGGCCGACCAACCACCGGTCCGCCTGCCGCAGAGAAGCGCGAACGACCCTCACTGCGCCCTCGCCGCCGACGCCAGGGCGCGCAGTTGCCGGACGAGGGTCCGCCGATAGTCGTTCCGCAGCACGCCGAACGAAGCATCCGGAAACTCGCGGAAGGGCAGCACCACCAGATCGACCGCCATCGTCGGCTTGTCGTGCCGGAAGAGCTCCCGTACGCGGCGCTTGATGAGATTCCGGCGCGCGGCGTTGCCGAGGCGGCGAGGTGCGACGATGCCCAATCGGCTGCAGCTCCGACCGGCGGGGCGCCCGATCAGCGTCATGTAGCGGCCCCGGGTTCGCGTACCGCGCTGCTGAGTCCGCAGGAAGTCCCGCCGCTGCCGAATCCGTTCGAGACGCGAGAGCGTACGAGTCACAGACACTGCGCGGCTCCCCTTCCACGTCGCGGTCGACAGATGCAGCGGATCCGGCGCCGTGAAGGGCGCAGAGCCTAGTCGGACACCGTCAGGCGGTGGCGTCCCTTCGCGCGCCGACGACTGAGCACGCGGCGGCCGGCCGGCGTGCTCATTCGGGCGCGAAATCCGTGCGTCTTCTTGCGATGCCGGCGATTGGGCTGAAACGTGCGCTTCATCGACAGGTCCTCCGGTTCCTGCGGGAACCCTGAAGATTAAGCCGCCACTCACCCTGCTGTCAACAACCGATGCCTCCGGCCTCCCCGGGGCATCCTCCCGCGGGCTGTTGAAATCCTCTCCTCCGAGCCCCGTCCCCGACCGCTCCCGGTCCGGGCCGGCATCGTGTTTCGATGCGGTTCGAGCCCCCCCTTTCCGCCGCGCCCCCGGTTTTCCACAGCTGTGGAAAACCGTACGGAAAAGCCCGTTTTTCACGCACGTTTCGCGACTTCACGCGAAGATCGCCAGTCCAGGTAGACTCACAACCCTATATTTTACAGGTACTTGAATGTAGTCCGCCTGGCCGAGCCGGTTGCCCGATCACGTCGCCGCGATCCGCACGACGGCGGCAGCCCGCAACCTCCGACGGACCTCGCCGGCCGGAGGGAACCCGTCCCCGCCGGGTGCTTCCTCGAGCCGATCTATCCTCGGGAGTCGAGGCGTTGGGACCTGAGTCGGCCTGTGGTATCGTGACGACGATTGCACCCCGCGCCTCCCCCGACGGCGGACGATGATGGTCACGTTCGCGGCCACACGGAGGCGGCCAAATGGGCTCAGGTCAACCGCAACATGTTCCTCACGCGGTTCAGCATCACCTGCTGACTGGTCGGACGGCGTATCGATGCGAGTGGCGCCAATGTCGAGCAACCTCTGGGACGAGATCCTGGCGCGCGTCGAGAACAAGGTCAGCCGCTACATCTTCCACACGTGGTTCAAGCCCACCAGATTCCTCGAGAACGAGGGCGAGACGGTCACCGTCCTCGTTCCCGACGATCTCTTCAAGCACTGGCTCACGCGTCACTACGCCGGGGTCATCAAGGAGGCGACCGACGAGCTCGGCCGGCCGGGAACGATCATCTCTCTGGTGACGTCCGAACCGGCGCCCGCCCCCGCCGCGGGTCGCACCGCCCGGCCCCGAACCGGCGAGCCCGGGCCCGCCCCCCGGCCCGCGTCGAACCATCAGCAGCGCTACACCTTCGAGGAATTCGTCGTCGGAGCATCGAACCAGTTCGCGCACGCGGCCGCACGCGCCGTCGCCGAGGCGCCGGCGCGGTCCTACAACCCGCTGTTCATCTACGGCGGCGTCGGGCTCGGGAAGACCCACCTGATGCACGCGATCGGAGAGTACCTCGACCTCCACTCGCCGCAGTCCACCCGCACCTACATCTCGTCCGACCGCTTCATGAACGAGATGATCAACGCCATCCGGTTCGACCGGACCATCGACTTCCGGGCGCAGTATCGCAGCACGGACATCCTGCTCGTCGACGACATCCAGTTCCTCGCCAGCCGCGAGGGCACGCAGATAGAGTTCTTCCACACGTTCAACTCGCTCTACGACGCCCAGAAGCAGATCGTCATCAGCAGCGACTGCCCCCCGCACGAGCTCCAGTTCCTCGAGGAGAGGCTGCGGTCGCGCTTCGAATGGGGCCTGACGGTCGACATCCAGCCTCCCGATCTCGAGACGCGGATCGCGATTCTCAAGAAGAAGGCCGAGCATCTGGCTCCCGCCATCCCCATCGACGACGAGGTGGCGCTGTACATCGCCGAGAGAATCAAGTCCAACATCCGCGAGCTCGAGGGCTCGCTGACCACCCTGATAGCCCGCGCCTCGCTGTGGCGGCAGAAGATCTCCCTGTCGCTGGCCCAGGAGGTGCTCCCGAACATCGGCGACCGCGACAAGCCCGTGGTCACCGTGGAGATCATCCAGAAGCACGTCGCCAGCCACTACTCCCTCAAGCTGAGCGACCTGAAGTCCAAGAACAACACGCAGACGATTGTCGTGCCGCGTCAGATCGCGATGTACCTGGCCCGGACTCTCACCGGAGCCTCGTACCCGGAGATCGCCAGGAAGTTCGGCAAGCACTACTCGACGGTCATCTACGCGTTCGACAAGATCGAAGACGGATGCAAAAAAGACGCCAAGGTTCGCAGCCTCGTCGACGGCTTCGTCAAGGCGATCCAGAAGTCGGTCAGCTAGGCGTCTGCGCCGCAGAAGGTTGCGGACGCCTCACGGGATCGTTCGGGCGACGATCGGAGGCTGCGCCGCCACGCGTCCGCGTTCGGGCGTTTCGCCGGCGCGAGGCGCCGCCGGCGGATTCCCGGGCCGCCGTCATCCTCCGCCCCGACCCGCCGACTTTTCCACATCACCCCATCCACAGGCCCACCCGGCTCCTGAGGATATTCTCGCCGGAAGCCCATCTGTGGATGACGGGGCCCCGATTCCACGCGTGATCCCGAGGGTCTTCAACAACATAAATGATTGATAGAAAAGAATTTAAGTCCATTCAAGGCGCATTTTCAACAGTACTTACTGATATAATTCAGAGATCAAGTCGTTCACGGATACCGTCGGTTCACGGCATCACCAAGCCCGAAGGCCACTCCCTCGATGGAACTCAACGTTCGCCAGACCGAACTCCTCAAAGAGCTGCAGCTGCTTCAAGGCATCGTCGAGCGGAAGAACACCATTCCCATCCTCGCCAACGTCCTGATCGAGGCGGAAGACGGCGCATCCGAGGTCCGTCTGGCCGCGACCGATCTGGAAGTGGGCCTGCGCAGTCGCTGTGCGGCCACCGTCGTCCAGGGGGGCTCGCTGACCCTGCCGGCCCGGAAGCTCTACGAAATCGTCCGGGCGTTGCCGGACACCGAGATCCGGATCACGCAGCCGGCGGCGGGAACGGTGAACGTGACGGCGGAGCGCTTCAGCTCGCGCATGCAGACGCTGCCGCGGGAGGATTTTCCGTCGATGCCGGACGCGAGCGGGACCGTCGCGGCGCATCTGGCGGCGGCGCCGCTGGCCGAGATGATCGCCAAGACGCAGTTCGCGATCACGGGCGAGGACACCCGGTTCTTCCTCAACGGCGCCCTGTTTCTCCTGTCCGAGTCGTCGATGAGCCTGGTCGCGACGGATGGCCATCGACTCGCCCTGGCGTCTGCCGCGTGCAAGCCGGGGGAGGGGGGGGCGGAGGGCGACCCCGGTGGGGACGCGGCGCCGCCGGCCGCGGACGGGGCGGAGCCCGCTCGGGTCATCCTGCCGAGGAAGACGCTGTGGGAGCTGGCCCGACTGCTCGGCGAGGACGGCGCGGAAGAGGTGGCCTACGAGCAGGGCGAGAATCATCTGTTCTTCGGCGTGGGCGGGCGGCAGCTCATCTCGCGGACCATCGATGCGCAGTTTCCCGCCCATGAGCGGGTCCTGCCCAAGGGCAACGACAAGCGCATCGAGTTCGATCGCGACCGGCTCTCGAGCACCCTCAAGCGGGTCGCGCTGCTGTCGAACGAGCGGTCGAGAGCGGTCAAGTTCGAGATCGGCACCGGCGGGGTCGAGATCTCGTCCAACAGCCCGGACGTCGGTGAAGCGTCCGAGACGCTGGCCGTCGAGTACGAGGGCGCGGGGACCGAGATCTGTTTCAACGCCCAGTATGTCCTCGACTTCCTGGGAGCCGTCGACGGCGACAGCGTGGTGCTCGAGTTCAAGGACGAGGTCAGCCAGGCGGTGCTGTCGCCCTCGTCTTTCGAGGGGTGCCGATACACGTACGTGATCATGCCGATGCGGGTCTAGGCGTCTGCGCCGTAGAACGGTGCAGACGCCCGGCGGGATTGATTGGCTGGCGGCCGGCGGGCTTCGCCGCGCTGCCGCCGGGGGAATGAGGCGGCCCGTGCGCCGGGCCGCCCCGACCAGGCGAAAGCAGGCGCTGCCGGGACCCGTCGACGGCCAGGGTGCAGCAACGGGAGACAGATGACGCAGCTGGAGGAGCAGCAGGAGCCCGTCGGGGTGGCCCCGTCCTCGTTGAGCGACGGGGATGCCGTGGCGACCGCGGCGCCGGAGATCACCTCCGCCGATCTGGCGGACTACGGCGCCGACAAGATCAAGGTGCTCGAAGGGCTCGAGGCGGTTCGCAAGCGGCCCGCCATGTACATCGGGTCGACCGGCGCGCTGGGGCTGCACCACCTCGTCTACGAAGTGGTGGACAACGCCATCGACGAGGCGCTGGCGGGGTTCTGCGACACCATCAAGGCCACGATTCACATCGACAACTCGATCACGGTGGTCGACAACGGCCGGGGAATCCCCGTCGACACCCACGCCAGCGGCCGGCCGGCGGCCGAGGTGGTCCTGACCGTCCTGCATGCCGGCGGCAAGTTCGACAACGAGAGCTACAAGGTGTCGGGCGGGCTGCACGGTGTCGGCGTCTCCGTCGTCAACGCCCTGTCGGCGTCGGTGACCCTCGAGATCTACCGGAACGAGAAGGTCTACCAGCAGAGCTATACGCGGGGCATCCCCGATGCCGATCTGGAGGTCACCGGCACGACCCGGCGCCGCGGCACGAAGCTGACGTTCAAGCCCGACGCCGACGTCTTCGAGACCGTGGACTTCAGCTTCGACACTCTGGCCCACCGCCTGCGCGAGCTCGCGTTCCTGAACGCCGGCGTGCGGATCACCCTCGATGACGAGCGCGAGGACGGCAAGCACCGCGACTTCTGCTACGAGGGCGGCATCAACTCGTTCGTGCGGTACCTGAACGAGAACCGGGTGGCGGTGAACGCCGATCCCATCTACATGCGGGGCGAGCGTGAAGGCATCGACGCCGAGATCTCGCTGCAGTGGAACGACGGCTATTCGGACACGCTGCACGCGTTCGCCAACAACATCAACACGCAGGAGGGCGGCACGCACGTCTCGGGGCTCCGGGCGGCGCTGACGCGGACCCTCAACAGCTACGTCACCCGCCAGAACCTCGCGAAGGACCTCAAGGAGAGCATCGGCGGCGACGACATCCGGGAGGGCCTGACCGCGGTCATCAGCGTCAAGATTCCCCACCCGCAGTTCGAGGGCCAGACCAAGACGAAGCTGGGCAACACCGAGGTCAAGGGCATCGTCGAGGCCATCGTGAACGACTCCCTCGGCGCGTTCCTCGAGGAGAACCCGGCCGTCGCCAAGCGCATCGTCAACAAGACGATCGATGCGGCGCGGGCCCGGGAGGCGGCCCGGAAGGCCCGTGATCTCGTGCGCCGGAAGGGGGCCCTCGACAACAGCAGTCTGCCCGGGAAGCTGGCCGACTGTCAGGAACGGGACCCCGAGCGGGCCGAGCTGTACATCGTGGAGGGGGAGTCGGCCGGCGGGTCCGCCAAGCAGGGCCGCGACCGGCGGTTCCAGGCGGTGCTGCCGATCAAGGGCAAGATTCTGAACGTCGAGAAGGCGCGTTTCGACAAGATGCTCGGCAGCGACGAGATCCGGGCGATGATTGCGGCCCTCGGCTGCGGCATCGGGCAGGACGACTTCCAGCCCGAGAAGCTCCGTTATCACCGCGTCATCATCATGACCGACGCCGACGTCGACGGCTCGCACATCCGCACGCTGCTGCTGACGTTCTTCTACCGCCAGATGCGCGAGCTGATCCAGCGCGGCAACATCCACATCGCGCAGCCCCCGCTCTATCGGGTCAAGCGCGGGCGCAGCGAGACCTACGTCAAGGACGATCGCGATCTCGAATCGTGGCTCTTCAAGCGGGCGGCCGAGACCCGCGTCCTGCACCTGCCGGACGGCGATCTGACCGCGCAGCGCCTCGAGGACCTGCTGCACCGGCTGGTCGCCTTCCAGCGGTATCGGGCGATCTTCGAGCGGCGCGGTCCGGACGTCGACATCGTTCAGGCCTTGCTGGACAAGGGCGCCGCCGGCAAGGCGTTCTTCGAGGACCGGACGACGCTCGAACCGCTGGCCGACGACCTGAGCACCGCGTTGCGCACCGTCCGGGTCGCGGTCGACGAGGAGCACAACGCGCACGCGCTGCTGGTCGAGGACCGGAGCGGCGGGTTCGCGCGCCAGCAGACGGTCGGCATCGAGCTCATCGAATCGGCGGAATACCGGGCCCTGTCGGCCAGCTTCGAGGGTATCAGGGGGGTGAACGGACCGATGCTGGTGAGCACCGCCCCCCGCGGCAACGGCGGCGGCCCCGAGGACGCCGGCGACGCCGCCGCGCCGCCGCGCGAGGTGGCGATAGGCGACGCCGACGAGCTGCTCGACCACTTCCTGGCCGCCGGGAAGCGAGGCGTGGCCATCAACCGGTACAAGGGACTGGGCGAGATGAACCCCGATCAGCTCTGGTCCACGACGATGAACCCGGACAACCGCACGCTCCTTCAGGTCAGCGCGGAAGACGATACCGAAGCGGACCTGATGTTCACGACGCTGATGGGGGACCAGGTCGAGCCCCGGCGCAAGTTCATCGAGGACAATGCGCTGGACGTCAAGAACCTGGACGTCTAGCCACCGGTGGTCGCGCCCCGCCGCGGGGACGTCACCACGGGCGGCGGGCGGCGCCTGACAGCGGGTCCCGGGACGGGCCCCACCCTCCGGCGGGAGTGGCCGCCGCGGCCCGCAGCAACCGCCGCCAGCACGCCCGCGCCGCAGAACGTTCCCGGCCGGCGGCGCCGTTCGGGGCAGATCCGATTCCACGCACACCAGAACCATGCCCGACGTTTCAGACGCCAGGTCGCCGGTCAACATCGAAGACGAAATGCGGCGCTCGTACATGGACTACGCCATGAGCGTCATCATCGGCCGCGCCCTGCCCGACGTGCGCGACGGGCTGAAGCCGGCCCACCGCCGCGTGGTGTACGGCATGCGGCTGATGGGGCTGGCCTCGAACCGGGCCTACCGCAAGTGCGCGAAGATCGTCGGCGAGGTCATGGGGAACTATCATCCCCACGGCGACGCGTCCATCTACGACACCCTGGTGCGGCTGGCCCAGGGGTTCAACATGCGCTATCCGCTGGTCGACGGGCAGGGGAACTTCGGCTCCGTCGACGGCGACCCGCCGGCGGCGATGCGGTACACCGAGGCCCGGCTGCAACCGATCTCCGACGACCTGATGGCCGACCTCGACAAGGAGACGGTCGACTTCGTACCCAACTACGACGAGACCACCGAGGAGCCCACCGTCCTGCCCACGCCGTACCCGAACCTGCTCGTGAACGGCTCGGCCGGGATCGCGGTCGGCATGGCCACCAACATCCCGCCCCACAATCTGCGCGAGGTCATCGACGGCCTCGTGTGGACCATCGAGCACCGGGAGGAGAGCGACGCCGACAAGCGGCGGGGCCTGCGGACCGCGATCAGCGGGCCGGACTTTCCCACCGGCGGCTTCATCGTGGGGCACGCGGGCATCGACGCCGCCTACCAGACCGGGCGCGGGTCGTTGACGGTGCGGGGCCGGGCCGAAATCGAGGACATCGGGAAGGGGGAGCGGCAGGCGATCGTCATCACCGAGATCCCCTACCAGCTCAACAAGACCCGCCTGATCGAGAAGATCGCGGAGCTGGTGCGCGCCAAGTCCCTCGAGGGCATCAGCGACCTTCGCGACGAGTCCGACCGCCAGGGCATGCGGATCGTGATCGAGCTGAAGCGCGGCGAGGTGCCCGAGGTCGTCCTCAACAACCTGTACAAGCACACGCCGCTGCAGACCACGTTCGGCGTGATCATGCTGGCCATCGTCGACGGCCGGCCGCGCGTCCTCGGCCTGCTGGACCTCGTCGAGCGCTTCATCGGGTTCCGGCACGACGTGGTCCGCCGGCGCACCGAGCACGAGCTGCGCAAGGCCGAGGCCCGGGCCCACATTCTCGAGGGGCTGAAGATCGCCCTCGACCATCTCGATGCCGTAATCGCCCTGATACGGAGCGCCGGCAACCCCGCCGAGGCGCGCGACGGCCTGATCGAGCGGTTCGAGCTGAGCCGGATTCAGGCCCAGGCCATCCTCGACATGCAGCTGCAGCGCCTGACGGGGCTCGAGCGGCAGAAGGTGCTCGACGAGCTGGCGGAGCTGCTGCTGGTCATCGGGCGGCTGCGAGAGATTCTGGCCAGCGAAGCGCTGCTGATGGGCATCGTCGTCGACGAGCTGCGCGAGGTACAGAGGAAGTACGGCGACGACCGGCGGACCGAGATCGTGGACGACCCGGGCGAGCTGAGAATCGAGGATCTCATCGCCGAAGAGGACATGGCCATCACCGTCAGCAACACCGGGTATGTCAAGCGGACCGCGATCACCGAGTACCGGGGCCAGCGGCGCGGCGGCAAGGGCCGCCTCGGCATGCGCACCCGCGACGGCGACTTCCTGACGCACCTCTTCGTGGCGTCGACCCACGCCTACATCCTCATCTTCTCCGATCGGGGGCGGGTGTACTGGCTGAAGGTGCACACGATTCCCGACGTGGGCCCGAGCGGCCGCGGAAAGTCGATCGCCAACCTCGTGTCGATGGAGGCCGACGAGAAGATCGCCGCGCTGCTGGCGGTCCGGGACTGGCCCGACGCCGAGGGAGAGCGGTACATCTTCACCGGGACCCGCCGCGGCATGATCAAGAAGACGGACCTCCGCGCCTTCCGCCATCCGAGGCAGAAGGGCATCGTGGCGGTAGGCGTCGACGAGGACGACGCGGTGATCTCCGCCGAGGTCAGCGACGGGCGCGGGGAGGTCTTCCTGGGCACGCGCCAGGGCAAGGCGATTCGTTTCGCCGAGGGGGACGTGCGGCCCATGGGGAGAACCGCGCGGGGCGTGCGGG
Organism: Vicinamibacterales bacterium; assembly: GCA_963663815.2. Lineage (GTDB taxonomy): Bacteria > Acidobacteriota > Vicinamibacteria > Vicinamibacterales > UBA8438 > JAJEEA01. The sequence continues at coordinate 5,189,206 of OY760734.1, read as the reverse complement.
GCGTCCGGCTGCGGGACGGCGACGAAGTGGTCGCGATGACCGTCGTCCGGCCGGGGGGCACCCTGCTGACGGTAACCGAGAACGGTTTCGGCAAGCGGACCGGCATCGACGAATACCGCGTGCAATCGCGAGGGGGAGTCGGTATCATAAACATCCAAACAACCGCCCGGAACGGATCGGTCGTCGGAATCGCTTCTGTGGAGGACGCGGATGAGTTGATGCTCATCACCCAGCAGGGGAAGGTGCTCCGCATGAACACGAAGGACATCCGACCCATCGGCCGGGCGACGCAGGGGGTGCGGCTGATCGAGATCGACGACGAGGATCAGGTCGTCTCGCTTGCGAGGCTGGGCGACGTGAACACAGACGAGATCGGCGACGACGACGTGACCGAGTCGGCGTCGGAGGCGGACGAGAGCTGAGCACGCCGACGGGTCCGGACGGTTCTGGCGAAGAGACGCAGTTGTACCGAGGACAACGCAGTCAGGATGAAGGGAATGGCCGCGGGTCGGCCGTTCGTCGTGACTGCCAGCGCTAAGGAGGCGGTGAGATGGCTCGATCCAGGATCAGGATGAAGGTGCCGGTGTTCGCGCTGTGCATGGGGCTGTTGTTCGGCGCCTGCGGCGGCGGGGGAGAGGAAGAGACGCTCATTCGGTCGTACTTCACGGCCGCGCGCTTCGACGACAGGGACTCGCTGAACAATATCGCGATGTATGGCTGGAACACCGCGGAGCGCGGCGTGGTGTCCAGGCCCAGCGTCGAGAGCGTGTCCGAAGAACAGATCCGCCCGCTCCGGATGGTGGAACTGAGCCAGACGCTGACCGAGGCCGAGGAGGCCGAGGAGGTGTTCACGCAGGAGAAGATCGTCTACCAGGACGAGAACTTCGACGCCATCAACCGCGTCCTCGAGGCGGAGCGCGAGGGCGACAACGTGGGGCGCCGCGACCGCGAGGTTCAGGAGGCGTGGACGGTCTGGCGCGACGAGACCATCGAGCACTCCCGGTCGGTGGCGGCCGCGCGGGACGAGCTGAATGCCGAGGTGAGCGAAGCCGAGCTCAGCATGTTCGATCCCGTCAACCCCATCGACGTGACCCAGTACAACGGCGAGCTGGTGACGAAGGACGTGGAGGTCTCCGTGCGGATCGAGCTCGACGGCAACGAGACGGAGGAGATGTTGACCGTCACCCTGCAGCGGGCGATCCTGGCCGGCGCGGACGACATGCCGATGGAGGGCCGCTGGGTGATTCGGAACATCAGCTAGAAGCCCGGCGGTGAACCGCCGCTGGTCTTCTCTCTGCCCCGACGCGTCGCGGGTCTGCGTCGCAGGGAAGGCGCGGGTCTGCGCTCGCGCCGTGCTTCGAAGACAGGAACGGGCTCGGCGTCCGTGCCGCCAGTTGCGGCACGCGCGTCGGGCCTTTCTCGTTCCGGGCGGCCCGCCCGGGAAGCCCAGGGTGTCGATTGGTCGGCGGGCGGGCGGCCCGGGGGCTGCGGGCGGGCGGCCCGGGGGGGCTGCGGGCCGACGCCAGTGGCGAGGCGGGCAGCCCCCCCCGGCGCAAATGCAACGGCCGACGCCTGTTCCCTGCCTCGGACGGCCAGGTCAGAGGGTTCCGATGACGGTGTCGAGCAGCGCCAGAATCGGGGCCGGGTAGAGGCCCAGGGCCATCGAGACGGCCGCGACGATCAGCAGCGGGACGGACATGGTCCAGGGGGGGTCCCGCAGGTCCTTCTCCCGAAGGCCGGGGTGCAGCGGCCCGAAGAAGATCTTGCGGGCCGCCCCGAACGTGTAGGCGACGGTCAGGACGACGGCGGTCAGGCCGCCGACGGCCACGGCGAGCCCGAGCGGGCCGATCGCGGCGCCGCGGTCGAAGATGCCGGTGAACATGATCCACTCGGCCGCGAAGCTGCTGAACGGGGGGAACCCCGAGACCATCAGGCACCCCGCGATCCACAGGGCCGCGGTGACGGGCATCCGCGCCGCCAGCCCGCCCAGGGCGTTCATGTCGCGGACCCCGGTGACGTACACCACGATGCCGGCGGTCGAGAAGAACACCGTCTTCCCCATGATGTGGCTGAGGAAGAAGAGCATGCTGCCCTCGACGCTCGCCGCCGTCAACGCCCCCAGCCCGAGCACCGAGTAGGCGATCTGGCTGATCGTCGAGCAGGCGGCCAGCCGCTTGATGTCGGTCTGCGCCAGCGTCAGCAGCGACCCGTACACCATCGTGACGAGGGCCAGCACCATCAGCACCGGCCCGAACGGCGCCATGTCGGCCTCGAGCGGCAGCACCACCACCCGGATCAGGATGTAGATCGCAAGGTTGGCGTAGACCGCGAGGAGCCCGGCGATGCACGTCGGATGCTCGGCGTGCACCGACGGCATCCAGACGTGGAACGGCACCACCGCGAGCTTCATCATCAGGCTGACGATGAACAGGGCGACGGCCCCGGTCGCCAGCGGGGCCCCCGCCATGCCCGGGAGGTCCGTCAGCGAGAGGCTGCCGATCCCGCTGTAGACGAGCAGGGACGCCACCAGGAAGAGCAGCGCCCCGATGATGCCCCACGACAGGCTGACCATCGCCACCCGCACGCGCTCCCGATAGCCGAAGTAGGCCATCAGGAAGAACAGCGTGATGGTCAGGACCTCCATGAAGAAGTACACGGCGACGAGATTGGTGCTCAGGATCGTGCCCACGAAGCCGAGCGGGAAGAACGGAAGCAGCGCGAAGAACCGGCCGTAGTGGGCGGCCCGTGCGCCCGGGTCCTCGGCCGCGTAGAGCACCGCGACGCGATGCTCGACGTAGCGGATGGAGTAGAACGAGAGGGCGGCGCAGAGCAGGAGCACGATCGACAGGGTGGGGGCGCTGAGCCCGTCGGCCAGCAGCTGCAGCTCGATGCCGGGGGAGATGACCAGGTAGTCTTCGAGGACCGGCCCCCCCCGCGAGACGTCGAAAGTGACGACTCCGGCCAGGCCGGTGGCGTAGAGCAGGGCCAGGCTGGTGATCCAGCCCGCCGCCCGCGGCAGCCGGCGCCGGGTCAGCACCACGGCCAGCGACGCGGCCGCCGGGGTCAGGAGAATCTGGAGCAGTACGGGCATCGTGAGCTCGGAAACGCGCGCCGCCGCCGGGGACCGCGCATCAGCCGGTGGCCCCCAGGAACATGTAGGCGAGGAGCAGGCCGAAGAGAATCAGCACGTACGACACGTTGTACAGCAGCTCCTCGGTGTCGGCGCGGAGGTGGTGCACCAGCTGCTGCACCCGCTCGGTCAGCCTCCCCGGCCACCGCCGGTGCACCGCCTCGTCGAGTCCCGCCTCCCAGTCGCCGGCGACCCGCTCGGCGACCCGCCTCGTGCCGTCGACGAACACCCGGGTGATGGCGGCGTCGATGCCCCATCGGCTCCAGAGGAACCGGTGGAGCCGCCGCGCCGCGGGATGACGCTCGAGAATGGTCCCCGGCGCAACCAGGCGCCGGCCGTACACCAGCCAGGCCGTCGCCGCGCCGGCGAGGACCACCAGGACCGAGAGCGTCGGCACCAGGCCGTGTCCGGCCGACTCCGCCGCGGCCAACCGCAACGGGCCCTCCAGAAGCAGCGCCTCGTGGAACCCGCCGGCCTCGAAGGCGTGATGCAGGACGTGCTCGAGGGCCGGCCCCCCGAGCCCCGCGACGACGAGGGCCAGGGCCAGCGCCCCGGCCGCCCACCGCATCGACGCCGCGCCGTCGGCCGCCTCTTCCCCGGCGTGCCCCGCGCCGGACGCTTGCGGGCCCTTCGGGCCGTGGAACACGAGCGCGAAGAACCGGACCGTATAGCCGGCGGTTATCGCGGCGGTGAGCAGGGCGAGGCCGAACAACGGCAGGCTCGCGTCGATGGTCGCGAGCAGCACCGCGTCCTTGCTCCAGAAGCCGGGCAGCGGCGGCACCCCCATCAGCGAGAGCGCCGCCACCAGCATGAAGCCCCAGGTGAGGGGCAGGGCGGCGCGGAGGCCGCCCATGTCGGTCAGGTAGAACGAGTGCACGGCGTGGATGACGGTGCCCGCGCACAGGAACAGGCAGGCCTTGAAGAGGGCATGGCTGACGAGGTGGAACACGCCGGCCGTGTAGCCGGCGGCGAGGAGGCCGGGGGCGAGGCCGGCCACGCCCAGGGCGAGCATCATGTACCCGATCTGGCTGACCGTCGAGTAGGCCAGCACCTTCTTGAGCTCGAGGGCGACGAGGCCCTGGGTCGCGGCGAGGAACGCCGTGAACGCCCCGATCCAGGCCGTCAGGTGGAAGAACCAGCCCGCCTCGCCGATGCCCGCCACCCAGTAGCCGTAGTAGAAGAGCGGCACCAGGCGGGCCACCAGGTACACGCCGCTCTTGACCATGGTGGCGGCGTGGATGAGCGCCGAGACCGGCCCCGGCCCCGCCATCGCCTCGGGCAGCCACTCGTGGAACGGGAACTGGGCCGACTTGCCGAGCGGTCCCGCGAGCAGCAGCAGGGTGACGAGACTCACCATGCCCGGCGAGGCGGCCATCGCCGCCAGCCAGGTCGGGGCGGTGGCGTAGAGCTCCTGGAAGTTGAGGGTGCCCGCGTACAGGTAGATCAGGAGGAGGCCGCCCAGCATGAGCATGTCCCCGAGCCCGGTGACCACGAGCGCCTTGACGCACGCCTCCGACGGCTTGACGAACGGGTCCGGCGCCGGCCCGCCGATCCAGTACTTGCGCTGGTCCTGGTAGTAGAAGCCGATCAGCCCGTAGCTGCACACCCCGACCAGCTTCCAGCCGACGAAGACGAACAGCAGATCGCTCGACAGCACCAGCAGCAGCATGCTGCCGATGAAGCCGTTCATCCACATCCAGAAGCGGGTCCGGGCCGGGTCGCCCCGCATGTAGCCGAGGCAGTAGACCATGATGACGAAGCTGATCACCGCGACGACGTTGGCGAGGACGATGCCGAGGGGGTCGACGAGGACGCCGAGCCCGATGCGGATCGGCCGCTCGATCCACGCCAGGGTCTGCTCGACCGGCAGCTCTTCCGGATGCAGGAGCCTCGGCAGCAGGCTGAGGGCGGCGGCCGCGGCCGCCGCCGAGAAAGCGACGGCGCCGAGATCGCGGACCCGGGGGTGGACGCGCGCCAGCAGCGGCGTCAGCCCCGCCCCCGCGAGCGGCGCCCCGATGCAGACCCAGGCCGCGAGGGCGGTCACGGCGCCACCCCGCCCGCGGCGAGCCCGGCCGGCAGCGCGGGCACGATGAACCGGTCCACGACCTCGCCGTTGAAGAGGCCCAGCAGCAGGATGACGGCGGTGACCGCGACCATCGGCCCGAGCATGGTCCACGGCGCGGTGTGCCGCCGGGGAGGAATCGGGGTGGCCGCCGCCTCGTCCTCCCCGCCGTCCTCGTCCCTCGGGAAGTACAGGTACCTCAGCACGTTCGCGAGATAGGCGAGGGCGAGCAGGCTGCTGATCACGATGACCCCGACGAACACCCAGTTGCCGGCCTCGATCGCCCCCAGCATCAGGTAGAGCTTGCTGAAGAAGCCGCCGGTCGGGGGAATCCCGATCATCGAGAAGGCGCACGCGGTGAACACGAACGCGGCCACCGGCATGTGCCGGGACAGCCCCCGGAGCTCGTGGATCTGCCGCAGCCCGGTCCGGTACACGATCGCCCCCGCGACGAGGAAGAGGCCGCCCTTCATGAAAGCGTGGTTCACCAAGTGCAGCAGGGCGCCGGTGTACCCGGCGGGGTTCGCGAGGCCGATGCCGAGCACGATGTAGCCCATCTGCGCCACCGACGAGTACGCCAGCATGCGCTTGAGGTCCGACTGGGCGATCGCCATCACCGACCCGAGAACCATGGCCAGCGCGCCCATCCAGCCGAGCACGGTGGTGACCGGAATGACCTCTATCGAGAACCGCGGCTCGAAGACGAAGAACATGACCCGGATCAGGAGATACGCCGCCGCCTTGGTGGTGGTCGCCGCGATGAGGGCGCTGACCGCCGACGGGGCGTGCGAGTACGCCCCCGGCAGCCACGTGTGCATCGGGAAGAGGGCCATCTTGATGGACATGCCGATGACCAGGAACGCGAACCCGACGAGCACCGCCGGCGACTCGTAGAGGGGCGGCAGCCGCTCGGCGAGGTCGGCCATGTTCAGGGTGCCGGTGGCGCTGTAGAGATAGCCGACCGCGAGCAGGTAGAACGCGGCCCCGACGGTGCCGAGGATGACGTAGCGGAACGCCGAGACGACGGCCGCCCCGCTGCCGATCGACACGAGGGCGTAGCTCGTCAGCGACGTGATCTCGAGGAACACGTAGGCGTTGAACATGTCCGCCGTCGACACCAGGCCGATCAGCCCCGCCACCAGCAGGAGGTAGACGCTGTAGAAGGGGACCTCCTTGGCCGGGATCTCGTGCAGCACGCTGCGTTTCGAGTAGATGCCGACGAGCAGGGTGATGACCGTGAGCATCAGCAGCATCAGCGCCCCGAGCGCGTCGATGCGGAGCTCGATGCCCCAGGGAGGCTCCCAGCCGCCGAGGTAGTAGTGCAGCGGACCCCGCAGCGCGACCTCGCGGGCCGCCGCGACCGCCGCCGCGCACGAGAAGGCGAGCGCGGCCAGGGTGAGGGGGTAGGCGGCGGACCGGAACCGCCATCCCACGACCGGCAGCAGGAACGCGGTGAGCAGCGGCGCGAGGACGACGAGAATCGGGACCGCGGACTGGTGAACGTTCATGCCCGGTCAGGAGCCCGTGGAGGACGCGTCGAGGCGCTCCAGCAGCTCGTTCTCCTCGAGAGTGCCGAACTGCCGGTGGATCCGGAGCAGCAGGGCCAGCGCGACCCCGGTGATGGCGACCCCCACCACGATGGCGGTGAGCATGAGGACGTGGGGAAGCGGGTTGACGTACTGGACCGCGTCGACGGCCGGGGCCGCGCCCTCGCCGTGACCGCCGAGCACGATCGGGATCGACGCGTCCCGCTTGGCCGAGAGCGAGACCACGAAGAGGATGATCGACCACTGGAAGATGTTCATGCCCACCAGCTTCTTGACGAGGTTGGACTTCCCGGTCATCGCGTAGAAGCCGATCATCATGAGCACGATGTAGCCCACGGTGTTGAGGTGCCCGACCGCGCCGTCGAAAATCGCCATCAGAACTCCAGCAGGTCGCGGAAGATGGAGAGCATCGCCGCCATCACCGTGATGCCCACCCCGATCTCGATGACGAGCATGCCGACGCTGCGCGGCTCCGCGAACGGCAGCGGGCCGTAGTCGAGGTAGTTGGCGCCCAGGGCCAGGCAGACCACGCCGAGGCCCGCGAAGAGCAGCACCCCCGCGCTCGCCGAGGCGTTCAGGGCGGCGAGCGAGATGTGGTGCCGCAGGGTGCGCCGATCCTCGGCCAGCACCAGCAGGACGAAGCTCGCGGCCAGGATCACCCCGCCCTGGAACCCGCCGCCGGGGCTGCTGTGGCCGTGCATGACGACGTAGAGCCCGAAGAGCTGGATGAACGGCACCAGGCTCCGGCACACGACCTTGATGATGACGTCGGGCGGCTGCTCCGGGGGAAGGGTCACTCCTCGTCCTCCTTCAGGCCGGTCCGCAGGATCAGCAGCACCGCGATGGCCCCGGTGAAGATGACGGTGACCTCGCCCAGGGTGTCGAACCCGCGGTAGTCGGCGAGCACCGCGGTCACCATGTTCTCCACCCCCGTCTCCTCCAGGCTCGACTCGATGTAGCGGGGAGAGACGTGGGTGGCGGCCGGCGACGCCGGGTCGCCGGTCTCGGCGAGGTCCAGCGACCCCATGATCAGCAGGAGCCCGGTGACGGTGGTGGCGACGAGGTGGAGAAGCTTCAATCCCGGCTCACCCGGTCAGTCTTGAAGACGGTGATGACGAAGAAAACGGTGGTGACCCCGGCGCCCACCGCGGCCTCCGTGAACGCCACGTCGACCGCGCCCAGCTCGGTCCACAGCAGGCACATGAAGAGGCTGAAGGCGGCCAGCAGCACCACCGACGCGAGGAGGTCGCGGACCTGCACGGCGGCGACCGCGCAGACCACCGAGAGCCCCAGGAGCACGACGTCCAGCGACCCGATCATCCGTCCCCCTCGCCGGTCCACCACTCGATGCGGTTCCGCTTGGCGGCCCGGGCGATCGCGTGGGTCGCGGTGGGGCTGGTGACGAGGATGAAGACGGCCACGATCAGCAGCTTGGCGCTGGCCAGGACGAAGCCCTCGTAACAGGCCAGGCCGGTCAGCACGAGCAGGCTTCCCAGCGTGTCGCATTTCCCCGCCGCGTGCATCCGCGTGTAGATGTCGGGGAACCGGATCATGCCGATGGCGCCCGTCACCAGGAAGAACACGCCGCCGCAGACCAGCGCCATGCCCACGATGGTCATCGCGCCCCCTCGCTCGTCACGTCCACGCCCTTGCGCTCGAAGTAGCGCGACAGGGCGAGGGCGCCGACGAAGTTGATCAGGGCGTACAGCAGCGCGATGTCGACGAAGAACTCCACGCGGCCGAACAGGTGCCCGCTCAGCACGATCACCGCGATGGTCTTGGTGCCGATGACGTTCACGCCCACGATGCGGTCGATGATGCTCGGCCCGCGAATGACGCGGTACAGCGACACCATGACCGCGGCGAGGATCACGAGCGAAGCGCCGAGGAAGAACGAGTAGGACATGAGGCTTCGGGAGGCCGGTCAGCCGCGCTCTTCTTCGGGCTGGTTCAGCACCGGCTGGTTCAGCGCCCGGCCGATGCGCCTCTCCATCTCCCCCGACCGCAGGCTGTCCGCCGACACGTCGCTGACCGCGTGCACGACGAACTCGTCGCCGTCGATGTCCAGGGTGATGGTCCCCGGGGTCAGGGTGATCGCGTTGCCCAGGAACACCCTGGCCACGTCGCCCTGCAGCCTCGTCCGGAACCGGACGATCTGCGGGCGGAGCCGTTGCGGGCGGCACACCAGGTAGACGACGTGCAGGTTGGCGAGGAAGATCTCGTACAACAGCCAGGGCACGAACCGCACCGCGCCCCACGCCGCCGCGAGGAGGCGCAGGGACGGCGTCTCCGTGAAGAACAGCCCCGAGGAGAGCTGCGCCACGAGGGCGGAGCAGACCACGCCGAAGGCGAGATGGAGCGGGTCGAAATGCCCCGACAGCACCAGCCACGCCGCGAACAGCATCGCGAACATCGACAGCTTCCGCACTGATCGCATTGTAGTCCGAGCCGGCGGTCCTGTCGCCGGCACCGCCGGGCGGTCGCGGCGGCGGGGCAGGACGGGGCCGCGGCGGGTCAGGCCAGGGTGAGCTTCGCGAACCGGGCGCGGAGCGTCTTGCGCCCGATGTCGCTGAAGCGGACCGTCAGCTTCATGTCGTCGGTCAGCGGCTCCACCGACAGGACGGTGCCCACGCCGAACTTCGGGTGCCGGACGCGGGTGCCCGGCGCGACGCTGATCACCGACTGGTCCTCGTCCTCGTAGCTGTAGCCGTAGTCGGGCTGGATCTGCTCCCCGGCGCCTTCATCGCGCCAGCGCCCGCGGGACCCCCGGCCGAACGTCCTCGGGGCCGGCGCCGGCGTCGAGAAGACCGGCGCGACGGGATCCAGCAGCTCGTGCGGAATCTCCGCGAGGAAGCGCGACGGCTCCGACGCCTGGTACTCGCCGAAGACCCGTCGCCGGGCCGCGCTCGTCAGCACGAGCCGGGTCTGGGCCCGGGTCATCCCCACGTAGCACAGCCGGCGCTCCTCCTCGAGCTCGTCGTCGTCGTCGCGCGACCGCATGTGGGGAAAGAGGCCCTCCTCGAGGCCGACGATGAACACGACGGGGAACTCGAGCCCCTTCGCCGCGTGCAGGGTCATCAGCCAGACGCCGGCGTTCTCCGCGCCCTTCTCCTCGTCGGTCTCCGACAGCAGCGACAGCCGATCGACGAAGCCGGTCAGAGACGCCTCGGGCTCGCGGACCTCGTAGTCGCGCGCGGCCGAAACGAGCTCCATCAGGTTGTCGAGACGGCCCTCGGCCTCCTCCGTCTGCTGGCCGCGGAGGTCCTGCAGGTAGCCGCTCCGATCGAGCAGCTTGCCCAGCACGTCGGACACCGGCTCGCTCGACGCGGCCTCGCCGAGGCCGGCGATCAGGTCTCGGAACCGCCGCAGGACGGTGACCGCCCGGGTGGGCAACAGACCCTCGTCCACGGCCCGGTTCACACGCCGCCAGAGCGAGTCGGGCGGCGCGGCGTCGGCCTCGGCGCCGGCGAACAGCGGCCCCGCCCCGACCGGCTCGGGGGCCAGCCGCTCGAGGGAGTTCATGACCCCCTTGCCGATGCCCCGCGCCGGCGTGTTGATGACCCGGCGCACGCTCACGTCGTCGTCGGGGTTGATCAGCAGCCGGAGATAGGCGAGCGAGTCCTTGATCTCCCTGCGCTCGTAGAACCGGACGCCGCCCACGATCTTGTAGGCGACCCCCTCGCGAATCAGGGCATCCTCGAGCGCGCGCGACTGGGCGTTGGTGCGGTACAGCACGCCGACCGGGGTCTCGTCGCCGGCCAGGGCCTCGCGGAGGCGCGCGGTGACGAAGTCGGCCTCCTCCAGGTCGTCACCGCCCCGGAAGCAGCGCACGAGGTCGCCCCCGGCGCGGTCGGTCCACAGCCGCTTGTCGGGGCGGTTCCGGTTCTGGCGGATGACCGCGCCGGCCGCGTCGAGGATGACCTGGGTCGAGCGGTAGTTCCGCTCGAGGCGGACGACCGTCGCGTCGGGGAAGTCCCGCTCGAAGTCGAGGATGTTGCGCAGGTCGGCGCCGCGCCACTTGTAGATCGACTGGTCGGGATCGCCGACGACGCACAGGTTGCGGTGCTCGGTCAGGAGCCGGATGAGGCGGTACTGCGGCGCGTTGGTGTCCTGGTACTCGTCCACCATGACGAACCGGAAGCGCTCTCCGTAGCGGCGGCGGACCGGTTCCGCGGTCTCGAGCAGCTTCTTCGTCTCGAGCAGGAGGTCGTCGAAGTCGAGGGCGTTGGCGTCCTTGAGGCTGCGACGGTACGCCTCGAACACCTTGACGGTCAGCTCGCCCCGCGCGCTCCAGCTCTCCTCCTGCAGCTGCGCCGGCGCGAGCATCTGGTTCTTCGCGCGGCTGATCGCGGAGAGCGCCTGCCGGGCCGGCAGCAGCTTGTCGTCGGCGTCGAGGTCGTGCAGGATCCGGCGCACCACCGTCAGCTGGTCCGACGAGTCGTAGATCACGAAATCGCGGGTCAGGCCGACCCCCCCCTCGCGGCGCAGGACCCGCGCGCAGAAGGCGTGGAACGTGGAGACCCACAGGCGCCGCCCCCCGGTGTCGACCAGCCGCTCCACCCGCCCCCGCATCTCCTCCGCCGCCTTGTTGGTGAACGTGACGGCGAGCAGCTGGTCGGGCTCGGCATGCCGGGCGGCAATCAGGTACGCCGTGCGGTAGGCGATGACCCGGGTCTTCCCGGACCCGGCCCCCGCGAGAATCAGGAGCGGCCCGTCCGTGTGCAGCACCGCCTGCTTCTGCTCGGGGTTCAGCTGTGACAGGAAATCCATGGATCGGGCTCGGTCGCGCGCGGGGCGGGCATCAGGGGCACGGGGTCCTCGGACGTGGTCGCTCGCCGCGGTCACTCCACCGTCACGCTCTTGGCGAGGTTGCGCGGCTGGTCGACGTCGCAGCCGCGGCGGACGGCGATGTGGTACGCCAGCAGCTGCAGCGGGACCGCCATGACGATCGGCGTGATCAGCGGGGGCGTCGCGGGAATGGTGACCAGGGCGTCCCGGCCCGCGTCGATCAGGGGCTCGAGGCCCGCCTGGCCGTCGTCGGCCACCGCGATGATCGATCCGCCGCGCGCCCGGACCTGCTGCAGGTTGGAGGCCATCTTCTCGAAGACCGACCCGTTCGGGAGCAGGGTCACGACCGGCATCTGCTCGTCGACGAGGGCGATGGGGCCGTGCTTCATCTCGCCGGCGGGGTATCCCTCGGCGTGGATGTAGGAGATCTCCTTCAGCTTCAGCGCCCCTTCGAGGGCGATCGGATAGTTGATGCCGCGGCCCAGGTACAGGAAGCTCCGGTGCTGGTGGAACCGCTGGGCCACCGACTTGACGGCTTCCTCGCACTGCAGGGTTTCCTCGATCCAGCGCGGCAGACGGTCCAGGTCCGCCAGGTGCCGCCGGGCCGCCTCCGTCGGCAGCGACCCGCGGACCTGCGCCAGATAGAGGGCCAGCAGGTGCAGGGCCACGAGTTGCGACGTGAACGCCTTGGTCGACGCGACTCCGATTTCCGGCCCGGCGTGCGTGTACACCGTGAAGTCGGCCTCGCGGGTGGCGGTGCTGCCGACGACGTTGCAGATCGCGATGGTCGCGGCGCCGCGGTCGCGGGCCTCGCGCAGCGCGGCCAGGGTGTCGGCGGTCTCGCCCGACTGGGTGATGACCACGGCGAGGGTGGTCGGGGTGACGATGGGGTCGCGGTACCGGTACTCGGAGCCGTAGTCCACCTCGACGGGCACCGCCGCGAGCCGTTCGATCAGGAACTTGCCCACGAGGGCGGCGTGCCAGGACGTGCCGCACGCGAGGACGACCACGCGGGTGACGGCGCGGAGCCGCTCGACGGGGACGTCCAGCTCGCCGAGGAAGACCCGGCCCGACTCGAGCGAGGTGCGCCCGAGCACCGTCTCGCGGGCTGCCCACGGCTGCTCGAAGATCTCCTTCAGCATGAAGTGCCGGTAGCCGGCCTTCTCCGCCATCACCGGGTCCCAGTCGATGTGCTGGGGGTCGGCGGCGACCGGCGCGCCCGCGAAGTCGGTGTAGCTCACGCCGCCGGGGGTGATGACGGCCATCTCGCGGTTGCCCAGAAACACGACGTCCCGGCTGTGCCTGAGAACCGCGGGGACGTCCGAGGCGACGAGGCAGCCCCGCTCGCCCTCGACCACGAGGATCGGCGGGCCCTGGCGGGCCGCCACCAGTTTCTGCGGGTCGTCGGTCGCCAGCAGCACGAGGGCGAACAGTCCGCGCACCCGGGCGAGGGCGCGGCGCACCGCCGCCTCGAGCCCGTCCCCGCGCCATTCGCACTCGACGAGGTGGGCGACGACCTCGGTGTCGGTCTCCGTGGCGAAACGGTGGCCCTCGGCCTCGAGCTCGCGCTTCAGCGCCAGGTGGTTCTCGATGATGCCGTTGTGCACGACGACGATGCGGCCGCTGCAGTCCCGGTGGGGGTGGGCGTTCTCCTCGGTCGGCCGGCCGTGCGTCGCCCACCGCGTGTGGCCGAGGCCGTAGTCGCCGTCGACCGGATCGTGCTCGAGGGCCTCGACCAGACGGTCCAGCTTGCCGGCGCTGCGCCGCAGCTCGACGGCGCCGTCGCGGACCAAGGCAATCCCGGCCGAATCGTAGCCGCGGTACTCCAGCCGCCGCAGGCCCTCGATGAGGACCGGCACGACGGGCTCCTGCCCGATGTAGCCGATGATTCCACACATTTCGTCGCGGCTGAATCTTCTGCGGCTGTTCTTCCCCGGCTTTCGCCGGGTCAGGAGTCGGACGACCCGTCGCCGGGCTCGTCCTTCCGGCGGCCGTTCCATCCGTCCTTGACGACCTGCCGGCTGCGGGCCACCCCCAGCGCCCCGGCGGGGACGTCGTCGGTGACGCAGGATCCGGCGCCGACGTAGGCGTCGTCGCCGAGGGTCACCGGCGCCACGAGCTGGGTGCCGCTGCCGATGAACACCCGGTCGCCGACCGTCGTCCGGTGCTTCCGCTTCCCGTCGTAGTTGCAGGTGATCGTCCCGGCCCCGACGTTGACTCCGGCGCCGATGGCGGCGTCGCCGAGATAGCTCAGGTGGTTGGCCTTCGACCCCCGGCCCAGGGACGACTTCTTCATCTCCACGAAGTTGCCGACCTTCGCCGCCTCGCCGACCGCCGCCCCCGGGCGGAGATGGGCGAATGGCCCGACCTGCGCGCCGTCCGCCAGCGTGGCGCCCTGGATGACGCAGTGGTTGCGCACGGTCACGTCGTCGCCGATCGTCGAGTCGACGATGCGCACCCCGGCGTGCAGCTCGCACCGCGCGCCGACGCTGGTGCGCCCCTGCAGGAAGACGCCGGGGTGGATGACGGTGTCGGGGCCGACGGTGACGTCCATGTCGACCCAGGTCGTCGCCGGGTCCTCGATGGTGACGCCGGCCGCCATCAGCTCTTCGTTCCTGGTCTGTCGCACGATTCGCTTGACCTCCGCCAGCTCGGTCTGACTGTTGATGCCGCGCACTTCATCCGGATTCGCCGCCGCCGCCGTCTCGACCGGCAGCCGGCGCTGCCGGTAGATCCGCACCAGGTCCGGCAGGTAGATCTCGTTCGAGGCGCCGGCGGGCGGAATCTCCCGGATCGCGTCGAAGAGCGGCGGCAGGTCGAGGGCGTAGATGCCGCTGTTGATCTCCTTCAGCCGCCGCTGCGACGCCGAGGCGTCTCGTTCCTCGACGATGCGGGCGAGGCGTCGGTCCGCCCGGACGATGCGCCCGTAGCCGTACGGGCGGGGCACGGTCGCGGTCAGCACCGTGAGGGCGGCGTTCGCCCCCTCGTGGGTGTGGACGAGCCGCTCCAGGGTGTCGGGGCGAATCAGCGGCACGTCGCCGGACAGCACCACGAGGGTGCCCCCCAGCCCCGTGAAGAGCGGTTCCGCCTGCTGCAGCGCATGACCGGTGCCGCGCTGCTCGTCCTGGCGGGCGAAGGCCAGGGACGAACGGTGGGAAAGGGCGGCCTCGACGCGCTCCGCCTGATGGCCGACCACGAGGCCCGTGCGCTCCGGCCGCAGGCGGTCGGCCGCGCGCGCGACGTGCTCGATCAGGGGCAGGCCGGCGAGGAGGTGCAGCACCTTGGGCCGTGCCGACCGCATGCGGGTGCCGCGGCCCGCGGCGAGGATGATGACGTGGTTCGGCACCGCGCTCCCAGTGTAATCGAACCCGAGCACGCGGGCCTATTCGCACTTCGCCGCCTCGATCGCCCGATACATCGCCCGGGCGGAGAGGCCGTACCGGTCGGCCATGGCCTTCACCGCCTCCCGCCGTGAGCCGCACTCGTCCGCCAACCCGTCGAGCTCGTCAATCAACGCCTGCCCGTCCGGGGGCGGGACAACGTCGCCGCCGTCGTCGCCCGCGGGCCAGACGACGCCCGTGTACTCGCCGCGCGGCGTCCCCACGGATTGGAGCAGCGACGACACCGATCCGACGAGTGCGCTCTCGTGCAGCTTGGTCAGCTCCCGGCACAGCGCCACGGTCCGCGCGCCGAGGCGCCCTTCGAGCAGCCCGAGGGTGGTGACGAGGCGATGCGGGGACTCGAAGAACACGAGGGTCCGCGGCTCGCGGGCCAGCTCGTCGCACCACCGCTTCCTGTCGTTGAGCCGGCGGGGCGGGAAGCCCAGAAAGGTGAAGCTCGCGACCGGGGCCCCGCAGGAGACGAGGGCGGTGGTGACCGCCGAGGGCCCGGGGATCGCGGTGACGCGCACCCCGGCGTCAAGAGATTGACGGACGAGGTTGAACCCCGGATCCGAAACCAGCGGCGTGCCCGCGTCGGACAGCAGGGCGATCGACTCGCCCGCGAGCAGGCGCCCGACGAGCCCGGGCGCCCGCCGGCGCTCGTTGTGGTCGTGGAGGCTGACGGCGGGGGTCACGATCCCGTAGTGCCGCAGCAGCCTGGCGCTTCGGCGCGTGTCCTCGGCCGCGATCAGCCCCACCTCCTCGAGGATGCGCACCGCCCGAAACGTGATGTCCTCGAGGTTGCCGATGGGCGTGGCGACGAGATAGAGCGTGCCGGGCATGCCGCGCCACGACCAGTCGAGGGCGTCAAGTTATGCGGAATCGCGCGATATTGTAACATTCAGGGGTCCGCCGTCCCTGCCGGGCTGAGTCTGGCGGCACCCGTCAGTCCGGCGGCACGCGTCCGGCCACGCAAGACTCGCGCCGACACCCATGCACACTTCGGAACCGCTGTCGCACTTTATCGACGAGTATCTGGAGTTTCTCTACGAGAACGCTCCCGCCGCGGCGTCCGGCGACGGGATGCACGCCCATGACGACCGTCTCGAGGACCTGTCGCGCGGCGCCGTCGACGCCCAGGGGCGCGAGCTCGGGGGGTTCGCGCGGCGCCTCGACCGCATCACCACCCGCAGCCTGACGGCCGAGGAGCAGCTCGAGCGGCGCATGCTGGCCGACCACATCCGTGGCCGGCTGTACGAGCTCGAGGAGGTCAGGCCGTGGGAGCGCGACCCCCGGCACTACGCCGATCTGCTGTCCACGTCGCTGGCCGGGCAGGCCCTGTTCCAGCATGCGCCGGTCGAGGAGCGGGCGCGCCGCGTGGTGTCCAAGCTGCGGCAGACGCCGCGGTTCCTCGAGGCGGCCGCCGCCAACGTGGAAGATCCGCCGGGCATCTTCATCAAGACCGGGGCCGAAATGTTCGACCGCGTGGTCGCGTTCATCGAGCGGGACCTGCCCCGGGCCTTCCGGCGCCTCGAAGACCTGCATCTGCTCGGGGACCTGGCCGATGCCGCCACGGAGGCGACCGAGGCGATCAACCGTTACAACGACCACCTTCGCGGCACCCTCGCCCCCCGGAGCCGCGCGACGTTCCGGCTGGGCCGGGAACGGTTCGACGGGCGCCTGCGCCACCGCGAGGGCATCGGCCTGGGGGCCGAGCAGCTGCTGTCGATTGCGGAACGCGAGCTCGTCCGAGAGCAGAGCCGCTTCTGCGAGGTCGCGGCCCGCATCGATCCCAGGGTCGACCCGGCCGAGGCCTGGCGCCAGGTGAAGATGCGGCACCCGGAACCGGGGACGCTCGTGCAGACGGTGGGCGATCAGCTCTCCGACCTCGTGTCGTTCATCGAGAGGAACGCGCTGGTCACGTTGCCCGAGGACCGGGCGATGGTCGTGGCGCCGACCCCCGGGTTCCTGCGCTGGACTCAGGCCGGCGTGTGGCCCCCGGGGCCGTTCGAGCCGAAGACGCTGTCTTCCTGCTACTACGTCACCGACGTCGATCCGTCGTGGTCGGAGGAACGCCGGGAAGAGCATCTGCGCGACCTGAACTTCGCCACCCTCTGGTCGCTGTCGGCCCACGAGGCCTATCCGGGCCACCATCTGCACCTCCTGCACCAGCGGCGCATCGGGAGGACGCTGCGCAAGTCGCTGCTCTTCGCGCCCGTCTCGTGCGTCGAGGGGTGGGCCCACTATGCCGGGCACATGGTGATGGAGGCCGGCTTCGCCCGGGGCGACGATGCGATCGAGCTGGGTCAGATCGTCGAGAAGCTGCTGCGGCTGGCCCGGCTCGTGGTCGGCATTCGTCTCCATGCCGACGACCTGTCGGTCGAGCAGGGGGTCCGTTTCTTTCGCGAGGAGGCGTATCTCGAAGAAGCCGGCGCCCGGCGCGAGGCGGAGCGGGGCACGTTCGACCCCGACTACGCGCTGTACGCGGTCGGCCGGCTGATGCTCGTCAAGCTGCGGGACGATCTGGAGGCGAGGGAAGGCTCGGCGTTCTCGCTGAAGTCGTTTCACGACCGGCTGCTGGGGCAGGGCTCGGTCCCGCTCTGGCTGCACCGGACGCTGTTCCTCGGCGACACCGGCGACGACCTGCTCGATTGATCCCGAGCCGGCGGCCGGGTACGATGGGCGGTTGGTCCACGTCGTGCCGGACCCCGGTCGAGCGACCAGGAGTCTGCGCCGTAGAACGGTGCAGACTCCTGGCAGGCTTGGTTGGGCGGCAATCGGAGCCGTAGGCGACGATTGGCGGGCCAGGAAGCGTTCGGGTACACGACCCATGCCACTCTACGAGTACCAGTGCGAAGCCTGCGAGCATCGCTTCGAGCGGATTCAGCGGTACTCCGATCCGCCCCCGACGTCCTGCCCACGATGTGACGGCGCGGTTCGGAAGCTGGTCTCCTCGCCGGCCATCCAGTTCAAGGGCACCGGCTGGTACGTGACCGACTACGCCAAGCAGGGGAAGAAGGACCCGTCCGAGGCGGGCGAGTCGAAGGCCGGTGCGCCGACCGACGGCGCGAAGTCGAAGCCGGACAAGCAGGACGGCGGGAAGTCGGGCGACTCGGCGAGCACGTCGGCTTCCGCCGCGGACTCGGCCAAGGCCGCCAAGACGGCGCCCGCCGGCGCCGGCTCCTCGTCGTGACGTCCGTCCCACGTCTTCCGTCAGCCGATGCCCCGGCCCGCTGACGCTGGCGGAGTGCCGTCAGCCGATTCCCTGTCATCTGCGCCGGCCGTCGGTCGGCGCCGCTCCACGGCCTGCGCCGGCCGTCAGCCCGTCTGCGGGACCTTCTCGCCGGTGAGCTCCGCCAGGACGCCTCGCAGCTCGGGATGCTTCCGCGCGAAGTGGAGGATGGCGCGCAGGTAGCCCGGCTTGTTCCCGGCGTCGTGGCGCACGCCGTCGAGCTCGACCGCGAAGATCGGACGCTCGGCGAGGAGGCGGCGCAGCCCGTCGGTCAGCTGGATCTCGCCGCCCAGGCCCTGCGCGGTCCGCTCCAGGGCGGGATAGACGTCGGGGGTGAGCACGTACCGCCCGATGATCGCGAGGTCGGACGGCGCATCTTCCGGGGCGGGCTTCTCGACCAGATCGGTGACCCGGTGGACGCCGTCGCCCAGCGCCTCGCCGGCGATGACCCCGTAGCGGCCGACCGCCTCGCGGGGCACCCGCTCCACGAGGAGGACAGGGCCGTCGACCCGCGCGAACACCGCCAGCATCTGTGCGAGCGCGGGCGGGTCGGCGTCGATGACGTCGTCGCTCAGCACCACCGCGAACGGCTCGTCGCCGACCCGCTCGCGGCTGACGAGCACCGCGTGGCCCAGCCCCAGCGGCTCGTCCTGCAACGCCGTCGACAGCTCGATGCCGGCCGCGAGCCGGCGCAGGCCGTCGAGCAGCGCCGACTTCCCGCGCCGGGCGAGCAGGGCGTCGAGGGCCGCGTGCCGGCCGAAGTGGTCCTCGAGCATCCGCTTGCCGGGGCTGTTGACGAGGACGATCTGCGACAGGCCGGCCGCGACCGCCTCCTCGACGCCGTACTGGATGATCGGCTTGTCGACGATCGGCAGCAGCTCCTTGGGCAGCACCGCGGTGGCCGGCAGGATGCGGGTCCCGAGCCCGGCCGCGGGGAACACGACTTTGCGAATCGCGCGGGAGGTCGTCATGGCGGCGCATGATAGCAGTCCCGGCGGCGCAGTCGCGTGGCGGCGCTCCGGGCGGCTCCGCGCGGACGGGTACAATGCGTCATGCTCGATCCTGCGCTGTTCCGTGACGATTCCGCGGCCGTCGAGGCCCGCCTCGCCGTTCGCGGCGACGGTCTGACCGACGTCCTCGCGGAGGTGCGCCGGCTCGACGGCGAGCGCCGCGCCATCATCCCGTTGCTCGAAGAGGCCCGGCACGCGAAGAAGACCATCGGCGCGCAGATCGGCAGGGCGAAGCGCGACGGCCAGCCCGTCGACGACCTGATGGCGGCGGGCCGGGCCCACACCGCGACCATCGACGCGCACGAGGGGCGGCTCCAGGAGGTCGAGCAGGCCCGGAGCGCGCTCTTGCTGAAGCTCCCGAACCTGGCTCACGAGAGCGTCCCCGTCGGCGCCGGCGAGGCCGACAACGTCGAGGTGCGCCGGCACGGCGAGCCGCCCGCGTTCGACTTCGAGCCCCTTTCCCACGCCGAGCTCGGCCCGGCCCTCGGCATCGTCGACTTCGAGCGCGGCGTGAAGCTGGCCGGCACCCGGTTCACGGTGCTCAGCGGCGCCGGCGCGCGGCTGTCGCGGGCCCTCATCGACTTCATGCTCGACCTGCACACCGGCGAGCACGGCTACGTCGAGGTGTCCCCGCCGTTCCTCGCCAACCCGGACTCGCTCGTCGCCACCGGGCAGCTGCCGAAGTTCGCCGACGACCTGTTCAAGATCGACGGCTGGGACCTGTACCTCATCCCCACCGCGGAGGTGCCCCTCGCGAACCTCCACCGGGGCGAGTTCCTCGACGGGCGCGACCTGCCCCTGCTCTACACCGCCTACACGCCCTGCTTCCGCAGCGAGGCGGGGTCCTACGGGGCCGACGTGCGCGGGCTGATCCGCCAGCACCAGTTCGACAAGGTCGAGCTCGTCGCGTTCACCCGGCCGGACGACTCCTACGCCATGCTCGAGACGCTGACCGGCCATGCCGAGGCGGTCCTGCAGCGCCTGGGCCTGGCCTACCGGACGGTCACCCTGTGCACCCGCGACATGGGGTTCGCGGCGGCCAAGACCTACGACATCGAGGTCTGGCTGCCGGGGCAGGGCAAGTACCGGGAGATCTCGTCGTGCAGCAACACCGAGGCGTTCCAGGCGCGCCGGGCCGGCGTGAAGTACCGCCCCGACGGCAAGGCCAGGGCCGAGCACGTCCACACCCTCAACGGGTCCGGCCTCGCGGTGGGGCGCACCCTGATCGCGATCCTCGAGAACTTTCAGCAGGCCGACGGCTCGGTGGTGGTGCCGGAAGCGCTGCGCCCGTACATGCGGGGCCTGGCCGTCATCCCGGCCCGCCCGGAGCCAGCGCGGTAGCCGCGCTGCCGGCACTGCTCCGCCGTCGCGGCCGGTCGGGCAGGCGCTTCACGGGTTCGGGGCGCCGCGGGCTCCTGGCCAGGGGACGCCACACGGTGTCGCCGCGGCACGTGCGGACGACAAAGGGGCCTGACGGGTTTCGGCGCGCCGCGGGTCCGACACGGTCTGCCGGCCGAGGAGACGCCGAACCGTGTCGCCGCGGCGCCAGCGGACGGAGTAGGATGGGACGGGCGGCGGGCATTCATGGAGGGATGGCCGAGTGGTTGAAGGCGGCGGTCTTGAAAACCGTTGGGCGCGAGAGCGTCTCCTGGGTTCGAATCCCAGTCCCTCCGCCAACCGCCGCCGCGGAGTCCCCTTTCGGCCGGCCGCGCCACGAGCGGGGGCGGGACGGCTTGCATCCATGAAGACCCTTCCGACCCTCTGCTGCGGTGCCGCGATCGGCATTGCGCTCGCCTGCGGCGCGCCCCCGTCGGGAACCGGGCTCCCCCCGCCCGCGGCGGCGCCGGAGCCGTTCGCGTTCCTCATCGACTGGCAGGCGGAGCCGACGTATATCGGCGTCTATCTCGCCCGGGAGACCGGGCTCTTCCGACAGCTCGGGCTCGACGTCGACATCGTGGAGTCGTCGGGCGCGGATGCCGCCGCGGCCGCGGTGGCGGCGGGCCGCTACCCCGTCGCGACCGCTTCCGGGGGCGCGACGATCACCGCCGTCGGCCGGGGCGCGTCCCTCGTCTCGACCGCCGTTCTCTACCAGCGACTGCCGACGGTTGTCTACGGTCTCGCCGCGCAGGACGTCGGCGCGCCGGCGGATCTGGCCGGCAAGCGGGTCGGCATCTACCCCGACAGCACGACGCGCCACGAGTTCGCCGCCTTCCTGAGCACGGCGGGCATACCGGTCGACGACGTGGAGACGGTGCCGATCGACGGCCCCGACGTGCCGCTGATCCTGAGCGGGGAAGTGGACGCGGCGGTGAACTACGTCGAGATGAGCCCCACGGAGCTGGCGCTGCGGGAAGAGACGTTCGAGCTCGCGCTCGCCGAGCACGGCGTCGCCGCGTACGGACTGAACGTCATCGCGTCGCGCGAGGCCTACGAAGACGCCGGCGACCTGATCGAGGGGTTGACCGCGGCGGTCGTCGAGGGATACCGCACGGCCTGCGCGGACCGGCCGGCCGCGGCCCGGCTCTTCCTCGACCTGTTTCCCGACCGGGACGCGCGCTACGTCGACGCGAGCCTGGTCCGGGTCTGCGCGCTGGTCGGCGACGCCGTCGGGGTTCAGTCGGAGGACGGGTGGCGGACCACCATCGACCTCTATGCCGGGGCCGGACTGCTCGACGGGCCGGTCGAGCCCGGCGACGTGTTGCCTCCCTCGAGGTAGGGGGCGCGGTCTCCCGGGTTGGAATCCCAGTCTCCGCCACGCATGAGCCTGCCGAATCAGGATGCGCGTTTGCCGTCGAACCGCGCTCTCACGTGGCTCTCTGCTTCCTCGCCGATCACGCGCCCCCGGCCGCCCGCCGCAGCACGGCCCGCGTCAGGGCGGCCGCCGTCGACCAGTCGAACGCCCCCGCCCGCTCCCTGCCGAGTGCCCCGAGGCGCTCTCGCATCGCCGTGTCGGCAGACAGCTCGATCAGCGTCCGCCTCCACGCCCCGGCGTCATCCACCGGCAGGAGGACGGCGGCGTCGCCGGCCACCTCGCGAAAGACGGGAATGTCGCTCGCGACGACCGGCGTCCCCGCCGCCATCGCCTCGACGAGGGGAAGTCCGAACCCCTCGTGGAGGGACGGACAGACGACCGCCAGGGCATGCCGGTAGAGCGCGGCCAGCGCGGCGTCGTCGACGTAGCCCGGCCGGCGCAGCCAGCCGTCCGCCTCGGCGCCGGCGAGCGTCCGGTGCAGGTCGTCGCTCTTCCAGCCGCTCCGGCCGCACAGAACGAGGGCCGGCGCCGCGGGATTCTCCGCGACCCACTCCCGCCACACCGCCAACAGGAGCTCGACGTTCTTGCGCGGCTCGATGGTGCCGACGTGCAGGATGTAACGCCGAGGCAGCGCCTCGGGCGGCTCTCCGCCATCCTGCCTCGACAGATGCCCCGGCCCGTGGTGTATCGCGGTGACGCGATCCGGATCGAGCGGCTCGGCGGCCAGCAGCTCGTCGCGGACCGCCTGCGACACGGTGACCACCTCCCGGGCGCGGGCCAGGTTGCGGCGCCACTGCGCATCGAGCACGGCGCGCGTCTCGTCCTGCAGCGTCCAGGAGAAGCGGCGGTACGCGAGGTCGTGAATCACCACCACGACCGCACCCCGCGCGAACCGGAACTTGGGCGGCAGCACGTAGTTGGGCGCGAAGAGCACGGCGTTCCGCTGCAGGGCGAGCACGAGCGGCTCGAGCCAGGGCTTGAGGCGGAGCATCACCCGGCGCGGTATCCACTCCGGCACGGGAAGGAGACGAGCTCGATGGCCGATCCGCGCGGCGGCGCCACGACCGGTTGGGGATCGGTGCGATAGGGAAAGAGGGTCTGCCCGTAGAGGCGCAGGCGAATGTCCTCCGCCTCGGACAGATGCTCCAGAATCTCGAAGAGGTACCAGCCGACGCCGGTCAGGCGGTCCCAGAAGCAGTCGACGTCGACCGCGACCGTCAACCGCCCGCCGGCTCCCGGCCGGAGCGTCGACGCGAGAATCGACCAGGTCCAGTGGAGCGTCTCTCGGACGGCCCCGAGCGCGCCGCGCCACGCTCGCCCGATCATGGCGGGGACGCCCCCGAGGACACGCGGCCGGGAGCGGCGGGCTTCGACACGTGGCGAACGGGGGAGGTTCCTCTCTGCGACACGAGCCTGCCGGTTGGACGGCCATCGAGGCGACGCGGACGCGGCGCGAGGCGGACCGTCTTGACGCCGTCGACGATTGTGTCATGCTTCCCCGCGCCATGACCTCGAAGTCGGAGGACCCGTCGCCCGACGACGTCGCCGCGTCCGTGGAGCGCATACGCGCCGGCGCCCGGCAGCGCCAGGCCGAGAACGCGGCCCTGGAGGACGAGCTCGCGGGCTGGCCTCCTCCCCTCGAGGCGCTCCGCCGCTACGAGCGGCTCGTGGAGCCTTCCTTCGATGCGGAATCGGGAGGGCGCGCGGTCTGGCTGCAGAAGGTCTTCTACCACCTGTTCGCGAAACGCGGGCATCGGGCCCTGCTGCGGCAGCAGAACGAGTTCAACCGCCAGGTCGGGCTCGCCCTGCGCGACCTCTGCGACCGCCAGCGGCGGCTCGGCGACCGCATGATCGCCCTCGAAGATCGCCCCGACGCGCGCGGCCGGAGCGGCGGGGAACCTTCCCGCGCGCGCGGCCGGGCCGGCGAGGATTCCCCCGCGCCCTGAATCATGCGCGTTGCCGTGTGCGACACCCAGGTCCCGTTCCTGACCGGGGGCGCCGAGGCCCTGGACGCGGCCCTCGTGCGACACCTGCGCGGCGCGGGCCACGCCGCGGACCTGGTTACGCTGCCGTTCGCCTGGAACCCGCGGCTCCAGATCCTCCAGAGCGCACTGGCCTGGCGCCTCGTCGGCCTCGACGGCGCCACGGGCCCGCCCGACCTCGTGGTGGCGGGGCGCTTTCCTTCGTATCTGGTACGCCATCCGAACAAGATCGTCTGGCTCATCCACCAGTTTCGCCAGGTCTACGACCTGCGCGGCACGCGGTGGAGCGACTTCGGCGACGACCCCGCCGATCGGGCGATGGTCGAGAGAATCCACGAGATGGACCGGCGCGGCCTGCGCGAGGCGCGTCGCATCTACACCATCTCTCGCAACACCGCCGATCGCCTGCGCACGCATCTGGGCATCGAGGCCGAGGTGCTCCACGCGCCGCCGCCGCTCGAGGGCCGGCTGCGGCCCGGCGCTGGCGGCGACTATGTCTTCACGGTCTCGCGCCTCGACCGCATGAAGCGGGTGGAGCTGCTCGTCGACGCGCTGGCGGCCGGCCGTTCGGGGGTGCGGGCCCGCATCGCCGGAGACGGCCCCGAGCGGGAGGCCCTCGAACGGCGCATCGCCGAGCGCGGCGTGGGCGACCGGGTCGAGCTGCTGGGCCGGGTCGACGACGACGAACTGGTGCGGCTCTACGCCGGCGCCCGGGCCGTCTTCTACGCGCCCTACGACGAAGACTACGGCTACGCGGCGATCGAGGCCTTCCTGTGCGGCAAGCCGGTCGTCACCACCCGCGACTCGGGCGGCGTGCTCGAGTTCGTCGAAGACGAACGCACCGGTCTGGTCGCCGCCGCGAACGACGTGGCCGGGGTGGCCGCGGCGCTCGACCGGCTGGCTGCCGACGCCGACCTCGCGGGCCGGCTGGGGGCGGCGGGCCGGCGGGCCGTCTCCCATATCCGCTGGCGCCGCGTGATCGAGACCCTCACCGAGACCCCGGCCGGGGAGGCGACCGCGTGAGCGCCGCGCCGCCGCCGATCGACTGGCTGAGCCCGCTGCCTCCCGCCGCGAGCGGCATCGCCGACTACAGCGCGGAGCTGCTGGCGGCGATGCCGGCGGGCCGGGATCTGCGGGTGTTCGGCCCCCCCGGCAGCCCCCGCGGCCGCTGGCCGTTCCCGACCGAGGCGTACGGCCGCTACCGACCGGGCGGCCGGCTGGCCGTGTACCAGGTCGGCAACCACCCCGCGTTCCACGCGGAGATCTACGACCTGGCGCTGAGGCACCCGGGTGTCGTGATGCTGCACGAGTACCGCATTCGCGATCTCGTGCGCGAACGCGCGCTGGCCCTCGGCGGCCCGCGGGCCTGGCTGGAAGAGCTGCGCTACGCGCTCGGAGAAGCCGGCCCCGCCCTGGCGCGCGGCGAGTACGTCGGCGGCTCGTTCACGCCGCCTCTCTTCGAGCGCCTGGTCGACCGCAGCCGGGGCGTCGTCGTCCACAGCGAGCACGCCCGCCGGCGCGTCCTCGCCAGTCGTCCGTCCGCCCGCGTCTGGACGGTTCCGCACCACTTCTCGGCGGGGGCCCCGCCCGCGCCCGGCGGCGGCCGGGGGGCGCTCGGCCTGCCGGACGTCGACTCGGAGACCTTTCTCGTCGGCGTCTTCGGGCACGTCACCCGCTTCAAGAAGGTCCGCCAGGCCGTCGACGCGTTCGCGGAGCTGCGCGCCGGCGTCCCCCGCGCGCGCCTCGTCATCGTCGGCACCGTGGCCGACAACGATCCCGGCCTCGCGCGCCTTCTCGCCGACCTCCCGGCCGGGGTGCACGTCACCGGCCGGGTGCCGTTCGAGCGCCTTCAGGCGCTGATGGCGGCCGTCGACGCGGCGATCAACCTGCGGCTGGAAACGGCGGGGGAGACGTCGGGCACGTGCATCCGGCTTCTCGGCCTCGGACGGCCGACCATCGTCACCGATGCGGGGTGGTTCTCGGAGATTCCCGACGACGCCTGCCTGAAGGTCCGTGAAGACGCCTGGGAAGCGCCGGTACTGAGGGATTTCCTGCTCGCCCTGGCGCAACGGCCGGCGCTTCGCGCGGCCGTCGGCGGCAACGCCGCCCGGTGGATCGCGAGCGAGCACTCGATCGCGCGCAGCCTCGCCGCCTACGAGGCCGCGTTCGCCGAAGCCGCCGCGACGCCGGCCGCGGTCCGGGCGCCGGCGCCGCCCCTGGCTTCCCATGGCCGGGAGGATCTCGACGCGCGACTGGCGGCCGCCGTCGGCGCGGCCGTCGTCGACATCGGCTTCGAGGCCCCGGGGAAACCGGACGGCGCGCCGGCGACGCGGCTGGATGCGCTGGATCGGGAGTGGCTCGAAGACATCGCCCGTCGGGGCCGCGAGCTGGGCCTCGGCTGATCCTGCGGGGTCGCGCGGGCCGCGGCCGTGGCCACGCGGCGGGTGGCCATGAGAGACTCGGCGGGAACGGAGCCGCCACGCGGCGATTCCGCCGGTGGAACAGGGAGACAGGTTGAGCCGATGACTCGCCGCCGCCGACTGCGGCTGCTCGTGGCGCTCGCGGTCACGGCGCCCCTGGCGCTGTGGGGCCTGCTGGCCCCGCCGTGGCGGCCGCCGCCTCTGGAAGGCGAAGCGCCGCGCGACGGATGGGTGCGGGCCCCGGGCGTGGTTCACGTGCACACCACCCTCTCCGACGGCACGGGCACCCCGGAGCACGTTGCGCGGGCGGCCCGCGAGGCGGGGCTGTCCTTCCTCGTCATCACCGACCACAACACCGATGCGGCCCGGTCGGTGTCCGGCTATCGGGACGGGGTCCTCGTGATGGTGGGCGCGGAGCTCTCGACGCACCAGGGGCACCTTCTCGGCCTCGGCATGCGGCCGCTCACGTTCCCCGCGGGGGTGGACGCGCGCAACGCGCTCGACGACGTGCATCATCTCGGCGGCGCCGCGTTCGCCGCCCACCCGACCAGCCCGCGCGGCGATCTCGGCTGGAGCGGCTGGGAGCTCGGTGGGGCGTGGGGGCTGGAGGTCCTCAACCTGGACAGCCAGTGGCGGCAGGCCTCGTGGGCGGCCCTCCTCGCGGGCCTCGCCGCCTATCCGTTCGATGCGGTCCATGCGCTCGCGAGCGGCCTCGACCGGCCCCGGGCGGCCATGGAGCGCTGGGACGCGCTGCTGCGCCGGCGCGACGTCGCCGGGGTCGCCGGCGTCGACGCGCACGGCTTTCCGTCGTACGACCATCTGTTCCGGGTGTTGCGCAACTACGTGCTGCTCGACGCCCCCCTCTCGGGAGAGGCCGCGCGCGACGCCGCCGCGGTCCGCGAAGCGCTGGCGCGCGGCCGGTCCTACATGGCGCTGGACGCCGTCGGGGCGGCCGGCGGGTTCTTCTTCCACGCGGCCCGGGGGAACGAGACCTGGCAGATGGGCGACACCGTCGCGCCCGCGCCCGACCTGCGGCTGCGCGCGGGCGGGCGGCTGCCGCGGGGCGCGCGCGTCGAGCTCTACCGCAACGGGGAGCGCATCGCCGCGGGGCGGGGCGCGCTCGAGGCTCCCGCCGACCGGCCGGGGGCCTACCGGGTCGAGGTCGGGGTGGCGGGGTGGGACGCCCCCTGGATCGTGTCGAACCCGATCTACGTCTACGACGGCGTCGAGCGGGTCGTCCGCGCCCACCGGGCGGCGTGGCCGCCGCCCGCGCCCCCGCCTCCACCACCGGCTCTCGCGCGACCCCTGGACGCCTTCGAGCCCGGGTCGGCCCTCGCGGCCGAGTCGGATGCGAGCACCCGGGTCGATCCCGAGGTGAGGGTCGCCGGCGAGCGGGCCCCGGGCGGGGCCGCCGCGCGGCTCCGCTTCTGTCTGGCCCTCCCCCGGCCGGATCCGTCGGCGGTCTGGGGCGCGCTCGTCGATCGGTCGCGCCGGGACCTGTCCGGCGAGTCCGGCCTCGTCTTCGACGTCAGGGCCGACGGCGAGTACCGCATCTGGGTCGCGCTCTGGGAGGAGCGTCGCGGCGATCCCGGCGGCGATCCCGACTGGTGGCAGACCTCGGTTCGCACCTCGACCGAGTGGCGCCGTCACGCCATCCCGTTCGAGCGCCTGTATCCGGCCGGCACCAACGTCGACCGCGAGCTCGATCTCCGGCGCATCGTCGGGCTCGTCTTCTACCTCGACCCGGCGACGGACGATCCCGTCACGGAAGGGAGCGTCCGGCTCGAGAGGCTCGGCGCCTGGTGAGGAAGGCGACGGAAACGACGGACCAGGTCTCCGCTATGATCGCCCGGGCCGAGGCCGACTCGTCGCCGGCGGTCGAGGGCGGATGCGACGGGCGGCGGCGGCGCGCAGGGGAGTGCGGGTGAGAATCGGGCTCGACGGCAAGATACTGACGCTTCGGGCCGGCGGCACCGGGCGGTACGCGATCAACCTGACGCGGGCGATGCTCGCCGAGGCGGCGGCGCGCCGTCCGGAGCTGGACTTCGTCATCTTCACCGGTCCCCAGACGTCCCGCGAGGTCATGGAGGAGTTCCGGGGGGCCTGCGACGAGTGCTTCCTGGGCGCGAAGAGCAGCGTCATCCGGTCCCTGACCCTCGTCCCGGCCGCGCTGCGCCGCCTGCGCGTCGACCTCTTTCACGGCATGGACCACGTCGGCATCCCCCTCGTCGGCAAGACGGGCAGATACGTGGTCACCATCCACGACGTGATCCCCCTCATCCTGCCCGAGACGTTCACCCTCCGGCATCGCCTCGTCGTCAGGACCGCCCTGGCCCGGGTCCGGCGCAAGGCCGACCTCGCCCTCGTGCCGTCGCTCGCGGTGAAGGGGGACGTCGTCCGGCGCCTGGGCCTGCCCGAGGACCGCGTGGTGGTGACGCCCGAGGGATGCGAGCCGAGGTTCCGGCCGCAGGCGCCGGAGTCGTTCGGCGCGGTGGCCGACCGCTACGGGCTCCCGTCGCGCTACGTGCTGGCCGTGGGCACCCTGGAGCCGCGCAAGAACCTCACCACGCTGCTGCAGGCGTTCGCCCGCCTGCGGCGCGGCGGCGACGTCGATCCGAATCTGCAGCTCGTGCTCGCGGGGGCGCGCGGCTGGCTCGACGAGCCCATCTTCGAGACCGTCCGGTCGCTCGGGCTCGAGCCGGCGGTCCGGTTTCCGGGGTTCATCGACGACGACGATCTGCCCGCGGTGTACAGCGGGGCGGCGCTCTTCGTGTTCCCCTCGCTGCACGAGGGGTTCGGTCTGCCGCTGCTCGAGGCGATGGCCTGCGGCGTGCCCGTCATCACGTCGAACGTCG
Organism: Vicinamibacterales bacterium; assembly: GCA_963663815.2. Taxonomy (GTDB): domain Bacteria; phylum Acidobacteriota; class Vicinamibacteria; order Vicinamibacterales; family UBA8438; genus JAJEEA01. The sequence continues at coordinate 5,160,048 of OY760734.1, read as the reverse complement.
CCTCGATGCCCGAGGTGGCGGGCGACGCCGCGATGCTCGTCGACCCCCGCGACGCCGGCGGGCTGGCCTCCGCCATCGCGCAAGTGTTGCGCGACGAGGCGCTGCGCGAGCGCCTGCGCGCGGCGGGCCTCGCGCGGGCCGGGCAGTTCTCGTGGGAGACGGCGGCGCGCCGGACGCTGGACGCTTATGCGTCCCTCGTCTAGCCGGGTCGGCCGAGCGGCAATCGGAGGCCGCGGCGCGACCGTGCGGTCGCGGTCGGGAGTTCCGCCGACGCGGAGCTCCTGCGATGACGATTTCCGGGTCGGCATGCCGTGGCCCGACCCTCGCGCGGCAACGGGACGGACGAGCCGGGATCAATCCATGCGCGTGCTGCACGTCATGGCGTCGGCCGCCCGCGGCGGCGGCGCCGTACACCTCCTCGACCTGCTCCCGGCGCTGCGCGGCGCCGGCTGGGACTGTGAAGCGGCGGTCGGGCGCGACGGCCCGCTCGGGGCCGAGCTCGCCGCCCTCGGCATCCCGGTGCACGACGTCGACCTGATGGGACGCCGGCTCGGGCCGCTGCGCGCGGTGCGCCTGGCGCGGCTGACCGCGCGGATCGCGCCGGACGTCGTTCACCTGCACGGGACGCGGGCCGCGTTCTTCCACGCGGTCGGCGCCGCGGCGCCGGGGCCGGGGCGCAAGGGTCCGCCGACCGTCTACACCGCGCACGGTCTGGCCTACCGCAAGGAGGCAGGCCGGATCGAACGCCAGGTCTCGCTGTGGGCGGAGCGGGTGGCCTGCCGGGGCGCCCGGGCGGTCGTGTCGGTCTCGCGGGCCGACCTCACGGACCTGGAGCGCCGGGGTTTCGTCGGCCGCGGTCGCGGGTTCCACGTGGCCAACGCGGTCCGCGTGGCGAGCGTGGACGAGGGGAGCCGGGCCGAGGCCCGAAGCAGGCTGGGCCTGGGGCCGGAGGCGCTGGTGGTCGGCACCGTCTCGCGGCTCGTGCCCCAGAAGGCCGTGGGCGATCTCGTCGACGCGGTCGCGCGGATAGCGCCGGGCCTCGGCGGGCCGGCCGGGCCGCCGACCCTGGTCGTCGTCGGCGACGGTCCGTTGCGCGCGCAGCTCGATCGGCGGGTGCGGGCGGGTACCGGCGGCGCGCGCGTGATGCTGCTCGGCGCTCGCGGCGACGTGCGGCGCATCCTGCCCGCGTTCGACGTCTTCGCGCTCCCCTCGCACTGGGAGGGCGAGCCGATCGCCCTGCTGGAGGCGATGGCGTCGGGGCGGCCGTGCGTGGCCGCGGCGACCGAGGGTGCGCGTGAGATTCTGGGCGACGACGCGTCGAGCGGGCGGCTGGTGGCGGTCGGGGACGTGCGCGGTCTGGGGGAGGCGCTCGCCGCCCTGCTTCGCGACCCGGCGGCGCGCGCGGCGATGGGAGCCGCGGCGCGGGTGCGGGTGGCCGGCCGGACGCCGGAAGCGCAGGCGGTCCGGCTGGGCGACGTCTACCGCCAAGTGCTGGCGTCGAGCGCACCCTGAGCCCGCGCCGCAGGGCGGGCCGGCGTGCGCAGGGAGGCGGAGGGACGAGATGACAAGCGGAACCGCGGCCCTGCTCGGGTTCATCGTCGGCTTCGGCTTGGGAGGCGCCGTGGTGAGCTGGTACGCGAGGAGGCAGACGGCGCGGTTCGCGACGTTGTTCAAGGGCATCGCGGCGGAGGTGACGGAGTCGACCCGCGCGGCGTTCGTCGACGAGTGCCGCGGCCTGGCGGCGCAGCAGTCGGCGGGTGCGGGCGCCGTCGTCAAGGCGCTGGTCGACCCGGTGCGCGAGCAGTTGGAGCGGCTGCAGCGGTCGGCGGCGGCGAGCTCGGCGCGGACGTCGGAGGAGGTCGGGAAGCTGGCGGAGGAGACGAGCCGCCTGCACCGCGTCCTGGGCAACGCGAAGATGCGGGGGGCGTGGGGCGAGCAGCACCTTCGGAACGCCATCGAGGCGGCGGGCCTGACGCGGCACGTCGACTTCGTGGAGCAGGCGGCGGCGGGCGGGGAGGCGGGCGGCCGGCCGGACGTGGTGGTGTCGCTGCCCGGCCGCGCGAGCGTGGTGATCGACGCCAAGACGCCGCTCGACGCCTATCGGCGGGCGATCGAGGCGGACACGGCGGGGGAGCGGAAGCGTGCGCTGGAGGAACACGCGGCGGCGCTGCGGGGACATGCGAAGGAGCTGGGCCGGCGCGACTACTCGCGGTACTGGCCCGATTCGCCGGGCTTCGTGGTGATGTACGTGCCGACCGACCCGATGCTCGACGCGGCGGTCGACGCGGACGGGGACCTGTGGCAGCGGGCGTGGGCGGAGCACAAGGTCCTCGTCACGACGCCCGGGCTGCTCATCGCGTTCCTGCGCACGGTGGCGATGGCGTGGGAGCGCCGGGACGTGGAGCGGAACGCCGACGACATCCTGAAGATCGCGGGCGAGCTGCACGCGCGCCTCGCCCGGCTCGGGAACGACCTGGACGGGATGGGCAGGGGGCTTGCGAGGGCCGTCCGGTCGTTCAACGACGGCGTGGGCGCGTACGAGTCGCGAGTGATGGTCTCGGCGGCCCGGCTCGCGGATCTGGGGGCGGGGGCGGCGGCCCGGCTGAAGCCGCCGGGGGCCGTCGATCTCGAGGCGCGGCAGGTCGCGGCTCGTGAGCCCCGGGAAGGCGGCCGCCGCCCCGGCGCGGCGGCGTAGCCGGGCCAATCGTCGCGGCGGCCCGGCTCCCGGCATCTTCCGCTCGTCGGGCGCGGACAGGCCGGGCCCACGGTCGAGCCGGGGACTGATAAGCTGATCGTCGAGTGACGAGCAACCCCACCCGCGTTTCGGACGGTCCCCCCGGTCTCGCGCGCTGGCAGACGCCGGGGCTCGTGATGGCGGCGGCGTGCGCGGTCGCCATGCTCGGCTTCGGCGCGCGGTCGACCTTCGGCCTCTTCCTCGAGCCGATGACCTCGGCGCGGGGCTGGGACCGCGAGGCGTTCGCGCTGGCCCTGGCCATCCAGAACCTCGTGTGGGGCGTGGCCCTGCCGTTCGCGGGCGCGCTCAGCGACCGGTTCGGCCCGCCGCGGGTGCTGGTTCTGGGGGCGGCCGTCTACGCCGCGGGCATCTGGGGGATGACGGCGGCCCAGGGCGCCGGCGCGCTGTTTCTCTCGGCCGGGGTCCTCGTCGGGGTCGGGGTGGCGTTCACCGCGTTCTCCATCGCCCTCGCGGCCATGGCGCAGGTGGTGGGCCCCGAGCGGCGCTCCCTGGCCCTGGGGTTGGGGACGGCGGCGGGGTCGAGCGGGCAGGTGGTCTTCTCGCCGCTCGGCCAGGCGTTCATCTCGGCCTGGGGCTGGCAGGCCGCGCTGCTGTTCCTGGCCGCCTCGGTGCTCGTCATCGCGCCCGTGGCGTTCGTCCTCCCGGGCTCGCCGGCCGCGGGCGGCGACGCGCGGGCGGCCGGGCAGTCGCTGACGGGGGCCCTCCGCGAGGCGTTCGGCCACCGCGGCTACGCGCTGCTGACCACCGGCTTCTTCGTCTGCGGCTTCCACGTCGCCTTCATCACCGTCCATTTCCCGGCCTACGTCCGCGACCTGGGCCTGTCCCCGTCGGTGGGGGCGGGGGCCATCGCGGTCATCGGCCTGTTCAACATCCTCGGCTCGTTCGCGTCCGGCGCGGCGGGCCAGCGCTGGAGCAAGAAGTGCGGCCTGAGCACCATCTACGGGCTGCGGGCCGTCGTCATCGCGGCCCTGATGCTCCTGCCCAAGACCGCCCTCGTCATCTACCTGTTCGCCGCCGCCATGGGCGTGCTGTGGCTCTCGACGGTGCCGCTGACGACCGGCATCGTCGGCCAGATCTTCGGCGTGCGCTACCTCGCCACGCTGTTCGGCGTGGTCTTTCTCAGCCACCAGCTCGGCAGCTTCCTCGGCGTGTGGCTGGGGGGGTGGCTGTACGACGCGACGGGGTCCTACGACGGCGTCTGGTGGGCCGGCGTCGCCCTGGGCCTCGCCGCCGCCCTGATCCACCTGCCCATCGACGAACGGCCGATCGTCCGCCGCGCATCGCCGGCCGGTTACGGGCATGCCGCCGCTCCCGGCGGTTGACGACAACGTGCCCGGAAGAGCGCGGCAACCCTCGTCGGGGGCCGGCGCCGCCCCGATCGGGGTCCATCTCCGGGATACGCGTTTCTGCCGTCCGCCCCGGGCCGGTGGGGCCGCCGGCCGGGATCCGCCCGGCCGTACCCGGCGCCTGGTCTCCGGCACGCCATCCGGCCCCGTTGCCTTTTCTGCGCCGACGGGACGATACTGGGCATGGCAGGGAGGGCCGCCGCCATGCGAACCGCGTTGATACCGTTGTGCGCCGTCCTGGCGCTTGCCGCCGGATGTCGGGATGCGTCGCTGTCCGATCTGACGGGCGACGCCCAGGACGTGCTGGACGAGGCGCGAAACCGGGCCCAGGCCATCGGCGAGCTGTCGGCGGACGAGCTGAGCGAGATCTGGGCCATCGAGTACCGGACGCTCCTCGTGCCCCATGCCGACCTCGAGACCCTCGACGAGCAGTTGAACGCCCTGGGACAGGAGCGGTGGGAGTGCTACCACGTGAGCGACGAGGCCCAGGGCCAGCGGTTCTACTTCAAGCGCCCGAAGTCGACCGCGATCTCCAATCTGACCCACCTGATGCGGCTGGGATCGGTCGTATTCTGACGCGGAGCGCCCGATGACCGACGACGGTTCCGCGCCCATCGTTGCCGCGGCCGCCGGCTCCGGGGCCGCCGGCGGCTCGATGGCCCGACTGGCGGTGCTGCTCGCGGTGGCGGCGGCGGCCGTCGTCGGCTACCTGCAGCTCGGGGACGCGCTCTCGCTCGCGGCCATCGCCGAGCAGGAGGCGGCGCTGCGGGCGTATCAGCAGGGCCATCCCTGGCTGGTCTACGGGGCCGCGTTCCTCGTCTACGTCGCGGTGACCGGACTGTCGCTGCCCGGCGCGGCCGTGCTCACCCTCGTCTTCGGCTGGTACTTCGACTTCCTGCGCGCCGTCCTCCTCGTGAGCTTCGCCTCGACCACCGGCGCCTCGCTCGCGTTCCTCCTGAGCCGGTACGTGTTCAGGGACGCGGTCCAGTCCCGGTTCGGCGGCCGCCTGCGGGCGTTCGACGAAGCGCTGGCCCGGGACGGGGCGCTCTATCTCTTCACCCTGCGCCTCGTGCCGGCGGTGCCGTTCTTCGTCATCAACCTCGTCATGGGGCTGACCCCGCTCCGGCTCGCGACCTTCTGGTGGGTCAGCCAGGTCGGCATGCTGCCGGGCACCGCCGTCTACGTCTACGCCGGCGCGGCCGTGCCAGACCTCCAGGTCCTCAGCGAGCGCGGCCTCGGCGGCATCGTGTCGCCGCAGGTGCTGGCCGCCTTCGTGCTGCTGGGCGTGTTCCCCCTCCTCGTCAAGACCGTCATGCGTCGTCTCCGCTCCGGCCGCGGCCCCGCCCCCGTGTCGTAGGGACGCCGCCGTCCCGCGGGCGGCCGCTGGCCCACCATTCGTGCCGTCGCCCCGGCCCGCCCCGTGTCGCAAGGGCGTCGCCGTCTCGCGGGCGGCGTCCCCCTGCGCACCCACGCGTCCGCTTCGCGGGGCCCCCGGGACCGCACCGCCGCGGGCGGGGGCGCACTTGTCGGCCACGCGCCGCCGGGAGTAACGAAATCGTCGGTTCGGGTCGCCCGCTGGTCGCCCGCTGTGGGGACACGGGCTCCATACCGTCTTCCACCCCCACGATTGTGTCGATCCGCCGTTCGGGTCGACACGGTTGTAGAACCGAAGCGGTTCCTCCCGTCCTTCCGGACTCCCGGCGAGACGACCTTTCGCGCGCGTTTACGCGCATTTCCGGGCGCGGCGCGCTGTTGGCCCCGTTCTTGCTACTGACCATCGGGATGGCGGCGCCGCGGTCGTGCGGCGAACGCCGGGGGAGCGGGCCGACGGGCCCGCGATGGTGGATTGGCGCCGGTTTCGGCGTTGGCGCGACCGGCCGCCGGTGAGGCGGCGCCTCGGGGAACGACGGGGCGTCACTCCATGGGGGTCGGGAGGAACGGAGGCGGTAGTGGAAGTCACGAACAAGGCGACGCGCATTCGACTGTTCAGCGTGTCGACACCGCAGATGCGCGCGTTCCACATGACGTGGTTCGCGTTTTTTCTTTGCTTCTTCGCGTGGTTCGGCATCGCGCCGCTCATGAAGATCGTGCGCGACGAGATGGCCCTCACGCAGTCGCAGATCGGCTGGCTGGTCATCGGCTCGGTGTCGATCACGGTGGTGGCGCGGCTGTTGATCGGATGGCTGTGCGACCGCGTCGGTCCGCGGCTCGCGTACACGTGGCTCCTCATCGTGGGATCGCTGCCGGTCATGGGCATCGGCTTCGCGCAGAGCTTCGAGACGTTCCTCGTCTTCAGGCTCCTGATCGGCGTCATCGGCGCGTCGTTCGTCATCACGCAGTACCACACGTCGGTGATGTTCGCCCCCAACGTCGTCGGCACCGCGAACGCGACCACCGCGGGGTGGGGCAACCTCGGGGGAGGCGTCACCCAGCTCGTCATGCCCATCGTGCTGGGCATCCTCACGGTGGGGGCGTACATCCCGTTCACCGACGTGCAGTTCCTGCCGGGCATGGGGCTGAGCGACGCGGTGGCGTGGCGCGCGGCCATGGTCATCGCGGGCGCGATGTGCGCGCTCGTGGGCGTGGCCTACTGGTTCCTGACCCAGGACGCCCCCGAGGGCAACTACAAGGCGCTGCGCGCGGCCGGCAAGCTGCCGCCGAAGCAGAGCGTCAAGGGGTCGTTCAGGGCCGCGACCCGCGACCCGCGCGTGTGGGCGCTCTTCCTCGTCTACGGCGCGTGCTTCGGCATCGAGCTGACCGTGAACAACGTGCTGGCCCTGTACTTCATCGACTACTTCGACTTCTTCCAGTCGATGGGGGCGATTCAGGCGGTGCAGTGGGCGGGGGCGGCGGCGATGCTCTTCGGCGTGATGAACGTCTTCGCGCGCACCCTCGGCGGGATGTTCGGCGACCGGTTCGGGCGGCGCTGGGGCCTGACCGGCCGGGTGCGGTGGCTGTTCATGGTGCTGTTCGCGGAAGGGCTCGCCCTGATGTTCTTCTCGCAGATGTCGGTGCTGGCGATGGCCCTGCCCGCCCTCATCGTGTTCAGCCTGTGCGTGCAGATGGCCGAGGGGGCGACGTACTCGGTGGTGCCGTTCATCAACAAGAAGGCGCTCGGCTCGGTCGCGGGCATCGTCGGCGCGGGGGGCAACGCGGGCGCGGTGGCGGCCGGGTTCCTGTTCCGGGGCGCGATTCCGTGGCCGACCGCGTTCTTCGTGCTCGGCGCGCTCGTGACCCTCACCGCGTTCGCGACGTTCCTGGTGCGGTTCGACGAGGTGACGGAAACGGACGCACGGGTGGCGCTCGACGCGGCGCTGGCGGACCGGTACGCCGGGCTGCCGGGCGCGCGCGACGCGGTCGCGGGATAGGCGGCGTCATGGCGAATCTGTCCGGTCGCGCGTCGCTGGTCCATCACTACCTGCACCTTCAGCGTCAGCCCGCCACCGCGGACGCCGGGCTGGCGCGCGCGCACGGGGAGGGGGCGCGCGACGACCTCCGTCCGGCGGCGGCCGCGGACGGGGGGCTCGAACGCGGGCCGGATGCGACCGCGGTGGATCGGTTCGCGCGCGCGCACGACGAGGCCGCGGCGTCCGGCGGGCCCGGGCTCACCGGGCGCTACTCGGCCCTCATGCCCGCGACGCCCCCCGGCGAGGGCCAGCAGTACGCCTTCGACGTCGATCTCGACGCCTGCTCGGGCTGCAAGTCGTGCGTCGCCGCCTGTCACGCGATGAACGGGCTCGAGGACGACGAGTCGTGGCGCGACGTCGGGCTGCTGCACGGGGGCGGCGACGGCGAGCCGGTGCTGCAGCACGTCACCACCGCCTGCCACCACTGCCTGGACCCCGCGTGCATGCACGCGTGTCCCGTCGACGCCTACGAGAAGGACCCGGCGACGGGCATCGTCAAGCACCTCGACGACCAGTGCTTCGGGTGCCAGTACTGCACGCTGGCCTGTCCCTACGACGCGCCGAAGTACAGCGCGGCCAAGGGCATCGTGCGGAAGTGCGACATGTGCAGCGACCGGCTCGCGGAGGGGGAGGCCCCCGCCTGCGTGCAGTCGTGCCCGGGCGAGGCGATCCGCATCCGGGTCGTCGACGCCGATCACGTGGTGGAGGAGTCGGAGACGAACCTCTTCGTGCCGGGGGCCCCCGAGCCCGAGATCACGCTGCCGACGACCACCTACCGGACGGCGCGGGTGCTGCCCCGCAACATGGTCCCGGCCGACTACTACTCGGTGAGCCCCACGGCGCCGCACTGGCCCCTCATCGTGATGCTGGCGCTGACGCAGATGTCGGTCGGCGCCTTCCTCGTCGAGCAGGTGCTGGGGCTGGTGGCGCCGGCGGCCCTCATGGCGAGCATCCGGCCGTTGCACAGCGCGAGCGCGCTGGTCTTCGGTCTGCTCGCTCTCGCGGTGAGCGTCCTTCACCTGGGGCGCCCGCAGTACGCCTTCAGGGCCGTCATCGGGCTGCGGCACTCGTGGCTGAGCCGCGAAATCGTCGCGTTCGGGCTCTTTGCGGGGCTGGCCGTGACCTACGCGGCGTGGCCCTGGATCGGCGACGAGGCCCTGTCCGGCGGCCGTGCGGCTCCACTGTGGCTCGGATGGACCGTGGCCGGCGTCGGCGTGGCCGGCATCGGCTGCTCGGTGATGGTCTACCAGTTCACGCAGAAGGACTTCTGGAACGGGTGGTCGACCGGCTGCAAGTTCCTGCTGACGGCCGCCGTGCTCGGGCTGGCCGCCGCGTGGCTCTCGCTGATGATCACCGCGGCGTGGACGGAGAGCACGGCGTCGGCGGCGGCGCTCGATCGTTACGGGCCCGCGCTGTGCCGCGCCCTCATCGGCGCGGCGGCGCTGAAGCTGGCCTTCGAGGCCGCGCTCTTCCGCCACCTCGCGGCGAGGTCCACCACGTCTCTGAAGCGGACCGCGCTGCTGATGAGCGGCGCCCTGTCGCAGGTCACGGCGGCCCGCTTCGCGGCGGGCGTCGTCGGCGGCATCGCGATGCCCTCCCTCGTGCTGCTGAGCCGGACCCCGGCCGGTCAGGACGTGATGCTCGCGCCGTTCGTGGCGATGCTCTTCGTCGCGTGCCTGGCCGGCGAGCTCCTCGAACGCTACCTGTTCTTCGCGGCCGTCGCGTCGCCGAAGATGCCGGGAGGGGTCTGACATGCTGCGCCGGTGCGACGACCGTTTTCGTGGCCGAGACCGCGGTGAGCTGCTCGTTGGGGGAGGGGGCCTACATGCTGCGGCAGCGTGACGGGCGCCTCAGCCGCGACCTCGTGCGGACGCCCGGCGGGTTCGGCCTCGGGCAGGTGCCGGCCCGCCACAAGCCCGACGCCACCGCGGAACTGGTGTGCGGCTACTGCTCGACCGGCTGCCGCCTGACCGTCCACCTGAAGGACGGCGCCCCCGTCAACCTCACGCCGTCACCGGGGTACCCGGTGAACCGCGGCACCGCCTGCCCGAAGGGCTGGGAGGCGCTGACGGTGCTCGACGCGCCGGACCGCGCCACCACCCCGCTCCTGCGCCAGGCCTGCGACGCCCCCCGGCGGCCGGTGAGCTGGGACGCCGCCCTGCGGACGATGGTCGAGCGGTTCAAGGCGATCCAGGCCCGCCACGGGGCCGGGTCGCTGGCGTTCCTCGGCACCGGCCAGATGCCCACCGAGGAGCTGGCCCTGCTCGGCGCCCTCGCCAAGTTCGGCATGGGCATGCTGCACGGCGACGGGAACACCCGGCAATGCATGGCGACGTCGGTCGTCGCCTACAAGCAGGCGTTCGGGTTCGACGCGCCGCCCTACACGTACCGCGACTTCGAGGAGTCGGACGTCGTCGTTTTCGTCGGCGCGAACCCGTGCATCGCGCACCCCATCCTGTGGGAGCGCGTGCTCCGCAATCCCCACGACCCCGCCATCGTCGTCGTCGACCCGCGGTTCACCGAGACCGCCATGCAGGCCGCGCAGCACCTGCCGCTGCGGCCCAAGTCGGACCAGTCGCTGCTCTACGGCGTCGCGCGCATCCTGATCGAGCGCGGCTGGATCGACACGGGGTACGTCGAGGCCCGTACTCGCGGCTACGACGACTACGCCGCCTTCGTGCAGCCGTTCACGCTCGACCGCGTAGCCGCCGACACCGGCCTCGGGCCGCGCGACATCGAGCGGCTCGCGGAGACCATCCACGCGGGACAGCGAGTTTCCTTCTGGTGGACGATGGGCGTCAACCAGAGCTACCAGGGGGTGCGCACCGCGCAGGCCGTCATCGACCTCGCGCTGCTGACCGGCAACATGGGCCGGCCCGGCACCGGCGCCAACTCCATCACCGGGCAGTGCAACGCGATGGGGTCGCGGCTCTTCAGCAACACCACCAACCTGCTGGGCGGCCACGACTTCGCCGACGCCGGCCACCGCGCGAAGGTCGCCGGGGTGCTCGGCATCGACCCCGGGGTGATCCCGCGCGAGCCGAGCTGGTCCTACCACGAGATCGTCAAGGGCATCCTCGAGGAGCGCATCAAGGGGCTCTGGGTCGTCGCGACCAACACCGCGCACTCGTGGATCAACCAGTCCCAGGTGCGCGACATCCTCGGCCGTCTCGACTTCCTCGTCGTCCAGGACATGTACGCGTCGACGGAGACCGCGCGCATGGCCGACCTCGTGCTCCCGGCGGCGGCGTGGGGCGAGAAGGACGGCACCTTCATCAACTCGGAGCGGCGCATCGGCACCATCCGGAAGGTGGCCGCCGCCCCCGGCGAGGCGCTGGCCGACTTCGCCATCTTCAAGCTGGTGGCCGAGTACTGGGGCTGCGGCGAGCTGTTCCGCGAGTGGGAGTCGCCCGAGGCGACGTTCCAGATCCTCAAGCGCCTCTCGGCGGGGCAGCCCTGCGACATCACCGGCATCGACGACTACGCGATGCTCGACGAGCACGGCGGCATACAGTGGCCCTGCCCCGCCGGCGGGCCCCCGCCCGCGCCCGGGTCGGAACGGCGCCTGTTCGAGGACGGGCGCTTCCACCACCCCGACGGCCGCGCGCGGTTTCTCTTCGAAGATCCGCGCCCCCTGCCCGAGGCGCCCGGTGAGCGCTACCCGTTCCTGCTCCTCACCGGCCGCGGCACCGCCGCGCAGTGGCATACGCAGACGCGCACCGCGAAGTCCGCGGTCCTGCGCAAGCTCTACCCGGACGAGGTCTACGTCGAGATCAACCCCGCCGACGCGCGTTCGCTCGGCGTCCGGCCGCACGGCCGCGTCGAGGTCCGGTCGCGGCGCGGCCGCATCAGGGCGACCGCCTTCGTCACCCGGTCCGTGCAGCCCGGGCACCTGTTCGTGCCCATGCACTACGCGGTGACCAACCAGCTCACCGACGCGGTCTTCGATCCCTACTCCAAGCAGCCGTCCTACAAGGCCTGCGCCGTCGACGTGGGGCCCGTATAGAGGAGCAGTGGCATGACCGATACCGCGCGCGTTCCTTCTCCGGCTCGCTCTCTCGCGTCCTCGAACCGCGCACTGAACAGCGCCATGACCGATACCGCGCGCGCGTCGTCGCCGAGTCAGCCCGAGACCGTCGTGGTCATCGGCAACGGCATGGTCGGCCACCGCTTCTGCGAGAAGCTCGTCGAGCTCGATCCCGGCCGCCGCCACCGCATCGTGACCTTCTGCGAGGAGCCCCGCCCCGCCTACGACCGCGTCGGCCTGACCCGGTTCTTCGACAAGCGCGATCCGGCCGGTCTCATGCTGGCGACCCCCGAGTGGTACGAGGAGAAGGGCATCGCCCTGCACGTCGGCGACCGGGCGATTGCCATCGACCGCGAGGCCCGGGTCGTGCGGTCGGCGCGGGGACAGGAGATTCGCTACGACCGGGTGGTGCTGGCCACGGGGTCGGCCCCCTTCGTGCCGCCGATTCCCGGCGTCGACAAGCGGGGCGTCTTCGTCTACCGCACCATCGAGGACCTCGAAGCGATCATCGCGTACGCCGAGGGGGTCGACAGCGCCGCCGTCATCGGCGGGGGGCTGCTCGGGCTCGAGGCGGCCAAGGCCGCCCACGACCTCGGCCTCGAGACGCACGTCGTCGAGTTCATGCCCCGCCTGATGCCGAGGCAGGTGGACGACGCCGGGTCCCGTCTGCTCGTCAAGGAGATCGAGGCGCTCGGCGTCCGGGTGCGCGTCGGCGCCGCGACGAAGGCCATCCTCGGCAACGGCAAGGTGCAGGGGATGGCCTTCGACGGCGGCGACGACCTCGAGGTGGGGATGGTCATCGTCTCCGCCGGCATCCGGCCGCGCGACGAGCTGGCGCGCGCGTGCGGGCTCGCGGTGGGCGAGCGCGGCGGGGTGGTCGTCGACGACCGACTCGAGACCAGCGACCCCGACATCCACGCCATCGGCGAGGTCGCGCAGCATCGCGGCATGGTCTACGGCCTCGTCGCCCCCGGCTACGAGATGGCCGAGGCGCTGGCCGCGCGCCTCGCCGGCGACACGGCGCGCGTCTTCGCCGGCGCCGACCTGTCGACGAAGCTCAAGCTGATGGGGGTCGACGTGGCGAGCTTCGGCGACTACGACGCCGGCGCGGACGCCGCCAAGCCCCTCACCTACGAAGACCCGTTCGGGGGGGTCTACAAGAAGCTGCTGTTCAGCCCCGACGGCAAGCGCCTCGTGGGCGGCATCCTCGTCGGAGACGCGTCCGACTACGGCAGCCTCATGATGCTCGCGAAGAACGGGGCCGAGCTGCCGGCCGAGCCGGGGGCCCTCGTGCTCGGCTCGGGCGCGGGCGGGGTGGCGGTGTCGGCGACGGAGATGCCGGCCGAGACGCAAGTCTGTCAGTGCAACGGGGTGAGCAAGGGCGACATCTGCGCGGCCATTCGCGACGACGGCTGCGCGGCAGTGGGCGACGTCAAGGCGCGGACCCGCGCGGGCACCGGATGCGGCGGGTGCCTCCCGCTCGTCGCGGACCTCCTCAAGCAGGAGCTCGCGGCGTCCGGCAGGAAGGTCGACACGGACCTCTGCGAGCACTTCCCCTACACGCGGCAGGAGCTGCTCGACATCGTCAAGGTCCGGGAGGTCAGGACCTTCGGCGCGCTCATCGGCGAGCACGGCCGCGGCCACGGCTGCGAGATCTGCAAGCCGGCGGTCAGCTCGATGCTCGCGAGCCTGTGGAACGAGAACATCCTCGACGACGCCCACCAGACCCTGCAGGACACCAACGACCGCTTCCTCGCCAACATGCAGCGCGGGGGCGTCTACTCGGTGATTCCGCGGGTGCCGGGGGGCGAGATCACCCCCGACAAGCTGATCGCGCTCGGCGCCGTGGCCAAGAAGTACGGCCTCTTCACCAAGATCACCGGCGGGCAGCGCATCGACATGTTCGGGGCCCAGCTGCACCAGCTGCCGGACATCTGGGAGGAGCTGATCGCGGCCGGGTTCGAGAGCGGCCACGCCTACGGCAAGGCCCTGCGCACGGTGAAGAGCTGCGTCGGCACGACGTGGTGCCGGTTCGGGGTGCAGGACTCGGTGAAGTTCGCGATCCGGGTCGAGGAACGCTACCGGGGCATCCGCGCGCCCCACAAGCTAAAGTCGGCGGTGTCGGGCTGCGTGCGCGAGTGCGCCGAGGCCCAGAGCAAGGACTTCGGCCTCATCGCCACCGAGAACGGCTACAACCTGTACGTCTGCGGCAACGGCGGCATGCACCCTCGCCACGCCGACCTGCTCGCGAGCGACGTCGACGAGGACACCGCCATCCGGTACATCGACCGGTTCCTCATGTTCTACATCCTCACCGCCGACCGCCTCACCCGCACCTCGGTCTGGCTGCAGCAGATGGAGGGCGGCATCGACTACCTCCGCGAGGTGGTGGTGGAGGACAAGCTGGGCATCTGCGCCGAGCTTGAGCGGCGCATGGCCCACCTCGTCGACACCTACCGTTGCGAGTGGAAGGAAGTGGTCGACAACCCCGCGCTGCGGCGGAAGTTCCGGCAGTTCGTGAACACCGACGAGACCGAGGTCGGCATCGAGTTCGTCGACGAGCGCGGGCAGCAGCGGCCCGAGTACTGGGAGAAGGAGGTCATTCCGGTCGAGGACGTCACGCGCTCGGCCGGGGACCCCCTGCGCGCGTTGCGCGGCTCGTCGGGCAAGCGCTGGGTCAACGTGGGGCGCGTCGCCGACTTCCCCGCCGACGGCGGGGCCGCCGTGAAGTACGGCCGGACCCAGCTCGCGGTGTTCAACTTCTCGTCGCGCGGCGAGTGGTACGCCACGCAGAACATGTGCCCCCACAAGCAGGCGTTCGTGCTGTCGCGCGGCATCGTGGGCGACGCGCAGGGGACGCCCAAGGTCGCCTGCCCGCTTCACAAGAAGGTCTTCGGCCTCGAGACCGGCGCGTGTCTCAGCGGAGAGAGCCACGAGCTGATGACGTTCCCCGTGAAGGTCGACGAGAATCGGGTCTACCTTGAGCTGCCGCCCCAGGAGCAGCTCGACGCCTTCCTGGGGACCGACCGCGTCTGCAACGCCGCCGCGCGCAGCCGCGGCCCCGCGCAGGGAGCCGCCCGAGAACCGGCCGCGCCGTATCTGCGCAAGGAGCGTCCCGACGGCCAGGTGGCCTACCTGGGCGAACGGCACCCGTCGCGACCGCAAGGACAGTGATCATCCCATGCTGCCAAGTGCATCCAGGCGCCGCCCGTTTTCTACGGCTTCGTGCGCCTGGCACGTGGCAAGGTAGTCTCCGTCACCGTCCCAGGGCGCCACCCCACCGGCACGGACCGGCACGGCTACGGATTGTGTAAAATACGCAATTATGGAACACACGATCCGAGCGACGGAGCTCGCCCGAAACCTCGGCGACGTCCTGGCGCGGGTCCGGTATCGGCACGATTCGTTCGTCGTCGAGCGGAACGGCGCCCGGGTGGCGCGGTTGACGCCGATCTCCTCCGCGGCGACCACCGCCACCCTGGCCGAGGCCCTCGACGCCTGGCTGGGCGGGGCCGACTCGGACCCCGGGTTCGCGGATGACCTGGCCGCGATTCGCGCGTCCGACCGGCCGCCGGACGACCCATGGGCGTCGTAGTCGATACCAGTGCGCTGGTCGCGGCCGAGCGGCGCCGGGGGGAAGCGGGTGCGGTCTGGGCCGACGTGATCGGCCGGCTGGAGGGGCAGCGGGCGGTGCTGCCCGCCGCCGCTTACGCCGAGCTGCTGGCGGGCGTATACCTGGCGGACAGCGCCGCGCGCGCCTGCGCCCGCCTGGCTCGCGTCGAGGGCCTGGCCGTCCGCGTGCCCATTGTCGAGTTCGATGCCGCGATCGCGGACGCGTGGGCGCGCCTCTTCGCGCGCCTGCGCCGCACGGGGACGCTCATTCCCGCGGCCGACCTGGCCGTGGCCGCGACCGCGGTGCACCTGGGGTTCCCGGTGCTCGTCGGTCCGTCCGACGAACGGCACTTTCGGCTCGTGGAGGGCCTCGACGTGGAAGTCCTGACCCTGCCGGTCGCCTGACTCCAGTGGCGTCGGGGCGCGCCGCCCCCATGTTTCTCTATACTTGATACGCGGGCCGGACACGGTGATCGCGCGCCGGCCGGGCCGCCCCCGGTTGCAGTGCGGAAGCCCGGGAGGGTGCCGCGGGTGGAACGCGGGCTCGGAAGCGAGAGGACGAGGACATGAGGTCGAGCATGCGCAGACGGGTCGGAACCGCGGGCGCGCTGGCGCTGGCGCTGGCGGGGCTGGCCGGGTGCGAGGCCAGGTTGTCGCCTTCCGAGCTGGTGTTCTTCACCGTCGACGACGTCAGGATCGGCACCGGCGAGACGGCGCTCCCCGGCGACATCGTCAGGATCCGCTACGTGGCGTGGCTGTGGGAGGAGGACGGGACCGACCGCAAGGGCCAGCAGGTCGATTCCGGCGAGTTCGAGTTCGTGCTGCGCGTCGACCAGACGCTGCCGGCGTTCGAGGACGGGCTCGTCAGCATGCGGGTCGGCGGCCTGCGGCGCATGCAGGTGCCGCCGGAGTACGGCGTCGGACGGGAGGGGCTGGGCAACATCCCGCCGGGCACGACGCTGGTCATCGAGGTCGAGCTGCTCTCGGTGCGGCTGGTGGTCACCGACAGCGCCCCGTTCCAGATCATCGATCTCAGGGAAGGCGACGGCGCGGTGGCCGCCGACGGCTACCAGCTGACCGTCGTCTATGCCGGCTACCTCTACGAGGCGAGCATGCCCGACGGCCAGGGCCGGCAGTTCGAGGTCAACAACGAGGGAATCAGCTTCCCCCTCGGCCTCGGGCAGGTGATAGAGGGCTGGGACGAGGGGCTGGTGGGCATGCGCGAGAACGGCGAACGGCGGCTGATCATTCCGCCCGAGATGGCCTACGGCGAGGAGGGTCGGCGGCCGGTGATTCCGCCGAACGCCACCCTGACGTTCGACGTCACGCTCGTCGCGGTGCGGGTTCCCTGATCGAAAGGCCCGCGCCGCCGGCTTGCCGATGTTGCGGCCCGTCCCCACCGGGGCCGGCGGCGGACGGCGCGCCGGCCCCGGTTGCCGCCCTCCCCGGCTCCCGCGGACGGGGCGCCGGCCGGTTCCGTAGCCCCGCTGGTCGTCGCCTGCGGCTCGCCCCGCCGACCGGCCGGTCCCGCCGGAGCCTGCGCCGGCCCGCGGGGCTCCGCCCCCGCCGGACCTGAGCGCATGCCCAGAATCCGCCTGATCGCACTGGTCGTCTGGGCGGCGAGCGTGGTGGGACTGTCCGGGCTGTACCTCCTGCGGCCCGATCTCCTGGAGCCGGAGCGGGTGGCCGGCGTGCTGCGCGGGTCGGGCCAGCCGGTCCTGCTCGGCTACGCCGTCCTCAACGTGGTGCGCGCGTTCACCCTCGTGCCCGCCACCGTGCTCGTCGTCGCCGGCACGCTGCTCTTTCCCGACCGGCCGTGGTTCGTGGCGGGCAGCTCGCTGGGCGGCGCCGTCGCCTCGGCCCTCCTCATCTACCACTTCTTCGACTTCCTCGGCCTCGGCGATCTCTTCGAGCGGCGCCACGCCGCGCGGGTGCGCCGGCTCGAGGCGCAGATGGCCCGCCAGGGGGGGTTCTGGCTCGTGGCGGGCTGGTCGGCGTTCCCCCTCACGCCGACCGACGTCATCTGCTACGTGGCGGGGACGCTGCGCATGCCCGTCGCGAGGTTCGCCGCCGCGGTCGCGCTCGGCAAGCTTCCCCTCGTCGCCTTCTACGTCTGGGCGACCGGCACCGTCGTCGAGCAGCTGCTCGCCCCGTAGGCGCTCGCCGCCGCCGTCGCACGGATGCCGCAGACGCCTGTTTCGGCGCGTGGACGCGCCTCCGGCGACCGGACCGCCGCTGCCGGTCGCGCCGGGGTGCTGCCCTTCGGCCGCGGGATCGGATAGATTGATGGGCACCCAAGGAGGAACCATGCGCCATCGCCGCTCCCGCCGCCGTCCCCTGCTCGCCCTCTGCCTGGCCGTCGTCCTCGCCGGCGCGGCCGTGTCCGCCCAGCGCCGGGACGGGGTGCCGCCGGTGCCCGCGCCGACCGCGCCGCGGGTGCTGCACACGGCCGAGGTGCCTCGCATCCGGGTCGTCCCGGTCGCGACCGGGCTCTCGCATCCGTGGGGCATGGCGTTCCGCGGCAACGGCGACATCCTCATCACCGAGCGCGACCGGGGCGCCCTGCGGGTGGTGCGCGACGGCCGGCTCCTCGACCGCGACGTCCCCGGGGTGCCCGAGGTCTTCGCCGAGTCCGACCGCGCCGGGCTCATGGACGTGGCGGTGCATCCCGAGGACGACCGGCTCGTCTACCTGACCTACAGCAAGTCGATCGAGCGCGACGGCGAGGAAGGAGTGACGGTGGCCCTCGCCCGCGGGCGCCTCGACACCGGCGCGCTGACCGAGGTGCGCGACATCTTCGTGGCCGAGGGGCTCGACCGCGGCATCGCCGCGTCGCGGATCGTCTGGGGCCCCGACGACTCGCTCTACATGACGGTGGGCGGCTCCTACGTCTTCGCCGACACCGGCAGCTACGCGCAGGACCCGCGGAACCACTTCGGCAAGCTGATGCGGCTGACCGAGGACGGGGCGGCGCCGGCCGACAACCCGTTCGCGGGCGACCCCGACTACCTGCCCGAGATCTTCTCGCTCGGCCACCGGAACCAGCTCGGGCTGGCGTGGCATCCCGAGACCGGCGACCTCTGGGCGACCGAGAACGGGCCGCAGGGGGGCGACGAGGCCAACGTCATCCGGGGCGGCGCCAACTACGGCTGGCCCATCGCCTCCTACAGCCGCGAGTACTCCGGGGTGCGGGTCAGCGACACGCCGTGGCGGCCCGAGTTCGAGGACCCCGCGGTGGTCTGGTGGCCGTCGATCGGCCCGTCGGGGCTGACGTTCTACACCGGCCCGCACTTCCCCGAGTGGCAGGGCAACCTCATGGTCGGCTCGATGATGGAGGGCCGGATGCCGCGCACCGGCCACATCGACCGCATCGTGTTCAACCGGGGGGGCGAGGAGATACGGCGCGAGTCGATCCTCACCGAGCTGCGGCAGCGGGTGCGCGACGTGCGGCAGGGGCCCGACGGCTACCTCTACGTGCTGACCGACGAGGACGACGCGGTGCTCTTCCGCATCGAGCCGGCCCGCGCCATCGTCGATCCGCCGGGCAGCGCGATCTTCGTCGAGCGGGCGGACGAGCCGCGGGTGCCGACCCTTCCGGAGTCCGAGTGGACCGCGGAGCAACGGGCGCTGGTCGAGAGGTACGCGCCGGCCGGCGACGCGGGGAACGCGCTGCGCACCCTGGCGCGGCTGCCGGTCCTCGCCGACCGGGTGATGCCGTTCCTGACCTGGGTGACCGGCGACTCGACGCTCTCGCCGCGGCACCGCGCACTGCTCGTCCTGCGGACGGCGTGGCTCGCGCAGAACGGCTACCTGTGGTCGTCGCACGCCGGCCGCACCGACCACGGGCTGACCGCCGACGAGATCCACCGCATCGCGGAGGGGCCCGGCGAGGGCTGGAGCACCTTCGAGCAGACCCTCGTCGGGCTCGCCGACGAGCTGTTCCGGAACGCGGCGGTGACCGACCGCACCTGGGCCGAGCTGACGCGGATGTACGAGCTGGAGAGCGCGGTCGACGCGGTGGTGACGGTGAACGAGATCACCGCGGCGTCCGTCCTCTTCAACTCGCTCGGCGTCCAGCCCGACGCGGGGGCCGAGCACCTCATCCCCACCGACGACGTCGCCTACCGCATCGACGCCCCCGACCGCGAGCCGCCCCTGACGGCCCCCCGCATCGAGCCCGTCCCCGGCGACGGCCTGCGGGTCGGGCGCACCCTGCGCCGGCACGCCGCGATGGCCGACGTGTGGTACTCGAACCCCCGCTACGTGCTCGACGAGGAGCAGTCGCGCCTGACCCCCCACGACCGCGAGCTCGTCATCCTGCGCACGGGGTGGAACGCGCAGGCGGTCTACGAGTGGGCGAAGCACGTGGGCAGCGTGGGGCGCGACCACGGGCTCGAGCCGCTGTGGATCGCGCAGGGTCAGGACGCCCCCGGCTGGAACGCGCGCGAGCGCCTGCTCATCGACGCCGCCGACGAGATGTACGCCGACACCATGATCTCGGACGAGACGTGGGCGGCGTTGTCGGAGCATTACGACACGCACCAGCTCGTGAGCATCGCGGCCACCGCGGCCCGCTACCGCAAGGTGTCGATGACCCTCAACGCCTTCGGGGTGCAGCCGCTGCCCGACGACGAGCGGTTCCCGGTGCTGGAGGGGTACCAGGACTAGCCGCGGTGACGGCGTCGGCATGCTGAGAGGGCGCCGCGGGCAGAATGCCGCCCGTGCGGCCAGGCGGGGCGAGGCGGCCACGGGCTCCGAGAGTCTGCCTCGGGGGCGGACTCCCGGCGGGAAGCGAAGCGGCGCCGCGACGCCGCGGGAGGGCCGAAATGCAGTACCAGCTCCGCGGCGTACGATCCGATTGGCCGTCGCCGTCGGCGTGCTCGTCCTCGCGCCGTCGGCGGTAGTTCGGGCGCAGGCCCCGGCCGACTTCGTCCCGGTCACCGACGCCACGCTGCAGGAGCCGGCGCCGGCCGACTGGCCGAGCGGCGGCAAGGACTGGGAGGCCGGCGCCTACAGCCCGCTGACGAACGCAACAGTGCTGGATGGATCCGCGGGCAGCGGCCGGTCGCCGGCCGCCGTCACCAGCCGTACCCGCCCTTCGACACCCGCTCGTAGGACTCGCGGACGAGCTCGCGCAGCACGCCGGTGTCCACGTCCTCGAGCTTCTTGATGTAGAGGCACGACTTCCCCGTCGTGTACCGGCCGAGCTTCTGCATCAGCGTCTCGTGCCGCGGGAAGCCGGTCATGATGTAGACGGTCAGACTCTGCTTGCGCGGCGACACGCCGGTCGCCATCCAGTCGCCCTCGCGCCCGGTGGCGTACTTGTAGTGGTAGCTGCCGAACCCGATGATGCTGTCGCCCCACATCGCCGGCGGCTCGCCGGTGACGTCGGCCATCAGGGCCACGACGGCGCGGCAGTCGTCCCGGCGCTTCTCGTTCTCGATGCCGTCGAGGAACGCCTCGACGTCGGCGTCGTTCTTCTTCGTCTTGAGCTCGGCCATGCCTGCTGCGCCTCCTGCGCCTCCTGCGCCGATCCGTGCTCCCCAGTATCTCTCGGCCGGCCCCGGCGACGGTTGTGAATGAGCGCATCTGTGGCAGAATGGCGGCATGAAGCGGTGGGCCGTCGCGGGCGCGGCGATCGCCGTCATCCTGGCCGTCACGGCCGGGGCCGTGTTCGCGCAGTGGGGCTGGCGGACGCGGTATCCGCCCCGCATCCGGCCCCCCGAGCAGCGCGACGCCGGCTTCTCGTTCTGCCGGCTCATGTACTCGAGCGAGTACACGGGCCGCGGCATGGGGCGCTGGTCGACCGACTACCCCCGGGCCGACATCAACTTCATGATCCGGCTGTCGGAGATGTCGACGACCGCCGTCAACTTCGACCCCGACGACGAGCCCATCCACTGGGTGGTCCCGGTCACCAACGACGCCCTGTTCGGCTGCCCGTTCATCATCGCGTCGGCCGTCGGGTCGATGGTGCTCTCCCAGGACGACGCCAGCCGCCTGCGCGACTACCTGCTGAAGGGCGGCTTCCTCTGGGCCGACGACTTCTGGGGCCGCTGGGAATGGGAGCAGTGGGAGAGCCAGATCGCCAAGGTGCTGCCGCCCGCGGAGTATCCCATCGTCGACCTCCCGATCGAGCATCCCCTGTTCCAGACGATGTTCTACATCTGGGAGGTGCCCCAGATCGCCAACATCGGCTTCTGGCGGCGCTCGGGCGGGCGCACGTCGGAGCGCGGGGCCGACAGCGCCGAGCCGCACTTCCGGGTAATCTTCGACGACGCCGGCCGCATCATGGTCGCGATGACCCACAACACCGACATCCAGGACGCCTGGGAGCGCGAGGCCGACGACCCGCGCTTCTTCGAGTCGTTCGCGCCCGACGGCTACTCGCTGGGCATCAACGTCCTCGTCTACGCGATGACGCATTGACGAGGCCGGCCGCCGCTTCGGGTCACCGAAATGAACAGCCGCGGCGCGGCAGCGTATGGCTGAACAGCGCCCCCGCCCTGGAGAGTGCGTCGAACTCGAATGCTGCGGGGCTTGGCCCCGGGCTGCGGGGAGGTCCATGCATCGCATGCTCAGCGTCGTCGTCGCTATCCTGCTGGCCCCAGGCTCCGGTGCCGGCCAGGAGGCCTCCCTTCCCGCCGACGAGGAGGTCCGGCAGATCCTGACGCGGCTCGTCGAGACCGAGCAACGGGCCGTCGGCATCGTCGTCGGCCTGGTGGACGGCCACGGCCGGCGGGTGGTGGGGCACGGACGGCTCGCCGCCGGCGACCCGCGCGTGCCCGACGCGGACACCGTCTTCGAGATCGGCTCCGTCACCAAGGTGTTCACGGCCATCGTGCTGGCCGACATGGTCGAGGGCGGCGAGGTCGGGCTCGATGCGCCGGTGCAGGAGCTGTTCGGCCCCGACGCCCACCTGCCCAGCCGCGACGGCGTCGAGATCACGCCGCTGCATCTCGCCACCCACAGCTCGGGGCTGCCGCGCCTGCCCGACAACCTCGATCCCGCGGACTTCGGGAACCCGTACGCCGACTATACCGAGGCCGACCTGATGACCTTCCTGTCGTCCCACGACCTGCTGCGGCCGGTCGGCGAGTCGGTCGAGTACTCGAACCTCGGGGCGGGGCTGCTGGGCCATGCCCTGGCCACGCGGGCCGGCGCCGACTACGAGACGCTCGTGACCCGCCGCGTGCTCGATCCCCTGGGGATGACCGACACGCGGATCGAGCTGACCCCGTCGGCCCGGGAACGGCTGGCGGCCGGCCACGGCTTCTCGCTCGAGCCGGCCGCGAGCTGGGACATGCCCGCCCTGGCCGGGGCGGGGGCGCTGCGCTCCACCGCGAACGACCTGCTCGCGTTCCTCGAGGCGAACCTCGGCCTGCGCGAGACGCGGCTCGACGCGGTCCTGCAGGCGACCCACGAGTCACGCCGCTCGTTCGAGCCGCCGTCCACCGACATCGGCCTCGGCTGGCTGATCCGGACCGGGCAGGGGCGGGAGCTCCGCTGGCACAGCGGAGGCACGGGAGGCTACCGGTCGTTCATCGGCTTCGACGGAGAGGCCGGGGTCGGGGTGGTGGTGCTGTCCAACGCCGCCCGCAACGTGACCGACCTCGGCTTCCACCTGCTCGATCGGCGGTTCGCCCTCGCCGAGACGGCGCAGACCCGGACCGAGGTCGACCTAGACCCCGCCGTCTACGACCAGTACGTCGGGCGCTATCAGCTCGTCCGGGGCGTGAACGTCACGGTCACGCGCGACGGCGACGGGCTGTTCGCCCAGCTCACGGGGCAGCCGCGCTTCGAGGTGTTCCCGGAGTCGGAGGACGAGTTCTTCCTGCGGGTCGTCGACGCGCAGATCACGTTCGGGCGGAACGACGCCGGGGCCGTCGACCACCTGGTGCTGCACCAGAACGGGGTGGACCAGCGCGCCCCCCGGCTGCCCGAGGGGGTCGACGCGGTGGACTTCGGCCCCGCCGAGACCGCGGCGGTACCCGAGGCGGTGCTGGAACGCTACGTCGGACGCTACGAGGTGCAGCCGGGGTTCTTCATCGCCGTCACGCGCGACGGCGGGCAGCTGTCGGCGCAGCTGACCGGCCAGCCCGCGGTCCCGATCTTCGCGTCGTCGCCCACCGAGTTCTTCTTGCGGGTCGTCGACGCGCGCATCACGTTCCAGGTCGAGGGCGACGCGGTCGCGGGGCTCACCCTCCACCAGGGCGGCCGCGAGCTTCCGGCCCGGCGGCTGCCCGACTGAGGCGCCCGGATGTCGCGGAGTTGTTCGCACCGCTGCGGCGAGAGCTTGTGGTCGAAGGACAGCCGGGTCGCGAGCCTTCCTTCACGCAAGGGGGTTCCGCCATCGCAGGCCCGGAAAACGCGCCATGTCGGCATCGGTCGAGTGCAGCTCGGCCTGGTGCTCGATCGCCAGAGCCGCCAGGTGTGCGTCGGTGGTCAGGTTGCCGGCTGTGCCGACCGCGTCGAGCAGATCGAACAGGATGTCCGCGTGACGGTCTCCAGGGTGGATCAGAATCGCCTGCGGCCGCGCCAGCCACGACCGGACACGAGCGCAGGCCCTGGCCACGTCCAGAGGATTCTCGATGACTCGGGGATGCGTGGCGATGCGAACGAAACCGAGCAGGGCGATCCAGGGGAGGCCGACGCTGCCGCTCCCGTTCATCAGCCTCTCCCACCAGCGGCGCGCGGCGGCATGCCGCCGCGACGTGGAATCGTGGGCGTTTACCAGAAGATTGATGTCGGGAATGATCACGAGCGGAGCTTCCGGGCCAGCTCTTCGACCTCCAGCTCGTCCACGAGCTGGTTGAGCCGGTCGGCATCCACACCGGGCTTGAACCCGAAGGGGTGGGGATCCACCTTGAACTCCGCCGCTCGCGGCGGCTTGCCGCGAGCCCCCAGGCCGATGCGCAACGCGTCGTTCAGCACCGCCTTCATGCTCTTGTCGGTGCGCCGCATCTCTCGCTGCAGCAACTGCTCCACGTCCGGCTCCAGGGTCAGCGTGGTGCGCATGGGAGTCATCTTGGTGTAGCCACCGACTGATGTCAAGATGCACACCACTCTTCGCCGGGTTCCCTCCTCGAACGTCGTTGCTACGGGGCGCCGGCCTGCGTCTTCTTCGAGACGAGGTCGAAGAACGAGAACAGGTGCCCGACCACCTCGGGGTTCCTCGAGATGAACAGCGAGTGGTCGCCGCCGGGGATCTCGATGTAGAGGTGCTGCATGCCAAGCTCCCGCATCTTCGCCACCGACTCGCGCGCCCCCGCGGCGGGGACGACCCGGTCTTCCGAGCCCTGGATGACCAGGAACGGGATGTGCCGGATGGCCTCGGCGTCGACGTAGCCCGCGTGCATGCTGCCCCCGGCGACGGCGGCGAGCCCGGCCCAGATGTCGGGGTGACGGCTGGCGAGGTAGTAGGTGCCGGCGCCGCCCATCGAGTGGCCCCACAGGTAGATGCGGTTCGGGTCGATGGCGAGCTCCTCGGTGACCAGGCCGAAGACGTTCATGACGTCCTGCTCGGCCCGCCGGTCCCGCTCCGAGTCGCCGCGATAGCCGTACCCGCCCCGCCGCGTGTAGCCCAGCGGCGTCACCACCACGTAGCCGTGGTGCTCGGCTTGGTCGAGAAAGCCGGCGTAGTTCATCAGCCAGTCGTACTGGCGCCCCGCCCCGTGCAGCGAGACCATCAGCGGCGCGGGGGTCGCGGGGTCGTAGCCCGAGGGCACGAAGAGCGCGTAGGGGATGGTCTCGCCGGTCTCCTCCATCACGTACGAACGGTGCTGGACGCGGGGGTCGTTGACGGCGTACTCGTCATCGCGCGCCTCGCGCTGGGCCACGGCGTCGGCGGGGGCGAAGGCCCCGAGCGCGAGCACGGCAGCGAGCGCCGCGACGGGCCGGGCCGGGTGACGGATTGTCTGCATGGCTTCCTCCTGCGGATGGCGGCGGTCTGACGCCGGTCGGGCCGGGCGCTAGCCCGCCCATCGTCGCCTACGGCTCCGCTGGGCGCCCAACCAATCCTGCTAGGAGTCTGCACCGTTCTACGGCGCAGACTCCTGGGTCGGCTCGCCCGCCTCGCGAGCCGTCCCGCGACGCGGGCGCCTCACCGGCCTCCCGCACCCGGCGGGACGGCGCTCGAGCATCATACGGCGGAGCCGGTGTCCCGGTAAACGCGCCGCGCCCCGCCGGAGTCGTCTGCACGAGGGACCGTTTCGCATTAGTATGGACCTCCGGCGTCCCGTGAGGGCGTCCGGGCGTGTCGAGACCGGTCGCGGACGCGCGGAACAGGGCGTCAAGTCCAAGGTGAGGTGCACGATGAGGAAGAGCATTCCGGCGTTGACGGCGTTGGTCCTGGCCTTCGGGTCGTTCGGCACCCTCGGCGCCGCCCCGGCGCCGGCCGAGGACCTGGAGATCACCGAGTGGGTCGTGCCCTGGGAGAACACCCGGCCGCGCGATCCCTACGTGGACGGCCAGGGCCGGGTGTGGTTCGTCGGGCAGGTGGGCAACTACCTCGCCTATCTCGACCCCGGGACCGGCGACTTCCGGCGCTACGAGCTCGACCCCGGGACCGGACCCCACAACCTGATCGTCGACGACGACGGGTTCGTGTGGTACGCCGGCAACCGGGCCATGCACATCGGCCGGCTCGACCCGGAGACGGGGGACATCGAGAAGTACATGATGCCCACCCCCGACGCGCGCGACCCCCATACGCTCATCTTCGACCAGAACGGCGACATCTGGTTCTCGGTG
Source organism: Vicinamibacterales bacterium (assembly GCA_963663815.2). Taxonomy (GTDB): domain Bacteria; phylum Acidobacteriota; class Vicinamibacteria; order Vicinamibacterales; family UBA8438; genus JAJEEA01. Next base: position 5,134,149 of record OY760734.1, on the reverse strand, counting down.
CAGGGCGGCAGCTTCGTCGGCAAGCTGGGCACCCGGACCGGGACCATCGAGCTGATTCCGGTCGAGGGCGAGCGCCGGCGGCCCTACGGCATCGTCGTCGACGCCGACAACCGCGCCTGGTTCTGCCAGTTCGGCACCAACCGGCTCGCCACCGTCGACCCCGAGACGATGGAGCTCGAAGAGTTCGAGCTGCCCCGCGCCGAGGCCCGGCCGCGACGCCTCGCGGTGACGTCGACGGGCGAGCTCTGGTACGTCGACTACGCGGGGGGCCAGCTCGGCCGCTTCGACCCCGAGACGGGCGAGGTCGACGAGTGGCCGGTGCCCGGCGGCGTGCGGTCGCGGCCCTACGGGATGGCCGTGGACGACAAGGACCGGCTCTACTTCGTCGAGTCGGGGTCCCGCCCGAACCGGTTCGTCGGGTTCGACCCGGCCACCGAAGAGTTCTTCACCGAGACCGCGATCGCGAGCGGCGGCGGGACCGTGCGGCACATGTTCTTCCACGCCCCGACGCGCGAGATCTGGTTCGGCACCGACACCAACAACATCGGCCGCGCGCGCGTGCCGTAACGCGGTCAGAGGTGACCCAGTACGACGCCATCGCCGAGGCGTACCAGGACTCGAAGCAGCTCCCGTTCCGGAGGGCCATCGAGCAGCACACGCTGTTCGAGGCCCTCGGGGACATCCGGGGCCTGACGATGCTGGACCTCGCCTGCGGCGGGGGCTTCTACACCCGCCTGCTCAAGCGCGCCGGCGCCGGCCGGGTGACGGGGGTCGACGTCTCCCCCGAGATGATCCGCCTGGCCCGGGGCGAGGAGGAGCGGGGGCCGCTCGGCTGCGCCTATGTCTGCCGGGACGTCGCCGATTTCGAGCCCGACCCCAACGGCGCGGACGTGGTGGTGGCCATGTACCTGCTGCACTACGCGGGGACCCGCGAGAAGCTCCTCCGCTTTCTGCGGGTCTGCCGCGACGCGCTGCTGACGGGGGGCCGGCTCGTCGGATTCAACGACAACGTCATGCGCCCGCCCCGGGGAACGGTGTCGTGGCCCCGGTACGGCATCGAGAAGACCGGTCCGCTCGCGCCCCCGAACGAAGGGGACCCGATCCGTTACCGGTTCACCAACCCCGACGGGCGGCAGTTCGGGTTCCACAACTTCTTCCTGAAGCCCGAGACCTACCACGACGCCTTCCGGGAGTCGGGGTTCCGCGACTTCCGCTGGCTCGGCGTCTCCCTCGAGCCGGGCGAGCGGGAGAACCCCTTCTGGGACGACTTCCTCGAGAACCCGCCCGTGGTCGCCTACACGGCGACGAAATGACGGACCCGCGCCGCCGGCCGGCCTGTCATGCGCGGCGACGGAGTGACAGGACCCGCGCTGCCGGCCGCCGTGGCATGAACTCGAGCGTCGCCGACGGTGCTCGACCCCTGCCGCGGCCGAACCCCGGCGCGGCGGCAGGCTGCTGACATAGACTTGAGCGTTGCCGGCCGCGCCCGCCGAGGCTTGGCCGCCGCCGATCGGAACCCTCGGAGGAACCAGACGATGAGCCGTTTTCGCGCCGGACCGGGCTTCCTGGTCGCCGCCGCCTTCATCGGGCCGGGCACCCTCGTCACCGCGAGCCGGGCCGGGGCCGCGTACGGGACCGCCCTGCTGTGGGCGGTGCTGTTCTCGGTGGTCACCACCGCGATCCTGCAGGACATGGCGGCGCGGGTCGGCCTCGCGGGCCGGCGGGGGCTCGCCGAGGCCATCCGCGACAGCCTCGCGAACCCGCGGATCCGGGCGGGCGCGCTCGGCCTCATCGCGACGACGATCCTGGTCGGGAACGCCGCGTTCCAGACCGGCAACCTGCTCGGCGCGTCGCTCGGCGTCACCCTGCTCACGGGGCTGCCGCAGCCGCTCCTGGTGGCGGTCATCGGCGGGCTGTCCGGCGCCCTGCTGATGACGGGCACCTACAAGACCATCCAGAACGCCCTGGTCGCCCTCGTGGGGCTGATGAGCGTGGTGTTCTTCGTGGTCGCGGTCCTCACCGCACCCGACATCGGCGACCTGCTGTCGGGGCTGCTGGTCCCGCGGGTGCCGCCGGGGGCCCTGCTCACGGTGCTGGCCCTCATCGGCACCACCGTGGTGCCCTACAACCTGTTCCTCCACGCCAGCGCCGTCCTCGAACGGTGGCCGGACGCGGAGAAGAACGACGAGAACCTCGGCGAGAGCCGGCGCGACACCCTGTTTTCGGTGGCCCTCGGGGGCCTGATCACCGCGGCGGTGGTGGTTGCCGCCGCGCCCCTGTTCGGGCAGGGCGGCGACGCCGACGTGGCGGCGGTCGCGGCGCGCCTCGAGCCCCTGCTGGGACGGGCCGCCCCGCTGTTTTTCGGCATCGGGCTCTTCGCGGCCGGCCTGACCTCGTCGGTCACCGCGCCGCTGGCCGCCGCCTACGCCGCGAGCGGCGCGTTGGGCTGGGGCTCCGACCTCAGGAGCAACCGGTTCCGGATGCTCTGGGGGGGCGTGCTGCTGACCGGCGTGGTCTTCGGAATCTTCCTCGGCGCGTCGCCGTACCAGATCATCCTGCTCGCGCAGGCCGGCAACGCCGTCGTGCTGCCGCTCACCCTGATTCTCCTGCTGATCGTGGTGAACCATACCGGCATCATGGGACGGCACCGCAACTCGCGGGCCGCCAACGTCGCCGGGGCGCTGGTGGTCCTCGTGATCCTCGGCCTCTCGGCGGTGCAGCTGGCCCGCGTCTTCGGCGTGGGGGGGTAGGGAGCCTTCACCATCGGACTGTGCGGCCCCGGCGGGCGCCGCCTCCCTCGCCGGGCTGGACGGTGCCGTCGAGGCACGCTCTCCTGGCCGGGAACCGGCTCGAGGCCCGGGCATTGTCACCGGCCGCACCCCGCCCGGGCGCTTGCCCGATGGCGCGGATCGAGAGCCCGCCGGTATGATCGGTTCCGCTTCCCCGGATTCGTCGAGAGAGGACCGCCAGCCATGCACGTCGTCAGGCCATCGACCGCCAACCGACTCGCACCGCGGACCGCGCTCGCCGCGGCGCTGACCCTGGGCCTGCTGACCGCCCTGACCGTCGCGCCGGCCGGCGCGCAGGACTGGCAGAAGCTGCCCGACATGCCGGTCGAGAAGTGGGAGCCGGGCACCGTCGTCCTCGACGGGAAGCTCTACCTGTTCGGCGGCTACACCGCCGGGGTCCGGTCGAGCAAGCTCTCCAACGTGTACGACCCCCGGGACGGCAGCTGGACGCGCATCCAGGACCTGCCGAGCGCCATCACCCACATGAACATGGTGCTCGACGGCCGCACCGTGTGGTTCGCGGGCGGGTTCAAGGACGGCTACCGCGGGCACGCCATCGCCGAGGTGTGGAGCTACGACGTCGACCTCGACCGCTACACCGCGGCCCCGTTGCTGCCCGAGCCGCGCGGTGGCGGCGGCCTCGCCCTCGTCGGCCGCCGGCTGCACTACATGGGGGGCGTCGAGGAGGACCGCGACACCGACTCGCCCGACCACTGGGTGCTCGACCTCGACGCGTGGGCGGCCGACCGCGGCGCCGAATGGACGCCGGCCGCGCCGATGCCGGTGCCCCGCAACCAGTTCTCGTGCGTCACGTTCGACGGGAAGATCTACGCCATCGCCGGCCAGTTCCACCACGACAGCGAGCAGCTCGACCAGGCCCGGGTCGACGTGTACGACCCCGCCACCGACACCTGGACGAGCGGCCCTCCCCTGACCAAGGGCCACTCGCACGCCGAGGGCGCGACCTTCGTCCACGACGGCCGCATCTACATGGCGGGCGGGCACACCACCGCGCCGGGCGAGTCGAAGCAGGTCGACGCCGACATCCTCGCTCTGTCCCCCGGCGGCGAGTGGGAGGTGGTGGGCACGCTGCCGATGCCGCTCTCCTCGCCCGCCGCCGCCATCATCGACGGCCGCTTCTACGTGGCCGGCGGCTCGCCCGGCCGGAGCGCGGTGCAGGCCGACATGTGGGTCGCCGACGCGCCGTGATCGAGACCGCTGCCGCCCTGGCCGACCTCGCCGCGCGCATCGACGCCGCCGAGCGTATCGGCGTCGATACCGAAGCCGACAGCATGCACTGCTACCGGGAGAAGGTGTGCCTGGTGCAAGTCGGGCTGCCGGGCGCCGACGAGCTCGTCGATCCACTGGCCGGCGTCGACCTGAAGCCCCTGCTGGGCGCGCTCGAGACGACCGAGATGGTCATGCACGGCGCGGACTTCGACCTGCGCATGCTCTACCGCCTCGGCCTCGGCGCGCCGCGCGCGGTCTTCGACACCATGATCGCGGCGCGGCTCACCGGCGCCGCGAAGTACGGCTACGCGGCCCTCGTCGCCGAGCACTTCGAAGTCGCCCTCCCCAAGGGCCTGCAGACCGCCAACTGGGCGCGCCGTCCCCTGGCGCCCAAGCTCGCCGAGTACGCGCGCAACGACACGCACTATCTCCTGCGCCTGGCAGCGCGGCTGGAGCGTCGGCTCGAAGAGCTGGGTCGCCGGGAGTGGCTGGCGCAGTCGTGCCGGCGCGTGGTGGCCGCCGCGCGCGTCATTCGCGAGCGGGACCCGGAAACGGAGTGGCGCGTAAAGGGCAGCTACACGCTGGAGCCGCGCGCGAGCGCGATCCTGCGCGCCCTGTGGTACTGGCGCGAGGACGAGGCGCGCACCACCGACAGACCCCCGTTCCACGTCATGTCCAACGCGGACCTCGTCGACGCCGCGCAGCGTCTCGATCGCGGGGAACAGGTATCGCCGCGCGCACTGCGCGGAACGCGGCGCGCGCGCTTCTCGCAGGCGGCGGACGCCGCTCTGACCCTCGACCGCACAGAGTGGCCGAGGCGCCCCGCGGGCAAGGCGCGCGTGCGGCTCACCAAGTCTCAGGACAAGCACGTCGCGACGCTGAGACAGCGCCGGGACCGGGCGGCGAAGGACCTGGCCATCGACGCGGATCTGATCGCCCCGCGGGCAGCGCTCGAACGCATCGCGACCGAAGGCGACGACGGGCTGGACGCGCTACTGCCGTGGCAGCAGGCGCTGATCGGCCGCCCCGACTGAAACCGCGGCCGTCGAGCTCAATCGTCCATGCCGTACTGCTTCATCACGTCGTCCAGCGGTATGGCCGCAGACACTCCGGCGCGAAGATCGATCAGTCGCTGCTCCGCGAGGTGCAGGTCCTCCAGATCGTCCAGGTGCTCCGTGATGGCCTCGATCATGTAGAAGCTCCTGCTTCGGCCCGTGCGGTCGGCCAACCGCTGCAAGCGCTGCGCGACATCGTCCGGCAGACGAAGCGATACGATACCCATCGCAGATCCTCGAGTCGTCGTTCCCGGGCCCCCCGCCGGTCCGGCGCGTCGCTCAGGGCGTCGATCCCTTCACCGCCGCCGGCACCCACGCCGGGGTGCCCTCCTCCCAGCGGTTGTCGGTCAGGGCGCGCTGCTCCGAGCCGTCGGCCCGCATGATGAAGAGCTCGCCGTAGGGCTGCGGGATGTCGTGCATCGGGGCCTCGTCCTTGAACCCGTATCGCGAGCTGCTGAACAGGATGTGCGCCCCGTCGGGAGAGAACGCGGGGTGGGAGTCGCCGCCGGGGGTGGTCGTGAGTCGCCGCAGGTCGGTCCCGTCGGGCCGGATGGAGAAGATGTCGAAGTCGCCGTCCGCGAGGCGGCTGAACACGATGAGGTCGCCCGCGGGCGACCACGCCGGGAAGTTGTCGTAGCCGGTGGTCAGGGTCCGCACCGAGCCGTCCGCGAGGTCGACGATGCGCAGCCCCTCGGCGCTGTCGCCCCAGACGCGGTAGACGACCTCGCCGCCGTCGGGCGAGAAGCTCGGGAACCCCGCGTTGAGGGGGCCCTCGGTGACGGCGCGCGGGTCCGACCCGTCGGGCCGCACCACCATCACGCGGCCGGGGCGGGTGCGGCGGGCCCCGAAGTAGCCGCCGGCCCCGAAGACGATCCACTCCCCGTCGGACGACCACTGCGGGCTCATGACCGACCCGTCGCCCCGGAAGATGCGTCGGGGGTCGGCGCCGTCCGTGCCCCACACGGCCAGCCCCGTCCGGTCGTCGGGCCGCCCGCGGCCCGTGCGCTCGCTGACCACGAGCCGGCGCCCGTCGGGCGACACCGCGGGGAAGCCGCTCGCGTAGCGCAGGTCGAACCCCGGGTCGCGGCCCGCCAGCACCTCGCCGGGGGCGCGCGGCCTCGCGATGGTCGCGATGGGCCCCTGCTGATAGACGACCCGGCGCCCGTCGTGCGACCACGAGGGGTTGCCGACGTCGCCGGTGGCGCCCTTCCCGCCGTCGCTGAAGGCGAGGGCCGCGGCCGGCCCCGACTTGGCGAGCCAGCCGACGCGGTCGGCCGCGACGAACTGCGGCGACAGCTTCAGCCCCGGGCCCGACGCGTGCTCGGTGCGCTCGCCCGTGTCCACGTCGACCGACACGATGCGCGACTCGACCCGCGCCTGACCGCCGAGCCCGCGCGCGCGGAAGCTGTCCTCGACGGCCAGCTCGTAGAAGACCACGCGCCGGCCGTCTGCCGACCACCGGGGCGACCCCGCGAGCTGGCCGTCCGCGGTCAGCCGGCGCACGCCGCCGCCGTCCGCCCGCATGACGTAGACGCTGGGCTCGTGAATGTGCTCCCAGCGCCCTGCCGCCATGCGCGGCGGCTTCCCGCGCTCGGACGAGAACGCCAGCATGCTGCCGTCCGGCGACCAGCTCGGGCGGTAGTCGCCGCCCGGCGTGTCGGTGAGGTTCCGCACCTCGCCGGTCCGCACGTCCAGGACGTGGATGTCGGTCGAGCCCGCGTCGCGGGTCGAGACGAAGGCCAGCGACCGCCCGTCGGGCGACAGCGCGGCCTGGTCGTCGAAGGCGGGGTGGTGGGTCAGCCGCTCGAGCCCCCTGCCGTCGGCGCGCACGCGGAAGATGTCGGCCGAGCCGTGCCGCTCGGAGGTGAACACCACCCACTCGTCGTCGAACGAGAACGACGCGTTGTAGTCGCGCTCGGACCCCGCGACCAGCTTGCGCGGGTTCGCCCCGTCAGCGTCGGCGACGAAGAGCACCGACTCGGTCGGGCTCCACTGGTCGACGAAGATCCGCTCCTGCGCCGCGGCCGCGGCCACGGCCGAGAGCAGGGAGAGCGCCGCCGCCGCCGTACCTGCGAGGATCGCGCGCATGGTGTTCCTCCCTCGGATCGTGAGAACGAATCCGGCCGCCGCCGTGGCGCCGCCGGGGTCGCCGACCCTCCGCGGAGTCCGCCCGCGGGAAAACGGTATCCGTGAATGATACGGCGACTCGGTCGAGCGCCATTGTCCAACCGGGAGCGGCGCACTATGATGGGCAGGTCAACTTTGCCCGCAAAGCCCGCATCGAGCTCGTGGGCCGCCGAACGGCCGTTCGAGGAGGTCGGGAACATGAAGCGACGACTGCTCAATTCACTCCGTGTCGCGACGGCGCTGGCCGCCGTCGTGGTGATCTTCCAGCTCTCCACCGTCGCGGCGGCGGCGCAGGAGATCGACAGGACCCCCTGGGGACATCCGGATCTCGGGGGCATCTGGCTCGACGTCTGGGACACCCCCTTCGAGCGGGCGCCCGAGCTGGGCGATCGGGAGTTCGCGACCGATGAAGAGCGCGCCGCCCGTGATCAGGCGCGCTTGGTCCCGGGGCGCAACCAGCGCGGTCCGCGTGGGAGCGCGCAGGACGTGTCGGGGGCCTACAACGCCGTCTTCAGCTCGGCGAAGCCGGCGGGTCCGCGCACGTCGCTCGTCGTCGATCCGCCGAACGGGCGCATCCCCGCCCTGACCCCGGAGGGGCAGCGGCAAGAGGACATCAAGCGCGACTGGCGGACGATGCTGATGCGGAACACGCCGACCTGCGAGCAGGAGGCGCCCGGCTGCGAGGGCGGCGAGTACGGGCCGGTGTCGCCGCGCCGGTTCGACATACCGCCGTTCTACAACACGTTGCGGATGAACCGCCACGACGGGCCCGAGGATCAGAGCCTCGGCGACCGGTGCATGCTGGGCGCCACGCCCGACTTCAACGGGCACCGGCGCATCCTCCAGGGCGAGGACGCCCTGGCCATCGCCTACGACGTCGGGCAGGGCCAGGGCTTCCAGCGCGTCGTCAATCTGAGCGGCGACCACCCGGCGAGCCAGGTCCGCCTGCGCCACGGCGACTCGCGGGGGCGCTGGGAGGGCGACACGCTGGTCATCGAGACCACCAACTTCTCGCCGAAGTTCCCGTATCGCGCCTCGTCCGAGAACCGGACGCTCGTCGAGCGGTACACCGTGGTCGACGCCGACACCCTCACCTACGAGGCGACCATCTCGGACCCGACCGTGTGGACGGCGCCGTGGACCGTCCGGCAGGAGCTGAGGCGCCAGAGCGACCTGCAGAACCGGATCTACTACGAGCCACGCTGCCACGAGGGGAACTACGGGCTGCCCGCGATGTTCATCGGCCACCGGATGCTGGAGCAGGCGTTCGCCGAGGGGCGCGCCCCCGATCCGTTCTCGCTGGACACCACCACCGGCGGCGGCGGCGCCCGGTAGGACGCTTTCGCCGGACGATCGTGACGAGCCATGCCCCTCGACGGCATGGCTCGTTCGCCCTTCCAGCCGCTGCCCGGGACGGGGGAGGCGACGACGAACGCCTCCGCCGGCCGTTCCCGCCGCCACGCCGGACGCTGTCGTCCCGGCTATCGTCCCGACCTTCCTGCCCGCCGCCGGCGGTTTAGAATGTGAGCTTCTGGAAACACGGGCCGACCCAGGTCGGCGGAGACCACCCATGACCCGACAGCATCTCTCTCGCCCGCGGTTTCTCGCCGCCCTGGCGGCCGGCGTGGCGCTCCTGACGCTCGGCGCGGCGTCGGCCACGGCCCAGCCCCCCATCGTTCAGCCGGGCGCGCCCGGCCAGCCGAGCCGGACCATCTCGGCCGCCGAGGCCTCCGACCTCGCCGGCATCCGGTTCACCGCGGCCGACGTGATGTTCATGCAGGGCATGATCTCGCACCACGCCCAGGCCCTCGAGATGACCGAGCTGCTCGACGCGAACACCGCCAGCGACCCCATGCGGGCGACGGCGCTGCGCATCGAGCTCTCGCAGGAGGACGAGATCGAGATGATGCAGGACTGGCTGCGCGAGCGCGGCCAGGACGTCACCGCCGTCGACGCGCACCACGCGGAAGGCTTCCAGCCGATGCCGGGGATGCTGTCGGCCGAGGAGATGGCGAGCCTCGCCGAGGCCGAGGGCGCCGCGTTCGACCGGCTCTTCCTCGAGCTGATGATCAAGCACCACCGCGGCGCCATCACCATGGTCCAGAACCTGCTGCGCCAGCGCGGCGCCGCCCAGGACTCGGTGCTCTTCGCGTTCACCTCCGACATCACCGCCGACCAGACGGCCGAGATCAACCGCATGGACGCGATGATGGCCGAGCTGACCCCCGACCCGCGCGTGCAGCTTGCGGCGGGCTTCAACGACGCCGGGCAGGCCCTGTGGAACATGGCCCTGGTGGCGACGCGGCCGAAGCCCGAGGGCTTCTACGATCCGAACAACCCGGCGGGGCGGCCCATGCCCGTCCGGCCCGACCCGGAGCCCGAGCGCGAGGCGGCGGAGGCGGCCGAGGCCGGAGACGAGGCCGAGGAGGGCGAGGACGCCGAGGAAGGTGAGGACGCCGAAGAAGGCGACGGCGCCGACGCCGAGGCAGGCGCCGAGGCGGAGGCGGCGGAGGAAGAGGAAGCTGAAGAAGAGGGCGACGCGCGGGACAGCCCCCAGCGGCGCGGCCTCCTCAACTTCGGCAATACCGACCTCGCGTTCGCTGGCGACCAGGTCTTCGTGGGTAGCTACCACGGCTTCAACACCTACCGCGTCGAGGTCCCCGCGTCGCCCACGCTCGTCAGCTCGGTGGTCTGCCCCGGCGGCCAGGGCGACATCTCGGTGGTCGGCAACCTGCTCATCATGTCGGTCGAGCAGACCCGCGGGCGGCTCGACTGCGGCCTGCAGGGGGTGGCCGAGCCGGTCAGCGACCAGCGGTTCCGCGGCGTCCGCATCTTCGACATCGGCGACATGCGCATGCCGCGGCAGGTCGCGGCGGTGCAGACCTGCCGGGGGTCGCACACCCACACCGTCGTCACCGACCCCGACGACGCCGGCAACATCTACGTCTACGGCTCGGGCACCGGCGGCGTCCGATCGGCCGAGGAGATGGAGGGCTGCTCGGACGAGTCGCCGGCCGAGAACCCCGAGAGCGCGCTCTTCCGCATCGACGTCATCCAGGTCCCCCTCGCCAACCCCGAGGACGCGGCCGTCGTCAGCCGTCCGTTCGTGTTCAGCGACCCCGAGACGGGGGCGGCCGGGGGCCTCTGGCCCGGCGGCGACCACGGGCCGGGCACGCAGCGCACGGCCGAGACCAGCCGCTGCCACGACATCACCGCGTTCCCCGAGATCGGCCTCGCGGCCGGCGCGTGCTCGGGCAACGGCATCCTGTTCGACATCTCCGACCCCGTGAACCCCGTCCGTCTCGACGACGTCATCGACCCGTCGTTCGCCTACTGGCACTCGGCCACGTTCAACAACGACGGCACCAAGGTCATCTTCACCGACGAGTGGGGCGGCGGCGGGCGCCCGCGCTGCCGCGCGTCCGACCCCCGCGAGTGGGGGGCCAACGCCCTCTACGACATCGTCGACGGCCGCATGGAGTTCCGCAGCCACTACAAGCTGCCCGCCCCGCAGACCGAGACCGAGAACTGCGTCGCCCACAACGGCTCGCTCGTCCCTGTGCCCGGCCGCGACATCATGGTGCAGGCCTGGTACCAGGGCGGCATCTCGGTCTTCGACTTCACCGACTCGGCCAACCCCGTCGAGATTGCGTTCTTCGACCGCGGCCCCATCAACGCCGAGCGCTTCGTCATGGGCGGCTACTGGTCGGCCTACTGGTACCGCGGCTACATCTACGGCACCGAGATCGCCCGCGGCCTCGACGTCCTCGAGCTGTTGCCGAGCGAGCACATCACCGAGAACGAGCTCGCCGCCGCCGCGTCGATCGCGCCGCCCGCCTTCAACGCCCAGCAGCAGCGGGCCATCGAGTGGCCGGCGCGGCCGGTCATCGCGCGCGCCTACCTCGACCAGCTCGAGCGCAGCGACACCCTCGGCGCCGCCCGCCGCGCGGCGCTGTCGGCCCTGCTCGACCGCGCCGGCGGCGCGGACACCGACCCGGCGCTGGCGGCAGAGCTGACGTCGGCGGCCGAGGCGCTCGGGGCGGACGCGGCGGACGCCGGCGGGCGGACGGGGCAGCGGCTCGTCGCGCTGGCGGAGACGCTGACGGGAATCGCGGAGCTTCTGCAGTGAACTGAGGAGGCGGAAGCCGTGGTAACGGGCATCACGAACGTCTCGCGGCACGGCTTCCGCATCTCCGTCGGCGGGCGGGAAGTCCACGTGTCGTTCAGGGATTTCCCGTGGTTCGAAGACGCGTCCGTCGGGGAGATCAACAACGTCGAGCTGCTCAGCCCGCGCCATCTGTACTGGCCCGAGCTCGACGTCGACCTGGCCGTCGATTCGCTGGAGCACCCGGATCGATATCCACTCGTCAGTCGCAGCCGCATTAGCCGGAAGCGGGTCACTCGCTCCGTCCGTTGATTGGCGACCACCGCGATCGAGGAGTTGTCACATGATCGAGACGCTCGTAGTCTCTCGCCGCGGCCAGATCACACTGCCCGCACTCCTCCGGCGGCGCTTGGGCATCAAGGCCGGAGACGTGATGAGCGTGGAAGATCGGGGCCAAGAAGTGGTGCTCAAGCCGCGTGCCGCCATCGAGGTCGAGACCTACAGCGACGACCAGATCGCGAAGTGGGACGCCGACGACCAGCTCTCGGAGGAAGAGCGCAAGCGCATCGTCGAGGTGTGACGCGATGAATCAAGAGCGTGAAGGCCTGGGATGGTTGGGCGCGCTGTGGATCGCCTTTCTCGTGTTGGTCACCATACTATCCTGGACTACCGATAGTCCGGAAGTCGAGAGACTGTGGTGGTGGGCGATGGTGACCGGGGTAATCCTGCCAGGCGCGATCCTGGTCGGAGGGGCGGTTATTGTGTTCTTCGGGTTCCTCGTCGGCTACCGTGAGGGTATGCCCCCGCTCAACCAGGAGGAGGCAGAGAACAATGACCGTCGGCGTACGTGAGGAGGGTGCTCCGAGCGGACAACACTCAGTTGAGTACCTGTTCGATGTGCTGTCGGGTTTCAACTATCCGGATGGGGTGGTTCCGGTGTCGAAGAGAATCCCCGGAACGGCGTTCTTCCCGGGAGGCTCCGGTCTGTGGAGGGAAGAGCCAAGGGGGCCCTTGCCGCCTATGCCGATCGGGAAGGTGATGATTCTTGGGAACTACTTCGACACGGAGGACGGGTACCGGAAGTCCCGACAAAAGGGAGACGAGCTGTATACCCCCACGTGGAACAACTTGCTCCCGGTCTTGGAGAGCGCCGGTATCCAGCGGGAGCAGTGCTTCTTCACGAACGTCTACATGGGGCTGAGCGTCGGCGATAGCAACACCGGCCCATCTCCAGGAGCGAAGAGCCCGAAGTTCAAGCGCCGTTGCGAGTCATTCCTCGCTGAACAGGTCGCCGTACAGAAGCCGCGGCTCATCTTGACGCTGGGAAGGTTCGTCCCGAGGTTCATCGCTGCGCTGTCGCCTGGTCTGGCGGCGTGGAAACGATGTGCGAGTTTCTCAGAATTGGACGATTCAGGTCCCTTGAAGCAAGACGTTCAGTTCGATGGTGCCATGGACTTGGCAACGGTCGTTGTCGCCCTGGTGCACCCGAGCCTGCGCCAAGGGAACGTCTGGCGGCGACGCTACCAGGAGTGGACAGGCAACGATGCGGAGCTGGCAATGTTGGAGAAGGCAGTCGAGTTGGCGGCAATCCGATGAGTTCTCGCCATGGGTCTCAAGGGGAGCGGACATGACATGGAATGATCGCATAGCTGTCGACCCGGAGGTTCTGGTCGGTAAGCCGGTGATCAAGGGGACGCGGATTGCGGTGGAGTTCATCATCGATCTCATGGCACGGGGCTGGACGCCCGAGCAGATCCTCGTCGAGTACGACCACTTGAGCACGGAGGATATTCGGGCGTGCCTGATGTATGCTGGCGAACTGCTCAAGTCGGAGCGGGTATACCCGACGCCACCAGCGGCGTGACGCGTGATGCGGATGATCGCGAACGAGAACATTGCCGGCGCCGTTGTTCGGGAGTTGCGTCGGCGGGGCCACGATGTGTTGTCGGTCAAGGAATCGATGCGAGGCGCGGATGATCTTTCGGTCTTGCGGCGCGCGGAGGACGAACAGCGGTTGATCATCACGCATGACAAGGACTTCGGAGAGCTCGCGTTCAGGCATGGCCGTCTGGCGACGTGCGGAATCGTCCTGTTTCGCCTCTTGGGCGTGACGCCTGTGGTGGACCAGCGCCGACTGCTGGACGTCATCGATAGTCGCACGGACTGGATGGGATATTTCTCGGTGGTAACCGACGATCGCATTCGGATGCGATCTCTTGCGCGATGACGTGGGGTTCGGATCTGAGGAACGGGGGCGGACGATGAACAGCAGGTCTACTGCGTGGCGGAGCGTGTCGATAATCGGGATGACGATTCTGGTCCTTGCCTCGGGCGGGCGTGTCCACGCACAGCCCGCCGGCGACTTCGTGCCCGTCACCGACGCCATGCTGCAGGCGCCGGCGCCCGACGACTGGCTGACGTGGCGGCGCACCACCGACGGCTGGGGCTACAGCCCCCTCGACCAGATCGACCGCGAGAACGTCGGCGACCTGGGCATGGTCTGGTCGCGGGGGCTCACCCAGGGGTTCCAGTCGGGCACGCCGCTCGCCTACGGCGGGGTGCTGTACATGCCCAACCCCAACGACGTCATCCAGGCCATCGACGCGGTGACCGGCGACCTCATCTGGGAGCACCGGCGCGACGTGCCCGACGACGTCGGCGAGTACCTGCTGGGCTCGCTCTCGACCAACAACCGCAACATCGCCATCTACGACCGGCTCATCATCGACACCAGCGTCGACACCCACGTCTTCGCCCTCGACGCCGAGACCGGCGAGATGGTGTGGGAGACCGAGGTCCTCGACTACCGCGTGAACTCGGCCATGCAGGGCGCGGGCCCGATAATCGCCGACGGGAAGGCCGTCTCGGGCCGCAGCTGCCTGCCGCGGGGCGGCCCCGAGGCGTGCGTGGTCGTGGCCCACGACGCCCTGACCGGGGCCGAGGTGTGGCGGCGGCGGCTGGTTCCGGCGCCCGGCGAGCCCGGCGACGAGAGCTGGGGCGGCGTGCCGTTCGAGGAGCGCACGCACGTCGGCGCGTGGATGGTCCCGAGCTACGACCCCGCGCTCGACCTCGTCTACTTGGGGACGTCGGTCACCTCGCCGGCCCCCAAGTTCATGCTCGGCGGGGTCGACAACCAGCACCTCTACCACAACTCGACGCTGGCTCTCGACGCCGACACCGGCGAGATCCGCTGGTACTACCAGCACCTGAACGACCACTGGGACCTCGACCATCCCTTCGAACGCATCCTCGTCGACACCGCGGTCGCCCCCGACCCCTCGCAGGTGAGCTGGATCAACCCGCGGCTGCAGCCGGGCGAGACGCGCCGGGTCGTCACCGGCATTCCCGGCAAGACCGGCGTCGTCTACACCCTCGACCGGGCGACGGGCGAGTTCCTGTGGGCCACGCCGACCGTGCTCCAGAACGTCATCAGCGGCATCGACGGGGCCACCGGCGCGGTGACCGAGAACGCCGAGGTCACCTTCACCGCGGTCGGCCAGCAGGTCTTCGCCTGCCCCACCTGGAACGGCGGCAAGGACTGGGAGGCCGGCGCCTACAGCCCGCTGACCAACACCATGTACATGCCCCTGCGCAACACCTGCGCCCGCATGATGGCGACGCGGCTCTTCCCCGACGACGCACCGCCGGCCGAGCGCAACGAGAGCCGCTCTGAGCTGTACGCCATCGCCTACCGCCACCAGCTCGCCCCCGACACCGAGAACGCGGGCACCGTGCGGGCGATCTCGGCCGAGACCGGCGCCACGGTGTGGATGCACGAGCAGCGCGCGGCGACGATGTCGCTCGTGGCGACCGGCGGCGGGCTCGTCTTCGGCGGCGACGTCAACGGCCGGTTCCGCGCGTTCGACCACGAGACGGGGGAGATCCTGTGGGAGATCAACCTCGGGTCGGCGGTGACGGGGTTCCCGATCACCTATGCGGTGGATGGGCAGCAGTTCGTGGCGGTGAGCACGGGGTCGGGGGGGACGTCGTCGCACTTCACGGGGTTGACGCCGGAGCTGCGGCCGAGCGCGGGGAACAACCTGTTCGTGTTTGCGTTGCCTTGACCTTGAGTCGTCCGCGGCGGCGCCCGCCGCGCTGTCGGCGCAGGCTGGACGTGGTACCGCGTCCAGACGATGGTCTGGTGAGAAGACGGCCGGGATTGACGGGTGGCCGGCGCTCGCACACCTGAATAGCCGAGGAGTTGCCGAAATGCTGGCGAGACTATTTGGCTCACTTGGCTTTGGCCGACAGCGTCCGCCGGAACCTCTCGAACCGGAAGTTCCCACTGACACCTTGGACGCTCGCCCTCGCGAGGACGTCGACTCGATGATGACGACCCGCCGGAAACGCGGCCAGAGAGGCATCTATGCCTGGTACGCAGACGCCGAAGGCCAGGACATCCTGCGCCGGGCGGGTCTCTGCGTCAGGCGCGACGGATTGGTGTACGTCGGAAGCACGGCCATCAGTTTTCGCCGCGGATACGAGCGCACGTCAAGGGTCCCGGCTCCGGCAACCTGTGCGAGACGCTGAAGTGTGTTCTTGGCGCCATCGATCCGAATCCGTACGGCGACGACGTGGCGAGATTCATGCTTGCCCGCTTCAAAGTGGCCCTGATTCCGAAGCGAGTGAGAAGGCGAAGGATCTTTCCACAGCGTCGCGCTCTGTCCTCCTCAGAGCAACGGTTAAGGGACGCAGAGCACCAGCTCATACGGGACTCCGAGGAAGCGGAGCCAGGCCTCCTCAACCGCAGGCCCAACACGACGAACGTCAAGCGGCTCGCCGAGTTGCGCGAGCTCGCGAAGCTGACGACGGTTGATGCCGGGCCATCACAGAACGTCACCTTCAGGCCGGCGGTTCTGCTGAGTCTGGTCCGAAACGGCGTGCGCCGGTTGATCGGTGACCCTACTGATGAGCCCGGTCCCGGCCCGGAGCAGGTGGAACCACGGGTGCAGTCCGCCAAGCTCACCAAGCTTGGCCGCTTCCGCCGGGACTTCTGGGCCCACGTTTCCCGACGCCACCCGGGCGAAGCGCCGCCCGGATGGGCAAGCGGCAATGTCTATCGCCGTGTCGATGCCGCCGGCCGCCGCGTCTCCCAGTACGTTGCCCGGGACGGTGTGGGGGTGTTCTTCCGACGGGAACTGGGTGAGTCTGCCGCGGCGAGAACGGCCGCCGGGAGATCCAGCGTGAGGTGGCTTCGGGTTGAGATCAAGGATGCGCAGATGACGGAGAGCGGTTGGTCGTTCCTGAAGATCAATTCCCGCGACCGGAGAAACTGGGACCGCATGGCGGATTGGCTGCACGACCGTCGCCTGCTGTACGAACGCTCGCTTCGCGACGCGGCCCGTACCAATTCGTAAGGTCAGCGCGACGTTGGGGCATTCATATGTCGACGATACGTGTACCATGAGTTACCAACAATCTGTTTCACAACGACATAATGTCGATCTACTCTCAAGTTGTCTAATGGGCGTGAGTGTGCGGCCCCCCACGCGCCGACCAGGAGATCTCAATGAAGGCGACCGACCAACCGTTCTCCAGCATTATTGAAGGAAACAAGCAATTCAAGATCCCTGTGTTTCAGCGTGACTACAGGTGGACAAGCGCGCAGTGCGCCCAGCTCTGGACTGATCTCACTCGCAACCACACCGCTGACCGTGGCCACTTCATCGGGTCCATTGTTTGTGTCGCCGGCGAAGCGGCGGCAGCCTTCGGTCGTTGGCTCGTAGTTGATGGCCAGCAGCGGCTAACCTCTATCACTCTACTGATGATTGCTTTGCGCGATCATATACGAAGCACTGGTTGGATGGGCGCTGACGAGGACAGTCCGACTCCCGAGCGAATCGATGCTTATTTCGTCCAGAACATGCATCAACCGGGCGACCGAAGATACAAACTTCTCCTTCGGCGTACCGATGATGCGACGCTACGGGCCCTTGTTGACGAGTCCGCTCGCCCCGAACCATTTTCGACGTTGGTCGTCGACGCCTACGAGTACTTCAGAAGCCTTGTGCAGGACTGCGATCCAGGCTTGATCTATCGCGAGGTCTCCCGGCTGAATGTCGTTGACGTAACCCTCGACCAGCGTTTCGACGACCCCCAACTGGTGTTCGAGAGCCTGAACTCGACGGGTCTCGACCTTGGGCAGAGTGACCTCACCCGCAACTATCTATTGATGCGACTTGATGAACCGGAGCAGACTCGTTTGTATGACAAATACTGGAGCAGCGTGGAGCGAAATTTCCGTGGCTCCGATGGGGGTATGGATTCCTTTCTGAGAGACTACACGGCCTTGGAGATCCGTACATCACGGCAGATTCGTCACGACAGAATCTACGACACCTTCAAGAAGACCTTTGACTATTCCAGGGGGAACGACAACCTGGAGTTCCGAATCGCAGATATCGATCGTAGTGCCGAGCACTACGCGGCTTTCTATGTTCGGCCACGGGAAGACAGACCCTTTGCGGATAGACTGAGGCGTTTGCGCCAACACGGCGATGCCGCAGCTCTGCTGGTTATGCGTCTCTATGCCTTTCACGACTCCGGGGCGCTCTCGACCGAGGATTTTCTGGAAAGCCTCCTGCTTATTGAAAGTTATCTTGTTCGGCGCGCGGTGTGCGGACTTCAAACACGGAATTACTGGTCCGTCTTTGCTGGAATTGCCTTCAAGCTCACGAACCAGTCGCCGTTCGTCGATCTTAAGGTGGCTTTGGTGAGACAGGATGCGTATGAGTTTCCTTCGGACGTCGCGTTCGAGCGCGCGCTGCTAGAGGACGACATTTACCACCGACGCATTTGCCTATACTTGCTGAAGCAGCTCGAGAACTCAGGACAAGCAGAAGTAAGCCGGGTTGACGCATATACGATTGAGCACATCATGCCCCAGGGTCTGTCGAAGGGTTGGAGAGACATGCTGGGGCCCGACTGGCGAGAGATTCACAAAGAGTGGCTCCACCGGCTCGGCAACTTGACGCTGACGGCCTACAATAGCATGTATTCTAACAGGCCCTTCGAAGAAAAGCGGGAGATGAGGGGCGGATTCAACGAAAGTGCCGTTCGGTTGAACAAATTCGTCCGAGAGCAGAGGGAGTGGACGGTCGAGCAGATGCGGAGTCGTGGTAGGCGACTCGTCTCGCGGGCGCTGGAGATCTGGCCGCGAGTCGAGGTTGATATCGCGCTGGTGGAGGAGGCGGAGGTTCAGGAGCTGCGGGAACGTGCGGCGGCCCGTTCGCCGGAGAGCCTCGGCATGACGGGTGAGGCGAGGCGACTGTTCGGACAACTGGACGAGCGAGTACGCGAATTGGGAACGCTTATTGTGACGGTGGAGAGGAAGTCTGCTTGCTACTACGTGGGGTCGAGCTTGGTGCTTGAGATGTTGCCGCAGAAGTGGGGCGTGAGGCTACTTCTGGACATTGAGTACGCGGAGGTGGACGACTCGGAGGAGCTCGCGAGGGACGCGAACGACTGGAAGTTCATCCCGAATGCGGCGTTCTCGGACTGGAACGTCTTGGTGGATGTGTGGGGAGAGGAACAGATCGATGGGGCGGTCGCGATAGTGCGACAAGCCTTAAACCTAGAGGCAAGCTGGGGCACGAAGGAAGAGCAAGCGGTGGAGGTGACGTGATGGGGAGCATGGGGGGGGGCGGGCGCCCAACATGCGGGAGGTGCGGGGGAGTTCGACTTTGACAATGTCAGCTGGAGGCTCAAGGAGGCTGTGTTCGTCTGGCGGGTGGTGCAGCGGTTCGGTGAGCCCAAGGTCGACCCGCACCGCGAAGGGGATCGAGGGCCTGGGATGGGCGCCATCTTCGAGGAGCTCATGGGGAAGTTCAACGAGGCGCTGAACGAGAACCCCGGCAAGCACTTCATGCCGCGCGACGTCGTCCAGCTCATGGTGGACCTGCTGCTCGCCGGCGACCGGAGGCGGCTTGCGCACGAAGGTGTCCTGCTCAGCGTTTACGACCCGTGCTGCGGCTCGGGCGGCAGACCCACCATCGCCAAGGGGCACGTCACCGCGGGGGAGACGCGCGGCGGCGGGCCCTGCGCCCCGGCCGTGAACCCCGGCGCCGACATCCAGCTGTTCGGCCAGGAGGTGAAACCCGAGACCTTCCGCCATCTGCAAGTCCGACCTCTTCATGAAGTCCGCCGACGGCCGCGACGCCGAGAAGGTCGTCTTCGGCAGCACGCTCTCGAACGACCGGCACGCGGGCGCCGGCTTCGACTACATGAGCGCCAACCCGCCCTACGGCAAGATCTCGGCCCACTTGACTCCGTCTCGATCCGACGACCTGTCTCGTCGTCGCGTCGATCCTCGCCAGGGACCGCTGCACCGAGCGCTCCGGGGGGCCTTTCAAGTGGCCATGGGTCTTTCGTGTTGGCGCTACCATGCTGCGGGAAACCGTCCGCGCCCTTCGGCGACCCCCAACAACCAAGCGTGTCGTCTCGATACTCATGCTGTTGCGTGCTTTCTCTGATCCCAAGTTTCGATGAGGAAACCAACAAGAGTGTGGGAGGCATGGACGGCGAGACGTGCGTGCCGCGCCTGAAGCCGATAGGGCCGACGGCCACGTCCATGAGCGGAGCCGGTATGCGTGCGGAGAGACCCGATACCGTCCACGACAGAATTGAGGCCGGAGAGGACCTTTTTAACATCGTCATCCTCAATAGAGGAAGGGTCGAGCCCCAAATGTTTGCTGGCGGTCTTCCAGAGAGGCTTCAGACTCTGGTCTTTCGGCATTCCCGCGCCGGTGTCTTCGATGTAGACCTTGAAGAGGGACTCGAGGATCGAACACGCAGCGGTAATGGCGGCGGGCGGATCGTTCTCGACATTCGCTAGGGCTCGCTCGAACTCCTTGTCAACGCCAGCGAGATCGCGGTCCTTGAGAACTTGGTTCAAGGACTTTGTCGATAGCGCGATGTCGGCTCGGACAACAAGGCCGCCCCGACGATACAAGAGGTGAGACTGCTCCAGGACGGCATGAATGCGTTTGCGTCCAGCTTGTTGTTCTTCCTGCGCAGCAGCGCCATCGACCTCCATAAACTCTTCCAAGATCTTTCCTAGTACAGCGACCGGATCAGAGACGTCGATGTGCATCCGCTTCAACCATGTCTGGCATTTGACGACACAATTCCCCTCGGGCGCTTCGCCGACAGCGCCCGCCTCGTAGAACAAGGTCTCCAAAGCGCGATGGTTATAGATAGTGGAACCAAGTACGTGGCCGATGACCGAGCACAAGGGGACAGGGAGAGGTTTGGCGGGTGTTGGGAGGCCAGCGGCCTGGGCTGCGTCGAGCGAGTTGAGGATGTCTTCAATATCGGGGAGTAGAGCGTCTATCTCGGCTTTGGCGTCGAATGCCGAGTAGAGGTTGTTGACTTCGACATCGAGGGCGTTCAGGTGAAATGCTGCGGCTTCGGGAAGAATGGGGCTGGCCAATCGTTGGAGCTGCACGAGCAGGTGGCGGTAGCCAGCGGTGACCGCGAATTGTTCATCGGGATCGTCGGACGGGCCGCAGAAGCGGTGGTCCCGAAGGTGTGCGATGGTGCTTCTGATTCGGTCTCGCTTGGCGGTGATGATGCGGGGTGCTCTTCGAGCTTCTGCGTCGGTTGGCATGAGACTGCTCACCAATGGCGTTATGAGGACGTTATCACAAGTTGCGCAAGAGACGTGGATGGCGAGGCCGGCGCCCTGGCCGTGAACCCCCGACGCCGACATCCACCTGGTCGGTCAGGAGGTGAACCCCGAGACCTTCGCCATCTGCAAGTCCGACCTCCTTCATGAAGTCCGCCGACGGCCGCGACGCCGAGAACGTGGTCTTCGGCAGCACGCTCTCGAACGACCGGCACGCCGGCGCCGGGTTCGACTACATGATCGCCAACCCGCCCTACGGCAAGGACTGGAAGCGTGACCAGGACGCGGTGCGCGACGAGCACGATCGGGGCGCCGCCGGCCGCTTCGGGCCGGGCCTGCCGCGCATCAGCGACGGCCAGCTCCTGTTCCTGCTGCACATGCTGGCGCACGTCCGCAGTCGGGCCGAGGGCGGCTCGCGGGTCGCCATCATCATGAACGGCTCGCCGCTGTTCATCGGCGACGCGGGCAGCGGCGGGAGCGAGATTCGCCGCTGGATTCTCGAGCACGACCGATTCTCTCCGCCCTGTGCGAGCGCAACGCCGAGCCGAAATCTGCCGCGACCGGGCCGGTCGTCCCGAGCCCGACCCGGAGCTGCGCGACACGAGAACGTGCCTATGCGCGAGGACGTCGAGTCGTTCTTCGAGCGCGAGGTGAAGCCCCTCGTCCCCGACGCCTGGGGATCGACAGCCGTCAATGTGAACGCCAGGGGGCTGCCCCTGCGCCCCAGCGCGTTGACGTCCGCGCCACCTGAGAGTTGCAGTTCCTGCGCCATCGGCCCCTCGTCGCCCGCTCGTTCCCCGTGCGCGCGGGCCGTCCCGCGGTGGCCCCGTTCTTGCTCCTGAAGCACCGTGTCGACCGGTTGCCGAATCGCGGGGCGCTCTCGCAACCCCGGCGAGGGCGCCAACACGCCCCCGCTGGCTCTACCTGGTCCTGCTCCTCGAGTTTCAGGCCACCGTCGACCTGGCGATGGCGCTGCGCATGCTGACCTACACCGCGCTGCTCTACCAGCGGCTGGACGCCGACGGCGTGCTGCGTGGCCACGGGGCCCTGCCGCCGGTGCTGCCCGTCGTCCTCTACAACGGCCGCCGGCCGTGGACGGCGCCGGTCGAGATGACGGACCTCGTGGCGGCGGGGAGCGACCTGCTGGCGCCGTACCAGCCGTCGCAGCGATACTATCTCTTGGACGGGGCGCGTGTGGCCGACGCGGACCTGCCGGCGGACAACTTGGTGTCGGCGGTCATCGAGCTGGAGAAGACGCGCGACGCGGCGCGTCTGCGCGAGGTGCTGCAGGCGCTGAGCGACCTTCTGCGGGCGCAAGGGGACGACCACTTGACCCAGGCGTTCGTGACGTGGCTCCGCCAGGGGCTGCGGTTCGCGGGCCCGCTGCCGGCGGGTGAGGGGGACCCGCTGACCCAGTTGCAGGAGACGCAGACGATGCTGGAAGAGAACGTGCGGGAATGGACCCGTGAATTGCTCGAACAGGGCCGCGCCCAGGGCATCGAGCAGGGCCGCGCCCAGGGCATCGAGCAGGGCCGCGCCCAGGGCATCGAGCAGGGCCGCCACGAAGAGCGGGCGCTGCTCTGCCGTCAGGCGGCGCGGAAGTTCGATGACGGCGCCGCCGAGGGGCTGGCCGCCGCCCTCGCCGGCGTCACCGACCCCGACCGCCTCGCGCGGGTCGGCGACTGGATCATCGAGTGCGCCAGCGCGTCAGAGCTGCTCGCCCGCGTCCGCGGCGACAACGGGTCGGGCGGTTGAGGCCCAGGCAATACCGGCATCGCCACCTGCGGCTGGGTGCTCACGAACGGGAAGCGGCGCGCGGGCGGCGGTCACACGAGATCGTCGAGCGGCACGTCGAGAGCGGTGGCGAGACTCTTGAGCGCCTTCACCGATCCGGGCTTGACGCCGCGCTCGATGGCGGAGAGGTAGGAGCTCGGGATGCCCGCGGCGGCGGCCAGCGAGCGGGCGGTCATGCCGCGGTGCGTGCGCCAGACGCGCACGGGGTGTTCCCCTTCGACAATGCGGCGCACGAGCTCTGCCGGCGCCCAGGTCTCGTCGGGGTCGTCGAGGACGCGCCGGATGGCGGCGACGTCGTCGGCGTCCTCATTGGCGACGGCCCGCAGGCCGTCGAGCGCTGCGAACGACAGCCGAGCGCGTGCAACTCCGAGGCGGCAAGCCTCCGATTGCTGATCGGCGTTCCTGACGATTCGCGTGTGGCGCTTTCGCTTCCGCGACGACCGCTGGTTTGCCGTCCACTCGGCGAGAGGGCGTCAGGGCGCGGGCGGGTCGCTTTCCGATGGGTCGTCCAGGGCAGTGAGGCCCTTCAGCGCCACTGGTGGCCGGTCGGGGAACTCCACCACGAGGCTCAGCTTGCCGCCCATGGCCGCGACGTAGCCGCGGAGGGTGGAGATCAGCAGATCGCTCCGCTGTTCGAGACGAGACACGTTCTCCTGATTGATCCGGAGCTTCTCGGCGACGCGCACCTGCGTCTGCTTCCGCGCTCTGCGCAGGTCCCGTAGCGACATCTCCTCGGCAATCAACGCCCGGGCGCGTTCGTCGACCCTCTTCCGGCGCGGCGGAGGCAACTGGGCCATTCTCTCCGTCAAGGTGCTCATCTCGTCCTCCTCGCGGCCTTCAGGCGATCGAGGTGCCGATCGAAGCGCTCGTCGGCCTTGCCGATCAGTCGTCGGTAGAGCCGTCGCTCGGCGACCCCCGACTTGTCCGCGGCGACCAGCAGGATGGCCTTGCGCTCGGGGTCGAAGGCGAAGGCGACCCGCCAGACCCCGCCGTCGGCGGTGAAGCGAAGCTCCTTCATGTTGGCGTGGCCCGACCCCTTGAGGGTGTCGGCTCGCGGCCGGCCCAGCGTCGGCCCGAACGCCTCGAGGAGCTTCGCTTGCGCGAGCAATTCGTCCTGCACCACGGGCGCCAGGGCGTCGAACTCCGGATCGAAGTCCGGATGGAAGACGACTTCCCAGGCCACGCTATAATATGCCTCCGGAAACATATGCCGTCAAGGGCATGTCGGCAGCTACCCGCTACTGTCGCTCGGCGAGCGGCTGCGGGAAGTCGACCGCGGCTGGCCGGCGACGGAGGCGCCGTCGGAGGCGAGCCGGGATGCAAGCGGTTCGGCGACCCCAAGGGTCGATCCGCCGCGGCCGTACCGCGGGCTCAACCGTCAACGTGCATCCCCCGGGCCGCCTCGGGGCCCAATCGCGTGGACGTCCGCGCCACCCCAGGGTTGCAGTTCCTGCGCCGTCGGCCGCTCGCCCCCGCTCGTTCCCCGTGCACGCGGGCCGTCCCGCGTTGGCCCCGTTCTTGCTTCTGAAGCCACCGCGTCGACCGGCTGCCGAATCCCGGGGCGCTTTCACAACCCCGGAGTGAGCCGCCGCACGCCGCCGGTCCGCATGACTCGGGATCAAGAAGGAGCGGAATGCACGACCCCGCCTACAAGCTGCTGTTCGCGCGCCCTCGGATGGTCCGCGACCTGCTCGACGGCTTCGCCGCCCGCGGCTGGAGCGGCGCCCTCGACTTCGATACCCTCGCCCCCCTGCCCGCCAGCTTCGTCAGCGAAGACCTGCAGCAGCGCCACGGCGATCTCGTGTGGCGCATTCGCTTCCGCGACGACCGCTGGCTCTACCTGGTCCTGCTCCTCGAGTTTCAGGCCACCGTCGACCCGGCGATGGCGCTGCGCATGCTGACCTACACGGCACTGCTCTACCAGCGGCTGGACGCCGACGGCGTGCTGCGTGACCACGGGGCCCTGCCGCCGGTGCTGCCCGTCGTCCTCTACAACGGCCGCCGGCCGTGGACGGCGCCGGTCGAGATGACGGACCTCGTGGCGGCGGGAAGCGACGTGCTGGCGCCGTACCAGCCGTCGCAGCGATACTATCTTCTGGACGGGGCGCGTGTGGCGGACGCGGACCTGCCGGCGGACAACTTGGTGTCGGCGCTCATCGCTCTGGAGAAGACGCGCGACGGGGCGCGTCTGCGCGAGGTGCTGCGGGCGCTGAGCGACCTTCTGCGGGCGCACGGGGACGACCACTTGACCCAGGCGTTCGTGACGTGGCTGCACCAGGGGCTGCGGTTCGCGGGCCCGCTGCCGTCGGGCGAGGGGGACCCGCTGACCCAGTTGCAGGAGACGCAGACGATGCTGGAAGAGAACGTGCGGGAATGGACCCGTGAACTGCTCGAGCAAGGCCGCGCCCAGGGCATCGAGCAGGGCCGCGCGCAGGGCGTCGAAGAGGGCCGCGCCCAGGGCATCGAGCAGGGCCGCCACGAGGAGCGGGCGCTGCTCTGCCGTCAGGCGGCGCGGAAGTTCGATGACGGCGCCGCCGAGGGGCTGGTCGCCGCCCTCGCCGACGTCACCGACCCCGACCGCCTCGCGCGGGTCGGCGACTGGATCATCGAGTGCGCCACGGCGTCAGAGCTGATCGCCCGCGTCCGCGGCGACGACGGGTCGGGCGGTTGAGGCGCCGGTGGTACGGACCCGTCGGCGGCGCGGCATCGGCGTCGAACGATGTAGCGAACGCGGCCGCGGTTGTACGATCCAGACTGCGAAGCGGAGGTCGACCGCCCATCGGCATCCGCGGCAAGGACGACGACGACCAACGCCCCCTCACGGCAACACCTCGGGGGTGACATCATGGTGGACTTCTTCCACGAGTCGCGGCCGCCACCGGATGTGGTTGCTCAGGCGCCGGCCGACGAGCCTTCGCCTCACGTCGAGCGCGTCTGCATCGACGATCTGGGTGAAGCCGGCTACCGCATCCTGCAGCCGATTCCCGTAGAGATCAGGAGAGTCGAGATCGGAGACTTCCAGGCGTGGTTCCGAGAAGCGAACATCGCGATGTCGGGCAGCGACAGCAACGATGCCTTGCAGGCCCTCGTGGCGGAGATTCTCGAGACCTTCGACGTGCTCCTGAGTGAGCAGCATCCGGGGCCGGACGCTGCCGAGCAGCGGCGGATCCTCGGTACATACATTGTCAGGACGTAGCCTGCTCACGGCCGATTCGGCGCTCACGATCGCCAACAAGCTGGATGCCGAGATCGAGGGAAGCTGCCCGACGGCTCCTCCCCCAAGGTCTGACTCCCCCGCGGCCTGACATGCATTCGCTTTCGCGACGACCGCTGGCTCTATCTGGTCCTGCTCCTCGAGTTTCAGGCCACCGTCGACCCGGCGATGGCGCTGCGCATGCTGACCTACACCGCGCTGCTCTACCAGCGGTTGGACGCCGACGGCGTGCTGCGTGACCACGGGGCCCTGCCGCCGGTGTTGCCTGTCGTCCTCTACAACGGCCGCAGGCCGTGGACGGCGCCGGTCGAGATGACGGACCTCGTGGCGGCGGGGAGCGACCTGCTCGCGCCGTACCAGCCGTCGCAGCGATACTATCTTCTGGACGGGGCGCGAGTGGCCGACGCGGACCTGCCGGCGGACAACCTGGTGTCGGCGGTCATCGAACTGGAGAAGACGCGCGACCCGGCGCGTCTGCGCGAGGTGCTGCGGGCGCTGAGCGACCTTCTGCGGGCGCAGGGGGACGACCACTTGACCCAGGCGTTCGTGACGTGGCTGCACCAGGGGCTGCGGTTCGCGGGCTCGCTGCCGTCGGGCGAGGGGGACCCGCTGACCCGGTTGCAGGAGACGCAGACGATGCTGGAAGAGAACGTGCGGGAATGGACCCGTGAACTGCTTGAGCAGGGCCGCGCCCAGGGCATCGAGCAGGGCCGCGCCCAGGGCATCGAGCAGGGCCGCGCCCAGGGCATCGAGCAGGGCCGCCACGAGGAGCGGGCGCTGCTCTGCCGTCTGGCGGCGCGAAAGTTCGATGCCGGCGCCGCCGAGGGGCTGGCCGCCGCCCTGGCCGGCGTCACCGACCCCGACCGCCTCGCGCGGGTCGGCGACTGGATCATCGAGTGCGCCACCGCGTCAGAGCTGCTCGCCCGCGTCCGCGGCGACAACGGGTCGGGCGGTTGAGGCCCAGGCAATACCGGCATCGCCACTGCGTCTGGGTGCTCACGAACGGCAGCGGCCCGCGGGCGGTCACACGAGATCAGGCCGCCTCCGGCAGGCGGACCGCGGCGGACGCGGGCTGCGCGACCAGGTCGAAGAGCAATTCCCGGTTGAACCGCGCCTCCTGCACGAAGTGCGCGACGGCCAGCAGCAGCGGGATGGCGACCACCGGCATGGCGGCGAGCCCGCACCACCAGAGTGCGTGGCAATCCCAGCACCAGGGCCGCTGGACGAGCATCCGGAACCGATCGCTGTAGAAGCCGGCCGCTGCACGCACGATGTCGTTGGCCAGCCGGAAGTAGCCGCCGTGCTCGCCGCCGACCCGCGCGCGCCCTGCACGCAACTCACGCATGAACTCGTCGCGCGTCGCGGCGGCAGGCGCCTCGACCCAGGTCCTGCCGATCGCGTACGGCGTGTGGGCGTCGCTGCCCGCCGCCGCGACTTTGCCGTGGGCGGCAGCCAGACTCGCCGCCGTCCGGTTCTGGCCGGCGAGCCGGGAGCCGTTGCGGATCTCCAGGGCGTCCACCCACGGCAGCAGCGCGGTCACGTGCGAGCCCGTGATGGGTCCGTTCCACCCGGAGGCGACGTGGTTCAGGGAGGTGAATATCCCCTGCGCGCGCAGGTACGGCAGCAGGTCGCGTACGTCGCGCCGGCGGCGCTGGATCTCGTCGTGCTGCGTCTCCGTGATGTCGAGCACGTTGAGGTGGACGCAGAACGGCTCGTCGGGGAACTCGGCCGTCACCTCGCAACCGACGATGACGTCGTCGCGGTCACCGAGCACGAGGGCGCCGCCGATGGCGTCGTGATCGGTGATTGCCACCAGGTCCATGCCGCGCGCCTTGGCAAGACGGTAGACCTGCTCCGGCGTGTTGTACGACTCGCGCAACACGCGGCTGAGGCCCGGCAGCGTCGAAAGTCCCGAGTACCTGGTGTGGACATGCAGATCGGCTCTCATAGCGCTCCTTTCGATGACCGCGGGTGTCGGGCTGCACGTTCGCCGGACGGGAAACGTGGGGACATCGCAGGCCATCCGCGTCGAACCCGGTGGGCAGCGCCCGACGTACCGGCCACGTCCCGAGTGTCGCGCCTCGGTTTGACGAAGCCGTGACCGATTCGCTAACGACAGGTAAACGCGGCCGGTGTTTACGGACAATTCACCGAACCGTCACCGGCTCGACACACGCATGCCGCATCCTTGCCGGCCATGGGAACCGGGCCGCCATGGCGGGAGTGTTGCGGGTGTCGCTGAACGACTGGCTCGATCGCCGGCTGTTCGAGCTCGTGCATGGCCACAATCTCGTCTACAACACCTGCTGGGAGGACCCGCGACTCGACCGCGCCGCCCTGGAGCTGGGCCGCGACGACACGCTGCTCGCCGTCACGTCCGCCGGGTGCAACGTGCTCGACTACGCGCTGACGGGACCGCGGCACATCCACGCGGTGGACCTGAACCCGCGCCAGAGCGCGCTGCTCGAGCTGAAGCTGGCCGGGATACGCCACCTCGACTTCGACCGCTTCTTCGGCATGTTCGGCCGCGGTTGCCTCCCGGAAGCGCGCGAGGCGTATCGTGACCTGCTGCGCGCCGACCTGAGCCCCTGGTCGCAGCGGTACTGGGACCGCTGGATCGGCTTCTTCTCCAATCCGCACCGGTCGTTCTTCTTCCGCGGGGCCGCGGGCCTGTTCGCCCAGGCGGTCAACGTGTACGTCAACCATGTCATCGGCGTGCGGCCGCATGTCGACGCGATGCTCGAGGCGCCCACCCTGGAGCTGCAACGCGAGATCTGGGAGAGCCGCCTGCGGGAACGCTTCTGGAGCCGGGCCATGCGGTTCGCCATCGACCGTCACGCGACGCTGTCGATGGTCGGCGTGCCGAAGGCGCAGCGCCGGCAGGTCGAGAGCCATTACGATGGCGGGATCGTGGCGTTCGCGCAGGACTGCCTGGATGCGGTGTTCGGGCGCCTGCCGCTGTCGGACAACTACTTCTGGCGGGTGTACCTGAGTGGCCGCTACACGCCCGAGTGCTGCCCCGAGTACCTCAAGCCGGTCAACTTCGAGCGGCTCAAGGCAGGCCTCGCGGACCGCATCAGCGTGCACACCGACTCCGTGCAGCACTTCCTGGAGACGAACGAGGTGCGCATCTCTCGGTACGTGCTGCTGGACCACATGGACTGGCTGTCGGACCGCCACTTCCCGGCCCTGGTCGGCGAGTGGCAGGCCATCCTCGCGAGGGCGGCGGCGGGAGCGCGCGCGATCTGGCGCAGCGGCGGCCTGCGCACGGACTTCCTGGATCGCGTCGCCGTAGAGCACCGCGGGCTCCGGCGGCCGTTGCAGGACTTCCTCTTCTACCATCGCGAGCTGGCGGCCGACCTGCACGCCCGCGACCGCGTGCACACCTACGGCAGCTTCGCCATCGCCGACGTGACGGCGGCGGCCTGACTCGCGTCCCGGGAGCAGCCTCGATGACGTTCCTGTCGGACCTCAGGGTCCTCTATCACCTGGCGCTCAAGCCGGTGCGCGGCACCGACCACGCGGGGCGGCTCGACAGCTTCTACGCCGGGCAGGCGGAAGACTACGACGCCTTCCGGGCGCGCCTGCTCCCGGGCCGCGCGTCGCTGCTGCGGGACGTGCTGGCGCGAACGCCGGACGGCGGGACCTGGGTCGATCTCGGCGGCGGGACCGGCGCGTCCCTGGAAATGGCGGCAGCAGAGTTGAACCGGCTCCGACGGGTCCACGTCGTCGACCTGTCGGACGCGCTGCTGGCGGTCACCCGGCGGCGAGTCCGGGAACGCGGGTGGTCGAACGTCGAGACCGTCCGCGCGGACGCGACCACGTGGCGACCCGCCTCGGGAGCCGCCGACGCGGTCACGCTCTCCTACGCCCTCACGATGATCCCGGACTGGTTCCGGGCGGTGGACAGCGCCTGGGCGATGCTGCGCCCCGGCGGCGTCATCGGGGTCGTCGACTTCTACGTGTCGCGCCGGCACCCGGCGGCCGGGCGCACACGCCACGGCTGGGGGCCGCGCACCCTCTGGCCGATTTGGTTCGGCGCCGACGGCGTCCACGTCTCGCCGGATCACCTCCCGGCGCTCGAATGGCGCTTCGCGACGCTCGGGCTCGTCGAGGGGCGGACGCGGCTGCCGTACCTGCCGTTCCGTGCGCCGTTCTACCGCTTCGTCGGCCGCAAGCCGGTGGCGGGCACGCGGGAGTGACTCAGAAGAGTCCGGCAAGGGGCGCCGCGACCATCTTGACGGCCAGCGCGAGCACCGCGAGGACGACGACCACCGGTGCGGCGGGGCTGACGACGTTGAGGCGGCGGAACAGGTTGCACACGAACCCCACGCCGCGCTGCGCGGGCGTCCGCGGGCTCTTGCTGTACTCCATCGTCGCCTTGACCACGTAGAACACGGCCACGTTGAGCACGATCCCCAACGCCCGCCACGGGGCCCAGCCCCAGTGGTCAACGCCAGCGACCGGAGACCGACAGAGCGGACCGCGCACGACGCGGCATCCGTACGCCGGAAGACGAACGCCTGCAGGTTGACGCCGTGATAGGCGAAGCTCGGCAGGTAGACGAGCACGCCCAGGCCCTCGAACACGAACGCGAGCAGCAACAGGGCCGGCACCACGAAGAACGCGGTCTTGAGGAATCGGTTCACGGTCGACTCCCGATGTCCGGGCGCACGGCTGCAGCACGGTGGCATGACAGCGTCGACGATACCGCGGCGTTGTGTCGGTACTGTCACCGATCCGTAAAATTGACGGTCGTGGCGCTCTACGCCGGGGATCACCGAGGGCCGCAAGCACCAACGTCGTCTTCGATACCTTGGTCCCCCTGCCTGCCAGCTTCGTCAGCGAGGACCTCCAGCAACGCCACGGCGATCTCGTGTGGCGCATTCGCTTCCGCGACGACCGCTGGCTCTATCTGGTCCTGCTCCTCGAGTTCCAGGCCACCGTCGACCGGGCGATGGCGCTGCAGGAGACGCAGACGATGCTGGAAGAGAACGTGCGGGAATGGACCCGTGAATTGCTCGAGCAGGGCCGCGCCCAGGGCATCGAGCAGGGCATCGAACAGGGCCGCCACGAAGAGCGGGCGCTGCTCTGCCGTCAGGTGGCGCGGAAGTTCGATGCTGACGCCGCCGAGGGGCTGGCCGCCGCCCTCGCCGGCGTCACCGACCCCGACCGCCTCGCGCGGGTCGGCGACTGGATCATCGAGTGCGCCACGGCGTCAGAGCTGCTGGCCCGCGTCCGCGACGACAACGGGTCGGGTGGTTGAGGCCCAGGCAATACCGGCATCGCCACCTGCGTCTGGGTGCTCACGAACGGGAAGCGGCCCGCGGTCGGCGGTCACACGAGATCGTCGAGCGGCACGTCGAGAGCGGTGGCGAGACTCTTGAGCGCCTTCACCGATCCGGGCTTCACGCCGCGCTCGATGGCGGAGAGGTAGGAGCTCGGGATGGCCGCGGCGGCGGCCAGCGAGCGGGCGGTCATGCCGCGGTGCGTGCGCCAGACGCGCACGGGGTGTTCCCCTTCGACAATGCGGCGCACGAGCTCTGCCGGCGCCCAGGTCTCGTCGGGGTCGTCGAGGACGCGCCGGATGGCGGCGACGTCGGCGGCGTCTTCATCGGCTGCGGCGCGCAGGCGCTCGTACTCGTCGCGGGGGATCACGACGTAGTCCTCGCCAGCGAGGGTCAGGGTCTGCGGCGTGGTGGTCATCGGTACGCCTCCCCGCGTGACAGTATCGCGGCCACGCGCAGCAACTTCTCGGGGGACTCGACGACGTACAGCACGCGCCAGTCGCCGACGCGGAGGCGAAAGCCCGGCCCGCCCTTCAGGGCCGCCGCGTTCGGGTTCGGCGCCGGGGGGTCCGCCGCGAGGGCGTCGATCTTCGCGACTATCGTCTGCGCCGTGTTCGCCGGCATGCGGCGCAGCCGACGTCGGGCTTGCGCGCTGTACACGACCTCGAACACCCTGCCAAATTATCCAATGGGTGCGTGTGTGTCAAGTGCGTGGTATCCAACAGGTTCTCGGCGGCGGCCTTGGCTGGCGCGGGCTCGTCGGGTCCAGCCCTGCCGCCGGTGCTGCTCGTCGTCCTCTGCAACAGCCGCCGGTCCGTGGACGGCGCCGGTCGAGATGACAGGCCTCGTGGCGGCGAGGAGCGACCTGCTGGCACCGTACCAGCCGTCGCAGCGATACTATCTTCTGGACAGGGCGCGTGTGGCCGACGCGGATCTGCCGGCGGACAACTTGGTGTCGGCGCTCATCGATCTGGGAGAAGGCTGTCGGAGTGACGGCGAGGTGCTCGCAAGGAGCAAGGAGTGACGACCATGGATGACTTCACGCGACGGACGTTCTTCGGTCGAGCGGCGGCGGGGGCCCTCGGGGCCGCGGCGGCAACGGCTGGTCTGCCCGGCTCGATGCGCGCTCGTGCCCAGAACCAGCGCACCGCGGCGCCGAGCGGTCCTCGCGCCGACTGGCTGGCGTTGACCGACGAGGCGGTGCTCGAGCCGGAGCTGCCCATCATCGACCCGCACCACCATCTGTGGGAACGCCCGGGCAACCGCTACCTGCTGGACGAGCTGCTCGAGGACACGAACACGCACAACGTCCGTCAGACCGTCTTCGTCGAGTGCTCCTCGATGTATCGGGCGGACGGTCCCGAGGAGCTGCGTGTCGTGGGCGAGACGGAGTTCGTGCAGGGCGTCGCCGCCATGAGCGCGAGCGGCCAGTACGGCGAGACCCGGGTAGCGACCGGCATCGTGGGGTCGGCGAACCTGCGCCTCGGTGACCGCGTGGCGCCGGTGCTCGAGGCGCAGGTCGCGGCCAGCCCGCAGCGCTTCCGGGGCGTCCGCCATCGGGCCGCCTGGGCGGAGCCGCCCGTCGTGGCGCGGCGTCCGACCGGGCCCGAGCATCTGCTCCTCGATCCCGAGTTCCGTCGCGGCTACGCGCACCTGCGCCCCTACGGGCTCACGTTCGAGGGCTGGATCTATCACACCCACATCGCCGATCTGGCCGACCTCGCGGACGCGTTCCCCGACACGATCATCATCTTCAACCACCTCGGCGGGCCCATCGGCATCGGGCCCTACGCCGGACGCCGCGACGAGGTCTTCGAGGTCTGGAAGCCGGCCGTGACCGAGCTGGCGCGACGTCCGAACGTGGTGGCGAAGGTGGGCGGGATCCAGATGGTCGTGAACGGCTACGGCTGGCACGAGCGCGACCGACCGCCGACCTCGGACGAGCTGCTCGAGGCCAACGGCGACTGGTATCGTCACATCATCGAGGCGTTCGGGCCGCGGCGCTGCATGTTCGAGAGCAACTTCCCGGTCGACAAGCTGTCTTGCTCGTACACCGTGCTCTGGAACCAGTTCAAGAAGCTGACGCGGGGGTTCTCGGCCGACGAGCGGGCGGCGATGTTCCACGACACCGCGTTGCGGGTCTACCGGCTCCCGCGGGTCTGACATGGCAAGAGACGACGATTCGTCAGGAGCCGCAGCTGCTCTTCATCCGAGGGCAGCATGCGGCACGCAATCGAACGAGACTCGGGGGCGGCACCTGAGCGGATAAGGGGAAGGGCTTGCTGGGCGACCCGGAACTGATCGAGCGGAGCGAGAGCAGTGAGAGCGACCGAGTGGAATTCACCGCGTCCACCACCGATCTCGACAAGTTCAGGCAAGCGATCTGCGCGTTCGCCAACGACCTCCCGGGGAACGGAGAACCCGGGCTTCTCTTTATCGGACTGGAGGACGACGGACGCTGTGCCGGCTCGACCATCGACGATGGCTTGCTGAAGACGCTCGGTGGGCTGCGGACCGACGGAAAGATCCTGCCATTCCCGTTCATGGAAGTGGCGAAGAAGCGTCTGCGTGACTGCGACGTTGCCGTGGTCCAGGTAGAGCCCTCGGACAACCCGCCAATGAAGGTGGATGGCCGCTGCTGGATTCGCATCGGCCCCCGGCGAGGGCAGGCCACGGCCGAAGAGGAACGCCGTCTCACCGAGAAACGTCGTTGGGGGAATGTCCCCTACGACATGCAGGGCGTCACCGGGGCGACGGTGGAGACCGACCTGGACATGCGGGCGTTCGAGAGCGACTACCTGCCCTGCGCGGTGTCTCCCGAGGCGCTGGCGGAGAACCGGCGCGACAGGGGGGAACAGTTGAGGGCGCTGCGTCTCGTGGCCCGGAACGGGGCGCCGACGGTGACGGCGATCCTCGTGCTGGGCAAGGACCCGCGCTACTGGTTTCCCGGGGCATACTTGCAGTTCGTCCGCTACGACGGGATCGCCGTCACGGACGGAATCGTGGACCATGCCGAGCTGTCCGGGCCGCTGCCCCAGCAGTTGCACGATGCCGACCGCCTGCTGAGATTGAACATTTCCCACGCACTCGACACGCGGGGAGAACGACACGTCGAGCAGCGAAGCTATCCGTACGAGGCCCTCCGCGAGCTCCTTCGTAACGCGGCCATTCACCGGAACTACGAAAACTCGAATACGCCGGTGAGGATTTCCTGGTTCGCCGACCGTGTGGAGATCGTGAGCCCCGGGTCGGCGTTCGGAGAAGTCGGACGCGACAACTTCGGGCAGGGCGCGACCTCGTACCGCAACCCCACCATCGCGGAAGCGATGAAGAACATGGGCTTCATGCAACGGTTCGGAATCGGCATCGAGACCGCGCGCAGGGCGCTGACCGAGAACGGCAATCCACCTCCCGAGTTCGACGTTCAGGACGCGTTCGTGTCGGTCACTGTCCGGAGGCGGTCATGACGAGGGAGCTCGTGGCCATGCTGCAGGAGATGTCGGGCTGATGGCGCGCCGCCGTCCCGCAGGGCCCAGCGCCGACAGCCACGACCGGATGCGGGAGAGCGTGGCTCTGCTCGAGATGCTGGCGCTGGGCGACCGTCAGATCGAAGCCGGGCAGGTGCAGCCCGCCGGCCAGGTCGTTGTGCAGCTTCGAGGCGTCATCCGTCGCACCGTCCGTCGACCTGCTGAAGGCCGAATCGGCGCGCCCGGCCCGGACGAGACATGAACCACAGCCAGATCGTCAGCTTCATCTGGGGGGTGGCCGACCTCATCCGCGACACCTTCAAGCGCGGCAAGTACCAGGACGTCATCCTGCCCCTCACCGTGCTGCGCCGGCTCGACTGCGTGCTGGCCCCCACCAAGCGGAAGGTCCTGGCCGCCCAGGCCCGGTTCAAGGGCAGGCTCGACAACCTCGACCCGCAGCTCCGGCGGGCCTCGGGGTTCGCCTTCTACAACACGTCGCGCTACGACTTCGAGAGGCTGCTCGCCGACGCCCCCCACGTCGCGCAGAACCTGCGCAACTACATCGCCGGGTTCAGCCCCAACATGCGCGAGGTGCTCGAGATGTTCGACTTCGACAACACCATCTCGAAGCTCGACGAGGCGGGGCTCCTGTTCCAGGTCGTGCAGCGCTTCGGCGACCCCAAGGTCGACCTGCACCCCGACGCGGTCGACAACGCCACGATGGGCACCATCTTCGAAGAGCTCATCCGGAAGTTCAACGAGGCGCTGAACGAGAACCCCGGCGAGCACTTCACGCCGCGCGACGTCGTTCACCTCATGGTCGACCTGCTGCTGGCCGGCGACCGGCGGCGGCTGCGGACGAAGGGCGTGGTGCGCAGCGTCTACGACCCGTGCTGCGGCTCAGGCGGCATGCTCACCATCGCCAAAGAGCACGTCACCGCCGGGGAGACGCGCGGCGGCGAGCCCTGCGCCCCGGCCGTGAACGCCGGCGCCGACATCCACCTGTTCGGCCAGGAGGTCAACCCCGAGACCTTCGCCATCTGCAAGTCAGACCTCTTCATGAAGTCGGCCGACGGCCGAGACGCCGAGAACGTCGTCTTCGGCAGCACCCTCTCGAACGACCGGCACGCCGGCGTCGGCTTCGACTACATGATCGCCAACCCGCCCTACGGCAAGGACTGGAAGCGCGACCAGGACGCGGTGCGCGACGAGCACGACCGCGGCGCGGCCGGCCGCTTCGGGCCGGGCCTGCCCCGCATCAGCGACGGGCAGCTCCTGTTCCTGCTGCACATGCTGGGGCACGTCCGGCCTCGGGCCGACGGCGGCTCGCGGGCCGCCATCATCATGAACGGCTCGCCGCTGTTCACCGGCGACGCCGGCAGCGGCGAGAGCGAGATTCGCCGCTGGATTCTCGAGAACGACCTGCTCGAGGCGCTCATCGCGCTGCCCGAGCAGCTCTTCTACAACACCGGCATCGCCACCTACGTCTGGGTGCTCACCAACCGGAAGCGGCCCGCGCGGCGTGGCCGGGTCCAGCTCGTCGACGCCACCGCGTTCTGGACCCAGCTGCGCAAGAGCCTCGGCGCCAAGCGGCGCGAGGTGCCGTTCGAGCGGAAGCAGGACGTCGTGCGGCTGCTCGCCGACTTCGAGGACGGCGCGACCCGCCGGGTCGAGCGGGACGGCGAGGAGCGCGACGCCGTCGTCAGCCGCGTCTACCCCACCACGCACTTCGGCTTCCGCAAGATCACCGTCGAACGGCCGCTCCGGCTCGACTTCCAGGCCAGCCCCGAGCGCATCGCCCGGCTCGACGACGAGCGCGCCTTCGCCAACCTCGCGGTGTCGCGCAAGCGGGGCGAGGCCAAGGACAGGGACGAGGAGGCGGGCCGGAAGCAGCAGGCCGCGATACGCGCCATGCTCGGCCGCCTGCCCGGCGAGCTCTTCCTCGACCGCGCGGCCTTCGACGACCAGCTCTCGCGCGCCGCCCGGGACGCAGAGCTGAAGCTCGCCGCCCCCATCCGCAAGGCGATTCTCTCGGCCCTGTCCGAGCGCAACGCCGAGGCCGAGATGTGCCGCGACCGCGACGGCCGCCCCGAGCCCGACCCCGAGCTGCGCGACACCGAGAACGTGCCGCTCAGCGACGACGTCGAGTCGTTCTTCGCGCGCGAGGTGAAGCCCCACGTCCCCGACGCCTGGATCGACACGACGCGCCGCGACCCCCAGGACGGCGAGGTCGGGCTCGTCGGCTACGAGATCAACTTCAACCGCTACTTCTACGAGTACCGCCCGCCCCGCCCCCTCGAGGAGATCGAGGCCGACATCCAGCGGGTGGAGAAGGAGATAGTGGCCATGCTGCAGGAGATGTCGGGATGACGGCCCGCCGCGGACGTTACCGCGGACTCATCCGTCGTGGATCCCTGGGGCGCTCCTGGCGCCAGGGCGTTGACGTTCGCGCCACCCCAGGGTTGCAGTTCCTGCGCCGTCGCCCGCTCGCCGCCCGCTCGATGCCCGTGCACGCGGGCCGTCCCGCGTTGGCCCCGTTCTTGCTTCTGAAGCAGCGCGTCGACCCAGCGGCCGAACCCCGAGGTGTTCTCGCAACCCCGGCGCGGGCCCCGGACGCGCCGCCGGCCGCCGGGGTCCGCATGACTCGGGACCAAGAGGGAGCGGAATGCACGACCCTGCCTACAAGCTGCTGTTCTCGCGCCCCCGGGGTCCGCGACCTGCTCGACGGCTTCGCCGCCCGCGGCTGGAGCGGCAGCCGGGCTCGGGGCCTTCTTCCGGCCACGAGACGTCGATTCGCTGGGCATCCCGTACCGCCAGCTCCGCCGACTCGTTGCGACGGGCATCGTCGACGATCTCGGTGGGGGTCTGTACCGGCTCGCCGAGATCGAGACATCGGAGCTCGAGACCGTCGCCATGGTAGCGGCGGCCGTGCCGCACGCAGTCGTCTGCCTGATGACGGCGCTCCGCATTCACGAGATCGAGTCTCCTCACGAGGTCTGGATAGCCATCGACCGCAAGGCCCGCCGACCCGCGCGAACCCCGGTGCAGGTTCGCGTCGTCCGGTTCTCGAAGGCGATGCTCACCTACGGCGTCGTTCGCCGCCCGATGCTCGGAGTGCCGGTCTCGATCACGTCGCCGGCCCGCACGGTCGTCGACTGTTTCCGATATCGCAACAAGTTCGGTCTCGACACCGCGCTCGAGGCGCTCCGGGACACCCTGCGCCAGCGGCTTGCCTCGGTCGACGAGATCATGCGAGCGGCCAGCGTGTGCCGGGCCCGCACGGTCCTCGAACCCTACGTTGCCGCGGTTCTGTCGTGACGAAACGTCCACTCAGGAACGTCGGCGCGTCGGTCCGCGCGGCCGCGATCGCGCTGGCGGAAGTGTCTCGACCCGCTCGGGCTGAACGTCATCGCTGCGGCGAGGGTGCTGGGGGTGGCCCGTCACGTCCTCTCGCGGGTCCTGAACCGCCCCGCGGCCATTTCCCCGGAGATGGCGATTCGACTGGAGAGGGCGGGCTGGTCCAACGCCGAGTTCTGGCTGCGGCGGCAGACCACCTACGATCTCGTGCAGGCGCGCAAGCGTGAAGACGGCATCAGCGTCGAGCGCTACGAGCGGCGGCCGACCGTGAGGGGCGTCGGACGCCTCGCGATTGGCTCCCGCGCTTGCTCCCACCGTGTGTACCGCCGTCCCCTGGGGGTAAAGGCAAAGCGGCCCCCCGACCTCACCAGTCGAACGACCTGATTTGCATACAAGCCAAAATATCTGCCGACGATTTGCGGCAGCGGCCCCGCTGCGCTATGCTTTTCGAGCGATGCCTGAACCGAATCGTTGGCAGATAGACACGATTGCCGACATTTCGGTGCCGTCCTCGCGGCCCGCCGCGGCCGGCCTGCGGGGCCTCGGCGCCCTGACCTTCTTCCGCGCCCGCGACGCCGCCGATCGGGGCGTCGACTCCCGGGCGCTGCGGCGACTCGTGGACGAAGGCGCCGTCGAGCGCCTCGGCCGCGGCCTCTACCGCCGCGCCGACGCCGAGATCACCGAGCACCACACGCATGGCGCCGTGTCCGCCCGCGTGCCGGGCGCCATCATCTGCCTGCTCACCGCGCTGCACATACACGATATCGGCACCCAGCTTCCGGCGCAGGTCTGGATCGCCATCCCGCACAAGGCGCGCACGCCCCGCGTCCCGTCCCTGCCGATCCGCATCGTCCGTTTCTCCGGGGCGGCGCTGCGGTACGGCGTCGAGGACGCCGACTTCGAGGGCGTTCCCGGCCGAATCACCAGCCCCGCCCGCACAATCGTGGACTGTTTCCGCCTCCGGCGCCTCGTGGGCCTCGACGTCGCTCTCGAGGCGATCCGCGAAGCCCTCGTCGACCGCAAGACGACTCCCTCCGAGATTCTGCGCGCCGCAGAGGCCTGCCGGGCGCTGTCGCTGGTTCGACCCGTCCTCGACACCCTGCTGGCATGAGCCCGAAACGCCCACCCCGCGACGTGCCCGCCTCGGTGCGCGCCCGCCTTCGCAATCTTGCCCGGCGGCGGGACCTCGATTTCACCCTCCTGCTCGCCCACCACCAGGATTCCGCCCGCCGAGAGCGCTGGCGCGTGCTTCACCGGCAAATCCCGACCGGCGCCGACGGCCCAGCCCGGCTGGCGGACGCCGGCGTCGAGCTGAGCCGTTTCCCGGGGCCGCTTTGCGACAGCCTGATCGAGGGCACGGCGTTCCCGCAGACCTGGCCCGCCAGCGGGCCGTGGCGGCCGGCGGTCGAGGCTCGGACGGGAGGCGGAGGCGGTGACTGAGGTGGCCGACCGGATTGGGGCGGCGCGACCTCACCGATTCCGCCGGTACCCCGAGTACAAGGAGTCTCGCGTCGATTGGCTCACTGAGGTCCCCGCGCACTGGCAGATGAAGCGGCTCAAGGTCGTCGCTACGGTGCAGTTGAGCAACGTCGACAAGCACTCCGAAGAAGGTCAAGTTCCGGTCAAGCTCTGCAACTACGTCGACGTGTACTACAACGACGTCATCACGGCCGAGCTCGACTTCATGAACGCAACGGCCACACCCGACCAGGTGCGGCGATTCCTGCTACGCATGGGCGACGTGCTGATCACCAAGGATTCCGAGTCCTGGAACGACATCGCGGTTCCCGCTGTCGTGGGAGAAGACCTGTCGGATGCGCTGTGCGGATACCACTTGGCGCACATCACACCTGGGCCGGACCTCGATGGCCGGTTTCTTGCCCGCCAGTTCGCTGCGATTGGCGCGCGGGATCAGTTCCACGTTGCCGCGAACGGCATAACGCGATTCGGCTTGGGCGGGGACGCCATCCGCGGCAGCCTCTTTGCGATCCCGCCGATCTACGAGCAACGCGCCATCGCCGAGTTCCTCGACCGCGAGACGGCGAAGATCGATGCGCTGGTGGCGAGGAAGGAGCGGCTGATCGAGCTGCTTCAGGAGAAACGCACCGCCCTCATCACCCGCGCCGTCACGCAGGGGCTCGACCCGAACGTCCCCATGAAGGCATCCGGCGTCGAGTGGCTGGGCGAGATCCCGGCGCACTGGGAGGTCTACCAAGGGCGCTATCTGTATCGTGCGCTCAACCTGCCGCCGCAGGCGGAAGACGCCGTTGTGACGGCGTATCGAGACGGGCAGGTCACGCTCAGGGCGAATCGACGGGCCGAGGGCTACACATTCGCTGTTCAAGAAGTCGGCTACCAACATGTCCGCGCGGGAGATCTCGTTATACAGGGAATGGATGCCTTCGCCGGCGCGATAGGAGTTTCGGATTCTCCCGGCAAGTGCTCACCGGAGTATCTGGTCCTCGAGGCGCTCGTAAGAGACACCGACAACCGATACTTTGCCGCAGCGCTCAGACTAATGGCGCGGCGCGGGTACATCCTCGTTGTCTGCAACGCTGTACGAGAGCGCGCCCCACGGTTTCGAACTCCGGAGTTTCGGAATGTGTTTCTTCCGAAGCCCCCGGAGACAGAACAGCAACTCATTCGTGATTTTATCGACCGCGAAACAGCCAAGATCGATAAACTTATGGCCAAGGTTCAGGACGCGATAGGCTGCCTTAAGGAATTTCGCATCGGCCTTATTTCGGCAACGGTTACTGGCAAGATTGACGTGCGGGACGCGATGCCGTGAGGACTCACGTCGCGCCTCGCGACGCAGGTACGGAATCAGCGCGGGCGTCACGCAGAGCCGGGGCAACGGAACTGTGACAAGCTGTGACATTGAACCATGACATGGTGTGACGTTGGACCATGACACGCGGGCTTGGGCGCCTCTCCTCGGCTCGACCAGGGGAGGCCGGCACGACGAAGAGGTCTCCGATCGCCTCGGCCACGGAACGCGCCCGCGCCGTGTCGCCGCTCGATCCGGCCTTGACGAGCGAAACGAGGAGGTCGCTCCGTGCCATTGCTGCTCCGCAGTCATGGGCCGTCGCCCGCGCGGTCACGTCTCGGGTCGGCACCAAGAGCGAGGACAGCCCAGTCTACCGCGAATGGCGGCCAACGGCCCCGGCCAGCTCCGGCCAGCCCGGCCAGACACCCAGTCGTGCTCGAGCGCTGCTGAACGTTGTCGATTGCGAGCGCTTCGTTGACAGGTGCAAGCATTTCCGGGAACGGGAGGAGCGGCACCATTGGCGAGCTTGAGTGTACGCGGCATGGACGGCGAGGTCATTCGGCGGCTGAAGATCCGCGCGCAACGCGAGGGCCTGTCCGTTGAAGAAACCGTGCGTCGCGTCCTGGCCGACGCCGTCGTCGAGGTGGAGCCGGCCGGCGCGATGATCCGTCGCATCGTCGGCGACGATGCCACCGATCTCGTTTTGCCGGCGCGCGAGGGCGACGATCCTATCGACTTCACATCAAGCGAACACGGCCGGAACGATCCCGAATGATCCGGCGGGACACAACGTGGCGACGCTGAACGCATCGGACATCCGGGACCTCGGTCAGACGTGCGTCACCGCGAGGCCTTCTCCTCCACCGCCCGCTTGATCCAGCTGTTCAGGCTCACGCCGTGCGCGGTGGCCGAGAGTGCGGCGCGCTGGTGCAGGTCGGGGCCGAGCCGCAGGTTGAGGGTACCTGAGAACGGCTTCTTCGGCTCGACCCCGTCTTCGCGGCACGACGCGAGATACTCGTCGATCGACCGCTGGAACTCGCGCCGAATCCCGTCCACGTCGGTCGCCTCGAACGTGGCGATGGGATAGGCGCCGCTGTTGACGACCCGGCCGTGAAGACGGCCGACGGAGTCGTCGAACTCGACGGCAGCCACGTAGCCCTTGTACTCCATCATGGCTTCACTCCCGCGGCTTCGAGGAACGCGGCGATGGCGCGGACCGCGCCTCGTCCCGTCTCCGGCGCCGGGTGCGGCCGGTGCACGATCATCCGCTCGGCGCCCTTCTTCAGGAGCACCCTCGAACCGGAGCGTTCGGAGACCTCTACACCGGCCGCTTCCAGCATGGCGACGATGTCCGCCCATCGGATGCCCGTCGGCGTCGGGCGGGCGCGAATGCTCTGCAGGGTCCGCCGGTGCTTCGCTCGCATGATACCATTCGTAGTATCGCATGTTGCGGCCGATGCGACATCATGGAGGCTTCGACTTCGGGGCTCCCATGACTCCTGACATCTCCCGAACGCGCGTTTGAGGAGGCCATCGAGCGCGCTGCACCACGCGGCCAACGTGATCTCCGCGACGTTCACGGGCAGGGTCGACGTGCGGGAGGCCGTGCCGCGATGAGCTTGGAGCCGATCTTCACGGTCACCCACGCAATCACGGCCGATATATGTGGTAGCATGTATGTGCGATATGCCTCCGGTAACCATCTATCTGCCGGGCGACCTGATTGATGCCGCGCGCAAGGAGGCGCGCGGCCGGAACCGCAGCCTGTCGGCGTGGATCGGCGGGCTGGTACAGGACGCCGTCACGACCGACTGGCCGCAGAGCTTCGTCGATCTCCTGCGCCAGGGCGGCGGCGACCTGGTCGAACCCGACGATCCGCCGCCCGAGGACATCGAGCCGCTTCGATGATGCGGCTCCTCGACACCAGCATCTGCATCCCGTTGATCAACGGGGCGGATGCGCAGATGGCGCAGCGGCTGCTCGCCCACCCGCCTGGTTCGGTCGTTCTCTGCAGCGTGGTCAGGGCCAAGCTCTGCTTCGGGGCGCACAACTCCGTGCGGGCAGCGGAGAACCTGCAGCGCGTCGACACTTTCTGCCGCGTGTTCAAGTCGTTGTCTTTCGATGATGCGGCGGCCGAACGCTACGGCGTCATCCGGGCTCAGCTTCGGCGGGAAGGACGCCCGATAGGCGCAAACGATCTGATGATTGCCTCTATCGCGCTGTCGGGCGGGTTGACTCTGGTGACGCGGAATCGGGGTGAATTCGCGCGCGTTCCGGGCCTCGACGTCGAAGTCTGGTGAGGAGATGACGCGCTTGACAGGTCGGCGGACACGACCGCGCGTCACCGTCCCATGACTCCTGACATTTCCGAACGGGCTTTCGAGGCCGCGATCGAATGCGTGCTGCTGCGCGGTGGCCCCGACGCATGCCCGGGCGACGTGGCGGCGGTGCGAGAATCGCCGCCCACGTTCGGCGACGAGCCGGCGCCGGGCGGCTACCATCGCCGCGGGCCGGACGACTACGACCGCGCGCTCTGCCTGATCCGGACCGACGTCGTCGACTTCCTCCTGGCCACGCAGCCCAAGCAGTGGGGCAAGCTCGAGCAGCACCACGGCGCCGACGTCAAGCCGCGCTTCCTCGCCCGGCTCTCGCGCGAGATCGCCCGCCGCGGCGCCCTCGACGTCCTGCGCAACGGCGTCAAGGACTCGGGCTGCAAGTTCCGGCTCGCATACTTCCGCCCCGCGAGCGGCCTCAACGAAGAGCTGCAGCGCCTGCACGCCGCCAACCTCTTCGCGGTGGTGCGGCAGCTCCGCTTCAGCGAGCACGACGAGCAGAGCCTCGACCTCGCCCTCTTCCTCAACGGCATCCCCATCTTCACCGCCGAGCTCAAGAACCCCCTCAACGGCCAGGACGTGCGGGACGCCATCCGCCAGTACCAGGAGGACCGCGACCCCCGCGAGCCGCTCTTCGGCTACGCCCGCTGCCTCGCCCACTTCGCCGTCGACCCCGAGCAGGTGTTCGTGACCACCTGCCTCGCCGGCCCGAAGACCCGCTTCCTGCCCTTCAACCGGGGCCGCTTCGGCGGCGCGGGCAACCCGCCGGTGCCGCCCACCCGCGCCGGCTTCCCCACCGACTACCTGTGGGAGGAGGTCTGGGCCCGCGA
This sequence comes from Vicinamibacterales bacterium, assembly GCA_963663815.2. Taxonomy (GTDB): domain Bacteria; phylum Acidobacteriota; class Vicinamibacteria; order Vicinamibacterales; family UBA8438; genus JAJEEA01. The sequence continues at coordinate 5,090,165 of OY760734.1, read as the reverse complement.
CAGCGTGCTCGACCTCGTCCGCCAGTTCATCCACGAGGTCGAGGCCGAGGACGACCGCGGGCGCAAGACCGGCGCGCGTTACCTGATATTCCCGCGCTACCAGCAGCTCGACTGCGTGCGCCGGCTCGTGCGCCACGCGCGCGACCACGGCGCCGGCGAGCGCTACCTCGTGCAGCACTCGGCCGGCAGCGGCAAGAGCTTCACCATCGCGTGGCTGGCCCACCAGCTCTCGGTGCTGCACGACCGCGGCGACCGGCGCGTCTTCGACTCGGTCGTGGTGGTGACCGACCGTCGCGTCCTCGACCGCCAGCTGCAGCGCAGCATCCGGCAGTTCGAGCAGACCCTCGGGGTGGTGGAGAACATCGACCACACCTCGCGACAGCTCCTCGAGGCCCTCGAGGCGGGCCGGACCATCATCGTCACCACTCTGCAGAAGTTCCCGGTCATCGCCGAGCAGATCGGCGAGCTGCCCGGCCGGCGCTTCGCGGTGATCGTGGACGAGGCGCACTCGTCGCAGTCGGGCGAGAGCACGAAGAGCCTCAAGGCGGTGCTCGCGGCCGAGAGCCTGGACGAGGCCGAGCGGGAGGAGGCCGGCGCCCGGACCCCGGAGGAGGAGATCGACGACCGCGTCCTCGACGAAATCCGCAGCCGCGGGCGCCTGCCCAACCTCTCGACGTTCGCGTTCACCGCGACCCCGAAGCCCAAGACCCTGGAGCTCTTCGGCAGCAAGCGGGAGGACGGGAAGTTCGAGCCGTTCCACCGCTACAGCATGCGGCAGGCCATCGAGGAGGGCTTCATCCTCGACGTGCTCGGCAGCTACTCGACCTGGAAGGCCTACTGGCGCCTGCTGAAGACCATCGAGAACGACCCGCGCTACGACCGGGGCAAGGCCGAGTACCTGCTCAAGTCGTTCGTCGAGCTGCACCCGCACGCCATCGGCGAGAAGGTCGCCATCTGCGTCGAGCACTTCGCCGCGCAGGTCGCCGCCGCCATCGACGGGCGGGCCAAGGCCATGGTCGTGACCCGCTCGCGCCTGCACGCGGTGCGCACCAGGCTCGCGCTCGACGCGTACCTTGCCGAGAAGGGCCACCCCTGGAAGGCCCTCGTCGCCTTCTCGGGTACCGTGAAGGACGGCGGCCTTGCCTACACCGAGTCGGGCATGAACTCGGCCGGGCAGGACCGCGTCATCGGCGAGCGGCAGACGGCGGCCGAGTTCGAGAAGCCCGAGTACCGCTTCCTGGTGGTCGCGAGCAAGTTCCAGACCGGATTCGACCAGCCGCTGCTGCACACCATGTACGTGGACAAGAAGCTCGGCGGCGTGAACGCGGTCCAGACCCTGTCGCGCCTGAACCGCACCCACCCCGGCAAGCAGGGCGTGATGGTGCTCGACTTCGCCAACGAGGCCGAGGAGATCCGGAAGGCCTTCGAGCCCTACTACGAGACCACCCTGCTCTCGGAGGCGACCGAACCCAACCTGCTCTACGAGGTCCAGGACCGGCTGCTCGGCTTCGGCGTGTTCGCGCCGGGCGACGTCGAGGCCTTCGCGCGGGTCTGCTTCGACCCCAGGGCCAAGCAGGACAAGCTCTACGCCGCCCTCGAGCCGCCGCGCCAGCGCTTCGGCGCGCTCGCCGCCGACGAGGGGCAGGACTTCCGCGGCCAGCTCGGCGAGTACGTGCGCCTGTACGCCTTCCTGTCGCAGGTGCTGACGTTCGCCGACGCCGACCTCGAGAAGCTCTACGTCTTCGCCCGCCACCTGCGGCGCCTGCTCCCCGCCGACCGGGACGAGCTGCCGCGCGAGGTCCAGCAGAACATCGACATGGAGTCGTTCCGCATCCAGCAGACCAGCCGCGGCCGCATCGCGCTCGAACGGCAGGGCGGCGCGCTCGACCCTGCCGGGAGCAAGCCGCGTGGCGGCGCCGCCATTGACGAGCCGGAGCCGCTCTCGCGCATCATCGAGGTGCTGAACGAGCGCTTCGGCCTGAAGCTCGGCCCCGAGCACCGCGTCGCCCTCGAGCAGATCCGCTCGGCCCTCGACGGCGACGCCGGTCTCGACGCCAGCGCCCGGGTGAACACGCGCGAGAACGTGCGGCTGACCTTCGACCCCAAGGTCGAGGACAAGATTCAGGAGATCGTCGAGACCAACTTCGACCTCTACAAGCGCATCACCGACGACCCCGACTTCGGCCGGGCCCTCAAGAACTATCTGTTCGACGACTACATCCGCCGCCACCGCCGCGTCGAGGAGCTGCTCAAGCTGCAGGAGTCGAAGACCCTCGAGTTCAAGTCGAGCCTGCGCTGGAACCTCGCGGACGACCGCAAGGACGACCGCCACGTCACCCACGCCGCCCTCAAGACCATCGCCGCTTTCCTCAACACCGAGGGCGGCGACCTCCTGATCGGCGTCGCTGACGACCGCACCGTGCTCGGCATCGACCCCGACCGCCTGGAGAACGACGACAAGTTCCTGCGCCACCTCGCCCAGGCCGTCCGCAACGGCCTCGGCGCCCGCGCCGGGACGTGCATCGATCCGAAGACGCAGATCGTCGAGGGGAAGACGGTCTGCCTGGTGAGCTGCCAGCGGAGCCCCGAGCCGGTGTACCTGCGGTGGAAGGGCCTGGAGAAGGCGGCCGAGGGGGACCTCTACGTGCGGAGCGGTCCTGGTACGGTGCGGCCCGACGGGGCGGACGTTGGCAAGTACGTCGCAACACGATTCGGTCCGCAACTACAATGATCAAGCGTCGCGCGGCGGTCCGGCGGCCTCGTTCCTCCGTCCGTTGTCAGCGTGCTCTCACACGTTCATCGACGGGCATCGCCGTACTCTACGAACGGGATGACCCCAATCCACCTAATAGAAGTAGCTTAGCTACTCCCGGTCGACGCGACCGCGCGTAGCGCCTAGCCTGCATTATTCATGAGGGTCGAGAATCAGTCACCGACGGGGCTTGCTTGACCGCGAGCGGAGCCTCTCGGACGTGGCGACGGGCACGGCAGGAGGCGTAGAGTGACGGTTCACGGCGGCGGGCGGTCGCGGAGGCCAGATTGGGGGAAGGCTCTGCCGGTACGGGCGGTGCCGCCCCGGACCGAGACGTGCGACGAGCCCGGCGCGGGCTCTGGCTAGCCCACGCGGGCGCCGAGCGCGAGCGCGATGCGCCGCCACGCGTGGAGATGGGGAGGCTAGGCCGACAGAGCCACGACCTCTACCTGAACCGCCCCGTGGTTCCTGGTATCGTTGGCCCGCCCACAGCTTGTCACAGCCGCGGCCTCGTTATTAGCTTAACCAACTAACGCTTCGAGCTGCCGCGCGTAGAAACCCTTATGGGGGCCGGTCCATTCCATCTAGCACTGGCGACGCCATATGTCGACGTGTTCTTCGAAACAGCGACCGTGGGCAACCCGCCCGTTTCGCCAACAAGCACATCAGATTCCTGCCGGACCAACATAAACACCGCACTGTCCGTGCCCGACCGAATCCACTCGAAACGGCGGTAGCCCTCTCCATGGCCGTCTGCGTAGAAATACACTCTATCTGCCGGCTGCTTCCCGGCCATGGCCGCCCGCACCGCGTCCCGCACCTCGTCCAACAAGTACCCTACCGCCCCCGGTCGAATCCCTTTGTAACCCCAGGTCACGCGACCTCCGGTCACGCCGAACATACAGACCGGCCGCAATTGCGCGCACCGTATCGCCGTCGCGGTTATAGAAGTCTCGAAAATCCGTGCCAATTCCGCCACATCGCGGAGTCGCGGGGCCAACGCAAGTCTCGCCTCGAACACTGATGTAGGCATCAAACACTCGGCCGCCAGCATATCGCAAACCCGCTCCACACTGTCTCCGACGCGAGGAGCGTTTCTCCCAGTGCGTTCCAGTATCACGTGAGCTAGTTCGTGTGCGATGGTAAACCGTTGTCGACTGCGCGGTTGAGCTGTCGAACAGACGATGCGATATCCACCCCGTTCCTTGTGCAATTCTCCCGACCCCGGAAAGTTCTCATACGATATCTCGTGCACACCGACCCTGCTCGCAACATCCGTCAGATTGGTTGGCGGACAAACCACACCCCTCAGGAGTCCCTCCATCACCTCCCTCACCGCCTCCGTCAACGTCGGAGCATCAGGTACCAAAGCTCGTATGCGCCGCTCCGCCGCACTGACGCTCTTCTTCCGGTGCCTCTTCACCATGCCGGTTGATCCACCGCCAACTGCTTCTTCGCCCGATTGATGACATCCTGCAGGTAATGCCGTGGCAGCTTCTGTCGACGTGACCGTGCGATCGGTCGTCGCGCAGTCTCATCGTCGACAATTCGCCCTGCGCGGACCCGGACGCCGACGGATTCGCGGTCCAACAACTCCTTTGCTTCCCTGTCTACCCACGTCGCCGCTTGCTGGATCTCCCAATGTGCGGTGTCAGCCATGGGGTCCTCAAGATGACCCCAGATCTTCGCCGCAGACAGAAAATCGGCCCGGGCCCCGTGGTCGCCGAGAATCCGTCGGACTCTACCACGATGCAAGTACGCACGAGCTGTGATTTCCGATCTCTGTGCGTCGTAACCACCGTCCTCGGTTGCGGCAATCACCTCAGAATAGAATCCCTCCGCGCTTCGGCGACTCACACGTAACATTAAGTCACCCTTGACGATTTGAAGGTCTAGATAGTCCTTGTTGTTGGGGTCGATCAACCTCTGGTTCGCCTCGTTGATGGCCGTCCGGGCTCGTTCGGGATCACCGACCGCGAGATATGTGCGTGCCAACAAGCTGTAGCAATCCCCCACCTCGGCGACCAATTCTAGCGTCGTGAATTCCTGAATCGCCTTGCTCAGGAGAGAGATACTATTCTGAAGTAAAGCGGCTCGTCGCTCGGATTCCTGAGCAGCTTCCGCTTCCATCCGTTTCAGACGTCCGAGACACTTGTAGCAAAAGGCGGTGTTCTTGTGCCAGTTGATGTCTTCACCCAGCTTCAGACTGTGTTGGGCCTCCGCGAGGGCATTAGCCAGACGGTCGGTCCGTTGGTAGACCCACGAGACACCACAAATCGCGGCAACGGCCTCGTCCTTAGTTTGCTCCAGGCCCCGGCCGGACCGCTTTGACGCCTCCATGGAGCGACGAGCTACTTCCAGCACCAGGTGCTTGTTGCCCGAGGATTTCAGAAATGATTGAATGGTTCTAAATGTATGAGACACGGTGGCCGCCGCGATCTCTATGTTAGCCGCCTCTTGGAGTGTCACTACGTTCCGCATCTGCGGCCGGCCTTCGGCCTTCGGGTGTGTCTTCAGGAAATCCAGGGCAGCACTCAATGCTGCAGCCGTCTCGTCGTCGGAGAGATTGCGAATGCCATCCACGTTCCGGGTAGCGAGTCGAAGCGTCGTCTCAGCAATCGCGATGACTCCCTTGCTGCGCAGTCGTTGAAGGGTAGTGGAAAGCCGCGCAACATCTTGACCCGCCACACAAGCAACGAGTTCGAGAGGCAGTGGGTCTGGACACGCGATCAGCAACGCGAGTACTTGGGACTCGACGGAACCAAGAGCGGGCAGTCGCGTGGTGGACTGGCCGAGGGGAAGCTTTTCCACGCGGGGTTGATTGGTGAGGGCCCGATGGAGTGCCGTATAGCCGGCGTCGGTGCTGATGTTGTAGTAGGTTGCACTCTTCAGGGCTTGGGGAATGTGGTCGAGTCCAGGCTTGTCAAACACCACGGGGATGAAACGACGGTTTTCTCCATCTTCGTACAGGCACTGAAGTATGGCGTCATCCTCCCACCGCACACCGCGGCCGCTCTTGGAGGCTGGGCCGGTGGCGATGTGTCGTGCGTGTGTCGCGGTACATACAACGATGACAAAATCGGAGTCCTTGATCCGCCGGAGCATCCAACGGGCCCACCCTTCGGGCGGAGACACTTCGAATATGTCGGCGGCACAGTCAACGCCATCGGCCCGCAACTTGTTGGTGAAGTCTTGCACGTGTTGGTTGTGCTCGTGCGTTTCGTGGGCGTAACAGATGAACGCCGTGGGTGGGCGGCCGGCTGGGCGTGGGGGACGACTGTCGATGTCGTCAAACAGCGGGAGCCGGGGTGGTGTGGGGTCGGTGCCCATTGGACTAGTGTAACATCGTTGTGGCTCGGGTTGGGAGGCGTGGGTTGGCGGTCAAGGTGGAAGGGGGCGGGCGCCGGCGCGGGTGGACGACGGCGGTACCGCGGTTGTCGAACGCATCAACCGTAGGCAAGGAAGCGTTAGTGCGCCACATCGCCGAGTCCGCCGCGCGGCGGAAGGGCGTGGGGCGGGTCGCGGCGGGGCGAGCGTGGAACGGCTAGTGGGCGTTGTCTTGGTGCCGTCGGGTCTTCCGGGGTTGGGTCGACCGGAGCTCTGGGTCGGGGTCGTGCGGCGCCACTTCGCGGGCGAGGTGAACTTCGATGAAGCTCCTGGAGGTCGCCTCTGACCCGGCGCGCGATCGAGCGGGAGGGGGTGTCGAGTTTAGCGGGGCCGTCAGGCATCGTCGAGGTGCAGCGACATCTGGATGTTCAGCCAGTTGCCTTGCCGCACGATCGATTCCGCCCGCGCGGACAGGCGCTTGCCGGCGTCGATCAGCCTAGGGGGCATCTCGTTGCGCTGGCGGGGCACGTAGCCCAGCGTGTGTCCCTCGGGTCCGAGGACCTTGATGGCGAGGGCGTCGTAGTGATTCCCGGGCTGCCGCCGAAGCGCAAGGCGCTGCCCGAGGCGCAGGCGGTCCGCCACGGCCTCGGCGTCGTAGTAGGCGGTTCCGGCGACGTGCATGCGAGCGAGCAGGATCTCGCGCGGCGCGGCGGCGCGAACGCGGCGGGTAGCGAGGGTGCCCACGCCGAAGGCAGCCCAGCACACGAATGACGTCTCGGCGACGCATGGTTGTTCTCCCCGACAGGGCTGAGCGCGACTTGCTCAAGCTGACCATCGCTTCCCCCGCCACCCTGTCGGCCGGTCGAGGTTCGCTTCCGCTGCCGAGTTCGGCCATCTTCCGTCCGCGCTGACTCGTTGGCCGACGACGACCCCGGGGACGGTTTACAGAACAGAGAATGCCCTGCCATGACGGGGGATCAAGATACTCCCCCTGCCGCTCGACACGGTGGGCGGCCTCGCCGCCCGGCCGCGCCGGCCGGGGCTGGCACCCGTCCCCGTGGTCGTGGTGAACGCGGGGATTGGGGCGAGCGGCAGCGGTTCACGATCGCCCACGAGTTCGGCCACATTGTGCTCGGCGTGTCGCGCAGGCTCGACGCGGAACGGGTGGCGCACCGCTTCGCCGGGGCGTTCCTCATGCCCGCCGAGGCGCTGCGGCTGGAGGTCGGCAAGCGCCGCAGCGCTCTCTCCCTGGGCGAGCTCCTCGTCCTGAAGCGCGTGTTCGGCGTCAGCATCCAGGCGCTGACCCACCGTTGCCGCGACCCGGACATTGTCGGCGCGGCCACCTACCGCGCCCTGTTCAGCGAGTTCGGCCGGCTCGGGTGGCGCTCGCCTCCCTACGAGGAGCGACGGTGCCATGGCCGGCGAGCTTCCGAACCGGTTCGGCCGGCTCTGCCTGCGCGCCCTCGCGGAAGGCGCCATCAGCGAGTCGAAGGCGGCCGAGCTGCTGGGCATCGGCATCGCCGATGTCGACAACTACATGCGGGGCGCCCTGCCCGCGCTGGCGGCCACGGGGTGAGGCGTGTTCCCGACGATGCGTACGATGTCGACCTGGTCGCCTATCACTGAAGTGGGAGGCGGAAACATGGCGATGAGCAATCCCCCGCACCCCGGGCTCAGCATCCGGCGGAACTGCCTGGAGGTCTGAACGTGACCGATGCGGCGATGGTGCTCGGTGTGGCTAGGCGCGGAAGCGTGAGGACCGAATCAACGTCGAGGCTACGAACGACAGCCGAGCGTGTGAAGTTCCGCAGTCCCGCAGGGTCCGGCACCGACAGCCACGAGCGGATGCAGGAGAGCGCGGCTCTGCTCAAGATGCTGGCGCTGGGCAACCGTGAGATCGAAGACGGCCAGGTGCAGCCCGCCGGCAGGGTCGTTGCGCAGCTACGAGAGGGCGTCAGGGCGTGGACGGGTCGCTTTCCGAGGGGTCGTCCAGTGCGGTGAGGCCCGTCAGCGCCTTCAGGAACATATGCGGTCAAGGGTATGCCAGCAGATGACGGGGGTGACGGCCCACAGCGGCGGTACGCGGACTCAGCCGTCAACCTGCGTCCCAGCGGCCGCCCCTGCGCCCCAGCGCGTTTGATGACCGCGCCACCCCAGGGTTGCAGTTCCTGCGCCGTCGGCCGCTCGCCGCCCGCTCGTTCCCCGTGCGCGCGGGCCGTACCGCGTTGGCCCCGTTCTTGCTAATGAAGCACCGCGTCGACCGGCTGCCGATCCCCGGGGCGCTCTCGCTACCGCGGCGAGGGCACCGCTCGCGCCGCCAGCCGCCGGACCGCATGACTCGGGACCAAGAGGGAGCGGAATGCACGACCCCGCCTACAAGCTGTTGTTCTCGCGCCCCCGGATGGTCCGCGACCTGCTCGACGGCTTCGCCGCCCACGGCTTGAGCGGCGCCCTCGACTTCGATACTCTGGCCCCCCTGCCCGCCAGCTTCGTCAGCGAAGACCTCCAGCAGCGCCACGGCGATCTCGTGTGGCGCATTCGCTTCCGCGGCGACCGCTGGCTCTATCTGGTCCTGCTCCTCGAGTTTCAGGCCACCGTCGACCCGGCGATGGCGCTGCGCATGCTGACCTACACGGCGCTGTTCTACCAGCGGCTCGACGCCGACGGCGTGCTGCGTGACCACGGGGCCCTGCCGCCGGTGCTGCCCGTGGTCCTCTACAACGGCCGCAGGCCGTGGACGGCGCCGGTGGAGATGACGGACCTCGTGGCGGCGGGGAGCGACCTGCTGGCGCCGTACCAGCCGTCGCAGCGATACTATCTTCTGGACGGGGCGCGTGTGGCCGACGCGGACCTGCCGGCGGACAACCTGGTGTCGGCGCTCATCGCTCTGGAGAAGACGCGCGACGCGGCGGGTCTGCGCGAGGTGCTGCGGGCGCTGAGCGACCTTCTGCCGGCGCAGGGGGACGACCACTTGACCCGGGCGTTCGTGACGTGGCTGCACCGGGGGCTGCGGTTCGCGGGCCCGCTGCCGTCGGGCGAGGGGGACCCGCTGACCCAGCTGCAGGAGACGCAGACGATGCTGGAAGAGAACGTGCGGGAATGGACCCGTGAATTGCTCGAGCAGGGCCGTGCCCAGGGCATCGAACAGGGCCTCGCCCAGGGCATCGAACAGGGCCGCCACGAAGAGCGGGCGCTGCTCTGCCGTCAGGCGGCGCGGAAGTTCGATGCCGGCGCGGCCGAGGGGCTGGCCGCCGCCCTCGCCGGCGTCACCGACCCCGATCGCCTCGCGCGGGTCGGCGACTGGATCATCGAGTGCGCCACGGCACCAGAGCTGCTCGCCCGCGTCCGCGGGGACAACGGGTCGGGCGGTTGAGGCGAAGTTCAAGCGGGCGAGGTCATGGTGGGCGAGGCCTCCCTGGAGATTGCCTTGATGCCGACCTGGTCGACTATCACTGAAGAGGGAGGCGGAACATGGCGATGAGCAATCCCCCGCACCCCGGCCTCAGCGTCCGGCGGAACTGCCTGGAACCGCTGGGGCTGAACGTGACCGATGCGGCGAGGGTGCTCGGCGTCGCCCGTCACACCCTGTCGCGAGTTCTGAACGGCCACTCGGCCATTTCCCCGGAGATGGCCATCCGACTGGAGAAGGCGGGCTGGTCCAATGCCGAGTTCTGGCTGCGCCGACAGACCACCTACGATCTCGTCCAGGCGCGCAAGCGTGAAGACCGAATCAACGTCGAGCGCTACGAACGACAGCCGACCGTGTGAAGTTCGAGGCGGCAAGCCTCCGATTCCTGATCGACGTTCCTGACCGCTAGCGAAGCGCTCGGCGCCTCGGCGCCCACCGCCCCGGGGTTCCCGCGGTAGCCGCTCGGCTGGGGCGCGCCGAGTACCGCAAGGGCTGCCGGGGCCCGAAGCGTGGGCCGACGGCGGCCGGAGTCCGGATGATCCTGGCGACGAAGGGGGAGGTCATGGCCCGGAGCAGGGCGCTGTAGTCGAGCTGGAACCGGGCCTCGGCGCCGACCGCCGGCCGGTCGGGGCCGGCGGCCGCGACGAGATGGTCACTGCTCGCCCCGAGAAGCTCGATGCCCGGCGGCGGGTGGAGCCCGCCGGGATCGGTGTCCTGATGGCCGAGCGCGAATATCACCTGCGAGACGTCGCCCCGGTCCGAGCCCGGCGGCGGCGCGCCGAACGCGGTCTCGGCAATCGTGCCCCAGGGCCGCGACGGCTTGACGTTCGATTCGATCACCTCGGCCACGAGCGTGATGGCGTCGCAGTACAGCCCGTCGATCGGTCGGCGGCGCAGCGGCTCGCGACCCAGCAGAATCGATTCCCCCAGGCGCAGGTCATTGATCCGTCCGGTGTCCACCGCGTCGAAGGCCCAGGCGAGGTTGGCGGAGTTGCCTCCGGACACGATGTCGACGCGCCGGCCGAGCATCGCATCGAGCGCGTCCGCGAGCGCGGACAGCTCCGACATGTTCCTGGCGTCGGGCGACACGCCGCTGCGGCAGGCGAGGTTGGCGCCGATGCCCCGGAGCACGATGTTCGGGCAGCGCAGCGTCTCGCGCGCGACCCTCTCGAGATCGCCGGGCATGATGCCCTCCCGGAGATCGCCGAGCTCGACCATGAGCACGACGCCGTGCCGCCGGCCCGTGGCCCGCGCGGCGGACGAGAGCGCACGAATCGAGTCGATCCCCGTGTTGAAGCTCACGTCGGCATGGGCGACGACACGGGCCGCCTGGCTGAGCATCGGCGTGCGCAGGAGGATCATCGAGGCCGGGACCCGCGCCCGGCGCATGGCCTCGATGTTCTCGATGCGGGAGTCGCCCAGCGCCCGCACGCCGGCGCTCAGCAGGGCGCCGGCGACGGCCGGCGATCCGAGGGTCGCCTTCGTGACGCCGGTGACGGAGACCCCCCGGCCGGCCAGCCGTGCCACCAGCGTGCGCGCATTGTGGCGGATCTTGTCGAGGTCGATCTCGAGTCGGGGCGCGCTCATCGCACGCCGGCGAGCAGCGTCTCCTCGAGGTGCGGGAATGCCGAGCAGACCATGTCCGCCAGGTGCTCGGGCGGCCGGGTCAGCGCGTCGGTGGCGGGGATGCCGAGCTCGCGCTCGTAGCCCGCGATGGCGGCGGAGACGTCGGCCCCGGTCATGTTCTCGTGGTTGATCGCGAGGCCGATGACGGTCGTGTCCGAGAAGGTCTGGATGAGGTTGATCTCGCTGGCGGCGGTCGGCATCGCCATCTGCTCGTAGTCGCAGCGGTGGGGTCGTCCGGGTGCGTGCTGCAGCACCACCCCGTCGGGATGGCTGCCCCTTAGGATGAGGCTCGACGTCGAGAACGCGGGGTGACTGAGCGCGCCCTGGCCTTCGATGACGATCACGTCGGGTCGCTCGCGCTCGAAGGCGTCGACGATCGTCGCCTCCAGCTCGCCCGAGCAGAATTGCGAGGGTATCGCATCGAGCGCGACTCCGTAGCGGGCCCCCTGGATCAGGCCGGTCTGGCCGGTCCCGACCAGCACCGTTCGCACGCCCCGATCGTTCAGGGCGCGGGTCAGAATGGTCGCCGTGGTCCGTTTGCCGATGGCGCAATCGGTCCCCAGCACCGCGATGCGCAGGCAGGTCACCTCGGCGAGGCGACCGCTGAAGATTCGCAGGTCCTTCTTCGCCCGCGGACGGCGGACGTCGACGATCTCCACGTCGTGCGCCTCGCCCATCGCGCGGAACTCCGGATCGTCGTTCAGGAACTCGTGCAAGCCGTTGACGACGTTCATCCCCAGCGCCATCGCTTCGAGGACCACCCGGCGCTGCCGTAGCGAGAGCAGGCCCGTGGCCGGCGCGATTCCGATGATGAAGTAGTCCGGCATGCAGCCGGCGAAGGCCAGCGCCTCGGCGACGTCGCGCCGGATGGGAACGTCGTTCGGCCCGTCGCCGAGCACCACGCCAGCATCGAGCCCGGCCTTCTCGCTGTCGATGACCGCCAGGATCTCGTACCGCTCCGAATGGCGGACCAGCCCGTTCGCGGTCTTGCCGTCGGCGCCGCCGAAGTTGGCCTCGCAATAGATGATGGCCGACTTGCGTCGTCCCGGCCGGACCGAATCCGGCGGCCGCGCCGCACGCGAGACCAGCCGATGCCCGGCGCCGTCGCGACGCGGGACGGCGAGGGCGGTGGCGCCCGGCCCTCCTGCCGCCCGCGTCACCGCGCGGGGCGCCGGGGAGGGCGACGACGAGATGCGGTACCGAGGATCGGACCGTCCGCGCCCCACCGGCCGGCGGCCCTGTTCTTTCGCGGCGGTCACGCGGCTCATGACCATCGCGGACTCGCCCCGCCGGTTCCCTTGCGCAGCACCGGTGACATCGCTCGCGCCGGCTGCCGATGCCCGGCCAGCACGATGACGGTCAGCCCCAGGGCCAGGATCCCGGCGTTCAGCCAGGCCCAGCTCCCGACCGAGGCCTGGCCGGATACGATCAGGGTCCAGACCGCCATCGTCAGCCCTGACCACGCGGCGAGAGACACCCGGAACCGAGTCCCTGTCGACATGTTGTTTCTCCCGGCCGCGATCAGCGCGGCTTGAGGCCGGGCGCCGAGCCGGCCGCCCCGGTGACGACACGATTCGTCTCGGGCGGTTGCGGGGGCGCCGACTGGTCACCGGCGGAACGTGCACTGACACGTTCCGCCAACGGTGTTCAGCTTTGGTGAGGGCTGTGGCTTTCGGCCTCGGCAGAACGCCGACGGCAGTTCTCAGAAAAGCAGTGCAGACCCAGTATACCCCGGTTGCCCGGACGCGTGCGTCGCGCGGCGGCCGACGCGCCGCCTTGACGCCTCGACGGCAGGGTCCCGGATCGTCGGAACAACTGCGCAAGTGCACCGGGTCAGGGCTGGCCGGTGGTGACGGTGAGGGGGACGTCTCGCAGACGTTCCTGCACGGTGCCGGGGATGCCGATCTTCGTGTCGGCGCCGAGCTCGGCGAGCAGGGCCGCCGTCTCGGGCCAGCTCTGGAACTGGAAGGACTGCTTCGAGCCTTCGGCCATCCGGTAGGCGGTCCGGCCGCGGAAGTCGCGGGCGTCGATGTCGGCGCCCTTCGCGACGAGTTGCTCCACGACCTCGTTCAGGCCGCGGAACGCGGCCCCGTGCAGCGCGGTGAAGTCGGCCTCGTTCATCGCATCGATGTCGGCGCCGGCCTCGAGCAGTATCCGCACCGCCTCCTCGGCCATCGGTGACCGCGTGCCGCGCGGCACGCGCGGGGTGTAGGTGGCCCGGCCGAGGCCGGCCGCGGCCATGAGCGGCGTCGTGCCGTCGTCGGTCGTCAGGTGCGGGTCGGCCCCCGCCGCCAGCAGCGCGTGGAGGACCTCGGCCGAGCTGGAGGTGTAGGCGGGGCCGTAGTTGAACACCCGCCCCGAGCCGTTCATGTCCGTGGCCGCGACCCACAGCGGCGTCGCCCCGCGCAGGTCGCCGGTCCCGGCGGAGAAGGGCTCGAACGCGCCCTTCGTCGGATAGCCGACGTAGGAGCTGAACATGGCCGAGCTGGTGATCCGCGCGTTCACGGCGGCGCCGCGGTCGAGCAACGCCTTCACGAGCGTCAGCCGGCGGGCGCCGTCGAGCTCGCCGCCGAGCGGGGCGTAGAGGCGATACCGGCCGTGCCGCATGTACCAGTCGCGCAGCCAGAGGTCGACGTCGCCCGAAGCCGCGTGGAGCGCACGCACGCCGCCCATCGAGCCGTTCGGGTCCGCCCCCTCGTCGAGCAGGAACAGCGCGAACGCGTCCTGGGCGCGGACGATGGCGTACGGCAGGACGTGGGTGCCGTCGGCGCTCGGCGCGTCGACGTCGGCGCCGGCCGCGATGAGGACCCGGGCGGTCTCTATGTCGCCGTTCTGCGCCGCGAGCATCAGCGGCGTGAAGCCCTTGGCGGTCGAGACCGCGGGGTCGGCCCCGGCGTCGAGCAGGATTCGCACCACCCCGGGATGCGGCTGCGCGACCGCCCACATCAGCGCCGTGGCCCGGGTCTCGGTGGTGGCGGCCTCGACGTCCGCCCCGTGCGCGAGGAGCGTCCGGACCACGTCCGCGTCTCCGGTCCGGGCCGCGGTCATCAGGGGGACGAGGCCGCTGACCTGGGCGGCGTCGACGTCGGCCCCCGCGGCGATCAGGGTCTCGACCATGGCGAGGCTCGTGTTCTCGACCGCGCGCGCCAGCGGCGTCACGCCGTGGTCCTCGGCCTTGTTGACGTCGGCGCCGGCCGAGAGCAGGCGCCGGGCCAGCTCGAGGTCGTCCCAGTGGGCGGCCCAGATGAGCGCGGTCGCGCCGTCGGCGCGCGCCTCGTTGACGTCGGCGCCCCCGGCGATCAGCGCGAGGGCCGCCGCGCGATCCTGGCTCGCGGCGGCGGCCACGAGCCGGGCGTCCTGCGCGGCGGCCGGGGCAGCTGCGGCGGTCGAGATGGCGAGGAGGATGCAGGCGCGGGTGCTGCTCATGTCTCTATTCATGTTGACGTCCGAGTGGGCTGCCGCGTTCCGGCCGGGAACGGCAAGCACTGGGAGGCCGCCGCCGACAGAGGACACGGCGGGCACGGACCGGCGGCTGACGCGGTCGCGACCAAGGCAATCCAGCGAACGTGCTCCGAGAGTCACTGGCCAGGCTGCGCGCCGAAACCGACGAGAGCAGTGGGGTCTGCTGCGAGGGCATCGACTTTCGCGAGTATCGTCTGCGCGGTGCGGGAGGGGCTTGGCGCCCCTCAGCCGGCCCGCCATCCGACACTTGCCGCCCATTCGTCCCGGGCCCGTGAGTACGCCTGGTGATCGGCCGGCGGCCGCTCTCCCTCGGAGGCCGCCCGGTGGCGCACCGCCTCGATCTGCTCCTCCAGCGGCGGGAGGCCGACTGCGAGCCGGCGCTCGGCCAGTCGCTGCGCATCTTCCACCTCGCCGGGAGAGAGGCTCCCCTCGGCATCCCAATCGAGCTGGGTCCCGTAGCGTTGGGGCCGGCCCTCGAAGAACCGGATCCGGTCCTCCAGCATGGCCGCGTGGGCAGAATCCGCCCTGCCTTCCCGCGCGGCCGTCTCGAGGAGAGGCAACGCCCGACGGAGCAGGGCGGGCTCGCCGATCGCGTGTTGCAGTATCGTCCAGGCTGCCTCGGCGCCGTCAGGGCCGACGAGGTCCGTGCCCGGCCATCCGACGGCTTCGATCACGCGCCGAAGGCGCTGCGCGTTCCGTTCGTGGACGCGGGCCATCCGAGGCTCGTAGCCGGCGTCGAACAGGTCGCCCGAGGCCGCGAGCTCGGCCCGCGTGACGCGGTCCAGCCGGGCCATCTCCAGGAGGTCGCGCCTGAGAGGCTCGTTCGTCGACATCAACGGTCACGACGGTCGGGACCATCGTAGAGCCAGGGGCGGAGGCGCCGATCCCGCTCTCTCATCGCCTCGGCGCGGTCGCGATGGTCGAGCCGTTCGTCGAGCGTCGCGTCCACCCCCCGAAGCAGGCTCATGCGCCGTCTCGCGTCGATCCCGAAGGGGATGGGCGCCATGCCGGGACGCTCGATGACCTGCTTCGCCAGGTCGGCCGTCACCTCGACCTCGGGATTCTCCCCGACCCGGTCACTGAGCCCGGCCACCACCGGCTCGTCCAGGGTCACCGGGAGGAGACCGAAGTCGAAGCAGTCGTCATGGAACACCGGGCCGAAGCTCGGCGCGACGATCACGCGCATGCCGCACTGCAGGAGCCGAATGACCGCGAACGCCTGCTGGCTGCCCTGCCCGAAGTTCCGCCCCGCGATCAGGATCGAGGCGTGGCGATAGGGCGCCTGGTTGAGGACGAAGTCCGGGTTCTCGGTGCCATCGGGGCGGTACCGGAAGCCGTGGAAGGCATGCGGGCCGGTCCACGACCCGTCGTGGGGGTGGCTCTCGAGAGGCACGGCGCCCGGGGCCAGGTGCACGGCGTGCAGGTCCTCGAGATCGGCCCCGACCGGGGCGATGAGCTCGCTCTCGAGATCGGGCTGCCGGAAGGGCGCCGCGATGCCGGTATGCTGCACGAACCGGGGCATGGGTCGCTGCCGGAAGGGCGTCGCGATGCCGGTATGCCGCACGAACCGGGGCATGGGTCGAAGCACGGCGGTTGCTGCCTCAGGGCTGCGGGTCGCCCGACCGGTAGATCCAGGGGCGCTCCTGCTCGTCGCGTTCCCGCAGGGCCCGGGCCGCCGGCAGGTGAGGCTCGATCTCCTCGAGGTCGTGCAGGCCGTTCAGCAGCTTGTTCCGCACCCGGGGGTCGGTCTCGAACGGGATCGGGTCGCGCCCCGGCATCTCGATGAGCTGCCGCTCCAGGTCCACCTTCATCCTGACGCCGTGGTGCGACTCGACCCACTCGACGATCTCGTTCAGCGTCTCGCGGGGCAGCTCGACCGTCAGCACCCCGTACTGCACCGCGTTGGTCAGGAAGATCGGCCCGAAGCTCTCGCCGATGTAGACCCTGACGCCCCAGGCCGCGAGCGGCCGGGTGACCCCGGTGACGCGCGAGCTGCCGGTGGCGTAGTTCCTGCCGACGACCATGATCGAGGCGGTCCGGTACGCTTCCTGATTGAAGACGAAGTCCCGCCGCGGCGATCCGTCGGCGTTGTAGCGGATGTTCGCGAACGCCGTGGCGCCCCGGTTCGATCGAGCGCCGCCGCCCGGCGTGTCCAGCCCCTCGGTCAGGTTGGTCAGGGCCGGTGCGATCACGTCGGTGCTCACGTTGTCGAACATGAAGGGCACGGCCAGGCCCTCGTGCGCGTCGAAGGCATGCCCGCCCCGCTGGATGTCCTGTCCCATGCTTCGAGCCCTCTCTACAGGAAGGTGCGCACGTCCTGCAGGTCCTACAGGAAGGTGCGCACGTCGGCGACGCTGCCGGCGATGGCCGAGGCGGCGACGGTGGTCGTGCTCGCCAGAAGGGTGTTCGTCTCCCGCCCCTGCCGGCCGATGTAGTTGCGGTTCGAGTTCGAAATGCACCGGTGCCCGGGCTCGACGTAGTCGCCGTTCGACCCGTAGCACTTCGAGCAGCCCGACTCGCGCCACTCGAACCCCGCGTTCTTGAAGATGCGGTCCAGGCCCTCCGCCTCGGCCTGGGCCTTGACCGCGTTCGATCCCGGCACGACCCAGGCCGAGGCGATGGTCGAGGCGACGCGGCGTCCCTCGACGATGGCCGCGGCCGCGCGCAGGTCGCTGATGCGGCTCTCGACGCACGACCCGATGAACACCTCGTCGACCGGCGTCCCCAGAATCGGCTCGCCCGGCGTGAGGCGGCTGTACTCGATGGCCTGCCGGTAGTTCTCGCGCTTGCTCAGGGGAGCCTGGTCGGGGTCGGGAACCCGTTCGCCGATGCCGATCGCGTGCTCGGGGTTGATGCCCCAGGTGACCTGCGGCTCGACCCCGGTCATGTCGATGGTCTCCTCCCGGTCGAACACCGCGTCGTCGTCGGTCGGCAGCGAGCGCCAGAACGCGACCGCCTGGTCCCAGTAGCGTTCCGAGGGGGCGAACTCCCGGCCCGCGAGGTACTCGAAGGTGGTGTCGTCGGGGCTGACCATGCCCGTCGGCGAGGCCATCTCCACCGCGAGGTTGCAGACCGAGAAGCGGGCTTCCTGCGACAGGGCCCGCACGACCGGACCCGCGTACTCCACCGCATAGCCGGTGCCCGAGTCGGTGCCGAGCCGGGCGATGGTGTGCAGGATGACGTCCTTCGCCCGGACCCCCGGACCCAGGGCGCCCACGATGGTCACGCGCATGGTCCGGGGACGGCGCCGGATGACCGTGCCGGTGCGCAGGACGTTCTCCGAGTTTTCGCCGCCCCACGAGATCAGGCCCGTCGCCCCGTGCGTGCAGGTGTGGCTGTCGCCCGCGCAGAGCACCATGCCGGGCTGGCTGAGCCCGGTCTCGGGGCCGACGATGTGCATGATGCCGTATCGCGGATCGGACTGACCGAAGGCCTTGGTGAATCCCAGCTCGCGCATCTCGTCGGCGAGCTCCTCGTACGGCTGCCAGCCCCATCCCAGCGAAGGGTCGTCGTACCGGTCCGGCGAGGTGGAGACGGTGTGGTCGGGCACGCTGTAGAAGATCTCCGGGTTCCGGAGCTCGACCCCGTCCCGGACGAGCCGCATGACCTGGGTGGGGCTGCCGCCGATGCAGCGGTCCACCTGCAGCAGGTCGGTCTCGCCGCCGAGGCTCGCGACGACGTGTGCGTCCCAGATTT
Source organism: Vicinamibacterales bacterium (assembly GCA_963663815.2). Taxonomy (GTDB): domain Bacteria; phylum Acidobacteriota; class Vicinamibacteria; order Vicinamibacterales; family UBA8438; genus JAJEEA01. Next base: position 5,071,893 of record OY760734.1, on the reverse strand, counting down.
TGTCGAACATCGTCCCGCGACGGCCCTCCGACTGGAATCGCGCGAACAGCGACCTGGGGTAGGCCGATACGAGCAGGCCGGCGCCGACCGTCGTCCTGATGAAGTCGCGTCTCTTCATGGTGCCTCCGTTGCCGAGCTCGAGAATCGGCGGTTCGCCACTTGTCCGCGCCGCGCCCGACACGGTTGATGATAGCCGCCCGCGACGCCGACGTCACAGCGAATCGAGCACCCGACCGGCGTCGAGGCTCGTCAGCGACGGCGCCTGTGGTCAACGAGCCGGTTCCGGCGACCGACGCTGGACCTCTGTCCGTAACCGCCCGGGACGGCCCTTCGCCATCCTTCACTTTCCGGTTCCAGCAGACCGTCCGCGCCGGAGCTGCGGCAGATGGCGATGATAACCGCATCGGCCCGCCCCACGCGCTCTCGGTGGAACCGGTCCTGCTCGTGCTTGCGCCTGGGGATGAGCAGGACCGCCGCGTGCCGTGTGTCGCCGATGCAATGCAGGTACCGGGCCCGACCGAGGAGGACGGGGTGTACGATCGGAGGCTGTCGACGCTCACGTTCCCGGCAGGATGGACGAGGTGACAGGGCCATCCGATGTGCCGAAGGAGGTCTCGTGACCAGCCGTCTCCTCTCCCGCCGGCTCGCGATCGCGGTCTGCATCGCGGCACTGTTCGCCGTGTCCCCTCTACCGGGCCAGGAGCGTCCGCACCGGCTCGTCCTGCTCGGGACGGGCGGCGGGCCGGCCGTCAAGGCGTCCCGCGCCCAGCCGGCGAACGCGGTGGTGGTGAACGGCGCCGTCTACGTGGTGGACGCCGGCGACGGGGTCGCGCGGCAGATGGCCCTCGCCGGCCTGCCCGTCGTCGCCCTCCGGGCGGTCTTCATCACCCATCACCACTCCGACCACAACGCCGACTACGGCACGCTGCTGCTGCGGGCCTGGGCCAGCGGTCTGCGGCGGCCGGTGGCCACCTACGGCCCTCCCCCGCTGGAGCAGATCACCCGGTCGTATCTCGAGTACATGGACTGGGACGTCCGGCTGCGCGTCGAGGACGAGGGCCGGCCGGTGCTGGGAGAGCTGATTCAGGCCCACGACATCGCCGGCGACGGGGTCGTCTACCGGGACGAGAACGTCGTCGTGACGGCCGCCGAGGTCCCGCACGGGGCGGCGGCGCCGTCCTACGCCTACCGCATCGACACGGCCGGCGGCTCGGTGGTGTTCTCGGGCGACACGACGATGAGCGACGCGCTCGTCGAGCTCGCGGCGGCGGCGGACATCCTGGTGCATGAAGTCGTCAGCATCGACGGCGCCGCCGCCATCGTGGAACGCCTCGACCCGGGCAACGAAGCGCTCCTGCGTCACATCGTCGAGGCCCACACGACGCCCGGCGACGTGGGGCGGGTCGCGGCGCGGGCCGGCGTGGAGCGGCTCGTGCTCACGCACTTCGTGCCGTCCGGACTGCCCGAGTTCGATCGGCCGGAGCTCTGGCTCGAGGCCGTCCGCCCCCACTTCGCGGGCGAGGTCATCGTTGGACGAGACCTCCTGGAGATCGCCTTCTGACCCGTTGCCCGGCCCGCCGCCGGGCCGGCTCGGGCTGCCGGGCAGTCAACTCTGCTGGCGCCGGCGTGACAATTCCGCGCCAGCGCCGCCAAGTTGCCCGGCGCTTGGATTCCCGGCGGGCTGGATCGCCCTACGGCGTCACGTCCCAGGGCCGCTCCCAGGGCCGGAGCGGGCGCCGGCGCGCGATGAGCGGCAGATCCTGCCGTTGCAGCTCCAGGAGGATGCGCACTTTCTCACGCAACGGCGCCGCGGCCTGTGCCCGGTGCCAGGCCCGCTTTCGTTCCAGGAGGTCCTTCACCTCCTGCGGCATGCGATCAGGCATCGTTCAGGGGCTTTGACGCGATGGCGTGGGTGGTGACTGCGTGAGCCTTCCCTGTAACCGCCTGGGTTGACCCTTTGTCTGCGGCCTGTTCGCGCTCCTGCCGATCCAGCTCTGCAAGCGCAGTGTCGACCCTCGCCTCGACCTTCGCCGTTCGCTCCGGCGGCCAGTGCTTCGTCAACTCGTTGAAGGGTCGGTGCTTCATCGTCCTTGTCCTCGCTTCGCCGGTTCCAGCAGACCCTCCCGCCGGAGCTGCAACAGATACCGATCATAGACCGCATCGGCCCGCCGCACGTGTTCCCGGTAGAAGCGAGCCTGGTCGACCTTGCGCCCGCCGATCAGCAGGATTGCCGTACGCCGTAAGTCGAATGCATAGAGGATTCGGATCGGCCGGCCGCCGCTCTGCACCCGAAGCTCGCGCATGCGCCCGTGCCTCGACCCCCTGACCTTCGACGAGTACGGAGTTCCCAGCCGGGTGCCCCGCTGTTCGAGCAGCCTCGCGACGAATGTGACGTCTTCCTGCTCCCCGGCCGTCAGACCGTTCCACCACTTCTCGAATTCGTCCGTGTACTCGATGTCCCCGGGCATGGGCGGACCCTCCGGCAACGGCGACGAGGGCCTCGAACGCCATCGCTGCCCGGCCGACTGCGCCAAGGCGCACGGGCCAACGTCATGCAAGTACAGGACCGTCCTGGCTCACATGAACCCGACCAGCCAGAGCGACAGCGACGGCACCGCGATGAGCAGCAGCAGGCGCAGGATGTCGGCGATCCAGAAGGGCACGACGCCGCGGAAGATGGTGTTCAACGGCACGTCGGGCAGGACATTGCGGAGCACGAACACGTTGAGGCCGACGGGCGGGGTGATGAGGCTGATCTCGGTCGCGACCACCACCACGATGCCGAACCAGATGAGGGCCGCGTCGGGGGTCGCCAGGGCCGTCGAGGCGAAGTCGAGCTCGTACATCAGGGGGGCGAAGACGGGGACGGTGAGCAGGATCATCGACAGGCTCTCGAGCACGCAGCCGAGGGCGAGGTAGATGAGGACGATGCCGGTCATCACGACCCAGGCGTTCACCCCGAGGGACGCGATCCACGCGCCGAGGGCCTCCGGCAGCCCCGCGAAGTTGATGAAGTTCGAGAAGATCTCCGCGCCGATGAGGATCGCGAAGATCATCGCCGTGGTGCGGGCGGTCTGGATGCACGCGTCGAACAGCCGGGCGGCCGTCACCCCGCCGGCCAGCGCCGTGATGCACAGGGCGGCGCCGGCGCCGACCCCCGCCGCTTCGGTGGGGGTGAAGAAGCCGCCGTAGATGCCGGTCAGGATGAGGACGAACAGGCCGGCCACCGCCGCGACCCCGAAGCGCTCGCGCTTCGAGAACGGCTCCCGGTGCTCGGTGCGCGGCGCGGCGGCGGGATTGAGGCGGACGACCACCGCCACCGCGGCGACGTAGAAGACGACGCCCAGCAGCCCCGGCACCACGCCGGCGATGAAGAGCCGGCCGATGTCGGACTCGGTCAGCAGCCCGTAGACGATCAGGATGACGCTCGGCGGAATGAGGATGCCCAGCGTGCCCCCCGCCGCAATCGAGCCGGTGGCGAGGCTGTCGGCGTAGCCGTAGCGCCGCATCGAGGGCATCGCGACCTTCGACATCGTGGCCGCGGTGGCGAGCGACGAGCCGCAGACGGCGCTGAAGCCGCCGCAGGCGACCACCGAGGCCATGGCGACCCCGCCGCGCACGCGCCCGAGCATCGCGTTGGCGGCGGCGTACAGGCCGTGGCTCACGCCCGAGATGGTCAGCAGGTTGCCCATCAGGATGAACAGCGGCACCACCGACAGCGAGTAGGAGAGGCCGGTCTCGAAGGCGACGTTGCCGACCATGGCCCAGGCCGCGGGCCAGCTTCGGAGCAGGGCGAAGCCGACGGCGCCGACCGCCGCCATCGCGAACGCGATGGGCACCCGCAGGAAGACGAGCGCGAGCAGCGCCGCGAACCCCAGCAGGGAGGCGGTCACGAGGCGCTCCGGGCCGGCGGCTTCACGAGCCTGACGACGGCGAGCAGGCCGCTCAGCGCCGCCATGCCCGCCGCGAACCAGCCGAGCGGCGCGAGCGGCACCAGCAGCGCGTCGGTCGCCGTCTCGTCGTTGGCGAGCCGCGTGCTGTAGACCCCGAGCCGCCACGCGATCGCCCACAGCGCAACCGCCGTCGCGATGCCGCCGAGCCACGCCAGCGCGGTTCGGACGCGGGGCGGCGAGGCGTCGTAGAGCGCGTCGACGGCGACGTGCTCTCCCGTCATCGTCGCGAGCGGCAGTGCCGCGAAGACGAGCGCCCCCAGCATGAGCTCGGTGAGCTCGAAGGCGCCCGGCAGGGGGGCGGTCAGGACGTAGCGGCCGATGACGTCGGCGACGGTGAGCGCCGCGAGGCCCATCAGCAGGAACGCGCAGCACCCGCCGAGCCCGAGGTCGAGCGCGCGGAGCGGCGAGGCCCTGGAGGGTCCCGGCGAGGTGTCCGACGTCGCGCGGGCGGCCAGGAGCGCCAGCAGGGCCGCCCGCCCGCGGCCGGTGCGCCGGCTCCTCACTTCTCGAGATCCTTCCGGTGCATCCAGGCTGCGTGGTGCGGCGCGCGCTTGGTCTCGGACCACTCGCGGAGCATATCCCACTTCACCGCGTCGAGCCTGGCCAGCAGGGCGTCCTCTTCCGGATCAGGCATCGTCCGGGGTCTCCGCCGCGATGCGGTGGGTGATCAGGGCTTTCGCCACGGGCTGCCATCCCCAGGCAACGCATCGGGACTTCCCAGGTGTTCCGGGTGACACAGCCGGCACGTTGCATCTGGATCTCCCAGGTGCCCTAGGCGACACGGCCGGCATATTCGTAGTACGGTCACTGCATCCACAAATGAAGGCGCACCCCGGACAGAGTGCACGCTCGTCCATGGAATCGTTGTGTTCAGCAGGAGAAAAATAAAACATGCGCTCAGCAGCCCGTTGCAGTGTCGTCGCGGCCTTCGCCGTATTCGGTCTCGTTTCGTTCGGAGGCGTTGCCGAGGCTGCGTCGTTCGACCAGATCGAGGGCTGGTGGGACAGCCTCGACTGCCCTCGGATGAACGCCGCGGTCAACGAGTACGATCCGAGCCTCATGGCCGAGGGCATGGACAGCGGCTACTGCGCGATGTATGCGGATCTCGGCGCCACGGAAAAAACAACCGTCGACGACGCTGCGATGGAGATCGGTGGCGACTACGCCAGCATCCACCTGTGGTGGGAGGCGCTGGACTGCCGGAAGATGAGCATCGCGACGGGCTACGCGCAACCGCAGTACTGCGGGCACTTCGTGAACTCCCCGAAGGACGACGGGATGAACCGGCTGTCGGCGGGGCAGGAGGAAGTGGTGGCGGTTGCCGGCTACGCCCTGGCCATGGGCATGACCGCGGAGTTCGACTACATCATGATGTCCGATCTCTGGCAGCCGTTCGCCCTGCCGGCGCTGGAGGGCAACTTCAGCATGGTCGAGGGCTGGTGGAACAGCCTCGACTGCCCCCGGATGAACGCGGCGGTCAACGAGTACGATTCCGGCATCATGGCCGCGGGCATGGACAGCGGCTACTGCGCGATGTATGCGGACCTCCGCGACCCGGAAAAGACGGTCGTGCACGAGGCGGTGATGGAGATCGACGGCGACTACCCCAGCATCCACCTGTGGTGGGAGGCGCTGGACTGTCGGAAGATGAGCATCGCGACGGGCTACGCGCAACCCCAGTACTGCGGGCACTTCGTGAACTCCCCGAAGGCCAACGAGATGAACACGCTGTCGATGGAGCAGGAGGAAGTCGTGGCCATTGCCGGCTTCGCGCTGGCGAGGGGCCGCACCGCGACGTTCGACGAGATCATGGCGAGCGATCTCTGGCAGCCGTTCATGGCGGTGCCTGCGCTGCCGCTGGTCGGGCTCGGCATCCTCGGCCTGCTGCTGGCGGGACGCGGCGTGCGGCTGCGGCGGCGGGCGGCATAGATCGGATGTCGTGAGGCTCGCCGGGGAGGGCGCCGCAACGTCCGCGCGACGCCCTTCCCGGCGCTACCTGCCCATGCCGGCGCCCCGGCGCAGGTCCGCCAGCGCGGCCCGGCCGTCGTAGCCCCGGGTCGCCACCCGCTCCGTCCACCGGGCTTCGTGCTCCCCTGCCAGCGAGCGGATGGCGTCGAGCATGGGGGGCGGCGCGTCGTAGATGTCGATGCCCGCCGCGCGGATCGCCTCGAGGGCCCGCGTGTCGGCGTCGTTCCAGGCGCGACCCACCAGGTCGGCCAGCGCCTCGCCCGAGACGGCCTCGATGGCGGCGCGGTCCGGGGCGGAGATCTTCCGCCACGCGGCCTCGTTGGCGACCACGTACCAGGTGGTGTTGTAGATGCCCCCCGGCACCCGCATGGCGAACCTGAGGTGGGGGGTCAGGCGGAAGGCGGTCGTCGCCTCGTAGGTCATGGTGAGGCCGTCGATGACGCCGCGCGAGAGCTTCTGATAGACGTCGCCGCTGTCCATGAACAGGGTCGTCGCGCCGAGCCCGTCCATGAGGTCGGCGACGTAGCCGCCGGGGGTGCGGATCTTCAGCCCCGCGAGGTCGGCGGGACGCTCGATGCGCCGGACGTTGTTGTAGAGGATGCCGGGGCCGTGCACGAAGAGGCCCAGCAGCTTGACGTCCTCGTGCTCGGCCTGGGCGTCGAGCCTCCCGGTGTACACCCGCCAGAAGGCCCGCGAGCCCGCCGCCGCGTCGTCGCCGATGAACGAGAACTGGGCGAAGCGCGACCGCGGGAACCGGTTGTCCCGGGTGAACGAGTGCAGGCCGTAGGTCAGGTCGGCGATGCCGTCGACCGCCAAGTAGTAGTGCGACGGCGGCGAGCCGAGCGGCCTCGCCAGCAGGCGCACCGTCACCCGGCCCTCGGTCACCGCCTCGATCTGCTCGATCCAGGGCAGGAACGCGTTGGCGACGATGGGGTGCCGCGGCGGGAGCCACGACGACATCACCAGCTCGGTCCGGGCGCCGGCCGCGGGTTGCTGGGCGTGGGTCGCGGCCGCCACGGCCAGGGCAGCCGCGAGCGCCGGCATGGCCGTCCGGCCCCAGCCGGTGCGCCCGCGCATCACTTGTCGAGCTCCTATCGGCCCTGTAGAGCCCAGGAGCGCTAGCAGCGCCGTCCTCGCCCGGCCGATGTGCCGGCTGGTCACCTGTCGAGTTCCCCCGGTGCATCCGGGCCGCGTGCCGCGGTGCGCCGGCTGGTCACTCGTCGAGCTCCCTCCGGTGCATCCAGGCCGCGTGCTGCGGCGCGCGCTTGGTCTCGGACCACTCGCGGAGCATATCCCACTTCACCGCGTCGAGCCGGGCCAGCAGGGCGTCCTCTTCCGGGTCGGGGCACGCGAGCTCGATGCGGTGCCCGTTGGGGTCGAAGAAGTAGATGGAGTGGAAGATGGCGTGGTCGGTCACCCCGAGCACGTCGACGCCGTTGGCCTCGAGCCGCGCCCTGAACGCGAGCAGGGTCTCGCGGTCCTTCACCTTGAAGGCGATGTGCTGCACCCATTCCGGGGTGTTGGGGTCGCGCCCCATCTCGGGCTTCGTGGGCAGCTCGAAGAAGGCGAGCACGTTGCCCTGCCCGGCGTCGAGGAAGACGTGCATGTAGGGGTCGGGCTCGTGCGTGGACGGGACGCGGTCCTCGGCGATGGCCAGCACGAAGTCCATGTTGAGGTTCTTGACGTACCAGTCGACGGTTTCCTTGGCGTCGCGGCAGCGGTAGGCCACGTGATGGATGCGCTCGAGCTTCATCTCGGTCCCCTCTCGTTCAGGCATCGCGCCGCGTGCCGCTCCCGGCATCGCCGTACGTCGGCTCCGAGCTCGACACGGATGACGCACTGGCGATCTCGCGCCGCGCGCCGCTCTCGCCATTGCGGCCGGTCGGTGACGCGGCGGCCCGGAACGCTTCCCGCAGGACCTGCCGGTCGCCGATGTGGTTGGCGAGAACCAGCACGAGGCGGGCGTTGACGGCATCGCTCTCTTCCTTGGAGCGGCCCTCGTGCAGCGACAGCAGCTCCTCGTAGAAGCCGTCCGGATCGTCGAGGTTCGGCTCGGTGCGAAGCCTGGTCATGCCGGGCGTCCCACCGCGGCCCGCAGCGCCCGCGAGACCGCCGCCTCGTCGAACGACGTCCAGCGCGCGGCGACGTGCTGGTCGGGGCGAATCAGGTAGACGGCCGAAGGCGCATCGCCCAGGTAGCGCTCGCGCAACGCGTCCGAGGGGGCCGCCGCGGGGTCGAGGCGCAGCCCGTCGGCGGGCAGCCCGTCGACCGCGAGGCGGGCGGGGGCCGGGGTGTCGATGGCCATGAGCCGGAACCGGCCGCCGAGGGCGTCGACGAGCCAGCCGTCCTCGAGCGGGGCGTCCGACGCCGGCGCCCCGGGCCGCGTCCGCCGCGGCAGGGCGGGGTGGTCGGGGCCGTTGAGCGGCGAGCCGTCGTGCACGCACGGCACCGACAGGCGGCCCGAGTTGACGAGGGGCCGGGCGAACGGCAGGCCCTCGGACAGGTCGAGCACCGCGTCGCGGAAGAGGCGGCTCGTCGCCGACTTGGGGGTGATGAAGTCGGTCGACCGCGTCGAGGCGACGAGGTTCTCGTCGGCGGCCTGGACGCGCTCGTGGTCGTAGCTGTCGAGGAGCCGCTCGGGCGCGCGCCCCTCGATGACCAGCCTGAGCTTCCAGCACAGGTTGTCGGTGTCCTGGATGCCGCTGTTGGCGCCGCGCGCCCCGAACGGCGACAGCTGGTGGGCCGAGTCGCCGGCGAAGATGACGCGGCCGTGCCGGAACCTCTCCATGCGGCGGCACTGGAAGGTGTAGACCGACACCCACTCGAGCTCGAAGCGCACGTCCGGCCCCAGCATCGCCCGCAGCCGGGGGACGACGTTCTCGGGCTTCTGCTGCTCGTCGCGGTCGACGTCGCGGCCGAGCTGGAGGTCGATGCGCCAGACGTTGTCGGGCTGCTTGTGGAGGAGCGCCGACTGCCCCCGGTTGAACGGCGGGTCGAACCAGAACCACCGCTCGGTCGGAAAGTCGGCCTCCATGACGACGTCGGCGATGAGGAAGTTGTCCTCGAAGACGCGGCCGACGAAGTCGGCGCCGAGCATGCGCCGCACCGGCGAGCCGGCCCCGTCGCAGGCGAGGAGCCAGCCCGCCTCGAGGCGGTACGCGCCGTCCGGGGTGTCGACTTCCACCCCCACTCCGTCGGGCCTCGGGTCGACGCCGACGACCTCGTGACGTCCCCGCAGCTCGATCGGCTTGCCGAGGCGTTCGAGGGCGCGCAGCCGCTCGACGAGATATTGCTCGCAGTAGTACTGCTGCAGGTTGACGAAGGCCGGCCGCTTGTGCCCCGCCTCGGGCAGGAGGTCGAATTGGTAGACCTGCCGGCGGTCGAAGAACACCTTCCCCGCGCTCCAGGTCACGCCCTTGTCCACCAGGCGGTCGCCGCACCCCAGCCGGTCGAGGATCTCCAGGGGCCGCTTGGCGAAGCAGATGGCGCGGGAGCCGCCGCTCACCCGGTCGTTGTCGTCGAGCACCACGACGGGCACGTCGTGCTGCGCGAGGTCGATGGCCGCGGCCAGGCCAATCGGGCCCGCGCCCACCACCACGACGGGGTGGAACGCGACGGGGTCGGCGTCCTGGTCCGGCGACCGCCGGTAGGGGTAGAGCGGCGGCGGGCTGGACGCCGCGTCACTCTTGCTATCCATCGCCCTGCAGCTCGGCCCACATGCGGCGGTCGCGCTCGGCCGTCCAGATGCGCGGGGTGTCGATGCCGAGCGCCTCGTCATAGGCGCGGGCCACGTTGAACGGGAGGCAGTGCTCGTAGATGGCGTAGTCCGAGAACCTCGGATCGCAGGCGTCGCGGCACGCGTCGAACGCCTCCTTGAGGCTGCCCCCGCGCGCGGCGACCCGCGCCACCGGGCGATACGTGCCGGCCAGGAAGTCGGCGGTCAGGTCCAGCGCTTCCCCGACCTTGTCCGGCCCCACGAGGGCGTCCCCGCGGCCGGGCATCAGCGCGTCGGGCCTGAAGCCCCGGACGGCGGACAGCGTTGCCGGCCAGTCGCCGAAGTGGCCGTCGCCGCAGTAGCAGGCGGAGCGGTATTCCACGATGTCGCCGCTGAACATGACGCCCGCGTCCGGCACCCAGGCGACGATGTCGCCCGCGGTGTGGGCCCGTCCGAGCCGCATCAGGTCGACGCGGCGGCGGCCGAGGTAGAGGGTCATGCGGTCGCGGAACGTGAGCGTCGGCCACGTCAGCCCGGAGATCGACTCGGCCGCCCGGAAGAGCCGCGGGAAGCGCGCGTACTCGCTGTCCCAGTCCTCCTGCCCGCGCTCGCGGATCATCGCGCGGCAGGCCTCCGACGCGACGATCTCGCTCGCCCCGTAGGCCGAGGCGCCCAGCACCCGCACCGCGTGGTAGTGGCTGAGGGTGACGTACTTGATGGGCTTGTCGGTCACGCCCCGCACGCGGTCGACGACCTGCCGCGCCATCACCGGCGTGGCCTGGGTGTCGATCACCATCACGGAGTCGTCACCGATGATGACGCCCGTGTTCGGGTCTCCCTCGGTCGTGAACGAATAAAGGTCCCGGGCGATCTCCGAGAAGGTGATCTTCTTCTCGGTCAGGTCGCCCGTGGACGCGAAGGCTCTGGGCACCGCGACATCCTCTCTGGCCAGGTTACAGTCCCGTCAACGACGTTCGTCGCAGGGCACGTCCGGGGCCGGAAGCACCTTGCCGGTGCACGCGCCGAAACCGATGCGGTGGCCGTCGCCCCGGGCCCACCCGCGCAGGGTGATCGTATCGCCGTTCTCGACGAAGCTCCGCGTCTCTCCCGAGTCCAGGGTGATCGGGTCCTTTCCCCCCCAGCTCAGCTCCAGGAGCGACCCCCGCTGTCCGCGCTCGGGGCCCGAGACCGTCCCCGACCCCAGCAGGTCGCCCACGTTCATCCGGCAGCCGCCGATGGCGTGATGGGCAAGTTGCTGGGCCGACGAGTAGTACATGTGGCGATAGTTGGTGCGCGCAATCGTCGTGGCCGCGTCCGCCCCCTCGGGCTGCATGTCGACCTCGAGCTCGATGTCGTACAGCATCGGGCCCGGCTCGCGGAGATACGGCAGCAGCGGGCGCTCGCGGTCGGGCGTCGCCACCCGGAACGGCTCGAGCGCCGCCTTCGTGACGACCCAGGGGCTGATGGACGTTGCGAACGCCTTGGCCTGGAACGGGCCCAGCGGTTGGTACTCCCAGGCCTGGATGTCGCGCGCGGACCAGTCGTTGAGGAGCACGTAGCCGAAGATCATCTCGTCGGCCTCGGCCACGCTCACCGGCTGCCCCATGGGGTTGGAGGCGCCGACGACGGCGCCCATTTCCAGCTCGATGTCGAGGCGGCGGCTCGGCCCGAAGCGCGGGAGGTCGGCGCCCGGGGGCTTCGTCTGACCGAGCGGCCGCCGCACGCTCGTGCCGGTCACCACGACCGTCGACGCGCGTCCGTTGTAGCCGATGGGGATGTGCAGCCAGTTGGGCGGCAGGGCGTTGTCGGGGCCGCGGAACATCGTGCCGACGTTGAACGCGTGCTGGCGGCACGCATAGAAGTCGGTGTACCCGGCGACCGAGAACGGCAGCGCGAGCCGGACGTCGCGCCGCGGAACCAGCGCTCGCCCGCGGAGGACGGCGTCGCGCTCGAGCCTCGGGTCGCCGCCCGCCGCCAGGAGCTCCGTGAGCCGCGCCCGGACGACCGACCAGGCCCCCGGCCCGAGGGCCATGAAGTCGTTCAGCCCCGGCCCCCCGAAGACGGGTGCGGACCCCCCGGCATCGAGCACTCCCTCCGCCTCGAGCACGGCCAGGTCGAGGACCGCGTCGCCGATCGCCGCCCCGCACCGCGGACGCTCCGTTCCCCGGCCGAAGGCGCCGTAGGGGAGGTTCTGAATCGGGAAGTCGCAGTCAGGCTCGTTGGCCCGATGCAGCCAGCTCTTCAGCGGCAGACTCATCCACGCACCTCGACGTACCCCGCGGGCTCCATGACGGTGGACCCATGGCCGATTCTAGCGCGGATCAGACACGAGAGGTCCGATTGGCTGGCGGCGCCGGCCCGCATCGCGGGCCGCACGGTTCCGCGGGACGTCCCGCTGTCTACCGAGGCTGGAGACTCTGATAGTTGGTCCTGCGAAGGCGTCTCAGAACCCCGTTGATCGCCCTGACCCATCCTGAGCTCTCTCCCGCTATCGCGCCCGCTATCTTCGCGGACTCCCAGTTCAGCTTGTGCATGACGAGTCGTCTCTGTTCTTCCGACTTGGCGGACAGGAGAGACATGCTGTCCCACCAGACGCGCTCGCGATAGTGCCGCAGCCCGAAGTGGGTGAACTTCTCGTAGACATCGCCGGTCAACACGTCGGCCGCCTTCATGGACCCGCCGTATTCCCGCGGGATGATGACCGAGATGTCATCGAAGGAGTGAATGAGAATGTTGTTCACCTGATCGTGGTCGAACTTCCGTTGGGCCAGCGATATGAAATCGGGCCCGTCGTCGTGTTCCAGAAAGTTCTGATAGAGCGCAACGGGCAGGTCGTAATTGATATGAGCGTTGATGCCCAGGAGCAGGTCCTGAACCACGCTCGACCTCTTGTCCGAGGCCATGCCGTGAGCCACCTTCCATGCCCGTTCTTCTTGCCGGTCCTTGTCGAGGGTGGTCAGCGAGGCGAAGTAGAGCGCCGCGAACTTGCCCGAGAGCCTCCGGATCCAGTCCGGCTCGAAGAATATGGGGTTGTCGAAGTCCTCCTGCTGATGTATGGCGCTGCTGATGTTCCTGGTGGTGATGTAGTACGCCCTGAGAAAAACGGCCCGGAAGTCACTGGTCCGGTGAAAGTACTCCAGAGCATGCTGCATCGCCTCGAGGGCGGCCTCGATCGTATGGGGTCGCAGTTGTGCGATGTCCTTGAGCGTGGGCATGGGTGTCGCCTTGCGCGAAACGCCGCGATCCGCGGAGCGGCCAGAGGATAGCGCGGTACCCCGCCGGCCCGCCCCTCCCGTTTGGGGGGGATCGTGCGGGTGCGCCGCCGGAGCTGTGCCGGCGAACGGCGGTCATGGTGCCTGGCGCCGGGTCACTCGCGGCGGGTCGCCACCGACCACAGGTACAGCGCCATGCCGGCGCTCATGAGTCCCGCGCCGGGAACCGCGAACAGGAAGAACGAGACCGGGTGGTTCCAGAAGAACGTGGGGAGCTCGACGCCGATCCCCGCCGCGATCAACAGGCCCGAAACCTGCAGCCGGCCGGACAGTCCGTCCCGCAGCCCCCGCAGGCGCAGCCGGCTCATCGTGCGGTCTCCGGGTCCCAGCGCGGGAACCGGTCGAGCTGGTCCACTTCATGCACCAGGTTGTGGCACATGACGCACGACCTCGTTCCCTCGCGCAGGTCGGCGAGGAAGCGCGCGTGGGCGGCCTGCTCCTCGTAGGAGCGGCTGCCCACGTGGCACGCGAGGCAGGCGCCGTTCTCGAACGGCTCGTACAGCTCGACCGGATCCGAAGCCGTCCCCCGCACGGCGTGCCACACGTGCCGGACGCCCCGCATCTTGTCGTCGACGCCGCCGAACATCGTGTAGTTCGTGTGGCAGGTGTAGCAGGCGCGTTCCACCGGGACGCGCCGGTTCTGGTAGTGCGCCGCCGGCAGGAACCGCGGGTCGTCGATGTGCAGGCTCTGCCGCCAGGGCTCCATCATGTGGCAGGACAGGCAGAACGTCGTGGTCTTGGCCTGCTCGTAGTGCCGAACCGCGCCGCCCAGCAGCACGAGCCCGGGTAGCGCGAAGAGGGCCGCGAACGCGGCGATCCTGCCCCCGACGGTGGCTGCCGCCTCGGGCCGGCGGACGACCACCGCGATGAGGGCGAGGGCGGCAACGGCCAGGAGGCCCAGGCTGAGGTCGGCGGCGGTCATTGGCCCAATGTAGCCCTTCTCACGCGTCGTCGGGCGGGCGCCCCGGCGGTCTGCCGGCGCCCCCCGGGCGCGGTGCGACGCGGGGTCTCGCCACGGCTGCTAGCGGCGCCCGCGCAGCTCCTCGGCCATCGTCCTGATCTCGGTGAGATCCTGCACCATCTCGCTCCAGCCGTACCACAGCGAGTAGTCGGGGTTGTTGTGGAAGGCGCCCTGGAAGGTCCGCATCCGGTGCTCCAGGTGCATCCTGAACAGGCGCGTCTCGATCACGGACGGCGCGTCGTGGAACGCCAGCAGGTCCGGATAGTCGTATGCGTAGTGATCCGGCTTCTGCAACACGCCGTCGGCGTAGAGATCGGCGACGATGCGGATGGCCTCGGCCAGCAGGCGGTCAGCCTCGCGGATCATGTCGTCGCCCTTCTCGAGCTCCGCCCGCACGAAGTTGCCCGAGTGGCAGTCTTCACAGACGGCGATCATTCGGTCCCGTTCGCGCTGCCAGTCCTCCTGCGTCAGCCGGGCGACGTCGGCCTGCTCGACGACGTCGAGGCGCGGCGTCGGGTTGCCTTCGGGGTCCAGCACCCCGAGGGCCTGGAGGATGGTCGTCTGGTCGGCGGCCCACGCCGGGTCCTCGGGCAGGGGCAGGCGCACCGCCAGGAACCCCCACGCGGTCCGGACCTCGTGGTCGCCCTGCGGCATGTGGCAGGTCTGGCAGGTGGGCGCCGCGGCCTCGTCGGGCAGCGTCCCGTTCTGCTTCAGGAGGTGCCGCACGCCGTGCTTCGACGACGAGTACATCTCCCACTGCGGGTGGTCGATGCCCATGTGGCACGTCCGGCACGCCTGCGGCTCCCGCGCCTCGGCGACCGAGAACAGGTGGCGGGTATGGCAGGCGTCGCACGACGCCAGGCCGAACGTGGCGCCCTCGGCCCGCAGCTGCCGCATGTCGTCCTCGGACTTGATGCCGACCCGGTGACAACCGCCGCAGCCCTTCATGCCCTCGGTGAGGGCCATCGGCAGCCAGTGCGTCGTGGGCATCGCGTTCATGCTCGCCCACGCCAGGGCGTGCTTGCCGCCGGTGAACTGCTCGGCCTGGATGGGATGGCAGTCTGCGCAAACCTCGACCGTCGCCATCCTGACGAGGGCGACGTCGTCGGCCGTGGTGTGCCCGTCGCCGTGACACAGGCTGCACTCGACGCCCGCCGCGCTGTGCCGGCTCAGCTCCCAGTCGGTGACGACGCCGGGGGTGGCCTCGCGATGACACCCGACGCAGGACGAAGCCTCGGCAGCGTCGGGGGGAGCGTCCCCGCCGCCGCACGCGGCGAGGGCGGGCGCGAGGAGCGCGAGGCACCACGCCGCGACGGAGGAGCGGCCGCATGCCGCGATCGAGGAGCCATCGCCGCGGGGATGAAGTGCCATCAGCTTCCCATTATAGGCACGCGTCGGCCTGCGCGACAGACGAGCCGGGGAGACGGCGTCGGGGTCGCGTCTCGCGCCGGCTCGGGAGTGGGAGGCGGAGCGCCGGCGGCCGGGAGGCGCTCGAGCAGGCCCACGCCGCGGCCCGCGGTGGCCGCGGCGTGGGCGCTGAATGGCGGTATCGGTCTACCCCTCGCTGAGCTCGTCGTAGGCCACGCCGAGCACGCCTTCCAGGCTGAGCAGCGCGAACGGCGACACGTGGTCCTCGAACCCGGGCAGGGCCTCGGTGGCGATGATCTCTTCCCGCGACCGGCCGGCCTGCATCTCGCGGCGGGTCAGCTCGAGCGCCGCCGTGAAGTAGTCGCGCAGGTGCGCGAGCTCGCCCTGGTCGCCGGTCACGCCGGCCCCCGGGGTCCCGTGCCCGAAGATGTAGATGGTGTCGGCCGAGTTCGCGGCCGTCACCTGCTCGAGCACCTCGATCCAGCCCGAGATGCGCGCGCCGGAGGCGCGGTCGACGAACGGGTGCAGGCGGTTGAACATCAGGTCGCCCATGTGCACGACGTTGGCCTGCTCGAAGGTCACCACGCAGTCGCCGCTCGTGTGGCCGGCGCCGTGATAGCGCGCCACCACCGTCTCGTCCCCTATGGTCGTCCGCCACTCGTCGGTGAAGGTCTCGTCGGGATAGGCCTGCGAGTCCTCGTTTCCCGCCTCCTCGGCCGTCTGCCGCTGCCACGCGGCGCTGTTCTCGTGGGCGACGATCGTGCCGACGACGGGGCGGAACGTCTGGTTGCCGCCGACGTGGTCGCCGTGGTGGTGGGTGTTGACGAGGATGTCGATCGCGTTGGACGACCGCTCCCCGATGCCCTCGATGCAGGCGGCCGCCGCGGCCGCGTTCTGGCTGTCGATGACGAGAATCCCGTCCGCGTTCACGAGCCACCCGATGGTGCCGCCCTGGCCGTTGAAGATGCCCACGCCCCGCCGCAGGTCCACGAACGACGTGGTGAGCTGCTGCAGTCCGGCGAGCGGCAGCTCCCTGAGCGCCGCCGCCATCACGGTCATGCCCGACGTGGCGAGAAACTGGCGTCTGTTCATGATTACGTTCTCCTTCTTGCCACCACCCGTGTGGCGAATCGGCACCGTAGCGTACCGGCCGAGCGACGGCACCGGGTGTTTCCAACCTCGACACGAGGCCGGGGGGCCGCGCAGTCGCGCATCCCCGGGGCGGGGAACGTCGGACCGTCAGGGCAGCAAGGCCTCGCCGTCCGGTTCCGCCGTCGGGGGCTCGACCCACTCGTTGCGGATGCGGCGCCGTATCGTCTTCAGGCCGAAGAACACGCCCAGCTCGATCTCCACGAGCGTCCGATCGGGAATCCAGAGGTTCGATTCGATTTGTCGGAAGTCGAGCTGCCCGGTCGCGCGGCGGAGGGTGCCGGCGATTCCCCAGAGCCAGCGGACGGGACGCTGCATCTCGAACACCGCCCGCCTCACTCCGTAGTCGTGCTGCCCGATCCAGAGGCGGCCCGTCGAGCGGTTCATGGCCCCGTCGAGCCGCCGGTCGTTCGGCAGCGGCCCTTCGCGAGGCTCGAACTCGATCACCCAGCAGACGGCGCCGTCGACGACGTCGGTGCCGTCGAGGGTGGCGACGTAGCGGTCCATCAGCTCGCGGTCGAAGTCGACGCGCATCTCGTCCGGCTGGTATCGCTCGCCACGCTCGGCGTGGCTCCTCGCCTCGCGCACGAAGTCGGCCTTCTTCTTCCGCTCGTCCCGGGCCTCGTCCGCGTCGAGGGGGCGGTCGTCACGCCCGATGACCTCCGAGTAGAAGTGGCCCTCGATGGGATAGTGGCGGTTTCGGGTCGTATCGGTGTCGGTCACGCGCCCGTCACCGTCGAGCGATTCGACCCGGCCGTCCGTGAAGTACTCGAAGCCGAGCTCGAACGCCGCCGCCCGCTGCCGCGCGGCCTGCTCGAGGGCGCGGTCGATGATCCGGCGCGCGTCGACGACGGCGTCGCCTTCGAGAGCGCGGTCGATGATCCGGCGCGCGTCGGCGCCCTCGACGACGGCGCCGGCCTCGAGGGCGCGGCCGATGGACCCGCGCGCCTCGATCGAGGCGTCCTCGGCCTCGTCACCCAGCGACTGCGCCGTCGCGAGGAGAGGAAGACTCACCAGTCCCAGGCACCACGCGAGCGTCGAGTGTCGACTCATCAGCAGCCATGCCTCCACTGCTTCCGTTTTTCGGCAGGAACGGCCCCGAGCGATAGACCTGCGTTTCCGGAAGACCGGGTGGCGGCGGCCGACGCGCCTCGCGGGCGGACACGAAAAAGCCCCGGCTCCCAAGGGAACCGGGGCCCCGGTACGGTCTGCGTCAGCGACGTTGGGTTGCCCCGTTCGGGGGCCCGGCGCCGCGTGTGCGCTGGAGGTCCCTACGAGGACGCCACCTCCGCAGAACCGCTGCCATAGTCGTCCACGGGATCACCTCCTTCGCGGGGCGAGCCATCGTCATGTCGGGTCCCAACCCGGCCGGCCGCCGATCCGCCCCACATCGACCGGAGACCGCCGCGCCATCGCGCGGACAGGCTACCAATCCCATCGTCGGACAAGCCGCGTCTCCCTGTCAAATCGCCGCGGGAGCACCCGACCGGCGCCGCGCCGGTCGAATCGTCGCCGGCCGCCGGCCGATGGCGCGTAGAATGGCATGGTGATCTATCGAGACGAGCGCGGCGTCGAGTACGTCCCGGTGCCGCTGCCCACGCACGAGGTGACGGACGCCGTCGCCGTGGACGCGCGCCGGGTGTCGCGCTCCACCGTGCGCAAGCCGACGCCGGTGTACGCCGGCACCGACGGGGCCGAGCTGGCCGCCCAGCCCCGGAACCACCGGCGGCACTGGACCGACCGGCAGTGGCTCGCCTTCGAGGAGCACCTGCGCCTCGAGGTCGACCTTGCCGAGGGCGACGCCCCCGCCGCCGCCGTGTGGGTCGTCCGGCCCCACGACCGCGGCACGGCCTGACCGGCTCCGGGAGCCGGTGGCAGGATGGACGCGTGCATCCGGTCGACGCCCTCATCGTGCTGGCCTTCGTCGCCTACGCGGTCAGCGCGGGCGTCCGTCACCGCCGGCAGGCCTCGAAGAACCTCGACGAGTACTTCCTCGCGGGCCGGTCCCTGCCCGGGTGGAAGGCCGGCCTCAGCATGGCGGCGACGCAGTTCGCGGCCGACACGCCGCTGCTCGTCACCGGCATCATCGCCACCGCGGGCATCTTCGGGCTGTGGCAGCTCTGGATCTTCGGCGTCACCTTTCTCCTCCTCGGCTTCGTGCTCGCCGGGGCGTGGCGCCGGGCGGGGGTGGTCACCGACGCCGAGCTGACCGAGGTGCGCTACGGCGGCGCGCCGGCGGCGGCCCTGCGCGGCGTCAAGGCGCTCTACTTCGGCACCGTCATCAACTGCGTCACGCTGGCGTGGGTGCTCTTCGCGGCCGCGAAGATCGCCGAGCCCTTCCTGCTGTGGAACGCGTGGCTGCCGGGCGGGCTGTTCGAGCCTGTCGTCGCGCTGGTCGAGGCGATCGGCACGCCCCTCGCCATCGGGGGCGCCGACGACCCCGAGGTGTGGGTCAAGACCGCGAACAACCTGCTGTCGCTGCTCCTGATCCTCGCGGTCGTGGCGTTCTACTCGGCCACCGGGGGGCTGCGCGGCGTCGTGGCCACCGACATGGGGCAGATCGCGGTCATGGGCGCGGGCACGGTAGCGTTCGCGGCGTTCGTCGTCGCCGAGGCGGGCGGCCTCGGCGGGTTGCCGGGGCGGGTGCAGGAGACGTTCGCGGCGGGCGGGCCGGGGGGGATCCGGCCCGACGAGATCCTCGCGTTCACGCCGGGGCACGGCAAGGACGTCACCTTCACGGTCCTCTCGCTGCTGGGTCTGCTGTGGCTCATCAACGCGGTGTCGGACGGCAGCGGCTATCTCGCCCAGCGGTCGATGGCGTGCCGCAGCGACCGCGACGCGAAGACCGCGGCGGTGGTGTTCACGTTCACCCAGGTGCTGGTGCGCAGCCTGCTGTGGCTGCCGCTGGGGGTCGGGCTGCTCGTGCTGTTCCCCCCCGACCCGGGGCTCGCGCCGGGCTTCGTGCAGGCCGACCGCGAGGCCACCTACGTCCGCGGCATGGCCGAGCTGCTGCCGGCCGGCGTGCGCGGCCTCATGCTGACGGGAATGCTCGCGGCCCTCGCCTCGACCGTCGACACCCACCTCAACTGGGGGGCGTCGTACTGGACCAACGACATCTACCGGCGGTTCATCTGCCGGGCGTGGCTCGGGACCGAGCCGAGCGGCCGCGCCCTGGTGTGGGTGGCCCGGGCCGCCGCCGTGCTGACCCTGGTGATCGCCCTCGCCATCATGACCCGGCTGACCTCAATCAACCAGGCGTGGCAGATCAACCTGCTGTTCGGGGCGGGGCTCGGGGTGGTGCTGGTGCTGCGCTGGATCTGGTGGCGGATGAACGCGTGGGCCGAGATCGCCGCGATGGTGGTATCGTGCGCGGTAGCCCCGCTGCTCATCTTTCTTCTGGACGACGATCAGCAGCCGTTGCGGCTGCTGCTGGCGGCGGCGACGTCGACGGCGGCGGCGCTGGCCGCGATACGCTTCACCGCGCCCGAAGACCCGGTGCGGCTGGCCGCGTTCTACCGGCGCGTGCGGCCCGTCGGCTTCTGGGGACCGGTGGCCCGCGCGGTCGACGGCGCCGGGGTCGGCGCGGAGGACGGGGCGCGGCGGCTCGGGCGCGCCGTCGCGGCCATGGCGTTGTGCTCGGCGACCCTGTTCTGTCTGCTCGTGGGGCTCGGGACGTGGCTGGTGGGCAGCCCCGCCCCGGACTGGGTCCCCGCCCGCCCGCTCTGGATCGGCGGGCTGCTCGCGGTGGGGCTGGCGCTGTGCCCGGTCTGGTACCGCTTGGGCTACGGGATCCCCGGCGAGACGGCGCCGGCCGGCCCGGCGGAGGAGTGACGGCAGGAGACGACGATATGGCTCGACGGTGGCTGCTGGCCGGTCTGTGCGTGGCGTTCGCGTCGCCGGGCGCCGCACAGCCGCTGACCGAGGCCGAGGCGGTGGCGAGGATGCGGGAGGAGTATCCGCACGTGACCGCCCTGCGGCTCGGGGTGCGCGAGCTCGAGGCGGACGCCCGCGAGCGGACCCTCGCGGCCAACCCCGCCGTCGCGTACACGCGGGAAGAGGCCGGGGCGGTCGTCGACGACTTTCTGCTCGTCAGCCAGGAGCTGCCCCTGTGGGGCCGGCGGGGTTTGCTGGGCGAGGCGGCCGGGCACGGGGTCGCCGCGCGCTCGGCCGACGCCGACGGCCGCCTGCTGGCGATCGAGGCCGAGCTGCGTCTGGTGTTCACCGATCTCGTGCTCGCTCAGGACCGGGTGCGGTCGCTCGAAGCCGGCGTCGAACGGCTCGACGCGCTGATCGCGGTGCTCCGGGCGCGCGAGGAGGAGGGCGAGGGGTCGCGGTTCGACCGGCTTCGGGCGGAGCGCGAGGTGGCCGAGGTCGACGCCGACCTCGCGCTGGCTGGCATCGACCGCCGGCGGGCGCAGGCGCGGCTCGCGGCCTTCTTCGCGGAGGGGACCGACCCGGACGGGCTGTCGGCGGCGGGCCGCCTCGACGACTATCCGGCCTCGCCGATGCCGGCCTCCGCGCCGGACGCGGCGCCCGAGCGCCGCCCCGAGTATCGCGCGCTCGGCCTGGAGGCGGAGCGGTGGGGGGTGGAGGAACGCGCGGCGCGGCGCCTGCGGCTGCCCACCGCCCAGGTCACCGGCGGCATGAAGCGCAGCGGCGTGCTCGGGTCGATGGACCACGGGTTCGTGTTCGGCGCGTCGCTGTCGGTGCCGGTGTTCAACCGCGGCCAGGCGCATGCGGCGCGGGCGGCGGCGGCCGGCGCGCGCGTCGAGGCCGAGCGCCGCAGCCTCGCGGCCCGCATCGCGGCCGAGGTCCATGCCGCCTCGGCGGCGGCGGCCGGCGGCCGCGAGCTGGCCGACCGCTATCGCGACGACGCGGTGTCGCGGGCCGCCGAGCTCGTGGCCATCGCGACCGCGGGCTACGAAGAGGGCGAGTTCGGCATCCTGGAGCTGCTCGACGCCCATCGGGTCAGCCTGAGCGCGGAGCTGCGGTCGCTCGAGCTGTCGGCGGCGGCGCGACGGGCCGCGGTCGAGCTGGACCGCGCGACGGGGCGGGAGATGACGCCGTGAGGCGTGGGCGACGAATGCGCGGGCCGCCGTCGAGCTCAACCGTCGGGCTCGACCGCGCGCCGGGGCGGGAGAAGACGCCATGAGGAACACCAGGCACGGACCGGGCCGGCCGGCTACGGCGGCGATGCTGTCGGTGGCGGCGATGCTGTACGCGTGCGGAGCCGCGCCCCCGGCGGCGCTTGAGGCGGCCGAGGAGCCGGCGCCGGTCGTGGTGAGCCGATGGACCGACCGCAGCGAGCTGTTCGTCGAGTTCCCGCCCCTTGTCGCGGGGGCCACGAGCCGGTTCGCCATCCACTTCACCGACCTCGCCACCTTCGAGCCCCTGCGGGAGGGGCGGGCCACGGTGCGCCTGACCGGCGCGCGGGTCGAGGAGTTCGAGGTCGCCGAACCGGGCCGCCCCGGCATCTTCGGGGTCGACGTCACCCCGGCTGCCGCGGGCCGCGCCCGGCTCGAGCTGCTGCTCGACGCGGCGGCGGTGCGCGACCGCCACGACCTCGGCGAGGTCACGGTGATGACGGCGGCGGAAGCGGCGGCGCTGCCGCCCGGTGCCGAGGAGGAGGACGGCAGCGTCCCCTTCCTCAAGGAGCAGCAGTGGTCGCTCGACTTCGCGACGGCGGCGGCCCGCCGCCGGTCGATGGCCGACAGCCTCGACGTCCCGGCCCAGATTCAGCCGCGCACCGGCGGTCAGGCCGAGGTGACGACCCCGGTGGCGGGCCGGCTCGCGGCCGACCTGCCGCCCCGGCCGGTCGGGTCCGTCGTGGGCCGCGGCGACGCCCTGGCCCAGGTCGTCCCCCGCAGCGAGCACGCCGACGACCGCCCCGCCCTCGAGCTCGCGGTCGCCGAGGCGCGCGACGCCCTCGAGCTGGCGCGGGCCGCGCACGCGCGGGTCGAGCGGCTGGTCGAGGTCGGCGCCCTGCCTGCCCGCCGCCGGCTCGAGGCGCGGTTGGCGTCGCAGACGGCCGAGGCCCGGCTGAAGGCGGCCGAGGCCCATCTCGCCCACCTCGACTCGACGCGGCGGGGCGAGGGCGAGGGCACCGAGGACACGCGGTTCGTGCTGCGCGCGCCGATGCGCGGCGTCGTCGCGGAGTCGGCGGCCACCCCCGGGGCCAGCGTCGACGAGGGCGCGCGGCTGTTCACGGTTATCGCGGTCGACAGGGTCCACGTCGTCGGGGCGCTGCCCGAGGCCGCCCTGGCGCGCCTCGACGACCTCGCAGCGGCCGAGCTCGAAGTGCCGGGGGGCGGTGCTCCGCTGCCCCTCGAGCGGCTCGTGTCGGTGGGGCGGGTGGTCGACGATGCCACCCGGACCGTCCCCGTCATCTACGAGTTGCGGAACCCCGATCGGCGGCTTGCCATCGGCCAGGCCGTCACCCTCCGTGTGTTCGGGGCCTCGATGTCCGACGCGGTCACCGTACCCGCGAGCGCCATCGTCGACGACGGCGGCCAGCCGGTGGTCTTCGTCCAGGTGGGCGGCGAGAGCTTCGAGCGGCGCCCGGTCCGGCTCGGGCATCGCGAGGGCGGCGTCGTCCAGGTGATCGGGGACGTCGCGCCGGGCGACCGGGTGGTCACGGTGGGGGCGCCGCTCATCCGGCTCGCAGCGCTGTCGCCGCAGGTGCCGGCCCACGGCCATACGCACTGATGCTGGACGAGTTGATTCGCCGGCCGTCGAGAAACCGGCTCGCGGTGGTCGCGGGCGCCGGCGTCTTCCTCTACCGGGGCGTCGTCGTGCAGCAGGTACCGGCGTCGCAGGTGCCGGTCCACGGGCATACGCATTGATGGGGGCGCCGCTGGCCCGCCTCGCGGCGCTGTCGCCGCGGGTGCCGGCCCGCGACCATACGCACTGATGCTGGACGGGCTGATTCGCTGGTCGTTGCGGAACCGCCTCGCGGTGATCGCGGGCGCCGCCATCTTCCTGGTGTGGGGCGGCGTCGTCCTGCGGCAGATGCCCGTCGACGTGCTGCCGGACGTGACCGCGCCGACAGTGACGGTGCTCGTCGAGGGGCAGGGCATGGCCCCGACCGACATGGAGGCGCTGGTCACCCTGCCCATCGAGGCGGTGATGAACGGGGCGTCGGGCGTGCGCCGGGTGCGGTCGGCCACCGCGGTGGGTCTCGCGGTGATCTGGGTCGACTTCGACTGGGGCGAGGACATCTACCGGGCCCGCCAGACCGTCAGCGAGAAGCTGTCGTCGGTGGTGCCCCAGCTTCCCGACGCCATCCCGCCGCCGGTCCTCGCGCCGCTCTCCTCGATCATGGGCGAGATCATGTTCGTGGCGCTGGAGTCCGCGGCCCACTCGCCCATCGACCTGCGCACCACCGCCGACGTCGTCGTGCGCCGGCGGCTCCTCGCCACCCCCGGGGTCGCCCAGGTGACGGTGATCGGCGGTGAGCGCCGGCAGTTCGAGGTGCGGGTCGATCCCGCCCGGCTGTCCGACTACGGGCTGTCGCTGACCATGGTCGAGGACGCGTTGCGGCGCGCCAACCGGAACACGTCGGCCGGGTTCCGGCAGGCGGGGGGCCAGGAGTACCTGATTCAGGGGGTGGGGCGGCTCGCCGACGTCGAGGCCATCGCGGCGACGGTCATCGGGGCGCGCGGCACCCGTCCCATCCGGGTCGCGGACGTCGCCGCCGTCGGAATCGGCGCCGGCCTCCGTCGCGGGGACGGATCGCGGAACGGGCAGCCCGCCGTCATCCTCGGCATCCACCGGCAGCCCGACGTCAACACGGTGGCGCTGACGGGCGACCTCGACGGCGTGCTCGACGCCATCCAGGCCGACCTGCCGGCCGGCATGCAGCTCGACGCGCGGCTCTTCCGCCAGGCCGACTTCATCGAGCTCGCGATGGGCAACCTGACCCGCGCCCTGCGGGACGGCACCCTGCTCGTCGTCGCGGTGACCCTGCTGTTCCTCGCGAGCCTGCGGGCCGGCGCCATCAGCCTGCTCGCCATTCCCCTGTCGCTGCTCGCCGCCGTCGTTGGGCTGCGAGCCCTGGGGCTCTCCATCAACAGCATGACCCTCGGGGGCATGGCCATCGCGGTCGGGGCCCTCGTCGACGACGCCATCATCGACGTCGAGAACGTCGGCCGCCGCCTGCGCGAGAACGCGCGCCGCCCCGCCGCGCGGCAGCGGCCGGTGCTCAAGGTCGTGTTCGACGCGAGCCGGGAGATCCGCACGTCCATCGTCTTCGCCACCCTGATCGTCGGCCTCGTCATGCTGCCGATCTTCTTCCTCGCCGGCGTCGAGGGGCGCCTGCTCCAGCCGCTGGGCATCGTCTACCTCATCGCCCTCGCCGCGTCGCTGCTGGTGGCCCTGACCCTGACCCCGGTGCTCTGCTTCTACCTGCTGCCCGGCAGCCGGGCGGCGTCGGCCGACCACGAGCCGGCCCTCGCCGCCGCGGTGCGGCGCCGCTACTCGAGGCTGCTGCCGCACGCGCTGCGGCATCCGCGCACGGTGCTGGTGGCGGCGGGCGCCCTGTCGGTGGCGGCGGCGGCGGCGACCCCGTTCCTGGGGCGCGCGTTCCTGCCCGCGTTCAACGAGGGCGCCCTCGTGATCAGCGCCGTGACCCTGCCGGGGACGAGCCTCGCCGAGTCGAGCGCCCTCGGGAGCGCCATCGAGCGGCTTCTCCTCGAGGTGCCCGAGGTGGCCGCCACCGCCCGGCGGACGGGGCGGGCCGAGCTCGACGAGCACGTGCAGGGGGTCGAGTCGGCCGAGATCGACGTGCGGCTGGAAGAGGAGGGGCGGCCGCGCGCCGTCGTGCTCGACGAGATCCGCGAGCGGCTGTCGCTGGTGCCGGGCACCAACATCACCATCGGCCAGCCCATCTCGCACCGCATCGACCACATGCTGTCGGGCTCGCGGGCCAACGTCGCCGTCAAGATCTTCGGCGACGACCTCGCGGTGCTGCGCACCCTCGGCGACCAGGCCGTCGCGGCGATGCAGGACATTCCCGGCGTCGTCGACCTCGCCCTCGAGCCGCAGTCCGACATCCCCACCGTGCGGGTGGGGTTCGACCGGGCCGCCCTCGCCCGCCACGGGCTGCCGGCCGGCGAGGCGGCCCTGACCCTCGAGACGGCGCTGCACGGCCGCGAGGTCGGGCAGATCTTCGACGGCCAGGTCGCGGTGCCGCTGGTGGTGCGCTACCCCCGGGCCGACATGGCCGACCTCGGCGCGCTGTGGGAGACGCGCATCGACACGCCCGCGGGCCCCCGCGTTCCCCTCGGCAGCCTCGCCGGCATCGTCGAGGACCGCGGCCCCAACTTCATCGGCCGCGAGAACGTGCAGCGCCGGCTGGTGGTGACCTGCAACGTCGCGGGGCGCGACCTCGGCAGCACCGTCGCCGACATCCGCGAGCGGCTGGCGGCCGGGGTGGCGTTGCCCGAGGGCTATCGCGTCGAGCTCGACGGGCAGTTCGACGCCCAGGCCACGGCGGCGCGCGCCCTCCTCTGGCTGGGGCTGGCCGCGGTGATCGGCATCTTTCTGCTCCTCGTCAGCGCCCTGCGCTCGCCCCGCGACGCCGCCATCGTGATGATCAACCTGCCGCTCGCCCTCATCGGGGGCGTGGTCGGCGTCCTGATAGGGGGCGGCACCCTGTCGATCGCGGCCCTCATCGGCTTCATCGCGCTCTTCGGCATCGCCACCCGCAACGGCATCATGGTGGTCACCCGCATCCGCCGCCTGCAGGACCTCAGGGGGAGCGACGTCAGGGCCGCGGTCGTGCGGGGGGCGGTCGACCGGGTGGTCCCGGTCCTGATGACCGCGCTCTCGACCGGCCTCGCCCTCCTGCCGGTGGCCCTGGCCGCTGGCCAGCCGGGCAGCGAGATCCAGGCCCCCCTCGCGCTGGTCATCGTGTGCGGGCTCGTCTCGTCGACGGTCCTCAACATGATCGTGGTGCCGACGGCGTACCTGGCCGCGGCGACGGCCCGGCAGTCCTCCGCCGGATAGGAAGATGCCTGTTGACCCCTCTCCGGGGTGGGCGGTACTCTGTCTTCTGGCGGACCCACACGGCTGCGGACGGGGCACCCGGCAGGTTGCGGGAGGCGGTAGATGAGTCAGGCGCAAGACCAGTGGCACCTGTACGGGGGATACGACCCCCGCCGGCTCCCGTCGTACACGACCCGGGAAGCGGCACGGTACGTGCGGCTTCCGCTACGCACGGTGCAGAATTGGGCGTTCGGGTTTCGTACGTATGGTGGCGACCCCCTGATTCACATAGCAGATCCCAAGCGTCGTCTGTTGTCTTTCTGGAACGTGGCCGAGCTGCACGTGCTGGGAGCACTCCGACGGTATCATCGGATTTCACCGATGAAGCTGCGCGTCGTTATTCGCTACCTGGAAGATACTTTCAAGAGCCGTCACCCCTTGCTGACCACCCGCATGCTCACGGATGGCATATCCGTTTTCGTCGAAAGGACCGGCGAGTTCATCAACGCGACGAAGAGCGGCCAACTGGCGATGCGCGAGCTCATCGAGGCCCATCTCCACCGAATCGATCAAGACGTCGATGGCCTCGCGATTCGCCTCTTCCCATTCGTTCGACACGACCCGCAGACGGCACGTTCCCTGGAGATGTTGCCCGACGAGCCGAAGATCATTTCGCTGGACCCACGGGTGCGGTTCGGCCGACCCGTCATCGTCGGCACCAGTATTCCCACTCAAGAGGTCGCTGAGCGGTTCATCGCCGGCGACACCTGCCGCCAATTGGCTGACGAGTATGGCCGGCCGCCGCGCCAAATTGAAGAAGCGATCCGGTGCGAGCTCACGCTCGACCGCGCCGCTTGACCAGCCGTACGAGTTCTTCATCGATGAATGCGTGGCCGCGCGCCCCGTTGCCGAAATGCTGCGCGCGGCCGGTCATCTCGCGCACGTGCAGTACGACACCTTCGGAAGTGGAACGCCGGACCTGGAATGGCTCCCCCAGGTTGGCGCTCGAGGGTGGATTCTGATCACGAAGGACAAGCAAATCCGCAAGCGCGAGATCGAGCTCCGCGCCCTGCGCCAGGCAGGCGTCCGGGCTTTCGTGCTCACAGCGGCCGGATTGAAGGGAAAAGAACAAGCGGACGTGCTCGAGCGCGCGCTTCCCGCCATGATTCGTTTGTTGCGACGGAAGGCAGTGACGTTCGTGGCACGGGTAACCGCTGGATCCAGTGTCCAGACTATCGAGTGGCACAAGAACATGCGCGACTGAGAATCGCCGCAACTCTCCCGTGGGCGTGGAGGGCGACGAGGTTCTGGCAGCGGTTGCCGCGTCGGGAGCCCGTGGCGCCACGGGCTCCCGACCGGGACGGGCTACGCGGTCAGGTGCCGGCGGAAGAAGCCGACGGTCCGGTTCCACGCCTGCGCGGCCGCCGCCTCGTTGTAGCGCGGCGTCGAGTTGTTGTGGAAGCCGTGCAGGGTCCCCTCGAACATGTGCATCTCGTGCTCGACGTTGTTCGCCTGCAGCGCCGCCTCGTACTCGGGCCACATCGCGTTGATGCGCGGGTCGGTGCTCGCGTAGATGATCATTATCGCGGCCTCGATGCTCGGCACGCCCTCGGTCGGGGCGGAGGCGCCGTAGAACGGCACGCCGGCATCGAGGTCGCTGCCCAGCTCGACCGCGAGGCGGTTGGTCATGCCGCCGCCCCAGCAGAACCCGGTCGCCCCGAGGCGGCCGTTGGACAGGGCGTGCCCCTTGAGGAAGCGCGCGCTGTTGATCATGTCCTGATCCAGCTCGTCGGGATCGAGTCCGCGCTGCAGGGTGCGGCCGTCGTCGTCGTTGCCGGGATAGCCGCCCACCGGGGACAGGCCGTCGGGGGCGAGGGCGAGGAACCCGGCCACCGCCGCGCGCCGCGCGACGTCCTCGATGTGCGGGTTCAGGCCGCGGTTCTCGTGGATGACGAGCACCGTCGGGAACGGCCCGTCGCCGGCCGGCTGCACGAGGTAGCCGCGCATCTCGCCCGACGTGCCGCCCGGGGACGGGTACTCGACGTAAGTGCCTCTCATCCGCGGGTCGGTGAACGAGATCGTCTGCGCCTCGGCGTACCGCGGCAGCAGGGCCTGGGCCATCCACAGGGCCGAGACGCCCCCGATGGTCATCGCCGCGGCGCGGTTGAGGAACTCGCGCCGGGTGATGTGGCCGTGGCAGTACTCGTCGTAGAGGTCGAAGACGCGCGGGTCGATCTTCTTCTCCGGGGTCTGTTCCTGTGCCATGGGTGCGCTCCTCTTGCTGCTGCGTGGGGTTACCGTTGGTTCACGACGGGGGTTCGTGTGCTCGTGCCGGACACGTGACGGCCGTGTCCGACTCGGCGAACACGATTCTACGGAAACTCGCTGCGCCGCGTCACCCCGAGCTGCTTCCGGGGCGCACGAGGTGGCCGAAGACTGTCCCAATGGTCTTCCGGAACCACCGGCTCCACGACGTCACCCGTCACCGTGACGGTGCCCTTCAGCTCCATCCGCGGATACTCGGCCCGCGCGTGGGGCACGGGTGGGTCACGCCGGGTCGGCCCTTCCATGGTCATCGCGAGGGCGTGCCCGTTTCCGCGCCGGCCTGCTCCTCCGCGCGATGGCCGGCGAGGATGCCCTCCATGCCGATGTTGCCCTCGTGGCAGGCGTACTCGAAGATGTCTTCGTCCTTCCGCGTCAACGGGATCATCGCCGTCCACGCGCCCGAGTACGTGCCCGGATCGTCGACAGTGAACTCGTGCTCGATCGTGTCCGGGCCGACCCGCGTGAACCGTTCGACGAGGCGCAGCTGCTCGGCCGACCCGCGGATCCGTTCGTATAGCGCGGCGGGCGAATCGCTCTTGGCCGAGAAGTTCCGGGTCTCGACGACCAGGGTGTCGCCGTCCCAGTAGCCGCGCGCGTCGCCGTGCCACTGGCGGATGGCGTCGTCGACGTGGGGGCCGGCGTCGATGGGGACGATGCGCGCGTCGTGGATCATCTCGTGCAGGAACACGACGTGGTCCGGGGTCTGGACGATCCGGTAGTAGGTGTTGTAGCCGGCGAACAGGTTCGGCATGCCGAAGGTGATGCACCGCTCCTGCAGCCGGCGGTCGGTCCACGACGATGCGGGGTTGTCGGCGAGGTGGGCGGCCCGCGCGTCGACGTGCCGCTGCGCCTCCGGCGTCAGCGGCGGCAGGCGGCCGTCCGGCGGGTCGACGACGAGCGAGGTGCGGTTGTCGAAGTCGCGGTCGACGAGCCAGAACTGGTTGTAGTTGCCGGTGGCGGTGTCCCGCGACGAGAACGCGTCGTCGTCGCCGAGGGCGGCGGTGAACACGCTGTCGGCGAACGCCGCGTCGCTCTCGCCGCTCGCGAAGATCTCCGCGTAGCGGGCCTCGATGCGCGCCAGCTCCTCGTCGGTCAGCACCGCCTTGTCGCCCAGCGCCTCCGGCCGCTCGAGCGGGGTTGCGGTGTTGTTGGCCCAGACGCCCTGCAGGTCGGGCCGGCCGTCCGGCGTGCGCGGTACGCTCCACCGTTCCGCCTCTGCCGCCTGCGCCAAACTCGACGCCGGCGCCGCCGCCATCGCGCCCGCGACCACCGCGAGCGCCACCCACCATGCTGTCCGTGACTGATTCATCGTCGTGTCTCCCGAAGTGTCCTGCCGTGCATTATGCCAGTCTTCCACGGGTATCGCCGGCTCGCTGCCCGTCGACTACCAC
This sequence comes from Vicinamibacterales bacterium, assembly GCA_963663815.2. Lineage (GTDB taxonomy): Bacteria > Acidobacteriota > Vicinamibacteria > Vicinamibacterales > UBA8438 > JAJEEA01. The sequence goes on along the minus strand of OY760734.1, from coordinate 5,041,807 downwards.
TCGATGCGCTCCAGAACCCGGCGCGCCGCCACGGTCAGGAACATGTCCGGTTCTGTGCTGACCCGATCATGCGCAGAATCGAGCTGGGCGCGCTTACAGACGATCCTTCCACAGCTCCGCCAGGAAGAACTCGAGCGGCCAGATCTCGATGCCCCGTTCCAGCCGCGGGCGGTCCTCGCGGCAGACGACGATCGAACGCTCGACCAGTCCCTCGTCGGCGAGGGCCAGCAGCCCCCGCAGATGCTTGGGTTGCACGCGGCGCGTCGCCTTCGCCTCGATCGCGATCCGGTCGGCCAGGATGAAGTCGACCTCGTGGCCCGACCGGGAACGCCAGAAGGCGAGGGCGGTGCGGTGCCGCCGGTAGTCGATCCAGGCGCGGAGCTCCATGAACACGTAGTGCTCGAAGAACTCGCCGAAGTCGGCGGACGTCTCGCCGATGCGGGGCAGCCGGCGCAGCGCCCGGACGACGCCGGTGTCGAAGAAGTAGAACTTGGCCGTCTCGACCGCCTTGCGCCGCACGGTGCGCGTCCAGGCCGGCAGGTCGAACGCGATCAGGGTGTCGCGCAGCACCGCGTACCACTGCCCGACGGTCTGGCGGGGCACCTGGGCGTCCCGAGCCACGTTCGAGTAGTTGATGAGCTGCGCGTTGGTCAGCGCCGCCGTCTGCAGGAAGCGGGCGAACCCGGGCAGGCTGCGCGCGAGGCCCTCGGCCGCGATCTCCTCGGTCAGATACCGGTCGACGTACGACGCGAGGCCCTCGTCCGGGTCGTCGGACAGGTAGTGCGGCGGGAGCAGACCGTGATTGAGGGCCCGGTCGAGCGAGAACCGGTCGCGGAGCTCCGACCACGAGAACGGGTGCATGACGCGGTCGCTCCCGCGCCCGCCGAGCATGTTGACGCCGCCGCGCTTCAGCGCCCGCGCGCTCGACCCGGTCAGGAGGAAGCGAATGCCGCGCTCCTCGATCATCAGGTGCACCTCGTCCATCAGGAGCGGGCACTTCTGGATCTCGTCGATGCAGACCACCGTCTTGCGCAGGCCGCGCGCCTCGATCTCCCGTCGGATGCGCGTCGGATCGGCCAGGACCGCGGTCAGCAGCCCCTGATCGAGGAGGGAGAACGTCAGCGCCACCGTGCGGTCGAGCTGACGCCGGACGTACGTGGTCTTTCCGGTCTGGCGGGGTCAGCGGGCACGTACTACTACGGGGCGTGCGTGGACGCGGTGGCCGACGAGTCGGACACGGCGAACAACTGCTCGGCCTCGGTGCGGGTCGACGTGCCGAGGACCCCATTGCAGACCGGGCCGGACCTGGTAGTGGACTCGCCATCGGTGAGCGACGGCAGCCCGGCCGCGGGGGCGGCGTTCACCCTGTCGGCGGAGGTGCGGAACGGCGGGGACGCGGACGCCCCGGCCACGACCCTGCGCTACTACCAGTCGGCCGACGCGACGGTCACGGCGTCGGACACCGAGGTGGGTACGGACGCGGTGGCGGGGCTTGCCGCAGCGGCGACCAGCAGCCAGTCGGTGGAGCTGACGGCGCCGGCGGTGGGCACGTACTACTACGGCGCGTGCGTGGACGCGGTGGCCGACGAGTCGGACACGGCGAACAACTGCTCGACCGCGGCGCGGGTCGACGTGGCGCGGGTCGACGTGCCGGGGACCCCATTGCAGACGGGGCCGGACCTGGTGGTGGACTCGCCATCGGTGAGCGACGGCAGCCCGGCCGCGGGGGCGGCGTTCACCCTGTCGGCGGAGGTGCGCAACGGCGGGGACGCGGACGCCGCGGCCACGACCCTGCGCTACTACCAGTCGGCCGACGCGACGGTCACCGCGTCGGACACCGAGGTGGGTACGGACGCGGTGGCGGGGCTTGCCGCAGCGGCGACCAGCAGCCAGTCGGTGGAGCTGACGGCGCCATCAGCGGGCACGTACTACTACGGGGCGTGCGTGGACGCGGTGGCCGGGGAGTCGGACACCGCGAACAACTGCTCGGCCTCGGTGCAGGTCGACGTGCCGACGCCAGTACCAGCGCTTCCGCTGTTGGCGCAACTACTTCTGGCTCTGGGGCTAGCCGCCGCTGGGGCGCGGTTGACGGCGCGTCGGCGCCAGCGCTAGGAGGAGACAGGGGGCAGGCAAGTGGCCTCAACGCGACGGCTAGGGGGTTGCCGGTGACGGCTGGGAACCCCGCTGGTAGCCAAGCCTCAGGCGCGAGCCGGGCTGACGTACATTCGGCTGCTCGCCGCGGACACCATCGAGTTCGCGATCGCTCCACAACCAGTCGCTGCAGCGCAAGGCGCAGCCTCCCGAACGGACCGGGAGGATACCGCGATGGTCTTCAAGGGCCGCGAGGCCCTGCGAGCGGGGGCGCCGTCCCCGCGACCGGTCAGCCTGGATCACCCCTGCAGCTGCTCGCCGGGCCGGTCCCCCGCGCGCAGGGTGCGGCGCTACGTGGCGGCTGAGGACGTCGAGACGCGCTATCATGATCCTCGCGTTCACCGGGCAACGGGAGAAGTACCGACGTGGCCAGCACGCAACCCGTCGTCAAGTTCACCTACGAGGACTACCTCTCCACACCGTCGGACGAGCGCTACGAGCTGCTCGACGGTGATCTGATCATGGTTCCTGCCCCGAATCTGAAACACCAGAAGGTGCAGCGCCGCCTGGGCCAAAGGCTGAGCCAGTTCATCGAGGAACACGACCTGGGGGAGTTCTTCTTCGCCCCCTGCGACGTGTTCCTGTCCGACAGCAACGTCGTCCAGCCGGACCTCCTGTTCGTCTCCCGGGAGCGCGAGCATCTGCTGAGCGACGGCGAGAAGGTGCGGGGTGCGCCCGATCTCGTGATCGAAATCTTGTCTCCATCGACCGCCGACAAGGACCGGGGCTCCAAGCGCGAACTCTACGGCAGACACGGGGTGGCGGAGTACTGGCTGGTCGACCCGATCGGCGAAACCGTCTCGATCCATCGCCAACGCGGGGGCGTACTGGCAGCCGCCGACACCTTCAGCCGGGGACAGACGCTACGCTCGCCGCTCCTCGCCGGCCTCGAACTCCGCCTGGACGACGTCTTCTCGTCTTGAGACCGAGTGCTGCACCAATCCGTGGCGCGAGAGGCACAGCGCTTCACGGCAAGCAGCGGCCGAGGTTCATGGGAATGATCAGCGGTCCCAGGTCGACCGCGAACTCGGCAGGGAGCACTGCCATGTAAGAGTGCCGCGCGGAGATGACTGCGCATGCAGGAATGGGTCGCAGTTCATGGAGCCTGTTCCGCCCGTCCCGGATTCGAGCAGCCTTGATGAATCCCTGCTATTCGGTCGGTCATGGGTCATGTTGAACGACCATGGACGCTGGCCGCGGACCACGCACTATTCAGGCAAGGCGAACACGAACAGCGTGTTGCCGTTGCTGGGGCGAAGCTCCGGGGTCAGGCGGTTGAAGGCGCCGGAGGTGAGCGAGCGGCCGGTGCTGACCGCGACGTACTGGCGGTCCTCGTGGGCGTAGGTGACGGGGAAGCCGGTGACCGGCGAGCCGATGTTGATCTCCCAGAGGACCTCGCCGGTCTCGTGGTCGAGGGCGCGGAAGCGGCCGTTGTAGTCGCCGCCGAAGACGAGGCCGCCGCCGGTGGCCATGAGCGAGCTGGTGGCGGCGCGCTGCTCGTGGATCCACAGCAGCTCGCCGGTCTCGGCCGAGATCGCCTGGACGGTGCCGACCTGGTCGGTGCCGGGGGCGATCTCGGTGCGCACGCCGAGGCCGTAGAGCGAGCCGTCGTTGGTCGCCATGATGCGCGCGCAGGCGTTGCGCAGGGGGAAGTACATGGCGTTGGTGAGGGGGCTGTAGGCGCCCGGCTCCCAGTCCTTGCCGCCGGTGAGGGTCGGGCACGCGAAGACCTCCTGGCCCTCGCGGCGGAACACGACCTCCTGGTTCTCGGAGACGGCGCCGGTCGCGCCGTCGATGCCGCCCACCACGTTCTGGGCCACCGTCGGCCGCGCCCAAAGGAACTCGCCCGTCGCGCGGTCGAGGGTGTAGACGATGCCGGTCTTGCCGGGGATGCCGGTCATGACCCGGCGCACCTCGCCCGGCTGCAGGCGGGGGTTGATCCACTCGACCGCGTTCGGGTCGGGGCTGACCGCGGTGTCGACGAGGATGCGCTCGAACGGGTGGTCGAGGTCCCAGCTGTCGTTGAGGTGCTGGTAGTACCACACGATCTCGCCGGTGTCGGCGTCGAGCGCGAGGGTCGAGTTGTGGTAGAGGTGCTTCAGGTCGGCGCCGCCGATGAGGAACTTGGGGGCCGGCGAGGTTACCGAGGTGCCGATGTAGACGAGGTTCAGCTCGGGGTCGTAGCTGGGCACCATCCACGCGCCGACGTGCTTGCGCTCCTCGAACGGCACCCCGCCCCAGGTCTCGTCGCCGGGCTCGCCGGGGGCGGGAATCGTCCGCCGCCGCCACAGCTCCTCGCCGGTCACCGCGTCGTGCGCGACGATGACGCAGGCGTCGGGCCCGCCCCGCGGGGTGCAGCCGCGTCCCGACACGATCTTGCCGTTCGCGATGATGGGGCCCGAGCTCTGGTTGGCGGGGTTCACCCGGTAGTCGAGGATCTCGGTCTCCCACGCCAGCTCGCCGGTCGCCGCGTCGAGGGCGAACACGTAGTCGTCGCCGCTGGTGTCGATGATGTGGGTGCCGTAGATGGCGAGGTTGCGGTTGAGGTCGGTGAGGGCGCCGAGCATGTAGTCGCGGAGATCGTCGGGCAGGTCGCGCCGGTACTCCCAGCGCAGGTCGCCGGTGGCGGCGTCGAGGGCCTGGATGACGTCGCGCGGGTTCGGCATGTACATCACGCCGTCGTGGACGAGGGGTGTGCCCTGCTGCAGGCCGGGCCCGAGCCCGCGCGACCAGACCAGGCGCAGGTCGCCGACGTTGCCGCGGTCGATCTGGTCGAGGGGGCTGTAGCCCCAGCCGTCGAGGGTGCGCCGCCACATCAGCCAGTCGTCGGCCGGCGGGTCCTGCAGGATGGCGTCGGTGACGGGGGCGATGCCGGCGTCCTGGCCGTGCGCCAAGCCGCCGACGGACGCGAGCAGGACCACGGCGAGCGACAGAACGCGAGCGACGGTTCCGAAGCGTGAAGCGAGCATCTCGACCCCCTCGACGTTCTCGCCGGCCGGGCGGTCGGGAACCACACCCGCACCGCGCCGCGACCGGCTGCCGATCGATTCGACCCGCGGTTCGGACTGCCGGCCCGGAATCTGCGGCCCGCGGCTCCGACTTGCCGCGGGAACGACCGGCCAGGAATCGGCGCCGCCGCGGGAGGCGACGCCGTTCCAGCGCGCCGACTCCTAATCCCGGTAGTCCGCCGCGCGCAGCGACACCCGGATGATCTCGTTGTCGTTCCGGTGCACGATGTGGCCGTTGGCGTAGGCCGGGTGCGACCAGTTCACCGGCCGGGCGAATCGCCGGGTGGGACCGAACGCGGCGTCGCTGGTCGCCTGGATGAGCTTGATGCGGCCGCGCTCGACGTAGCCCTCGGGGGTGAACCGGGCGTCGATGAGGAAGCCGTCGTCGTTCACCACGAAGTAGCGGTCGCCGTGCTTCACCATGAACGCGGTGCCCCAGCGGGCCTGCGCGGTCATCTCGTCGCTCATCCACAGCCGCTCGCCGGTGCGGGCGTCGAGGCCCCGCAGCTCGCCGTAGCTGCCGACCCCGTAGAAGTAGTCGCCCTCGATGAGCGGCGTCGTGATCAGCGCGTGCAGCCCGTCGGTCTCGCCGGGCATCTCGCTCCGGCTCTGGCCCCGCCACAGCAGGGTCGCGTCGGGCCGGTCCTGGTTCAGCTGCATCATCATCGAGCCGCGATAGAACTGAGACACGAGCAGGTAGTTGTCGCTGACCACGGGGGTCGCGACGGACATGCCGGCCCCGGCCTCCCACTCCTCGTCCCAGTAGACCTCGCCGGTCTCGGGGTTCAGCGACACCAGGGCCGCCGCGTGCCAGACGATGAGCTGCCGGGCGCCGCCCGCCTCGATGATGATGGGCTGGCCGTAGCCCATCTCGCCGACCACGTCGAGGGCGCGCCAGATCTCCTCGCCGGTCCGCTTGTCCCACGCCATCACGAGGCCGCCCGGCTCGCCGCCGACCACCGTGATCAGCCGGTCGCCGTCGACGATGGGCGAGCTGGCCACCCCCCAGGTGGGGATGAAGCTGTCGTAGTCGGCGATGTAGTGCTTCTCCCACAGGACGTCGCCGGTCTCGACGTCGAGGCAGTAGAGGTCGCCGGCGGCGCCGACCACGTACACGCGGTCGCCGTCGACGGTCGGCGTGGCGCGCGGGCCGATGGCGTACGAGAACATCAGCATGCGGTAGGTGGTGGGCCACTCCTGCACCCACAGCACCTCGCCGGTCTCCTCGTCGAGGGCGAGGGCCCGCTCGGTGCCGTCCATCGTCCGCGACTCGGGGTCCTCGGCCCAGTCGGTGATGAAGACGCGCCCGTCGGCCACCGCCGCCCCGGAGTAGCCCGAGTTGATGGGCACCCGCCACGCGACCTTCAGCTCGTCGGGCAGCGCCTCGACGATGCCGGTCTCGGTCCACTCCCCGCGCCGGTCCTCGCCGCGCCACTGCGGCCAGTCGTTGGCGAACCCGGGGGCGGCCACCAGCAGGGCGAGCGCCGCGAAGGCCAGAGAGCGAAGGGTGCGGCGGGGCGGAAGATCGACGTCGTGCAGTGTCATGCCATGCTCCTCGAGCAGCCCGTCCCGCCAGCGGCGGGTCGAGGCCGGTTGTGCGGTCGGTTACCGATGAAAGTCTATACCGATTTGCGAGGCTGGCGGCAGGCGCCCGGCCGCGGCGCCCGGGCCGGCGTGCACTCCTCCCGCCGCCGCCAAGCCGGTCGCGGGACCGACCCCGCGAACGGCGCGCGTGCTAGCATTAACACTCGCAAGCCGGTCGCGCGCGTTGGCGCGCGTGGCCCGCCCAGTGCTCCACGGCGCATGGAAAGACACAACGATGCAGAGAACTCTCCGCCATTTCATTGCTCCAGCCGCCGGCTGGACGACGACTGCGTGCGTGACGGCAATCCTCCTGGCCGCGGCCTCTCCGGCCGCCGCGCAGACCCTCACGTCGCGAGTCGAGGGGACCGTGCAGGATGCAGCCGGCGGCGTCATCCCCGGCGCGGCGGTGACGATGACCGAGGTCGACACGAACGTGGTGCGGGAAGCCTTCACCAACGACCTCGGCCTCTACCTGTTCCCCCAGGTTCCCGCGGGAACCTACCGGGTCGCGGCGGCGGTGCCGGGCTTCAGCACCACCGTGGTCGAGGACGTCCGGGTCGCCCTGAGCGCGCCCACGTCCGTCGACATCGTCGTCGAGGTCGGCGGGGTGACCGAGACGGTGCTCGTCTCCGCGGCCGAGGCGCAGTCGCTGCTGAACACGGTCAACGCGGAGATCAACACCAACCTCACGCGCGAGCAGGTCAGCGAGCTCCCGCTGAACGGCGGCTACGTCACTCAGCTCGCCCTCACCCAGGCGGGGGTCACCGGCCCGGGAGGGGCGCGCACCGCCTCCATCAACGGCACGAGAGGGACCTTCAACAACTTCACCCTCGACGGCGTCAACAACCAGGACGGCTTCATCCGGACGGACTCCCTGTTCGGCATCATTCCCCTCCGGGAGACCTTCATCGACGAGATCAACATCACGACCGCGAACGCGGACGTCGACGCCGGCCTCGGGGCGTCGCAGACCCAGTTCGTGACCCGCTCCGGCAGCAACACCTTCAACTCGGAGGTGTTCTTCAATCACCGGAACGAGGCCCTCAACGCCAACGACTACTTCAACAAGGCGGCGGGGCTCGAGAAGGAGCGGACCCGGGTCCACCAGTTCGGCGTCAACCTCGGCGGGCCCCTCGTCAGGGACAAGTTCTTCTTCTTCGTCAACTACGAGGAGGAACGGCAGCCGAGCACCGCGTCGGTCGTGCGGCGCGTCCTGACGGATCCGGCGCGCGGCGGCGACTTCAGCTACATCAGGCAGGACAACGGCCTGCCGGCCACCGTCAACCTGCACCGGCTGACGGGGATCGGCCCCGACCCCGTCGTCCGGTCTCTCGTCGACATGACCCCGGCGCCCAACGACGCCAGCGTGGGCGACGGGCGGAACACGGCCGGGTTCCGTTTCAACGCCTCCGACCCGTCCAACTCCGACTGGTTGATCTTCCGGGGAGACTACGTGATCAACCCGAGTCATTCGGCGACGGGGACCTTCCACCAGTTCCGCCTCGACGTGCCGAACTCCGTGTTCAGCGACATCGATTCCGTGTACCCCGGCCTGCCCGGCGGCGGCCAGAGCTCGAACCGCCGGCTCGGGTCCTTCACCTTGAGCAGCACGCTCGGCCCGAGGGTCGTGAACGAGGCGCGGCTCGGCGTCCAGACCTACGGCGCGCGGTTCTTCAACAACGAGGCCTTCTCGAGCGGCTATCAACTGAGCTTCGGGGCGTTCGACAATCCCGTGCGGAACTTCCTGGCCCAGGGACGCGACGTTCTGAACCTGGAGGCGAGCGACAGCCTGACGTGGGTCAAGGGAGCGCACACGGTCAGGCTGGGCGGCGGCTTTCGGCGGACCCGGGTGGACGCCTTCAACGACGGGGGGCTGTTGCCGAGCTATGACCTCGGCTTCGGCGCCGGGAACCCCGATCCGCTGGTCCCCTCGCTGTTCCCCGGCGGGATCTCGTCCGACGAGCTGGACTCGGCCGCGGCGCTGCTGGCGACGCTCGGCGGCGTCGTCGACTCGGCCTCTCAGGTCTTCAACGTCACCTCGACGACCTCGGGGTTCGTGAACGGGGCCACGGAGAGACGGGTGCTGAACCAGGACTTCCTCCACCTCTATGCCGGCGACACGTGGCGGGTCGCCCCGGCGACGAGCCTCACCATGGGGGTCAGGTGGGAGCTGCACTCCGTGCCGGACGAGACCCAGGGCCTGGCGCTGTTGCCGGTGGGCGGGGTCGACGCGGTGCTCGACCCCAACGCGGTCGTCGACTTCGCCGGGTCGTCCCACGGAAGGCCCTTCTTCAACAGCGACCGCAACAACTTCGCGCCGAACGTCGGCGTGGCCCACCGGTTGACGGACAGGATGGTGGTGCGCGGCGGCTACGCCCTGAACTACGTGCTCGACAACAACATGACCACGGTGTCGAACGCGCTCGGCGCCAATGCCGGCCTGACCCAGGAGGTGTTCCTGCCGGGGCTCGGCGGCACCGTGAGCGGCGGCGGGCTCGTCCCCGTGTCGGAGCCCGAGTTCCAGATACCGCGGACCGCGCGGGACGGCATCCTGGCCGATCCCACCGCCGCCCTCTTCACTTTCGATCCCGACCTGCAGACCCCGTACGTGCAGCAGTGGAACGTCGGGTGGCAGTACGAGGCCCTGCGCGACACCGCGATCGAGGTGCGCTACGTCGGCAACCGCGGCACGAACCTCGTCCGGGCCATCGACCTCAACCAGCTCCTGCTGCCCGACGCTTTCGTGGACGACTTCCGTCGCGCCCAGCGGAACCTCGCCGCCAACGGGCACCCCGGAATCGGCGAGCGGCTGCAGGTCTTCCCCCGGCTCGGGCTGGGCGGCTTCCTGCACGACGGAGGCGTTCAGAACTGGATTCGAAACGGCGAGATCGGGCAGTACATAGGCGGCTTCCTGGCCCCCTTCCGGCGGTTCTTCTTCGCCGGGGAAGGCGGGGAGGCGTTCGGGGCGACGCTGCCGGTCGGCTACTTCTACACCAATCCGAACACCTTCGTCGGCGACGTCGTCGGCAATCACTCGTACTCCGAGTACAACGCGCTGCAGCTCGAGGTGCGACGGGCGTGGCGCTCTGGGTTCACGGGTCAGCTCAACTACACCTGGGGCCGGGCGATGACGGACTTCAGCGGCTCGCAGACGAACTTCGCCGCCTACTACGACAACGCCCAGCCAGAGCTCGAGATCATGCGCTCCGATTCGGATATCACCCACACCATCAACGCCAACTGGGTGTGGGAGCTGCCCGTGGGCGAAGGGCGGCGCTGGCTGGACAATCGCAGCCTGCTGAGCTCCGTCATCGGAGGATGGGGGCTGAGCGGATTCCTCAGGCTCCACTCCGGCGAGGTGATCAACATCGTCTCCCAACGGGGCACCATCAACCGCGGGTCGCGGGCGCTGGTCAATACCGTCCATCTCGACGGCATCGGGGTCGGCGATCTCCAGAACGGCACGGGCGTCTACCGCCATTCCGACGGGCGCGTGACCCTGTTCGACGACAGCCTGCTCGCCGACGGCGGCGGCGGCGATCTCGACATCTTCCGGAACCCGGGCATGCTCGAGGCGGGGACGCTGCCCCTGTCGCCCATCAGCGGGCCGTGGTACGCGACGGTGGACCTCGGGCTGCGCAGGAGCATCGCCCTTCCGTTCTCGGCGGGGTCGCAGATGCAGATTCGCGTGGACGCCTTCAACGTCTTCAATCGCGTCAACTTCAACATCGGCCGCTATCACAATCCCAACAGCACGGAGTTCGGCTTGATCAGCTCGGCGTTCGCGGCCCGGCAGATCCAGGTCGGCATGAGGCTGTCGTTCTGATCGCGCGAGCTTCCCTGCGGTGCGGGAATCGTCGATCCGTGGCTTGCGGAGTCACGCGTCGGCCCGTCGGACATCGGCCCAGCGGCAGGTCCGGAGGCCCAGTGGGCCCGAGGGGGGGAACGTCGTCAGCGCCGGCCCCGCTCGACGGCCGGCAGGAACGGGTCGGAGAACCGGGGGTCGGTGAGGAACGCGGGGTCGGTGAGCGTCTCGAGGAAGGCGATCAGGTCGGCGATTTCGTCGTCGGCGAGGCCGAGGCGGACGGGCCGGACGGGCCCGCCGGTGACGACGAGCCGGCGGTCGAGCAGGTTCATGTCGAGGAACGGGTGCGGCGCGACCTCGGCGTCGTAGTGCCCGATGACCTCGCGCAGGGTCGCGAAGCGGCCGTCGTGCATGTAGGGCGGGCGGATCGCCACGTTGCGCAGGGACGGGGCCTTGAAGCGGCCGTCGCCGGCGCCCGGGTCGCTCCCGCCGGGTTCGCCCCCGCCGGGTTCGCCCCCATCCCCGCGCTCCGGCGTTTCGAAGCTCCCATCGACGTTCCCGGCGAGCTCGTCGAGGCCGATGTTGCGCGGGGCGAGGCTGATCTGCGCGTCGCCGGCATGGCAGCGGGCGCAGCCGGCGCCCCGGCGGCCGGGGCCGGGCGGGGTGGCGAACAACCGGTAGCCGCGGCGGGCGGCGGGACCGAGCCGGTCGAGGAACGCCGGTGACCCCGGCGGCCCGGCCGCGCGCGCGTCGTCGTAGGGCGCGCGACAGGACACCAGCGCCCGCACGAACTGCGCGAGGGCCCGCGCCATCCGGTCCCGCGTGACCTCCGGGCTGCCGAAGGCGCGCTCGAACAGCGGCGGGTAGAAGGACGTCGCGGCGAGGCGGGCCTCGACCGCGGCGAGCGACGCACCCATCTCCAGCGGGTCCTCGATCGGCGCCAGCACCTGGGCCTCGAGCGTCTCGGCCCGCTCGTCCCAGAAGAACCGGCCGCGGGCGTAGTAGCGCGCGTTGGCGAGGCTCATCGCGTGGCGGCGGGTCGGCCGCCCGTCGAAGCCGATGCTCAGCCGGCGCGGGTCGGAGAACCCGTGCGCCTGGCGGTGGCACGACCCGCACGAGACGCGGCGGTTGGCCGACAGCCGGGTGTCGTAGAAGAGCACCCGGCCGAGGGTGGCGCCGGCGTCGGTGACGGGGTTGTCGGCCGGCGTGTTGTCGGCGGCGGCGACGCCGCCGGGGGCGTCCGCGGTGGTGAAGTGCGTCGGCAGATCGCCGGCGTAGCGGTACGGGGTCGACGGCAGCCGGGGCTCGTCGAGGCGGTCGGCCGCCGCCGGCTGGGCCTGTGCCTGGGCGACGCCGCCGGCCGGCGGGTGGAGAGCGGCGTCGAGGCCCGCGACGACGATTGCCGCCGACAGGCCGTAGATGGCGCGACCCGGCATGCACCGTGACTCTACCGCGTTCCGGGCCGGCCGGCACCCTCGACTCGAAGTTTTCGTCGTGTCCGCATGAACGCGCCTGGCAGGTCGGCGCGTTGCCTCGAACGCATACGCACCGATATGCTCCGATGCGTGCGCACCACCATCGACATCAAGGATGCGTTGCTGCTGGCGGCCAAGTCCCGCGCGGCGCGCGAACGGAAGACCCTGAAGGCGGTGGTCGAGCAGGCGCTGCGCGAGCTGCTGTCCGGCCCGAAGCGCGGTGTCGCTGACGGTCCGCCGATTCCCGTCTTTCGGGGACAGGGGGTGCAGCCCGGCGTGGACCTGACGGACAACGCGGCCCTCGAGGATCTCATGAATGCAGAGCCCTGACGCCGGCGTCGCCGGACCACGGGCGCGTCGGCCGGCAGAAAGGCTCCGGATCGCTATAATTGGCGGCGGTTGTTGCCGAAGACGACAGCCGGTGGCGGGACAGGGTTCGCCGCGACCGGCGGGACTTCCACATTTGCCCCGAACGACCGGGAGGAGAACGCAATGAGAACCAGGATCTTCGCAGCGGCGCTGGCCGCGTTGCTGGCGGTTTCGGCGAGCGCGCAGTCGCGCGACGTCGACCTCGAGGCGGCCGACGGGGTGACCCTCAAGGCCACGTACACCTCGCCGGGGCAGCCGGGGCCGGGGATGCTGCTCGTGCACCAGTGCAACATGGACCGCACGTCGTGGAACGACATCGCGGCCGAGCTCGTCGGGGCCGGGGTGCACGTGCTGACCCTCGACCTGCGCGGCTTCGGCGACAGCGGCGGCGAGGGCATCGGGGCCGGGTTCCCGGCGTTCCTGCAGACCTCGTCGGCCGACGTCGACATGGCCTACGACTACCTCGCGGCGCAGTCGGGGGTCGACGCGTCGCGCATCGGGGCCGGCGGGGCGAGCTGCGGGGCCATGCTGACCGCGGACCTCGCGGCGCGCCGCGAGGTCGAGGCGCTCATGCTGCTGTCGGGTCCGCCGAGCGAGGCGGCGGTCGCCAACATGGCGGGGGACGGGGACCTGGCGGTGTTCGCGGCGGCGGCGACCGAGGATCCGGTGACCGTCGGGGTCGCCGACGCGCTGCAGGGCGCCGTCGACGGGTCGTCGCATCCCCACTCGACCGCGAAGATCTACCCCGGTACCGAGCACGGGCTGCCGATGTTCGGGAAGAACGCCGACCTCGAGCCCGCGCTCCTCGCGTGGCTGAAGGGCGAGCTGGTCGGTAACTGAGGTATATTCCGCGTACGCCAAGGCCAGGGAGGTTCACATGCAGAGGCGAACAGTTTCGGCGCTCGCGGCGGTGGCGGCGGCGCTGCTGTTGCCGGCGGCGGCCGCGGGCCAGTCGGCCGGCGAGAACGAGTTCCGCACGCCGTGGGGCGACCCGGACCTGATGGGCACCTGGTCCTACGCGTCGCTGACGCCCCTCCAGCGCCCGGACTCGCTGGGAGACCGGGAGTTCTTCACGGCCGAGGAAGCGGCCGAACGGAACCTCGCGGTCACCCTCGACACCGCGCCCCCGCCGGGCAGCGTCGGGTCGTACAACGCGCTGTGGTTCGACCGCGGCCGGGTCAGCTCGGACATGCGGACGTCGCTCATCGTCGACCCCCCGAACGGCCGGCTGCCGACGCGGCCCGAGGTGGTGGAGCAGCAGGCGGCCCGGCGCGCGTACCTGCGCGACCATCCCGCCGACTCGTGGCTCGATCGCAGCAACTGGGACCGGTGCATCACCTACCACGGGGTGCCGCCGATCTCGACCGGCTACAACAACACCTACCAGATCCTGCAGACGCCGACCCACGTCGCGATCCGCGTCGAGAACATCCACGACGTGCGCATCATTCCCATCGACGGGCGCCCGCGGCTCGACGACCGCATCCGGCAGTGGAACGGGGACTCGCGCGCGTACTGGGACGGCGACACCCTGGTGGTCGAGACCGCCAACTTCAGCGACCAGACCACGCACCGGTTCCCGTCGTCGCGGAACACGAAGGCGGTCGAACGGTACCGCCGGGTCAGCGCGAATCAGATCGACTACCGGTTCACCATCGAGGACCCGGCCGTGTACACGCAGCCGTGGACGGCGGTGCGGCCCATGCCGAGGCTCGACGACTACATCATCTACGAGTATGCCTGCCACGAAGGCAACTACGCCATGACCAACATCCTGACCGTCGAACGGGTGCAGGAGGCGGAAGCGGAGCAGTAGGAGTGACGATGGAATCGGCCAGGATGCGGTGGGCGCGGGCGGGGATGGCGGCCGGCGCGGTCGCGCTGCTCGCGGGGCTGGGCGAGGCGCCGGCGGCCGGACAGCAGGACGACCGCAGCCAGCGGCTCTATCCGTCGTTGCAGCGCCCGCCCGGCGATCCCGAGGTGGTGGCGAGGGGGCAGGCCGTGTACGGCATCAGCTGCCGGGCGTGCCATGGGATGGACCTGCGGGGCGGGGACCTCGGCGGGCCCAACCTGCTGCGGTCGCAGCTCGTGCTGCGGGACGAGGCCGGCGAGCTGATCGGGCCGGTGATCCGCGACGGCCAGTCGGGGCCGGGCGGGTCCTACATGCCGCCGCAGCCGATGTCCGACGAGGACCTCCAGGCCGTCGTGACCTACGTGCACGACGTGCTCGGCACCGCCTCCCGCCAGGGCGGGCCGCCGCTGGGTGAAGAGCTCGCGCTCGACATCCTCGTCGGCGACGTCACGGCGGGCCGGACCTACTTCGCGGAGAAGTGCGCCGCCTGCCACTCGCCGACCGGCGACCTCGAGGGCATCGCGACCCGGATTCCCCAGCCGAAGGAGTTGCAGGACACCTGGGTCCGGGGCGGGGGCCGCAACACCGAGCGGCCGCCGGTGACGGTCGCCGTCACCCTGGCCTCGGGCGAGCGGGTCGAGGGACGGCTCGAGCGGCTCAACGACTTCCTCGTCGTGCTGACCGACGGCGAGGGGCGGCACCGGTCGTTCGGCCGCGAGGGCGACACCCCCCGCGTCGAGCTCGACGACCCGATGGCCGCCCACCGCGAGATGCTGCAGGTGTACCGCGACGCCGACATCCACGACGTGACCGCCTACCTGGTGACCCTGAAATGACTGCCTTCCGCCTGCTGCTCGCCGTCGCCCTGCTCGCCGCGCCCGCCGCGGGGACCGCGCAGGAGGGCGGCCTCGACCCGGCGTCGCTGGTCGAGCCGCTCGAAGACTCGTGGCCGACCTACTCGGGCGACTACAGCGGCCGGCGCTACAGCCGGCTCGAGCAGGTGACGACGGACAACGTGCGCCAGCTGTCGCTCGCCTGGACCCGGAGCTTCAACACCGGGATGCCGCCCCTCGACGGGCCCAACGCCCCCGATTTCACCGGCGGCGAGGGGGCGGGGGACTATACGATCGGGTCGCAGCGCATCAAGGGCTCGATTCTCCAGGTCGGCGACCTGCTGTACGTCACCGCCCCCGACCACGTGTGGGCGGTCGACGTGCGGGACGGCGGCACGCGGTGGCACTACTTCTGGAAGACCCGCGGCGGCCCCCACATCGGAAACCGGGGCGCGGCGATGTGGCGCGACTCGATCATCTTCGAGACCGTCGACAACTACCTCGTCTCGCTCGACGCCCGCACCGGCGAGGAGCGGTGGCACAGCGAGATCGCGAGCTTCGAGGAGCAGTACTTCTCGACGATGGCGCCCATCGTGGTCGGTGACCTCGTGCTCGTGGGCACCGGCAACGATCTCGACGCGCCGGGGTTCCTGCAGGCGTTCGACCCCGCCACCGGCGAGCGGGTGTGGCGCTTCTACACCGTCCCCATGAGCGAGGACGACCCCGGCATCGAGACGTGGCCGAGCCTCGACGCGGCGATGCACGGCGGGGGGCAGGTGTGGGTGCCGGGCTCCTACGACCCCGAGACCGACCTCTACATCTTCGGCACCGGCAACCCCACCCCCGGCTACACCGGGGTCGCCCGGCGCGGGGACAACCTGTTCACGTGCACGCTCGTCGCGGTCGAGGTGTCGACCGGCAAGATGGCGTGGTGGTTCCAGACCTCGCCGCACGACACCCACGACTGGGACTCGGCCCAGACCCCGATCCTGATCGACGGGGTCATCGACGGCGTGCCCCGCAAGCTCGTCTCCACCGCCGCCCGCAACGGCTACTTCTTCACCGTCGACCGCGTGACGGGCGAGCACCTCGTCACCACCCGATACGGCGCGACGTCGAACTGGGCCAGCCACATCCGCGAGAGCGGCTCCCCGAACCCGCATCCCGCGAAGGAGGCGATCATTCCCGGCGCGCTCGTCTCCCCCGTCGAGGGGGGCGTGGCGAACTGGCAGCCGCCCGCTTTCAACCCCGACACCGGCCTCTTCTATACCCAGGAGAACAACGGGTTCAACCTGCTCTACCTGACCGATCCAGACCCGCGCGGTTCGATGGGGCTGGGGGGCAAGGACCGGGTCACCGTGGGCACCGGCGGCAACGCCTTCACGGCCATCGACTACCGCACCGGCGAGCCGCGCTGGCGTCATGCGTGGCCCATCGGCGGGGGCGGCGGGGCCGGCGTGCTCACCACCGCCGGGGGGCTGGTCTTCACCGGCGACGGGAGCGGCAACTTCGTGGCCTTCGACGCCGCCGACGGCGGCCTGCTCTGGCACACGCGCATCGGCAACATCTCGAACGCGCCGCAGACCTATCTCGTCGACGGGCGCCAGCACGTCCTGGTGGCGACCGGCCAGCAGCTCTTCGCGTTCGTCATGTACTGATATCGCATGCCCGACGGTCGGTCCCGCCACCACCTGGCCGAGAACAACCTCGCGTGGATGCGGTACCCGTTCGAGGACCCGCGCATGGCGGGCATGCGGGACGAGATCGACCGCATCAACAGGCTCGGCGACCGCTCGCCGGGCTTCGTGTGGCGCTTCGAGACCGCGGCCGGAGACGCGACCGACGTGCGCGTGCTCGACGATCCGCGGATACTCTTCAACCTCACCATCTGGGAAACGGTCGCGGATCTCCGGCGGTACGTCTATCGCACCGAGCACGTCGAGTTCTTCCGGCGCCGCCGCGAGTGGTTCCTGCCCCCGCCGCGGGAGCCGGTGGCCCTGTGGTGGGTGCGCGAGGGGGAGCGCCCGGACGTCGACGAGGCGATGGCCCGCATCGAGCGGCTGTGGCGGGACGGCCCGTCGCCCGAGGCGTTCAACCTCAAGCAGATCTACGGCCCCGACGGCGCGCCGGAAGCGCCACCCGGGCGGAACAACACCGTCGGGACCGGCGCCAGCGGCACGCCGGCGCCCCGGCCCGTGCGGAGGAGCACTGAATGATCACGACCGAGACCCGAGACCGCGTCACCGTCGTCCGGCTGGCGCACGGCAAGGTCAACGCGTTCGACCCCGAGCTGATGAGCGGCCTCATCGACCAGCTTGCCGCGCTCGAGGAGGCCGACACCTCGGCGGTGGTCCTGACCGGCTCAGGGCGCGTCTTCTCGGCCGGCGTCGATCTGCGCGGCCTCACCGCGGGCGGCCCCGACTACGTGAAGAGGTTGCTGCCCCTGCTGGGCGGGGCCTTCTCGAAGGCTTTCACTTTCCCCAAGCCCGTGGTCGCGGCGGTGAACGGGCACGCCATCGCCGGCGGCTGCGTCCTCGCCTGTGCCTGCGACTACCGCATCATGGCCGAGGGGACCGGCCGCATCGGCACCCCCGAGCTGTCGGTGGGGGTGCCGTTCCCGAGCATGGCCCTCGAGATTCTCCGGCTGACGGTGCCCGCGCACCGGCTGCAGGCGCTGATCTACCGCGGCCTGACCTGCACGCCGGCCGAGGCCGTCGCCAACGGCCTTGTCGACGAGACGGCCGATCCCGAGGCAGTGGTCGACCGGGCGGTCGAGATGGCCGCGCGCCTCGGGGCGCTGCCGCCGGCGTCGTTCGCCCTCACCAAGCGCATCATCCGCGAGCCCAGCCTGGCCCGCGTCCGCGAGATGCAGTCGGCCGACGAGGCGGTGACCGAGGCGTGGATGTCGCCCCGTGTGCAGGAGGCCGTCCGCGCCTACGTCGAGCGGACGTTGCCGACCCGAGAGCGCCGGTAGCCTGCGCGGTAGAACGGCGTCGCCTCCGGTGGAGGCCTGACTCACCGCGGGGTCGGTTCTTGGGCGGAAACCTCGCGCCGAAGAGATTTCGCGGGCGGTAGGGCTGTTTTCGCTCGGCCGTGGTCGCGGTGCTTCCACGGCCGCGGTCGGAGGTAGAGGCATGTCACGCTTCCTGCAGCTTCGTCTCCTGTGGCGGCGCGCCGCCGCCCACCCCGGCTTCACCCTCGTCGCTCTCGCCACGCTGGCCGTCGGCATCGCCGCCAACGTCGCCATCTTCACCGTGGTCAACGCGGTGGTGCTGCGGCCGCTGCCGATTCCGGACTCCGAGCGGCTCGTGATGCTCAGGCACGCCGCGCCGGGCCTCGCGCAGCTCGACGAGCTGCCGATGTCGGACGCGCTCTACTTCCTCTACGCGGAAGAGAGCCGCACCCTGGACGGTGTCGCCGCGTACCGCGACATGCAGGCGAGCTTCACCGGTCCCGACAATCCGCAACGGGTACAGGCGGCGCGCGTCACCGCGTCGTTCTTCGACGTGATGCGGACACCGCCGCGCATCGGCCGGGGCTTCACGCCCGAGGACGACCGTCCCGGGGCGGCGCCGGTAGCGGTGCTCGCGGACGGGCTGTGGAGAAGCCGTTTCGGGGCCGCCCCGGGGGTAGTCGGCGCCGTGGTCGACATCGACGGGGCGAGCGTCGAGGTGGTGGGGGTGATGCCTCCCGGCTTCAGCTTCTCACGGCTGGACGCCGAGCTCTGGCAGCCGATGGGTCTCGACCGGGACGACACTCAGCTGGGAGCGTTCGGGATGAACGGCGTCGCCCGTCTCGCGGACGACTCCACCCTGGGGCAGGCGCAGGCGGAGCTCGGCGCGATGCTGTCGAATCTGTCGGACGTCTTTCCGGACGACGGCGCGGCCGCGGTGCTGGCGAGCGCCGGGTTCAGGCCCCTCGTCGACCGGGCGCGCGAGGTCGTGGTCGGCGACATCGAGGCGACGTTGTGGATTCTGCTCGGCGCGGTGGGGTTCCTGCTGCTGATCGCGTGCGCCAACGTCGCCAACCTCTTTCTGGTGCGGTCCGAGGCACGGCACGGCGAGGTGGCGATTCGCGCCGCTCTCGGCGAGGGCCGCGGGCGGCTAGCCGGCTCGGTCTTCGTCGAGAGCCTGGCCCTCGGCGTCGCGGCCGGTCTCGCGTCGCTGCCGCTGGCCGTGGTGGCCGTGCGCCTGCTCGTAGGCTTCGGCCCCCGGGCGCTGCCGCGCCTGGACGAGATCTCGATCGACGCGACGGTGCTGCTGTTCGGCCTCGCGGCGTCGGTCGTGGCCGGTCTGCTCTTCGGCGTCCTGCCGGCGTGGCGGGCGAGCGCGGCGGCCGCCTCGGGCCACATGACGGCCGGCGCCCGCGGCGCCACCGCGGGCCGGGAGCGCCAGCTCGCCCGCCGGGGCCTGGTGGTGGTGCAGGTCGCCCTTGCCCTGACGCTGCTCGTTGGTTCGGGACTGGCCGTGCGCTCGTTCCAGAAGCTGGCCGCGGTCGACCCCGGCTTCGATTCGACCGACGTGCTGACCTTCGGGCTCGCCCTCCCCCTGCGCGACTACGACCCGCCCGAGTCGCGGCTCGCCTTTCATCGTCAGACGGTCGACCGGCTGCGCGCCCTGCCCGGCATCGCGGGCGCCGCGGCGGCGTCCACGGTTCCCCTGGGCGGTGAGTTGTCCGGCTCGGGCCACACCATCGAGGGCCGGCCGCTGGCCGACGGCGAGGTGCCGCCGGTGTTCATGTGGAAGCGCGTGTCGCCCGCCTACTTCGACGCGATGCGGGTGGAGCTGGTCGAGGGCCGGGTGTTCGACGCCCTCGACGGCGAGCGCGACGCTCCCGTGGTCATCGTGTCGCGGGCGGTGGCGCGCGCGCAGTGGCCGGGCGAGAGCGCGCTCGGCAAGGGCATCCGCCTCGGCGGTCCGCCGCCCGAGGAAGGCCAGGGGTGGTCCCGCATCGTCGGCGTGGTGGACGACGTTCACGAGGTCGCGCTGCACGAAGACCCGCCGGCGATGGTGTACTACCCGATTCCCGGCATCACCGGGGGTGTGGCCGTTCCCCCCGTGATGCGCTACGTCGTCCGCGCTCCGAACGCAGGGGCGCTCGCCGGCGCCGTGCGGGAGACGGTGCGCGAGCTCGATCCGACGCTCCCCATCGCCGAGATCGAGACGCTGGAGACGCTGGTGGGGCGGGCGCGGGGGGAACGGGCGTTCGTCATGGTGCTGCTCGTCATCGCCGCCGCCCTCGCCTTGCTGCTGGGCTCGTTCGGCCTCTACGGCGTCGTCTCCTACATGGTGGCGCAGCGGCGGCGCGAGATCGCCATCCGCATGGCGGTCGGGGCGCAGGTGACCGACGTGCGGCGCCTCGTGCTCGTGGACGCGGGCTGGATGGCCCTGCTCGGCGTGGCGGTGGGGGTGGCGTCGGCGGTGGTGCTGACCCGCCGGCTGCAGGCCCTGCTGTTCGAGACGGCCCCCCTCGACCCCATCGTCTTCCTCACGGTCTCGGCCTTGCTGGCCGCCATCTGCCTGCTGGCGAGCTGGGTGCCCGCCCGCCGCGTCGCGGGCATCGATCCGATGACGATCCTGCGCGCCGAGTAGCTACCAGTCGTAGGCGACGGAGGTGATGACGCTGAACCCCGGGCTCGAGTACCTGTCGATGACCGGATCGCCGGCCCCGCGGCCGCGGACGTTCCACCACTCGAAGTACTTCGCGTCGGTCAGGTTGAGCAGCCCGAGGCGGAGCTTGAGGGCCTCGGTGAGCGAGACGAAGCTGACCAGGTCGACGATCCGGTAGCCGTCCGGAGCGAACTGACGGGCGCTGTCCTGTTGGTAGGCCTCGACGAGCCGCAACGACACCTCGCTGCCCCAGCGTCCCGAGGGTCGCACGTAGCGGAGCCCGACCACGCCTTCGTTCGGCGCGATGGAGCCGAGCGGCGTCTCCTCGGCGAGCGGCGGATCGTCGGCCGCGCCCTGCAGGATCTCGGTGCCGTCGATCCGCGCGTAGCTGCCCCGAATCGTCACGCTGTCGGTGACGTAGGCCTCGCCGCGCATCTCGATTCCCGTGATTGCCGCCTGATCGAGGTTGCGGCTCTGGAACTCTAGGAGCCGGGTCAGCGGGTTGAAGCCGAGGTCGGTCAGCTCGATGAAGTCGTCGTAGCGGTTCGAGAACGCGCTGAGGCCGAGGCTCGTCCGGTCGAACGCGGCCCTCGCGCCGACCTCGAGGTTGTCGCTCGTCTCCGCCCGGAGCGCCGTGTTCGGCAGCGTCGTGTAGCCGCCGCGGGGATTGGCGAAGCCGGTGTTGATGGCGCTGTAGGGCGGCGCCCGGAAGCCGCCGGCATACTGGGCGTGCAGGGTCACGGCGTCGGTCAGCCGCGCCGCGAGGCCGATCTTAGGCGACAGGGCGCCGTCGGAGAAGTCGGCCGCCTCGGGGTTGAGGCCCGCGACGAAGACGGGGTCGGCCTGGTTGGCGTCGAGCGAGTAGTGGTCGTACCGCACGCCGGGGACGAGGGTGATGCGGCCGAGCCGGATCTCGCCCTGCAGATAGACGCCCGCCTCGGCGAGGTCGCTCTCGGGGAAGTACTTGCTCGGGAAGATGAACTCGGACGGCACCGGCTCTCCGGTGAGCGTGTCGGTCTCCGTCCGGTCGCGCTGCATGTCGAAGTAGTCGGTCTTGTAGCTGGCGCCGAACGTGAGCAGCATGCCGTCGTCGAGGCCGCCCAGCCACTGCTGGCCCTGCGCCGATCCGCCGTAGCCGACCTGCTCGTAGTCGACGGTGCCCCGGCGCACCGACGGGAAAGTCGGGCCGAAGCCGGACGTCACCCGTTCCTCGTCGACGACCTGCGCGGTGTCGTTGAGCTGGCCGTACACCCGCCACGACAGCAGGTCGAGGCCCCGGTCGGCGAGGGTGTGGTCGAGCGAGAGCCGCCGGCGGCCCTGCGTGTCGAGGGCCGCCGATTCGTCGATGAGATAGGCGAACCTGCCGAAGTCGAGCAGCCGGTTGTTCGAGAGCCACTCCGTTTCGACCCGGGTGTCGTAGAGCTCGGCCGTGGTGCGCCATCGGTTGCCCGGCGACGCATCGAAGACCAGCTTGGCCAGGACCTGCCGGCCTTCGACGTCCTGGGGATTCGGCGCGGTGCGCGTCTGGTCCCGCGTGTCGACGGCGCCCTTGTTGCCGATCTCGCCGCCCCGGTTGAGGCTCGCGAAGACCGACGCCTGGACCCGCTCGCCGCCGCCGGCCAGGGTGAGGTTGACGCCGGCGTCGTCGGCGCGGCTGTCCCAGGTCGTCTTGCCGCCGAGGTAGAAGCGCTGGTCGCGCAGGTAGTCGACGGGGTCCTTGGTGAACAGGGACACGACGCCTCCCAGGGCGTCGCTGCCGTAGAGGGCGGAGTTGGCGCTCCGCACGATCTCGACCGTCTTCAGGACGTCCACGTCGAGCCCGGCCTGGTGGACGTTGAACGGGCCGAAGTCGAACTGCTCCGACGTCTCGACGCCGTCGACCAGGGTCATCACCCGGTTGCCGCCGATGCCGCGGATGTTGAAGCCGTTGAGCCCGAGGCGGGTCACGCTGTTCTCGACGTAGACGCCCGGCTCGTACTTCACGAGGTCGGAGAAGTCCTCGATCATCCGTTCCTGAATCGTCTCGCCGTCGATGACCGACACCACCCCCGGCGTGTCCCGCACCGGGGCCGGCCCGAGATTGGCGGAGATGGTCACGGAATCGAGGAAGGTCGGCGCTTCATCGGGCGGCGTTTCGGGGTCGGGCTCGGTCGCGGTCGGGTCCTGAGCGGCCGCCGGCTCGCCGGGGTCCGGCTGCGCGAGGACGGCGAGGGGAGACGACAGCAGCAGGAAGATAGCCGCCAGCACGCCGGCCGCCGGGGGGGCGGCGCCATCGAAGCGAAATCGGTCCACACTTGGCATTATCCATGCTTCCCTCGGGTTCCGGCAACGCCGCCGGACGGTCCGGCATCCGTCGGTCGACATCGCGGATCGGGCCTTCTACTCTCTACTTTGGGGGGTGGTGCGCGTTGGGCGGCTCGACGCGATGGCGCCAGGAGTCTGCGCCGTAGAACGGTGCAGATTCCTGGCAGGGTTGGTTGGGCGCCAAGCGGAGCCGAAGGCGACGATTGGCGGGCCAGGTCGCGCTCGGCGGTGCCGGCCCTGGGGGGGGGCGAACGCCATCGAACCGCGGGGCGGCAGTGCGTCGGAATCGGGTCGCGAGCGAGGCCGGCTCCGTCGCGCGGACCGCGGGGCGGCAGTGCGCCGCGATTGCGTCACCGACGAGCCGGCTCCGCCGCGCGGTGGTCAAGGGGGAAAACGAAACCGGGTCGGGCGACGGGTGTCAGCCGTCGCCCGACCCGGTGGGCGGTGCCGAGGGTTGAAGGCGGGATCGGCGCGGCGCTGGGAGTCTCGCCGGTGCGAAACTTCCGCGGCGCAAGCGCCTACCGGCCGAGTCCGGTGGTCGAGCCGACCCCGCGCGGGGCGGCCCCCGCCGGCTGGACGAGGCGCGGCCCCGGGGCCGACGTCGCGGTGTCGAGGCGCGAACGGGCGCCCTCGAGCGAGTCGGCCAGGCGCGTGAGCCATTGCGGCACACGGCTCGGGAGCGCCCGCCCCGACAGCTCGGCCGCGGGGCGCTGCTCGCCCGTGGCGGGCGTCTGGGCGGCGTCGCCCCCCGGCGCGACCTGGCCGCCCGAGCCCGGCTCGACGGCCGCGGCCTCGGCGGCGGGACTACCCGGGGGCTCGCCCGGCGTCGGCTCCACCACCGGTTCCGGCGGCGGAGCCGCGGCCTTCGCGCCCGTCGGCGGCATGGCCGCGATCGCCGGCTCGAGCGCGGCCGTCGCCGACTCCGCAATCGCCGCGAGCGGCGCGGACGTGTTCAGGTTCTGCACGTCGGCGTCCACGCGCTGCGCGATCTCGGCCGAGATCTGCCGGGCGACGATGGTCATCTGGGCTTCCGCGAGCCGGCTGACGGCCTCGCGGATCGGGGCGAACACCTCGGTCAGGTCGATCTCGACGCTGTTCTCCTGCAACCGGCTGAGCTGCATCTCGCGGATCTGCTCCTCGAGGGCGGCGATGCGGTCCTGGGCCGCCGTCTGGTCCTGCACGAGGGCGTCGCGGTGCAGCCGGGCCTCCTGGTCCATCACGTAGTAGCCGCCGACGAAGGACATGGCGCAGACGATGGCCAGCATCAGCAACCGGCTGAAGAACCGGCCGACCCTCGACGGCCGGCGCATCTCGGGCTCGGCCCGCGGGGCCGGGGGCGGCTGAACGCTCTTCGCCTTGGCCGGCTCGGACTGGGGCTGGGTGGGTGTGGTGGTCATGTTCCCCTCCTACTGGGTGAACGGGAGGCGCGCGCCGCCCGGGCGGATCATCCGTCCGGCCGTTCGCGCCGTCATGCAAGCGAAAGACATGGAATGTCCGAACGAGGTCGCTCTCGAAATCAACGGTGGCCGCGGCGACCGGTCGAGCAAGTCACCCGGTTCAGCGACACGCGAGTGCCTCGTCGGAGGAGAGGAGCACGACGTGATCCCGGCGGCTGGGAACCGTCCGGGGGGAAGGGAGGAGCGGTGACCGATGCCCCACAACGATGATTGAAGACAATGGCCGTCATGTCAAGGAAAAACAGGTTGAGGCACAAGATGTTGTGGTGTTCCGGGAGGGAGGGCCTTGCGGCTGCGCAGGTCGGATCGTTCTGATACGATCCGGGCGGGCTGGTCTACCGGGCCGAGCAGAGCTGGGACGAGATGTTCAATCCCTTCGAGTTCGGGGTCGAGGCGGAGGGCCCGAAGGGCAGCACCAACGACTGAGTCTCGCGGCGGCGCTTCACGCGTTGCCGCAGCGAACGACGAAGGGGACGGAAGCCTGGGCCTCCGGCCCCTTTTTTCGGCCCCGGTCCTGCGCCCGGGCGCAGCCGCCCGAAAGCGGTTTCGGGGCGGGCCCGGCAGACGGGACCGTCGGCGCGAGGGTCCCTTCGGAGACGGTTGTTCCGCGAGGACGGCCGGCCGGGTTCAGGAGAGCCTCGATGTCGATGAACAGCGGGCGGAACATGGAGCCGCCGGCCGCCGGCTTCCGGTCCGGGTCGGCGCGCCGCCGCGGATGCGCGGTTCCCGGAGGCCTGGCCGGATGCCTGGTCCTGGCCGGCGCGGGCTTCGCCGCGGCGGGAGAGCAGGAGGCGCCGCCGTCCGCGGGGTTGGCGCTCCCGCCCGCCGCGTCGGCGCCGTCGTCCGCCGGGTCGGGCCGGCCGCCGGCCGCCGGCGATCCGACCCCGGTCCAGCCGCCGCCGATGGCCGGCTTCGGGCTCGTGCCGGGCCGCCCCACCGTGCGCCCCCCGCGCACGGATACGCCGCCCGACATCGACGGCCGCCTCGACGACGTCGCGTGGCGGACGGCGGCCACCATCACCGAGTTTACCCAGCAGGCGCCGCTCGAGGGGGCCCCCGCGACCGAGGAAACCGACGTCTACCTCGCCTACGACAGCGACCACCTCTACTTCGGCTTTCACCTGCACTACGCCGACCCGAGCATCATGCGGGCCAACCGGGTCGACCGCGACACCTCCTGGGCGGACGACCTCATCACCATCTACATCGACACCTTCCTCGACCAGCAGCGGGCCTACGACTTCGACCTCAACGCCTACAACGTGCAGGGCGACGGCATCGTCAACACGAGCGGCGGAGGCACGCGCGGCTTCCCCATCCCCCCCGCCGACCGGACGTGGGACGCGCTCTTCCACAGCGCCACGAGCATCGTCGCCGACGGCTACATCGCCGAGATGGCGATTCCCCTCAAGAGCCTGCGCTATCCGCGGCGCGGCCCCGGCGAGCCGCACCGGTGGGGCTTCCAGATCGTGCGCGAGATCAAGGGCAAGAACGAGGAGAACGCGGTGTGGGCGCCGATGTCGCGCGACGTGGCCGGCTTCCACCGCCAGATGGGGCTGATGGAGGGGATGACCGACTTCTCGACCAGCCGCAACCTCGAGTTCCTGCCCACGTTCACGGGCATCGACTTCGGGTCGCTCGACCGGTCGAGCGGGGGGTGGAACGACCTCGGGATGAATCCCGAGGCCGGCCTCAACGTCAAGTACGGGGTGACGTCGAACCTGACCGCCGACTTCACCCTCAACCCCGACTTCTCGCAGATCGAGTCCGACCAGCCCCAGATCGAGGTCAACCAGCGCTTTCCCCTGTTCTTCAGCGAGCTGCGGCCGTTCTTCGTCGAGGGGGCGGAGATCTTCGACCTGCCGGGGCCGGTGACCTTCGTGCACACGCGGACCATCGTCGACCCCACGTGGGGGGCGAAGCTGACCGGCAAGGCGGGCCGCTTCACCATCGGTCTCCTGTCGGCCGAGGACCAGGCGCCCGGCAACCTCGACGACGTCGACGACCCGCGCCACGGCGAGACCGCGCAGAACTTCATCGGGCGGGTGAAGTACGACGTCTACTCCGAGTCGCACGTCGGCGCCGTCTTCACCGACCGCTCGTTCATGGACGGCAGCAGCCGGCTGGGGGGCCTCGACGGCAGCTTCCGCCTGTCGCGGACGATGTCGACCAACTTCCGCCTGATCGAGTCGCGGCACCGCGACCTCGAGGGAGTCGATCGCTCCGGCCACATCTACGACGCCAGCATCACCAGCAACGGGCGCAACCTGCGCTGGTTCACCGCCGCCTACGAGCTCACCCCCGACTTCAGGACCGATGTCGGGTTCGCCCGCCGGGTCGACCAGCGGCGCGTCATCAGCAACATCGGCTACCGGTGGTGGCCCGAGAGCTGGCTCATCAACTGGGGGCCGCAGCTCAGCTACGGGCGCAACTGGAACTTCGACCGGGTGCTCGAGGACGAGAACACGGGGGTCGGGCTCAACTTCGACTTCGCGAGGAGCATCCGGTTCAGCGCCGACATGCAGCGGGACATGGAGCGCTTCGGCGGCATCGACTTCCCGAAGAACCAGATGTCGGTGAACGGCGGCGTCAGCAGCTCGCGCGCCTTCTCCGTCAACGCGAGCTATCGCCGCGGGGACGAGGTCTTCTACGACTGGGACAATCCGTGGCTGGGGTACGGCGACACCGCCCGGTTCAACGTCACGGTGCGGCCCCTCGCCCGCCTGAGCTCGCAACTCGGGGTCAACACCAGCCGCCTGACGGACCTGCGCGGCGGAAGCGCCGAGCGGGTCTTCGACGTCCAGATCTACCGGGCGCAGAGCGTCCTGACGTTCACCGACCGGCTGCTCATGCGCAACATCACCGAGTACAACACCTTCGACAAGGACCTCGACTTCAACGTGCTCTTCACGTACCGGGTCAACGCCGGCACCGTGTTCTACATCGGCTACGACGACCACTACCGGCAGGCCGACCGGATCTACGGCGACCCGGACGGCGACGGCTTCGACGAGCGGCTCTTCTTCACCAGCGACCTGCGGCGCACCAACCGGGCGATCTTCACGAAGATCCGGTACCTGTTCAGGTTGTGACCGATGGCTCCGCTACTCGGTGGGCTCGCCCGCGATCGTGTTGCACACGGCCACCATGATTTCCGCGCTCTTCCCGGCGGGCCAGGTTGACGATGCCGATTCTCCGAGGCGCGTTCGTGCTGGTGGTCGCCACGCTGGCGGCAGCCGCCACGGCGGCCGGTCAGGGGTTCGAGCGGCGACTGGTTGTGGTGGTGCCCGAGGCCGACGACCCGCGGGTGGCGCACACCCGGGCCGCGATCGCGTTCTGGAACCGCACCCTGGCCGACCTCGGGCTCGACGTCCGGCTGCGTGAGGCGGCGCTGGTCGTCGACTCGCCCGACATGCGGGCGATCGAGACGTTCGCCCGCTTCGTGTCGCAGCGCGGCGGCCGCATCCCCAGGGGACGGGACGGCCCGCAGCCGCCCCCCGAGCTGCTCGCGCTCGGGGGCGACGTGGTGGTCCTGCTGTCGCGCCAGTCGCTGATGCCGTTCGCCTGGCCCCTCATCGGCTCGCCCGACCACCTCGTGGCGATTCGGACGCTCCGGCCCCGCCGGCCGCGCGACGACACCGCCCTGCGCAACGTCATCGCCCACGAGCTGGGCCACACCCTCGGGCTCAGGCACAACCGCGGCGGCGCCTCGCTGATGTGCGGCCCCTGCTCGTCGCTGGCCGCCGAGGCCAGCCCGGGCGGGTGGCTGCCGTTGACCGCGCGGGACCGGGCCCGGCTGCGCGCCCTGCACGGGGGCGTCGAAGCGGGCGGAGAGGTCGGCGGTCGCGCCGGCATCGGCGCCGCGCCCGACTGAACCCGACCAGCCGCTCGCGGGGCCGTCGGGCCGGCCGAGGGCGACTCCGCCTGGCGATCGGCTGGTCCTCGTGCGGCCAGGCGAGTCGAGGGCTCGAGCGCGGCGTCCGGGAGCATGCACGCCGGCCGGGCGGCCGAGCCGCATGCTAAGATTGACCGTCCTCACCACCGCGATCCCGATGGGTTCGGCTCCGCAACCCGGCTCCCGCGTCCACTCTCGGTCGACGTTCGTCTCCAGTCGGGTCCACGGGCAGCCCTCCGACGGCAAGCGGCGCCTTCGGCCGTTCCTGAAGTGGGCCGGCGGCAAGCGGCAGCTCCTGCCCACGTTTCGGGAGTTCTACCCCGAGAGGTTCCGGGCCTATCACGAGCCCTTCCTGGGGAGCGGCGCCGTCTTCTTCGACCTTGCCGCCGCCGGCCGGCTGGGCGGCGGGGTCCGCCTGACCGACGTGAACGCCGACCTCGTGGGCTGCTGGCTGCGGTTGCGCGACGACCCCGGCGCGGTGGTCGAGCGCCTGCGCGCGCTCGCGGCGGACTACGAGGCCGACCCCGACGACCACTACTATCGGGTCAGGGACCGGTTCAATCCGGCGCGCCAGGCGATCATGAACGGCACCGGCCCGCGGGCCGAGCGGTACTCCGCGGACCTGGCCGCCATGTTCATCTACCTGAACCGCACCGGCTACAACGGTCTCTTCCGCCTGAACTCCCGGGGGCTGTTCAACGTGCCCCGCGGGAGGTACAAGAACCCGCGGATCTGCGACGAGGAGAATCTCCGGCGCGTGTCCGCGACCCTGTCGACGTTGTCGGTGACGGTCGAGCACGCCGGGTTCGACGCGGTGCTGCGGACGGCGCGCAAGGGCGACTTCATCTACTTCGATCCGCCGTACGCGCCGCTGAGCACGACGGCGTACTTCACGTCCTATACGTCGAGCGGCTTCGACAACGAGGACCAGCGGCGTCTCCAGCAGGTGGCCGTCAAGCTGGCCGCGAAGGGATGCCACGTGCTGCTCAGCAACTCGACGGCGCCCGAGATCGCCGCCCTCTACGACGGCAACCGCGACGCGGAGAGGGCCGGCCTCGCGGCCTACACCGTCCCCGCCCGCCGCGCCATCAACTCCAAGGCATCGCGACGGGGCGGCGTTCGGGAGTACGTCGTCACCAACCTGCCCCGGCGGACCGCGTAGATGCCCGGCGGACAGATGGCCGTAGCCAGCGGTTCGGACCTCGAGCGGCAGGTGGCGGACACGGCGGAATGGCTGGGGTTGCGGGTCGGCAGGCAGATCAGGGTGGGCCGGAGACTCTGGGGCGCGGAGCGTCGTATCGACCTGGTGCTGCGTCACCCCGATTCCGGCCGCAGCCTCGGTATCGAATGCAAGTACCAGGGCGTGAGCGGCTCCGCCGAGGAGAAGATCCCGGCGACGATTCAGGATATCGCGGCGTGGCCCATTCCCGGGATCGTCGTCTTCGCCGGCCCGGGGTTCTCCGAGAACATGAGGGCCTATCTCCACTCGACCGGCAAGGCCGTGGCTCATGAAGACCTGCGTGGATGGCTCGCGCTCTTCTTCGGCCTCGCGGGCGAATCCGGTTAGGCGCTGGCGAGTCGTGTGGCGGGGCGGCGGTCAGGACACACGGAAGAGAATCACCTTGCCGTCTGCCGGGTGCGCGAAGACCGCAGAATACGGGTTGAGTCTGCGTGCAGTTGGCAACCTTGCATCGAGCGCCCCTTACCGGCCGCCGGTGACCATGGTCGACGAGAAGCACTCGCCGCCACGCGGACAGCCGCCACCGCTCCGGCCAGAAACCTGGAGAAGACCATGACGCGACCCATCCTGTCCCTCGTCGTCCTGGCATCGCTCGGCGCCGCGCCGGCGGCCGCGCAGCGGAACTGGAACGCCCCGTTTCCGGCCCATCACGTCATCGACAACGTCCACTTCGTGGGAACCGAGCAGCTCGGCACGTTCCTGATCACGACGCCGGAGGGACACATCCTGATCAACAGCGACTTCGAGTCGACGGTGCCGTTGATCCGGCAGGGCGTCGAGCGGTTGGGATTCGAGTTCACCGATATCGAGATCATCCTCGGCAGCCACGCGCACGGCGACCACATGGAGGCCGACGCGCTGGTGAAGGAACTGACGGGAGCCGAGGTCATGGTGATGCGCGAGGACGTCGAGCGGCTCCGCGCGATGCGCCCCGGCGGCAAGGAGCACCCCATCGACCGCATTCTCGACGACGGCGACGAGGTGACGCTGGGCGGGACGACGCTGGTCGCGCACCGCACCGCGGGGCACACGGAGGGGTGCACGAGCTGGGCGCTCGACGTCCAGGAGGCGGGGCGGAGCTACCTCGCCCTGATCGTGTGCAGCTTCGGCGTCAACCCCGGCTACGTCCTCGTCGACAACCCCGACTACCCCGAGATCGCCGACGATTACCGGGCGACCTTCGCCAGGGCGCGCTCGCTGCCGGTCGACGTGTTCCTCGGCTCGCACGGCTTCTGGTACGACATGGAGCGCAAGCTCGAGCGGGCGATGACGCGGGCCGAGGGCGACCCCAACCCGTTCATCGACCGCGAGGGCTACCTCGCCCACATCGACATGCAGGAGCAGCGCTTCCTGGAGATGCTGGCCGAGCAGGAAGCCGCCCGGTAAGGCCGCCACCCCTGGCAGCGGTTCCTGGAGAATGCTGGCCGAGCAGGAGGCCGCCCTGGCAAGGCCGCCACCCCGGCTCCCGCGCGGCCCTGGAGAGCAACGCCTTCGGGGGTACCTGCCGGCCGGCCAACCGGCGGCGGCCGGCGCCGTTCCCGCGGGCCGTCTTCGTTCCAGGGCGCATGCGCTCGACGGCTCAATCCGCCAGCGGTGCGGCGACACCCACGCCGTACTGGTAGACGAGCCGGCCTCCGAGCTCGGCGGTGGCGGCGAGCAGCAGGAGGCCCGCGAGCCCGGCCGCGCCGAACGCGAGGTGGGCCGCCCGTCGTCGGGTCGCGTCCGCCCGGGCGGGCGCCTCGCCGGTCCCGCCCTGACGCGGGGGGCGGCCGGGAACTCCCATCACCCACAGCCGTGCCGCCGTCAGGGCCCCGAAATAGGCGAGGCACCACAGCGCCAGGCTCCAGTGTCGGTCCACCACCGGGATCGCGAGGCCCGGCGTGTACACCTCGGGGGCGGCGGCCCGCCCCGTGAGGTAGGCGGCGGCGAGGGTCAGCCAGCCCGTCGCGTAGAGGGCCGTCGACACCGTCGAGACGGGCTCGGGGCGCCGCCGCAGCAGGGCCACGAGCTCGGCCGCGAATGCGGTGACGAGCAGGCCGATCGGCAGATGCACCACCAGCGCGTGGGCGTTGGGCGCCCAGTCTGTGAGCCCGGTCATCGGCGGTTGCCGCCTCCCCGTGCGGGGCGCATGGTGGTGACGATATCAGCGAACGGTTCCGGCGGACGCAGCGAGGTGCCTTGGAACGTCGTGTGGAGGACCATGATCGCGATGCGTGCCGGATACAAACCTTGTAAATTGTCCACGGCGTGGATAAATTGCAGGGATGATTTCGCGGATCATCAAATCCGAAGTCGAACGCGCCCTGAAGCGTCAGGCCGCGGTGGGGCTGATCGGACCGCGACAGGTCGGCAAGACGACCCTCGCACTGGAGATCGCCCGGTCGCGCGACGCACTCTATCTCGATCTGGAGGACCGCGACGATCGGCACCGGCTCGCCGAGCCCGCCCTGTTCCTCGACAACGTGGAGGATCGGCTCGTCATTCTCGACGAGATCCACCGGATGCCGGAGCTGTTCCAGACGTTGCGCGGCGTCATCGACAGGGGCCGGCGCCGGGGGAAGGGCAGGGGCCGGTTCCTCATCCTGGGCTCGGCCGCGATCGACCTGCTGCGGCAATCGGGTGAGACGCTGGCCGGGCGCATCGCGTACATCGACATGGCTCCCCTGTCCGCCCTCGAGGTCGAAGACACCCGCGCGTCGAGAGAGAGGCTGTGGTTGCGCGGCGGCTTTCCCGACAGCTACCTGGCCGAGAGCGATCAGGACAGCTTGGCGCTGCGCCGGGACTTTATCCGCACGTATCTGGAGCGCGACGTCGCGATGTTCGGGCCCCGCGTTCCCGCCACGACCCTCGAACGGCTGTGGACGATGCTCGCGCACCGCCAGGGAACGACGCTGAACGCCTCGGTGCTGGCGAGGGCCCTGGAGGCGAGTGCGCAGTCGGTGACCCGCTATATCGATCTCCTGGCCGACCTGCTGCTGGTGCGCCGGCTCCCGCCCCTGGTTGCCAACGTCGGCAAGCGGCTCGTGAAGTCGCCCAAGGTCTACGTGCGCGACAGCGGCCTCGTGCATGCCCTGCTCGGCATCGGGTCGCTGGAACAGCTCGCCGGGCATCCGGTGGTCGGAGAGAGCTGGGAAGGCTACGTCATCGAGACGCTGGTTTCCGTGCTGCCCCCGCGGGCGAGGCCGCATTTCTACCGGACGAGCGCGGGCGCCGAGATAGACCTCGTCATCGAGCACGACGACGGCATGCGTTGGGCGGTCGAGATCAAGCGCTCGTTGTCGGCCAGGGTCGGCCGCGGCTTCCACCTCTCCTGCCTGGACCTCGAGCCCGCGCGCGCCTTCGTCGTCCACGCCGGAGACGACCGCTATCCGCTCGGCGAGCGGGTGGAAGCCATCGGCATCCGGGAGCTGGCCGGCGAGCTGCGTGCCCGCTCGTGACGTGTCCCCTGCCAACGCGGGTGAATGCGTCTCCGATCCGTCGGCGCGAGCAGAGGTCCGTGATAACGTGCGCGGCAATCGGGCCACGCGGCGGACGACGGCCCCCGAGACAGGGAGTGTGAGATGAGGGACAGAGGCTTGCGCCGGAGCGGCGCGCGGTGGGCGGCGGGTCTTGCGGCGGGTGCGGTCTGTGTCGTCGGCTTCGGCCTGGCCCCGCCGTCGAACGCCCCGCTCGCGGCCGCGGAAGAGCTGCCGCTGGCCCCGCCGGAGTCGGTGGGCATGTCGGCCGAACGGCTGCAGCGCATCGACGACTACTTCCAGCGGTTCATCGACGACGGGCAGATCGCGGGCGCGGTGACCCTGGTGGCCCGCCGGGGCCAGGTCGTGCATCACTCCGCGGTGGGGTGGCGGCATCGGGAGGCGGACGTGCCGATGACCACCGACGCAATCTTCACCCTGATGTCGATGACCAAGCCCATCGTCTCCGCCGCCCTCATGATGCTGTTCGAGGAGGGCCGGTTCCGCCTCGACGACCCGATCTCGGACTGGATTCCCGAGTACGCGGACCACCAGGTCCTCGAGCGCGACGGGCCCCGCTGGCGGCGGGTCGCCGAGGCCCGGCCGGTGACCATCCGCCACGTGCTCACCCACACCTCGGGCCTGACCCTGAACCCGAACAACGCGGGGCTGTCGGAGGAGGAGCGCCGCCACGTCACCAACGACGGGGAGCCGTTCGCCACCATCGGCGAGCGGGTCACCCGGGCCGCGCGCATCCCCGGGGCGTTCCATCCCGGAGACGAGTGGCAGTACGGGTCGTCCACCGACTACGTCGCGGTGCTGGTGGAGAAGATCTCGGGCCAGCCCATCGACGTGTTCCTGAAGGAGCGCATCTTCGAGCCCCTCGGCATGCCCGACACCTTGTACAACGTGCCCCGCGAGAAGGTCGATCGGGTGGCGGCGGTGTACCGCCCGACCGGGGACGGCGAGTCGGAGCTGATGCGGGCGCCCGAGTTCCGCGAGCCGACGACGTACTTCCCGGGGGTGGCGGGGCTGAACGGCACGTCGGCCGACTACTTCCGCTTCGCCCAGATGATCGCGAACGGCGGCGAGCTCGACGGGGTGCGTCTGCTGGGCCGGATGACCGTCGACCTGATGATCAGCAACCACACCGGGGCCAGGGATGTCTACGTCCGGGGGGCCGGGTACGGGTTCGGGCTGGGCTTCGGCGTGCTGGTCGACCCCACGAAGTCTTTCGACGCGCTGTCGCCGGGCAGCTACGGCTGGGGCGGCGCCTACGGCACCCTCTACTGGGCCGACCCGGTGGAGGACCTCGTCGGCCTGATGTTCATCCAGCTGCCCGGCCACGGGCCGCTGAACATCCGCCAGCGGTTCACCAACGTGGTCACCCAGGCGGTGGTCGACACCTGGGCCGACCAGCGGCCGCGGATCCTCGGGTACGACATCCCGCGGTGAGGGAGGCGGGAGCCCGAGGTGGGAACCGTTCGCGGGGCTTCCACCTCGGGCGGCCGGCGGCCGGATCAGTCCGGCGTGACGCAGCGGAAGCTCGCGGCGTCGTCGGTGCTGCCGTCGCCGCTCCACTGCGCGACCTGGGGATAGGGACAGAGGGGCCGGGTGCGCACCACCTCGCCGTCCTCGACCTTCGAGGCGACGATGCGCTCCGGGGCGCGGCCCTCTTCGACCCAGGTCTCGAGGGCGGACAGGGCGTCGAACCGGTCCGGCCCCGGGCCGCCGCGGCAGTGGCCCATGCCCGGCGCCATGAACAGGCGGAAGAACGCCTGCGTCTCGGCGAGCGCATCCGTCGCATCGGCGTCGCTCCCCACCGTCCTGACCAC
Organism: Vicinamibacterales bacterium; assembly: GCA_963663815.2. Lineage (GTDB taxonomy): Bacteria > Acidobacteriota > Vicinamibacteria > Vicinamibacterales > UBA8438 > JAJEEA01. The sequence continues at coordinate 5,006,935 of OY760734.1, read as the reverse complement.
CTCTTCGTAGTAGTCGATCGTGCCGAGCGGCGAGATGTCGGCGTCGCTCCACCCGTGATAGAGCAGTAGCTTGCCGCCGGCGTCGCGCAGGGGGCGCAGGTCGGGGTCGTTCGCGTCGAGCGCGGGGCCGGTCCGCTCCAGGGCCACCGGCAGGTCGCGGCCGTAGTCCCACGAGCGGAAGTTCCAGTCGGGGTCGCCGAACACCATGAACTTCATGAAGTCGTTGGCGGCCAGGTAGTGCGTGCTGCGGAACCGCTCGGGCCCGGTGACCCAGCGCGACCAGCCGCCGGGGTCGTCCTCGCCGCCCGGCACGAGGCCCGGATAGATGACCTCGCCGGCCGGGGTGGTCGGGCCGCGCCAGATGTCCTTCACCGCCTGCACCTGCTTCGCGGTGAGACAGGCCCCTTCGTCCTGGCCGTCGCGGCAGGTCAGGGCCGCCGGGTCGAAGTCGCAGGCGCGGGGGTCGTCGAGCACCCCGTCCTCGATGCCGTCGATGGCGTCGCAGGCGGCGGTGACCGCCTCGCCGAGCAGCACCGCCTTGGCGGGCGGGATCCAGCTCTCGGGGTCGTCGAGGGTCGCCAGCGCGTACCAGAGATGGGCGCCGGCGTAGAAGCGGGTCCAGTCGTGGGCGGGGTTGCCGACGACGAGGCCGTCGAAGTCGTCGGGATAGCGCTGCGCCTCCATCAGGCCCTGCTGCCCGCCCTTCGAGCAGCCGACATAGTAGGCGTGGGCGGGCGCCGCGCCGTAGAACGCCTCGGTGATGGCCTTCCCGTGGACCGCGGTGAGGTGCAGCGAGCGGTGCCCGAAGTCCTCGACGAGGTCGGGGCGGCCGAGGGCCCAGCTCGCGTCGAACCCGCCGGCGCGCTGCACGTGGCCGGTGTCGGTGCTCGACGTCGCGTAGCCGCGGTCGAGGGCGCCGGCCATGGCCCCGTAGCTGACCGTCCCCGCCATGCCGCCGTTGCCGGCGGTATGGAACTTGCCGTTCCAGGTGTCGGCGGGCAGCCACACCTCGAAGTTGACGGCCGGCTCGCTGGTCGCGGCCACGCGGCAGAACGCGGGGACCTCGATGGGCCGCGCCGCGCCGGGCGGGGTGAACGCGCCGGCCGGTACCGCCTCGGCGAGGCGGACGGTCGTGCCCGGCAGGGCGAGATCGGCGAGCGCCGCGCACGCCGCGGGTTGCGCGGGCCGCGCCGCGCGCCCTCCCCGGGCCGCGCCGCCGGTGTATACGGCCGTCGTGGCCAGCAGCGCCGCCGCGGCGGCGCATCCGAACAGGGTCATCGATCGTCGCATCGTCTCGTTTCTCCTCCGGAAGCCAGGCGAGCTCGCCGCGCTAAGGACAGTGACGGAAATTACCTTGTCATGCGCCAAGCACCCGAAACGGTGGAAAACGGGTTGCGCCCAGGTGCAGTTGGCAACTTTATATCGATCACTGTCCTGAGGCGTCCGACGTCACATGGTCCCAATGTTCGGCACCCCTGTCGAACGGCACAGCGCCGGGCCGTCGGCCCCGGACTCGTCAATGCTGGCGACCCGAAGTGCGTCCGGGGCCATGTGGTCCCTGTCGCCGCAAACGCGGGAGACGATTTGGCTCCCGGGTGGTCTTCTCGCCGGAGAGTACCACAAGCGGAAGGCGCCGCGGCTCGATCAGCCGGCGCGTCCCGGCGGCCGGGCGCCTCGCGACCCGCTCAATCCCCCGCGGTAGGATGAGGCAATGATTCCAGGGTCGATTCGGCCGTGTGGTGACCGGTGTGGGGATGGAGGCAACCATGAGACAGCGAGTCCATTCTGCCTTTACGGCTACGGCAGGTGCGGCCTTTGGAGCGGGGCTCCTGCTGGCTTCATCCGCCGCCGCCCAGGTTGACCTGGGCCGAATCGACGTCACCGTCCAGGACTCCACCGGCGCCGTGTTGCCGGGTGCGGTGGTGGCCGTGACGGGGCCCGAGGACCGGTCCGACGTCTTCGCCGACGAGCAGGGCGCCGCACGCCTGCTGCGGCTGCCGGTCGGCACCTATGAGCTGCGGGTCACGTTGCCGGGGTTCCGCACGTTCGTGGACACCGCGGTCCAGGTGCGGGCGGCGGCGTCCACCCCGGTGGTCGCGGCGCTGGAGGTGGGCGGGATCGACGAGACGGTGACCGTCTCCGGAACCGCCCCCATCATCGACCCGCGCCGCCAGAGCACCGACACCCACATCACGGTCGACGAGCTGCAGGAGATTCCCTCCGCCCGCGATCCGTGGGTGCTGCTGCAGACCATTCCCGGCGTCGTCGTCGACCGCGTCAACGTCGGGGGGGCCGAATCGGGCCAGCAGTCGCTCTACATGGCCAAGGGCGCCAGCGCCGGCGAGAACACCTGGACCCTCGACGGCGTCGTGGTCACCGACATGGCGTCTCTCTCGTCGCCCACCTACTGGGACTTCGACCAGTTCCAGGAAGTGCGCATCAACACCGGCGGGGCCGACGTGCGGAACCAGACCCCGGGCGCCGCGGTGGACGTCGTGCTCAAGAGCGGCACCAACCAGCTCAGCGGCAGCACGCGCGGCTACTTCGCCAACGAGGGGCTGCAGCGCAACAACCTGTCGCCGGCGCTGGCCGAGTCCATCGGCGGGCAGACCATGAAGGGCAACCGCATGGAGCAGTACGCCGACTACGGCTTCGAGCTCGGCGGCCCCATCGTCAGGGACCGGCTGTGGGCCTGGGGCTCGCTCGGGGAGACCGACATCCGGCTGCGCACCCTCATCGACACCCCCGACCGCACCACCCTGACCAACCGGGCCTTCAAGGTGCAGGGGCAGGTGACCAACGGCCTGCGCCTCGGCCTGAATCACTTCAACGGCGCCAAGATCAAGCTGGGTCGGAACGCGGGGCCGACGCGGCCCGACGAGACCACCTGGAACCAGGGGGGCAGCGGCGCGGGCCTGTTCACGGGGACGGCCAACTGGGTGGGCAACGACAACCTCGTCGTCACCGCCAAGGCGACGCAGTTCAACTGGGGCTTCTTCCTGACGCCGCGGGGCGGCCTCGACACCGACGTCAACCGCGACGTCAACCGCGTCTACCACAACTCCTTCGCCGACTTCCGGTCGTGGCGGCCCCAGTCGGTGGCGGACGTCGACGCCAACTACTTCCGCGGCGACCACGAGCTGCGGTTCGGCGTGAACTGGCGGAGGAACATCCAGCAGGAGGAGTTCATCTGGCCCGGCTCGGGGACGCTCTCGCTGCATCAGGCGAGCTATCCCGAAGACGGATCGATGTTGGCCATCGTCTACGGGGACGAGGTGCTGAACGCCGAGGGGCGGTACCTGAGCCTCTACGCCAGCGATCGGATAACGCTGGATCGCCTGACCGTCGACGTCGGCGTCCGCTTCGACCGATCGACCTCGTCGCTGCTCGAGGCGCGGCGCCGCGCGAACCCGCTCGTCCCGGATCTGCTGCCGGCCCTGACGTCGCCGGCCCTGAACGACACGCACGTGTTCGACATCGTGGCGCCGCGCATCGGCGTCAGCTACGCCCTCGGGACGGAGGCCGACACGCTGGTGCGGGCCAGCTACGGGCAGTTCGCCTCGCAGCTGCCCGTGGGCGCGGCCGGACTTCTGGCCGGACCGGTCAGCGCTTCCGCCGCCTACTTCCAGGCCGTCGACGCGAACGGGGACGGCGTGACGCAGGCCGACGAGCTGGGCCCGATGGTGTTCGCGGACGGCTTCGATCCCGACAATCCCGCGTCGACCGAGAGCGTCAACCGGGTGGCGGCCGACCTGTCGTCTCCGAGGACCCACGAGATCATCTTCGGCCTCGACCGCGAGCTGCCGATTCCGAACTCGGCCCTGACCACGTCGGTGACGTGGCGCCGGTTCACCAATTTCACGTGGGAGCCGCTGATCGGGCTCACCTCGGCCGACTACGGCGTGGTCGACACCCTCACCGCGACGCTCCCGCCGGCCGGCGGGGGCGGGCCGGTCAGCCAGGACGTCCACGCGCCGCTGCCGGGCGTGGTGCTGCCGCCCGGGGGCGGCGTGGAGGAGCGCAACCGCGACGGCTACCACCAGAGCTACTGGGGCTGGGAGACCAGCTTCATCAAGCGGCTGGCCAACCGCTGGCAGGCCCGCATCGCCTATTCCTTCAACGACCACCGCGAGTACTTCACGGACCCGGCGGCGGCCATCATCGATCCGACGCCGACGCCCACGAGCCCCAAGCGTGACGGGGGCCTGGTCATCACCAGCACGAGCGGCAGCGGAAAGACGGACATCTTCTTCGTGAGCCCCCGGTACCAGCTCGTCGCCAACGGGCTCTACGAGGCGCCGTTGGGCATCAACATCGCCGCCAGCCTGCTGTTCAGGCAGGGTTTCGGGCAGCCCTGGTTCCAGGAGATCCAGGCCCACGCACGGGACGCGGCGGCATTCAAGGACGTGCTGTTCGCGCCCGACGTCGGGGCCCACCGGCTGCCCGCCACCAGGAGCTTCGACGTGCGCATCGGCAAGGAGTTCCGGGTCGACGCCTACACGATGAACGTGGACTTCGACTGGTTCAACATCCTCAATGCCGGCACGGTGCTCAGGCGTCAGTACGACGTCGGCACGGCCGAGGGCCCGACGGGGCCGGGCCAGACGCTCGAGATCATGAATCCGAGCCTGCTGCGGTTCGGGTTCCGCCTCGGGTTCTAGGCCCAGGAGCTGCGCCGCAAGACGGTGCAGACTCCTGGCAGGGTTGGTTGGGCGCCCAGCGGAGCCGAAGGCGACGATGGGCGGGCTAGGTCCAGCCCGGAGGGTCGGTCGCACGCTGCCGGAGCGCCTTGGCCGTGCCGTGCGGACGTCGGACGGCTCGTCAGGGGGTGGAGACGATGACCGGCGACTCCCGACAGCCCGCCCGGAGGCAGGCGTAGTTCTGGGCGGGGGTCGGGGCCTCCAGCTCTCTCTCGAACACCCGCAGGCACTCGACCTCGTCGAATCCTGCCCGCCGCAGCAGATCGAGATGGGTCGCGATGTCGAACCGGCCGGGCTCGTACTCCTGCACGGCGCCGTCGGGCTTGATGAAGTCGCCGTTCAGCAGCAGGCCTCGGCCGCCCACGGCCCTCGCGCACCCGGCATAGACTTGCTCCACTTGGGCCCGGCCGCCGAGATCGTGCAGCGCCCAGGTGGAGACGACGGCGTCCGTGGGGCCGCCCAGGTCCTGCCACCACGCGTCGGCCAGCAGATCGGCCCGGGTGAAGGCGACCCGGTCGGCGTGGGGCCGCAGCCGGCGGGCGGCGATGTCGAGCATCGGGCGCGAGAAGTCCACGGCCTGGTACCGAATGGCGGGCAGGGCGTCGAGCAGGTGGGCCGCGAGATACCCGGGCCCGATGCCCAGCTCGACGATGCGGCCAGCCGGCGGGACCCGACTCCGCAGCTCGGACAGCATGAGGTCGAACAGGGCGAGGCGGTCGGGGGTTGGCTCGAAGCGACCCGCCCAGTCGGCGGCGTACCCGGGGTCGTGGAACTCGTGGACGGCGCCGACGATCGGGGTCATGGTCGCGCGCCCCGTTCGTGCTCCGCCCCGACGACCGGCGTCACGACTTCGGGTCTCCGCCGGGGTCCGCGCCGGCCAGCTCGGCCGTGGAGACCTCGCGCATGCGGTACTTCTGGACCTTGCCGGTCACCGTCATCGGGAACCCGTCGACGATCTTCCAGTAACGGGGGATCTTGTAGGTCGCGATGACGCCGCGGCAGAACGCGGTGAGGGCGTCGCCGTCGAGGGCCGCGCCGGGCTTCGGCATGACCCACGCCGCCACCTCTTCCCCGTACCGGTCCGACGGCACGCCGATGACCTGGGCGTCGGCGACGTCGGGGTGGGTGTAGAGGAACTCCTCGATCTCGCGCGGGTAGACGTTCTCGCCGCCGCGGATGATCATGTCCTTGATGCGGCCGACGATGCTGACGTACCCCGCCTCGTCCATGCGCGCCAGGTCCCCCGTGTGCATCCAGCGCGCGTCGTCGATGGCGGCGCGGGTGGCCGCGTCGTCGTTCCAGTACCCGAGCATGACGCTGTAGCCGCGCGTGCACAGCTCGCCGCGCTCGCCGCGCGGCACCACGCGGCCGCTGTCGGGGTCGATGATGCGGATCTCGACGTGCGGATGCACCGGTCCCACCGTGTTCACGCGCTTCTCGACGGGGTCGTCGACGCGGGTCTGCGCCGAGACCGGCGCGGTCTCGGTCATGCCGTAGCAGATCGTGATCTCGCGGATGTTCATGCGCTCGCGCACCTGCTTCATGATCTCGGCCGGACAGGGGGAGCCCGCCATGACCCCGGTGCGGAGCGACGAGACGTCGGTGCCCTCGAAGTCGGGATGGTCGAGCTGGGCGATGAACATCGTCGGCACGCCGTAGAGCGACGTGCACCGCTCGGCCTCGAGGGTGGCCAGGGTCCGGTCGGGCCGGAACGCCGCGCCCGGGGTGACCATGCACGCGCCGTGGGTGGTGCACGCGAGGTTGCCGATGACCATGCCGAAGCAGTGGTAGAACGGCACCGGGATGCACACGCGGTCGTGCTCGGTATAGCCCAGGATCTCGCCGCAGAAGAAGCCGTTGTTCAGGATGTTGTGGTGCGACAGGGTGGCGCCCTTGGGGGTGCCGGTGGTGCCCGAGGTGTACTGGATGTTGATGGGGTCGTCGAACGTCAGGCCGGCCTCGCGCGCGGCCAGCTCGCCGTCTTCGACTGCTGCGCCTTCCCCGAGCAGCGCCGCCCACCCGTCGTCGAGCACCACCGTGTCCGCCAGGGCCGGGCACTCCGGGCGCACTCGTTCGACGATCTCCACGTAGTCGCGATCGCGGAAGCCCTGCGACAGCAGCAGCAGGCGCAGGCCCGACTGGTTCAGCGCGTGCTGCAGCTCGCGCGCCTGGTAGGCGGGGTTCACGTTGACGAGAATGGCGCCGACGCGGGCGGTGGCGTACTGGATGACGATCCACTCGAAGCGGTTGGGGGCCCAGATGCCGACCCGGTCGCCACGCTCTATGCCCCGCCGCAGGAGGGCCTTTGCCAGCGCGGTGGTGGCGTCCCAGAGCTGCCGGTAGGTGGCCCGGTAGTCCTGGGACGGCACCACCAGCGCGTCGCGGTCGCCGAAGCGCTCGACGGTGCGGCGCAGGTTCTCGCCGATGGTCTCGCCGAGCAGGGCCACGGAGCTGGCACCGTGCACGTAGGAGGGCAGGCTCATGGCGGCTCTCTTGCGCTTGGAACCGAGGATACTGCGTGGCCGTGGGCGAATGCAAAGCGCCGGGCCACCGGCCCTTGGCGCAGTCTCAGCTTCGGCCCGGGTTGCGTGGCTGCATGCGGAACTTGAACGCCCGCGTGGGGTGGGCGATCGGGATGGGGTCGATCGTCAGGTCGTAGCCGGGCGGGTCGAGGGCCAGCGCCGCCTCGTGCACGAGGGTGGCCATGGTGACCGCAATGCCGACCTCCGCGAACCCCGCCCCCAGACAGGTGTGGGACCCGAGGCCGAAGGGCGCGAACACCCCCACCTGCAGGTGCTCGTTGCGCGGGGGGGCGTAGCGGTCGATGTCGAAGCGCTCGGGGTCGGGGAAGTACCGCGGCAGATAATGAGGCACCGCGATCGCCATCAGCACCTCGTCGCCCGCGTGCAGCCGGTAGCCCCCGAGCTCGAACGAGTTCGAGACGGTGCGGGTGAGGGCCGGCGCGGTCGGATACATGCGCATGGTCTCGAGGGCCACGCGGTGGGTGACGTCGAGCTTCCGGATGTCCTGCACCGTCGGCCCGCCGTTCGCGAAGACGGCGTCCGCTTCCGCGGTCATGCGCTCCAGCACGTCGGGGTGCTTCAGGATCGAGTAGAGCATGAACGAGCAGACCCCCGCCATCGTGTCGAGGCCGGCGATGAAGGGGCCCAGCACGCCCGCCCGCAGGTCGGCCTCGGGCAGGAACTGGGGGTCGGCGCGGTGCAGCTCGAGCAGGTCGTCGATGAGATCGGGAACCGCATCGCGGCGGCGCGCCGGGTCGTGCGACGCCGAGACCTCCTGGTACAGCTCCTCCGCCCGCGCCCGCGCGCGGCGGAAGCTCCGCCGCTTGAGCAGGCTGCGCGGCCGCTGCCGGGTGACGGTGGCGAGCAGGAGGGCGCGCACGAAGACGATGAGGTCGTCGAGGTAGGCCCGGGGGGAGGTGCCGGCGGCGAGGATGCCCAGCTCGTCGGTGGCGATGCGCTGCAGCGAATAGTGGCCGGGGATGGGCCGGTCGGTGGGCCAGGCCGCGATCTCGCGCCGCACGATCTCGATGATCTCGGGGATGTGCTGTTCGGCCGCGGCCCTCGAGTACCCGCGCTTCAGCCCGGCGCGCATGCGGTCGTGCTCGGCGCCGTCCATGCTCGTCACCGCGCGCCCCGCGCCGAGCTCGGTCTCGAAGTCTCGCCACGCTTCCGCGCTGCGCAGGTGGGTCCGGCCCTCCTTCACCAGGAACAGGTTGGCTTCGGGGCCGGCGAGGACGGTGATCGTGCGCTTGAACGCGCGCACCCGGAAGACCGGCCCCAGCCGCTGGTACTCGCGCGTCAGGTAGGCGCGGACATCGCCGGCGAGGCTGAAGGCGTTGCCGGCCACGGGAATCCCCGGTGCCGCGGGCGGCGACAGCCGGGCCACCGACCGTTCGACGGCGGCGGCGACCGCATGCCCGGCGAGCGTCTCCGTGCGGAGCTCCGAGATGCGCTGCCGCGCGCGCTTCAGCTCGCGCGGCGGCACGATCTGCTCGAACCGGCCGCAGGCGTCGACGAGGCGGATGAGCGCGACGTCGCGCGGGGCGGGGATTCCGTCGTCCGACAACGCGCCAGCGAGCCGCTGCCGCAGGTCCCGATCGGCGTCGTCGTCGAGCACCGAGTAGCGGCGGGCGCCCAGGACCCCGAGCCCGCCGTTCTTCTCGACGGCGAGGACGCCGTGGGCGACCAGCCGGTCCAGGGCCGCCCCGCGGATCTCGTCCGCGCTCGCCGCCGTCTCCTCTACCCAGGAGGCGATATCGTGTCCGTTGGGCGCGGCATGGATCCGGGCCAGCAGCGGATCGAGCAGGTCGTCCCCGATGGGCGTCGGATCGGTCGGGCGGAGCCGCGCGGAGCCGTTGCCGATGCGGTTCGCCAGCGTCAGATCGACGAGCACCGAGCCGGCGAGGGCGTAGTGCACGGCTCGTCGCCGCGCCGGCGGCAGCTGGCCGGTCTCGCGGTCGAGCAGCAGCAGGCAGAGCGCTTCGGCGCAGGTCGGCCCGGGCCGCCGCGCCGCGTCGTCTCCACCCCGGTCGTGTTCAGGCATCTGGCACCGCCGTCCGGGGCCGCGTGCGCGCCGCGTGTCGGGGCGAGGCCGGTCTCCCGGTCCCGGCCGGAGCGACCGCGCGGGGTGGCGGGACGCCGGTCGGGGGCCGCGCTCGCCGGCCGGTCAGGCGATGATCCGATTATAGACCGCGTCCGTCGCTTGGGGGGCGTGCGGTTCCAGCCGGGGGGCCGTGGGGAGGTCGGCGGGGAGCGCAGGCCGGCCCGGCCCCCGGCTTCTGGAGCAGTGTCGTCGATGAGCCCGCCAGACCCTGCGCTCGGGTGGCTCCGCTCATTCGCCGTCCCATGGGTCGAATATCTCGATCCCGGTATCCTCGAAGTCTCGAATGTTCCGCGTCGCTACCGCCATGCCGCGCGAGCGTGCAATCGCGGCAATCTGGCCGTCGGCTTGCGCGATCGGCCGGCCCCCCAGGCGCCGTGCGGCGGCGATCCCGGCATAGGCGCGCGCCGCGCCGCTGTCGAACGGCAGGACGCGATTCGCAAAGCCTGTTCCCATCATCCGTTCGAGGCCCGTCCGAAGGCCGTCCCGGCGCTTGCCCGGCGGCATGACGGCAAGGCCGAAACGCAACTCTGCCTCCGTTACCGCTGTCAGAAACAGGGTCGATGTCGCACGTTCTGCGACCCATGATGCGATTGCGGGGTGGGGCCGCGGCCGCATCAACTCGGATACGACATTGGTATCGAGAACGAACATCGCCGGGCCTCAACTGAAGTCGGGTGGCTCGCGCATCAGTTCCCGTGGGGGAAGCTCGAGGTCCACGCCGCCGAAGGGCGCAAAGCACTCGCGGATGAAGCTGGCCAGGTTGTCAGGTTCGGCTTCCCGGCCGACCGCCTCGCGCAGGATGACCCGGGCCTCCTCTTCCATCGAACGACCGCTGGCGGACGCACGAACGCGAAGTCGCGTCTTCACGTCGTCGTCGAGGTGGCGGATCGTGATGCTCGCCATTCCACACCTCCTCGTTGGGAGCTTATGCGACGATTGCGTTGCAATCAAGGCCTCTCCCCCGTGTGTCTTCACCGCGATCGGGGCGGCCGTGGGCGCGGTGCCCTGTCTTCGGAGCTCTCGGTGCTGGCGCGAACGGATTGCGAATCCGGCGTCCCGGTCAGGGAGCGCGGCTGGTCACGAATCCGGCGCGCCCCGGTGACGAACCCGGCGCACCAGCGCGGCGCGGTCGATCTTGCCGACGGCGTTCTCGGGCAGCGCGCCGACGAGCTGGATGCGCACCGGGACGTGGGCTCGCGACAGCTGGCCCGCGACCAGGGTGTCGAGCTCGCCGGGGTCGGGGGGCGCACCCGTCCGCGGCTGCACGAACGCGACGGGGACCTCGCCGAGATCGGCGTGGGGCTCGCCGACGACGCAGCAGGATTCCACGGCCGGGTGCCGCTCGAGGACGCTCTCGATGGCCCGGGGCGACAGGTTCTCGCCGCCCCGGATGATGACGTCCTTGAGGCGGCCGGTGATGAAGAGGTACCCGTCGGCGTCGAACCGGCCCAGGTCGCCGGACCGCAGCCAGCCGTCGCGGAGGACCGCGGCGGAGGAGCCGACGACGTAGCCCTTCATCACGCCCGCGCCGGCGATGCAGACCTCTCCCTCGGCGCCGTCGGGGACGGTCTCGGCCGAGCCCGGCCGCAGCAGCCGCACCCGCTGCCCGGGCAGCACCGTGCCGACGCTGCCGATGCGCCGCGCGCCGGGCGGGTTCATGGTCGACGTGCAAGTCGCCTCGGACAGGCCGTAGGACACGACCAGCGGCACCCCGAACGCGGCTTCGATGCGCTCGTGGAGCGCGACGGAGAGCGGCGCCGAGCCGCAGCGCAGGAGCCGCAGCGACCTGCGCCGGGCGGGGTCCCGCAGATGCGGCAGCATCCGCGAGTACATCGTCGGCACCCCGGTCAGGCAGGTCACGCCGTGCTCCTCGATCCAGCCTTCGACCGCCTCGGCCCGGAAGCGGTCGGCGAGCACGACGGTTGCGCCCGCGAGCAGCGGCGCGATGAGCTGGTTGTTCACCCCGTTCGTGTGGTGGAGCGGCATCAGGTGCAGGAGCCGGTCGGCGGGGGTGAGCCCGGTGCGGGCGACGATGCCGCGGGCGTTGCAGATCAGGTTGCCGTGGGTGAGCACCACGCCCCTGGCCTCGCCGGTGCTGCCGGAGGTGAGCTGCACCATCGCCGGATCGGCGAGAGTCGGCGATGGGCTGAAGCCGCCGTGACGGGCCCCGGCGGCCGGTTCACGCCGCGCTGCCGGTTCCCCGGCGGAGGTTGGCGGTCGTGCGCCGGCGTCGGCGTGCGGGGCCGACCCCGGCGCGAGCTGCGATAGTCGGCGGGCCTGGAGGCCCGGGCGGACCAGGGCCGGTGACAGCGACTCGTGCCCGCCTTCCAGACATACGCTCCGCGCGCCGGCCGCGCCCAGGCGTGCGACCAGGGTCTCGACGGCCGGGTGCGGCTCCACGAAGCAGGGGCAGTCGCCCGCCTGCATGATGCCGAAGAAGGCCGCGACGGCATCGGGAGTGCGCGTCGCGAGCAGGCCCACGGTCTCGCCGGGCGGCAGATCGTGCAGGGCGTTGGCGACGCGCGCGATCCGGTCGTGCAGCTCGGCATACGACACCGATCCGAACGCACCGCGCAGCGCGGTCCGCCCGGCTCCGGCGTGCCCGGCCAGGCTCGCGCGCAGCAGATGGCTCAGAGAGGGGGCATTGGAGAACACGGCGGTCGTTACGTCAGTGTCGCGGGGGCAGTGATCGATACAAGGCTGCCGACTGCACCCGGGCTCAGCCCGTATTCTGCCGTTCTCGCGCCTGGCGGACGGCAAGGTAGTTCTCGTCAGTGTCCTTGCCGAATGGAGACGCTGGCATAGCGCTCGAACTGCCCGTCGGAGTCGAGGGCGCGCAACGCGGCGGCCTCTCGCGCGGTGGGAAGCGGCGCGGGCGCGGCGTCGGCCGCGTCGAAGTCGAACCCGGTGCGCCGGCGGACGTCGTCGAGCGACGCCTCGGGATGCCAGGACCGGAGGGCCAGCCGGCCCTCGTGCTTCACGAAGACCGCGATCGGGGTGACCACGCCGTGCAGGCCGCCGGCCGCGGTCACGAAGTCGAGGCGGTCGACGAGGACGCGGGTCGAGTGCTCGGTGCGCCACGTGACGGCGCGGCGCGCCGTCGGCAGCATGACCGCGCCGCCGCCCCCGCCCGGCAGCCGCACCTTGGGGCGGTGCCAGTCGCCGATCACCGAGACGTTGGTGCGGCCGAGCCCGTCGACCTGGGCGGCCCCGAGAAAGCAGAGGTCCATGCCCCCGCGCGTGCAAAGATCGTAGAAGTCCTCGTTGGCGAAGATCGCGGTCGAGCCTTCCGCGAGCACCGGGTCCGAGCTCGACAGCGGTATCTTCGACGGCCGGGGCTGCACGCCGCCGGCCACGTTGAGGTACACGAAGTCGAAGTCGTAGGCCCGCTTGGCGAGCAGGCAGGCAAGCATCGGCGGCGTGGAGTTGACCCCGCTGAAGGTCACCTCGTCGGGCCGGACGAAGCGGGCGAGGTTGGTGACGATGAACGAGAAGCCGGACCAGCGCTCAGGCACGCGCCGGCTCCGCCGCTTCCGGCGCGCGCTCGAGGTGCGCGTCGAGCGAGCGGCCGGCGTCGAGATAGCTCTCCACCGCCGGATAGTCGATCTCGTAGTGGGGCCAGCACGACCCCGGCCACGCCCCGTTCGGGGCCACGCTGACCGCCTGCACCATGAAGCCCGGCACGAGGGTCAGCTCGGGCTGCTCCTCGAACGACGCGGCGGGAGCGAGGGCCTCGGCCACCACGAACACCTGGCGGGCGGCGCGGGTGAGGATGCGGTCCCAGTGGGAGGTGCCCCGGACCCGGGCGTCCCCGCGCTCGGTCGCCTCGTTCACGTGGATCACCGCGACGTCGGGGCGAATCGCGGGAATCACCCACACGTCCTCGCCCGAGCCGTAGGGATCGGCGATCGACGCCCAGCGGTTGAGCGAGGCGAGGTCCGAGCCGTGGACGCCGCCGACCGGCTGGAACGGCACCCCGAAGGCGGCGGCCCGCAGGCCCGCCGTCAGGGTCATGCACGCGTGCTCTTCCAGCTCGATCTGCTGGGTCTCGACCGCGCGGCGGTACCAGGGGGCGAGGCCGAAGTTGCCCTCCATCGCCACGATGCCGGCGCGCGCCCGTGCCACGCACCCGGCACGGCACAGGATGTCGATGTCGTAGCCCGGCGACTGCTTGACGATCTCGAGGCCGCGCCGGCCCTGGCGGATCAGCTCGCGCACGAAGGCGAAGGGGCCGCGATGGAGGAAGCTGCCCCCCAGGGCCACCGACGCGCCGTCGGGCACCCGCGCCGCCATCTCGGCGAGGGAGACGACCCGGCTTCCGGAAGGCGGTGTCGGCGGCACGTGTCTTTCTCCGGCTGTCCGGCCGGGGTCAGCGCCCGGCCTCCGGCGCGTCGTAGCTCAGCTCGACGTACCCGTCGCGCGGGGTCCACTGAACGCGCCGGGCCGGCAGGTCCGACTCGTCCCCCATCCGGTTGATGTAGACGAGAATCTCCGCGTAGTCGCCCTTGATGGGCTCGATCAGGGCCCGGGAGATCGTCTCGGTCTGCTCGGGATCCTCCGCCTCGACCTCGATGACGAAGGCGCCGTGCGCGGTGGCCATGTTGCGCACGTACCACCCCTCGTTGACGAGGGAGGGCTCGTCGGGGTCGGCCGGCCGGTCCGGCGGCTGCTCGGGCAGGGCGTCGAGGGTGACGACCTCGAGCTCGCCGGGCGGGTCCTGCCCGCCGGTCTCCAGCGGCGCGCGGCGGAGGTTCCAGTTCAGCACGAGGAGGGCGACGGCGCAGCCGAGCAGCCCCAGGCGGAGCCACGCGCGGAGGCCGAGTCCGAGCACCGTCGGCATCGAGGTCCGTGGTATAAGTGCCATCGACGCCGTCCTGATGTCGTTTCGAGGGTGGGAACCCCTCGCCCCCAGGCACGTATCTCTCCGCGGAGGTCCGCCGGCGATCGTATCGAGGCGGCCGCCAGCGGCCGGACGCGTCCCGTCAGGGTAGCACGCCGGGAGTGCGGGGGCGCGGTCCGGGGGCCATGTCGGCGGCACGGACGAATGGAGTGGAGAGTGATTTCAATGATGACGGGAAGATTCCATCGCACGACCGGCGTGATTCTGGCGCTGTTGGCGTTGTCGTACGCCGGCGCCGCGCAGGCGCAGACGCTCGAGGAGATCGTCGACGGGAGCCTGGAAGCCACGGGCGGGCGCGAGGCCATCGGGGGCGTCGAGAGCGTGCGGCAGACCGGCGCCTTCGTGATGAGCACCCCTTTCGGGGACCTGGAGGGCGACTTCGAGAACCTCGTCATCCCGAACCGGAAGCTCTACCAGAGCTTCGACAGCGACCTGTTCCAGCAGAGGACCGGCTGGAACGGGACCGCCGCCTGGCAGTCGGACAGCACGCAGGGCGTGACTGACGTCACCGGGGCGCAGCTGGCGGCCCTGGTGGCGCAGTCGTCGCTGCATCCGTTCGCGGACTACGGCGGCTCGGGGCCGTTCACGCCCGAGTACAGCCGGCTCGGCGACGCCGAGCTGAACGGCCGGAACCACCACGTCGTGCAGGTCGGCTGGCAGGGCGTCGACTTCCGGGTCCTCGTCGACGCCGAGACCCTGCTGGTGTCGCGCATCCAGTTCACCAACGAGGTGCCCGGCATGGGCTCGGTGACGGTGACCGCCGATGCGTCCGACTACGAGGAGCACGGCGGCGTGATGTGGTCGGCCACGAACACCGTCGAGGTCGAGGGCGCGTTCAGGATCGACATGAGCATCGACGCCGTGGAGATCGACGGCGAGGTGGACCAGTCGATCTTCGAGAAGCCCTGAGCCCGGGCAATTCGCGTGCGGCTGCCGGCCCGTCCGGATCGGCAGCCGCAGTCACCCGCGCCACGCCGGGTGCGCATCGCGGAGGACCCGGCCGCGCCAGCCGGGGACGCCGTCCGTCATGCCGTCCTCGACCGACGTTCCCGGTGCGTCGTCGGGCTGTGAGGGGGGAGGCGTGTCGGTCCCGAGTCCGCCGGCTCTGCTCAGACCGGCGAGACGACGATCGGACCGGGGATGCGCCCCGCCGCGAAGTCGTCGATCTGTTCGCGCCCGCCGCCGGTACCGACGTGACCTGAACGCAGGTACTCGTCGAGTCCGGACGCTTCCAGCGTATCGCGGAGCGTTTCCGATGTCGCTCGCACGGTGTGCCGACTGCCGCCGCTGGTCGCTGCTCGGATCGCGATCGCCTGTTGGCGACGGGAGATCTCGATGACGGTGTAACGGGCGTCGAGGATGGCCTGCGAGGCTGCCCCGACGAGGTCGCCGAGCAGTCGTTCGTGCTCCGGGTCGACATCTTCGAGGGCGTTGACGGCTTCGTGTCGCAGCCTGTGCTCGTTCTGGCGCCACTCGTTCGCGATCTCGCGCACGGCTTCCGGCGGCAGCATGTTCACGGCCTGGGCGAGAGACTGCGGGTCGAGCCGGGCCGCGACGGCCGTGTCGTACAGGTCGCGCGCTGGCGCCTCGTGCCGCAGCGACCGTTCGAGCTTCCCGCGGATTATCTGCGTGTTCGTGCAGACGAGAATCTCGCTCGTTCCGCACCGCATCAACGTGGCGCCGCCAGCGGGTCGGAGGTCCATCTCGGTGATTTCCAGGCTTCCCGTCGTTCCTGAGAACTCGATGACGTGGTGTCTCGTTCCGAGCGCCGTCCTGCGGGCGCCGGCGGCCCTCATCTGAGCCGTGAAGCCCGAGGCCTCGTCGGACAACGTGTGGATTCCCGAACCCTGCGGGACGGTCAGGTCGATGTCATTGCTTCTGCGGTGAAGCCAACGCGCCGCCATGGCGGTCCCGCCGCCCAGGGTCCACTGGACTCCGGCCGTTCTCAGATGGCGCAGCGCGAGGCGCAACGGCTGCTCGACGCGTATCCAGAGCGCCTGGGCCGCGTAGGGCAGCGTCAGCCGGTCCACAGTCGCACTCCGTCGTACTCCGGGACCAGGGCCCGGCGGTTCAGCCAGCGGAACGTCGTGAACGTGGCGAAAGGCCCGCAGCGGTGCAGCGCGGCGACGAGCCCGCGCCACGAGTAGACGCGCTCGCCATGGGCGTCGAGCATGTCCAGGCGAGAGGCTTCCGCCGCCCACATGCCGACGATCGCCCTCTGCCGTGCCGTCGGCCGTTCGGCGCGCAGCGCGTCGTAGAACTCCTGCCCCGTCGGTCGATGCGGCCAGCCTGCGCAGCTCGAGGCGATTCGGCGGGCGACGGCCACGCTGTCCGCGCCCATGCAGGCCGGATCATGGTCCGGCCACAGGTCGAAGTAGTCGGCCGGACCCGGCTCGTCGCTGAACGCTTCGGGCGGACCCAGCTCACACGGCCAGCGGCACGGATACGGCAGATCCTGGGCCGTGAGCTCGGGCGGAGTCGGCCGCCAGGCGGCGTCCGCTTCGAGCAGTCGGCGCCGCGCCTCCCCGTGGAGCGCGGCGGCTTCGGGTGTCACGAACGGCGGGTCCTCCATGACGGGCATCCAAGGCTCCGCACGGGATTACGGGGCGCGGCGTTCTTCCGAAGACGGGCGAGAACGACGACTCCACGGCACCGGTTCCACTTGGCCCACCCACTCGGCGGTCGTCCGGTTGCGATACCGCCCCTGATGATCCAGCAGATAGAGCAAGGCCAGTTCCTGGTACCAGAGCGACAACTGCCAAGCCTCGAACGACGCCATGTCGTCGGCCCGGAGCACGATGTTCCTGCGTTTCTCGTTGGGATGGACGAATCCGTTCCGAAACTCCGCCAGGGCCCCACAGGAGTCCGCCTTGTCGTTTTGCCTGGCGAACGCCGCCAGGCTCGCGTACCGAGGCGGAATGTCCGCCGGAACGCCGAGCGCCTTCAACAGTAAGCGGAGTTTCTCGGCTACGCCGAGTTTGTCGTGTCGGTTCGCGGGCATCGACCGGCAGCGATCAACGACTACGAGTGCGCTCAGTAGATCGAGCGCCGCCATACCGAGAACGAGCGATCCTTCCGTGCCGCTGGACTGCGTGTTGCAGTGGCGGTACCAGTGCAGCGCGACGACCAACGGCTCGCGAAGCGTCCCATCGTTGTACATCCGGCAGAACGCGTCGAACAGTTCAGTCAGGAGTGCGCCATGATGTTCATCGAACCAGGACGTTCGACCACGGGTCCAACTGTTGACGACCGGTGACCCGAATTGCCGCCAGACGACCTCGCCGGTCGTCCCGTGCCCCCAACGAATGGGAAGACTGCATGCGGCCCCTTGCGCGAACGACAGAAAGGCGGTCAGCGATTCGAGAATCGTATCAGCCTGCTGCACGGTGAACGGCGATCCGTCCGCCCTCGTCAACTGGCCGACATGCGTGAACCCGTATCCGCCGGAAGCCTTCAGGCCCTTGTATACGTCAGCGGATTCGGGCACCGCAACCAGATCGGCCTGCCAGCCATCGTGACCGAGTCTGGCGGTCGCGTGCGTAACGGCGCTTCCACCGTCCAGGAGTCGTTTGGTCTGTTCACGTCCATGAGTGACCGTCGTCGGATCGCCGGGCGCGGCGGCCAGCCCGGGCGTGATGATGTCGGTGAAATTGGCGACTTGGAATCCAACGGAGACAAGATCATGGTCGTCGGCCGATTCCAGCAAGCTGACGCAGGCGCCGATGCGACAGTGCGATCCCGTCGTGATCGAATGAACGAGGGAGTCTTCTGTCCGGAAACCCGGCAATTCCACCCTGGAATCGAAATCGACAGTGGAATCCGGCGCCGCGATCTCGATGTCGATCTCGATGCTCGGCGCCGGCAGCCACCTCAAGGCGGCCGATCCGGCTCCCTCGGAGACTCGATCGCCCCGATGAACGCGAAACTTGCCCTGGCACAACGCGATCGGTTCGTTCACCTTTTCTTGCGGATACTCTTGGAACATCGCTCGCCGTCAGGTTGTTGCTCCGCAACGCATGAGCGCCTGGTTGTACCACATCAGGAACTTCGGTTCTCCTCGATCTCCCTGTCGTGGATCTGTCAAGCTACGGCAAGGATCTTCCTTCGACCGGCCCCGACGGTCCGACGGCGAGACTCCGAGGTGCTCCGAGACCGGCGAAGCGCCTGTCTGACGCGCCGCTACGGCGAGCCGGGGAACCGCAGGAGGTCCCGGCCCGCGGCACTCACACGTGCAGGTTGCCCCGCCCTGGTCCGGCGAACGAGTAGAGCTTCATGCCGGCCGCCGTCGCCATGTCCACGGCGACGCTCGACGCCGCGCCCACCGAGACCATCGCGGGGATGGCCGCCATCAGCGCCTTCTGAACCAGCTCGAAGCCGGCCCGCCCGCTCACGACCAGGACCCGGTCCCGAAGGGGCAGCGCGCCGCGCAGCACGAAGTGGCCGATCGCCTTGTCGACCGCGTTGTGGCGGCCGATGTCCTCGCGCACGCACAGCAGCTCGCCGTCGAGCGTGAAGACGCCGGCGGCGTGGATGCCGCCGGTCGCCTGGAACAAGGTCTGCTCGACGCGGAGGCGGTCGGGCAGCGTCTCCCAGAGTGCCGGCCGGCACTCGACCGGCGCGACGGGGGGCAGCTCCTGATCGAGCTCGTCCATCGACGCCTTCCCGCAGACGCCGCAGGCGGCCGTCGCCCGGAACTCGCGCGCCGGCTCGGCGGCCGGTGAATCCGGGGCGGCGCCGCCCGCGAGGGTGACTTCGACGCGGTCACCCGCGAAGCTCGTCACCCTGATTTGGGCCGAGCCGCCGCCGGCCGCCGCCCGGTCCCCGGGGACGGCCCGGAGCGACGCGATTCCCGCCCCGCCGGCAATCACGCCCTCGGCATGGAGAAAGCCCGCGGCGAGCTCCTCGTCGTTTCCCGGCGTGCGCATCGTGACCACGAGCGGCCTGCCGTCGACGCGGATCTCCAGCGGCTCCTCGACGACGATGGTGTCCCGGTCGACCCGCTCGCCGCGTCGGCGCACGGTGACGGTTCTCAGGGCGGGCGAGAGCGCGGCCTCGGAGGTCACGTAGCGATCATAGACCCTTTGACGGACGCGGGAAGCCGGGTGCGCCCCTGCGGAGGCCGACACCGTCGAGTCTGGAGGCCCAGCTTGCCAGATGCGCATCAAAAATGTGTAATGGCTTGCGCACCGTCGGTTCGGAACTTGGTGGAGGTCTCCATGCCTCGGCGAGTCAACATCATGATGGACGATGACGCATGGAGCGTCATCGCGAAGGTGCCTCGCGGCGCTCGCAGCCGCACCGTCAATGCGGCGATCCTGGACTGGTCGCGTGCTTCGGCACGGCGGGAGGCGGCCGCTCGCATGGATGCCGCGAGAGCACGTCTTCCTCCGGTCGGCACGGACGAGCTGGTCCGGTGGATTCGGGAAGGGCGGGAGCGACGGCCCTTGTGATCGTGGTGCCCGACGCATCCGTCCTCCTCAAGTGGGTTCTTCCCGGCGACGAGGAGCCGGACGCCGACACGGCGCTCATGATGCGTCAAGAGGCCATCGCCGGGGCCATCGAGCTGGTGGTTCCGCAGCTTTGGATCTACGAGGTGGGGAACACCTTGGCGCGCCGGTTCCCCGGAGACGCCGACCAGCTTCTGGCGTCGCTGGTCGACTTCCGCCTGACCGAGGCGCGTCCGGATTCAGCCTGGCGGGCGCAAACCGTTTCCCTCGCCGTGGCCTGCGATGTCTCGTTCTACGATGCGGCGTACCATGCCACCGCACTCGTGCGCGGCGGCGTGTTCGTCACGGCGGACGAGCGATACGTCCGCCGTGCTTCGCAAGCCGGGGGCGTGGCGCCGCTGCGACGGTGGAGCGCGCGGTGACGGCGCCGAGCAGGCCCGCAGCAGAACTCCGCGATGCCGAAGCGGCGCTGTTGGGGAACGGCATCCCCCGGCCGGCGGGCGCGTGGTGCCGCAGGCGTGAGAATCCATGGGTCGAGCCAACATCCTCAACACGGGGACGACCAGCTACCTGGAGCTGATCGGCAACGGCAAGACGTACCGGGTGCCGCCGTACCAGCGCGACTACGCCTGGACCCAGCAGGAGTGGGAGGACCTCTGGAACGACGTCATGGAGTTGCGGGACGAGCCCGACGGCCGGCACTACATGGGCGCCCTCGTCGTCCAGGCGCACGGGGACCGGGAGCTCCTCGTCATCGAGGGGCAGCAGCGGCTGGCGACCATCTCGCTGCTGGCGCTCGCGGTCATCGCCAGGCTCCGGCGCATGGCGGCCGAGGGTGCGGACGAGGCGCGGAACCGGGAGCGCGCGACCGAGCTGCGCAACCGCTTCATCGGCGAGAAGGACCCGGCGTCCCTCGTGGAGAGCAGCCGGCTGCGCCTCAACGAGATCGACGATCCGTTCTACCAGGACTACCTGGTGCAGCTCAGGGCGCCGTGGAACCCGCGCGGCCTGCCGCGGTCGAACGGGCTCCTGTGGGAGTGCTACCGGTATTTCTCGAAGCAGATCGACGCGTTGGAAGTGGAGGCCGACAACGAAGGCGAGGAGACCGCCAGGGGTCCTGTCGGAGACGGTCGCCCGCCGCCTGCTGTTCATCCTCATCACGGTCGACGACGAGCTCAACGCGTACACCCTGTTCGAGACGCTCAACGCGCGGGGTCTGGAGCTCACGACGACCGATCTGCTGAAGAACTACTTCTTCTCGAAGGTGCGAGCGGGGACCGATATCGAGTCGCTGAAGCGCCGCTGGGGAGGGCTGATCGCCACGGTGAGGCAAGAGCGTTTTCCCGATTTTCTTCGTTACCATCTCCTCTGCGAGCACCCGCAGATCCGCCGGCAGAGGCTGTTCAAGCTGGTGCGCGACCGCGTTCGCACAGCGGACCAGACGTTCGGGTTCGTCGACGCGCTGGAGGCTCGCGCAGAGCTGTTCGCGGCGCTGGGCGACGTCGGCCATGGGTACTGGGTCGATCTGCCGGCGGCCAGGCCGTTCGTTCGGGAGCTGAATCTGTTTCGCGCCCGGCAGATGACGCCGGTGTTCTTCGCCGCCTGGGGCCGGTTCTCGGACGACGAATTCGTCCGGCTCCTGAAGCTCGCCGCGGTCATCGCCTTCAGGTACTCGGCGGTGAGCGGCCTGAACCCGAACCTGCTGGAGCGCGTCTGCCATTTCGCGGCCAAGGCGGTGATCGACGGGAGCGCAACCCGTCCCGGGGCCGTGTTCGCACGGCTTCGGCCGATCTACGTGCAGGACGACCGGTTCGAGAGCGACTTCGCGCGATGGACCGTCAGTACGCGTGGCCAGCGGGGGCGGCTCGGCCGCTACGTGCTCGCCCGGCTGGAGACCGATGCCGGGGAGCGCGCGGTCGATCCCGAGACCGATCCCGGAACGGTGGAGCACGTGCTGCCGGAGAATCCGACCGGCGAGTGGGCCGAGGTCTTCCCGCCGGACCGCTGGGAGGGGGCGGTCGAGCGTCTGGGGAACTTGACGCTGCTCGAACGGGCGCTGAACCGGGAGGTCGGCAACGGGCCGTACGCGACGAAGCGGGCGGCCTACGAATCGAGCATGTACTCGTTGACTCGGGAGATCGCGAACCTCGCGCCTGAGCAGTGGACCCCGGCGCTGCTGGATGAGCGCCAGCGGCGGCTGGCGGCCCGAGCCGTTCGGTTGTGGCGGTCGGACTTTGCGTAGCCGATTCCCGGGCACGGCTGCCGACAACTCGGCGAGCGCCCCGCGGTGCCGCCGCCCCGTCGCCAGCGAAGCCCGTCGACCGCGGCGCCGCCCCGGTCCGCCGGCGGGGCGGGTCCGTTCGGACGGCCGGGACGTTCAGGGCCACAGATCGCCGAGGCTGAAGGTGACTGCCTCGAAAGGGCGGATCTGCACCGGGTCGTCGTCCTTTGCGGTGGCGATCAGCACCCACTGTTCGTCGCGCAGCTCGAACGCCTCCAGAGTGCGGTCCTTCGGGTCTACGACCCACATGTGCGCCACGCCCTCCCGCGCATAGATGGGGCGCTTGCCGAGCAGGTCGAGCCTGCGGGTCGAGGGCGAGAGCACTTCGCACACCCAGTCCGGCGCGAGCGTGCTGTACGCCCCATCGGGAAAGTCGGCCATCCGTTCCCGGCGCCAGCCCGCCAGATCGGGGACGAGGATGTCCTCGCCGAAGTGCAGCTCCGGCTCAAAGATGATCCACCAGCCGCCTGGCCCGCCGCGGCCGAACTGGAAGGGGTTCGAGAGGTCGTTCCCGAGCGACGAGGTCGCCAGCGCGTGCGGCATCGCCGGCCGCGGGCTCGTGTAGAGCACCCCGTCCACGATCTCGGCGACGCGGTGGGGCGGGGCGTCGAGCACGTCCTGGTAGGTCGCCCGCCGTTGCGGGGCGGAATCGCGTTGCGCTGCCGTGCTCATCGGGTCTCGTCACCCCTCCGGTCATTGTACGCGACTGCTCCGGGCGTTCGAGGCGCACGGGCGCACTGTCATGGAGAAGCCTGCCTCGAACGGGGCGCGGTGCTTCACGGGGCGCGAGCCGACGGCCGAGCGTGGGAAGACGGTACAGCGGATGAGCCGAGCCCGTCGGGGTCGGACCGCGCTCGGCCGCCGGGCCGTCGCCCTGACAGCGGATGAGCCGGAGCCCGTGGGGGGTCGGGCCGCGCTCGGCCGTCGGGCCGGCGCCCCGGCGGGTGTTTCGCGCGCCGGCGGGGCTATGCTAGTCTGTGGTCGACATGGCTGATACGGCGATATCCCGCCGCACTTTTCTCAAGGCGGCGGCCGGCGCCACGGTCGGCGTCAGCGCCCTCGGCTTCGACCTGCGCCCCGCCCACGCCGCCGTCCGCCAGCTCAAGATCCGCAACGCCACCGAGTACCGGACGGTCTGCCCGTACTGCGCGGTCGGCTGCGGCACCATCGCCTACGTCCACGGCAGCGGCGGCCTGAACACCAAGAACACCGTCATCCACGTCGAGGGCGACCCCGACAGCCCCATCAACGGCGGCACCCTCTGCCCGAAGGGCGCGTCGCAGATGCAGCTCGCGATCAGCCCGCGGCTGCGGCACCAGCCCCTGCTGCGCCGGGCCGGCGCGGCGGACTGGGAAGAGGTCGACTGGGACACCGCGATGGACTGGTTCGCGCGCAAGTTCAAGGACTCGCGCGACGCCTCGTTCCGCGAGCGCGACGACGCCGGCCGCGTCGTCAACCGCGCCGACGGCATCGCCTGGGTCGGCAGCGCCACCGTCTCGAACGAGGACGCCTACCTCATCACCAAGACGATGCGGGCGATGGGCCTGGTCTACATCGACCACCAGGCCCGCATATGACACAGCCCCACGGTGGCCAGTCTGGCCGCCACGTTCGGCCGCGGGGCGATGACCAACCACTGGAAGGACATCAAGAACACCGACGTCATCCTGGTGATGGGGGCCAACCCGGCCGAGAACCACCCCTGCGGGTTCAAGTGGGCGGTCGAGGCGCGTGACGCCCGGGGCGCGAAGCTGCTGACCATCGACCCGCGCTTCACCCGCACGTCGGCCGTCGCCGACCGGCACATGCAGATCCGGCCCGGGTCGGACATCGCGGTGCTCGGCGGGCTCATCCGCTACGCCCTCGAGAACGACCTCCACCACGCCGACTACGTGCGCGCCCACACCAACGCGGCCTTCGTCGTCGGCGAGGACTACGGCTTCGCCGACGGGCTCTTCGCGGGGTTCGACGAGGCCGCGAGCAACTACGACAAGACGGCCTGGGACTACGAGCGGGGCCCCGACGGCTACGTGCGCCGCGACCCCGCGCTCGAGCACCCGCGCTCGGTCTTCCAGCTCCTGAAGCAGCACTACGACCGCTACACCCCCGACGTCGTCGCGGACATCGCCGGCTGCACGGCCGACGAGTTCCTGCAGATGGCCGAGATCATCTGCTCGACGGGCCGCGCCGACCGGGTCGGGACGATCATGTACGCGGTGGGCTGGACCATGCACACCGTCGGCAGCCAGATCATCCGCACCGCGGCGATCCTGCAGCTGCTGCTCGGCAACATCGGCCGGCCCGGCGGCGGCATCAACGCGCTACGCGGGCACGCCAACGTGCAGGGGGCCACCGACCACGCCATCGTCGCCGGCATCCTGCCCGGCTACCTGAAGGTGCCGACGCCGCCGCAGCAGTCGCTGGCCGCGCACCTGCGCGACTCGACGCCGCGGCCGCTGGTCGCCGACACCGTCAACTACTGGGGCAACTACCCGAAGTTCTACGTGTCGCAGATGAAGGCGTGGTTCGGCGAGCACGCGACGCGCGACAACGATTTCGCCTACGACCACCTCGCCAAGCAGGACGGCGACGCCACCTGGCTGACCATCTGGGACAACGCGCGCCAGGGGACGCTCGAGGGCTTCGTCGCCCTCGGGTTCAACCCGCTGCTGGCCGGCCCCGACGTGCCGCGGCTGCTCGACTCGATGTCGAAGCTGAAGTGGAAGGTGGTCATCGACCCCTTCATGCTCGACTCGGCCGAGTTCTGGAAGGCGCCGGGGATGGACCCGGCCTCGATCGACACCGAGGTGCTGTACCTGCCGTCGTCCCACTGGATCGAGCGCGACGGCTCGTTCACCAACAGCGGGCGCTGGGCGCAGTGGAAGGAGAAGGCCATCGACCCGCCCATCGGGGTGCAGTCGGACACGTGGATCCTGTCGGAGCTCTTCTGGCGGGTGAAGGAGCTGTACCAGGCCGAGGGCGGGGCGTGGAACGACGCCATCCAGCACCTGACGTGGGACTACCTGAACCCGCGCGAGCCGACGATGGTCGAGTTGGCGAAGGAGATCAACGGATACGACCGGCGCACGGGGCGGCTGCTCTCGTCGTTCGGCGAGCTCGCCGACGATGGGACGACGGCGTCGGGCAACTGGATCTACACCGGCAGCTACACCGAGGCCGGCAACCAGATGCAGCGCCGCGGCACCGCCGACCCCACCGGCCTCGGCATGCACCACGACTGGGCGTTCAGCTGGCCCGCCAACCGACGCGTCCTCTACAACCGCGCGTCGGCCGACGCCGAGGGACGGCCGTGGGACCCCAGCCGGGCCGGCATCGCCTGGAACGGCCGCGAGTGGATCGGCGACGTGCCCGACTACGGCCGCACGACGCCCCCCGACGCAGCGGGCGCGTTCATCATGACCGAGGAGGGGGTGGCCCGCCTGTTCAGCAGCCACCTCGCCGACGGCCCGTTCTCCGAGCACTACGAGCCGGTCGAGAGCCCGTCGCCGAACGTGATGCACGACAACGTGCCGATCAACCCCGTCATCCGCTGGTACGACGGCGTGCGCGAGACCCTGGCCACCGGCGACGACGACTTCCCCTACGCCTGCACCGTCTACCGCGTCGTCGAGCGCGAGCACTTCGTGACGAGCAACGTGCCCCTGCTCGTCGAGACGATGCCCGACTTCTTCGTCGAGCTGCCCGAGGGGCTGGCGGCGGAGAAGGGCATCCCGAACGGCAGCCAGTGCCGCGTCTGGTCGAAGCGGGGCGAGGTGCAGGGCACGGCCATCGTCACCAAGCGCATCAAGCCGCTGCGCGTCAACGGCAAGGTGGTGTGGACCGTCGGCATCCCCGTGCACTGGGGCTTCGTCGGGCTGACCCAGGGCTCGATGGCCAACCTGCTGACGCCGTTCATCGGGGACGCCAACACCCGCTGCCCCGAGTTCAAGTCGTTCCTGGTCAACGTGGAGCGCGCGTGATGCGGACCGGAGACAGCAGGCGTGCCCCGTGCCCGCGTTCGGAGGCCGTCGAGTAACCGCCATGGCCGACTCTCTCACCATCCGCCGCGTCTCCGCGAGCCCGGACGCCTACATCCCCATCAGCGCCCTGCGCTCGGCGGGGCCGACCTACGCGAAGCTCGTCGACATCGGGGCCTGCATCGGCTGCAAGGGGTGCGAGGTCGCCTGCAAGGAGTGGAACGACCTCGGGGTCGAGCCGACCGCCAACTTCGGCAGCTACCAGAGCCACCGCGACCTCAGCCCGAAGACGTGGCTGCTGATGCGCTTCAACGAGGTGGAGGTCGACGGCAACCTCAACTGGCTGATCAAGAAGGACGCCTGCCTGCACTGCGAGGACCCGGGCTGCCTGTTCGCGTGCCCCGCCCCGGGGGCCATCGTCCAGTACACGAACGGCATCGTCGACTTCAACCAGGAGAGCTGCATCGGCTGCCAGTACTGCGTCACCGGCTGCCCCTTCGACATCCCGCGCTTCGACCCCAACACCCGCAAGGTTTCGAAGTGCAACATGTGCGTCGACCGGGTCGAGGCGGGGTTGGAGCCCGCGTGCGTGAAGACCTGCCCGACGAACGCCATCTCGTGGGGCAGCAAGCACGACATGCTGGCCCTCGCCGATCAGAAGGTGGAGACGCTCAACGCGCGCGGCTACGAGAACGCGGCCGTCTACAACCCGGCCGGCGTCGGCGGCACCCACATGATGTACGTCGTGCCCCACGGCGACCGGCTGGGCGACTACAGTCTGCCGTCGGACCCGACCGCGAGCCCCGCCCCGATGACCGGGCTCATGTTCATGAAGCGCCTCGGCGCGTGGATGATGAGCTTCGGCGTGCTCGGGGCGCTGGTCCACTTCCTGCGCTACGGGCCCGAGCGGCTCGACGAGCACGATCATCACGGAGACGGACCCGCCCGCGAGGCGCCGTCCGCGCGGCTCGACGGGCACGACGGCCACGGGGACGGCCCGGCCGGCGAGGCGCCGTCCGCCTGACCGCGACCCCGGGGCGCTGACGCCATGGCCGAACGGTTGCTCACCCGCTTCACCTTCTTCGAGCGCATCCTGCACTGGGTGGTCGGGGTGACGTTCGTCCTGCTGCTCGCGACCGGCCTCGCGTTCGCCTACCCCGCCCTCTTCTGGCTGACCGCCCTGCTCGGCGGCGGCCCGTCGGCGCGGGTGCTGCACCCCTGGGTCGGAGTGCTGTTCGCCGCGGGCATGGGGGCCATGCTCGTGATCTGGTTCCGCGACATGTTCCTGAGCGACGCCGATCGGCGCTGGCTGCGCGCGGTGCGCGCCTACGCGACGCGCGACAGCGCCAACGTGCCGCCCGCGGGCAAGTACAACGCCGGCCAGAAGATGTTCTTCTGGGTGCAGGGCGCGCTGGCCGTCGTCTTCGTCGCGAGCGGCGCCGCCCTCTGGTTCCCCGCCGCGTTCGGCGCGGGCTTCCTGCAGTGGATGCGTCTCGCCCACTATCTCGCCACCCTCGGTGGCGGCCTCTTCCTCATCGTCCACGTCTACCTCGGCACCGTCGCCTACCCCGGCACCGCCCGCGCCATGATCGACGGCACGGTGACCGAGCGCTGGGCCCGCCACCACCACCCGCGCTGGCACGAAGAAGAGACGCGCCCGTAGCCGGCGCGCGACGGCCTTCCGCCGGGGCATTCCGCACACGCGGCCGTGTGCGGGCGGAGTCGTCATCACCCGTGCGCGGGGCAGGTCTTCCTGCTCCGTCACCGCGCAACGCTCAAGTGGCATGTGCTCTCTATAGCGACGAATCGGATGGATGCGGAGGTGAGATGGCCGACCACGCCAAGCTCTTCAGGAACGGTGGGAGCCAAGCGGTCAGGCTGCCCAAGGGTTGCCGATTCGAGGGACAGGACGGGGTGGTCCTCGATCCGTGCTCCCCGGCCTGGAGCGCTGCGTTTCCGGGGCTCGCGGGCGTCGTGGGCGACTTCCCCTACCCGGCCGACCTGCCGCCCGTCAAGCCGGGACCGGACTTCGACGGATGACGTTACCTGCTCGACAGCAATGTCTGCGTCGACTACCTGAGCGGCCGCTTCGCCATCTTGACATACCGACATACGCCCGGTTAGATTGAGCATATGCGTACCACCGTAAGGTTGGACGATAGGCTCTTGGCCGACGCGAAGCGCTACGCGACGCAATCGGGTCGGACGCTCACGTCGCTCATTGATGAAGGGCTGCGGGACGTGCTGGCGCGCCGGGCGCCGAGCCCGGCTGCGCCGGTGAAGCTGCCCACGGGCGGCCGTGGCGGCTTGCAGCCGGGGGTCACCCTCGACAGCAACGCGGCGTTGCTGGAGGTCATGGACCGCGAGCCGTGATCCTGCCCGACGTCAACGTCCTGGTGTACGCCTATCGTCAGGACGTGGCCGATCACCAACGGTACCGCGACTGGCTCGCCCGGACCGTCGCCGCCGGCCGTCCGTACGGCATCTCCGAGTTCGTGCTGAGCGCGTTTGTCAGGATCGTGACCAACCGCCGCGTGTTCAGGAACCCCAGCACGCCGGCCGATGCCCTGTCGTTCACGGGCCGATTGCTGTCCGCGTCGAACTGCGTGCCGGTCAGGCCCGGGCCGGGACACTGGGCGATTTTCGATCGCCTGTGCCGCCGGCACGCCGTGACCGGCAACCTCGTCCCGGACGCCTACCTGGCGGCCATCGCAATCGAGAGCGGCTGCGAGCTCGCGACCGCCGATCGAGACTTCGCCCGGTTTACCGGCCTGCACTGGCGCCACCCGCTGACCGCGACCCCGGGGCGCTGACCATGGCCGAACGGTTGCTCAGCCGCTTCACCCAGCGCTCGCGCATGACGGCCGCGAGTTCGGCCGGGTGAAGGGGCTCGACCTTGAGAACTGGCGCGAGGAATGACTTGCATGACCGGTATGTGGAGACCATACTGGTCATGATGAGCACCGCATCCGTATCGGAGCTGAAGGCCAACCTCTCCCGCTATCTCCGGGAAGTGCGCCGCGGCGGCGAGGTCGAGGTTCTCGACCGCGGGGCGCCGGTGGCCAGACTCGTGCCTCCCGCGGCGGAAAGCGTCGCAGGAGTTCGCGAGCGTCTGATCGGTGCCGGCCTGTTGAGGCCCGGCAAGGGAAACGTCGCCGCCATTCTGCAGTCGCCGCCGCTGGCGCTGCCGGTCAGTCTCTCGGAGGCGCTGGCCGAGGATCGGGCGGATCGGTTTTGAGGTACTGGGACGCGTCGGCGCTCGTTCCGTTGATTGTCGCCGAATCCGACTGCGAGCGGGTTCGTGGCTGGCTGGCCGAAGACGACCACGTCGTCACGTGGGTCTGGACGCGGACCGAGGTGACGAGCGCCATCGAGCGGCGGACGCGCGAAGGGTTGCTGTCGCGGCGGCAGCGTCGCGAATTGCTCGACCGTCTCGGCACCCTCGCAGACGGTTGGGACGAAGTGACCGACGTGCTCGCCGTCCGATCGCGGGCCGAGGCGTTGTTGGCGCGGCACCCTCTGCGCGCGGCCGAGGCGGGGCAGCTCGGGGCGGCGCTCCTGGTTCAGGAGCAGCTCGCGGGCCCGCTCACGTTCGTGTGCCGCGATCAACGGCTGCTGACCGCGGCCGACGTGGAGGGGCTCCGGCTCCTCGCATGACGCGTGCCTGCGTCGAGACGCTGGCGGACCCGGTCGTGTGGACAGGCGTTCTGCTGCAGATCGACGGCGGCCTCGTGATCGGCGAGTCGGTTTGGACGAAAAGCTACGGCTATGCCGACCTGGAACAACGACGACTCGCAAAAACCCGACGTCGAGCGGCGGAACCCCCGGTCGGCGCGCTCCGTTGCCACACTGGGGGCTTGCGGGCCGGGCACGTGACGGACGGCCGGACAGCGCACGCGGCGATCGGAGGCGGCCGTTGCCGAGCGGTGGCCGGAGTCCCTCCTTGTCGGCCGAGCGTTCAGGGCGCGTCCCGACCGTCGACGAGCTGCATCAGCCGCGCGACCAGCTCGTCGCCGGTGTCGGCCCGCACGATCCAATCGCCCGCCGCGGCCAGACCCTCCGGATCGGCGATCCGCTCCACCGCCTCGGACACGCCCGACGCCGTCTCCGCGCCGAACCGCAACGCCGCCTGCCGGCGCAGGAGCGCGCGTTGTTGAGCGAGCCCTGCTCGATGCCCTGCTTCACGCCCTCCCGAAGCCACTGCTTCGGCCATTCGGCCACGCGTTCGACCAACGTCATCTTCAGCTCCTCCAGCGTCCGCACCGGCGGCACATCCCCGCCGGACGGCGCCAGCCGATCCGCCAACTGCCGCACCCAGTCGAGGAATACTTGGTGCAGCCCGGTCTCGCGCAGATCGCTCAGCTCTGCTTGCAGCGCCTCCACGACGCGGGCCAGGTCCGCCGCCGCTCCAATCCGCTCGAGCTGCACGACCGACGTCATCAGATTGCCGCTCGGGAGATCGTCCTCCCCGAGGTGCCGCTCGTCAACCACGTGGTACCGCTGCGCCGGCTGATACGGCGCCAGCTCCGGCCCCACCGCCGCGATCAGCTCGCGCATCTCCCGAGCCGATCGCCACGGCCGCGCGCCGTTGTACAGCACTACCGGCAGCACGGCCGGCAGCGGCTCGCCCGCCTCCACCGCCCGGTTGCGGACCAGCTCTTCGTACAGCAGGCCCGTGTACGTCAGGATGCGCAGGGCCATCCGCGGCTCGTCCCGCGACTGGAACTCCAGCAACACGACCAGGTACACCCACCGCCCGCGCAGGCGGACCCGCCACACGGCGTCGCCGTGCCGCTTGAGCAGCTCGTCGCTGACGTACTCGGCCGACAACTTCTGTAGCGTCGAGAAATCGATGTCGTCCACCCGCGGACCGGCCACGAAACCGCGCAGCAGGTCTTCGACCATGCGCGGGAAGGCGAACAGCTTCTTGTAGGTCTCGTCGTGCATGTCTCCAGCCTTCCCGACCGTCGCAAGCCGCCCGCTGTCGGGGAAGACTATGAGCAAACACCGTGCCGACCTGGCCCCGCCGCGCAGTGCGACATACTGGGCGCCGGTGCTCGACGACCTGCGATAGGCGATCCCCTGTACCGGAGCATCCTCGCCGACGTCGAAGTTCGATCTCGGCCGGAATGCGTTGGGGGCGCGAATCGGACGCGGGGCCTCGACGCGGAGCTGGACAGCGAGACAGTCGGGCTGGTCGCCGACACGAAGCCGAGCTTCGGGAGCGCCGTCCCGCCGCCCCTCGCCTTCGTTCCCTATCGACAGGAGGCCGTCGGCGGCCTGTGGTTCTTCGTCCGAAGTTCGGGACGGCCGCAACGCGACTCGGACGCAGTCGGCCCACGGGCGCGGATGCGCGCTTCCCTTTGAAATCCGAGAGAGGTATGGCAGCCTTGATCCGTCCGTCCTGCCGGGACGATTCGGTGCCGGTACGTCCGGGCCCGCGAAGTGCCGGTCCGGGCCGCGTCCCGCTCGGAATCGTGACAGGCGGCGACATGGGGCCGGGATGGGTTCCGGCAGGGAGAGCGGCGTGCCGAGCTCGTCGAAGGTAGACGACGTTCAAGATGGCGCACGGTTGCCTGGCTGCCTGCGGCTCGCCGACGAGTTGCGCCGGGACGCCCTGCATGCATTGCGCCGCCTGCGCCGAAGTCCCGCGTTCACGTGCATCGCGGTCGCTACCCTGGCCCTCGGCATCGGCGCCAACACGGCCATCTTCTCCTTCGTCGACGCCGTCCTGCTCCAGCGCCTGGCGGTGGCCGAGCCTGACCGGCTCGTCACCTTCGCACGCACCCATCGCGGCGAACGGAACGGCGTGGTCTGGCCCCTGCGCACCGTCGACGCTCTCGCCGAGCGGACCCCGGCCTTCGCCGGCGTCTTCGGCTGGTTCGCGAGGCCGATCAACCTGTCGGCGGGCGACGACGGCGGGTGGGTCAACGGCGAGCTGGTCACCGGCCGGTACTACCGGACGCTTCGCGTGAGTCCGGCCGTGGGACGCCTGCTGAACGACGCCGACGTGCGGAACGCCGGCGCCGACCCCGTCTGCGTCCTCGGCTACGGTCTCTGGCAGCGCGCGTTCGGCGGCGACCCCGGCGTGGTCGGGCGAACCGTGTTCCTGAACGGCCAGGGCTATCGCGTGGTCGGGGTGACCGAGCGCGGCTTCCACGGCGCCGAGCTCCACCGCCGCTTCGACGTCGGCGTTCCTGCAACGCGCATCGGAGACTTCCTGCCCGCGTTCGGCGGCGCCGAGGGGGCGCTGCGGCTGAACGGCATCTCCTGGCTCGCGCCGATGGCGCGCCTCGCGCCCGGCGTCACCTGGGCCGAGGCGGAACGACAGGCCCGGCTCGCGCTCCGGTCGGTCGACCCGGAGAGAGAGGGACAGCTGTGGCTGGACGCCGGAGCGCAAGGGTTCAATGCGCTTCGCCCCGCGTTCGGCCGCCCCCTGCTGGCGGCGATGGGTCTGGTCGCTCTGGTCCTGCTGGTGGCGTGCGCCAACCTCGCCAACCTGCTGCTCGCCCGGGCGCAGGCGCGCGCGCCCGAGCTCGGGGTGCGGGTGTCGCTCGGGGCCTCGCGGGCCCGGCTCGTCCGCCAGCTGCTGGTGGAGACCTCCGTGCTGGCGGCCGCCAGCGGCGTCGGCGGGGTCGCGTTGTCGGTCTGGATCGGCGACGCCCTCGTCGGCATGCTGAACGCCGGCCGGTCCGCCGCGGCCGTCGTGCACGCGTCGGCCGACGCGCGCGTGCTCGCGTTCTCCCTGGCCGCGACCGGCGCGACGGCGATTCTCTGCGGGGCGGTTCCCGCCTGGCGGGCGACGCGGCCGGCTCTCGCCCCGGGCTCGACGCGGAGCCCCGCGGCCGGCGGGCCCGCGGAGCGCGCGGCGGCCTCCCGCGCGCTGGTCGTGGTTCAGGTCGCGGTGTGCCTGGTCGTCGTCTTCGAAGCGGGCCTGTTGACGCAGACCCTTCGGTCGCTGTCGACCGTCGACCTCGGGTTCGAGCCGGACCGGGTGATTGCGCTGCGCGTGGACCCCGCGGCGGGCGGTCGTTCCGCCGCCGAGGCCGCGGAGACCTTCGACGAGCTGCTGGCGCGCGCCCGCGAGTTGCCCGGCGTCGCCGCGGCCAGCCTTGCGGCGAGTCCGCCCTACGGCGCGATGGCCGTCACCATGGGCATCGAGGTGCCCGGCTACGCTCCCCGGCCGGAGCGCGGCGACACCGTCGTCGGCTTCAACTTCATCAGCCCGCGGTACTTCGAGACCCTGGGCCAAGCCCTGATCCGCGGCCGGGACCTCGACGAGCGTGACGCGCGAGGCCGGCCCCTGGCCGCCATCGTGAACGAGACGTTCGTCGAGCACTACTTCGACGGCCGGAGCCCGTTGGGGCGGCGGCTCCGCCAGGGAGCCGAGGAGATGGAGATTGTCGGCGTGGTCGCAGACTCGAGAGACCGCGCCGTCAGGAGCGGTCCCGCCGATACCGTGTACGTCCACCGCAAGCAGGGTTCGTCTGCGCGCACGTTCTGAGAGGCGTGCTCTTCGGGGTCGCGGCAACCGATGCGTCTACCCTGGTCGCCAGCATCCTGTTGCTCGGCGCAGTCGCGCTCGCGGCCACCACCGCTCCTCTCCGACGCGCGTCGCGC
The DNA here is from genome assembly GCA_963663815.2 of Vicinamibacterales bacterium. Lineage (GTDB taxonomy): Bacteria > Acidobacteriota > Vicinamibacteria > Vicinamibacterales > UBA8438 > JAJEEA01. The sequence continues at coordinate 4,973,384 of OY760734.1, read as the reverse complement.
GTCGATCCGATGGTCGCTCTGCGCTCGGAATGAAGCTCACGATCATCGTTCCCGCGTTCAACGAGGAGGCGTACCTCGCAGCCACCCTGGGCTCGATCCGCGCCGCCGTGGAGCGGGTGCGCGCCGAGTGCGACGTCGCGGCCGACGTCATCGTCGTCGACAACGCCAGTACGGACCGGACCGCCGGCGTCGCCCGCGACCTTGGCGCGACGATCGTCCACGAACCGGTGCAGGGCATCGCGCGGGCCCGCAACACCGGCGCGCGCCGCGCCGCGGGCGACGTGCTCGTCTTCTTCGATGCCGATGTAGCGGTGCCGCGCGCGCTCCTGGTCGCGATATGCGCGGCGATGCGCGACCCGACTTGCATCGGGGGCGGCGTGGACGTCGACTACCGGCCGCGCCGCCTCTTCGTGCGGCTCTACCTTCGCGCCTGGCGGCTGCTCGCCCGAGTCACCGGGATGGTGCAGGGCGCCGCCCAGTTCTGTCGCAAGGATGCGTTCGAGCAGGTCGGAGGCTACGACGAGCAGATGTGGATGGGCGAGGACGTCGACTTCTACTGGCACCTCCGGAAGCTGGCCGCAAGAACTCGTCGCACGGCTCGCTTCCTGCGGGAGCCGCGGGTGAGACCGTCCTCCCGGCGCTTCGACAAGTGGCCGTTGTGGAAGATCCTGGTCTGGACCAACCCTGTCGTCATCGGGCTGTTTCGCCGCTGGAAGCCGGCCTGGAAGGGCTGGCACTCGGACGCGGTACGGTGAGAGCCGAAGGGTACGCTCGAGCTGCTCATTCTCAAGACGCCGGCACCGGGGTCCCGCCACGGTTGGGGCATCTCCGAGCGGATTCGACAGGTGTCGCGCGAGGCGCTGGCGGTCAGGCCGGCGCCTTCCGCGGCGGCCCGGCGCGCCGGCTCGACCACGGGCTCCCTCCCGCCTCGGCCGCCTACACCTGGCGCAACACGGCGGCCGGCTCGGTCCGGCCGGCGCGGCGGGCCGGGAACCACGCGGCGACGACGGCGAGCAGGATCAGGAGCGCGGCGGCGGCCGCCATCGTCACCGGATCGGTCGCCGAGACGGTGTAGACGTGGCTCGCGAGGAAGCGGCCCGCGGCCAGGGAGCCCGCCGCGCCCAGGGCGACGCCCGCCGTCGCGGTCGAGAGGGCGTCGCGCACGACGAGGCCGGCGAGCGCGCCGGGGGGCGCGCCGAGGGCGGTTCGGATGGCGAGCTCGCGGCGGCGTTCCTGCACGGCGCTGCTCAGCATCCCGTACACGCCGATCATCATCAGCACCAGCGCCAGGGACGAGAACAGGTCCATGACGACGGCGGCGACCCACCGTCCCCAGACGGTGGACCGCGCCGAGGCCTCGAGACGTCGCGCGCGGGCGATCGGCGCTCCCGGCAGCACCGTGGCGAGCTCGGCCGTCAGGCGCCGGCGAGCGCCCTCCGGGTCGGATGTGCGCACCATCAGATCGAAGCCGATCGGAGGCTCCGCCGCGATGTTCGCGTAGATCTGAGGCGACTGCTGCTGATCGAGCCGCCAAGTCTTCTCGTTCCCGACGACGCCGACGATCGCGGCCGCTCTCGCCTGCGACCGGTCCATGCCCTGCTGCAGCTCGGAGAAGAGGTTCAGGCCGGCCCCGACCGGATCCTCGTCCCCGAAGTGCCGGACCGCGAAGGCCTGGTTGACGACGACCGGCAGCACGCCCTCGGACCGCGCCGGCAGCCGTCGTCCTCGAAGCACGGGAATGCCGAGGACGTCGAAGTAGTCGCGGCTCACCCGCCGGTAGTCGGCCAGCGGAGGCCGACTGGCGTCCGCGCCCGGCCGCCCCGCGATCTCGAAGAAGTGGGCCCGGCCGCGGTTGCCGAAGGGGCCGGCGGCGGCCATCGCGACGGAATCGCCCGGGGCGGCGCGGTCGGCGAGCTCGCCGAGCCGGCGGAGGGCGCCGGCGATGCGCTCGGGCTCGCCCCTGAGCTCCGCCGGCACTTCGACACGCAGGGCCAGCAGGTTCTCCATGTCGAAGCCCACCGGCTCGGCGACCGCGTTCCGGAGGCTCTCGGTCAGCAGGGCGGCGGCGAAGACCACCACCATCGAGACGCCCACCTGAACGACGAGCGTGCCCTTGCGCAAGGCGGAGCGCCGGGGCGCGCCGGCGGGGCCGGTGGCGACGGACCGGGCGCCGCGGCCCGGTCGCACGCCGGCGATGAGGCCCAGGGACGTCATCAGGGCGGTCGCCCCGGCGACGGCGGCCATGACGGCGAAGACGCGGAGGTCGACATGCGGGGCGTCGCTGAGGAACGCGCCGCCCTGCGAGAACGGCTGCACCAGCAGGGGCAGCGACACGTGGGCGAGGACGAGGCCCGCGGCCGTGCCCGCGGCGAAGAGCAGTCCGACCTCGGCCGCGAGCTGCCGGGCGAGCCGTCCCCGGCCGGCGCCCAGCGCCGCGCGCACCGCGAACTCCGTTCGCCGCCGTTGCGCGCGGCTGACGAGGAGGCCGGCCACGTTGCTGCAGGCCATGAGGAGGGCCAGGGCCGCGCCCAGCAGGATGACCGGCAGCCCGGTGCGGAGCCCGTCGACCCAGAGGTGCTCGAGCGGCCCCATGCTGACGCCGGTCGCCCGGTTCGTCTCCGGGTGCGCGCGTTCCAGGTCGCGCGCGATGGCGTTCATCTCGGTCAGCGCCTCGTCGGGGCCGGCGCCCCGCGCAAGCCTCCCCACCGTCCACAGGCGGCCCGCTCCGCGGTCGTTGCGGGTTGCGGCATCCAGGCTGTGGTCGAGCGAGAGCCAGGCCTCGGGACCGTAGCCGGCCGGGACGGGAGGAAATGTGAAGCGCTCGCCGAGGACCCCGACGATGGTGAAGGCCTCGTCATCGAGACGCAGGCTCGAGCCGATGACGCCGGGGTCGGCGCCGAATCGCGCGTTCCAGAACGCGTGGGTCAGGACGACGTCGGTCTCCGCCCGGGGAAGGGCGCCGAGGTGGGCGGTCGCGCCGAGGAGCGGATAGAGATTGGGGCTGGCGGCGCCGACGCGCATGCGTTCGCGGAGCTCCCCGTCCGAGCGGACGCGCATCTCGTGCCGCCACGCGGCGAGGTCGTCGAGGCTCCGGGTGCGCTCACGCCAGTCGCGGAAGTCCGGATAGGACACCGGCAACCGCGGCAGTCCCCGCTGCGTATCGCTTCCCATCACCCAGACGAGACGGTCGGCGTCCTCGAACGGGAGGGGGCGGAGCAGCGACTTGTCGGCGAAGCTCCAGATCGTGGTCGCGATGCCGAGGGCGACGGCGAGAATGAGCACGACGCCGAGCGACAGGCCCGCATCGCGGCGGAGGAGGCGGAGCCCGTGGCGAACGTCTTGGCCGAGCTGCTCGCACCAGGCGCCGAGCCTCACGTCGCGCACCTCTTCCTTGACCGACTCGGGGCAGCCGAACTCGAGGCGGGCTCGCCGGCGGGCCTCTGCCCGCGGCACTCCCCCACGCTCCAGCGAGTCGGCATGCGATTGGAGATGAAAGGCCAGCTCGTCCGCCAGATCCCTCTCGAAACGGCGGCGTCCGGCGAGGGCCCCGAACCACAAGCGCGTGCGTTTCCACATGCCCACATTGCCTCCGCAATCGCACCCGAGGCTCATGGAAGCGTGCCTGTTGTCTCCCGGAATGTCAAAGCAGGGCCGCTCGGTCGAGCAACTCCGGGGCAACAGTGTATAGAATGAACGGGACTTTCGGTGGGGGCGGCCGGCGGGGTCGCCGCGGCCGGTTTCCGGAGACGAGACGATGAGACGATGGACACTGCTGGCGGCGCTTGCGCTGGTGACGGCCCCGGCCGCCGCCGCGGCGCAGGACGCCCCCCCCGTGCGCTCCGCCCACGAAGACCTGGAGCCCGGCACCCGGACCGACGACCTCGGCATCACCATCGGCATGCCCGCGAGTCATCCGGGGCGCCGCTACCCGGCCTCCCGCGAGTTTCCGTCGGGACCCGCGATCGGCGAGCGGCTTCCGGAGTTCTCGCTGCCCAATCAGGAAGGCCGCATCGTCGACTACCACGCCGACCGGGACGACTCGAAGTCGGTCGTGGTGTTCTACCGTTCGGCGGTGTGGTGACCGTACTGCCGCACGCAGCTGGTCGAGCTGCAAGACAACCTGGGGCTCTTCGAAGAAGCAGGCATCCGCGTCTACGGCGTGAGCTACGACAGCCCGGAGCAGCTCCGGGCGTTCGCCGACGAGCACGGCGTCACCTACGACCTCCTGTCGGACGTCGACTCGGCGGTGATCCGCGAGTTCGGCATCCTCAACACCCTGGTCTCTCCCGACGATCCGGAGCAGGCCGCCGGCCGCAGCTTCTACGGCGTGCCGTTCCCCGGGGTCTACGTAACGGACGGGAACGGCGTGGTCACCGAGAAGTTCTTCCACCGCCACTACGCCACCCGCGAGTCGGCCGGTGCGATTCGCGACTCCGCCCTCGGCGAGATCCTCGCGCGCCACGAGGCCCCGGCGGTCGAGCTCGGGACCGATCAGGTGAAGATCTCCGCGTTCCTGTCCGACGCGGCGATGCAGTTCGAGACGCAGTCGACGGTCCACGTGCGCTTCGAGCTCGCGGACGGCCTCCACATGTACGGCCGGCCGCTCCCCGACGGCTACATCGCCTCGGAGGCGACGATTCCCGACACCCCGGGCCTGCGGACGGGGCCGGCGCAGTACCCGCCGACGCACCCGAGGGAGTTCCCGCAGCTCGGGGTCACCCTGAACGTCTATGAGGGGATAATCGACGTCGCGATCCCCGTTACCCCGAACGCCGAGGTGTTTCACCGGTCGAACCCGGACCGCCCCGACGTCGTCGAGGTGCCGGTGTCGGTGCTGTACCAGGTCTGCAGCGAGACGATCTGCTACACGCCGCGGACCGAGACGCTCTCGCTGGCGGCGCCGTTCCAGCCTCTCCTGAGCCCGGGCGCCCGGAGAGCGAGGTAGCGCGCCGCCCGGCCGCACCGGCGCTGCCGGGGGTGCGTATCGGGCGGCCGTCGCCGTCGAGGCCGGCTGCGAGCTCGTGACCGTCGCATGGCCCCCCATCCGGTCTGGACAGGACGTCGCCGGCGCGTCGAGCGGTTGCGCGGTGAGCATCCGCACGCGGACGAGCTGCTGGCGTTCTACGGTGACGTGCTGGCGCTGCAGGAGCCGCTGTACGCCAGGGCGCTGGGCTCACGGTGGCTGCCCGCGGTGGAGGCCGCCGACGGGAAGCCGCCGCGCTTGCGTCTGTCCCGCCTGCCGGACCGGCCGCGCGAGCGGGCTTTCCAGCGCTTCGTGCGGGCCGTCCCGGCGTCGGCGACCGATCTGCTGCGGGCGGTCGCGGGGCGGTTGTCGGCGGAGCCCGCCGCGATGTCGGAGCTGCTGGGCGATGCGCTGGGCGGACGGCCGATCGCCGCGGTCGCCGCGTCGCTCGATTGCGAGGCGGCGTCGCTCGAGTTCTTTCCCCGCGCCTTCCTGCAGCCCATCGCCGAGGCGCTCGCCACTAGGGCGTCGAGCGGGGCCGTCCCCGAGCCCGCCGCCGACGCCGGCGGCCCTGCTTCGGGAGACGCCGGCGCCCGCGCGGCGTGCCCCCACTGCGGGGCGGCGCCGCTCGCCGCGGTGCTGCGCGACGAGCCCGAGGCCAGGGGCCGGCGGACGCTGCTCTGCTCGCTCTGTCTGTCGGAGTGGGCGTTCCCGCGGACGCGTTGTCCGTCGTGCGGGGAGGAGCGGCCGGACCGCCGCCCGCATCACGTCTCCGAGACGTGGCCGCACGTGCGTCTGGAGGAGTGCGGGTCGTGTCGCAGCTACGTCAAGGCGATCGACCTGCGCGAGGCCGGCCTCGCCGTCCCCGTCGTCGACGAGCTGGCGTCGGTCGATCTGGATCTGTGGGCGGCCGAGCAGGGGCTCTCGAAGCTGCGGACGAACCTGCTGGGATTGTAGCGGCAATGCAACTCCAGCTCGCCCTCGGGCGCGCCGGCCGCGTGACCCTCGACGAGCTCACGGACGAGCTTGCAGGGTGGCGGCGGTACGGCAGGGAGACCGCCGTCGGCGAGTACGCGGGCGTGCCCGTCTTCGCGAACGAGTTCTGGACGTCGAAGCAGCGGGCGGCGCATTCCCTGCACGAGATCTCCTACCGGGCGTGCTTCAAGCCGCAGCTGCCGCAGTTCTTCATCGCCAGGCTGACCGACCCCGGCGACGTGGTCTTCGATCCGTTCATGGGGCGGGGTACGACCCTGCTCGAGGCGGCGCTGCTCGGACGCGACGCCCTGGGCAACGACGTCAACCCGCTGTCCCGCATGCTCGTCGAGCCGAGGCTCGCGCCGCCCGCGGCGTCGGACGTCGAGTCGAGACTGGGCTCGTTGTCCCTGGATGGCGGCCGGGACGAAGCGGCGGCGCGTCCCGTCGGGTTCGACACGTTCTTCCACGCGCGAACCCTCACCGAGATCTGCCGGCTTCGCGCGTACCTGCTGGAGCGGATCGCGACGGGAGCCGCCGATGACGTCGACCGCTGGATCCGGATGGTTGCGCTCAATCGCCTGACGGGGCACTCCAGGGGCTTCTTCTCCGTCTACACGCTGCCCCCCAACCAGGCGACCTCCATCGAGAGCCAGCGCAGGATCAACGCCCGCCGCAACCAGCAGCCGGCGTATCGCGACGTTGCCGCCCTGATCCTGCGCAAGACGCGCTCCCTGCTGAAGGACATGCGCCGGCAGGCGCCCTCGGGGCGCGTGGAGGGGTTCTTCAGGCAACCGGTCGCCGCGCCGTTCGACTACGGCGGCCCGCCGGTCTCCCTCGCGGTGACGTCGCCGCCCTTCATGAACATCGTGAACTACAAGCACGACAACTGGATGCGGTGCTGGTTCGCCGGCCTGGACGCCGACGGCATCGGGATCACGCAGACCAACAAGCTCGAAGCATGGAGAGACCTCGTTCGCAACGCCCTCGTCAACGTCGCCGCAATCACCAGGCGCGGCGGCGCGTTCGCCTTCGAGGTCGGAGAGATCAAGCGCGGGTCGCTGCTGCTCGATCAGGTCGTTGCCGACGTGGCGCACGACACGCCGTGGACGCCCGTCGGTGTCATCGTCAACGAGCAGGCGTTCACGAAGACCTCGAACACGTGGGGCGTCGACAACAACCGCGGCGGCACCAACACGAACCGAATCGTCCTCATGCGCCGCGACTGAGGATCTGCGCCGGCGAGCTGTGCGGGGGTATCGGCAGACCGCTGGTTGGGGCAGTGACGGAAATAACCTCGCCATGCGCCGCGCGCCCCATCCCGTAGAAACGGGCTGCCCTTGGGTGCAGTCCCTTGCCTCTGTGGCACGCGGCGACGGGAGTTGCTACAGTGATGAGGGGTCGCCGGCTGGGGATGCGACCGGATGGCTGAGTTCCCCGCAGCCACTCCGCCTCGGGGCCAAGAGGGCCGGATGCTGAAGGACGAGCTACGCGTTTCGCTGTCGCCGCCGCGGTTGTCGGCGCTTGGCGACCTCTCCCGGATGGTCGAGGGGTTCGCCGCCGCGCACGGGCTGCCCGAGTCCAAGACCTACATGCTGAATCTGGTGCTCGACGAGCTGGTCGCGAACGCCGTGCACTACGGCCTCGACGGCGTGACCGAGCCCAGGATCGACATCGCCTTGTGGGTCAGCGGCACGTTGCTGGTCCTGAACGTCGTGGACAACGGGCGCCGGTTCGATCCGACGGAGAGGGCCAGTCCGGACCTGTCCGCGCCGCTCGAGGAGCGCGCCGTCGGGGGCCTGGGGCTGCATCTGGTCGGCAGCTTCGCCGACCGTGTGACGTACCAGTTCACGGAAGGCCGGAACCGGTTGACGCTGGAGCACAACTACACGCCCACGGGGCCGACTCTGGAACGAGACACGCCGATGGACATCGATGTCGTGGAAGAGCGGAATGACGGCGTGCTGGTGTTGTCGCCGGTCGGCCGGCTGGACAGCGGGAACGTCCACGCGTTCGAATCGAGCGTCATGCAGCGCATCGGCGGCGGGGAGCGGCGGCTGATCTTCGACTTCGGTCGTCTCGAGTTCATCAGCAGCTCGGGCCTGCGGGTGCTGCTCCTGGCCACGAAGGCGCTGAAGGCCGGTGCGGGAACCCTCGTCGTCTGCAGCATGAAGCCGCATATCGAGGACGTTTTCCGGATCAGCGGCTTCGATCGGCTCATCTCGGTCGAGGCCTCGCGCGAGGCGGCGCTCGAGAGGTGTGCGTGACGCCGGCCGGCCGGGAGGCGCCGATGCTCCTGGCCGGGTCGGTCGGGCGGCAATCGGAGTCGCAGGAGTCTTCTCGCGCCAGCGGAACTTCCAAACGCGACCCTTGAGATCGCGCCGCGACCGCAGGGTCGGTCGCGCGGCTGCGACTTCCGGGCCAGAGATCTGACGGCATGGTAGACGCGTCGAACCCGGACGCCGGCGCGGGCATCGAGCCGCCCGACGGAATGAAGCACATCTGCGTCTACCTGGGCGGCCATGTCGGGTACGAGAAGCGGTACGTGGAAGAGGCGGAGACCCTGGGCCGCCTGATGGCGGCCGACGGCGTCGGGCTGGTGTACGGCGGCGCCCGCGTCGGCCTGATGGGGGCCCTGGCCAACGCGGTGCTCTCGAACGGCGGCTTCGCCACCGGCGTCGTCCCGCGGCAGCTGGAGTACCAGGAGCTCGCGCACGAAGAGCTCAGCCGCCTCTACGTCGTCGACACCATGCACCAGCGAAAGTACAAGATGCAGTCGCTGTGCCACGCGTGCCTCGCGCTCCCGGGCGGCTTCGGCACCGTCGAGGAGATCTTCGAAGCGCTCACGTGGGCGCAGAAGCCGCTCTATCTGCACGAGAAGCCGTGCGTCTTCGTCAACGTCGCCGGCTACTACGACCACCTCTTCCGGTTCCTGGACCACGCGGCCGCACAGGGGTTGCTGCTCGCGAGGAACCGGGCCCTCGCCCACGAGGCGCCGACCGCGGAGGCGGCGCTGCGCGAGATCCAGGCGGCCTGGGACGCGGAAGAGGAGGCCCTGCAGCAGATGCTGCGGGAATACCAGCAGTGACCGCGCCGGTCAGGCCGGTCTAGGAGTCTGCGCCGTAGAACGGTGCAGACTCCTAGCAGGGTTGGTTGGGCGCCCAGCGGAGCCGAAGGCGACGATGGGCGGGCTACCGGTCGCGGCCGGCCCCGCCCCCTTCGTCCTCCAGCACGACGGCGGTGCCGTAGGCGAGGAGCTCGGCCGCGGCCCCCATGATCATCGAGGTCGAGAACCGCAGCGAGACCACGGCGTTGGCGCCCAGCTCGCGGGCCTCGTCCACCATCCGGTCCAGCGCCTGTTCGCGCGACTCGGCGAGGAGCTTCGTGTACTCGGAGACCTCTCCGCCCACGATGTTGCGCAGCACCGCCATGATGTCCTTGCCGAGATGGCGCGTCCTGATCGTGTTCCCCCGCACGAGCCCCAGGGTGCGGGCGACCCGCTTGCCGGCAACGCGATTCGCGGTGACCACGATCACTTTTGCACCTCCCGGTAGCGGTCGGTCCTGGCCGCCTTCAACCGGTCGAGCAGCACCCCGAAGAACAGCAGCCCGAACCCGGTCGCCCCGCCGAGCAGCAGGAGCCGCTCGACGAGGTTCTCCGTGCCCTCCCAGGCTCCCCACAGGGCGTAGCCGGCAAGGAGTATCGCCCAGGCCGTCACCAGCGGCCACCCCAGCCCGGTCAGCAGCCGGCTCGACTCGGTCCTCGGGGTCTCCGACCACTCGTCGTCTCGCGGCGCCTCGAACGTCGACGTCATGGTAGCCTCCCGCACCACGCGCAGGTCCTCGACCACGGCCCGGCACCCGGCGCACTGCTCCAGATGCACCCGGACCCGCTGCTCGTCGCGCTGCACCAGCGCGCGGTCGACGTATCCCGAGAGCAGGGCCTCGTCGAACGTCCGCCCACAGGGCTCAGGCATGACGTCCCCCTTCTTCGAGCCGCGCCCGCAGCTGCCGGCGGGCGCCGTGCAGCCTCGACATCACCGTGCCGATGGGGATGTCGAGCACCTGGGCGATCTCGCTGTAGGACAGGTCGTGGAAGTCGCGCAGCACGATGATCTCGCGCTTCGCGGCCGGCAGGGCGGCGAGCGCGCGCCAGACGCGCTCTCGCAGCTCCCGGCGGTGGAGGTCCGCTTCCGGGCTCGGCTGCGGGGCGGCCAGCTGCTCGACGAGGGCGTCGGACTCGCCGGCGGCGTCGGCCGGCCGGCGCTGCCTCCGGCGCCAATGGTCGCGGACCTGGTTCCGCACGATGGTGAACAGCCAGGGCTGCACGCGGCGGGTGGCGTCGAAGCCCCCGAGGGTGCTGAAGAACCGCAGCATCGCGTCCTGGGTCACGTCCATCGCGTCGTCCCGGTTGCCCAGCATCTGGAGGGCCAGCAGGTACGCGGCCTGACGATAGCGCCGGGCGAGGGCGTCGCACGCGGCCGGCTCTCCGGCCTTGGCCTGGTCGATCAGCTGCCGGTCGGCCCCGGCGTCGCCGGCGAGCAGGGGCGGCGCCGGAGAGTCGACCATCACGGTATCCACTGTCCCTTTCTACGTATCGGCCGGCCGGATATTCGCGGTGCGGCCGACGCCGGCGCGATTCGCCGACCCCCCGGCCGGATCCGGAGCCGCAACGCGGGTTTCCGCTACAGGCTCCTACGGCGGGTCGGGCGTCGGGGTTCCCGCCGGCTGCCCGCCGAGGGGCGTCCGTCCGGCCTCTTCCTGCCAACGCCCGGTATGACTCAGGATTGCACGGCAAATGCCTCCGCGGCCTGTAGCACCACCGGTCCGTCCCGATACAACACCGTGATGCTGTGGTTCTTCAAGGCGGCCGAGGGGCCGCCCCGGTTCATCGGAATCCACTGCGATTCGCGTCCCGACGCCTGCGAGCTCGTGGTGCTGTACCCTGATGGCTCGGAGGAGAGCGAGCATTTCGACGACCGCACGGCGTTGGTCGACGCGGCCAGGAACCTGGGGCGGGACCTGGTTCGCCTGGGATGGGAGCCGTGCCCCGCCGCCGCCACCCCGAGCCGCCGCGAGAGCTGACGCCCGCGAGGCTCTCGCCGGCGGCCCCCCGGTCCTGAGCATGAACGTGTTCCTGATCGACGGGACCTACGAGCTGTTCCGCCACTTCTACGCGGTGCCGCCGGCCAGGGACGTCGACGGGCGCGAAGTGGGCGCGGTGCGCGGCGTCCTGGGCTCCGTGCTGATGATGCTCGAGGACGACGTGACCCACCTCGGCGTCGCCACCGACCACGTCATCGAGTCGTTCCGCAACGGCCTGTGGCCGGGTTACAAGACCGGAGAGGGAGTCGACCCCGCCCTCCTCGGGCAGTTCGACCTGCTGGAGGAAGCGCTCGAGGCCCTCGGCGTCACGGTGTGGCCGATGACCGATCTCGAGGCGGACGACGGACTGGCGGCGGCGGCGGCGCGCGCGGCCGGCGACGACCGCGTCGAGCAGGTGTTCATCTGCACGCCGGACAAGGACCTCGCGCAATGCGTGACGGGGCGCCGGGTGGTGCAGTTCGACCGGCGGGCCGGGGCGCTGCGCGACGAGGAGGGGGTCCGGGCGAAGTTCGGGGTGGCGCCGGCGTCGATTCCCGACTACCTCGCCCTCGTCGGCGACGCCGCCGACGGTTTCCCCGGGCTGCGGGGGTGGGGCGCCAAGTCGGCGGCGGCCGTGTTGGGTCGGTACGGCAGCATCGATGCGGTGCCGGACGCCGCCGCCGACTGGGACGTCGCGGTGCGGGGCGCCGGCCGTCTGGCCGCCGAGCTCGCCGCCCACCGCGACCTCGCCCTGCGCTTCCGGGATCTGGCGACGCTGCGCACGAACGCGCCGCTGTTCGACTCGGTCGACGAGCTGTGCTGGAGGGGCCCGCGGCCGGCCTTCTTCGACATCTGCGCGCGGCTCGACGTTCCCCGCTACTTCAAGCGCGTCAAGGTCCTGGCGGATCGACTCATGGACCGGTGACGGCCTGGAAGTTGCGCTGGCGCGAGCTTCCGCGGCTCCGACTGGCGCCCCACGAGCCCCCCGGAGAGTCTACGGCTGCTGCGGCGCCGTTCCACGGCGCATGTTCCCTGCCTCCCGCGGATCGCCCGGAGCGGCCGGGAGGTATCCGGCTGGCGCGTTTTCCAGTATCCTGCACCGTCCTGCCGGCGCAGGGGCCGGGGACCACACCTGATGCGACCACCGACGAAGGACCGATTGCCGCAATGGGCGCGCGACCTGATGGACGCGAATCCCGGGGCGGCGCCTCCCACCCCCGACGACCCGTTGCCGGCCTGGCTGGAGGAAGAGCTGGCCCGCGTGCCGCTCTGGGCGCGAATCAGGGGCACCGGCGACATTCGGCAGGGGCATCCGTATCTCCTCATCGAGGACGTCCGCCGGCAGCCGGCGCTGATGCGGCAGGCGGCCGACCGGGGGCCCGAGCTGGCCGCCCTCGCCCGGCGCCTCGTCGAGCGGGGCATCCGGCGCGTGGTCTTCACCGGGTGCGGGTCCGCCTTCCACGCCGCCGAGCTGGGCGCGTTCCTGTTCCGGCGGTGGACCGGCTGGTCCACCGAGAGCATCGAGTCGCAGGAGCTCTCGAACCACTGGCGCCCCGGGCCCGAGCCTACCGCGCTCGTCCTCCAGTCGGCGACCGGAGGCAGCGTCGAGACGCTCGAGGCGGGCCGGCTGGCCGGAGACCGCGGGGTCTTCACGGTCGGCCTGACCAATACGCCCGGGAGCGCGCTCGAAGAGCTGTGCGACGAGAGCATCTGTTTCCCGGCCGGGCAGCGCTGCGGTCCCGACGTGTCGGTCCTGACCACGCGCCTGGTGGGCCTGTACCTGCTGGGCCTCGAGGTCGGGAGGGCCACGGGGGCGCTCGACGCCCGCGAGGCGCAAGCGCTGGGCGCGGCGATCGCCGAGCTGCCGCACGCGGCGGCGCAGTTCCTCGATGAAGAGGACGTGAACGTGTCGCAGATCGCCAACGCCCTCAAGGACCAGCGGGCGCTGCTGCTGGCCGGCGGCGGTGCGAACTGGTTCTCCGCCCGCGAGGGCGCCTTGAAGATAGAAGAGGAGAGCAGCCTGCTCTGCAAGGCCTACCGGCCGGCCGAGTACGCGCACAACGCGATCTCGCTGCTGTCGGAGGACATCGGCACCGTGGTCGTCGCGCCGCCCGGCGGCTCCTATGCCCGGCTGCACGACGCGGTGCGCACGGCCCGGGCCGCCGGCTCGCCGAGCCTGGCCCTGGTGGTCGACGGCGACGACACGGTGGCCCCGGACGCGACCTTCGTCATCGCCGTGCCCGGCACGATCGACGAGCTGCTGATGCCGCCGGTGGCCGCGGTCACGTTCCAGCTGCTGGGCTACTATCTGGGCGCCGAACGCGGCTTCAATCCGGACACGCTGCGCACCGACGACATCGACCATGCCCGGGCCTGGCTGACCGCGTTTCCGTTCGGGTCGCACTAGCCGGGTGGGTTGGCGGCCATCCCCGCGCGGCGCAGCAGCCTCGCGTCAGCGAGGCTTCCAAGGCGACCGCAGGGTCGCCGGGCGACGATTGGCGGGCTGGCCGCCGCCGGGGGAACGCGCGGGCTGTTAGAATCGCGCCACTGGCGGATTGCCGCAGCAGCCGTCGACGGAAGCTGCGGATCGCCGACCCGTCATCCACCGTCGGCCCGGTAGACCCGGGCCCCCATCGAGGAGGAGGATCACATGGTTCCCGAGCCGAGCGCTCTCGCCACGTACATGTTCGCCGCAGGTGCGGTGCTGCCGTTCGTCGTCGTCGTCGCCTGTGTCCTCCTCGGGCTCGTCAAGCGCTGATCGCCGCCGATGGCCAGACTGATCTCGCGCCGGCTGCTGGCGGTGACGCTCGCCCTCGCCGCGTCGTCGACCGGGGCGGCCGGCCAGGACCGCGAGGTGGCGCCCGCCGACCGGCCGAGGCACGTGCTGATCGTGCTCGACGGGCTGCGCCCCGACTACGTGCAGCCCCACTTCATGCCGGCGCTCCACGCGCTGGGGCGGCGCGGCATCGTCATGACCAGCCATCACGCGGTGTTCCCGACCGTGACCCGGGTCAACGCCGCGTCCATCTCGACCGGGGCCTATCCCGAGGCCCACGGGCTGATGGGCAACTCGGTCTTCTTCCCCCGGGTCGACCCCGCCCGGTTCCTCTCGACGAGCGACCGCGGCAACCTGCTGCGCATCGAGGCCGCCGAGGACGATCGCCTGCTGACCGCGGCCACCCTGGGCGAGGCGCTTCAATCGGCGGGTCACCGACTATTGGTGATGAGCGCCGGGTCCAGCGGGTCGTCGTATCTGCTGAACCACACCGTCGCCGGCGGGGCCATCCTCCACTACGAGTACGGCGAGCCGGCCGACCTGCACCGGCGGGCCCTCGACCGCCTCGGCCCGGTCCCCGACGCGGGCACGCCCAACCATGCGAGGAACCGCTGGGTCGTCGACGCGTTCCTCGATGTCGCCCTGCCGGAGATCGACCCGACGGTCATCGTGATCTGGCTCAGCGACCCCGACACCACGGCCCACCAGCACGGCATCGGCCACCCCCTGGTGGTCGAGGCGCTGTTCCGCCTCGACGCCGAGGTTCAGCGCCTTCAGGACGGCATTGCCGCGGCCGGCCTGTCGGAGACGACGAACATCTGGGTCACCTCCGACCACGGGTTCTCCGAGCACACCGGCGGCATCGACCTCCCGGCGGTGCTGGCGCCCTTCGCGTCCGCGCTCGACGACGCCGCGCCGCGACTCGTGGCCGGGGCCGGGGCCGTCTACGTGCGCGACGGCGATCCGGCCACGGTGTCGGCCGTCGCCGCCGCCCTGCAGGCGGCCGAGGAGGTCGGGGCGGTCTTCACCCGGGGAGCGGGCGCCGTCGCCGGCGAAGGCGCCGTGCCCGGCACGTTGTCGTTCGACCTCGCGCGCTGGGGCCATCCGCGCGCCGCGCAGGTGCTCTTCTCACCCGCCTGGACGCCGGCGGTGGGCCGCTACGGCTTTCGCGGGACGACGGCGCAGCCGGGGGTGGCCGGCCACGGCAGCTCGAGCCCGTTCGACATCCACAACACGCTGGTCGCGGTCGGCCCCGACCTGAAGGCGGGCGTCGAGAGCGCCGTGCCGAGCGGCAACGTCGACTTCGCGCCGACGTTCCTCCATACGCTGGGCATCGAGACACCGGCCTCGATGCAGGGGCGGGTGCTCCACGAAGCTCTGCGCCAAGGCCCGGACCCATCCGAGGTCACGGTCGAGGTGTCCGAGGTGCGGGTGGAGTCGGCGGACGGCGGGTACCGGTTGACGGCGATCGTCTCGGCCGTCGACGGCCGGTCGTATCTCGACTACACCGCGGTAGAGCGGCCCGAGTAGCGCCCCGCGTCAGGCCTCGGCGTGAGGCTGCGGGTTCCTGGCCCACGATCCCTGGTCACGAGAACGCCGCCTTCGCCACCCGCCGGCCGCCCGGCCGACCTTCCGGGAGCCTGTCCCGTCCTGCCGTCTACGACACGGACACCGGGCTGTCGTCCTGGGGCCCATCCACCACTCGCCCGTCGAAGAGGTGCACCTCGCGGCCGGCGTGCTGGGCGTAGCGGGGGTCGTGGGTGACCATGCAGATGGTCGAGCCCTCGGCGTGCAGGCCCGCGAGCAGCTGCATCACCGACTCGCCGTTCTTCGAGTCGAGGTTGCCGGTCGGCTCGTCGGCGAGCAGGATCGACGGCTGGCCTGCGACGGCGCGGGCCACCGCCACCCGCTGCTGCTGGCCGCCGGAGAGCTGGCTGGGCAGGTGCTTGGCGCGGTGGGCCATCTCGACCTTCTCGAGGGCCTCGTCCACCCGCTGCCGCCGCTCGGCCGGCCGCATGCCGCGGTAGGTCAGGGGCAGCTCGACGTTCTCGTACACGGTGAGGTCGCCGATCAGGTTGAAGCTCTGGAAGATGAACCCGATCTCGCGGTTCCGGGTGCGGGCGCGGTCCGACATCTTGAGGCTCGCCACCGGCCGGCCGTTCAGCTGGTACTGGCCGTCGGACGGCGAGTCGAGCAGCCCGAGAATCGACAGCAGCGTCGACTTCCCGCAGCCGGACGGCCCCGAGATGGCGATGTACTCCCCCGGGTAGATGTCGAGATTGATTTCCGCGAGCGCATGGGTCTCGACTTCGTCCGTGAAGAAGATCTTGGTCACCTTGTCGAGGTGAATCAGCGGCTGGGCTGTGTCGTTCATTTTGCTGCTTCTCCTGGATACCGCGAAGGCCGGCGGCTACCCGTCGCGCTGCAAGTCGGCCGCGGGGTTGTGCCTGGGCCGCTGGTTCGTGTCTGCCGAACTAGTTCAACCGGATGCGGTCGACGGCGTCCCACTGGGACATGTCCGACAGCACCACCTGGTCGCCGGGTTGGAGCCCCTCGCGCACCTCGATGGTGTTCACCGAGCTGCGGCCCAGGCTCACCCGCGTCCGCAGCGCCTCGTCGCTGTCGGGCTGGAGCTTGAACAGGGTGACGACGCTGTCTTCCTGGCCGTACACCGGGCGGCCCACGTACACGACGTCCACGAGCCGCTCGAGCTCGATGGTGCCGTCCACGGTCAGGTCGGGCCGGGCGCCCCGGGGCAGCTCGCCGTCGAGCGACACGTCCACGGTGACGGTGCCCTGCTGCACCGCGGGGTCGATGCGGATGACGTGACCGGGGATGACCCCGTTGCGGGTGTCGATGGAGGCCGGCTGGCCGATCTGGACGTCCCTCGCCTGGGTCTCGGCGATCCGCAGCTCGGCCATGAGCTGCGTCGGGTCGCCGACCCGCGCGAGGTTGGTGCCGGGGGTGACGCTGGCCCCTTCCTCGAGGGGCACCTCCTGCAGGACCCCGGCCACCCCCGCCGTCACCCGCAGGTCCGCGACCTCGTCCCGGCGCAGCTGGTAGATGGTCTCGAGGCGGTCCACCTCGGCCTGCTCGGCCGCGAGCTGGGTCTCCATCGAGTCGACCAGAATCTGCAGCCGCTGCTGCTCGATCTCGTGCTGAATGCGGGACTGGTTCGCGGCCGACTGCTTCTGGCGGAGCTGCAGCTCCGAGACGAGCTGGTCCCGGAACAGCTCCTCGTCGAGACTGGCTTCGTACTCCGCCTGGGTGAGCCTCGACTCCGCGGTGGCGACGGCGGCGCGCTGCGTCAGCACGTCCCGGTCGAGCTCCACCTGGCGGCTCTTGTAGCGGGCCCGCGCGGCGTCGAGCTGAAGCTGCGCCTCCAGCGCGCTCTGCTCGAGCTGCGGGTTGCTCAGCTCGACGATGACGGTGTCCGGCTCGACGGCGATGCCGGGCCGGAGCACGATGCGCTCGACCGTGCTGTTGGTGATCGCGGAGATCCACCGGATCTCCTCCGGGACCAGCGTGCCGGTTCCCCGAACCTGGCGCAGCATCTCGCCGCGCTGCACGGTGTCCGTATAGACGGTGTCGCGATCGACGCGTTGCGCCGCCGGCTCGAGGCGCGACACCCCGACCGTGATCAGGATGACGACCACGGCGGACCCGACGCCGTACGCGATCTGCCGCCGCTGCTTGGCCCGCGCGATGTCCGGACGTGCGATGTCGACCATCAGTAGCTTCCTCGGGAGCCTTGGGCGAGAGCACGAAGCGTCCGGGCGGCGGCGTGTCGTCTTCCCCGTTCCACGCGCGCTCCCGAAGTTAGACGCCGGTCGGGTGCCGAAGGTTGCCGCGCCCGGGCCGTCCGGAGCCGGGAATCACCGTCGGCCGCCCTGGCCGCCGGCCGGGGCCGGCCACGCGTCGGCCCCGTCAGGCGCGGCGCGGACTCCCGGAACATCCCCGGGTTCCCTCAGGCTTCCACGATGCAGGCCACCGCGGCCGAGATCCGAATCCAGTTCTCCGTCTCCCGGTTCAGTTGCCTGCAGCCTCCCGCCGTCAGCTCGTAGTACTTCGCCTGGCGGTTGTTCTCCGACTTGCCCCACGAGGCGCGAATCCACCCCTGCTGCTCGAGGCGGTGCAGGGCCGGATATAGCGATCCCTGGTTGACCTGCAGCACGTCGTGGGACATCTGCTGAATGCGCTGCGAGATGCCCCATCCGTGCATGCGGCCGGTGGACAGGGTCTTCAGAATCAACAGCGCCAGCGTGCCCTGCAGCAGGTCCGGCTTCTTGGTCGGCACTTGCACCAAATCCCCTGGAGACGGTCGCCCGCACTCCCGTCCTCCGCCCCGCCGACGTGCGGGAGTCCGCGCCCTCATCCGGAGTCCGGACCCCGCGCGGCGCCGATCCCGGATACCGAGCGGCGCCGACCCCTAGATACTCGACAAGAAGATGTTGCACCCGCCCGGCCGGGATGTCAAGTTTCGACGGCGCGGCCCGATCTCTCGACCTGCGGTTTGGGGTAGGCTTAACGGGTCGTGCCATCACTGCGCCTCTCGGGACCCGGGAGTCCGGCGCGTGGCCGGGCGAGACGCACGAGGTACCGGTGGCCGCGCGTGGCCATTCAGGGCGCTTGAAGTTCAGTTCCGTCCAGGAGTCATCACCATGCCAAGAGCTGCCATACGCCGTTTGCCGATTCTCCTCCCGCTGGCTGCGCTGGTTCTCGGAATCGGGCTGCTGCCGGTCGCGCCGGTTGCGGCGCAGGGGCACCACGGGCACCACGCGCTCGCGCGCGATCTGGGCCACGCCGACCCCGCGGCCGTCGGCCTGTCCGCCGAGCGCCTCGCGAGGCTCGACGCCGGCATGCAGCGGCTGGTCGACGAGGGGAAGCTCGCGGGCATCGTGACGATGCTCTCGCGGAACGGCAAGGTCGCCTTCGTCGACAGCGTCGGGGTGCAGGACGTCGAGTCGGGCGCGCCGATGGCGGCCGACTCGATCTTCCTCATCTACTCGATGACCAAGCCGATCACCGCGGCGGCCCTGATGATGCTCTACGAAGAGGGCAAGTGGCAGATCGACGAGCCCGTGTCCAACTTCATCCCCGAGCTCGCCGACCTCAGGGTCCACGCCGGCGAGTACGCCGACGGCTCGCCGGTGCACGAGGCGGCCACCCGCTCGATGACGATGCGCGAGCTGCTGACCCACTCGGGCGGGCTGGACTACGGGTTCGACAACCACCCCGTCGCGCGCGCGTACCGCGAGCAGGGCGTCCTCGACGCGGATGCACCGCTGCAGGACATGATCGACAAGCTCGGCAAGCTGCCGCTGCGGTTCCAGCCCGGCACCCAGTGGCACTACAGCATCTCGGTCGACGTGCAGGGCTACCTGGTCGAGAAGCTGTCGGGGCAGCCGTTCGACGAGTTCCTGCTCGAGCGGATCTTCGAGCCGCTGGGGATGGTCGACACCGGGTTCTTCGTGCCGGCGGGAGACGTCGATCGGGCCGCCCGGATCCATCAGGCGGGGGACGACGGGCTCGAGCTCGCCGACAACGAGGTGCGGACGCTGCCGCCGGCCGGCCCGTCCGGGGGCGGCGGCCTCTACTCGACGGCCGGCGACTATCTGCGCTTCATGCAGATGCTGCTCAACGGCGGCGAGCTCGGCGGCGCCCGGCTCCTGTCGCCGCGCTCGGTCGAGATCATGCGGACGAACCACCTGCTGCCCGAACCGCTCGGCACTCGGCCGGCCGGCCGGGGGTTCAGCTTCGGGTTCGAGGTGGTCACCGACGCCGCGGCGGCCGGCGAGGCGTACGGCGACGGCACCTACCGCTGGGGCGGGGCGGCCGGCACGTGGTTCTGGATCGATCCGGCGACCGACCTCGCCTTCGTGGGGATGATCCAGCACCGCGGGACCGCGGTCGGCGAGGTGCAGTCGGTGTCGCGCAACCTCGTCTACGGGGCCCTGACCCGCTAGACCAGCCCGCCAATCGTCGCCGGGGGACCTTGCGGTCGGCTGGGTTGTTTCGCTGGCGCGAACTTCTGCGCCGCAAGGATTCGCCGCTCGGCCCTCCAGGAGTCCGTGCCGGGGCGCAGGCTCCTGGTCGGCCCGCGGCGCCGCCGGCCCGCGGCGCCGCCGGCCCGCGGCGCCGCCGGCCCGCGGCGCCGCCGGCCCGCGGCGCCGCCCCGACCGCCCGGAAGCCAGGCTCCGCGGGGCAGGCTTCGGGCGGGCATCGGCGGCCGGCGGTGGCGCGGGGAACCCTGCCGATTGTCGCGGCCCGGTACGGCGGTGGGGTCACGTCCGAGGCCGCCGGACTATCGCCCGAGCCCGCCCGCTCACTCCGCGAGCTCGAACTCGCTCCACTGGGTGGTCTGGTTCCGGCGGGTCGTCCGGAACAGCACCCGCACGTGGAAGTAGATGTCCAGCTCGGTGTTCAGCCAGACGTCGCCGGCGACGGGTGCGCGTTCGAGGCGCCCGGTGGCGTTGGATATGCTGCCGAGGATGCCCCACCAGAGGCGCACGCGCTCCATCAGCTGGAAGCTGACCTGGGCGATCTCGTAGGTCTCGCGGTCGATCCAGGCCTCGCCCCGGGACTTGTTCAGGGCGTGGTCGATGCGCCTGCGCACCGGGAGGTTCCCCGGCCGGGGCTCGAACGAGATGACGTAGCTGGGGCGTCCCCGCAAGTCCTGTACCCCGTCCAGCGTGGCGGTGTAACGGCCGACCAGCTCTTCGTCGAACTTGATCTCGTTGTCCTCTTCTTCTTCCGCTTCTCTCTCGCGTTCCGCGCGCTTCCTCGGGTCGTCGAGCTCGGCCTGGAACTCCGCCCAGCGCTGCTCCTGCTCGAGCCGATCGCGTGCGCCGATCGGCTCCCCGTCTCTGGCCGTCAGCCGGAGGAACAGCGCGTCCCGGTACGGCTCGACCCGGTAGAGCCGCGTCTCCTCGTCGGTGACCTCGCCGTCCCCATCGAAGCGCTGGACCCGCTGCGTCATCGCGCGGCGGTAGCGGGTCTCGAAGCCCTGCTCCTCGGCCCAGGCGGCGCGTTCCAGGGCCCGGTCGATGATCGTGCGCAGCTCCGGGTCCGCCGGGCCCGGCGGGGTCGGTTGACTCCCGGACAGGGTCATGACCGCCAGTCCGGCGACGAGCGGGACGGCGAGGAATCGGGCGAACGGGGGAAGAGAATCGGGCATGTTCGACTGATGAGGAGTCCTTTGGGGGATCTTATCGGACCGTGTGCGGTCCCCGCCAGGGTGGCGGGGGGCCCGGGAGCCCGTGGTGAAGTGCGCCCTCGTCGCGCCTTGCCGCGCCGGGCTCCCGGCCGCGCGCCGGCGCACTCGCCGGTCTCTTGCATCGCGGGGCCCCACCACGGGCTCCTGGCGGACCCGGCGCCCATTTCCTGCCGATCCGCCGGGCCGGGCGTGCGCCACCGTGCTTTCCAATCCTGAAATGAGCCTGAAGCGGCGGCACGTGAACCGAGGTGACGGCGGCCGAATCAGCGGACCGAAACAGGGGTCCTGGCGCGGGCTGCGGTGAGCCGGCGCACACTGACCGACATTATCCGTCATGGGCGGGGCCGAGGTCCTCCGGTTCCTGGCCAGCACGTCAATCCTGCTTGGGCGGAGGGGTTAGGCGCCCGGGGTGCCCGCCGGGGGTCCGCCGTCGTCCGCCACCGCCGACTCCACCCCGAGGCGGCGGTTCGGGTCGGCGACCGGCGGTCGGCTCGTCCCGTGGCCGGCCTTGATGCGTCTGTGGCCCGTGGTCGGTCACCGGTGCCGTGGTTCCGGCGGCCGCCCCGCCTGACCAGCCCGACCTCCAGGTCGGCACGCCGACCGAAGGGCGGCGTGCTGCGGCAGCGAGAGCGGCGGTTCCGGTCCGGCGCGGCGTTCGGAGCGGGGCGGGTCCAAAACGGAGCGGGTCCGAACCGGGGAGCCCGAAGCCCTGGGTAGATTCGACAGCCTCCAGGCCTTCCGCCGCTTTCCGGTAACGCGCCTGCCGCTCCGCGTTCGTCAACGCCACGACCAACTCCACACCGTTACGTAACGGACCGGTGACAGGCGGCTCGGCGCCCGGACGTCACGGCTGTCGAGCGACGGCGGACTCGGGGCAACAGCGGACCGGGAGCACGGGGCCTCCGAACGGGTCTCCCGCGGCGCCGGGGGGGGGCGCGTGTCCTGCCACGGCGTCTCGTGGACGGCCGGGACGTCCCGTCCAGGCCGGGCCGCAAGGCCCATATCTGCAATCCGAGTTGCGGGACGGCCGGTGTGTCACCCGCAGGGCCGTAGCGCAGCGGAGGACGCGCGGAGCGCGTTGACACGCTGGCCGGCCCGCAGCTACGCGGTTCGAACGGGGAGCACAAACCCGGCGGCGGCATCCGGGGCTGCCTCTTGCCGGCGACCGGTGCGGGCAGCCGGCGACACGCCAGCCACCCGGCGCTGCCTCCATCCCCTCCCCCCCCCGTCCGCCGGTGCGGCGACTCATGGGCCGGGCGTCGGCGACACCGAGCTGCGGGTCGACGCCGCCCGTCGCCGCGGGTATTTCAGGCGGCGGGGTCGATGGCGGCGAACAGGCGGTCGCGGGCCTGGTTGAGGGCGCGTGCCGCGTCGTTGTCGCTCATGGCGGCGGCGACGGCGTCGAGCTCGTCGAAGGAGGTCCCCGGCTTGAGGCAGTCGGCGGCGTCGGGCAACGACTTGAGCTTCTCGTAGGGGGTCATGACGTTGGCGTGGGGGTAGCGCTTGCGGACGCGGCCCTTGGCGTCGACGACTTCGACGGGGAAGAGACAGGGGCGGTGGAAGTTCAGGTAGGGGGAGAGGACCCGCTGGGTGAAGGCGTTGACGCGTTCCGCGTAGCGGCTGGGGATGTGGCCGTATCCGAGGTGCTTGCGGATGACCGAGCCGTTCTTGCTCTCGACGAGGGCGTTGTCGTTGCTGCGTCGGGGGCGGGATTTGGTGAACTCGTCGACGTGGAGGGCCTGCAGCAGGGCGGCGACCTTGCGGTTGATGAACTCGGTACCGTTGTCGGCGTGGAATCCGCGGACGATGAAGGGGAACGCCCGGAGCAGCGCTTCGAGGACGGGGGCGAGGCAGGGCGTCTCGATGCGCTCGAGGGAGCCGACGAACTGGAACTGGCTGACCTCGTCGACGAGGTTGAGGTGGTAGAGGCCCTTGATGCCGTCGAGGTCGCCTTGGTGGACGGTATCGACCCGCAGGTAGCCGGGTTGCCCGTCGGGCCGGGGCCGGCGGCGCTCGCCGATGGCGATGTGCACGGCGCGGGTCGGCGCGGGCATCGTCCCGCGGCGGCGCTGATAGCTGGTCGAGTGGCGCAGGTTGTAGAGATGTCCGTTGGAGATGGCGGCGAGGCGCTCGAAGCGGTGGTCCCCGAACACGTGCAGGGCCCGGATGCAGAGCTGGCGGGTGGCGGGCCCGGAGAGGGTGCCGTGGAGGGCGTCGACTTCGGCGAGCAGCCCGATGTCGGCCTTGGTGTAGCGGCGGGGGAAGGGGCGCCGGGGGCCGCGGCGGTCGGCGATGGCGCCCGTGGCCCGGTGCTGGCGCAGCAGGCGGGTGACCTGCGCTCGCGAGAGGCCGGCCACCCTGACCAGGAACCGGCGGAGCAGGCCCTTGTCGGCCTTCCCCCGGCCGGGGTAGTCGAACCGTTCCAGGGTCTCGGCCACGAACGCGTAGGCCTCGGCCCGGGTCTGCGGCCGCAGGTCGAGCGGTCGGCTGTCGGCCAGGAACTCCCGAATCTGGTCCAGGGTCTGCAGGCGCTGGGTGTCGAGTCTCACGATCATCCTCCGATGATCCGGGACCCGGCCCCTTCAGGCTCATTTCACGTTGGAATCAATCCTCCCTTCAGGCTCACTTCTGGTTGGACAAGGCGGCCACTTGATGAGCGTCAGCCCGATTGACTATCCTCTACGGTTGCGGAACCGGGCCGGGACTCGCCGAAAACCGGGACCGTGGCCGGAGGCGCCGATGCGAGCCGGCGCGGCCCGACCATACGCGTCCCGGATGCGTCTTAGTCCGACGAGCGGAGTTGACGAGCGAAGTACAGCCGCCCGTGAGGGTGCGGTGGTGGTGGCGCGCGCCGACGCGGGCCGGGCGGTGGCGACAGTCGAGGCAGATCCCCATGGATGAGGAAGTTGTGGCGAATTCGAGCGCGGCGGCCGAGCCGGCCGCGGTTGCGGCGGCTCCCGCCGCCATGATCGAAGCGCACGGGCTGAGCAAGTACTACGGGCCGTTCGTGGCGGTGCACGACGCGTCGTTCTCGATCCCCCAGGGGCAGGTCGTGGCCTTCCTGGGGCCGAACGGGGCCGGCAAGACCACCCTGATGCGCATGCTCACCGGCTTTCTGGCCCCGAGCGCGGGCCACGCGGCCATCTCCGGATTCGACGTGCGGAGGCAGCGCATCGAGGCCTCGAAGCGGCTCGGCTACCTGCCCGAGAACGGACCGCTCTACCCCGACATGACCCCGCTCGAGCTGCTGGGCTTCTTCGGCGAGGCGCGCGAGATTCGCCCACGAGTCCTCAAGGACCGCATCGAGGCGGTCGTCGGAATCTGCGCGCTCGAGCTCGTGTTGGAGAAGCCGATCGGCAAGCTCTCGAAGGGCTACAAGCAGCGGGTGGGGCTGGCTCAGGCGCTGCTGCACGACCCGGAAGTACTGATCATGGACGAGCCCACGGCCGGCCTCGACCCCAACCAGATCAAGCAGTTCCGCGAGAACATGCAGGGGCTGGGCCGCACGAAGACCCTGCTCATCTCGACCCACATCCTGCAGGAGGTCGAAGCGGTCGCCGACCGCGTCCTGCTGATTCACAACGGCCGGCTCGTGTTCGACGGGGCGCTCGCGGACCTCGAGGAGAACGGCTCGCTCGACGAGCCGTTCTACCGGCTGACCCGCGAGCCGCAGGAGGCCGGCGCACCGACCCTCTGATTGGGAGGCGACGAACGAACGATGGGCACCAAGGTCAACTTCGCAATCGTCCGGGCGCTGGCCAAGCGGGATCTGCGGCTCTACTTCAGCAGCCCGTCCGGCTACGTCTTCATCACCCTGTTCATCTTCCTGAGCGCGGCCGCCGCGTTCTGGCAGGACCGGTTCTTCCTCGACAACCTCGCGAACCTCGATCAGCTCAACCAGGTGTTTCCGTTCCTCCTGCTGCTGTTCATCCCCGCCCTGACGATGTCGGTGTGGTCGGAGGAGCGCCGGCTGGGGACGGCCGAGCTGCTGTTCACGCTCCCCGCCACCGAGCTCGAGGTCGTGCTGGGCAAGTACGCCGCCACCCTCGGCATCTACACCGCCTCGCTCGTGCTGTCGCTGAGCCACGTGGCGGTCCTGTTCTTCCTCGGCAGCCCCGACCTGGGGCTGATGCTGGGCAACTACGTCGGCTTCTGGCTCGTGGGGGCGGCGCTGGTGCCGGTCGGCATGCTCGCGTCGCTGCTGACGGCCAACGTCACCGTCGCGTTCATCCTGGGGGCGGCGTTCTGCGGCGCGGTCATCTTCGTCGATTCGGTCGTCGCCTCGATCAGCGTCGAGGCGGGCCGGCTCGTGGCCCCGCTCAGCGTGTTCAGCCCGTTCGGGGATTTCTCCAAGGGCGTCCTGACCCTGTCGGGGCTGACCATGTTCCTGTCGGTGGCGGCGCTCTTCATCCACCTGAACACGCTGATCGCGGGGCGGCGGCACTGGCCGCGCGACCCCGACGGGTTCCCGATGTGGGCGCACCAGGCGATACGGGTGGCGGCCGTCGGCGTGGCGCTCGTGGCCGTCAACATGCTGGTGGCGCGCGCCGCGGTGCGGCTGGACGTCACCGCCGAGCGGCTCTCGTCGGTCAGCGGCGAGACCCGTCGGCTTCTCGACGAGCTGCCCGAGGACCGTCCGGTGTTCATCCAGGCGTTCCTGAGCCCCGTGGTGCCGGAGCTGTTCGTGCAGGCGCGGTCCAACCTGATCAGGACCCTCGAGGAGATCGACGCCCTGGCCGGGCCCGCGGTCGAGGTGTTGATAGAGGAGACCGAGCCGTTCAGCGACGCCGCGATCCGGGCGCGCGAGAAGTTCGGCATCGGCCCGCGCCAGATGCGCGACGTGGCCGGCGGCCGTTCCGAGATCGTCGACGTCTTCATGGGCGTCGCGTTCACCTCGGGGGCCGAGCAGCAGGTCATCCCGTTCTTCGACAGGGGACTGCCAACCGAGTACGAGGTGGTGCGCACCATCCGGGTGGTGGCGGGCACCGAGCGCCAGCGCGTCGGTGTCGTCGACACGATGGTGAAGATCTTCGGGGGGCAGAACCTCGCGAGCGACCAGCAGCTGCCGCAGTGGTCGGTGGTGAACGAGCTGCGGAAGCAGTACGAGGTGGTCGAGGTCAACGCCGAGTTCCCGATTCCGGAGGACATCGACGCGCTCCTCGTCGCCCTGCCGTCGTCGATGCAGACCGACCAGATGGCCAACGTCGCCGAGTACATCCGTCAGGGCCGGCCGGCGATGCTGCTGGTCGACCCCCTGCCGGCCGTCAATCCGACCCTGTCCCCGACCGAGTGGGTGGGGGAGGGGAACCCGTTCACCTATCCGCCGGGCTCGGCCCGGCCGGGCCCGCGGGGCGACGTCCGGCAGTGGATACGGGACCTCGGGGTCGACTGGGAGCCGACGCGCATCCTCTGGGACAGCTACAACCCGCACCCGGATCTGTCGTACATGCCGTCCGAGGTGGTCTTTCTCGGCCCCGGCAACGAGAACCCGGAGACTTTCAACCCGGGCGTGGACGTGGTCCGGGACCTGCAGGAGCTGGTGTTCCTGTACCCCGGGTTCCTGCGTCCGGCGAGCGGCCCCGACGCGGATCCGGAGATCGAGTTCGAGCCGCTGCTGCGGACCGGCGTCGTGTCGGGGCACACGGGATACTTCTCGCTCGTGCGGCAGAGCTTCTTCGGCCCCTCGATCAACCCCAACCCGGTTCGCGAGCAGGACGCCGAGGACTTCGTGCTGGCGGCGCGCGTGAGGCGCGCGGGATCCGCCTCGACGGCGCCGGAGGCGGGCGAGGAAGCCGCGGGCGAGGAAGCCGGGGAAGCGGACGACACCGCCGCGGAGGAGGAGTCGGAATCCACCCCGGTGGCGGAAGAGACCGCGACCGCCGAAGCCGCGGAGCCGGTCGATGTCGGGGCTTCGAGCGAGGCTGAGACCTCGGCCGAATCGGCGTCGTCGAGCGAATCGGCGTCGTCGGCCGAATCGGCGTCGACCGAGCCATCGGCCGAATCGGAAGCCTCGTCGTCGGACGAGCCGTCGGAAGCGCAGCCGTCGGCGGAGCCCGGGGAGCCCGCCGCGTCGGGCCGGGAGCCGCAGGCCGGGGCCGGGACGGACGCGGTCGAGCCGGCTGCTTCCGGGCAGGACGACCCGGCCGAGGCGGAGCCGCAGCAGGATCAGGAAGCGGCCGCTGCCCGGGAGCCCGATGGGGTGGAGCCCGACACGGCGCCTGCCGTCGCGGCCGCCGCGGCCGAGACCGGCGAGAGCGTCGCCGACGAAGACGCCGCGGCCGAAGGGGGCGAGTCCGACTCGGACTGGGCCACCGAAGGCCCCCTGAACCTCGTGGTCGTCGCCGACATCGACTTCATCAGCGAGCAGTTCTTCCAGATTCGCCAGGTCGCGCCCGGCAACCTCAACTTCGACAACGTCACGTTCTTCCTGAACGCGATGGACTCGCTGCTCGAGGACGACTCGTTCATCGGGCTGCGCAGCCGGCGAGCCCGCCACCGGACCCTCGAGCAGGTCGAGGCCCAGACGGCCGAGTTCGTCGAGCAGCGCACCATCGACGAGCAGCAGGCGGAGGCCGAGGCCGAGCAGGCCCTGACCGACGCCCAGAGCCGGCTCAACGAGCGGGTGGCCGAGGTGCAGAACCGCACCGACATCGACGCGCAGGCGAAGCAGATCATGGCTCGCAACCTCGAGGAGGTCGAGAACCGCCGCCTGGCGGTGCTGTCGGCCAACATCGAGACCGAGAAGCAGACGAAGATCCGGGCCAGCCTCGAGCGGATGGAGACCCAGATCCGGCGCATCCAGAGCTCGATCAAGACGTTCGCGATTCTGCTGCCGCCGGTGCCGGTGTTCGCGCTCGGCGTCATGATCTTCGTGCGCCGGCAGCGGCGGGAGCGCGAGGGCGCGGCCGCGGCGCGGCGCCTGCGCGACTGAACCGTTTCACGTTCCGGGGAGGCCGGCCGCCGACAGCGGCCGCTTCGATCGACAGGGTGCAACCATGACGGAGCTGGAAAAGACGACGGCATTCGGCGGCGCGGCCATTCTGGCCGTCGCCCTCGCGCTCGGAACCGCGCCGAGCCGCTCGGCCCCGGACGCGTTCTTCGACGTCGGCGAGACCTTCTTTCCCGACTTCACGGACCCCGAGGCGGCCACGTCGCTCGCGGTGGTCGAGTTCGACGAGGACACGGCGGCCGCCGCCACCTTCCGGGTGACGAACCGCGACGGCCTGTGGACCATTCCGTCGCATCACGACTACCCCGCCGACGGGGCGGAGCGGCTCGCGAGCACCGCGGCCGGCATGATCGCCATCACCAAGGACGACTTCCGCTCCGACAACGTGACCGACCACGAGGCGTTCGGGGTCATCGACCCCCTCGACGAGACCGTGAGCGCCCTCCGCGGCCGCGGCCGCCGGGTCACCTTCCGGGGGGCGAGCGAGGAGGTGCTGGCCGACCTCGTCATCGGCAACCGGGTCGAGGGGCGGCCGGGGCTGAACTTCGTGCGGGTGCCCGACCAGAACCGGGTCTACGCGGCGAGGACCGACATCGGCATCTCGACCGACTTCAACGACTGGATCGAGACCAACCTGCTCGGGGTCGAGCGCGACGACGTCAAGCGGGTCGAGCTGAACGAGTACGAGGTCGACGAGCGCACCGGGAGCGTCGTGCGGCGGGGCGAGTTCACCGTCGACTGGGTCGAGCAGGACGTGTGGACGGCCACCGACGTGCCCGAGGGCAGGGAGGTCGACTACGTGCAGATGAACCTGCTCGTCGGCGGCCTGATGGGGGTCAGAATCGTCGGGGTGCGGCCCAAGCCCGAGGGCCTGTCGGGGAACCTGCGGCAGGCGTTCGAGGAGCGGACCATCACCAACGCCGACCTCCAGACGATGCAGGCGCGCGGGTTCTATCCGACCCAGGCGGGCGAGATGCTGTCCAACGAGGGCGAGCTGAAGGTGCGCACCGACCTCGGGGTGCTCTACACGCTGCGCTTCGGCGAGATCCTCTACGGCAGCGGCAACGCGGTGTCGATCGGCGACGAGACGAGCGACGACGAGGAGGCGGGCGGCGGCGAGAACCGCTACGTCCTGATCAACGCCGAGTTCGACGCCGAGGCCCTGCCCGAGCCCGAGCGGCCCGCCAACCGCGACTTCGAGAACAAGGCCGAGTCGCAGTGGACCGACGCCGACCGCGAGAACCGGGAGCGGGCCGACCTGCACGCCCAGTGGGAGCGCCGCACCGCCGACGGGCGCGCCCGGGCCGAGGAGCTCGCCACCCGGTTCGCGCGGTGGTACTACGTGGTCTCCGCCGGCAGCTACAACCGGGTGCACAAGACGCGGGACGACCTGCTGAAGGACATCGAGGACGCCGATGCCGAGGGCGGGATCGAGGACGACATCCTGCACCTCGAGCCGGCCGCCGCGGTGGAGCCG
The DNA here is from genome assembly GCA_963663815.2 of Vicinamibacterales bacterium. GTDB lineage: Bacteria > Acidobacteriota > Vicinamibacteria > Vicinamibacterales > UBA8438 > JAJEEA01. The sequence continues at coordinate 4,943,947 of OY760734.1, read as the reverse complement.
GAAGAGGCGGCCGCCCCCGTCGCACCGGCCGCCCCCGCCGCACCGGCTGAGCCCGTCGAGCCGGCTGAGCCCGCCGCACCGGCTGAGCCCGCCGCACCGGCTGAGCCCGTCGCACCGGCGGAGCCCGCCGCACCGGCTGAGCCCGCCGCACCGGCTGAGCCCGCCGCACCGGCTGAGCCCGCCGCACCGGCCGAGCCCGTCGAGCCGGCCGCCCCCGTCGCACCGGCGGCGCCCGCCGCACCGGCCGAGCCCCGCGACTGACGTCTCGGGGGAACTGGAAACCGCATGGGCAGGACACTACTCAAGAAGGTCTGGGACCTCCACACGGTCCGGCCGCTGTCGACGGGTCAGACGCAGCTGTTCATCGGGCTGCACCTGATTCACGAGGTCACGACGCCGCAGGCGTTCGACATGCTGCGGTCGCGCGGCATCGGGGTGGCGTTCCCCGAGCGGACGTTCGCCACCACCGACCACATCATCCCCACCCTCGACCAGGCGCGGCCGTTCGCCGACCCCCTGGCCGAGGCGATGCTGTCGGCCCTCGAGCGGAACTGCCGCGAGTTCGGCATTCCGCTCTGGAACCTCGACAGCGACCGCCAGGGCATCGTGCACGTCATCGGTCCCGAGCTGGGGCTGACCCAGCCCGGCATGACCATCGCCTGCGGCGACAGCCACACCTCGACCCACGGTGCCCTCGGCGCCGTCGCCCTCGGCATCGGGACGTCGCAGGTGCGCGACGTGCTGGCGTCGCAGTCGCTGGCCATGAGCCCGCTGAAGGTGCGGCGCATCTCCGTCGACGGCGAGCTGGCCGCCGGGGTGTTCGCCAAGGACGTGGTGCTCGAGATCATCCACCGGCTCGGCGTCAAGGGCGGCGTCGGCCACGCCTACGAGTACGGCGGCTCGGTCATCGACGCCATGAGCATCGACGAGCGGCTGACCGTCTGCAACATGTCGATCGAGGGCGGGGCGCGGGTCGGCTACGTGAACCCCGACGAGACGACCTTCGACTACCTGAGGGGGAGGCCGCTCGCGCCGGCGGGAGACGCGTTCGACCGGGCCGTCTCGTGGTGGCGCTCGATGGCCTCGGACCCCGGGGCGGGATACGACGATGTCGTGCAGATCGACGCCGCCGACATCGAGCCGCGGGTGACCTGGGGCATCAACCCGGGCCAGTCGGTGGGGGTGAGCGGGCGCATCCCGTCGGCGGGGTCGAACGGCGGAGTGGCCGAGGCGCTGGCGTTCATGGGGCTCGCCGGCGGCGATCCCATCCGGGGGACGAAGATCGACGTCGCCTTCGTCGGGTCGTGCACCAACTCGCGCCTGTCGGACCTGCGCGAGGCGGCGCGCATCGCGAAGGGCCGGCGGGTGGCGGGCCACGTGAAGGCGCTCGTGGTGCCCGGCTCGCAGGCGGTGCGCGCGGCGGCCGAGGCCGAGGGCCTCGACGAGGTGTTCCGCGCGGCCGGGTTCGAGTGGCGCGGCGCGGGGTGCTCGATGTGCCTGGCCATGAACCCGGACCGGCTCGAGGGCCGGCAGGTCTGCGCGTCGTCGTCGAACCGCAACTTCAAGGGGCGCCAGGGCAGCCCCACCGGCCGGACGCTGCTGATGAGCCCCGCGATGGTGGCCGCCGCCGCACTGGCCGGCGAGGTGACCGACGTGCGCGCGGTGCTGCCGGCGTCGGCGTCGTAGAACCACCTCCGACTCCCGAGACGCGGGGCCTCGGTCGAGACCGGCGCGCCGGCCTGAGGGGCGGGAGTTGAAGCGCCGACTCGCGGGGGAGCGGCGGCAGGAAGGCAATCGGCCGCCGGGCGGCGATTCCCGGGGCCGGGCGGTTGGCCGGGTCGGGCCCGTGGCGGGCCGGGAAAGCGGATGGAGGCGCCGTTGTCCACGCGTGAGATCGACCGCATCGAAGGCACCGCGATACCGGTGCGCGGCGACAACATCGACACCGACCGCATCATTCCCGCGCGGTTCCTGAAGGCGATCACGTTCGACGGGCTCGGCGACCACGTCTTCGAGGACGACCGCGCGGCCATGCCCGGTCATCCGTTCGCGAACCCCGCCTATGCCGGCGCCCGCATCCTGCTGGCGAACGAGAACTTCGGCTCCGGATCGTCCCGCGAGCACGCTCCGCAGGCGCTGAAACGCTGGGGCATCGAAGCCTGCGTCGGCGAATCGTTCGCTGAGATCTTCCGGGGGAACTCGCTCGCCATCGGCCTTGCCTGCGTGACCGCCCCGCCCGACGCCATCGACGGCCTGATGTCCCGGGTCGAAGCCGCGCCCGCCACTCCGCTGGCCCTGTCGCTGGCGGGCCGCGTCGTCGAGGCGGACGGCCTGCGCGTCGCCATCACCGTCGAGGACCAGGTCCGCGACGCCCTCCTGGCGGGCACCTGGGACGCCACCGGGCTGCTTCTCGACGACTTCGACGTCGTCCGCGGCGTTGCGTCCCGGGTGCCCTACGTGCGCGGCTTCTGACGCGCCGCGCCGCGCCGGTCGGCCGTGTGGGCCCGGGCGGCTTCGAGAAAGGCGCCGGCGGCGTGCGACGACTCCCCGGTGCGGCGATAGACGAGCCGCAGGTCGCGGGGCGCGCGCAGCTCGGGTACCCGCACCGCCGACAGCTGCCCCCGGGCGATCTCCGACAGCGCGCACCGCCGCGGCAGCAGCGCCACCCCCAGGTCCATCTCGACCGCCCGCTTGATGCCGTCCAGGCTCGGCAGCGACATCTGGATGTTGATCGGGGCGTGATGCTCCTCGAAGAGCCGGAGGACCAGATCGCGCCGAGGCGACGGGTCGTTGTGGGCGATTACGGTCTGCCGGCCGAACTCGCTCATGGCGATCGCCTGCCGATCGGCCAACGGGTGCTTCGGATGGGTCAGCATGACCAGCTCGTCGACCCCGAGCCGGACCGACCGCAGCCCCCGTTCTCCCGGCGGAAAGGTCACCAGCCCGAAGTCGAGGCTGCGGTCGAGGACCTCGCCCGGTATCTCGCGCGAGTGCACGCGGCGCATCTCGACCTGGGCCTGGGGATGGTCCTCCCGGAACCGTACGACGATGGGCAGCAGCACGTGGACGGCCGCCTCGTTGACCCCGACGACCACCCGGCCGCGCCGCAGCTCCTGCAGCTCGCGCACCGCGCCCACCGCCTCGGTCCTGAGGCGCGACATCCGCTCGGCGTAGTCGAGCAGGATCGCGCCGGTCTCGGTCAGCCGCCCGGCCTTGGACGAACGGTCGAACAACCGCTCGCCGAGCTCGTCCTCCAGCCGGCGAATCGCCTGGCTGACCGCGGGCTGGGTGCGGTGCAGCCGCGCCGCCGCCCGCGAGAAGCTGCGCTCGGCCGCAACGACCTGGAACACTTGAAGCTCGTGCAGATCCATGTGGCAGGCATACCATAAGACAAATTTATCTAGTTGTAACAATTATAATCTTGACTTCTTGTTCGGCTGAGCGTGAACTAGTATCGACACAGAGGACAAGGAGAGGCATCGTGGCGGACGACAGACTGATCATTTTCGACACCACCCTGCGGGACGGCGAGCAGGCGCCGGGCTTCTCGATGAACACGCCCGAGAAGCTGCAGCTCGCGCGCCAGCTGCAGGTGCTGGGCGTGGACGTGCTCGAGGCGGGGTTTCCGATTGCGTCGAAGGACGACGCCGAGGCCGTGCGCCTGATCGCCTCCGAGATCGACGGACCGGTCATCGCCGGCCTCGCCCGGTGCAACCCCGCCGACATCGAGTGCGCCGCCGCCTCGGTCGAGCCGGCCCGGCGCTCGCGCATCCACACGTTCATCGCCACGTCCGACCTGCACCTCGAGCGGAAGCTCCGCATCTCGCGCGACGAGTGCCTGCAGGCGGTGGTCGACAACGTGAAGCTCGCCCGCACGTTCACCGACGACGTGGAGTTCTCGGCGGAGGACGCCACCCGCACCGACCCCGACTTCCTGTGCCGGGTCGTCGAGACCGCGATCGAGCAGGGGGCGACGACGATCAACCTGCCGGACACCGTCGGCTATTGCACCTCGGACGAGATCGAGCAGTTCTTCGCCGGCATCATCGGCCGCGTCCCCAGCGCCGACCGGGCCGTGTTCAGCGCTCACTGCCACGACGACCTCGGGCTGGCCGTCGCGAACTCGCTGGCCGCGGTCCGCGCCGGGTGCCGCCAGATCGAGTGCACCATCAACGGCATCGGCGAGCGGGCCGGCAACGCGTCGCTCGAAGAGCTCGTCATGGTGACGCGGGTGCGGCACGACCGCATGCCCTATGCGACCGGCATCCGCACGACCGAGATCTATCCCACGAGCCAGATGCTGTCCGAGCTGACCCACGAGCCGGTGCAGGCCAACAAGGCCATCGTGGGGCGGAACGCGTTCGCGCACGAGGCGGGCATCCACCAGGACGGCGTGATCAAGGACCGGCGGACCTACGAGATCATGCGCCCCGCCGACGTCGGGGTGGCGCAGTCGACGCTGGTGCTCGGCAAGCACTCGGGGCGGCACGCGGTCAAGCAGCGGTGCGCGCAGCTCGGGTTCGAGCTGAGCCGGCTTGAGCTGGACCGGGTGTACCGGGCCATGATCGACCTCGCCGACCGCCAGAAGACGGTCGAGGACACCGATCTGGCCGCCATCGTCGCCCGCCTGCAGGCCGATCGGGCGGCCGGCGCAGCCTGAATCGGCGACATGAACGCGACGATTGCGCTGCTGCCGGGCGACGGCATCGGACCGGAGGTCACCGCGGCGGCCGAGCAGGTGCTGCGCGCGGTCGGCGAACGGTTCGGCCACACGTTCACCATGACCTCGCACGCGGTCGGCGGGGCGGCCCTCCGCGCCGGCGGGCCGCCCCTGCCCGACGAGACCCGCGCCGCCTGCCTCGCCGCCGACGCGGTGCTGCTCGGGGCGGTGGGCGACCCCGCGTTCGACCGGGGGTCGAGCGAGGGTCGTCCCGAGACCGCCCTTCTGCAATTGCGCCGGGCACTGGGGGTGTTCGCCAACCTGCGGCCGTCCCGCGTCTGGCCCGGGCTCGAGGACGGCGGGGCGTTCAAGCCCGACCGCGTGGCCGGGGCCGACCTGCTCATCGTGCGCGAGCTGACCGGCGGCATCTACTACGGCGAGCCGCGCGGCGTGGCCGACGACGGCCGGTCGGCGTTCAACACGATGCGGTACAGCCGGCCCGAGATCGAGCGCATCGCGAAGATCGCCTTCGAGAGCGCGGCCGGGCGCCGCTCGCACGTGACGTCGGTCGACAAGGCGAACGTGCTCGAGACGTCCCGCCTGTGGCGCGAGGTGGTGACCGAGGTGGGCGCGCGGTTCCCCGACGTGACCCTCGAGCACCAGTACGTCGACGCCTGCGCGTTGCTGCTCGCGACGACCCCGAAGCAGTTCGACGTGGTGCTGTCCGGCAACCTCTTCGGCGACATCCTGTCGGACGAGGCCGGCGCCGTGGTCGGGTCGCTGGGGCTGCTCCCGTCGGCGAGCATCGGCGGGCGCGGGGGGCTGTTCGAGCCGGTGCACGGGTCGGCCCCGTCGCTGGCCGGCCGCGACGTCGCCAACCCCATCGGGGCCATCGCCTCGGCCGCCATGTTGCTGCGGCACGCCCTCGGGGCGCATGCCGAGGCCGACGCGGTCGAGGGGGCGATCGGCTCGGCCCTGGGCGCCGGGCTTCGCACCGCCGATCTGGTGAGCGACGGACGGACGGCTCCATCGAGCGGGTCGGCGATGGCGCGGGAGATTGCGGCCCGCGTGAGTGACGGTCCGTTGCCCGAGGCATGACCGGCGGGGGGCGTCGTCCACGCCGGCAATGAGCGACCGGCCGCATCGACCTGGCGCGTCGTCCACACCCGGTGGATGCCGCTGATGAATGGCCGCTCGCGGCGAACGGATCGGGGCTGCGAAGGCGTCCGGTAAACGGCATCCACGCGGAATCCGTCTGACTGTCAGGAGGCGCACTGTGCGAGTCCACGAACGGAACCGCACGGATCGCCGAAATCGACCCATCATGAGAACCCGCTGCCTCGCCGCTGTCGTCGGCCGCGTCGCCCTGCTGACCGCGGCCTCCGCCCTTGCCATGCCCGCCGCTGCCGGCCAGGTCGGCCGTCCGCCCGGGCCCCCGTCCGCCCAGGCCGTCTCCGGCGGTTCGGCCCGGTCGGCCGCCTCCGGGTCGTTGGCGGTGCTCCCGTTCACGAACATCTCCCGCAACGAGCGGGACGATTGGCTGGGGCACGGCATCGCCGAGACGGTCGCGGCCGACCTCGAGACGCGGGGCGCCTTCACGGTGGTCGCGCTCGAGCGCGTCGCGGCCGCGATGGGCGGCGGAGCCGGGAGCGGGGACGACACCGCGGCCGCGGCGCTCGCACGCGAGCTGGGCTCCCGTTGGGTCGTCGCCGGCGGCTACCAGCGGATCGGCGAGCAGCTGCGCATCACCGCGCGGCTCGTCGACACGCTGAGCGGGAACCTCGCCGCCACCGCGAGGGTCGACGGCGCGTTCGCCGACATCTTCGACCTGCAGGACCGGATTGTCGGCGAACTGACCCGCGGCGCCGGTGCGCAGGCGGCGATGCGGGCCGCGCCGGCGTTGCCGTCGGGCGGGCAGGAGGCGGACTTCGGTCGCGCCGCCCGCGCGAGCGGCCGGGCCCCGATGGGCCCGGCAAGCGAGGGAGACGTCGGTTTCGGAGCTCCCGCCGTCGGTCGCACCGCGGGGGCGTTCGGCGAGGGCGCGGGCGGCTTCGATTTCGAGCGCGCCATCCGGGAGAGCCGGTTCCGCGGGTCGGGGCGCCCCGACCCCGCCGCCGGCGAGGTCTCTCCCCCGGCTGGCGCCGACAACGGAGAAGAAGTGACCGGCGGCATCATCCTGCCGCGGGGCGATGCGGCGAACCGTCCCGCACCCGGCAGCTTCCCCCGCCGCGGGCCGGAGGGCTTCTCGGGCGCGGCGCCGGCCGGTGCGGCCGGACGGCTCGGCGGGGACGGATCCCGGTCCGGTGGTCCGCCGCGCCCCGGCGCCCCCCCGCGCGCCCCGGCGGCCGGCCTCGCCTCCGCCGCCTCGCTGGGCATCCTGGCCGGCCGGCCGAACATCCGGGCGGTCCGGACCGCGCAGCCGCCGCAGATCGACGGCAACCTCGACGACGCGGTCTGGCAGCGGGCCATCCGCATCACCGAGTTCGTGCAGCAGAGCCCGCTCGAGGGGCAGCCGGCGACCGAGGACACCGAGGTCTACGTCGCCTACGACGACACGCACCTGTACTTCGGGCTGTACGCGCACTACTCGCAGCCCTCGATGATGCGGGCGAACCGCGTCGACCGCGACCAGGCGTTCTTCGGCGACGACCTCATCTCGGTCTACTTCGACACGTTCCTCGACCAGCAACGGGCCTACGTCTTCTCGGTCAACGGCTACGGTGTCCAGAACGACTCGATTCTGGAGGCGCGCGGCGGCGGCGGCGGCCGCGGCGGCGGGGGCCGCGGCGGCGGGGGCCGCGGCGGGTTCTCCGGCGGCGGCGGGCGCAGCTTCAGCGGCGTGCGCTGGGGCGACCGGTCGTGGGACGCGCTGTACGAGACGGGCGGCACCGTCGTGGACGACGGGTGGACGGCCGAGATGGCCATCCCGTTCAAGAGCCTGCGGTATCCCGCGGTCGACAACCGGGCCCACCGCTGGGGGTTCCAGATTGCCCGGCGCATCCGCGGCAAGGACGAGACGGTGGTCTGGTCGCCGATGTCGCGCGACGTGTCCGGCCTGCTGCCCCAGATGGGCGTGCTCGACGGGCTCAGCGGGTTGTCCACCAGCCGCAACATCGAGATCCTGCCGACCGTCACCGCCATTCAGGCCGGGAGCCTCAACCGGTCGTCCGCCGCATTCGGGAATGAGCGGCGGCCGGAGGGAGGCGTCAACGTCAAGTACGGCCTGACCTCCAACCTCACCCTCGACGCCACCTACAACCCCGATTTCTCGCAGATCGAGTCCGACCGGCCGCAGATCGAGGTGAACCAGCGGTTCCCGCTGTTCTTTTCCGAGCTGCGACCGTTCTTCCTCGAAGGGCAGGAGATCTTCAACATGCCGGGGCCGGTGAACTTCGTGCACACGCGCACGATCGTCGACCCCCGCTACGGCTCCAAGCTGACGGGGAAGGTCGGCAACACGACCATGGGGGTGCTGGTCGCCAACGACGAGGCGCCGGGCAACCTCGATGACAGCTTCAGGAACACCGACTTCCGGTACGGGAAGGCCGCCGACGTGGTGATCGGACGGGTGCGCTACGACCTGTACGCGGAGTCGCACATCGGGGCCATCGTCACCGACCGGGAGTTTCTCGGCGGGTACAGCCGCCTGGGTGGGCTCGACGGCAACTTCCGGTTGAGCGACGCGACATCCATCGGGTTCCGGGCGATCACGTCGCAGAACCGCGATTGCGGCGAGTGGGACGCGGAAGGCTGCCTGGGGGGGTTCGACGATTCGGCCGGGAACATGTTCGACGTCGGCCTTCGGAGCAACGGCCGCAACCTGACCTACTTCGTGGCCGGCTACACCATCGATCCCCAGTTCGACACCGCGGTCGGCTTCGTCCGGCGGCGCGACATCAAGGCCGGCATCGGCAACGTCGGCTACCGCTGGTGGCCCGAGAGCTGGCTCATCAACTGGGGGCCGTCGTTCAGCTACACCCGGAACTGGAGCTTTGAGAACACCCTCGAGGACGAGATGGCCAACGCCGGGGTGAACTTCTCGTTCGCGAAGAGCATCCGGGTGAACGCCGGGTTCAGCCGCGACATGGAGCGGTTCGGCGGCATCAACTTCAACAAGGAGTACTACTCGCTCGGCGGCAACGTCAGCACGATTCGAGAGATCTCGATCGGCGGGTACTTCAGCCACGGGGACCAGGTGCGGTACGACCTCGCGAACCCCGCGGCCTCGTTCCTGGGGACCGGCGGCAACGGCGGCATCTTCATGTCCCTCCGGCCCTTCAGCCGGCTGCAGTCGCAGGTCAACGTCAACATGAGCAACCTGGTGAATCCCCTCGGGGACGTCGAGATCTTCGACGTCAAGATCTACCGGGCGCTGACCACCTTCCAGTTCACGGACCGGCTGCTGCTGCGCAACATCCTGGAGTACAACACGTTCCAGGGGACCGTGGGGGCGAACGTGCTGCTCACGTACCGCATCAACTCGGGAACCGTGTTCTTCATCGGCTACGACGACCGGTACCAGCAGGGCGAGCTGATTCTGGACTCCGCGCGCAGCGACTACGCGTACCGGGCCAATCCCGTGTTCTACACGACGGACCTCATGCGGACCAATCGCGCTTTCTTCACCAAGATCTCGTATCTGTTCCGGTACTGACTCGCGCGCTCGGCGGACCGCGCAGACGCTCGCGCCGCCCGGAGAGCTCCGGGGGACGCGGGGCGCTTCCGGTCGGCCGCCGGCGGCGAAGATGTCTCCCGCCGTCGGGAGCCGTGGCCGGCGCGCGGGTGACGCCCGGCCCGTCCGCCTCCGGTGCAGCCGCGGCCCGGCTCCGGCCACGGCGCCGGCCGATGGGAGAGGCCCGGCCGGAACCGGTCGAATCGCGTCTTACACCCTGTGCCATGTATGCTGTTTATGAGTTCTGTCGACCATGAATCAGCCACGAGCCTGCGCCCGCTTCACTCGACTCGCCCTCATCGGCTGGGCTATCGCCGCCACCGCCTCGGCCCAGGGGCTGGGAACGCTGACGGGGACGGTGACGACGGCGGCCGGCACCCCGGTCGAGGGTCTCCTTCTGACCTTCACGGGGGCTGACGCCGTGGTGACGGCGGTGACCGACGGCGACGGCGACTTTCGGCTCGAGGACCTGGCGGCGGGGCTCTACGACCCGACCATCGACGATCCTTCGCAGGTGGTGGCGCCCTCGTTCCCGGTCACGGTGGTCGCCGACATCACGATTCGCCGCGACTTCACGCTCCGCAGCGCGGCCGACGTCCAGGTCCGCGTGCGCGGCGGGGACCGTCTGCTCGGGTCGGGCCCCGGCTTCACCACGGCGGTGGCGAACCTCGACGCGTTCGAGGCCCGCGACCACTCGTTCGCGACGTTCCTGCGGCGGGTGCCCGGCGTGAGCGTGAGCCGGGCGGGGGGCGTGGGCCAGCCGACCGCGGTCCGGGTGCGGGGGGCTCCGGTCAGCGATCGTTTCCTGCTGACCGACGGGCTGACGTTCCCCGGATTCGGGGCGGAGCTCGATGCTTCGACCCGCCTGGAGTGGGCCCGGTTCGAGGCGGTCCGGGGCATGACGTCGACCCGGCACGGGGAGCTGTCGGGCGGCGTCCAGCGTCTGACGAAGATGGCCGGCGACCCGAGGGCGCGGCGGGTGTCGGTGGGGGTCGAGACCGGAGACCTGGGTTGGCGGCAGGTCGAGGCGGCCACCACCGGCAGCCGGGGAGACTACGACTGGAGCATCGCCGGCCAGCACGTCGAGACCGAGAACGAGCAGCCGAACAGCGCGTTCACGCGGACCGGCGTGGCCGGGACCGTCGGTCGCGTGCGGGAGAACCTGTCGGTGGACTTCACCTTCCGCGGCGAGATGGGCACGGTCGGGCGGCCGGGACCGACGTTGCTCGTGCGCCCCGACCTCGATGCATCCGTGCGCCCCGACCTCGATGCATCCGAGGAGCGGACCCGGTTCATGTCGGGGGTGACGGTCGGGTTGCGGCGGGGCCAGAGCCTGCACGAGGGGCGGCTGGTCGTTTCGCGGACCCAGGGCCGGTCGCTGAATCCGGAAGACTCGGGCACGCTCAGTCTGCTGCCGGTCACGCGGGCCGGGCTGCGGCTCGACCTCCCCGACTTCGCCCGGGCGGACGGGCTTCGGGACGACGAGCAGTCGGCGCAGCTCGTCTACGAGTACACGCGCCGGGCCGACGAGTTCCACACGCTGAACTTCGGGGGCTGGGCCGAGGTGCAGGCGGGCCGGTTCGGCGGCGTCACCACGGGTGACCCCATGGACGACGCCCTGGACGACGCGATGGACGACGCCTTGAGCGGCCCCCCGGGGTTCGACCAGCAGCGGCTCAACCTGGTGGCGTACGGCGAGGACCGCATGCAGGTGCTGGAGAACCTGACCGTGACCGCCGGCGGGCGCGTCGAGAGGCTCGGCCCCTACTCGGTGGTGGGGATGCCGCGCGGGGCGGCGCGCTACGAGCTCGGGGCCGGCGTCTTCCTGCACGGCAGCGCCGGCACCGCGGCGGCGGCCCCGACGTTGGCCCAACGGTTCAGGGACACCTTCTGGCTCCGGGGGAACCCGGAGCTGCGTCTCGCGCGCAGCCGGGTCTACGACGGCGGGCTGACCGCGGCCCTGTGGGGCGAGCGGGTCCGGGTCGACCTGACCGGGTTTCGCCACAGCTACCGCGACCTCGTCGTGTGGGGAGGGGTGGACCTTCCCCCCCTCGATTCGCTGGCCGAGTTCCGGCGGCTGAGGCTGTCCGAACGGATGCAGTTCGTGGAGGACGTGCGGGCCGGAATCCGCGAGCCGCTCGTGACGACCGCGACCTTCGATCAGGTTCGAAGGAGCTACGTCAACGTGCCGTCGAGCCGGGCGCACGGGCTGGAGGCGTCGTTCACCGCGACGCCCGTCCCTCCGCTCGAGCTGAACGCGGTGTACGCGTTCACCCACAGCCTCGTGACCCGCGGGACCGGACTGATCGAGACCGGGCAGGCCATGCCGGGGGTGCCGCTCCATCACGCCTCGTTCACCGCCGCCCTCGATCTCGGCGCGGTCTCCGTCGGCGCCACGATGACCTACGTCGGCGAACGGCGGACCGCCGTCGACGTCGTCAGCGAGGTGATCGGCGTCGACTCCTTGGCTCCCTACCGGCGCTGGGACGCGTACGGCCAGGTGCGGCTCGGCCGTCGGCTCAGCGTGTCCGTCGTCGGCGAGAACCTGACCGACGAGCGGTATCAGGACGTGGCCGGCTTCCCGGCCCTGGGACGTTTCGTCCGCGCGGGGCTGCAGGTGGGCTTCTAGCCGGCCGCGCCGTCCGGAGCAGGTTGCAGAGGAAGACCCAGATGTCGGAGAGAATCTGTCTCACGGGGCTGCTTGCGGCCGCATTCGCGCTGGCCGCGTGCCAAGAGACCCCCCTGGCGCCGACCGACGAGACGCCGCAGGACGCGGTCGAGATATTCACGGTGCCGGAGCCGGTCTACGCGGTCCCTTCGACCGGGGTGACCTTCATGCACGGCGACGACGTGCGGGACTACGCGTTCCTGGCCTCCTTCGACCTCATCCTGCGCGCCAATCCCGACAACGGGTTCGCCATCAGCGTGGCGTCCGACAGCCTCGTGCTTCAACAGATACTGACCAGTCCGGTGGAGGGCCCCGGCGGCGGCGTCGACCGGGAACGCTATCAGCACCAGTCCCGGGACGCCGGGGCCGCGCTCGGGCCGGGGGGCGAGATCTCGCGGGGGTTCGACGTCTGGTATACGCTGCCGAGCGGCCGTCGGGAGACCATCGTCAACGTGACGCTGGACTTCGTCGACGACCGCGGCGTCGAGTTCACCCGAACCCACCAGGTGAGGGTGGAGGCGACCGAGCGTCCGTAGCCCCCGACGAAAGAAACCGGGACCGACGCGGTCTCCGTTCTCGAGTCCGTGGATCAAGTCAGGAGATGTCTCGTGAGGAATCAACGATTCGGTCGTCGGTGCAGCGTCGTCCTGGCCGTCGTCCTGGCCGCGGCCGGCGCGGGGATTGCCCAGGCGCAGGAGGTCGAACGGTTCGTCAAGGTGCTCGACGGCGACGGCGAGCCGGTGACCGACCTCGACGCGGGCGAGTTCATCTTCGAGCACGACGGCGTCCGCGTCGACGCGCGGGCGGAGCTCGTCGACCAGCCGTTGCGGGTCGCGCTGATCGTCGATGACGCGGACGGCGCGGTCCCCTTCTTCCGGTACTTCCGCGACTACCTCCCCGAGTTCGTGAGGGCCCTGCCCGACGACAGCGAGATAGGGCTGGTGCTGCTGTCGGGCCGGCCCCGCATGGTCGTCGACTTCACCGACGACCACGGCCGGGTGCTCGATCAGCTCGCGCAGTTCTTCGTGGAGGAGGATCGCGCGGCCGGGTTCTTCGCCGGTCTGGAGGAGACGGTCGATCGCTGGGACGACGATCTGCGGTGGCCGGTCCTCGCGGTGGTCACCACCGACGGGCCGGCGCAACGGAACCTCACCGACGGCCGGTACGATTCCTTCATCGAGCGGATCATCGAACGGGGGGTGACCATCCATGCGCTGGGCCTCTTCACCCAGCGGGCCGGCATCGGCGGCGGCTTCCAGACCGGGATCGCCAACGACGTGACGCGGGTCACGGGCGGCTGGTACGAGACCATCCCGGGTCCGAGCCAGTCCATCGGCGACAGGCTCGCGGAGATGGCGGCGGAGATCGCACGGCAGTACGACGAGACCCGGGACCAGTACGCCGTCGCCTACGAGCTGCCGCGGGGCACCGATGCGGATGCCGGCCTCTCGGTCGCGGTGCGCCGGGGAGGGGTGAGGCTGAGCATCTCTGCGAACGGCCGCTCCAGCCCCGCCGCGCCGGCCGTCGCCGACGCCGCCGACGTGGGGAACAGCCGCGAGGAGCTGTTCAACCAGGGGGAGGCGGCCTTCGCGGCCGGAGACTCGGCGCAGGCGGCCGACTGGTACCAGAAGGCCCACGACCGCGATCCGGGCTGGGTCCTGCCGTTGCACAAGCTGGGGCTGGTCTCGCTCAACCTGGGCGACATCGAGGGGGCGAAGCAGTGGCTCCAGCTGGCCGTCGAGGCCGACGCGAGCTCGTCGGAGGGTCAGCTGGCGGCCGCGATACTGGCTTCGCTGCCGTAGCCATTCCTGTATGCTGATCGTTCCCGTACCCCAGTTGGAGGTTCACGTGCAACGATTCATCTGCGGACTCGCACTCGGTCTTACCGTCACGGCCGGCGCCGCTTCCGCCCAGGTCCAGCTCGACAAGCTCACCCTGCCCGAGGGGTTCTCGATCGAGGTCTACGCGCCCGACGTGCCCAACGCCCGGTCGATGGCCCGGTCTCCGGGCGGCACCCTCTTCGTCAGCACGCGCCGGGCCGGCAACGTCTACGCCGTCGTCGACGCCGACCGGGACCACCGGGCCGACGAGGTGCACACCCTGGCCAGCGGCCTGAACATGCCGAACGGCGTCGCCTTCCGCGACGGGTCGCTCTACGTCGCCGAGGTGAACCGCATCCTGCGCTACGACGGCATCGAGTCGCGGCTCGGAGACCCGCCCGACCCGGTGGTCGTCGACGACGACTTCCCGACGGATCGGGCGCATGGCTGGAAGTTCATCCGCTTCGGGCCCGACGGCAAGCTCTACGTCCCGGTGGGCGCGCCGTGCAACATCTGCGACCGGACCGGCGACGACATCCGCTACGCCACCATCACCCGGCTGAACGCGGACGGCACCGAGCAGGAAGTGTTCGCCCACGGCGTGCGCAACTCCGTCGGCTTCGACTGGCATCCCGACACCGGCGACCTCTGGTTCACGAGCAACGGGCGGGACATGCTGGGCGACGAGAGCCCCGGCGACACGCTGCACCACGCCCCCGAGATCGACATGCACTTCGGCTATCCCTTCTGCCACCAGGGGGACATCCCCGACCCCGAGTTCGGCGAGCAGCGGGGCTGCGGCGAGTTTGCGGCGCCGGCCCGGGTCCTCGGGCCCCACGTGGCGTCGCTCGGCATGCGGTTCTACACCGGGTCGATGTTCCCGGCCGAGTACCGGCAGAAGATCTTCATCGCCGAGCACGGGTCGTGGAATCGCACCCCCGAGGCCGGGCACACCGGGTTCCGCATCACCGTCGCCACCCTCGACGGCAACGACGTGACCGACTACTCGGTGTTCGCCGAGGGCTGGCTGAACCCCGACAACAGCTCGTGGGGCCGGCCCGTCGACATCGAGGTCATGCCCGACGGGTCGCTGCTGGTGACCGACGACCGGGCGGGGGCCATCTACCGCATCACCTACGGCGGGTGATCCGGCGCGCAGGTCAGGGGTCGGCAGGATGGCGATTCGGCAGACAGGCGTCTGCGCCGCGGCACGCCGCGGGCGTCTGGATGGTTGGCTGGGCGGCAAGCGGCGTCGCGAGGCGGGGCTGCCCAGGCGCCGGCGGTTGACGCCGGCCGGCGTCCTCGTCTTGGCGCCCTCCAGGCTCCAACGGTCGACGCTTGCCGGCGCCCTCGTCCTCGCGATCTCCGGGCTGCAGCGATTGACGCTGACCGGCGTCCTCGTCCTTGCGATGGGGGCGCCGGCCCTGGCACAGCCCACGCCCGAGCTGATCCGCGCCCGCACCGAGCGCGAGTGGACGATCAAGGCCGACAAGATGCGGCGGCACCTGCTGCCGCTCATGCGCCGCCACGAGATCGACCTCTGGATCATCCTCAGCCGCGAGAACGCCCCCGACCCCGTCCTCGAGCTGTTCGGCGGCTACGGCGTCACCGGCTGGTACGGCCACCGCAACGCCTACCTGTTCTTCGACGCCGGCGCCGAGGTCGGGCTCGAGACCACGGCCATCGGCACCCACCTGAGCGGCCACCTCCGCCGGTTCTACGACACCCGGACCCTCTACGGCGAGGAGGGGCTGATGCCCCACCTGCGCGAGTACCTCGTCGCGCGCGACCCCCGGCGCATCGCCGTCAACCAGTCGCGCACCATCAGCATGGCCGACGGCCTGACGGCCGAGCTCAAGGACTACCTGCTCGAGACCCTCGGGCCCGACCGCGCCGGCCGGCTCGTGTCGTCCGAGCCCCTCGTCGTCGACTACGCCTCGACGCACACCGAGGCCGAGCACGAGGTGCAGCGCGAGGCCAGCACCGCCACGTTCGACATCCTGCGCCGCGCGTTCTCCGCCGACGTCATCACCCCCGGCCGCACCACCCTGATGGACGTGCGGTACTGGATCACGGCCGAGTGGAAGCGGCTCGGGTTCGAGTTCAACTTCCCCGGCTCGCTCGACCTGCAGCGCCCCGGCGGCGTCAGCCTCGACGACTCCGACGACCCCACCATCGAGCGCGGCGACCTCCTGCACGTCGACTTCGGGGTCCGCACCTCGGGCATCGTCGCCGACCAGCAGAAGATGGCCTACGTGCTCCGCGAGGGCGAGACGGCGCCGCCCGCCGGCCTCGTGCGGGCGTTCGAGGCCTCGTCCCGTGCGGCCGCGCTGATTCTGGAGGAGATGCAGGTCGGCCGCACCGGCATCGCCATCAAGGCGGCGGCCGAGCGCCGCGCCGCCGAGGCCGGCATCGACCTGCTCGTCTACTCGCACGTCCAGGGCTACTGGGTGCACGACGCCGGCATGTGGGCCATCCACGACTGGCCCGAGCGCTACGGCGACCACCCGCGGTTCCCGCTCAAGGACGGCGACTGGGTCTCGCTGGAGTTCGCGGTGACGGCGGCCGTGCCGGAGTGGGGCGGGCAGGCGGTCTCGATCATGCGGGAGGAGGACACGCTGATCACGGCGGGGGCGCCGCCCGAGTACCTGTCGGGGCCGCAGGCGGAGCTGTGGGTGATCGAGTGACGGGCCGGAGCGCGCCCGGCGACCGGGCCGTCGCCTGGGGGCCACGACCGGCCACATGGGGTATAATCCTTGATCCGCCCCGCGCCCGCGGGCTCGCGTACTGTCGATGCGGTGAGGTGGCCGAGAGGCTGAAGGCGGCGGTTTGCTAAACCGTTGAAGGGGCATAAACCTCTTCCCAGGGTTCGAATCCCTGCCTCACCGCCACTCAACTTCTGTAAACCATCAAAAACAAGGACGTTACAAGGCCCTGACCCGGCCAGGTCCCCCCGGCGTCTCCCCCAATGCTCCGCCTTGTTCCCGTGTTCGCTGCCGCTCGAACAGCCCGAGGAGAGCCCCTTTCGTCGATCGGCTGAAACGCCACGGCTCCGCCTTCGGACACCCGCCCGCCCCGCGAAGGCTTGGACGAAATCCCCGTCGCTCCCCCGAAAACTAGTGGACTGTCTTGGAGCTAGGTTTTCCATGGGTGATGCGCCGCGTGGAATTCGCGTACTTCCAGCGGAAGGGCTTCGCGTACTTCGAGTAGGCGTCGATGTACCGCCGCAGCTTCCGCGCCAAGTCCGCCGTCGACGTGAAGATGCCCCGCGACAGCACGTCCCGCTGCACCTTCGAGAACCACAGCTCGACCTGGTTCAGCCACGACGAATACGTCGGCGTGAAGTGCAGCGTCACGTTGGGATGCTCGTCCAGGAACGCCTTCACCAGCTTCGTCTTGTGCGTCGACAGGTTGTCGAGGATCACGTGGATCTCCTCGTCGAGTGCACGGGTGGCGACCACTTCCCCGAGGAAGTCCACGAAGTCCGGGCTCGTGTGCCGGGCCGTCGTCTTGCCCTGAACCTCGCCCGTCCGCACGTTCAGCGCCGCGTAGAGCGACAGCGTACCGTGCCGCTTGTACTCGAACCCGTGACGCTCGACCCGGCCCGGCGACAGCGGCAACACGCGGTCGCGCCGGTCGAGGGCTTGGATGGCGGTTTTCTCGTCGATGCAGAACACCGTCGCATGACGGGGCGGGTCCAGGTAGAGACCGATGATGTCGGCCGCCTTCGTCTCGAAGTCAGGGTCGTTCGACGCCATGTAGCGGGCCAGCCGGTGCGGCCGCAGGTCCGCCTCGCGCCAGACGCGCTGTACGATGTCCTTGCTCACGTCGAGATGGGCCGCGAGGCGCCGGCAGGACCAGTGCGTCGTGCCGTCAGGCGGCAGGCGTCGCGTGGCCGCGAGCACCCGGGCGGGCACGCGTGCAGTCAACTTCCAGGGCGGCCGGCCCCGGTGGCGGTTGGTCAGGCCTTCCACGCCGTGCTCCAGGAACCGCCGGCGCCACTTGGCGATGGTCGGTCGCGACACGTCGAGCTTCGTCTCCACCGCTCGTGCGGAGACGCCATTGGCGAGGAGCACGACGATCTTGGCGCGCTGGACGAACCCCGCGGGCAAGGCGTTCGACCGGGCGATCTCCTCGAGGTCATCGCGTTGCGTGTCGGTCAGATGAATCGGCTGTCCTTCAAAAGGCGACAGCCGGACGGGAAATGTTTATTTACGACGGGTCACTAGTCCCGCCGGGGCCCCCGTCTGCCTGCCATGCTGCCGGTTGCCTGTCGCTGCGGCCGATGATGCACACGCCCCCACCACAGGTTCGATTTGCCCTCCGGCTCGCATCGTGTTACCATTCCGGTAATACTCATGGTGCGCCCGGGGTTTACCGTGCAGGAAATTCATGGAGATCCACGTCAGCAATAACCGGCTGCGCGCATCGCTCGCGGACGACGCCACCCGGACGCGTCGCTACGGCCGCGCCATGAGCAAGAAGCTCGGTGTCCGCCTCGCGGCCCTACACGCCGCCGAATCTCTCGCGGACTTCTGGCCGCCGAACTCGGGGCCAGAACGCTGCCATGAACTCAAGGGCGAGCTAGCCGGACTGCTCTCCATCGACCTGAAACATCCGTACCGACTCCTGTTCCGACCGGTCGAGGCCAACCGACCCGTGAACCGTGCCGATGAGCAGCAACGCTGGAAAACCATCACAGCAGTAGACATCGTGGCGATCGAGGACACCCATGGATAGCCAACGCGAAACCCTGCTGGAGCGCATCAGCACGTCCCATCCGGGCGACACCGTACTGGACTATCTCGACTTTCACGAATGGTCCCAGCGAGAACTCGCCCGCCGGAGCGGACTCACCCCGAAGACGATCAGCGAGATCTGCAATGGCAAGGCCCCGATTACACCCAACACTGCGCTCGCCCTCGAGAAGGTCTTTGGCCGACCGGCCCACTTCTGGCTGAACCTTCAGATGATCTTCAGTGAAGCGACCGCTCGGAGCCGTGCGGTCTCCAAGGCGTCCGATTGGAGCCAATGGGCCCAGCGTTTCCCTCTACGAGACATGCGGCGCCTGAAGTTCTCGCTGCCAACGGGTCGCTCCGAGGCTGACGTGCTCCTGAGCTTTTTCGGCGTCTCCTCACCAGACAGTTGGAGGTCTGTCTGGGACTGCGCTGGCGTCACCTACAGGCAAACCCGGAAGTTCCAGACTAGCGAGGAGTCCATCGCGGCCTGGGTCCGTGAGACGGAACTAGTCGCGAGCAGCTTGGAAGTCGCGGCGTTCGATGAGCACCGACTGCTGACTTCCATAGGGGACCTGCGCCGTCTAACGCGCAACAGAGCCGACGAGGTGATGGAACCTGTGCAGCAGATCTGTGCCGCTGCGGGCGTGGCTGTTGTCTGGGTGCCCGAACTTCGGCGTACGGGGATCAGCGGCTGCGCCCGCTGGATTAGTGACAAGCGCGCTCTCATTGGTTTAACGCTCAGATACAAGACCGATGACCAAATGTGGTTTACGTTTTTTCACGAAGTCGCTCATGTCTTGCTGCACCGCCAGAAACACGCCTTTGTACTAGACAACGCCGCAGATGATCTAGCCGATCGTGTTGTTGATCCAGAAATGCAGCGGCTTGAGATGGAGGCGAATCAATTCGCGGCAGACGCACTCATTCCACCTAAGCTCCTCGGTGAGTTCGTGCGCCGTCAATCCTTCACCAACGACTCCATTCACAGTTTTGCGGAGACGCTCGGGGTGGGACCAGGTATCGTAGTCGGCCGTTTGCAGTACGAGGGGATCCTAGCGCGACACCAAGGAAATGCGCTAAAGCAAAAGCTCTCGTGGAAGTTCACCGACGAGGCGTAGATTCATGGTAGGCAAGATCTTCATTACGCGCACAGGCTACGATCCGCAACTAGGCAAGCACGTCAAGGACCCCTACTTGGGCCCGAAACCGACGCTGGGTGCATGTCGTCCGGGCCTCCGACGCCGACTGTCGGAAGATGACCATATTTTTGTCATATCCGGCAAAGTACCGGGCGCGGAGCAATTCGTAATGGGCGGATTCGAGATTGAAGCCAGGATGAATGCGCTCGAAGCATACGAGCGGTTTCCGCAACACCGCTTGCGACGACGCGCGGATGGCCAACTCACTGGAAACATTATTGTGGATGCTCGCGGGGAGCAACACGAGCTGGACGATCACACGTCCTTCTCTTCGAGAATCAAGAACTACCTCTTGGGAAAGAACCCAATCGTCCTCCAAACCTCTCCGGAGATTGCTCAGGGGCGTGCGGAAACGCTTGACGCTCTGCAGGAAATCCTGCGAAAGAAGGGAGAATCTCCTATACGAGTGGTTGGTCGCTGGGGGTCTGACTTGACAGAGGCGCAGGTGCTACACCTTCGTGATTGGCTCGCGCGCATCAAGCGCGACATCTCTAACTAGTGGACTGTCTTGGAGCTAAGCTTTGCCGTCCGGTTTCGAATCGCGCCCGGCGTCGCCCGCTAGAACGGCCCGGGGGCATAGGGGAGTTTTCTCGCGGACGGCTCACTAGGTCCAAGGTCGGGGCAAAGAGGACATCGAATGAAGTCGCAGCCTCCGGTAATACGTCAGACACGGCGCTTTGCTAACTCCCACCGGCAACCAAGTCTGTTCGATGGGTGCGAGGACGGTGAACTCGACGCCGCGTTCTGCGAAGTTGTGGCGGTGGGAAGGCGGCGCGACGGCGGAACTAGGTATTGGTGCCTAACCCATAGAGCCGACGCCACGGCGAAGTATGGTCGCCGCTCGACAACGTGTCGCGGAGCCCACATTCCGTTGATCACCGCACGCGAAACATTGGACCTTCATCTTGACCGCTACTGTGGTGGAGTTGCGCTGTGGGGCGCGGTGCCTCCTGTCTACGATACGACCGTTCAGCCACTGGACCGTGGGATCCACGTTCACGCTCGGGAGACGCTTGGCGGCGAGAAGGTTCTCGACGATACGTTCCGTGCGGTACGAATCTTTGCGGCCGCGTTGCCTAGTGACGGAACACTCGTTACCGAACTGGACGCGATTTACTACATGGTTAGCTCGGTATTCGGATATACAACGAAGCTAATTGCGTGTCCGTACTGTGGCTTCTCTCATCTGGATAGAGATTGGTTTAGTGTTCATCCACATCAACGCCATCTTTGCGCCGGGTGTGGGCGGTACTTCCGAGATCACGAGCGCGGCATTGGAAACCCGACGGAGGCCGTTCGCGCTGCGCTCGGTGTGCCAGAGAGGGCGGCGAAACCGGCGGGTCGCGCGATCGATATTCGTCAGGCGGCCTACCCGGGAGGCATTCAGATTTGGGGTTCCAATCCCGCATTCGTGTGGACGAGCGGGCTTGCTGAGGAAGAGGGCGTTCACGTTCATGCATTCGCTAGTATCGATGACGCGCAGCCCGTAGTCGACGAGACCTTTTCGCGAGTGGTTGTCGACGGACTTTGGCTGGATCCTGTAGTGGTTCGCATATGGATGGCGCAGGCTGCACTCCCGCATCTTCGTGGCCGAATTCTGTCTGCCATTTGTCCGTCGTGCGAAACCCCCAAGTTCTGTGTTGGCGAGTCGGGGTTCGTGCCCAGCCGCAGCCATGTCTGTGACTCTTGCGGACGGGAGTTCTCGCCTCGGTGCCGAGCGCGAAAGACTATTCTGAACCCACTGCCCGAAGCGTTGGAGCGCTTGGCAGAGCGCGCTCCGAGGTGTCCACAAAGTCACGACGTCGGTATCTTGCCGGACGCACCACGGTAGTACGCTCATGGCGAAGCTCGCGAACGGCGGCGGCGTGGAGTCTGGCGACCATGCATGTTGACGTGGGCGTGCGAGTGGCTCGACGACCTGCGGCCGGTCATTCGGGCGCGAGGTATCTGCGTATATGTACTGACGGGCGCGGTGGCGGCGGTGTCAGGAACCGCGGCGGCTGACGCGATCTCAGTTGCAAGGGGTGGATAGTGACCACAGTCAGCTCATGCTCCTACACAGAGAATATGCCCCGATGGCGATTCCGGTCGCACCAAATGTGAAGAAAAGCACCTTCAGGCACTGGGCGTACGTCATGAGCACTCCCTTCACAGTGTTCGTGGCTATCCTCTCCTCTCGGAACAATTGCAGGCGTCGTGGACTTTTTGCATCATGGCCGAGGAAGGCCTTCTCGAGTTCCTCCAGTGCGCGTTCAGATCTCTTGATGAGGAAGCAAGTACGCTCGTCGAGCCTCCAAAAAACAAAGGAAACAAGTCCGAGTAGCGCACCCAACACGGCGCCCGCTACATCGTGCTGCTGCACGGCGGCGGTCAACAGGCTGGCAGTCAGAAAGGTAGCCAGGCCGATGAAGAATCGGAACACGGACATGCGCTGATTCGCATGCAGTTCGAAGTAACACCACACGTACTGTTGCATTTCCCTCGGGCTGAGTTCGTTGCTACCTTTGTTCATGTATGCCTCGTCGGGGAGTCAGGGCGAACCTATCGATCAGAAGGGCGCTGGGGATCTGCGGTACGCAGATGACGTGGCCGGGAGGGATCGCGAGGGTCGGGCGCAAGGATGGCGCCAGCTCATCACGGTGGCCAGGCGACCGACAGAACCTCCGCCTGCTGCAGCACGGTTCGGGTCGCGGATTCCTGTTTGTCCGGCGGGTAGCCGTGCTTGCGCAGCACGCGCTTCAGGAGGCGGCGCAGGTTGGCTCGGACGTTCTCGCGGAGCGTCCAGTCGATGGTGATGTTGCCCCGGACGGTTTCCACCAGCTCGCGGGCGATGTCGCGCAGGGTCTCGTGGCCGAGCACGTGCACAGCGCTGTCGTTGACGCCGAGGGCGTCGTAGAACGCGAGTTCGTCGTCCGATAGCCCAAGGCGTTCGCCGCGGGCGTTCGCGTCACGCATCTCGCGGGCGAGGCCGATCAGTTCCTCGATCACCTGCGCCGCCTCGACCGCGCGGTTCTGGTAGCGGCGGAGCGTCTGCTCCAGCATCTCGGCGAACGAGCGCGCCTGCACGACGTTCTTCCGCCTTCGGGTCGCCAGCTCGGCCTTCAACAGCTTCTCCAGCAGCTCGACGGCGAGGTTGCGCCGCTGCATGCCGCGGACTTCACCCAGGAACTCCTCGGACAGGACCGACACGTCCGGCTTCTTCAGCCCCGCCGCGGCGAAGATGTCCACCACGCCGTCCGAGGCCAACGCCCGCGAGACGATCTGCCGCACCGCGTGGTCCAGCGCCTCGTCGGAGCGGGCCTCAGGGCCTGTCCGCTTCGACAGCGCCGCCCGCACGTGCTGGAACAGGGACACGTCGTCGCGGATGCGGACGGTCTCGGGATGCGGCACCGCCAGCGCGAAGGCCTGCGACAGCTGCGGCACGGCCCGCAGGCAGCGGACCTTGCCGTCCTCCTGGGCGAGGACATGCTCCATCGCCGCCGGCAGGAGCTGGAGCCGCTCGGCCGGCGAGCCGTCCGTCCACGCGGACCGGTCGAAGCCGTGGAACAGGCCGCAGCAGACCTCGTACTTCTCCAGCATGGCCCGGACCGCTCGCTCCTTGTCCAGCGCGGTCTCGCCGGTGCCGCCGCTCTCGGTGTAGGTGGCGAGCGCCCGCTTCAGCTCGTGGGCGAGGCCGAGGTAGTCGACGACCAGCCCGCCGGGCTTGTCCCGGAACACCCGGTTGACCCGCGCGATGGCCTGCATCAGCCCGTGGCCGCGCATCGGCTTGTCCACGTACATCGTGTGCAGGCTCGGGGCGTCGAAGCCGGTCAGCCACATGTCGCGCACGAGCACCATGCGGAGCGGGTCGGCCGGGTCGCGGAACCGTTTCGCCAGCGCCTCGCGACGGGCCTTGTTGCCGATGTGCCGCTGCCAGTCGGGCGGGTCGGACGCCTTGCCGGTCATCACGACCTTCAGCGCGCCGCGGCTGTCGTCGTCGTCGCGCCATTCCGGGCGCAGGCGGACGAGTTCGCGGTAGAGGTCGATGCAGATCCGCCGGCTCATGCAGACCACCATCGCCTTGCCGTCCATCGCCTCCTGGCGGCGCTCGAAGTGCTCGACGATGTCGCGGGCGACGAGCGCGACGCGCTTCTCCGCGCCGACGATCGCTTCGAGCTGCGCCCACTTCGTCTTCAGCTTCTCGCGGCGGTCAAGCTCCTCCCCCTCGGTCACTTCCTCGAAGCCGGCATCGATCGTCGGCTTCTCGGTCTCGTCGAGAGTCAGGCTCGCCAGGCGGCTCTCGTAGTAGATCGGCACCGTCGCCCCGTCCTCGACCGCCCGCTGGATGTCGTAGACGCTGATGTGGTCGCCGAACACGGCGCGGGTGCTGGCGTCGGCCAGCTCGATGGGCGTCCCGGTGAAGCCGATGAACGAGGCGTTGGGCAGCGCGTCCCGCATGTGGCGGGCGTAGCCGTCGATGAAGTCGTACTG
Organism: Vicinamibacterales bacterium; assembly: GCA_963663815.2. Lineage (GTDB taxonomy): Bacteria > Acidobacteriota > Vicinamibacteria > Vicinamibacterales > UBA8438 > JAJEEA01. The sequence continues at coordinate 4,919,719 of OY760734.1, read as the reverse complement.
GCTGCGGTGCGCCTCGTCGGCGACCACCACGACGTTGCGCCGGCTCGACAGCAGCGGATGCTGGTCGCGCGGCTGCTTCCTCGGTGGGGTAGCCCCCACGCGCTCCCCGGACGCGGGCGCATCGGGGAAGAACTTCTGGATCGTCGTGAACACCACGCCGCCCGACTCGACGGCGAGCTTCGCCCGCAGGTCGGCGCGGCTCTCGGCCTGGACCGGCGGCAGCCCGAGCAGGTCGGCGCAGCGCGAGAAGGTGGTGAACAGTTGATCGTCGAGATCGTTGCGGTCCGTCAGCACGACGACGGTGGGATTCTCCATCGTCAGGTCGCGCATGACGCGGCCGGCGTAGAACGCCATCGTCAGGCTCTTGCCCGACCCTTGGGTGTGCCAGACCACGCCGATTCGCCGGTCGCCGCGGACGCCGGCTGGCTGGCGGCGCGACTCGTAGCGGCCGGCCGGGTCGCGGTCGGCCACCGCCTGCTGCAACGCGGCTGCCCGCAGCGTTTCGGCGACGGCGGTCTGCACGGCGTGGAACTGGTGGTACCCGGCCATCTTCTTGGCCAGGGCGCCGCTGCCGTCGTCCTCGAACACGATGAAGTCGCGGACCAGCGCCAGCAGCCGGCGCCGGTTGAAGACGCCCTCGAGCAGCACCTGGAGCTGCGGCAGGCTCGGGTCGGCCAGCGTCTCGCCCGCAATCGTGCGCCACGGTTTGAACCACTCCTGCCCGGCCGTCAGCGCGCCGATGCGCGCTTCCAGCCCGTCCGATACGACGAGCGCGGCGTTGAACGTGAACAGCGACGGGATCTCCGCCGTGTAGGTCTGAAGCTGCTGGAAGGCCGACCAGATGGTCGCGTTCTCGTCGGCGGGGTTCTTCAGCTCGATGACCGCGAGCGGCAGTCCGTTGACGAACAGCACCATGTCGGGCCGCCGTTCGTGCTTGTTCTCGACGACGGTGAACTGGTTGACGGCGAGCCAGTCGTTCTTCGCCGGTTCACCGAAGTCGAGCACGCGGACCTGTGCGCCGCGGACCCGGCCCTCCGCGTCGACGTGCTCCACCGTCACCCCGGCGACGAGCATCCGGTGGAAGTCGCGGTTCCGGGCCTCCAGCGTCGCCCCCGCCGGCCGGGTCAGGCGGCGCAGGGCGTCTTCGAGCGCATCGTCGGGCAGGTCCGGATTGAGCCGGGCGAGGGCGGATCGCAACCGGGTTGTCAGCACCACCTCGCCGTAATCGGCGCGTTCCGCCGCCGGCGTGTCCGGCGCGATGTCCGGTCCGTGGAGGACCGCCCAGTCGAGCGACGCCAGCCAATCGAGGGCGACGGCCTCTACGGTGGACTCCGAAACGCCGGACGGCGGCATGGCTCTCAAGGGTCTCCCGATTCGTGGCCGTCGTCGCGGATGACGCCTTCAACGTGCGGATTCAGCATCCTCCACCCCTGGCCTGTGCGTTCGAGATCGCCCGCCAGGACGACCAGTGCGCGATCTTTGTGAGCCTGAACCGCTCGCTCGTAGTCCGCCTGTTCCAGAACCGCCACGACTGACTGCCGTTGCCCGTCGATGTCGGTCGCGAGACGGATCGTCCCGTCGTCTTCGGCCTCTCCGCGCTTCAGGAGCCACACGAAGCCGTGGAGCCGCACTTCCGGTCGGGGCGCCCGCTCGCGGAGCGAACGCGCCGCCTCGCGCAGGAGGGCCGCATCCGCCCGGCCGAAACGAGCGACGGTTCCCGGTGCCGCAACCGGCCGAGTCCGGGCCCACGAGACGCCCACGTCCAGCGTCGGGAACGGTTCGATGATCCGGACCAGGGCCTCGCACAGATTGGCGCTCACGCCGCTGGCCACCGTCTCCTCGAACGCGCAGTCATCACCGGCAGCCGCCCGTTCCGTCGCTTGACGCGCCGCGGTGACGGCCTCGACCAGTCGCCGCGTCATCCGGCGTTCGATCGACGCGTTCCGATCATCCGGGTCCGGGAACAACGCCGGCATCGGCGGCGGCACGACCGGCGTCAGCAACGTCACCACGAAGCTGCCCTGGTCCGTCTGCCCAAGCCGCATCTGCTTCAGCAGATCCGCCGCCTCCCGGTTCGCCCCGGCCCGGTAGACCGGCTGCGGCTCACGCAGTGAACACGCGGCCGACAGGACGAGGTCGCGGGTGCCGCCGATGAGGTCCACGCCGTCGTTCAACGTCACGCTGCCGTTGTCGCTCTCCGCGGCGCGGATGCGGACCACGTCCCGGTCCGCCGTCGCCAACGAGCGATAGACGCTCAACTCGTCCTGCCCCGTGACACCGGCGAACGTGTCGATCAGCGTCGCGACGACGCTCGCGTAGTCGCCCAGGCGCTCCGTGCGCGGAACGATGATCTCCGGGCGCGACTCACCGACGTAGACGTCCGAGTGCTGGCGATACGGCTCGTGCCGGCGCCAACCGGCCGCGCGGGCGTACGCCGACAGCGCCGCCGGCGAAACCGCCGACAGCGCACCCCGGTCGCGAATGCTGACTCGCATCAGATGTCTCCGCTCCGCGATCGCTCCATGAGGTCGGGATCGCCGAGCAGCGTTGCCGTCATGCGATTGCTCCGACGAGCCTCTCGGCGTCGCGCACTCGCATCTCTCCGGAGATCAACTTTGGCAGCAATGCGTCGCGACAGTTCGCCAGGACGCAGCGCTCGTCTACGGCCGCCCGCGCTCGCCCAAGCAGCAACTGGGCGGCGTGCCCGAACTCCACGCCGATCGCCTCGGGCGGTGACGGCATCGAGAACCCAGATAGCGCCGAAGCCGACACACGCTGACGCCCGCTCGTCCCACTCATGTTCCGGATCGCGAACTCCCGGAATCGGGCGGTACGCGCCAAGAGGTATGCGAATTCGCTCGGCAGTGGACTCCTGGGCTTCATGACGATGTACTCTGTCGATCCCCACCCGATCTCGTCGTCTTGCAGGAAGTCAACGTAGGCTGTTTTTCCGTTCTCCAGACATGGCGTAATCCGCGCCACCAGCGTGTCCCCGTTGGCGAACCGCATCCCGGAGCCGAACGACCGCCGGACGACGGAATCGGGTGTATGACCAAGTGTCGGCATGTTGGCCATGTCGAGATACGGTGCGACGTCCGCCTTTTGCAATGGCCTCGACGGGTTGACGTCCATCAACTCGGGTAGCGGCACCAACGGCCAGCCGGCCGGCATCTCGCCCACCTCGGAGTTCACCAGCCTGTTCGGGAACAGGTCGGCGATCTCCTTCGGTAGCCCGGTGTCGCGGCCTTCCATCTTGGCTCGCACCGGGTCGAAATCGACGAACCAGGAGCGAAACAGCGCCCGCGCCATCGTCTCCAGCGTTGCGTTCATCCGACGGTTCATCTCGATCTTGTCGTCCAGCGTGCCGAGGACGTGCCCGATGGCGCGTTGTTCGGAGAGCGGCGGCGCGGGAATCTCAAGTCCGGAAAGGTCTCTTCCCGTGATTCCGGCGACCGCAACTTGACGACGAATTGTGTCAAGGCGATGCAACCCCTGCGGCGAGCAAAAGAAATAGTACAGGTACAAGGGATCCGATGTGGCCGCGGCCGGCCGGGCGCGGATTATCGAAGACTCGAATGCCGTCGGCTCGTCTACATCGAGCACGACAGAGCACTTCCCCGCTCCCTCAGCGACCAGGGAGCGCCGCGCGAAGAGAAGGTCACCTCGCGTAATGGAGAAACGCTCGATCTCGGATTCCGACAGTCCCACCCTCCTCATCGGCACGGCGCGGAGCCTTGGGTGGGCGAAGAGCTCGCCCATGTTGACCATCTTCACACCGTGGCCGTGATGTTCCTTGCTCTTGTAGATCCCGTTCCGCACAGGTTCGTCCAGCAGTTCCTCGAACCGCCGAATACACCATCCGTCAGGATCACGTCGTACTGTTGCTGCGAGCCGTACGGTGCGGCCATGGCCCGCCTCTTGGCCCACTAATGGCGCCCCGTCTGCTTCAATACGCTGCCGGAACGACTCCGGCACATCGTCCCACACGAAGAGGTCCACCCGAAACGGCAGGTTGCTTTCCTCGAAAGCCTCGCGCAAGTCGCCGACCTGCGGCTGCTGCTCCGGCGTCGCGAAGACGACGAGGTCGAGGTCGGACGTCGGCGTGGACGTCCACCTGGCGCGCGAGCCGTAGACCCAGGCGGCGGTGCCCGGCAGGTGCCGTTGCAGCAACGCCAGGACCGTTTGGCGATCCTCGGGCGTGATGTCGATGGTTGCGTCTACCCCCACGGCTCACCACTCACGGCCCGATAGAGGGCGATGGCGTCGTCGATGAAGTCGGGGATCAGCGCGAGGCAGGCGTTGGCCTTCTCGCCATCGTAGTCGTGGGACGTATCGATGCGCGCACGGAGGTATCGGAACCACTGTTCCACGGGCGCGTCGAAGAGAGCGTTCTCGTTCGCTAGTCTGAAGATGTGTCTGGGGCTGTTGGGCGTCTCGGCGAGACCCAACTCCTCGGTCAGGTATCGCTTCAGCACCTTCCACAGGCAGTCGTAGCACGTCTCGAAACGCTGAATGACGGACTCGGCGATGCCCTCGCGGTCAAGGTCGGAGAGCGCGGGGTTTCCCTGCCGGTAGTTCGCGTGCTGCTCCTCGAGACGCTTCAGTGAGGACCGGAGCTTGCTGTAGTCGATCATCGTCCCTTTTGCGCGCTGCGGAAGTCAATTGGACACGCGGCGCAGTACGAGAGCATCGACGGTCGTGACCGTTGATGCGGCGTGCGGCGGGCTCTCGTCCGTCTCTCCGTGTTGTCCCTGCCAGTCCTCGACGCTGGTGTTCAGGGCGATGCGCACGAGGGAGAGCTGGTCGGGCGAGAGATCGTCGAAACCTCCCTCGTACCCGTTGACGACAACCCGCAGGTCGCCGGGGTGGGTCCGGAGTACCTCGATCAGTTGGTCGACGGTCATCGGTCCTCCTTGCGGGACGGCAAGCGACAGCGCCTCCAGATGGGCGTGTCAACCCGCGGCAGACACGGCCACGACGGCGGTGGTGCAGCGCGGCGCCGGCACGGGTTCGCGGTGTTCCCGCAGGCTCTCGATGTGGAAGGCGATGGCCGCACGCATCTCGGCGATCACGTCGTCCCGGGTGGCGCCCGTTGCGACGCAGCCGGGCAGGTCCGGCGCGAAGGCGGAGAAGTTCCGCGGTGTCTGTTCGATGACGATGGCGTACTCCATGGGTTGCTCCGTGCTTCCTCACTCGTCGCCTCGGAACCCCAGCATCTTCAGGTTCTCGGCGATGGCCGCGTCCAGCCGCGCCCCCTCGGCCTGCTGCGCCTGCAGATCCCCGACCAGCCGCCGCATCTTCTCCTCGAACGGCTCTCCGTCGTCCGGCTGCGGCTCCGCGCCGACGTAGCGCCCCGGCGTCAACACGTGCCCGTGCCGGCGCACCTCGTCGAGCGGGGCGCTCTTGCAGAAGCCGGCGAGGTCTTCGTAGACGTCCGCGTCGTCGCGCCAGGCGTGGTAGGCGCCGGCGATGCGGGCGACGTCGTCGTCGGTCAGCTCGCGGTGGGTGCGGTCGACCATCCGTCCGAGCCTGCGGGCGTCGATGAACAGCACCTCGCCGCGGCGCGGCCGGCGGCGGGCCAGGAACCAGAGACAGGCGGGAATCTGGGTCGAGTAGAAGAGCTGCCCCGGCAGGGCGACCATGCAGTCGACGAGATCGGCCTCGATCAGGTTCTTCCGAATCTCGCCCTCCCCCGACTGGCTCGACGACATCGACCCGTTGGCGAGCACGAACCCCGCCACGCCGGCCGGTGCGAGGTGGTGCACCATGTGCTGCACCCAGGCGAAGTTGGCGTTGCCCTTCGGCGGCGCCCCGTAGCGCCAGCGCTTGTCGTCGGCCAGACGCTCGCCGCCCCAGTCCGACACGTTGAACGGGGGGTTGGCGAGGATGAAGTCGGCCTTCAGGTCCGGGTGCCGGTCGTTGTGGAAGCTGTCGCCGTGGCCGATCTGCCCCTCGATGCCGCGGATGGCGAGGTTCATCTTCGCGAGCCGCCACGTCGTGTAGTTCGACTCCTGGCCGTAGATGCTGATGTCGCCACGCGCCTTGCCGCCGTTCCCGTTGCCGCTGGCGTGGGCGCGGATGAACTCGATCGACTGCACGAACATGCCCGACGAGCCGCAGCAGGGGTCGTAGACCCGGCCGCGGTACGGCTCGAGCATCTCCACCAGCACCTTGACGACGCAGCGCGGCGTGTAGAACTCGCCGCCCTTCTTGCCCTCGGCGCTCGCGAACTGCGAGAGGAAGTACTCGTAGACGCGGCCGAGCACGTCGCGCGAGCGGGCGTCCTCGTCGCCCACCTGGACGTTGCTGATCAGGTCGATCAGCTGCCCGAGCCGGCGCTTGTCCAGCGCGGGTCGGGCGTAGTCGCGCGGCAGCACGTCCTCGAGCGCGGGGTTGTCGCGCTCGATTGCGGCCATCGCCTGATCGACGGTCAGGCCGACGGTCGGCTGCCTCGCCTGAGCCTTCAGGTGCGTCCAACGGGCCTCCGGCGGCACCCAGAAGATGTTCTCGGCGGTGTACTCGTCGCGGTCCTCGGCGGCGTCTTCCCCGAACTCGGCCAGAACCGCGGCATGGCGCTCCTGGAAGGCGTCGGAGATGTACTTCAGGAAGATCAGGCCGAGCACGACGTGCTTGTACTCGGCGGCGTCCATCGAGCCCCGCAGGGCGTCGGCCATCGCCCACAGCTCGGCCTCATGGCCGACGGTGGCCCCGTTCGGGGTCGCCTCCGCCTCGCCTGCCCGCTTCCCCGACCGCCGTCGCGCCATGTCATGACCTCCGTCGCACGAACCCGGAGACGGAGCCGCCATCCGGTCTCGTCACCCGCTAGCGTACAACCGGCCGGCGGCTGCCTCAACGGCGTGGGCCGGCTGGCGGCCGACGGTTGCGGCGCGTCGCCCGCGACGAGCCGCCGGGCGACGTTTGTCAGGGCGACTTGCGGCGGGCCGCGGCCAGCGTCGCCGGCGGACACAGAGCCCCCCTCATTCGCGCCCGGAGGCGGTCACCGCTTCGTGCAGCCGGGCGAGGTCAGGTGCGCAGGGCGCAGCCTGCTCTCCGCTCGGTGCCGAGCGGATCAGGTCCCTCATGCAAGAGATGTCCTCCGCGTACTCGGCGAGCCGCCGGCGGTGGCTCGCGCGGGTCTTGGTGCACACGAGGGTGAACGGTCTGCCGCGTCGCTCGGTCACGTGCTCGATGTCCAGCCCGCGGCCGTCGATGGCCTGGTGCAGATGGGCGCGCAGGTCCTTGCGTAGCGGAAACCTCGCGATGCGGGCGGCGGGATCCTTGCAGAAGTCCCGAAGCCTCCGGCAGTGCTCGCATCGGCACCCTGTGTCGGCGCCGATGGTCCAGTCGCGCGGCTCCTCCGGAGGTCTCGCGCTGCGCGCCAGGAGGAAGTTCGCCGCGTGGCGCCACAGCCGCGCGAAGGCGCCGGTGCCGGCCGCCCCCTCCTCGCCGTGAAGTCTGGCGAGGACGGCGGGAAGCGTCCGGTCGGGCGTGACGACCTTCAGCTGGCCGGTGACGGCCTTCGCCGCCGCCATGGCCTCGGCCGTCGAGCCCCGGCGCAAGGCGAGGGTGAAGAGATCGTCGACGGCCTCCACCCCGAACCGTTCGGGCGCCTGGGTCATCGGCTCGAAGAAAGGCCGTCGCGGCCCTGGCGGCAGCGCCGCAGGCAACGTCCGCAGAATTGCGCGAACGGCAGCCCGCAGCACGCGGTTCCACGGCCCGCGCGAGGGCTCGTCGCGCGTCTCGTCGAGGCACCGGACGAGCGCCAGCGTAACGGTCGGCCGACGCCGAAGATGCGCCGCCGCGAGCTCGGTCAGGAAGCGGCGGGCGGCGGACGGTCCGAGCATGTCCACGACGAGCGCCAACGGTTCGTTCTCGCTGCCGTCGTAGCGCTTCAGAACCACCTTCACCAGAAAGCGCGCGGCCCGATTCTCGTCTCCGGTCGCGTGCAGCAGGCGCAGCATCAGGGCGCGGGCCTGCGCGTCCTCGTCGTAGGGCCGGGTGGGCCAGATGTCGATCAGCCGGCTCAGGAGTTCCCGGACGCGTCCGCCCCCTGTGTCGGGAAGCCGGTCGAGCTCGTCGGCGACCCAGGCGACGGCCCCCGCGATGTCGCTCCGCGCCACAATCTCCAGCGCCTTCGATCGGGGCCACAGGACGAGGGCGGCGCGGCGATAGGTGCGCTCGACGCTCACCCCCTCGTTGCCCGACGCCTGCACCCGCTGCTCGTCGGGGGTCGCATCGTCGAGGGCGCCGCGCGGGAGCAGCTCCCCCGGAAGCAGCTCGACCTCGCCCAACGGCGGCCGCTGGCCGTCGGCGCGCGCCCAGCCGTCCAGCCATTCGCGGCTGTCGACGACCTCGCCCATCTCCCACCCATCTTCGTCCTCGCCGTCCCAGCCCCAGTCCCCAGCGTCGTAGTTTGCGCTGCCGTACTGCTCGATGTGAACGACGGCCGCGAGCGCCTCGCACTCGACTCGTTCCGCGGCCTGGGTGAGAACCCGCGCGACCGCCGCGTCGGTGTTCTTCAGCCCGCCGAAGGACAGCCCGGCCTCGCTGTACTCGTGATCGAGCAGCCAGACCAGCTTGTCGGTCCCGCCCCGGGCCCTCCACTCGGTCAGCCGCTCCGCAAGTTGATCGATCTGTGCCGTGTAGTCCGGGGCTTTCCGGGGCGACTCCTCGTCACCGGGGCGTAGACACAGGTTGAACACGAGCGACACGCGGTGGCCTTCGGTCACCGGCCTGACTTCGTGGGTGCAGTCGGCATAGAACGCCGCGAAGGTCAGCTCCGACGGTTCGCCGGTGGTCATGTCGAGGGTGCGCTCGCGGCCCCGGTGGCGGACGACAAGCTCGCCGCCGGCGCCCGCCGTGGGCAGCGAGGCCGACAGGGTGGCAATCATGCCGTCGGCCTTCTCGGTGTCGCGGTGGGGCGCGAAGAAGCCGCCCGGTTCGTAGATGAGCAGGCGGTGGAGTCGAGCGTCGACCCGGTCGGGGTCGCAGCCGAGGCCTACTGCCGCCGTCTCGAGGATGCCCGCGAACGTATCCGGCCACGCGGCGCCGGCCAGGCGCACGCGCTCGGGCCCGATCTGCCAGCAGTTGCGCACGGACCTGTCGACGACCGTCTCGGTTCCCTTGCCGTAGGGCGCAGGCTCCGCCGCCGCTATCAGCGCTCGAATCTGGGTTTCGGGAACCGGGAACGACAATGCGCCCGCCCCCTTCACCCGCAGCCGCGGCATGGCCGCCAACAACCGGCCGTGGACGCAGAAGTCGCCCGGTCGGTCGATGGACCGCAGGAGCTTCTCGATGGTGTCCGCTACGCGGGTCTGCGCCTCGGCGGCCTCGCCGGTTGTCCCATCCGTGCCCGAAGGAACCGCTGTCGGTCTCATCTCGTTGATCTGGGTGAGTCAGGGCTACCTGACGGCGAAGGTTACCTCGCTGTTCCGGTTCGTGCCTCGGAGGTCACGAACTCGTGGGTGTCGCCCGAGGCAGGGAGGTCCTTGACGCTCATGTATTGCGCACAACGGTACTTGATGATCGCCTTTGGCCGGAAAGCGATCGTCACCCGTGGGCGTGCCGTGGGTTATCGGCCAGAGCCGTGGTGAGAGATTCCGGTCGACGAGCAGCTTCACCGTCCGTCGACCGCAGCCAGTCGCCGCTCGCGATCGGCAACGAACGAGAGGCAGGCGCGGGCGTCTTCGCGTGTGGCGCAGCCGCCGCGTCGCGTGCCGGTCCATCGTCGCGTAGGCAGGGCAAGCCTGGCCCACCGGGCTGTCATGGAAACTGCCATCCCGACGCTCGCGGTCGAGACTGTTCGGCCGCCTGCGGCTCGTAGGTCGCCTCCGCCTGCAGGCGCGGACGCCACAGCTGGTGGATCACCCAATCCAGGTCCAGACGCTCGCCGCCCCAGTCGGGCGTGAGGGTGTCGGGGTCGATGGAGACGCCCTCCCGGTCGAGCCGCGCCCTCACCGGCGCAAACGGCCGACCGGTCCAGTCCGGCGGCGCCGGCGCTTCCGGCAGCGGGCGGCCGTCCGGCCGGACGAACTCCACGTCTCCGGCCGCATCCAGCGTGACGCGAAACCCCTCCTCGTGCACGGCCCGGTGGTGCCGCCGGCACAGCAGGACCAGATTGTCGAGCGCCGTCGCGCCGCCGTGGGCCCAGTGCCTGATGTGGTGAGCATCGACACGGACGTTCCGGCACCCCGGAAACCGGCACTGGCGGTCGCGGGCGTTCAGTGCCCGGCGCAGGGCCGGCGAGATGGTCCGCGTGCGGCGGCCGACGGCGAGGATCTCGCCGCCGGGGCCGTGCTGCATCCCGACCGTCGACGCGTCGCAGGCCAGCCGCCGCGCCGTCTCCGCCGAGATGTGGATGCCCCCCGCCTCGGCCAGCACCGTCTGCCCGCCGCCGACCCTGGCGGCCGAGGGCGGCCCCGGACACGGTGCCGGCGAGCGGCGCGACGGCCTGCCGCGGTCCGCACGCAGGGTGGGCACCGCGCGTGCCTCGCGGCCGGCGCCAAGCCGTTCGGGTACGAGCGATACCGCCGGCGACGTTCCCGCGGGAACGTCCGGGGCTTCGGTCAGCGCCTCCGCGTCCACGTGAACCACCACCTGATACCGGTCGCCCGCCGTCCCCCGGTCGAGGCCGCCGGACAGGGCGCACTCCGCAATCACCCCCAGCGCATCCGCCTGCCGCTGGGCCAGCGACGACGCCCCGGCCTCTGCGCCGGGGAGGCCGTCTCCGTCCGCGGCCGCCGCCGGCGCGTCCGCGCCGCGGGCCTGGTCGCAGGCGGCCTCCAGCGCCCGCCGCACGACCGCACCCACCTCCGGCGACAACCGCCCCCGCACCACCACCATCCCGTCCTCGTCCACCCACGTCCGCAGCGACCGCGTCTCGTGTTGACGCCGGTCCTCGGCCTGCTCCGCCAGGCGGTCCACCCGCCGCCACGCCCGCACGATCTTCTCCACGTGCGCGGCGGTGCCCGACAGGGCCACGTTCAGCAGATCGCCCTCGGTCTCGGGAGTCGCCACGCGAGTGACCGCCCGCATCTTCGAGTAGGAGACTCTGCCGCGCCGCATCGCGTCGCTCAGGTTCGGCAGGTCGGCGAGGGCGCGCGCCACCCGCACGTGCTCGCGGGCCGCGCCCGGCGCGAGCCCGGTGCGCCAGCCCAGCCATTCGGCGCACGACGTGCAGCCGGCCCATCCGTTGCGCTCGTCGAACTGTCGTATGAGGCTCAGCAGCTCCCAGGTGGCGGCCTGAATGCGGGCGGAGAGCTCGGCGATGCGGTCGCCGAGCGCCACGACCTCTGCCTGGGGACCGTCGGGGCACCAGGGCCGCGGTGCGGGTGGGTCGCTCTCGGGCACGATGGCGTCTGCGGGATGCAGCGGGGGCGCAGGGACGTCGGGTGTGATTTCAGGGTGCATGTCCCATCGTAACCCGTTGATTTCGAGCGGCTTGTACTCGCGTCAGCGGCCCGAACGGGCCGTGGGGCGGCAGATTTCGGTCTCCCGGCGGGGGTCGTGCAGCCTGCGGGCGCTGAGGGGCGTCAGAGGGCATTCCTGGTCGCGTCCCGGACACCACGCGAACCGGCTGTGAAAAGCTGTCAAGCAAAAAGTTCGAGCGGGCGCGCAAACGACGGGTCGCGGATGCCCCCGGCGTCGCCGAGGATACGCATCGATGTACAGTAGCCGCGCGTCTGTCGCGAGCCAGCGCCGGCCGCGCGGGCCCGAGCGCGCGAAGGGAGTGTGCCGTGAGAGCCGTCAAGATCGGTGGCGTCGTGCTTGTCAGCTACGTGCTGATCGTCGTAGCCTTCGAGTCGCTGATCGGCTACTTCCAGCCCGAGGCGGGCGACACGCTGGTGTTGACCACGGTGAACGAGGACGGCGCCGACATCGGCCGGGTGCTCCAGTCACTGCACAGCGAAGGGCGACTCTACGTGGCGGTCAATCACTGGCCCCGCACCTGGTACCGTCGCGCCCTGGCGAATCCCGGGGTGCAGGTGACGCGCGACGGCGCGACGCGAGACTATAGGGCGGTTCCGGTGACGGGCGGAGAGTATGCGCGGGTCGCGAGCGAATACCCACGACCCCTCGCGTTCCTCCTCCTGACCGGCTTTCCGCCTCGTCATTTCGTGCGACTGGACGAGGCGGGTGGCGACGCGCAACGGTGACCCGGGCGAGGCAGGGCGCGGATCGTCTCGCTGCCCTCGGCGCGGCGCTCGCCCTCGCGCCGGCCTCGGCGGCGCGGTAGGCGCGTACACGAGCCATCGTTCCCCGGCCTCGATGGTGTCGGCCAGCGCCTTTCGTGGCGCTGGCGGCGTCGGGCCGCGCACCTTGGGCCTGCTGCGCTTGCAGCTCCCCGACCAGCCGGCGCAGCTTCACGTCGAACGTCGCCTGCGGGCTTCCCGTACCGCCGTCGCGCAGGGTCGTGACCTTCCGTCGCAGGAATCCGGACAGCGAGCCGCCATCCGTCACGTCACCCAATAGCGTACAACCAGTCGGTGGCCTGCCTCGACGGCATGATCGTTTCTGACCTCTCGGCGTTCATCACCCACACCAATCCCTCGTCGCACCGCCTGCTGGCGGCTGGCGACCTCGGCACGATCCACGGGGCGGCGGACAACAGCAGAATGGAGTATCCCGCCCGCGCACGGACCATCTTCGACAGGATGCAGGCGCTGGGTCTGGAGCTCATGGGACCCCAGTGGCCGGATGCCGACAGGCAGGCGGATCCGCTCCCGCATGGCTTGCCGAAGGACACGAGGAACGTGCCCACCTGCCTTGCCGGCCAGCAGCGGCGCCGCATGCTCGACGAGGGCATCGTCAGCGGATTCCAGTACGACTATGTGTTCGCCTCGCGGGGGTTCCACGACAGGGTGCGCGTGCACGCCATGAACGATGCCGCGGGATTCGGACCGAGCACCCACTGCCGGATACGCATCGATGTGGAGTAGGGGGAGGGCAGGCTGTTGCGGCGGCGGCGCGGGTCGACTAACCTGCACGCGATGAAGGCGCTGCCCTGGCGGTTTCCGGTCGCCATCGGCGCGGTGGCGGCCATCGGCGTGCTCGCCGCCGCGGTGCTGCCGGGCACCGCGCAGCGCGACGGGCCGGGGCCGCGGGTCGACGCGCTCTTCGCGTCGTGGACCGGACCGCGCACCCCGGGCTGCGCGGTGTCGGTCATGCGGGGCGGCGAGCTGGTGTTCGCCAAGGGGTACGGCGCCGCCAACCTCGAGTACGACGTCCCGATCACGCCGTCGACGGTGTTTCACGTCGCCTCGGTGTCGAAACAGTTCACCGCGCTGGCGGTCGCGCTGCTGGTGGCCGAGGGCGAGGTGTCGTGGGACGACGACATCCGGCGCCACGTCCCCGAGCTGCCCGACTTCGGCGCGCCGATCACGCTACGGCATCTCGCCCACCACACGAGCGGCATCCGCGACCAGTGGGCCATGCTGCAGATGGCCGGCTGGCGTTGGGGCGGCGACGTCATCCGGCAGTCGGACGTGCTCGACCTGCTGTCGCGCCAGACCGCCCTCAACTTCGCCCCCGGCAGCGACTACGTCTACAGCAACTCGGGCTACACGCTGCTGGCGGTGGTCGTCGAACGGGTGTCGGGGCAGACGCTGCGCGCGTTCGCGAGCGCGCGGCTGTTCGGGCCGCTCGGGATGACGCGCACCGTGTTCCGCGACGATCACACCATGCTGGTCCGCGACCGCGCGTACGCCTATGCGCGTGCGCGCGGCGCTTCCGGCCGCTACCGGCTCAGCATCCCCGACTTCGCCATCGTCGGCGCCAGCAGCTTGTTCACGACGGTCGAGGACCTCGCCCACTGGAACGGCAACTTCATCAGCGGGGAGATCGGCGGCCCCGACGGGCTGCGGCAGCTTCAGGCGCGCGGCGCGCTCGACGACGGCGCGCGCCTCTCGTACGCGTTCGGGCTGGCGCACGGGACCCACCGCGGGCGGCCCACCATCGGTCACGGCGGCACCGACGCCGCCTACCGCAGCGAGTTTCTCCGCTTTCCCGGCGAGGACCTCGCGGTCGCGGTGCTCTGCAACACCGACCGCGCCGCCCCGGGACGTCTGGCGCGCGATGTCGCCGACGTGTTCCTGCCGCCGCCGCCCGGCGCGGCCGGCCCAGCGCGGGAGGCGAGCGGGCGGTCTGCGCCGCCGCGCCCCCGCGCGGCGGCGGCCGGACGCGGCGAGACAGGCGGTCGGACGGCCGATCCTGCCAGCCTGGCCGGCTACTACCTCCGTCCGGGGAACGACGTGCCGTTGAGGGTCCTCGCCCGCGGCGACGATCTCCTCCTGCTGGGGGCCGGCGCGGAGCAGTCGTTGCACCCGGCGGGCGGGGGCCGGTTCCTTCTCGGCGGGACGACCGAGGTGACCTTCACCCCCGGCGGCGGCGGCGACCGGCCGCCGACTCTCCGTGTCGGTGGTTCGGCCCGCCCCGTCTACAGCCGTGCGGTGCCCGTCAGCCCCTCGGCGGAGGCACTCGCGGCCTACGCCGGGTCGTATTACAGCGACGACCTCGCCGTGGGGTACACCTTCCGGGTGGAGGCCGGCCGCCTCGTCCTGTGGAACCGCAAGCTGGGCCGCATTCCGCTCGCGCCGACGTTCGCCGACGGCTTCTACGCCCGGGGCTGGTCCTTCACCTTCCGCCGCGACGACGCGGGCGCGGTCTCCGGGTTCACGGTGAGCACCTCGCGCGCCTGGAACATCGCCTTCGGGAAACGCGGCTAGAGCAGGGGTCACGGCCGGTCGGAGAAGAGGCGCTTGCGGACGGCTTCCCAAGGCATCAGCGCCGGTCACTGTCCTTGAGCGACCCCGATGACGGAACGTGGCCTGATGACGGCGCGCGGGTTGTCGCATCGGAGACCCCGCACTACACTGCAGACTCGCACGGTTCGGGCACCCGAGCCCATGCCCTGCACAGCGACCGTCAGTCTTCGATCCAGCTCAGGAGCACTCCGATGAAGACCACCCATATCCTGCTTCGGCCAGCGTCCCGTATCGCCGCCGGCATGGCGGCGCTCGCGCTCTTGCTGCTTCCGGCGCCTGCGCTCCACGCGCAACAGTCGCTCGCGGATGACCCCGGCGTCGCCGACGCCCTTCATCTGCTCGACACCTGGATGGACGCGGCGCAGGCCTACGGCGGCATTCCCGGCGCCTCCCTCTCGGTGGTGCACGACCAGGAGCTCGTGTGGGCGAAGGGATACGGGTACGCGCACGTCGAGCGGCAGGAGCCCGCGACGGCGGCGACGATGTACTCCATCTGCTCCATCTCGAAGCTCTTCACCGCGGTCGGCGTGCTGCAGCTGCGCGACCAGGGCAAGGTCGCCCTCGACGACCCGTTGGCGAAGCACCTGGACTGGTACGAGATCCAGGACGACTACGCGGAGGCGGGGCCGGTCACCGTCGAGGGGCTGCTCACCCACACCTCGGGGCTCCCGCGCGAGGCGAAGGCGCCGTACTGGACCGGCCCCGACTATCCCTTCCCGACCCACGAGGAGATCGTCGGCAGGCTGTCCACCCAGTCGATGCTGTATCCCCCGCGCACCTACTACCAGTACTCGAACCTGGGGCTCACCCTGGCGGGCGAGATCGTGGCGGCGGCGTCGGGGCAAACCTACGACGACTACGTTCGCGCCAACGTCCTCGACCCGCTGGGGATGACGAGCACCTTCACCGACCACGAGGACCGCTTCCGGGGCAACCGGCTCGCGAGCGGCTACACCGCGCGGGGGCGCGACGGCGAGCGCAAGCTGGTGCCCGACTACCAGGTGCGCGGCATCAGCCCCGCGGCCGGGTTCATCTCGACGGTGGAGGACCTGGCGCGCTTCGCCTCGTGGCAGTTCCGCGTGCTCGACGGCGACGACGCCCTGCTCGACCGCAACACGCTGCGCGAGATGCACCGGGTGCACTGGCTCGAGCCCGACGGCGAGACCACCTACGGGCTGGGCTTCTCGGTGTGGAAGTCGGACGGCGACACCTTCGTGGGCCACGGCGGCTCGTGCCCGGGCTACCGCAGCCATCTGCTGCTGCGCCCGCAGGACGAGGTCGCCACCGCGTTCATGACCAACGGCCAGGGCGTCAACTCCCGCCGGTTCGCGCAGACGGCCTACGACATCGTCGCGCCCGCTCTGCTCGGCGCGGCCGGGAAGTCGGACGGCGATGCTCCCGCCGGCGAGGCCCCCGCCAGCACGGAGGGCGGAGCGGTGGCACGAGAGACCCTCGAGCGCTTCACCGGTACCTACGAGCGACCTCTCGGGGGAGAGAGCGCGGTGCTCGTCTGGGAGGGCGATCTGCACGTGCTGGCGCTCCCCACCGACAACCCGCTGAGCGCCCTGACCCGGCTCCGCCACGTCGAGGACGGCACCTTCCGCCGCGTGCGCGGCAACGGCGACCTGGGCGAGGAGTTCGCCTTCGAGGAGATGCCCGACGGCCGGATGCTGATGTGGCGGAACGAGAACTACAGCGTCCGCGCGGCGGGACTGTGAGTCGCAAGGAACTGGTCGCGAAGGGCCAAGCCCGTCAGTCGACTCAGACGCGCCGTCGCCACGTCCTCGGGTCTCGGGAGTGGTGCAAGACGGCGACGACCTCGATCCATTCGGGAAGGATCCGGTAGAAGACGGAGAGCGGGAACTTCCGCACCAGAGCACGGCGGACGGTCGACTCCACGCTCGGGTATGACTCAGGTCGTTCCGAGATCCGGTAGAAGGCGCTGTCGATCTCCTTCTCGAACGACGCCAGTACGTGCGGCGCTTCGTCGAGATACCACCGCTCGGTGAGCGCCAGATCCTGCACCGCGGCAGAGGTCAGCCGGACGGGCAGAGTCACTTCCGGTCGGAGAAGGAGCGCTTGCGGACCGTTTCCCAGGGCACGGAACGATCCTCGGGTGGGACATCCTCCAGCGCCGCGAGGCGGTCGCGAATCAGGCCGCGCTGCCAGTCGGGAACCGGAATCTCACCCGGCTCCAGGCTGTCCCAGAGCTCGACGACGAGTTCGATGCGCTCCCGTGCCGGCAGGTTCAGAGCCTCTCTCTGGATCTCGGACTTGGCCAACATCGTCTCAGCATATCCGTTTCGTTCGTCCGCGTGGTGAAGAGATCAGGTCGGTCGATTCCAGCCAGCTATCGTCGGCATCGCTACGCCGTGGTCCGCCGTCGCCCGGGTCTCCGCCAACGCCTGCTCGAACGCGGCCACCGCCTCGGGCGGACCCCGGTGACAGAGCCTGTCTCGATGATGGCCCGCCGGTTGTTGATTCGGCCAGCGTCCCGTATCGCCCGTCGGCGCAGCGGCGCTGGCTCTTCCTGATTCATCCTGCCGGCACGAGTGGCTATCTGACCGTGAAGGTTCCCGTCACGGTCCTGCCGCCGTCCGCGCGCCGGCGCTGGACCGAGGGGACGTCGCCCACCATGAAACCGAACGCGCCGGTCCGGATGGGCGTGAAGCTGAACTGGGCCGTTCCGCCGACGTCGAACTCGATGGCCCGGAACGCCATCGCCTGCAGGTGCACCTCGATGCCGTTGATGGTGACGAGGCGCAGGTGCGAGCTGCGCAGTAGGTCGTCGACCACGAGCCGCCACGGCTCGGCGCCGTCGCTCGTGACGTTCAGGCGGTAGTACTCGCCCGTGACCAGCTCGATCTCGGCCGTCGACAGCACCGGGCCGTCCGGGCCCGACGCGATCTCCAGGTGAATGTCGAGCGGCGGCCCGGCGGCGAGATTGCCGCCCACCTGGGCATGGGCGGCGGGCGCGGCCAGCGCCAGCACGAAGCCGCAGGTCGCAACGACGATGGTCCGCAAGAGCATGCCGACGGTTATACCCGAATGTCGCCCGGCGAGCCAGCGGATTCGGGCGCAGGCTCGACACACAGTACACTCGCGAGACTAGGAAACAGGCCCGGCCGGCGAACGGCCGGCCCGGACGGGCTGCAACACCGTGCAGCCACACGCCCGGTCGGAGGCGAAATGCCGAGAATCGACGGAATCAACCCCTTGCTCGTCTATGACGACCTCCAGGCGGCACATGACTTCCTCGTCGAGGCCTTCGGGTTCACCTCCGGGGGCGTCGAGCGGGCCGACGACCAGCGCGTCGTGCACGCCGAGGTGCGCGCCGGCGATACGACCGTATGGCTGCACCGCGCCGCCGCGGAGCATGGCCTGGAGCCGCCGCGGTCGCAGGCGTCCGCGAGCGGCGGCCTCGGGGTGCGGGTAGATGACGTCGACGCGCACTACGCGCGGGCCCGCGCGGCCGGCGCGAGCATCGACGGCGAGCCGCAGGACATGCCGTACGGGCTGCGCGAGTACGGCGCCCGCGACCCGGAAGGCCACCGGTGGTGGTTCTCCAGCCCGGTGAAGCGGGCCGCGGAGGCCGGGACGGGCGGCTGAGCGGCCGATCGCCGGCTTCCGGAGGGTGTCGCGCTGGAAGTCCCCGCGCGACGCCAGGCCCGACGCTCCGGCGACGTCCAGCCAGCGTGTGCGTAGTGGGTTGGCGCGTCGAGGATCGGCTGCTGTTGCGGCCCGCCCGCCCCCGCTGCTGGACTCACGGCCACAGGCGCGCAGGGGCGCCTGAGCCAACGCAGCCACCCGCGGGGCTCGACGCCCGCCGGTGGTAGACTGGGCGCACCATGCGACAAGCTGCCATCCGAGCGCTGATCGTCGTCGTCTGCGTGCTGCTCATCCCGTTGACCGCGGTCCTCACCGCGGCCGTGAAGCAACGCTTCGCCGACGGGCCGAACCGGCTGTTCTCGGGCGGGCCCCTCGAGGCGGGCGAGCTGCACGCCGGCCCCGAGCCGGACTGGAGCTTCGTCGCCGACATCCCGACCATCGAGCTGCAGCTGCTCGACCCGCCGCGGTCGCGGCTCATCTGGGTCCAGGAGCACGACGGCAGGCTCTACGTCTGGTCGGGCTACATGGGCACGATGGTCGGCCGGATGTGGAAGAAGTGGCCGATCCAGGCCGAGCGGGACGGTCGCGCCGTGCTCCGCATCGACGGCAAGCGCTACGAGCGGCAGCTCGTGCGCATCGAGTCGGGCGACATCCTCGATGGCATCACCGGCGCGATCCGGGCCAAGTACCCGTCCCAGCTCACCCGGGCCGGGGTGGAGGCCGGGGACTCGTGGGTGTTCGAGGCGGCGCCGCGGTAAGCGTCCGCCCCGCGTGTCGGCACGGACTCTGGAGGGGTTGGCAAATGGGAACCGCGGGCGACGATTTCCGGGCTGCCGTCACGGGGCACCCCATGAAGTACTTCTACCTGGGCGTCGCGGGGGCGCTCGTCGTGACCGTCCTCGCGGTCCTGTTCGTGCCGGGCGTGGACGATTTCGTGGAGCGGACATTCCAGGGCTACGTCGGCCGCGCCGCCCGCTGACCGCGGTCCGGCCGCCGCTCGGAAGGAGGAGACATGCGCAGCAGAATCATCGCCGGGTGGTCGGTCGTCGCGCTGGTGGTCGCCATCGGGCTGTCCGGCTCGGGACACGGTCCGGCCGTCCTCGCCTCGGGGGCGCAGGACGGCGTGCCGCAGTTCGAGGTCGACGCGTCGTGGCCGAACATGCCCAACGACTGGGTGACCGGCCAGGTGTCGTCGGTGACGGTCGACTCGAACGACGTCGTCTGGGTGCTGCACCGGCCCCGCACCGTGGGCGAGGACCAGGGGACGCCGGCCCCGCCGGTCATCGCGTTCGAGAAGGACGGGACGTTCGTCCGCGCCTGGGGCGGTGACGCCGAGGGCTACGACTGGCCTGCCAACGAGCACGGCATCCACGTCGACCCCGACGGCAACGTGTGGGTCGGCGGCAACAGCGCCGCCCCCGTGTCGGACGACCTGCTGCTGAAGTTCACGCCCGAGGGCGAGCTGCTGCTGCAGATCGGCGGGCGCGCCCGCAGCAGCGGCAACGACGATCCCGCGAACCCGATGCGGCCGGCCGAGTCGTTCGTGCACGGGGGCGAGGTGTACGTGGCCGACGGCTACGGCAACCGGCGCGTCGTCGTGTTCGACGCCGAGACAGGCGAGCACAAGCGCATGTGGGGCGCCTTCGCGAACGAGCCGCTCGACACGTCCGAGGGGACCGGCGAGCCCGACGCCCGCGGCGGGCCGTCGCAGTTCGGCATCGTGCACGGCATCGAGGTCTCGGCCGACGGGCTGGTGTACGTGGCCGACCGCGGCAACAGCCGGGTGCAGGTGTTCGACCTCGACGGCACCTACCGCACGCAGGGCTTCGTCAACGAGGGGGCCGAGAGCGCCTCGACGGTGGCGGGCCTCGCCTTCTCGCCCGACGCGGAGCAGCGGTTCATGTACTCGGCCGACCAGGGCAACTCGCACATCCACGTCATCGACCGGGCCACCCTCGAGGTGCTCGACACCTTCGGCAGCAACGGCGCGGCGCCGGGCGAGTTCCAGGCGCTGCACCACCTCGACACCGACAGCGACGGCAACCTCTACACGGCCGAGGCCCAGCGCGGCCGCCGCGCGCAGAAGCTCACCTACACGGGCATGGCGGCGCCGTGAAGATGAAGTCCTGGGCGGCGCGGGTCGCGGCGGCGGGCAGCGCCGCCGTCGTTCTCGCGCCGCTCGGCTACCGCGTCGGCGCGCCGCTCGGGCTGGCCTTTCTGCTGCTGGCCGGCGGCTTCCTCGCGGCCGCCGTGAGCGGCCTCCTCCTCGTGCTGCGGATGGTGCGGCGGACGGGGCTGCGCGACCGCGAGGCCGTCGCCGCCCTCGCCGCCGTCGTCGTCGTGGGCGCCTTCCCCCTCGCGGCGCTGCTCTCGGGCGGGGGCGTCCCGCCCATCCACGACATCACCACCGACACCGACGACCCGCCGGCGTTCGTCGCTGCGGTGGCCCTGAACACGCCAGGCCGCACCGAGTACGACCCGGCCGTCGCCGGGCAACAGCGGGCCGCCTATCCCGACCTCGGCCCGGCGATGCTGCCGGTGGCCCCGGCCGACGCCTTCGACCGGGCCCGCGTGGTGGTTGGCGAGATGGGCTGGGAGCTCCTGGCCGACGACGCCGCCGCCCTCCGCATCGAGGCGACAGACCGATCGTTCTGGTTCGGTTTCCCCGACGATGTCGTCGTCCGCGTCGCCGCCGACGGCGGGACCGGCAGCCGCGTCGACGTCCGCTCGCTGTCGCGCGTAGGCGGCGGCGACCTCGGCGTCAACGCCCGCCGCGTGCGCGAGTTCGTGGCGGCCCTCGCCGAGCCGCGGTGACGCTACCGGCTGGCCACCGCGGTACCCGCGGTTCCTGTAGCCGTGAGCGGCGACCACCTGGTCGGATGACGACAGACCAAGCTGCTCTCGATCTAGAATCGCATCATTGCGCGGCGAGCCGAGCCGCCGGAACCGAGGAGCATCAAGCCATGAAGCGGGTTGCCTTCTTCGCCGCTGTCGCCCTGTTCACCTCTGCCACCCTTGCGAGCGCCCAGGAGCCGGCCGACGGCGGCGGCGTGCCGCAGCTGGCGCCCGTCACCTGGGAGCGCCTCGTCAACGCCGCCGACGAGCCGCACAACTGGCTGATGTACAGCGGCACCCTCGACAGCAAGCGCTTCAGCCGGCTCGACCAGGTCGACCGGTCGAACGTCGCCGACCTCGAGCTGAAGTGGGCCTACAGCATCCGCCAGCTCGACCGCACCGAGACCACCCCCCTCGTCGTCGACGGGGTGATGTTCATCACCGAGTCGCCCAGCAACCTGACCGCGGTCGACGCGACCACGGGACGCCCCTGGTGGCGCTACGAGCACCCCCTGCCGGACGACCTGCGCATCTGCTGCGGGCGCAACAACCGCGGCGTCGCCATCCTCGGCGATACCCTCTACATGAGCACCCTCGACGCCCATCTCGTGGCCATCGACGCCCGCAGCGGCAACGTCGTCTGGGACGCCGAGGTGGCCGACTACCGGGGCGGCTACAGCAAGACGGCGGCCCCGCTCATCGTCAAGGACCGGGTGGTGACGGGCATCGCCGGGGGCGAGTTCGGCATCCGCGGGTTCCTCGACGCCTACGACGCCGAGAGCGGCGAGCGCGAGTGGCGCACCTACACCATCCCGGGGCCCGACCATCCCGACAACCGGACGTGGCTGGGCGACTCGTGGCGGACCGGCGGGTCGCCGACGTGGATCACCGGGTCGTACGATCCCGAGCTGAACCTCGTCTACTGGGGCACCGGCAACCCCGGCCCCGACTACGGCAGCGAGGTGCGGCTGGGCGACAACCTCTACGCCGACTCGGTGCTCGCCCTCGACGGCGACACCGGCGAGATGTCGTGGTACTTCCAGTTCACCCCCCACGACGTCCACGACTGGGACGCCATCCAGATTCCGGTGCTCGCCGACATCGAGATGGACGGCGAGCCGCGGCAGGCGATGCTGTGGGCGAACCGCAACGGCTTCTACTACACGCTCGACCGCGAGACCGGCGAGTTCCTGGTCGGCAAGCCGTTCGCGTTGCAGACCTGGGCGGAGGGGCTCGACTCGACCGGCCGCCCCATCCGGGTGCCCGGCATGTTCCCGTCGGCCGACGGCACGGTGGTGGCCCCGACCGCCGGCGGCGCAACCAACTGGTGGTCGCCGGCGTTCAGCCCCCGCACCGGGCTCCTCTACGTCAACGCGTTCGATGGCGAGGGCCAGTTCTTCCTGCGCGACGAGGACTACGTCGAGGGCGAGCGCTACACCGCGGGCGGCGTGCAGTCGCCGCAGCCGATGGACAACTACCGCAGCGCCATCCGCGCCATCGAGCCCGCCACCGGCGACGTCCGCTGGGAGTTCGAGATGCAGCCGCGCGCCCGCTCGGGCGTCCTGACCACGGCCGGCGACCTCGTGTTCAGCGCCACCGTCGACGGCTACTTCTTCGCCCTCGACGCCGATACCGGCGAGGAGCTCTGGCACGTCCCCCTCGGCGGGCCCGTCAACGCCAACCCGATGACCTACGCGGTCGACGGCGCCCAGTACGTCACGATGTCGGTGGGGAACACCGTCTACACGTTCGGCCTAGACGAATAAGCGGCGCGTGGATGGGTTGCGGGGCGGGCGCCCGTCCTGCACCCGCCGGGTTCGGCCGACGCATGGCTGCGTACCCTCCGCCAGTGGGCCGGTGGGGATATCATGTGTGGGTCGAAGTGCGGGCGTGACCGAGTAGGGGAGAGTTCTCATGACACGTGGCCTTGTTGCGGGCGCGGCGGCGGTTCTGGTGTTGACGGCGTTCGCGGCGCCGGCGCCGGCGGGCGCGCAGGACGCGCCGCGGACGGCCTGGGGGGCGCCGGACCTGCAGGGCGTGTGGGACTTCCGGACGATCACGCCGATGGAGCGGCCGCGGGATCTCGCGGACCAGGAGTTCCTGACGGAGGAGGAAGCGGCCGAGCGCGACGAGGCGGCGGCGGCCCGCAACGAGGCCCTTGCGAGCCGGCCGGCGCAGCGCACCGAGGTTGACCCGAGCGGGAACGTGGACCGGGGAGTCGACGGGGCGCCGGGGTCGTACAACAACTTCTGGTTCGACCGGGGGACGTCGGTCATCGCGACGCGGCGGACGTCGCTGGTCGTCGACCCGCCGGACGGGCGCATTCCCGCCCTGACGCCCGAGGCGGAGGCGGCGCGGGCGGCGATGGCCGAGGCGCGGGCGAACACCGGCGCGCACGAGCCGACCCCCGGGGGATGGGTCGAGGACCTGGGTCCGAACGGCCTGCAGGTGCGCTGCATCACCGGGTTCAACTCGGGGCCCCCGATGACCCCGGGCGGCTACAACAACAACTTCCAGCTCTTCCAGACGGCCGACACGGTCGTCATCTACAACGAGATGAACCACAACCCGCGCGTCGTGCCCCTCGACGGCCGCCCCCGCGCCGGCCTGCGACAGTGGGCCGGCGACTCGCGCGGCTACTGGGACGGCGACGCCCTGGTGGTCCAGACGGTGAACTTCTTGCGCGAGACGAGCTTCATGCGAGGTGGCGCGAGCGCCGACCTGCGCCTGACCGAGCGCTTCACCCGCGAGTCGCCCGACCTGCTGCGTTACGTGGTGACCGTCGACGACCCGTCGACGTGGACCCGGCCGTGGACGTACGAGGTGCCGATGCAGCGGAACCCCGACCCCATCTTCGAGTACGCCTGCCACGAGGGGAACTACTCGATGGCGGTGATCCTGGAGGGCGCGCGCAGGCGCGACCAGGAGTCTGCGCCGTAGAACGGTGCCCCTCTCGCGGGAGGGGTCGACTCCGGGAGGGTTGGCCGCCCCTCCGGTCGGGAAGCGGCGGCGGCGGTGGTGACCGGCGCCCGGGCGCTCACGCGGTCCGAACGTGGACCCCGCGACCGCGAAGCGGCGGCGGAAACGAAGTGACCCGCCGTCAGCGGCGAGGGAGGAGACCGATGCGGAAGACTGGCAATTGGATGCGGCGCCGGGGGCGCTTGGGGACAAGACCGTCGGTTGTCGCGCTCGGCCTGCTGGCCGCGGGGTTGTTCACGGCCAGCGCGACGCCGGCCTCCGCCCAGGGCGGTTCGGCGACCGTGACGCTGTCGGCCGACACGCCGGTGGCGGTCACCGGCGGCCTGGTGCAGGGGACGGAGGCCGCCGTGGCCGGCGTCGTCGCGTTCAAGGGCATTCCGTTTGCGGCCCCGCCGGTGGGCGAGCTGCGCTGGCGTCCGCCGGCGCCGGTCGTCGCCTGGGAGGGGGTGCGCGACGCCGCCGACGCCGGCGCTATCTGCGTGCAGGGCGGGGGGCAGGGCGTCGGGCAGAGCGAGGACTGCCTGTTCCTGAACGTCTGGGCGCCCGCGGAGACGGCCGAGCCCCTGCCCGTGCTCTACTGGATCCACGGGGGCGGCTACACCGGCGGCTCGGGCTCGACCTCCATCTACGACGGCGCCCGGCTTGCGTCCGAGGGCGCGGTGGTGGTGACCATCAACTACCGCCTCAACGTCTTCGGGTTCCTCGCCCATCCCGCCCTGTCGGCCGAGTCGCCGCACGGCGCCTCGGGCAACTACGGGCTCCTCGACATGGTGGCGGGCCTCGAGTGGGTGCGCGACAACATCGCGGCCTTCGGCGGCGACCCCGGCCGCGTGACCATCTTCGGCGAGTCGGCCGGGGGCGGGGCGGTGATGTCGGTCATGGTGATGCCGCAGTCGGAGGGGCTCTTCCACCGCGCCATCGCCCAGAGCAACTGGATTCACGGCTGGGACCGGCCGCTCGAGGGCGACGGTGTGGACCTGACCCCGGCCGAGGCCCAGGGAGTTGCGGTCGAGCGAGAGCTCGGGGCCGGCGATCTCGACGCCGAGGCGGCGCTGGCCGCGATGCGGGCGGCCCCCGCCGGCGAGGTGATGGCGGCGATCGCGGCGGGGGCGGGCAGCCCGTTCCTGCGCACCGGCCACGTGTGGGCGCCGAACGTCGACGGCTGGGCCATTCCCGACGACCCGCTGGCCATGTACGCCGAGGGCCGGCAGCACGCGGTGCCCCTCGTGGTCGGGATGAACGGCAACGAGGGGTCGCTGATGACCCGGGGGTTCTCGATGGACAGCGTCGAAGGGTTCGCCGCGCACGTCGAGTCGGTGTACCCCGCCGCCCTCGCCGGCGAGCTGCTGGCCCACTACGACGTCACCGCCGGGACGGTGCGCGAGGGGCTCGACCGCCTCATCCACGATCTCTATTTCGCGGGGCCGGTGCGGGCGCACGCCAGAGATCAGGCGGCGGTTGCGCCGGTATGGATGTATCATTTTACGCGCGTGCCTCCGACCCCCTGGGGCGAGGCGATGGGAGCGCACCACGCGGCCGAGCTCGTCTACGTCTTCGGGACCCTGACGACGGACGACGAGCCCGGCGAGCGGCCGCTGGGGCTGTCCCCGCTCGGCGACTTCACCGAGGTCGACACCGGGTTGTCGGAGACGATGCGGGCCTACTGGATACGGTTCGCGGCCGCCGGCGACCCCAACGGCTCGGGCCTGCCGGCGTGGCCGGCCTGGGATCGGGCGGCCGACCGGTACCTGGAGCTGGGCGCGGACGTGTCGGCCGGAGACGGGTTGCACGTCGACGGCGCCGAGCTGTGGGATCGGTTCCAGGCCCAGCGCCGCGGGCAACGCTAGCCGCCGCGCTCCCAATCCGGGGCCCTGGCGGCGGTGGACGGCGCGAGGTTCGGCTCGCGCCGCCGGCCTCGGCCTCGCGAGGCTCGCGCCCGGGAAGCTACGGTAAGCGCCGCGCGCATGGCCGGCGTCTCAGGGTTGGGGTACCGAAGGCGGCTGCACGATACTGCGGTCGCGTTGGGAGTTTCGCCGTCGCGAAACTTCCTATGCGGCAAGCCCGTTGCGAGAAGCGGCCGCCCTGGACCCTTCGTCGGCGCGGAGAACGTCTGCGGGCAGGTGGCTGCGCGACCCTGCGGTCGCGCTGGAGGATTCGCCCGTGCGAGACTTGGCCGAGGCAAGCTGGAGGCCACCCGGCGCCGAACGAACATAGAACGGACACTGGACCGAAAGGATGAAGGCGATGAAGAACGGCACGCGGAAATGCCTCGGAGCTCTGCTGCTCGCCGCCGGCGTCGTCGCGGTCGCCCCGGCCGCGGCGAACGCGGCCGAGGAGGCGGTGCCGACGTTCAGCAAGGACGTCGCCCCCATCTTCCAGGCCAAGTGCGAAGCGTGCCATCGGCCGGGCTCCATCGCGCCGATGTCGCTCGTGACCTACCAGGAATCGCGGCCCTGGGCGCGCTCGATCAAGGACCGGGTGCAGACCCGGCAGATGCCCCCGTGGCACGTCGACCGCACCGTCGGCATCCAGGCGTTCAAGAACGACCGGTCGCTCACCGACGCCGAGATCGACACGGTGGTGCGCTGGGTCGACGGCGGGGCGCCGCGCGGCAACCCCGCCGACATGCCCGCCGCCGTCGACTGGCCCGACGCGTCGAAGTGGTACTTCGCCGAGCAGTTCGACGGCCCGCCCGACCTCATCATCGAGTCGGCGCCCTTCACCATGCAGGCCGAGGCCAACGACGCCTGGTGGAAGCCGCGGTCGCCGACCGGCCTGACCGAGGAGCGCTGGGCGCGGGCCATCGAGATCCGCCCGAAGACGGTGGCCGGCCGCCGCATCACCCACCACGCGATCGCCCGGCTCGTGCAGGAGGAGACGGACCCGGCGATTCGCCAGGCCAACGCCGCCAACGCCGCCGCCGGCATCGACCGGTCGCGCACCGCCGGCACCTTCATGGAGTGGGCGGTCGGCAAGCAGGGCGAGATCATGCGCCCCGGCGCCGGCAAGCTCATGCTGGCCGACTCGGAGATCCAGTGGGACATCCACTACTCGGCGGCCGGCGAGGAGATCACCGACAGCGCGCAGCTCGGCGTCTACCTCTATCCGAAGGACCAGACCCCGGAGCACCGGCAGGTGCTGCACATCATGGGCACGGGCGGGGTGGACATCCCGCCCAACACCGTCTCCGTGACCGAGGGGTTCTTCCCGCTGCAGCGCGGCGCCCGCATCGAGAGCTATCAGCCGCACATGCACCTGCGCGGCAAGGCGATGTCCATGGAGGCGATTCTGCCGACCGGGCGCCGCCAGCTGCTGAGCCACGTGGGCGACTTCAACTTCAACTGGCACAACACCTACGTCTATGACGACGACGCGGCGCCGCTGCTGCCGAAGGGCACGCTGATCAAGGTCACCGCGTGGCACGACAACACCGCCGCGAACCGGGCCAACCCCGACCCCGCCGTCTGGGTCGGCTACGGCGACCGCACCGTCGACGAGATGGCCCACGCCTGGGTCAACGTCACCTACTTCGACGAGGACGACTACGCCGAGGAGGTCGCGAAGCGCGAGGAGGCGCTGGTGCAGCGCGGCGGCGAATAGGCGTCGAGATTTCCGAAGCGGGGCGCCGCCCTGACGAACGGGCGGCGCCTTTCGTGTCTCTGGAGCCCGACCGCGCCGGCTCGGGCCGCCGCCGCTGGTCGGGTCGGAAGCGGCCGGGCCGGGCCGCGGCCTCCGGGCAAGGGCGTCGCGCGAGACGCCGTTCAGCAAGCTGGAGCACTTCACATGAATTCGTCCCGTCTCGTGACCCTCGTCACCGCCGCCGCCGTCGCGATCGTCGCGGCGTCGGCCGCCGCGCAGCCGCCCCGGTCGCCCCTGGCCCTCGAGCCCCGGGGCAGTACCGGCGAGGCGATCTGGCCCGCCTACGAAGGGTGGTCGCGGAACGCGGACGGGAGCCTGACCCTGCTGCTCGGCTACTTCAACCGGAACGAAGAGGTGGTCGAGATTCCCGTCGGCGACGACAACCGCATGGGGCCGGGCGATGCCGACAGGGGCCAACCGACCCACTTTCTTCCGGGCCGGAACTGGGGCGTGTTCTCAATCACCGTGCCCGAGGACCGGGCCGAGGAGAGGCTGACCTGGACGATCCGGGTCAACAACCAGCTCTCCGAGATCGCGTTCTGGGCGAACCCCGCGTACTACACCGACCCCTTTCTCAACCGGGCGAACGGCAACGCGCCACCGACGTTGCGGATCGGGGCCGACGGCGCGGACGCACAGGGGCCGCCGCACGGGTTGGCTGCGACCTGGTCGACCACGGTCGGCGAGCCACTGGGGCTGCTCGCGACGGTGACGGACCGGCCGCTGACCATCGAGCCCGAGCAGCGCCGCGGGCGCCGCCGCCGGCCTCCCCTCAGCCTGACCTGGAAGAAGTACCGCGGGCCCGGCGAGGTGACGTTCGCGGCGGAAGGGATGGACGCGGGGCCGGAGCTCACGCACGCGTTCGAGGAGCTCGAGGGCGGCGAGACGCTGACCACCGCGACCTTCAGCGCGCCGGGCCGGTACCGTTTGATGGCCACCGGCAACGACATCTCCGGCGACGGCGGCGGCGGCGACCAGTGCTGCTGGACGACGGCGCACGTCGACGTCGTCGTCACGGAGGCCGCGCCGTAGGATGTCGGGATTCGCGGCGGGAACTGGCCGGGCAAGACCGGTGATCCGGGCCGCGCGTTCGGGTCGCCCTCGACAGCCGCGGGACGGCTCGCGGCTGGTTCGGAAATCGAGGAGAAGAACAATGAAACTGGTTCAGAGATGGACGGCGGCGAGCCTCGTGATGGCGCTCGCGGCGCTTGGGACCGCGCTCGAGGCCGAAGCGCAGGGCGAACAGGTGTGGTACGAGGTCGACATCGTGCAGGTCAAGCCGGACCGGCTGGACGACTTCAGCGAGCTCTATCAGGACGAGATCAACCCGGCCCTGCAACGCGCGGGCGTGCCGTGGCGCTCGGCGTGGGTGACCGGCGCGTTCGGATCGCTCTACGAGCGCCTCTTCGTGCACCCGCTCAACGGCTTCGCCGATCTGGATGCGGGCGGCCCACTGGCGCAGGGGTTCCGCACCTCGCGACAGCTCGAACGGGTGCTCGAGAGGCTGCGCGAGTACACCGAGGGGCGCCAGAGCTACGCGGTGCTCTACCGCGGCGACCTCAGCGTGGAGTCGGACGACGTCAGCGGGCTGCCCATCGCCCGCATCACCAACCTGGAGATCGCCCCGGGGCAGACGCCGGCGTTCGAGGCGTTCCTGCAGAACAACCTCGAGCGCTTCCGGCAGGCCGGGGTCATCTTCGGCATCTATCACCGCCAGTTCGGGTCCGGGCCGGTGGTGTGGCAGATCGTCGAGAACCTGCGCAGCTACGCCGAGCTGGCCCGGGGCGGCATTCTGCGGGCCTTCGGCGACGCCGAGGCCGCCCGCGCCCTCGACGACCTGAGCGGCGTCGTTCTCAGCGTCGAACGGAGCGTCCTCGAGTACGACGTCTCGCTCAGCTATCGGGGCGCCGGGGTCACCCAGTAGCCGCGTCTCGCCCGCCCGTCGCAGCGGGCGGGACGCAACCGAGCAGGAGCATGCGCCCCGGATCGACGCAGGCTTCTGCTCCCGCCCGGCGGTCCGACCGCCTCACCCCCTGTCGCTCCTCACTTCGACAGGTAGTGGTGCCACAGGATGCGGGCGGCGACCGTTCTCCAGGGTGCCCAGCCCGCGGCCATCTCGCGCAGGCGGCGGGCGTCCGGCCGTTCCTTCAGGCTCTTGACCTGCTGCGCCGCCGCGGCGAGGGCGAGGTCGCCCTCCGGCCAGACGTCCGGCCGGCCGAGGGCCGTCATCAGGTAGATGTTCGCGGTCCACGGTCCGATGCCGCGAATGCCCATCAGCCGTTCGCGGACCGCATCGTCGTCCGCCCGGCCCAGCGCCTTCAGGTCGAGGCTGCCGTCCAGAATGCGGCGGGCGATGTCCTGACAGTAGCTCGCCTTCTGGCGGCTGACCCCGGCCGCCTGGAGCGCCGGCGCGGTCAGGCCGGCCACGCGTTCGGCGGTGACCTCGCCGCCGCAGGCGTCGCCCAGACGGGCGAAGGTGGTGCGGCCGGCCGCGAGCGACACCTGCTGCTCGAGCACGATCTGCACGAGGGCGGCGTAGCCGGGCTTGCGCGTCCGCAGGCGCGGCGGGCCGAAACGCGCCACGACGCGCGCGAGCTGCGGGTCGGCGGCGGCGAGCGCGGCCACGCCTTCGAGCAGCCGCGCCCGAGTCAGCCGCTTCCGCAGGTGTCCGGCCGACGGGGGCGTCATGCCGCGTCCCCAAGCCCGCCCGGCCCGGTGCCGGCGGCGACAGGTAGAATCAGCGCGAAGCCATGTTCGTGCTGCCGCTGGGCGACGAGCCCAACCCGCCCGACACGCCGGTGGTGACGTACGGCCTCATTCTCGTCAACTGCGCCGCCTGGGCCTTCATCACCCTGCCGCTCGGCTTCGTTCGGCCCGAGTGGGCCGATCCGATGGTCCAGGAGTATCTGCGCGCCTGGGTCGAGTCGCTGCCGGTGCCGGTATCGCGGGGCGACGTCGCCGCGATGTACACGCAGCTCACGGGGTACGACCTGTTCATCTACCAGTGGGGCTTCCGGGCGGCCGAGCCCGGCCTCGCGACGCTCTTCACCGCGATGTTCCTGCACGCGGGGCTCCCCCATCTCGCCGGCAACATGCTGTTCCTGTGGATCTGCGGCGACAACGTCGAGCATCGGCTGGGCCGGGTCCGGTTTCTCGCCGCCTATCTCGGGACCGGCGTCGCCGCGACGGCGATCCAGACGGTGCTGTCCGGCCGGACGACCCTGCCCCTGCTCGGCGCGTCGGGCGCCATCTTCGGCCTCGCCGGCCTCTACTTCGTGTGGTTCCCCCGCAACCGCGTCCGGCTCTGGGTGATGGTGTTCCCGTTCTTCATGAACGTCGTGCGCATTCCGGCGCGCGCCGTGCTCGCTTTCTTCGTGCTCGTCCAGAACCTGCTCCCGTTCCTCACGTCGGTGGGCGCCCGGGTCGGCAGCGAAGCCCATGGCGCGCACCTCGGGGGGTTCCTGGTCGGTCTGCTGGCGGCCTGGGCCGTCAACCGCAGGCTGCGGTCCGCCCGGTCCGCGCCGGCGGACCAGGGCGCCGCCCCCCCGCCGCCCGGCACCATCGCCGCCCTTGTCGAGGACGGCGACTTCGAGATCGCGGCGAGGCGCTACGTCCAGCTGTCGTCGGCCGAGACGAGCCGGCTGCTCGGCGAGCGGCAGTCGATGATGCTCGGGACGTGGATGGCCGCCCGGGGACATCCCCACGCCGCCCTCGGGCTCTTTCAGCGGCATATCCGCGACCATCCGATTTCCCCGACCGTCGCCGAGGCGCACCTCGCGGCCGGGCTGCTCCAGCTGCGCACCTTCAGCGAGCCCGCCGCCGCTTCCCAGCACCTGCGTGAGGCCCTGGCCCTCGACCCCGATCCCGAGACCGAGGCGCAGGCCCGAGAGGGGCTGGCCGAGGTCGCGGCCCTGGAGAAGTTCCAGCTTAACCGCCTCTGACCGGGCGCCGCGAGGCGGACGGACCGTCGACAGGCGGCGTCCGGCGTCCGCCTGGCCTCGCGATTGATGCCCTCGGGGGGAGACGGGTATAATTGAGTGTCGGCCATTGCTGGGAGGTCGTTCAATGGTAGGACACGCGGCTCTGGACCGTGTAATCGGGGTTCGAATCCCTGCCTCCCAGCCACACTTCCCCCCGCATCTCCTTCTCGTGCGCCGCTGAACTCATCTGCCAGAGTCAGATCGAGGGCGTTATGGGCGACGGCGAGCGGAAGCGGCCTGCGCCGCTTCGCTCGGGCCCGTCCGTCACTCCCCGGACGGCAACGCAAAGGCGATCAGCCTCGGGCCGCCGCCGACCGTCAACGCGATGTACTGCCGGCCGTCGACCTGGTAGGTCATCGGGGTGCCGATGGCCCCCGACGGCAGGTCCACCGACGCCAGCTCCGCGCCGTCGCTCTTGTCGTAGGCGACGATTCGCGGGCCGCCGTCCGAGCCCCCCGCGGTCAGGCAGTAGATGAGCAGCGTCTTCGTCAGGAGCGGCCCGTTGATGGCGTTGTCGCCGCCCAGCGGGGGCAGGTCGAGGTCGCGCAGCAGGGGGTGGTTGCGGAAGCGGTCGCCGTCGCCGGTGGGCACCCACCACGCGTGCTCGCCGGTGTTCATGTCGATGGCGGTCATGCGCGAGTAGGGCGGCTTGACGAGGGGCAGTCCCTGCGGCATGCGGGGGGTGCGGCGCGGTGCGCGGCCGGCCAGGCGGTCGGCCTCCGGCGCACCGTGCGTGTAGGTGACGGTGGCGCCCAGGGCCGGGTCGGGCGAGTAGAGCGACACCACCGCGGGCTGGTTGCGCGACGGCACGTAGAGCATGCCGGTGTCGGGGTCGACGGCGCCCCCGGACCAGCCCGCGGTGCCGCCGGGGGGCGGACGCATGATCGTGCCCAGCGTCACGCCCTCGATGGGCCGGTCCAGCGGGGTGAACAGCGGCCCGAGCCGGAAGCCCTCGACCGCCTCGAGGGCCATGGCCCGAATCTCGGGAGTGAAGTCGATGAGGTCGTCGACGACCACCCCCTGGTAGTCGAACGGGGCCGGCTTCGTCGGGAACGGCTGCGTGGGCGACACCACCTCGCCCGGCATGTTCGTCTCCGTCGGCACCGGGCGCTCCTCGATGGGCCAGATCGGCTCGCCGGTGACCCGGTCGAACGCGTAGACGAAGCCCTGCTTGCTCACCTGCGCGATGGCCTTGATGTCGCGCCCGTCGACGGTCACGTCCACCAGGTTCGGATGGGTCGCGAAGTCGTAGTCCCACAGGCCGTGGTGCACGGCCTGGAAGTGCCACGCCCGCTGCCCGGTCTCGACGTCGACCGCGATCAGGGTCTCCGAGAAGAGGTTGTCGCCGAGGCGGTCGACGCCGTAGTAGTCGTTGGTCGTCGTCCCCGTCGGCAGGTACACGTGGCCCAGCTCGTTGTCGCCGGCGAGCATCGACCACACGTTGGCGTTGCCCGAGTAGCGCCACGAGTCGTTCAGCCACGTGTCGACCCCGAACTCGTCGGTGCCGTTGGGCACGGTGTGGAAATCCCAAGCGTGCTCGCCGGTGCGGACGTCCCAGGCGCGCACCCAGCCCGGCACCGCCTCCTTGGTGATACGGCGGTCGGCGACGTGCGAGCCGTGGATGACGCGGTCGCGCACCACGATGGGCGGCGAGTGGATGCCGAAGAGCATGGCGTTCAGGTAGTCGCGCTCGTCGCGGCTCGCCCGCGGCAGCCCCACCATGGCGTCGACCCGGCCGCGGCCGTCCCCGAAGTCGGGGCACGCCCGGCCGGTCTTCGCGTCGAC
This sequence comes from Vicinamibacterales bacterium, assembly GCA_963663815.2. Classification (GTDB taxonomy): domain Bacteria; phylum Acidobacteriota; class Vicinamibacteria; order Vicinamibacterales; family UBA8438; genus JAJEEA01. Next base: position 4,886,130 of record OY760734.1, on the reverse strand, counting down.
GCAGATCAGGTAGCCGTTGCCGGTGCCCCAGAAGATGCGCTCGTCGCCGGCGCCGTCGGTCCAGTAGGCGACCCCCCGCTGCGACCACGGGTTGCTCATGGTCGGGGTGCCCTCCTCGTAGGCCTTCGGGTTGTGGACCCAGAGGGTCTCGCCGGTCGTCGCGTCGACGGCCACGCCCTGCGAGATCGGCGTGTTGAAGTAGAGCACCCCGCCGACCATCAGCGGCGTCGCCTGCAGCCGGGACAGGATGGGCCGGTGGCCGGGGCGGTAGAGGTCGGGCGTGTCGGCGACGAGCGAGTCGACGATGGTGTCGAGGGGCGCCCACCACTCGCCGCCGCCGGGGGTCGTGCGGCTCACGACGTGGTCGACGGTGGTCCACTCCCAGGCGATCTCGAGGTCGGCGAAGTTCTCGGCGTCGATCTGGTCGAGCGGCGAGTACTTCTTCCCGCCGATGTCCCCGGCATAGCTGCGCCACTCGCCGTTCGACGTGTCGTAGGTCTGCCACGGGCCGGCGGCCTCTCCGGGCTGGGCGTGGGCGGTCGTCGCGGCCCCGGCGAGCAGGGCGGGCAAGGCGATCGCGAGGATCGAGAATGACTGGCGCATGAGGAACCTCCGTGTCTCGGAACCGGTCTCCGGCGCCCGGTCTGCAGGGCCGGCAGTGCCGGCGATCGTACAACGGTTCGGGCGCGAGCCGATGCACCCGTTGGGTGTAGACTGGCCCTTGAACTCCGGCTCCGTTTCCCGTGAGCGGTGACCCCATGGTGAAGCAGCTTCGCGCGCCGGCGGGCGTGGGTCTGATCCTTCTGGCCGCGGCCGGCGCCGCCCCGGCGCAGCCGGCCGAGGGCGAGCATCCCGACATCCGGCTGTTTCTGCAGGCCGGCGCGGCCGAGCCCGAGCAGGCCGAGTACGCCCTGGAGCAGCTCGGCGACCAGTGGCGCGACGGCTACGCGGGCATCGTGTGGGACATGGCGTGGCTGCAGCGCCCGCCCAACCTGCGCGGGTTCGCCCGCTTCTTCACCCTCATCGCGTTCCTCGAGGAGCAGACCGGCCAGTCGTTCGGCGCCGACCTGCGGGGATGGCAGCGATGGATGTGGGCGCTGCCGTACGAGCCGCATCCCGACCACGGCTTCTTCAAGGGCCTCTGGTACCGCCAGATCGACCCGCGCTTCGCCGAGTTCTTCCCGCGGGGGGTGGAGTCGCACATCCGGCTGGACGAGATCGAGTGGGGCGGGGTCGCGGTGAACGGCATCCCGCCCCTGGAGTACCCGGCCCGGCTCGAGGCCGGCGACGCCGACTACCTCGACGACGACCACATCGTGTTCGGCATCGCCCTGAACGGCGAGGCGCGGGCCTATCCGAAGCGCATTCTCGCCTGGCACGAGATGGCCCTCGACCGCATCGGCGGGGTAGAGCTGACCATCGTCTACTGCACCCTGTGCGGGACGGTGATTCCGTTCGAGAGCGAGGTGGACGGCCGCTATCTGAAGTTCGGCACGAGCGGCCTCCTCTACCGTTCGAACAAGGTGATGTTCGACCACCAGACCAACAGCCTCTGGAACACGTTCGAGGGGGTGCCGGTGGTCGGCGAGCTCGCGGGCAGCGGGCTGCGGCTGTCCCTGCGCGCGGTGGTCACCACGACGTGGGGCGAGTGGCGCCGGCGCCATCCGGCGACGACGGTCCTGTCGCTCGACACCGGCCATCGGCGCGACTACTCCGAGGGGGCGGCCTACCGCGGCTACTTCGGCACCGACGACCTGATGTTCCCGGTCTCGCGCTCCGACGACCGCCTGGCGAACAAGGAAGAGGTGCTGGCGCTTCGGCTCGACGACCCGGCGCGGGGCGGCGCGCCGTCGCGGCTCGCCATCACCGCCCGGTTCCTCGACCGGAACCGGGTCTATCACTTCGAGCTCGCGGGGCGCCGCCTCGTGGCGGTGACGAGCGAGGAGGGCGCCAACCGGGTCTACGACGCCGGGGACGTCCGCTTCGCGCGGCAGCTCGGCCCCGAGCGGGTGGCCGACGAGGCGGGCCGGGCGTGGCGGCTCAACGAGGCCGCCCTCGTGCGCGAGGACGACCCGAGCGCGCAGCGCCCCCGCGTCTCGGCCCATCGCGCCTTCTGGTTCGGCTGGTACGCCCAGTTCCCCGACACCGCGCTCGTCGACTGACGCGGCACTCGGAAGGAGCAGTTTCCATGCGACGCATGCTCATCGTCCTGCTGGCGGCCGCGCCCGCCCTGTGGCTTCACCACGCCGCGCCGGCGGCGCGGGCCGAGGAGCAGGCGCCCGCGGCGGCCGAGGCCGACCGCGCCGGCTGCGAGGCCCTCCTGCACCTGCGCAACCTCACCCTCACCTACGCCGGCCTCGCCGAGGCGGGCGAGGTCTCGTACTGCTACGTCAAGGGGATTCTGCCGCCGGCGATCCACTTCCACGTGCAGCTTCCGTTGCCGCGCGACTGGAACGGGCGGTTCCTCAAGTGGGGCGACGGCGGAAAGGACGGCGACCTCGACTTCGCCGACCACCGGGTGGCGGCCGGCTACGCGGTGGCCAACAGCAACACCGGCCACGACAACGGGGCCGAGCCGGGGTCGTCGTTCGCGCGCGACAACCGTCAGGCGGAGATCGACTTCGGCTACCGCGCCGTCCACCTGACGACGGCGGCGGGGAAGACGCTCGCGCGGGCCTACTACGGCGCCGCGCCCGAGTACTCCTACTTCGAGGGCTGCTCGACCGGCGGCCGGCAGGGGCTGATGGAGGCCCAGCGGTACCCCGACGACTTCGACGGCATCGTGGCGGGGGCGCCCGCCAACCACTACCAGGACATGAACGCGGTGCGGGTGTGGCTGCTGCAGCGGATGTTCCGCGACGACTTCGCCGGCGCCCTCGCCTTCGACACCGACGGCGACGGGCGCTTCGACAGCGTCCGCAAGCTGCAGATGCTGGCCGACGCCGTGCTCGCGGCGTGCGACGGGGACGACGGCGTCGCCGACGGCGTCATCGACGACCCCCTCGCGTGCGGCTTCGACGCCCGGCGCGACCTCGCCGCGCACCGGTGCCCGGATGACGTTGACGGCGACGCGTGCTTCACGGCGGCCCAGATTCGCACCGTCGCCGACTTCCACGCCGGCCCGCGCGACCGGCACGGCCGTCCCATCTACGCCGGCAAGCCGTTCGGCTCGGAGCGGCAGTGGGCCGGCCTGTTCGTGCCCTACGCCGGCAACGGCTTCGCCCCCGGCGCGGTGCGCCTGGGCGGCGACCACCTCAACTACCTGTTCTACGACACCGATCCCGGCGTCGCGCCGGCGGACCTGCTCGACGTGACGGCGGCGCCCGACCGTACCGCGACCCCGCCGGAGTGGGCGTGGTGGGAGTTCGACATCGACGACGTGACGGCGGGCAAGGGCGACGTCATGAAGGGCATCACCGACGCCGTCGACCCCGACCTGTCCCCGTTCCTGCTCGAGCAGGACGGCAAGCTCATCGTCTACCACGGCTGGGCCGATGCCCTCGTCGTGCCGCAGCCGACGGTCGACTACTACCGGGACGTGGTCGACACGACCTTCGGCGGGGACGTGGCCGCCGCCCGCGACCGGGCCCGCCTGTTCATGGCCCCGGGCATGAACCACTGCCGCGGGGGTGCCGGGCCCGACACCTGGGACCGCCTCGCCCCCCTCGTCGACTGGGTCGAGCGCGGCGTTGCCCCCGACGCCCTCGTCGCCACCCACGCGACCGGCGGCGTCGTCGACAACGAGCGCCCGATCTGCGCCTTCCCCGAGCGGGCGGTCTACACGGGACCGGTCGGCGGGGCCGACGACCCGGCGAACTGGGAGGCCGGGAACTTCACCTGCCGGTGAGCGCGGCCGTGAGAGGCGCGAACCCGGTCCGAGGAGGCATGGTGATGGGGTCGCGACGCAACCGGAACCGACCTGCGCGATGAGATCTCGTGGGGTTCGCTCCGGTACGGCGTTAGAATGCTGGAATCGTACTCGTCTTGCCCGGGTGCCGAGGTGCTCACCGCGGGCCGGAGAACCAGGCGCCATCGGGACGCGAGGTCGGATGGCGCTGGCCGCCGCGGCGTGGGAGGAGTCGAGCGCTCACCGAGCGCGCCGAGACGATCGTGGCCGCCCGGGGATGTCGACCGTCGGACGCCTGCGTTCGTGATAACCCGGGATCGGTCTGCCGATCCCGCTTCGACACCATTCCGAAAGCCCGCCAGGGAGGAATCGAAATGAAGACGACACGCCGTGGATTCGTAGGAACCATCGCGCTGGGCGCCGCGGCCGGCGCCCTGACCGGCGCTTCACCGTTCGGCAAGCGGGTCAGCGCCCAGACTCGGGAGGCCGCGAAATCCGGCATCTACGACGGCGGCGTCATCCAGCTCAACCAGAACGAGAGTGCCCGCGGCCCCGGCCCGAAGACCGTCCAGGCCATTCAGGCCCACACCAACAAGCGCATGGGCCGCGGCTATTCGCCGGATCACGTCAACGAGCTGAGAACGGTCATCGCCGACTACTACAGGGTCGGCACCGACAACGTGCAGCTGGCCACCGGCTCCACCCCCTTGCTGCAGGGGTCGGTGCGGGCGTTCTGCTCGGCGACCAAGGGCTTCGTGACCCCCATGCCCACCTACTCGACCAGCCTGAGCACCGCCCGACGGATTGGGGCCAAGACGACCGAGATCGATCTGGACAGCTCGCTCGCCATCGACCTCGACGCGCTGGCCGAGGCGTCCCGCGGCGCCGGCCTGGTCTATCTCTGCAATCCGAACAACCCCACCGGCACGGTGCACGGACCCGGAGCCGTCGAGGGTTTCGTGCGCCGCGTGCTGCGTGAATCGCCGGACACCATGATTCACGTCGACGAGGCCTACATCAACTACGGACGGCCCGGCAGCATCGAGACCGCGGTGCCCCTGGCGCTCGAGGACGAGCGCGTGTTCGTCACCCGTTCCTTCTCGAAGGCGCATGGCATTGCGGGCTTGCGTGTCGGATACGGCCTCGGCCAGGAGCAGACCCTGGCCAAGATCCGCGGCGCCTGGGGCATGGGCGACGTCAACATGCTGGGCGCGATAGCTGCGATCACCGCGTTCGAGGACACGGAACACATCGAACGGGAAGTGAAGGAGAACGCCGAGGTCCGCGACGGCGTCATCGCCGCCTTCCGCGACATGGGCTTCGACGTGCCCGACTCCAACACCAACCACATCTTCGTCCACATCGGCCGCCCCGCCCGGGAGTTCCGCGAGGCGTGCCTGGAGCGCAAGGTGCTCGTAGGCCGGGATTTTCCACCGCTGCACACCACGCATTGCCGAATCTCGATCGGCAGCCGAGAGGAGATGGCGGCGGCAATGAAGGTGTTCAAGGAGGTCCTGGCGTAAGGACAGTGACGGGGATCGCCTGCCACGTGCGAAGCGTAGGAATCACCAAGAACGGGCTGAATCTGCGTGTGGTTGGCAACTTTGTATCGATTCGCTGTCGCCAGGGGGAACGACGGGGCTGCGACGCCGGTTCCACGCCGTACCGCCGCAACTCTGCCTTTTGAGTGACGGGAGGAGGCAACGATGTCAGGCATCGTCCGGCTCAATCGAAGAGCCTTCATGAGAAACGCGGGCGCGACCGCCATCGCCGGCGCCGCCGGCGGCCTGGTCGGCGGCGCGAGCCCGGCGGCGGCGCAGAGCTCGACCAGCATCCCGCGCCTGCCGAACGGCAAGTACGATTTCGACACGCCCTACAATCGTGTCGGCACCGACTGTTCCCGGTGGGACTCGCCGGCCCTCCGGTATCCGGAGGGCGTGTTCAAGTACGGCATGGGCGTGGCGTCGATGGACTTCGAATGCGCGCCGTGCATCACCGAGGCGCTGCAGGAGAGAATCCAGCACCACAACTGGGGCTACCTGAGCACCACCCAACCCCTTCGGGACGGCATCCTGAAGTGGAACGGGGAACGCCACGGCCTGGACCTGGACCCCGCCTCGATCGTCATCTCCGACGGCGTCTATCCGGGCGTCATCGCGGCGCTGCGCTCGTTCGTGCCCATCGGGAACAAGGTGCTCCTGACCACGCCGGCGTATTCGGGGTTCTACGGAATGGCCCGCGCCGCCCGGGTGGATACCGTCGACAGCCCGATGCTCTACCGGAACGGGCGCTACGAGATCGACTGGGACGACCTCGAGTCGAAGATGACCGCGGACGTGCGCGCCACCATCGTCTGCAACCCGCAGAATCCGACCGGCAACGTGTGGACGCAGGAGGAGCTGCTCCGCCTCGGCCGGCTGGCCCTCGAGCACAAGGTCGTCGTGCTGGCGGACGAGATCCACTCCGACGTCATCCGCGCCGGGCACAAGTACACGCCGTTCGCGAGCCTGCCGGATGAAGCCGTCGTGAACAACAGCGTGTCCTTCAACGCCGTCAGCAAGACCTTCAACCTGGCCGCGATGAAGAACGCCTACTACTACTCCAAGAGCCCCACCGTGCTCGCGCGCGTGAACCAGTACCACCGCGCGGAGCTCAGCACGCTCGGCGTGGTGGCCAACACCGCGGCGTATCGGGACGGCGGCGAGTGGTTCGACCAGGCCAACGCGTACATGGACGACAACCACACGTTCGTCGAGAGCTACGTCAAGCAGCACATGCCCGACGTGGGCTATACGCGCAATGAAGGCACTTTCATGACCTTCCTGGACTGCAGCAGGGTCATGGAGCGCATCGACGCCGAAGAGATGGCCGCGAAGGAAGGCGGCACTGCCGAGGAGTACTTCCGGGACTGGCTGACCCACCAGTCGGGTGTCTATCTGAATCCCGGTTCCAGCTACGGCAGCGGCGGAGAGGGCCGCATGCGAATGAACGTGGCCTCGTCTCGCCGGGTGCTGCAGGAGGCGTGCGAGGCAATGGCCGCGGCAGTTCGCAACGTCTAGCGCGAACCGTTGGTCGAACGCTTCGAGGCCGCGCCGGCGCGCCGGCAAGGGGCAGGCGGCTCCCTTCGCCAAGGACCGGCGGCAGGGAAGTATCCATGTGTCAAGCCTCCGAATCGAGGAAGCCGTAGACCCGATGGGCTGATCTCCCCCCCGGCCGCGACCCCGACCCACGCCGTCGAAGAGCGACGGCGTGGCGACGTGAGCCGGACCCATAACGGGTCTCAGGGCCTTGGAGCGGGTTCCCCTCGCGCACCGTTGCCCGCGGCCGTCAACCTGCTGCGCGGGTCCTCCGCTCCCGCTCGGGTCCTCCGGGCGACCGGCCGTTCTCCCGGTCCGCTGTTGCCCCGAGCCTGCCGTCGCTCGACTGTCGTGAACGTCCGGGCACCGAGCCGCCTGTCATGGGTCCGTTACGTAACGGTGTGGAGTAGACCCCGGCGACAGCTTCCCCTTGGCAGCCACGAAGGGGGGAGCCGGGCGCCGGCATCCGGAGGCCGTGGGCGTCGCAACTCCTGTCGTCTCGGCCGCCGCATTCTGGACTCACGTCGACCGCCCCGATGGTTGCGGCCGGGGCATCGTCAGACCGACAGTGTCGGCGTGTGCTCGCCACCGTCAAGGCGCGCCGCTTCGCGACGCCCCCGCTTCGCGGCGCTGCGGCCTTGACGCCGGCTCCGCGCACGCTCCAGACCGGCTTTTTAGCTGACGATGCCCAAGCATGACCCCCTACACGTTGGCTCGACGGCCTGACCGCGGAGGAATCGCTCACACCCACGGAAACGGGTCACGCTTCGACGAACGGCATGCTTGCGGAGGGCGCTGCCGCGCTGGCCCGACCAGGCCGGTCCTGCTGCCAGCAGCGATCCTGTCCGAGGAGCGCGTTGGCCAGCACCAGGAGCTTGCGCATCACCGCGACCACAGCGACCTTGCCCGGCTTCCCCTGACCGACGAGCTGGCGGTACTTCGCGCGCAGCTCCGGGTTGTGACAGATCGCCGCCAGGGCCGGCATGTAGAGCAGCCGCCGAGCCCGAGCCCGGCCACCCTGGATGAAGCTCCGGCCCTGCCAGGTGCCCGACTGCCGAGTGACCGGCGCAAGGCCCGCCAGACTCGCAACCGCTTTGGCGTCCAGGCTGCCCAGTTCCGGCATCTGGGTGAGCAGACCCGCCGCGGTAACCCGAGACACGCCCGGGATCGACGTCAGGATCTCCGTCCGGCGGGTCAGCACCGCGTCTTCCGAACAGCACTTCTCGATCTCGGTGTCGATCGCCGTCAGCTGGCGGTCGATCTGCGACAGCCGGTTCGTGTTCTGCCGCCGGAGCAGAGGGTGCTGAAGTTGCTTCTGACGGTTCAAGGCGGCGGTGCGGTCCTTGACCAGAGCGTCGCGCGCCACCTGCAGTTCCTCGAGGGCGCGCCGCGCCGGCGACGATGCCTCGGTTCGCCGAAGGTCCAGTGCTGCCCCCATCTGCGCCAGCATCCGTGCGTCCACCGCGTCGGTCTTCGCCCGCTGGCCGATGGCCTGCGCGAAGCGCCGCGCCTGCAACGGATTCACCCGCGCCAGCGGCAACTCCGCCTCGAACAGCGCTTCCTCGAAGGCCCGGTGCCACCGGCCGGTCGGCTCGTACGTGACGGTGCGAACCGGGCGCTCCACCCACGCGATCAGCGCCTTGAGCCCCGCCGCGTCGTTGGAGAATCGCGCGGCCTTGCCCGCCGGGACCATGTAGGCGTCGAGATGCGCCTTCGAGATGTCGACGCCGACGCTGTTGGGGATATCATCGGTCATCTTCCCTGTGCTCCTGTGCTTGTCATTCGAGCCTCAACGCTCACGTATCCATCCAGGACTCGGGAAGACGGTGGCGACCAAACTGCCCTACGGCCCCTCGACGGCCTGCGACGCGCACGGTCCGACCACCGCCCGCCCAGCGGCGCCTGGCTAGAGGCGCCGCTGGGATGGGCCATCCCAAGGCCCATTCGAGCCAATGGTAAACAGACAAGCGGCGAGCGTCCGGGGCGACGGTGCGGCGCGGACTACGGGAAGCAGGGGCGGCGCCAGCCGCCCCCACGCGTCGACGAGGTCCACGCGGTGCCGGTCCCGACGAGTTGTCCCGGCTGCGGCGGCGCGGTCGCCGTGGACGGTGTGTCGTCGCAGTAGCGGTCTCCGGCCACTGCACCGCCACGGCGCCTGTCGGCCGCACCGCCACCGCCACGTCCGGTCGGGCCGCCGGGCTGCGGCCCGGTCGCCGCGCCCGCGCACGGACCGCCTCGGCCGCGTACCGCTCCGCCGTCCAGCGCTCGCCGGCTCCGCCAGGGCGACGCGGCCCGAGACCAGAGGTCCCGTTGACAACGCCGGACTCATCGGGGACGATGGGCTCGCGCGGTCGAGCGGCGCGGATTTCCTGCAGGAGCAACGGGCGTCACCCCGGGCCACACAGGCATCGGGAGCCGGGCCGTCGTTCTGCCGTCCAGCGTCGCGCCGCTGACCGTCCGGAAGACGAATGAGAGCCACTCTTTCCGCCCGGAGCGCGGCGGCTGCCGTTGCCCTCGCCGCCCTGCTGTCGGGAGTCGCGGGGGTTGGGGCCGCGCGCGCCCAGCCGGCCGCCGACGCCTCGCCGCACCGGGCGGTGCTCGACCGCTACTGCGTCGTGTGCCACAACGCGCGGCTGCGCACGGCCGGGCTCGCGCTCGATACCGCGGACCTGAGCGACGTCGCGAGCGATTCGCCCATCTGGGAGCAGGTGCTCCGCAAGCTGCGGGTCGGCGCGATGCCGCCCCCGGGGCGGCCCCGGCCCGGCCGCGGCGACGCGCGGGCCCTGGTGGCCTATCTCGAGACGGGCCTCGACCGGGCCGCCGCCCTCGACCCCGGGGTGGGCCGCACCGAGACGTTCCATCGCCTGAACCGGGCCGAGTACCGCAACGCGGTGCGCGACCTGCTCGAGGTCGAGGTCGACGTCTCGGCCCTCCTGCCCGCCGACGACGCCGACGAGCACGGCTTCGACAACATGGCGGCGGTGCTGTCGGTCTCGCCCGCCCTCCTTGAGCGCTACCTGTCGGCGGCGCGCAAGATCAGCCGGCTCGCGGTGGGGCTGGCGCCGCCGGTGCCGAGCGTCGAGACGCACCGCATCCCCCTGCTGCTGTACCAGGACGACCGGCTGAGCGAGGACCTCCCGTTCGGCTCGCGCGGGGGCATCGCGGTGCGCCACCGCTTCCCGGTGAACGGCGAGTACTCCGTCCGGCTGCGCCTGCAGCGCACATACACCGACTACATCCGCGGGCTCGGCACCCCCCAGCACCTCGACGTGCGGGTCGACGGGCGGCTCGTCACGCGGTTCACGGTCGGGGGCGGCGCGCCCGCCCACGCCACTGCGGCGCCGGCGAGCTTCGCCGGGAACACCCCCCTCTTCGGCCATCCCGACTGGGAGACCTACGTGCTCGGGGCCGACGAGGACCTCGAGGTGCGCTTCCACGCCGAGGCGGGCGAGCGGGTGGTCGGCGTGTCGTTCGAGCGCAAGCATTGGGAGACCGAAGGCGTCCTCCAGCCCCGCCAGACCGGCTTCCCCCTCGCCATCAACGAGCGCTGGCAGGGGAACGCGGCCGTCGACAGCGTGGAGATCGGCGGGCCCTACTCGGTCGACGGACCCGGCGACACCGCAAGCCGCCGCGCCGTCTTCACCTGCCATCCCGACCGGGGGGACGCGGCCGAGGCGTGCGCGCGAGAGATCCTGGGCCGGCTGGCCCGGCGCGCCTACCGGCGCCCCGTTACCGACGAGGACGTCGACCTGCTCTTCGGCTTCTACGATCAGCGGCAGCGCACGGACGGCTTCGAGGCGGGCGTCCAGCTCGCGCTGCAACGCCTGCTCACCGACCCCGAGCTCCTGTTCCGGGTCGAGCGCGACCCCGTCGACGCCGCCCCGGGCGCCGCGTATCCGGTGAGCGACCTCACCCTGGCGTCGCGGCTGTCGTTCTTCCTGTGGAGCAGCATTCCCGACGAGCCGCTGCTCGACGCCGCGGTCCGAGGCGAGTTGCGCGACCCCGGGGTGCTCGAAGGACACGTCCGGCGCATGCTCGCCGACCCGCGGTCGTCGGCCCTCGTCGAGAACTTCGTCGGGCAGTGGCTGCTCCTGCGCAACATCCCGGCCGTCACCCCCGACCCCAACATCTTCCCGACCTTCGACGAGAACCTGCGCGACGCGTTCCGGCGCGAGTCGGAGCTGTTCGTCGAGCACGTCATGCGGGAGGACCTCGGCCTCGTCGACCTCATCGACGCCGACTACACGTTCGTCAACGAGCGGCTGGCCGAGCACTACGGCATTCCCGGCGTCTACGGCAACCGGTTCCGCCGGGTGACCCTCGACCGGCGGCGGGGCGGCCTCCTGGGCCACGGCGGGCTGCTCACCGTCACCTCGTACCCGAACCGGACCTCGCCGGTGCTGCGGGGCAAGTGGGTGCTCGAGAACCTGCTCGGCACGCCCCCGCCCCCGCCCCCGCCCGACGTGCCCTCGTTCCCCGAGCGCGGGCCCGGCGACGCGCCGGCGACGGTCCGCGAGCTGCTCGAGATGCACCGCGAGAGCCCGGCTTGCGCCGGGTGCCACGTGCCGATGGACCCCCTCGGGTTCGCGCTGGAGAACTTCGACGCCATCGGCCGGTGGCGGGCGACGGACGGGCACGAGGCCATCGACGCGAGCGGGGCCATGCCCACCGGCGACGCCTTCGAGGGCCTCGACGGCCTGCGGGCGCTGCTCGTGAACGACCCGGAGCCGCTGGTGCGCACCGTCACCGAGAAGCTGCTCGCCTATGCGCTGGGCCGCGGCATCGAGCACTACGACTACCCCACGATTCGGAGGATCGCCCGCGCCGCGGCCGCCAACGACTATCGCTGGTCGGCCGTCGTCCTCGGCATCGTCCAGAGTCCCCCGTTCCAGATGCGGAGCACAGGCTCATGATCATCACGAGGAAAGCGATTCCCCGCCGCACCGTCCTCCGCGGCCTCGGCGCCACGCTGGCCCTGCCCCTGCTCGACGGCATGGTCCCCGCCCTCTCCGCCGTGCGCAACACGCCGGCCCGCGGGATGCGCCGGTTCGGGGTGGTGTACGTGCCCAACGGCATGGCGATGGAGCACTGGACGCCGGCCGCCGAAGGCCGCGACTTCGCGTTCTCGCCGATCCTGCAGCCGATGGCCCCGCACCGCGACCGCACGCTGGTGCTGACCGGGCTCAACCCCGGGCCCGGCGGGGGCGCGCATGCCGGCGCGTCGACCAAGTTCCTCACCGGCGTGCCGGGCCGCAGGACCGACGGGGCCGAAATCCAGTCCGGCACGTCCATCGATCAGCTCCTCGGGCAATCGCTCGGCCGCGAGACGCAGCTCTCGTCGCTCGAGCTCGGCCTCGACAGCCGCGACTTCGCGGGCTCGTGCGACGCCGGGTTCAGCTGCGCCTACACGAACACCATCTCGTGGCGGAATCCGACCACCCCGCTGCCGATGGAGAACGACCCCCGGGCCGTCTTCGAGCGCCTCTTCGGCGACAGCGGCACGACCGACCCCGCGGTGCGGCGCACCCGGCTCGACGAGGACCGCAGCATCCTCGACTCGGTGACCGAGAAGGCGGCCGACCTCGAGCGGGGGCTCGGCCCCGACGACCGCCACAAGCTCGCGCAGTACCTCGACGCGGTCCGCGACGTCGAGCGCCGCATCCAGATGGCGGAGGAGCAGAGCAATCGCGACCTGCCCCTCGTGCAGCAGCCGGCCGGCGTGCCCGCGACCTTCCAGGCGCACATGCGGCTGATGTTCGACCTGCAGCTCCTCGCCTGGCAGACCGACCTCACCCGGGTGGTCAGCTTCATGGTGGGCCGCGAGATCAGCGGGCGGACGTATCCCGAGATCGGCATCCCCGACGCGCATCACCCGCTGTCGCACCACCTCGACGACCCGGCGAAGATCGCCACCATGTCGAAGATCAACACCTACCACGTGTCGCTCTTCGCCGAGTTCGTCGACCGGCTGCGGTCGACCCCCGACGGCGACGGCTCGCTGCTCGACCACTCGCTGCTGCTCTACGGCGCGGGCATGTCGAACTCGAACGCGCACGCGCCCGTGAACCTGCCGGTCATGCTGGCGGGCGGAGCGGGCGGCGGCCTGCGGGGCGGGAGGCACCTGACCTACTCGAACGACACGCCGATGGCCAACCTGCTCGTCGCCGTCATGGACGCCCTCGGGGTCCCGATGGACCAGGTCGGCAACAGCACCGGCCGGCTCGACGTGCTGTCGCTGGCGTAGGAGTCTGCGCCGTGGAATGGCGCCGCCTCGTGCGCGAGGCGCAGACCGCTGGGGGAGTGGCTGGGCGGGGAGCTTGCGATTCCGTTTCGAGGAATGGATTCGGGACCCGCACGGATCCGAACGTCTGGCCAGGGTTGAAGTCTTCCGAATAGATTACCGAAGCGCCGCTCTTGACGGCGGCGACGACGATCAGGGCGTCCCGGAACGAGAGCTGGTGACGGGCTCCGCGTCTACGGCCTCGAGCACGGTCGCGCCGTCATTGACAATCGGATCCCACGCCAGACAGGCCGGCTTCCATCCCACTGCGCCGCGGAGTATGCTTGCGCCGCGAGGGAGGCACGCCATGGAGACCGGCCGCAGGAAGTTCGTCAAGACCGTGGTCGCGGCTACCGGCGCCCTGCCGGTGGCCGGCGCGGGGATTGCGGCGGCGGCCACCATCGAGGGGGCCGGCCGCGCGGGCGCCGGGCCGTTCGCGTTCGACCTCCTCGACCCGCGGCGCCATCAGGCCGCTCCCGCCCCGGGCGTGCAGGAACGCGCGGAGGGGATCGAGGCGTTCGCGTTCGACGCCTACGGCACCCTGTTCGACGTCTTCTCGGTGACCGCGCTCTGCGAGGAGCTGTTCCCCGGCAACGGCGACGCGCTCGCGCAGCGCTGGCGCGCCAAGCAGCTCCAGTACAGCCTGCTGCGCAGCCTCATGGGCCGGCACCGCGACTTCTGGCTGGTCACCGGCGACGCCCTCGTCAACGCGGCGGCGGGCCTCGGGCTGAATCTGACCCCGGCGCGGCGCGACCGGCTGATGGAGGCGTACCTCACGCTGGCCGCGTTCCCCGACGTGAGGCCGGGGCTCGAAGCGCTGCGGGGCCGGGGCGTGAAGCTGGCGATTCTCTCGAACGGCGAGCCGCGGATGCTCGAGGCGGCGGCGCGGAGCGCGGGCATCGACACCCTGCTCGACGACATCATCAGCGTCGAGGAGGTCAAGATCTTCAAGGTCAGCCCGCGCGTCTACAACCTCGGCCCGGAGCGGCTCGGGGTCGACCGGTCCGCGCTGGGCTTCGTGTCGTCGAACGCGTGGGACGTCGCCGGCGCTGCCTCGGCCGGGCTGACCACGTTCTGGATTCAGCGCACCGAGGGCGAGCCCCCCGAGGAGCTCGGCTTCGACGCGCATCACGTGGTGTCGGCGCTCACCGAGCTGGCTCCGCTCGTGGGAGCGTAACCTGATGGACTGCCAATCGATCGGACGTTTGCTGTCTGCGGCCGCCTGCGCAGCCGCTGTCGCCACCGCCGCCGCCGCGACTCAGAACGACGATGGGATCGCGCTGACCCAGGTCGAGGTCGGCGGCTTCACGTTCGACGTGCGGACGGCCGGCCCCGACGACGGCGAGGTCGTCATCCTCCTCCACGGGTTCCCCCAGACGTCCCACGAGTGGCGGCACCAGCTCCGCGCCCTCGGCGAGGCGGGGTTCCGCGCGGTGGCGCCCGACCAGCGCGGCTACTCGCCCGGGGCGCGGCCGGCCCGGGTCGAGGACTACGCGCTGCCGCTGCTCGTCGGCGACGTCATCGGCCTCGCCGACGCCATCGGCGCCGACCGGTTCCACGTCGTCGGCCACGACTGGGGCGCGGTCGTGGCGTGGGGGGTGGCGATCGCGGCCCGCGATCGCGTCATCACCGCGAACCCGGTGTCGGTGCCCCACCCCGATGCGTTCGCGCGGGTCCTGAGCGATCCGGACTCGTGCCAAGTCGCCGCGTCGTCCTACTTCGACGTGTTCGTGCAGCCCGATTCCGAGGACGCCTTCCTCGCCAACGATCACGCCCTGCTCCGCGGCATCTTCGCCGGCATCGACGCCGAAGCGGTCGAGGAATACCTGCGGGTGCTCGGTACGAAGCCGGCCCTCGGGGCCGCCCTGAACTGGTACCGCGCGAACGTCGCCGACCGCAACCTGCAGGGCGCGGCCGTCGGCCCCGTCCAGGTGCCGACCATGTTCACCTGGAGCGACGGCGACACCGCGCTGTGCATCGACGGTGCGGTCCTGACCGAGGAGTATGTCGAGGGCCCGTACCGCTTCGAGGTCCTGGAGGGCGTCAGCCACTGGATTCCCGACCTCGCGCCCGAGGCGATGACGGCGCTGCTCGTCGACCACTTGACCCGATACTCGGAGCGCTGACGCCGGTTTCGGACCCGCCGAGGACACCAACTTGGCGCATCCCGGATATCCTGCGGAGGGTCTACCGGGGCGGGCCGCCTCGTTCGCTGGCTACAGGCCAAGTTCCGAATGTGACCCGAGGCGAACCAAGCGCAGCGTGCCGGGGTCCGGCCTCTGGTAGATCAGCACGAGGTCCGGCTTCACGTGGCAATCGCGGTGGTCCCGCCACTCGCCGCCCAACGCATGATCGTGATGCCGGGGCTCCAGCGGACGGTCGTTGGCCAGGACCTCCACGAGCCGTACCAAGCTCGCGTCGAGGGACGTCCGGTGACGGCCCCGGGACTCGCGCCGGTAATCGCGCTTGAACTGGCCGGTGCGCTCAATCGTCCGCATGCAGGTCGTCGAGCAGGTCCTGCACGCGGCTGAACCGGGGAAGACCGCCCCGGCGGGACTCCTTCATCGCCTCGATGGTGACGGCGTTAGGCACCAACGGCGCGAACGGCAGCGCCTTTTCCTGCGCCACCTTGGTCAGCAACAGCCGCACCGCGTCGGATACGGTCAGCCCCATCGCGGCCAGCACCGCCGCCGCCTCTTCCTTCACCGCCCCGTCGACACGGGCCTGGACGAGTTGATTCGCAGCCATGGCTCAAAGAGATCCTCCCGTCTCTGAATGACATTATCATTCAAGAGGACGGTGACTCAACAATGTCTCCAGTTCGACAGGGCAGTATCCATGTGTCAAGCCTCCGAATCGAGGAAGCCGTAGACCCGATGGGCTGATCTCCCCCCCGGCCGCGACCCCGACCCACGCCGTCGAAGAGCGACGGCGTGGCGACGTGAGCCGGACCCATAACGGGTCTCAGGGCCTTGGAGCGGGTTCCCCTCGCGCACCGTTGCCCGCGGCCGTCAACCTGCTGCGCGGGTCCTCCGCTCCCGCTCGGGTCCTCCGGGCGACCGGCCGTTCTCCCGGTCCGCTGTTGCCCCGAGCCTGCCGTCGCTCGACTGTCGTGAACGTCCGGGCACCGAGCCGCCTGTCATGGGTCCGTTACGTAACGGTGTGGAGTAGACCCCGGCGACAGCTTCCCCTTGGCAGCCACGAAGGGGGGAGCCGGGCGCCGGCATCCGGAGGCCGTGGGCGTCGCAACTCCTGTCGTCTCGGCCGCCGCATTCTGGACTCACGTCGACCGCCCCGATGGTTGCGGCCGGGGCATCGTCAGACCGACAGTGTCGGCGTGTGCTCGCCACCGTCAAGGCGCGCCGCTTCGCGACGCCCCCGCTTCGCGGCGCTGCGGCCTTGACGCCGGCTCCGCGCACGCTCCAGACCGGCTTTTTAGCTGACGATGCCCAAGCATGACCCCCTACACGTTGGCTCGACGGCCTGACCGCGGAGGAATCGCTCACACCCACGGAAACGGGTCACGCTTCGACGAACGGCATGCTTGCGGAGGGCGCTGCCGCGCTGGCCCGACCAGGCCGGTCCTGCTGCCAGCAGCGATCCTGTCCGAGGAGCGCGTTGGCCAGCACCAGGAGCTTGCGCATCACCGCGACCACAGCGACCTTGCCCGGCTTCCCCTGACCGACGAGCTGGCGGTACTTCGCGCGCAGCTCCGGGTTGTGACAGATCGCCGCCAGGGCCGGCATGTAGAGCAGCCGCCGAGCCCGAGCCCGGCCACCCTGGATGAAGCTCCGGCCCTGCCAGGTGCCCGACTGCCGAGTGACCGGCGCAAGGCCCGCCAGACTCGCAACCGCTTTGGCGTCCAGGCTGCCCAGTTCCGGCATCTGGGTGAGCAGACCCGCCGCGGTAACCCGAGACACGCCCGGGATCGACGTCAGGATCTCCGTCCGGCGGGTCAGCACCGCGTCTTCCGAACAGCACTTCTCGATCTCGGTGTCGATCGCCGTCAGCTGGCGGTCGATCTGCGACAGCCGGTTCGTGTTCTGCCGCCGGAGCAGAGGGTGCTGAAGTTGCTTCTGACGGTTCAAGGCGGCGGTGCGGTCCTTGACCAGAGCGTCGCGCGCCACCTGCAGTTCCTCGAGGGCGCGCCGCGCCGGCGACGATGCCTCGGTTCGCCGAAGGTCCAGTGCTGCCCCCATCTGCGCCAGCATCCGTGCGTCCACCGCGTCGGTCTTCGCCCGTTGGCCGATGGCCTGCGCGAAGCGCCGCGCCTGCAACGGATTCACCCGCGCCAGCGGCAACTCCGCCTCGAACAGCGCTTCCTCGAAGGCCCGGTGCCACCGGCCGGTCGGCTCGTACGTGACGGTGCGAACCGGGCGCTCCACCCACGCGATCAGCGCCTTGAGCCCCGCCGCGTCGTTGGAGAATCGCGCGGCCTTGCCCGCCGGGACCATGTAGGCGTCGAGATGCGCCTTCGAGATGTCGACGCCGACGCTGTTGGGGATATCATCGGTCATCTTCCCTGTGCTCCTGTGCTTGTCATTCGAGCCTCAACGCTCACGTATCCATCCAGGACTCGGGAAGACGGTGGCGACCAAACTGCCCTACGGCCCCTCGACGGCCTGCGACGCGCACGGTCCGACCACCGCCCGCCCAGCGGCGCCTGGCTAGAGGCGCCGCTGGGATGGGCCATCCCAAGGCCCATTCGAGCCAATGGTAAACAGACAAGCGACGTGAATACCGCGAAGGTCACCGTCAAGGGTCGGATCACGATTCCGAAACAGGTCCGGAACCTGATGGCGATCGAGACGGGTGACCGCCTCGCGTTCGAGCTTGGAGAAGACGGCCGGGTGCGGGTCAGTCGGGTCCGGAACGAGCCGCGTCCACTCCGCGGTTTGCTCTCCAAGTACGGCAGGAGTGAACCCGTCGACGACGAACAGGTTCGCACGGCCCCTTCGCCGCCGCGCGGAGGCAAAATACGCGGCGCGTCGCCGACCGGCCTCTTGCTCGCCGCGCAGTACGGGAGCGACGTAGCACGATCAATGACGCGGTCCTCAAGCGGGGGGCGCGCCGGAGAGCACGGCGAGGAAGGGAATACAGTTCGGCTTGCCGGGGCCGGCGCCGACGACCGCCGCTTTCGGACGCAGCCGTCGCGGCGAACCCCAAGCCCAACGGCCACGCGGCCCCAAAGAACGGCAGACGCCCGGAGGCGGGGCGGTATAGAACACCGCCCCGCCTGCCAACCTCGCCATCCACCGGTCTGCCGTCGACAACCTGGGGGCCTGTCGGCAGGCTGGCGCGCCTACCGGCGCTGCTCGGTCGGGTCGCGCCCGTCGAGGGGGGCGCCGGTGCCCGACGACCCCGCGAACAGCCGGCGGCCGTCGGGGAACGTCACGTCACGGCCGTTGGCCCGCAGGGCGCCGTCGATGGCCTGATAACCCTCCACCATCACCTCGGTCCCGGGCATCACCGAGCTCTTCGACCACCCGCGGCGCACGAGCGCTCCCGGGGGGCCCGCCTCGATCATCCAGTTGTCGACCGTGCCGTCCTCGTTGGTCACCTCGAGGTGCATCCACGAGTGCGGGTTGATCCACTCCATCCTCGTGATCTTGCCCGAAAGCCGGACCGGCCGGTTGGCGTCGAACTCGGCCGCGAACGCGTGATGCGCCACGACCTGGGCGGTCGCCGCGACCAGGCCGACTCCGATGACCGCGGCCACCATGAACATGTTCTTTCGCATTGCCCCTACCTCGCTTCTGGAAACGCGCCGCCAACCGTTCGGGCGGTCGCCGTTCAATCCAACATTCGATCCAGCGCTCGCGCTCGCGGCCAACCAATCGTTCGCGCCCGAGCCCGCTCGCGCCCGAACCGTCGGTTGCCGTTCGGTTCCACCTCGCGTCCGATCCGACGGTCGCCCATATGCGGCGACCGCGCCCGATCCACTCTACCGGTCTCCGCCCGACTCCTCCGCGTCCCGGGCGCGCGCGCCGCTCAGGATGTTGGTCATCCCGTAGTTGCCCTCGTGGCACGCGTACTCGACGAGCTCGTACTGCGACTGGTCCCGCACGAACGAGAACATGCCCGTCCACGGCCGGGTCCACACCTTCGGGTCGTCGATGGTGAACTGGTACTCCAGCGTGTCGGGGCCGGTGCGGGTGTACCGCTCGGTCATCGTCAACGCGTCGCTCGACCCCTGATAGGGCGCCTTGCCGTTGAAGTTGCGGATCTCGACGACGAGCGTGTCGCCCTCCCAGCGCCCTCGGGCATCGCCCAGCCACGACGTGATGTCGTCGCCAACGTGCGGGCTGTCATCGGTGGGGACGACGCGGGTCTCGTGAATCATCTCCCGCTGGAGGGCGACGTGGTTCGGCCCCTGCACGATCTGCAGCCCGTTGTTGTAGACCCCCGGGGTCGGGACGAGGCCGCGGGTGATGCACCGCACCCACGAGCTGAGGTCCTCGGGGCCCGCGGCGATCGGCCGGCGGGCGGCCCGCGCCGCCGCGAGGAGACGCTCTCCCTCGGGGGTGCGCGCGGGCAGACGGCCGTCGGGCGGGTCGATGACCATCGCCACCTGCCGCGACGGCGCCGACCTCACGTAGCCGAGGGTGGTGTCGCGCCACTCCGACTCGTAGCCCCAGATGCTGCCGAGGGTGCCGCGCTCGCGCCGCGCCGCCGCCTGCTCGGCCGTCAGCACCTCGGTCTCGGCGAGGTCGTCGGGCCGCTGCAGGGGAATGCCGTGGGCCGCATCGCCGGTCCAGACGCCCTGGAAGTCCGGCACGCCCCACGGGGTGCGGGGCACCGTGTACTCCCGCAGCTCGGTGGTGATGTCGACCGGCGCGTCGAACTCGGCGTCGACCCCCGCGAACCCTTCCTCGACGACGGCGAGGCGGACGTTGTCGGGGCCGCTGATGAACGCCTGCCGGGCGGCGGTGCGGCCGCCCTCGGGCACCGCCGGCTCGCTCAGAAAGCCGACGCCGTCCCCCCGCAACTCCGCCGCGGCCGCGTCCATCTCCGGCACCGCGAACGCGATGTGGTCGATGGAGCGACCCGCCGTCGGCGCCGGCGGCGTCTCGGCCTCCATCGCGAAGAGCCAGATGTCGCCCATGCGCACGCCGTCCATCTGGTCGCGCAGCCGCGCGCTCTCGCCCCCGAACCGCTCCAGGTACCACGCGAGGGTGGCGGCCGGATCGGTGGCGCTCAGGTGGATGTGATGGAACCCCAGGGTGTCGGCGTCCTCGACGAGCTCGATGCGGGTGCCCCACGGGTCGAAGATGTAGCCGTGCTGGTACAACCCGGGCACGTCGCGCAGGGTCGACCCGTCCTCGAACCGCTGCAGCCGCACCCCCGAGCCGCGCACGCCGACCGCCTCGAGCTCGCCCATCTTCGCGGTCAGGTCGGGATAGGAGAACGAGATGTGGTCGATGCCCGTCCGCTGGCTGCTGCCGAGGGTCGGGCGCGAGTCGAACACCAGCTCGGCGCTGCCGCACAGGACCGCGTCGTCGCGGTCGGCGACGGGCT
This sequence comes from Vicinamibacterales bacterium, assembly GCA_963663815.2. GTDB lineage: Bacteria > Acidobacteriota > Vicinamibacteria > Vicinamibacterales > UBA8438 > JAJEEA01. The sequence goes on along the minus strand of OY760734.1, from coordinate 4,865,408 downwards.
CGCAGTCGAGGTAGCGCGTGTACCAGCCCACGGCCTCGGTGGCGTTCGAGGTGGTCAGCTGCACGTGGTGGTAGTCGGCGGCGAGGGCCGGGGCCGGCGCGACGAGCGCCGCCGCGGCCGCGGTGAACAGCAGGACGTTTCTGATCCGTTTCATCGTGCAATGCCTCTCTTCAACAGCTCGGAGCCAGCGGCAGGAGCCCCGCTGACTCGCGACGGGCTCCCCCGGGGCGCGTCGCGAGTCAGCGGGTGGGCACCCGGCGCAGGTGTCCGTAGATCAGGTCCTCCGAGAACTCGACGCACTTGTACTCCAGCACCTGCGCGTTCGGCTCGAGACGCCGGTAGAGGGGCATCTCGATGGTCCACGGGCGGGTGAACACGTTGGGGTCCTCGATGGTCGCCTCGTACCAGATGGCGTTCGGCCCCATCGGGGTGTAGCGCTCGACGACGCTCAGGCCGTTGCTGGCGTAGTTGCCGGCGCGGTCGAACCACGCCTCGCCGGTGAAGCCCTGGGCGTCGACGACGAGGGTGTCGCCGTCCCAGCGCCCGTGCGACCGGCCCATCCACGTGTCGAGGGGCGGCGGCTCGGGGTTCTCCTGGTCCATGTGCACGGTGCGGTTCGCGTCCGTGAACCCGTAGACGAACATGATCTTGCGGTCGCCCTGGATGATCCGGAACGGGTGCGGCAGATAGGTGGCCCGCGGCACCCCCGGCATGAAGCACTTCACCTCGGGGTCGTCGGTCCACCGGTTCTCGAAGTTCCGCTGCTTCTGCGCCAGCGCGTCGGCGCGATAGGGGATCTCGTTGCCCACGACCACGCCCTGGCCGGGGGGAATCGCCCCGATGGCGCCCATGTCGGGCGGCCCCGGGCTCGCCGGATGGTCCTGGAGGTCCCAGTGCGCGGTGCCGATGGCCTGCCAGACCCCGTTCAGATCGGGGTTCCCGTCGAAGGCGCGCGACACCTCCTGCGCCGCCGCCGGGCCGGCGGCCAGCGCCAACACCGTCAGCAACGCACCGGCCCGCACGCTCGTCCACTTCGTCATCGTCGTCAGTCTCCTTCGGACACCGCCACCCGGTCAGGGGGTGACGGTGATGGTCACGTTCTCGCTCGTCGTCAACGCCCCGTCCCCGGCCATCGCCCGCAGCACGTAGGTGCCGGGCTCGTCGAACGTCGCCTGCACCTCCCACCGCCCGTCCCCGGGAACCTCGGGCAGGATGTAGGGTGGCGACCACGGCGAGTACGAGTACACCCGCGTGTCCTGCCAGGTCTTCAGCTGGCGGGGGCTGAACCGCACCTTCGACGCGTCGCCCCGGTAGACGATCCACGAGAACCGCTGCCCCGGCGGGTTGCCCGGCACGATCTGCTGCTGGGCCCGGTAGGCGGGGTGCGGCCTGCCGGGCTCGACCGCCGGCGGCGCATAGCTGCCCGACGGTATCCCGTCGTCGCCCGTGAACGCGACCAGGGTCAACGGCCGCCCGGCCGGCACCGTCCGCGGCTGGTCCACCCCGAGGGCGAGCTCCGGCGGCTGGTTCTCCCGCCACTCGTCGCGGACGCGGCCGAAGTTGGCGCCCATCTCCGTCGCGATGGTCTGCGCGTCGAGCAGGTAGTCGGTGCGCAGCGATCCGTACGCCCGCTCGGTCCGGCCGTTGGTGGTCAGGGTCCACACCACCTCCTGCTCCCCGAAGTCGGCCGGCACCTCGACCGTGAACAGAAACATGTTGCGGCGGGGATAGAAGTGGGTGGGCTGCCCCCGGTCGGGCCCGCCCGGCTCGATGTGGTTGTCGGGCCCGACCGGCACGTCGAGCTCTTCCTCCCAGTTCGAGTTCATGTAGCCGAAGAACAGGCTGTAGGTGCCGTCCTCGTTCGGCCACCACCCCTCGTAGGCGGGCGACACGCTCTGCCCCCGGGAGTACGTGAAACGGGTCTGGGCGGCCGCCGCCGCGGCGGTCAGCGCCAGCAGCGCGACGGCCGCGGCGGCGGACGGGACGAATCGCTTCCCGGTCATCCTCATGGCTGGTCGTTGCCCTCTTCCACCTGCACCTGCTGCGACGGGAACTCCGCCATGCACAGCGGGCAGCCGATGAGGTGATCGCCGGGCTCGAGGCCCAGCCGCTCGCGGCGCTCGGCCATCTCCCGCTCGAACTGCTCGTCGGTCAGCTCGAGGGCCTCGCCGAGGTCGATGAACATGTTGGCCACCGACCGGCGCCCGCCGCCCGACCAGTTCCGGGGGTCGGCCACGTTGCGGTTGGCCACCGTCGTGTCCAGCCACCCGATGATGTGCACGATCGTCCCCTTCGGCAGCAGCGGGGCGTAATCGTCGTCGAAGATGTACTGCTTGACCCAGTTGTGGTCGTAGCCGACGCAGGCCAGGGTCTCGATGTTGTGCCCCCAGATCGCCTCGAGGCACATGCGGGTGCCCGGCGCGTGCTGGTGGGGCTCGAACGAGACAAGGCGGGTGTGCTGGTCGAGCACGCGGTAGGCGTGCAGCTCCTGCGAGGTCTGGTTCGGCTTGATGTCGATGTCGACCCCGTTCCCGACGAGGGTCCGCGCGTGCCGGATCTCGGGCTCGTAGCCCTTCGGGTGCAGCTTGAACGCGAACTTCAGGTGCGCCTTGGTCTCGCGGCCGTTCGAGTGCAGGTGCGCCGTCTCGAGCTCGAGCGACGAGCCCGCCTTCAGCAGCCGCCCCGCGTTGTCGGGGAAGATGTCGGCGTTGCGGCCCACCTCGTGGACCGGGAACCGGGTGGCGTCGGCCGGATCCGCCCCTTCGGGGACCACCGCCCCGTAGGTCATGTGGTGGAACACGTAGCGCCCGCCCACGGTGTCGCCGGTGCCGTCGGGCGGGATGTCGTTGAACTCCTTCACCTCGACGGCAGCGACGTAGCGGTCCTCGGTGAGGCCGGTGGGAATGGTGCCGAGGTTGGTCCACTTGTCGGGGGCAGCCGCCGGCACGGTGACCAGCGGCGACTCGACGATCAGGTCCGGCTCGCCGAACTCCCACTCGCTCTCGTCACCGAAGTCGAGGGGGGGCGGCAGGTCCTCGGGGTCGCCGAGGGGCGCGCCGGCGTCGACCCACCGGCCGATCAGCGCAATCTCCTCCTCGCTCAGCGAGATGTCGTTCTTGTAGTGCTGAATGCCGAGGTCGCGCTCGAGGAACCACGGCGGCATCGCGCCGCGCTTGTTGCGCAGGGCGGTGCGGGTCTTGATGGCCCGCGCGTAGGGGCGCACCTCGGCGTAGGTGAGCAGCGACATCGGGGCCACCGACGCGGGCCGGTGGCACTGCTGGCAGCTCCGCTGGAGAATCGGGGCGACGTCACGCGCGAACGTGATCTCGGCGTCGGACGCCGCCGCGGGGGCCGACTGGGCGCTCGCGGCGGCCGGGGCCATGAGCAGGAAACCGACGACGCCGGCGACCAGAAGTCCCGAAACACGCATGGCGCTCATCGCAGACTCTCCTTCGAAAACACGCTCCGTCTCCGGAGCGCGGGCCGACCGCATGTGAACTCGACCCGATAGTATCTCTCTACTGCGGCCCCGCCCGCAACCGCATCACACGAGGTGCGCGGCCACCGCGTCCTCGTCCCACTCGAGCCCGACCCCGGGGACGACGGGAATGCGCAGCTCCCCGCCCTCGACCGCCCAGGGCTGCTGCAGTACGGGGTCGGCCCAGCTCTGCCACTCGAGCCAGTGCGCCCCCTTGCCCGCCCATCGTCGCCTACGGCTCCGCTGGGCGCCCAACCAATCCTGCTAGGAGTCTGCACCGTTCTACGGCGCAGACTCCTAGTACCGGAACAGATAGGAGACCTTGCCGAAGAACGCCCGGTTGGTGCGCTGGAGCGCCATCATCGGGAAGAGCACGCTGTCGATCTTCATCCCGTCCCGGAACCGGTCGTCGTAGCCCAGGAACAGGACGGTGCCGGCGTTGATGCGGTAGGTCATCAGCAGGTTGTTGCCGACCGTCAGGTCCCAGGTGTTGTGCTCCAGGATGTGGCGCAGCAGCAGCCGGTCGGTGAACTGGTACGTCGTCCGCCCGCGGAGGATCTTGACGTCGTAGATCTGAGCGTCGTTCAACGGGTTGACGAAGCTGCTGAACACGGTCCTGAGCTCGGTGCGCAGCCGCGACGTCGGCTGCACGCGGAAGTTGACGTTCCCCGAGACCGACTGCCCCCGGTACGGATTGACCTCGTCGTAGAGGATGCCGTGGCCCCAGTTGTATCCGCCGAACAGCGAGAAGATGCGCGAGCTGATGCCGCTGAAGAACCCGTAGCCGGTCTTCTTGAAGTCGACCTCCTGAAACCGCTCGAGGTCGTGGTTCACCATGCCCGTGAACGAGACGTTGTTCGTGAACGAGAAGCTGGCCGTGCCCTGAATCTGCTCGTCCTGCAGCACCCCGGCGTGGTCGTAGAGCCGCAGGTAGCTCACCGACGGCCCCCACGTGAGGATCGACGACTCGGGCCACCAGCGGTAGCCGACGTTGCCGCTCGTCTGGCGCAGGTCGACGCGGGGGAGGAACCCGGTCAGGGTCCGGAACCCCGGGTCGATGCTGCTGTAGGCGGCGCTGTAGCTCAGGTTGCGCCCCTCGCGCGAGAAGTCCGCCTCGATGGCCGGCCCCGAGAGGGCCCCCAGCTCGCCGTCCGCGGTGTCCGACCCCATGGCCAGGAAGTTCACGCGGTGGTTCCGCCCGAGCCGGAAGCGGCCGTCCACCCCCGCCACCCGGTTGTAGTCCTCCGCGAACTCGCGGGCGGTCACGATGGCGCCGACGTACGACTCGGAGTAGAGATCGTAGCGGGCGCGGCCGATGACGGTCTGGGCCGACGTGCCGGCCCGCGGATCGGCCTCCTCCAGCAGGCTCCCCGGCGCCTGGTCGTCCGCCACGAGCACCCCGAGGGTGGACTGACCGACCTTCCCGGTCAGCTTGCTGCCGAAGAGGGGGTCGCTGATGGTACGGGTGTGGACCAGGGTCAGGGGGGTCGCGGTCTGGAAGATCTCCTGCCCTTCGAGGAAGAACGGCCGCTGCTCGGGATAGAACAGCGCGAACCGCTGGTTGGTCTCGACCTGGGGCCGGTCCGACTCGATCTGCGAGAAATCGGGGTTGAGGGTGAAGTCCGCGGTCAGGTTGGGCGTGATGCCGTACTTCACGCCGAGCCCGTAGGCCCCGGTCGGATCGTTGTCGGTGAACACCCCGTCGGTGTCGAGCGAGCCGGTCCGGAACCCCGTAACCTCGGGCAGGAACTCGAGGTTCCGGCTTGCGGACAGGTCCGACAGACCCTCGATCTGCCCGAACTGGGTGATCTGCCCCGCCACCCCCCGGGAGATCGGCGACCACGACTGCGCCTCCGACTTGCCCCGGATGATGCGGGTGATCTGGAACCCCCACCGGTGGCCCGCCCCGGCCGCGCGGGACGGATAACGGAGGCTCTTGAACGGAATGCGCATCTCCGCGACCCAGCCGTCGTCGACGATGCGGCCGGCGGTGTCGAAGAGGGCGTTCCACGACTGGTCGCCGCGGATGCCGAACTGCCCCGACACGCTGCTGCTGCTGCGCCCCCGCGAGCCGCCGCCCCCGCCGCGCGTCGCCGACGAGCTGCCGCTCGACCGCGAGAACCCGGTGCTGCCGTCGGCGTTCACGAGCGAGTCGGCCTGCACGCCATAGCCGTTGACCTCGAACTGGTAGGCCCGCTGCTGGTCGAGGAATGGATCGAACAGCACCGACATGCGGTCGTCGCCGCGAATCTCCTCGCGGTCGGCGCGGTTGACCCGCATGATGCCGGGCTCGGTGTAGTGGGCGTGGAACGCGAAATAGAGATGGTCGCTGTCGTACGCCATCCACACCTCGGTCGCTTCCGAGCCGGGCGCCCCCTCGACCGGCGCGATCTGCACGAAGTCGGTGATGTGGGTCGCCGTCTCCCACACCGAGTCGTCGAGCCGGCCGTCGATGTCCGGGGGTATGGCGGTCCGCATTACGGTCGCCGTCGGCCGGGCGAGGAGGCCGGGCGCGAACCCGCCACCGCCGCCCGACCGCCGCGCGGGCGGCGCGTCGGCGGCCCCCGGGTCGCGCGCGGTCCGGCCCGGCCCGGGCAGGGCGAGAACGCCGGTCACCCCGCTGCCGGGGCCGGACGCGTTCCCGGACAACGGATCGCTCCCCCGGGCGGCCGCGGCCCGACCGGCCGGAGCAAGCACCCGCGGCGACGGCCCGGCGCGCGGCGCCTCCGCTTCCGCCGATTCGGCGCGCGGCAAGGCTCGCGCCGCCGGTGGGGTCCGAAGCGCCGGGGCCTCCGCGGCCACCCGCGCGGGTCCCGGCGACCTCGGCGCCGACCGCGACCCCAGCCAGTCGGCGACGGCGGCGGCGACGCGGTCCTGCGTCTCGAACAGGTCCTGCCAGGTGCCGTCGACCCTCGCATTGAACGCGACGGCGCCGGACGCCACGTCGACCACCCGGGTCGTGACGCGCAGGCGGTCGCCGACCCGCTGCAACGTGCCGTCGACGAGCCAGCTCACGCCCCGGTCGTGCCAGTCGGCCATCGCGCCCGGCGCGAGGGCTTCGCCCGCTGCCGGCGCTCCCCAGGCCACGACCGACATCCCGACCCCCTGCACGTCGGCCGCGACCGTCTCGGCGATACCCGCTCCGATCCAGTCGTCGGCCGGCTGCCGGCTGATGTTGGTGAACGGTACGACGGCGGCGACCGGAGACTGAGCCGCGACCGGAGCCGCGACCGAGACGAGGAGCCCTGCGAGCCCCGCGGCGGTGACCGTACGGGCGCGGCGGCCGGCGGAGACACGGAATCTCATGCGATGGGAGTCCCCGGAAGCGGCGAGCCGGCGCACGGAGACCCGCTCGTCATGCAGTCGGTCATTCTAACAAATGCGGGACCGATGGCCGCCCGTGGTAAAACGTGCGCCAGGAGCCCGCGCCGCAGAACGGCGCCGCCTCCGGAGGGAACGGCATCGCCGTGCCTGTGCATCCGCCTCCGTCCGGACCTCCGCTGGCCGCCTTGCTCGGCCCGACCAACACCGGCAAGACCCACCGCGCGGTCGAGCGGCTGCTCGAGCATCGCACCGGCATGATCGGGCTCCCCCTGCGGCTGCTCGCCCGCGAGGTCTACGACACCCTGAGCGTGCGGGCCGGCGAGCAGGCGGTGGCGCTGGTGACCGGAGAAGAGAAGCGCGTGCCGGCCTCGCCGCGATACTGGGTCTGCACGGTCGAGGCGATGCCCCTCGACCGGCGCGTCGACTTCGTCGCCGTCGACGAGATCCAGCTCGCCGCCCACCCCGAGCGGGGACACGTCTTCACCGACCGGCTGCTGCACGCCCGCGGCCGGCGCGAGACCTGGTTCCTGGGCTCGAGCACGGTGAGGGGGATGGTGACCGCGCTCGTCCCCGAGATCGCCGTCCGCGGCCACACCCGGCTCTCGACCCTGCGCCACCGGGGCCGCCTCAAGGTCGGCGCCCTGCCGCCGCGCACCGCCGTCGTCGCTTTCTCGATGGCGCGGGTCTACGACCTCGCGGAACGGGTGCGGGCCCGCCGGGGCGGCGCCGCCGTGGTGCTCGGCGCCCTGTCTCCCCGCGCCCGCAACGCCCAGGTCGCCCTCTACCAGAGCGGCGAGGTCGACTTCCTCGTGGCCACCGACGCCATCGGCATGGGGCTGAACCTCGACGTCGACCACGTGGCGTTCGCCGAGCTCACGAAGTTCGACGGCCGCACGAGCCGCAACCTCGACCTCGTCGAGCTGGGCCAGATCGCGGGCCGCGCCGGCCGCCACCTGAACGACGGCACGTTCGGCGTCCTCGCGCCGGTCGACGACCTGGCCCCGCGCGTGGTCCGGGCCATCGAGGGCCACCGCTTTCCTGCCGCCCGGAGCGTGATGTGGCGCAGCCGCGAGCTCGACTTCTCGGGCCTCGACGCCCTCATCGCCTCGCTCCACCGGCCGCCGCCCCGGCCCGGGCTTCGGCTCGCCACGCGCGGCGCCGACCGCGACGCCCTGTGCGGCCTCGCCCTCGACCCCGTGGTCCGCGACCGCGCCGGCGGCGAGCCCGGCGTCCGCCTCCTGTGGGACGTGTGCCAGATTCCCGACTACCGGCAGCTCGTGTTCGAGGACCACGCGGCGCTGCTCGCCGACGTCTTCCGCCAGCTGACGGGAGGGCCGGGCCGCCTGTCCCCCGACTGGCTGGAGGAACGCATCGGCCGCCTCGATCAGACCGGCGGCGACGTCGACGACCTGCTGACGCGGCTGGCGTTCATCCGCACCTGGACGTACATCGCGCACCGCCCCGCCTGGGTCGCCGACCCCGGCCACTGGCAGGCGCGCACCCGGGCCATCGAAGACCGGCTGAGCGACGCCTTGCACCAACGGCTCGTGGAGCGGTTCGTCGATCCGCGCCGCAACGCCCCCCGGGCCGCGCGTCCCCGCGACGACGCGCGGCTCCGCGACGCCGGCCCGTTCGCGGTCCTCGCCCGGCTCGTGCCCGACTCGTCCCCGGCGTCCGCGCGGCCCGCGGGCTGGCTCGAGCAGCTCATCGACGCGCCGCACGAACGCATCGAGATCGACGCGGGGGCGCGCATCCGGTTCGCGGGGCAGCCGGTGGGACGGCTGGTGCGGGGAGCCGATCTGCTGCGTCCGAACGTGGTGCTGTCCGACGGCGTGACCGCTTCGCGGGGCCTCCGCCACCGCGTCGAGCGGCGCCTCGTGGCGGCGGCCCGCGACCTCGCGGGCGAGGTCCTCGCGCCGCTCCGCACCGACCGCCTTGGCGACCTGGGGGCGGCGGGGCGAGGCGTCGTCTACCAGCTCGAGCAGGGCCTGGGCACCGTCCTCGCCCGCGACGCGCGCGCGCAGCTGCAGGCCCTGACCCCGGCCGAGCGGCGGATGCTGGCGCAGGCGGGCATCTGCCTGGGGCTGCACGTGGTCTATCTGCGGGGCGCGCTGAAGCCGGCGCCGGTCGCGCGCCGGACGGCGCTGGCGGCGGCGTTCTGGGGCGCGGAGGCCGAGGCCGTACACCCCCCGCCCTCCGCCGTGTCGATGCCGGCGGAGCCGGATCGGCCGGCCGCGCTCTACGCCGCCGTCGGCTTCCCGGTGGCCGGCGTCCGCGCCGTCCGCGCCGACGTGCTGGAGAGGCTCGTCCGCGAGCTGCGGCGCCTCGCCCGGGGCGGCCGGTTCGACCCCGCCGACCCGGTGCGCCGCCGGCTGTCCTGTCCCCGCGAAGACGTCCGGCCGGTGGTCGAGGCCCTGGGCTATCGCGACGCCGGCGACGGCCAGGTCGCGCGCCCGCGACCCCGCCGGCGCCGCCCGCCGGCGGCCTGACGCGGCTGCTTCTCTCCGCCCCGGCTCACTCGTGCATCCGCACCCGGACGGCGCCCCGGTCGGCCTCGATGCGCAGCACGGGGCCGCCGCCGTTGACGTCCCCGCGGAAGTCGCCGCCCTGCGACTCGAAGGTCCCCGGCAGGTCGCTCGAGAAGCCCGACCGGCGGGTGGTGGCGGCGTCGATGGTCACCGCCCGGTCGGCCGCGAGGGCGATGTCGAGGTCGCCCCGGTCCATCTCGACGGCGGAGTCATCCTCGATGGCGAGGTCGAGCAGCGTCACGCTCGTCCGTTCGGCGTCGAGCTGAAGGTCTCCCCGCAACCCGTCCAGCAGGACCTCTCCGGCGCGGTCGAGGTCGATCGCGATCGATCCGGCGAGGCCGGCCGCCTGAAACGTGCCCCTGTCGAGCTGGAGGGTCACGGTCCCCGCGAGATCGCGGACGTCGAGGTCGCTCCGGTCGAGATCGAGCAGCAGCCGCCCCGCGAACCCCTCGAGCGTCGTCGGCGCCCGATCGATCTCCAGGTCCAGGTCGAGCTGCCTCGGAGCGCGGATCTCGTAGTGCACGCGCGGCATCCGCCGCTCCCCGAAGAGCCCCGCCCGCCGCGGCACGCCGCCGTAGTCGGTGCGGATGCGGACCGAGCGGCGGTTGCCCCGCACCTCGATGGAGGTGCCCTCGACCGCCCGCCGCGCGTAGTCGCCGTCGACACCCTCGGGCGCCTCGATGCGGGCGACGATCTCCGCCTCGGCGCGGTCCCACGACGTCAGCCGCACGCTCCCCCGGTCGGCCTCCAGCGCGAGCCGGCTGCCGACCTGGAGCTCCATGGTGTGCTGGAAAGTCCGTTCCTGGGCCGCGGCGGACGCGGCGGACGCGGCGACCAGCCCGGCCCCCAGAAGCACTCGATACGCATGCGGCATGGTGTCCTCCCCCAACTGCCCGGCCCGGAAATCGTCGCCGCGGGAGTCCCGCTCCGGCGAAGCTCCCAACGCGACCGAGGGGTCGCGCCGCGGCCTCCGATTGCCGCCCGGCCAACCCTCCGGGGGTCCGCGCCGTGCCCCGGCGCGGACTCCCGGATGCGAAACACGTGTCTCCGGGAGATTATATGAAGCGGATCATGCCTGCGACACCGCGCCCCGCCTTTTTCCCGGCCCGCCCGCCCGCCGCCTGGCTGCTGCTTGCCGCCAGCCTGCTGCCCGGCGCGGCGCCGGCCGCGGGCGGCGAGGCCCGGTCCGGCCGGCAGGATCCGCCGGCCGCGAGCCCGGCGCCGAACGCCCCGTCCGAGCCGCAGGAACGGGGCGCCGAGCTGAGGGTGTGGCTGGTGACGGCCGGGCCCGGCGACGCGGTGTGGGAACACTACGGCCACAACGCCCTCCGGGTGCTGGACACCCGCACCGGCCGCGACATCTCCTACAACTGGGGCTTCTTCGACTTCCGGCAGGCCGATTTCATCGCGCGCTTCCTGCAGGGCCGCATGCTCTACATGGTGGCGTCCCTGCGGACCGACGTCATGCTCGACCAGTACCGGCAGGCCGACCGCGAGGTAGTCATCCAGGAGCTGGACCTCACGCCCGCCGAGAAGGCTTTGCTCAGCGCCGCCGCGCACGAGAACGCCCTGCCCCACAACCGCGATTTCACCTACCAGTACTTCCTCGACAACTGCTCGACGCGGGTCCGGGACCTGCTCGACCGGGTGCTCGGCGGGGCCCTGCGGCAGGCGTTCGAGGCGCGCCCGACCGGCCTCAGCTACCGGGACCACACGCGGCGGCTCACGCGGGTCGATCCGCTCATCTACACCGGGGCCGACCTGCTGCTCGGCGCCCCGACCGACCGGGAGATCTCGGCGTGGGAGGAGCTGTTCCTGCCCCTGGCGCTCCGCGACCGCATCCGCTCGGTCCGCATCACGCGCGACGGGGGCTCGCGGCCCCTCGTGCAGGCCGAGGAGGTCCTGTTCGCGTCCAGCCGCCCCCCGGAGCCGCCGGAGCCGCCGGCGTGGCTCGGCCGCTACCTGGCCCTCGGCCTCGTCCTCGGGGCCCTGCTCGCGTCGGCGGGGACCGCCCGGGTGCGGGCCTCGACGGGGCTGCGGCGCGGCGTGCTCGCTCTCGCCGCGGGGTGGTCGCTCGCGGCCGGCGGGGTCGGGACCATCCTGGTCCTGCTGCTGTGGACGGACCACTCGTTCGCGTGGTGGAACGAGAACCTCTTCCTCTTCAATCCGCTGGCGCTGGGCCTCGCGTTCCTGCTGCCCCTGTCGACCCGGAGCGGGACGTGGCTGAGGCGCGCCCGCGCCCTCGCCGCCGCCGTCTCGGCGGTGGGGCTCGCCGGCCTCCTCTGGCAGCTCGCGCCGGCCTCGACGCAGCCGAACGCGATGTTCTTCGCGCTCGCCCTGCCGCCCCACCTGGGCATCGCGTGGAGCCTGCTCCGGAGCCGGGCGGGCGGCGCCGCACACTGAACCGGCGGTCCTGGGACCGCATCCAACCCACCTGCCCCGGCACTTCTGACCCGGCGCGGGCACGGAAGTCAACGCCGCGTGCCTGCCGCGGCCGCGAAGGCTCGATCGCGCTCCCGCGTCATTCTGCGCCTCCCGCCCAGTCCCAGCACCCCGTTCACGGGGATCACCGCGCGCTTTCTGGCCGCCGGTCGATCGGCTCTCTTCTGCAGTATTGAAGCAGGGCGAGCACCTGCGAGGGCAGTGAAGGCCCGGGGCCGAAGCGTGCTACGCTATAGGGTCGAATGGTGGGCCGCTAGCTCAACTGGTAGAGCAGCAGACTCTTAATCTGCGGGTTCGGGGTTCGAGTCCCTGGCGGCTCACCAACATAAACCCAACAAAATAAATAGCTTAGGTTGAATACCGCCAGTGGACGGCACCACGACGAGTTGCCGCCGCCTTCGCCAGGGTTGGAGTTCGCCCTCGTGACGGTCCAGGAGAAAATCCGGGTCGGGAACAACCGCCACATGCGGACGAGGTCATGGCCACGCCTTCATTTGACTCCGGGGCACCGTGAAGAGATTACACAGGTTGACGCAGGACGCTTGCTTCAGGCCTGCCTCCCCGCCGACGGATGCCTCCGTCGGCGCTCCCGCACGGTCGACGTCACCGAGGCCACGGGCTTCCCGGTTCAGACCGTCACCACGAGCCGCCGGGCGCGGTCCTTGCCGCGTTCGGCGCATCGGGCGAGCGCGCTCTCGTCCAGGCCCGAGCGGGCCAGGTCGTCCGCGACCCCCTCGGCGCGATCGAGCGCGAGGCCGGCCAGCTCCCTGACCCGCCGCCGGACGATGGGCGCGCCGAGCCCGATTCCGGCGGCGAAGCGATCCCAGTCGCCGCGCCGCAGCTCCTCGAGGGTGGCGCGCCGCGCGACCCTCATGGCGAAGCCAGGCGCCAGCTCGGGATAGGCCACCGTCGAGAGCAGGTCGTACAACGGCGCGAGCGCGACGCCGTGCTCGCCATACAGGAGGCTGTAGTTCTTGCCGTGCGCATCGGCGTTGCCGAGCAGCACCTGCACGATGGCCGCATCGAGCAGCTTGAGCAGCTCGGCAGCCGGGCGGGAACAGGCGCGCCGGACCAGGTCGAAGCACTGCCGGAACCCGGGCCCGCCCTCGGCGGCGTACTTGCGGGCCGCGACGATGCCGAGGGCCTGGCAGAAGTCCTCCTGGTGCAGGCGCCGGACCACGCCGTCCGGTCCCGGCCGGCGGTCGTAGCGGCCGATCAGCAGGCACGGCGGGCCCCCGCCGGCGGGATACGGCTCGACCGGCGCCGCGTCGAGCCCCAGACCGGCAGCGAGACGCATCGCGAAGGCCTCGTTGTCGGTCGTGCCCTCGAAACGGGCGATGGGCGGCTTGAGGATGTGCGTCGTCGGCTGGCCGGGCGCGGGGAGCGCGATACGCCCATCAACCAGGACTACGGGCAACTTCGACTGCGCTCCCGCGAGGGACAGGCGAAGCCCCCGCGTGCCGGCCAGGAAGGGCCGCGCGTCGAGTCTGACCAGGAGGCCGGCAAGCTCGTCGTCCGAGAGCACCGCCGGCGGCCCTGCCGCCCCTGTCGGAGGTGGCGTGTCGCCCGCGGGCCACAACGTGAGCGCGCCCGCCACTTCGCCGCCCAGCCCCTCGAGCAGCTTGAACTCGTTGGCGGGCGACACGCCGAGGGCCGCCGCCGCCGCGTCGCGCTGCGCGCCCTCGGGCAGCAGTCCCCCGAAGAAGGGGCGGCACGCGCGGGGCGGGAACGGCTCGAGGCGCTTGGGCAGCGAGACCGAGAGCGCCGCCGCGGACCGGTCCGCGACCCAGCCGCCGTCGTAGGCGAAGCGCATCGCGCCGTGCCGGTCCGCGGTCAGCGAGCCGACGACGGCGCCTTCCCACCAGACGGTGAGCGCGCGCATCACGACTGCCGACCGCCGTCCGCGGCTCCCGGCGGCGGCTCGATACGCACAGTGCAGCCGAGCGCCGCGAGCACCGCGAGCGCCTTGCCGATCTGGGCCGTCGACTTCCCGGCTTCCAGCTCGACGAGGAACCGCACGCCGACGCCCGCGGCGCCCGCCAGCTGGTCCTGCCGGAGCCGTTGAGCGCGGCGGGTACTGCGAACGAACTGCCCGATCTGCGCCGGTGTCATGGTTCGATTTCCCGACCGGGAATATAGACGGATCGAGTGGGCGCTGGCAAGCAATATTGTCCCGATCGGTAAATCACGAAGCCGGAACGACGCTGATCAGGTCAATCTTTCCCGATCGGGTGTGCGCCCGCGGACGTGATCCTCTCCCGGCGCGCTACTCGTAGTGCAGTTCCAGCACGGGGTCGAGCTGCGATGCCCGCACTGCCGGGTACATGCCGAACACGAGCCCGACCGCGACCGACACGACGAAGGCCACGGCGGCGGAGCCGCCGGTGACGATCGTCGACCAGCCCGCGGAGCAGCCGACGAGCCGTGACGGACCCGAAGTCGCGGGCCGACGGCCGCATCCTGGGGACAGTGAGCCTCATGTCAGTGCTCGTCGTAGGCGCTCCCCGGCGCGCGCGGGCCCGCCTGGCGCAGGCGCTCGCGCAGCAGGTCCTCGGCCAGCACCTGCTCTTCCTCCTCCGCCCAGCGGCGGCGCTGCTCGGCGCGGCGGCGGCGGTGGGCGTAGATGGCGCAGAGGGCGAGCACGGTGATGACCATCCACTGGTACAGCGGCCGGCCGGCGAACGCGACCCACCGGATCCAGACCGGCCGGCGGAGCCAGAAGCGGTCGACGGCGGCGGCGAGCGGCTCGCCCGTCGCCTCCTCGAAGGCGCGGGGGAAGGGCCGGTCCTGCCCGAGGCGCGCGAGAATGCGGCCGGCGCTGTCTTCGCCGTGGCGCTCGAGCACGTCGTGGACGAGGGCGCTGGAGACGGCGTAGGCCCGGCGGGTCGCCGCCGGCCCCCCGGTGAACAGGCGCTCGAGGTCGGAGAGCGACATCTCGCCGTGGCGGATGCGGGTCCAGGCCACCCGGGACCGGCCCTCGAACCCGACCGGGCGCTCCGCCGCCAGGGCCAGCCCCTCGTTGAACCACCGGGGCACGGGGCGCCCCCGGGCGGCGCGCGAGAACAGGACGTGGGCGACCTCGTGCTGCAGCAGCGCCTCGAGCGAGTCGGTCGGATAGAGGCGGGTGCGCCCGGGGAACAGGACGACGAGGCTGCGCCCGGCGTCGGCGAAGCCGGAGATCCAGGACGGCGTGCTGCGGGCCAGCTCGGAGCCCTCGGCGATGAGGAGGACGTCGATGGGGGGGCCGGGATCGGTCAGCCCCGCGAGGCGCATGGCGTTGGCGAGCCCGCTCAGGGGGAAACGACCGACCCGGGCCGCGACGGTCTCAAGAGAGGCGGGAGCGTCGATCTGGAGGACGGGCGGCCGGGGCTGAGCCGCCGAACGGTCGGCCCCCGCGGGGAGCATCGTCAGGGCCAGCACGACGGCGGCCGGGGTGAAGCGAGCGCGTCGGGGATGCACCGCGCCTATTGTGCACCGGCGCGGACCGGCGGGGCTCATCGACGGCTCACGACCTCGTCGAACGGCTTGCGGGTGATGGCGGGGGCGGTGGCGCCGGGGGCGGGATGCCCCACGACGAGAATCAGGAACGGCCGCTCGTGGGGCGGGCGGTCGAGGATGGCGTTGAGGAACCGCATCGGGCTCGGGGTGTGGGTGAGCGAGGCGAGGCCGGCCTGGTGCAGCGCGCTGATGAGCATGCCGGTGGCGATGCCGACCGACTCGTGCACGTAGTAGTGCTTCCGCTTGCCGCCGCCGGCGTCGACGCCGTGGAGCTGCGCGAAGATCACGATGAGACACGGGGCCTCCTCGAGAAACGGCTTGTGCTCGTCGGTGCCGAGGGGGGCGAGGGCCTCGAGCCAGTCGTCGGGGGCCCGCTCGCGGTAGAACGCGCGCTCCTCCGCCTCGGCTTCCAGCCGGATCCGCCGCCGCGTCCCGGGATCGGTGACGACCACGAAGTGCCACGGCTGGCGGTTGGCCCCGCTCGGGGCGGACGCCGCCGCCTGCAGGCAGGCGTCGACCGCCTCCATCGGCACCGGCCGGTCCGAGAAGTCGCGCACGCTGCGCCGCGTGGCCAGCTCGTCGCGCAGCCGGGCGGCGCGCACGAGCATCTCGCCGTCGTCGACGGGCGGCCGGGACGGCAGGGGCACGCGGCGGGGCGGCACGGAATCAGGAGTGCGGCTCATCGGCTTCGGGGCGCGGGCCGGACTCGGACTCGGCCCGCGTCCCCTCTGTCGCGAGGCGGGCCACGGTGGCGCCGAGCCGGGACTCGGGCGCGTCCCACAGCTCGACGACGAGGGGATGCCGCTCGAGGACGGCGTGCACGGCGCGGCGCTGCACCCCGATGCCGCGGCCGTGGATGAAGCGCACCTCGGTCAGCCCGTGCCGGTGCGCCTCGTTGACGTACTCCTCGACGACGGACGGCACGTCCCGCGGGGCGAAGGTGTGCAGGTCCAGCGTGTCGCCGATGGCCACGCGATGGGGCGAGGACGCGTCCATGGCCCGCTCCGATCTACGGCGCCGCCTGCCCCGCCGGCGGCTCCGGCGCCGCCTGCTCGTACCGGGCGGTGACGGTGGTGGTGATGCCGCCGCGGACCGAGAAGTCGCCGACGACGACCATGCGCCGCGGCGCGCAGGCGGCGACGAGATCGTCGAGAATCTGGTTGGTCAGGCGCTCGTAGAAGACCCCGCGGTCGCGGAACCCGACGAGGTAGTACTTCAGCGCCTTGAGCTCGATGCACTGCGCGCCGGGCACGTAGGTGATGCGAATCTCGCCGAAGTCGGGCAGTCCGGTCATCGGGCACAAGGACGTGAACTCCGGACAGCGGATGACGATCTCGTAGTCGCGGGACGGCTCGGGGTTGGGGAAGGTCTCGATCGGAGGGGGCGGCATGACGAGATTCTATGCGACAGGCGGCCCGGTTTTCCCTATAATCTGGTCCCGCTACTGGCGCGCGGCCGGCGGCGAATGGCAGCTCGTGCGCTCACGCCGGCCCATCCCGGAGTGATGTCCCGCACCGCACCGGTCGATGCTGCCAGTCGACCCACCGCGACGAAGCGGTCTGCCGCCGCGCGCGCCCTGCTGAACCACGAGACTGCCCGGCGCCCCCCGCGGGACGATGCGCCGCCGGTCGTGAAACGGCGGCTGTCCGCTAAGCTGCCCGAGGAGGAGGCCGATGGTTGAGGCTCGAAGAATGAGCAAGACCGAGCTGTTCGCACACTTCAGTGACCGGTTCGGGTTGAAGCGCACCGAGGTGCGCGACTTCTTCGACGAGCTGCAGCAACTGTCCGAGGCCGAGCTCAAGCGGTCGGGCGAGTTCACGCTCCCGGGCGTGGTCAAGCTGGTGCGGCAGGAGCGGCCGGCCCGCGTGGGCCGGAACCCGGCCACCGGCGAGCAGATTCAGATTGCCGCCAAGACCGTCGTCAAGGCGCGCATCGCCGCCCGGCTCAAGGACGCGGTGCTCGACGCCTGACCGGCCGAGGGGGCCGGTCGCCGGACTGCTCTGGAAAGCACCGAATGCCTACCGACGTGCTGATGCCGCAGATGGGCGAGTCGATCGCCGAGGGCACGATCGTCCGCTGGATCAAGAGTGTCGGCGAGCCGGTCGACCGGGACGAGCCCCTGTTCGAGATCTCGACCGACAAGGTCGATGCCGAGGTGCCGGCGCCGGCCGGCGGGGTGCTGGTGCAGATTCGGGCCGAGGCCGGAGAGACGGTGCCGGTCAACTCGGTCGTGGCGGTCATCGGGGCCGCCGGCGAAGCGGTGGCGAGCCCCGCGGGACCGGCCGCCCACGCGGTCCCGACCGCACCCCCCGCCGCGGCCGGGCCGTCCCCGGGACGCGGCGCGCCGGCTCCCGGGCCGACCCCCGGGGGCACACCCCGGGGCCGGCTGTCGCCGGTGGTGCGGCGGCTCGCGGCCGAGCACGGGGTGGACCTGTCGGCGGTCGCGGGAACGGGGGACGGGGGGCGGATCACCAAGGCCGACGTGCTCGCCCACGTGGCGGCCCGCGGGCCGGGTGGCGGCTCCCCCGCCGGCGGGGGGGGCCACGCGCCCCCCGGCGGGCTCGGCGCGCGCGTCGAGCCGATGAGCGTGATGCGCCGGCGCATCGCCGAGCACATGATCGAGAGCCGCCGGACGGCGGCCCACGTGCATACCCTGTTCGAGGTCGACTTCTCGGCCGTCGCGGCGGCCCGGGCGGCGTACCCCGGGGGCCTCGCACCGGGCTATCTCGCCTACATCGCCAAGGCGGCGGCGGACGCCCTGGCCGCGACGCCGGTGGTCAACGCGTCGGTCGACGGCGCGAACGTCGTCCACCACGCGCAGATCAACCTGGGCATCGCGGTCGCCCTCGACCGGGGCCTGATCGTGCCGGTCGTCAAGCAGGCCGATCGGTTGGACGTCGGCGCCGTCGACACGGCCATCAAGGACCTCGCGACACGGGCGCGGTCGAAGCGGCTCGCGCCGGAGGATGTCGAGGGCGGCACCTTCACCATCACCAATCCCGGCAGCTTCGGCTCCCTGCTCGGGATGCCGATCATCAACCAGCCCCAGGTGGCGATTCTCGGCGTGGGGGCGATCGAGCCGCGGCCGGCCGTCGTCGACGGCGCCGTCGTCGCGCGGCTCCGGGGGTTCCTGACCCTGGGGTTCGACCACCGGCTCATCGACGGGGCGGTCGCCGACCGGTTCCTGGCGCAGGTCAAGGCCGCGCTGGAGGATCCGCAGTGGCTCGAGGCCGCGCGCCGGTCCTGAGCGCGGAGCCCGAGGCGGCGGACGGGGCCGGCGAGGCCCGCGAGCTGCCGGCGATCGAGGTCCGGCGGTGGGGGACCGTACCCTACCGGGCCGCACTGGACCGGCAGCAGGAACTCGTGCGGTCGCGCCAGGCCGGGGAGATCGCCGACCAGCTCGTTCTGCTCGAGCACCCTCCGGTCATCACCGTCGGGGTCAGCGGACGCGGCCAGTCCGGCCACGTGCTGGCCTCGGCCGCCGGACTCCGCGAGCGCGGCATCGAGGTGATCGACGTCCCCCGCGGGGGCGACGTCACCTACCACGGCCCCGGCCAGCTCGTGGGCTATCCCATCCTGAGCCTCAAGCCCGACCGGTGCGACGTGCACCGCTACGTCCGCGATCTGGAGGAGGTGCTCATCCGCACCGCGGCCCGTTTCGGGGTCGAGGCGGGCCGCATCGACGGGCTGACCGGGGTCTGGGTCGGCCGCGAGAAGCTGGCCGCCATCGGCGTGCGCCTCTCGCGCTGGGTGACGAGCCACGGCTTCGCCCTCAACGTGGCCACGAACCTCGACCATTTCCGGCTCATCGTGCCGTGCGGCCTCGCAGGCTACGGCGTCACGTCTCTCGGCCGGCTCCTCGGGGCCGCGCCGCCCCGGGCCGAGGTAGAGGCGACCCTGTCCGCCGAGCTCGCCCGGCGGTTCGGCCGACGTCTCGCCGGTTGACGCGGCAGCCGCACCGCGCAGCCCGCGCGAACCGCGTTCGGCCACCGGCGGCGGACCGGCTCAGGGGTCCGGCTCCAGGGCGTTATCGAGCTGCACGCGCTCGGTCGGGCTCAGCCGGGGCGTCACGACTTCGTCGACTCCGCCCGCGTGCAGCGTCACCGGCACGGCGGGGGCCGGCGCCACGCCGGCGGACTCGCCCGCCACGAAGCACGTGAAGACCCGGCGCGCCCCCCCCGCCGCGACCGCCTCGACGACCCGGGCCGCGGCCGAGGCCAGCGCGTACGGGCCCGGCGGCCACAGGCGGTGGACGCGGCGGCGCAGGCGGGCCAGGGCCGGGGGCGAGAGGCGATCCTCGAGCCGGCAGCCGCCGATGGACGCGCCGCTCAAGACCACGACCGGATGGGCCGGCAGCGTCCCCAGGACCTGGATCGCCACCTGAGCCGGCGAGGCGTCCGCCTCGAGCGCGATCAGCGCGCGGAGGCCCGCGGACAGGGCTTCCGGGGCCGACCCGAAGACCTGCGAGGGGCAGAGGCCCAGCTCGTGGACGGACCGCGCGACCAGCCGGCCCGCGTCGGCGCCCGCGAACAGGATCGGCGCGCCGCCGGTCAGGCCGACGATTCGTTCCATCCATGCCCAGGCCGGGTCGCTTCGCCCGCCTCCATCCGGCGGCCGGGCGGGATCGGCCACCACCACGACTCCGGCCCCGACGACCGCATCGATCGCCGCCGCCGTCACCTTCGTCTCGAAGCGTTCGATCGGCCCGGCCTGCCGGATGTCGAGCGCCTTGCCGGCCGCGACGCCCCGCGCCGCGTCGATCAGGCACAGTCGACGGACCCGGTCGCGGCCGGCCAGCTTGTGCGCCACCGCGCCGCCGAGCTCGCCGGCCCCGAGAATCGCGACCCCGGACATGGCCCCGTATTGTAGTGGCCTCGCCGTCGACCGCGATTCCGGCTCCCGGACAGACCGGCGAAGGCTCCCCGCCGCCCGTGACAGGATCCGCGCTGCCCCGGAGGGCCGGTCTCGGGGAACGGAGCGCCGCCGCGGGCTGCGCGAATCGCAGGCCCATGACGGGTGTGCCAACCTCCCGGACGCCACGCTCCGGCGCCGCCGCGGACCGCGGGCATCGCAGGCCATGACGTGGTGTTCTCCCAATCCTCCGGGACGCCACGCTCCGGCGCCGCCGCGGACTGCTAGAATCGCAGGCCATGACGGACCTGCACTCGGAATCGCTGGCCGGCCGCGTCGCGATCGTGACCGGCGGCTCGCGGGGAATCGGACTGGCCACGGCGATGGCGTTGCGGGAGGAGGGCGCCGACGTGCTGGTGTGCGGACGTTCCGAGGCGGCCCTCGAGCGGGCCGGGGCGCACCTCGTCCACACGCCCGGCGCGGGCCGGGTGGCGACGGTGGTCGCCGACGTCCGGCGCCACGACGAGGCGGAGCGCCTGGTGACGGCGGCGGTCGACGAGCTGGGCGCGGTGGACATCCTCGTCAACAACGCGGGAATCGGCCGTTTCGCGCCGGTGTCCGAGCTGGCCGTCGACGCATGGATCGAGACGATCGAGACGAACCTGTCCGGCGTGTTCTACTGCTGCCGCGCCGCGATCCCGGTGATGAAGCGCCGCGGCGGGGGCTGGATCGTCAACATCAGCAGCCTCGCCGGCAAGCACCCGTTCGCCGGCGGGGTCGCGTACTGCGCGTCCAAGGCGGGCCTGAACGCGCTGACCGAGTCGCTGATGCAGGACGTCCGCCGGGACGGCATCCGGGTGAGCGGCGTGCTGCCGGGCTCGGTGAACACCGAGTTCGGGGGAGGCCGGCCGTCCGCGTTCGCGGACTGGAAGCTCGACCCGTCGGACGTCGCCCGGGCCGTGGTCGACCTGCTGCGCCACCCGGCCCGCAGCCTGCCGAGCCGGGTCGAGCTGCGCCCGTCCGTCCCGCGGAAGTGACGGGCAGGAGCCCGCGCCGCGGGACGGTGCCGCGGCGGGCGGCGGCGACTCCCCGGCAGGGTGGGTCGTACGGCAAGTCGGAGCAGCAGAACCCCGCGAGGGTCGTACGGCAAATCGGAGCAGCAGAACCCCGCGTCAGCGAACGTCCAGCGCGACCCCGCCGGATTCCCGGCTACTCGGCCGGCACGTCGTCGTCGAGCGGCTCGCGGGTCGAGACGACGAGCTCGATGCGTCCCACCCGCAACCGGTCGCCCTCCTTCAGCACCGCGCGGTCGACCCGACGCTCGTTGACGAAGGTGCCGTTGGAGCGACTCAGGTTCTCGACCGCCAGCTCGCCGTCGGCGACCGACAGCGAGCAGTGGAAGCGCGAGACCAGCGCGCCGTCCAGCACGAAGTCGGCGTTGGTGGAGCGGCCGAGGGTCCGCGCCCGGCCCGCGGTGACGCGGAAGCGGTAGGGGCCGCCATGGGCGTCGCTCTCCGCCTCGAGAATCCACTTGAGGCGTTGCGACTCGAACGGCTTCAACGGTCGTTGGGTGTCTGGTTCAGCCATGTGGTCAACGCGTCGACGACAGATCGACTGATCGACGGTCCCCGCGGATCGGGATCCGCCGCGGCTTCTTCGGCCCCGGCCGCGAGGAGCCGGTGGTCGAGGCCCTCGAAGATCATCTGCCGCGGCGGGGCGCCGCGCCGGCGCCGGCGGGCGTGCTCGACGAGCCGGTCGGCATGATGCACGCCGACATGCCCGTCGCGGGATCCGTGCAGAATCAGCAGCGGCTGGCGCGTCCTGCGCAGCGTGTCGGAGACGTCGAACCCGAGGAAGCTGCGGAACCAGAACGTGTCCGCCTGCTCGCGCATCGCTTCGGGAACGCCTTCCCAGGGGCCCTCGTCCCGCACCGCATCGATGATCTGCCGCTGCAGGCGGATCTTGTCGTTGCGCTCCCGGTCCGGCGCGTTCAGGCGATCGAGAACCGCGGTCTGCTGCTCCAGGACCAGCTCGGGACCGCTCGTGCCCGGCACCCCGACGAGCACCAGGTTGTCGGCCCGCCGTTCCCGGGCGGCGGCGAGCATCGCCGACCATCCGCCTTCCGCCTGCCCCAGAACGGTGATGCGGTCCCGGTCCACGTCGTCCCGATCGTCGAGGTAGCGCACCATTCGGCGGGCGTCCTCGGCGTACTCCTCGACCCCGGCCGACTCGGGGCGCCCGCCGCTCCGCCCGGTGCCGCGCCGGTCGTAGCGCGCGACCAGGAACCCGGCGTCGGCCAAGGCCGAGGCGAGCTGCCCGAGCACCGGTACGCCCGACAGGGTGCCGTCGCGATCGGGGGCGCCCGGCCCCGACACCAGCAACACCGTCGGCCACCCGTCGACCGGGCGCGGGCGATCCACGGGGACGGTGACGGTGGCGGCCAGTCCGAAGCCTTCCGACCGGACGCTGACGGCCTCGTCCCCGGCGTGGGTGAGGGCGCGAACGCGGGTCCCGACGGCGCTGATATCGTCGCGAATCAGGTCGACGGCCACGTGCGGTATGGAGACCCGCAGCAGGCGGTGGCGGGCATCGGCCCACACCTCCACCGCCACCGGGCCGTCGGCGTGCACGAACGACACGCCGTATACCCGGGCATCGATGACCGCCGCCGCGCGCGTCTCCATCTGCTGCGCCCGGACCCGCTCCACCCGGGCCCGGGTGAGGGTGCGCGGCGCCACGTAGACGGGGATGTCGTCGCCGGGGGCGGCGTCCGCCAGACGCCGCGCCAGCGCCTCGTAGCCGCCGAAGAAGTAATCGAGCAGGACGACCGCGTCGGGAGGCGGGGCGACGTCGAACG
Organism: Vicinamibacterales bacterium; assembly: GCA_963663815.2. GTDB lineage: Bacteria > Acidobacteriota > Vicinamibacteria > Vicinamibacterales > UBA8438 > JAJEEA01. Next base: position 4,842,430 of record OY760734.1, on the reverse strand, counting down.
TGGACCGCTGCCCGTTCTCGTCCAGCTCCGAGGTCGCGGTGCCGGCCTCGAACGTGGTGACGAGCGAGAAGGGCAGGTCGCGCCGGACGCCGGCGACCCGCAGGGCCGCCGGATGCAACCCGGCGTCGTACTCGATCTGGAAGACCTGCTCGCGGATGTCAAGGGGCGGCGACAGGTCGCCGCGCGACTCGATGATCCAGCCGTCCGCGGTCTGTCGCACATCGGTCCGCTGGAAGCCGACGGGAACCGAGCGCAGGAACACGTTGAACGTCGCCGGGCCGGGGGCCAGCTCGAGCCCGGCCTGCGCCTGCACCATCGCCGGCGCCAGGGCGAGGAGGGCCAGGACCCGCGAGAGCCCGCGGCGAAAGCCCCCGCCGCATGCGAGCGGCGATGCACCCCGCCTCGCCGCTTCCGGCCCGACGCGGCGTGCGCCACGAGGTCCCGGGCGGGAACCCGGCCGCGTTCGCACGCGTTCCACCCCGGCCGCCGGACCCGCGGGGGTAGAATAGCGGCCCATGCGCATCGTCATGAGCATACCACCCAATACGGAAACTCGATGACCGGCCTCGAACCCTATCGCGCCGCCCGGCGGGGGGCGGCCTTCATCGACCTCTCGGCGCGCGGCCGCATCGTGCTGAAGGGGGCCGACCGGGCGTCCTACCTGCAGGGATTGCTGACCAACGACGTCGCCGCGCTCGCGCCCGGGGACGGGTGCTACTCGGCCTGGCTGACCCCGCAGGGCCGGATGATGGCCGACATGGCCGTCGTCAACCTGGGCGGCGAGCTGCTGCTCGACGTCGACCCCGGAGTGACGGCGATGCTGATCGACCGGCTGCGGGAGTTCGTGTTCACCGAGGACGTGACGGTCGAGGACCGGACCGCGGCGTGGCGCGCGCTCGCCGTGCATGGCCCCGAGTCGGCGCGCATCGTGGCCGACCTCGTCCGGCCGGCCGAGGACGGGGCCCCGCTGGGGGCGGACGCGCTCGGCCGTCGGCCGGAGTATCGCCAGTGGTCCGGGCGGTTCGGGGACGCCCCGGTGGCGGCGGTGCGCAGCAACGAGCTCGGCGAGGTGGGCTTCCTGCTGTACGCCGGCGCCGAGGCCGCCCGCCCCCTGACCGATGCGCTCGCCGGGGCCGGCGCGGCGGAGCTCGATGCCGAAACCTTCGCCCTCCTGCGGCTCGAGGCGGGCCGGCCGGCGTTCCCCGCCGACATGGACGAGCGCACGATTCCCCTCGAGGCGGGCATCGAGGCGCGCGCCATCAACCAGACCAAGGGGTGCTACGTCGGCCAGGAAGTGATCGTCCGCATTCTCCACCGCGGGCAGGGGCGCATCGCCCGGCGCCTCGTCGGCCTCCATCTCGGTGAAAGCGACCCGCCGCCGGAGGCCGGCGCGGCCCTGTTCGCGGCGGACCGCCCGGACGCGGATGCGGTCGGCGAGGTGACCACGGCGCGGCGGTCGCCCGCCCTCGGGCGCGCCATCGCCCTGGGCTACGTCAAGCGCGAGCTGACCGAGCCGGGCGCCGGGCTCGTGGTCGCACACGACGACCGGCGCCTTCCCGCCGTGGTCACCGCTCGCCCGTTCCTCCCGCTGCCGACGGCGACCCGCGACGGCTGACGGCCTCCCGCCGCTCCATGTCCGCCTTGACCGCGTCGAAGACGGCGCGGGCCAGCTCCTGCGACACGCGCTCGCGGACGCTCCCGCACTCGACCACGACCTCGCCGGCGTCGGTGCCGATCAGGACGTCCCAGCGGTCGTGGGCGATGCCCTCCGGGCGGTCGAGGGCCGCCGCATCGACCTCTCCGGCGTCGTCCGGCCCGTGTCCCGGTGCGGCATGGGTGCCGAGCGGCGCGCCGTTGATCAGGATCCTGACCATGCGGACGGTCTGCTTCGCGATGGGCCGTTCGTTCCAGTAGAAGTGGGTGTCGTCGGTGACGAACAGGGCGAGCCCGTCCGGCGTCGGTATCTCCGCCAGCACCCGGCGGCCGGCCGCCCGCAGCGCGCGGCGCTCGCGCTCGCGGGCCCGGTGATGAAACCGCAGGGTCGAGATGAGCCCCAGCGCGAACAGGAAGAGGCCGAGAGCCACGACGCCGGCGACGAGATCACGCATGGGGAGATGCTACCGCGGCGGCGGGCCCGCATGCTGCGAGGACACTGACGGAAACTACCCTGTCGTGTGCCCGGCGGCTCGAAACGGAAGAGAACGGGCTGCGTACCGGGTGCAGTCGGCAACGCCATATCGACCACTGCCCTGACCGGTCGCGGAGGCGCCGCAGGACCACGCCCACCGCCCGTCGAGCGGCCCCGCCCACGCGCCGCGGCGCGGGCGCGGGCGCGGGCGCGGGTTCACGATGACGGCCCGCCGCCGAGACGCTCCGCTCGTCTCGGCTCGTCCCGCAACGGCGCATCGCCGTCACGCGCCGGCGTCGGAAGTCCGTTCGCATGACACTCTCCTCGCGGAGCCGGGAGACCCCGGACCAGCACCCGGAACAGACGGTCGAGGGCCCAGTTCCATCTCGCCGCGAGACTCCCCAGCGTCGTGACGGCACGGACGCCGCGGCGTGAGATCTTCACGTCCTGCCCGCTCCGGAAATCCGGCGTTGCGTGAATGCGGCGCAGCGTCAGCACCGCCATGCCGAGCGCCGAGAGGCAATGGCGCCGGATGCCCGTCTCCCGCGGCGGAATGAGCTGAACGAACCGGAGCGCGTCCGCCAGATGCCCGCGCGCAATGCCCACCAGCCGGACCAGTCCCCGGCCGAACGCGGGGTCGCCTCGCCCCGCAGGCAGGGCCCGCAGGTCGAAGCCCGCCTCCTCGAAGACGTCGCGCGGCAGCCAGCACGCCCCGCGGCGCAGGTCCTCCCAGACGTCCTTGAGGATGTTCGTCATCTGAAGGCCCTGTCCGAACGAGACGGCCAGCGGGAGCAGCTCGTCGCGCCGCTTCCCGATGTCCTTCGAGTGGTCGCAGAAGAGCTCGGTCAGCATCTCGCCGACCACGCCCGCGACCACGTAGCAGTACCGGTCCAGCTCCCGCTGGTCCCTCAGGCCCCCGGAGGTGTCGAGCTGCTGAAACGCCGACATGCCCTCGGCCATGATGCGGACGCAGCGGGCGAGGGCGCGCCGCTGGCGGTCGCGAAAGCCCTCGGTGATGCGGATGACCGTCGGCGTGTTGGCAACGAGATCCCGCTCGCTTGCGGTGGTGGACGACGACAACAAGGCGCCGAGCTCGCGCCCGAAGTCTCCCGGGTCCTCGCGGCCCTCGACCACGTCGACGAAGCGGCTCGCGAACCGCCGCTTCTGCGACGGGGTCAGCACCGGCTCGTCCTCGATGCTGTCCGTGATCCGGCACAGCAGGTACGCGTTGCCGACGACGTCGCGCAGCGGTTCGGGAAGCTGGGGAATCGTCAGGGCAAACGTGCGCGATACCCCCCGAAGGACTTCGGTCTGATAGGCGAGGTCGCTGTCTCCTGCTCTCTCCACGAGGCCTCGTCCGACGCCGTCCCGCTCTCGTGCAGCGCGAGCCTCGGGCTGCGGAGGGGTGCGGCCGGGACGCGAGCGGTTCAGGGCTCCCGCCTCGGCGCCTGTCGTCGGGAAATGATAGCAGGCCTCCCCTGACTCGCGGGAAGCAGGCCGCGGGCGGAGAGGGGTTGGACCGGAGCGGGCGTGCCGGGTACGATCGACAGTGCGAGTCCCCGCTGTCGCCGGCTCCAAGACCTGCTTCGGGACGCGGCTCCAGCCGCGTCGGGCCCGGGTCCTCCGGAGCGCGCGATGCGAGTATGCCCCGTCGGATTCACGCATGCCATCGGTCATCGTCCACTACCAGGAGATCGCCCTCAAGGGACGCAACCGCCCGTGGTTCGTCGAGCGGCTCGTCACGAACGTCCGCTCCGCGATGGCCGGTATCGACGGCGTCAAGGTCCGCGCCCTGATGGGCCGCATCGAGCTGCAACACGCCTCGGACGACGGGTGGCCCGAGGTGCGCGAGCGCCTCTCGCGCGTGCCGGGCGTCGCCAACTTCCTGCGGGCGGTGCCCGCCGCGTGCGACTTCGACGCCATCGTCGAGACCGCGCTCGGCCAGCTCGCGGAGGTCGAGGCCGACAGCTTCCGGGTGACGGCCCGGCGCGCCGACAAGCGGTTTCCCCTGACGTCTCCCCAGATCGAGCGGGAGCTGGGGGGGCGCATCAAGGCGGCCAGGGGCTGGCGGGTCGACCTCGACCGGCCGGCCCTGACGGTGCGGGTGGAGGTGCTCGGCGACCGGGCGTTCTGCTGCCTGCACAAGGAGCCGGGGGCCGGCGGACTGCCCAGCGGGACCAGCGGCCGGGTCGCCTGCCTGTTGTCGGGGGGCATCGACTCGCCGGTGGCGGCGTGGCGCATGATCAAGCGCGGCTGCCGCGTCCGCTTCATCCACTTCCACAGCTATCCCATCCTGTCCCGCACGTCCCAGGACAAGGTGGCGGAGCTTGCCGCCCTGCTGACCCGCCATCAGCTCGAGTCGCGGCTCTACGTGGTGGCCTTCGGCGAGATCCAGCGTCAGGTGGTGCTGGCGGTGCCGCCGCCGCTGCGGGTGGTGGTGTACCGGCGACTCATGCTCCGCATCGCCGAGCGCCTCGCGCGGGCCAGCGGCTCGGCCGCCCTCGTCACCGGCGAGGCGGTCGGCCAGGTCGCGTCGCAGACGCTGGACAACATGGCGGTCATCGACGCGGCGGCGTCCCTCCCTGTCCTCCGGCCGCTGGTGGGCATGGACAAGGAGGAGATCGTCAACGAGGCGCGTCGGCTCGGCACCTACGAGATCTCGATCATTCCCGACGAGGACTGCTGCACTCTCTTCACCCCGAAGCACCCGGCCACCCGGGCCACCGCCCGGCAGCTCGACGAGGCGGAGGCGGCGCTGCCCGTCGACGCGATGGTGGAGGAAGCCGCCGCGGGCGCCGAGCGCCGCGATCTGCGGTTCCCGCCCGCCACCGACGACGCGCGCAGCTGACGTTGCGCGGCGCGGGCGTCGCCGCCCGAACGGCCGTGGCTTCCGCCCCGCGGTCCGCGGCGGCCGAGGCCGCGGCCCCGCCTCAGCGGCAGTGGCGGTGCAGCACCCCGGCGTAGTAGTCGTGCAGCGCCTCGCGGGTACTGCGGAAAGCCAGCTCGTCCCAGGGAATCTCCGCCTCGCTGAAGGTGCGGATCTCGAGGCTCTCCTCGTCGTGCGTCAGCGTCCCGCCGATCGCGGTGGCCGCGTACACGATGATGACGGGCGGCCGCTCGGGGTACGAGTAGATGCTGACGAGGCCCTCCAGCCGTATCTCGAGCCCCGACTCCTCCCTGGCCTCGCGGATGGCGGCGGCGCGGACCACCTCGCCCCGGTCGACGTAGCCGCCGGGAAAGACCCAGCGCCCGTATCCCGGCTCGATGGCCCGCCGCACCAGCACGATCCGGCCGTCCTCCAGGGCGATGACGGTCCCGGCGGCGACCTTGGGGTCCAGATAGAGGATGCCGCCGCACCCCGAGCAGACGAGGCGCTCCGGGTCGCCCGGCTTGAGCCGCTTGGGGGCGAGCCGGTCTCCGCAGGCGTGACAGAAGCGGTAGACGCTGGCGATGGGGTCGAGGTGCATGGCGCTTCCGACGCTCGTTCCAGGGGCCACCCGCGGACGACCCGCACTCGGCGATAACGCGACCGGCCCAGACCGTCGTCCGCTCCGCGGGCCGCCCAGCCGGACCCCGACGGGCCGGCGGCGCCTCCCCGCGGAGGCGACGCCGTCGCGGCCAGCGTCCTGCCTCAAGTCTACCGTCGCCAGGGGGTCGTTCGCGCGGAGGCCAACGTATAATCGCGGGGAATGGCCATCCTGAAAGTCGCGCGCATGGGCCACCCCGTGCTCCGGAAGCGGGCGGAGCCGATCGACCCGCGCGAGATCGGCACGCCGAGAATACAGCGGCTCATCGACGACATGTTCGAGACCATGAACGACAGCCGCGGCATCGGCCTCGCCGGCCCCCAGGTGCACGAGAGCGTCCGCCTCTTCGTCGCCGGGGTCGACGACCCGGACGGCGGCATGCCCCCGGTGGTCGTCATCAACCCCGAGGTCACCCCCGTCGGCTCGGCGGAGGAAGAGGACTGGGAAGGCTGCCTCAGCATCCCCGACATCCGGGGCCGGGTGCCGCGGGCGGCGAAGATCCGGCTGCGCGCCCTCGACCGGCACGGGCGCCCGCTCGCCCTGACCGCGGACGGCTATCCCGCCCGGGTCATCCAGCACGAGACCGATCACCTCGACGGCGTGCTCTTCTTCGACCGGATGACCTCATTCGAGAGCGTGACGTTCCTCGAGGAGTACGGCCGCTACTGGGCCCGCAAGGACGACGACTGATCGCCTGTCCCCACCCGCTGGCCACGCTCACAGGATGCAGCCCCACCGAGCGCTTCTAACCCAGCGATCCTTCGTATCGTCCCCTTGACAAACGGCCTCCAGAGCGTTAGTTTGGCTTTAGTTAGGCAGGCTGCCGATGCGAGGCGGCCTCGGCCAACACAATGCTGCGACCAGTCTCCCAAGCCCTGCGCGCCCAACTGCTAGATCGGCCCGAGACCGGAATGGGCTATCAGATTGTCGCCAGCGGCAACAGTCGGCACCTCATCCTCAACGCGACGCTGACTTTTCCACTTGAAGGACGACCCCGGCGCCCCGATCAAGGGTCCCGACCTTCGAAGGAGTTCGATTGGCCACAGGACCAGTTACGCCGCTGCGGCATTGAAGGAGCATCCCCGGTCGAACTGCTCCAGCGCCTTTCCGAAGTGCTCGAAGGGGAAGAACCACTGGAAATAGACGAACCGACAGTCCAAACGCATGGAAGCTATCCATCGCAGTCCCGACAGGGCGAGACATTCGTGCGATACAGCGCGTTCCGCAGAGATCTCCGCATCGACCCCACGGACGGCTCAGTCCGGGCCGGCACGTATGTCACAACGGCAACCGATGCACCGCATGTACCCTCCGGACTGGCGGCGGTCGGGCGATACGCCTTACCCAACCCCACGCCGGCAGTACATGCATTCACGTTGACCCCAGCGCAGGGTGTCGCCATCACCTGTGGCGCCACGGCTCCGCGATTCGGTCAAGCGGGCGGCGGCGTCGAAGTGTTGTTCATCAATTCCCTGCCAGCCGGCACCGCAATGGGTCCCGTCTTGATTCCGGAGCGATGACCATGGCATTTCTCCTCGATGACCGATGGGTGAACCGTCTCTGCGATCTTCCCGAGCATGGGATGGGTTATCAGATTGTAGACGTTCTATTGCGCAGCGGCGAGCGCGTACAAGGCGTGGTCGTCCTCAACGCCCGAGAAGTTCAATGGCCTGCCAACCGGACGCAGATCGCCCCTCACGACATCGTCGACATCAAAGCAACCCGTAACGCAAATCCCGGCCACGACTGACGCTGTCGCGCAGGCACCCGCTTACGCGCCATCGAACCCGTGCGCCTCCCTACTTGACCTCAGCAAGAGCCCCGCCCCCACGCGAGCCCGCGTTACGGCTCCTTGTCGGAACCTTGCCCACCACCGGCGCCAACCGACGGCCCCTGCGCCATCGCCGAGCTGCCGGCCAACAAGACCAGCAGAACCGCCAGCCCCGCGACCAGCCGGCGCGCCCCCGAATCGGTGCCGCCGACAGCCCGCCAAAAGTGCTCCTCCAGCGTCCCTCGCCGTCTCACGGCGCGGGTAGGACCCAAGAAAATCGATATTCGTGGGGTGCCCTCCCCTCAACGGTACGCAGAGTAAACCCCACGTCCCGCCATTCCAGAACCACCGGTCACCGGGACGTCTGCTCCAGAATCCAGTCGATGTAGGACGACACCCGCGTGTAGACGCCGTAGGCGCCCGGCTGCGCGCACCCGGCGCCCCAGCTCACGACGCCGACCTGGGTCCAGCCGGTGGGGCCGCCCGGCACCACCAGCGGGCCGCCGCTGTCGCCCTGGCACGAGTCCATCGTGCCCTGCTCGTAGCCCGCACAGACCTGGCCATCGGTGATCCGGCCGCCATACCGTTCGGCGCACGTCGAGTTGTCGACGATCGGCAGGTCGACTGCGCGCAGGCGGTCGGGCAGGGCGCGTGCCTCCGAGCGGCCGCGCCCGGGACGCCACGCGTCGACGCTGCCCCATCCGGTGACCACCGAGCACGCGCCGGGGAAGCCGAAGGCCTCCTCGAGCTGCCGCGACTGAAGCTGCACGGTCTCGGCCCGCGACGTCGAGAACGGCGACGACAACCGGATGAGCGCGATGTCGTCGCCCTGGGTCGCCGGCCCGCTCCCCCGGTACCCCCGGTGCGGGACGAGGCGTTGGGCAAGGCGACGCTCTCCGCCCGACGACAACGACTGCGTGCCGTGCACCACCGAAACCTCGCGCGACGCGCGCAGGGCGCCGGCGCCGTCGAAGAGACAGTGCGCGGCGGTGAGCACCCACGAGGGGTGGATCAGCGAGCCGCCGCAGACGTGCCGCCACCGTCCGTCGCCAGCGGCGAGCTGCAGCGACACCTGCCACGAGGCCATATCGCGCGGCGCCGCCGAACCGCCGACGATGCGGCTGACGGTGCGCTTGTCGGGGTCGAGACAATCGAAACGGCCCTGCGCCTGCACGACGCTGACGCCGACCACTGTCGTCAACGCCAAGGCCAGGAACGCCCGCCCCGGCCGCGCCGCCCCTCGTACACCTATACCGCCCCCGCTCCGCTGTCTGCTGCCCAATGCCTCACCTCCCTGGAATCATGGCCGATCGACTATGCGGTACCGCAAATGGCTCGACGCGTACGGCCGCGGGTCGGGCGCGCGGGTGGCCCGGACTTGCGGGAAGGCGGTCTCGTCGAACTGCTGATCCTCCCGCCGCGTGTAGTGCAGGTAGACCGACGCCTCGCCCGGCGGACGGCCCACCTCGAGTCGGAAACCGTCGTCATCACCGATGCACGCCTCCTCGCCCGCCCGCACCGGGGCGGCGCGCTCGTCGGCCGTCTCGGCTGCAAACTCGTTCGGGTAGATCCGCACCGGCACGTTGCCCTCGGCGTCGTGGCTCCACACTGTCACGAAGCCTTCCGCGCTCGACCGGAAGCAGAGCACTACGGCGTCGCCGACCTGTACCGGCTCGTCCGAGCCGACGGGCGCCGTCGAGCCGTCGACCCGCCGCACCGTTTCGAGATGCAGCTCTATCTCGACCTCGCCGAACCGGTTGTCCGGCTTCACCAGGATGCTGCGGGAGCGCGGCGGCTTCTGGGCGCCGGCGCTGTTGCCCACCGCCAGCGCCACCCGGCCTGTCCCCGAGACGGCCGGAGGCGCGACCATCTGCCCGAGTGCCAGCACCAAGCCGACCGCGCACGCGACCCGCCTCGACGGCGACTCGAATCCCATCGTTCTCCTCCCGTCTTCCCGCGCCTCCCAACCGTCAGAACGTCCGCACGATCTCAACCCGCCGCTGCCGGTCGTCGTCGGGCGCCAGCGCGGGCAACAGCCGGTACTCGCCGAACCCCGCGGCCCGCAGCCGGGCGCCCGCCACCCCGCGCCGCACCAGGTACGCCACCACCGCCTCGGCCCGCCGCTGCGACAGCCGCAGGTTGTAGTCCTTGGGGCCGGTCGCGTCGGTGTGTCCTTCCAGGGTCAGCCGCGACGCCGCCAGCAGGGGGTCATTGAGGGCTGCAGCCACCCCGTCGAGGTCCCGCATGGCGTTCCCCGTCAGCTCGGCCGAGTCGAACCCGAACTCGATGCGCAGCATCAGGCTCACCTCGGTGGGCCCGGCCGGGTCGCCCGCGTTGTCCGGGACCACGGCCAACGAGCGGGTCACCGCCTCGCGCGTCACCGGCCCGTCTATCGAGCGCTGCAGCCGGTCCTGGGCTACCGCGTCTCCGCCTCCGCAGAGGCCCAGGACAACCGCCATCGGCGTCAGAACGGACGTTGCATGTCTCATGGCGACAGTCTCCTCTACTACTCACTGCACGACCACGAACGTGACCGCGGCAATCGCCGTCTCGTCCCCCCCGTCCTCGGCGACCACCGACAGGTTGCGCGCCGCTGCCGCATCCTCCAGCGGCAGAAAGGGCGCGGTGCGGAAGTCGCCGGGAGCCCCGAGTACCGGACCCGACCCGGTCCGGCACACCGCGGTCACGTGCTCCACCCCCGCCGGTCCGATGGGCACGATGGACACCCCGGCCCCGATGCCCGGCACCACCACCGTCTGCCCGGCCCGGATCAGCGTCTGCTGCTGATAGCGGTTCGGGAACAACAGCCGAGACGCTCCCGTGGGGCCGGTGTTGAGCAGCGTCAGGTGGCAGTCCCTCTCGGCTTTCACCATCAGGGTCACCGGGTCGGTGATCCGGTACAGAGGCTTGTCGGCCGCGATGTCGAGCGCGAACGCCGGGGACGGCCACCCCGCCCCCGCCACCGGGGCCACGGTCGGGGCCGCCTCGGCCGGCCGACGTGGGACGGTACGAATGACCTTGTCGTAGACGTCCCACTCCGCCGCCCCCTCGGACGCCATCACCACCGTCAGGTTCCGCGCCGTCTCGCCGGCGCCCGTGCGCAACGTCTGGAACGGCCCCGCCTGGGCCAGCTGCGCCACGTCGAACAACGGCACCGGACGACTCGACGCGATCACCTTCACGAGCTCCGCGCCAGTCGTGCCACTTACCTCGATGCGCGCCCCCCCAGCGGGATCCGGCACCTCGGTCACAGTGTTGGCCCGCACCCGGCTGTCGGTCTGGAACCGGTTCGGGAAAAGCACCGTGGCCGCGCCGTCGGGGCCCACGTTGAGCACCGTCACGTACGCGTCCTTGTTCGTCTGCACGAACAGCCGCACCCGTTCGCCGTACCCGTAGGTGTTGTCCGGGTGGTCCACCCACGCCACGACGTCCAGCGGGTTCGCCGCCGACGGTGCCGCAGGCGCCTGCACGGCATCGAAGGCGGTCTGCTCCACCGTCAGGTTGCGCGCGTCCTGCGCCTGCGCGCCGCCCGCCGCCGACAGCACCGCCGACAGGACCAGAGCACCGCCCTTGAACACAGAGTGCCTCTTCATCTTCAGATCCTCCTCTCCCGTCCAGCCCGGGGACGCCGGCTCACTCCACCACCTGTACGCGGGTCTCGGCTACCGCCCACGACGACGCCGGCAGGCTGTCCGTCGCCTCGTCGAAGTCGCGCAAGAACGCCTCGGCCGTCGACGCCAGAGCCACCGGGCGGGTGAGGGTGCTCCCCTGGTTGTCGGCGAAGCCCACGAACGGCTGCCGCGTCACCAGCAGGATCACCCGGTCGACGCCTACCGGCGGCGTCGCCCGGATCCCGACCCCGTCGGCCGGGCGCGGGTAGTCGACCTGCGCCCCGCTGGCCACCGGCAGGTTCTCGGCGAGCATCGTCACGCCTCCATCGGCGTTGATCAGGTAGAGGTGGCCGTAGCCGGTCTCGCTCGACGAGACCCGGAAGCTCACCAGCATCCCCACCGCCACCGGCGGCGCCATCGTCGGCGTGACGCCGACGGCGAACGCGGGCGCAGCGTTGGCGGCTACCGCCACCTCGTCGGCCCCCACCAGCGGCCCGTGGTTCGACGCCCGGCACCCGCCGGCCGCCACCGCCACCGCCAGCACCCCGGTCGCCGCCACCGTCCGCCTGACACCCCGTGACGTCATTTCGCCGCTCCCTTTCCGCGGCCAACGTGGGGCCGCGAGCCCGAACCGCTCCTGCGTATGCGATCCCTCTAGACGCGCGTCCCGACGAAACCGGACATCCCGCCGGCAGAGCACCCTTTGCTGCGCCGCCCCGCTGCGCCGCCGGTCCCCACACCTTCGCCACCGCCCGCCCCCCGGCACCGGTGATGACTCCTCCAGATTCCACGTGCATCCGTCTCGCCGCTTCCGGCCGTTACTCCCACGCCGCACCGAGTGACTCGCCTCCCGCTTCATCGCGAAACCGGCGGCCGGCGCCCGGCGCCCGCAAGGAGCCAGGACGGGTGCCGGCCGTGATGCGGCCGTCAGTCCGGCGGTCACCGTCTCATCATGACCGGCCCTGGACGCACCCGCGCGCGCCCGTCGCGGCCAGGTTGCGACCGCCGGTCCCCGGGTGTAGAGTCGCCTCGATCAGCCGCTTGAGCACGTCGAGGGCCGTCGCCTGCAGCCGGTCGCCCAGGAGAAACCCCTGCCGCCGCGGGAACTGCTCTACCGTCGGCACCAGCCACAACACGAACCGGTACATCGACTCCAGCGCGGGTCCCGTGCGCTTCGCGCCCTCGCCACGCTCCATCTCGGCCGCTCCGGGACGGCGGCGGGTTCCGCCCGCCGCCGCCGCAAGAAGTAAAGGGGTAAGGACCCAGGATCTAATCCAGCGTCCTCGCGAGTCGAAAACCGACGTAGGCGACGCGGAAACCAGCATCGAGGCGGTCGCGGGAGGCCGCGCGCAGGAGCCGCGGAGTGTCGTACCACGAGCCGCCGCGCGACACCCGACGACCACAGTCCCCGCCGCCCGTCCAAGCCCGGCCGTCGGAAGGCGCGCCGCGGTAGCTATCGTGCCAGCAGTCCTCTACCCACTCACTCACGTTGCCCAGCACGTCGAAGAGACCGAACCCGTTCGCAGCGAACGTCCCCACCGGGGACGTGAACACCCGGCCGTCGTTACACGACGCCACCGTCCAGTGTCCGAAACGCTGCTTCGCCGCCGCGTCCGCCCCGTTCGCATCGCCGCACTGCCCCGACGAGCCGTCGCCCCAGTACCGCGACATCGTCGTGCCCCCCCGAGCCGCATACTCCCACTCCGACTCGCTCGGCAGCCGATAGTTCCGCCTCGTCTCGCCACTCAACCAACGGGCATACGCCCGCGCATCGTCCCAGGACACGCAGACGGCAGGGTGATCGTCCGTCTGCGGGAAACCCGGCGACAGCCACGACGCCCGATCCGACCAGCCGAATCCGTCGTCGCCATCGAATACGTAGCACCGGTCTCCGTCGCGCCCCGTCGCCGCCGCGAACGCCGCATACTCGCCCCGCGTCACCTCGTATCGCCCCAGCGCGAACCGCTCCACCCGCACCTGGCGCTGCGGCCCCTCGTCGTCGTTCCGCCCCTGCTCCGACGCCGGCGACCCCATCCAGAACTCGCCCGCCGGAATCACAACCAGCTCCGGGCACGACGGACAGTCTCGGAACACCTCGCCGCCGCCCGGGCCGTCGCGCGGCGGGTCCGCCCCCGGCGACGCGTCACCGGCCGGCCCGCCGGGCGCCGGCAAGCGGTTTCGCGCCAGCCGCGAGAACGTACCGTTCGGAAACAGCTCCAGGTACGCCTCGAAGTCCGCAGGGTCCGTGCTGCCCTGTATCGACTGCCAGAACACCGTCTCCTGCTGCGCCCGCACCGTCGCCGCAACGCCGTCGGCCGCAACCACCGACAGGGGGTCGCCCGTCGGCCCGACGGCCACGGTCGCCGACGGCCGGAACACGAAGTCCGACAGCAGGTCGTTGTACACCGCGGGCCACTGCTCCTCGTTCGATGCCGAAACCACCTCCCGCCGAACCCGCATGAACATCGCCGACGCCGTCAACCCGGGCTCCCGCAGCGCCTCGACGAACTTCGACGTGAACAGCCCGTTCGAAGCACCCGGCGCCGCGTCCGCCGCCACCTCTCCCGCTCCCGCCGCATACGCGATCAGCGTGCCCCGCGCCTCCATCGGCGCCAGACCCGTTCCGCCACGCACTCCCCGGTACGGGTTGTTCCGGCACGCGTCGAACACCAGCATCGCCATCCGCGCCGGGCGCAGCATCTCCTGCACGTCCGACGCGCTCACCGCATCGAACCGCAACGCCGACGCCGTCTGCCCCGCGTAATCGGTCGGCATCAGGTAGTTCTCCTGATCCACCTGCACGCCGTGCCCCGCAAAGTAGAACAGCGCCACATCGTCGCTACGCAAGGACCGGGCAAACTCCGCCAGCGCCGACGTCAGACGCGCCCGGTCCGCGTTCTCCACCCGCGTCACCGCGAAGCCCACCTCGCCCAGGGCTGACGCCACCGCCCGCGCGTCGTTCACCGCATTGCGCAGCACCCCCTGCGCCTGATAGGCGTCGTTGCCCACCACGAGCGCCACCCGACGGCCATCCGCGCCGCCCTGCGCCATCACCGGACCGCCGACCGACAGCATCAGCAGTACCACCAGCCCCGCGCTCGGCCAGCGCGCCCCCGACGGCAGCGGCCACCGCGACCCGAATCCTCGACCACCCATCGCCGTCTCACAGGACCGGCCCGGCCCAGCAACGTCGATACCCATGGTTGTTGCCTCCCCCTATACCGCATGCGGGACTGGAAGGGCGCGCCAGCCACCGCCACCCCTTACGGTCAGCCATCCTTGGAAAATCCCGCCGCGTTAGGAACCCCTGCCAACAGAGCCCCGGTCCCGCCTGGCGTCAGCGGCACAAGCTCGCGAAGCGCGACCGCGAACGCTTCCGCCGACGCCGGCCGAAGCGGCAGAGGGGCAGTCAGCAGGCCTCCGGCGAACGCCAGCAACGCCCCGGAGACGGACGGCGGCGCGGGCGGTGGCGCGAGGCTCCGCCGCCGGATGCAGCCGGCCAACTCAGCGACCGTCGCCCCGGCGAACGGCCGCCGCCCCACGGTCATCTCGTACAGCACCACAGCCAACGCCCAGACGTCATCCGCCGGTCCCGCCGGCGCACCGCCGAGAACCTCCGGCGACAAATACGGCGGGGTGCCCCCGGCTGGGACGCCGCCGCGCCAGGACGGCTCCGCCAAGCCGAAGTCGAGCAGCTTCACCGCCCCCGACGCGGTGAGCCCGATGTTGCTCGGCTTCACGTCCCCATGCCGGTAGCCAGCCGCGTGCACCGCCGCCAGGGCCTCAGCAACCGCCAGCGCCACAGCGAGTGCATCGGCGGCCGCCAGCGGGCCGCGCGCAACACGCGCGGCCAGCGTGCCCCCGCCCAGGTGCTCCATCACCAGCAGCGGCCGGCCCCGCCACGTCTCCAGGCCATGGATCTGGGCAATGCCCGGATGGGCCAGCGCGGCCAGCGCTTGCGCCTCGGTCTTCAGCCGCGCCAGGCGCGCCGACGACACGCCATCCAGCGTCTTGACGGCCACCGGCCGGTCCAGCCCCAGGTCCCGCGCCAGGTAGACCGTCCCCATCCCCCCAACCCCGATGCGGCGCTCCACCACGAGCCGACCCCCCAGCACCGCCGGGACCGCCGCCGCGTCCCACGCACCACCGCAGGCGTCGCACCGCGCACCGGCGTCGGCCGCCGCCACCACTCGCCCGCACTCCCGACACGCGCGCGCTGCCGGCGGCACCGCGCGTCCGGCCGGGCCGTCCTCCAGCCGCAACCGCTCCAGGGCAAGGCCCGCCACCGCGGCCAGGGCCGCGAGAAACGCCAAGTCGACCTGGCGCAGCCGCCCCCCGTCGGCCCGTCGCCCCGCCACCAGCACACCCGCCAACGCCGCGCCGGAGCCGGCGACCGGGGCCACTACCGCGGCGGCCGCCGCCACCACCCACGCCGCCTCCTCGCGGGGCAACAGCTCGAAGGAGGTTCTCCAGACATCGGGATGGACCTCGATCGGCGCGCGAACCTGCTCCACCACATGGACGATCGCGGACGTCCGAGGCAGCGGGGCCGGCGACCCGCCGGGCGCGGCGAACTCGTGCCCGCCCCCGCCCGACACATCCGCCACCAGCAACGCAGCGGGGACGCCCGCGCCCTGCCGAGCCGCGCGCGCGACCACCGTCTCCACCTCCGCCAACCGACTCGCCTGACCCAGGTTCGCGGCGGACGCGGCCAGGACCCGACGCTGGTCGGCCGTCTCCGGAGCGACCCAGGCATCGAGCCGCGCAAGGAGCCGCTCGCGGAACACCAGCCCGACCACCGCCGCTCCCGCCGCGGCGAGGCACACCCACGCCAACGGGTCAGCCAGCGCCTCGCCTACCGGACGGTTCGACCGACTCGCGACCAGGCCGCCGAGGACGGCGAGCGGCCCCGCCGTCAGCACCGCGAGGCCGCCCCGCGTCAGCAGCCGTCGCGCCGACACCCGCACCGTCGTTCGTACGTCGAGCACCCGCAGAACGATCGCCGCATACATCGTCAGGCACGGCACCGCAAGCGCCGACACGCTGCCCAGGACGGCGACCCAGTTGGCCGCCGCGACGGTGACCGTCCCCGGGAACGCCGCCTCGACCACCCCCTCGACATGGGGCGCCAGCGCCGCCACCAGGCCGGCAACAAACAGACCCGTGCGACGGCGCGCGCCCGACGCCACGCCGCGCGCGCGCAGCACGAGCACCACCAGGGCGACCAACACCAGGACACAGTGCGGGCCGAAGAAGGCCGGCGACACGTACGCCCCGGGCACCTCGCGCGCCAGCATTGCCAGCGATGGCACGAGCGCCTGCACCGGGGGCAGGTTGGCCGCCTGGACGACGCCGCCGACCGTCGCCGCGATCACCACCATGACCGTCGCCGCGTCGTCGAGCCACGTGCGACGGCGGATCTGCGGGAACTCCCGGACGAACATCCAGAGGACTGCGGGAAGGAAGAGCTCGGGATACAGACCGGCGCCGAGCCCGCCCACCACCGGCTGCGCCCAGAACGCCCCGAGCAGGACCAGCACCGCCCCCAGCAGCCGCGCCCGGCGATCGAAACGGCCGCCAAGAAACAGCACGAGCCCGCACACCGGATAGAGAACGTGAGGAACGATACGGAGAATGACAGCCGGCGGGCTCATGTCAGCCACGGGGAGGAAACCCCTGGCCGACGCCGAGCCGACGAGCGACGCCAGCATCCCCTCGGTAGCCGCCGGCAGCAGGACGACGCCGGTAGCCAACCCGACTGCCGACTGCAGAAGGGCGACCGCCACCAACAGCCCGACGGCTCGGCGGGCAAACCGGGATCCGCGGAAGTCAGCGGCGGGCTTCGTACCTGCGCCCACCGCCGGTCCGCCGGCGGCGAGACAGATGCCCGCGAACGTCCGCAGGTGGTCGAGGGGCCGCCGCTGGGCAGGCAAGGCGCGCTCGGCGCAGCGCTCCCAGTCCACCTCTTGTCGTGCTGCGACGGCATCCGCCACATCGGACAGCAGACGGCGGTCTGGCATCATGCGGCCCCCCTTGCGCCGACGGAGTCGGCGCTCTGTTTCCCCCTAGACGTCTGCCGACGCGAAACCGGACACCGCCCGCCCGCCGACCCGGGGGCACTCAGACCTCCATTTCCCTGGAGAGGCGCACCAGAGCTCGCCGCAGCGCCTTGCGGGCCGCTTCCGGGCTGGCGCGGTCGGCGACGAGGGCAAGCTGCTTGAAGGAGTAGCCGAGCTCGGCACGCCCCACGACCAACCGCCGCTCACGCGGCGTCAACCGCCGCAACGCGCCCAGATACCTCTCCCAGGCTTCGTCGGCGATGAGCTGCTGCAAAGGGGAAGCGTCGCTGGCCACCAACCCTTCTGCCTCAAGCCCGCCCCGTGTGTCGCGGCGTCCGACCCGCCGCATCTCGTCCTGGATGCGGTGGTCAACGGCTCGAAGCAGGTAGGCCCGGAACGCAACGCTGCTCGCCGACTCGAACCCCGCAATCCGCCGCATCGTGTGCAGCAGGGCGTCTTGCACCACGTCGCTGGTATCGACGAAGCCGCGCGCCCAGCCCGGGAGCCGCCCCCGGGCCCGCCGCCGCAGCCACGGAAAGAGCCGAACGAACAGCGCATCGACGGCCGACCGGTCGCCGCGACGCGCCCGGCGGAGAAGATCCGAGGACGGCTCCGTCGGCGGCCCCCGGCCGGCTGTCCCGGCCCTCACCGGGTTCTTGTCTCCGCCTACCACCGCCTACCCCCCATTTGCCCGAATTCCACACCGGCCAAGGCCGAACAACTCCACCCATCGGCGCCATTTCGCTCGGCGCGGCCGATCCGCCCACGATGCGCGTGACGGCGCGCTTCTCGGGGTCGAGGCGCTCGAACCGCGAAGGGCTCTGCCCCTGCGCGGCGCCGACGCCGACCGCCGTCGCCAACAAGGCGGCCAGGGCCGCTCGCCCGCCCGCGCGGCGCGCGGCGACCACCTCGCCCGCCGTGCGCCGCCGCCGCTCGCCTGTCCCGCGGTCCGCAGGTCCACCGCCCATGCGTCACTTCCCTGGGGTCACGGTCGATCGACCACGCGGTATTGCAGGTAGCTCGACGCGTAGGGCCGCCGGTCGGGCGCGCGAGTGGCCCGGATCTGCGGGAACGCCGTGTCGTCGAACTGCTGCTCCTCGCGCCGAGTGAAGTGCAGGTAGACCGACGCCTCGCCCAGCGGCCGGCCCACCTCGAGCCGGAAGCCGTCGTCGTCGCCGATGCACGCCTCCTCGCCCGCCCGCACCGGCGCGGCGCGGTCGTCGGCGGTCTCGGCCGCGAACTCGTTCGGGTAGATCCGCGCCGGCACGTTGCCCGCGGCGTCGTGGCTCCACACCGTGATGAAGCCGTCCGCGCTCGCGCGGAAGCACAGCACCACGCTGTCGCCGACCCGCACCGGGTCGCCCGAGCCGACGCCGGCCGTCGAGCCGTCGGCGCGCCGCACCGTTTCGAGATGCAGCTCCAAATCGACCGCGCCGAGCCGGTTGTCCGGCTTGACCTGGATGCTGCGCGACCGCGGCGGCTTCTGGGCGCCGGCCGGGGCCGGCCAGGCCACGGCCGCCACCGCCGCGCCGACCGCGACCGCCACGCAACGGCTGGCTCTCCTCATTGCCGCCTCCAGTCGACCGGTCCTTCCCCCTCGCCGTCAGAACCTCTCATGGCGACAGCCTCCTCTCTTCCTCACTGCACGACCACGAACGTGACCGCTGCGATTGCCGTCTCGTTACCGCCGTCCTCGGCAATCACCGACAGGCTGCGCGCCGCCGCCGCGTTCTCGAGCGCCGGGAAGGGGGCGGCCCGGAAGTCGCCGGGAGCGCCGAGGGGCGGCCCCGCTCCGGTCCGGCAAACCGCCGTCACGTGCTCCACCCCGGCCGGCCCGATCGGCACGATGGACACCCCGGCCCCGACGCCCGGCACCGCCACCGTGTGCCCGGCCCGGATCAGCGTCTGCTGCTGGTAGCGGTTCGGAAACAGCAGGCGCGACGCGCCCGTCGGCCCCGTGTTGAGCAGCGTCAGGTGGCAGTCCCTCTCGCTCTTCACCATGAGCGTCACCGGGTCGGTCATCTTGTACAGCGGCCTGTCGGCGGCGATGTCGAGCGCGAACGGCGGCGACGGCCACCCCGCCCCCGCCACCGCCACCGGGGCCGCCGTCGGGGACACCGCCGCCGACCGCCGTGGGACGGTGCGGATGACCTTGTCGTAGACGTCCCACTCGGCCGCCTCCTCGGACGCCATCACCACCGAGAGGTTGCGGGCCGCCTCGTCGGCGCCGGTGCGCAGCGTCTGGAACGGCCCCGCCTGGGCGAGCTGCGCCACGTCGAACAGAGGCACGGGGCGGCTCGACGCGATCACCTTGACGAGCTCCGCCCCCGTGGTGCCGCTCACCTCGATGCGCGCCCGCGACGCGGGGTCGGGGACCTCGGTCACGGTGTTCGCCCGCACCCGGTTGTCGCTCTGGAACCGGTTCGGGAAGAGCACGGTCGCCGCGCCGTCGGGACCCACGTTGAGCACCGTCACGTAGGCGTCCTTGTTCGTCTGCACGAACAGCCGCACCCGCTCGCCGCGCCCGTAGGTGTTGTCCGGGTGGTCGACCCACGCCACGACGCCCAGCGGGTTCCCGGACGACGGGCGCGCCGGCGCCTGCACCGTGTCGAACGCGGTCTGCTCCACCGTCAGGTTCCGCGAGTCCTGCGCCCGGGCGCCGCTCGCGGCGACGGCCAGGGTCGCGGCCAGAACCAGCGCGCCGCCCTCGAACGCATGATGCCGTTTCATCGTCGGGTCTCCCTTCCCGTTCCCGTCCGCGGCGGACGACGGATCACTCCACCACCTGCACGCGAGTCTCGGCCACCGCCCACGACGGCGCCGGCAGGCTGCCCGTCGCCTCGTTGAACTCGCGCAGGAAAGACTCGGCCGTCGGCGCCAGGGCGACCGGCCGGGTGAGGGTGCGCCCCAGTTTGTCTGCGAAGCCCACGAACGGCTGCCGCGTGACGAGCAGGATCACCCGGTCGACGCCCACCGGCGGCGACGCCCGGATCTCGACCCCGTCGCCCGGCCGCGGATAGTCGACCTGGGCGCCCGCGGCCACCGGCAGGTTCTCGGCCAGCATGGTCACGCCCCCGTCGACGTTGATCAGGTAGAGGTGACCGAAGCCGGTCTCGCTCGACGAGACCCCGAAGCCCACGGGCATCCCCAGCGCCACAGGCCGCGCCGTCGTCAGCGTGACTCCGACGGCGAAGGCCGGAGGGTCGTTGGCGACCACCGCCACGTCCCCGGCCCCCACCAGCGGATGGTGGTTCGACGACCGGCACCCGCCGGCCGCCACCAGTGCCGCCAGCACCCAGCCGACGCCGCCGTCCACCTGACGCTCCGTGACGTCATCTCGCCGCTCCCCTCCGCGACCGCGGGGCCGCCTCCGAACCGTTTCATCTCACCGACAGGGCGCCCCCCCTGCAAGCCGGTCGACACATCGGCGAGGCCGCCAGGAATGCGCGCCATCGTGGGCCTACCGCCAACCACCATTCAGTCGGCCGGGCTCGTCGAGCGTCCTCGTCGCGTGGGCGTAACGCTTCATATCCAGCTGCGGCGGCGGGCAGAGCCCCCGCCGCAGCAAGAGGCAGAGAGATGGAGACGCAGGCCCTAGTCCAGCGTCCCCGCGACTCGAAAACCGACGACGCCGTTACGGGTCCCGAGAGAGAAGGGGAGGCGGCTGGCCGCGCGCAGGGCCCGCGGAATGAAGGCCCACGAGCCGCCGCGCGACACCCGCCGACCACAGGCCCCACCGATCGTCCAGACCCGGCCGTCGGAGGGCGCGTCCCGGTAGCTGTCATGCCAGCAGTCCCCAACCCACTCCGACACGTTGCCGTGCATGTCGTGCAGCCCCCAGGCATTGGCCGCGAAGGAGCCGACCGGCGCGGTCTTGTCGCTATCCCACCGACTGCCGCAGTCGGAGCAGTTCGCCTGGTTGCGACCTATGGCGTTACCCCAGCTGTACGTCGTCTCGGTCCCCGCCCGCGCCGCGTACTCCCATTCGGCCTCACTCGGAAGACGGTACCGAAAGCCCGTCTCCTCCGAGAGCCAAGCCGCGTAGGCCCGGGCGTCCCCCAACGAGACGTGGATCACGGGCCGGCGACCGCGGCCCCAGCCCCTGTCGCCGAGCCGCACGCGGCCCGTCGCCAGCGCGAAGCGGTCGTACTCGTCGAACGTCACCTCGTACCGCCCCAGCGCGAACCGCTCCATCCGGACCCCCCGCTGCGGCCCTTCGACGACCTCCCGACCGTCCTCCGTCGCTGGCGACCCCATCCAGAACTCGCCCGCCGGAATCACCACCATCTCGGGACACGACGGGCAGTCCCGGAACACCTCCCCGTCCGCCGAGCCGCGGCGCGGCGGGTCCGCCGACGGCTGCGGCCGGTCGACCGCTCCGCGGAGCACCGACAGACGGTTCCTGGCCAGCCGGGAGAAGGTCCCGTTCTCGAACCGCTCCAGGTACGCCTCGAAATCCGCCGGATCCGTACTGGCCTGTATCGACTGCCAGAACACGGTCTCCTGCTGCAGCGCCGCCGCGGTGACCGGACCCGCGGCCGTCGCCGGACCGCCCGACGGCTCGACGGCCGAGGTCGCCGGCGGGCGGAACACGAAGTCCGACAGGAGGTCGTTGTAGACCGCCGGCCACTGCTCTTCGTTCGACGCCGACACGACCTCCCGCCGGACCTGCATGAACAGCGCCGATGCCGTCAACCCGGGCTCCCTAAGCGACTCGACGAACTTCGACGTGAACAGGCCGTTCGACAAGCCCGGCGCCGAGTCCGCCGCCACCTCGCCCGCCCCCGCCGCATACGCGATCAGCGTGCCTCGCGCCTCCATCGGGGCCAGACCCGTCCCTCCCCGAACGCCCCGGTACGGGTTGTTCCGGCAGGCGTCGAACACCAGCATCGCCACCCGCGCGGGACTCAGCATCTCCTGGACGTCCGACGCGCTCACCGCGTCGAACCGCAACGCCGACGCCGTCTGCCCCGCGTAGTCGGTCGGCATCAGGTAGTTCTCCTGATCCACCTGCACGCCATGCCCCGCGAAGTAGAACAGCGCCACGTCGTCGTCGCGCAGCGACCCCGCGAAGTCCGACAGCGCCGACGTCAGCCGCGCCCGGTCCGCGTTCTCTACCCGCATCACCGCGAAGCCCACGTCGCCCAGCGCCGACGCCACCGCCCGGGCGTCGTTCACCGCGTTGCTCAGCACCCCCTGCGCCTGGTAGGCGTCGTTGCCCACCACCAGCGCCACCCGCCGCCCGCCGGCGCCTCCCTGCGCCGTCGCCGAACCGCCGGCCGATAGCGCCAGAAGAACCGCCAGCCAAGTGACCCTCCGGCGCGCGCGCGGCTGCTGCGGCCACGTCCACCTCAGCCTCCCTACCAGCCTGCCCGCCGTCATCCGATGGGACCGCCTGGTCCGAGTCGAGTCGACATCCATGGTTGTTGCCTCCACGGCGCGCGGGAGGTCACTATTGGTTCGGATTCCACGCCACTCAGTCAACGGTAAGTTTCGCTATTTGTGAGGGCTAACGGGCCTTTGCGTCTTACGTCAACGAACAGGGAACGCCATGTGACAGACCCTTGTGTATTGGGTGGTCATGTCGATGGGGACGAATCGCGCCGACGGGCACCGACAGTCCATGTGCGTGGCGCGGGGGACCTGCCACGTGGCGGCGGGCATTCGTGCTTCGAGCGATTCAGCCTGATTCGGGACGCGGCCGGCGTCGTCGCCGACGACGTTTCACCGCGGGACGAGCGCAATCCGCTCGTCCCCGCGGAACGTAGAGACTGTCACCTCAGGCTGCTAGACTCAACGGGACAGCCGAGTACCCAACGCAGGCCACGGAAGCGCGGTCACGGGGAGCATTCGCGAGCACGCCTGCAGGCGAACGCCGGTGGTCCTGAAGGCGCGATGACCGGGGGAGACGCAGGATCCTGAGCGATCGCCTGCCGTCGCGAGTCTCCAAGAGGATTGCGGCCGCTATCGCGTCCGCAGGTCCGACGACGGCTGATCACCGGCCCCCGCCTGCCCGCGCTCCGCCCGCCGCCGCTCGCTCGCCCGCTCGCCCCCCAGCCGCTCCAGCGCCACCGCGGAGTGGTCGGCGAAGCGCATCGCCTCGGCGATCGCCCGGTGGCCGGCCTCGTCGGCGATCAGCCGGTGCATCGCCTGGCAGACCCGCCGGTACGACGGGTGGCCCTGCGGCGTGGTCCGCAGCTCGATCACGTGCATCGCCTCGCGGGCGTTCATCTGCATGCGGTAGCGGATACGGTAGGCCATCGGCACCGCGTACTGGGCCGCCGGCGTCGACGTCTCGCGGGCCATCGCCGCGTGGAGTTCGCGGGTACGCTCCATCACCCCGCGCCAGTCCGCCGCCGCCCCGATGTCCTCGAGGGCGGCGGGCTCGGCGTACCCGTGGTCGGCGGTCAGATCCTGCCACTCCATCGTCAGGAGCCGGTGCCGCTGCAGGTCGCGGAACGCGCCGTAGTCGGAGAGCACGTCGAAGCAGTAGCCGGTCCGCTCGAACGCGCGCCCCGGCCGGTGGCGGCGGTTGGCGCGGTCGCCGACGTAGGCGCGCAGCACCGCGGCCCGCTCGGCCGCGCTCAGGCCGCGGGCCGCCTCGAGGAGCTGGCCCTCGGGCAGCCGCGACGACTCGTACAGCGCCGCCGCCACCACCTTCACCTCGCCGTCCGGGTCGAAGTCGGTCAGGGCCACCTCGGGCGCGGTCGCGGGCACCGCCCCCCCGAGCAGGCGCTCCGCCGCGGCGGCGGCCTCTCGTCGCGTATCCGCGAGGTAGCGGCTCCACCGCACCCCGCGGTCCTCCCGGTCGACCCGGGTGAGAAAGGCGGGAATCAGCTTCCTCAGCTCGGCCAGCATCCGGTCCGCGCACGTGCGCGCCTCGACCAGCGGGTGGGCCCGCATCCGCAGCAGCAGGGCCTCGAACGCCTGGCCCGAGGCGAAGATGCCGACGTTCGACCGGGTGGCGGCAGGCAGGAGCCCCCGCAGCGTGTCGAGGGCCTTGGCCCGGATGACCGCGCGGTACACGCCCTCCGAGTCGCCCGCGGTGTTGGGATACCGGCGGCGGAAGTGCTCCTGAGCGGGCTCGAGCCAGCGGCGGTAGGTCTCGAACGCGACGTCCAGGGTCGAGACGTACCGCTCGCGCAGGGGCAGTCCGTCGAGCTCCCGGGGAACCAGGTACTTCCAACGCCCCCCGGGCCGGTCGGTGTACGGCACGTAGCGGGTCGACTGCTCCAGGTACGCGGCCAGCCGCCCCCGCTCGAGCACCTTGGTCAGCAGGTTCGAGACGCCCTCGCACGCGACGTGGGCGGCGCCGAGCTGGGCCACCGAGTCGTCGCCGTAGTCCCCGAGCACCCGCTCGTAGAGGCGGTCCGCCCGCTCGACGCCGACCGCCGCCTCCCCGACGCCGACCGCCGGCACGGTGTCGAGGAACTCGTCGAGGAACAAGCGCCTCAGCGACTTCGCCGAGCGCGAGTAGCGGGCGAACAGGGCCCCCTTCACCACCTCGGGCAGGTTCCGTAGCGCGAAGACGTCGTCGTCGAGGTTCGTGAAGTAGGGAGAGAGGGCGCGCCGCTCGTCCGCCGTGAACCGCTCCGCCGCGCCGCCAGCATCGGACACGCCCGTCATTGTCGCCGGTTTCCCGGCGCCCGGCAAAGAGAGCCGCCAGCGGCGACGGCGCGTCGAGGACGGCAAGCGGGTAGAATCGAAGGACGCCGGACGGGAGCCAGGCCAGCGGCGCCGGGCCGGCCGAGGTGTCGAGTGCACCGCTTTCCCTTGACCCGGGCCGCGCGTGGAGAGAGCGGGCCGTCCCCGGACAACAGACGAGCAGGCCGCCACCCTGACCGCACCGTGCAGATCACCCGCATCCCCGGCTGCAACCCCGGCCCGATGACCGGCGCCGGCAACAACACCTATCTGTTGCCGGGGAGGACGCCGACCCTGCTGGATGCCGCCACCGGCGAGGCCGCCCACCTGTCGGCGCTCGCGCGGGCGCTCGGCCCCGACGGGCTGGCCCAGGTCCTCGTCACCCACGCGCATCCCGACCACGCCGACGGAAGCGACTTCATCGCCGCGCGCTGGCCGGACGCCTCCTTCCGGAAGATGCCCTGGCCGGAACGCGACCGGGGGCACGCGGTGGCGTGGGCGCCCATCAAGGACGGCGAGCTGATTCCCGCCGGCGACGGGGCCCTCCGCGCCGTCCACACGCCCGGTCACGCCCCCGACCATCTCTGCTTCTTCGACGAGGCCAGCCGCACCCTGTTCTCGGCCGACCTCGTCGTTCCCGGCAGCACCGTCGTCATCCCCGCCTCGCAC
Organism: Vicinamibacterales bacterium; assembly: GCA_963663815.2. Taxonomy (GTDB): domain Bacteria; phylum Acidobacteriota; class Vicinamibacteria; order Vicinamibacterales; family UBA8438; genus JAJEEA01. The sequence goes on along the minus strand of OY760734.1, from coordinate 4,817,021 downwards.
GGCGGCAGCCTCTCGCAGTACCTGGCGTCGCTCCGGCGCGTGCAGGCGCTGGCCCCCGACCGCATGCTGCCGGCCCACGGCGAGGCCATCGACGACCCGCAGGCGATCCTGCGGGGCTACCTCGAGCACCGGCAACGCCGTGAGGACCAGATCGTCGCAGCGTTGCGGGCCGGCGTCCGGCAGCCCGACGCCATCGTCGACCGCCTGTACGACGGACTCGCGCCCGCGCTCCGGGGCATGGCGCGCGAGAGCGTGGCCGCGCACCTCGTCAAGCTCCGCGAGGAAGGGCGGGCGCGCTCCGACGGCGGTGAGTGGGAGCCGGCCTGACGTCCGCTACCCTGAACGGACAACCGGAGAACGCCGCATGAACGCCAACCCGAAGGGCTACGCCAACCCGCAGCTGCTGATCACCCCGGCCGAGCTGGACGAGCGGCTGGCGCGGGAGAGCGATGCGCCGGTGCTGCTCGACCTGCGGCAGGCCGAGGCGTTCGCGATGGGGCACATTCCCGGGGCGGTGCACCTCGATCTGTTCGGGATCAGCCTGACCGACACCGACCCGGCCCCGCTGGCCGCGTTCCTGTGGATGATCGGCCACCTGCTCTTGTCTCGGGGCGTCGACCCCGAACGCACGGTGGTCGTCCATGACGAGAAGTCGGGCATTCGAGCGGCCCGCGCCTTCTGGTTCCTCGAGTACTTCGGTCACCGCGACGCGCGGCAGCTCGACGGGGGGTTCGGCGCGTGGGAGCGCGAGGGGCGCGCGGTGACCCGCGAGGCGGCGCCCCCGAAGAGCAGCGGTTGGATGGTCGGACGGTCGGACGATCGGCTGGCGACGTGGAGGCTTCTCCGCGACCGGCTGGGAGCGGCGGAACTGGCGGTGCTCGACACCCGCACCGACGGCGAGTACTGCGGCACGACGGTCCGTGCGAAGCGGGGCGGCGCGGTGCCGGGGGCCGTGCACATCGAGTGGACCCGCAACCTGGGCGAGGACGGCGCCTTCAAGCCGGCGGACGAGCTGCGCGCCATGTACGAAGGGGCCGGGATCACGCCGGACAAGGAAGTGATCAGCTACTGCCAGGGCGGCTACCGGGCCGCCCACGGCTATCTCGCCCTGCGGCTGCTGGGATATCCGCGCGTTCGCAACTACCTCGGTTCGTGGAAGGAATGGGGCGACCGGGAGGATCTGCCCATCGAGACCCCGACGCGGCCGTAGGCGCAGACTCCTGCCCGCCCATCGTCGCCTTCGGCTTGTGCTCGGCCAAGCGCCGGAAACGCCGGCACAACCGCTGCTGCGCCTTGTCCGCCAGTGCAATCACCCGCCCGGGTTGTCCGCTACGCCGCCGAACGAGCGTCTGGCCGACGCCGGGCCGGTGCCGATAGTGCCATGCCGCCTCCACCACCAGCCGTCGCGCCAACGTGTTGCCCGTCTTCGTGATCGGCCCGCGGCGGTGACGGCCCCCGCTGGAGTGCTCTCCGGGCACCAGGCCGAGATACGCCATCAGCGCCCGCGGGGTCGGGAACCGCTGGACATCGTGCAGCTCCGCCAGCAGCAGCATCGCCGTCAGCGTGTCGATGCCACGAAAGCACCGCAACCAGCCCACCGGCTTCCGATACGGCTCTGTGCTCGACACCGCCGCCAACTGCGCGTCCAGCTCGCCCAGCCGCGCATCGATGTGGTCGATCGCCAGCAGGTAGTCCTCGACGACCACCCGGTCCGCCGGATGCGGCCAGTTCAGACCATCGACCCAGCGCCGGTGCGCCTGGGTCCACGCACGACCCGGGTAGTGCAACCCTCGTCGAAGCAGGAGCTTGCCGAGGCGGTGGCGGCACCGTTGCCGGTCCGCGCGGGCGTCATCACGAGCCCGGCACAGGTCGCGTACCGCCTCCTCGGCCGGCGTCGGCGCCTGCACCACCGTCAACAGCCCCGCCCGGTGCAGCTCCGCCAGCTTCCGCGCGTCCCGCCGGTCGGTCTTGATCCGCTCGCCCGGCTTGCGCGGAACCAGCGCCGGCGCGATCACCCGGCACTGCACCCGGCCGCGATCGAGCTGCCGCTGCAACGCATAGCCGCACGGTCCCGCTTCGTAGCAGCAGGCGACGGGGCCCGACACCGCCCGTTCCAGCTTCCGGCGCAGCCGGTCCACTGCACGGACCTCGTTCGGTACCGTCCACGTGACGGGCTCCGTCTTGTCCGGGGCCAACAGCGCTACGTGCAACTCAACCTTGTGTGCATCGATTCCCACGTAGGTGATAGGCTCGCTCACGACCGGCTCCCTTCGTCTGCGGCTCTGACGCCGCGTTCGGTGTCAACCCGCGAATCGTAGGCTGCCTCGGCCGCCTTGTCGCGTGCTCGCGCACGACGACGCCGTACGATTGCGAGCCGGTCATTCCATATCGTCTAGGAGTCTGCACCGTTCTACGGCGCAGACTCCTAGTTCAGGCTCGCCATCCGTCGGCGCAGCGCCTTCACGTGGCCCCAGATTTCCTTGCGCTCCTCCTGGCGCTCATCGCTGTCGTCGGCGCCGTGCGACGTGTACCGCAGGTACGCCTCCAGATCGCGCAGGGCGGCCGCGTAGTCGTTGACGTGATACGACAGCAGCCCGCGGTCGCGCAGCTCGTGGAGGGCCGACGGGTCGATCGCCAGCAGGAGGTCGGTGATGGCGCGGCCCTGCGGAAACGACCGCATCCGCACGTACAGCCGCTTCAGGTTCCCGAGCATCCGCACCAGAATCTGCTGCTTGGTGGCCGGCGCGAGGAGCCGCGAATCGAACTCGACGCTGTCGCCGGCGTGCCGCCGCAGCAGCGAGCGGCAGTCCCCTTCCGACAGGATGGACCCGCGGTGGAACGGGTCCACGAAGACCGCGCCCCGCGGTTCGTCCTCGTCGCCGAGCGGGAACCGCAGGAGGAAGTGGCCGGGAAAGTTCACGCCGTCGACCCGGATGCCGGCGCGGCGCGCCACCTCGATGTAGACCACCGCCAGGGTGATGGGAATGCCGGTGCGGCGGTCGAGCACCTGGTTCAGGAAGCTGTTCCGCGGGTCGTCGTAGTCTCCGGTGTTTCCGGAGAAGCCCTGGTCATCGAAGATGAACTGGTTGAGGGTGTCGATCTCCTTCCGCGGGCCGACCCGCGAGGCCGCCGCCAGCCGGTCCGCGGCGGCGCCGCCCATCGCCTCCAGACGCGCCAGGTACGGCGTGGGGTCCAGGCGGGGGTAGCCGAGGCGCGCGATGAGCAGGGCCGGCGCGGCCAGGTCCGGGTCGGGGCTGGCGGCCGCGTCGGTGAACCGTTGCACCACGTCGGCTGGTAGCTCGCTCATGTCGACATCTGCTCGCCGCAAGCCGCGCGCAGCGTCTCCGGGGTGACCGCGGCGATGGTCGGGACGACCACGTGGGCGGCCCCGAGTCGGCTCGCCGCGTAGGTCTGGGCGACCCCCACGCACCGCAGCCCGGCCGCGAGGGCCGACTCTATGCCCCACATCGAGTCCTCGACGGCCACCACGCAGCCGCCGGGATCGAGCCCGGCCGCGGCGACGTGCGGGCGCAACAGCTCGAGCGCGCGCAGGTACGGGTCCGGGGCCGGCTTGGACCGCGGCGTGTCGCCGGACGCGACCACGGCCCGGAAGTGACGGCGCAGATCGGCGGCGGCGAGCACCATTTCGATCTCCGGGGCGAGGGCGCCGGACGCGATGGCGATGGGCGCCTCGGCCGCGGCACGCCGGATGCAGTCGGCGGCGCCGGGAAACAGCCCCTCGCCCTGCCCGGCCAGTACCTCGAACCGCTCGCCCTTCACCCGGATCAGCTCGGCCAGGGCGCCCTCGTCGAGCTCGCGCCCCCGGTCGCGCCAGACCGTGCGGAAGACCCCGACGTCGTCGAACCCGAGGTAGCGGTCGTAGTAGTCGGGCGCGGAGAGACTCAGGTCGTGCCGCGCAAGCACGTCCTGATAGGCGCGCAGGTGCAGGGGCTCGCTGTCCGCGAGCACCCCGTCGAAGTCGAAGATGACGCCGGCCAGCGTCGACGCCCCGCGGGCGCCCCTGCCGGCCGCGGGCGCGCCCGCCGGTCCCGATGCGATGCGAGGCTCTTCCACGGGCCGTCAGGGGGTGGAGAGCTCGTCCTCGGGCGGAGGCGGAATGACCCCGAGGCCGAACCCGGTGTAGCCCGGCGCAAGGCGCTCGCCGGCCGGGACCGGCGCCGTCAGCCAGTTCTCGCGCGGCGGGTACGGGCAGTCGTACTCCTCGTTGTAGTAGCAGTAAGGGTTGTAGGCGCGGTTGAAATCCAGGTCGTAGAGGCCGCTGGCGGTGCGGGGCAGGTCCATGTAGCGGCCTCCCGCGTAGGTGTCGGCCTCGTTGGTCGGGTCCTTGAACATGATGAACAGCGACTCGATCGACCGGACCGGGGCCTCGGCGAGGGCCGCCAGGCGCATCGGCTCGCCGTCGAGGGCGAACTCGAGCACCCCGACGCGCTGCATGGGCCTGATGACCCCGGTCGAGGTCGGAATCTCGTAGATCGGCTGCTCGGGCGCCACCTCGAGGGCGGCGGGAACCCGATAGACGGGACTCGGATCGAAGTAGTGCAGCGGGAGCAGCTGTCCCCGGCGCTCGATGCGGATCGGCGAGTCCGGCGCCTCGCGGAAGAACCGGTCCTTCAGCTCGCGGTCCTCCTCGAGCCGCGTGAGCCAGAGCGACTCGTCGGGAGGCGGCGCCGAGCACGCGGCGAGGGCCGCCAGCGCGGCCGCGGCGAGGATGGAACGCAGGGTGTCTCTTGCCATCATGCACATTCCGTCACGCGGATGTCGTTCACGCGAGGACATGCGCCACTCGAATGCACGTCGTCGCGCGAATCCCGCGTCGCGCGGCGACAGTCCTTCACGCGAATATATATCCTGCCCTGTCGACGAGGGCGTCCGCAAGCCTGCGCCGCATGGCGACGGTGTTGACCGGCATGACCTTGAGCAGCCGCCGCAGGCCCGCGAGCTGCATGCGCAGGGTGTCGCCCTCGGCCATGGCGGCGAGCGCGGTGCGGGCGGCGGCGCCGATGCGCTCCGCCGCCCCGTCGACCTGGACGCACGCCGCGTCGGCCTGCAGGGCGGCGGTGCGCGGCGCGTCGGCGGCCGCCTGCAGGGCCCGGACGACCGCGCTCTCGGCCGCGTAGGTGTCGATGACGATGTCGGCGGCCGACGACAGCACTTCCTGCTCGTCGGTCAGCTTCCGCCCGTAGCGTTGCATGGCGAGGCCGAGCACCATCACCGCGGTCTTCTTGAACGCCGAGACCGCCGCGAGCTGCTCGCCGAGAGGCGCGTCGGAGGGCGCCGACAGGGCCGGCGGGCTCATCAGCTCGTCCTGCAGCTCCTTGGCGGCGGCGACCAGCGGCAGTCCGCCCCCCTTGACGGCGCGGCGGATCAGGGTTCCGGGAATCAGCAGCCGGTTGATCTCGTTGGTCCCCTCGAAGATGCGGTTCACCCGCGAGTCGCGGTAGTGGCGCTCGGCCGGATAGTCCCTGACGAACCCGTTGCCGCCGTGAATCTGCACGTTCTCGTCGAGGACGTAGTGCAGCATCTCGCTGCCCGCGACCTTGAGGATCGAGGACTCCACCGCCAGCTCCTCCAGCGTCTCGCGCAGCGGCCCCGGGTCGGCGGGGTCGTGCCCGGCGAGGGCGGCGTCGAGAAGCCCGGTGGTGCGGTAGATCATGCTGTCGACGGCGTAGGCCCGCGCCGCCATCTCCCCCAGCTTGTGCCGGATGGCGCCGAAGCTCGCGATGGGGACCCCGAACTGGTGCCGCTCGGCCGCGTACCGCGTCGCCTCGCCAATCGCGAGATGGGCGCTGCCGCCCGCAGAGACCGCGAGCTTGAAGCGCCCGTAGTTCAACGTGTTGAACGCGACCTTGTGCCCCTGGCCGACCTCGCCCAGCACGTTGCCGGCGGGCACGCGGACGTCCTGCAGGATCACCGGGGTCGTCGACGAGCCGTGCAGGCCCATCTTGTGCTCTTCCTTGCCGCTGGACACGCCGGGCCAGGACCGCTCCACCAGGAACGCGGTGAACTGCTCGCCGTCGACCTTGGCGAAGACGATGTAGAGGTCCGCGAATCCCCCGTTGGTGATCCACATCTTCTCGCCGGTCAGCGAGAAGCTGCCGTCGGGGTTCCGGGCCGCCCGCGCCTTGGCCCCGAGCGCGTCCGAGCCCGAGCCGGACTCGCTCAGGCAGTACGCGCCGACCCACTCGCCGCTGACGAGCCGGCCCAGGTACTTCTCCTTCTGGGCGGGGGTGCCGAAGCAGTGCAGGGGCAGGACGGCGAGGCCGGTGTGGGCGCCGAACGTCGACCCGAACGACCCGCTGTGGCCGATGCGGGTGCCGACGACGACGGTCGACGCCTTGTCGAGGGCGAGGCCGCCCCAGGCCTCGGGCACGTCGGTCCCGAGCAGCCCGAGGGCGCCCGCGCGCTCGACGAGGCGCCGGGCCAGGTTCCAGTCCTTGGTCTCGAGCCGATCGTGGTTCGGCGCGATCTCGTTGTCGATGAACTCGGCCGCGGTCTGGTCGATCAGCCGGTGCTCGTCGTTCAGCCGCTCGGGGGTGAACACCGAGCCGGCGGTCTCTTCCAGCAGCCACGCGCCGCCGGTCACGGGGGAAGCGGTGCTCTCGAGTGTCGTCATCGGAAACCCTCCTCGCGGGCCGGACGCCACGGGCCGACCAGCCCGACGGCCGTCCTCCGGCCCCGCCGCCCCCCGGGGGCCGTTCGGCATCTGCGCCTCCCGCTGGGCGGCGCCGTGCGACGGCGCAAGATGACTACGCCATGCGCTCGAAAATGCCCGCGGCCCCCATGCCGCCCCCCACGCACATGGTGACGAGGCCGTAACGGCCCTGCCGCCGCTTCAGCTCGTGGAGCAGCGACGTCGTCAGCTTCGCGCCGGTGCAGCCGAGGGGGTGGCCGAGGGCGATCGCCCCGCCGTTGACGTTCAGCTTGTCGGGGTCCAGCGGCAGCTCGCGCAGGCAGGCCAGCACCTGGGCCGCGAACGCCTCGTTCAGCTCGACGAGGTCGATGTCGTCGAGGGTGAGCCCGGCGCGCTTCAGCACCTTGCGGATCGCGGGCACCGGCCCGACCCCGAACCGCTCGGGCTCGACGCCGGCGGTGGCGTAGGCCACGAACCGGGCGAGCGGCGTCAGCCCGGCGCGCTCGGCCCGCTCGCTCGAGGTGAGCACGACGGCGGCGGCCCCGTCGCTCATCTGCGACGAGTTGCCGGCGGTCACCGAGCCCTTGACGTGGAAGGCGGGGCGCAGGCCGCCGAGGACCTCGAGCGAGGTGTCGCGGCGCGGCCCCTCGTCGGCGGTGAACGCGACGGTCCGCACCGCGGGCGCGCCGCCGCCGCCGTTCGCCGGCTCGGTCACCCGAACCTCGAGCGGCACCGTCTCCTCCTCGAACCGCCCCGCGTCGAGCGCGGCCACCGCCCGCTGGTGGCTGCGCAGGGCGAACGCGTCCTGCTCGTCGCGCGAGACCTGCGCCTCGCGGGCGTGGTTCTCCGCGACCAGCCCCGTCGAGAGGTAGACGTCGGGATAGTCCCTCATCAAGGCCGGGTTCGGCGCGACCTTGTGCCCGCCCATGGGGATGAGGCTCATCGACTCGGTCCCGCCGGCGACGACGGTGTCGGCCCCCCCCACCATGATCCGCTCCGCCCCGTAGGCGATCGCCTGGAGGCCGGACGAGCAGAACCGGTTGACGGTGATCGCCGACGCCTCGATGGGGACGCCGGCGCGAAGGCTCGCGATGCGGGCGACGTTCATGCCCTGCTCGCCCTCCGGCATCGCGCAGCCGAGAATGACGTCCTCCACGTCGCCCGGCTCGATGCCGGGGGCCCGCTTCAGCGCCTCGGCGATCACCGTCGCCCCCAGCTCGTCGGGGCGCGTGGCGCGCAAGGTGCCCCGGGGCGCCTTGCCGACCGGGGTGCGAACCGCCGACACGATCACGGCATCAGTCACGGGCATCTCCTTCGCGTCGCTCGCGCCTCATGAAGATGAGACGGTATCGGGTCCCCACTAGTTTCTGAGCGTCTTCCCGGTCTTGAGCGTGTGGCGAATCCGGTCCAGGGTCTTCGCCTCGCCGCACAGACTCAGGAACGCCTCGCGCTCCAGGTCCAGCAGGACCTGCTCGGACACCGTCGTGGCGTGGGGCAGATCGCCGCCCGTCATGATGCGGGCCAGCGCCCGGCCGATGCGGGCATCGTGATCGCTGATCGCGCCCCCGCGCCACGCGAGGTGGATGCCCAGCTCGAGGGCCGCGCGGGCCTCCTCGCCGCCGACGGGAATGGCGCTGCGCGGGTCCGGGGCGCGGTATCCCTCGCGGACACGCTCGAGGACGACCGCCTTCGCGTCGGCCATCAGCCGCTCCCGGTCCATGGTGACCCCGTCGACGTCGCGCAGGAGCCCGAGCTGGCGGGCGTGGGCGGCGCTCGTCGACACCTTGCCGAACCCGATTGTCTCGAACGCCCGCCGCAGGCGGGGAAGCGGGTCGGTCCCCGGCAGGGTGGCGTCGACGGCGCGGACCGTGAGCTCCTTGGTGCCGCACCCGGCCGGAATCAGCCCGACCCCGACCTCCGCCTGCCCCATGTAGGTCTCGGCCGCCGCCTGCACCCGGTCGGCGTGGAGGACGATCTCGCAGCCGCCGCCGAGGGTGAGGCCGGCCGGCGCGACGACCACCGGGACCGGCGAGTACCGCAGCCCGATGACCGCCTGCTGAAAGCCGCGGACCATCAGGTCGATCTCGTCCCAGTTGCCCTCCTGCGCCTCGAGGAGCACCAGCATGAGGTTGGCGCCGGCGCAGAAGTTCGCCGCGTCGTTGCCGACTACCACGCCCGCGAAGCGCTCGGAAGCCTCGGCCACCCCGGCCGTCAGCATCTGCACGGTGTCGCCGCCGATGGTGTTCAGCTTCGAGTGGAACTCGACGGCGAGCACGCCGTCGCCGAGGTCGACGAGGCTCGCTCCGGGGTTCTGCTTGACGACCCCGCCCTGCCGCCTGGCGGTGGTCAGAATCTGCAGGTCCGGCGCAGCCGGCGGCAGGGGGGCGGTGCGGACCTGCCGCGGCCGGTCCCCTCCGTCCGAACGCGGAGCGAGTCCGGCCCACTCGCGGGCGGCGGGAGAAAGGTCGGTCACCCCGGCCGGCGCGCAGGCGTCCAGCACCGCGTCGACGCCGATGGCGTCGAGGAGCTCGAACGGCCCGAGCTCCCAGCCGAATCCCCATCGCAGGGCGCGGTCGACGTCGTCCGGCGCATGGGCGACCTCGGCCGCGACCTCCGCCGTGTAAAGCAGCGTGCGCCCCAGGGTCGCGCGCAGGAACTCGCCGACGCGGTCGCGTCCGAGAAAAAGGGTGCGGATGCGCTCTGCGTCGTCCTCGATGGCCCGGGCCGCCTCGAGGGCGCCCAGCCTGACCGGTTGCCGCGGCCGGTACTCCATCGTGGCCGGGTCGAGCGTCAGGATGGCGCCGCCCCCGGCCCCGCGCTCCCTCCGGTAGAACCCCTGCCCCGCCTTCTGTCCGATCCACCCGCGCTGAACGAGGTCGGCGACGAGCGGCGGCAGCTCGAACGCCCGCCGTTCTTCCGGCTGTTCGATCCGCGCGACGAGGTCGGCGGCGACGTGGGCGAGGATGTCGATGCCCGCGATGTCCATGGTGCGGAACGTCGCGCTCTTCGGCCGCCCGATGGCGGGCCCCGTCATCGCGTCGATCTCCTCGATGGTGCAGCCCCCGTCCGCGAGCCGGGCGAGGGCCGACGCGACCCCGTGCAGGCCGATGCGGTTGCCGATGAAGCCGGGCGCGTCGCGGGCCACGACCACCCCTCTCCCGAGCTGCCCGTTGACGAACGACGAGACGGCGGCGACCGCCGCGGGGTCGGTGTCGGGGGTCGGGATGACCTCGACGAGGCGCAGGTAGCGGGGGGGATTGAAGAAGTGGGTCCCCAGCCACTGCCGGCGGAACGCCGGGCTGCGCCCCTCCGCGATCGTCGCGATGGGGATGCCGGACGTGTTCGAGCTGACGACGGCCCCGGTGCGAAGGCAGGCCTCCACCCGCTCGAGCAGCGCCCGCTTGGCGTCGAGCCGCTCGACGACGGCTTCCACCACCCAGTCGCACTCGCCGATGGCCGGCAGGTCGGTGTCGAACCCGCCGAGCCGGATGCGCGCCCGGACGTCCCGGGTGAAGAACGGATCCGGCTTGAGGGCGGCGGCGTGCTTCAGTCCCCGGGCTGCGGTTTCGGAATCGAGGTCGAGCAGCAGCACCGGCCAACCCGCGTTGGCGACTTGGGCCGCGATCTGGGCGCCCATCGTGCCGGCGCCGAGCACCGCGACCGAGCGGATGGTGTGCATCACGGTTTCATCCCGTCAGGGCACATGGAGCGGCGAGGTGCACCGACCCGAGCCGGCCGCCTCCCCGCCGGGAAACCACCGTAAGCCTCGGACCGGTCCGGCCGTTCGAGACGCGCATGGGCGTGGGTCACGGGCAGGACAGGAAGAAGGGGAGAGGGCCTTGCCGGGCGGCGACGCCCGGCAAGGCCGTGGACGACAATCGGGCAACGATGAGGCGGCGGCCGGGGATCTACGCCTCCTCGGCGCAGACCTCCGGGCGGTTCGCACTAAGCGGCCCCGCTGCGCCCGATGCAACGCAGGGACTCGCCGAGGGCTACGGCAGCGAGCCGAGAATGCCCTGGGCCTGCTGCCCTTCCGTCGAGTTCGGGTCCAGCTCGACCGCCCGCGTGAAGTGGGCCTTGGCGCCTTCGATGTCGCCCTGGTTCAGAGAGACCAGCCCCAGCTGGTACACCGGCAGCACCCAGCTCGGATCGGCCGCCGCGGCTCTCTCGAACCACTCTGCGGCCTGGTCTGTTTCGCCGCGTGCGAACGCGGACGTACCCTGATTGTAGTAGTCCTCGCGGGCCGCCGCACCGCTGGCGATCAGGGCCTCGACGGCCGAGGCATCGCCCATCTGCGCGCGCAGGCGGGCGATGGTGGTGTCGACCTGTGAACGCAGCTCCGGGGCCGCCTGGGCCGCGGCCTCGTAGGCCTCGATGGCCTCCTCGTAGCGTTCGAGCCGCGTCAAGGCCTCGCCGACGTCCGTGTGGAGTCGCGACATGTCCGGAAACCGATCCAACAGCGAGCGGGATCCGTTGAGGGCCGCTTCCCAGTCCTCGTTCTCGCGCGCGGCCGCCACGACGTCCAGCTCCGCCTCGATGCCGTCGAGAAAGGCGTTTCGCTCCGCCCGACTCATCCCGTCGAACAAGGCCGGATCCATCTCCGCCACGAGCGGATGGGGAATGGGGTCCAGGGCGACGTTGACCGGCGCGTTGCGCCCGAACCGGACGGTCACGACGCCCGGCGCCGACTGATAGTCCTCCGCTTCGATGGTGAGGTTCCATGACCCGCTCGGCAGGCCGAGCAGCGTGTACTCGCCGTTGTCGTTGGTTTGCACCTCCTCGGGCTCGCTCGGCTCGACTCTCCCCAACGGGACGTGGTTGTTGAGGAGCACGGTAGCGGCCGCGATTGGATCACCGGTCTCGCTGTCGGTGATCCGGCCGAACAGAATACCGCCCTGGGCGAGGGCCGTTGAGACCTGCAGGGCAATGCCTGCGATGACGGCGAACAACACGAAGGTCTTCTTCGGCATCTGACACTCCTGACTCCGGCGCGTGACTCCCACGACGCCCTGATGATCACATGGCACGAGGCCGCCGGGGGTCACGTCCATGATCGGGCTCGCCACCCGAACCGTCGAATGGGCGACGGAAGCACCGATGATGGCCAAACCTGACCTGCAGGTGTCAAACATGCAGGCCCTTACCCGTGCCAGTATAAACGAACCGCTGGCGAAAGAAGCCTACTGCCCGCCGCCGAGCGCGCTGATGGCGGCCTGCACTTCCGGATTCGTCGGATCGGCCGCCAGTGCGCTGCGGTAGGCCGCGAGCGCCCGCTCCGGTTCCCGCTTCGCGCGAAGCGCGTGGCCGATCGGCATGTTCACGCTGGTCAGGGCCGGCGCCAGATCCAGAATGTCGCGGTAGGCGTCGATGGCGCCGTCGTAGTCGCCCCCGTCGAACAGAAGCTCGGCGGCCCGGAGGCGCGAGAGAATGTCAGCCGACCTCAGCCCGGCCAGCACGCCCACGTCGGGTGCGGCCGGGTTGAAGGGATCGAGCTCCAGGGTGAACTCCACCCGGGCCGGCCGGCCGGAGCGTCGCACGACGGAGTACCCCTGGCCTTCCCGGAAGCCGTCGGCCTGGACCACGAACAGCCAATCGCCGCCCACGAGACCGATGAACGCGAATCGCCCGGACCGGTTCGTCGTCGCCGTCCGGGTCTGCGAGCTTGCCAGACTCTCGGCGATCACCCGAGCGCCGGCGATTCCCGCCCCTTCATGGTCCCTGACCAACCCGCGCACGCCTCCCTGGGCGGCCGCGGTCGAGGCGATGGCCCCCAACAGGAGGGCGAGCACCAAGCGCGACGAGAACGGTGTTCGATCAAGGCTCATCAAAGGCTCCCCAAGTATCCCGCTCCCACGACAGGCTCCTCAGTATAATCCAGATTCGTGCCCGACCATTCCTTCGTCCTGACCGCAATTCGCGGGTGCGTACGAACGTGCGGCGCGGCGTGCCTGTGGCTCGCCTGCCACGCGGCGATGGCCTCCGCCGCCGTCGATGCGACGCGGCTTGCGCGCATCGACGCCCTGATCGAGCAGGCGATACGCGACCGGCATCTCCCCGGCGCGGTGGTCGTCGTGGGTCACGGCGGCGAGATCGTGTACGAACGGGCCTTCGGAGCGCGATCGCTGGCGCCGGAGACGCCCGAGCCGATGACCGCCGACACGGTGTTCGACCTCGCGTCCCTGACCAAGGTCGTCGCGACGACCACCAGCGTCATGATGCTCGTCGAGGAGGGGCGCCTCCGGTTGCGCGACCGCGTCGCCGAGTACGTGCCGGGATTCGCCAGTCAGGGGCGGCAGGCGGTCACCATCACCCACCTGCTGACGCACACGTCCGGCCTGGCTCCCGATCTGCCGCTCGAGCAGGTCTTCGAGGGGGCCGAAACCGCGATTGCCCGCACGATCGCCCTGCCTCCGGCCGCGGCGCCCGGCGAGCGGTTCATCTACAGCGATCTGAACTTCATGCTGCTGGCCGAGATCGTCAGGCGGGTCGGCGGCCTCCCCCTCGACCGGTTCGCGGCAGAGCGCATCTTCCGGCCCCTGTCGATGGCCGACACGACGTTCACCCCCCCGCCGGCGATGGCCCCCCGCATCGCGCCGACCGAGGCGTGCGCGCCGCTGGCGTGGCCCTGCGGCGGCCCCGGCGCGACCATGCTGCGGGGCCGGGTGCACGACCCGACCGCGCGGCGCATGGGCGGGGTGGCCGGCCACGCGGGGCTGTTCGGCACCGCCCGCGACCTCGCGCGATTCTGCGCGATGCTGCTCGGCGGCGGCGCCCACGACGGCGTCCGCCTGCTGGCGCCGCTCACCGTCGCCCGGATGACCCGCGTGTCCACCCCGCCGCATCTCGCGGACCGGCGCGGGTTGGGGTGGGACATCGACTCGCGGTACTCGTCCAACCGCGGCGACCTGTTCCCGGTCGGGTCGTACGGCCACACCGGCTTCACCGGCACCTCGCTGTGGATCGACCCCGCATCGGAGACCTTCGTCGTCTTCCTGTCGAACCGCGTGCATCCCGCCGGCGAAGGCAACGTGACGGCGTTGCGCGGTCAGGTCGCGACGGTCGTCGCCTCGGCCCTGCTCGACCCGCCGGCACCGGGCGGCGTCTCGCCGGTGTGGACGGGCATCGACGTGCTGCGGGAGGAGGGCTTCCGGCGGCTCTCGGGCCGGCGGGTCGGCCTGCTCACGAACCGGACCGGCCGGGCCATGGACGGCACGTCGACGATCGACCTCCTCGCCGAAGCGCCCGGGGTCGAGCTGCTCGCGCTGTTCAGTCCGGAGCACGGCATCCGCGGCGAGCTGGACGGGCCGGTCCCGTCGGGCCGGGATGCGCGCACGGGGCTGCCGATCCACTCGCTCTACGGCGAGACGCGCCGGCCGACGGATGCGATGCTGCGGGGCCTCGACACCGTCGTGGTCGATCTGCAGGACGTCGGCGCGCGCTTCTATACCTATGCCACCACCGTGGCCTACGTGCTCGAAGCGGCGGCGCGCCGCGGGCTGCGGGTGATGGTGCTGGACCGGCCCAATCCCATCGGCGGCGCCGCCGTCGATGGACCCCGCCTCGACGCGGAGTCGCTCGGGTTCACCGGCTACTTCCCCTCGCCGGTCCGGCACGGGTTGACTCTTGGAGAGCTGGCGCGGCTGTTCAACGGGGAGCGGGAGATCGGAGCGGCGCTCGAGGTGGCGCCGATGCGGGGCTGGGCCCGCGCGCGCTGGTTCGACGAGACGGGGCTGGCGTGGGTCGACCCGTCGCCGAACCTCCGCAATCTCCATCAGGCCCTGCTCTACCCCGGCATCGGCGCCATCGAGGCCGCCAACTTGTCCGTCGGACGCGGGACCGACACCCCGTTCGAGCAGATCGGCGCGCCGTGGATAGACGGCCCGGCCCTGGCCCGCGAGCTCAACCTCGCCGGTCTGCCCGGCCTGCGCGTCTATCCCGTCGCGTTCACCCCCGACAGCAGCCGGTTCGCCGGAGAGCTCTGCCGCGGGGTCTTCTTCCTCGTCACCGACCGCGACGCGCTGCGGCCGGTGCGCCTCGGCCTCGAGGTTGCGGCGGCCCTCAACCGGCTGCACGGAGACGCGTTCGAGCTCGACGCGGTGGCGCGGCTGTTCGGCTCGCGGGCGATGCCGGCCCGCCTCCGCGCCGGCGACCCCACGTGGGAGATCGCCGCCGGCTGGGACGACGGCGCCGCCGCGTGGCGGCGGCTGGCGGCGCCCTACCTGCTCTACGAGTGACCACCTGCAGGCCCCCCGCACGGCCTCGGTGCCGCCGGCAGGTCCTGCTCAGAGGCGATAGAGCATCCAGTACACCGCGACGCCGGTCACCGAGACGTACAGCCAGATGGGCAGGGTCCACCGGGCGAGGGCGGCGTGGCGGGCGTCGTCCCGGCGCAGGCCGCGGCGCAGGGTGACGATGGCCAGCGGCAGGATCGCGGCGGCGAGGACGATGTGCGAGACGAGGACCGTGAAGTACACGACGCGGACCGGGCCCTCCCCGGTGAACGGCCGCGAGCCGACCTGTGCGTGATAGACGAGATACGAGGCCAGGAACAGCGCCGACGTCGCGAACGCCGCGAGCATGCAGCGCCGGTGGAGGTCGATGCGGCCTCGCCGGATGCACACGTAGCCGGCCGCGAGCAGGGTGGCCGCGATGCTGTTCAGGGTGGCGTTGACGGCCGGAAGCTGGGTGACCTCGAGCATGGGTCTCGGGCTCGGAACGCGCCGCGTGCAGCCGCGGCGCTCAGGCCGGATCGGCCAGCAGCAGAATCCAGACGAGGGGAAGAAAGACGAGCGTGGCCCTGAACAGCACTCGGGCCCGGTCCGTCGACGGACGGGCGGCGAACCGGCCCGCTAGGGCGAGCAGGCCGACCGCGAGCAGGCCCGCGCCGGCGGCGTAGCCGGCTCCCGCCACGCCCAGCCAGGCGGGAGCGAGGCTGGCCGGCACGAGCAGGAGGCTGTAGACGATCAGGTGCCGTGCGGTCCGGCGGCCGGTGGCGTCGACGACCGCGAGCAGCGGCAGGCCGGCCCGCCCGAAGTCGTCGCGGTACAACCAGGCCAGCGCGAGGAAGTGCGGCAGCTGCCAGACGAAGACGAGGGCGAACAGCGACCACGCCCCGGCCGACACCGGCCGCGCCGCCGCCCAGCCGATGACCACCGGCAGCGCGCCCGGCACCGCGCCGACGAGGACCGCCCAGTGGGTCTTGCGCTTCAGCGGCGTGTAGACCGCGGCGTAGCTGACCAGGGTGGCGAGGGCGAGGACGGCGGCGAGGACGTTGGCCCCCGCCGCGATCTGCACCAGGCCGGCCAGCGCCAGCAGCACCGCGAACGCCGCCGCCTCCGCCGGCTGCAGCCGCCCCGCCGCCAGCGGGCGATCGAGGGTCCGGGGCATGCGCTCGTCGAGGTCGCGCTCGGCGATCTGGTTGAGCGCGGCGGCCCCGCCCGCCACCAGGGCGGCGCCGATGGTCGTGTGGGCGAGCACCGGGAGGTCCACGCCGGTGCTCGCGGCGAGATAGCCGACGCCGGTGGTCACGACCACCAGCGAGTTCAGCCGGGGCTTGGTGAGGGTGACGAAATCGGTGAACCGGCTGCCTGATGCCAGGGCGGCGCCGGTGCTCGCCGCCTGCCTGACGCGCGTCATGCGGTCGCTCTCGTCCGTGGCTGCGCGAATCGGCCCTTTCGGGCGAATGGGAGAGGCCGCCGGCGCCGGCCGGACGCCTCGTCGGGCGAGGGCGTCCGGCCGGTCGAACGGGGGGAATCCGAGCTGCGCGAGCTACGACACCGAGAAGGTGAACGACACCTCGGCGGTCCCGCCGGTGGTGACGGTCACGTTCTGGGTCTGGGTGCCGAGCGCCTCGTGCCACGCCTCGATGACGTAGTCGCCCGGGGGCAGCGTGCTGATGTCGAACATGCCGTCCTCGCCGGTGACGGCGAAGAACGGATGCTCCAGCACCCCGATGTAGGAGTTCATCCAGCTGTGGACGTCGCACCGCATCGGCACCATGACCTCGGGCGTGTCGAACGTCCGCTCGAACTCCATGCCCTGAATCGGCTGCCCCATGTTGAACTCCTGGTTCGACGCGGGGGTCGCGTGGATGTTGTGCAGCGTCGGGTCGCTGTTGATGATGTTGAGGGTCTGGCCGACCTGAATGCCCATGACGTGCGGGATGTACCGGCACCCCTCCTGGTTCAGGGTCACGACTTCGCTCGGGGTCGGGAAGGTCATGTCGCCCAGGCCTTCCCGCACGTACACGAAGACGTTCCCGAGATGGCCGTCGCTGCCGACGTAGGTGCTCGACATCGTGTTGGTGGCGGCCGTCACGCAGTTCGGATCCGAGTTCATCATGAACTCTTCCGCCGCCGGGAGCTCGCCGTCCACCATCACCATGCCGGACACGTTGCCCGCGGTCGACGGATCGAAGACCGGCGCCGCCGGTTCCGCCACCGCCGCCGGCTCGCTCTCGCCACCGCCCCCGCATGCCGCCGCCGCGGCGACGGCGAGAATAGACAGAATCGACCACAGTTTTCGCTGCTGCATTGCCTTTACTCCTGCGAACCCCTCGTGTGATTTGCGGATTGAAGCGGGCCGCATCTGCGTGCGCCCGATTCCGGGAAACAACTGGAAGAAATGCTCCACGCCGAGGCGCTCGGCACCTCGCTCGCCGGGCGCCTCGGGGGCGCATATCTTTTATCACAGGCCACCGGCTGGCGTAAACCGGCGGGACGCCGCGCCGGTCACGACGCGTCGCGCAGCTTGCGGGTCAACCGATCCTCGATCCAGTGCGGATCCCACCATTCCACCGGGGTGATCGGCTCGCCGTGCAGGAGCATGGTGAAGTGGAGGTGGTCGCCGCCGGCGAGCCCGGTCATGCCGCTGCGCCCCAGCTCGTCGCCGAGGGCCACGGCGTCGCCGGGCCCGACGCCGATCGACGACAGGTGCGCGTAGAGCGACTGCAGCCCCAGGCCGTGGTCGACGATGACGCAGTTGCCGTAGATGCCGAGGTAGTCGGCCCAGACCACCCGGCCCGCGTTGGCGGAGAGAATCGGCACGTTTGCGGTCACCGACAGGTCGAACCCGAGATGCACCTGCTGGTCCACCTCCCGCCCGTCGTACACGTAGGTGCGGTGGTCGCCGAAGCCCGACTCGACCTGCGAGTTGGCCAGCTGCCGGAAGGGCTCGGACCAGAGCCGTTCGCCGGCCGTCCCCGCCGCCAGCTCCCGGATGCGCTCGGCGTTCAGGCGCCGGAGGGGGCCGTTGACGGCGAGGTACTCCTCGAGCGGGCCGGCGTCGGGCGGCAGGGGAATCGAGGCGAACTCCGCGCTGCGGGCCACGATTTCGGGCACCACCCGGGCGAGAAAACGGTCGCTGACGGTGAGCCGCGAACGCCGGAACCGGCTCGGGAACACCCGATGATCGAACTCCGCCTCCGCTTCGTTGCCGGCCCCGTCCCGGGCGTAGAGGCGGATCGGCGTATCGAGCTCCTGGTGGTGCAGCAACGCGAACAACGCCACCCGCAGGGTGTCGTCGGGGCTGTCCACCCCCGCCGCCGACGCGGGGTAGCCGCGATAGGACCGGTCGCCGACCCGGACCCCGGACTCGGCGTCGGGCGGGTTGACGCGGTAGACGGCCAGCTCGGCCCCGCCGTGGTTCACGAAGTGGAACGTCGACGCGATGGACAGCCGGGGCGGGGTGAACCGCGCCTCGACGTCGTGGCGGGCGGCGGCGCTGCGCTCCCGCAGGCCGAAGAACCGCGTCTGGGTCGCCTCAACCGCAATCGACGCCGGGCCCTGCACGATCTCCCGGTAGGCTTCCCGGCTCAGGCTTCGGCTGATGCGGATGCGGGTATCCGTCTCCTGGGTGATCCGGGAGTCGTCGGGGGCCGACAGGGAGAAGAACGGCACCGTGACGCCGTTCTGCTCGATGACCGCGGTGACCGCGGTGAGCTCGGCGTCGCCGGGGTCGATCGTCACCTCGAGCTCGACCTGCCGGCCGATGAAGCGGGCGGGCTCGTGAATCTCGATCGCCGGGCCGGGGCCGCGGCCCGCGCCCACGTAGAGGCCCGCGCCGAGCGCGGCGGCGGCGAGGACGACGAGCGCGGCGACCACGCGAACCATGACGGCATTATAGAGCAGGAATGCGCAGTAGCGCGCAGAAGTGTGCCGCGGCGCGGCTCGGAGCAGCCGACGGTCGTCTCGCGCGGCGCGCGTCGTCGACGGAGATCCCCGGCCGAGAGGCGTTTGACCCGCCGGGATTCGGGTTGGTAGGATTATCCGAGAGCCTCGTCGAGGCGCCCTCCAGGGGTGTGGCGGTATCGTCTAGGGGTTAGGATACGTGGTTCTCAGCCACGGGACCGGGGTTCGAATCCCCGTACCGCTACCAATCTTCCGTTCGCGCTCGGGATTCCGCAACCAGCGCGCCGCTGCATTCGATCGGCGATGCGTCCTGCGCCTCGCCGGCGCCGAGGCGGCGGACCGTCCTTTCCGGGGTCATCGACCCGCCGTCCGGTGAACGCCGTCGTGCGGCATGGGAGTCCACCGCATCCGGACCATCGACGCCCACGCCGCCGGCGAGCCCCTGCGGCTGGTGACCGAGGGATTCCCGGCCCCGGACGGCGCGTCGATGCTCGACAAGCGCGCCTGGGTCCGCGAGCACTGCGAATGGCTGCGCACCGCGCTGATGCACGAGCCGCGCGGCCACGCCGACATGTACGGGGCGGTGCTGACCGAGCCGTGCAGCGAGGCCGCGCACGCCGGGGTGCTGTTCATGCACAACGAGGGGTACAGCACGATGTGCGGGCACGGCGTCATCGCCGTCTGCACCATCGCCCTCGAGCGCGGGCTCATCAGCGTGCCCGACGAGCCGCCGGCGATCGTGCTGGAGTCGCCGGCCGGCCTCGTCCACGCCCGCGCGGTCCGGGCCGACCCGACCCGGGAGGGCGCGACCGAGTCCCGGGTGTCGGCGGTCGCGTTCGAGAACGTGCCGTCGTTCGTCTACCGGGCCGGGCTGCCGGTACCCGCGAACGACCGCACGGTCCCCGTGGACGTGGCCTTCGGCGGCGCCTTCTACGCCATCGTGGACAACGAGGCGATCGGGATTCCGCTGCGACGCGAATCGCTGCCGGCGCTGCGCCGCACGGGCATGGACATCGCGCGGGCGGTCGAACGCATGCTGCGCGTGACCCACCCCCTGAACCCCGGCCTCGAGGGCATCTACGGGACCATCTTCACGGGCATGGCCGAAGACGGCGGCGCAGACCTGCGGAACGTCACCGTCTTCGCCGACCGGCAGGTGGACCGCTCTCCATGCGGGACCGGCACCGCGGCGGTCATGGCGGTGCTCGATGCGATGGGGCTCCTCGACCCCCGGCGGCCGTTCGTGCACGAGGGCCTCGCCGGCACCCTGTTCCGCGGGCGCCTGCTGCGCCGCACCGCCGTCGGCGACTTCGACGCCATCGTCCCGGAAATCGAGGGGTCGGCCTGGATCACCGGCGAGCACGCGTTCCTGATCGACGACGCCGACCCCCTGCGAAACGGGTTCCTTCTCTAGCGGCCAGCCCGCCGATCATCGCCCCCGGATCCGCTCGGCACCCAACCAACCTGCTGCGAGTCTGCACCGTTCTACGGCGCAGGCTCCTGGCGCGCGAGGTCGCCGGCCACCGCGAGAAAGCGGTCGAGCCGCCGCCGGTGCTCGTCCAGGATCGCATGCGACCAGGTGTCGGCGAGCATCCCGTACACGCACTGCTGGTACCAGACCATCTCGTCGACGCCGGTCGTGAAGGCGTCGATGAAGGCGGGGCCGCGGGCCTCGATTCCGGCGACGAGGCTGGACAGGTTGTGGATCTTGTCGGCCGAGGCCACGGCGCGGGCGGCGTCGCGCGGGCTGGCCCGCAGCCGCTCGATGTACGCCTCCTTGCGCGCCCGCCACGGCCGGGTGCGGGGCGGCTCGGTGACGTCCTCGACGACCGCCAGCACGTGGTCCCCGAAACGGCGCCGGATGACTTGCCGATCGAGAGGCGTGTCTTCGAGCGTGTCGTGCAGGACGGCGGCGATGAAGGTGTCCTCGTCGAACCCGAAGTGCCGCACGAGCAACCCGACCGAGAGCACGTGCGTCGCCTCGAACCCGCGCCCCGCCTTGCGGCGTCCGAGACCGTGCGCCTCGAGCATCGTGGTGATGGCCGAGTCGATACGTGGTGAGTACACGGGCCTGGAGGTCGTCCCGGTCAGTTGGCCGGCGCGATGTAGCTTCGCCGGGTGCGGGCGGTGGTGCCGCGCCGCTGGACCCGGATGTCGAGCTCGTGCACCTGCCCGTCGCGGGCCGGGGGAACGAACCCCAGGACGTACTGGCTGTGCAGCTCCTGGGCGACCCGGGTGAACGTCGGCCCCAGGTCGTCGGTGTCCTCCAGCTCGAAGTACCCGCCGCCGGTCTCCTCCGCGAACGTCCGGAGGCGGCGGTCGGGCCGGCTGCGCACCCGCCGAACGCCGTTGAAGTAGTCGCTCTCGAGGCCGATGGTGTAGATCATCACCTCTTCGAGCTGGGCCATCTCCAGCACCTCGCGCCAGCCGATCTCGTTCTGGGTGTCCTCGCCGTCGGTGAACACCAGCACCACCTTGCGGCCTTCGATGCCGCTGAGCGCCTGGATGCTCGCCCCGATCGCGTCGTAGAGGCGGGTCGGATTGCCGAACTGCAGCCGGTCGAGCTCGCGGATGAGCGCATCGCGGTCCCCGATGAAGTCCGACTCCGGCAGGATCTGGATCTTGTCGTTGAACGCCCCGACCCTGGCCCGATCGTCGGGCAGCATCCGGATGATGAACTGCTCGGCCCCGGCCATCAGCAGATCGAGGCTCGGAGTCATGCTGGCGCTCGTGTCGAGCATGACGACGACGGTGATCGGCCGCACCTCGTTCTCGAAGAGGACGATCTCCTGGACGTCGCCCTCGTCCAGGACGACGAAGTCGTCCTGGAGCAGATCGGGCACGAGCCGCCCGTTCCGGTCGGTCGCGGTGACGTAGAGGTCGACCAGCTCGGTGCCCGCCCGGAAGACGGGGATGTCGTTCTCCTGGGCGGCGGCCGGCGCCGCCGCGAGGAGGGCGGCCAGAGTCAACGCCGACGAGGTTCGTGCAACCATGAGTCGAGCTTACAACCTATCCGGCAATCGCACAATCCGCGCCGGCGGCCGGCGTCGAGCTGTCAAGATCGATCGTCTTCGCCCCGCCGACGCAGCGACGACTCGCGGCGTGACCGGCGCAACTCCCCAATCTCGGCCGCGACGCTCTCCCGCGAACCGGTGACCGACTCCTCGCGCAGGCGGTCCAGCACCCCGATCATCCGTAGCCGCTCGGCCTCGCCCAACCGCTCGGTTCGCGCGTCGCGGGCCATCCGTACCATATCCTGGTAAATACTACCCTGCCTCCCGCGTGTCCACCGCGGCGCACCGGCAGGGCCTGGCAAAGCGGCGGCGTCACCTGCCTCTCTCCAAGGCGCGCGCGGCGAGAGCGGCGCATCGCCCCGAGTCGGCGGAGGTTTGACAGTCGCGCGGCCGAGGACGGCGAAGAATGACCGACGGAACGAGACGAGGCGGCCCCGCAAGAAGGTCGGCCGGACCCGGAGACGCGCCGCATGGCGGCGACCAGCGCGTCCGGCTCGACGCCCTGCTCGACGCGCGCATCCTGATCATGGACGGGGCGATGGGCACCATGATCCAGCGCCACGGCCTCGACGAGGCGGACTTCCGCGGCGACCGGTTCGCCGGGCACGGGCAGGATCTGAAGGGCAACAACGACCTGCTGGCGCTGACCCGGCCCGACGTCATCGGCGGCATCCACCACGCGTATCTCGAGGCGGGCAGCGACATCATCGAGACCAACACGTTCAGCAGCACCGCCGTCGCCCAGTCCGACTACGGGCTCGCGGGACTGGCCTTCGAGCTGAACGTCGAGGCGGCACGGCTCGCGAGGGCGGCGGCCGACGAGTGGACCCGCCGGACCCCGGACCGGCCCCGGTTCGTGGCGGGGGCCATCGGGCCGACCAACCGCACCCTCTCGATCTCGCCCGACGTCAACGACCCGGGCCTGCGGGCCAGCACCTTCGACGCCATGCGGGACGCCTACGGCGAGCAGGCCCGCGGCCTCCTCGACGGGGGCTGCGACCTGCTGCTCGTCGAGACGGTGTTCGACACCCTGAACGCGAAGGCGGCCCTCGTCGCCATCCGGGACGTGTTCGACGCGCGGGGGGCGGCGGTGCCCCTGATGATCTCGGTGACCGTCACCGACCGCAGCGGGCGCACCCTCTCGGGGCAGACCATCGACGCCTTCTACGTCTCGATCCGCCACGCGAAGCCGCTGAGCGTGGGCATCAACTGCGCCCTCGGGGCGCGCGACATGCGGCCGTACCTGGCCGAGCTGGCCGGCATCGCCGAGTGCCGAGTGAGCTGCTACCCGAACGCCGGGCTGCCCAACGCCTTCGGCGAGTACGACGAGACGCCGGACGAGACGGCGGGGCTGCTGCGCGAGTTTGCGGCGAGCGGGTTCGTCAACATCCTCGGCGGCTGCTGCGGCACCACCCCGGACCACGTCGCCGCCATCGCCCGCGCCGTCGACGGGCTGCCGCCCCGCGCCCTCCCGGCCGGCAACGGCGGAGGCAGCCGGTTCAGCGGGCTCGAGACCCTCACCGTCCGGAACGACGGCACGTTCCTGATGGTGGGCGAGCGCACCAACGTCACCGGGTCGGCCCGGTTCGCCCGGCTCGTCAAGTCGGGCGACCTCGCCGCCGCCGCCGAGGTCGCCCTCGACCAGGTGCGGGGCGGGGCCAACCTCATCGACGTCAACATGGACGAGGCTCTGCTCGACTCCGAGGAGACGATGACCCGGTTCCTCAACCTCGTCGCCACCGAGCCCGAGATCGCGCGGGTGCCGGTGATGATCGACAGCTCGAAGTGGTCGGTCATCGAGGCGGGGCTGAAGTGCGTGCAGGGCAAGCCGGTCGTGAACTCGATCAGCCTCAAGGAGGGCGAGGCCGACTTCCTCGACAAGGCCCGCACCCTGCAGCGGTACGGCGCGGCGGCGGTGGTGATGGCCTTCGACGAGACCGGCCAGGCCGACACGACCGCGCGCAAGGTGGACATCTGCCGGCGGGCGTACCGGCTGCTCACCGAGCAGGCCGGGTTCGACCCCGGCGACATCGTCTTCGACCCGAACATCCTCGCGGTGGCGACCGGACTCGAGGAGCACGACGACTACGCCGTCAACTACATGGAGGCGACGCGCACGATCAAGCGGACCTGCCCCGGCGCCCTCGTGAGCGGCGGGGTCAGCAACCTCTCGTTCTCGTTCCGCGGCAACAACCCGGTGCGCGAGGCCATCCACTCGGCGTTCCTCTATCACGCCATCGCCGCGGGCATGGACATGGGCATCGTCAACGCCGGCCAGCTCGTGGTCTATGAAGACATCGACCCCGACCTGCTGACCCGCGTCGAAGACATCATCTTCAACCGCCGGCCCGACGCCACCGAGCGGATGGTGCGGTTCGCGGAGACCGTCAAGGGCAGCGGCACGACCCGCACCGAGGACCTCGCCTGGCGGGAAGGGACGGTCGCCGAGCGGCTCTCGCACGCGCTGGTGCACGGCATCGCGGACTACGCGGAAGCCGACGCGGAAGAGGCGCGGCAGGCGCTGGCCCGGCCCCTCGACGTCATCGAGGGGCCCCTGATGGACGGCATGAAGGTGGTCGGCGACCTCTTCGGCGCGGGCAAGATGTTCCTGCCGCAGGTGGTGAAGAGCGCCCGGGTCATGAAGAAGGCGGTTGCGCACCTCGAGCCGTTCATGGAGAAGGAGCGGCTGGCGACCGGCGCCGCGGCGGCGTCGAAGGGCAGGGTGGTGCTGGCCACCGTCAAGGGGGACGTGCACGACATCGGCAAGAACATCGTGGCGGTGGTGCTGCGGTGCAACGGCTACGACGTCGTCGACCTCGGGGTCATGGCGCACTGCGACACCATCCTGCAGACCGCGGCCGACGAGGACGCAGACATCGTGGGTCTGAGCGGGCTCATCACGCCGTCGCTCGACGAGATGGTGTTCGTGGCGAAGGAGATGCAGCAGCGCCGGCTGGAACGGCCGCTCCTCATCGGCGGCGCGACGACCAGCCGCCAGCACACCGCGGTGAAGATAGCCCCCGCCTACGACCGGAGCACCGTGCACGTGGCCGACGCCTCGCGGGTCATCGACGTGGTGTCCGGTCTCCTGAACCCGGCGCGGCGGGACGAGCTGGACCGCGCCAACCGGGCGGACCAGGCCACCCTCAGGGAGCAGTACGCGGCGCGCCGGGACAAGCCGCTGCGGTCCTGCGCCGAGGCGCGGGCGGACCGGTTCCGGGACGACTGGGCGGCGGCCGACCTGCCGGCCCCGGCGTTCCTCGGGGCGCGGCGGCTCGACCCGATTCCCCTCGCCGAGGTGACGCCGTTCATCGACTGGACGTTCTTCTTCGCGGCGTGGGAGATCAAGGGGCGCTTCCCCGCCGTGCTCGACCACCCGGCGTACGGCGAGCAGGCGCGGGCGCTGCACGCGGACGGGACCGCGCTCCTCCAGCGCATCGTGGACCAGCAACGCCTGACCGTCCGCGCCGTGTACGGGTTCTGGCCCGCCCAGAGCGACGGCGACGACATCGTCCTCTTCGAACCGAACGCGACCGTCGGCGACGGCGCCGAGCGGCTGCGCCTGCCGCCGCCGGGCGACGGCGCGGACGGGCCGGCGGGAAGCGCGCCTGCCGCGGCCGGGGCCGAGCGGCTGCGCCTGCCGATGCTGCGGCAGCAGGAGCCGCAGCCCGAGGGCCGGGCCCACCGCTCGCTCGCCGACTTCGTGGCCCCGCGCGACAGCGGGCGGCTCGACCACGTCGGGGCGTTCGCGGTCACCGCCGGCGTCGGGGTCGACGCCCTCGCGGCCGAGTACGAGCGCGACCACGACGACTACCGCGCCATCATGGTGCAGGCCCTGGCCGATCGCCTCGCGGAGGCCGCGGCCGAGTACCTGCACGCCGAGGCACGGCGCCAGTGGGGCTATGGCGCGGGCGGGGAGCTGACCCACGAGGACCTGCTGCGCGAGCGCTACCGCGGCATCCGCCCCGCCTTCGGGTACCCGGCGTGCCCCGACCACAGCGGCAAGCTCGCGCTGTGGGACCTCCTCGAGCCCGGCGCCATCGGCATGGGCCTGACCGAGAGCGCGGCCATGACCCCCGCCGCCAGCGTCAGCGGGCTCTACCTCGCCCACCCCGAGGCGCACTACTTCTCGGTCGGCCGCATCGGCCCCGACCAGGTGGAGGAGTACGCCCGCCGCAAGGGGATGACGGTCGCCGAGGCCGAGCGCTGGCTGCGGCCGTTGCTGGGGTAGGAGTCTGCGCCGAAGAACAGCCCGGACTCCTGGAGGTTGGTTGGGGCGCCAAGCCTTCGGCGCAGAAGTCTCGCGTCAGCGGAACTTCCAGGGCGACCGCAGGTCCCCCCGCGACCGCAGGTCCCCCCGGCTACGCAAGTCGCCCCGGCTACGCAAGTCGCCCCGCGACGATTGGCGGGCCAGGAGCGGCGCGGCAGAACAGCGGAGACCCCTAGTGGGTCGAGCCGGCCCGAAGCGGAGCCGCCGGGGTCCATTCCCCGGCTGCCGTCAGCGCGGCTGCGCGTGATCCGCCGCCGACTTCGAGTAGAGCCGAAGCTCGCCGGCCTTGAGTCTCACCCGCAGGTCGTGCTCCCCGTCGCCGCGCCAGTCGAGCGATCGAAAGAGCCCTCCCGTCCTCCTCCGGAAGGGCTCGGCCCGCAGCTCGCCGGCCCAGACCGAGGCCCGGACCCGCCGGTAGGTTTCGGGATTCCCGACGTCGACGCGGACCTCTCCCGCGTGGAGACGGATGTCCTTGTCGCCGACGACATCCTCGATGGACAGCTCGCCGGCCGACAGCCGAAGGTGGAGGTCCGATCGCGCCGGCACCTCGATGACGGCGTGAAACTCGTTGGCGGGACCGTCCATGACGATCGTCGCCTCCGCGCCGTCCACGTCGGCGTACGCCTCGACCTCGGAGAGCTGGCTCTGCCGCCGGACGCTCCACCGCAGTCGGATCCGATCGTCCCGTCCCGCCGAGATCCGGTACCCGCCCGCCGACAGCTCCAGCGAGATCGTCCCGTTCGCGGCAAACGGCGTGTCGAGGGCGTCCGATGGCCGCGACGGCGCATCGGTCTGGGCGGCGGGGGCAACCACGAGGGGGCCGCTCACCGCGAGTGCGAGGGTGGAAAGAAACAGGCGCATGACGTGATCTCCAGGCAGGCTGGCAACCCTCCCCCGGCGCCGGTCGTGGGCGCTCCGTCTCTGCCTGACGGTCCGCCGGGTGGTTGCATGCGTGCTGCTGAAGTGGACGGAATGGCCGGGGCGTCGGTTCCCCCACGCGGGTCCCCATCCAGCGCGGCCGCGCTGGCGAGCCGGTCCCGCTGCGGCCGCGCGGGCGAGCCGGCTGCATGGCACGGGGCGACAGCGGCGGAGTACCCGTCCCGTGCGGGCGGGCCGGGAGCCTGTTGCGGGCCCTCGCCCCGCCAGAACCCAGCCCCGTCCCGCGCGGCCGCGGGGGACCGAATACACGGCACGCATGGGCAGCGGCAGAGTACGCGTCCTGCGGGGGCGCGCTGGCCGGCGCGATCTGCCGGCGACCGTGGGGTCGGGTCGCTCCTCGACGCCCGGGTCAGGGGGCGCCCGGCCGAGACGGGCGCCGGGACGCGGTCAACTCGTCTAGCTCGTCGAGCGAGCGGGGCCAGTCGCGGCCGAGCAGCCGCGACAGAGACCGGTCGGCGAGCAGCCGGCCGCCGGTCTGGCAGCGCGGGCAGTAGTTGGCCTCGTTGCTGGCGTACACGATGCGCTGGACCGGCGCCCCGCACGCCGGGCAGGGCCGGCCGTAGCGCCCGTGCACGGCCATGTCCTCGTGGAACGCGGTGACCTTCTCGGGAAAGCGGTTGCCCGTCTCGCGCCGCAGACGCTCCGTCCATCCCGCGAGGGTCTCGCGCGCCGCCTCGAACAACCGCTCGATCTCGGCGTCGGTGAGCCGCCGGGTCCACTTCAGTGGC
Source organism: Vicinamibacterales bacterium (assembly GCA_963663815.2). Lineage (GTDB taxonomy): Bacteria > Acidobacteriota > Vicinamibacteria > Vicinamibacterales > UBA8438 > JAJEEA01. Next base: position 4,789,290 of record OY760734.1, on the reverse strand, counting down.
GACAGCCGGGCCGCGTGCAGGATCTCGTCGGAGTAGGCGTTGCCGACGCCCGAGAACAGGCGCGGGTCGGTCAGGGCCCGCTTGACGGTGTGGTTCTCGCGGGTCAGCCTCGCCCGGAACGCGGCGGCGTCCGCCTCGAGCACCTCCAGCCCGCCGGGGTCGTGCCGGCGGAGGGCGGCGGCGTCGCCGGCCACGTGCAGCGACGCGCGCCTGGTGCTGCCCTCCTCGGTGAACAGCACCGTGCCGCCCGTGAAGTCGAACGCGGCGAGGCCCCGGCGCCGCGGGATGGGGGCGCCGGGCGGCCGCCAACGCAGCCGGCCCGCGATCATCAGGCGGATGACCAGCGACAGGTCGCCTTCGAGGGTGATGACGATGCGCTTGCCGAGCCGCTCCACCGCCCGCACGGGGCGGGACTCGGCCGCTTCGAGAGGCGGGTCTACCGATCGCAGCACGAACGGGCTGCCGAGCCGGACGCGGCGCAAGAGCTCGCCGACGACGCGGGTCCGCAGATGCTCCACGTACACCGTGACGTCGGGCAGCTCGGGCATCGGTCGGGCGGCCGCCGGGAGCCGGTGGCGAGAGTCTCCGCTGCATTCTACGGCGGTGCATCCCGCGCCTCGGGCGCCTCGACCGTTAGGTCGGGCAGCTCGGGCATGGGTCGGACCGCCGCCGCCGGGAGCCGGTGGCGAGAGTCTCCGCTGCATTCTACGGCGGTGCATCCCGCGCCTCGGGCGCCTCGACCGTTAGGTCGGGCAGCTCGGGCATGGGTCGGGCGGCCGCCGCCGGGAGCCCGTGGCGAGCGTCTCCGCTACATTCTACCGGTGGTGCATTCCGCGCCCCGGGCGCCTCGCCGGCGCGCGTCGGGCTCGGCGCAACGCGGGGGATTCGCCTGGATTCGCCAAGTGGCTCCCTGCGGGATGTATGATCACGGATTCGCCGCCGATGGAGTATCACATCAGACAGTACGGGCTGCAGCAGGGCGCGCTGGAGATTCAGTACATCGAGGAGTTCTTCGGCGAGTTCCCGCGCCGCAAGACCTCGTCCGAGGTGGTGGCGAGGCTGGGCAGCCGCGACCACCAGATCGTCATGGCCGAGGCGGCGTTGCCCGACGATCCCGGCACGGTGGTGCCGGTGGCGTTCAAGGTGTCGCACGAGCTGCGACGCCGCGAGACCGACGCCAGGCTCGCCGACCTCGTGGACCGGCTCGCCGACTGCGTCCGCTTCGACGGCCGCAAGGTCCTCTACAGCTGGATCGGGGGCACCCGCCGCGACTGGCGGGGTCAGGGGTTCTTCCGGGCCCTGACCGAGCAGCAGGAATCGTGGGCCCTCGACAACGGCTTCGACGAGGTCGTCGTCAAGACCAAGAACCGCTTCTACGCCATGCGCAGCACCCTCGACCACCTCGAGTTCGACGTCATCAAGCTCGAGGCCCACCCGGACGACCCGGGCGCGTCGAAGGTGTACCTGAGCAAGCGCCTCGGCCGCGAGGTCGTCGACCGCCACCGCAGCACCCGCGCCGTCGTCAACGTCGGGTAGTCGGGGACACGCGCGGAGGGCAGGTGCACCGGGAGGACGCGGCATGAGGCTGCTGCATTACCTGGAGATTCAGAACTTCAAGCGCTTCGGCGACAGACAGCGCATCGAGCTGGATCACCCCGCTGTCCTGATCGGTCCCAACAACTGCGGCAAGACAACCGCCATCCAGGCCATTGCGCTCTGGTCGCAGGCGGTGCAGACGTGGTACGACAGCAAGGGGAAGGCGCCGCCGAAGGAACGCACCTCGACGTCGATCAACCGGCTGAACATCGTCGCGGTGCCCGTACAGCGCACCCGCTATTTCTGGCACAACACGAATGTTCGGCGCGGCAACCGGGATGTCCCCCTGGTGATCACCGTCGGCCTGTCGCACGGGAACACCGTCGAGCCGGTCACCATGCGCTTCCGCAACCAGGGTGACGAGCTGATCTACTGCACACCGGACGAAGCAACGCTCGACCGACCCGAGCTGATCGCGGCCGCGGCCGGGCTCGGCGTCGAGCTGCTGTACCCGATGTCGGGTCTGGAGACGGAGGAGCCGATCCTCCAGCCGGGCCGTATCGACGTGCTGCTGGGTCAGGGGCAGACGGCGCAGGTGTTGCGAAACCTGTGCCTGCTCGTCCACAAGGAAGCTCCGGAAGACTGGGATCGCATCGCAGCGCTGATGGAGCGTCTGTTCGCCGTCCGTCTCGGCCGGCCGCAGGAGACCACGCGCGGCAGCATCAATCTGTTCTATCGCCAGGACGACGCGAAGGAGGCGCTCGACGTCGCGCTCGCGGGGCGGGGCCTTCAGCAAATGCTGCTCATCTTCGCCTATCTCCATTCCCATCGGCGCAGCGTGGTGCTGATAGACGAACCGGACGCCCACCTCGAGATCCTCCGTCAAAGGCAGGTCTACGTGCTGCTCCGTGAGATCGCCGCCAGGCAGGGGTCGCAAGTGATCCTCGTGACGCATTCCGAGGTGCTTCTCGAGGAAGCGCTGGACCACAACCTGACGTTGTTGCTGCACGGGCGGGCGGACGACCTCGCGGCGAAGGCCGACATTCGCAACGCCCTGAAGCACTACGGCGCGGAGCACTACCTGAGGGCGAGGCAGCGGGGCTACGTGCTCTACGTCGAAGGACGCACCGACCTCGACATGCTGCGTGCGCTCGCGCGCCGTCTGGGTCATCCCGCGGACGACGGCTGGGACGAACGGGTCAACGCCTTCTACGTGCAGGACAACTTCCCGGGTCCGGACCTCGACGCCGGGCTGGAACGGGTCGAGGGCGGGTTCGGCGTCACCCCGCGACAGCACTACTTCGCGCTACGCGCGCTGGTGCCGGGTCTCGTCGGCCTCGCGATCCTCGACAGCGACGGCCGGGAGCGACCCGACGCGGACGAGGGCGGACTGCGGATCGCCTGGTGGCGTCGCTACGAATGCGAGAATTACTTCGTCACCCCCGAAGTCCTGAGAGCCTACACCAGGGAGGCGTATGCGGAAGCCCCCCTCGTCGGGCGGTTCGAGAACGAGGTCGATGCGGTCCTCGCCGAGCTGATTCTGGAGCGCGTATTCGCCGGCAGCACGCGGGACTTCACGACCTGGCAGGGCCTCGACGCCGACGCGGCGCGCCTCGTGTGGGCGTCCGGCACCAGCGGCATCAAGCTCGGCGATTTCGCCGAGGAGTTCTTTCGCCGGCTTGCCGACCGGCTCGGCCATGCCATGTTGCTGCGCAAGAGCGAGCTGCATCGGCTGGTCGACTTCGCCGATCCCGAATCGATACCGGATGAAGTCACCGAGAAGCTGGACTTGCTGACCGGGCTCTTTGCGACGGCCCGACCCGGTGAGGAAGCCTGAACGACCCGTCGTCCCACCTCGCGCCGTGTCGGGCGGAGCGCCTCGGCTTCTGCCGGCGCCCTCCGGGCGCGGTGCAACGCGGGGTCTCGACACGGGCTCCTGAGCGAGGTCTGATTGACGAATCGTCCCTCCACCGTCGCCCTCGTCGCCGCGTTCGCGGCCGTCTACGTCATCTGGGGGTCGACGTATCTCGCCATCCGCTGGGGGGTGGCCGAGATCCCGCCGTTCTTCATGGCCGCCGTGCGCTTCGTCGCGGCCGGCCTCGTCTTCGCGGCCTGGGGCCTGCGCCGGGGGGCGGCGCTGCCCACCGCCCGCGACTGGGCGATGACCGGCCTCGTCGGGGCGCTGATGGCGGCGGGCGGGAACGGCGGGGTCAGCTGGGCGCTGCAGCGGGTGCCCTCGGGTCTCGGCGCCCTCCTCGTCTCGATGGTGCCGTTCTGGGTCGCCCTCGGCGACTGGTGGCGGCCCGGCGGCGAGCGCCCCGCCGGCCGCGTGGTCCTGGGGCTCGTGCTGGGGTTCTCGGGGATCGCCCTGCTCGTCCATCCGGCCGAGGCGGCGGGCGCAAGCGGCCTCGACCCCGTCGGCGCCGGCGCCATCGTCCTCGCGAGCCTGCTGTGGGCGATGGGCTCGATCTGCTCGCGCCACGTCCCCCAGCCCCACTCGCAGGCGCTCTCGTCGGGCATGCAGATGCTCGGCGGCGGCGCGGTGCTGCTGGCCCTGTCGGCGGCGGCCGGCGAACTGCGGGGGTTCGACTGGGGCGCCGTCTCTCCCGGGGCGTTCGGGGCCTGGGCCTACGTCGCGGCCTTCGGCTCGGTGGCCTACGGCTGCTACCTCTGGCTGCTCAAGGCATCGGTCCCCGCCAAGGCCGCCACCTACGCCTACGTGAACCCGGTCATCGCCCTGGTGCTGGGGTACTTCCTCGCCGGCGAGGCCCTCTCCGCCTGGTCGCTGGGTTGCTCGGCCGTCGTGGTCCTCGGCGTCCTGCTCGTGGTGTCGCGATAGCCCCACGAAGCCACCCGGGCGTGAACTCCCACCACGGCGTCCAGCCTTCCCGGCACGAACATGCTCCACACCACGCCGCCCGTTGCCCCACGCCCAGCCCCGCTTCCCGCCCGCGCCCCATCCAATCGACAACCCCAACATCGACGACCGCCCGCATACCCGACCCTCTTCTGCGCACTCAATCCCCAGCCGTTCCCCTCCCGATCCCTGCCGGCACAGCCCGAAGCCCCGCCCGACGGCTCCCCTCCGCCCACGTCCCCCGGCGCCGCTTCCGCCCACCCTCCGCGCCGGCCTCACGCCGCACCCCCACCGCCGGAAGCACCTCCTCCAGCAACTGGCGCTGCTCAAGCGGCAGCCTCAAGAGCTGCTTTTCGTCACCCGTCTTGTTGTATCTCACGGCGGCATGGAGCATCCCAAGCGGGATCTCGCAGTCCGTCAGGTCCGCAAGCGAAGAAGCCAGCCCGTCTAGAGCGCTCTCCCACTCCTCCAAAGACCCAGCGAAGCGTTCTACGTTTTCGATCAACACGTCCGTCAGGATCCCGCCCAAAACCCCCTCGTCAAGCAGGCCTCCCAATAAGCTCCGCAACTTCGACAAACCCTCAGGAAGAAACCGCGGACCAAAGTTCCGCACTGACGTGCTCAAAATCGCAACCGTAGCTTCTCTATAAAGCTGCTCGTCGCCCTTGAACTGTTCTGCTTCAATGCAAACACCTACCGCCTCCAACGCCTCCCGCAACGGCCCACGCGCAGCATTAACCCGTGCCGCAAGCAACCGCCCCAGTAGCGAGCCGCCCTGCAGCTCTTCCACTCGCGCCGCGCTCTTCACTGCCGCGCGGAATGCGCCCCGCTCGATATCGAGACAGCAGCGCTCAGTCCACAGTTCCCGATTGTCCGGGTCTTCTTCCGCCACCGCGTCGAGGTATCTCTCCGCGGCACCGTACTCCCCACTCCGCCGCGCGTACGACGCTGCGCTCAGCAACGCCGGCCGATGGCCCCCGGGCAGAAGCCGATCGAAGGCCCCAATCGCCTCCTGCTCCCGTCCAAGTTCGACAAGAGCACATCCGCGAACCAAGTATGCGTGATCGTGTGCCGGGTCTATTTCCAGAAGGTGTTCCGCGACTTCCATTGCCTCCTCAAACTCCCCCGACCACAGCAGAGAATCCGCCAGTCGACAGTGTGTGCGAACCGAATACACGTGCCGTGAGGCGAACTGACGCAAATCCACAACCGCGCCGCGGTAGTCCGCCATGTCAAACAGAATGAAACCACGCAGCTGCCGTGCACGCTGGTGCTCTGCATCGATGTTCAGCGCCTTGTTTACCAATTCCAAGGCACTGCCCAGCCGCCGCTGCGAGACATGGAACCTCGCCACCGCCAACAACGCCCGAGGGTCCGCAGGCGCAACCTCAACGACCTCCCGCGCCCGGGCCTCCGCGTCCGCCACCCGCCCCAGCCCCACGAGGCCTTGCGTGATCTGCTCGATGCTGTGCCAGTGGCCCGGCTCGCCGTCGAGGACCACTTCCGCCTCCGCAATCGCTTCCTTGAAGCGCCGGAGGCGCAGCAGAATGTCCGCCCGAACACAGTGATGTGCGCGTCGTTCCCCGGCAGCCATTGCCTGGTCGATTGCGTTGAGGGCGTCATCATAGCCGCCATCAACGAAATAAGCATGGGCGAGTTGGAACAAGATTTTCTCGTCACCAGGGTGTCTTGCGGCCGCCTCCCGTCCGACCGCCACCGCGGACCGCCCGTCACCCGCCTCCACGAGGGCGTACACCCACCTCCGATAGTCGCCAGCGCTGCCGCTGTCTCGCGCCAAAGTCTGCTGAATCTCCGCAAGACCCCGGTAGTCGCCCGCATCCCGACAGCGCTCGGCTTCGTCATGAAGCAGCTCAATGACCGGCTCCCGGCCATCGGCAAGAGAGCACCTCACTGCCTCTTCAACGTGAACACGGTCTAGATCAGTGAGCGACGCGTCGTGAAACCCAGCACGGCGCTGCTCGAGCTCACGCGAAGTGAACCAGTGGCGAAGGAATTCCACGAACAGACGGAAATGCTGAGCCTTGTTGTCTTTGACCTCTATACAGATGCGCATCAGCGGCTCCGAAAGTTCACAGAAAGTGTTCCGCCCTGAGCGATTACGACTCACGAACCCCGCGGACGCCAGTTCGCCGATCTGCTTAGCGGCCGTCTGCTGGGACATCAGACACGCACTCGATATGTCCTTGACCGTCGCGGGCGTTCCCTCGAGTGCTAGAAACTCCATGATCTTGCGCTGAGCCGGAGGAAGCTGGCGCATTCTGTCCTGGTAGTATGGCGTAAGGTCGTCGATCATATGCATGAACGGATCGATCAGATCCTCCAGAGATTCCTTGTCGAGAAAGTCGAACAGCACAACATACGCGCGATGGTTGCCGGCCGCGAGGTGATGGACGGCGCGCGCACGCGCACGCCCAATCGGCGTGCGGAGAAAGTTCGCCAATTCGGTCTTGTCTTCGTGGACTGCCTTCTTTGTAAGAAGATCAATTCCGGCCTCCAGGTCGATGTTCTCCAGGGCACGGATAGTGAAGAAACCGTAGAACGGATTGTCCTGCAGTTGCAGCGCCGCAAACAGCTGGGGCGTGGTAGCCACAATGGCCCAGTTGCCATCCTCCTGGATGGCAGCACGCCAACGCTTCTGTCCCTCGTCACCTAAGCCGTGAAATAGGTCCATGAGGTTCTCGCACAATAGCAGGAGTATCTTACCGTCGGAATGTTGGCGTAGCAGTTTGACAGCGAGTGCTTCGGCATCGTCTGGGTCCTTGGAAAACTTATCGTATATGGCGTCGATCTCCGCATTGAGCTCCGGTGTCTGTTCAGCAAGGGCCTTCAGAATTCGAACAACGAGATCGAGGTAGGAGGCGACGCCCCATTCCTCTTCTCTGAGCAAAGCGATGGCGACGCGGTCGGTGGAGTCGTCCGCGTCAAAGGCGGCCATCAGGCGATGATAGGCCAGGACGAGAAGATGAGTCTTGCCCGACCCCCTCGGTCCGACCAGGAGGATGTAGTGCTTTTGTGAACTTCGAGTAGATATGGTAACGCGGGACAGCACGTCCTTCATTATGTCGTGACGCCCCACGAACAGGGCTTCCAAAGACGCTTGGTCCATGTTTCCCGGGCTGTAACGTGAAGTGCGTAGCATACCCTGCCTCATGTTCTCGTCTCCTTCCACCACTTCTTGACAAGAGGCCAACGGAAATCGTACTCCACTCCGGCCGCGCATGGCGTACGTGCGATGTAGTGGTCCTCCGACAAGATCGTGAGTATTTCGCGAAGGCGCTCATCCACCAACGATGGATCTTGGTGCTTGCACAGATTGTGGAGTTCCGGGACTGCTGTGGGGAGCGACCGGCGTGCCAACGTGTCTAGGACAAGCAAAGCGAGCGCCCGCTGGTTGTCGGCATAGTACGAAGACAGACGGTTAACGTAGTAGCTGAGGTTCGCGGGGTCGTGGGGATCGCCGACGAGGTGGTTTATGGCACCGGACACGTCTGGAAGGTCTGGCGGCCGTCCGAGCTGGTCTAGCTGGTCGACGACATGGTGTACGTAGTATGGGAAACCACCTACTTCCCTAGCGATCTCCGAGGCTAGACCGGGGATACTGGCCGGAGCAGCTCGGGTCTCATAAAGCAGTGCTGTGGCGAGTTCTCGGGTATGAGGTTCGGTCATAGGCGGAACGGTGAGGGACAACATGTCGTTTACAGGGTCGTTGGCGTTTCCGGCCTCGCGCAGGGATCGAAGCACCAAGTGGAGGCCAAGCGAGCCGGTGAACAGAAAACGTAGGCGGTCCGCTCGGGCAAGGCGCAGGGCGCGCAGGTGGTCCAGCAGTTGGATGGGCGTGTCTTGCCCTGCCCGACGTTGGAGGTTGTGTAGCATCAGGGGGAACTCGTCCCAGAGCATGAGGATGCGCGTGTTGTTGTCGGCAATGTTGATGATGTCGTCGAACGCCTCAGCAAGGAGGACCTGCCAACTGGCGTCTGCAGTCGGCAGGTCGATGCCGGCAATCTTGTTGGGGAGTAGGGTGGACCACTTGGCGATGGCGGCCTTGACGTTGGGCAGTGTGGTCAGGGACTGCTGGACGGTCCGGTAAATCGACCGGATGAGGTCGGGGATCGAGTGGACGGCCTCAAGGTCTTGGTAGAAGGGCAAATAGCCGCCTTGGCACTCCTCGCGCATCTTGAAGAGAATGTGGGTCTTGCCGATGCGTCGCTCCGCAGATAGGACAAGCCCTTGGCGCTGAAGAACGCGCCAGTACCGGTGGATTTCGTTGTCTCGACCGATCACGTCTTGGGTGTCCAAGCGGCCGCCGGGGTTGATCTGCACAGGCGATACCTCCCTCGCAGTCAATTATACGCCGGAAAAAACGCACGTCAAGTCTGGCGCACGTCAAGTCTGGCGCACGTCAAGTCTGGCGCACGTCAAGTCTAGCGCACGTCAAGTCTGGCGCACGTCAAGTCGGCGTTGTGGCTGTTCCGGGCTCAAGAAGCCCCGAGGGCCAAACGGTGTGGTGGCGGGTCGGGGGGAAACCCCTGGCCGGTCCCCGTGCTTCGGGCGGGCTACGAGCTCGCCGCCACCGGTTTGGCCCAACCTAGACGTCCGCGGGCTGTCGGTTGGGGTGCGCCGCCTGCAGGGCTTCGGTGTTGCGTTGGTGACGCCTTCCGTGCGTGCCGCCGCGCGGTGCCCGGCGAAGAGCCAGCGGTGCTTGCGTCGCTCGCGGCGCGTCAGGTCACGAACCTGCGAAGGAGTGGCAGAGCGGGAACGGCGCACGGCCATCTCGGCGCAAGCGAGGCCCCCCGGACTACCGGGCCGGCTCCGCCCAGCGGAAGCAGTCGACCAGGTGGTCGTTCACCAGGCCCGTCGCCTGCATGAACGCGTAGCAGATGGTGGGGCCGACGAAGCGGAACCCGCGGTGCTTCAGGTCCCGGCTCAGTGCGCGCGACTCGGACGTCTCGGCGGGGACCTCGGCCATCGTGCGCCACCGGTTCTGGCGGGGGCGCCCGTCCACGAAGCGCCACACGTAGCGGTCGAAGCTGCCGTGCTCGTCCTGCAGCGTCAGGAAGGCGCGGGCATTGCCGACGGCCGACTCGATCTTGCGCCGGTTGCGAACGATGGCGGGGTCATCGAGCAGAGCGACCACCCGCCGGTCGTCGTAGCGGGCCACCGCGGCGGGGTCGAAGCCGTCGAACGCGTCCCGGTAGCCCTCGCGCTTGCGCAGGATCGTGATCCAGGCGAGGCCGGCCTGGGCCCCTTCCAGGATCAGCATCTCGAAGAAGTGCCGGTCGTCGTGGACGGGGACGCCCCACTCCTCGTCGTGATACTCGCGGTAGAGCGGGTCGGGGCCGGCCCAGGGGCACCGGGTGGTCATTCGGCGTTCGCGAGGCGGTCGCGGGCCTGCTCGACGTCGCGGTGGAAGACGAAGAGGACGTCGGCCGTCTCCTGCTCGTCGGTGAAGTTGTAGGTGCGCCCGCCGCGGCGCTTCACGGTCAGGGTGTGCTCGATGTAGTCGACGGCGTGCTCCTCGAGCTCGACGAACGGAATGGAGAAGGCGTCGTCGCCGTCGGTCTCGTAGTGGAGGCCGGCGAGGTCGGCCCGCAGGGTTCCGCTGCACGAGCCGAACCGGTGCCGGTGGACGACCTCGACGCGGGCGTCGAGCCGGACCTGGCGGAACCGCACGTCGACCGAGACCGGCTCGTCGCCGATCTCGATGTCCCGGGCGAAGCCCTCGTAGCCCTCCGCCGACACGTTGAGCCGGTGGCGCCCCGGCTCGAGCTCGACCGCCTCGAACGGCGTCGTCCCCAGGAACCGGCGATTCAGGAAGACCGACGCGCCGGGCACGTCGCTCGACACCACGAGCAGCGGCTCGAGCCGCGATGCCGGGGGCGGCGGGGCCGGTTCAGGCTCGGGCGCCGGCTCGGCGAGGACCGGCTCCGGCGCCGCCTCGGCGAGGACCGGCTCGGGCTCGGGTTCCGGCTCGCGGGGGGCCCGCCGCCGCGGCGGGTCGGCCGCGGTGGAGGGGGCGCTCTCCTCGAAGAACGTCGGGAGCTCGGGCAGCCAGTCGGGCGGCGACGTCCACAGGTAGTAGCCGCCGCCGGCCGCGATGGCGAGGAGGCCAATCAGCAGGACGCGCCCCTTGCGCGAGGGGGCCTCGGTCTCGGGTTCGTGCAGCAGTGACATCCGATCCATCGTATCCGAGGTGGCCCGAAATCCGGTACATTGCGGCCGTGACCCGCGCACGAGCCCTCGATCGTCGGTACGATGGACACGCCCTGGCGGCGGCCCTGCTCCCCCTCGCCGTCGCGCTCGCCGCCGCCGCGACGCCCGCCGCCCAGTCGCTCGCGACGGTGCAGGGCTTCGTGAGCGACGACACCGGCGCGAGCCTGCCGGGGGCGACGGTCGAGCTCGTCGACCTCGAGCGCGGCCAGCGCCGCACCGCGGTCACGAACCAGGGGGGCTTCTTCGCCCTCCGCGCGGTTCCCAGCGGCGAGTACGACCTCGTGGCGTCGCTGGCGGGCTTCCGGACCGCCCGGCGCGAGAACGTCCGTCTCCTGGTCGGGCAGAGCTTCGAGGTGGACCTGCAGCTCGGCCTCGCCGCGGTCGAGGAGACCGTCGTGGTCACCGGGCAGGCGCCGCTCCTGGAAACGGGGCGGACGGGGGCCGCCGGATACGTGACCGGGGACGAGATCGCCAACCTGCCCATCTCGGGCCGCGACTTCGTGCGTTTCGCCCTGCTCAAGCCGACCGTCCAGGTGGACGCGAGCGGCCGGCTCTCGCTGAGCGGCCAGCGCGCCGTGAACTCCGGGTTCACCATCGACGGGGCCGACGCCAAGAGCGCCTTCTTCGGCTTCGGGCGGGGCGGGCTGGCGAGGGAGGGCGGGGGCGCCCTGGTCGCGCAGGAGTCCGTCCAGGAGTTCCAGGTGGTCACGAGCGGGTACTCGGCCGAGGCCGGGCGCTCCGGCGGCGGGGCCATGAACGTGGTCACCAAGAGCGGCACCAACGACCTCGCCGGCTCCGGCGTCTTCTTTCTGCGCGACGACGGGATGGCGGCCCGGCTGCCCCGGTCGCCGCTCGACGCCGCGCGCGGAGTGCCTGCCGACGACGCGCGCTACGCGGTGGACGAGTTCCGCCGCTACAACTGGGGCGGGTCGCTCGGCGGGCCGATCCGGCGCGACCGCACCCACTTCTTCGTCTCCTACGACCAGACCGCCCAGAGCCAGCCGTTCCTCCGGGACATCCGCGGCCGCGGGCAGTACGACGCGGTGCTCGCGGCCTTTCCGGAGCTCGTGGCCGGATACCGGCCGAACGACGACGGCGTCGCGGCCGCCGACCCCGAGCACGGCCGCACCGCGAGCGGACGTTTTCTGCGAGAGACCGACAACCTGATCCTGTTCGGCAAGCTGAACCACCGGGCGACCGACCGGCACGCACTCACTCTGCGCTACAACCTCACGGACTACTCTCGCGTGTCGGACTTCGTGGGGGAGGAGTCGCGGCGGTTCGTCGAGAGCCACTCCACGGTGGGCTCGGTCGTCTCCGTCGTCGGCGAGAACGGGGTCAACGAGCTGCGCGTCCAGTACGCCTACGACGACTTCGACCGGCGCTCGCACCTGTCGGAGAGCGCGCTGCAGGCCACCTTCCGGATCTACAACCCTTCCTTCGGCTCGTTCGGCAAGCCCTGGTGGCTGCCTGTCACCAACGACGAGCGGAAGCTCGAGATCCAGGAGCGGTTCTCGTTCCTCTCGGGCAACCACGAGGTGCGCGCCGGCTTCACCCTGAGCCACGACCTCCTGAGCGAGTTTTTCGTGGGCAACGCCGACGGGAGCTACGACTTCGACACGCTCGACGACTTCGCCGCCGGCAACCCCGCCCGCGCCGTCATCTTGTTCGGGAGCCTGGAGAACCCCAACTTCGTGGTCTCCCAGCAGATTCTCGGCGCCTGGGTCCAGGACTCGTGGCGCCCGAACCGGCGCCTCACCCTGCAGGTCGGCGCCCGCTGGGACGGCACCCTCAATCCGGGCGAGATCGAGCACGTGCTGCCCGAAGGGCGGCGCATTCCCGACGACCTCGACAACTTCTCGCCCCGCGCCGGGCTCGTCTGGTCGCCCGACCCGCGGAGCGTCGTCCGGACCGCCGGCGGCGTCTTCCACGCCCGGACGCCGACGCTGCTCTTCTCCACCGCCCACACCGACACCGGCGTCTATCCGCGCTTCGGGAACGCGATCGTGTCGCCGGGCGACACCGGATTCGTGCCGCTCGGCGCCCCCATCGACAACGACAGTCCGCCCGCCGGCCTGATTCCCGCCCTCAGCCACTTCGACCCCGGGTTCGAGGACCCCCGGACCGTCCGATTCAACCTGGGCTACGAGCGGGAGCTCGGCCGTGACCTCGCGGCCTCCATCGACCTGCTGCACGCGCGGAGCGACTCGCTCGCGTCGAACTTCGACGCCAACGTCCCGCCCCCGGCTCGCGACGTCTTCGGCCGCCCGGTGTATTCCGGTCGGCGCATCGACCCGGCCTACGGGCCCATCCTGGTGCGCGCCTCGCCGGCCCGGTCCGACTATCTGGCGCTGACCGCGGCCCTGCACCGCCGCTTCCGCGGCGGGGTGCAGTTCCAGGCGCACTACACCTGGTCGCGCGACCGCTCGAACGACGACAACGAACGCTCGGGCAGCCTCACCCTGACCGACCCCACCGACCCCGACTACGACTGGGGGCTCTCGATTCGCGACGTCCCCCACCGCTTCGTGGCGAGCGGCGTCTTCACCCTCCCCTTCGACGTCACCGCGAGCGGCATCTTCACCGCCCAGTCGGGCTCTCCCTACACCGCCCTCGACCCCGCGGTGGGCTTCCACAACCATCCCGGCTTCGCCGTCGGCCCCCACGGCGCCCAGACCCGGGCGGTGGTGGGCGGCGAGCTCGCGCCCGTGAACGGCGAGCGGAACGCCCCCTGGACCAACCTCGACCTGCGGCTGACCCGGCGGTTCCGCGTCGACGGGGCGCAGGTCGAGGCGCTCTTCGAGGTCTTCAACGTCCTCGACACCGGCGCGTTCCGGGTCGGGCACGCCGACCAGCAGGAGGTCTTCGAGCACGACGGGGTGACGCCGAACCCCGAGTTCGGCCTCGCCAGCGCCCTCGTCGGCGCGTCGCGACAGGCCCAGCTCGGCCTGCGGGTGGTGTTCTAGGTCCAGGCAGTCTGCGCCGCAGAGGTGCTGGCCGCGTTGTTCCGCGGGTCGGCGGCGGCCATCTGCTATCATGCCGAAGGGGGTCGTGCGCCGCGCCGCCGGACGCGCGAACCACCGCTCGCGAGAGCCCATCCCGCCCCGCGTACAGGATCATGAGCCATCCCGCGACGATGCGCACCGGGCCGCTGGGGTCGACGATCCACGTCCTGCGCGCCGACGCCGCGACCATCGCGGAGCTCGCCGCCATCGACTGGAACCGTTCGTTCAGCCGCGTCTGCCTCGACCCGTCGCGCGGACTCGTCACCCTGATGACGCCCTCGCGCCTGCACGAGGATCTGACCGACATCTTCGGCCATCTCATCGATGCGGCGGCGAGCATGGTCGCCGGCGCCGCGAAGAGCCTGCAGCATACCCGTCTCCGCGGGCGGGACGATCCCCCCGGCACGGGCATGGAGCCCGACTGCGCGTTCTATCTGGGCGAGCGGGCCAGAGCCTATCGCGCCGCGCTCGCCGAGGGCGAGGCGGCGGCCGACGCCTTCGTCGAGCGTACGCCGCTCGACCTGGTGGTCGAGGCCGAGATCACCAACGCCGACGAGGGCAAGATCGCCCGCTACGCCGAGATGGGGGTGCGCGAGCTCTGGCGGTTGCACGGCCGCAAGGGCACCCGCGAGCTGCGGGCGGACTTCCTCGCCCTGCGCCCCGGCGGGCCGCCGCGCCGTCTCGACGCATCCGCGGTCCTCGGCGGCCTCACCCCCGGTGACGTCTGCGAAGCCGTGGACGGCGTACGGCTCAGCGTGACGCGCGACGAGCGCACCGAGGCGGTCGCCCGCATCGTGCACCGCCGCCGGCACGCCAGCGTGCGGGTGCGCGAAGAGGAGACGCCGTTCACCGCGGCGCGGACATCCGGCTGAGGCTCCCCCGGAACGTGCGGTCGCCGCGGCGACGCCGACAGCTCGGCGGCGTGGCCGGTGACGGGCGTCAACGGCGGCGACCCGAGTCTCCCGCACCGTCGTGGCATGTCCGGTGTCGACCGGCCGGGTGAATCGATGACGACCCGCATGACGTGTGGAGAAGGCAACGTGAGACGACCAATCGCGGCGATGGCGCTGCTGGCGCTGACCGGGGCCGGGCTCCCGACGGGCGCGGCCGGGGCGCAAGAGCTGTTCGAGACCCCGCTCGGCCTCGACGAGATGCGGGACAAGCAGGCGGTGGTGGAGACGACGGCGGGGACCTTCGTCATCGACCTGCTGCCCGAGGCCGCCCCCAACCACGTCGGGCTGTTCCTCCAGACGGTCGAGGAGGGCACCTACGACGGCACCGCGTTCCACGCGATGGTGGCGCGCGGCATCGTCCAGGGCGGCGACCCGATATCCGCGGACTCCGCCCGCCGCGACGAGTACGGCCGCGGCGGCCTCGGCCTCGTGGCGTCCGAGCCCAGCGACGAGCGCCACACCCCGGGCACGGTGTCGTCGGTGGGGGTGCCGGGCAACCCCGCCAGCGAGGGGCTGCAGTTCCTGATCTGCGTGGTCGCCCAGCCCGGCCTCGACGGCGCTCACACCATCTGGGGACGGGTGGCCGAGGGGCTGCCGGTGGTGACGCGCATCTCCGAGACGCCGGTCGACGCCCAGGGCAAGGCGGCCGAGCGGATCGAGATCGTGTCGGTGTCCGTCCGCGACTGGCAGCCCCCGCCCCCGCCGCCGTTCACGACCGAGACCGTCGACGAGCTCGCCACGTACCGCGCGGTGCTGGAGACGAGCGCAGGGCCCATCACCCTCGAGCTCTTCCCGGACCGGGCGCCGGGGCACGTCCGCAACTTCCTGCGCCTGTCGCAGGCGGGCGTCTACGACGGCATGGCGTTCCACCGCGTTGCCCCCGGATTCGTCATCCAGACCGGCTTCGTGCCGAGCCGCGGCACGCCGCTGACCGAGGAGCAGCGCAGCCTCATCACCAACCTCGAGCCCGAGTTCAGCGACACGCCGCACGTGAAGGGCATCGTGTCGATGGCGCGGGGCGACGACCCCGCGAGCGCCGACACGTCGTTCTTCATCGTGACCGGGCGCGCGGCCGAGCTCGACGGGGTCTACACCGTGTTCGGGCGGGTCGTCGACGGCATCGACGCGGTGGACCGCATCGAGGCGACGCCGGTAGACGGGGAGACCCCGCTCCAGCGCGTCGACCTGACGCGCGTCCGGCTGGACCAGGTCGGGCAGCCCTGACCGTGGGGCCGGGTCCGGGCGAAGGTCCAAATGGACCCGTCCGGGCCCCGGACCACGCGGGACCGAGTGGCAGAACAACCGCTTGCACCCGTGCAGCGCGACGCCTGATCTCCGTCTGCCTCCCTGCGCGCCGGAGCGAGCCGCAACCGAGCCCGACGATTCGCTTGCCTCCCCCCCGTCACGCGCCCGCTTCGGCGTCGACGCGCTCCAGCAGGGCCGTCGCGATGCGCGCGTAGCCGTCGACGGCCGCCCGCAGCTCGTCGACCTCCACGTACTCGTCGGCGGTGTGGGCCAGCAGCACCGACCCCGGTCCGAAGAGGAGCGGCCGCCCCCAGGCAGAGAGGAACGGGATGTCGGTGGTGAACCGGAAGGCCGCGCTGTCGAAGCCCGTCACCGTGACCAGCTCCACCGGCGGCACCTCGGCCACGTCTTCCAGGTCGACCCAGCGCTTCAGCGGGTCGAGGGCCGCCCGCACCTCCGAGGACGGGCCCACGGTGCGGAAGTTGACCTCCGCGCTCGCGGACGGCGGCACGACGTTCGGGGCGATCCCGCCGTCGAGCAGAGTCACCGTGTAGCTCGTGTCGCCGAGGGCCGGGCTCGACGGCAGCGGCAGCGTGCGGAGCGCCACCAGGGCGTCGACGAGCTTCTCGATGGCCGACACGCCCTCCTCCGGATGCGAGGAATGGGCGGTCTTCCCCGTGGCGGACATCCGCACCCGGCAGACCCCGCGGGTCGCGACGCCGAGGCGGCTGTCGGTCGGCTCGCCGTTCAGGAAGTAGCGCGAGCCGCGCGGGGTGCGGTTGGCGGCGTGGGCGCCGTGGCTGCCGCGCTCCTCGCCCACCACCAGCAGCAGGCCCACCCGGGTTTCCCCCGCCGCCCGCAGCCGGTCGAGGGCCCCGATCTGCGCCGCCGCGATGCCCTTCGCGTCGCAGGCCCCCCGCCCGTGCAGCCGCCCGTTCTCCTCGCGGCTCGGAAAGTGCGGCGGCACGCAGTCGAGATGGGTCGACAGCACCACGTCCGGCGGCCCGAGGGCGACGTAGAGGTTGATACGGTCGCCCTCGACCGGCTGCTCCTCGACGTCGTAGCCGCGGTCGCGCAGCCACCCCGCCAGCCACCGGGCCACCGGGCCCTCGCGGCCCGTCGTCGAGTCGAAGTCGATGAGCGACCGGGCCAGCTCGACCACGTCGAAGGGGGGTTCCGTGGCGCCACCGTTGCTGGACATCATCCATCTGCTCCGTGCTGCTGTCCGACGACCCGAGGATCCTGGTTCCGTTGCCGGTCCTGCGAGGGCGAGGGTACCATGGGGGGCATGGCGCTGATGCCGTCGAAGATCAATGGGTACCTATTCATTCGCTGCGGGGCGAAGCGAACCCGGTCTATACGCACGGGGGCGTTCGAATTCGTCAAATAGATGGTTTCTCTGTAAATGCCAGGAATATCTGTAGATGTTACAGAACCGGGTGCGGGCCTGAAGCAGAGTTCGGGTTCAAACGCCGTCCGCGGCCACAGACCCGGCGCGGTTCACAGGGGAATCGTCTCGACCCGGTGTCGCTCCGCCGCCACGAGGAGGTGCGCCATGCCCGTGTCGAAGGTGGCGAGTCGGCCGCCGCGTTGCGCGGCGAGTCCGAGCAGCACGGCGTCGGTGATCTGGCGATAGCCCTGAATGCGCGAGAGGATTCCCGGTGGCAGCTCGGCTATGGAGTGCTCCATCGCCCAGAAGGCGTGCGACTCCAGTCGCCGGAGGCGGCCCAGCAGCGAGATCGCGTCGAGGACCGTTACGGATTGCTTGACGGCCGACGGGTTGCACGATACGCGCACGAATCCGGCCTCTGTCAGCGGGCAGGTAGCCCACCCGTTCCCGCGGACTCCGGCGAACCAGGACTTCGCCGCGTTGTGGTGCACGTGGTGGGGCCACGTGAGCGCGATGAGCACGTTGACGTCGAGCAATCGAGTCACGGCCACTCGTCGAGCGCCTTCTGAACGTCCTCGCTGGTGATCGGCGGTGCATCGGGCGGCACCCGGAAGACCGGAACACCGTCGTCTTCCTGGTCGGCTGCGCCGGTCCCCCTGAAGCCGCGCCGCGCCAAGTCCGACACCGCGCTCCCGAGGCTGACGCCGCGCCGAGCAGCCAGCGCTCGCGCGACGGCGAGCACATCATCGTCGATGGTCAACGTGGTCCGCACAGCGACATCATAGCATCACGTCATCCGACATTCGATAGGCCGACATCGAGTCGACCCGCACCTGGAGCCTGCCCGGAGGTCGACGGCACCCCCCCCCGGCCGTGGTTGACATCTAGTCCCTTACTTGGCTAAGAAGGGGAAGGCCATCCGGGGAGGCTGCTGATGCCCGTCGTCAACGTTCACGAAGCCAAGACTCAACTGTCGCGACTGCTGGTGCAGGTCGAGGCGGGCGAGGAGGTCGTCATCGCCCGCCGGGGCCGGCCCGTCGCCCGACTCGTGCGCTGCCAGCCCAAGGGCAAGCGACAACCGGACGTCCTGAAGGGCAAGATCACGATAACCGACGCCTTCTTTGAGCCGCTTCCAGAGGACGAACTGAAGCTCTGGGAAGGCGGCTAGGGCGCCGGCGATGCGAGTGCTGCTGGACACGCATCGTTCCTCTGGTGGGTGGCGGACAGCCGACGTCTGTCCGAACTCGCCCGCGATGCGATCCGCAACGAGGCGAACGCTATCGCCGTCAGTGCGGTCTCGGCCTGGGAAATCGCCACGAAGCACCGCCTCGGCAGGCTGCCGGAGGCCGACGCGCTCGCGGGCGACATACGTGGCGCCATCGTCGGACAGGGCTTCGCCGAGCTGCCGGTCAGCGTTACCGATGCCGAACGCGCCGGACGATTGCCCGGCCATCATCGCGACCCCTTCGACCGCATGCTCATCGCGCAGGCCTTGGCGCACGATTTCGCACTGGTATCCAACGAGAAGGTGTTAGATCGAGCTCACGGTGGACGACGAAGATTCGGTGACGGTCGTCGCCGAGCTCATCGAGGTCATCGGCCCGCAGGGGCCGGATGATTGACCGGATCCGCCGGTCATGGAAACATGCCTCGGACATCGGTTGGTGGGAGGAAGGACGTCATGACGCTCGAGCAGGCAGTGTGGGTGGACCCGGATCGCATGAGCGGCGCGCCGTGCTTCCGGGGTAGCCGGCTGCCGGTGCAGCAGCTCTTCGACTGGCTCGCTGACGGCGTGACACTCGATGAGTTCGTCGAGGACTTCGGCGTCGATCGGCAAGCCGCCGAAACCGTTCTGCGGGCGGCCGGCGTCGACTTCTGCGACAGAAGCACGGCGCGTCTCGCCAAACCGACACCGCAAGCATGAAGGTCCTGCTCCGATGTGGGGATCTCGCCCAAGCCGTACGCGAGACACCCGCAGGCGCTCATCGGGTGGTCAGAATCACGGCCGATTGAGGTCCCGGAGAGCCGTTCAACCCGGTTGGGCGTGGCCGCGCGCCAGTGGCGCCGGTCCTCGTGAGGCGGATCCGACCCTACCGCAGCCAGGCCTCCAGCTCGGCGCCGGCGTCGGTCTTCTCGTCGCGGTACTTGACGATGACCGGCGTGGCCAGCGCGAGCCCCCACTCGCGGCCCGCCTCGGCGGTGACGGCGCGGGCGCCGGGCACGACCACCGCGCCCTCGGGAATGACCACCGGCACGCCGTCTCCGGGGCGGATCACCCGGCCGCGCGGGAGGTCGTAGACGGGGGTCGACCCGGTGAGGACCGTCCCCGCCCCGATGACCGCGCGCGACTTCACCACGGTCCCCTCGTAGATGCCGGTGCTGCCGCCGACGAGCACGTCGTCCTCGATGATGACGGGCATGGCCCCGATGGGCTCGAGCACCCCGCCGATCTGGGCGGCGGCGCTCACGTGCACCCGCTCGCCGACCTGGGCGCACGACCCCACGAGGGCGTGCGAGTCGACGAGGGTCCCGGCCCCGACGTGGGCCCCGATGTTGATGAACATCGGCGGCATGCAGATGACCCCGGCCCCCACGAACGCCCCGTCGCGGACGGACGACCCGCCCGGCACGAGCCGGACCCGCGACGCCGCGTCCATCCGCTTGAGGGGCAGGGTGTCCTTGTCGAGGAACGGCACGTCGGGATCGGAACCCGGGAACGCGGCGATCCCGCCGCAACGGAAGCCGACCAGGATGCCCTGCTTGACCCACCCGTGCACGCGCCAGCCGGCCGGCGCCTCGGGGTCGGGGGTGGCCGCCCGGACGCGGCCGGCGGAGAGCTCGGCCCGCAGGGTCGCGAACGCGGCCCGCGCCTCGTCCCGGTCGGCGCCGGCGCCGGCCCCATGCAGCCGCTCGATGGTCGCCTGGAGCGTTTCGGTGTCCGTCGTCACTGTCGATGGTCTCCGTGTCCGGCCGTGGCGCCGGGCAGCCCGCGTCCACTCGGGGCCACGCGACCGGCGATGAATCCCGGGAAGGGCGTCGTGTCGATGGCGGCCGGAAGCCCACCGCGTCCGGTCACGCGGACGCCCCGCCGGCCGCGGCGCCTCCCGGGACGGCGCCACGCACGCCCAGCTCGTCGAGCACCCGCACGATCTTCTCGAGCGAGGCGGGCCGCGGAGGCGCCATCGGCAACCGGTAGTGCAGGTCGAGCAGCCCGAGATGGGCCATCGCCGCCTTGACCGGGATGGGGTTGGACTCGACGAAGTTGATCTGCATCAGGGGAAGCAGCCGCGTGTGGAGCCGGCGGGCGGCCGCGAAGTCGCCGGCCCGCGCCGCCGACACGAGACGGGCCATCTCGCCCGGGACCTCGTTCGACACGACCGAGACGACCCCCGCGCCCCCCACCGCCATCAGGGGCACCGTGAACAGATCGTCGCCCGACAGCACGTTGAAGCCGTCGGGAACGCCGCGGCAGACCTCGCACATCTGCCCCATGTTCGCCGAGGCTTCCTTCACCCCGACGACGTTGGGATGCTCCGCGAGGCGGCACAGGGTGGCGGGGTCGACGTTGCACCCGGTCCGGCCCGGCACGTTGTAGACGACGATGGGCAGCTGCACGCCATCGGAAATCGCCCCGTAGTGCCGGTAGAGCCCCTCCGGGGTCGGCCGGTTGTAGTACGGCGTCACCGACAGGATGCCGTCCGCCCCCGCGCGCTCCATCTCCCGCGCCTGCTCGACGACCTCGCGCGTGTCGTAGCCGCCGGCCCCGGCGAGGACCGGTACCCGGCCGGCGGCCGTCTCGACCACCAGCTCGACCACCCGCCGGTGCTCGGCCGCCGACAGCGTCGGGCTCTCTCCCGTCGTGCCGCACGGCACCAGGAAGTGCACGCCGCCCTCGATCTGGCGGGCCGCGAGCGCCCGCACCCGGGACTCGTCGACGGCGCCGGCCGCCGTGAACGGCGTCACCAGGGCCGTGCCGCAGCCCGTCCAGTCTCGTCTCATCCCCGGAGTCCCCGCGGGTCGCGAACCGACTGCCGCCCCTGCACAACCGGTCCCGTGCCGCGGCCCGGCCGGTCGCGCCTCATCCCTCGAGCCCCAGCACGTCGCGCATCGAGAACCAGCCCTGCCGCCCCTGCACCCAGCGGGCCGCCTCGAGGGCCCCGCGCGCGAACGTGTCGCGGTCCCGGGTGGTGTGGGTCAGCGCGATCGACTCGACGGGGCCGTCGAACGCCACCGTGTGCGTGCCCGGGGCCGAGCCGGCTCGGCTCGAGGCCATGTCGATGCGGTCCGGGTATCCACGGCCGGTCATGGCGTCCCGCATGGCCAGGGCGGTGCCCGACGGGGCGTCGATCTTGGCCGCGTGGTGCAGCTCGTGAATATACGCCCCGAACTCGGGCCGGTCCGCGAACAGCTCGGCCGCCCGCTCGGTCAGGGCCAGGAACAGGTTCACCCCCAGCGAGAAGTTGGCGGCGGCGACGACGCCGATCCCCGCGTCGGCCGCGACCTGCCGCATCTTCGGCTCGTGCGCCGCCCAGCCGGTGGTGCCGACCACCACGTTCACGCCGTGGCCGGCGAGGCGCGGCAGGTTCTCGGCCACCGCGTCGGGAATCGAGAAGTCGACGGCGACGTCGACGCCCTCCACCGCGGCGGCGGTGATGCCGCGGCCGCCGGCGTTGTCGTCGATGTCGAGCCGTCCCGCCACCGTACACCCGTACGACCCGCTCAGCCGGTCGACGGCCCTGCCCATCCGGCCGTACCCGATCAGCAGCAGGCGCATCGGTCTACCGCTCCGCCCCGTTCCCGTCGGCGCCGCGGATGACCTTGCGGATGATCGTCACCGCCTTGGCGGCGTCCGACTCGCTGTCGAACGTGAGGGTCGACGAGAACCGGCGATCGACCACCCCCGCCTCGTAGTCGCGAACGCCGATGCCCGCCCACGCCACCGCGTTCGCGACCGCGAAGGCGAACCCCGGCCGGTTGTCCCCCTGCAGCAGCACCGCGGTGGCCGCCGTCTGGCTGAACCCGGCGGCCCGGGCCACCATCGCGGCCCGCTGGCCGTCGCCGGCATAGACCTCGACGATGTTGCGCTCCCGGCCGGGTGCGGCCCGCACCCGTATCACCTTGAGGTCGGCCCCGTGCTGGGCCAGCGGCTCGAGCGCGGCCGCCAGCGCGCCGGAGCGGCGGGACACCTCGGTGCGCCAGAGCTTGACCTTCTTGACCTTGATATCCATATGTGAGCGCGCGGGCCGGGCTCGCCCGAGCCTCGGCCGCCGCAATTATAATCCCCGGGGCGCCTTGGGGGGCGCCGTACGAAACGCGGGGAGTCCGCGGCCGCTTCTCGCCCCGGCGCGACAACCGCGACCAGCGAGGGCGGCTTCGGACGACATGGACGACGGTGCGGTCCATTCGCAGGAGACCGAGCCATGGACGGACCCCGGCCGGTACCCGCAGGCCCGTTGCCCATCCCGGAACGCGAGAACGAGACATGAACCAGTTGCCGGATCGGATGCGCGTGATCGAGATATCGGAGCCGGGCGAGCCCGACGTGCTGGCCCTCGGCGAGCGGCCGGTGCCGGCGACCGGTGCCGGCGAGGTGCTCATCCGGGTCGCGGCGGCCGGGGTGAACCGGGCCGACACCATGCAGCGCCGGGGGAGCTACCCGCCGCCGCCCGGCGCATCGGACGTGCTGGGGCTCGAGGTGTCGGGCACCGTGGCCGCCGTCGGGGACGCGGTGGCGGGATGGGCTGTCGGCGATCCGGTGTGCGCGCTGCTCTCGGGCGGGGGCTACGCGGAGTACTGCGCGGCGCCGGCGCCGCAGTGCCTGCCGGTGCCGGCCGGGGTCGATCTGGTGGACGCCGCGGCGTTGCCGGAGGTGGCCATGACGGTCTGGACCAACGTCTTCGACCGCGCCGCCCTGCGACCGGGAGAGGCGCTGCTCGTGCACGGCGGCTCGAGCGGCATCGGCACCATGGCGATCCAGCTCGCGGCCGCGCTGGGGTCCCCGGTCTTCGCGACCGCGGGGTCGGCGGAGAAATGCGCCGCGTGCACCGCCCTCGGGGCCGAGGCGGCGGTGAACTACCGGGAGGCCGACTTCGTCGAGGCGGTGCGGGCGGCCACGGACGGGCGCGGCGTCGACGTGATCCTGGACATGGTCGGGCAGCAGTACCTGCAGCGCAACCTCGATCTCCTGAAGCCGGAGGGGCGCCTGGTCGTCATCGCCCTGATGAGCGGGGCGGCGGGCGAGATGAACCTCGCGACCCTGATGACCCGCCGCCTGACGGTCACCGGCTCGACGCTACGGGCCCGCAGCGTCGCGCAGAAGGGCGCGGTGGCGGCGGCGGTCCGCGAGCGCGTGTGGCCGCTCGTCGAAGCCGGGCGGGTGCGCCCCGTCGTGCAGCGCCGGTTCCCCCTGTCGCAGGCCGGTGAGGCGCACCGGCTGATGGAGTCCAGCACCCACATCGGCAAGCTGCTGCTGGTGCCCCGGCAGGGTTCGTAGGACGGACGTCGGACCCGCCGACGACGATTGCGGGGCCGGGGCCGGCGCCGTGGAGACTCCGCGTCGGCGAGGCTTCCGGCGCGGCCGCGAGGTTCCGCCGGCGGCTCCCGGCGGTGGCCCCCGAGGCGTCCGACACGATGCGGCGGGCCTTGCTGCAACCGGGGGCTTGCGGCGACCGGCGGGGCCGGCGGCGTGCAGTATACTCGTGCCCGTCACGGTGGCAGCGCAACGAGGGACCTGACTATGGCGCGTGTTTCCAGGGTTGGCCGGAACGAGCCATGCCCATGTGGCAGCGGCAAGAAGTACAAGCAGTGCTGTGAGCGCAAGGAGCGCCGGCTGAGCCCGACCGCGTGGCTCGCCATCGTGGGCGTCGCGGCCGCGGTGCTGGCCGCGCTCGTCTTCAGCTTCTCTTCCGCCAACCGGGCCGCGAGCGGCATCTGTCCGCCCGGACAGGTCTGGTCGATCGACCACGGGCACTGTCACTAGCCGCCCGCCGCCGGGTCGCGCGGCGGGCCGGACCGCCGTTCCCGCCCTTTGCCAGAGGTGTCCCCCGCGGGCGCCGGAAGCCGCCATGGACTACGTATCGCTCGGACGCACCGGCCTGAGGGTCTCCCGCCTCTGCCTCGGCATGATGACCTACGGCTCGCCGAGCTGGCGGGACTGGGTGCTGCCCGAGGAGACGGGCCGGCAGTTCGTGCGGCAGGCCCTCGACCACGGCATCAACTTCTTCGACACCGCGGACATGTACTCGCGCGGGGTCAGCGAGGAGATTCTCGGCCGCGCCGTCCGCGACATGACCCGCCGCGACCAGGTCGTCGTGGCCACCAAGGCGTACTTCCCGATGGGCGACGGCCCCAACGACCGGGGCCTCTCGCGGAAGCACCTGTTCGACGCCGTCGACGCCTCGCTCCGGCGCCTGGGCATGGACCACGTCGACCTCTACCAGATCCACCGCTTCGACCCCGAGACGCCCCTCGAAGAGACCCTCGACGCCCTGAACGACATCGTCCGCTCCGGCCGGGTACGCTATCTGGGGGCGTCGAGCATGTACGCCTGGCAGTTCGCGCGGGCGCTGCACACCGCGGACCGGAACGGGTGGGCGCGGTTCGTGACCATGCAGAACCACTACAACCTGGTCTATCGGGAGGAGGAGCGCGAGATGCTGCCGCTCTGCCGGGCCGAGGGCGTCGGGGTCATCCCCTGGAGCCCGCTCGCCCGCGGGTTCCTCGCCGGGAACCGCACCTCCGACACGGAGGGCGCGGGGCCGTCGAGCCGGGCTCGGAGCGACGACTTCGCCCGCAAGCTGTACTTCGCACCGGCCGACTTCGAGATCGTGGAGCGGGTCAGGACGCTGGCCACGCGGCGCGGTGTCGCCCCCGCCCAGGTCGCCCTCGCCTGGCTGATCCGGCAACCCGGGGTGACCGCCCCGATCGTGGGGACGTCCCGGCCCGAGCAGCTCGATCAGCTCGTCGGGGCCCTCGAGATTGCGCTGGACGACGAGGAGTGCGGGTTCCTCGAGGAGCGATACGTCCCGCACGCCGTGCTCGGGCACTCCTAGCTAAGCTAGCGGACCGTCCTGCACAGGATGGCGCCGACCGCCAGCCCCACCGGGGAGAGGGACCATGCCGACAGCCACACGCCGGATCGGAATCCTGACCGCGGGCGGCGACTGCCCGGGGTTGAACGCGGTCATCCGGGGCGCCGTCAAGTCCGCCGCGCGGCTCGGGTCCGAGGTGGTCGGCTTCCGGCGGGGCTTCGAAGGCCTCATCGACCCCGTGACCTACGTGCCGCTCGACACGAAGAACACGTCGGGGATCATCAACCGGGGCGGCACCATCCTGGGGTCCACCAACACGGGCCGGTTCTCGGCCCGGGTCGGGGTCGACGACCGGCAGGAGCTCGATCCCGCGCTGCTCCCCCAGGTCGAGCGCACCATGGACCAGCTCGACCTGGAAGGGCTCATCTGCATCGGCGGGGACGGGTCGCTCGCCGTCGCCCAGCAGTTCCACGAGTACGGCATTCCCGTCGTGGGCGTCCCCAAGTCGATAGACAACGATCTGTCGGCGACCGCCTTCACGTTCGGGTTCGACAGCGCCGTGGCCTGCGCCACCGACGCCATGGACCGCCTGCACACCACCGCGGCCAGTCACGACCGCATCATGGTCCTCGAAGTGATGGGGCGCCACACCGGCTGGATCGCCCTGCACGCGGGCATCGCCGGCGCCGCGTCGGTCATCCTGATTCCCGAGATCCCGTGGACCTGGGAGAACGTCTGCCAGAAGATCCTGGAGCGCGACACCCAGGGCAAGCGGTTCTCCCTCGTCGCGGTGGCCGAGGGGGCCGAGATGCCGGGCGGGGGCCTGGTGACCCGGGAGGACCCGACCCCGGGGCAGCAGGTCCGGCTGGGCGGCATCGGCCAGATCGTCGCGCGGGAGCTCGAGGAGCGGCTGAAGCGGGAGACGCGGGTGGTCATTCTGGGGCACCTGCAGCGCGGCGGCCCCCCCACCAACTTCGACCGCGCCCTCGCCACCCAGTTCGGCGCCCACGCCGTCCGCCTCGTCTTCGAGCGGCGGTTCGGAGAGATGGTGGCCTACCACCCGCCGGCGGTGAAGGCGGTGCCGATTCAGGATGCGGTGAACCAGATCTCGCGGGTCTCGCCGGACAGCGCGGGGGTGGTGGCGGCGCGGGCGCTGGGGGTCAGCTTCGGCGAGTATCCGCCGAACACCTCGCCGGTGGTCAAGTCGCTGCGCCGGACCGAGGAAGGACCGGCCCGCCGCTCCGACTCCCCGGCGTCCCTCCGCTCGGCCTGACCGTGGGAGCCGGGCCGCCGGGGACGGGGTCCCCGCCGTCGTCCCCGCCCGGCTCACGAGCGCAAGTACGAGGCGCCGTTGACGTCGATGATGGTCCCGGTGGTGAACTCGGCCCCCTCCGACGCCAGGAAGACCACCGCGTAGGCCACCTCGTCCGGGGTCGCCACCCGTCCCAGCGGGCTCTGCCTGCGCACCGCCTCCCCCGCCGGACCGTCCAGGAACGCGGCCGTCCGCTCGGTGGTGACGAACCCCGGCGCCACCGCCCCCACGAAGACGCGGTGCGGGGCCAGGGCCTTCGCCAGCGACTGGCTCATCGCATTCATCCCCGCCTTGCTGGCCCCGTAGGCGGGGGCCTCCGGCTCGCCCCGGAACGCCCCGCGCGACGAGACGTTTACGATGCGCCCGCCCCCCTGGCGCATCATGTGCCGCGCCGCGCAATAGGCGGCGTTGGCCGCCCCCACCAGGTTGGTCTCCAGCGTGCGGCGCCAGCGGGCCTGCCAATCGGCGTAGGACACCTCGGCGATGGGGTGGGGCTCGTGGATGCCCGCGTTGTTGACGAGCACGTCGATGCGGCCCAGCCCGGCCGCGACCGCGTCGACCATCCGCTCGACCGCCTCCGCGTCCCCGACGTCGGCCTCGACGATCAGGTGCGGCCCCCCCGCCAACCCCGCCCGCGTCCGCTCCGCCGCGGCCCGGTTCCGGTGGCAGTGGACGGCCACCCGCGCCCCCCGGTCCGCGAACTGCCGGGCCGTCGCGCGGCCTATCCCCTGCGACGCCCCCGTCACGAGCACCGCCTTGCCGGTGAAGTCCATGCCGAGCCTCTCCTCGATGAGCGCACCCTGTCGCAAGACCGAAGCAGGTGACGGTACCACCGCCCGGAGAGGTCGGCGGGTCGAGAGAGCCAGGGCGGACGTCGCCGAATCGGAGGCCAGCCCGGAAACCGTCGCCGCAGGAGCTTCGCGCCGGCGCAACTCCCGACGCGACCCCAAGGTCGCGCTACGCCCTCCGATTGCCGCCCGGCCAACCCCGCCGGGAAACTGCGCCTCCTCCGGACTCTGCACCGTGCTACGGGCAGACCTCTCAGGGGCGCCGGGCGATCGCCGCATAGTCCTGCTCGGCGAAGATCAGGCCGTTCAGGCGGTCGGCATTCTGGTTGAGGGTCTCCGCCAGCTTGCAGACGGCGGCGCCGCCCGGCGCGTCCGCCAGCGCCGGGTCGACCGCGGCGTGCTGGAGCTTCGCCGCGTCGGGCACCGGCGCCCGGTATTCGATCGTGACGTCGACGAACCCGCTCGCGCGCAGGAGGTATCCCAGCGTGTCGGGGTGGAGCGGGTGCCGGTGCGTGACGTCCCGCACGTAGGCGCTGAAGAAGGCCGTCCACGACGCCGGGTTGATCGTCTCCAGCAGGATACGGGAGCCCGGGCGGAGGACGCGGTGCGCGTCTCCGAGCACCTGCATCAGGTAGTCGGCCTCGAGGTGCTCGACGACCTGGGCCGAGAACAGGCCGCCGATCGATTCGTCGGCGAGGGCCCGCAGATACGCGAGCGCGTCCGACCGGGCGGCCTCGAGCCCCCGTTCCCGGCAGCGCTCGACCGCGTCCGCGTTGGCGTCGACACCGCGGGCGGCGATGCCCTCGTCGCGCAGCAGGACCAGGAACTCGCCGCGGCCGCAGCCGATGTCCAGCACGTCCGACGCGCCCTCGAAGTACTGCAGATAGTCGCGCTGCCGCGCCGCGATCTCCTCGCGCGATCCGCGGAACACGTCCTCGAAGCAGATGTACTGGTAGGCGTCGAGATCGGTCTCCGCCGGGGCCGGTCGGGCGGCGGCGGCACGGCCGGCGTCCGGATGGCCGGGCGACGCCGCGGGCTGGCGCCGCAGGCGCTCGACCTCGCGCTTCAACCCGTGCGTCGACGCGGTGGCGAGATCGACGGATTGGCTCATGCCCTCCGTGGTCCGCTCCAGGGCATCGACGGACTCGCGCATCTGCTGCAGGGCTTGCAGGTTCTGCTGAAGGGCATGCGTGGTCTGCTGCAGGGCACGCAGGCCCTCCGCGGACTGGCCGAGATAGCGGATGAGTTGAGACTGAAACGCGGCGAGAGCGCCCAGGTGGCGGTCGAGCGTCGCGACGACCCCCGCCGCCGCCTCCCGGCTCTCGTTCGCGGCCCGGACATTGCCGCCGAGGTGATGGACGAGCGTCAGGTTGAACTCCTGCTGGCGGTGCAGGATGGGCCGGAGCAGCCGCCACGCGACGTCCCGGAGCCGGCGGCGCCACCCCGAGCCCAGATCGATGTCCTTCTCGGGCTCTTCGGGGAGCAGGCGCCAGGCCACGCTCAACGCGCCGAGCTGCCGGTCGTCGAAGCCGGCGGGAGGGTGCGGCAGCTCCGGCTTCCGCGCCATGGCGTGCTGCAGCGCGGCGAGCGCGGCTTCGCCCGAGCGGTCGGCGTCCTCGCGGGACGGGACTTCGGGCGCCGGATCGTCGTCTCGTTCGTGCATGGACGCGGGGCTCCTTGCCGGACAAGAATCTCCGGCCGCGGGTGGATGGCGATCGGCGCGCGGACATCGTTGCCGAGCAGGGCCGTCGTTGTCGGGAAACCAGCGTCCGCCAGTCTCCGACGACGTCCAGCCCGCCCCACTGCGACGACCCGACCTTGCGGGCGCCCGACGGGAGAGTCTATCCCGCCGGAACCGATGGAGTCAAAATGTAACTGTCTGGCCAATCAGGAGTTATGACCGCCGTGGTGTCCGCCGGGAGCACGTCGGACTTGCGGGTCGGGCCCTCACACGACCTCCGCGGCCCGCCGGTCCCGGATCCTCGAAGCCGGCGCCGAGCCGGCGGTCGGTCGATGAGACCGCAACCTAGGAGTCTGCGCCGTAGAACGGTGCAGACTCCTAGCAGGATTGGTTGGGCGCCAAGCGGAGCCGTAGGCGACGATTGGCGGGCTAGGCCGAACACCGCTCGTTCGCCGCCATCACCGCTCTGCCCGCCCCTTCCGTCGCCCGAGCGCGGCGGCGTCGCCGCCGCGCTCGCCTGCCGACCCGTTGGATGATTGACAACCGCCGCCGGCGTCGATACGTTAGGCGGGCTCGGCGATGGCGCGGATCGACCGTCCGATGGCGACGACCGCCCGGTTCCGGACGGCTCGCCGGCCCGTCGGCGGCCCGGCGGCACGCAGCGCTCCCGGGGTGGTGGATGTCCGAGCTTCCTGCACAGCCCGACCATATCGACGTGGAGCGGATCATGGAGCAGATCCGCGCCCGCATCGAAGAGCGAAGCCGCCGCGAGACGGCGCCGGCCGCGGAGCCCGAGCACGATCGCGCCGCGGTCGCGCCGGGGGAGCCGGCCGCGGAGCCCGAGCACGATCGCGCCGCGGTCGCGCTGCCGCCGTCGGAGTCGTTCGCCTTCGACGGCGACAGCATCTACTGGTCGTCGCGCCGACGCGGGGTGGGGCGTGTGCTCTACGGCACCCGGAAGCTGCTCGCGCCGCTGGTGAAGTTCGTCTTCAACATCGACCCGATGGTGGTCGCGCTCGCCGCGCAGGCGAGTCGGAACGCGCAGCAGGCGGCGTTCGACGACGACGTGGCCCGGCGGTTGGCGGCCCGAGAGAAGCAGGATCTACGGAGCCAACGGGCCATGCAGAGCCTGACGGCGGAGATGGAACGACTCGCCGCCGACATGAAGAGCCAGGGGACGCTCTTGAAGTCGGTGACCGAGCGGCTGGACGCGCTCGAGCGGGCCCGCCACGGCGACCCCGAGCCCG
Source organism: Vicinamibacterales bacterium (assembly GCA_963663815.2). Lineage (GTDB taxonomy): Bacteria > Acidobacteriota > Vicinamibacteria > Vicinamibacterales > UBA8438 > JAJEEA01. Next base: position 4,759,015 of record OY760734.1, on the reverse strand, counting down.
GACCGCTCGGTGGGAGGCCGGCGAGCGAGCGGGCAGACGACGACGCCCCTTCGCCGCCCGCGGTCGAGCCGCCGCCGCCGAACCGATGAAGCTGGCCGTCATCGTCCAACGCTACGGGCTCGAGATCAACGGCGGGGCCGAGCTGCACGCGCGCTACATCGCGGAGCGGCTGGCCCGGCACGCCGACGTCGAGGTCCTCACGACCTGCGCCCGCGACTACGTCACCTGGCGAAACGAGTACCCCGCGGGCGCCGAAGCGATCAACGGCCTGACGGTACGCCGGTTCCCCGTCGCCCGCGAGCGCGACGCGGACGAGTTCGGCCTTCACTCCCGGCGGGTGTTCGAGCAGCCGCACTCTCTCGCCGACGAGCTGCGGTGGCTGTCTATCCAGGGCCCCACCAGCCCCGCCCTGCTCTCCTATCTGGTTCGGCGCGAGGCGGAGTTCGACTACTGCCTCTTTTTCAGCTACCGGTACTACCACGCCTACCACGGCATCCGGGCCGTCGCGCCTCGCGCCCTGCTCGTGCCGACGGCCGAGCGCGACCCCACGATCGGCCTGTCTCTCTTCGGCCCGACGTTTCGCGGCGTGCGCGGCATCCTGTACAACTCGTACGAGGAGCGGGCGCTGATCCAGCACGTCTCGGGGAATCAGGCGGTGCCCGGAGTCGTGGTCGGCGTCGGCTCGGAGGTGCCCGCCCAGGCCAGCGCACCGCGCTTCCGGGCGCGGACCGGCATCACCGGCCGATTCGCCCTCTACGTCGGCCGGATCGACCCGAACAAGGGCTGCGCCGACCTGTTCAGCCACTTCCGCGGATACGCAGCCGAGGGGGGACGACTCGATCTGGTTCTCGCCGGGTCGACGCGCATGCCGATCCCGGACGACCCGCGCATCCGCCACCTCGGGTTCGTGTCGGACGAGGAGAAGTACGACGCGCTGGCGGCGGCCGACCTGCTCATCATGCCGTCGCCCTACGAGAGCCTGTCGATGGTGACGCTGGAGGCCTGGGCGATGGGGCTGCCGGTGCTGGTCAACGGCGCCTGCGACGTGCTCCGCGGCCAGGCGGTCCGGAGCAACGCGGGCCTCTACTACACCAGCTACCCGGAGTTCGCCGAGGCCCTGCGGCTGCTGGAGAGCGACCCGCGCCTGCGCGCCGGCCTCGGCGCCAACGGCCGCCGCTACTTCGACCGGCACTACACATGGCCGGTGATCGAGCAGAAGTACCTGGACATGCTGCAACGGCTGGAGCAGGAGGACCCGGCCGCGGCCGGCCGAACCCTCGAGCCGATGCCCGGGTGGCTCGGCCGCCGCCGTCGGCTTCTGACGCCGGCCGCCGAGGTGGTCGAGCGCGCGCCGCGCGGGCCGGTGGTTCCGGGAGAGGATTAGCTGCAGGTCGCCCCGGCCGTTCTCGCCTGCTCTCCCAACCGACCACGCCGGAGCCCGGCGCCTCCGGGGGCGGCGCCGCGCTACGGACCGGCCTCCCGGCTCACGGGTCCACCTCGGCATAGCGCGCCGTGAAGTGCGGCATGCTCGCCGGCGCCTCGACGATGCGCAGGCCCCGGATGGTGTCGCGGCGGGCGTGGAGCTCGACCAGCGCCTCGATCACGTAGTCGAGGTGGGAGCGGGTGTAGACCCGGCGCGGCATCGCGAGGCGGACCAGCTCGAGCGGCGCCTTCGCCCCCGCCCCGACCATCGCCGAGCCCACCTCGCTCGCCCGGACCCCCGCGTGCCGGTAGAGCGCGACGACCACCGCCTGGGCGGGGAACTGCTCCGCCGGCAGGTGCGGGCAGAAGCGGCGCGCGTCGATGTAGACCGCGTGGCCCCCCGGCGGCTCGACGATCTGGATGCCGGCGGCGAGGAGACGTTCCCCCACCCAGGCGGCGGTCCCGATGCGGTAGCGCAGATAGTCGGGTTCGAGCACCTCGCGCAGGCCCACCGCCATCGCGTCGAGGTCGCGGCCGGCCAGCCCTCCGTAGGTGAGGTAGCCCTCGGTGGTTATCAGCACCTCGCCGGCGCGGCGCCGCAGGCCGTCGTCGCGGACCAGGAGCAGGCCGCCGATGTTGACGAGGCCGTCCTTCTTGGCGCTGATGATCGCCCCGTCCGCCGCGTCGAACTGGTCGCGGGCGATGTCGCTGACGGGCCGGTCGCCCTGGCCCGGCTCGCGCTGCCGGACGAACCACGCGTTCTCGGCGAAGCGGCAGGCGTCGAGGAAGAAGGGGACATCGCGGCGCCGGCAGATGTCCCGCGCCGCCCGCAGGTTCTCGAGGCTGACCGGCTGGCCGCCCGCGGCGTTGCTGGTGATCGTGCAGAGGACGAGGGGAACGCGCGCGCCCTCGGCGTCGAGCACGGCGTCGAGCCCGGCGAGGTCCATGTTCCCCTTGAACGGATGGCGGCTCGTCGGATCGGCGGCCTCTGGAATCGAGAGGTCGACGGCGCGGGCGCCCGTCCGCTCGATGTTGGCGCGCGTCGTGTCGAAGTGGGCGTTGTTGGGGATCACCTTGCCGGCGCCGCCGGTCACCTCGAAGAGCACCCGCTCGCTCGCCCGGCCCTGGTGGGTCGGCAGGGGCTCGTCGAAGCCGGTGACCTCGCGGACCGCGACGCGCAGGCGCTCGAAGCTGTCGGCGCCGGCGTAGCTCTCGTCGCCGCGCATCATCGCGGCCCACTGCGCCGCGCTCATCGCGCCGGTCCCGCTGTCGGTCAGCAGATCGATCACGACATCGGCCGCCGCCACCCTGAACAGGTTCAGGCCGGCCCGCTCGAGAATCGCCTCGCGCTCCTCGGCGGTGGGCAGCCGGATCGGCTCGACCATCTTGATGCGGAACGGTTCGATCTCGGTCTTCATGCTCCTGCCATGCTTCTGCGTTGCCGCTCGTCCCGGGCGGGGCCGGATTGAAGGGCGAAAGACTGCGAGTCGGATGGGCGACGAGGCTCCCGAGCGGCGAGACGGCAGCTCCGGAGGGCGCGCGACCCGGCCGCGAATGGCGCGGCCGACGGCCCCGGCGGCCGCCAACTTGTACCATGGCCCCGGTGCGCGATCAACCGGACCACGGCCCCGACGGGCCGCGCCGCCGCGCACGAACGGCGCCGGCGGAGACCGGCCCCCGAACACCAGCGACGACCGGGGTCGATGGAGCGCGGCGGAGCGCGCCAGCCCCCGATTCGCCGTTCAGCGCCGAGAAGACCGGCTCCACCACACGCAAAGACGGGATAGAATTCCCGCATGAGGCAGTTGATTCCGGTTCTGCTGGCGATTGGCGTCGCCGCGGGGGCGGCCGTGCCTCCAGTGCAGGCCCAGCGGCAGCAGCCGGGGGCGACGCAGGGCGGCCCGACGACCGGCGAGGAGATGATGCCGCCGTTCGACCTGCGGTACTTCCTCGGCGACTGGGAGATCGAGTGGTCTCCCCTCGACACGCCGCTGCTGCCGGGCGGCAGCTACACGGGGGTCGAGCGGGTCCGGCACATCGCGAACGGCCGGTATCTCGAGGTCACGGTCGAGCTCGAGGGGCCGGACCGGTCGCTGCGCGGCCAGGGCATCGTGTTCCTCGAGACGGGGCCGTTCGGCGCCCACCTCACCAAGTACGTCGTGTACGACGCCGGGTTCGCCCTGCTGCAGCCGGGGGCGGTCGGCGGCGACCTCGGCGGGTACTACAGCCACTTCTGGGAGACCCCGGCCCCGATCCGGCACGGCGGTGCCGAGCTGTCGATCCGGGGCCGCAGCTACCTGGTCTCGCCATACGCGTACCGGGTGAACCAGGAGGTCTCGGTGGACGGCGAGGCCTTCGTCAACTTCGGCGTCATGTGGTACACGAAGATCCTCGAGGAAGCGGGGCAGGAGCGATGATGGGGAGACGGAGACTGACGGCCGCGGCCGCGGCCGTCGTGTTCGGCCTGGCGGGCCTGTCGCTCGCGCACGCCCAGGGCGGCGTGACCGGCGACTGGGAGATGCGGCTGAGCACGCAGACCGGCGTGACGACGTGGCAGGCGCGGTTCGAGCAGGACGGCGATCGGCTCGGCGGCGAGATCGACCTCGGCGACAACGAGATCCTCGACGTGGACGGCACCGTCGACGGCACGAAGCTGGCGTTCGTCATCGTCGTGCCGGACCTCGACGGCGACCAGCCGATCGACTTCGAGGGCGAGCTGACGGGCGACACCATCCAGGGCGCCCGGGGCAGCTTCAGCTGGTACGGGACCGGCGACTGGGAGGCGTCCCGCAAGTAGGAGGCCTGGTCGGGCGCCAATCGGAGGCCGCGGCGCGACCTTGCGGTCGCGGCGCGACCTTGCGGTCGCGTTGGGAGTTTCGCTGGCGCGAAACTCCTGCGGCGACGGTTGGCGGGCGAGGGACCCTCGAGTCCCCGGGCCTGCGGGTCGCGGGGGTGACTGCCGGGAGCCCGCGGGCAGCCGCGGTGGTTCGCCACGGTCTCCCGGGGAACGGAAGGCAACCATGAGAAACCGCTTTGCAGGTGCGTTGGCAGTTGCGCTGCTCGTGTCGGCGGCGCTCGTCTCGTTCGCCGGGTTCGTGCGCGCCGCCGAGGACGACATCGGCGGCATCGTGACGAGCGCGAACGGCCCCGAAGAAGGGGTCTGGGTGATCGCCGAGACCACCGGGTTGCCGACGAAGTTCGTGAAGAGCGTCGTCACCGGGGACGGCGGCCGGTACCTCATTCCGGACCTGCCCGACGCCACCTACGACGTCTGGGTGCGCGGCTACGGCCTCGTCGACTCGGCCCCCGTGCAGGCGGCGCCGGGCGACACCGTGGACCTCGCGGCGACGGTCGCGGCGACCCCCGGCGAGGCCGCCGCCGTCTATCCCGCCAACTACTGGTACTCGCTGATCCGGCCGCCGGCGCAGGACGAGTTCCCGGGGACCGGGGAGGACGGCAACGGCATCGCCGCCAACCTGCAGCACCAGGACCAGTGGATCGACGTGCAGAAGCAGGGGTGCATGCTCTGCCACCAGCTCGGGAACCGCATCGTCCGCGAGATCGACAACCTCGAGCAGTTCGACTCGAGCCTCGAGGCGTGGGACCACCGGGTTCGGATGGGCCAGCGCGGCGGCCAGATGACCAACGTCATGAACCGTTTCGGCCGGGCGCGGGGGCTGCAGATGTTCTCGGACTGGAGCGACCGCATCGCGGCCGGCGCGGTGCCCGAGGCGCCGCCGCGCCCCCAGGGCGTCGAGCGGAACGTGGTCGTGTCGATGTGGGAGTGGGGCACCGAGATCGACTACATCCACGACGAGATCGCCACCGACAAGCGGAACCCCGGCATCAACGCCAACGGACCGGTCTACGGGGTCAACATTTCGAACGATGCGCTGACCATTCTCGACCCCGTCACGAACGTGGCGACGAGCCTCGACGTGCCGTTGCGGGTCGACCCGGCCACGGTTCCCGGCATGATCGCGCGGTCGATGCCCGCGCCGTCACGGTTCTTCGGGGACGAGCTGATCTGGAACGACCCCGCGAACCCCCACAACCCGATGATGGACCAGAAGGGGCGGGTGTGGATGACGTCGGCCATCCGCAACCGGCCCAATCCCGACTACTGCCGTGAGGGGTCGGACAACCGGTTCGCCGGCTACTTCCCGCTCGACAACGGTTACCGCTCGGCCGTCTACTACGAGCCCGACACCGGCGAGTTCGTGATGGTCGACACCTGCTTCGGCACCCACCATCTGCAGTTCGCCGAGGACGAGAACGACACGCTGTACTTCAGCGGCGGCGGGCAGGTCATCGGCTGGATCGACACGAAGATGTGGGACGAGACCGGGGACGAGGTGGCGGCGCAGGGCTGGTGCCCGACCGTGCTCGACACCAACGGAGACGGGGTCGTCACCAAGCCGTGGAACGAGCCCCCGCGCGGCCGGCAGGCGGCGGAGCGCGACCCCGCCCTCGACACCCGCGTGGTGGTCGGGAGCTACGGGGTCATCGGCGACCCGACCGACGACAAGGTGGTCTGGATCAGCTCCAACCGGTTCCCGGGGCGGCTGGCCCGGCTGCACGTGGGCGACGACCCGCCCGAGACCTGCGTCACCGAGATGTACGAGGTGCCGTCGGTGCTCGATCCGAACGTGCCGCGGGACAAGATCGGGTTCGGCTCGCGCGGCCTCGACATCGATCGGAACGGCGTCATCTGGACCGCGCTGTCGGGGTCGAGCCACCTCGCCAGCTTCGACCGCACGCGGTGCCCGGTCCACAACGGCCCGGAGACGGCGGACGGGCGGCACTGCATCGACGGCTGGACGCTGTATCCCACGCCCGGTCCCGTGATCGCCGGCACCAGCCCTCCGGTGCGGGCCGACTACCACTACTACAACTGGGTCGACCAGTGGGACACGCTGGGGCTGGGCCGCGACGTGCCCATCGCCACCGGGTCGAACTCGGACTCGCTGCTCGCTCTCGATCCGGAGACGGGCGAGTGGACGGTGCTGCGGGTGCCGTATCCGCAGGGCTTCTTCACCCGCGGGCTCGACGGCCGCATCGACGACCCGGACGCGGGGTGGAAGGGACGCGGGGTGTGGGCCACTTACGGCGCCGCGGTCACCTGGCACATCGAGGGCGGCCGGGGCGTGAAGCCGGGCATGCTGAAGTTCCAGGTGCGCCCGGACCCGCTGGCGGACTAGGGCTCGCACAGGAGTTTCGCGCCAGCGAGACTCCTGCCGCGGCCGTCAGGTCGCGCTGGCCGCGGCAGAGCGGAGCCGTAGCCCGACGGCTGCCGGGCTGATTCGCGCCCGGCGCCCGACAATCGCCGAGAGCCTTCGCGGGAGGACACCCGCGAGGGCTCTCTCTTGTCAGTCCGGCGGCGGTAACGCCCGCAACGAGGCGGCAGAGGGAAACGAAGGCATGAACGACCGGAAACAGTCAGACTGGCGACGTCTCGCCTGCCTGCTCGCCGCCGCGTGGATGCTGCTCGCCATCGGCGCATCGACCAGCCGGGCGGGACAGGACTCCGGCGCCATTGCCGGCCTTGTCGTCGACGAGAGCGGCGGCGTGCTGCCGGGGGTGGCGGTGACCGCCGTCCCCGAGGGGGGCGCCGCCGGCGGCGCCGCCGTCAGCGACGGCCTCGGCGAGTACGAGATCGCCAATCTCCCGGCCGGCCGGTATCAGGTGCGCGGCGTCCTGCCGGGCTTCAGCAGCGAGATCGCGTTCGTGCCGGTCGAGGCGGGCGCCGTCGCCACCGCGAACCTGCTGCTCGAGCTCGCGCCGCTGACGGAGACCGTCACCGTCACGCGGACCGATCAGGACCTGGCTACCGTCCCGCAGTCGGTGGCGGTGGTGCAGCGCGAGCAGATCGAGTTCGCCCAGCGCCGCTCGTCGCTCGACGAGGCGCTGCGGGGCATTCCCGGGCTGTTCGTCCAGAACCGCCGCAACTACGGCTTGTCGGGGGGCATCGGCATCAGCATCCGGGCCCCCGAGCCGCGGTTCGGGCTGCGCGGGCTCGCCCTCATCCAGGACGGCATTCCCATCACCACCGCCGACGGCACGACCGAGCCGGGCAACGTCGACCTCGGGTCGGTCGGCCGCATCGACGTCATCCGGGGACCGAGCTCGGTGCTGTACGGGAACTCCGCCGGCGGGGTCATCAACCTGACCACCACGTTCGACACGTCGCGCCGGCTCGTCGTCAAGCCCGACGTCCAGTTCGGCAGCTACGGCTACAACCGGCAGCAGGTCCGCATCGACGCCGGCGGGGTCGGGCCGACCCAGTTCATGGCGAGCGTGAGCCGCTTCGAGACCGACGGGTTCCGCGACAACAGCCACGCCGAGATCACCCAGGCCAACTTCGTGGTGCGGCGCGACCTGGGCGACGCCACCGAGATCCGCGGCGTGTTCAACCTCTACGACAGCCCGTTCGCCGAGAGCGCGAGCTTCCTCAACGAGGAGGACGCCCGCGACCCGGTGCGGCGGCGGATGGCGAGAGGTGTCGCCGCCGCCCGCAACTGGGGCGAGGGCGCCAACCAGGGGCAGGGCGGCGTGACCCTGGAGCACCGCTTCAGCGAGACGCAGCTCTTCCGGGTGACCGGCTGGGGCATGTGGCGGGACCTCGACGCCGTGGGGGCGTTCCGGAACGTCAACCTGCGGCGGAACGGACGCGGCCTGCGGTCGGAGTACGTCGGCGGCGCGTCCGCCGGTGCGGCGGGCATCGACTGGGCGGCCGGGGTCGACGTGGCTTCCCAGAACGACGACCGCCGGGAGTTCTCGCAGGTGGCCCCCGAGGTGAGCGGAGAGCGCGCGACGAGCGGTGCCCTGCAGATCGACCAGACCGAGGACGTGAGGTCGGCCGGCCCGTTCGCCCAGATCGGCGTCTCGCCGACCGATCGGGTGCGGTTCACGGCCGGGGTGCGCTGGGACTACTACGACTTCCGGGCCGGCGACCGCAAGATGGACGATGGTGACCAGTCCGGCGACCGCAAGATGGACGCGTTCAGCCCGTCGATCGGCATGACCGTCGAGGCCGCCCCCAACGTCAACCTGTTCACGAGCCTCGCCACCGCCTACGAGACGCCGACCACCGTCGAGCTGTCGAACACCCCGACCGGCGAGGGCGGCTTCAACCAGGAGCTGGGGCCGCAGGACCTGCGGAGCTTCGAGGTCGGGATCCGGGGGCTGGCCGAGGCGGCGCGCCTGCGCTACGAGGCGGCGGTGTACGTGTCCACCGTGGACAACGCCCTCGTCTCGTTCCAGAGCCCGACCGAGGAGGTCTTCTTCCGCAACGCCGGCGAGTCGTCCCGCGACGGCGTCGAGCTGCTGCTCGAGTGGATCCCGGACCCCGCCTTCAGCACCCGGTTCGCGTATACGTACCAGAACTTCGAGTTCGTGCAGTTCGCGCCCGGCGGCAACGACTTCTCCGGCAACGTCGAGCCGGGGTCGCCGCCGCACCGCATCTTCGCCGGCTTCAACCACACCGCGCCGTTCGGCCTGCGCTCGGGGATGACCGTCCGGTGGGTCGACGACTACACCCTCAACAACGCCAACACCGTGTTCAACTGGGCGCACACGGTGGTCGATCTGCGGTTCGGGCTCGACGCGACGTGGGGCGGCGTCGACGTCCGGCCGTTCCTGGGCATCGACAACCTGTTCAACGAGATCTACAACTCGTCCACCATCACCAACGCGTTCGGCAGCCGCTACTACGAGCCGTCTCCGGACCGCGAGTACTACGTGGGGCTGACGATCGGAGGAGGCCCGCGGTAGCGCCGCAGAACGGCGGCGCCTCTCCCGGGAAGCCGCGGGTTCACGAGGGTTGGTCGACCCGACAGCGGAGCCGGCGGCGGCCCTCTCCGGGCCGGGGATGGACCCGCCGGTTCCCCCTGGCACGGGACGACGGGGGGGGCGGGCCCGACGCGGTCGAGGGCCGGCTCGCCTTGACGCGGAGCGGCCGTGCGGAGACACTTAGGGGCTCGCTTCACGACATCGGTGTGAAGCAGGCGCCCGCGAGGGCGCCGCAACCGGCGGATCGGGGTGTCAGGCTCGTCGGCCGGATGACCGGCGGCCCGCCGGCGCGCCCGGCATCGAAGGGAGAGCAGGACAGACTCATGGCCGTGCAACCGACGCGCGTAATCGACTTCGACCGGGCCAACGAGGTGGTCCAGCGGTTCCAGAAGGAGTCGACCAAGTGGCTCTACGGCCTCGACGATGCCGCCCGCATCCTGTCGTGGGCGTTCTTCACCCTGCTGCCGTACACCGACAAGCTGAGCCAGAGCAAGCTGCTGCGCCAACCCCACGTGATGTTCCGGGGGCCGACGGGCACCGGCAAGACCGACCTCGTCAGCGCCTGCGCGATGGCCATCGACGCCAAGTTCGAGCGAATCCAGGGCCTGCCGACGTACATGCCCGAGGACATCCTCGGCTACGAGACCATCGTCGAAGAGACCGACGGCTCGCGGAAGCTGGTGTTCAAGCCCGGCAAGCTGATGGCCCACATCGTCCTCATCGACGAGGACAACCGGCTGTCGGGCAAGACGAAGGCGGCGGTGCTCGAGGGCATGGAGGAGAGCTCGGCGACCCTCGCGTCGGACTACGGCAACCTCGCCGAGGGCAAGATGCTGCCCCTGTTCCCGCTGTCGTGCGACTTCAACGACATTGAGGGGCCCCGCTTCTTCATGGTCATCTGCACCGAGAACATCTTCGGGGAAGAGGAGGGCACGTTCGCCAACCCGGTGGCCCAGCTCGACCGCACGACCCTGTCCATCAACATGCTCGACCCCGAGGACGAGGAGGACGAGCTGAAGATCAGCGCCCGCAACGTGGTCGGGCGCAAGGTCGAGAAGCTCACCGACCTGCACGAGGTGCTCGACATCGCCCAGTACATCTTCGACAACGTCCAGATGTCGGACTACGCGCAGCAGTACAAGGTGCGGCTGATCCGGAACACCCGCCCGCACCGGGTGATGGGGCGGGCGGCGCGGACCGTCAAGGAGTACATCCGCGTGGGCATCTCCCCCCGCGTGCACTTCCACCTCGAGGCGGTGGCGCGGACCTTCGCCTTCTTCAACGGCGACCTCTCGATCACCCCCGACCACATCAAGGCCGTCGCGGGCCCCGTGCTCGCGCATCGGCTCGTGCTGCGCGAAGGCATGGAGTTCTCGGTCGACAAGGACGACCTCCTCCAGCAGATCCTGCGGGACATGGAGGTTCCGCCTTGGAAGTAGAGGAGGTCTACGCCCGGTTCCGCGACATCAAGCACGGCATCCGGGCTCGAAGACCGTCCAACAGCATCCACTTCGGCGAGCACAAGAGCGGGTTCAAGGGGGCCGGCTACGACATCGTCGGCGTCGATCAGTGGCGGCCGGGACAGCCGTTGAAGGACGTGGCGTGGAGCCTGAGCCTCCGCACCTATCCCGAGAAGCTGTACCGGATCGAGCGGATGGAGCCCAAGGAGCTCCGGACGCTGGTCGTCTGCGACCTGTCCTACTCGACCCTGTTCCAGGTGTCGCAGGAGACCAACAAGGCCCTCCTGATGCTCGACCTGCTCGGCAACATCGGCCTGACCCGCGCCAACCTGCGCGACCCGGTGGGGCTGCTCGGCTATTCGGACCGCATCGAGCTCTACCTGCGCCCGAAGCTCGGGACCTCGCAGGTCTTCCACATGGCGTACAAGATCTTCGAGAAGCTGAAGCTGGAGCGGGAGTTCCCGAGCCGGCGCCCGGCCCACCTGAAGGTCGCCACCGACTTCATGCTCGCGCGGCTCAAGATGCGCCACTCGATCATCCTGCTGACCGATCTGGTGGACCTCGTCAACGACCCCGACTCGGTCGACTTCAAGCAGCTGAGCACGCTGGCCGCGAAGCACGATATGATCGTGCTCGTCCTGGACGACCCCGACGAGTTCCGCGTGAAGAGCCGGCTCGGCTACATCCGGATCTCGGATATGGAGACGGGCAAGCAGACCGTGATCTCGGCGCGGAAGGCGGGCGCGATTCGGCGGCGCATCGAGGAGACCCGGGCGTCGCTGCAGTACAAGTTGAAGCATCAGGCGGGCATCGACTCGGCGGTGCTGACGGAGCAGAACCACCTGGAAGAGCTCCCGAAGTTCCTGATGTCCCGCTTCGCCCGCTAGACCTTCACAGATTGGCAGGGAAGATCCGGTGAAAATGACACGCCTACTCGCGACCGTATCGACAGGACTCCTGCTGATCGCGGCGCCGATCTCCGCCGCCCAGCCGCCCGACGCCGGCGCGCCCGGGGCGGGGCTCGTGCGGGTCGAGACGCTGGAGCTCGAGCCGACCGTCGTCAAGACCGGCGACCCCATCACGCAGCGCTACCGGCTGCGCTTCCCGGACCTGATCCCGAGCGGCCAGGAGATCATCGTCCTCGAGGACCGCATGACCCCCGAGGCGCTGCCCGTCCACCCGTTCGAGGCGGTGTCGCTCGAGGTCGAGAAGGACCTCATCGACGACGTTCACGTCTGGGACTTCGTGTACGGGTTCCGCCTCGTCGACCCGACCAAGATGACCTACGTCCTGCCGAACTTCAGCTTCTACTACCTGGTGCGGGACCTGGGCGAGGACATCGAGGACGCCGAGGTGCAGCAGGTCGATGGCGGGCAGGGGCTGGTGCGCTACGTGACCTCGATCACCGACGAGCCGCTGCTCGACATCCGCGACACCATCGAGCTCGGCACGTTCGAGGGCCTCGCCACGTTCTTCCGGACCCTGGCCTGGGTCGTCGCTCCCCTGCCCCTGCTGATCTGGCTCGTGATGCTCGTGCGGTTCGCCCGCAAGCCGAAGGCGGTCTCGATCGAGAAGCAGCAGGAAGAGGACGAGCTGGCCCGCATCGAGGCGCAGATCCCCGTGCCCCCGTCGATCTGGGAGGCGCGGCGGGCGGTGAGCCGCGAGCTTGCCGCGCTGCGCAGGCTGCCCCGCGACGCGGACGCGGATCGGCTGGCGGCCGGCCAGCGGACGCTGGTGCTGGCGCTGCGCGACTACCTGCGGGCGGACCTGCCCGGCCTGCATCCCGGCGACACCGCCCTCGACATCCAGCGCCACGTCGACGAGCTGAAGGACGGCTACCGGAAGGGGGCGCTCGGGGTGCTCGCGGCCCGGCTCGTGGCCTATCAGCGGGGGCTCGAGACGGGGACGCCGGCGCCGGTCGAGCACCCCGCCGGGGAAGCGCGCATGCTGGGCGACGCCGTTTACCGGCTGCGCCCGCACGTGCGGATGATGAACAACCTGAAGGCGCTGGTGGGCGCGGCGTCTCCGCGTCCGGCGAAGGGGTAGCGCGGGCGCCTGCGCCGCGGCACGGCGCCGACTCCCGTAGGATTGGTTCGGCGGGCAGCGGCGCTGCAAGGCGGCGGTGTCCCGGCTGCGGGGTGAACGATCATGCTGATGCCCTGGTCCGAGTTCGTCACGTTCGTCGACGGCGGCGTCCGCGAGTTGATCGGGACCGACTTCGCGCAGATCCGGTACGGGGACGTCGGCATCGCGTTGGCCATCGCCCTCGTGCTCGGCGTCGTGCTCGCCCTGACCCTGGTGCGGCTGGCCGCCGTCAGCAAGCGCCACGTCCGCGAGCACTCCGGGCACGCCATCGCGGCGGGGCACCGCAAGCGGCTCTGGATACGCGTGCTCCACACCGCCCCCAAGGCGCTGATGGCGGGGGCCCTCGCGCTGCTCGTGTTCTCGGTCGCCGACCCGTTCCTCACCGCGACCGAGGAGGTCAGCGGCTACGTCGAGTCGCGGGTCCGGGTCGATCTGGTCGACACCTCGGGCTCGATGGCGTGGGAGTTCCCCGACACCAACAAGTCGAAGGCCGAGGTCGCCCGCGACGCCCATCTCGAGTTCCTCGAGATGCGGCGCGAGAAGAACGACCGGGTGTCGCTGTGGCTGTTCTCCACCTATCCCTACAAGGTGGACGACTTCGTCATGGACGACGAGCTGTACTACTACCAGGTGTGGGACGCGCCGTACGTCATGACCCAGCGCCTCGACAAGGCGATGGTGGTGCCGCGCGACAAGGTCCGCATCGTCCCCGCCGAGGGCGACACGAACATCATCCGCCCGCTGCAGGACATCGTGAAGTACTTCGACCAGGACGAGGCGGCGGTGGGCCGCGGCTCGAACCAGAACCGGGCGGTGCTCATCATCACCGACGCGGCCGTCGACGAGTTTCCCGACGCCGAGTTCGCCGAGCTGAACAAGCGGAACATCGTCCCCTACATCATCTACATCAACACCAGCGATGCGCGGACGGCGAGCTTCCTGCACCCCACCGTGCCCCAGCTCGTCGGGCAGATTCAGGAGTACGGCGGCGACTACTTCGACGTGACCGACGAGGACAGCCTGCTGCGCGCCTACGAGGCCATCGACGAGCGCGAGGCGGTGCGCATGGAGCTGAAGCACCGGGCGCTGAAGGTGCCCATCTACTCGCGGTTCCTGCTGGTGGCGATGGGGTTGCTGCTCGTCGGCATTCCCGTCGGGTTCGTGTCGGAGCTGCTGTGGGGGACTACGCCGTAGCGGCCCCGTCCCCGTCTCGCGGACCGGGAACCCGCGGCGCTTGAGAGAGAAGTGACATGCGACTGACAGATCTGCTCGACAAGGAACACTCCTTCCGGTACCTCGTCGGCTTCGTGCTCGCCGTGCTCTTCTTCGCCGGCGTGTCGATACCGGCGCGCAGCCTCACCGCGTTCTACGCGAACCTCGAAGGGCTGAGCGCCAGCGTCGAGCGCGCCGATTTCGAGACGGCGGAGACGCAGCTCGAAGAGGTCACCGCCTTCTACGAGGGCAGCCGGGCGTGGGGCATGCAGTGGTTCGCCGACTCGTACCTGTTCCGCGACTCGTTCCTGCAGCAGGCGTCCTACAACTACCTGACCGGCAACTACGAGACGGTGGTCGAGGACCTCGCCGACGAGATCGACGACCCGCGGGCGTCCAACCTGCTGGCGAACGCCAAGTTCATGCTGGCGCGGCAGCGGTACCGGGCCATCGACCCCGAGGCCCCCGACGCGGCGACGCGGAAGGAGGCGATCATCCTCGAGGTCATGGAGACGGTGAACGCCGACTACGAGCGGGCGTTGCGCGGCGACCCCGGCGACCGCTTCGACTACAAGTGGAACTACGACCTGACCAGCAACGCCGAGGCGGTCCGGCGCGCCCTCGAGGCGCCGCGCGAGATCGAGCCGCCCGAGCTGGAGCAGATGAAGGGCGAGGGCACCCCGGTGCGCCGCCGCCGCGGGTAGGGCCGGGAGCTGCTTTGGCGTTGAGGACGGTTGACAGATGTACAAGCGCAGCGACTGGACGCGACAGAAAGTTCATGGACTGCGCCCGCTGTTTCACCTGGCCGGTTCACCGTTCGCCCAGCAGTCCCATCGCGAAGCCGCCAAGTTTGCGTCGCAGACACGCAAGGGTTCGCTAGCGACGGACACGAAGCCTCGTCTCATCAAGGTAGTTCTCGCCGCCGACGCGCCCCGCCCCGAGCACGGGCGGGGCCGCTGAGCGGCTCTGCGCCCGTGACGGGCGCCGCGCACGGACGAAATGGACGCCATCAGCCGCCTGTTCCGGGAGAGCATCGAGTTCGCGAACCCGGAGTACCTGGCGATCGTGCCGATCGCCGGCCTCCTGCTCGCCTTCGGACTGCTCGTCTTCGCCCTGCGGCTGCAGTTGCGCCCGGCCCACACCGAGGGTTCGCGGTACCCCTTCTTCGGCCACATCAAGTTCTGGTTCCTGGCCATCGTCGCCCTCGCGCTGGTGTCCGTCGCGGCCGCCCGGCCGTTCTGGGTCTACGGCGGCCAGACGTTCCGGCGGGGCGACGTCGACATCGTGGTCGCCATCGACGCCTCCGCGTCGATGTGGGTCAAGGACCTCGGGCCGTCCCGGTTGGACCTCGCGGTCCGCGAGGCGCTGAGCCTGTATACCCAGGACATCCTGACCCCCGGCGACCGCACCGCGGTGTACGTGTGGGGCACGACGACCCTGCGCCGCGCCCACATGGCGTCGAACGCCGAGCGGTTCATCGAGGAGGTGGGCCGCATCGCGCCGCCCGTGAGCCTCACCGGCGACGCGTTCCCCTGGGACAGCGACATCGCCACCGCGTTCGAGTCGATCTACCTGTCGCTCGACAACCAGGACCGGTTCGAGTCGGGCGACGACGACTGGCTGCCCGAGGAGCGCAACGACCGCCTGCTGCTTCTGTTCACCGACGGCGACTTCCTGATCGACGCCGAGCAGCTGAGCCGGCTCGACATCGCCCTCGCCGAGTTCCGGCGCCGGGGCCTCGTCATCTACACCATCGGCATCGGCAGCCGGACCGGGTCCAACGTCGACTCGGTGCTCGTCGACTACGTGCGCGGCGTCGACTACGACGAGACCCTCGAGGCGGACCTCGCGGGCCAGCGCACCCAGCTCGGCTTCGAGGGCATCAACATGGTCGAGCAGCGCACCGGCGGCCGCTCGGTCATCATCGACAGCCCCCAGGTCGACGCCGCCACCTTCCTCCGCAACGTCGTCGACTCGCACCGCAGCATCTCCTTCGAGCTCGTCCCGTCGGACGACCAGCAGGAGATCTGGCAGTGGGTCGTCATGCTCGCCATTGTCGTCTTCGTGCTGGCGATCGTGTTCTACTGACGGGCGGCGGAACGATCGGCCCACCTGCAAGAATCACCGTACGTCCGCTCGAGAGGCCTGCCCCGCTCGTCCTCCTGCAAGAATCGCCGTACGTCCGCTCGAGAGGCTCGGGGCCAGCGCGCGCAACGGGCGCGGTTCCGATTCGCGCCGCCGCTTGACGTTCGTCGAAGTACCGTGCCAACGTGGTGCATGGCAGACTTCCGCACGGGAGTCCTGGCGTGAATGTTGCGGCTCGGGAAGCGCCGGTCGTGACGGCGGACGCGTTGCTCCGATGTCGAAGTACCGTGCCAACGTAGTGCAGGAAGAACACCGCATGTCGTTGCCTCGAAGCGGGCAGGGGAGTCCTGGCGTGAGTGTTGCATCTCGGGAAGCGCCGGTCGTGACGGCGGACGCGTTGTTCCACCTGACCGGCGACCACCGTCGCTACGCGCTCGTCCGGGGAGAGCTCCTGCGCATGACGCCGGCCGGATTCGCCCACGGCGCCGTCGTCGTCAACCTGACGGCGCCCCTCGCTCAGCACGTCAAGGCGCACCGCCGCGGCATCGTCTGCGGCGCGGAGACCGGCTTCGTGCTGGCCAGGGACCCCGACACGGTCCTCGCCCCGGACGTCGCCTTCGTCCGTCGTGAACGCATTCCGGCGTCCGGAGCGCCCGCGACCTTCTGGAACGGCGCCCCGGACCTGGCGGCGGAGGTCGTCTCGCCGGGCGACACCCGGCCGCAGGTGGCGTCGAAGGTGGACACCTGGCTCGCCGCCGGCGCCCGCGTCGTGTGGGTGGCGGACCCGCGGGACTCATCGGTGACGGTCCACGAGCGGGACCACGCGCCGCGGCGCCTCGCGGCGGCCGACACCCTGGACGGCGCGCCCCTGCTGCCCGGCTTCCACCTCCCCGTCGGCGACGTGTTCGCGCTGTAGCGTCAGCGAGTCTGCCCGCCGATTCCTCGCCGAGCATCGAGGCCGAGGTTGACGCCGAGTTCACGAGTCAACTAGGATTCGACTCATGATTCGACTCAACATGCACGAGGCAAAGACTCACCTGTCGCGGTACGTCGCCCAGCTGCAGGAAGGCGAGTCGATCCTGCTCTGTCGCCGCAACGAGCCGGTCGCCGAGATACGCGCCCTGCCCCGGGCGCGCACGAAGCGGCGGCCGTTCGGGCTGGCCCGTGGGCAGTTCACCGTGCCCGACTCGTTCTTCGAACCGCTTCCCGACGACATCCTGGAGGCCTTCGAGAAGGGACGGGTGTTTCCGGAGGAATGAAGGTCCTCCTCGACACGTGCACGTTCCTCTGGTGGTCCTCAGGAGCCGGCCGGATCCCCAAGGCAATCCGGTCGGCAGTGTCCGATCCGGCGAACGAGGTGTACGTGAGCACGGCCTCGATCTGGGAGATCACCCTCAAGAACCGCGCCGGCAGACTTCATCTTCCCGAGCCGCCCGAGCTGTTCCTGCCGCAGCAGAGAGAACGCCACGGCTTTCTGAGCCTGCCGATAGACGAGGCGAGCGTGCTGCAGTTGCCCCGACTGCCCCCGCTGCACCAGGACCCGTTCGACCGGATACTCGTGTGCCAAGCGATAGAGCACGGCATGACCCTGCTCACGCCCGACCGCCTCATCGCGCAGTACCCGGTGAGAATCTCCTGGTAGCCGGCGCGGCGTTCAAGCTCGCCATCGAGGTGCGATAATCGCCGAATCCCGAGGGCGGGTCACGCAATCTGCCGCGCACAGCCCCCGGCCCGCTGCGTCACAGGAATAGTCTGACGATGCTCGTAGCCCTGTCGATCAAGAACTTCAAGAGCATCCGCGAAGCGCACGTCCGCTTCGGGCCATGCACCTGCTTCATCGGCCACAACGGCGTCGGCAAGAGCAACCTGTTCGACGCAATCCACTTCCTGAGCGCGTTGACCGAACGCGACATCTCCGACGCGGCCACAGAAGTGAGGCGCACCAGTGACGGCGGCTACTCGCCTCTCGACCTGGTGTTCGGTCGCCACGCCGATCGCCGAATCGAGCTGTCGGCCGACATGGTGGTACCGCCACAGGTCCAGGACGACTTCGGCCAGCCGGCAGAGCCAAGCACGACTCTGCTCACCTACCGCATTCGGCTGCGGTACGAGTCGACATCGGACCGTCTTCTCGTGGAGCACGAGAGCCTGACCCACGCCAAGCTGCAGGCCTACGAGAAGTTCGTCGGTTTCGACTCTGCGCAGGAGTTCAGAAAATCGGTGGCGCTGGGCGTGCGACGAGGCGGACCGTTGATTTCGACGAAGGAGGACCGCATTCAGCTCCACGGCGACGGCGGGAGCCGGGGCCGACCCTCACCGGTCGGCAGGTCTCCGCTGACGGTGGTCGGGGGCACGAATACGTCCGACTACCCGACGGTCCTGGCCGCCAAGCGGGAGATGTCGTCCTGGCGCATACTCCATCTCGAGCCGAGCGCGATGCGCACGCCCGACAACCGATCTGCGCCGGCCCACGTCTCGGCTTCCGGCGGCCACCTCGCCGCCACGCTCCAGGGCCTCGCCACGAGAAACCCCAACGCGGAAGCGGAAATCCTGTTCAGGCTCCGGCAGCTCAACTCGGATATCGCAGAGCTGAGCGTCTACTCTGACGATGTGCGGGACCAGCTCGCCCTGCGGGCTCGCGTATCGGGGTTGGACAACTGGCTCTACGGACGCTCCCTCTCGGACGGCACGTTGCGGTACATCGCCCTGGTCCTGATGCTGGTGGACGTCGAGGATCGCACCGTGCTCTGCATCGAGGAGCCCGAGAACGGGATTCACCCGTCGCGCGTGCCGAATCTGGCCGAGCTCCTGCGGGACTACGCGGTCGACATCCACGACTCGGTCCGTGCCGACAATCCGCTGCGCCAGGTTGTGCTGAACACCCATTCGCCCGAGGTGGCCCGCCAGCTCCCGTTCGACGATCTCGTGTTCGTCGAGCGGGCGCTCACCAGCCAGGACGGTCCCGTCAGTAGTTTTAGGCCGATCACCGGAACTTGGCGGACCACGCCGGCGAACGGCCCGGAATCGATTGCGCAGCCCGTCGATCGCCAAGCGGTAGCCGACTTCATCGGCGGCTCGCCGGTCAACGACGAGCTCGGTCAGTTGAAGCTCGAGTTCGGATCGGTCAAGTGAGTCGCCAACTGACCTGGTCCGTCGTGGCCGACGGAGGAACGGACCGCCTGCTCGTGCCCATTATCCAGTGGGCGATCCACCGGCTCGACCCCGTTGTGGAGATCCTGGAGCCGGAGTTCCGCAAACGACACGGAAGCGTGGTCGACTTCCTCGGCGCCTACGAGTCGCGCGTCATGCTGGTCTTCGTGCACCGGGACTCGGAGAACCTCTCGCTGAAGCGGCGCTTGAGGGAATTCGAGGCGGTCACCCGGCCGAGCGTCGTGCCCGTCGTGCCCGTCCAGATGTCTGAAGCCTGGATCCTCTTCGACGGTGCCGCGGTCGCCAAGGCGGCCGGCTCACCCGCCTCGCGAGTTCCGGTGCCCGCGGTCGGCGACATCGAAGGCATCAGCAATCCCAAGGAGCGCCTGGACGATCTGCTCTTCCGAGCGACGGGCTCGCCCACCGGCCGCCGAGGCCGGAACTTCAAACGCTCGATTGTGGATCGGCGCGTGAGCGTGGCCGAGTACATCTCCGACTACGATCCGCTACGACGTCTGCCCGCGTTGTAGATATCCGATGAATGGTAGTCTTTACGTGTGGAGATATTGTATCTTAAATACGCGATGGGCTGTAGTGTAGCCGGGTCATGAGAGATCGCCCCGCGACGGAGGGCTATCGGCCGAGGATCGTCGACGCCGAGCTGAACGAGCTGCTGGCGGACCTTCCCGCGGTCAGCATCGAAGGACCCAAGGGCGTCGGCAAGACGGAGACGGCCCGCCAACGGGCGGCTACCCGCTACGAGCTGGACCGACCCGGCGCGTCCGACCTGATCGAAGCGGATCCCGATCGGCTCGTGCGCGGCGCCGAACCCATCCTGATCGACGAGTGGCAGCGCTACCCTCCTTCCTGGGACTTGGTGCGCCGCGCGGTGGACGCCCAACGCTGGCCCGGGCGTTTCATCCTCACCGGATCGGCCTCGGACGACTTCGCGGGAACCCACTCCGGCGCCGGGCGCATCGTCACCGTGAGGATGCGGCCGTTGTCGCTCGCCGAACGTGGCGTGGAGACGCCGTCGGTGAGTCTGCTGGAGCTGCTTACGGGTACCCGGCCGGCGATCACCGGGCACACGGACGTCACCCTGGACCGCTATGTCGAGGAGATCGTGGCCGGCGGATTCCCCGGAATGCACGGCGGCTCGGGCCGTGCCCGCCGGGCCGAGCTGGACGGCTACATCGCCCGCATCGTCGACCGCGAGCTTCCCGATCAGGGCATCCGCACGCGCAACCCCGCCATGCTGCGGCGCTGGCTTCGGGCCTGCGCGGCCGCCACCGCCACCACCGCCAGCTACGACCGGATCCGCGACGCCTCCACCGCCGGCGAGGGGGACAAGCCGGCCCGGTCCACCACCCGCCCGTACCGCGACACGCTGGAGCGCCTCGGCATCCTCGACCCGGTGTTCGCCTGGCTGCCGGGCGGCGGACAATTGGCACGGCTGAACGTCTCCTCCAAGCACCACCTTGCGGACCCGGCTCTCGCCGCGCGGCTGCTGGGCATGGACGCCGGCGCTCTGCTCGAGCCCCGCCCGACGGTCCCCGCGATACCCCGCGACGGCACCCTGCTGGGCGCCCTCTTCGAATCGCTCGTCACCCAGAGCCTGCGCGTCTACGCCCAGACCGCGGAAGCCGACGTGAACCACCTGCGCACTTGGGGCGGAGAGCTCGAAGTGGACATCGTCGTCGTACGCGGCGACCAGCGAGTGGTCGCCGTCGAGGTGAAGCTGACTGCCGTCGTCGCCGACCGCGACGTGAGGCACCTGCGCCGCCTCGCCGACCGCATCGGCCCGCAACTGCTCGACGCCGCGATCATCACCACCGGCGCCGACGCCTACCGACGCCGCGACGGCATCGCGGTGATTCCGGCCAGCCTGCTCGGCCCGTAGACGGCGCTCGACCCTGCCAACCCGCGTCCGGCAGTGCGGTTGCAGCCGTGTCAAGAGGCACCGCTCGTGGCGCCGTCTTGACAGCTCCTGACACCGCTCCGTGCTATCGTCCCGCCCCATGCGCATCGCCGACGGCCGCCTCGCGTTCTCGGCCACCGATCTCGGCCGCCACCTCGCCTGCAGCCATCTGACGACCCTCCGCCGGGCCGTCGCGATGGGCGAGATCGAGGCGCCCCCGCCGTACGACGATCCTCGAGGCGACGTGCTGAGACAGCGCGGCATCGAGCACGAGGCGCGTCTGCTGGAGCGGTTCGCGGCGGAAGGCCGCGCGGTGGAGGTCGTCACGGCGGCCGACACGCCGTTCCCGCACCGGAATCCGGCCACGGCCGCCGCCCGCACGCGGGACGCGATGAGGCGCGGGGCCGACGTCATCTACCAGGGTCGCCTGGAGGACGCGGACGGCCGGTGGAGCGGCTATCCCGACTTCCTGCTCCAGGTCGACGAGCCGAGCGCACTGGGCGCCTGGTCGTACGAGGTGCTCGACGCCAAACTGGCCCGCAGCGCGAAGGGCGCGGCGGTGCTGCAGCTCCTGCTGTACTCGGACCTGCTGGCCTTGGCGCAGGGTGCCGCGCCGGAACGGATGCATCTGGCCCTCGGCGACGGCGACGGGCGGGACTACGCGAGCTTCCGGGTGGTGGAGTACTCGGCCTACTATCGCGCCGTCCGCCGGGGGTTCGAGGCGCACGCCGAGGCGCCGCCCGAGACCTATCCCGAGCCGGTCGAGCACTGCGGCCTCTGCGAGTGGAAGCAGAGCTGCGCGCAGCGGCGCCGCGCCGACGATCACCTGTCGCTGGTGGCCGGCATCACCCGCGGCCAGCGGGCTCGGCTCGCCGGGCGGGGAGTGACGACGATGACGGCGCTCGGCGCGCTGGATCTGCCCGTCGCCCCCCGGCTGGACGGCGTCAGCGCCGGCGCGCTGGCGCGGATCCGCGATCAGGCGCGGGTGCAGGACCAGGCGCGGTGCGAAGGCCGCCGCATCCACGAGCTCGTCACGCCGGTCGAGCCGGACAAGGGACTCGCGGCGCTGCCCGGGCCGTCGGCGGGCGATGTCTTCTTCGACCTCGAAGGAGACCCGTTCGCGGCGGACGGCGGCCTGGAGTACCTGTTCGGCGCCGCGTACCGGAACGGCAGGTACGACGCCGACTGGGGCCTCGACGCGACGGGCGAGAAGGCTGCGTTCGAGCGCTTCATCGACCGCGTCATGGCGCGGTGGGAGCAGCATCCCGGCTTCCACATCTACCACTACGGCGCCTACGAGACCACCGCCGTCAAGCGCCTGATGAGCCGCTACGCGACCCGCGAGGACGAGGTCGACCGGCTGCTGCGCGGCCGGGTCTTCGTCGACCTCCACCGCGTGGTTCGGCAGGGGGTGCGGGCCTCGGTCGAGAGCTACTCGATCAAGCGGCTCGAGCCGTTCTACGGCTTCGTCCGCAGGGTGGACCTGCTCGCGGCGACGCGGGCGCTCATCCGTTTCGAGGTGCGGCTCGAGTCGGGCGACGCCGCCGCGGCGCCGGACGAGCTTCGCGCCGAGATCGCGGGCTACAACCGCGACGACTGCCTCTCGACGCTGCGCCTCGCCGAGTGGCTGGAGGAGCGCCGGCGCGAGCTGGAAGCCTCGATCGGACAGCCGGTGCCGCGACCTACGCTCCGGGACGAGGAACGCGACCGGGAGCAGGAACCGGCGGTCGAGGTCGCGGCGCTGTTCGAGGCGCTGACGGCGGGCCTGCCGACCGACGAGGCGGAGCTCGACGGCGAGCAGCGGGCGCGGCGTCTGCTGGCGCACCTGCTGGAGTTCCACCGGCGCGAGGACAAGTCGACGTGGTGGGAGTTCTTCCACCGTTGCGGCTTCACCGAGGAGGAGCACGTCGAGAGCCGGGCGACGATGGGGGCGCTCGCCTACGACGGCGCCGTGGAAGAGGTGAAGAAGTCCGTCGTCCATCGCTACCGCTTCCCCGAGCAGACGCACGAGATTGCGATCGGCGACTCGCCGAAGAACCCCGACACCGCGGAGTCCGACGAGCTCAAGCGGGGGTCCTGCGGGACGGTGGTCGACATCGACGAGACGGCCCGCACCATCGATCTGAAGAGGGGGCGCAACTCGCAGGTTCCTCATCCCCCGGCGCTTGTTCCGCTCGACATCGTCAACAGCAAGGTGCTGCAGGAGAGTCTCGCCCGGCTCGCGGATGGAGTCGTGTCGAGCGGCCTCGCGGAAAGCCGACGACGGGTGGCCTTCGACCTGCTGCGCCGGGTGCCGCCGCGCCTCGGGCCACCGGACCGTCACTTGGCTTCCGGAGATCTCGTCGCCGACGGCGAGACGCCGCTCGACGCCGTCCGGCGGATCGCCCCTCGGCTCGACGGCTCAGTGCTCCCCGTGCAGGGACCGCCCGGCAGCGGCAAGACGTACACCGGAGCCCGGATGATCCTCGACCTCCTCGCCGACGGGAAGCGGGTCGGGGTGACCGCCAACAGCCACAAGGTGATCTCGAACCTGCTCGGTGCGGTTTGCGATGCGGCCGACGACCGGTCCGATACGCGCGAGGAGGCCGGGCGCGCGCCGGGGGGACGGGCGGGCGACGAGAGCGCACGGATCGGGCGCGATGCGGAGACGCCGCCCCGAGGCGCGCCGGTCGAGGTCCACGGGATCCAGAAGGCCCGCGACGGCGACGGCTGCCCCAACGAGCGCATCGTCCAGGCCGGCTCCAACGACGAGGTGGCTGAAGCGCTCGCCACCGGCGAGGCCAACCTCGCCGCGGGCACCGCGTGGCTGTGGGCGCGCGAGGAGATGGCCGGCGCGGTGGACGTCCTCGTCATCGACGAGGCGGGGCAGACGAGCCTCGCCAACACCCTCGCGGTCTGCCAGGCGGCGGCGAGCCTCGTCCTGCTCGGCGACCCGCGCCAGCTCGATCAACCCATCCAGGGGGTCCACCCGCCCGGCATCGCCATCTCGGCCCTCGGCCACCTCCTCGGCGAATCGGCGACCGTCGACCCGGCTCGCGGCGTCTTCCTCGACCACACGTGGCGCATGCACCCCGACGTCTGCGCCTTCACCTCGGAGCAGTTCTATGAGGGGCGGCTCCTCGCGCGGGAGAGCCTAGACCGGCAGACGGTGGTCGGGCCGGGTCCGTTGACCGGACACGGCCTGCGCTTCCTGCCGGTGGAGCACGCCGGCAACACGCACGCCTCTGAAGAGGAGGCGGATCGCATCGGGGCGCTGATCCGGGAGCTGCTCGATGCCGGCACCGCCTGGGTCGACCGGCGGGGCGTCCCGAAGCGGCTGACGCTCGAGGACGTCCTCGTCGTGGCGCCCTACAACGCGCACGTCGCGACCCTCCGGGCGAGGCTGCCCGACGGCGCCCGGGTCGGCACCGTCGACAAGTTCCAGGGGCAGGAGGCGCCCATCGTGCTGTTTTCCATGGCCACCTCGACCGCCGACGAGGCGCCACGCGGCATGGAGTTCCTCTACAGCCTCCACCGCCTCAACGTCGCCACCTCCCGCGCCCGCTGCATCGCCGCCATCGTCGCCAGCCCCGCTCTCCTGACGCCGCCCTGCCGCACCCCGGAGCAGATGCGCCTGGCCAATCCCTTCTGCCGCTTCCTGGAGCTGGCGTCGGACACCTCGCCGCCGTAGCCGTCGGCGCACGGCGGCCACGTCGTCGGCGGGCTCCGGCCCGAGTCGGCGGGCTCCGGCCCGAGTCGGCGGGCTCCGGCCCGAGTCGGCGGGCTCCGGCCCGAGTCGGCGGGCTCCGGCCCGAATAGCCGACCACCGACACGGCGCGGAACCCGCTCTCAATCCCCGGCAAGCTCGTAGGCCAGGAGCACGTAGCGGCTGCCGGCGTTGCCCACTCGTCTCGCAACCACGGTGATTCTCGTGGGACGATTCAGGACTTGATTTATCGCGCCGGCGTCCTTCACCGCAGCGTCGATCCTGCCGGAAACCACCCTGCCCGTATCCTCGTTCCGGAACTCGAACCGGCGTTTAGATGGCAAGACTCCCAGAAAGCGACCCGTCATCTGCTGCTCTTCATCCAGGACATGATCGCTGCCCAGCCGCCTCTCAACTCGGCGGACTTCGCCCACGTCCGAAAAACGAAGCGTACGGCCCTTGAATTCAAGCGCACAAGTCGCCTCCCGGACCGCCATCTTCTTCAGGAACGTCTGGATCGCGCCGAGGGCGCGCGGGTGGGCGTCGGATACCGTATCCAGCAATACCTCGTCGTCGGTTCCGACCGCGGCCTCCAGGATCGATATGGTCCGCTTGACGGCGGGCCCGACGGGAGACATTTCCGGCAAGCGGTCATCGCCGGAAGGTTCTTCGAGATCGAAACCGAATGAACCCGAAGCAGTACCGGTAATCAGCAATCCGTACCTTTTTCTCTGGGGAATCGCTCCGCGGAACTTCAGCGACGAATCCCAGTCGGAAGAGCGTATCGATGTCGCGGAGGCCGTCCAGAAGCTGAAGAACCTGGAGCGCGAGCGCACGGCCGCGGAGGCCAGCATGAATAGACTCCTCAAGGAACAATCGGCGGTCGTGTTATTCTGACCGGGCAGAATGACCAGATTATCTCTGGGGATGGCCCATGCGTGAAGTACCGACGACCGAGGCCAAGTCGCGCTTCGCGGAGCTGCTGCGCGTCGTCGAGCACGGCGAGCCGCTGGCGATCACCCGCCACGGGAAGACGGTCGCGTATCTGGTTCCGCCGGTCGACCAGGAGCGTGCCTCACAGAGAGACGCCGTGGAGCGCTTCCGCGCGTGGCGGCGGCAGCGGCCTCGTACCGGCATGACCAGGGACGAGATTCTCGCGTCGCGGCATGAGGGCCACCGCCGGTGAGCCGCTTCGTACTCGACGCGTCCATCGCTGGCGCATGGCTCCTCGAAGACGAGGACGACCCTGTCGCGAACGCGGCGATGTCGCGCCTCGCGACCGACTTCGCCCTGGTGCCCGAGCTCTGGCACCTGGAGGTGCGCAACGTGCTGGTCGTCGCGGAACGGCGGGGACGCGTGGGCCCCGCAGGGCTCGATGACGGCCTCAGCCGGGTCGGCGAGCTGCCGATACGGACGGACACAGAGCCGAATCTCGGGACAGCGCTCGCGTTGGCGAGGAGACACCGGCTGACGATCTACGACGCGCTCTACCTCGAGCTGGCCCTGCGAGCCGACGCGCCGCTCTCCACGCTCGACCGGGCGCTGGCGGGCGCCGCTGTCGCCGAGGGGCGTCCGTTGATCGGACCACTCCCCGAGCTGCGATAACCATAGAGCCCACGCGGCCGCCCCGGGGCCGAGCTGCACCTCGCGGGGAACGAACCGCGGGCGACTTCGTTACGTGAGAACCCGTGGTTCTCGCCCTGAATCCGGGGGCATGCGCTCTAGCCGCGACGCGACTGTCAGGTCACGGTTCCGGGGCGGCCTCGCCCGTCCCCGTCGACCGGCGAAGGGGCCGGCCGTCGGTGCGGGTCATCGTCCGGGGTGCTAGGGAACGGGCTGCGACACGATCCGGAACGGCCGGCGCACCCGGGCCATCTCGGCGGCGTCGTGCATCACGCGGGCGCGCGCCACGTAGCGCCCCGGCGGCAGGTGGGGCACCGCGACGACGGCCGTGGCCCCGCGGCGCCGGGTACCGTCCGGACCCGTCAGCACGGCCGGCCCCGCGCGAGGACCGGCCCGCCCGCGCCGTCCACCACGTCGACCTCGTAGTAGGTGCGCATGAGGCTGCCGCCGGTCATCGACGCCGCCGCCATCAGGCCCTGCTCCTGCACCCGGCGGTTCGGCGGGCCCAGCCGCAGCCCCACATCTCCCGGCTCCCCGACTCCGCCAGGTCCTCCCCCTCGCATGGGCGAGCCTTCCACCACGAAGGCATCCGGCAATGCCCCCGACACCGCCCGGGACCCGTCGACGAGCAGCTCGTCGAGCATGAACACGTACAGAGTCGTGCGCGAGGCCGCGGCGAGGTCCGCGATCTTCTTCAGGCCCAGCTCCTCTCCGGCGGTCACGAGGCCGCCGGAGATCCACACCAACGCCTTGGGGCCCTCCACCCGCCGCATGCCCTCGAGGATGGACTCGACGCCGTGCAGCACGGCCGCGGTCCGGCGTCTCGTCTCCTGCAGGATCTCGAACTGGATCAGTTCCCCGCCCATCGGGGGGACGCCCAGACCCGACATGCCCTCGACCGCACGGCGCACCCGGTCGTGGTCCGACGTTGAAGTCGATGTAGACGCCGGGCTGCGGCATCGCCACCACCGAGACCCGGTCGCCGGGGCCTGGTCAGTCGCAGCTGTCCGTGAGGCCGACCACCGACGTGAGGTTGATGCGCGACTCGCCGTCCGTCTCGATCAGAAGGCCCTTGACGAGCACCGTGCGGCCGGGCCGCAGCTCGCCGCTGGCGTTGATCTGATCGGGGTCGGTGAAGAGGGCGCGGTCGCCGAAGTTCAGCAGGCCCTCGGGGGTCACGAAGTCGGCGAAGCCTATGAGGCGGAACTCGCCGTCGCCGAGCGCGGTCTCGCGCGCCTCGCCGACCTGGACCTCGTTGAAGACGCCGGCCCGCGTCTCCGTCGGCTCGGCGGCGCGGGTCAGCCACCATGTGGTGTCCTCCCGGGTCCGGCGCTCGACGCAGCCGACGGTCTGGACGAACTCGACCTGCGGCTCGGGTCTGCGTGTCCCCGCCCGCTGCTCGCCCGCTGCCGCGAGCGGGAACCCCGTGGCGGCGACCAGCAGCCCCGCCGTCAATGCCGTCCGCATCGTCATCCTTCGCCCCTTGCCCGCTGTTCGTCCGCTTGCGACACTACCGCCGCCCTTCCGGCACCGCCAGCCCAACCCTCTCCGGGAAGTCTGCGTCTCTCAGCGAGGGAGCAGGGAGGCAGCTCCTCCAGTGGACGACAGCGCCTCCCGGTGGGAGCCCGCGCCGTTCCACCGCGCAGACGCCTACCTCGACGCCGGCTCCTCCGCCTCGGCCTCCGCCGCCTGCCTCTCCAGGTTCCGGTAGATCTCGAGGATGTGCCGGATGTCGTGGTTGCCCTCGTGGCAGGCGTACTCGTACATCGGCCCCTCGGTCGTCATCATGGGCAGCTCCACGCTCCACGGGCGCGTCCAGGTGTTCGGATCGTCGACCGTGAACTCGTAGCGGATCTCGTCCGCCGCGATGCGCGTGAACCGCTCGACCACGTGCAGGGCGTCGGTCGACCCGCGGAAGCGCCGCCGCGCGTTGTAGTTCGTCGTCTCGACGACCAGCGTGTCGCCCTCCCACCGGCCGCGGGAATCGCCCGCAAAGTGGCGGATCTTCTCGGAGACGTGCGGGCGCCCGTCGATCGGAATGATGCGAGGTGGGTTGGTGTTCAGCTCGGTGAACACCACCACGTAGTCGGGTGTCTGGAAGATCTGGTGGATGTCGTTGTAGGCCGGCGGCAGGTTCGGCGGGCCCTCGTGCGCCCAGACGATGCAACGCTCGGGGAACGGCCGCGTCTCGTGGCTGTCGAATGCGCTGGGAAGCCGCCTCGCTTCCGCCTCGGCGGCCAGCTTCTCCGCCGCCTCGGGCGTCAGGGGCGGAAACCTCCCGTTCGGCGGATCGACGATGAGCGAGGTGCGCCGCGTCGACAGCCCCTTGGGCACCGGCGTCCGGAGCCAGATCTGGTTGTCGTAGTGGACGTAGGACGGATCGCGGTTGACCTGGTACAGCCTCCGCTCTCTCGCCTCCGCGTCCTCGATGTTGACCGCGTCGCGCGCCGACGGGTCGACGCCCTCGGCCGTCAGCTGCGCGTGCAGGGCCGCCGCCTCCTCCTCGGTGAAGAACGCCTTGTCGCCCAGGTACTCGGGCCGCTCGAGGGGCGTGAAGGTCTGGGTCGTCCAGTAGCCCTGGAGGTTGGGCTGGCCGTCGGGCAGGCGCGGCAGTGTCCATGTCGACGCCGCATCGTCCCCGCTCCCGGCCGTGCCCTGCTGCCCCGAGGCAGGCGCCGGGCCCGTCCACCCGATCGCGATCACCGCCACCCACGCCGCCACAGGCGCCGCACAAGTG
This sequence comes from Vicinamibacterales bacterium, assembly GCA_963663815.2. Classification (GTDB taxonomy): domain Bacteria; phylum Acidobacteriota; class Vicinamibacteria; order Vicinamibacterales; family UBA8438; genus JAJEEA01. The sequence continues at coordinate 4,729,847 of OY760734.1, read as the reverse complement.
CGATGGGTCATCTTCGTTCTCCCCGATGCCGTGCCCCGCACGCTGCCGCGCCTTGCCTCGATTGCGGCCCGAACCGGAACCCGCGAAATCAGGTCGAAGCGGGCTCCGGCGGCGGCTTCTCGTTGGCCAGGGCCGCCGCCGGTATCGCCTCGGACGCGCGCGGGCGGAGGATCTCGTCGATGAGGAACAAGTCGGTGAGCAGTGCCCGCAGGTGGAGCGACCCGTTCAGGTTGTCGATGACCTGGCTGCTGATGCCGGGCTGGGCCCGGACGAGCCCGAGCACCTTGCCGGCCCGCTCGGCGTCACCCGCGAGCACCTCGATGAACCCGTCGTACGCCGGGGCCGGCTCGAGGCCCCGCTCGCGGACGATCGACGCGAGGAACGGGCCGAGCCCGTCGAGCGCCTGCTCCATGCCGGCGAGGCAGCGCCGCAGCTCGCCGTCGCCGGCGCCCGGCTCGCCCTTGTAGCCCTTCGCGGCATAGCTGAGGAAGTACTCGTAGCCTCCCTCGAGCACGTCGATGCGCGCTCTCAAGCCCTCCGTCGCTGTGTCGTCTGCCACCTGCGGCTCCCTCGCCCTTGCATCGCCGCCCCGCGGCGCTGCTCGCCCGTCCAATCCTGCGGGAGTCTGCCCCGTTCCACGGCACAGACTTCTACGACGCCGGTTGACCTGCGCCCTGAGCCGGCGGCGGCGCTGCCGGCGGCGGCGCTGCTGCCGCCGGGGCCGGGGCCGGAGGCTTGGCCTTGGGCTTGGGCGGGGTGACGTCCCACCGCTTCGGGCTGTGATGCGCCAGGTAGTCGTCGCGGGTCACCGTCCCGAAGATCATCGACTTCGTGATCCACAGCTTCTCGGGTCGGATGGCGAAGTAGATGTGGGTGATGGTCAGCATCACGAACAGCACCGCCGAGAAGCCGTGCGTGGCGTAGACGATGCCCCAGGCCTGATCGTTCCCCATGGCCGCGCCTTCGAAGAAGAACTCGTTCATCGGCACGATCGGATTGTCGATCCTGAACATCATCAGCAGCCCGCTGACCGAGACCACGAGGCCGAAGATGGTCACGGCGAAATGGTAGAGCTTGTGATCGAGCGGGTACTTGCCGTGCTTGTCGATGTCGACGGTGGCCCCGAGCTGGCGCTGCGTCCTCCGGACCGCCTCTTTCAGGTCCTGCGGCAGGATCCAGATCGACCAGAAGTCGAGGAAGAAGGTGGCGTGCACGATGTGGTAGATGATGCACAGAATCAGGATCAGGCCCGACACCCAGTGGATCGTCAGCCAGCTGAACTCGAGCCCCACGATGGGGAAGAAGCCGGTGACGAGGAGCGCGAGCATGGACGCCGCCATCACCCAGTGGAACATGCGGGCGGCGCCGGTGTGCCGCACGATCTTCTCGGGAATGGCCGGGTCGGCCGCGGCCGCCGCTCCCTCGGGCTCGACCCGCGGCTTCCACACCACCGCGTACACCGCGTGAAACACGACGAACCCGATACCGGCCCAGAACGACAGGGTCAGCAACCCCCACGCGAGCCGGATGATGATCTCTTGTCCCCAGGGATCGGTCCCGACTTGAAACAGCTCCATGATTACGCCCTCGTGATGTGACCCGTTCATGGACGGTGGCGTCGGCCACCGATGCACAGCGGATCCATGTGCCGGTGCGCAAGCCGCTACCCACCACCGCGGCGCGCCGCCCCGGCTCTCGGGCATCGGGGGGCTCGCCGCAGGCGGCAGCGCGACGCGCACCGCCCAGCCGCTCGCCGAACAGCTACGGGGTTGAAGAATACCGGGGTCGCGGTCAGGATTCAACTGATTCTTCGTCCCTGACCGGCGGTTCCGCCCCCCCGGTCGCCGCCGGCGCGAGCCGGTTCGCCGGACCGCTTTGAACTTCCCGCGCCTCAAGGCGTATGATTTCAAGGGGGGAATTCGGCGGCCTTCCTGTCGGCGGTACCCTGCTTGACCATCATGGCGTCAGAGACCAGAGCACATTTCCTCGGCAACGCGCGCAGCCTCGCCGGCCTGCTTCTGCTCACGGCGGGGTGCGCCACGGCTCCCCTCGCGGACCATCCGGCGCTCGACGCCGGGGTCCCCACGGCGTGGACCGCGCGCGGCGACACCGGCGGCCGCCCCGCGCTGGCGTGGTGGACCGACTTCGGCGACCCCGCCCTCGACGACGTCGTCGAGTCGTCGCTCCGGCAGAACTACGACCTGCAGGCGGCGGCGGCCCGGCTCGAGCAGGCGCTGGCCGACTCCCGCGTCGCCGGGGCCGACCTCCAGCCCCAGCTGCAGGTCGGCCTGAACGGATCCAAGAGAAAGCAGAACTTCATCGGGTTCCCCATTCCCGGGGCCGAGGACCGCGTGCTCAGCACGGTGTTCACGAACTTCGGGGTCTCGCTCGACCTCACCTGGGAGGCGGACCTGTGGGGGCGGCTGCGGGCGGGGGCCCGGGCCGCGCTCGCCGACCTGCAGTCGCGGGCCGCGGACCTGCGGGCGGCCCAGCTGTCGCTGGCCGGCCAGACGACGAAGGCGTGGTTCGCGGTGGCCGAGGCGCGCCAGCAGCTGATGCTGGCCGAGGCGTCGGTGGCCAGCTTCCGGTCTTCGTCCGAGCAGGTCCGCGAGCGGTTCGAGCAGGGCCTCCGGCCGGCCCTCGACGTGCGCCTGGCCCTCTCGAACCTTGCCACCGCCGAGGCCCTCCGCGAGCAGCGCGGCCAGCAGTTCGACGCCGCCATCCGGCAGCTGGAAGTGCTGCTGGGCCGGTACGCCTCGGCCTCGATCGCGATCCCGTCGGCCCTGCCCGACGCGCCCGCGGTCATCCCCGGCGGGCTGCCGGCCGAGCTCGTGCGGCGGCGCCCCGACGTGGTGGCGGCCGAGCGCCGCATCGCCGCGGCCCGGGAGCGCCTGCAGGTGGCGCGACGGGACCTGTACCCGCGGTTCAGCCTGACCGCGAACACCGGCACCGCCACCGGCGCCCTGGAGGACCTCGTCAAGCGCGACTTCGGCGTCTGGACCCTGCTCGGCAACGTCATCCAGCCCCTGCTGCAGGGGGGGCGCCTGCGCGCCGCCGTCGACCGCGCCGACGCCCGCGCGGCCGAAGAGCTGGCCATATACGCCAACACCACCCTCCAGGCGTTCTCGGAGGTGGAGACGGCGCTGGCGGCCGAGGAGTACCTCGTCGAACGGGAACGCTACCTCGCGATCTCGGCCGAGCAGTCCCGGGCGGCGGAGATCATCGCCGACGACCGCTACCGGACGGGACTCGACGACTACATCACCGTCCTCGAATCGCAGCGGCTCGCGCTGCAGGCGGAAGGGGACCTCATCGCAGCCCGGCGGCAGCGGCTCGAGAACCGGGTGGACCTGTATCTCGCGCTCGGCGGCGGGTTCGATCAGGCGCCGGCCATTCCCGGCTCCGGCGACTGAACGCGCGACGGCGCCTCGCTGCGCGGGGCGTCACCTCGTCTCAGAGGTGCATATACCGATGTCACCAATGCTCAATCGGCTTCTCAAGGCGCTCCTTCCGCCCCTCGTCCTGGGCATTGCCCTCACGGGCGCCTACGTCATGTGGATCAACCGCCCGCCGGTCGAGACCCAGACCCCGATCGTGGCCCCGCCGTCGGTTCGGGTGCAGCGGGTCGCGTTCGAGAGCGTCGATCTCACCGTGACCAGCCAGGGCACGGTACAGCCGCGCACGGCCAGCCAGCTCGTGCCGGAGATTGCCGGCACGGTGATCAACGTCTCGCCGGCCTTCGCGGTCGGCGGGTTCTTCGAGGAGGGCGACGTCCTCCTGGAGATCGACACCTACGACTACCGGCAGGCGCTGATCGCCGGGCAGTCGCAGCTCGCGCAGGCCCGGCTGCGGCTCGCCCAGGAAGAGGCGGAAGCGGAGGTGGCCCGGCGCGAGTGGGAGGAGCTCGGCGGCGGGAACGCCAATGCCCTGACCCTGCGGGAGCCGCAGGTCGAGGACGCCCGGGCCGCGGTGGCCTCCGCCGAGGCGGCGATCGACCGCGCGAGGCGCGACCTCGAGCGCGCCCAGGTGCGGGCCCCCTACGCGGGCCGGGTCCAGAGCAAGGACGTCGACGTCGGGCAGTTCGTGAACCGGGGAACGGCGGTCGGCCGGATCTACGCGGTGGACTCGGCCGAGGTCCGGCTGCCGCTGCCCGACGAGGAGCTGGCCTACGTCGACGTGCCGATGTCGTACCGGGGGACGCAGCAGCAGGCCGGCCCCGCCGTCGTCCTGTCGGCCGACTTCGCGGGACGGCGGTTCATGTGGCAGGGACGGATCGCCCGGACGGAAGGCGAGATCGACGCCGTGAGCCGGATGGTGCACGTCGTGGCCGAGGTCGACGACCCCTATGCGCCCGGCTCCGACCCGTCGCGCCCGCCCCTGGCGGTTGGGATGTTCGTCGAGGCGGAGATTGCCGGGCGGCGCGTCGACGACGTCGTCGTGCTGCCCTGGGCGGCCCTGAACGGCCGCGACCAGGTCCTGATTGTCGACGACGACGGCCGGCTGCGCTTCCGTCAGATCGAGATCCTGCGATCGACAACCGAGTCGGTGCTGGTGCGCAGCGGCCTCTCGGAAGGCGAGCTGGTGAGCATCTCGGCCCTCGATGCGGTCATCGACGGCATGGCGGTGCAGATTGCCGAAGGAGCTCCCGCGATGGCGCGGGCCGACGTCGACGCCTCCCCCGACCGCGGCCCCGGGAACGCCGCCGCGGATTCCGCCGCCGCGCCCCGGGCGGAGGAGAGAGCGACCCCGGTGGCGGCGACGCCGAGGGACGGCGGGGGCGCCGTTCCCGCGGCCGGAGCCCCGGCCGCCGAGCCGCAAAGGGCGGCGGCCCGCGAGACCCCTCCGCCAGACAGGCCGGCGGTCACCGCCCCCCGCGAGACCCCGCCGCCGGACAGGCCGGCGGCCACCCCGGCGTCATCCTCGCAGCCCCGGCGCGCTCCCTTCGAGCTCGACCCGGGGCTGTCGCGTGAAGAGCAGATCGCGGCCATCCGCCGTCAGATTGCCGCCCTGCAAAGCGGCGAGGCGGAGCCGGCGGCGGCCGCCCGCCGCGATGCGGCGGCGAGGCCGGGTCCGTCGGCGGGCGGGCCCGCGGGTCGGATGGCCCGCGCCGAACCGGGAGGGCCGAGCCTCGCGGGCGGACGCGTTGCCGGCAACGCCGCCGCCGGCAACGCGATGGCGCCGGGTACTCGGGCCGGCGCCGCAGGCCGGCGCCCGGGCGGACAGGGGCGGCCCGATGCGACCTCGGTGCGGCCTGACGCCCCTGCGATGGCCGCCGCTCGAGCGGCGGCCGGCGGCCGGCCACCGCGGCGTCCCGGCCGGCCCGAGGGCCGCGCCGCCGGCGTCGACGCACTCACTTCGGCCCCGGCCGGCAGGCCCGCCCGCGCGGACGCGAGGCCGGCGGACGCCAGGCCCGCCCGCACCGGCGCCGCGCCGGCCGCGAGGCCCGCCCGGGCGGACGCCTCGCCCGCGGTCGCGCCGGTGGTGGCCCTCCTCCCCTTCCGCAACGTGTCGCGCAACCCCGCCGACGACGTCATCGGCGAGGAGATGCGGGCCGTGCTCCGTATCGCGCTCGAGAGAGCCGCCGGCATGCGGGTCGTGCTGCTGGCGCCCGGCGACGAGTCGAACGCGATCCAGCGGGCGATGGCCAGCGAGGCCACCTGGCTGGCCGGGGGCGGCTATCAGCGCGTCGGCGAGCAGCTCCGGGTCACGGGACGGGTGCTCGACGTGGCCACCGGCGAGCTGCTCGGATCGGTCCGGGTGGACGGCACCGTCGCCGGCCGCGACGCCCTGACCAGCCGCCTGATCGCGGCGCTGCGGTCCGAGCTCGCCGGGCACATGCCGGCGGCGACCGCACCCCGGATGGCCGCGGCTGCGCCCGCCGCCGGCCCGCGCGCCGGCGCCGTGCCCGATCCGGTCCCCGCCCGGCCTGCGCGGGCCGCCGTCCAGGTCGCCGTCTCGCCGTTCGCCAACATCTCGCGCAACCCCGCCGACGACGCCATCAGCGACACCATCGCGGCGGAGATCGCCGGGCGGCTGGGCGGGCTCCCGGGCCTCGCGCTCCTTGCCCTCGACACCGCCGCCACCGACGGGCCCGCCGCCCTGTCCGTCGCCGCCGGGCGCGGCGCCGACTGGCTCGTCACCGGCGGCTACCAGCACGTCGGCGGACAGCTTCGCCTCACCGCCCGGCTGCTGCAGGTCTCGGACGGCGCGTTCGTGGAGTCGGTCAAGGTCGACGGATCGCTCGACGGGCTGTCCGACATGCTCGCCGAGGCCATCTCGACCCTCGGCGCCGCCGTCGTCGCCAACGCCGGTTCGTGATCGAGCCGTCGCATCGGTAGCATCGCGGGCGGATCAATCGGGACGCGCCGGTGCCCCGCCAGAGTACGCCGGCGCCACCAGGGATCGAACACTCCCGCAGCCGGGTGCAGACCCCTCTGACGGCCCCGCAGCCGGTCGGCTCCGATTCGGTCGCCGCATGCGGGAGTGTTGACGCGTGCAGCGGCTGGTGATATTTCAGAAGCATGAAAGTGAATGCTCGCTCGAGTATCACCCTGCCGGCCGCGGAGGTCGCGCTCATCGAACGCTTGAAGCCCCGCGTCGGAGCGAAGACCAACGTGGCGGTAGTCCGGCGCGCCTTGCGTCTCCTGGCATCGACGACGGATCGTGACGAGCTCCGGCAGGCCTACCGAGACGCCTCGCACGCGACCCGGGAGCCGTTGGCCGACGATCTGGCCGACCTCGATCACCTGGCGGCCGAGGGTCTCGACAAGTGACTCCTCGCCACGGCTGGCTCTATGTGGCGGATCTCAGCCCGCGAGTCGGCACCGAACCCGGGAAGCCACGCCCTGTCCTCGTGGTCCAGTCTGACCTGCTCAACGCGGTAGGGCACCCGTCGACCTGGGTCCTGCCGTGCACGACGCGGAGAGTGGGGGTGAACGTGCTGCGCGTACCGCTGCCGGCCGGAACCGCCGGAAACTCCAGCGACTGCGAGATCATGATCGACCAGAGCCGAGCCATAGACAACCGACGTTTTCGGCAGCGGCTCCGCCCCGTTCCCTCGCCGTTGCTCGCGGAGGTCAAGGACAAGCTGCGCCAACTGGCGGATCTGGAGTAGCAGCCGACGCGGCCGCCAGGGCGCCCGGGCGTTGGCCGGATTGCCGTCCTGGTCGGGCTGCCTCCGACCCGGCGGCAAGAGCGTTGTCCCGCTTTGGCCGGCCCGCTCAGGACGCGGCGATCTCCGCGACGAGCGCCTCCGCGATGGGCAGGCTGAACCCGCAGGCGGAGTCGTTGATGCGGCACTGGGCGAGGGTCAGCTGGCACCCGCAGGTGCAGCCCTCCTCGTTCAGCCGCTGCAGCGCGGTGACCCGCTGTTCGGGGGTCAGCACGGTCAGGTCGAGGCCCGGGATCTCCGTCGCGTGGGCGGCGTTGACGAGGCGGCCGTGGCGGTCCTCCTCGACGAGGTCGACGGTGATGTCGGGGTCGATGGCGGCGAGGAAACGGGCCTCCTGCTCGAGGATTCCCGGATTGACGAGCCCGACATGGGTCTGCACGACCCTGAGCTCGGGATCGACGATGAACGAGGTGGGCAGGGCCATCACCCCGGGGAACGCCCGGTCGAGCTCGGGCGTGGTCATCACGATGGGGTAGTTGATGCCGAACTGGGCCGCGAAGCTCTCGACGACCTGCACCGGCCCCTCGTCCTCCGACACGCCGATGACCTGCAGCTGGTCGGGATAGCGCTCCTGCAGCCGGATGAGGTCGGGGATCTCGGCCCGGCAGGGACCGCACCACGTCGCCCAGAAGTTGACGAGGGTGACCTTCCCCCTCAGGTCCTCGCTGGTGATGGTCCGGCCGTCGAGGGTCCGCATGGCCAGCTCGGGCAGCTCGGCGGGGTCGGCCACGAGCTGAATCGTGCCGGGCCGGGCGTCGAACACGGCGGCCGGACCTCCGCTCGCCGCGTCTCCGCCCGGCTCGCCGGGCGCTCCGCACCCCGCCATCACCGCGACCGCCACCACCGGAAGGATGCCGAAGAACCGGCTGCTCGTGCTCATGAAGCTCTCCCCATGCCGGGACCACCGGCACCACTGCGCATTGTAACGGGTATCGGCCGCGGACGCGTAAATCGAGCACGCAGGCGGCCGACGGGAACGCCACCGCGGCGCGGCCGACACCGGTGCGGAAGCCGTCAGTACCCCAACCACACCGCGAGCATCAGCGCTGCTATCGCCACCAGGTACAGCTTCAGGAGGAGCGGGCCGACGAACTTCAACCAGCGCTGATAGGGGATCCGGGCGAGGGCCAGCATCCCCATCAGCAGGGGGTTGGTGGGCACCACCATGTTCGTGAACCCGTCGCCGAACTGGTAGGCGAGCACCGCCGTCTGCCGGCTCAGCCCGGTGAGGTCGGCGAGGGGGGCCATGATCGGCATGGTGACGTAGGCCTGCCCGGAGCCCGACGGAATGAACAGGTTGCACATGGTCTGGACCGCGAGCATGCCGACGGCCGCGGCCTGGCCGGGCAGGGCCTGGAGCGGCGTCGCGAGGCCGTTGATGATGGTGTCGATGACCTGGCCCTCGGTCAGCACGACCTGTATCGTGCGGGCGAACCCGACGATGACGGCGGTGGCGACGAGCTCGCCCGCGCCGGCCTGGAACGCCGCCGCCGCCCGGCTCGGGGCGACGCGCGCGACCGCGGCGGCGGCGAGGGCGATGCCCAGGAACACCGCGGTCAGCTCGGTGAGGTACCACCCGCGGGCGCTGACGCCGTAGACGAAGAGCACCACCCCGGCCACGAACACCGCCACCACCCCGGCCCGCGCCGGGGTCAGCCTGACGTCGGCCGGCATCTCGAACCCGCCGGCGTAGGAGACGTCGTTCACCAGGCTCCGCGACGGATCCGAACGCAGCCGGCGCGCATAGCGCAGGATGTGGTCGACGCCGACCGCGAGGCACACGGCCATCAGCAGCCAGCGCACCGCCTGCCCGGACGTCAGCTCGAGCCCGGCGATGTCCTGCGCGATGAGCACCGTGAACGGGTTGAGGGCGGCGCAGGCGTAGCCGACCCCGGCCCCGACGTAGACGATGGCCAGGGCCACCACCGCGTCCATGCGGAGGGCGAGGCACATCGTGACGAGAAGGGGGACGAACGGCATGTACTCCTCCGCCATGCCGACCGTCGACGACCCGAACGCGAACAGGGTGACCATGCCCCCCACGAGCAGCACCGGACTGCCGCCGAGGCGTGCGATGGCCAGCCCGATGAGGGCGTCGATGGCCCCGGTGGCGCGCAGCACGCCGAACACCCCGCCGACGATGAGGATGAAGAAGATGATGTCCGCGGCGTCGGCCAGACCCGCCGGCACGGCGGTCAGGAACGTCAAGAGCGGCAGCGGCTCGGCCTCCACGGCGTGGTAGCTGCCGCGGATGACCTGCCGGCCCTCGCGCTCGAACGCGCCGGCCGGGAGCACGTAGGTCGCGGCCTGGGCGAGCAGGATCAGCCCGCCGATGAGGACCAGGGCGTCGGGAAACCGCCGGGAAGGGCTCTCGGTCATCTCACCGCGTCGGGTCATCGGACACCCGGACCAGGAGCTTGCCGAAGTTCTCGCCCCGCAGCAGGCCCAGGAACGCCCCGACCGCGTTGTCGAGCCCCTCGACGACGTGCTCGCGGTACTTCAGCGCGCCCGAGCGTATCCAGCCGCCCACGTCCCGCAGGAAGTCGGGCTCGAGGTGCGCGTGGTCGAAGACGATGAACCCGCGGATCGTCAGGCGCCGGACCAGCGCGAGCCCCATGAGCTGGGGAACGCGGTCGGGCCCCTCCGGCAGCGACGTCGCGTTGTAGCTGGCGATGCGCCCGCACACCGGCACCCGCGCGAACGTATTGAGCAGGGGCACCAGCGCGTCGAACACCTTGCCCCCCACGTTCTCGAAGTACAGATCGACGCCGTCCGGGCAGGCCGCCTTCAGGTCGCCGGCCAGGGTGTCGCTGTGGTGGCTGACGCACGCGTCGAAGCCCAGCTCGTCCACGACGTAGTCGCACTTCTTCCGCGCCCCGGCGACACCCACCACCCGGTGCCCCCTGATCTTCGCAATCTGCCCCGCCACCGCGCCCACCGCCCCGGAGGCGGCCGACACGACGACCACGTCGCCGGCCTTCAGCCCGCCGACCTCGAGGAGGCCGACGTAGGCGGTGAGCCCCGGCATGCCGAGCACCCCGAGGGCGGTCGAGACGGGCGCCGCCCCGGGGTCCAGCTTGCGGACGCCGCGACCGTCGGACAGACCGTACTCCTGCCACCCGGCTCCGGCGAGCACGAGGTCGCCCTCGGCGAACCCGTCGTGGCGCGACGCCACCACCTGCCCCACCGTCCCCCCGGTCATCACGTCGCCCAGCTCGACCGGCGCCGCGTAGGACGGCCCCGCGTTCATGCGCCCCCGCATGTAGGGGTCGAGCGAGAGGTAGATGGTGCGGACGAGCATCTCCCCCGCGCCGGGCTCCGGCGCCGGCCCCTCGACCATGCGGAAGTCGGCCTCGGTGGGGAACCCGTCGGGGCGGGCGTTGAGCACAATCCGGCGGTTGACGCGTGTCGACATGCGCTACATCGTCCACCAATGTCGGCCCGGTGGCAAACCCGGCCGACCGGCCGTCCGCGTGGCGTTCCGGCAATCGCGCCGCAGAGTCTCCCGCCAGCGCAACTCCGAACGCGTCGGCAAGGCCGCGCTGCGGCCTCCGATTCCGCCCAACCAGCTCTCCAGGGGGTCGGCGCCTCCTTCGAGGAGGCGGCGCCATTCCGCGGGGCAGACTCCTGCGCGAGCATTGGCCGCTTCGTGCGCACAAGCTGACAATACCCGCGTGCGATGTTGCCAATGAGAGCTCTTGGTGTTTACAATCCAGGAGCTTCACAGCGACAACATGCGTCGATCGACAGCCAAGAGCGAAGCTCGCGAGGCCTACCACGGGCCAGCCTCAAGAAGGCGGACGCTGCGGCGAGTTCACGGCGAGCCGCTTGCCGATAACCGCTCGCGAGAAAGCCGGCAGTTGGACGTCGTGCCGGACGGCCCGCCGTCACCCAATGCAGTTCCCCATTCATGGCTCGCGGAGTCGCAGCATGGTCGAAACACCGTCGTCCCTTCGCAACTGCGCCGCCCTGGCGCTGGCCCTCGGACTCGCGGCGTCGGCCGGCGCCCAGCCGCCCCGCGACGTCGACTGGCCGGTCTATCTGGGGCCGGGCAGCAGCCAGTACTCCACGCTGACCGAGATGACGCGCGACAACGTCGAGCGGCTCGAGGTGGCCTGGACCTACAACGCCGGCGACGCCGACACCGAGACCAACCGCACCCAGATGCAGACCAGCCCCATCGTGGTCGACGGGGTGCTGTACGGCGTGTCGCCGGCGACGAAGGTCTTCGCGCTCGACGCCGCCACCGGCGAGCGGCGCTGGGAGTTCGACCCCTTCGCGCACGGGGCGACGGTGCGGCGGGGCGGGGTCAGCCGCGGAGTGACGTGGTGGGCCGACGGCGACGACCGCCGCATCTTCGCCAGCGGCGGCTCGAAGCTGTTCGCCCTCGACGCCGACACCGGGGTCCCCGTCGAGACGTTCGGCGACGGGGGCGGCATCGACCTCCACGACGGGCTCGACGCCGGCCGCGACGTGTCGGACCTGTTCGTCATCTCGAACACGCCGGGGGTCGTCTACCGGGACCTGCTCATCCTGCCGACCCGGAACGCCGAGACGAACCCCGCCGCCCCCGGGAACATCCGCGCCTTCGACGTGCGCACCGGCGAGGTGCGGTGGGTCTTCCACACCATCCCGCATCCCGGCGAGCTCGGCCATGACACCTGGCCGCCCGGCGCCTGGCTCCGCGTCGGCGCCGCCAACAACTGGGCGGGGATGTCGGTGGACCACGAGCGGGGCCTCGTATTCGTCCCCACCGGCTCGGCGACCCCCGACTTCTACGGGGGCGACCGCGTGGGCGCCAACCTCTTCGCCAACACCCTGCTCGCCCTCGACGCCGCCACCGGCGAGCGCGTCTGGCACTTCCAGGCCGTGCACCACGACATCTGGGACCGCGACTTCCCGGCGCCCCCCAACCTGCTCTCCATCGTCGACGACGGCCGGCGGCGCGACGTGGTGGCCCAGATCACCAAGTCGGCCCACGTCTTCGTGTTCGACCGGGAGACCGGCGAGCCGGTCCACCCGATAGAGGAGCGGCCGTTCCCGCCCTCGGACATCCCCGGCGAGGTCGCCTGGCCCACCCAGCCCCTGCCGGTGCGGCCGCCGCCGTTCACCCGGCAGCGGATGACCGAGGACGAGGTGACCGACATCTCGCCCGAGGCGCACCGCTACGTGCTCGACCGCCTGCGGCGGATGCGCAGCGACGGGCAGTTCGTCCCCACGAGCCGCGAGGGCACCATCATCCTCCCCGGCCTCGACGGCGGCGGCGAGTGGGGCGGGGCCGCCGTCGACCCCGACACCGGAATCATGTACGTCAACGGGAACGACATGCCCTGGATCGGGGCGATGGTCGAGATACCGGCCGAGGAGCAGGGGACGCCGGCGGGGGCGGGGCGCCGCGTCTACGGCCTGCACTGCGTGCAGTGCCACGGCGTGGACGGCGCCGGCGACGAGCTGGGGATCTACCCGCCGGTAAACGACCTGCCGGGCCGCCTGACCCGGGAAGAGACGCGCGCCGTCATCGACGAGGGCCGGGGCTACATGCCCTCGCACGCGCACCTCTCCGAGCGCGAACGAGCTGCGCTGCTCGCGTACCTCTACGACACCGACGAGCCGGACCCGCGGGCGGGCGGCCGCGGCGCCGGCGCCGGAGAGTCCGAGTGGGTCTTCGCCGGGTACCGCCGCTTCCTCGATCAGGCGGGACGCCCCGCCATCAAGCCGCCGTGGGCGACCCTGAACGCCATCGACCTGAATGTGGGCGAGATTCTGTGGAAGGTCACTCTCGGCGACTGGCCCGCGCTGTCCGCGGCCGGGCGGCCGCCCACCGGGGCCGAGGCCTACGGCGGCCCCCTGGTGACCGCGAGCGGGCTGATCTTCATCGGCGCCACCCGCGACGAGCGGTTCCGGGTCTTCGACACCCGCGACGGCGCCCTGCTCTGGGAGACGGGCCTGCCCGCGGCCGGCTACGCCACGCCCATCACCTACGCCGTCGACGGGCGGCAGTACGTCGTCATCGCGGCCGGCGGCGGCAAGATCGGCACCAGGTCCGGCGACGCCTACGTAGCCTTCGCGCTGGGAGAATGACACCGCCCAAGGCGGACCCGCGCCGCTCGCCAGCGCGACCCGCCGCCGGGCTGCTCGCGCGTCTGCCGCCTGCGGGAGGAGCAACCGTCGGCGACAGACGAGGCGGGGCGGTAACGACACCGTCCATCGCCGACCTGCGCCGCCCGCCTGCCCGAGCCGACGCGGTGCTGCTCGCGTATCTGCCGGTCTGCGGGAGGAGCAACCGTCGGCGACAGACGAGGCGGGCGGTGGCGCTGCGGCGTGGCGGGATGATGAGGTCGCCGTGGCCTGAGATTCCAGGCCTCGGTGCCTGCCGGAGGCGACTTCCGCACCGACGAGCTTGCCGCCGAATAGCCGCCGCGCGCCGGAGTAGTACGAACCCAGAGAAGGAGGCTCCATGGCTGACGAGCACACGCCGCCGCCCCCGATGCCCGCCTATCCGGCCCGCCTGGAGATCGATTACCCGGAAGAGGGCCTGGATCCGGCCAGCACCGCGTTTCGCCTCGTCCTGATGCTCCCCATCGGGGTGATTGCCGCCCTGCTGACCACCAACGCCCTGGACTGGACCGGGGAGGACGCCGCCGTCGGGCTGGAGCTCTGGACCGCCTCGCTCACGGCCGGCGGCTTCGTGTTCCTGCCCGCGCTCCTCCTGATCGTGTTCCGGCGCAAGTACCCCCGGTGGTGGTTCGACTGGAACCTCGAGCTGATGCGCTTCACCACCCGGGTCAGCGCCTACTTCTTCCTGCTCCGTGACGAGTACCCCTCGACCGACGAGGAGCAGGCCGTCCATCTCGACATCGACTACCCCGACGCCTCGCGCGATCTCAACCGCTGGCTTCCCCTCGTCAAGTGGCTGCTCGCGTTCCCGCACTACGTCGCGCTGATACCGGTCGCCCTGATGGCCCTGGTGCTGCTCGTGGTCGCCTGGTTCGCGATCCTCTTCACGGGCCGCTATCCACGCGGGATATTCGACTTCGAGGTCGGCCTGCTCCGCTGGGGGTTGCGGGTTCAGGCGTACATGGCGCTGCTGGCGACGGACCGGTACCCGCCGTTCCGGCTGTTGAGCTGATGCTCCTGTCGAGCGCCAGCCGGAGCCATCCTGGCCGCCGTCCGTCGCGGCCGCGAAAGCCGAACGAAACTGCGGCCGCCGGCTTGCCCCTTCCCGGGCGCCTCCACCTGACGCGCTTCGAGACAGCCGCCGCGGGTCCCAACCCCCCACGACTCCGATCCCCCCGGCGCCCGCCGACCCGAGGCGCCGCTGCCGCAACCCCAAGCCTCCCGGGCGACCGACCGAGTGAATCCCTCACGACGCTCACCCTATCGGTCCCAGAGCGACCGCGTGCCGCCCTCCGGCTCCCGTCCGGCAAACGTCGGCCTCGCAGGCCTCCACCGAACCCTGCCGACCCCGCCCGACCCCGGACACCCGGCAACGCCCTCGCCCCTGTTCGCCGCCCCCGATCCACCCAAGCGATCCCGGGCGCCGGCGGCCCCGTTGCAGCGTTCAGGAGTTCGCTGCCTCTTGGAGGATGCCCGCCGCGCATGGTACTCTGCTCTCGGTAGAGACGATGGCGCTCCCTTTTTGCGACCCGCCTGCCACGTGCCGCCGTCGCGCACTTCACCGCGACGATTCCGCCACAGAATACCCGTCAGAGCATGACTGCGATGATTACGTCACTACACATCCGGAACTTCAAGTCCATTGCCAATGCGCGGCTAGAATTCGGCCGCGTGAATCTACTTGTAGGCGCTAACGGCTCCGGAAAATCCAACCTCCTTGAGGCCATTGGTTTGTACGCCGCTTGCCTCGGCAGAGGAATCACTGCAGATGTTCTCAGCGGTAAGGGTGTGAGACTCTCCGCAGCTCGCATTTTCAAGTCGTCGTTCAAGAAGCGACCAACGCCAACTGCGATTCAACTGGATGGAACGATCTCCGCCGCAAAATACACTGTCGCCCTAAGAACAAAGCTCCGCTCATCTAACCTCGAGTTTCGTTCCGAGGTCTTGGCTGAAGATACTGTCACGGTGTTTTCTCGCCGCTTGACCCGCGCTCGTATAACACCCCTTGATCCCTTCGACGCTGACCCTCACCGTGGTCTCTGGGATACTCACGCTTCGGTGGCCCACGTCACTCCTACGACGAGAGCTGCCCTGAACGCTGTCGCTAAATATGTTATCTATGCGCCTCAAACGGCCGTCATGCGAGGTTTAGTGTCGGACAATCGCGGACTTGAGCCGCTCGGCCTGACAGGTAGTCGCTTGCCACAAGCATTCATGGAGGTCTTGGAACATGCCACAAGCTCGTCGACGGCGGAGGACATCAACAAGATCCTGGACATTATCTGGAAACCCGGATGGGCAGAGCGCGTTGGTGTTGGGCCACCTAAAGCGGACGTTCTGCCCAGCGTGCTGCCACCGGAAGAAGAATCGATCTTCATAGTAGACAAGTACATGAAAACCAATCGCAACACACTGTCTCCTTACGACGCCAGCGAAGGGACATTGTTTCTTCTCTTCGTGGCCACAATTCTCGCGCATCCCGGGTCGCCTCCCGTATTTGCGCTAGACAATGTTGATGGTACTCTGAACCCATCTATGGTGAGGGCGTTAGTTGGCCATATTGTCACAGTTGCATGTCGTGACGGCACCGCTGCGGGTGATGCCAACACCGGTGATGACGGTCGTCCACGACAGGTGTTTCTTACCAGCCACAACCCGACGGCACTCGACGCGATAGATCTATTCGAACCCGAACAGCGACTGTTTGTTGTAAGCCGCAACGACGATGGACATACTGTGTTTGAGAGAGTGCAACCGCCGGCGGGAATGACCAAAGACCAATGGGTAACGGCCAAAGGCGGAAGAAACCTATCGCAACTGTGGCTGGACGGCCGCATAGCCAGGGCGCTCGGATGACACAGTCGCGTATTGTCGTGGGCATCGTTGCGGAAGGGCCCACAGATGTCGTCGTTATGACGGAATACTTGCACGCATGGCTGGCCCGGCACGATAGTGCGCCCACGCTTGAAGTGCGACCTGTGCAACCCGAGCAAGATGCTACGTCCGGGCTTTTCGGAGATGGCGGATGGACGCTTGTCAAGTCGTGGTGTGAAAACAACACCGCGACGGTCAGGGCACAGAGCCTGTTTCAACCGTTATTTCAAGGCGAAAGGCCGTTGGACGTCTTGATCGTGCAGTTGGATGGCGACAGGGTGGCAGAATATTCGCGACCCTATCCGGATATAGTAGTCCCAACCAATGCAGATGCAGCAGCAAGAGGGTCAATCGTGGAAGCGGTTCTTGAGAGGTGGTTGTGGGGCGGAAGTACTAAACGTAATGCCGATCCAAACCAGGAAAGCCACTGCCTGGTTGCTGCGGTCCGCGCGACGGAAACATGGATTGTGGCAGGCCTGGACCCGAGCCTCGACAAGCCAGAAGAGATCGCAGAACCCGAACTGGAATTGATGAGACTGGAGCCGACGCTCAGGACCAGATACGTTGGGGGTGTCAACAGATTGAACAAATATCCCCCAGCGTGGCGGAGGTTGGCAAAGCGAGCGGGAGAGCAATTGCAGCATATTGCTGTAGCGTGCCCGCATTGTGGGAAGTTGCTCGCATATATGGATAGGCGGACAAGAGAGACCACCAAATGAAATAGCGACTCGGGACCGCGACGACTGCCAACGCGGAACGTCGTCGCCGGCCATCCTTCTGGCAGGTGGGCGAGGACGCGTTGCGCCGGAGTAGCCGGTGAGGGCCTGGGGGCATCAAGGGCGTGTCTGGGACCTCGGGCTGTCACAGGGGGGACGGACCGCCGCCATCGGTCCCGAGTCGGCGCTGGCAGGGATTCGGTGCACGAGGGCTTCCCCCCGAGTCGGCCTCCAAGGGAATCCATCGCTCAGGAACCCGCCTGCGCCTGCTGGGCCTTCTCGATCCTGGCCCACGTGTCCCGCAGCGTGACCGTCCGGTTGACCACCAGCCGCCCGTCCGTCGAGTCGGGGTCGACGCAGAAGTAGCCCTGGCGCTCGAACTGGTAGCGGCTGCCGGCGGGGGCGCCGCGCAGGCTGGGCTCGACCCGGCAGCCGGCGAGCGTCTCGAGCGAGGCGGGGTTCAGGGCGTCCTTGTAGTCGCCGCCCTCCCCGGCGTCCTCGGGGTTGATCCGCGTGAACAGGTGGTCATAGAGGCGCACCTCGGCCTCGACCGAGTGGGGCGCCGACACCCAGTGGATGGTGCCGCGCACCTTGCGGCCGTCGGGGGCGTAGCCGCCGCGGGTCTCGGGGTCGTAGGTGCAGCGCAGCTCGACGACCTCGCCGGTGGCGGGGTCCTTCACCGCCTCGCGGCAGGTGATGAAGTAGGCGTAGCGCAGCCGCACCTCGCGGCCGGGGGCGAGGCGGAAGTACTTGCGCGGGGGGTCCTCGCGGAAGTCGGTCCGCTCGACGTAGAGCTCGCGCGAGAACGGGACCACCCGCGACCCCATGCCGGCGTCCTCGGGGTTGTTGACGGCCTCGACCTCCTCGACCCGGCCCTCGGGGTAGTTCTCGATGACCACCTTGAGGGGCCGAAGCACCCCCATCACGCGGAGCGCCCGTTGGTTGAGGTCCTGGCGGACGGCGTCCTCGAGCTGGGCGATGGAGACGATGCTGTTGGCCTTGGCGATGCCGATGCGGTTGCAGAACTCGCGGATGGCCTCGGGCGTGTAGCCTCGGCGCCGGAACCCGACGATGGTGGGCATGCGGGGGTCGTCCCAGCCCGCCACGCGCCCCTCCGACACCAGCTCGAGCAGCTTGCGCTTGCTGAGCACGGTGTAGCTGAGGTTGAGGCGCGCGAACTCGATCTGGCGCGGCCGGCACGGCACGTCGATGTTCTCGAGGAACCAGTCGTAGAGGGGCCGGTGGTCCTCGAACTCGAGGGTGCACAACGAGTGGGTGATGCCCTCGAACGCATCCGACAGGGGATGCGTGAAGTCGTACATCGGGTAGATGCACCACGCATCGCCGCTGCGATAGTGCGGTACCCGCCGGATGCGGTAGATGGTGGGGTCGCGCATGTTCATGTTGGGCGACGCCATGTCGATGCGGGCCCGCAGCGTGCGCGACCCGTCCTCGAACTCGCCGGCGCGCATGCGGGCGAACAGGTCGAGGTTCTCGGCCACCGTCCGGTCGCGGAACGGGCTGTTGCGGCCGGGGCGGTTCCACAGGCCGCGGTACTCCGAGACCTCGGCCCCCTGCAGGTCGCAGACGTACGCCTTCCCCGCCTCGATGAGCTGGACCGCGCAGGCGTAGAGCCGCTCGAAGTAGTCGGCCGCGTGGTAGAACCGGTCGTCCCAGTCGAACCCGAGCCAGCGCACGTCGTCCTCGATGGCCCGCACGTACTCGACGCTCTCGGTGGTCGGGTTGGTGTCGTCCATGCGGAGGTTGCACAGGCCCCCGTGCTCGGCCGCGAGCCCGAAGTTCAGGCAGATCGACTTGGCGTGGCCGATGTGCAGGTAGCCGTTGGGCTCGGGCGGGAACCGGGTGTGCACGCGCCCGGCGTGCTTCCCGGTCCGCTGGTCCTCGGCCACGATCTGCCGGATGAAGTCGAGCCCGCCGGCCGCCTCGCCGCTCGCGACGGCGGTCTCTGGTCGTACGTCAGTCGTCATTGCCGTTCCATCGATTCCGCGGATTGCCGCGCGTTCCCCCGCTGTTCCGGTTTTCGGACCCCGGGGCCGTCTTCTTCAGGGCGCGAGCTGCGCCAGGGCCCGGTCGAGGCGGGCGAGGCAGGCGTCGGGGCCGAGGATGGCCAGCCCCTCGAACAGGCCGAAGCCGACCGCCTTGCCGGTCACCGCGACCCGGACGGCGTGGATGATCTGGCCGATGCGGATGTCCTCGGCCTCGACGAACTCGTGAAACGCTCGCTCGAGGGTGACCGCGTCGAACGGCCGGGTCGCCTCGAGCCGCTCCCGGAACCGGCGCAGCAGCGGTGCCACCCCGTCCTTGCGCAGCCGCTTGTCGAACGCCTTCCCATCGTACGCGACGTCGGCGTCGGCCTGGAAGAACTCCGGATAGTCGAGCACGTCGCCGGCGACCTTGATGCGGTCGCCCGCCGCCTCCACGACGTCGCGCACGCGCGCCTGCTCGGCCGCGGACGGCGGCGACGCCACGAGGCCGGCCCGCTCCAGGAACGGCGTCGCGCGCGCCACCCGCTCGTCTATGCCGAGCCCCTGCATCCGCCGCTCCTGGAACGCGGCGAGCTTCCCCGGGTCGAAGCTGGCCGCGGCGCGGTTGACGCGCTCGAGCGAGAAATGCGCCACCATCTCGTCGCGGGTGAACCGCTCGGTGCGGTCGTCGAGCGACCAGCCGAGCAGCAGCAGGTAGTTGAGCAGCGCGTCGGGCTCGTAGCCGACGGCGCGGTAGAAGTCGACGACGACGGGGTTGAACGTCTCGGGGGCCACCTCGAGCCGCGACCGCTCGGCGACGGCGAGGCCCCGGTCGTAGACGGCCTTGAACTCGTGGTGCCGCAGGTAGCGGTCGAGCTTGCGCTTGCTGAGCTTCTCGGCGCTCCCCGGCGCGGCCACGTACGGCACGTGCGCGAAGGCCGGCGGCTCGTAGCCGAGGGCGGTCGTGATGAAGAGCTGCCGCGGGGTGTTCGACAGGTGCTCGACGGCGCGGATGACGTGCGTGATGGCGAAGTCGTGGTCGTCGACGGCGCTCGCGAGGTGATACAGGCACGTCCCGTCCGCCCGCCGCACGACGTGGTCCTGCTCGAGGCCCCACTCGAACTCGACGTCGCCCCGCACGAGGTCGCGGAACGCGCAGACACCCTCGCGGGGCATCTTGAGCCGCACGCTGGCCCGCCGCCCCTCCGCCTCGAGCCGGGCCGCGTCGGCGTCGGTCTCCGCCATCCACCGGCGGCTGTAGAGGAACCGGCGCTTCTCGCGCTGCGCCGCCTCGCGCTCGGCCTGGATCTCCTCGGCGGTGGCATAGTCGCGATAGGCGGCTCCGGACGCCAGCAGCCGCTCTACCGCCTCGGCGTAGCGGGCGCCGCGCTGCGACTGGTAGTACGGCGCGTGGGGCCCGCCGACCTCCGGGCCCTCGTCCCAGTCGAGCCCCAGCCACCGGAACCCGTCGAGGATGGGGCGCAGGGCGGCGGCGACGTTGCGCTCGGCGTCGGTGTCGTCGACCCGCAGCAGGAACTGCCCGCCGTGCCGGCGGGCGAAGAGCCAGTTGAACAGGGCGGTCCGCACCCCGCCGATGTGGAGGTAGCCGGTGGGGCTGGGAGCGAAGCGGGTGCGAACGGTCATCGGTCGAGGATTATAATCAGTGCCCCTCTCCCTCGACATGACGACTGGAGAGAAATCGGGATCGGCCGGGGAGACGACCACTCTTCGCGCCGGCCCCGAGAGGAGACGACGATGCCCTGGCTGCTGACCACCGCCCTTCTCGCGACGCTCGCCCAGCCCGCGCGCGATCCGGGCCTGTACAACGCCACGATCGACGTGGAAGGCGTGGGCACCGTCACCTACGGCCTGTGGGTCCCGCGGGACTACGACGTCGGCGAGCCCCGCCCGCTGGTCCTCGCCCTGCACCCGGGCGGGTCGCCGGGCGCCGGGTACGGCATGCAGTTCCTCCGCGGCATCGTCGCGCCGGCCCTGCAGGAGTGGGGCGCGGTCGTGGTCTCGCCCGACGCCCCGGGGCGCCGCTGGGACAACGAGACGAGCGAACGCGGCGTGCTGGCCCTGATCGACGACGTGCGGACCCGCTACGCCATCGACCCCGCCCGCATCCTCGTCACCGGGTTCAGCATGGGCGGACGCGGCACCTGGTACATGGCCTCGCGCCATCCGGACCTGTTCAGGGCGGCGATTCCGATGGCCGCGCGTACCGACTCCGACGCCGCCCGTCAGGTGGGCGACATGCCGGTGTTCATCATCCACGCCCGCGACGACGAGGTGGTGCCGTTCGAGCCGGCCGAGCAGATCGCGCAGGAGATGGAGACGCGGGGACAGACCGTGTCGTTCCTGCCCCTCGACGGCGTCGGCCACTTCCGGATGAGCCCTGCCCCGCTCCGCACCGGCGGCGACTGGGTGCGGCAACGCTGGGCGGAGCAGTAGTCATCGCCATGAAGTACCGACGGCTCGCGAACACCGGAATCTACGTCTCCGAGCTGTGCCTCGGGGCGATGACGTTCGGCGGCTACGGCCCGTTCCAGGCGATCGGCGCGCTGGGGCAGGCCGAGGCCGACGCCCTCGTGCACCGCGCCCTCGACGCCGGCGTCAACTTCTTCGACACCGCCGACGTGTACTCGGCCGGCCAGTCGGAGGAGATGCTCGGCGCCGCCCTCGGCCCGCGGCGGCGGGACGTCATCGTGGCCACCAAGGTGCGCGGGCGGATGGGGGACGGGCCGAACGAGATCGGGCTGTCGCGGGTCCACATCATGCAGCAGTGCGAGGCGAGCCTGCGCCGGCTCGGCACCGACTACATCGACCTGTACCAGATCCACGGGCCCGACCCGCAGACCGACATCCGGGAGACGCTCGAGGCGCTGACCGACCTCGTGCGGGCGGGCAAGGTGCGCTACATCGGCTGCTCGAACCTCCCCGCGTGGCAGCTCATGAAGGCCCTCGGCCTCTCGCGGCGGCACGGGCTCGCGGAGTTCGTGAGCACGCAGTCGTACTACGCCATCGCGGGCCGGGAGCTCGAGCGCGAGATGGTCCCCCTCGTCGAGGACCAGGGCCTGGGGCTGCTCCCGTGGAGCCCGCTCGCCGGCGGGTTCCTCTCGGGCAAGTTCACCCGCGACGGCGAGACCGATCCCGACGCCCGGCGCGTGTCGTTCGACTTCCCGCCGGTCGACAAGGCGCGGGGCTTCGACATCATCGACGTCATGCGCGACGTCTCGGGCGCGCACGAGGTCTCGGTGGCCCAGGTCGCCCTCGCCTGGCTCCTCCACCAGCCGGCCGTCACCAGCGTGATCATCGGGGCCAAGCGGCTCGATCAGCTGAACGACAACCTGGCCTCGGTCGAGCTGACCCTCACCCCGGACGAGCTCGAGCGGCTGGACGCGGTCAGCGCCCTCCCGTTGGAGTATCCGGCGTGGATGGAGATTCTCCAGACCGACCGCGAGCCGGGCACCTCGCGCGACTGGAGCCGGTTCACCCGCAAGTGACGGGCCCGGAGGCGCCGCGGGACGACCCGCGGCCACCGCGATGAATCGATCCTTCCCCGAATACGTAGTACAACTCGATACTGGAAGTGGCGCGCCCGGCTTCCGAACGACGGGCACGCACACGAACCGTCTTCGCTCACGTCGCCGTCACCGCCGGGGCCGGCCGGTCCCGGCGGCGCCGCGGTAATCCGGTGTGACAGAAGGAGAGCACCGCCATGAACGACAACTTTCGCGTCGTCGACGCCGACGGGTTCAAGGTGCCCAAGGTCCCGTGGCGGAGGCTGGGCGCCGGCATCCTGGTCCTCGCCGCCCTCGTCACCGCGGCCGGAACCGCCTATCAGATCGAGCCCGAGGAGGTCGGGGTCGTGCTCCGGTTCGGGCAGTACGTCCGCACCACCAACCCGGGCCTGCACTTCAAGATCCCGTTCGTCGAGCAGATGCAGCGGGTGCCGGTGCAGCGGCAGCTGAAGCAGGAGTTCGGCTTCCGCAGCACCGCGGCGGGAATCCGCACCGAGTTCGCCGGGCAACAGCAACAGCTCGCGGACGAGTCGGTGATGCTGACCGGCGATCTGAACGTGGCGGTCGTGGAGTGGATCGTGCAGTACCGCGTGGACGATCCCTACGAGTACCTGTTCAAGGTGCGCAACCTCGAAGACACGTTCCGCGACATGAACGAGGCGATCATGCGGGAGACGGTCGGCGACCGGACGGTCACGGAGGTCGTCACGGTGGGCCGGCAGGAGATCGAGGCCACCGTCGAGGCGCGTCTGCAGGCGCTGACCGAGCGCTATCAGATGGGCGTCACCATCGACCAGGTGGTGCTGCAGGATGTCAACCCGCCCGACCCCGTCAAGCCGTCCTGGGACGAGGTCAGTCAGGCGCAACAGCAGCGCGACCAGCTCATCAACGAGGCGCTGGCCGAGTACAACGCGGTCATCCCGCGCGCCCGGGGCGAAGCGGAACAGACCATCCTTCAGGCCGAGGGCTATGCGCTCGACCGGGTGAACCGCGCGAGCGGCGAAGCCACCCGGTTCGCGTCCATCGAGGACGCGTATCGGGCGGCGCCCAACGTGACCCGGCAGCGGATGTACCTGGAAACGATGCAACGCATTCTGCCGGCGGTCGGACGCAAGGTGTTCGTGGCGGAAGGCACCACCGGGGTGCTGCCCCTGCTGTCGCTGGACAGCGGCGCCCGCGCGGCCGCCGCGCCCCTCACCGGCGCCACGACGACACGGACGGGAGGTGAGCAATGAGACCGATACGACCGACGCTGGTGGCGGTGTTGCTGGTCGGCCTTTTCCTGGCGGGCAGCTCCGCCTATATCGTCAGCGAGTTCAACCAGGCGGTCATCACCCAGTTCGGCGAGCCGGTGGGCGAACCGATCACCGAGCCCGGGCTCCACTTCAAGATCCCGTTCATCCAGACCGCGAACATGTTCGAGAAGCGGTTCCTGGAGTGGGACGGGTTCCCGAACCAGGTCCCGACCCGCGACCGGCGGTTCATCTGGGTGGACACCTACGCGCGGTGGCGCATCACCGACCCGCTGCTGTTCTTCCAGCGCCTGCGCGACGAACGGGGCGCGCAGTCGCGGCTCGACGACATCCTCGACGGCGAGACGCGCAACGCCGTCGCGCGGCACGACCTGATCGAGATCGTCCGCACCAGCAATCGCGACCCGGCGGCCGAGACCGCCACCGGGGTGGAGGAGGCGGAAGTGCTGGCTCCGATCGCGACCGGCCGCGAGCAGATCACCCGCGAGATTCTCGAGGCGGCGGCCGCCGCCGTCGGCGAGCTGGGCATCGAGCTGCTCGACCTGCAGTTCAAGCGGATCAACTACATCGCCGACGTCCAGCAGGACGTCTTCGCCCGCATGATCGCCGAGCGGCAGCGCATCGCCGCGGAGTTCCGCTCGGAGGGCCAGGGCGAGTCGGCCCGCATCCAGGGCGAGCGCGAACGGGACCTGGCGCGAATCCAGTCCGAGGCCTTCCGCTCGGCCGAGGAGATTCGCGGGACCGCCGACGCCGAGGCGATCGACATCTACGCCGACGCCTACAACCAGGACGCCGCGTTCTACGCGTTCACCAAGTCGCTCGAGACCTACGAACGCACGATGGATCCCGGCACGTTCCTGATTCTGGGAACCGACAGCCAGCTGCTGCGTTTCCTCGAGACGCCGCGGTAGCGCAACCTGGCGGCCGGGAGCTCTCGCTGACGCGAGGGCTCCCGCGGCGCAAGCACCCGGCGCGACACATGGCGGTCGCGTCGGGCGTTCTCGACTGGCGCGAGAACTCCTGGGGCGCGAGCGCCTGACGCGCCATGGCGGTCGCGTCGTGGTGTTTCGCTGACGCGGGACTCCTGCAGCGCAACTCAAATGGCGGTCGCGTCGGGTGTTTTCGCTGACGCGGGAATCTTGCGGCGCAAGCGCCTGGCACGACATGGCGGTCGCGTCAGGTTTCGCTGACGCGGGGAGTCTTCGGAGGCTGGCCGGGGGCATCGGCGGCGACTCCGTGGCGGACCCGCCCGAGGCCCCGGCCCCCGCGTGGGGAACCGGATGCGGGAGCGAGCGCGCCGGCCCCGTTTGCATCCGGCGGCGGGAAAGCCCCACCATACGGCATGCTCGAACTCGCCCTCGTCGTCGGCATCGTGGTGCTGACCTCGGCCGCGTGCTCGCTGTTCGAGGCGGTCCTCTACTCGGTGCCGCCGGCCCATATCGACACCCTCGAGCGCGCCGGCCAGCCCGCGGGCCCGGTGCTCCGGCGGCTGCGGTCCCAGGTCGACCGGCCCATCGCCGCCATCCTGTCCCTGAACACCGTCGCCAACACCGGGGGCGCGGCCCTCGCCGGGGCCATCGCCACGAGCGTCCTCGGCTCGGTGTGGATCGGCTACTTCTCCGCCGCCTTCACGCTGGCCATCCTGGTCCTGTCCGAGATCATCCCCAAGACCGCGGGCGTCGTCTACGCGCGGCAGCTCGCCGGCCCCATCGCCGCCCCCCTGCAGGCGCTGGTGGTCGCGTTCGCGCCCGTCATCTGGCTCAGCCGCCGCCTGACGAGCCTCGTCGCGGCCGGGAAGGCGGCCGACCGCGTCTCCGACGAGGAGCTCCTGCTCATGGTCAGGCGGGGCCTGAGCTCGGGCGACCTGAAGCCGCACGAGGCCGACGTCATCAGCAACGTGCTGGCCCTCGAGGCGAAGACGGCGGCCGAGATCATGACCCCGCGGACGGTGCTCTTCACCCTGCCCATCGCGACCGGGGTGGCCCAGGCCGCCGCCGACAAGCAGCTGCTGCGTCACAGCCGCGTGCCGCTGTACGACGAAGACCCGGACGACATCGTGGGCATCGTGCACCGGCACGACATCCTGCGCGCGGCGGCCCGGGACGAGTTCGACACCAACCTCGAGCGGCTGATGCGCAGGGTCGTCTTCGTGGTCGAGACGGCCAAGCTCGACCACCTCCTGCGCAGCTTCCTCGAGCAGCGGCAGCACCTGATGATCGTCACCGACGAGTTCGGCAGCGTCAGCGGCATCGTGACCCTCGAGGACGTCCTCGAGGAGATTCTCGGGCGCGAGATCGTCGACGAGTTCGACCACGTCGCCGACCTCCGCGCGTTCGCCCGCCAGCAGCGGGGCGCCCGGCGGACGGACACGACGCCTTCACCGCGGGGCTGAGGAGCCCGCCGCGAGAAGCCCGCGGGTCGCCGCGAGAAGCCCGCGGGTCGCCGCGAGAAGCCCGCGGGTCGCCGCGGCCATGGAGGAATCGAGCATGCCCGATGCGGCGGTGGTCGTCGACGACCTGACGTTCAGCTATGGAATGGGACGGGTCCTGCACGGGATCTCGTTCACATTGCGGCGCGGCGAGGTGGTCGGGCTGCTCGGACCGAACGGGGCGGGGAAGAGCACCACCATCAAGGTCCTGACCGGCGTGCTCCCGCCGGGCGGCGGATCGGTCCGGGTCGCCGGGCACGCCCTGCCCGAGGAGGCGGTCGCGGCCAAGCGGCGCATCGGCTACGTGCCCGAGGCGGCGGCGCTCTTCGAGAGCCTGACCGGACAGGAGTTCCTGGAGCTGATGGGGCGCCTGCAGGACGTGCCCGAAGAGCGCCTGCAGTTCCGCATCGGCCGGTTCCTCGAGCAGTTCGGCCTGACCGACGACCGGCTGCGCCCCCTCGACGGCTACTCGAAGGGCATGCGCCAGAAGGTGCTGCTGAGCGCGGCCCTCCTCCACAATCCCGAGGTGGTGCTGCTCGACGAGCCCCTGTCTGGGCTCGACGTCAACGCCGGGCTCATGGTCCGGGATCTGGTCGCGGCCCTCGCCGCCGAGGGAAAGACCATCCTCTACAGCTCGCACGTGCTCGACGTGGTCGAGCGCGTCTGCGACCGCGCCCTCATCATCCACGAAGGCCGCCTCATCGCCGACGGCTCGCTCGACGAGCTGAAGACATCGACCGAGCGGGGGAGCCTCGAAGACGTGTTCCGGCAGCTCACGCAGACCGAGGGGACGATGAGCGGCGTCTCCGGCATCATCGAGGGCCTCCGGTCGTGAGCAGGCTTGTTGCGCTCGGCCGGCGGCTGCTCCACGGCCCGGCGTTCACCGCGCTGCTCGAGCGCTGCGGCGTCGACGTGCGCCGCTTCTGGGTCCTCGTCGACCTGTTCGAGACGCTCGGCGCCCGGCAGGAAGTAGTCGCCATGGGCAACGACTACTCCATGCGCGGCCTGATGTACATCTGGTTCATCCTCTCGGCCATCGCCAGTGTTCTGGCCGCCGCCGCTGGCGCCGCCCCGGGCGTCTACCTCGCCGGTTTCCTGGCCCTCACCGCCTTCCAGCTCGGCGTCCTCCTGATGCCCGAGATCGCCGAGAGCCTCGTGAACCCGGTCGACGGGCTGATTCTCGCCCACCAACCGGTGGACGGCGCCACCTGGTCGGGGGCCAAGCTCGCGCACCTGACGAAGATCGTCGCCTATGCGGTGACGGGGATGAACGCGGTGCCGGCCCTCGTCGGCCTGGCGCTCCCCCACGGCGGCGTGGCTCTGCGCTTCGCCTACCCTCCCCTGCACTTCCTCGTCGCACTGGGGGCCGGGCTGGTCTTCGCCCTGCTCTGCTGCAGCCTGTTCGGGTGGCTGGTTCGCATCGTGCCGGTCCGGCGCCTCAAGGCGGCCGCGGCCACGGTGCAGATCCTGCCCATGCTGGTGATCTTCGGGTTCAACATGCGGGGCCTGGTCTGGGAGACCGTCGCGGGCTGGTGGGCCGCGATTCGCCCGCCCGCGAGCTGGCTCGACGCCGTCGAGGCGGTGCCGGGGGGCCCCGCGACGATTCTCGCCCCCGTGGCCGTGGCCGTCGCGACGGTCGCCGGCGTCTTCGGCCTGCGCGCGTTCTCGCGGGACCACCTGATCCGGGTGGCCGGCCTGATGAGCGCCGGCGGGCCGAGGCGGAGAACCCGGTGGAGATGGGTGCCCGGTCCGTGGATATCGAGACTGGCCGGCGGCCAGGCGGGGCGCGCAGGCTTCGAGTATCTGCACACGGTGATGGTCCGCGACTGGCAGTTCCGGCGCAACATGGCCCTGAACCTGCCCGGCGCGATCATGGGCTTCATGGCTCTGCTGATCGCCGGGCGAGACGCATCCCCGTTCGGCGCCGACTTCGCGTTCGCGCACTTCCTGCCCCACCTGTTCGGGCTGACCGTGATCCTCGTCTGCGCGTTCCTCGCCTACGGCAACGACCACAAGGGCACGTGGTGCTTCGCCACCGCCCCGGACTCGGCCAGCGGTCCGTTCGCGCGGGGAGTCCATGCCGCGCTGTGGCTGCTGCTGATCGCGGCGCCGCACGCCGGCTGGCTGCTCGTGCTGGCGTGGTCGTGGGGGGTGCGGGACGCGGCCCTGTTCACCGCGTTCAGCATCGCGGGCGCGTCCCTGTATCTGGGCGTCGGCCTGAGACTGATCGACGGCGTCCCCTTCGGCAAGCAGACGCCGCCGACGCGCAGCTCGGCGCTGATGGGGGTGATGATCCTCTTTCTGGTGGGGGCGGGCATCGCCGTCGGATTCCAGTACGTGCTCTTCCGCTCGGTCGCGGCCGTCGCCCTGGTGACGCTGGCGGCGGGGCTGGGGGCGTATCTCGTGACGCGGCTGGCCCTGG
Source organism: Vicinamibacterales bacterium (assembly GCA_963663815.2). Classification (GTDB taxonomy): domain Bacteria; phylum Acidobacteriota; class Vicinamibacteria; order Vicinamibacterales; family UBA8438; genus JAJEEA01. The sequence continues at coordinate 4,701,357 of OY760734.1, read as the reverse complement.
CCGACTTCGCGTCCCGCATGTTGGCCGACCTGCATCCCGCGGCGCCGGGCTCGATGTTCCGGGCCATCCAGGACGACGCGGCCCAGGAGTCTACGCCCTAGAGCAGGCCCCGATTCCGGCCTCGGGGGCGCGGAGAAGGGCGCCGGGCGCGCCGTCGGGTGGTTCGGGGCGGCGGGCTTCGCGGGGCGGCAGCGGAGCCGAAGGCGGCGCTTTCCGGGCAGGCCGGCGGCGCGAGAGTGTCCTCGACACGTGACACGGCATCGGGGAAAGGCGACAAGCCAGCGGCGGCCGACCCGAAGAACCGGCTCACCGGCGCCCTCGGCACTGGAATGCGTCTTGCAACCACAGCTACCGTCCGACAACCCCAAGGAGGATGAACCGGTGACTGTGTCGAAGAGATCCACATCCTGGTCATGCGTGATCGGAGCCCTGACCCTGCTCGCGTCGCCCGTGGCGGCGGACGCTCGGCAGACCGCCGGTGCATCGCAGCCCGGCGCAGAGCGGCGGGCGACCCGCGCACCGCAGATGTCCGGCGCGGAGCGGGCCGGCGCCCAGCGGCGGGCGGACGGCGCGCCACGGGCGGCGGGCGCCCGGCGGCGGGCGGACGGCGCGCCTCGGGCGGCGGGCGCCCGGCGGCGGGCGGACGGCCCTCGGGCGAGAGAGGCGGTACGCCGCGCGCGGCCGGTGCTGCAGACCCGGGCCTGGTACGGCCCCGGGTACGGGTACTACTCGCCCTTCTTCCATCCGACGTACCTCTACGCACCGCAGTGGGGTCCGTACTCGTTCGGCCCCTGGGGCGGCTATCCGTACTACCGCGGCTACTACTACCGCGAGCGCGGCTCCGTCCGCCTGCAGGTCAAGCCGGAGGAGACCGAGGTCTACGTCGACGGGTACTACGCGGGCGTCGTCGACAGCTACGACGGGTTCTTCCAGCGGCTGAGCCTGCCGCCGGGACGACACGACATCGAGCTGCGCCTCGAGGGCTACCGCAGCATCCAGGAGCAGGTGTACCTGGCCGTCGGGCAGACCTATCGCATCGAGCACCTGATGGAGCCCCTCGGACCGGGCGAGACGACGCCGCCACCGCCGGAGCCGCGAGCCGAGGCGGAGGTCGAGCCCGAGCTGGAGCCGGACCCGTTCGCCGAGTTCGGCGCCGAGCCCACGACGTCGTTCGCCCCCGTCGCCGGATTCGGGCGCCTCGTCGTGCGGGTGCAGCCGGCCGACGCGTCGATCTTCGTCGACGGCGAGGAGTGGTACAGCCCCGACGGCTCGCGCCTGGAGCTCGAGGTCGGCGGCGGACGGCACCGCATCGAGGTTCGGCGCGAAGGCTACCAGTCGTACGTCACCGACGTCACGGTGCGCAACGGCGAGTCGAGGGCGGTGAACATCAGCCTGCCGAGGAACCGGCCGGAGGCCCCGGAGGAACCCGTGCCGGGCCCTGGCGCCTGACCCGGAAGGGCCCGTGGCAAGGGCTCCGTGTCTTCGCCACGGGCTGCCTCGGCGGCGCCCGGTCCCGGCCGGCTATACTGCACATCCTGCGGCCGGCGCCGTCAGCGGGCTCGACGGCCGGTCGGTGCGGCTCCGCGATCGGCAGCGTGACTGTCGGCCGATCGGGACCCGGAAACGGCGCCGGCGGGGCAACGCACGGCGGAGAAAGGGGACAGGCGCGTGGCTACCGTCAAGGCATCGCTGAGGCACGGCACCGCGGTCGACATCCGCGCCCGCCGATTCCTCTGGCGCAGCGACGAGCCGAAGCCGGCGGGGGGCGCCGACTCGGGTCCCACCCCCTACGAGTTCCTGCTGGGGAGCCTGGCCGCCTGCACCGCGATGACCCTGCGGCTCTACGCCGACCGCCGGCAGATTCCCCTGGCCGGGGTCGAGGTGACCCTGGAGTTCGACCGGGTGCACGCGGACGACTGCGTCGACTGCGACGAGCGCGGCGACGGCCTGATCGAGCGGGTGCGCAGCGACGTCGCCATCCACGGCGAGCTCACCGCGGCGCAGCGGGCGCGGCTCACCCAGGTGGCGCAGCGGTGCCCCGTGCACAAGACCCTGGCGCACGGCCTGCACATCGACGACGCGGTGACGTTCGTCGACCCGGCGGGGTGATCCAGTCGCCGGCGCCCGCCACGGGCCTCACCACGTATCCCGCTCGAACCGCACCTGACGGCGTCCCGCGGTCGACTCGATGTCGGCGAGGGAGGCGGGATTGCCGCAGGCGAGGAGGACCGTTTCGGGCGGGGCGACCCGGGCGGAGAGCTCGGCCGCGTTCACGTGGGCGGGAAGCTGGGGGGAGACCAGCCGCTCGAGGGCCAGATCGGCCGCCACGCGGGTGATTTCGCTCCTCGCCTGGGCCTGCTTCTCTTCCTCCGCGGTGGGCAGGTTGTAGACGTGGCGGACCACGTTGCTGGCCCGCCCGAGACCGATGCGGGCGTCCATGCCGGCGGTTCCCGCGCGCCGGCTGACCGTCGGCAGGTACAGGAAGTCGAAGCGGCCCGCCGCCTCGATCTCGAACAGCTCGGCGCGGCAGGCCAGCTCGGCCTCGGCCCGGGCGGTGTGAATCAGCGTGTAGCGCCGGCCGTCGCCGCCGTCGTCCCGCGCGCGGAGCTCGCGGACCATCGAGACGAACGGCGCCACCCCGGTGCCGGTGCCGACCATCAGGACGCTCGCGGCGTCGCCCGCCCGCGCCGACAGCGTGAGGGCGCCGGCGATGCGGTCCTGATAGCGGACCTCGCAGGCGGTGTCCCCTTCGCCGCCGAACAGCAGCTCGCTCAGACGGCCCGACAGCCCGTGGACGCCGTGCTCGAGGGCCACGAGGAACTCGAGCCAGCCGTGCTCCGCGGTGTCGCTGGGGGCGGAGGCGATCGAGTAGTAGTGGGTGAGGGGACCGACGGTCTGCCGCCCCCAGGGGTCGTACTCGGGCTCGCGGGTCGGCTTGCCGTCGCGGCCGACGCCGATCTTCCGGGTCAGCTTGCAGTCGTCCCGGCTCAACGGGATGGCCTGCCCCGCCTCGTAGTCCGGGAACGGGTGGCCGCTCTCGGGCGCCAGCCGAAACCGGATCACGGTCTCGGAGACGATCTCCTTGTGCACGACGGTGCCGGTTCTCAGCCCGGCCATCGGTTCTCCATGGCAGTGCGCGTAGGCTAGTTGCCGGCGAGCGTTCGCAGCAGCTCGACGGTGCTCTGCTTCGGCGTGGCCCACGCCAGACCGAGCCGCCGCGACCCCCTCGACGCCACGTCGAGCGGGGTCTGCCCGTCGGCATTCGTGACGCCGAGGTCGGCGCCGTTCGCCACCAGCAGCTCGATGACCGCGTCGTATCCGCGCGCGGCGGCCGCGTGCAGCGCGGTGTCGCCGCGGGCGTTGGCGGTGTCGACGTCGACCCCGAGGGCCAGCGCGAGCTGCGCCGCCTCGAGGACGACCGCCTGGTGCGCCACCGGGTCGGGCTCGCGCCGCGTGCTCCGCACCGGCGCGCTCTCGGCGATTCGGCCCAGCCGGTCGACCGCCACCAGCGGATTGCGGCCGCCGAGGCCGACCGCCGCCATCAGCGCCGTCGTCGCGCCCTCGCGCACCTGCGTCCGCTCGTCCCGCACCGAGAGCGAGCCCGGCCAGTACGTCGGATGATGGGTCACCCGCGGATTGCCTCCCCGCTCCGCGAGCATGTGCATGATGCCGGGCGCACCGAACCGCGCGGCCAGCCAGAACGGGGTGGCGCCGACGTAGGACGGGTGCAGGTAGAAGTCGACGGCGTCGCGCCGCACCGGCGTGGAGGATCGCACCGGCGCATCCGGATCCGCGCCATGGTCGAGCAGCGCGCGGACCAGCGTCGCGTCCTTGTGCAGAATCGCGGCGTGGAGCGCCGTGTACCCGGCCGCGGCCGTATTCGCGTCGGCGCCCTGCTCGAGCAGATACGCCGCGACGTCGCCGTGCCCGCTGTGGGCGGCGACGACGGTCGCGCTGGTGCCGTAGGGCGGGGCGTCGTCCACGTCGGCGCCGGCCTCGACGAGCAGCTTCGCCGAGGCGAGGTCGCCGACCCGCGCCGCGAAGAGCAGCGGCGTGTAGCCGCCCTGCGGGACCTCGGTGACGTACTCCGGGTTCCACGGCTCGGGGGTCGTCTTGACCACCTCGGTCCAGACGTCCGACCGGGCGTCGACGGCCGCGCCGTGGGCGAGCAACGCCTCCACGACAGCGGGGTGCCGCTGCGCGACCGCCCACATCAGCGCCGTCTGGCTCCGCGCCCCCGTCGCATCGGCGTCCGCGCCGGCCTCGAGCAGCAGGCCGGCGACCTCCGCCGCCCCGACCCGCGCCACGGTCATCAGCGGCGTCTCGCCCGACAGCAGCGGCACGTTCGGGTTTGCCCCCGCGTCGAGCAGCCGCCGCACCATCGGCGCCCGCCCGTTCTCCGTGGCGGCCCACAGCGGCGTCACCCCGAGGTCGTTGGCCGCGTTCACGTCCGCCCCGGCGTCGATCAGCAGGCCGGCGATATCGACCTCGTCCCAATAGGCGGCCCAGTGCAGGGCGGTCGCCCCATCGCCCTGCCGCGCCGTCACATCGGCGCCCTGCTCGACGAGCGCGCGCACCACGCCCCAATCGCCCCGCTGCGCCGCGTCCGCGAGCGGCCGGTCCGCGGCGGACGCCCCGGCCGCGACGACCGGGCCGACGCCCGCAACGAGTCCGGCCGCCGCGAGCAGCGCCCCGGCCATGCCTCCACGAACCGCTGTGCAACCTCTCATCAGCATCCTCGCCCTGCCGCTATCGCGTTCCGCGACCATGTTAGCCGCCCCCGATCGGCCAATCAAGCGCCGTCCCCCCGCGCCGTCCGCGCCGATGTCGAAGCCTCTGCAACCTTTGACGCCGCCCCGAAGCGTGCCAGCGTTCCTACGAGCTGTAGAAGACCCACCTGGACTGCCAGAGGAGCAGATCGAGCTTCTTGATGTCCGTGAAGTGCATGAATTGCGGGAACGCGGTGTCGAAGCGACGCCGCCACTCCTTGAAGCTGTCTTGCCGAATCTCCTTGGATGTCCACCTGCGAATCTTCGAATACAGTTCGCCGCAACGATCCAGGCGTCGTCGTGTATCCATGCTCGAGTACGGTGGTCTCAATCCAAGGTTGCCGAGGACATGCCTGTCCCACACCGGCAAGTTGGCATCGATGGAGGCGACCAGCTTCGAGCTGAACGATGCCTCGACCCGCCCGGTCCTGCCGTGGACCTCATCCAGGGTCTCGCGAAACGACAGCCCTGGATTCCGCTTCTCACGCTCGAGAATGGAGAAGAACGGCTCGCACCATTCCTTGCCTCTCCTCACCCGGTAGAAGCTCTTGAAGTCGTTCTGGAAGCCTCGATCCAGGGTCACGACGACCTTCCGCAACGACCGCTGAAGACGATCGTACCTCTCCAGTCCGTTCCTGTTTCTCCGGGCTCCCAGCCTCCCGATGGCGCACGACATCGCCTCTTCGGTCATGCCCGGCGAATCACACCTCCGACAGCGTGTCGATGGGCAGCCTCCTGGTGCTGTCGCCCAGGCGGTCGAGCGGCATGTCGAGCTTGTCCATGAGGGTCATCAGGAGGTCGGCGTTCGACGTGTCGGCCGAGTAGCGCAGGTGACGGCCGCCCCGGAGCTTGCCGGCGCCGCCGCCGACGAGGAGCAGGGGCAGGTCGACGCCGAGGTGCCGGGTGCTGTTCGAGATGCCGGCGCCGTAGAGGATGGTCATGTTGTCGAGGAGCGAGCCGTCGGCGTCCTCGGCGGCGCGGAGGCGAGCCAGGTAGCCGGCCGTGAGCTGCGTGTGGTACGCGTTGATCTTCGACATCACGGCGATGCGGTCGGGGTCGTCCTCGTGGTGCGAGAGCGGGTGGTGCGCGTCGGGCACGCCAATCTGCGGATAGGCGCGGGTGCTCTGCTCGCGGCCCATCATGAACGTGACGACGCGGGTCAGGTCGGCCTGCAAGGCGAGGAACTGCAGGTCGAACATCAGCCCGAGATGGTCCTCGAAGACCCGCGGGGGGGCCGACGGCTGCTCGGCGAACGTCGGCTCGACGTCGCGCTGCCGCTCGGCGATCTCGATGCGGCGCTCGACGTCGCGGACCGCCTCGGTGTACTCGTCGAGCTTGACGCGGTCGCGCGGCCCCACCTCGACCCTCAGGTCGGCGAGCTTGCCGGTGACCGAGTCGAGGATGCTCTGCTTCTGCCGCCGGCGCGCCCGCCGCACCTCGGGGTCGGCCGACCCGCTGTCGCCGAACAGCCGCTCGAACACCGCGCGGGGGTTGTTCTCCATCGGCAGAGGCATCGTCGGCGTGCGCCACGAGATGGTCTGCGTATAGGCGCAGCTCAGGCCGGCGGTGCACTGCCCGGCGTTGGCGAACTTGTCCATCGACACCTCGAGCGAGCCGAGCTGGGTGGTCTTGCCGAGCTCGCGGGCGAGGATCTGGTCCATCGAGGTGCTGGCGAGCACGTCGGTCTCGTTCTGCCCGCCGCGCGGCGTCCCCGTCAGGAACGACGCCGACGCCCCGGCGTGCACGTAGGCCCACGACGCGCGGAGGCCCGACACGACCAGCATCTGGTCGCGGAACGGTGCCAGCGGCTCGAGGATCGGCGTCAGCTCGAAGGCGCGGCCCCCGGCCGCCGGCGTCCAGTACTGCATGGCCATGCCGTTGGGCACGTAGATCGCCTGGAACCGGTGGACCGGCTTCGCGGCGGTCTGCGCCAGCGCGGTCAGGGCGGGCGACATCGCATCGAGGAACGGGAGGCCCAACGTCACGCCGAGGCCCCGCAGCACGGTCCGGCGCGGCAGCGATTTCCTGCTGATGGTCATGGTGTCGTTCTCCTCTGGCGTCGGGTCAATCCCTCGATACCGCCGAAATCCACGCGGCGGCGCTCAGTCCGCCGCCGCCGCGTTCCGCATCAGGAAAGCGGGGCTCTTCGTGATGCCGGCGACCAGCGCCGACCAGCGGTAGTCGTCCGCGGCGGCGTCGCGGACCACGGCGCGCACCGTCGGCTTGTCGGCGTGCTCCAGGCCGCGGCCGAGGGCATAGGACAAGAGCTTCTCGGTCACCGTCCCCGCAAACTGCTCGGGACGCTCCAGCAGCCACGCGCGCAGGCCGGCCATGCCTTCCACCCGCCGTCCGCTCGGCAGGGTCGCCGACGCGTCGACGGCGTTGCCGTACTCGTCCCTCGTTCGCCACCCGCCGAGGCCGTCGTACTGCTCGAGCGCGAAGCCCGGCGGGTCGATGGACGCGTGGCAGGTGGCGCAGGCCGGGGCCTGCCGGTGGCGCTCGAGCCGCTCGCGCACCGACGTGGAACGCCCGCCGGCCTCCCCCTCGGGCAACGCCGGCACGTCCGCCGGCGGCGACGGCGGGGGCGCACCGAGAATGGTGTCGAGCAGCCACTTGCCGCGCAGCACCGGCGACGTTCGGGTCGGATACGACGTCAGCGCGAGCAGCCCACCGTGCCCGAGCAGACCCCCGCGCTGCGTCAGGTCGGGCAGGGGGACCCGGCGGAACCGGCTGCCGTAGACGCCGGGGATGCCGTAGTGCCGGGCCAGCCGCTCGTCGACGAACGTGTAGTCGGCGTCGAGGAGGTCGAGCACGCTGCGGTCCTCGCGCAGGGTGCTGGCGAGGAACAGCGTCGTCTCCTGCCGGAACGCCTCGACGAGGTTGTCGTCGAAGTCGGGGAAAGGCACGGGGTCGCCCTTGACGTCCTCGAGGTTGCGAAGGTGCAGCCACTGCATGGCGAAGTCGTCGACGAGCGACCGGGCCCGCGGGTCGGCGAGCATGCGCCGGACCTGCTCGTCGAGGACCGCCGGCTCGCTCAACCGCCCCGCCTCCGCCGCGTCGAGCAGGGCGTCGTCGGGAATGCTGCCCCAGAGGAAGAACGAGAGCCGCGAGGCGATCTCGACGTCGCTCAGCCGGTACGGCCCGCCCGGGACCGCCCCCGCCGGATCACGCTCGATCCGGAGCAGGAAGTCGGGGTCGACGAGCATCCGTTCGAGCGCGAGCTGGACGCCGGCGTCGAAGCTGCCGCCGCTCTCGCGGCCGCTGTCGAAGAAGCCGAGCAGGGTGTCGAGGTCGGCCGGCGTCACCGGCCGCCGATAGGCGCGCCGGGCGAGCCGCGACACGATCTCGGCCGCGCACGCCCGCTCGTCCGCCGTCGCCGCCGCGTCCGGCCGGCAGGTGAAGACGGCGCGCCGGCTCGGGGTGTCCCCGGGACCGGCCGGGTCGTAGGGCCCGCCGATGCCGACGGAGGCGACGGCGGCGTTGCCGTGATAGACCTCGTCGTTCGACAGCACCTCGCCCGCCTGCCGCGGCAGCAGAATGCCCTCGGGCTCCCAGACGTTGCGGACGAACGACACCCCGACGGTACGCGGCCCCGCCTCGACCGGCACGCGGGCCTCGAGGTCCTCGTCGGCCGTCTGCAGGTACTCCTCCCACTCGGGGTCGCCCCGCTCCGCGATGGTGAACGTCACCGGCGCGGGCCGGCCGCGATCCTCGCCGCCGACCGTGAAGCGCTTCACCAGCTCGCCGTCGATGCGGACGTCGAGGAGGTGCTCGCTGCCCAGGCCGAGGATGTAGTCCTGCCAGTTGGACCGCAGCTCGATCTTGACGAGGTACTCGCCGTCGACCGGGAAGTGGTAGGGAATTGCCACACCCCCCCGCGAGCCGAGGGGCAGGTCCTCGCTCTGGCGGTCGTCCTGCAGCAGCAGCAGGGGCACGTCGAACGTCTCGAACGCGGGTGCGGCCGGCGGCAGGCCCACCGCGAGGCGGCTGATGGTGCGCGCCGCCGACAGGTAGCGCTCGAGCTGCGCGGTCGAGATGGACAGCACGTCGGCGTTGTTGTCGAAGCCGGTGTCCGACGTCTCGTCGCCCGGCAGCAGCGGCGTCACGTCGAGATCGAGGGCGAGGAGATCGCGAATCGCGTTGCGGTACTCGGTGCGGTTGAGCCGGTGGACGGTGCTGGTCCGCCCCGGGTCGGGGTTCGCCGCTGCCGCGCGGTCGATGTTCGCCTCGAGGCGGGCGGCCACCGCGTCGTAGGTCGCGACATCGGGCCGCGGCCGGCCCGGCGGCGGCATCGACCGGGTCCGCAGCTTCGCGATCACCCGCTCCCACACGTGGGCGTCGCGGCTCGGGTCGGCGGCGTCGACGGCGGCCGCGTCGAGGCTGAGCCCGCCGGTCAGCAGCCGGTCGTTGTGGCAGGTGACGCAGTAGCGGTCCAGCACCGCGCGGGGCGACCCGGGCGCCGCCTCCTGGGCCGCAAGCGGCGCCGCGAACGCGAGCACCGCCACCGCGGCCAGCGCCGGAACCAGGAGCGTTTTCGCGAGCCGCATCGTCATCTCCCTCCGGTGGCCACCGATCAGGTTCCCCAGACTTGCGATCCTACCCCCGGCCCGGATCCGGCGCAATGCCGGGGGACGCGCGTTGGGTGCACGTCAAGAATGTGACGGTGCTACGGGGCGGCGCCGCGGCCAGCCCGGCCACCACCGCCCGCGGCGCCGATCCCCGGGCGGGCGCGTCGGACGGGTTGAGACCCGGTCGAACGGGATGCTATGATTTTCGTCAGCTTCTCACAAAAGCAAAGGAAACAGCCGGCATGACACGGCGCGCACACGAGGCGGACGATCGCTACTTTCAGATGCACGGCCTCAACGCCCAGGCGCCGCGAGCCCTGAACACAGCGTTGCAGCAAGCGATCGCGAGCTTGCACCGCACGCTCTACGCACCGTCGGTCAGCGAGCTCACGGCGTCGGAGCTCGCGGTGCTCCGGCAGGCCGGCGTCGACGTCGACGACCACCCGGACCGCGATGACCCGCTGGCAACCTACGTCACCACCTTCGGCGCCATCCTGGCCACCTGTCTCACCCCGGCGCAGGCTGCCGCGCGCCTCGGGGGCATCACCCAGGTTCGCGTCCGCCAGATGATCCGCGAGGGCGCGCTGTACGCCGTCCGGCTCGAGAACCGCTGGAAGATTCCCGGCTTTCAGTTCGACCGCGACGGACTCGTCCCGAACGTGGGTCTGGTGAACGCGGCCGTGCCGAACACGCTCGACCCCGTATCGGTGCTGCGCTGGTACACCGCCCCGGACTCGCAGCTCGAGACGGCCGACGGGCGCGCGTTCAGCCCGCTCCAGTGGCTCAAGGCCGGCCTGCCGCCGAAGCCCGTCATCGAGATCGCGCGCGACCTGTGACCAGCGCATGCCGAAGGTCCCGCGCACGCCCGCGCACGGCCGGCTCGACGCACTGCCGCCGGACGTCCACGTCCTGCCGGCCGGATCGACCGTCTGGCGGATCTACTTTCGCGGCGGGCGGCATCCCACGCGGTGGAACCGCTTCAGACGGGCCGGCCCCACCGACGCACGCTTCGATCATCAGCTCGAACTACCCGGGGAGGACCAGGAACGGGCGGTCCTCTACGCGTCCGGCGACCCCGTGACCTGCTTCGCCGAGGTCTTCCAGAGGACCCGCCTCGTCAACCGCCGGCACAACGAGCCGTGGCTCGTCGGGTTCGAGACCGCCGCTCCCGCCCCCCTGCTCGACCTCACCGGCGCCTTCGCCACGCGCGCGGGGGCGTCGATGGCCCTGATGACCGCCGCGCGGTCCGTGTCCCGGAGCTGGGCGCGCGCGTTCTACCAAGCCTATCCGGCCTGCCTCGGTCTCTACCATCCCTCGTCGATGCACGCCAATCGACCGGCGATGGCCCTGACGGACCGCGCCGAGGCCGCCGGCGTCATGCCGGCGCGACCCCGCTTCCATCGCGCCCTCGGCGACCCGGCGCTGCTCTCCGTTCTGAAGAACATCGCCCGCGGAATCGGGTACGCCCTGCGCTGAACGCCGCGTCCGAGCCGTCCGCTGATTCCCCCGGGCCGCCGGGCGCTCTGACGGCCGACCCTGGCGGCCCGCGCCCCCCGTCGCTGTGGCATGATGGACCCTGAGCCGCAGGCTGGAGACAGTGCCGCACATGACTGAACTCGAGGTCAAGTCACCGTCCCGGGCGTCCGGCGCCGCCCCACCGCCCAGCGCGCCGGCGACGACGACGCTGGAGAACGGCGACCGGCTCACGCGATGCGAGTTCGAGCGCCGCTACGCCCTGCGGCCGGATCTGAAGAAGGCGCAACTCATCGAAGGAATCGTCTACATGCCGTCGCCCGTCAGCGTGGCCCATGCCGAACCGCACGCGATGATTCAGGCCGCTCTGCTGGTGTACGCCGCGTCCACCCCGGGCGTCCACGGCTACGACAACGCCACCCTCCGCCTCGATCTCGATAACGAGCCGCAGCCCGACGTGCTGCTCCGCCTCGCACCCGAGGCGGGCGGCCGGTCCCGTGTGAGCGAGGACGGCTACCTGGAAGGGGCGCCCGAACTCGTGGTGGAAGTCGCCACGAGCAGCGCGTCGAGCGACCTCCACGACAAGCTCCGCGCCTACCGCCGCAACGGGGTGCAGGAGTACCTCGTCTGGCGCACCCAGGAACAGCGCATCGACTGGTTCGAGATCGCGGACGGCGACTACCGCCCTCTGCCCGCCGATGACTCCGGCGTCATCCGCAGCCGCATCTTCCCCGGCCTGCGACTCGCCTCCCGCGCACTGCTGGACGGTAACCTCGCCGCCGCGCTCGCGGAATTGCAGAAAGGCCTCGACTTCGACGAACACCGCCAGTTCATCGCCCGGCTGGCCGCGCGGCCCTGAACCGCGCTCACCTTGGCGCACGAGAGCCCGCCCGCACCCTGATGCGACACCCCGAAGGCCCAGAACGACCCGGCGGCTCCTGCGCGCGCCGCCTCTGCCGTGCGCCGACGAGTCCGTTGCTCATGACTGGTCCGCGACCATCCGACCCGTGGCCTGCAACCATCGTCCGAATGGTACGATGATGACGAACGGTGCATGGTTCTTCGGACGACGATGGCACGACAAACGGCTGACCGGTGTCGCGGTACCAACGACAGTCCGCGGCGACACACGTCAAGTGCGAGACCGCCCACGAACTGGTCAACCACGATGACCGAACAGAGATGCGGCAACATTAGCCGGGAGGAACTCAACAAGCTCGCTGTGCCACAGCGTCATCATTATGTGCCAATCTGGCTCCAACGCGGCTTCACTGACGACAATGGAAAGCTGTGGCACGCTGACAAGAGAAAGTATCATATACCGAAGTCCACACCACCAAAGAACCTTTTCCTGAAGAAGCGCATGTATCAAGTACGTGACCCGGACACTCACGAGCTGATACTCGACGCAGAAGCCGCATACTCCGAGCTGGACAGTATCTCCGCGCACGCGGTGAAAACGGTCCTGAAGGCAACTGCAACCGCGGAGGCAGCACATCGCTCAATGGTGGAAATCGACCCCGACATGCGACGTGAACTGGCAATCCTGGCGCTGACCCAGAGCCTGAGAAACCTCGACAAGTGGGAATACCTCATAAAAAAATACGTCGCGGCAGGGGAACGGGAGCACCTGGCGCAGTTCAGCCTGAGACGTGTTGCAGTTGCGGCCCCGAGAGAGGCTGGCCAGGAAGTGGTGACCCACCTGAACAAACTCAACCTCAGTGTGGCAAGGACGCCGGAATCGGCAACCCTCATCCTGGGGGACGACCCTGTGTGCTTGACCGTACACGATTACTACAACAACAAGACAAGACCCCAAGAGGGTCATGGCGTGGTCGGAATGCCACTGGACCAAAGGACCTTCATCCTCTGGCACCCCGGGGCACCCGACCGTCACAATGAAACATCTCTGACGAGGTTGACCAACCGCGGGGTCCGCGACATCAACAGGACGATACTGGACCGATCCAACAGAATCGCCGGACCAGACAGACGGAGCATCGAGGCATTGCTACAGGCCGAACGGCGAAGAAGACCACGACGTGCGCGAGACCGCAAGTAGCACGAATGGCGGATGCAGCTCTCAATGGCCAGGGCCCGGCTTCACAGGGTCGAGGCACATATGCGCGTGCCGCAAGGCCACCGGATCGCACGCCCGGGGCAATTGTTGCACGCTGGCGCGGGCCCATCCGGAGCGCGCGGGACGAGAGCCCGGCGGGAGGTCCCGCAGGCTCCGCAGGCGGCTACCGTTGGAACGCAAGCGAAATTGCGTTGACATGGAGGGGTCGGAGGTGCCCGGTGGCGGGTCTGGCAGAGGAATTGCGAAGTGGATGTCGACGCGGCCGTCCTCGACCATCACGCGCTCGAGCACGGTGCGGACGAGTCGTTGCCGGGCCTCGAAGTCGAGCGTGGCGAGCGGACCGCAGATGCGGTCGACGAAAGTCGCCAGATCCGCTTGGAGTTGCGCCTGCTCCTGGGCTGTCTGCCGTTCGGTTTGCAGCACCTCGATGCTGCCGTTGACGTGAGCCCGCCGCTGCCGCAGCCGTCCCTGACGTTGCCGGAGCTGATCGAGATCGACGAGTCCGGCCTGATAGGCGTCGAGCAGTCGGTGTTCCTCCCGATCCAGCTCGGCCAGTTGCTTCTTCAGCGCGGCGACGTCGTCGGCCAGGCCGTCATCCCCCGGTGACTCGGCTCGGACCTGCAGGCGCGCGTACCCTTCAGAGATCAAGACCGGATTCTCGAGGTGGCGCCGGACCTCGCCCCAGACGAGTTCATCCAGCTCGTCCGACCGCAGATTCCGTTGTGGGCAGCGGCCGACGGCGCCGCGGGCCCGTAGCACGTCGTGACCCGCGCAGTAGTAATAGTGGTGGAGCGTGCCGTTGCGTCCGCGCATGCGGTGACACGACATGGTCAGATCACACACGCGACAGCGGACCACGCCTCGGAGCAGGTAGTGGCTGGACTTGAGATGGCGCGGGCTGAAGCGACTGTTGTCGTGATGAATCGACTGGGAACGACGAAACATCCCTGCGTCGATGATCGGGGGCACCGGGAGAGGAATCCACTCGGTCGTCGCGCGGGCCTGCTGGCGGCTGGGCCGGCGCCGCCGCCGCGTCTTGGACCTCGGCTCGACGCTGACCGACTCGCTACGATTGTAGTACATCGTGCCGATGTAGGCCTCGTTGTGCAGCATCCGGGTGACGGTGCTCGTGCTCCAGCGCGGAAGTCCCGTCGCCGTCACATGCGGCGACTCGGTCAAGCGTAGCGCGATCTGGCGCACGCTGAGGCGGTCGTCGACGTGCCAGCGGAAGACCTGCCGCACGACCTGCGCCTCGGGCTCGGCCACCTCGACGTGGGCTGGAACCCCGTCCCGGCGTGGAATCCGCCGGTAGCCGTAGGGGACCTTCCACCAAAACACCTCGCCTTGGCGCGCGCGAAAGAGCTTGCCTCGGCGGTACCGTTCCGCGATCTTCATGCGCTCGTACTCAGCGACCGCGCCTTGGATCTGAGTGAGCAGGCGAGCCTGCGGGTCATCGGAGAGGGGTTGGTCGAGGAAGATCACCTGGACGCCGAAGCGCTCGAGCTCTTCGAGAATCAGGACCTGATAGGCGTACTTGCGTGCGAGGCGATCCGGACACAGGACAAGCGCCGCCTCGAACGCGTCGGCCTCGGCGCCGTCGCGCAGCCGGTCCAGACCCGGCCGGTCCAGCCGTGCCCCGCTGTATCCGTCGTCGACGCAGACATAGGCCTCCACGATGTCGTGGTCCTGCTCACGAGCCCAGCGAGTGAGCGTATCCAGTTGCGATGCGATCGTGCCCTGCCGTTCCTGCCGCTCCGACGACACGCGGGCGTACAGCGCGACTTGCATGACCATCCTCCTTGCGTTCCTGGGTCGTGACGGGCGTGCCCCGGCGGGACGCCGCCTGCAGGATGAGCCGGTAGGCTTCACCCAACGCGGTCATCCGCGCATCCACCGCCCCGGTCCACCGCGACGGGCGCGCGGCCACACAGTGCACCGTCCACTCGGCCGCCGGGCGTGTGAGGAGCCCAGCCAAGCCGGCGATGCCGAGCCCGGCCGGACACGGCAGCGTACGCGCTGAGTCCTGCTGGCGGTCCCAGTCGAGGAAAGCGGCCCGCCGGCGCTCGTACTCTGCCTGGGCCGGACCTCCAGCCACGCCGAACCGTCCCGGGTCGAGCCGTGAGCCCGCACCCGTGGCGGGTTCACCGTTCCGCAGCGTTTTTTTTTCGTGGGCCACCGCCCACGATCCGCTCCACCGTCCGCCGATGCAGACGAACCCCGTGCGTGTGCTGGAGGCGGTCCAGCAACGCCATGATCGACAACGTCGGGTCCTCCGCGCGCTGGGCACGAAGAAAGGCGACCACCGTCGGCGTGCAGGTGCGCGGACCGACCGGTCCGGGGCGTGCATCGCGTAGGCCGGCGAGCCCGCGGTGCGCCAACCGATCGCGCAGCAGGTAGAAGGTCTGACGACTGTAGCCGAACGCTGCGGAGACGGTCGTCACCGGCTGGCCGTCGAGGAAGTGGGCGCGCAGCATCTCGTACTTGACCTGAAGTTCGTCGCTGGCGTCGAAGAAGTCCGGGTGCTTCAAGAACACGGCGGCGCGAACTCGCTCCGACGCCGGATGAAGCGTCCGTGCCTGCACGAGTGCCCGACGCTTCCCGGGGTCGCTTCGTGGCATGGGGCTGCCTCCCGCGAAAGCCTCGCACGGAACCGCCCATAGTGTCAATATGTCTCCACCGCATACACTTTCTGGCTCCCCTCGTCACCGGCTTCTGTCGGGGTCTCAGGCTTGATCATCCGAGGTCTGTTGTCGCAGCAAACCATTGCCACAATTGAGCTTGTCTCGTTCGAAGGCCACCCCTGCGTCCCGGTCTCCGGGTCGACGGCATTCATCTTTTCCTGCCTGCTGAGCGGCCTAGATCGCTTAACATGCGGCGTCAATCACCTGACACACTCGTTCCTCCAGATTCCGGTCCCATCCAGCGGCGAAGGCCCCGTCGGTGCTTGGGACGCAGGAACAAGCCCGCCGCGATCGGGTCCACGCGGATCGTCAAGATCCAGCGCATCCGCGCATTTGCGTTCCTATCATGACGACGGCTGTGGCATGATGCACGTGGGGGTGCGCACTTGGAACACCACCCGACATGGCTGAACTCGACCCGACGTCACGATCCGGCGAGCCCGGAACCGACCCGCCGCCGCGAGGCCCCGTACCGCCGCCGCCGCCCGCGCTTGAGAACGGAGACCGCCTCACGCGGTGCGAGTTCGAGCGCCGGTACGTCCTGCGGCCGGAACTGAAGAAGGCGCAACTGGTCGAGGGGATCGTCTACATGCCGTCGCCGGTGCGCTTCACCACGCACGGGGAGCCGCATGCGGCGATTCTCGGCGTGCTGCTCCACTACACCGCGTTCACGCCCGGCGTGAGCGTCGGCGACAACGCCACCGTCAGGCTCGACCTCGACAACGAGCCGCAACCCGACGTGCTGCTGCGCATCGAGCCGGAAGCCGACGGCCGGTCGCGGTTGAGCGACGACGACTACGTCGAGGGCGCGCCGGAGCTGATTGTCGAGATCGCCGCCAGCAGCGCATCGATCGACCTGCACGACAAGCTGCGCGCCTACCGCCGGAACGGTGTGCAGGAGTACCTTGTCTGGCGGACCCAGGAGCAGCGCATCGACTGGTTCGAGCTCGCCGACGGCGATTACCGCCTCCTGCCCGCCGACGACGCCGGCGGCGTCGGCAGCCGCTTCTTCCCCGGCCTGCGGCTCACCGTGCCCGCGCTGCTGAACAGCGACCTCGCCGGCGCGCTCCGCGAACTGCAGACTGGCATCGAGTCCGACGAACACCGCCGGTTCGCCGCCCGGCTGGCGGAGCCGTCCTGAACCGCCGACGGACACCACCGGCCGGAGGAAGACGTTCGGGGCATGACTTGTATATACTGTTTGTATTCTCTCTGCCGTGGATTTTACGTGGGACGCCAGGAAGAGCGACGACAATCTGCGTGATCGCGGATTCGACTTCGCGTTCGCATCCTTGATCTTCGACGGCGTCACGGTCGAGGTGGAGGACCGTCGGCGCGACTACGGAGAGAAGCGCATGGTCGCAATCGGGCAGGCCGACGGGATTCACCTCACCGTCGTCTACACCGACCGCCGACCGCGCGCGGCGCATCATCTCGGCCTGGAGGAGCAACCGCCGTGAACGCCAAGTCTACGCGAGAGTCGGGACGGGATGAACACCGGCCCCCGAGCCGCGGCCGAGCCGACATCGAGCTGCTGCGCACGTCGTCCGAGGCCCGGATCGCCGCTACTTCCCCCCCCCCCGAGCTGACGGGCCTGCCGCCGGACTTCTGGGACAACGCCGTGGTGACACCGGCGCCCAAGCGGGCGATCTCGCTCCGCGTCGATCAGGACGTGCTCGATTGGTTCCGAGCCGGCGGCCCGCGGTACCAGACGCGCATGAACGCGGTCCTGCGCTCGTACATGTCCAGGATGCTCGGGAAGTGAACCCGCCCGTAGCGGCTTCCCGGAGTTCGGCAACGCTGCCTGGCAGCTCCCGCTTGGCCGAGTCGTCCTGATCACCTCCCCGGCAAGGGACCCGCCGGGAGCGGCCTGATCAGAAATTCGGATGTAAACGGATGGACAAACGGGTGTCCCATGTGAAATAGTTCCACAAACGGATGAAAATGGATGGAAAAATAGATGGACTGCCCGATGCGGCGTCGCTGCCGATCACGGGCGGGCTGCTGACGCTCGTCAGCGAGATCGACGAGTTCAAGGGCGCCTGGCTGGCCGTCGGACGGCTGGCGCCCGAGCGGTTGTCCCGCCTGCGCCGCGTTGCGACGATCGAGAGCGTCGGTTCGTCCACGCGCATCGAGGGGGCGAGGCTCAGCGACCGTGAAGTGGAACGCCTGCTCTCCAACCTCGAGACCGGATCGTTCGCCACGCGCGACGAGCAGGAGGTCGCGGGCTACGCCGACGCGATGCAGACGGTCTTCGCGGCCTGGGACGTCATCGACCTCACCGAGAACCACGTCAGGCAGCTTCACCGCGATCTGCTCGAGCACTCGGAGAAGGACCAGCGCCACCGCGGCGCCTACAAGACGCTGCCCAACCACGTCGAGGCGTTCGGTCCGGACGGGAAGCGCCTGGGCGTCGTCTTCGAGACCGCTGCCCCCTTCGACACCCCCCGGCTGACCGCCGACCTGCTGGCGTGGACGCGGACCCGCCTGGCCGACGCCGACGCGCACCCGCTGCTGGTAATCGCCGTCTTCGTCGTGGTCTTTCTGGCCATCCATCCGTTCCAGGACGGGAACGGCCGGCTGTCGCGCATCCTGACCACCCTGCTGCTGCTGCGGGCCGGCTACGCCTACGTGCCCTACAGCTCCCTGGAGAGCGTCATCGAGAGAAGCAGGGACGCCTACTATCTGGCCCTGCGACGTACCCAGGCCACGCTCGGGACCGACGCGCCCGACTGGAATCCGTGGTTCCATTACTTTCTGACAGCGCTGCGGCAGCAGAAGCGGCACCTGGAGCGGAAGATCGAGCGCGAGAGCGTGATGCTGGCCGACCTGCCGGAGCTGTCGGTGCGGATTCTGGGCATCGCCCGCGACCACGGACGGGTGACGGTCGCGGCGGCGGAGAAGGCCACGGGCGCGAGCCGCAACACGATCAAGGATCACCTGAAGGCGCTGACCCGCGACGGCCGTCTGATGCGGCACGGCGCCGGACGGGGCACGTGGTACGCGCCCGCCTGAGTGTCTATTCGTGCAGGCCGCTCGACGGCGCCGGGCCGGGCACCCGCCCGCCGGTTTGCCGGAGAAACAGCGGGACGTCACCGCGGGGGGCGGTCGGGGCGGTCGCCTCGCGGCCCGCGACCGCCGTCCGGACCGCGGGGGCCGAAGCGGTCGCGGCGGTCGCGGCGCATCCTGACGATGCGGCTCTCGAAGACCTCCATCTGCTCGGCGGTCAGGATGGCGGCGATCTCGGCGTTCATCTGCGCCCGCTCGGCCTCGAACTGCTCGCGGACGCTGGCGTCGAGCTCGCGAAACCGGAGCCGGCCCGTCTCGAAGACATCTCGGAGCCGCCCGCGCTGATCGTCGGACAGCTCGAGGTCGGCGTCGAGGCGGTCGAGCAGCCTCTCGGCCCTCCGCACCGAGGACGGCGGCGGTCCGCCCCGGCCCCGGAACCCGCGGGGCGGCTCGGGGTCGAACCACGGCCGCACCGTGAACCCGGCGGCGAGCCCCCCGCTGAACACGACGAGGACGAAGAGACCGGCCCACAGGCGCATGCTGGTACGGTTCATCGCTTCATCCTTAGGACGGTGACGAGAATTGCCTTGCCATGCGTCAGGCGCGCAAGGCCGGAATATGCGGGGCGCGTCCGAGCACTTTTGGCAACCTTGTATGGATCACTGTCGTTAGCCCCAGCCCCAGCCCCGGCCGCGCAACCCTCAGAAAGACCCGTCCGGACCCGACGTCAACACCGCCTCCAGCAGGGTGTCGTCGCTCACCTCGTCCTGCCAGAGCAGGCTGAGCGCGGGCGGCCCCACCGCATCGTCGACCTCGACCCAGTCGGTCACGAGGTCCGAGAACTCGATCGGCTCGACCGCCTCGGCCGGACCGAGCCCCACCGCCGCGACCACCAGCAGGGCCGCCGCCACCGGCGCGAGCCGCACCGTCCACCGGCGCCAGTCGATGACGTCGAGCCAGGTGGGCGAGCCGTCGAGGTGCGCCATCACCCGGGTCGCGAACCCGAGCGGCGGCGTCGCATCCGGCCGCGCGGACAGCACCGCGGCCACGTCGTCCTGGCCGCCGGCCGCCTCGCGGCACGCGGCGCAGCCGTCGAGATGCGCCTCCAGGCGCTCGGCGCCGGCAGGATCGAGGCGCTCCGCCGCACGCGCGATGACCGCACGTTCCACGTCGTCGCATCTCATGACGATCTCCCCATCAGCGGCTGCAGCAGCGGCCGGAGCCGGCGGCGCGCGCGGAAGATGCGGGACTCGACGGTCCCGATAGGCGCCCCCGTCGCGGCGGCGATCTCCTTGTAGTCGAGCCCCTCGACGTCGCGCAGGACCACCGCGACCCGAAGATCCGGCGGCAGGGCGGCCAGCGCGCGGTCGATCGCCTCGCGCTGGACCAGGGCCGTCTCGGCATCGGCATCCCCGGCGGGGACGTCGGCGGCGGAGAGGGGGCCGGCCTCGTCGTCCAGGCTCCCGTCCTCCACCCGGCTCCGCCGGCCCCGCCGCTCGAGCCCGGTGCGGGCGGCGTTGGTGGCGATGGTGTAGAGCCAGGTCTTGAAGGAGCTGTCGCCGCGAAAGCGGGCCAGCGACCGGTAGGCGCGGATGAACGTCTCCTGCGCGACGTCCTCCGCCTCGGCGGGGTCCCTCACGATCGCCATCGCGTAGTTGACGATGCGGGTCTGGTGGCGCCGCACGAGCGCCCCGAACGCATGGCGGTCGCCGGCGGCAGCGTCGTCGACCAACGCCCGGTCCGGGTCCACGGCCCGTGCCTCGCCAGCCACCGCGGCCGGCCGCGCCGGCACGTCCGCACCGCCCTCGGCGGCGCCGACGCCGACAGCCGTCTCCATGGCGACCTCCCGAGCGACGCCGGTCGCCGGCGGGGCGAACACCCCCATCGGCTGCGGCAGGACGGCGCTCGACGCGTGGTGCATGGCGGACCTCACGGAACGGTGCTCCCGGTACCGTGGACCGCCCGCCCCCCGCGTTTATTCCGTCCCCGCGGCGCCGAACCGGCGCCGCGGGGACCGGCGGCCTATTCGGAGACGGTGACCTGCACGATGGCCGAGGTCCAGCAGCACTGGAAGCCGCTGCCGCCCACGCCGGTCGTGTCGAGCGCCTCGGCCCGCAGCCAGTACTCGCCGGGGGCGCCGAACGTCGCGGTGGTGCGCGGGTTCTGCGGCGTCGTCTCCTCGTACTCGAACGTCGCCTCGGCGAACTCGACCTCGCCCGGACCCCGCAGCTTGTGCCAGCGCAGGCTCATGGGCGGGCTGCGCCGGAACGGGCTCTCGCGCACGTGGGTGTCGGGGGTGACGTCGGACAACCACACGCTCAGCTCTAGGGGGCTCCCGGCAGCGCCGCTGAGGCGCTCGGCGACGCCGACGGGCGGGCCGGTGTGCGGCGGGCCGTCCTCGGCGAAGCGGATCGTCGGCGGCTCGTTGTTGTTGGACGCGTCCTTGAACGGCTCGACGAAGTACGGCGCCTGGATGTGGAAGGGGATCGTGACCGGCTCGTCGTTGGCGACGAGAGTCCAGCTCAGCTCGCCTTCGAAGTCGCCGGGCACCTGGATCGTGAAGACGCCCCACGCCCGGCCCGGGGCGAAGTGGGTCGGCTGCCCCCGGTCCCGCGGGCCCGGGCTGAAGTAGTTCAGCTCGCCGATGGGCAGGTCCACGGCCTGCTCGGTGTTCGAGTTGAAGAAGCCGATGAGCAGCGTCGCGGTGCCGTCGGGGTTGCCGTACCAGCCTTCGAACGCGGGGTACACCGGCGCGCCGAAGCCCTGGAGCGTGGTGGGAATCTGCGCGGCCGCCGCCGCCGGCCCGAGGGTGACCCCGAGCAGGGCGGCCGCCGCCGCAAGCCCCACCGAACGAGTCGTCCGCATGACGAAACCTCCTCTGTACGTAGCGGAAGCCGCCCCGGTGGTGATGGGGCGGCTCCCTCGATTCCCGTTGTCGCCGGCCCGCCTACTCGTCGTCGGCGAGGATCTCCTCGCGCTCGGCCACGGCCGCCGCGAAGTCCTCGTCGTCCATGTAGGTGACGTTGACCCAGGCGTGCCCCATCTCGTCGACGGTGCGGTCGCCGTAGCCGACCCACTGGTTCGGGTCGGGGTTGGCGCGGTTGGCCGAGGTGTTGTCGTACCACGACTTCAGGGCGATGACGGTGCCCTTCGGCAGCAGCGGCGCCGCGTGGTCGGCGTAGACGTAGTTGTTGTGCCAGTTGAAGTTGAAGTCGCTGACGCGGCTCAGCACCTGCTTCGACCCGTCGGGCAGGATCGCGGTCATCTGCATGCCCTTGCCCCGCAGGTGCATGTGCGGCTGGTAGTTCTCGATGCGGCCGTTCTCCTTCAGCACGTGGAAGTTCTCGGTGGTGGTGATGGCGTTGGGCAGAATCGAGAGGTGGTCGCTGCCGCCCTCGATGGTGGACCAGGCCGACAGGACCTGCCGGTGCTTCGGCTCCTGCCCCTCGGGATAGAGGTACAGGCCCAGCTCGGCGGTGTCGGTGATCTCCTCGCCGACGGCCGAGTAGTGGATGTCCCACACGATGGTCGAATCGGCCTTGATCAGCTTGCCGCTGCCCTCGCGCATGATCTCGCCCTGCTTGCCGACCGCCCACTCCATCAGGATGCCGGGGCCGACTTCAGAGGCGGCGCCGAGGTCCTCGGGGTCCTCCTCCTGCTGCAGGCGGGCCAGGGCGTGGTGAGTGATGCGGCGCCCGGCCACCGTCGACGGCCGGATCTCGATGGCGCGGATCCACCGGTCCTCGGTCAGGCCGGTCGGCACCTCGGGCTTCCACCAGGCGTCCTGCGCGACGGCGGGCATGGTGTACGGCGTCGAGTGGAGGATGAGATCGGGCGGCCCGCCGAAGAGCTCGGCGAAGTTCCACACGTCGTCGTCGGCGAACACCGCGGGCGGCGGCAGGTCGGCGGGGTTGCCCCGCGGCGCGCCGGCGTCGACCCAGCGGACGATGGTGTCGATCTCGGCCTGCGTCAGCGACCGGTCGTTCTGGAACTCCTGAATGCCCACCGACTCGTCGATGTGCCAGGGCGGCATCTGCCGCGTCTCGACCCGGTTGCTGATGGAGCGCGCCCACGGCCGCGAGTCGGCGTAGGTCTGCAGCGACATCGGCGCGATGTAGCCCGGCCGGTGGCAGTTCTCGCACTTGGCCCGGAAGATCGGGGCCACGTCCTTCGTGTAGGTTGGGGTGACCTCGTCCTGCGCGGCGGCCATGCCCGGCACCAGCGTCAGGCCGCCGAGCGCGAGCCCGCCGAGGACCAGGGCGCCTCGAATCGTGCGTGTGGTTGTCATCACTGCTGCTCCTCGCCGCTTGCTCGCGGCCATCCCGTCGAGCGCCGCCCCGGCCGCGAAGACCCGGTGCGCGCCTCGGCCATCGCGAACGGCCGGGCGCACCACGAACCCGTGCGCCGGTGCTTGAACCTTCTATTATTCTAGTCCGACACGTTGCGGTCAAGGCAGCCGAAGAGGAGAGGGCGCAAGACAAGAGAGTGAGATGGGCCAGGCCCCGAGACCGTTCGCGGTCATCGAGGCTGAGCGGCAGCGATGAAGCCACCTGACCGCGCCCGGGCAGCCGTCTCGCGAATCCGTCGCGCACCCGAGGAGGAGAACGACATGACCAACAGCCACGAACCGACTCGCCGGCGGTTTCTGCAGGGCGCCGGGCTCGCCGCCGGCGGGGTGGCGGGACACGCGCTCGCGGGCGGACCCGCGGGTTTCGCGGGCGCGACGGCCCAGTCACCGAGCGGCGCGAGCCCGGGAGCCCGGTTCCGCGCCCTCCTCGGGGGCGCCGACCCGGCCCGCTGCATCAACTGCGGCGACGTCGCCACCGCCCGGCTGGCCGAGATGCACGGCTTCGAGATCGTGATGACCGGCGGCAGCGCCCTGTCCCTGAGCAAGTACGGCACCGGCGACTTCGGCGTGATCACCATGGACGACCTGGTGGAGTTCTGCAACCGGACCGCCGACGCGATCGACGTGCCGATCATCGCCGACGCGGACGACGGCGGCGGCAACCCCCTCAACGTCTACCGCACGGTGCAGCGCATGGAGAAGGCGGGCGCGGCGTGCATCATGATCGAGGACCTGTACGGGGCGAAGCACCTCGCCGGCTATGATGAAGGCAAGATCATCGGCCGCGAGGCGATGGTCGACAAGGTGCGCGCGGCGGTCGACGCGAAGCGCGACGCCGACACGGTGCTGCTCGTCCGCAGCGACGTGGTGGCCGACGGCGGCCCCCTTGACGAGGCGATCGAGCGGGTCGCGCTCTACGCGCAGGAGGGGGGCGACCTCATCTTCGTCCCCGGCATCCCCCTCGACCAGTGCCGGCGGGCGGTCGAGACGGCGGGGCGCCCCATCCTGACCGGGGCCCCGTCGGTCGAGGCGGCGCGCGAGAACGGGGTCGGCGTCCTGTTCATCGGCGCGATGGGGGCCATCGCCCTCGGTGCCGTCGACGACGCCATGGCCGCCCTCGCCCGCGACGGGAGCCTCGGCGACGCCGGGGCGGGCCTCGCCGGCGCGCGGCGGCTGGAGCTCATCGGCAACGAGGCGGCCGTCGAGCGGGCGCGGCGGTTCAACGCGCTGCGGGAGGACGGCCAGTAGTCTCGCGATCGGGCGGGACCGGGAGTCTGCGCGGTAGAACGGGCAGACTCCCGTGGGAGGCGCCGTCTTCCTGACGGGGTTGGTCGGACGCCAAGCGGAGAATCAGTAGCGTGACCGCAGGGACGCGCGGCGACGACTGACGGGCCAGGACAACGGAATGATCGTCAAGCCGAGGATTCGAGGGTTCATCTGCACGACGGCGCATCCGGATGGGTGCGCCGCCAGCGTGCGCGAGCAGATCGCGCGGGTGACGCCGTTCCCGAACGGCCCCCGGCGGGCCCTCGTCGTCGGCGGCTCGGGCGGCTACGGGCTGGCGTCGCGCATCGTGGCCGCGTTCGGGGCGGGGGCGGGCACCCTCGGGGTGTCGTTCGAGAAGGCGCCCCGGCGCAACAAGACGGCCACCGCGGGGTGGTACAACAACGCCGCCCTCGAGGACGCGGCGGCGGCCCGCGGGCTCTACGCGCGGACGCTGGACGGCGATGCGTTCTCGGACGGGATGAAGGCCCGGGCCGTCGACGAGATCCGGGCCTCGCTCGAGCAGATCGACCTGTTCGTGTACAGCCTCGCGTCGCCGGTGCGCCAGCATCCCCGCACCGGCGTCCTCCACCGCTCGGCCATCAAGCCGCTCGGCGAGGCGTTCCACGTGAAGTCGCTCAACCAGGACACCGGGGTGGTGGACGAGGTCAGCCTGGAGCCGGCCACCGACGCGGAGACCGCGGGGACGGTGGCGGTGATGGGCGGCGAGGACTGGGAGTTCTGGATGGACGCGCTCGAGGACGCCGGGGTCCTCGCTCCCGGGTTCAGGACCGTCGCCTTCACCTACATCGGCAGCGAGCTGACCTGGCCGATCTACTGGGAGGCCACCCTCGGGAAGGCCAAGGAGGACCTGGACCGCGCCGCCGGCGCGATCCGCGAGCGGCTGTCGGCCCTCGGCGGCGACGCCCGGGTGGCGGTGCTCAAGGCCGTCGTCACCCAGGCCAGCTCGGCGATTCCGGTGGTGCCGCTGTACCTGGCCCTGCTGTTCCGGGTCATGAAGAGCGCCGGCAACCACGAGGACTGCCTGGCCCACATCGATCGGCTGTTCCGCACCGCGCTGTACTCGGACGCCCCACCGCCGTTCGACGAGGCCAACCGCATCCGGATGGACGACCGGGAGCTGTCCGAGGCGGTCCAGGCCGAGGTCAACCGGCGGTGGCCGATCGTCTCCACCGGCAACGTCGCCGAGCTCGCCGACCTCGACGGCATCCGCGACGACTTCCTCAGGATCTTCGGGTTCGGCGTCGACGGCGTCGACTACGACGCCGACGTCGACCCCGCCGGCGGGCGCCGTCCGCCCGAGTGAGGCTGGTGGCCGTGTCCCCCCGCCGGACGGCCGGCGGTCTTGTCGCCCTCATCGCGGCGGCCGCGTGCACGGGGCCGCCGGCGGACCGGCAGGACGCGCCCGACCTTCGCGCCCTCGAGGCCCGGGCCGAGCAGGGGACGGCGGAGGCCCAGGCGGATCTCGGGGCGCGGTACCTGCTCGGCGACGGCGTGCCCCGCGACGCCGACGAGGCGCTGCGTTGGTATCGCCTCGCGGCCGAGCAGGATTACGCGCCCGCCCAGGCCACCCTCGGCGACCTCTACCTCAACGGTGAGGCGACGCCCCAAGACAACGCCGAGGCGGCGCGCTGGTACCGGCGGGCAGCCGAGCAGGGGCACGCCGGGGGGCAGTACGGGCTGGGCTACCTCTACGGGGTCGGCCAGGGGGTTGCGCTCGACCCCGCCGAGGCGGCCCGGCTGATGCGGCTCGCCGCCGACCAGGGAGAGGTCCGGGCCCAGTACGCGATGGCCCTGCTCTACGAGAACGGCCAGGACGTGCCGCAGGACGACGCCGAGGCGGCGCGCTGGTACCGGCGGGCGGCCGAGCAGGGGCACGCCCGCTCGCAGGCGGCCCTCGCCGCGTTGTATCTGAACGGCCGGGGCGTAGACCAGGACGCGGACGAGGGCGCCCGCTGGCTGCGCGAGGCGGCCGCCCAGGGCTACGTCGCGGCGCAGGTCGACCTGGCGTTCCTCTACGGCGTCGGCCAGGGCGTGCCGCAGGACGACGCCGAGGCCCTGCGCTGGCTGCGCCGGGCCGCCGACCCCGCCCACGCCAGCTCCGAGGCGAACATCGCGGCCATGGCCCGCGGCCAGTACCGCCTCGCCCTCGCCTACGCGAACGGCCGGGGAGTCGCCGCCAACGACGCCGAGGCGGTGCGCTGGCTGCACTTGGCGGCGACGGAGGGGCTCGCGGAGGCGCAGGCCGACCTCGGTTTCATGTATCTGCAGGGCCGCGGCGTGCCCGCCGACGACGCCGAGGCCGTCCGATGGATCCGCCCCGCCGCCGAGCAGGGGCACGCCCCCGCCCAGCGCTACCTCGGCCTGATGTACCGCGACGGCCGCGGCGTCTCCCCCGCCGCGGGGGAAGCGGTGCGGTGGCTGCACCTCGCGGCCGACCAGGGCGACGCCCTCGCCCAGCTCGACCTCGGCGCGATGCTCGCCGGGGGCGCCGGGGTTCCGGCCGACCCGGTCACCGCGCACCAGTGGCTCAGCCTCGCGGCGGCGCGGCTGACCGGCGAGGAAGGGGACCGGGCGGTCGGGGCCCGCGACGCGGTCGCGGCCGGGATGACGGCCCGGCAACGGGCCGACGCCGAGCGCCGCGCCCGCGCGTGGAGGCCGGTGACGGAGCGGTAGCCCGACATTCGTCGCCCAACCGGTCCCGCCGCCGCCTCCCAGCGCCGCCGCCCCGACCAACCCTCCGGAAACCGGCGCCTCCACGGGGCGGCTCGGTTGCACGGCACTGCCCGCCGGCGCGGACACGGGCTTGCGGGGCCGCTGCCCGTCCCAACCGGCCACGCGGAACCCCGGCGCCGCCCGCGGCAGCCCGTGCCCGATCAGCGGCCGAGCAAGTGCCGCAGGGCGCCTTCCAGACCAGGGTGGCCGAACTCGAAGGCCGTCTCCGTCAGCCGGGTCGGCTCCACGCGGGCGCCGCCGAGGAGAAGGTGGTCGGCCATCTCGCCGAACGCCAGCCGGGCGCCGAAGGCGGGCATCGGCAGGATGGTCGGGCGCCCGAGCACGCGGCCCAGCGTCTTCGTGAACTCGGCGTTGGTGGCCGGATGCGGCGCGACCGCGTTCACCGGCCCCTCCAGCCCGTCGGTGACGACCGCGTGCAGGATGGCGGCCGTGAGGTCGTCGAGGGCGATCCAGCTCATGAACTGGCGGCCCGAACCGATGACCCCGCCCACCCCCATCTTGAACGGCAGAAGCATCTGCCCGAGCGCCCCGCCCGCCGGGGTGAGCACGATCCCGATCCGCAGGTGGACCACGCGGATGCCCGCCTCGCGCGCGGGGGCCGCGGCCGCCTCCCACTCCTGGCAGACATCGGCGAGAAAGCCGCTCCCGGCCGGCGATGACTCGTCGAGGCGTTCGTCGCCACGGTCGCCGTAGAAGCCGACGGCGGAGGCGGCGACCAACGTCGCCGGCCGCGGATCGAGGGCGGCCAGCCCCCGGCACAGCGCGGCGGTGCCCTCGACCCGGCTGTCCCGGATGCGCGCCTTGCGCGCCGCGCTCCAGCGCCCGCCCGCGATGTTCTCGCCCGCGAGGTGGACTACCGCGTCCAGCGGCCCTCCCGTGGCCACGCGTCCCGTCGACGGGTCCCAGCTCGGCGGCCCGGCGCCATCGCCGGCTTCGCGGCGCAGCCCCACCGCCTCGTGCCCCGCCCCCTCCAGGACGGGGAGCAACGCCGATCCAACGAGCCCGGTCGCCCCGGTCACCCCAATCCGCATCTGCCGTCCTCCCTGATCGTCGACGCCGCCTCGGCCGCGCGACTCGACCGGATGGCGACTGCCCCGGACCGAGCCGGGGCCCCTCGCGAAAGGCCCCTCCATAGGTTCGACGAGCGACGCGCCGGGACGGGTTCCACCACGAGCCCCTGGTACAATGAGCGCCCCGATGTCACGATATCAACTCTATCGAATCGCCGCGACCGTCCTGCTCCTCGTGCCGACCGCTACCGGTTCCGCTGCGCCGCAGACCGCCGCCGAGCCGGGCTACCGCGCGCCGCGCACCCCCGACGGCCAGCCCGACATCTCGGGCATCTGGACCAACGACACCCTGACCCCGCTCGAGCGGCCGCCCGAGCTCGGCGACAAGGCCTTCTACTCCGCGGAGGAGGCGGCGGAAGTCGAGCGCCGCGGCACCGGCGCGCGCGACAGCGACAACGCCCCCGGCCGCCAGGGGACCACCGCCGGCGGCTCGCTCGACCGCGGCTACAACTTCTTCTGGTTCGACGCGCGCGACCACATCGTGCCCACCCGCCGCACGTCCATGGTGGCCGAGCCGACGAGCGGGCGCGTCCCCACGCGCCCCGCCGCGGAGGAACGCGCGGCATGGCTGGTCGCGAACCGGAGCGACTCGTACCTGAACATGAGCCCGTACAGCCGCTGCATCACGCGCGGCGTACCGGGGTCGATGCTCCCCAACTCGTACAACACCGGCAACCACATCTTCCAGGTCCCCGGTTACGTGATCATCGTCTACGAGATGGTCCGCGAGCCGCGCATCATCCCCCTCGACGGCCGCCCTCACGTCGCCCCGCGCATCCGGCAGTGGATGGGCGACGCCCGCGGCCGGTGGGAAGGCGAGACCCTTGTGGTCGAGACCACGCACTTCACCGAGAAGGGCTGGATCACGCCGAACCAGAACGCCGGCCGCGTGCACGGCGTCCCCATCAGCCCGGCGCTGAAGCTGGTCGAGCGCTTCACCCGCGTCGCCGAGGACGCCCTCGACTGGCAGGTCCGCATCGAGGACCCGGAGGTCTACACCGAGCCGTGGACCCTCGCGCTGCCCTTGAAGCGGGACATGAGCTACACCCTCTACGAGTACGCCTGCCACGAGGGCAACCGGGCCGTGAGCAACATCCTGGGCAACGCGCGCCACGCCGAGCTCGGGCAGGCCCCCTGACCTCGTGTGGATTGACTAACGGTCCCGTCGGCCCTCCGCTTCGCGGAGCATTTCTTCGAAGCTGGCTTCGACGCCCGCCACGAGACCGCTCCAGCCTTCCGCGTCCAGGCAAGTGGCACACCTCGAGTCGACAGGAAGGGCCGGATCCAGCTCGCGGGCCGAATACCGCGCGTGATTATGCAGAAAGAGGTCGGGAGGCTCGAGCTCCTTCAGCCTCCGAAGGGTCCTCTGCGTGTCGGCGACAACCGTCGGGTGTCGGGGATTGTCGAAGAGCTGAGCCCCCTGGTTCGGAATCTCGCCGCCGCGGAAGGCTACGGAGTAGGTGTCTCCACCTTCCTGGGCGGTTGTCATCCACATCGTCGCTCCCTGCGTGTGGCCCCCCGTCCAGAGGGCCCGCAACGTCACCCCGCCCAGCGTGACCGTGTCACCGTCCTCAATCACGCGATCCACCGCGACAGGCTCGAAGTCCCGGGCCCCTATGGCCGAGTTGTCCCGGCCTGACTGGAGCGCCACGGCGTCGCCGCCGAGCGCAACCACCTGTGCTCCGGTCACCCGCTTCATGGCCGCGTGCCCCTCGACGTGGTCCCAATGCGCGTGGCTCGAGATCATGATCCGGATGTCCCCTGCGTCGAACCCGAGCTTCTCGACGTTCGAGACGATGAGCGCGTGCATGTCGCCGGTGCCCGTGTCGTGGAGAATGTGGCCCTCCGGCGTGGTGATGAGGTAGGAGCCGTATTGGCCGCCGACATAGTGGATGTTGCCGATGATGCGGAACGGTTCCGCGGCCTCGCCAGCCGCCTGCATTCGCTCCCCTCGTTCCGCCGCGCCATACGGCGACGGAAACACCATCGCTGCACTCAGCACCGCCAATGCACATATCAGACGCATAAGGCCTCCTTGCCGACGATTGTGTCGCCAGTCTCGACACTGTGTCGCCAGTCTCGACACGGCTGTCGAGCTTCCGAGCATCCACCTTGGAGCATGGCCCGGCATCCCGCTAACGCGACGAGCCCGATCGTCGCCGCGGCGACCGCCGGCACGGTGTGCGCCCCATCGGCGCACCCGCCTCGTCGCCACGATGTCTCTCCTTGCCCGTCCTCACGCGAATCGCCCCGGCAGCCGGCGCGGTGGGCCGGACTCGCCCGATGTTGGCCACATCGGGGAGCGACAGTCAAGCTCGCGCCGCCCCCGCGGCGTCCCTCGAGCGGTCGGCCTCCGGCCGCCCCCTGGTGAATCCGTCCGAGCTTGACTATCGCTCCTCACGTGGACATCATCGGGCGAATCCAGGGCACCGCACTGGCCGCGGGGGGGATCGGCGTGAGGGCCGTCGGTAGTCCACGAGGGCAGTCGATAATCCGCCCCCGTTCGAGGGACGCCCAGAGGACAGGATGGTCGGGAACGCGCCAATACGGACTACCGTCCATCGGCGATCGCCTCCTCGAGCTCGTCGAGGAAAGTCGGGCCGGTCGAGTTCATCGGTCTTCGGGACGGTGATGATGATCGCTCGCAAGAAGCCGGCAGCCGGCAAGACCCTGCGCTCGCTTGGACTCGTCGTCCTCCCCGTGGTGGCCGCGGGCGCGCTCGCGGGGCCGCCTCCCGCCGCGGGGCAGTCGGCCCCTGCCTCGGCGCCGCTCGACCGCGTCCTCGCCTTCCCCGCGCCCGTCGGGGAAGAACGGCTGGATGCGGACGGCGGGGCGATGGGCGCCTGGCACCGCATCCGCAAGCTGGCCACGACGGCCAGCCTCCTCCACGTCACGGCCCACCCCGACGACGAACATGCCGGCATGCTCACGCTGGCCAGCCGGGGCCGGGGGGTGCGCACCGCCCTCCTCAGCCTGAACCGCGGAGAGGGGGGTGCGAACGCCATCGGCCCGGAGCTCTTCGACGGCCTCGGTCTCATCAGGACCCGCGAGCTGGTCCTCTCCGGACGCTACTACGGCCTCGACGACCTCTACTTCACGACGGCGGTCGACTACGGCTACTCCAAGTCGGTGGACGAGGCCTTCCGAAGCTGGGATCGCAGGGCCGTCCTCGAGGACATGGTGCGGGTCATCCGCCTCAACCGCCCGTTCGTGGTCGTCAGCCGGTTCCACGGTTCGGAGCGGGACGGACACGGCCACCACCACGCCGCGGGGCTGCTGACCCCGGAAGCGGTTGCGGCCGCGGCCGACCCTGACCGCTTTCCGCGTCAGATCACCGAGGAGGGGCTGCGGCCGTGGCGGGTCCTGCGCACGTTCAGGGGCGGGGTGCGGGCAGGCGAGCCGTTCCATGTGGAAGTGGACGCCACCGGGTCGAGTCCGTGGCTGGGCGACACCTGGCAGCGCTGGGCCAGCCGGGGGCTCGGTCTGCAGCGTTCGCAGACCGCGGGGCGCGTGCGCACGGGGGGCGGAGGCTACCTCTACGAGCGGCTCGACCGGATGGATGGGGGCGACGCCGGCGCGGGAGAGAACGCCGGCGCGGGAGAGGTCGCCGGCGCGGGAGAAGTTGCCGGCGCGTTCTTCGCCGACCTGGATACGAGCCTGGGCGGACTGCCCGCGCTCTTCGGCGAGGCGGAGCCCCGAGTGGGCCCGCTGCTCGACGAGCTGCAACGCTCGATCGCCACCGTCGTCGAGGCGTTCGATTTCCGCGCACCCGAGCGTTCGGTGCCGGGCCTGGCCCGAGGTCTCGGACTGCTGCGCTCCGCCATCGCGGCCTCGGCCGCGGCTCCCGAGACCCGCTTCCACCTCCGGCTGAAGCAACGCCAGCTCGAAGACGCCATTCTGGCTGCGAGCGGGGTGCGGGTCGTCGCCGCGCTGGAGGGACCCGCGCGCGGCGCGGTGCTCGTCCCGGGAGAGTCCGCGACCGTGCGGGTTGCGGTCGAGACAGCGGGAACCGGGGATGTCACCGTGGAGGCGGTGCGGGTGACGAGCCGCGGCGGCGACGTCCTGGCCCGCCAATCGTCGCCTGGCGGCTCCGCTCGGCGCCCAGCGAGTCCTGCAGGAGCCCGCGCCGTTCCACAGCGCGGACTCCCGACCCGGATCGTGGATGCGCCGCGCGACCCTCGGGGCGCCGTCTCGACACTGCAGATACGAATCCCGCGAACGCGAGACGGACGGGACGACCCGGCCGCCGCGCCGTACTTCCGACGCGACGGTCTGACGGAGAACCACTACCGGATCGCCGATTCGACGGACCTCCACCTGCCGTGGCGCCGGCCGGGCCTCTCGGCGGGGGTCGAGCTGTCCGTGGCCGGGCACGTCATCGAGCGCACCGTCCCGGTCACCGCCGGGGTACCGCGTCTGCCGTACGGTTCGGTGACGCGCGAGGTGGCGGTTCTGCCGGCGCTGTCCGTCTCGGTCGAGCCCGAGGTCCGGATCGTCCCGGTCGCTCGGGAGCCGGGGGAGGGCCGCGATCCGGGGACCGCGGGCGCGGGCGGGGAGCCCGTCGCTTCCGCGCCGACGCAGGTGCGGGTGCGCACCAGCGCGAACGCCGCCCCCCTCGCGGCGACGGTCCGCCTCGAGCTGCCCGACGGATGGACCGCGACCCCCGGGACGGTGCTCCACGAGTTCCGGAGCCGGGGGGAGACGGCGGAAGCATCCTTCACGGTCACGCCGCCGGCGGGGTGGCGGGGCACCGCCCGGCTTCGGGCCGTGGCCCGCGCCGGGGGCATGACCTATCGCGCGGGGTACCGGACGATCGAGCATCGCGACCTGCGGCTCGCGCGGCTCTGGCGGCCGGCTCACACCTCCGTGCGGTCCGTGCCCGTCGCCCGCCTCGACGGAGCCCGCATCGGCTATGTCATGGGGGTCGGCGACGAGGTGCCCGCCGGTATCGAGGCGCTCGGCG
The DNA here is from genome assembly GCA_963663815.2 of Vicinamibacterales bacterium. Taxonomy (GTDB): domain Bacteria; phylum Acidobacteriota; class Vicinamibacteria; order Vicinamibacterales; family UBA8438; genus JAJEEA01. The sequence goes on along the minus strand of OY760734.1, from coordinate 4,668,376 downwards.
CCACTGTCGAGCTGCTGGACGAAGCCGCCCTCGCCGCGCTGGCCCGCCAATCGTCGGCTGACGGCTCCGCACGCAGACTCCCGGCGGCGCGTGCGAGCGCCGTCGCGGGCGCGGGCGCGGAAAGCCGGTTCGACCTCGGGGCGGCGCGCGCGCGCGCCGCCGCCGGCGCGGAAAACCGGTTCGACGCGATCGTGGTCGGCACTCGGGCCTACGCCGTCCGGGCGGACCTGCTCGAGCACAACCGGGGGCTCCTAGAATACGCCCGGCGGGGCGGCAACCTGATCGTGCTCTACCAGACCCAGGAGTACGTGCCGTCCGCGATGGCGCCGTACCCCGCTTCTCTGCCGAGGAGCGCCGAGGAAGTGTCGGAGGAGGATGCGGCAGTACGCCTCCTCGTTCCCGGCCACCCGGTGCTGACCGTGCCGAACCGCATCACGGAAGCTGATTTCGACGGCTGGATCGAGCAGCGGGGATCCAAGTTCTTCACCGACTGGGACGCGGCCTACACGCCGCTGGTGGAGACCCACGACCAGGGCCAGGCCCCCCAGGAGGGCGTGTGGCTCACCGCTCCGGTGGGTGAAGGACGCTTCACGTACCTGGCCCTCGCCCTCCACCGACAGCTCCCCTACGGCGTTCCCGGGGCGTACCGCATTCTGTCGAACGTTCTTTCTCGATCCGCAGTTGATCGCTGATTTCCCAGTGAAGGAAACCGTCACCATTCCCGCACGAACGACCCGGGTGCGCACATGGCGCTGACGCCGCTCGACTGGATCGTGGTCGGCGTCTATGGAGCCGTCGTTCTCTCGATCGGGTTCGGACTCGCCCGGCGCGCCGGCGCCAGCGTCGAGGACTACTTCGTCGCCGGCCGCTCGCTGCCCTGGTGGCTGGCCGGCACCTCCATGGCGGCCACCTGGTTCGCGACCGACGCCCCCCTCGCCACCGCCGCGCTCGTGCGCAGACAGGGTGTGTACGGCAACTGGCTGTGGTGGTACGAGGCGGCGGGCATCCTCATGCTCACCTTCTTCTACGCGCGCCTGTGGCGGCGGGCGGGCGTGCTCACCGATGCAGAGGTCATCGAGATCCGCTACGGGGGCGCGCCCGCGCGGGCGCTGCGCTGCTTCTCCGCGGTGTACCAGGGGCTGCTGAAGAATGCGGTCGTCATGGGCTGGGTCATGCTGGCGATGGTGAAGTTCAGCGGTGTCCTGCTGGGCTGGGACCCGGCCGTCACCCTCACCGTCTGCGTCGGTCTGGCGCTGGCCTACACCGTGGCGTCGGGACTCTGGGGCGTGGTGGTGACCGACCTCCTCCAGTTCGTGACCGGCATGCTGGGCGCGACGACGCTCGCCGGCATCGTGCTCGTCCGTTTCGGGGGGCCCTCGGCCATGGCCGACGCCGTCAGGGAAGCCCCCGGGGCGCCGCCGGGCGCCCTCGACCTCGTGCCCGGCGCCGCCAACGCCTCCTCGCTCGAGATCGTCTCCTTCCTCTGCCTCATTCTGATTCTGTGGCTGAGAAGCGGGCAGGGAGACGGCTACGTGGCCCAGCGCCTGTTCGCGACGCGCGACGAGCGGCAGGCCGTGAAGGCGTCGCTCTGGTTCGCCTTCGCCGGAACCGTGCTCCTCACCTGGCCGTGGATCGTGGTGGGACTGGGCTCGCTCCTCGTCTTCCCCCCCACGGCCATGGACCCGGCGCTGGCCGCCGACCCCGAGCTCGCCTATCCCATGATGATCCGGGACCTCATGCCGGCCGGGCTCCGGGGGCTGATGGTCGCCACGTTCCTCGCCGCGTTCATGAGCACCATGGACACGCACCTCTGCTGGGGGGCGTCGTACATGGTGAACGACGTCTATCGCCGCTTCCTGAGAAGGGACCGCTCGGAGCGGCACTACGTCGCGGCCTCCCGGGTCGCGGTCGTGCTGCTGGCCGCGGTCGCGGCGGCCGTCGCCTGGCAGATGGACTCGATCCAGCGGGGCTGGATCTACATCATCGAGCTCACGGCGGGGGTGGCCCTCGTCTGGCTGCTCCGCTGGTACTGGTGGCGGGTCAACGCGTGGGCGGAGATCGCGGCCATGGCCGGCTCGGTGCTTCTCGCCAACGGGAGGGTCCTGCTCGCCGCGATCGAGCCGGTCGTTCCCGCCTCGGTGATGCGCGCCGCCGACGGCTTCTATGCACCGGAGATGGACCTCGTCCGCGCGGTGATCATCCTGGTCGCCTGCACCGCGCTGTGGCTGGCCGTCGCGCTCGCCACGCGCCCCGAGGCCGACGACGTGCTCGACCGCTTCTACCGGCGGGTGCACCCCGGCGGTTGGTGGGGCCGCGTGGCCGATCGCACGGGGGCGACCTCGGCCGACCCGCCGGCGAGCCGCATGTGGCCCGGCTTCCTGCTCGGCGCGCTGTTCGTCTACGCGAGCCTCCTCGGGGTGGGGTACGTGCTCACCGGCCGGGCCGGCGTGGGCGCGCTGCTGCTCGCGGTGTCCCTCGGCGCGGGGGCGATGACCATACGGATCGCGCACGCCGACACGGCCTCGGCGCCGGGACCACCGGCTCGATGAACCGGAGGATGGCGTCATGAAGGACCGCTTCAAGATCGTCCTCGTCGGGGCGGGCAGCCGCGAGTTCGGGGCCGCCTCGATCCGCGACCTGCTTCTCAGCGATGCGCTCTGCGACCGCGGTCTGAGCATCGTCCTCGTCGATGTCGCTCCGTCGGAGCTGCCCCGCACCCTGGCGTACGCGGAATCGGTCGCGAATCGGCTCGGCCGGCGAGTCCAGGTTTCCGCCACCACCGATCTCGACGGGGCGCTCCCCGGCGCCCACGCGGTGGTGATGGCCATCGAGCTCCGCCGCTACTTCCACTGGGCGCAGGACTTCCACGTCCCCCGCAAGTTCGGGTCGCGGCAGATCTACGGAGAGAACGGCGGTCCGGGAGGCCTCTTCCACGCGCTCCGCAACATGAAGCCGGCCCTGGAGGTGGCGCGGGCGATGGAGGCGCACTGCCCCGAAGCCTGGCTCCTCAACTACACCAACCCGCTCACCAAGCTGTGCGAGGCCCAGAGCCGGCTCTCTTCGACGCGCGTCGTCGGACTCTGCCACGGCGTCTTCGACGGCATGGAGCAGATGGCCCACCTCCTCGACCTTCCGGCGGACAGGCTCGACGCCCGTGCGAGCGGGCTCAACCACTTCGCCTGGTTCGAGTCCGTGCGCGACCGGGAAACCGGCGAAGACCTCTACCCGAGGCTCAAGCGCCGCGAGCGCGAGGCCCACTGGCTGCACGACTGGGACGAGATCGCGCTGAGCCGCATCCTGTTCCGGGTGTTCGACCGCTATCCGAGCCCGGGCGCGAATCACATCGGCGAGTACCTGGGGTGGGCGCAGGAGTTCCTGGGCAGCAGCCTCCTCCAGTTCTTCTACGACCCCGTGGAGGGTGCGCCCTGGGAGACGGGGAAAACGCCGACCTGGATCTACAACCTCGCGGACCACCCCACGGACGTGCCCGCGTTCCCCGGCGCGCCGCTCGGCCGGCTGCGAGACAACGCGGGGAACGACGCGGAGGGGTCCGACCCGGACGGGGAGCTCGCGCCCTCCGGCGAGCTGGGGGTTCCCCTGCTCGAAGGGGTGCTGTGCGGCATCGACACCCCCCTCGCCGCGGTCAACGTGCCGAACGCCGGGTACGTGCCCGGCCTGCCCGAGGGCGCCGTCGTCGAAGTCCCCGCCCGTGCCGACGCGAGCGGCCTGCACCCCGCCGGCATGGCGCCGCTCCCGGAGGGCATCCTCGGGCTGCTGAGGACGCAGACCAGCATCAACCGGCTGCTGGTCGACGCGTTCGCGAGCGGCAGCCGCCTCACCCTGCTCCAGGCGCTGCTGCTCGACCCCACCACCCACTCGTACCGGGCGGCGGTCCACACCATCGACGAGATGTTCCGTCTCCAGCAGGACGTCCTGCCCCGCATGGAGTGGTAGGGAGGCAGAGCAGCGCCGAACCCGCCGGGCCGGACTGACCCCGGCGTCGCCCCGGCGGATCTCCTCGACGTGGCAACGCCACGCGACCGTACAGCTCCGCTCAGTAGACTGAATGGTCGCACGCGATGCGCAACGACGACGGAGAGTATTAAGACGACGCCACGGAGATGCGGCACCGGCTCTATCAGACGCGCCGTGGCGGGCGCATCCACGGCGCCGTGTGGTGTGGTCGCGGTGCGCAACGCGAGTCGGCGAGGATCGCGATCGGCAGCGGTCGAAGCTCGGTGGTCGACGTGCGGGCGCAGCGCGATCCGATGCGACGCCGCCGGTGGGGCGTTGTCAAGCAAAGGGGGGCCACGGTAGCATGGCGCGATGCAGGCAGTAACCGTTTCGACCGCGCCGGTCGTCGTTCGCGAGCCCCGCGCCTGTACCGCCCGGGGCCTTTGCCCGTGGTTTGCCGTCTGGGCTCTGGCACTGGCGTTCGCCGGGGCGACCCCGGCCCGCGGCCAGACCGGTGAGAGCCCCCTCGCCGACGCGGCAAGGCAACAGGACCGTGCGGCGCTACGGGATCTACTCCAGGAGGGCGCCGACGTCGACCGCCCGCGGGGCGACGGCGCGACGGCCCTGCACTGGGCCGCGTACTGGGATGACGTGGAGACGGTGCGGCTTCTGCTGGCGTCCGGCGCCGCCGTCGGCCCCGCGAACGCGCTGGGGGTGACGCCGCTGTGGCTGGCCGCCAACAACGGCAGCCCGGCCGCGGTCGATGCGCTGCTTGCGGCGGGGGCCGACCCGAACCGGGCCCTGCCGGCGGGCGAGACGCCGCTGATGACCGCGTCCCGCACCGGCAGCGCGGCGGCGGTGCGGGCGCTGCTCGCCCACCGCGCCGATCCCCACGCCAGAGAGCACGCTCACGGGCAGACCGCGCTGATGTGGGCGGCGGCCCAGGGGCATCCCGAGGTCGTGCGGCTGCTGCTGGCTTCCGGGGCCCGGGTAGACGACCGCTCGAAGGCCTACCCGCAGGTGGTGAGCTCGTCCGGCAATGCCGATCGCAGCGGGGTCTTCGAGGTCATGCAGGGTGGCTACACGCCGCTGCTGTTCGCGGCGCGCCGAGGCGATGCCGCATCGGCCCGGCTCCTCGTCGTGGCCGGGGCCGACGTGGACGCCGCCGCCGCGAGCGGAACGAGCCCGCTGGTGGTGGCCGCCCACAGCGGCCACGGCGCCCTCGCCGCGTTCCTCCTCTCGGCCGGCGCCGACCCCGGCGCGGCGGACGCCGGCTATGCCGCCCTTCACGCGGTGGTGCTGCGCGGCGACCCGCTCCTCGTCCGCGCTTTGCTCGCCCACGGTGCCGACCCCGACGCGGTCCTCGAGCGCGGCACTCCGGCCCGCCGCGTCAGCGCCGACTGGCGGCTGCCCCACAGCATGATCGGGGCGACGCCGCTCTGGGTCGCGGCCCGGTTCCGCGAGCCTGAGATCCTTCACGTCCTCGCCGAGTACGGCGCCGACCCGTCGCACCAGCTCGGCGGCGAGACCGCGCTCATGGCCGCGATTCGAGGGGGCTCGAACCGGGGCCGCTTCGGCATCGCGCCTCCGGATGCGGAGGAAGAGGCCCGCCGCGCCCTCGAGTCCGTGACCGCCGCCCTCGACGCCGGCGCCGACGCGGACGCCCGGAACGGGAACGGCGACACCGCTCTGCACATCGCCGCGTCGCGGGGGCTCGACGATGTCGTCGCCCTCCTCGCCGAGCGCGGCGCGGCCCTCGACGCGCGGAACGGGAACGGGCAGACCCCCCTGGGGCTGGCCTCGGGCGTCACCGCGGTGCTGCTCGCCGAGCTTGGGGCGCTCGATACCGGCGGCGGCCCGGGAGCCACCGTCACGGCCCGTTAGGAACCCACACCCAATCGTCCATCAGCCTTCGCTGAACACCGTCGATCTCTTCGCGGTAGATGCCGCACTTGACACACCAGCCTTCCTCGAAGCTGTGAGTGCCAGAGGCACAGAGGCTCGGCCATCGGTCCTGTCGTAGTTTGCGGGCCTCGACCCTTTCCAACCACTTGCGGAGCGCCAGATCCTCCGCCGACCTCCGTTTCCGCGTTGATCCGTAGATCCACAGGAAAACTGCGAGGATGTAGAAGAGCCACTCCAACATTGCGCTGGTCGTCGACGTCAGGTGTGTGTGACGGACGGGTCGTGTGCGGCAGACCTACGGCTACCGCGCCGCCATCAGCTCGCCGAGCCGGGCCGCCGTGTGCGGGGCCTCCTTGAAGGTGGCGGTGCGGAAGACGCCCCGGGCGATGCGCAGGGGGGTCCAGCCCTCGACGTTCTCCTGGTCGAACGTGTCGGCGCCGTGGGCGACGAGCAGGTCGACGATGGAGTTCGCGCCCCGGTAGGCGGCCCCGTGGAGAGGGGTCTCTCCGCGCTCGTCGACGGCGTTGGGGTCGCCGCCGAGCTCGAGGGCGAGCTCGACGCAGGCCAGGGCCTCGGCCTCGGTGCCGGGGTCCTCGCCCGGCGAGTGGATGCCGACGCCCGAGGCGACCATGAGCACGGTGGTGCCGTTCTCGTTGGTCAGCGTCGGGTCGGCCCCCAGCTCGACGAGCACGCGCATGAGGGGCGCGTCGGCGAGCCGGGCCGCCATCAGCAGGGGGGTGGCCCCGACGCGGTTGAGGGCGTTGCGGTAGCCGTTGCGCGGCTCCGCCGTCATGCGGGCGTCGACGTCGGCTCCGCGCTCGACGAGGGCTCGGGCGAAGGTCAGGCTGTCGATGGTGCCGGTGGTCACCGGGCCCGGCGGATTGAAGCCGAAGTTCGGCATCCGCACCCAGGTCATCGCGTGCAGGGCGGTCCATCCCTGCCTCGCTCCGTTGGGGTCGGCGCCGAGTTCGACGAGGAGCACCCCCAGCTCCCAGTGGGCGTTGGTCGCGGCCAGCACCACGGTGTTCATGCCGTCGGGCAGCCGGTCGTCGGGGTCGGCGCCGGCCGCGATGAGCCGGCGTGCGGCGCCGATATGGCCGGCCCGCACCGCGAAGAGCAGGGGCGTGAAGCCGTGGGGGGCGGGGCCTTCGAGACCGGTGCGGAGGGGCACCTCCGGGACAACCGTGCGCGCGTGGACGTCCGCCCCCGCGTCGATGAGGGCCTGCAAGGTCTCGACGTGACCCTCCGCCGCCGCCCACATCAGGGCGGTCTGACCGGCCCGCTGAGCCGCGTTCACGTCGGCGCCGTGGGCGACGAGGGTGCGCACGCCATCGGCCCGCCCTGCCCGAGCCGTCGTCAGCAGGGCGGTCTCGCCGCCGGCCCCGGGGGTGTTGGGGTCGGCGCCAGCCCGCAGCAACGTGTCCAGCATCGCGGCCGAGCCGCTGACGGCGGCGAGGCCGAGGGGGGTGACCCCGAACGCGTTGGCGGCCTCGGCGTCGGCGCCGGCCGCGAGCAGGATGCGCGCCACGCCCGGAAGGTCGAGCCGCGCCGCCCAGTGCAGCGCCGTCGCGCCGTCCGCCGCCGGCCGGTTCACGTCGGCGCCGTCCGCGAGCAGCGCCCGCATCGCGGCGGCGTCTCCGTTCCTGACCGCGTCCAGCAGCGGCGGATCGGCCGCGGCGCCGGCGGCCGTCCCTGCCGTCAGCAGGCAGGCGAGAAGGCAGGCGGTGGCGAAGGGACCGGATGCGGCCGGACCGGGGCGTCGAGCTCGGGACGGAAGAGGCATGGCGTGCTCCTTGAACGATGCGCCTATCCTACCGCGATTGCGACCGGCCGGCCCGTGGGCGCGCGTCGGCACCGGCACGACCCTTGCTTTCGATCGGTGCTACGATGGCCGCGGGCACGTGGCGGTCCCGCGACGCACCGCGCCGTCGGGGAGCAGAGGGGACGATGCGCACCGGGCAGATGGAACAGCGAGTGGAGAAGGTCGAACGTCGCGTCGATCGGATCGAGCAGATTCTGCCGACCTTGGCGACCAGGGACGATCTGAAGACGGCGATCAGCAGATCGGAGCAGCGCATGCGCACGCACGTTTCCGAGTCGATCGAGGCATCGGAGCAGCGCATGCGCACGCACGTTTCCGAGTCGATCGAGGCATCGGAGCAGCGCATGCGCACGCACGTTTCCGAGTCGATCGAGGCATCGGAGGAGCGCACGCGCACGCACGTTTCCGAATCGATCGAGGCATCGGAGGAGCGCACGCGCACCGAGCTGCGCACTCATTTCGACGTGGTCGCCGAGGACCTGCGGCACGAGATCCGGCTGGTTGCCGAGGCCGTTGCCGGGCTCTCCGCCCGGGGGCGGTAGCCTCTCGATCCGCGAGGCGTCGACCGGCGGGTTGCCCGCCCCGGAGTGGCGCAGGAGCCGACGCTCCACGCGTGCGTGCTCATCCGACCGGCGCTCCGGACCGCGTGGCCGCATCCTCGGAGCGGCGACCCGGCTCCGAGGGTGATAGACTGCCCCGGTTGCCGCGGGCCAGGGGAGGGCGTTCGTGAGAATTCTGTCCGCACCGGTCGCCTTCGTGCTGTTGATGGCGTGGCCCGCCGCCGGCCAACCGTCCGACACGCCGGAGCGCGCGTTGCTCGACCGCTACTGCGTGACGTGCCACAACGACGCCCTGCGGACGGCAGGGCTGGCCCTCGACAACCTCGATCTCGCGCAGGTCGGTGACCACGCCGACGTCTGGGAGAAGGTGGTCGGCAAGCTGCGGGCGGGCATGATGCCGCCGGCGGGCCGGCCGCGGCCGGACGGCGAGGCGTCGGGCCGGCTCGTTGCGTATCTCGAAACCGCGCTCGACCGGGCCGCCGCCGCCGACCCCGACCCCGGGCGGAGCGCGGCGCTGAGGCGCCTCAACGGCACCGAGTACCGCAACGCCATCCGCGACCTGCTCGACCTCGACGTCGACGTGGCGGCGCTGCTGCCCGCCGACGACTCGAGCGCCGGCTTCGACAACGTCAGCCTGGGGGGGCTCGACCCCGGACGGTTCGAGCGCTACCTCGCGGCGGCGCGCAGGATCGCCCGCCTCGCCGTCGGCGCCCCGGTGCGGTCGGCGGTCGCCGACACGTTCATCGTGCCGTCGGACCTGAACCAGACCGGCCACGTCGAGGGGATGCCGTTCGGCACCCGCGGCGGGGCCAGCTTCGACTACAACTTTCCGGTCGACGCCGAGTACGAGCTGCGGGTCGAGCTGGGCAAGAGCTGGAACACCAACCGCATCGGGGGCCTGCGCGGGCCACACGATGTCGCGATCCTGCTCGACGGCGCCCCGGTCGAGGTGCTGACGGTGGCGCCGCGGCCGCGGCGGCCTGCCGCCGCGCAGAGCCTCCTCTATCAGCCCGACGACCGGCCCGCCGACGCCGACCTGTTCGTGCGGGTGCCGGTCGCGGCCGGCCCCCACACCGTCGGCGCCGCGTTCGTCAGCCAGGGCGGCGAGCTGGTGGAGCGCCACCGGCAGCCGTTCCTGAAGGTGCATATCACCGTCGGCGGCGACCAGCGCACGCAGCCCAACGTGTATGCGGTCACGGTGACGGGGCCGTTCGAGGCGACGGGCCCCGGCGACACGCCGAGCCGTCGCCGCATCTTTACTTGCCGGCCGGCCGAGGACGCCGAGCCGGCGGCCGAGCGGGCGTGCGCGGCCGAGATCCTCGGGACGCTGGCCCGCCGCGCCTACCGTCGGCCCGCCACCGGCGACGACGTCGATCTGCTGCTCGGGTTCTTCGACGAGGGGCGGGCCGACGGCGGCTTCGACCAGGGCATCGAGATGGCCCTGCGCCGGCTGCTCGTGAGCCCCGAGTTCCTGCTGCGGGTCGAGCGCGACCCCGCCGGGGCCGTCGGGCCGTACCGCGTCAACGATCTGGAGCTGGCGTCGCGGCTGTCGTTCTTCCTCTGGAGCAGCCTGCCCGACGACGAGCTGATCGAGGCGGCGGCCCAGGGGACGCTCCGTGACCCCGCGGTGCTGGAGGCCCAGGTGCGGCGCATGCTCGCCGACGAGCGGTCGGCGTCGCTGGTCACCAACTTCGCGGCCCAGTGGCTGTATCTGCGCAACCTGCCCGCGGTCTCGCCCGACTTCATCGTCTTCCCCGACTTCGACGAGACTCTGCGCCGCGCCCTGCGCCAGGAGACCGAGCTCTTCTTCGAGAGCGTCCTGCGCGAGGACCGCAGCGTCCTCGACTTCATCACCGCCGACTACACGTTCGTGAACGAGCGCCTGGCCCGGCACTACGGCATGCCCGGCATTGCCGGGAGCCACTTCCGGCGGGTGCCGCTGCCGCCGGGCAGCCCGCGTGGCGGCCTCTTGGGGCACGGCAGCATCCTCGCCGTGACCGGCTACGCGACCCGCACGTCGCCGGTGGTGCGGGGCAAGTGGGTGCTCGAGAACCTGCTCGGCACCCCGCCCCCGCCCCCGCCCCCGAACGTGCCCCCGCTCGACGAGGAGAAGTCGGCCGCGGCCCTCTCGATGCGCGAGCGGATGGAGGAGCACCGCCGCAATCCGACCTGCGCCGCCTGCCATGCGCTGATGGACCCGGTGGGGCTGTCGCTCGAGAACTTCGACGCCATCGGCCGCTGGCGCACCCTGACCGCGGGCCTCGCCCCCATCGACGCGTCGGGCGGGCTGCCGGACGGGACCGTCTTCGACGGGGCGGCGGGGCTGCGGCAGGCCATTCTCGACCGCTCCGACCAGTTCGTGCGCACCCTCGTCGACAAGCTGATGACCTATGCACTGGGCCGCGCGACCGAGCACTACGACGGGCCCGCGGTGCGCGCCGTCGAGCGCGGCGCGGCGGCCGGCGGCTACCGGTTCTCCGACCTCGTCCTCGGCATCGTCCGGAGCACTCCGTTCCAGATGCGGCGCCCCGCCCCCGCCGGGCCGGTCGCCGCCAACGGGCCGGCCGCCCCTGCCGTGGCGGTCGCCTCGGCCGTGGCCGGGGCCTCGCCGGCCGCGGGTGTCCCGCCCGTGGCGGCCGCTCCGACCGTCATCGCCGTTGCAACCGCTCCGCCCGCGGCGGGCGCCCCGCGGGTCGCAGGCCTCCCGCCGGCGGCGGGGGCCGCCGTCCACCAACCGAGACCGATCCCATGATCATCACCAAGACGCATCTGCCTCGACGGACGTTCATCCGGGGGATGGGGGCCACCTTGGCCCTGCCGCTGCTGGACGCGATGGTGCCGGCCCTGACCGCCGCCGCCAAGACCTCCGCCAACCCGGTGCGCCGGCTCGGCTTCATCTACTTCCCCCACGGCTCGGTGACGTGGGCGCCCGAGGGCCAGAACCAGTGGACGCCGCCGGGCGAGGGCGGCGCGCTCGAGCTCTCGCCGATCCTGCAGGCCCTCTCGCCGGTGCAGCGCCAGATGCTCGTGCTCACGAACATGGAGCACAAGAACGCGCAGGGCAACGGCACCGACGGCAACGCCGAGCACACCCGGTCGAACGCGAGCTGGCTGAGCGCGGCGCGGCCCAAGATGACCGAGGGCGCAGACGTCCGCCTCGCCACCACCGTCGACCAGATCGCGGCCCGCGAGTTGTGCCGCGACACGCGGCTGCCGTCGCTCGAGCTGACCCTGGAGAACAGCTTCCTCGTCGGCAACTGCGACAACGGCTACAACTGCGTCTACGTGAACACCCTGTCGTGGTCGTCGCCGACGACGCCGCTGCCGATGGAGAACAACCCCCGCATGGTGTTCGAGCGGCTGTTCGGGGACGGCGGCACCGTGGACGAGCGGCGGGCCGAGATGCGGCGCGACCGCAGCATCCTCGACTCGGTCAGCGACGACATGGCTCGGCTCGTGCGCAGCCTCGGCCCCGGCGACCGCGCGCGGGTGGATCAGTACGTCGACGCGGTGCGCGAGGTCGAGCGCCGCATCCAGCGCGCCGAGGCCCAGGCCGGCGACTCGGCCCTCGCCCTGCCCGACCGGCCCGTCGGCATTCCCGAGACCTACGACGAGCACGCCCGGCTGCTGTTCGACCTCCTGCTCCTGACCTGGCAGGCCGACATCACCCGCGTCTTCAGCCTGCAGCTCGGGCGCGACCCCCATGGCCAACCTGCTCCTGGGCCTGCTCGACAAGGCGGGGGTGCCGGCCGACCGCTTCGGCGACAGCACGGGGCGCGTCGACCTCGAGCCGCTGTCGCTGACGTCGGACGGCTGATCGGGCTCCGGCGCGCCGCCGGGTCGCTTGAAGGCCCGGCCCGTCGTGCAGCTCATTGCCCCACGGCGAGAAGACGGCGCAGACGCGACGTGGTCTGCGCCCGGTCGAGCCGACTGGCTGCCACGTCGAGCGTCAGGGCTTCCCACGCGTCCGCATCGAGGCGATCGCTCGGCAGCAGACCGTTTTCGCTGAGGAAGACCAGGCAGGTGGCCAGCGCTACGCGCTTGTTGCCGTCCACGAAGGGATGGTTCCGGCACAGGTAGAACAGGTACGCCGCTGCGATTTCCACCGGATCGGCGAGCAGGAGCTCGCCCAGCATTGTCGCCTGCGGCGCCGCCACCGCGGATTCCAGCCGCGTTTCATCCCTCAATCCGGGCGCTCCTCCGTGGGCCGCAAGCACTTCGCGGTGGATCGACTTGACGGCTGGCACCGTCGGGTGGACGAGCGGCGGCATCAAGACAGCCGCCGAAACAGCTCGGCATTCGTGCGGATAAGCCGCTTCGTGGTCTCCGCGGCTTTCTCGGGACCGATGACGGGAGGCTGGCGTGCGCGCGCGAGCAGCGCGTCCTCGATGGTTGCCTTCGTTCCGCTCGTGATGAGCAGATGGGCCGTGTAGGAGATACTGAGGTCCATCTGACGCGCCCTGTCGACGACGCAGTTGTACGCGGCGGGCGAGATACGGATCGAGCGGGAGCTCTCGCCCGTCGTTGCAGCTACGACCCGGACGGTCCCGTGGATGATGAGCAGGTTGGCTGCGAAGGAGATGGTGGTACCCATTTGACGCGCCACCTCGACGAGGTGGGAGTACGCGGTCGACGAGACACGGATCGATCGTGCGCGCTTGTCGGTCGTTGCGTCTGTGACACGAATTGCAGTCATGGTGTGGTCAATTCTACTACAAAACGTAGTCCTCGAGCCCCTGTCGCTGACGTCGGACGGCTGATTGGGTCGCTGTCTTTGAGAATTGTCCTTTACGCAGTGACTAATCTTGGGATATTGTCACTTTCGCAGTGACAATATCCCGGGAGATCCTGCGCGGCAAGCTCGACGAGTCGCTGGCCAGCCCGGGCCGGCGCCTGACCCGTCGCGACGTGCGGCTCCCCGCCATCCCCGGCAAGGCGTTCGCCGTCATCGGCGTGCGGCGCAGCGGCAAGACGTCGTTTCTCGCCCAGGTCCGGGCCGCGCGCCTGGCCGCGGGCGCCCTCCCCGAGTCACAATTGCTGCTGCTGCTCGAGGACGAGCGGCTCGCCGGCTTCACCGTCGCCGACCTGGGCTGGCTGATCGACGAGCACGTCCGCCGGTTTCCGCACCTCCAGGGCGCGGACGGTGTCACCGTGTACCTGGACGAGGTCCAGGTCGTGCCGGGGTGGGAGGGACTGGTCCGCCGCCTGATGGACGCCGGCGGCGTCGAGTTCTTCGTCACCGGCTCCTCGGCCCGTCTCCTGAGCCGCGAGGTGGCGACGAGCCTGCGCGGCCGCGCGATGGAGGTGCTGGTCCATCCGTTCAGCTTCCGCGAAGCGCTGCGCCACACCGGGGACGAGCCGCCGGCGCAGGCCGGGGCGGGGACATGGCCGGCGGTGGCGCTCGACGCGCGCCTGCGGCGCTATCTCGTCGACGGGGGCTTCCCCGAGGCGCAGGGCGCGGACCCGCGCGACCGGAACGCGCTGCTCGCCGGCTACGTCGACGTGGTCGTCCTGCGCGACGTGATCGATCGGCACGCGGTCACCAATCCGCTCGCGTTGCGCTGGCTGCAGCGGCAGTTGCTGGCTCACTCCGGCGGCGCCTTCTCGGTCAAGAAGCACTACGACACCCTGCGCTCGCAGGGGGTTCGGGTGGGCAAGGACACGCTGCACGCGTACCTCGGCTACCTGGAGGACGCCTTTCTCGTCCGCACCGTCTCCCTGCACGCCGCCTCGGAGCGGCAGCGGATGGTCAACCCCCGGAAGGCCTACCCGGTGGACACGGGACTGATCTCGTTGTTCGCGCAGCCCGGCCGCAGCCACCAGGGGCGGGCCCTGGAGACCGCCGTCCTGCTGGAGCTGGAGCGGCGCGGCTGGGCCGTCTCCTACCTGCGCACCGCCGAAGGGTGGGAGGTCGACTTCTTCGCGCACCGGCCGGGAGAGGCGCCGCTGCTCGTGCAGGTCTGCCTCGACACCGCCGACGACGCGACCTGGGAGCGGGAGGTGCGCGCGCTCCGGTCGGCGGGCCGGGCCTGCGGCGGCGATGCGCGCCTCCTTCTCGTGACCCTCGACGCTTCTCCGCCGCCGCGCCCGCTTCCCGATCGCATCGTCTGGAGCCCGGCCGCCCGCTGGCTGCTGGAGGACGTTGGCTGACCCGACACCGGGGTCGGAGCCGCGCCCGGCCGGGTGGTCCCACCCGGGTCATCTCGGCGAAGAGGTGGAGGAGCGGATCGCGCCGGCGCTCCCGCCCGGCCGCGCCGTTCCACGGCGCGGACGCCTACGGCTCGTTCGACGCGTTCAACTCGATGTTCCGCTGCCCCCCGAGCATCAGGGGCATCGAGTAGTTGCCCTCGTGGCAGGCGTACTCGAACATCGGCTCCGGGTTCAGCGCCAGGGGGACCGACGCGGTCCACGGGCTCGTCCACGTCTCGGGATCGGTGACCGTGAACTCGTAGTTCAGGGTGTCGGCGTCGACGCGGGTCAGCCGCTCGACGAGCCGGGCGCCGTCGCTGGTGTTCCGCCAGCGACGCTTGGCGTCGAAGTTGCGCGTCTCGATGACGAGGGTGTCGCCCTCCCAGCGGCCCCGCGAGTCGCCCGACCACTGCCGGACGTCGGGGTCGAGGCGCGGCCGGCCGTCGAGGGGGACGATGCGGGCGGTATGCACCATCTCGGTGACGATGACCACGTGGTCCTCGGTCTGGAAGAGCTGCATGTTGTTGTTGTAGGCGCTCGGCGTGAACGGCGGGCCGGCGTTGAAGCCGAGGATGCAGCGCACGCCGGCGCTGAAGTCCTCCCACGAGCCGGCGGGGTTCTCGCGCAGGTGGTCGCGCCGCTCGTCCGCGCGCCGCTGCGCGACGGGGGTCATGGCCGGCATCCGGCCGTTCGGCGGCCAGGTGATGAGCGAGGTGCGCCGGGTCTCGACCGCCCGCAGCCCCCGGTCCATCCAGAAGTTGTTGTAGCCGCCGACGTTCCCGCCGGCCTCGGTGCGGCGCGGGCCCTGCTCCCACAGGCGGATGTCGCGGTTCACCGCGTTCTGCTCGAGCTCGGCCGCCTCCTCCTCGCTCAGGAACTCCCGGTCGGCGAGGTCCTCGGGCCGCTGCAGCGGGGTGATGCTGCGGAAGTCCCACACGCCCTGCAGGTCCGGCCGCCCCCAGGCCGTCCGCGGGGCCTCGTCCTGGGCCAGCGCGATGGCCGGCGCGAGTGACCCGACCACGAACACGAGCGCCGCGACGCCGACGAACCTGCGACAGCGATGACTCATGTCAGCCTCCCTTTGGGTATCGGATGAGCCTTCATCATAGCAGTCTACCCGCGCCGTGACACGGGCGCCCAGGTGTGACGAAGGCCGCACTCCCGAGGTCGGGATGAGGGCCCGGAAGACCCGAATTCACGTGGGAGCGGACCGACAGGACGGAAGCGGCATGGCCGCACCACACGGTCGGGATGAGGGCCTGGAAGACCGACTCGACCCGGGGGCGGACCGACAGGGCGGAAGCGGCTTCGCGCCGCGGCCGGCCTGTACCTCGGGGGCGCCGCAGAACAACCACCGGGGCCGGCGCGGCCTCCGGTTGGTGCATGGAGTGTCCACTCGTGAGGACGTTCGGCGTGCCGAGGCAGCGTGTTCATCCGATGAAGTCTCTTTGTGGCAATGGGATACGAAGACTGGTGCTCCCACGCCAGGGTTGGCACACTTCATGCTTAAGATAGGTTCAGCCAGGACGCCGCCGCGGGCCGGGGCCTCGGTCAGCCGGTAGGTCGCGGGGGTTTGCGATTACTTGGAGGAACGGAGGAGAACATGACAGCGACGGTTCGCAGGCGAGTGGGTCGGGTGGGCACGGTGGCGGTGACGGCGGGGATGCTGGCGTTGACGCTGGCCGCGACGGGCGCCGCGGCGAACGGGACGGACGACGCGCTGCGGCAGGCGGTGGAGCGGCGGCTCGCGGACGAGGCGGCGGTGGCGGACCGCGTCGAGGTCACCGTCCGCGACGGGGAGGTCACTTTGGCCGGCACCCTGGCGACGCTCTGGGACAAGGAGTGGGCGATCGAGCGGGCGCGGGGGACCGACGGCGTCCTCGACGTCATGAGCGATCTGATCATCGGGATGCCCGAGACCGACAAGGAGCTCGGCAATGCGGTGGGCCAGGCCATCGTGCGCTATCCCTACTACTCGGTGTTCGACTACGTGGACGTCACCGTCGAGAACGGCGTGGTGACCCTGCAAGGAGACGTGACGGCGCGCCCCGACAAGCCGGCCGACCTCTACGAGCGCATCTCGAAGGTGCGCGGGGTGCAGGCGATCGTCGACGAGCTCGAGGTCCTGTCGCCGGGCATCCACGACGAGCGGCTGCGCAACCTTCTCGCCCGGCAGATATTCGGCCGTTCGCAGTTCGACCGCTACCTCGGGCTCGCGCCCCGGATGTCGATCATCGTCCGCAACGGTTACGTGACGCTGAAGGGCGTGGTCTTCGACCAGGGGGACCGGATTCTCGCGGAGAGCATCGCTCGCCGGACGCCCGGGGTGATCCGCGTGCGCAACGAGCTGCAGACCCGCCAGGAGCTCCTCGAGGCGAGGAAGCCCGAGGAGCCCGCGCCGTAGGGCGCGGGACTCCGGCAGGATCGGCGGGGCGCGATTCGGACCCGCGGGCACGAATCGCGTTCCCGCCAGCGGCAGCACGGCGCCGCCTCCGGCCGGAGGCGGCGATTCCCTGTAGGATGGTGGGAGCACTCGGCGACCCGGCGACGACACGGGCCTTGCTCGGAACGATCCGTCGGAACGATCATGGGGCTGATACATACGGAAGTGGAGCTGTCGAATCCGCGCAACCGCGAGCTGGCCGCCCTCCGGGTCGTGGCGATGGTAGACACCGGGGCGATCACGCTCTGCATTCCGGAGCACGTCGCCGTGCAGTTGAGCCTGTCGGAGCTGGAACGGCGGGAGGTGACGACGGCGACCGGGAGCCGCGTCTCGGTTCCGTATGTCGGGCCCGTGCAGGTCGGCTTCGGAAACCGGTCGTGCTTCACCGGCGCGCTCGTCATGGGCGAGAGCGTGTTGCTGGGGGCCATTCCCCTGGAGGACATGGACCTCGTGGTCAACCCGCGAAAGCAGGAAGTGACCGTCAATCCCGAGAGCCCCAACATCCCGTCCGCCGTGGTCGTGACTCCGGCCCGGTGACCGCCGCCGTGCGGCCCCGTTTCTCGCGGGTCCCGCGGGTCGACGCGCGGGCGATGTCGGTGGGAGGGGAGCGCAGAGAGCTCACGCCGCGTCGCGGCAACGGCTTCAGGACTCCGTCATGCCTGTCAGGAACGACCTTCACATGCGCCGGCGGTACCGGGCGCTCTTGTCCGCCGTCGCGGTGGCGGTGTTGTCGACCGCCGGGATCGACTATCTCCGCGCCCAGCCGGCCGCCGACCTCCTGCTGGTCGGCGGTCTCGTCCACGACGGCTCGGGACAATCCCCGGTCCGCCAGGACGTCGGCGTGACGGGAGAGCGCATCAGCTTCGTGGGCGACGCGGCGGCGGCCGGCCTCGACGCCGCCGTGGTCGTGGACGTCGACGGGCTGATGGTCACGCCCGGCTTCATCGACATGCACTCGCACGCCGAGCTGACGGAGGACTTCGGCCGGGACGCGCTGGCGTTCCTCCATCAGGGCATCACCACGGTGGCGATTGGCGTGGACGGCGGGGGCACGCCCGACGTCGCCGGGCTGTTCGCCGGGCTCGAGGGTCGCATCGGGGTGAACACGTTCGCCTACGCGGGTCACGGCGAGATCCGGAGACGGGTGATCGGCGAGGATGACCGCGCGCCCACGCCGGCCGAGCTCGACGAGATGCGCGCGCTGATCCGGCGGGCCATGGACGAGGGGGCGTTCGGCCTCTCGACCGGGCTCTTCTACGTGCCGGGCTACTACGCGACCACCGGGGAGGTCATCGAGCTGGCGCGGGTCGCGGCGGCGTTCGACGGCATCTACGACACCCACGATCGCGACCTCGGCGCCAGCTACCGGGGTGTCGGCTATCTCGAGTCGATACGCGAGGGGATCCGGATCGCCGAGAGCGCGGGGCTGCGCGCCATCTTCAGCCACTTCAACGCGCAGGGCGCGCAGAACTACGGCCGCGCGCCCGAGGGGGCGCGCCTGATCGAGGAGGCGCGCGCGCGGGGCGTGGAGGTGGCGGCGGCGCAGCACGTCTACACCGCGACCCAGTCGAGCCTGGCCGCCTACACGATTCCGCGGTGGGCCTCGAACGGGGGCCGCGACGAGATGCTCGAGCGGTTCCGCGACCCCGAGACCGTCCGGCGGCTCGACGTCGAGACGATGGAGATGCTGGCGATCCGTGGGGGCGCCGAGAAGCTCCTGTTCGCCGACCCGCGGCCCGAGCTGAACGGCCGGACCCTCGCCGACGTGGCGGCCGGGTGGGAGCTGCCGGTACCCGCGGCGGTGCGGCGCATCCTCGCCGACGGCAACGCGGCGGTGATGAACCTCGATCTCTACGACATCGAGAACACGCGCTACCTGGCGCGGCAACCGTGGATGATGACCTGCACCGACGGCCGCACGCCGTCTCCCGCGCAGAACGTCACGCACCCCCGCGTCTTCGGGGCCTTCACGCGCAAGCTCCGCCAGTTCGTGCTCGACGAGCAGGTCATCGCGATGCCGTTCGCCGTCCGCGGCATGACCGGCCTCGCCGCCGACTTCCTGCGCCTGGACGACCGCGGGTACCTGCGGCCCGGCGCCGCCGCCGACGTCGCGGTGTTCGACCGCGACCTTGTCCGCGATCGCGCCACCTACGAAGACCCGCGGCAGCACTCGGAGGGGACGGTGCACGTGCTCGTCAACGGCCGCTTCGCGATACGCGACGGCGAGGCGACCGGCGCGCTGGCCGGCCGGCCCATTCGCCGGCCGACGCGGACCGGCGACAACGCCGCTGGCCGGTGACCTGGCGCTTCGCAGGCGGTCGACATGAAGCGCGCGCGTTGCGACGGTGTACGCATATGCGTCTGCGTCGGCATGGCGACGGAGAATTCGCCCGGGCGCACGACCTCCGCAGGAGGTTGACATGAAGCGTCGCGCATTGCTCAAGGTGCCGCCCCCCGGCAGCGGGGTCGGAGGCCGCGGTGGATTGATGAAGGTGTACGTATGTGCGGGGGCCGCCATGGCGACGGGTATTCGCTCAGGCGCATGACCTGCCGCAGGAGGTTGGTATGAAGCGTCGGGCACTACTGATGCTGTGTGCATGCGCCGGCGTCGCCATGGCGACGGGGCATTCCGGCCTGGCGCAAGTCCGCGACGTCACCCCGGTCACCGACGCGATGCTGCAGGACCCCGACCCCGCCGACTGGTTGAGCTGGCGGCGCACCCTCGATGGATGGGGGTACAGCCCGCTCGATCAGATCGACCGGAGCAACGTGGACGAGTTGCGGCTCGCCTGGTCGTGGGGCCTCGAGCCCGGGGTGTCGCAGACGACGCCGCTCGTGCACGACGGCGTCATGTACGTCGCGAACCCGGGCAACGTGGTCCACGCGCTCGACGCGCGCACGGGCGACTTCCTGTGGGAGTACCGCCGCGAGATGGACGAGCGGCGCCGGAGCGCGGCGCAGATGCGCAGCTTGGCCGTCTACCAGGACCTGGTCATCCTGAACACCGTCGACGCGCACATCGTCGGGCTGGACGCGAGGACGGGCGAGGCGCGCTGGGACACGCCGGTCTCGGGCGACCAGGAAGGCTACACCTTCTCGAACGGCCCGATCGTCGTCGATGGCACGATCATCGCCGGGATGACCGGCTGCGGGCGTTACCGCGACGACACCTGCTATATCGTCGGCGTCGACGCCCGCACGGGCCGGCTGCTGTGGCGGACCTCGACCATCGCCCGCCCCGGCGAGACCGGCGGCGACACCTGGGGCGACGTGCCCCTCCTGTTTCGCGCGGGCGCCGACGCCTGGATGACGGGGAGCTACGACCCCGTCACGGGGCTCGTCTACTGGGGCACGTCGCAGCCCAAGCCGCACAACCGCGACGCCCGCGGCACGGCCGGCGACGCCCTCTACAGCAACTCGACCCTCGCCCTCGACCCCGCGACGGGCGAGATGAGGTGGTACTACCAGCACATCCCCGGCGATTCGCACGACATGGACGAGTCGTTCGAGCGCATCCTCATCGACTACGACGGCCGGCGCTCGGTGTTCACGATGGGCAAGCTCGGCATTCTTTGGGAGCTCGACCGCGTCACCGGCGCGTTCCGGCGCGCGATCGATCTCGGCTACCAGAACATCCTGGACGTCGACCCCGGGACCGGTGAGGTGACTCACCGGGACGGGATGCTGTCCGACGTCGGCGAGGAGCTCTTCTTCTGCCCCAGCACCGGCGGCTTCAAGAGCCTGCGCGCGATGGCCTATCACCCCGGGACCGGGGCGCTGTACGTGCCGCTCAACCTCAGCTGCGAGACCGCCGCCTTCGCGCCCGTCGAGCGGCGCGCCGGAGGCGGCGGCGGGGGCGCCGTGCGCGGCCGGATGAACCACTTTCATCCGCAGGCGCCCGACCGGCTGGGCGAGTTCCGGGCGCTGGACGTGCGGACCGGCGAGACCCTCTGGAGCCGGCGTCTCCGGGTGCCCTACAACACGTCGGCGCTGACGACCGGCGGCGGCCTGGCGTTCATCGGCGACTGGGGGCGGCGCGTCCACGCCTACGACGCGCGCAACGGCGAGCCGCTCTGGCAGAGCCGGCTCCCGACCATGGCGAACGGGTTCCCGATCACCTATGCCGTCGACGGTCGGCAGTTCGTCGCGTTCGTGGCGGGCCCGTCTATCGGCGGCTCGAGCTGGGCGACGATTCTCCCCGCCGATCTCATTCCCGACGAGCGCAACCCGCGGGGCGGCAGCGGCGTATTCGTGTTCGCGTTGCCTTGACAACCAATAGCAGTCCGTCAGCGTCCGGGGCCGTCCAGGACAGCTCGTAATCTACTGACCCATAATCGTTTATTGTTCTGGATCCACGGACTGACCGGGTCAGGACGTGTGGCGGAATCCACCTCAATCCCGTATATAATGAGGGAATGGATGTTGTAGCCAAATCCGACCCCTCGCCCCGCAGAACCAAGCGCCGGGGCCGCCATCCCGACAAGGCCCTCTCGGCCGCCTTCGTCCGTTCCGCACCGCCCGGACGCCACGCGGACGGCAACGGCCTCTACCTGTTCGTCCAGCCGACCGGAACCCGAAGCTGGGTCCAGCGGCTCGTCATTCGCGGCCGGCGCCGCGAACTCGGGCTCGGCGCCGCCACGCTCGTCCCGCTCGCCAAGGCCCGCGAGCAGGCCCTCGCCAACCGGATGCTGGCCCGCTCGGGCGGCGACCCCCTCTCCGAGAAACGCCGCGTCCAGGGCGTTCCGACGTTCGCCGAAGCCGCCCAACGCGTGCTCGAACAGAAGCGCGGCGGCTGGCGCGGCCGGTGGCACGCGAAGAACTGGTGGCGGAGCATGGAGCGGTACGTCTTCCCCCGCGTCGGCAGCCGGCCCGTCTCCGAGGTCAACACGGCCGACGTGCTGGAGATCCTCTCGCCGATCTGGCACGTCAAGGCGGCGACGGCCAGGGAGGTCCGCCAGCGCATCCGTGCGGTGCTGGAGTGGGCCGTCGCCCTCGACATGCGGAACGACAATCCCTGCGACCGGGTGGTGCCGGTGCTCGGTTCGCAGAACGACATCGTGACGCACCGGCAGGCGCTGCCCCACCAGGAGGTGGCCGCGGCCATCGAGACGGTGCGGGCGTCGTCGTCGCCGCAGCCCGCCGTCAAGCTGGCGTTCGAGTTTCTGGTGCTGACGGCCGCGCGCTCGGCGGAGGTCAGGCTCGCGACGTGGGACGAGATGGACGTGGCCGGCCGCGTGTGGACCGTGCCGGCCCTGCGGATGAAGGCGAAGCGCGAGCACCGGGTTCCACTCTGCCGGCGAGCGGTCGAGGTCCTCGACGCGGCGCGAACGCTCGGCGACGGCACGCCGCTCGTGTTCCCGATGCGGAGCGGGAAGGCGATCTCGGCGTCGACGCTGCCCAAGATGCTGCAGCACCACCGGATCGCCGCGGTGGCCCACGGCTTCCGCTCGTCGTTCAGGGACTGGGCGGCGGAGAAGACGGACCACCCGCGGGAGGTCATCGAGGCGGCGCTCGCCCACGTGGTCCAGAACAAGGTGGAGGCGGCCTACGCCCGGTCGGATCTGTTCGAGCGGCGGCGGCTGCTGATGGACGACTGGGCGGAGTACCTCGCCGGCAAGGGTCGGTGATGCGCCCCTGACTCCTAACGGCTGGGGCCGAAGTCCCGGTCGACGTCACGCGGGGGTACCCGGCCCGCCTCGAACGGGGTCGGTCAGCGCGAGCGGGTCGAGGGCGGCGGCCAGGGCCTGGGCCAACGGGTCAAACTTGGCCTGCACGTGATTGGTGAGGCCGGCGAGGATGCGGTCCGGTGGATGCCCGGCGACGAGCCCGTCGAGTGGCGTAGAATCGACAACTTGGGAGCGGGCAGGGGCACGGCAGGGAGTCCGTCACTCGTGAAGTTTAGTAGTGAACGGGACAACCCCCTACGAGGAGCTCCAGGATGACGACAGTGGTGTGCTGGAACATGAAGCGGAGAAAAGACCCATGGCGGATGTTGGTCGAGATGGGAGCGGATGTCGCGCTGTTGCAGGAGACGACCCGCACCGTGCCGCCCGACGTCGCCGATCGCGTGGCCGTCGGGCCGCTGGTGGAACAAGGCGCCTGGGATCCGCGGGAATCGGACCGAGACTTCTCGGGCCGCCGTTGGCCGAAGATCGCGAAGCTGTCCAATCGCGTGGAGGTGGAGTGGTTCAAGCCGGTCATCCCGATTGGCCCGATGTCCGAGGACACGATCAGGATCAGCGACATCCAGACCATCGCCGCTGCCCGGGTCACCCCAACGGACGGCGAGCCGCCGTTCATCGTCGTGTCGATGTACGCGGCCTGGAGGGCGCCTCATCCGAGCACCGAGAGGGATTCCGACTGGAATGTGGACGCCTCAGCGCACCGAATCCTCTCCGATCTGTCCGCTTTTGTTGCCAACGCGGACCGTGAGCCCCACCGCATCCTGGCGGCGGGCGATCTCAACATCGACTACGGCGCGGACTACGGTTGGAGGGAACGTAGCGACCTCCGGCTCTGGTACGCACGCTGCCGCACGGTTTGGGACCGCATGGAGGCGCTCGGACTCGAGTACATGGGGCCCTGGTATCCGAACGGCCGCCGAGCGGATCCTGTTCCCGTGCACGCGCCTTCGGACACGAAGAACGTCCCGACGTTCTATTCCGACAACACCAAAGAGAGTTCTCCTGCCGACGCCCGCAACCAGCTCGATCACGTGTTCGCCTCCCGCGGTTTCCATGAGTCCATCCGGACGCGTGCCTTGAACGGGGTCGACGAATGGGGCCCGAGCGACCACTGCCGGCTGGTGATCGAGGTGGGAAAGTGATGCCGGCGATTTTGGCGGAGATGTCCTCGATGGTCTCGGCCCCGCGGTTCCGCAGGGCCTGCCCTGACGGCGCGACCACCGAGAAGGACACCGCCTGGAGGTTCGTGCGGGAGCGGGAGAGCCGCGGGGTGAGCGAGTGCGCCCACCCGCCCACGCTGGATGACTCAGGCTCCGCTCAGTTGAGCGTAGCGAGATCCTCTGGGCGCTCTGGAAGCACGGCTCTGCTGACGCCGGGGACGGTAGACCGGAGACCTCCATGCGGAGGACTCGGTCGGGGGGGAGCGCGGGCCTTGGACTCCTACTCCGTGCGCAACGCAACGAGCGGGTCCACCCGGCTCGCGCGCCGCGCGGGGAACCAGGCGGCGGCCGCGGCCACGCCGAGCAGCAGCAGCGACACCCCGGCCAGCGTCGCGGCGTCGAACGGGGTGACGTCGAAGAGCAGGCTGGTGAGGGTCTGCGAGAACAGCAGCGACGCGAGCAGCCCGACTGCGACCCCCGTTGCGGCGAGGCCGACGGCGCCGCGGACGACCATCCACACGACGTGGCGCGGCTCGGCCCCCATCGCCAGGCGCAGGCCGATCTCGCGGGTCCGCTGCGATGTGGCCACCGCGATGACCCCGTAGATGCCGAGGCCGGCGAGGGCGAGGGCCGCCGCCCCGAACAGCGCGAGGAGCAGCGTCGTGAACCGCCGCGCCGCGAGGGTGTCCGACAGGAGCCGCTCGACCGTCGCGACGCTGTAGAAGGCGAGATAGGGGGCGGCGTCCCAGACGACGCTCTGGATGGCGGGGATGCTGGCGGCCGGGTCCCCGACGGTCCGGACGACGTAGGTCATCGCGCCGTTCGGGGCCTGCGCGTGGGGGATGAACACCTCGGGGCGCGGGGGGCTGTCGAAGCCCCGCGGCCGCACCGTGCCGACAACGCCGACAATCTCCGCCTCGAACGTCCCAACCAACGCCTGTCCCGATACTTGCACGCTCACCCGCCGCGTGAGCGGATCCCGGTCCGGCCAGTGCTGCCGCGCCAGCGTCTCGTTGACGACCGCGACGGCCGGCCCCTCGGCGTCGTCGCGCTCGTCGAACCATCGCCCGGCCCGGAGCGGGATCCGCATCGTGTCGAGGTAGCCCGGGGTGGCCATGGAGACGGCCGCCGACGGCTCTTCGCCGGGCGGGGGCGGCGGCCGGTCGTGCAGGGTCAGGGGGCTCTGGGCGGTCAGGTCGGCGAGGCCGAGCGGGAACGCCGAGACGGCGCCGGCGGCGGCGACGCCGGGGAGGGCGCGGATGCCCGCGAGGGTCTCGCGGAAGAAGTTCGGGGTGGCCTCGGTGCCGCCTTCCCCGTAGTGGAACACCTGCAGCGCCGCCGTGTTCCGCGGGGCGAAGCCGAGGTCGACGTTCACCAGCCGCACGAAGCTCTGCATGAGGAGGCCCGCACCGACCAGGAGCACGAGGGCGAGGGCGACCTCGGCCGCCACCAGCGTGCGGCGCAGCCGCTGCTGGGCCGGGGTGTCGCCGGTGCGGTGCGCCCGGGTGAGGGGGCCGTTGACGTCCTGCCGGAGTATCCGGACCGCGGGCGCGCAGCCGAAGGCCAGGGCGGTGAGGACGACGAGGCCGGCGGTGAACCCGAGGAGCCGTTCGTTCACCGTGATCTGCGCGAGGCGCGGCACGTCGGCCGGCATGAGCGCCACCAGCAGGTCGAGCGCGTACGCGGTCGCCACGAGCCCGCCGAGGCCGCCGAGGGCCGCGATGACCACGCTCTCGGTCAGGAGCTGGCGCAGCAGGCGCGCGGCCCCCCCGCCCACCGCGGCGCGGACCGCGAACTCCTGCTCCCGACGCGCGTAGCGGGCCAGCATGAGGTTGGCGACGTTGACGCAGGCGATGAGGAGGACGAAGACCACGGCGCCCCACAGCAAGAGCAGCACCGGGCGCACCGCCGCGACCTGGCGCGTCTGCAGGGGGATGACGCGCGCGCCGACGCCGGCGTTGGTGCGCGGGTGGTCAGCTGCGAGCCGGGCCGCGACGGCGTCCATCTCGGACTGGGCCTCGGCCAGGGTGACGTCGGGGCGGGTCCGGGCGATCACCTGCCACCAGCCGCCGCTGCGAATGTAGGTCTCGTACTCGGCGACGGCCTTGGGGAGGAAGATGTCCCGATCGCTGCGACCGCCCTCCAGGCGGAGCTCGAAGCTGGGGGCGAGGACCCCCACCACCGTGTGCGGCTCGTCGTCCAGCACCAGCGTCCGGCCGACGACGGCGGGGTCGCCGTCGAAGCGGCGCCGCCAGAGCTCGTCCGTCATGACGACCACGCCGCTGCCCGGCCGGTGCTCGTCGGACACGAACGTGCGCCCGCGGGCGGCAACGGTACCGAGCGCCTCGAAGAACCCTTCCGTGACCTGCCACCCGTAGAGCACCTCGGGCGTGTCGGCGCCGGTGAGGTCGACCGACCACGGGTCGAGGGCGGCGACGTGCTCGAAGCTCGTCGCCTGCTCGCGCCAGTCGAGGAAGTTCGCGGAGGCGACCTCGACGGGCCGGTTGCCGTCCTCGGGGTCCGTCTCCCACAACGTGACGAGACGCTCCGGCTCGGGAAAGGGCGGCGGCTGCAGCAGCACCGCGTCGACCACCGAGAAGGTGGCGGTGGTCGCGCTGATCGCGAGGGTCAGGGTCAGGACCGTGGTCGCGGTGAACCCCGGGTTCCGGCGCAGAACCCGCAGGACGTAGCGGACGTCCTGCAGCACGTGCTCAAGCGCGGCCCCGAACCTCGCCTCGCGAACGTGGCTGCGCGTCGACTCGAGGCCCCCAAGGGTCGCGAGGGCCTGCCGGCGCGCCTCCGTCGGCGCGATCCCCTTTGCACGCCGCGCTTCGGCTTCGAGCGCGACGTGGTGCCGCAACTCGTCGTCCAGCTCGCGGTCGACGCGGTCGCGGTCGAGGAGCATTCGCAGCCGGACCCGCCACGCGTAGGGCCATCGCTCGAAGGGCATGACCTTCCTCCGTCAGTCTGCCGGCCCGTGCAACAGATTCGACGGTCCGGTCATTCCGGTGGTTGCCTTCTACATCGTCCCCTCAGTCACCGCGTACTGTGACACTGTTCCTCTCGGTAAGCAAGGGTGTGACCGCGTGGAACGGACGAGAGCAACGGGTCGAGAGCACGCAGATGCGCGCGCGGCCTCAGGGTGCGCCGGTTCGGGGTCGCCGTCACCCAAACGGACGGCCGGCGACGCTCTGGTCCGCGCCGCTGGCCGCGGTGGTGCGCATTAGCTCCACCGCCCGCGCAACGTCTCGGCGAGCGTCCTGTAGTCCGCGATCCAGCGCGTCACCTGACCGGCGAAGTGACGGCCGCCGGCTGGGAGCCCATCCGGCCGCCGAGTGTTTCCCCCCTGATGACCGATGCCGAGCTTGAGGCGCTGGCGGCCGACATCGGTACGAACGGCTGTGCCGGGGTGCCGGTCTCCATCTGCGATGACCTGCTGCTCGACGGCCGGAACCGCGCGCTCGCGTGCGAACGGGCAGGCGTACCGGTCCCGTGAGAGAGCCTGCCGGCCGTGGACGTCCGGGACGCCTCGCTGGCCGTGACGAGCTTGAATCTCCAGCGACGCCACATTGGAGAGCCAGCGGGCGCTGGCCGCGGCGAAGCTGGCGAACCTGGGCGCGGGCCGGCCGCCGTCTGCCGACACCGCCGAACCGGCCGCGGAGGCGGACGAGACGGCCGACTCCGGCCAGGGCCTGCTGGCGAGGCTGAAACGGCGCCGCCAATTGGCGCCGTTCCCAGAAGACTGCTGCCGAGTTGATGAAGGTATCGCGGCGTTCGACGCAGCGGGCGGCGGCCATCAAGAACGATCCGGACCTGGCGCCGGCCGTGGCACACGTCACCGTTGCCGACGCGTACCGGATCCGGGAGGAGGCGGCGAACTCAAGGCCGGGGTCGGACCGGGCGGCGTCGACATCATCGCTACGATGCCGCTGACGGCGCAGGGCCGTCCTTGGGGCAATGGCCGCATTTCCTACTTCTGCGGAGCGGACAAGTCCAGCCTGAGCGACCCCGCGGTGCTGATCCAGAAGTGACACCTTGGTATCACGTTCTGGATCAGAAACGAATAGTACGTAGCGGGGTCGCTCAGGTACTGTCTACCATCTTTGCCGTGATCCAAACCGTGTTGTGGTCGCGGCTTAAGTGTATATTTTCCAGTAATTTAACGTTCAAGGAGCGTGATATCAGGGTCGCACGGAACGTGATATTTGGATCAAGTCGATGGCTATCACGAAATTGGATCAGCACCAGCGACGAAATCGGAGGCGCTTGGCACCTCGGTGCTGCGTCATCTCGATGTCGATGATCAGAAACCCACCCGCGCCCGGGTCGGCGCCCGGCCCTGGTCGTGGAGCTCGGCGGGTGACAGCCCTGACGCCCTCGCCAAGGCCGGCGTCGCCCTCGTGGCGCTCAAGGAGAACATCCGGGTCGGGGGCAAGCACGACATCCCGACGAAGGTCATGACCACCACGCTCTTCGCGCTGTTCGCCGAGGTGGAGCGCGACCTGATCTCCGAGCGCACCCGGGAGGGTCTCGCCGGCGCCAGGGCCTCGGGGCCGGAAGCTCGGCCGTCCGAAGGGCTCGCTTCGCGTCTCGCGCCTCGATGGCAAGGAGGACGAGAGCCGGCGCTTCCTCGAGCTGGGCGTCTCGAAGACCGCCATCGCGAAGCTCATGGGCGTGTCCGCGGACGACGCTGTACAGCTTCATAAACACGCGTGGACTCGGGCCGCGCCCTCGGTGACGACCGTGCACGCGATCAACGCGCCGTGGCGCCGGCGCGTTGGCGCGGATTCGACGAGCGGGTAGACTTCAACTGTTCGGGCGTCATGGCGCCACGCCGCAGGGCCAGCCCGTCGTCCCGCCCTCCACGAGCGTTCGGACGAGCCGACCCGGGAGATCACGCCCCGGCGCCATGGCCGGGGCGTGTCACGGTACGGCGTCAGCGAAATCCCGCGGCTCGGCCGGTCCGGCCGCGGGAAGCGCAGCGCCGCGTCTCGGCCACGGTCAGCGGCCCTCCTCCTCGAAGCTGCGAAGGTAACGGGACACGGTGATCCGCGCGCAGCCGATCGCCTTCGCGATGCGCCCGAAGCCGAGGCCCTGGGCGCGAAGCTCGACCATCCGCGCGACCGCCTCGGCCGACATCGGCGGGCGCAGGAACCCGCGCCTGACCGTCACGCGGCCGCGCCGGCGCAGGACCTTCCGGTCGGCGAGGGCCGGCATGGAGCGCTCGTCGTCGACGTCGGGCGCGTGCTTCGCCAGCTCGTGCCAGTCCACGGCCGCGCGCGCCGGACCGCCGTCGACGGGCTCGGGGTCCGGCATCTGGTCGAGGAGGCCGTCGCCGCCCCGCCACGCGACCTCGAACTCCTGCTCGGGGCTCACGGCCGACTCGCGGACGACCGTCGTCAGCGGCTCGACCCGGTGGTAGACGACCGACAGCCCCGTCGTGTGGCCGGCGCCGGTGCGATACGACACGTCGGCGAGAGCCGAGCTCACGGCCGGACTCGCCAGCGCCGCGGCCAGCGCGGAGCCCTGCAGGCGCAGCTTCGTCGCCACGCGCAAGGCGCGGATCGTCGAGCCGGCGCCGTCGATCGAGCGGACGACGATCTCGGAGCCGACCCGGAGCGGCCGGCCCTGCCGGAACGGATTCCCGCCGCCGTCGCGGAACCGGTCCCTCCTCGATTTGCGGACGCGAGTGCTGGCCATCGTTCACTCCTCCTGCGGCGAGTCGCGTCCGGCCTCATGCCGATCCGCGCTCGTGCGCACACGTCGCGCCGCAGGACCCCTGCCCGCGATTCCGGGGTCAAGGAGCCCTGAAAGGGACCGCTGCCCGGGGTGTCTAATCGACCGGCCGATGCTTTTCGGCGCCGGCGTTCAGGCCGGCCGGTTCGAGAGAGCGGTCCCTCGCGGGTATGGCGGTGGTGATGGGGAGAGCGGTGGTGGTGAGGAAGGAGCCGGCCTGCGGCGAAGCCGCGTTCTTTGCCGGCGACGTCAAGGTGAACGAGCGGAGATTCGACGGCCCGGGCGTTCAGCGGCGGCGATCGCTCTTCGCCTTCGCCCGTCCTTGACGCCGGAATCTGCGAGAGGCGCACCCGTCTGGCCGGCCCGCTCTTCAGGCCGGCCGGGTGCGCCGTCGCAAGGGCAGGGGTTCGCCGCCCATCCCGTGGCCGTCGCCCTTCACGGCCTCGGGATGGAGGCCGGACCGCAGTCCCAGGTCCGGCCGGGGGCGGCGTCCGCCCCGCCGGCGGAGCCGGCGTTCGGAGCGGGGCTCTTTACCCGCTCCGGGGGCGGATGGGACGACTGTGCGTGCAAGCCAACCTCTCAACCTGGCACGGCGTGAGCAGGGGGCGGGCGGGCGCGCCGGGGACGACGACGCGGTCGCGGTGGAGAGCGTCGCGATCACCGTCGACGAGGACTGCACTCCAACGGCGCGGGGTCGTCCCGGCGCAGTGGTAGCATGGCTCGTGCTCGATACCCACGCGCCCGCCGGCTGGCGCCCGGAACCGATTCGCCCGAGACCCGCCGGGTCCGGCGTTCCTCGCGCACGGTCCACGCGGTGTGGCGCGTGGCCGACTCCTGCGCGGCATGGAGTCGTTCGGTCCGCCCGGTGGGCGCCAGGCACCCTCGGGCGCTCGCCGGCAAGGCAGGCTTCCCCAATCGTCCATGAGGCGCCGCCGCCGCTCGAACAGGTCCGGCCGCGCGTACGCCGCCTCGACCTTGTTGCCGACGACGTGGGCGAGCGCCGCCTCGATGACCTCGCGCGGCTGGTCCGTCTCCTCGGCCGCCCAGTCCCGGAACGTCGACCGGAAGCCATGGGCCACGGCCGCGATGTTGCAGTCCTTGAGGATCCCGGGCGCACGACCCGGAGCCGGGTGCGCCGCGGGCGGCGGAAAGACGTGAACGGCCGGGACTGTCGACCCCACCGTTCCGGTCCGGTGCGCCATCCCGGAATCCGGTGGTCGGCCGGCGCCGGCGTCTCGTGAGCGTGGTGGACGGCCGGGACGCCCCGTCCAGGCCGGGCCGCAAGGCCCATAACTGCCATCCGAGCTGCGGGGCGGGCGGCGTGTCATCCGGAAGGACCGGAGCATCGCGGAGGACGCGCGCAGCGCGTTGACACGCCGACCGTCCCGCAGCTACCCGGGAGCCAGCGCACCATGGAGCTCCTCGACCTGGCGCCGGTCGTTCGCCGTCCAGGCGGTGCGGTGTCCACGGTCTCGCCTCGGGCCGCGCCCGGGGGGTCGTTGGAGCATTACCACATTCTCCTACTTCCGCAGAGCGGACAAGTCCAGCCTGAGCGACCCCGCGGTGCCGACCCGGAAGCGACACCTTGGTGTCACGTTCCGGGTCGGAAACGAGTAGTACGTAGCGGGGTCGCTCAGGTACAGATTGTCATCGTCATGCCGACCCGATTTGTGTCGTCCATCAGGCGTAAGTCTCTGTGTGTCATAGGTTTAGGTTCGGTTGCGCTTGGCATCAAGATCGACGCTGCCGTGGCATACGGGACAGGTTGGATGAATGTCACCGCTCGGGTCGCTGTTGATGGCACAGGGGCGGGCATTCCGAAGGTGAGGTCGAGGGCCGTCGGATGGTGTATGGGGTTGTGTGCCGGGCCGCTCGCCAAAGCTCCAGCGGTACTCGAGCCCCTCGACGGCCAGTTGCTGCAGGACCTCGGGCAGGTGCGCTGAGGCGGCCCGGGTCAGCACGACCCTGCCGGGCCTCAGCGCGTGCGCGGCGAATCGGCCCAAGTCACAGTAGACGCCACCCTCGACGCTGCCACGCGCCGTCGGCGGCATAGCTAGTTCTAGTTCGCCGATCGGCGCAGCCCGCAGACTGGGGACCGCGGGCGTGTTCGTCGCTTCGGCGACGGCTTGTTCCCGCGCCTCCTCCTGCTTGATCCGCTTGACGGCCCCAGCCAGAGTCGGCGCCTGGCCGGCCTCGACAGTCTCCACCGCCCGGTGTTTGACCTCCGCGGGTTCGTCCCGGACCCGGTAGGCGGCGGCGACGGTGACATGTCCGCGTTCCACGGCCGGCGCCAAGTCCGGACCGTTCTTGATGGCCGCCGCACGCCGCGATGCCTTCATCAACTCGGCAGACTGAACTGCGCCAATTGGCGCATCATGACAAGTGCGGCGTTATGACAAGTGACCGTCAGTCGACGCCGTGTTCTGCCGACGTGGCGGGCCTTGGCATCGCGGCGAGCTTCACATAATACGCGTGGTCTCGGAGGTCCCCAGACGGGGACCGAGGAGGAGACCATGCTTGAAACCTCGGTTCACCCACGCATCTGCGAGCGGATCCGGTCAGGACCGCTGGGCCGCTGGGTCGACGACTTCGTCGACGTACTCGCGGGGCGCGAGTACGCGACGAGGACGATCCGGCCGGCATGTTCGAGCCGCCGCGATCTTCAGCGATTGGCTGGATCAGCAGCACCTCGCGGCGACCGACATCGACGAGACGCTGGTCGGTCGGTTCGTCAGCGGGTTGCCCCGGCGACCGTCCTCGACGCACCCGAGCAGCCGGCAGGCGGAGGTGGGAGGCGGCGTCATGACAGGCGGCGCTGGGGAAGCTCGGCGGCGGCCGAGGTCGAGGGTGTCCTGCGCTTTCCATAATCAGAGGCTCGCCAGGAAGGTCAACAGAGAGGAGTCGGCCTTGAACCGCCGGGTGCTTTGGCCGAGCGGATCGAGTTTCCGCAGGGCGCGTTCCTTGAGCTGCAGGTCCGCCTCGACGTAGTGATGGGTGGTCTCGAGCCCCTCGTGGCCGAGCCACAGCGCGATGGTCGCCACGTCGATGCCCGCTTGGAGCAGATGCATGGCGGTCGTGTGGCGGATGATGTGCGGCGACACGCGCTTGGCGGCGAGGCTCGGACATCGCTGGCGGGCTCGCTGACAGGCTTGGCCGAGCAGATGGGTGACGCCCTGCCGCGTCAAGCGGTCGCCGCGCGCGTTGCGGAACGCGTAGTCGGGCTCGGCCTCGCCCTCTTCGTCGAACCACTGGCGCAGGCAGCGGCCGGTCCGGGCCCACAGGGGTACGGCCCGCTCCTTGCGGCCCTTCCCGAGGAGTTGGACGACCGTGGCGGCGCCGAAGCGTACGTGGGAGCGCCGTAGGGCCACGAGTTCAGAGACGCGCGCCCCGGTGTTGTACAGGGTCAACAGCAGGATGTGGTCCCGGCGTCCGCCGTGGGTCGAGCGGTCGCACGCGGTCAGGATGGCGTCCATTTCCGGCCGCGTCAGGTAGTGGACTTGGCGTCGTGGCGCGCGCTTGCAGGGAATCGCCAGGACGCGGGACGTCAGGTCGACGGACTCGGGCGCGCGCAACGCGGCGAATCGAGCGAACGAGCGAACGGCGGCCAGCCGTGCGTTCCGGGACTGAACGCTGTTGGCGCGGTCCTGTTCGAGGTGGTCGAGGAACTCGAGGATCACCGGAGCATCGAGGTCGTCCAGGGTGAGCGCCTCGGGCTTCCGGTGACGGTGCTGATCGAGAAACGTGAGCAGCAGGCGGAAGGCGTCGCGGTAGGCGTGGATGGTCTGGGGGCTGGCGGCCTTCTGCTGCACGAGATGGTCGGCGAAGAACGCGCGGAGCAACGGGCCGAGGGGGGCACGGTCGTTCATGGCGCCCCCTTCCCGTCGACGAAAGCCTCGAAACGTGCGGCGGCCGGTTCGAGCACCGGCGGCGTGGCGGTCAGATACCAGTAGGTGTTCTGCGGGCTGACGTGGCCGAGGTAGACGGCGAGCGCGGGAAGCCGATCGCGGACCACGACGCCCTGCTGCGCCCAAGCGGCGAGCCGGGCCACGGCGAAGCTGTGGCGCAGGTTGTGCAGGCTGACCCCGCGGCCGACCGGCCCGCGCAGCCCGAGCCGGCGGGCCAACTGCCCGAAGGTCCGGGCGAGGGCTTTGTAGTTGAGTCTGCCGCCGCGGGAGACGAAGAAGGCGCTGCACAGGCCGTCGTAGCCGAGGTCGCGGCGTTGCTGCGCGTAGGTCCGCAACGCGGCGGCGGTCGTGGGGTGCAGCGGCACGAGGCGCGACTTGCGGAACTTCGTGCGCTGAATCTCCAGGCACGGCGGGTCGCCGAGGAGATCGACGTGGTCGATGTCGAGGCGAATCGCCTCGCCGGCCCGGAGCCCACAGCTTGCCAGCAGCCCGATCACCGTCGCGACCGTGTGTGGGCGTAGGGCGGCACGCGGTCCGAGGGAGCGGGCGGCTTCCATCAGGGCGAGGATCTCGTGGGGCGCCAGGATGCGCGGGGTGGGACGCTTGCTCGTGCGCACCAACCCGGTGCCGGGCACGTCGACACCGGGCTCGGCCGCGCGGACCATCGTGAGGAATCCACGCACGATGCTCAACCGCCGCGCGTGCTGGCTCTCGGCGCTCGCCGAGGCCCACTCGACGGCGACCTGCGCAGCCGGGGCGTCGGGGCCGCGTCGTTCGAGATGCTCGACGAAGCCCGGCAGGAGGCGCGCTTCCAGTTGCATGGCGAAGCCGATGGCGCGGCGCAACGCCAAGTAGGTCTCCAGGTGCCGGCGCCAAGCCTCGCCGGTCATCGTGCACCTCCCGGCCACGGCAGGGCGATCGTGGCCAGGGTCTCGCGGTCCAGCTTGGCGTAGATGGCGGTGGTCTCCAGGCGGGCATGGCCGAGCAGGTCCGACACGGTCTTCATCGGCACGTCCCGGCGGACCATCTGCGAGGCGAAGGTGTGCCGGAAGACGTGTGCGCCAGACTGCGGGACGGTGACGCCGGCGCGACGCAGCGCCCGCGTGGCGATGTGTGTCACGCTCCCACTGCTGAGCTGCCGATACGGCGGCAGCGCGGTTACGAAGAACACATCCGGCGGGCTGGTCCGGGGCCGCGAGCCCAGCGCGGCGACCAGGGCCGCCCCGACGTCGGCAGGCAAAGGCAGCCGCCGCTCCCGTCCCCCTTTGCCGACCACACGGACAACCCCGTTGTGCCAGTCGACGTGCTTCACCGTGAGGGCTGCGGCTTCTCCTGCCCGGAGGCCGAGCCGGCTCAGGAGCAGCAGGATGGCGCGGTCACGATGGCCGCTGGAGCACGTCTCGTCCACCGCGGCCAACACCCGTTGCAGGTCGTCATTGGCGAGGGCGCGGGGCAGTCTGGCGTGCTTCCATTCGCGGATGGTCGGGACGGCGCCCTCGATACCGGCGGGAACGACGCCGCGGGTGGCGAGGAAGCGAAGAAACGCCCGGGTCGCGGTGACGGGCGGCCGACAGGCCGACGGGCGGAGCCGGCTGGTCTGGGTCTGCACGAACGCCGCGATCGTCGGCACGGTGAGCCGGAACCAGTCGGGCGTAGGCGTCCCCGCGCACTCGGCAAGTAGAGCTGCGGCATAGCGCCGGTAAATCCGCCGGGTCCCGACGGCCAGGCCGTGCACTTGTACGAGGTGATCGTCGAAGCGCTCCAACCACTGGTCGGCCTCGCATCGGGCGGCGACCGGCCGGCGGCGTGCTACCACTTCCCGTGCCCACAGGTGTGCAGCCAGCAGACGGACGCCGCCTGCCACCCTCGACTGCCGACCGCTCGGGTGCGTCGAGGACGGTCGCCGGGGCAACCCGCTGACGAACCGACCGACCAGCGTCTCGTCGATGTCGGTCGCCGCGACGTCCTGCTGATCCAGCCAATCGCTGAAGATCGCGGCGGCTCGAACATGCTGGCGGATCGTGCTCGTCGCGTACTCGCGCCCCTCGAGTACGTCGACGAAGTCGTCGACCCAGCGGCCCAGCGGTCCTGACCGGATCCGCTCGCAGGTACGTGGGTGAACCGAGAGGGTTTCAAGCATGGTCTCCTCCTCGGTCCCCGTCTGGGGACCTCAGAGACCACGCGTATTATGTGAAGCTCGCCGCGATGCCAAGGCCCGCCACGTCGGCAGAACACGGCGTCGGCTGACGGTCACTTGTCATAACGCCGCACTTGTCATTAGGCGCCTTATGACCAGCTGGTCATAAGGCGCAGTTTCGCCAGCCTTGCCAGCCGGCCCTGGCCGGAGCCGGCCGTCTCGTCCGCGTCTGCGGCCGGTTCGGCGGCACCGAAAGCCGGCGGCCGCCCCGCGTCTCCCGCCGTCAGGACCGGGTTGTTTCAGAGAAGCGGCCCAGCCCCGCGACTGTCCGCAGGCCGTCGATCCGCATCCGCGACTCCGTGAAGTGGACGGCCCGGACCGGCGTCACGCCGGGATGAATGAGCTCGTCGGTGAAAGGCCGGCCGCGCCCACCACCGTGAACGTCTGGAGCGGTCAGGCCGGACGTGGTCACGCGGATCGTGGCCGTGCCCTCGGCCACCGCGGTCAGCGTAACGCGGGTGCCCGCCACGAGCACCGACACCACCCGGGACGTGGACGTGTCGCAGGCGTTCACCGACCCCCGATGGCGACGCGCTGACCTATAATGGCCGGGGTCCAGCGTGGAGTTGCCGCTGGAGAGTGCAGCCGCGCTGGGGGGCGCCGTGATCCAGCCGCTCGACTGTCAGGCGCCCAACACAGAGAGACGCGATGGCGACTGTCCGGTTCTTCCACGAGATCTACGGCAACGTCCATGAGTTGCCGGATCGGGGAGCGTTCCCCTACGAACGCGGACTGCAAAAGTTCTTCGAGAAGCACCTGCGTACCCTGACCGGCGTCGAATTCCTCGACTCGGAGCATTCGACCGGCCAACTTCACAGCCGACGCATCGATACGCTGGGAATCGACGGAGCCGGACGCCCTGTGGTGGTCGAGTACAAACGCCGCTCGAATGAGAACGTCATTAACCAAGGCCTGGACTATCTCGCGTGGCTGGAAGACCATCGCGCAGAATTCCGCGAGCTTGTGCGGGCGAAGCTCGGTGACGAGCGTGTCGCGGGTATTGCCTTTGGGACACCACGTCTGCTATGCATCGCTGGCGAGTTCCTGCGTCAGGACCGAATCGCCGCGGAGAACAGCCGCCGACGCGTCGAACTGCTGCGCTATCGACGTTACGGCGACGCGTACGTAGCTCTGGAGTGGGTGTACGGCGGCGAGGCACCAGCGCCGCCGGCAGTGTCTCCTCCCGGTCCGCCGCCAGTTGCGCCACATCCGGCGGGATCTGGTGCCGGCGGAGCTGGCAAGGGTCCAGACTACTCCCGCTACCTGCCTTGGACGAAGAACCCGCGAGGAGACCCGAAAGCTGTTCCTCCGGCTCAGCGCGTTGGTGGAATCCCTGGGCCGCGTGCGAACCGACTCGCACAAGACCGCGCTTTCGTTCAAGTGCCTGGACGCACCGGGCAGAGAGAAGGTCATCGCCTACGTCGCCATACGCATTCGGGAAGTCCGTATCAGCTTGATAATGGCCGAGAAGCACCTGCGCGACATTCCGCTTGAGGAGGGATTTAGTAGGCGATCGCCCTACAAGGGGTACCGAGAGATCACAATTCGTGACGACGCAGACATCCAGAGGACGGAGCCGCTGATGCGCGCGGCCTACGACAGTCTCAGCGAATCACGATGGCGCGCTGAGGCTCCCAGGTCGGACGCCGCCCGACGGCGCCGCCGGTGACCACGGCGAGAACGTGGTGCCCGCCGTCCGTATTCGCCGCCGACAGAACTTCGCGGCTTCCGCAGTTTCCGTCTCCGGCGCCGCGGGCCGCGCGCGGCCCGCAACCCGAGGACCGGCGACCGGGGGGTTCCAGCGATGTGCTCGTCGTCTGGAAGCTCGAAGGTCGGCGGGACTGTGGTGCTCAGGGGACAGGACCGGGAACCGTGAACATGTCCGGCGCTGGCGGAATGCGTCGAGCCGAAGTCGCTCGAACCTCGAAGCGCTGGCCGGTGTCCATGAAACTGGTCATCTCGATGACGATCGGCGGATACGCGAGCGGAGCCGTGGCAGGCGCCATCACGGGCGGGTCGTGCACCCAGTACTCGGTACGCCCGAGGCCGTCTCGAACTTGCCGACCCTGCAAGCGGATCGGACCCAGCGTCCTCTCGCCGATCTCCGTCGTCTCGGCACCCGCGAGCGGCGTGGCAAGGCTGCGGCCGACGGGCGACGCGACGTTGACAGGGGGGATGCGTCCACTGCGCACGGCCTCGAGAAGCGAGTGATTCACGGAGACGTGGACGCCGTCGCGGGGAAGCCGGTACTCCGACGTCAGGGTACCGCCGGCGGGTGTCTGGTCGTGCCGGTAGCGCCCGTCCGACGCGATGTAGTGCACCCCCTCGAATTGTGGGGATTCGGTACCGTCGGCCTGCACGACGACGGCAACGTATTCCACGCGCACCACCGTGTCGTCCTGCGCATCGACGGTCACGCACGCCAACGCGGACAGGATCGCCGCGACCAGGCTCACCGAAGCACGAGTCATCATCTCTTGTCTCCCGCGTGAGGCACGGCGCAGCCTCATTCGCTCTTCAGGGTCATGAACGGGTCCGCCCGCGAGGCACGGCGGGCGGGGACGTAGCTGGCGAGGAGGGCGATGGCCAGAAGCAGCACCGTCGCGGTGCCGAACGACCCGGGATCGGTGGGGCCGATCTCGAACAGGAGGCTGTCGAGCACGCGTCCCGATGCGAAGGCGGCGCCGACGCCCAGCAGCGCCCCGATGAGGACCGGCCTCAGGGCCTGGTGCACCACCAGCGTC
The DNA here is from genome assembly GCA_963663815.2 of Vicinamibacterales bacterium. GTDB lineage: Bacteria > Acidobacteriota > Vicinamibacteria > Vicinamibacterales > UBA8438 > JAJEEA01. The sequence continues at coordinate 4,630,077 of OY760734.1, read as the reverse complement.
ACCAGCTGCCAGGCGGTGGCGCCGAGGGCCAAGCGCACGCCCAGCTCGTAGCGCCGCTGCGCGGCGACGTGGGCGGCGATGCTGTAGACGCCGACCGCCGCGAGCAGCAGGGCGAGGGCCGCGAACGCGCCGGCCACGAGGGTGTTCAGCCGTTCCGAGCCGACCGACTGCGCCACCCGGTCCTCGACCGTGGCCATGTCGAACAGCGGGACGTCGGCGTGCAGGTCTCCCAGCTCGGCGCGGATCGCCGGCGCGAGGGCGAGGGGATCGGCGCTCGTCCGGACCAGGAACCCTGGCACGCCCCCGTAGAACTGCGCATAGGGCTTGAAGACGTGCGGCGCCGGCTCGTCCGCGAGGCCGACGATCCGGGCGTCCGCCACGATGCCGGCGATGGACACCCCTTCGCGGTTGAAGCTGCGACCAGACATCTCCAGCTGCGGGCGACCGAGGAGTCGCGCGTCGGGCTCGCCGGGGAAGAAACGCCGCGCGAAGGCCCGGTTGACGACGACGACCGGCGGCGCGTCCACGCCATCGCGCGCGGTGAGGTCGCGCCCCGCCTCGAGGCGCATGCCCAGCGTGGCGAGGTAGCCGGGGCTGACGGTGTCGCCGAGGACCCGCGGCGGCTCCTCGTCGGAATCGTCGCGGCCGATGAAACGAAGGCTGGTGCCGATTCCCATCGTCGGCGTCGTTTCGAACGGCAGGCGATCGGTCATGGCGACCGACTCGACGCCCGGCAGGGCGCCGACGCGTTCGAGAACCCCGTCGATGAACGCGGCCTGCCGGGGCATCTCGTGCAGGTGCGACACCGCCCGGAAGGTCAGCAGGTACCGCCGATCGAACCCCGTGTCGGTCGCGGTCAGGCGGGTCAGGCTCGTCAGGAGCAGCCCGGCGCTCACGAGCAGGACCAGGGTCAGCGCCACCTGGCCGCTGAGCAGCACGCCCTGCAGCCGCCGGCGCGGGACCGCGGCCCCGCTCTGCAGGCCGGCCGCCGCGCGGTGCAGGAAGCGCGGCAGCCACGCGAGGGACGCGCCGACGCTGACCAGGCACATCAGCACGACCACGGCGACGGCGAAGCCGAGGGTCGCGCCGTCGAGCCGGATGGTGTCCGCGAACAGCGCGGTGTCGGCGATCAGCGCGCGCAGACCGCCCATGCCCAGGCCGAGGGCGACAAGGGCGACGACGGCGGCCAGGCCCCCCAGCACCAGCGTCTCGGTCAGGAGCTGCGCGGCCACGCGCCGCCGGGTGGCGCCCATCGTCAGGCGCACCGCGAGCTCGCGCTGGCGTCCGAGGGTCCGGATGACCTGCAGGTTCGCCACGTTCGCGCACGCGATCAGCAGCAGCAGGGCAATCGCGCCCGACAGCAGCCACACCCGGCCGCGGACGTCCCCGACCAGTTGGTCGTGCAGAAGCCGCACCCGGAGCGCGTCGCGCGTCATCAGGGCCGCGGCGCTGGACATCCCGGGCGACGGGTAGAAAGTGGCGGCGCCCCGCCGGCGAACCACGTCGAGCTCCGCTCTGGCGCTCTCCACGGTCTGCCCCGGAGCCAGCCGCCCGATGACGCGAACACTCACCATGAAGATCCGGCCGTCCTCGGAGACCATCGGCGGGAAGCTGTGCGGGTGGTACACGTCCACGCGCTCGCTGCCGGGAAAGCTGAAGCCGGCGGGGGCCACGCCCACGACCACCCTCGGACGACCGTCCATGCTCACCGTCTCGCCCACCACCGACGGGTCGCCGCCGAAACGGCGCATCCAGAACTCGTGGCCGAGCACGACGACGCCCTCCTCGCCTGGCTGCTCGTCCGCGGTCACGAAACCGCGGCCGGCCGGGAACGGGTCGTTGGTCAGCAGCGGGAAGAACCCCGCGGTCACCATGAGGGTGACGACGCGCTCCGGCTCGCCGCGCAGGGTGAGGTTCTGGTCGCGCGACGAGAACGCGAACGCGGCGACGGCGTCGAGCGTCGTCACCCCGTCGCGCCACGCGACGAAGGAGGGATGACGGACGACGTCCGCCGGCGGACCCTGCTCGCGCACCGCCTCGACGGCGACGAGCCGCTCGGCCTCCGGGTACGGGAGGGGGCGCAGCCACAGCGCCCACGCCACCGCGAACACGAGGGTGGTCGCGCCGATGCCGACGCCGAGGGTCGTCAGCACCATCGTCGTGAAGCCGGGGGCCCTCGACAGCCCGCGCAGGCCGTGGCGCACGTCGCGGGAAAGGTTCTCGACGGCCTGGAACCCCCAGGCGTTGCGGCAGTCGTCCTTGGCCGCGTCCAGGGAGCCGAACGCCAGCCGCGCCTGTCTCCGCGCCTCCCTCGGGCTCAGGCCGAGGGCGAGGTTCTTCTCGACCTCCTGCTCGAGGTAGAAGGCGATCTCCGCGTCGAGGTCCCGGTTGGCGCGGTCGCGCCGAAGAGCGGTGCGGAGCCGCAGGACGATCGCGTCGAGCCAGCGCATGCATTCCCCCCTTGCCGTCTACCGCGAGAAGATATACGATTTCAATATCGGCTGTCTACACCAGTCGACACCGGAGCGACCACATGAGACCGCGATCCGACAAGACCGACCTCCTGCGGGGGACTCTCGACCTCCTCATCCTCCGGACCCTCGAGCTCCGCCCGCTGCACGGCGTGGCCATCGCCGAGCGGATCCGCCAAGTGACGCGGGGGACGTTCGTCGTCCAGCCGGGGTCGCTCTTCCCGGCCCTGCACCGGCTGGAGCACGAGGCGTGGATCGCTGGCGAGTGGACGACCAACGCGGAGAAGCGGCGGGTGAAGTCGTACGTGCTCACCGCGGCCGGCCGCCGCCAGCTCGCGACACAGAGGCGGGAATGGGATCGCATCGTGACCGCGGTGACCCAGGTGCTGGAGACCGGTTGATTGCAGCCGGTTGCGCCAGCCCCAGTCGCCTCGGGACCGCGCCCTGGGGCTGTCGTTGGGGACATTGGCCGCATCCTCCTACTTCCGCGGAGCGGACGAGTCCAGCCTGAGCGACCCCGCGGTGCTGACCCAGGAGTGACACCTTGGTATCACGCTGTGGGTCAGAAACGAGTAGTACGTAGCGGGGTCGCTCAGGTTGTCTACACCATCTGGGTCATGACCTAAACTGGGATGTTGTCGTGGCTTAAGTGTCTATTTTTCAGCAATTTGACGTTCAGGGTGCGTGATATCAGGGGTCGGACTGGAGGGGGTATTCGGGTCAGGTCGATGGCTACCACGGTTCGGGTCAGGCACCCAGCGACGAAATCGGAGGCGCTTGGCATCCTGATTGAGGTAGTGGAGCCCGCCAGCGATGTCCGAGCCTCGCCGCCAAGCGCGTATCCCCCCACGTTAATCCGCCACACGACCGTCATGCATCTGCTCGAAAGCGGGCATCGACGTGGCGACCATCGCCCTGTGGCTCGGCCACGAGCGGCTCGAGACTTGCCTGTTGGTCGCGAGCCGGGAACCCGTGTGCGAGCCGCATGATTCCACTGGAGAGCCCGGTGCCGGAGATCGGCCCGCCGGGTTCGGAGAGCGGGGGGAGGCACAGTGAGTGTCCGTTTCGCCGCCCGGCCGGGACCGCGAGTCCGCCGATTGCCGTCTTGCGCGCGCGCGGGCGCTCGCCGCCCGTGTACAATCGGCAGCGCCGGAGCGGCCGAGGAGTTGAGGTCCATCCAGATCGCGACCGAGGGCGAGCGAGCGAGCATGCCAGGAACCATCTCGATGAGTGCGCCGGAAGCGTCGTTGCGCGGGGCGCTCATCGTGGCGGCGGCAGCGGCCGCCGCCGTCTGCGGGATTTTCCCGGCCGTCGTGGTCGCTCAGGGCAGTCTGGCGACAGACCGGGCGGCCCTGGAAGCGCTGTACGACGCGACGGACGGGCCGAATTGGACGGACAGCACGAACTGGAAGACGGACGCACCACTGGACCAGTGGTACGGGGTGACGATGCACCAAGGTCGCGTCTGGGGAATCAACCTCCACGACAACGCCTTGGCGGGTCCGATTCCGAGCGACCTGGAGAGCTTGACGAACATCCGGTGGCTGTTTCTGTCCTCGAATGCGTTGACCGGCGCGATTCCCGGGGAACTGGGCAGCCTGGAGAACCTCGAGTCGCTGCTCCTCTGGGGGAACGAGTTGACGGGCGCGATCCCGGATGCAGTGGGGAACCTGTCCAACCTGGAGAGCTTATTCCTCGGGTTGAACAAGTTGACGGGTCCGATCCCGGCCGAGCTGGGGCGCCTCGTGAACCTCAAGAGCTTGTGGCTCGAAGCGAACGAGCTCACGGGCGCGATCCCGGATGCACTGGGGAATCTGACCAACCTGGAGGAGTTGTACCTCGCGTCGAACTGGGGCGTGAACGGGGTCCTGCCGCCCAGCTTGGAGCGTCCGAGTCTGGAGACGTTGGACATCTTCTTCACTCAGACATGTGCGCCGGCGGGGTGGCGGGCTTGGCTGAAGACCATCGAGTTCGACGGGCGGCTCTGCGGGGCCGAAAGGGCCACTATCGATGTCGCGGTCGTCTACACGCCGGCGGCCCGCGAGGCGGCTGGCGGCACCGCAGCCATCGAAGCGCTCATCGACTTGTGGGTCGCCGAAACGAACGGGGCCTACGACGCGAGCGGGGTGCGCCAGCGCTTGGCACTGGCCGTGCGCGAGGCGGTGGATTACGTCGAGTCGGGCGACGCGTCGGTCGACATGGAGCGGCTCAGCGAGCCCTCGGACGGGCATCTGGACAGCGTGCATGATCTACGGGATCAGGCCGGAGCCGATCTCGTGCACCTGATCGTCAGCGAGTCCGATACCGGCGGCAGGGGCCAACGCCCTGGCGCCTTCAGCTTCTGCATTGTCACCTACCCCACCAGCGGCTGCTTCGCCCATGAGCTGGGGCACAACATGGCGCTTCGGCACGACCGGTACGAACGGAGTTTCAAGAGGGACTGGGGAGGCGGCGTGTTGACTCCGGATCCAGCCTACGGTTACGTGAACCAGCGGATACTCGAGGCCGGCGCACCCGAGTCCAGCCGTTGGCGCACGATCATGGCCTACGGCACGCAGTGCGAGGACGCCGGCCTTCGGTGCAATGAGTTGCTCCGTTTCTCGAATCCGCGGCAGCGGTACGACGGCGACCCGTTGGGCGTTCCGCAGGAGCCCGCGAATCGAGCCGTGGACGGGCCCGCCGATGCCGTCGCGGTCCTCAACGCCACCGGACCCGCGGTGGCGTTGTGGCGCGATCGGCCGGCCGCCGCGAACCGACCGCCGGAGCCGGTGGGCGCGCTGCCGCCGTTGCGGATCGGGCTGAACGAGGGAACCGCGACGGTGAGTGCGTATTTCGGTGAAGTGGAACACCGATTTCGGGGATGTGGAACACGGATTTCAGCGAAGTGGAACGCTCGTCGGAGCGCAGCGACGTTGAGCGGTCGGTCCCTCCCATTCGGCACCTGAGATTCTACCCGTGCCCCCGCCGTGACAGCCGTGTGTTCGAAGAGTACAACGATCCAGATTGCAGACCTGCTCGAGCAACGCCCGGTCGCCGACCCGGCGAGGGATTCCGCGAGCTGCGGTTCGCGGAGACGACACGCTCTTCGTCGTCGGAGCAGCCGAACCGACACCGGTTGGCGCGTAGCGCCGGGCTGCTCTTCGTGGGGGCGTCGTTCTGTGGCCGCGAGACCTCCGGTCCGCCGGCCGCCGGTACCGGACCCGGGACTCGCCGGCCTGCCGCCGCTCCCGGTAGCGCGCCTACCGCTCCGCGTTCGCCAACGCCACCGGTGCTGTCCCGCGCCGTTACGTAACGGCGCGGGACAGGGCGGCGAAAGGCGGCTTGGGAGCCCGGGACCGGCCGGGCGCTCACGAGGTCGTTGAGCACTTGGCTCACCTGGTTTCCCCCGTGCGAGTCTTCGGAGCGCGGTGCGTCCGTCGCATCGAGCGGCCCTTCAGCTCGATGCGATGTGCGTCGTGGAGCAGGCGGTCGCAGATGGCGTCGGCCTGGTTGGGGTCGCCGATGACGGCGTGCCAGTCGGTGACGGGCAACTGGCTGGCGATGAGGGTGGAGGCCCGCTCGGCCCGGTCCTCGACGACCTCGATGAGGTCGCGGCGTTCGGCGTCGCGGAGCGGTGCGAGCATCCAGTCGTCGATGGCGAGCAGGTCGAATCTGGTCAGCCGGGCGAGCAGCCGGGCGTAGGAGCCGTCGCCGCGACCGACGGCGAGCTCGTGCAGGAGGCTCGGCATGCGGACGTAGCGCGCGGTGAAGCCGCGGCGGCAGGCCCGTTCGACGAAGGCGCACGCGAGGAAGCTCTTGCCGATGCCGCACGCCCCGGTGACGATCAAGTTGTGGCGTTCGGCGATCCATGCGCAGGTGCCCAGGGTCAGGACCTGCTGGCGGTTGAGCTGACGGGGATGGGTGAAGTCGACGGCCTCGAGGGTGGCGGGATGACGCAGCTTGGCGGTGCGGAGCCGGCGGTCGAGCTTGCGCTGCTCGCGGGCCGTCCACTCGACGTCGACGAGGAGGCCGAAGCGTTCCTCGAAGCCGAGGACGGCGGCCTCGGCGGTCTGGAGCTGGTGCCGGCAGGCGTCGGCCATGGCGCCGAGCTTCATGGCGTTGAGCTTGTCGAGGGTCTGTTCGATCAGCATGGGTCCTCCTGGGTGGCTGCGGCGTAGTAGTTGGCCCCGCGGATGTTGGTGTGGATGGGCGTCGGGGTCGCATCACCCGGCGGCTCCAGGGGCAGGCGGTCCTGGCCGGCGGCGAGGATGTTCTTGACGGTGCGGTAGTGGCACGAGCCGATGGCCAGCGCGCGGGCGCTGGCGGCGTTGAGCCGGCCGTCGCCGTACCGCCGCCCCAGCTGCATGATGCCCAGCACGGTCCGGTATCCCTGCTCGGGGTGGGGGCGGCTCTCGAGGATGCGGGTGACGAGTTGGGCGGTCGCGGGTCCGACCTTCTCGGCCCAGCCGATGAGCCTCGAGGGCGTCCACTCGGCGTGGGCGCGATGGGCGCTGGGCATGTGCTCGGCCACGGTGGACGGTCGACGGTCGTGGCGCCGGGGGTGGGACGCCACGCGCCGGCCCTTGAAGAAGACCTCGACGGTTGCGGCGGAGTGGCGGACCTCGACCTGCTCGCGGACCAGTTGGTGGGGCACGCTGTAGAGGTGGCGGTCAATTTCGACGTGGTAGTCGATGTTGACGCGACAGACCTTCCAGCGCGCGAGGACGTAGCGCGTGACCGGCAGGGGCCGCAGGGCGGGGCGGTCGAGTTGCTCGTAGAGGGCGCGGCGGCTGACGCCGAGCTTCTTCAGCGGCCGGTCGTTGAGCGCGTCGAGGAGGACGCGGATCGCCCGGTTCAGAGCGCCGAGCTCGAAGAAGGTCCGGTCACGGAGCCGGGCGAGTATCCAGCGCTGGACCAGGAGTACGCTGTTCTCCGCGGCGGCCTTGTCCTTGGGTTTCCTCGGCCGCGCGGGCACGACGACGGCGCCGTAGTGGTCGGCGAGGTCCTCGTAGGTGCGGTTGACGTCGGGCTCGTAGCGGCAGGGGCGGGTGATGGCGCTCTTGAGCTGGTCGGGGACCCACAGGGCGGTCGCGCCCCCGAAGTACTCGACCATGCGGACATGGGCGCCGACCCAGTCGGGCAACTGCTGGGTCGCGGTCGCCTCGGCGTAGGTGACGCCGCTCGCCCCGAGCACGGCGACGAACAGCTCGACCCGCCGCAGCTCCCCCGTCTGCCGGTCGACCAGGGCCGGCCGCTTGCCGGAGAAGTCGATGAACGTCTTCTCGCCGGCGCGGTGGACCTGCCGCATCGACGGCCGCAGCCGCCGCGCCCACTGCCGGTAGATCCCGCAGAACCGGGTGTAGCGGTAGCCGTCGGGATGGACCCCGGCGTACTCCTCCCAGAGAAGCTGCAGCGTGACGCCGTCGCGCTTCAGCTCCCGGTGGATGTACGCACAGTCGGGCCGGACCCGGTCCCGCACCGGGGCGGCGCGGGGGAACAGCCGGGCTTCGAGCACCGCGTCGTCCAGGTCGGCCGGCAGCGGCCAGCCGAGCCCGCATTCCGCCGCCCGCCGCAGATAGCGGTTGACGGTCCCCACGCCGACGCCGCAGGCCCGGGCCACCGCCTGGTGGGACAGTCCCTGCCCGTGTGTGAGCCGCAGTACCTCGCGAATCTTCCTCATCAGCAGCCTCCGTGCCGGCATCGCCTCACCCTCCCTTCGGAAAGGTGAAGCGTGCCGCGATCAGGCTACCGACGAGCGTTCACGACTCCGGAACCGGTGTTCCACTTCCCCCGAAATGCGTGTTCCACATCCCGAAATCCGTGTTCCACTTCCCGAAATCGATGTTCCACTTCCTCCGAAATCGATGTTCCACTTCGGCTGAAATCGGTGTTCCACTTCCTCTGAAATACGCAGTGAGCGTCTCGGGGGCGTTCCGGGACCCGGACGGCGACCCGCTGACCTACGGGGCGACATCGTCGGCCGTGCAGGTGGCGGCGGTGTCGCTATCGGGCAGCCGGGTCACGGTGACCCCGGTGTCGGACGGCGCCGCGATGGTCCGGGTGAGAGCGACCGACCCCGGCGGGCTGAGCGCCGCGCAGACCTTCACGGTCACGGTCGGCAGCCGGGCGACGAGGTCCTTCACCGATCACCCGCTCGTACGCGGCGTGACGCCGATCAGGGCCGTCCACTTCAGGGAGCTGCGAGAGCGCATCGACGGCTTGCGGGTGGCGGCCGGGCTGGCGCGGTTCGGTTGGACGGATCCGGTCATTACCGCGGGCGTGACGCCGGTCAAGCTCGTGCACCTGCTGGAGTTGCGGGCGGCGCTGGCGCGGGCGTATGCGGTGGCGGGCCGGGCCGTGCCCCGCTGGACGGATACGGCCCCTACTGGCGGGGCGACGCCGATCCGGGCGGCGCACCTGATGGAGTTGCGCGCGGCGGTGGTGGCGCTGGAGTGAACCAGTCGGCTGTTGCGTTGGCACCCGCGAACAGAAGGGAATCTGGCTCATGAGATCCGATTCGTATTGTCGGTCCGCACCCTCACAGCCCGGGGCCGCCAAGCGGGGTCCTGGTCCCTCTGCGGCAGTGCTCGGCGTACTGCTCGCAATGCTGACCACCAGCGAGGCGGTGGGGCAGCCCGTCGGGCTGTTCCGGCCGGTGGCGTCGACGGCGGTATCGGCCGCTGTCGGTCCGTTCGTCGGCCCCGATACCCTAACGCTGCGTCGACGGCTGGTGTCTATCGACTTCGCGCAGCTCGCACCGGGCGATCCGACCGGGCCGGACACGCCCGCGACGGCGGCCACGGGGCCGGGTGTCCTGCGGCTGAACCTCTTCGACGACGCCACGTTCACCGGCTTGGTAGAGAGCGTGGCGTCTACCTTCTCGGGCGGCTATTCGCTGTCGGGTTTGCTGGTAGGCGTCGAACTGGGCACGATGACGCTGGTGGTGAACGGTGAAGTGGTCGCCGGCACGGTACGGACGCCCGGTGCTACCTACCGCATTCGGCCGGCGGGTGGTGGGCTCCATGCGGTGAGTCAAGTGGACCTGTCGCGACTTCCGCCGCTGGGTGAGCCGATTTCGCGCCCACGGCGAGCCCGAGACCAGCCGCCGTTCGAGGCAGGCCTCGGTGCCCCACCCCCGCCGCGATGACCACCGGCCGTCTGGTATCGACGGTTCATCAAGTGCTCAGGCCGTGGCTGCCCGGCCGCGAACGTGGCAAGCTGGACCATGCACTGGCGTCCCGCAAGACGCGCGGACGTGAGGCAGATTGCCCGACGGGATCGCCGCAACGTAGACGGATGTGCGCCGGCCAAACGGCGGCTTGCGGTCAAGGGACTGCGGTCCGGGGCGGTTCGGAGTTGGTTCGAATAGTCCTCTGGATTCCCGCACCGAAAGTGGTAATCGACGGGGGAATGAAGGGCAGCCAGATCAACGCAAGTCATTCCTTATCAGCAGGTTACAAAAATAAAGCAACTCACGTTGCCCTGACACACGCGACTGCGCTTGGCCGGTCGAGCTGCGCCGCCAACGACGGCGGCCCCCGCGACACGAGGCTACGACGGCCGCGAACCGCCGACGATGAGCGCGACCGCGATGAGCGCGCACGCCACGCCGGTCGCCTGCCAGCCGTTGAGGCGCTCGCCAAGCACCATCCGCGCGAGGATGACGGTGCTCGCGGGGTACAGCGACGACAGGGTCACCGCGACACTGAGCGGCCCGTAACGGGTGGCCAGCAGGTACAGCGCGTTGGCGCTCATGTCCATGGCGCCGGCCGTGACGGCGACTCCGGCGACCGGCCCCGCCATGCGCAGCGGTCGTCCGCCGATCAGCGACAGGACGCCGAAGAGCGTCACCGAGACGGCGCGAGCCGCGAGGAGCGGCCACATGCCGGCCCGGGCGTCCGTTTCGGCCAGGGCAAGAAGGAATACGCCGATCGCCACGCCCGCCGGGAGCGCGAGAGCGACACCCGGCGGAAGCCTGCCTGCCCGCACCGACACGGACGCCACTGTTCCCTGCCGGCTGACCAGCACGATGGCCACGATGGCCAGCGCGATGCCGAGCATCGTCGGCGGCCCGAGGCGTTCGCCGCGCAATACGCTGGTGACGACGGGTATCATCACCGCGCACACCGCCGTCGTCGGAGCCACGACGGCCATCCTCCCCACGGCCAGCGCCCGATACAACAGCGTCACGCCGATGCCGCCGGCCAGCCCGGCCCCGCCGCCCCAGGCCAGATCCCGCGTTGCAGGCGAAGCTTCGGGCAACAGCGGCAGCATGAGGGCCACCAGCGTCAGGCCGCTGCCCTGGGAGGTCACGACGATGGCGAGGGTGCTCGTTCGCCGCGATGCGAAGCCGCCGAGGAAGTCGGCGGCGCCGTACAGCGCCGCCGAACCAAGGGCAAGCAGGTAGGCCATGGGAGATCGTTGCGGGAATCGTCCTCTCAACCGCTACTCGACGGCCACCGCTGCCCTGGTTTCCACGGCGCAAACACCTGGCCGACAGCCCGCCGCAACGGGCACTGGACGCGCCACGAAGCGCGCCCGGCCCCGTTGTCTTCTGCCGCTGTCGTTCCGATCGGATGGATCTCGGTCGTTGGGACCGCTTGCGCGCCTACTCGTCATCCGGCAGCGTGAGTTGCTGGATTCCTGCAACTCACTTATATCAAATAACTTAAGAAAAACCGACCGGTCTTGATTCCCCCGTCCGTTACCACTTTCCGATCGGGAATCCACAGGACCATCCGAGCCGTCCGCGAATCGCTCCGAACTGCGGTCTGTCTGTTGCTCGCCGGCGTTCAGGGCCTTCGTCCGGGGGGTCCGATTCGTCGAGGCCCACCGGAGCGCCCGCCGTAGCACCGTTGGTCGGTCACCTCGCCGACCCGGAGTTGCTGCGGGGCGGATCGAGAACACACACCTGTAACACAACTCGACGCTGGCCCTCGACGCCGATACCGGCGAGATCTTCTGGTCCCAGCACCTGAACGACCACTGCGACCTCAGCCACCCGTTCGAGCAGTTGCTCGTCGACACCCCGGTGCCCCCTGACGCCCGCCGCCGTGAGGCGAAAGAGCGCGCTCGCAGACAGCGCGTTCAGCGAACCGCTCCCGTTTCGGAAACGGAGACTGACTCCCCCGTTTCCTGTGCCGCCGCATTGGAGAAGCGGAATTCCGCATGGATCGTGCACCGGAGCGTGGAGGCGCTCGTCGAGATGACGCCGGTTATGCGGAAGTTCTCCGTCTCCCCCGCCGACATGCTGCCGATGAACTGAATCCCCACGAACTCGCTGTTGACTCGTCCCGTGAGAGTCAGCAAGGACACCGCCCTCCGCGCCGTGACCGTGCCCGCGATCACGACGTCCACGAAGGTCCCCACCGTTCTAGTGCCCGAGCATGTGGTGACCTCGCCCGTTAACGCCTGTCCTCCTCCACCCGACTCCACCATGACCCGGACGCCCGACGAGCAGTTGTTGCCGTTGTTGCTCTCCTCCCTGACCGGATCGACGCACGCGCCGTAGTAGTACGTCCCTGCCGAGCTTGGCGCCGTCAGGCTGATCGACTCGCCGCCGCTCGCGCCCGCCGCGAGGGCGGAAACGGCATCGGTGCCGACCGACGTATCGCTCGTGGAGATCCTCGAGTCGGTGGAGCGGTAGTAGCGTAGCGTCGTCGCGGCGGCGCGGGCCGAGCCCCGGTTGTGAACGGTCGCCGAGAGGGTGAACGACTGACCCGGCGTGAGGGTGCTATCGCTGACCGTGGGCGACCCGACCACCAGGTCCGGCATCAGGCCGGTCGGCGCCTTCTCCAGCTCGACCACCGCCGCCCGCAGCTCGGTGACGTGGGCGGCCCGAATGGGAGTGGTTCCAGCTCTGACGCCCGCGTCGGTGTAGGTCGGCCGCGGCTGGCCGGCCACGTCGTACGCCTGGTTCAGCGCGGCCCGCAACTCCGTCAGGTGCACGGTCCGGACCCGGGTGACGCCCGGCGTCAGCGCCCGGTCCGTCCACGCATACGTCGACACGCCGGCCCCAGTCCGTAGCGCGTCGATGCGCGTCCGAAGCTCTCGGAAATGAACCGCCCTGACCGGCGTCACTCCCGGCACGAGCGGGTCGTCGGTGAACCCGTTGGCAGCGCCGCCGGCCCGCACCGTCACCGAGATGGACTGGGTCGCGGTCTCCCCGTCGGGGTCGCTGGCGGTGACGGTGACCGTCGCCGTACCCGCCGCCACCGGCGTCAGCGTCACCGTACTGGCCGACGCACTCGCTCTCACGATGCCGGTGCGGCTGGAACGCGCCGCGTACCTCAGCACGTCGCCGTCCGGGTCTGTGAAGTACCGCGAGACGTTCAACGACGCCGCGCGGTCGCCCACCGACAGCGTCTGCGCGGGGATCGAACCGGTGGGGCGGGGCGGCCGGTTGGTCCCTCCTCCTCCGGGTAGAGCATCTATCCGCCACCGTGACGTACCGGCTGCTCTGCTCGCCCGGAATCCGCTGAGATTCAGGCTCTGCCCGGAACAAATGCTCCCGTAACACCCTTGGCCATCGGATCTGACCTCAAACCGATTGGTACCGACGTTGACACCGGGAATGTCGACCGTGCAGTAGTCGCCGGGACCCAGTTCCTGCCCGACTCGACACGCGTCGCCGTCACCGCCCGGCTGCACCGTCACCGAGATCGACTGGATCGCGGTCTCCCCGTCGAGGTCGCTGGCGGTGACGGTGATCGTCGCCGTACCAGCCGAAACCGGCGCCAGCGTCACCGTGGGGCCCGAGACGGAGACCGTCACCACGGCCGTCCGGCTCGAACGCGCCGTGTACGTCAGCGCGTCGCCGTCCGGGTCGGTGAAGTACCGCGCAACGTTCACCGACGCCGCGCTGCCGCCCACCGCCAGCGTCTGCGCGGGGATCGAGCCGGTGGAGCGGGGCGGCCGGTTGGTCCCTCCTCCTCCAGGTAGAGCATCTATCCGCCACCGTGATGTACCGGTTATCCTGCTCGCCTCGAACCCGTTGAGGTCTATCGATCGCCCGGAGCAGATGAAGCCGTAGCAGCCGGTTCCGTCCGACCGGACCTCGAAGCGGTCGGTTCCCACCGAGACGTTGGGAATGTTGACCGTGCAGTAGTCGCCGGGATCCAGCTCCTGCCCGACACGACAAGCGTCCGACTGTGCGGCGGCCGTACCGCCGAAGACGACAGGTTGGCCCACGAGAGCGAACATCACGATGGCCGCCCATCGCGCTTGTTTCATGACATCCCTCGCCCTACATCGGAGTATTCTCCCGTTCGCCACGAACCGCAATTGCCGGACTCCCTGTCTCGGCGGGATGTTCCAAAGCCGCTGTTGCAGGCCCTTGCCCAAGACAGGGCCTCAAGAAGACAGTGCTCGCCGCCGACGCTGCAACCACGAGCCGCCGACCAGCATCAACGTGAGCAACAGCGAAGCCGCCAGCGGCAGCGTCGGGACCGGAGTGGACGACTCTCGCCGGACGACGCCGCGAGTCACCTCCTGGTCTACGATGACGCATTCACTGACATCGCAGGTGTACGTGTAGTCGCTGTATCGTGCGTACCCGCCCGAGCGTATCGTCACCGTCGCGACTCCACCGCTGAATTCAACGTTCGCGTTGCTAAAGGACCCGGACAGTGCGGCGGTTCCCCTCGGAAACGTGGGAATCTGCTCACCGACCCCAAAGGTGTCAGAAGTCTGAGCTTCGGCGTCTCCTGCAAGGCCACAGCAGGCGAGAGCCGTGAGCAGAAAGACAAAGAGGGACAAAGCGTCGACGGGCTTGCGATTCTCTTCCATGCGAACCTCCAGTTGCGGGCCTTGCCCGTATCATCCAATCTACGCCACGTTCGCTACCGCGCCGACGGGGCCGGCGCGTCAGGGCCGCGACGAGGCAGCGCAGGTCGCGGTAGCCCCGCACCCCGTCCACGCGCCGGACACCGCTCCTGCCGCGCTCGAGCTGCCTCACTCCAGCGCTAACACCGCCGCGCGCAGCTCCGTCAGGTGCACCGCCCGGATGGGGATCGCCCCCCCTACAGGAGCGGCGTCGGTCCACCGCCGCACCGGTCGTCCCGCCGCCGAGAACGCCTCGTCGAGCGCCTGCCGCAACTCCAGCAGATGCGCGAGCTTCACCGGTGTCACCCCCGGCCGCAGCACCGGGTCCGTCCAGCGGAACCGTCGCAGCCCGCCTGTGGTCCGCAGGATGTCGATCCGCGTTCGCAACTCCGTGAAGTGAACCGCCTTGATCGGCGTCACTCCGGGCTGGATCGGGTCGTCGGTGAAGGGCGCTGGCGCAGCCGCAACCGTCACCCTGAAATGCTGCGTCGCGCTCAGGCCGCCAGGATCGGTCGCCGTCACTCGCATCGTTGCCACGCCCTCACCCACCCCCGTCAGCGTCACGCGGGGACCCAGTGCCTGCACCGTCGCCACGCCGGACGCCGACGACGATACCACGTAGGTCAGCGCGTCGCCGTCGGGGTCGTCGAACGCTGGGGACACGTCGACGGTCAGCATGCCGTCCAGGTTCAGTCGCTGGTCCGGGAGGGTGCCCACCGCGACCGGCGCGCGGTTGACGCGCGGCGGGCGATCCCGCCACGCCGCCGCCGCGGGACCGGTCGCGTTGAGGACCGCCGCCGCGTCGGCCGCACCGGTCACCCCCGACCCCGTGCCGAAGGCGACACCCAGCGGGTCGCCCTCGTAGCGCTGCCGCGGATTCGAGAAGCGTGGCACGCTCGAGCATCTGGCGTCCGTCAGCCCGCACTGAAACCACTCGTACGCCATGATCGTGGCCCAGCGGCTGGACGCCGGGGCGCCCGCCCGGAACACTTCCTGGTTCACGTAGCCGTATGCCGGGTGCGACAGCACGCTGTCTTCGGCGATCTGCACCCGGAACCGGTCGTGCCGCAGCCCGAGGTTGTGCCCGAGCTCGTGCGCGAAGACGATGCCGCCGCAGTCCAACCGGGTGAACCCGAAGACGCTGGGAATGCCCGCGGCGCTGCCGCAAAAGCTGTCCTCGAGGGCGCTGACGATCAGGTGCACGAGGTCGGCCCCCACCTCGTCGCGCAGGGCGTGCGCCTCCGCCTCCTCCTCGGACGGGTCCGACACCTCGGACCGGCCCACGAGCGCCAAGTGCAGGTTCACCCCGCTCGCCGCGTAGGCCTGGTTGGTCTCGGCGATCCACAGGTCGATCTCGGTTTCGATCCCGGCCGCGCCACCCGCCGCCTCGCGCGCGGCCGGCGTGTAGACGACGGCGATGTCGATCGTCGCGTCCGATTCCGCCCCGCACGCCGCCCCCCAGAACTCGATGGCTGACAGCCATTCATTCCAGGCGGCGGGCGCGCAGGTCCGGGTCACGAAGATGTCCAGCTCCTCGAGAGCCGACTGCTCCAGGCCGGCCGGGAGAGGTCCCGACAGGCCCCAGGCGTAGGACAGGTCGAGCCGCCCCAGGTTCGCCAGGTTCCCGAGCGCGGCCGGGATCGGCCCGGACAGGTCGCTGTGGGAAAGCTCCAGCGTCCGGAGGTTCGGCAGATTCCCCAGCTCACGCGGGATGCGGCCGGTCAGCGCGTTGTGTCCGAGTTCCAACGACTCGAGACTCGTCAGGTCACCCAGTTGGCCAGGAATCGGACCGGTCAACTTGTTCAAGGTGAGTTCAAGCCGCTCCAGGTTCGCCAAGCTGCCCAGTGCGGCCGGGATCTCACCCGTCAACCCGTTCCCGCTGAGTTCAAGCCGCTCCAGGTTCGCCAAGCTGCCCAGTGCGGCCGGGATCTCACCGGTCAACCCCGGGGCGTCCAGATTCCAGTATCGCCCCCTGAGGCCCAGTACCCGCAGGCGGGCCAGATTCCTCAACCTTGTCGGGATCGGGCCGGTCAACTCGTTGTAGGACAGGTCGAGCCGCTCCAGGTTCGCCAAGTTGCCCAGTTGGGCCGGGATCGGGCCGCGAAGACCCCCGTCCTCAAACCCGTCGGAGGACAGGTCCAGGGACTGCAGGTGAGTCAAGCTCCCCAACCACGGAGGAACCAACCCGGTCAATTCGTTCCCGCCGAGGCGCAGCCACTCCAGGTTCGTCATGTCTGCGAGTTCAAACGGAAGCGGACCGGCCAAGCCGTTGTGGTCTAGATTCAGCCCCATGACCCGCCCGTCGGCGTCGGTCGTCACGCCGTGCCACTCGCCCAGCGGAGCCGACGTCTTCCAGTTCGTGCTGTTCGTCCAGTTCGGGCCATCGGTGGCGTCGTAGAGCGCCTCGAGCGCCGCCCGGTCCGACTCCACGCTGCCCTGCGGGTCCGGGTCGGCCGGTCTTGCCACGGTCGCCGAGAACGACTGCGACACGCTCAGCCCGCCCGGATCGGTCGCCGCCACCCGGACCGTCGCCGTACCCTCGCCGGCGCCCGTGAGCGTCACGACAGCGCCCGTTGCCTGCACCCGCACCAGCCACGGCTCGGCGGACGCCGCTGTGTAGGTCAGCATATCGCCGTCGGGGTCGGCGAACGCCTGCGAGACGTCCAGCTCCAGCCCGGCGCCCACCGACTCCAGTCTCCGGTCCGGCAGCGTTCCCACCGCCACCGGCGGCCGATTGGCGGCATCGGTGGAGCGGTCCCGCCAAGCCGCCACCGCGGGCCCCATGGCTTCGAGGACGGCCGCCGCGTCCGAAGCGCCGGTCAGCCCCGACCCCGTGCCGAAGGGGACGCCCAACGGGTCGCCGCCGTAGCGCTGACGGGGGTTCGAGAAGCGAGGCAGCTCCGAGCAGACGACGTCGGCCAAGTAGCAGTGCCCGCGGTAGGACATGATCGTGACCCAGCGAGCCGATTGCGGCGCGCCGGCGTCGAACACCGCCTGATTCACGTAGCCGTACGCCGGGTGCGGAGACAGGCTCCCCTCGAGGAGGTCCACCTGGAACCGGTCGTGACGCAGCCCCATGTTGTGGCCGAGCTCGTGCGCGAAGGTGATGCCGCCGCAGTCCATCAGGGTGAGCCCGAAGACGCTGGGAATGTCGGCGACGATGCCGCAGAAGTTGTACGGAGGGCTGACGATCAGGTGCACGAGGTCGGCGCCGGCCTCGTCGCGCAGGGTGTGCGCCTCGTCGAGGTGGCCGTCCGACGGGTCGGCGAGACGGACGACATCCCGAACGCCGTCGGTCTCGGTATACGGCACCTCCGACCGGCCCACCAGCGCCAGACGTTGCTGCACGCCGCTCGCCGCGTAGGCCTCGTTGGTCTCTGCGATCCAGAGGTCGATCTCGGCTTCGATCCCGGCCGCCCCGCCCGCCGCCTCGCGCGCGGCCGGCGTGTAGACGACGGCGATGTCGATCGTCACGTCCGGCTCCGCCTCGCACGAAGGCCCCCAGAACTCGATCGTCGGGAGCCATTCATCCCAGGAGGCGGGTGCGCACGTCTGCGTCACGAAGACGTCCAGCTCCTCGAGAGCCGACTGCTCCAGACCGGCGGGAAGCGGTCCCGACAGGCCCCAGTTGTAGGACAGGTCCAGCCGCTCGATACTCGCCAGATTGCCCAGCTCGATGGGCAGTCGACCCGTCAACTCGTTCTCGTGCAGAGACAGCTCCTCGAGGCCAACCAAGCTGCCCAGCTCGGCGGGAACCGGGCCGCTCAACTCGTTCCAGCCGAGGCTCAGCGTCTGGAGGTTCTCCAGGTCGCCCAGGTCGGCCGGAATCGGGCCGCTCAACTCGTTCCAGCCGAGGCTCAGCGTCTGGAGGTTCGCCAGGTCGCCCAGGTCGGCGGGAACCGGGCCGGTCAACTCATTCCCGGGGAGGTACAGCTCCCGGAGGTTCTCCAGGTCGCCCAGGTCGGCCGGAATCGGGCCGCTCAACTCGTTCCAGCCGAGGTTCAGCGTCTGGAGGTTCGTCAAGCCGCCCAGTTCGGCGGGAATCGGCCCCGTCAACTCGTTTCCGAAGAGATTCAACCACTTGAGGTTGGTCAGCTTGCGCAACTCGGGCGGTAACGGACCGGTGAGGTCGTTCCCCGCAAGCGACAAGCGTTGGAGAGCACCCAGCTCCCAAGCTCCCGGGGGAATCGGGCCGATCAGTCCGTTCCATGTGAGCTCGATATCCGTGACGCGGCCGTCGATGTCGGTCGTCACGCCGTGCCACGCGCCCAGGAGAGCCGATGTCTTCCAGTTCGTGTTGTTCGTCCAGTTCGGGCCGCCGGTCGCGTCGTAGAACGCCGTCAGCACCGCACGGTCACCCGCGTGGTCGTTGTCGCACGAGGACGCGCCCACGAACCTCCCTCCGCGCGCTTCGATCGCCGCCTTCCACCGCCGAAACGCAGGATCGGACGGAATGCAGACGTCGGTCTGCGACACGTCGAACAGCTGGAGCTTGCCGAGGTCAGTCAGGGCCACCGGAATCGGGCCGCTCAACTCGTTCCAGCCGAGGCTCAGCGTCTGGAGGTTCTCCAGGTCGCCCAGGTCGGCCGGAATCGGGCCGCTCAGTTCGTTCCCGGCGAGCTCGATATCCGTGACGCGGCCGTCGATGTCGGTCGTCACGCCGTGCCACGCGCCCAGGAGAGCCGATGTCTTCCAGTTCGTGTTGTTCGTCCAGTTCGGGCCGCCGGTCGCGTCGTAGAACGCCGTCAGCACCGCACGGTCACCCGCGTGGTCGTTGTCGCACGAGGACGCGCCCACGAACCTCCCTCCGCGCGCTTCGATCGCCGCCTTCCACCGCCGAAACGCAGGATCGGACGGAATGCAGACGTCGGTCTGCGACACGTCGAACAGCTGGAGCTTGCCGAGGTCAGTCAGGGCCACCGGTATCGGGCCGGTCAAGGCGTTGAAGCCGAGGACCAGAAACTCCAGGTTCTCCAAGCGTCCCAGGTCGGCCGGAATCGGGCCGGTCAGTTCGTTCCCGTCCAGCTGCAACTCCCAGAGGTTCACCAGTCTTCCCAGTGCCTCCGGGATCGGCCCGGTCAACTCGTTCGATTGGAGACTCAGCGAGCCGAGGTTCGCCAGATTTCCCAATTCGGCCGGGAGCGGGCCGCTCAGGGCATTGCCGGCGAGGTGGAGCTGCCAAAGGCCGGCCAAGGCTCCCAGTTCCCCCGGTATCCGGCCGGTCAACGCGTTGAAGCCGAGGCCCAGATTCTCGAGATTCTCCAGGTTTCCGAGTTCGGCCGGGATCGGGCCGGTCAAGGCGTTATCGCTGAGAAGCAGGTCGATGACCCGGCCGTCCGCGTCGGTCTTCACGCCGTGCCACTCACCCAAGGGAGCCGATGTCTTCCAGTTCGTGTTGTCCGTCCAGTCGGGCCCGCCGGTCGCGTCGTAGAGCGCCTCCAGCGCTGCACGATCGGATGTCTCCGTTGTTGTCGACGACCTCACCGTCACCGCGATGGTCTGGCTCGCGCTCTCGCCATGGCCGGTCTTGACCCGCCCACCGAGGCCATCGCGGGCGGTGACCGCAACGGTCTGGGCGGCAGCCGTTCCCGCGAAGCCGACGAGGTACGCGACGCCGGCCGCGGCCAGACGGGTCTTCAGGCGCACGCTCACCGCCTCCATATGGATCTTCGGATTTGGCGGATTACGCCGGCACAATGCAGGACGAGCACTTCCCGAGGCCGAGGTGAAGTGGCGATTCAGAAATGGGGGGGGAGGGGGGGGGGTAAATGCCCTTTTTTCAATGAGTTACATGAATAGATCCTCGCGTGGCGACATGCCGCAACTCGCGCACGACGAATCAACGAACCGAACGTGCGCCGGTTCCGCGACGACATGGTCTGGAACTCTAGCCTGCCCTTCCGCGGGTCCATCCCCGCGCGCGGGTCCATCCCCTTCCGCGGGTCCATCCCCGCGTGTGCGGGGAATCCTAGCTGAAAACTGGGGCCGACGCCAGCCGACGCCGGGTCGACCTCAGCACCAGCGTGGCTGGGCGGCGTCAGGGACGGCGTCCAGGCACAGGCCGACAAGTACGGCGCCCCCAAGGGCTGGCCGCCACAGGACGACCAGCAGCAACCCCAAGCCACGGTGCCGACGAGGGTGATGGCAATGACGCCGGCTGGGTCGGTCCGGGGGATGAGTCGATCGCGAAAGCGAGCGCCAAGTGCGCCGGTCCCCCAGACGAGCACGCGGGCAAATCAGTCGCCAAAGTGGTCGCTCCAACGGGTGCCACCGCCGCCGTCTGCATCGCGCGGGTCGACGCTCCCGAGCCGACGTTACCGGCGCCCGAGACCAGCATCTGCGTCAGCTCGCCCACCTTGCCCGCCGCCAGGCACGCCGCCACGGATGTAGGGGATCCGCACGGCTTCCGATCGTCGTTTCGGGACTGGGCGGCCGAACAGACCAACTACCCCCGCGGAGTAGTCGAAGCCGCACTCGCCCACGCCGTTCGCAACCACACCGAGGCGGCGTACGCCCGATCCGACTCGTTCGAACGCAAGACGCCGGCTCATGCACGACGGGGCCGTTACCTGGACAGAGAGCGCAGAACGCCATCGGGATGAACACAGACACTATCATCAAGACACACATGGATATCAATTGATACTCCCCCGTACCTGCACGCCCGTGGTCCATACCTGCCTCAATCAGGATGCCAAGCGCCTTCACTCCTGGGTCAGCACCGCGGGGTCGCTCAGGCCGGCGCCAGGTCGAGGAGCTCATGGTGCGCTGGCGTCACACGTCCCGGCGCTCGAGAGGGGAGCGTCTCGCGAGGCGCATGGGCCGGACGGCGGCCGCCCTGCGCGCCTGGGTCTGGCGCAACCGACTGCCGCGCTGGCGACGGCGACGGACCGGCATCGCACATCGACGCGGGAGAGGATTACGTCGGCGGTCCGGCCTGCGCCAGCTCCCGGTTGATCAACTTCTTCAGCTCCTTGCCGGGCTTGAAGTAGGCGATGCGCTTCGACGCCACGTCCACCCGGTCGCCGGTCCTCGGGTTGCGGGCCGCGCGCGGCTCGCGGCGCCGGAGACGGAAACTGCCGAAGCCGCGCAGTTCGACCTCCTCTCCCCGGTGCAGCGTCTCCACGATGCTCCCGAACACGGTGTCAACGATCATCTCGGCGCGCTTCTTCGTCAGGCCGGCGGCGTGGGCCACCTCCTGGATGAGCGCCGCCTTCGTCAGGTTGCCGTCGGTCATCGGGGTCGTCTGTTGTCAGGAGGGGCACCGTGTCGACTACCAGGGCGGGCGGTCCGGCGGCACTCGCCGCGGGCGGAATGATAGCAGCCGCAGGATGGTGAGCGGGCTGCCCACCGGGAGGACTACGCCGCCGCGGTCGGTGCCGACGCATCCGCCCCACCCAAGCCCGCTCGACGGGACGCATCGACGGCGCGGCCGAACCGGCGCGGCGTCACGCCGTACGTCCATCCAGGAGTCGAGGGGGCTGAATGCTCTCCTCGGCGACGGGGAGCGTGTCGAGCAGGGCGTGAACCCCTACGGCCGGCCGGAGTCGCGGACGACGATGCGCTGCTGGTTGCGGGAGACGACCTCGGTGATCGCGGCCGTCCAGGAGCCGCCCCGGCTGTCGGTGATGCTGATCGAAGTTCCACGCGGGTCCTCCGCGAGGGCGGCGACATCGGGTCCGTCGAGCACGGCGCCCCAGCCGTCGTCGAGCTTGCAGGATCTCCAGCCGGCGAGGGGTTGTCTCTTCGGCGCCTCGAGGTCGGCCGGGAATTCGCGGTCGAGTGCTGCCGCGATGACGTCGCGAGCCCAGGCGCTGACGTTGACGTTCCGTTCATCGCGAAGTCGCGCGAGGCGGTCGCGGAGTTCGGGTTCGATGCGGATCTGGAATACGTCTGTACGCCGCATGACATGACACAGTAGCGCGAGCCGTCCGTCGAGCATTCCAGCTTTCACCTTCGGGATGCCGCCCACTCGCCATCAACGTGACCGAAGTTGCAGATGATGCCACGCGTCGTGACCCGATCGGTGACATTCATCCACTTGATCCAGATGTCACGGCAGCGCCGGCCCTGGTGCCAAGCCCAACCGACGCAAACCCATGACAGACAGAGACTTCCGTCTGGTAGACGACACTGATTGGATCAGCATGACGATGACACTCAAGACCTGAGCGACCCCGCTACGTACTACTCGTTTCTGACCCGGAACGTGGCACCAAGGTGTCACTTCCGGGTCAGCACCGCGGGGTCGCTCAGGCTGGACTTGTCCGCTCCGCGGAAGTAGGAGAATGTGGTAATGCTCCAACGCCGGCCCCGGGCGCAGGCCCGAGGCGAGACCATGGACACCGCACCGCTTGGACGGCGAACGACCGGCGACAGGTCGAGGAGCTCCATGGTGCGCCGGCTCCCGCGTAGCTGCGGGACGGCCGGCGTGTCAACGCGCTGGCGCGCGTCCTCCGCGATGCTCCGGTCCTCCGGATGACACACCGCCCGCCCCGCAGCTCGGATGGCAGTTATGGGCCTTGCGGCCCGGCCTGGACGGGGCGTCCCGGCCGTCCACCACGCTCACGACACGCCGGCCGACCGCCGGATTCCGGGATGGCGCACCGGACCGGAACCGGTGGGGTCCGCAGTCCCGGCCGTTCACGTCTCCGCCGCCCGCGGCGCACCCGGCTCCGGGTCGTGCGCCGGGATCCTCAAGGACTGCAACATCCCGGCCGTGGCCTATGGCTTCCGGTCGACGTTCCGGGAACTGGCGGCCGAGGAGACGGACCAGCCGCGCGAGGTCATCGAGGCGGCGCTCGCCCACGTCGTCGGCAACAAGGTCGAGGCGGCGTACGCACGGCCGGACCTGTTCGAGCGGCGGCGGCGCCTCATGGACGATTGGGAAGCCTGCCTTGCCAGCGAGCGCCCGAGGGTGCCGGCGCCCACCGGGCGGACCGAACGACTCCATGCCGCACAGGAGTCGGCCACGCGCCACACCGCGTGGACCGTGCGCGAGGAACGCCGGATCCGGCGGGTCTCGGGCGAATCGGTTCCGGGCGCCAGCCGGCGGGCGTGTCGGTATCGAGCACGAGCCATGCTACCACTGCGCCGGGACGACCCCGCGCCGTTGGAGTGCGATTCTCGTCGACGGTGATCGCGACGCTCTCCACCGCGACCGCGTCGTCGTCCCCCCGGCGCCCGTCCTTTCCCTGCTCACGCCGTGCCAGGTTGAGAGGTTGGCTTGCACGCACAGTCGTCCCATCCGCCCCCGCAGCGGGTTGAAGACCAACCCGCTCCGAACGCCGGCTCCGCCGGCGGGGCGGACGCCGCCCCCGGCCGGACCTGGAACTGCGGTCCGGCCTCCATCCCGCGGCCGTGAAGGGCGACGGCCACGGGATGGGCGGCGAACCCCTGCCCTTGCGACGGCGCACCCGGCCGGCCTGAACTGCGGGCCGGCCAGACGGGTGCGCCTCTCGCAGATTCCGGCTTCAAGGACGGCGCTAGCGAAGAGCGAGCGCCGCCGCTGAACGCCCGGGCCGTCGAATCTCCGCTTGTTCACCTTGACGTCGCCGGCAAAGAACGCGGCTTCGCCGCAGGCCGGCTCCTTCCCACCACCACCACCACCGCCCTCCCCACCACCACCGCCATGCCCGCGAGGGACCGCTCTCCCGAGCCGGCCGGCCTGAACGCCGGCGCCGAAAAGCATCGGCCGGTCGATTAGACACCCCGGGCAGCGGTCCCTTTCAGGGCTCCTTGACCCCGGAATCGCGGGCAGGGGTCCTGCGGCGCGACGTGTGCGCACGAGCGCGGATCGGCATGAGGCCGGACGCGACTCGCCGCAGGAGGAGTGAACGATGGCCAGCACTCGCGTCCGCAATTCGAGGAGGGACCGGTTCCGCGACGGCGGCGGGAATCCGTTCCGGGAGCGCCGGCCGCTCCGGGTCGGCTCCGAGATCGTCGTCCGCTCGATCGACGGCGCCGGCTCGACGATCCGCGCCTTGCGCGTGGCGACGAAGCTGCGCCTGCAGGGCTCCGCGCTGGCCGCGGCGCTGGCGAGTCCGGCCGTGAGCTCGGCTCTCGCCGACGTGTCGTATCGCACCGGCGCCGGCCACACGACGGGGCTGTCGGTCGTCTACCACCGGGTCGAGCCGCTGACGACGGTCGTCCGCGAGTCGGCCGTGAGCCCCGAGCAGGAGTTCGAGGTCGCGTGGCGCGGCGGCGACGGCCTCCTCGACCAGATGCCGGACCCCGAGCCCGTCGACGGCGGGCCGACGCGCGCGGCCGTCGACTGGCACGAGCTGGCGAAGCAGGCGCCCGACGTCGACGACGACGAGCGCTCGATGCCGGCCCTCGCCGACCGGAAGGTGCTGCGCCGGCGCGGCCGCGTGACGGTCAGGCGCGGGTTCCTGCGCCCGCCGATGTCGGCCGAGGCGGTCGCGCGCATGGTCGAGCTTCGCGCCCAGGGTCTCGGCTTCGGGCGCATCGCGAAGGTGATCGGCTGCGCGCGGATCACCGTGTCCCGTTACCTTCGCAGCTTCGAGGAGGAGGGCCGCTGACCGTGGCCGAGACGCGGCGCTGCGCTTCCCGCGGCCGGACCGGCCGAGCCGCGGGATTTCGCTGACGCCGTACCGTGACACGCCCCGGCCATGGCGCCGGGGCGTGATCTCCCGGGTCGGCTCGTCCGAACGCTCGTGGAGGGCGGGACGACGGGCTGACCCTGCGGCGTGGCGCCATGACGCCCGAACAGTTGAAGTCTACCCGCTCGGCGATGGCGGTCTTCGAGACGCCCAGCTCGAGGAAGCGTCGGATCTCGTCCTCCCTGCCATCGAGGCGCGAGACGCCAAGCGAGCCCTTCGGACGGCCGAGCTTCCGGCCCCGAGGCCCTGGCGTCGGCGAGACCCTCTGGGGTGCGCTCGGAGATCATGTCGCGCTCCACCTCGGCGAACAGCGCGACGAGCGTGGTGACCATGACCTTCGTCGGGATGTCGTGCTTGCCCCCGACCCGGATGTTCTACTTGAGCACCACGAGGGCGACGCCGGCCTTGGCGAGGGCGTCAGGGCTGCCGCCTGCCGAGCTCCACGACCAGGGCCGGGCGCCGACCCGGGCTCGGTGGGTTTCTGATCATCGACATCGAGATGACGCGCACCGAGGTCGCCAAGCGCCTTCCGTTTTCGTCGCTGGGTACTGACCCAATCCGTGGTAGCCATCGACCTGACCCAATTTCCACGCCTAGTGTGGATCTAATTCCATGCCCCCCACAACTCAAACTACTGAAAAATAGACACTTACGCTGCGACAACAACACCGTTTGGGTCACCGCCCAGATGGTAGACAGTACCTGAGCGACCCCGCTACGTACTACTCGTTTCTGACCCAGAGCGTGAAACCAAGGTGTCACTCCTGGGTCAGCACCGCGGGGTCGCTCAGGCTGGATTTGTCCGCTCCGCGGAAGTAGAAAAATGCGGCCGATGCCCCAAGGACGGCCCTGCGCCGTCAGCGGCATCGTAGCGATGATGTCGACGCCGCCCCCGGTCCGACCCCGGCCTTGAGTTCGCCGCCTCCTCCCGGATCCGGTACGCGTCGGCAACGGTGACGTGTTCCACGGCCGGCGCCAGGTCCGGATCGTTCTTGATGGCCGCCGCCCGCTTCTTCTGGGAAAGGCGCCAATTGGCGCCTTTCCGTCTCGCCAGCCGGCCCTGGCCGTCGGCGTCAACGGGCGGCGCATACTCGACGGGCTCGTCGCCGGGCTCCACCGGACAGCATCCTCGCCGGCCTGACCAATCACGTGCAGGCCAAGCTCGAGCCGTTGGCCCAGGCCCTGGCCGCCGCCCTCGACCCGCTCGCGCTGATCAACCCCGTCGAGTCGGGCCGGGTACCCCCGCGTGACGTCGACCGGGACTTCGGCCCCAGCCGTTAGGAGTCAGGGGCGCATCACCGGCCCTGGGCGGCGAGGTACTCCGCCCAGTCGTCCATCAGCAGCCGCCGCCGCTCGAACAGATCCGACCGGGCGTAGGCCGCCTCCACCTTGTTCTGGACCACGTGGGCGAGCGCCGCCTCGATGACCTCCCGCGGGTGGTCCGTCTTCTCCGCCGCCCAGTCCCGGAACGATGAGCGGAAGCCGTGGGCCACCGCGGCGACCCGGTGGTGCTGGAGCATCTTGGGCAGCGTCGACGCCGAGATCGCCTTCCCGCTCCGCATCGGGAACACGAGCGGCGTGCCGTCGCCGAGCGTTCGCGCCGCGTCGAGGATCTCGACCGCTCGCCTGCGGAGTGGAACCCGGTGCTCGCGCTTCGCCTTCATCCGCAGGGCCGGCACGGTCCACACGCGGCCGGCCACGTCCATCTCGTCCCACGTCGCGAGCCTGACCTCCGCCGAGCGCGCGGCCGTCAGCACCAGAAACTCGAACGCCAGCTTGACGGCCGGCTGCGGCGACGACGACGCCCGCACCGTCTCGATGGCCGCGGCCACCTCCTGGTGGGGCAGCGCCTGCCGGTGCGTCACGATGTCGTTCTGCGGACCGAGCACCGGCACCACCCGGTCGCACGGATTGTCGTTCCGCATGTCGAGGGCGATGGCCCACTCCAGCACCGCACGGATGCGCTGGCGGACCTCCCTGGCCGTCGCCGCCTTGACGTGCCAGATCGGCGAGAGGATCTCCAGGACGTCGGCCGTGTTGACCTCGGACACGGGCCGGCCGCCGACGCGGGGGAAGACGTACCGCTCCATGCTCCGCCACCAGTTCTTCGCGTGCCACCGGCCGCGCCAGCCGCCACGCTTCTGTTCGAGCACGCGTTGGGCGGCTTCGGCGAAGGTGGGCACGCCCTGGACACGGCGCTTCTCGGAGAGGGGGTCGCCGCCCGAGCGGGCCAGCATCCGGTTGGCGAGGGCCTGCTCGCGGGCCTTGGCGAGCGGGACGAGCGTGGCGGCGCCGAGCCCGAGTTCGCGGCGCCGGCCGCGGATGACGAGCCGCTGGACCCAGCTACGGGTTCCGGTCGGCTGGACGAACAGGTACAGCCCGTTGCCGTCGGCGTGGCGTCCGGGCGGTGCGGAACGGACGAAGGCGGCCGAGAGGGCCTTGTCGGGATGGCGGCCCCGGCGCTTGGTTCTGCGGGGCGAGGGGTCGGATTTGGCTACAACATCCATTCCCCCATTATATACGGGATTGAGGTGGATTCCACCGCACGTCCCGATCCGGTCAGTCCGTGCCCCAAGAACCATAAACGGTTATGACTCAGCATTTTACGGACTGTCCTGAACGGCCCCGGACGCTGGCGGACTGTTGTTGGTTGTCAAGGCAGCGCGAAGACGAACAGCGTGTTGCTTCCGCTCGGGGTCGTGAGCTCGGGGGTGAGCTGCAGGAACCCCGTGCCCTGGGTCAGGCCGCCCGACCCCACCGCGAGGTACTGGCGCCCGCCGACGCTGAAGGTCATCGGCCGGCCGCTGACCGGGCCGTTCAGTATCGTCTGCCACAGCACGTCGCCGGTCTCGGCGTCGAACGCCCGGAAGCGGCGCACGACGTCGCCCGAGAAGAGCAGGTTGCCGCCCGTCGCGAGCACCGACCCGTAAATGGGCGCGCGCTGCTCGTAGAGCCACAGCGTGTCGCCGGTCGACGCCGACACCGCCTCGAGGCGGCCCACCGGCGCCGTGTCGGGGTCGACGTCCGGCCGGTGGCGCACCTGCACGCGCACGTCGTAGCCGTCGCTCGGCCCCGCCTCCTCGACCGACATCGCGATGTCCATGCAGGCGTTGTTCATCGGCATGTAGAGGGCGCCGGTGTCGGGGCTGTAGGCGCCCGACGGCTGGTTCTTCCCGCCGAGCAGGTGGGGGCAGGCGAACGCCGGGTCCCGGACCGACACCGGCGCCGTCGATTCGTCGAACGCGGGGCGTCCGGTCGCGAGGTCGAGCCCGGTCATGATGTTCTGGTAGACGGTCGGACGCGCCCACAGGAACTCGCCGGTGGCGGCGTCCAGCGTCCAGATGAGGCCGGTCTTGCCGGGGATGCCGGTGATGACCTTGCGCCGCTCGCCCGGGGTCACCGCGGGGTTGATCCACGGCACCGAGGCGGGGTTCGGCGACACCTCGGTCTCGACGATCATGCGTTCGTAGACGTGGTCGAGGTCCCAGTTGTCGCGGGGCAGGTGCTGGAAGTACCAGGCCATCTCGCCGGTGTCGGGGTCGAGGGCGAGGGTCGAGTTGGTGAAGAGGAGGTCCGCCTTGCCGGCCCCCCGCAGCGACTCGGGCAGCGGCGCCGGCGGCCCCGTGCCCCAGTAGACGAGGTGGAGGTCGGGGTCGTAGCTGCCCACCATCCACGCCGAGGCGTGCCGCCGGGCGGCGCGGGGCAGGCCGCCCCAGGTGTCGCCGCCGAACTGGTCCGGCGTGGCCGCGGTGTTGACGCGCCACAGCTCCTCGCCGCTGTCGACGTCGTGGGCGGTGATGAAGCAGCCGCCGGGGCGCGGGCTCGACGGGTTGCAGCGCGAGCCGTTGATGACCTTGCCGTTCACGATGGTCGGCCCCGCCGTCTGCGCCACCCGCTCGCGGTAGTCGGCCCGTTGGGTCTCCCACACGAGCTCGCCGGTGCGGGCGTCGAGGGCGACGATGTAGGCGTCGTTGGTGGCGAGGAAGATCTTGTCGCCGTAGATCGAGACGTTGCGGTAGCGGTAGCGGGTGCCGGTGACGTTGGCGATGTTCTCGGGCAGGTTGCGCCGGTACTGCCACAGGAGGTCGCCGGTGGTCGCGTCGAGGGCCTGCACGATGTCCTCGACGTTGGCGAGGAACATCACCCCGTCGTGGACGATGGGCTCGACCTCCTGGTAGCCCTCCTGCATGGCGCGCGACCACACGAGGCGCAGCTCGGTCACGTTGCCGGCGTCGATCTGGTCGAGGGGGCTGTAGCCCCACAGCGCGTAGCCGTTGCGGAAGCCGATCCAGTTCTCGGGCGGGGGCTCGCGCAGCATCGCGTCGGTGACGGGGACGAAGTCCTCGAGCAGCTCGGGCACCGGCGCCGGGTCCGGCTGGGCCGCCGCGGTCACCGCGAACGCGAGTAGACTTACGCCGAAACCGAGGGCCGGCAGCGGGCTGGTCGCCATGGGTTCACCTTCCACATCTGAAGCGATCCGATCGAGAGCGATCGGTCCGGGGATTATACGACCTGGCGCGTGGGTCCGTCCGATACGAGGAGTGGCATGAGAGTGGCGAATGGAACGAGAGCGGTGCTTCTGGCCGTGGCGCTGGCCGCAGGAGCGGCCGGCCCCGCCCGGGCCCAGGAACCGGACCCCGCCCCGGGGCGGGCCGGCGCGCGGGCCCTGGTGCTCCGGGAGCAGCTGACGCCGCTCGCCGAGCACGCTCAACGCATCCTCGGCGGCGACTTCGACCGGTTCCGCGCCACCCTCGACGCTCTGGCCGCGCAGGAGGCGCGCCAGCGCGGGCTCGTCGGCGACGTCGACTTCAGCTTCAGCGCCGACGAGACCGGCGACTTCGGCGGCGGCCCCGGCAACGAGACGCTGTTCGGCCTGCGGGCGGGGGCCCGGCTCGGCGGCGGCGGCTACCGGTCGCGGATCGGGCTCCTCGGCGACATGCGGGCGCTCATCCACGACAACGTCTTCGAGCAGGACTTCAGCCGCGTGAGGCTCGGCTACGACCACCGGCGCACCGACCACCTCGGGGCCTTCGCGTTCATCGAGCGCTACTCGGACGACGCCATGAGCATCGCCGCGCGCTACGAAATCGGGGGCGGGGTGAGCATGGGGGTCGACCTGTGGCCGCGGCGGGACGACGAGCCGGGGGCGCGGGCCCTCGCCCACCTCGCGACCGATGGCGCCGGCAGCTTCCGCTGCGGCGTCGAGCGGCTCCGGGTCGGCTTCGACCTGGCCGGCGGAGCTGCGCCGCCGCCGACCTGCGTCCCCGCGGGGGCCGCGGCCGGCGCCTCCCCGGTCGCCGGGGACGGCAGGAGCCACGCGGCGTCCGGCACCCCCGCGGCCATCGGCGGGCGCGGGAACGACGCGGCGGCCGGCGCCCCGGCGTACGAGCCCGCGGCCGGCGGCCCCAGGCCCGCCCCCGACGTCTTCGACGGGCTCCTCGATGTCGTGGCCCCGCTCGAGCGGGGCCTCGCCGCCCGGCAGGCGATGGTGTCGCTGTCGCTGGGGGTAGGGGTTTTCTCCGAGTTCGAGAACGCGCTGATCGAGACCCCGGTCTCCCCCCTCGACCCCGCGACCGGCGGACCCGCGGCTTCCAGCGTCCTCCTGGCGCCGCGCTACCTGCGCGTGCCGGGTCGCCACCGCTACCGGTTCCTGCTCTGGCCGACCATCGCGATGCGGCCGCTGACGAGCCTCTCCATCGAGTTCATCCCGTCGTTCAAGCTGCCCATCAGCGCCCCGCGCTTCTTTTCGGACGGCGTGCTCGCGTACCGCATGGACTGGTTCGTGCGAATCGATTGGCGGCCGCGACGGGACGACAGCCTCGCGGGCCGGACGAAGCTGTTCGTGAAGTTCGACTACTACAAGAACCAGGGGCCGCCGGTGGTGGCGGACGCCCTGCCGCCCGAGGCGGTGCTCGAGCCGCTCTTCTACCACCGCGCCGGCGCGTCGAAGAAGCACCGCTTCGTCTCGATGGGGATCTCGTTCGACCTGGGATCTCCCTGACCCGCCGGACTCCGCTGCCGACTGCTATGATGGACCCCGTTCTCTCCACCGGAGAGGGTGAAGACCTGTCGCAACAGCAGAAAGGAAGACCCATGGCTTCTTCTAGACGACGGTTCCTGACGACGTTGACGACGGCGGCGGCCGGCAGCGCGGCTCTCGGCGGGCGCGCGGCGGCGTGGAACGGAGCCGCGTTGCGGCCGCCCGCCCCCGACAGCTTCTCGCCGGTCGAGCTGCTGGAACGGCACATGACCCGGCCCGCCGCGGCGGGCGCGCCCGGCGGGGCCGGCGCCGCCGCCCAGGCCGATCCGCGGATGCCGACGCCCGAGGAGGTGCGGTCGTGGTACACCGACCGCCGCAACTGGGGCCGCTGGGGCGACGACGACGAGAAGGGCGCCATCAACCTGATCACCGACGAGAAGAGCGCGGCGGCGGCCGGGCTCGTGCGGACGGGGCGGAAGGTCTCGGCGAGCCGCGTCTTCGAGCCCTCGCAGCAGTTCATCCGCAAGAGCCCGCGGGAGGGCGGCGGGGGCGCGGTTTCCGACTACTACGGCTTCATCTACCACGGGCAGACGGTGACCCACATCGACGCCCTGTGCCACATGTGGGAGAGCGACGGCATGTGGGGGGGCCGCGACCCCGACGTGGAGGTGACCACCCAGGGGGCGTTCTTCGGCGCCATCGACGCGTGGTCCGACGGCATCATCACCAAGGGGGTGCTGCTCGACGTGCCGCGCCACCGCGGCGAGCCCCACGTGACGCCGGGCAACCCCGTGCAGGGCTGGGAGCTCGAGGAGATCGCCCGTGCCCAGGGAGTCGAGGTCGAGCCGGGCGACGCCCTGCTCGTCTACAGCGGCAAGGACTCGTTCGTGCGGGCGGGCGGCGAGTACGGGGGCGGCGACCGGCCGGGGCTCGGCGTGACCTGCGCCAAGTTCATCCGCGACCACGACGTGTCGCTGCTCGGCTGGGACATGATGGATGCGCGGCCCGACCCCTACGGCCTCACCTTCCCCGTCCACGGCGTCCTGTTCAACTACGGCGTGGCCCTGCTCGACAACGCGCTGCTCGAGCCCCTGGCCGATGCGTGCGCCGAGGAGGGGCGCCACGAGTTCATGTTCATGGCCCTGCCCCTCAAGGTCGCGCGGGGCACCGGCAGCCCCGCGAACCCCATCGCGATGTTCTGACGGCTCGGGCAGCCGCGCGTCCTCCGTCTCCCCGGGGGCGGAGGACGCGCGCGTACCGGAGATACCGGCTAGCCCTCCCGAGGAACGAAGGCGAGGAAGCGCCGCGGGTTGTCGACGAGGATCTGGTGGATGGCCTCCTCGGGCACCCCGGCGTAGCGCAGCTTGGGCACGAACTGCATCAGCACCGACGACCAGCCGTGGCCGTAGTACCGCTTGAACTGGCGGACGTTGCCCTGGTCGGACGAGAGCAGGATGTGGTCGATGAGCCCCGCCTCGAGCAGGTCCTGCACCATCCGCACCTTGTCGGCGGCGGGGATGTCCGACCGCCCCATCTCGTGCCCCAGGGTGTCGAGCCCGATGAACGCGCCGCGGCGCGCCACCTCGCGGTGCGTCCCGAGGGGGTCGTGCTCGGGACGGATGGTGGCCATGTGCCCGATGACCACGCGGGAGAGGTCGACGCCCGCGCCCTCGATGACGTCGAGCTGCTCCATCGCGCAGGTCGGGCAGCTCTCGTGCGGGGTGTGGGTGAAGATGGGGATGCCCGTCCGCAGGTGGGCGCGGGCGACGGCGCGGTGCACCTTGCGCTCGTCGGGGCGCATCTCGAGCGACGACGCGATCTCGCCGAAGGCGCCCCAGCGCTGGGCCGCGGCGTCGGCGACCAGCTCCTCGACCAGCTCGTCCTCGGACATCTCGGCCACGCGCACCGGGTAGATCGCGAAGCCGATGTCCTCGAAGTAGCCGCCGGCCATCACGATGCGGACCTCGCTCTGGGCGGCGATGGCGTTCAGGTGCTCCACCTGCTCGGGCGTCCGCCGGCCGGTGGCCGCGTCGACGATGCAGCCGAGGCCGTCGAACGCGCAGGCCCGCAGCTCCTCCACCGCGAGCTCGACGTCGCCCCGGCCGACGTGCTCGTGGAAGAGGGTTGCGCCGTTCGCGAGCGCCTCGGGGGCCACGTCGCCCTGCAGGGTCCGGATGATCGCGCCTTCAGGGAAGTCGGGCGCGGCCACGCTCGTGAACGTCTGCTGGGCCCGGGCGGGCGGGGCGCCGGCCGCGGCCGCGAGGCCGGCCCCGGCGGCGGTGCCGAGCAGGCGCAGCGCGTCGCGCCGGGAATAGTCGCCTCGGTTCAGATGCTTCGGATCGGTCATGGTGTTCTCCGTGTTCGCTGTCCGACTGCCCTCGGAAGCCGGCGGGAATCGGGCCAAAGGGTACTACGCTGGCTCCCGGCGGGTACAACCGCTCGCGCCGGGACGACCGCCGCGGCAGGATACAATGCGGGCCGGAAGCCTGCGGCGAGACCGCGTGGCGCGCGGGGACCGCAGGGCGCCGGGCATGGGCTCGTGCGACAAGGCGAGACGAGGGCGCCCGTCGGTTCCCGGACCACCACAAACCGAACAGGCCGGCGGAGCGACTCGGCGCCGGCAGAGCAACGTGGTTCGCGCGGGACTCATCGCCGGTTGAAGCAGGGGCTTCGCCGCGGGTTGCCCACGCAGTGAGGTCGTCAGGTCGGGGATTCTCGGCGTGCGTTGGCCGCCGCGGGTCCGGATCTGCTGTCCACGAGGAGGTTGCCATCGTGAAGCGCACCATGAGGTCGGCCGTGGTTCTCGGCGTCGCGGGGGCCATCTGGCTGCTCGCCGGCGCCGCCGGGGTCGGTGTGTCCGCGCAGGGGAGCGGCCAGCAGGCGGCGGCCGCGTCCGACGCCGGCGACTGGCCCATGTACCGGGGCGACCCCGCCGGCACCGGGTTCTCGCCCCTGGACGGCATCACCGCCGCCAACGTCGCGGACCTGGCCTCGGCGTGGACCTACTCGCTCGCGGCGGTGGACGAGGGCGCGCGCGGGCCGAACTCGCAGGTCACCCCCATCGTCGTCGACGGCGTCATGTACCTGCCCGCCGCCGACCGGGTCGTCGCCCTCGACGCGGCGACCGGCCGCGAGATCTGGCGGCACGCCCTCGACGGCGCGCGCCCGTCGCGCCGCGGGGTGGCCTGGTGGGCCGGCGGGGACGGCGCGGACCCGCGCATCATCTTCACCACCGGACAGCACCTGCGCGCGCTCGACGCGGCCACCGGGGCCCCGGTCGAGAGCTTCGGCGCGGGCGGCGCCGTCGACATGGTCGTGCCCTACAACTCGGTGCCCCTCGTGCACGGCGACGTGGCGGTGGTCGGCGCCAACACCCCCGCCGGCACCATCGGCGGCATCGGCAACGCGCGGGCCTTCGACGCGCGCACCGGCGCGCCGGTGTGGGAGTTCAGCTCGGTCGCGCAGCCCGGCCAGCCCGGCCACGACACCTGGGGCGGCGACAGCTGGCAGGGCCGGCTCGGGGCCAACGCGTGGCCGTTCTACTTCTCCATGGACACCGAGCGCGGGCACGTGTACCTGCCGCTGGCCTCGCCCATTCCCGGCGACTACGGCGGCGACCGGCCCGGCGACAACCTGTACGGCAACGCCCTCGTCGCCGTCGACATCGCCACCGGCGAGTACCGGTGGCACTTCCAGACCATCCACCACGACCTGTGGGACGCCGACCCGCCGGCGCCGCCCGCCCTCTTCGACATCCCGCGCGACGGCGGGGCGATTGCCGCCCTCGGGGTGACCACCAAGTCCGGCTATCTCTATATCCTCGACCGCGAGACCGGCGAGCCCGTCTACGGGGTCGAGGAGCGGCCGGTGGCGGCCAGCGACGTCCCCGGCGAGGCGACCTCGCCCACCCAGCCGATACCCCTGAAGCCGGTCGGCCTGTCGAAGCTCACCTGGGACCCCGACGACCTCGTGACCGGCGAGGACACCTCGCCCGAGCACGCCGCCGCGTGCCGCGACCTCGTCGACAGCCTCGGCGAGATTTACAACGCCGGCCCGTTCACCCCGTGGGTCTACCGCGCCCCCGGCGCGCCGCTGCGGACCACCCTCTCGTTCCCCGGCGGGGTCGGCGGCGCCAACTGGGGCGGGGTGGCGGTGGATCCGGCGACGGGCTATCTCCTCGTCGTCACCCAGGACCTCGGCGCCCTCGGCTACGTCGAGGCGGCGCCCCCGGAGCATCCCGTGCCGTACCGCAAGGGCGCGCAGCGCCCCGCCAGCTTCGCGGTGCAGCTGGGCGGCGCCAGCCTGCCGTGCCACCGGCCGCCGTGGGGCCGGCTGATCGCGGTCGACGCGGCGACCGGGGACGTCGCGTGGCAGGAGGTCCTGGGGGTCACCGACCAGCTGCCCGAGGGCCGTCGGGGCACCGGCCGGCCCATCCGCGCCGGCGCCATCACCACCGCCAGCGGCCTCGTGTTCGTGGCGGGGACCGACGACGGCCGCCTGCGCGCCTTCGAGGCCGCGTCGGGCCGCGGGCTGTGGGAGGTGCGGCTGCCGGGGCCGGGGAACGCCAATCCGATGACCTACCTGGGGGAGGACGGCCGGCAGTACGTGGCGGTGGCGGCCACCGACGCCCTGGCCGTGTTCGCGTTGCCGTGAGCCGGCCGAGCCGCCGGTAGTTGGAGGCAGGATCCGGCAAGACGTAGCGCGACGGATGGAGCGAGGGCCACGGCCACCCGCGCCTCCGTGGACCGAATGGTGCAGGCAATCGTCGACGAGGTTCGAGGAAGGGAAGATCGCGTCACCGGCTCCGTGACCGGGCCGAAGCTCCACGCGTCGCGTTCGCCGCGGCAGCCCGGACGCGATCGCGGCCGGTGACTGCCGGGCGGGCTGTCAATCACGTTCCACCGAGCGCGTCCAGCATTTTCCGCAGCCGCTCATAGATCTCGCGCCGGTGGCCGATGGTCACGACGAGAATCTCGATGCGGGATTCGATGACGCGATAGACGACGCGGTAGTTTCCGGTGCGCCAGGAGCGCAGCCCTCTGAGGGTCATCTGCAGCGGCTTGCCGCGTTCGGGCTCCTCGCGGAGCCTCTGCAGGGCCGCGAGAATGCGCCGCCGGACGGCCGGATCGAGCCTCTTGATCGCACGGCCGGCGCTACTCGTGTAGACGAGGGTCCTCGTCATCCCACACGTCCTCGTGCCTCAGCAGCTTGCCCGCCGCCGCCTCTGCCAAGCCCTGCTCGATTGTTGCCGCCAAGTCCCGATCCGCCAGAATCTCCAACGTCTCGAGCAGTCCTTCATAGTCGGTCAGCGAGAGGAGCACACCCGCGGGCCGGCCCGAGCGGGTGATGACCACCTCCTCGCCAAGCGCCTCGACGTCCGCCAGGAGCTTCGCGAGATGGGTCTTGGCTTCCGACAGCGGGACAGTGGTCATGGCGCCTCCTCAGACCAGATTATAGACCTGAATTCTGTCCATCCAACGACTCCCCAACGTCCGCTCTCGCGCCTCATCGAGCCGCTCGGCGGCCCTCCGTTCGAGGCGTTTCCCGTCAGGCGGTGGTCATCGCCGACACCGGTCATCGGGTATCATCGAGAGCCGCGCGCCGAGCTGCATCCAGCGCCGGCGCGCGATGCGCGTGTTCCGTCGGGGTGGCGAGGGCGCCACTGAAGCCCGGATGAAGAGGGATGACATGACTCCAGCAGCGACACGGCGGGCGGCGGTTGTCGGGGCGGCCATGCTCATGACCGCGGTCGCGGCGGGGACGGGCCTGGCCCAGACGAGCCGCCTGGACGCGGACGGCAACGTCCGCGAGGACGCCTACATCCGGATTCCCCTCTCCGACGCCGATCAGCGCTACGCCGCCATCGACGGCGCGCGCATGAAGGACGTCGTGCGCGAGGTCGCGGACATCTCGCTCGCCAACCGCGACGACCGCACGAAGTACTGGGGCCGCATCGCCGGCACCCGCGGCGAGGAGATGGCCCGCGACTACGTCGAGCGGAGGTTCCGCGAGCTGGGTCTCACCGACATCCGCGACCAGGGGTTCGACCTGCCGACGCAGTGGTTCCCGGCCGGCCACGACATCCGCGTCGAGGCGGGCGGGCGCACGTACCGGTTCGAGTCGATGGTGCCGGCCCTGCGCTCGAATCCCACCGACGGCACCCTGGACCTCGAGGCGGTGTGGGTGGGCACCGGCTCGGCCGCCGACTTCCTCGGGCGCGACGTCGCCGGCAAGGCGGTATTCATCCACAGCATCCCCGCCCCCGGGTCGATGGGCCACTCGGCCGGCGCGAGCTGGGAGGACGCCATCCGGCGCGCGCAGGACCGGGGCGCCGCCGCCGTCGTCGTCATCTACGGCATCTCGGACAACTTCACCATCTGGCAGGGTCTCGGCCGCGACATCACCATCCCCGGCGCCTTCATGGGCTACGAGGACGGCAACACCGTCAAGGCGCTGATCGGCGACGGCGAGAAGGTGCGGGTCTCGATGCGGGTCGACGTCGACTACCGCGACGGCCTGAAGACTGCCAGCGTCTTCGGCACCCTCCCCGGCACCACCGACGAGGACATCTACGTGCTCGCGCACCTCGACGGCTATTTCGAGGCGGCCCTCGACAACGCGTCGGGCATCGCGGTCATGCTGGCCCTCGCCGAGCACTTCGCGTCGCGGCCCGCGGAGGAGCGCCGGCGCAACCTCGTCTTCGTCGGCACCGCCGGCCACCACGTGGGCTCGCCGGGGTCGCGCTGGATGCACGACAACCGCGAGACGGCGCTGGCCGACGCCGCGCTGATGATCAACTGCGAGCACGTCTCGGTGAAGCAGACCGTGTACTGGGGCCCGACGATGCGCAAGACCGACATCCCGTCTCCGCGCCGGTGGTGGGTGAACGGCAGCGACCGCCTCGTCGACCTCGTCCTCGACGCCTACCGCACCTTCGGGGTGGCGGTGTGGGACTCCATGGAGGACCGCGCGGCCGGCGAGATGGGCAGCGTCGCCCGCGACCTGCCGTCGATCCAGATCATCCGTTCGCCCGAGATCAAGCACACCGACCAGGACATCCCCGAGTGGGTGCCCGAGGCCGGCCTCGAGGCGGTGGCCCGCGCCTTCGCGCGCATCGTCGACGACGTGAACGAGCTCGACCGCGCGGCCCTGCAGCCGGGGCAGACGACCGACGGGCAGTAGGGCTTGATCACGACTCCTCGGCGTGGCCGATGCCGCGGGGGTCGATTGGCAGCCGTACTGCGGCAGCGGCTTGCGATGCCTGCGGCATCTTCGGGCGCGGGTGAACTGGTCAGAGGCAGGGAGCGGGAGCGTGCGTGAGGGGGGCCAACCGCTAACCAAAGTCAGATGGAATCACGCCGAATCGTGTGGTAGATTCTGTCAATGGCGATGCCATTCCAGGAGTTCATCGAAGACGAGGTGTTTTCGCCCGCGCGTGTCGCGAACGCGTTGCGCACCACCCGGGCCGAGATCGCGGACACGCTCGGGCTCGGCCGCGACGCGTTCTCGCGCGCGTCGCGCGTCCGGGCGCTCAAGACGCAGACCCGACTGCGAGAGATGCTGGAGATCCTCCACCGCGTGAAGGCGGAGACCGGCGCCGGCGATCTCGCGGCCTATGCCTGGTTCCGGTCGGAGCCGCTGATCGGCTTCGACGACATGACCGCCGATCGGCTCGTACGCGAAGGGCATGCCGACTACGTCCACGCCTATCTCGATGACGTTGCGGACGGCGGCTACGCCTGACGCCGCCGCGCTTTGGTAGCGGCCGTCTCCAGAGACGTGCTATCTTACATGAGTCTGCGCGAGCGGGCATTCTCCCGTTCGAGAAGGCGCAGACTGCGGAAACCGCCCGGCGGTTTCCACCTTCGGATCACTACGGTCTTGGAGGTTCGCATGGTTGAGTCGAGGAGTGCCCCCGGCCCTGCTGCATGGACGCGGTTCCAGGGTGTCGCGTATCGAGCGCACAAGCCCCGCCGATCCTGGTTGCCCCTTTCGGGCGAGGGGGCTCGCCGTAACGGAGGCCGATTCAACCGCATCGGCGTGCCCACCCTCTATCTGTCCCTGTCGCCGCTGACCGCCATCCGCGAAGCACTCCCGGCTGGCCGATTCCAGCCAATCACGCTGTGCGCCTATGAGATCGATGCCGAACCGATATTCGACGCGGTGAACCCGCAGGCGCGTGAGGCGCTCGCTGTGACCGATCCTGAGTTGAGCGCACGTGGTTGGCGTCGTCGCATGCTGAGCGGCGTGATTCCGGCATCGCAGGCGTTGGCCGACCGGCTGGTCGCGGCCGGTTTCGTCGGCATGCGTGTTCGCAGCTTTGCGGCGGCGGCCGAGCCGGATGATCTGAATCTCGTGTTCTGGCGGTGGAGCGATCGCGGGTTGAGCCGCGTCGTGGTCATCGATGACGAGGGCAGGTTGTCGCCGGCGGCTGGCGAGTCACCCCATTCCGGGTCAGGACCGCCCCGTACCGAGCTTGCCCGCGAGTTCACCCGAGAGGGGGTTGAGCCGAACACCGGTCGGGCAATCGCGTGGTCGGCAAACGACCGGTCTTGTGGGTTGATGCGGGTTGCGCTACTCCCGGAGCTGCGCTACCGTAGTCAACATCAAGCCTGTATGAGTGGGCCACTACCCCGCTCGTCCCAGATGCAGGCTGCGGAAGCCGTCAAACGGATTTCGTTTTCAGAGCGCTACTAGGTTCTTTGGAGGTCGCATGTCTGAGGTCAGGAGCGGTTCTCTCGGTCCCACCGAACGCACTACCGCCGCGTTTGGTGCCCTTGCTTCATCGGCCAAGAAGCTCAACGAAGTATCGGGCGAGTTGGCCCAGCCTATCGCGTCGCTGGAGAGAGCATTGCATCGGTTGAGCATCGGTGTGGCATGCTGGACTCGGATTGCAGGTCACGACGATGGTCACGATTGCTGGAGCCAGGATGTCGGCTACAGTATGGTCAACGGTGAATGGCGCTTGGCTGTTCGCAAGGTCCGTGGCGACGGGACAGACCCCGCGAGTACCCTTGAGGAAGTGTGGCCTTTCAACGAAGCGCCGCTCTATCTGCGCATCAGGGCCGTCGACAAACTTCCTGATCTGTTGGAAGCCTTCGTGAGGGCCACGGATGCCGCCGCGAGTCGATTGAGCAAGAAAGTGGGGCCGGCCCAGGAGCTCGCCGATGCGGTGAAGGCACTCGCCAAGTCGAAGAGAAAGTAGGGCGACATGGCAGAGTTGATCATTGCGAGCATTGTGGTGGTTTGTCTGCTTGCCTGCGTCCTGGGAGTCGTTGCTCTGGCAGGGAAGGGGTATCGTCGCGTGGAGGCCGGATTCGGAATCTGGCACCTGCGGTTTCACATCAAGGCCGACGACAGTCGTCCCAACAGCGGGCGGTAGGAGATGCTGACCAGGCTCGTCATCCGGAACTTCAAGCGCTTCGGCGAGGTCGAGATCGATCTCGGCAGCCCGGTGGTCTTCATCGGCCCCAACAACTCGGGGAAGACCTCGGCCATGCAGGCGCTGGCCCTCTGGGACGTCGGCTTCAAGCGCTGGAACGAGAAGCGGGCCGGCAAGAGCACCCCGGAGAAGCCGAAGGGGGTGACCGTCAACCGGCGGGATCTGGTGGCGATTCCCATTCCGAACGCCAACCTGCTGTGGCGGGACCTGCACGTCCGGGACGTGCAGCGCGTCGACGGCCAGCCACGGACCAGCAACATCCGCATCGCACTCGTCGTCGAGGGCGTGACCCGCGACCGGTCCTGGAAGTGCGGGCTCGAGTTCGACTACGCGAACGAGGAGTCGTTCTACTGCCGGCCGCTCCGTCTGTCCGAGGATGGGACGGCGGGCCACATGCCGGTGCCGGACGAGGCGGGACACGTCCGCATCGCGTTCCTGCCGCCGATGTCGGGGCTCGCCGCCACCGAAACGCGGCTAGATCAGGGCGCCGTCAACGTCCGTATCGGGGAGGGCCGCACCGCCGAGGTGCTGCGCAACCTCTGTTTCAGCATTCACGAAGCCGAACCGTCACGCTGGGACAAGCTGGTCGGTCATATCGAAGGCTTGTTTGGCGCGGAGCTCGACCCGCCGCGCTACGTCGCCGAGCGCGGCGAGATCGCGATGACCTACCGGGAGCGCGGCGCGCGGCTCGACCTGTCGTCGTCGGGCCGGGGCCTGCAGCAGACGCTGCTCCTGCTGGCGTACATGTACGGGAATCCGGGCGCGGTTCTGCTCCTCGACGAGCCCGACGCACACCTGGAGATCCTGCGCCAGCGCCAGACCTACCGCCTGCTCACCGGCGTGGCGCGCGAGACCGGCAGCCAGATCATCGCGGCCAGCCACTCCGAGGTGCTGCTGAACGAGGCGGCGGGCCAGGACGTGGTGGTGGCGTTCGTCGGCCGGCCCCACCGCATCGACGATCGCGGCAGCCAGGTCCTGAAGGCCCTGCGGGAGATCGGGTTCGACCAGTACTACCAGGCCGAGCAGACCGGGTGGGTGCTCTACGTGGAGGGCTCGACGGACCTGTCGATCCTCGTGGACTTCGCCCGGCGACTGGGGCACGACCGCGCGCTTCGGGCGCTGGAGCGGCCGTTCGTGCACTACGCGGGGAACCAGGTGCGAGCGGTGCAGAGCCACTTCCACGGCCTGCGCGAGGCGCTTCCGCAGCTTCGCGGCGCCGCGCTCTTCGATCGTCTCGAGACGGCGCCGCCGGACATGTCGCCGATCGAGTGCCTGACGTGGACGCGCCGCGAGATCGAAAACTACGTCTGCACGCGGGCCACGCTCGAGGGCTACGCGGTTGCTTCGGCGCCCGATGGCGGGGGGCCACTGTTCACCGCAGCCGAGGCCGACCGGCGCCTGCGGGCGATGCGCGAGTCCATCGCCGAGATCGAGTCGGCCCTGAAGACGTTGGGCAAGGGGTCGCCGTGGGATCCGGACGTCAAGGCGAGCGACGATTTTCTGGATCCGCTCTTCCTCTCGTACTTCGGGAAGCTCGGCCTGCCGAACCTGATGGCCAAGAAGAACTACCACGAGCTGGCCGACTACGTGCCCGACGGGGAGATCGATCCAGAAATCGCCGAGAAGCTCGACGCCATCGCGCAGGTCGCCGAGGACGCGGCGCCGGCGGGAGACGACGGCCGGGGGCGGTGACGCGGGAGCCGGCGACCCGCGTGCTATCGTGTGGACCGTGGAGGCCTTCTTCTGGAGTCGCCGGTAGCGCAGGCGGGTAGCCGGCGCATCGCCGTCGTGGGCGCCAACAGCGCCGTCGGGACGGCGTTGCTGGCGGAGGTCGCGGCCGGGGACGCGCTCGACGCCGTCGCCGCGGTGCGGCGCCCGGAGGTGGTGGGGGCGCTGCCGCAGTCGCCGCGCATCTCGCCCCGAGTCGTCGACTACCGCCGGTCCGACGATCTGGCCGGCGCGTTCGCCGGGGCCGGCGCCGTCGTGCACCTCGCGGGCATCCTCTTCGAGAGCCGGACTTCCGACTACCGGTCGGGCAACGTCGAGGTCACCCGTGCGGTGGTCGAGGCGGGGCGGGCGGCGGGGGCGGGCCACGTCGTCTTCGTCAGCTCGCTCGGCGCCGACCCGCGGTCGCGGAACGGCTACTTCCGGTCGAAGGGCGAGGCGGAGCGCCTGGTCGCGGAGTCCGGTCTCGACGCCACCATCATCCGGACGCCGCTGCTGCTGGGTCCCGGCACCGCGGGCGGGCGGGCCCTCGTCGCGGCCGCGTCGGGCCCGGCGGCCCGCGTCCTCGGCGGCGGGGCGCACCGGCTGCGGCCGCTCGACGTCGACGACCTGTGCCGCGCCATCCTGGGGTGCTGCGAGCGGCCGGCGGCCGGCGTGCGGACCTGCGACCTGGTCGGATCCGAGACCCTCACCCACCGCGAGCTGATCGAGCGCGCCGCGGGTTGCCTGGGCCGCGAGACCCGGGTCCGCTCGACCCCGGTCTGGCTGGCCCGGCTGGCCGCGCGGGTGGCCGGCCTGGCCCGAAAGGGCGGCCTGACCCCCGCCGTGATCGACGTGATTACATCGGACGAGACCGTCGATCGGAACGCCGCCGCCGAGCTGGGCGTCAGCCTCACCCCGTTGTCGGATACCCTGGTCAGGCTATGTCGGGCCGCCCCGCGATGAGCTCCGCGCCTGAGTTTGCGCCCGGCGACCGGGGAGTCGGGCGCAGCCTTCCGCTATCCTGACCGAGTCATGTCAGACACACCCGAGATGAACGCCCCGTCTGAGACCGCGCCCCCCGCGCCGGAGACGGCGCCCGAGGCGCCCGGTGCGCCCGAGACCGCGCCCGGGACGCCCGAGTCTGCGTCCCCCGAGACCGGCGAGCCCCCGGGGGGGGTGCCCCCGGCCCGCGGTCGTGCCGGCCGTGCCGCCTTTCTCCTCCTCGGCGTGGCCTGCTTCGCCTACCTGTACACCCGTCTGGACGGCGCCGCCGCTCGCGAGGGGCTGTCGCTC
The DNA here is from genome assembly GCA_963663815.2 of Vicinamibacterales bacterium. GTDB lineage: Bacteria > Acidobacteriota > Vicinamibacteria > Vicinamibacterales > UBA8438 > JAJEEA01. Next base: position 4,586,760 of record OY760734.1, on the reverse strand, counting down.
GCCGCCTACATGGCGCAGGTCTTCGAGAACGTCCGATGGGGGGCCTGGATCGCGCTGATGGTCGCCTACTCGGGGTTCTATTTCGTCATCGACACCCTGGTCGTGACGCGCGCCCTGAACTGGTTCGTCACCCCCATCCGCTACCGCGACATCCTGCCCATCCGGGCCAGCGCCTACATCATCTCGGTCTTCAACGAGCAGATCGGCAAGGGCGCGATGGCCTACTACCTGCACCGGCGCCACCGCGTGCCGGGCTGGGAGGTGGGCTCGGTGATGCTGTTCGTGATGTTCTGCGAGGTGTTCTACCTGCTGTTCTGGGCCACGGTCGGCTACCTCGCGGGACCGGAGCTGCCGCCGGCGTTCGCCCTGGTCCCCGGGCTCGCCCTCGCCGCGGTGCCGGTGTTCGCGGTGTGGGTGCTGTACTTCCGCGGCGCCATCCTGCCCGGCAACCGCCTGCGCGAGCGGCGCATCCTCCACGCGTTCAAGACCGCCGCCCTCCGCCACTACGCCCTGTTCCTGGTGCTCCGCTCGCCGGCGCTCCTGGCCGCGGTCGTCGTGTACACGACGGCGCTGAACCTGTTCGGCGTCGACGCCTCGTTCCTGGCCCTGCTCGGCTACCTGCCCGTCGTTTTTTTCGCCGCCGCCGTGCCGACCCCCATGCGGGCCGCCGCCATCACGTTCTGGGTGGTGCTCTTCCCCGAGAACGAGGGGCAGATGGCCGCGTTCGGCTTCGTGCAGCACAACTTCTTCATCCTGTTCAACGCCCTCATCGGGGCCGCCTTCTGGCCGCGGGCGCAGCGCGAGCTGTTCGGCTGAGGACACCGGGCTCCCGTCCTGTCCTCTCCCATTGGCCGGGTTGGCGACGGCGGATGACGTGGCGGGGGCTTCTCCGGCGGCCCGGCGAGTCGGCCCGCCGCGGGGTGGGGGGCTGGGAGGCGTCGGGACGTGGACATGCAGACTGCATGCATGTACTATGGTTTGCATGCCGACGCTTCAGGTGAGGAACGTCCCTGTCGAAGTCCATCGAGTCCTCAAGGCGAAGGCGGCCATCGAGGGGTCGTCGTTGTCCGACTTCGTGCTCGCCGAGCTGGAGAAACTCGCGATGCGACCGACGCCGCGTGAGTTCCGCGAGCTTCTTCGAACGCGGGAGCCGGTCCATCTGGTCCCGTCGGCGGCCGACGTCATCCGGGAATTGCGCGAGCGCGAATAGCGCGTACGTCGACACCTGCCGGATGCGCCATGGTGGTCGCGGACGCCTCTGCCGTCGTCGAGATGCTCCTGGCGACGCCGCGGGGGGGCGCCATCGCGGAGCACCTCCTCGAGTCCGGGCATCCCGCCGTAGCCCCCCAGTTGCTCGACATCGAAGTGCTGCACGTGATTCGCCGATTCAACCGGGCCGACCGATTGACGGCCGCTCGGGCCGAGCAGGCGTTGGAAGATCTTGGGAAGCTGGCGATTACGCGCTACGGCCACGAGCCGCTGCGCCCGGCGATATGGCGATTGCGCAACGTCCTGAGCGCGTACGACGCGGCGTACGTGGCGCTGGCCGAGCTCCTCGGCGGCTCGATCGTGACCTGCGACGCCAAGCTGGCGCGGTCGACGGGCCACGATGTGGCGTTCCGACTCTTCTGAACCGGGACGGCAACGCGCCCGATTCCCCCGGGGAACTGCGATGGCCCACCTGCTGACCGGCGTCCGTCTGGCGCTGGCCCCACTGCTGGCCGCCGCCTTCGCCCGCCCGGACTTCCTGGACGCTGGCCTCGTCGCAGTGCTCCTGGCCGTGGCCCTCGCCACTGACTACGCCGACGGGATCGTCGCCCGCCGGCGGGGCACCGCGTCGGCGGCCGGCCAGCTCTTTGACCACGGCACGGACTGCCTCTTCGTGACCGCCGGCCTCACCGGGGCGGCGCTGGCGGGCGCGGTCCCCCTGGTGCTGCCGGTCCTGGTCGCGGTCGCGTTCGGGCAGTACGTCTTCGACTCCTACCTCGTGCACCGGCAGAAACGGCTGCGCATGAGCACCATCGGGCGGTGGAACGGCATCGGCTACTTCGTCCCGCTGGTCGTCGTCGCGGCCGCGCGGCTGGAGGCCGTGCCGGGCCTGACGGCAGCGTTGATGCAGGCCGCCCGCCTGGTCGCGTATGCGCTGATCGGCTCGACCGTCGTCTCCATCGCCGACCGCGCGACCGCCGCACGTACGTCGCGCGGTCGGTGAGCCAGCCGGCACGGGGCGGCCGCCGGCGTCTGGCGGGGGAGCGGTCCTGCCCGCAGCGTCGGCCGTCGCGAGGACGGTGGCCGCCCCGAATCGGTTGCTTCCGCAGCCCTCCATTGTCGATATGGATGTTGACATTGACAATGCCAGGTGACAAGTTGTCGTAGTTTCGCCTAGTCATTGACAATGTGCGCGAGATGCATTTACAATGCGGCCGAGTTCAGGGGAGATCCTGATGGGAACGGTCCGTGCCAGGGGTGAGGCAATCCGCCGGTACATCCTGCGGAACGTCGGAGCCAACGCCCGTAGCATCAGCAAGCTGGCGACCGAGAAGTTTTCGGTCAGTCGTCAGGCCATCAACACGCACCTTCGGCGTCTGGTCAGCGAGGGATCGCTGCGACAGACGGGAAGGACGAACAATCGGACGTACGCGCTTGCGCCCGTCGCGGAATGGAACCGACTCTACTTCGCCGCGGAGCAGCCGGCCGAGGACCTGGTGTGGCGGAACGACGTCTCGGAGGTGCTGGGTCCGCTCCCGGAGAACGTGCGGGACATCTGGAGCTACGGGTTCACCGAGATGTTCAACAACGCGCTCGACCACGCCGACGGCGAGACGATTGACGTGGCCATCACCAGGACCGCGGTCGGGACCGAGATGATGGTGATGGACGATGGCGTCGGCATCTTCCGGAAGATCCAGGACGAGCTGAGGTTGCTGGATGAACGGCATGCGATCTTCGAGTTGGCGAAAGGCAAGTTGACGACCGATCCGAGGCGGCATACGGGAGAGGGCATCTTCTTCGCCTCACGCATGTTCGATGCGTTCGACATTCTTTCTGGCGGGGTCTTCTTCTCGCACGAGATCGGAAAACAGGAAGACTGGCTGCTGGAGCGGCCGACGCGCCGGAAGGGGACCGCCGTGTTCATGAAGCTGGACAACCACACGTCGCGGACGGCCCGGAAGATATTCGACAAGTTCACGAGCGGCGACGTGCCTGCATTCAACAAGACCGTCGTTCCCGTCAAGCTGGCTCAATACGGCAATGACAAGCTGATCTCCCGGTCCCAGGCCAAACGGGTTCTGGCTCGGGTGGAGCTCTTCAGCGACGTGGTTCTCGATTTCCGCGACGTTCCGACCATCGGTCAGGCGTTCGCGGACGAGATCTTCCGGGTCTTTCGGAACGAGCACCCCAACGTGACCGTGGTATCGATACGGACCAACGCGGAAGTGCGGCGCATGATCGATCGGGTCACATCGCCGCGCCTGCGCACTTCCGCTTCGGCTCAACGCGGTGACGGCGCCGGGGGAGCGCCCGCGTGAGAAGTCCTTCGCGTTATCTGCGCTTCCGGCGGTGAACGGCGGAACGGCTGCGGTACCGGAAGGTCGTGTGGAGTATCGGGCTCACGCGGGATCCGCCCGTCGGATCAGGGAGATGGCAATCCCTCTACCGCGAGACGTTCTCGTACCACTTGAGGTTCGCCGTCCCGCCGCCGATGCAGATGAGGTCGATCCGTCCGTCGCCGTCGAGATCCTCGGCCACGCACGCGGACGGCGACCTGTCGCCGTCGTCGAGGACCTGCCGGGACCAGTCGTCGCCGTCGGGAGTCGTCGCGCGACGAGATCGCGACCGGCGACCGCGGCGACCCGCGCCGGCTCTCACCCTCCCCGCACGATGCCTGGCCGCTCGATTCCCGCCGACGGGTCAGCCGCGCGGAATCCACCGCCCCCCGAGCACCGTCCCGGCCGGGAACAGGCGCTGGCGGTCGGTCCGCACGTTCTCGTAGTTGTCGACGAAGTCGAACACGCCGACCCGCAGGTCGAGCAGCGTCAGGTCCGCCCGCGCCCCCACGTGGAGGGTGCCGCGGTCGTGGAGGTGGGGGAAGACCCGCGAGGCGTTGACGGTCGCGCACGCCACCACCGCGTCGAGCGGCATCCCCGCGTTCAGGAACTTCGACATGACGTTGGGCAGGTCCACGACCCCCGCCACCGACCGGCTCGTGGCGTTGCCGTCGGTCGAGATGGTGTCGGGCCAGAAGCCCGCGTCGATGACCTGGTCGACGATGTCCCACCGCACGTGCCCGGTCCGCCCGTTGGCGACGTCGAACCACACCCCGCGGCGCCGTGCCTCGAGCACCGCCGGGTCGATGCGGCCGGCGTCGTCGACGATGGCGTTCGGGGGCGGGGCGAGCATGTGGGTGACGACGTCGCCGGGCTTCAGCAGATCGAGCAGGGTGGAGAGCGGCGACGCCGTCTGGCCCATGTGGATCATGACCGGCAGGTCGAAGGCCGAGGCCGCGGCCTGGGCGCGGCGCAGCACCTCGACGTCGTCGGCCGCCACGCCTCTCGTCAGCCGCGCCTTGACCCCGACCACCATGTCGCGGTGCCGGGCGATGGCGTCCCTCGCGGCGTCGACGTCGGCGAGGTCGAGGTCCATGGTGTCGCCGCCGGGCAGGATGCCGGCGCGCCCGATGTTGACGAGGATGCGGCCCTGCTGGGGCGCCGCCCGCGCGATGGCCACCTGGGGGTCGATGTCGTCGCCCCCCGCCGACCCCGCGTCGACCCACGCCGTCACCCCGTCCTCGAGGCAGAGGGCCGGGCCCTCGGCCTCCCGCGCGTAGTGGGTGTGGACGTCGATGAGGCCGGGGACGACGAACCGGCCGCGCGCGTCGACGACCGCCGCCCCGCCGGCGGGGATGTTCGCCTCGACCGCCGCGATGCGCCCGCCCGCGATCGCCACGTCGAGGGCCGCGTCGACGTGCAGCGAGGGGTCGAGGACGCGTCCGCCCTTGACGACCACGTCGTGGGACTGCGCGATCAGGCCGGTCGCGCGGGCGCCGACGGCGGCCCCGGCCGCGGCCCGGACGAACTGGCGTCGATTGATGAGCATCTATGGCCTCCAGATGGATGTGCCGGCATGGTGTGCGTCTTCCAACCGCGTGTCAACCGTCCCGCCGCCTCTTCGCCGAAGAGGCCCGACCGCTCCCCGGCCGTCAGCTCCGGCACCCAGCTCGCGGGCGAGCATGCGGCAGTGGTGCCCGGACCACGGGAATCGACAAGGACGGCGCCAGCTGTCGGCGGTTCGGTACCGTCGAGGCCGTAAGACTCAGTCGTTTGAACCCCCGGGCGGAAGCTCCTGCGCGATCTCGATCAGCACCTTCGCCGCCGCCTGGGTCCCGAGGATGACCCGTTGCTCGGCGCCGGTCCGGAGGGACACGCGGTCCGCGACGGGGTCGCGGGCCTCGACCTCGATCGACTGGCCCGGCTTCAGGCCCTGGGTCTCGAGGAACCTCAGGAACGTGGCGTCCTGGTCGGCGATCCGGGCGACCGTCACCGGCTTGCCGAGCGGGCACTTCAGGAGCGAATGGTACCGGTGCGACTCCATCGCGCCGTCGGCGGTCGGGATCGGGTCGCCGTGCGGGTCGACCGACGGATGGCCGAGCATGGCGTCCATGCGATCGACCAGCCGGTCGGAGACCACGTGCTCGAGCTTCTCGGCGTCGTCGTGGACCTCGGTCCAGCTCATGCCCATGATCTCGACCAGGAACTGCTCGATCAGGCGGTGCCGCCGCAGGACCATGGCCGCCAGCTTGGCCCCGGCCGGCGTGAGCCGGACCCCGGCGTACGGCTCGTACTCGACCAGCCCCGACTCGGCGAGCGCCTTGACCATGGTGGTCGCGGTGCCCGGGGCCACGCCGACCGCGGTGGCGAGCTGCCCCATGGGCACGAGGCGCCGGTCGTCGCTGGCCGTCTCCGCCTGGTACAGCGCCTTCAGGTAGTTCTCGACAGTGGCGGAAGGGAGCATCTGATTCCCGGTCGATGCCGACCGCGCCGCGCCTCGGTGGCGGCGGGACTGATATTCTGCATCGTGGTGCCGCCGAAGGGAACCGTCAAGACGCCGTCCGGCCGCCGCGGCGGGGCGCTCGTGCCCCGGCGGCGGCTGCTGGTAAGATCGACGGTCGGGGCGGGCTCGGGCGTCGCGGCTCCGCGCCCTCCGCCGCCGCCGACTCGACCATGGATCTCGACACCACCGACTGGTCGGGGGAGGGTGCGTTCACCCAGACCCTGATCGAGGCCGTTCGCGGGCTGGGGCAGGTGACCCTTCTCCGGGTCGAGGACGCCCGTGCGTCCCGGTCCGACGTCGACTACAACTTCATCAGCAACGAGGTGTTCGTCCGCTTCCGCACCCGCGAGGCGTTGCGGCGCACGAAGGTCCTGGGCCTGCTGCCGGTGACCCGGACCGTCGCCGAGCCGGTGCTGACGGTGACCGGCCTGGAGCAGGCCCTGGGCCGGCTCGAGCAGGTCGGGCCGCCCGACTACGCCGACGAGGGCATGCTGCAGTATCTGCGTACCGAGCGCGTCGTCCCCCCCTACCAGACCCGCGGCTACAAGCTCGTGGAGCTGGTCCGCGTCTACGAGGTCGGCACCGCGCCGCGCCGGGACGACGATGCCTGAGATTGCGGAGGTGCGCCGGCGCGTGCGCCTGACGATCGAGCGGGCGCGGCTCGACGCGGCGGAGCGCCGCGCCCGGGCCGCCGTCGCCGGCGAGCAGGGCCGGCGCTTCGTCGCGCAGGTCGCCACCCCGGTGGCGCAGCAGCTCGTGTCGGTGCTGCGGGCCGAGGGCTTCGTCTTCAGGCTGTCGACGCCGGCGGGGGCGGTGCGGCTGGTGTCGGACCGGCGGCGGGAAGACTACATCGACATCGCGGTCGACGCGACGGACGACGCGGTCACCATCCTCACCACGGTGAGCCACGTCCGCGGCGGGCGCGTCCTCACCACCGAGCGGCCCCTTGCCGCCGACGTCGGCATCGACGCCCTGACCGAGCAGCACGTCCTCGACTTCTTCCTCGACGCGATCCGCGTGTTCGTCCAGCGCTGAGGCCGCGCGACCTCACGGCCGCGGCGTGACCCGTGGTCGCGTTGGGGAGGCCCGCTGCCGCGAAACTCCTGCTCTCGGGGGCAACCGGGATGCCGCGGTGGAGTACTACCGCTTGGCGTTGCAGGACGCGCCCGGGCGTCCGGAGTATCGGCGGGGTCATCATCGACATGACGCCGCGGGCCACGTTCGAGAATGAGATCATCCTCGACCTCGAGGTGGAGAACAGCACGCTGGGGCCGCCGATTCTCGTGGCGGGCCAGTCGCTGCCGACGTTCGGCACGCGCAAGGTCGCCACCCGTCTGCGCCTGCGGGACGGCGAGTCGAACCTGCTCGCGGGTCTGCTGCGCGAACAGGACCGGTAGACGCTGAAGGGGTTCCCCGGTCTGTCGCGTCTGCCGATTCTTCGGCGTCTCTTCTCGGCCACCGACCGCTCGATGCAGGCGACCGACATCGTGATGCTGTTGACGCCGCGCATCGTGCGCGGGCACGAGCTGACGCAGCAGGACGTGAGCCCCATCCACATCGGCACGGAGGGCAACTTCGGGGTCACGGGCCGCCGCCGCAGATCGCGGCCGCGCCGGCCGATGCCGAACCTCCGGACTCGCTTTCCGGGGCAGGGGCCGGCCCACCCGACCGGTAGGAGGTCATGCGGGAGAGTCTCCTTGCGGAACGGGGCGTGGTCTGCTGACGTTGACGCGGAGCGACAGCGAGATGGCCGTCTTCTTCCTGGACGACCGGTGCGGCCGGCCCGCCGGGAGAGGCGGGGCCCGCCGGCCCCGCCGGACCAATCCGGGCGCCCGGCCGTACGGGCCCTCCGGGCCCGGCCGGTCCACCGGGACCGGCGTTCACCGCGACCGACGCCCGGAGCAACACGGCGGTCGGCGCCGATGCCCTCGACGCCGTGACAGCGGGTCGGTCCAACACGGCATTCGGCCGCCGTGCGCTTGGGTTCAACACCACCGGCAGCAACAACGTCGCCGTGGGCGCAAACGCCTTGCAGCGCAATATGGCAGGCTCGTCCAACACCGCGATCGGCGGTTCCGCTCTTTTCTCCACCACCTCCTCGTTCAACATCGGCCTGGGCTACAACGCCGGCGGCGATCACGTGACGGGCGACCACAACATCTACATAGGCCACCGGGGGGTCGACGGCGAGACCGGCGTCATCCGCATCGGCACCGCCGGCACGCATACGCAGACGCATCTGTCGGGGACGGTGACGGCGACGGCGTTCGTGGGGGATGGCTCGGGGCTGACGAACGTGAGGGCGGTGTACCAGCCCTGAGGCCAAACAGAGTTAGACGTATGGGAGAGCGCGGCCGGGGAAGCCGGCCCGCGTCCGACGGACGGACTTGTCGCGGGACGCGCACGGTCGGCGGTCAGGTCGGCGGTACCGTAACGGCGGCGGAAACGCGGATGATAGGATGCAGGTTCTGAGTCTCGGGGCGCTGGATGCGCTGGCCCGGCCGGCGAGTGCGGTTGCGGCTGGGGCGTAGGATAGACAACGTCGGCGCGGAATCAGATCGATGTTGCGGTGAGGTGATAGACGTGGATTTCGGATTGGCGCGAAGGGTAAGGGTGGTGTGCCAAGCGGGCCTATTGTGGGTGGCTCTCGCGGCTGGCGCTATGGCTCAGGGCACGGTTGCGGGAGATCGTGCGGCGTTGGTGGACCTATACGACGCCACGGATGGGGCGCATTGGACCAACGACGCGAACTGGAAGACCACATTGCCGCTGGGCCGGTGGTACGGCGTGCGCACGGCAGAGGGCCGGGTCACGGAACTGTTGCTGTCCTTCAACCAGTTGAGAGGAACGCTGCCGCGGAGCCTCGGGAACTTGTCGCGGCTCGAGGTCCTGAACCTCCGGCTGAACGAGTTGAGCGGCGCGCTGCCGGACACATTGGGAGAGTTGTCGCATCTTGGGTATCTGGACGCTGGCTATAATGCGTTCAGTGGTGGGATTCCGGTCACCCTGGGGAACCTGTCCGACCTGGTACGTCTGGAGCTGAGCATTAACGAGTTGAGTGGCTCGATTCCGGAGAGCCTGGGCCACCTGGGGCACCTCGAGTGGCTGGCGCTCGGGGGTAACAAGCTGAGCGGACCGATTCCGAGTTTCGTGACGGACCTGGTGAAACTCAAGGGGCTGGGTCTGGGCAGCAACGAGCTGAGTGGACGGATTCCGGACGACCTGGGGAACCTGGCAGGTTTGACCGTGTTGGGTCTCCAGGGAAATGCACTGAGTGGTCCAGTTCCGGCCAGCCTGGGAGGGCTGACGGAGCTGGGGTGGATGTGGCTCCATGGGAACGAGTTGAGTGGAGCGCTCCCGAGGGAGCTGGGCAGGCTGTCGAAGCTGGACCAGTTGTTTCTGCATGACAACCAGTTGAGTGGACCGATCGCGGCGCCGCTCGGCAACCTCAGGGAGCTGAGATTGCTCACGGTGGACGGCGACACAGGGCTCTGTCTGGCTTCGGATTTTCCATTGGATTCGAGCTTCGGACGCTTGGCGCGGGCGCAGGGTCTCGAAGTGTGCGCGTCGGTGTCGGCGCTTCCGCCGGCCGGATGGGCCTTGTTGGCGGCGTTGCTTGTTGGTGTTGCGGCGCGAGTGAGGCAGCGTGAGCGTCCATGAAGCGCAGAAGGCGGCGCGAAGCCGGGCGGCGCGGAACGCGGGGCAGAGCGGCGCCGTGGGGGGGGCGGACGGCGGCGAAGCGCGGGCCCCGGTAGCGGCGGCCGCAGCGCGTCTGCGTCGCATCTGTCTGGGTGAGGAACGGAGCGCGGCCGCGGAGTGGAGTCCGATCCTGTCGCGCCCCTCGCGGCGGAGAATGCCGAGGGGGCCGCGGACCGGCGTGCGGGGGACGTCCTGGGGCCAGACGGGCGTCTGGGTCGCCGAGTTCGGAGTCAGCTTTGGGCGGGGGCCGGAAGTCGTAGACTGGGGCGGACCGGAACCTGCGCGGCCCAGGGGCGTGGTGACGGAAGCTACGTCAGGTTGCTTTTGGTTTAGACGGCGTGGTCCGTGCTCGGCGAGGATCGAGGGGAAGGAGGGGTATGTCACGGCTAGCGGGAGTCAGGGCGGCAGGGTCCGGGAGGGCTGGGCGGAAGGCCGATGGGGAGCAACTGCCCGGCAGCGGGGCTGGGCTGTCCAGCAGGGCCGTTGGGAGGAAGCCAGGCGGGTGGACAAGGTGCGCTGGGGTGGTCGTAGTCGTACTGGCGTCGGTCGTTGCGGGCCGAGCGCAGGAATCGCTGGGGTCGGTCGCTGGTGGGTTGGAGCTTGGACGAGGCGTGTTCCAGGGTGACTGCCGTTTTGAGGATTGCCGTCCTTCGTCCAAGGGATTCTTCGGCGAGGGCTCCATCAACGTGACGGACACGGTCGCAATCGCTGGCCGAGTTTGGCTCTCTCGTTCCAACCTCACGGCGACACGGGACGACGTCGCGTTCGCCGTGAACGTCCGGGACGTCGGCGTCGATGGCGGCGTGCGGGTCTATGGGCGACCGAACGACGTGCGACCCTTCGTGCAGCTCATGGCCGGCCGCACCAACGTTGCCGCGAGCGGAAGGCTGGGCGCGTTCTCGATGATTGGGCTTGCGTTCTCCCCGGGTGCCGGAATCGAGGTCAACGTCTTCGAACGTGCGGGCCTGCGGGTGCTCGGCGAATGGTTGACCAGGAGACTGGAAGGCGAGAGACTCAACAACGCCCGCGTATTGGTAGGGCTGATGCTCACCGTCGGCGGGCGGTGAGTCCGTATGGAGTCGATAGTGGGTCATTTGGGATACGTGCCTCATTGCTTCCCTCCTGGCCGGTGATGCGTGTGGGTTTCGGCCCGGTGCTCGGGCTCGTCGGAGATCCTCCCTGCACAAGTAAGTGCCCCAGACACGGGCGCCACTTTGGTCGCAGCACTCCCTGACCCAGGCCAACGCCATGCCGACCCCGCCCCACCGCTTCAAGGGGCCTTACGGTCGGTCGGGGGCAAGGGGGAGCCCGGGCTGGTCTGCCATGAGGGAGACAACTACCAGGGCTTCATCAAGTTCAACGACGAGAAGCACGACCACAGGAGTGAGTGTCATGATCACTTTGTTCGCACTCGTCGGAATTCTGGCTGCGGGCGGTATTCACTTGGGTTGGGTGGATGTGCCGCCCGCAGAGAGCGTGGCGGCAATTGGGGAGCTCAACATTGGAGAAATAGTACACATCAACGATGTGGATGGGCGATCAGTTTGGGGCAGGATTGTGGACGCGTCGGGAACGACACTGACGATCGAACACAAAAGGGGGGTGGTCGCCGTGGCGGGTGAAAGAGTGCAAACCGTGCGGCGTCGAGATTCGGTCGTGAACGGTGTACTCTTGGGGTTGGCGGGCGGACTGGCGGGTTCGTACGTTGGTGCTGATCGGATATGTCGGGACGAAGCGGTATGTATCGCCAGGTTATTGCCGGCGAGTTTGGGAGCAGGAGCGGCAATTGGTTGGGGTGTCGATGCGGTTATGCAGGCTACTCTGTATAGTCGGGTGGACCATGTTCGGGTGAGCGTCGTGCCCCAAGGGGGCGATGGCGCGGTGGTGGCCAAGGTAGCAGTGAGCTGGTAAGAAGTGACAATGGCATGTCGAACAGCGCCGACACGTCATTATCTGTCGGGCCTAGCTCGAAGCGGTGGAACTCGGCGCGGGCAAGCCTCGGCCGGCGTGTCCGCCGGCATGCGGCTGACGGCCTGCCAGGCTCTGCTGGGCGGGAGCTGGTTGCCGAGGCGGGGCGGGGCCCCGCCGAGGGCGAAGCAGATGCCGGCCTTTTCGGCCGCTGAGAGGATCGCATGACTGGACATCACTCCTGTCGATGGGCGTGGCCATTGTTGCTCGGGGTTGCCGTCTGGGCGGGTCTTGCCGCCGACGCGGTTGCGCAGGGAAGCGCCGCGTCGGATCGAGCTCGAGGCCATCTATCGCGCGACGGGCGGCGACGACTGGACAGACAACACCACCTAGCTGAGCGGCGCGCCGCTCGGGGACTGGTATGGGGTGGAGGTGAGCGGTGCCGGCCGCGTCACGGGGCTAGCAGCCCGTGGCGGAAGTGCCTACAGTCGCGGCGATGAGCGGATGCTCGCGTGACGTCGTAAAGCGGCCGGCGGCGAGGAGACTCGCGGGAAAGACTCCAAAAAACGCTTCAGAGAGCTCCAGAGGTCGCGTAACTGCAGGACCTCGTCGGGGCTGAGCACGACCGGCAGGGCCCGGGGTTTATTCGGCACAGTAGGCGCTTTAGCGGAAGGCGATGTCCCCGAGGCTGTTGAGGGCGAAAGTGTCTAAGTCTCAGGCATCAATGACTTGTCGGTTTACAGCTAGCAACTTTCCGTCCAAACTCCGCCTGTTGCGAAGGGTTTGTGGCCGGCCGGCACCAACTCTACGCCGAACGCCGGCCACCGCACGGACACGTTCAAGCGGATCGATCCGCGCCGGAGTGGCGAGACGCTGGCGACACCCCCCCTCGTCTTCCCGATCGGTTCTTCGGGAGGCCCGTTGCGAGGAGGATGGACATGCAGTCAGAAGCACAAGTCAGGGCACACGTCGCGATGAAGGCAGCCGAGGACGACGACTTCCGCGAGCGGCTCATCGGCGACCCCCGCGCGGCCGTCGAGGCGGAAACCGGCCTGCGACTTCCGGACGGCTACCGCATCCACGTGCATGAGGAATCGGCCACCGACGCCCACATGGTGCTGCCGCCGAACCCAGCGCTCAGCAAGGAGAAGCTGAACCGCATCGCCGGCGGGCACAGAAGTGGCTGGGGAACGTAATCCGCGGTGGCGACGCGGGCGGGTCACGAATTCGCTTCGATCGGGAAGTTCCCGCGAAGCGTCTGCCGTCGGGCAGATCGTCCCAAGCCCCTTCACCGCAGGAGGGTGGGGGCCATTGCTCCCCCCGGCGAATCGCCGGCAGGCCGGCCGGTACCGATTCGTCGCCAGGAGCCGTCCCCGCGCCGGCTGCGCTGGTCGATACGCGTGACGACGAGGAGGCGTTGTGCGCCGCCAGCGTGGACTCCGGGCGCATCCTGTTCAGTAGGCCGCGCGCGGTCGCGGCGCCGAGGACGGCGCGAGACGTGCTGGAGATCGTGAGGACCTCGTGCTCATGGCGCGCGCCGACGGCACGCGGCTGCACGTGGGCGACGTGGCGAGGGTGGTCGACGGGTTCGCCGAGACCGATCAGTTCGGGCGGCTCGACGGCGAGCCCGCGGTCCTCCTCTCGGTCCTCCGCACCGGCGGGCAGAGCGACATGGCCATCTCCCGCGCGGTGGACGACTACCTGGAACGCAGGGCGCCCACCCTTCCCGAAGGCATCCGGCTGACGATGGATGAACCAGGCCGACGCCCTGGTCGACCGGCTGGGCCTCATGCTGGAAAACGGCATCGTCATCCCCTGCTTACTGTTCTCGCTGGTCGAATCGCTCAACATCCTGCCGGCGCACCTCGCCCACCCGCGGACGAATCGGCGGGGTCGGTGGTCGCGGTCCCGGCGCGCCCTGGCCGACGGCATCGAATCGTTCGTCGACCGCGTGCGGCAGGCGTTCTACAGCGAGGAAGCGCAGCGCATCCAGCGCGGCCGCGACGACATCAGGGTCATGGTCCGCTATCCGGCCGACGACCGCCGGTCGCTCCGGGAGCTCGAGAACATGCGCATCAGGACCCGGGACGCCGACGAGGTCCCGTTCGGTTACGTGGCGGCGCTGGAGAGCGGCCGCGGCGTCTCGACCATCCGGCGCGTGAACCGCAGCCGCGCGATAAGCGTGACGGCGTCGCTCGACGAGACCGTCACGTCGGCCGGCGCCGTCTACGCCGCGCTCGCGGCCGATGTCATGCCCGCCGTGGCGCGGGACCATGCCGGGGTGCGGTACTCCTTCGAAGGGTCGCAGGCGGACCAGGAAGCGGTGATTGGCAGCCTCCAGGTGGGGTTTCCACTCGCGCTGTTCGTGATCTTCGCGCTGCTGGCGATTCCCTCGGGTCCTACGTGCAGCCGCTCATCATCATGAGCGCCATCCGCTCGGGTTCGTCGGCGCCGTCGGCGGGCACATGGTGATGAACGAGGCCGTGACGATGCTGTCGATGATGGGCATCGTGGCGCGGCGACGGTGAGGCCGCAACGATGTCGACCGACGCGCCGTCCACGGCTCGGGTGCCCTCCGGCCGACGCGAACCTGCCCGCAATGGCTTCCGCGACCTGATTCGGTGCGCGCAGGGCATTCCGCTCCTGGTCCGGGTCGGGGACGCCGGCGCGGCGGTCGGCGCCGCCCTGGGCGCCCTCTGGGTCTGGAGCCGCGTCGGCGGCAACGCCTTCACGTTCGCCTTCGTCTACGACCGGGCCGCGTGGTTTCTGCTCGCGGCAGCCTGGGTGGCGGTCCTCGGTCCGACCCACCGCTCCCCGGCCGCTCTTTCCACGAACCAGACCGTGGCGCTCGTGGTGCGCGGGCTGGTCACGGTCGCCGGGCTCTACATGGCGATCTACTTCCTGGCCCCCCGCGACCTGCTGCCCCGGCTGGTCGTCCTCAGCTTCCTCGCCCTGGCCGGGGCCATGACGCTGGCGTGGCGTGCAGCCCACCGGCATCTGTCCACCAGCGACGCCCACCGGGTCCCGGTAGCCGTGGTGGGGGCAGGCACCAAGGCTCGTGCGCTCGCGCAGCTGGTCCGAGAGACCGCGCCGCACAAGAAGATCGTGGCGTTCGTCGACGCCGGCCCCCGGAGCGGGCCGGTCGCACCTCTCGCCGCGCCCGTGATCGCCGCCCCGGAGCTCTCCCGACTCGCGGCCGACCGGCAGGTGTCCGAGATGTTCCTCGCCCCTGACGGCGCCATCGGCCCCGAGGTCCTTCGCAGCCTGGTTCGCGCTCAGGAAGAGAGGGTCGCCATCGTCCCCCTGCACACTGCGTACGAGCAGCTTCTGGAGCGTCTGCCGATCCGGCACCTGGACGGCTCCTCGGTCCTGGCGTCGCTCGCTCACGCCGATGGCTTCGCTCCCGCTCCCGGGTTCGTCCACCGCTTCATCGACCTCGCCGCGGGATGCGTGGGCTGCGCCGCGCTCCTGGCGCTGCTGCCGATCATCGGCTCGGCGGTCTGGCTGGACGTCGGCAGGCCGGTCTTCTTTCTCCAGGAACGGGTCGGTCTCGCGGGGCGTCGCTTCCGGCTCGTGAAGTTCCGGACGATGCCGCACGACGCCGAGCCCGACGGCCCGCGCTGGGCCCGGGACGCCGATCCCCGCGCCTCCTGGTTCGGCCGGCTCCTCCGGCGTTGCCACCTCGACGAGATGCCGCAGTTCTGGAACGTTCTCCGGGGAGAGATGAGCCTCGTCGGGCCTCGCCCGGAACGGCCCGAGTTCGTCGACGACCTCGTCCGCCGCATTCCCTGTTACCGGGAGCGGCTGCTCGTCCGCCCCGGACTCACGGGCTGGGCGCAGATCAACTACCGGTACGGGAGCTCGGTGGAGGACGCGATGACGAAGCTCGAGTACGACCTGTACTACATCAAGCATCGAAGCCCGTGGTTCGACGCCCTCATCGCGTGGCGGACGCTGTGGACCCTCGTCACCTTCAGCGGAAGATGAAGGAAGATGAACCCGCCGGGTTCGCGACGGCACAATCCCGAGGGTGCCATGACTCTCCACGACTGGAGCGGCACGACAGCTTGCTAGCTAATCTAGCCAATTTGGCTTGACCAAGCTAGCTCTGGCGCTCCGTGGAACCGAGGCGCTTCGCGCCGCGACCGATGAGCGGCCGGCGGGCGGCAGCCGCCGCCCGGCCGATGACGTCCAACGCCTCCCCGGCGTTCCGGCATACCGCTATCCCGAGCCGCTTGGCGTTGGTCTCGGCGACGGCGTCTTCCCGGCGGCACACCAGGATCGGCCTGGCGTCGGACTGCTCGACGACGTCCACGCAGTTCTCGACGGTGTCGTCCACGAGAAAGTCGAGCTCGAGGGCGGCGGCCAACCTTCCGCGCGAGCCCCCGTGCGCGATGACCGACGGCAGGGGAAAGCCCTGCCCGACGAGCCAACGCTGTGACTGGCGCTGGACGGACTCGCCGGCGGTGGGAGGGCGCTGCGTCACGAAGAACGTCTCCCAACGGTGCCGAACGCTCTCGTCGTTGAGCCGGCGGATCACATTCGGCTCGAGGGGAGCGAGAGTCCGCCAGAAGTCCTCGCTGGATCGAATCTCGCGCCACACCCGGCGTTCGAGCCGGCCGGACCCCCGCTGTTCAGGGTCGGCTCTCTCGACGCTCGATGCGGCCAACCCCAGCCCGGCGGGCCCCTTTCGGGGACGCAGCCGTGCCGCGATCGCGCGGTGCGCGCCGTCGAGGTCGGCGAGCACGCCGTCGAGGTCGAAGGCGACGCGCACGGCCCTCCTCACCGCCCGGCCGGACGAGCGCGCGCCGGCCGGGGCGCCTGACGGTGCGCCGCCACCGCCAACAGCAGGGCGAAAGTCACGGCATTGCCGGGCATCTGGAGACTGAAGTCGACGCACGACTGGAACGCCAGCGCGGCGAGTCCCGTCACCGCACCGACACGAAGCCAGTAGATGCGGGGGTCGTCGCTCGCCTCCCGGAAACGGCGGCGCACCTGACGCGCGAACACCACGATGCCGAACAGGATCGGCAAGCCCACCAGCGCGCCGCCCTCGGCCGTCAGCTGAAGATAGTCGTTGTGCGCCTCGACGACGTGGACGTCCGTGCGGTAGGTCTGGTAGGCGAGCATCGCGACGCCGAAGGTGTTGAATCCGGTGCCGGAGACAGGGAAGTCGCCGATCATGCGCAGGGTGTCCCGCCAGATGCCGACGCGCCCGCCCACGTCGGACCACGACGCCCTGGCGACCTCGCCGCCCACGATGTCGATGCCGAGCCAGCCGATCGCGGCCAGGGGAACCGACGCCAGGCCGGCCAGGCAGAGCACGCGCCAACCGGTCCGCCCCGTTCCACGGGTGGTCCACCAGCCGAAGACCAGGCAGACCAGAAGGAGACAGGCGAGACCCGAGACCGAGAGCGTGACCACGACCGCCAACGCCATCAACAGGACGGCGAGCCCGGCCAGCAGGACCTCGCTGCCGTCGCGGGAGCCGAGCCAGATGACGCGCCGCCGCCACCCCAGGCTCGCGTCGACGCGGCCGAGGGCCAACCCGCCGCAGACGTAGCCCAGGGCCATCGAGAGCGCCATCACCAGCCAGCCGGCCAGATGGTTCTCGTTGATGAAGGGCGCCGCGGGCAGCGCCTCGACCTTGCGCGGCCACCAGACGCCGTAGACCAGGGGGCTGCGGCTCGCCTCCTGCACGATGGCCACAAGGGCCACGACGACGCCCAGCACCATGAGGCCCCGCACCGCGCCCGACGCCCGCACCGCGCTCAGGGCGCGGGAACAGCCCAGAAAGAAGAGCGAGAGCGCGAGGAGGAACGACAGCCCGAGGACTGTCCGCGCCGGCTGCACCGAAATCGGCCGCGGTCCCCCCGAGGCGGCCTCTGCGGGTCCCGGCAGCACCGGCACCGCGGCGGCGAGCAACGCCCGGTAGTCCTGCTCGAGGCGCGCCGGACTGACCACCGCAAGAACCGACTCGCCAAGCGGGACCAACTGCAGTCCGATGGCGGCGGCGATGAGCGCCAACGCCAGGACGACCGATCGCGATACCCCCTCTCCCGCAACGGGTGCGACGAGACCGAGGGCGCCGACGGTCGACGCGAAGACAAGGAGGGGCGCGTACGCCCAGGGGTACTCGCCCCCGAACGCGAGGACGCCCCACGCGATCAGGCACACCGTCCCGGGCGCGAACCACCACATGACGGCTATCGAATCACCGGCGCCGGCGCCGGTGCGTCCGGGGCGCCGTCCCCGTCGGCGTCCGCCGCCGTCGTCGAGAGGATGCCGTCGACGTAGGTCGACCACCCGTCCACTCGACCGTCGCGGTCGGCGTCGGTCTCGACCCGGACGAGCACGCCGGCGTCGTAGTGCTCCCACCGGTCCACGACACCGTCGCGGCGGGTCGACACCTCCACCCGGCTCACCCGCCCCTCGTCGTCATGGAAGGCCCACGTGTCGATGACGCCGTCGCCGGCCAGCGAGAAACCGAGCTTCTCCGTGACGCCAGACTCCAGGCTGCCGAGGTCGGCGTAGTAGTCCCAGCGGTCGTCCAGGCCGTCGCCATCGAGGTCGCGAGGCAGCCGAACCCCTCCCGTCTCTTCGAGGAACAGGCGATTCTCCCCGGTGGACTCGCCGGCGGCGGAGAACCGCAGCTCCACGGCCCGGCCCGTCTGCTCGTCGATCACGACGCGAAACGCCTGCGTCCCGACAAGAAAATCGTGAACCAGGATCGACCGACCGGCAGCAGCATCAGGAACGCGCCGGAAGCCGGCGCCGAAGGGGCCGTCCCCGTACGGGCCGACGACGCGACAGGCGGCCACGCCCGCGAGTGTGGAGAAGAAGAGTCCAACAAGAAGAACGACGGCTTCAGGATTGCCCGGCCGCGGAAACCGGCGGCGAGTGGTCCTTGGCGTCACCGCCACTGCTCACGTTGGTGCGTCCGGCCTCAACTCGCGTCGACAATGACGGCGACGGTGTTGACGGCAGCCGCCGCCACCACGACCGCCGAGCTCACTCCCAACATGATGGCGGGCAACTCCTTAAGCAATCCGCCGCCTCCTGAGCCGCCCCCTGCGCTGCCTTGAAGGGCGGACTCGGCTCTGGGCAGACTCGGCGCGACGATCAACACGTCGGGAACCCCCGCGGCCTCTCCCATCGAGACGGCCACCCCGGTAGCCTGCTGACGTCGGACCATCCGAACGACATACTCCCCGGAGGAGACGCCGCTGAACGACCAGGCGCCTCGTCCGTCGGTCAAGGCCGCCTGCAGGATGACGCCGGCCGGCGCTCGGACCAACTCCACCCGGAGGTCGGCAAGCGGGTGACCGCCGGCATCCAGCACACGTCCCGAAACCCGGCCGGCATTTTCCGCCAGCAGAGACGAACCGCCACCCGACCCCGCGATCAGGAAAACCGCGACGAGCATACCGAACAGCCGCATCTTCGCTCCTTCCGCCTCTGCCTCGTTCCCGACGAGGTCCGGACGACAAAGTGTCCGCGAGCAGGTTCATTCTGGTCCTCGGCGACCCCGGTGTCAAACGCCGCCGATCCGGCCGCGGCCCGTCTCGCCGGTCTGAGGTAGGGTTGTACTCCCATGTCAGCCATCCTCGGCATCTCGGCCTTCTATCACGATTCGGCGGCGGCGCTGCTCGTCGACGGAGACATCGTGGCGGCGGCCCAGGAGGAACGCTTCACCCGCCGCAGGCACGACCACGCCTTTCCGGCTCACGCCATCCGCTACTGTCTCGCCGAGGCCGGCATCGAGCCGAAGGCGCTCGACTACGTCGGCTTCTACGACAAGCCGTTCCTGAAGCTCGAACGCCTCCTCGAGACGTACCTCTCGTACGCGCCCCGGGGGTTCAGCTCCTTCCTCCGTTTCGCGCCGCTATGGGCGAAGCAGAAGCTCCGCCTGCCGCGCACCATCGCGCGCGCCCTCCCCGGCTACCGCCGGCAGGTCGTCTTCACGGAACACCACGAGTCGCACGCGGCCAGCGCGTTCTTTCCGTCTCCGTTCGCGGAGGCGGCGATTCTGACGATGGACGGGGTCGGCGAGTGGGCGACGACGACCTGGGGCGTCGGGCGCGGCAGCCGCATTCGACTGACGCACGAGATCCGCTTTCCCCACTCCCTCGGCCTGCTGTACTCGGCGTTCACCTACTTCACGGGCTTCAGGGTCAACTCCGGCGAGTACAAGCTGATGGGGCTGGCGCCGTACGGCGAGCCGAGGTACGTCGACCGCATCCTCGACCACGTCGTCGACCTGAAGCCCGACGGCTCGTTCCGGCTCGACATGTCGTATTTCGATTACTGCCACGGGCTGCGAATGACGTCGCGCAGGTTCGACGCCCTCTTCGACGGGCCGCCCCGGCGGCCCGAGGCGCCCATCACCGAGCGCGAGATGGACCTCGCGGCGTCGATTCAGGCAGTCACCGAGGAGGCGATGCTGCGGGCCGCGCGGCACGTGCACCGCGAGACCGGCATGCGCAACCTCTGCCTCGCCGGCGGGGTGGCGCTGAACTGCGTCGCGAACGGGCGCGTGCTGCGCGAGGGGCCCTTCGACGACGTCTGGGTCCAACCGGCGGCCGGGGACGCCGGCGGCGCCCTCGGCGTGGCGCTGTTCATCTGGCATCAGCTCCTCGACAATGCCCGGGACGCCCGAGGCTCGGATGCGCAGCACGGGTCGCTGCTCGGCCCGCGCGCCTCGGACCACCGCATCCGGACCTTCCTCGACGAGGTCGGCGCGGTGTACGAGGAGCACCCAAACGATGCATCGCTCTGCGACGCGGTGGCCGCGTTGTTGGCGAGCGGGCAGGTCGTGGGCTGGTTCCAGGGGCGGATGGAGTTCGGGCCCCGCGCGCTCGGGTCGCGGAGCATTCTCGGCGACCCGCGGCACCCCGGCATGCAGTCCCTGTTGAACCGGAAGATCAAGCTCCGCGAGTCGTTCCGCCCGTTCGCGCCGTCGGTGCTGCGGGAGCGCGCCGCCGACTATTTCGAGATGCGTCCGAACGAGGACAGTCCCTACATGCTGTTCACGGCGTCCGTGCGTGACCGCCACCGCGTCCCCCTCCCGGCCGGGTCGAACGGCGTGCGCGGGCTGGACAGGCTCGCGATGCCGCGGTCCGACGTCCCCGCCGTCACCCACGTCGACTATTCCGCCCGGGTGCAGACCGTGAACGCCGACCGCCACGGGCGCTTCGCGGCGCTGCTGCGGGCCTTCGAGGCGAAGACCGGCTGTCCGGTCCTCATCAACACGAGCTTCAACGTGCGCGGCGAGCCGATCGTCTGCGAGCCGGCGCATGCCTACCGGTGCTTCCTGGCGACCGGCATGGACGCTCTGGCGCTTGAACACTTCGTGCTACATAGAGAGGCGCAGCCGCAGGGGGCCGCGGCCGCCGCCCGCGCGCGCCTCGGCGCGCTCCCGCTCGACTGACGGCGATGCCCCTGATAGAGATCGACCGGCATCCCTCGCCGAAGCAGCTCCGCTGGTTCGGCCTTCTTCTGGCGGGGCTCGTCGTGCTGGCCGGCGCCTTCGTGCGCTGGCGCCTCGCCGAGCCCGCCGTGGCGCAGGCCCTCTGGACGGCCGGCGCCGCCGTCGCCGGGGTCTACGCCGCCGTCCCGCCGCTCCGCCGCTGGATCTATCTCGCCTGGCTCTACGCCGCCTTCCCCGTCGGATGGACCGTGTCCCATCTCCTGCTGGCCGCGACCTACTACGGCCTGTTGACGCCCATCGGGCTGCTGCTGCGCCGGGCTCGGCGCGACCCCCTGCACCGGGCGCCGGATCGACCCGCCGCCACCTACTGGGCCGCGCGACCGCCTGCCCCGGGCGTGCGGCGCTATTTCCGGCAGTTCTGAAGCGGCGGCATCGACGACGGCAAGCCGGAGGAAGGGCGGCGAATGTTGCCGGAAGCGGAACCTGCTCTACGGCCGGCTCCGGCTGCGATTGCCGCCGGTCCGCGACCGCATCACGCCCGGGCCTCAATCACGACCTGCCATGCCTGCCGACGGAATGCGGGCACCCGGAAGAGCACGCGGTCGACCGCCTGGAGGGTTCCGAGCAACCGTCCGGCTCCCGGCAGCTTTCTGAATGGAACCATGGCCAGCGTGGCGAGGGCGTGATGGTGCACCCGCATCTGCTCGAAGTGCGCGGCCATCGTGTCGAGATCGGCCATGAGCAACGGGTGCTCGTCGACGGTCCGCAGTGCCGGCGTCAGCCTGCGGTAGAGGTTGATCAGCACGTTGTGGCCGAGCGGTTCGAGGAAGACCGCGCGACCGCCGGGCCGGAGCACGCGGGCGATCTCCCGGGACGCGGCGCCGACGTCGAGGTGGTGCAGGATCGAGCTCCCGTAAATCAGGTCGAAGTGATCATCCGGGAACGACATCGCCTCGGCATCCATCCGGATGAAGGTCAGCGTCTCGTTGTCGCCGGCGCGCCGGCGCGCCTTCCGGATCGCCTCGGCCGAGACGTCGATCCCGACCACGGTTGCGCCCAGCTCCGCCAACGCGACGGCGTTGTGGCCGGTTCCGCAGCCGTAGTCGAGCACGCGCCGGCCGGCGCATGAATCGGCGATCAAGCAACGCAGCTGACGTCTCGCCTCAGCCGCCGCCAGGTAGAACTTGTAGGTGCGAGCCCGTGGCTGGCTGGCGTAGAAGCGGTCCCATGCGTCCCCTTCGCGTTCGGCGCGGTTCACGGACGGGATGTTTGCCCAGGCCGGCGCGGCCCGTCAAACGACAAGCATGTTGCTCGCTGCAATCGGTGGACCAGAACCGCAACAACTCCGGCCGCCCGGGATGCTCATCCTGTCGGCCCGTGGCCAGACGCATGACCCATCGGTCTCTTGCGGCATCGCCCCGAGGAACTCCGCGTTCGGTCGGCAATCCAGCGCGCGACGGCAGGGCCATCAGGGCATCTGTGCGCGACATTTGACAGGAGCTGCGCGCGCCAACTACTCTCGCCCCGCAACGGCCGAAGCCCCGCCCGGCGGAGCGCCGCTCGAAGCATGGCGACGTCCTCCGGCCGGTGTACCGCCGTCTGGAATTGGAGATGAGAGAGCAGCAACCACCGTCGGGCGCGCGCCGCGACGCCGCGGAGTTCGCCGCCGAGGCGGTCGAGTCCCGGCCCGGGCTGGTCGCCGAGCTGTGGGAGTTTCTGGCCGCCAACAAGAAGTGGTGGCTCACGCCGATCGTCGCGGTGCTGCTGCTGGTCGGCGCCCTCCTCCTGATGTCGGGCACGGCCGCGGCGCCGTTCATCTACACGCTATTTTGAGGGCTCCGGATTCCTGCACTCCTTGGCAGTTCCGGGCCGCCGGGAACGCAAACGCCGCCATGGTTTCCGTCGACACGTGGAACGGATGGCGGCGCGCTCTTCCGGGGCGGCACGTCCCGCCTCGGTGCTCGATGCCTCATGCCTCGCCGAATCGCGCGGCTCGTTCTGGTTCTCGTGGGGGTCCTGGTCGGCGTCCTGCTGTCCGAAGGGCTCGTGCGGCTGTTCGCCCCGCAGCCCCTGGTCCGGATTCGGCCGGATATCTGGATGCCCGTCGCCGGACTCGGGCACCAGATGGCGCCCCACGTCGACACGATCATCAACACGGGCGAGCGCGACGTTCGTCTGCTGACCGACGCGCGCGGCAATCGCATCGGCCCTCAGGGCCCGCCGCGGGGCAGGCGCAAGATACTCGCGGTCGGCGACTCCTTTGTCGAGGGCTTGTCGGTAGCCTATCCCGACCTCGTCACCACGCGCCTCGCCGAGATGCTGGAGCGCCGTCGGTCGCGCCCGCGGGCCACCGCAGGTCGGACGTGGGAGCATGCCGTGGTCACCGCCGGCGTGAGCGGCTGGGATCCCGGTCGCTACTACAGGAAGACGCTCGCCGAGCTGGCCGTCGACGACTACGACCTAGTGCTGCTGTTCGTGTTCACCGACAACGACGTCGTCACGCACACGGGGACGTGGCGTCCCCCCCGTCCGAACGAAGGCAATCCCATGCGCCTGCCGCAGGGTCTCGACCGCCGGGAGATTGTCGACACATTGATCTACCCCGCCTATGCAGGACTGCGGGCGCACTCCCACCTCGTCGTCCTGCTGAAGGGCCGCCTGCTGAACCTGTGGCTGCGATTGGGCCTCAGCGGCTACCACTTCGACGCCATCTACCTGACGTCACATGCCGATTCCCCGCGCTGGGCCATGACCACGGGCCTGATCGAGCGAGCCGTCGCGGCCGCGGCGCGGTCGACGGCCCGTGCCATGGTCGTGCTCATTCCGCCCGACTTCGTGGTCGACAAGGCCATGGGACGGGTGCATGCGAGGGGCCAGGGGACCGATTCGGAGCTGGTCGACCTGGACCAGCCCGCGCGCCTGCTCGGCCGGAAGCTGCGGGACGCGGAAATCGTCGTCCTCGATCCCACGCGGCATTTCGAAACGCTGCACGAGCAGGGCGTGGCGCTCTACGGCCGGGTGGACCGCCATCTGTCGCCCCGGGGCCACGACGAGCTGGCCAGGTTCATCCTGCCCGCCGTGGTCGAGCAACTCTCCAACGGCGACGCCCCGGCCCCGACCCCGGCCTCCGACGCCCGGTAGCGGGCCGCGCCGGCGGGTCCATCCGGGGTCGTCGCGCCCGTCACGCCTCGAGCAACGCCGCGTAGCTGTCGACGAAGCGTTCCGGATCGAACAGCGCCTCGGCGTGCAGCCGGGCGCGGCGGCCCATCTCGCGCTTCGTGGCAGCGGACAGTCGGTGGAAGCGCAGAATCGCTTCACCGATGGTGTCGGGCGCGTGCGGGTCGACCAGAAATCCGGTGACGCCGTCGATCACGAAATCGCGGTTGTCGCAGACGTCCGAGACGACCGCCGGCACGCCGCTCGCGGCCGCCTCGCAGATCACGTTCGAGCACCCCTCCCAGAACGACGGCAGGCAGACCAGCGACGCGCGCCGGTAGAGCGAAGGCGCGTCGAGCACGGCTTCGCGCAGCCTGAAGACGCCGTCTAGGCGCCGCTCGCGCACCGCCCGGCGCAGCTCGCGGCAGAGGGGACCACTGCCGGCGCCGCGCGTCGTCCCGTACCAGTCGAGGTCGATCCGCTCGCGGGGCGCGACGCGGCGCACGTGCTCCATGGCGGCGAGCACGCCCCAGGGGTTCTTCTCGAGCCGATAGCCAGCCAGGACGAGCACCCGCGTCGCGGCGGCGGCGCCCGAAGCGGGCTCCGGCCCACCCTGGCCTCTCCGGGGCTGGAACTGCTGCAGATCGACGCCGTTGCGGATCACGACCATCCGGTCCGCCAGCCCGGGGACCGCCGCCGTCACCAGGCGCCGGACATGGTCGGTCTCGGTGACGACGACGTCCGCCAACCGGTGGGCGGCCAGACGCAGGCGATCCGCCCGGCGAACCGCGCCGCCGGGAACGGTGAATTCCGTGACAATCAACCTGAATCGGCGCCGGGGCAGCCCCGCCAGCTCCGCGTAGGCGGCGGGGCCCTCCAGGTACGCGACCACGGCGTCCGGGTCCCGATCACGGATGGCGCGCCGGATGGCCAGCGACCGCCGCAGCCGGCCGGACTCCGGCAGGCAGTGAACCGCGACGCCGGCCGCCTCGAGCATCGAATCGAAGAACCGCGTCCGCCGGTAGGTCACGACGTCGACGCGCCAGCCCCGCCGGGTCAGCAGCGCCGCGAGCATGCTCAGCTGCCGTTGCGCGCCGCCCTGCTCGAGGGTATCGATGACGCACGTCAGTCGCGGCCGGCGGCCCTCGTCAACCACCGGCGCCCGGCGCGTTCCGCGCCTCATCCCCCTGTCCCCGCTCCGCCGCCGCCCCCCCCGGGACGCCTCTGCCGCCCGGCGCAGCTCGCCACCGCCGCACAGCTCAACCCCATCATGAAGTTGCAGGCCCTCTGGGTCAGGATGCCGTGGAACGCGATGCTGAAGATCGCCACGACCATGACGCACCCGGCCGCGGCGGAAACGACCCGGGAGTCGCTCTCGTTCCGCCAGCCGGCCCACAGCACGAGGCCCAGGTACCCCACGAAGAGCACGAGCGGCACGAAACCGGCCTCGCCGAGGAGGACCAGGTACTGGTTGTGCGCGCCGAGAAGGACGCCGTCGGTGTTGTACCACGCGTCTTCGAGGCGATGCAGGCTTCCGAGGCCCAATCCGAACACCGGCGCGTCCAGGGCCTTGTCCAGCGCCAGCTCCCACAGCGTGAGACGGCCGGCGAGAGTGACGTCGTCGATCGAGCTCAGCTCGACGATCTGCAGCAGGGACTCCCATCTCCGGAGCTGCCGGACGTCCAGGACCGGAACGCCGACCCTCTGCGCCGCCAGCCCCACGACCCCGGCCAGCAACGCGAGACCCCAGAGGAGACGGGTGCGCGCCCGGCCGCGATTCGACAGGACGGCCCCGAGAACCAGGAACGGCAACGCGACGAGCGCCGTCCTCGAGAACGTGCCGACCAGGGCCGTCACCATCGCCGGCAGTGCGCCGTACGCCACCAGGTGCACCCGCGCCGATGCCAGGAGGGCGAGCGCCGACACCACCCCGAAGCTCGCGACGAGGGCCGCCATGTTCGGGTCCGTGAACGAGCCGAAGAGGCGGTACTCCGCTTCCCGCGGCGGGTTCTCGAGGACCTCCATCAGCAGCGGCGAGGCGATCATGAGGACGCAGCTTCCCGTCAGGACCACGAGAAGGCCCCGCAGCGCCCGTTCGTCGCCGACCGACGCCAACACCACCCGCCCGCCGACCGCCACCGCGAGAATCAACACGAACGAGCCCGCGTGCCGCACCAGGTAGAATCCCGAATCGAGTTCGAAGTCGACGCCCAGGACGAACGCGGCCGCGATGCCGAGGCCGCAGTAGGACGCGAGCGCCGAGAGCACGAGGACCCCGGGCCAGCCCAGCGCGTCCATCGGCCGGACCCGGAAGAGCCCCATCAGCATTACGAGGCAACAGAGCAGCAGCGGCGCCGAGAAGACCTGCGTGACTCCGGTGAACATCCACGTCAGGTCGTTCAGGTCCACGAGGCAGATGACGCTCGCGGCCCAGAACGCCGCGCGTATGACTCGGTCTCCCATCGGCTTTCGCGCCTCGCCCGCCAATCGTCGCCCTCGGCTCCGCCCGGCGCCCAACCGACCCTCCAGGAGTCCGCGCCGTTCCACGGCGCAGACTCCTGCTCTGCCGTCAGGCCCAGCGGTCCCGCCACTGCAGGAACATGAGGACCACCCACAGGCGGTGCTGTTCGGCCCTGCCCGCGAGGTGCCGGCCCCAGGCCCGGCGGATGGGGCCCGCTCGAAGACCCGCCGCCTCGAGGCGGCCGGGACACAGCAGGTCTTCCGCCCAGTCGCGCAACGGCCCCCGGAGCCAGTGGTCCAGAGGCACGCAGAACCCGGCCTTCGGCCTGTCGACGAGGGCCGCGGGGACGTAGCGGTACAGCACCTGACGCAGAATCCACTTCGCCGTGCCGCGGCGGCTCTTCAAGCCGAACGGCAGGCGCCACGCCCACTCCACGATGCGGTGGTCGAGCAGCGGCGACCGCGCTTCCAGGCTCTCCGCCATCGTGGCCCGGTCGACCTTCACCAGGATGTCGTCGGGAAGATAGCCCACCAGGTCGTAGAGCGTCATTCGGCTGCGGAAATCCCGAATCTCTCCGGCGAGGCCGGCCGACTCCCACCGCACCCGGGCAGCTCCGCCACCGGGCAGAATCGACCCCGGGTCCGGCCATGCCGACAGGATGTTCCAATAGAGCTCGTCGGCCGATTCCGCCCCGGCGAAGAGGGACGCGGCCTTGTGGACACCCTCTCCGAACCGGCGGTGCCGAAGGGTCGCCGGCAACGCGGGCTCGGCCAACGCGTAGGCCGAGTCCCACCAGTCGATGGGAACCCGGGTCACGAGGGCGCCCGCCAATTCACGGACGACCCGCGGCAGGCGGGACGCCGCCGCCCACAGAACGCCGGCCCGCTGGTACCGGCGGTACCCGGCAAAGACCTCGTCGCCTCCGTCTCCCGTCAGGGCCACGGTGACGTCCCGCCGCGCGAGGCGCGCAACCAGGAGCGTCGGAATCTGCGAGCTGTCCGCGAAGGGCTCGTCGTAGACCTCCGCCAGCTCGGGAATGACGCCGCGCGCCTCGCCGGCCGACACGTAGATGTCCGAGTGATCCGTGCCCAGGTGACGCGCGACCGCCGCCGCCGACGCCGCCTCGTCGTACTCCTCGTGGTGGAACCCGACGCTGAAGGTCCGCACCGGGCGTCCGCTCTGCGCCTGCATGACGGCGGTGACCGCCGACGAGTCGACGCCTCCCGACAGCAGCGACCCCACCGGCACGTCGGCGACCATGCGGCGCGATACCGCGTCCCGGAGCAGGGCGTCGAGCTCCGGGACCAGCGCCTCCGCGGGCTCCGTGCGCGGCGCGCGCGCGGCGGCCCGCGCCAGGCCGCACGGGTCCCAGTACCCCTCGGTACGCACCGGCCGCCCGAAGCGAAGCACGCTGAACGTGCCCGGCTCCATCTTCCACGTGCCGCGAAAGACGGTGAGCGGCGCCGGGACGTACCCGAACCGGAGGTACGCGGCGATGCCGCGCGGGTCGGTCTCGGGCCTGAAGCCGTCCACCGCGTGGAACGCCTTGAGCTCCGACGCGAAAAGCCAGCCCGCTCTGCCCAGACCGGCCACGTAGAGCGGCTTCTTGCCCAGTCGATCGCGCGCCAGCAGGAGGCTGCCGTCGAGGCGGTCCCAGATACCCAGGGCGAACATTCCCCAGAGGCGCGCAACCGCCGCCGCCGGCCCGAAGGCCGCGGCGGCCTCCACGACGACCTCGGTGTCCGACGCCCCCCGGAACCTCGCCCCCCGCCGCTCGAGCTCCGCGCGCAGGTCGCGATGGTTGTAGATCTCCCCGTTGAAGACACAGACGTAGCGCCCGTCCGCCGACCGCATCGGCTGGCGCGCGGTCGGCGTGAGGTCGAGCACCGACAGCCGGCGGAATCCCAGCCCGATTCCCCCCGGCCCGTCTATCCATCGCCCGTCGTCGTCCGGGCCGCGGTGACGCAGCGTGCCGGCCATGCGGTCCACGGCGTGCCGAAGCGCGTCGACGTCGCCTCCGCACGGGCCGAGCCATCCGACTATGCCGCACATGACGAGGTTCGAGTGTATCCGGTGTCGCGCGCGCGCCCCGTGTTCGAAGTCCTATGGTACATTGCGCGCCGGCGCGCTTCGTCTGCACGCTCCCTGTTGAACGAAGGGTCCGGGAGACCGCGCTCGCGAACAGGCCGCTGGGCGCTTCGCGACGGACTGGACGCGATGCCCATGGGCGACGAACAGAGAGCCGACCCGGACCGGCCGCGGCGCCTGCTGCTCGTCGGCCCGCGCATCATCGAGAACCACGTCATCGGCGGCGACGCGGTACAGTTCGAGACGCTCATCGGGGACCTCGGGAAACGCGGCCGCGTCGACGTGACGGTCATCAGCACCGCGCGGCCCCTGGCCGGCCGGGGCAGGCTCGGCAGGGCCCGGCTCGACGCGTACACGTTCCTGAACACCGTCGCGCGGCTGTGGCAGCGCATCGCGGCGGCCGACCTCGTCGTCTGGTACGTCTCGTCGCGCGGCGCCATCCTGAGCGGCGGGTTCCTCTGGCTGGTGTGCGCCCTGCGGGGGCGGCCCCTCGCGGTTCGCTTCTTCGGCGGGAGCTTCGACGCGCAGCTGGCCGCCGCGCCGGCGATCTGGCGATTCATCGCCGGCCGCACGTTCCTGCGGGCGGAAGTGCTGCTCTGCCAGACCCGCCGGCTCACCGCCGCGCTGGGCGGGGCGTTCGCCACCGCGTGGCTTCCCAACACACGGGACATGCCGCCGCGCCGGCAGGCGTATCGGAAGTCATGCCGGCGACTGCTCTTTCTCTCGCGGCTGTTGCCCGAGAAGGGCCTGCCCGAGCTGATGGAGGCGGCCCCGCGGTTTCCCGCCCCGGTACGGCTGTCCGTCTTCGGCCCCGAAATGCCGGGCTTCGACGTCGGCGCCATCGACCGCCTGCCGAACGCAAGCTACGGCGGGGCCATCGCGCCCGGGCGGGTCCCGGCGGTCATGGAAGAGCACGACGCCCTCGTCCTGCCGACACGCTACTACGACGAAGGGTATTCCGGCGTCGTCATCGAAGCGTTTCAGATGGGGCTGCCGGTGATCGTCACCCGGCTGCCTCCCTTGCAGGAGCTGGTGACCGACGGCAGGGACGGGCTCTGGGTCGAGGTCCGCTCCGTCGATTCCCTGGTCGAGGCGGTGGCGCGCCTGTGCTCGAGCGACGAGCTGTTCGCCCGCCTGCGGCGGGGGGCGCTGGAGACCGGCGAACGATATCGCAGCTCGCTCGCCGCCGCCGCCATCGAGGAATTGTGCCTTCGCGATGGGTCGCTTGCGGAAGACCCCGCCGAATCGCCATAGAGGCGTACCGACGGGCCGCGTCCGCCCCCTTCACACATGCGTATTCTCTACGTTCACGCGAACTTCTCGACCCGCAAGGGCTCGTGGAGCACACGCGCGTACGACTTCGCACGCCGGTGGATACAGCAGGGGCACCGCGTGAGCGTCGTCACCGGCGTCTACGACCGGTCCGACCTGCGGCCGACCCGCCTCGTATGGACCGGCGAGATCGACGGCATTACGGTCCACGCACTGAATCTCCCCTTCTCGAACCGCGACGGGTTCGCGCGGCGCGTGCTGACGTCGCTGGCATTCAGCGCGTTCGCGTCGTGGCACGCCGCCTCGCGGGCCCATGACGTGGCGCTCGTCTCGTGCGGCCCGATCACGATAGGCCTCGCCGCCCTCGCGGCGCGGTGGGTCGGGCGCCGCGCCGTCGTCGTCGAGGTCCGCGATCTCTTTTCCGACGGCCTCGAGCAGCTCGGCGTCGTCAGCAACCGAGCGGCGCTCGCCGCGGTCCGGCGCTGCGAGGACGTCTGCTACCGCAGCGCCGATGCCGTCGTGGCGCTGTCGGACACGATGGCGGACTGGATGGCGCGCCGGCACCGGCTGGGCCGGATCGCCGTGGTGCCGAACGCCGCCGACCTCGAGCTCTTCGGGCGCCGCCGCCCACGCCCCGCCGGGCTGTCCGGCAAGGCGGCGAACTTCCTCTACGCCGGCACGCTGGGCATGGCGAACGACTGCCGGCAGCTTCTCCGCGCCGCCCGCCACCTGAAGGAATGGGGGAAGTCCGACATTCACCTGCATCTCGTCGGCGACGGGCGCGAGCGTCCCGCCCTCGAGGCCGAGGCCCGGCGCGCCGGCCTCGACCAGGTGCATTTCGTCCCGCCGATGCCGAAGGAAGACCTCGCGGCGTGGCTTGCCGGGACCACGGCGGCGGTGCTCGTGGCCAGGCCGGTGCCGGTCTGGGACACCGGGTCGCCGAACAAGCTGTTCGACGCTCTCGCGGCCGGCGTTCCCGTCATCCAGACGACGCAGGGCTGGATTAGGCAGCTGCTGGCGGCGCACGACTGCGGGATGACCGTCGATCGCGACCGGCCGGCGGCGCTGGCGGCGGCGATGGTCGAGCTGAGCGAGGATCCGCGGCGGCGCGACCACATGGCGGCCAACGCACGGCGCGTGGCGCGGGAGCTGTTCGCGACGGACCTGCTGGCGGACCGGATGCTCGATACCCTGACGGCCGCGCACCGCCGGCGCCGGCGACCATCCCGAGGCTGACCGGGCGGCCTCGTCAGATGTCGTAGTCGAGGACGATGCCGAGCTCAAGGCCGCTGGACCGCCGGTGCGGCCTCGCGACCGAGCTCCTGTCGACGTAGCCGGCCCGCAGTCCGGCCCGCGTCGTCGGATTCAGCCTGTACCCGACCTGGGCGAATACGTTCCAGCGGGTGTCGCGGCCCCTGCCGTGCGCCCGGTAGTCGTACAGGCTTCTCCCGGCGCTGCCGGTCAGGTCGAACTGCCGCCCCAGCATGCGCGTCACCTCGAGACGGTACCGGTTCGCCACGAAGAACGGCGCGTCCCGTTCGAAAGAGTAGTTGATGTCGCGCGTCGCGGTGAACGTCGCGACGGTGTTGCCGGAGGGGGAGTAGGAGAGATCGGCCTGCGCCACGACGCTCGAGACGTCTCCCACTCCCCTGCCGACGGCGCGGTAGCGGCGAACGCCGATGCGGCCCGAGCCCGAGACGAGGGCGCGCGGGTGGAACTCGGCCCCGACCGTCAGGATGACGTTGTCGCTGTCGCGGTCGGGTGAACGCAGGAAGCGGTCTGCGCGCACCTCCGATGCGAACACGAACGTGGTGAGCGCGGTGCGGCGCCAGCGCACCGAGGCGACGCCCGACCGTTGCCTTCGGTTGAGGGTCTCCGCCAGGTAGGTGCCGTCCAGAATGGCGGCGCCGTCGAAGCCCGCGCTCCGCTGCCGCACCTCGACATCGACCGAGAGCTTCGAGAGCATCTGGACCGCGATTGAGCTGTACACGTCCTTTCGGAAGCGGTTGGACCGGACCTCGATCTCGAAGTCGGGCCGCCGCCGGGTGCGAAGATGGACGCCCCCCACCGCAAACGTCACCCGGCGCCAGGGCGCCTCGAACCGGTAGCGGAAGTCCGGATTGAACGATCGCTCGCCGGCGTAGCGCGCATACCAGTCGCCCCCGGCCAGGAGCGTCGTCGACAGGCGCGCCCACCGCTGAACCGGCAGCCACGCGTCGACGCGCGGCGTCGCCGACACGACGAAGTCGCCCTTCGGCTCGGGCTCGCTGAACACGTTGCTCTCGAAGCCGAGCCGTTCCAGACGGAAGCTGGGCTTCAAGTACAAGGGCCCCGCCCGCACCCGGGCCACCGATGGGAAGTCGTCGTCGGTCTGTGCGTTCGCGGCGTGAGCGACTGCGATCGCCCCCATGAACAGAAGGCACGCCGACCGGGCTCGGCGGGCGCACGGCCCGCGGCGGACAAGCGCGCGCAACGATACGACAAGCACAACCATCTCTCACCGACAACCCTACGCGATTGCGCGGCGGCCCCGCCGGCGGAGGGGACCGTGCCGCCGCTCGCGCCGGCCACGAGCCGCTCTTACTGCGACGCGGCCGCCTCGTACACGATGCGCAGCGAATCGACGACCGCCTCCACCTCGCTCCGAAGCCGATCTTCCGCGTCCGGGATGGACGACTCGATGCTCACCATGTCGGGGTGGAGGAGGCCGGCTCCTCCGTGAGACGCGTCCGGTCGCGGCGCCGGGCGGCAAGCGTCAGCGCTCCTGCATGAAGTTGTTCCAGAGTATCTCGGGGAATCGGGCGACCACGGGATCGGCCGGCACCGCCTGCAGGTCACGATAGCGCGCCCGGAGTCATGCCATCATACCCCTGCGCGCAGGGGGCACGATGACCGCGGTCGTCGGTTCCTCTCGCCGAGCCCGCGCACGGCCACGCGCAGGCCGCGTGGCCGAAATGCGAAACGTGTCGCGTTGCGCCGCGTGCCGCCGCGACCAGACCCGACAGGAGGCGCGTGTTGCATCGAAGAAGCCGATTCCAACGGATGGGCGCCGCGCCGGTCGGGAAGGAACGGGGCGCCGCGGACCGTGGCGACACCAGATCCGACTCTCTGACGAATCCTGATTACTGGAGCGACTGGCACCGAACGCGCGTGTCGACGCCGACGGCGCGGCTTGCCCGGCTGCGGCGTCTGCTGCGCCGGTTCAAGCGCGGTTACGACGGCCACGCGATGCTTGCCTACTGGCGCCTGGTCGAAGCGCACCTGCCTGACGAGGGAGCCATCGTCGAGCTCGGATGCGCTCCGGGTCGGGCACTGCTGGACTTGTGCGGACGTACGGGATTGCGCCCGTTCGGCGTCGACTACAGTGAGGACGGCTATCGAGAGACCCTGGAGCACTTCAAGCGGCGGGGCGGCGATCCGAGCGGCATCATGCACGCCGACTTCACGGACCCGGAGTTTCGTCGGCTCAATGCGAACCGCTTCGACGTCGTCTGGTCCGCCGGCGTCATCGAGCACTTCAGGAACCCGCGCGACATCATCGGTCATCATGTCGAGCTGTTGAGGCCTGGAGGAACCCTCGTCGTCTCGATTCCGAACCTTCGCGGCATCATGCATCCCTGTCTCGCGGCCTTCGATCCGGAGACCCTGACAGTTCACAACCTCGACATCATGCGCCAGCCTGCGTTCGAATCCCTTTTCGCCGGCCAAGGGTTGCACGCCAAGTACTGCGGCCATGTAGGGATGCTGCAACTGACCCTCGCCGTTCCCGAGCGTTGCCGTCGCCTTGGCACCATCGCGCGTGCGATGCAGGCCGTGTTCGACACGGTAGCGATAAACGTCGCAGGCCATCGCGATTTGGCCAATCGGTTCACGTCGCCCCATTTGTTGTACATCGGAGCGAGGATCGCGTAGCGGCATCGACCTGGAGACGGGACCCTCCACCGAAGTCTGTGCCTCTCATCAACGGTTGGCGCAGTCGTTCCCAGACCGCTGCAGGTGGTCGACGGCTTGGTCCTGGAACCCCCGCGGAGCGCGCTCTGCGAAGGTACGCCCGCGGGGGCTCGCCAGCGGAGGGGACCGCGCGCGCCCCCGCTCAGGACGCCCGCGGCTCGCGGTGATAGTACCGCTCGTAGGAACGCCGGTAGTAACGCGAGTAGTAGTAGGGATGGCGCCTCAGGTTCGCCTTGTTGAGGACGGCGCCGACGACGCGGGCCCCCGACTGGGACAGCTGCTCGATGGCGTCCCTCGCGACGCGCCTCGACGTGCTGTCGGTGCCGACCACGAACAACACGTGCCCCACGGTCTTGGCGGCCACCAGCGCATCGGCGATGGGCAGCACCGGCGGGCTGTCGAACACGATCCAGTCGAAGTGCTCGCCGACCGACTCCAGCAAGCGCGCGAACCGGGCCGACCCGAGCAGCTCGCTCGGATTGGGCGGCGTCGCCCCCGACGGCATGAGCGACAGGTTCGGGACACGGGTCTTCCTGATCACGGCGCTCGCCTTCGCCTCGTTCACGATGAGATTCGACAGGCCCGGCTCCGCCTTCTGGCCGAAGTGCAGGTGCTGCTGCGGCCGCCGGAGATCGGCGTCGACCAGCAGCGTGCGCATGCCCAGGTGGGCGAGCGACATCGCGAGATTGGCGGAGACGCAGCTCTTGCCCTCGGAGGGCGCGGTGCTGGTGACGAGCACCATCCGGCAGCCCTCCTCGGCCGACGAGAAGACCAGGCTCGTGCGCACGGAACGGATCGATTCCAGGAAGTTCGCCGGCGCGCCCCGGCCGACCAGGACGTCGCGCCGTCGTTTCCCTTCCCCGCCGTCGTCCTCGCCGTTCTCCCCGCCCGAGACGAAGGGCACCATGCCCAGGAACGGCAGGTCCAGGTGGTCCTTGATGTCCTCGGGGGTCTTGATGCGGTCGTCCACGTACTCGAGGAAGCCCACCAGCCCCAGCGCGACCACCATGCCGCCCCACAGCCCGAACAGCAACGCCAGCTGCCGCCGCGGCCGCACGGGCCGCAGCGGCGTCTCCGCCGCGTCGATGAGTCGGATGTTGCTCGTCTCGAGCTCGCCGGTGACGCCCGTCTCGGCCGCGCGCTGCAAGAGCGTCTCGTAGAGGCGGCGGCTGCTCTCGGCCTCGCGCCGCATCACGCCGTACTCGATGCCGGTGCGGTCGAGCGCGAGCGCCTCGTCGGTCTGCTCGGCCAGCTCGGCCACGAGCTGCTCTTCCTGCGACACGGCCACCTGGTACTCGATGCGCACCGAATCGACGACCGCCTCCACCTCGCTCCGAAGCCTCTCTTCCGCGGCCGCGATGGACGACTCGATGCTGACCATGTCGGGGTGGAGGGGGCCCAGCTCTTCCGCCAGCCGCGTCCGCTCGCGGCGCAGGCCGGCGAGGGTCAGCTTCTGCTCCTGGATGAAGTTGTTCCGGAGTATCTCGGGGAATCGGGCGACGGCCTCGGGGTCGGCGCGCGCCGCCTGCAGGTCGCGATAGCGCGCCTCGGTCTCGATGCGGGCCAAGGTCGCGTCGGTCGCGGCGCCGTGCAGGTTCTCGAGCGCCTGCACGATGATGTTCTGCCGGTCCTCGATGGCCGCCGCGCCGTGCTCCTCCCGGTAGCGCTGCAGCGACTGCTCGGCCCTCTCCAGCTCGTGCCGCTGCTCGGCAATCCGCTGCTGCAGCCACTCGGAGGCGTCCCGGGACGAGGTGTACCGGAACTCCATGTCACGCTCGACGTAGAGCCGCGCCAGCGTGTTGGCGACGTCCGACGCCACGCGAGGGTCGACCGAGCTGAACCTGACCGTCACGACGCGGCTGTTGCGCCCCGCGACGATTCGCAGCCGCCCCAGCAGGGCGGAGATCGCTCTCGATTCCGAGCGCGCCGCCGGATCGATGGCGCGACCTCTCGCCGGGGCGGCGTCGGGCGCGATGGCGCCACGAATCGACGACGTCATGCGTCCCAGCACGTTGACCGGATTGAGCCGGTTGAGCGCGCGGAGCGGATTGAACCTGGCCAGGTCGTCGGCCCGGCCCAGCAGCGCGGGGTCGTTCCACAGCTCGAGCCGGTCGATGGCCGCCCGCGCGAGCGACCGGCTGCGCAGCATGTCGCGCTGGGTGCTCAGGAAGTCGCCCCCGAGCCGGCCGCGCTCCGCAATCACCTCCTGAAACGTGACGACGTTCGGGTCGTCGGGCTCGATCAGCAGTCTTGCCGACGCCTGATAGATCGGCGTCGCGGTGACGGCGTACACGATCGAGCTCAGGAGAACGAGCAGGAAACCCGCACCCGCCAGCCAGCGGCGCTTGTAGACGGCCCGCAGGTACAGATGGACGTCGATGTCGAAGAGGTCTCGGGTCGGCATGTCTCAGAAGAACTTCACGGGGACGCGGATGGTGTCGTCGCGCTGCACGAGATCGTCGAGCCGCACGCGCATCTCCACCTGCTCGCCGTCCACGATGCGCATGACGCTGATGCGGTTGAGCGCGCCGAACTCGGTGCTCCCGCCCGCGAGCGACAGCGCCTGCAGCACGGTCATGCCGTCCTGAATGGCGTACGAGCCGGGCGAGCGGACCTCGCCGAACACGTACACGACTTCCGCGCGAGGAACGAAGACGGTGTCGCCGTCGCGCAGCACGACGTTGCCCGACAGGTCGCCGCTCTCGAGATCGCGCAGATTCACGCGTACGGTCTCGGCGCCGTCCGCCGAGGGCGGGGCCGCGGGGCCGCCCCGCGGTGCCTGTCCGCCGCCCCGTACGACCACCGCGGTACCGGAAGCGGTCGTGGTCAGCGACCCCGCGAGGGCCAGCACCTCGATCAGGCTGGTCCCGGCCGCGAGCGAGTACGCTCCCGGGCTGCGCACCTCGCCCATGACGAAGACGCGTTGGCTGCGGTACTCGGCCACCGCCACGGTCACGCGCGGGTCCCGGAAGTACCCCGCCCGGAGCCGGTGCCGCAACGCCTCCTCGAGCTGCTCGACCGTCAATCCCGCCGCCGTGATGCGACCAATCAGGGGGAACGAGAAGGCGCCGTCCGTCTCGACCGTGTAGGGACCGCTCAAGTCGACTTGGTTGAAGAGGTTGATCTCCAGAATGTCCTGGACGCCGATGCGATAGTCCGATTGCTGGCGCGCCGCCCCGCGCGGGTCGGCGGAGACCATCAACACGGCCGCGCACGTCAGCGAGGCGAGCCACGCCGCTGGTCGCGCGGCCGCGAGTCGACGATGCGGGAAGCGCGAGCTCATCAGATGTCGCAGTCGAGAGAGAGGCCGAGGCCAAGCCATCATACCTCCGGCGCGCACGGGACACGACTACCGCTGTCGTCGGTTCCTCTCGCCGAGCTCCGCAGGGTCGATTCCATGCGCGACGCCGCCCCCCGAAAGCCAGCGGCGGGTCCCTGACCGCGCGCCTTCAGGAGCGCCGCCTCGAGCGCCCCACCGAGCTCCCGGGCAGGCCTGGCTTTATCCAAATGCGACACTTGTCGCTTCTCGCGCGCCGCGAGAAGGCGCGCGGCTACCTGCCGCGGCGTCATGTGAGTGGTCAATGCCGCGTCGACGGAGCTTCCGTGCCGCGGCGTCCAGCCAGCCCGCGAGAAGCTCGCGGGCAGCCGGGCTCGCGGGCCCCTCGCGAAGCGGCGCTACGGCTGACGCCACCGCCGGAGGCCCCGTCGCAGCGCCCGGGCATCTTGCGAGCGCCGGCGGTTTCCGGGCAGAATCCAGAGAGACCGTGCCCTTGGATACGAACGAGCGCCCAGGAATGGAGAATGCGGCCCGGTGGCGGCGCGCCCTCGTGTCGGGACGCCGTTCCGCACGCCGGCTGCCTGGAGGAGCCGGCGTGTGGTTCGGCGCCCGCCGGAACATCGAGCCTTTGATCAGGACGCACCTCTTCATCAGCGCGTCGAACCAGAGCGGCTCGACATTTCTCCTGGCCGCGCTGTCGACCTCCCGCGCGACCTGGAATCTGCCGGGGGAGGGGCAGAACGCATTGGGATACGTGGGTCCGACCGTCGGGCGCGGGCGCCTGAGAGGAGCGCTGAAGGTATGGGCCGCTCGCCCGCAGTGGCGCGACGTGCTGACGAATGCGACCCTGTACGACTGGCCGCGCACCCGTCGAGCCTGGTACTTCCAGGCCTGGGCGCGGGACCCGCGGGCGTCGGTGTTCGTCACCAAGTCGCCGCCGCATCTGCTTCTGGTGGATGAGCTCGCCCGGCACTTCGTCAACGCGAAGTTCCTGTTCATGGTGAGGAATTGTCAAATGTTGTGGATCGGCCCTTGACGTGATCAGGCGGCCTCCTTCCGATCCTCCGTCTGCAAGCTGATCTGGATGACGCCATCGACGAAGGCCACGCCGGCCCGGACCAGGGGCAGCAGGTGCGCCCCGTTCAGCCGGCGCCATCGCCGTTGCGCCATCGCCACCAGCTTGTAGGCCATCAGGAGCCCCTTGGTGCGCGAGCCAGCGCCCTTCGTCACCCGCTGCCGAAGACGCACCGTCGCAAACACCGATTCGATCACGTTCGACGTCCGCAGGTGAAGCCAGTGCTCCGCCGGGAAGCCGAAGAACGCCAGCAGCGCCTCCCGGTCCTCTGCCAAGCACGCCGCCGCCTTCGGGTACTTCGCCTCGAACTCGGCAACGAAGGCGTCGATGCCACGCTCCGCGTCGGCCTTCACCGGCGCATACATGATGTCCCGCAAAGCCCGCTTCGCACGCGGCCGAAGACGCTTCGGCAGCTTGTCGAGCACGTTGGCCAGCTTGTGGCACCAGTCCCGCTGCACCGTCGTCTCCGGCCACACGTCCCGCAACGCCGACCAGAAGCCCAGCGCCCCGTCCCCAATCGCCACCGCCGGCGCCCGCAGTCCACGCCCACGCAGGTCCCGCAGCACGCTCGCCCAGCTTTCCTGGCTCTCCCGATAGCCGTCCTCCAGCGCCACCAGCTCCTTGATGCCGTCCGCCCGCACCCCGATCACCACCAGCGTGCACAGACGGTCCTCCTCAAGCCGGATGTTGAAGTGAATCCCGTCGACCCAGACGTAGACGTAGTCGCAATCCGACAGGTCGCGGCGCTGGAACGCCTCGTACTCCTCGTCCCAGGCCGCCGTCAGCCGCGAAATGGTCGTCGGACTCAGGCCTGCCGCGTCCTTCCCCAGCAGCGCCGGCAGCGCCTCCCGGAAGTCGCCCGTCGACAGACCTCGCAGATACAGCAGCGGCAGCACTTCGGAAACCTGCGGAGAGCGGCGCATATAGGGGGGCAGAATGCGGCTGGTGAACCGCTCGCGGCCGCCGTCGCCATCGACCCGCTTGTCGTTCACCCGCGGCGCCCGCACCCGCCACGTGCCCGCCCCGCACGTCACCGTGCGTTCCTGCGCCTGGCCGTTCCGCACCACCAGCCGCCGCCCGGCCGCGTCGCGCGTGTCTCCGAACCGCTCGATGTACTCCGCCACCTCGGCCTCCAGGGCCGTCATCAGCATCCGCCGCGCCCCCTCGCGAGCCAGCGTGTCCAGTGTCGGCGGTTCGGCCGGTTCCTCGTCCGGGCCGACGTTGCCGACCCCTTCACCAGCCAACGTCGTCGTGTGTTCGTCGCCGGCCGCGGGGTTGTCTTCGCTCCTGTTGTCGGGTACCGTCAGCATGGGTGGTGTCTCCTTCCCCCCGGCGTGCCAGCCAGGGTGTTTTGGGTTGATTCACACGGAAGGATACGCCACCTGTCTCACGCCCCGATCCACAACATTCGGTTATACCTCGTTCATGGTCCGAAATCCCTATGCCGTCTGCGAGGGGATCTGCAGGATCGTGAAGGAGGGCCGTCTCTCGCTTCCGGACGCCAACGTCCCGGAGGAGGCCGCGAAGCACGCCGTCGCGTGTCTCGATCGGCAGCGCCGGAATATCGAACGGCATGGCGGGCGCGCGGTCTTCTTCACGTACGAATCGATGTGTGCGGACCCGGAGTCCGTCGCCCGCGAGATCCGGAGGCTCGTCCCGGACATCGACGACGTGGAGCTCCGGCAGCGGCTGCCGATCAAGGGCCGCTACGACGAGATGCTGTCCGACATGAACGCGCGGCAGATTGCCCGCCTCGAGCCGCGGCAGATCGAGGCGTTCAACCGGGTGTTCCGCGCGCATCCGGACGTGCTGGACTACTTCGGCTACCCGTTGCTCGCAGGTTAGCGCATGACCTGGGGTGATTGCATGCCCGCGGCAGCCCGGGCTTGCGGCCTCGAGGCCATGCTCGCGGAGCTGCCGGGCCGCGATTCCGACGGCCCCGCCTGCTGCAATGCCTGGACGCGGACCGTCTGCGTGCCGATGCACGCGTGGGCATGCCTCCCTTTACGGATGATCACCGCCACCCTGTCGCCTTCCAACTGCAAGATGTTTCAGCCAGCATGTGGCGGTCTTGTGGTAGCCGACGTGTACGATCGGAACGGGAAGCTTCCCGACCAAGGGTCCCGCCGGCTGAGCCGGGCGAGAAGCAACGGCCGGTTCCGTGTTCCCGGCCCGAACGAAGATGCCGGCAACGCCGCGCCGGACAGAGGATTGACCTTGGCTGCCCGCTGCTCGGGAATATGGGTGGACGGCCCGGCCGCGGTCCGAGGGAACGGGGGCGCCGCGCCCGACGGCTACGCCGTCCTCACGACAACCGACCGGCGTTGCCTGCGCATGTTCGATCTCTGGTTTCGGTACTACCGCGATACGGGTATCGGGTGGCCGGTGCACGTCGTCGCCATCGGCCGGAGAGCACTCTCCGCGATGCACGCCCGCGCGTCCCGCGGCCAGCCGCTGGTCGTGCATCCGATGAAAGCCGGGGCCGGCAGCGTGACGGTGCGCCGGCTTCACGTGTTGAAGGCATTGCTGGACCGCGGTCTCGATGTCGTATCCACGGACCTCGATGCACTCTGGCTCTCGAGACGGACGCTCGACCTGACGGACCGGCGTTTCGACGTACAGATATCCGTCACTCCGTACATGTGGCCCCGCGAGGCCGCCGCGGCGTGGGGATTCTCCCTGTGCTGCGGGTTCTCCATCATTCACTCCAATGCAGCGACCCGGAGGCTCGTGGACCGATGGATCGCGAAGTCCGTCCGCTCCGACCAGAAGGCGTTGAATCACATCCTGCTCGACCACGGCATGCGCTGGAAGCACGCCCGTGCCGTGAACGGCAATCAGGGCGTCTGCCGCGCGCTCGACTTGACCATCGAGGCGATCGACTATCGACTCGTCACGCGGGCGCACGACGTCCGGCGCATCGACCGACGTCGGGTTCTGATCTTCAATCCGCGCCTGGGCGGCCGCAACGAGGAGATGAGGATCCTCCGCTTCATCGCGGACCTTGCCCGCTTGCGGCCGCGGCTGTTTCTCGGCCCGCTTGCGGTCGCGGCGCTGTTTCGTGCCGCGCGATCGTGGGTCGTTTCGACAATCTTCGGCGGGCGGCTCCTCGGGCCGCGGGAACGACGCCGGCGGGGCTGACCGCGCGTGCGGCGGCCATTGGCTCGTCTTCGGCACGTGGCATAATGGGCGTGCTTCGACGTTACTCGTCTACGGGCTCCGGTCTGATGCTCCGTGCAACGCGCAAGCGTGGTGTCCACGTTTCGGTCCCGCACGAAGCTGCCGGCGACGAGCGCCGCGCCGCGCGGCCAGGGCACGAGTTGCTGGACGGACACCGATGAGTCCGGGAAGCGCAGCCTTCGTGTACGGCGCGGGGCGCGAGCTGGAACGGACAATCCGGACGCATCTGTTCGTCATCTGCCCCAACAACAGCGGATCGACCTTCCTGCAGCAGGTGCTGGCGACCTGCCGAGCCACCTGGAACCTGCCGCGGGAAGGGCAGAAGATGCTGGGATACGTGGGCTCGGCTCCCGCCGCCGACTTCAAGCTGATGTGGGCCGCGACCCGCGCGTCGCGCGACCGCCTGACCGACCCGGGCGCCCATGACTGGCCGCGCAACCGCCGGGCGTGGTACTTCCAGGCCTACGCGCGGGACCCGCGGGCATCGGTGTTCGTCGCCAAGACCCCGTGGTACCTGCTGCTCGTCGACGAGCTGGCGCGGCACTTCGTGAACGCCAGGTTCGTGTTCACGGTGCGCGACCCCTATGCGGTCTGCGAGGGCATCTGCCGCTACATGCGGGGCAGCCTGCCTCCTCTGGAGCTGGCGGAGAGCTCGGCGCGGCACGTCGTAGCATGTCTCGAGGGGCAACGGCGCAACGTAGAGGCGCGCCGGGCCGACGCGGTGTTCTTCACGTACGAGACGATGTGCGCCGAGCCCGGCGAGACGGCCCGCCGGATCGCGGCTCTGGTTCCGGAGCTCGACGACCTGGACCTGCGGCAGCGCCTGCCGGTCAAGGGCCGGTACGACGAGATGCTCACGAACATGAACGCCCGGCAGATCGCGCGCCTCGAACCCCGCCAGATCGCGGCGTTCAGCCGGGTGTTCCGTGAGCGCCAAGACGTGTTGGACTACTTCGGCTACGGGCTGCTCCCGGAATAGCTGGCGGTCCGTGAGAGTCCCCGACGATTCCGGGGTCGGACCATCAGTCCGTGTCGACCGTCTGCCGACCGGCGCCCTCGAAGACTTCGAAGATAAAGTGGATGCGGTCGCGGTCGCCCCCGTTGAATGCTCCATGCGGGACGAGGTTGTTGACCTCCCAGGCGTAGCCGGAGGCCAGATGGACCCGGACGCCGTCGACGACCAGCACCGCCCGCGGGTTGGTCTGCAGCGGAATGTGGATCTTGTGGACGAGCGGGTGAGACCCCTCGCCGTCCTTGTGCATGTCGATTCGCTGCCCCGCCTCGAGCCGAGCCAGCATGGCCTTGGGAAACACCGGCTGGCGGAAGCCGTAGGCGCCCGCGGCGCGGTCCATCAGGGGCTCGAGCCACCTGCGCCACACGCGCCAGCCCGTATTCGAATAGAAGTTCCCGGGATCCAGGTTGCGGGCAATGAATCGGAAGACGACGTGCCGCGTATGGTGAAAGCAGCCGAAATCGTTCTCCTTGGCGCTGTCTTCACGCCGCCAAGCCTCGTCCGACAGGCGGCCGACCACCGCCGCCAGCGCGCTCGGGTCGACCCTGCCGAGGCGGCGCACTGTCGCCGGCTTGCTCACCGGCTTCGCCGGCGGCCACCCCTGCGCGTCCTGGTACCGGGTTGCGGAAGCCATGGCAAGCACTCGCCGGGATGCGCAACCACTCCGGAATCCCGCCGCGCTCCTTCCATCTTGATGGACGCCTCGCGTCTGTGACAGACTGGCGACGTTGTCTACGGTGCCACGATCCACGAGCATTGTCCACTTCTGCAAAAGCGACACGTGTCGCTCTTGGGCGGTGGAAACGTGGCCATGCCTGCGGCACTCTACTAGTGGATCGGCCGCGGAAAGCTGCCCATGCCGGGAGCTGTTCTCGCACGCGTGCCGGCCCGCACGGGACACCGGACAGGGGTTCACGGATGGTCACGTCAATCGGCACGGGAAGGGTCGGCGTGAA
Source organism: Vicinamibacterales bacterium (assembly GCA_963663815.2). Taxonomy (GTDB): domain Bacteria; phylum Acidobacteriota; class Vicinamibacteria; order Vicinamibacterales; family UBA8438; genus JAJEEA01. The sequence continues at coordinate 4,543,244 of OY760734.1, read as the reverse complement.
TGGGCGTACCCGCTTCTTCCAGGCGCTCCCCGAGATCCTGCGGTGGCGGCGAAACGAGGCCGCGCTATTCCGTTCGCTCAATGGGCTTCACGCGGCGGTTGTCAGGCTGGGCATCCGGTCCATATGCGGGGCCGGAAGCCGACCATGCCGAGCGTTGGCGGCCGCGCCGGCGGAGACGAGGCACCGCGTCGAGCTCGCGCCCGAGGTCTATCGTCTCGTATTCCATGAGTCCAAACGGTCTCCTGACGAGATTCGTGAAGCACTGGAACGATTCTGTGCCGTCGAAAACTACTTGGCGGATCGCTCAACCATCGAGCCTCGGCAGACCGCCGGCTGGAGCGCGCTTGGGGATGTTTGCATCGGTAGGGCGGCAGCCGGCGAATCCGGGATGACTGCCTCCGGTCGCTCGGTCCGCCGAACGGTAGCGCCCGTTCTCAGGCGAACCGTCATTGACGGCTACAGTCCGTTCCACGCGACGGTATTCGGCGAGTTGCCTACGGCGACGCTTGCGCCTGCCGGGTTTCGCGAGGCTCTGTCGCGCCTGTCCACCGCGTTGGGATTGATCGAGTCCACATGCGAACCCGCGATCGCCATGCTGGACGCTTGTCTGAAGGTGGCGGTGCCGGTCCGTACGCCGCCCCGGGAGAAGATGTCCGTTTCCTGTTCGACTCTGCCGGGCATGGCGGGACTGGGAAATCTCGATTCGGGGCGCTGGGACACCGAGACGGTCGCCGACGCGCTGGTGCATGAAGCAGTTCATGCGCTTGTCAGCAAGGTGAGCCTTGTCGACACCTTGTTCTCGAGGGACCTCAACGGTTGCCGAGTACACGCCGTATCGCCCTGGACGGGTCGCCGCTTGCCGTTGCTGACCTTCGTGCACGCGACCTTCGTGTGGTTCGGGTTGTGGCAGTTCTGGAAGCGGACTGCCCCCCGGAACGCGCGTGCCGCAGCACTTGCCGAGCGGGCGCGCAAGGGGTTCGACGAGGAATCGCCGTTGAGGAGCATCCCTTCCAATGGAATCGAGTGCCTCGCACCGGACGTGCTGGCGGCGCTTCGAGCCATGACCAGAGAGGCAGGATCGGCGTAAAGCCGCCGCTCGACCATCCGGCCCCGTCCTTATGGCGCGCGTTTGCCGTCCGGCAACCCGAGACAAGGGCGAGATGAACACCATCTGCGGAATCTTCCGGCGCACGGGCGGCCCGGTCTCCGACCTCGACGCCGTGCTCGCGGCGCTGCCGGGCCGCGCGACCGACGTCACGGCGGTGTCGGTGGACGGGTCGGCGGGGCTGGGCTGCCGCGGCGAAGCGGTCGCGACCGAGGGCCGTGCGGCGAGCGCGCCCCTCGTTGACCGCGATGCCGGCCTTGTGGCAATTGCCGCCGCCCGCGTCGACGACCGCGAATCGCTGTGCGACTGCCTCGATGTACCCGGCCCCGAACGCGCGCGCCTGCCGGACGTTGCGCTGATACTGCGTGCGTACCGACGCTGGGGCACCGAATGTCCGGACCACCTGCTCGGAGCCTACGCCTTCGCAATATGGGACATGCGGCGCCGGACCCTGTTCTGCGCCCGCGATCACATCGGTGCCCGTTCCTTCTACTACAGCCTGACGGCCGAGCACCTCGTGTTCGCCAGCAGTGTTCGCGCGGTGCTCGCCGCTCCGGACGTCTCCGAGAATCTGGACGAGGAGGCGGTCGCCACTCTCCTCACCCACCGGGCGCGTTCTTTCGGCGCTCGTACCTTCTACCGCGATGTCCGGCGGCTCCCGCCCGGGCACCTGCTCCTCGTGAAGACCGACGCGGCGCGGCTCGAACGCTGGTGGCGTCCCGAGAACGTACCGGCGGCCCCGCCCGGCGACGGCGACAGCCTTGCGGAGGGGTTGCTGGAGACCTGCGGCAGGGCGGTAGCGGACCGGGTGCGTGGACCCTATCCGGTGGGCGTGCACCTCAGCGGCGGCCTGGATTCCTCCAGCGTCGCCGTCCTGACCGCCCGCGCGCTGCAGAGCGGCGGGCGTCCCGCACCGTCCGCCTTCAGTTGGCAACCGATGCCCCGCGGGGGGGCGAGCAACGCACCCGAGACCGACGAGCACGGCCTGATCGAGGCAGTGGCCCGGCAGGAAGGATTGCCGTTGTTCTACTGTCCGCCCGGAATCGACGACCTCGTCGCCTACCTCCGCGCGGACGCGACGCTCGATCCCGACATTCACCCCAACGAAGAGCCCGCACGGCGCCACGCCGCCGCGCTCGGTGTGCGGGTGATCCTGTCAGGATGGGGCGGCGACGAGGGCATCTCCTTCAACGGACGTGGCTTTCACGCGGAACTGCTGTTGAGCGGGCGCATAGGCAGGCTCTGGCGCGAGATCGGCGAGAGCAGCGGGCACCCGTTCGCGAGCATCGTGTCCAGTGTCGCCCTTCCCCTGGCGTCGCCGCCGGCAGCGCGAGCTGTGCGGGCGCTAAGGCTCGGCACGTGGCCCCAGCGTAACCGTAGCCTCATCCACCCCGCCTTCGCCCGCCGCGTGCGGCCCCTGCCCGCCACTCCGCTCCCGCGCGTCGGCGTACGGCGCCTCCAACTTCACCTGTTGCAAACCGGCCACCTCGCCGCCCGCATCGAGGGCTGGGCGGCGGGCGGCGCGCGCCACGGCATCGAGTACCGCTATCCGCTGCTGGATCGCCGGGTGCTCGAATTCGCGCTCGGCCTGCCGCCCGAGCAGTTCCGCCGCGGCCGCTGGAGCCGCTGGCTGCTGCGACGGGCCCTGGCCCCCCTGTTGCCGCCCCAGGTCTGCTGGAACCTGAGCAAGCACGACCCGTCGCGGCACCGAGCGCTGAGCGCCGCGCTCGCTGGAGCCCTGCCGGTGGTGCGCACGGTTCTCGAAGACCGGTCCGCCCTCCAGCTCCGGAGTCGCTACCTGGACATGCCGCGTCTGATGCAGGCGTTGAGAGCGCACCAAACTCCCCCGACCCGACCGGGGGGACCGGGCCCCTTATACAACGCGCTCCGGCTCCTCGACTACTGAAATCCCGCCCGGGCTCTCGGGGGCGTCAGCCCCCACCGACCGGCACCGCAGAATCTGCTTGCGCCCGCCTACGTCGGGCCCGCAGTACCCCGGCCGTCAGGCAGTCCAACCAGGCGTCGTGCCAGATCCTGAAGGCCGGGACCATCGCCAGCGGCAGCTTCTGCACTGGTTTCTTGATCAGAGTCTGCGACATCCACGGCTTCGGGGACAGGTTGAAGTGCAGCACCTTGGCCCCCGCCACGACAAACCCTCCCGCGCCCTGATCCTGGCCCGGTGTCGAAGCAGGTAGTTGTACGTCCAGCTGACGAGCGTGGGCGTCAGCCTGCAGGCGAAGTAGCGGTTCAGTACAAGTTGGTCCGTCGTCGTTTCCGGCGTCTCCCTGCACCAGGTCTCGGGCGCCACCAGGGCCAAGAGATCCCCATAGGGGCGTTCACCGATCAAGCACTTGTCAATCAGCATGAACCCGGAGTTGAACGTCCCCTCCAGCGCGCCCTCGGCATGCGGGTCGACGAACGCGAAGGTGGCCGGATCGCGGGACAGTCCCCGGAGACGAGCCCAGTCGCCGCAACAGACCAGCTCCCCCTCCGCCTCGAGCAGATCGCCGATCGGCTGCCGGAACAGCAGATCGGCATCGCACAACAGCACCTTGCGGTACCCGGTCAACCGAAACGCTTCGAGGGTATACAGCCGCGCCTGTCGTCCCGAAAACGTGTGGAAGCTGGGCGGCAGAAGCTCCAGCCGACCCCGCAACGCCCCAGAAACAGCCTCGAACCGTACCCGGTCGGACAGCGCCTCCAGGTAGCCGCGAGACTCCCGGGAGAGGCCGTCGTGGATGACCACGATGTCGCCGCCGAAGCCCGGATGCTGTTGGAGAAACGAGCCAACGGTGGTCAGCGCGCCGGGCAGGAAACTCTCGGTCGCCACCACAGCCAGACAGATACCCGAAGATGACCCTTCCCGCGCCACCGCCTGGCCCACGACATCCGATGTCATCGCTTTCGCCTCTCGAGCCGGTGGAGCGCTCCGAGGACGGCCGCAACCGCGTGCACTTGACAGTCGCGGGTCGGACACGGCGCTTCGCCCCGGCTGCTCGATTCACTGCTGCGGGGCGCCCCGCTGACATTCGGCGCGCTATGCGCCGACGTGCGTGGACAGATGAACAGGGAGCAGGTGCGCCTGCTCCTCGCGAAGCTCGCCGTCGATGGGGTCGTTTCCGTCCGTGACCGGTCACCGTCGCCTCCGTGTGAGGAATGAGTCCTCCATTCCGTTCCGAGCCGCCTTCGGAAGCCACCACCCCGTCTCCGGGGCAGCTTCGACGTACCCCAGCCCCGCACCCACGTTACGAAAGCTCACGCGTCGGAACACCGCATAGGACGTTGCTGACGAGCCCGACCTCCGTCCTGGGTCTGGTCCCGTGGTGTCATCGACCAGGTCCTCGAATCGGCGCGCTTCCGTCGCGGCATCGACCGGCGAATCCGGAGCCTGATCGACTCGCCGCGGCCAGGCTTCATCCCGGGCGAATCTCCAGAACCGGCTGTCATATGTCGACCCCCGACTGTAGTGCCAGGAAAGGAAGAGACCGAATCGCCACGCGAGGCGGACAAGGAAATCGTTGGTCAGCTTCGCGCACGCCTCCATCCGGTCGGACGCTTCCGACAGGCGGTGGTCAAGTACGCTGTGAATCTGAATGAGGACCAGCGCGAGCGCCGATGCTTCAAGGGGCTCCATGAAGCCGGCGGCATTCCCGATCCTGGCCAGAAGGCCGTCGTAGATGTGTCGGTGTATGTAGTTGGGGAAGGGTGTCACCGCGCGGTGGACGAATCCCCGCACACCGTCTTCCGACATGAACGCGTCGAAGTCGCTCTCTGCCTCCTCGACGCTCGTGATGTCCCGATTGTATATGTAGCCGTACGACGTGTGACCGGCGAGCGGGATGACGAAGACCCACCCGTTCGGACGCGCCACGCTCCTCGTGTACGTGTGGTTGACGTCTTGCGCCGTCGCCGGCCCCCGGCGAATGATCGCCGCGTTTGTGGGGATGAACGGCACGAGGAGGTGTTGCCGTCTATCGAGCTCTCGGGGGAAGCCCCGGGCGTCGATGACGAAATCGAAGCGTTCCGGCGGCAGGCCCTCGAAACCGACCTCCATCGTGTTGTCGACGCGCGCGATCGTCGTGACCCGCGCGTCCACGGTTCGCGCCCGGATGTACTCGCCCAGGAATTCAACGAGCCTCTCCGTCGAGAGATGGTAGCCATGGGCCCGATCGATGGGAAAGAAATGATGGATGAACTCGGGATTGCTGCGCCCCCAGCCCTGAAAGAGGACGCCGTACTTGCGGGTTGCCTCCAGGCCCCGCTGAACGGCGGCCTGCTCCAGGCCGCTCAGCGAGCACAGCTCCGTCGGCATGTTCAGAAGCGTTCCCTCGCCGACTCCGATGGGCGGGATCAGAGAATCGTAGATGTGGCAGAGCGCGTGGTGGGGTGCCCTTCGCGAGACCATAGCTGCCGCGAGGAAGCCGGCGCTTCCTCCCCCAACCACTGCAATTCTCATCGATTGCCTCGATTCCCATCGATTGCCCGCAGCCCCGATGGCCATGCCATGGCGATGCCGTGGCCGCCACCAAGTTGACACACCGGCCCGGCATCTGCAAGACTCTCACATCCCGGTCGGGAAACGCGCTACCCTTCCCATGTCAACCATGGCCGCCACGCCAGGAGTCCGGACAGCGCCCCGGCGGCGGGTTTTGCTGGAGGACACCGGCTCGCTCGGCGCTCCGGTACCCCCTGAATACCTCGCCTACGGACTGCGCTTCCGATCGCAAATCGTGCTCCCGTTCGTACCAGCCGCCGGGGAACGCGAGCCCGATGTGGTCATTCGCCTGGGCTCCGTGCCAGAGATGGACGCCGGCGACGCCGCGTGCGGGCTCTGGAGCAGCCGGCCCGATCTGTTCACGCTGAACGTGGACGCCGTGGCGCGCTATGCGGCCAGGGACGGCCGCGAGATTGTCGTCGACCCCGCCGGCGACGATGCGACCGTCCGGACGTTCCTGCTCGGCTCCGTGCTGGCCGCCTGCCTGCAGCAGCGCGGCATGCTGACGCTTCACGCGAGCGCGGTCGCGACCCCCACCGGGGCGGTTCTCTTCGCAGGCGCTTCCGGCCACGGCAAGTCCACCCTCGCCGCCGCGTTCGTGGAGCGCGGATATCCGCTGGTCGCCGACGACGTGACCGCTGTCGTTCTCGGTACCGACGGTCGTCCGACGGCGCTACCTGCCTTCCCCTGTCTCCGCCTCTGGGAGGACGCGCTGGATTGTCTGGCCTGGCAGGGTCGGGCACAGGCCAGGGTCCGGGACGGGCTCGGCAAGCATTTTGTGCCGGTCGGGCATTTTTCCCGGCACCCGCTTCCCGTTCGGGCCATCTTCGTGCTCTTCCCGCATAATCGAGGCGTGGTCGACATCGCGTCGCGAACACCCGCCGCCGCCTTCGAGCGGCTGCTCAGCTGCACCTATCGCAAGCGGTACGTGCGTGGTCGTACGTCTCGGGCGTCGCATTTTCGCACGGCTACCGCGCTGGCCGCGCGTGTGCCGCTCGCGTACCTGAGACGGCCCTCCGGCCGCTTGCTTCCCGACCCTGACAGCCTCGTGCACCGCATCGAGCACCACCTGGAGACCACCGGGCGCACGAGGCCCGGCCTTTCGTCGCCTTCCGTAGCGGGCGCCGGCCGCGAATGAGAGTCTGTTTGACAAGCTCTTCGTTTGGAGGATAGAGTATGTGCGTGGAATCCGAGGATAACAGTTCGTTGGGTAAGCCTCTCGACCGCGCGCCGGCCGAGCGGAAGAAGCCGTGGGTCATGCCAACCGTCAGGGCGCTGTCCGTTTCAAAGACCGCTACTGCTGGCAACGCCTATGACTGGGCTACCCGGGAAACCATGTTCTACCACCCAACTAGTTGAGGCGGGTTCGGTGCAGGGAACGCCGCTAGTTGGGCTGCGGTTTCGGGAGCGCGTCGACCCCTTCGGTCCGTTATCCTTGGTTCCAGGGGTTCGACGACCACGTTGATCGCGCGTTGTTTTTCCCCGGCACGTCGGCGACTTGTCCAAGGCAGGGCGCGTTTCCGGCGTCGAGTGGTGGTTGGGTGTCTATCGTCTGGCTCGCCTCCTATCCGAAGTCGGGCAACACCTGGCTGCGGGCAGTCCTCACGAACTACCAGCAAGCGGACGGCGGACCGGCGTCGATCAACGCGCTGACCGGCGGAGCCGTGGTCATCAGTCGGGAGCTGTTCGACGACTACGTCGGCCTGACTTCTTCCGACCTGACCACTGACGAGATACTGCGGCTCCGGCCGTTGCTGCACGAGTTGCTGGCGGCAGAGTGGCCGCGGCCCACGTTTGTCAAGGTCCACGACGCTTGCGTCCAGACGGCCGCCGGTCCGCTTTTCCCGCGAAAAGCGACAGCCGCCGCAATCTACCTGGTCCGCAATCCGCTCGACGTGGCGCCTTCGTTGGCGCACCACCAGCAATGCCCCATCGACCGCGTCGTCGGGATGATGAACGGACCTCGGAACTCCGGTCCGCGCCGGCGTTGCCTCCTCGGGCTGAATCTTCCCGAAGTATGGTCGACGTGGAGCGGGCACGTCTCGAGCTGGCTGGACGCGGACCTGCCCGTGCTGACGGTGCGGTACGAGGACATGCTGGAGGATCCGGCCGCCGCCTTCGGCGCCGTCGTCCGGCGCGGCGGGTTGGAATGGAACGCGGATCGGCTCGCGCGGGCCATCGAACATGCCCGCTTCGACCTTCTGCGGGCCCAGGAGCAGGCACAGGGGTTCTGCGAGCGGCAGCCGACGGCCCCGTCGTTCTTCCGGGCAGGGCAGGCGGGGGGCTGGCGGAACGAGCTGACCCCGGTCCAGGTGCGCTCGATCGTGGACGCGCACGCGCCCGTCATGGAACGCTTCGGTTATCTCCGAGAGGCGGAGATGTTTCTGAGCCGCGGCGGTGGCGCTGGCCGGAGGTTGGACGCCTGAGGACAGGTCGGCGCGCGGCCGGATCTTCTTCCATCCGCACCGGCGGCGTCGGCCGGCTGAGCGCCCGACGCACCGTCTTCGCGTCCAGCTTCAACCGCCGCGCGATCTCCTTCTCGGCACACCCTCCGCCGGATGCAGGTGGCGGATCTTGGCCCGCTGGGACATCCCGAGCACCTCCGGCTTTCATGTTGCCGCTACTCAGTCGGCCCCGGATACCGGATTGAACCTTCCTCGGCGGGAGTGACAGGTCGCTCACCATGGAGATAAGATCGGCGCCTGCACCAGCCGGTCAGGCTGAATTGCAGCCTGCATCGGCCGGCCCGTCCCATTCGGAGACCGGAACATGAACGTGGCGCTTGGGAGTCTCGTGCAACGCAATGCGGAGATCATCTTCACCGATCTCGATGACACGGTGGTGATGATGGATCCGGACAAGGGAAACTACTACGAGTTTGATTCCGTGGGTACCCGCATCTGGAACCTGCTCGACGTCGAACGGTCGGTGACGCAGGTGTGCGAGGTGCTGGTTCGCGAGTACGACGTCACCCTGAAGGACTGCCGCCAGGACGTGCTGAAGTTCCTGGAACAGGTGGCCCAGCTGGGAGTTGTCGAGGTGCGCGGTCCGGAGCGGTGATGCAGTTGTTCTCTTCGTTCCTGCGTCTGCCGCTGCGGCAACAGGCGGTGGCCCTGGAGGCCACGGCGTGGTTGACGTTGGCGTACGTGCTCGTTCGGCACATTCCGATGCGCCGTTGGCGCGGCAGACTGAACGGGTCCTTTGCGGAGGCCCCCGACCCTCCGGGCTGGCGAAGGCCGACTCGCGCGGTCGGCCGGATGGTCCGCAGGGTTGCGCGGCGGCTCCCGTTCGACGCGGCCTGCCTGCCGCGGGCGATGGCGATGCAGTGGATGCTGCGGCGGCGAGGCGTGTGCAGCCGCTTGGTGTTCGGCGCCCGGCGCACCGAGCCCGACCGCCCCAACGCCTATCACGCCTGGCTGACCGTGGAAGGCGAGCCGGTCATGGGCGCCCGGCAGGCGGGGGCCTTCGTCCCGCTGCTGGGCTCGACGCCTGTCGCTGCGGGGACCACCCGCCGCCGACGTTCCGCCTCGCCATGACGGCCGGCGCCTCCCGGCCCCGCGCAGGGGGGGTGTTCAGGGGCGGCGGCTCGCTGGCCCGCGCCCTGTTTCTCGGTGCGCCACGGCGTTCCCTCGTGGTTGCCGGGTTGCTGCTGGTCTCGGGGGTCACCGACGCGTTCGGCATCGCGCTGCTCATTCCATTCCTGTCGGTCGCCGGCCTCGGCGCCGCGGAGGCCGGCGCGAGCCCCGTCCGCGACTTCCTCGCGGCAGGCGCGGCGGCGCTGGGGGTCACCCTGACGCTGCCGGTCCTGCTCTGCGCTTTCGTGCTGCTCGTTGCCGTGCGCTCGACCGTCGCCTGGCAGCGCCAGACGCAGATGGCGATGATGCGGCACGGGTTCATCGACCGGCTCCGCGAACGCCTGTACAGCGCCACCGCCCACGCCGGGTGGCGGTTCGTGGTGCGACAGCGGCGATCCGACCTGCTGCACGTGCTGACGCACGACGTGAACCGGGCCGCACAAGGGGTCATGTGCATCCTGCAGGCCGCCATCAACGGCACCCTCGTCGTGGCGCAGCTCGTCCTGGCCGCGGCCATCTCGCTGCCCGTCACCCTGGGGATGCTGCTCCTGGGCGGGGGGCTGTTGACCGCGGGCCGGCCGCTCGTGCGGCGCTCCCGGGGGCTGGGGCGGCGGCTCACGGCCGGCGGGCGGGCGGTGCACGCCGCCATGACCGGGTTCCTCGACGGCCTGAAACAGGCCAAGGGCGACGCGGCCGAGGCGCGGCACGTCGCGGAGTTCAGCGCCGCCCTCGCCGAGATGCGGCGGCAGCAGCTGGCGTTCACGCGCACCGACGCCGCCGCGCAGTCGGCCTTCCACGTGGGCTCGGCCGCGACCCTCGCCGCCCTCGCGTGGCTCGCGGTGCGCCACGCCGACCTGGGCGCGCCGGAGCTGCTGGTGATGGCGCTCATCGCCATGCGCGTCCTGCCGGCGGTGCGGCGGCTGCAGCAGGAGGGGCAGCGGCTCGCGCACGCGCTGCCCGCGTGGCTGAACGCGGTCGAGATGGAGCGCGCGCTGCTCGACGCGGCGGAGCCGGCCGCGGTCCCCGGTGCGCCGCGGGTGCCCCTGCTGCGCGAGCTGACGGTGCACGGGGTGTCGTTTTGCTACGACCGCCGGCCGGGCGGCCGGGCGGCGCTGGCCGAGATCGACCTCGTCGTTCCCGCGCACACCCTCGTCGCCGTCACGGGACCGTCGGGCGCCGGCAAGAGCACCCTGACGGATCTGCTGCTCGGCCTTCTCGAGCCGGACCGGGGCGAGATCCGCGTGGACGGCGCGCGGCTCGCCGGCCCCGCCCGGACGGGCTGGCGGCGTTCGGTCGCCTACGTGCCGCAGGATCCCTGCCTGCTGCACGAGACCATCCGGATGAACCTGCTCCGGGCTCGGCCGGAAGCGACCGAAGCCGAGCTGCGGCGCGCGTTGCGGGGCGCGGCCGCGGCCGGTTTCGTCGCCGCCCTGCCGGACGGGCTGGACACCGTCGCGGGCGACCGGGGCGCCCGGTTGTCCGGGGGCGAGCGCCAGCGTATCGTCCTCGCGCGAGCCCTCCTCCGCGAGCCTGCCCTGCTGCTGCTCGACGAGGCCACCAGCCAGCTCGATGCCGAGTCGGAACGGCAGGTCCTTGCGGCGCTCCGCGCGTTGCGCGACCGTACGACGATCGTCGCGGTGACGCACCGGCCGTCGGTGATGGAGGCGGCCGATCGCGTGGTCCTGCTGGAAGCCGGCCGCGTCGCCGCCACCGGCACGTGGCGAGAGCTGGCGCCCCGGCGCGCCGGTGACCTCCCCGAGCACCGACGCCCCCCTGCCAGGGCCTCCGCCTGACGAGCGGCAGGCACCCGACGTGAACAGTCTGCGACACCTGCTCCGCTCGCCGCTCGCCCCCGCCCTGAGCGGCAGCCTCGCGGTGAGGATTGCGGGCGCCGGGGCCGCGTTCGGGCTGCACGCGCTGCTGGCCAGGCTGGCGGGCGCGGACGAACTACGGCGCCTACAGCTACGTGCTGACGTGGCTGGGGGTCATGGTGATGGTCGCGACCCTGGGCCTCGACGTGTCCCTCGTCAAGTACGTGGCCGCGTACCGGGCGCAGGCCGCCTGGCCCCTCCTCGAGGGGCTGGCCCGCTGGAGCCGCCGGTCGGTGCTGGGGTCTGGCCTGCCTGCTGGGCCTCGCCGTCGCCCTGCTCGCGGCGCTCGGCCGGGGCCTTCCTGAAGCCTCCCTCGTCCCCACCATCCGGCTGGCATGCTGCGCCCTGCCCGTCCTGGCCCTGCTGCGGCTCACCGAGGCCCGGCTCGTCGGGCTCCATCGCGTCGTCCTCGGTCAGCTGCCCGACGGCATCGTGCGGCCGGCCTTCATGGCGGGTCTGGCCGCGCTGCTGTTCTGGCGCCCCGGCAGGCCCCTGGGCAGCGACGATGCGATGGCGCTCCACCTGGCGTCGCTCGCCGCCGCCGCCGTGGTCGCCATGGCGCTGCTGCCCCGCCGGTCGGGGCCGCCCCCCGGCGTCGAGGCCCGCTACGACCGGCAGGCGTGGCTGCGGGCGTCGCTGCCGCTGTGGAGCGAGGGCGGCCTGCGGCTGCTGGCGACCAGCCTCGACGTCATCCTCGTCGGCCTGCTCCTCGGCATGGCCGAGGCGGGCGTGTACGGCGTCGCGAACCGGCTCGCCGAGCTCGTCGCCTTCGGCACCCACGCCAGCCAGGCGGCCGCGCGACCGCGCATCGCGGCCGCGCATGCCCGGGGGGACCGGCCGGCCCTGCAGCGCGCGGTCACCGCGGCGTCGGCCTGGGCGACGGTGTTCGCGGTGGCGGCCGGCTGCGCGCTGGTCCCCGCCCGCTCGGTCCTCCTGCGTCAGTTCGGCGACGAGTTCGCCGGCGGCGCCGCGGTGCTGGTCGTGCTGGCCGCCGGGTACTTTGTCAGTGCGTCCACCGCCCTCGTCCACGCCGTCATGAACATGACGACCATCAGCGTGCCAACCTGCGAATCACCGCGGTCATGCTGGGCGTGAAGGCGCCGTTGAGCTGCCTCGCGATCGCGCACGGGGGCATGATCGGCGCGGCGACGGTGACGAGCGGCGTGACGGCGTTCGGCTGCCTGTGGGGCTGGCGCTACGTTCGGCGCGTGCTGGGCATCGACGCGACCGTCCTGGCGCTGGCCAGCCCGGAACGACCTCGTCGGACGTCGTAGTCGGGTCCGAAGCCCGAGTACCTGGCCGTCATGCACACCGCCTGCGCGCGCAGGCGAGCCGCGCACCGACGGCCCGCGCCTTCCGACCGCCTCGATCGGCGCGGGAACGTCATCGCCGGTCGCACCCGCCGACCCCGCCCGCCACCCGGTGTTCGGTACCGCGCGGACACGGGGCGCAGGCTAACATCACCCGATGCGCAGAGCCCCGGCCGATGCGGAGCCGCCGCCCGTCGAGGCGTTGTCGGCCGGGCTGCGTCTCGCCCTGGCGACGGGAGACGCGACGCGAGACCGGGACGCGCTGTCGCGCGTGGCCGACTGGCGCGCCGTCGCCGACCTGGCGACACGTCACCGCGTCGTCGCGCTGCTCCTCCGCGCCGTCCGGTCCTGCGACGTGCCGATGCTCGACGCCGTCGTCGAACGAGACCTCGCGCGCCAGCGCCGACAAGGTGTCCGGCGCGGCATGCGCCAGCTCGCCGCGATGCGGCGGACGACCGCCGGCCTCGCCGAGCGCGGCATTCCGGCGCTGGTCCTCAAGGGTCTGCCGCTCGGCCAGCGCGTCTACGGGAGCCCGTTCGCCAAGAGCTCCGTCGACGTCGACCTGCTGGTGCCCCCGGACGCCTTCGCCGCGGCCGGCCGGGCTCTGCGCGACCTGGGCTGGCGCCGTACGTTGCCCGCCGAGACCGACAGCCCTGCCCGGCTGCGCTGGGCTGACAGGGTGCTGAACCAGCACGTCTTCACCGGATGCGGCGCGAAGGTCGAGCTCCATCGAAGCCTGTTCGGAAACACGTTCCTGTTCGACCCGCCGTTCGCCGCCCTCGAGGCGAACGCGGCGACCGTCGAGATTGCCGGAGAAACGTTCCGGACACCGGGCGACGCCGACCAGCTCCTGTACCTGGCCTGCCACGGCTCGCTGCACGGCTGGGAGCGGCTGAAGTGGGTGTGCGACTTTGCCATGCTCGTCCGCTCGATGGGCGACGACGCGGCCGGGCGCGCGGTCGCACGGGCATTGCGCCAGGGACTGGCCGGCGCGGTCGGACCCGCGCTGCTTCTCTGCCGGGAAGCGCTGCATGTCGAAACGACAGCCACCGCCGGCGCCCTTCAGCGCCGTCGGCGCATCAGGCTGGTGGCCGACCTGTCCCGCTACACCTGGACGCGACGCCCCGAGCTGCGCCACACGATTGCGCGCAAGGCGGCGATACGAGCGGGGCGGTTCCTGGTGGGAAGGGGGATCCGATTCAACCTCTACGAGATGCGTCGATTGCTGGTTCGGCCGGCCGACTTCGACCGGATCGCCAGCCTGCCTGACCGGCTCTTCTGGCTCTACGTTCCGCTGCGGCCCGTGCTCTGGCTGCTGCGCCTGCTTCGCCGCGAGGCGTAGCGCCGCGTCTTCCGCGTGGTCACTTCGATGCACGCAGCCGCGTGTCTTGCGCCAGCATCGAGTCCCTGACCTGGCGGGCCTTCGCGACCGCCGCCTCGAGGGCCGAAACGAACTCTCTCGCCGACCTGCCCTCACCGCCCACCGCGGAGTCCGCGTATCCGATCAGGGCCGAGACGATGGTCTGCAGCGCTTCGCAGAGGGCCGGGAACTCCTGGTCGATCGCCGAGCCGGTCGGTCTCGCGTGCAGGATCGGCTCAAGCCGCTCGACGACACGAGACAGCTCCCGGGCCGCCGCCGCGACGCGGCCGTCAGCCGGGCCGCCTTCCCCTCCGGCCGGAGGCTGCTCCGGGTTGTCTCCCGGCAACGAGGCGCCGGCGCCGGAAGCAGCCCCCGATTCGGCCTCATCCCCGCGTTGGGACTCCCGTCCCGAGGGGAGCGCCCTCATCGCGCTGGACACGCTTCGCAAATGCGACACCTGTCGCATTTCCGGGTACGCCTCATGGAGCGCCATCAGTCTCTGCGCACTGCGGGGCGTCAACCCAATCCTCTCCTCGACCCACGGAATCCACTGCCCGTGGCGAACCTGGCTCTTGGCCTGGCGCAGCTCCCAACCCAGCTTCCAGGCTTCCTCGACGGTGCGGCGATAGGCGGTCTGGAACGTCCTCGCCTGCGCCTTGACGCGCTCCTCCAGCTCCGAATCGATGCCGAATCGGGTCTTGATAGCGGCATCCTGGACCGTGCTGACTGCTGTCATGGTCGGTTCTCTCGACATCATCGCGAATACCCTTGCCGTACCTCGGCGCGCATCGCGCGCCCCGAGGCCGAGCCCTGACCGGCCCGGCGCGCATCGGCCCGGACGCGCGGGCCGCGTCAGGTGGACGCCCGGCTGCCTGCGCTCTCGGCCACCGCTAGCGTGGGGTCCCGGACGGCCATCACCTGCTCCCGCTGCCACTCGACCGTCCGCTGGAGCCCCTCCTCGACCGACACCGTTGGCACGAAGCCGAGGAGAGCTCGCGCGTGCGACACGTCGGCCTGCGAATGACGAATGTCGCCCGGGCGCGCGGCGGCATGGCGAGCACCGACGGCTGCGCCCGTCGCCCGGCGAAGCGCCGCGTACAGCGCGTTCACCGACACCCGCTCGCCGCGCGCGATGTTGACGGCCCGGCCTGCCGCGCCCGGGGCCGTGCACGCGAGCAGCACGCCCCGCGCGGCGTCGGCGACGTAGGTGAAGTCGCGGGTCTGCTCTCCGTCGCCGTGAATCGTCGCCGGCCGGCCCGCGAGCAGGGTCGCCGCGAAGGCCGAGATGACGCCGGAGTACGGCGAGTCGAAGAGCTGCCGCGGCCCGAACACGTTGAAGAACCGCAACGACACCGTCTCGAGCCCGTACAGCCGTCCGAAGAGCGCCGCGTACTGCTCGCCCATCAGCTTCTGCAGGGCGTACGGCGAGAGCGGTGCCGGGGGCATCCGCTCGTGCTTCGGCAGCGTCTCCGACTCGCCGTAGACCGACGACGAGCTGGCCAGGACCACCCGGCGCACTGCGGCGTCGCGCGCCGCGAGCAGCAGCTCGTGCGTGGCCTCGACGTTGGCCCGGTGCGAGCGCCGCGGCTCGCGCATCGACAGCACGAGCGACGGCGCCCCGGCGAGGTGGATCGCGTACTCGACACCGTCCACTGCCGCTTGCGCCACACCCCGCTCGGCGAGGTCGGCCGTGATGAGCTCTGTGTCCGGATGGCCCGCGAGGTTCTCGCGGCGGCCTGTCGACAGGTCGTCGACGACGCGTACCGCATGGCCGCGAGCAGCCAGGGCGTCGACCACGTGGGACCCGATGAACCCGGCGCCGCCGGTGACGAGATAACGTGACATGGTTGGCACGCCGTAAGCTATCGGGCGGCCCTTAGCAGCCCGTGGCGGAAGTGCCTACAGTCGCGGGGATGAGCGGATGCTCGCGTGACGTCATAAAGTGGCCGGCGGCGACGAGACTCGCGGGAAAGACTCCAAGAATCGCTTCAGAGAGCTCCAGAGGTCGCGTAATCGCCCCAGCAAGGCGCACAACAGGCCCACGGCCCGCCCCTGGAGGCTCCGCGGGGTGCCGACGCCGATCAGGTGTCGCAGCAGCAGCCCGAGGTTGCAGCCGGCGACCTGCACGAGCACCCGCTTCAGAATGTTCGGATGCCCTCGAAGATGGACCCGACGCATCCCGCCGGTCTCGACACCGCCGCGATCACACCGCTCTCCAGGTCCACCACATGCTCGGCCTTGCATCTTCGCAACGCGCGCATCCGGGTCATGCGGATGCTTCC
This sequence comes from Vicinamibacterales bacterium, assembly GCA_963663815.2. Taxonomy (GTDB): domain Bacteria; phylum Acidobacteriota; class Vicinamibacteria; order Vicinamibacterales; family UBA8438; genus JAJEEA01. The sequence continues at coordinate 4,527,246 of OY760734.1, read as the reverse complement.
ACTCCGCGTTCGATGTCTTCTTCTTGCGAGACCGATCGAACCGCGCCAACTCCGCGCGCGTCGGCGTCTCAATCCCCGACGCCTCGGCCAGCCGCGTCAGGAACGCCGTGTAGTCCTCGCCCGTATCGCGCCGAACGATGCTCCGCAACGCCGCGTTCGCTTCCAGCGTCGTCGCGTCGATGCCCACGGTCTTGCCGCGAAACAGCCCAGCGTCAGCGAGCTGCTGCAGCACCCAGTTGAAGACCGCCTGATGAACCTCCACGCTCAGAAGCGGCCGGGTCCGCGAAATCGTCGAGTGGTCAGGCGGCGACGCGGGCGGCGCCAAGCGCAGGAACGACCGCAGGCTCAGTGAGTCCGCCGTCCGCCACGCGATGGCTCGCTCGGAGTCCAGTCCTTCGAAGTACCCGATGAGCAACAGCCGGAAATATCGGCCCGGCGCCAGACCCGGCCGCCCCATCCGCGCGTAGAACGGCGCACACAGCCCCACAACGAATGGATCGAAGCCGGCCGCGTCGAGAATGCGGTTCAGCCGATCGAAGAACGGATGCCCCCCACCCCTTGGCAGGTCCGCCGTCGACACCCACATGGACTGTTGGGACCCGTCGTCGCGAGTCGTCCCCATCGACATAGCCGCCAGTGTAGACCACGGGATCCCTCATGTCGATCCCTGCTCACCGACTTGCACCACGGGCTGTTAGTCAACCTTAGTTACTTAGTGTCTGCCAGAAAACCGCAACTACCTCATTCTACGGGACGGCCGCCTTCCAGCGAGATCTTCGCGACATCGACCGCCATGAGAGACGTTCACAGACGACAGTTCCGGCTCGGCGAGGTGCCAGTCGAGCAGATCTGGCTCGACCCCAAGTCGCGAGACGACATCCCGGCGGTGTTGAAGGGGCTTCAGCACATCTGGTCGGACGAGGCGCTTCGGGCGCGGCTGTTCGCGCTGCCGGAGGAGCATGTTCAGCCGGAGGTGGACCATACGGTGGGGCGTCCGGGGATGGCCTTGTGGCCGATCCTCGTGTTGGGGGTCCTCAAGCAGGGACTTGGGCTGCGACTCCGACCGTCTTCACGACCTTGCGAACCATCACGAGAAGGTGCGAGCGTTCCTGGGACACAGCGACTTTGGCGACGAGACGTATTACGAGTGTCAGACGGTTCGGGACAACGTATCGTTGTTAACGCCGGATCTGTTGTCGGCGGTGGGACAGCTGGTGGTGGAGAGCGGCCACAAGGTCGCAAAAAGCCTGGAGAGCCATTGCGCGGGCGGTGTGACTCGTTCGTGCTGGAGCGCTGCCGCGGACTGGTCGAGCGGGCGGTCGCGACCGTCGACACGCTTCGGGACAAGGGGGTTGCGGCAAGCACCTGTGAATCCATCCAGGGCTTTGTCGCGCATGCCCGGCGCCAGATCGACCAGGTCGAGCGCCGTCTGTTGCGGGATGAGACGATTCCTCACGGGGAGAAGGTCTTCTCGAGCTTCAAGGAACACACGCGCTGGGTTTCGAAGGGCAAGGCGGGCACGCCGGTTGAACTCGGGGTTCCTGTCGCCCTCATCGAGGACCAATATCAGTTCATCCTTCACCACCGGATCCTGTGGAAGGGCGAGGATGTGGACGTGGCGGTGCCGATGGTGGAGGAAGCGCAGGGATTGTATCCGTCGCTCCGGGCATGGAGTTTCGACCGAGGGTTTCACAGCCCCGCGAACCGCGTGAGACTCGACGCCTTGCTCGACGTCAACGCCCTGCCGGGCAGCGGCTATCTCTCGAAGGCGAACCGGGAGCGGGAATCGGAGGAGTGGTTCGTGTCGGCGCGGCGTGCGCATCCGGCGATCGAGTCGGCGATCAACGGATTGGAGCATCGGGGGCTCGACCGTGTCCGCAGCCATGGTGCTGACGGCTTTGCCCGTGCGGTTGCGCGGTCGGTACTGGCCGCCAACCTGCATCGCATCGGGTTGCTCCTGCAGAAGCGGGAGCGCAAACGACTGCGACGCGCCGCCTGACGAACGGTTTGCGTGTCGGACCACCGGATTGTGGGTCGAGAGCTGGCGGGTCTCCTGTCTCTGAACGTCGGGGGGCGGCCTTGATTGACGGCCGGATGTCCCCGCGGCCCTGCCCGGCGCCACCCAAAAAGGCCGAAATCACGCCCACGAGCGCGGCGGATTGCCCGGCAATTCCCACCCGCCTGAGGGGGTTTTCTGGCCGACACTAGACGATATGGAATGACCGGCTCGCAATCGTACGGCGTCGTCGTGCGCGAGCACGCGACAAGGCGGCCGAGGCAGCCTACGATTCGCGGGTTGACACCGAACGCGGCGTCAGAGCCGCAGACGAAGGGAGCCGGTCGTGAGCGAGCCTATCACCTACGTGGGAATCGATGCACACAAGGTTGAGTTGCACGTAGCGCTGTTGGCCCCGGACAAGACGGAGCCCGTCACGTGGACGGTACCGAACGAGGTCCGTGCAGTGGACCGGCTGCGCCGGAAGCTGGAACGGGCGGTGTCGGGCCGCGTCGCCTGCTGCTACGAAGCGGGACCGTGCGGCTATGCGTTGCAGCGGCAGCTCGATCGCGGCCGGGTGCAGTGCCGGGTGATCGCGCCGGCGCTGGTTCCGCGCAAGCCGGGCGAGCGGATCAAGACCGACCGGCGGGACGCGCGGAAGCTGGCGGAGCTGCACCGGGCGGGGCTGTTGACGGTGGTGCAGGCGCCGACGCCGGCCGAGGAGGCGGTACGCGACCTGTGCCGGGCTCGTGATGACGCCCGCGCGGACCGGCAACGGTGCCGCCACCGCCTCGGCAAGCTCCTGCTTCGACGAGGGTTGCACTACCCGGGTCGTGCGTGGACCCAGGCGCACCGGCGCTGGGTCGATGGTCTGAACTGGCCGCATCCGGCGGACCGGGTGGTCGTCGAGGACTACCTGCTGGCGATCGACCACCTCGATGCGCGGCTGGGCGAGCTGGACGCGCAGTTGGCGGCGGTGTCGAGCACAGAGCCGTATCGGGAGCCGGTGGGCTGGTTGCGGTGCTTTCGTGGCATCGACACGCTGACGGCGATGCTGCTGCTGGCGGAGCTGCACGATGTCCAGCGGTTCCCGACCCCGCGGGCGCTGATGGCGTATCTCGGCCTGGTGCCCGGAGAGCACTCCAGCGGGGGCCGTCACCGCCGCGGGCCGATCACGAAGACGGGCAACACGTTGGCGCGACGGCTGGTGGTGGAGGCGGCATGGCACTATCGGCACCGGCCCGGCGTCGGCCAGACGCTCGTTCGGCGGCGTAGCGGACAACCCGGGCGGGTGATTGCACTGGCGGACAAGGCGCAGCAGCGGTTGTGCCGGCGTTTCCGGCGCTTGGCCGAGCACAAGCCGAGCCCAGTCGTGACGGTGGCGGTGGCTCGCGAACTGGTCGGCTTTCTGTGGGCGGCGTTGCACCCGGAGTCGGCATGACTGCGGCGTGGCTCCTCGGCCTTCCGCGCACGCCCCGACCGACGCCGCGCGAAGAACGCGCGGCGTCGCGTGCCAGAACCACCGGGGCGGGCGTCGCGTCAAGCCGCGCAAGCGCGGCTCCTTCGCTTCGCTACGGCCCTGCGGGTGACACGACCCCCGCCCCGGTGAACGGGCTTGATATGGCCGGAAGCAAGCTTCCGGCCAGGAACTGACCGGAACCAGAGACAGCTCGAGGAGGGGGCCGTCGAGACGGCGAACGATCAGAGGCACGATATGGAGAACGGGCGAGCTAGCGATGCGATCCGGACGGCGTGGCCGATCCCAAACTCGCGCCCCCTAGACGGCCCCCTCTCCCGACGAAGCACCGTCATGCGTGCGCTGTCACGGGCAACCGTGATAATCACCGAATATCAGCGTGACTCGTCGTCGAAGCGCCCTTCGATCGTTCGTCGTCTCGGCGGCCCGCTCGCCGGGCTCATGGCTGGGGGACTGGTCGCCGCCGTAAACGCGGCGACCACCTCGGTCGCTCAGCTTCACGCACCGCAGACGTGTCGACGGACATCGGGGTGTTGACAAGGGGTCATTCCATATCAGTTAGTCAGTTTAGTTAAGTTAACCTGCTCGCGATTTCGCGCGCGCACCGGTATCTGCGGCCGGCCTCCTCCGCGCGTCCCTGCGCCATGTCCCGGCCGCAGTAGTCCTCGACGCATCCTCGGCGTCGAGCGAGATCCAGCCGACTGCCACTCCCCGCCTAGCCCGGTCCGGGACGGCATCCGCCAGAGCTGTCGTCTTGCCGAATCCGGCCGGCGCCTGCAACACCGTCAGCCGCCTCAGATATGCGCCAGAAGTCACCGCCGTAAACCACTAGTTCTTCAGTGTCTGAGGCACAGTAATTTTGAACGTTCACTAAGTATTTCTATGGCTGAGGGTAAACAAAGCCGTGGCGCCACACCGGTTCGGCACCTGGGCGCCGACGCGGGCGCTTCGGGCGCGGGGCCGCTCGCGGGTGCTCATTTCATTGCCAGGGATTCGGACTCGCGCTGCCGACGCCTGCCGGCCTCCGCAGGCCCCAGCAGGCCCCGCAGGCCCCAGCAGGCCCGCGGCTCGTGATATATACTCGCGCGTTTGTCGGCGCCACTGCCGGGCAGCCTCGTACGGCATCATTTCTCCGTGTCAATCGCGCCCGGCCGGCCGGAAGGCCCCGGGTCGGCCGGGAGGAGTCACGTCGTTGTCAGCCCATCTCATCGCGCCCCACGGCGGCGCGCTCGTCGATCTGTTTGTTGGTCCGGCCCGGGCGGCGGAGGTCACCGCCGCGTCGCGGGACTGGCCGTCTCACGATCTCACTCCCCGCCAGCTCTGCGATCTCGAGCTGCTGCTCAACGGCGGGTTCTCTCCGCTGACGGGGTTCATGACCTCGCGCGACCACACCGCGGTGTGCGCGGACATGCGGCTCGACGTCGGCACGCTGTGGCCGATCCCGATCACCCTCGACGTCGGCGAGGCCCTCGCGGACACGCTGTCGGCCGGCGACCGTCTGGCCCTGCGCGACCCGGAAGGCGTGATGCTGGCGGTCCTTCACGTGGAGGACGTCTGGCGCCCCGACCGCGAGGCCGAGGCCGACGCGGTGTTCGGCACCGCCAACCGCGAGCATCCCGGCGTGGCGCAGCTCCTCGACCGCACCGAGCGGGCGTACGTCGGGGGCCGGGTCGAGGGCGTGCAGCCGGTGTCGCACTACGACTACAGGCAGCTGCGGCACGCCCCGGCCGAGCTGCGGGACGCCTTCGCCAGGCTGGGGTGGACCCGGGTCGTGGCGTTCCAGACCCGCAACCCGATGCACCGCGCCCACCAGGAGCTGACTCTGCGGGCGGCGAAGGAGGTCGAGGCGAGCCTGCTGATCCATCCCGTCGTGGGGATGACCAGGCCCGGCGACGTCGACCACTACACGCGCGTGCGCTGCTACCAGGCCCTGCTGCCGCGGTATCCCCGGCACACCGCGATGCTCTCGCTGCTGCCCCTGGCGATGCGCATGGCGGGGCCGCGCGAGGCGGTGTGGCACGCCATCATCCGGAAGAACCACGGCTGCACGCACCTCATCGTCGGCCGAGACCACGCCGGGCCCGGTCGCGACTCGAGCGGCACGCCGTTCTACGGCCCCTACGAGGCCCAGGAGCTGCTGGCCGCCCACGAGGCCGAGCTCGGAGTGGCGATGGTGCCGTTCAAGCTGATGGTGTACGTCGAGGACAGCGACAGCTACCTGCCCGTCGACGAGGTGCCGGAGGGCCGGCGCGCCCTCGACCTGTCGGGGACCGAGCTGCGCGAGCGCCTCGCCGCGGGGCGCGAGATCCCGTCCTGGTTCACGTTCCCGGCCGTCGCCGACGAGCTCGCGCGCAGCCATCCCCCGCGGCACCGGCAGGGGTTCACGCTGCTCTTCACGGGGCTGTCGGGCTCCGGCAAGTCCACCATAGCCAACGTGCTGCTGGTCAAGCTGCTCGAGATGGGCGGGCGCCCCGTCACCCTGCTCGACGGCGACCTCGTGCGCAGGAACCTGTCGTCGGAGCTCGGCTTCTCGCGCGAGCACCGCGACGTCAACATCCGGCGCATCGGCTTCGTGGCGTCGGAGATCACCAGGAACGGCGGCATCGCCGTCTGCGCCCCCATCGCCCCCTACGACGAGGCGCGCAAGCAGGTGCGGGCGATGATCGAGCCCCTCGGCGGCTTCATGGTGGTGCACGTCGCCACCGCTCTCGAGGTGTGCGAGGCGCGCGACCGCAAGGGGCTCTACGCCAAGGCGCGGGCCGGCATCATCAAGGAGTTCACGGGCATCTCCGATCCCTACGAGGCTCCCGACGACGCCGACATCACCCTCGACACGGCGGAATCGACGGCCGAGGAGGCGGCGCAGAAGGTCATCCTGCACCTCGAGAAGGAGGGGTACGTGTCCGGCGCGCCGGACGCGCTATCATGATCCCCCGCGACCATCGGGGCAAAGGAAGAGAGCAGCCACGTGGCCACCGCCCAACCCGCCGTCAAGCTCACCTACGACGACTACTGCGCCGCGCCAGCGGACAACCGCTACGAGCTGCTGGACGGTGAACTGATCATGGTCCCTGCCCCGAACCTCAAGCACCAGAGGGTGAACCGCGAGCTATCAACGCGACTTGACCGGTTCATCAAGGACCAAGCCTTGGGCGAACTGCTGTATGCCCCCTGCGACGTACTGCTGTCCGCCAACGACATCGTGCAGCCCGACCTGCTGTTCGTCTCCAGGGAACGGGAGCACCTGCTGACCGGCGGCAAGAACGTGCAGGGCGCGCCGGACCTCGCGGTCGAGATCCTGTCTCCCTCAAGCGCCGAGCAGGACCGCGGCAAGAAGCGAGAGCTTTACGGCAAGCACGGCGTGACGGAGTACTGGCTGGTCGACCCAGTCGCCGAGACCATCCAGATCAACCGCCTGCAGGGCGAAGTTCTGCTGCCGACCCGAACCTTCGGCCGGGGGGAAACCGTGCGGTCGCCGCTGCTCGCGGGGTTGGAACTCGACCTGAACGATGTATTCCCGTCCTGACGACCGGGCTCGGGCACGCTCAGTTCGCCGCTCCCACGCGCCAGCGCGACCGGGAAGGGCTTGCAGCATCTCGTGGAAGAGGCCTTCCGGAACATCGAGGCGCCGGAGGTGCTCGAGTCGTGCGTCAGATCACGCCGGCTTGTTCCATCGCCGCGATGCCGTCCGCGTCGTAGCCCAGCTCGCCGAGCACGGCGCGGGTGTGCTGCCCGAGGACGGGCGGCGGGGTGCGCACGCTGCCGGCGGTGGCGCCCATCTTGACCGGCACCCCGAGCACCTGGATGGCGCCCGCGTTGGGGTGGGTCATCGGCAGCACCATCATCCGCTCCTGGAGCTGGGGGTCCGACAGCACCTCGGCGAGGTCGCGGACGCCGCCGCACGGCACGCCCGCCCGCTTCAGCCCCTCGAGCCAGTGGCGCCGGGTCTGGGTGCGCAGCCGCTCGCCGAGCAGGGGGCGCAGGGCGTCCTGGTTCTCGACCCGGCCCTTGTTGGCGGCGAAACGCGGGTCCTCGGCCAGCGCCGGTGCGCCGATGACGTCGCAGAACTTCGCGAAGAGCGAGTCGTTGCCGGCCGCCACCACGAGGTCGCCGTCCGACGCGGTGAGCGTCTCGTAGGGCACGATGGTCGGGTGCTGGTTGCCGAGGCGGGGCGGGGCCCCCCCGATGGCGAAGCAGATGCCGGCCTGGTAGGTCAGGAGGGCCGCGACCGAGTCGAGCATGCCCACGTCGATGAACTGCCCGCGGCCGGTGCGCTCGCGCGCGAGCAGCCCCATGGCCACGCCGTAGGCCGCGAACATGCCGGACGCGATGTCGGCGATGGCCACCCCGAGCCGGTACGGGGTGCCGTCCGGGGCGCCCGTGATGCTCATCAGCCCCCCCTCCCCCTGCATCACCGCGTCGTAGCCGGGCTCGGCGCGCCGGGGGCCGGTCTGGCCGAACCCGGAGATCGAGCAGTAGACCAGCCTCGGATGGGCCGCCGACACCGCATCGTAGCCGAGCCCCTGCCGCTCGAGGGTGCCGGGGCGGAAGTTCTCGACGAGGACGTCCGCCTCCGCGATCAGGCGGTCGAGCACGGCGCGGCCCTCGGGGTGCTTGAAGTTGAGGGTGACGCTCTCCTTGTTGCGGTTGACGCTCATGAAGTAGGAGCTCTCGCCGTTCTGGAACGGCGGCCCCCAGCCCCGCGTGTCGTCGCCCTTGCCGGGCTGCTCGACCTTGATGACCCGGGCCCCCATGTCGCCCAGCATCATCGTGCAGTAGGGGCCCGAGAGCACCCGCGTGAGGTCGAGGACGGTGAACCCGGCCAGCGGGCCCCCGGTCGTCGGATCGGTGTCGGCAACGTTGTCGTTCATGGGTCGTCCAGTCTTCGGAAGGGTCTGCCGCGGCGCCGGCGGGCTTCCCCGCCGCCGCTCCCGGTCTTCGTGATCCGCCGGGCGGTCCGGAGGGGTCAGGGGTTTCTTCTCGGGCTCCCCGCCCCCACCCGCGGTCTCCGTGATCCGTGGGCGGGCCGGCGGGGTCAGGAGCTCTCTTCGAGCACGCGGCCCAGCCTCTCGAGCCCGTCCCGCAACGGCCCCGGCTCGCCCCCGATGCCGATTCTGAGATGGTGATCGAGGCCGAAGTGGGAACCCGGCACGACGAGCACGCCGTGGTCCGACCGCAGCCGTTCCGCCAGCTCGGCCGAGGGCCGGGCGCCCGAATAGCCTATCAGGGTCACGCCCCCCGCCTCCGGCGGAATCTGGCGGACGGCCGGGTGGCGGGCGACCCACTCGGCCACGACGGCCTGGTTCTCGCGAAGAATGCGCCGGGTGCGTGCGATCAACTGGTCGCGGCGCCGCGGCTCGAGGGCCAGCCGGGCCAGCAGGTCGTTGACGGCCCCGGGCGCGATCGACGTGTAGTCGCGGCGCGCCCACAGTGCGTCGATCAGGGCGGCGGGTCCGGCCAGCCACCCGATGCGCAGGCCCGGCAGGCCGTACGCCTTCGAGAGCCCGCCGGTCACCAGGACGCGTTCGCAGCCGCCCCACGCCGACGGGGTCTCCCGGCCGTCGAGCTCGGCGCCGCGGTAGACCTCGTCGGCGAGCAGCCAGCACTCCCGATCTGCCGCGATCTCGCAGAGCCCGGCGAGGGCGGGCTCGTCCAGGCGCGCCCCGGTGGGGTTGTTCGGGTTGCAGACGGCGATGAACCGGGTTCGCGGCCCGACCGCCCCGCGAACCGCCTCGAGGTCCAGCCGCCACCCCGCCGGCCCGGGCTCGAGCCAGACCTCGCGGACCGTCGCCCCGAACGACCGGATCAGCCCCGGGAGCTGCATGTAGACGGGATGGACGACGACCGCTTCGTCGCCCGGCTCGATCAGCTGCCAGCAGGCGAGGAGGTTCGCCTCGGAGCTGCCGTTGGTGACGAGGACGTTGGCGGCCGACGCCCGGTCGTAGAGGGCCGCGATGCGCTCGCGCAGCCTCTCGGTGCCGTTGGTCTGCGTGTACTCCAGGGCCTGCCCGAGCAGCGCGTCCAGATCGCTGCCGGCCGCGAGTTCGCGCACCCGCAACGGGTGCGCTCCGCTCTCCGTCAGGTTGATCGCGGTGTGGTGCTCGTGGACCGACTGCCAGCGTTCGAGCTCGAAGGGGTCGATGCGCATCTCGTTCAGGTGTCGGGAGCCCCGGTTGGCGGGACCGCGCCGGGGCGATGGCGATTGGCATCAGTGTAACCGCTCGCGGGCGCGCGTCGTCGGGCGCTTCCCCTTGAAGCTCCGGCCGGGGGCGAATTAACATGTAACGGTTGAGGGCTCGGAGGATGCTGCGGCGGGCCCGATGCGGATTGAGCCACAGTCATGAACGATCACGCGCTGCGCGTCTACGACTCGATTCTGGGCCTCCAGTGCGACGCCGACAATCCGACGCCGCTCGTGCGCCTGAACCGGGTGAGCCCGTTCACGCACACCCGGGTCTACGCCAAGCTCGAGTGGTACAACCCGTTCGGCGCCATCAAGGACCGGGTCGCCGCCAACCTCGTCTCCGACGGCGAGGAGCGGGGGACGGTGCAGCCCGGCCAGAAGCTGGTCGAGCCCACGTCGGGGAACACCGGCATGGCGCTGGCGATGATCGCGAACGCCAGGGGCTACTCGCTGACCACGCCGCTGTCGAGCGAGATCCCCCTCGAGAAGCGCACGATGTTGCGGTTCTTCGGGGCCGACGTGATGGAGCTGCAGGACACCCTGTGCCCCGCCCCCGGCGCCCCGGAGGGGGCGATCGCCAAGGCGACCGAGATCGGCGGGCGGCCGGACTTCCACATGCTGAACCAGTATGTGAACGAGGCCAACCCCGACGCGCACTACAAGACCACGGGGCCCGAGATCTGGCGCCAGACCGCGGGCGCCGTCACCCACTTCGTGGCCGGCCTCGGCACCTGCGGCACCATCACCGGCACCGGCCGGTTCCTGAAGGAGCAGCGTGCGGACGTGCAGGTGGTGGGCGTCTACCCGAACGAGGGGCACGACATCCCGGGGGTGCGCAGCCTGCGGCAGCTGCAGCAGACGCAGCTCTACCGCCCCGACGGGTACGACCGGCAGGTCGAGGTCTCGAACCAGCAGGCGTTCGATCTGTGCCTGCGGCTGAACCGCGAGGAGAGCATCACGGCGGGGCCGAGCTCGGCGATGGCCCTGGCGGGCGCGTTCGCGGTGATTCCGGACGAGCCGGGCCACGTCGTCGTCGTCATCTTTCCGGACAGCGCCTTCAAGTACGCCTCGTCGGTCGTCAAGCACCTGCCGACCCTCGTGCCGCAGGCGCAGGCCGGCAACGGCGCGGGGCGCAGTCCCCTCCTCGAGCGGATGCGGGAGAACGTGCGGGGCAATCCGGAGCTGACCCTCGACGTCGACGCCGCCCACGAGCAGTGGCGTCGCGAGAAGCCGTTCGTCCTCGACGTGCGGCCCGCCGGCCAGTACGACGAGGCCCACATACCCGGCGCCATCAACATCCCGCTGGCCGAGCTGGGCGAGAACGCCGACTATCTGGCGGTGCTGCCGCGGGACCTCGATGCACCGGTGCTGAGCGTGTGCCAGCGCGGCAACGCCTCGCTGTCGGGCCTCCTGTTTCTGAAGTCGCTCGGCTATCGCAACGTGCGGAGCATCAACGGCGGCACCCTCGCGTGGCGCGAGAAGGGCTACGTCACCGATTCGGAGTAAGGGCGGCGCCGGAAACCACCTTGCCATGTGTCAGGCGCGGGAACCCGTAGAAGACAGGCCGCGCGTGGATGCAATCGGCAACGCCATATCGATCGCTGGCCGGGGGAGGACCCAGGAACCGTGGTGAGACCCCGCCTTGCGACCGTCGAACGCCGCGCGGAATTGCGCCGTGGGCGCCCGGCCATGGAGCCCGCCGCGGGCTCGACCGGGCCGCGCCGCGTCGAGCCATGCTGACCATTCGGGCCGCGGCCGACACCGGCATTCGCGGCCATGGCCGCGATGCGTATCCGCACGAGTGCTGCGGCGCCCTGATCGGGCGCGGCGGGGTGGTCACCGAGGCGCTTGCGCTGCCGAACGCCACCGCCGAGGGCCCGCGCCGACGGTTCCTGGTGCGGCCGGTCGACTACCAGGCGGCCGAGCGCCGGGCGGCCGAGCGGGGGGGCGAGCTGCTGGGGTTCTACCACTCGCACCCCGACGGGGTGGCGCGGCCGTCGCAGGTCGACCTCGACCACGCCTGGCCCGCGTTCGCCTACGTCATCGTGGCGGTGGCGAACCGCGAGCCCGGCTCCCTGACGTCGTGGAGGCTGCGCGACGATCGGTCGCAGTTCGACGAGGAGGCGGTCGTCGTCGAGGACCCGGGAGGCGACGGTCGGGAGTCGGTGCCGTAGACGCGATGCGGACCTCCTGGACGAGGACCTCCCGGCAGGAGTCGGGCCGGCGGCGAGGCGGCGGCGAGAACTGCCGGTGACCACCCCCGGACTGGAATGAACTGAGCGAGCACGACGAGGCACCATGGCCACCAGGATCCTGATTCCCACACCCTTGCGCACCTTCACCGACAAGCTGGACGTCGTCGAGGCCGACGGTCGGACCGTCGGCGAGCTGCTCGCGAACATGACCGCGCGGTACACCGGCCTGCGGCAGCACCTGTACGCCGCGGACGGGTCGCTGCGGAGCTTCGTCAACATCTACGTGAACGACGACGACATCCGCTACCTCGACAAGGAGAAGACCCCGGTCACCGCGGACGACACCGTCAGCATAATCCCCTCGGTGGCCGGCGGGAGGGCATCGTGACGCTGGCCGCGGCGTTGCCGGCGTTGACCAACGACGAGGTGGCCCGCTACAGCCGGCACCTCATCATGCCGGAGGTCGGCATGGAGGGGCAGCAGAAGCTGAAGGCGGCGCGGGCGCTGTGCATCGGCGCCGGCGGCCTCGGCTCGCCCGTCGCCCTCTACCTTGCGGCGGCCGGCGTCGGCACCATCGGCATCGTCGACTTCGACGAGGTCGACTTCAGCAACCTGCAGCGTCAGATCATCCACGGGACCCCCGACGTGGGCCGTTCCAAGCTGGCCTCGGCCAAGGCGCGGCTGAACGCCCTCAACCCCGAGGTCGAGATCGTCACCCACGAGCTGGCCCTGTCGTCCGGGAACGCCCTCGCCCTCTTCGCCGACTACGACTTCGTGGTCGACGGCACCGACAACTTCCCCACGCGGTACCTCGTCAACGACGCCTGCGTGCTCTCCGGCAAGCCGAACGTGTACGGCAGCATCTTCCGGTTCGAGGGGCAGGCCTCGGTCTTCGCGACGGCGGACGGCCCGTGCTACCGGTGCATGTTCCCCGAGCCGCCCCCGCCGGGGCTGGTGCCGAGCTGCGCCGAGGGCGGGGTGCTGGGCATTCTGCCGGGCGTCGTCGGGACGCTGCAGGCGACCGAGGCGGTCAAGCTCATCCTGGGGGCGGGCGAGCCGCTCGTGGGGCGGTTCCTCCTGTTCGACGCCCTGAAGATGCGGTTCCGCGAGCTGACGGTGCGCAAGGACCCCGACTGCCCCGTCTGCGGCGAGCACCCGACGGTGACCGAGCTGATCGACTACGAGCAGTTCTGCGGGGTGCCGGCGGTCGAGGCCGCGCCGGCGCCGGCCGCGGCGGACCCGGTGGCCGCGGGGGCGGCGACGGTAGAGGAGCTGAAGGCGCGCATCGATCGGAGAGACGCGTTCCTCCTGCTCGACGTGCGGGAGACGCGCGAGTTCGAGATCTGCCGCATTCCCGGCTCGGTGCTCATTCCGCTGGGCGAGCTCCCGTCGCGCCTGTCCGAGCTCGAGGGGCGCGACGACGTCATCGTGCACTGCAAGTCGGGCGTCCGCAGCGGCAAGGCGGTGCGCCTGCTGCACGAGGCCGGCTACGCCGGGGCGCGCAACCTGACGGGCGGCATCCTCGCCTGGATCGACCGCATCGACCCGACCCTGCCCAAGTACTGATTTCCGCCCGGGCCGCCGGTCGCCGGTCGAAGTCGTCCGGGGATGGCCCTGCGCGAGCAGACCCCTGCCGGGCGCCCGTTTCCGGGTCGCTGGCGCGACCTGCCGGTCGCGTCATGAGTCATGCTTGCGCGAACGTCCCGCGGCGCGAGCTCCTGTCGTCCCGTCTCCGCGCCGGCCCGCAAGGTGACCGGCCGGCGCGGTGTGCGGCAACCTGCACGAGGCGGTCGCCCCTGGGGGCTCGCCTCGGGCCGTCCTCAGCCCTTCAGCCGGTTCGTCACTCTCATCGCGGCGACGGTGGCCACGCTGGCGTACAACGCCGTCGACAGGCCGTCGAGGATGCCGTCCAGGTAGGCGCCGACGGCCGGGATCGCGCTGAGCACATCCGCCCCGGCGGCGGCGCCGACCGCGACCACGACGACGAGGAAGGCGGTCGCGTCCTCGGCGTCAATCGCCACTGCGGCATACGCCAGGCCGAGGAGGACCAGTGCAATCGAGAGGATATTGCCCGCATTCGCGTCAGGTGCTACGGCCAGCACGATTGCCGCCAGAACGGTCAGGCCGACGATGACTCTTGTTGCCATTCTCTTCTCCCTTCGATGGAGCGGTACGACAAACCATTGGTCACGCGAGCCGGTATCTTGCGGGCCGAGACTCCTTTCTCCCGAGGGGGCACGGGCGTACGGATGAACGGTTGCCGCCGGCCTGCCGTGGATTGAGGAGCGGCAACGCCGACACCTGCCTGCGCAGGCGCGGGATGGCTGAAACGGATGGGCGAGGAAGGGACGAGTGGTCGACGAGCTTCCGGCGGGCCGCTGCCGTTACCGGCAAGCCGGCCACCGACGAGACAAGGCGAGCGAGACGTAGCGGCGGCAACATGGCGCGCTCACGCTCCCTGACTCTCTGCGCGCCCCGGGGGGGGCGGCAGCCCTGACTCTCTTGCGCTGTCGACGAAGGGGCAATAGTCTGCCGCCTTCGTGCCGCCCGGTCAAGGAAAATCGCACCCGCGCCCCGGAGCCCCTCGCGCCGCCGTCGGCCGGGTGCCGACGGCCGTCGACCTGTTACAGCGACAGTAGGCGCCCCCCGGAGACTGGCCGGCCGCGTTTCCAACCCTCCAGGAGTTCCCGTGCCGTTCCACGGCGCAGATTTCTAGGGCAGGGATAGCCCGAACACAGCGAAAAACCCCCGTATTCATTGGGTTTTCTGTCAGGACGCGCCGGGTACGCCCACGATTTCGCCCACGCTAGACCGGACGTTCCGGGACGTTCCGGGACGGTCCAATGCGGTCTTACTAGGATACCCGCGGAGACGGGCCGCCGGCCCGTCCGAGAGCCCGCGGGTCGATCCGCGATATGGGCCACGCCCGGCCGATCCGCCAGTTGCCGACGTACGGCTCGCTCCGCCCCTTGTCGCACGCCGGGCAGTACCAGCCGCCCATGCCGACCCCGCGCGCATCCGTCGACCACTTCCCGCAGCCGTCGCACTCCCGCGCCCGCCGCCGGCCCACGTCACAGCTCCCTCTTATCGAGCGCTACGCGGGCCGCCTTGCCGAGCGCCGCGCGGGTCCGCTCCCGCACCGACTTCCGGGCCATGCCGGGATGCCGCCTCCCGGCCCCCAGGATCGCGCCGGCCGGCGCGTCGCGAGCCTCGACAGTCGACGCCAGCCAGCCGGTACGGTGCGGGACGTTCGGCCGCGCCGTCTCGGCCGCGTCCGCGACCAGCTCCCGCACGTCCTCAACGGCCGCCTCGACAAGCCGCTGCCGGCCCTCGTCGCCGTTCGACTGGACCGCCATAGTGATCCTCATCGCAGAGCCTCCAGCGCGGCCCCGAGCAGCGCGCGGCCCTCCAGTATCCCGCTCCGCTCCGCCCGCACGATGGCGGAGACGCGGACGCGCACGCGGGCATCGTAGCCGCCGCCGGTCAGACCCCGCAGATTCATCGGCCCGAGGGCCGTGGTGACCGCGCCGATCTTGCTCTCGCTTTCGTCGGTCGGGTCCGCCGAATCGAACACGGGTACATCCTTGAGCGCCGCCCGCAGACGATCCGCCAGGGCGACATCCGCCCCGGCCGCGTCGATTGCCGCGTCGATCAACCGCGTGACCGTCACGTCCGCCGTTACGTGCCGTACGCCGTCGCCTCCCCCGCCGGCCCGCACGCGTCCGACGTCGGTCGGTTCGTCCGTCACTTGCCAGTCCGTCATGCGTCACTCTCCAGTCCCGCCAGCCGCCGCGCGTCCGGGTCCGACATGCCCGCATCGCGGAGACTCCGGTACGCCCTCGCGTTGCCCGCCCGGTCGGCCGCCTTGAGGGCATCGAACGTCAACGCGATCCGCGCGTCCCACTTCGCCGCCAGCTCCCCCGCCACCACGCGCGCCAGGGGGGCCGCCGTCGCCAGCCCGAACCGCCGCCAGCTCTCGCGCATCGCGGTCCCGTCGCCGTTCGCCCCGAGCAGGGCAGGATGGATCCCGTACAGACCCGCTATGCACGCCTCGACCGACTCCCGCAGGGTCACCAAGCCGGCCGGCGGATCGGGTCCGAACCGCTCCGGCCGCCAGTCCCGCATGGGCGCGCCGGCCCGGTCACCCCAGCCGGCCCCCGTCGTTTCCGGCAGATTCAACCGGCCCCGCGACCCCTGGATCGTGTCCGCGAGCCCCTGCGCATCGTGCGGCCCCTCGGGTATCGCCACCACCACGGCGCGGGGCGCGTTGTTCACCTCGTCCGATAGCGCCGACTCCAGCCCCGCCGCAAGGCGGCCCGTCGCACTGGCGACCGCGATAGGCGACCGGCCGCGCCACGGCGGGTCCGGCGCATGCCGGACGTGCACCACGCCGGCGGCCGGAACCGTCCGATGTTGCGTCATGCTGGGCCCGGCCAGCTCGATTCGGTACTGCCACGTCTCGGGGTCCGGGCCGCCCGTGACCGACCACGATGCGACCGGTTCCAGCCGGCCCCCGCGGCCGATGCGCCAGAGCGACTCGCCATGTCGGGCCAGATCGTGACCGACCCCGAACAAGACCGAGGGCGACACGGCCGCCCGCACCGACGGCGGCCCCTCGACCGTCGCCGTCGCCAGGGCGCGCCCCCACGTCAGGGCGCACGCCTCGACCGCCCCCGTCGCCAGGGCGGAGACGTTCGCCCCCTGCCCCGCCGCGGCGGCCGTGATCGCGTCGAGGATCACGGACGTGTAGGAGCGCCGCTCCGCCGGCCCGTCGGAGACACCGAGGGCGATCACGGTGTCGACCCCACGGCCGCCCCGCGGGCCACCCAGGGGGCGACTAGCGCCCTAGCGCCGGACGCGCGGAACGCGGAGACGCCATGCGACCGTAGCGCGTCCATTTGGCCAAGGGTCGTATTGGTCTGGGCCAGCCAGCCGGCGCACCGTACGGCCGCCTCGTCCGCCACGGCCGGGGGCGCGGCCGGTGCCTCGACCTCGACCAGCGCGGACACCACGGGCAGGAGCCGGGCCGCATCCTCGACCTTGAGCCCGTTGACGCGCCCCGCCAGGGCCGCCGCGGTCAGGGTCACTACAGCCACAGCGAACTACCCCAGCCGTCCCGCCGGCCGCGTACCTCGACAGTCGAGCCGCGGTACGACGGACTGTCTACCAGCCCGGCCCCCGTCAGGGCCGCGGAGACGATCTCCCGGACCCCGGCCGTGTACCGCGCGCGCCGCGAGACGAACTCCACCGAGAGCCCGCGCAGCAAGCCGTCCCGTACCTCGGCCGCCGCGTCCCGGCCGGCCGCCGTGTCGGGCAGGGCCGCGTCGATCACGATGCTGTCTCCGCGGACCTCGGGGCGCACCCGCATGATCGGCGCGGCCCGCGCATGCTGGCGGCGCAGAACGATCCCATCGTCGGGCCACTCCAGCGCGCCGGGGGCGAACCGCTCCCGTCGACCGTCTCCGGCCCGCTCGCCGTAGTTGAGCAGCACGCCGTACAGGCGGCCCGGCCCCGTCCGCGACTCGTCCGCGCGGTACTCGACAGGGGCGATCAAGGTGTCAGGCATACCAGCGTCCCAAGGCGGTAGAGCAGGCCGCCGACAGGATGCCCGTCTCGGGGTCCGTCAGCCGGGCCGCGACCACTGCCCGGCCCGGATCGATGATGGTCGCGGGGCGGCCCGTCCGCGTCTCCAGCCGGGCGATATCGCTCCGCGCCGACGACGTGACGAAACCGCCCAGCTCTCGCCGGACAGCCTCAGACAGCGCGAACGCCTTGACCGCCGACACCAAGGGCAGCGACGGATCGTCGTCGCCCCGCTCCGGGTACCGGCCATCCGGCCCGCGCCGCGCCATCGTCAGCGCCGCCCATAGCAGCGTGTAGTCGATCACCACGTCGCCGGGCCGCCGCTCCCGGTCGACGTGCTGCGACTTGCCGGCCCCCGCCGGCCCGAGCACCGGAGTGATCGGCATCGGTCTAGGCGACCTTGAAGGACAGCTGCCCGTACGCGCCGGACTGGACGATCACCACGTCGCCGCACAGCACGTGCATGGTGACGTGCGTTTGCGCCTTCGCGGAGTCGGTGTACATGTCCTCGACCGTGATCCGGTTCCAGACCGGCATGACAGCCGTCCGCAGACCCGGCCGGCCGCGCCGGTAGGCGATCCCCGCCTGCACCTTGCTCGCCGCCGCGGGCATCCGTGCATGCGTCTCGAATCCCCCGCCGACCCGCATCAGGTACGCGGCGGCCGAAGTGGAGTCGTCCGCCCCACGGAACAGCCCGGCCGCATGCCTGTACGTGTCGACCCCCACGAGCAGGAACGCGTCCCGCAGGGTCCGCGCCCAGAGACCATCGATCACGCCCGCCTGTTTCTTCGCGAGGCTCGCGAACGTGTCCGTTGTGTCCTCCGCCGTCGGGTCCGCCAGCCGCGACAGCAACCCGTGCGGATTAGGATCACTCCCGTCTCCCCGAATCGCCAAAGAATCGAATTGAGCCGAAATCGCCGCCGCCAGGTTCGACCGCAGGGCCGCGTCGAAATCGGCCGCGCCGACCGATGCCCGATCCTCCGCCCGCAGGGTCAGGCGCGCGGAGATGCGCTTGACGCCGGACGTTGCCGTGGTCAGGGCCGCCGCCGTCGACTCCGCCGCGCCGTCCTTCGACTTGGCCCCCGCGGTCAGCGACGTGGTGATCGTCGCAGTCGAGAACGTACCGCTCTCGACCGTGGGCATGTCGATCCCCAGCCGGGGGGCCAGACTGTCCGCGAAGATCGCCGGCTGGATCGGCCCCAGGTTGACGCCCGTCCCGGTCGAGGGCGCGGCCGATACCTCATCCGCCCGCGTCTCGACTTCGGCCCGCGTCTCGGGGGGCGCGTCGAACAGCGACAGCGGTATCCCGTCCGCGACCCCGCACGCGGCCGCGTACTCCGCCTCCCGGCCCGTCAGGCGGCCCCTGTCGAAGATGAACGCGGCGGCCCGACACTCCGACCGGATCGCCTCCCGCTCTCGCGTCTCCGCGTCCGGGGTCCGCGACTGGCGCACGTCGGCCGCCGCATCCTCGGCACTGAGCGCCCCGCGGTATTCGACTTCGACCGTCTCCAGCTCGCCGGCCAGCCGGTCACGCTCCGCGCGTTGCTCGTCCGACGGGGCCGGTTCCTTCTGGATCGCGTTGATCTTGGAGCGCAGCTCCGACGACTTGATCGACAGGCGCGTTGATTCCAGCATCGTATCTCCCGGATAAGGCAGGGCCAGCGGGGCGAGAAGACAGGAGAAGGGATCCACCCAGCCCCGCCAGCCCTAGACCGCACATCCCCAGCCTAGCCGGACGCGCCGGAGATATCTACGTCTGCCAGGTAGGCAAATCATGGGACAGCCACGCCCGCCACTCCGCGCGTTCCGGGGTCTCTCGCCGGTGCAAGGCGATATGACAGGCCGTACAGACCGTGACGACGTTCGCGGGGTCTAACTCGGGGCCGCCGTCCGCGACCGGGACGGCATGATGCGCCTCCAGCCGGCCCGCGAGCCCGCAGACTGTACAGCGGTGCCCGTCCCGCCGGATCACAGCCGCCCGCACCCGTTTCCAAGCGGCCGATTGGTGCAGAGGGCGAGAAGGGCGCATCTAGGATGCCCGGTAGATCCGCAGGGGTTTCGGGGGCCGCCGCATCCGCCGGGCAGCTTCCCCGGCAGCGAGCACTAGCGCGGCTGCTACGTCGTCCCGCGCCGTGTTGTTCGTCCCGCGCTTCACTAGGCGGACGTTACCGCCGTCGTCGTGCTTCACAGCCGCCACAGCCAGCGAAGCACCTATCAGAGCCCGACTGCCGGGGTCGACCGACAGGGGGCCATCTAGGGCCGCCTTCCGTAGCGCCCGGATATCCTCGGATTGCTCACTCCAGCGGCCCACGCGGGGCTCGACTGGACACGGAGGGCCATGGTCTAGCGCCTCCGCGAGCCGGAATCGGTCGCAGACGATCACCGCCGGCCGCCACTCCCGGATGGCGTCGACAACCTGCCCGACTGGCGGTACTCGCAGCCCGTCCGCGAGCAGGAGAGCACCGCTCTCCGCGAGCCGCTGGTACGTCCCGCGCGGTACTCGGTCGCGTTTCTCTTGCTCGCCGAGAGAAGGAACGCCCGGCGCAACCGCGATTGCTTCGGTGCGGCCGTTCGCCCAGACCGCCACGGCCGCCGACCACGCCCGGCCGCCCCCGAGATCGACCCCGACCACGGGGCGGCCCTCACGGTCCGGGACGGGCCGGCCGCAGACCGCCTCATACTCGGGTACGCTCAGGAGCACCGTCGATTCGTCGCCGGCCGGTGTGTTCAGGCGATAGCTCAAGAATCGAGCCCGCAACCTGCTATCCGCCCGCGCCGCGTCCCGCTCGTCCAAGAGCACCGCCCGGGACGCGGGGAACGCCCACATTAGCGGGTTGCACCGCCGTATCTCGCTCGCCTTGTCCCATCGGTCGACGCGGCCCTGTAGCGCCGTGACGTGCACCGAGCCCCGCGAGCCCGCCGCGACCAGCTCCGGCCACCACCCGCGGACCGCCGGGGCCACGGTGCCGATCAGGATGGCCCGTAGCGGACTGTCAGGCTTTCCCTGCGCCGTCTGGATGGCGTCGATCATGCCCTCACCGGCCGCGACCTCCCAAGCGCCCGGCTCGTCCGCGACCACCAACGGCACGCCCTGCCAGCCGAGCGCCGTCTTGGGATTGCCAGAGACAACCCGCAGCCGCGTCCCGGTCGCGAGATGCCGGCCGCCCGTCATGGTGGCGGAGTCCGCCCAGCGCCAGCCGTCCTCACCCAGCGCCGCCCGCACCATCCGAAACGGCACTCGCGCCTGTAGCAGCGATCCCGCGAGCAGTACGCACTCGGTGCCGTCGACGGCCGCGAGACGGTCAGCCAAGATACGCGCCGCGAGAGTCGACTTGCCGTTGCCGCGCGGCAGCGACAAGACGGCCGTGCGGACGCCGGGGGCCAGCGCGCGCCGGAGAAATCGCCGTTGAAACGGTCTCAGGTTCATCAGCGGCAGTAGTCCTCGTTCACGCGTAGGTACTCCAGCAGGAACCGATCGACGTGCCGAGACAAGGTCTGCAAGATGAAGTTGCCCCCACTCGCGCCCGCGGTGCCCGCGCTGCCGGATGACCACGTCTTGGCGGGCCAGTTCCCGCCGGAAATAGGGTCGTTCAACCACTTGTAAAACTCGACATCCGCGGAGAAGGCCCGCCCCACGACATTCACATTGATATACAGATACGGTCCCGCACTGTCAGAGAACAAGCGCGCACCACGCAGGCGACTCTCCCCGAGTGTTCGGATATCCTCATCTCTGAGGTTGAGCGCTGCCGCAGCACTGGGCAAACCCTCGACAACTAGATCTACCGGCCCGCACCTGTTGAGGAGTCGGAAGCGCGCGACGTTGTCCTCTACCTCTTGCGACGCAGCCACGAACGGGAGAGAGCAGACCAGCGCCACCACGAAAATTAACCTCACCTGTCGTCGTCTATCGATCATCACTCCCCCAAAGTGTGGTGGAAAGAAAGCCCCACCAGCGTAGGACCCCCGATGGATCGGCCGCCGTAC
This sequence comes from Vicinamibacterales bacterium, assembly GCA_963663815.2. GTDB lineage: Bacteria > Acidobacteriota > Vicinamibacteria > Vicinamibacterales > UBA8438 > JAJEEA01. The sequence goes on along the minus strand of OY760734.1, from coordinate 4,505,824 downwards.
AGGGGTCCCCGCCGTCCATTACCGTCCGCCGCCAACGAAAAACCCAAGCCAGGCCGTGCCATGCCTTGCCTTACCCGGGCAAGGCCGCGCCATGTCGACGGGCCGCCGCGGGGTCATGGCCAGAGGCTCGCCCGCGGTCCCTGCCCGCCGATGCCTGTACGATACCTCAGGGCGACCTCGGGGGCCGCGCCTCCACTTCCAGGGCGCGGTCCCGCTCCGCCCGCGCCGCCTGCTCCCGGCGGACGTACTCGTGGATGGTGATCGTCCCGGCGCAGGCAAGCCCGGTCAGCTCGGTGACGGTCTCCGCGTACTCAGTCAGGGCAGTGTACGCTCGCGCGCCAGGGGTCGGGGTCGTCTCACTCATCAGGGCACCTCTCTTTCTTGTAGTGATATTCGCGTCGCGCGTACACGGAAACAGGCCACTACACCCACTACAACGCTCTCATGCAGCATGAGAGAGCGATTCTGTAGCATCGGAAGGCCACTACAAGGCCACTACAGGCCACTACATCGGCCTCCGTAGGGCCACTACGCCGAGAAGCTGGACGGTCTCAGGGACACCGGGCGGCGTATGGGCAGCACGCGCGCGGGGGCGCACCATCGCCAGCGCGGGCCGGCCGCCAGCCGCACGCTACGCCACGCCCATCCGCTGTCCTGTAGTGCCGTCTTCACGTCCTCGCGGATGCGCTTAGGGGCGCGGTTCGGGCTCTCGTACTTCTGGAGCAGGCGCGCCCCGGTGAAAACGTCCTCCAGCCGGAGGTACCGCCCTCGGGGCATCCTCAGCCACTCCAGCGCCGCGTAGTACTCCGCCGTGCCCTCTCCCGCTTCCGGCCGCTCGACCGCCAAGACGTTGATCAACCTCGTCTCTCGCCGGACGCCCCGTATCTGCCAGCCCTCGACGCGCCAGCCGCTCCGAGTGACCGCCGCCGCCTCGCACGCCGTCATCATCCGGTCGCGTACGAGCCCGTCGCACTCTGCCCACTCGCCGCCCTTGGGCCGCGCCTCCGGCCGCCGCGCCCGCGTGTTCCATCGCAGCTCCCATCGAGCCGCGATCAACACGGCCGCGAAGCCGTCAGCGTCCGCGGGATACTCGGGGGGGCCGGCTTGGCGCGCCGCGGCCGGGGCCAGATCCGGCAGGGCCGGACCGTCCGGGGTAGACGACCGGACGTACAGCGACCAGAGCCGCTTGACCAGCTCCCGGTCGGCCGCATCCTCCGGCCAACCGTCTTCTCTCAGCTCGCCGCGTTCACGTGCGACGGCATCCGCTACGGTGTCCTGTACGGTGTCCTGTACGGCCTGATTCGTGCTACGATTCTGCATGGTCGGGTGCCTCTTACACCCGGCCGCCCTCCCAGGCTACCCGCGGGTTGGTGAGACCCGCGGGCCAGCCGTTCCAGGACGGCGGCCCTCTCGCCCAAGTGAGAACCAGCTACTCTCCGCCCCCGACTCTATCACGCGCCGGTCGACAGCCCCTCAATCCAGCTCTCGATATCGGACTGTCGCCAGCGGACCGCCTTTGATCCGATCTTGACGGGCCGCGGGAACGTCCCATCCGACAGCTTGGCGTATATCGCCGCCCTCGACAATCCTACCGCCTCCACTACCGCCGCCATGCGCATTAGCTTGTCCATACGGACGATCTAAGACCATCTCCAGACCGCGCGCAAGCCCCTTTCCAGGTAGGCAATACCTGTAACAACCCCTGTATGGTGAGAATCCCTCGCGTCAACCTACCCGGCCACGAACGCGGCCCACTGGTCCATCAGCCCGCGCCGCTGGTCGAACAGATCCGACCGCGCGTAACTCCGCTCGACAGCCCCGCCGACGACATGCGCAAGGGCCATTTCCGCCACGTCGCGAGTGGCCCCGCTCCGCTCCGCCGCCCACGTCCTGAACGAACTACGGAACCCGTGAATGTCGACCGTGGCCCCGGTCGCGCGCCGGAGAGCCTTGATCATGGTGTCGCCGTTGATCGGCTTCCCCCCGACACCGGGGAAGACCAGCGAATCGGCCGCACCGTCAGAATGCGCCCTCACGCCCTCCAGCACGCCCACAGCCGCATCCGACAGGGGAATCCGATGTTCCGCGCCCGCCTTCATCCGCGATGCCGGTACGCGCCACTCCCGCGCGTCAAGGTCGATCTCGCCCCACGTGGCCCCGCGAGCCTCACCCGACCGGACCGCCGTCAACGCCGTGAACCGGATCGCCCCCTTGACGGTCGGGCCGGCCCCGCTCGCCTCGACAGCCGCCAGCGCCGCGGGAACGTCCGCGTACGGGATCGCCCGCCGATGCTCGCGCGTCTTCGGGGTCTTCGGCAGCGCCGCGTCGATCACTTCGCCGGCCGCGTTCACGTCGACATGCCCGAGCGCTTGCGCCGCCGCGAGCACGCCCCGAAGCCAGCCGCGCAACAGCTTCCCCGTTGCCGGCTTCTCGCGGTAGACCGGCCCGAGCACCGAGAGCACGGCCGCCCGGTCGATCTGGTCGACGGGCCGGCCCATGAGCCCCGCCGCGTACCGGGCCAAGGTGCGCCGCCGCGTCTCCCGCGTCCGGCCGCGCCACTGGCCCCCTTCGTCGACCTTCGCCGACACGTCCGCGAACGTCGGCACCGTCGACGCGCGCCCGGACGGGTCGGCGCCCCGCCTCGCGATCTGACGGTTGTCGTGCGCCCGGTCGCGAGCCTCGGACAGCGAGACGGCCGGGTAGGTGCCGACGCTGATATCGCGCCGCTTCCCTTGGACGTGAAGCCGTTGCACCCAACGCCGGTTTACCCGTCCGGTCCGGCCCTTGGCCACGACCAGGTAAACCGTGTCGCCCGCCTGATACCTGCCCGGCTTCCGCAGCGTCTCGACCCGCTTGGCTGTCAGTCTTTCCATTGAATCAGCCCCCTTTCAGCCGAAATAGTACACCCACGGTACGCCCACGGTCAACACCCGGATTTGGGTAGACGACCCCGGACCGCGCCAGACACTAGAATGGGGTTTTATGCGGGATTACGACTGGAAAACAGCCGATTATGGACTTGGCTAGACCGTCGCGGACAACGCCAGCGTTAAGGCAGGGCGAACACGAACAGGGTGTTGCCGTCGCTGGGGCGCAGGTCGGGGGTCAGCCGCCGCAGCCCGCTCGTGTTCAGCGAGCGGCCGGTGCTGACGGCGACGTACTGCCGGCCGCCGGCCGCGTAGGTGACCGGGAAGCCGGTGACGGGCGAGCCGAGGTTGATCTCCCACAGCACGTCGCCGGTCTCGTGGTCCAGCGCCTTGAAGCGGCCGTTGGCGTCGCCGCCGAAGACGAGGCCGCCGCCGGTGGCCACCAGCGACATCGTGAACGCGGGCTGGTCGTGGGTCCAGACGGTCTCGCCGGTCTCGGCCGAGATGGCCTCGATGGTGCCGAGGTGCTGCTCGCCCGGCGTCACCTCGGTCCGCACCGTCAGGGCGTACCAGCCGACCCCGGCCGTCGCCAGCATCCGGCCGCAGGTGTGGCGCAGGGGCATGTACATCAGGTTGGTCAGGGGGCTGTAGGCGCCCGCCTCCCAGTCCTTGCCGCCCTGCCAGGTCGGGCACGCCATCACTTCCTGTCCCTCGCTCCTGAACACCACCTCGGCGTTCTCGGTCACCGCGCCGGTGGCGCCGTCGATGCCGCTGATGACGTTCTGGGCCACGGTCGGCCGCGCCCACAGGAACTCGCCGGTCTCGCGGTCGAGCGTATAGACGACGCCGGTCTTGCCGGGGATGCCGGTCACCACGCGCCGGCGCTCGCCCGGCTGGAGGCGCGGGTTGATCCAGGTCACGGCGGCCGGGTCGGGCGCGACCGCGGTGTCGACGAGGAGCCGCTCGAAGGGGTGGTCGAGGTCCCAGTGGTCGTTCAGGTGCTGGTAGTACCAGACGATCTCGCCGGTGTCGGCGTCGAGGGCGAGGGTCGAGTTGTGGTAGAGGTGGGTGTTCTCGATGCCGCCGATCAGGAACTTCGGGGCCGGCGAGGTGACCGACGTGCCGATGTACACCAGGTTCAGCTCGGGGTCGTAGCTCGGCACCATCCACGCCCCGACGTGGCGCCGCTCCTCGAACGGCACCCCGCCCCAGGTCTCGTCGCCCGGCTCTCCGGGGGCGGGAATCAGTCGGGTTCGCCACAGCTCTTCGCCCGTCGCGGCGTCGTGGGCGGTGACCACGCAGGCGTTCGGCCCCGACTCGGGCATGCAGCCCCGGCCCGAGACGACCTTGCCACCGGCGACGATCGGCCCCGACGACTGGTGCGCGGGCAGGGTGCGGTAGTCGAGGATCTGCGTCTCCCAGGCCATCTCGCCGGTTGCCGCGTCGAGGGCGAAGACGTAGTCGTCGGCGCTGGTGTCGATGATGAACCGGTCGTGGACGGCGATGTTCCGGTTGGTCCGCGACAGCCCCGAGACGTGGTCGCCGAGATCGTCCGGCAGGTCCCGCCGGTACTCCCAGCGCAGGTCGCCGGTCACCGCGTCGAGGGCCTGGATGACGTCGCTCGGGTTGGGCATGTACATGACCCCGCGGTAGACCAGCGGCGTACCCTGGTTGCTGCCCTCGGCAAGGCCGCGCGACCAGACCATCCGGAGGTCGCCGACGTTGCCGCGATCGATCTGGTCGAGCGGGCTGTAGCCCCAACAGCCCAATACAGGCTGTCCAGAGCCGTCAGTCGTCTTCCGTAATCGTCCGTAAAGTGCTGAATAATAGTTGATTACAGATGAGTTGTCGGATCTTGACGAGACCCGAGCCGTCCGGTAGAATCTGCCTGTTTCCGCCATCAGATACGGGGAAAAGTGGTAGACCATGACGCTCGAATCCAGAACCCCAAACACCAAGCCACGCGGCCGGCACCCCCGGCACGCACTCTCCTCCGCCTTCGTCCGTAACGTAGCACAGGCCGGACGCTACTGCGACGGCGACGGCCTCTACCTCGAGGTCCAGCCCACCGGCACCCGCAGCTGGATCCAGCGGCTCTCCATCCGCGGACGCCGCCGCGAACTCGGGCTCGGCGGCTTCCCCCTCGTCCCCCTCAAGGAGGCCCGCGCCCAGGCTCTCGCCAACCGCCGCCTCGCCCGCGCCGGTGGCGACCCGCTCGCCGAGAAACGCCGCCGCAAGAGCATGCCGACCTTCGCGGACGCCGCCGAGCGGGTCTGGAACCAGATGCGGCAGGGCTGGCGCGACCAGCGGCACACCCGCGACTGGCTGTCGAGCCTGACCCGCTTCGCCGTTCCGCACCTCGGCCACCTGCCGGTGGGCGAGGTCACCAGCGTCGACGTGGTCGAGACGCTGCGGCCGGTCTGGCACGCCCGGCCGTCGACGGCGCGGCGGGTCCGCCAGCGCATCGGCACGGTCATGGAGTGGGCGGTGGCGATGGGGCATCGCGACGACAACCCGTGTGAGCGCATCGGGCCTGCGCTCGGCCCGCAGGGCGACTTGGTGCAGCACATGCGGGCGCTGCCCCACGGCGAGGTCGCGGGAGCCATCGAGCGGGTCCGCACGTCGCGGGCGTGGGCCGGGACGAAGCTGGCGTTCGAGTTCCTCGTCTTGACCGCCGCGCGGTCTGGCGAGGTCCGTGGGGCGCGATGGGCCGAGATGGACACGGAGGCCCACGTGTGGACCATTCCGGCTGCACGGATGAAGATGAAGCGCGAGCACCGGGTTCCACTGTGTCGGCGCGCTGTGGACATCCTCGACGCGGCGCGGACGCTCGACGGCGGTGACGGTGTGCTCGTCTTCCCGAGCATCAGCGGCAAGCGGTTGCACGACATGGCGCTGTCGGGGCTGCTGAAGAACCAGAAGGTCGCGGCTGTTCCGCACGGCTTCCGGTCGTCGTTCCGGGACTGGGCGGCCGAGAAGACCGACCATCCGCGCGAGGTCATCGAGGCGGCGCTGGCGCACGTTGTCCAGAACAAGGTGGAGGCCGCCTACGCGCGGTCGGACTTGTTCGACCGCCGGCGGGTGCTCATGGACGAGTGGGCCGAGTATATCGCCCGCAACGGTCAGTGATCCGCCTCGTCGCGATACGGCGCCAGCGGCCCCGGCCATGGTCACGCTCCGGTCCGCGCCGCTGGCCGCGGTGGTGCATCAGCTCCACCGCCCGCGGAACGTCTCGGCGAGCGTCCTGTAGCCCGCGATCCAGATCTGCCACCGTCTCGCCGCCGAAGCTCGGCATCGCCTCGGCCGCCAAGCGGGAGGCCATCTAGGCGGAGCACTGGCGTACCTGGTCCGGATGGGGCGGTCGTCGGCGGCCGGATGGCGGCGTCCACGAGCCCGTCGCCGTCGTTCGCCAGCACCGTCCCGATCTGCTTGGCTGGCTTGTGGCCGGGGCATCGTCCGAACGACAGTTTCCGCGTGTGCTCGCCGCCGTCAAGGCGCGTCGCTTCGCTCCGCCCCCGCTTCGCGGGGCTCTCGGCCTTGACGACGGCTCCGCGCACGCTTGTCCAGACTGGCTACTATCGGACGATGCCCAACCTTGACCCCCTACACGTTGTGGTCGATGACCGTCCGGAATCCGTCAGTCCGAAGTGAGCGTTTGACAACCAGGAGCCGCCCCGGTTGCCGGTGATGCTGATCGGAGTTCCACGCGGGTCCTCCGCGAGCGCGGCGACATCGGGTCCGTCGAGCACGGCGACGCAGCCGTCGTCGAGCTTGCAGGGTCTCCAGCCGGCGAGGGGTTGTCTCTTCGACGCCTCGAGGTCGGCCGGGAATTCGCGGTCGAGTGCCGCCGCGATGACGTCGCGAGCCCAGGCGCTGACGTTGACGTGCCGTTCATCGCGAAGTCGCGCGAGGCGATCGCGGAGTCCGGGTTCGATGCGGATCTGGAAGACGTCTGTACGCCGCATGACATGACGCAGTAGCACGAGCGGGCGTCGAGCCTTTCCAGCTTTCACCTTCGGGATGCCGCCCACTCGCCATCAACGTGACCGAAGTTGTAGATGATGCCACGCGTCGTGACCCGAGCGGTGACATTCATTCACTTGGTCCAGATGTCACGGCAGCGCCGACCCTGGTGCCAAGCCAAACCGACGTAAAACCTATGACAAACAGGGACTTCCGCCTGGCAGACGACACAGATTGGATCAGCATGACGATGACACTCAAGACCTGAGCGACCCCGCTACGTACTACTCGTTTCCGACCCGGAACGTGACACCAAGGTGTCGCTTCCGGGTCGGAAACGCGGGGTCGCTCAGGCGGGACTTGTCCGCTCTGCGGAAGAAGAGAATGTGGTAATGCTCCAACGACGCCCCCGGGCCAGTCCCGAGGCACCATCGACACCGCACCGCCTGGACGGCGAACGACCGGCGCCAGGTCGAGGAGCTCCATGGTGCGCTGGCGCCCGGGTAGCTGCGGGACGGTCGGCGTGTCAACGCGCTGCGCGCGTCCTTCGCGATGCTCCGGTCCTTCCGGATGACACGCCGCCCGCCCCGCAGCTCGGATGGCAGTTATGGGCCTTGCGGCCCGGCCTGGACGGGGCGTCCCGGCCGTCCACCACGCTCACGAGACGCCGGCCGACCGCCGGATTCCGGGATGGCGCACCGGACCGGAACCGCTGGGGTCGGCAGTCCCGGCCGTTCACGTCTCCGCCGCCCGCGGCGCACGGCTCCGGGTCGTGCGCCGCGATCCTCGAGGACTGCAACATCCCGGCCGCGGTCCATGGCTTCCGGTCGACGTTCCGGGACTGGGCGGCCGGGGAGACGGACCATCCGCGCGAGTTCATCGAGGCGGCGCTCGCCCACGTCGTCGGCAACAAGGTCGAGGCGGCGTACGCACGGTCGGACCTGTTCGAGCGGCGGCGGCGCCTCATGGACGATTGGGAAGCCTACCTCCCGGCGAGCGCCCGAGGGCGCCGGCACCCACCGGGCGGACCGAACGACTCCATGCGGCGCAGGAGTCGGCCACGCGCCACACCGCGTGGACCGTGCGCGAGGAACGCCGGATCCGGCGGGTCTCGGGCGAACGGTTCCGGACGCCAGCCGGCGGTCGCGTGGGTATCGAGCACGAGCCATGCTACCACTGCGCTGGGACGACCCCGCGCCGTTGGATGCGATCCTCGTCGACGGGTGATCGTGACCCTCTCCACCGCGACCGCGTCGTCGTGCCCCGCCGCCCGCCCCCTGCTCACGGCGTGCCAGGTCGAGAGGTTGGCTTGCACGCACAGTCGTCCCATCCGCCCCCGCAGCGGGTATAGAGCAACCCGCTCCGAACGCCGGCTCCGCCGGCGGGGCGGACGCCGCCCCCGGCCGGACCTGGAAATGCGGTCCGGCCTCTATCCCGCGGCCGTGAAGGGCGACGGCCACGGGATGGGCGGCGAACCCCTGCCCTTGCGACGGCGCACCCGGCCGGCCTGAAGAGCGGGCCGGCCAGACGGGTGCGCCTCTCGCAGATTCCGGCCTCAAGGCGGCGAAGACGAAGTTCGATCGCCGCCGCTGAACGCCCGGGCCGTCGAATCTCCGCTCGTTCACCTTGACGTCGCCGGCAGAAAACGCGGCTGCGCCGCAGGCCGGCTCCTCCCCACCACCACCGCCCTCCCCACCACCACCCCCGTGTCCGACGAGGGACCGCTCTCCCGGGCCGGCCGGCCTGAACGCCGGCGCCGAAAAGCATCGGCCGGTCGATTAGACACCCCGGGCAGCGGTCCGCTCCGGGGCTCCTTGACCCCGGAATCGCGGGCAGGGGTCCTGCGGCGCGACGTGTGCGCACGGGCGCGGGTCGGCATGAGGCCGGACGCGACTCGGCGCAGGAGGAGCGAACGATGGCCAGCACTCGCGTCCGCAGCTTGAGGAGGGACCGGTTCCGCGACGGCGGCGTGTCTGTCGGACGGCCGGGCCGGTGGGGGGATCCGTTCCGGGCCGGCCGGCCGCTCCGAGTCGGCTCCGAGATCGTCGTCCGCTCGATCGACGACGGCGGCGGCTCGACGATCCGCGCTCTGCGGGTGGCGGCGAAGCTGCGGCTGCAGGGCTCCGCGCTGGCCGCGGCACTGGCGAGTCCGGCCGTGAGCTCGGCTCTCGCCGATGTGTCGTATCGCACCGGCGCCGGCCACACGACGGGGCTGTCGGTCGTCTACCACCGGGTCGAGCCGCTGACCACGGTCGTCCGCGAGTCGGCCGTGAGCCCCGAGCAGGAGTTCGAGGTCGCGTGGCGGGGCGGTGACGGCCTCCTCGACCAGATGCCGGACCCCGAGCCCATCGACGGCGGTCCGACGCGCGCGGCCGTCGACTGGCACGAGGTGGCGAAGCACGCACCCGAGGGCGAGGACGACGAACGCTCGATGCCGGCCGTCGCCGACCGCAAGGTCCTGCGCCGGCGCGGCCGGGTGACGGTGAGGCGCGGGTTCCTGCGCCCGCCGATGTCGGCCGAGGCCGTCGCGCGCATGGTCGAGCTTCGCGCCCGGGGCCTCGGCTTCGGGCGCATCGCGCGGGCGATCGGCTGCGCGCGCATCACCGTGTCCCGTTACCTGCGCAGCTTCGAGGAGGAGAGCCGCTGACCGTTGCCGAGACGCGGGGCTGCGCGTCCCGCGGCCGGACCGGCCGAGCCGCGGGACTTCGTTGACTCCGCCGTACAGTGACACGCCCCGGCATCGTGCCGGGGCGTGATCGCCGCCCGCGACCTCCGGCTGCCGGCGCATGCCGCGTCGAGGACGCACGCCCGCTTGATGGCGGAGGCCGCCGTAGACCTCCAGCGCGCCCCAGTCGCTCGTGGCGACCGCCTTCTTGATCGCGGCCAGCTCGGCCGCCGCCTCCTGGTGCGACATCATCACGGCCTCGGGAGGCGCCCCCGCCCACTCGTCGAGGACCCGGCCGGCTGCCGCCAGACGCACCGGGTCGCGGCCCACGACGACCACCTCGACGACGGCAGAAACTCGAGTTCGCCGATCGGCGCAGCGCGCAGATTGGGTACCGGTGGGGTGTTCGTCGCTTCGGCGATGGCCTGTTCCCGCGCCTCCTCCTGCTTGATCCGCTTGACGGCCCCGGCCAGGGTCGGCGCCTCGCCGGCCTCGACAGCCTCCACCGCCCGGCGTTTGACCTCGGCGGGTTCGTCCCGGACCTGGTAGGCGTCGCCGACCGTGGCATGCCCGCGTTCCACGGCCGGCGCCAGGTCCGGATCGTTCTTGATGGCCGCCGCCCGCTGCGTCGAACGCCGCGATACCTTCATCAACTCGGCCGCAGCTTTCTGGGGAAACTGCGCCTTATGACCAGCTGGTCATAAGGCGCATCATGACAAGTGTGGCGTTATGACAAGTGACCGTCAGTCGACGCCGTGTTCTGCCGACGTGGCGGGCCTTGGCATCGCGGCGCGCTTCACATAATACGCATGGTCTCTGAGGTCCCCAGACGGGGACCGAGGAGGAGGCCATGCTTGAAACCTCGGTTCACCCACGCATCTGCGAGCGGATCCGGTCAGGACCGCTGGGCCGCTGGGTCGACGACTTCGTCGACGTACTCGCGGGGCGCGAGTACGCGACGAGGACGATCCGCCGGCATGTTCGAGCCGCCGCGATCTTCAGCGATTGGCTGGATCAGCAGAACCTCGTGGCGACCGACATCGACGAGACGCTGGTCGGTCGGTTCGTCAGCGGGTTGCCCCGGCGACCGTCCTCGATGCACCCGAGCAGCCGGCAGGCGGAGGTAGCAGGCGGCGTCCGTCTGCTGGCTGCACACCTGTGGGCACGGGAAGTGGCAGCACGCCGCCGGCCGGTCGCCGCCCGATGCGAGGCCGACCAGTGGTTGGAGCGCTTCGACGATCACCTCGTACAAGTGCACGGCCTGGCCGTCGGGACCCGGCGGATTTACCGGCGCTATGCCGCAGCTCTACTTGCCGAGTGCGCGGGGACGCCTACGCCCGACTGGTTCCGGCTCACCGTGCCGACGATCGCGGCGTTCGTGCAGACCCAGGCCAGCCGGCTCCACCCGTCGGCCTGTCGGCCGCCCATCACCGCGACCCGGGCGTTTCTTCGCTTCCTCGCCACCTGCGGCGTCGTTCCCGCCGGTATCGAGGGCGCCGTCCCGACCATCCGCGAATGGAAGCACGCCAGACTGCCCCGCGCCCTCGCCAATGACGACCTGCAACGGGTATTGGCCGCGGTGGACGAGACGTGCTCCAGCGGCCATCGCGACCGCGCCATCCTGCTGCTCCTGAGCCGGCTCGGCCTCCGGGCAGGAGAAGCCGCAGCCCTCACGGTGAAGCACGTCGACTGGCACAACGGGGTTGTCCGTGTGGTCGGCAAAGGGGGACGGGAGCGGCGGCTGCCTTTGCCTGCCGACGTCGGGGCCGCCTTGGTCGCCGCGCTGGGCTCGCGGCCCCGGACCAGCCCGCCGGATGTGTTCTTCGTAACCGCGCGGCCGCCGTACCGGCAGCTCAGCAGTGCGAGGGTGACAGACATCGCCACGCGGGCGCTGCGTCGCGCCGGCGTCACCGTCCCGCGGTCTGGCGCACACGTCTTCCGGCACACCTTCGCCTCGCAGATGGTCCGCCGGCACGTGCCGATGAAGACCGTCTCCGATCTGCTCGGCCACGCCCGCCTGGAGACCACCGCCATCTACGCCAAGCTGGACCGCGAGACCCTGGCGACAATCGCCCTGCCGTGGCCGGGAGGTGCACGATGACCGGCGAGGCTTGGCGCCGGCACCTGGAGACCTACTTGGCGTTGCGCCGCGCCATCGGCTTCGCCATGCGACTGGAGGCGCGCCTCCTGCAGGACTTCGTCGAGCATCTCGAACGGCGCGGCCCCGACGCCGCGGCTGCGCAGGTCGCCGTCGAGTGGGCCTCGGCGAGCGCCGAGAGCCAGCACGCGCGGCGGTTGAGCATCGTGCGTGGATTCCTCACGATGGTCCGCGCGGCCGAGCCCGGCGTCGACGTGCCCGGCACCGGGTTGGTGCGCACGAGCAAGCGTCCCACCCCGCGCATCCTGGCGCCCCACGAGATCCTCGCCCTGATGGAAGCCGCCCGCTCCCTCCGACCGCGTGCCGGCCTACGCCCACACACGGTCGCGACGGTGATCGGGCTGCTGGCAAGCTGTGGACTCCGGGCCGGCGAGGCGATTCGCCTCGACATCGACCACGTCGATTTCCTCGGCGACCCGCCGTGCCTGGAGATTCAGCGCACGAAGTTCCGCAAGTCGCGCCTCGTGCCGCTGCACCCCACGACCGCCGCCGCGTTGCGGACCTACGCGCAGCAACGCCGCGACCTCGGCTACGACGGCCTGTGCAGCGCCTTCTTCGTCTCCCGCGGCGGCAGACTCAACTACAAAACCCTCGCCCGGACCTTCGGGCAGTTGGCCCGCCGGCTCGGGCTGCGCGGGCCGGTCGGCCGCGGGGTCAGCCTGCACAACCTGCGCCACAGCTTCGCCGTGGCCCGGCTCGCCGCTTGGGCGCAGCAGGGCGTCGTGGTCCGCGACCGGCTTCCCGCGCTCGCCGTCTACCTCGGCCACGTCAGCCCGCAGAACACCTACTGGTATCTGACCGCCACGCCGCCGGTGCTCGAACCGGCCGCCGCACGCTTCGAGGCTTTCGTGGACGGGAAGGGGGCGCCATGAACGACCGTGCCCCCCTCGGCCCGTTGCTCCGCGCGTTCTTCGCCGACCATCTCGTGCAGCAGAAGGCCGCCAGCCCCCAGACCATCCACGCCTACCGCGACGCCTTCCGCCTGCTGCTCACGTTTCTCGATCAGCACCGTCACCGGAAGCCCGAGGCGCTCACCCTGGACGACCTCGATGCTCCGGTGATCCTCGAGTTCCTCGACCACCTCGAACAGGACCGCGCCAACAGCGTTCAGTCCCGGAACGCACGGCTGGCCGCCGTTCGCTCGTTCGCTCGATTCGCCGCGTTGCGCGCGCCCGAGTCCGTCGACCTGACGTCCCGCGTCCTGGCGATTCCCTGCAAGCGCGCGCCACGACGCCAAGTCCACTACCTGACGCGGCCGGAAATGGACGCCATCCTGACCGCGTGCGACCGCTCGACCCACGGCGGACGCCGGGACCACATCCTGCTGTTGACCCTGTACAACACCGGGGCCCGTGTGTCTGAGATCGTGGCGCTACGGCGCTCCCACGTGCGCTTCGGCGCCGCCACGGTCGTCCAGCTCCTCGGAAAGGGCCGCAAGGAGCGGGCCGTACCACTGTGGGCCCGGACCGGCCGCTGCCTGCGCCAGTGGTTCGACGAAGAGGGCGAGGCCGAGCCCGACTACGCGTTCCGCAACGCGCGCGGCGACCGCTTGACGCGGCAGGGCGTCACCCATCTGCTCGACCAGGCCTGTCAGCGAGCCCGCCAGCGATGTCCGAGCCTCGCCGCCAAGCGCGTGTCGCCGCACGTCATCCGCCACACGACCGCCATGCATCTGCTCCAAGCCGGCATCGACGTGGCGACCATCGCCCTGTGGCTCGGCCACGAGGGGCTCGAGACCACCCATCACTACGTCGAGGCGGACCTGCAGCTCAAGGAACGCGCCCTGCGGAAACTCGATCCGCTCGGCCAAAGCACCCGGCGGTTCAAGGCCGACTCCTCTCTGTTGACCTTCCTGGCGAGCCTCTGATTATGGAAAGCGCAGGACACCCTCGACCTCGGCCGCCGCCGAGCTTCCCCAGCGCCGCCTGTCATGACGCCGCCTCCCACCTCCGCCTGCCGGCTGCTCGGGTGCGTCGAGGACGGTCGCCGGGGCAACCCGCTGACGAACCGACCGACCAGCGTCTCGTCGATGTCGGTCGCCGCGAGGTTCTGCTGATCCAGCCAATCGCTGAAGATCGCGGCGGCCTCGAACATGCCGGCGGATCGTCCTCGTCGCGTACTCGCGCCCCGCGAGTACGTCGACGAAGTCGTCGACCCAGCGGCCCAGCGGTCCTGACCGGATCCGCTCGCAGATGCGTGGGTGAACCGAGGTTTCAAGCATGGCCTCCTCCTCGGGTCCCCGTCTGGGGACCTCAGAGACCACGCGTATTATGTGAAGCTCGCCGCGATGCCAAGGCCCGCCACGTCGGCAGAACACGGCGTCGACTGACGGTCACTTGTCATAACGCCGCACTTGTCATGATGCGCCAATTGGCGCAGTTTCCCCCCGAGCAACTGCGCCGCCGGGTGCCTTGACCGAGCGGATCGAGTTCCGCCGCGCGCGTTCCTTGAGCTGCAGGTCCGCCTCGACGTAGTGATGGGTGGTCTCGATCCGCTCGTGGCCGAGCCACAGGACGATGGTCGCCACGTCGATGCCCGCCCGCTTGGAGCAGATGCATGGCGGTCGTGTCGCGGATGACGTGCGGGGACACGCGCTTGGCGGCGAGGCTCGGACATCGCTGGCGGGCTCGCTGACAGGCCTGGTCGAGCAGATGGGTGAGACGCCCTGCCGACGTCAGGCGGTCGCACGCCGTGGTTCACACCTGCCTCAATCAGGATGCCATGCGCCTCCGATTTCGTCGCTGGATGCTGATCCAGATCGTGGTAGCCATCGACTTGATCCAAATACCACGTTCCGTGCAACACTGATATCACGTCCCTTGAACGTTAGATTACTGGAAAATATACACTTAAGCCACTACCACAGCACGGTTTGGATCACGGTACGGATGGTAAACAGTACCTGAGCGACCCCGCTACGTACTACTCGTTTCTGATCCAGAGCGTGAAACCAAGGTGTCACTTCTGGATCAGCACCGCGGGGTCGCTCAGGCTGGAACTTGTCCGCTCTGCGGAAGTGGAAAACGCGGCCAATGCCCCAACGACGGCCCTGGGTGCGGTCCCCCGGCGACCATCGACACCGCACTGCCTGGACGGCGGACGACCGGCGCCAGGTCGAGGAGCTCATGGTGCGCTGACGCCACAACGTCCCGGCGCTCGAGCGGGAGCGTCTCGCCAGGCGCATGGACCGGACGGCGGCCGCCCTGCGTGCATGGGTCTGGCGCAACCGGCTGCCGCGCTGGCGACGGCACCCGTGGATGGAGTCGCAGTTGCGCCGGATCCGGGCCAAGACCAACGTCGCGATCTGCCCCGTCACGCTGCATCAACGCATCGCCCACAGCCACGCCTTCAACTCTGGCCGCTACGCCGCCGAAGACCGAGCCAGGCACGAAGGCCGCCGCCGAGCTCGTCCAGCTCTACGACTGGCTCGGCTCCGCCCGGGCGCTACCGCAGGCAGACACCAAGGAGACTGCATGACCGACCGCAAGGACCTCACCGACGCCCTCCAGAAGCTCAACGAAGACCCCGAGGGCGAGCCAGCGACCCCGCCCGCGAAGCCGACACCGATGCCCTCCAGACCCGCCATCCACGCCTCCCGCGGTCGCGGCGCCGCGACGCGCAACCCGACCCGACCCGCAGCCGGCCGACCCCGTTACAATGAACATCCTGATGCCGCGCAAGCTCCACCGGCGGCTGCGCCACTACGCGATCGACGCCGATCGCGCGGCCCGAGACATCGTGACGCCGCCCAGGTTTACCTCGACCGCTGGGAGCGGCGCTGGGCCGACACCCGCATCCACGGCACGACCAAGCGCCAGGTCGCCGCCATGTTCGCCGAGGAAAACCGGCCCTCGGCCCGTTGCCGCTCGAGCCGTTCCGCTACTACCAGTACGGCCACCGCACCGTGCATCTGGACGGCTGCGTCGAGGTCGCGGCCGCCTACTACGGGGCGCCGCCGGGATGGATCGGCCGTCGCGTCCACGTGCAGTGGAACGACGCCCACGTGCGGCTGCTCGACCCCCACACCGGCCAGCTCCTCCGCGAGCACCGACTTCGTCCGCGAGGACGCGGGCCGGCTGCGGGCGGGCCTCGGCGCCGGCGACCGCCGCAAGCTCGGCGACTACCTCGACTCGGTGCGCGAGGTCGAGCGCCGCATCCAGAACGCCGGGCGCCGCGACGACGTGGACCTGCCGGCCCTCGCCCGGCCCGATGGTGTGCCCCCGACCTTCGAGGAGCACGTGCGGACGATGTCCGACCTCATCGCCATCGCGTTCCAGGCCGACCTGACGCGGGTTGTCAGCCTGATGTACAGCCGCGAGGGCGGCAACCGGCCGTACCGGTCGATAGGGGTGCCCGACGCGCACCACGGCCTGTCGCACCACCAGAACGACCCCGAGCGCATGGCGCGCTTGCAGCTCATCGATCAGCACCACGTCGCGATGTTCGCCTACCTGCTCGGCAAGCTCCGCGACGCCGCCGACGGCAGCGGGTCGTTGCTCGACCACTCGATGGTCCTCTACGGCAGCAGCCTCAGCGACTCGAACGCGCACACCCACGACGACCTGCCGGCCCTGCTCGCCGGCGGGGGCGGCGGCACCCTCCGCGGCGGGCGCCACCTGCGCTACCCGGACCGGACGCCGATGACGAACCTGTTCGTGACCATGCTCGACAAGCTGGGCTCGCACCGCGAGCAGGTCGGCGACAGCACCGGACGCATCGAGCACCTGAGCGAGCTGTGATCGGGGGACGCGGCGGTCGTGCGGCGCTGGTGGTCGCGGCCCTGGTGGGCGGGTCGCTGCCCGCGGCGGCCGGCGGTTCTCAGGGTGACGCGCCGGGCAACCCCTCCGTCCTCGTTCTGGCCCCGTCGGCGGCCGACGACCGGGTCGCGCCGTCGCGCGAGGCCATCGCCTTCTGGAACGACCGGCTGGCGGAACTGACGGTGGCGACCCGGTTCGCCGAACCGCGCGTCGTCATCGAATCGCCGGTCGAGCGCGCCGTCGAGAACTACGCCCGTCAGGTCGCCCAGCGCGCCACCCGGCTGCCGGCCGGCGATTCCGAGCCCCCGGCGCCGGCGGCGCTCGTCGACCTCGACGCCGACGTGGTCCTGCTGCTTTCCCGCCAGGACATCCTGTCGTTCACGTGGCCCCTGCCCCGCGTCTCGCCGCCCCGCTACCTGGTGGTGATCCGCAGGGTCCGGGGACCGTACCGGACCGACCGATGGTGACCAGGCACGTCGTCGCCCACGAGCTGGGCCACGCCCTGGGGCTCGATCACAACGCCGAGCCCCACACCCTCATGTGCGGCCCGTGCCAGCCCCTGACGGCCGAGCCCGACGCCACCGGCTCCTGCCCCTCACCGCCGGCGACCGCGCGCGCCTCGTCGAGCGGCACGGCCGCTGACGCAGGGCGCCGCCCTGAATCGTCAGTAGTCCCAGCTTGTCGATCGAAGGTCGCGAGGACGCGGTACCGTGACGTCTCAACCCACCGCTTGGTCACCGCGTCGCGCCGGGCGGCACGGCCGCTGACGGACGCCGCGGCCTTTCGACCACGAGCGCGCCGCGACTACGGGCGGTGAACGCCGGTGCTCGACGCCCGCCACTGGACGATCTCAATTGACCGTGTGCCTGAGCCTGCCTGGGGACCGTCGCCGCGCCAAGTGTGCTATCCTCTGTTACCGATGGGTGACCGATGGATGCGCGTCGTGCCGGTCGCCGTGGACGAAGTGTCTGTCGTCTATTCCGGTAAAGTATTGACAGATAAGGCTTTACCCCCCCCCCCCCCCCCCCCCCCCCCCCCCCCCCCCCCCCCCCCGGATTTGATCGCCTCGGCAACCTCCACCCTGATTCGGACTGTCTGGCGCTCTCCGCGTCGTCAGAACGCCACGACGGACATCGGTGGCGCAGCAGGCGGTGCATGCTGGGGGTTGGTATGTCTTCACCCCCGTGTACTTTCACGGCAAACCGACCTGTTGGCGCTCCCATCTCCGGCTGCAGTCACCGCCGCTGGCGTGCGCTACCTCGCGCCGCCGATCGACGAAAACCATCTACCTCCATCGATTCTCAAGGCGACGATGGGCTCCACACGGGGCAGCGTCGCAGACCACTCCTGCGGACACCGCTACCCCGGGAGAAATGACAGTGAGACCAATCGCCTGTCCTCGGACACTGGTACCCGGCGTCGAGACAGCGTTTTCCCGACGCGCTCATCTACCGCATCCTGCCTGATTAAGCGTGAACGGCGACCAGTTCGCGCCGATCAATCGAGAATTCGATGAGGGGCGGAGTCTCCCCGCGTTATCTCGACACCAAGGGCCGCCGGATAGAAGGGGTCGTCGCTACACAGGAGAGGAAGGGAGAAAACAGAATGAGAAGCACAGTTTGCCAAGTGGTTGTAGTCACAGTCTTGGTTGTTGTAGCTTCGGACGCGTACGCGGAGGGAAGCCCCGCCCTGCAACCCCAGCCGATCCTGGATCAGGCACTCGCGCTCAGCGCAGAGATGGCTCTCGCCCAGAGCGGGTCGAACGCCCGCGAGATCGAGTCGAAGCGCACGATGGGGCTCGTGAAGATCATCATCGGAGGCCTCTGTGCGGTCAGCGGGATCAGCTGGTTGACCACCGGCGAGGCGAAGTACATGGTGGTCGGCGCGGGCCTCGGGGGCGGCGGAGCTTGGTTGATCTACGACGGCGTCCAGGACCGGGCCGACGCGGCGGAACTGGAGGCGTCCGGCAGCCTCAACTTCGCCCCGATGCTGGCCGGCGGCGGCCGGGCGTGGTAGCCCCAACCTGGGAGGAATCCCGAGCCCCAAGGGGCGGGCGCCCGCGGCGATAGCTGCGAGGCACAGCACGTTCTGGGGACGCAACCATTGACGGCGCGCCGGCCGCGCGCTCCGTCTGCGGCGCGTCCAGGTCCACCACGCACGGCTCGCTCCCGCCGGGCTCGACACGGACCGCGGCCCCGCGGCACCGACGATCACGGGGAAGGGCTCGGGGCCGTAGACGCACATCCGGCGAACAGCCGGCGCTGGCGCTCGTCGAGGAGGCTGGCGAACAACACGATGGCGGCGCGCAGCTCCTCGGGCATCAGGTCGGCGTCGGGCAGCGGCCGCCCGAGGCCCGGCGTGGCCATCAGTAGCCGCCGGGCGCGGAGTTGATGCGTCTCCTGCGCGTGGTCGGTGGCGCAGTAGAGGAACTGGCCGGCGAGCTTGTGCCGCGTCAGCCGGCCGTCGCCGACGAGCTTGCGCAGGGCGTCCTGGGTGCCGACACCGAGGCGGTTGTCGAGCTCGTAGACGAAGTGTCCGGCTTCCGCGTCGTTGACGAACGCCTCGGCGGTTGTGACGAGGGTGCTTGCCGCGTTCTACTGCAACACTACAGCCTTTTGCAGGAAGTTATTTTTGCGCGGACCCTAAGGTGCCCCTGATGGCGTTGCACGCGAACATCGGAGTGGTTGGTCAAGACACCAATCCCCCGAATCATCAGATTCGCCCCGGCGTACGAAAGAATGGGCGGGGCGTTCAATGGGCGGGGCGTTCAAGGAGCCGTTATGTCCAGACTGTTTGGTGGCCTGATAGTTGTTTTCGTGCTGGTCGTCGGCCCCCCCCCGGCAGCGGCACAGGAGCCGCTGTGGTCGGCAACGATGACCGCGGAAAGGGCCGTAGGCACTATCCACGACACTGATGAAGAAGTCACCCTAGTCGGCTACGTACAGGACGCTTTCGGTCGGCTCAGTGACCGGGATTTCGATTTCAATGGCGCCACTTACGAAATCCGTGCATTGTATCAGTTTGCTGAACGCGTGAGGGAAGTGGGGGAAGGGGGTATCTCAATTCACGTGACGCCGCCACTGGATCATCACGCTCTGGAGCGCATGACACTCAACGTGGACGGCTACATGCTGCACGTGAGCGACAATCTGCTCCTCCACGACCTCAATATCGGAGATCTCTTTTTTACGGAGGTCTACTGGGCGGAGGATCCCGGATTCCGCTGGCGGGACGGCCAGCGCGTCGATGTCGCGCTGGCCATGGCCGGGCAGCCGGTGCCGGCGCTCCCGCTCGCCGCGGCCGGCTTTCTGGCATTGCTGCTTGCGCTCAGTGCGTACCGCCGGGGCGCGAGTCGGAATTGACCGGGGGGCGGCCGGTAGGGCTGCCCCCGCGCAGTCCGCATAAACCCGGCGGTCGACTGGTCGAGTTGGCGGGCACCGCGGAGCAAGACGCGAAGTCCCGCCGCTCGCCGGACCTCGCGGCCATCAACACCAGAAACTCGAACGCGAGCTTGACGACGGGAGCCGCCCGCGATGTCCGCACCGTCTCCACGACCGCCGCCACATCGCGATGCGGCTGCGACGGCATGTGCCGGACGAGATCCTGCTGCGGTCCGAGGATCGGCCCGATGCGGCTGCGACGGGTACGCCCGCTCGACCCCGGAGCCGACCGCATGGGCCAGAGGCCGTTTCGACGACCGCGGAGTCGTGGGTGGCCTCCTCGGACGCCCAATCACGGAACCAGCAACGGAAGCCGTGGATCGTGCTGGCAATGCCCTGCACCGTCCGGGTCAGCCCCAATTGCTGCGGGCAACGACGGCCTCCGTCCGGGTCGGTCTTGGGGTCTTGGGATGGTGTTCAAGGTCCGCCGGAATCCGTTTCAGAACGAGGGCCAAGATGAGGGGAACAGGATCCAGTCATCCGCATAAAGCTCAGGATAAAAAGATGTTATGCGGATTCTCAGTCAGAAGCCCCAGCCGTCGAGGGTCCGCCGCCACATCGGCCAGTCCTCGGGCGCCGGGTCCTCGAGCATCGCGTCGGTGACCGGCACGAACTCGTCGGCCGGCGGCTGCGCCCCGGCGGCGCCCGGCGCCAGCGCGGCCGCGGCGAGCAGGAAGAGAGTGAGCCGCGCGGCGGCGGCGTGCTGGTATCGGTACATGGATGCGCTCCTCGGGCTTCAGGGGTTGCGCCCGATGCGGCCTCCATGCATCGGACAGCCCGATTCTACCCGCACGGCCGTGGGCCGGCGTCGATCATCCATGACCCGGGGGGGCGCCACGCCTTCGGTGCCGGTGCTGTAGATACTGTATGTAGTATCATGTCTTCGGTGACCGGCGCCGAGAAGCTGCTTCGCCGCATGAAGGCGAACCCCGGGGGTGACTGGACACCGAGCCACGTCAGGACCCTGGCCCGGGCGTATGGGGTGACGGTTCGACAGCGCGCCACGAGCCACGCCGTCCTGACGAACGCGCGGGGCCGACATCTGACCATCCCGGTGCACAAGCCGATCAAGCCCGTCTACATCCGGCATCTCGTCGCCCTGATCGAGGCGCAGACCCATGAGGTTTGAAGACTACTCGCTCACCGTGACGCCTCTGCCCGAGGACGACGGGGGAGGCTACCTGGTCCTCATCCCCGATCTGCCGGGCTGCATGGCCGACGGCGCCACCATCGAGGAGGCGATCGACGAGGCGCGCGACGCCTTCGAGGCGTGGGCCATGGCCGAACGGGAGGACGGCCACGAGCTTCCGAGGCCGAAGACCTACAGCGGGCAGTTCCTCCAGCGCATCCCGAAGAGCCTGCACATGCAACTGGCTCGGCGCGCGGCCATCGAGGGCGTCAGCCTGAATCAACTCGCGACCGCACTCCTTGCCCAGGGACTCGGGAGCCGAGGCCGGACGTAATCCAGCGCGCGAACGCCCGTGCTCTCGAGGAGCTGTCGCCGCCTGAGCCGGTCCGCCGGCTCTCACCGTTCGGCTCTCGCCGCTCACTGTAGCGCAACCACCGCCGCACGCAACTCCGTCAGGTGAACCGCCCGGATGGGGGTCGTCCCCGACATCGGCGCCACGTTGGTGAACACGGGCTCGGCGCGCCCCGAGGCGCGGTACGCGGCGGCCAGCGCCCCGCGAAGCTCGAGCAGATGCGAGAGCCTGACCGGCGTCACGCCCGCCGTCAGGACTGGATCCGCCCACCCGAACGGAGCGAGCCCCGCCCCGTCCCGCAGGAGGTCGATCCGTTCTCTCAGCTCCGTGAAGTGGACGGCCTTGACCCGGGTCACCCCCGGCAGAATCGGATCGTCGGTGAAGGGCGCCAGCGGCACCCTCTCGACGGTCACGCGGAACCCCAGCGCCGCGGTCTTGTTAGAACCGCCGATATCGGTCGCCGTCACCGTGACCGTCGCGGTCCCGGTCGCCACCGCCCTCACCATTACCGTACTGCCGGACACCGCCACGGACGCGACGGCAGGGGCCGATGTGGTCGCCTCGTAGGTCAACGGATCCCCGTCCGGGTCTCTGAACACCCCCGCCACGTCCGTCACGGTGTTTCCGCCGACGCGCATCACCCGATCGGTCAGCGTACCCGTCGCCACCGGCGGGCGGTTGGCGACACCCGGCACTCTGGTCGTCACCCGGGACCGCCCGCCCGTCACGTGCGACCAGTACTCGACCACCCTGTCGATGTAAGCCTTGTGCAACTGAAGCAGTTCCGGGGTTGGTGTCTGCCCCGGTTCCAGCAGGTAGACGAATCCCGTGTTGAGCTCCTTCCGTGAGCGTGCAGCCGGAGGCTCCCTTGGCCCTTCGGCCGCCACGATCTGACCGATAGAGACGATTTCCCTGTCGGCGTGAAACGCTCCCTGATAGTACCCATCCCGCCGCGGGCGGTCGTTCCCGGGGACCGGCTCCAGGTTGCGCAACACGTACAAGTCCGGCACCTCGGAGGCCTGCGCCAGACCCATCGCGTAGAGATCGAGCCACGACAGTCCTGACGCGTTCCTGAAGTGGATGACCGTAAAGGTCCCGTCGCCGTTGTCGCGCCAGAACCCTCCCCCTTCTCCTCCCATCATCAGAGAATGCGCTTCGTCCCCGCCCGAGGGAAACGCGGCCGGAGCATGAAGCTCGCCCCGCCAGTGGCATCGGCAGTCATCGGCGAAGGAATCGGCGAACAAACGCCCGTGCGCGCGGTCGCTCTTGACATATGACAGATATGCGGTCCACGAGTGTGTGACCTCGTGCGCGAATAATCTCAGATCGTGCTCGAAGTCTCCGTTTCTCCAGTCGTGGCCGCGGCCTCCTGCTTGTCCGACCCGGACGACTTTCGCGTAATGGCCCATCAGCCGCCCGTCGCCGCACGGCGCTCCCCTCCATGTATCTTCGCGCCCAATTCCCCTTACGCCATTGTAGTAGTTCCGCCAATCAGAATCGTTCATTTGAGAATCGACGCGGAACTCGTTGTGGAAGACGAACAGGTCGAACCGGTCGCCCAGGTTGTCGATGATGCTGCAGGCGATCGCCGCCATGTCCGGCAGGCCGCGATGATGGAAGACCTCACTCTGCGTCAGAGAAGACCCACGATCAGGTTCCGACAGATCTACGGGAGCAATGGTCGGCAGGCGCCAAAAGATCGGAGTGGTGCCATCGCCCCTCACGAACGAGCGGTTGTCATCGTACTCGTCGGCACCCGCCCAGACCGACCCCGAGAGTCCCTGGAGATCGCGGATGTCGGCCAACAACTCGATTCGATTCGGCCTGTCACCCGCGCGGGACGTGCCACCCCAAACGCTGTGGTCGCCGCCGATCTCGATCTTCCAGACGAGATCTATGTCCGACCAATCCTGCGAGTACGGCGGGTCGGTGTCGAAGAACAGACGATAGTTGTAGAATCCCGTCGTCGGCTCTGGTATGGGCGCTCTGGTGGTGAATTCGAGAATCACGGTGTCAGCGTCGGCTTCGTACAGCGCGACCTCCAGCAGATCGAGATGGCCGGGAAGGTCGGGGTCGGTGGTGTCTGCGACAAACGCGATCAGGTCGCCCTTTTGGACCGCGTCTGAAAACAGGCCGACGACACCGTCGCGGACCGTGATGCGGCCGTAGTTGAACTGGATGGCGCCATCGGCGTACAGGACCGTCTGGAAGCGCTCCGCGTCGTCAGGAACGTCTAGTCGGTAGGCGTCGTACTCGGACGCGAACCAGGTGACCACGACCCGATCCGCAAAGTGCGCCACGAACTGGGACGCAAGGGGATCGCTCCCATAAAGCCCCCCAAACGCCGGCTTGTACAGTGCGCTGATCGTCGGGGTGGTGGCGAGCCGCGCTGCCGATTCCGACATCGGGGAGAACCACGCCTCGAAGTGCTTCGAGTACTCGAGCGGCGCGCCGAAGGTCAGCAGGCCGTGCTTGCTCATGAAAACCGTATTCCACCGGCGACCAGCGTAGTCGAACTCGAAGTCCCCGAACTCGACTTCGACCCCGTCCCGGCGCCTTTCCGACTCAACGGTCACCTCGGCGCCGAGAGTTTCCTCCCATTCCAGGCTTCGGACTTCACGCGAGTACGCGCCCCGACCGTCCGGTCGGAAAACCAGTGTCCGCCCGTTCAGATCGAACTGATTCGGCGGCGTAGTGTCCTCCGGCTTCAGTTCCAGGAGGATCTGGTTGCCTGGAGTAGTCGATACGCCGCCCGGTCGCCCAACCGGCACGGCGTCCACCCAGGCCCTTCGCTGAAGCGGCCGAGAGCCCGTGCCTTCGGTCACGACATCGGAATGGACGTGGTCGTGCGGCCGGGTGGGCTGAGCGAGAGCGCCGGCACTGAGCATCGGCAAGGCGAGCAGGCACGCCGTCGTCAGCCAATGCACGTACGTACACTTCAACTCGCACCTCCTTGCGTCTCGGCCCGAGTACGGCGACACCGCGGCACTTTGGGGAGGCTGCCTGGGCGAGTGGCAAGCGTACCAAACGGGTCGTGGCCGGCGGTCAGGCTGGACTTCGAGGATGTGCCGGGCGCGGCGCACATGCCGCAACGGGGAATGACCGGAATCGTCAGCTACGACCGGGACTTCGACCGGGTGGCCGGTGTTCGCAGGGTAAAGCCCTGAGGGATAGGCCCTGGTGCGTGGGCCGCGGCTCTCGCGCGGGTGCCCGCTCGAGGGGACTCGGCGCATCGCTGACGCCGCCTGAACCGGTCCGCGGGCTGTCCCCGTTGGGCTCTCGCCGCTCACTGTAGCCCGACCACCGCCGCACGCAACTCCGTCAGGTGAACCGCCCGGATCGGGGTCGTCCCCGACATCGGCGCCACGTCGGTGAACACGGGCTCGGCGCGCCCGGAGGCGCGGTACGCTGCGGCCAGCGCCTCCCGAAGCTCGAGCAGATGCGAGAGCCTGACGGGCGTCACGCCCGCGGTCAGGACTGGATCCGCCCACCCGAACGGAGCGAGCCCCGCCCCGTCCCGCAGGAGGTCGATCCGTTCTCTCAGTTCCGTGAAGTGGACGGCCTTGACCGGGGTCACGCCCGGCAGAATCGGCTCGTCGGTGAAGGTCGTCAGCGGCGCCCTCTCGACGGTCACGCGGAATGCCAGCGTCGCGGTCGTGTTCGAACCGCCGATATCGGTCGCCGTCACCGTGATCGTCGCAGTCCCGGCCGCCAACGCCCTCACCGTTACCGTACTTCCAGACACCGCCACGGACGCCACAGCGGGCGCTGATGAAGTCGCTTTGTAAGTCAACGGATCCCCGTCAGGGTCCAGGAAAGCTCCGCGCGCGTCCGTTACGGCAACTCCGTCAACGGGCACCACCCGATCGGCCAGCGCACCGACCGCTACTGGAGAACGGTTGGCGACCCCCGGCACCGCGGTCGTCATCCGGGAGCGCGTACCGGTCACGTGGGACCAGTGCTCGATGACTTTGTCGCGGTACTCCGCGTGCAGGCGGAGCATGTCGGGGTCAGGAGTCTGACCCGGCTCCAGCAGGTACACGAAGCCGGCGTTGAAGCCCTTCTGTGACTCTGCCACGGATGGCCTTCTCGGACCCTCGGCGGCCACCACCTGCTCGATGGAGACGATTTCCTTGTCTCCTGTCCAGACCGCCCCATCGCAATACCGGCCACCGGGACAATACCCTTGCCCGTCAATCGACTCCAGGTTCCGCAGAACGAACATGTCCGGCACCTCGTCGGCACTAGCCAGTCCCATCGCATACAGGTCAAGCCAGGAAGGGCCGGAGGCCCGGTAGTTGTCGATCGACGTATAGGTTCCGTCACTATTGTCGCGCCAGTACCTGCCGCTCCCGGCGCCCATAATCGACTGAGCTTCGGCCCCGCGCCAGGGAAAAGCGGCGGGAGTGTGAAGATCTGGACGCCAGTGACACGCGCAGTAGTTCCCGAAGAGCGGCTCGGATTCATCCCGCCGCATGTATGAGAGCCATGCCGTCCAAGTGTGTATGAGTTCATGCGCGAACGTCACCAGCTCCCCGTCGAGATTCTCCTCGTCAAGGGTATAGATCCAGTTCGGATATTCCCACCTTCGCCCCAGCCGGTCCGCACCGCATGGCGGCTCTGGCTTGACGCGAGACCCAAGCCCCTGTATCCCCTGCTCATAAGTCCGGCCGGCGACACCGTTCTCCTGCTTGTCGAGGCGAGACTCGTTGTGAAAGACCAGCACATCGAATCCGTCACCAAGCATCTGAACGACACGGCAGGTGACTTCTTCGAGATCGGGGACTCCCCGGTAATGAAAGACCTCGGTCTGGTTCCGCGAAAACTCGCTGTCGGGTCGCGACAGATCCGGCCGTTGCTGAGGTGGGCCGGACAGCTCGACATGTTGCGGTTCGGAGCTGTCGCCCCGCACAAAGCCGTTGTTGTCGTACTCCGCGGCATCGGCGATGACAGCTGCGGAGATGCCATCAGGGTTGTGGATCCTTGCCAGCAAGGCGACCAGATTCGGGGCGTCGGTCTCGAGCAGCGTGACCTCCTGACCATTGAAGGTCCGAGCCACGCGTTCACCATTCTCGCGTACGTCGATAACCCAAGCGAAATCCATGTCCGAACTGTCGTATCCAGTCCAGTACGGTTGGTCTGTATCGAAATAGAGGCGGTACGAATAGCGGTTGTCGTCCGGATTGGGTATGGGTGCCCGGCTCCTGAGTTCAAGAATTACACCATCGGTATTCGACTCATAGAGGGCGGCCTCAAGCAGATCGAGATGGCCGGGAAGTTCAGCATTCGCTCCGTCGGGAATACTCGCGATCAGGTTGCCCTTAACGACTTCCTCGTCGAAAAACAGACCGACGATGCCATCGCCGACGCTGACCTCGCCATAGCTGAACCTAATCCTGCCATCGGCATGCAGAACGGCTTGAAAGCGGTCAGCGAAGGGGGGTGGAATTCCACGGACGTAGAACTCGGGTTCGGAAACGAACCACGTTACGACAACCCGATCAGGCCAGTGAGCGACGTGCTGCCGGGCCAGGGGGTCATGAGCGAATACTCCACCGTACGACGGCTTGTACAGCGGGCTGATGGTCGGGCTGTCGACGAACGCCGCCGCTATCTGCTGCATGGTACTGAATCTGTTGTCCGAATCCCGGTACCAATATGCCAGCGGTTCGCCGAAGGTGATCAGGCCGTGGCGGCTGACGAAGAACGAACCCCACCTGTGTCCAGCGAAATCGAACATGAAGTGCTGAAGCGGGATGTCCGCACCGTCCGTCACGGCCGGGCCAATGTTGTCTTCCCATGCGACGGCTTGGACCGAGCGCGAGTAGCGGCCGTGTCCGTCGGGCGTGAAGACCAGCGTACGGCCGTTCAGGTCGAACAGATTGGCGGAAGTGGTGTCCTCAGGGGCCAACTCCACGAGGATCTGGTTGTCTGGAGTGGTCGATACTCCTCCCGAGCGGGCCGCCGGCGTTGCGGCGCCCCCAGTCGGGCGCCGAACGGAGCGAGAACCCGCAGGGTCCCCGATTGCGACGTCAGGTCGAGCGTGCTCGTGCGTGCGGGTGGACTGAGCGGAGGCGGCAGAACAGAGCAGCGGCAGTCCGACCAGGAATGCCGTCAACGGACGCATGTGGGCGGTGGCAGGGGCCAACGCGGAGAGGGGGGCCGGAAAGAGGGTGATCGGTCTTGCGGCGGTTGGGGTCGGGTAGCGGTTCATGAGTGCGTTCCTCCGAAGCGCCGGATTCGTTCGGAATGCAGGGGACGCGACTCTACCCGCAGGGACTCGGGAGCCGTGGGCGGACGTAATCCAGCGCGCGAACGCCCGTGCTCTCGAGGAGCGGTCGAGACTCGCCAGGGCGGAGCGGATCCGGCGGAAGAGATCCTCAGCGGACGGTCACGGCGACGTCGTGCTCGGTGGTCAGCAGGTTGTCGTTCGCCGTGGCCCTGAGCACGTAGTCGCCGGGGGCCGTGAACGCCGCCGTCACCGCCGCCTCGCCGTCCTCGACGGCGACGGTCGGGGCCGGCTCGAACGCCACCCCGGCCGGTCCCCGCCAAACGATCCAGGACACGCGCAGGCCGCGGACGCGCGGCTGCTGCACGCCGCTGCCGCGCCGGTTCGGCACGTCGGGGACGTTCTGCGGGGGCTCGATGTCGTCGGGGCCGCGCTGCAGCGTGGGGGGATCGTTCGAGCCCCTCCGGGGCCGGTTCGGGTCGATGTCGCGTACGACGGGCAGCCCGTCGTCCGTCACGCGGGCAAGCAGCGTGGCGCCGTCCTGGAGGGTGACGGCGGCCGGGGCGTCGACGTCGAACTCGGGCGCGGTGTTCCTCGCCGCCTCCGGGCCGAGCCGCCGGCCCCCGGCGGAGCGGGCCGCGGTCTGCCACGTCGGCTCGAGCCAGCCGATGGCCCGCAGGGTCTCGCCCTGCGTGGTCAGGTTCCAGACCAACCGGCGGTCGCCGAAGTCGCTCGGCACGTCGATGCTGAACACGCGGCGGTGCGCGCGCGGGTAGAAGAACGTCGGCTGGCCGGTGTCGGGAACGCCGGGCTCGAAGTGGTTGTCCGGCCCCACCGGGACGTGGACCTCTTCGACGAAGTTGCGGTTGAAGTACCCGAAGTGCATGGTGAAGCCGCCGTCGGCCTTCCGCGACCAGCCCTCGAAGATCGGCTGCACGGTCTGGCCGGTGCGGTACTTCAGGTTGTAGGGGGTCGGCTGGGCCCCGGCGAGGGGCGGCGCCAAGAGCAGCAACCCGAGCAGACCCGCTCCCAGACGCCGGCAGAGACTCATCGTCATGGCAGCACCTTCACCGCGAATGAACCGTGGACGGCCCTTCAAGAAATCGAGCCCTGCCGGGCGCCGGCCCGGCAGAGCTCTCGCAAACCAGCGCGTTCCGCCGACCGGGGGCCGTCACTCGTCGTTGTCGGTCGCGGCCTCACGTCTCGCCCTGCGCGCGGCCAGCTCCTGCTCGTACTCCTCCTGGGTCAGGTCGTACCAGCCGATCCAGGCGAAGCCCATCTCGTCGATGGTGCGGCCCCCGTTGCCGGTCCAGTTGGTCGGATCCGGATTGGCGCGGTTGGCGTCGGTGTTGTCGTGCCAGCTGATGGTGTGCAGGATGGTCCCCGCCGGCACCAGCGGCGCCGCGTCGTCGGCGTAGTTGTAGACGAGGTGCCAGTTGTAGTCGAAGTTCGCGCAGCTGACGACCTCGCTCGTGATCGGCGTGGTCGGGTAGATCAGCTCCAGGCACTGGTACCTGCCCAGGATGTGCATGTGCGGCTGGAACGCGGTCAGCTTCGCGGGGTTCCTCAGCCGCTCGTAGCCGTCCTGGCGGACCACGGCGCCGGCCGGGATGTCCAGATCGGTGTTGTGCCGGGCGAGCTGCTTCGACCAGCGGATGTACTGGGGCACGACGTCCTCGGGGTGGAACACGATGCCGAGCTCGATGCCGGCCTCGACGTCCTCCCCGATGGAGTGCAGGTGATAGCTCGCCCGCGCCTTCATGTCGGCCGGCAGCAGCTTGCCCGAGTCCTCGGGGTAGATCTCGGCGCCCTTGCCCGAGGCGTACTCGACCAGGAACACGCCCTGGTCCTGCGTGCCGTCGTTCGACAGGTCGTCGTAGTCGGGGTCCACCGCGTAGGAGAGGGCGTGGTGGACGACCTGGCGCGAGCGCTCGCCCACCGGCCGGGTCTGGATGGCCTTGATGTAGCGGTCCTCCTCGAGGCCGAACGGGGCGTAGAGCGAGCCGAACAGGTCGGGCCCCTCCGCCGGCACGAGGTAGTCGGGATAGCGCACCACGAGGTCAGGCTCGCCGATCTGCCACTCCGACCAGTCGGGGAACTCGGGCATCGCGGGCAGGTCGGCGGGGTCGCCCATCGGGGCGCCGGCGTCGACCCAGGCCGCGATGGTGGCGATCTGCTCGTCGGCGAGCGAGATGTCCTCCTTGAACGCCTGGATGCCGATGTTCTTGTCGATGTGCCAGGGCGGCATCTCGCGCGCGACCACGCGGTTCCTGATGGACCGGGCCCAGGGCCGCACCTCGGCGTAGGTCGTCAGCGACATGGGCGCCATCTCGCCGGCCCGGTGGCAGACCACGCACGACTCGTACAGGATCGGCGCGACGTCTCGGGTGAACGAAATCTCGCCGGACGCGCCGCCCTGCGCCGCCGCGGCGGCGGGCATCATCGCCAGCGCGGCGACGGCGGCCGCGAAGACCGCGACCGGGGAAGCCGACCGCCGCCGGGCTGCTCTTCCGTCTCTCATGGTCTCGCCCTCTTCAGGTTGTTCGAATTCCGACACACTATCACCTTGCCGCGGGGCGTTCAACGGGACGGCGGGCCGGTGCGCCGGCTTGGGCGAGCCCCCTCGAATCGTCGTGCGCCGGCGGCCTGGCGCCGGGAAGCCACGGGCGCGACCGCCGCTCCGCCGCAGCGGCATGCCCTTGTATACTGGCGCCGACGGGGGGCGCGCGCTGGCGGCCGCCCGGTCGTCCGGGAACGTCGGGATGCACCTGACGATGGACGGGAGCATGATGCCGTGCGAGAGCGCGGCGGCCAGATGGTCGTAATGGGGTTGAACCGATGCACGCATCTACGAGACTGCCGATCATCCTGATGTCCAGTGCCCTCGTGTGTCTGACCCTGCTGCTCGTGCCGGTGAGTCCGGGCGCACAGACCGGGACCGGGCTCCCCGCGGACGTCAATCCCGAGTCCCGCAATCGGCTCGCCATCCCGGCTCCGGATCCGGCCGGCGGGCCGGCCGCGGCGGCCGACGCGATACGGGGCGCCGGCACCGGCGTGAACGCGCGCTGGGACTCCCCGGTGGGCCGCCCGCTCCTGGAGCTCGCCATCCTCATCACCGCGCGCGAGCACGACGCCCCCTTCGAGTGGTCGCTGCACGAGATGGAGGCGGTGGCGGTGGGCCTCGACCCGGACGTCATCGACGTCGTGCGGAACCGCGAGCCCCTGTCCGGGCTCGGCGAGCGGGAAGCGGTGATCATCCAGGCTGGCCGCGAGATCTTCGGCGCGCACCGCCTGAGCGCAGAGACCTACCGGCGCGCGGTGACGCTCTTCGGCGAGGCCAACTTCGTCGACGTCGTCGACCTGATGGCGCGGTACGCGGGCACCGCGGCCCGGCTCGCGGCGTTCAACCAGCAGATGCCGCCCGGCTGGCCGCAGTTCCTGCCCCTGCCGTTCACGCCCCCGGACGACCTCGACCCGCGCTCGCAGAGCCGCCTGCCCCTGCTGCCCGCCCCGGCCGAGACGACCCGGACCACCCCCAGCCTCTACGGCCGCACGCTCTCGCCACAGGGGACGGGTCCGGGGCAGATCCGCGGGCACGGCGCCGGGCGCGCGTCGCTCGAGGCGAACGTGGCGCGGCCCCTGCTGGATCTGGCGGTCCTCGTCACCGCGCGCGCCTACGACGTGCAGTACGCGTGGACCCTCACCGAGCCTGCCGCGGTCGAGAACGGCCTGACCCCCGGGGTCATCGACGTCGTCCGCGGCGGCGGGCCGGTCGCCGGGCTCGGCGACGACGAGGCGGCGCTGATCGCGTTCGGCCGCGAGCTCCTCGGCCCGCACACCGTGAGCTCCGAGACCTACGCGAGCGCCGTCGAGGCGGTCGGGGGAACGACGAACCTCGTCGACCTCGTCGACCTGATGGCGCAGCACGTCTCCGACGCCACCCTGCTGATCGCGTTCGACCAGCACCTGCCGGCAGGCCAGCCGGGGTTGTTGCCGGCGCCGTAGCGAGCGTCCGGCCCGATGGACCCGCCGGCTGGCGTCAGGACGTTCACTCCCGCGGCGTTGGCGGGGTCGGTCCGGTTCGCCCCGATGGACCCGCCACCGTCGCAGGCAGGACGCGAAGCGCTCCTTGAGGCTCGAGCGTGTCAACGAGTGCCGTCGACGAGAGAATCGTCGGGTGTCGCTCTACCCGCCGCTGTTTGGGGTGATCAACCGATCGGGTCACGTGGTGGTCGGGGGTGTCGCAACGGTGACGCACGCGGCGGTGTGGCGCGGCGGCTCGACCGGCTCGCACAGCGCCAGGACCGCCTCTCGGGAGCGCTCCGAGTCGATCTTTCGGCTCGGCTCCGTTCCGTTCCCGCGACGCCGTAATCGAGGCGCCCGACTCGTGGTAACGTGGTTCAGGTACCGCTCATGAGGACACTGCTCTGGCGTGGATTGGCCGGCATCGTCATCGTCGCCGCGATGGCGGCGGCGGTCACGGCATTCCTGATCGGCGTCTTCGACCTGCAGGTCGAGCTGGCCGGCAACGGCCTCCGGCCGATGTTCTCGTTCGGCGACCCGGACGACCACTTCGCCGGGCTCGACGCGAATCGGGCGGGCCACCGCTCGGCTGCGCCGGCCGCTGGGGTGCCGGATCGGGCTGCGGACGGCGCGGCCGCCGGCGCGCCTGCGCCGGAGCGGGAGCGTCCTGCCGCGGAGACAGCCGAGATGGTCCCGCGCGCCACCCTCCGGCCCGTCGGCGGCGCCGCGGACGCGCCGGAACCGGCCGTCGCGCCGGGACCGCCCGGCGCGCCGTTCGATCCCCGGGACGCCGCCGCGTGGACCGACTTCCGCGGGCCGCGCCGCGACGGCCGCTACACCGGGCCGGCCATCCGCACGGACTGGCCCGCCGCCGGACTCGACCCGCTGTGGAGCCAGCCGATCGGCGGCGGCTACGCGTCGTTCGCGGTCGCCGGCGGGCAGGCGTTCACGATAGAGCAGCGCCGCGACCTCGAGGTCGTCGCCGCCTACGACGTCGACAGCGGCGTCGAGCGGTGGACCCACGACTGGCCGGCGCATTTCCGGGAGGCGATGGGCGGCCCCGGGCCGCGGGCCACCCCGACGTGGCACGACGGCCGCGTCTACGCGCTCGGCGCGACCGGCCGGCTCGTGTGCCTCGACGCAGGCACCGGCGAGGTGGTCTGGGCGCGGAACATTCTGGACGACGCGGCCGCGTCCAACCTGATCTGGGCGATGTCGGGCGCCCCCCTCGTCGTCGACGACCTCGTGATCGTGCAGCCCGGGGGCCGGGACGGCTGGTCGGTGGCGGCCTACCACCGCCTGACCGGCGAGGTGGTCTGGCACGGGCTCGACGACGTGCAGTCCTATACGTCGCCGATGCTCGTCACCCTGGGCGGCGTGCGCCAGGTCGTGGTCGTCACTGCCGCGCGCGCGGCCGGGCTCCGGCCCGAGGACGGCGCGCTGCTCTGGGAGTATCCGTGGACGGTGCCGACGGTGCCGAACATCGCCCAGCCGCTGGTCGTCGGCGACGCGCGCCTGTTCCTGTCGGCCAGCTACGGGAAGGGGGCGGCCCTCGTCGAGCTGACGCCCGACGGCGACCGGTTCACCGCGGAGACGGTGTGGGAGACGCACCGGATGCGGAACCGGTTCAGCAGCTCGGTGCTCGTGGACGGCTACGTCTACGGGCTCGACAACGCGATTCTGGCCTGCCTCGACGCGGCGACCGGCGAGCTGATGTGGAAGGGCGGCCGCTACGGCTCGGGGCAGTTGCTGGCCGCCGGAGACCATCTCGTCGTGCTGACCGAGCGCGGCGACCTCGTGCTGGTGCGCGCCACGCCCGAGCGCCACGAGGAAGTGGCCCGCTTCCATGCCCTCGACGGCAAGACCTGGAACGTGCCGGCG
Source organism: Vicinamibacterales bacterium (assembly GCA_963663815.2). Taxonomy (GTDB): domain Bacteria; phylum Acidobacteriota; class Vicinamibacteria; order Vicinamibacterales; family UBA8438; genus JAJEEA01. The sequence continues at coordinate 4,472,360 of OY760734.1, read as the reverse complement.
CTGGCCGGCGGCCGCCTCCTGGTGCGGAACGCCCGGCAAATGGCGGCGTTCGATCTGTCGCGGTAGCACCAGCGGTCCTTCACGAATCGCCGCACCTCGCCTCGTCCGACTGTCCGGTTCCGAACCGTCGGTCGATCGATCTCGGGGGTGTGGCGGTCAGAGCGTCTCGAGGCCCAGGTACTCCGCGATCGGAACGAAATCGCGGTCGGCATGCAGCAGGCGATGCCCGTTCTCGATGCAGAACGTCGCGATCAGCATGTCGATGGTCTTGCGCACGGTGACGCCGCGGGCGCGGAGCGCGCGGTAGTTGCGAACGGCAGCCAGCGCGACGTCGCGGCCGACCATGGGCTGGAACAGGAGGCGGTCCAACGCCGCTTGCGCTACGCGTAGGTCGCGCTCCGCGCCGAACCCCTGCAGCACCTCCACGAGGATGATGTCGCCGATGACGATGGGCTCGACGCCGAGCAGCCCATCGAGCAGCGCGGTCTCGCGGGTCGGGACACCGTTGAAGTAGTCGATCCAGACCGAGGTATCGACGACGGTCACCGGTCCCGCCGCATCTCGTCGAGCGAACCCTCCCAGTGGAGCTTGCCGCGCAGGGCGCGGATTCGTCCCTGCGCCCGGGTTCGCACGAGGAGGCGCAAACCTTCCTCCACGGTCGCCTTCTTCGTCTTGAGGCCGCCCGCCTTCAACGCCGCCGCCATGAGGCGGTCATCGATCTCGATGTTGGTTCGCATGGGTGCCGGGGAGGTGCATGTACCGTCCAAGTATACACACCCGTGACCCGGCCATCCACAAGGAGACCGGGTCGGGTGGCCCGAGGGCGGACGGTCCGCTACAATGCAGATGGCGGTGCCTTGACGCTGGCTTCCGCGACCTGTCGGCGGGTGGATGCCGAAGGGCCGGGACGGCCCCCGGGGACGGCGATGCTGCGACTCTCCAAAAAGGCCGAGTACGCCCTGATGGCGCTCAAGGACCTCGCGTCGCGCCCCGAGGCCGAGGCCGCGAGCGCCCGCGAGATCGCCGGACGGTACGGCATCCCCATCGAGCTGATGGCGAAGGTGCTTCAACGCCTGGTGCGGCAGGACCTGCTGGCGTCGCACCACGGGACGCGTGGCGGCTACCAGCTGTCGCGGCCGGCGCGCCTCATCTCGGTGGCCGACGTCATCGAGGCCATCGACGGTCCGGTGATGGTCACCGCCTGCACCAGCGCCGACGACGACTGCGAGCAGTACGCCACGTGCAACATCCGCGACCCGCTGTGGCGCATCAAGGACCAGATCGTCCATGCGCTGAACTCCTACAGCCTGCAGGCGCTGGCCGCCGACGAGCCGCCGCTCGTGCCGATCTCGGTGTCGAGGCGGTCGCCCGCTCGCGAGATGGCCCTGGCCCGGGACAGCTAGCGGCGGTGCGGCGCTCCCGGCGCCGCGTACGGCGGGCAGCGTGGTCGCGCTCCGCGCCGGCCGCTCCGGTGGCCCGATGGATCTGCCGATCTACATGGACGGCCACGCGACGACGCGGGTGGACCCCCGGGTCGTCGAGGCGATGCTGCCGTTCTTCAGCGACCACTACGGCAACGCCGCGAGCCGGCACCACCGCTTCGGCTGGCGGGCCCGCGACGCGGTGTCCGCGGCGCGGGCGGCGGTGGCGAAGCTGATCGGGGCGTCGGCGCGCGAGCTTGCCTTCACGAGCGGGGCCACCGAATCGAACAACCTCGCCCTGAAGGGGGTCGCCGAGGCGTCGAGGGACCGCGGGAACCACGTCGTCACGGTGGAGACCGAGCACCGGGCGGTCCTCGACCCCTGCGCCCGTCTCGCGCAGCAGGGCCTGCGGGTGTCGTACCTGCCGGTGCGGGCGGACGGTCTCGTCACCCCGGCGTCGCTCGAGGCGGCCCTCGGCCCCGAGACGGTGCTCGTCTCGGTCATGCTGGCGAACAACGAGATCGGCGTGGTGCAGCCCATCGCCGATCTGGCGCGGATCGCCCGCTCGCGCGGCGTGCCGTTGCACACCGACGCGGCGCAGGCGGCCGGTTTCGTGCCCGTCGACGTCGATGCCGCGGGCGTCGACTTGCTGTCGTTGACCGCCCACAAGCTGTACGGCCCGAAGGGCGTGGGTGCCCTGTTCGTGCGCCGCGGAGTCGCGGTGGCGGCGATGATGGACGGCGGCGGGCACGAGGCCGGCCTCCGGTCGGGGACCCTGAACGTGCCCGCGATCGTGGGGTTCGGCCGCGCCGCCGACATCTGTCGGGAAGAGCTGGCCGGGGAGGTCGTCCGGCTGCGCGGGTTGCGGGATCGGCTGTGGGAGAGGCTGCGGCGGTCGTTGAGCGGCGTGGCGGTGAACGGGTCGATGACGGCGCGGCTGCCGCACAACCTCAACGTCAGCATCGAGGGGGTCAGCGGCGAACAGCTGCTGGCGGGGTTGAGCGACGTGGCGGTCTCGTCGGGGGCCGCCTGCACGTCGGTTCGTCAGGAGTCGTCGCACGTGCTGCGGGCGTTGGGCGTCGACGAGGCCCTGGCCCGGGCGTCCATCCGTTTCGGGCTCGGCCGCTTCAACACCGAGGCCGAGGTCGACCACGTGGTCGACGCGCTCCGCGCCCTCGTCGAACGCTTGCGCTCGCCCGCGCCCGTCTTCGAGGTCGACGACGACGACCTGCCGGCCGAGTGGCGCCGGTAGTCCGCGGCCGGACGGGCGCGCCGGCGGAGTGCGGTAAACTGATCGGCGACCATGATCGAGATCACCGAGGCGGCGTCGAAACGAATCCACAGCGCGATGCGGCAGGAAGGCATCGCCGACGGGGGGCTCCGCGTCGGCGTGAAGGCCGGCGGCTGCTCGGGGCTGAGCTACGTGTTCAAGTGGGAACGGTCGCCGGCCGCCGCCGACCAGGTCTTCGAGAGTCCCACCGGCGCGAAGATCTACGTCGACCCGAAGAGCTACAAGTATCTCGACGGCACCGTGCTCGACTGCGATCCGAACATGCTCGGTCAGTCGCTCGTCCTGCGCAACCCCAACGCCAAGGCCGAGTGCGGCTGCGGCCTCTCGTTCGGCGTCTAGCCAGAGGAGCTCGGACCACCCTTCAGTCCTGCGTGATGGTGCAGCCCGACCGACGCGGCGGCGAGCCGGCTCCCACGCGCCCGTTGGTCGTGGTGTCCAACCGCGAGCCCTACATTCACTCGCGCTCGCCGGACGGGAGCGTCGCCTGGTCGCCCACCACCGGCGGGGTCTCGGTGGCCCTCGATGCCCTGATGCGCGAGCGCGGGGGGGTCTGGATCGCCCACGGGGCCGGCGATGCGGACCGGCTCGCCGTCGACGAGAACGATGGGGTGCGGGTGCCCCCGGATGCGCCCGCCTACGATCTCCGGCGCATCTGGCTGACCGAGGCCGAGGAGCACCACTACTACGAGGGCTTCGCCAACGAGGGGCTGTGGCCGTTGTGCCACGTCGCCCACGTCAAGCCGGTGTTCCGGACCGAGGACTGGCGCGTCTACCAGAGCGTCAACCGCCGCTTCGCCCAGACCGTCCACGCCGAGCTGCCCGACGTCGCCGCCCCGATCTTCGTTCAGGACTATCACCTGACCCTGGTCCCGCGGTTCCTGCGCGATCTCAGGCCGCAAGCGCGGGTCGCCCTCTTCTGGCACATCCCGTTCCCCCATCCCGACCAGCTGCGCATCTGTCCCTACCGCCGCGAGATCCTCGAGGGGCTGGCCGACTGCGACCTCCTCGCGTTTCAGCTCGAGCGCGACCGGCGCAACTTCCTCGCCGCGGCGCGGGTCGAGCTCGGCGCCAGGGCGAGCGGCAGCCTGCTCAAGATCGGGGACCGGGAGATGGCGGTTTGCGCCGTTCCCATCGGGGTGGACTACGACCGCATCCAGACCGTCACCCGGGCCCCCGCCTTCGCGGCCGAGCAGAGGCGGCTGCGTCGCGAGCTGCGCATCGACACGGAGCTGGTCGGGGTCGGCGTCGACCGGCTCGACTACACCAAGGGGATTCCCGAGCGCCTCAGCGCCCTGGACGCGCTGTTCACGCGGTGGCCGGGCCTCAATCGCCAGCTGACGTTCGTCCAGATTGCCGTCCCGTCGCGGTCGACCCTCGACAGCTACGCGGCGGTCGAGACCGACATCGACCAGCGCGTCGCCGCCATCAACGCCAAGCACGCCCGCGAGGACGGCGTCGGCCCCATCCGCTACCGCAAGTCGGCCCTGCGCATGCGGCGGCTCGCCGCCCTGTACCGACTGGCCGACCTCTGCATCGTCAGCTCGCTGCACGACGGGATGAACCTGGTCGCGAAGGAGTTCGTCGCCGCCCGGGAGGACCTCGGCGGGGTGCTGGTGCTGAGCGAGCTGGCCGGGGCCGCCCAGGAGCTGACGGAAGCCGTCATCATCAACCCCTATGACGTCGAGGGGTTCGCCGACGGGCTCCAACTCGCGCTCGACATGCCGCTGGACGAGCGTCAGCGCCGCATGCGCGCCCTGCGTCGGGTGGTGGCGGGCCGCGACGTGTTCCGCTGGGCCACCGAGATTCTGGAGCAGCTCGAAAACCTCGACCCCCGCGCGCTGCCGCCCGCCCCCGGGCGGCCGCCCGGCCGGCGCTGACCGCTACGCGTCGTCGTCTTCGGCTTCCGCGTATATCTGCGGCGCCCGCTTCACCACCACGGTCAGCCCGAAGAGCGCGATGAGGGTCGCCGCCGTGAGCCCGAGGCGGGCGCCCTGCCCCATGGTGGGGGCGAGGACCGGCGCCACGCTGCCCCCCTCGACGATGGCGCGGGCCTGGGCGGTGACCCAGCCCTGCTGATTGGCCGCCCGCTCCATGAGCCGTTCCGAGAGGAACAGGATGCCGAACGCGAGCAGCCCGACGAGGAGCAGCGGATGCCGCGAGTTCTTCTGCGTCACGATGCTCGCGATCGCGAGGCCGATGGCCAGCGCCGCCAACCCCAGGACCCAGAGGCCGGCGAGGTCGGGCACGCCGCCGTAGCGCTGCTCGCCGACCTCGATCCAGGGCATGAAGGCGCTGGCGCCGAGCAGCAGGCCGGCGCCGATGGGAAAGTAGTAGGCGCGCATGGGGTGCCGCACGACGTCGCCCGGGGTCATGCCCGCCAGTGTAGCACCCGCGGCGCCGCGGGACGGATAGACGCACCCCGATTCGACCGGCATGCTCGCCCGGTCAACGATCCGCGGTCAGGGCGACGAGGCGGTCGAGGAGCCGCTCGACCGCGGCGGGGTCGGGCAGGCGGTGGGCCGCGACCGACGGGGCCCCGCCGACGATGACGGTCACGCCGCGGTCGCCGACGGCTTCGAACGCGTGCTCGTCGGTGCGGTCGTCGCCCAGATAGACCGGCCGCACCGGCGCCGCGAGCCGGCGGGCCGCGTCCGCCTCTATCCAGCGCACCGCGTTCCCCTTGTTCCAGGCGATGTCCGGGAGCAGCTCGAGCACGTGATGTCCACGTTGCACGCGCGCGCGGCCCGCCTGGAGGGCGGGGGAGACGAGCGCCCAGAAGGTCTCCTCCGCCCGCGCCCGGTCGTCGGGCGCGGCGGCGCGGACGTGCAGGGCGACCGACAGGTCCTTGTCCTCGAGAAACACGCCGTCGAGGGGGCGGACGGCGGCGTCGAGGGACGCCGCCAGGGCCTGCAGCCGTTCGCGGTGCGCCGCGAGCTGGTCGACGGCGAAGCCGCCGACGGGCCCGGCGATCTCCATCCCGTGGAGGCCGGCGTAGTAGACCGGACCGTCGAGGGCGGCCCGGGCGCGAATGTCGGCGGCCCGCCGGCCGCTGACGATGCCGACGCACACCGCGCGCCGGCGGGCCAGCGTCGACAGGGCGGCGCGGCGCGGCGCGGGCAGATGCACGGCTTCCGGGTCGTTCCGGAACTCGCACAGCGTGCCGTCGAAGTCCGTCAGCAGCAGTATCGGCGCCGGGCCGCCGGCGAGGATTGCGCCCGCGACGTCCGCCACCGACGAGAACGCGGCGTCGGGCGGGGTATCCGGAGGCCGCCGATCAGCGTCTGGTGGTGCGGGGCGGCGCGAGGGGGACATTGGAGCCGGTGCTTTGCATCGCCGGCGGGGCCGGCGCGCACGAGTTGTTTCCGGCGTCCCGCGGGGCCGGCGCGTCCGGAAGAATCCGGGTCACGTTCAGCAGGTACAGCCGGTAGATGCCCGGATCCCGCCCCGGATTGCCGCACACTCTCACGCGGTCTCCGGCCGCCAGGGCGCCGGCCGTCCATCCCGTGCGCTGGAGTCGGCGGGCGGCCCGCAGCTCGACGGCCCACGTGTGGGGGCGGCCGTCGCGGTCGGGCACCCGGACGTGCACCATCGAGTGCGGGTCGCCGAACAGAAAGGACGTCACCCGGCCTTCGAGCACGAGCGTGCGTTCTTCATCGTAGACGTCGGAGATGGCGTGATGCGCGTGAATCGGCAGGCTCGCCAGACTGAGACCCGCGACGATCAGCACGGCCAGGTAGCGCGTCATCGTTCCCTCCCGGCGCCCATGGCGGGCCTGCGGAACCGGAGACCAGTCGCTATCATACTGCGGGAGCGACCGGGGTTCATTCCTGAAGATTTCCTGAACGGAGGCCGGCGGAGCTACGCTGTTCCCGTACAAAGCGATCGGAGACCCTCGGAAATGCCGCCGCCTGCCGCCGATTCGCCGGAGATTGGGAACGTCGAGGGGCCGCCGCCTGCCTCGGCCGGCCGTCTGCTCGTCGTCGAGGACGAGGAGAAGGTCGCCAGCGCCCTGCGCGAGGGCCTCGAGGGCGAGGGGTACGACGTCGTGGTGGAGACCACCGGCGAGGGCGCCTTCTTCCGGCTCGCGCGAGACCGGTTCGAGGTCATCCTGCTCGACCTGATGCTGCCGGGGCGCGACGGCCTCGAGATTCTCTCGGCCCTGCGCGGCCAGGGGCTCGACACCCCGGTCGTGGTGCTGACCGCGCGCGACACGCTGGAGGATCGGATAATCGGGCTCGATGCGGGGGCCGACGACTATCTGGTGAAGCCGTTCGCGTTCGCCGAGCTGCTCGCCCGCCTGCGGGCGGTCGGCCGCCGGGGCCGGGCCGGCGACGCGGAGCGCCTGACCGTCGACACCCTGGAGATCGATCGGGCGACGCGCCGCGTCACGCGGGGCGGGCACGCCCTCGAGCTGACCGCGAAAGAGTTCGACCTGCTGCACTACCTCGCCCGCAACGCCCGTCAGGTCGTGTCGCGGGACACGCTGGCCCGCGAGGTCTGGCGCGAGACCGCCCGCAGCACCACCCTCGACAACGTCATCGACGTCCACATCTCCCGGCTGCGCCGCAAGATCGATCTCGACCAGCCGGTCAAGCTCATCCATACCGTCCGGGGCGTGGGCTTCATGCTGCGGGCAGGTGACCCGTGATGTGGCGCTGGGGGCCGCACACCCTGCGGGCGCGCCTGACACTGTGGTACATGGCGGTCATGGTGGCGGTGCTGGGGGTCTACGTCGCGGTGGTGCTGGCGCTGGTCGCCCGCAACCTGTCCGGAGCCCTCGACGCCCGCCTCCGGAGCGACTTCCGCTGGGCGGCGGAGATGGCCGAGCAGGGTCCGGACGGCTCCCTGTCGTGGTTCGAGGGAGACCCGTGGAGCGCGGACGGCCCCTGGCTCCAGGTGTGGAGCCCCGCCGGTCGCCTCATCTACCGGACGTCGGTCGCGGCGCGGCTGCCGGTGCCCGCGAGCGAGACCCTCCTGGCCGAGGCGGACGGCCGCATCCGCTCCCTGCCCGACGACCCGGCGCCGTTCCGCATCCTCGGCGCCCGCGCGACCGTCGGAGACCGGCCGGTGGTCATACAGGTCGGCCGTTCCGAGGCGTTCATGCGGCTCGAGGTGCGCGAGCTTGCCCTCCTCCTGGTGCTCGGACTGCCGCTGACGGTGGCGGTGGCCGGCGCCGGCGGCTATCTCCTGGCCCGGGGGGCGCTGTCTCCCCTCCACCGCATGGCCGAGCGGGCCCGCGCCATCACCGCGGAGCGCCTCGACGAGCGGCTGCCCATCGACAGCCCCCGCGACGAGCTCGGCCGGCTCGCGGCGGTGTTCAACGACACCCTCGGGCGGCTGGAGTCGTCGTTCAGGCAGATGCGCCAGTTCACCGCCGACGTGTCGCACGAGCTGCGAACCCCGCTGACGGCCATCCGCAGCGTCGGCGAGGTCGGGCTGCGCGAGCACCGCGACGCCGGCTCGTACGAGCAGGTCATCCAGAGCATGCTCGAGGAGACCGACCGGCTGACGCGCCTCGTCGATCGGCTGCTGCTGTTGTCGCGCGCCGACCGCGGCGACCTCAAGCTGGCCCTCGGCCCCGTCGACCTCGGCGCCCTCGCCGACGAGGTGGCGGCCCATCTCGGGGTGCTGGCCGAGGAGAAGCGGCAGTCGATGACCGTCGAGCGCGCGGCCAGTCCGCGCTGCCGCGGCGATCAGATCGCGCTGCGCCAGGCGGTCATCAACCTCGTGGACAACGCCATCCGGTACACGCCGGCCGAGGGCGAGATTCGCCTCCGGGTCGCGGCCGCGGCGGGGAATGCGGTGCTGGAGGTGAGCGACACGGGCCCCGGCATTCCCGCCCGCGACCGGTCGCGCCTCTTCGAGCGGTTCTACCGGGGCGCCCAGGGCGGCGGGTCCGGGGGCAGCGGCCTCGGGCTCTCAATCGCCAAGTGGGCGGTCGAGGCCAGCCACGGCCGGCTCGACTACGAGCGGGTCGACGGCCGCGGCAGCCTTTTCCGAATCACGCTCCCGCTGGCGTCGCCGCCGGCGCGAGAGCCCGCGTCGCCGGCCTCCGGGCGTGAAGAGCCGGCCCGGCGTGGCGCGGTTGCCTGAGGCGGACGCTCCGGCGTACGATACTCCTGTGCCGGACGTCGCAGTCGCTCCACCGTCGTCATCGCGGCTCGCCAGGACCGGGCTCCTCGACGTCGCGGAGAAGCTCGACGCCGGAGTACGCCTGAGCCGTGACGACGGCGTGCGGCTGTTCGCCTGCCCCGATCTCCTCGCGCTGGGCTGGCTCGCCAACCGCGAGCGCGAGCGGCGGCACGGGGGGCGGACGTACTTCAACCACAACATCCGCATCGAGGCGACCAACGTCTGCGTGGCGAGCTGCCTGTTCTGCGCGTTCGCGCGGCTGCAGCCGGGCGACGACGGCGCGTATACCCTGACCCTCGAGCAGGTGTGGGACAAGCTGCGGTCCCGGCAGGACCAGGCTCTGACCGAGGTGCACGTGGTCAACGGCCTCCACCCCGACCTGCCGTTCGACTACTACCTGGAGCTGCTGCGGGGGTTCAAGCGCATCCGCCCCGACGTGCATCTCAAGTGCTTCACGGCGGTGGAGATCGCGTTCTTCGCGGACCTCTACGGCAGGACCGACGAGCAGGTGCTGCGCGAGCTGATGGCGGCGGGGCTCGACTCGCTGCCGGGGGGCGGGGCCGAGGTGTTCGCCGAGCGCGTCCGCCGCAAGATCTGCCACGACAAGTGCGGCACCGAGCGCTATCTGGACATCCACCGCACCGCGCACCGGCTGGGCATGCGCTCGAACGTGACGATGCTCTACGGGCACATCGAGACCGACGAGGAACGGGTAGACCACATGCTGCGGGCCCGGGGCCTGCAGGACGAGACGGGCGGGTTCCAGGCGTTCATTCCGCTGGCGTTCCACCCCGACAACAACCAGATGCGGAAGCTGCCGGCGCCGACCGCGGCGGACACCCTGCGGGTGCACGCGGTGGCCCGCCTCATGCTCGACAACGTGCCGCACATCAAGGCGTTCTGGATTGCGACCGGCGTCGAGACGGCGCAGACGGCCCTGTGGTTCGGGGTCGACGACCTCGACGGGACGGTGCAGGAAGAGCAGATCTACCATATGGCCGGCGCGCGGACGCCGGAAGCGATGACCACCGACGACATCAGCCGGCTCATCCGGGTCGCGGGCCGCGACCCGGTCGAGCGCGACACGCTCTACAACGTCGTCTCGGCGTGAGTGGGGTCGTCGGCGCCCCGAACCGCGCACGGGCGCGCCCACGCGGCAGTCGCCCCGTTGCGGCGCACGTTCGAGCCGCGCACGTCGAGCCGCGCACATCCCGAATCGGTCCAACCCTCTCAACCCCAGACACGCGAAGGAGAATTCCCGCATGGCGCACGAGCTTCCCGGTTTGCCCTATGGTTTCGACGCTCTGGCCCCGCACGTCGACGAGCAGACGATGCGCATTCACCATGGCAAACACCACGCGACCTACGTCGCGAAGCTGAACGGCGCCCTCGAGGCCCATCCGGACCTGCAGGGCCGGAGCGTGGAGGAGCTCGTCGGCGATCTCGACGCGGTGCCCGAGGGCATCCGCACCGCGGTGCGCAACAACGGCGGCGGGCACGCGAACCACACCCTGTTCTGGCAGGTCATGGCCCCGAACGCCGGCGGTGCGCCGACCGGCGCCGCCGCCGCCGCCATCGACGGCGCCTTCGGCAGCTTCGACGCCTTCAAGGAGAAGTTCGCGGCGGCCGCGGTCGGCCGCTTCGGCAGCGGATGGGCGTGGCTCGTCAAGGACGGCGGGTCGGTCTCCATCGAGAGCACCCCTAACCAGGACACCCCGCTGATGAGCGGCCGGGTCCCCGTGCTCGGGCTCGACGTCTGGGAGCACGCCTACTATTTGAACTATCAGAACCGGCGTCCCGACTACATCGCGGCGTGGTGGAACGTGGTGAGCTGGGACGAGGTCAACCGCCGGCTGGGATAACAACCGCCGCGGGTGGAGCCGGGCCGGCGGCCACGTCCGGCTCCACCCGCGTGCGCGGCGCGACAAGATGACCCTGTCCTTCGTCCTGTTCCTGTTCCTCGCCCACCTCGGCGTCGGCATCGTCTTCACCCTGGTCCTGGTGGGCAGGGAGGCCGGCGTCAAGTTCTTCCGGTTCAACGCCGGCTTCGCGGCGGTGCTGCTGCTGGTGGCCCTCGCCATGCGCCCCGAGCCGGTGCGGCTGGGGACCGACGCCCAGGGCGTGGCCCTGGCCCTGCTCCTGACCGCCACGGCCGCGGTGCTCGTCTACTGGGCGACCATCGGGCGCGTGCTGGCGCGGTTGCGGCCGCTCTGGGTGTGGACGGCGGTGCTCGCGGGCGGGGGCGCCCTCGTGGCGCAGGGGGTGGCCGCGGCCGGCGGCGGGGGGCTGCCGGCGGCCCTGACCGCGGCGAGCTTCCTGACCTCGGCGGCCCTCCTCGGCGGCACGTCGACGGCGATGATCCTGGGGCACTGGTACCTGGTGCTGCCGTCGATGGACGTGTCGCTGCTGCAGTCGGTGGTCCGGTTCCACATCGGCTCGACGGCCCTGCGCATCGTCGTCGTGGCCGCCGCGGTGTGGTGGGGAATCGCGGTCGCCGAGCTGCCGGGGATCCCGTTCGAGCGCTACATCCTGTCGATCGACGGGGTGTTCTTCTGGCAGCGGGTGCTGTTCGGCCTGCTGGGGCCGGTGGTTCTCGCGTACATGACGTGGGAGACCGCCAAGATCCGGTCCACCCAGTCGGCCACCGGCATTCTCTACGTCGATTTCTTCACCGTCATCGTCGGCGAGGTGCTGGCCAAGTACCTGCTCGTCGCCACCTCCGTGCCGGTCTGATTCATCATGGAAGTCACCGTTCGCTGCCACCAGTGCGACAGCGCCCTGCCGCTGCGGCCCGACGCCGAGTCGGCCCGGATCGACTGCGGCCGGTGCCGCCAGGCCTTTCTGCTGGCGTTCTCAGACGCGGTCCGCGCCGACCGGCAGGTCGACCGGTGCCCGGTCTGCCAGGGCGGAGACTTCTACCTGCGGAAGGACTTCGACCCCAAGCTCGGGGTGACCATCGTGGTCATCGGGGCGTTGATCAGCGCCGGCTTCTACTACTTCGGGCTCGACCTCGTCGCCTACGGCATCCTCGCCGCCGCCACCCTGATCGACCTCGCGATCTACAGCCGGCTGAGCGACCTCACCGTCTGCTACCGGTGCCACGCCGAGTTCCGCGGGGCCTACGACCGGACCGCGGGCGCCTTCGACCTCCACACCGCCGACCTCTTGGAGCCGGAGTACGAGCGGCAGGTGGGCAAACGGTAGGTGCCCGCCAGGCAGAAGCGGCGCCGCTTCCTGCAAGGACGCTCCGACTGACTGACGGGGGTTGGTCGGGCGGCGGTCGGAGACGCAACGCACCTTGCGGTCGCCCGGCGCGCCGCCCGCATCGGATGACTTCGCGCGGCGGTGACGGTGGACGAATCGGGAACGGACGGTGTACCGTGAGCCGGTCGCGCCTGCGCGAACGAGAGGCACTTGGCGGAACAAACCAGGAGGAGAACAGTGATTCGAACAGTTGTGCTCGCCGTCGTCATCGGTTTCGGCGTCAGTGGTCTGGCTGCGGCCCAGGGGCCGCCGGACGCGTGCGGTCCGAAGGGCGACCTGTCGGCCGATCTGTCGAACAACGTGGCGGCCGACTCGCGCTGCTTCGAGGTCCGCATGTACACCGCGCAGCCGCAGGCCGACGACGGCAGCGGCGGCATCGACGAGCTGCACCAGCGGTTCCGCGACGGCGAGGTCGCCATCTTCGAGAAGCACGGCGCCGAGGTGGTCGCGGTCTGGCAGCGGCTCGACAACCCGAACACGCTGGTCTGGATGCTCGCCTATCGCGACCGCGCGCATCGGGACGAGGTGTGGGCGGCGTTCCGCGAGGACCCCGACTGGGACGCGCTGGTCGGGAAGTACCCGGCCCCGCTCGAGGGGATCGAGGTCTTCTGGATGAGCGCCAGCGACTTCTCGGCTCTCAAGTAGCCGGGAGTCGGGATTTGCCGGGGGGCAGCCCATCAGTGGACTGCCCCCCAACCCTTCACGCCTTGTCGCACCGGCCCGCCCGCCCGCTGGTGCCCTCGCCGGTCTCGGCGCAACGCGCGGTATTCGCCTCCGGCTCAGTCCAGCACCGTCAACGCCACGTCCACCCGGATGCTCTCGCCGGTGACGCGGTCCGCCGCCGCGGTGTACTGGCGCGACTGTCCGTCCCGCAGCACGAGCGTATTGCTCGACTCGAACGAGCGGAAGACCGGCACGCCGGGCGCCCTGATCGTCTCCATCGCGGTCGCGTCGTCGCCGTAGACCGACGACTCCTCGATGATCACGGTGACCCTGTAGCGGCCGTCCCCCACGCTCGCCGCAAAGCAGTCGATCTGCGTGCCCACGGGCCGGTAGGTGAAGGGTCCGGCGTGGAGACCCGGCATCGGCTCACCGCCGGCGCTCGCGGGCTGCAACATCGTCAGCACCGGAACTTCCGCGCCCATGCGCAGGCTGCTCGGGGACGGGTTCGGGCGAAAGGGCCTGTCCTCCGATGAGGATGTTACCGCCAGCACGTACGGCAGGCTGCTGACCAGTTCGTCTCCCTGATACCGCGAGATGATCACCTCCACGCTCAGGTCCACGCCCACGTCGGAGGACGGCGTTCCCGGCGGTGGGGGGGGTGGAGGCGGGGCTCCGGAGGGAGGGGGCGGCGGAGGAGGCGGCAGGGGCGGCGCTGCGGTTTGCGGCTGTGTGGGCTGAGGCGGTGTGGGCGGCTGCGCCAGCACGGCGGCTCCCGAAGCGAGGATTACGGCCAGGGCGACGGCAAGCGTCGTTCTTCGCGTCATTGGTCTGCTCCCGTGTCGAGAAGAGCCACGTTCAACGGCTCGATGGTGATGGGCGGCTCGATGGCGATCGGCGGAATGACGACCTCGGCCCGCGACTCCATGGCGATGAGCGGAATGACGACCTCGGCCGGCGGCTCGCCGACGGCGAGTGGTCGCGCTTCCGCCGCCGCGGGCACGACCACCTGTCGGTCGCGGGCCTGGGCGAGGAGCCGCCGGAGCGCGGCCGTCTCGCTCGCCGAGAACACGACCCGGGTGAAGCGCGGGGGCCCGGGGGGCCTTGCCGTCGGCGCCGGCGGGCTGGCGGCGTCGGGCGGCCCGCTCGCCGACGCGCCGGCTGCCGTCGGTCCGGTTGCGGTGTCCGGCTCGGCGGTTGGCGCGGACGAGAGACCGGAGACGGGGCGGCCCGCCCGTCGCCGCGCCGCGGCGCCGGACGACGGCGGCACGAGGTCGCCGCCCCCGGCGATCATCCCGGCCGCCTCGGCGCTCGTATCCGCCGGCGGCTCCGGTCGAGAAACCGCGACCACTAGCACCAGAGCCGCAGTCGCCGCCGAGGCCCCGAACGCCATCCAGAGCCGGCCGGCCTGCCACGCGTTCCGCGCCGGCTCGGCCGCCACCCGCGCCCGCACCCGCGCCTCGAACGACGGCGACGGGTCGACGGCGAGCAGTTGCCGGATCTCCCGGTCGAGCGGATCGTCGCCCCCGCGCTGGGTCGGCGAGTGTCCACGTCGTTCATCGGTCACGCCAGCATCTCCTTCAGACGGCGCCGCGCCTCGAAGATACGCGACTTGACGGTCCCGTCGGGGACGCCGAGAAGCGCCGCCACCTCGTTCATCCCGTGCCCCTCGATGTTGGCCAGCACCACGACCATCCGCAGCTTCGGCGGCAGGGCGTCGATGGCGCGCCACAGCTCCTGCGCCCGGAGCCGCTCGACCGGTCCCGCCGGGGCCGGCGCGGCGGCGGGTGCGTCCTCCGCCCAGGCCGTGTCGCGGCTCGTGCGGCGGCGCTCGTCGCGCTGCCGGTCGAGGGCCAGCCGCCACGTCATCCGCACGAGCCACGGCCGGAACCGGGTGCGGTCGCGGAGCTGCCGGAAGCGGCGGTAGGCCCTCGTGAACGCCTCCTGGGCGACGTCCTCGGCGTCCTCGCGCTGTCGCAGGACGCTGTACGCCACCCGGAACGCGAGGGTCGACGAATCGACGAGGCGGGTCTCGAACTCGCGCGCCAGCTCGTCTCGTTCCACCTCGGTGCCGTCCGTCAAGGTCGCGGCTGTCGTCTCCATTCCCGTCTCATCAGGCAAGACGCCGCCGGCCCGGATTCGGTTCGGCCTGCCTGCCGGTGGGGCCCCGGCGTGCAGCGACCGGATCGGACGTTGTTCCGGAGTGGCTGGCGCCAGATCACCATCGTCCTGCAGAGGCGGGCAGGCAGGAGGACCGGCCGGCGAGAAACGGAGACGGAGCCGCGAGTCGCGGGCTGATGCTAGTCGTGAAGCGACCCGGCCGGGTCGCCGGGGAGTTCGGACAGGCCGGAATCCTCGGTCTCGCTCCGGCGCACGGTCTCGGCCGTGATCGGCCGGGCGCCCCGGGACACGACGAAGCCGTTGCGGGTCTTCAGGCCGCCGGCGGGCGGTGGGTCATGTCCGCTGGCGCCCGGCGGTTCGTGGTGGGGCAGCCGCTTGACGGCGGACTGAGCCTGCCGATCCTCGTCCGAGTCTCTCTCAGCGCACGCCATCGCGACGCTTCGCGAACAGGTCCGGCGCCAACGTCCCGTAGAACATCATCGTTCCGACGAAGAGACCGAACCCGGGAATCGACTGGGTGTGGCCGCAGCAGTACTCCCGGATTGTCCCGGGCGGGCTGTCGACCGGGACCGACACGGTCGTTGCCGAGAGCAGTATACCGACCGTCACGAGGGTGACGGGCACCGACATCAGATAAAAGGTGCAGCCGTTTCACGCCGGGGTACAACGACAGCATGTCGGCAATGAAGGTGCCAAAAAGGCAGGCGGCATAGGGAACCCCGAAGGCCACGACGGGATGGCTCATGAACTCGACGACCATGGCGATGATGTCAAGGTCGGCCTTCTCGCGTCGGGGAGCCGCCGGCGTCGGCCGCGGTGTTCTCCCAGGCAAAATGCTCGCTGTCCGCCGTGAACGACTCTCCCCAGTACACCCATCCCGACTTGGGACCGCCTCCGCGCCCCGCCACCCCCGACAGCTCGACTTCCGCCCAGGCGTGCGTGGAGGAGAACACGTCGATCTCCAGCGTGCGCAGCAGGCTGTAGTGCTCCGACACCTCCGTTCGCGCGACTTGCCATCCGGCAAGACCCAACAACCAGGGCGTCGGAGGGCTGATTCGAATCGGGACGGCCTCCCTTGCAACGATCTGTTGTCGGGTATGCTGCCCAGCCTGTTGTCGGGTATGCTGCCCAGCGTCATCCGCGACGCTCCCGGCCCCGTCGCCACGGGCCTCCGCAACCTGCCGATCAGCCTGCTCTGACGATGCTGGGGGTTGCGCTGTCGCCAGAAGGCAAGTGCACAGCAGTACGCACCACCATGCGACGCTCTTCGGTACTCGGAGACTCTCCCCCATCGATTAACCTCTGATGCAAGTGTACCACGGAGCGGCGTCTGCCGGACGGGAGTGGGTGGGCAGCAAGGAAGGACGGGTGAGATCATGCGAACGTGGGCAATCCTGGCGCTCCTGGGCCTGACCGTCTCGGCCCTCGCCGCGGGCGCGCAGCCGCCCGGGCATACGCTGCGCTTCATCTGGGACGAGGCGCCCTTCCCGCGCGCCCACGCCTCGACCCTCGTCGAGGGGCCCGACGGCTCGCTCGTCGCCGCCTGGTTCGGCGGCTCGGGCGAGGGGCGCCCCGACGTCGGCGTGTGGTCCTCGCGCAAGCCGAAGGGCGGCGCGTGGTCGCCGCCGCGCCAGCTCTACAAGGAGCCCGATCAGCCGGCGTGGAACCCCGTGCTCTTCCGCGTGGGGGACACGATTCGCCTCTACTTCAAGGTCGGCCCGAGCCCCCGGTCGTGGAGCGGGGCGCACATGACCTCGACCACGTCCGGCCGGGAGTGGTCCGCCCCGGTGTGGCTGCCCGCCGGCATGCTGGGGCCGGTGCGGGCGAAGCCGATCGCACTCGCCAACGGCGACATCCTGGCGGGCACGTCGCTCGAGAGCTACCGGACGTGGTCGTCGTGGATGGAGATCAGCCGCGACGGCGGCGAGTCGTGGAGCAAGCACGGCCCCATCCTGTTCGGCGACCCCGAGCGCGACCGCCGCGGGACCATCCAGCCGACCCTGCTGGAGGTCGCGCCCGGGGTGGTCCGCGCGTTCTTCCGGACGAACCGCATGGGGAAGATCGCGACGTCGCTCTCGCGGGACGGCGGCCGCACCTGGGAGCCGCTGCGGCTCACCGACCTCGATCATCCCGGCGCCGGCATCGACGCGCTCCGGCTCGACGACGGGCGGTCGATCCTGATCTACAACCCGTCGACCACCCGGCGCACCCCGCTCTCGCTCGCCGTGTCGTTCGACGACGGGGTCACCTGGCGCGACTTCCTCGTCGTCGAGCAGCTCGGCGAGGGCGAGCGCGGCGAGCTCTCGTACCCGGCGATGATCCAGGACGCGGCCGGTAACCTGCAGATCACCTATACGTGGAACCGCCGCCGCGTCCGCCACGCGACGGTCCCGCACGAGCTGATCCCGAGGTCGCCCTGACCGGGAGCCCGCCGCGGCGTCAGCAAGCAACGACCCGCACGTGGCCCTGGGCGCCGTACTCCAGGATCTTCGCGTCACGAGTGGCGAGCACGTAGCCGAAAGCCCGGGCGGTGGCGATGATGATGCGGTCCGCCGGATCGTTCGGCGGCGTTCCCGGCAGGGTTGTCGATGCGACCAGCACGGATACGGGCATCGCGGCCAGCGCTACCGAGGGCAGCTCGCAGTAGCGTTGGAACCAGGGGCCGGGTTCGAGGGCGAGCGCGATCCTCCCTTTCGCCGCGAGCATCGCGACCTCCCACGCCGTGATGGGAGAGACGCACAGCCGCGCGCCGCGGCGGTAGGCGGCCCGCAACTCGCCGGCGGCCGGCTCGCGCAGGGGATCGCCGTGTGCGGTCCAGATGACGGCGCACGTGTCGAGCAGGTAATCGGTCATCGCCGATCCACGGCGCTAGCCCGTCCATCGTCGCCTGCGGCTCCGCTGGGCGCCCAACCAACCCTCCAGGAGTCCGCGCCGTGCTATCGCGCAGGCTCCTGCCGCGCCGCGTCCCAGTCTTCGTCGATCGGGTCCGTCAGATTCGTGCCGGGCGCTATCGTCACGGTGCCCTTCAGCGCGCCGAAGATGTCCTCGAACGAACCGCTGCGTGCCGCCGGGGACGGTTCCCGTCCGGCATCCGGAACGGGCGCGGGCGTCGAGGCCTTCCGGAACACGAGCGCGCCGCTCTGCATGTCGACCTTCTCCGTCTCGTATCCCGCCGCCAGCCACGCCTTGGTCATGACCCAGTTGCCGGGGTTGTTGGACCACAGCGCTCGGTGTCTGAAGGCGGCCGGCGGCAGCCGCGCGCCGATCACGTGCTCGATCTCGCGAAAGGTCATGGGCACGTGCGCGCGTCCCGAATCGCGCAGGTGGGATTCGAGCGGAGCGTACTTGCTGTTCATGATGATCTCTCGACGCGCATGCCGTCCGGAACTTCGTGATGTTCCGTGCCGAAGACTAAAGCCTACACATGTAGGCTAAGTATGCACCTTTTTCGCGCTCGGTCACAAGCTGCTCGGGTTTCGGAGCCCCGCCGCCCGGGCGCGCGAGCGACAGGAAGACGTCGTCGCGGCCCGCGGAGACGTCTGCAGGGGCTTCAGGGTGTCCACTACCAGACGTGTGGATCATCCACGCCGGACTCGCTTGCGCGCCTGCCTCGCCGCTTCGATCTCCTGGATGTCCTCGACGAGCGTGGCGTCGCTGGTCGGCACCATGATGCTCCGCGGGACCCCGTCCTTGGTGACCACCAGGGCGCCGTCTCTATGCGCGCCTCTCCTGCTGCCGGAGCCCCCATCCCGCAACGCGAAGCGCCTTCTCGTCCTGCTCGGTCGCGAGCACCTTCCGCAGGAGCCTCGCGACCCGGCGCGCCGGCGGCTGGAGGAGGAGGGTGAGGACGGCGACGCGGCGGACCCGCACCGACGGGTCGTGCAGGGCGCTGTGGGCGAGATGGGGCACGGGGTCGATGGGGTCGCGGTCGTCCTTGCGCAGCATCCGGCCGAGGCCGAGCGAGAGGACGGCCATCTTGCGCACCTTCTTCTTGGGGTCGCGGGTCAGCAGCGACAGCCGCCGCAGCGACTCGGCGTCGTCGGTGTAGCCGAACACCGCCGCGCAGCCCCGGCGAATGCGCCAGTCGGAATGGCTCATCGCCGCGTGGACGGCGGGGAGCGCGTCCACGCCGCTGCGCGTCAAGGCCAGGACGTGGGTATAGAAGTCCGTCCCGTCCAGCTTGGCGACGAGATCTTCGTAGCGGGTGCTCATGACGGGTGACCGTCGGTCGAGGAGACTCCGTGGCACGAGCAACGGGGTCCTCGGCGCGGCCTCTTGGGCAAAAGCGTCCATGCCTGCCAGACGTCTTCCGGCGCTCGAAGAGCACTCCGGAGTCCCCCGTGACAGACACGGACGAGGCCATCCTATCGCAACGCGATGGGCCGGACAACGCGGCCGTACGCCGTCCGGAAGGGCAAACATCCTCCACGCGCTCTCACGAGTCATCCCCGCGTTCGAGCGTCGCTGGCGGTGCCGGCATCTCGATCGCCTGGGCCGCGCGAGGAGGCCTTCGAATTCGCCCGGGCAAACCGGATGGGTTACGTAGCCGGCCCGGTCCTCGGCGCCCCGCTGCCGTCGCTGCTCGCGGTCCAGCCACTCCCGCAATGCCAAGCGGAACAGCGCCGAGCGTGTCTGGTTGGTCGTCCTTGCCGCCCGGTCCAGATCGTCGAGCAAGGGCTCGTCCATGGTGATGGATATCGTCTTCATGTTGCCGCGGCCATTGTAGGCGGTCGCACGCCCGAGGGCGGTGCGACCGGCGCCGGTCAGTCGCTCACGAGGGCGAACTTCTGGTTCCGCCGCCCGCCGATGGTCTCGGCCGCGTAGAGGTTGCCGTCGGAGTCGGTCACCAGGGTGTGGGGGAAGGTGAACTCGCCGGCCATGTGCCCCGACCCGCCGATGCTGCCGACGATGTCGCCGCTCTCGCGCTCGAGAATCCAGATGCGGTTGCTGCCGAGGTCGACGACGAACATGAATCGCTGCTCGGGGTCGCGGGAGAGCTCGATGTCGGTGGCCCGCAGGGTGGCCTCGCCGTACGCGGCGGGGTCGATGCGGATGATGCGCTGCAGGTTGCCCTCGCGGTCGAACACCTGGATGCGGTTCTGGCCCCGGTCGCAGGCGTAGACGAGCCCGTCGTTGCCGAGCACCACGCAATGGGGGTGCCCCCCGCCCCCTTCGACGAACTGCCCGTCGCCGCTGCCGGCCGAGCCCCACTGCCGCAGGTAGTTGCCGTCGCGGTCGAAGACCACGATGCGGTGGTTGCCGTAGCCGTCGGCGATGTACACCGAGCCGGGCTCGCCGGTCACCGGGTCCGGGTTGGGGTCGACGGCGACGTCCGCGGGCGCGTTCAGCAGGGTGCGGCTGCTGTTGTTGCCGGGCTCGCCGCACGTCGGGTGCGGCGAGTTGGGGTTCAGGTCCGCCGGGCCGTCGCAGACCCCCTTGGTGCCGATCTGCAGCAGCATCTGCGACCCGTCGTGGGCCCACTTCTGGACCACCCCGTCCGAGTTCCCGGCGATCCAGATGTTGTCCATCTCGTCGGTCGCGCAGCCGTGGATGCCGTGGGGCAGCACCGCCGCCGCCCCCGCCGGGGTGAGGGCGGGGTCGCCCCAGCTTCCGGCCACGTTGCCGTCGGTGTCGTACAGGATGACCGGCGGCGAGGGAATCGACTGCGAGCCCTCCTGCGGCAGCAGGCCGCCCGGCAGGAAGCCCCGGTTGACGGTGATGACGTGGTCGTGCGAGTCGATGCAGCTCGCCCCCACCATGCCCGTCACCCACTGGCGCGCGAGGCCGTCGGCGTCGGTCATCGTGGGCAACGGCCGGGGCCAGAAGGGATCGACGCGGTACTCGGGGGCGGTTGCGCGGGTCTGCGTTTGCGCCTCCGGAATGGCCAACCAGGATGCGCCGGCGGCCAGGGCCGCGAGCAGACCGGCCGCGGAGAGCCGCCGGGCGAAGAGGTCGATTGCGCGGCGTCGTGATGTCATGGCTGCTCCTTGGGTGAATCCAGGCTGCTTATATCACGCGGCGAGGTCGGGGCTCCGGGCGCCTCCACGGAATCCCGCGTAAGATGGCCAAGGGCCGGTACCCAGGCATCTGCCGCTGGCGGCCGCCGTGGCCGGTTCACGAGTCGTCCCGCCCCGCGCGCATCGAAAGCCATGTCCAACCGCGTCCTCCTCATCCTGCTCGTCCTCATCGCGGCGGCGCCGGCCGGGGCCGCCGGCCAGACGCCGGGCCGCCTCCGGGTCGAGGTGCGGGCCGGGGCGGACGCGGTCGCGGGAGCCGCGGTGGTCGTGCCGGGGACGACGCAGGCGACCGACGCCGCCGGGGTCGCGCTCGTGCCGGCGCCGGCCGGACAGGTGCAGGTCACCGTCGTGCGCGAGGGGTTCGTCCCCGTCACCGTGTCCGTGACCCTGGCCGCCGGCGAGGAGCGCGTCGTGCAGGTCGACCTCGAGCCCGAGCTGACCCTCGAGGAGGAGGTCACGGTGGTCGCCACCACCCGCACCGGCCGCCGCATCGAGGACCAGCCGATGCGGGTCGAGGCCCTCGACCGCGAGGAGATCGAGGAGAAGATGCTCATGACGCCCGGCGACATCGTCATGATGCTGAACGAGATGGGCGGCATGCGGGTGCAAACGACGTCGCCGTCGCTCGGGGCCGCGAGCGTCCGCATCCAGGGCATGCGGGGCCGCTATACCCGCGTCCTCTCCGACGGGCTGCCCCTCTACGGCAGCCAGCCCGGCGGCCTCGGGCTGCTCCAGATCCCCCCGATGGACCTCGGGCAGGTGGAGGTCATCAAGGGGGTGGCGTCGGCCCTGCACGGGGCGGGGGCGATGGGCGGCGTCGTCAATCTCCTGTCGCGACGGCCGGGCGACGAGGCCGAGCGCGAGATCCTGCTCAACCAGTCGACGCGGGGGGCCACCGACGGTGTGCTGTGGCTGTCGACGCCGCTGTCCGAGACGTGGGGCATGACCCTCGTCGGCGGCGGCCACCGGCAGAGCCGGGCGGACGTCGACGGCGACGGGTGGACCGACATGGCCGGCTACCGCCGCGGCGTCGTGCGGCCGCGGCTCTTCTGGGACGACGGCGAGGGCCGGTCGCTCTTCCTCACCGCCGGGGCGACCCGCGAGACGCGCGGCGGCGGCACCGAGCCGGAGCGCGTGCTCCCAGCCGGGGGAGCGCCGTACCGCGAGGCCCTCGATACGCGCCGCCACGATCTCGGCCTGCTGTGGCAGACCCTGGCCGGGCGCTCCGTGGTGACCGCGCGCGCCGCCGTCGCGCGCCAGTGGCACGAGCACCGGTTCGGGGAGACCCTCGAGCGCGACCGCCACGACACGAGCTTTGCCGAGATCGCGGTGCGGCGGACGGTGGGGCGGCACACGTGGGTGGCCGGGGCCGCGGTCGAGCACGACGCCTACCGTCCCGACGACGTCCCGCGGTTCGGCCACGCCTTCACCACTCCCGGCCTGTTCGTACAGGACGACGTCGACGTGCGATCGTGGCTGGCCCTGTCGATGAGCGGCCGGCTCGACCGCCACAGCGCCTACGGCTGGTTCCTCAGCCCACGCGTCTCGGCCCTCATGCGGTCGGGCGACTGGTCGACCCGCCTGTCGGCGGGCACCGGGTTCTTCGGGCCGACGGCGCTCACGGAGGAGACGGAGGCGGCGGGCCTGACCCGTCTCACCCTGGACGGCCCCCTCCGGGCGGAGCGGGGCCGCAGCGTCTCGATCGACCTCACCCGCACCCACGGCCCCGCCGCCTGGACCGTCACCGTCTTCGGCTCGCGCATCGCCGACCCGGTGCACGTCGACCGCGCGACTTACGTCCTGCGCAACCTCGACCGCCCCACCACGAACCTCGGCACCGAGCTGCTGGGGACGTTCCGCCGGCCGCCCTTTGCCCTCACCGCCAGCTATACCTACGTGCGGTCGCGCGAGGAGGTGGGCGGCGTCGCCGCCGACGTCGCACAGACCCCGCGCCACGGCCTCGGCCTGGTGGCCATGGCCGAGAACGAGGACGGGCGCATCGGCTTCGAGCTGTACTTCACGGGGCGGCAGCGTCTCGAGGCCAACCCGTACCGCGCCTTCGGCGAGCCCTACACCCTGATGGGGGTGCTCATCGAGCGGCGGCTCGGCCCCCTCCGGGTCTTCGCCAACCTCGAGAACCTCACCGACGTGCGGCAGCACCGGTGGGACCCCGTCCTGCGCCCCGACCGCGCCCCCGACGGCCGTTGGACCGTCGACGCCTGGGCGCCCCTCGACGGCCGCGTCATCAACGGCGGTGCGCGGGTGCAGTTCTAGCCCGCTCTTCAGTCAGGTTCCAGGATCGCAGGAACGGCGACCGTGTTCACTTCGCGGAAGCGGGGGGTGGTGTGGTCTGCGGGGTGTGACCGATGCGTGACGGTGCTGTATGCTGTGCTGTATGCCAGCCACACGGACGCAGGTGTACCTGCAACTCCACCAACGGCAGCGGCTCGACGAGATCGCGGGCTCGCGCGGCCTGAGCCTCGCCTCGGTCGTCCGCGAGGCAGTCGATCGGTATATCGCGGAGGCGCCTGTCGATCCCACGACCGCACTCGAGAGTACTTTCGGCGCCGCACCGGAGGCACAGGTTCCGGGACGCGACGACTGGGCGGTGCGATCCGACCGGCTGAAGGCCATCGAGTAATCATGGCCGACCTGCTCGTGGATACGGACATCTTCATCGATCACTTGCGCGGCGCCGCGGAGCTGAAGCCCGGCCGACACAGACTCCACTACTCGGTCATCACACGTTGCGAGCTGCTTTCGGGCGACATCGGCTCGGCGCTCGTTCAACGGCTGCTCGATCCGTTTCGGGAGATCGAGGTGGACCGCGCCGTGGCCGCGCGCGCCGGCCGTCTTCGCAGGGAGACCGGGGTTGCCACTCCCGACGCCCTGATTGCCGCGACCGCGATCGAGCACGACCTGGTGCTCGTCACTCGGAACCGCAAGGACTTCGAGGGGGTGAAGCAGTTGCGGATTCGTGATCCGAGCCGGGAGGCGGCCCCGGCAGCCGGTCCACGGCCAGCCCGCCCGCGCACCCGGCCCCGCTGATCGCCGGTCCATGCCTGGACACCGAAGGAGAACACCACGATGCGCATGCCTGCCCTGCTCTACCGCGTCCTGTCCTGCCGGAGCCTCTTCCGCATCGCGGGCCGCGCGGGTCCCGGCTCCGCCTCGGTCCTGCTCCTGCTGCTCGTGCTGTGGGCGTCCGTGGGCGCAGCGGGGGTGACGGCCGCCGAACCCCTGGGGCCGAGCCCGGCGCGGGCGCAGTCGGCGGGAGCCGAGGACGACGCCGACGACCAGCCCGAGGATACGGGCCTGCCGCTGGAGGTGGACCGGCTGGTCCCCCTCGACATGACGGAGGGGAGTTGGATCTCCCTCGACGTCAGCCCCGACGGGGAGACCATCGTCTTCGACTTCCTCGGCGACCTGTTCACGATCCCCATCGCCGGCGGCGACGCGACCCAGCTCACCTCGGGGATGGCGTTCGACGCTCAGCCCCGGTTCTCGCCCGACGGGTCGCGCATCGTCTACACGTCCGACGCCGACGGGGGGCAGAACGTCTGGGTCATGGCCAGCGACGGCTCCGACCCCGTGCAGATCTCGAAGGGCGCGTCGAACCGGGCCGAGTCGCCCGAGTGGATGCCGGACGGCGACTACGTGGTGGCGGCGATGGGCGCGTTCCGCCTCTCGGGGCTTCCCAAGCTGAAGCTGTTCCACGTGGACGGGGGCAGCGGCGTCCAGCTCATCTCCGAGCCGGACAACCTGAAGACCCTGGGCCCCGCCGTGTCGCCGGACGGGCGGTACATCTGGTACTCGAGGCGCACCGGCGACTGGCAGTACAACGCCCAGCTTCCCCAGTATCAGCTCGAGGCCTACGACGTGGAGACCGGCGAGCGCTACGCGCGCTCGTCGCGCTACGGCTCGGCCCTGCGGCCCACCCTGTCGCCGGACGGGCGGTGGCTGGTCTTCGGCACGCGCCACGACGAGCACACGGGGCTGGTGCTGCGCGATCTGGAGACGGGGGAGGAGCGCTGGCTGGCGTATCCGGTGCAGCACGACGACCAGGAATCGCGGGCGACCCTCGACGTGCTGCCGGGCATGTCGTTCACGCCCGACTCGCGGCACCTCGTGGCCTCGTGGGGCGGCGGGCTGTGGAAGGTGCCGGTGGCGGGCGGGGCGGCCGAGAAGATTCCGTTCCGGGTGCGCTTCGACCTGGCGCTGGGGCCGAAGGTCGAGTTCGACTATCCCATCGAGGACACGCCCACGTTCACGGTGCGGCAGATCCGCGACGGGGTCCCGTCGCCCGGCGGCGGGCGCATCGCGTTCACCGCCCTCGACCGCCTGTGGGTGGCCGACGCCGACGGCGGCAACCCGCGGCGGCTGACCGGGGACGACCGGTCCGAGCACTTCCCCGCGCGGTCGCCGGACGGGGTCTGGATCGCCTATTCCACCTGGGACGGCGAGCAGGGGCACCTCTACAAGGCGCGGGTCGACGGCGCGGGCGGGGCGGTGCGGCTGACCCGCGACGCCGCCGCGTACTACCGGCCGGCGTGGGGGCCGGGGGGCCGCATCGTGTCGGTGCGGGGTCCGGTGCGGGCCTACCTGACGCAGGGCGAGGGCGGCACGCCGGGCACCGAGATCGTCTGGGTCCCCGCCGATCCGGCGGGCGACGACGGGTCGGCGGCGACGCTGATTGCCCCCTCCGACGGGCGGGCCTTCCCTCACTTCACGGCCGGCTCGGACCGCATCCACCTGTTCAAGGCTCCCGACGCGCTGGTGTCCATCCGCTGGGACGGCACGGACGAGAAGGAGCACGTGAAGGTCGAGGGCCCGACCCCGGCCGGAGCGACGGACGGGCTGAGGCCGACGCGCATCGTCATGGCGCCGCGCGGCGACCAGGCCCTGGTCGAGCTGCAGCGCAACGTCTACACGGTGACCGTCCCGCGGTTGGGCGCGGCCCCCACCATCAACGTGTCGAACCCCGAGAACGCGGCGTTCCCGGCCCGGCGGCTGACCGACCTCGGGGGCGAGTTCCCGGCGTGGAGCGCCGACGGCCGGACGGTCCACTGGTCGCTGGGCAACGCGTGGTTCTCGTACGACCTCGACGAGGCGCGGGCCTTCGAGGAGCGCCGGGAGGCGGAAGCGGACGACGAGGCGGCTGACGCCGGGGCCGCGGAGGCGGACGGTCCCGCGGGCGCCGGACCGGGCGACGACGCGGGCGACGGGGGCGCCGGGCCGGATCAAGACCCGGCCGGAGACGGCGACGCCGACGATTCCGATGAGGCGGGCGACGCGGAGGACGCGGACGAAGACGCCGAGTTCAGGGCCGCCGAGGTCCGGGTGGTCATCGACGCGGCGCGCGACCTGCCGGAGGGCGTGGCGGTGCTGCGCGGCGCGCGCGCCGTCACCATGAACGGCGAAGAGGTCATCGACGACGCCGACATCGTGGTGCGCGGGCCGCGCATCGAGGCGGTGGGGGCGCGCGGCGACGTGGACGTGCCCGCCGGCGCCACCGTCATCGACGTGTCGGGGCGCACCGTGGTGCCCGGCTTCGTCGACACCCACGCGCACCTGCGCGCGCGCGACGAGCTGCACCGCACCGACGTGTGGCCGTACCTGGCCAACCTCGCCTACGGCGTCACCACCACGCGCGATCCGCAGACCGGAAACACCGAGGTGCTGTCGTACGCCGACATGGTTCGCGCGGGGACGGTGCTCGGTCCCCGCATCTACTCCACCGGCCCCGGCGTCTTCTGGCAGGACGGCATCGACACCGAGGAGGAGGCGCGCGACGCCCTCAAGCGCTACGCCGACTACTTCGACACCAAGACCATCAAGATGTACGTGGCGGCGGCGCGCAAGGGCCGGCAGCACATCATCGCGGCCGCGCGCGAGCTCGGCCTGATGCCGACGACCGAGGGGGCGCTCAGCATCCGGCTGAACCTGACCGAGACCCTCGACGGCTACCCCGGCCTGGAGCACTCGATCCCCATCTTCCCGGTGTACGGCGACTACGTGCGGCTCTTCGCCGAGACGGGGCGCGTCTATACGCCCACGCTGCTCGTGTCCTACGGGGGGCCGTGGGCCGAGAACTGGTTCTACAGCCGCGAGAACCCCCACGACGACGCCAGGCTGCGCCGCTTCGTGCCCCACGACGAGATCGACGCGCGCACCCTGCGGCGCGGGCAGTGGTTCCGCGACGGGCAGCACGTGTTCGAGCGGCACGCGCGGTTCGTGCGCGACCTCGTCGAGGCGGGCGGCCGTGCCGGGGTGGGCAGCCACGGCCAGCTCCAGGGGCTGGGCTACCACTGGGAGCTGTGGGCGATGGCCGCGGCGGGCATGAAGCCGCACGACGCGCTGCGCATGGCCACGATCATGGGGGCCGACGCCATCGGCCTCGCCGGGGACCTCGGCTCGATAGAGCCCGGCAAGCTCGCCGACCTCGTGGTCCTCACCGGGAATCCGCTGGACGACCTGCGGAACACCAACACCGTCGAGCAGGTGATGCTGAACGGCCGCCTCTACGACGGCGACACGCTCGACGAGGTCTACCCCCGCGAGCGCCCGCTGCCCGCACTGTGGTGGTGGGACGAGGAGCCCGAAGGCGTCCCCGGCCTGGGCCGCTGAGGGGCGACGTACGCTCGGGCGGCGTCACGCGGCCGGATGTCCCGAGTCGATGTCGGGAAGCTCGTCGAAGTGGCGATCGTAGCTGACGACGGTTCGGATTTCGTTGCGGCGCATGACGGCGGTGTGGATCGCGTCGCGTGGCTGCAGGCCGGGATGCCGCCTCAGGATCGCGCGGCACTCCCACAAATCGTCGAGGACGATCGAATGGAAGGTCCGGACAGCGGTGGCGAACGTCTCGAATACGACCAGGCCATCCGACTGTCGACCGACGGCGCGGTAGCGGTGGAGAATCTCCTGCAACACCTCGACGTCGCTCACCGCGTTGACTTGGCGCCGGGCGACCGCCATCATGAACGCGGCGGACGGCCCCTTGAAAGGGTGGTCGCGTCCTTCCGCGTACATGGGGACATTGGCGTCGACGAACAGGCTCACCGCTCGATTGCACCCTGGATGATCTCGGCCTCGAGCTGTGCGGGGTCGTCAGGCACTTCGCCATTGAGCTGCACGAGCCTCTCGACCGCCTGGACGCGCATCGGTTCGCCGCCTGCGCCGTACCGAATCATCACCGCTTCGCGCACCAGCTCCCCGACCGATCGTCCCTGACGTCGGGCCTCGTCCTCCAGCTCGCCGTAGAGGGTCGGCGGAAAGAGAATCGTCGCCTTCTTCGTCATCTGCTGAGGCATATACCCATCCGTATCTGTATCCGGATACCCTCACGCTAGCGCTCAGGGGGGCGCATGTCAACACGTCGCCTGTCCATGCCGCACGGGTGTGGCTTTCGGCAGTCAGAACAGCTTCACCTCGAC
This sequence comes from Vicinamibacterales bacterium, assembly GCA_963663815.2. Classification (GTDB taxonomy): domain Bacteria; phylum Acidobacteriota; class Vicinamibacteria; order Vicinamibacterales; family UBA8438; genus JAJEEA01. The sequence goes on along the minus strand of OY760734.1, from coordinate 4,444,021 downwards.
CGTCTCGCCTTCCTCGACGATGTCGGTGCGGGCGGGGATCTCGATGTAGCCGTCGGCCTGCGACATGCTCGTGATGTCGCCGGATGCCTTGAAGGCGGGCACCGCCCGCCCGTCGACGACGCGGACGGTGTAGAACTGGTGCCGGCCGCTGGTCGAAACGAAGCGCTGCGCGGCGGGCACCGAGGCGGTGCGGAACCGGTAGGGAGGCAGGCGGGCCACCTTGCGCAGGACCGGCACGAGCAGCATGTAGCCGTTCGACAGGCACGAGGTGGGGTAGCCGGGCATGCCGAGCACCAGGGTGTCGCCGATGACCCCGCAGGCCGTCGGCTTGCCGGGCTTGACGGCGATGCCGTGGAATAGCAGCTCGCCCTTCTGCCGGATGACGTCCAGCGTCAGGTCGCGCTCGCCGACCGAGCTGCCGCCGGAGAAGACGAGGATGTCGTGGTCGAGGCACCCGTCCACGGTGCGGCCGAGCTCGTCGAGGTTGTCGGGGGCGGTGGGCAGCGGCGTCGGGACCCCGCCGTGCTCGCGGATGAGGGCGCCGAGGGTGAACCGGTTGATGTCGTAGATCTGGCCGGGCCCGAGCGGCCGGCCCGGCGGCGCGATCTCGCCGCCCGTGGACAGGAGGGCGACGCGCGGCCGGGCATACACGTCGACCTCGGCGATGCCGAGGGCCGCGATCGACCCGAGCCGGCTCGGGGTCAGCACGTCGCCCGGCTGCAGCAGCGCGGTGCCCCGGGTGATGTCGGCGCCGCGGCGGCCGACGTGCTGCCGGGGGTAGACGGGCGTGAAGACGGCGACCTCGGCGTCGCGTCGCTGGGTCTCCTCGACCATGACCACGGCGTCGGCGCCGTCGGGCATCGGCGCCCCGGTGGCGATCTGCGTGCACTGGCCGGGCTCGAGGGTCCGGGTCGGGACGTCGCCGGTGTGCACCGTCTCGATGCAGTCGAGCCGCCGCGGGTCCGTGCGGCTGGCCCCGAACGTGCTCTCGGCGACGACCGCGTAGCCGTCCATCGCGGCGCGGTTGAACGGCGGCACATCGTCGCCGGCCACGACCGGGGCCGCGAGCACGCGCCCGACGCAGGCGTCCAGCTCGACCCGCTCGGTCCGGTCGAGAGGGCGCGCCGCCTCGTCGGCCAGCCGCAGGGCCTCCTCGACGGGGATGGTCTTGCGTATCGGCCGCATCTTGGTTCCGGTCATGGCTAGCGCGAGACCTCGCGCACGAGATGGCCCAGCTCGGGCAGCACGAGCCGGGTCATGCCGAGCTGCACCGCGCTCCACGAGCCGGGCAGGGCGATCAGGATCTTGCCGCGCGCGGCGCCCGCGACGGCCCGCGACAGCATGGCGGCGGGACCGATCTCCTCGAAGCTCAGCGCCCGGAACAGCTCGCCGAAGCCGTCGAGGCGCTTCTCGATCAGCCCGGCGATCACCTCGTAGCTGCCGTCCCGCCGGCTGATGCCGGTGCCGCCGGTGGTGAAGACCGCCTGCGGCGCGTCCGCGGCGAGCTGGCGCTCGAGCGCGGCCCGGAGCCGGTCGGGGTCGTCGGGCACGATCTCGTGACCCAGCACCCGGTGTCCGCCGTCGGCCAGCAGGGTCCGCAGCAGCCGACCGCCGGTGTCGGTCTCCTCGGTCCGGGTATCGCTGACGGTGATGACGTGGCAGCCGACCGCGGCCGGCGCGGCGGCGCGGTGCTCCTCGTGACTCATGGCCGATGATGATACCTGTTACCATCCGGGTGTGCGTGTCCATACGCGCCCTCATGGGCGCCGTCTTGCGGCGGCGGCCGGGCTCGTGGCCGTCGCGCTACTCACGGGGACGGCGGCCCCGCAGCTCGAGCCCGAGGCGGCCCGGTGGGTCGAGACGACCCTGCGGGAGATGAGCCTGGACGAGAAGATCGGCCAGCTCGTCATGCCGTCGTTCCGGTCCACCTATCTCAGCACCGACAGCGAGGCGTTCGACCGGCTGGCCGCCCTGGTGCGGGACCAGCACCCGGGGGGCTTCCTCCTGTTCGGCGGACGCGACCCGGCCCCCGACGTGCTCCTCAACCCGAGCTACTCGCGGTCGACCCTGGGGCAGCCCCTGGCCGGGGCGTCCATCATCAATCGGCTCCAAGCGCTCTCGGCCCTGCCTCTGCTGAACGCGGCCGACTTCGAGACCGGCATCGGGTTCCGGCTCCGGGGCGGCACCACCTTCCCCCGGGCGATGGCGTTCGGGGCGGCGGGCGACGAGGGGCTGGCGTTCGAGGCGGGCCGCATCACCGCGGTCGAGGCCCGCGCCCTCGGCGTGCACGTCAACTTCGCGCCGGTCGCCGACGTCAACAACAACCCCCGTAACCCGGTCATCAACACGCGCTCGTTCGGCGAGGACCCGGCGGCGGTGGGGCGACTCGCCGCCGCGTGGGTGCGCGGGCTGACTGCGGGCGGCGTGGTCGCCACCCTCAAGCACTTTCCGGGGCACGGCGACACCGACGTCGACTCGCACCGGGGGCTGCCCCTCATCGCGCATCCGCGGGCGCGCCTCGACCGGGTCGAGCTGCCACCGTTCCGGGCGGGCATCGCGGCGGGGGCGGGGGCGGTCATGACCTCCCACGTTGCCATGCCGCGCCTCGACCCCGGCCCGGTAAGGCCGGCCACCGTCAGCCCCCCGGTGGTCACCGGCCTGCTGCGCCGCGAGCTGGAGTTCGACGGGCTCGTGTACACCGACTCGATGCGCATGCGCGGCATCACCAACGAACTGTCGCCGGGACGGGCGGCGGTGGCGGCGGTGGAGGCGGGGCACGACGTCGTCGTGCACTCTCCCGACGACGCTGCGGCGTTCGCCGGCCTCCGGCGGGCCGTCGCGCGGGGGACGTTGCCCGAGGCCCGCATCGACGCCTCGGTGCGCCGAATCCTCTCGGCCAAGGCCGCGCACGGCCTGCACCGGACCCGCGCGGTCAGCCTGGACGACCTGCCGCGGGTGGTCGGTGCGCGGGCGCATCGGCGGGTGGCGGCCGAGGTCAGCCGCCGCGGCCTGACCCTGCTGCGCGACGAGCGCGGCGACGTGCCGCTGGCCCTGCCGCGGTCCGCGGCGATCTTGTACCTGTCGGTGCTGGACTATCCGTCGGGCTGGGGCAACGGCGCCCCGAGCCGCACGTTCATCCCCGAGCTGCGCGCCCGGTGGCGGAACGTGACCGCGGTCGAGGTGTCGGATCACACCTCGCAGGCCGAGCTCGACCTCGTGGAGGCGAGCGCCGGCCGCTACGACGCGGTCGTCGCGTCCGTCTTCGTGCGCGCCGCCTCGTCCAGCGGACGCCTGGACCTGGCCCCCGGCGTCGTGCGGCTCCTGCGCGACGTCGCCCGCGGCAGCGCGCGGCGCGACCAGCCGTTCGTCACCGTGTTCTTCGGGAACCCCTACGTCGCGACGGCCCTGCCCGAGCTGCCCGCGATGCTGCTGACCTACGACCTCTACGATCTCGCCGAGGCCTCCTCGGTGCGGGCGGTCGCAGGCGAGGCGGCCATCGGCGGGCGTCTCCCCATCACCCTCGGCGACGGGTTCCCCGCCGGCCACGGGCTGACCCGCGCCGCCCGTCGGCGTTGAAGGCAAGCATCCCTTCGGTTTGGCGACAGGTTCCAGTCGGCGGCCAAGTGTCGCTGGTCAAGAGTGCATGCATTGTGCATACTACGTGCATGTCCAGCAAGACGATATCGCTCAGGGAGGAGGCTTACGAACGGTTGCGTGCGGCCCGTCGCTATCCCGGAGAGTCGTTCAGCGCGGTCGTGCTGCGAGCCCGCTGGCCCGAGGCGACGACGACCGGCAAGGCGTTCCTGGACATCTGCAGGGAACGTGGAGCCGTCTTCGATGCCGCGGAGCTCGACCGGGTGGAGGCGCTCAAGCGAGTTGACGCCCCGGCGATCGACAAATGGAAAACGCATTGATCCTCGAAACGACCTTCCTGATCGACCTCGAACGCGAGCTCGCCCGAGGCGGGGACGGTCCGGCGCAAGGATTCCTGGATTCTCACGCGGCACATCGTCTCTTCATCACCCCCACGATCGCCGGTGAGCTGGCGGCCGGGACGAGTCTCGCGGACCGGGCGCGCTGGGAGGGTTTCCTGAGTCCGTTCCGGGTTCTGCCCATCACGGCGGACGTCAGTTGGGAGTACGGACGCGCGTCCCGGTACCTGCAGCAGAACGGCGCCATGATCGGCGACAACGATCTCTGGATCGCGGCTGTCGCGGTGGCGCACGGCATTCCCGTGGTGACGCGCAATACGAGACACTATCGCCGTGTGCCCGGCCTCGACGTCAGGGGCTACCCGACCGACGGCTGAACCGAAGCCGGCGGTGACGACGGCCGATGCCGGGACGGCGTTCCCTTCACTCCTGCCACTTCGCCACGCCGACTCTCGTACAGGTATCGTGCGTGATCCAGCGCGGGGGGGGGGCAGCGTCCGGCTCGGCGCGCGGCCGGGTTGGTGCGCGGCGGCAGTTGGGTTACCATGCACGACTGGATCTGAGCGTACGCGGGGCACGTTCCGGCCGCGTCGGAACGTGCAGGAAGGACTGCGATGACGGCCAGGAGTTTGGTGGGGTTGCTTGGTCTCGTCCTCGCGGCCGGTGGTGCCGGTCACGCGTGGGCACAGGCGCCGGAGACCGCGTCGGCACCGGAAGCCGCTGCCACGCCGCGGGCGTTGCTGGACCGCTACTGCGTGGCGTGCCACAACGACCGCACGCGCCAGGCGGGCCTGACCCTGCAGTCCATCGACTCAGATCGAGTCGGCCACGTCGCCGACGAGGTCGAGGCCTGGGAGAAGGTGGTCCGCAAGCTGCGGGGCCGGGCGATGCCGCCCCCGGGCCGCCCGCGGCCCGCGCCCGCGGCCTACGACGCGGTCGCCCACGTCATCGAGACCGCCCTCGACGCCGTCGCGGCGGCCGACCCCAACCCGGGCCGCCCGCCCATCCACCGCCTGAACCGCGTCGAGTACCGCAACGCCGTCCGCGACCTGCTGGCCCTCGAGATCGACGAGCGCGAGCTGCTGCCGCCCGACGAGTCGGGCTACGGGTTCGACAACATCGCCGACGTGCTGGCGATCTCGCCGGTCCTGCTCGACCGCTACATGGTGGCGGCCGAGAAGATCAGCCGGCTCGCCCTCGGCGACGCCTCCATCCGGCCCGCCGTCGAGACCTACACCGTTCCCTACACGAAGTGGCAGGAAGGCCGCATGAGCGAGGAGCTGCCGTTCGGCTCGCGCGGCGGCCTCGCGGTGCGCCACCACTTCCCCCTCGACGGCGAGTACGTCATCAAGATCGAGCTGCAGCGCGCCTACGGCAACCACATCCGCGGGCTGCAGGAGCCGAACGACATCGAGTTGCGCCTCGACCGCGCCCGCATCGGCGAGTTCACGGTGGGCGGCGACGGCGTGCGGGCGCCGTGGAACGCGGTGTCCCGGCCCTCGCTCTACGAGCAGACGGCCGACGAGGGAATGGCGGTGCGGCTGACGGTGAGAGCCGGCACGCGCCTCGTCAGCGCCGCGTTCCTCGACCGGGCGGCGGTCGCCGAGGGCGTCCTCGAGCCGCGGCCGGGGGTGTCGAGCCTCGCCTACTCGCGCGACCGCAACGCGGCGATGGCTCTCGACAGCATCGAGATCAGCGGCCCCTACGGCGGGGCGACGCCGGAGGACACCCCGAGCCGGCAGCGCGTCTTCTCGTGCTACCCCGAGGCGGCGGCCGACGAGGCCGGCTGCGCGGCCGAGATCCTGTCCGGCCTCGCCCGGCGGGCGTTCCGGCGTCCCGTGGACGAGGTCGACGTCGAGCCGCTGCTCGCCCTCTACGAGGAGGGCCGGCGCGAGGGGGGCTTCGAGCAGGGCATCCAGTTCGCGGTGCGGGGCATCCTCATCGACCCCGAGTTCCTGTTCCGCATCGAGTGGGACCCGGCCGGGGCGGCGCCCGGCAAGGCCTATCCCGTCAGCGACCTCGAGCTGGCCTCGCGCCTGTCGTTCTTCCTGTGGAGCAGCCTGCCCGACGACGCGCTGGTCGACGTCGCCGCGGCCGGCCGGCTGCGCGACCCGGGCGTGCTCGAGGCCCAGATCGCCCGCATGCTCGACGACCCGCGCTCGGACGCGTTCGTCGACAACTTCTTCGGTCAGTGGCTGCTGCTGCGCAACATGCGGACGGTGGCCCCCGACCCCGACGCGTTCCTCGACTTCGACGAGAACCTGCGCGAGGCGATGGAGCACGAGACGGCTCTCTTCGTCGAGAGCCAGGTGCGCGGCGACCGCAGCGTCCTCGATCTGCTGCGGGCCGAGTACACCTATCTGAACGAGCGCCTCGCCCGGCACTACGGCGTGCCCAACGTCTACGGAAACCACTTCCGGCAGGTGCCGGTCGCCGCCCACGCGCGGGGCGGGCTGCTGGGCCAGGGCAGCGTCCTGACCGCCACGTCGTACCCGAACCGCACCTCGCCGACCAAGCGCGGGCTGTGGGTGCTCGAGAGCCTCCTCGGCACGCCGCCCCCGCCGCCCCCGCCCGAGGTGCCGGGGCTGCCCGACGCCAACCACCCCGAAGAGGCGCGCCGGCTCTCGATGCGCGAGCGCATGGAGGTGCACCGCATCAGCCCGGTGTGCGCGAGTTGCCACGTGCTGATGGACCCGCTGGGCTTCTCGCTCGAGAACTACGACGGCATCGGGGCGTGGCGGACGACCGAGGAGGGCGCCCCCATCGACGTGTCGAGCACCCTGCCCGACGGCTCCCGGTTCGCGGGGCCGGCCGGGCTGCGCGACATCCTGCTCGGCGCCGAGGAGCGTTTCGTCGAGACCGTGACCGAGAAGCTCCTGACCTATGCCCTGGGCCGGGGAGTCGAGTACTTCGACGGGCCCGCCGTCCGCGGCATCGCGCGCGGGGCGGCGGCCGACGACTACCGCTGGTCGTCGATGATTCTCGGCGTCGTCGAGAGCACTCCGTTTCAGATGAGGAGATCGCGAGAGCCATGATTGTCACCAGGAAGCACCTCCCGCGTCGTACGTTCCTCCGCGGCCTCGGCGTGACCCTGGCGTTGCCGATGCTCGACGGCATGGTGCCCGCGTTCGGCCTGCGCGCCGGCGCGGCCGGGGCCGTGCGCCGGCTGGGCGTCGTGTACGTGCCCAACGGCATGTACATGCAGAACTGGACGCCATCCGGCGCCGGGGCCCTCGACATCACCGAGACCCTGCGGCCGCTCGCCGCCCACCGCGAGCGCATGGTCATGGTGAGCGGGCTGTGCAGCCACGAGGGCATCGCCCGCCCCGGCGAGGGGGCCGGCGACCACGCCCGCGCGGCCGGCGCGTTCCTCACCGGCGTGCACCCGAAGAAGACCGAGGGGCACGACATCCGGGCCGGCGTCTCGATGGACCAGATCGCGGCCCGCGTGCTCGGGCAGGAGACCCAGCTCGCGTCGCTCGAGCTGTCGCTCGAGTCGGCGGACCGGGCGGGGTCGTGCGACCCCGGCTACAGCTGCGCCTACGCCAACACCCTGTGCTGGAGCAGCCCCACGACGCCCCTGCCGATGGCCAGCGACCCCCGCGCCGTCTTCGAGCGGCTGTTCGGCACCGGCGGCACCACCGACCCCGCGGCGTGGCTCGCCGCCCGGCGGCACGACCGCAGCCTGCTCGACATGGTGACGGCCAAGGTGGCGCGGCTCCGCAAGGACCTGGGCGCGCGCGACCGGGTCAAGCTCGACGAGTACCTGGGCGCGGTGCGCGACGTCGAGCGGCGCATCCAGATGGCCGAGCAGCAGACCGCGCGCGAGTTGCCCGCGATGGACCAGCCGGCCGGCGTGCCCGACCGCTTCGTGGACCACGCAAAGCTCATGTTCGACCTGCAGGTGCTCGCCTGGCGGGCCGACCTCACCCGGGTCACCACGTTCATGCTGGGGCACGAGACGAGCAACCGCGCGTATCCCGAGATCGGGGTGCCCGACGCCCACCACGCGCTGTCGCACCACGGCGGCGACCGCGTGCTCATCGAGCGGCTGAAGAAGGTGGACCACCACCTCACCGAGATGTTTGCCTACTACATCGACCGGCTCGCGTCGGTGGAGGACGGCGACGGCACCCTGCTCGACTCGGCGATGGTGATGTACGGCAGCGGCTTGAGCGACGGCAACCGCCACAACCACCACGACCTGCCCACGCTGCTCGTGGGCGGCGCCGGGGGCCGGCTCGCCGGCGGGCGCCACGTGCAGGTGGCCGAGGACACGCCCAACACCAACCTGTTCCTGGCCATGCTCGACAAGCTGGGCGTGCCCATCGAGACCATGGGCGACAGCACCGGCCGGACGAACGCGCTGTCGGTGTGACGGTCAGAGCCGGGCTGTAGAACCGCGCAGCACGGCGCGGGTCTGGGTCGGATCGCCTGGGGCGGCGGCGGAAGCCGGGTCGCACTGCCCAGGCGCGCATCACTCGAACGGCAACGCGGCGACCGAGCTTCTGTCTCGGATCAGCAGGGAGTGACGGGAATGCACGGACGAACGGCGGCCGGAGCCTATCCGGGACAACGGTCCGGCGGGCGGACGCTTGCCGGCGTGGTGGTCGCGGCCCTCGTGGCCTGGCCCGTCGCGGCCGGCGCCGCCGAGGACGCTCCCCTCGCCGACGCGGCCGAGCGGCGCGACCGTGGCGCGGTGCGGGCGCTCCTGGCGGAGTCGGCGGTCGTCGATGCCCGCCAGCCCGACGGGGCGACTGCCCTCCACTGGGCTGCCCACTGGAACGATGTCGAGACCGCCCGGTTGCTCATCGCGGGCGGGGCCGACGTGAACGCCGTGAACGACCTCGGCGTGCGCCCCCTCGCCCTTGCCGCCCTCAACGCGAGCGCGGAGATGGCCGACACCCTGCTGCGCGCCGGCGCCGATCCCGCCGCCATGCGCCCCGGCGGCGAGACGGTGCTGATGACGGCCGCCCGTACCGGCAACCCCGACCTCGTCCGGTCGCTCGTCGCGGCCGGCGCCGCGGTGCGCGGCACGGCGCACTTCCGAGCCCAGACCCCGCTGATGTGGGCGGCGTCGGAAGGGCACGCGGCGGTCGCGCAGCTCCTTATCGAGGCGGGCGCCGACGTGCACCCCCGGTCCGTGCACGGCACCACCGCCCTGCTCCTCGCGGCCCGCAACGGCGACGTCGAGACGGCGTGCGTGCTCGTGAACGGGGGCGCCGACGTCAACGCGGGCGAGCCGTACCTGGCTTTCAACGCCCGCGTCGACGTCGAGGAGTCGCAGACTTCGGGCCGGACCCCGCTGCTGGTTGCGAGCGCGAGCCTGGTCGCGACCAGCGGCTGGGAGTACGAGCTCGACGTCGAGGCGAGCACCCACGAGGCCCTCGCCCTGTTCCTGCTCGAGCGCGGCGCCGACCCCAACGTGCCCGACAGCATCGGCAGGACGGCGCTGCACGCCGCCGTCGAGACCGGCAAGGCCGACCTGGTGAAGGCGCTCCTCGAGCACGGCGCCGACCCCAACGCCCGTCTCACCCGGGCCCCGTTCGTCTACAAGGGCGACTTCATCTCGTACGGCCGCTACGTGGGGGCGACCCCCCTCTGGCTGGCCGCCGCGGCGCGGGTGCCCGACCCCGGGATCCTGCGGGCGATAGCGGCGGCCGGCGGCGACCCCGGCATGCCCGCGGACGACGGCACCACCCCCCTGATGGCCGCGGTCGGCGTGGTGCTGAACGAGGCGCGGCAGCCCACCTTGGACCAGTCCCTCGAGCTGGTGACCCTGCTCGTGGGCATGGACATCGACCTCAACGCGGTCGACCGCCGCGGCCGCACCGCCATGCACGGCGCGGCCCGCCTCGCCAAGAACGCGATCGTCGAGGTGCTCGCCGAGAACGGCGCGCGCGTGGACCTCGCCGACGGTCGCGGCCTCACCCCGCTGGACGTCGGCACCGTGTCGCGGCCGCTGCACCCCGACACCGAGCGGCTGCTGCGCGGCCTCGGGGCCACGAGCATCAACGACGGCTCCCGGTAGGGCGTCCGCGCCGTTGGCGGGCCGGGACGGCGTTGGAGTTCAGGAATGGAACCGACCCGATTCCGGCTCCGGCACTTCGGGGCCGTGCTGCTCGCCGCCCAGCTTGCCGTCTGCGCGGGTGCGGTGCCTGACGATGCGCCTGCCCCGCCGCCTGGACCCGAGGCAGTCGCGGGATGGCGGACGGTCGACCTGAGCCACGCCTACGGCGGCGACACCCTCTACTGGCCCACCGACACGACCGGCTTCCAGCTCGACACGCTGGCCGAGGGCCCGACGTCCGGGGGCTACTTCTACGCGGCGCGGGAGTTTGCGACGGCCGAGCACGGCGGCACCCACCTCGACGCGCCGTCGCACTTCGCCGAAGGCGGCGACGACGCGGCGTCGGTCCCGCTGGAGCGCCTCATCCTACCTGGCGTCGTCATCGACGTCGCCGCGGCGGCAGCCGCCGACCCGGACTACCAAGTCACGCGCGAGGACATTCTCGCGTGGGAGGCCGACCACGGTTCGGTGCCGGCGGGGTCGGCGGTGCTGATCAGCACCGGCTGGGCCGTCCGGTGGCCCGACGCCCTCGCCTACCTCGGCGACGACACCCCGGGCGAGACGGCCAACCTGCACTTCCCCGGCATCGGCGCCGACGCGACCCGGCTGCTCGTGGAGGACCGCGGCGCCGGGCTGCTGGGCATCGACACCGCCAGCATCGACCACGGCCCCTCGACCGACTTCATCGCCCACCGGATCGGCGCCGCGGCCGGCGTCCCCAACCTCGAGAACCTCGCCGACCTCTCCGGCCTGCCGCCCACCGGCTTCCTGCTCGCGGCGCTGTCGATGAAGATCGAGAACGGCACCGGCGCTCCCGTCCGCGCCGTAGCCCTCGTCCCGCCCCGCTGATTTCACCTGCGTTGGTGTGGTCTGTTCACTGTTCCCGCACGACGACCGGCGGACCGCTGCGGTTACGGCTCCGGCGCCGGACTCTCGCCGCCGGCTCATCGGACCTGGCTTCCGGGACCGAGCGGGTGCCCCCAGCGAAGCCCCTGAAAGCGGGCGAAGTCGCTGTCGGTCGTAATCAGCTCGCACCCGTGCTCGATGGCCAGCGCCGCGAGGTACGCGTCCGTCACCAGCGGCCCTTGGATGCCGCGGCACAGGCCGACGAAGAGGTTCCAGTGCTGCCGGCCCGGGGCGACGATGATAGCGCGCGGCCGGGTCACGAGGCCCTCGCAGAAGGCAATCGCGACCTCCATGGGGGTGGGCGGATCGAAGATCCTCGGGTTCGTGACGATGCGGAGGAAGCCGGCGAGCACCACTTCCGACAACGCGAAGGGAGCGGCCGACGCGGTCAACGTTCGGAGCCAAGCCGCGTACCGCTGGTGATCGGGAGCGTCCTTGCGGTGTGCATGGATGAGTACGTTGACGTCGGGCAGTTGCATCGTCTACGGAGTCTGCACCGTTCTAGGGCGCAGACTCGTGGCCGCGATCCCTGTATCGCTCCAGATCGTCGATTTCCAGGAGCGCAGAGGCCTTGTCGATGTTGTGGCGCGAGAAGCGTCCCCCCGCCCCGAACGTGACGAGCTCGAACGGTTCGTGCGTGTCCTCGATCGGCGGCGTCCGCATGAACAGTTGAACTGCTTGCTCGATGAGACGGCTGACCGACGTGCCCGACTCGGCGGCGCGCTGCTTCAATTGGGCCAGGAGCCGGTTGTCGAGCGTTATCGTGGTCCGCATGATGCATGATCATACTCCACTTGCATCATCACATCTCCACTGGAGAGCAACACCCCCCGGTTTGTCGGCGCGCTCTTTCGGGAACCGGCATGAACGCCGAGCCGACGTCACCTGCGTTGCGACGCGGCGGGCGGCACCGTCTGGCGCATGGCGCGCTCCAGCCGTTCGCTGTGCAGCGCGAGGAGGTCGACGTGGTGTCCTCCCCGCGGCTCAAAGGAACGTCCGGCCCAGCGACTGGATGAATGCGATGCCGGGCACGTTCTTGCGGCTCAGCCGATCGTCGTTCGTGATGAACAGGTCCGTGCCGCCGGCCGCGGCGCACGCCAGTTGAATCGCGTCGGGCGCCCGGATCGTGCGGTCCCCACGGATCGCCGCGAACCGGGGTGCGGCTCGCGCATCGAACGGCAGCACCGTGACGGCGTCGTGCATCGCCTGCAGGTAGCGGTCCCGCAGCTCGTCGTCGCCCGTTTCGACCGGCTTGACGAGCAGCTCGCCGAGGGTGAGCGCCGACGTCAGCAGCTCGTCGCCCCGTTCGATCATCCGCCGCCGGAGCGCCGCCACCGACTCGGCCCGCGCGCCCGTCCCTTCGATCAGGTAGACGAACAGGTTGGTGTCCCAGAACACCCGGCTCACGACCAGCCCTCGCGGAGCCGCGCGACGTAGGCGTCGGCCTCTTCGTCCGCCCAGAGGGCGCGGCCGACGCCGCGCAGGGCCAGGATGGGGTCGGCCGGCGTCTCGCCGGCATCGGCGACGTACTCGACGTGGTACCAGTCGACCAGCGAGCGGTACGCCGGCGGGAGCCGGTCCTTCCGCGGAACCTCCCGACCCCGGCGGTCGGGGTGGCGCGGGTCGCCGGGCCTGAAGAGACGCCGCCGCCCGCGCGCGGTCGCGAACAGCAGGCAGTGGCGTCCCGGATTCGGCCTCGTGTGGGCCACGGCGTGGTAGGAGACGTGGTGCCTGACGCCGGGGCGCAACGGCTCGGGACCTGCAACCTGCTCGGCCCGCCGGAAGATCTCCTGCATCGTGAAGTCCTCCCGGTCGGGATGCTCCCGATGCAGCAGCGCGGTGGCGATCCACGCCTCGTCGGCGACGCTCGGCCTGCCGGTCGTCATGGTGGTTCCCCTGCCGCTTGGTTGTCGAGCTACCGACTTCCGGGACAACTCCAAAATGATACATCAATTTACTATAAGATTATTTGATGTTTGTCGGCAGTGCTCCGGGCCGCGACGAAGTTCCATTTGACATGCCAATGGGGTTGTGGCAACGTTGTATTGGGATGCCTAATGGAAAGATGATGGACGCCGAATGGAAGTCACTGACCCCCAGGCGCGCTGCCGACCGACCCGGTCGCGGCGGGCCGCTGACCGGGAGATGGAGATGACCGTCCTCCGTGAATGCCTGTGCCGCGTTTGGGGAGCGCTCAGGCGCAACCCCGCCGACCACGATCTCGAGGGCGAGCTGCGGTTCCATCTCGAACAGGCGGAGGCGGAGTTGCGCGGCAAGGGTCACACGCCGGCCGAGGCGGCGCGGCTCGCGCGCGTCCGGCTGGGCGGGTTTCCCCAGGTGATGGAGGCCCTGCGCGACCAGCGCGGCCTGCCGTGGCTCGACGACCTGCGGACCGACGTGCGGATCGGCGTGCGCGGCCTCGCGCGGCGTCCCGGGTTCACGGCGGCGGCGGTGCTGACGCTGGCCATCGGCATCGGCGCCACCGCCGCGGTCGCGACCGTGACGAACGCCCTGCTCTTCCAGCCCCTGCCGGTGCCCGACCCCGACGAGCTCGTGGTCGTGGCGCAGCTCGACGAGCACACCGCGGAGTTCCCGCACGGCCTGTCCTGGCCCGAGTACATCGACTACCGCGAGCGCAACGACGTCTTCGACGGCCTCGCCGCGCGCAGCCTGGCTCAGCCGCTGCTGTCGGTGGACGGCCGCGCGGCGGAGCGGGTGAGGGTCGAGTACGTCAGTGACAACTACTTCGAGGTCCTGCAGATCGGCGCCGGGCATGGCCGCACGTTCCTCTCGGGCGAAGGGCGCGGGTCCGGGGACGCCCCGTTCATCGTGCTGACGCATCGCGCGTGGCAGACGCGGTTCGGCGGGGACCCGGCCGTCCTGGGGCGGGTCGTGCGCCTCGGGGCCGCCGACATGACCGTCATCGGCATCACGCCGGAGGCCTTCACCGGGGCCAGCGGCGTGGTGCCCGTCGAGCTCTACGTCCCCGCCACCGAGGCCGCGCGCGTCGCGCCGGGGTGGACGGACCTGTCGACCAACCGGCTCCCCGAGCGGTTCCTGCTGACGGGCCGGCTGCGGGCCGGCGTGACGGTCGCCGAGGCCGCCGCCCAGCTCGACGTCCTCGCCGACGCCCTGGCCGCCGAGCATCCGGACGCGAGCCGCGACAGCGAGCTCTACGTCGTCGCCGAGCGTCACGCGCGGCCCGAGCCCAACGCGTCGCGCCACGCCCGGCCCTTGATGGGCGTGGTCATGGGCCTGGCGACCCTCGTGCTGCTCGTCGCCGTCGCCAACGTCGGGACCCTGCTCGTCGGCCGCGGCGCCGCGCGGCGGCAGGAGATGGCCCTGCGCGCGGGTCTCGGCGCGACGCGGCGGCGGCTCGTGCGGCAGCTCGTCACCGAGAGCGTGCTTCTGGCGTCGATGGGCGGAGTCGGCGGCGGCCTCGTCGCGATCTGGGGCGCCGATCTCGTCATGGCCGGCGCCGTGGCGGGCACGGGTGGGCTGGCCCAGCTGGCCCTCGACACGCCCGTGGACTGGCGGGTGTTCGGATTCACGGCGGCGACCGCCATCGCGGCCGGCGTGCTCGCGGGCCTCGCCCCGGCGCTGCGCTCGACGCGCATCGACCTTGCGCGCGCCATCGGCTCGGGGGGGCGCGACTCCGGCAGCGGCGGGTCGGGGCGTCGCCTGACGAACGGGCTCGTCGTGGTCCAGGTGGCCGTGTCGATGGTGCTCCTGGTGTGCGCCGGCCTCTTCGTGCAGAGCGGCAGGAACGCCGCCTCGATCGACTTCGGCTTTCGGACCGACGGTCTCCTCGTGCTCTCGGTCGATCCGCTCGCCCAGGGCTACGAGCCCGAGCAGGCCCGCGCGCTCTACCGGGACGTCGCCGCCGACGTCGCCGCCTTGCCCGGCGTCCGGTCCGCGAGCTGGGCTCGCCGCGCCCCTCTGGCGCCGGGGGGCAGCTCGGGGAGCGTGTTCACCCTCGACGGCGGAACCGCCCCCGAGCCCGATGCCGCGAACGTCGCGGTGAACTCCGTCGACCCGCGCTTCTTCGACACCGTCGGCATTCCCGTGGTCCGGGGCCGCGGCTTTCGCGAGGAGGACGCGGCCGGCGACCGGCGGGTGGCTCTCGTCAGCGAGCGCGCGGCGCGGCAGCTCTGGCCGGGACAGGACGCCATCGGCCGCCGCCTCGTCAACGCCGACACGGGCGGGGAGCCGTTCGACGTGATCGGCGTGGTGCGCGATGCCCACATGGGTCAGACGCCGTTCGACCGGCCGCCCTTCGTTCTCTATCCGTTCGGGCCCCGGCTCGCGTGGTCGGCCACGCTGCACGTGCGCACCGACGGACCCGTGAGCGCCGCGACGGCGATGGTCACGGAGGCCATTCACCGGCGCGACCCGACCCTGGCTGTGTTCGGAGCCCGCAGCATGGACGCGGCCCTCCGTTCGCAGCCGCTGCTGGTGATCGCGCGCGTCGGCGCCGCGGTGATCGCGTCGTTCGGCCTGCTCGGCCTGCTGCTCGCCACCGTCGGACTCTACGGTGTCGTGTCGCAGGCGACCGCCCAACGGAGGCAGGAGTTCGGCATCCGCACCGCACTCGGCGCGACCCCCGCCGCCATCACCCGGCTCGCGCTCGGTCGCGGCGTCGTGCTCACGGCGCTCGGGCTGGCCCTCGGGGCGGTCTCGGCGGCCGGCGCGGCGCGGCTCGCCGCCGGTTTTCTCGTCGGCGTCAGGCCGGGCGACCCCGTCGTGTTCGCCGTCGTGGGCGTCCTGCTGGCGGGGACGGCGCTGGCCGCGTGTCTCCTGCCGTCGCGGCGCGCGGCGAAGGCCGACCCGCTCGGAACGTTGCGAGCCGATTAGGGTCAGTCCGCGTGCTGCCCCAGGATCCAGCCCTCGACCCGTGTGATCTCGTCGTCGGGCACTCCAGATTCGTCTTCAGGTACTCCCGGCTCGCGATGGCCAAGGACGACGTTGAGCATGCCGAGCAGACCGACCACTGCATCGAAGCGGTCTTCACCGTCCTCCTTCGATCCAAAGCCGTGCACGATGTCGTTTCTCAGCGCATCTGTCAACTGGATGTGATTGGCCTGCGCCCAGTTCTGCATGGTGAACGCGTCGGCTTTCCGATCCGACTGGCGGCGCTTCGACCGTTTGCCATCCACGATTTCGAGGCCGAGATGGTGATAGACCTCGCCTGGATAGGTCTCGGCAACGACAACGCCGGGTCGTGACAGGAGATGGATCAGCGCACCGTCGAACGGCCAGATCGACAGTGTCGAGGCCTTCGAGTCCTTCCGATCGACCGCTTCAACCGCCGTGGCGAGTCGCTCGCCCCCCATAGCCGGTGCGATCAGGTCACGCCAGCCAGTGATAGCTGCCTTACCTACCTGGTTGCCACCGACGAGCCAGAACGTCGCCCCAGCCTTGGCGCGGCCAGCGCGGATGTCGCAGCGCCGTAGCAAGTCGTCGAAAGTCCGCATTTCCAGCGCTTGGACAAGATCCTCACGCTTTGTTCCCCTCTTGGGGTGCTGCGGGTAGAAGGGCTGGGTGATCGAAATAGCCGATTGCGTAGGCGCCGGGTCGTAGAAGTCGCGCCAACGGTCGCGACCGAACGCGGGAAGGACAGCGCGGAAGTCGGATATGCCGGCTTTGCGGGCGTAACGAACCGGCAGCCCGATTGGAAAGTCGAAGCCAGCGAGTACTGCGGCGCCCGTATCGACGCGCCGACGCAGCCGCCGAGAATAGGTGGTCACATCGCCGACCGGCTTCGGGGCCTCGAGCCGATAGTGGCCACCGGCGGCGAATGTCGCTACAGCGCACCACCGCTTGCGCGGGACCTTGCTCCAGTCGGCATGGGCAACAAGGGCAGGGGTACGCGTCGTTTCTGGCATAGGTCAGCGGTGGATATCGCCTCGGAGGTCGAGCTCAGAATCCAGTGCGCTGCGCGTGCAGCCATCACCGGCGGGCAGTGGTGGTCTGCCGCGTGACCTCGGCCGCGAATCTGCGTGCGACCTGGAGGCGTTCGCTCAACTCGTCCGCGGTCGGAGCGATCTCGTACGGGTGATGATGACAGTACCGGCTCAGGTCGGACCAGGCAACGAACGTCGCCCGGGCCAGATCGCGGTCACTCAAATACGTGTTCAGGCACAGGAACTGCGCGCGCCCGCTGCAGCGCTCCACGCCGGGCTGACGGAGGCGCCAGTACTGATGAAGCGCTTTCTCGATAGCGTGCCGGCCGAGTACCGCGGCCACCCTCGGCCAGCCGCCGGTTCGACGGTTCCGCCCGTGCCCCACCAGCGTATCGGCGGTGTCGATAAACTCAAGTGAAGTCATGGCGCTAACGCAGGTGACGTACCCGTTGAGTGACCCGGGCGGTCGTCTCGAGATACGTCTCGGATTGCGCAGCCCGCGTGGCGTCTTCTTCGTGCGGTCCGCGGTTCGCCCATCCGACGGCATCGGCTTCGGCCGGTGATTGACGGTTGACCCGGCTCAGGACCTCTCCGGCGCGGCTGGCGTCGTCGAAGAACGCGAGGGCCAGCTTCTGAAGCAGGGTCCTTGCGTCTATCAGGACCGCTTCCACTTCGGCGTGGGGTTCGCCACGCCCGATGCGCCGCCGACGCACCGCTTCGGTGCACGCGGCCTCGATGGCCAAGCGGCAGAACAGCGATATTGCACGCGTGGCCGCGGGCGGCGGGAGGTCGCTGGTCCGCAGTAGCGCGCGCGCATCGTCGAGGTATTGGGTAACCGGGTCGCCGACTTGCCGGCATTCCACGACGGAGCCTGCGCGCCTGCTGACCTCCATCAACTGCGCGGGAATCTGCAGTCGCCGAACCGACTCCGGAAGCCGCTCGTCATGCGTGAAGACGACAACCTGTCGTGTCGCTGCTACCATGGCAAGCACGCGAGCCAGGCCGTCTACCTTGCCGGGGTCCATCGCCTGGACGGGATCGTCAATCACGACGAAACCAAACGGAGACTCCGGCAACAGCACGCGGGGCAGGAAGAGGCTGAGCGCGAGCGCGTGGATCTCGCCTTGGCTCATCACTCCGAGTGCCTGCCCGTCGGTTCCGTCCACGGTGACGTCCAGAACTACATGACGTTTAGTCGTCGTGCCGGCGAGCTTCAGGCCCTCGAGTGCAACGCTGCTATTCTGGCGGAGCAACTCCCAGACCTCCGCCGCCCGTTCCGCAATCGGGCGGAAACGTTCAGCGCGAAGCCGCTCGGTCTCGGTCTGAAGCCACTGCTCTGCGGAACGCAGGCGGGCGACTGCCTGGCTTCCACGCACGGCGCGGCGCGCGTGCGGCAGCCACTCGCGCAACTGACGGGCGAGCGGACGCCACGCATCCTCCCGACGTTCAAGCTCGGAGGTGGCGTGTCCGCGGAGGGCATCCACCGCGGCTGCGAGATCGCGGTGCGTACCTTCCAGGTGGGCCATCAGAGCGTCGTCCGTCGCGTCGGTAGGGAGATCGGTCCAGCGCTTCCAGGCGGCTCGCAGCGGAGCAGCATCGATATGGACCCTGTCCGCCCGCTTCAGCGCTTCCGGTGGCTTCACCAGCAAGCGGCGCCCGCCAAGCCTGGCCTTTTCCAGCGCCCGCTGGGCTCGTTCCGCGTCAGTCGCTTCCTGGCGGAGGCGGCTCAGTTCCTCTTCCGTCCGGACGCGCTACTTGTCGTTCAGCGCGCCCTCTCCGCAGACCGGGCAGGGCCCGTCACCGTGCCCCGCGTGCACCGCAAGCGAGAGTTCGAGCAGATCCGCGAGCCGCTGTGCGCGACCAGCGTCGGTGGCTGCGGTGGCCCGCTCTGCCTCGAGTGCGGTCTGTAGTTCGGAGATTGCGCCGGCCACCTCCTCTGATCGCGGTGCTTGCAGTGTCTCGAGTTGCCGCAGCAGGGCGATCTCGCCCTCCGGCGGTTCGATCGCGCCTTCGAGCACCAGCTCTACGTCATCGAGTTCCCAGTTACCCGGGCGGGGCTTCCCGATCGCTGTTGCGCAGGTGCGCGCCCGTTCGTCGTCGAGCGCCTCGATCTGGGGAAACCACCGCTTCCGCGCCGCCTCCGCGTTGTCGCATTGCTGCTTTCGGGCGAGTCTCCGGGTGCGTAACCGCTCGCGGGCGTCGACCAATGCGTCAAGTCCCAGCGCCGCCGACATCATGTCGTAGAGTTCCGAGGGCTTGCTGTCCGGGATCGACCCGAGCTCGTTGTACGGGAGAAACGGGCGATAGGTCGAAATCGCTTGGGACCATCCCGGCACCGCGAGACCATCGCCTTGGTGCCCGCCGCGTACGGCAGTGACACCCGCCTCCATGTCGGCAGCGTCCTGTGCCCATGCGCGACGGGCGATCACTGGTTGGGACTCTCCCTCGATGGCGAATGTGGCGTCGATCTCTGCGGGTCCAGTCCAATGCAGATTGCGCCAACCTTTCCCTCCAGACGGCCGAACGGCTTGCCCAGCGGCTGTTCTTGCCGGTCAGCACCAGTTCCACTGCTTCCGCAAAGCTCGACTTGCCGCTGCCGTTTCGTCCAACGACCAACGTCAGTCCGGGTCCCGGGGGCACCTGCAGTTCGCTACGGGCGCCGATGCCGCGGAACCCCTGGACAGTTATGGAACTGATGTAGGCGTGCGCCGCTGGCGCACGAACGGGAACCGGGTCCGCGTGTAACGCATCGGGGCGTTCCGCGACGTTGTCCGTCAGTGCGCGGTCGAGTGTCTCGTCTCCGTCAAGAGCCGCAAGCACCAGTAGCCCGGCCCCGACTTCGAGTGCGGTATCCGCATCCGCTCTCGCACGAACCTGTGAAATCAGTCCCGCGTCACCGTGGTCTGTTGGAATCGTTTGCGCCATGCGACGTCACTCCGTTTGTCTGACCGTCGTTGTGCATGAGGAGCCAGAGCTTGTCGAGTCCAGCATCACGTCGATTGTGCCGCATCCCGAAAGGGCTCAGGCCGTCGACGGCCGCGATGACGATGCACTGGGTCAAGTCGAACGTCCCGCCTCGCCGACCGTCGTCCCGCCGAGCGGGCTGACGGGGGTAACAGTGATGGGGTTGTCGAGCTGGAAGCGCGGGTCGGCGGCGCCGGGGAGGGCGCTCTCCGAGCGGCTGCGCAAGCGGTGGATGTACACGCGTTGGCGGCGCGGAAGCTGGGTGGCGGGCCAGAAGCGCATGTGCTGACCGCCGGAAGGGGCTCTTGACGCTACGTTCTGTTCCTGGAGTCTGCTCGTGAGGCCGCGACCGGCCGTGGACGGAGGAAGGGGCTTGCCGTCGGCGTGGTAGAGGTCGATGGTCTCCTCCACGATCTCGCACAACTCGGCGAACACCGCGCGTTCGTCGGCTCCATGGCAGCCGCCGAGATGGAGACCGGGGCAGCTTCCCACGTAGCAGCCATCGACCTTCGACCATTCGACGATCTTGACGTAGCGGGCGCTCTGCTTCATCGCTGGGCGATCGCCTATTCGAAGATGTCGTCGACGGGCAGCTCGAACCCGGGGAGCACGTGCCCGCCGGTGAGCACGGCGCCCGGCGCAAGCGTCAGACGCTCGCCGCCGCCGCGATGGACGTGCACCGTACTCGAGGCTGGGTCGATCACCCAGACCTGAAGGACGCCGGCCGCGAAGTACTCGTCGAGCTTGCCCCGAACCTGGTCCGGCCGATCCGTCGGGGACAGGATCTCGACCGTCAGCTCGGGGGCGACGTCCAGGAAGCCCTGTCTCCGCTCCCGACGGGCGTCCCGTTCGTGCGACAGGAAAAGGACATCCGCCGCCCGCACCGTATCCGGATTCAGGGCGGTGAAAACGCCCACCTCGCCGGCCATGACGACGCCCAGATTCTGCGTACGAACGAAGTGCTTGAGGGCGGCGGCCACGTTCACCTCGATGCGCCCGTGGGTGGGGCTGGTCGGCGTCATGGGCACGACGTGGCCGGCGACGAGCTCGCACGGGTCAAGCTGCGGCATGCGCATCAGCTCGTCGCCCGTCAGCGGCCGGGTCGATTCACGTGACGAGGCCGCAGGTTCCATACCAGGATCTCAGGCTCGCGTGGGGCGCTCAGATACGCTCCGTCAGCCACCGCTGGAACGATGTCCGGCTCTCCGTGGACCGGCGCCCCGCCAACAGGTTCTCGATGCTGATGTCTTCATCGAGGTCCCCCCAGTGAATGCCCCGGCCGCCGCCGATCAGCCGCCAGTTGTCGCGCTCCTGCTGTGTGGCGTGCGCAAGGCGGGGGTACCACTCGATCGGCGCCGAGATCCTCCGACCGTCGCCGAGCTCGACCGTGAGTGCATGGTCGGTGACGACGACTCGCTCCGCCGCGGTGGTTGCGTCAACCGGAGAAGTAGTCATCCCATGCCTCGGCGAACGTCGCGCCCCTCGATTCTATCAGCGCGCGAATTCGTCCCAGTTCCCGCTGACTGAACGCGCCTCCGCTTGCCAACCTCACCGGGTGCAGCCAGAACTTGGCCACGGCATCGTCTCGTTCGACATGAACGTGCGGCGGTTCATGTCCATCGCCGGAGTAGAAGAAGTACCGGTAGGGGCCGTCGCGAAGAATGGTCGGCATCGTGTCGATACTCGCGGAATGGCCAATGCAATTGTGCTGCCATGTCCATCTCCCTCAAACGGTCTCCCTCAAGAAGGCTCGCGCATGAGGCGCCAGAGCTTCTCGGGCCGCAGCATCATGTCGATGTGCCGGACGCCGAACGGGCTGAGGGCGTCGACGGCGGCGGCGACGATGCAGGGGGTCGAGCCGATGGTCCCCGCCTCGCCGACGCCCTTCGCGCCGAGCGGGTTGACCGGGGTCGGGGTGACGGTGTGGTCGAGCTCGAACCGCGGGAAGTCGGCCGCGCGGGGGAGGGCATAGTCCATGAACGACCCGGTCAGGGGCTGGCCGTCCCGGTCGTACACGACCTCCTCGATGAGCGCTTGCCCGATGCCCTGTGCGAGGCCGCCGTGGATCTGCCCTTCGACGATGAGGGGGTTGATGAGGCGGCCGGCGTCGTTGACCGCGACCAGCTTCAGCAGCCGCGGCTCGCCGGTGTCGCGGTCCACCTCGAGCATCGCGATCTGGCAGCCGAACGGGTAGGTGTTGTTGAGCGGCTCGAAGAATGCCTCGTCGCTGAGGCCGGGGTCGAGGTCCCGGGGCCGCTTCACCGGCTTGTAGGCATAGGCGGCGACCTCGGCGAACGGCTTGGCCGACGACGGGGCGCCCTTGACGGCGATGGCCCCGTTCTCGAAGACGAGGTCCTCCTCGTGCGCCTCGAGCAGGAACGCCGCGAACCGGGCCATCTTCGCCTTGACCTTGATGCCGGCGTTGTGCAGGGCCGTCCCCCCGACCGCCTGCGACCGGCTGCCGAAGGTGCCGATGCCCTGCTTCACCACCGCGGTGTCGCCGTGGCGGATGGTCACGTGGTCGATGGGCACGCCGAACTGGTCGGCGAGCATCTGCGCGAAGGTGGTCTCGTTGCCCTGGCCGTGCGGCGACGCGCCGGTGGTGGCGCTGATGCGCCCGTCGCGCTCGACGGTGACCTGCGAGTGCTCCCAGCCGCCGGGCGACACCATGGCGGACGGCCCCAACCCGCAGCTCTCGACGTACATCGACAGCCCCAGCCCGACGACCCGGCCGGCGGCCCGCGCCGCGTCGCGCTCGGTGGTCAGCTGCGCCCACCCCGCCGCTTCCAGCGCGCGGTCGAGGGTCTTCTCGTAGTCGCCCGAGTCGTACACCGCGCCCAGCGGCGTCCGGTACGGGAACCGGTCGGCGGGGATGAAGTTCTTCCGGCGCAGCTCGGCCGGGTCCATGCCGATCTCTCTCGCGAGCATGTCCATCGCCCGCTCGACGAAGTAGGTCGCCTCGGGGCGGCCGGCGCCGCGATAGGCGTCGGTCGGGGTCTTGTTGGTGAAGACCTCGGTCAGGGTGACGCGGACGACGGGAAACGCATAGCTGGCGCTGGCCATCGTCATGCTGTTGGTGGGGATGCCCGCCGTCAGCAGCATGTTGTAGGCGCCGATGTCGGCGACGATGCGAAGCTTCAGGCCGAGGACCGTCCCGTCGCGCCGGGCCGCCAGGTCGACGTAGCCGATGAGGTCGCGGCCGTGCACGGTGGCGAGGAACGCCTCGGACCGGTCCTCGATCCACTTGAGGGGGACGTCGAGCCGCTTCGAGAGCGCCGCCGCGACGTACTCCTCGCCGTAGATGTTGATCTTCGCCCCGAACCCGCCGCCGACCTCGGGGGCGATGGCCCGCACCCGGTCCTGGCCGAGCCCGACCATCTGCGCCACGAAGGTCCGGAGGATGTGCGGGTTCTGGGTCGACGACCAGATCGTCAGCTCGTCCTTGCCTCCCTCGTAGTGCGCCACCACCCCGCGCGGCTCGATCGAGTTCGGGGCGAGCCGCTGGTTGACGATGCGCTGCGAGATCACGACGTCCGCGTCCGCGAACGCCTCGTCGACGGCGGTGTCGTCCACCGGCTGCCGGCGCCGGATGCCCGTCCCCCGCGACAGGGGGCCGAGGGCGACGTTGGTCGGATAGTCGGCGTGCAGCACCGCCGGCCGCCCGGTCATCGCCTCCTCGGGGTCGACCACTGCCGGCAGCGGCTCGCAGTCCACGACCACCGCATCGGCCGCGTCGCGCGCCGCGTAGCGGTCGCGCGCCACCACCACCGCCACCGGCTCGCCGACGAACCGCACCGTGTCCACCGCCACCGCGTGGTGATCGGGCGAGGGGAACGGGGTCCCGATGGGCATCGGGCCGAGGAGCTCGGCGATCTCGGCCCCGGTGAGCACCGCCTCGACCCCGTCCATCGCGGCGGCGGTGCGGGTGTCGACGGACCGGATGCGGCCGTGGGCGACGTCGCTCCGCTTGAACGCGAGATGCCGCAGGCCGTGGATCTTCACGTCGTCGACGTAGGTGCCGCGCCCGCGGATGAGCCGCGGGTCCTCGCGCCGCTTCACGCGCTGGCCGATCAGCTTGGGCAGGACGGGGGCCGCGGCCACGCTCTCGTCTTCGAGGCGCTTCTCTCTGTCGTCAATCGTCATCGGGCGGTCCATCAAGTACCCGTCAAGTAAACGGTGTCTGTGTAAGTTGTTGACAACATGAACCTTGCTGTTCTGCCGCCGCCCGGGAGCGCCACGCCGTCAGTATTTCATCAAGTACCCGTCAAGTACCGATAACACCCTCGGGGCTCGCTCGACTCCGGGCGCCGTCGCTGCCCGGGCTTCGGGCCGGCCGCGGGCTCCATGCCACCGAAGATCAGCGCCACACCTGACGAGCCGCGGGTTCCCCGGACAGCGCCGGACGATGCGCATACTACAATGGGCTCGTCGCCCATGTCCTTCGCCGCCGGCGCGTCTCCCGGTCGGAACCCGATTCGCCGCCAGTCTTCGAAGGCTGCGCAGGTCGCCCTGGCGTGGGCGTTCCTCCCGATCTCCGTCGTCTTCCTTGCCGCGCAATCCGGGTCGATCGTGGAGCGCCTCGTGACCGAGACCCTGGGCTTCTCGACCGACGACGTGCGAGCGCTGGAGGGCGGCTCGGCGGTCATCAGCAGCCTCGACACGCCGGTCCGCGAGGAGCTGGCCAACGTCGGGGTGGTGTACGTCGACGCCCGGCCCGGGCAGGTGATCGAGCAGTTCCGCGACATCGAGCGGTTCGAGCGCGGCCCCGGCATCCCGCAGATCGGTCGGTTCTCCAGCCCCCCGCGGCTCGAGGACCTGCACGCGTTGACGTTGCCCGAAGCCGATCTGGAGGCGTTGCCCGGGTGCCGTCCGGGCGATTGCGAGGTCAAGCTCTCGGCATCGGCGATGGACCGATTCCGGACCGGCGTGGACTGGTCGTCCGAGACCGCGGCGCGCCAAGCCGACGAGATCGCCCGCGAGATGATCCTTGAGCTGGTCCGCGCGTATCAGGCGGAGGGCAACGCGGCGCTCGGGTCCTACGTCGACGGCGACCGGCCCCTGCCCGTGGCCGAGCAGTTCCGCGCCCTGCTCGCCAGCCGCACCACGTTGCCGGTTCCCGTGCCCGCGCTCCTGGCGTATCTCGACGACTACCCGCACGGTCGTCCCGCCGGGGCCGAGGACTTCTTCTACTGGACGGTGGTCGACTTCGGCCTCAAGCCGACCATCCGGGTGAACCACGTCGCGATCCATCCGCTGGACGCGGGGTCGTCCTCGGGCGTCGCCTATGCGATCGCCATCAAGCAGCTCTACGCGAGCCACTACTTCCACACCACGCTCGAGCTGCGCTTTCTCGTCGACCACCCCCGTGGTTCCGGTCCGCCCGGCGCCGCGATCGTCTCGATCACGCGTTCGCGCAACGACGGGATGACCGGCTTCCGGGGGTGGTTCCTGCGGCCCATCATCCGGCGCCGCTCGCGCGATGCCGTGCGCAACTACCTGGAGCACGTCAAGCGGCAGGTGGAGCGTCCTGCGCCTCCGGCCTCCGAGGCGGAAGAGACCGCCAGGTGACATTCCATCGAGTACCCGTCAAGTAGGCTCGATCCGGCATGGCCTCGGCGAAGCAGGGTCCCTACCTGCCGGCCGGGCGGGGATCCAGCAGGCTCGCGCGGTCACCGAGAATCAGCCGCGCCTGGCGGCCGGGGCCCAGCGCGGCCACGCGGCGGCGCATGCCCGCCCCCAGCGCCATCCCCAGTGCCAGCCACAGGAGGACGATGGCCCATTCCTCGGGCCACGCCAGCGCGGAGGGGCTGCCCGGCAGGTAAAGGAGGACGAAGAACACCGTGGCCGCTACCGCGAGCCATCCCACCACCCCGGGGGCCGCGACGCGGTAGGGGCGGGGCAGGTCGGGATGCCGGCGCCGGATGACGAGGAAGGCGACGGCCACCAGCAGGTACGCGACGACCGTGGCCAGCGATCCGGCGTCGACCAGCCACACCAGGGCCGGCCGCCCGAAGAACGGGGCGATCGCGGTAATCGCGGTCAGCACCACGACGACCGCGGACGGGGACCCGTAGCGCGGGTGCAGGCGCGCGAACGCCGCCGGCAGCATCCCGCCCCGGGCCATCGCGAACAGCAGGCGGGACGCGCCGAGGAAGAACGCGTTCCAGCTCGTCAGGATGCCGACGGCGCCGCCCAGCACCAGCACCCGGCCGCCCCACGGGCTGTCGTAGACCGCGCTCATGGCGTCGGCGGTGGGCAGGGCCCGATCGGCGAGGGTGGCGGGGTCGAGCGACAGGCCCACCGTCCACTGAACGAGGCCGTACCAGACGAAGGCCATCACGATCGAGAGCAGGATGATGCGGCCGATGGTCCGGAACGGCAGGGCGATCTCTTCCGCGAGCTGGGGGATGACGTCGAACCCCACGTACAGGAAGGGCGTCATGATCATGACCCGCAGCACGCCCTCCCAGCCGGTGATCGCGGGCGCGAGGTTGGCGAGGTCGCCGCGCGCGGCGCCGGGCACGAAGAAGGCGAGCCCGACGAGCAGGAGGCCGGCGACGGCGACCTGCTGCACGAACGCCGCGAACCGGATGCCGCGGTAGTTCACGACGCCGATGACGAGCGCCCCGGCCACCCCGGCCGCGACCCAGGCCGGCTGCACGTCCCATCCCGCCACGGTGTAGAGCGGGTCCCCGGTCCCGAACGCGGGCACGAGGTAGCCGAGAACGGTGGGCAGGGCCACCGCCTCGAAGGCGCAGACCGCCGCGTAGGCGAGGACCAGCGTCCACCCACAGACGAACGCGCCGAGGGGCCCCATGGCGAGGAACGTGAAGCTCAGCTCGCCCCCGGCTCGGGACAGGGCGGCGGACAGCTCGGCGTAGGTGAGCCCCACCAGCCAGACCATGACCGCGCCGGCTCCGAACGCGAGGATCGAGCCCACCGCGCCGGCCCGTACGATCATCTCGCCGGCCAGCACCACCCAGCTCCACCCGACCATCGCCCCGAAAGCGACGGCGAGTACGTCGCCGCGGCCGAGGAACCGGCGGAGGTGGACGGGAGGTTCAGTCATGACCGGGGCGGCGTTGCGCGCAAACCGAGCCGAAGCCCGGTCCCGTGCTCGAAGACTGGAGCGTTGAAACGGCGAAATCGAGCTTGAGACAAGGACGCTGCCCTTGCTAGGGTAAGGACATGGCCAAGGTGGTGACGCAGTTTCCCATCATCTACCCGAACGAAGCCGTCGTGCGTCTCGCGTTGCGCGGGGCGGCGGCGTATCGACTGTCGTGGTTCGACGCGCACCTGTGGGCGTACGCCGAGCATTTCGGGCTGAGCGAGTTGTGGTCCGAGGACTTTCAGCACGGTCGCATGTACGGAACGGTCCGGGCAGTCAATCCGCTGCTCGACCCCGGGAGCGCCTGACAGCGGAGCGCCCTGCGGCCCTCAGCGCTCGAAGACCACGCGGCCGCCGAGCACTGTCAGGTCGACCTCGGTGTCCGTCGTCCGCTCGGGGTCGATGGTCAGCAGGTCTTGCGAGAGCACCACGAGATCGGCGAGCTTGCCGACCTCGAGGGTGCCCTTCTCGTCCTCCTCGAAGGTCAGGTGCGCGGCGATGCGCGTGTAGCCGACGATGGCCTCGGGCATCGTCAGCGCCTCGCCGTGTCCCACGACGGCCCCGCCCATGCCCCGGCGGGTCACCGCCGCCTGCAGCCCGACCAGCGGCCCGATGGGCAGGATGTCGCTGCCCAGCGCCACCACCACCCCGTGCCGCATGGGCGAGCGCAGGGGGTTGTTCGTCGCGTAGCGCTCGCCGTCGAGGTGCTCGGCGTAGCGCCCGTCGAGCGTATAGGTGAAGTTGGGCTGCTGGGCGACGTGGATGTTCCAGTCCGCCATCTTCTGCATGGTCTCGGCCGGCGGCCTGACCGTGAAGTGGTTCAGGTAGTGGCGGTGGTCGGCGCGGGGCGACGCCTCGAGCAGGCGCGCCCAGACGTCGACGGTCATCGCGATGGCGGCGTCGCCGATTGTGTGGAACCCCATCTGCCAACCCCGCTCGTGGGCGGCGCTGGAGATGGCCGTCAGCCCCGCCTCGTCGATGAGGGGGCCGCTGCCGTGGTAGCCGGGCTGGCCGCTGTAGGGCTCGAGCGTCCAGGCCGCGGCGCCGGTGTAGCCGCCGTCGACGAAGAACTTCATGGGCCCGACCCGCAGCCATGCGTCGCCGTCGCCGGTCTTGCGGGCGAACCGGTCGAGCATGTCGACGGCCCGCTCGGGGTCCGGCGGCACGCGGAGCTGCACCGCCGCCCGCGGCAGCTCGCCGCGGTGCGCGGCGTAGGCCGCCTCCCAGTCGGCGAAGCCCGCGATGTCGACCCCGGCCTGGATGATGCTCGTGACGCCGAGCCCGAGCAGGTCGCGCAGGTTCTCGACGAAGCTCGCCTGCAGCTCGTCCCGGGTCGGGTCGGGCACGAGGCGGCGCACCAGCCCCTGCGCCCCTTCGCGCAGGATGCCGTTCATCCGCCCCTCGCCGTCAACCTCGATGATGCCGCCCGGCGGGGTCTCCGAGTTGGGCGTCAGCCCCGCCGCCTCCAGGGCCAGCGAGCTGGCCACCGAGCTGTGGCCGCCGGCGCGGGTCAGCACCACCGGGTTGGCCGGCGCCGCGTCGTCGAGGTCCCAGCGCAGGGGCCGGCGCTGCTCGGCGAGCTCGTCCTCCGACCAGCCGTATCCGGTGATCCACTCGCCGGCCCCGAGCTGCTCCGCCTTCCGGGTGACCCGGCCCTTCAGCTCGGCGAGGTTCTCGAGCCCCGACAGGTCGACCCAGCGCTCGGCGTCGCCGCTGATGTGGATGTGGGTGTCGATGAACCCGGGCAGCACGAGCCGGCCCTCGAGGTCGATGGTGCGCGCCGCGCGGTAGCGATCGGTCAGCTCGTCCCACCCGACGGCCGCGATCCGGCCGTCGCGGACGGCGATCGCCGAGTAGGTGGAGAGCAGCTCGTCGGCCGCGAAGACCTTGCCGTTGTGCAGCAGCAGGTCCACCGGCTCCTGCGCCCGCGCCTGCGCGCCGGTCAGACTCAGGATCCACGCCGCGATCAGCAGTCGATTCATCTTGCCCTCCCCAAGCGGCCGCAAACCACCATCATAGCGTGTCGGCCCGCCGCGCGCGGCCTGGTGCGCTTGCGGGCGAGGCGGGACGCTGGTAGGGTTGAGGCGGTCCGGCGAGACGTTCACCACGAGGTCCCGGACCAGCCCGGAGAGCGTTGCCTGGCGGCTCCGCCCGCGCCGCTCGACGTCGTGCGACAGGGGGAACGACGACTCCATGGCCAGCAAGACGAGAATCGCCGGTATCGCCGTTGCAGGCATGCTGATCGCGGCAGCGACCACCTATGTCTTCGTCGCACCCTACAACCGCATTGCCGGGGTGAGAATCGGTGGCAGCCTGACGCTGCCGCCGGCAGACTTCACGGTTCTCGAACGGGGCATCGGGACGATCAAGACCGGTGGTTTTCCGCCGTTCGTGGTGCACGTGGCGCTCGTCCCCTTCGAGGGTGGATTCATCACCGCCACGAGGCCGGACGGCGGCTATTGGTCGAGACGGGCGCAGGTCGCACCCGACGGCTACGCGCGGCTCGGCGACGCGACGTTCGCGATGACGGCGACCGAGATGCTTGGCGAGGAGAAGTACCCCTACTTGCGCCGGTGGGGCGGGCCCGACCTCGATCGCACCCTGTCGGGCGGTGTCATCGTCGGTGAATCGGAGCCCTTGAGGGAATGGCAGGTCTTCCTCTGGACGCCGCGATAGCAGGCGCTGGCGGCAGCACGGCGCTCACAGGCAAGCCGCACGGCGGCGGGAAGACGACGACGAAGACGGCCCCGGCGGCGCAGATCCCCGGGGGAGGAGAGCCGCCATGTTCCGCATCCAGCGTTTCTTCGTGAACGGCGTGGCCGCGGCCGGCCTCGCCGCCGCTGCCGCGTGCGCGGTCCCCGCCGCGAATCCCGCGGACTTCCCCGGTGCTTGCGCCGATCTGACGGCGCTCGAGCTCATCGACCTGCGCATCGGCTCGGCCGAGCACGTGGCCGACGGGGACGTCCCTGCCCACTGCCGGGTGAGGGGGGTCATCGAGACCGAGATCAACTTCGAGCTGCTGCTGCCCGACGACTGGAACGGCCGGTTCCTGATGGGCGGCGGCGGCGGCTTCGTGGGGAGCGTGCAGAACCAGGCGCGCTCGCTGTATGCCTGGGGCGGGAGCCCCCTCGAGCGCGGCTACGCGACGGCGGGGACCGACACCGGGCATACCGGGCCCGGCCGCTCGGCCGCCTGGGCCCTCGACCATCCCGAGCGGCAGGAGAACTTCGGCCACCGCGCCGTCCACCTGACGGCGGAGACCGCCAAGTCGGTCATCTCGCACTACTACGCGCGGCCGTCCGATTACGACTACTTCGTCGGCTGCTCGCGGGGCGGCGGCCAGGCGATGATGGCGTCGCAGCGCTACCCGGACGACTTCGACGGCATCGTGGCGGCGGCGCCGGCCTACGACTGGACCGGGATCACCGCCGGCTTCCTGCAGAACCAGCAGGCCATCTACCCCGACGGCGACCTCGACGCCCCCGTGCTGACGCAGTCCGCGCTCGACCTGCTGGGGTCGAGCATCCTCGCCGCGTGCGACGCCGACGACGGGGTCGAGGACGGCATGATGACCGACCCGCGGCACTGCGGCTTCGACCCCGCCGACCTGCCGCGCTGCGCCGGCGACCGCCCCGCCGAAAGCTGCGTCACCGCGGCGCAGCTCGCCGCCATCCGGACCGTCTACGAAGGCCCCGAGTCGAACGGCGAGCCGCTCTACCCCGGGTTCAACTACGGCGGCGAGAACGCCATCGGCGGCTGGCCCGGGTGGGTGGTGGGCCCGCCGGGGGCCCCGAGCGCGCAGTACGGCTTCGGCACCGAGCTCTTCAAGTACTTCGTCTTCGGCGACCCCGACTGGGACTACACGCGGTACGACTTCTCGACCTGGGAGGAGGACGTCGCCCCGACCGCCGCGATTCTCAACGCCACCGACACCGACCTCGGCCGGTTCCGGGACGGCGGCGGCCGCATCATCTACTGGACCGGCTGGTCCGACCTCGCCCTCACGCCCATCGGCACCATCGACTACTACGTGCGGCTGGCGGCGGACGACGCCTCGGCCCGCGACTACGCCCGCCTCTACATGCTGCCCGGCGTGCTCCACTGCGCCGGCGGCCCCGGCCCCGACCGCGTCGACTGGGTCGAGGCCATCCGCGCCTGGGTCGAGGACGGGCAGGCCCCCGAGCGCCTGTTGGCGACGAAGCTGGGCGAGGACGACGAGGTCGCGATGACGCGTCCCGTCTGCCCGTACCCGCAGGTCGCCGTCTACGACGGCAGCGGCGACCCGAACGAGGAGGCCAGCTTCGCCTGCGCGATTCCGTCGCCGTAGCGCCCGCGTGATGAGCGCGGAGAGGTCGGGCCGCACGCTGAACGGACGGGACATTGCGGGCCGCCTTCGAGCGGCTGCACCACAACCCGTACTTGTGCAACCGCGATCTCGCCGCCGGCGGCCTTGAGGGCGGTGCCAGGGATCCTCCACGTCAGCCCATTTGGGCCATGACAAGGCAAATTGTCATGTCATGGCCAATGAATGGCTGACGCTTGGCCGCTGGTCGCGCTACGGTCGAGCCTGCTGCTCCAGCGTGCTGACCCACGCGTTGAAGAGCGGACACGCCTCGCGCACGGCAAAACGCGGCGGGTGGCCGACTACCGTCGAGACGTCTTCCAGGATGGCCTGTTCCACCGCGGCCGCGCGCTTGCTCGGGGTCGGGCGTTGGCCGGCGTGCTCGCGGCCGGGCCACGTGTTCGGCATCCGCTACTCCGGTGCGGGGCGTCCGCCGATCTCGTTCTTCTCCCAGAGCTGACCGAGGCTGTAGTCCTCCAGCCAGGGCTTCAGGCGGGCCGGATCGAGTGGGGTGAACCGCGTGGCCCCGTCGACGCGGTCCGCTACCAGCACGTCTTCCGGCTCGAGGTGGTCCAAGAGGAGGGCTGACTGGGTAGAGGCGATCACCTGGCATTCGGTCGCTGCCTGCTTCATCAGCGAGGCCAGCAGGGTGATGGCATAGGGATGCATGCCCAACTCGGGCTCGTCGACCAGGATGACCGACGGTCTATATTCTCTGGGTTGGAGAAACAGGGTCGCGAGCGCGATGAAGCGGAGTGTTCCATCCGAGAGTTGCGACGCATCGAAATAGGCGTCTGTACCTGCGTGTCTCCACTCGAGTCTGATCTTGTCGCGGTTCAGGCGCCGTGGATCAATCGCGAAGTCCCGAAAGAACGGGGCGACCTGCCGTACCGTTTCAACGATGAACCGATACGCGTCCTCGTGCTTCTCACGCAGAAGGTGAAGGAGAGGCGCCAAGTTCGAGCCGTCGGCGCGGAGATGGCGGTTGTCGTCCACGTCCGCCGTTTTCTTCATGGGAGATGCGGCGCTCGTGTCGTGAAAGTGATACACGCGCCAGCTACGGAGGCAATGTTGCACATATCGGGCGGGGCCCGCCAGGTCCCGCCTGCTGATCCCGGCTTCCCGCCCTCCAGGCGCCGGCGGGAGTCGTTCGGCAGGCGTCTGGGAGGAGCACGTGTGCGAGGAAAAGGCGGTTTCGGAGAGAGGGACGAGCCTGTCGGCGTCGTTAGGCACGAGATCGATTGCGTACTGGTTCACTGCGTTCTCGAACGAGACATGAATGTACAGCTTGGGGGTGGATCGTGATCCGAAGTGCAGCACTCTGTCGGCGCCGCCGGTCTTGGCGACGTACTCCTGCAGGCGGCCCTCGCGGATGGCGCGGAGGAATGAGAACACGCCGAGGAAGTTCGTCTTGCCTGAACCGTTCGGGCCGATGAGCACCGTCAACGGACCCATCGCCAAGGTCGGGATCGACTCGATGCTCTTGAAGCCCTGAACGGTGATGTAGTCCAGCATCACACTGGCTCGTTGGTTGCCGGCGCTCGGCGCGAAGGCATTGCTGGCAGCCTGTGGCTTCAGCCCATGGTCGGGGCGCAGCCGCCTCAGAAGCTGTAGCGCAGCCCGAACTGCATTTCCCGCGCGTTCAACGCGCTGAAGATGCGGCCGAAGTTCGGGGTGCCGAAGACGCGGTTGGGCACGTCGAAGTTGGCCCGGTTCAGCACGTTGAAGATCTCCCAGCGGAACTCCAGGCGGCCCTCGTCGCCGACGAACCAGTCCTTCTGCAGCGAGACGTCGACGTTGGCGAGGCCCGGCGCGAACACGCTGTTGCGCAGGGCGCTGCCGAACGTGAAGGGGGACTGCAAGGCGAACGCCGCGGTGTTGAACCAGCGGTCGGGAGTGCGCTGGCCGGCCGGGAGGTTGGGGTCGCCGATCTGGTCGGGGCGCTGGGCGGGGCCCGACCCGATGTTGGCGCGGTCCATGCCGAGGTTCACGGTGAACGGCGCCCCCGACTGCACGGTGACGATGCCGTTCAGCCGCCATCCCGAGAAGAGCGCGGCCGCCCCGCCGGCCCCCTCGAAGAACGGCAGCTGCAGGGTGCCGCTCGCCACGACCTGGTGGCGGTGGTGGAAGCTCGACAGCGCCACCTCGCCGGGGAAGATGTCGTTGACGTCCTGGGGCACGTTCGACTCGAACGCGGTGGCGCCGGGGCTCGAGGCGTCGTCGCGCGACTGCGACAGGGTGTAGGCGGCGTTGAACGAGTGCCGCCCGTCGAAGCGCCGCTCGGCCTTGAACGTGACCGCGTGGTAGATCGACTCGCCGTCGAATCGGATGGCGCGGATGCCGCTCAGCCCGGGCACGAGGCGGCGCTCGTCGATGGGCCCGGGACCGGGCAGGGGCACGTTGCGGATGGTCGAGTTGTCGGCCCCGATGGTGTACGAGCCCATGTAGGACATCTCCACCATCGTGCGGGGCGCCGCTTCCATCTGGACCCCGCCGCTCCAGGTCTGCGTGTACTCGACCCGGTAGTCGTTGTCCATGATCGAGCCGCCGATGCTGCCGGTGGCGTCGCTGGTCAGGATGTCGCGGGTCTGGTGGGTCGGCGCGAGCTGGTCCGACGGGGTGTCGACCTGCTTCAGGAAGAAGAACGGCAGGTTGCGGGTGAACGCGGTCTGCACGCTGTAGGCCCACTGGTTCAGGAAGACGCCGTAGCCGCCCCGCAGCACCACCGAGCGCTGGTCGCCGAGGAGCAGCGCGAACCCGAGCCGGGGGGCGAGGCGAACCCGGCTGGGTCGCAGGAGGCTGCGGTCCCAGCCGATCTCGGACGAGGTCACCCAGGGAATCGGCATCAGCGGCAGCATCGCCTCGGCCGCCGGCGAGATGTTGCCGGCGGCGTCGCTGGCGATGACGTAGCGCCCCCCCGGCACCGACAGGTCGATCGACGACAGGCGGTTGTCGATGTCCTTCATGTGCGCGTTGTACTCGTAGCGCAGCCCGTAGTTGATGGTCAGGTTGTCGCGCGCCCGCCAGTCGTCCTGGGCGTAGAGGTGCAGCCACGTGGTGCGCGAGTCCTGGTCGCCGCCGCCGATGCCCGCCCGGGCCGCGGTCGGGTAGCCGAGCAGGAAATC
Source organism: Vicinamibacterales bacterium (assembly GCA_963663815.2). Taxonomy (GTDB): domain Bacteria; phylum Acidobacteriota; class Vicinamibacteria; order Vicinamibacterales; family UBA8438; genus JAJEEA01. Next base: position 4,409,671 of record OY760734.1, on the reverse strand, counting down.
GGCGAGGGGGTTGCCGCTCCACTGCCCGGTATAGGTGAACGCGCCCCGCGCGGTGTCGGCGTTGACGGGGCGGAAACGCAGGTGGAACAGGTAGCCGCCGAACTTGTAGCGGTGGTCGCCCCGGTCGATGAGGAAGTTGTCGTAGACCTCGAAGTGCTCGTTGTTACGCGACACGAACGTCGTCGGGTCGCCCATCGTGCTGAAGAGCCCCGCCGTCGAGATCTGGGGATATCCGACGTCGCGGGGGTTCCGGCTCACCCCGAGCAGGCCGACCCGCTCCGCGAAGTCGACCCCCGCGTTGCGGCTGTGCTGCCCGCCGTCCACCGACATGTACCCGAAGCGGAACTCGTTCAGCTTGTTCCGGCCGATCGCCTTGGTGTAGCTCGTCCCGACGTTCCGGGTCGTGGTGTCGAGGGTGCGGCCGAACCCCGGCACCAGGGCCTCCTGCTGGACGCCGGTGCCGAACGGCTGGATCTCGTCGGCGTCGAAGCTGCTGAAGCGCAGGAAGAGATGGTCGGCCTCGGCCAGCCGGTGGTCGAGCCGCAGGCTGAACTGGTGCACGTCCTTGTCCTGCTGCTCCACCGCGGTCAGGTTCTGGAACCGCTCTCCGTCGGTGGGCAGGGGCACGTCGGCGAGGAACGTGCTCGCGATGGGGTCGATCCGGCCGGCCGGGATCCGGTTGCCCGCAAACGGGCGGCACGCCCCGGTCGCGGCATCGATGGTCAGCGGATCGCAGATCGGGCTCCAGCCCGAGAAGTCGCCGGCCCGCAGGGCGGCGTCGGGCACCGAGAAGGTCTTGGTAATCGAGCGGCGGGTGTCCTGCCGCTCGTAGCTGGCGAAGAAGAAGGTGCGGTCGCGGACGATCGGGCCGCCGACGGTGCCGCCGTACTGGTGCTGGTCGAGCGGGGGCACCGGCAGGCTGCGGTCGTCGAAGTAGTTGTGGGTGTCGAACCGCTCGTCGCGCATGAACTCGAACAGGCTTCCGTGGAAGGTGTTCGCGCCCGACCGGGTCGCCACGTTGATCAGGGCCGACGCCTTCCCGCCGAACTCGGGCGGGTACATCGACTTCTGGATCTTGAACTCCTGGATCGAGTCGACCGACGGGTTGATGACGAGGTTGTTGAAGAGCTCGTCGGTGACCTTGAACCCGTCGAGCATGTAGATGTTGTGCCCGGCGCGCTGCCCCCCGACGTTGGGCAGGGGGCCGGCCTGCTGCAGGGCGCCGCCCCGGGTGCCGCCGGGGGGAATGACCACCGCGTCGCTGAGCTGCGCGAGCTGCAGGAACTGCCGCCCGTTCAGGGGGATCTGCTCGACCTCGCGGGTCTCGATGACGTCGCTGATCTCGGCCGTGGTGGTCTGGAGCAGGGGGGCGCTGACCTCGACCGTCACCTCTTCGCTGATCGCCCCGAGGGCGAGGATGAACTCGATCTGCAGGGTGCGGCCGATCTCCAGGCGGATGCCGCTCTGCGTCGATCGCTGGAAGCCGGGCAGCTCGGCGGTGACGCTCCACTCGCCGGTGGCGAGGCCGGGGAGGAAGAACCGCCCCTCGCCGTCGGTAATCCGTTCGACGACGGTCCCGCTCGCCGGATGGGTGGCCACGACGAGGGCGCCCGGCAGCACCGCGCCACTGTCGTCGACCACGACTCCCAGGATCTCCGCGGTGTTCGTCTGGGCGGCGGCGCCCGCCGCCAACAGTACGAGCAGGGCCATCGTCTGCCAGACCGCCCGAACCCCGCCGAGCTTCCGACCTTCGCGCAAACAGCTTCGCCGCATCCCTCCATTATAGGTAATGGAACGGGGCAACGGGCTACCGGAGGCTCCCGGGCGCCGTTGCGATGCCCGGGAGGTCATCCGTTGCCCGCGACCTCCAGCACGTGCTCGGCGGCGCGGCGGCTGGCCCCCGGCCCTCCCAGCTTCTCGCGCACCTCCCGCAGGGCCCGCCGGGTGCGGGCGGCGTGTTCCTCGTCGGTCAGGAACCGCACCGCGTCGGCCGCCACGACGGCCGGCTCGAACGCGGCCTGGGCGTACTCCGGCACGACGTTCCGTCCCGCGACGAGGTTGACCATGCCGAACGCCCTCACCTTGACGAACCGCCGCGCCATCCACCAGGTCAGCGGCGAGAGCCGATAGACGATCACCATCGGGCGTTCGTGAATGGCGGTCTGAACGGTGGCGGTGCCCGAGGCGGTCATGACGACGTCGGCCGCGGCCAGCGCCGCATCGGTCCGCGACTCGACGACCCGCGGCGGCGCCCCCGCCTGGCCGAGGGCCGACAGCGGCTCGAACAGAGGGTCCGGGAGGCCGGGGGCCCGCGCCACCACGAGCTGCACCGGCGGGATTCGGTCGCGGACGAGCCGGGCCGCGGTGGTCAGGTCCGGCAGTATCCGCCGCACCTCGTTGGGGCGGCTGCCGGGGAGCATCGCCAGCACCGGCGCCTCCGGGTCGAGGTGAAGGTCTCGGCGGAGCGTCTCCCGGTCGGTTGCGGGCGTCGCCACGTCGAGCAGCGGGTGGCCGACGAACGCGACGGGGATGTCCGCCTCGCGGTAGAGCGGCGCCTCGAACGGAAAGATGACGAGGGCCCGGGTCACGAACCGCCGCATGGTCCGGAACCGGCCGCTCCGCCACGCCCACGCTTGCGGACCGATGTAGTAGACGACGGGGATGCCGAGGGCGGCGACCGCCGCGCCGAGCCGGAAGTTGACCTCCGGAAAGTCGATGGCCACGAAGACGTCGGGGCGTTCCGCCCGCGCCGCCCGCACGAGGCGGCGGTAGGTCCTCCAGGTGTGCGGAAGCACCGCCAGCGCTTCGGTCAGTCCGGTGGCGGCGAGCCCGGCGTGGTCGGCGGTCAGGCGCCCGCCCGCCGCCGCGAGCTGCCTTCCTCCCAGCCCGAAGACCTCCGCCTCCGGACGCAAGCGGCGGATCTCCCGGGTCAGGGCGCCCGCGTACAGGTCGCCCGACGGCTCGCCGCACGAGAGCATCACCCTGGGCGCCGGCATGTGGGTGGACACCGCCGCCTCGCGGCTTCGCTCTCCGTCCGTCCGGTCAACGCCGCAGGTCGGGGCTGGACGGATCCAGCTCGGCCACCGACAGGACCTCGATGTCGCCGAATCCGGCCCGCCGGAGGTCGTCGACGAAGGCGCGGGCCTCCCCCACGAGCACGATCGAGAGGCGGTCGGGACGCAGGTAGGTGCGCGCCACCCGACGGATGTCCTCCACCGTGACCGCGTTGATCCGGTTCGGGTAGTTCGGGAGGTCGTCGAGCTCGAGGCCGTACACCAGCGCCTCGAGCACCTGCGAGGCGATGGCGTTGGGGGTCTCGATGGTCAGCGGGAAGTTCCCGGCCAGATAGGCCTGGGCGTTCTCGAGCTCGCGCCGGCTCACCCGCTCGCGCCGCATGCGGCCCACCTCGCCGACCATCAGCCGCAGGGCCTCGACCGTCGCCTCGGTGCGCGTGTCGGTCTTGCCGACGAAGTCGCCGCCGTAGCGGCGGCTGCTGATCTCGGCCGAGGCGGAGTAGGTGAGGGACCGCTCCGTCCTCAGCACGCTTCCGAGCCGGTTCCCGCCTTCGCCGCCGAGAATCTTGATGGCGACGTCGAACGGCAGATGGTCGGGGCTGGTGCGCGGCAGGGCGGTGTGTCCGACCCGGATGGCGGTCTGCAGCGAGCCCGGCTTGTCGATGACGACGACCCGGCGGGTGGGCTCGGGCATCTCGCCGGCGGGCGGCTCGGCCGCCTCCGTGCGGGGGGCCCAATCGCCGAATGCCCGTTCCGCCGCCGCGAACGCCGACTCGGCCTCGATGTCGCCGACGATGGCGAGCAGGGCGTTGTTCGGCGCGTAGTGCGCCGCGTGGAAGGCGACCAGATCGTCGCGGGCGATCCGCCGCACCGATTCCGGCGTGCCGTTCGACGGCAGCCCGTAGGGGTGGAACCCGTAGATCAGACGCGAGAGCACGACCGACCCCAGGTACTCGGGGTCGTCGTAGCTGACCTGGAAACCCGAGAGCACCTGCTGCCGTTCGCGCTCGATCTCGGCCGGCGCGAACGCGGGGTTGCGGGCGGTGTCGGCGACCATGTCCAGGCCGAACTCGAAGCTGTCGGTCATGACGAGGACGTTGACGAAGCTCAGGTCCGTGCCGGCCCCGACGTCGAGGATGCCTCCGATCGAGTCGATGGCGTCCGCGACCTCGGTGGCGCTCCGGCTCGTCGTGCCCTGGTTGAGCAGCGCGCCGGTGAACGTCGCCACCCCCATCCTGTCGGCCGGGTCGTAGGCCGATCCGGCCCCGATGAGCAGCCGCAGGTTGACGGCCGGCTGCTCGTGGTGCATAACCACCACCACCTGCAGCCCGTTGTCGAGGGTCCGGATCTCGTAGGGCGGGAACGTGGCCTGGTGCCACGGCAGCGGCGGCGGCGGGCTCTCCCGCGGCCAGTCCACCGCCTGGGCCGCCGCGGCCGCCGCGACCATCGACAGGCAGAGGACGAGGCCGGCGATCCCTGCTCCGGATTGCGAGAAAGACGCCCGTCTCATTCCTGGTCTCCGGGTCGGAAGAAGGAGCGTCCGGGCGGCGCGGCGGGCAGAATCGTCAGCACCAGCCGGTTCTCCTCGGTGAAGTAGGTCCGGGCCACCCGCTGCACGTCCTCGCGGGTGACGTTCATGAAGATGTCGAACTCGGCGTCGACGGTGGTGATGTCGTCGTGGATCACGGCCGCGTGGACCAGGTGCGAGGCCTTCTGCTCAATGGTGCCCCGGCCGAAGACGTAGTCGCGCGCGAACTGGTTCTTGGCCTGCTGCAGCTCCCGTTCGCTGATGAAGTCCGTCTTCAGCCGCTCCAGCTCCTCGATGAGCGCCGCCTCCGACTCGGCCGGCGTGCGGCCCGGCTGGACTATCGAGAACGCGTAGAACAGGTTCGGGTCCTCGATGATCAGGCGGTCGCCGGCCGCCGACACCGCGAGCTGCTCCTCGTACACCAGCCGGCGGTAGATGCGCGAGCTCAGCCCGTCGGACAGCACCTTGGTCGCGATGTGCAGCGGATACGCGTCGGGGTGGCCGTCGTAGGTGATGTGATGGGCCACGATGACCGCGGGCAGGGGCCAGTTCTCGGATTGGGTCAGGGTCACCCGGCGCTCCGAGGTGGAGGGGGGTTCGCGGGGGATGTCGCGGGGCACGGGCCGCTTCGCCTTCGGCACCCGGCCGAAGTACAGCTTGATGTGCGCGAGGGCCTGGGCGGGGTCGAAGTCGCCCACCAGCACGAGGGTCGCGTTCTCCGGCACGTAGTAGGTGTCGAAGAACTCCTGCACGTCCTCGATGGAGGCGGCCTGGAGATCCTCCATGCTGCCGATGACCGAGTGCTTGTACGGGTGCACCGTGTAGGCGTGGTCGTACAGGATCTCCGACAGCAGGCCGAACGGGGCGTCCTCGTAGCGCCACCGGCGCTCCTCCTGCACCACCTGCCGCTCCGCCTCGAACGTCCGCTCGTCGATGCGCAGCGTCGCCATCCGGTCCGCCTCCAGCCAGAGGACCAGCGGCAGGTACTGGGACGGCACCGTCTGCAGGAACGTCGTGCTGTCCTCGGTCGTGTAGGCGTTGCCCTCGCCCCCCACCCGGGAGATCATCGTCAGGTGCGAGTCGGGGAGCACGTTCTTCGAGCCCTTGAACATCATGTGCTCGAACAGGTGGGCGAACCCGGTGCGGCCCGGCCGTTCGTTCTTCGACCCGACGTGGTACACCAGCTGCAGGTGGACGATTGGCGTGGAGTGGTCCTCGGAGAGGATCACCTTCAGGCCGTTGTCCAGCGTGTGCATCTCGTAGTCGACCTTCGTCGGCCGGACCGCGCCGTCGAGGGTCGACGACACGGCGATCAGGCCGGCGAGGACGACGAGGAGCATCCTGCCGGACGCGCCGGGACCGACGCGCCGCCGCCGGACCGAAGCGAGAATCGTCTGAAGCATGGGCCGAATTATGGCACAGGCGGGGCGGTCGAATCGCGCCGAAGGTGAAACCGCTTCGGCCTGCTTCAGCTTGAGCAGAGGATAGCCGGGAAACCGCGGAGTCAGCGTGCGGTTCGCGCAGTCGGCGATCAGGTCGAGCGCTTCCAGGGCGATCTCGCTCGATGCTTGCCCCCCTCCGGTTCTGGCTGGTGCCCAGCTACTTGGGGTCCCGGCCCGACCGGAAACAGGGCGTGTCGAACTTCGATCTCGGCGCCCGATTGCCGGCGATGGCGGCTGAAGAAGCGTCTCGACTCGCCGATGGGTGCGGCGTCCCGCGGTTCGGTGACCAGGCCGACCTCCTCGCGCAGTTCGGTGATTCTCGCTCGGACGTTGGATTTCGCGTACTCCAGGTCACCATCGAGAACGTAGCCGAGCATGCACGCAAGGGGAAGGCCCTCCGCGTACTGCTCCACGACGAAGCGCGACAGGCCCTCCTTCACATAGTCGCCGGCCAACGACCTCCTCCTGCCGTCCTTGCGCATGTCGTTCAGCCGCTTGCACTCGTACGCGAGGTAGATGTTGCGGTCCTGGTTCAGGAGGACCGCGATGTCGATTCTACCGGTGCTGTACGCGGTGCCTTCCGCCGTGTGTCCGAAGGGCTCGTACTGGAATTCGATCCAGTGGAACCAACGGCGAACGCCCGGATCGCTCTGAAGCAGATCCACCAGATTCCTGGTGAATGGTGTCCTCGTGCGGATGGTCCGGCAACCTGTTGACGCACCGGCGCCAGACGGCCGCGACACGCTCGAGGAACCGCGCGTCGAACGACCGGAACCGGACGCCCCAGACGGTTGCGTCGCCAGCGAGCATCAGTCCGGACCCGGACGATCGTCATGCCGGCGTCCGACGAAGCCCTGCAGGTCGAGGGCGATGCCGTGGGCGTCGGCCACGGCAGCGGATCGGAGCCAGAATCGCTTGGCGGCGGGCTTGACGAGGAAGAGATCGCGGTCCAGGAACACCCGGAAGTCCGGCGTCGACTGGAAGTTGCCCGGAAGCGGCTGCTTGATGCGGCGGGCGAGGCGGGACAGTGCCTCCCCGACCGGCGTCTTGTCGTCCTCGGCGTAGTCGAACGCGCTGCGCCCGTCCCGCAACGACAGCCGGAGGACGGCAAGGTCGTCGTTGCGGGCCACGAGGCGGGTGCCTATGGCGCAGTCGTCGTCGAGCCAGTCCATGAGGTTGCCGACGAGCGCGCGGGCATAGGCGCGCCGGTCGGACGTGGTCGACGAGTTCCAGATCTCCGGCAGGCTGCCGCGGTTCGGTTGCGCGGCGGGAATCGTGTGCTCCACCGTGTCTTCGACGAGGATTCTCTCGGTCTCGGACAGGCAGAAGAACTCGTACGCCAGCTTGTCGATCTCGTCGAGCACGCCGCATTCGTCGGGTGGAGGCGCCAGATCCTCGCGAGCCTGCCGGCCCTGTTCTTCGATCACGGTGATCAGCGCATCCGCCGCCGAACGTGATCTCTGTGGATTCGGCAGATTGTCCGGCGCAGGAAACGGGAGGCGCAGGAGTTCCGCTTGTTGCACTTTCGGACGCTCCGAGCCGAACGACGACGTGCCGTGGAACGCGAACCACAGCATCACCCTGCTGTTGAGCAATCCTGCAAGCAATTGGCCGCGGTGCTCGTCGCCCGGCGAGGCCGTGATGGCCTGTACGACATGCTGGAACGTCAGCGGTTCATCGACGTAGGCGGCGCGCAGCCGCGGCCCGGCGGGGCCGGCGGCAATGCCGTGCGGAACGAGCACGCGCGGTCCGGAGAATCCCGCCTCGAAGCCTCGCCGATGCACGACGCCGTCTTTCCAGGGGCGCAGTCCTCGGCTCGTACCCGCCAGAGGGCGGAAGCGCTCGATGGGCAGATAGGGGAGCGTGGCGACGGGCGTGCTGCGTTCGCGGTGGTAGGCGTCGCTATCGAGTCGCTCGACGTTCGCCGGCTTGAAGCCCTGCCCGACCACCCAGCGGTTCTGGGCGGACTTCCTCTTGCGCGCCAGCGTGCCGAACTCGACGGCCAGATCGCCGAGGCGGGGCAACCGCGACAGGTAGTTGAACAACCGGGCTTCAGATTCGGTCATCCACAGACGCTTCTTGAAAACGGACGGGTCGGCGTCGACCTGGCGGGAATCGAGCCGGCGCCGGTCACCGCTGCCGATCGTAATCAGGCGGCGGGACTTCAGGTTCAGATCGGCCTTGGGCGCCAGATAGTCGAATCGGTAGGGGACGTCCGCCTTCGGACGACCGAAAACGATCAGCGCGGTGGGGCGTAGAGCTCTGTCGAACAACTGGAACCGCATGTCGGCGAAGTTGACGACGCTGCAGACGCGCGCCTCGTGCATCAGACGCTTGCGCGCCTCGACGGCGGGCCGGGCATGGTTGTGCAGGAAGCCCATGGCCGGCAGGAGCAACGCGGCAACGCCGTCGCCCTGCAGATGCCGCAACGCCTTCCAGACGAACGGCCACGCCTGCTCGCGGCCCGGCGCCGGCAGCCCTTCCCGCTTGCACCAATCGAGGGCGGAGTGGCGCTCGCCGTGGCGGCTCGACCACGGCGGGTTGCCGACGACGACGACGTCGGCGTGCGTGGCGTCCGGCGCGACCGCGAAGAAGTCGCCGCGGTGCAGCGTCTTCCCGTAGAGCGCGGGAAGCACCCTGCCACGCGCCATGAGCTTCCGGATGTCCGGCGGGGTGACCTCTTCGAGCAACGCGACGTACAGCGAGAAGACGGCGACGCGGACGGCGCCGCCGTCCACGTCCCAGCCCCGCACTCTCGCTAGCAGGTCGAGCAGTTCGCTCCAGGGAATCGTCGTCCGGCCTCGCCGGGCCTCGCGTCGATGTTCGCAGAGGCGCTGGAACAGACGCACGAGGAAGATGCCCGAGCCGCACGCCGGGTCCAGAAAACACCCGCGGTCCCTGGTCGCCGCCGGCAGCTTGTCCCAGACGTGGGAGACCACCGTGTCGGCGAGGAACATCGGCGTGTAGTAGGCGCCGCTGGTCCGGCGGTCGGGGCCCCGTTCGGCGAGGAATCGGTCGTGAACGGCGCTGATCAGTTCGATGGGGATGTACTTGAAGTCGTACTTCCAGAGTCGGTACTGTCCGATGCGCCCGTGCATCTCCTCGCGGCCGGCCCGAGAACGGGCCAGGACCGTCAGGTGAGACGCGTCGAGGCGCGGACCGCGGTCGTCGGTCTCGAACGAGCAGGGCGCGACGAACAGGTCGCCGTTGAAGTCCTGCCGCAGGGTTCGGAAGAGATGCTCCAGCGCCTCGCCGTCCCCGGCGTCCAGCAGCGCTTCGAACGTCTCGGCGTCTGAGCTTGTGGCGTCCCGAGGGTACTCCGCGTCGATGATCTCCCGATCCTCGAGATAGGCGATGAACGTCGCCTGCACGAGCAGCGCCTGCGCTGCCTCGGTCGGCAGATCGGCATCGCGGAGCAGGCGATGCGACTCGGTGAGGTTGTCGAGGAGAACGCGGTCGACGCGTTCCCGCGGGTCGAAGTACTCGCGGTACTTCTCCTGCTCCCAGAAGCGGCCCGATTCGGCGGCGTAGGCGAGGTTCCGGAGCGTCAGGGCGTCCGTGACGGCATTCAGTTCGTCGACCAGGCACCGGTCGAAGTCGTCGTCCCCGGAGCGTGGAGATCGACTCAACGAGAAGAGGCGGACCGTCTGTCCGGAGACGACCACGAGCAGGCTCGCGAGACCCTGGTTCCAAAGCGCGGCGTGCAGGGTCGCCGCGGCTCCTCGATCGTACTCGCCGACCAGAATCGCGACGGTCGGTACGTGTTCGACGCAGAAGACGGCCGAGAGACCCAGGTCGTTGAACGCCGTACGCAGCGCGCCGGCATGGGGCGCGTTCCCGACCTGTTCCGACTCTTCGTAGAGTTCAGGCGGCCGGCGGGTGGACAGGCCCAGGCTGGCTTTCCACGCCGAGTCCGGCGGGTTCAAGGCGACGGTCTCCATCACTGTGGTCCATGCCTCGTACGGCCGCCCTCGGACGCCGCCGTCGTCACAGGTCGGCGCGGCCATCGACGGAGCCGCAGGTGGGGCAGGAACCGGTTCGGAACCTCCCGGGACGGCATCATAGCAGAACAAAAAGCGAAAGTACACGGTGACGGTCGGTTCACTCCCCCGCCTTCCCCGGTCCCGACCCGCCCGGTTTGCCGGCGTCCCGAGGATGGGGCTGGCCCCGTCCCTCGAGTTCGGCGCAGCGTCGCTCGAGGGCCGCGATGCGCTTGCGCAGGGCCGGCAGTTGCACGAACGAGCTCGCCGCCTTCCGCCAGGCGCGGTTCTCGACCGCCGGCAGCCCGGAGACGAACGACCCCGGCGGCACGTCGTTCGTGATGCCGGTCTGGCCGGTGGCGCGAGCGCCCTTTCCGATCGTGATGTGACCGTTCACGCCGACCTGACCGGCCAGCACCACGTCGTCTTCGATCACGGTGCTGCCGGCGATGCCCACCTGGGCGGCCAGCAGTGCGTTGCGACCGATCCTGACGCCGTGCCCGACCTGGACGAGATTGTCGATCTTGGCGCCCGCCGCGATGCGCGTCTCACCGATGGCGGGCCGGTCGACGGCCACCAGCGCCCCGATCTCGACGTCGTCCTCGATGACGAGGCCGCCGTGCTGGGGGATCTTCTGGTGGGTCCCGTCGGGGCGGCGGGCGAAGCCGAAGCCGTCGCTGCCGATGACCGCGCCGTTCTGCACCACCACCCGGTCGCCGAGGACGACGCCCTCGCGCAGCGCCGCCTGCGCGTGGATCACGCAGTCGGCGCCGATAGTCACCCCGGCGCCTATGGTCACGTGGGGATGGATGACGGTGCGCGGTCCGACGGCGGCGCCGGTGCCGATCGACACGAAGGGGCCGACGGAGACGCCGTCGGCCAGCTTCGCGTCGTCGGCGACGCGGCTCGCCGGATCGATGCCGGGTTCCGGGGGGGCGGCGTCCGTGAACAGCTCGACGGTCCGGGCGAACGCGAGGTACGGCGCCGCCGTGCGCAGCATCGGGCACGGAGCGGCCGGCGCATCGTCGGCGAGAATCACTGCCGACGCCCGCGTGGACTGCAACGCCAGCGTGTACCGCGGGTTCGTGAAGAACGTAAGGTCGCCTGCGCCGGCTGTCTCGATGCCCGCGACACGGCGGATTTCAACGTTGCCGTCGCCCTCGAGCCGGCAATCCAGACGCTCCGCCAAGTCACGAAGCTTCAAGACAGGGAAGCGTATCACGCAGGTGTCGCGGCGCCAGGCGGTCCGCGTGATCCTGCGGTTCCGTCGGCGTTGCCGTCTCCATCACACCCCGCATCACACCCGCCGTGGACCACCGGGGCTCGTCGCGGGCGGTCCGGGCCCGGACCAGTCGACGATCTCGAGGTCGTCGACTCTCGCGAAATGGCGGACGTTCGCGGTGGCGAGCCGCGCCGGAAGGCCCAGGGCAACCGATGCGATGGCGAGGTCCATGTCCTCGATCGGCGCTCCCCGTTGCTGCAGCATGGCTTTCCAGTGTCCGAACGCCCGCGTCGCCGACTCGTTCCAGTCGATCCAGCGCAATGCGGCGCGCAGGCGCTGGAACTCGCTCGAGAGAAGACGCCGGCGCCGGGAATGGGGTGGAAGGCGCGACAGGCCGAAGTGGACTTCGGCCGCGACGGGCGCGCACAGATAGACCGTCGACGGATCCTGCTCGCGCAACCGGCGAAGGGCGTCCGGGCGCCGTTGCATGAACGCCGAGACGGCGCTCGTGTCGAGGAGGAGCATCAGAATGGCGGGCGCGTGCGGCTCTGCCGGGTGTTCTCGATGGTCTCCAGGAAGTCCGGTTCACCCTCCCGCAGCTCCTGCAGCTCGGCGTCGCTCAGGTGATCGTTCGAGAACAGCTCCGCGGGCCAGCAAGAGCGTTCTTCGACCACACGTCGGCACGATTCCACGATCAGCCGGTTCCGACTGGTACCGCGCTCCGCCGCGATCCGATCCAGGCCGGACAGGAGCGCTTGCGGCAGATGAACGCTCGTGTTGGGCATGAGTGGCCTCCTACCCGAACATGTTATACCAGACTAGCGGGCTGCCCTCGATCCCGCCTGCAACGCGTCGGTCGGATCGCCGCAGGGTCAGGCCTGCGTCGTGCGCTCGACGAACGTGGCGAGGTGCTCCAGGTGCAGCTCGCGTGAGATCTCCCTCAGCCGAGGGCGCCTGCGTTCGGCCGGCAGGGCCAGGGCCTCCCGCACCTCGTCGAGGACCGGGCTGGCCCGCGCCGACCACTCGACGCCGGACACCCCGCGGCGCGCGCCCCGGAACGCCAGCCAATGCCCGGCCATCTTCGCGGCGAAGTACCACGAGATGAGGTTGGGCCCCGGGACGAAGAAGAACAGCGGTCCGAAGATCGCGGTAGCCAACCCGTCGATGACCATCCAGAACCGGTGGTGGTCGCTCTGCCGCTGCAATCGGCCCCGGGCGATCGCCAGCGCCTGCTCCGCGTCCAGGTCCCCGGAGTGGACGAGGACGCCCTCGCGGACGTGGCGCATGTGCCACAGCAGCCGGTGCTGCGAGATCCAGGCGGCGAGGCCTCGCGTGAGGGTGGTGCGCAGCCGCGCCCCCCAGCCGGCCTCCTCCGCGTCGGCCGCCCGCGCGGTGCGGCGGTCGCGGCGCGCCTCCTGCTCTTCCGCGAGCACCTCGCGGGCGCGCCGCAGTAGCCGGCCGGTGACGGCGCCGGGGGGATGGTCGGCGTCGTTCGGCTCGCAGTAGAGCTCGTGGCGGGTCCGATCGACGGGTACGAGGAAGACGTTCATTCAGTAATGGAGACGGTCATCCCGTCAGGAGATGTTCATCCGGCCAGAGTATCGGTCGAGCGCGCTCGCCGCCCTACCGGTGCGCCGGCGCCGCCGGACGGCCCCCGTGGACCTGCAGGCGGTGCAGACTCGGCGGTGCTTGCGTGGGTGTGGGCGTGGGTGGCTGCCGCTTCGGCGCCGACCGGCGCCACGTACCCTGCAGCGGAGGCGGTCACGTGCCCGATTCGTCGGGGAACGGCACGGCGCTGCCGCCGCCGACCGAGATGCGATGGGAGTGGAACGTCACTGTCCGGGAGGGCCCGGCGCCGGTCGAGCAAAGTGCGGGCGCCGGGAACCGCGTCGGTCCCCGGCGCCCCGGGCTTCCATCACCGCGCCCGCCGTCGGCGATTTGCCGTCGGCGGCCACGGGCATCTCAGGCTACCCGGCTACCGCGCGAGCGGATCGGGGCGGAGCTGGAAGTGCACGATCTTGCTCTTGGTCCCCTGGCCGCCCTCGGTGTGCCAGATGTAGTTCGAGCCGTAGTTGGCCCACAGCCCGCGTCCCTTCCAGCCGGCGTCGACATCGTCGATCCGGCCGTCGAGGCCGCGCGAGTAGAACGCCATCGGGTACGGCACCCGCAGGACCACCCACTCGCCGGTGTCCGGATCGAGGGCGAGCAGCGAGTCCGACGTCGAGCCGTTGGCGATGGGGACGTTCTCGCCCATGCCCAGCGTGTTGTACTGGTCGACCCAGCTGTAGTAGTGGAAGTCGGCGCCGACGCGCCCCTCCACGCCCTGCATCTGCGGGCCGGGCACCGGGTACAGCGTCCACCCCTCGGGGCAGTGCTGGCCGGTGGCGGTCGGGCCGCTGGTCACCGCGCACTTGCTGCGGTCGAAGCTCGCCATGTGGCTGCTTCCCGACAGGGCGGCCCAGATGATGCCGTTGCGGTCGACGTCGATGCCGCGGGGGGCGAACCCGGTCTCCATCGGATCGATGCCGGAGTTCTCGATGGACGGCGGCTGGTACATCTCGGCGATGCACGTCTCGGGCGGGTTGTCCCCGCGGTCGAGACGGACGATCGACCCCGGGAACGGCCCGGTGCGGGTGATCCAGACCGCGTGGTCGGTGGGGTTCGCGATGATGCCGTAGCCGAAGCCGGCGACCCGGGTGTCGAGGGCGGGGTCGGGGTTGTCCTCGCGCGGCTCGTTCCACGGCCTGGTGATGACGCCGTCGCCGTTGGTGTCGAGCACCGTCGGGCACCAGCCCTGCGAGCCCTGCTCGTCGCCGGTCTCGTCGTACACCCGGGTGTTCAGCCAGCCGACGACGTTGCCGTCGCCGCTGAACCAGAGGGTGTCGTCCTCGTCCTCGCCGAACTGCAGGTGGTGGGTGCCGAAGCAGGTGTCCACGAGGACGAACTGCTCGTCGCCCTCCGCCGACGGATCGTAGAACGACGCGTGGCGGCCGGCGCGGCCGACCGAGTAGTACTGCGCGTACCGGTTGTCCGAGCCGTCACGGCACCAGTCGGGGTTCTGGAACTGGCGCACCGTCGAGGTCATCCACACCCGGCCCTTGTGGTCGAGCATCGGGTTGTGGGGGTCCGACCGCTCATGGGCGCCGACGCCCCAGAGCTCCTGGTCGCCCCAGTAGTAGGACGGCACCTGGACGTCGGGGAAGCGGGTCGGCATGGTCTCGGGGTCGGGGCGCACGGGAATCGTCACCTCGGTCGCGGTGTTGGCCACCGGGTCGACGAAGGTGATGGTGCCGTGGCCGGCCGAGACGCCGTACACCGGCCCGTTGCCGTTGATCTGCGGGTTCCGCTTGTCGGTGGCGATCTCGTCGTGGATGAAGGAGGTGTCCACGCCCCAGTCCCACAGCGTCACGACCACGTTCTGCTCCATGCCGTCGGGCCGCGGCGGGGCCTCGGGAATCGCGCCGTCGGCGATGCGGTCGGTCCACTCGGCGAACATCTGCAGCGCCGGCTCGCGGCCGAACCGGTTCATGGCGTTGCTCATCTGGTTGCCGCGCTGGCCGGTCTGGACTCGGTGGTCCCACGCCGCGATGGTCGAGTCGAAGTCGTCGCGCTGCTGCACGACGCGGGTCGCGGTGTTCCCCAGCTGGTGGCAGAGCTGGCAGCCCTGCTTCATGTTGTCCACCCAGTGCGACTGGGTGCGCATGTTGGGGTTGATGCCGTTCCCGCTGTTGCCGGTGCCCGGGAACTCGCCGGGGGCGGGCGGCTCGATCAGCGAGTACCAGTAGTTGCCGGGATAGTACTGGGCGGCGTCGCGCGGGGTCGGCGCGACGACCGCGGCGAGCTGCACGCCCTCCTGGCCCGTGGAGAGCCGGACCTTCTCGGAGTCTACGAGGCCGTAGCCGCGCACCCAGACGTCGTAGGTGGCGTCGGGCAGCTGCGGCAGCACGAAGTTGCCGTCGTCGTCGGTCACGACGACCTTGGCGAACTTGGTCTCGAGCTCGTCGGTCTCGGCGATCACCCAGACGCCGGCCTCGGCGCCGTTGGCGCTCGCCACGCTGCCGGCGATGACGCCGTCGGCCATGCCGGCCTGGCGCGCCCCGACGGTCGTGCTCCAGCGGCGATTCCGGCCACCAGCAGCCCGCCGAGGGCAAGCGTCACCGGCCTGCGAATATCGATGCGCATTCTCTCTACCTCCTGACGTAGCCCGCTCTACGCACACGAATCCAAAATGAGTCCAACACTCTACCTTGAGGCTCGGAACGGGTCAACGTCCCGGCCGCCGCCGCCGCGGTCCCGGCGGCGTCCGGGAGTCGCCCTTGCAGGACGAGGCCTGCTTTCGATTATGATACGGGGTTGTCCCGCACGCCGGTGCCCCTCTGCCCGACAGATCACGCGCCGGCCTCCGGTGACAGGCAGGCGGGACAGAGGCGGACGGTGGCCGTCCGCAGCACGAGATGACTCTTCACGCGATTACCGTCCGTCCGGCCGCCGTCGTCCTCGCGACGGCTCTCGCGATCTTCCTGGGAACCGGCGCCCTGACCGTCTTCGTCGCGCAGGAGCCGGAGCCCGCCGAGGCCGAGCTCTCCCTGGAGCCGTCGGTCGGCGACGAAGACGCCGCCGCGCCGCTCGACCCCGGGGCGCAGCCGATCGCCTTCAGCCACTCGCATCACGTCACCGAGATCGGCATCGACTGCCAGTTCTGCCACGCCTATGCGCGGCGAGGCCCGGTCGCGGGCATCCCGTCGGTGCAGCGCTGCGCGGGGTGCCACCGGGTGGTCCTGAGCGAGCAGCCGGAGATTCTCAAGGTCCTGGAGTACTGGGAGAACGAGGAGCCGATCCCGTGGGTCCGGGTGCACGACCTGCCCGACCACGTGCGCTTCACCCACAAGGCGCACGTCCGGGCCGGGGTCGCCTGCGAGACGTGCCACGGCGACGTGGCGCAGATGGAGGCGGCGGTGCAGGTCGAGAGCCTGAGCATGGGCTGGTGCGTGAGCTGTCACGAGGACCGGGGCGCCACCCGGGATTGCCTGGCATGTCATTACTGATGGTGCGCCGTGCCGGAACGGGCGCGGCCGCCTGGGAGAGGGCCCAGTGACCGATCCATCGTCGTCGCTGATCGACCGGGTCGGCCGCCGGGCGTTCCTCAAGGTGCTGGGAAGCGCCGGCCCCGCGGCGGCGGTGACCGCCTGCTCGCCGGTGCCGCCCGAGCGGATCATCCCGTTCGTGGTCCCCCCCGACGACGTCGTTCCCGGCGTCGCCACGTGGTACGCCAGCGTGTGCGGGGAGTGCCCGGCGGGGTGCGGCGTCCGGGTCCGCACCCGGGAGGGCCGGGCGGTCAAGGTCGAGGGCAACCCCGAGCACCCCGTCAACCGGGGCGGGCTGTGCGTCCGCGGCCAGGCCTCGCTTCAGGGGCTGTACAACCCCGATCGCATCACGGGGCCCCACCGCCGCCGCGTCACCAACGCGGACGCCGGTCAGAGCGTGCTCGAGCCGGTCGCCTGGGACGAGGCGCAGCAGGCGCTCGTCGACCGGCTGCAGGCCCTCTACGAGGCGGGCCGGGGCGACAGGGTCGCCCTGATCACCCCGCCGCTGACGGGCACCCTCGGGCAGCTGGTCTCGAGCTGGTCGGCCGCCCTCGGCGCGCGGTGGGTGCGCTACGAGCCGTTCGGCTACGAGGCGATCCGCGCCGCCAACGAGCGGGTGTTCGGGCGGGCCGAGGTCCCCCACTACGACTTCGCACGGGCCGAGATGGTCGTCTCGTTCGGGGCCGACTTTCTCGAGACGTTCGGCTCTCCCGTCGGGTTCGCCCGCGACCACGCCGGCCAGCGCCGCGTCCGGGACGGCCGCACGACGCGGTTCGTGCAGATCGAGCCCCGGCTCTCGCTGACCGGGGCCGGCGCCGACGCCTGGCACGCCGTCGCCCCCCAGACCGAGGGGCTGGTGGCGGCGGCCATGGTGCAGGTCATCGTGAGCGAGCAGCGCACGCAGGGCGTGCCCGCGGACGAGGCCGCCCGCATCGGCGAGCTCGTCGCCGGCGCGACGCCCGAAGCGGTGAGCGGCGCCGCCGGCCTCTCCGCCGATCGCATTCGCGAGCTGGCGCGCGCGTTCTCCGACCCGGCCGCCGGCCCCGGCCGGACCCTCGCGGTGGGCGGCGGGGTCGGGGTGTCCGGCGCCAACGCGACGGCGGCCCAGGTGGCCGTCACCCTGCTGAACCACGTCGCCGGCAACGTCGGATCGACGCTCGACTTCGGCGCCGCGGCCACGCCCGACCCAGCGACCTACGCAGAGATGCAGGCGCTGGCGGAGGCGATGCGGGCGGGCGAGATCGAGCTGGCCGTCGTCCACGACGTGAACCCGGTGTTCGCCATGCCGGCCGCGGCGGATTTCCGAGGCGCGCTGGCCGAGGTGCCGTTCGTGGCGGCCCTGTCGAGCCTGCCGGACGAGACCACCGCGCTGGCCGACCTCCTGCTGCCGGTGCACACCGCCCTCGAGTCGTGGGGCGACAGCAACCCCCGTCGCGGCGTCTGGGGCCTGATGCAGCCGACGATGCAGCCGGTGTTCGACACCCGGCACGTGGGCGACCTGCTCATCGAGGTGGCGCGGGCGCTGGGCGGCGACATGACCGCCTTTCTGCCCCGGCGCGGGGACTTCTATCGGTACCTGCGCGAGGCGTGGGAGGCGATGCGGCCGGTCCCCGAGCCCGTTGCACAGGCCGCCGATGACGCCGCGGCCCCGGAGCCGCCCGACTTCGAGGCGTGGTGGGCGGACGCCCTGCGCCGCGGCGGGGTCACGCTTCCCGCCGCCCCCGTCGAGGCCGTCCTGCGCCCCGGCGTCTTCGACGCCGACCTCGCGGCCGAGCTCGGCGCCCCCGCGCCCCGGCGGCGGCTCAGCCTCGTGGCCTATCCGTCGCTGCACTTCTTCGACGGCCGCGGCGCGAACCGCCCGTGGCTGCAGGAGATTCCCGACCCCCTGCTGAAGACCACGTGGGGCACCGGGGTCGAGATGACCCCCGACACCGCGCAGGCCCTCGGGGCGGAGGAGGGCCAGCTCGTCACCGTCGCGTCGGACCACGGGCAGGTCGAGGCGAGCGTCATCGTCAACCCCCATCTCGCCGAGGGGGTCGTGGCCGTCGCCATCGGCCAGGGGCACACCGACTTCGGGCGCTATGCGACGGGGCGCGGGGTCAGCCCGATGCCCCTGCTCGACCCCGCCCCGGAGGCGCCGTCGGGCGGCGTCCGGTGGGTGGGGACGGGCGTCGACGTCACGCCGCGCGCGCTGTCGCGGCCCATTCCGCGGCTGCAGCGCACCTTCGACCAGGAGGGGCGCGACCTCGCGCAGGCGGTGTCGCTGGCGGCGCTGGCGGCGGGCGACGTCCACCCCGAGGAGCACCACTTCAGCCTGTATCCCGAGCACGAGCACCCCGTGCACCGCTGGGGGATGGCCATCGACCTCGACGCCTGCAACGGGTGCAACGCGTGCGTGGCCGCGTGCTACGCCGAGAACAACGTCCCGGTGATGGGCCCCGACCTCATGCGCCGCGGCCGCACCATGTCGTGGCTGCGCATCGAGCGGTTCGACGAGCCGCGGGCCGAGAGCAGCGGCGCCGACGTCCGGTTCCTGCCGATGCTCTGCCAGCACTGCGACCACGCGCCGTGCGAGACCGTCTGCCCGGTGTACGCGACCTATCACACCGAGGAGGGGCTGAACGCGCAGGTCTACAACCGCTGCGTGGGCACCCGCTACTGCTCGAACAACTGCCCCTACAAGGTGCGGCGGTTCAACTGGTTCATGCCCGAGTTCGAGGCCCCCCTCCACCTGCAGCTGAACCCCGACGTCACCGGGCGCAGCGACGGGGTCATGGAGAAGTGCACGTTCTGCATCCAGCGGATACAGGACGGCAAGGAGCGGGCCCGCGACGAGGACCGCCCGGTGCGCGACGGCGACGTCTCGACCGCCTGCGCCCAGAGCTGCCCGTCGCAGGCCATCGTCTTCGGCGACCTGAACGACCCGTCGAGCCGCGTCACGCAGCTGTCCGCCGACGCCCGCGGGTACCACGCCCTGAACGCGTTCAACACCCGGCCCGCCGTCACCTACCTGAAGAAGGTGAACCGCGACGCGTAACCCGCCGCCATGAGCTTCGCGAAGATCAACGACGACATCCTGCGGACGCTGCGGCCGCCCGGGGCGCTGTACTACGCCGGTTTGGCGCTGGCCCTGTCGGCCCTCGCGGTCGGGACCGCGGCGTTCCTGTACCAGGCCCGCACGGGCCTCGGGGTGGCCGGCTACGAGCATCCGATTCTCTGGGGCATCTACATCACCGACTTCGTCTTCTGGGTCGGCATCGCCCACTCGGGAACCCTCATCTCGGCCGTGCTGTTCCTGTTCCGGGCGAAGTGGCGCACCGCGGTGGCGCGGGCGTCGGAGGCGATGACGGTGTTCGCGGTGATGACGGCGGGGCTGTTCCCCATCATCCACATCGGCCGCCCGTGGTTCTTCTACTGGCTGATCCCGTACCCGAACGAGCGCGATCTGTGGGTCAACTTCCGCTCGCCGCTCATCTGGGACGTGTTCGCCATCACCACCTACCTCACGGTCAGCGCGATGTTCCTCTATCTCGGGCTGATGCCCGACATCGCCGCCGCCCGCGACAGGGTCAAGGACTGGCGCCGCCCCATCTACCGCTTCCTGTCGTTCGGCTGGCTGGGCACCGATCGGCAGTGGCGCCACTACACCGCGCTCTACGGCTTCTTCGCGGCCCTCGCGACGCCGCTCGTCATCTCGGTCCACAGCGTGGTGTCGTGGGACTTCGCGATGTCCATCCTGCCGGGCTGGCACAGCACCATCTTCGCGCCCTACTTCGTGGCCGGGGCCATCTTCTCGGGGCTCGCGATGGTCATCACGCTGCTCGTGCCGATGCGGCGCATCTTCCGGCTCGAGAGCTACATCACCGTGCACCACTTCGAGAACCTCGCGAAGCTGATGCTGACGACGTCGCTCATCGTCGGCTACGCGTACCTGACGGAGTTCTTCATCGCCTGGTACAGCGGCAGCCCGTTCGAGCAGGGCACGTTCTTCGACCGCATGTTCGGCCAGTACCGGGCCTACAGCTGGATGATGTTCTCGTGCAACGTCATCATTCCGCTGGTGCTGTTCTCGAAGGCGGTGCGGACCAACCTGAAGGCGCTCTTCGTGATCTCGATCTTCGTCAACATCGGCATGTGGCTCGAGCGCTACGTGATCATCGTCACGTCGCTCTCGCACGACTTCGATCCCGCCAACTGGGCCGGCGTCTATCAGCCCACGTGGGTCGAGGCGGCGATAACCGTGGGGTCGTTCGGGCTGTTCTTCACCCTGTTCCTGCTCTTCGTGAAGAACTTCCCGGCGGTGTCGATCACCGAGATGAAGGAGACGATGGACCGGTCGGCCGAGGCCGACCCGGCCAGCGCCTGGCCCGAGCCGGTGTAATCAGAGCGGGTGGCGACGCGCATGGAGATACTCGGCATCTTCGATCGGGGCAAGACGGCGGCGGCCGCGACGCGGGCGATCCTCGAGGGCGACCTCGGCGAGGTCGTCTCCTACTCGCCGGTGCCCGACCACGCCCTCGACCAGGCCCTGCACGTCACGGTGAGCCCGGTGCGGGTGTTCGTCCTCGTCGGGGGCGTGCTCGGGTGCGTGCTCGGCTTCGCGTTCCCCATCTACACGGTGCTCGACTGGCCGATGATCACCGGCGGCAAGCCGCTCATCTCGATTCCCGCGTTCGTGGTCATCGCCTTCGAGCTGACGATTCTGCTCGGCGCCATCGGCGGCATGATCGGCTTCCTGGCCCTGTCGAGGCTGCCGCGCCCGTTCGGCCGGCCGGCCCCCGACCCCCGCTTCACCAACGACATGACCGGCATCGCGGTGACCTGCACCCCCGACCACGCGGCGGCGGTCCGGGCCTGCCTCGAACGCCACCACGCCGTGGAGATCCGAGGATGACCATGCTCAGCTCGGAGCGCGCCGCCTTCGGCCCCGCTCACCGCCCGACCGACCCTGCCGCGGAGTCGGCGCCTCCTTGCAGTGAGGCAGCGCCTTCTTTCACGGCGCAGTCGCGTGACCCCGCGCGCCGATTCCGCTCCCTGAAGCAACGCATGCCGGGAGCCGGCGGCGCCCTCGCCGCCGTCCTCGTCGCGGCCGCCGGGGCGGTCGCCCTGGCCCAGCCGGCCTTCATGCGCAACATGTACACCGGGCCGGTGGTGCTGCCTCAGGTCGATCCCCGCGTGCCCGTCGAGGACACCATCGCGGTGGACGGCGAGCGGCAGCGCGACCGCCTCGAGTCGCGCGACCTGCCCAACCCGGTGCCCGACACCCCCGCCGTCCTCGCGGATGGCGAGTGGCTGTACGACGTGTACTGCGCGATGTGCCACGGCCCGGAGGGGCTGGGCGACGGGCAGATCGCGGGGCATTACCCGCGCATGCCGAGCCTCGCGGCGCGCCACGTGCAGAACAACTACACCGACGGCTGGATCTTCAGCATCATCGGTGACGGCGGGTTCCGCATGCCGCCGTTCGCCCATTCCATGAGCGCCGACGAGCGCTGGGCCCTCGTGCGCTACGTCAAGACGTTCACCCCACCGGACGCGCCGTAGACGATGATTACGGTCGGCACCCCCCTCGTTTCGGACGGCGCCCGCCGCCTCGGCCTCATCGCCGGGGGGCTCGGGGCCCTCGCGTTCCTCTACGCGATCTTCCTCGGCGATCCCGTCCGGGGGTGGCAGTCGCTGCTGGTCGGCTTTCTCGTCTTCGGCGGGCTGGCCCAGGCGGGGGTCGTGATCTCGGCCATCATGCAGGTCACCTCGTCGCGCTGGGGCCGGGCCCTGAAGCGGATGGCCGAGGCCACCGCCGCCTTCTTCCCGGTCTCGTTCGGGCTGCTGCTGATCCTGCTGGCGGGGGTCGAGGGCTGGGCGCCGTGGGTCCACGAGCCGGTCGAGGCGAAGGCGGCCTGGCTGAACGTGCCGTTCTTCGTGACCCGTCAGCTCGGCGGCTTCGCGCTGCTGACCGGCCTCAGCCTGTACTACGTGTACCGGTCCCTGCGGCCGGACATCGGGCTCCTCCACCAGTCGGGCGAGCACCCGGCGAAGGGGTTCAGCCGCCGCCTCATCGCGCGGTGGCGCGGCATCCACTACGAGCGCGGGGCGGCGCAGCGGGCGCAGAGCCGCCTCGCCCCGGCCGTGCTCATCGCCTACGGCTGGGTGTTCACGCTGGTCGCCTTCGACTTCTTCATGTCGCTCGACCCGCACTGGTTCTCGACCCTCGCGGGCGGCTACTACTTCATCGGCAACCTCTTCCTGGGGCTCGCGTTCCTGGCCGTGGTGGCGGTGTGGGCGACGGATCGGCTGCATCTGACGCAGTACATCGGCCCCCACCAGCTGCACGACGTCGGCAAGCTCCTGTTCGGGTTCTGCATCCTGTGGGCGTACATGTTCTGGTCGCAGTACCTCGTCATCTGGTACGGCGACCTCGCCGAGGAGACCGAGTTCATCTACCACCGCATGCACGGCGCGTGGGCGCCGGTGGCGTGGACGGTGTTCGCGATGGCGTTCGTCATCCCGTTCGTGGTGCTCCTGAGCCGGGCCGTGAAGACGAGCCCGCGCGGGCTGACCGCGATCTCGCTGGTGGCGTTCGCGGGCATGTGGCTCGAGCGTTTCGTGCTCGTCTCGCCCTCGTTGTGGCACGGCGAGGGCGTGCCCCTGGGCCCGGTCGAGCTGCTCGTCGGCGCGGGGGTCGCGGGCCTGTTCCTGTGGTCGTACGTGACGTTTCTCGAGACGTTCCCGGTGCTGCCGCTGGCCGATCCGCGGCTGGAGCCGGCGTCGGCCCATCCCCACGCCCACGATCTCCACGCGGAGTGAGGGGCGAGTCCGCGGGTCGTCAGCGGTGACGGAAACGGTCATGCCGTGTCGTGCGTGCACCGCCAGCGCCTCGAGAAGCGCCGGACCGCGGAGCCGGGGGGCGGCGTAAAACGGCCTTGTCGTGTCCCGCGTGCGCCGGGCGGCGAAGACGGGCTGCATCGTGCCGAGGTCGGGAAATCCATAGTCGGTCGCTGCTCCAGGCGACACGCCGCAACCGCGCGCATTCGCCGATGGCCAGGCATCCCCACCAGTACATCGCCGAGCCGGACCAGGGCGCCCCGTTGCTGTCGCAGGAGTGGCGGGTGCGGCGGCGGTTCCGGCGCCGCCTGCGGCTGCTGGGCATTCCCGACGACCTCACGGGATGGAGCGTGCTCGACATCGGGGCGTGGCACGGGTACTTCTCGTTCGAGTGCGAGCGGCGCGGGGCCGACCGGGTGCTCGCCGTCGACCGGTTCGCGTGGGACCGCTACGGCATGGACGAGTTCCTCGCGACCCGCGAGCGCCTCGGTTCGCGGGTCGAGCACGAGCGCCTCGACGTCCACGACCTCGACGCCGACCGCCTCGGCCAGTTCGATCTGGTCCTGCTGCTCGGCGTGTTCTACCATTTGCGCAACCCGCTGGCCGCGCTCGAGCGGATTGCCGGCGTGACGAGGCGGCTGCTGATCTGCGAGACGCACGTCCTGCTGCCGTTCATCCACGAGCGGTATCCGCTGGTGCCGTTCTTTCCGGGCGACGAGCGGGTCGACGAGCAGACCCATGACCTGTGCGGCATCCCCACGATGACCGCATTGACGGAGATGCTGCGGTCGGCCGGGTTCGGCTCGGTGGACGTCGCCTACCGGCCGTCGTTCCGCCACTGGAAGAAGCTGCTGGCCCTCGTGACGAACCGCCCCCGGTCGGGGCGGGGCATCGTGCACGCGAGGCCCGGGCCGATCGAATCGACATCCACAGTCTGAAGGAGACAGTCAGCCATGAGCATCGCGGTGATCGGAATGGGGACCATGGGCGCCCCGATGGCGAGGAACCTGTTGAAGGCCGGCCACGGCGTGGTGGTGCACAACCGGACCCGCGAGCGCGAGGAGCCGCTGGCGGCCGAGGGCGCGAGCCGCGCCGCGAGCCCCGCCGAGGCCGCCCGTGCCGCCGACGTCGTGCTGACCTGCGTCTCGGACACCCCGGACGTCGAGCGGGTGCTGCTCGACCCCGAGATCGGCGCCATCAACGGCCTGCGCGCGGGCGGGCTGGTCATCGACTGCTCGTCCATCGCGCCCGCCGCCACCCGCGACATCGCCGCCCGGTTCCGCGAGAAGGGCATCGGCTACGTCGACGCGCCGGTGTCGGGCGGCTCGGAGGGCGCCATCAAGGGCACCCTCGCCATCATGTGCGGCGGCAGCGAGGCCGACTTCGAGCGGGCGAAGCCCGTGCTGGAGGTGCTCGGCGCGAAGATCACGCGCATCGGCGACGTCGGGGCGGGGCAGATCGCGAAGGTCGCCAACCAGGTGGTCATCGCCGGCACCTTCCTGGCTCTGGGCGAGGCCCTGACCCTCGCGCATCGGGCCGGGGCCGACCCCGAGAAGGTGGTCGAGGCCATTGGCGGCGGCGTGGCCGGGTCGTGGATTCTCCAGAACCGGTCGGGGAACATGCTGAACGACGCCTATCCCCTCGGCTTCCGGACCCGCCTGCATCGCAAGGACCTCGGCATCGCCCTCGAGACCGCCCGCGCGTTCGAGGTTCCGGTGCACGTCGCCAGCCTCGTGGCGACCCTCGAGGACGGGTTGATCGCCCAGGGCTACGGCGACGAGGACATGTCGAACCTCGCGCGCTGCGTCCGCAAGGGGGCCGGCGTCCCGGACGGTCCGATGAAGGGGTAGGAAGGCTGTCAGGCTTGTTTGGGCGGTCCCGCCGCAAGGCGGCGGAGCCGCAGGCGGCGATTGGCGGGCTGGCATGAGCAAAAAGGTCTATCCCGGTTCCAAGGAGGCCCTCGACGGCCTCCTCCACGATGGCATGACCCTGATGGTCGGCGGGTTCGGGCTGTGCGGCGTGCCCCAGAGCCTCGTGTCCGCGCTGCACGACTCCGGCGTGAAGCACCTGACGTGCATCAGCAACAACGCCGGCGTCGACGGGGCGGGGCTGGGCCTGCTGCTCGAGACTCGCCAGATCGACAAGATGATCGCCAGCTACGTCGGCGAGAACAAGCTCTTCGAGCGGCAGTTCCTCGACGGCATCCTCGAGGTCGAGCTGAACCCCCAGGGCACCATGGCCGAGCGCATGCGGGCCGGCGGGGCGGGCATCGCCGCCTTCTTCACCCCCACCGGCTACGGCACCCCCCTGACCGAGGGCAAGGAGACCCGCCAGTTCGACGGCCGCTGGTACGTGCTCGAGACGGCCCTCCACGCCGACGTCTCCCTCGTCAAGGCATGGAAGGCCGACGAGGAGGGCAACCTCGTCTACCGCATGACCGCCCGCAACTTCAACCCCCCGATGGCCGAGGCGGGCCGCGTCACCGTGGCCGAGGTCGAGGAGATCGTCCCCGCCGGCGCCATCGACCCCCACATGGTCCACACCCCCGGCATCTACGTCGACCGCGTGGTGGTCGGCGAGCACCAGGAGAAGGTCATCGAGCGGCGGAAGACGCGCCCGGGCGGGTGAGGGTCCACACACAGTGCTACCTGGCAGGCCGCGAGCCGGTTGGCTTGGTAGTAGACTGCTCTCGTTGCCCCTGACGGCGGATGCCGGTGTCGCTGCCGACGCACGGGAAGGGCCCGAGCGACGGCGAGGGCGCGCCGCTTGGCGCCGATTCCGAGAGACTCGTGAGCATCCGAACCATCTTCGACGCCTGCCGTCCGCGCGGCGACGTCATGTACGGCACGGTGGCGGAAGCGGACTTCGCCGCCGATCTCGCCCAGGTGGTCACCGGCGGCGGAAGTCCCGAGTACGTCGATCCCGTCCGGTTCTTCGCCAACACCTATCCGACCCGGGGCCTGAAGAACCTGCTGGCCAACGTCTGCCGGCGCCTGAGCGGCGCCGAGCACCGAGTGCTGAAGCGGCTCGCCCGCGCTGGCGTCAAGCTCGGGTCTCCTTTCCGCCGCATGACCCGCGGCTACGCGCTCACCGAGGACCTCGCCCTGACCCTCGGCCTGCTGTTTCGCGCCCTCGCCCCGATGCGCAGCCGCGACAACATGCGGGCGGTGGCCGAAGGCATCGAAGCGATGGGCCGCGAAGAGGCGGCCTACTGGCTCGGCATGGCTATGCACCGCCGCCGCCCCCGCCGCGTCCTGACGGCGCGGCGGATGCTGCTGACGGAGCCTCGGCCGCGCGGCCGGGAGCGGAGTTGATGAAGCTCAAGTCCGTAGAGATCGACAATTACCGGGCGATTGAACACCTCCGGCTTCCGCTCGACCCTGCGCTGACCGTGCTACACGGCGGCAATACCTGCGGCAAGACAAGCGTCCTGAACGCCATCGCCGTCGGCCTGGGCGTCATTCCGGACCTCCTGCCGGGCGTTTCGGGAATCGGTTTCCTTGAGACCGATCTGCGTGCGGGCGAGTCGTCCACGCAGGTCGACCTGACCACGACCGATGATGACAGCTGGAAGCGGGAACGCCTCTTGAACGAGAAGAAGGATCACGACCTCGATGCTGGTCTCAAGAGCAGGTTGTCTGAAGTCACTCGTGCGGACGAGGAGGCACGTTCGCCCGTAGAGTTGCCCATCGTCGCGTTCTACGACACCAACCGCGTAGCGCTCGCCCCGGATGTCGTCCAAGCGCCGGATCGGGGACCCGTGTTGTTGGCGTTTGGGGACCCTTTCGGAGGCGAAGAGCGTCGTTATGCCATGCTGGCCGCGCAGGAGGAGATGATCGCCCGCATTGGTCTCAACCGCGGTTCTTCAAGGAGTCTCGCGCTGAAAGGGGCGCTCTCGGCGCGCACGAGCTTCCCCGAGCTCTTCACCTGGTTCTATGCCAAGGAGAACGATGAGCTGAGGGACCAAAAGCAACGTGGTGATTTCCGTTATCGACGGAAGGACCTGTCCGCGGTCCGCAACGCGATCGTCTCGATGATCGATGGCGTGTCCGATCCCCATGTCGAAGTGGATCCGCTACGGTTCTCGGTCTCGGTGACTTTGCCGGAAGGCCTCAAGAGGTCGCTGGAACTCGACCAGTTGAGCGGCGGTCAGCGTGCCGTGCTTGCTCTGGCCGCCGATCTCGCCTGGCGGATGGCGCAGGGCAATCCACACCTGGACGACCCGCTCCGTTCGGAGGCCATCGCCCTGATCGATGAGATCGAGCTGCACCTCCACCCGTCGTGGCAGCAGCGCATTCTGATAGACCTGCGACGCACCTTCCCGAACACCCAGTTCATCGTCTCCACCCACAGTCCGCAGGTGCTGACCACCGTCCATCCGGAGCATGTCGTGGAACTCGCCCATGAGGACGGTCGCATCGTCGCCGGGGCGGCGGCGGGGTGGACCTACGGCGCCGAAGCGGGAGACGTGCTGTCGGTCGTGATGGGCGTGGAGGAGCGCCCGGCCAACGACTTCACGGAGAAGCTGGCTCGCTACCGGCGCCTGATCAACGACGACCACGGCGAGTCGCAGGAAGCCCTGGCGCTCAGGCAAGAGCTTCAGCAACGATCTCCCGACGACCCGGCGCTCGGCCGGGCGGACGTCGAGATCCGACGGCGGAAGCTGTTCCGCGAGATGGGCGAGTCGACGTGAAGCGCATTCGGAGATTGCCTGACCGCCCGCCGGGGCTCCAGGACTATCTGGAGGTCGAGACGCGGAGGGCAAGTTGGGAGGGGTTTCGCAGCCATGACGGGGGGCGCGCCCATCGGGGCCTGATCCAGGAACTGACGGATTGCCAACACGGACTCTGCGGCTACTGCGAGATCAGTCTGACCGAGTTGGACCACCAGGTTGAGCACGTCGTTCCACGAAGCGACCCCGTGCAGGGGCCATCGCTGGCGCTCGACTACCGCAACCTGATCGCCTGCTGCAAGGGCGGAACTCGGCGCGGCAGCGAGGATAGTCGGTACCGGGAACCTGTGCGACGGAACCGTAGCTGCGGCGAGAAGAAGGGCGCCCGCATGATCCCGACGTTCTTGGAGTCCCGGAATCTGCCGGCGCTGCCGTCGCTCCTGAGGGTGTTCGACGACGGCCGTATCGAGGCGGACTCGGCGGCGTGCACGTCCATGGGCGTGTCTCCGGAGGACGTGAACCGGACTATCGAGATGGTCAACCTGAACGCCAGGCGATTGCGCGAGGCGCGGGAAAGGCACTGGCGAGCTCTGAACGATGAGTGGGGCGCTTGGACGGAACGGTTGGCCGACGGGGACCACCTGCACGAGGCAGCGAGGAGGGAGCTGTTGCCGGACCGTGGTCGATTGCCGCAGTTCTTCACCACTGCCAGGTCGTACTTCGGCCCGGTGGCCGAACGAGTGCTCCGGGAAGCACCCCGGGAGTGGCTCTGACCCGGCGGGCGCCCCGGATGTTGATTGTTCGGGCGGAGGCGATGCGGCGATGGACGGCAAACTGCACGCGAGGATCGAGAGCATCAGCATCCGGGGATTCCGGTCGCTGGCCGACGTGACGCTGAAGGGGCTCCCGCCGGTGGCGGTCCTGATCGGGGCCAACGGGTCGGGCAAGTCCAACGTCATGCGCTTCTTCGAGATGCTGGGTTGGATGCTCCGCTCGTCGAGGCTGGGTGACTTCGTGCAGATGCAGGGCGGGGCCGACGACCAGCTCTTCCAAGGTCGGCGCAGAACGCCTCAACTGGAGGCCGAGCTGCGCCTCGCCACGGAGCTGGGGCACAACGACTACCGGTTCGTGCTCGCGCACGCGCACCCCGACCGACTCATCTTTCTGGAGGAGGCGTACCGCTTCAGCAACAAGACCTGGGGGACCGTAGCCGATTGGCGGCACGTCGGCAGCGGACACGCGGAGGCCGGCATCGTCGCCGCCGCGCGGCCGCCAGCGTCGGCGCAACAGAAGACGGCCGCGGTGGTCGTCAACCTGCTGCGGAATTGCGTGACGTACCAGTTCCACGACACGTCCGACGAGTCGCGCTTCAAGCAGTCGTGGGACGTCAGCGACAACGGATTCCTGCGCAGCCACGGGGGCAACTTGGCCGCGGTGCTTCACCGGCTGGAAGCCGAGGAGGGCGACCGGTTCCGGTTGATCTGCCGGCACGTCGGGCGCATCCTGCCCGGCTTCGACCGCTTTGTACTCGACGAGCGGTACGGGAAGGTGTCGCTGCGGTGGGCCACCACGCACTCGGACAAGACGTTCGGCGCACATCTGACTTCCGACGGCTCTCTGCGGTTCTTCGCTCTGGTGACCTTGCTCAACCTCCCGCCGGAGATGTTGCCGGACGTCATCCTCCTCGACGAGCCCGAGCTGGGCCTGCACCCGATGGCCGTCGACCTCGTGGCCGAGATGGTGAAGGCGGTCGGCCAGAACCGGCAGGTGATCGTCGCCACGCAGTCGCCGCTGCTGGTCGATGCCTTCGGGCTGGAACAGGTGGTCGTCGTGGACGTGGACCAGGGCGCGACGGTGCTGCGGCAGCTCGATCCCGCGCAGTATGTGCAGTGGATCGAGCAGGACTATTCGTCAGGCCGGTTGTGGACGAAGAGCCTGCTGGGGGGCGGCCCGTGAGGCGCCTCGGGATGGTCGTGGAGGGGAAGACGGAGGTGGAGTTCGTCAAGCGGGTGTTGGCTCCGGCGCTGAGCCATGGCGGCGTTGCCGCCACGCCCGTATCGATGGACGGCAACGTCTCGTCGAGGGATCGCATGGCCCGGGAAGTCGCCAACCTGTTCCGGAGCTTCGATTGCGTGACGTCGTTCGTGGATTTCTACGGCTTCCGCGACAAGGCCGACTTGAGCGTCGAACGATCTGGTCACAGCGCATGCCTTTCCGGTTGAGGCCGCCGCCGATGCCGCTCACGCGGCCATCGCGGCCGTGAACGGAGTAGACTATCTGGTGACGTGGAACATGAGGCATCTCGCGAATCCGGTTGCCGCGGCGCGCATCGAGCAGGTGTGCAGGGATGCTGGCTACGAGCCCCGGGTCATCTGTACGCCAAGCCAGCTCATGGAGATGGAGCATGAGTAGCCGCATCACGGATCCGATCGTCGCCGAAGTACGGCGAGTACGCGAAGAGCTTGCCGCGAGGCACGGCAACGACGTCGCGGCCATCATCCGGCACGCCCAGGTGCTGGCGCGCACGTTGGATCGCCCCTGCGTGCGCTATCCGCCTCGCCCCGTGGCTCGTGTCCACGAGGAGCAGACGGCGGCCGAAGAGCGGGGCTGCAATCCGCCGCCGATCGCGACGGTGGCGCGGCCCTCGCCATCGCCTCGAGCGCCGAACGGGCCGCCGTCGGGTTCTCCGCCGAGGGAGCCGTCGTAGCTCAAGCGCGTCCGTTTCGCCCGTGCCTGTCGACGCAGGCGAACGGGCTCGGCGCCTATCCCGGGCGCGGTGATCACGGGCCATCTGCGTGCCAGCGCAGGGTCGATCTCTGAGGGGCGAGGAGAGCTGTCGGATGCTCGCCGGGCGTACGTGGCGGCGGAAGTACACCCCGAATGACGGCGATCTGGTCGGCTTGTTCGACGTCCCGGTGCTCGAGGACGCGGAGCGGTACGACCGCCTGACCGGCTACTTCAACGCAAACGCGCTCGCTGGCCGCCCGCGGCATCGAGGGGCTGGTCCGCAACCGCGGCCACATGCGCCTCGTCGTCGGCTGCACCCTGCCGCCGGCCGAGGTCGAGCCATCGAACGCGGTGCGGCGCTGCGCGAGCGGGTCGAGCGTCATCTCGCTGTCGGTCCCGGTGCGTGGCACGCCGAGCCGGTCGTCATCGCCTCGAGCCACCTGATGCGGCGGCGTGACCGGGCGCAGGTCCTGCTGGAGGAAGCGCCGCCGTGGGACCTGGTGGTGCTCGACGAAGCCCATCACGCCCGGCGTCGCGCGGCGGGGTCGGCGCAGGCGCGGTAGCCGCGGCCGGCGACAGCCCTGTCGGCACAGCGGCGTCCGATGCGCCTGCCGCGCTCTTCGCCAGCCTGGACGAGGACGTGTCCGACGACGAGACGTCGGACGAGGCACGGGACGCCGACGAGGTGGCGGCGCTCGAGCAGAAGGCGCTCGCTTCCGA
Source organism: Vicinamibacterales bacterium (assembly GCA_963663815.2). Classification (GTDB taxonomy): domain Bacteria; phylum Acidobacteriota; class Vicinamibacteria; order Vicinamibacterales; family UBA8438; genus JAJEEA01. The sequence continues at coordinate 4,378,460 of OY760734.1, read as the reverse complement.
GGAGGCCGCCGACATCGAGAGACTGCTCGACGGCATCCGCCGTTTGCCTCCGGACGGCAAGGTGCAGGAGTTGAAGGACGTGATCCAGGAGCTGCGCCGCGACGGCTTCGCCCAAGCGATGGTGTTCACGCAGTACACCGACACGATGGACTTCCTGCGCGAGGAGCTGGGCGGCTGGGACGCTGCACCGGCCTTGCGCCTGATGTGCTTCTCGGGCCGCGGGGGCGAGATCCGGTCCGCCAGCGGCGCTTGGAGCATGATCGGCCGCGACGAGGTCAAGCGCCGTTTCCGGGACGGCGAGGCCGACCTGCTGTTGTGCACCGACGCCGCCGCGGAGGGACTGAACTTCCAGTTCTGCGGCGCCCTGATCAACTACGACATGCCATGGAACCCCATGCGGGTCGAGCAGCGGATCGGACGCATCGACCGCCTCGGGCAGACGCATCCGGCGATCCGCATCGTCAACCTGCACTACGCGGGAACCGTAGAGACTGACGTCTACCGCGCGCTGCGCACGCGCATCAACTTGTTCGAGTCGGTGGTGGGTCCTCTGCAGCCGATTCTCGCGCGGCTTCCACAGACCATTGTGGGCGCGGTCCTCACGGGCGACCGTCGACGCGGCGAGAGGACTGGACGAGCGACGGATGGAGCGCCAGTGTCGGATGTTGGGGCTCACCCTGACGTTGTCGAAGCCATCGAGCGCCAAGTCCTGGAGGCACGCGCCGGCGGCTTCGACATCGACGCGACGGTGGACGCGGACATCAGCATGCCCGCTCGTGCGCCGTCCCCGGTCGCCATGGAAGATGTCGACCGCGTGATCACGGCGCCCGACCTGATGCCGCCCGGCACCGACATCCAGCCGATGGGCCAACGCGAGTACGGCCTGCTGGCGCCGGGGATGGGCGAACGCCTGCGCGTGACCACCAATCCCGAGTACTACGAGAAGCACTCCGACAGCGTTGAGCTTTGGTCGCCGGGGAACCCGCTCTTCAAGCGGCCGGAGTTCGTGGCAGAGGTGAAGGAAGACGAGTTTCCACAGGGGACGACGTTGAAGGATCTGCTGGACAGGTGAAAACGCTGGCGGGCGAGGGCTTCTGTCGGACCGTGCAGCAGGCGTCTGCGGATGCTGCTACAGGAACCCCGGCCGCGTGGCAGGGGGGGCGCTGGCAATGATGCGCGGAGTAACACGCTACTGGCGACCGAAGTCGTTCCGTTTCCGCTGTCGCTCCTCCGCCTCCTTGCGACGTCCGTACACGAAGACGCTGACCAGGGACACGAGAGCGGTGACGAGTGTCACCAGACCAGAGATATCCCTGCCCGTGTACAGCAGCATGCCGCCGATGCCGATGACGAGGAGAATCACGATGAAGCCGAGAACCTGACCCCTTCGCTGGGCCGCGATCTTCTCGGCAACCACGCTCGATTCAAGCGAGCGTCGGTGGGTCGCCTGTGCTTCGGCCATCGACACGATCCGATCCGCACAGCCGGGGAGGATCGACTCGTATCGTTCAAGTGCTTCAGGGGGAGGAACCGGCCCTTGGAAGTACTGGACGGATGCGTGCTCAACCGCGGGCGGGCTGGCTGGTCGGCTCGCCGGCTCCGCCGGCACCACGGCCTGAGCCGGTTGTCGGTTCGGCTTGCCGGATCGCTTCTGCCTGCTCACGCTCGATCACCATCATCGCGCCCGCGAGGTCCTCGCCGGTGACGCGCCAGTCGCTGTACATCGCCCGCGCGTCAGCCAAAGCAGCGTTGGGGCTGTCGTTGTAGTCGTCGAACTGGCCGAACAGGTCAAGCAGGCGGGCGACCCCGCTCGACAACGAAGGCGCGGCAAAGAGGTAATCTGTCCGCATCTGAGCCACTTTATTCCAGATGGATGTCTCGCTGCAAGCCGCGCTGATGGCGGACGGCGTTGCCGTGGCTGCATGAACGAGTGCCACGCGTGCAATCGTACGTGGAGCTCCGCAGCCCCGTCAATCTGCGTCGCTTCGGCGTGTCGTAGGGGTCGTGATCGGGCAGTGGAGGTTTTCACGTTCTGTCAGGAGATGGTCTCAGGCGTGGAGTTTTGATGCCTGTCGCGTATCACGATACAATTCGGTAATGGCATCACGGAACCGGTCCACAGACATCGGCCGCTTCATCCGGCAGCAGGTCATCCCGCCGGGGATGACGGTCACCGAAGCGGCCCGGAATCTGGGCGTCGGCAGGCCGGCGCTGTCGAACCTCCTGAACGGCCGGGCGGCGCTGTCGCAGAACATGGCCCTCCGGCTGGAGGCGACGTTCGGGGCGGACCGGGCGCGGCTGCTGGAGCTGCAGGCCGCTGGGGATCGTGATCGCAGAAGCGTCGAAGAACGGTCCTTGGCCGTGGGGCCCTACGCGCCAAGCTTCCTCACGATCAGGGCGCGGCAGATCGAGGAGTGGGCGGCGGGCAACATCGAAGCCCGCGACCGTCTGCCGGTGCTGCTGCGCCGGCTGGTTCACGCGACGGGGCGCGAGCTGCGCCACGTGGACTTTCCGGGCTACGACAATGCCCAGCGGCACGGCTGGGACGGCAGAGTCGAGGCGGATGCCGCGACGCTCTGGGTGCCGGAGGGCAGGTCGTTCTGGGAGTTCGGCGTCGCCGGTCGCCCGGGCGCCAAGGCCGAGCGGGACTATGGCGCCCGCCTCGGTGTGCTGGCGCCCGGCGAGCGGGCGAAGTGCACGTTCGTGTTCGTGACGCCGCGCAAATGGCCGGGCAAGGACGAATGGGTGCGCGGCAAGGAGGCGGCCGAGGACTGGAAGGCCGTGAGAGCGGTCGACGCCAGCGACCTCGAGCAGTGGCTGGAGAATACGATCGCCCCGCGCATCTGGCTCGCCGGCGAGCTGGGGATTCCTACCGAGGGCTTTCGGACCCTCGACCGCTTCTGGGACTGGTGGGCCCAGGGCAGCAACCCTCCGATGACCGACGCGATCTTCGCGCCGTCCGTGGCCGCCCACGCGGACCGGTTGAAGACGTGGCTCGAGAAAACCCCCGGAGATGGTCCGCTGACCGTTGCGGCCGATTCCCGGGAGGAAGCCGTAGCGTTCCTTGCGTGCCTGTTTCGGCACGGCGACCCACCGGTGCCCGCCCGCGACCACGCCGTGGTCTTCGAGTTGGCAGGCACGCTGCGAACGCTGTCGGGGTCGCGATCTCCATTCATTCCGATCGTGTACGGCGAGGAGACGGAACGCGAAATCTCCTCGCATTATCGCCAACGCCACTGCATCGTCGCGCGGCCCCGCAACGCGGTAGATCGGGAACCCGACATGGTTGTCGAGCTGCTGGGTCACGAGGCGTTCGGGAAGGCGCTCGAGAACATGGGCGTCACGGAGCGCGACCACATGGACCGGCTGGCGAGCGAGTCGGGGCGATCGCCGACCGTGCTGCGGCGGCGGCTGTCGCCGATCCCGGAGATCAGAACGCCGTCATGGGCCAAAGACGCGGCCGTCGCACGGAGCCTGATCCCGATGGCGCTGGTGGGAGCCTGGCACAACGGATCGCCGGCCGATCGCGAGATCCTTGCCGTCCTTTCGGATCGCCCGTACGAGGAGGTCGAGAAGGGCGTCGCCGACCTCCTCGTACGGGACGACTGTCCGGTCTGGCGTGTGGACCAGTACCGCGGCGTCGTTTCCAAGCTCGACGCCCTGTTCGCGATCCGTCCGCGGATGACGGAACGGGACATCACCGATTTCGTGGATTTCGCCGAGTACGTCCTGTCGGAGTCCGATCCGACGTTGGAACTCCCGGATGACCAACGGTGGGCGGGTGTCTACGGCAAGGTGCGTGAACACTCGAACGCGTTGCGGAACGGCGTTTGCGAGACCCTGGTCCTGCTCGCCGTTCATGGGGCCGCCCTGCTCCGCAACGGGCTGGGCATCGACCCTGCCGCTCTCGTCGCCGCTCTCGTCGAACGCCTCCTGTCTCCCCTTACGAGCGACACGCTGCGATCCCAGGACCGTGATCTTCCCGGATACGCGGAGGCCGCTCCTGACCAGTTTCTCGCGTTGATCGAGGCGGATCTCCGAAAGCCCGAACCGGTCTTGGAAGAGCTTCTGACACCGGTCGGTCACGGCCCGTTCGAGCACCCTTGGCGAACCGGGCTGCTCTGGGCGCTGGAGCGCCTCGCCTGGAATCCACAGACCTTTCCGCGCGTCATCCGCATCCTCGCCAGGCTTTCGCAGACCAAGATCGACGACAACTGGGACAACAAGCCAATAGGCAGTCTGTCGGCGATTGTCCGATCGTGGCTGCCCCAGACGGCTGCATCGTCCGACGACAGAATCCGCGCGCTCGAAACCCTCTGCAGCCGCTTTCCGGAAGTCGGCTGGCGAATCTGCATCCAGCAGTTCGACGGTCGTGCGCAGGTCGCCTTTCCCAGCAACCGACCGCGTTGGCGGAACGACGCGGCGGGAGCCGGCCACGGAGTGGCCGGCCCGGAAGAGCAGGGATTCGTTCGCAAGGCGATCGACCTCGCGATTTCCTGGCCGACGCACGACCAGGCGATGCTCGGCGATCTGGTCGAGCGTCTGGACGCCATGCCGCACGAGACAGACCGGTCAGCGGTATGGAACCGCATCGATGACTGGTCACGGACCGAAGGGGATGAGAACGCAAGAGCGCAGTTGCGGGAGCGGATTCGCCGCAGTGTTCTCACCCGGCGGGGACTTCTCGACGGTCTGAGTGCCGACCACAGGGGCAGGGCGCGTGAAATCTGCGAGAAGCTCGCTTCACGCGATCCGATCCACCGGCACGCGTGGCTGTTCGCCGGTCCGTGGGTGGACTACTCGGCTGACGAGCTCGATGACGAACATCTCGAAATCGAGGAGCGGGAAAGACGCATCGACGACCGGCGTGGGGAGGCAATGACGGAGATATGGGCGGCTCGGGGGCTGGACGGCGCGCTCGGGCTCCTGTGCGACGGTCATGCCTGGACAGTGGGGCGGTACGCGGTGCGTTGCGCGAGCGATCAGGAGGCCGCAGTCAACGCTCTTCGGGCGTGCCTGTCAATCGAGACGGAGTCCCCCGAAGAGCTGGACCTCTTCATGCAGGGGTTCATCTCTTGCCTCGAGGTAGACGTCCGTTCCGCAGTCATCTCGACCCTCGCGCAGACAGCGACGACCGAGCAGAGGGTTCGCCTTTTCAAATGCGCCCCGTTCATTGGCGAGACTTGGCGTCTCCTTGATGGGCAGGCCGCGCACGTGCGAGACCGGTACTGGCGTGTGGTCTTTCCAGAGATGAAGCGGTTCACGGAGTCCGAGACGACGGAGCTCATCGACCGCCTCGTTGATGCCGGACGTCCCGTGGAGGCCTTTTCTGCAGTGCAGTTCGATTGGGACAAGGTGGAGACGTCGCGCCTGAAGCGCCTGATGTCAGCTATTGTCGAGGTCGACCCGCCGCCCGGCCGACACTTGGACATCGAGCCCTGGAGCCTCTCGAAGGCGCTCGATTCACTCGACCGGCGCCCTGGGGTTACGGTGGGCGAGATGGCTCGGCTTGAGTTTGCGCACAGCGACGCGCTCCTTTCTCTGAGTCACACCAGGCGCCGCGGCCACGGTATTCCCAATCTCGAACAGAAGACCGCCGAGTCGCCCGTTCTCTTCGTTCAGGTTCTCGCGCTGGCCTACAAGCGTGACGATGACGGTGAGGATCCGCCCGAGTGGTGCTTGGACGACTCCAAGACGCGTGTCCACGTTGCGACTGCCGCGTATCGACTGCTTGGTCACGTGGCGCGAATCCCTGGCTCCGACACCGAGGACAGGATCGACGCGGAGGTGCTGAGTGGCTGGGTTGCCGACGCACGACGCCTGTGCGGACAACATGGCCGCATGGAAATCGGCGATCAAGAAATCGGTCAACTCCTGTCCAAGGCGCCTTCCGAGGAAGACGGCTCGTGGCCCTGCCGACCGGTGTGCGACGTTCTGGAGAGGGTTGCTTCTCAGGATGTCGCCATCGGTTTCAGGGTCGGTGTGTACAACGCGCGTGGCGTAGTGTCGCGTGGTCTGGAAGCGGGTGGGGTACGGGAGCGGGAGCTGTCGGCGAGGTATCGAGCTTGGTCCGAACGGCTGGCCTTCGATTATCCGTACGTTTCGAACATCCTCGAGCGCATCGCCAAGCGCTACGACCGCGAGGCGGACTGGGAAGATTCTGAAGTGCTCGCCAGGATGCGTATGCAGCACTGACTGCGACAGACCATGGGACGCCTGGCGGGTTTCGGGTACCGGGATGTTGCGCGTCGGCTGAGACGTGTCGGCTATCGGTTCGATCGGCCGGGGCCGGGGAGCCACGAGGTGTGGCGTCACGGGCGTACCGGCCGCAAGGTGACGCTGCCGCGCCATGACGGCGACATGGCGGAGGGGACCCTCCGTGCAATCCTCCGTGAGGCGCGCATCGACGTTGGCGACTTCCTGGCCGCCCGATAGCGTTGTGCGGGGGGCCTCGGTATCGGTGTCGCGGTGCGTTGCAGCACTACGGCACGCTCACGGGCACCAACAAGTCGATCCCGGCATCAGGCTCGTGGAGATGGGTCAATGCGGGCGGCAACGGGTCCCCGTGCTCGATGCACGACTCCGCGATCTTCCGCGCGAGTCCCTGGGCGATTTCGGTGACCTCGGCGATGCTGCGCCCCTCGGCCACGAGGCCTGGAACATCGGCGCTCGTGGCCAGGAATCGGCCGCCGGCCAGCTTCTCGATGTGGAGCCGGATCGCTGCTTCGCTCATCGGTCGTTCGCGGTCGCGCCGGCCGCCGATGGCGGCGGGTGCTTCCTCGGATTCTACCGCGAATGCGTCCTGCATGGACGCCGGCCCGTGTCGGGCAAGCCGCTTGTCACGTAGCCGGAGTCCACGACGGCGGTGAGGTGGACGCGTCTCCGAGGGAACGACGTTGAAGCGGCCTCCGGACTCATGAACGGTGCTCCCTCATCTGCCCGCTACAAGCGGGCGCCCGGATGGCTCAGGGCCACAGATCGGCGAGGCTGAACGTTATCGCCTCGAAGGGGCGGACCTGCACCGGGTCGTCGTCCTTCGCCGTCGCGATCAGCACCCACTCCGCCGCGCGCAGTTCGAACGCCTCCAGGGTGCGGTCCACCGGGTCGACGAGCCACAGATGCGCCACCCCCTCCCGCGCGTAGATCGGGCGCTTGCCGTGGAGGTCGATCTTGCGGGTCGAGGCGGAGAGCACCTCGCACACCCAGTCCGGCGCCAGCGTGAAGTACGCCGCGTCGGGGTAGTCCGGCATACGCTCCCGGCGCCAGCCCGACAGGTCGGGCACGAGGATGTCCTCGCCCAGGTGCAGCTCCGGCTCGTCGATGATCCACCATCCGCCGGGGCCGCCGCGGCCGAACTGGAAAGGACCGGAGAGATCCGACCCGAGAGACGAGGTCGCGAGCGCGTGGGGTGAGGCCGGTCGCGGCTGCGTGTAGAGCACGCCGTCGATAATCTCCGCGACCCGGTGCGCCGGCGCGTCGAGGACGTCCTGGTAGGTCGCCCGCCGTTGCGGCGGGGACGCATCTCGCCGGCGCGCCGCGGCGTCTGCGCTACTCATCGCGTCGCTGCCCCCGCCGCTCATTGTACGCGACCGCGCGGGGCGGTCTTGCGGAGTCCGACCGGCCCGTTCGGCCGGCGCCGACAAGCGGCCGCTCGACGGGCAGGGCCGCATCGAGGGAGCGCTCGGCGTCTTGGCGGCGGCGCAGCGCCCTGATGGCGTTCTCTTGAGGTCATCCCGTGGACGCCGGGGTGGTCCTTCTCGCGGGTGCAGCGTTGGCGGCAGTGGCGCGCCCCCTTGAGGTGCCCCGGCGGCTCAGGGCCATAGATCGCCGAGGCTGAAGGTGACCGCCTCGAAGGGGCGGATGCGGACCGGGGCATCGTCCTCAGCGGTCGCGATCAGCCCCCATTCGCCGTCGCGCAGCTCGAACGCCTCCAGGGTGCGATCAACCGGGTCGACGAGCCACAGATGCGCTACCCCCTCCCGCGCGTAGACCGGACGCTTGCCGTGCAGGTCGATCTTGCGGGTCGAGGCGGAGAGCACCTCGCACACCCAGTCCGGCGCCAGAGTGCAGTACGCGGCATCGGGATAGTCGGGCATACGCTCCCGGCGCCAGCCCGCCAGGTCGGGCACGAGAATGTCCTCGCCCAGGTGCAGCTCGGGCTCGTCGATGATCCACCAGCCGCCGGGGCCACCGGCGTCGTGGTCGAAGGGGCCGCCGATCTTGACGCCCAGGGACGAGCTGGCGCGCGCGTGGCGCATGGCCGGCCGCGGGTTGGTGTAGAGCACGCCGCCGACGATCTCGGCGACCCGATGAGGCGGGGCGTCGAGCACGTCCTGGTAGGTCGCCCGCGGCTGCGGGCCGGAATCGCGCTGCCGTGCTGCCGTGCTCATCGCGCCTCGTCACCCCCGCGAACCATTGTACCGGCGGGCATCGTGGCGGTGAACGGCGCGGAACGATGCGCCGGCGGACGTGGACGGCCTCGACGGTTCCTCGGTGGTCAGGCGGCGTCACCACGTCCCGGGAAGTGGAGGCTCTCGACCGTCTCTCGATGGTCAGGCGGCGCCGCCGTCGCGCGGCATGACGCGGTAGACGAGGGCCGGGTCGTTCTGCGCCGCCTCCTCCAGCGCCGCCGCCACCAGGTGGTGGTGGGGCGAGAGCTCGCAGATGGGATCGGTGGCGGTGACGTCGCCGGTCATCAGGAACGCCTGGCAGCGGCAGCCGCCGAAGTCGATCTCGCGGCGGTCGCAGCTGCGGCACGGCTCGGGCATCCAGTCGGTGCCGCGGAAGCGCTGGAAGATGGGGGCTCGCTCCCAGATGTCCTCGAGCGAGTGATCGCGCACGTTGGGGAACTCCAGCCCCGGGATCTCGCGGGCGGTCTGGCACGGTAGCACGAAGCCGTCGGGGGCCACGCTCATCGACACCATGCCCCAGCCCTGGAGGCAGGCCTTCGGGTAGCGCTCGAAGTAGTAGTCGGGCAGCACGTGCTGGATGTCGACCCCGCCGGTGCCCTCGGCGCGCACCCGCTCGACCTCGGCGTGGGCGCGGTCGAGCTGCTCGCGGGTCGGCATGAGCGCGGCCCGGTTCTTGAACGCCCAGCCGGTGTACTGGGTGTGCGCGAGCTCGAGACGGTCGACCCGCCACTCCTGCGCGAGGGCGATGACCTCGGCGATGCGGTCGAGGTTCTGCCGGTGGAGCACCACGTTCAGGGTCACCGGGAACCCGAGTCGCTTGGCCCCGAGCACCGCCTCGCGCTTGCGGTCGAACGACGGCACGCCGGCGAGCCGGTCGTTCGACTCGGGCAGGGTGTCGAGCAGGCTCACCTGGAAGTGGTCGAGCCCGGCCTCGCGCAACTGCTCGAGCCGGGCGCCGTCGACCACCGTGGCCCCGGTGCTCATGTTCGAGTAGAGCCCCGCGGCGGCGGCGGCGCGGACGAGGTCGAGGATGTCGCGGCGCACCAGCGGCTCGCCCCCCGACAGGTGGAGCTGCACGACCCCGAGGTCGGCCGCCTGGTTGAACACGCGGACCCAGGTCTCGGTATCGAGCTCGCCGCGGTACTTGTTCAGCTCCAGCGGGTTGCTGCAGTACGGGCACTGCAGCGGGCACCGGTAGGTGACCTCCGCGAGGAGGGCGAGCGGGCGGGGCAGGGCAGTAGGGGTATCAGTCACGCGCGGCTCCCTCGCGAACCAGCCCCCGCTGCGCCAGGTGGCCGATGAACTCGTGGACGTCGCCGGCTGGCTCGGCGCCGGGGAACTGCTGCTTGAGCGCGGCGATGATCTCGTGGGTGGTCCGCCCGTCGCACAGGTGCACGATGGCCTTCCCGGGCTCGTTCAGGACCATCATCCCCTCGGGGAACACGAGCTGATGCTGGTTGCGCACCCTGTCCCAGCGGTACCGGGTGCCGGGGGCGAGGACAGGAGTGGCGATCGGCTGCGGCATGGCTCCGTCGCGCTCGCCGCAGTGGCGGCGAACGACGCAGTGATGATACAACGAACGCCGTCACGAGCTTCCGGTGCCGCCGCCGCGGTCCGGGAGACACCGCAACCGTCCTCACCAGGATACCGGGGTAATCGATGCAGATACACGTGCTGGGATCGGCCGCCGGGGGAGGGTTCCCCCAGTGGAACTGCAACTGCCGCAACTGCCGGCGGCTCCGCGAGGGCACCCTCCAGGGGCACGCCCGCACGCAGTCGTCGATCACCGTCAGCGGCAACGGGGTCGACTGGGTGCTCTTCAACGCGTCGCCGGACATCCGGCAGCAGCTCGCCTCGTTCCCGCCGCTGCAGCCGGGGCGCGCGGTCCGCGACACCGGGATCTGCGCCATCCTCGTCGTCGACTCGCAGGTCGACCACACGACCGGCCTCGTGGTGCTGCGCGAGCACACCGAGGCGTGGAACATCTACTGCACGCGGGTGGTCCACGACGACCTCACCACCGGCTACCCGCTCTTCAACGTCCTGTCGCACTTCAAGGGCGTGAACTGGCACGAGGTGGGGCTGGACGAGACGCCCTTCGCGATTCCCAGGGCGGACGGGCTCCTGTTCACCGCGGTGCCGCTGAAGAGCGAGGCGCCGCCGTACTCGCCCCACCGCCACAACCCGATTCCCGGGAACAACATCGGGGTGCGGGTGGCGGACACCGCGACCGGCCGCAACCTGTTCTATGCCCCGGGCCTCGGCGAGATCGAGCCGCACGTGCGGCGCTACATGGAGGAGGCCGACTGCCTGCTCGTGGACGGCACGGTGTGGACCGACAACGAGCTCTCGCGCGAAGGCATCAGCGACAAGCGGGCGCAGGACATGGGGCACCTGAACCAGTCGGGGGCCGGGGGCATGGTCGAGACCCTGGTGTCGCTCGACTGCCCGCGGAAGATCGTCATCCACATCAACAACACCAACCCCATCCTCGACGAGCAGTCGGCCGAGCACGCGGCCCTCGTCGAGGCGGGCATCGAGATCGCGTACGATGGCATGGACATCGCGCTGTAACCGACCGGGAGGTGACCGATGACGGCAGGCAACCGCGTGCAGGGGCTGGCGGCGGTCCTGGTCGTGCTCGCAATCGGCGCGGCGTCCGCCGGCGGGGCCGAGGCGCAGGGCCGGACGACGCGCGGGGCGGCGCCGCCCGACATCACCGCGGGCGGCCAGACCAACTGGACGAGCCACAACCTCGACCTCGCGAACAGCCGCTACTCGGCCCTCGACGAGATCGACACGGCGAACGTCGGGCGGTTGACCGAGCTGTGGTCGGTGGCGGTGCCGGCCGGGGTCAACGTCGCCCAGGTGACGCCGCTCGTCGTCGACGGCCTGATGTACTTGCACGCCGGCGCGAGCGTCGTGGCCGTCGACGCGACGACCGGCGAGTCGGTGTGGACCCTCGAGCTCGACGAGGCCCGGCAGAGCCGCTCCCGCGGGCCGACCTGGGCGGACGGGAAGATCTACGCCTACACCGGGCCGAACCTGGTGGCGGTCGACGCCCGCACCGGCGAGCTCGTCGAGTCGTACGGCGACGGTGGGGTGCTCCCGGTCGTCGCCCTGGCGTTGCAGGCCAAGTATCCGGACGCCTACCCGCCGGACCTCGATCCCCACAACATCGGCTACCGCATCACGAGCGCGCCCGCGTACCACGACGGGACGTTGTACCTCGGCACGTCGAACTCGGAGAACCACATCCCCGGCGGCCTCGTCATCGCCACCGACGCCGAGACCGGGGCCATCGACTGGGTGTTCAACACCATCCCCCAGCGCCCGCAGGACGACGGGTGGGAGATTGCCCGCGCCACGTGGGGCGACGGCCAGATGGCCGGCGGCGGGGTGTGGACCCAGCCCGCCATCGACCTCGAGCTCGGCCTCGTCTACTTCAACACCGGCAACCCGTCGCCCGACTACGACGGCTCGGCCCGCCCCGGGGCCAACCTGTTCACCAATGCCACCATGGCCCTCGACCTCGAGACGGGCGCCCTGCGGTGGTACTACCAGGCCATCCACCACGACCTCTGGGACTGGGACCACGTCACCGGACCGGTGCTCTTCGACGTCACCCGGAACGGCGAGACGATCAAGGGGGTCGGCTCGGCCGGCAAGAACTGCCTGCTCTATCTGTGGGACCGCGAGACCGGCGAGCCCATCAATCCGATGGTGGAGACGCGGGTCCCGACCGAGACCGACGTGCCGGGCGAGGTGGTCTACCCGACCCAGCCGATTCCGCACAATGCGCGCGGCGTTCCCATGACCCCGTTCTGCGCGACGTTCGTGCACCTCGACGACCCCGAGCTGCAGGCGCAGACGCGCCAGATGTACACGCCGTACTCGATAAACGAGCACCTCATCGTCGCCCACGGCGGCTCGAGCTTCGGCTCGCCAGCGTTCAGCCCGCGGACCGGCCTGCTCTACGTCACCGGCAAGAACGCCGCCGTCTCGATGATCGTCAAGCCCCTCGGCGACAGCCTCCGGCCGGGGCCGCACGGGCTGGGCCACAACGGGAACTTCGAAGAGATCAGCCGGGTTCCCTCCTTCACGCCGACCACCACCCTGACCGCCTACGAGCCGGCGAGCGGGGAGGAGGCGTGGCAGCAGGTGTTCCCCGCCCTCACCCACATCGGAGCGAGCGGCAACCTCGCGACGGCCGGCGACCTCGTGTTCCAGGGCGCCGACGACGGCGCGTTCTACGCGTTCCACGCCGGCACCGGCGAAGAGCTGTTCCGGTACGACGCGCCGCGGCCGATCCGGTCGAGCCCGATGACCTGGGCGGTGAACGGCCGGCAGTACGTGACGGTCATCGCGACCGACACCATCGTCACCTTCGCGCTGTCGCCCGGGTCCGCGCCGTAGGCGCCGGCAGGTGGTCGCTCAGGAAACAAGCTGAAGATCTCGTAGGGTCGCCCGCACATGGGGCGCCGTAGGCGCCGGCAGGTGGACGCTCAGGAACCCGACGACGCGCCGGATGGACGGCGGGCGACGTGTCGCCGTCTTCCATCACGTCGCAGGCGTGCGATCGATCCTGTGGCGTGCTCGACGAGCCGCTCGTGTCCGGAGACGCACCCACGGCGAGCGCCCACGGCGACCCGCGGGCAGCGCCCTTGCGGCGCCGCGAGGGCCGGGCGTGAGAGCCGGTCCGGAGAAGATGTCGGTACAAAAAGACAGCGCGTGCGCAGCAAGGCCGCGCACGCGCCAACAGAACCGGGGAACACGTTAATCCCTGGTTCGAGACCAGAGAACGCCGTATACCCCAAGACGCGAACGGGAGCGCCGCGAGGGCGCTCCGCCCGGTCTAGCGAGCGGTGACGTAGAGAGTCACTTCCATGTTGAGGGCGATCTCTCTGATCTCGGGCTTGGTCCAGGTCATGTTCTCGCTCCTTCTGTCAAGAAATGGTCAACCGGAAAAACAGACTATACACAGGCCGACAGGGCCGCGCAAGAAAAAAATGCAAGGGCTCCGGCCGGCGGCGCCGCGGCCCGGAGACAGCCCCGGCCGGATCGTGCTAGCCTGACGCCACCAGCGGAACCCGGGAGGCCGAGCAGGTGAACGACGTCGAGACGACACCGTGGTCGCGCGAGGAGTTCGAGCGGAGGCTGCGCGCGAAGGAGAAGTACTACCACGTGAACCACGAGTTCCACGTCCGGATGCACGCCGGCGAGCTCGACCGGCCGGCCATCCGGGGGTGGGTGGCGAACCGCTTCTACTACCAGGTCTCGATTCCCGTCAAGGACGCGGCGCTGATGTCGAACTGCCCCGACCGCGAGGTCCGGCGCGAGTGGGTCAAGCGCATCGTCGACCACGACGGCGAGGGCGGGGCCGAGGGCGGCATCGAGGCGTGGCTGCAGCTGGGCGAGGCGGTGGGCCTCTCCCGCGACGACCTGTGGGCCCACACCCATCTGCTGCCGGGGGTGAAGTTCGCCATCGACGCCTACGTCGACTTCGCGCGGCGGCAGCCGTGGCAGGTGGCGGCGGGGTCGTCGCTGACCGAGCTCTTCGCCCCGAAGATCCACCAGCGTCGGCTCGACAACTGGCCGCAGCACTATCCGTGGATCTCGGAGCAGGGGTACAACTACTTCCGCAAGCGGCTCTCCGAGGCCCGCCGCGACGTCGTGCACGGCCTGAACATCACCCTCGACTACTGCCGGACCCGCGAGCAGCAGGCGGCGATGCTCGACGTGCTGCAGTTCAAGCTCGACGTGCTGTGGACCATGCTGGACTGCATGTGGATGGCCTACGTCGAGCACCGGCCCCCCTACCACAACGTCGAGTGACGCGATGGGGCTGCCGCCATTGGATGAGGCTTCCGACGGTGTCCTGCCGCTCTCGCTGATCGTGCTCGCCAGGAACGAGGAGGCGGCCATCGGCCGCTGCCTCGACAGCGTCCCCTTCGCGGCCGAGAAGATCGTCGTCGATTCGGGCAGCACCGACGGCACCGCGGCGGTGGCGGCGGCGCACGGCGCGACCGTGGTCGACCGCGAGTGGCTGGGCTTCGGGCCCATGCGGCGGCGGGCCGAGGAGGACGCCGCGCACGAGTGGATCCTGATGCTCGACGCCGACGAGTGGATGAGCGACGAGCTTCAGCGGCAGTGCCGCGACGAGCTGCCCGGACTGCTGGAGCGGGCCGACGCCCTGCAGCTGTCGCGGCGCACCCGCTACTGCGGCCGCACGATGAACCACTACCGCCCGTTCGCGCGCGACTTCATCTGGCGCTGCTACCGGAAGGGCCGCGCGGCGTGGACGCCCGACCAGGTGCACGAGCGCCTGCAACCGGCGCCCGGATGCCGCACCCACCGCCTGACCGCGTCGCTCGTCCACGACAGCTACGCCAGCGTCGCCCATCACCAGGAGAAGGCCTGCCGCTACATCGACCTGTGGGCCAGGCAGGCGTTCGAGCGGGGGAGGAAGCCGAGGCTGCTGGGGACGTTCCTGTCGCTGCCCGCGTACCTGTTCCGCGACCTCGTGCTCCGCCGCGGTGTGCTCGACGGCTGGCCGGGCGTCATCGCGGCCTGGATCACCGTCCACAGCACGGTGATGAAGCGCCTGCGGCTCTACGAGCTGTATCGGGACGCCAGCCGTTCATGACCACCGTCTCCGTCGTCGCCGGTCGCGGAGATCGGCGGGTCGCGAACCCGTGGGGCCGTCCATGACGACCGTCTCCGTCGTCGTCGCCACCTACAGCTGGCCGGCCGCCCTCGACGCCTGCCTCCACGCACTGCGGCGGCAGACCGAGGTCCCCCTGGAGATCATCGTGGCCGACGACGGCAGCGGGCCCGAGACGCGCGCCGTGGTCGAGCGGCACCAGGCGGCCGGCCCCTGCCCGCTGCACCACGTCTGGCATCCCGACGAGGGGTTCCGGCTGGGCGCCATCCGCAACAAGGCGATGGCCCGGGCCGCCGGCGACTACATCGTCAGCCTCGACGGCGACATGGTGTGCCACCCGCGGTGCGTCGAGGACCACGGCCGGCTGCGCGAGCCGGCCTGCTTCTGCCAGGGGTCGCGCATACCGCTGGGGCCGGGGGCGAGCGCGGTCATGACCCGGCGGCCGGGCTGGTGGCCCTCGGTGTTCAGCCGCGGCGTTCGGAGGCGGGCAAGGCTCGCGCGGCTGCCGTTCGCCGCGGCGCGGCTGCTCAACCCCCCGCACCGCGACCCGATGACCGTCCGCGGCTGCCATCAGGCTTTCTGGCGCCGGGATCTGCTGGCCGTCAACGGCTTCAACGAGGCGATGTGGGGCTGGGGGCGCGAGGACAAC
Organism: Vicinamibacterales bacterium; assembly: GCA_963663815.2. Lineage (GTDB taxonomy): Bacteria > Acidobacteriota > Vicinamibacteria > Vicinamibacterales > UBA8438 > JAJEEA01. Next base: position 4,362,736 of record OY760734.1, on the reverse strand, counting down.
GAGCTGGCGGTGCGGCTGGGCAACCACGGCCGCCTGCGCCGCAACCTGCGCGGGGTGGCCCTGGCCTGTCATCTCCACCACGGCGAGGGTGACCGCGGCCGTCTCGGCGAGAACGAGCGCATTCTCCGCGAGACCGTCGCCGCGGGTCGCGTCCGATGCGAGCGCGGCATCGACCAGTGGGTCGGCGACCCCGAGGCCTGGGACTACCGCGCGCAGCATCCGGGTCGGTGACGGTCGCCGGCGCCGTCCGACGGCCACAACCGCGAGCCTCGAGCGCCTCGACGATGCGACGGGCGCACTCGTGAGGGTCGTTCAGGGTAGAATTATGGTGCATTCTCGGAGCCTGGCCTTCGGGATTGTCGGCGGCCGGGGTTGGGGCGCGCGGCCTCATGAGGAGGCAGGCGTACTGTCGTCGTCTACTTGACCGCGCCTCGACGAGAACCCCTCGGCGCGTCCACGGCCCATTTTCGGGCCGACTATACTCAAAGGACTCACGCATGGAATCCACGACCGGCACGATCAAGCGCATCACGGCCAACGGCTACGGCTTCATCGCCGCGCCCGATGGCGTCGAGTACTTCTTCCACCAGTCCGCGTGCACGAGCACGCCATTCGACTCGATGCGCGAAGGCGACAGCGTGACGTTTACGCTCGGCCAGGGCCCGAAGGGTCCCCGCGCCGAGAACGTCGCACCCGCCTAGGAGTCTGCGCCGTAGAACACTGCAGACTGCCGGCAGGGTTGGTCGGTCGCCAAGCGGAGGCCGTTGCGCGGCCTTGAGGTCGCGTTGGGAGTTTCGCTGGGGCGAGACTCCCGCGGCGACGATTGGCGGGCTGGCCGGCTCCACACTCGAACCCGCGATGACCGCAAGGCCATCGGGGTTCGAGTGTCCTTGTCGTACCAGAACATTGGCGATGCCCCCTTGCCCCGGATGGGGCCTGGGTCAACCGTACCGGGATCGAAGCGACGGACGGGGATTCGGCCCCGGTGGCGGCGCTTCCAGGGCTCGGGGGGAAAGATCCGGTCGCACCAGTACGCGCTGAACGCAGGGCGCCGGTGCGAGGGACGCCGTCGGTCGAGTGCGGGCGTCAGCTCCGGCGCCGTTGCTTCCAGCGCCCGGACCGGAACAGCCGCTGCATCAGGACGAGCTGCACCAGCGGTGCCGCGACCCACGCCGCCAACGGCCCTTCCGGCTCCCAGCCGAACACGACCAGGGCGATGAACGTCAGCGACAGGAGCAGCCCCCACTGGGTGACCATCGTGTAGGTCAGGATGGGCTTCGTGTCCCCCGCGCCGGTCAGCGCGCCCTGCACGCAGATGCTCACCGAGCTGAAGAGCTGGGCCACCGCGAACCATCGCAGCACCGTCGCGGCGAGGGGCACGACCTCGGCGTCGGCGATGAACAGGGCCGCGAGGGGCCGGGCGAACGCGAACGTCAGGGCCACGACCCCGGCCATGATGAGCGACAGCAGCTGCACGCTGCGCCGCCCCAGCGCCTCGGCCCGGTCGAGCTGTCCCGCCCCGATGGCCTGCCCCACCAAGGTGGCGGTGGCGATCTGGAACGCCAGGGCCGGCAGCACGCTGACCAGCCGCACCTGCAGCCCGACGCCCGCCGCCGCGTGCATCGAAGCCCCCAGCGCCCCCGCCCCCAGCAGCCCCAGGTAGACCACCCGGGCCCCGTTGCGGGCGATGCCGGCGAGGGCCGGGGGCATCCCGATTCTCAGCATGCGCCGGATCAGCGGCCAGTCGAGCCCCAGCAGGGGCCGGAATCGGACCCGGCCGTACCGGGTGCCGCGGGTCAGGAGCGCCAGGTAGAGGCCGGCGCCGATGGCCCGCGCCGCCACCGTGCCCACCGCCGCCCCCGCGACCCCCATCGGCGCCCACGGCCCGGCCCCGAAGATGAACACGTAGTTCAGGGGGACGTTCAGGACGGCGACGACGGTGGCGAGCTTGAGGGGCGTCTTCGCATCGCCCGTCCCCCGGAAGATCGCGGCGGGGATGACCGTCCCCCACAGGAACACGGTCCCGAGGAAGTAGATGTGCAGGTAGGGGACGGCGTGGGTCAGGGCCGCCTCGTCCGCCTGCATCGCCACGAGGAGGGGCCGGCTCAACAGGTAGCCCACCAGGGTGATGGGCGGGCTCAGCAGCAGCACGAGGCGCGTGCCCTGGTGCATCACGCCCTCGACCTGACGGCGGTCGTCGGCCCCGACCCCCTGGCTGACCAGCGCGATGACCCCGGTGGCGACGGCCAGCGCCGACGCCTCCAGGAGAAACGCGATCTGGCGGGTCAGCCCGATCGCCGCCGTCGCCTCGTGCCCGAGCCCCCGCACCATCAGGAGGTCGGCCACCCCGAGGCTCAGCTCGAGCACGTTGTAGAGCAGCGTCGGCCAGGCGATGGCCCAGATGCGGCGGAACATCGCCGACTCGGGGGCGTCGTGCGCGGTCCTGTCGGGGTGGTCAGACGGCACGGCGTCCTCTCGCGATGTCATCGTTTCCGCCCGGGCGCCGCCGTGCCCGTTGCGGTCGACAGCGAACGGCAGATCCTACTCCACTCGGTTCGGCACATAATCTCCGACGTTCCGCACGATGGTCCGCCGCCGGCGGTATCGAAGCCCGGGTGCCCATGACCGATGCCACGACCGCGCTCCCGGACGCCGCGCCGTCCCCGCTCGCGCGCGCCGCCGCCGCTCGCGCGGTGACGGCGTACTTCGACGCCGTCGTCGACACTCTGGCCGATCTCGTCGCGTTCCGCACCGTCGTCGAAGACGGGGTGCCCAACGCCCGCAACCCCGAGTTCCTGCGCCTCAAGGGCTATCTCGCCGACGCCGCGGCCCGGCTGGGGCTGGACTTCGAGGACTACGGGGCGGCCCTCGTGCTGGGGCTCGGCCGGTCGCCCGACCGCCTCGGCATCCTGACCCACGCCGACGTGCGCCCCGCCGACGCGGCGGCCTGGAAGACCGATCCGTTCACCCTCGACCGCGACTCGGAGCCGGGCCGTTTGCTCGGGCGCGGGGTCGAGGACGACAAGGGGGCCGTCGCCGCCGCGCTCTACAGCCTGAGGGCGCTCGGCGACGAGGGCCTGCCCGGGCGCCGCCGCGTCGAGCTCATCGTGTCGCTCGCCGAAGAGTCCGACTGGACCCCGTTCCGCGAGTTCCTCGCCGGGTGGACCCCTCCGCCCCTCAACGTCGCGTTCGACGCCCTGTACCCGGTGGTGACCGGCGAGTTCGGCGCCGGGGCGATCCGCGTCACCCTGCGCGACGGCCCGGGGGGCGCCGGAGGGGCGCCCCGGTTGGCGTCGTTCACCGGCGGCGGCTATCTCTCGCAGGTTCCCGGTTCCGCCGAGGCGGTCGTCGCCGGCGCTGACGAGCGGTTGTCGGCCGCGCTCGAGCGCGACGCCGCCGGGGCCGAGGCCGGCTGGTTCGAGATCGATCGCGACGGCGACGTCATCCGCATCCGGTCCCACGGGGTCGCCGCCCACTCGTCCGCCCCGTGGACAGGGCGAAACGCCATCACCCAGCTCGCGGCCCTGCTCGGCCGCCACCCGTGGCCGCCGACCGCGGCGGGAACCATGGTGCGTTTCATCGACGACCTCGTCGGCCCCGGGCACCACGCCGAGCGCTTCGGCGACCTCGCCTACGCCCACGAGGTCATGGGTCGCCTGACGCTCACGTTCGCGACCCTGACCCCGGCCGACGGCGGGGGTCTCGTCGCCGCCCTCAATGTCCGCCGCCCCGCCGGGCGGACGGGGCCGGCGGTGGAGAAGACCGTCCGCGCCGCCCTCGACGGCTGGCGGCGGCAGACCGGCCTGCCCCTCGACTGGACCACCGACATCGGCGACCCCTACTACGTGCACTCGGCGCCGCACGTCCCCGTGCTGCTCGACGTGTTCCGCCACTACACCGGCCGGCCCGCGCCGGGGCCGATCTCGGTGGGCGGCGGCACCCAGGCCCGGCTGCTGCCCAACGGCGTCAACTTCGGCCCCGCGATGCCCGACGAGCCCTACACCGGCCACAGCGACCACGAGTTCATGACCGTCGACCGCCTGCGGCTGAACCTGCGCATGTACACCGCGGTACTCGTCGACCTGGCGGGGTAGGTGTCGACGGGCAGATCAGGGCGCTCGCCGCGCGAGGCCGCGACCTCGATTCCTGACCGGTGCGGACTCCCGGTAGAACGGAGCGGGAAGCGACGGCAGGCGACCCTCCGGGGCGGGCGCCCGCGCTGATGTGCCCGCAAGGTGCTCGCCCCGGCCAGGCAAGGCACCGCGGGCGCAAGCCGGATTGGGATGAGGAGGGTCAGGCGGTCCCTCGCGGGCCCGCCGGGTGCACAACGGATTCGTGAGCTGACCGTCAGGCGGCCCGCCCGCCGGTTGACGCCTCGGAAGCCCGGTTGCTACGCTGTCCCGTTCCGGAGACTGACGATGGCACTGAACCGCGAGCAGATGGCGGCCCGCGCCGCCCGCGAGATCGAGGACGGCTACTACGTGAACCTCGGCATCGGGATGCCGACCCTGTGCGCGAACTACATCCCGGCCGGCGTCGACGTGAAGCTGCAGAGCGAGAACGGCCTGCTCGGCATCGGTCCGTATCCGACCGACGACGAGATCGACGCCGACCTGATCAACGCCGGCAAGGAGACGGTGACCGCGGTGCCCGGGGCCAGCTACTTCAGCAGCGCCCAGAGCTTCGCGATGATCCGCGGCGGGCACATCGACCTCGCGATTCTCGGGGCCATGCAGGTCTCGCGGACCGGCGACCTCGCCAACTGGATGATCCCGGGCGCAATGGTCAAGGGGCCCGGCGGGGCCATGGACCTGGTGAGCGGCGCCAAGCGGGTGCTCATCGTCATGGACCACGTGTCGAAGCGGGGCGACCTGAAGATCCTCGATGAGTGCAGCCTGCCCCTGACCGGCAAGGGGGTCGTCAACCGGCTCGTCACCTCGCTCGCGGTCATCGAGGTCACGACGGACGGGCTGCGGCTGATCGAGCGGGCGCCCGGCGTGTCCGTCGACGAGATCCGCGCCGCGACCGAGCCCGAGCTGATCGTCGACGGCGACGTCCCCGAAGTGTCCGTGTAGGGCAGGGAGCGCCGCCGTGACCCGGCGACGGCCGGGCCGATTCCGGCAAGCGCCGTGCCGGTGCAGACCGCGCTCCTGCGCACCCGGCCGCGATTTCACGCCGGCCGGTCCCGTCCCGTATGATCGCCAGACGCACAACCGATTCGGAGGAGGCTGGAAGAGCATGACGAAATCGACTTGGCGCGGCATCCGTGTCATGGCCGCGGCGCTGATTGCGGGGGCGCTGGCGGTGACCCCAATCGCCGCCCAGGAGGGGCCGGAGCTGCCCGAGCCGTACCGGGAGGCGATTCCCTACCAGCCCGGCGCGCTCGGACCCTACTCCTTCCCGATCTCCTCGAACAACGCCGAGGCCCAGCAGTTCTTCGACCAGGGCATGCAGCTGATGTACGCCTTCGCCAAGGTCGACGCGGTTCGCTCGTTCCGCCAGTCGTGGGCCAACGACCCCGACTGCGCCATCTGCTACTGGGGCGAGGCCTGGGCCTGGGGCTCCTACCTCAACGGACCGATGCGGCCGCCGGAGGCGCCCCACGCGTATGCCGCGCTCCAGAAGGCGATGGCCCTCGCGGCGGAGGGGCACGGCACCGCCCGCGAGCGCGACTACATCGACGCGCTGTCGGTGCGCTACGTCGAGAGCTTCGACGTGGCGAAGCGGCGCGACCAGGACGAGGCCTACGCCGAGGCGATGAAGGCGCTCTCCGAGCGCTACCCCGACGACCTCGACGCCGCGTCCCTCTACGGCGACGCGCTGTTCCTGCTCGAGCCGCGCCGGGGCACCCGCGACCTGAACGACCCCAACGTCCAGCGGCTGCACGGCGTGCTGGAAGGCGTGCTCGCCCGCGACATCGAGCACCCCGGCGCCTGCCACCTCTACATCCACGCGACAGAGTCGACGGTCGACCCGGGCAAGGCGGCGGCGTGCGCCGAGTACCTCGGCACCGCCATCCCCGGCGCGAGCCACATCAACCACATGCCGTCGCACACCTGGAACGAGATCGGCCGGTGGGCCGACGGGGTGCGGGCCAACATCCGCGCGTGGCATTCGGACCTGAAGGCGGCCGACGGCAACGGCGAGGGCGTGGCCATCTACCCGACCCACAACCTGCACATGCTGCTGTTTGCCGCGTCGATGGACGGCCAGGGCGCCGTCGCCGTCCAGGCCGGCAAGGACTACCACCGGCTGACCGGCGACAGCGTGCACCACGTGCTGACGCTGCTGCGCTTCGGGCGTTTCGAAGAGGTGCTGGCGGTGACCGACCGGCCCGAGAACGAGGTCTCCGCCGGGCTGTACGACTTCGCCCAGGGCTACGCTCACCTGCGCACGGGCGCCGCCGACTTCGCCGAGGTCTACCTGAAGCGCGTGCAGCACCTGGCCGAGACCTCGGAAGCCCAGATGCGGTTCCATCCGGCCGAGAGGCTGCTCGGCGTCGTGGCCGGCATCCTCGAGGGCGAGCTGCTGCACGAGCGGGGCGACACCGACGGGGCGGTCGCCGCCTTCGAGCGCGCGGTCGAGCTGGATGACGCGCTCGTCTACGACGAGCCCGAGCCGCTGCCGTTCGCGGCCCGGCACTGGCTCGGCGCCCTCCTGCTCGAGCTCGATCGTCACGCCGAGGCCGAGCAGGTGTACCGCGACGAGCTCGCCGACCACCCCCACAACGGCTGGTCGCTGCTCGGCCTGAAGACCGCGGTCGAGGCGCAGGGCCGCACCGACGCGGCGGTCGACGCCGACCTCGAGGCGAGCTGGGCGCGGTCGGACACCTGGATCAAGGCGTCGCGCTTCTGAGCGGGGGGCGACCGGCGGAACGCCGCCGGCCGCCTTCGTTCGATCGGCGGCTCCCGTCCCGGAGTCCCCCTGCCATTCGCTGCCGGTGTCCGGTGCGGTCGTGGAGACGGCGCCGCCCCGGCGGCTATCGCGGCTTCCGGAACACGGCCGCGTAGTGGGCGCCGAGGGGCCAGTCGAAGGTCTCGACATGGATCAGGCCGGCCGCGGTGACCTCTGCCACCACCTGCGCGTCGTCGGTCCAGTGCGGCCATCCCCGGAGAGGGCGCAGGAGGCCGTTGAACTCGAGCTCGACGATGGCGAGGCGGCCGCCGGGCTTGAGCGAGGCGTGGAAGCTGGCGTTCATGGCCGCCGTGTCGGTCAGGTGATGATAGACGCGACGCAGAAAGATGGCGTCGCAGCATTCCGGGGCGAGGTTCGTCTCGCGCTCGCCGGCCTCGGCCACGGTGACGTTGTCGAGCCCGGCGTCGGCGACGGCGGCCCGGATGGCGTCGCGGCCGTCCGCCGACAGCTCGGTGGCGAACACCCGGCCGGACTCGCCGACCACGGCGGCCATCTCGATGCTCAGCCACCCGTCGCCGGCGCCGACGTCGGCCACCGTGTCGCCGGGCTGGAGGTCGAGCACGCCGGCAAGGCGTTCGACCTCGGACTCGTCGTTCCCGCCGGTGAAGACGAGAAGCAGGATCAGGACAGCGGCGCCGCCCAGCCAGAGGGTGAGCTTTCTCCTTTTCATCGCGCTGTTCTTGTGACGCTCATCGCGTCCGCGGAGTGATGGTCGTCATCACCGTCCGGCCCGTCGGGTGCTCCAGGATGCCCCGCAGGTCGCGCACGCTGTCGGCCCGCTCGGGGTTCGGGAACCCGCAGGCCTCGAACACGCCGGCGATCTGCCGGTCGAGCTTGGTGCGGTCGGTGACGATGACCACCGCCGGCTGCTCGTGGGCCTCGCCGCGGCGCAGCTTCAGGGCCAGCCACAGCATGGTCAGGCTCTTGCCCGACCCCTGGGTGTGCCAGACCACGCCGCCCCGCTCGCTCGGCCGCCGCGCCGTCCTCCTCGACGTCGTGCGCAACTTCGTGGTGTTCGAGGTGGAAGCCAGCATGGCGCTGGACCCTGACGGAAACCACTGGTCACTCAGGCAGAGCGAACACGAACAGGTTGTTCCCGGCGCTGGGCCTCAGCTCCGGCGTCAGCCCGAGGAAGCCGGAGGCGGTGCCGGCGGAGCCGGTGCCGACCGCCACGTACTGGCGCCCGTCCACCGCGTAGCTGATGGGGAAGCTCGTCACGGCCGAGCCGAGGTTGATCTCCCACAACACCTCGCCCGTCTCCTGGTCGAACGCCCGGAACCGCCCGTTCACGTCGCCGCCGAACACCAGGCCGCCGCCGGTCGCCACCAGAGACATGGTGGCCGAGCGCTGCGAGTGGAGCCAGCGGGTCTCTCCCGTCTCGGCCGAGATGGCCTGCACGGTGCCGACCTGGTCCATGCCCGGCGCGATCTGGTTGCGGACGGCGAGGGCGTAGTGGCTACCGGCGTCGGTCGAGGCGAGCATGCGCGCGCAGACGTTGCGCAGGGGCATGTACATCGTGTTGGTCAGGGGGCTGTAGGCGCCCGCCTCCCAGTCCTTGCCGCCGAACCAGCTCGGGCACGCCAGCACTTCCTGGCCCTCGGCGGTGAAGACGATCTCGCCGTTGGGGGTGACCGCACCGGTGGCGCCGTCGATGTCGGTGATGACGTTCTGGGGCACCGTCGGGGTGGCCCAGAGGAACTCGCCGGTCTCGCGGTCGAGCGTGTAGACGACGCCGGTCTTGCCGGGAATGCCGGTCACCACCCTGCGAGTCTCGCCGGTCGTGAGGCCGGGGTTGATCCAGCTCACGGCCGAGGGGTCGGGGGCAACCGCGGTGTCGACGAGCAGCCGCTCGAAGGGATGGTCGAGGTCCCAGTGGTCGTTCAGGTGCTGGTAGTACCAGCGGATCTCGCCGGTGTCGGCGTCGAGGGCCAGCGTGGAGTTGTGGTAGAGGTGCGTGTTCTCGATGCCGCCGCGCAGGAACTTGGGGGCCGGCGAAGTGACGGACGTGCCGACGTAGACGAGGTTCAGCTCGGGGTCGACGCTGGGGGCCGTCCACGACCCCACGTGCACGCGGTCCTCGTAGGGCACGTCGCCCCACGTCTCGTCGCCCGGCTCGCCGGGGGCCGGCACGAGCCGCCGGCGCCACAGCTCCTCGCCGGTCTCGGCGTCGTGGGCCACGATGACGCAGGCCTCGGGCCCCGCCCACGGGCGGCAGCTGCGTCCCGAGAACGCCCTGCCGCCGGCGGTGATCGGGCCCGACGAGTGCCGGGCGGGGTTCACGGTGTAGTCGAGGATCTCCGTCTCCCACACCAGCTCGCCGGTGCGGGCGTCGAGGGCGTAAATGTAGTCGTCGTTGCTCGTGTCGAGGATGCGGGTGCCGTGGATGGCGATGTTGCGGTTCACGCTGACGAGCCCGCGGATGTAGTCGTCGATGTCGTCGGGGAGGTCGCGGCGGTACTCCCAGCGAAGGTCCCCGGTCACCGCGTCGATGGCCTGGATGACGTCGTTCGGGTTCGGCATGTAGAGGACGCCGCCGTAGGCGATGGGCGTGCCCTGCTGGCTGCCGGGGGCGAGGGCGCGCGTCCACACCATGCGCAGGTCGCCGACGTTGCCGCGGTCGATCTGGTCGAGGGGGCTGTACCCCCAGCCGTCGAGGGTGCGTCGCCACATGAGCCAGTCGCCGTCGGCCGGGTCCTCGAGCATGGCGTCGGTGACGGGAACGAAGTCGTCGCCGGACTGCGCGGCGGGGTGCGAGACGAAGGCCGCCGCGACGACGGCCGCCGCCGACAGCCAACGGACTGCGGTGTGCATTGCGTTCATGATCCAGGCTCCCGTCCGTGATTCCGGGCAATCTGCACTGACGGCCCCATTCTACCCGTGCTACCCGCGTGACCGCGGTGGCCATCGCCTCACTGCCACCGGAACACGCCAAGCGCGACCACGAACGAGGCCACGCCCCAGCCGGCCAGGATGCCGAGCTCGGCGCCGATGCCGGCCAGCCCGTGGCCGTTCAGCATCACCCCCCGCAGCGCGTCGATCATCGCGGTGAGCGGCAGCACGCGGATGAACGGCTGGGCCGCGTCGGGGAAGTTCGTCACCGCGAAGAACACCCCGCTGCAGATGAACATGGGCATCATCACCACGTTCATGATGCCGGAGACGCCCTCGATGGTGCGGGCCCGGCTCGCCGTCAGCAGCCCGACGCCCCCGAAGGCGAGGGCGCCGATCAGCGCCACCGCCAGGAGGGCCGCGAAGCCCCCCTCGTTCCCGACGCCGAAGAACCAGGCGGCGAACCCGAGGAGCGCGAGCATCTCGAGGCCCAGGAACGCGAGCCGCGAGATGACCAGCGACGCCAGGAAATGCGAGCGGCGCATCGGGGTGGCGACCATGCGCTTCAGCAGCTTGCGCGACCGCGCCACCACGATGCCGAACCCGAGCCCCCACATGCCCGAGCTCATGATGTTCATGCCCAGCAGGCCCGGCACGAGCCAGTCGATGTAGCGGCTGCCGGGCGTCGCCACCTCCTCGGTCCGGACCGCCCGCGCGGGGCCGTGACCGGCCTCGCCGGCCAGGGCCCGGTCGACGAGCAGGCGGGTGAGGCGGCTCTCGGGGCGGACCGGGTCGTAGCGGTAGGTGGGCGGCGAACCGGGCACCACCACGAGGTGGGCGCGGCCGTCCCGCAGAAGGGCCAGCTCTTCCGCCTCGGGGGCGGCGAACGCCTCGAGGTCGCCGGCCCGCGCCAGCGCGGTCAGGACCGGCGCCGCGCCCGGCGCGTCCCTGACCGCCACCGGCATGGGCTCCTCCCCGCGGGCCTGGAACGCGATGCCGAGGGCCAGGGCCATGAGGATGGGGAAGACGAAGATCCAGAACACCATCTCCGGCTCCCGGATCGTCAGCTTGAACCGGGCGAGGGTCAGCACGGCGAGGGGGTGCTGCATGGGGCCGTGGTCAGACATCGCGCAGGTGCCTTCCCGTCAATGAGACGAACACGCCTTCAGCGTCGCGGCGTGGATCGGCGCGGCCGGAGGATGCCGCATGGGGCCGTGGTCAGACATCGCGCAGGTGCCTTCCCGTCAGCGAGACGAACACGTCTTCCAGGGTCGCGGCGTGGCTCGTGACCGAGTCGAGCGCGACCCCGGCTTCCGCGGCGAAGCGCAACAGGGCCGGCAGCGTTTCCTGCAGGTCCCCGGCCCCGAGCTGCCACCGGTCCCCATCGCGGCCGACGCCCCGGACGCCGGGCAGCGCGGCCAGCCGCGCGTCGAGCTCCTGCGCGCCGGGGGCGGCGTCCTGCCCGGCCGGCAGGCCGAACTCGATGACGTGGGCCGCCCCCAGCGAAGCGATCAGCTCGCGCGGCGTCCCCTCCGCGATGATGCGGCCGCCGTCGACGATGGCGACGCGGTCGCACAGGACCTGCGCCTCGTCCATGTAGTGGGTGGTCAGCAGGATGCTGCCGCCCGCGGCCCGGAACCGCTGCAGCACCGACCACAGCTGCCGGCGCGACTGCGGGTCGAGCCCGGTCGTCGGCTCGTCGAGGAAGAGCAGCTCGGGCGCGCCGACCAGCGCGCACCCGACGGCCAGCCGCTGCCGCTGCCCGCCCGAGAGCTGGACCACCCACGTGTCCGCCTTGGCCTCGAGGCCAAGGGTCGCGAGCACGTCGTCCACCGTCCTTCCCTCGCGGTAGAACGACCGGAAGAGCCCGAGCGTCTCCGCCACCGACAGCCGCTCGTCGAACTGCGTCTCCTGCAGGTGGACGCCCAGCCGCTGGCGCAGCGCGTCGTCGTCGGCGCCCCAGCGCGTCCCCAGCACCTCGACCGCGCCCTCGTCCGGCGACAGCAGGCCCTCGAGGATCTCGATGGTGGTGGTCTTGCCGGCCCCGTTGGGCCCCAGCAGGCCGAAGCACTCGCCGCGGCGCACCGCGAGATCGAGCCCGTCGACCGCGGTCAGGTCGCCGTAGCGCTTGACGAGACCCGTGCAGTTGAGCGCCGGACTGCCGGCCGCCGGTGGAGGCATCGGTGAGGAATCGTGGCCCATCAGACAGACTGCTCCAAGACCGGGCAGCTCGCGTACGCGTACCGCGACGCCATCCGCCGAAGACACGATTGGTCCAGCGATCATGTCCGCTTCGCCGGAAACCAGGCCCGAAGGACGCTCCTGAGGTCGCTGAAGGCGGGATCCCGACAGGACTCCACGGGCGTCGAGCCGGCAATCTCGCGAAATACCCTCGCCGAACGCTTCCGCCGACATCCCGGAGGTGCACACTCCATCGCCGCCCGCATGGCCTTCTTCGGATCGGACGGCTTTGGGCGGCGGGGCTCCCAGAGATCCCGGGAGCGCAGACAGCGACGGAGACCGGCGGCATCTTCTCCCCAGCCGAGGGTCCTGGACGCCTGTGCCAAGTCACCCCAGACCCATGCTTCGAGCTCGGGCTCGATGACGATGGCCTTCGTTCGACTGGCCCAGCCGTTCCTCGCCAGGTCAGCGTCCACCTCACGCTGGATTTCCGTGCGCGAACGGCTGCTTCCACATCCATCGCGGTCGAACAGCACGAGGCTGCGCCGGTAGCGCTGCAGAAATGGCCGCAAGAAGTTCGCTGCGCCCGTTCGACATCCGCCATCACGGTTCGGGTGTCGTCTGACTTCGAATCGGAAGGGCCTGAGCTTGAGGTCGCCAGTTCGTACAAGCAGTGCCTGGACGGCTTCTTCGAGGTCCTTGTCCGCGACGAGCACGACCAGGTCAACGGCGTTGACGACTTGGTTCATCCGATCACACCGGTAGCGAACAGCGCGTCCGTGTCGACAGATCCCTGCCAGTCCCTGAGAATGGGATGATCCCTGCCGTGAATGATATCCGTGGCCCCCTCGTCGTCCTTCGCGAAACACAGTACTTCTTGTGGGTCCGAGAGCTTGAGAAACGCGGGAGAGTGGGTCGCGACGAGCACCTGTGAATCGTAAGCCGAGGAGAGCGAGTCGTATATCGCGTGGAGGGCCAGGGGGTGAATGCCGTTCTCCGGCTCTTCCAGCAAATACAGTCCCCCCTCATAGGGCAAATAGGCGATCAACGTGATGACCAGAAAACGCAGAGTGCCGTCGGACGCCATCCAGGAGGGAACCTCCACACCCGTTGTGTACTCGAGCAACAGGTACACGCTACGGTCCTCCTCGCGTTCCACGACGCGGATGTCTCTCAGGTCCGACAGCACGGTCTGCACGTGCGCCAACCACTCCCGGTAGGTGTCCTCGCGCTCGTCCTGCAGCCGCTTGATCATCCACGGAAGGTTGGATCCGTCCGAGGAGAACGGCCGGCGGCCGAGAGCGGGTGGGCTGGGCTGGCGCATCTTGAGGCTGTCCAGAAACAGAAAGTGCGTGCCTGCATCCAGCATGCGTTTCACGTGCGTCGCCATCGGAAAGCGGGCGGGAGACTCGGGCAGGTTCCGCAGCGTCGAACGCAAGGGGCCGAAGGCGATGCTGGTCGTCCATCCCTTTCCCGATTCCGGAGACACCTCCACGTTGAAGTTGTCGGTAGCGCGGTGAGACTTGCTCAAAATGGTCCGCGACCCCGGTCGTCCGCCACCCATGAGAATCGTCTCGCGGGCCTCCGGGGGATCGGGAAACAGGGAGACCTGCCGGGGAGCAGGGCGTTTCGTTTCCGATATCAGCAGCCCCCTCTCGGAATCGATGCGCAACTGTCCGTCGTTCTCGCCGATTGCGACCTCGTAGCGGAACGACCGAAAGTCCTTCTCGGGCGGAAGCAGGGTCCGCACGTCCTCCGGGATTTCGAATTCGGCCGCGACCTCGAAACTCATGTTGCGCCGCGGCCGCCCCCATACGAGGTCCTGGAAGTTGCGTGTACGTTTTCCTATCGCGGCTTCCAGGTCGTCCCGGACCAGGTCACCGAGAAACGCCACGACATCGAACAGCGTGCTCTTGCCACTGGCGTTGGGTCCCACCAGTACATGGAATCGGTCCAGGCCGACGTCGGCGTAGCGGAGGCAGCGGTAGTTGAGCGCCTGGATCCGGCGAATCATGAGGACAGAATACCCGAAGTCGAGAGGTGTCGCGGTACGGACGGAGAGTCCTCCACGGGTACGAGTGGCTGGTGTTCCACGGGGCCGAAATCGGGCGTCGAGACAGGCGGACTCCACTGCATGGGAACAGCTCAGAACCGAAGCAGGCGGTTGACCTTGACGATGAACGCCCGGTTGTTCAGGACCGGGAAGCGGCCGAACCCGTCGAGCCCGGTGTTCCGGTCCTCGTTGTAGACGACGAAGAGCTCGCTGCCGGGGCGGTACTCCCACCGGAACCGGATGTTCGCCGACACCTGGTCGAGGCGCGAGTTGTACTGCACGAGGGCGCTCGCGAACATGAGCGGGGTCATCGTCCAGGTGGCCCGGGTGCCGACGAGGTCGGTGCGGAACTCGCCCTGGGGCAGGTCGATCCAGTTGAGCGACAGCGACGGCTCGACCGAGACCTGGTTGGTGATGGTGACCCGGCCGCGGCTGATCCCGAGGGTGGTCTTGGTCCCCCCGTAGAACGAGCCGTGCTCGGCCATGACGTTGGCCGAGAAGCGGCGCTGCTGGCCGAAGTTGTAGCCGAGCTGCAGGTTGGTGAAGTCGTAGCCGGCGACGGGGAGGACGACGTCCGGCGCGATGCGGAACGGCAGGGGCAGGAACTCGTACGAGTCGATGGCGCTGACGGTGAGCTGGTCGCTGTTCTCCCACTCGACGGTGAACAGCCCGGTGGCCTCGCGGGTCTCGACCGCGCCGCCGAGGTTCTCGACGTAGGCGAGCGAGCCGGTGCCGACGAAGCGCCGCACCGCGCGGATCGAGGCGGGGCGCGGGCTGAAGCGGAACTCGGCGAAGCTGCGCCGCATGTCGCGCCGCCGCACGAACCCCAGCTCGGGGCGGAAGTCCTCGCCGATCAGCAGGTGCTCGAGCTGCACGCCGTAGCGGTCGCCCATGTAGTTGAGGTGCCCGCGGTAGCTGGTGTCGTTGCCGGTGAGGTCCTCGGTGCGGGTGCGGGCCCAGTGGGTGTTGATGGTGACGTCGTCGTAGAAGCCGAAGGCGCCGTCCACGCCGTACGCGGAGTTCGACCCGTCGCCGAGCTGGTGGCGCGACCGGTCGGTGAACATGGCGCCGACGCTGCTGCGCCGCAGGACGTCGCGCTTGGCCCGCAGCACCGTGAAGTTCGTCGGCAGGACCTCGGGCGGCTCGTCCTCGGGGTCCCGCGCGCGAGCGTCGAACAGGTCCGCGGGCGGCTCGTCCTCGAACGGCAGCGCGCCGGCCTGGATGTTGAGCGCGCCGAGGGTCCAGTCGCCGGCCCGGCCGGTCAGCCGGCCCCCTGCCCGCAGCGGCACCTCCCGGGTCTGGTGGAGGCCGATGCGCCGACTGTAGAAGAGGATGGGTGTGTCGCTGACGCCGGCGAGCCGGCCGCTCGTCGACCCGCCCCCGAAGCTGAACGTCCCCTGGTTCTCGAGGAAGAACTCGCGCTTCTCGGGGAAGAAGAGGTTGAAGCGGGTCAGGTTGATCTGCTGCTCGTCGGCCTCGACCTGCGCGAAGTCGGGGTTGGCGGTGAAGTCGCCGGTCAGCCCCTGGGTGACGCCGACCTTGACGTCGATGCCCACGTCGCCGCCGGGATCGTTGGTCGTCGTGCCCGACGAGCCGGCGGTGGTGACGTCCCCGATGACGTACGGCTTCATCTCGACCAGCCGCGACGCCTCGGGCGCGTCGATGCCGACGAGGGTGGCGGCGAGCGAGGCGCGGAAGTGCCCGCGCAGGCTCTGGGCGGCCGACAGGGGGGTGAGGTAGGACGACTCGTTCCGCCAGCGGTTGACTCGCCGCGCCTGGAACCCCCAGATCTGCGGGCCGGCGCCGGGATAGCGGAGCGACTTGAACGGCAGCGCCGTCTCCATCGCCCATCCCCCCTCGAACCGGCTGACGGCGACGTCGTAGACCGGATTCCAGTCCATGTTGAGCTGCGACTCGTTGACGACCTCGGCGTCGAGCCGGCCGCCCACCGCCGACACCTCGAAGAGCACCCCGTTGCGGCGGGAGTAGAACGTGTCGAACGACCACGCGAAGTTGTCGTCCCGCACGATGCGGATGTTGTCGCGGCGCATCTCGCTCGCGATGACGCGGTCCGGCTCCGACTCCCAGCAGCGGGCGACGACGTAGACGTGTTCCTGGTCGAACAGCAGCCACACCTCGGTCTTCTCCGAGGCCGGCGCTCCCTCGACGGGATCGTTCTGGATGAACCCGGACATCGACTCGACGCGGTCGTAGACCGCCTCGTCGAGCTGGCCGTCGATGCGGAGCGGCGTGTCGATGCGGACCGCGCGGACGGTCACGCCGGTGGCGTCGCGGGCGATCACGGCGGGGGGGACGGGGGGCGGCGGACCGAAGATGCGCGCCGGCTGCGGGGCCAGGGCCTGCTGGGCGGCGGCGCCGGTCGACGCCAGCAGCAGCGCGGGAAGGATCAGGAAAGCTGCTATACTGAGGGCTCCACGACCGTGCGCCCTTAGCTCAGCTGGATAGAGCGTCTGGCTACGAACCCGTTTCGGGTTACCCAAGAACCTCAATAACCCCCGGTTTTGTTGGGGAAAACGCTCTCCCAAATGGGACTCCCATGGACAGAAAAGGACTCTCGGGGACAGAAACGGCTGGCAGTACTCCCGCATGAGCAACGAGGGTCGGCGACCGGTCGGAATGCCTGCTGGTCTCGTGCTGGCGACGCGCTTGGGCTTGGCCCGCCGACCGTCGCCTGACGGCTCCGCTGGGTGCCCAACCAACCCTCCAGGAGTCCGCGCCGTTCTACGGCGCAGACTCCTAGTTCGTAGGCGGCCTGCATGCGCATCCAGTGATCGGCGGTGCCCCAGCCGATACTCTCCAGCACCAGGGCCATCCTGGCAGACACTCCCCGCGTTGCCGTTCAGCTGCGGGACAGGGTTCCGCGCTCGCAGTTGAGGCGAGCGATCGTCTGGCCTTTACGGTCCAGCCAGCCTCTTCATTTTCTCACGAATCAGCCCGGCGAGTGCGGGGGGGATTCAGCACGGGGCGAACGGCCTCGTCATCTCGGAGCGGATGAGGTCGCCGGTTGCGCCCGATGCCCTTGCGGCGACGCCAGTCGCGCCGCGGCCGCCGCGCGGCGCGGCAAGAGGATCGAGCCGGTCCAGCTCGTGGAGAGCGACACGAGCGGACTCGCCGTCGCCGCGATAGTGCCGAAGCACCAAGCAGCCGCCCGGGGCCCGGCGGGAGTCTGGACTAGACGACCAGGTCCGCGACGTTGGGCGCCTCGAGGGCGGGCCGTCCTCGACGGCGGGGGCATGTCGACGACGACGAGGTCGACTGTCCTGCGCGGCCGCGGCGTCCACGGCGCGGCGGCACTCCGCTTCGCCGTGGACGCCATCAGTCCGAATATCCGTGGGCCGGGGCGCTCCGCTGCCTCGACGCTTGGCTCCGAGCCGGCCGCTTGAGGACGCGACCTTGGCCGCCTACCTCGGCGAGCTCCACGATCAAGTCCGGTGAGTGGCGAGCGCCTCGGGTCCGCCGCGGGCATGCTTCCAGGCCCGCCTCACCGGGGAGGCGAGCCCGGGCGGGGGGCAAGCGCGGCCGTTCGGGACGGCGGACCTCGGCGCCGTCCCGTTGGGTCGGATAGGGTGACACCCCGTCCGCCCCGCGGCTCGGATGGCAATTGTGGGCCTTGCGGCCCGGCCTGGACGGGGCGTCCCGGCCGTCCACGACGCTCACGGGCCGGACGCCAAGACCTGCGACTCAAGGCTCGGCTCACGCAGTTGCGTCCCGACACGGTGTGGGTCGAAGCAGCTGCGGTCACGGAGCATCGCGCAGGCGACGCCGAGCAGGCGGTCGGCCACTGAGCGCAGGGCGCGCGCGTGGCCGTGGCCGCGGGCGCGTAGCGCCTGGTACTTGCCATGGCTGACCGGGTCACGCTGGACGGCGACGCGAGACCAATGGAAGACGGCGTCGCGCAGTCGGACTTGGGCCGCCCCGTCGTTGCGTCACGAGCAGGCTCTTGCCTGAACGCCGGGTGACCGGAGCCACCCCGCACAGGCAACGAAGTGCGTCGTAGTCCCGCCGCCGTACCGCGTCGCCGCCTTCGGCGAGAAGCGTGGCGAGCACTCGGGTACCGACGCCGGGCAGCGACAGCAGGACGGCTGTGTCGGGCAGATCTCTCGGCGGCACTGGCTCGCCCTCCGTCGACGCGTCCGGGTCGGGCGCGGGGGCGGCCTCAGCGAGTTGCCGCACCAAACGGTCAAGCTGCCGGTCCGCGTGAGCGAGCTGGCGATTGAGCAAGGCGAGGCGTTCAACGAGAAGCTGCACATGCGTAGTGGCGGCCTCGACCGTGCCCGGTGCCAGCTTGACGGCCTGCGCCCGCAGCCGATCGCGCAGCGTCGCGGCATCGACCCGACGTATGCGGTGCTGTTTCAACACCCGCGTCAAGGACACCCCGCGAGCCCGTTGACCCGCACGCGGGGTCGGCGGCTTCGCCATAGATCGAGCGCCCACGGCGCCGCGACGTCGTCGTCAACCGCGTCAAGGAACTGCGGGTAGTAGCGCCAGAGCTGCTGCCGCATCCGATTCGCCAAGCGCACGCGTTCTCGCGTCAGCTCCTCGCTCAGGCGCGACCACTCGCGTAGCTCGACGAGCGCCGGGTCGGTAGGCGCAAGCCGCCGAAGACAGTGAGCGTCCGTCCGCAGCGCCGAGGCCAGCACCCGCGCATCCCGGCGGTCGTCTTCGCACCCGCCGGCGAGAAGCGATCGCGGAAGCGATCAAGCTGCTTGGGATTGATCGAGTGGACGGCGAAGCCGTGCTCGATCAAGCTCTCGACGACCGGCCCGCTGGGCGTCTCGATGGCCACACCAACCTCGCCTGCGTCGCCAGCGGCGAACGACAGCAGCCAGTGCGCCATCTGCGAGAGGCCCGCACCACCATGCTCGAACTCCCGTTCCCCGAGGACCTCCCCGGCGGCGTCGAGCACGCACGCTTGGTGTTTTTGAGATCCTGCGTTTCGGCGGTGGAAGGCGGAGATCGAGGCGCGTGGAGGAAGGTTCGCCGGTGCTTCGTGCGACGACCACGCGGGCGACCGTGCGGTGCTGGCGGCGCTGTACGATGCGACCGACGGCCCCGGGTGGCGAGTCAGCACGAACTGGAAGACGGACGCGCCGCTACGCGAGTGGCACGGCGTGGAGACTGACGCCGACGGCCGCGTCCGCAGGCTGAATCTCGGCGGCAACGGGCTGACCGGCTCGATTCCGCCCATCCTGGGAGACTTGGCCCACCTCGTCGGGCTGGAACTCGGGTACAACCGACTGACGGGAACCATGCCGGACTTGGGTCGTCTCGGAGCCCTTCGGGGTCTCTATTTGGGTGGCAACGATTTCGAGGCCGGCCCCATCCCGAGCTGGGTGGGCAATCTGGCCCGTCTCGAACGGCTGGTGTTCTGGGAGACGAACCGCACGGGGCCGATCCCCGCCGCGTTGGGCGGCCTTGCCGAGCTCCGCACGCTTGAGCTCCAGAACAACGCGCTGACCGGTGAGACCCCACTGGCGCTCACGAACCTGACGCAGCTCGACCGCTTCGACGCATCCGGGAACGCGGTCTGCGTTCCGTCCGACGCCGCGTTCCAGGCGTGGCGTGAGGAGATCGAGGCGCGGGGGATGTTCCAGGCTTCCTCCTGTGAAGAACACGAGGGCGACCGCGAGACGCTGGTGGCGTTCTACGACGCGAGCGGAGGCCCCAACTGGACCGACGACACCAACTGGAAGTCCGAAGAGTCGCTCTACACGTGGTTCGGCGTCACCACCGACGCGGACGGCCGAGTCGCGGGGCTGTCGTTGCCGGAGAACGAGTTGACGGGGCCGATTCCGGCGGTTCTCACGGACTTGGCGAACCTCAAGATTCTGCGGCTCGACGGCAACCAGTTCAGCGGCTCTATCCCGGCCAGTTTGGGGAATCTGGCCAATCTTGAGGAGCTGTCGCTACGGCACGGCTCCCACGAAGACGAGGGCCTGACCGGCCCGATCCCGGCCGAACTGGGACGCCTGACGAACCTCGCGCGGCTGAACCTTGGGGGTCTCGACCTGACCGGCCCGATCCCGGCCGAGCTGAGCAATCTGACCAACCTTCGGGATCTGGATCTGGGCGGAAACAGCCTCGGTGGGACTATTCCGGCCGAGCTGGGTAACCTGACCAACCTGACGAGGCTGAATCTCGGCAGCAACCGGCTGGACGGGCCGATCCCGGCCGCTCTGGAAAGCCTGAGCGACCTGCGCTGGCTGAACCTCGGCGTCAACGACTTCCCGGCAGGGCCGATTCCAACGTGGGTGAGCAGCCTGACCGACCTCCAGAGTCTGGGGCTTTCGCACGCGAACGTGACCGGACCGCTTCCGGTCTTGGCTGGAGAGTCTGACCAACCTTCGGTCGCTCGATCTCTCCAAGAACTGGAGCATTGCCGGGCCGCTTCCGTTGGGACTGAACCTCTCGCATCTCGACGAGATCGACGTCTTCGCCACGCGCGCTTGCGTACCGCGCTTGCGTACCTCCCGCTTGGCTTTCGTGGCCGGTCGACTTCCTGGGGGCGCAGTGTGGGTCGGCACCCGAGACGATCGACCTGGCAGTCTTCTATACGCCTGCGGCTCGAGACGCTGCCGGTGGACCCCGCGCGATCGAGGCGGTGATTGACCTCATGGTGGCCGACACCAACCTGGCGTTCGAAGCAGCTCGGTTGAGCCAGCGCCTCGCGCTGGTGGCCAGGGAGGCGGTGGAGTACGAAGAGACCGGCGAGAGCGATACCGACGTCAGGCGCTTCCGCGATCCGTCTGACGGCTACATGGACGGCATCCACGACGTGCGAAACCGGGGCGGGGCGGACTTGGCGCACCCGATTGTCGAAGAATCGACCGCGCGCGGCGTGGCCTTCAGGAAAACTCCCTTCGCCATGACCACACGGAGGGGCGGCGGCAGGGTCTTCGTGCACGAGCTGGGACACAATCTGGGACTGGGCCACGACCGGTACGCGGAGCTCAATGTGGGCCCTAGACGGGGGCAGGGATTGTCGTCGTATCCCGGCTACGGCTACGTGAACCAGCGGGCGTTCGGCCCCGATGCCTTGCCGGAGAGCGGGTGGCGTACGGTTATGTCCAACGCGAATCAGTGCCGCGACAACGGAGTGAGCTGCAGGCTGCTGATGCGCTATTCCAATCCGCGGGAGAGCCGGCCTGGCGGACGGATGGGCGTGCCCGCTGACGTCGACTCGATGGATGTCGACGGCCCAGCCGACGCTGCCGCCGTGCTCAATGCCACCGGTCCCGCGGTGGCGCTGTGGCGGGACCGCCCTGGCGCCAACCGGTCGCCGACAACGACGGGGATCTTGCCGGATCGCGAACTGCCCCTGCACGACACGCTCAGCGTGGACGTGTCGCAGGCGTTCGTCGACCCTGACGGTGACGCCTTGGCCTATGCCGTGTCGTCGTCGGCGCCTCACGTGGCGACCGTGCTGGCCGCGGGTTGCCCGTGTGACGGTGACGGCGGTGGGTCTTGGCAGGGCGACGATCTCGGTGACGGCGACGGACCGCGGCGGTCGGAGTGCCGCGCAGGCGTTCACGGTGACGGTGGCCCCTTCCGTGAACCGGCCGCCGGAGCCGCTGGGGGCGCTGCCGCCGCTGACGTTGGGGGTCGATGGCCCGGCGGTGGCGGTAGAGTCGCAGGCGCGTTCCAGGACGCGGACGGCGATCGGCTGACCTACGAGGCGGCCTCCTCGGCGCGGGCCGTGGCGGCGGTGGCGGTTCTCGGCAGCACGGTGACGGTGGCGCCGATGGGGGAGGGCACGGCGACCGTGACGGTGACGGCCACCGACGCCGGCGGCTCCAACGGGACGGCGACGCAGACGTTCATAGCGACGGTGGGCCCGACCGGGGCGCGCCGTTTCACCGACGACCCCATCGTGCCGGGGGTGACGCCGGTCCGGGCCGTCCACTTCACGGAGCTGCGGTCGCGGATCGATGCCCTGCGGGCAGGAACGGGCTTCGGGCGGTTCGTCTGGACGGACCCGGTCCTGCGGGCGGGGGTGACGCCGGTCCGGGGCGTGCATCTGCTCGAGCTGCGGGAGGCACTGGCCGCGGCGTACGCGGCTGCGGGGCGGGCGGCCCCACGCTGGACGGATACGTCGCCGGCGGCGGGAGCGACCCCGATCCGGGCGGCGCACGTGACGGAGCTCCGCGCCGCGGTCCTGGCGCTGGAGTGAGAAGGTCCTCGATTTCCGCATCCGCGGCCGATTCCGCCCTCTCCGAGATTCTCGCCGCGGAGGCCACCGCCAGGAGGTTGACCCCGAACGGCGGGGGCCGGCGGGGGACCGACCCGGATCGGTTCAGAAGGGGATCGAGACAGGACCTCCGGGGGTATCGAGGCGGGCGCTTCGGGGGTTATTCGCCCCCGGAACACCCGCCTCGGCCGCGTCGGGGCCGGCCGGGTCCGGAGGTCTGCCGGCCGACATCGACGAGCTCGCCATGACCCCTCGGCCGCCCGAGCAGCGCCGCTGGCGTAGTAGCCGGCGAGGTCGCCTCGGTCTCGCCGGCGGTCGCCGGCGTCGAGACGGAGGCCTCCACCCGACCCGGAACACCCGTCGCCGGCCCCGACGTCGAGCGGGACGCACAACCGGCCAGGCGGGGCCACAGCGCCGTCGGTCGGCGGGTCGACGTCCCGGCGATGTCGCCCGCGCGAACCCGTTCACGCCGCCGCCAGACGGTACGGCGGCTCCCTGGCGCTGAGGACCTGCACCGTGCCCACGAAGCCCCGGTGGCTGCTCTCCATCCCCGACGCCATCAGCCAGCTCGAGAAGCTCGACCGGACCCTGCTCACCCGGCGCGACATCGAGCGGCTCTTCGGCGTGTCGAAGGCCAGGGCGGCGACGCTGATGCAGACCTTCGGGGCCGAGCTCGTCGGCAACCAGAGAACGCTGCCCCGGACGAAGCTCCTGCAGCAGCTCAAGAAGCACCGGGGCCGGGCCGCGTTCCGCGGCGAGGAGGAACGCCGGGCCCGCCTGGTGACCGAGCTCCGGAAAGCCCGGATCACCGGGATCCGCGTGCCGCTGCCCGCCGAGACCCTCAACTCGAAATTGGCGAGCCTGCCCGAGGGGGTGACGGTCGAGCGGGACCGGATCGAGGTGCGGTTCAGCGGGGCGAAGAACGCGACGGAGCGGCTCTACGCGCTGGCTTTCGCGCTCGTGAACGACTACGAGCGGTTCGAGGCGCTCGTCGATCGTGGCGTCGGTGGTGGGGGAGAGGTGGTGAAGAGATGACGACGGAGGCTCTGGTGCCGGCGGGCGGGGAGCCGGCGGTCGCGACGGACGGGGGAGGGGAGATCGTCCTGCCGCAAGTGATCGTCAACGCGGGGCCCCAGGCCACGGCGCGGTTCCTGGAGTTCTTCGCCGGAAGGATCGCGAACGCGAGGACGCGGGCGGCGTACGGGCGGGCCGTGGGGCAATTCCTCGGGTGGTGCGAGGCGCGGGGGCTCGGGCTGCGCGACGTCTCCCCGCTCCACGTAGCCGCCTACATCCGGACGCACCCCGGGTCGGTCCCGACCGTCAAGCAGCACCTGGCCGCGATCCGCATGCTCGGCGACTGGCTCGTCGTCAACCAGGTCCTCCCGCTGAACCCCGCCGCGGCCGTCCGGGGCCCGAAGCACGTCGTCACGAAGGGCGCGACGCCGGTCCTCTCGCCGGCGGAGGCGAGGAAGCTCCTCGAGACGATTGACACGGGCGCCCTGGCCGGGCTCCGGGACCGGGCGCTGCTCTCCGTGATGCTCTACAGCTTCGCGCGGGTGAGCGCGGTGTTGGGGATGCGGCGGCAGGACTACTTCGGGCAAGGGAGCCGGGGCTGGCTCCGGCTCCACGAGAAAGGCGGGAAGCGGCATGACGTTCCGGCTCACCACCGGGCGGCCGCGTCCCTCGACGCCTACGTCGAGGGGGGCGAGCTCGATGAGCCGAAGGCGGCGCTCTTCCAGAGCATGGACCCGGCGGGACGCCAGCTGACGGGCCGGGCGCTCGATCGGCGGGTCGCCCTGGCGATGATCAAGCGGCGAGCCGCGACCGCCGGGCTCCCGCCCTCGACGTGCTGCCACACATTCCGGGCGACGGGGATCACGGCGTACCTGTCGAACGGGGGGACGCTGGAGCACGCGCAGCAGATCGCGGGGCACGCGTCACCGAAGACGACGAAGCTCTACGATCGGACGGCGGACACGGTGACGGTCGACGAGATCGAACGCATTGTGATCTGACGTGCGGGACTCCAGCCGTCGCTCCCAGCATCGCCGGGGCTGTTCCCGGGAACACCACGGCGGCCCTGCGGGGCGGCGGACCATGTGTCGCAAACGGTCGTTTGCGACACATGCTGATCGGCTACGCCCGCGTCTCGAAGACCGACGGCTCCCAGTCGCTGGACCTGCAGCGCGACGCCCGGCGGGCGGCCGGCGTCGACGACGCGGTCAACCTCTACCACGACCTCGCCTCCGGCGTCCGCGACGACCGGCCGGGCCTCGACAACTGCCTGCGAGCCCTGCGGAAAAGGGCGACGTGCTCGTCGTCTGGAAGCTCGACCGGCTCGGCCGGAACCTCGCGCACCTGGTCGACACCGTGCAGGATCTGTCTACCCGCGGCGTGGGCCTGCGAGTGCTCGCCGGCCAGGGGGCGCAGATCGACACCACGACCGCGGGCGGCCGCCTCGTGTTCGGCATCTTCGCGGCGCTGGCCGAGTTCGAGCGGGAGCTGATCCGGGAACGCACCGTGGCCGGGCTCAAAGGCCGCACGGGCCCGCGGGCGCAGGGGTGGGAGGAAGTTCGCGCTGACGAAAGCTCAGGTGCGGCTGGCCCAGGCCGCGATGGCGCACCGCGACACGTCGGTGTCCGCGCTGTGCCGGGAGCTCGGCATCAGACCGGTGACGCTCTACCGGTACGTCGGCCCGCAGGGCGAGCTGCGGGAGCAGGGCCAGAAGGTCCTCGCCTCCTGAACCGCCAGCTCGTGGACCCGGCGGGCCGCCGGCTCACGGGGCCGGGCGCTCAAGCGGCGGGTCGTCTTGGCGATTGATCAAGCGGCGCGCCGCGGCCGCGCGGGGCTCCCGGACCTCTCAAAGCGGTGGGGGCTCCAGCGCTGAGGCAGCTCTGGCGGCCGACGTAGGCGCGCGCCGGGGGAGGGCAGGATGAATCTGGAACGCGAGGTCCCTCGGTGCTGGAGGGGCCCGAGGATGTGAGGGTGGCGTTGTTCAGAGCGTTGACCCGCCGCCCGGCGGGTCGGCTGACCGGCCTGACGTTGACGTCGCGGTTCGTCCCGGCCATGATCAAAGCGTCGGTCCGGCGGTCCGGCGGCCACGGGGCCTTGCCGCCGTCCACCTGTAGCCACACGTTCGATGTCGCCTGGCTCTACGACCCGACCGTTCGACGATGCACGAGCCTTCCCCGCCAGCCACGCCGCGCTCCATGACACAGGCTGCCAGAGGCGCTTGTCCTTGCCCGCACCGTCTGGAGCATGCTATAAGAGCCGCGGTGACCGCGGCAAGGGGGTATTCCGATGACGGACATGCGTTTGCAGCAGCAGCCCAGTTCGTCGCTTCCCGACCCCGCCACCGCGTCGCTTCCAGTTGCGCGACGCCGCCCCGGCATCTATCTCGATTACGCGGCGACCACACCTGTCGATCCAAGGGTCGTGCGCGTGATGAATGAGTTCCTCACGGTCGACGGCGTCTTCGGCAATCCTGCCTCAACGACGCACGGCTTCGGCCAAGCGGTGGCTCAAGCGGTCGAGAGTGCTCGCCAGGAAACCGCGGCACTCCTTTCCTCGAGCCCCGAGGAGATCGTTTGGACCTCGGGCGCGACCGAATCCATAAAACCTTGCGCTGAAGGGGGCGGCTCTTGCTCGCGGTAGTCGTGGCAGGCACGTAGTCACCTCGCCGCTGGAGCACAAGGCGGTTCTAGATTCCGCTAGATGGCTCGCATTGCAGGGATTTGAGATCACCTATGTTGAGCCCGACAGCGAGGGAGCGATCACTCCGGAGAACCTTTCCAGGGCGCTACGGCCAAATACGGTCCGCGTTTATTGCGCCGAAGTTCGAGCCGTCGCGGTTCGAGGCGGCGTTCGCGAACTGTGAGAGGACTGTGTTTGACGGCAAAGACGTCGGATCGCTTGACGTTCTGGACGAGCTCGAGCGAAACGACGAGTGGAACGTGGTCAACGACGCGAGCTTTGTGCGCGCTATGACGGAGATGCCGCTTCGCGATTCCCGGAAGGCCCTGCGCTATCTGTTTGGTATCAATGCGCGCAGTCAGACGGGCGTCGATGTTATCCGAAAGGACAAGTGCTCCGTTGAGCACATTCTACCACAGTCAGAGACGCATTGGAAGGACTGGACGGCTTTCAATAGTGTCAATGCCGCGGATTGGGTGTTCCGGACGGGCAATCTCGTGGTCGTGGCGCGTCGAGAGAACCGGACGGACCCGGAATTCAACCGCAACTTCGCCGCGAAGAGGCGTGCCTTCCAAGATAGCGCTCTGTCGATGCCACGCCGGGTTGCCGACAAGTACGAGGACCGGTCACCACAAGCAATCGACCGACGTTCACGGCAGCTGGCCAAGGCAGCGGCTACGACATGGGAGTTCGCCCGAGCAGGGCGGGTGTGACCAGCGCGGGCCCCAGTGGAGGGCAAGAGGGCACCCGGCAGTGAGGCTGCTGGTCGGGGCGGTTAACGAAGAGCCGGCGGGCTGGGACGGCGTCGTGAGGGACGAAGGGATTGTATAGCGCCGGGTCTCGCGAAGGTGTCGCGCCTGAAGGGTGGTGGCGCGTTTACGTGGGATGACATGGGCGGGCCTCACGTGGCTCGGGAGCGGTCGGAGTGGAGATGTCAACAACACCTGTCGATTTACCAGCGGTTAAGAAGCAGATGGCGCGATTGGCGCGCTATAGCGTACAGTGTCGGCTCGATCCAGCCCAGATGGCGGCCGTGAGTGTTCCAGCTACGCTTGAGTGGGAGCAGAGGCCGTTCAAGAGGAGTAGCGCCGCGGAGATTGCGGAGCGACCGGGTGTTTATGCATTTGCGGTGGCTCACAACGCGGCGGGTCTGCCGCCACATAGCTATATTCTCTATATTGGCCAAACGGGGGCAAAGCGTGGCGGGACGCGCACCTTGCGCGCCAGATTCAAAGAGTATCTGGGAGAGCCAAAAAAATGTAGGCGTCCAGGGGTTGCGTTGCTTTTGGATACGTGGGCCACGTGTCTCGTGTTTTGCTTCGCTACGGTAGACCCTGCTGCGGTCGACCTTGAGGATGTGGAAAGACAGTTGAACGACGCTATGATGCCCCCGTTTGTGCAGGGGGATTTCAGTGCGGACATACGGGTAGCGAAACGACTATCTGGAATGGTGGGGGCGTGATGAGCAACGTGGTAACGAGTGGGCAGCGGCAGTACTATCCCGCGCTGCGGGGGTTTTTCGGCGACTGGGTGTTCTATAGCTGCCTGATGTCGATGAAGGATGTGGTCGCAAGGGTGAGCTTCGCGGACGCTATTCACAAAAGCGAAAAGCTGTCGGAGATGATCCAACGAGCACTAAAGGGGCGGCGAAGCCGGGACATTGCGGAGTACCTGGTCCGGGAGGAACAACGGTTCTTCAATTCGCTTGTCGTTGCGATCTATGGCGGTGACCCCGCGTGGCATGGCTTCTCTCATTTCAAACCGCAGGGTGCGGACATCGATTTAGCGGATGTGCCGAGTGAGGCGGAAGACAGCGTAGGGTTTATTAGCTTCACAGGCAAGGAAGAGATTTTTGCGATTGACGGGCAGCATCGCTACGCGGGTATGAAGGAGGCGTTGGGAAGGGAGGCTAAGCGTGGCGAGGAAGACGTGTCCCTCGTTCTCGTCGCGCACCAGAAGACACCCTCTGGGCTGGAACGCACCCGGCGCCTTTTCACTACGTTGAATAAGACCGCCGTACCAGTAGGAAAGGGCGAGGTAATTGCACTGGACGAGAACGACGTTATGGCGATTGTTACGCGGCACCTTGTGGAGAACAGTGCGCGCTTTAGCGAGAACAGAATTAAGTTTGCGCAAACAGAGAATTTGGCAAAAGAAGCGGCTGAACTCACTACCATCGGTAACCTGTACGATATTTTGAAAGTTATTTTTGGTTCAGGACTCGGTTTGTCCGGGAACGCGGCACAATTACGCGTTAGCCGACCGACTGACACGGAGCTGGGGAAATACATTGCGGTCGCGGAGCAGTGGTTCGATGAGCTAGCGATGGCGTTTGCGCCGCTGGGCGACTATTTTGGGGCGGACGAGACGACAGCGCCCGCGATAGTGCGGAAGCATCGGCGCGGGAATGGTGGCCATGTGTTGTTCCGGCCGATTGGGCTCCGGGTGGTGATTGAAGTGGTCGCGGCAATGGTGAAGGGTGGGAAGTCCAGACGGGAAGCATTTGCGGGTGTGGGCAGGCTCCCGGTAGAGCTGGCGGAGGAACCGTATAGGGAAGTGCTGTGGCTAACCAATGGGAGGGTGAACACGACGGGTCGGGTGGTGTGTCGCAGGCTTTTGCTGCATATGCTGGGACTGGAGAGGAAGCCAGAGGAGCTGCGTAGGCGGTATGCGAAGATGCGGGGACAGGAGGGGAGGCAAGTGGAGTTGCCGTCTTTGGCTAAGTGAGGTAATCGCGGTTGGGGTGTGCACGTGCCGCCGGGCGGTGGCGACGGGCGTCGGGGCCCGTGCGACTGTGGAGACTTACACCTCGCGCCCGCAACCGACCCTGCGGGCCGACGTAGACCCAGCCCATGTCGATTTCCAGCACGCCGGTCGCCTCGATCAGTTCCAGCCGCGCCAGAAGCCGTTTCATGCGGACGGAACCGAAGGGGCGAGTGCGGATCTCAGCACCTCGATAAGGGACGGAGACACCTCCTGATCGACGCAACCGAGTCGAGCACGAAAAAGTGTTGAACCTGCGTGTACCATGACTAGGCGTCGGCCGAACTCTTCGTGCAATGTATTCGTTCAACGGGAAGGGAGTTGTTGGGTCAAGTCTCACCTCCTCACAGAAGTCATACCACTCGTCCGAGACGGTGTGACGGCGACGATAGTAGTCAGCAGCATCGACCGGCGGTTTCCCATCATCATCGTCCCACGCCGCGTTGACGACGTCATTGAAAAGGTGAGCTGCAGTAGCCTCATTGTGTCGAGTATCGTTGAATACACCCCACTCGTCAGCATGGAAGATGAGCGTGTCCCAGCCGCTCTCGTCCCTGTCGAACAGGTCCATGAAATTCTGAAACGCGTGCGTGAGTTCGCCTATTTCGACCACGTGAACACGCGTGGCGCCGCAGTAGTCACAGGAACGGTTAGAGTTAGGGGTCCCTTGACTTCGGATGAAGCGCATGAGCCCGCGGTGCTTGAAACACCGGGCGCAGCAATACGATTGTGTTAACCGAACCATCGGCGATCCAACGGGTTGGCCGGTAGACGCTTGGAGTCAGGTTTGTCCGTGCGACCAAGCTGATTGCGGCGAAGCATGCCGCAATCTGTGCATCGCGTGGCAGTACACGGCATTCAATTGCCAGTTCGCGCCGGCACTGTGCGCAAGCGACACCCCACGAACTTCCAGATCCCGAGTACCATTGAGGACCACTATAGCAGCCGGCGTGGCGTTAGGCCACTACGAGCCCTCTCTCTTCGACAAGAGGGCCGGAATCCGTGCGGCACGGCGGCGATCCTGTCGGACGCGCTTGACTGTTGGCCGGTCAGTGCGTATTTCGGCCGAAGTGGAACATCGATTTCGGAGGAAGTGGAACACGAATTTCGGGATGTGGAACATCCATTCCGGGGGAAGTGGAACGCCGGTTCCGGAGTCGTGAACGCTCGTCGGTAGCCTGACCGCGGCACGCTTCAGCTTTCCGAAGGGAGGGTGAGGCGATGCCGGCACGGAGGCTGCTGATGCGGAAGATTCGCCGAGGTACTGCAGCTCAGACACGGGCAGGGACTGTCCCAGCAGGCCGTGGCCCGGGCCTGCGGCGTCGGCGTGGGGACGGTCAACCGCTATCTGCGGCGGGCGGCGGAATGCGGGCTCGGCTGGCCGCTGCCGGCCGACCTAGACGACGCGGTGCTCGAAGCCCGGCTGTTCCCCCGCGCCGCCCCGGTGCGGGACCGGGTCCGGCCCGACTGTGCGTACATCCACCGGGAGCTGAAGCGCGACGGCGTTACGCTGCAGCTTCTCTGGGAGGAGTACGCCGGGGTCCATCCCGACGGCTACCGCTACACCCAGTTCTGCGGGATCTACCGGCAGTGGGCGCGGCGGCTGCGGCCGTCGATGCGGCAGCTCCACCGCGCCGGCGAGAAGACGTTCATCGACTTCTCCGGGAAGCGGCCGGCCCTGGTCGACCGGCAGACGGGGGAGCTGCGGCGGGTCGAGCTGTTCGTCGCCGTGCTCGGGGCGAGCGGCTTCACCTACCCTCGCGCGGCGTCAGGGTTTGCGGCCCGCCGGGCCAGTCCCCGCGGCGGCCGGCGATGACGATCGCGAGCTCGCCGTCGGCCATGGCGGCCAATTATGGGCCTTAAGGGGAGTTATCGGTAGGGATTCAAGGCTCGTCCTGGAAGGGGGTCCTGCTGGTTTGGCGGCAAGGGCTCGACTTGAAGGCCCGCCGCGGACGGAGCGCTGGGCCGCGGCCCCGCAGGCCGTGCTCCGCGCCCTGCAGGCCGAGTACGAGGCTTGGTGCGACCAGTCTGCCCAAGTCGCTGGCCGACTCTAGGCCCGCCGAGCTCCTCGAGGGCGTCTGCGACGTCGACCTCGACGCCCTCGACATCGAGTTGCCGCGGGGTTCGGACGCGACTGACCCAACCCCCCGGACGCCTTCACGCCGGGATCCATGGGAGAATCCGACCTGATGCTCGACCCGCCCGCCGTCCCGGTCGCTGACCGCGGCCCGACTTCACGCCGCCCAAAGGCGGACGCCCTCATGGACGCTCTCTGGCTGGTCGTCGAGCAGGGCGATTC
This sequence comes from Vicinamibacterales bacterium, assembly GCA_963663815.2. Lineage (GTDB taxonomy): Bacteria > Acidobacteriota > Vicinamibacteria > Vicinamibacterales > UBA8438 > JAJEEA01. The sequence continues at coordinate 4,331,794 of OY760734.1, read as the reverse complement.
ACGTCACTTCCGACCAGTTCAAGGCCGGCATGGCCGAGGTGCGCTCCGAGCCGCGAGGATGGACCTGTGACCGACGCCCCGGTGAACCCCTGGTCGGAACTTCTGACCCACGACGCTCCCCACGTTCTGCAACAGGACCTGCCGATCGTCGAAGCGTTCAACAAGCGCTACGCGCACGACCCTGACATCAAGATTCAGTCGCATCTGTTGCCCGAGCCGTTCATCGGCGATCCGAGTGCGCGTGTGTACCTCCTCAACCTGAACCCCGGCTACTCGCCCGAGGACGACGACTGGCACTGCAAGCCCGTCTACCGAAACGCCATCATCGAGAATCTCGGCCACAAGCCGGCCGAGTACCCCTTCTACTTCCTCGATCCCCGCCTGCAGGACGCGCCGGGCTCGGCTTGGTGGAGACGGCGTTCGAGATGGTGGATCCGCGATGTCGGGCCCAAGACGCTGGCCCGCAACCTGTTCTGTGCTGAGCTGTTTCCGTACCATTCGCGCCGGTACCGACCGGTGCCCAAGCGCATCTCGAGCGACAGGCTGGTGCCGTCGTCAGCGTATGTCGGCCACCTCGTCCGCGAAGCGATTCGGGACCGGGACCATCAACCGATGGTCGTCGCCATGCGGGCGCCTCGTCGCTGGTGTGAGCTGATCCCAGGGCTTGGGGACTACAGCAAGCTGTTTCGCATCCGCAATCCCCAGAACGTTTCGCTCTCGCCCAACAACCTCCAGGGACCCAACAACCTCCAGGTGTACGACCAACTGGTTGCCGAGTTGCGCACGGACGGCGCGCCCGGGCCGGGGGCCGATAACGGGGCGTTCCGTTAACCTCCCCGCGCCGCCGGCGACACCCACGTCCGGCCGTCGCCCTCGACGTCGCCCGAGGCGGCCGACGTCGTGACGGCCGCGACTCCCGGGCAGCTCGAGCAGGCGAGGATCAGCCGGTCCGCGGCGGCGTCCGGGGCGGACGCCGCCGCGGACGCGGCGAGGTCGCGAGGCCCTGGTCGCCGAACTCGCGTCCGAACGCCCAGACGAGGCGCGCCGGAGGTGGAGGAAGGGGGAAGGGCTACGGCTCGCGGGCGGGCGCGTTCGTGCCCGGGTGAACCCTCGCGGGGCCGATCAGCGCCGCCATGAGGGTCTGGAGGGTCGCCTCGATGGCGTCGACGCGGCCCTCCAGCCTGTCGAGCCGACCGGAGAGCTTGGCGATCATCCAGCCGGTGAACACGGCTCCGGCGGCCGCGAGCATTGCGGATATCGCGGAGACCAGGGTCAAGGTTTCCATGACCTCTCGATCCTCCCCACGTTGGAGCGGTACTGGGCGACGGCGCCGTCCACGCAATTTCTCCAGTGTTTACGGGCATTTGCGGCGCGCCACAACGGCCGAGACGTGTAGGAATCCCTGTACGCACGTAGCCTGGTGAAGCGGATCGACGCGGACTACTTCCGCCCGGACCCTCTCGAACCTCCGCGCGACCGGGCCGACGGCGGTGTGGCTCACCGTCCGGAGAGCCGGAACGCGGCCATCTCCTCGGTGTTGCGCACCAACAGGATGTCGCCGACCAGCACCGGGTGGTTCCAGGTCTTGCCCGCTATCGCCGGCGCCCGCGCCCGCTCGGTGAACCCCGTGGGCGTCGCGTCGACCAGCGCCAAGTCTCCCTGCTCGCTCAGGACGAGCAGCAGGTCTTGATCGGCCAGCAGCAGGAGCTGCCCATGGCCGTAGCGGCCCCGCTTCCAGGCACGCTCACCCGTCTCGAGGTCGACGCTGGCCAGGATGCTGCCGTCGAAGCCGTAGGCGTGTCTCTCGTGCGCCACGAAATCGTTGAAGTACGGCTTCAGGCCTGTCGTCGTCCACCGCACTTCGGTCGTCCAACCACCGTGCTTGCCGGTCGCGCGCGTCGCCGACACGCTCCGCAGCCCCGAAAAGCCGGCCGCCCCGACCAGGATGTCCCCGCTGGCGGTGAGCGCCGGCTGCACGACGCGGCTGGAGACGGCCCAGCCGTGGGTCCATAGAACCTCCCCGTCGGCCGGCGCGACGCTGGTGACGCCGTCGGCGGTGAGCAGCAGTACTTGCGGGACGTCATCGAGGGTCACGAATTGTGGAGAGCTGTAGCTGTCGCCCCCGTCCGGCGCGGCCCACCGTGGGGCGCCGGTCTCGGTATCGTAGGCCGCCAGGGTGCCGATGGCGGCGACGATCACAACCTGGTCGACCACCAGCGGCGAGCCGGCGAAGCCCCATCCCGACGAGGCAACGTCGTGTTCGGTGGCCACGTCGCGTACCCACAACCGCCGGCCGGTCTGCGCGTCCAGCGCTGTCAGCAGCCCCGTGCCGCCCAACGTGTACAGCCGGTCGCCCGCCACCGTCGGGGTGGCGCGGGGTCCGGCGCCGGCGTGCGAGTCCCAGAACCGCACCGGGTCGGCGTGGCGCCAGACCGGCTCGCCGGTCGCCAGCAGATAGCTCGAGACCGTCTCCTGCTCGCCCCGTTGCTCCTGGGTGAAGATCTGCGGCCCTCGGACCGAGAAGGAGCCGACCCCCGGGCCGACGGACCGACGCCACAGCTCTACCGGCGGCGACGTGTCCCAGTCGGTCGCGATTCGAGTGCCGTGTACGATGCCGTCACGGTTTCGGCCACGGAACCCCGGCCAGTCCGCGTCGTCGGCGACCTTCGTCGCCCTCGGCAGCGGCGACAGTCGTTCATCGATCGTCGTGGCCAGCAGTCGTGCCTCGGCGGTCTCCGTCCAGCGCCAAGCCAGGTCGTGACCCGAGTCGCCGGTCATCCCGTCGGTGCGCAACAGGGTCCAGAAACCGGAGGCCAGCACGAGCGCGGCCACCAGCGAGACCCGCCGCAGACCGTCGGCCAACCGGCGGGTGGCCACCGCCCACGCCACGAAGACGAGGCTCAGAACCGGGGCGGTGTACACCGGGAACATCAGCCCCATCATCGAACTGGAGATCGAGATGTCGAGCAGCGGCACGGTGGCGAGCGACACCGCCAGCAGCAGCAGCGGTGCGCCCCAGCGCTCTAGCGGCACCGCCCCGCTGAAGAACGCCCACCACACCATGACCCCCAGCCCACCCAGAAGCGCGCCGACTATCGCGATCGGCGCCGCCTCCGGTGCCAGCAGCGGAATTCCGATCCAGCTCGACCACGACAGCATCACGATGACGATGCCGGGCCGGAGTCTGAGTTCGCGCGCGGGCTGTCGTGGAGCGCGAGTTGCTGGAGTCATACTGACCATTACGCCATCCCGCTGCGTCTCGTTCCTGCGAGGCGGGCGGCCCCGAACAGGTCCGGCGTCGCACGTTGCTTCGTCCGCCGCCAACCAGAGGTGGATCCCTACGCACTCGAAACCGTGCCAGCGCTCGACGGCGAGCGCGGCGACCACGGTGGCCGCGACGTGCTTCCGGGCCTGCCTCGCCGGCCGTCCGACCCCTGCCGGGGAACGGACAGCCCGGGTCCTCGCCGGTTCCCGGCGGACGGCCGGCAGTCGAGGACGGGGGCCGGCGCGGCCCCTCTGAGGCAGTCGGGGATGTACCGTTATGGGACCGGATGCGCCGGGCAAGCACCCGGTCGAGCAGGGAGGGGAACCATGCCGCATGCGTATCGAGTGCTACTGGTGATCGGCCTGGGCGTGGGGTGCGTCGCGATGGCGTCGGCCCAGGATCGGACGTTCGAGCACACCATGGAGCTGCAGGCCGGCAGCCGACTCGACCTGGAAGCCGATCGGGGGAGCGGTGATCAGGGCGACGGTTGTCCGGTCCGATCTTCTCGGCCTAGTCGATGAAGCGGTCGGGCGTCCAATCGCCCATCCGGCGGTGCTTCTCGGGCATGTGCTCGGCCGGGGTCGTGTGGCGCCCCGCTGCCGAAGAACGTATTTGGCAGAAGCGCCGCCAGCGGCTATCGTAGACGGCGAGGGCGACTCTGCGAGGCGGGCGCCCGTACGCAGGAGGCAGAGCCATGACGGTCGTGAGAGGGCCGAATCGTCGCGCGAGCGCCGGCGGCGTTGGTCGTGGTGCTGGCGGCCGGTGTCGCGACCGGCTAGGACGCGCCGCGGACCGCGTGGAGCGCCCCGGAACTGCAGGGCGCCTGGGACTGTATCATCCCCTCGACGGCGGCACCGCGAGCCGACATCGAGTCGTGGACCGGCGAGTCGGGCGGCGTTCGGGCTGGGCGACACGCTGGTGGTCGAGACCACGCACTTCAGCGACAGGCACGGCTACCGGGGCTCGACCCGGACCGCCACATCGTGAAGCGGTTCACGCGGGTGGACGCGGAGACGCTGGTGTACGACTTCACGACCAGCGACCGGCGCCGTGGACAGCGCGCATTCCCATCAAGTGGACCGAGCTGCCGGTCTTCCGAGTACGGGTGTCATGAGGGGACCTACGCGATGCCGAACATCCTGGGGGTGCCCGGCAGGAGGAGCGCAGTCCGAAGAGCGCGGGGGACTAAGGGGCCCACTCGGCTACCTAACACGGAGCGGCGCAGTGCCCCCGCGGTCGCCCCCCGGCGCGCTGACCACGCGCTTTGCAGGCGCGCCGGACGGCAAAGCCTGGCGCGCTCAAACCCCGACCGGTAACCGAACAAACCACGACCTTCGAAGGGCGGGCGTCAACCCGGAGTCAGCAAGGGACGCACAAGAATGGTACCCACCGCGCACGTAACCAATAGGAATCATCGCGTTAGCTCTGACGCAAGCAAGAAACGCCAGAAAGGACTCTAGGTGGAGCAACAGGGCCAACCCGGGTCGACCACAACGCACCCACTGGGACCGCTGACACTGAGCGGCGACCTACTGCGGGCGCTTGAGCGGCAAACGCAGGAGACGTACCTCGCCGACTCCCGGCCGTGGGTGATCGGATACAGCGGCGGAAAGGATTCTACCGCTGTAGTACAGCATACTTGGCACGCTCTATCAGCGCTCCCACGAGCAAGACTCGCTAAGCCGGTTTACGTCATTTCGTCCGATACCCTCGTGGAATCGCCGGTCATCGTTGAGCAGATCCGGACGACGCTCCAGCGGATCGAGACCGCCGCGGCACGCGACGGCCTTCCCTTCAAGACGGACATCGTTCAGCCAGACGTGAGCGACACCTTCTGGGTCAACCTAATCGGGAAGGGTTACCCAGCGCCCTACCAGCGCTTCCGTTGGTGCACCGACCGGCTGAAGATCCAGCCCGCCAACCGCTTCATAAGGGCGACGGCAGAGAAATTCGGCGAAGTGGTCCTAGTACTCGGAGTCCGACGCTCCGAGAGTTCTGCTCGGGCTCAGGTCATGAGTCTCCACAAGCGCCACGGAGCCGCGCTGTCGCGTCATTCTGACATGCCCGCGGCTTGGGTCTACACGCCGATTGAGGACTGGACGGCAAATGACGTTTGGACGTATCTGCTGTCGGTTGCGTCGCCCTGGGGCAACAACAACCGCGACCTGGTCGCGATGTACCGGAACGCCAATGCGGGCGAGTGCCCGCTCGTAGTCGACACCAAGACACCAAGCTGCGGCAACAGCCGGTTCGGCTGTTGGGTTTGCACGGTTGTGGAGCGTGACCGGACGATGGAAGCCCTAGTGGAGAGCGGCGAGGAGTGGATGACGCCGCTGCTCGAGTTTCGAGACTTCTTGGCGACAACGCAGAACCCGACCGGCAAACGCGCGATTCGCGAAGTTCGGCGTCGCGATGGGCGTGTTCATTTGTGGGGGGATAACAGGGACAAGTTGATCTGGGGACCGTACAAATTCCCTTTCCGCCAGGAGCTCCTTAGCCGCCTGCTTCGGGCGCAGGCCGCCGTCCGACAGTCGGGTCCCCGGGGCGATATGGAACTCATCACGATGGCGGAACTCGAGGAGGTGCGTCGTATCTGGCGGACGGAATGTACTGACTGGGCGGACACCCTTCCGAAGATCTGGGAGCGGGAAGTGGGCCAAGCCTATGCGTGGCTACAGGACGACTCGGGTGCGTCCACTGCCGAGGAAGCAGAATTGCTGCGAAGTATCGCGGCCCAACATGAGGTGGACGTAAGAATGCTCTCTGAGCTGATCGACCTCGAAAAGAGGAATAGCGGGCTGCATCGCCGCCCGACAATCTACAGCGAGATCCACTCCATCCTGAAGCGCGACTGGCGGCCGGACGAGGAAGTTCTTCAGAGCTTGGGCGACGAAATTGGGATGTCCACCAACGACGGCGGGGCGGAAAGCTGACGAGCGATGCTATTGCGGCGCTTGGTCCTTGAGGACTTTGGTCTCTATCGGGGGGTTCAAGAGATAGATTTGACGCCGCGTTCCACGCGGGGTCAGGTTCTGCCGGTGATTCTTTTGGGCGGGAAGAACGGCGCCGGTAAGTCGACGATCTTTGAAGCGATCTTGTTGTGTCTTTACGGTAGGTCGGCGCTCGGGGACCGAGTTACCCAGAGAGAGTATCTAGAGTATCTTTTCCAGCGCATCCACCGCTCCTCTAACGGTCGGGCCAGCGCGCGGGCTGCGATAACCGTGGAATTTGACTTTGTAGTGGCAGGGGTTCGTCATGTGTATGAGGCCGTGCGATCTTGGGTCGCGCGAGGCGGCACGGTGGCGAGTACTGATGTTAGTCTAGATCTCCGACAGGACGGCCGACCGCTTGAGGAGGTGGACCGCTCGCACTGGGACGGTTTCTTGCGGGCTCTAATTCCACCGGGGTTGTCGCGGCTCTTTTTTTTCGACGGTGAGAGGATTGAACGGTTAGCAACGCGCGAGTCTGGAGAATTGGGGAAGGCCGTTAAGTCCCTTCTGAATCTGGATCTCATTGAGAAGCTAACGGCGGACCTGCAGATCTACTTGAGAAAGCAGGCACGAGCGCGAGCGACTGACGAGGACGCGGCGGAAATCGACAAGCTTGAGACGTTGCTGGCCAACTTGACGGCCGACGTCGGCCGGCTTGAAGCTGATCGGGAGGTTTTCCAATCGACGCACTTGGATCGCATTGCGGGAACGATCGAAGAGCTCCAAGGGAAACTTCGGGTGGAGGGTGGTGCCGTCGCCGAAACCCGAGACCGGTTGGTGGCCGAGCGACAGGCTCTGCTTGTTGCCGTCAAGGAAGACGAAGAGCGCCTTCGTGCGTTAGCGGGCAGAACGTTGCCTTTTGCGTTGTGCCCGTCGGTCCTGCGCGCAGTGTCGGAGAGCGTGGCGACAACGAGTGATAGAATCACGCCCACGGGACGTCGGAAGTTGTGGTCGAGAACATCCGCGGTACTGAAGCGGTTTGCAGCGGGTACTCTCGCGGGTTCTGAAGAGATTGAACTTGGGGCGCGGGAGGCCGGAGCGAGGGTTCTCCGCGGAGAATTGCGCCGCGTGTTGAGGGAGGCGGCGCGGGCGTCGGGGGCGGACGGGGTGGAGAGCCTGTCCGTGTCGGAGAGGGAACAGTTTGCATCTTGGATCGATGCCGCGTTCGCGGAGGCTGCGCCGGAGGCGGGGCGGATCGGGAAGCGCTTGGAGGGCGCCATAGGGCGCCTTCAGCACATCGAGGCGGGGCTTGCCCACACTCCGACAGACGACCCGTTGGCGGACAGGATTCGCGAGTTGAACGAGGCACACAAGGAGCTCGGTCGCGCGGAGCGCGAGGCGAAGTTGCTGGACGATGCGCTAGACCGCGCGCGTCGCGCGCTTTTGAGCGTTGAGCGGCAGCTTGAGGGTCTGGCTCGCAGAGTCGAGGAAGACGAAAGAGCGGCGGTGCGCGAGCAAACGGTGAGGCGATCGCAGGCCGCGTTGAAGCAGTATCTCGCCGTTATTACGGAGCATAAGGTCGGACGGCTAGAGCGAGAGCTCGCCGAGTGCTTTGAGGCACTGTGCCGGAAGGAACGGTTTGTTGGTGGAGTCAGCATTGACCGTAAGTCGCTTGATGTGACGATTGTCGGTCGGAGCGGTAGAGCCATGTCGACGAGGAGCCTGTCGGCCGGAGAGAGACAGCTGTTCGCCGTGGCCCTTCTGTGGGCGCTGGGCCGCACCAGTGGGCGGCCATTGCCGGTCGTGATCGACGCACCTCTGGCGCGCCTCGACAGCGACCACCGGCGGCTGCTGGTGGAGCGCTACTTGCCACACGCCTCTCATCAGGTCTTGGTGTTGTCTACGGACACTGAAGTTGACCGCGCCGCGCTTGAGACCTTACGACCTGCGGTGTCACGGGCATATCGCCTGCATTACGAACAAAAGGACCAGGTGACAACGGTCGCGTCTGGCTATTTTTGGGGTGAGGAGAGTGATTCTCAAGGTCCAGCGGGTTCGATTCTCGAGGGAAGCCGATAATCGGCTTCGGGTGTTGAAGGGGCGTACGGGACTGGACAACAACATCATCTGTCGGCTCGGACTGTGTCTATCGTTGGAGGAGTCGGGGGAGCCCCGATTTGATTCGTCGGGTCCGAGCCAGCGGGAGATCAACCGGTACGTTTTGCTCGGTGAGTACGACGGGCTATTTGTCGCCCTATTGCAGGCCAGGCACCCGGGGATTTCCGGCGACAGCGAGGCACTAGGCCGGGTGTTCGTTGGGCACCTCCATCGGGGTATCGCACTGTTGATGAATCGGCTAAAGGGTCCTGCGTCGCTGGCAGAATTGGCTGGAGTTGCGAGCTTTGAGGAGAAGGGGTAGATTGTTGCGGTGCTCTGGAGTGGTGGGTTTGGGCGTGTCGTGCGCCTTGCGGTGACGCGGCGGCGGAAGGGGCAGGAGGCATGTCGCGGGGTTGGCGCCGAAGTCGGAGCCAAGGGTGGGCCGAGGCGCGGGGGGTTAGGAGCCGGGGTCGGACCGGCCCGACGGTCGGATAGGCGAGGTGTGGGGCGCCCAGGGGTTTGGAGCTGTTCGGGTGGCCGAAGTGCTGAGGTGGCGGTTTGTCTGGGTGCTCGTGAGGGGCAGTGCGTGTTCTGGCGGTAGAGGGGGAATGTGGAGCGTGTCGTTGGGCGCTCGCGGGTCCACGGGGTGGAAGGTTGGGGGCGGGGGCGACAAGGCTGGAGGTCGTGGGATGAGTTGGTGGCAGGAGAGGTGGCAGGGGCTGGGAGCGGACGTCGGATGTCGCATTGCGGCGATGGCGGATCCCTCACGGTTTATATACTTCGTTGTTGTCGTTATGGGTATAGGAGGCTTGGGTGCTTGGTTGCGTATTGGAGATTTTGACCTTTTGCGGCAGAACCTCGCGACGTACTCCATGGGCATCTCAGCGGCAGCCGCAGTGGAGCTGGTGTTGCCGGGCAAGTCCGTGATGGCGATGAGGATGCTAGGACTGGCTTTGGGAATCATAGCCGTGGCGAGTGCGCTGGTTACGCTGCAGAGTGAGTGGCTTAACGCTGTGTGGCTTGCCGCGGTGTGTGGGTGGCTGCTGTGGATATTCTGCAACAGCGAGAATGAGAATATTGGCGAAGCTAGGCCGACGGACGCGACGGGGGGCGACGTGAACGAATTGGCCGGAGATCTGAAGGGGTTTGCGACGGATTAGGTGGCATAAAATGTATAGTTTTCCCTATAGGACACCCGCGCTATCGGTACGGCAGCCGTTCGGTGTGTTTTATGTGACGGCTCTTCCCGCAGCGTTATTGTTGGAAGTTGGGTTTTCGGACTTGGCGCGAGTGGAAGAGGCTGGGATGTCGGGATACCGCGTTGCGGGGACTCAAAGAAAGCAACACATTGAACGGTGGAGGGAAATCGGCGAGTTTATTGACACAACGGAAGCCGTGTTTCCGACCTCCATAGTGCTTGCAGCCAATTATCGAGAGGACGGAACATTGGAGGAAGGCCCGTCTAGATGGAGAGTCGAGAGGGAGTCGGGCGCGTACTTGGTCATTCCGTCGGCGGAGAAGCTGGCAAGTGTCGTTGATGGACAGCACAGACTATGGGCCTTCAATTATGCGGAGGGAGAAGATAGGAGTGACATGCCCTTGGTGTGTTCGGTTTTTTTTGATTTGCCGAATCCATATCAAGCGTATCTCTTCGCGACGGTAAACTTCAATCAAAAGAAGGTTGAACGCAGTCTTGTTTATGAGCTCTTTGGGTTTGCCACGGAAGATGATCCGCCTGAGGCTTGGACTCCAGAGAAGACGGCCGTTTTCTTGACGCGTAGGTTGAACATGGACCCGGAATCGCCGCTGAGGGGGCGGATTGTGGTGGCGGCCCAAGACGAGGAGGGGCTCACGAGGGGCGAGGGTACGGTTGCGTGGTCCGTTTCTACAGCGACGGTGGTGGATGGATTGTTGCGGTTGTTTTCGCGGAAGCCAAAAGGGGATAGGTCAACGATGTTTGGGAAGGCGAGGGGGCGACGTAGGCGGCGGGACTTGGAGGACGACGGGACGCCAGCGAGAGGGATGTACCGGAAGACTAACGACATGGCGATCTATGCGCTGGCGAGTAATTTCTTGGCCGCGGTTGAGAAGGTGTTCTGGCGGTCGGCGGACGGCCGGTCGTCTTTGACTCGCACAGTGGGGATCCAGGCCTGGTTTGACATCATGTTCATGGTAGCGGGGTCGGCGATTAGGAAGGGGCAGTTGGGTATAGGTTATTTTGTTGATATTGTTGAGGGTGCGAGAGGGCTCGACTTCGCGGATAGCTTTTTTGAGACCTCGGGGAAGGGGAGAACGAGAATCAAGAACACACTAGCGGTCGCGATGGGGTTGACGACGCTAGAGGTGCTGCCGGAGGGTGACAGGGAACAGTATGCAGAGATCATACGCCGTAGAGACGAAATGCAGGAGAGTCGGGATGGGTGACGGGTTTGGTTGGGCGGGATTGGTGGCTTGGGCGCGGGGCGGGGGGGTGAACGTCGCGGGCGACGTGGTTCGCAATTCTCGCGGTCGAATGGTGCCCAACGCAGCGCGCCGGGAGCGGACATCGGTGGAGGGTAGTGGGTGGGTTGTGTCAAGGGTCGGGAGGAACGATTCGATTATGTGCCCGGCACATAGTCGGTCAGCAGCTTCCGGGTGGCGCCGCCGAAGTGATGGAACGCGCCCTCCAGGCCGCGGAACCACGACGACTGCCGCTCGAGTCTGGACGTCGCCACGTAGCAGCGCCGCGAGTAGCTCAGCGTTGCCACGAACAGGTAGACGCGCACCCGCTCGTCGGCAATCGACACCCGCAGCTGGGCGAAATCAATCTGCAGCTGACGGCCCGGGGGCTTCTGGAACGGCACCGTCGCCTTCGCCTCGGCCGTCAGCAGCCGCCGGAACGGCGCCACCGCCCGCTCGACCGTGCGCGGGCTCACGTCGATCCCCGGCTTCCGGATTAGGTCCTGGCGCACCACCTCGGCATGGCCACGGTGCTGGAAGAAGCGCTCCTTCAGCCACGCCTTCTGATCCTCGAGCTTGCGGCCGCCCGTCTGTCGGCTGTACGGCATCCAGCCGTCGGCTGCGACGTAGCGTTTCACCGTGTTCTTGCTGCACCCGAACTCCCTGGCGATTCGACTCAGCCTCCAGCCGAACGCCCGCAGGTGCAGCATCGCCTCCACCTCGTCCGACTTCATCATCTGTGCCCGTGGCCGTCCCCGCCCACGGGCCGACATCCTTGCATCCCTTCATCTGCTGACTTCTGCCTTGGACCAGGGGGGGCAGTTTTCACTGTCGCCTGACAGAAGCCCTTCGGCTTGCGGGCGAGCGCGGTCGCGAGGGCCGCTTTAAGTGGTCGACGCTAGCCGCGCGGGTGGAATATCGTCACCACAGGGGCTGCCGTAGTGCTGACCGTCCTGGCCGCGTGCACCGGCGGAGACAGCCGAACGTATCCGGGCGCCAACCGGCAGCAGGCCGTCTTCCAGGTTACCGCCGCGGGCGACGAGTGGCCGTTCGTGTTCGACGCCGGAGAGCTGCGGTGCCAGATCGTCACGCTGTCGATTTCAAACTTCGGTCGGTCCTCGGGAAACATGAGGCGCCGGCACGTCACCATCAACACTGACGGCGAGACGTACGGCGTGAACGACGCAGCAATGAATCGCTGGCCCGGTCACAAGGATTTGGTGGATCCGGAGATCGACTTCGCCGGCGAGATGCGGGCCTTGAGTCTCGCATCGGAGTGGGTCACTCGTGCACTCTCGGCGTGCAGTGACCCGATAAACGGTTTCGTCGGTCCATGGAGCGCGTGTCGCTGAGTGGACTTGCGGCACCCGTGGTGGTCCGCTGCGTGAGGCCGTCGTGCGGCGGAGCGTTCAGACGCGTCCGAAGCCTCGAGGCAGCACGACGTCGAGGGCGTCGAGGTCAACGTCGCAGACCTGCTCGAGCAGCTCGGCCGTACTGAAGTCGGCCAGGGGACTCGGACCCGACCTTCGCCGGCGAACCCAGCGCGGCCGGAGAACGCGGTGACGACGGCGGCTCGAACGGGGTAGGGTCGTGTCGTGTCTCGGGCGGAGCCCCTTCATGCTTGAGGAATCCCGCTCGCCGGGTTTGCCGTGTCGTCCTGGGCTTGATTCTGCCCCTTTTCTTCTCTCGTTGCTGTGGGCCCGCTTCTCGTCGTCTCGTTGGTTGCTTCGGCCGGTGCCGGTGCGGCTCGTCGAGGCAACCGTGTCAAGCCGAGCTCGCCGCCGGCACCCCCTCACTACCCGTCCTGGCGCGAGGGCACTCGTGTTCTTCGAGGGCATCGCGACCATGAAGAGCAACTCCGGGATCACGGCGTCGAGCCGGCTGTGCTGGAGGGTGACATTGGTCGGGCTCCAGCTCTCGGCCTCGGTCCGTCATGCGCCGAGGAGCCGGGGGCAGTTCGTTCCCCCGGCCGGGCTCGGCTCGCCGGCGAGGCGCGTGGCGCGGTGCCGGCTCTAGCGGTGCTCGCTAGCGCTAGCGTGGCTAGCGACGCTGGCGTAGGCTGCGAGGCTCTGTCTGGGCGTCGAGGAGGCGGCCGTCAAGCGAGGCATCGAGGCGGCTTGGGACGGCTTGCCTCTCGAGTGGGAGAGGGTCCGTTTGGCGGGGGTGTCCGGGCGGGTGTATCGTTCGGTCGCGCAAGGCGGCTGGTGGTTCGGAGGTGCACACGATGGAGTCTGCCCCGACCCGAGTCACGATCGCCGGCCGCGAGTACCGGGTCCATCCGATCGCGGCGTTGTTCCCTCGCCTTCCACCGGAGGAGTTCTCGCGCCTCCGGGACGACATCCGTGTCAACGGAGTCCGCTTCCCGGTCGTGGTCTGCGGCGACTGGTTCTGTGACGGGCGCATGAGCTTGAGCGCTTGCGAGGAACTCGAGGTCGACCCGCCGGTCCGCGAGCTGGAGCCGGGGATCGACATCGTGCAGTGGATTGTGTCGGCCAACGTACACCGGCGGCATCTGTCGACATCGCAGCGGGCCGTTCTCGGGGCTCGGATGGCCGAGGCGGACGGGGTCACCTTGGACGATGCCGCGCGGTTCATGAACGTGAGCCGGATGTCGGTGGCGCGTGCCCGGGCGGTCGAAGAGGTGGGCTCGGAGGCGCTCCGGGAGGCGCTGCTGGACGGGACGGTGAGCGTGGGTGATGCCTACAAGGTTCGCGACGTCGACCCGGCGCGCCTCGACGAGGCGGTGTCGGGGGTTCGAAGCGGTGATGCCGGGTCGCTCTCGGAGGCGGTGTCAGGCGAGTCCGAAGGGGGGCCGTCATCGGATGAGTCTGGGGCAGGTGCGGGCGAGCGGGAGCTTGGGGTGCCCGCGCTGCCTCGCGTGGGCGATTCCTCGGACGGTCCGTCCTCCGTTCCGCCGGTTCGCGGCAGGGGCGGGGACGCGGGAGGAGGCGGGCAGTCGTCGCCGGGCGCGCGTGGCTCCGGCCAGGAGAACTCGAAGCCCGGGGTGAGCGGGGCGGAGTGGCGGGCCGGCGAGGAACTGCGGAACCTCGCGGGCGCGGCGCTCGGCGGCGATGTCGTTGAGGTCGGGGCGTCTCCGGACGCGGACGATTGGCGCGGGCGGGTGTTCTGGTGCCCGCCGGGCGGCGTTCTCAAGGGGTCGGAGGCCGTGTTCCGGCAGGCACTGCCTTCGTCGGGTCTCGAGGCGGCGGTGGTGTTCACTCGCTGCGCACTCGAGGATGCCTGGGCTCAGGAACTGTTGGGGTCGCCGAGGCTCTCGGCTTTGGCGTTCGCAGCGGGAACCGGCGGTGCAGCCCGGTGGCTGGCTGCCAAGGGCGCCCCCGGTCCGGTCATGCTTTGGGGCTTCGATGTCGATCGTGACGCGTTCGCCGAGGCCGTGGAGCCGTTCGGCGCCGTGGTTCGGGTCGGCGGCTAGCCGCTGGTCTCGGCTGCGTCCGTCTCCTCCGTGCTCCGTTCGCACGCGCCGTGGACGGCAGCGCGCAGGGGCTGCATGAACGCACTCGGATCGGCGACGGTGCGGATCTCGGTCGAGTCGATGCGCGTCGCGTCCAGGTACTCCTGGAGGTAGCGGCGTTCTTCACCCCAGTGGTACAGGCGCCCGTCGGCGGTCTGCATGATGCCGATGTGGCGGGGTTCGCCTTCCTTCCGGAAGCAGATCAGCGTCAGGCGGTCGATCCGGGGCAGGGGCCACTCGTATGGCCCGGGCAGCCTCGCGTACAGGGACACGGTATCGGCGTCGATCGGATACCGGTCGGCGTCGATGACGGTCCACAGGGGTTCGGGAGGGGAGTCGGGCTCGGTCGGGGCCGAGGTCGCCGTCGTGTCCGTGGGCGCGCTGTCGGCCGTGGCGCCTTCGTTCGGCGTCTCGGCCGGGTCGAGCTCGTCGGGCGGGGGGGCTGGAGGCCCGTGGAACTCGTTGTCGATGAAGGCTTCGCCATGCCGGGCGGGGGTGAAGACGGGCGTAGGGGTGTCGGCGGTCGCGACTGTTGTGTCGGGCGGCGGCTCCGTCGGGGGGCGCTCGCTCGCCAGCCGCAGCAGTGCGAAGGCCGTGGCGAGGAACATCACGAGAAGCACCAGGTCTTGGGCGGCGTTCGGTCTCGGCGGCATCCAGTTCCGCATCGGTCATGTCTCCATTCCGTGGGTGGCGGCATATCGCGTCAGCGCCTCGATGACGACGGCCTTCAGGCTCTTGTCGTCGTCGATGCTGATCTTCCGCAGGCTCTTGTGGACGTCGCTGGGGATCCGGAGGTTCAGGTGCTTGAAGCCGCCGGGCGGACTCGCCGGTTCGGGCGCCGGGGTCGGCTCGACGAGCGCGGCCGCGTCGGGCGGCGCCGGTCGCCGTCTGCCGACGACGCGCTCGTGCGTCTTTCCCCAAGCGGCCGCGAGGTTCTGTCGTTTCGGCGTGCTCGTGGGGCTCATGCGGCTTGCCCTTTCGTCGCGCACGGGATGATGCCCGTGGACCGGAGCCACGAGAACAGGGTCCGCAGCTCGTGGGCGGCCTTGCCCGCGGGCTCGTGCTCGGGGGCGCACTGCCCGGCGTTGAAGCTGTTGACGTGCGCGATGCGGCGGTGCAGGACCACGGGTGCGGCCGGCACTTCGGTAGTGGCGATTACCGCCTTGGCGTCGGCGACGCTGGCGTGGTTGACCAACGCCAGGTTGAGGACGATGGTCGCGGCGGTGCGGGCCATCTCGGCGATCTCGATGGTGCGGGTGATCGCCGCCAGGTCGGGATAGCTGGGCTGGACGGGGATCAGGATGTGGTCGCTCAGCTTCGCGACCGTGACGGCGTCGGCCCCGGAGTGGGGCGCGGTGTCGACCACGATGAGCTCGGCGCCGTCGTGCCCGAGGGCGTCGACGAGCGGTCTCATCCGGGAGGTGGGGGTCGCGTACACGGGCGGGTTCTCCGCACCGCCCTGGCGGCGGAGGTCGTGCCAGCTGGCGGCGGACGCCTGCGGATCCAGGTCGAGGATCGCGGTCGGCGTGCCAGCTGCGTCCGCGAGCGCGCCGAGGGCGCACGAGAGGGTGGTCTTGCCTGTGCCGCCCTTCTGGCTGAGAACGGCGATCACGCGGGGGCGGGTTCTGCGCGCGGCGATCGGTTGCGCGGTGGCGGCGTCGGTCATCACCTGCTCCGGCGCGTGCGCGTGTGTCGCGCCGCGCGTGCTGCAGCAGCCACAAGGGATCGGACTACCTTATCCGGTCCTTCGGGTTGCTCGTTCGCCTCCAACAGTATTATCGATTCGGTCGTCTCGGATGAGCGCGAGCTTCACGTTGATTGCGAGGTGTACGATGGATGGTAACAAACAGATCGGATCGAACGACGCATCGAGTCCCTATATTGCGCTGGAACCGTCGTGCGCATCGTGATGTACGCGCGCATCGTGATGTACGCGCGCATCGTGATGTACGCGCAGGTTGCAACGTACGCACGCATATCGTCGATTCCGTCCGGGGCCGCCAGCCGCCGGGGATGCCGCCAGCGTCGCCCGGGCGGTGCGCCGTGGTGGGGCGGTCCGCGCGCGGACCGCCGTGATCGGTGCGCGCGGGGCGGTCGCTGGCGTATCGCCCGCGGCGCCGGCGCGAGCCTTCCCGCAGGGAAAAGTGCCCCCTGAGCGACCCCGGTGGTCCGGGTCGTAAGGGTTGCTGCGCCGCGCTGTCTGCGGGCAGGAACCCTTACGACCCGGACCGGGGTCGCTCAGGGTACGTCAGGGTTGTCTCGGTGCCGGGTACCAGGGACGCGCGTGAGGGAGCTAAGCGGTTGGTGCAGTGGAACTTAGGTTGGCACGGTCCGGTGTGTGCGGGCTCGTCTCGCACACGGGACTCGCGGTTTCGGGCCAGTCGCGTCTGGTGTCCTGTCCGCAGTGCCCTACGGGCCCTCGTGGATCGGGTGGCGGCCGGGGAATCGGTGCTCGCTGATCCTCGGGTATTGGTGTTCGGCGGCGCGGTGCCGATCGAGCGGGATCGTTTCTTTTGATACGACTCGGTTGCGAGGTCGATGGCGTGACGGGGCGGTGGTTGGGGGTTCGCCGGGCAGGTCACGAGTGCCGGGTGACACGGGCAACGTGAGGGTCGGCGCTGTGTCCGCCGGAGACGATTCGGTGCGGCGTGGGGACAAGGAGGTGGCCGTGGCGAGGGCTGGCGGTTGGATGTCGGGGCTGTCGAACCGGGTCGCGGGCGGGTGGACGCGCGAGGTTCACGAGGGGCGGTCAGCTCTGTGGGCCTTGGTTCTCCTGGCCGCGACGGTGGTGACGACGGTTTTCGCGGGGCCGCTCCCCGCGCTAGACGTACGGTTCCGCGGCGGGTGACGGCGCGCCCGGGAGGACGCTGGCTCTCCTGTTCGCGGGGGCCCGTCCTCGCCGTCCTCGGGACCCACGAGTGGGGCGTGGTGTTCCTGGTGAGCTTCAGCCCGGACCCGGTCGGGTGGATGGGAGGGTGACGGTGGAAGACGAGGAGAAAGGGGTCGATCTGCCGGTTGCCGCGTTGCGGCGTCGCCTTGTGGCCGGTGCTGCGGACTTCCTCGTGGTGACGGCGATCGGTCTCGTGCTCGAGGCGGCGCTGGTCGTCGTGCTCGTCCAGGGGATCGGGATTCCGGCGCCCGCGGGCATCTTCCCCGTGGCGATGTTCGTCGGGGGATGGGTGTACGTCGTCGTGCTCGAGACGCGCTTCGACGGCCGCACGGTGGGCAAGCTCGGCACGGGGCTGCGGGTCGTCCGTGTTGACGCGCCTCTCGATCCGCTGTGGTCGTCGGTGCGCTACGTCGCGAAGGTGCTGCAGCTCGTCTTCGGCCGGGGGCTTCTGTTCGGCGTCGTCGTGTTCGACGAGCGCCGGCGTGCGCTCCATGATCACCTCGTGGGAACGGTGGTGGTCGAGGACCCGCAATTGCCGCGGATCCGGCGTTGAGCGGGGCGTTTGTGCGCGAATGTGCGCGCGCGGTCAGAATTTGATTACCGATTGGGGTACAAATCGCCCTTTCTTTCGCAGTTGACGGTATAAGCGGTTTGTGTGCTGGGGCCTGAGCCGCTCGGCGTCGACCGCGTTCTGTCTGTCATCACTGGTCGTCTTGCGCGCCGCGGGTCGAATGGGGGAGGGCCATGACTGGCCCGCGCCCGCTGTCGGGCCCTCGGTCCCGGCACCGCCTTTCTTTAGAGTGGTTCTCGGAGCTGTTCTCGCCGGAGGACCGCGCCACGGTCATCTTGCGGCCCCGCCGGGGCCCCGGCGAGGCGCGTCAGCTTTCCCGCCTCGTCGGCTACTGGCGCCATCCAACAGGTCAACGGACGCTCCGGCTCGCGAACGAGTCCGGCAGCGACGTGTACTGCTCGGTGAATCCGACGGTGGGGACCGCGCGCGAACCGGCGGAGGTCCGCCGGCTCCAGGTCGAGTTCGACGAGGACGGGGACGTGCGCGTACGGCGGCTGATGGCCGATGTGCGATCGGGTCGCCTTCCGACGCCGGGGGTCATCGTGCGGTCGTCGCCCGGCCGGTGGCAGGTGCTGTGGCATGTGGAGCCTGCGGCGTGGACGCGCGACGGCGCGGAGGAGACCAACCGCCGGCTGGCCGCCGCGTACGAGGGGGACCCCTCGGTAGTGGACGTGAAGCGGGTCATGCGCGTGCCGGGGTTCGTCAACTGCAAGCCGGGCCGCGGCGGCGCGCGCGCGGTGATGGTTCCGCGCGACCGGTACGACGCCCGCGGGGTCGGCACGCAGTGGTGGGAGCCCAAGGCGTTCCGCTCGCTCGCGCCGGCGCGCTCCCCGTCGCCTCCGCCGCGGTCGGAGCCAGGGAATCCTCCAGTGGAGCGTGGACGGTCGGCGCCTTCGTATGTGCGCGGTCGGCGACAGCCGGCGTCGCAGTCGGAAGCGGACTGGGCCGGGGTGATCGATGCGTTGAGGCAGGGGGAGTCGCCCGGACTCTTGATTCAGGAGCTGGCGGAGTTTCGCGGGGAGGAGAAGGCCAATCCGCGGGACTACGCCGAGCGGACCGTGGTGCGGGCGTGTCGGTCTCTCGGGATCGAGGAGCCGGAGACCGAGTACGGGCGGCGGCATCCCGTGCGGGCTCTGGTTCAGGGCCGCTGAGCGGAGGGGCAGCATGAGGCAGATGAAGTTGGAGCACAAGGGCGTCGAGGAGACCGTGCTCTTGCCGGAGACGCGCGAGGAGTACGAGGCCGCGATGCAGTCGCGCGCGCGGACGGTCGTGATCACCGAAGAGCAGAAGCGGGAGTGGGGCGTTTCGGTGGACACGGTTCCGTTGTCCGAGGCTGACGCCGTGCGGGCCATCTTCGGGAGCGACCAGGAGTTCTACGAGACGCTCCTCGAGGAGGACGCGGGGGAGAGCCCGCCGGAGGAGGAGCTCCAGGTGGATCCCGACGACATTCTCGTGGTGACCGGGACGGCCGAGGCTCCGGCAGGGGCCGTGGCGGAAGCCGGGCAGCCTGCGGCGGCGGGGGAGTAGGGAGCAATGTCGCGCCGGCCGTCCCGCGGTCATCGTGCGAGCCTGCGCCCCGGTGGCGTGAGGGCCCAGAGGTATCCGGATCAGGTTCCCGACGATCGCGGTGCGCCCACTGATCGTCTGGAGCGGGAGCGCGAGGCGCAGTCGGACTGGCTCGACAAGCGCGATCAGCTCGACGAGGGCGTGCAGCCCGACGATCCCGAGTTGCCCCAGCGGCGGCGTCTCCGCACGCACGGCGATCTCGTCTACGAGGTGGCGCTCTCGGTCGAGGTCGGCCGGCGGGTCGAGGGGCGCGGGGGAGTCCTCCGGCGATCGCATCCGTCGATCTGGGTCGCGGACAGCCGGCTGTTCGGGTTCACGGATCCGCTGGCGGATCGGCGCGCCCGCGCACTCGAGGTCGATGGCGTGCTGCGGACCCACCAGATTCAGGACGCGTTCCGCGCGCTGCCGCGCAGCGGTGCCGGCGCGTGCGCCGCGGCGATTGCCGATCTGTGCGACCGGCGCGATCTGCGTGACGTGGGGGGGTTGACGGTGGCGGAGGCCGAGGCCGAGGGGCGGGTTCGTTTCGGGCCGCCCCTCGAGGTGGTGTTCGCGGCGTCCGGGACGGATCCGGCGCTCTTGAGCGCGGCGTCTGCGATTTGCCGCGAGGCGTCCCCTGGCTCGCGCCTTCCGGATCAGCTCGATCGCGCGGCGCAGCGGGTGGCGGTGACGCACGTGGATCTGTGCGTTCGCGATCCGTACCGGGCGGTCGCCGTGGAGAGGCGGTGGGAGCTGGAGCGGGAGGGCCTGGGCCTCGAGGCGTTGGACCCCGGGGGCGCCAATTTCGGGGCGTGGTTCGCGAGGACGCGCGGCGTGGCGGAGGCGCACTACGCCGTGGGGCTCGATCCGGTGTGCGAGCCGTTGCCGCGTGAGGCCGTCGAGGCGGTCCTCGCCTCCGGCGGGTCTCTTCGGGGCGCGGTGCGGGCGCTGGGGGGCGCCGGGTCCGACGTCCATCCGACAGCCAGGGCCGCTCACGCGGGCTTCGCCGCCGTTCGACGGCTCGACTCCTGGCTGGTCGACGAGGCGACGCTGTCGGGTGTCATGAGGCCCGTTCTGGAGCGCGCGGGACTGTCGTGGCCGCCTGCCGACCGCGCCGTCGTGCTGGATGGCTTCGGGGTCGCGAGGAGCACGGCCGGCGCGAGCGCCCCGCCGGGTCCGGTGATCGAGACCGCTCCGCCCGTGGCGGATCTGTATGCCGGCGGCCGTGCGTTCACGGGAGGGCGCTGGCCCGTCGACGCGGCGACCGCCCTGCCGTTGCCGGCCGCCGAGGCCCTCGCCGTGCACGCCTGGCGCGTGCGCGGGGGGAATGACGATGCGGTGTTCGTGGAGGAGGCGGCCGCGGTGCAGCGGGGAGGGGCCGTCGCGGCCGGGCAGGTCGGCGTGGAAGTGGACTCGGGCCGCGCCGGCGGTCGCCGGGTGTTGTTCCCGGCCGCCGCGGCCGGCGTGGCGGCGGTTCCGGGCCCGGGGGACTTCGTGTCCGTCGACCAGGCGGTCCAGGGGCTCGGGGCGGGCGTTGCCAGGCACGCGTCGCCGGTCTCGTCCTATCGGGCGGGGCAGGACCTCCTCGTGGTTCCCGAGAAGGCTGAGCCCGCGGAACGCTACGCGTCGGCGGTTGCGCTCGCCGCCGCCCAGGCCACCGGCCACGCGTCCCGGGAGGGCCGGCGTGACGCGCGGGCGCCGGTCGGGTCGGTCGGTTGGGTGCGTGAGCAGCTGCGCTGCGATCTGGCCGCCGCCAAGGTGGTCGGTGCGCTCGGCATGCGGTACGACCCGCCGCCGGGGCTTCCGCTCCCGGCCGAGGCGCCGGCGGTCTTCGTCCGCCACCGCGCGGATGTGTGCCGGGATGCGGATCGCATGGCGTCGTTCGTGATCGCGAGCGGGCGGGGCGTGGAGCTCGCGCCCGGGTACCGGGCGGCGTGGGGCGTCAGCGACGAGCCCGCCGGGCGGGTCGTGCCGCCGGACGGCCCGGCGCGGGAACGGGGCGATCGGGGAAAGGAGATGTCTCTGTAGCGCGTGGTGTCGGCCCCGGCGGTTGCGGGGTCTCGGGTTCGGCCCGAAGACGGGATTCGGTTCTCGCGAGCGCGAGGAGGAAGAGATGCCGGCAGAGGTTGGAGGACGCACGCGGCAGTTCCGCGAGCAGCGGCAGCAGCGGTCGGACGAGCGGCTGCAGGAGGCGGTGTCGCACATCGCGGACGACATCGCGGAGGGGCAGTCGTACCACCAGGTCGCGTCGCTGCCGTCCGGGCCGATCCGGACCCGGAGCTCGAAGGCGCCGATCAGCGAGGGGCCGTTGTGGAACAACGACGGCAACGCCTTCGGGCCGAAGGTGGCCACGATTCTGCATTCCCAGATGCAGGCGAGGGGCATGGCGGACGCCGAGGTGGTTCATCCCAACGAGTTGAGCGCGCTGAAGCACGACAAGCTGCCGGAAAGGCGGATGGACGCTCCGCTGGTGGCCGTCCGCGCCGGCGGGGCGGGGCTGCAGACGGATCCCGACGTGGTTGCGGGGATCGTGGTGCGCCCGTCGTCGTCGTACGACCTGCTGCACGTGGAGTCGCAGACGACCCTGCGGCCGTCGGAGAAGCGGCTGATGGATGGCCGGAACAAGGACGAGCGCGCCACCATCAAGGGCACAGTCGAGGAGCTCGTGAGGCGCTCGGGCGTCCAGCTCAAGACGCACGGCGGCGACCGTCTGTCGATCACGGCGGGCGCCTCGGGCGGGCCGCAGGTCGCGCACCCGTCCGCGGAGAAGTTCGGTTCCGCCGCGGAGTGGGCGACGTCGGTCATGCGTTCGGTGTCGACCGCGATCGCGCGGTCCGGGCCGCTGAGCGCGCACGTGCAGGACGAGGAGCTCGGCCGGCGGGCGGTGGCCCGGGCCAGGCGGGGCGAGGGCCGGATGATCCCCGCCGGCGGCACGCGGTACGCGGAGGTCCGGAGCGAGGCGGTGTCGGACGTTGCGAGCCGGGCCGTCAAGGCGATCGCGGCCCGGGAGAACGTCTATCTGGCGACGGACAAGCCGCGCGACAGGGCCGAGTACGACAAGGAGACCCGCACGTTCCATCCGGAGCGGAAGCCGGCGCGGATTCCGGGGCCGGACACTCGGGAACAGCGGTTCAACGAGCGGATGCTCGTGGATCTGGCGGCGGCCGTGGGCACGCCGGCGGAGCGCCGCGCCGCCAAGGCCGCCGACCGGCGGATGGCGAAGGACGTGTCGGAAGCCGAGCGGACCGAGGGCGCTCCCAGGGTGCCGAAGCCGGGGCGCTCGCTCGAGGTCGCCCAGCTCGCGGGCGTGCAGGTGCCGGGGCGGAATCCCGCGCCCGAGGGCCTGAGCTCCACCGAGGAGCGGGCCCGGACCTCGATGGTGGGCGATCTCGCGGCTCGCACGACGCTCGAGCGGCTCGGCATCCAGTACTCGCCGCCGGCGCCGACCGAGCAGGCGAGGAAGGAGCAGTCCGCGTACGCGCGGAAGCCGGAGGCCCTCGATCAGGCGTGGCGGGAGGCCGCGTCCGTTCGGGGCCACCTGGTCTCGAGGGACTGGGACCGGGAGCGGACGCCCGAAATGATCGAGCACTCGGGCCGCTCCACGTTCGAAGCGGTGTCCAGGGCTCGTGATGCCCAGGCGCAGGAGCAGGCGGGTCCGGAGCAGGCGGGTGCGGAACAGCCCGCGAAGGGCCAGCCCGAGCAGCCGGCGGGTGGCGACGCGGCCGACAAGGCGGTCGAGCCGGCGAGGTAGGCGTTCGGTTTACGGGGGCCGGGCCGCGCCGGCGGCCCGGCCCCGCTGGGTTTCGGGGGCTCGTTGTGGACTGGGGGCTCGAGGACGTGCTCGATCGTGTCGCCCTGGATGTGGAAGCGGGCGTGGCCTATCACCAGTCGGTGGGCGAGGCCCTGCGCTCGCGGTCCATCCCCCGCGGGGGATCGGCCGAGGTGGTGCGGGCGTACCAGCCGTTCAACGCGGCGGTGCTGTACGCGCAGCTCGTCGAGCGCGGACTCGAAGGCGGTTCCGGCGAGTTCGTGACGGGGCACCAGTGCGGGAAGCTCGGCGGCGAGCTTCTGGGCGAAGCGGCGGGCGACGAGGGCCGGTTCGTGGTCGAGGCGGGGGACCGGCGCGGGATTGCCGTTGGCATCGCCGGCGCGCCGGGCATCGTCCAGCGGCCGGGCGTCTACACGGTGGTGCATTCGGAGACGCAGACGACGCTCGAGTTCGCGGCGGATCCTCGCGTGTTGCACGGGCGCGACCGCGATGGGGCCGCGCGCGACGTCGCTGCGCGGGTTCTGGCGGGTACGCGGGTCCGGTTCGAGCCGGCCGATCGCGTCGAGTTCGGGCGTGACGGGGACGGTCTCGTGCTGTGTCATCCGAGGCAGTCCGGCTTCCCGTCGTCGAGTGCGTGGGCGTCGTCGCTCGTGGGCGCGGTGGCGGCGCTCGTGTCCGAGGATTCGGCCGCGCATGACGAGGTCCGGCTGCGCCGGTTCGGGGAGGATGCGCTCCGCGAGCACAACGGGCGGGCCCGGCGTTCGAGGTCGGGCGCGCGGGCCGAGGCGGGCACGCCGGAGGCCGATGCCGTCGTGAGCGGGGCCGTGGCGGGTCTGTACAAGCGGGCGTGCGGGGTCCTGGCCAAGCGCGAGGACGTGCGGATCGAGTGGGATCGGCCGGCCGGGGAGGCCCTCTTCGACAGCGGCCGCCGCTCGTTCCGGCCGAAGGCCCCGCGGCTGTTCAAGCAGCACGGCGGGCGGCAGTGGGAGGCCTTCCAGCACGCCGCTCTGGCCGGATTGTGCCGGTCGGTCGGCGGCGAGCGCGAACGGGCGGCCGCGGAGGGGGCCCAATGGGTGGACCGTGCGCGCGGCTTGGGCGTGGTCGAGGCGGTCGCCGGGCCGCTGCCGGGGCTCGACTGCCGCCCGGCGCTGGCGGGGGAGGACCGGGCCGCCCGGGCGGCGCTCGTCGGCGCGCTGGTTGCGCGGCCGCTCGTGGAGGCGGCCGGCGTGCCGTACGCTCCCGTGGCCGGCGGCGAGGAGGTGGACGCGCGGCAGGCCGACATCGTGCGGCGCGAGGGGCTGAGGAGCGTGTGCGCCGACGCTTCGAACATCGGGGGGTGGGCGCTCGAGGTCGAGCGCGGCCGCCCGGTTGGGCCGGTCGGGCCGGAGGCCGCGGCGGGGGAGCGCGGCGACGGCGTTCGCGACGCGCAGGCGCCTCGGCCGTCGCAGGAGCTGTTGTGGTGACCCGCGGGGGAGTCCTGCTCGTGGCCGCGGGCGGCCGCCCCGCGTTCGGCGGCAGGCCGGAGACGGCGCTCGAGGCTCTGGTGGGGGCGCGCTTCGCGGCCGACGTCGAGGCGGGGCTCGCGCCGTTCCAGCAGGACTCGGATGGTTGGGGCGTTGCGTCGCTCGTGGACCGGCGGCGGCCGGCCGCGTTCACGTGCGATCAGGAGGTCGTTCTTCGCCAGGCGATGGCTGATCACGGGTGGGAGGCGCCGCAGTTCGTTGCGCGCCCGCCCCTCGCTGAACGCGACGGAGTCGACGTGCCGCGGCACTCGCTCATGCAGGCGGTGGGCGGCTCGGTCTCCGAGTCCGGATACCGCCGGGTGTGGCATGTGAGCGCGGCGGGGGTTCCGCCGGTTCCCCGGCGTTCGGGGATCTCGGACGCGGCTTCGGGCGCGGAGCTGGTGCGGCGCGTCGCCGCCGGCGCGGGGGTGCGGCTGATCGAGGGGGGCGCCGTCGCGGTGGTTCCGACGGTGGCGGAGCGCGCGCTCGCGTCGGTGGTGTCCTATCCGGGCTTCGTGGAGGACGGCAGCGCGGGCTGGGCCGTGGGGGCGTTGCGCGCGGTGGTGGACGCGCTCGCGCGCTCCAGGCTCGTGAGTCAGGTGGTGCAGCTGTTCGCCTTCGAGCGGTTCCTGGTGCGCGCGCTGCGCGCGGGCACGCGTGCGGCGCGGCGCGCCGTGCTGGCGTGGGCGTACTGGGCCGTGGCCGAGAGTCTGGGCCGGGTCCACTCCGTGACGCTCGCACCGGGGACCGCGACGCGCGCGATGTACGAGGCGTCGACGCGGACGCTGGTTCTCGACGGGCGGGGGAGAGGCGTGGGCCGGTCGCTCGGCGCGATCTTCGCGGTCGCCGAGGTCTGCGGGGACTCGCGGGTGCGGGCGGCGGCGGAGAGGCGGGATCCGGTGGCCCTCCTTCGGCTGGCGGGGGTCGGCGGGCCGATTTCACATCCCGAGAGGGGCGATCCGCTCGACTGGGACGCCCGGGCGGAGCTGGTGGCGGCGATGGCGGCCAAGCGGGCCGCGGAGAGGCTGGGGTTGAGCTATGTCGCGCCGCCGTTGTCCGGGGATTTCGTCGGGGGAACGCTTCGCGTGCTCGACGGCGAGGGGTGGAGGTCGGTGGCGATCGAGGCGGGCAATCTCGCGGCGTGGCTCGTGGATTGCGGCCGGGGACGCGGGTTCTGGCCGGCGGCCCTGGAGTAGCGGGGCGTTGGTGCCACTGGAGACGCTGATGCGGGCGGCCGAGGGTTCGGAGCGCGACGGCGAGGCGGTGCGGGCCGATTTCGAGCAGGAGGGGTTCGACGCGTGGCTGTCGGCGGCGATCGCCAGACGGCTCGATCCCGAGCTCGGCGCCCGCGTGGCGCCGCAGTCGCGGTCGGCGGAGGTGTCGGCGGCGCTCGAGGGCTTCTACGCGTGCTGGGGGCGGTGGTTTCCGGCGGAGTACCGCCGGGTGCGGCGCGAGTGGGTGGTGCTGCAGGCCCGGTGGCGCGGTTTCGGGCCGGCCCCGGCGCTGGCGGCCGATCTGGTCACGACCCGGCTGTTCGAGGAGGGACTGGTGGACGTTCGCCCGGTGGCGCTTCCGGTGGCCGCCGGGGGGTTCGAGGCCGCGCTCGAGCCGTCGTCGGTGGAGCTGGAGCCCTCGGACGCGTCGCCGGACCCGGAGCGGGACGGCGAGCCGGGCGACGGCCGGGACGTCGAGGGAGGGATGGCCGGGTGGCAGGAGCCGGCGCCGATCGTTCAGGCCGGCGCGGGCGTGCCGGGGCGGCTCCCGGACGGCACGGAGATCCTCGCGGACGTCGCCGGGGACATGGCGTTGGCGGCGGCGAGCGGGGCGCTCGACGCCGCGGCGAGACGCGGCGCGCGGGAGGCGGACGCGCTGCGCGCGGCTTGGTTGCGGGAGTCGGGGTTCTGGTACCGGTGGCCCGAGTTCGGCCGGTGGCAGGAGCGGGAGCGTTGATGGACAGGGCACAGGCCATTGCGAGGTCGGAGGACAGCCGGGGGCGCCGGGTCGTGGAGCTGGCGCGCGAGCCGGGTCCGGATCGGGACCGCTCCGCGCGGTGGGTGGGGCGGTTCCTCGACGTGGGGCAGCTTCGCAGCCAGCGGGCGCGGGCGCACTCCGGGCGGCGCGATCGGGAGCGCCGGGACCTGCCGAGGCGGTCGCAGGCGGAGCGGATCTGGGACGCGCTGGAGCTGCTGGCGGACTTCCGGGTCGTCAGCTATCGCAACGTCCAGGAGGAGTGCTTCGACGGGCACGCGTTCACGGTCGGGAAGGGCATCGGGCACCTGCTCGCCCAGAAGCTGGTCGAGGTGCATGCGGTCCAGCCCCGGCGGGCGCGTGCCGGGTCGGAGGGCAGGGGGTTCAAGGTGCTGGCGCTGACGCCGGCGGGCGCGGCGCGGGTGCGCGACCGCCGGCGCGCGAGGGGATCGGATCGCCGCGTCTGGCAGGGCCTCGTTCGGCCGAAGGAACTCGAGCACGACGCGGGGGTGTCGGAGCTCGTCCTCGAGACCGTCGACCGGGTGGAGTCCCTCGGGGGGAAGGTGACGGGCGTGCGTCTGGAGGCGGAGCTCAAGGCGGAGGTCGCGCGCGCGGTGAAGACGGCCGAGCGCAACGGCGGTGATCGGGCCCGGGCGCGCCGGCGCGCGGCCGGGGCCGTCGGGGTTCCCGTCGACGAGGACGGTGCGTGCCACTTTCCCGACGCCCTGGTGGTGGTGAAGGACGAGGAGGGCGTGGAGTCCACGCTGGCCCTCGAGCTCGTGACGGGCAGCTACTCGCGCAGCCAGGTGCGGCGCAAGATGCAGATGGGAATGGTGCTCGCGTCGTTCGGCGGGCGGCTCGTGTCGCTGGCGCGCTCGATCATGTCGGCGGATCGCGGCGGGCGGGTCCGCCGGGCGTGGCGCCCGGGCACGGAGTTCGAGGAGCGGCTGTTCGACGTGATGCGGTAGGACCCGTCGGTATGGCGAGCGGTGGGCGCGTAGATGGATCCGGGTCGGTTCTGCCTCGGGATGACGCTCGTGTTGGTGACGTTGACGTGCGTCTTTCTCGCGGCGGAGTTCGACTATCTCGGGGAGTTCTGGGTGGTGCTGTGGGCGGATCACGCGTTGCGCCTGGTGGTGATGGCGGTGGCGTGGCTGCTTTGCGTGGTCGCGGGCACCTATCAGCTCGCGCGCGTTCTCGTTCTCGGGGAAGTCGGCCAGCGGGTGGGGTTGGTCGAGCGGGCCATGCGGCGGGGGCAGGGCGGCGATCCGGAGCTGCGCGACGCGTTGGACCGCGAGGAGAGCGGAGAGTATCTCGGTTGACGGCTCGAAGGTAAAGGGAGGCGAGGCATGCCGGACTGGATGGGGCGGGCCCGGTTGGAGACTGTTGCAGCGGGCCGGAAGTTGGGCGCATGTTTCTCGCGCTACGACCGTTGGGTGCTTTGGGGGCTCGGGTTCTGCGTCTCGGTGGCGTTGGCCGAGCAGGTGCTTCTCGCAGGCATGGCGGCCGACCCCTGGTCGATGGCCGCGAGCCAGCTTTGCACTTTGTTCACGACCACGGTGGGGCGGGGTCTCGCGGTGGTCGCGGTGATTGCCGGCGGGCTGGCGTATGCGTTCGGCGAAGGCGGATCCAAGTCGGCCATCGCGGGGCTCGTGTTCGGCGTCGGCATGGTCCTGTTGGCGCCGCAGTTTCTCGTCTTTTTCTTCGGCGGGACGGCCATCACGTGCTGACGGCCGGCGCTTGGCGAGGGGAGGTTCGGTGTGCGCGCAGTGCGTGGCGAGGACATCTGCAACGAGTACGGGTCTTTGAACGACCCGCTCAAGATCATGGGCGTCGAGCGGTCGCTGTTCGCATTGAGCATGACGTTCGCGCTCGTGCTCTTCATCGCGATGGAGTCGCTTCTTCTCGGCTTCATCGGGTTCGGGCTGTTCTGGACGGCGTCGCGTGTGGCGACGGCGTATGACGCGCGTTTGATAGCGGTCCTGCGCGAGACGCTCAAGAACCCCGGCGGCTGGTACGACGCGGGCGACTACGGCGCCCCGCCGTGGGTGGTGATCATCGAGGAGGGGGACGTTCCGTGACGTCGAAGTCGGTGGGCCGTTCGGTGGCGGCGCAGCTGCCCTGGTGGGGCTTCGTCGACGACCGTCTCTGCATTACGCGGGGAGGGCGCCTGCTCGGGTTCTCTCGTCTGGTTCCCTTGCCGGCGGACGGGCTTTCGGGAGCGGCGGTGGATCGGCTCATGGTGTCGTGGTCGAGGGTGCTGATCGCGCTCGGTCCGGACGTGCGATTGTCGTGGGTGGTCGACCGGTGGCGCGGCGGCGTCGAGCGCGCGCCCGCGGGCGACGGCCTGGGCCGGATGGCCGCGCACAAGCGGAGCGTGCACGTGGGGGAGCGCGTTCGGGAGTACGAGGTCCACCTCGTGTGGGAGTTCGATCGGGGGCTCGCGCGGCGCGTCGCCGGGGAGGAGGACGAGAGCTTCCGGTGGGCGCTCGAGTGGCTCCGTCGCCGGTGGGACTCGTGGCGGAACCCGAACGTCACCAAGGTCCTCCGCAAGGTCCTGGGAGACGTGGCCCGCGATGTGCGGAATCAGCTGTCGGGGTACGAGGCGCGCTTGTCGACGGGGACCGAGGTCGTTCCGGTGAAGGCTCCGGAGGCGGTGCGGGTGCTGCACCGCCTCTGCAATGCCGGGCAGGGCGAGTGGGTCGACGGCCTGGCCACTCGCTACGGGCTCAACTGGCGCCTGGCGTCGAGGGACCTGTCCATCACGCGCCAGGGCGTGACGGTGGGCGATCAGCTCGTGCGCGTGTGGTCTCTCGCGTCGGTGCCCGGCCAGGTCGTCGGCAACTGCCTGGAGGGGCTGTACGGGCTGAATGCGGATTTCTCGGCGGTCCTGGGCTGGCGCGGCATGGAGCGCCAGGGGGCGAAGCGCCGGATATCGAGCTGGCAGCACCACTACCACCAGGCCCGGCACTCGCTGATGTCGGCGATGGGCGAAGGGGGCACGGCCTCGGGGCTCGAGGATTTCGGGGCGGCGTCGGAGGTCGCGGTGCTGGGCCAGGCCCTCGTGGATCTCCAGTCCGGGGACGTGAGCTTCGGCGAAGTCCACATGTCGGTCGCCGTCCGGGCCGCGAACCAGATGGAGTTCGCCGACATCGGCACGGCGCTCGAGCGGGTCCTGCACGGGATCGACGGCAAGCTCATTCTCGAGACCCACGGGCTCCCGCCGGTGTGGTTCGGGCGTCTGCCCGGGCAGACGGCGGTCAATCCGCCGCGGCGCTTCTTCGTCAACTCGGCCCTCGCGGCGGGGCTCGCGCCGATCGTCGGGCCTCCCCGCGGGCACGCGTGGTGCAAGCACCTCGACGCGGAGCCGCTGACGACGCTGGAGACCTCGTGGGGCACGCCGTACGGCTTCGATCTCTTCGGCGGCTCCGACGTCGGCCACACGCTGATTCTCGGGGCGACGGGGAGCGGCAAGAGCTTCTTCCTGAACTCGCTGCTCGTGCAGGCCCTGAAGTACAAGCCGCTGCCGCGGATCCTGGTGCTCGATCTCGGGCGGAGCTATCGCTCTCTCACCGAGTTCGTCGGCGGGCGGTACCTGCAGCTGCTCGAGGGCGGCGAGCTCGATCCGTCCGCCGCCGCGGACATGGGCCTGCAGCCGTTCGCGTTGCCGCCGTCGGTGCGCACGCGCCAGTTCCTGGCCGCGTGGGTGCAGCGGCTTCTCGCGATCGCCAACTACGCGTGCGAGGCGGACGACGTCACCGACCTCGACAAGCGGGTGGGCGAGATCTTCCGGCGGGAGCCGCGGAACCGCACCCTCAGCGCGCTGGCCCACGCGCTGCCGAAGGGCATGTGGCCGGCGCTCAGCCGATGGGTCGACGAGGGGACGTGGGCCCCGTGGTTCGACGGGGCGCCGTCGGCCCTCGACGAGTTCGGGCTGTGGCAGGTGGTGGATTTGCACGGCGCGACGCGGTACCCGGACTGGTGCGAGGCGGCGCTGTGGTTCCTCCTCGAGCGGATGCGGCTCGCGATGGAGGAGGACTCGGAGCGGGAGCGCCTGAAGATCGTGGTGGTCGACGAGGCGTGGCGCTACGTCAAGGATCCGCTCGTCGCGCGCTACCTCGTCGAGGCCGCCAAGACCTGGCGCAAGTTGAACGGGGTGCTGGTTCTCGCCACGCAGTCGGCCGGCGACGTGCTCGGCACGGTGCCCGAGCTCCTCGAGTCGATGCCGACGCGCTTCTTTCTCGGGAATCCCCGTTTTCCGGACGACGCGGCGGAGGCCCTCGGGTTGTCGAGGGCGGAGGCCGACACGGTCCGCGCCCTCGAGCAGAAGCGCGAGATGTTCCTGCACCGGCCCGGCGGAGCGGCGGTGCTGCGGCTCGACGTGGACCCGGAGAGCTACTGGCTCTACACGTCGAACGCGGCGGACGCCGCGCGCCGGCAGGCGGCGGTGGAGCGGTGGGGGCTTCCCGGCGCGCTGATGCGCCTGGCGGCGGGGGTGGACGGCGACATCGGTCCGTCGAAGGGGCGGAGCGAGGCGATGGGGTGATGGGAGGTGCGGAGGTGCGGGTGATGCGTGCAGCGGGTCTGTTGGCGGTCGCGTTGGCGGCCTCGCCAGCGTTCGGGCAGGACGACGACGCGCGGACGCCGATCCGCACCGTGATGGCGTCGTCCACCCAGCCCATCGTGATCTTCACGCGGGTGCGGACGGTCACGACGGTGCGCCTCCCGGCGACCGAGGAGATTGTGCACACGGTGGCCGGGGACGCGGAGAACTGGGATCTCACGGCCCGCGGCCGCGAGGTCAGCATCAAGCCGTTCGTGACCGGCCTCGTCTCGAACGTGACGGTCTCGTGCGCGTCGGGGCGGGCCTACACGTTCACCGTGGTCGAGGACGGCGACGCGGTCACGGACTACGTCGTGACGGTCGAGCTCGAGGAGGAGGAGCCGGTCCCGACGCCGGTGGAGGCCTCCGCCGTCGAGGTCACGTTCCGGCCGGCGGGGTTGCTCGCGGGTTTCCGGGAGCGCGTGGAGGCGTACCGCCGGGAGCGGCAACTTGCGCTCGTCCGGGGCCGCGAGGAGGTCGATCGCGTGTGGGCGGACGCGGCCAGGCGGCAGGACGGGTTCGTGCGCGGTTTCGCCGATCGCGTGAGGCTGCCCTACCAGGTCACCGAGGAGGCCTGGGAGGCGCCGTTCCTGCTTCGCGATCTGTGGACGGACGGGACGTTCACGTACCTGCGGGTGGAGGGGCAGGAGATCCCGGTGGTCTACGCGTGGCGCGGCGACAACCTCGAGGTCGTGCACACGGACGTGGAGCCGGGCGGCCTCGTGGTCGTCGAGCAGGTGATCCGGCACGGGACGTTGAGCCTGGGCGGGCGCGAGGCGTGGTTCGGCCTCGCGGCGGAGGGGGGCGCGATGCCGCAGGGGCGCCCGGGCTTCTTCGAGCGGACGTTCGCGACGCCGCCGCGGATGTACGCGGTATGGCCGGCCATCGGGGCGATGGTGGCGGCCGTGATCGCGGGGAGGTGACGGGGCCGTGAGGGGTCGGGTGTCGGCGGCGGCGGTGTTGTGGGCGGCGCTGCCCGCGCTCGCGTCCGGCGGGCAGGTGGCGCAGGGATCGGTCCGGGTGGCGGTGCGCGGCGGGGTGGCGCTCACCGAGGTGGTGGCGCGGGTGGGGTTCGAGACCACGGTGGTCCTGCCGCGGCACTGGTCGGTCGTCGAGCGCCGTCTCGGCGATCCAGACCGGTGGGTCGCCACCGGGGGCGGCCACCTGACGATGGTGCGTCCGCTCGCGCGCGGCGCCGCGACGAACCTCGCGCTCGTCCTCGCGGACGGCGCGGTCGTGTCGATCGGGCTGCGCGAGAGCGACGTGCTGCCGGTGTACACGGTCGTGCATCTGAGCGAGGCGGTGGAGCCGGCGGCCACGGCCGGGGGCGCCCGCGCTCCCGGGGTCGCGGAGGACGTCGTGGCGGGCACGCCGGCCGAGAGCCCGGTGTTCCTGTCCGCGGTGGACGTGGAGGCGATCCGGGCGGAGGAGGCCCGCGCCCTCGAGGCCCTCCGGGCGGCGCGGGAGGGTGCGCGCGCGCGCCTGGAGGACGCCGCGGCGGCGGCGGACGAGATGGTCGAGCAGTTCGTCGCCGACTATCCGCGCCGGCTGCACTTCGTGTTCGAGTTCAACCCGCAGGTCGACGTCGCCGAGGGGCCGTACTGGGTCGAGGGCATGTGGCACGACACCCAGTCGACGTTCATCCGCTTCCGGCGCGTGCTGACCGAGGAGCTGGTGGTGGCGGTGTTCCAGGAGGACGGCACCGCGCGGGTCGTTCCGCACGAGGTGATCGGGGTGGGGTTCGTCATCCGGATCGACGGGGTGGCCGAAGCCGGCATCCTCGGCGTCGGCGATCTCGGGGCCGGGGTTCCGTGGCGGATGCGCGGGGAGGCAGAGCCGTGGCAGGCAAGTGGGATCTGAAGCTTCCCCCGGGCGTGGTCCCGAAGAACCTTCCGATCTACGTGGCGCTCGGCTTCGCCTCGGTGGTGATCGTGGCGATGGTGTTCACGGGGTCGGGGGGTCCGGCGGGGCCGGAGGGGCCGGACCCGGACGTGGCGGCGGCGCTCGACGCGGCCGTGGCGGACGTCGAGTCGGTCGTCGCGCCGGTGATCCGGCAGGGCGAGCGCCTGTCGGAGGACCTCGCGCGGCTCGAGGCGCAGCGCGCGGCCGAGGCGGAGACCCGCGCGTCCGCGGCGGCGCGGGAGGAGGAGGAGACGCTGCAGGAAGCCCGGCGGGAGCTCGAGAGCGCGCGGACGGCCCTGCTCGATGCGCAGCGCATCCGCGACGAGGCGGCGCGGACGGGGCTTCCCGTCGAGCAGGTCGAGTCGGACATCCGGGACACGCTCCAGACGGTCGAGGAGCGGGATCTCCGGGAGGCCCTCCGGCTGCAGGAGGTGGAGAGGATGGTCGTCTCGCTGCGGTCGCCGGCGACGGTGGCCGGTTCCGACGCCGCGCCGGCGCCGCAGCGCGCCGCGCCGCCGCCGGGGCCGGTCATCACCGGGGACCCCGCCGTCGACCGGCAGCTGCTCGAGCTGATGCAGCAGGAG
Organism: Vicinamibacterales bacterium; assembly: GCA_963663815.2. Classification (GTDB taxonomy): domain Bacteria; phylum Acidobacteriota; class Vicinamibacteria; order Vicinamibacterales; family UBA8438; genus JAJEEA01. The sequence continues at coordinate 4,298,260 of OY760734.1, read as the reverse complement.
CTCGCGGGCGCGGAGGATCCGCCGGCCGCCGAGAGGCGCCGGGGGCCCGAGGTGGTCGAGCCGGCGCCGGGCGTCGCGGCGGGACCGGGCGGGGGCGGGCCGGGCGTGTCGTTGACGGAGTTCTACACGCCCGGGCGGGACTTCGAGGTCGGGGAGTCGAGCGGGCGCGGCACCGTCGCCGTCGCGCGCTGGGCGGACGTTCCGGAGGGGATGGATCTGGTCTACGAGGGCCGCATGATGCAGGCGGTCCTCGAGACCCAGCTGACGGGCGACTTCACCGGGCCGGCGCGGGCGCGGCTGACGCTGCCGGTGCGGACGGTGGACCGGGCGAGGGTGGTGATCCCGCGGGGCGCGGTCGCGCTCGGTCAGGCCCGGGCCGTGGAGAACGGGTTCCAGACGCGGCTCGCGGTCACGTTCGACCGGTTGCTGTTCGGCGACGGGCGGTCGGTGCGCCTGGGGTTCGAGGCGCTGTCGGCGGTGGGAGAGACCGGGCTCGCCGACGAGGTCAACCGCCACTACATGTCGACGCTCGGGGGGGTCGGTGCGGTGGGGCTCCTCGCGGGGCTCTCGGCGGGCGGCGGGGCGGAGGGGTACTTCGATCCGGCCCGCCAGCAGTTCAGCGTCGCCGCGATCAGGTTTCTGGATCGGTTCATGAACAGGCTGCCGGAGGTCACGGTGCGGGCGGGGCACCCCGTGCGGATCTACCTCACGCAGGACCTGCTGGTGCCGAGGGGAGGGGCGAGATGAACAACAGGGCGCGGGCGTACGTGCTGGTCGTGGGGCTGCTGGTCGTCCTGGGCTCGGGCCCGGCGACGGCGCCGGCGCGGGCGTTCTTCGGGCTCGACCCGGCGAGCTGGATCGTGGTCGGCCAGATGGCGTCGGTGGTCAGCAACATGATGGCGATGCGCGACACGATGATGCGCATCCGCGACGAGGCCCTGGGCAAGTACCGGGGCCTGGTCGCTCCCATCGACGACTTCGCGGGGCAGATGCGCACGGCCCTCGGGGCCGGAGGGTCGATCGACCTGAGCGGCTTCGGCGGCCGGGACCCGCGCGAGCTGCAGCTCGGGGACTGCTCCGCGCTGCCGCCGGAGGACGTGGGGCGGGTGCCGTGCGCGCCGGACGCGTATCCGGCCGCGGGGAGCGCGTATGCGGACCTGCCCGAGCTCGATCCGGCGCTCGCGACGTCGCTCGAGGAGTCGCACCGGCGGCGGGGGCTGGAGTTCGAGGTGGAGCTCGCCGAGGCCGACCACCGCGAGCAGCTCGTGGAGGAGGCGCTGGTCGCGGTCGCGATGTATCTGGGTTGCGAGGACACGCTGGCCGCGGCGGACGCCCGCGGGGTCGTGGTGTGCCCGGCGTCGCGCTCGTGGACGGTCGCCGAGCGCGAGGGGCTCCGCCAGCGGCTGGCCGACTCGGTGGCGGATCTCGGCACGGCGGATTGCCCCGCGACGGGCCCCGGCGGCGCGGGGCAGGGCGTGTGCGCGTCGGAGGCCCAGCACCGCTCGCTGGCGGCGGCGGCCGCCCAGGCGCAGGCCAACATCGACGCCGTCCTCCTCAAGCTCGACGCGGAGGACGCGGATCGGCGGCGGCGGGAGCTCGAGCGGGAGCTGATGGTGGAGGCCCGGGAGGCCCGGCGGCGTGTCGACCGGCTGGCGCAGCTCGCGTCCGTGGACCTGTCGCTCGACACGGCGGAGGGCCGCCGGAACGTGCTCGCCGGCGTGCTCGGGGATCCGGCGGCCGCGCCGCTCGGAGGCGCGCTGTTCGTGGGCCGGTAGGAGGTGAGTGATGCGAATGAGGCAGGGCGTGGTGACGCTGCTCGTGCTCGTGTTCCTGCTCGGCCGCCCGGCCGGGGTCGACGCCGGCTGGGCCGGGATGCTGGTCCAGGTGGCGGCGGTCCTGTCGCAGATCCGGTCGTACGTCACGACGGCCGAGATGTACGTGAACCAGGCCCGGGCCGAGGTCCAGGGGCTTCTCGATCCGGGCGGGATCGTGTCGGGCATCCGCTCGCTGGCCGACTGGCGGCGGCCGCTCTCGGAGCTCACCGACACGGGGCCGCTGTGGGAGCCGTTCCGGCAGAGCCGGGCGCTGGTCGAGGACGCGGTGATCAACTACCAGCAGGCGAGCGACCTCGGGAGCTACGACTTCGGGACGGTGACCGGCGTGCTCGAGTTCCTCGACTCTCGGCCGCTGGGGTGGTCGGCCGGCAAGGAGTCGGTCTGGCAGGTCCTGGTCGACGACGTCGGGCTTCCCGGCGATCTCCGGGACGAGATCCGGTGGTCGGAGCAGCTCCGCCAGCGCGTCGCGAACCTCCGGTACTCGGCGACGATGGAGGCGCGGTTCGCGGCCGCGGCGGTCCTCGGCGACCACGTCGCCGGGGAGTACAGCGGCCGGAGCATCCTCGAGGACACGGTCCAGGTCCTCGACGGCACCCGCCGGTTCCTCGGGGGGCCGTCGGACCCCGATCCGGCGCTCAGCCACGCGGAGGCGGCGGGGGTGGCGACGCAGCTCGCGTCCCTCCAGGCCCATCAGTCCGCCGGCGCCCTCGCGCTCCGGGCCGCGGAGATGTCGGCCGAGGCGCGCAGCGTCCGCCTCGAGGCGCACCGGGCGGCGCTGGACGCCCGGCGCGTTCTGAACCGTCTCGGGGACATCGCGGCGGCGGTCCCGCCGGACATCACGGACGACGTCGGCGACGACCCGCTGGGCCCGCTCGGGACGGGCGGCTTCATGGCGGCCTGGGTGAACTGATGCGTGGTGCGCGGCGCCGGCGCCGCCTCGTTCCTGCGGTCGTGCTCGCGCTGGCGGCCGGGCCGTTCGCGGTCGGGCTCGCCGCGCAGGCGCCGCCGCCCCCGGTGAACCCGGACGGCACCGCCGGGGGGTGGACGTTCGAGTTCGTGCAGGCGGCGGTCGACGAGCTCGTCAACAGCCCGCTCCCGCCGGCGTACGGCGGCGTGACGGTCCGGCAGTACTTCTTCGATCTGGGGCAGCGGCTGTGGGGCTTTTTCGCGGTGATCATGTGCGTCATCCAGGGCCTGAAGGTCGCGATGGGGAAGCAGCTCGACATGTGGGGCCTGGTGACGTTCTTTCTCTGGGTCTCCTTTCCGATGATGGTGCTGGAGGGCTTCTACACGCCGTACCTGCTGTTCGGGAACCAGACGTTCATCCAGATGGTGACCGGCCAGGGACAGGAGCTCGCGGCCGCGCTGAACGGCCCCGGCGGCGCCTTCTCGCAGCTCAACGCCCGCGTGTACTCGCTCCTCGGCGACGTGTTCCGCCAGCTCGGCATCGCCTTCAACAACATGGCCTCCCTCGGGGGGATCCTGCGCGGCTTCGCCACCGTCGTCGGCACCGTGATGGCGCTCAACGTCGCGGCGGGGGTGGTGATCGTCACGATCGTGATCCTCCTGATCGCGACGCTCCTGGTCTATACGCAGGTCGTCTGGGCCAACGTGGCCCTCGGCATCCTGACGCTGCTCGGCCCGGTCTTCGTGCCGTTCCTGCTCGTCGAGCAGCTGTCGTTCCTGTTCTGGAGCTGGTTCAAGGGTGTGCTTCAGTACAGCTTTCAGGTCGTCGTCGCCGCGCTCATGCTGCGGATGATCTCGTCGCTCGCCGGGTTCCCCCTCGACGGGTTGTCGGGCTTCGTCCAGACGATCGCGGCGTACAACCCCGACGGCGACACCGACGTCTTCATGCACCTCTTCGAGGTCGTCCGGCGGCTCGGCACGTGGGTCCCCGTCGTTCTCGCCGCCCTCCTGCTGAGCTTCAAGGTCGGCGAGGTCACCCAGGTCATGATCGGCGGCTCCCAGAACCTGAGCTCGGGCCTCACCGCGGTCGCGGCCGGGGCGGCCGCCACGGTGGCGACGGGCGGCGCGGCGGTGGGCGGGAGCCTCGCCTCGGCGGGGCTCGGGGCGGCCTCCCGCGGCGCGGCCGCGCGCGGCATGAAGGGCACGGCGGCGGTCCTGTCGCGGGGGGCGGAGGCGGCGGGATGGGTGGCGCACCAGGCGCGGGGCGGCGGGGCGAAGGGCAGCCGGCGGGCGGAGGACGGGTAGGCGTGGAGATCGAGAGCGAAGAGCTGATCGAGGTGTGGGCCGAGCACGTCACCCGGGCGCGGCACTACCGCACGGTGGTGCTGATCCTGGGCGTGGCGCTGGTGTTCGCGCTCGCGGCGCTCTGGGGCGTCGCCCGGCGGCCGTTCCCGCCGCCGGTCATCGTGCGCGTCGACGAGGTGGGCCGGGCGCAGGTCGTCGACTACATCCCGGAGTCGGTCGAGCCGGCCGGCCCGGAGGTCCACTACTTCCTGCGGCAGTTCATCTCCTGGCAGTACTCGCGCCAGCGCGCGGTCGTCGAGTCGAGGTGGGAGGAGAGCCTCTGGTTCACGACCGCGGACGTCAGCACGCAGCTCTCGGAGGAGTACGGGGGCGAGGTGGCGGAGTTCATCGCGGGCGTGCGGGGCGACGGCGACATCGTCATCGAGAACGTGACGATCCGCGTCCTGCCGAACCCGTCGGTCCCCCATGCCGCGGAGATCGCCTTCGACCGGGCGCGGATGGTGGGCGGGCGCGTGGTGGAGAGCGAGCCGTGGTCGGTGAACCTCCAGTTCGCGTTCACGGAGGTGACGCCGGACCTGCTGTTCGTGAATCCGATCGGTCTCGTGATCACGTTCCTCGAGGACACCGTCGTGCGGTCCACGGGGGCGGGAGGAGGGTAGCGGAGGTGGAGGCCGCGCGGGCGGCGGCGGCGCTCGAGGAGGCCGGCTTCACGCCGCGCGCGGCGCTGTTCGTCGCGCTGGTGGTGCTTGCCGGCGGCGTCTTCGTCCGGGGGTTCGCCGCGCGCTGGATCGGGGACGGCGACGGGCGGCGCGGGCGCACCGACCGGTTCCTCGACACCGACGTGTCCGCCGCGTGGGCCCGCGCCTTCCGGCGCGACAAGGGGCTCGTGCACGAGAGGACGCACTCGAGCGTGGTCTACCACTTCCGCGGGAAGGGGCTGTACCGGGCCGTGGGCGCGGAGAACAGCCGCTACCGCCGGCAGCTCGAGCTCGAGGACTGGCCGCGGGTGGTCGGCCGGGTCCTCAAGGCGTGGGCGGCCCTCTCGGCGCCGGCCTGGCCGTGGGTCTTCTCGGTCGACGCCCAGCTCGCGGTATCGGACTCCCTCGGGGTGCCGCGCTCGGTCCTGCCGACGCGCGTCTACGGGGTGGGGAAGCAGCAGGCGTCGTACTTCCCGGACCGCCCGCTGATGGCGCTCGCCGGCGACCGCCTCGTCCTGGTGCGGCCCTACGTCGAGGACGACCTGGTGGACAACACCTCGTCGCTGCGCACCTGGTGGCGGCACTACTCCCCGTTCGTGGAGGCGGTGGGAGGCGCCGGCGTGCAGGTGTCGCTGCGGCTCGTCCGGCCGGCGGAGGCCCCGAATGATCCGGGGGTCGACGATCTGCTCGCGCTCTGGGAGGCCGAGGGCTCGGCGGTCGAGGCGGTGCGCGACATCTGGTTCGGCCGGCAGGAGGTCCTGCGGCTGGAGGGGGGGCATCCCCGGGTGGTGGAGGCCTACGGGGGGCCGGAGGGGGTCGCCGAGCGGATCAGGACCCTCGAGGCCCGCCTGGCGGAGCGGCGGGGCGAGGTCGTGCGCGGGGTGGCGGATTCGGAGATCTGGCGGGCGGAGGGGCTGCCCTCGTCATGGTAGCCAGGCTGCTCATGGCCGGGACGGCGACGATGTGGTGGATCTGGTTCCATCCGCTCTCCCTCGACGATCGGTTCCTCGTCTTCATCCGCGAGCAGACCCCGGTCTGGTACTGGCCGCTGGTCGCGTGGGCGACGCTCTCGCCCGGGGTGGTGGTCCTGCTCCTCGGGACGGTCGGCCGGTCGGCGTGGCGCGTCTGGTTCGAGCGCGTGAGCCGGGGCGGCGCCGGGAAGGGCACGCTCCCGCCGTGGCCCCAGGACGCGGAGGACGAGGGGCCGTCGCTGGTGATCGGCGAGGTCCACCACCGCACGCGGCTCGAGGAGGTGTCCGAGCCGGCGTGGCTCGTGATGCCGGAGATGGCGCTCTACACGGGGACCATCATCTTCGGCGCGGTCGGCACCGGCAAGACGACCAGCTGCATGCGGCCGTTCACCGAGCAGCTCGTCAACTGGCAGGCGGGGAACGAGGAGAAGAAGGTCGCCGGCCTGTGCCTGGAGGTCAAGGGCGACTTCTGCTTCGACGTCAAGCGGATGCTGCGGGAGTGCGGGCGGGAGGACGACTACATGGAGCTCAACCTGGAGAGGGACGGCTTCGCGTGGAATCCGCTCGACGCGCCGTGGGTCGATCCGTCGAGCCTCGCCTACACGATCGCGTCGCTCCTCAACCAGCTGTACGGGCGCGGCAAGGAGCCGTTCTGGCAACAGGCGTACAGCGATCTCGCCTGCAAGATCATCGTCTTCAAGCGGCTTCAGTATCCGCCGTGGGTCACGCTGCGGGACATCTATCGCTACGCCATCGATCAGGCGGGGTGGGGCGAGGAGATCGCCGCGATGAAGGGCGTTCTCGAGGAGCGGTGGAACTGCCCGGACGTGTGGGAGGTGACGGTCGACTGGCGGGCGCACCGGGAGCACGGCGACCGGCTCGCGGAGTGGACGTGGCGGGACGTGGGCAGGGGGCGGATGTGCACGCGTCAGGATACGCGGGCCGACGTCGAGCCGTTGATCGAGCTGCTCAAGGGCGATCTGGGCGTCGAGTTCCGGGTGGAGGAGAGCTATCGCGGCATCGCCTGGGGCTTGGACGGGCAGGCGCAGAAGCACCTGAAGGTCACCCAGGTCGCGGAGCTCGAGGCGGTGAGCCGCTGGTACAAGAACCAGTGGCTCGAGCTCGCCGAGCAGACGCGGACGAACGTGGTCACGGGTCTGGCCGTGTTCCTCGGGGTGTTCGACCTGCCCGACGTGGGGCGGAAGTTCGCGCCGCCGTGCCCGGACGACGAGGACGGAGGCACCGCCCTGGGCCTGCCGCCGTGCCTGCCGCCGTTGTCGGACCTGATGGAGTCGGGGAAGTTCCTCGCGTTCAACATGCCCGCGGGCAAGAACCCCAACCTGGCCCGGGCCCTCGGCGTGATGCTCAAGCAGGCGTGGCTCTCGACGCTGCTCCTTCGGCCGCAGCGCATGAAGCAGCCGTGGAACGAGGGCCGCGAGTGGCGGCCGGTGCTGTTCGTCTGCGACGAGTACCAGCAGTTCGTCACGGTGGGCGAGAGCGATCCGGCGGGGGACGAGAAGGCGTTCGCGCTGACCCGCCAGAGCAAGTGCATTCCGCTCCTGGCGACGCAGTCGATCTCCTCGCTCCGTTCCGCGCTCGGGTCGGGGGAGTCGTGGCGGACGCTCCTGCAGACGCTGCGCTCCCGCATCTTCCTCCCGCTGGGCGACGACGCGTCGGCGAAGACGGCCTCCGATCTGTGCGGGCAGGTCACGCGCATGAAGGCGTCCTTCTCCGTGAGCGAGAACACGTCCCGCGCCGGGGTCAGCTGGCTGTCGGGGCGCGCGGGCGGAGGCGGGTCGTCGGCGGGCCTGTCCAAGAGCTACCAGGAGCGCCGCGAGCCGCTGTTCACGCCCCGGGACTTCCTGGTCCTGGGGAACTACCAGGCGATCGTGCAGCTGTTCGACGGAAAGTCGGTCGGCGACGCGGTGCGCTGCTTTCTCATGCCCGACTACGTCGCGAGGAAGCTCGGCCGGCGGATTCCGTGGTTCCGCGCGAAGGAGAGGGGGTTGTTCTGATGGTGGAGGTCCAGGTCAGCCTGGGCGAGGTCGCGGAGTACATCTCGTCGCTGAGGCAGTTCGTGGATGACGACGGCGTCTCCGAGATCATCATCAACGGTCCCGGCAAGCTGTTCGTGGAGCGGGGAGGGCGCCTCGAGCAGGTCCCGGTCGGCGGGGACGGGCTCACGCAGTCCGATCTCGACGCGGCGACCAACTGCATCACGCGGGGCTCGGGCTTCGATCTGCGGTCGACGCCGGTCGTCGACGCGCGGCTGAGCGACGGGTCGCGGGTGGCCATCGCCGCGCCGCCGGCGTCGCCGTCGATCGCGGTGACGATCCGCCGGTTCGGCAAGTGCAACTGGTCGGCGTCGCAGCTGGTCGACATGGGATCGCTGCCGCGGCCGGTGCTGGCGGTGATCGAGGAGACGCTCGCGGCCGGCGGCAACGTCCTCATCGCGGGCGGCACGGATTCCGGGAAGACGTCGCTGCTCAACGCCTGCGTGGGGCTGCTCCCCGAGGACGACCGGATCGTCGTCATCGAGGACGTGATGGAGATCCGCGTCACCCACGCCAATTCCCTGCGGCTCGAGGGCCGTCCCGCGGCCGGCGCGAAGTCGAAGGTCACGATCCGCGACCTCGTCAGGCACACGCTGCGCCACCGGCCGGACCACATCGTCGTGGGCGAGGTCCGCGGGGCGGAGGCGGCCGACGTCCTGCAGGCGCTGGTGACGGGCCACGGCGGGTCGCTGTCGACGATCCACGCGTCCACGTGCGAGGGCGCCCTCAACCGTCTCGCCACCTGCGCGCTGCAGGCGGGAGACGGCCTGCCGTGGGATGCGATCTGCCGTTCCGTCGCGGCCGCGTTCCAGCTCGTGGTCCGGCAGGCGCGCGTCGACGGCGACCGCGGGGTGCGCGAGGCGGTGGCGGTCCTCGGGTACGAGGCGGCGACCGGCGGGTGGAAGACGAGGACGGTGTGGGAGGAGCCGGCGCGGCCGGAGGCGGCGCCGGAGGCCGCGGGCTGGCGGCGCGTGGCGGGTGTGCCGGGGCTGCTGGTCATGCCGGCCGGGCCCGTCACCGTCGCCGACCTGCTCCGGTCGTTGGGCGACACGCGCCGCAGCCCGGCGACGCGCGGGCTGTGGCGGCGCCGGACGCGCCGCCGGCGGTCGCGGCGCAGGGAGGCGGCATGAGCGTGGTCCAGCGCCGGGCGGCGGTCGAGGTGGATGCGGCGACGGCGCTCGCCGAGGCGGAGGAGGTCGCCCGGCGCCGCCGGCAGGCGGACGAGGCGGGGGTGTCGGAGCCCGGCTCCGGGGAGGGCGGCGCCGGGGAGCCGGGGGCACCGCCGGCGGAAGAAGGCCGGGGCGGTCCGGCCGCGGGGCCTAGCGCCGGCGCGCCCGAGCCGGGCGATCCCGGCGCCGCGTCGGCGGCCATCAGGGAGCTGCTCGCCGTCCGCGGGGTGGGCGACAAGGCCATCGCCGATCTCGTGCTGCAGCAGCTCGGGGGCGCCGGGGTCGACCTCGATCGGCTCCTCGAGGAGATCCGTCAGGCCCGGGACCGCGACCGCGTGTCGGTCGCGGCCGAGGCGCTGGCCGGGCAGCTGAGGGGCGTCATCGAGCAGGTGCAGCGGACGGCCGGCGCGTCGGGCGCCGCGGTCGACGTCCGCCTCAAGGAGATGGAGTCCCTCGCGTATCTGGTAATCCAGACCGCGCTCTCCGCGCAGTCCGTGCTGGAACTCGCGGAGCGGTCCGGGGGGCGGATCAGCACGCGGCTCCACGACATCGTGCGGGCCGCCGAGGACTTCCTGACGTCGGTCGGCGCCGCGCACGCCGAGGTCCTCGCGGCCGAGAAGGCCGCCGGCCGGTGGGTGGCGTACTCGTCCACGGTGGGCCGCGGCCTGTGGTGGTGGGCGCTCGTGGGCGGGTTCGCCGGCGGGGTGATCGGCACGTTCGTCTCGCTGGTGTTCGCCTGGAGGGGGTGATGGGGCTGTCGGAGGCCGACGCCGCGCGGGAGCGGGCCCACCACGAACGGGCGCGGAAGCGCGTCGCCGCGCTCCTGGGCTCCGGCGGCGACCGCGCGTCGCGGGGGGAGCCCGGGGCGCGGTCGGAGGCGCTCGCCGACGCGTTCGCGCCCCCGCCGGCGGGATCGTCGCGGACGCTGCAGGACGTGGTCGACGAGTACGCGGCTTCGCGGTGGCGGGACCGGCTCGGGTTGGCGCGGGGCTTCGAGCACGTGAGGGAGCTGACGGCGGACGGCTCGTGGGGCGAGCAGGTCGCCTGCGCGCGGGAGCTGTACCGAGGCGTGGACGAGGCGGTGGCGGGCGACGGGGCGTTCCGCTCGACGGTCGCGGCCGAGATCGGGGCGTTGGCGTCGAGGGAGGGCTGCGGGGCGTTCCTCGCGGAGCCGGTCGATCTCGATGCGGTTCCGCGGGCGGAGGCGGTGCTGGAATGCAACCCCGACGGCACGCGCCATGCGCTACCGCGTTTCCCGGCGCCGCCGGCGGGGGGAGCGGGGTTCGACGCTGAGGCCTGGGACGGCCACCTCGCCAGGACCTCGGGGGCCTGGGCGGATCGGCAGCGGGAGGCGTTCGCGTCCGGCGAGGTGGGGGCGGAGGCCGCCGACCGCGCGATCCGGGACGGCTATCTGGCGCTGCGGGCCGCCGCGTTCGCCTCCGGCGGGGCGCACTACTCGTCGCGGTCGGACGAGGAGCCGCCGAGGGTCGAGGCGCGCGGCCGGGACGAAGGCCCGTCGCCGGCCGGGGTCCCGGCGTCGGCCGCCGGGCGAGAGGGCCGCGGGGAAGAGGGCGAGAGCCTCGCCAGACGCCTCGCGCGGTCGGGCGACCGGGCCGAGCAGGTCGTGTGCACGTACATCGTCGAGTGCTTCGAGACCGCGGTCGGGAAGGCCGTCCGGCAGCTCGACCGGCGGCTGGCGGGCTACGAGGGCCGGGGGGCGGGTCCGGACGTGTCCCGTGCGGTCGCGCGGGAGCTCGAGGAGGCCCGGGAGGGGTTCCGGCGCGACGTCGGCGCGGTGCGCGACTCGGTCGTGGCGGAGGTTCGGGAGGCGCTCGGCGGCGATTACCGCCTCGATCCGCAGTCGCGGACGGGGCACCGGGAGGCGGGAGCGGGCGGGGGCGCGTCCGATCCGGTCGCGCGCGCCCGGGCGGAGTTCCGCCGGGACGTGGACGCGATGCGGCGGGAGTCGGTGGGCGCGGTCCATGAGGCGCTCGGCGGCGGGGGGGAGTTCGGCCGCGGGGCCGGCCGGATCGTGCCGCCGCTGCCGGAGGACGGCGCGCCGGCGGCGGGGGACGCCTCCCGGAGCCGGTTCCGGGAGGCCCGCGCGGAGCACGTGGGCACGCCCCGGGCGGTCGTCCTCGGGCACATCACCGAGGCCTCGCTGATGGTCGCGGCGGCGAAGGGCCCGGAGTCGCTGACCCGGATGGCCGAGCTGGTCGAGCGATCGCCGACGAGGCAGGCGGGGCTCGAGACGGTGGGCTGCGACCCGCTTCTGGCGGGGCTCGCCGCCGGGGCGGGGCAGGGGGGCCAGGCGGCCGCCGCGCCGTCGGCCCTCGGCACGCTCGCCGGCGATCTCGGGGAGCGGCATCTGGCGCGGTGCCGCGAGGATCCGGCGGGGGCCGAGCGCGACGAGCTGTCGTTCGCGCGTTCGCGGGCGGCGTTGAGGTCGGGGCCGTGCGCGGCCGGGGCGGTGCTGGCGGAGCGGGGGTACGGGGCGGCCTGCCGGGTGGAGATCGACTCGCGGCTCGCGCGGGTCCCGTCGAAGCTGCCGCGCGAAGGCGATCTGCGGGGCGTGGAGCTCAGCCTGGAGGGACGGGCGTGGCTCGATCGGATGCGGGAGCGCTCCGTGGTCCCGGAGGCGGCCGGGCCGGATCGGGCCGTGGTCCCGGGCGCCGGGCGCGGCGCGGTCCGGAGCTTCCTGGGACGGCGCGCGCAGGGCTTCGACCGGGTGGTCCAGCTCGCGGGGACGCGGCGCGGGCGCGCGGCGGGCGTCGTGGCGTCGCGCCTGCTCGGCTGGGGCACCCGCGGGGGCTCCCGGCGGCTCAGGGCGGTCGGCATGGTCCTCGGGAGCAGCAAGCACCTGATGGCCGGCCTCGTGCGGGCGGACGCGGACCCGGTCGCGGTCGCCGCCTCGTCGTCGCCGGGCGCGGCCCGGGCTCTCGCGTCGGGGCGGTCCGGGTCGCTGGCGGACGGGGCGCGCCCGTCGGATCACCGGCGGCTGGTGCAGGTGGCCGAGGAGCTCGACCGCCGGCAGCGGCGGGAGGAGCTGACGCCGGGGACGTCGGCCGCGGCGCGCGCCGCCCGCCTGGAGCGCTGGTCGCGGTACCGCGCCGCGTCGGGGCCGGTGCCCGAGCTGCTCAGGGAGCTCCACGGGGACCGCCACCAGGCGATCACGGCGTCGGCGTTGCGTGAGAAGGACCGCGCGGTGGACGCCCGCCGGTCGGGGGATCGGGACTTCGACTTGGTGCGGGAGCGGGTGCGCGATTCGGGCGTCCGGGTCTGGGCGCAGGCGTGGCGGGGGAGCCGGGCCTTCGACGGCCGGGACTGGCGTTTCGACGGGAAGCGGACCCATCCCGACGGGGTGCCGCGGCCGGGCGGCGTGGCCGACGGGGTCAAGGCGATGCTCGCGGTCTCGGGGGGCAGCGTGCGGCACGGGGCGGACGCCCGGCTCCGCGTGGGGAGGGATCTCGGGGTCGAGGTGCCCGAGGGGCTGAACGACGAGGAGCGGCAGTCCGCGCTCATCTACGGGGCGGCCAAGGCCATCGTGGTCAGCCGCAACCCGACGATGGTTCCGGGGAACCGGGAGTCGCTGGTCCTGTCGGGGATGCTCGCCTCGAGGATGGCCCGGGAGCTCGACGCGACCTACGAGCCGCCCGACGAGGTGCGCGGGGTGGAGCCGTCCGCCGTCGGCGACGACGTCCTGCGGAAGGGCAACGCGCTGGTTCAGGAGGTGGGGGCGCAGGTGCAGGCGCGGCTCGCCTCGACGATGAGCAAGGCGGATCTGGAGCGGCACAGGGAGATCGACCACCAGGTCGACTTCATCGCGCGGCACAGCTTCGGCGAGGGGCCGCAGCGGGCGGTGCGTGAGGGGCCGGCGCGCGGGCGTTCGCCCGGTGCGGCCGATGCGGGGCGGGAGAGCGTCGAGCTCGGTCCGGGAAGGGGGTAGGTCATGGGGTGGCGTGTGGTTCGGCGGGCGGTGCTCGCGGCGGGTCTTGCCGCGGGGGCGTTGGCGCTTCCGGGTCCGCTGCCCGGCGCGGTGGAGGCCCAGGGCCCGTCGCTCGTTTGCGACGCGCCCTTTCCCACCGGGGGCCGGGGGACGGCCGCGACGCGCCACGACTGCTGGCTGTCCGAGTCGGGGGGGCAGGCGGCGGTGCCGTGGCCGGGGCCGGGGTCGTTCGCCGAGGGGTCGGTAGTGACGGTCTACAGCCTCCGGTGGGACTCGGGGGGCCGCCTGCGGCTGTACTGCTCGGCCGAGAGCTCGCGGGGGGCCGACTACGACAGGTGGTTCGTGGCGGCGGCCGTCCGGGGCGGGACGGAGCTCCAACAGGCGTCCTACGGCGTCCGGGGGGCGAGCGTCCCGGGGGGCGATCGCGTCGTCTCGTCGTTCGTCGGCGGCCGCGGCGGCCGGGTCGAGTGGGAACGGGGCTCGAGGTACGACGCGCGGGCGCGGCGGTGGGTGTCGGAGCCGTGGCGGCGGGATCGGTCGGCGCCGGCGCCGGCGGAGCCGGCCTTCATCCGGTCTCAGGACCCGGAGGAGCGGGAGTCGGCGGGCGATGGAGCGGGGTTCGCGGCCCCGCCTTTCCACGCGGGGTACACCTGCCCGGAGTCCGGGCTGATGCCGCGGCAGCTCGGGGATCGGGTCGACGACGCGCCTCGAGGGGCCGAGGACCCGTACCGGTGCCTCGAAGCACCGGGCGGCGCGGGGGAGATCTTCAGCGGCGACGCGTTCAACGTCCAGGCGCAGTACCTCCCCGGCCGGGGCCGCTTCGGGGACGGCGACGAGGACGATGACGACGGGGACCCGCCGGACGGCGGCCCGGGCCGGGTCCGGGACGGGAGCGACGGGCAGGGAGGCGGCCGGGGTCCGGGGAACCGGCAGGACCCGGGGACCCGGCCCGGCGGCAACCAGGCCCCGGGCAACCCGCAAGGAGGGAACCAGGGCCCGGGCGGGAGCAGCGGCGAGCAGGGCGGCGGCGTTCCCGGCTTGAACTGCGGGGAGGGCGAGAACAACGCGGTCTGCGAGGGGGAAGAGGACGGGGAGGATGACGGGGACGGCGGCGAGGGGGAGAACCAGGAAACGGAGACTCCGGAGGAGGGCGAGGGAGAGGTCGTTACGCCCACCGGGACCGATCCGGGCGACGTTCTCGGGAGCGGCCGCCGTCTCGCGGAGGCCCCGGTGGTTGCCGCGTTCAGCTCGGGCATGACGTGCGTCGAGCGGGAGAGCCTCGTCCTGGTGCGCCGTGAGCGCCGGACGTGGGTGGACACGAGCTACACGGAGCACGACCCGCTGTGCGATCTGGGCGGCGTCGTGCTGCCGCCCGGGTGGCCCGAGCCGCCGGGCTTGCGGCCCGAGTACTGCGAGGCGGACGGCTTCGACCTCTCGGGCCGCCGTTCGGTGACGCAGGGACACTGGGACACGTGGTGGGAGCACGTGTGGGAGCCGAACGCGGCCGAGACGGATGCCCACCTGCCCTGGGCGCGGGTGTTCTGGCACGACGGCGGGGGGCGCGCCGGCTTCGAGTCCGGCGGGGTGATCGTGGGCGACGACGGGACCGCGGCGTGCCTCCTCGCCCGGGGCTTCGTGCGGAACCCCGGCCTTCCCGGGGTGGTGCCGGCGGCGGCTTCGCGCCTGGCGGGCGCGTGGAACGACTACGCGGGCGGGTCGGTGTCGGTGCGGTGCCCCAAGGAGGACGGGTCCACCGGGTTCACGTCGGCGCCGGCCGGGAGCCCGCCGCCGGCGTTCGACGCTCTCGTGTCCCTCGACTTCGGACCGGCGATCCACGAGCAGGCGGCGGGGGAGGCCTACACCCTGGAGGAGTACCGGGCGGCGCGTCCGTGCGGCGACTGGCCCGCGGATGCGGCGGAGCCCCCGGTGCCGGGCGTCGACTGCGGTGTCGCTCTCGGCGTGTCGCCCGCGCGGCGGGCGAGGCTCGGCGCGTTCGAGCGTTCGGTCCGGACGTCGGCCGGGACGGGGCGGATCACGGGCTTCCGGGTCGACGGGGCGGCGGCGATGATGGCGCACTCGTGGGACGTCCGGCAGGCGTCGGGGCTTTCGGGGCGGCTCGAGCTCGACACCCCGTGGGACGGCGGTTCAGACGTCGGCGGCGGCACGGCGGGCGAGGCGCGGGTGTTCGGGCCGCCGGTGTCGTCGTGGGCGGACTGCGGGCGGCGCGACTTCCTGATGGGGACGGGCACGGACTCGCTCTGGGGCGCCTGGGTGGCGCGGGCCGGCGCCCGTCGGGGCGGGGAGGTCGCGGGCGCGGCGGCGTTGCTGGCCCTCGCCGGCGGACTCGATCCGCGAGCGACGGTCTCGTGCACGCCGGGGGGCGAGTGCCGGGCGGCGCCGGGCGCGTTCGATGCCCATCACCGCGCCATCGAGGAGGTGGCGCGCCGGCTTCATGACGCGCGGGCGGCCGATCCGGAGCGCGTCTGCGGGATCGGCGATCGGGTGTCGCCGCCGGGCCCGTGAGGGGCCCCCTGGGAAGGCAGCGCATGGACAGGCAGCGCGAGAACGGCGAGCGGCGGCGGCGGTTCGGCAAGGTGGTCCGCGTCCGCGTGGACGCGGAGCTCTACAAGCAGGTGGAGCGTCTCGCCGCCGAGTCGGGCGTCCCGATGTCGGAGGTGTACCGCACTGCGTTGCAGCGCGGCGTGGAGCGCCTGTCCGGCCGGCGGCCCGCGCCCGAGGGGGGGCGGCCGGATCCGGACGGGCCGGACCGCGGCGCGTAGGCGGCGGGTCGGGTCGATGGGGGAGGTGCGCGGATGTCGAAACGGGTGGCGGCTGCGGTGTTGGGCGTGTGGCTCGCGGGGGGAGGGGTCCTGGCGCAGGAGCCGGATCCGCCGCCTCCGCCGGTTCGGCCGGGGACCTACGTTCCCGCGGACCTGTACTTCCCGCCGGGCCTCGTCGACTGGGCCGAGCTCTATGCGAATCCGGTCCTCGAGATCGAGCCGGCCGGGTTCGGCACGGTCGCATTCGAGAGGCGCTCGTTCGAGCGGTCGGTCGCGTCCCTCGTCCTGATCGCGGCCTCGGCGCTCGGCGTCTACTCGGGCCTTCGCGCCGGGGCCGGCGGGGAGGGCTGGACGAGGGCGCTGGTGGTGGCGGTGCCTTCGGGGATCGGGGTGACGGCGGGCGTGCAGGGCTTCACCCGGTGGTCGAGGGTCCGCGCGGTGCGGCGCGTGGGGTGGTGACCGGCAGCACGCGCATCGGATTGTCGAGGTGGCGCCGCGGTTGCCGACCGTGGCGCTGGCGTTCGTCGGGGTCCGGCTGCGCCGTCGGGGTTCCCCGGCCGCGGCGGCCGGGTCGGCATGCGGTCGTTCGATCCGGAGGCGGACCGCTCCGGGCGGGCGGCCGGGGGGTGGTCGTGATGCGAATCCGTGAAGGGTTGCGCCGGCTCGCGGCGCTGGTGGCGGGCGGGGCGCTCATCCTGCTCGTGGTGGGGACGCGCCCGCAGTGGGAGCGTGCGACCGGACGGGTGGTGCCGCGGCCGGCCGGAGGCCGGCCGCACCTCGTGGAGCTCGTCGAGCCGCGGGCGTGGCTCAGGGTGACCGGGTGGACCGACGAGGAGGGCAGGTTCCTGCTGTTCGCCTCGGAGGTCGGCGCCGAGCACACCCTCCGGGTGGAGCGGTCGGGGTGCGGCCCGGCGGTGGTCGGGGGCGTGAGGTTCGAGCCGGGGGCGGACGCGCTGGTCGTGGTGCCGTCCTGCTAGGTGGTGGTCATGCTGGGGTATGTGCGGAGCCGGCTCGACGGGATCCGGGCCGTGCGGTTCGGGTGGGGCCTGCTGCCCATGCTGGCGGTCTCGCTGTTCGTCCTCGTCTTCTCGTCGCGGTCGTGCGCGAGGGTCGTCCGGTCGTTCGATCCCGTGATCGACGGGCCGAGGGGCGTGGGACGGTCGCTGTCGGTCTACGAGCCGAGCCGGATGGAGATCGTCGAGACGGTCATCGGGCTGCTCCGCCCGGGGCCGCGGGACACGCTGGTCGACATCGGGTCCGGGGACGGGCGGTTCGTGGTGGCGGCCGCCCGCGCCGGGGCCTCGGCCGTCGGGATCGAGCGCCAGGCGCGGCTGGTGGAGCGGTCCCGCGACAACGCGCGGATGGCCGGGGTCGCGGGGCGCGCGGAGTTCGTCCATGCCGACGCGATGACGCTCCCGTCGGTCGTGGCGGGGGCGACGGTCGTGACGATGTTCCTGACGCCGGACGGGCTCGAGGTCCTGGCGCCGTGGCTCGAGGGCGTCCTGCGCCCGGGGACCCGCGTGGTGTCGCACACGTGGCCGGTCCCGGGGTGGCGCCCGCGGCGCGTGGTGATGGTCGACGGCGAGGACGGACGGGCCTGGCCGATCTACGTGTACCGGTTTCCGGCCGCCGATCCGTACGCGCGGCGGGCCCACGGAGGGTAGCGGTGCCCACGCTGGTCATCGTCGAGTCGCCGGCGAAGTGCAAGACCATCCAGCGCTACCTCGGCCGGCAGTACGTGGTCCGGGCGAGCCTCGGACACGTCCGGGACCTTCCGGCGTCCGGCGGCGGGCGCGGGCGGCGGACGCGCACGGCGCTCGGTCTCGATCCCGACGCGGGCTGGCAGGCGAAGTGGGAGGTCCGCTCGGAGCGGCGCGAGGTCCTCGCGGGGCTCCGCCGGCTGGCCGGCCGCACGGCGACGGTGGTGCTCGCCACGGACCGGGATCGCGAGGGGGAGGCCATCGCGTGGCACCTGCAGCAGCTGCTCGGGGGGAAGGCCGCGCGGTTCGCGAGGGTGACGTTCAACGAGATCACCGAACGGGCGATCCGCGAGGCGTTCAGCGCGCCGCGGCGCCTCGACATGGCGGTGGTCCACGCGCAGCTGACGCGCCGCTTCGTCGACCGTCTCGTGGGGTGGCAGGTGTCTCCGGCGCTGCTCCGCGCCGTCGGCGACGCCCGGTCGGCCGGCCGGGTGCAGTCGGTCGCCCTCCGGCTGGTGGTCGAGCGGGAGCGCGCGATCTCGGCGTTCAGGCCGCAGCCGTACTGGGAGGTCGTCGCGGCGCTCGAGGGCCCGGGCGGGCCGGTCGCGTTCCCGGTAGTCGACGCCGAGGATCCGAAGTCGGCCGAGCCGCATCGTTTCGAATCGGAGGACGACGCCCGGGCGGCGGCCGAGGAGCTCCGTGCGGCCGGGACGGTGGAGGTCGTCTCCGTGAGGTCGGCGCCGGCGGTCCGGCGCGCCCCGGCGCCCTTCACGACCTCGTCGCTGCAGCAGGCGGCGAGCGCGCGCCTGAAGCTGGGCGTGGCCCGCACGATGGAGCTGGCCCAGCAGCTCTACGAGGCGGGCGCGATCACCTACATGCGGACGGACGCGGTGACGCTGTCGGCGGACGCCGAGGCGGGGTTGCGGGCCCGGATCGCCCTGGCGCACGGGGACGAGTACGTGGCCGATCCGCCCAACGTGTTCAAGGCGGCGGGGGACGCGCAGGAGGCCCACGAGGCCATCCGGCCGACGGTGTTCGATCCCGCCCGCGGGCCGGCGCTCGAGGGCGACGCGGCGCGTCTGTACGACCTGATCCGGCGGCGCGCGCTCCAGAGCCAGATGGCGCCGGCGCGGACCCGGAAGGACCGCGTGGAGGCCCGCGGCGGGCGCTGGCGGCTCGCGTTGTCGGGGGTCGTGGTGGTCTTCGCCGGGTTCGAGGCGGTGTGGCCGCCGGATCGGGAGGACGTCGAGGTTCCCCTCCTCGAGGAGGGCTCGAGGCTGTCGGTGGGCGACGTCGCGGTCGTGCCGAAGCGGACGAAGGCGCCGAAGCGGTACACCCAGGCGACGCTGGTCCGCGAGCTGGAGAAGCGGGGCATCGGGCGGCCGTCGACGTATGCGCAGACGATCGACGTGCTCCTCGAGCGCGGCTACGTGGAGTCCCGCCGGCGCGATCTCGCCGCGACGCCGTTGGGCGACCGCGCGGCGAGCTGGCTGATGCGCCACTTCGAGGAGCTCCTGGACTATTCGTTCACCGCCGGGCTCGAGAGGCAGCTGGACGAGATCGCGGCGGGCGGCCGCGATTGGAAGGCGGTCCTGACCGACTTCCATCGGCGGCTTCTCGACCAAGTGGAGAGGGCGTCGGCGTAGGCCGGCGGGGGGAGGGCGGAGTGCGGGTTGCGGTCGTGGCGGCGTTGATGGGGTTGGCGGCCGCGGGCGGGGCCCGGTCCGCCGGTGCGGGGGGGCAGTCGAGCTGGTGGGACGTCGGCCCGGGGCCGCCGATCGAGAACGACTTCGTTCTCGGGGTGACGTACTCGCCGGTGTGCGTCGCGGCCGACCGGATCGAGGCGGATCCGGACACCAGCGGGCTCTACGCGTTGTGGGCGGCCGGGGCGGAGGGCGGCGGGGCGCTGCCGGGCGGGCCGCCGTGCTCGTACGGCGCCGGGCTGCGGCTCGAGGGCGTGCACTGGGTCGCCCCGGCCGCGGCGTTCAGGGTCGCCGTCGAGGGCGGGTGGAACTGGGACATGCGGGATTTTCCGTCGGCGTCGCGCGTGTGGCGGTTCCGCCGCTACGGCGTGGATTTCGGTTTCCGCCTCGGACGGGCGCTCGGGTTCGTGAGGCCCTGGGCGGACGCGGGCGTGGTGTTGGGGTCAAGCGCGCGGTTCGCGGCCGACCCGGGGCTGGTGAGGACGCCGGAGCCGGTGTTCGATCCGGGCTTTCCGGCGGTGGACGAGCTGCTGTCGGCGGCCCCGCGGCTGAGCTTCGGGGCGGCCGGGGTCGCCGGGGCCGGCGTCGACGTGGGAGCCCGGTACGGGGTCCGGTTCGCGGTGCGGCGGTCCTGGACGCTGCTGGGTCCGGCCCCGGGCAGCCGCTACCTGACCGGCGCCGGCCTGGTCTGGGAGGCCGGGCCGATCGTGCGGTTCTGAGGCCGGGGAGACGTTCGCGCGTTGGACGGGTCGTTCAGGTCGCGGCGGCGCGGCGGGCGCGAGGAATCGACCGTCCGGATCGGGAACGCTCTCGGCCGGGTGGTCCGGCTGCACCGCCCGGGACGCACCCACGGGCGGACGGCCGTCGTGGAGCTGAGGTGTACGTGTCATGAAGGGCGCTGTCGGCAGGGTCGCGGTGATGGCTTGCGTGGCCGGGGTGGCGGGCTGGGCGGTGCTAGAGCGCTACCGTCCGGGGGGAGGAACGAGCGCGCTGCCGGAGGCCGAGGGGCTGGAGCCGTGCGTGATCGAGGAGGTCTCGTGCCGCAGCACGCCGGCGGGCCGGGTGCACTCGGCGGTGTTCGCGGCCGCGGAGGTGTCCCGGCACCTGAGCGCCGTGGATCTGACGGTGTCGTGCGTGGGCGCGGCATCGGCCCCGGTGTGGGACGTCGGCCTCGTCTTCGCGGATCCGGTGGCCTCCGGCTGGTACTCGGTCTCGTGGGACTCCTTCAGCGTCGCCGCCGCGGCGGACGGGCCGGCCGAGTGGTCGGCGGCGGACGGTTTCCTGGGAAGCCCGGACGCGCATCCGTTCATCGCCGCGGCCCTGGCGCCGGTGCCCTTCTCGGGGCAGCTCGTCATGGGTGCGCTCGACGCGGATCCGCGTCTGGTCTTCGAGGTGGCGGGCCCGGAGTTCCGGGCGTTCGCCACGTTCGATTCCGGCCGCGTCCGTGCCGTCGTGGGGGCTCTCGCCGCCGCTTGCGGGGGCGGGCCCGCGCCGCGCGGGTGAGGGGATCCGGGGCATGGGGGAGTCTTGCGCCGTGGCGTTGTCGCTCGTTCTGGTGGTCGGTTTCCTGCTGGTTGCGCACCTCGTGGTGGTGTCGGACATGGCGCGGGGCCGGCGCGGCCGCCGGCGCCGGCGGAGGCGGGTCCCGTGAGCACGGGGATGCGAACGGCCGTCGACGTGGGCGTCCGCCGTCTCGTCGACCACGAGCGGCTGGCGCGCCTGGGTCTCGATGAGCGCACGGAGGCGGGGCGGCGGCGCGTAGTCGGCGATGCGCTGGAGGTGGCCAGGGCCGCGGGCGTGGAGGTGGTCATCGAGGGCCGGGAGGCCGGGCGGTACCTCGAGCCCGGCGCGATCGTCGTGGAGCAGCCGCCGCCGGAGCGGTTTCGTTCGAACGCCGCCTGGGCGGCGGACCTGTTCCGCAACGTCTCCCGGGAGTACGCGGCGGATCCCCGCGAGGGGGCGAACGCCCTCGAAGCGCTCTGCGCGGGGGTCGCGTTCAGGGCCCTCGACGAGACCAAGCTGACGGCTGCGCTCGGGCGGGCCGTGCGGCACGTGGAGAGCGGTTACGGTCAGTCCGGGGAGCCCGCCGGTCTGGAGGGGGGCGCCGCGGCGGCCAGGGATCGTCTTCTGCGGGATCTCGCGGAACCGCGGGATCGGAGTCTCGGGGGTCCCGGGTCGCCCTATGCCGTGGCCAGGGCCATGCTCCGAGCCGAGCTCGAGGAGTCGGGATCGACGATGGTGGCCGCGATCGGCGAGAGGCCGGCGCGGCTCGATCCCGCGTCGTACGGGGAGTCGCTCGGCGGGTGCGTGGCCTGGCACCTGGCGGAGACGACGTCCCGGTTCCGTCGTTTCGATCCGGACGAGCTCGCGCGCACCTGCGAGGTCGTCGCGGTCGCGCAGGGGGCGAACGAGCTTCTGGGCCATGCCGGCTTGACGTGCACCCTGGATGCGGGGGTGGGGTTCGAGTGCGGCAATCCCGACATCCGCATGGAGCTCGAGCGCCACGGCCTGGCGGCCGGGGAGCTGAGCCAGCTCGGCACGCTGGTGAGCGGTCAGGTCCTCCGGACCACCGGTCACCCCCATGATCCGTGCCGGCCGCGGAGCAACGTCGGCATCCCCGAAGTCGACCCGGTCGGATTCCGCCCTCTCGACAGCCGTTGGCCGGAGGCGGTCGAGCCGATCACGGACCGCGTGTTGTCGGTCTGCGTCAGGTCGGGGGTGGCCCTCACCTTGACCGACGGCGATCGGGTCCGTGTCTGCCGGGACGAGGCGAGCGGGGCCCGGGAGGATCCCTGGCCGTCGCCGCGCGTCTACTCCTCGTACGCGCGGGTCGAGCACCCGATCCCGGAGCGCTTCGAGACCCCGGAGGCCTGGGCGCGTTCCGTTCTCGAAGCGACGGCGCTGGCCGTGGTCACTCATCCGCGTCTCGCGAACCAGGTCCGGCTCGACGATCTGACTCGGACCTGCTCGGGGGTGGGGACGCCGCGGCAGCAAGTGACCGCCGAGGAGTTGTTCGCCAACGCCGCGCACAACGTGTGCGTGCAGTTCGGTCTGCCTCGGGGCGAGGTGTGGGGGGCGGCTGAGGTCGTCGTGGGGCGCGACGGGTCCTCGCTCCCGGCGCTGCGTCAGCTCGAGTGCGAGCGGGTGCCGGTCCCTCAGGAGGAGGTCGAGCGGCGACGCATGTGGTGTGCGGTCGATCGCCTGGAGCCTGAGATGGCGGATGGGTCTGGCCGCTCTCGGGGGCAGGTCAGGGATGGCTTGGAGGCCGGTGATCGGGACTATGCGGTGGCGATGAGGTTGTGCCGTGCATGCACGCCGGCCGGTGTCGTTCTGGCCTTGGGCCCGGACGGCGGAGGGCCGCGTTCCGGCGGGTCGTTGGGGGAGGGCATTTGGGATGAACCGCGTGCGGGCTGGCGGCCGGGGCAGCGCCCGCCGGCGGACGCGGTGCAGCAGGTCAACAGGTCGATCGCGTCGGTGGCGGCGGATCGAACCCTCGAGCGGTTGGGGGTGGCCGGCGAACGGCTGGATTTCGAGATTCCGAGGCCCGGCTCACGGATGGAGGCGTTCACGAAGCAGCTGCCGGCGATCCGGGGGGTCGACGTGGCGCTCGAGGTTCGCAGGCGCGCGTCGGAGGTCGTCGAGTTCATGCGCGATGACAGTCGCGCGACACGGTGGGACCGCCGGGGCGACGTGCTTCACTCGTCCGGGGGCAACCCTTGGGGCGATCTTGAGCGGTTGCGTGCGGTTGCAGCTGCGCCGGCGCACGAGCGTGGCGCTCGCGCCGAGCGGGAGCTCGTGGTGGGCATGTCGTTGGGTGGCTGACGATGGCGGAGGAGCGGCTCACCGTGTCGCGTCGCAGGGCTTGGGGCCGGTCCGGCGGACGGGCGCTGGCGGCGGCAAGGACCGCGCCGCAACCGAGCATCGACAGCAGTACCGGCAACCGCCGGACGACGTCGCTTGTCCACCCGGTTCGCAGCTTCAGGCTGCCCTGCTCCAGCCCCCGAGGCCGTAGCCGAAGCGGAGGTCGCGGCCGTACTGCGAGGTCGCGATCGCGATCCTCGGGGTCCCGCGAAGCGCGCGCCCACCGGCAGCCCGTAGCCAACGCCGCGTCGACGCGGTCGCCGGACGACGCCCACCTGCTGCGAGCCCATCCCCGTAGGCCATCTGGCTGCTCCACAGCGCCTGCCCCGCCCCTCCCTGCCCGCCCCACGACGGGGCCACCCTCGCCGTCAGCCCCAGCGGGCTCGACGGGCGTCGGGTCCCACCCGAACGACAGCGACTCCCGCGCTCGCGGAACCCGTCGGCTTGGTGCACTGGCGGCGTCCGCAGCCGCACGACCAGCGACAGTCCCGTGTCCGTGTCGATGAAGGCGAGGCCACCCCCGACATCCATGCCCGCGCCCGTCTGGGCGTCGCCGCCGTCGCGCCG
The DNA here is from genome assembly GCA_963663815.2 of Vicinamibacterales bacterium. Classification (GTDB taxonomy): domain Bacteria; phylum Acidobacteriota; class Vicinamibacteria; order Vicinamibacterales; family UBA8438; genus JAJEEA01. The sequence continues at coordinate 4,274,765 of OY760734.1, read as the reverse complement.
CAGCCCCACCTCGACGCTCGGCGTCAGCGACATTCCCGTCGCGCCGCTCGCTGTGGGCAGGCTGTTGTCGGGGTGAGCCAGCGGGCGATGGGGTCGCATGGCCGTGGTGTGAAGCGGGTCGTGATCACCAAACTGCGGCACCGTGTGGGCTACGCCAGGCCACCCGGCCGACAATGCGGTCGTCCGCCCTCAGGGGCCTCGGGGGATGACCCAAGCCATCGCTGACCAAGTCCCACCGGTCGCCGACTTGCCGAAAGCGCTTGACCGCCGAGGCGTCGGCGACGTGCACGACGAAGAGTTGGCCGTCCACCGCGGTGCGGCGGTTGCTGTCGACCACGACGAGCGCGGCGTCCGTCGGTTCCGTCGAATCGCCGGCTATCCGGATGCACCTCAGGCGAGCCGCGCGCGCCCAGGACGGCAGCACGCGCTCCGCAACCGCGGCCCAGACCTCGGACGACTCCTCGAACTTCACCTCGCCCTTGTCCGCCCTGAACCCGACGTGTTCGGCGAACGGGATCATCCGAATCATCGAGTCGCCGACCAGCGGCAGCAACTCTGCCAACGCCGTTGCGCCCTCGGGGGCGGATCCAGGACTGCCCCGGGCGCGCCCGCGTGCCCCGGCGGGTGATCGCGGCACCGGGGCGAGCACGGCGCGGGGTCGTCCTCGACGGGGGCGGCCGCCCCCGTGGCGACGGGACGGGACGCAGCCGGCGGTTTCCGTCGACGCCGGGCAACCGTGTCAGTCTCGCCGTCCGTCGGCGAGCGCCGCCGCCCAGCAACAGCAGCGTAGCGCGATCGCGCCGATCACCGGCAGAGCCGGCACCGGCGGCAGGTCGGCGACGATCTTGCGGCGTTGACGCGACCGGTGTTGCTGGCCATGATCAAGCGGCGACCGGGCCCCGGCATTCCGAGGAGGCTGTGGTTTGGAGAAAGTGACGTTGGCTACGGCAGATGACCGACGTAGCTGGAGAGCACCGATGAACAGAAAGCTGACCGCGATCATCGAGCGTGAGGACGACGGCTACGTGGCCCTCTGTCCAGAAGTGGATGTCGTCAGCCAGGGAGATACCGTCGCTGAGGCGCGGGACAACCTCGAGGAAGCGCTCACGCTGTTTTTCGAGACAGCCTCTGCGGAAGAAATCGAAGGCCGCCTGAGCGACGAAATCTACGTGACGCAGGTCGAGGTGGCGGTTGGGTAGGCTGCGTGTTATTTCGGGCCGTGACGTCTGTCGGATTCTCGCGGCTCACGGCTTCGGCGAGGTGAGAAGACGCGGGAGCCATGTGGTGATGCAGAAGACGGGCAAAGTAGGGACCGTGACTATCCCGGTGCCGAACCACGGCGAGTTGAGGGCGGGCACGCTGAAAGCGATCATTCGGCGGTCCGGCCTGCCGCGCTCGAAATTCGAGTGAGAGCCTCGGACGAGGCGGCTGCCTCGACCGGGCTCTCGCGCGGGGGGGGGACGGCGCGTCCGCCAACAGTCGATCACGCCGTCCAAGGCCGGAGCTCAGCTCCGGAGGCGAACGCGCGGAGGCCTCGGAGCGTCTCGAGCTCGGCGCGTCGGGGGTTTTTCGCCCCCGGAACACCCGTCGCGGCCGAGGCGGTCGCCGACGGGTCGGCGGGGGCCGACGGTCGCCGTCGACGAGCTCGTCCGTGCGGCTCGCGCACCCCGGTCTCGCCGCCGGCGTCGACGTCGCGCCGGCCGCCGCGGCTGAGCTCGTCTCAGGTCCTCGAACAGGCCTCCAGGCGGTCCGGAACCGGCGCGGGGGTCCGGCTCGCGGACCGACCGGACGGCGGACACGGTGACCGTAGACGAACGCATCGTGATCTGATATGCGGGCGGGGTTGGTAGAATATCCTTTGGGTCGGCCGGTGGGTGATGGGGTCACCAAACCGCGCGCCAAGGGAATCACAACCCTGCCACAACGGGGTGCGGGAGGATACAAGCTGGTTCGAGTCCAGCCCTGGCCGACCTTTTCACGTTGAGAACTTTGGTCGGGTTACGCCGTGGCCGCAGTTCGATTACGTCACCCCTCCGCCGCCCCGACGGTAGCGAGTGGCTCCATGTCGGGCTGCCCGACGATCTGGTCGTGGGTCTTCACCACCGCGCCGCGAGGTGCTGGTTGACGGTCGGGACCGATCCCGGGTGCGTCCGGAGCCGGTCAGCGGTGGTCGTGGGGCGCTGTTCGGGATGACGCGCACCTGAATGTCGCTACCGGCCCACGGGGCGCTGCAGGGGCGCGGGATGTTCCAGCGCGTGGTGGATGCCCGCCTCGAACTCCTCCAGCCTCGCGGGCGTGAAACGTTCGACCTCACGCCGCCAGCGCGTCACCTCCTGCACCACCATGATCTCCGCGTTCCGCCGCGCAGGGGCCGCCGCGACATCGGGGGGGTGGGTCAGCTGCCGAAGGCGGCTTCCACGTTGGTGTGGGGCGGCACCGGCAGCGGGCTGGTGTCCATCGCCAGCGGCGGCCCCGTCCGCTCCGGCGCGACGACGGCGGGATCGATGCGCAGCACCGCATATCCGGCGACGGCGCCCGCCCCGAAGCCGGGCGTGAACACGCGGGTCGGCGTCGAGAGCACGCCCTCGCGGACCGCGTCGTGAATCGCCAGCGGAATGCTCGCGGCCGAGGTGTTGCCGACCCGGGCGATGTTGAAGTACATCCGGTCGCGGCCGATGCCCGCCTGCTCGGCCAGATCGATCACCATGCGCTTGTTGGCCTGGTGCGGGATGATCAGGTCGACCGCGTCGATGAGGGTCCCCGGCTTGCCGTCGGGATGGGGCAGGGCCTGCAGCTCCCCGATCATCTGCTCCAGATAGCGCTTGACGAGCGCCTTGACCTCGGGCCCGTAGACGGTGATGTCGCAGCCGAACTCGACGTTGGGCCAGATGATCGAGTTCACCTGGCTCTCGGGGCCGCTGGCGTAGGTCTGCAGCACGTCGATGTCGCCGGGGGCGCCGTCCGCAGCCGGGGCCACGACGAGGGCGGCGGCGCCGTCGCCGAAGATCATGCGCGACGTGCGCACGCTGCCCACCTTGTCGGAGAACTTCTCGGCGCAGACCAGCAGGATCGGACGCCGGACCTCCTGCAGGATGCGGGCCGCGTCCACCAGGCCGTAGGGAAAGCCGGCGCACGCTGCGACGAGGTCGACCGAGGTGTGGGTCTGGAGCATGCCGAGCTGTCCGGACAGCCAGGTGGCGGCCGAGGGCAGCAGCCGGGTGTTGGTGCAGGTGCAGAAGAGGACCGCGCCCATCTCCTCGGGCGACCGGCCGGCCCGCTCCAGCGCGCTCAGCGCCGCGTCGAGGGCGAGGTGCTCGAGGCCGCCCTCGGTGTAGCAGCGGCTCTCGATGCCGGTCTTGGCGGCAATCTGCGCCGCGCTCATCGGCGACCAGTTGGACGCCGAGTTGCGGATGATGTCGTCGTTGGTGCAGAGGAGCTCGCCGCGCCGCACGGCGAGGGCCTCGATGCGGGGCTGCACCGCGAACTGGGACCGCACCTGCACGGGTGCGAGGGGGGTGACCGGGTGCCGCGGCGGCAGGGCCGGGGGAACCCGCCGCCGGCGCGGCGCGCCGTTCTTCACGCGCCGGATGAAGTCCATCACGTCCGTGGTGCGGGGCTGGTAGACGACCACGACGTCGTCGTCCTTCAGGGCCCCCACCGGGGTCAGCAGGGTGTCCGAGCGGTCCCACGGGTACTGGTTGTGCAGGGTCATCGTCCAGCGGCGCAGGGCCTCGAGCTCCGGCACGCTCTCGTGGCAGTCGAGGATCTCTCCCAGGCTGAACCGGGGATAGTCCGGTTCGTACGAGCCCAGCCGGCACACGAGTTGAGAGCCGGTGGCGACCGCCTCGGCGACCGTCGGCTTGAGCGCCGGCAGGTCGGTGGCGTGGTGCCGCTTGTGGCGGAACACATCGAACAGCATGAGGAACAGCTCGTGCTCGACCTCGGGCGACCACGCGGCCGGCAGCTGCCGGTAACAGGCCTCGACGGCCGCGACCTTGCGCTCGCCGTCCTCCCAGGGGGTGAGGGCCGGGAGGAAGATGTCTTCTCGGCGCCGGGGCACGTCCCTCCATCGGGTCGGCCGCTTCTCGTACATCGTGATGACGTAGCGGCGATCTCCGAGCCGGTCGGCGCCTTGACCTCGAAGTCGCGCCGCACGATGGCCGCGAGGTCCTCGACGGTGTCGATGGACGAGAAGTTCGGTTCGGGAAAGAAGTTGGACGGGAAGACGAGCCGGCGGTGCGAGTTCACGACAAACGGTTTCATCTCTGTGTCATCTCCGGCGCCCGAGCGGGGAGTCCCGCGGCAGGGCTTCCCGGAGCGGGTCGGGGTTGGGCCCGACGCCGACGCGCCGGCGGGGGAGTGATACTGACGGGTTTCAGGGCCGGTTATCGATGTCGGCGAGAATATCCTCGATCCAGGTGGCGGTCTGGACCCGCTGGGCAGTAGCGGCCGCGACCCCCACGGCCCACGGATTGGCGTCGTCGACAGTCGGGGCGTCGAGCCGCGGGGCGGCCGGAGGCGCCGGCAGGGGACCGTGGTCTTCGGTGAGGAAGTCGTTGCGTACGGCTGTCATCGGTGACTGTCTCCAGGGCGTTGGGTCAACTGCCGGGCGCAGGTCGGAACCCCCTCGAGGAAGCCTGCCTTCCGCAGCTTCGTCGAGCGTCACGAAAGTGCTTGGAAAGACGAGGGTGGCCGGTGGCCGGGACGAGTCGCCAGCCGTTGACGATGATTCCCAGAGCTACGACGCCCTCAGCCAGAGGCGTCGCACGAACTGCAGAGAGGCGGACCGAAGGTCCTGCGAACGCCCGGCGGCGGTCGCCCGGCGGGTCGAGGCGTGGGGGTGCTGGCGAAGTGGCGCGGCGGAAAGCCGCAGCCGCGGGTGGCCATTACTACGGGCGACGGTCCTCCCGGTCGCCTGTCGTCGTGTCGGCAGCATGGTTCTTCCTCCTTCTGAGCCATAGAGAGGCAGGGGTGATCGCCCCCGGGAACGACCGAAAACGGCCGCTCCGGAGGCGGTTTGCCGAGCAGCGCTTATGCCGCGTTCTCGACGGTGTCGTTGCTCCCCGTGCCGATGGCGATCCGCAGTGGCTTGGCGGTCTCGGTCTACATAAAAGACGAGAGTTGGACCGCGAAAGTTCCCTGTTGCCGGTTTTCTCTGCCCTTGCGGTTCTGGCGTCGGAATTTGGCGAGCGGAAGCGCGGCGGTTTCCGTTTTCTCGCGCCACGTACCAGACCCGTCCGTCATCGTCGCGCTGGAAGGTACCGGTCGAGGCGGTTGTTGCTCGCGCGAGCCGCGACGACCCGCAGGCGGAGGGCTTGGGACGGCCAAGTGCGTCGGAAGTCGTAGCCCGCCGGCACCGCCGATCACGGCGATGTGCTGGGTGGCGTGTCGGCGGGCACGGTCCCGACTGCGGGGGGCAGTCCGTGAGTCCGCCCCGTGGTGGCTGTTGGCGGCAACTGTAAATTTCCCATTCGTGGCAACCGAAAACTGCACACTTTGGTGGTTGGCGGGCGGCCTCGTGTTCCACCCTGTTGACGTCGTCAACAGGGAAGGAGCGGGGCTCGGATGCACGGATGGGAGACGAGGATGTTGCTGAAGCACTACCTGGACCGGGGCGTCTCGAAGGCTGAGTTGTCAAGACGCTTCGGGGTGAGTCGCCGGACGATCCACGAGTGGGTCGTGACGGGGCAGCTGGACCGGGACCTGTCGTCGGGTGGCTCGCGCTACTCGCCGCGGCCGCCGGTGCCCCACAAGCTGGATCACTACACGGGGATCATCGATTCCCGCCTCGAGGAGTTCCCGGGGCTGTCGGCGCAACGGCTGTTTGACGAGGTCCGCGCGGCGGGCTACGCCGGCGGCTACGGCCGCGTGCGGGACTACGTCCGGGCGGTTCGCCCCCGCGAACTGCCCGAGCCGGTGGTGCGGTTCGAGACGCCGGCGGGACACCAGGGCCAAGTTGACTTCGCGACGTTCACGCTGCCGTGGGGCCGCCGATACGCCCTGGTGGTGGTGCTGAGCCACTCCCGGCTGCTGTGGCTGTGGTTCTACCCCCGGCAGACGATGGCGGTGTTGACCGGCGGGCTGGAGACGGCTTTCGAGCGGTTCGGCGGTGTCCCGAAGGAGCTGTTGTTCGACCAGATGCGCGCGGTCGTGCTGTCGGACCGGCGCGTGGGCGGCGGCGAGCTCGTGTTGAATGCGGAGTTTCTGCGGTTTGCCGCGCACTGGAGGTTCCACCCGCGGGCGTGCCGGCCGTATCGAGCCCGGACGAAGGGCAAGGTGGAGCGGCCGATCCGCTACATCCGGGAGAGCTTCTTCTACGGACGTGCGTTCGCGAACGACGAGGACCTGAACGAGCAGGCGTCGAGCTGGGCGGAGGACACGGCCAACGTACGCCGCCACGGTACGACGGGCGAGCGCCCCGTGGACCGCTTCGAGCGGGACGAGCGCGAGGCATTGGGTCCGTTGGCAAGCCGCCCCTACCGGCGTCTCGGCGTTCACCGTGGCGCCGAGCCGGTCCGCCGGCGCGTGCCCGAGACCGTCGAGGTCGAGCGTCGCTCGTTGCGGGTCTATGCGGAGGCAGCGCGATGAAGGCGGCGGCGAGTGACCGGCGCGACCGGCTGCGGGCGATGCTGGCGGACCTGAAGATGCCCGGTGCCCTGGAAGCGGTCGACGGTGTGCTGGCGCAGGTCGACAGCGGCGCGGTGACGGCGGGCGAAGCGATCGAGCTGGTGCTCAACGCCCAGATCGCGCTGCGCAACAACCGCCGCCTGCAGGCCGCGATGCGCTCCTCGCGCCTACCGGCCGTCAAGACGCTGGCGGAGTTCGATTTCACCTTCCAGCCGAGCATCAAGCGTGAGCAGATCGAGAGCCTGCACGAGCTGGGATTCCTCAACCGCGCCGAGAACGTCATCCTGCTCGGTCCGCCCGGCGTGGGGAAGACGCATTTGGCGATCAGCTTGGCGATCACGGCCGCCGAGGCCGGCCGGCGCGTCTACTACGGGACGTTGACGGGCCTGATCGACACGCTCATGGAAGCCAGGGCCGCGGGAGAGCTGTCCCGGCGCCTGCGGGTGCTGACGCATCCTGCACTATTGGTCGTCGACGAGATCGGGTACCTACCGGTCAGCCAGGACGGCGCCGTGCTCTTCTTCCAGCTGGTCAACGCCCGGCACGAGCGGGCGTCGACGGTGCTGACCTCGAACAAGGGCTTCGAGGAGTGGGGCAACGTGCTCGGCGACGAGGTCATGGCGGCGGCGCTCATCGACCGGCTGCTGCACCATTGCCACATCGTCAACATGATAGGAACGCAAATGCGCGGATGCGCTGGATCTTGACGATCCGCGTGGACCCGATCGCGGCGGGCTTGTTCCTGCGTCCCAAGCACCGACGGGGCCTTCGCCGCTGGATGGGACCGGAATCTGGAGGAACGAGTGTGTCAGGTGATTGACGCCGCATGTTAAGCGATCTAGGCCGCTCAGCAGGCAGGAAAAGATGAATGCCGTCGACCCGGAGACCGGGACCGCAGGGGTGGCCTTCGAACGAGACAAGCTCAATTGTGGCAATGGTTTGCTGCGACAACAGACCTCGGATGATCAAGCCTGAGACCCCGACAGAAGCCGGTGACGAGGGGAGCCAGAAAGTGTATGCGGTGGAGACATATTGACACTATGGGCGGTTCCGTGCGAGGCTTTCGCGGGAGGCAGCCCCATGCCACGAAGCGACCCCGGGAAGCGTCGGGCACTCGTGCAGGCACGGACGCTTCATCCGGCGTCGGAGCGAGTTCGCGCCGCCGTGTTCTTGAAGCACCCGGACTTCTTCGACGCCAGCGACGAACTTCAGGTCAAGTACGAGATGCTGCGCGCCCACTTCCTCGACGGCCAGCCGGTGACGACCGTCTCCGCAGCGTTCGGCTACAGTCGTCAGACCTTCTACCTGCTGCGCGATCGGTTGGCGCACCGCGGGCTCGCCGGCCTACGCGATGCACGCCCCGGACCGGTCGGTCCGCGCACCTGCACGCCGACGGTGGTCGCCTTTCTTCGTGCCCAGCGCGCGGAGGACCCGACGTTGTCGATCATGGCGTTGCTGGACCGCCTCCAGCACACGCACGGGGTTCGTCTGCATCGGCGGACGGTGGAGCGGATCGTGGGCGGTGGCCCACGAAAAAAAAACGCTGCGGAACGGTGAACCCGCCACGGGTGCGGGCTCACGGCTCGACCCGGGACGGTTCGGCGTGGCTGGAGGTCCGGCCCAGGCAGAGTACGAGCGCCGGCGGGCCGCTTTCCTCGACTGGGACCGCCAGCAGGACTCAGCGCGTACGCTGCCGTGTCCGGCCGGGCTCGGCATCGCCGGCTTGGCTGGGCTCCTCACACGCCCGGCGGCCGAGTGGACGGTGCACTGTGTGGCCGCGCGCCCGTCGCGGTGGACCGGGGCGGTGGATGCGCGGATGACCGCGTTGGGTGAAGCCTACCGGCTCATCCTGCAGGCGGCGTCCCGCCGGGGCACGCCCGTCACGACCCAGGAACGCAAGGAGGATGGTCATGCAAGTCGCGCTGTACGCCCGCGTGTCGTCGGAGCGGCAGGAACGGCAGGGCACGATCGCATCGCAACTGGATACGCTCACTCGCTGGGCTCGTGAGCAGGACCACGACATCGTGGAGGCCTATGTCTGCGTCGACGACGGATACAGCGGGGCACGGCTGGACCGGCCGGGTCTGGACCGGCTGCGCGACGGCGCCGAGGCCGACGCGTTCGAGGCGGCGCTTGTCCTGTGTCCGGATCGCCTCGCACGCAAGTACGCCTATCAGGTCCTGATTCTCGAAGAGCTCGAGCGCTTCGGCGTCCAGGTGATCTTCCTCGACCAACCCCTCTCCGATGACCCGCAGGCTCGCCTGCTCACTCAGATCCAAGGCGCGGTCGCTGAGTACGAGCGCATGAAGATCGCGGAACGGTACCGCCGAGGCAAGCTCTTTCGCGCGCGCCAAGGCGAGGTGTTTTGGTGGAAGGTCCCCTACGGCTACCGGCGGATTCCACGCCGGGACGGGGTTCCAGCCCACGTCGAGGTGGCCGAGCCCGAGGCGCAGGTCGTGCGGCAGGTCTTCCGCTGGCACGTCGACGACCGCCTCAGCGTGCGCCAGATCGCGCTACGCTTGACCGAGTCGCCGCATGTGACGGCGACGGGACTTCCGCGCTGGAGCACGAGCACCGTCACCCGGATGCTGCACAACGAGGCCTACATCGGCACGATGTACTACAATCGTAGCGAGTCGGTCAGCGTCGAGCCGAGGTCCAAGACGCGGCGGCGGCGCCGGCCCAGCCGCCAGCAGGCCCGCGCGACGACCGAGTGGATTCCTCTCCCGGTGCCCCCGATCATCGACGCAGGGATGTTTCGTCGTTCCCAGTCGATTCATCACGACAACAGTCGCTTCAGCCCGCGCCATCTCAAGTCCAGCCACTACCTGCTCCGAGGCGTGGTCCGCTGTCGCGTGTGTGATCTGACCATGTCGTGTCACCGCATGCGCGGACGCAACGGCACGCTCCACCACTATTACTACTGCGCGGGTCACGACGTGCTACGGGCCCGCGGCGCCGTCGGCCGCTGCCCACAACGGAATCTGCGGTCGGACGAGCTGGATGAACTCGTCTGGGGCGAGGTCCGGCGCCACCTCGAGAATCCGGTCTTGATCTCTGAAGGGTACGCGCGCCTGCAGGTCCGAGCCGAGTCACCGGGGGATGACGGCCTGGCCGACGACGTCGCCGCGCTGAAGAAGCAACTGGCCGAGCTGGATCGGGAGGAACACCGACTGCTCGACGCCTATCAGGCCGGACTCGTCGATCTCGATCAGCTCCGGCAACGTCAGGGACGGCTGCGGCAGCGGCGGGCTCACGTCAACGGCAGCATCGAGGTGCTGCAAACCGAACGGCAGACAGCCCAGGAGCAGGCGCAACTCCAAGCGGATCTGGCGACTTTCGTCGACCGCATCTGCGGTCCGCTCGCCACGCTCGACTTCGAGGCCCGGCAACGACTCGTCCGCACCGTGCTCGAGCGCGTGATGGTCGAGGACGGCCGCGTCGACATCCACTTCGCAATTCCTCTGCCAGACCCGCCACCGGGCACCTCCGACCCCTCCATGTCAACGCAATTTCGCTTGCGTTCCAACGGTAAACATCCGGGGCAACAGCTACCGGATGCGGGAGCACCAGGACTGGCTGCGGTCCGCGGCGGAGAAGCGCCGCGAGGAAGTCGCGGGATGACCGCCGACCTGGCAGCTTCAACGCGTTTTGGGCCGAACTCCGGTCGCTCCGCTCCCTGCGTCCGACCCAAGACGCCTGGCGGCGACCAACGGGAGCACGTCCGGATCCCTGCGCCGAAGCCTGTCGCGTCGGAGACCCGTCCGCAGGCATCGTCATGATCATGCGACCGACACCCGTGGCGAGCACAGACAGGGACTCACGCTCACGCGCCGGTGCCGCGCCACGCCGCCCTTCGGCCGGCGTGGTGGTTGTCAGGCGGGACGGCCCGCTGCAACGCGGCAGCGGTGGCCGACGACGGGCAACGGTTGACACCGAGCTACCGGACGGACCGGTACCGCTGGGAATCGCCGCCGGCGCCCACCCCCCGGCGGCCGTGCTCCCGGTCCGCTGTTGCCCCGAGCCCCCCGACGCCCGACGTCGCGAACGTCGGGGGGGCGAGCCGCCTGTCACCGGTCCGTTACGTAACGGTGTGGAGTGGTCGTGGCGTTGACGAACGCGGAGCGGCAGGCGCGTTACCGGGAGCGACGGCAGGCCGGCGAGTCCCGGGTCCGGTACCGCCGGCCGGCGGACCGAAGGTCGCGGCCACAGCAGTGGAACGACGCGGTGCGGACGCTCCTGGCGCTGCAGGACCAGTACCGGGAGTGGCGGGACGCGTTGCCGGAATCCCTCACCGGGTCCGCGACCGCGGCGTTGCTCGATCAGGTCTGCGATCTGGACCTGTCGGTACTGGAAGCTGTCGAGCCGCCCAGGGGGTTCGGGCGTGACGGCTAGACCACCGGCGACAAGCTTCCGGTTGGCGGCCACGAAGCGGAGCCAGGCGCCGGCATCCGGAAGGCCGTCGATGACTGCAGGGTCGTGCTCCCCGGTTAGGACCCGACCGCCGGGACGCACAGCAGCAGTCGGGAGGTCGGTACCGCGTAGCTGCGGGACGGCCGGCGTGTCAACGTGCTGCGCACGTCCTCCGCTACGCTACGGCCCTCCGGGTGACACCCCGTCCGCCCCGCGGCTCAGATGGCAGTTATGGGCCTTGCGGCCCGGCCTGGACGGGGCGTCCCGGCCGTCCACGACGCTACGAGACGCGGCGGACCGCCGGATTCGGGGCACGCCGGACCGGAACCGGCCGTCTCGGGGTTGCAGCCGGTGTCGGCGCGGCCGACCGCTCCAGGCGGAAACCGCCGCCGGCGCCCGCTCCCACGGGCGTGCTCGTCCGCTGCTGCCCGGAACCTGCCGACGCTCTGCGGGGCCGGGAGCGCTGCTCACAGGTTCCACACGAATCATCGTCGTCGATCTACATACGCCGTTTTTTCGGGGATCAGTTTTGAGTGTCGCTTGACAGGAGCACGTACGGACCCGCCCGAGACGTCCTCCCCTGAAGTGTGCAGTTTTCAGTTGCCGCAAGTGTGCAGTTTTCGGTTGCTATTGACAGTGGCAGCTCTTGGTGTCCCTCGAGCTCGGCGCGTCGGGGGTTTCGGTCCCGGAACACCCGTCGCGGCCGAGGCGGTCGGCCGACGGGTCCGGGGGGGCGATGGTCGCCGTCGACGAGCTCGTCCGTGCGGCTCGCGCACCCCGGTTTCGCCGCCGGCGTCGACGTCGCGCCGCCCGCCGGGGCCGACCTCCTCGCAGGTCCTCGGGACGGAGACCTGCAGGCGGTCCGGAACCGCCGCGGCCGCCACCGGCCGCGGCGTCGAGCCGGACGTCCTCCCGACCGCCGGGGGGCTGACTCGCGGACCGGACGAGGACGTTCACGCCGTCGGCACCGGGCGACCTGAGCACGCCCAGCAAATCGCGGCGGCACGCGTCGCCGAAGACGACGAAGCCCTACGACCGCACGGCGGACCCGATCCGCGCCTGTGTCGCAAACCTTCGTTTGCGACACAGGCCCACCGTCACGACGGCGCCGCCGGCGTCCGCCGCATCCTCGGCGTCTTCGCCCTCGCCAGGAAGCACGGTCCCGCCGTCCGCGGCCGGGCCGTCGCGGAGGGTCGAGACGAAGCGCCGGACGCTCGAATACCCGGCAGGGAAGCCATGGTCGTCGACCAAGTCCTGCCAGATTGCCATGGCGTTGCGGCCACGGCCGAGCGCTTCGACGATCAGCTCGCGGTAGGACTCGCAGGCGCTCGCCCGCGGCGACCGACTGGGGCGATCTCCCAACACGGGGACGTCGGCGCCCGCGCCCGCCGCGGCCGCCGGGTCGGTGTACACCTCCGAGGAAATGGCCGGCTTTGCCGACCGAGCCGCCGGCCGCCCGCGGCCCCGCACGACCACGCCGGCCGCCTTCAGGTAGCTGCTGGCGGTCTCGCGCCGGACCCCGGGTGGCCGCTTCGGTCCGCCGCAGCGACCAGCCGAGGCGTTCCAGGGCCAGGACCTGATGTTGTTTCTGTGCAGTCAAGACGTTGCTCATGCCGGGCAGGAACACGCAGTTCCCGACCGGGGTCAACGTCTCGGGCAGCTATCGGAAATGGCCGGTTTTCAACCGCCCACTAATGGCCGGATTTGGGTGCTCACCGAGGTCCTGACGGCGAGAGCGCGGCCCAGACCATCCCGGTATCGGTCAGGTCGTCGACGACCGAGACACCCGACCGCGCGGTGCTGGAAGCACTCTACGAAGCGCCCGGCGGCGCGGGGTGGGCGGAGAACGCGAACTGGAAGAGGTCGGCGCCGTTGGGCGAGTGGTACGGGGTGACGACGGATGCCGACGGCCGGGTCACGGAGCTGGACCTGGCCGGCAATGCGTTGACCGGTTCGATCCCGGCCGCCGTCGGACGCTTGGGCTTCCTGCGACGACTGGATTTCCGATCCCGGCGGGACGAGACACCCGGCCCTGCCGCTACGAGCCCGACGTCAACCGCACCTACGAGGACCTCGCCGACCACTACGGCGTCGTCGTGGTCCCCGCGCGCAGAAGGCCGGACAGTGAAGGGCTGGAGCCGCGGTGGGGCGGGTCGGCCGCAGCCTCGAAGCGGCGACCGACCTACAGATGCCGTCCGAGATCCTCAGCTACTCGCGCTCTCGCGGTGTCTTCGCGGGGTTGACGCTGGGCGGCTCCACCCTGCGGGCGGACCAGTCTTCGGCGGCGGGGTCATTGTGGCACCATTACGGCTTTGCGAGCCATAAGTGATTTATTGCTCAGATACCATAAATTTTACTCTTGCAAGCGGGGAAACCCATCGTGCAGAATTCTCCACCGATAGCGTCACACCTTACTCCTTTCAAGACACGATTAGGAACCGTTGGCCCTCCTCATCTCTACCGATGATCCTTGATTCGCGATAGTTGGTGGTCGTCGGGCGCCGCGCTCCCCCCTCGGGAGTTCTTGCGCCGGCCTGCACGTCGCTCCGCGAGGTTCCACGAACGCCCCTACGCCATTCCGGGATCGTAACCCGACCGGGTCGCGACCCGTCGTCAGCCAACCAACGGCATTGGTCGCCGGCCCCGCACATCGCGACAAAAGGAGCACTGCTTGCTACCGCACTGGAAACCACGGATCGGTCTCGCCCTGGGCGCCGGGGGCAGCCACGGCTGGGCGCACATCGGCGTCATCAGGCATCTGCAAGAGGTCGGTATCACTCCGGACATCATCTGCGGCTGCTCGGCCGGCGCGCTCGTCGGCGCCTATCACGCCGCGGGCAAGCTCGATTCCCTGGAGGACTGGGTCCTCAACCTGACGGTGCGTCGGACGTTCAATTACATGCGGTCGAAGCGGGGGCGCAGCCTCTTCGGCGAGAAGCTGCTGCGGGAGATGAGCGCGCACTTCCGTCGGCTGGCCATCGAAGATCTGCCCGTCGCTTTCGCGGCCGTGGCGACCAACCTGGAGAGCGGCCGGGAGGCCACGGTGCGGACCGGCCCGCTCGCGCGCGCGGTCGCGGCTTCGGGAGCCTTCCCGCTCCTCTTCCCGCCCGTGAAGCTGGACGACGGCTGGGCGGTCGACGGCTGTCTCGTCAACCCCGTGCCGGTCTCGACCTGTCGGGCTCTCGGCGCCGACGTCGTCATTGCGGTCCGGGTCCTCAACGCCGGCGAGAAGCTGCGCGTCGTCTCCGAGGCCCGCACCGAAGCCGAGCGGTGGTCGCCACTCCTTGCCGGGGTCGCCGGGGCAAGCGATGGCGCGCCCGGCGTCGAGGCGGAAGCACCGTCGGCGCAGTCCGATCGCTTCGCGTCCGAGAGCGGTTGGGCGCCTGAGGCCGCCGCGATCGGGCGCAGACTCTCGGGATTGCGCGGCTCCGCACGCCGTGCGCCGGGCATCGTGTCGGTGATGAGTCGGTGGAGGGCCGCCCAGCGGCGCCGCCGCGTGGCGAGCGCCGAGGCCGACATCCTGATCGAGCCCCGGCTCGGCCGACTCTCGTTGGGCACCACCCGGGCCTTGCGGGCGATCGAGGCGGGGCGCTCGGCCGCCGCCGCGGCGCAGGCGCGACTGTCGGCCGTCCTGCAGACGAAAGAGGAGCGGCGCGCCGCAGGCGGCGTCGGAAGCGTTGTCGGCGGGATCGAGCCCCTCGACTTCCCGGCCGCCGGCGGCGCCGGCCGCGGTCCGGCCGCGGTCCAGGCGTCCCCGGCGCCGAGTTTCGGCGCCGACGGTGCCGGGGGGGTCTCATGAACGCCGTGTTGCCGCGCCCGGCCGCCCTCTCCTTCGGCAAGCGCGGGTGGCGGTTGCTGTACGGGTTCCTGGCATGGCGTTTCCGCACGCCGGACTGGCTGTTCATGAACTACGGCTACGCCGACGGAGCCGGAGACGCCGACCTGACGCTCGCGGCCGATGACGAGCCGCACCGCCCGTTCATCGCGTTGTACGCCCATGCGTTGGGCCAGGCGGGTCCCGTGGCAGGGTGCGACGTCCTGGAGGTCGGCTGCGGCCGGGGCGGCGGAAGCGCCTGGATCGCGCGCACGCAGGGCGTCCGGTCGATGACCGGCGTGGACCTGTCGCAGCGCGCGATTGCACTGTGCCGGCGCCTGCATGACGTCGGAAACCTCAAGTTTGGGCCGGGCGACGCAGAGAAGCTGCCGTTCCCGGACGCCTCGTTCGACGTGGTGGTGAACGTGGAATCGTGTCATCACTACCCCTCGTTGCCGACCTTCTTCGACGAGGTCGAGAGGGTGCTGCGGCCAGGCGGATCGTTCTGCGTCACCACGTACTGGCACCCGGCGGGGCTGGCGCGGTTTGAGCAGGCCCTTCGCGATACACGGCTGGAGCTGGTGCGGACGGCCGACATCGCTCCCCGCGTCATGGACGGCCTGCAGGCCACCGAGGCGAAGAAGACGTCCCTCATCCGGCGCCACGCGCCCCGGTTCCTGCGCCCGCTGCTCAATCACTTCGCAGCGGTCGAAGGCAGCTCGATCCACCGGGGGATCATGGAGGGTCGCATCAGCTACGTCTCCGCCCTGTTGCGGAAGGCGCCCGCACCGGCCGGGCGGTCGGGGCGAGCTCGATGACGCGTCGGGGCGGGCGGGCGTCGGAACATCACGTACGCACGCGGGAGCGAGCGGCGGCGCTGGCCCCGGAAGTCCGGATCGGGGCGGACGGCGACTGGGTGTCGTCCGCGCCGCCCTGCGGCGGGCATCACGTCTGCGTCTACCTGGGCGGCAACGTGGGGTGCGAACAGCGCTACGCGGAAGAAGCCGACGCCCTCGGGCGCCGGTTGGCGGCCGAGGGCGTCGGGCTGGTGTACGGCGGCGCCCGGGTCGGACTGATGGGCGTCCTCGCCCAGGCCGTCATGGCCAACGGCGGCTTCGTCACCGGCGTGATTCCGCGCCGGTTGTCGTACCAGGAGCTCGCCCACGAGGGACTCAGCCGACTCTACGAAGTCGACACGATGCACGAACGCAAGCACGTGATGCAGCGGCTGTCCCAGGGCTGCATCGCCCTGCCCGGCGGCTTCGGCACGCTCGAAGAGATCTTCGAGACCCTGTGCTGGTCGCAACGACCGCTGGAGCTTCATGAGAAACCGTGCTGCTTCGCCAACATCGACGGCTACTACGACCCCCTGTTCGAGTTCCTCGATCGGGCGGAGGCGCGCGGGTTGCTGCTGCCCGAAAACCGGGCCCTCGCCCGACAGGCGCCCAGCGCGGTGGCGGCGTTGCAGACGATTCGGAACGCGTGGACGGAAGCCGGGAACGCGATGCGGGATGCGCTGAGGGCGCGCGCCGTCGAGCCGCCCGCCTTCCAGGAGCTCGGATGAGGCGGAGAAACGGAATGGACCCACACCATGACGCCGGCCGCGCCCGCCCCGGACCGGGCACGATTCCGACCGTGATCCGCCTGCTGGCCTCGCTGGCGCTGGCGGCGCCCGCCGCACCCGCGGGCGCGCAGACGATGGCCTGCAACCCGTGCGTCGTCGGCGTCGTGCTCGACGGCCCGTGGGAACCCTACGTCGAGACGCTCGCTGCATTCGAGAGCGCGGTCGTCGAATTGACCGCGCCGCGCTTCGACGTGGTCTTCCCGCCGTCGAAACGCCGTGTCGGCGGCTCGACGCCCGCCGGCGTGCGCGCCGCGGTCGGCGCGTCGCTGGCCGACCCCGGGGTGGATCTCGTGGTGGCGGTCGGTCCGGGGGCGACGTCCTTCGCGGGCCGGCAGGACTCGCTGCTGAAACCGGTGGTCGGGGTCTTCGCCCTCGATCCGGACCTTCAGACCCTGCCGATCCGGATGTCGCCCGACGGCGAGCGGGTCAGCGGAAAGCGGAACCTGAGCTACGTCACCTTCCCCAACGACCTGGCCGACGACGTACGGCGCTTCCGCGAACTCGTCCCGTTCGCGCGCATCACGTTTCTCGCGAGCGGGCCGCTGCTGGACGCGGTCGCCGGACTCGAGGCGCGACTGCACGCCGCCCTCGCCCCGATACGCCGGGGAGAGATCGCGATCGAAGTCGTCCGCGTGGGCGCGTCCGCGGCGGAGGCGCTCGCCGCCGTCCCGCTTGCCGCCGAGGCGGTGTACGTGCTGCCGCAGGCGCAGCTTCCGTCAGACGAGTTCGGCCGGCTGATCGACGGGCTCAACGCGCGGCGGCTGCCGACGTTCTCCTCCCGGGGCCGGAGCGCGGTCGACGACGGCCTGCTGATGAGCCTGTACGACGACGCCGACTTTCACCGGATGGGGCGCCGCGCCGCGCTCCATGTGCAGCGTCTCCTCCGCGGGGAGGACGCCGGTGCGCTGCCGATCGACTTTCGCCGCGACCGCCGGTGGACGCTCAACATGGCCACGGCGCGGACCGTCGGCGTGCACCCCAACTGGAGCGTCCTGACCGAGGCCGAGCTGCTGCACGACGCGCCGCCGGCAGGGGGGCGGCGCCTGAGCCTGGTCACGGCGGCGCGGGAAGCAGTGGCGGCGAATCTCGATCTCGCGGCCGACGGGCAGCACGTGGCCGCGGGCCGGCAGATCGTCCGGGAGTCCCGGGCGGGGCTGCGCCCGCACGTGTTCGCATCGGCCGTCGCCGAACGGATCGACCTGGATCGCGCGGCGGCGTCCTTCGGCATCCTGCCGGCGTGGCTCGCGGGAGGGTCGTTCGGGGTCTCGCAACTCCTCTACTCGGACGCGGCGCGAGCGGACGTGGAGATACAGGAGCACCGGCAGGCGACGCGCGAGCAGTTCCGCGCGGAGCGCCGGCTCGATATCGTGCACGCCGCCGCGGTGGGGTATCTTGACGTGCTGCGGGCGATCGCCTTCGAGCGGATTCAGCGGGAGAACCTGATCGTCACCCGGTCGAATCTCGCCCGCGCGGCCGCGCGCCGGCGCATCGGCGTCGCCCGCGCGGCCGAGGTCATCCGCTGGGAGAACGAAATCGCCACCAATCGACGCGGCGTGATCGACGCGGGCGCCAGCCGGCGGGTCGCCGAGATCGCCCTGAACCGGTTGCTGCACCGTCCGCTCGAAGAGCCCTTCGAACTCGCCGACGTCGACGCGAACGGCCCGGGGCTGTTGAGCACCGGCGCGTTCGAGCGGTACGCCCGTAACCCGTCCGCGTTCGCGCTCTTCCGCGACTTCCTGACGCGGGACGGCCTGGCGCGCGCGCCCGAGCTGCGGCGGCTCGACGCGGCCATCGCCGCGCGGGCGCGCGCGGTGCTGGCGGCGCGACGCGCCCTCCGGACGCCGACGGTGACGGCGCAGGGCCACGTGACGGCCCTCGCCCGGCCGCTCGCCGGCAACATCGACATGGGCGGGCTGCGCCTCACGCCGCCCCCGCCAAGTCGGCTCGACTGGACCGTCGGCGTCTCGGCGTCGTTGCCGTTGTTCGAAGGAGGCGCCCGCCGGGCGGCGCGGGCGCGGGCGGACCGGGAGCTCGATGAACTGCGACTCCGGCGGCGCGCCGCGGGCGAGCGGATCGAGCAGCGCATCCGGTCGGCGCTGCACCTCGCCGGGGCGTCGTACGCAGGCATCGAGCTTACCGCGGACGCCGCGGACGCCGCGCGGCGGAACTTGGCGCTGGTTACCGGGTCGTACGAAGAGGGCGTCGTCTCGATGCTCGACCTGCTCGATGCGCAGCATGCGGTGGTGGTGGCGGAACTGGCGGCGGCGGGCGCCGTCCACGACCATCTGACCGATCTGATGGACGTTCAACGCGCGTCGGGGCGCTTCGAGTTCTCTGCGGACCACGCCGAGCTCGCAGCAACCGGCGAAGAGCTGCACGCGTTCTTCGCTGAGGCCAGCCACGACCCGCGCGCCGGTTCGTGAGGTCCGGCGAAAGGAGTACCTGCCATTGGAGCGTCCATTCCGTCGTCTCGCCATCTCGCTCACGGCGGGCTGGCTGTTCGCGCCGGCCTGCGCCGAGCCTCCGCCGGCCGAGTCCGACCTCGTCCGACCCGTCCGGCACGTTTCCGTCGAGGCAATGGGCCGCCGGACGCGGACGTTTTCCGGCGTGGCGCGCGCGCGCGACGAATCGTCGCTCAGCTTCCAGGTCTCGGGAACGATTGCCCGCGTGACCGTCGCCGTCGGCGACCGGGTGAAGGCCGGCGCACCGATAGCCCGGCTCGACCCCGAGCACTACGACCTTCAGGCCGAGGAAGCGGAAGCGGCTCTTCGCCGGGCCGAGGCCGCGGCCCGCAACGAGGCCGCCAACCTGCGGCGCACGCGGGCGCTCTACGAGACGGAGAACGCCTCGGCGACCGAGCTGGATGCGGCCCTGGCCGCGTCGGACTCCGCCGCGGCACAGGTGGATGCGCTCGGCCGCCGGCTCGAGCTGGCGCGGCTGCGGTCGCGGCGCACGCAACTAGCCGCACCCGTGGACGGCGAGATCGCCGATGTCCTCGTCGCCGCCAACGAGCACGTCGCCGCCGGTCAGGCCGTCGCGGTGCTGACATCGGGAGCCGCCCCGGACGTGGAGTTCGCGGTCCCGGAGGGACTGATCCGCCAGGTCCGGCGGGCGACCCCGGTGTCCGTGGTCTTCGGCGCGATTCCGGGAGTCCGCTTCGACGGGGCGGTGACCGAGGTGGGCGTGGCGGCGAGGCCTGCGAGCACGCTCTTCTCGGTGACGGCGAGCCTGGACGCCGGTCCGCCCGTCCGGCCCGGGATGGCCGCCAGGGTCATGCTGGCGCTCGACGACGGCGATGCGACGGATCGGTTCGTGCTTCCCTCCCAGGCAGTCGGTGAAGACCGGGACGGCCCGTTCGTCTTCGTGGCCGAGCCGGCGAAGGGCGGACGGGCCGTCGTGCGTCGGCGCGCCGTGACGGTCGGAGACTTCGTGAGCGGCGGGCTCCTGGAAATTGTCGAGGGCCTCTCGCCGGGAGCCCGAGTCGTGTCGAGAGGCGTCAGCCGCATCGCCGACGGTGACCTGGTGGGTCTGGACGCCGCCTGGGTGGCCGCGAACTGACCGGCCCCATGAACTGGACACGCGCCGCCGTCGAGAAGGACCGCGTCACCGCGGTGGTCCTGTTGTGCGTGATCGCGGCCGGACTGGCCGCCTACCGGGGGTTGCCGCGCTCCGAGGACCCAGAGGTCACCTTTCCCCGGGCGACGGTGCTGACGCATTGGCCCGGGGCGAGCCCGGAACGCATCGAGCGCCTGATCACGGACCCGATCGAGGCGGTCCTGCAGGAGATTCCCGAAATCGACTTCGTCACGTCGCGGTCGAGGACCGGCGTATCGCTCATCCGGGTGGAGGCCCGCCAGAACATCCGCGACATGCCGCCCGTCTGGGACAAGCTCCGCCGCCGGGTGAGGCAGGTCGCGCCGGATCTCCCGGCTGGCGCCATCGGACCGTTTGTCAACGACGAGCTCGGCGACCTTTTCGAGATCATCGCGACTCTGACCGGCGACGGCTACTCGTACACGGAGGTCGAGGCGCTGGCCGAAATCGCCCGCGACGACCTCCTCCGGATCGACGACGTCGCCAGGGTCGACATCTACGGCGCGCAGGACGAGCGAATCTTCGTCGACTACGAGAACGAGCGGCTGGCCGAGCTGGGCATCGCCCCGCTCCAGTTGCGCTCGATCCTGGAGAGCGTCAACATCGTGACCCCCGGGGGCGACGTCCACGCCGGAGTGGAGCGGATCGCCCTCGAGCCGAGCGGCGCCTTCGAATCGCTCGACGACCTCCGGCGGGTAGCCGTCACCCTCCCCGGCCGTTCCGAAGTCGTCGCCCTGGAAGACCTCGCGACGATCTCCCGCGGGTACGCCGAACCGCCCGCGCAACGGGTCTACACCTCGGGAGCGCCGGCCCTCGCGCTCGCGATCTCCATGCGCGAGGGCGGCAACGCCGCCGCGTTCGGCGAGGGCGTCCGGCGCGGGATCGCGCACCTCCAGGCCCGCTATCCGATCGGGGTCGAGTTCGACGTCGTGCGGTTCCAGCCGGCGGTGGTCGACGTCCGGGTCCGGACGTTCATCGGCAGCCTGTTCCAGTCGCTCGGCGTCGTCCTCGGGGTGTTGCTTCTGTTCATGGGGTTGCGGACCGGGTTCACGGTGGCAGGCGCCGTGGCGGTGACGATTCTTGCGACCCTGTTTCTGATGTCGGTCTTCGCCATTGGCCTCGATCAGATCTCGCTCGCCGCGTTGATCCTCGCGCTCGGAATGCTGGTCGACAACGCCATCGTCATGACTGAGGCGATCACCATGCAGATGGTGGCCGGCCGGAAGCCGATCGACGCCGCGGTCAACTCGGCCCGGGAGCTGGGCCGGCCGCTACTGGTCGCCTCGCTCACGACCGCGGCCGCGTTCCTGCCGATTTTCCTCGCCGAGTCGACGACCGGCGAGTACGCCGCGCCGCTCTTCCAGGTCGTCACCATCACGCTGCTAGCCTCGTGGGTGCTGGCGTTGACCATGACGCCGCTGCTCTGCGTCCGCTTCCTGCGGAGCAAGTCGACGTCGAACCGGGAGGAGTCGGACCCCGGCGGGCTCGACGAGAATTTCGTGGTCGCGCTCGAACGCGCCGAGCTCACATCGGCCGGAGAGGCCTATGGCGGCCCGTTCTACCACGTCTATCGGGCCCTGCTGCTGGCGGGGCTGCGTCATCGCACGGTGGCGATCGCCGCCGTCGCCAGCGTCTTTCTGATCGCGATGCTGGGTTTCCGGTTGGTGCCGAGGGCCTTCTTCCCGCCGTCCGATCAGGCGATCTTCACGGCAGAGTACCGCTTGCCGGCCGGCACCTCGGCCGAGCGGACAACCGCCGTCGTTGAGGCGATCGACCGCTTCGTCGCCGCCGAGCTGCAGGCGGCCGGGGCCCGACCGCCGGCCGGGGCCGGCGTCGCCCCGGCCGACGACGCCGGCCCTGACCCCGCCCGGGCGGAAGGAGTAACCAATTGGGTGACCTTCGTCGGCCACGGCGGGCCGCGCTTCCACGTGGGGCAGACGCAGGAACCGAGCAGCGCCGCCTATGCGTTCGCCATCCTGAACACCACGAGCCACGCGGCGATCGACGACGACCTCATCCCCCGGCTTCGGGCGTTCTGCCGTGAGCGGTTCCCCGATCTCCGCGTCAACCTCAGGACCCTGCAGATCGGCCCCCCGGTCGCGGCACCTTTGGAGATACGCCTGTCCGGGCGCGACCCGGAGGCGCTGCTCGACGCCGTCGCCAGCGTCAAAGCGCGGCTGCGCGCCACCCCCGGCGCCTGGGGCGTCGAGGACGACTGGGGGGCCCGCAGCAAGAAGCTGGCGATCGAGATCGACCAGCCACGCGCCCGGCGGGCCGGCATCACCAGCCACGACGTCGCCGTCTCGCTCCAGACGGCGCTCGGCGGCCTTGAGACGACGCAGTTTCGCGAGCAGGGGGGCGCCAACATCCCGGTGCTGCTCCGATCGAACATGGCGGGCCACGCCGATCCCGCGATGCTCGACCGCCTCTCCGTGCACGCGCAGGCGACCGGCCGCGCCGTCCCGTTGCTGCAGGTCGCGGACCCCGAGCTGGTCTGGGAGCCGTCCACCGTGCGGCGGCGCAACCGCATCCGGACGGTGACGGTATCGTCCGACGTGGACCCCGGTGTGACGCCGGCCGAGGTGGTAGCGCAGCTCCGGCCTTGGCTCGACGTCCAGCAGGCCGGATGGCCGCTCGGCCTCCACTACGAGTTGGGCGGCGAGGAAGAACGGTCCGTCGCCGCGAACCAGTCAATCGTCGAAAAGCTGCCGCTGGGTTGGCTGGTCATCCTGCTCCTGCTCGTCGGTCAATTCAACTCGATACGCTGCGCCGTCATCATCCTGCTGACGATCCCGCTGGGTTTGATCGGCGTCGTCGCGGGGCTGATCATCGCGCAGTCGTACTTCGGGTTCATGACGCTTCTCGGCATCATCGGGCTCGCGGGCATCGTCATCAACAACGCGATCGTGATCGTCGACCGTATCGGCGTTGAGATTGGCGAGTACGGTCTCGACCCGCGGCGGGCGATCGTCGGCGCGGTCCAGCGGCGCCTCCGGCCGATTCTGCTGACGACGGTGACGACCGTCGTCGGTCTGGTCCCGCTCTGGATCGGCGGCGGGCCGCTCTGGGAGCCGATGGCGGTGGCCATCATCTTCGGACTGCTGTTCGCCGCGGTGCTGACGCTCGTCGTCGTACCCATCCTCTATTCGGTGCTCTTCGGGGTCCGGTTCGACCGGTTCGAGTACTGACCGGTGGACCAATGATGCAAGAACTCACCTCTCCGCATCGGGTCACGCGGCTGCGCCGACAGGAGGCGCGCCATTTGCCGACCGACTCCGCGAGTTCCCGGACAACCGCCGCCCGTCCAGTTCATGGCCTGCGCCGTCGAGTGGGGAGGTGTTTCCTTCGCCCCGACGCGGTGGGTGGAAACCTACGACAGCTCGGGGACGAGACGGCCGCCGCTCCGCGAGGCGCGCCGGGCGTTCGCCCAGCTGGGACGTGCGCCGCTCGGCGCGCGGGACGCCAGCGAGGCCCTCGACGCGGCGAGCGCCAAGCCCATGTGACGCTGCCTTGAACGTTCTTCGTCGGCGATCGCCGGCGTCTGCCACTCGAATGTCCATCCAGAGAAAGAGGAAAGCCGCCAATGTTGCACGTGGAGTTCACCGGTCTCAACTTCCTGCTCGTTCTCATGTCCGCCTACTTCACGGCTCTGTGTTTGTCGTGGGCCATCCATTTCGTTCAACACCAAACGGTGCTCGGCATACCCGTCTACCGGCCTCATTTTCAAGACCATCATCTGCACGTGGACGATCCCGAAGAGTGGAACGCCAGGCTTCGATGCGACCCCGGCATCGCGTTCTGGGGCTCGATCGTCGGCCACGCCATGTGGGTAGCCCTTGCGTCCCTCAGCATTCTGCTGTTCTTTCTGGTCTTCTCGCCCTGGATAGCGACCGTTTTCGCGGTGGTAGGCGGCGCCATCGGCTTCCTCCACTGGTATCTGCACCAGATGTCCCACAGGGCCTCCGATTCCTGGCTCTTGCGATTCCGGTGGTTCCGGAAGGAATGCGAGTTCCATCAGGTTCACCATCTCACTTCCACCGGGGGGAACTTCGCGAACGCGAAGAACTACGCCTTCGGCGACCCGCTCTTGAAGCACGTCGTGGACTACCTGTTCGGCACGCTCGACGAGAGGCAAGCATGACTTGGTACAAGGTTGCACTCATCCTGTCGGTGTCGGCCCTGTCGGCGGCCGCGGCGGCGGCGCAGGACGGCGGCGGCATCGCCGGCCGCGTCACCGACGAGACGGGGGCCGTGCTGCCCGGCGCGACGGTCTCTCTCAGCGGTCCGGGCGAAGCGCGCGTCGCGCAGACCGACAGCAACGGCGACTACGAGTTCCCGGCCGTGCCCCCCGGCATCTATTCCGTGACGGCGGGGCTCTCCGGATTCTCGGACGAGACCCTGGAGGGCATCGTCGTCGCGAACGAGCTCGTCGAGGCGCCGCCTCTGAGGATGTCGATCGCGAGCTTCGGCGACACGGTGGTCGTCACCGCCTCGCGCACCGAGGTCCGCGTGGTCGACGCGCCGGTCACCACCTCGGTCGTCCCCGCCGCGACCCTGGAGACCACGGCGAGCACGAACGTCGGCGAAGCCCTGCGCTCGGTGCCCGGCGTCAACGTCATCCAGCTCTCGGCCCGCGACGTCCAGGTGACGAGCCGGCAGTCCACCGGCCCCATCGCCAACTCGCAGCTCGTGCTGATGGACGGCCGCAGCATCTACCTCGACTTCTTCGGCCTCGTGCTCTGGGACACGCTGCCCGCCAACCAGGGCGACATCGAGCAGATCGAGGTCGTACGCGGGCCGGCGTCGGCCACCTGGGGCGCGAACGCGATGACCGGCGCCGTCAACATCATCACCAGGGCGCCGCGCGACTCGGTCGGCACGACGGTGAGCATGAGCGCCGGCTGGATCGACCGCGAGGCGGGGTCGACGGCCGGGCAGGGCGCGGGGACGATGTTCGGCAGCAACGCGACCATCACGCGGGCCCCGAGCGACACCCTCGCCTACCGCATCAGCGCCGGCTACTTCCAGTCCGACGCGTTCCCCCGCCCCACCGGCCAGGTGCCGGTCATCGCGGACCCGCGCGTCGAGGGCCGGACGGTGGGCGGCGCGACGTATCCGCTCGACGGGGCCGGCCCGTTCGGCGCCGCGTTCGCCAACCGGGGCACGAGCCAGCCCAAGTTCGACGTGCGGGTGGACCAGGAGCTGGCGAACGGCGGCCAGCTCACGTACTCGGGCGGGGTCGCCGGCACCGAGGGGCTTTCGCACACCGGGGTGGGGCCGTTCGACATCCAGCGCGGTTCGTACCTCGGCTACGGCAAGCTGGGCTACACCCGGGGCGACTTCCGGTTCCAGTTCTTCTCGAACATCATGGACGGCGACGCCCCGAACCTCCTGCTGGCCGACCCCGCCACCGGCCAGCCGGTGCAGCTCGGGTTCAAGAGCAAGACGTTCGACGTCGAGATCGGCAACTCGTCGTTCCTCGGAGAGCGGAACCTGCTGACCTACGGCGGGAACGTGCGCCGCAACACCTTCGACATCACCATCGCCCCGATGGCGCCCGACCGCCTCGAGTTCGGCGCCTACCTGCAGGACGAGATCTTCTTCGACCGCTTCCGCCTCGTCCTCGGGGGACGGGTCGACAAGTTCGGCAGCGTGTCGACGCCGGCCTTCTCGCCGCGCCTGTCGCTGATGTTCAAGCCCGGCGTCGACCACTCGGTGACCGTCTCCTACAACCGGGCGTTCCGGTCGCCGTCGATCATCAACAACTTCCTCGACATGAACATCCTCCAGCCCATCGACCTGAGCGGGCTGGCGGTGTTCCGGCCCCTGCTGCCGGCGCTGCTGCCGCCCGACCTGCCCCCGGCCGTCGCCCAGGGGGCGCTGCAGCAGCTCGAGCAGCAGCTCGACCAGACGACGTCCCAGCCGTTCCCGCTGGTGCTGCGGGCGGTCGGCAGCGACCTGCCCTTCGGCTCGGCGCCGCGCCCCGGGCTCACGGAAGAGTCGCTGACCGCCTACGAGCTGAGCTACACGGGGACCTTCGGCGGCACGACGGCCGGCGCCGCCGTCTACCTGAACCGCCGCGACAACCCTATCGCCTTCACCGAGGTGGCCCCGACCGCCGACCCCTACACGGCGGAGAACCCGCCGCCGGGCTGGGTGCTCCCGCCGCAGGTCCTGCCATTCCTGGCGTCGGTCGGACAGTACCTGCCGCGCACGGCGTTCACCTACTCCAACCTGGGGCCGACTCAGCAGATTGGCGCCGAGCTGTGGTTCGACCAGCGCATCTCGCGCTCGACCTCGGCCTGGTTCAACTACTCGTGGCAGGCCGAGCCCGAGATCCTCGACTCGGACAACCCGTTTCTGCCCGAGGAGCTCACCCTGCCCCCGACCCACCGCGTGAACATCGGCGCGTCGCTGAACGGCACGCGGTTCCTCGGCAACACGTCCATCAGCATGGCCACCGCCGCGTTCTGGTCGGACGTGCTCACGCCCGAGTTCCACGGCTACACGGACGGCTACACGATGGTCAACGGCAGCTTCGGCGTGCGGTGGAACAACGGGGCCGTCACGACGCTGCTGAAAGTGACGAACCTCTTCAACCAGAGCATCCAGCAGCACATCTTCGGCGACATCCTGCGGCGCACGGTGGTCGGCGAGGTGCGGTTCAGCCTGTAGCCGCCCGCCCTCCCCCCAGGCGGGCCGGGCGGCGGTGGCGGCCGCGCCCAGCCCGTCCGAGCACTCGCCGGCCGCCTCGAGCAAAGACTCTCCGGCCCGCGGATGGCTGGAGGCCTCGAGTCGTGGGTCACCGAGCTCGGGTCGGGGCGAGGGCAGCGGCGCACGTGGCGGCTGTGATAGGCCGGCAGATCTCCGCTTCGACGATTTGGCGCGAACTTAGCTTAGCTAGCTAGCGTTTAGGTTTTAGGGAAGGAGAACGGATGAACGGCAACCTGCCGGATGTCAGCCAGTGGCAGCCTACGGCGAGCAGTGGACTTCGAGACGCCTTGATGACTACCTGCCAAATCGGCCAGAGGCGCATCGTATCCAGGGCGGAGGCAGAAATGCGCTTCAACACCCACAGCTTCGATTCCGGTCTCGGTGTTGAAGACGTGATCCGCGAAGAACTTGCGAATCTACTGCCGGCGAGGTACTCCGTCGATGCGGGTACGGTAAACGATCGCAGTGGCAGGACGGCTGGCGATTGCGACGCATTGATACGGGATCCACTGTGGTCGCCGGTTATTAAGCATGGCGCAACGGCATTGTCGAGGCGTCGTCACTTTCCGATCGAGGGAATCTACGCGGCGGCGGAAATCAAACAAACACTGGGACCCCACCAGCTGGATAGGGCCATGGAGAAGATGGTGACCGTGTCCAGGCTAGACCGCCCAGAGAATCCCTACGGGCATATAACCGAAAATCAGCACCTGCCGTGCTACGACCAGCCTGGGCTGGTCCTGAATCCCCTCCACACCAGTGTGTTTGCCACGAGGCTGGCGGATGGAGTGTCCTTCGACCTAATCGCCGAGCGGTTTGGGGCGATCAACGCGATGTTGAACCGCGACCACATGGTGACCGCCCTGTGCGTACTGGATGCAGGTACGGCTTGGTACTCCGTCGAGAGCGGCAACCCGTACAACGCCGACTTCATGAGAGATCGCAGTCAGAACCTGATCCTGCAAGTCAACGCCATGGAACCGGACAACGCGCTCTACCGGTGGTTTGTGCTGTTGGCGTCGCACCTGACGCGGTCAGTTCTCGGCTTGACGCGCGTGTTCCGCGACTACGGCAGTCCTCCGCCGCATCGCAATGTGCGACGGTACTCGGCGGCGACGTTTAACGCCCAAGGCGAGCGACAGTGACGGGAACTCGAGGCCGTTCGGCGGCGGACGGCGCGTCCGCCATGACGCTCCAGCCACCGCGCACCTGTTGACCACGCTTCCCCGCATCGGTGCCGCTTGCGAGGGCGGCCTGGGCGAGCGGCCGGGCTGGCGGAGATGGTTAGTGGGGCGGCTGGTCGAGTCAGGCGTCGAACCATGCCCGCCCGTCAGCCGTGTCCGACGGCCAAGCCCGCCCGCGGCGGCGGGCCCGTCGCGTTCTTGACGGTGCCTCGGGCCCGCGCGGGCCGGGATGACCTGCAGGCGGACGGCGCGTCCGCCAACAGTCGACACCGGACCTTGTGCCCTGCTGTTCGGGTCGCGGACAGGCCAGCGCAGTGTCTCGGCCAATGGCCATCCGACAGCCGGGTGTCGGATGACGCGGCCCGGCAGTTGACGCCGCGAGTGGTGCTGGCGATGATCAGGGCCATGGCCGTGCGTGCCCGCGTTGCGGAGATTCGCGCCGAACATCTTCTCACCGAGATGCTCGTGTCCCAGGGCTGGGACAGCCGCAAGCCCACGGCCGGAGATCTGCTCCGGCAGCAAGAATACCGCGACCATCCTCATCTTCTCGAGATTCTTCAGGGCCGCGGGAAGACCCGCCGCGGCGGTGGAGTGGATGGCGCGGCCGGGGCTCGGGCAGGACGTAACGAGCGGTCGGCTCGGGGTGGCCGGCCAGCGCGGTGGAGCCACGTGTGCGTGCGGAGGTGTCTCGCGACCACCGCCGTCGAGCAGCTTCTGCAGGAGGCGCGCCGCGTGGTTCATCCTAAGGAGAAACTGCGGGATGACCAAGGAACAGTCGAATTCTATTGTGAATTTGGGTAACCTGGGAAAGCCGGCCGACACGCTAGTAAAGAAGATATCTAGCGCTGTGGGCGGTATCGTCGCGCCGTACCAATTGCAACGGCTTGCCAAAGCCAGAGCCGCAGTTGACGTGATACAGGCGCAAACGGAGATAAGAATTACTGACTTACATAGACGGGCGATGGGGCGCTGGCTTGAAGAAGAGGCACAACGACAGGAGAATATGGAGACCATCACGACTACAGCGCTTTCATTGCTTAATAGCGACGCCAATGCCGGTGCTGTTAACGACGATTGGATCGTTAATTTCTTTGACAAATCTCGGAACGTATCCGATGGGCAAATGCGCGAACTGTGGGCTCGCATTCTGGCGGGTGAGGCGAACGACCCAGGCACGTACTCGAAACGCACGGTAAATTTTATCGCGGATTTGGACAAGTCTGAGGCAGAGCTGTTCACAGCACTGTGTGGGTTCGCATGGCAGGTTGGTGGTGCGTTAGCGCCACTCGTATTTGATTCAGAAGGGGCGATATACAACAAACACGGACTCAATTTCAACAGCTTGAATCATCTGGAAACCATCGGGCTAATAAAGTTCAAGCCTTTAACGGGATTTGCGCGTAAGCATATCCCAGGCGGAGCTTATGAGACGGTGCATTACTACGGAAGGAAAGTGGAACTGCATTGGCCTGATAACGACAGCAGCTTGGCTGTTGGTGAGGTAATACTTACGCGGATCGGGCTGGAGCTGGCAACCGTGTGTGAGAGTGGGCCTGTAGATGGCTTTTGGGAGTATGTCAATGAGAAGTGGAACGCGCATGTAAAATGACACTGTGAAGTGTCGGGTGTAGTAAAGCGCTGTCGCTCCGCTCGCGGGGGCGCCGGGATCGGCGGCACAGCTACCGTACGTCCGGTCCGGGAGCGGACTCCAGGACTGCCCCGGGTCCGGTGAGGCCACCATGATGACGCCAGGTCTGTCCTCGGGCGGCGGCCTCCGTGGCGATGGACGGGCCGACGACGAAGTTGGCCGGCGGGCGAGCCGGGCGGGGCCCACCTGACGCGAACCGTCTCATTCCAGGTCCACCACCGCGGCGCGCAGCTCCATCAGGTGCACCGCCCGGATCGGCGTTATTCCCTCCACCGCGGCCGTGTCGGTCCAGGCTGGGGTCGAGCGCCTGGCCGCGGAATACGCAGCGGCCAATGCCGACCGGAGCTCCAGCAGATGCCGGAGCCTGACCCGCGTCACCCCCGCCCTCAGGATCGGGTCCGTCCAGGCGACCCGCGCCAGACCTGCCGCTTCCCGCAAGGCGTCGATCCGTGTCCGCAGCTCTGTGAAGTGGACGGCCTTGACCGGTGTCACCCGGGGCTGGAGCGGGTCGTCGGTAAAGGAGCCCGACACCGGGGCCAAGTTGGCGAGGATCGAGAACTGGTCGGCCGCCGCGCTGTGGTTGCCAGCGCTGCCCTGCGCCGCGCCGGCCGGAATGTCCACGGTCACGGTGCCGGAGGCCTCGGGTGTGATCGTCGCGGCGTAAGTCGCGTCGTTCCCCTGCGGCTCTGAGGCGCTGCCGTTGGCGACGACCAAGTCCTCAAGCTCGAAGCCGGTCACCGGTTCCGAGAAGGTGATCGCGATGGAGAACCGGCCGGTGACCGGGGCGTTGGCATCGCTGCTGATGGCTACTGTCGGGGACGTGGTGTCCGCGTCCACGCAGTTCAGTTGCGTCCCGTCGCCAGCGAGCAATGTCTCCAACGCATCTCGTTCCGCCGGGTCGACCGACAACCCGTATTCCAACTTGACGGCGATGACCTGGGCCGCGAACCAAGCGCCGTGTCGGGCCGGCATCCACTCGGCGGCGTCCCGGTCACTCTTCTGCGACCGGTTCACGGTCGGGTCCGCGATCGTGAGGTTGTCGAGATCGCTGGCGATGTCCCGGCGTCGATCGGCAGCGATTCTGCTGTCG
Organism: Vicinamibacterales bacterium; assembly: GCA_963663815.2. GTDB lineage: Bacteria > Acidobacteriota > Vicinamibacteria > Vicinamibacterales > UBA8438 > JAJEEA01. Next base: position 4,244,057 of record OY760734.1, on the reverse strand, counting down.
TGTGCTTCCGCTAGCGCGACGACGTGTTCGATGTCCGTCGCCGCGGTGCCGTCCGCCCTGATCTCGAACGCAAGGCGGGAGTACGGCGTATAGACCTGCCCAGCGGCTTTCATCGCGGGCGGCAACATGTCGATGATGTCGTCCTCCAGGTTCGAGTACGCGGACCCGAAGGGGTCGCGGTCATAGCCGTCCCGCGGCTGCTCCTCGCAGACCTGCAGCCCGCGCCAAGTCTCTGCGTCCGCCGGGCACCCCTGCGGCTCCACCGGCTGGACGTTGGGAACGTAGCCGCCGGCGTTCGGCGTAGACTCGCAGGCGACGCCGTCGTTGTCGCCGTCGCTCGATCGGCTGCGCTCGAGCCACTCGTAGATGATGCCGGTGCCGTCGCGGTCGTCCTCGTACGCGGGCAGCCGCAGCCCTCCGTCAGGACCGTCTTTCGCTTCAGAGCACGTCAGGTCGCCGTTGTTGTTCTGGTCCCAGAACTCGAAGTCGCCCTTGGTCTGCCCGGCCGCCAGCATGGGCAGTGCCAGGGCGCAGAGTCCGAACGTCACGATGCGTCGCACAGAGGTTTCCTCCTGACCTTGCTCCTGAACTTGGGTTCCCCGCAGGGAAGTTGGGGCGCGTCGGGGCAGCCTCGCCGGTCCCGGGCGCGGTGTCTGAGCCGATGGGTGGTCTGCGGGTTCGATCGTCGGTTCCCCGTGACGTCGGGGGTTGCTGTGGCGTCTCGACGCGGCCCGGACAGACACGGCCTCGACCAGCTGGTGTCCTCTCTGCGCGGCCGCCCGGGCTAGATTTCGGCAGCCCGCCCAGCGCAGTAACCGTGCCACGCAGTACCACGACCTCCAGTGGATCCAGCTCAACTTCCCTCCAGAGCGCAGGTTGTCGCTCGACCGCTGGTAGAGGGTAGTCGTTTGTTCCGCGGGCAATCACCAAGCCAGCCGAGGGGAACTGTCGGTGATCCGGCGGCGGCCGCGACGACCTCCGCGGGTCGCGCCGGCCGCTGGTGGGATCGGATAAGCGGGGTTACGTCAACCGGGACCCGTCCCGGCCAGGTCCCCGGGTGGGAGCTACTTCTTGGCCGCCTTCTTCCTCCGTTTGGCCCAGTAGGCGGTCATGCGCTCCGATACCGCCTTCTTCTCCGCGGCCGACATCTCCCGGCGCTTCCTCGCCGGCTTGGCCTCGGGCTGGCTGTCGGCCGCGGCAGCCGCCTTCGTCGGCGAGGAAGAGCGCCGCGACCTGGAGCGGTCCGTCGGCGCTGACGCACCGAGGATCTGCTCGACGTCAGTCAACGCCTTGATCTCGGCCTGGAGGCGGTCGATTTCGCTTTGGCGGTTGGCGATTGCCTGTGCGATCTCACTCATGGCGCTGGAGAGTAGTGATCCTGCGATGGGAATGTCAACACACGGGGTGAACGGCGCTCCAGCCACCTCCGCACCTGTTGACCACGCTTCCTGTACCGACTGGGGCGGACGGTGCGTCTGCCACGCCGTCGCCGATGCGCGGGCGGAGCTCCAGCCCGTACCGCGCGCTAATCGCTACGGGCTAAAGGTGACTGAGCACCACCCGCCGACGAGACGGTGACCGGTTGGCGGCGGCTGGGCGCTGCCCCCGGGGAGGCGACGCCGGTTCGACGGCGGAGTCGGACCCAGCCTGTCGGGCCCACCGGATCGGGTACCATGCGGGCAAAACGGGAGACCTGTTTACTCATCTCCAATGGAGGGCATGTTGGCAAAAGTCAAGAAACTCACCGTGGCCATGACGAAAACGCAGCTGCTTTCGGATATCGCGGAGAACACGGCGTTGACGAGGCGGCAGGTCGCGGATGTCTTCGAGGCGCTGGATTCGGTCATAGAGCGCCATGTCCAGAAGGGGGCCGTCGGCACTTGCACGATACCCGGCCTCATGAAGATCAAGGTCGTGAAGAAGCCCACGCAGAAGGCCCGGAAGAACGTGCCGAATCCGTTCCGGCCTGGTGAGACGATGGACGTGAAGGCCAAGCCGGCCAGCACTTCCGTGAAGGTTCTGCCGCTCAAGAAGCTGAAAGACATGGCGTAGGTGTCCCGCCGTGCGGGTCGTCGTTCCCGTTCGGCGGCGCGCCAGCCTCGGGTTGGATAGCGGGGCTGATGTCAACTTCGGGGCGGTCGGCGGTGGCGGCGCGGCTGCCCCTTCGACAGGGAACCGCGGAGGATGCGCGGCACGGCTCGGAAAGGGCGAACCGAGAGAACCGCGGCAGTCGCTGGGTCGCGGGTCAGACCGGTGTGTCGTGCGAGGTGACGCCCGAGCCGTTGACTCCTGCGCCCCCCGGCCTGGTCGAGCGCGGCGGCCTGCCGGGTTCCCCGGGGCTCCGCGGCTGGGGCGTCGCGGTCGGCGTACAATGGCGCGGCTGCGAGGACGCAGCCGCGGACGCGCCCCCGCTTCCCGTTCCCGGGGGCTTGGTGTGGAGGCCCTGAATGCGAACTCTGGTCGTCACGGTGGGGATCGTCGTCGTTTTTCCGGGCGCGGCGTCCGCCCAGCTTGCGCCGCGGGATCAAGCGCACTTCGAGCAACAGTTTACGGGCTGGACCCTGGTGCCGGACGCGCCGGACTGTAACGAGGGCAACGGCATCGACCCCATCAGGTTCATCGGCCCGGGCCGGTTCGAGACGGGCGGGCTGGAGGGCAGCTACGAGTACCAGGGCACCGGCGCGGACACGGGGACCCTCACGTTGACGGTCGACCTGTTGCCGATTCCCCAGATGTCCGACCTGACGTTCGACTCTCGGACGACCGGCACGTTCACGGCGGGGGCGGGCGGCGTGGTGGTCTGCGGAGGCGGCTTCGAGTTCGTCGACTCCACGATGCCCGACACGACGCCGCCCTCCCTCGTCGGCGCCGAGGTGACGGCCGGCGGCGACCAGGTGACCCTCGCCTTCGACGAGGACCTCGCCGGGGTCGATTCCCTTCTCGGCCTGCTCGCGTCGGCCCTTGCCATTGCCGCCGACGGGCAACCCGTCTCCGTCGACGGGTACGCCTACGGGGCCCTCGGACGCATCGGCCGCCGCCTGCAGCTCGACCTGTCGGGCGTCGTCACCAGGGGTCAGGAGGTCGTGGTCTCCTACACCGATCCCACCCCCGGCGACGACGACGTCGCGCTCCAGGACCTGGCCGGTAACGATATGGCCTCCTTCACCGCGACCGCGACCAACAACTCCGCCGTGGAGCCCGTGCCCGCACTGCCGCTGGCCGGCCTCGGCCTGCTCGGTGTACTGCTGGTCCTCCTCGGCCGACGGCGGCAGGGCGGCTGAGTCCTGCCCCCCCGTGTCGCCATCCTCGGAGCCCGAGGACCTCGAAGCGGTTGACCTCGAGTCCCCGCCGCCGGTCCGGCCGTCCGCCAGGCGAGGCGGGCGGCGACCAGGCGCTCGCCGCGGGCATCACCTGCCTCATCCGGCGGACGGGCTCCGAGGCGATGCGGAACCACACCCGGGTCCGCGCGCCGCACCCTTCCTATGTCGTTGGGTCCCGCGGCTGGATGTGTTGGACGATCCGGCCGCCAACCATCGTGGACATCGTATCCGCCTTTCGGAATGTGTCCACGAGATCGGATCAAGGCCAGATCAAGGCCAAACTCTACTCCGCAGCGATTCAGGGCGGGCCTTGAAAAACCGCCGTTGTTGGTGACCCCGGCGCGGAACTGCCGTTATAGCCCCGGTCGAAGAACGCGAGGCATCTGTGTGCGAGCGGCTTGCGGCGACCCTTCTCGGTGAGCACACCGACGCACAAGTTGTCGGTTTCGAGAAACCCGTCGCCGAGTGCGACCAGTGCACCAGTTTCCAATGACCGCTCGATGAGGTGACGCCAGGCCAGCGCGATGCCGCGCCCGGCGGTGGCGGCTTCCAGCACGAAGGTATAGAAATCGAACCCGATGCGGCGCGGCGCCTTGTCCGGGCGTCCGGCGACCGCAAACCAGTCGTCCCACGACGCCCAGCCCTCGTTGAACCCCAGCAGGTCGAGAATCGTCAGCCGGCCCCAGCCGGTGACGGGCCCGGCAAGGGTCTGCGCATGGGCGGCGGCGTAGGCGGGCGAGCAGACGGGTCTGATCGCCTCCTTGGTGACCAACGCCCGGTCCTCTGGGGCAATGCCCGCCAAATTCCAGGTCAGCCGGATGTCGGCGGATGGGTCGGGCTGCAGGTTCTGGATGGAGGGGTGGTAGGTGAGGATGCGGAGCTGGACGTCCTCGCCAAGCACCCGCTGGAGAGCGTCGTAGCGCGGCATGATGAGGAAGTGGGACGCATAGTGCGAGCAGGCGATGATGACCTGTTCGGCCAGGGAAAGCTCGGCCGCCTCGTCGGCGCCGCGGTGAATGGCTGCGAGACCGGTCGCGACGCCGGCGCGAAAGCGTTTGCCGGCGTCGGTCAGAGTGGCTCCGGCGCGGGAGCGGTCGAACAGGCGCGCCGCCACCCATGTCTCGAGCTTGGCGATCTGGCGGCTGACGGCGGCCTGCGAGGTGCGCAGTTCCTTCGCCGCCAGGGTGAAGTTGGCATGCCGCGCGGCGCTCTCGAAGGCGATCAGCGCGCTGGTAGGAGGAATCCGGTAGGGGTCGCGATTATTCACGATAGTAGAGCATTCTACTATATCAATACGGAATGCGTTGCACGGCTAGCAGCCCGTGGCGGAAGTGCCTACACAACCCGTTTTCGCCCCCGGAACACCCGTCGCGGCCGAGGCGGTCGCCGACAGGTCCGAGGGGGCCGACGGTCGCTGTCGACGAGTTCGGCCGTACGGCTCGCGCACCCCGGTCTCGCCGCCGCCGTCGACGTCGCGCCGGCCGCCGCGGCGGGCACGCGTCGCCGAAGACGACGAAGCTCTACGACCGGACGGCGGACACGGTGACCGTCGACGAGATCAAGCGGCTCCCCAATCGCTGGACCTGCAGCGCGACGCCCTGCGGGCCGCTGGCGTCGACGACGCGGTCAACCTTTACCACGACCTCGCCTCCGACGTCCGCGACGACCGGCCGGGACTCGACAGACTGCCCGCGGCCAAACCCCCGCCGCAGCTCGACGTCGAGGGTGTCGAGCTCGACGTCACAGACGCCCTCGAGGCCGGCCGCCGACGGCCGCAGCTACAGGCTTGGCGACCACCGACCACTGCGGCCGAACCTCGGAGGACCTCGGCGACTCGAGGGACGGCGTGCCTTTACCAAACGGGGGCAGGGTCAACACATTGCGCCACCAGCCGAACCGCCGCGCATCCCGCACCGACTACGAGGCCGCCGTACACTGCGTAGCCGGTGAAGAGCACGACCAGCACGCTCACTTCCCGCCACGATCGCGGGCAAGCGAGATCCGACGCCCGCTCAATCAGATCCCCGCGTAGCCCATGACGTGCGCACCAGCCGAAGAGAGCGAGCAGCGCGAGCAGCCCTGCGCCGGCCAGAATCTTCACAAGGGCAATTATGGGCGGTCGCGCCTGCGGCCAACAAGGTCGCCGGACCTTGGTCGTCCTCAACGATCTCGTGGAGACCGTTCCCGCCGCGCCGTCCTGCAGGCCGCCATGCTGCTCTCGCCGCTGCCGGTGACGTCGGCGGCGCAGCGGGCCCGTGGGGGGCGGACTCCAGGGCTGCCCCGCCCGGGGCGTCCGCCGGCGAGGGCGGCGGTGCGGCTATCGTGCGCGAACGGCCCGCTGATTCGACGTCGCTGACGGCCGCGGCGAGCCGGTGGTCGGCGGTCAGCGATCATGCCATCCGTCCTTCGCGGTTGCGTTCGAGCACCGCCTCGCGCACCGCGCGCAGGGCGAGGCGTGCGTCCCCTTGCAGCCGGTGCAGATGCCGTTCGAGGCCCGCGATCGGCGTCAGGTTCACCGGGGCCCGTGCGTCCCGGTGCAGAGCCGACGCGAAGCCCGGCAGCCAGCCAGCCGCCCGCGCCGCCGCCTCGACCGCAGCGTCGCGGCCGATGCCTGACGGCATCTCGAGGCGGGCGATGCCCGCCCAGGGACCCGCCCACGGCCCGGGATCACCCACGCGCAGGTAGCAGCCGTAGAGAGCGTCCCCCATCGCGAAGAGGCCCGACCGTTCCCCGGCCGTCAGCTCCGGCACCCTGACCCAGTGCTCGCGGGTGAGCATGCGGCGGTGGTGCGTCTTCACGTAGCCGATGACGGGCAGACCGCGGCGGTGCCGAATGCCGTGCAGAGGGCCGTCGAGCACCGTCAGCCATCCCTCGTTCGAGAGGGCCTCGGCGATGTCCGCCTCGGCGTCACGCATCAGGCGCTGGAACTGCTGACGTGCCGCTTCGACGTCGGACCCGTCAACCGCGTACTGCTCCCAGCGCCAGCCGTCGCGGTGGTCAGGCAGCCGGACGGGTCGGCCGCCCGTGAAGATGGCGGCGCGCCCCGTCGTCACCCGGTCGAAGCGGGCCGGTTCGTCCCCATCGACGAGCACCGCCCCCGCCGCCCAGCTTCCCGACAGGCCCATGCTCACGTCGCCGTCGGCGTCGGTGCGGGTCAGCCGCGCCTCGGTGCGTAGGGTGCCGTCGACGAAGGCGACGCGGCGCGGGCGGTCCGCGTCGGCCGGCCGGTGCGCCACGAACGCCCCGCCGTCCTCGACCAGCTCGCACTCGACGGCGTGAGGCGAGTCGTCCGACGTCTGGAAGCCGGCCCCGTAGGTGGCGTCGAAGGCCTCGACGCCGATGGTGCCGGTCCGGTCTGCCGGGTCAGTGGGGCTCTGCATCCGCCTCAGGTGCGATGTGTGCCTGCGGTCTCGACGCCTGCGGGCATACAGCAGATGGTAGCTGTAGTCGAAGAAGCCGTACCTCGTCGACTGCCTCCCACAGCTCCGCCGCCGAAGCCGACCGGTCTCGCCCAGGCCGGACGGACCTGTAGCGGATGAGCACACCTGGAAAAGTAGGTCGAGCGCTTGGCGATAGTCGTGGTACCGTCTGCTCTGGAGAGGCTGCACATGCCTTACGAGTACTTTCAGGGAACGCCGGGTGCGGCGGCCCAACGCCTGCGCCGCCAAGTCGACGCGCTGAGCGATTGCCGAGGTCCCCACGTCTTGGACGCGGGGGACGTGCGCTCGGTGCTCGAATACCTCGAAGCCAACGAACGAGCGCGCCTCGCGGAGCACGAGGCGTACGAACGGCTGTGCGAAGAAGAAGAGACTGAGTGAGGTGCCGGGGCCGTCGGAATCGTCGGGGCCGTTACCGCGGCGCGGGGTGGGTCGGTGGGCCACGGACGGGCGGACGACGAAGTGTCCTGCGACCGCGGCGGGCATCGGCCCCTTGAGATGCCGTCAGCCATCGGCCGCGACGCCGCGGTCGCGACGGCCGCCCGGGGCCGCTCGCGACGGCGAGGTCGACGTCGCAGACGACGAAGACTCCTCGCGGCTCGTGGACCCCATCGGCTTGCCGGCCCACGCGAGCCATGCCGGATCCACCCGCTCTACGCCATCGGGGTAGGTGACAACGGCCAAGCCCCCGCGCATCGCCGTCGCCGTCCCGGTGCGGCCGGACAGGTCCCGCACCCTCACGCCGCCGCCAGCCGCCCCGATCAACCGCCTCAGAACTTCACCGTCCACCGGTATCCCCCCTTGAACTGGTTCGGTCGTGACGTGCTCGCCCTGCTCAGACGACGATGATCCCGGCGTGCAGCCGTGGCGTTCAGTCGCGTCCGAAGCCCCGCGGCAGCTCGACATCGAGGGCGTCGAGGTCGACATCGCAGACGGCCCTCGAGCAGCTCGGCTGGCCGACGGCGTCGGCCCAACCGCCCAGGACCCCGACGCTACGGACGCTACGCCGATTCGAGCCGACGGTGACCCGAGGCGCACCTGGGGATCTTGACTCAACCAAGCAAGCGAAGCGCTGCGATGACGAGCCCGGCGCACTCGCGAATCAGGCGGCTCGTGGCGTCGGTCATCGAGAGCTGGTCGTCGACGGCGCGGGCGTTCCTGAACCGGGCCCGCTCCCGGTCGCCGGCCCGCGTTCTCGGCCCATTCGGTCGGCCATGCGAGGGGATAGGGTGTCGGGTTGTTGTTCATGTCGGTTCGTTCGTGGAGCGGACGCCTCCATCGTAGCGCGGCGGCTGGGTTCCCGGCAGGAGCGTCGGTCTGGCCGCGCTCGCGCGCGACGCGGATGGACTCGCGGCCTCGGCCGGTCTGGCGTCGCTGGTGGCAGGTGGCGAGGACCGCGGCGAGGTTCCCGGCCCCGAACGGTCACGCGCTTGCCCGCGGCCGCGGTCGGCGACCCCGTCCGGCGGTAGCCGGGCCAGGACCCGGGCGGGCCGTTCGCCGGCGGGGTTCACTTCGCCGGCGACCCGGGCGCGGAAGCACGCCGCCGCCACCGCGGTCGCGGCGTTCGCCGGCGCGCGGCCTTTGGTCGTGGAGCTCGGGCGAGGCAGGTGGCCAGCGTCGCGTTCTCTAGGGGCCGGCCCCTTGATCCAGTTGTCGAGGCGCGTGCGCTCCGACGCGCGAACGCCCGCAGAGCCTCGGTCAGCTCCGCTCCGGTTACCGCTCCTCCGTGCGCAGAATCTCAAACAGCGGTCGCACCTGCAGGCTGCAATTCTTGCGATCCATTCAGTCTGCCGGAAGGTCCGACGCCGGGGCCAACGGGTCTGGAACGCCGCTTGCGTACAACGAGCGGTGATGCCCGATGAGGATTGGCTGGTCGAGTGCATGAACTGCGGAGCGTGCCGCACGATGTCGGCGGACCGAGCGGCCCGGGCGACGTGCAACCGGTGCTGCGGCACCCTGGTGGTCGACCGCTACTCGAGTGGGAGGCTGTTGGCGTGCCGGGTGTACTACGTGCGCGTTCGACCTCTGGCCGGACTCCGCTCCCCACGCCGAGGGTTCGGGGCTGAGGGCGACCGCGACCAGAGAGACGGGTAGCGGCGGGCCATCGGTCCGGCCGACGCCGCCGAACGCGGGGTGTCGCCGGGCTGGCAGCCTGCCGAGGCGGACCTCCAGGACTGCCCCGTGGGGGCGGTCGCGTGCCCCGGCGGGGTGATCGCGGGGCACCGGGGCGAGCACGGCGCGAGGTCGTCCTCGACGGGGGGCGGCCGACGCCGTGGCGAACGGGACGGGACGCAAACCGCGGTTCCGTCGCCGCCGGGCGCCATGTCAGCTCGCCCTCCGTCGGCGAGCACCGCCGCCCAGCAACAGCAGCGCAAGCGCGAGCGCGCCGATCACCGGCAGAGCCGGCACCGGCGTCAGGTCCGCGACGATCGAGAACTGCACCGCCGCCGCGCTCGGGTTGCCGCCAGCGTCCCGCGCGGCCCCGGCCGCGATGGCCACCGTCACGGTGCCCGAGACCGCGGGCGTGATCGTCGCCATGTAGCTCGCGTTGTTCCCCTGCAGCTCCGACGCGCTGCCGTTCCCGACGACCAGGTCTTCGAGCGCGACGTCCACTCGCCGGCGTCCCGGTCGCTCTTCTCGGTCCGGTTCACTCGCGGATCCGCGATCGTGAGGTTGTCCAAGTCGGCCGCGATGTCCCGGCGCTGGGCGTCCGCGATGCCGCTGTCGTGCGCTTCGGCGAGCGCGACGATGTGCTCGATAATCCGTCGCCGCAGTCCCATCCGCCCGGATGTCGAACGCCAGGCAGGAGTACGGCGTGTAGACCTGCCCGCCGGCACGCATGGTGGGCGGCAGCATGTCGATGATGTCGTCCTCGAGGCTCGAGTACGCGGACCCGAAGGCGTCGCGGTCGTAACCCTCCCGTGGCTGCTCCTCGCACACCTGCAGCCCGCGCCAGGTCTCCGCGTCCACCGGGCAGCCCTGCGACGGGTCGTCCACCGGCTGGACGTTGGGAATGTAGCCACTCGGGTTCGAGACCGAGTCGCAGGCGATGCCGTCGGCGTCGGCGTCGCTCGAGCGGCTGCGCTCGAGCCACTCGTAGATGATGCCGGTACCGTCGCGGTCGTCCTGATACGCCGGCAGCCGCAGTCCTCCGTCAGGACCATCTTCGGCCTCCGAACACGTCAGGTCGTCGTTGTTGTTCTGGTCCCAGAACTCGAAGTCGTCCTTGGTCTGCCCGGCCGCCAGCATGGGCAGCACCAGGGCGCAGAGTCCGAACGTCACGATGCGTCGCACAGAGATTCCTCCTGACCTTTCGGGTTCCCCGCGGCCGTCGAAGGGAAGTTGGGGCACGCCGGGGGTGGCCTCGGCGATCACCAAGTCCATCGAGGGAGAACTTGTCGTGATCGGCGTCGCCCGAGACGGCCTGCGCGACCGCCGCGGCCGGGTGGTGGGTCGGATATAAGCGGGGTTCCGGTGCGCCGTGACAAGGCGCCATTCCACAGCGGGTGCGAATCCCGCCCGGCAACTGTCGCTCCAGCCGGTAGCAGTCGGAGCGGACGATGGAGGTAACGACATCGGCTGAAGCACTCCGGCGACAAGGGGCCGCCCAGGGCGGTTCAGCGACCACGCGGGCTGCAATGCGAGTGAACGCCATATGCGCTACAGCGCATATGGCGTTTTATGTGCTCCTTCCCGTTATGCGCTGTAGGCACCATGCCCCCTGCGCGACCTGGACTGGGTGGTGGTTCTGCAGCGCATAACGAGTAGCCTTTACAGCGATCGCAGGTACGCCATGAGTCCCTTGTCGTCGCGATACGACTCGCCAAGTGCCGGCTCGGCGGAGTCGAAGAACTCGATCGCTTTCGCCTTCCTCTCGATATCGATTTCGGCGTAGACGGCCGTCGTGTCGAGACGGACGTGTCCCAGCCAGGCGCGGATCGTGTTCAGGTCCACCCCCGAGCGCAGCATGTGGGTCGCCGCCGTGTGGCGAAGCACGTGCGGGCCGACCTTCTTGGCGGCCAGCGACGGCGCGCGGTCAGCGGCTTTGGCCGCGCAACGCTCTACCACCTGGCGAATGCCGGAGCGGGTGATCGGGCGCCCAAGCCTGTTCAGGAAGACGGCCTCGCCAGAAGCGCGCCCGTCGGCCAGGTCCGCGAGCGCTCGGGCCGAGCCTTGCAGCAACGGGCACAGGCGTGTCTTGCCGCCCTTCCCCCGCAAGGTCACGAGCGAATGCCCCGGGCTCTTGCCGGCCAGTTGCAGTTTTCCGACCGTCAGTTGCGCCGCTTCGGATGCCCGCGCTCCCGTGTGATAGAGAAACAACAGCAGGGCGCGCTCACGACGGCCCTGCGGCGTGGAGGTGTCTGGAGCGTCGAGCAAGGCGTCGAGCTCATGCTTCTCCAGGTAGCCCACCGGCGGCGGCGCGGCCTTCTTCAACGGAATGGCGCGGATCCGGCCGCACCATTCGACATGCTCGGGGCTGCGCCCGGCCACGTAGCAGGCGAACGTGCGGATGGCGGCAAGCCGCTGGTTGCGCGTGCGGGGGGAGCAGCCGCGCCCCTGCTCGAGATGCGCCAGGAAGGCAAGCACCCGTTCGGCGCTCAGGTCGCCGACGGCCAACCGGTCGACGGGCGTATGCGCGTCGTCGGCGACGAAAGGGAGCAGCAGGGCGAGCGTATCCCGGTAGCTGAGCTGCGTGTTGCGAGCGAGATTGCGCTCACTCACGAGATGCTCCTCGAGAAAGCGGCGCAACCAGGGTCCGAGTGCGCGGGTGTCATCCATGACCGCCTCCGTTCCCGCTCTCCGTGTAGCGCTCGAATCGCCGCGCGGCTTCCTGCAGCAATTCCGGGGTCATGCTGAGGTACACCTGGGTGGCGGCGACGCTGACGTGGCCCAGGTAGGTGGACAGCAGCGGCAGCAGGTGCTGCACGTCCGCCCCTTCGCGGTACCAAGCGGTCAGCCTGTGAACGGCGAAGGCGTGTCGTAGATCATGCAGGCGCGGTTGGTAGCGCGCCTCTGGTTCCCGGCTTACCCCGGCCGCCCGTCGCAAGTGAACGAAGGCCTTGCTGACGGTTCTGGCGGCCAGCGGCGTGCCGTCCCGGTTGACGAAGAACGGCGCTTCGCCCGTTCGGGAAGCGCCGGACGCCTGACGTTGAGCGGCGTATTCCTCCATCGCCCGGACGAGCTGCGGCCCGAGGGGCACGAAGCGGGTCTTGTCGAACTTCGTGTCGCGTACGGTGAGCAGCGCGGCCCGCAGGTCGACATCGGCCAGCGTGAGGTTGAGCGCCTCCCCGCGTCGCAAGCCGGCGCCGTACAGCACGAGGAGCAGCGTCCGGAAGGTGTGCGGCTCCAACTGGTTGACCCGTTTCCGGTAGGTCTTCGTGGCGTCGAGCAGGCGGCGCAGCTCCTCGCGCGAGTAGATGTACGGCAACGCGCACGGGAACGTCTTCGGAGCGGTGACCGGCAACGGCGAGCGGGTCGTGAGGCCGCGGCTGACCGCGTAGCGGTAGAAGCCCGTCAAGACGGAATGCTTGTAGGCCCGGTTGTTCGAGGCGGTCGCGCCGCCGTCGACGAACGCGCGTGCATCGCCGCTACGGACCTCGTCGCAGCCGACTCCGTCGCCAGCGCTACGGGAGTAGCGGCGCAACACGTACGCCTGGGCCTGGAAACGGGCGCCCTGCGCCTGCCTCCAAGCGACGTATCGATCAATCGCCGCGTGCAACGTCATGTCAGCCCCTCCAGGTCGAAATCGGCGACTTGGCGCAACCGAGCGAGGTCGACTTTGGCGTATATCGCAGTTGAGGCGGGGCTGCGGTGCCCGAGGCAGTCGCCGATCTCCTGCATGGAGAAGCCCTCCTCCAGCAACCGCTGCGCGAACGCGTGCCGTAGGGCGTGCGCCCCAGGTCGCGGGCAGTCGATGCCGCAACGCTGCATGCGGCTGCGCACGATGCTCGAAATCTTGGAGGGACTGAGCGGACCGGAAGGCGCCCGGCTGGAAAGGAAGACCTCCCGCCGGGGGTCGGTACGCGGGCGGGCGTCGCGCAGATACCGCGCAATCGCGTCTCCGACGCGGCGCGACAGCGGGAACAGGTCGGTGCGTCCAGTCTTCGGTCGGTGGACGCGGAGCGTCTCCGCGTCCCAGTTGATGTCGTCCAACCGCAGGCCACGCGCTTCGCCCGCACGCAGACCGTAAACAGAGAGGGTCAGCAGGAGCGCCCGGTCCCGTAGATCCTCCGGCTGATCGCCCTCGGTCGTTGCAAGCAGGCGCTCCAGATCCTCTGCCGACGGCCCGGCGGGGAGGGTTGCATCCCTGTAGACCCGGGGCGACCTGATCGCTGCCGCCAAACCCGGCCGGCACCAACCGCGGTCCTCGGCGAAGCGGAAGAACGCCCGCAGAGCGTCGGCGTGGTTCCGGATCGTGGCGCGGGTGCGGACGCGGCCGTCCCGCGTTTCCCTGTCGCTCGGCGCACAGTCGACGGCTTCGACCGTGATGTCGGCCAGAGTACGGTTCCCACGACAGAACCCGGACAGAAACTCGTCCGCTCGGCTGCGACGGTAGCGGATCGTGGCCTCGGACCAGCCGCGTTCGCGCCGCATGTAATCCACGAAGACCGCCACTTCGACGGAGTGCGGGTGGGACGGAGCCGCCGCGACCTGCAAGCGGTTCGCGAAGCGCAGCCAGCACGTGGCTTGCGAGACGAACCGCCGGCGGATGCCTTCGGCGTTCCCGCCCCGGCGCGCGGGGTCCTGAGAGACCCATCGCTCCGCGGCCGCTTCAACCTCGGTCGGCGCGACCTTGCCGTCTTCTCCGAGTTCCAAATAGCGTACGAGATTGACCTGCACGGCGGCGATTCCACGAAGCGTGGATGGCTTGGCGCCCTCCTCGGCGCGGTGGCTGAGGTAGGTGAGGCGGGATCGAGCGAGCGGAGCGGCAAGGTGCCGCTGAACCGTGTCGGCTCGCTTGAAGAGCTGCCCGAGGTCGAACATGACTGGATCTCCTTCCCGAAATGGTCAAGATCCAACCATGGTCGATCGACGCGTGGACTGCGGTTATGCGCTGTCGAACCGCGGTCCGGCCCGATTCAGCAAGGAGGTGGGCTACCTACAGCGCATAACGGGAAGGAGCACATAAAACGCCGAGCAGGCCTCGAAACGCTAAATGCGGAAGCCGACCCGCCCGGAATACGGGGAAGGCTGCCAGCGGTCGGGAAGCGAGCGACGCGAGCACCGACCGGTTCCGCCGGGGTAATGGCGGCGGCACGCGTGGAGGAGGGGGATGGACGCAACACGGGAAGCCCTGCCGGTGGCGTGGTACACGCCAACCGACAGCCCGCGAGGGTCAGGTCGGGCCGCGCAGGGTGGCGGAGAGGCCCGTAGTACCGGTGAAGCCGGGTAACGCCGGTGGAGGGAAGGAGCCTCAGTTCGGGAGCAGCGCATGACGGAGGGAAGGGACGTGGGGACTGGCGCGAGCCTATCAGCCTCAGAACGTGTTCGGCGACTCCAGACGGCGCTACATGCGAAAGCGAAGGGAGCTTCGGGCGCGAAGACGTTCTCGCGGTCGCCTGGCAGACCGTCCGCTGGAACGGCGGCACGGCCGGGGTGGACGGCGAGACGGTCGCGGACATCGAGTCACAGGGGGTGGACCGGTGGCTGGGAGCACTGGCGCGGGACCTGAAGGCGGGGACCTACCGACCGCGTGCGGTTCGGCAGGTCCTCATCCCAAAGAAGCAGCGTGGGAAGTTCCGGCCGTTGGGCATTCCGTGTCTCCGGGACCGGGTGGCGCAGACGGCGGCGATGCTGGTGTTGTCGCCGATCTTCGAGGCCGACCTGCAACCGGAGCAATACGCCTATCGGCCGGGCCGGGACGCGCATGACGCGGTCAAGCGCGTGCACCGGCTGCTGACGACGGGCTACCGGGAGGTGGTGGACGGCGACTTGTCGGACTACTTCGGCCAAATCCCGCACGCCGAACTGCTCCGGTCCATCGCGCGTCGCGTGAGCGACGGGCGGCTGTTGGGCTGGGTCAAGGCGTGGCTGGAGATGGCGGTGGAGGAGGACGACGGGCGTGGCGGTCGCCACCGGACGAACCGGGCGCGTCGGGAGCGGAAGGGAACCCCGCAGGGGGCTCCGATATCGCCACTGTTCAGCAACATCTACATGCGTCGCTTCATCCTGGGCTGGAAGGTGCTGGGCTACGCCCGGCGCTTCAAGGCGGAAATCGTCAACTACGCGGACGACTTCGCGGTCCTCGGTCGAGCGCCGGCAGCGGAGATGCTGACGGCGGTCGAGGGCCTGATGCAGCGTCTGAAGCTGCCGATGAACGCCGAGAAGACCCGCTGCTGCCGGGTGCCGGAGGAGCCGATGACGTTCCTCGGCTACCGGATTGGCCGCAACTACCGGCCGACTACGGGTGCCCCGTACATCGGCACGCGTCCGAGCCGGGAAAGCGTCCAGAGCATCTGCCGTCGAGTGAGCGAGCTGACAACGCCGCGTGACCTGCTGCTGCCGCCGGGGGTTGTGGTGGCGCGCCTGAACCGGGTACTGACCGGCTGGGCGAACTACTTCATCCTGGGGCAAGTCAGCCCGGCCTACGAGGCGATTGACCAGCACGCGACCCGGCGGCTGCGCCAGTGGCTCTGCCGCAAGCACAAGGTGCGGTCCGGGAAGGTGCGCTTCTCGGTCTTGAGGCTGTGGTCCGACTACGGGCTCACGCGCCTTGGGCGACGTCAGGCGAGCTTTCCGTGGGCGAAGGCATGATCAGCGTCATCTGCCGCGCGCTGAAGGCGCGCCCCGAGAACCTCGTCGCCGTGGCCATCGCAGGGGTTTTCCCTTCCCCAGGACACCGTACCAAAACGCCAGCCGCACCACTGAGGGTCCGCGCGCACCTCGTGCGGAAGACCTACGAGACCGGCGTCAAGGTCACCGACGCCCAAATGCGAGAGCTCCGCATCACACCAAAGACGTCATGCCGAAATGGAACTACACCATCGAACCCATGTGACAAAACGGGAATCTATTCTTGCGCCGGCCCTAACTAACTAACCCTTGAGACGAAGGCAACAGGAAAGCCCAGTGTTGGAAATCGGCATGCTGGGTTTGACGAGGCGGGAGCTGGAACGTGCTCAAGGGAGCCGGACTGAGGCTCGGTGCGAAAGTGCCGGAGGAGCCACCGGACCCTACCGGCGGCGCGCCAGCTCTCGACCCTACCGATGAGCGGCGACTGGAAACGGAGCCACGGCGAGGATTGAGGCACCGGCATCGGCGAGAGCCGCCGGGAACAGCTACCCCCCTGCGCCTACCGTCACCGCGCCAGTCGTCGACTCTACCGTACCAGGTCGCCTTCGTGCGTGTGCTCGGCCGATTCCCCCAACAGACGCGCGTGGAGATCGGCCGGGAGATCTTGATGCGCTGGTCGCCGTTGACGACGACCAGCCGCACTGGCTCCTGAACCGAATCAAGGCGAGCTCGTCGAACCCGTCGGTCGGGGCATGAAGCGGCCGCAGGCGCGGCGGGAACTGATCGAGGCGACCGGCGTGCTGGGAGTCGACGTGGACTGGGGCCAACGGCAACTACCAGTGGATCCTGTTCCACAGCGTGGGAACCGCGGTCAGCCGACGGGTGCGCAGGATGGCGGCTCCACGCCGTCGCCTCGCGCTGGTGTGCTTCCTGCACCAGGCGTGGGCGCGACACGCTCGACCAGGCCGTCGACATGTACGGCAAGCTCGTCGACCGCAGCCGTCCATTCCAGGACCTCCGACGCGCGGCTCGTTATTCTCTCAGGCATAAATATACTTAGTGTTGCGGCTGCTCGCGATAACGTGGAGAATCCTCCATGCGACAAGCACACGTACCGAGACGGATGGGTGCGACGTTCGACCGGCGAACGGAGTTAGAGGTATAGACAATGTCATGGAGATTCACCTGCTGCCCTTGATCCGGGCCGGCGTGGTGTTCAATCGATGGCGTCATCCAGCCACGTAGCAGAGGAACAGCGATGGACTGCACGAGGAGAGGAACCGGCCGGCGGTGGCGAGGCCGCCATGCGGCGTACGCGCTCCTCCTGCTGGTTCTGAGCCATGTCTCGGGTTGCGGTGGCGACGACGACCCGCCGCTCAATCCACTCTCCCCGACGCCGCCGCAGGTCGACAACGGCGCTCCTCAGGCCGCCGCCCCGATTCCCGCCCAGGCGCTGCCGGCCGGCGGAGGCGCGGCGACGTTAGACGTCGCCCATTACTTCAACGACCCGGACGGCGACAGCCTCACCCACGCCGCCGCCTCCAGCGACGACGGCGTCGTGACCGCCGCCGTCTCGGGCAGCGTCGTCACCCTCACCCCGACGGGCGCGGGGTCCGCCACCGTCACCGTTACCGCCACCGACCCCGCCGGGCTGTCCGCCACGCAGACCTTCGCCGTCACCGTTTCGGGCACGGACCCCCAGCAGCCGCAGGGCCGCCCCGACCTCGCCGTTTCGCAGGCCTCGGTCGCGGCCAGTCCCGGCGGCACCTATCCGGGCGGCTCCCTCACCCTGTCGGTGACGGTGCAGAACGACGGAGACGCGGCCGCATCCGCCACCACCCTGCGCTACTACCAGTCGGCGGACGCGTCCATCACGCCGGCGGACAACGAGGTGGACACCGACCCGGTGGCCGCGCTCGCCGCCGCGCAGAGCGCCGCCGCATCGGCGGACCTGACTGCGCCGGAGATGCCGGGCGCCTATTACTACGGTGCCTGCGTCGACCCGGTGGCCGCCGAGGCCGACACTGCCGACAACTGCTCGGCGGCGGTGCGGGTCGAGGTGCTCGACCCCCCCGCACAGAGCCGCCCGGACCTGACGGTGACACAGCCTGCGGCGAGCGACCGCAGCCCGGCCCCCGGGGACGGGTTCACCCTGTCGGCAACGGTGCAGAACGCTGGGGACGGGGACGCGCCCGCCACCACCCTCCGCTACTTCCGCTCGGCCGACGCCGCCATCGCCACCGACGACACGGAGGTGGGCACCGATCTGGTGGCGGCCCTCGTCCCCTCGCGAAGCAGCAGCCAGTCGGTGGACCTGACCGCGCCCTCGACGCCCGGCACCTACTACTACGGCGCCTGCGTCGACACCGTCGCCGACGAGGCCGACACCGCCAACAACTGCTCGTCGGCGGTACAGGTCACGGTGCGGAGCCAGATGCAGCCGCCGGGCGGCACCCCGGACCTGGAGGTGCTGCCGCCGTCAGTCAGCGACAGCGCCCCGGCCGCCGGCGCCGGGTTCAGCCTGTCGGCCACCGTGCGCAACGCAGGCGACGGGCCATCCGCCGCCACCACCCTCCGCTACTTCCGCTCGACCGACGCCGCCGTCACCACCGCCGACACCGAGGAAGGCGTCGACGCGGTGGCGGGGCTCGGGGCCTCGGGAAGCAGCAGCCAGTCGGTGCAGCTGACGGCGCCCTCGACCCCCGGCGCCTACTACTACGGCGCCTGCGTCGACCCGGTCGCCGACGAGTCCGACACCGCCGACAACTGCTCGACCGCCGTCCAGGTCACCGTCCCGGCGCCGCCGGACCTGACGGTGGTCTCGCCCTCGGTCAGCGACACCAGCCTGGAAGCCGGAGCCGCGTTCACGCTCTCGGCCACCGTCCGCAACGACGGCAACGGCGCCGCAGCGGTCACCACCCTCCGCTACTTCCGCTCGACTGACGCCGCCGTCACCACCGCCGACACCGCGGTCGACACCGACAGGGTGGAGAGCCTCGCCGCCGGGGCGAGCCGCGCCGAGTCGGCGAGCCTGACCGCGCCGGCTACGGCCGGGTCGTACTACTACGGCGCCTGCGTCGACGCCGTGACCGACGAGTCCGACACCGCCAACAACTGCTCGACCGCTGTCCAGGTCACGGTGACCGCCCCTTCGTCCGCGCCGCGGCAGACCCGTCCGGACCTGGCGGTGGCCGCGCCCTCGGTCAGCGAGAGCAATCCGGCCGCGGGGGCGACGTTCACCCTCTCGGTCACCGTCCGCAACGACGGCAACGGCGCCGCGCCCGCCACCACCCTCCGCTACTTCCTTTCGACCGACGCCGCCGTCACCACCACCGACGCCGGAGCGGGCACCGGCCCGGTCGGGGCGCTCGCCGCCTCGACGAGCGCCAACCAGTCGGTGAGTCTGACCGCCCCGTCGACCCCCGGCACCCATTACTACGGCGCCTGCGTCGACGCGGTGGCCAACGAAGCCGACACCACCAACAACTGCTCGACCGCCGTCCAGGTCACTGTGCCGCAGCCCCCAGATCTGACGGTGGCGTCCGCTTCGGTCAGCGAGAACAGTCCGGCCGCGGGGGCGACGTTCACCCTCTCGGCCACCGTCCGCAACGCCGGTGGCGGCGCCGCGCCGGCCACCACCTTGCGCTACTACCGCTCGGACGACGCCGCCATCACCACTGCCGACACTGCGGCGGGCACCGACGCGGTGGCGGGGCTGGCGCCCGCGGGAAGCGCCAGCGGGTCGGTGGACCTGACCGCCCCCTCGAGCCCTGGCGACTACTACTACGGTGCCTGCGTTGACGCCGTCGCCGGCGAAGCCGACGCCGCCAACAACTGCTCGACCGCCGTCCAGGTCACCGTGCCGCAGCCGCCACCGGCGAGCACGCCCGACTTGGTGGTGGGCGCGCCCTCGGTCGACGACAACAGCCCGACCGCCGGCGACACGTTCACCCTGTCGGCGACGGTGACGAACGACGGGGACGGGGCCTCGCCCGCCACCACCCTGCGCTACTACCGCTCGGAGGACGCCAGCATCACGACCGCCGACACCGCGGCGGGCACCGACGCGGTGGGGGCACTCGACGCCGACGGAACCTCTGATGAGTCGGTCGACCTGACCGCCCCCGCCGCCGGCACCTACTACTACGGCGCCTGCGTTGACGCCGTCGCCGGCGAAGCCGACGCCGCCAACAACTGCTCGACCGCCGTCCGGGTCACCGTGCCGCAGCCGCCACCGGCGAGCACGCCCGACTTGGTGGTGGGCGCGCCCTCGGTCGACGACAACAGCCCGACCGCCGGCGACACGTTCACCCTGTCGGCGACGGTGACGAACGACGGGGACGGGGCCTCGCCCGCCACCACCCTGCGCTACTACCGCTCGGAGGACGCCAGCATCACGACCGCCGACACCGCGGCGGGCACCGACGCGGTGGGGGCACTCGACGCCGACGGAACCTCTGATGAGTCGGTCGACCTGACCGCCCCCGCCGCCGGCACCTACTACTACGGCGCCTGCGTTGACGCCGTCGCCGGCGAAGCCGACGCCGCCAACAACTGCTCGACCGCCGTCCGGGTCACCGTGCCGCAGCCGCCACCGGCGAGCACGCCCGACTTGGTGGTGGGCGCGCCCTCGGTCGACGACAACAGCCCGACCGCCGGCGACACGTTCACCCTGTCGGCGACGGTGACGAACGACGGGGACGGGGCCTCGCCCGCCACCACCCTGCGCTACTACCGCTCGGAGGACGCCAGCATCACGACCGCCGACACCGCGGCGGGCACCGACGCGGTGGGGGCACTCGACGCCGACGGAACCTCTGATGAGTCGGTCGACCTGACCGCCCCCGCCGCCGGCACCTACTACTACGGCGCCTGCGTCGACGCCGTCACCGGGGAGTCGGACACGACCGACAACTGCTCGTCGTCGGTGCAGGTCGACGTCGAGGCGGCTTCGCCGTCGCCGGCGACGGTGGTGGTGACCTCGACCGAGGATTGGGCGCCGGTCGGGAACACCGTCGCGTTCTCAGCCAGCGTCCTCGACGACCATGGCCTGCCGATAGCCGGGGCGACCGTGTCGTGGTCGAGCAGCAACACCAGCGTGGCGACGGTCAGCACCAGCGGCGTGGTGACCGCCGTGTCGGAAGGCACCGCCGCCATCAGCGCCACGGCCGGCGCCAGCTCCTCGGTGCGGACTCTTCGTGGGGCTGCCGAGAACGCCTTGAGCGCGGTATCGGGCTCCGCCAACATGGAGGTCGTCACGCGCGCGTCCAGAGTGGAAGTCTCGCCGAATTCGTTGAGCTTCGACGAGGTCGGGGAAACCCAAACGCTGACGGCAACCGTCTATGACCAGAATAATCGCGTCATTCGACCCCGCTACTTGATCTGGTCTACAGCCGACTCGGAAGTGGTAGACGTGCCTTGGCACACCGGAGCGGTGCAAGCGCTCGGGGAGGGCGCCACCACGGTGTCGGCAACGGCCAACTCCAGCGCGACCGGGTCGGCCACGGTGTCGGTGACTCTGCCCAAAGGGCGGGTGGATGCATCGCCGCGCTCGCTGACATTCGACTCGCTGGGGGAGTCCAAATCGGTCGCCATCAAAGTGTTTGGTGACGACGGCGATGAGGACGAGGACGCAACGTTCACCTGGTCTGTTACATTCGATCTGGATCCCGGTAACACGGACTTCCGAGGGATAACCGTTACGGAGGTGGATGGTGGGCTGACGATCCGGGCGGACAGCAACGGGGGGGGTAGTATCACGGTATCTTCAGGAAACGCGGAACAGGCCCTTATTGTCGTGACCGTAGTGCAGATACCGTCGTCTCTTGAGGTCTCGCCGAGTTCGCAGAGCCTGAGCGTCGGCGGTACGGTCACGCTGAGCGCGACGGTCGAGGACGCGAACGGTCATTCCATGCCGGTCGCAGAAGGTATCCAAGGAGGACTGGCAGTCCGCTGGTCCACATCCGACCCGGATGTGGCCACGGTCACCGGGTCGTCCATCCTATCGGACAACACCTATGGCGGCACGGCAACAGCCAAGGGAATCAAATCCGGCACCGCGACGATCACGGGGCGCGTCTACAATGGGGTTATCGGCACGGCCGCGATAACAGTGAACTGAGACAACACGAACGTTGCGTTCAGAGAATACTCTTTGAGGGAGATGGGGCGGGGAAGGCGCGAGGATCCGGTCCGATGCCAATAAGCACGGCTCGCAGCTCTGGACAACACTACCCGGACGGCAGGGCGCGCGAGGCGATTCGCTCCAGCTCGTGGCGGGCAGGAACCGCTGCATGACGAACGCGGAGCGGCAGGCGTGCTACCGGGAGCGGCGGCAGGCCGGCGAGTCCCGGATCCGGTACCGCCGGCCAGCGGAGCGGAGGTCGCGGCCACAGCAATGGGACGACGCGGTGCAGACGCTCCTGGGGCTGCAGGGAGCACGGCATCGAGCTGACGCGGTCCAGGCCGTATCGGAAGAACGACCAAGCCTGGGTCGAGCAGAAGAACGGCGCGGTCGTCCGCCGACTGGTCGGGTATGGCCGTCTGGAAGGCATACCCGGCGCCGAAGCGCTGGCCCGCCTGTACTCGGCGGCGCGCCTGTTCGTGAACGTGCTCCAGCCGTCGTTCAAGCTCGCCGAGAAGACACGGGTCGGCGCCCGCGTCCACAAGCGCTACCACGCGCCGGAGACGCCGTGTGCGCGGTTGCTCGCCTCGGACACGGTTCCCGCCGCGATGAAGGACCGACTGCGGGCGCTGGCCGGGACACTGGATCCGCTCGGGTTGCTGGACGAGATCCGCTGTCCGAGCAGCTCCGCGAGCGTGTGCCGAATCTTCTCCGGCGCGCGCTTGTCGGCGAGACACCCGGCAAACGCCTTGACGAGGCCGTACACGCGCTCGGCTGCCTTGAGCAGGACGCCGCCGGCGTCGGAACTCGCCTGCCCGCGGTTGAACGTCGCGACGAGGGGCTTGTCGAAGAGATCCGGGAACAGGACAGTGCCGGTCAACGCCTTGATCTCGATCTGGAGGCGGCGTCTCACCCCTTCGGTTTCTTCGGCTTCTCCTCTGGGGCGGCAATCACGACGATTTCGGATGGTCGACGTCCGCGGAAATGCCTTTCGACGAAAGCCTTGGTGAGCCTCACCGTCGCTCCCTCGGTATCGTGCGGCTCGCAGTAAGCGATGCCACGTAGAGTTCGTTCCCGACGCAACTTGACGATCTTCATCAGACGCCCCCATCCGCCTCCGACGCTCCGGCCCTTGCTCCCGTATCCCGTCCGGGATCATCGCACAGGAAGCGTGGTGGACCCGCCACCGCCTCAAGCCCGTTCCGGTTGTGCGTCCCCACTCAGGCGCCGCGCGGCCGACGCCCACGGCCCGCGTCCGTGTCGCTCTTCGCCCCGAGTTCGACCGGGGTCGGGGGCCGGCGAACGGCACCGCGACCGGGACGCGGAGACCGGGATCGATGTCGACACAGGCGTTCGTCTCGACCACGGATGTCCTCAGCGCGCATCTGCCGGCCGGTCGAGGGTCCGGGCCACAGCGGGGTCGCTACCGTGCATCCAGGGGCGGACTCCAGGGCTGCCCCGCCGGGGCGTCCGCCGGCGAGGGCGGCCGGTGCGGGCTGTCGTGCGCGAACGGTCCGCTGATGCGACGTCGCTGACGGCCGCGGTGAGCCGGTTGGTCGGCGGTCAGCGATCATGCCGTCGGTCCTTCGCGGTTGCGTTCGAGCACCGCCTCCCGCACCGCGCGCAGGGCGAGGGGTGCGTCCCCTTGCAGCCGGTGCAGATGCCGTTCGAGGCCCGCGATCGGCGTCAGGTTCACCGGGGCCCGTGCGTCCCGGTGCAGAGCCGACGCGAAGCCCGGCAGGCAGCCAGCCGCCCGCGCCGCCGCCTCGACCGCAGCGGCGCGGCCGATGCCTGACGGCATCTCGAGGCGGGTGATGCCCGCCCCAGGGACCCGCCCACGCCCATGCTCACGTCGCCGTCGGCGTCGGTGCGGGTCAGCCGCGCCTCGGTGCATAGGGTGCCGTCGACGAAGGCGACGCGGCGCGGGCGGTCCGCGGCGGCCGGCCGGTGCGCCACGAACGCCGCGCCGTCCTCGACCAGCTTGCACTCGACGGCGTGAGGCGGGTCGTCCGACGCCTGGAAGCCGGCCCGTAGGTGGCGTCGAAGGCCTCGACGCCGATGGTGCCGGTCCGGTCTGCCGGGGCGCGCTCGAGCGCCACGGCCGCAAGCGGTCGAGGTCGGCCGCGTCGACGGCTTCGCGCTGTTTCGTGCCGGCGGCCATCCGTGAGAGCGAGCCGCGCCGGCACCCCCGGCACCCCTCTCACTGCTCGGCCTTTTGCACCGGCGCCGGATTGTTCAGCGCGTCCGCGATCAACTCGTCGAACTCCTCCAGGCGGTCCGGCGCGAACCGCGACACCTCCGACCGCCAGCGTATAACCTGCTCCACCGCCATGGCCTCCGCGTTTCGCTTCGAGGGTGCCTTCCCGGTCGCCACCGCGTACGCCTAACCGGCCATGAAGGTGTACCAGCCCTGCCGCGCCGCGAGGCGGTCGAGCTTCTTGACCACGTCCCTCGCCCGCTTCTCGGCCGAGGGCAGCAGCCGGGACTCGTCGAGCCTCCCGGACCGCACCTAGCTAGCGCAGCACGCGCTCGGCAAGCGGTTCCTCCGAAATCTTGAGCTCCGTCTCCGTCGTCGCCATCACACGCTCGATCCGTTCCGCGGCCGCGGCGGGACCGTTCCGCGGCGGCCGGGCCGGCCAGTGATTCCGTGGGACTCACGCCGCCTGGGGGGCGCTGTCGTGACGCTCTCGTTCGCCGGTGTCGCGGCCGTGGTGTCCAGGAAGACCAGCGCGTCCCGCCGGCGCTCGAAGGCGGCGTGATGACGCCAGCCGCCGGCGCGGCCCTCGCAACGCTCGTGAACCTCCCAGCGCGGCCGGTCGTTCCGGCTCCGTCCAGGGGGGCGGGTCCGCACGACTCGCCACGTTCCGTCCGGTGAGCGGTACTCTCGGGGGCCGTACTTGTCGTCCTGGTGGTGAGGGATCAGCTTCATCGTGCCTCCGTTCAAGGCGGAGCCGGCGGCCCGGCAAGCTCGCCAACGTCAACCGCTGCGGCCTCCACCGCGGCTTCCGGCGCCCCGGCTTGCACCAGTGCGGCCCGGATGGTGTTCATGGCGTCGCCATCCTATCGCGAGGGCGGCGCGGCCCCGCAGTTCGCGCCGCACCGCCTCCGCCGCCTGCCAGGCCTGCCGTGCGCCCTCGGCGGCGGCCGCGCCGGTTCCGGTCCGCAGCCGCACTGGCTCCTGAACCGAATCAAGGCGAGCTCGTCGAACCCGTCGGTCGGGGGCATGAAGCGGTTGCTGGCGCGGCGGGAACTGATTGAGGCGACCGGCGTGCTGGGAGTCAACGTGGACTGGGGCCACGGCAACTACCAGCGGATCCTGTTCCACAGCGTGGGAACCGCGGTCAGCCGACCGGGTGCGCAGGATGGCGGCTCCACGCCGTCGCCTCGCGCTGGTGTGCTTCCTGCACCAGGCGTGGGCGCGACACGCTCGACCAGGCCGTCGAGATGTACGGCAAGCTCGTCGACCGCAGCCGTCCATTTCCAGGACCTCCGCCGCGCGGCTCGTTATTCTCTCAGGCATAAGCGTACTTTGTGTTGCGGCTGCTCGCGATAACGTGGAGAATCCTCCATGCGACAAGGACATGTAGCCGGCGAACGCGGCTCGTTATTCTCTCAGGCATAAGCGTACTTTGTGTTGCGGCTGCTCGCGATAACGTGGAGAATCCTCCATGCGACAAGCACAGGTATAGACAATGATGTCATGGAGATTCACCCAGCGTGTCATCGCGGCTTCCGCCATGGGGGTGGCATGGCTGGCAGCTCCGGCGGCTGAAGCCCAGACGGGGCCTGACCTAAGAATCGATAGCGTCCTGATAACCAGTGAAGAGGGGGCCTTTGTAGACATAATCCACTTCTCTGTCGGCATCCACAACGGCGGCGACACGGAGTCGGCAGCGACTACGTTGCGCTACTACCGCTCGGCGGACGCCACGATCTCGACATCAGACACCGAGGAAGCTACAGAAGCGATTGCCGCAGTTGCGCCATCGAGCAGAGTCAACGTGGGGGTCGACGACATCGCCGGTCAATCGGCCACTTACTACTACGGCGTGTGCGTGGACGCGGTGGCCGGAGAATCCGACACGACGAACAACTGCTCGGGCGCGGTGCAGATTATCGTTGTGCCGCGCAGCCCGGACCTGGTGGTGGGCTCGCCATTGGTGAGCGACAGCAGCCCGGCCGAGGGGGCGGCGTTCACCCTGTCGGTGGAGAGACGGAACGGCGGGAACGGGTACGCCGCGGGCACCACGCTGCGCTACTACCAGTCCGCCGACGCGACGATCGCGGCGTCGGACACCGAGGTGGGCACGTACAGAGTGTCGGGGCTTGCCTCTTCGGCGGCGAGGCTCCACTCGGTGGAGCTGACGGCGCCGTCGTCGGGCACGTATTACTACGGGGCGTGCGTGGACGCGGTGGCCGGCGAGTCCGACACCACCAACAATTGCTCCGCCTCGGTGCGGGTCGACGTGCCGGCCCCAGCGCCGGATCTAGAGGTGAGCGAACCCACGCCGAGCGACAGCAACCCGGTCGCCGGAGAGGCATTCACCCTTTCGACGACTGTGCGGAATCGGGGGACCGAAGCCGCCGCGGCTACGACCCTGCGCTACTACCGCTCAACTGACGCCACTATCACGGTGTCCGACACGGAGGAGGCCACGGGCACCGTGGCCGGCCTTCCCGCCTCCCTGAGCTACGTCGTCTCGGCGGAGCTGACCGCGCCAACGACCCCCGGCACCTACTACTACGGGGCGTGCGTGGACGCGGTGGCCGACGAGTCCGACACTACCAACAATTGCTCGTCATCCGTGCAGATAACGACGCAGTCGGGCCAGCAGCAGCGGGCCGCAGCCGACCTGGTGGTAGACCCGCCATCGGTGAGCGATGGCAGCCCGGCTGCGGGGGCGGCGTTCACCCTGACGGCGGAGGTGGAGAACGCCGGGGACGGGGACGCCGCGGCCACGACGCTGCGCTACTACCAGTCGGCGGATGCAACGATCACGGCGTCGGACACGGAGGTGGGCACGGACGCGGTGGCGGGGCTTGCCGCAGCGGCGACCAGCAGCCAGTCGGTGGAGTTGACGGCGCCATCAGCGGGCACGTACTACTACGGGGCGTGCGTGGACGCGGTGGCCGGGGAGTCGGACACGGCGAACAACTGCTCGGCCCCGGTGCAGGTCGACGTGCCGGCGGCCCCGACGCAGATCAGCCCGAACCTGGTGGTGGGCCAGCCGTCGGTGAGCGACAGCAACCCAACGGCCGGGGCGGCGTTCACCCTCTCGGCGGAGGTGCGGAACGGCGGGGACGGGGACGCCGCGGCCACGACCCTGCGCTACTACCAGTCGGCGGATGCGACGATCACGGCGTCGGACGCGGAGGTGGGTACGGACGCGGTGGCGGGGCTCGCCTCTTCGGCGGCGAGCCTCCAGTCGGTGGAGCTGACGGCGCCATCAGCGGGCACGTACTACTACGGGGCGTGCGTGGACGCGGTGGCCGGGGAGTCGGACACGGCCAACAACTGCTCGGCCGCGGTGCAGGTCGACGTGCCGGCGCCAGGACAGCGGACCAGCGCCCCGGACCTCGAGGTGGGCCAAGCCCAGGTGACCGACAGCAACCCAACGGCCGGGGCGGCGTTCACCCTCTCGGCGGAGGTGCGGAACGGCGGGGACGGGGACGCCGCGGCCACGACCCTGCGCTACTACCAGTCGGCGGATGCGACGATCACGGCGTCGGACGCGGAGGTGGGCACGGACGCGGTGGCGGGGCTCGCCTCTTCGGCGGCGAGCCTCCAGTCGGTGGAGCTGACGGCGCCATCAGCGGGCACGTACTACTACGGGGCGTGCGTGGACGCGGTGGCCGGGGAGTCGGACACGGCCAACAACTGCTCGGCCGCGGTGCAGGTCGACGTGCCGGCGCCAGGACAGCAGACCAGCGCCCCGGACCTCGTGGTGGGCCAAGCCCAGGTGACCGACAGCAACCCAACGGCCGGGGCGGCGTTCACCCTCTCGGCGGAGGTGCGGAACGGCGGGGACGGGGACGCCGCGGCCACGACCCTGCGCTACTACCAGTCGGCGGATGCGACGATCACGGCGTCGGACACCGAGGTGGGTACGGATGCGGTGACGGGGCTTGCCGCAGCGGCGACCAGCAGCCAGTCGGTGGAGCTGACGGCGCCATCAGCGGGCACGTACTACTACGGGGCGTGCGTGGACGCGGTGGCCGGGGAGTCGGACACGGCCAACAACTGCTCGGCCGCGGTGCAGGTCGACGTGCCGGCGCCAGGACAGCAGACCAGCGCCCCGGACCTCGTGGTGGGCCAAGCCCAGGTGACCGACAGCAACCCAACGGCCGGGGCGGCGTTCACCCTCTCGGCGGAGGTGCGGAACGGCGGGGACGGGGACGCCGCGGCCACGACCCTGCGCTACTACCAGTCGGCGGATGCGACGATCACGGCGTCGGACACCGAGGTGGGTACGGACGCGGTGGCGGGGCTTGCCGCAGCGGCGACCAGCAGCCAGTCGGTGGAGCTGACGGCGCCATCAGCGGGCACGTACTACTACGGGGCGTGCGTGGACGCGGTGGCCGGGGAGTCGGACACGGCCAACAACTGCTCGGCCGCGGTGCAGGTCGACGTGCCGGCGCCAGGACAGCAGACCAGCGCCCCGGACCTCGTGGTGGGCCAAGCCCAGGTGACCGACAGCAACCCAACGGCCGGGGCGGCGTTCACCCTCTCGGCGGAGGTGCGGAACGGCGGGGACGGGGACGCCGCGGCCACGACCCTGCGCTACTACCAGTCGGCGGATGCGACGATCACGGCGTCGGACACCGAGGTGGGTACGGACGCGGTGGCGGGGCTTGCCGCAGCGGCGACCAGCAGCCAGTCGGTGGAGCTGACGGCGCCATCAGCGGGCACGTACTACTACGGGGCGTGCGTGGACGCGGTGGCCGGGGAGTCGGACACGGCCAACAACTGCTCGGCCGCGGTGCAGGTCGACGTGCCGGCGCCAGGACAGCAGACCAGCGCCCCGGACCTCGTGGTGGGCCAAGCCCAGGTGACCGACAGCAACCCAACGGCCGGGGCGGCGTTCACCCTCTCGGCGGAGGTGCGGAACGGCGGGGACGGGGACGCCGCGGCCACGACCCTGCGCTACTACCAGTCGGCGGATGCGACGATCACGGCGTCGGACACCGAGGTGGGTACGGATGCGGTGACGGGGCTTGCCGTAGCGGCGACCAGCAGCCAGTCGGTGGAGCTGACGGCGCCATCAGCGGGCACGTACTACTACGGGGCGTGCGTGGACGCGGTGGCCGGGGAGTCGGACACGGCCAACAACTGCTCGGCCGCGGTGCAGGTCGACGTGCCGGCGCCAGGACAGCAGACCAGCGCCCCGGACCTCGAGGTGGGCCAAGCCCAGGTGACCGACAGCAACCCAACGGCCGGGGCGGCGTTCACCCTCTCGGCGGAGGTGCGGAACGGCGGGGACGGGGACGCCGCGGCCACGACCCTGCGCTACTACCAGTCGGCGGATGCGACGATCACGGCGTCGGACGCGGAGGTGGGCACGGACGCGGTGGCGGGGCTCGCCTCTTCGGCGGCGAGCCTCCAGTCGGTGGAGCTGACGGCGCCATCAGCGGGCACGTACTACTACGGGGCGTGCGTGGACGCGGTGGCCGGGGAGTCGGACACGGCCAACAACTGCTCGGCCGCGGTGCAGGTCGACGTGCCGGCGCCAGTGCCAGCGCTTCCGCTGTTGGCGCAACTACTTCTCGCTCTGGGGCTAGCCGCCGCTGGGGCGCGGTTGACGGCGCGTCGGCGCCAGCGCTAGAGGAGGAGATAGGGGGCAGGCAAGTGGCCTCAACGCGACGGCTAGCGGGTTGCCGCTGACGGCTGGGAACCCCGCTGGTGGCCAAGCCTCAGGCGCGAGCCGGGCTGACGTACATTCGGCTGCTCGCCGCGGACACCATCGAGTTCGCGATCCTTGAGGCACTTGCCCGGAAGGCGAAGCTTGCGTGGGATCTCGAACTCGACGTACGGCCGGGACTACCGGTTCGGCTACGGCCTCGGGGCGCTGGAGCAGGGGAGGGCGAACTTCGAGCTGGCCGCCGAGGCAGCGGCGGGAGAACCCGACGGCAGGCGAGTCAGCAACGGGTTCATGGGCCGGGCCACGCTCGGGTGGTAGGCCACGGTCCGGGAGGAGCGAGGCGCGGATGCCGCGCCGGAGCCTTGATGGGCAGTTTCGAGTACCTGGCGGACGGGCACCACGTCGATGACGCGGGCAACCTGATCTCCTGCGTCCACGTGGACCTGCGCGACCCGGCGGAGCGGGCTCCGATCACGACGCTCCGGAAGGCCTCGCCCAAGCAGTACGCGATTCCGGGGTGCGGGACGATTCGCCTGTCGAAGGCGCCTGGATTCGGCGGAGGCGGCGAAGGTCTCACCACCGGTCCCGAGGTGGGAACCGCGGCCGGCGCTGCCGAACCCGATGCCCTCCATTGCGCCCGGCCCGGCTGGATCTGCTCCGCGTCCATCGATCCGGAGACGGAGCCCGAGCGGGCCGCTTGGCGGGAGGCGCTGCCCGCCGGCTACGACGCCGTCTCGTTTATCCGCCGGCCGCGGGCCTTCGCGCGGGCGCTGGGCGCGATGGTGGCCGAGCAGGTCGGTCATCAGGGCCGAACGCTCATGCTCCGAAGCGCGGTGGACGGCCGGGTGTTCCGCACGGCCCACCGGAGCCAGACCGTCTATCACGGCGCGGTCGTCTACTCGGACCACCCGTTCCGGCGGCTGGAGGGCGCGTCGTCGGTCCTGGAATTCAATCTGTTGCTCCTCTTCCTGGAGTGGGCTGCGCACCGCGCCCGGCGCGAGTACCGCTTCGCCGTATGGGCGCAGGACGACTCGGGCCGGGACCGGGTGGAGCTGCAGGTTTCGCCCGCGCTGCTCGACGCCATGCAGAATCCGCCGGGGGCGGCGGCGGGTGGCATTGGCATGTCCGCCGGCGTGGACGAGCGCGCGGTCATCGAGGAAGTGGACGACCACGGCCCGCCGCGGGTCCAGGTGCACGTCGAGGCGCCGCCGGGCTCCCCGGGGACGATCAATCCGATCATCGCGCCGCCGCGCTACGACGCCGAGCGCCTTCCGGACGACCTGCGCGAGACGGCGGCGATCCGTGCGGCCGTCGAGGCGCTGCGGGCGGCGGTCGACCAGGTGGAAGCGGGGTCGAGCAGGGACGCCGCCGCGGCGGCGTGGCTCGCCGAGCCGGTCGTGCGGTTCTTCTGCTCGACCTACGGCGGCGCCGTCACCGGAGTGCGCGTGAGCGAGGACGGCTTCATCGCGATCAGGGCCGAAATCCCCGGGGACGAGCTGATCGCGGTGACGATTGTGGTCGGACCGGACGGCACGTGCGCGTGCCAGGTCAACACGGCCCGCGGGCAGGTCGCGTCCGCGTCGCCCGATACGCGGTCATTGGAGCAGGTCTTGACGACCCGGCTGGCGGAGTTGGGAGTGCGGCGTCAAGCCGGCGCCGGCCCCAGGTGCCGCCGAGGTGGTCGCGGACGCCGACGTTCGAACAGGATCTGCTAGGCCGGCGCTGCCCGTTCGGGTCCTGCCAGCCGTTCTCGGACCCGGTGGGACCCGGGGCCGTCGCGGCCGCTGTACTTCAGTCCTGGTTGCTGATGGTGGTGTCGCTCGCGGCGTGGGAGGAGGTCAACGACTTGTGAACGCGACGGTGGCGGCAGGGAGCCCGGCGAGAGCGACGCCGAGCGTCCTCACGCCTGCCCGAAACCGCCAACAGCGAGCCACGGTTGCGCCGACGTCACGACCGCTCTACTGCAGCTCCGCCGGGAACAGATCGTCGATGGCACAGCCGAAGTACTCGGCGAGTTTCCGCGCGTTACGCAGCGTGATCGTCTGGTACCGCCCGCGAGCAACATCGCTGATGTAGGGCTGCGGCAACCCAACGCCCCGCGCCACGACTCCCTGCGTAACACCAGCTAGTGGACTGTCTTGGAGTTAGGTTTTTCATGGGTGATGCGCCGCGTGGCATTCGCGTACTTCCAGCGGAAGGGCTTCGCGCACTTCGAGTAGGCGTCGATGTACCGCCGCAGCTTCCGCGCCAGGTCCGCCGTCGACGTGAAGATGCCCCGCGACAGCACGTCCCGCTGCACCTTCGAGAACCACAGCTCGACCTGGTTCAGCCACGACGACTACGTCGGCGTGTAGTGCAGCGTCACGTTGGGATGCTCGTCCAGGAACGCCTTCACCAGCTTCGTCTTGTGCGTCGACAGGTTGTCGAGGATCACGTGGATCTCCTCGTCGAGTGTACGGGTGGCGACCACTTCCCCGAGGAAGTCCACGAAGTCCGGGCTCGTGTGCCGGGCCGTCGTCTTGCCCTGAACCTCGCCCGTCCGCACGTTCAGCGCCGCGTAGAGCGACAGCGTACCGTGCCGCTGTACTCGAACCCGTGACGCTCGACCCGGCCCGGCGACAGCGGCAACACGCGGTTGCGCCGGTCGAGGGCTTGGATGGCGGTTTTCTCGTCGATGCAGAACACCGCCGCATGACGGGGCGGGTCCGGGTAGAGACCGATGATGTCGGCCGCCTTCGTCTCGAAGTCAGGGTCGTTCGACGCCATGTAGCGGGCCAGCCGGTGCGGCCGCAGGTCCGCCTCGTGCCAGACGCGCTGTACGGTGTCCTTGCTCACGTCGAGTGGGCCGCGAGGCGCCGGCAGGACCAGTGCGTCGTGCCGTCAGGCGGCGGGCGCCGCGTGGCCGCGAGCACCCGGGCGCGCACGCGTGCAGTCAACTTCCAGGGCCGCCGGCCCCGGTGGCGGTTGGTCAGGCCTTCCACGCCGTGCTCTAGGAACCGCCGGCACCACTTGGCGATGGTCGGTCGCGACACGTCGAGCTTCGTCTCCACCGCTCGTGCGGAGACGCCATTGGCGAGGAGCACCACGATCCTGGCGCGCTGGACGAACCCTGCGGGCAAGGCGTTCGACCGGGCGATCTCCTCGAGGTCATCGCGTTGCGTGTCGGTCAGATGAATCGGCTGTCCTTCGAGATCGTCGGCTGCCTCAAGAACGCCGCGAAGCGGAACGACAGCCTGATCAACGAGCTGCGCGAGCCGGTGATCGCCCACGTCGGGAGGCTCACCGAGGCCACGAAAGCCGAGCGGCACGAGCTCGGCTGGAGCAACGCGCGGGACTGCGAGGACCTCGCGACCGCGGCCGCCGTGATCCGCTGGATGCGGTACGACAGCGGCGGAGACGTCGACGCGTCCGCGATCCACCTGCTGAACGAGGCCGAACTCGCCATCGTCGAGAACGACACGCTGAGCCTGGCGCTCGACGAGCTGATGAACGCGCGCGACGCGGGCAAACGCCGCCGCCCCCCGGGGGGCGGCGGCCGCCGTGATCGCGATACTCAAGTCCCGGGGCTGGCGTCCGCCTGCGGCCGCCGCGGCCGACGAGCGCCGGGACCGCCGCGCCGGCGCCGCCGAGCTGATCCACCTCGAGGTCGTCACCGCGTTCACGAGGACCCCGGGACCGCGCTACCGCCGACAGGGAGAAGGCTCGGGCGAAGCGTTCCGGGACGACCACCTGCTTCCGAAGGTGCGGAACGCCGTCGACACCGGCCGCGTCGTCGCCGTCGACATCGGCAACGTGGAGTACGGATGCCCGATCGGCTGGCTCGAGGAGGTCTTCGGCGGCGCGCGCCGGGTGCTCGGCCAGATCAAGGCCACGAAGCACATCCAGATACGAGGCGGCCCCCGGGCCACCCCGGAGATCGCCGACGCGTACCAGGCGCTGACCAACCCCGGAACGGACTGAGACGCCGACCACAAAGAGGACGCGACCCATGCCGACGACACCGACCGACAGCGCGGACCGCCCCGTCAACCGCGGAGACCGCGTGCTCAACGCGGTCTCGAACGTGCTCGGACCACTTTCCGGAGTGTTCCTGATCGCGTTGACGGTCTGGACGATCCATCACGAGGCGACGGCCCCGGCCGTCCGGCTCGCGACAAGCGAGCGGGGCACCGAGCTGCAGAGGCGCTCGACGTGCCGCTCCCGACCAAAGTGAAATGGACGATCCAGCTCATCCTCGGCGTCGGCCCCGCGACCAACATCAACCCCCTGTACGGATACGAGGTCGACGACGTCGAGGGGGTGCTCATCAACGCCGCCGTCGTCGAGCCGGCGGCCGTGATCCGGCCCTGCACGCCGCATCGGCGGGAGACCCGGTGGTGCGCCGAGTTCGTCGACTCCGTCAGGACCGCCTACGCCGAGTCCTGGACCTCGGCGCACTCGAGAGACGGGCCGGTCTACGTCGGAACGACGTACCCCATCGGCGGCGTGGACCCCGCCGAGAAGTTCCTGTCGAGACACACGCCTCCCGACGAGCGGAGGTGACGCCGAAGGGGGCAGGCCTGGACGGCCCGGCAAGCGCGGCACGCCGCGCTTGCGGGCGCGGCACGCCTCCAGCGCTACGAAAGGGACGGACGAATGACGACGACCGGAACGAGCGCGGCCGCCACCGGCCGCACGGCTGCCGCGCTCTGGTGGACGACGGCGGCCACCGGCGCGGTCGCGCTGCGGCTGTGGTTCATGAAGACCGAGATGAGCCCCGAGACCGAGACCATCGTGTACATCCTCGCCGGACTCGGCTGGGTGACCCTCGCGCTCGCCGTGGCCTGGACGCTCGAGTACATCGAGGCGACGGCCGCCCCACCGCCCCGACTCCCGCGGTAGACATCGCGGGACCGAGCGGCGTCCTACTGAGCCCCGCGGCCGGCGAGAGCAGAGAGGCCTCCGGCCCGGGCCGCGATGGGCGCGGCGAGCTCGAAAGGCAGACGCGGGCGGTGCTGGCCGAGTTGGCGGGAAGGCACGAGGAGCTGTTGGCGGTGTTGGAGCAGGTGCAGGACGAGATTCGGAGACGGCTGTCCGAGGGGGAGAGACCTGGCGTCGTGCGCCGGTCCGCGCCTCGTTCCCCCTTCCGGGGGTCGGGGCGGGCGGGTGGGGCAAAACTCCGTCCGTGTGGAGGGGAGATCCGGTCGGGGCGCGTCCGTCGGCCGGGCGAGGGATGTCGGCGGCGCCGAAGCCGTGGTGCCGCCGGCAGGGTCCGGGCGGGGGTCAGTGGACGGTTCCGGCCGTGGGCCAGTACGACACGTCCATGCGGTGCAACTCCGCTTCGGCTTCGAGGTCGTGGCGGGGGGGGCCGGGGGCGGGCGGCGGCGGGGTGATCACGACGAGGGAGAACGAGGTGCCCGCGGGCGGGGGGTTCGGCCGGGTGTCGATATGGGCGGACACAGCCAGGCGGGCCGCGACCTCGACGCTGGGCGCGTCGACCCGGATCGAGGCCACGTGGTCGAGAGACAGCGGCGGCTCGCGCGGCCGCGACTCGGTTTCGAGGATGATGCGGTAGGTCGTCTTCACTCGGTGTCCTCTGTCAGAGTTCGGGGTCCCGGTCCCGTTCGGCCCGCCGCTCGCGCTCGTAGTGCGCCATCGCGGCGGGGCCGGGTCGCTCCGGCCAGGTGAGGCCGGCGCCCGCGCTGTCGAAGATGGTCATCTTGACGTGCCGGAGGTTCGACATCTCGATGGCGTTCTTCACTTCGACGGACGACACGGGACCGTTGTCCTTGAAGTGGTCGGAGAGGCCGGATTCGATGAGGGCGCCGGCCGGGTCCGCGCGGGGGTACGTCTCGGCGGGCAGGGCTCGGGCCTGGAGGGTCTTCGCGATGGTGTCGACGGCGCGATCCGCCAGCTCGTTGGGTTCGATGCGGTGCGCCGGGCTGGTCCACAGCCGCTTGTCGGCGGTCTCTCGCTCCGTGCCAGCTCCAGGTGACGCTCACGCGGGCCTCCGGCAGCATGTTCAGGGCGGATGCCAGCGCGGCGGGATCCTCGCGGGCGGCGGTGGCGATGTCGAAGATGTCACGCGGCTCGTCGAACGTCGGTTCGTTCAGGACCACGGTCATGTCGTCGAGCTGTCGCCTCGTCGGCTCGTCGGCGCGCATGGCGTCGTACACCTCCTGCGGCGTTGGTGGCGTCCGCCAGCCGCAGCAGCGCCGGCGGATCACGCTCCCGATTGTGCGCGAGTTGGGACCCGTCTCGGCCGGGTCGGCGGCCGGGCGGAATCTGAGGAGGGTTTCCGTCCGGGTGTAGTCGTCGGGGAACGCTTCCGGCGGCGGCAGCCGCGCGGGCGTCGTGTCGGGGCGCGGGGCCAGCGGTCCGTGCGTGTCGGTCATGTTCCCGGCAGTCGGAGGATCGCCGCGACGCCGCCCGCGATCGCCGCGGTCTGCGCGGACATGGCCCCCGCGAAGCGCCGGGTCGGGCGGGCCTCGAGCGCGGCGAGTCCGGCCCTCGGCCCTTCGCGGGTGACGTGGTCGCCGGGTTCCGCCGCTTCCCGGAGGGGGCCGGCGATGGTGTCCGCGAGCGCGGGTGCGCCGGCGTCGGTGAGCTGCCGAAAGATGGCCCTGGCGTCGAGCATCCGGGTCGCTTTCCCGGGTCAATTGTCGCGTACGGCGGCCGCCGGGGCGCTGGTTCGCGGGGTGTTGCGTCGGACCCGGGCGATGGTGACGTCGTAGAGCTGGAGCGCGTCCGCCTGGCTCCGCCGGCAGGTGTCGTTCCAGGTCGCGAGGTTGGTGTGGCGCTCGGCGGGAGACACGATCGGCAGCGACCGCTGGAGCTCGGCGCACGCCTCGCGGGAGGCCGCGTAGCACGGGTCGTTGATGAAGTCGGGAATCGTGTCGTCGCTCGCCCAGGCCGCCCCGGCGACGCACCAGGCGACCGCGTCCGGGCTCTCGGTCGCGCACACGACTCCCTTGGCGTTGTGGGCCGGCGCGTGCTGGGTCCAGCCCCGTCGGATGCGCTCTCGGCCGCGCTCGAGGAGCTCGAGGACGGTGGGCGTTGGGCGGGTCATTCGGCGGCCTCCGGCCCGAGGGTCTCGGCGGCGGCCGCGAGCAGCCGGCGGCGCCGGTGGTCGTCGGTGTCGATCATGGGTGCGTTTCCTTTCGAGGTGGCGGTGCGGGCCCGGCGCGTCGCTCACCCGTCGGATGACGACGTCGACGGGGCGGGGAGGCCGTAGTACTGCGCCCGCTCCTTGAGCTCGGCCTGCTCGAGGTCCCGCCAGAACAGCGGCGCCCTCTTCTGCAGGCGCTTCCGGAGCCGGCGTCTTCGGCCGCGGTGGCGCGCCTCGTCCGAGATCCGCCGGGGCGGCTTGTCGTCGGGGGGAACGATCCAGCGGGAGATGAGGCCCGGCCGCCACTGGTCGAGAGCGGCCTGGCCGGTGGCGATGAGGTTGTCGTCGCGGTCGTACAGGCGGTACTGCGTGATGTGCTCCTTCGACATCGCGGCCGCGGCGGGGTACGGCGCTGGAGACGCCGGCGCTTGTCGGCTCATGGCGGTGCCCGGCGCGGCCGTTGCCGCGGCGGTCGTTCGGTGTCCGCCGGGGGTGGGCCGCGCGGAAGGGGTGTGCGTAGGGGGGTGCTACAGGCGGCGGACGGTCGCGAGCGCGCCGTTCCGGATCTCGATGTCGATGCTCGTGTCGCCGGCGATGGCGGGGAGGATGGCCGACTCGACCAGCGTGCGGATTGCGCGGTCGGCGGCGGCGTCGCGCGATTCGAGCGTCTCGGTCACGAGGTAGGCGACGGTGCGCCGGTACTCGCGCATCTGCGTGTCGAGGCTGTCGGCCTCCGCGTTGTACTTCGGGCGGAAGTACGCGTCGACGAGGGCGTTCTCCAGGGCGCCGGCGTCGACGCCCGGGCCGCGGCGGACGGCGAAGGCGGGCTCGGGCTCGGTGCCGCTGTCCGGCTCGGGACTGAGGAGGGCGGCCGACGCGGGCATCCGGATCGGGTCCGGGACGGTCCGCCCGGGCGCCGCCAGCACGAGTTCGATCTCGATCGCGTCGACCTCGCCCCGGCCGGCCGGCCGCCCGTCGACCTGCTCCTCGGGCCCGGCGTCGTCGTTCACGTGGACGTTCACGGCGGAGACCCGGGGCAGGCGGTCGTACCAGTCGTAGCCGGCGAGGGCCGGCTCGGTCTGCCAGAACCGGCC
The DNA here is from genome assembly GCA_963663815.2 of Vicinamibacterales bacterium. Classification (GTDB taxonomy): domain Bacteria; phylum Acidobacteriota; class Vicinamibacteria; order Vicinamibacterales; family UBA8438; genus JAJEEA01. The sequence goes on along the minus strand of OY760734.1, from coordinate 4,206,403 downwards.
GACGGTGCCGGTCTCGCGGGCGGCCCAGGCGAGGGTCTGCGCCCGGGCGGCGTCGAGGACGGCGTCGTCGACGAGGACGGCGTGCTCGAGGTCCGGGCTTCGCGGGGGCGGTGCGACCTTGTCCTCGCGGGCGGTCGCGGGCGTCCATGGGGTCAGCTGGCGCGGGTTCGGCGGGAGCGTGACGCCGGCGGCCGCCGCGGCCTTGAGGGTCGCGTGCGGGAGGCGCGGCGCGTGCCCTCCGGATGCGATCGTGCGGTAGATGGCCCGCTCCGCCTCGGTCACGAGCTCGCGGATGAACGGGGTCTGCACGACGGCTGTCCGGGCGGGGAGCGTCAGCTCGAGGCTCGGGCAGTCGGCGACGTCGACCGCGGTCCACCAGGCCGTCATGGCCTTGGCGTCGGCGGCGGGCAGCGCGTGGACCTGCGGCAGTTCGTCGCAGCGGACCTCGAGGCCGTGGAAGTTGATGGTCGGCGTCGCGTACGGGTTGCGCTCGGCCGCGAACACCCCGATCCGCAGCCCGCGCCAGGCGACGGTGCGCACGGCCTCGGCGAGGAAGTCGGCCTGCTCCGCCTTGCGGCCGGTGACCCAGGCGGGGATCGGGTAGTACCTCAGGGCGTCGGCGATCACGCCCGGGATCCAGTCCTTGTCGGTGGGCAGGGTCGAGAACGTGACGTCGGTGCCGTGGTCGCGGTCGTATTCCGGGCCGGCGCGCCCGATCGCGGCGCTCTCCTGCCCGACGAAGTGCTCCTGGCGGAGCCGGACGGCCCACGCCGGGCGTCCCGAGATTCGGGACTGGATGCGCGGCGACCGGCGCGCCAGCGAGAACACCCCCATCCCGGCGGGCGACTCGATCTCCTGCAGCTCGGGCTGCCAGCCGCTCTTGCCGAACGCGAGCAGGGTCCGGGGGTCGGCGATCCCCCTGCCGTCGTCGCGGACGGTGATCCGGCCGTTCGCGTGGTCGCGCTCGATGTCGACGCGGGTCGCCCCCGATCGGCGCGCGTTCTGCAGGACCTCGTGGAGGGCCTGGGCCAGCGTGCCGTCGAAGAACTGCATCACCTTGGCGATGGCCTCGTCGGCGATGCGGGCGCGGATGGTGCGGGGTCTGCTTCTGGTCATTCGTTCTCCTCGGTCTGGGTCGAGAGGGTGCGGCGGCGGACGTCGGCGAGGGTGCGGTGCACGGTGCCGACGCCGATGCCGAGGCCGCGGGCGATGACGGCCATGGAGGCGCCGGCGCGGCGCCAGTGGAGGATGGCGGCCGTGCGCCGCGCCCTGCGCAGGGCGGCGCTGGTCGGCGGGGGGGTGCAGCCGGGCGGGTCTGACGGAGGACGCCCGGCGGTTTCGGCCGGGGCGCGGGTAGAACGGGATCGCGTTCCAGCTGTGGTCACAGTGGTCTCCTGGCGCCGGTGTCGACGGCCGGTCCGGGGCCGCTTCCGTCGGCGGGTCGCGGGGCCGGGGTGCGTACGGCGGCGTAGGGCCGTAGTGGTCCCCATTGGCCCGGATACCATCCGAGTCGGCACTTCTATCGAGGGCCTGGGCGAGGGTCCGGCCGCGAGCGCGCAGATGCCGCACCGCCGCCTTGTAGGCGTGTTCCGACCACATCTCGAGGTCTTGGGGCGGGTCGGCCGACTGTGCGCGCCTCTCGCGATCGTGCGGGGCGTTGGGGGGGCGGGTCTGGGGGGCTGGCGTTCAGGGGGCGGGATCCGGGTCAGTGGCTGGGTGCTTGCCGGGCCGGGCGAGGGAGCGGACCTAGTCGTCTCGACAGTCGGACTCGATGGCGGGTCCGTAGGCTCGCGACGATTTCTCGAGGTCGATGATGGCCATGGCTCGGCACCGGCGGCAGAAAGCGGTCGCGGCGGTCGCCGGCGCATAGGGCCGGCGCTTCCACCGCGTGAGGCTGTGGCCTCGGCTGGAGGCGGCGGCGCGGCCGCCCTGGAGGGCGGCCTGCAGCTCGTTGTATTCGTCGCGCGGGGGACCGGCCCGCTGCGCGCGCTCGATGGTCCGGAGCCCCTCCGTTTCGACGGCCCGGGCTCCGCGCTTCACTTTCATTCCCGCGGGCACCTCTCCCTGCTCCGCTGGTGGGCGGAGAGGCGTTGTCGTTCGCGGCAGCGATTCGCCGTGGCAGTGACGGTCGCCGCCGATGGACAGGCTGGGTGGGTCAGGGCAGGAGATCGCTGACGCCGACCCGCGCGTCGGGGCGAGCGAGCGGCGCGACGTGGCCGCCGGCGGCACGTGTGGTGATGGTGCGGTAGCCGCCCTCGGCTGGTATCCGCACCAACTGGACGAACAGCGCCAGCAAGACCTACGAGTTCGGCCTGGACGACCTGCCGACGCGGCGGCGCGGGACAGGCTCAGGTGGGCGTTCTCCGATCCCGAGCGGCTGCGGCCGGACGAGACTCGGCAATCGCTCAACTGAGCGCGCCGCGGCGTCCTTCGCGACCCGTCGCCCAAGCGCTGCGAGAGCGGGGCCACGACCCGCACCGGGCCGCGCACTTCGTCAACCGGCTGTCTTCTGCATGTTCGTCGACGACGCGGCGGTGCGGCGGGCGCGCCGCAGGTCGGCCGAGGTGGAACGGGATCGCGTTCCATTGCGTGTAGTCATTGACATTCCACGTAGGGGCAAGGAATGTCGGGGTGCTGTTCGCAGGGTCGGGTGGTCGCCGGCGTGGTACGGGTGACGACGTACGGGCTGAGGGGTCCCCACGCCTGGAGGAACCAGCCCATCCGATCGATGTGGTCGAGGGGCTGCTCGATCGCCCAGCCGGCGCGGCGCAGGCCTCGACGGCGGCGGTGCAGGCGGTTTCGTCCCAGTGCTCGAGGTCTTCCGGCGGCGGGTCGGCGGGGTACCCGGGCTCCCAGCCGGGCGGGGTCTGGCTGATGTCGGCGGCGGGCGGATGCTGGGGGTCTCCCCTGTTGTCGGACGGGCGTATGTCGTTCTCGTCGAGATCGTAGTCGGGGTCGCGGACGCGGTCGGCCCAGTGAGCGGGGAGCCACACGATGCCGTCTCGGCCGAGGCGGAAGAGGTACTCCTCGCCGGAGGGGGCGAGGAAGCGCCAGACGCCGGCGCGCCTGTCGACATCGAGGATGTCGTGGCGGAGGGCGACGTAGGTGATGAGGTGGCCGTCGACGCCGCGGAAGCGGCCGAAGTCGCGGTCGTTGGGGTCGTCGGCGGGTCCGACGAGGTGGTAGCCCTGGTCGTGGATTCTGGCGATCTCGTCGTCGGCCGCGGCGCGGCCCCAGGGGTCGTCGTCCTCGTCGTCCTCGAAGATGGTGGGATCGTCGTAGGCGATGTAGGCCTGCCAGCGCTCGGGGAGCTCGACGAGGAGGCGGAACGTGGGCGGGTCGGCGGGCTGGACGGTCGGTGTCGTCATTTGGGGCCCTCGGGGTGCACAGTTGCGCTGTGCGGCGGTTCGTCGGTGTGGCGGGGGAAGCGTCGGGCGGGAGGGCCGGTGCGCCAGGGGCTCTGTGAGAGTCCCTGGCGGCGGGGGTGGTCAGTCTTCGTAGGGAAGCATGATGGTGGCCACGGGCTCGTGGTCGTGGCCGGGGCCGATGACGAGCTTGAGGGTGCGCAGGCGCGGGTGGTTCCGGCCTGGGCGGGGGACGACGTGGAGCTGGTAGATGACCTGGTCGCGGGGCCGGTTGCGGCGCGCGAGGGCCTGCGCCTTGGTGGCGGCGAGGTACAGGACGTCCCAGAGGCGCCCGGGCTGGTCCTGGTAGGCGTTGCTGCGCTCGGCGTCGTCGTCGGTCCACTCGACGCACTCGTTGTGGACGGCGGCCGTGATCGCGGTCGGCACCGTGAAGCCGGCCTCCTTGGCGATGCTGGTCACGTCGACGAGGACGCCGTCGTCAAGGGCCTCGGCGCGGGTGTAGGTGTGGATGACGCGCCACTGTTCGACGGGCGCGGCCGCGGTCTGGCTGTCGGGCACGGTGCTCTCCCCTGTTGTCGGGGTTCGGTGCTTCAGGCGGCGGCGCCGGCGGACGGCGGCGCCGCCGCGGCGGGCGGGATGGTGACGTGCACGGTGTGGAGGTCGTTGGCGTGCTCGGGGTCGATGTAGGCCCAGAGGGTGGGCCACTCGTCGAGCTCGTGGGTCTCGGGGCAGTGCTCGTGGAGGAACCGGAGCATCTGGCGTTCGGCTTCGCGCTCGTGCGCGAGCCAGGCTTCGTACCGGGTCCAGCAGGGAGGGAGATCGGTCGACCACGTGGCGTGCGGGTAGTGCATGTAGCGGCGGTCGCCGTGGAGGACCTCGATGTTGGAGGAGTTCTTGGGCACGCAGTCCTCGAGCGGAACGAGGACGTCGTAGCCGACGGCGACCCGGCCGTCGTTGCGGGGGCTCATGGCCATGCGCCAGCGGTGGATCTCGATTCTCATGGTGGTCCGCTCAGTCGGTGGTACAGGCGCGTGAGGGGCTCGATCGAGCGCCAGGGCTGCTCGAGGCCGTTCAGGATGCGCCACGTGTGGTAGTCCGGAGGTTCGAGGGGTCGTCGCGTCGGCCGAGGCCGTGCTCCTCGACGAGGTGCTCGGTGATGGTCTCGGCCGCAGCGCGGCGCATGGCGGTGCGTCGGCCGGCGCGCGCGGCGTGGACGGTGAGGGCTCGGAGGTAGCGCTTCCAGAGCGGTTCGCGGGGGGGAGCCGCGGGCCGCGGGTCGGTCTGCTGGAAGATGAAGACGCCGCGATGTCGCGTCTCGCGGATCGCGTCGGCGTCAAGGTGGTGGAGGCCGCCGACGAGGTGTCGGTAGCGTCCCGGTCGCCCCAGTACTTGACGGAGTTCAAGGACGGAAGGTGAAGCGCCAGGCGGGGGCGAGGCCGCTCGCGAGCTCGTGGGTGCGGATGAGGGCGTGGGCGCGGTGCTCGATCTCGGCGAGGGTGACGCCGCCCCGGGGTCCTGGGACGAGGAGTGTGAGGAAGGAGTACGGGACGCGGTAGCGGCCGTTGTCGCCGCCGGCGACGACGGCGTAGTCCTGTCGGAGCTCGGTGACGGTCCCGGTGATGGCGTCGCCGGCGCGGTTGCGGAACGTGACGGTGCTCTCGACGGGGAAGCGTTCGCCGGCGAAGGAGGCGGCGGTGATTCGGGCGGCCGGCCGCCGCGGCCGGAGGGCTGTTGGCGGTCGTTTCATGGGCTGTGACGCGGGCTACCGGGGGGCTTCGGCCGAGGGGAGGACGGCGCGTTCGATGGTCTCGAAGCGCTGGTCGACGCGGGTGAAGCCGGTCTCGACGGTTCTGACGCGGGTGTCGAGGGCGCGGATCTCGTCGCGCAGCTCTGTGCGGGTGGCGGGGATTTCGCCGCGGAGCTCGATGCGGGTGGCGCGCAGTTCGCTGTCGAGGGTGGTCATGCGCCCGCCGATTGACGCGGTGATCACGGTGGTCATCGCGACGGCGGTTCCGATGATGGTGCTGACGAGGACGGACAGCGTCTCGGTGCCGTTGCTCATCGTGGTTCTCGTATCTCCGGGGTGCGGTTGGGTGTGACTTGGCGGGTGTGGGTTATGCGGCGGGCGGTGGGGCGTCGTCGACGTTGGCGAACTGCTTCTTGAGCCACGTGCGCGCGGCCGCGACCGTGGGGAACCGCATGCCGTTGTAGGCACGCCAGCGGTTGAGGCCCGAGAGGACGTGCGCCCGGGCGGTGCGGGTGAGGCGGCCCTTGGCGGTTCGGCCGATGAGGACCTGGCGGTGCTGCTGGCCGTGCTGCAGCGGTTTGATGATGATTCGCACTCGTTTCCTTTTCGGTCAGTCGGGGGCGTCCGTATCGCGTGGGGGGTCGGCCACTCCGGCGCCGCCGGCGTCGGCGGCGCCGAAGAGGTTGAGCTGGCGCAGGGCCTGGTCGATCTCGCTGACGGTGGCGGGGCGGAAGCCGCGGCCGGTGTCGATCTCGACGTGGACGGTTCCGGGTTCGGACGCCGGGCGCACGCGCCATCTCGGGGTCATGAGAGGTCGGGTTCGGCGAGGAAGAACGGGGCTCCGCAGTGTGCGCAGTTGGTGGTGAGGTGTCCGAGGTGGTCGGAGCGTTCGATGTCGCCGCCGCAGTCGGGGCAGGGCGGGTAGACGGGGCGTCCGTGCGCGTGGCGGTGGGTGTCGGTCGGGCGGGGCGCCCAGCGGGGTCCGACGACGAGGGCGAGGTCGTTCTCGGGGTCGGGGTCGATCTCGGCAATCTCGAATTCGGATCCGCTGCAGCGCGGGCAGTCGGGGAGGTCGAGGCCGTCGCAGTCCCGGCAGGGCGCGCCGCGGAGGAATGTGGTGTGTGCGCCGGCGATGACGGGCTCCCGGGCGAGGCGCTGGACGGTGCCGGGGCGTTCGAGCAAGGCGAGGGCGGTGGTGATGGCGTTGGGGTCGGCGGGCGCGGCGTGGGCGTTGTCGGGCAGGGTGCAGTTGACCGTTTCGCAGCGGCGACGGGCGTCGGCGAACGCGAGCCTGGGATTGGGTGCGGCGCCGAGCAGCGTGTGCTCGGTGGTTCCGTCGGCTAGCGGACTCGCGAGGAGTATGAGCCATCCGGCGGTGTCGCCGTTCGGGCTGGGCGCGGCCGTTCCCGGAGGTTGTGCGTCCGGCCGGGCGGTGGTCTGGGAGATGCACTCGAGGGCGATTGCGGTCATGGCCTGGGCCTGGTCGATGAGGTCGGCGGCGCGGAGGAGGCATCGCGCGGCGCGGGCGAGGTACTCGAGGTCGCCGGGGCGGCCGCACCGCCGGCTGTGAGCGTGCGCGGCCAGGTGTTTGAGGTTCGACGCCAGGGTCATCATTTTGGTTGTATCGGGTGTTGGGGCCCCGGGTCTCGGTGTCGTCTGCGCGAGCGTGGCGTTGCGGTCATCGTGGTGCGTGCGGGCGGGCGGGTGCTTGCCCCACCGACCCGGGTGTCAGCCTAGCTTGAGCGAGCCCGCAGGAATCCGGCTACCGGATCGGCTTCGGCTGCAGGCCGTGGGGTCTTGATGAACTTGTGGAGCGTTGGCCGGGGCACGCCCATCTCCTTGGCGATGACGCGCTTCGGGATGCGCTGGGCGAGCAGGCGGCGGGTTTCGTGCTCCTTGCCTTGGAACGGCGGGACCCTGTTCTTCCGCTGCTGTTTCTCTTCGGCGCTCTTGCGCAGTTGGTTCTGGTGGGGTCAGCTCCTCCTGGCGGGCGGCTTCGAGGCCGTGGAGCATCGCGCGGCGGATGATCACGCTGATGCCGGTGCCGTTGATGGCGGCGATCTGCTTGAGCTGCTGGACGTCGCGGGGCCTGAGCGTGACGGAGCGGCGCTCGGTCAGAGGCTGTCGTTGTAGGAGCGTTCGGGTCGTACGGCATGGCTGTCGGCTTGTGATGGAGGGGAGCGGTCGACAGGGCGGATGCGGCCTGCAGGAAGGCCGCAGCGGCCGCGTCGAGGCGAGGATCTCGGTCGGGCCGCCGGAGGGGACCTTCGCGTGCACGATGAGCGCCGGCGACACGCATCTCGCGTCCACGGCACCGGACGTGCGGTCCTTCGAGCGGGTTCTGAAGGAGCGCTTGGTGTGCCGGGTCCGGGAGAGTGACCCGTGAGCCGCCGCCGGCGGCGCGATTCCTGTTCCACTACCGTAGCGGGCGTCCCATCCGGGACGGTGCCGCCAGGACGGCCGGTTACTCGGATGCTTTGGGCTGTCCGGAGTCGGGGCCCGTCGCGACAGTCGACCGCCGCGGTGGTCGGTGGTCGCCCAAGCCGTCGCCGCGGCGGTCGGCGCCCCGGCCACCCAGGTCCGCGAGGCCCCTGGCCACGGCGCTCGGGGAGTTTGCCGCCCGCCTCGATCGGACGGAGGCGGCTATGCGGCAGCGGGCGCGGCGCCTGCGCGCGGCCCAGTTCGCGGCGATGTCGCGTGACCACGGACCATCTGGATCGGGTTGTACATCTACACGAATCCTGGCCGCTCGGCCCGCGTTCGTGTGTTCTCGCGTCGGACTGGCAATGCCCGCGGGCTGTGCTGCCTTCGGAGTCAGGGAAGCAGATCCTCGACGACGATCCGTGCATCGGGACGGGCGAGCGGCGCGACCTCGTCCCCGGCTGCATGGTGGGTGACGCTCCGGTAGCCGTCTCCGGCCGGGTCGCGGTAGACCTCGAGACGGTTCTCGGGGAGGGCGAGGATCCAGTACTCGGGAATTCCGCACCGCGCGTACAGGCGTTGCTTGATCGTCCGGTCGTGTCGCAGTGATTCGTGCGAGATCTCCACGATCAGTGCCGCCGCCGTCGGGTGGGCGTCCAGGTAGTCGTGCGCCGCGCCTCTCACTACCGCGATGTCCGGCTCGGGTTCCGAGTAGTCGTGCACTGCCAGCGGGTGCTGTATCCGTACGTAGAACTCGGAGCCGAACACCCGCTGCAGATGGTGCGCGGCGATGTCCATCACCGCTGCATGGCGGCTTCCCTCTGGTGTCATGGCGTGCAGGTTTCCGTCGATGAGTTCCAGCTTGGCGTCCGGCTCGAACGCGCCGGCTTCCACGGCACGGTCGTACTCGACCCGGCTCAGGCGGTAGTGGCAGATGGAGACGTCGGACGCTGTGGCTCCCATGACGGCACCTCTATCGTAGCGCGGAACCGGCATTGTGTGCGGCCCCGCTTGGATTCGGCCGCACTGTTTCCGTTTGCGGGTGCTCAGCGACCGTTCGGTGGCTGCCGTACGGCCAGGATTCTCGGTGTCCTCGAGGCCGGGATTCCCGTGGAAGCACACGGGTGGGGAGTGCCCGGGAACGGCGACTGGGAGTACCGCCGGATTCGTCCAGGACGTGCTTCTACAGACCCGCAGGTTCCGCGCTCAGTAGAGAGGGGCAGAACAAGGGGATCATGGCCTGGGGATCGCATGTAAGTCCCTATCAGTGACTTGCGCTGTTCTCGTGGCGGCCGTCAGAGCAGCAGCGTTGCGCAACCGCCTGCGATCGCAAGGAGGCCGGCGGTGCTCAGCGGGGGTCGGTCGCCGAGGGTGAGGGCGGCGGCGCCGGCGCAGGCGAGGACCGCGCCCGGGCCGGGGCCGATCGCGATCGTCGCCAGGGCCGCGCCGGCGAGGCCCGCCGTGCGGGCGAGCACGCCGGCGAGGCTCGAGGCCGACGTCGACGCGCTCGCGGCGGCGCTCACCATGAGAATGCAGATCACGCTCTCGGGCGTAGGCATGCTGCCCGCCGGCCGGTGCTGGTGGAAGTTTCGCGCGCGGCAGGAGGGATGCCGGTGCGCGCGCTCAGGGAGACTGTAGCGCATCGCGCGTTCGTTTACAAAGGCGCGCCTTGTCCAACCAGAAGTGAGCCTGAAGGGAGGATTGATTCCAACGTGAAATGAGCCTGAAGGGGCCGGGTCCCGGATCATCGGAGGATGATCGTGAGACTCGACACCCAGCGCCTGCAGACCCTGGACCAGATTCGGGAGTTCCTGGCCGACAGCCGACCGCTCGACCTGCGGCCGCAGACCCGGGCCGAGGCCTACGCGTTCGTGGCCGAGACCCTGGAACGGTTCGACTACCCCGGCCGGGGGAAGGCCGACAAGGGCCTGCTCCGCCGGTTCCTGGTCAGGGTGGCCGGCCTCTCGCGAGCGCAGGTCACCCGCCTGCTGCGCCAGCACCGGGCCACGGGCGCCATCGCCGACCGCCGCGGCCCCCGGCGCCCCTTCCCCCGCCGCTACACCAAGGCCGACATCGGGCTGCTCGCCGAAGTCGACGCCCTCCACGGCACCCTCTCCGGGCCCGCCACCCGCCAGCTCTGCATCCGGGCCCTGCACGTGTTCGGGGACCACCGCTTCGAGCGCCTCGCCGCCATCTCCAACGGACATCTCTACAACCTGCGCCACTCGACCAGCTATCAGCGCCGCCGCGGGACGATGCCCGCGCCGACCCGCGCCGTGCACATCGCCATCGGCGAGCGCCGCCGGCCCCGGCCCGACGGGCAACCCGGCTACCTGCGGGTCGATACCGTCCACCAAGGCGACCTCGACGGCATCAAGGGCCTCTACCACCTCAACCTCGTCGACGAGGTCAGCCAGTTCCAGTTCGTCGGCTCCCTCGAGCGCATCGAGACGCCCTGCCTCGCCCCCGTCCTCGAAGCGCTGCTCCGGGCGTTCCCCTTCATCGTCCGCGGATTCCACGCCGACAACGGTACCGAGTTCATCAACCGCAAGGTCGCCGCCCTGCTGCAGGCCCTCCACGTCGACGAGTTCACCAAATCCCGCCCCCGACGCAGCAACGACAACGCCCTCGTCGAGAGCAAGAACGGCTCGGTCATCCGCAAGCACCTCGGATACGGCCACATCCCCAGCCGCTACGCGGAACGCGTCAACGCCTTCACCCAGCGGGTCCTCTCCCCCTACCTGAACTTCCACCGCCCCTGTCTCTTCCCCGTCGAAGTCGTCGACGCCAAGGGCCGCGTCCGCAAGCGCTACCCCCACGCCAACGTCATGACCCCCTACGAGAAGCTCAAGTCGTTGCCCGACGCCGCCGACTGCCTCAAGCCGGGGACCTCCTTCGACGAGCTCGACGCCGTCGCCGCCGCCATGAGCGACAACGACGCGGCACGCGCCCTCAACCAGGCCCGCGACCGCCTGTTCGCCGCCATCGACCCCGCCGCCTGAAATACCCGCGGCGACGGGCGGCGTCGACCCGCAGCTCGGTGTCGCCGACGCCCGGCCCATGAGTCGCCGCACCGGCGGACGGGGGGGGGAGGGGATGGAGGCAGCGCCGGGTGGCTGGCGTGTCGCCGGCTGCCCGCACCGGTCGCCGGCAAGAGGCAGCCCCGGATGCCGCCGCCGGGTTTGTGCTCCCCGTTCGAACCGCGTAGCTGCGGGCCGGCCAGCGTGTCAACGCGCTCCGCGCGTCCTCCGCTGCGCTACGGCCCTGCGGGTGACACACCGGCCGTCCCGCAACTCGGATTGCAGATATGGGCCTTGCGGCCCGGCCTGGACGGGACGTCCCGGCCGTCCACGAGACGCCGTGGCAGGACACGCGCCCCCCCCCGGCGCCGCGGGAGACCCGTTCGGAGGCCCCGTGCTCCCGGTCCGCTGTTGCCCCGAGTCCGCCGTCGCTCGACAGCCGTGACGTCCGGGCGCCGAGCCGCCTGTCACCGGTCCGTTACGTAACGGTGTGGAGTTGGTCGTGGCGTTGACGAACGCGGAGCGGCAGGCGCGTTACCGGAAAGCGGCGGAAGGCCTGGAGGCTGTCGAATCTACCCAGGGCTTCGGGCTCCCCGGTTCGGACCCGCTCCGTTTTGGACCCGCCCCGCTCCGAACGCCGCGCCGGACCGGAACCGCCGCTCTCGCTGCCGCAGCACGCCGCCCTTCGGTCGGCGTGCCGACCTGGAGGTCGGGCTGGTCAGGCGGGGCGGCCGCCGGAACCACGGCACCGGTGACCGACCACGGGCCACAGACGCATCAAGGCCGGCCACGGGACGAGCCGACCGCCGGTCGCCGACCCGAACCGCCGCCTCGGGGTGGAGTCGGCGGTGGCGGACGACGGCGGACCCCCGGCGGGCACCCCGGGCGCCTAACCCCTCCGCCCAAGCAGGATTGACGTGCTGGCCAGGAACCGGAGGACCTCGGCCCCGCCCATGACGGATAATGTCGGTCAGTGTGCGCCGGCTCACCGCAGCCCGCGCCAGGACCCCTGTTTCGGTCCGCTGATTCGGCCGCCGTCACCTCGGTTCACGTGCCGCCGCTTCAGGCTCATTTCAGGATTGGAAAGCACGAGGCGCTCCAGGTCGGCCGCCGCCCGCTCCCGCCGCTCGGCCGCGCGCCAGGCTCCGAGTCCGACGACGCCGCGCTTGGGCGCGGTAGGTCCGGGCCTCCTCGCGGAGGGCCGCCGCCGCGGCCGCCGGCGATCCGCGGGCCCGCTTCAACGCGCCGTGGGCGACGCGAGCGTCTCGGCGCCGCCGGCGCGCCCGGGCGCGGGCCCGCCGCTCGAGCTCCTCGCGGCTTGGAGTGGCTATCCTCATGGGTTCCGTCTGCGTGCGGCGGCGACGAGGTCGCGCCACGGGTTCGGGCTGCGCGTCGGGCACAGCCGGTTGAGATGTATCCAGAGCCCCGCCCAGTACCCGAAGAGCAGGAACTTGTAGCGGCCGAGGGCGTTCCAGGCCATCGTCTCGGCCGTGTCGCGCTCGCGCTCGAGCGGCGTCATGGGTCGAGGTGGCCGAGGGCGGCGGCGTAGCGGGGGAAGCGCCTCGCGATGGTCCGGGCCATCTCGCGGGTCTGGGCGGGGGTCTGGCCGAGGAGGGCGTCGTCGCCGAGGACGCCGTCGCGGTGGAGGATGGCGAGGGCGATGGGCAGCTCGCAGTCCTCTTCGGCCCAGTCCGGGCCGTTGATGAACGTCTCGCCGACGTCGGGCGGCATCGAGGCGTCGCCGGCGAGCAGCAGCCCGCCGTGGGAGGCGGTCGTCACCAGGGTCACGCTGGGGGCGAGGGTGTGCGTGGTCTGTGCCGCGCCCCAGGGCGTCCGGAGCGGTTTGGTCATGGGAGTCCTTCAGGAGGCGGCCGTGTCGGCCGGGTTGGCGAGGGCGTGGGCCTCCTCGAGGTGCTCGGGGCGGACCTGACGCTCGCAGGCGAGGGCCGCGATGGTGCGCGCGAGGGCGCGGGTGCGGCGCCCCCGCGCGCTGTCGTCGCCGGTCGAGGGCGAGCCCGGGGGACGGCCGGTGGCGAGAATGCGCCGGGCTGCGGCCACGCGGGCCCGCCGCGCGAGTACGTCGTCGGGATCGACGGGGTCCCCGGCGGGCAACGGGGCCTCGATGTGGATGTCGCAGAGGTCGAGGACCGGCGCCGCGCGGTACCGGCGCTCGCCGATCTCGTCGGGCCGGGTGGTGACGGCGAGGAGGAAGTCGGCGGGAATCCGCAGGGTGTGCTCGACCGGCGACAGGTAGAGGGCGAGGGTCTCGCGCTCGATGGCGGTCCTGGCGACCGCCGCGAGTGTCCGGCGGTCGTACTCGGCCGGCTGGTCGACGACGAACACGCCGTTGTGGGCGAGGCTCACCTCGCCGGAGCACCCCCGGGTGCCGGAGATCGCGCCCCAGGAGACGGTGTGGTGGGGGATCCGCAGCGGAGGCTCGACCATGCGCTCCGCCATCGGGTGCCTGAGCCCGGCGATCGAGTGGATCCGGGTCGTGACGCGGGCGTCGTCGCCTTCGAGGTCGGGCAGGAGGGCCTGGGCCAGCCGCCCGTAGTTGGGCAGGGACCCGGAGGGCGGGCCGACGATGCTGATGGCGTGTCGTCCCGCGCACGCGATCTCCACCGCTCTGAGCTGGCGCTCGCCCACTCCCCACATCCGGAGCGGCTCGCGCTTCGGGACGCGCGCGGGCGGGACGAAGGGAGGGTCGGATTCGCCGGCGGTCACCGAGAGCAGCTGCTCGAAGGTGTGGAACCCGGCCGTGGTCGTGCACTCCGACAGCGCGGCCGCGGCGTTCTCCCAGGGGACGACGAGCGCCAGCGCCCGGCGGCGGACGGCCTCCGCGATCGCCGTGATGCCGCGCGCGGGGATGCAGGGGGTCTCCTCGCGGGCGGGCCCGTAGGGATCGAGCCCGCCGACCGCGACCGTCTGCGCGAAGCGGTCCGGCGGGACGTGGCGGTGCGCGGCGAGCGCCGCGAGGGCCATCGGGATCTCGACCGAGCGGATGAAGCGGGCGGGGCCGAGCGGCGGCGCGTCGTCGCCGGCGGGCTCGGCGTGGAGGTCGGTCGCGGCCGCCCCGGGGGTGAGGCGCCGGAGCGCGGCGGTCACGATGTTGCCTGCGTGCTCGGCGACGATGTCGGGCAGGCCGGTGATGCGGAGCCTGCCGGTCGTGTTGGGGGTGGCGGACACCGTGAACAGGTGTCCGTCGATGCCGTGGGTGTACGCGCCGTAGATCTGCATCGGTGACGCCTCGGGGTTGCTCGGGGGCGGTCGCCGCATCGGCGGCGGCCGCCGGGAAAACCGATCGGGGGAGGGTGCGCGGAGGCGGCGGGGCGTGCTCACGCCGTGGCGGCCGGCGACTGGGGCCGCGGGGCGGGAAGGCGGTTCCGACCCGGACCGAGGGTGACGCCGTTGATTCGCCGGCGGGCCCGCGGTCAGGATTCGGCGAGCAGGTCCTGGCGCATCGGGGGCGGGGGTTCGCCGGGGGCGGTCATCTGCGGTCGCCGCGGTAGAGGAGGCGTTGGGCTTCGGCGAGGTCCTCGCTCTCGAGCTGCCGGCGTCCGTCGAGCGCTGCGACGGTCTGGGCGACGACCCGCATGCGGCGGCCCGGCGTGTCGTACGCCGCCCGGTTGCCGACGGGGTGCGGGGGCGCGCTGCCGAGGATCGCCGCCGCCAGGGCGACGCGCTCCCGGCCGGCCTGCAGCCGTTCGGGGGGCATCGCGGCGTCGGTCGGCATGCCGCCGGTGATCTCGATGTCGCAGAGCTCGAGCAGGTCCGCGGCCCGGTGGCGACGGCTGTCGAGCTCGTCGGGCCGGGTCGTCACCATGAGGCGGAAGCGGGCCGGCATGCGGATCGTGTGGTCGACGGGGGTGTAGCGATAGATGACGGTCTGGCCGTCCTCGGCGACGGCGACGAGGGCGTCGGCCGCGTCGCGGTCGAACTCGGTGGGCTGGTCGATGACGAGGACGCCGTTGTGCGCGAGGTTCACCTCGCCGGGCCGGCCCCGGCTGCCGGCGACGGCGCCGCGCGAGGCGGTGTGGTGAGGGACCCGGAGCGGGGGCTCGGTCACGCGTGCGGTCCACGGTGCCATGAGGCCCGCGACGCCGTGGATCGTGGTCGTCTCGCGCGCTGCCTCGCCGTCGAGGTCGGGGAGGAGGGCCTGCGCGACGCGGCCGTACTGCGGGAGGGAGTGTCCGTCGGGGCCGATGACGTGGATGTTGTGCCAGCCCGCGCACGCGATCTCGAGCGCGCGCAGGTCGCCCTCGCCGATGCGCCATGTTCCCGGGTCGCGTCGCTTCACGATGGCCGTCCGCGGCGGGAGCGGGTCGGCGTCCCGGTCGCCGGCGAGCACGGCCACGAGCTCCTCGAGCGTCGCGGCCGAGGTCGTCTCGCGGCACTCGACGCACGCGGCCGCGGCCTGGTCCTCGGCGACGATCAGCCGGAGGCCGCGCGAGTGCGCGGCGTGGGCGATGGCGGTCGTTCCGCCCACGCCGATGCACCGCACGCCGGGCTTCTCGTTCGCGGTGCAGGGGTCGAGGCCGCCGACGGCCACGACGTCCGCGATTCGGTCCGCCGGCAGCTTGGCGGCCATCCCGAGCAGGGCCAGCGCGATCGGCAGCTCGAGCGTGCCGGAGTACCGGCCGGTGGCCAGGGGCGGGTCTCCGGCGCTGGCGGGCTTGAGGCGCACGTCGGCGCCGACGCTGCACATGCCGAGCCGCTCCAGGGTGTGGGTGACGGTCGCGGCCGTATCTTGGGCCGCGGTGTCGCGGACGCCGCTGACGTGGAGTCGTCCGGCTGCGTTGGGGGTGGCGGACACCCTGAACAGGTGTCCCTGGATGCCGCGTGTGTATGCGCCGTAGATCTGCATCTTGATCCTCCTCGGGGCGCCGACAGGGGTCGGCGGGGCGATATGCGGTTGTCGCGGGAAGGGGCCTTGTCGGGGTTGTCGGCGGCGGGCTGTCGGAAGGCCCGGCGGTGGACCTGCGAGGGGCGCGGGGCCGCGATGCGGAGGGCTGCACCGGGTTCGAACGCGTGTGGACGCGCGTGCCGGCGCTCCGGCTTTGCTGACCCTCGTGGCGCGCCTGAGCTGGGTGGTGCGGAGAACGCGATGGCCATGCCCGTGACCACCGAGCGCGCCCAGCATGTCGTGGAGGGTGACGTGGCGTGGGGGTCGTTCCCGGCCGGCCCACCAGCCGCGCCGAGCGTTTCGGGCGCCGGCGGGGTCTCAGTCGGGCCAGAAGTTGTCGGCAAGCTCGGTCAGCAGTTGCCGGGTGGGTTCGGCGCGTTTGGCCACCGATCGACGTCGGCCACCGGGGCGTGGCAGTGCCCGTCCCGGGTCGAGAAGCAGGCGACGCGGCCGGCGCAGGTCCGGTTCGGGAAGGTCGCCGTCGGTTCGCCGTTGAAGCTCTTGAACGCGATGGTCGTCGCAGGTGCGGTTTCGGTCTCGGCCGTCGGCCACCTCGCGGCCAGGGGTGTTCCGGCCGGCGTCTCCGGCTGGTCGTCGTCGGTCGGCGCCGCCGGCGCGCCCGCTTCCTCCACGGCCCGTTTCGTCGCCTCGCGGAGGTTGACGTGTGCGGCGCCGGGTTGCGGCTGTAGCCGAACGCGCTTGTCCTCCTCGTGCTCGAAGTCGACGATAGCCAGCATGCGGGCGAGGTTCGCCATCGGGCCCCCGAGTCCGTACCCGGCGGCGTCCATCCGGCGGTCGCGGGCGACCAGCCAGCCGCGGGCGGCCTGGACGGCGGTAGTGCTGGCGCCGCGGCGGATGAGCTCGGTGGCCAGGCCGTGGGCCGGGGCAGTGCTCGTGGAGGATGCGGAGCATTTGGCGTCTGGCGTCGCGTTCGTGGGCGAGCCACGCTTCGTACCGCGCCCAACCCGGCGGCAGGTCGGTCGACCAGGTGGCGTTCGGGTAGTCCTGGTCCTCGCCGTGGTCGGTGAGGATGTAGTGGTTGGAGATGTTCCGGGGGGCAGTCGCCGATGGGAACGCGGATGTTGTAGCCGCCGGCGACGCGGTGCGTCGCCAGAGGGTTTCGCCCGGGGTTGGGGTGTTGGGCGGGCGGTTGTTCAAGGCTCTCGAGCAGGTCGAGGACGGGGAGGGGGGGCAGGGCCGTGGCATCAGCCACGGCGGGCGCGTGGAGGCGAGTGTTGTCCAGGTCTGCGCGATTCTCTGGCGGGCGGCGGGACTGCCGGAAATCCATGCAAGCGCAGCGAGCATAGGCATCACCATAATCGTATTGCGGTCAGCGCGATGAAGAGCGCGTAGAGTTTGTCATTCTGCGTCTCGGTGCTTCAAGGACGGCGTGATCGCGCGCATCGGAATGGTTGCGCAGGGCGAGGGAGGCTTGCCAGTCGAGGGGGCAGCCGTCGATGGTGACGGCGGCATGGTGGTTTGAGTGGCGGGTGCCGCGGATGATGCCCAGGCGCGTCGGGGGCGTCGCCGGCGGGGCTTGGTCATGTGAGTTGCTCGTGGCCCTCGAGGGTCTCCTCGAGGTAAAGCCGAGCGTCGCGGCGCTTGGCGAAAGTGGCTGCGTGGAGCCAGTCGGTGTCGCAGCACTGTTGGACTTCCCAGCGAATCATGGGGTTGCGTGTGCGGATCAGGCGCCACCGTCCGTCGGGCGTGCGGTACTCGCGGGGGCCGTTCTTGCCGGGGCCGAGAATGGGGATGAGTTTCATTGTGGGCGGGGGTCGGGGGCAAGCGATACGTGGAGCACGGCGCCCGCTTTGAGCCAATGTTTAAGCGCGGCGGCGCGATCGGCGTCGGCCGGGGTCGGGTCGGTCAGCTTGCCGATGCGCCCGATCTCGTGTCTTGCGGCTTCGAAGGCGGCTCCCGACAGGAAGTTGGTTACCCGTTTGATCGCTTGTTCGTCGGTCATTGACTTGGGTCGATTATGCCGCAGTTTCCCGGATGCGCAAGGCTGGTTGCGACGAGGGCGGATGGTGGAGCAGGTCGCCGGCGCCGATCGCCGGAAGCGGACGGCGAGCGGGTCGTTCCAGGCGTCGATGCCCTTCCACCGGTTGTGCTCGTCGTGCCCAGGCCGCGATGCCGCGCAGTTCGGTCACGAAGCGTTGGTCGTCGGCGCAGCGGGTGGTCGTCTCCTCGCCCTCGGCGAAGGCGATCACGGTGCGGTGGCCCACTGCCCGAACCAGGGGCGTCGGCCTCGGTGTCCATCTGGGCCCACTTGCAGGCGCGGACGGGACGGCCGTCGACTTCTCGTATCAGTCGTGGTGCTCGGTCCAGAGGCCTTCGGCGATGAGCTCGGCGACGGCGGTGCGGAAGGGGTCGGGCGCGACGAGTTGGTCGCGCCAGTCGCAGCGGTCGCAGACGGTCTGGTTCTGGTCGTTGCGGCGGCAGGGCTGGTGGTTGCGGTCGGGGCACGCGAGGGCGGTGCATTCGGCTTCACCGGGCCAGTGGGGAGAGGGCGCGCCGACGCGCCAGAGGACGCCGTCGTGCTCGATCAGCGAGCCTTGGGGGGGCGTTGGTCCGGATGAGTCTGTGCATGCGGCGATGCTCCTCCGACGCAGTTCGTGGAGGGTGCGGTGGATGGTGCCGACGCCGATGCCGAGGCCTCGGGCGATGACGGCCATCGAGGCGCCGGCCCGGCGCCAGTGCAGGATTGCCGAGCTGCGCCGCGCGCGGCGCAGCTCGGCCGAGGCGGAACGGGATCGTGTTCCATTCCTGGCGGTCATCGGGACTCCACGCAGGGGCAGCAGGGGTGGGGGGCGGTACCGCCACGGCTCGGCGGGCCTGGCGGGGACGCGCGTGACAACGTAGGGGCTGACGGGTCCCCACGCCTGGCGGAACCAGCCCATGCGATCGACGTTGTCGAGGGGCTGCTCGATGGTCCAGCCGGCCTTGCGGAGCTCGTCGACCGTTTCGAGGTAGGCGGCCTCGTCCCAGTGTTCGAGGTCCTCGGAGGGCGGGTCGGCCGGGTAGCCGCGTTGCCAACCGGGCGGGGTCTGGCCCTTCGTCGACGCGGGGCGGGTGCTGTGGGTCTCCCCTGTCGTCGGGCCAGCGCAGGTCGTTCTCGTCGATCTCGTAGTCGGGATCGCGCACGCGGGTCGGCCCAGTGGGCCGGTAGCCAGACGATGCCCTCGCGGCCGCAGAGCAGGAGGTAACTCCTCGCCGGCGGGGGCGACGCTCGTTGCGGGTCCGGCGGGCGTTGGTCCTAGTGTCCATGATCAATGATTGGCCTCATGGACGGGGTTGTCGCTTCGGCTTCGGCCGGCGTGCACCAAGTGCCCGGCGCCGGCGTCCTCGAGGCGCCGGGCGAGCTCGTCGTTCCAGGGATCGATCCCCTTCCAGCCGTTGTGGCGGGCGTGCCAGTCCGCGACGCGTTGCAGTTCCTGGACGAGCTCGTCGTCGTTGGCGCAGGTGGTCCGCTGGAGTTCGCCCTCGATGTAGGCGAAGATCACGCTCGAATGGGTTGACCCACTGTCCGAACCATGCCGCGTCGGCTTCGGTGTCGAGTTGCGCCCATCTGGTGCTGCGGGGGCAGCCGCAGAGTTCCCAGTCGACCGCGTAGCGGTCGTGGACGTAGACGGCCGGTGTCGTTGTGGTGGTCATCGGCGGTTGCGCCGCCGGTGTTCGCGTTCGGCGGGCTCGCCTTCGCGCACCGGCGGCAGTCCGGCGTGGACCGCCTCGCGGAGGACCACGCCCAGGTTCATGTCGCTGATCTCGGCGATCTCCTGCGCTTGCTCGTGGCTGGACCGCCGGAATGGTCACCGTTCGCCGCGCGTGGCAGCGTCTCCGCTCGTGGGCGGGACCGGCGTCCGGCAGCCTTCTCGTGTCGGGTAGGTGGCCTCTCGTTGGGCAAGGCTCCCAGCTTGCGGACGGGTGAGCGTAACGGGAGAGACAGATTGGCGGTTGTGGCGCACGGGAACCGTGCATCGGGTTCTGGCCGGCAGACTCTGGCGGGGCGGCGGTGTTCACCCGCAGGGTGGGCGGGCTGGCGCGCCGCGGTCCGCGAGCCCGGACCTCGCCCCCAACTGGCGGCCGCAGCACAACAGCGCGACGAAGCAAGCACGTCGCGGTAGAACGGACTGCGCGCGGGGTCGTAGCCGTCCGGGGTGAGGACCCTTCCTTGAGATTGTCGAGCGCGTCGACCCGGCCGGTCTCGCCCAGCAGCCGGAACGCCCCTCATGCCGCTTGGCCCAGACCTGTGCGCCCGAACCGCCGGCCAGCAGCGCCGCCGACATACGCAAGTCGCGCGGCGCCAGCCTCTTGTGCGAGCTGTTGGCCGAGTACATCAACCTACCGCTGGTCTCCCCTCCTGAGGGCGGCACCGACGGCGGCCGCCAACAGCGGCGGTACCGCGTCGCCAACCTGCTGTTGTCTATCGTTCAACGGACCCACGAATTCGTGCCGATCGTCGAACGATTGAAGCCGCGCCGCCTCTCGGATCGACAGCCCTCTGTCTTGTGAGGGATGAATTAGCATGTTCTTTCGAAAATTCCCAATCACCTTCGCCTGCTCGTCCCAGCACAGCCTGTAGTAAATCCCCGTATGACAGAGCCGCCGATTCTTGTAATTCGACATGAGCTCCGCCGGAATCGCGCTCCAGTTCTGACCCATGCCGATATGTCCATATCTTTCGACGACGATTGCCGAATTCCGGCTCACTTCGTTTCCAGTCACGGTCTCCAGGCTGCTCGGGCGCAACTCCACCGCATAGCTGCTAGCGCTCTGTCGATCTGCACCGTACGGTAGCCGGTCTATGCTCGCTCCGTTCTGCAATTCCGGCAAGTCCGCAATGGCGTCCCAAACGGTCGCCAGTCTTCCTTCACTTCCCGTCGGGGCCGCAAACACACCTGGTCCGCGAGTTCCGACAATAAACGTACGTCGCCGACACTGCGGCACGCCGAAATCCGCAGCGTTCAGCACGCTGCTCTCCGTACGGTAGCCAGCCGCCCGAAACTCTTCCAGCAGTTGACTGAGAAAACGCCCTGACTCCAACGTGCCCATGCCAGCCACGTTCTCGATTACAAACCACCTTGGGTGCACCTCTGCTAGGAGCCTGATCACTTCTCTATAGAGCAAGTTCTTCGGGTTGCACGCCGTCCTCGTCCGTCTGTTCGACTCCGAGAATCCCTGGCAAGGCAATCCGGCTACTAGCACGTCTAGCTCTCCCCGCAACACCCCCAACTTCCTGAGAATCGCACCGCCTGACACTCTCCTGACGTCCTGCACAAGCACATCAGTCCCTGGAAAATTCCGCCGGTACGTCGCGGCCGCGTATCTGTTTTCTTCAACGGCAATCGCTATATCCATCCCGGCAGCCACCAAGCCTCGCGCTAGGCCCCCCGCTCCCCCGCACAGCTCAACCGCAACCACCCGTAGCGCTCCCTACTCGGAATCCTCTTGCCGGGCGAGGCGTCCCCAGAGTGGAGGGCCCAGCCCCGCAGAGTACTCTCGGTTGTATTCCTTGCATCCGATGTATGCAAGCGCGCATTGGGGAAACTCGCGCTGCAGCCTGTAGAGAGCTATCGCGGATGGCTTCGGACCGAACGAGCACAGTATTACGTTGTGGCTCTTCGCAAGTTTCTCCACAAACCCTCGGAGAACGCCATGCCCGTGGTCTTCGCCGTATGCGTTCACCAGAGTATGTTCGATTGGAATACCGTCTGCGGCGAACTTCGGGCCGACGTTGCGTACGTTGTTTTCGTATTGCCGCCCGCCCTGGGCCGCCAATACCACACGGGTCGGCTCGTAAAATTCCACGGCCTGTCGACATCTATTTTCATCAAATCCTGTAACTGCGCCTAGCGCCGTCGGGCGGCCAACATCGAGCAAGCCGGCCAGCTTGTACACGAGCCTCGGGTCGTTCGGATCCCTGGCCAACCAGTCCTTTGCATAGGATTCCGGGCGATTATAAACGTAGTGCCGTTCCGCGCCAGCAGCCCCAAGCCAAAACAGGGTACTCCAGATGATTTCTCGAGGCATTGTCGTGAGATCAACGAGCGCATTGCCAAACGCGGACTCCGGGCCGACGTCGCGTCGTAGCAGCTCCCACGCCGCCGTCGGTGTCGCGAAGGTCATCTCCCGTTCCTTGAGAACGAGGCTGGATCGCTGTTCGCGCACGAGTTCGCGCAAACCTTCTCTAGCCTCTTTAGTACGGTCGCCGTACTCTCCGAGAAAGTACGCGAGAATTGTCTTCGCCGAGCACTCGCGCAAGGTGCGTCGCATGCCCAGGAGAAATCGGGGCTCCCAGC
Organism: Vicinamibacterales bacterium; assembly: GCA_963663815.2. Taxonomy (GTDB): domain Bacteria; phylum Acidobacteriota; class Vicinamibacteria; order Vicinamibacterales; family UBA8438; genus JAJEEA01. Next base: position 4,184,648 of record OY760734.1, on the reverse strand, counting down.
TGCACACCGTAACGATGGTGTCAAACGTCTTCCGATCGGCGGTCATCGAATAGGTTCCCCTGTCCTTCGTTGCTCCGACCATCGGCCACGGTCAGCGGCCGTTCACCGCGGGCCGCCGCAAGCAGGCGCTCAACTCCTAGAGGCACGCGAGCATGTTGGCCCTTTGGGTCGAGGCCCCTCACGGGCCACAACATACGGTTCGGTACATAGTAGTACTCTCGCGAACCGTAGTCCTTGGCGGCCCCCTCCCGTATGTATAGCAACGTCGCCTTTCGGGCAATCTTCAGCAGGTTGTTCAGTTCCTCGAAATCCGATCCCCCCTTCTCTCCCGATATAGAAAAGGATGTTGCGCGTGGTTCCGACACGGGCGCATGGAGTCGTTTCCAGAACAGTTGTGCGAGTTGTTCGAACAATTGATGAACGCGCTTGCCGTCCTCATCGCTGCAGCCGACTACAACCCTATCCAGTCCGGCGCGGAGCAGCTCCCACGTCTTGGCGCTCTGCTGCTTGATGACGTCGTTTTGGATGGTCGGGCTGATCTCGCTGACGGCACTGTCAGAGTCTTCCTTACGTGCGGATAGCGCCTTTTCGTACATCCAGTAACAAGGCTCAAGGAGATTCCGTACAACTCCAGTCGACAAGTAGACAATTATCTCGAAGCCGGAATACACGGGCAGATTCGCCCTGTCATTCCGGCGGAAGTAGATCGCACGGTGTTGCTTGTAGACGTAGTCAGTAATCTGCTTCGTCGTTCCGCCAGGAAACCTCGCTATGGCCTCGTCGTGTGCGAGCTCCTTGGCGCGGGCCAGGCCCTGCTGGACTGACTCGTGTTCAGGAAAGAACCTCTCTGGAGCGTGCGCGTAGCCAATTCGGTCCAGGCGCCGCGCCACGATTCGCTTGGCCAGTCGGCCGAACTCTGAGTGTTCGTTGTGAAGCGGCTTTTCCATGTCGACCACTGTGAAGTCGTGGCCCTCGAGAATCGCGCCGCCGCTTGAGGTGACCCAGGTGGGGCGATCGACCTTTACAGTGGCTACCTTAAAACTGAATCCAGGATGGTCTCTATACGCTATCCAGGAATTCAACGCTCGGATTTGGTGGGCATTGAGATCATGGGCGTCGTCGATCATGAAAAGGAAATGCGATTCCGCTAGGCCTGGCACCTTCTTAAGCAATTCGAGAACGGGCATTACCAGTGTAGAAAAGGACAATGCTTCATTGTAGAAGCTGTCCGTCTCCGCGCGGTTAATTTTGCGTTGGGTCCGGCGCATTTCCTGGCGCGCAAAGGCAAGAATCTGTTGAGGGAATGAGTCGCCGGATGGAATTGCCCGTCCAATTGCATCTCCGAGCTCGTCGGCAAGTCCGAGCGGCTTCGTGGCGTCGACGAGCGGAGAGTTCTCGCGGAGAGTTTCGGCGAGCCAGTGGACGATTGCGAGGACGAGAAAGTGTTCTGACAAGACCTCCGCTTTGAATTCATTGAGCAGTTCGTGTTCCGTGCGATGCATTAGGGGCGTGTTGCATGGAATATAGACACCGATGTGATCGAGCGAACACGGGGTCTGTTGTTGTTCGGCTTTTCGGCGCTGGGTCGCGAGCTTGTGATATAGCAGAGTCATGGTTTTTCCGGATCCGCGCTCGCCTAGAATGAACACGTTGCGGGTGGAGTTCACAAACCGGGAATAGTTGAAATCTTCGATGTAGTACTCCAAGACCTCATCCGGCGAGAAGTCATTCGCGGCGCCGAACTGGAACGGGTTACTGGTCTTGGTCATCTTCAGCCCTTTGGCGAACTTCTTCGCGTATGCGTCTGGCCACCTCGTCCGGGTTCCAGGTAGTGTGTCGGCTGTACAGGACGTCGCTTGGTGCGTCGAGATTGACCTCGTCCGAGAGAGTAGCGTGTACGGGTGGGTCTAGGAATTCACCGTCCAATTGCATGATCAGACATGCGGAAATCTGGCGGAAACGCACCAACGGCTTAACACAGTGGAATCTCGCGTAACGTCGCTCCAGATCCATCTTCGCCAATCGGTCGCAGGCGAATTGGAGCAGGCGCTTTGTCCTTTGGATCTCGTCTTCGAGTCCAGCTTGGCTGTCGATTTGGAGTTGGTATGTTACGGCTATGCGGTCGTTGCCTTTGTCGATTGTTATGTCGGTGGCTGCGGAGTATTCGTGATAGGGAAGGCTATCGGGCGTGTATAGGCCATGTCTTAGCATGTACTCCGAGGTTCTCTGTCGTCCCTCGGCGAGTTCGTCGGCGAGGCGCACAAGTGCGGCGATTTCTCGAGCCTTGATGGGTTCGCCATCGAGCTGGGATAGCGGCGGGACGTCAGCGAGGGTGTTGCGGCTTCCGTTGAGTGCTTCTCCAGTATGAGCCTGCGCGATCTGTACGACCAAGGCCTTCTCTTGGGCGAATTTGTCTGCCGTGCGCACGTAGTCGTAGAAACGCGCGATGCGTTTGTTATGGTCTTTCCTTTCATAGAGGTTTCCGACATCGTGAAAGAGCACACTGAGGCCGAGGATGTAGTGTTCCAGTGGATTGAAATGTTGGAGGTCGCCCTCGAGCAACTTGAAAACATTCTTCAGGACGTGTTCGATATGCCGTGGTCCATGGTCGGTCAGGTGTGGTTCGCTTCCCCGGATATTGTCGAGTATGTCGTCGAGCAAGGTTGTTCGGGCGGTTACGTAGCGTGCCATATAGGCGTCACCCGTCTCCGGTCCGAGTTCGTGGGCGAGGAGCTTCTTGAGCGCCTTCTCGAACTCCGTGTCGTTCCAGAGTGCCAGGGCCTTGTCCTTTCGCTTCAGGCAACAGGTGACGGCGGGGGGCCAGCGCTAGGTCTGTGCGTCGGCGGGGGGGTGCGGGGCCGCGACGTGGCGGGGTCGTTGATGGGTCGGGCGCGCAGGAGCAGCGTCGAGGGGGGGTGGTGTAGGCATTGGGGAAGGGGGGGGGCCGTGTTGGGGGAAGCGGTCACCCTTAGAGGGGCTGATGCTGTGGCGGCTCGCCCGGAGCGGAATGGGGTTGATCGGAGCGGCACGGGCTGCGTCATCGGGTTCTGGGTGCGGGTTCTTGGCCGGTTGGCCGTGACGGCTTGTGCTTGGGCTGGCTGTTCCCGGCTCGCGCGGCCGTTGGCGTCGCGTGCGGCGAGGGGGTCTCGGGGCAGCGGGTTGTGGCAAGCTGCGGGGAGCCCCTGTCGTTCAAGGTCATCAGGTGGTAGGTTGTTGGCCATCCGACTGGGGCGGTGATGGAAGTCGTGGCGCCTAAGTTGGCGCCGTTGTGGGTGGTTCGGGGAGGGGTTGCCGGCTCGGCGCGGCAAAGCGATCAGGTTGGCCCGCGACCTTGCCCGGTGTCCTTGGGCGCCGGCTCTTGCTCCTGGGCTTGGCATCGTCAGTTCGGTGTTCCGTGTTGGTCGGAGTGGCTGAGGAAGCCGCTCGGGACGGCTGCCTGGCGCCGGGGTCTCGCGGAGGAACGCGCCGAGCGCTCTCGGATCGGGAGGCATGCATTGTCGCCGGGCGACGGCCTGCGGGAGGCCGGCGGCCGGTGTCAGCTCCAACCGCATTGATCGGAGGGAGAGGATACCTGTCGCGGCGCGTCGGCGCAAGGTGGGGTGGTAGTGCCCGAGCAGGCTCCGGGCCGGTGAGCTGCGTCCTGAAGCGATTCACAACGTCGTCTCGGTCCGTCGGGGTGCGGGTGGGCCTGGCGGGCGGAGGTGTCAGTCGTGGCAAATTCCGTCACCCATGCCGCGTGGAACCGGGAGGTGCCGGGCCCGGGGACGGCTTTGGCAGGTTGGAGGTAGTCAGGAATGGCGTTGCCGGTTCAGCTCGATCTGCTGGAAGAGCCGGAGGTGCTGGTGAACGGGCGGCGGCGCCTTGCGTGGCCGGTCGTCGTGACGAGCGAGGCTCCGACATCGGCGAACCGGTTCGGGAACGTCGGCGACGCCGGGCCGGCGCTGCTCGGGGAGCGAGGCGGTTCCAGGAGCACGTCGAGCAGCGTTCGGCGCATCCGGCCGGCATGGTACTGCGGATACGGGATCGGACCGGCAGGGTCCCCGTTGAGGTCGAGCCGAGCGCTCCGGTCCCGACCCCGTGTTCCAGCGGATCCGCGCCCTTGCGGCACGGGACCGGTGCCGCGCTCGCCCTCAGGACGAAAAGATGTCGTCCAGGTGGAGTTCGAGGCCGCCGAGCAGCGGCGAGCGCAGCGTTTGCTGCCGACCGAAGGGAGGCGCACGTCGGCGCCGACGCTGCACATGCCGAGCGGCTCCAGGGCGTGGGTGACGGTCGCGGCCGTATCTTGGGCCGCGGTGTCGCGGACGCCGGTGACGTGGAGTCGTCCGGCTGCGTTGGGGGTGGCGGACACCCTGAACAGGTGTCCCTGGATGCCGCGTGTGTACCCGCCGTAGATCTGCATCTCGGTCTCCATCGGGCGCCGACAGGGTCGGCGGGGTGATATCTCGGGCGCCGACGGGGTCTCAGCCGGGCCAGAAGTTGTCGGCCAGCTCGGTCAGGAGCTGCCGGGTGGGTTCGGCGTTCGGCCACCGATCGACGTCGGCCACCGGGGCGTCGAAGTGTCCGTCCCGGGTCGAGAAGCAGGGGACGCGGCCGGCGCAGGCCCGGTTCGGGAAGGTCGCCGTCGGTTCGCCGTGGAAGCTCCTGAACGCGATGATCGTCGCGGGTGCCGTTTCGTCCTCGCCCGTCGGCCACCTTGCGGCCAGGGGTGTTCCGGCCGGGGCCTCCGGCCGGTCGTCGCCGGTCGGCGCCGCTGGCGCGCCCGCTTCCTCTACTGTCAAGCGACACTCAAAACTGACCCCCTGGCGACACCGAAAACTGACCCCCGAAGAAACGGCGTATGTCGATCGACTTCCGGCGGTTCACCGCGTCCCGCGAGCGTCGTGGACGGCCGGGACGCCCCGTCCAGGCCGGGCCGCAAGGCCCATAACTGCCATCCGAGCCGCGGGGCGGACGGGGTGTCACCCAGAGGGCCGGAGCGAAGCGGAGGACGTGCGCAGCACGTTGACACGCCGGCCGTTCCGCAGCTACGCGCTTTCGACCTCCCGGCAAGCTGCCTCTAGCCGTCACGCCCGAAGCCCCTGGGCAGCTCGACGGCCTCCAGTACCGACAGGTCCAGATCGCAGACCTGCTCGAGCAACCCAGCGGTCGCGGACCCGGCGAGGGATTCCGGCAACGCTTCCCGCCACTCCCGATACTGGTCCTGCAGCGCCAGGAGCGTCCGTACCGCGTCGTCCCACTGCTGTGGCCGCGACCTCCGATCTGCCGGCCGGCGGTACCGGATCCGAGCCGCGCCGGCCTGCCGCCGCTCCCGGTAACGCGCCTGTCGCTCCGCGTTCGTCAACGCCACGACTACTCCACACCGTTACGTAACGGACCGGTGACAGGCGGCTCGGCCCCCGGACGTTCACGACGTCGAGCGTCGGCGGACTCGACCGGTGCCGCGTTGCAGCAGGCCGACCTTCCTGACAACGGCCACGCCGACCGAAGGGCGGCGTGGGGCGGGACCGGCGCGTGAGCGCGAATCCCTGTCTGTGCTCGCCACGGTGTCGGTTGCGTGGTCATGACGATGCTCCCGGGCGGGTCTCCGATGCGACAGGCCTCAGCGCCGGGGTCTTCAGGGCACCCGCCCGACGCTTCTCCCGCAGCCTGTAGCTCTCCCCCGTAATCGTCATGATAGGAACGCAAATGCGCGGATGCGCTGGATCTTGACGATCCGCGTGGACCCGATCGCGGCGGGCTTGTTCCTGCGTCCCAAGCACCGACGGGGCCTTCGCCGCTGGATGGGACCGGAATCTGGAGGAACGAGTGTGTCAGGTGATTGACGCCGCATGTTAAGCGATCTAGGCCGCTCAGCAGGCAGGAAAAGATGAATGCCGTCGACCCGGAGACCGGGACCGCAGGGGTGGCCTTCGAACGAGACAAGCTCAATTGTGGCAATGGTTTGCTGCGACAACAGACCTCGGATGATCAAGCCTGAGACCCCGACAGAAGCCGGTGACGAGGGGAGCCAGAAAGTGTATGCGGTGGAGACATATTGACACTATGGGCGGTTCCGTGCGAGGCTTTCGCGGGAGGCAGCCCCATGCCACGAAGCGACCCCGGGAAGCGTCGGGCACTCGTGCAGGCACGGACGCTTCATCCGGCGTCGGAGCGAGTTCGCGCCGCCGTGTTCTTGAAGCACCCGGACTTCTTCGACGCCAGCGACGAACTTCAGGTCAAGTACGAGATGCTGCGCGCCCACTTCCTCGACGGCCAGCCGGTGACGACCGTCTCCGCAGCGTTCGGCTACAGTCGTCAGACCTTCTACCTGCTGCGCGATCGGTTGGCGCACCGCGGGCTCGCCGGCCTACGCGATGCACGCCCCGGACCGGTCGGTCCGCGCACCTGCACGCCGACGGTGGTCGCCTTTCTTCGTGCCCAGCGCGCGGAGGACCCGACGTTGTCGATCATGGCGTTGCTGGACCGCCTCCAGCACACGCACGGGGTTCGTCTGCATCGGCGGACGGTGGAGCGGATCGTGGGCGGTGGCCCACGAAAAAAAAACGCTGCGGAACGGTGAACCCGCCACGGGTGCGGGCTCACGGCTCGACCCGGGACGGTTCGGCGTGGCTGGAGGTCCGGCCCAGGCAGAGTACGAGCGCCGGCGGGCCGCTTTCCTCGACTGGGACCGCCAGCAGGACTCAGCGCGTACGCTGCCGTGTCCGGCCGGGCTCGGCATCGCCGGCTTGGCTGGGCTCCTCACACGCCCGGCGGCCGAGTGGACGGTGCACTGTGTGGCCGCGCGCCCGTCGCGGTGGACCGGGGCGGTGGATGCGCGGATGACCGCGTTGGGTGAAGCCTACCGGCTCATCCTGCAGGCGGCGTCCCGCCGGGGCACGCCCGTCACGACCCAGGAACGCAAGGAGGATGGTCATGCAAGTCGCGCTGTACGCCCGCGTGTCGTCGGAGCGGCAGGAACGGCAGGGCACGATCGCATCGCAACTGGATACGCTCACTCGCTGGGCTCGTGAGCAGGACCACGACATCGTGGAGGCCTATGTCTGCGTCGACGACGGATACAGCGGGGCACGGCTGGACCGGCCGGGTCTGGACCGGCTGCGCGACGGCGCCGAGGCCGACGCGTTCGAGGCGGCGCTTGTCCTGTGTCCGGATCGCCTCGCACGCAAGTACGCCTATCAGGTCCTGATTCTCGAAGAGCTCGAGCGCTTCGGCGTCCAGGTGATCTTCCTCGACCAACCCCTCTCCGATGACCCGCAGGCTCGCCTGCTCACTCAGATCCAAGGCGCGGTCGCTGAGTACGAGCGCATGAAGATCGCGGAACGGTACCGCCGAGGCAAGCTCTTTCGCGCGCGCCAAGGCGAGGTGTTTTGGTGGAAGGTCCCCTACGGCTACCGGCGGATTCCACGCCGGGACGGGGTTCCAGCCCACGTCGAGGTGGCCGAGCCCGAGGCGCAGGTCGTGCGGCAGGTCTTCCGCTGGCACGTCGACGACCGCCTCAGCGTGCGCCAGATCGCGCTACGCTTGACCGAGTCGCCGCATGTGACGGCGACGGGACTTCCGCGCTGGAGCACGAGCACCGTCACCCGGATGCTGCACAACGAGGCCTACATCGGCACGATGTACTACAATCGTAGCGAGTCGGTCAGCGTCGAGCCGAGGTCCAAGACGCGGCGGCGGCGCCGGCCCAGCCGCCAGCAGGCCCGCGCGACGACCGAGTGGATTCCTCTCCCGGTGCCCCCGATCATCGACGCAGGGATGTTTCGTCGTTCCCAGTCGATTCATCACGACAACAGTCGCTTCAGCCCGCGCCATCTCAAGTCCAGCCACTACCTGCTCCGAGGCGTGGTCCGCTGTCGCGTGTGTGATCTGACCATGTCGTGTCACCGCATGCGCGGACGCAACGGCACGCTCCACCACTATTACTACTGCGCGGGTCACGACGTGCTACGGGCCCGCGGCGCCGTCGGCCGCTGCCCACAACGGAATCTGCGGTCGGACGAGCTGGATGAACTCGTCTGGGGCGAGGTCCGGCGCCACCTCGAGAATCCGGTCTTGATCTCTGAAGGGTACGCGCGCCTGCAGGTCCGAGCCGAGTCACCGGGGGATGACGGCCTGGCCGACGACGTCGCCGCGCTGAAGAAGCAACTGGCCGAGCTGGATCGGGAGGAACACCGACTGCTCGACGCCTATCAGGCCGGACTCGTCGATCTCGATCAGCTCCGGCAACGTCAGGGACGGCTGCGGCAGCGGCGGGCTCACGTCAACGGCAGCATCGAGGTGCTGCAAACCGAACGGCAGACAGCCCAGGAGCAGGCGCAACTCCAAGCGGATCTGGCGACTTTCGTCGACCGCATCTGCGGTCCGCTCGCCACGCTCGACTTCGAGGCCCGGCAACGACTCGTCCGCACCGTGCTCGAGCGCGTGATGGTCGAGGACGGCCGCGTCGACATCCACTTCGCAATTCCTCTGCCAGACCCGCCACCGGGCACCTCCGACCCCTCCATGTCAACGCAATTTCGCTTGCGTTCCAACGGTAAACAGCACGTGGCTGTGGTGCAGCAGCCGGTCGAGGATCGCGGTCGCAACCACGGCGTCGCCGAACACTTCGCCCCATTCCCCAACCGAGCGGTTCGACGTGATCAGCATGCTCCCGCGCTCGTAGCGCCGCGAGACGAGCTGGAAGAACAGGTGCGCGGCATGCGCCTCGAAAGGGAGGTACCCCAGTTCGTCGCAGACCAAGAGCTTCGGCTTGGCGTAGAAGGTCAGGCGGTCCTCCAGCCGGCCCGCGCTGTGCGCCTTGACCAACGCCGCCATCAGCGCCTGCGCCGTCGTGAACAGGGTCGAGTAGTTCTGTCGGATCGCCTCGCGACCGAGCGCGATCGCGAGATGCGTCTTCCCGACCCCCGGCGGGCCGAGCACCAGGAGCGCATCGCCGTGCGCCACCCACCGCGACGTCGCCAGCTCCCGCACCTGGCGCCGGTCGACGCTCGGCTGGGCCTTGAAGTCGAAGTCGGCGAGCTCGCGCACCATCGGGAAGCGCGCGATCTTCAGCGCCATCTCGATGCGCCGCTCGTCCTTGCGGGAAACCTCCCGCTCGACGAACATCGCCAGCGCCTCCCGCAACGTCAGCTTCTTCTCCGCCGCCTCGTCGAGCAGGTTGTCGAGCTGGTCGCGAATCGCGGTCAGCCGCAGCCGCGTCAACCAGCCGAGAAGCGTCTCATGGTCCACGCCCATCAGAAGCTCCCCCCGGCCACGGCCGCGTACTCGTCGAGCGGACGCAGCAGCTCCGGCTTCGGCCGTACCGCTTCGGTCTCGGCCGGGCGCGGGCCGCCCACGACGCCGACCAGGTGGGCGCGGTCGGTGACCCGCGCGTGGCGTCCCTCGTGCTCGACGTGCTCGGCGACAACCCTCGGGCCGTGGTGAACGCGTACCCGGCCGCCGCTGACCACCACCCGCACCCGCTCGCCGATCAGCCGCCACGGCACCGAGTAGGCGTTGGTGTCGACCACCACCGCGCAGTCGGCATGGACCGTCCGGGTCAGGTCCCGCAACTGGCCGAACGGCGGCCGGCCCGCGCAGGGCCGAAGGCGCTCCGCTTCCCGGGCAAAGCGCTCGAGAGGGACCTCGCCGGTGGTGCCGTGGCGACGCCGGTCGGCAATCTCCCGCTGCCACCACCCGAGATGTGCGTCCATCCCCGCCCAGCTCTCGAAGCGATGTCCGGCGATGGCGTTTCCCTTCACGTAGCCGACGCCGCGCTCGTCCTTCCCCTTCGTCCGGGCCCGATACGGCGCACAGGCCCGCGGCCGGAACCTCCAGTAGGCCGCGAACGCCAGGAACCGCTTGTTGAACTCGACCTCCCGCGTCTCCGCGTCGTGGACGACCACCAGCGGCCGCGGGTTGTCGATCAGGACCTCTCGGGTCACGCCGCCGAAGTGATGGAACGCGCCCTCCAGGCCGCGGAACCACGACGACTGCCGCTCGTGTCTGGACGTCGCCACGTAGCAGCGCCGCGAGTAGCCCAGCGTCGCCACGAACAGGTAGACGCGCACCCGCTCGTCGGCAATCGGCACCCGCAGCTGGCCGAAATCAATCTGCAGCTGACGGCCCGGGGGCGTCTCGAACCGCACCGTCGCCTTCGCCTCGGCCGTCAGCAGCCGCCGGAACGGCGCCACCGCCCGCTCGACCGTGCGCAGGCTCACGTCGATCCCCTGCTCCCGGACCAGGTCCTGGCGCACCACCTCGGCATTGCCGCGGTGCTGGAAGAAGCGCTCCTTCAGCCACGCCTCCTGATCCTCGAGCTTGCCGCCGCCCGGCTGTCGGCTGTACGTCATCCAGCCGTCGGCCGCGACGTAGCGTTTCACCGTGTTCTTGCTGCACCCGAACTCCCTGGCGATGCGCCTCAGCCCCCAGCCGAGCGCCCGCAGGTGCAGCATCGCCTCCACCTCGTCTGACTTCACCATCTGTGCCCGTGGCCTCCTCGCCCACGGGCCGACATCCTTGCATCCCGTCATCTGCTGACTCCTCCCTTGGACCAAGGGGGTCAGTTTTCACTGTCGCTGGGGGGTCAGTTTTCACTGTCGCCTGACACTCTACGGCGCGTCTCGCCGCCTCGCGGAGGTCGACGTAGTGCGGCGCCGGGTTGCGGCTGTAGCCGAACACGCGCATGTCCTCGTCGTGCTCGAACTCGACAATCGCCAGCATCCGGGCGAGGTTCGCCATCGCGCCTCGGAGTCCGTGCGCGGCGGTGTCCATCCGGCGCATGATCGCTTCCGGTCTCGTCAGTCCCATTCGGTGCCTCCTCGTCGAGGCTTCCGCCTCGGCCGGGTTTCATCGGCCGTCGATGCGCGGCGCGTTCACGAGCCTGAGGCTCGCTGCGGGTCGGGCCGGGGTGTGACTCTTGTGTCCGTGGTCAAGGCCCTTGCCTCATGGGGTTGTCGCTTCGGCTTCCGGCCGGCGTGCACCAGGTGCCCGGCGCCGGCGTCCCCGAGGCGCCGGGCGAGCTCGTCGTTCCAGGGATCGATCCCCTTCCAGCCGTTGTGGCGGGCGTGCCAGTCCGCGATGCGTTGCAGTTCCCGGACGAGCTCGCCGTCGTCGGCGCAGGTGGTCCGCTGGAACTCGCCCTCGACGTAGGCGAGGATCACGCGATCGAACGGGTTGACCCACTGTCCGAACCATGCCGCGTCGGCTTCGGTGTCGAGTTGCGCCCATCTGGTGCTGCGGGGGCAGCCGCAGAGCTCCCAGTCGACCGCGTAGCGGTCGTGGACGTAGACGGCGCGTGTCGTTGTGGTGGTCATCGGCGGTTGCGCCGGCGGTGGTTGGCGTTCGGCGGGCTCGCCTTCGCGCACCGGCGGCAGTCCGGCGTGGATCGCCTTGCGGAGGTCCAAGCCCAGGTTCGTGTCGTTGATCTCGGCGATCTCCCGCGCCTGCTCGTGCGTGCATCGCGGGATGGTCACCGTTCGCCGCGCGTGGCAGCGTCTCCGCTCGTCGGCACCGGGATCGGGATCCGGCAGCTTTCTCCTGTCGGCCATGTGGCCTCTCGTTGGGCAAGGCTCCCCAGCCTGCGGGCGGGTGGGCGAGGCGCGGGGAGACGGATTGGCGGTTGTGGCGCACGGGAACCGTGCATCCGGTTCTTGCGTCGGCGGATACGCTGGCGGGGGGCGGGTGTTCGCGTGCAGGTCGGCGGGGTGGCGCGCGGTCCGCGAGCCCGGACATCGCGATCGCTCTGCGGATGCAGTCTTTGGAGCGCGCCGCGGTCTCGGGCGTCTATTGGTTGGACCGATACCCTTTATGGAGTTCGCAACCTGTTATGGCGGTACGTGAACCGTTGTTGTCCTGCCTGGTGTCGCCTGCTTGATTTCCCTTCGGATTTCCTCGAGTCTTCGTCGTATCGCGCCCCACTTCGTGTTCGTCAAGACTACAACGGCAATCTTCCGATTGGCCATGTTCTGCTGATGTGGAATACCCTGGTCTGTTGTGATGAAGACTTCGTAACTCCCGCCTTTTCGGCATTGGTCAGCAGGTCTCTGTTCTTGGCTTTCCTCCATCCTTCGTTCCGCGCCGTCTGCACTTCGTGCTCAGGGAGCGCACGTACCAGCTTTTCGGCGTGCAGTGATCCAGCAATACTCTCATTGCCGCCACACTGCCTTCAATCTCTCGGCTTGGAACTCCAGCACGCCGATTGCGCGTTTCGTACCCACGTCTGGGTAATCTTCGACGTACTCGTCTACTGTTGTTCCCCCGGCCAGGTTCTCAAAGAGACTTGCCACGGTGATCCGTGTTCCCTTGAAGCACCATGCGCCGCTCATGCGTTCCGGATCGCGGTCGATTCCGGGGCATTCTGCCCAGTCGATCGCTCCAAGATCCGCCTGATCATCTCGTCGTCTGTCTTGCTTCATCCCTTTGCCCTTTCCGATCGGCTAGCTAGCTTCGTATCTTACCCTGCGTATCGATAGTCTGTCGCAAGCCACACGGAAAGGGACTTGGGAGTGGTGGGTACGCGCGCAAGGGCTTCGCCCCGAGCCGAGGTCCCCGTTGAGGTCGAGCTGTGCGCTCCGGTCCCGACCCCGTGTTCCAGCGGGTCGGCGCCCTTGCGCCACGGACCGGTGCCGCGCTCGTCCTCACGAAGGGAAGATGTCGTCCAGGCGGAGTTCGAGGCCGCCGAGCAGCGGCGAGCGCAGCGTTTGCTCCCGACCGGAGGTGTGGATGAAGGCCAGCAGGCCTCCCTGTTGGCGATGGAGCGAGACGGTCTCTGCTATCGGGTCGACCAGCCAGTACTCCGTCACGCCGTGTTTGCTGTAGAGTTCACGCTTGTAGCCGCGGTCCCGGTTTGCGGTCGCCGGAGACAGTATCTCGACCACGAGATCGGGCGCACCCCGCACGTTCTCGCCGCCGCTCAGCAGATGCTCGCGTTCCCGGGAGACGAACAGCAGGTCCGGCTGCACGACGTCGGTGTCGGACAGCACCACGTCGCAGGGGGCGTAGAAGAGCTTCCCCAGCTCGTGGTCGAGGATGAATCGGCCGAGCGCCTGGCCCAGGCGGAACTGGACTTCTTGGTGCCTCAGATTCGGGGCAGGAACCATGATCAGCTCACCGCCGAGCAGCTCGTAGCGCTGGTCCGCTGGTGTGGTGCGGTAGTCGTCGTAGGTGAACTTGACGACGGGTTGCGTGGTGGCCACGTCGGTGCATCTCCCGCGCCCGAAGGGTCGCGAAACCCATCATAGCGCGTCCGGATGTGTCGAGGCGGCGGGCCGTGGCGGCGGGCGGGTGTCCGCGTGTCGGCGGGGACGGCGCGGCTCGGGCGCAGCTCTCCTGCGGCGACGCGGACCTGGCTGGGGGAGGGCGGAGGGCGAGGGGTGCGGCCGTCAGTCGCGGCCGATCGGGGAGCCGGCTGCGAGCGCTGCGTCGTGGAGGCTCTGCCAGGGCATGCAGTCCTCGGCGGCCTGGAACCAGGCCGACGCCTCGTGCTCGCCGGACGGGCCGACGTTGACCATCTGGAGCGCCCCGCACGAGCGGCAGCGGCGGAGCTCCGTGTAGTGCTGGTGCGCCCCGGGGATCGGGGGCCGCCTCAGCGGTCCGCGGAACGGCCGGCGCCCGAGGACGGTGCTCCGGCCATGATCGCAGTTGCGGAATTGCGGCTCGGTGTAGCTCGCCACCACCATGATGACGCGCTGGGCGTACTGGTTGGTCCACTGCGTCGCCGAGAGCGGCAGCGCAGGCTGGAAGCCGTGGAGCATCGCCATCTGGGCGAGCTCGTCGTGGCTGGGCTGGTGGCGCAGGGTGTCGAGGTACTGCGCGTGGTGGTCGTAGATCTGCTGCAGCGACAGGTTGTCGGTGGCGACGGGGGTCCTCGGAATCACGCAGATCATGGTCGTTGGGGCGACCTTGGGTTCACGGGAGTGCGTCATTCGGTGCGTCTCGTGGTCGCGGCGCCCATCACGGCGTCGGCCGTGAGGGTGAAGTTCTGGTACCGCTGGCCGTCGCCGTCGCGGGTCTGCATCGTCAGCACGCCCATCAGGTGCACGCGGTTGCCCTTGGAACACTTCGCGAGCCTCGCGGCCTCGTTGCGGAACGCGACCACGTCGAGGAAGAGGGTCTCCTCGGCGCCGCCGTCGTTCCTGGCGGGCGTGAGGTTGGCGGCGATGCGCGCCCGGGTGTAGGGGTGTCCCCGGGCGGACTCCTTGGCCTCGGGGTCCTTGGTCAACCTCCCGGTGACGGCCATCTGCGCGTTCGGCGTGAACTGGCGCGGCCTCTTGCCGTTCTCGTCGCCGGCGCCTGTCCTGGTGGTTTCCTCTTCGGGCATGTAGCCTCCTTTCCTGGCTGGATTGTAAATCGCCGCGGCGGCCTCCGTGCGCTCGGTCCCGGGCGCGGTTCCTTCCGGGCGGAGGGAGGCGCGCGCCGCCGCGCGCGAGGGCGCTCGGGGCTCGGGCGCGCGCTCGCGTCAGGCCCCCGGGAGGATCACGTAGGGCGGGCCCGCGCGAAGCACGGCAAGGGCGATCGCGGCAAGCCGCATCGCGCGGTCGCCGGGCAGGTCGTTGAACGCGATCCGGCGTTCCGACCAGTTCCCGCGGTTCAGGACGGCGAGGGCCCCGCGGCGGACGAGGACGAGGTTCGACAGCTCGTCCCGCGTCCGGTCGCGGCCGTCGATCCGCATGACGACGCACCCGGGCGGCGCGGGGCCGTGCGCCGCTTCCCAGTTGACGAGGCGGCGCGGCTTGAAGTGCTGCGCGCGATGGGGGAAATAGGGGTTCGGTTCGGCGACGCAGACGAAGATCTCGCCCGTCTTGCCGTCGAGGTAGGAATCGCCCGGGCGCCGGCGGCGGCTGGGGACGGGCATGCACCCCGGCCGGAACTGGCCGCTGTTGGGCCCCACGGGCGGGCGGGGGTAGACGAGGCGGTGGCCGGGAACGAACTGCCCGAGCCGGTTGCGGCCCCTCATCGGTTGCCGGCGGGGAGGGCGCGCGGCCTGCGCCACTGGGCAGCGCCGCCGGCGCCGCGGTGTCGCCGCCGAGGACGTTGGGGACGTTGGCGAGGTCGCGGCCGTGCTCGGCCGTGAACTTGTGGACGTCGAGGGCGAGGCGGCCGTTGGCGATGACCTGCGTCGACAGCCGGCACACGGCGTCGGTGCGCTGGATCTCGGCCTCGAGCGCCTCGCCCTTCAGGCTCGGGTCGTCGAGGCGCTCGATCTGCATGAACAGCGCGTCGGCGAGGTCCACCGGGGTGTTCTTCTAGGGCATCGGGTCTCCTTCACGGTTCGGCGCTGCGGCGCCCGTCGAACGGGAGCCACAGGAGCCACTCGAGCACGTCGGTCACGGCGAGGTTCATGGGTATGTCGATCCCCGCGTCGGTGGGCATCTGGGGGTCGGCGCCGTCCTGGAAGGTCCGGAACTCGGGCGAGTGGTCCGGTTTGCCGTCGGTGGCGAGGCCGGCGTAGAGCTGGAACATGGGCGCAAGGTCGTCGGGGTCGGCCTTCAGGGCGAGGCGGATCTCCTCGGTGACGGGCCCGCTCGCCGGTCGCTTCGGCCAGGGTTGCCAGCCGGTCCGCCACCACATGCCGGCGATCGTGCCCACCTCGGTGATGTGGCGGAGCCACTCGCAATCGCCGCGGCGCAGCCGGTCGCCGTCGAGGACCGCCCACCGGCCGTCCGTGTCGGTCCCGGTGGCGGTCAAGTGCTCCCCGGGCGCGGAGCAGCCGTCGGGGAATGCTCCGTTCAGGAGCCAGCCCTCCGCCCGGCGGGTGTCCCAGAGGAGGCGCAGGAGCGCGTGGATGGCGCGCGGCGGCGCGGGCTCGGCGAAGAGCGGTGCGTAGGGGGTGCTCGTGTCGGTCATGGCGGGTTTCCTCGCGTGGCGGCGGTCACCGCTTGTCGTGGCGGACGACGACCGGGTGCGCGTCGAGCAGGCGGCCCAGGGTGGCGGCGTCGGGGACGTACACCCGGGTGCGGTACTGCACGATCTCCGAGCGGCAGCCCAGGGCCTTCAGGTCTCCGACGATCTCCGGGTTGCGGTGCTCGACCTCGACGCGCATGGTCCCCATGTGCCGCCGCCCGGCGAGGACGAGGTCGCCGTCGAGGAGGTACATGCACCGCCGCGCCAGGAGCTCGCGCATCCGCTCGCCCGGGGTCGCGTGGACGGTGCCGCCGGTTTGGCCGAGGCCGAGCTTCATGCGGACGGAATCGACCTGCCCGGGCGACAGCACGCGCCCGATGAGGTTCGTCCCGTCGTCGGTGGTCAGGCGGTAGACGCTCACGTCGGTCTCGGGGAGCTTCTTCCAGACGGGCAGGAGCACGCCGGTCACGAGCCAGAACCGGGACTCGCGGAACTCGGGGAGCGCCGCGCACTGCTCGGTCCACAGGCGCTGCCACTCGCCGTCGTCGATGACCGACCAGCCCTCGAGGTCGGCGGCGGGCTCGGTGCGTTCGCTGGCCGGCTGGATCAGGAAGCAGCGCTTCTGGACGCTGCCGTCCTCGAGGGTCCGCGACGGCGCCGCGAGGCACAGCGCGGCGTTCCCCGACCGGCGGTTCCTCACCAGGGCGGGCCGGCGCTTCTGCTTGCGCTCGCGCGCACGGATCTCGAGGGCGTCGCCGAGCTTCAGGGGGCGCAGGCGGTCGCGGCGGAGGATCTCGACGAGCTGCGTGGCCGCGCCGGCGGCGCTCTGCGCGGCCGATTCCCGGGAGACGACCTCGAGGCCGGCGGCCGTGATGCGCTCCACCCCGCGGTTGTACGTGCCGCTCTCGATGGCGTCCCGGATGTTGGTCTCGACCAGCTCCTCGAGGTGGGAGAACAGCTCGTTCTGCTCGGAGATCTCGAGCGCGAGCAGCCGGTTCAGGAAGGTATGCATCGGCGGCAGGTCGGTGAGGAGCTGGCCGTCGCCGTCCGTGATCCTGAGGCCCGTCTCGCCCTCGAAGCGGTCGGCCGACCAGTCGTGGACCCGTCCCGCGTAGAGGTCGAGGTAGAACATCCGCAGCGCCGCCCGCGCGTACTCCGACTCGAAGTTGTCGCACTCGCGGAAGAGCGTGGCGTTGTCGTCGCCCATGCCGGTCTGAGAGTCCTTCTGGCCGCGGGTGATGGCCCCGAGGCTGTGGATGCGCCGCGCGATGGTGGCGGTGAACCGCCTCTCCCCCTTCACGTTCGTGGTCACGGGCCGGAACACGGGAGCGGTCCGCTGGTGCGTGCGGTGCGTGCGGCCCAAGCCCTGGATGGCCTGGTCGGCGCGCCAGCCGTACTCGATCAGGTAGTGGTACCGGCGCCTGGTGTTCCCGCAGTCGAGGTCCGCGTGGTAGGAGCGGCCGGTGTTCCCCGCGCCGCTGAACACCAGGATCGGCTTCTCCCCGTCCATGAAGGCCTGGGTCTCGTGCAGGTTCGCGCTCGGGGCGCGGGTCCGCACCGCCAGGCGCTCCCGTCCGTCGTCGTCGGCGATGAGCAGGACGCGCCGCGACCGGCCGCTGATCTCGGCGACCTGCTCGTGCCCGAAGTGGTGGAGGATCTGGTCGAGCGCGCTCCCGATCGGCGCGAGGCTGCCGAGCCGCTCCATCAGGGCGTCGCGCATCGCGACGGCTTCCTGCGACAGCACGGGGTTGCCGTCGGCGTCGCGCATCGGCCGCGTGTGGATGTTGCCCTCCTCGTCCTCGTAGTGCTCGTGCATCTGGACCGGGAAGGCGTGGAACAGGTAGTCGAGGACGTATTCGCGGGGCGTGATGTCGATGCTGACGTCGTCCCACTCGCTCGCGGGCAGCTGGGCGATGCGCCGCTCGGTCAGGGCCTCGCCGGTCGACACCAGCTGGATGACCGGCGCCCGGCCGGCGGCGAGGTCGACCTCGACGGCGCGGATGAGCGTGGGGCACTTCATGGACGTCAGCAGATGGCTGAAGAACCGCTGCTTCGCGCCCTCGAAGGCGGAGTGCGCGGCCGCCTTCGCCCGGGCGTTCGTCACGTCGTCGGTCTCGATGCGGGTGGCCTCGAGCGCGTCCCCGAGGTGGCTGTGGATGATCTTGAAGGCCCTGGCGTACTCGTTGTAGATGGCGGTCTGCTCGTCGGTGAGCGCGTGCTCCAGGATGTCGACCTCGACGCCGGTGTAGGAGAGGGCCCGCGCCTGGTAGCGCCCGAGGGCCTTGAGGTCCCGCGCGACGATCTCGAGGGCGGCCACTCCGCCGGCCTCCATCGCCTGCACGAAATCGGTCCGTTTCCGGAAGGGCGTGTCGGGCGTGCCCCACAGGCCGAGCCGGCTGGCGTAGCACAGCCCGTCGATCGTGCTCGCGCCGGTGGCCGAGACGTAGACGATCCGGGCCTGCGGCAGCGCGTTCTGGAGGCGGACGCCGGCCCGGCCCTGCTGGCTCGGGGCGATCGGCCCGCGGCTGCCCCGCCCGCCGGCGGCGTTGCTCAGCGCGTGCGACTCGTCGAACACGATCACGCCGTCCCAGCGGTGGCGGCGCTCTTCGTCGAGCCCCCCGGCGAGCCAGGCGATCATCTGCTCGAGGCGCGACGGCGCGCCGTTGCGGGCCGGCGAGCGAAGCGTGGAGTAGGTTCCGAAGAGCACCCCGGCGGGACGGTCGACCGGGTCCTTCTGACGCCAGCGGTTGACGGCGAACACGTCTTCCTGCCGTCCCCCCAGGGCCGTCCAGTCCCGCCGGGCGTCCTCGATCAGCTTGTCCGACGCCGAGAGCCAGAGTGCCCTGCGGGTTCCCTGCAGCCATCGGTCGAGGATGATCCCGGCGACCTGCCGTCCCTTTCCGCTCCCGGTGCCGTCGCCCAGCATCCAGCCGCGGCGGATCGGGGTGGGCTCGCTCCACGTGATCTCGCCCTCGGTGTCGACGTCGCGCTCCGCCCCGTCGCCGGGATCGCCGTCTCCGGCCTCGCCGGCGGGCTTCACGGAGTCGTGGTCGCTGTCGATGCGGTACAGCCCGGGCAGGTTCTCGCGGTGCGCCTCGACCGCGAGGACGACGCTCTCGAGCTGGGCGTCGGAGAGCGTTCCGTCGGCCACGATCCCGGAGGGCAGGCGGGGCCGGGCGGCCGGGCGGCGGTGGTCGACGGCGCTCATGGCGGCGGACTGCACGAGCGTCGTCGGGTGGCGCTTCGTGTGCTCGGTGATGACCACCGAGGGGGTCCAGGGCTGGTAGGGGCGGTCGTCGTCGATCGCGCCGGCGTCGCTCGTGTTCCGGCTGCTGTAGGCGAGGGGCGCGGCGGTCCGCCAGCTCTCGGGGTCGCCCGTCTCCGGCGGGACCGCCGGCCGCCGCGATCGGCGGCGCGGGGATGCGGGTTCCGGGGCGGCCGCGGCGGCGCGCCGATGGAGAGCGGTCGGGCGGATCGGCCGCCTGGGGGGCATCGCCCTGCGCGCTCGCGCGAGCAGGTCCGCCGGGGTGCCGGCCGGCCCGTCCCCGTTGGCGTCGTGCCGCCCCCGGGGGGATCCGGCCGGTTTCTCGAGGACGGTGATCCGGGTCTCGTAGGTGGTGCCGCGGCCCCGGTACAGCTTCCCCGCGATGGCGGCGGTGAAGAGGACGTCGGGCGGCGGGTCGCAGCGCGCGAAGGCGCCGCGCCAGGCGGAGCCGCGGGGCTCGCACCCGCTCGAGGTGATGGCGACGAGGCGCCCGTCGGCCCTCATCGATCGGTAGGCGGCGGCGACGTGCCGGAGGTCCATGTCGTCGGCGATGCGGTTCACGAGCGCCGCGCGCGAGAAGGGCGGGTTCATGACGACGAGGGTGGGCTGCAGGTCGGGCAGGAGGTCGTTGATCGACTCGGCGTCGTGGCGGGTGACCGGCGTGCGCGGAAAGGTCAGCTGCAGGAGGCCGGCTCTCGTGCTCGTCAGCTCGTTCAGGGCGAGCGCGCCGCCGGCGGCGCGCGCGAGCTTGAGCCCCGCGGCCGCGGCGAGGGCGCCGGTTCCGGCGGAGGGTTCGAGGACGATGTCGTTGGGCTGGACGTCGGCCGCGGCCGCCACGATCCAGGCCAGCTCCAGCGGGGTCGAGAACTGCTGGAAGCGCTGCTGCACGTCGTCCCGGCGGGTCTGCGGCGGTTCGAGGGCGGCGATCCGCTCGATCTGGCGCAGCATGCCGTCGGGGCCGGCGGCACGGGCGAGCATCGCCGGCCCGTAGCGCCGGAGGAGGAGCATGACGGCGGCCTCGGCCGCGTCGTACGCCTGTTTCCACACCCACGCCCCGGCGGCGTCGGTGTCGCCGAAGGCGTCGGTCATCGCCGCCTGCAGCGCCTTCGTGTCGAGGGGCCGTCCGGCTTCGAGGCCGGGAAGCACGGCGCGCGCGGCGGCGAAGATCCGCCGCGCGGCCGGGGACGGGGCCCTGTCGGGTGGTCGTACGGGTCCGTGCACGGGTATCGTTCTCCTTCGGGGAGCGTCAGTCGCGGAGCCAGGCGGGAACGTCTTCCGAGGGGGCGCCGGCGTCTTCGACGTGGGCGGATTCGGCGGCGGGAGGTTCGGGGGCGGCCGGCTCGGCGGCGCGGAAACCCGGGGGCGTCCAGGCGAGCGCACGGGCGCGGGCGGCCGGCGTGACACCGGCGGCGGCCGGCGGGTCGCCGGGGCCGAAGGCGGCGGACATGGCGGCCGCGAGGGTGTCCTTCCGGTCGCAGGCGTGGGCTTCCTCCCACTGGTCGCCGAGCGTCTCGGCCGCGATCGACAGCATCTCGCGGCGGCCCATCCGCATCCAGAAGCGTTCGAGCGTGGGCCGGTACAGCTTCTCGAAGGGGATCTCGAGGGTCTCGACGAGGGCCTCGGTTTCCGGGCGGGCGTCGGGATCGAGCGCGAGCTGGGGGCGCAGCGCCCGGGCGACGGCGCCGGCGAACAGGGCCCGCCGCGCGGCGTCCGGCAGCCGGCGGAACGCGCGGAACCGGGCCGCGGGATCGGGCTCGCGGAGCCATTCGAGCTCGAGCCGCGCGGCGGACTCGGCGAGCATGCGCGCGCCCGGGCTGTCGGCGGCGAGGGCCTCGTGGTCCCGGGCGCCCGCCTCGGGGTCGACGTCGGGCGTCGCCTCGATCGTGATCGATGCCGGGCCGTCGCCGGTGGCCCCGAAGACGGCGGCGGCCATCTGGCAGGCCGCGAGGTCGAAGGCGAGGGAGAAGTCGGCCTCGAGGTGGGCCTTCACCAGGGCGGTCCGGACGCGGCGGAGATCGGCGGCGAGGGCCGCGGGGAGGCCCGCGTCGCGGGCGGCGCCGGGGGCCGGGGTTTCGGCGACCGGCTCGTACTGGGGAGGATCGTAGCTCTCGGGGGGCGGTGGGTCGCCGCCGTCGTGGGCGGGGGGCTTGTCGGCCGCGGGCGGGGGCGTGGGCTCGGGCCGGGGGCCGGCGTCGTGCCCCTCGTCGGCCGGGGGCCCCGGCGCGGCGGCCGCCGGGGGGGCATCGGCCGGTTGACTGGCGCCGGCGTCGTCGGTGTCGGGATCCGGGCCGGCTGGCGCCGGCCGGGGGACCAGGTGCTCGTCCTCGCGGCGCACGAGGCCGCGGTGGAGGAGGAGCTCGCCCTCCTCGTCGATGGTCACGATGCAGCCCGAGCAGGCCTTCTGCTCCGGGCTGTGGCTCTCCTGCGAGTAGATCTCGGCGTCGATGCGCTCGGCGTCTGCCTCGAGCTCCTCGATGCGGGCGGTCAGGCGGGTCCGCTCCTCGGCGTTCCCGTGGTCGTCGTCGAGCGCGTACGCCTCCGCCTTGAGCCGGTCGATCTCGGTGGTGACGGCGGCGAGCCTGGCGTGGTCGCTCTCGGAGGGCGGCAGCGGCGCGCCCTTCAGGCGGCCGAACTGCCGGGTGACGTCCCAGTCGGTCTCGAGCATGGTGTCGATCCAGCGCCATCCGCGCCCGAGCTTCCGTTTCGCGGCGTCGAGCTTCTTCGACGCGAGCCGGTTCAGGAGGTCGACGTCGCACACGTGGACGCGGCTCTCGTCCTCGGCGGCGAACAGGTCCTCCTCGACCTTCCCGCCGGCGGCGCGGTACGCCTTCAGGCCCACGAACCGGACGCGCGGCGCCGCGGCCGACAGCAGTCCGCGCTGCAGCTCGTTGCGGATCCAGCCGGCGCCGGGGGTGTACGCGCGCTGCTTCCGCATCTTGGTCCAGACCTCGACTTGGCGGGTGGGGTCCGGGGTCGACGCGAAGGCCTCGAGCTGGTCCAGGCTCAGGCGGTCCTCCTTGGCCTCGGCGAGGATCTCGGGGGCGACGTCGCCGAGCCGGAGCCGCCGCTGCACGGTCCGGGCCGTCAGGCCGAAGCGGTTGGCGATCGCGCGGGTGTCGAGGCCGCGGTCGAGGAGCTTGCGGAACGCCGCGAACTGGTCGACGGGGTGCATCGCGACCCGTACGGCGTTCTCCGCGAGGCTCACCTCCTCGTCGACGTCGTCGGGGCCGAGGACGCGGCACGGAATCGGGGTGGTCGGGCGGATGGTGCTCCTGCGCTTCTTCGCGAGGTTCTGCAGCGCCCGGTGCCGCCGTCCGCCGGCGGTCACGAGGTAGGGCCTCTTGCCGCCGGGGTTCGCCCGGACGACCAGGTTCTCTATCAGGCCGTGGGCGTCGATTGACGCCTCGAGCTCGCGCATGGCGTCGGCCGACGCCGGCGTGGTGCGGATGTTGCTGCCTGAGCGGGCCAGGTCCTTGAGGGGTATCCACTGGATGTTGGTGCGTGTCGTCATCTCGGTCGTCGTGATGTGGCCGCCGGGCCGGCGCGCTGGGCCGCGCCCGGCGGCTGGGGGTCGAGGGTCTCAGTGCACGTGCGGTGCCGCCTCGGGCGGGCGGCGCGAGTGGGCCTGCGCCTTGCGGATTCCGAGGCCGAGGCAGCGGTGCGCGTGGGCCGTCGCCGCCATCATCACGAGGTCGCCGGGGATGCTGGCGGCGGCGATGGCGCTCTCGAGCGTGCGCATGTCCGCGAGCAGCCGGCCGAGCTCGGCCGGGCCGGTCGTCCGTCCGGACGCCGGGTCGGGGAAGACTTCGAGGGCCTCTTCCAGGACTGCCGCGGCCTCGGCCGGCGTCCTGGTGGCGTTCCTGAGCCCGAGCGCGAGCTGCGCGCAGATGTGGCGGAGCGGTTCGGTCCTCTCGGCGGTGGCTTCCTCGAGCCACGCCGCGACGTCGCGCTGGGCGGGGCGGAGCGTCATGGATTCTCCTTGTTCGGGTTGCGGGTCATGCGGATTGCGGTAACGAAGCAGGGCAGGACGGCTTCGAGCTGGGCGGCGCCGCCCGTGATGTCGGGGTCGGCGTCGCGGCCGGGGGTGGGATGGTGGCCGCCCGCCCGGGCGGGGAGGGCCGCTGCGAGCTCGAGTGCGTCCGGCCAGTCAGGGGATCCGTCGTCCGTCCGGCGCTCCGGGGGCGCCGTGAGGGCGATGTCGGCGCCGAAGCGCGCGGCGTCGGTCCACGCCTTGCGGGACGGTTCGCCGTCCGGCCGGCGGGCTTCGTCCGCCTGGAGATGGCCGCCACCGCCTCGACGAGGGAGGGCCCGTGCCCGGCGGTGGGTCCGGCCGGTCAGGAGTTCGTCTTGGCCGCGTCTGCGGTGGCGGCGCCGGTCTTGTCGACGCCGGTGTCCCACGGACGGAAGCCCGGCATCGCCCAGCCCTCGATGCGCTCCCGGGCGTCGGCGTCGAGGGCCGCGCGGCCGCCGGCGTCGGCTCCGAACACGGCGGCCATCGCGGCGGCCAGCTCACCCTTCTTGAGCTTCCGGCGCGCCGCGGCCCAGTCCTTGCCGACGACGGTCTCGGCGACCTCGAGCAGCCGCGCCCGCGTCAGGCGCTTCCAGAAGTACTTCTCGGTGGGCCGGACGGCTGCGGCGAAGTCGATGCCGAGCAGCTCCACGAGGCGCTCGGTGGCGGGGATCAGGCGGTGCTGGTTCGCGGCCTGGTGGTGGAGCGAGGCGGCCACGGCGCGGGCGAACAGGTCTCGTTTCTGCTCGTCCGGCAGGGCCCGGAACGCGTCGAAGCGCTTCAGCTCGTCGGCGATCGCCATCCACTTCCCGGCCGGCGGCGCGTGGAGCTTCTCGCCGGGGTTCGCGTCGGCGAAGTCGCCGTCGTTCTGGCGGCCGGGGGGCCGCAGGCTCGTGCGCCCGAGGCGGATGTCGGCGGGCCGGTCGGTGTCTCCGTGCCCCCCGGCGTCGGTGATGAGCAGGTAGGCGGCGACGTCGAAGGCGAGGTCGAACCGCTTGGCGAGCGCGGCGCGCACGACGCCGGTGCGGATCGCGGCCAGGTCGTCGGTGATGGCGGCGCTGAGGCCGGTCTCCTTGGCGTGCTTGGCTGCGTATTTCAGAGGAAGTGGAACACCGATTTCAGCCGAAGTGGAACATCGATTTCGGAGGAAGTGGAACATCGATTTCGGGAAGTGGAACACGGATTTCGGGATGTGGAACACGCATTTCGGGGGAAGTGGAACACCGGTTCCGGAGTCGTGAACGCTCGTCGGTAGCCTGATCGCGGCACGCTTCACCTTTCCGAAGGGAGGGTGAGGCGATGCCGGCACGGAGGCTGCTGATGAGGAAGATTCGCGAGGTACTGCGGCTCACACACGGGCAGGGACTGTCCCACCAGGCGGTGGCCCGGGCCTGCGGCGTCGGCGTGGGGACCGTCAACCGCTATCTGCGGCGGGCGGCGGAATGCGGGCTCGGCTGGCCGCTGCCGGCCGACCTGGACGACGCGGTGCTCGAAGCCCGGCTGTTCCCCCGCGCCGCCCCGGTGCGGGACCGGGTCCGGCCCGACTGTGCGTACATCCACCGGGAGCTGAAGCGCGACGGCGTCACGCTGCAGCTTCTCTGGGAGGAGTACGCCGGGGTCCATCCCGACGGCTACCGCTACACCCGGTTCTGCGGGATCTACCGGCAGTGGGCGCGGCGGCTGCGGCCGTCGATGCGGCAGGTCCACCGCGCCGGCGAGAAGACGTTCATCGACTTCTCCGGCAAGCGGCCGGCCCTGGTCGACCGGCAGACGGGGGAGCTGCGGCGGGTCGAGCTGTTCGTCGCCGTGCTCGGGGCGAGCGGCGTCACCTACGCCGAGGCGACCGCGACCCAGCAGTTGCCCGACTGGGTCGGCGCCCATGTCCGCATGGTCGAGTACTTCGGGGGCGCGACCGCCCTGTGGGTCCCCGACCAGCTCAAGAGCGCCATCACCCGCCCCTGCCGCTACGAGCCCGACGTCAACCGCACCTACGAGGACCTCGCCGACCACTACGGCGCCGTCGTCGTGCCCGCGCGGCCGAGGAAACCCAAGGACAAGGCCGCCGCGGAGAACAGCGTACTCCTGGTCCAGCGCTGGATACTCGCCCGGCTCCGTGACCGGACCTTCTTCGAGCTCGGCGCTCTGAACCGGGCGATCCGCGTCCTCCTCGACGCGCTCAACGACCGGCCGCTGAAGAAGCTCGGCGTCAGCCGCCGCGCCCTCTACGAGCAACTCGACCGCCCCGCCCTGCGGCCCCTGCCGGTCACGCGCTACGTCCTCGCGCGCTGGAAGGTCTGTCGCGTCAACATCGACTACCACGTCGAAATTGACCGCCACCTCTACAGCGTGCCCCACCAACTGGTCCGCGAGCAGGTCGAGGTCCGCCACTCCGCCGCAACCGTCGAGGTCTTCTTCAAGGGCCGGCGCGTGGCGTCCCACCCCCGGCGCCACGACCGTCGACCGTCCACCGTGGCCGAGCACATGCCCAGCGCCCATCGCGCCCACGCCGAGTGGACGCCCTCGAGGCTCATCGGCTGGGCCGAGAAGGTCGGACCCGCGACCGCCCAACTCGTCACCCGCATCCTCGAGAGCCGCCCCCACCCCGAGCAGGGATACCGGACCGTGCTGGGCATCATGCAGCTGGGGCGGCGGTACGGCGACGGCCGGCTCAACGCCGCCAGCGCCCGCGCGCTGGCCATCGGCTCGTGCCACTACCGCACCGTCAAGAACATCCTCGCCGCCGGCCAGGACCGCCTGCCCCTGGAGCCGCCGGGTGATGCGACCCCGACGCCCATCCACACCAACATCCGCGGGGCCAACTACTACGCCGCAGCCACCCAGGAGGACCCATGCTGATCGAACAGACCCTCGACAAGCTCAACGCCATGAAGCTCGGCGCCATGGCCGACGCCTGCCGGCACCAGCTCCAGACCGCCGAGGCCGCCGTCCTCGGCTTCGAGGAACGCTTCGGCCTCCTCGTCGACGTCGAGTGGACGGCCCGCGAGCAGCGCAAGCTCGACCGCCGGCTCCGCACCGCCAAGCTGCGTCATCCCGCCACCCTCGAGGCCGTCGACTTCACCCATCCCCGTCAGCTCAACCGCCAGCAGGTCCTGACCCTGGGCACCTGCGCATGGATCGCCGAACGCCACAACTTGATCGTCACCGGGGCGTGCGGCATCGGCAAGAGCTTCCTCGCGTGCGCCTTCGTCGAACGGGCCTGCCGCCGCGGCTTCACCGCGCGCTACGTCCGCATGCCGAGCCTCCTGCACGAGCTCGCCGTCGGTCGCGGCGACGGCTCCTACGCCCGGCTGCTCGCCCGGCTGACCAGATTCGACCTGCTCGCCATCGACGACTGGATGCTCGCACCGCTCCGCGACGCCGAACGCCGCGACCTCATCGAGGTCGTCGAGGACCGGGCCGAGCGGGCCTCCACCCTCATCGCCAGCCAGTTGCCCGTCACCGACTGGCACGCCGTCATCGGCGACCCCAACCAGGCCGACGCCATCTGCGACCGCCTGCTCCACGACGCACATCGCATCGAGCTGAAGGGCCGCTCGATGCGACGGACGCACCGCGCTCCGAAGACTCGCACGGGGGAAACCAGGTGAGCCAAGTGCTCAACGACCTCGTGAGCGCCCGGCCGGTCCCGGGCTCCCAAGCCGCCTTTCGCCGCCCTGTCCCGCGCCGTTACGTAACGGCGCGGGACAGCACCGGTGGCGTTGGCGAACGCGGAGCGGTAGGCGCGCTACCGGGAGCGGCGGCAGGCCGGCGAGTCCCGGGTCCGGTACCGGCGGCCGGCGGACCGGAGGTCTCGCGGCCACAGAACGACGCCCCCACGAAGAGCAGCCCGGCGCTACGCGCCAACCGGTGTCGGTTCGGCTGCTCCGACGACGAAGAGCGTGTCGTCTCCGCGAACCGCAGCTCGCGGAATCCCTCGCCGGGTCGGCGACCGGGCGTTGCTCGAGCAGGTCTGCAATCTGGATCGTTGTACTCTTCGAACACACGGCTGTCACGGCGGGGGCACGGGTAGAATCTCAGGTGCCGAATGGGAGGGACCGACCGCTCAACGTCGCTGCGCTCCGACGAGCGTTCCACTTCGCTGAAATCCGTGTTCCACATCCCCGAAATCGGTGTTCCACTTCACCGAAATACGCACTTGGCCTCGGGGCTCGTGTAGTTCGTCGTCGTGCGGGTCGTCCAGGGACGCTCGAAGCGGTCCTCGAACGCCGGCTCGGGCGCGGCCGCGGCTGCCTTGCCGCCGGCGGGCGGTGTCGAGCCTTCGGCCGCGGCGGGCGCCGCCTTCGCCTTGGCGTTCTTCCTGGGCTTGGGCGGCACGTCGGCGGGCAGGACCAGCCCCTTGGTGATGCGCTTCTGCGCGCCGTCGAGGGAAACGATGCAGCCGGCTAGGCGCATGTCCTCGCGGCGGTACTTCTCGCGCCCGGCGATCCGCGCCTGGAGCTTCTCACGCTCGATGTCCAGCTCCTGGAGCCGCGCGAAGACCGTCCCCTGCTCCTCCGGGTCCTCGGGCTGCCTGTCGGCGAGGTCCTGGGAATCGGTCCCGATCGCCTCGAGCCGCTTCCGCTCGGCCGCGGTCGGCCCGCCTGGGACGGGGCGCAGGCGGTGCAGGGTCTGGATCCGGTCCCAGTCTGGCTCGATGTGGACCTCGACCCACTTCCACTGCTTCCGGAGGCGCTCGGCCGTCTTCTCGAGCTCGGCCTCCGCGAGCTTCATCAACAGCGCCCGGTCGACCAGGTACACGCCGCCGCCGTCGTCGCTGAACAGGTCGCGCTGGATGCGTCCGCCGGCGGCCTCGTAGGCGTCCTGCCCCACGAACCGGGCGAGGCCGCTCCCGCCGCTCACCGCGCCCCGGGTGAGCTGCTGGCGGATGTGGTGCGGCCAGAGCCCTCCTCCGCCGTTGCCGGCCGACTTCCAGACCTCCTTCTGGGCGTCGTGGTCGTCGGTCACGGTGAACGCCATCAGGGTGTCCAGGTTCATCTTGCCCTTGCGGTAGGCGGCGAGCAGCTCGGGAGCCACCGCGGCCAGACGCATCAGCTTCGTCACGTGGCGTTCGCTCACGCCCGCCCGGTCGGCGATGTCGGCGGCCGTCATGCCGTCGGCCCGCAGCCGCGCGAACGCCTCGAACTGGTCCGCCGGGTGCATGGCCGCGCGGATCTCGTTCTCGTGGAGGGAGATCTCGGCGGGGTTGGTGTCGCCGTTGTCGGTGCGCACGCGGCACGGGACCGGGTGCGTGGGCGGGATCGCCTTCTTCCTGGCGAGGCGCTTGAGGGACGCGAGGCGCCGGCCGCCGGCGATGACCTGGTAGTCGTCCCCGCCGGCGGGCAGGACCAGGAGGCTCTCCAGCACGCCGAGGGCGAGGATGCTCGCGTCGAGCTCCTTGTCCTCGTCGGCGTGTGCCCTGGTGGTGCGGACGTTTGCCGCGGAAAGGGACAGGCGGTCCAGCGGGATGTCGCGGTTGATCAGTTTGATCATGGTCTCCTCGGGAGGGTCGGGTTCGCCGCGGCGGCACCGGACAGCCGGCGGGCGACGATCAGGGGGATCGGGTCGGTGGTCCATGCGGCGTCCGCGAGGGCGACGCCCGGCTCCGTGGCGGCCCACCGGGCGGCGGCCTCGAGGGGGTCGCCGTGGCAGGCGCGAGGGACACACCAGCAGGTCAGGGGGTGGCCGTGGAGCGCCGCGAGCTCGGCCCGCGAGAGGCTGCCGGTCCGCAGGCGGTGGACGAGCCGGTCGCGATACTGGGCGATCACGCGGACCCGGTCGTGCTCGCCGCGCATCTTGAAGGGGTTGCCCCACCTCGACGGCCGCCCGATGTAGATCTCGCCGGGCTGCGGCGGGTGGATTCGGCGGTTGAGGATCATCGCTTGGGGACCCTGCGGCGCACGGTCCCGGCGGGGTCGGTGCGGTAGGCGGTCCGGCGGGCGGCGCGGCGGCGGGCGGCGCGCGGGCTCCAGCCGCTCCGGTGGCCGGTGCGGTAGGGCGCCACGTGCTTGCGCACGAGCGCCCGCACCGCTCTCGAGAGGGTGTTCAGCATCGTCGGTTCTCCGTTCGGGGTCGGTTCGGGCCGGGGGGGCGTGTGGTTCGGGGGAAGGCGGGCTATTCGGTTGGTTCGCAGCGTGGGCAGAAGATCGGGCACCCGCGTCGGGTGGCCGGCGGGGCGACCCGCTTCACGGCGTCGCATACGGGGCAGCGGAGACGCCCCTCGTGGTCGTAGAACGGCATCAGGCGCTCGTGCCGTGCCGCGGCCGTGCCCGGCGGCTTCAGGACCATGAGCGAGAGGCAGTTCCGCGGGTCGACGTGGTCCGTGATCGCGGCCTGGTTGGCCCACGCGGCGCGGGGCAGGATGTCGAACGGGCCGTCGGTCTCGATGTGCAGCCACGCGCGGTCGATTCCGGGGGTCCGTGGTCCGGTCCATGCCCGGGCGGCGCGGCGGGTCTTGCCGAGGGCGTCGAACACGGCGCGGGCCGCGAGGCGCTCGATGGGCTGGCTCTCCGTTCGCGACAGCTGCAGCGCGCCGTCGACGAGGACCTCGGCCGTGTCGGCGCCGTCCGGGAGCTCGACGCTCCGGCGCACGAGCGTCACGCGCCTGGTGACGAGGTCGTCTCCGCCGGTGCGCATCGCCTCGTAGCGGCGCATCGTCCCCGCGATGCCCCGGTACTCTTGGAGCTCCTTCGTGTCGTCGGTGCAGGCGACGGTGTCGAAGCCCTCGAGGCGGAGCCGCCGCAGCTCTTCGTCGCACCGGGATACGGGCCAGTCGGGGCTCTCGGGGTCGTCGCCGCAGCCGATGTACCCGGCCCACTCGTCCGGCAGCCAGACGCTGCGCGTCTCGGTGGGGGGCGCGACGGCTACTTCGGCTCGCGGGCCGGCCACTCGGGGGCCTCGGCCGCCTTGCGGGTGATCCATTCACGCATCCTTTCGAGTTCCGCTCCGCCGCGGCGCCAGACGTCCCAGGCGTCGGCGGGCGCTTCGCGGGGCAGCCAGAGCGGCAGGCCCGTCTTCTGCGCCGATTCGGTGCCGTGCTCGATGCCGCGCTTGTCGGGAAGGTCGCGGTCCGCGATGACCATCGCGGGGCGGGTTCCGAGCCGGCCGCTTACCGCGACGAGGCCTGTCCTGCTCAGGCAGGCGACGACGGCTACCGGGGGCTCCGGGACGGCGAGGCAGATCGCCAGGGCGCTGGTGACGCCCTCGGCGAGCACGAGGGGCCCGGCGTCCCGCCAGCGCGGCGCGGCGACGAGCCCGGTGGGGTTCGAGTCCTTCTGGAAGCGGCGCGAGCCGTCCTCCAGGATGTACTGGAGGCCGGCCACGCCCGGGAGGAGGCGCCCGGCGGCGAGCAGCTGAAGGGGCACGAGCCACGTCCCGCCGTCGCGCGAGCTCCACACGAGGTGGTCGACGTGCGGGAACTTCCGGCGGTAGTACGTGGGCCGGCCGCGGTGGGCCCGGCGCAGTATGCGTTGCGCGTTGCGCGCCTGGGGCAGCGTGCGGGGGTCCGGTGGCGGGCCGGCCGCGGGGCGCGGCCGCACCGGGCGGGAGCAAGGCCGGGCGCCCTCGCCGGAGCGCTTCCCCTCGGGGTCGAGCGCGCGCAGGATCTCCAGGAAGGTGTGCCCGCACCGCGCATGGGCGATGACCGCCTGGCGGTCGCCTTCGCGCAGCGCGAAGCGGTCGTCGCCGGCTTGGCAGACCGGGCACGGTCCGCACCAGGCCCTTCCCTGCCTGCGCATCCGGAGGCCCGCGGCGCGGCACGCCGCGAGCCACTGGTCGAGAGTGGCCGTCATCGGACTCGTTGAGTTTGTGGGAGGGATCGCCGGCGTACCAGCCGGGATCAGAAGCGTTCGACGTCGGCGTCGGCCGGCCGGACGGCGATCCAGGGGCTGAGGCGCTCGGGTGCGTGCATCACGAGGGCGACGTCGTCGATCGATGTCTCCCCGCCGGCGGCCCGGAGGCGGAGGAACCCGTCGAGCGGCCGCCCCGCCTCGCCGGCCGGCCCGGCCAGGCTTACGACCAACCCGGTGCGCAGCACGATCAGCGTCCTCGCGGTTCGCGCCGCGGGCAGGCGCCCGAGGACGGCCTCCCGGGCGGCGTCGCGCGGGTCGTCGGGCGAGCCGGTGGCCGGGAGCCAGTCGTCGACGCGGTGGTACGGCGTGCCCTTGCGGATTCGCAATCTCGGGAACCCGTCGCCCGGCCGGGGGGTCACGCCGATGACGGGGCGGTCGATGGGGTCGCCGGCCCGGTACTCCATCGCGTCGCGCATCCACCGTTCCGCCTCGTCGGCCGAGCGGGCGAGCCCGGTTCGGGCCAGGCCGCGGCGGGTGATTACGGCCATGCGGATTCCGGGGGTCACAGCCATCGGCACACCACGTGGCGCTGGTGCCGCCGTCTTCCGTGCGCGGCCGCGGGTCTCACTGCGTGCGGCCGGTGTCGGCGGGGGCTCGCTTCGCGGCCGCGGCCGCCTCGGCGGATCGCGGCCGCGATCCACGCGGTGACGCACTCGGCCAGTGCGGTGTCGGCGGCCGCGACGCCGTCGTCGAGGGCCGCGGTGTCGATCCGTCCCTCGTCGACGTGGAGCAGGGCCGCGACCGTGCGCCCGTCGAGCTCCCGCGCGAAGTGCGCCATCGCGGGTTCGTCGAGGTAGGCGGCGACGGAGCACGGATCCCCGCCTGCGAGG
Organism: Vicinamibacterales bacterium; assembly: GCA_963663815.2. GTDB lineage: Bacteria > Acidobacteriota > Vicinamibacteria > Vicinamibacterales > UBA8438 > JAJEEA01. The sequence goes on along the minus strand of OY760734.1, from coordinate 4,152,875 downwards.
CCGCGGGGGGGACGGAGGCGGCCATCCGGCCACACGAGCCAGTGCCGGGGCGTTTCCTCCACGCTGCGGACCAGGGTTCCGACAGGCAGCGGCCTGGGCGCGGACGGATCGAGCAGCGTTCCCATCCACGGCTCCGGGCCGGCGATTACGTCGCTGATGAGCAGGGCCGCCGTGTCGATCCACGGCTCGGGGACCACGTGGTCGCCGCCGGGAAGATCGGCCGGGCCGTTCCCCCCGAGTTGGGCGAGCCGGCGCGGCGTGAGGCCCCGCGGGGTCGTGCGCACGTTGCGCAGCGAACGCCCGGCCCTGTCGACGGCGTAGTCCTCGGGCCGCGTCGGCGCTGCTGGATAGAGTCCGAACATGGTCTTGTCCTCCTTTGGCGAGGTTGTCGGGGCACGCGCCAGTGCGCGCGCGGGTTGAGCCGGTGGTGTTCGTGGACCGCCCCGGCGGGGAGCGGGGCGTTTGGCGGGAGGTCGGCCGGGGCCGGGCTAACGGGCGAGCGGGCGCTCGGCGGCGGCGACCGCGCGCTGCCTCGTGCCCTCGGTGGAGGGTTCCGGGTTCCGCGACTCGGTCTTCTCGAGGCCGGCCCGGGCCAGCGCGGTGACGATCGTTCGGGCTACACGGGTCGCCCGCACCAGCTCCTCCCGGTCGGCGCCGCGGGTGAGGACGCCCAGCGGATCGTGCTCGAGCCGCTCGGACGTGGTCCAGTGCGCGGCGCGCAGCAGCGTCCGGCGCTTGCCGCTGCCCGTGATGAAGAGGGCCCGCCGAATCGTGTCCGGCGCGGTAGCCCCGTGCCGCCGTGCGGCCGCGCGGACGATGCGGCCCGACGGCTCCGTGAGGCGCAGCTGGTCCGCGACGTAGGCATCCACTTGGTGGTACCGGCCTCGCGGGCTGGGGCGGTGGCGCGGTGCCGCGGTGTCGGGCTTCGGCTTGGGCCGTTCCCGCTCGGCCCGGACGGCCTCCGCGTGGTGCTCGACCCCGGTCGGCCGTCTCGCGATGCCCTCGCACGACCGGACCGGGACCTGTCCCGCTTCGGCGGCGTTGCGCACGGCCTGGCGGTACGGGTCCCAGTCCCCGCCGCACTCGAGGACGAGGTCGGGGCGGGCGGCGAGCGGCTGCGCCGCGCGGACCGCGGGGGACTCGGGCCGGGTGGACTCCCCTGGCGGGGGTGCGATTGCCGGGTGTCCCCGCCGTGCCGCCCACGCGACGGCGACGTCGGCCGCGCGTCCTTCGCCGACGATCACGGCGACGCGGTCCTTGGCGGCGGCGATGCCGTCGAGGTCGTGCTCCAGAGTCGCCGTTTCGGCATCGGTGACGCTGCCGGTGACGAGGATGCGGTACGTTCGGGGGCCGGGTTGCGTAGCGCTCCGTGTCCTGCCGGCGGTGATTCTCGTCGCGACGTCGTCCGGCAGCCCTCGCGCCCGCGCTCGGGCGATGCTGCGCTCGATCTCGACGTCGGCGGCGCCGAGGTCGACGACGGGGATTCGGTGGCGCTCAGCGAGGCGGATGGCCATCCCGGTGCCGCCGCGGCCGCTGCCGCCGGGGGTCCAGCAGAGCACGAGGTCCGCCGGCGGCGAGTGCCCGGGCTCGGGGCCGAGGATCTGGTGGACGTTCCGGACCATCAGCTTCTGCGCGGCGTCCGACAGGGTGTGCCAGGCCGGGTGGCACTGCCGAGCGCGGTCCCGGTTGGCGCCGCTGTTGCGGCCGACGCGGGTGCTACCGTCGTCCCCGTGGCCGTTGAACCCTGGCCAGGGCAGCCATATCTCACGGGACCCGCCCCCCTGTTTCGCGCCGGCCTCGAACGCGCTGTCGGCGCCCGCGGCCGCGCCGGAACGGAGGGTCCAGCCGTGACGGGCCATCGCCTCGGCGACCGTCTCCATCGTGTCGAGGACGGCCGCCGGCGTCGCCCGGGATCCGATCCCGGCGTAGATCCTCGCCGGCGCCTGGGCCACCGCGGGCTCCGGCGAGGCCGGCGGGTCGGCCTCCCGCCCGTTCAGGTGGCGGAGCCAGGCGGCGGGTTGCTCGAGCGCGGTGCGCAGGCGTCGGATGCCCATGCCGGCGGCGATGGCGGCGGCCTTGGCCTGGCAGGCCACCGCGCCGGGGCGGTGGAACTGGTCGCTGAACGCGTCGTACTCCTGCAGGCGGGCGACGACGGCCTCGCCGCGGCTCGCCAGTGCGCTCCGCGTCCAGAGCCAGTCGTAGAAGGCGGATCCGGTGTGGGTCTTCCAGCGGAGGCCCTCGTGCTCGAATCCGGCCAACGGGCCGCCGCGGCGGCGTTCGCGGTCACGCCGCTTGGCGGCGTAGCCGGAGGCGCAGTGCGCGGTGTCGGGGCCGCCGGCCCCGTAGCACTTGGCCGCCTGGTAGACGGCCTCGACCGTCCGCTCTCGGGGGTCGCCGGCGGCGCGCAGGTTCATCGCGCTCAGGTCGCGCCCCAGCTCCTGCGGGCTGCGGCTCGAGATCTCGAGCACGCGGCCGGGGGGGCGGGTGGCGACGGTGGTGTAGAACGGGGACTTTCCGAGCGGGCGAAACCAGGTCATGGCTCGTTCTCGCTTGGCGCTTCGGTGCCGGTGGACACCCGTAGCGGCGGTTCGTCGTGTGCATCCACACGAATCCTGGCCGCTTGGCCGGCGTTCGTGTGTTCTCGCGTCGGGCTGGCAATGCCGGCGGGCTGCGCTGCCTTCGGAGTCAGGGAAGCAGATCGTCGACGACGATCCATGCATCGGGACGGGCGAGCGGCGCGACCTCGTCCCCGGCGGCATGGTGGGTGACGCTCCGGTAGCCGTCTCCAGCCGGGTCGCGGTAGACCTCGAGACGGTTCTCGGGGAGGGCGAGGATCCAGTACTCGGGAATCCCGCACCGCGCGTACAGGCGTTGCTTGATCGTCCGGTCGTGTCGCAGTGATTCGTGCGACACCTCGACGACCAGCACCGCGGACGTCGGATGGGCGTCGCGGTAGTCGCGCATCGGGCCGGTCACGACGGCCACGTCCGGCTCGGGCTCCGAGTAGTCGTCAGCCGCCAGCGGGTGCTGTATCCGTACGTAGAACCCGGGGCCGAAGATCCCCCGCAGGCAGTCGGCCACGAGGTCCATGCCGAGCGCATGGCGGCTTCCCTCTGGTGTCATGGCGTGCAGGTTTCCGTCGATGAGTTCCAGCTTGGCGTCCGGCTCGAACGCGCCGGCTTCAACGGCACGGTCGTACTCGACCCGGCTCAGGCGGTAGTGGCAGATGGAGACGTCGGACGCTGTGGCTCCCATGACGGCGCCTCTATCGTAGCGCGGAACCGGCGTTGTGGGGCCCCGCTTGGTTCGGCCGCACTGCTTCCGTTTGCGGGTGCTCAGCGACCGTTCGGTGGCTGCCGTACGGCCAGGATTCTCGGTGTCCTCGAGGCCGGGATTCCCGTGGAAGCACACGTCGTCGAGCGGTTGCGCCATCCTGGTCAGTCCCAGGTGGCGGCGAGTATGCGGAGGATGGCCGTGGCGCTCACCATCAGGGCGGTGAGCTGGCGGGTGCGGTTCGACGTGAAGCCGAGGCAGAGGGCTGCGGCGAACAGGATGGCGGCCGGCGCGGTCGAGTCGGGGGCGAACGGCAGCGTGGCGAGGACGTAGATTGCGCCCGCGCCCGCGGCGGCCCTCAGCAGGGCCTGCCAACCCACCGGGGGCGATGGCGGTTCATCGCGCATCAAGGGCATGGTAGCTCACCATCCGGCCACGAGGTAACGCAGGCCGACGGCGGTCCCGGTCGCGATCAGCACCCATCCGGCGGCCGGCCAGCGGTGCCACCACAGCAGTCCGGCGCCGGCCGTGAACGGGCCGAACACGAACGCCATGATGGAGGGGTTCCCGGCCAGCAGGGCCTTCACGCAGACGGCGAGTCCGACGAGGGCGCTTCCCCACACGGCGCCGACCGCGGCGGCCGCGAGTACGGTCGACCAGTGCCACAGGGCGTGCATGTGCCGTCTGCCCTCGCTGTCGAGGTCGGGATGCGCGTCGATGGCGGCATGCATCTTCGCGCTGTAGTCGTCCACCGGCAACCACGTGCCGATGGCGTTTCCGAGATGGTCGAGCAGGCGTCGCAGGTGCGTCATGGTGTTCGCTCCTTTCAGTCTCCACAGAAGCATGACACCCCGGGGTCTTCGTTGGCTTGCGCGTCGTCGAGGAGCTCGCCGAACGGCATCATCGGGGCGGCGCGCAGGTCCTCGTAGGTGTAGCGCATCAGGAAGCGCGTTAGCTCGGGCTTCCTGACCTTGCGGGCCACGGAGCGCCGGTACCGCTCCTGCTCGATCCACCAGTCGGCGCGCTCGGGGTACTGCGTGATCAATCGGATCAGCTTCCACTTGCCCTTGAGGAAGCACAAGTCGCAGTTTCCGAGGTCGCGGGGAATCCCGAGGTCGAACGGCTGCGAGCTCCAGAACTGCTCGACGTCGTTCTCCGTGACCTTCGCGTCGACGAGGGGGTACACGGTCCTGCATTCCTCCCAGAGGGCCTTCGCCCAGCGTCTCGGCTCGTCGTGGCGTATGCCGAGGATCGAGTGCGGTCGCGGCCGCCACCAGCGCAGCTTCGTACGCGCGAATCGGGCGGCGGTCTCGACCTTGAGGTCCGCGGTGCACATGCGGCGGTGCGCGTTGGGAAGCATCTTGCGGGAGCGGATCAGCGCCGCGAACGGTTCGCCGCGCCGCGAGGCGGTGTCGTAGTCCACGATCCGGAACGTGTTCTTGGGATCAGCGATGCCGCCCCGGGCGTCGGCGCGGTAGACGTACTCGACCCAGGTGATCGGCACCCGCCACCGTCGCTCCATGTTGCGGAGGAAGGCCAGCGTCTTCGCGTGCTCCTTGCCGGTGTTCGCGAAGACGGCGCGGACGTTCGCCGGCAGGCGGCCGCCGTAGGCGTCGAGGATGCGGTACAGAAGCATCCCGGACGTCCGGCCGCCGGATACGTGCAGGAGGTAGCGGAGGCCGTCCTGGGCGCAGCGGTAGGGGTTCCCGGGGGCGTTCATGGCCGGGCAGGTCCGCGATCGGTGCGGCCTGGGGGGGGCGCGACGCGGGTCGCCGGGCGGGGTGGTTCGCTTTACAGGCGCCGAGGCGGGTGTCAGAGGCGGACGAGGGGGCCGGTCGCCGGGCGGGGGGAGTTGTGGATGCGGTTCACGCCGATCACCGGGGTTCCGTTCCGTCCCAGATGTCGGGTCCGTCACGGCCGGCGATGACGCGGTCGAGCGCGGTCAGCACGGCCTCGCGGGGCGCCCGGCAGAGGTCGTCGACCCAGGCGGAGCCGCCGCCGCAGAACAGGGCGTCGCGCGTGCAGGGGTCGAGTCCGAGCACGCGGCCGGCGACGTCGAGAGCGTCGACGCCGGACGGAGGCAGGTTGTACTCCCGGGCGACGCGCGCGCGGGTTTCCATCGCGGCCTCCGGGTACTCGAGGATCGTCATGCCGGCGAGGCATCCGACGGTCCCGCACCCGTCTGTCCGCTGGCCGAACACGGTTCCCATGTTCAGGGCGTCGATCCGCGGCTCGCGGGCGCCGGGCCGCGGCTCGAGAAGGCGCTGGGACGAGATGGGCTCGATGTGGTCGCCCAGCTCGCCTTCGTACGCGGGCAGGCTCTCCGCGAGCTCGCGGAGGCGCTCGAGGCGCCGCTGGAAGGTCGGCGTTCGTTTCGGTGTGCTCACAGTCGTCCCATCTCCTTGAAGCTGCAGTAGCGCGTGTCGGCGAGGATGAGGTGGTCGACCACTTCGATGCCGAACAGGAGGCCCGCCTCGTGCAAGCGCGCCGTCAAGGCGACGTCGTCGCTGCTCGGTGTCGGGTCACCGGACGGGTGGTTGTGGAACAGCACGATCGCGGCCGCGCGGTGCATCGCCGCGGCCCGGAAGACCTCTCTCGGGTGGACGAGGCTGGCATCCAGGGTCCCCGACGAGACGAGGGTGGTCCGCAAGATGTGGTGCTTCGTGCTCAGGCTGATGATGCCGAAGCGCTCCACGGGATGGGAGCCGTAGGCGGGCAGCAGGTAGGTGGCGACCTCGCGGGGCGATCCCAGCCGCTGTCCGGGCGGCGCCGGGCGCGTCAGCGTGCGCCGGCCGAGCTCGACTGCGGCCACGATCCGGGCGGCGCGCCTCGGCGTCAGGCCGTCGATGCGGGCGAGGTCGTCGGCGGTCTCGCGGGTCAGCTGCTGTACGCTCCCGCACTCCGCGAGGACCGCCTCGGCGGCGCGCCCGCAGGGCTCGACGATGATGGTCAGCAGCTCGTTGTCGGTCAGCGTGTCCGGTCCGTATTGCGCCAGACGCTCGCGGGCGACGACGCCCGGCTTGTCGGCTCGCGTGTGGCTCGGGCTCATGCGTGGCGGTCCTTTCTGGCCAGGGCGCGGCGCCACCGACGGCGGCCGGCGCGGGTGCGCGGCTTCCTGGCCGGCCGGCGCTCGGCCATGTCCTGCTCTGCCAGCCACCGAGCGACCGCGCCTCCGCCGTGCCGCTCCGGGTTCGCGGCCGCGAGGTTGCGCAGCGCGCTCTCGGGGCTCTTCGAGGCGGCCGACCGGAGCTGGAGCAGGGCGAGGTGGGCGTTCGCCGCGTCGTCGTCGATCCAGTCGTCGTAGATCGCGCCTCCGTCCGGCGCGACGCGGTAGACGCGCCAGCCGTGGGCCTCCGGCGTGTGGATGTCGGTTCTGACGATCAGCGGCGAGCCGATCGGGGCCGCGGCCGCCCGCTCACGGGTGCCCTGGCGGGGGTTCCCGTACTCCGCGCCCGGGGGCAGCTCGACGGCTTCGGCGACGTCCAGCCGCCGCGTCAGCACGGCCCCGACCTTCACGCGTTCCGCGTCTTCGTCGTCGGCGCCGCCCGTCCACGCGAACATCGGGCGCCCCGGGGCCTCGTGGCCGAGTTCCGCCCCGAGCAGCAGTTCGGCGCGGGCAGGCACCTGTTGCGGGTCGAGTGTGACCACTCTCATCCTTCCGTCTCCTTTCGTGGGGGTTGCGTGGCCCTGCGGCCACCCGGGCCCTTCGTCGCCTTGCCGCGCAAAGCGCGGCAAAAAAAAACGCGCAAAGCGCGCGCGATTTTTCCCCCGCCTTCACCGCCTGGGCGGGAAAGAGAGGTACAGGAGGGGCGACGGGGCGAGGGGGTCGGGTCACATGATGGATCGATGGTATCGGCAACCGAGCCCCCCCCTGTGCACCCTTCCGGGTTGTATTCCGGAGGTCGTGAAGGGTCAGGCGTCCGGGGGCCGCGACGGTTCCGACCCCGGGTGTTGAGGAAGGAGCGATGTTCGCAGCGCGCCCCGCGGAGGCGCGTTCGGGGGCCGCTATGGCTGTCGAGACCGGCCCGCCGGGGCGGGGCCGGGAGTTCCGGCGGGAATGCCGGGGGGCGCGACATGCCCGGGCAAGACAACGTGGTTCAGGGTGGTTCGCGCGACTTGCAGGGCCGAGCGGGGCATGGTTGGGGGGGCTCAGCGTTCACGGGTCTGTTGTGTGCCATCGTGTTGGCGCTCGCTGTCGGTTCCCCAACCCGAGCGGTGCTCGCCGCCGCCGAGGGCTGCTGGTTCGCCAGCATCCGGGGGAGAGCTGATAGTTCGTCGTCTTCGCGACGCGTGCCCCGCGATCTGCTGCGCGTGCGCCGGCCGTTCTTCCGGACCTCGATCGGTTCAGGTTCAGTGCTGGAGACTCGCAGTGCGGAGGCGAACGCGCGGTATTTCCCGACCGTCCGCTCGTAGCGGCGCGCCAGACGCCGGCAAGGACCCGCCCGACGACCCCGGGCACCCCTGGCTCTTCCTTGACGGGGGGCGTTCCCGTGAATCCGGCACCGAAGGCCCGAATATAGCGGCTACAGGCTTCCCAGCGGGCTGCCGCGACGCCCCGTGGGGTCGAGCAGACGTACCGCGGCCGTCGCCCGTCTCTGGTCGCGGGGCTTCTGTTCGGTCCCGGGGCTGCGGCTATCGCCCCTGTGGCTCCTCGCCATCCCGACGCCATCAGCTAGCTTCGAGCGTGGACCAGGCTGGCCCGGGCGGCTGTTGACGCGACGCACAGTAGTGGCCATGATCAAGGTGCCGGCCGTCGCGACTGCCGAGCGCGCCCGCCCTCGACGCGCTGCCACACGTGCCGCGCGACGGTGGGCACCGCGAACCGATGGCGGAAGCCGCACCGCCCTCACGGGGGGCGAGTGCCGCAACGGCACCGGGCTTCGACGAGACGGCGACCGCAAGAGCGGCAGATCCGGCGAGCGGCATCATTGAGTGACTCGGTGGGGTACGACGGTGGATTCTGCGGAGTCCCGCGAACACGAACGCGAATGGCCGACCAACACTCTCACCACTCTTCGTTCAGGGAGAAGCTCATCGAGCATCTCCTGATCTGCGAACTATTCATAATCTCCTGGAGGAGCGGTGATTGTTCGCTAGAAATATCCCGTCCCGAGGTGGACCGGGCCGGTTACGATCTCATAGCTGAACACGGGAGATACCTGCGACACATTCAACTGAAGGGGTCGAGGAGGGATGCGAAGACAGCGAAGCAGAAGGTTAATATCGCCTTGGCGGAAAAGCCCTCCGGGTGCGTTGTCTGGGTATTTCTCGATGACGATTCGTTGAGGCTTGGACCATTTCTGTTCTTCGGTGGCGATCCCGGACAACAACTCCCCGAGTTGCAGTCGTTCAGTGTAGCGAAGCACACGAAGGGTAACGCCCAAGGAGTCAAGGCACAACGGCCGAACCACCGAGACGTCCCAAAGGGTGCCTTCAGGCATCTCGGCACCATAGAAGAATTGTGGTTGGCACTATTCGGGAACAAGGGCCCCGTGCGCTTGACTCAAAAAAGCGTCCCGACGCGCCTTAGTTAAGACGTTTGGAGTCAACGCTAGATGTGAGATCCCGATTCGTGCCCGGAATTAACTGCGGCTAGATGGAACCCTTTCGGTTTTCGAGGGGAGACGCGGTGCGGGGGGCAAGTACATGGGAGCACGACCAGTGCATCCACCACCAAGAAGGCAAGTTCAACACTATGTTCCACAGTGGATCCAGAAGGGGTTTTGTGATCCATATGGCAACTTGTTTGCGTTTCGCCTAAATGCGGGGACGTCCTTCAAAACAGGACCCTCAGGACTATATGCAGAGAAGAACCTAAATACCGTGTGGTCAGAAGACGGAGAAAGATGTTTAGCTCATTCCGAAAAAGCGTACGAGTACGTCGACACCGGCGCCGCACCTGCACTCCGTGCAATTCGGAATGCCGCGCGAGAAGCCGATTGGAGTGCCTCCGCTGTGGGTGTGAGTGGTTTGACAACACATGCAGAATCCTGGATAGAGGGCGCTGTGTTGATGCAGTTGCAAAGGACCGTGACGCGCCATGAAGCTTGGCAAAGCGTTGCTGAGGAACATAGTTGGAGCAAGATCCAACTTCGCGTCGCGCAAATCGGCAGCGTGGCAAAGAAGCCGACCAAAGTGATGGCATTGTTGAAGGCATGGGCACCAGTAATTGGCAGATCGCAACCACAGTATCCATTTATTCTTGGTGACGATATTGTTGTAGTTCGCTTACCACTAGGAAGAGAAGCGACCCAAGAAGTGCCGTTCGTGGGGATTCCCGTGGACCAGCACACGCTCATAGGGTTTACGGAACCAGAACGCCAACGGTTTTGTGGAGAACCAGGAAAGGCGGAAGTAGTTAGAATGCCTGGCGTGGCCGTTGATCGAGTGTGTGAACGGATAGCACAAAGCGCAAATATAGTGGCTGCGTCGTCAGCCGTGAGAGCTGCAAGGTTCGGCATGGCGGAATATGAGAGAAGATTGAAGAATACATGAGCTCTGCGTGTCTGGGTTGCCCCAGGTCGTATTCGGGGTACGTTCTCCGGGGGAGGGGCTGGAGCCAGAAGGCGGCCCGGGCTGGCGGACGACGCACAGCTGCAGTACGAAGCCCAGCTTGTTCGGGGGCGTCGCCGAGCCCCGATGTTCTGGCAGGTCGTCGCTCCGGGTGTAGTTCCGCAGCAGGTCCGCCTCGCGTTGCGGCAGGCAAATAGGGCCCGACCTCTGCCGGGTGGTCGGGATGGTTCGCCGTGCCATTCTCTTTTACTTGACGTATGCAGAACGTCGTTGAATGAGACATGGCATGAGATACACGGAGGCGACGCGTCGGAAGCGGCCCGCGCCCTGATGTCCCAAACGCTCGTTTGCGACACATGCTGACCGGTTACGCCCGTGTCTTGAAGACCGACGGCTCCCAGCCCGTGGACCTGCACCGCGACGCCCTGCAGGCGGCCGGGGTGGACGCGGTTGACCTCTACCACGACTTCGCCTTCCAGTCTGCCTGCGCGCCCTGCGGAAGGGCGACGTGTTCGTTGTCTAAGAAGCTCGGGCAGCTGGGCCGGAGCCTAGCACACTTGGTCAACACCGCGTCCGGAGGAGGTACTCGCAGCAGTCTGGACTACTCCGTGGCTCCTCGGATGGTTCCCACGTAGGCGGGGATGGTCCGGGCGAACGGGTCGACTCACTGCGCGAATGACGGCGGGCGTGGGCTTCCGCGGCGGTGTGCGCCCGCGCGTCGTCTCGACGGGCCGGCCCGGCTCGGGGTGGACGCCGTAGCGGTCGCGGTGGCGCTCGGGGCCCGTCGTAGTCGTGGTCATCAGGGGTGGCGCTGGCGGTCGCGTTCCGCGAGCTCGGCGTCACGCACGAGGGGCAGCCCTCTGTTGAGGGCCTTGCGCATGATGATGCCGGGCTTCATGTCGTTGAGCGCCGCGATCTCGCGAATCTGCCCGAGCATGTACTCGGACATCGCGACCGATCGCCGGATGCTGTAGCGCCGCCGCCGCACGGCGGCCGGGTCGGGATCGAATGGTCCGTCGTCGTGGGACATGGATTCCCTCACTGGCTGGAGTACGCTCGCGGTCAGGTGAAACGGGCCACCCGCATCGACGGTTGCCGCCCGCGGCGGCGGCGTTGCCCGTCGCCATGGGCAGGCGGCACTCGGCCAACTGACGTGGATGGCCGCCGTCGGCGGATCGACTCGGTTGCAGCGTGGCGGCGGGAGCGCCCCCGGTTGACACCGTCAGTCTCACGCTAGCTCCCACTGCCTCACAGCTCGATCGCCTAGTTCTGCTGGCCGAGCCGTCCGCCGGCCCGGCGGCCGTTGCTCTCGCCGCCGAGCACCCGCCGCATCGTCGGCGCGGGTTGCGCCGAGGCGGCGTCCAGCGGGAACCCGGCTCTTGGCTTCGCTCGGATCGGCTGGGCGCGGTAGCGCTCCGACGTCACCTCGACGTTCGAGCGCCGCGCGCGGCCGGCGGCGTTGACGTACTCGACCTGCGCGTCTAGCACGAGCGCCTTCATCGAGCGGCAGCCGTAGCGGCTCGTTTGCCAGTCGGCGCGCCTGGTCCGCCGCCCGACGGTTCTCCTCCCGACGCGTCTGCTCCGACCGGGGCGCGCGACGAGGTCCTTCAACTCCGCGTCGAATCCGGATGGGGCCCAGTCACCCGGCCGCCTTCCGGCTCGACGGGCCTCGGCGGCGCACGCAGCCCGCAAACCGGCACGTGGTGCGGGCCTCGGCCGGCTTGGCCGTGCGGCTTGGCGTCCGGTGGTGCGGTCGGCCCGATCCGCACCGTAGCGTGTCGGTCGGCGTGGCGCCGGCCCGCGTGGTCACGGACATCGTGAACGCGTGCTCGGGCCGGGAGCTGGGCGGCGCTCGATCCAGCCGTCCTGTTCCGCCGCGACATCCCTTGCGCGCCGAACGGGTGTGCGTCGAACCGAGCACCACCGTCCTGCAACGCGACGGACCGGAACGACCCCACGTCCCCCACGGGGCGGTCGAGGCGTTGGCCGAACGAGCGCCGCCACGTGTGCGCGTCATGGCCGGGGCGATGGTCGCTTCGTCCGAGCTGGTCGCGACACGCGCCGCGTGGGTCTGCACCCGCCGGCGGGCGGGCCGCGATGATGTTCGGCGGCGCAACGCCGGACGGGCTCGAGGGCAGTCGCATCATGTCGCCCCTGCTGTCCCGGGCTCGGCACTGCCAGCGTTTCTTGCCGCCCTGGGCGGGTCGGGTTGCCGCAGCCGCCAGTCCTTGCCCTCCAGGGCAACGATGCGGCACCGGCCCGCGATCCGGCTTGCCAGCCTGTCGTCGCCCATGAACTCGCCGATCGCGCGCGGCGTTCGGTTCGACGTCCAGACGGTGCGGCGACCTGCGTCGTGCCGCGCCTCGTAGAGCATCAAGAGCGTCCGCCGCGTGTAGTCGGTTGCCGCCTCGCGTTCCGCGCCGAGGTCGTCGAGCACCACAAGCACGGTCTCAATCAGCCGGTCGAACATCTCGAACGGATCCACGCCGTCGCGCGGCTGGAGCCGGTAGAGCAGCATCGGCACCCGCACGAACGCCGCCGACCGCTTGTCCGACCGCCACGCCTCGTTGAGCACAGTGCATGCCAGGCGCGTCTTGCCGCTGCCCACCGGACCGCACAGGTACAGGTCCAGTCCGTCGTCCCCGGCGGCCAGCAGTTGGCGGCCCGCGCGCATTGCGTGGCGGTTGTCGGCGGTCTCCTGCCACGTGGCCCAGTGCGCGTCACGGAACTCCCGCGGCACCGACGGCGCGAAGGCATGGGCACGATCCCAGCACGCGCACCGCCGCAACCGCGGCACGCCCTCGACCTCCGTCTCCTCCCAGCCCGGCGTGTGCCGGCACCGTTCGCATCCTGCCGTCATGGTTTCGCCCGTTCGATGGCTGCGTCGTACGCCGCGCGCGGATCCGCGGACCGGGCCTCGGTCCCGCCAGCGCCGGCCCGGAGCTGCTCGGCGAGGGCGGGGGCCATGGACAGCAGCATCGACACCGTCCGTGTTCGGCCCTCCAGGAACCGGTCTCCCTCGGTCGTCAGGAACCGCGCCGCCAGCCCCTCCAGCTCCTCTGGGCCGTAGGCTGCGCACAGTCGGCGCGCCGACTCCGCGTCCGACGCCTCGACTGCCCGCGTCGGCGCATACGCGACGCCCCGATGGCGCGGATAGAGATCCGCCCGGTACCGCTCGATGAACACCGCCGCGCGCGCCGCGACCGCGTCCGGACCCTCTCCCCCCAGACCCCCCTCTTCCAGGTCAGCCGTTAGCCGTGAGCCGTTAGCCGTTTCGCAGCCGCGCGCGTGAGACGGGAAGATTCCCGAAGTCGTGCGGGAACTTTCCGGGAACATTCCAGGAGAATTCCGGGAATCCTCCGGCAATGCTCCCGGACGGGTGACGTCGTCACGGTCGTGCGGGGTCCCGACGGGTGGTTTCCGGACGAACGGCAGGGCCGCACCGGACGTCTTCGAAAGCGGCGGCACCTTCACGCCGCCCGGATGTACCGACCACAGGTGCTGCGTGCGCCGGCTGACCTCGGCGGCCGCCGGCAGCGGATGGAGCGTGCGTAGCGGATACCGCACCCGCTGGAAGTCCTGCCAGTCGGTCTGATAGACGTAGCGTGCGCCCTGGTGGACGAACGCCTTCACGAGGCCCGTCTTCACGAGGCGCTCGATGCACTTGTCGATCGTCTTGGCCGGGCGCCGGCTCAGGGCGTCATGCGCCGCCTGGAACGCGACGGCCGCCGCCCGCATCACGCCGAAGTCGTCCGCGCCGAGCAGGTAGGTCGTCCACACCCGGTACTCCAGGTCGGACAGGCTCGACACCTTTGCCGAGTGACCGAGCCGGGCGTGCAGGAATCGATCAGCAGGCATCGGCCTACGGTCTCGCCGGTCGCGCCAACAGGCGCGTGACTGGGCGGCTGGCCGGGATGTCGCCACGAACGGCTAGCCGCCGTGCTGCCCCTTCGAGCGGCGGGCTCATCGTCTCCTCGCCTTGCTCCCCGGCTTGTGGAGGCTGCCGCCGGTCGCGAGCCACTGCAACACGGCCGTCTTGCTCCAGCGCGGGCGGCGGTCGATCCCCGGAATCGGCGCCACCGGAAACACACGCGCCTCGATCCGGCGCCTGATCGTTTTGGGGTGGCAGCGCAGCAGCGTCGCCAGATCGCCGAGGAACAACACGTCGGGCAGCTCGTCCGGGGCGACGTCCGAGTCGGACGGATCGCCTTCGCCGCGGGCCTCGACGTGCCTGGCGGCCTGCGTTCCGATCGAGCAGGGCTGCTGTTGGCGCACGCGGGCCAGAACCTCCTGCCGGGCTGCGTCGGCAGCGCGTTCCGCCTCCTCCACCACGTCGAGAACCTCGGTGGCCTGCTCTACGAATGTGGCCGGTGGCCGGGTGTAGCCGTTGAGCCAGGCGTTCAAGGTGGGCTGACTGACGCCGAGCATCGCGGCGAGCCTGCGTTGCGACAGCCCGAGCCTCACGATGCGGGCGGTGATCGCCTGCGTGGGAGTGACCATCAGTGCCTCCAGAATCCTAGAGGCAGCAAGGGTTACGTCAACAGTAATCATTGATTATCATTGGTACGTGAGCATCGTCGGACAGCGCCTGCGCTCGGCCCGTGCCCTACGCGGCTTCAGCCAGCGGCAGCTCGCCGCCAGGATCGCCGTCAGCCGGGAGGCGATCTCGATGGTCGAGCACGGCAAGTCCCGCCTGTCGTTCGACAAGCTGGCCGCTGCCGCGAGGATGCTCGATGTGTCGGCGGACTACCTCGGGGGACTCACCGAGGACGCGACCCCTGCCGGCCAGCTCGCGCGCGCCCTCGCCGCCGCCACGGGCGGGCAACTTCCCGATGTCGTTGACGGGCTCGGCGCGACTCGCGCCGATGGCGACTATGTCGGTGTCTACGTGCTTGCCGCGTCTACGGGCGGCGGTCCCGTCGCGTACGGTGAGCGCGTGACCGGCCGCCTCAAGTTCCGCAGGGCGTGGCTCGCCCGCTACGGACTCGTGGCCCGCGATTGCCGTGTCTTCGGGGTCGTCGGAGAGTCCATGGAGCCGACGTTGGCAGACGGCTGCTCGATCCTCGTCAACCACGCCAGCCGTCGCCGACGCCTCGGCCGCATCTACGTCGTGAACAGCGAGGAAGGCCTTGTCGTCAAACGCGCGGGCAGGGACGCGGCGGGCGTCTGGCAACTCGTCAGCGACAACCCGGACAAGCTGACTTGGCCGAATCGCGCGTGGCCGCCTGACGCCGGGATCGTCGGGGAGGTCAAGTGGGCCGCCAGGACGTTCGTGTGAGGGAAGTGACCCGATGAGATCGATGCACGACAGCAGCGGCGCCGCACCGACAGGCGCGGATGGCGCATTGGAGAAGGGTGTTCGAGGCAGGTCGTCAACGCCTCGGCGGCGAATCCAAGCGGCGGGATCAGATGCGACTTCACCACAGCCAACGACGAAGGCAAGGCCCGACTCGCAGTCCCGCCGCCGCGTCCGCGTTGCCCGGGGGATCTACAGGGATCGTTGGGGCCTGGCCGCCACGGTCAAGGTGAACGGCGTCCAAAGGGAGATCCGTTTCCCGCCCGGCACGCACCTCAAGACCATCCGGGCGCGCCGGGACGAGCTGCGCGCCGGCATGCGGACGCTCCCTGTGGGCGAGCGGCACACGCTGGCCGACGATGCGTCTCGGTACCTCCGGCAGATCGGCAACGAACTCGTGAGCATCGCGGACCGTCGGCACTACATCGGGGAGTGGGCCGCCCGCTTCGGCCACCTCAATACCGTCGCGCTGCCGCAGCACATGGCGGCGCTGAACGATCAGATGCGCAGATGGCGGGAGACGCTGTCCGTCTCGGCGTGCAACCATCGACGGGACGCGCTGACGAATCTGGTGAAGGTCCTCTACGGCCGGCGGGCCGCGGCCGAGCTGGTCGACCTCGTCCGGTTCACGCGTCCGGCTCCCCGGCCGCGGTGGCTCGAGCGCGATCACATCGCGGACGTGCTGTCGCAGTTGACGCCGGGGTCCAAAACCGTAGTACGCTTAAGGTTGATGCACTGGACGGGGATGCGGCCATCGCAGATGGGGCGCCTGAGGCCCGAGGACTTCCGCCTCGACGAGCCGATACCGTTCGTCGCCGTGCCGCGGGGAAAGGGCGGGCGGTTGGCGGCGGTTCCGCTGGTCGGCGAAGGGCTGGATGCGGCCCGGGAGTTCATGGCGGCCGGCGCTTACGGGGAGTGGTCCTGCCCCAGTGCGAACCGAGCGCTGGAACGCGCGGCTCGGAAGGCCGGTCGCCCGGCGTTCACCGTGTACCAGATCCGGCACGCCTTCGCGACGGGGCTTCGTCGGACGGGCTCGGATGTGGCGGACATCCAGGATCTGTACGGGCATACGGATCCGGAGACGACGATGATCTACGCGCCACCGCAGTTGAAGAAGCAGGCCGAAGCCATCCTGCGTTTGCAGGGTTCGGATCTGGCGTCAGCCCCGGTCCGGGACGGGATTCGGCTGGCAGTACCGGCTGGCAGTACGGATGAAATACCCGTAAGTCGTTGATTCTAAAGGACGCGCCCTTAGCTCAGCTGGATAGAGCGTCTGGCTACGAACCAGGAGGCCGCAGGTTCGAATCCTGCAGGGCGCGCCACTTCCTCCCTTCACGATCCCGTACCGATTTCGAGCGCGGCCGCCGCCACCCTGCCGAGCACTGTCGTCTGCGTCATCGCGTGCTTCTCCTCGGCGTGCCGACCGGGCGCGTTCGGCCGTCGTCCGCCGCGAAGTATCCATCGTATCCTACGCGGGGACGGGATTCCCGGAAGACCGGGCACGGGTCAGGTGGTGCGCGGCCCGGGCGCAGACCGCGAGCCGCCGGGTCCGGGTTGGACGGCGGATTGGCCGGACGGAGGAACGGCCGGGAAGGGCGGGCGAGCGTCGTGGGGTGGGCTCGACGGACCGCATGGGGCGCCGCTCCGTCGTTGAACGCGGCGCCTCCCGGCGATAGTATGCCCGCGAAGGGGCTTCGACCACCGGAGAGGCTTCGACCGCTGGAGGAGAACTGGTGCCATTCAGACAGATGCGTTGGACCCTCGCCCTGCTCGTGCTCGCAGCCGCCGCCCATGCCCAGCCGGCCGGCGACCTCGAGTGGCCGACCTACGGCGGCGACCTCGCGAGCACCCGCTACTCGCCGGCCGACCTGATCACGGCCGACAACTTCGCTGACCTCGAGCTCGCGTGGACGCTCGGCACCGACAACTTCGGCCCCGAGCCCGAGTACAACCTGCAGTCGACGCCCCTCATGGTCGGCGGCGTGCTGTACACGACGGCCGGCACCCGGCGGGCGGTCGTCGCGGCCGACGCCGCGACCGGCGAGCTGCTGTGGACGCACCGCCTCGACGAGGGCGAGCGGGGCGCGGCGGCGCCGCGGCGCCTGTCGGGGCGCGGGCTGACGTATCGCGACAACGGCGGGGCGGGCGAGATCTTCTACGTCACCCCGGGCTACCAGCTCGTCGGCCTCGATGCCGCGACCGGCCGCCGGCTGCCCCGCTTCGGCGTCGACGGCATCGTCGACCTGAAGCAGAACATGGACCAGGACATCGACCTCGTCACCGGCGAGGTGGGGCTGCACGCCGCCCCCATCGTCGCCGGCGACACCATCGTCGTGGGGGCCGCGCACCTGCCGGGCGGCCGGCCGCGCTCGATGCAGAACGTCAAGGGGCACATCCGCGGCTTCGACGCCCGCACCGGCGACCGCAAGTGGATCTTCCACACCGTGCCCGGCGCCGACGAGTTCGGCAACGACACCTGGCTGAACGACTCGTGGCGCTACACCGGCAACACCGGGGTGTGGGGCCAGATGACCGTCGACGCCGAGCTCGGCATCGCCTACTTCGCGACCGAGATGCCCACCAACGACTACTACGGCGGGCACCGGCACGGCGACAACCTGTTCTCGGACAGCCTCGTGGCCGTCGACCTCGAGACCGGCGACCGCCTGTGGTACTACCAGTTCATCCACCACGACGTGTGGGACTGGGACCTGCCCTGCGCGCCGATCCTGGTCGACATCACGGTGGACGGGCGCGAGATCAAGGCCATCGCCCAGCCCAGCAAGCAGACCTGGCTCTACGTCTTCGACCGGGTCACCGGCGAGCCCGTCTGGCCCATCGAGGAGCGTCCGGTCGAGGCCTCGAACGTGCCGGGCGAGCGGCTGGCTCCCACCCAGCCGTATCCCACGAAGCCTCCCGCCTACGACCGGCAGGGGGTGAGCGTCGACGACCTCGTCGACTTCACGCCCGAGCTGCGGGCCGAGGCGGAGCGCATCGCGGCGAACCACCGTATCGGCCCCATCTTCACGCCGCCGACGGTCTCGGTGCCGGAGGGGCCGTGGGGCACCCTGATGCTGCCGTCGCAGGCGGGCGGCACCAACTGGCCGGGCGCCTCGTACGATCCTGAGACCGGCATCATTTACCTGTACAGCTACACGCAGGTGGTGTCGCTGGGGCTCGTCAACGACCCCGAGCGGTCGGACATGAACTTCATCCGGGGGCGCGCCTCGGAGATCTCGGCCGCCGAGGCGTCGCTGACCATCGACGGCATTCCCCTCATCAAGCCGCCGTGGGGCCGGATTACCGCCATCGATCTGAACCGGGGCGAGATCGTGTGGCAGGTGCCGCACGGCGAGACCCCCGACAACATCCGGAACCATCCCCGGCTGGAGGGCGTCGACATTCCCCGAACGGGGCGCGTCGGGCGAATCGGGACGCTGAACACGAAGACTCTGGTCATCGCCGGCGAGGGGGGCATGTTCACGACCCCGTCGGGCGAGCCCGGCGCCATGCTGCGCGCCTATGACAAGATGACCGGCGAGGAGGTCGGCGAGATCTACATGCCGGCGCCCCAGTCGGGCTCGCCGATGACCTACGTGCTCGACGGCGTGCAGTACATCGTCGTCGCCACCAGCGGCAGCGGCCAGCCGGGACGGCTGCTGGCGTACCGGCTGCCGCCGGAGTAGCAGGAGCAACGCCATGACTCGTAACGGCACATCCATCGGCCGCCGGCGGTTTCTGCAGACGGGCGCGTTCGGCCTCGGCGCCGGCGCGCTCGCGCCCGGCCTCGCCGCGGGCCAGGGTGGCGGGGTCCGGCCGGGAGCCGCGGCCGAGCCGGGCGCCGGACGGGTGCGGATGTCCGGCGACGGCCTGGGAGTGACGCCGGCCGACCAGGGCCGGCTGCTCAGCCGGCTCGCCGACGAGGGGCGCATCGCCCGCGACAGCTACTCGAACGGCGGCGTGGTCGGCGAGCTCGAGGAGCGTTTCGCCGCGTTGCTGGGGAAAGAGCGCGCGGTGTTCATGCCGACGGGGACCCTCGCCAACCACCTCGCGGTGCGGGGGCTCGCCGGGGGCCGGGGCCGGGCCATCCTGCAGGCCGAGAGCCACCTGTTCAACGATTCCGGCGACTGCGTGCAGACGCTGAGCGGCATCACCCTGATGCCGCTGGCGCCGGGCCGGGCGACGTTCACCCTCGAAGAGGTGCAAGAGGTCATGGACCGCACGGCCGGCGGCCGGGTGTCGAGGCCGGTGTCGGTGATCTCCGTCGAGACCCCGGTGCGCCGGCGCTTCGGCGAGCGGTTCGACCAGGCCGAGCTCGACCGGGTGACCGCGTTCGCGCGCGCCCGGGGCATCCGGCTGCACCTCGACGGGGCCCGCCTCTTCCTGCAGAGCGCCTGTACCGGGGTCGACGTGGCGGAGTACGCGCGCCCCTTCGACACCGTGTACGTCTCGCTCTACAAGTACTTCAACTCGGTGTCCGGCGCCATCCTGGCCGGGCCGCGGGCCCTGCTCGACGACATGTACCACACGCGCAGGATGTTCGGGGCGGGGCTGCCCGGCGCCTGGCCGTTCGCGGCGGTGGCCCTGCACCACGTGCCGGGCTTCGTGGGCCGCTTCCGCCGGGCCGTCGAGGTGTCCGAGGCGTTCATCGAGCGGGTGACCCGGCACGAGGCGTTCGCGGTCGAGCGGATGCCGGCCCCCACCAATCTCTTCCGGCTGCGCGTGTCCGCCCCCGACCCCGCCGGCTTCCGCGCCCGGCTGCGCGGCCGCGGCGTCGATCTGGGGCGCCCCGGCGCCGACGGCCGCGTCCTCGTCGGCGTCAACGAGACCTGGAACCGCGCGACCGCCGACGCCCTCGCGGAACACTTCGCCGCGTCGCTGTAGGCGTTCAGGAATTCTTCAGGCACTCTTCAGTAACGTCTCCCGCCGTCTTCGCGCATAGTGCTTCCTCGTCGAGTCCTCGCATGCCCGTCGGCATGACGGAGGTCTCGGCGTTGGAGGACACGGTGTTCCAGGGCGTGGGCGGGGAATGGAGCGCGAGAGGTCGCCGGCGCGCATGCACGATCATGCCGGCATTGGTTGCCGCGCTGCTCTCGGCGTCGGTTCCGGCGCTCGCGCAGACGCCGGGCGTCGTCACCGGCGTCGTGAGCGACGACACCGGCGGCGTGCTGCCCGGCGCGTCGGTGGTCGTCGAAACCGCGGCCGGCGACCTGACCGCCGTGACCGACGACACCGGCCGGTACCGGGTCGAGGGCGTGCCGGCGGGCGCGGCCACGGTGGTGGTGCGGCTGGTGAACTTCTCGACCGGCCGCGTCGGCTTCACGGCGACGGCGGGAGAGCCGGTCACCGTCGACGTGCAGCTCGCCCTCGGCATCACCGCCGACGTCGTCGTCACCGGGAGCCGCACGTTCCGGAACATCGCCGACCTCGACAACCCCCGCGAGAACCTCGTGGGGGTGGCGAGCTCGGCGAGCGTGGGGGCCGTCACCGCCGCGCAGCTCGAGGCGCGCCCCATCATGCGCCCGGGGGAGGTCCTCGAGTCGGTGCCCGGGTTCGTCGTCAGCCAGCACAGCGGCGAGGGCAAGGCCAACCAGTACTACCTGCGCGGGTTCAACCTCGACCACGGGTCAGACTTCGCCACCACCCTCGCCGGCGTGCCCCTGAACGAGTCGTCGGGGGCCCACGCCCACGGCTACACCGACGTGAACCAGCTCATTCCCGAGCTGGTGAGCGGCGTGCAGTACACCAAGGGCCCGTACTTCGCCGAGCACGGCGACTTCTCGGCCGCGGGGTCGGCCAACATCAGCTACGTCAACCGGCTCGACCGGCCCCTGTTCAGCCTCAGCACCGGCGGGCAGGGCTGGGGGCGGGCCCTCGGCGCGGTGTCCCCGCAGGTGGGCGGCGGAGACCTGCTGATGGCCCTCGAGCTCGGCAGGAACGACGGCCCGTGGGAGCTGAAGGACAACATGCGGAAGGCGAACGCGGTGCTGCGGTACAGCCGCGGCGACCGCCAGAACGCCTTCTCGCTGACCGCGATGGGCTACTCCGGCGACTGGAACTCGACCGACCAGATTCCGCGGCGCGCGGTCGAGCAGGGCCTGATCTCCCGGTTCGGCAACATCGACGACAGCGACGCGGGCGGCGCCTACCGCTATACGCTGGCCTTCGACGGGATCCGGTCGCGCGCCAACCAGTCGACGCGGGTCACCGCGTACGCCCTGCGCGGCGCGCTGAACCTGTTCCAGAACTTCACCTACTTCCTCGACAACCCGGTGGACGGCGATCAGGTCGAGCAGGAAGGACGCCGCTGGAGCTCGGGGGCCAGGGTCGTGCACCGCCGCCTGGGCCGGGTCCTGAACCGGGCCGCCGAGTCGTCGGTGGGGGTCTCGCTGCGCAACGATGCGGCCAGCACCATCGGCCTCTACAACACCGTCCGGCGGCGCCGCACCAACACCATCCGCGACGACGCGGTCGGGCAGACGTCGGTCGGGCTGTTCGCCCAGAGCGAGATCGAGTGGAACCCGGTGTTCCGGACCACCCTGGGCATGCGCGGCGACCTCTACCGCTACGAGGTCATCGCGCAGAACCCCCTGAACTCGGGGACCGGCGACGCCGCCCTCGTCAGCCCCAAGCTCACCGCCGTGCTCGGGCCGTGGAGCGGTAGCGAGATCTACCTGAACTACGGCCGCGGGTTCCACAGCAACGACCCCCGGGCCGCGACCGTCCGCGTCGATCCGGTCAGCGGCGACCCCGTCGACCGCGAGGATCCCCTGGTCCCCGCCCGCGGCGGCGAGGTGGGCTTCCGCACCGTGGCCCTGCCCGGGCTGCAGACGACGGTGGCCCTGTGGTACCTCTCGTTCGACTCCGAGCTGCTGTTCGTGGGCGACGCGGGCATCACCGAGGCGAGCCGGCCCAGCCACCGCTGGGGCGTCGAGTGGACCAACTACGCCCGTTTCACGCCCTGGATGACCGGCGAGGTCGACCTGTCGTTCTCCCGGGCGCGGTTCTCCGACTTCGATCCCGCCGGCAGCTTCATTCCCGGCGCCCTCGACCGGGTCGTGGGCGGCGCCCTCACCGTCGAGCCCGGCCGCCGCGTGTTCGGGAGCGTCCGGCTGCGCCACTTCGGCCCCCGCCCCCTCATCGAGGACGCCACCATCCTCTCGGCGTCCACCACCATCTGGAACGGCGAGCTCGGCTTGCGGGTGAACGAGCGCATGACCGTGACCCTCGAGGGCTTCAACCTGCTGAACAGCGACGTGTCCGACATCGACTACTTCTACCTGTCGCGGCTGCCCGGCGAGCCCCTCGACGGGGTCGAGGACATCCACTTCCACCCGTCGCTGCCGCGCACCGCGCGGGTCGTGCTGAACCTGTCGCTCTGACCGCCGACGTCGGTGAACCGTCGCGCGGGTCCCGCCGCAAGGACAGTGAACCTTTCCGTCTGGCCCGCCGTATACATCGGACAGGTGCGCGGGGCGGGCGGCGGCATGGCCGGGACCGACCGCCCCGGGCGAACGGACGACGCACGCGGTTCACGACCGGCCGTGCAGCATGATCTGGAACGCGGGAGGGGCACAGTGATCAAGTCGAAGACGGCCGGGCGGACGGCGCTGGCGGTGATGGCGGCATTCGTGGCTTCCGGGGCGGCCATCGGCCTCCACGCCGCCCAGGGGCAGCAGGACCCGCAGCCCTGGATCCACCTCGACATGACCGGCGAGCGGGCCAACATGAACCTCAACCTGCCGCTGGCCGCCATCGAGGCGGCGCTGGCCCTGGCCCCGGAGGCCATCGTCGACAGCGAGGGCCAGCTTCAGCTCGGCGGTCAGCGCGAGATTCCGGTGGTGGCGATTCGCGAGGTGTGGAACCAGATGCGCGGGGCCGGCGACGTCGAGTTCGCCAACATCCAGGAGGGGCGCCAGAACATCCGCGTCGCCCGGGAGGGCGACACCATTCTGGTGAACGTCACGGGGACGGACGACGAGGACGCCGAGCACGAGGGCGACGCCGATGAGGATGGCGCCGAGCACGGCGACGGCGATCACGATGGCGATCACGACGGCGACGCCGGGCGCGACCGCGACCGCGGCGTCATCGGCGAGGTGCAGGTCCGCGTGCCGGTGAGCGTGGTCGACGCGCTGCTGTCCGGCACCGGGGAGACCCTCGACGTCCGCGCCGCCATCCAGGAGCTCAGCTCGCTGCGCGGCGAGATGGTCCAGGTCGACCATCCGGAGGCCCGCATCCGGGTGTGGATCGACGAGAGCCCAACCCAGTAGCAGCGGCGCGACCTGGCGTGTCGCGGCGCGACCTTGGGTCGCGTTGGAGTTTCGCTGGCGCGAAGACTCCTGCGGCGCAAGGGGAAGGGATTGACGAGAGTCCGACCCGACGGTGACCGGATAAGGCCGATGTCGGGGAGGACAGGACGGGGCGGCCCGCGCAGGCGGGCGCCCCGTTCGCACGTACGAGCGTTCGTCGGGGCGAGGCTCGGGAGCGAGCATGGGCGAATCGAATCCGTCAACGCCGCGCGGGGACGCGGGCCGGTGACCGGAGGGTGGTCGGCCGCCGACGCACGATGGATGCGCGAGGCGCTCGCCGAGGCGCGGCTGGCGCGAGGGCGGGGCGAGGTACCGGTGGGCGCCGTTGTCGTGCTCGACGGCGCCGTCGTCGGACGCGGCAGCAACCAGCCGATTCACGCGACGGACCCGACCGCGCACGCCGAGATCGTCGCCCTGCGCGCCGCCGCCCGCACCGTCGGCAACTACCGTCTGACCGGCGCCGCGCTGTACGTCACCGTCGAGCCGTGCCTGATGTGCGCCGGCGCGCTGGTGCACGCCCGCATCGGCCGGCTCGTCTTCGGCGCCGCCGAGCCGAAGGCGGGTGCGGTGCGCTCGGTCATGGGAGTGCTCGACCACCCCGCGCTGAACCACCGGGTCGAGGTTGCCGGCGGCGTGCTCGAGCCCGAGTGCACCGTGTTGATGCGGACATTCTTCGCCGAGCGGCGGACCGGCGGGAACGAGCGCGACAAGCCGGGGGGCCCCGAGCGGGAGTGACAGGTGCACGGCGTCGATGCGGACGTTCTTCGCCGGGCGCCGGGCCGGCGGGACGAGCGCAAGCCCGGGGGTTCCGGAGCGGGAGTGACACCATGGCGGGAGGCTTGGCGGCTCCGGTCCGGAGCCGAAGCGGCAAGGAAGTCGGGAGGCCGGGCCGCCCGGTTGACCTGCGGAGAAGACGGGTTAACATGGTACCCGTCTCGACAGAGAGGTGGATATCCCCATGCGTCAAGTCCGCAACACTCCGTCGTCTTGGACGCGCGTGGGCCTGGGGCTGTCGATCCTTGTCCTCGTAACGGGGATCGTCGCGGCCCCGCAGGCCCAGACGCGCCGGCAGTCCTCCGTCGCCTCCGATCGTCCGCCTCCGCAGCCGGGGACCTTCCGTTCCGGCGTCACCTTGATTCGCACCGACGTGATCGTGCGCGACGCCGACGGCGTCTTCGTGGCCAATCTGACGCCGGCCGACTTCCGCATCGAGGAGGACGGCGTGCCCCAGGAGGTCGCCTCGCTCGTGCTGGTGCACGGCGGCCGGGTCTTCAACCAGCTCGCGCCGCGTCCGGCGGTGCAGGAGGGCATCATCCTGCCGACCGCCCGCGCCCGCAACGAGATCGCGGGGCGCATCTTCATCTTCTTCGTCGATGCGATGCACCTCGAGCCGCAGGCCACGCCCCGGGTCCGGCACTTCATCAAGGACGTGGCCGACATCCTGGTGCACGACGGCGATCTCGTCGGGCTGATCTCGAACGACTCGGCGGGGACCGCGATCGACCTCACCTACGACCGCGAGCTGGTGAAGGCCTCGGTCGACGGCATCATCGGCACCGGCCTGACCCCTCGCGAGCTGATCCACGACGTGCAGGACGGGCGGGACGGGCCGGCGGAGCTGCGCTGGCGCGCGCATCGCGCGTTCTTCACCGTGAACACCCTCCTCGAGAACCTCGAAGCGGTCCAGGATCGGCGCAAGGTCCTGCTCTACGTCAGCACCGGCTACGACCTCAACCCGTTCGAGCTGCAGCGATTCAGCCGGAGCAACCGGGCGGATCGGTTCCTGCGCGAGCGGCCGCTCGATCTCGCCGCGAACGACCCCGAGATGCAGGGGCGGCTGGCTCCCTTCGACAGGATTCAGCGCCAGGGCGCGGTGTTCTCCGACGGGGAGCTGGTCGGCGAGATGGCCGAGCTCGCCGACGCCGCCAACCGCACCAACACGACGTTCTACACGCTCGATCCGCGCGGTCTCGTGTCGAGCCCCGACATCGACTTCGACGTGCCGCTCGAAGCCTGGCGCGAGTATCAGTTGGCGGCGCGCTCCAGCCTGCGCACGCTGGCCGAGCTGACCGGCGGCATCTCGATCGTCAACACGAACAACTTCGAGGGGATGCTTCGCCAGATCGACGCGGAGACGAGCGACTACTATGTGCTCGGCTACTATACGACCAACCCCGATCCGACCCAACGCCGCCGCACCCTCGACGTGACCGTCGCCCGAGAGGGCGTGTCGGTGCAGTCGCGCACGTCCTATACGTTGAGCCCGGCCGCGAGCGCCGCCGCCGCGGGGGGACGATGATTGCGCGCACGGGGCTGGCCGTCCTGCTGGCCCTGCCCGGCATGACCGCGGCGCCCCCGGCGACGTCGGCCGCGCAGCGTCCGGCCGCCATCCTCGCCGAGGTCGGCGCGGCGCTGCGTGAAGAGGCCGACCTGCGGCGCGTCGACTACCGCGTCGACGGCGCCGAGGTCACGCTGGCGGGCGAGGTGCCGACGTTGTGGGTCAAGACCCGGGCGATCGACCGGGTCCTCGAGATCGAGGGCGTCGACACCGTCGCGAGCGAGCTCACGGTTCCCGGCCGGGAGGACGACGACGCGATCGCCCGGGACGTCGGCGCGGCGATTCGGGGCTATCGGTACAACACCATCTGGGACTACGTCGGGGGCGGGGTCGTCGACGGCGTCGTCACCCTCAACGGCAGCGTCACTCCGGACCGGGACAAGCCGGGCGAGCTGTTCGACCGCATCGCCCGCATTCCCGGCGTCCAGGACATCGTCCTCGAGATCTTCGTCCAGTCGGCGTCGCGCCGCGACCGCGACCTGCGCCAGCTCATCGCGCAGCGGGTGCGCCGGCATCCGGTGTTCGCGCAATACCTGCTGCTGACCGACTCGCCGTTCCGCATTCTCGTCCACGAGGGAGAGGTGCTCCTCGTCGGCTCCGTGCGCAGCGGCGTCGAGAGGCGGGTTCTCGAGCAGATCGCCCGCCAGGCGTTCGAGACCGAGCGGGTGATCAACCGGTTGCAGGTCGGCGGCCAAGGCTAGGAGTCTGCGCCGCAGGAGTTCGCGGAACCCCGGCGGTCTGCGTCGTGACGCACGGCGTCGGGCGTAGGCCGCCGGCCGACGAGCAGGTGATTCTCGACCAACCGGCGGCACGGAACCGAAGAACAGGCCGTACACGGCCCAAACGCTGCGATTCGTGATCGATTTCTCAGTCAGTGGAGCCGGATCGGTCCCCGCTACGCCGCCATCAGCACATGCAGGCGCTTGGCGTTCACGGCCAGGCACACCAAGTCCCACTCGCCCCGCACCTTCGCCAGTCCACGCAGGCTGAAGCGCTGGAACCCCAGCACGTGCTTGATCCAGCCGTACGGCGCCTCCGACAACCACTTCCGCTCCGCATACACCGCCCGGCCCGCCGGCGTCGACAGCTTCTCTACCATGCGGCCCGTCGCCGGGTGCTTCTTCAGATTGCGGGCAGCGCCCTGCTTGTCCTCCCGGCCCGTCGCCACATACCCGTCAACGCCCCGCGTTTCCAGCTCCGCCAAGTCCCGCTCGTTGCAGTACCCCGCATCGGCCAGCAACGTAGCCGGCTGCACGTCGAACCGCTCCTCGACCTGGTCGAGCAACACCGGCAACCCGCCTTGGTCGCTCGCGTTCGCCGTCACATCCGTCGCCACTACCAACTGGTGCTCCGCGTCCACCGCCGCCTGCGCGTTGTAGCACTGCTGGAAGCCCTCGTTGCTCGTCTTCATGATCCCGCTTTCCGGGTCCGTGAAGTTGCTCTGCGCCTTCTCGTCAGGCTCACCATACGCCCGCTTGTACGGCCGGCCTCCCTTCGGGTTCCGGGTCTGCCCCGGCTGCCGGCCCCGCGCGTCGTCCGCCGCCCGCTGCGCCGCCTCCAACCGCGCCTTCGCCGCCCGGATCGCCGCCAAACGGTCCTCCCGTCGCCGCAACTCCGCCGGCAACTCGTCGCCCCGGACCTCCGGCCCCAACCGCACGTCCTCGGCCACGTCGGTCGCGTCCGCCGAACGCAACAGTGCGTCGATCTCGCCCGCCAGGCGCCGTTCCTCCTCCTGCATCCGACCGTAGCTCATCGCCTTGCGCTTGCTCGCATTCGCCCGCACCTTCGTCCCGTCGACCGACAGCTTCCCAAACCGGGCCAGACCCAATTCCCGCGCCAGACCGACCACCTCGACGAACAGCCGCTTGAAATCGGCCAAGTGACGACGGCGAAACTCGCAGACCGTCCGGTGCTGCGGGAAGTTGCCCGCCGCCAGCACCCGGAACGCGACGTCCTCTTCCAGCCTCTTCGCGATCCCCCGCGACGAAAACACCCCCGTCGCGTACGCGTAGAGCAGCACCTTCACCATCATCCGAGGCTCGTACGGCGCGTTGCGCCGACCGTCCCCCTCGTACGGCGCGTAGAAGGCCGTCAGCTCCAGACCGTCAACCAGATCGCTGATGTGGTGCGCCAAGTGACCTTCGGGCAGCCACTCCCGCACATCGGGCGGCAACAACAGCGACTGCTCCGGCACGTAGGGGCGAAACGTTGTCGACATCAAGTCCCCTCTCGTCGTCGGCTCGTCTACAATTGTCGCATCGATTTCTGCGGCGCAGACTCCTAGCCCGGAAATCGTCGCCTGCGGCTCCGATTGCCGCCCAACCAGCTGCTATCGAACGAGAAGGGCCGAGCGCTCGGCGCCCGGCCCTCGCTTCGTGACGGGTGGCACCGCCGGCCGGATTTCAGCATCCGGTCCGCCGGCGCCCGGCCCGCCTGAAACGCGTAATCGATTGGGCCGGAAGCTCCTCGCTCCCGGCCCAGCCTACCCCGGAACGTCAGCCCCGCCTAGAAGCCGTAGCGGATGCCGAAGTTCGCCTGACGCGGGAACCCGCCGCCCCGCAGCGACGTGTAATTCAAGAAGGAACCGCTGTTCTGGTTCCCGTTGGCCGGGTTCCAGTTCGTGCGGTTGGTCAGGTTGATGACGTCCAGGTAGATGTCCAGCGTCTCCGCCACGCGCGGGCGCAAGCGATAACCGAACCGGAGGTCGAGCTGGATGTAGTCGGCCGAGCGCGCCGCAGCCTGGCACCCGACCGCGTTGATCAGCTCGCAACTGCCCCGGGTCTGCTCCACCGTGATGGGGTTCGCCCCGGTGCCGCTGTACATCCCCGGCGGCAGCGGATCCCAGAGCGAGCCGTTGCGGTTGATGTCGATCGTGCTGTTGTAGATCGTGAACGGCAGCTCGCTCATGTAGCGGAAGATGGCGGCGGCCGTGATCCCGCCCGGGAGCTCGGTGTTCCCGCTGAGCGTCAGGATGTGCCGCCGGTCGGTCTCCGCATCCTGCCAGTTCTCGGCCATGTTGAGCTCGCCGAGCACCTGGCTCTGGACGCCGTTGAGGCTCGGCCCGTTGGTGCCGTACTGCTCGAACGAGTTTCCGTGAGAGTGCCCCAGCGCATACGACAGGCGGGCGCCCCATCTGTCGGAGTAGCGCTTCTCTACGGCAAGGTTCAGCGCATCGTATGACGACCGTCCGACGCTCTCGATCGACAGCACCCGGTTGATGAACGTCCCCGCGAGCGGGAACCCCGTGAGGGGATCGAGGGCACCCCCGGGATAGAACACCGTGTCCATCCGGTCCTCGACCCGCTGCCCCCCGAAGGCGCCTCCCACGTCGTAGTAGGTCAGCGGGTCGGACTGGCCCGTCCCATCCCGAAGCGGCGCGACGTAGTTGATCCGGTTGAGCAGGTCGCGGCCCCGCATCAGGATGTAGTCGGCCGAGACCGACAGGGTCGGCATCAGCTCGCGCTCGTAGCCCACCGTGAACTGGTGGAACCAGGGCTGGTTCCGCCGCTCGTTGTCGAGGTAGACACGCGCCTGATTCAATTGCTCGGCCCCCGAGAAATTGGCGGCGACCCAGTCATGGTTCACGAGCACGCACCCGTTGGTGGGGTTGCCGGTGTCCGGAGGACACTGGGAGAACAGCGGGTCGCCCGGCCTCACGATGATGGTCGCCGCCAGGAGCTCCGGATCGGTCGCCGGCAGCCCGAGCCGTGGGTTGGGGTCCCGGTTGAAGTTCCGCGGGAAGGTGACATCGAACGACGACTGGGTGGCCGGATCCTGCAGGACGTTGTCGAGCCCGCTCAGGAGCGTCCGGTCGTAGAAGCGGCCATAGCCGACTCGCATGACCGACCGGCCGTCGCCCTCCACGTCGTAGGCGACCGACAGGCGGGGCGAGAAGTTGTCCCAGTCCCGCGGATCCTCGCCCGGCGGCATCAGCGGATTGGACATCAGCTTCCCGCGCAGCCGCTCGGCGTCATATCGGACGCCGAGCCCGAGGGTCCATCGCTCGTTGAGCGTCCACTTGTCCTGGAAGAACAGCTCCAGGCTGTCGCCGGGGTAATCGAAGAACCGCCCGTTCGGGTCGCCGACCCGAATCCGCAGCCGGTCCGGGTAGGTGAAGAGGTTGTCGACGTCGAAGGGAAGGGTTTCGCTCGCCATCCGGAACTGCCCGCCGAGGTGGTTCTCGCTGAAGTCTGAGATGGCGTTCATGTTCCAGCTGCCGCCGAACTTGACGTCGTGGTCGCCCATCTTGTCGGGGATGAACCACGACGTGGTGTTGGTGAACTGCCACTGGAAGTCGTCGCGGCCGCCCGAGGTGGTGTCGATGTTGTCCTGGTAGCTGCTGGTGTAGTACCCCGGCGGCAGGTCGCGCATCACGCCGGTTCTGAGCGTCGGTCCGCCCGCGGCGACCCACTGGGAAGCCCCGCCTGCGAACCGCTCCTCGCTCCGCATGGCCCGCACCGTGTTGACCACGTTGTTCCCGAGGACGCTGGTGGCGCTCCCGACGATCATCCATTCGTCGTCGTCGTTCTCCGAGGTCGCGTTGATCGTCCGCAGGGTCGACGCAAAGGTGTTGAGCTCCGGACTCAGCTCGCGCAGGTGCCGCACGGCGAACGAGTGGTTGGCGCTCAGCTGCTGGTCATACCGGAGCAGGTAGTTCCACGCCTGCCAGTCCTCGTTCGACGTGCGGTTCAAGTCGGGGCGGCTGTTGAAGATGCGCGTCCGGCCGGGCTTGGTGAGCCGCCGCTCCAGGCTGGTGAAGAAGTGGGCCCTGTCGCGGACGACCGGGCCGCCCACCACGCCGCCGAACTCGTACTTGCTGTTCTCGGGCTTGTCGTTGCCCGCCTGCTGGGTGAGGAAGTCCGTCGCCGTCATCGCCGTGGACGTGCTGTAGCTGAAGGCGGCGCCGGTGATCTGGTTGGTGCCCCGCTTCGTCACCGCGTTGATGATGGCACCGCTCGCCCTGCCGAACTCGGCGTCGAACTGGTTGGTGATGACCTGGAACTCCGAGACCGACTCGATCGCCACCTTCACCTGACTGCCGCCCGCGCCCGCGCTGGTGGAGTCGGCGTTGTTCGCGCCGTCGGTGTTCAGTGTGCTCGCCGCCCCGGTCTGCCCGTTGGCGATGATCGAGTCGTTTCCCTGCGACGCCGACGGATTGAACTGAAGGCCCGGCAGCGTCGCGATCGCGGCGAACGCGGACCGGTTCACCAGGGGCAGCTCCACCAGCTCGTCGGCCTGGACGGTGCCCCCCACCTCGGCGGAGGTCAGGTCGACCAGCGGGGTCTGACCCGAGACCGTGATGGTCTCCTCGATACCGCCGACGGTCAGGACGATGTCGAGGTCGGTCGTCGCGCCGACGGTCAGCACGTAGTCGGTCCGCTCGCTAATCGAGAAGCCCGGCAGGGACGCGGTGACCGTGAAGGTGCCGGGCAACAGCTGCGCCGCGAAGTAAGTGCCGTCACTCGAGCTGAGGACTTCACGGAACGTGCCGTCGTCCTGGTTCGTGATGAGAAGGGTGACCCCCGGAAGGACACCACCCTGTTCATCGGTTACCCGACCACGAAGCTCCGTTCGACCTACCTGAGCGAGGGCGAACGTGGCCGTCACGCCGAGCACCAGTGCGACGGTGACCAGCAACGCTATGAGTCTCCGCATGCTTGCCTCCTCTAGAGGGGGAATCCACGACGGACGGACTAATGCATCGCGCAATGTTTGTTCCAAGCTCCTCCCTGTGGCGTGATTCCTCCTCCGGCCCTGGAGAACGGCGACGACCGCCGGCGCCACCGTGCCGCGGCGTTGCGGCCGTCGGTCAGGACCGCTCTCGTCACGGCTGGATCGACGAGAGAATGCCGGTGGCCGTCGCCGCGAACCGGCCGTTCGGCTCGCGCTCCAGGTAGATCTGGAACTCGGCCGCCGCCTCGGCCATCTGGCCGCCGTTCAGGTTCGCCATGCCGAGCCAGTAGTGGGCCTCGCCGTGCTCGGGGTCGAGCTGCAGCGTGCGCTCGAACTGCTGCCGGGCCTCGTCGAGGCGGCCCGCGTTCCAGAAGATGAGGCCCTGGTCGAAGACCGCGGTGGGGTTGTCGGCCCCGCCGCCGCCCGAGAGCCGGGCCGCCGCCGCACTGGCCTCGGCCGCGTCGTCGAACCGCCGCTGCGCGTTGTAGATCTCGGCCAGGCCGTCGTAGGTCTCGGCGTTCTCGGGGTCGAGGGCCAGCGCCGCGCGGAAGGCCGTTTCCGCCTCGGCATAGGCCTCCATCCGGCCGTGGACGATGCCCAGGTTGCGCTGGCATTCGGCGCAGTCCGGTGTCGCCTCCAGCGCGTTCCGGAGGTGCCCCACCGCCGCATCGAGCTGGCCGCCCCGGGCCGCCGCGAGCCCCTGCTCGAAGGCGTCGGTGGTGACGTTCCGCGCGTCGAACGCCGCCCGTTCATCTGCCGACAGGCTGTCCCGGTAGATCTCCTCGACCGTCAACAGCGTCAGGTTCTGTTCCAGCTCCTGCCCCACCACCAAGTCTATGGCCACGCGGTTGAGGCCCACACCCTCCCTGGTCGCGGTGAGGGTGTAGGGGCCGCGCGCGAGGCCTATCTGCAGGAACTCCCCTGCCTCGTCCGTCGTCACCTCGAAGCTCCGGGTGAGCCCCCCGGCGAACTCCAGCGTGACGGTGGCGCCAGCGACCGGCTGGCCGCCGCGGTCGGTGATGACACCGAACACGCGGGCGCTGTTCTGGGCCGACGCCGGGACCGCCGAAGCGATCGCGAGCGCGACGACCGCAACCATCGATCGGCACAACCTGTGTGATTCGAACATGCCCGTCTCCCCCCTCGGATCGAGTGGCTTCCGACTGTGCGACCGACGCCGAGTCGCCGGTCCCGCGTTTTTGCGCGAAAGTCGATTATAGTGGGGCGACAGTCCCGATACCACACCATGCCGCATCCTCGATTCACCGGTCGGCGACATCGGTTTCCCCGCCCGCCCCCGCCGGTCGATCCGGTCGTCGGCGGCGCGGAGCCGCCGGCGGGTGCCTGCCTGCAGGGGGGCGCACCCGACGAGCACGGCCGGCGGAGTCTGTCGATGCATTGTGGCTTGAGGATTACACGCAAGACTTGTACCGCAGCGTCGACGACCGGCGGGATGGGCACTGCTTCAATGATTTCGCGGACCATCCGGCCTGCGTGTCTCGTCATTCGGCCTCGGCGGCTCAATTCGTTGGTTCCAGATCCAATGTTCTGGATCGTTATCCGGGTCGCCGACAGTGAAGGCGCCGGGCGTGGAACCGCCCGGAAGGGAGACACCCCATGAGGAAGATCATTGCGGCCGTCGTCGTGATCGCTGCGGCCGGCGCCGCGCCGGCGGCCCAGCCGGCGTGGAGCACGACGGAGCTGGGCGGCGGCAGCGCCCAGTTCCAGCTCGCCAACGAGGAGGGCGCATCGATCATCCTCGTGTGCGAGCTCCGGGGCGTCAACGGGGGGTTCGAGTTTCCCGAGCCGGTGGACGCCACCGAACGGGCCACGCTGCGCGCCGTTCCCGGCGAGCGGCAGAACGTGGCGGTCGCCCCCGTCAGCGATCGCCTGTTCCAGCTGACCGGCGGCCGGGGGGTCGATACGCTCCTGCGGCTGCTGCGCACCACCGCCAATCTCCGCGTTCGCCTGAGCGGCGAGCAGGCGGCCTTCGCAGTGTTCGGCAGCGGCTCGATCGTCTCCGAGTGCCTGCAGCGGCAGGAGCCGGTGCCCGAGTGACCCGAGACAACAGCCGGCGGGCGTGACCGCGGCGGCAGGACCGCTGCCCGCACGAGCGGGGACGACCGGCCGGAGGGCGCGGCCGCGGCGGCAGGAGCCGCTGCCCGCACGAGCGGGGACGACCGGCCGGAGGGCGCGGCCGCGGCGGCAGGACCGCCGCCGGACGCTGACCCGGCAATCGTCGCCTGCAGCTCCGCTTGCCGCCCCGCCCCAGCCCTCCCCGACTCCGCACCGTTCCGCGGCGTGGACCTTGGGCGGGTCGTTCCCCGGCCCGTACGACCGGCCATGGCTTGACCTTCTCGCGGGAAGGGGTAACATGCGGGTATCGGGTCAGGCAGGTTGGACTTCCGCCGCGCGTGCGCTCTTCGTCCGGTTCGGTCGAAGCGACACGTGTCGGTTGCGGAGACCCTTGGTGTGCCGCCGGGGGTGGTGGGCTTGCGCTCGACGGACTGCCCGGCCGCACCGACCCGGACGTCGAGGGCTCTCGGCGGCCGGGATTGGAGGAGCGGAGCATCGACGACGCCGGGATCGTCCCGGGGGAATCGCGAATGCGCGGCTGAACGCCGGGCCGGTTGCACACCGCCGGTCAGGGCGGCACTGAGGAAAGAGAGGCCACTACAGATTCAGACAGATCCTTGCGGGGACTGAACTCGCAATGACACGCTCGCTCGCGCCGGCTCTCTACCGGAGGGGACGTTCGACGGGATTCCCAGCCCGTTTCACACGTCGGCTTCACAGGAGGAGACAAGATGGCGAGAAGACTCCTATGTCTTTGGGCGGTGGCGGCGGTCAGCATGCTCGGAACCTCGGCCGTGGGCCAACAGGGCCGGTCGGAGCTGCGAGGCTCGGTCACCGACGATACCGGCGGCGCATTGCCCGGCGTGAGCGTGGTCGTCACCAATCAGGCCACCGGCACGTTCCGCGAGCTGACCACCAGCGGTGACGGCAGCTTCTTCGCCGCGCAGCTCGTTCCCGGCGTGTTCACCATCACCGCCGAGCTGCCCGGCTTCCGCGGCTTTCGGCGCGTCGACTTCGCCATCGGGGTCGGCAACACCCTCGACATCGACATCGTCCTGGAGATCGGCGCCCTCGAGGAGACGATCACCGTCTCGGGCGAGTCGCCCCTCGTCGACCTGACGTCGGCCGAGGTCGGCGGCACGGTCACGAGCCAGGAGCTGGTCGAGCTGCCGCACCTGAACCGCAGCGCCTTCGCCGCGGTCGCGTTGTTGCCGGGCATCCAGTTCCAGCCCTCGTCGAGCCTGGGCAACGACACCATGATCGCCAACGGGCAGACGCCCAACGGCAACACGATGGGGGTCGACGGGGCCACGAACAACGACGACATCAGCGGCTCGGGGGCCGGCGGGCAGGTCCGCGTGCCGCTGGAGTCGGTGCAGGAGTTCCAGGTCCTCAGCAACCAGTTCGACGCCGAGTTCGGCCGCGTGCGGGGAGCCATCGTGAACTCGATCACGAAGCAGGGCACGAACCAGTTCAGCGGCGCCCTCTTCGATTACTACACCAGCGAGCGCATGACGACGGAAGACTATTTCGTCGCCCGGGACGACTCGCTGACGAAGCCCGAGACCAACAAGACGGAGTTCGGCGGGGTCATCGGGGGGCCGATCGTGCGCGACAAGGCGCACTTCTTCGTCAGCGTCGAGCGCCAGCTCGTCAACCCGAGCCGCTCGCGGGTCTACCCCACCCGTCCCGATCTCAACTTCTCTCTGGCGGAGAACTGGAAGGCGTGGAACACGATGTTCCGCGTCGATCACCAGATGAACGCCAACAACACGTGGGCGTTCCGGACGATTCGCGAGGTCGCCCCGCAGTTCAACCTCGTCGGCAACCGGTCGGCGACCCTGAACACGATTCAGGACGAGACCGACGACGACCAGATCTACGTCGGCACGTACACCAGCGTCCTCGGGAACAACAAGGTCAACACCGTCCGCATCGCGAGGACCTACGAGTCGGCCTACCGGGGCAACCCCTGCTGGCGGGCCAACGGCGGGTTCGACAACATCGGCAACCAGGTGACCTGCCCGCCGCAGTGGAGCCAAAGGAGCTTCCAGGACAACCAGCTCAACGGCTCCGGCGGCCGGGACGACTTCAACTGGCAGTACGCGAACACGTTCTCGTGGTTCGTGCCGGACATGGGCGGCGACCACGACTTCAAGTTCGGGGGCACGTTCCACCGTTCGGTGCTGCAGGAGTTCAACGAGGGCAACCTGAACGGCACGTTCTCGTTCAACACCGACCGTGTCTTCGATTCGGCCGACCCCTACACGTATCCCGAACGGCTCAGCGTCCGTGTCGGCAACCCCCACGGGAGGCCCTACCGGTTTCCGGTGTACACCACCGAGGCGTTCTTCCAGGACAAGTGGCAGGTGAACGACCGGCTGACCATCGGGCTCGGCATGCGCT
Organism: Vicinamibacterales bacterium; assembly: GCA_963663815.2. Taxonomy (GTDB): domain Bacteria; phylum Acidobacteriota; class Vicinamibacteria; order Vicinamibacterales; family UBA8438; genus JAJEEA01. The sequence goes on along the minus strand of OY760734.1, from coordinate 4,116,988 downwards.
ACGACCTGGAGATCTTCCGGGCCGACCTTCTGGACGGGTCGGGAGGAGAGCCCGCCAACCCGATGGTGCCCAACGGGCAGGACCCGATCGACAGGAACAACTGGTCGCCGCGCACCTCCATCGCCTACGATCTGCAGGGCGACGGGCGGTCGGTGCTGCGGGCGGGGTACGGCATCTTCTACGACAAGACCCTGCTCGGCACCCTCGACAACTTCATGCAGAACCCGCGGTTCACGGACTCGTTCACGGTGAGCTTCCCGTTGACGAGCGACGACCCGGGACCGGCGAACGGGATGTTCCCGACCAACCCGTTCCTGTTGAACTACGCACCCGTCGGCAGCGGTGCGCTCGACTGCCCCGCCAACCCCGCCGGCCCCTGCCCCTTCGTGGACCGGGCCGCCATCGACATGCTGTACCCGGCCGGCTCGCTGCTGCAGAACACCGGCACCGTCTATCTCGACTCCGGCACGCGCAAGCAGCCGTATCAGCACCAGATGACCTTCGGCTATGAGCGCGAGCTGGCCCCGACGCTCTCGGTGTCGGCCGACTACGTCCGCATGATGGGGCGCGACATGCTCGCCCGCATCAACTACAACATGCCGACCCGCCAGGGCACGGCGCGCAGCGACCCGCTGATCTTCCTCGACGTCTTCGGCCTGCTGGGGGGCGACGGGCAGTTCGTGAACAACGTCATCGCCGCCGACAGCGTGGGGGCGATGGACTACGACGCCCTGAACATCCAGATCGAGAAGCGCTACGCCGACCGCTGGGGCGCCCGCCTGTCGTACGCTCTCGGCTACTCGCGCGGCGATACCTGGCAGCAGTTCGAGAGCATCGCGACGCAGGTGGGCTCAGACCTGAACCTCGACGAGTTCTGGCAGCCCGCGGAGTCCGACCGCCGGCACATCCTGGCCCTCGCCGGGAACACGGAGATCCCGGGCGGGGTCACGGTCAGCGCGACGCTGCGCTACATGAGCGCGTTGCCGTTGACCATCCACGACTCCAACGTCGATCCCAACATGAACGGCGTCTTCTTCGACCCCATCGCGTCCGGCTCGTACAGCGGAGACGGGACCCACGCCATCACCGTCCAGAACGACGGCGGATACGGCGGCGCGCGCGGGCCCGACTTCATGCAGCTCGACGTGCGGTTCGGCTATCGCTTCAGGCCGACGACGGTGCAGACGGTCGACCTGTTCTTCGACATCTTCAACGCGACGAACCACGCCAACTTCAACAACCCCACGGGGGACCAGCGCAGCGGAAATTTCCTCAACCTGATTTCCCTGCGGGGGGGAAGCGGCTTCCCGCGTCAGGCGCAGTTCGGCCTCAGATACGGGTTCTGACCGGACTGGGAGGCCGGTAACGAACGTCGGCGGGTTTCGACGGGCGCTACGCGCGGGCCGCGTAGCGCCCGTTCTCTTCTGTCTGGCGAAACGGGCGCAGGAGCCGGCGCCCCCGCCCGAGAGCCGCGCCGCCGCCGCGCTGGCCTCGGCCGCGTCGTCGAACCGCCGCTACGCGTTGTGTCTGAACGTATCCTGCCCGTGCGGAGCCCCGACCCCACCGGCCGAGACACGCGGGTTTCCGGACGACGGCCGGCGCGCCCCATCGGCCGGACCGGTGAGTCCCGTCTCGACACGGAGCCGCGCGAAGGGAGACACCCATGCTGAAGGCAATAGCGGCGGTAGTGGCGTTGGCGGCTGCCGCCGCGCCGGCGGCGGCACAGGCGGTCTGGGACGCCGAGGAGCTCGGCGGCGGCAGCGCCGAGTTCCGGCTCGGCAACGACGAGGGGGCGGCGATCATTCTCGTGTGCCAGCTCGGGGGCGTCAGCGCGGGGTTCGAGTTCCCCGGGGCCCTGGAGGCCACCGAGAGCGCCTCGATTCGCGGGGTCCCCGGCGAGCGGCAGAACGTCGCGGTCGCGCCCGTCAACGAGCGCGTGGTCCGCCTGACCACCGGCCGGGGGATCGAGGTGCTCCTGCGGCTGCTGCGGAGCACCGCCAACCTCTACGTGCGCGCGGGCGGCGCGCGGGCGGCGTTCGAGGTGTTCGGGAGCGCCCCTCTCGTCACCCAGTGCCTGGAGCGGCAGGACGAGGCGATACCCACGCCGACGCGGCGGTTCCGCAGCTTCCGGTGACGGACGCTCGTGTCGCAGGCGCACGTCGACGGAGGGAGGGATGGCGCCCTTGCCCAGACACGCAAGGTGGGTGTAACGTGCTCCTGTTCTCGCTGACTTTCGACTGCCGGCGGGAGATCCTCTCCGCTTGAGTTGAGGTGTCCTGCCGTCAGTGTCCCCGGAACGGAGGAGGCAGCCACACAGACAGCCCAGACGTCGTCGTCGTCCGGATTCGAGCAGGCACCTCGTCGTCCCGTTGGACACTCGTCTCTTGCGGTGGCCCTGCTGCCGGGCATCCAGTTCAATCCCTCGTCCAGCTTGGGCAACGACTCGATCATCGCCAACGGGCAGCACCCCAGCACCAACAACGTGTAGGTCGACGGCTCGGCCAACAACGACGACAACTCCGGCACCTCGGCGGGCGGGCAGACGCGCGTGGCCCTCGAGTCGGTGCAGGAGTTCCAGGTGATCACGAACCAGTTCGACGCCGAGTTCGGCCGGGCCAGCGGCGCGGTGGTCAACTCGATCACGAAACAGGGGAGCAACCAGTTCACCGGCGCGCTGTTCAACTACTACACGTCGGAGGCGATGACGGCGAACGACGTGCTGTCGACCCAGCGGGGGATCGCCAAGCCCGAGACCAGCAAGCGGGAGTTCGGCGGCGTCATCGGCGGGCCACTCATCCAGGACCGGATGCATTTCTTCTTCAGCCTGGAGCGGCAGCTCGTCGCGCCGAGCCGGACGCGCGTCTTCCCGGACGAGCGGTCCGACCTGAACTACTCGACGACCGAGAGCTGGGAGGCGTGGAACTCGCTGATCCGTGTCGACCACCAGATCAACGGCAGCAACTCCTGGGCGTTTCCGCTGGCTGAGGGAGCTGGCGCCGCAGTTCAGCCTGCTGGGCAACCGGGTCGGGACGCTCGCGACGCTGGAGGACGAGACCGACAACGACCAGACCTACGTCGGCAGCTGGACCAGCGTCCTCGGCAGCTCGAAGGTGAACACGGTCCGACTGTCGGCGACGCGGGAGCAGTACTGGCGCGGCAACCCGTGCTGGCGGGCGCTGGGCGATTTCGACACCCTCACCGCGCGAGGCAGCACGGCACAGGGGAGCTGCCTGCCGCAGTACCGATACCAGGACTTCCAGGACAACGCGTTGGGCAGCGCGAGAGGGAACCGCGACAACCACATGAGCATCTCGAACGCGTTCTCCTGGTTCCTGCCCGACAAGGCGGGCGATCACGACATCAAGATGGGGGGGACCTTCCACCGCACCAACATGCTGTGGCGCCAGCAGAGCGACATGAACGGCCTGTTCGAGTTCGGGACCAACCGGGCGTTCAACCGGAACGACTTCTCCACCTATCCGGAGGCGCTCAGCATCCGCGTCGGCGTCCAGCTCTACACGCCCACCAAGTACAACACGTTGGAGGCGTACGCCCAGGACAAGTGGCAGTTGAGCGACCGCATGACGCTCAATCTGGGCGTACGCTACGACCTGGAGGTCTTCCCGCTCGAGAACCCCAACAACCCGTGGCGCGGCCAGTTCAACGGCGGGGCGGAGCGCAACTACCCGGTCGACTACAACAACGTCTCGCCGCGGACGTCGTTCGCGTACGACGTCGCCGGTGACGGGCGCTCCGTCGTCCGGGGCGGCTACGGCATCTTCTACGACAAGACCCTCGGCCTGCAGGTGACCCGCACGTTGCGGCTCGCGGCGTACTCCGATTCGTACGTGGTGCGTTTTCCGGCGACCGGCGTCGATCCGGGTCCGGGGATGGGCATGCGACCGGGCGGCCACCTCGGGAGCCTGATCGACACGACGACCAGCGGCTGCCCGGCCGAAGTCAACAACGGCGGTTGCGCTTCCATCAACCGCGGTTACCTGGACGAATTGTACCCGCCGGGGTCCCAGGCGGTGAACACCGGCCGGGTCTGGTTCGACCACCCGGACCGGAAGCAGGCCTACAGCCACCAGCTCACCGTCGGGTACGAGCGTGAGCTGACCTCGGTCCTGTCGGCGTCGGTCGACCTCGTCAGCATGCATGGCCGCGACCGCCAGATGCTGATGGAGGCGCGCCCGCAGGTCCGGGCAGGCACGCTCCGCGCGGATCCGGTCACCCGGATGGACGCGCTGATGCTCGTGCCCGGGCTGAACGACGTGCTGCTGCCGGGCGACAGCTACGAGGGAGGCCGTGTCAACTTCGTGCAGAGCCTCGGCACCAGCAAGTACAACGCGCTCAACTTCCAGTTGGAGAAGCGCTACAGCGGCAACTGGCAGATGCGCGCGGTCTACTCTCTGAGCAAGTCGGAGGGCGACTCGGCCTACTACCTCGACAACAACTGGGCGCAGGTCGGAAACGACCTGAACCTCGACCAGCTCTGGGGGCCGAGCCGGTACGATCGCCGTCACAACGTAACGCTCAGCGGCCGGACGGAGATCCCGGTGGCGGGCGGCATTACGCTGAGCGGCGCCCTGCGGTACATGAGCGGCGCGCCGTTCACGATCCACGACACCAACTTCGACCCGAACATGAACGGGTGGGGTCCGGATCCGATCGCCGCCGGCACGTACGGCGGGGAGGCGGGCACCAACCGCAACCCGATCACCGTCGACAACGCCGGCGGGATCAATGGCGCGTACGGATCCGACTTCATGCAGTTCGACATCCGACTCGGCCATCGGTCGCGCTGGGCCGACCGCCAGACGCTGGACATCTTCTTCGACGTGTTCAACGTCCTGAACCGTGGGAACTTCAACAACCCGACGGGGGACATGCGGTCGAGCAACTTCCTGAACCTCACCTCCCTGCGGGCGGGCAGCGGCTTCCCGCGGCAGGCGCAGTTCGGCATCCGCTGGGGGTACTAGCCGCAGCGGACGGCGGCGACACAGACGACTCGTGCGAGATCGGGCCGGGCGGCGGAGGCGCCGTCCGGCCCGATCTGTCTGAATGCCGGCCCGTCTGGCAGCTCGCCATCGCTTGCGGGCGCGGGGCAGCCGCGGCGGGCGAGCCCGCCAAGTCGTCAATGGTCTCGATGACGCGGCACCGCCGAACACCAGGTTGAGACCTGTCGCCGCGTTGTTGACCTACGTTTCCCACAGCCTGGCCAGCGGCACGGCGAGCAGGCGCTCGTCGCGTAGCGGGAACACGCCTCGACCCGCGTAGAGCAGCACGCCGGACTCGAAGTCGTCACCGCAACGGTCCGCGAGCCGGACGAGGCCACGCTCGTCGCCCGGGCTGATGGCGGCGGCGGCCTTGACCTCGATGCCCCAGGTTCTTCGGCCTCGGGTCGCGACGATGTCGACTTCCACCTTGTCCTTGTCGCGGAAGTGCCAGAAACGCACATCGGGATCGGTCCAGCCGGCCTGGGCAACGATCTGCTGGACGACGAACGATTCCAGCAGATGGCCCATGCGGTCTCGCTGGTGGAGCCAGTCGTCCACCGTCAGGTCCGCGAGTGTCGCGGCGAGACCGCTGTCGAGCAGGTGGATCTTCGGAGACGTGACGAGCCGTTTGGCCTGACTGCGTCGCCAGGCCGGCAGGCGGCGCACGAGAAAGAGCCGTTCGAGCACGGCGACATGGTGTTCGACAGTGTCCCGGCGCACGCCCAGCTCGCCGGCCAGCGCGCTGGCGTTGAACAGCTCCGCGCTGCGCAGCGCGAGCAGCTCCAGCAGCCGGGCCAGATCGCCGGCGTCCCTGACCCGCGCCACGTCCCGTACGTCCCGTTCGATGATGGCGTGCAGGTATTGACGATGCCATTGACGGGCGCGGCGCGGCGTGCGCGCCAGCGGCTCGGGATAGCCGCCGGCCACCAGCCGCTCGGCCAGTGTCGGCCCGGCGGGATCGGGGTCGATGCCCGGCTCGAACGCGCCCTCCAGCAGGGTCCGCAGGAAACGGCCGGGGCGGCGGGTCTTCTCCGACTCGGTCAGTGGGTGCAACTGCGCGATTTCCATGCGGCCGGCCAGCGATTCGGTGACCGTCGGCACCAGCAGGAGATTGGCCGAGCCGGTCAGCAGGAAGCGGCCGGGACGGCGGTCTCGATCCACGGCGCGCTTGATGGCGGAGAGCAGCCCGGGGGCGCGTTGCACCTCGTCCAGGGTCACCGCGGCCGGCAGACTGGCGACGAAGCCGGCCGGGTCCTCCGCCGCCGTCCGGTGGTAGTTGTGCTCGTCCAGGCTGACGAACGCGCGACCCGGGGCCACGTGCTGCGCCAGCGTGGTCTTTCCGCTCTGCCTCGGACCGAGCAGGCAGACGACGGGGGTGTCCGCCAGGGCTTCCTGGATGGTTGGCGCCAGCGAACGCGGCAGCAACGGCAGCACTGCGGCCATGTGCCTGTTACATTAGCGGCTGATTGCCTGTTGTGCAACCGGCCAACTGCGGGTTGAGGGGAAGCGGCGGATGGTGCGGGTTCGCGGGGAAGCCGGACGGATTCTCGCTGGCCGAGAGCCGGAGCCGCCAGCGCCCTGTCGAGTCCGATCCCCTCTCGTCGGACGGAGGTCGACACCGCGGGGACGACTCGATCTGGCCGGCCGGTCGCGGCGAGGTGCGCCGCGTCGCGGTTCCCCGCGTCAGCACCGTTCACCGTACGAAGATCGGGCCGGACGGCGTCCGCCGCCCGGCCCTCGGTTCACGTCACGCTGAGGACGGCCCGCGGCGGCTAGAAGCCCCAGCGCATGCCGAACTGGGCCTGCCGCGGGAAGCCGCTGCCCGCCCGCAGCCCGGTCAGGAGCAGGAAGTTGGCGCTCTCCCGGTCGCCGTTCGGGTTGTTGAAGTTGGCCCGATCGGTGATGTTGAAGATGTCGAAGAAGATGTCGAGCGTCTGACGGCTCGCCCAGCGCGTCCGATGGCCGAGCCGCACGTCGAGCTGGAAGAAGTCCGGCCCGTAGGCGCCGTACGGCCCGCCCTGGCTCGTGGCCCGGAACGCGTCCGGATTCGATGGATCGCGGGCTTCGTAGGTGCCTGCCGGCAGCGGGTCCGGTCCGATGCCGTTCATGTTGGCGTCGAGGCCGTTGTCGTGGATGTGGAACGGCGCACCGCTCATGTAGCGCAGCACGCTGCTGAGGGTGATGCCGCCGAAGAACGGGATCTCGGTCCGGCCGCTGAGGGTCAGGTTGTGCCGGCGATCGTACTGGCTCGGTCCCCACAGACCGTCCAGGTTCAGGTCGGCGAGGGACTGGGCGAAGTTCCCGTACGTGAACCAGAGCGTGTTGGTGTCCTTCTTCGCCAACGCGTAGACGGCCCGCAGCCCCCAGTTGTCCGCGTACCGCTTCTCCAACTGGAAGTTCAGGGCATTGTAGGTGCCGCTGCCGTTGCTGGTCGTCAACAGCACGTTGCCCAGGTAGCCGTCTCCCGGGTTCAGGCCCGTGTTGCCCAGCACGCCGAACGCGTCCACCCGGCGGGTCGGATCGGTCGGCGCGTTGCCCGCCCGGACCTGGGGGTTCAGGTTCTGCCGCATGTGGGTGTCGCGGTCGAGCTGGCGGACGTAGTCGACCGACGCCGACAGCACCGGGTTCAGCTCGCGTTCGTAGCCGATGGTGAACTGGTGGGAGTAGGGCTGCTCGCGGTTCGGGTGGTCGAACTGGATCGTGCCGGTGTTGAACTGCTGTGCCCCCGGGGGCAGCAGCTCGTTCAGCACGTCCCGGTTCACTTCCACGCACGGGCCGGCCGAGCCGTGCCGCGCCGGACAACCGGCCGGGTTGATCTGGATCAGTCGGTACAAGTCGCTGTTCGGATCCAGGGGCTGGCCGAGCTCCGGATTGGGGTCGTTCTGGTTCTGCGGGAAGCTCACCGTGAACGAGTTGCTGTACGGCGTATCCCGCACGTACGGGGTGATCCCGTAGTACAGGGTCTTGTCGTAGAAGATGCCGTATCCGCCCCGAACCACCGACCTGCCGTCGCCGGCCACGTCGTACGCGAACGAGGTGCGCGGCGCCCAGTTGTTGAAGTCGATGGGGTAGGTGCGCCCCGACGACAGCGGCGACGTGATGCCGAGGGCCGGCGCCGCCTGGAAGCCGCCGGCGTTGGTCGCCGTCTCGAAGAACGGGTTGTTGTCGTTGGGCAACGGGAACACCTCGAGGTCGTACCGCCCGCCCAAGCTCAGCGTCAGGCGGTCAGTCACCTGCCACTTGTCCTGCACGAAGGCCTCGAGCGTGTGGTACTCCGTCGCCGACTCGAGCTGGCCGCCCACGCGGATGTGGAGCCGGCTCGGCCAGGAGGCGTAGTCGTTCGGGTCGAACAGGATGTCGTTCGGGCTCCGGAACACGAAGTTGCCGTTCAGGTTGTTCTGCGACCGCCACAGCATGTTGGTGTTGTGGTAGGTGCTACCGAACTTCAGGTCGTGGTCGCCCATCTTGTCGGGCACGAACCACGAGTAGGTGTTCGAGTAGCTCCAGTGGTGGTCGCGGTTGCCCTGGGAGCTCGTCAACTGGTTGTCGACGAAGTTCCGGAACGTGTACTGGGGCAGGCAGTTCGCCTGCGCGGTGCTGCCGGGGGCGACGAGGTCCGCGAAGCTGCCCTCGTCGCGCCAGCACGGATTGCCCCGCCAGTACTGCTCGCGCGTCGCGGAGACGCGGAACGTGTTGACCTTGGAGCTGCCGATGACGCTCGTCCAGCTTCCGACGTAGGTCTGGTCGTTGTCGGTCTCGTCCTCCAGCGCGTTGAGCGTCGCCGACCGGCCGCCGAGCAGGCTGAACTGGGGCGCGAGCTCGCGCAGCCAGCGGAAGGCCCACGTGTTGCTGGCGTTGATCTGGTGGTCGACGCGGATCAGGGTGTTCCAGGCTTCCCAGCTCTCGGCCGTCGTGAAGTTCAGCTCCGGCCGGGTCGGGAACACCTTGGCCCGGCTCGGGGCGACGAGCTGCCGCTCGAGGCTGAAGAAGAAGTGCAACTGGTCTTGGACGATCGGCCCGCCGATCACGCCGCCGAACTCCTTCTTGCTCGTCGGGGGCTTCTCGAGGTCGTCGCGCGCCGCGAAGTAGTCGCGCGTCGTCATCTTCTCGCTGGTGAAGTAGTTGAACGCGGCGCCGGTGAACTCGTTGGTGCCCTGCTTGGTGATCGAGTTGATGACCGCGCCCCGGGCCCGTCCGAACTCGGCGTCGAACTGGTTCGTGATCACCTGGAACTCCTGCACCGACTCGAGGGGGACCCGCGTCTGGCCGCCGGCCCAGGTGCCGCTGTTGTCGTCATTGTTCGCGGCGCCGTCGACCGACACGTTGTTCGTCCCCGGGGTCTGGCCGTTGGCGATCATCGTGTCGTTGCCGAGGCTCGACGACGGGTTGAACTGAATGCCGGGCAGCAGCGCGATGGCCGCGAAGTAGCTGCGGTTGCCGGTGGGCAGCTCGGTCAGGTCGCCGGTGTTGATGGTGCCCCCGACCTCGGACGACGTCAGGTCGACGAGGGGCGCCGCGCCGGACACCGTGATGGTCTCCTCGATGGCGCCGATGGTCATCACGATGTCGAGGTCGAGCGTGCGGCCCACGCCGACGGCGAAGTCGGTGCGCTCGAACGAGTTGAACCCCGCGAGCTGGGCGGTGATGCGGAACGTTCCGGGCAGCATCTGCCCCGCGAAGTAGCTGCCGTCCGCGCTCGAGACGATCTCGCGGAACCTGCCGGTATCCTGATTCGTGATCAGGATGTTCACGCCGGGCAGGGCCCCGCCCTGCTCGTCCGTCACGTTGCCGCGCAGCTCGGCGCGGCCCTGCTGGGCCTGGGTCGCAGTGCCTGCCGCAAGCAGCAGGGCGACCGCAACGAGAATCGCAGACGTCCGTTTCATGAGGAGGCTCCTTTGACGCAGAGACGCCAGTTGCCGACCGCGAACGGCGCTATGTGTTCGCGGGTTGACCGCGAAAGCCGCAGACGCGTTCCGGATCCGCCGCACTACGAAACTTGCCGTCGGAAACAAGGGAGAATGCAAGGTACGTACCGGAGGCGGATGCCTCGGCCGGCCCCGTGTTTCGGCCGTACTTCACGACCCTGCCGTGCGGTTACCGGAAATCTGCCGTCCGGACCCGCGCCGGTTGTTCAATATGTTGGATTTGCGATCTCGATTTTTGGATACCGTCGCAACCCGGTTGCCAACCGCGCGGCCGCCGACGTACACTGGACGGTGCGGACACGACGCGTGCCGGTGGCCCGACCCACCGCGCCGGGCTGGCGTCCTTGCGGACCGGCCCCGTCCTGCGGAGAGGTACCGAAGTGGTCGTAACGGGGGCGCCTCGAAAGCGTCTTGTCGGGTAACCGGCACGTGGGTTCGAATCCCACCCTCTCCGCCACTCCCTCCTCGGTGTCGTCGCCTCGACGGAGAACCGGTACTCGTCGGGCGGCCCGGAGGCCGCATGGCCTACAATGTCGAGGTCGACGGGGACGTGCTCCCATGACGAGACCATGAGAGATCCATGACGAAACTCACCCTGGCGTTCATCGCCGCCGGCGTCCTGGCCGCCTGCGCGGCCGAGCCGCCGGCCGAAGCGCCCGCCGGGCCGTCGCCCGCGGCGGTCAGGACCATGCCCGGTCCCGGCGGCGTCGCGACCATCCCGTTCACCACGGTCCGCGTCTGGTTCAACGAGGTGACCGACGTCGGTGCGAGCGATCTCGCGCTCGAGGGCCCCGACGGCAGCCTGTCGCTGGTCGGCATTCATTCGATGGGCGAGGGCGATCTGATGGCGGCCGTCAGCGGGGCGGCGTACCCGGGCGAGTACACCCTCACCTGGACCGCGGTCGGCACCGAGGGCGAGACCGCCACCGGCGACGTCCGGTTCACGGTGGCGGCGCCCGAGCCCGACCCCGCGCCGGACGAGCCGCCGCCCGACGACGGCGCGTAGGCCCCGACAACCGACAACCGGTCGCGCGGCGGTCGTCGCACCCGCCAGGCTAGAGCTCGAGCCGGCCGTGGACCATCATGTCCTCGAGCTCGAACCTCCGCTCGATGCTCGTCCCGGCGATGTCCGTGACGAACTCGACCTCCTCGTCCTCGAGGGTGATGGCGTCGTCCCGGGGGAACAGGTACATGAGGGCGATGCCGTCGCCTTCGGGTTGGGGACCGGCCTGGAGCGACCGGATGGGCGGTTTCCCGCGCCGTTCCAGGCGGCCGTAGGCCTCCAGCGCGGCGGGGTTCCTCGCGAACCCGCGGGGCAGGCCGGAGACGACGATGAAGTAGGCGTCGGGACTCAGGGCGACGAGCTGCCGTCCCGCGGAGTCGATGGCGCCGCCCTCTCCGATGCGTCCGCGGACGAGGGCCTGCCGCATCGGCAGCGCGCTCCGCCACTGCACGATGAGCCGGCTCTGCGGGCCGGCGCCGAAACCGCCGCCACCGCCGCCACCGCCGCGCCCTCGCTGAGCGCCGCGTACCGAGTCGTCGATGGCCGCCCGCGGCGCCCGCGGAAACACCACCGTGATCCGCTTGGCCCAGGGTGAGTTCGACATCATGCGTCGGACGTCTCCGTCGGACCAGTCGGCGAGCTCCTTCTCTTCCCAGAAATCCGCCCCGGCCAGCACCGCGCAGGCGGCCAGCCAGACGATGGGCAGGGCGATGCGGCGTCGTCTCATGTTGCACCTTCTCTCTCGCAGGCCGTTCGCGCGCACGCCGTCAACGTGCTTGGGTCCACTATCACACGGGGCTCGGCGTGGATCAACGGGGTGGTCGTTGGCCGCGGCATGGTGCCTTCCCGATGATGGCGCCCTCCCGAAGGGGCCGACGTGACAGCGCCGCGCCGCGTGCGGTACGCTCATCGAAGAGAGTTGCGGGACGCTTCCGGGTTCGCCATCCGCGGCTCAGCCGCCCCCGGCGCGCCCGACGGCCGGTGCGCCGGGCCCCTGCCGCGGGCCGCGGCAGCATATCGACGTGCAGCAGCGAGAAGGCAGACCGCATGGGTTCAAACGGCACGCCAGTCCTGATTCGCACCGCCGCGGCCCGCGGCGCATCCACGGACGTCCGCGTCGAGGTCCCGGCCTACGAGCGCCGGCGGCTCGAGGACGTGGGCTTCATGACCGCGATGACCCTGACCCTGCTCGGCAACTACCAGCAGACGGGCATTTCGGGGGGCCGCTGGCGTACACGCCGTACAACGTCGCCCTGCACCTGGCGGGGCCCGAGAACGGCGGCCTGTGCTACGACTACCGCCGGCCGAAGCACCCGTTCGGCGACAAGCTGCTGCTCGCCGGCGGCCACAACATCCCGACCCTGTACGCCCTCTGGATCATCATGGGCGAGGCGATGGCCCGCCGCCACGCCGCGACCGGCGACGACCGCCTCCGCGTCGACCCGAACGTCGCGATGCTGTCCGTCGACTGCCTGGGCTTCCGCCGCGGGGCGGGGGCGCTCGCGACGCTGCTCGCCGACGCCGGCCTCGAGGGCGACCCGCTGTTCGCCCAGGCCGGGCTGCGGGGCATCCGCTCGCTGGCCGGGCACGCCGAGACCACCGACCTCATCAACGACGTCAACGGCGGCCCGTCGGGCATCGGCATCGCCACCGCCGCCGGCAAGGCCGCCTTCTGGGACTTCATGGGGGCGGGGGCTTCGCCCAGGGTGATGGCCCTGGAGGGCGAGTTCGCGATGACCTCGGGGCACTCGCAGGAGCTGAAGACGCAGGCCGTCGCCCAGCAGGTCGGCAAGCGGCTGCGCATCCTGCTCTCGTACAACAACGCGGGCATCGACGACGCGCTCGTCGGCGGCGTCGTGTCCGAGTCGATGTCCGGCTACGAGATCGCCGATCAGTGGTCCGCCTACGGCTGGAACGTGCTGTCGGTGGACGACGGCAACGACTACGACCACGTGCTGGCGGCGCTGCGGACGATGGAGGGCTGGGACCCCGACGACCGGCGGCCGATGATCGTCGTCGGCCGCACCACCAAGGGGTGGTGGCCGGCGGCGCGGGACGGCGCCATCCCCGGCTTCGGCCCCCAGGTGGTGGGGTACCCCAGCCATCCCTACTCGATGAAGATGAACTCGCCCTACTTCGTCGCCCTCGCCGAGACCTTCGAGCGGCGCTACGGCGTGACCTTCCAGGGCATCCGCGACGGCGCGGCGAGCGGCGAGGCCGAGCGGCTGCGGCAGTTCAAGACCAACGTCGACGTGCTGATGTCGGTGCTCGAGCAGGACGGCCTCGGCGACTGGCTGACCGACCGGATGGTCGAGATCGGCGACCGCGTGCGCGACGACGTCAAGCTGCGTTTCGACGTGACGCGGGACCCGTTCCGCGACGACCGCCTGCGCGTCGATCGGCTGCCGGTAGAGCCGCAGACGGTGACCGCGCGCCTCAACGGCGAGGCCAAGGAGATCGGCATCGAGCTGTTCAAGGCCCCGGGGCAGGTGGCGGGGACGCGGCGGGCGATCTCCGAGGTCATCAAGTGGATGAACCACGTCACCGGCAACCGCTTCCTCACCCTGTCGGCCGACCTCTCCAGCTCGATCAACGTCGAGAAGGGGTCGCTGACCGGCCACTACGACCCGCGGTCGAACCAGGCGGGGACGCGGCTCAAGGCGGCCATCCAGGAGGCGGGCAACGCGTCCACCGCGGTGGGCCTGGTCGGCCAGAGCGCGTCCCTCGACCCCGCCGTACACAGCGGCGTCTGGGCCCTCAGCGGCAGCTACGGCGCGTTCACGCCGCTGATGTACCTGCCCGCCCGCATCTGGAGCCAGCAGAACCAGGACAGCCCGTTCCGGGTCGGGGTGCTCAACATCCTGGCCGGGCACTCGGGGCCGGAGACGGCGGCCGACGCACGCACCCACTTCGGCATCTTCGCGCCGCAGGTGTGGAAGCTGTTCCCCCGCGGCCAGGTCATCACCCTGAGCTTCTGGGACTACAACGACGTGGCGCCGGGCTATTTCGCGGCGGCGGAGATTGCCGCCCGCGATCCCGAGGTGGGGGTGATCGTGCTCGAGGTGGCGCGTCCGGACCTCCCGGTGGCCGACCGCTCGACCTTCGCCGACCCCGACCTGCGGGCCGCCGCCAAGGGGTACTACGTCGTGCGCGACTTCGACCCCGGGCGGCCGAGGCACGGCTACGTGGTCGCCCAGGGGGCCAGCTCGACCTTCAACCTCGTGAAGGCGCTGCCCGAGCTCGAGTCGCGGGGCGTCAACGTGAAGGTCGTCGCGGCCATCAGCGAGGAGCTGTTCGACCGCCAGCCGGCCGCCTACCGCGACGCGGTGCTGCCGCCCGAGGCCCGCTACGACCTGATGGTGGTGACGACGGGGACGCGGCGCCTGTGGCCGCTCCGCGACGCGGGGCCGCTGACCGGCGAGTACTCGCTGGTCTCGGACTGGCACGACCGCTGGCTGACCGGCGGCCTCGAGCCCGACGTGATCGCCGAGGCCCATCTCGACAAGGCCTCGGTCATCGCGGGGGTGGTTCGGTTCGCGGAAGAGCGCGACGCGCGCCTCTCCCGGCAGCGGGACGCGCTGGCCGCCCTGTGACCGCGGCAACGGCGCATCCCGGACCGAGAGCGCGCAGCCGATCGAGACACGCCGCCGCCTCGTGGCCGGGACGCCGCCCAGTACCGCCGAAGTTAGCACGAACGCGATCGAGACACGCCGCCGCCTCGTGGCCGGGATGCCGCTCCGCCGTCGGGCAAGGGGACCCGGGGCCGGCGCCACCTGAGCGGAGCACCGGCCTCCGGCGGCCAGGAGTCCGCGCCGTGGAAGGCGCGGCCACCTGGCGGGTTGGTTGGGCGTCCCAGCGGGGCCGAAGGCGCCGATGGGGGGCGAGGCTCACTCGCGCCGGTACACCAGCGTGGTTTCGATGTCGCCGCGCGGCGTCGAACGGACGGACTCGACCGTCATCGTCCCCCCGTCGGCGCTGAGCGTCCGCCACTCTGTGAACTCCAGCGAGAAATCGCCGCGCGGCGTGCTCACCGACTGGGTGCCTTCGGTGACGAGGGCGGCGCCGTCCCAGCGCGATCGGGCCGTCTGCTCACCTCTCGGCCCCGAGTTCGTGCTCTCCTCGCCGTCAAGGCGATAGGTCGCGGCCCGGCTGCCGCGGGCCGTCTGCTGCTCGACGATCATCATCGCGGGGGTCTGGACGATGACGAGCGTCCGGGCGCCGCCCCCGAATCCGCCGCCGCCCCCGCCCTGACGCCCGGCGCCCCTGCCGCCGAACCCCCGGCCTCCGCCCCCGAAATCGGGGAGCTCGCTGGCGTCGGCGTCCAGGCGCCAGGTGCCGGAGAAGTCGGTGCCCTGGGCCGCGGCCGGCGCCGCGAGGGCCGCCATCGCGAGGAGGGCGAGGGGAACGAACGCCATGCGCAGTCTCGTCATGTGTGGTCTCCTGAACAAGTGAATCGTCACGCCGCCGCGCCGGGCTTCGGTCTCGCGCGGCCGACGGTGCCGGATGCCGACATCCGGATCGCCCGGCCGACGGTGGGGCGCGCTGCCCGTGAGGGCAGGGCGCTCCCGCCGCCCGCGCCGTCCGCTGCCGAAGCGCGCAACGGCATGGACCCCGGGGGCAGCCGCTTTATTCCCGACGGGTTCGCGCCGCATTCCCGACGGGTTCGCGCCGCCCCGTCCGTCCGGCCGCCGCCCCATATTTCACCTTGACACCGCCGAGTGCCCCTTTCATAATTGTGCCGGGTACGCGGTCAAGCCCATCCCTCCAGGCATCGGCTAACCCAGGGCCGATATGAGCAATACGTTTGCGTTGTCCGTCGTTCGCGGCGGAACAGTGCTTCATGGGACAGTCCGAAGAGAGCGTCTTGCGGTGGCCGCCTGACAACGGCGGGTCACCGGTTCTGTCGACAGAGCCCGTTGTCGCCATCGGTGGCGGCCGCGGGGCGGTGTGGCGCCGCTGAACGTCGGCGTCGCCGAACCGATCGGCAGGTCGTTCTCCGGAAACCAGGCTCGGACTCGTCCGGTGGGGACTTCGGGAGCAGGTCAATGGGAACCGTCGAGGAGGGAAGCATGTCGAACCGGACCGGAGTGCGAGCAGGTCTGACCGCGTCGCCGTGGCTGTGGCGCGGGGTCGTGCTGGCGGGTGCGCTGACGGTGGCGCAGCCCGCGGTTACGTTCGGAGCCGGGGTGGATTCGTATCGGTGGCTCGGTGAGCTGGTCGCGCTCGACGAGGGCGCGCGCGCGCTGACCGTCACCTCGAGGGTCGTGGCGCCGGACGGGCTGGACGTCGCCGGGCTGAAGCCGGGCGATCCCATCCTGATCAAGTGGTCGGGGTCGGACCACGGGGCCCAGGCCATCGCCGCGGTCTCGCCCGACGACGGATCGGGCCTGTCGCCGAGCGACCGGTTCCGGCTCCGGGCGCGGTTCGTGGCCGCCGATGCGACCCGCGACTCGCTGACGTTCTCGGTCAGCGGCCCCACCAGCGAGCTGGGGCGGTTGCGGGCGACCATGCAGGGCACCTGGGCGACCGTCACGTCGCCGCATCGACCCGCGCACGGGCCGGCCGCGGTGGTGGCGGTGGACGCTTGGGGGGCCGGGGACTGGCACGGCCCCGCCGCCGGCGACACCTACGACTGGAACGGCGAGCTGGTCTCGCTCGACGACGCCGGCCGGTCGCTGACGGTCCGGTCGCGCCTCGTGTCTCCCACCGCGGCCGCGGCGGGGCTCGAGGCCGGCGACGCGGTTCGCCTCACCTGGTCGGGCTACCGTGACCGCGCGGCCGGCGTCCGCGCCGTGGCCCCCGCCGACGACTCCGGGCTGTGGGGCAGCGAGCGGTTCCTGATGGACGCGAAGCTCGTCGCGATGGACTCGCGCTACGTGACCTTCACGGTCGAGCCCCCGGCCGGCAGCATCGACGCGCTGCGGGCCCTGAGGCCGGGCGCGTGGGCCACCGGCACGTCGCCGCACCAGCCGTCGGCCAAGGCGCAGGCGGTCGAGGCGGTCGCCGCCTACGCGGCCTCGCCGGCCGATGCGCCCCGGACCGCCGACGCCGCCTACCGCTGGCACGGCGAGCTGGTGTCGCTCGGCGATGCCGGCAAGAGCCTGACCGTCAAGTCGCGCCTCGTGTCCGACGCGGCCGCGCAGTCGGCGGCGGACCTCGAGGCGGGAGACGCGATCGTCATCACCTGGTCGGGCTTCGAGAGCCGGACCGACGGCATCCGCGCCGTCGAGCGCGACGCCGGGCTGTGGGGCGACGGCGGCTTCCTGCTGCAGGCCACGTTCGTCGAGACGGACGCGGCGCGGCGCTACATGACCTTCTCGGTCGAGCCGCCGGCCGACAGCGTGTCGGCCCTGCGCGCCATGACCCGCGGGAGCTGGACGACGCTCACCTCACACCATCGTCCCGCCGCCGGCGCGAACCCCGTGCTGACGGTCGACGCCTATGCGCCCTCCATGGCGCCGCGTCTGGCGGGAATGGCTCCCGCCGCCGACGACACCTACAAGTGGCGCGGCGAGCTCGTGTCCCGTGACAAGGACGCCGGAACCGTCACCGTCCGTTCGCGCCTCGTGTCGCCGTCGGGCACCGTCGCGGCCGACCTCGCCGCCGGCGACCCGATCGTCATCACCTGGTCGGGCTTCGACGACAAGGCCGACGGCATCCGCGCCGTGAAGCGCAACGACGGTTCGGGGCTGTGGGGCAGCGACCGTTTCCTCCTCGAGGCCGAGTTCGCCGGGGCCGAGGGGCGGTACGTGACCTTCACGGTGGAGCCGCCGGCCGACAGCGCGCCGTTGATGCAGGGGCTCGTCCCCGGCGCCTGGGCCATCGGCACCTCGCCCCATCGGCCCGACTCCGGGATCGGGGCGGTGACCCTGGTCGACGCCTACGACCCCGCGCGCCGCGCCCGCCGCTACGAGTGGAACGGCACGCTCGCCCGCCTCGACAAGGCCGACGCGGTCGTCACCGTCTCGGCGCCGGTCGAGCCGCACGTGTTCCGGTACGTCGATCGCTTCGGCGCGGGTGACGAGGTGGTGCTGATCTGGACCCCCGGCGACGGAGACGGGGTTCGGGCCATCCGCTATCTCGAGCTGCGGGAGCAGTCGATCCTCCAGCACGGCTACGTGCTGCCGGTGGAGTTCGTGTCGGCCGACGAGGACCGCCGCCGCATCACCTTCACGACCCCGGTTCCGGCGCGCGCGCTGGGGCCCCTCCAGGACGCGGAGCCGGGCGACTGGATCACCGGGACCTCGCTGTTCGACCAGTCCTACGAGCACGCCGCCATCATCGCCCTGGAGGTGGAGGGCGACTACGCGGAAGAGTAGGACCTGACCTCGGCGGCGGCGGGCAAGTGACCCCGCGCAGCAGAGCATCGCTGCGCGGGGTTTTTCTTTGCCCGATCGCCGTCGCCGGCGTCGGCGGCAGCATTCCTTGCGCCGCGCCGCACGGGCGCGGGTCGGCCGGAGACGGGATGCCCCCGGGCCTCCAGCGTCGGTGCACCCATCCGGTTGCGGGTGGTCGTCCGGTTGGTCGTCGTGGCGGGCCGTGGTGGAGCCCCCGGTTCGCGCCGAGAGCGGCGGTGGCGCCGTCGCCGGCAGGCTGCAAGGCGCCCGCCCGGCAGGGCGTGACGAGGAGCCTACGCGGCCCTGACCCAGCGGATCAGGGTCTTCAGGTCGGGCGGCTTGCCGTACATCAGCAGCCCGATGCGGAACACCTTCGCGGCCACCCACACCGCGCCGACCACCGACGCGACGCCGATCGCGATCGACAGCCAGACCTCCCACCACGGGGGCGGCTGGCTCGACCCCAGCCGCAGGAGCATTCCGAACGTGTTGATGGGCGGCACGTGGCTCACGACGACGGCGAGGGTCGAGTCGGGGTTCCGGGACACGGCCGGCCAGATGAGCCAGGGGACCATGAGGACCAGCATCAGCGGCATCTGCAGCGACTGCGCCTCGGTCATGTCGTTGACCGCGGCCCCCACCGCCAGCATCAGCGATCCGAACATGAAGAACCCGATGAGGAAGAAGATGGCGAGATAGACGATCAGCCACGGATCGAGGAGGCCGAACAGCGAGAAGGTCGACAGGAGGACGAGCCCCATGGCGACGTAGAGGCCGATCATGACCAGGCTGATCGCGACGGCGCCGAGCAGCTTGCCGGCCATCAGCTCCATGGGGGACACCGCCGACAGGAGCACCTCGACCACCCGGCTCGACTTCTCCTCCACCGTCGAGGTAAGCATGGTCTGGCCGCCGCCCATGATGCCCATGAACATCAGGATCATGAACGCCATGGGGAGCATCGTGTTGAATCCCCCTACCGTCTGGCGTTCGGCGTCCGGGCTGACCGTCGTCGATCGCGGCCGCCGCACCCGGAGCAGGGCGTCGATCTCGGCCCGGTCGAGAGACTGGGCCGAGACGCGCGCCTCGACGACGGCGTCGCGGATGCTGTCGTGGATGAAGTCGAGATCGCGGTCGTCGAGCCCGGGCGGGACGAAGAGGTCGTAGGTCCCGAACCCCTGCGCGGGGCCGGGCGCGACCGCGTGCTCGTGTATCACGATCAGGGCGGTGTGGCGCAGCCCCTCCGCCTCCTCGTTGAGCCACGCCTTGGCGGCGTCGAGGTCGGCGTCGGCCGGCAATGCGATCAGCCGGACCCTGGGCGCAGGTCCCAGGGCGTCTTCCATGGCCTGCCCCAACGCCGCCTCGGCCATCCCGCGGACCGCCTCCGGGGCTTCGTCGAGGCCCCGGCGGAACTCGTCCATCCGCCGTCGGGCGACGGCCTCCGGAGCGAGCGCGGCGTTCATTTCCTCGAAGACCACGCCGGTCGGGTCGACGATGGCGTACTGGCCCTCGATCTGAAAGCGGCTGTCGTCGAAGAGGCGCGGCCCCACGAGGACCATGACCGCGCCGATGGCCGGCGCGATGAGCAGCCCGATGATGAAGCCCTTGGTCAGCACCGTCGCGAGGAAGTCGCGGACGGCGACGTGCAGGATGCGGGTCATGCGGCCGCCTCCTCTGCCGGGTCCCGGACGGCGGCGTGCAGGATGCGGGTCATGCGGGCGCCTTTTCCGTTTCCGGATCGCGGATGGCGACGTGCAGGATGCGGGTCATGCGGGCGCCTCTTCCGTTTCCCGGTCCCGCAGGGCGGCGCGCAGCCGGTCCGCGTCGCCGTCGGACCCGCCGCCCGCGACGATCCGGATGAAGATGTCCTCGAGGCGCGGCCGGGTGAGCTCGATGCGCGCGGCCGGCACCGTCTCCATGATGCGCCGCATCGCCCCCGCCGGGTCGGTCCCGTCCCGCAGCAGGATCTCCGTCCCGCGATCGGTGTCCTCGACCCGCTCCACCTCGGGGATCGCGTTCAGCGCGGTCGTGTCGGCGGCGGGGTCCATCGGCTCGAGCTGAACCGACCGCGGATCGTACCGGGTGCGGATGGTCGCGAGCGCGTCGTCCAGCACCTTGCGGCCCTCGTGCACCATGATGATGTGCTGGCAGATCTCCTCGGCCTGCGGCATCACGTGCGTCGAGAAGAGGATGGTGGCCCCCCGGCCGTGCTCCTCGAGGATGAGGTCGCGCAGCATCCGCGTGCTGACCGGGTCGAGGCCGCTGAACGGCTCGTCCAGGATCAGCAGGTCCGGCTTGTGAATGGTGGCCGCGACGAGCTGGACCTTCTGCGACATGCCCTTCGACAGCTCGTTGCACCGCTTGTTCTCGACGCCGGTCAGCCCCACGCGCTCGAGCGCGGCCGAGATGCGCCGGTCGAGATCGGGCCCGTCGGCGCCCTTGAGCCGCGCCATGAACCGGAGGAACGCGCGGACCTTCATCCGCTTGTAGAGGCCGCGCTCTTCCGGCAGGTAGCCGATGCGGTCCTTCGCCTCGAGGGCCGACGCCTGCCCCAGGACGGAGACGGCGCCGGCGTCCGGGAACAGGATCGACATGATCATCCGGATGGCGGTCGTCTTCCCGGCGCCGTTGGGCCCGATGAACCCGTACAACCCGCCCCGCGGCACCTCCAGATCCAGCCCGCCGACCGCGGTCAACGGTCCGAACGTCTTGGTGACGCCGGTCATGCGAATGGCGGTGTCCATGGCGCAGGGTTCTCCGACGGGTGGCCGCACAGGGTAGCACGACCCCGCCCGGGGTTCCGATGCTCCGTATACGCGTCGAGGGCCCCCATTGTTCAGCCGGCAAACGCCGCGCGGCGGGCTGTCTCGGTGCCGCTGCGCCAGGCCGTGACGGTGGCCGAGGGGGGCGCGCGGGCCTCAATCCAGGGCCAAGGCCACGAGGCCGGCGTCGTTGGCGGTGCCGTAGGCGAGGACGATGAGCTGCCGGCCGTCCTGCAGGTAGGTCATCGGCGTGCCCGTCGGGGCCACGTCGAGCTCGACGGCGTGCAGCGTCTCTCCCGTCGCCTTGTCGAAGGCGAGGAGGAACGGCGTTTCCGACAGCGCGGGCGCGAGCGGCCCGTCGGCGGCGCGGCGGAAGGCGAGGTCGGGGCTGTCGCGCCGGCCCCGGAAGCCGAGGAAGAGCAACGTCTTCGTGAGGAGCGGCCCCGTGTAGGAGCCGCCGCCGAGCGGCCCGGGGTCGGGCACGCCCATGTCGATCAGCTCCTGCCGCGGCCCGTCGCCGAGGGGCGTCATCCAGGCGCGCGTTCCCGTGTTCAGGTCGAACGCGCTGAGCCGGACGTAGGGCGGCTTCCAGAGGGGCAGCCCCCGGGGGCCGCGCAGCCCGCCGGAGCCGGTCCGGCGGTAACGGAAGTCGGACGTCGCCGGGTCCGGCGGCGCGAGCTGCACGACGCCGGGCTGCGTGCGCGACGGCACGTAGAGCCAGCCCGTCTCGGGGTCGGCGGCCGCGCCGTGCCAGTTGGCGCCGCCGATCTGGCCGGGCATGAGAATCGTGCCCCGCTTGCCGTCCCCCGCCGCGGTGATCGGCTCGTAGAGCGGCCCCCACGTGAACTCGTCGAGGATCTCGACCGCCTCGGCCCGCAACTCGGGCGTGAAGTCGATGAGGTCGTCGATGCTCACCCCCTGTCGGTCGAACGGCGGCGGCTTCGTCGGGTGCGGCTGGGTCGGCGACAGGCGCTCGCCCGGTACCGTGGACGGCGGCGCCGGCCGCTCCTCGATCGGCCACACCGGCTCGCCGGTGACGCGATCGAACACGTAGGTGTAGGCCTGCTTCGTCACCACCGCGACCGCCGCGATCGGCCGCCCGTCGACCTCGATGTCGACGAGCACCGGGGCCGCCGTCGCGTCGTAGTCCCAGACGCCGTGGTGGACGAACTGAAAGTGCCAGACGCGCTCGCCGGTCGCCGCGTCGAGGCAGACGATGCTCTCGGCGAACAGGTTGTCGCCGAGGCGGTGGCCGCCGTAGTAGTCGTTGGTCGGCGTGCCGATGGGCAGGTACACGTAGCCGAGCTCGGGGTCGGCGGTCAGCATGCCCCAGGCGTTGGTCGCGCCCGAGTATTCCCACGAGCCGTCCTCCCACGTCTCGTTGCCGAGCTCGCCGGGCTGGGGGATGGTGTGGAACTCCCACAGCTCCTCGCCGGTCCGGACGTCGAAGCCGCGCACGTCGCCGGGCGCGTCGAGCCGGTAGCGGGGGCCGTCGAAGATCACCGAGCCGACCACGAGGACGTCGCCGACGACGATCGGGACCGACATCAGCTGGTAGTCGCGCCGCGGGATCGGCCGGCGCAGCCCCTGGGTGGCGTCGACGGCCCCGTCGGCCCCGAAGTCGGCGATCGGCCGCCCCGTCCGCGCGTCGAGGGCCCACAGGTAGGCGTTACCGGTGGGCAGGAAGACCCGGGCATCGCGCCCGTCCGACCAGTAGGCCACCCCGCGGGCGTTGTAGCCGGTGTTGGCGGGCCGCTCGCCCTCCCAGCTGCCGGGGTCGAACACCCACAGGGTCTCGCCGGTCGCGGCGTCGACGGCCGCCGCCTGCGACAGCGACGTCTTGACGTAGAGCACCCCGCCGGCGAGGACCGGCGTCGACTTGAACGCCGCCGGCAGCCCCGGCAGCGTCGTGCGGTGCTCGGTGACGATGGGGTTGTCGGGCGACGCCCACCGCCAGACCTCGCGGAGCCCGTCCACGTTGCCGCGGTCAATCTGCTCGAGCGGCGAGTACTTCGTGCTGCCGTGGTCGCCCCCGTAGGCCGGCCACTCTCCGGCTGGTGCGCCCTGTTGCGCGGCGGCCGAACCGCCGAGCAGGACGGCGGTCACGACGGCGGCGATGCGCTGCGGCATGGCGTCTCTCCGAGCCCACTGGCGGCCGGAACGGTGGCGGCCTCCCATCGCAGGGCCGTCTCGGCCAGCCAAGGGCATGTGCATTTGGCGGCCGCGGTCGACTCCCACTGGTTGGCGAAGGACATTATCATGCTCGGGAGAACGGCCGGCAAGGCGCCTCACGGGCGGACTTGCGGGGCGCTGGCGGGACTCGGTGTTCGCCGCGGTCGTTCGGCAGGGTGGTGATGCGCGCCCGGCGCCCAACGGTCACTCGCGCAGGCGCAGGGGAGATGCGACGTGGCGAATCGATGGATGAGCAGGTGGGAGAGCGCGGCCGGTCTGGCTCTCGTGACGGCGGTGTTTGCCCTGCCGTGGATGGTGCCCGATGCCGGCGCGCAGACACCGGCGCCGGCGCAGCTTCGTCAGGCGATCCGGGACATCGAGCGCGAGCGGGTTGCGGCCGCGGCGATCCGGGCGGTGTCCCGTTACATGGAGACCTGGAACACGCGGGATCCCGCTGCCTGGGCGCGGTCGCTCCACTTTCCCCACGTGCGGCCGGGGGTGGGGCAGTTCCGCCTGACCCGCACGCCGGACGAGTACGCCCGCGGCGTGAGCTTCGAGCGGACCGTCGCCACCGGATGGCACCGCAGCCAGTGGGACTCGTTCGACGTGATCCAGGCAGGTCCCGACAAGGCCCACGTCGCCGGGCACTACTCGCGGTTCGACGCCGCCGGCGAGCAGATTCGCAGCACGCTTATCACCTACGTGGTGACCAGACAGGGCGATCGATGGGGCGTCCAGGCGCGGTTCGCGGCCGGCGCCGCCGACGTGCCGGCCGACCGACGGGCGGACCTGGGCGCGGCCGCCGTCGCCGCCGTCGAGCGGTACGTCGCCGCGTTCAACGACCCCGTCGACGCCCCGGGTTGGGCGGCCACCCTCAACTACCCGCACGTGCGCGTGGCCGATGGCGCCGTGGACCTGTGGGACTCGGCCGAGGCGTACCTGCAGGGGCCTCAAGTCGGGCGGCAGCGCACGTGGAGCCGGACCCGGCTCGACGGGGCCCGACCGGTCCAGATCGGCGCCGCCGGCGTCAACGTGGCCGTCCGTCTCAGCCGCTTGAACCGGCTGGGCGTGACCCTGTCGAGCCACGAGGCGGTCTACCTGGTCACGAACCGCGACGGGAACATCGGCATTCAGGCCCGTTCCAGCTTCGCGCCGTGAACGGCGGTGCGACTCCGGAGCCGGCCGGCTCGGCGCCGCTCAGGGCGCGAACGTGAGCAGGCAGAACGGCCCCGTCCCCCCGAGGAGGACGATGCCTACCCACGACCTCGCGCCGTGAACGGGTCCGGCGGCGTGGGCCGCGCCGCTCAGAGTGCGAACGTGAGCAGGTAGAACAACCCCGTCCCCCCCAGCAGGACGATGCCCACCCACGACAGGACCCGCAGCGCCCGGCCCGGCCGGTGCTCGGCCGGCATCTCGCGGGAGCCGACCGCGCGCAGATTCAGGTAGCCGAGGACCGGGCTGGTCAGGAACGTGAGGGTCGTGGCGAAGTCGATCATCGTCGTGAGGTTGCCGATGAACAGGGCCAGCACCACCAGGGTGAGGAGCATCACGCCGGCGAGGCTCCACCAGTAGACGGGGCCGCACGGCGCCGGCCGGGGGGCGGCAGGGCCGGCGCGCAGAACCGCGAGGGTGCGCTCGATCGAGCGCGGCCCCCCGTCGAGGACCGTCAGCGCCGTCGACAGCATCGTGGTCACCACCGCGGCCAGCACCACCGGCCGGGTCCAGGCGCCGAGCGTGGCGCTGTAGAGCTCGACGAGCTGGGTGGAGAACTGCGGCCCCTCCGGCGCGAACGTCTCGCCCGACCCGAACATCACCCCCGCGCCCAGGGTCAGGAAGGCGAACGCCAGCACCCCGGTGCCCACGTAGCCGAACAGGAAGTCGTTGCGCGCCGTCGCCACCGAGCTGCGCCGGCCGGTGGCGTCGTTCTTGGCCAGGGTCCACAGCGAGCTCCAGACGGCGCTGTCGACCCCCGACGGCATCCACCCCGCCAGAGCCAGCAGGAACACGAACGGCACCGCCGAGCCGACGAGGCCGCCCGGCCACGCCGCCAGCGTCGACAGGTCGGCGCGGGGCAGGCTGACCGCCGCCGCCAGCAGCGTCGACAGCGCCAGCAGCAGCACGATGACCTTGATGGAGAGGTCCAGGCCCCGGAACCGGCCCCACCACAGCAGCGCCGCCACCGGCGTCATGACCGCCGCCGCCAGCACCGGCAGCGCCCAGTCCAGGCCGAGGCTGAAGCCGAGGAGGTAGGCCGTGAACATCACCACCGCCGGCGGCACCGTGGCCGTCGTCGACACCGTGATGACCAGGTACAGCCACAGTGCCCAGCGGCCGACCCGAGAGTAGCCCTCGACGAGGCTCTCGCCGGTCGCGGCCGCGTAGCGCGGCCCGTACTCGAAGAACGGGTACTTCAGGACCAGCGCGATCAGGATGACCCCGGCGAGCCCGAAGCCGGCCGACGCGCCGGCGCGGGTCGACTGCACGAGGTGGGAGACGCCTATGGCGGTGGCCGCCCACAGCAGCCCGGGGCCGAAGGAAGCCGGCAGCCGGAAGCGGGACGCGGCACTTCCAGTTGCCCGGGTGTCATGGGAGAGGCCATGGTGGGCCTGGGTCATGTTCTTCGCGCTCCAGCCCGCGTGTGATCCATCAATGGAGTCCGCATCCTGATCAGAAGGGGGCGAGGACTCCCAGGCCCGCGCGTTCGGCCCTCGCGACCGCGGTCTCCGCGATGGCGATGTCCTGGGCGGCGTTGCCGACCGACTCGAAGAGGGTGAAGTCGCGACCGTCGCGGCCCGCGCGCGCCGCCCCGTTCACGATCTCGCCGATCTCGGCGTCGACCGCGTCCCTGTCGATCAGTCCCGCGTCCGCGGGGACGATGAGGTCTCCCGTCTCCGACCAGGCCGCCTCGCGCTGATCCACCACCACCCGAGCGCGCCGCACCAGGTCGGCGTCGACCTCCTGCATGTCGGGGCGATAGGAGCCGACGGCGTTCACGTGCGCTCCGGGCGCCAGATCGCTCGTCGCGAACACCGGCGTCGTGCTGCTGGTCGCGGTCACCACGAGGCCGGCGCCGTCGAGCGCGGCCGCGGGATCCCGCACCGCGCGGACGAGGGGCGGCGGGCCGGGACGGTCCTCGGGCACGAGGGTGTCGGCCGCCTCCGACAGCCGCGCCGCCAGGCGTTCGGCGCTCGCGCCCGACCGCGACACGATGCGCACCTCGCGGAGCCGCCGGGTGCGTGCGAGCAGCTCGACGTGCGACCGCCCCTGGGTGCCGGCGCCGAACACCGCGAGGACGTCCGCGTCGGCACGCGCAAGCAAGTCGGTGGCGAGCGCGCTCGCGGCGGCGGTGCGCACCCCGGTCAGCGACGTGCCGTCGAGCAGCGCACGAGCACGGCCCGTCTCCGCATCGAGCAGAAGCACCGCGCCCTGCACCGCCGGCGCGCCGCGCGACGGGTTGTCGGGAAAGACAGACACGACCTTGGCGCCTAGCGCGGGCTGCGCGCCGAGGACGGCGGGCATGACCAGCATGACCCCGCGCGCGCACTCGAGGTGGGCGCGCACCGGTACCGCGGCGGTTCCGCCCGACAGCTCGCCGAACGCGGCGCGCATGGCGCCCACCGCGTCGCGCGCGGTCAGCGCGCGGCGGACGTCGGATGCGGAGAGAATGCGAATCTCCAAGGCGACGGTCCCGGCGGCGTCGGTCGAGGCTGCCTGCCATCGACCCGGGTCATCGCCCGGCCGCTCCGGTGACGCCCACAAGTGTAGCGCGGGGTGGACGAGAACGACCATCTGGTCCATGATGGGCGCATTCCGGGGAGAGACGCGCAGGAGGAACCGAAGATGAATCATCGCAATCAGGCGGCGGCGTTTGCAGTGGCCGCGGTCGTGGCGCTGATGCCGGTGTCGGCGGCGGCCCAGCCGGCGGACGAGACCGGCGCCCGGACCCCGTGGGGGCATCCCGACATCCAGGGCATCTGGGACTACCGCACCCTCACCCCGCTCGAGCGGCCCGAGGAGCTGGGGGACAAGGCGTTCCTCACCGAGGAGGAGGCGGCGAGCCTGGAGCAGGAGACCCTGGCCCGGAACGACCTCTTGCTGAACCGCGCCTCCCAGACGACCTCGGCCAGCGACCAGGTGGACCGGCGGGAGGACGGCACGCCCGGCTTCTACAACAACTTCTGGCTCGACCGGGGCACCACCGCCATCGCGACGCGGCGCACGTCGCTGGTCGTGGATCCCCCCAACGGGCGGCTGCCCGCCCTGACCGAGCCGGCGCGGCAGCGCGCGGAGTCGGCCGAGGCCGAGCGCATCGCCGCCGTGCGCCGGGGACGGCTGCCCGCCGCCAGCTACACCGACCTCGACGCGGGAGACCGGTGCATCCAGCACGCCAAGGCCGGCCCGCCCATCAGCACCGGCGGCTACAACAACAACATCCAGATCTTCCAGACCCCCGACCACGTCGTGATCCTGGCCGAGCAGAACCACGACGCGCGCATCGTGCCGCTCGACGGGCGGCCCCACGTGTCGCCGCGGGTGGCGCAGTGGATGGGCGACTCGCGCGGCTACTGGGACGGCGAGACCCTGGTCGTCGAGACCGTCCACTTCAACGGCAAGCACGACCAGATCGGGCGCCCGCTCCTCAGCTCGGGCGAGAACCTGTCGCTCGTCGAGCGGTTCACGCTGATGGACCCGGAGAACCTGATGTACGAGTACACGGTCACCGACCCCAGCATCTGGACCAGCGCCTGGACCGCGCAGCACCCGATGAAGCGGAACCCCGACCTGCTGTACGAGTTCGCCTGCCACGAGGGCAACTACGGCATGGAGGGCATCATGGCCGGCTCACGCGCGCAGGAGGCGGCGGCGCGATAGGTTCAGGAATGCGGGGCGCTATCGGATCTGTCTGATGCGCCCCGCCGATTCCCACGCCGTGTCGGCCGTCAGCACGGGCGTGTCGAGGGGTTCGGCGAGAGCGAGACACAGGCGGTCGGCCAACGACAGGCCTTCGCGCCGCCTCCAGCGGCGGGCCGGTCAAGGTTGCTCGCCGTCCTCCCGCGCCGCGGACTTCCGCCGGTCCGCCAGGAGTTCTCCGACGAGGTCCAGACCCGCGAGATCCTCCACGACCCGCGTACGCAGTTGCTCGCGGGTCATCAGGACCATGCCTTCCGCCGTCGCCAGAAGCACCAACGTCGTACCTTCACGCAGCCCCGCGCGCTTGCGTACGTCCGCAGGCACGACGGTTCGGCCCCGTTCTCCCATTACTACGACATGCATCCCATTCACGGGCGCATGATCCCACTACCAGCCAGGCCGTGCCACTTCCGCGGGGGAACTCGGTGGACTCGGTGCGTAGGGCGGCGGTCAACGGTCGAGCTCGGCTCTGCGCCTGGCCAGGTCGGTCAGAATGTCGGGTTCTTCCTTGAGCGCCGCCAAGGGGCCGAGTTGCTCGTCGATGTATTCCCAGTCCAGAGTGCCCGCCTGCCGGACGATGATTCCCTCGATGTCCACCCAGTCCCGGCCGCGCGCGGCGAATGCCTTCAGGACGATCAGGTCCTCGGCCGAGCAGGTGAGCAAGGAAGCGTGACCGGGAAACGCGAACCGGCTCGCCCGCGCGATCACCGATTCCTCGAACGGGAGCCCGCCGAGGGCGACGTCGATGCCCACGCCGGACCCCGAGCGGAGCAGCAGCACCCGGTTGGCTCGGGCGAAGCCGGCGGCATCGTCGATCCGGCCCTCGTACCGATCGAGCAGCGCGTGAATGAACGGGTCCTCGCCGCCGAAGCCGGTCAGCAGCGTCAGGTCGACGTCGATGGTCTCCCGCGGCTCGCCCCAGCGTTGCAGGGCCAGCCCGCCGATGAAGCAGAAGCGCCAGTGCCGGCTCTCGCAGAAGCCCTGCACGTCGGCCGCGACGCGGATCAGCTCATTCACGGCGGGAGGCCAGCTTCATGAACCAGCGCTGCTGCTCGACGAGGCCGGACGTCGGGCGGGGCGCCCGCGGGGGGACCGTGTAGTCCGCCTCGCCGCACAGGAGGGCGATGGCCCGCTGCGGGTCGAGCCGACGCAGCTCCTCGCGCCGCACCCGCTCCAGCCGCGGCCCGGCTTCCTGCCACGTCTTCACCCAGCGCCGCGCCAGGGCGATCTGGTCGGGGCTCAGGTCCGCGATTCTCTCGCCGGCCACGAGCCAAGTATAGGCTTCTCCGGCTTCTCGCCGTCTCTCCGACAGCCGTCGAGGTAGAAGTCGACAGAGTCGTGAAACGCCTGGCGGAGTTCGGCGATGGTCGAGCCCCGGAAGTCCACGTGGTCGCGTTGCAGGCTCACGACGGTTCCGTACAACTGGTCACCGTCGACTGCGACCCTCCCCAGGTAGCCCTTGTACTTCCTCATGGTCAACCGGAGACCTGCGACTCGGGTTCTCGGCGGAAGCCGAGGACGATCCTCGTCACGGGGAAGCGGAGGACGCGGCCCGGCCAGCGTCCCCGCCACCCGTGGTCGGGCTCGCCGGCCGTCACGGGGCCGGCTCGATGCGCAGTAGCGCGCCGTCGTCGACGTGGTCCGTCAGCACGTAGAGGAGCTCGTCGGGCCCCTGGCGCACCTCGCGGATGCGCTGGTGGAAGTCCTGCAGCAGCGATTCGCGGCGCAGCTCCTCCAGCTGGTCGTTGAGGACGATGCGCTGCAGGTTGCCGGTGCCGGGGATGCCGCCCTCCTGCAGGGCGCCGACGAAGACGTTGCCCTTCCAGGCCGGGAACAGGTCGCCGGTGTAGACGGCGAGGCCGGCGGCGGCGATGGCCGGCAACCACACCACGACCGGCGACTCGTAGCCGTCGCGGGTCGGATGCGACGAGACCCGAGCGCCGGGATAGAGGCGCCCGAAGCTCATCAGCGGCCAGCCGTAGTTGCGCCCGGGCAGCAGGATGTTGAGCTCGTCGCCCCCGTTGGGGCCGTTCTCGTGCTGCCAGATGTCGCCGGTTCCGGGGTGCAGGGCGAGCCCGAGGGTGTTGCGGTGCCCGATGGTGTAGATCTCCGGCCGGTGACCCGGCTCGCCCACGAAGGGGTTGTCGTCGGGCACCGAGCCGTCGTCGTTGAGGCGCAGCATCTTGCCGCGCAGGCTCATGGGGTCCTGCGGGGCCATGAGGAGGTCGCCGTCCTGCGACCGGATGCGGCCGCCGGTCGACATGTAGACCTTGCCGTCGGTGCCGAAGGCGACGCGGCCGTTCAGCCCCGAGTTGGTGTAGAAGGGCTCGGTGACCACGAGGTCCTCGACGTCGTGAAGCGCGTGTCCCTCGAGCCGGCCCCGCGCGAGGGCCGGCGAGCCGCGGCCGTCGTCGTGCCCCTTGGTGTAGGTCATGTAGACCAGCCCGTTGTCGGCGAAGTCGGGGTGGAGGGCGACGTCCATCAGCCCGCCGTTGCCGTCGGTCCGCATCTCGGGCAGGCCCGAGATGGGCTCCGGGTCGAGCTCATCGTCCCGCACCACCCGCAGCCGGCCGTCCCGCTCGGTGACGAGCATGCCGCCGTCGGGCATGAACGCGATGGCCCAGGGATGCGACAGCCCTCTCGCCACGACGCTGACGCGGATCTTGTGTTGCTCGGCGGTATCGATGACCCAGGGGCCGTCGCCGAGCGGCGGCACCGGGACGCCGATGGGCTCCTCCTGTGCATGGGCGACGGTGACGAGGCAGAGCAGCAGCGGCGCCGCCAGAAGAAAGGAACGTCTGACCTTCATGCCAACCTCCCGAATGAGCGGGCCGATCCCGGCTCGCTGACGTGATTCTCGCCGATGCCGCGCCGCCGGTTCTGTCGACAGCCGCCGCAAGCCCAATACGCTCGGGCAGCCGGAAGTGGGCGCGCCATGGGCAGCTTTCCTCCCGGACGGTCCGCTAGTCGACCGGCAGCAGCGGCTCCACGCCCTCCGGCAGGTGCTGGTCGAAGGCGGCCAGCACCGCGGCGTCGGCCGCGTGGGCCCCCATCAGGCCGACGATGTCCACCAGGTCCTGCACGCCGAACGCCTGCTCCGTGCGCGCGTAGGTCTCAGCGCTGACGTTGTGGACCTCGCCGAAGAGCTCGCGGCCGAACGCGATGAGGGCGGCGTCCCTCTCGTCGAGCCCCGTCACCGGGCGGCCGTGCCGGATGACGTCGATCACCTCGGGCTCGACGCCGGCCTCGATCGCCTTCGGCTCGTTCATGGTCCAGTCGACCTGCGAGTCGTGCATGCGCGCCGTCACCAGGACGGCGATCTGCATCGTCCGGCGTCCCACCCGGTCCTCGAGCGTGTCCTGCCCCGCCCCGTAGGCGCGGAGGACGCCCGGCCCGATACCCGACGGCGAGAGCATGCGGCCGTACAGCTCGGCCACCGAGGTCCGGCTGGCCGGGCTCAGCAGCGGCAGCCGGCTGCGCGAATCGGGGTGGATGTCGTCGGGATGCGTGAAGGGCAGCGGCAGCGACTGCCGCCAGCCGGCCGGCATCCGCTGGTTGAACGCGGTCAGGGTCGCCGCGGTGCTCGCGTAGCGGCCCATCACGTCGACGATGTCCACGAGGTTCGTCTTGCCGTGCAGGGCCAGCGCCCGCGCGTAGGTGTCGGCGCTCAGCTTCCGCGTGCCGAACAGCTCCCGGCCCAGCTCGATGATGACCGCCTCGCGGTCGCTCAGCCCGGTGATGGGGTTCCGGTGCCGCACGATGTCGATGATGCCGTCGTCGAGCCCGACCGCGAGCGCCTCCAGCTCGTGCAGCGCCCACTCGTAGGGCTGGTCGTACTCGCGGGCCGTGGTCAGCACCGTCAGCTCGGTGAGCTGCCGCCCCATCGGCGCCTCGAACCGCAGGCTCGCGCCCGACCCGTGCAGCCGCAGGGCCGCCGCCCCGGTGGGGGCGCCGCCCGGGCTCGCGACCGCCGCGTCATAAGCGGCCCGCCGCGCCTCGTCGAGCTCCTCCCGCTCGATGGGCGGGAGGCGGCTGCGCGACTCCGGGTTCACGTCGCCGGGAAGCTGGCCGGCGTGCGCGGCCGGCGCCCCGGCCGGGAGGAACGCGGCCCACGCGAGCACCGCCGCCGTCTGCAACCATCTCCTCATGCCCCGCCTCCTTTGTCGCTCGAACGCTTCGGCCGGCACGACGAATCGCCGCCGGTTGCGGCCTCTGCCGGCCGCCCGACCCACCAGTCGCTACGGCGTCCCCGGCGCAAGCTAACATCATTCTAGTCCGGCAATCGTCGCCTTGCGGCTCCGTTCAGGGTCCGAGAACGCCGGCGCTTCCCACGGAAGACGGTGCGGTTCCCCGGCGCGGCCTCGCGGGCGCCGCCGTTCGGGCCCGATCAGGGTGCGACGACCGCGATCCCCTCGATCTCCAGCAGTGCGCCGTTCGCGAAAAGGGACTGGATGCCGAGCAGCGTCGCGGCCGGCGCCGTTTCGTCGGCGAAGCCGTGCGCCTGGCGGGCCGCATTGACCGCCGCGAAGTCGCCCTGGGTGTACTCCGGCATGTAGATCACGACCTTCAGCAGGTCCGCCGGCCCCGCCCCGGCCGCCTCGAGGCGTCGCCCGAGGCTGGCGTACACCTGGTCGGCCTGACTCTCGAGGGAGTCGCCGGGCTGACCCACTTGGCCCGAGACCTGCACCACCTTGGGGCCGCCCGCGCCGCGCGCCGTCACCGCCTGGGTGAAGCCGGTGGCCGGATCGATGAACTCGCGCTCGACGGGCCCGCCGTCCGCACCGACGACGGCGATACCGTCGATCTCGACCAGGAACTGCTCGGACGCCAGGGCGGGAATCCCAAGCAGCGTGCTCGCCGGCATGTCCTCGAGGGCCAGCGCCTGCTCGCGGCCGGCGCGGTACTCGGCCAGATGCGTCGCCGGATCGAAATCGACGATGTAGGTGGTGGCCTTGACGAGGTCCGCCAGGGACGCCCCCGCCGCCTCGAGCTGCTGGCCGACGCGCCCCCACACCGCCGCCGTCTGCGCCGCGACACCGTCGCCGCCGCCCACCTGTCCCGCCACGTAGACCGTCTTCACGCCGTTCGCGGTCACCGCCACCACCCCGTTGAAGCCGTTCGACGGGTTGAAGCGCTCGATCTCCAGGTCGGCCCCCGGCTCGGCCACCACGGCGATCGCCTCTATCTCGACCCGCAGCGTCTCCGCGAACAGCTCGCGCACCCCGATCATCGTGCTCGCCGGCCAGTGCCCCTCGGGGAAGGTCGCCAGCCGCACCTCGGCGATCAGCGGGTACTGCGCCGGCTCGAAGTCCTTCACGAAGATGCGGACCTTCACGACGTCCTCGGTCGTCGCTCCTGCCTGCTCGAGCCGCCGCACCACGCCCGCGAACGCCGACTCGACGTGCTCGCGAAGCGTGTCGCCCTGCCCCACCTGCCCGGACACGAAGACGGTCTTGACGCCGTCGTGCGTCGAGGTGACGACCTGGGTGAAGCCGCCCATGGGATCGATGTACTCGACCTGCGCCGCCGCGACGCCCGGCAGCAGGCACGCGATCAGGCCCGCGACGAGGGGAAGCCTTGTTCTGTACGCCATCGTCTGTTCTCCATGCCGGCTGCGGGTCCATCCTGCGCGCCGGGTCCGACGGGATGATACCGCGTTGCCGTCCCTGTTGCCGGGGCGCTTCGAAGGGGCGCTTTGCGGTCTGTTCCCCAAACGTGGTACAAACGGACAGGAGAGAGGACATGGCCAAGACCGCGATGATCCGTGCCCGGCTCGAGCCCGACCTGAAGCGTGACGCCGAAACGGTCTTCTCGACGCTCGGCTTGTCGCCCACGGAAGCCATCACCCTGTTCTACAAGCAGGTGACGTTGCACCACGGCCTGCCCTTCGAGGTCAGGATTCCGAACGCCGAGACGCGCGACGCTCTGCAGCAGGCAGCCCGGAGAGAGGAGCTCACGGAGTACGCCGGCCTGGATGATCTCAGGGTCGCGGCCGAGTGATGCGCCTGCTCACCACGAAGCGATTCGAGAGAGATCTCAAGCGCGCAAAAAACAGAGGCAAGGACCTCGAGAGACTCTGGCGTGTCGTCGACCGTCTCCTGAACGAGCGGTCCCTTGAAGCTCGCTACAGACCCCATCGATTGTCCGGCGTCTGGTCTGGATCTTGGGAATGCCATATCGAGCCCGACTGGCTGCTGATATGGACCCGGGATGAGGATGCCCTGGTGCTGGTGCGCACGGGCACTCATTCCGATTTGTTCGAGTAAGTGGACCCAGGCCCGCCACGGGCGGGGCGGCTTCGGTTGTGATTCTTCCGCGGAAAGGGAGTGCCGCTCGCCGTTTGAGCTCGACGGAAGCGCCTCGGGTCGTCGGGGGCGCGGGCCACGACCTGCTGCGTCGCACCGTCCGCGGGCCTGACGACTTGCCCGAACGCCCGCGGTGCTCTCGAGGCGGCCAGCCTGCGTCGCCGCACCGTCCGCGGCCTGGCCGCTGGCCGAATGCCCGCGGTGCTCCCGAGGCAGCCAGGCAGCGGCCCGGGTCTGGCTGTTCGACGTGGCCGCACGTCTATCGACGCGGCGGCTCAGCGCGGTGCGGGCCGGTCGCCCGAGGAGCCGGCCGGGTACGTCGGCGGCGTCGCTATCGCGGTGCCGTCGCGGCCCGAGCCGTCGAGGGCGCCGGGCTGCAGCAGGCCTTCCTCGGCGTCGCGGTTGTTGTCGGTGCAGGCGTACTCCATGAGCTCCCAGTCCGGGGGGGCGAGGGGAATGACCCAGCCCGTCGTCCACGCCTCGGTGTAGAACTTCGGGTCGTCGATGGTCGCCTCGTACCACAGCTGGTTGGCGCTGATGCGGCGCCAGCGCTCGATGACGTGCAGCTCGTCGCTGTGCCGGTTGCCGTGCGAGTCGAGCCACGTGTCGCCCGACAGGTTGACGGTGTCGATGACCAGGGTGTCGCCGTCCCAACGGCCGACGGAGTCGCCCATCAGGGTCGTGGGCCAGGTGGGCCGGTGGTCCCGTCCGTCGGTCCAGATGACCCGGAAGTTGTGCATGTACTCGTAGAGGAACAGCACGCGGTCGGGGAGCTGGACGATCTCCATCGGATAGGGCGAGCTGTTCATCCGCGGCATGCCCGGGAAGCGGCAGTAGCTCGTCGGGTCGATCAGGTTGGCCACGTCGTTGAACGCCTTCAGCCCCGCTTCGGTGAAGGGGAGCGGCTCGATGGGCGCGGAGGTGTTGGGGTGGGTCCCCTTGTTCCAGAAGCCGGAGAGGTCGGCCCGGCCGTCCGGCGTTCGCGGAATCGGCGTGCCGTCCCCGGGGGGCTGCTCGGTCAGCACCGGCGTGCTCTGCCCGGCGGCGCTCCCCGCGGAAAGGCCGAGCGCGGCCGCGACGAGCGCCGTGAAGAAGACGAACGAGCCGGATCTGATGCTCATGGGACGATCTCCCTCCGGCGACGCGCTAGCGCCCCTGCGGCGGCCCCGCGGCCGGTCCGCCGTCGTTGGCCGCCGCGTACACCGTCCGACCCCCGAAGACCCAGGTCCGCCCGTTGCAGACGCTGCTTCCGTTGCGAGCCTGGAAGCCGTAGATGGTGATGGGCTTGCCGACCTCGACCGAATCCTTCGTCCAGCCGCGGCGCGTGAGGTTGTTCGGGTTGTCGCCCTCGCACTCCCAGGCCGCCACCTGCCCTTCGGGTCCGGCCACGTCGAGGTAGACCCAGATGTGGGGGTTCTGCCACTCCACCATGGTGACGGTGCCCTCCAGGGTCACGGGCCGGTCGGCGTCGAACTGGGCGGCGAATGAATGATGCCCTGTCGCGGGAGGGGCACTCGCGAGCAACCCGGCGGTGACGGCGGTGATGACCAGCAGCGCTCGCATGAGCAACCTCCTCAATGCTTCACGGCGGCGACGGCGGCGGCTGAGAGCTGCGCCGTGGTGCTGCCGCCGGGGGTCCAGATGTTGGACGGAATCTGCCGTCCGGTGCGCACCCACACGAGATCGAGGCTCGGCACGACGACCGCGATCTGGCCGCTGTTGCCCCAGGCGGCGACGGCGTCGGGCGGGGTTCCCGGCAGCAGCCGTTGGCGCACGTAGTCCGATTCGCGGAAGCTCAGGTAGTGGTCGCCCGAGTTG
Source organism: Vicinamibacterales bacterium (assembly GCA_963663815.2). Taxonomy (GTDB): domain Bacteria; phylum Acidobacteriota; class Vicinamibacteria; order Vicinamibacterales; family UBA8438; genus JAJEEA01. Next base: position 4,080,755 of record OY760734.1, on the reverse strand, counting down.
AGGTGCCAGAACAGACCGTACGAGGGGTTCGCCTTCGGGGCCGGCGCGGTGCGCAGCTGTGCGACGTAGTCGGCGGACAAGTAGCGGCGGCCGTTCCACAGGCCGTCGTTCAGCAGCACCTGTCCGACCTTGGCGAGGTCGCGCGGCCGCATGCGGATGCTCTGGTACCCGAGCAGCCGCTCGTCGGTGCGGATCTCCACCCAGTAGGCGCCCTGCATGCCGAGCGGCTCGAAGAGCTCCCGGCGGGTCAGGTCGGGCAGGCTCAGGCCGGTGGCGCGCTCGAGCGCGGTGAACAGCACCCGGTAGGCGGCGTTGTTGTAGATGAAGTAGTCGTAGGGCGCGTGGCTCATGCCCCGCGCCAGCGCCGCCTCGAGCTGGCTGCGCCCCGCCTCGCGGTCCTCGCGGTCGAGGGCCGGCCACTGGGCGAGGCCCGACGCCATCGCCATCACGTTGCGGAACGTCATGAGGTCGCGGGTCTGCCCGGCCAGCTCCGGCACGAAGTCGACGAGGGGCTGATCGAGCGACTCGATGTCGCCGCGCTCGATGACGCGGCCCACGAGCAGTGAGAACGGCCCCTTGGTTCCCGAGTAGGTCTGCTGCACGTCGTCGGGGCCTCGGTCGTTCCAGTAGCGCTCGAAGACGAGGCGGCCGTGGCGGATGACGAGGAGGGAGTCGGCGTGGGTCGTCTCCGCGAGATGGGCGAGCCGCTCGAGGCCGGCGGGGTCGAAGCCCGCCTCCGCCGCGTCCCCGGCCGGCCACGGGGCGGTGTCGGGCCCGGCCCACGGCTCGGTGCCGACCTGCCGGCTCCGGGGTTGGGCGCCGACGGTGATGGCCGCCGCCGCGACCGCCGCTGCGATCGTCAGGCCGAGAGTCTTCGCCTTCATGATTCGATGTAGAGTAGCACCAAACGGTCGATGCAAGCGGCCTTGCGGCACGCGCGGGGCCGGACAGCGAAGGGAGAGCGGCGATGGCGGACGCACGGCTCACGATGACCCGGCGCGAGTGCCTGGGAGCGCTCGCCGCGACCGCGGCGTTCCCGGCCCTGCGCGGCGCGGCGGCCGAGGGCAAGCCGATGCGCGGCGCGTTCATGATTCTCAGCACGCCGTACACCGCCGCGGGCGAGGTCGACTACGAGGACCTCGCCGGCGAGGTCGACTTCTGCGACCGCTGCGGCATCGAGGCCCTGGTGTGGCCGCAGAACTCGAGCGAGCAGCGCTACCTGAGCAAGGCCGAGCGACTGCGCGGGTTCGACGTGCTGGCCGAGGCCAACCACGGCCGAGCCCCCGCCCTCGTGCTCGGGGTGCAGGCCGACGACACCGCCGGCATGCTCGAGTACGCCCGCTCCGCCGAGGCCCTCGAGCCCGACGCGATGATCGCCATCCCGCCCCGCACCGCGTCGTCGCTCGCCGACTTCCGCGACTACTACGCCGCGTTGTGCGACGTCACCGGCCGGCCCGTCTTCGTGCAGACGAGCGGCGGGGCCCCCGACGTCGAGCCCACCGTCGACTTCCTGGTGTCGCTGGCGCGGGAGTTCCCGCAGTGCGGCTACGTCAAGGAGGAGCACCCGCCGGTGCAGGAACGGATGCTCGCGCTGATGAAGCACCGCCCCGACCCCATCAGGAGCATTCTCGGCGCCAACTTCGGCCGGGCCTGGGCCTACGAGATGCGCCTCGGGACCGACGGGGTGATGACCGGCGGGGTGATGTACGCCGACATCTACGCGGGGCTGTGGGACCTGCACCAGACGGGCCGGCACGACGAGATGCGCGACCTTTACGGCAAGCTGTTGCTGATGCTGAACCTCGACCGGCTGATCCCCGGGGTGCGGCTGCACGTGTTGCAGAAGCGCGGCCTGTTCAAGACGACGAAGTCGCGGCGCGGCGAGTACAGCTTCACGCAGGCCCAGCTCGACGAGATCGAGCACCGGTTCGCGGCCCTCGAGCCGCATTTCCGGGCCTGACGCGGGGGCGGCTCAGCGTCCGTCGTCGAGCAGTGCCGCGTCGAGGCGCTGGTTCACCGAGTCGAGGCGCTGGTTCACCGAGTCGTTCAACACGTCGAAACGCTGGTTCACGGCGTCGAAACGCTGGTTCACGGAGTCGTTCAACGCGTCGAAACGCTGGTTCACGGAGTCGTTCAACGCGTCGAAACGCTGGTTCACGGCGTCGAAACGCTGGTTTACGGAATCGTTCACGTGCTGGATTTCGATGCGCAACCGGGCCTCGGACTCCGCGATCGTCCGACTCACGATCCACGCCGCGCTGCTCGACGTCGCCATCAACGCCAACGCGGATCCGATTACCGTCCACACGACTTGTGCTCTCGTCATCGCTCCCTCCCGCCGCATCGCGCCGACGCGTGCATCGGCGCCTCGACGTCTCGGGCGGACATGCGCCCATCGTACACCGGAACGGGGTCCGCTCCCGGACCCAGCCGGCGCGTCGCCGGCCGCCGCGCCGGTGTTCGCCAAGTGACCCCGGTCGCCTACCGTCGATTGGAAGCAACAGCCACGATCGCCGCGACCGCCCCTGATCGCCGGTACTGCGATGTCGCCGACCTCCTTCTACGAACCTGACGGCCCCGCCGGCCGCTTTCGCGCCACCGCGTGGACGCGCGGCCCGTGGAGCCGCGACCACCAGCACGGCGGCCCCCCGGCGGCGCTGCTCGCCCGCGCCGTCGAGGCGGCGCTGTCCGACCGCGACTGCGCCATCGTCCGTTTCACGGTGGAGTTCCTGCGGCCGGTGCCCATCGGACCGCTGCGCGTGGAGACCGAGGTGCTCAAGCGCGGCCGGCTGGTCGAGCGGTACGCGGCGCGGCTGTGGTCCGGCGACGATCTGGTGCTGACCGCGGTGGCCCTCTGTCTTCATCGGAGGCAAGTGACCCTGCCTCCGACAGGAGCAAAGCCCGTGCCGCCCCCGCCGCCAGAGGGGGCCGAGCCGTACACGTTCCCGTTCTTCCCCGACCCCGTCGGTTACCAGGCCGCGATGGACGTGCGCTACGTCCGGGGCGTGTGGGGGCAGTCGGACGTGACCTGCTGGATGCGGCAGCGCTGTCCGCTCCTGCCCGGCGAGGCGCCGACCGGGTGGCAGCGCGCCCTCGTCGCCGCGGACGCCGGCCACGGGGTGGCGGTGCCCGTTCCCCTCGACGAGTACACCTTCATCAACGCCGACCTGTCGGTGCACCTCGTGCGCCGGCTGCGCGGCGAGTGGGTCGGCCTCGAGTCGCGCAGCATGGCCGAGCCGTCGGGCATCGGTCTGTGCCGGACCCGCCTGTGGGACGCGGACGGCGTGGCGGGGCGCGGCGCCCAGAGCCTGGTCATCGCCGCCCGCGAGTGAGGCTGCGCGCGAGCCCGGCGCTGGCGCAAGGGCAGCGCGGCCCGGCCGGTGACGGCGGAGCCCACGGTTCGGGAGCGTTTCCGGGGTCGTGACCGTATTCTGCTCCGGCCGCGACTCCGTGGCCGACCGGCCACGTTATGATGGGTTCGGTGCCGCCGGCCGCCCGCGGCCGGCCTTCCGGGAGGAGTTCCAGCATGAGCCGCCATTCCCTTTCGCGCCGCCGCTTCCTCGGCGGGCTCTCGGCCGCGGCGTCGCTGATGATCGTGCCGCGCCGCGTGCTCGGCGGGCGCGGGTTCCAGGCGCCGAGCGACACCCTGAACGTCGCCGGCATCGGCGTGGGGGGGCGGGGCCGGGCCGACGTGCGGGGATGCGACAGCGAGAACATCACGGCGCTGTGCGACGTCGACGCGGGGCACGCCGCCCGCACCTTCAACCTGTATCCGAAGGCGCGCACCTACGCCGACTACCGGCGCATGCTCGACGCTGAGCCCGACGTCGACGCGGTGATCATCGCCACCCCCGACCACACCCACGCGGTCATCGCGATGGAGGCGATGCGGCGCGGCAAGCACGTGTTTTGCGAGAAGCCCCTCACCCGCACCGTGGCCGAGGCCCGCGCCCTGGCGACGACGGCTCGCGAGCAGGGCGTGGTCACCCAGATGGGGAACCAGGGCCACGCCAACGACGGCACCCGGCTGATCCGCGAGTGGATCGAGGCGGGGGTCGTCGGGACCGTGCGCGAGGTCCAGTACTGGACCAACCGCCCCATCTGGCCGCAGGCCATCGATCGGCCCACCGAGGCCCACCACGCGCCGCCGGGCCTCGACTGGGACCTGTTCCTGGGGCCGGCCCCCGTGCGCCCGTACCATCCGGCGTATCACCCGTTCCGCTGGCGCGGGTGGTGGGACTACGGGACCGGCGCCCTCGGTGACATCGCCTGCCACTCGATGGATGCGGCGTTCTGGGCCCTGCAGCTCGACCAGCCGACCCGCATCGTGGCCGAGACGACGCCTCTCTTCGCGGAGACGGCGCCGGCGGTGTCGCGCATCACCTACGACTTCCCGGCTCGCGGCGACCGGCCGCCGGTGCGCTTCGTGTGGCGCGACGGCGCCCTCGCCCCGCCCCGGCCCCCGCAGCTCGCCGCCGGCGAGGAGCTGCCCGGCGGCAGCAGCGGCCAGCTCTTCGTCGGCGAGGACGGCCTCATCGCGGCGAACATGTACGCCACCGAGCCGCGGCTGTTCCCGACCGCGCTGCACGAGGACGTAATGGCGAGCCCGCCGCCGGAGCAGTACCCGCGGTCACCGGGCGTGTACCGCGAGTGGATCGACGCGTGCAAGGGGAACGGCCACGCCGGGTCGGGCTTTGCCGAGCATTCGGGTCCCCTGACGGAGGTCTGCCTGCTGGGCAACCTGGCGGTGCGGACGGGCAAGGCGATCGACTGGGATGCCGAGAAGATGCAGGCGACGAACGTCCCCGAGGCCAACGCCTATCTCGACGAGCCCTACCGCGAGGGATGGAGTCTCTGATGCGGCTGAGCCAGGACGCCATGGCGGCTCGTCGCGGGCGGGCTCCGATTCCGCACCTGCCGGGCGCGCCCGGCAGGACCCACCGGTCCATTCGATCCGGCTCGGCCGGGTACCGGCGCCCGGGCGCCCGGGTCACGGCCCTGAATCTCGCCCTGCCGTGCCTCGCCGCGGTTCTGGCCGCGGCGATCGCCCTTCCCGCGGCGGCGCAGCCCGCCGACGAGACGCTGCTCGCGGCCATCCGCGCGGAGGGGCTCGAGCGCTCGCAGGTGATGCAGCACGTCGGCTGGCTGAGCGACGTCTACGGGCCCCGCTTCACCGGCACGCCGGCCACCGAGGAGGCGGGGGCGTGGACGATGGACACGCTGCGCGGGTGGGGGCTCGCGAACGTGCGCGCCGAGCGGTTCGCGTTCGGGACGGGGTGGACGCTCGAGCGGTTCCACGCCCATCTCGTCGAGCCGCAGGTGATGCCCGTCATCGGCTATCCCAAGTCGTGGTCGTCGGGCACCGACGGCACGGTGACGGCCGAGGTGGTCCGGGTCGACCTGCAGTCCGAGGCCGACCTCGAGCGCTACCGCGGGCGGCTGCGCGGCAAGATCGTGCTGACGCAGCCGGCGCGCGAGGTGCCGATGCTGACCGGGGACGTGGTGCTGCGGATGGACGACGAGCTGCTCGCCGAGGCGGCGCGGCCCGTCGAGCCGGCGCCGGCGCGCCGGGGGTTGCTCGCGCCGCCGCGCCGCGAGCTCGGCTTCGCGCGGGTCCGGCAGTTCTACCTCGACGAGGGGGTCGTGGCGGCGGTGGACCGCGGCAGCGACTTCGTCCACACGGGCGGCGGCAGCGGGCTGTCCCACCGGACGCAGCGCACCGACGGGGGCACGATATTCGTGGGCCGCGGCGCCCCGTGGACCGCGGAGCCCCCCGGGACCGGGGTGGCCTCGCTGACGTTCGCGGTCGAGCACTACAACCGGATGGTGCGGCTGCTCGACATGGGGCTGCCGGTGCGCATGGAGCTGCACGTCGAGACCCGCTTCCATCCCGAGGCGGAGGCCGACGAGGGGCTGAACGCTTTCAACATCCTCGCCGAGCTTCCCGGCGACGACCTCGCCGACGAGGTCGTCATGATCGGCGCCCACTTCGACACCACCCACGCCTCGACCGGCGCCACCGACAACGCGGTCGGGGTGGCCGCAATGATGGAGGCGATGCGAATTCTGAAGACCGTCGGCGCCCGCCCGCGGCGGACCATCCGCCTCGCCCTGTGGGGCGCCGAGGAGCAGGGCCTGCTGGGGGCGCGGGCCTACGTCCGGCGGCACTTCGGCGACGCGGCGACGATGGCCCTCGAGCCGGCCCACGCGAAGCTCTCCGCCTACTACAACATCGACAACGGGACGGGGCGGTTGCGCGGCATCTGGACGCAGGAGAACGCCGCGGCGGCCGCGGTCTTCGAGCCGTGGGTGGTGCCGCTCGCCGACCTCGGGTTCACGACGCTGTCGCCGCGCGCGGTCGGGGGCACCGACCACGTGGCCTTCGAGCAGGTGGGGCTGCCGGGATTCCAGTTCATCCAGGACCGGCTGGAGTACAACTCGCGCACGCACCACTCGAACATGGACGTCGTCGACCGGGTGCAGCCCGAGGACGCGCGCCAGATGGCGGTGGTCGCGGCCGTCTTCGCCTACAACACCGCGATGCTCGACGAGCGTCTGCCCCGCAAGCCGCTCCCGCGGCCCCGGCGCTGACGGTGACGCCGCGTTTCTTCTACGGCTGGGTCATCCTGCTCGTGGCGGGCCTGTGCTACGGGTTCGGCATGCCGCCGGTGTACTACAGCTGGGGCATCTTCGCGCCCCGCATCACCGCCGAGCTGGGCATCGACCGCGCCGCCGTGGGCGGCGTCTTCGGGCTGTTCAACACCCTGCACCAGTGCGTGGGCCTGCTCGTGGGCCTCGCCATCGCCCGCTTCGGGCTGCGCCGGGTGATGCCGGCCGGCTTCTGCGTCACCGCGGCGGGGCTCCTCGTGCTCGCCGGGGCGGACACCGCGCGGGCCTGCTACGTCGGGTTCTCGGTGCTGGGGGGCATCGGCATCGGGTTCTCGACCACGGTGCCGGCGCAGACGCTGGGCCAGAACTGGTTCCTCCGGCGCCGGGCGCGGGTCATCGGCGCCATCTTCACGGTGGGCGGCCTCGTGGGCTGGCTCGTCGCGCCGGCCGACGCGTGGGTCCTCGAGCGCTACGACTGGCGGGTCGGCTGGGTCCTGATCGCGGCGCTCTCGGCGGGCCTCGCGCTCGTCGCGGCGTCGCTCGTGCGGGAGGGTCCCGAGGCCGTCGGCCAGCGTCTCGACGGCGCGGCGCCGGGGGGCGAGGCGGACGGGGAGACCGTGGCGGCGGACCGCTGGACGGCGTGGCAGGCGGTGCGGACGCCGCAGTTCGGCCTGATGCTGGTCTGCGGCGTCGCCTACGCGGTGCCCTGGAACACCGCCGTGGCCCATCTCACCCTGCACCTGATCGACAGCGGGCACGCCGAGACGGCCGCCATCGGCTTCGTGGGGACGATGGCCCTCGTCAGCATCCTGGGGCGGCTCGCGGGGGCGGTGGGGGACTGGATCGCCCCCCAGCGCGCGCTTGCCGCGGCCCTCGTGCTGGAGGGGCTGGGCGCGGGGGCGCTGGTCCTCGCCGGCAGCACCGCCCTCGCCTTCGTCGCCGTCGCCCTGCTCGGTATCGGCTTCGGGATGGCCTTCGTGTGCATTCCCGTCGTCTTCTCCCACTTCTTCGGCCGCCGCGCGTTCGCGGTGACCACCGGCATCCGGACCACCTGCACCGGCATCTTCGGCGGTCTCGGGCCGTGGCTGGCGGGGGTCGCGTTCGACGCGACCGGCAGCTATGCGGTACCGTTCCTCGGCCTGCTCGTGCTCGGCCTCGCGGGCGGGGCGGCGGCCGCCGCCCTGCGGCGGCCCGGCTCCCCCCCCGCCGGGGGCGGCGAGGCACTGGAGGGCCGATAGGTCACGCCCGATCGGCCAGCAGTGCCCGCTTGACCGCCTCTGGTTCCCTTTCGATCAAGCGCAAGAGGGTCGCTGCCGGGCCACTGACCCGGCGAGTTCCCTGCTCCCATTTGCGATAGCCGGAAAGGCTCATGCCCATCAGCGGCGCCATCTGCGCCTGCGTGAGGTTCGCCTGCTTCCGGACCTTGCGGGGGGTCAACGAGGCATGGACGACGGCCGGGCCCCTGCCCCTGGCGTGATCGAGCGCCTCGTTGAGCGACCGGATCAGATCGTCGCCGAACGTGCTCATGCGCTCTCCCTTCGTGCGGTCTTGATCGCGGCTGCGAGGGCGGATACCGCCCGCCTCTCGTCCGGCGTCAGATCCGTCTTCCGCGTCTTCTCGTAGGCAAGCAGGGCGTAGATGGGCATCTCTTCGTCGAAGTAGTAGTAGATAACCCGCGCGCCGCCGCGCTTGCCGCGCCCCGAGGTCGCGAAGCGGAGCTTCCGGACACCTCCAGTGCCGCGGATTTCGGTGCCTGCCAGTGGATTCCTCGCCAGAAAATCGATCAGCGCCCGTTTCTCGTCCTCGCTGAATATCCTGTCGCTCTGACGCGTGAACGTGGGGAGTTTCCGCCGCCGTCTGCATCGAATCTCCAAAGGTAACCCATTGGGTTGTTCGCGGCAAGCTCGACCAGCGCCGGGTCCGGGCAGGAACGGTATCTCTGCAGCGTTCCGGCTCGCGCGTCCGTGGACGGATGAGTATCCTTGTCCTCAGATGAGTGACAACACCAGACTCTCCGAACCAACGTCGCGCCCCGCGACTTGCGGAACCGGTCTGTCCCGGCGGGCCTTTCTTCGCGCGTCGGGGGTTGCCGGCGCGCTCGCGGCCGCCGAATCGGCGTGTGCCGAGGGAGTGGCGGTTCCCACTTCGGCGCGTCAGGAGGCCTCGGCGGGGACGAGCGGCTTCCCGCTTGCGGAGACGACGATCGCGGATCTGCAGGAAGGCCTGGCGAGCGGCGAATGGACGACGCGCTCGCTCGCCGAGGCCTACCTGAGCCGCATCGAGGAGATCGACGGGCGCGGGCCGACCCTGCGGTCGGTGCTCGAGACCAACCCCGACGCCCTCGCCATCGCGGACCGGCTCGACCGCGAGCGGCGCGAGGGCAGGCTGCGCGGCTCCCTGCACGGGGTCCCCGTGCTGCTGAAGGACAACATCGACACCGCCGACCGCATGACCACGACGGCCGGCTCGCTGGCCCTCGCCGGCTGGACCCCGGCGGAGGACTCGGCGGTGGCGTCCCGGCTGCGCGCGGCGGGGGCGCTGCTGCTCGGCAAGGCCAACCTCAGCGAATGGGCCAACTTCCGGTCGACCCGGTCGTCGAGCGGGTGGAGCGGCCGGGGCGGCCAGTGCCGGAACCCCTACGTCCTCGACCGGAACCCGTGCGGGTCGAGCTCGGGCTCGGGGGCGGCGGTGTCCGCCAACCTCGCCGCGGCGGCCATCGGCACCGAGACCGACGGCTCCATCGTCTGCCCGTCGTCGGCCAACGGCATCGTCGGCGTCAAGCCCACGGTGGGGCTGGTCAGCCGGGCCGGCATCATCCCGATCTCCCACACCCAGGACACCGCCGGCCCGATGGCCCGGACGGTGCGCGATGCGGCGGTGGTGCTGGGGGTGCTCGCCGGCTCCGATCCGCGGGACCCGGCCACCGCCGACAGCGAGCTGCGCGGCCTCGCCGACTACACGCCGTTCCTCGACCCGGACGGGCTGCGGGACGCCCGCATCGGGGTGGCGCGGCAGTTCCTCGGGTTCCACGACGGGGTCGATCGCCTCGTCGAGGCGGCCGTCGACGCCATGCGGGCGGCCGGCGCGGTCATCGTCGACCCGGTGGTGCTGGGCGCCGGCGTCGGCCGGGGCGCCCTGCAGATGGCCGAGACCGAGGTGCTGTTCTACGAGTTCAAGGCGGGTCTGAACGCCTATCTCGCGGCCCGCGGCCCGGGGGCGGAGGTGCGCTCGCTGGCCGACCTGATCGCCTTCAACGAACGCAACGCCGAGTCCGAGATGCCGTACTTCGGGCAGGAACGGTTCATCGCGGCCGAGGCGAAGGGGCCGCTGTCGGAGCCCGGTTACCTGGCGGTGCTGGCCGCCTCGCGGCGGCTGTCACGCGCCGAGGGCATCGACCGGACAATGGACGAGCAACGGCTCGACGCCATCGTCGGCCCCACCGGGGGGCCGGCCTGGGTGACGGACCTGGTGAACGGGGACCACTTCGGGGGGAGCAGCTCGGGCTATCCGGCGGCGGCCGGCTATCCCAACATCACGGTGCCGGCCGGCGCCGTGCACGGGCTGCCGGTGGGGTTGTCGTTCTTCGGCCGGGCGTGGAGCGAGCCCACGCTCATTCGCATCGCCCACGCCTTCGAGCAGGCGACGCAGGCCCGCTTCGCGCCGGCCTTCCGGCCGACCGTCGGGTGACACGACGGGCGCCGCGTCCGTCACCGGAACGTCGGCGCCCGTCGTTCCCGTCGCTCCTACTGGCCGCCTTCTTCCGCCGCCGCGCGCTCGTCGGCCCGCGCGCCGCCGAGCATCGCGTCCATCGAGTAGTTGCCCTCGTGGCAGGCGTACTCGAACATCGGCAGGTCGTTCCGCGTCATCGGCAGGTTGACGGTCCACGGCTCGGTCCAGGTGTCCGGATCGTCCACGGTGTACTCGTACTCGAGGGTGGTCTCGTCGACGCGGGTGAACCGCTCGACCAGGCGCATCGTGGTGCTCGAGCCCCGCCAGTTCCGGTCGGTGTCGAAGTTGGTGGTCTCGACGACCAGGGTGTCGCCCTCCCAGCGCCCTATCGAAGTGCCCGACCACTGGGCGAGGCGATCGTCGGTGATCGCGGGGCGGCCGTCGATGGGCACCGTCCGCACCGTGTGGACCATCTCGGTCATCAGCACGAGGTGGTCGGGGGTCTGGAAGATCTGCACGTTCTGGTTGTAGCCGCCCGGGGTGATCGGGGGGCCGGCGTTGAAGCCCATCAGGCAGCGGTCGGCGTTGCTCAGGTCGGTGTACGACGCGGGCAGCTGATCGCTGAACGAGCCGCGGCCGGCCGCCGCGCGCGCGCGTCCCGCCTCGGTCGCCTCCGGCATCCGGCCGTTCGGCGGGTCGATGATGAGCGACGTGCGCCGCGTGCCGACGACCCGCGTGCCCCGGTCCATCCAGAAGTTGTTGTACCCGCCCACGTTGCCGCCCGCCTCGGTGCGCCGGGCGTCCGCGTTCCACGCATCGATGTCGCGTTGAACGGCGGCCTGCTCGCGCTGCACCGCTTCCTCTTCCGTCAGGAACGCCTTGTCGCCCAGATCCTCGGGGCGCTGGAGCGGGGTGATGGTCCGGAAGTCCCAGACCCCCTGCAGGTCCGGCGCTCCCCACGCGGTCTTCGGCGCATCCTGCGCCAGGGCGGGCGCAGCCAGCCCCGCCAGCCCGACCGTCACGATCAACGCCGCCGCTATCGAACGTCCAACTCTCATCGAAAGACCTCCAGGATCGAGAATTACGTTAGCCCGCTAAGATACCATGAGCCGCTCCGGCCACCTTCGGAAAGCGCGTCCTCAACGACGCACCTCGTCATCGACCGGACCGAGGTCGCGGACGATCCGTTGGCCTGGGGCGGGCGGTCGTCACCCCTGGCCGCGGTCGGCGCGCTGGCCCACGCCGTTCCCGCGCGGCGGGCCGTGCGTGTGGCCCCGGCGTCGGCACTGCGCGAGGAGTGAGACCGCCGGCCCCGCAGGCCCTCATGGCGCCGCCGGCAGGCGGGTGAGCTGGTACAGGTAGAGCAGGCCCACCGCCACGACGCAGAGGGTGGCGCTGAAGGCGATGTTGCTGCGCGCGATGCGCCAGTTGTCGGCCCCGTAGCGGGTGGCGAGGACCACGTTGACGCCCGACATCGGGTTCACCGCGCAGCCCAGGCCCCACCCCATCGCGAACGCGGTGGCGAGCAGCGTCGGGTCGAACGACATCGTCTCGAGCAGCCCCGCGGCGACGCCGACGAGCACCGCGGGATGGATGCAGACCAGCGACGTCGCCACGAAGGCGAGCACCAGCAGGCTCGCGTGGAGCGCGTCCAGCCGCGGGAAGATCTGCCAGTCGCCGGCGGCCCCCGCGGCCGCCACGACGCCCGCCGCGAGGACCCCGGCGCCGAGGAACAGCGCGAGCTCGCCGCCCATCTGCGGCGCGCGCCTGCACACGTAGTCGGCGCCCGCGCGGCCGAGGCCGCGCACGCCGTCCCGCGCGACGAGGGTCGTCACCACCACCACCGGCGCGAGCATGGTTATCAGCTCGAGCACCGAGTAGCTCGGCGCCGCCACCGTGCCGATGAGGACCGAGGCCCCGAGGGCCACGGGGACTTTCAGGTCCTCCGGATGCAGCGGGTATCCGCGGAAGCCCTCGACGTCGCCGGCCCGGCCGCTGCCCCCGTACCACCACAGCAGCAGGCATGCGGCGGCGGCCAGCGGCGCGCCGAACAGCATCATCACCAGGGGGTTCGACCCGGGGGTGAGTGACAGCGCGAGGGCGACGCCGCCGATGAACGGCGAGTAGAAGGCGACGGTGCAGAAGGCCCGGCTGAAGAGCTGCGCCTGGTTGAAGGCGAGCGGCTGCGCTCGGGTCAGCCGGTCGGACATGATGATGACGGCCGAGATGTTGATGACCGACCCGAACGCGTGTATGCCCAGCAGGCTGCGCAGGTAGGCCCCCAGGCCGCTCGGCAGCGCGGGCTCGTCGGGGTGCGACGGCCCGTTCAGCAGTCGCAGCAGCGTGATCGCGGCCAGCATCGACAGGATCGGCTGGTTCTGTCCGAGGACGCTGTCGATGCGCGGCGCCGCCCCCCGGCTCACGCCCCAGAGCAGGGCGGCCAGCCCCGCCGTCACGAACACCGCCGCCTGCACCCGCTGCCGCCCCTCGATGCCCGGCCACAGCAGGGCCAGGGCGACCCACGCCGGCGCCGCGGGGGCCAGCGCGGGCACGGCGGGCGAGAGCGCGCCGGCGATGGCCAGCACGAGCATGCCGGCAATCACCGCCCCCGCCGCGCGCTGCCTGCGTCCGTTCGTCGCCGTCTCCGGGTCCCGGCGCGGTGTTGGCGCCGAGCCGAGTCCCGCCGCGAGTTCCGCACGGCCGGCCGGCCCCGCCTCCGGGCCCCGGCCGGCCCCGATGTCGGGTGTCGTTTCGGTCAGGGCGCGACCCAGATCGGCGACGACCAGGCCCGCTCCTGGATGGTGGCCGGAAGATCGGGCCGCGGCTCGACGCCGGCGCGGATCGCGTCCCACGTGGACCAGCGGCACGACGGGTTCTCGAGCACCCGCACGTAGTAGACGGCGCGCTGCGCGGCGTCGAAGTCGGGGTCCGCCCACAGGGTGCGGAGCTCGGCCGCCCCCACGTCCTCGCTGAAGCTGCAGTCGACGAGGTTCACGGCGGCGCCGTTGTCGGGGCAGCGGTGCGTCGCCTCGTCCACCGCGAGGCCGTCCGAGCACGCGACGTCGTAGACCCGCTCGCGCGCCTCGCCCCCGTCCACCCAGCCCTTGACGACCTGCAGCCGCTGCAGCGGCGCGCTCGACGGGTCGCGGCTCGCCCACACCAGGAAGCGGGGCACGCGGTCGCCGGGGGCCGCGAGCTCGCCGCCCATGGCCACGCCGCCCGCGTACGCCTCGGCGAGCAGGTCGGGGTCGTCCGCGAGGTCGTCCGGGTAGTCGTAGCCGGCGAAGAACCGCACCCGCATGCGCGGCCCGGTGGTCGCGAAGGTCTCCTTGCGGCGGAACGCGTCGAAGATCGCCTCGCGGGTGTTCTCCTCCGCCCACACCCCGGTCAGCCCCGACGCGCCGCGCAGGGCCCCCAGCGGCGAGGCGCTGTAGAGCCGGCCGTCCGCGCGCGGCGGGTCGAACGGGATCGACGAGCCGACCTGGGGGGCGCCGCCGGCGGTGAAGAAGCCGGACTCGCTGCCCGGGCCCGAGCCCGCGTGGTTGTCGGTGGCCCCGACGAGGCCGAAGCGGAACGGGTTGAAGCCGCTCTCCTCCTCGAGGCGCAGGCCGTTCAGGTAGGCTTGGCGCACGTAGCTGCCGTCGGGCTGGCTCGGGGTGGTGCCGCCGCCGATGCGGTACGACCAGATCTCGAAGTCGGCCCACTCGTCGTTGGGCGAGAGGGCGGGGTGGGTGTCGGAGGTGCCCTTGGTCTGGGTGATCTCGACCAGCGGCTCGTTGCGGTTGCGGGTGTCCGCGTAGGCGGCGTCGAGGGGGTCGCCGGCGTAGGTCGCGAGCCGGAACATCAGGCCGTTCGAGCCGTTCGAGTTGTGGGGGATGGCGAGGGCCTCGATGCCCGCCTCGCGGTTGCGGTCCATCCACGCCCACAGCTCCTCGGGGTTGAACGAGTCGAGGCGGCTGAACGGCAGCTCGGGCACCGCGCTGCCGCGGAAGATGACGTTGCGGTGCAGGTTCTGGTTGTCGGGGCTGCCCGTGAACTCGTAGCCGACGAAGGTCGTGAAGCGGCCCGGCTCGTAGTGGTTCTCGGCTGCCTCGACGGTCTCTCGCCACGCCGAGCGCACCACGTCGGCGTCGTGCGGCGGCTCGCTCTGGCCGAGGGTATAGGCCCGGATGTCGCGCCGCGCCCGGGTGCGGGCGTCTCCCGTCACGACCCCGTTGACGAAGTCGGACACGAGCCCGGCCACCGGGTGCGACACGTCCTGCTCGGGGTCCATGACCGCCGGCAGCATGCCGAGGAAGCTGGCGTGGTCGGTGACCGCGTAGAAGTCGAGCGGCGCGTCGAGCTGGATCTCGAACCCGGCGGGGTGGGTCAGGGCCCCGCCCTTCGCGTAGCGGTAGGCGTCGTCCGGCGTGGCGCGGGTGCCGTTGAGGAACGCGTCGTACGAGAAGTTGGTGTGGGTGTGGAGGTCGCCGAAGTAGGCGTTGCGCAGGGGGTTCGGCTCGGCCGCGGCGGTTTCCTGAGCGGCGCCGGCGCCCTGCGCCGCTTCCACCGCCCCGCCGCCGTTTCCGGCGCAGCCCGCGGCCGTGAGGCCGAGGAGCGCGGCGGCCGCCGCGGCGGCGTGCAACTTGCGCAGGCTGGAATCCCCGGGGCGACGCGTCTGACGTGGCATGAAAACCTCCTGGCGGGGCAGCGTCGCTTCGCGACATCGACCGCCCGCTGGCCGATCCTACAGCAGTCCGCGTCGTTCTACCGTGCCGGCACCATCGACAGCACTCTCTCCAGGAACCACCAGGCGGAGACGGTGCCCATGACGACTATCGGCGCCTGCACCACGACGGCGGGCAACGGAGCCCTCCGGATGCGGAGCCCGTACAGCAGGGCCAGCAGGACCCCGACGATCATGAGCTGGCCGATCTCGACCCCGACGTTGAACAGCAGCAGGGCCATCGCGCGCGCCTGCTCGGGCAGCCCGATGTCGGCCAGCGCCCCCGCGAAGCCGAACCCGTGCAGCAGGCCGAACCCGAACGCGATGGCCCACGGCGACCGCGCGAGGGGCGAACGCTGGTCGCCGGGTCGACCGGCCCCGCTGGTGGCGTGGGCTCCGCTGGCGTCGTCCCCGCTGGTGCCGTGGGCTCGGCTCGCGCCGTGGGCCGCGCTCGCGCCGGCGAACCCGCTCGCGCCGTCGGCGCCGACTGCGCGGCCGGCCCCGCGGGCCAGCTCGACCGCGAGATAGAGGATGCTCAGCGCGATCACCGCCTCGACCGGCCGCTGCGACAGGGTTACCACCCCGAGCGTCGACAGGGCGAGGGTGATGCTGTGCGCGGCCGTGAACGCGGTCACCACCTGCACGAGCTGCAGAGGCCGGCGCACCAGGAACATCAGGCCGACCACGAACAGGATGTGGTCGAACCCGAAGAGCAGGTGCTCGACCCCGAGGCGCAGATACGCGGGCACCGCCATCCCGCCGCCCGACTCGGGCGATACCACGACGCGCGGCGCCTCCGGCCGCAACAGGTGATCGACGGCCTCGCCGTCGACGAAGCGCACGCGCAGCAGGACGTCGGTGAGGGTGCGGGGCAGGCCCGCGATCTCGATCGGGGCGTTCGCCAGCCCGGCATCGCCGCAGTCGATGGTCCAGCGCTCGATCAGCGCCGCCGCGGTCAGCTCGGGCAGGGCCCGGCCCGCCTCGCGGCAGTGGGCCGGGAACGCCGGCCGGAGCGGCAGCCGGCGCACCAGCCCCGGCTCGGCGTCGGCCAGCACCGGTTGCTTCCAGAGCACCTCGAAGCGTCCCGCCGACACCTCGGTCAGCTCGAGGTAGGCCGGCCGCACCTCGTGGGCCGCGAGCGCCGCCGGCAGCGCGGCCGCGGCCAGCAGCGCCGGCATCCAGCCCCGGAGGCGGCTTCCCGGCCGCGGATGGGTCTTCATCGTCGGGGTTCTTGTCCGCTGTCGGACGACTCGGGCATCCGGATTTCGTAGCGTTCGCGCAACGCCTGCAACGCCGCCTCGTTCCGTTCGCGCCGCCGGCTCTCCAGCAGGTCCTCCGCGACCCGGTCGCGGACCTCGTCGAGGGCGGGCGGCCGCGGCTCGGTGCGGCCGATCACCTGGACGAGGTGAACGCCGTGGGCCGACTCGACCGGCCCGTGCCACGCGCCCGCCGCGAGAGCGGGCAACGCCGCCGCGAACCGTCCCCCGAACAGCTCTGCGATCTCCTGCTCGGTGCGGCCGGCGTACTCCCTGAGGAGCATGAACGGATCGCCGAGCTGCCGCCACCGGTCGCCAGCGCCCACCTCGCGGAGCAGGGCGGTCGCGTTGCGCTCCGGGTCGGCTCTCTGCTCGCGGCTCAGGAAGACGTGCCGGAACGTTGTGCGGCGCGGCTCGCGGTACTGCTCGGCGTGGGCCGCGAAGTACGTCTCGAGGTCCCCGGCCGCGGTGCCCCCCGCCGCCGGCGCCTCCGCGCTGTCCTCGAGCAGGAACGTCATTTTCTGCGCGAGCCGGCGGCGGATGATGGCGTCGCCCCGGTCGAGCCCCCGGCGCTGCGCCTCGCGGTAGAGGATCTCCTCGCGCACCGCCTCGTCGATCAGGCCATCGAGCTCGCGGCCGGTCGGCGGGCGTCCCCACTGCGCCGCCCACCGCTCGCGGATGGCCCCGAGCTGCTCCTCCGTCACTGTCACGACGCGGCCCGCCGCCCCGGCGTCGTCCAGCCACCGGTCGACGGCGAACACCCCCGCGCCGAGCAGGAGGAACACCACGAGGGGGGAGCGTCCCAGCGTTGAGGTCATGCTGTCCCGAAGGTGACGAACCCGGTTCATGTCGACTCGGCGTCCTCCAGACCCGGAGGCGGGCATGAGCGGCGTAGAGCACGTGGAGCACGCGGTCCCGTCCGCTCGAAATCGAACCTCGACTAGCCCGGCCGGTCGTCGTCCATTCGATCCTGATCGCTCGGCCCCTCGTGAAGCAAGGATGGGCGCGGCGCGGGAGCTGTCTCGGGCGGCGAGTCCAGGAGCGAGCCGAGAGCCTCCGGATCTTCAGGACTCAGCCATCGACGCGCTCCGCGCGCCAAGAGCGCGTCGAGGCCCCTCCCCATTTCGCCGGTGGCGCGCACGTAGACCGAAACGAACCGGTGCCGGTCGAGCTGCTCGACCGCTCCGGCCCAGGTGCCGCCCTTCTCGAACTCCGCGCTGACCACCAGCGCCGCGTCCGCCAGCGCATAGATGAGCTTGTTGCGCTGCATCGCGTGCCCGACGAGGAAGCCGGCGGCAGGGTCGTACGGGCAGATCAGGACCAGGCGGCCCTTCATGAGCGGGTCGCGGTGCTCCCGGCGCGTGGCGGCGCGTTCGAGGCTGTCGGCCAGCACGCACGCCACCGTCCCGCCGGCGTCCAGGGCGCCGCGCATCGCGGCCCGATCGATGCCGCGGGCGCCCCCCGAGACCAGCGTGCGCCGCGCCCGCGCGGCCAGCCGCCCGACATCCTCGGTATAGGTGATCAAGTCGTCGTCCACGTTTCGTGAGCCGACGACGGCCAACCCTCCCGTGTCGAGGTCCGCGCGGTTCCCGCAACCGTACAGCACCGGCGGCGCCTGTTCCCGCAGGCGCCTCTTCAGCCGACGCGGGTACTCCGCATCGGCGCGGCTGGTGACCCAGAGCGCGCGCGTACGCCAGCGCTCCATCGCCTGGCCGAGGAGGAAGCCCCGGTCGAGCAGACGGTCTACCCGTTCCTGATCCAGGTCGAGCCGGCAGTCTTCCAGCAACGCCCGCGCGCCGTCGCCCAGCAGGTCGGCGGGCTGGCGCCGCAGCTCCCTGAGCCGGCGCGCGAGGCGGTTGTACTCGCCGGCGGCGAGAGGCTTGGGAGAGGACGGCCTCTCTCGGCCGATAGTCAACGGCGCGGTCAGCAGCAGAATCGCCCGCGTGTTCACAGAGGGGGCGTCGTTCATGACGCGCCTCCCGCTTTCCCAAGCGCAAGCGGCCACACCGGGCCGCATTTCCGCCGCCGCAGCTCCCAGGCGGCGACGGTGAGGGTCCATCGCGAGTCCACGACGTCATCCACCAGCAGCACGGGTCCAGCCAGGATAGCGTCTTCGGCGACGGCCAGCGAGCCGACGACGTTGCGGGCCTGGCGGTCACTGTTCTCCATCGTCTTCTGTTCGGGCCGGGCGCGCTCCTTCCTCAGCACGTCACTGAACGGCAAATCCAGCGCGGCGGCGAGGCGGCGCGCGAAGTCGGGCACGAGATGCGGATGGCGCAGAGACGGAACGGCGGCGACCCAGGCGGGAGGCGGGTCCGGACGCCACTCGCGCAACAACGCCGCGCACGCGCTGACCAGCTCGTTCGAGAATCGCCCGTCCTGCAGCTTGCCGCGACTGACCAGCTGTCCCCAGCCTGCGTCGTTCCAGACGCAGAGCACCCTTCCCGGATGCGCCCGGTGGTCCGGGTCGATGCGTTTTCCCGGAGGCCACTGCCGCCGCGGTGCCACCGGCAGGCTCGAGCCGCGCAGGAAGGCGACGGCCTCGGCCACCATCTCCGGACCGCACGTAGCGGGCAGCGGCGGCAGCGGTGGTGGCGAGATCCCCTGCCGGTCTCCATCGAGCGCCCCGATCAGGAATGCCATGTGGCCGGAGGCGAGCCGCACGTACTCCTGCATGGCCGCCTGCTCCTCGCGGCGCAGCGCCGTGAGCCGTTCCGCTCGATCCCAGAAGTCGTCGTTCAGCGACGCCGCGGTCAACTGCCACGACGGGCCCTGCTTCACGATGGGCGCCGGCGATTCCAGCGACAGCAGTTGCAGGGTCTTCTGAATCCGGCCGGCGCTGACGTTGACCTTCGCCTCCAGCTGGCGTTGCGTCAGCCCGTCGTCGGCGGCTTCCAGCGCCGCCAGGACCTGTTCCACCTCGTTCCGCGTGGGAAAGGCGCTTCTGATGAAGTAGCTCGTGATCTCGGTGTCCTCGCCGCCGCTCAGCAGCACGCCGCGGGCCGCCTCCAGCGCCCGCCCGGCGCGGCCCACCTGCTGATAGTAGGCCACCACGGAGCCGGGCGTCTGGTAGTGGATGACGAACGCCAGGTCCGGCTTGTCGAACCCCATGCCGAGGGCGGTGGTCGCCACCAGCGCCTTCACCCGGTTGTCGAGCAGCGCCTGTTCCAACGCCTGCCGGTTCGGGCCGGTCTCGCCGGTGTAGGCCGCCACCTCGATGCCGCGGGACAGGAGCCAGGCCGCCACCAGCCCGGCGTCTCGCACCGTCAGCGTGTAGACGATACCGCTCCCCGGCAGCGACGGCAGTCGCTCGGCCAGCCAGGCGAGGCGCTCGGCCTGACCGGGCATGCGGATGGTCTGCAGCGACAGGGACGGCCGGTCGAGATCGCCCCGCAGCACCTGGAGGTCCGGTCCCAGGATCGCCTGGAGGTCGGCCATCACGCGGGCGTTGGCGGTGGCGGTGGTCGCCAGCAGGCGGAGGTTGGGGGGCAGGTCGCGCACGATGCGCTCGATCAGGCGGTAGTGGGGGCGGAAGTCGTGCCCCCAGTCGGAGATGCAGTGGGCCTCGTCGATGACGAGCAGGGCGATGCGCGCGGCGACGTCCGCCAGCACCTGCTCGCGAAACCGCGCGTTCGCCAGTCGCTCGGGGGAGATGAGCAGGATGTCCACCGCGCCCGCGCGGGCCGCCTGCTCCACGCGGTCCCACTCGTCCTGGTTGTCCGAGTTGATCGTCTCGGCGCGGACGCCCATCCGCTCGGCCGCGGCGATCTGGTTGCGCATCAGGGCCAGCAGGGGGCTGACGAGGAGCGTAGGCCCCAGACCCGCTTCGCGCAGCAGCCGAGTGGCGATGAAGTAGACGAAGCTCTTTCCCCAGCCCGTCTTCTGCACCACGAGCTGTCGGCCGCGGCCTTCGACGAGGTGGCGGATGGCTTCTTCCTGCCCCTCGCGGAACCGGGTGTCCTGCCGCCTCGTGCCCCGCTTCAGGAGATCGAGGGCCCGGAGGGAGTCGTACTGCATGTCGGTGGCGGGGTCGGGATCGGCGGCCGACGTCGGCGCGCGGCGCGTGCGGGAACACCGTTGAACGGCATGCGGCCAGCGTACCACGGGGCGTCGTTCATGGGGCGACGAGTGCGATGAGCGGTTCCGGGATACCTGGCGACCGTGCTCGGCCGTGCTTGCGGGCGAGTGGGCACCGCGTCACAATGGGCCTGCCGGACGGTGCGGTTTACAGAGGCGTTGTGCGCACCCCCGGCTCGGCGAAGGTCCGGTGACGAACTTTCGAGGCCCCGTGTGAACTCGAGTGGACCCACAGGAAAGCCCGTCGATGACCGTCCCGGCCGCCGTCCGGGGACGACGGCCGAAGAGCTGTTCGATCTGGTGGACGACGGCAACCGGACCGAGCTCGTCAAGGGCCGCGAGCGGGCAGCCCGAGCCGTAGACGAGGGAGCGGTGTGAGCCGCCATCAGGCGAGCTGGCGACCCCGCCCGCGCCGCCGCAGGTGCTCGGCCGGTGCTTGCGGCGAGCCGGCCATGGCATCACAATGAGTCGGCGGGACGGAAGATGCTGCAGGAAGATGAACGGCCCGAGGCGCGGGACGACTTGGAGCCGGATCCGGTCATCGAGCTCTACAAGCGCGATGTCGACCGCACGCTGATCCGCGAGCAGTTGCGGCGTTCGGTGGATGAGAGGGTCCGCAACATGATCGCCGCGTTGCGGTTCGCCGAGGCGCTCCGCGGGGCCGCCCGCCGGCAACAGGCCCCGTGACCGACTTCGAGGCCCTGATTCGCCGCCTCGGCGCCGCCGACATCCGGTTCGTGCTGATCGGCGGGTTCGCCGGCACGATTCTGGGCTCGCCGCGCACCACCGTCGACCTCGACATCGTGTACGCCCGCGACGAGGAGAATCTGGCCCGTCTCGCGAGCGCCCTCGAGTCTCTCCGGCCGAGGTTGCGGGGGGCTCCTCCGGGTCTCCCGTTCGTGCTTGATGCGGCGACTCTGGCCCGCGGACTGAACTTCACCCTGACCACCAGCCTGGGCGACCTCGACCTGCTCGGGGACGTGACCGGGGGCGGCGGCTACGAGGATCTGGCACCGCACACGCGTCTGATCCGGGTCTTCGACACGGAGGTCGCGGTCGTGACGCTTCCCCAGTTGATCCGGTTGAAACGGGCCGCGGGAAGGCCGAGGGACCTCGCCGCCCTGGCCGAGCTCGAGGCGCTGCTCGAAGAGCAGGGCCGGGAGCCATAGCCGGCTCCACCCGTCGCGTGTGGTCCACGGCCACAAGCCAACGGGGAGGACACCGAAGCCGTGCCGCGCCTTTCGGCGCTATTCCCTATCGGCATCTGTCGCGACTACCGCGAATTCCGCTTTTGGCGCCGGGCAGGGGGCGGAACCCTGGAGGTGACCGTCAGCTATGCCCCCGCCGGCGAGGTCGACGCGGGTCACGCCGTCTACTTGGCGATCTATCGCAGCGCCGACATGCAGTCGGACAACATCATCGGCGGGCGGGTCGCCACCTCGAACGGTGCCACGGTGATCTTCGAGAACGTCGGCGCGGCCACCGTCTATATACCGCGGTCGGCGACATGCTCCGCCTCGTGGCCAAGGGCCTCGATTCGGCGCGCCAGAGCCGGAGGAAGCTGGGCATCGACGAGGAAGCGCAACCTACGCACTCCGCAGCACGGGATGATCGTTCTGACGCGCCGCGAAATCGAGAACTGCGACGATGTCGTCCGGCTCCAGGTAGGGCAGGTCGTGCAGGATTTCCTCTCGCGTCGCCCCTGCCGCCAGCAGGTCCAGCACGTCTGTGACACGGACGCGCAATCCGCGGATGCAGGGTCTACCGCCGCACACGGCCGGGTCTGTCGTGATCCGATCGAGCTTGCTCACGTCGCCTCCTTCACGCCAGCGGTGTTGCTTCATTATCCCTCGCCGGCTCCGGATGCCGCAGGTCCCGAGAAGGCGGTGATGCCTGGTCTGACCCCGGCCAGGGTACCCGGTGCTCCAGACGTTCGTCGCTTCAGGGCCGCGGATGCGGCGGCGCTGTGTTACGTTGAGTACATGGCCCCGCCGACCGTTGTCCCCGACGTCGTTCGCCCGCCCGTCAGCGAGCCGGCGCCCGCCGGCGGCCCCGATGCCCCGGTGCGGATCGAGGTGGCCATGCCCCGCGGGATCTTCGACCGGCTGACCGACCACGACGGCGCGCCCCGCTGCCGGTACGACGAGCACACAGGTCTCGCCGAGTTCGTGGCCGAGCCGGGTTTCGCGCATGAAGGCCCGGCCTCCCGAATCGCCGAGTTGTTCGTACGCATCACGGACGCGCTCGCCGACCGGGGCCGCGAGGTCTCGTGGACACCGGCCGGCGCCCTTCGCTTGATCAGCGACGATGGCGCCTTCGAGGCGGACGCCAGCTTCTATCTCGACCCCGAGGCGGAACGGGCCGTCCGGCAGGTCGACGGGTACCTCGACGTCGGGGCTGGTCTCCCTCCGCCTGATCTCGTCGTCGAGATCGACCGCAGCCGCCGGTCGGGCTACAAGCTTGCCCCCTACTTCCGGATGGGCGTCAAGGAGGCGTGGACGTCGCATCGGAAGGACGGCGTCAGCATCTGGACACCCGATGCGGGTGTCGCCGAGGGCTTCCGGTCGGTCCCGGCCAGCGCCGTCCTCCCGGGGCTGACCGCCGCCGATCTCACCCCGCTCTGCGCCCGCGGCGACCCGCGGGAGCAGGCCCGGCATTCCCGGCGTCTCGCGCGCCGCGTCGCCGAGCGAATGCTCGATGCTTCCGGCCCCTGACGGCCGGCGAACCTACCGGCGAGCGCCGCCGCGCGTCGCGTGGAGTGCGCCGGGGTGAAACACTCCGAGTCGCGCATCGAAACCACGAGCGGTCCGGGCCAGGGCACGCAGGTGAGCACGACGCGCCAAGGCACGCAGTTGCCGTGGATATCGGTGGCGTCATGTCTCGCGCGCGAGGGGTTCTGCCGGATTCTCAGGGCCCTTCCACCGAGGTCGTTTCCGATCCAAGGTCCTCGTAGCCGCCGCCCCGGTCACCTCGTCGAGCAAGTCCAGCGTGCCGCACGGACTCGCGCGCGATCGCGATGTAGCCGTGCGCGTGTTCGAGACGGAGGTCGCGATCGCTGCCCCTCCGCAGTTGATCCGGCTGAAGCGGGCCGCGGCGGCCGACACGTCAAGGGTCAGCATGTCGGAGACGATCAGCAGCCGCGGGTTCTCCAGCGCCAGCGCATACTGCCTGAGCTGCCCGAACGCCGCGTCCAGGTCGGCGCGCTGGCCCTGTACTCCCAGGCGAAGTGACGGCGCTTCCAGACGTCGGCCCAGCCGTCGCCGCCGGTGTCCTTGGGGCGCCCCGCTCGAAGCAGTGCGTCTCGCCCGCCGGGTCTGCCTCGACCGCCGTCGGCTCGCCCAGCAGCCGGCACAGGTCGATGAAGTGCTCCTGCGACGCAGAGCGCTCCTTCAGCGCGGAGGCCGCCACTTGGCGATGAACTCGTGCGGCGTCATCGCCGCATTCAGCCTAGTCGATGACGACCATCGCCTGCCACAGCAGCCCGCTCCTCCTCTCCGCCAAGCGACCGCGGCGAGGCTTGTCCCGATTTCGCTGCCGGGTGGACGTCCATTACTCGGGACACCCGACCGCCGTTCTCCAATCGCGCAGGGCGAACCCAGCGGCGTTCACACGCCCTCATGGACCGCCCCCGAAGGCATCTGCGCGCCGTGTTCGCCTTGACTCTAGACGTTCAGCGGGACAGACTGATGTGTGAAGGCGGCCCATCAATCGGACCTCGTGACGCTGGCATCCGCCCGGCCTCCGCGCTTCCGAATGGGCAGACGTTTTGAGTTCGCCCGGTGTCAGGACTCGGTCGCGGCCGGTCGACTGACAGGTAGCCGCGCTGAGGCCCGGCTACCTGTCAAGCTGACGGCGGGGATCCAGCTGAGGCCAATGTCGGGCACTGAGGGAGGGGGTGGTGGCCCCGGAGGCCCTGCCGCCGTCTGAGGCCGCTTGCGCCCAGCGAATCGCCGTTCGCGGCCGTTTCGGCGCTGAACCGGTGGCCGAACCGCGTTGATTTGGGTTTGGAGTGTGTGCTGGCAGGATGACGTCGATCCCAATTGTACGAACTGGCCAGTAGCCGTGATACGATGCAACGAGGGCGACCCAGCTCGGTCCCGGAAATGGAAATCCGAAAGGCTCGAATGGGTTTGGACCGTGAAGTTGGGGGGTTCCCAAGGTCGGAGTTCGGCTGGCCGGACTGCAACAAGGCGTGGTGCTCCTGTGAACAAGGGCGGTAGCTCGGTGAACGAAGTCCGTGCTGTGAGCACGACACATGATACCGTTCGCAGGGTTGTCCAACCAAGGTAGGATTTGTGTCCAACGGCGTCGGTACGTTCGATGATTGGCGAGTGGAGGTGTTGCGGCTGACCGCGTTTCCAGCTCCGGGACCGCCGGCCGCTAATGCCGAAGCGTGGTGGTTGGAGTTGTTTGGTGCGCCTCACGAGAGATCCAGCCAAGACATGAAGCATGGCGTGAGACAGATTATGGGTACTGTCAATGATGCTTTCATGGTCGCGGTCGAGAATCCGATAAGCTTCGAACTCCAACGACGCGCCAACGATCCGGGACAGCCCCCACCTTCACCTGATAGTCTTCCCGTCCATCCGGGTGTGGTGTCGGCGTTCCGAGAGTTGGCCCTGCGGTGGCTTGAGCTGGAGACGTGCCCGCCCCTGCGCCGCGTGGCATTTGGAGCAACACTGTTGAAACCCGTATCCGATCAAGGGAAAGGGTATCAGACCCTGGGGAAACACTTACCGGATGTCACTGTAGATCCGGGTTCAAGTGACTTTCTATATCAGGTCAACCGCAGGCGGCCGTCCAACGCAATTGGCGGTCTGCCGTTGAACCGCCTTTCAAAGTGGTCGGTTCAACAAGTGCAAGAACTCATGATCAGCCCCGGCGACGGTTTGGTACGGAGATCTGAAGCGTTTGCATGCCGCCTAGAATTGGACATTAACTCGGTGCCCTCGAAGAAGCCATTGCCCCATGATCGCCTTCCGGCTTTGTTCAACGAGCTAGTGGAATTGGCCAACGAGATAATGCAGGCTGGAGACGTCCCGTGAAGTGGCATAACAGTTCGGCTCAAAGCCTGCCGGACACCCTGAAGCCGGTTGATCACGAACGGCGTCAGAGTTTCTTTCAGAGTTTTACATTCAACGTTTGGATGGGGAGTTCCGACCCGCCTTTTGAGCGACTTTGCGAGCCGCTTTCGCCGCACAGTAGCCCGCCAAAGGTGGTCGTCTACGAATCAGCAGCCACATGCTATCACCAAGATCAGGAAATTGAAGCCAAGGTAGATGACATCCTCCGACTCGCGGTGGATGATGGCTTCGAGGATGGCATGGAAGGCAGGATGTCGCGAGCACTGAACGAGTTCGTAGTTGGGCAGCCCGCGGTTGCGACGCAGCAGTTGGCCATTCGCTTGAACTCTCAACATATGAACCAAGGCGTAGCGGCTGACCTCGTGCGCGTACTTGGTCAGATGGAGCACGACCGGTCGCATAGCGAGCGGGTGTACATTGCGGAGTGTCTGCTCTACTCAACATCACCCGTGGCTCGCGATGCGGGTGCGGTGGCTCTTGGCGATCTTGCAGACGAGCGTAGTGTTCCAGCGTTGCAGCGGGCGATCGAAGAAGAACCTATTCCGGCGTTGAAGGCTGACATGCAGGAGTCCCTTGACGAACTGATGAAGGACACCGATGTCGTTCGTTCTCCGTAAACTCGACCGGAGGGCCGCATTTCATTCCGTCGATTGGGTGAGAAGTGGCGACGTTGCAGGTGATGCGTTATGTAACTTGCGAACGCAAGGGAACGCGTTGTCTGTTTGGTTGATTGACGATAGTCGTACCAACCTGGAACGCATCATAGCTGCCGTGGCGGCTGGGCGGATGAAGCTAGACAAACTCGACTATGCCCTCATTGGGCCAGAAGGGCTGGAGGAACTTGGCATCTGTATCACGCAGGAGAAGGGCGCGTCATGTGACGACGACGCCAATGCGCTATGGCACCAGGACTTGCGGAATCTGTCCGGGACGAAGCTGGTTGAGCTAGGAGTCTGCGCCGCAGGAGTTCGCGGAACCCCGGCGGTCTGCGTCGTGACGCACGGCGTCGGGCGTAGGCCGCCGGCCGACGAGCAGGTGATTCTCGACCAACCGGCGGCACGGAACCGAAGAACAGGCCGTACACGGCCCAAACGCTGCGATTCGTGATCGATTTCTCAGTCAGTGGAGCCGGATCGGTCCCCGCTACGCCGCCATCAGCACATGCAGGCGCTTGGCGTTCACGGCCAGGCACACCAAGTCCCACTCGCCCCGCACCTTCGCCAGTCCACGCAGGCTGAAGCGCTGGAACCCCAGCACGTGCTTGATCCAGCCGTACGGCGCCTCCGACAACCACTTCCGCTCCGCATACACCGCCCGGCCCGCCGGCGTCGACAGCTTCTCTACCATGCGGCCCGTCGCCGGGTGCTTCTTCAGATTGCGGGCAGCGCCCTGCTTGTCCTCCCGGCCCGTCGCCACATACCCGTCAACGCCCCGCGTTTCCAGCTCCGCCAAGTCCCGCTCGTTGCAGTACCCCGCATCGGCCAGCAACGTAGCCGGCTGCACGTCGAACCGCTCCTCGACCTGGTCGAGCAACACCGGCAACCCGCCTTGGTCGCTCGCGTTCGCCGTCACATCCGTCGCCACTACCAACTGGTGCTCCGCGTCCACCGCCGCCTGCGCGTTGTAGCACTGCTGGAAGCCCTCGTTGCTCGTCTTCATGATCCCGCTTTCCGGGTCCGTGAAGTTGCTCTGCGCCTTCTCGTCAGGCTCACCATACGCCCGCTTGTACGGCCGGCCTCCCTTCGGGTTCCGGGTCTGCCCCGGCTGCCGGCCCCGCGCGTCGTCCGCCGCCCGCTGCGCCGCCTCCAACCGCGCCTTCGCCGCCCGGATCGCCGCCAAACGGTCCTCCCGTCGCCGCAACTCCGCCGGCAACTCGTCGCCCCGGACCTCCGGCCCCAACCGCACGTCCTCGGCCACGTCGGTCGCGTCCGCCGAACGCAACAGTGCGTCGATCTCGCCCGCCAGGCGCCGTTCCTCCTCCTGCATCCGACCGTAGCTCATCGCCTTGCGCTTGCTCGCATTCGCCCGCACCTTCGTCCCGTCGACCGACAGCTTCCCAAACCGGGCCAGACCCAATTCCCGCGCCAGACCGACCACCTCGACGAACAGCCGCTTGAAATCGGCCAAGTGACGACGGCGAAACTCGCAGACCGTCCGGTGCTGCGGGAAGTTGCCCGCCGCCAGCACCCGGAACGCGACGTCCTCTTCCAGCCTCTTCGCGATCCCCCGCGACGAAAACACCCCCGTCGCGTACGCGTAGAGCAGCACCTTCACCATCATCCGAGGCTCGTACGGCGCGTTGCGCCGACCGTCCCCCTCGTACGGCGCGTAGAAGGCCGTCAGCTCCAGACCGTCAACCAGATCGCTGATGTGGTGCGCCAAGTGACCTTCGGGCAGCCACTCCCGCACATCGGGCGGCAACAACAGCGACTGCTCCGGCACGTAGGGGCGAAACGTTGTCGACATCAAGTCCCCTCTCGTCGTCGGCTCGTCTACAATTGTCGCATCGATTTCTGCGGCGCAGACTCCTAGCCGTTCTGATGCAAACGCACTCGGAGTTCAAGCGGGTACACAAGAAAGAGGTTGGACGGCTGATCGCGGCCTCCATTCAGGGCGGCTTTATAGATCCAAGTCGGCTCGATGATAGGCTCCGGAAGGAGCTCCCGCCAGCGGCGACATGATCTCAACGTGCGGTCTCTGGTTGCGAGAGCAACCAGCAGTGGTTGTTGTCGGTCTCTGCCTGAATGAGCAGGGTCGGCTCGGCGGGCTTGACGGCGTGGAAGAACGCGACATCGCAGGGTAGATGTCGGCGGCCTCCCCAGCAGGGTGCGGCGCTCGTCTGGAACCCGAAGGGGTGAGCGACGGGTTGTAGGCGCCGCTACGGGTGATGCGCATCTGGAAGATGTGCGAGCGGGCGAGCAGATTGGCGGTCATGAACGCGCCGTAATTGTGGCCGCCGATGCCGTCGCGGTCGGTGACGCCCCGGGCGACGACGGAGTCCAGCGCGGGCGGGGGGCTCGCCAGGAGCTGCTTGACGTAGGTGTGGGGGGCGGTCTCGGGGGGGCGGATGATGGGCGTCGTGGGGCCGTCGAAGATCTCACCCCGCTCTGCGCCCGCGGCGACCCGCGGGAGCAGGCCCGGCATTCCCGGCGTCTCGCGCGCCGCGTCGCCGAGCGAATGCTCGATTCTTCCGGCCCCTGACGGCCGGCGAACCTACCGGCGAGCGCCGCCGCGCGACCTTGCCGTCGCGTGGAGTTCGCCGGCGTGAAACACTCGAGTCGGGCATCGAAACCACGAGCGGGCCCGGGCCAAAGGGCACGCAGGTGAGCACGACACGCCAGGGCACGCAGGTGTCGTGGATATCGGGGGCGTCATGTCTCGCGCGCGAGGGCTCCACCCGGATTCTCAGGGCCCTTCCAGCGAGGTCGTCTCCGATCGCGGCCCCAGATGCCGGTTCGCCCAGTTCAGCATCTCGGCCACGGCGTGCAGCACCGACTCGCGCGCGATGTAGCCGTGCGACTCGTTGGGCAGCGTCACGTAGCGCACCGTGCCGCCGTGGCCCTTGAGAGCCATGTACATCCGGGCCGACTGGATGGGGAACGTGCCCGAGTTGTTGTCGATCTCGCCGTGGATCAGCAGGATCGGCTCGTCGACCTTGTCGGCGTGGAAGAACGGTGACATCGCCGCGTAGATGTCGGTCGCCTCCCAGAAGGTGCGCCGCTCGTTCTGGAAGCCGAAGGGGGTCAGCGAGCGGTTGTAGGCGCCGCTGCGGGCGATGCCCATCTGGAAGATGTCGGAGTGGGCGAGCAGGTTGGCGGTCATGAACGCGCCGTAGCTGTGGCCGCCGATGCCGATGTTGTCGCGGTCGGTTACCCCCAGCGCGACGACGGTGTCCACCGCGGCTTGCGCGCTCGCCACGAGCTGCTCGACGTAGGTGTCGTTGGCGGTCTCGCCTGCGCCGATGATGGGCATCGTGGGGCCGTCGAAGACGGCGTAGCCCTGGGTCAGGAAAAGCAGGTGCGAGGCGCCGCGGATGGCGGTGAAGCGGTTGTCCGAGCCGGTGACCTGGCCGGCGAGGCGCGGGTCGACGAACTCGCGGGGATAGGCCCACACGAGCATGGGGACGCGGTCGCCGTCCTGGTACCCGGGCGGGAGATAAAGGGTGCCCGAGAGCTGCACGCCGTCGGCGCGCTCGTAGGTGATGAGCTCCTTGGAGATGCCGGCCAGTTGCGGCGCGGGGTTCTCGAAGGCGGTGAGCGGCTGAACGGTGTCGGCGGCGAGGTCCCGGACGAGGTAGTTGGGCGGCTCGGTGCGGGTCTCGCGCCGGGTCAGCACGAGGTTTCCGTCGTCGGACAGCGGGGCGAGGGTGACTTCGTAGGCGTCGCCGGCGCTCCGGAACAGGCGCTCGCTCTCGAGGGTGGCCAGGTCGAGCCGGTCGAGGAACGGGCGGTCCCCGTCGGGCGACGCGCCGGCGCCGGTCAGGAAGATGGCGCCGTCGGCCTGCCGGATGACCCGGCCCCCGGGCCGCGCGACGCCCACGGGGTTGCCGGCGGCGGCATAGCGGTCCTCGCTGCTCCCGTCCCACAGCGTGCGCTGTCCGCCGTCGGGGTCGAGCAGCGTGGTTCGCGTCCACCGCGTCCGGCGGTCGTTCTCGGTCAGCAGCGCGGTGCCGTCCGCGGTCCACGCGATGGCGCTGAAGCGGTGCTCGGTGCGCGCGATCTCGGCCGGCTCGCCGTCGAACGGCCCGGCGTTGGCGAGGACGCGGTCACGGTGCGCCACCTCGGCGCGGGGGTCGCCCCCGTCCTCGGCTTCCGCCCAGACGAGGGTGGCGGGCCGGGTGGGGTCCCACGTGAAGCGGCGCGGCCCGGTGGGGACGCCGCCGATGGGGACGGCGTCGGCGAGGGGCAGCCGGGCGATCGACGCCACGATCTCGCCGCTGCGGTTCCGCACCGTCACGTCCTTGGGGAAGCTGCTGGCCCTGACCAGCCACGAGAACGGCCGCTCGACCTCGACCGTCAGCAGGTGCTCGCCGCTCGGCGAGACGCTGACCTGCTGATAGAGGCCGGGCCGGCCGATGGCGGTGCGCCGGCCGGTGGCGAGGTCGATGGCGCCGATCTGGCTCGTGAAGTAGTACTCGAACAGCGCCTCGTCGTGGGCGTTCTGCAGCAGGTCCTGGAAGGTCCGGATGGGCGCGGCGCCGCCGTCGTGCTCCTGGATGTTGGGCCCCGCCGGCGCCGCGGGCGCGGCGGGGGGCGCCCCGCGGGCCGAGGCCTTGAACCGGCAGAGGACGGTCGCCCCCTCGTCGAGCCAGTCGCACGGGTTGCCCCATGCGGCGTTGACGGACGCGTCGCTGATGGGGCGGGGCTGCCCCGTCGCGGTGTCCATGACCCACGCCTCGATGCCGTTGTAGCGGGTGAGGGTGAACAGCAGGTGCGAGCCGTCGGGCGAGTACTCGAAGTCGCCGAGACTGGTCTCGCGCGGCGCGTCGAACACGTGCTCCGTGCGGTCCTCGATCCGCATCACGGTGACGCGGTTCACGCCGCCGCTCGTGTGCGGGCCGTTGGTCCGCGGGTTCAGCCGGAAGCCGGCGATCCGCAGCATGGGGCGCGAGACCTCGGCGATCGACGGCATCGCCGGCCGCGCGAGCAGGGCCACGGTGTGGCGGCTCGGGCTGACGAGGAGCTGCGGCGTCGGCGGGGCGTCGAGGATGTCGACGATCTCGGCCGGCGGGGTCAGATAGCCGGTCGCCTCCTGCGCGAGGCCCGGCGCGGCAGGGCCGAGGGCCAGGGCCGCGAGCAGGGCGGTCGCCGCCGACCGGAGGGCGCGGAACGGGAGTCGGGGCATGGGGATTCGATGCATGGCTGCCTTCCAGGTTGCCGGCGATGTTCGCCGGGCCATCGTACGCCAGACCCGGACGAGAAACCAGCGGTCGGCCACGCCGGATGACGACGACAACCTTGCGCAGCGTTCGGTCACGCCCGCGCGCGCTTCGGCCCGGCCGCCGCACGGTCCTGCGGGCGGCGCACCATGACGAGGGGCCGGTCGGCCGTTCGGCGGCGCCGGCGCACCAGCGCGGATTCGGGGTACGGTTGCCGCATGTTCTCCGCCCGCGTACCCGCCCTCCGGGCCAATCGCGTTGCGGCCGAGTTGGGCCGCCTCCGGTCAGAGGGCCGGCGCCTCGACGATCTCACCGTTTCGAACCCCACACGGGTCGACCTGCCGTATCCCCGCGATCTACTTGCTCCCCTCGCCGCGCCCGACGCCCTGGCCTACGATCCGGCGCCGTTCGGCCTGGCCTCCGCGCGCGAGGCGTTAGCCGCGCATCTGGCCGCGCGGGGCGTCCCGGTCCGCCCCGACCGGATCGTCCTCACCGCGAGCACCAGCGAGGCGTACAGCCTGCTCTTCAAGCTGCTGTGCGACCCGGGAGACGCCGTGCTCGTCCCCCGGCCGAGCTATCCGCTCTTCGAGCACCTGACCCGCCTGGACGGCGTCGAGGCGCGGCCCTACCGGCTGGAGTACCACGGCCGGTGGCAGCTCGACGTCGACGGCCTGGCCGCGATGGTCGACGCCCGGACCCGGGCGGTGCTGCTCGTGAGCCCCAACAACCCCACCGGTTCGTTCGTGCGGAGGGACGAGCTGGCCGCGGTCCGCGATGTCGCGTTGCGGCACGAGCTGGCGATCGTCTGCGACGAGGTGTTCGAGGGGTATCCGATGGAAGAGGTGGCGGGCCGGTCCGGCGCCCTCGTCGCTGGCGGGACGCCGGCCGGCCGGTCGGGCTCCCTCGTCGCCGACACCGGGGCGCTGACCTTCACCCTGGGGGGGCTGTCCAAGTCGGCGGGGCTGCCGCAGCTCAAGCTGGGCTGGATCCTGATGGGCGGTCCGGGCGGGCTGGTGGCCCGCGCCCGCGCCCGCCTCGAGCTGGTCTGCGACACCTATCTCTCGGTGGCGACGCCGGTGCAGCTTGCGGCCGGCGCCCTGCTCGAGCGGTCGCGTCCGGTGGCGGACGCGATTCTCGAGCGGGTGCGTACCAACCACGCGGGGCTGCGCCGGCTGACCGAGCGCTTTCCCGCGTGCCGGGTCCTGCGGACGGAGGGTGGATGGTACGCTGTGGTGCAGGTGCCGGCGATCCGATCCGAGGAGGACCTGGTCGTCGAGCTGCTCCGGCGCGACGGGGTGCACGTGCATCCCGGCTACTTCTTCGATTTCCCGCGCGAGGCGTTCCTGGTGCTCAGCCTGCTGCCGCCTCCGGACGTCTTCACGGACGCGGCGGCGCGGGTCCTGGCCCGGGCCTGCGAGAGCCCCGGGTGATTCCGCGCCGGGACTCCGCCGTGCCGAGAAGCCTGCGATGAACGACACCACCGTGCCCGTCGTCAAGGACCTCGTGCTGATCGGGGGCGGGCACACCCACGTCGCGGTGCTCAAGCGGT
Organism: Vicinamibacterales bacterium; assembly: GCA_963663815.2. Classification (GTDB taxonomy): domain Bacteria; phylum Acidobacteriota; class Vicinamibacteria; order Vicinamibacterales; family UBA8438; genus JAJEEA01. The sequence continues at coordinate 4,047,928 of OY760734.1, read as the reverse complement.
TCGGCATGCGCCCGGTGCCGGGGGTGCGCATCACCCTGATCGCCCGCGACGTCCACACGCCCTACTCGGGCATGCTGCCCGGCTTCGTGGCCGGGCACTACACCTTCGACGAGGTGCACATCGACCTCGCGCGCCTCGCCCGGTTCGCGGGGGCCCGCCTCTGTCACCAGCCGGCCGTCGGGCTCGACCTCGAGCGGCGCGAGGTGCGCTGCGACGGACGCCCGCCGGTGCCCTACGACCTGCTGTCGATCAACGTCGGCTCCACCCCCGCGTTCCTCGGGGTGCCGGGGGCGGCCGAGGCGGTCATCCCCGTCAAGCCCATCAGCCGCTTCGTCGAACGGTGGCGGCGGCTGCGCACCCGCGTCCTGTCGGCCGACGCCCCGGTGCGCATCGGGGTGGTGGGGGCGGGAGCCGGGGGGGTCGAGCTGCTGCTCGCCATGCAGCACGCCCTGCAGAAAGCGTTGGGGGCGGACCGGCGCGCCCTGTTCCCCGAGATGCACCTGTTCGGGGCGGGCGAGGCGATTCTGCCCACCCACAACCGCGGCGTGCGGCGCCGGCTCGAGCGGGTGCTGCGGGCGCGCGGCGTGCACGTTCACCTCGGGCAGCCGGTGGCCGCGGTACGCGACGGCGCCGTGGTCCGCGGGGACGGCGCGGCGGTCGAGCTCGACGAGATCCTGTGGGTCACGCAGGCGGGGGCCCCGCCGTGGCCTCGCGCCGCCGGCCTCGCGGTCGACGGGCAGGGCTTCATCGAGGTCGACGACACCCTGCGGTCGACATCGCATCCCGACGTGTTCGCGGCCGGCGACGTCGCGGCGGTCGTCGGGCATCCGCGCGAGAAGGCCGGGGTGTTCGCGGTGCGCCAGGGGCCGCCGCTCGCCCGCAACCTGCGCCGCGTCCTCGTCGGGCGCCGGCCGCGGCCCTTCCACCCCCAGCGCCGGTTCCTCGCCCTGATCTCCACCGGCGACCGATACGCGGTCGGGGGACGCGGCCCGTGGTCGTTCGAGGGGGCCCTGGCGTGGCGCTGGAAGGACTGGATCGACCGCCGGTTCATGACGAAGTACGCCGACCTGCCGGAGATGCGCGTCGCCGCCGGCCCGGCCGTCGCGGCGGGGCTGGCCGGGCCGGACGATCTGCGGGCAATCTCGACGTTCGCCATGCGGTGCGGCGGGTGCGGCTCGAAGGTCGGGGCGACGCCCCTCGACCGCGTCCTCGCCCGGTTGACGCCGGTGCGGCGGGACGACGTGCTGGTGGGCCTCGACGCCCCCGACGACGCGGCGGTGGTGCAGGTCCCCCCCGGCAAGGCGCTGGTGAGGACCGTCGACGCCTTCCGGGCCATCGTCGACGACCCTTTCGTGTTCGGGGAGATTACCGCCAACCACTGCCTGGGCGACATCTTCGCGATGGGGGCCGAGGCGCAGACGGCGCTGGCGGTGGCCACGGTGCCGTTCGGGCTCGACCGGAAGGTCGAGGACACCCTGGTGCAGCTGCTGGCCGGCGCCGTCGGGGTGCTCAACGAGGCGGGGGCGGCGCTGGTCGGCGGGCATACCTCGGAGGGGGCCGAGCTCAGCCTCGGCCTTTCCCTGACGGGGCTCGTCGATGCCGATGGGTTCCTGCGCAAGGGCGGCCTGCGTCCCGGCGACCGGCTGGTGCTCACCAAGGGGCTCGGCACCGGTACCCTGTTCGCGGCCGACATGCGGATGCGGGCGAAGGGGCGCTGGATAGAGGCCGCCATTGCGGCGATGCGCCAGTCGAGCCGGCTTGCGGCGCTGTCGTTGCGGCGCCACGGGGCGACGGCGTGCACCGACGTGACCGGGTTCGGGCTGTTGGGGCACCTGGTCGAGATGACCCGCGCGTCGGGCGTCGACGTCCGGCTCGACCTGTCCGCGGTGCCCGTGCTCGACGGCGCGCTGCAGACGGCCCGGGCCGGGCTCCTGAGCTCGCTCCACCCCCACAACGTGCGGCTGCGGCGGGCGGTGGACGACCCCGAGGCGCACGCCGGCGACCCGCGCTACCGGCTGCTCTACGACCCGCAGACGGCGGGCGGCCTGCTCGCCGGGGTGCCGGCGGACCGCGCCGCCGCCTGCGTGGCGGACCTCCTGGCGCAGGGGTACTCTCAGACGGCGATCGTCGGCGCGGTCGAGCCGCGCGGGGACCACGGCCCTCCCGTGCGCCTCGTGCGGGGCGGCCAGGAGTCTGCACTCTAGAACGGGGCGGCTCCTGCCAAGGACGGACGCGGGCGCCGGGCCGCGCGGCGACGCTTCCGCCCCGGCGCCCGCGGGCGAGACCGGGGGCGTTGCCACGTGTTCCCGGCCCGCCGGCCTCGTCGCGGGCGACCGGTGAGGGCAATCGGTGGGGGTAGGGTGAAGAAGCGGGAAATTCAGAGAAAAAACTGGTGCCGAAACGGGCCGGTAGTGTATCTTGTACGTCAGCCTGAGTTGTTCGCTGGCCACCGGGAGTTCGAGGTGCCGGCGCGGGATTCCTCTTGCGGCACTGCACCTCACCCAGGTTGGCGCATGGCTGAACGCTTCTGGTCCGTCCCACCGTTCGTTCTCGCGCTCGTTCTCGCCGGGTGCGGCGGCTACGTCGAGACGCCGTTGCCCGAGGACACCGCGGGTCCCGACATCCATCTCGTGCCCGACATCCGGATCGTCGAAGACCAGGTGGCCCGCAACGCCACCTTCGCGACGATGTTGGCGGCGCACGATCTGGGCGGCGAGGCCTACGCGTTCGTCGAGGCGGTGCGCCCCGTGTTCGACCCGCGGGACCTGCAGGTCGACCATCCCTACAAGCTCGTCTACGACCGCGACGACGTGTTCCGGCGGTTCGAGTACCACGTGGACGAGGACCAGTACCTGCAGGTGGTCAGCCGCGCCGATTCCGGGGTCAGGTTCGAGGCGACCCTTGTCGACTACGAGAAGGTGCGCGAGGAGGTCTCCATGCGCGGGACCATCGACCGCGAGAACAACTCCCTCTCGGCCGCGATGGACGCCGGCGGCGGGAGCATCGGTCTCGTGATGTCGATGGCCGAGGTGTTCGCGGGAGAGATCGACTTCAACACCGAGCTGCAGCCCGGCGACCACTTCGAGCTGCTCTACGAGCGGTTCGTGCGCGACGAGGTCCACGTGACCTACGGCGACGTGCTCGCCGCCACGTTCCACAACGACGGGCGCGCTCTCTCGGCCTACCGATACGAGGTGCCGGGCGAGGATCCGGGGTACTTCGATGCGGAGGGCCGCTCGCTGAAGCGCCAGTTCCTGAAGTCGCCCCTGCCCTTCGAGCCGCGCATCACGTCGCGGTTCTCGTACCGGCGGCTGCACCCGATACTCGGCACGCGGCGGGCCCACCTCGGGGTCGACTACGGCGCGCCGACGGGCACGCGGGTGCAGGCGGTGGCCCGGGGGACGGTCGAGTTCGCGGCGCGCAGCGGCGGCTCGGGCAACATGGTGCAGCTGCGCCACACCAACGGCTACCAGACCTACTATCTGCACCTGTCGCGGTTCGCGAAGGGGATTCGCCCCGGCGTGGGGGTCATGCAGGGGCAGACCATCGGGTTCGTCGGGTCGACCGGGCTCTCGACCGGCCCGCACCTCGACTACCGCATCCGCAAGAACGGCATGTTCGTCAACCCGCTCGTCGAGATTCGCAACACGCCGCCCGGCGATCCGGTGCCCGAGGACGAGATGCCGGCGTTCCAGGCCCTGCGCGACCGGCGGCAGGCGGAGCTGCCCGGCTCGTCCCTGGCCTCGCGGCGGTCGTCCCGGTCGCCCGACGTCGGCGGCGGGCAGTAGGACGGCGCGCCGCGCCTGAACCTCCACATCGCGTTACCATTCCCCCCGCATGCGCATTCGTCCGTTTCGCGCCCTGCGCCCGACGCCGGCCGCGGCCGCCGCCGTCGCGTGCGTGCCCTACGACGTCGTGACCACCGACGAGGCCCGGGTTCTCGCCGCCGATGCACCCCTGAGCTTCCTCCATGTGACGCGGGCCGAGATCGATCTGGCGCCGGACGTCAACCCTCACGATCCGGTGGTGTACGCCACCGCCCGGGCCAATCTGGCGCGCCTGCGGCAGGAGGCGCCGCTCGTGGTCGAGGACGAGCCGGCCCTCTACGTCTATCGCCTGCGCGACGGCGGCCACGAGCAGACCGGGCTGGCCGGCTGCTTCCCCCTCGACGACTACGACGGGGGCGCCATCAAGCGGCACGAACGCACGCGGCGCGACAAGGAGGACGACCGCACCCACCACATGGCGGCGGTGGAGGCGCAGACGGGCATCGTCTTCCTCGCCTACCGCCGGCGGGCGGAGGTCGACGACCTCGTCGCGGAGGTCCGCGCGGGGGCGCCCCTGTTCGACTTCGAGGCCCCGGACGGGGTGCGGCACACGGTCTGGCGGGCGGCCGCGGGGCAGACGGCGGACCTCGTCGACGCGTTCGCGGCGGTCCCCGCCCTCTACATCGCTGACGGGCACCACCGGGTGGCGAGCGCCGCCCGCGCCCGCCACGAGCTCGCCGGGCGGGAAGCGGCGGGAGCGGGGCCGGCCGCGCGCGACCACCTCCTCGCGGTGGCGTTCCCGGACCGGGAGACGCGCATCCTGCCCTACAACCGCACCGTGTCGGACCTCGGCGGCGCCGACCCCGAGCGGTTTCTCGCGGCGGTGGCGGCGCGGCTGCCGGTCGAGCCGACGGACGCGACCGTGCCCGGCAAGGGGGCGGTGGCGATGTACCTCGACGGACGCTGGCACCGCGTCGATCTCGGGGCCGCCGCCGAGGGCGAGGCCGGCCGGGGCGCCGACCCCCGACACCGGCGAGTACCGCGGCCCGGTGACCGCCTTCCGGAAGCCTTGACCGAGGCGGCCGGTGACGGCGTCTCGGACCAGGCGGCGGCGCTCGACGCCGCGCGGCTGCAGGCGCTGCTGCTCGAGCCGGTGCTGGGGGTCGAGGACATCCGCACCGACCCGCGGGTGCGGTTCGTCGGCGGCGTGCACGGCCCGGGCGAGCTCGAGCGGCTGGTCGACGCGGGCGAGGCGGCGGTCGCGTTCTCGCTCGCCGCGGTGACCATCGACGAGCTGCTCGCGGTCTCCGACGCCGGCGGCATCATGCCCCCCAAGTCGACGTGGTTCGAGCCGAAGCTGCGCGACGGCCTGCTCACGCACCTCATCTGAGCCCATGTCATCTTCACCCACCCACCGCGTGCACAACTTCGGCGCCGGTCCCGCGGTGCTGCCCGAGCCGGTGCTCGAGGAGGCGCAGCGCGACCTGCTGGCCCTGCCCGCCCTCGGGATGTCGGTCCTCGAGATCAGCCATCGGTCGGCGGCGTTCGAGCGCATCCTCGTGCAGGCCGAGGCCGACCTCCGGACCCTCACCGGTCTGCCCGACGACTATCACGTGCTGTTCCTGCAGGGCGGGGCGAGCCTGCAGTTCGCCATGGCGCCGATGAACCTGCTGCCGCCCGACGGGGTGGCGGACTACGTGCTGACCGGGGCCTGGGCCAAGAAGGCGGCGGCCGAGGCGGCGAAGGTCGGCCGGGTCAACGTCTGTGCGACGACCGAGGACGACGGGTTCGCCCGGGTCCCCGCCGCCGGCGAGCTGCGGCGGACGCCGGGCGCCGCCTACCTGCACGTGACCTCGAACAACACTATCGCGGGCACGCAGTGGCCGACCCTCCCCCCGGCGGAGGGCGCCCCGCTGGTGGTCGACGCGTCGTCCGACCTGCTGAGCCGGCCGATCCCGCTCGCGGGCCTCGGCCTGCTCTACGGCGGCGCCCAGAAGAACCTGGGGCCGGCCGGAGTGACCGTCGTCCTCGTCCGGAAGGACCTCGCCGAGCGGGGGCCGGACACCCTGCCCGCGACGCTGCGGTACGCGACGGCGGCCCGGCACGGCTCGCGCTACAACACGCCGCCGGTGTTCGCCATCTACGTGGCGGGTCTCGTCCTGCAATGGCTGCTGGACGAGGGCGGGCTCGATGCCGTCGACGCGCGCAACCGGCGCAAGGCGGGTCTGTTGTACGATGCCATCGATCGGAGCGGCTTCTACGGCGGTGCCGCCGACCCCGCGAGCCGATCGCTCATGAACGTGACGTTCCGCCTGCCGGACGAGGAGCTCGATCAGCGGTTCCTGCAGGAGGCGGCCGCGGCGGGCCTCGCCGGGCTCAAGGGGCACCGCTCGGTCGGCGGGATCCGCGCGTCCATCTACAACGCCTTCCCGGAGGCCGGGGTGGCCGCCCTCGTCGAGTTCATGGCAGAGTTCGAGCGGGTCCACGGCTGACCCGCGGAAGAGAAGCCGCGGCGGCGGGCGCCGAAGCGCGGGCGAGGAAGCGGTGAGACAGGTAGAGGGCTCGGTCGTCTGCCCCAACTGCGGCCGGCTGGTGGGCGTCAACGAGCAGCAGTGCCCGTTCTGCGGGGCATGGCGCCCCGGGCTCTTCGGGTGGGCCACGGTCCTGCGCCGGACCCTGGGCGGCCGGCTCGACCTGTTCTCGGCCATCGTCACCGCGTGCGTCACCCTCTACGCGGCGGCGTGCCTGCTGCAGCCCGAGGCGCTGTTCGAGTCGCGGGGGCTGTTCTCGATCCTCTCGCCGGGCAGCCGGGCCCTCCTCCAGCTCGGCATGACCGGCGACTTCGCCATGGTGCGCGGCTGGTGGTGGACGCTGCTGACCGCGATGTACCTGCACGGCGGCCTGCTCCACATCGTGTTCAACATGATGTGGATCCGGAACCTCGGCCCTTCCGTGGCCGAGGTGTACGGCCCCGGGCGCGCCTTCCTGCTGTTCAACGCGGCCGGGGCGGGCGGCTTCCTCGTCTCCAACCTGATGAGCGGGGTGCCGACCATCGGGGCCTCCGGCAGCATCTTCGGGCTGCTCGCCGCCCTGATCGTCTACGGGCGCCGCCGGGGGAGCTCGGTCGTCACCCAGCAGCTGTGGCAGTGGGCCATCATTCTCGGCGTGTTCGGGTTCATCATGCCCGGCATCAACAACTGGGCGCACGGCGGGGGCTTCGCGGCCGGCTGGGTCTGCGCCCACCTGATGAGCCTCGACGACGACCGGCAGGACAGCAGCTGGGTGCTGCTGGCGTCGCTGGCGCTGATCGTGGTCACCGTCGTCGGCTTCGGCCTCTCGCTGATACAGGTGACCGGCGAGCTGCTCGGCTGACCGGGAAGAAGCGATGCTGAACGAGAGACAGGAACGCCTCTGCTCGGAGAGCCGGTGGGACTTCTCGGACCTGTCGGCCCTCTTCCTCAACTGCACCCTGAAGCGGAGCCCCGAGCTGTCGCACACCGAGGGGCTGATCGGCATTTCGCGGGCCATCCTCGAGAAGAACGGCGTGGGCGTCGAGCTGCTGCGGCCCGTCGACTTCGAGATCGCGTCGGGCGTCTACCCCGACATGCGCGAGCACGGCTGGGACCGCGACGACTGGCCGGAGATTCTGGAGAAGGTGCTCGCCGCCGACATCCTGGTCATCGGCACCAGCATCTGGCTCGGCGAGAAGACGTCGGTGGCGACGCGGGTCGTCGAGCGGCTCTACTCGGCCTCGCACCACCTGAACGCGGCGGGGCAGTACGCCTACTACGGCCGGGTCGGCGGCTGCCTCGTCACCGGCAACGAGGACGGGGCCAAGCACTGCGCCATGAACGTCCTCTACTCGCTGCAGCACCTCGGCTACGTCATTCCGCCGCAGGCCGACGCGGCGTGGCTGGGCGAGGCGGGCCCGGGGCCGTCCTACCTCGACGAGGGCTCGGGGGGGCCGGAGAACGACTTCACCAACCGGAACACCACCTTCATGACCTGGAACCTGCTGCACCTGGCGCGGATGATGAAGGACGCTGGCGGCATTCCCGCCCACGGCAACCAGCGTTCCGAGTGGGACGCCGGCTGCCGCTTCGACCACCCGAACCCGCTGTACCGGTAGGGCCGGACCGCGGCCCCGACACGATGTCGAGGCCGCGGCCGACGGAGGTCGGTCCGATCACTGGTCGTTGGTGGTCCGCGCGCCCTTCTGGCCGATGGTGTTGCGCAGCACGCCCACGTGCTCGAGCTCGATCTCGACCACGTCGCCCGGCTGCATCGCCGACGTGGACCCCGGCGTGCCGGTGAAGATCATGTCGCCCGGCTCGAGGGTGACGTAGCGGCTGATGTAGCTGACGAGGAACTCGGGGCCGAAGATGAGGTCCGCGGTCCGCTGCGACTGCATCACCTCGCCGTTCACGCGGGTCTGCAGCAGCAGGTCGTTGTGGTCGACACCGCGCGCCATCACCGGGCCGACGGGGCCGAAGGTGTCGGCTCCCTTCGCCCGGAACCACTGCAGGTCGTTCCCCTGCCACACCCGCTCGCTGATGTCGTTGCCCGGGGCGACGGCGAAGATGTAGTCGGCCGCCTCGGCCTCGGTCACGTTGCGGGCCCGCTTGCCGATGATGAGGACCATCTCGCCCTCGAAGTGCAGGTCGGTGGCGCCCTCGTAGTAGGTGACGGTCGCCTCGTGGGGCACGAGCGACGTCGCGTGCTTGTCGAACAGCCCCGGCTCGGGCGCCACGTTCTGCTCGCCGAGATGGCTCCGGTAGTTGAACCCGGCCGCCACCACCTTGCGGGGCTCCACCGGCACCAGCAGGCGCACCGCGCGGAGGGCCACCACCGCGCCGGTCTTCTCGGCCGACGTGAAGATGTCGCCGCGCAGCTGATGGATGAACTCGCCGTCCAGGATGCCGTACGAGACCTGCCCGTCGAAGTCGTACCGCACGTACTTCGTCACGTCCTGGGCGAACGCCGCCCCGCCGGTGGACACGATCAGCGCCGCCGCCGTTGTCGCGAGGATCAACCGCTTCATCGAACTGCCTCCTTCATCTCCCGTGAGATGCGCGATTCCAAGAGAAGTCTGCAAGGTGCGTAGCCTAACACGCCCGTGCCGCCGCGGATTCCACCGGCGCCCTCTCGCCGGCCGCGGCTCGGCGGGCGATGATGGCCCCGCCGTTCAACGTGCTACCGGAATCGGGTGACGGCGGTCTCGCCGCGTTCGAGCGGCTTGGCGACGCGTCCCGCGCCTCGACAGGATCGGCGCGGAACCGGGTGACGCCGCTCTCTCGACCCTCCAGGGCGGCCGGCCGTCAGCCCGCGCGGCGGCGCAGGCTAACCCTGAAGTAGTCCTCGGCCGCTTCGAACTCCGGCTCGCAACCGTTGTGTTCATGCATCAGGGGGATGACCTTGCGGCGGATGCCCATGCTCCGATCATCCATCATGCCGTAGTCGCGGAGGATTCGGACGATGTTGGTGTTGCGGGGCGTCTGCTGTCCGCCCTTCATCTTCTCGACGGTCATGCCGTTGGGCAAGGCGCCGGGGCTTGTGACCTCCATACGATCCCGCTTCGGCGGCCGCGGCGGCCCGCCGCTCAAGGCGGTGTAGTCAACAGTGTGCGGGTACGGGTCAACCCTCTCAGCGTCATGATCTGTCACCGCCGTCGTCGTTTGCCCGCAAGGTGTCGAGACCGCGGACACGCATCGCACCTGAGGCGGATGCAGAGCCCCACTGACCCGGCAGACCGGACCGGCACCATCGGCGTCGAGGCCTTCGATGCACCTACGGGGACGGCTTCCAGGCGTCGGACGACTCGCCGCACGCCGTCGAGTCGAGTGCGTGCTGGACGAAGACGACGGGGCGTTCGTGGCGCACCGGCCAACCGACGCGGACCGCCCCCGCCGCGTCGCCTTCGTCGACGGCACCCTGCCCACCGAGGCGCGTCTGACCCGCACCGGCCCCGACGGCACCGTGAGCATGGGCTTGGCGGGAAGCTGGGCGGCTGGGGCGGTGCTCGTCGATGGAGACGAACCGGCTCGCTTCGACCACGTGACGAGGGGGCGCGCCGACCATCTTCACGGGCGGCCGGCCCGTCCGGCTGCCCGACCACCGCGACGGCTGGCGCTGGGAGCCGTCCGCGGTCGACGGCACCGACGTCGACGCGGCGCGTCAGCAGCACGAGCGCCTGATGCGTAACGCCGAGGCGGACATCGCCGAGGCCCTCTCTCCAACGAAGGATGGCTGACAGTGCTCAACGGGCCCCTGCACGGCATCCGGCACCGCCGCGGCCTGCCCGTCATCGGCTACGTGAAGACGCACCACCGCCGCATGCTCGCCCGCGAGCACTGGGTCAGGGTGCCGGAGCTGACGGCCGGGGAACGGTCGGGCCTCTTCGTGATGGAGGACGCCCTCTACGGCTGCTACCTGCGCGTGGGCGACCCGGGCCCCTGCGGGCATCGCCCGCCTCGAGATGCCGTCAGGCATTGGCAGCGACGCCGCGGTCGAGGCGGCGGAGCGGGCTGCGGGGTGGCTGCCGAGCTTCGCGTTGGCGCTGCACCGGGACGCGCGGGGCCCGGTGAACCTGACGCCTATCGCAGGCCTCGAACGGCATCTGCACCGGCTGCAGGGGGACGCACGCCTCGCCCTGCGCGCGGTGCGCGAGGTGGTGCTCGAGCGAGCGCAATCGCGGAGGACGGACGGCATGATCCCCGTGGTCGCAGGGCACTTTCGTCGTCGGCCCGTCCATAGCCGGCGATGCGACAACGGATGAAGAACGCGGGCAGGGCGTGCCCCTCGCTCTTCCACCGCGCCATTTCGATGAGCGGCGCCAGCGCTCGTTCTCGTAGCGCCGCGAGAAGCTCCGGATCCCGATCCGCTGACATCGCCATCAGCGCGCCGGACGCCTTGTTCCGGTCGGACCACACCGGCGAGTTCAACAGCTCGATGAACGGTTGCGCGGGAACGCGCGGGACGGACCGACTCGCGCCGGGCAGCACGTCGGCGAACACCCCCAACGCTCGCATCGCGTTGTTCCGCACCGCGGCGGACGCGTCGTTCATCCCGTGCACGAGGTCTTCGACCACCGCCTGCTTGTCGGCCGCGTAACCGAGGACAGCAGAGCGCAGGGCACGCGTCGCCGAAGACGACGAAGCTCTACGATCGGACGGCGGCCAACACCACCGCCGCCTGACGAGAGATATCCCATTTTCTTGGGGGGCCTGCCTTTACACGCGCTTTGAGTTGACATATGCTCCGGCGCGAAAAAGCCGGAAAGGGGGAACTGTGCCCAGATTGCGACAAGGGGCCAAGTTGAGGGGTAGCCAGCGGTGGCTGCAAATCGCGGTCAACAGTTGTCCCTCGGTCATCGACAGCGCGATCCGGAACACCGGAATCCGTCTAGACGAGCCCATCGTCTGGAATTCTCCGCTCGATAGCGATGACTTTGCCGAGTACATGGACGCCGCATTCCTCAAACAGCTCGGAGTCCGTTTGGATCAGCGAGAACTTTGCGACTTCTGGCCCAACTCGGGACCACGATGGGATGGCCTTGCGCGTAGCGGCGACAGCGTGTTGCTAATTGAGGCCAAAGCGAACATCAGAGAACTCAACAGTTCCCCTTGTGGTGCCCAGCCCGCCAGCCGCGCCAAGATCCGAGCCGCACTCAGTGAAACAAGGGATTTCCTCAAGGTCACGTCCGACACCGATTGGACCAAGTGTTTTTACCAGTACGCCAACCGTTTGGCGCACCTATACCTGCTCCGCAAGCTGAACGGCTGCGATGCCTATTTGGTGTTCGTCTATTTCGTCGACGACCACACCACCAAACCGGTTTCCCAGAGCGGTTGGCACGCTGCCGTCGCCTTGGCCAAGGCACACCTCGGATTGCCGAAGTCGGATTGGGCGTCCCTTTACGTCAGAGACGCCTACATCGACACAGCCAACTTGAGCCATGTCGATTGGCCTCCCTTCGCGGGTGCATTCTGAGCACGGGGCCGACCAACCCCTCCACCAACCGCCGCCCCCCTGAACAGAGGAAGAAGCGGCCTTGACAATGCAGTCGGGATCCGTGCAGCCGGCGCTCCGACCGGCCGGTCAGGCATAGTTGCCGAGGTGCTGCACCGTTCGCGCCCAGATGGCGTCACGGAGCCTCTTGTTCTCCTCTCTCGTCGTCGATTTCGGGAACCGTGGATTGCTCTGTCGGTAGGACGGATGGAACATCCAGAGGACATCGGGCACTCCAGGCTTGGTCTTCCTTACGAGTTCCTTTTCCGCGTCGTATACGGTCGTCCAGGGCCGCTGGAAGTCGGCCCATGCATCTTCGAGGGCTGGGAATACATGGCGGAAGACAAGGCGGCGGTAGATGTCCACATTGGGCGTGCCCATGAGCACTACGAGGTCCGGATTGCCCCGTAGGGTCCATGCCTTGTGGAACTCGGCGCATTGCTCCAGGTAATCCCGATATCGCTTCCGCCCATACATGTGGTGGTTTCCGGTCGTGCCGCCGCGCTTGGCGAGCGCGAGTACGGTGTTGGTCAAGTAGCATGAGCAGGGATCGAGGCCGGCCTCTTCGACTAGGCATCGAAGATTGCACAGCGTTGTCTGCGTTCGTTTCTCGCCTCGGCCGTCGGTGACTTCTTCTTTCCAGTAGGACTCGGGGCCGAAGTCGGTGCCGAAGAACACGATGCGTCGGGAAAGGCCCGGGGAACAGCCGTGGAAGTACCCGCCTGTACCGGGAAAGAACCCCGGACCGCGTTTGGGCTGGAAATCCGTTCTGAAGTCCTCGCTCTTGTACTTGTACTGAGGCAGGTCCATTTGACGTTTCCTGTGACACCGCCGCAGGGCGCGGTCGCTGCGCTGAGGATTGCGGCACGGTCGCCGACGGCGTTCCGACTTCCGGTCGGGCCGCCGGATTTCAGCCCTCGACGGAACTGCGACCGGCGCCGCCGGAGGGCGAGCGGCCCGCGATGCGCGCCACGAACGCCCGGTGGAGGCTCTCGCCCAAGCCATGTTGCAGCTCGCGCAGCACCGCGGCGAGATCGCCGCGAAGCATGGGGTCCACCGCTAGGCGCAGTCCGGGAAAGACGCGGCTGTGAATCAGGCCGGCCGCGTCGGGCTGGAGCGGCCGATACGCGCCGTCAGCCAGCTCGAACCAGTCGATTCGGTGCTCCAGGGTCTGCCAGACCACGTACTCGTGCACGCCGTTGCGGCGGTACGCGTGGAGCTTGTCGTGGAGGTCGTAGGAGGCGCTGCTGGATGCGATCTCGGCGATCAGCTCCGGAGCGCCCTCGATGTAGTCGTCGTCGCTCAGCCGCGCCTGACCGCCGGCGCCCGGTTCGATTAGGAGGGCCGCGTCCGGCTGCGGCTCGTTGTCGAGATCGAGGCGCACCGTGGGGTTGTCGTTGACGTGCACGCCCGGCGTGGACGCCGCGTAGCTTCCCAGCCACGTGATCGTGGCCGCGTGCGGCCGGGCATGGCTGCCGGAGCGTGTCGGCGACGGCATGTGGACGACCCCTTCGATCAGCTCGGCCTTCTTGATGTCGGGGCGTGCCGCGTAACGGCGCTCGAACTCGCCGCGAGTCAACCGGTCGCCGTTCTCCAGCGTTATGGCGGAGGGTCTGGCGGACGTGATGCCGTCACTGCGCGATCGCGGGGACGGAACGTTCAGGGTCGCCATGGCCGACTCTCCACGCTACCGGCATCGTACCACGGGCGGACGGGTCGGGAGCCTCGTGCGTGCCGCGGCGTTCCGGCCGTCCTGCCCCGTGCAAAGGGGGCGCTCGGCCGCCGGGGGTCAGGTCAGCGCGTCCAGGAACCGGCCCGCCGCCGTCCGGAAGTCGTCGGTCCACTCGTGTCCGCCGTCGAAGACCAGCGACTCGACGGTCGCGCCGGCGCCGCGGAGGGCGGTCAGGTCCGTGTCCATCTTTTCCGCCGTATACCACGCGTCGGTCCGGCCCCGGCCGAGGAGGATGGGCGGCCAGGCGACGGCGGCGTCTCCGCGCAGCTCGGGCGGCGCGTCGGCCCCGAGGGCGACGATGCCGTGGCAGGCGTGGCCGCACCATGCGGCGGCGCGGTAGGCCATCGCGACCCCCTGCGAGAACCCGCAGCAGACCAGGGTGCCGTTGGTCGGATACGCGCTTCGGACCTCGCGGATCACCGCCCGCACGTAGGCGAGGTTGTCCGCGATGGCGAGCTCGCGGTCCTGGCGCGTCATCCAGCTTCCGACGACGTGGCGGGCCCCCTCGCTGTAGTGCCGGTGGAGGGCCTGCACCGCGACGCGGGTCCACTGGGTGCTTCCAGGAATGCGGTCGAGCTCGGCGAGATGTCTCTCGGCATGCTCGCCGTAGCCGTGAAAGCCCACCAGCAGGGGCGCCGGCCCCGGCCCCTCGGCGGGGGTGACCAAGTATCGGCCGTGCGTCGTCGCGGCGATGGTGTGGACGGCGGCGGGCTGCGGCCGGGGCGGCGGGGCGGCGACGGTCTGGTCGGTCATGGCGCTCTCGAATTCCGGGGATGCAGGTCTGCCGCCCACGGGTCGCGGGAAGGGCCGGTGGGCCGGGCGTTCGGAGCCCGGACGCCGCTGCGGTCGTCTTCCGGGGCCCGCGGGCGTTGGGATACACTGAATCGAGACGATGCTGCACGTCAAGGCGGCGGGCTGCCACGTCGGTCTCCAGGCGCTCGTGACACGAACCGTGCGACTCGACCCCCGATTCCGACGCGGCCCGCGGCCCTCGGCAGCCCGCGGGCAACGTCCCGCCACGGGCCTGCCGGCCATGCCGCGGCGGACGCGCTGCGAAGGGAGCGCCGGATGAGCCCGACGACCGCGCTCTCGGTCAACGTCAACAAGATCGCGTGGCTCCGCAACTCGCGCGCGGGCTCGCGGCCCGATGTCCTCGTCGCGGCGCGGACCGCCATCGTGGCGGGCGCGCACGGCGTCACCGTGCACCCGCGTCCCGACCAGCGCCATATTCTACCCGCCGACGTCGAGGCCCTGGCCGGGCTCCTGGCCCGCGAGCACCCGGAGGTCGAGTTCAACATCGAGGGCAACCCCGCCGCGGGCCCGCGCGACAACGGCTATCCCGGGTTCGACCGCCTCATCGAGGTGGCGCGTCCCCGCCAGGCGACGCTGGTGCCCGACGCCGACGCCCAGCTCACCTCGGACCACGGCTGGGACCTCTCCGACCCCGAGCGCGCCCGGCGGGTGGCCGCGAGCATCGCGCGCTACCGGGGGTGGGGGGTGCGCGTCAGCCTCTTCCTCGATCCGGTGGAGGCCCAGATTGCCCGCGCGAAGGCGTGCGGCGCCGACCGCATAGAGCTCTACACCGGGCCCTGGGCCGATCTCGTCGAGAGCCGCGGGCTCGAGCATCCCGAGACCCGCGCCTGCCTCGACACCTACGCCCGCGCCGCGCGGCATGCGGCCGCGCTGGGCCTCGGCGTGAACGCCGGCCACGACCTGAACCTCGACAACCTCTCGGCGTTCGTCGCCATCGGCGGCGTCGCCGAGGTCTCCATCGGCCACGCGCTCATCGCCGACGCGCTCGACGTCGGCCTCTCGACGGCGGTGCGGCAGTACCTCGACGCCATCGCGGGCGCGGCGTGATGCGCATCGTCAGCTGGAACGTCAACGGACTGCGCGCCTGCGTCCGGAAGGGGTTTCTCGACTTCCTGGGCGCGTCGGGCGCCGACGTCGTCGGCCTCCAGGAGGTGCGCGCCTTCGAGCATCAGCTCGACGCCGGGGTGCGGGCCCCGGCGGGATGGCACGCGGCGTTCTCGCCGGCCGAGCGGCCCGGCTACAGCGGCGTCGCCATCTACTCGCGGAAGCGTCCGGCGCGGGTGGAGACGGCGCTGGGGGAGCCGCGCTTCGATGCCGAGGGCAGACTGGTCATCGCGTGGTTCGACGGGCTGGCGGTGGCGTCGGTCTACTTTCCCAAGGGCAGCGGGCGCGACCGGGACAACAGTCGGGTGGCCTACAAGCTCGACTTCTACGCCGCGCTCTTCGAGCGCCTGCAGGCGATTCGGCGCGACGGGCCCGTCGTCGTGGTCGGCGACTACAACACCGCGCACGAGGCCATCGACCTCGCACGGCCCGCGTCGAACACCCGGACCAGCGGCTTCCTGCCCGAGGAGCGGGCGGAGCTGACGCGCTGGCTCGACGCGGGGTGGGTGGACACGTTCAGGGCCCGCCATCCCGGCGCCCCGGAGCACTACACGTGGTGGCGCCAGTGGGGCGGGGCGCGCGAGCGGAACGTCGGCTGGCGCATCGACTACGTGCTCGCGTCTCCCGACGCGGCGACGCGGGTCCGCGATGCGTTCATCCGGCCGGAGGTGACGGGTTCCGACCACTGCCCCGTCGGCGTGGATCTGGCCCTGGACTGAAGTCGATGATCAGGCGTCGGCCCCGCCGCTCCCGGGCTCGGGCGGACCGGTGCGGGGCCGACGGCGCCGGCGGCGACGACGCCGGCGGCGGGGGCGATCCTCGTCGGAGGCAGCGGCCGGCGCGTCGGCGGCGGATCGCCAGCGCTCGACGGTCTCCGGCGTCTGTCCGTGAATCGTCATCCAGGTGAGGGCGGGTTCGAACGCGGACCGGTGCATCACCGCGCGTCGAGCCCGCGGCGACAGGCGCTCGTCGGCGAGGCGGCGCTGCAGGTCGAGTATCTGCCGCAGCCGCTCCACGTCGCGCCGGGCGATGGGCAGCACGCCGAGGGAAACCTCGGGTGGCCGCCTGGCGGGCGGGTCGCCGGCGGCGCGCCGGTGCGGGCGCTCGAGGCGGACGAAGGGGGACACGAGGGTCCCCAGCAGCAGGGCGTTGTCGAGCGTCGGCGGCGCGTCGTCGAACCGGCGCCGATAACGGTCGAGCGCCGCCAGCGAGCGCCAGAGCGCGTCCGAGCGGGCCTTGTCGAGCTCGGGCGCGAAGTGCTTCAGCAGGCCGATGGCGCCGAGGTCGCGGACGATGCGCTCGGCCGAGCCGCTGCGCGCAATCTTGTAGAGCTCCTCGATCAGCCGCGCGGGCGAGCTGTGGGTCAGCTCGCCGCGATGGCGCCGGATGGCCGCGGTCACCGCGGGGTCGATCGACAGGTCGAGCCGGGCGGCGAGGACCACCGCGCGCAGCATGCGCACCGGGTCTTCGACGAAGCGCTCGTTCGGGTCGCCGATGCTGCGGATGGTGCGGCCGCGGATGTCGCGCATGCCGTCGACGTAGTCGAGAATCGTGCGGCTCGACGCGTCGTAGAACAGCGCGTTGATGGTGAAGTCGCGGCGGAAGGCGTCCTCCTCGGCGGTGCCGAACGTGTTGTCGCGGGGAATGAACCGCCGCGGGCGGACGCCCTTCGCCTCGGCCTCCCGGCGGGCGCGCTCGCGCGCTTCCTCGCGCGCTGCCCGCTCGGTGTCGGTCTCCGGCGGCACCTTCTTGCGGAAGGTCGCGACCTCGATGGTCTTGTCGCCGAACTTGACGTGGGCGAGCCGGAACCGGCGGCCGATGATCCAGCAGTTCCGGAAGAGCGCCTTTATCTGCTGCGGATGCGCGGACGTGCCGAGGTCGAAGTCCTTGGGACGCCGTTCCAGCAGCAGGTCGCGGACGCCGCCGCCGACGAGGTAGGTCTCGTGGTCGTGTTGCTGGAGCCGGGAGATGACCTTGAGGGCGTCGCCGTCGATCTGCCGCCGCGACAGGATGTGTTCCGACCGCGGGATGCTCGTCGGCGCCGCCATCGGGGAGTCATTATATAGCCGGGTCAGCCCTTCGCGGCCATCCAGTCGTCGCCGATGCCCACGTCTACGGTCAGGGGCACGCGCAGGTCGGCGGCGCCGGACATGCAGTCCCGGACCAGCGCCGCCGCCGCGTCGGCCTCGCCGCGCGGGGCCTCGAGCAGCAGCTCGTCGTGGACGGTGAGGATCATCGCGCTGGTCGGGGGCAGCTCGCCCGACAGGGCGAGCATCGCGCGCTTGAGGATGTCGGCGGCGGTGCCCTGGATGGGCATGTTCACCGTCGCCCGCTCCGCCGCGGCGCGTATCTGGCCGTTGCGGCTGCGCAGCTCCGGCACGAGCCGGCGTCGGCCGTACAGGGTGCGCACCTCGCCGCTCTCCCGCGCCTCGTCGATCACGGCGTCGAGGTATCCCTTGACGTCGGGATACCCGGCGAAATAGGCGTCGATGAACGCCTGCGCGACGGTGGGGGTGACCCCGATGTCGCGGGCCAGGGTGAACGCGGTCTTTCCGTAGAGCAGGGCATAGTTGATGATCTTGGCGCGGCGCCGCAGCTCGTGGGGGTCGAGCCCGCTGTCGGCCCCGAACACCCGGTGGGCGGTCCGGTCGTGGATGTCGTCGCCGCGGACGAACGCCTCGGTCAGGGCCGCGTCCTCCGACAGGTGGGCGAGGACCCGCAGCTCGATCTGCGAGTAGTCGGCCGATATCAGCACGCACCCGTCGCGGGCCACGAACGCCCGCCGGATCTCGCGCCCGAGGGGGGTGCGGATGGGGATGTTCTGCAGGTTCGGGTCGCTGCTGCTGAGCCGGCCGGTGGCCGCCACCGCCTGGTTGAACGAGGTGTGCACGCGGCCGGTGTCGGGCCGGGCGAGCTGGGGGAGGGCCTCGACGTAGGTGCCCTTCAGCTTCTGAATCGTCCGCCACTCGAGCACGAGCCGCGGCAGCTCGTGCTGCAGGGCCAGCTCTTCCAGCACCTCCACCGAGGTCGAGGCGGCCCGCGTCTTGCCGGTCTTCTTGCGGGTCGGCAGGGCCAGCCTCTCGAACAGGATCACCGACAGCTGCCGCGGCGAGTTGACGTTGAACTCCTCGCCGGCGAGATCGAAGATGCTCGACTGCAGCGCGCCGAGCCGGGCCTGCATGGTCCGGGACTGCTCGGCGAGGGCCGCCGTCGCCACCTGCACGCCCGCCCGTTCGATGCCGTCGAGCACGGGAATCAGCGGGTGCTCGAGCTCGCGGTACAGCGCCAGGAGCCCCTCCTTCTCCAGCGCCTCGGTCAACGGGGCGGCCGCCTGCAGAGGCAGGTCGGCGCGCTCGCAGGCGTAGGCGAGGACCGTTTGGGGGGGAATGCGGTCGAAGTCGGGCGCTTTCGCGCCCTTGCCCCGCACCGCCTCGGCCGTGGCCACCTGGTACCCGGTGTGCTCCAGGGCGACGGTCTCCAGCGTCGGGGCGGGCCGCGTCGAGTCCAGCAGATAGCTCGCGATCATCGTGTCGAGCTCGAGGCCCCCCGGCCGGACCCCGTGCTCGGCCAGCCACCGCAACGCGCGCTTCAGGTCGTGTCCGACGATGCGGACGGCCGGGTCTTCGAGAATCGGCCCCAGGGCCGCGAAGACGATCTCCGCATCGAGGTTGCCCGACAGGTCGAGCCCGCGGCCCGAGAGCGGCACGTAGCTGGCGGCGCGCGGACCGGTCGAGAACGCGAGCCCGACGACGCCCTCGCGCGAGGGCGCGCCCGCCACCGTGAGGACGTGCAGCCCGCACCGGCCCGCGTCGCGCAGGGCCGCCGCGAGCGACTCGAGCCCGGCGGCGGTGGTGACCGTCCGATAGTCGGTGGCCACCGTGCCCGCGGTCGGTGCGAACTCGTTCAGCAGCGACTTGAAGCCCAGGGCCGAGAACAGGGCGAAGCACCGTTCCCGGTCGGCGCCCCGGTAGCGGTAGCCGGCGGGGTCCGCGTCGACCGGCACGTCGATGCGGATGCGGACGAGGTCGCGGCTGCGGCGCGCGTCCTCGGCGTGCTCGGTGAGGGCCGTCCGCTGCTTCTTCTTCGGCAGCCCGGGCGCCTGCTCCAGCAGCCGGTCGAGGGTGTCGAACTCGGTGATCAGGGCCCGCGCGCTCTTCTCGCCGACGCCGGGGACGCCCTTCACGTTGTCGCTGGCGTCTCCCATCAGGGCGAGGACGTCGACGACCTGGTCGGGCCGCACCCCGAACTTCTCGCGCACCCCCGCCTCGTCGAACCAGGCGCCGTCGTCGCGCGGGTTGAAGACCCGGACGCGGTCGTCGACGAGCTGGAAGAAGTCCTTGTCGCCGGTGACGATGGCGACGTCGAGCCCCGCCTCGACCGCCCGCGCGGCGAGGGTCCCGATCACGTCGTCGGCCTCGAAGCCCTCGCGGGTGACGATGGGGACGCCGAGCGCCGCGCACGCCTCGTGCACGTGCGGGACCTGCTCCACGAGGTCGTCGGGCATCGGCCGCCGGTTGGCCTTGTAGTCGGCCGCGAGCTCGTGCCGGAAGGTCGGTCCCTTGAGGTCGAAGGCGGCCGCGATGAGCTCCGGGGCCTGCTCGGCGACCAGCTTGCGCAGCATCGTGATGAAGCCGAACACCGCGTTCGTCGAGCGGCCGTCGGGCCCCGTCAACCCCCGTATCGCGTGGTAGGCGCGATACATCTGCGAGTTGCCGTCGACGAGGAAGAGGCGCGGTCGGGAGGACATGAGGGGTCAGGGCGCCGCGAAGCCGCCCTCGCCGAGGAGGAGGCGCGGCCGGGAGGGCATGGAGTCAGGGCCCCGCCGCGGTGTAGCCGCGCCGGGCCCGGACCCGATGGTCGGGGTTGCGCACCTCGACGCGGATGCGGTGGAAGCGGCCGTCGCCCGCGTTCCGCGCGGGGTACGCCAGGAAGTACTGGCGGCTCAGCTCGCGGGCGATCCCGGCCGTCGCCGGGTCGAGGTCGTCGGCGTCGCGGATGATCTCGGTCCGCCCGCCGCTGTCGTCGGTGAGATCGCGGAGCGCGCCGGAGTTCACCCGTTCCTCCTGCAGGGCCCGGAACGGGTTGCCCGGGAACTGCGGGGCGCGGCCCGGGATGGGAAACGGCGTTCCCGGCCCCGGCGGGCGCAGAGGCCCCCCGATGATCCCCCGGCGCCGCGTCGCGCGGCCGTCGATGCCGATCGCGTAGACCAGCGCCTCGGTCTCGCGGATGAGGGCCCGCAGCTCGCGATCGTCGGACTCGCTGTTGTTGTCGTTGCCGTCCGAGATGATCAGCAGCGCCTTCTTGCGATGGCGGCCTTCCGCAACGCGCGGCACCGACTCGGCCACCGCGTCGTACAGCGCGGTCTCGCCCCGGGGCCGGATGTCGCGGATGGCCCGGCTGAGCCGGTCCCGGCTCGTCGTCCAGTCCTGCAGCAGGACCGGCGTGTAGTCGAACCGGTAGAGGAAGATCTCGTCGTCGGGCCCGAGCAGGTCGTACAGGAACCGGTCGAGCGCGTGCCGGGCCGCGTCCATCTTGCGGCCTTCCATGCTGCCGCTCGTGTCGAGGGCGATGCCCAGGCTGACCGGCACCCGTTCGTTGTCGAACTGCGTGATTTCCACCGGCTCGCCGTCCTCGAAGACGAGGAAGTCGTCCTTCGTCAGCCCGTCCACGAAACGGCCCCGGGCGTCGGTTACCGTCGCGGTCACGTTGACCAGCTCGACGCCGCCGCGAAAGACGCCGTCGGGACGGTCCGGCTCGCGGGCCTGCCCGGCGCGTTGCCCGGCCTCCCGGGCGGCCGGGCCGCCGGCTCCCGCCGCCCAGGCCGCCAGGGCCAGGACCAGGAGTGCGCGGCGGCACCCCCGCCGCCTTCGACCGGTGAACCGACCCGCCCGAACCGCGTTGCTTCTGGGGCGCATGTACCCACTATATGCGGGCTCGCCGCGTCTGGCCAGTCGGAGTCTTTCCAATGAGAAGTGAGCCTGAAGGGAGGACGATTCCAACGTGAGATGAGCCTGAAGGGGGCCGGGCTCCGGCTCGTCGGCGGATGATCGCTCCAGGCCCGAGGTCGTGGAGTCGAACGGGACGCCCCCGGCCCGGCTGCGCGGCCTGGGCAGAACCCCGCCGGGCGCCGCCGCTACATGCGTGCCGACGGGCTCCCGATCATGGCCGGGGCCCCGCCGCCGGCGTCGCGGCATCCGTTTCGCGCCGGTCGACGTGCGGCAGTCTGGACCGATCCTCCATGAAGCTCACCCGATAGCGGTCTATCAGGTCCGCGTCGGGGAGCGAGAGGGTGAACGCCGTCTTCCCGCCTGGCGGCAGCATCGTCACCGGTAGCGGGGTCTGGCCGGTGCCGATGACCGCGCCGGTCCGGTCGAACACAGTCGCGCTGACGCTCAGGTTCTCCCGTTCCCTGCCGCTTGTCGGATTCCGGAGTGAGCCGCTGACGGCCAGATAGTCGCCCTGCCGGCGGTGGTCGAGCGACAGCAGCTCGACCGGCACGGCCGACCCGCCGCGACGGAGCGGCGTGCGCTCGGCGAGGGAGACGCCGGCGACGAGGACGGTGGCGACGGCGGCCACGCGGTGACCCCAGTGCGTCTGCGCCGGCGGCATCGGCCCGAGTGCCGTCCGCCAGAGGTACGACAGTGGCCGTGCCAGGAGCCCGCGGCGAACGCCGCCTCGCGCGGCGCCGTGCCCCGCGGCCTCTTCGCCGGTCCCGGTCGAGCGCGGGATGTCGTCACGGCCCACCCGCGCCGGCGCGGGGAACGGCAGGCGAGGCTCCAGGGACGCGCGCCGCCGCCGCGGAGACGGCCTTCCGGCCAGCGCCGGCCGAGCCGCGATCGGCCAGTGGCGCTCCGTCTGCTCCACCGGCCCGACGCGGGGAGCGGGGTGCCCCGCGAACTCCGCCATCAGCGTCGCGAGCCTGGCGTCCGAGCTTCGCCGCTCGGCTCTGATGCGCTGCCAGGTGACGATGGCCATCGCCCACGCCAACAGCAGCGAGATGATCGTGACCGTGGCCAGCGTAGCGTCCATGGTGCTCCCGGGCCCCCTGCTTCGGCCTGTGTCCGGACCGCGTCCTCTTACCTATCGTCGGTCGCGTCGACACAGTGCTGTAGGGGCCCCGGGGGGACCGGGCGCGCCGCCGGGTCAGCTGACGCCTCTCCTCGCTGCGGCCGGAGGGTCCCCGGGATCCGGCTTCACGCCCTCGGTGAACAGCAGACCCTGCCGCTCGGCGAGGGTGCGCACCGGCTTGAAACCCTCGGCCCGCAGGGCGGGCTCGGCTCCCCCCTGCGAGCGGTAGTGAGGGTCGACGGCGCGCCCCGAAAAGAGGGCCCCGAGTCCCCCGCGCGGCGCCGCCTCGATGACGAGGCACCGGCCGCCGACCCGGAGCACCTGTCGCGCGCCCTGCAGGGTCCCGACGCGCTCGTGGGGACGCATCGCCCCGATCAGCTCCGGGATGACCACGACGTCGAACCAGCCCTGGGCGAACGGCGGGGTCCGCAACGGGGCCACCTTGACGTCGACCAGCACTCCCCGCGCCTGGGCCGCGCGCTCGATCGGCTTGGCGCCCCCGTCGTCCGGGACGAGGGCCGACGCCTGGCCGCTGATGCCGACCCGGGCGGCGAGCATCGCGATGAGACGCGGGTCGCCGCCGCCGATCTGGAGCACCTTGTCGCCGAGCCGCAGCCCCGCCATCGAGACCCGGAGGTCGCTCTCACCCTTGAGTTTCTTGAGAATCGGCATGTCAGGTGCAATGAAGGCATCCATGCGAAGCAGACCGGGCGCCGGCCTGCCGCCGCGCCGGCCTGCCGCCGCGCCGGCCATGCCCGGCCGTTACGACGCCCGATGAGCCACAAACCGCCATGATATAGTGGCCGGTCGTGAAACGCCCAGTCGAAATCGCGTCCGCTCACGGCAAGCTCGGAGTTCTTCTCGTCGGAATGGGGGCCGTCAGCACGACGTTCATCGCCGGCACCCTGCTCATTCGGAAGGGATTGGCGCCTTCCATCGGCTCGCTCGCCGAACGCGGGACGGTGCGGCTGGGCAAGCGCAACGAGGGCCGTTCGCCGCTCATCAAGGACTTCGTGCCGCTCGCGTCCCTGGACGACCTCGTCTTCGGGGCCTGGGACATCTTCGAGGAGAACGGGTTCGAGGCGGCCACCACCGCCGGGGTCATCGAGTCGTCGCTGCTCGAGCGGGTGCGTCCCGAGCTCGAAGCGATTCGGCCGTGGCCCGCGGTGTTCGATCAGCGGTACGTCAAGCGGCTGATGGGCACCAACGTCAAGGCCGGCGCGACCAAGCGGGACCTCGCCGAGCAGGTGCGCGCCGACATCCGCGCGTTCAAGGCGGAGCACGGCCTCGCGCGGCTGGTGATGATCTGGTGCGGCAGCACCGAGATCTTCATGACGCAGGCCCCCGAGCACGAGTCCGTCGCGGCTTTCGAGGCGGCCATGGACTCGAACGCCGAGTGCATACCTTCCAGCATGATCTACGCCTATGCCGCGTTGAAGGAGGGAATTCCCTACGCCAACGCGGCGCCGAATCTGAGCGCGGACATTCCCGCGCTGGATCAGCTCGCCCTGGACAACGGATCCCCCGTGGCCGGGAAGGACCTGAAGACCGGGCAGACCCTGATCAAGACCATCGTGGCGCCCGGCCTGAAGGCTCGGCTCATCGGCGTGTCGGGGTGGTACTCGACCAACATCCTCGGGAACCGGGACGGCGAGGTCCTCGACGATCCGGAGTCGTTCAAGACGAAGGAAGAGAGCAAGAAGTCGGTCCTCGACTACATCCTGCAGCCGGAGCTGTACCCCGACCTGTACGACGACCTGTGCCACGTGGTGCGCATCAACTACTACCCGCCCCGCGGAGACAACAAGGAAGGCTGGGACAACATCGATCTGGTGGGTTGGCTCGGCTACCCCATGCAGCTCAAGATCAACTTCCTGTGCCGCGACAGCATCCTCGCGGCCCCCATCGTGCTCGATCTCGTGATGTTCCTCGATCTGGCGAAGCGCGCGGGCATGAGCGGCATTCAGGAATGGCTGTCGTTCTACTTCAAGAGCCCCGTGCACGCGCCGGGACTCTATCCCGAGCACGACCTGTTCATCCAGCTCATGAAGCTGAAGAACACCCTGCGCTTTCTGCGGGGCGAGGATCTGATCACCCATCTCGGTCTGGAGTACTACGACTGAGACAAGCCGGTTCCACCCCCCGGGAGTGCGCTCGCGCGCGGGATCGCCACGCATGAATCAGAGTCAGCTTCAGCCGGTCCTCTTCGGCGCCCTCTTCATCGGCGTGCTGTCCGGTCTGCCGATCATCTCGATCGGCAACTGCTGCTGCCTATGGATCATCGGCGGCGGCATGCTGACCGCGTATCTGCAGCAGCGGGATCGGCCCGAACCCCTCGCGCTCGGGGAGGGGGCCGTGGGCGGGTGCCTGGCCGGCATCGCGGGCGCGGTGGTCTACCTGGCGGTGTACATCCCGATCAACATCGTGACCGCGCCGCTCCAGCGCGGCATGATGGAGTTCATGATCAACTCGGGGGCCGACATGCCCCCCGAGGTCCGGGAGATGCTCGAGAGCTTCGGCTCCGAGGGCATCCTGGTCGGGGCGGCGATCGGCTTCGGCTTCATGCTGGTCGCCGGCATGATGTTCGCCACGTTGGGGGGCCTGTTCGGCGCGTTGCTCTTCCGCCCGTCGATGCCGCAGGCGCCGCCGTCACCGCCGTACGTGCCCCCGACGCCCCCGGCGCCCCCGGCGCCCCCGGTGGCGCAGGACTAGCAGTCCGGCCGATACGCGCCTCAGATCCCTTCCTCGCGGTACTCGCCGAAGACGGCGCGGAGGGTGTCCGCGATCTCGCCCACGGTGGCGCGGGCCTCCACCGCGGCGATGATGGGGGGCACGAGATTCGCGTCCCCGCGGGCCGCGGCGGTCACCGCGTCGAGTGCGCCCCGCCACCCCGCCCGGTCGCGGGAGGCCCGCACCCGGGCCACGCGCTCGCGCTGGTCGGCCTCGACGGCGGGGTCGATCCGCAGAATGTCGATCCTCACGCCGTCGTCGTCGTTGAAGCGGTTGACCCCCACGACCGTCCGCTCGCCGGCGTCGACCGCCTGCTGGTCGCGGTAGGCCGACTCCTGAATCTGCCGCTGGATCTCGCCGCGCTCGATGGCGGCCAGCGTCCCGCCGCCGGCGTCGATACGCTCGAGCGTCGCCTTCGCCTCCCGCTCGATCTCGTCGGTCAGGGACTCGACGATGCGGGACCCGGCGACCGGGTCGACGGTGTTGACCACCCCGGTCTCGGCCGCGATGACCTGCTGCGTCCGGAGGGCGATGTGGGCCGAGGTCCGCGTCGGCAGCGCCAGGGCCTCGTCGCGGCCGTTGCAGTGCAGCGACTGGGTCCCCCCGAGCACCGCGGCCATCGCCTGCAGTGCGACCCGCACGATGTTGTTGTCGGGCTGCTGCGCCGTCAGCGTGCTGCCGGCGGTCTGGGCGTGGAAGCGCATCTGCTGGGCCCGCGGCTCGGTGGCGCCGAAGCGGTCGCGCATGATGCGGGCCCACAGCCGCCGGGCCGCCCTGAACTTGGCGATCTCCTCGATGAAGTCGTTGTGGGCGGCGAAGAAGAACGACAGCCGGCGTCCGAACGTGTCGACGTCGAGGCCGGCGGCGATGGTCGCCTCCACGTAGGCGATCGCGTGCGCGCAGGTGAAGGCGACCTCCTGGACCGCGGTCGCTCCCGCCTCGCGGATGTGGTAGCCGCTGATCGAGATGGGGTGCCAGCCGGGCAGCTCGCCCCCGCAGTAGTCCACGACGTCGGTCACGATGCGCAGCGACGCCCGCGGCGGGAAGATGTACGTGCCGCGGGCGACGTACTCCTTGAGGATGTCGTTCTGCACCGTGCCCGCGACGGCCCGCGGCTCGACGCCCTGCCGGCGCGCGGCGGCGACGTACAGCGCGAGCAGGATGATGGCCGTCGCGTTGATCGTCATCGAGGTCGAGACCCGATCGAGCGGGATGCCGTCGAAGAGGACGCTCATGTCCTCGATGGAGTCGATGGCCACCCCCACCCTTCCCACCTCGCCGCGCGCGAGCGGGTGGTCCGAGTCGTAGCCGATCTGCGTGGGCAGGTCGAACGCGACGCTCAGCCCGCTGCCGCCCTGCTCGAGAAGATATCGGTAACGGCGGTTCGACTCGGCGGCGGTGCCGAAGCCGGCGTACTGGCGCATGGACCACAGCCGGCCGCGGTACATCGTCGGGTGGATGCCGCGCGTGAACGGAAACGCGCCGGGCGCCCCCAGCGCGTCGTCGTCGGTCCGGTCCGGGAGGTCGGCCGGGGTGGTGGTCTCTGGGGGCATCGTGCGATTCTAGCAGCGTCGCTCGTCGCCCTTGTCCATGAGCACCCTTGCT
The DNA here is from genome assembly GCA_963663815.2 of Vicinamibacterales bacterium. Classification (GTDB taxonomy): domain Bacteria; phylum Acidobacteriota; class Vicinamibacteria; order Vicinamibacterales; family UBA8438; genus JAJEEA01. Next base: position 4,021,102 of record OY760734.1, on the reverse strand, counting down.
CGGCGGCGCCCTCCCCGGCCGCCAAGGCCCGCGCCGACGGCTCGCTACCCGATCCAGCCGCGCAGGTCGCGTCCGGTCATCTCGGGCGGCGGCGCGATGCCCAGGATGCCCAGCATGGTCGGGGCGACGTCGCGCAGCGCGCCGTCGCGCAACCGCATGCCCGCGTCGACTGCCGGCCCGGCGAGCACCACGGGGACGGGATTGGTGGTGTGCGCGGTGTGCGGCCCGTCGCGTTCGGCGTCCCACATCTGCTCGGCGTTGCCGTGGTCGGCGGTGATGATGACGGTCGCGCCGGCGGTGCGGGCGGCGGAGACGATGCGGGCGAGACAGCCGTCGAGCGTCTCGACGGCGGCCACCGTCGCGTCGAGGCGGCCGGTGTGGCCGACCATGTCGGCGTTGGCGAAGTTGCAGATGACGACGTCGTGGCGCCGGTCGGCGAGGTCCGCCACCAGGTGATCGGTGATGGCGGCGGCGCTCATCGCCGGCTCGAGGTCGTAGGTCGGCACGGCCGGGGAGGGAACCAGGATGCGGTCCTCGCCGGGGGGCGGCTGCTCCTCGCCGCAGTTGAAGAAGTACGTCACGTGGGCGTACTTCTCCGTCTCGGCGAGCCGCAGGGTGGTCCGGCCGTGCGCCGCGAGGACCTCGGCGAGGCTGCCCGAGAAGGTCTGGGGCGCGAAGACCACCGGCAGGCCGAACGTGGCGTCGTACTCGGTCAGGGTCAGGACGCGCAGGGCCGGCGGCGACGTCCGATCGAAGCCGTCGAAGTCGTCGAAGGCCAGCGCGCGGGTCAGCTGGCGGGCGCGATCGGCCCGGAAGTTGAAGAAGACGACGGCGTCGTCGTCGCGCAGGAGCCCCACCGGCCGGTCGTCGCCGGCGGTGATGACGCACGGCTCGATGAACTCGTCGGTGACGCCGCGGGCGTAGGCGCGCTCGACCGCGGCCACCGCGCCGGTGCTGCGATCGCCGAGGCCGCGGGTCATCGCCTCGCAGGCGCGCCGCGTGCGGTCCCAGCGGTGGTCGCGGTCCATGGCGTAGTAGCGGCCGGTCACGGTCGCGACCCGGCCGACTCCGGCGTCGGCGAAGCAGCCCTGGAGCGCCGCCAGGTACTCCACGCCGCCGTCGGGGGGGGTGTCGCGCCCGTCGGTGATCGCGTGCACGAGCACCCGGTCGACGCCGCGCCGCGCGGCGAGCCGCACCAGCGCGTGGAGGTGCCGCTGGTGCGAGTGCACGCCCCCGTCCGACAGCAGGCCGACGAGGTGAAGCGCGCGGCCGCCGCGGGTGCAGGAATCGAGCAGCGCGGTCAGCGGGACGCTGGCGGCCAGCTCGTCCCCGGCGATCGCCCGATCGATGCGGGTCAGGTCCTGGAACACGATCCGCCCCGCGCCGAGGTTCATGTGCCCGACCTCGGAGTTGCCCATCTGGCCGGGGGGCAGCCCCACCGCCTCGCCGCAGGTGGTCAGCCGACCCGACGGATACCGCTCGCGGAGCTCCTCGTAGACGGGAATCCGCGCCCGGCGGATCGCGTTGCCGCCCGGCTCGGGGCTCTCGCCCCAACCGTCGAGAACCACGAGGACGAGCGGCGGACGGTGCGGTGGGGGCATCGGCATGCGTCTTGGGGCGGTCCGAATCGCGCATGCTATCACGCGGTTGCGGCGGCGCCAGGCGGCGCCGGGCCGGCGGCGCGGCTTCGACCCGTCGTCGCCATGGTGAGACCGGCTCGACTTGTGCCGGCCCGCCTGCCTGTGATTGACTATCCAGGCAGGTTCATGCGCGAACGGACCCGATAGCGTTCCGCGAGCGGCCGCGGTTGGGGCGACACGCGTCATCGGCGGCGCCGGCGCGCCGGTTGGGGAGCCGGGAGAACACCAGGGTGGCGCAAGTGACGATCCGCTTGGCGTCGGCGTGTCTGATGGCCGCGGGGTTGGCGGCGGGCGCCGGCGCCCCTGCCGAGGGCGCTCAGCCGCTCGAGGCGGAAGCGCAGGAACGGGAACTCGTGGCGCTGGCCGTCGTCGTGGGCGCCGCCCTGCGGGGGGAGATCGTCCCCACGGATGAGCCGTTCGGTTGGGTGAACGACTTCCTGAAGAGCACCAAGAGGACCACGTTCGTTGCCTTCACGCTGTCGATCGAGCAGTCCAGGCTGACGACCCCGGCCGTCGCAATGTACTTTTTCGTGGCGCCCCGGGGGGCTCGGGTCGGGGCGGCGGCACTGCCCGTGGCGGCGTTCGAGGACGAGTATCACGTCCTGCTCGGCGCGTCGACCGAGGATGGCTTCTACCAGATCCGGCGGGGCTTCTCGGTGCCGGCGGGCGAGTACGACGTCTACGTGGCGTTGAGCGAGAGCGAGGTCGAGGCCGGCGCCACCCCCTCGACGATGATGCTCAGGAAGGCGCTGTCGGTTCCCGATCTGTGGACGGATCGGCTCGCCACGAGCAGCGTCATCATCGCCGAGAGCATCGAGTCGTTGAACACGCCGCCGGCCCCGGATCAGTTGCCGGCCAACCCCTATACGCTCGGGACGATGCGTATCGTTCCGAAGTCGAATCGCGAGTATCTCACCACCGACGAGCTCTCCATGCTGTTCCTGGTGTACAACGCGGGGGTGACGGCGGCCGGTCTGCCGGACGTGACCGTCGAGTACGCGTTCAATGTCCGGGGAGACGCCGGCGAGGAGTTCTTCAATCGGACCAGTCCCCAGATGTTCAACGAACGGACGTTGCCTCAGGGGTTCGATCTGAACGCCGGTCACCAGCTCGTGGCCGGCCAGGCCGTTCCGCTGAGCGCTTTTCCGCCGGCGGAATACCGCCTCGAGATCACCGTGACCGACAATACCAGCGGTGAATCGTTGTCCCACAGCGTGGGTTTCTCCGTCGCCGAATCCTGATCGCGCCAGGGGAGAGGGCGTCATGCACAGGTTCCAACGGGTGATCGTCGTCGCCGCGGGGCTGTTCGCGTTCGGCGCTGCATCGACGGCCGCGGGAGGTCAGGGCCTCGGGGCGGCGGCCGGCGGCGACGCCGCGGCCCGGCCGGGACGCATCGCCGGCACGGTCACCGACGTGCACGGACATCCCCTCGACGGCGCGATGGTCTCCGCGTTCGGGCCATTCGGCGCCGAGCTGGTGGTGGCCGATGGCAACGGGCGCTTCGTGTTGAGGTCGCTGGCGCCGGGCCGGTATCTGGTGCAGGCCCACGTCGCCGGCTTCGCCACGTCGCGACGCGAGCTCGTGCGGGTGACGGCGGGCCGGCCCGCCGTCCATGCCATCGCCATGAACCCGGTCGGTCGGTCCTCCCCCCGGCTGTTGCCGGCCATGGCCGGTCTCGGCCTCTCGCTCGCGGGCGGGCAGGAACAGGGGACCGATTCGGCGACCGGGGTGCCGGTCGCCCGCGAGCCGGACCCGCCGCACGATCATGCCCGGAAGGCCTGGCGCCTGCGCCGGGTCCGACGCAGCGTCCTCAAGCAGACCGAGCGCGGAGCGGGCGGAGCCGCGGCCGCGGGGACGGCGCCGCTCGATGAAGGCCGGGTGGCGCTCTCCCGCACCACGGGCGTGCCCGCATCGTTCCTGCCGGGGCTTCCCCTCACCGGAGAGGTCAACCTGCTGACCCGCAGCACGTTCGAGTCGGCGAGCCCGCTCGTGCGGTCGGGTCGCCCCGGCGGGGTCGCCAACCTGTCGGTCGGGGCGCCGGTGTGGCGCGGCGACTGGACGGCCCATGGGGCGATGAACACCGGCGACGTCTCGTCGTGGTTCACGTCCGGGGCCTACCTGGCCGATGCCGGCAACGCGCACCGGTTCGGACTCGACGCGGCGTACGGGCGCCAACGCTACGACGGGGGAAATCCGCTCGCCCTCACGCTCGCACCCGAGACCAGGGACGCGGCCAGCATCGGCGTCTTCGATCGATGGATGCTGTCGCCGCGGTTGTCGCTCGAGTACGGCGGCCGCTACTCGCGGTACGACTACATCGACGGCGGGCTGTTCAGCCCGCGCGCGGCGGTCAGCGTGGCCCTGGCGCCGGGACTGCGTTTCCGGATGGCCGGCGCGCAGGAGATGATTGCGCCGGGGGCGGAGACGTTCCTGCCTTCCACGGGGCCGGGGCCGGGGCTGTGGCTCCCGCCGGAACAGTCGTTCGCCAGCCTGTCCCGCCACGGCCGAGTGCATCCGCAGCGGACCCGCCACTTCGACGTGGGGGTGGAACGCGATCTGCCCGGCGGCGTCGTGGTGGGCGTGCGGCATTTCCAGCAGGACGTCGCCAACCAGATGGTGACGCTGTTCGGGGCCGGGGGACTCGAGACCGTGCCCGCCGGCTTCTACTACGTCGCCCGGGCCGGGTCCGTCGAGAGCAGCGGCTGGGTCGTCACGGCGCGCCGCGAGCTGGGGCGCCGGGTCCGGGGGGCGGTGGACTTCTCGGTCGTCGAGGCGCAGTGGGGGCAGGCCGCCGCGGGGCCGGTGGCGGCAGTGGACGCGCCCGGGGTTCTTCGCCCCGCGGTCGAGCAGTTCCACGACATCAGCGGGATCATCGAGACCGAGATCCCCGAGTCGTCGACGCGGGTCTCCATCCGCTGTCGGATCAGCGGGGCGTTCGAGGGCATCGATCCCGCGGGTCCGGGCGGGCTGGACGCCCGTTTCGATCTCCTGATCAATCAGGCCCTGCCGTTCACCCCCATCGGCGTCAGCCGCTGGGAAGCCCTGTTGGCGGTCCGCAGCCTGTTCTTCGATCCCAGGGACACCGCGTCGATCTTCAGCGAGCTGCTGGTGATCCGGCCGCCCCGGCAGATCGTCGGCGGCGTCGTGATGCACTTCTGAGCCTCATCCGAACGCACTGGCGGTCGACCCCGCTCCCCCCGTCGCTGTTCCTGCCGGGGGTATGTGCCCATAATATTGGACAGATGAACCAATGGTTTGGATCGATGCTATCGGTCCGCGTCGAGACGGGGATGCGCCGTCGGCGATACGACGTGCGCCGGCGCGGGCCCGCGTGGCCGTTTCTGGAATGCCGATTGCATAGGAACCAAGCGGGTTCGTACGCGCATCCGTCCCACCGGTCGATCCGATGAGCCGCCCACTGTCTCGACGCGTCCTGCGCGCCCGCCGCGAGCGGTGGAGTGCGTGGATCGCCCCGGTCCTGGCCGTCGCCCTGGTCGCCGCCGTCCTCTGTCTCGCCGCCGCCAACGTCGTCGTCCGGGCCAATTGGAACGAGCTGGTCGACGGCGTGCTGTGGGTCGACCGACCCGCCGGCGTCACCGCGGTCGAGGTCGCGCCGAAGGAGGCCGGAGCCCGCGCCGGCATCGCGGCGGGGGACCTGCTGCTGGCCCTCGACGGCGTCCCCGTCCAGTCGACCGGCGACGTGGTGGAGCAACTTCACGCCCGCCAGCTCGACGGCCGCGTCGCCTACACGCTGCTCAGACGCGACGAGTCCCGCCTGATCGACGTCACCCTGCAGCCGGCGCCGCCGGCCCAGACCCAGATGTACTTCGTGCTGGTGGCCATCGGCGTCTTCACGCTGCTGGTCGGCGCCTCGGTGCGGCTCCGGCGGCCGGGAACGCAGGCCACCCTGCACTTCTTCTGGCTCAGCGTGGCGTTCTTCGGCATGTTCGCCTTCTCGTTCAGCGGTCGCCTGGATCGGCTCGACTGGGTGTTCTACTGGGCCGACGCCGTCGCGACCCTCGTGCTCGCCCCCCTGTTCGCGCACTTCGCCCTGGTTTTCCCCGAGCGGGCGCCCGGCGCGATTCGGAACCGCCTGGGGCGCTTCCTCTTGCCGATCGTCTACGCCCCGGCCGTGGTCCTGGGGCTCCTGCAGGCGGTGGCCCTGGCCGGCGATGCCGGCTCGGCGGTCTTCACGACCCTCATCGAACAGGTCTGGAGACTGGAGATCGCGTATCTGGCCGTCTGTGTCGGGGGCGGACTGGCCCTGATGATTCTCACCCTGCGGCGAGTGCCGTCGGTGACGTCGAAGCGCCAGCTGCGCTGGATCGTGGGGGGAGCCGTCCTGGGCGGCCTGCCCTTCGTCGTGGGCTACGCGGTCCCGTGGTCGCTCGGGTTCGACACGGCGCCGCTCGACGTGACCGTGATTCCGTTGAGCCTGATTCCGTTGGCGTTCGCGTCGGCGATCGTCCAGTATCGACTGCGCGACGTGGAGGTGATCATCAAGCGCGGGCTGGTCTATACGGCGGCCGTGTCCGCGATGGTGGCCATCTACGTGGTTCTGGACCGACTGGCCCGGGCCGTGTTCCTCGACGAGTCGGACGGGCACAGCTCGATCATCGCCCTGCTGGCGACGGCGGTGGTCGTCCTGCTCGCGGGTCCCGTGAAGGACGCCATTCAGTCGATGCTCGACCGGGCGTACTATCGCGACCGCTACGACTATCGGCGGGCGCTGCTCGGCTTCGCTCGCGAGCTGAACAGCGATCTCGACCTCGACCGCCTCGCCGAGCGTCTGGTGACCCGGGTGACCGAGACCCTCGACGTCGACCACACCGTGCTCATGGCGGCTCCCGTGGAGTCGGAGGCCGGCGGCCTGTTCCGGCCCGTCAGGGCGAGCGGCCCGCGCCCGGACGGCGAGTGGCCGGGTTTGGAACGCGCCTCCGGGATCGGTGCGCACGTGGTCGACCGCGGGACGGTGCTGCTCGACGATCCGGCTTCCGCCCGCCGGCATCCCGAGGCGGAGGTCGCCTTCTGGCAAGGGCAGGGAATCCACTACTTCGTGCCCTGCGTCTCCGAGGAGGGGACCATCGCGGTGCTGGCGCTGGGGGCGAAGACGAGCGGGGAGCCGCTGAGCAGCGAGGACGTCGCCCTGCTGGCGGCGGTCGCCGCGCAGGTCGCGACGGCGGTGGAGAACGGCCGCCTCTACACGCAGCTGCAGGCCAAGGCGGCCGAGGTCGACCGGATTCGCGAGTTCAACGAGAACATCATCGAATCGCTGAACGACGGGCTCGTCGTGCTCGATCTCGAGGACCGCGTGGTCCGCTGGAACGCGGCCCTCGATCGCATCTACGGCGTTTCCCGCGAAGCCGCGGTGGGGCGGCCGCTGCCCACGCTGTTCGATGCGTCCTTCACGGAACGGCTCGCGCGGGAGCGGAACGACCACGCCGCCGGGTCCACCCTCTACCGGGCGCCCCTGACCTCGCGTCACCCCGGCGACCCGCGCGACCTGCTGGTCAACGCGGCCCAGGCGCCGTTGCTGACCCCCGGCGGGGACACCGCCGGCACGATGATTCTCCTGGAGGACATCACGGCCCGGGTACGGCTCGAGGAGCAGCTGCAGCTGTCGGACCGCATGGCGTCGGTGGGGTTGCTGGCGGCGGGTGTCGCCCACGAGGTCAACACCCCCCTGACGGGCATCTCGAGCTTCACGCAGATGCTCATCGAGGGCGCCGACCCCGCCGATTCCCGCCTGCCGGTGCTGAAGAAGATCGAACGGCAGGTGGTCCGGGCGGCCCGAATCGTCAACGGTCTGCTCAACCTGTCACGGCCCGGGCAGTCGGACGCGGCCGGTCCGGTGGACGTCAACGGCGTGATGAACGACGTGCTGGTCCTGGTCGAGCATCAGCTCCAGACGTCCAACATCCGCATCCGGCGCGAGCTCTCGCCGACCCCGACCGTGGTGCAGGGGGTCGAGGGCAAGCTGCAGCAGGTGTTCCTGAACCTCATCCTCAACGCTCGCGACGCCATGCCCACCGGCGGCTGGCTGTCCATCAGCTCGCGGACCGAGGACGACCGTGCGGTCATCGAGGTGGCGGACACCGGCACCGGGATCGCGAACGAGGACCTGTCCCGCATCTACGACCCGTTCTTCACCACCAAGGCGGTCGGTCAGGGCACCGGGCTGGGCCTGTCGATCGTCTACAGCGTGGTCCAGGAGCACTGCGGGGCCATCGACTGCAGGAGCGGCGGCGGAGGCACGCGTTTCACCGTCACCCTGCCGGCGCCCGCGCACCTTCGGACCCGGTCGGCGGGCTGAGGGCCCTCACACCCATGCTTCGGGACACATCCATCCTGGTCGTCGACGACGAGGAGGTCATGCGGGAAGTCCTGCAGACGCTGCTCGTGCGGGAAGGCTGTCACGTCTCGACCGCGGTCGACGGCGACGACGGGCTGGAGCTGGCGCGGGGGCAGCGGTTCGACGTGGCCATCGTCGACGTGATGATGCCGGGCATCGGCGGCATCGAGACGCTGGATCGGCTGCGCCGGCTCGACGAGGACCTGCCGGTCATTCTCATCACCGCCTACGGGTCGCTCGAGAACGCGATAGCGGCCATGAAGCACGGCGCGTTCGACTACATCACCAAGCCCTTCAAGAACGAAGAGGTGCTGGTGGTGGTCCGCAACGCGACCGAGAAGCGGCGGCTGGTCACCGAGAACCGGTCGCTTCGCGCGAGCCTCCGCACCCAGAACCACGGGCTGCGGAACATCATCGGCCGCAGCCCGCCCATGCGCCAGGTGTTCGATCTGATCACCCAGGCCGCGATGAGCCGCGCCACGATCCTCGTGGAGGGAGAGAGCGGCACCGGGAAGGAGCTGGCGGCGCGGGCCCTCCATGCCGGCTCGCCCCGGGCCGACCGCCCCTTCGTCACCGTGAACTCGGGCAGCCTTCCGCCGGACCTGCTCGAATCGAATCTGTTCGGTCATCTCAAGGGGGCCTTCACGGGCGCCGTGGCCGCCAAGAAGGGGCTCTTCGAGCTCGCCGACAAGGGCACGATCTTCTTCGACGAGATCGGCAGCGTGCCGCTCGAGACGCAGGCCAAGCTGCTGCGGGTGATACAGGAACGGGAGTTCATGCGGCTCGGCGGCGTGGAGACCAAGAAGGTCGATACGCGCATCATCGCCGCCACGAACATCGATCTTCGCCAGCTCGTCGCCGAAGGGAAGTTCCGCGAGGACCTCTACTACCGGCTCCACGTCATCAAGGTCGAGCTGCCGCCCCTGCGCGATCGGCGCGAGGACATTCCGCTGCTCGCCCAGCACTTCCTCGAGAAGTACGGGGCCGAGAACGACAAGAAGACCCTGGAGCTCACGGCCGAGGCGCTCGCTCTCATGGAGGCCTACGACTGGCCCGGCAACGTGCGCGAGCTCGAGAACGTCATCGAGCGCGCCGTCGTGCTTGCGAACGGCTCGCAGATCGGCCCGGGGCTGATCCCGGAGGGGGTGCGCACCCCGCGCCCGTTCCAGATGCCCCGGTTCGTGATGCCGCCGGAAGGGCTGCCGTTCAGGGACGTGGTCGCGGCGTTCGAGACGCAGTTGATCGAGCGCACCCTCGCGGCCACCGGCGGCGTGCAGAAGCGCGCGGCCGAGATGCTGCAGATCAAGCCGACGACGCTCAACGAGATGATCAAGCGCTACGACATCCTTCCGCGCCGGAAACGAGGCGGCGGGAGGAACTCCGCCTCGGGCGGTGCGGCGGCGTCGCGGAGGGCGCGCCGCGGCGGCAACGGCGGCCCGGCGGGCGCGGGTCGGGGGTGACGTCGGAGGTCTGTCCGGCGGCGCCGCGCCGCCTCCAGGCTAGCCCGCCCATCGTCGCCTTCGGCTCCGCTGGGCGCCCAACCAACCCTGCCAGGAGTCTGCACCGTCTACGGCGCAGACTCCTGGCCCGCCCATCGTCGCCTTCGGCTCCGCTGGGCGCCCAACCAACCCTGCCAGGAGTCTGCACCGTTCTACGGTGCAGACTCCTGGACCGTTTTCTGACCACGGCGCCGGCCGGCTCGGCGGGGCCGTCCGGCGGGGCGCGCCGGCGGGAGACTGGCGATCAGGCGGTCGTACTTGCCGAGAACGATCTCCCACCGATAGTTCGCGCGGATGTAGGCCCGTCCCTGGCGGCCCATGGCCGTCCGCAGATCGTCGTCGCGGGTCAACAGCCGGAGGCACGCCTGGAACTCGTCCCGGCCGGCGTAGTACAGGCCCGCGTTGCTCCGCTGGCAGTGGTCCACGAGGACGTCGCTGCGGGCGTTGGCGAGCACCGGGGTCCCGACCGCGAACGACTCGAGGGCGAGCAGCGAGAGGCTCTCGAACGGAGAGGGCGCCACGACCACCGTGGCCGCCTCGAGGGCTTCGGACCGCTCGGTCTCGGTCAGCATGCCCGCGAACCGCAGGTGCAGGGCGTCGGGAATCGGCATCAGCTTGAGGCCCATCAGCACCAGCGACGTGTCGCCGTCCGATTCGGCATGGCCGTTGAAGTAGTCGAGCAGCTCTTCGCACCCCCGGCGGGGCTCCATGCGTCCGCCGTAGAGGGCGACGGGGCCGTAGAGGCGGTGACGTCTCCGAAAGACGGCCCTGCGGGCGGACAGCGGCGACGCGGCCTGGCCGGGCTGCTTCTCGTGCAGATGCGACGGCGGCAGGTCGACTCCGCACCCCACCGTTTCCTCCACCTTCGCGCCGATGGAGAACGTCCTCTTCAGGAAGCCGCGCTCGACCGCCGTGGTGTAGGCGATGCCGGCGGGCAGCGAGAACACCTCGCGATAAAGACCGAGCCGGATGGCCGGGGTCTCGTGCGCGACCGGCACCAGGATGCTGCGCGCCGGGGCCACCTGCAGACCCAGCACCGTCGGGGCGTAGAGGCAGTCGAAGAAGATGAGGGCGTCGTAGTCCGGATGATGCTGCTCGAGGTACGACTGGAGCCCCGGGCACCACGGCCCCTGCTGCTTCAGCCATTCCGCTTCATCGGCGGCCGAGTGATCGTGATGGTGGATCCAGTCGGAGTACTCCTCGAACGATGCCGGATCGCGCGTACGGTCGTTGGCGAACCGGCGCACGGTGACGCCGCGAATGCGATCGTCGCCCTCCGGGTAGGTGTTCTTCCAGGTGCCGTCGTCGCGCGCGCAGGTGGTGAGGACGTCGACCTCGTGCCGGCCCGCCAGCTGTTCCGCGATCAGCCGGCAGAGGTACTCGGAGCCGGTGACGATCTCCGCGCCGTAGCGTTGAACGACTACCGCGAGCCTCATCGGCCTCCGGCGTCGTCGGGCGGCGGGGCGGATGGGGCCTGGTCCGAGGAAGAGGACGCCGAGGCTTCAGGGGGCCCGACGGGAGCGGCTGACGCGGGCGGGGGCTCCGCCGCGGCGGACGCCGTCGGCATGCCCGCCGCGCTTGCGGCGCCGTCGGCGTCGGCGCGCCCGGCCGGTTCGTTGGTCTGCCCGGCCGGGGCTCCTCCGTCGGCCGCGCCACCGGGCGAGGTCGACTCCTCGGCTTCGGCCGCCGCGTTCGGCGCGGCCGTGCCCGGACGCCGCCGCGACCGCCGCCGTCGGCGGCGGGTCCGCGTCGGCGGCGCCGCGGACCCGTCGCCATCCGCAAGCTCGGGTCCGCTCGCCTGCGGCGTCGATCGGTTCTGCCGGGCGGCTTCGAGCGCCTGCGCCCGACGCTCGTCGAAGTCGAGCCGCCCCGCGACCGATTCGACCAGCATCTTGTGGTTCTTCATGTCGACGGAGAGCCGGGTCATCTCCGCGACGAGATTGTGGGTGACCTCGTAGTTCAGGGCATCGAGCTCCTCGCGGGCCGCGAACTTCTTGCCGGTGCGCTCGAACTCGGCGTTCACCCGATTGAGCAGGTCCAGGAGCCGCGAGTTGATTTCCGCTTGTCGCATCATGGCGAAGATGATCGGGTCGGGGTTGAAGAACAACCGGAGTATCGGGTTCAGGAGCTTTCGAATCAGGCGGATCAGTTTCCCCATCGTTCCTCCGGCGGAGGAGACGTAGACGGTGTCCTCGTTGAACTCGAACGGCTCCGGCGCGAGGCTGTTCCCCTGCCGGTCCCGGTCGAACCGTCCCGGGAGAGCGAGCTGCCGGTCGTGCTCGACCCGCGCCGAGCCTGCCCGCAGGGGCTCGAGGCATCGATCGAGGGCGGCCTCCGCCTGCTCCCGGATCTGTCGCTCGGCGTCGGCGGGGCTCCGCTGCTCGCGAATGCTCGCGCGGACCCGCGCCATGATCTGCGTCACGTCGACGGAATCGGCCCGGGTGTTGAACTCGGCCATCGTGTGTCCTGGGGACGCTACGGCGAGTCCGCCGCCGGTCGACGGAACGGGCCGCGGCTTCCCGACGGGGTCCGATTGCACCCCGGAAACCGACGCTCGCCCGGGGTGGCGGGAGCAACGTCGGCGGGCCTGATGGACTCTGGGGGGCGAGCGGTGTCCAGGGGCCGGCGCCGGAGGGTCCGATCCGGCGGCCACGGGATGAGCAGGGTGGCCACCCGACCGAGCCGTCCTCGACGCCGGGCACGACCCTGCGAGGCTTGAACGCGCGCGTTCGGGTGGCGGATGGGGTGACTCCTGTTCGTCAGGCGCCGAAGCTGTTCACGGCCTCGTCTTCCGACTCGTACGTCTCGAACACCGTCAGCAGCTTGGTAATCGCGAGCAGGTCCGTGATGCGCTTGGTGAGGTTCACGAGCTTGAGCTTGCCGCCCTGGCGGCTCACCGTCGTGTACGTGCGCACGATTTCTCCCAGGCCGGCGCTGTCGACGTACGGAACACCCTCGAGATTGAGCAACAGGTTGCGGTGGCCCTGCTGTATCAGGTTGCTGATCCGCTCCTTGAGGAGCTCGTCGCCCTCGCCGATGGTCAGCTTCCCCGTCAGATCCAGCACGACCACGCCCTGAATTGTTCTTTCCTGGATTTCCATGCAACTCTCCGCGCCTGCGTCTACGCCGTCGCCGGACGTGAAGCAGGGACCGGGTGAATAGACGCATCGCCGAACGTAATCGCGCAACCGTACTATGAACCCGAGTCACTGTCAACGCGGGCCGAGGCCCGCATTCCTGCCTCTACTCGGTCTCGCGACGCTGCTTTTTTCGGGTCCGCTTGCGCGCCAACGCCTGCTTCGCCCGGCGCTTGTCGCCGGGTTTCAGATAGAACGAGTGCTTCTTGATGTCCTTGATGATGTCTTCCTGCTGCACCTTGCGCTTGAAACGCCGCAACGCGCTCTCGATGGACTCGCTGTCCTGAACCTTGACCTCAGCCAAACTGCCTGTCACCTCCTCTGCCGAGTCTTCCCCGCCTTCGTCGAACGGACGCCCCGGCCGCCGCGGAAGCGTGTAGCATGGAGTCCGCGCGAGGGCGAAGCCCGTGCGTTCCTGGGCGGGTACTCCTACGACAAGGAGCAAACGATCATTATAGGTCGACGCCAGCGGCATGTCAAAGCGGTGGGCGCGGTTCCGGAGGTGCGAGATCGATGAAGGTGCTGGTCGTCGGGAGCGGGGCGCGCGAGCATGCCCTGACCTGGAAGCTGGGGCGCGAGCCGGTGGTCCGCGAGGTGATCTGCGCGCCGGGCAACGCCGGTACCCATCCGGCCCCGTCCGCACGGGCGCTCGACGTGTCGGATCCGGCGGCCTTGCTGGCGCATGCCGAGGCCGAGGCCGTCGACTTGACGGTCGTGGGGCCGGAGCTGCCGCTCGCGCGCGGGGTCCAGGACCTGTTCGAGTCGCGCGGCCGGCGCCTGTTCGGGCCCAGCCGCCTCGCCGCCCGGCTCGAGTCGAGCAAGGCGTTCGCCAAGGCGTTCATGGCCCGGCACGCGGTGCCCACGGCCCGCTTCCGGGTCTGCCGGAGCCCCGACGAGGCGCTGGCCGCGGTCGCGGGGGCCGAGTTCGGATTCCCGGTGGTCGTCAAGGCCGATGGCCTGGCCGCCGGGAAGGGGGTCACGGTGGCGCCCGATCGGTCCGCGGCGGAGCGGGCGGTGCGCGAGGCGATGCAGGACCGGTGCTTCGGCGATGCCGGGGAGTGCGTGGTCATCGAGGAGCACCTGGAAGGTGCGGAGGCGTCGTTCTTCGCGGTCTGCGACGGGTGGCGGGCGGTCGGCCTGCCGGTGGCGCAGGACCACAAGCGGGCCCGCGACGATGACGAGGGGCCGAACACCGGCGGCATGGGGGCGTTCGCGCCGAGCCCGCTGATGACTCCCGAGCTCGACAGGCGCATCCGCGGCGAGATCGTGGAGCCCGTGCTCGAGGGGATGCGCCGCGCCGGGCATCCCTTTCGGGGGTTCCTCTACGTCGGCTTGATGCTGACGGCCGAGGGCCCGAAGGTCATCGAGTTCAACGTCCGGCTGGGCGATCCGGAGGCCCAGGTCGTGCTGCCGATGCTGACCGGCGAGCTGGCGCCGGTGCTGGACGCCGCGGCCCGCGGGCGGCTCGACGGGCTCGCGTGCGAGCACGCGGACGATCCGCACGTGGGGGTCGTGCTGGCTTCCGGCGGGTACCCCGGCCGTTATGATACCGGCGTGGCCATTGCGGGCATCGAGGCGGCGTCGGCCCTCGAGGGCGTGCTCGTGTTTCACGCGGGCACGGCGGTGCGCGACAGGTCGGTAGTGACGGCGGGCGGCCGGGTGCTGACGGTGGTGGGCCGGGGGCGGGATTTCGCCGAGGCGATTGCGCGGGCCTACGCGGCCGAGGCCTGCATCACCTTCGCCGGCAAGCAGGTTCGCTCGGACATCGGACGAAAGGCGTTGGCCGCGAATCAGGCAGGAGACGCAGGATCGGATGAGTGACATACAGGTGCAGGTCTTGATGGGTTCCGCGTCCGACGCGGGGGTGATGGCGAACACCGTGCGCACGTTGCGCGATCTGGGCATCGCCTCCGACATGACCGTGGCGTCCGCCCACCGCTCGCCGGATCGGGTCCGCCGGGTGATGGACGACGCCGTTCGGCGCGGGGTCCGGGTGTTCGTGGTGGGGGCGGGGGCGGCCGCCCATCTCGCGGGGGTCGTCGCGGCCCATACCGCGTTGCCGGTCATCGGCGTGCCCGTCGACTCGTCGCCGCTCGGCGGCTTCGACGCGTTGCTGTCGACGGTGCAGATGCCCCCCGGGGTGCCCGTCGCCACGGTGGCGGTGGGCAAGGCGGGGGCCACGAACGCGGCCGTGCTCGCGGCGCAGATTCTCGCCCTCGGCGACCCCGACGTCCGCGCGCGCCTCGACGAGTACCGCCGAACGCTGGCCGAGAAGGTGGAGCAGGCCGCCGCCGGTCTCGAGCCGGTGTGAGACTGAGCGCCCGGGCGACCTTCGGTCGCCTTGGCAGAAGTTCGCTGGCGCGAACTTCTGCGGCGCGGACCGCCGGGCGACCTTCGGTCGCCTTGGCGGAAGTTCGCTGGCGCGAGCCTCTGCGGCGCGGACCGCCGGGCGACCTTGCGGTCCGCGTCGGAAGTTTCGCTGGCGCGGGACTACGACGCTGGCTCCCGGCTCCAGGGCGCGGCGTCCAGCATCAGCATCAGCAGCGCCTTCTGCGTGTGGAGCCGGTTCTCGGCCTGGTCGAAGACGGCCGAGCGCGGCCCGTCGATGACGTCGGGGTCCACTTCTTCGCCGCGGTGCGCGGGCAGGCAGTGCATGAAGAAGGCCTCGCGGCCCGCCTCGGCCATCAGGGCGCCGGTCACGCGGTACTCGGCGAACGCCTCCCGCCTCCGGATCGCCTCCGCCTCCTGCCCCATCGACGTCCACACGTCGGTGTAGACGGCGTCGGCCCCGCGCACCGCCTCGACGGGGTCGTCGCACTGCACGATCTGCGCGCCTTGGCGCGCCACCGCGCGGGCCGCGGCCAGGGTCTCGTCGGGCAGGGCGTAGCCCCGCGGCGACGCCAGGCGCAGGCGGATGCCGAGCATCGCGGCGGCGTGGGTGAGGGAGGTGGCCACGTTGTTGCCGTCTCCGACGTACGCCAGCGTGACCCCGCGCACCGCGCCGCACCGCTCGAGCAGCGTCAGGCAGTCGGCGAGGGCCTGGCACGGGTGCTCCTCGTTCGTCAGCGCGTTCACGACCCGCAGCCGCGTCGTCGACTCGGCGATCTCCCGCAGCCTCGACTGCCGGAAGGTGCGGATGGCGGCCACCGAGATCCATCGTTCGAGAGTGCGGGCGACGTCGGCCAAGGCTTCGCGCGTGCCGAGCGCGTCGGCCGAGGGCGGGCAGGTGACGATGCCGCCCAGCTCCTGCATCGCGATCTCGAACCCGGTGCGGGTGCGCAGCGACGGCTTGTCGAAAAGCAGGGCAAGCGAGTGCCCGGCCAGGGCCCCGCGGGTCGGCGCGTCGGCGCCCATCCGTCGTTCGCGCTTCAGCCGCGCCGCCAGGGCCAGACAGGTCTCGAGGGCATCGGGCGTCAAGTCGAGCACCGACAGATAGGCCCGGGCGGAAGCGAACGGGGCGCAGGGGGCCGCCACGCCTTCTTTCGGCACGGCTTGGGTGGTGGTCATGGTTCAAGTGCGGCGTCGCGCGGCCGTCGGATGCGGGCCGCACGGGTTCGCTCGCTCAGGTCCGGTAGTCCGCGTTGATGCGGATGTACTCGGCGCTGAAATCGCAGGTCCAGACGGTGGCGGTGCCGGCGCCGCCGGTGCCCAGGTCGATCGATATCGCGACCTCCGGCGTCCCCAGGTGCTCGGCCGCCGCCGGCTCGCGGTCGTCGAAGATCTGCTCGTCGCGAAAGAGCTCGACCCCGCCGATGGCCACCCGGGCGCGCGCGAGGTCGAAACCGACGCCGGCCCGGCCCGCCACCGCCACGATTCGCCCCCAGTTCGGGTCGCCGCCGTGCACCGCGGTCTTGACGAGCGGCGAGTTCGCGATGGCCCGCGCCGCCTGCCGGGCCTCGGCCGCGGTGCGCGCGCCGGTCACGCTGCAGGCGACGAGCTTGGTGGCGCCCTCGCCCCCCTTCACGATGGCGAGGGCCAGCTCATGGCACACGGCGTGGAGCGCTTCGACGAACGCGGGATAGGCGGCGTTGTTGATGCGCACGCCGGAGCGCCCGTTCGCGAGCAGCAGCACCATGTCGTTCGTCGAGGGCTCGCCGTCGACGGTGATCGCGTTGAAGGTCGTCTCCGCCGCCTCACGCAGGGCGCGCTGCAGCAGGGCCGGGTCGACGGCGGCGTCGGTGGTCAGGAACGCGAGCATCGTGGCCATGTTCGGCTCGATCATGCCGGCCCCCTTGGCGATGCCGCCGACGTGGAACCGCCCCGCCGGCGTGACCGCCCGCACCGCCGCGTCCTTGGGCCAGGGATCGGTGGTCATGATGGCTTCCGCCGCCGCCGCGTGCCCGTCGGGGTCCAGCGACTCGGCGGCGAGCTCGATGCCCTGCCGCACCTTGTCGCGGTCGAGGTACGCCCCGATGACCCCCGTCGACGACACGAGCACCTGCTCGACCGGGCACCCGACGAGCTCGGCGGTGGTGACGGCCATGTCGCGGGCGTCGGCCAGCCCCCGCGCGCCGGTGCAGGCATTGGCGCATCCGCTGTTGACGACCACCGCTGCGGTGGTGGCGTCCGATCGCTGCAGGTGCTCGCGAGTCACCGTGACCGGGGCGGCCGCCGCGAGGTTGGTGGTGAAGACGCCGGCCGACCGGGCCGGCGGCTCGGACACCACCAGCGCGAGGTCGAGCCCGGAAGCCTTGATGCCGCAGGCCACCCCGGCGGCCCGGAAGCCGGCCGGTGCGGCGATGCCCCTGGGAATGCGTTCCAGCATGGTTCGCTTGCCCTTGTGTTCGGCGGTCGGCCGCTCGCGTCGAAGACGGCGCCTCGCCTACGGATTTCCCCGCCGCGGCCCGCGGCCGCGGGCGCCGCCGAGCTCGAGAACCACCGCGACCTGCGCGCACCGCCTGAACCACTCGCAGCCCTGACAGTCGGTCATGATCTTCTCGGGCAGCCACGTGTGCGGCACGATCGAGAACCCCTGGGCGACGAAGGCGCGCGGGATATGGGTGAACGCGCACACCCGCGATGCGCCCTGCCGGCGTCCGCCGGCCACCAGGGCCGCGAGCAGCCGGGCGCCGATGCCGGCGCCGCGCTCGCCGGCGGCCACGACCAGCGACCTGACCTCGGACATCGTCTTGCTGAGAGGGGTCAGCTCTCCGCACCCGATCACCGCGCCGTCTCGGGTCGCGACCAGGAAACGCGGCACGTGCCGCTGGATGTCGGCCGGTGAGCGGGGCAGCAGCAACCCGGGGCCGACGTTGGCGGCCACGAGCCGGTCGATGGCGGCGGCATCGGGCCGGCCCGCGGCGCGAATCGACACCGCGGCCAGCGGCGTCGCCGGCCGCCGGCCGTCGGCCGGGGCGGGGTGAACGGAAACGGTGGACGTGGTGATCATCGGGGTCGTGCTCGTGCTCGGGCAGGCCATGGGGTCTCGTCCGCGGCCCCTGGCCCGGAAATCGTCTCCTGCGGCTCCGATTGCCGCCCAACCAACCCTGCCAGGAGTCAGCACCGTTCTACGGCGCAGGCTCGTGGGGCGCGGACTCCCGGGTGGCGGCCTGCTCGACCACCGTGTCGAGAATCCGAAGTCCCTCGTCGATCTCGGCGTCCGAGATGTTGAGGGGGGGGAGGAGCCGCACCACGCGCCCCGCGGTCCGGTTGACGAGCAGGCGATTGGCCAGCGCGAGGTCGACGGCGCGAGTCGCCGCCGCCTCGGGCATCTCGATTCCCCGCATCAACCCGGCCCCGCGCACGTCGGTGACGACTGGATGCCGTGTCGCCAGCGCCTCGAGGCCGTCGGCCAGCCGCGCGCCAGCCGCGCGCACCCGCTCGAGCCCGCCCTGCTCCAGGGCGTCGAGGAACACCAGCGCCGCCCGGCAGGCGAGCAGATTGCCGCCGTACGTGGTTCCGTGGTCACCGGGGGATATGGCGTCGGCGACGGCCTGGCTCATCAGGATGGCGCCGACCGGCATCCCCGCCCCCAGGGCCTTCCCGAGCGCCATCAGGTCCGGGCGCAGGCCCAGGGCGGCGGAGTGGAAGGGGCTCCCCGTGCGGCCGAGCCCGCATTGAATCTCGTCGGCAATCAGCAGCGCGCCGGTCCGCTCGCACGCCGCCGTCACCGCCGCCGCGAAGGCCGGGGTCAGCGGCCACACCCCGCCCTCGCCCTGAATCGGCTCGAGGATGATCGCGGCGACGTCGGGTCCGACTGCCGCGTCCAGCGCCCCGGGGTCGGTGGGCGACACGAAGTCGACCCCGGGGAGGAGCGGCTCGAACGGGCGGCGATAGCCGGGCTCCCACGTCGCCGACAGCGAGCCGAAGGTGCGCCCGTGAAACGAGCGCTCCAGCGCGACGATGCGCGTCCGCGCCGTCTCGCCGCGCGTATGCCAGTAGCGCCGCGCGAACTTCAGGCAGCCCTCCACCGCCTCGGTCCCGCTGTTGCAGAAGAACGCCCGCGGGAGGCCTGACAAGGCGGCCAGCCGCCGTCCCACCTGCCCCTGCAGGGGATGGAAGTAGAGGTTGGAGGTGTGGACCAGGGTGCGGGCCTGGTCGGCCAGCGCGTCCGCCAGTCCGGGGTGCGCGTGGCCCAGCGACGCCACCCCGATCCCCGACAGGAAGTCGAGGTAGCGCCGGCCGTCGCCGTCCTCGACGTAGCTGCCCTCGCCTCGGGTCAGGACCACCGGCACCCGCTTGTAGACCTGCAGCAGGTGCGCGCTCTCGACCGCCCGGACATCCTGTTCTCCGCTGACCATGCCTGTCGTTCCTGTCGACATCGATGACTGCTCTCCGTGTCGCGTCCTGCCCTAGGCGATCCGCGATCCGGGGCGTCCATCCAGATCGCGTGTCCCCCTGCCGTCGACGATCTCCACCCGCCCGACCCCGTTGCGCCGTGCGTGGCGGCACGCGTTCAGCTTCGCGACCATGCCGGCGCTGGCCCGGCCGTCGGCGATGAGCTGCCCGAGCGTCGCGTCGTCGATCGAGGGCAACGTGCTGCCCCGCGGGTCGAGGACGCCGGCGGTGCCCCCGGCGATCAGCAGCCGGCCGGCCCGAAAGCGGACGGCCACGTCCCCGGCCAGAGTATCGGCATTCACGTTCAGCAACTGTCCATCCGCCGCCGCGCCTATGCTCGCGACCACCGGCACGAACCCGGCCGCGCACAGGGCCTCCAGCAGTACCGGCGGGGCGTCGCCGTTCGGTTGCCCCACGAACCCCAGGTCCACGACCGACCCGTCGGCGGCGGCGTAGGGCGCGGCGCGCTCGACCGCGGCCACCCCCGCGTCGGCCGCGGTCAGTCCGACCGCGCTGACCCCGGCGCTGCGGGCCGCGGCCACGAGCCGGGTGTTGACCCGTCCCGCGAGCATCCCCACCACGACGCCGAGGGTGGCGGCGTCGGTGACCCGCAGGCCGTCGACGGCCCGCTTGGCGATGCCGCGCGCCGCGAGCTCCGCGTCGACCTCGCGCCCCCCGCCGTGGACGACCACGAGGGCGGCACCGGCCGCGAGGCCGCCGATGGCCGCCGCGACGTCGCGGCGCTGGTCCGGCTCGGCCAGCAGCTCGCCGCCCAGCTTGAGGACGACCCGGGCCGTCGGGGTCATGACAGGCCGGTCGCCTCGCCGAGGCCGAACGCGACGTTGAGGTTCTGGATGGCCTGGCCCGCCGCGCCCTTGACGAGGTTGTCGAGGCACGCGACGAGCACCAGGCGCCTCGAGGCGGCGTCGAGCTTCCACCCGATGTCGCACAGGTTGGTGTGGGTGACGTGCTTGATCTCCGGCAGGGCGTCGCCGGTCAGGCGCACGAACGGCGCGTCGGCATAGGCCCGCTCCAGCGTGTCGGCCACCTGCGCGGCGCTGACGTCGCGGCGGGTGCGCACGTAGATGGTCTCGAGAATGCCGCGGTCGAGGGGCACGAGGTGGGGCGTGAAGGTGACCGGCCGCCCCAGCTCTTGCTCGATCTCCGCGCCGTGGCGGTGGGCGAGCACCCCGTAGGCGGCGACGCTGCCGTGGCACTCCGAGAAGTGCGTGCGCTCCGTCGCCTTCTTGCCGGCCCCGGAGATGCCGGACTTGGCGTCGATGATGACGTCGGCGTCGGCGTCGAGGATGCCCGCGTCGCGCACGGCCGCAGGGCGAGGAGCGCCGCCGTCGGATAGCATCCCGGACACGCGACGAGGCGCGCGTCCGGCAGCGCCTCGCGGTAGTGCTCGGTGAGGCCGTAGACGACCGGCTCCTCGATCTCCGGGGTGGCGGGATACCAGTGGCGGCGCTCGGCCGCGTCGCGCAGCCGGAACGTGCCCGAGAGGTCGAAGACCCGCACCCCTCGGGCCACGAGGTCGGGGCCGACCTCGGCCGCGACGGCGTCGGGCAGCGTCAGGAACACCGCTCGGGTCTCCGCCGCCAGCCGGTCCAGGGAGAGCGGCGTGACGTCGCCGTCCCAGATGCGCGCGAGCGCGGGCAGCCGCCGAACGCCCTCCGCGGTCCCCGAGCCCATGGCCGCCGCAACCCTGACCGCGGGATGGCGCGCGGCCAGCCTGAGCAGCTCCTGGCCGGCGTAGCCGGTGGCCCCGGCGATTCCGATAGCGAGATCAGCCGACATCGTGCATATTTATACATCGTTGCGGCCCCCGTCGTCAATGCATGTGCCCGTGCGCCGGCGGTCTGCGCTTGACATCGGGCGGCGGTGGTGTATATAAATCCAGCGTGTGAATAAGTATGAAGGCCCGCCGGCAGTCCGCCATACTCGAGCTCGTCTCCGGCCAGCCGGTCCGCAGCCAGAACGTCCTGCGCCGCCTGCTGGCCGGCATGGGCATTCGGGCGACCCAGGCCACGATCTCCCGCGACGTCAAGGAGCTCGGGCTCGTCAAGCGGGCCGCCGACGGGGCGTATCGGTCGGCCGAGGGCCCGGCGGCCACGCCGGCGGTCCCCGATGAACGGGTTCGCCGGGCGGTCGCCGAGTACCTGCGAAGCGCCGAACGGGTTCAGCAGCTTCTCGTCCTGAAGACGGATCCGGGGCAGGCGCAGCCGCTGGCGTTCGCGCTCGACCGTGCGGCCTGGCCCGAGATCGTCGGCACGGTTGCCGGCGACGACACGATCCTCGTCGTCGTGCGCACCGAGGGGGGCGCGAAGGCGCTGGGCCGCCGGGTGGAGCGCTGGGCCGCCGGGTAGGCGGCGCCCGCGGCGTGGATTTCTGCAGGGTTGGCGGGCGGCGCCGCAAGGCGGGTTGAGGCCGCGGAGCGGCGGTCGCCGAGAGGAGAAGAGGCACATAGATGGAGCGCGTGATACTCGCCTATTCGGGCGGTCTCGATACGTCGGTCGCAATTCCCTGGCTGGCCGAGAAGTACGACGCGGAGGTGGTGGCGGTGACCCTGGACCTCGGCCAGGGGAAGGAGCTCGACGACGTGCGCGAGCGCGCGATGGCGGTGGGGGCGATCCGTTGCCACGTCCTCGACGTCCGCACCGAGTTCGCGGACGAGTACGTCCTGCCGGCCCTGCAGGCGGGGGCGCTCTACGAGGGGCAGTACCCCCTCGCGACGGCCCTCGGCCGCCCCCTGATCGCCAGGCGCCTCGTCGAGATCGCGGAGATGGAGTCGGCTACCGCGATCGCCCACGGTTGCACCGGCAAGGGGAACGACCAGGTCCGGATAGACGTGTCGGCGCGGGCGCTGAACCGGGCCATCCGGGTGATCGGGCCGGCGCGCGAATGGGGCATGTCGCGGCCCGCGGAGATCGAGTACGCCCGTGAGCGCGGCATTCCGGTGCCGGCGACGGTGGACAGCCCCTACAGCACCGACCTGAACCTGTGGGGCAAGTCCATCGAGTGCGGGGTGCTGGAAGACCCCTGGACCGAGCCGCCGGAGGAGGTCTTCACCCTGACGAAGTCGCCGGCCGCGGCGCCCGACGCGCCCGCCTACGTGAGCCTCGACTTCGAGGCGGGGGCGCCGACCGCCGTCAACGGCGTGGCGATGCCTCTCGTCGAGCTGATCGCCAGCCTCGAGACCATCGCCGGCGCCCATGGCGTGGGGCGTATCGACATGCTCGAGAACCGGCTGGTCGGCATCAAGTCGCGGGAGATCTACGAGGCCCCCGCCGCGGTGGTGCTGCACGCCGCCCATCGCGAGCTCGAGAGCCTGGTCATTCCGCGCGACCTCGATCGCATCAAGACGGGGTTGGCCCCGGTGTACGCGGACCTCGTGTACAACGGCCTGTGGTTCACCCCGACGCGACGCGCCATCGACGCCCTAGTCGCCGACGTGCAGCAGCGGGTCACCGGCACCGTGCGCCTGAAGCTGTTCAAGGGGAATTGCCACGTGGTCGGGCGCAAGTCGCCTCACGCCCTGTACGACGAGGCGCTGGCGACCTACGACGAGGGCGACCAGTTCGACCACACCGCGGCCGAGGGGTTCATCAGGATCTGGGGGCTGCCCGTCGAGCTCGCGGCCGCCAAGGCCGCCCCGGCCGCCACGGCCACTTCGGCCGCCAAGGCCGCCCCGGTCTCCTAGATGCTGGGGGCTGCCACTCCGTACGCCATGGCGCATCTGTGGTCCGGCCGTTTCGACGGCGCCCCCGACGAGGAGGTGTTCGCGTTCCAGTCGTCGTTCGCGTTCGACCGGCGGCTGTTCGAGGACGACGTCGCCGGCAGCCTCGCCTGGGCCGAGGCCCTCGCCGGGGCCGGGGTGCTGTCGGCCGGCGATGCAGCCGCGGTCCGCGACGCCCTCATCGCGATCCGGGACCGCGGCCGCGACGACCCGGCGTTCGTCGACGGACCCGACGAGGACGTGCATGCCTTCGTCGAGCGCCAGCTGATCGAGCGCGTCGGAGACGCCGGGAAGCGGTTGCACACGGGGCGGTCACGGAACGAGCAGGTGGCGCTCGACCTGCGGCTCTATCTTCGGCGGCGCATTCTCGTCATCCAGCGCGAGCTGGTGGCCCTGGTCGACGCCCTCGCCGGTCAGGCGGAGTCGGCGGGGGCGGCGCTCATGCCGTCATACACGCACCTGCGGCGGGCCCAGCCGATTCTCGTGGCCCACTACTTTCTGGCCCACGCCGCCGCCCTCCGGCGCGCGCATCGCCGTTTCGCGATCGCCCGCGACGAGGCCGACGCGCTGCCGCTCGGGTCGGGGGCCATCGCCGGAGCCAGCTACGACGTCGACACCTCGGCGCTCGCCCGGCGGCTGGGGTTCTCGCGGGTCGTGGCCAACAGCCTCGACGCCACCGCGGACCGCGATTTCGTGTCCGGGTTCCTGCACGCCGGCGCCGGCGTCATGGTCCACCTGAGCCGGCTCGCCGAGGACCTCGTCGTTCTCACGAGCGAGGAGTTCGGGTTCCTGGGGCTGTCCGATGCCGTCACCACCGGCAGCAGCCTGATGCCGCAGAAGAAGAACCCCGACCCCCTCGAGCTGGTTCGCGGCAAGACGGGTCGGGTCATCGGCCGGCTCGCGGGGTGGCTGGCCACGATGAAGGGGTTGCCCAGCGGCTACAACAAGGACCTGCAGGAGGACAAGGAGGCCGTCTTCGACGCCGAGGACACCGTGCTGGGCTCGCTGCGAGCCGCCGCCGCCGTGGTCCGCACCCTCGCCCTCGACGCGGCCCGCACCGGGGCGGCGGCGTCGGGGCTCGCGCTGGCCACCGACGTGGCCGATCTGCTGGTGGCCCGGGGGGTCCCGTTTCGCGAGGCCCACGAGGTGGTGGGCCGAATCGTCCGCGACCTCGTCGCCGGGGGGCGCGACTTCACGTCGCTGACCCCGGAGCAGTGGCGGGGCTATCACGAGCGCCTGGACGCGGACACCGCCGCCCGCATCACCGCCCGCGGCTCGGTCGAGGCCCGCCGGACGCCCCAGTCGACGGCGCCCGAGGCGGTGGCGGCGGCCCTGCGCGAGACCCGCCGCTGGGTCGACGCGCCGGGCCGGGCGTAATCGAGACGTTTACGCGGCGCGCCGAGAGTAGTATGATGGCGTCATTGCGCATCGCGCGAGCCGTCTGAGCCGCCCCGCACAGGGGATTCGTGGCTCGGCCGCTTGCCTGACCGTCCTTGCAGCGCAACGCGATTCTTTCCTGAAGCGACGGATCTGGTGGTTCGCGTTTTTGTAACTGGGGACATCGGTCTGGCGTACGAGCCTCCGTGTGGTCTCGGGGCCGGCGTCCCGCCCCGTCGATGAACGACAGAACGAGAATACCGGGCACCACGCAACCGGGGAGCGACCCGGTCGGGCCGTCCCTTGCGCCGGCCGCGAGTGGCCGGGTGCGTGCCGCGAGTCGCCGACGTGCATGACGCCTGCACGGGGCCGTCTCCCCGTCGCCGTTCGTATCCGTCCGGCAACAGTTCGAGCGACTGTCGAACCAGCTCACGATTCTGCACAACCTGAGAGGGATTCATGGATCAGCGCCGGGTGCGCCTGGGTGACGTCCTGGACGACTACTGCCCACGCGAGCGCCGAGTCACCAATCATGCCGTCGTGGCTCTCGTCGGCAACGCCATCAAGTTGACCCGATGCACGACGTGCGACACCGAGCATCCCTACAAGGAGGCCCGGGTCCCGCCGCGCCGGCAGACCCGACTGGTGGCGGCCCTCTCCAACGCGGGCGCCGACGGGGCGTTGATCGCCGCGCCGGCACAACCGGCGCGGCCGATCGCGCCCGCCGCGTTGGCCGCCTCCGTCGCGCCGGCCGCCCCCGCCGCGCCGGCCGCCTCCGCCGCGCCGGCCGCCTCCGCCGCGCCGGCCGCCTCCGCCGCGCCGGCCGCCTCCGCCGCGCCGGCCGCCTCCGCCGCGCCGGCCGCCTCCGCCGCGCCGGCCGCCTCCGCCGCGCCGGCCGCCTCGGTCGGGTCGAAGCCGCCGCCGGTGAGCGCACCGCCGGACGTTCCCCTGCCGGTGACGAGCCGCCCCCCGCAGGCGCCGCACGTCGACTCGGTTCGCCGCCCGCTGATCCGGGCCACGCTCGGGCGGCCCGACCCCGCCGCCGTGACCCGGTCGGCGCCGGTGTTCACGATTCGGGAGCACACGGGTCGGGACGGCAATGTCGACCGGGGGAAGCCGTCACGCAAGCGGCGCAACGGCGGTCGGCCCGGTGCCGAGCCCAACGGCAACCGGTCCGAGGGCCATCCCGGCCAGTTCGCACGGTCCGGATACGGCCAGAACGAGTCGTCGCCGTCGCGAGGCCGTAACGGCAACGGGCGCGTCGAGCGCTCCAACAAGAGCGCGTCCCGGAGCCGCGGCAAGAGCCGGTCGCGATGACCGGTTGACCGCGCTTCCCTGAACGAGGATGGTCGAGGAGACCGTCGCGAGAGCCCCGCGCCGCACCGAGGCCGGTAAGCCTCGACCCGGGAGGGTCCGAGGCCGCCGCCTCCGGGGGGGGCTGCTGCGACTGA
The DNA here is from genome assembly GCA_963663815.2 of Vicinamibacterales bacterium. Taxonomy (GTDB): domain Bacteria; phylum Acidobacteriota; class Vicinamibacteria; order Vicinamibacterales; family UBA8438; genus JAJEEA01. Next base: position 3,995,130 of record OY760734.1, on the reverse strand, counting down.
CGCGGCGCCGTCGGGTCGGGCTCGCGAGCGGTCTGGTGCTGTTGCTGCCGTCGACCGCGGTGACGGTCGGCGACTACCCGTGGGAGAGCTGGCTCACCGACGGGCTCGGCCTCGTCGGCCTCGCCACCGGGTCGGCGTTGATCCTGGTCGCACTCGGGGGACGCCGCCCCGACTGGATCGACCCGGCCCGGGAGTCCGCGCCGTAGAGGGCGCCGCCTCCTGCAAGGAGGCGCCGACTCCCCGCCGGGTTGGTTGGCGGCCATGCTCGCGGCGCGTAGTTCCGCGTCGGCGAAGCTTCCAGGGCGACCGCAAGGTCGCCCGCGCTCACGGCGTCTTCAGGCTCTGGTCCTCGAGGGAGCACGTGGCGGTTCCCGCAGGTATCCCGTGCCCCATCGTCCTTCATCTCCCGCCGCATCCCCGGCCGCCCGCCGGCATCTCACCGGCGAACCGATTCGGTACTACCGTCCCGGAGGCGGAGCCGGACTGCGGCGGCTCGTCGACGAGGGGTTCCAGGCGTTCAATGCCGGCCGCCTCCGCGAGGCCTGTCACGTGTACGCCGACAAGATGCTCGATCCGGCCAACGACACCACGATCGGCCTGACCGTGGCCGGGGCCCTGACGCCGGCCGGGTTGGGGGGATGCGTCATCGAGCTGATGGAGCGGGGCCTGGTCGACTTCGTGGTCAGCACCGGCGCCAACCTGTACCACGACCTGCACTACGCCCTGAACTTCACCCTGCACCGCGGCTCGCCGTTCCTCGACGACGTCGAGCTGCACGACGACGGCGTCATCCGCATCTACGACGTGCTGTTCCCGGCCGAGGTGCTGCTCGAGACCGACGCGTACCTGCGCGACTTCCTCGTGCGCCGGCGGTTCGACGGCCCGGTGTCGTCCGCGGCCCTCCACCACGCCATGGGGCTCGACCTGATGGCGCGCATGCCCGGCTGCGAGGCGCACTCGGTGGTGGCCGCCGCCGCGTTGGCGGGGGTGCCGGTCTACACGTCGTCGCCGGGAGACAGCTCGATAGGGATGAACCTCGCGGCGCACCAGCTGCTCCGGCGCGGCGGGTGCGGGCTCGACCCGGGCCGCGATGTCAACGAGGTGGCGGCCATCATCCTCGGCGGCGCCACCAACGGCTGCCTGATCCTGGGCGGGGGATCGCCCAAGAACTTCTACCTGCAGGGCCAGCCGACGCTGTGGGAGATCTACGGCATCCCCAAGGGCGGGACCGACTACTTCATTCAGATCACCACCGACCAGGTCGTCTGGGGGGGGCTGTCGGGGGCGACGCCGTCCGAGGCGGTGAGCTGGGGCAAGGTCAAGCCGGGCCGGCTGCCCGACGCGGTCGTCGCCTACTGCGACTCCACCATCGCGTTTCCGCTTCTGTGCGAGTACGTCGTCGGGTCGGAGCACGCCCGGCGCCCGCAGCGGAGGCTCATCGACCGCCGCGAGGCGCTGCTGTCCGAGCTGGAGGCGCAGGCCCGAGCGGGAGCCGGCGGCGGAGGGGGGTGACGCCATGTCCGATCGAGCCTGGTCCGTCGCCGTCCGCATCGAGTTCTGTTACGGGCATCGCCTGCTCGACCACGCGGGGCCGTGCCGCCATGCGCACGGCCACAACGCGGTGGTCGAGGTCGAGGTGCGGTCGGCGTCGCTCGACGCGCGCGACATGGTGTGCGATTTCGCCGACGTCCGGCGGGCCGTCGAGGCCTGGGTGGATCGCGAGCTGGACCACAAGATGATCCTGAAGCGCGGCGATCCGCTGGTCGAGGCGCTTCGGTCGCTCGGTGAGCCGGTCTACGTGATCGACGCCCACCCGACCGCCGAGCGGATCGCCCGGCTCATCCACGACGTCGCCGCCGACGCCGGCCTCCCGGTCGTGCGGGTGACCCTGTGGGAGACGCCGTCGTCGTTCGCGACCTACGGCGAGGCCGGCGGCTAGTCCGGAAATCGTCGCCTACGGCTCCGATTGCCGCCCAACCAACCCCGCGAGGACTCTGCACCGTTCTGCGGCGCAGCCTCCTGGCGAGGGGACGCACCGGCGCCTCGATGTGGGTCGAGTTCTGCGGCCCTCGCCGACCGCGGCTGGGGCCGGCCCGCCGGTTCTCCTGAGCCGCCGCGCCGCGGGTCGGCGCCGCGTTCCTATGGCTTGAGGGTCGAGAGCGACGGCGGCAACAACAGGAATAGCCACTTCGCAGTGAACAACGGGGACGGCACCTTTACGCTGGACATCCGCAACCGGGCGACAAGTCGCGTTCACCATAATTCCCCGCCGACGTGGTGGCGGTACCACGAGGCCCTGTTCATGGACGTCGACGGTGACGGCACCACCTTGGGCGGGGCTGACAGGCGGGGACGGCGGGAACCCGGAAAACAGAGCGTTCCCTCATCACGTGCCCCTGACGCGCAAGCAGGCTCATCGGCCGCTGAACGCTCTGCGGCAGCTGCGCAATGGGATCCGCATGCTCTGAACTGGGTGGTCGTCAGCCAGGATCACGGCGTATCTCTCGAACGGGGGGACCATCGAGCACGCGCAGTAGATCGCCGGGCATGCGTCGCCGAAGACGACGAAGCTCTACGACCGGACGGCGGACACCGTGACGGTCGACGAGATCGAGCGCATCGTGATCTGATGGGCGGACAGACGAGATGATCAACAAGCAACCGCGACTTCATGCGGGACGCCGACATTCCCGCCGGTGCGCCCGATCACGTCGTGCGCACGGTGACCGACTGAGGCCAAGTGGGCGTCGCGGAGATAAGGTGCGGCGCCGCATGATAGGGTTTCCATATGAAGACGACGCTCGACATCGACGATTCCGTGATGCAGCGCCTGCGCGAAGAGGCGGCGCGGCGTGGGGCTACGATGTCCGCCCTTGTAGAGGCGGGGCTCCGTCGTATGCTTGCCGCGCCAGATCGGCGCCGAACAACGGGAACCTCTACCGCCGCTGCCGACCTGGCGAAGCGGGGGCTTCCGGGTCGATATCGCCAACCGCGACGCGCTTTACCAGTTGATGGAAGAGGAATGAGTGCTGGTCTTTGATACGAACGTGCTCGTCTACGACGGTCGCAGTTGGCGTAGCAGCTGGCGATGCCCGGAGAGCGGCGGCCATGGTCTCGGCGATCTGAACGCCGGCAGCAGGGCCCAGAAGTCCGGTCCGAAGCTGAGATAACGAGCAGGACCGGAATCGAGTCGACCCCGGCTCGCGGGGCCGGGGTTACTCCCTCGCTTCCTCGTCGGGGGCGAGGCGGTCAAGGGCCCGCCTGAGCCGCACCGCCGCGTCGGGCACCGTCGCGCCGGTCAAGCCCTCCAGGACGATTTGCCGCGAGTCGAGGCGGACGCCATAGAAGCGCTCGTTCGCGTCCCGGTCCGCCCGCAGGGTGGAGCCGCCCAGCGTCAGCCCCGCGAACACACCGCGGGAGCGCGAGTAGCTGAGGATCTCGGCCGTCATCTGCAGGTCGGTCGACGCTTCGAGGCTCCGGCCGACCGGCCCCACCGCGGCCGCAGCGTCACCGCCCAGCGTGAACTGGTTGCCGAGAAGACGGTCCAGGCCGCGCCGGTTCTGAATGAGGAGGATGACGTCGGCCTCCTGCGCGCCCGCCTGCAGGCCGAAGCTGCCGCCGGTCAGGGTCAGGAACGCGGGCGGCGACCAGTGGCCGGTGTCGGTTTGCCTCGCCGCAATGAACCCGTGGCCGCGCTGACCGCCAAAGATGAATCCCGCCCGAATCGTGGACGGGAAGACCGCGATGGCGACGGCCCGCTCGAGGACCGCCTCGGGAATGGCGGAATCGGGGGCGGCCATGATCTCGTCGAGGACGACGATTCCCTTGTCGAGGCGCTCCGCCTCGTCGTCCGCCGAGGCGACCGTCGGCGACGCCAGCAGGGCGAGGGCTGCCAAAGCCGCCGCGGCCTTGGCGAGTCGCCCGAACGAGCCCGTGAACGCAACGCAGCAATTAGTCATGTCTTTGGTCGCTCTACCTGGTTTGATCTGCGCGATGTTGCTGACAACGCTGTCGCAATCTGTTGAGCGGGGCCAAGCCGCGGACCCGCCAGCACTGGTCCTTCATGGCTGTGATGCTGCCGAAACGTAGCTTGGCGCAACGTGAGGCTTCCCGGGGCGCGAGACCGGTTTGGATCAGGTGGTCTGTGTCGGCTTCCAGATGAAACCGCACCTCCTCGTCAAGGCCGGCGTCGAAGCGTCCGGGCTGACTGAGGGTCGCCAGGAAGGAGCGCAGGCGCGGAAACACGTCAGGGCCTCGGAACGGCGACGAGCCGTGGAAAACGCGGAGGGTTGGGGAGCCCGGCGACGGAACACAAGCAGCTAGGCCCAAGCCCTCTGACTGTCGCGCCGCCTCAGTTCGACGCAACGGCGCGTACGATGCTTGCTCAGCGTGGCAGCCCAAAAATCTTGCAGTCTCAGCACTCAACATAACCTTACAACGAAGAGACGAGCAGGCACAACGCAAAGTACTCTTAAGGCTGAGGGTTAAATCACAGCCTCGGAGTCAAGCAGCTCGTTGGAGCCCCGGTGGCATGGTCGTTCAGGTTTCGATATCGTTGTTAGCATGTCGATGGTCGATCTTCCGCCTCTGGAGGCCCTGCGCTTCTTCGAGGCCGCCGCTCGTCATGGCAGCTTCGCGGCCGCCGCCAAGGAGTTGGGCGTCTCGGCCGCGGCCATTTCCTACCGGGTCAAGGCGCTGGAGCGGCATCTCGGCGCGGAGCTGTTCCAGCGCTACGCGCACGGCGTGGGTCTGAACGTCCAGGGCCGCGCGTACCTCAGCGACATCGAGCGCATCTTCGCCGAGCTCCGCCGGGTGACGGAACGGCGGCGGGACCGTCAGGAAACCGAGCTGCTGAAGCTGGTGGCCATCGAGGTGGTCGCCGAGAAGTGGCTGATGCCCCTTCTCGCGGACTTCAGGACGGCCCACCCGGACATCGCCATCGAGTTCGAGGTCGACCACGGCCCCGTCGACCCCAAGCGCCGGGACTTCGACGTCTGGATCGCCTTCACCGACGAGGTGCCGCACAGCCTGCACTCGGAAAAGCTCTTCGAGGAGACGCTGTTTCCCGTGTGCAGTCCGGGGCTCCTGGCCGCGCGGGGCCGGCCGCGGGAACCCGGCGACCTGAAGAGCTGGCCGCTGGTGTACGACCTGCACTGGACGACCGACTGGTCGCACTGGTTCAGTCATCACGGCGTCTCTCCGGCGGACCTGTCTCGGGCTTCGGGTTTTCGTCTCTATACGATGGTCGTCCAGGCCGCGGTCGATGGGCTCGGAGTTGCCCTGGGACACTCCGTGATGATCGCGCGGGAGCTGGACCAGGGCGCGCTGGTGGCCCTGTTCGACTCGCCGGTGGCGGCGACCGCCCCGTACCTCCTGGTCATCGCGCCGCACTCGCGCGGCAAGCCAGCCGTGAAGGCCTTTCGGAGCTGGCTCCTGGGACACGCCCCAAGGAACTCACCCGCGATGTGAGGTCAGCCCGGTCAGGATGAGTGGTGCCCACCGAGCGGCCATCACCACGTTGGCCCGTCTCGGCCTGCGCGCCGCCGAATCGTCCTGTCGACCACGGTTCAGTCACCGGGTCGTGGTTTGTCCGTGCCGTCATTTCCGTACCGTTCGCGGTGTTGGGCCGTCAGTTCATATCGTCATTCGCGCCTTGTGGGCGCTCAGAACCGCGAAGTTCATGTACCGCCAATGACCCGCGGCATGTGAGAACCCGACGCTCTTCAACCAGCCCAGTTGTTTTTCGACGGAGAGGCGGGCGGGATGCTGTGAGTCCGCCACCAGGGCTGACGGCATCAATGGTGCGGCGAGGGCTGACGGTCTTGGCGGCCCGTGATTAGTCCTTCGAGGGTCGCCAGGCGGCGATCATGTCGGAGGGGTGGACGGGTTGGTCACCCCGCCCGCCGGGGGCTCACGGCGATTCGGGCAGAGGCAGCGGCCCGGGGGCACCTGCCTTCGTCATTCGGACAGCGCGAACGACCAGAAGCCGAGCCCCGAGGCGATGGCGACGTACTGCCGGCCCCCGACCATGTAGGTCATCGGCGACGCCTTCCAGTCCTGGTTCGCCTGGAAGTGCCAGAGCGGCTCGCCGGTGCGGGCGTCGAGGGCCGCGAACGCGCCGCTGTCCTCGCCGAAGAACACGAGGCCGCCGTCCGTCGACAGGACCCCCGAGTAGGTCTGCGCCTGCCCCGTCTGCGCGTAGCTCCAGACGGTACGCCCGGTCTGCACGTCGATGGCGCGGATGAACTTCTGGTTGGGCGACCCCTCGGCGAGGCGGACGGTCCCCCCGAGCCAGCTCCGGCCGCGCTGCCAGTCCTGGTCGTTCTTGGTGTAGGTCATGCACGACTCGTGGGCGAGAAGGTAGAAGAGCCCGGTCCCGGGGTGGTAGCTCGTCGCCCACCAGTTGGTGGCGCCGCGGATGGCGGGGCAGACGTCGGTGCCCTCCTCGGTGGGGTCGGTGCCGGGAAGCACGATGGGGCGTCCCGAGTCGTCGAGCCCTTCCGCCCAGGTCTGGTTCACGAACGGCTCGCCGAGCAGGAAGCGGCCGTCGGTGCGATCGAGCACGTAGAAGAAGCCGTTGCGGTTGCCCTGGACGAGCAGCTTGCGCGGGCGGCCGCGGAACTCGGTGTCGATCAGCAGCAGCGGCTCCTGCGCGTCCCAGTCGTGGGTGTCGTGGGGCGTGAACTGGAAGTACCACACGAGCTCGCCGGTGTCGGGCCTCAGCGCGACGACCGAGTTGGTCCACAGGTTGTCGCCGGGCCGCCGGTCGCCGTTCAGGTCGGGGCAGGGGTTGCCGGTGGCCCAGTAGAGCAGGTCGAGCTCGGCGTCGTAGCTGCCGGTCAGCCACGTCGCCCCGCACCCGCGCCGAAGCACTTCCGGATCGCCCCACGTCTCGGAGCCGGGCTCGCCCGGGGCGGGGATGGTCCAGAAACGCCACGCGCGCTCGCCGGTGTCGGCGTGGTAGGCGTCGAGGAACCCGCGCAGCCCGGTATCGCCGGCGCTGATGCCCGCGACGACGAGGTCGCCGACGACGAGGGGCGCCGCCACCGCGCCGTAGTGCTCGCGGTAGTCGTCCATCTCGGTGTCCCAAGCCAGGGCGCCGGTAAAGCGGTCGAGGGCGATGACGTGGGCGTGGTCGGTGACGGTGAACACGAGGTCGCCGCGCACCGCGACGCCCCGGTTGAGCCCGATGGCGGGGTCGCCGACGAGCCCCTCGGTGCGCGGCTGCGCATAGCGCCAGATCTCGCGCCCCGTCGCCGCGTCGAGGGCGTAGACCTGGTTCACGGCGGTCACGTACATGACCCCCGCGATGACCACCGGCGTCCCCTCCAGCATCGGCACGTCGGGAATCGGATAGAACCACTCGGCGGCGAGGCTCCCGACGTTGCCGCGGTGGATCCGGTCGAGGGGGCTGTGCCGGTTCCCGCTGTCGCTGCCGTGGTACGAGGGCCAGTCGACGGCGGGCGCGACGGCCGGCTCGCGGTAGGCGTCGCCCACCCGCCGCAGCAGGCGGAGGCGCCCGTCGGGCGTCCGGAGCTGGGCGTCGAACCCGCTCTCGTTGAGGATCGTGCCGTCGAGCGAGCGTCCGTCCGCCAGGGCGAGCGTGCCCGGCCTGGGGCGAGGCGCCCGCGGGTCGCGCGCGGCCGGGGCCGCCGCGGAGGCCATGTCCTTGAGATAGGCGACGAGGTCGGCGAGCTCCGACTCGGGCAGCTCGAACCGGGGCATGCCCCGCGCGGGGATTCCTTCGGTGACGATGCGGGCGAGCCGGTCGGGCGCGCTCGCGTGGAGCACGGGCAGGATCGAGGCGGCCCGGTCGCTGCCGGTGCCGTCGCCGCCGTGGCACAGCGCGCAGCGGGTCTGGTACGACTCTTCGCCGTCGGCGGCGGCGAGGCCGACCGACAGGAGTGCGAGAACGCCGACGAGGAACGGGACTCGCATCGTCCTCACGCCGTCCGCGCGCGGGTCGCCTCCAGGCCCTCGACCACCGCGCCGGTGATGGTGTCGAGCCCCACGCCGTTGGTCACCTGCGCGAACACGAACGGGCCGTCGCCGCGCATGTGGCGCGAGTCGCGGGCCATGACGTCGAGATCGGCGCCGATGAGCGGGGCGAGGTCCGTCTTGTTGATCACCAGCAGGTCCGACTGGGTGATGCCCGGCCCCCCCTTTCGCGGGATCTTGTCGCCGCCCGACACGTCGATGACGTAGATCGTGAAGTCGGCGAGGTCGCGGCTGAACTGGGCCGCGAGGTTGTCGCCGCCGCTCTCGACGAAGAGCAGCTCGGGCTCGACCCTGGTCATCAACTCGCCCAGCGCGTCGAGGTTCTGGCTGACGTCGTCGCGGACCGCGGTGTGGGGGCAGCCGCCGGTCTCGACCGCGGTGATGCGGCGGGTCTCGAGGGCCTCGTGACGCACGAGGAACTCGCCGTCCTCCTTCGTGAAGATGTCGTTGGTGACGACCCCGAGGCTGTAGCGGTCGCGGAGCCGCCGGCACAGCGCGAGGAGCAGCGCCGTCTTCCCGCTGCCCACCGGCCCCCCGATGCCGACCGTGAACGCGCGCCGGCGGTAGTCGCGCGCGTGCGGCTCGTCGCGGTCCGCGTAGGCGCCGGGGCCGTGGTCGTGCGGATGGTCAGGTGTGAAGTGCATGTCGCCGCGTGCCTCCTCGTCGGATCTGCGCCCGGAAACCGTCGCCAGCGGCTCCGATTGCCGCCCAACCGAACCTGCCGGGAGTCTCCTCCCAAGTCAGCACGAGGCGCAGGTTCCTGGCGCCATTCTACGATTGGAACAGGCGCGAATACAGCCGGTCGTGCGCCCCCTGCAGGAGATCGACGATCGGCGCGGTCTGGCAGATCTCCTCGGGCGCGAGCCCGGCGCAGGTCTCGAGCGTCGCGTCGAGGCAGGCCTCCGCCTCGTGCTGCAGCCGCTGCGCCCGGTAGCTGCCGACGATGCCGAGCCGGACCGCGGCGGCGAGGACGCCGCGGGCGGCGCCGTAGAGGACCGCCCTGCCGGCGGTCTCCCGCGGCAGCCCGATGGTGCGGAAGACGACCCCCGAGACCGGCGCCACGTGGGCCCGTCCCCGCCGGACCCGGGCCTCGAGGGCGGTCGTCGCCGCCGAAGGCCACACCCGGGCCGCGGTGGCGGCGAGGGTGCGCCCCTGCACCCGGCTCGCCCGGTTGGCCACGGCGTTGGTGAGGAACGCCTCGTTCAGCGCGTCCAGCTCTTCCAGTCGTTCGGGCTGCCGGTAGGCGGCGCCGGCCAAGGGCAGTGCGCCCCATCCCGCCTGCTGGATCGTCTCCGTCAGGAACCGACGGAGCGCCGCGTCGTCGTCCACGTGGCCGGCCTGCCACGCCGCCTCGAGGCCCCACGAGTGGGCGAACGTGCCGACCGGAAACGCCGAGTCCACCACCTGCCACGCGAGCCAGTCGGACATGTCGGATTCCTGGCCGGCCCCCTCGTCACCCGTCGTTGCTCAGGCGTCCGGAGTCCGGCGGTGCCCACGCCGGTCCAGGCGCAGCGCGCGAAGTCGTCAGCGGCTCGTGGAACAGGCAGTCCCGCTGGGCGAGCGGCAGCACGCGTGCAAGCGCCCAACGACGCGCGGCCACGCCGGACCTAGAACAAGCAATACCGCTGCGCCAGCGGCAGCACGGGCGCGGCCTCGGCCGTCAGCACCACCCCGTCGGCCTTGACGACGTAGGTCTCCGGGTCGACCTCGATGCGCGGCAGGGCGTCGTTCAGCTTCATGTCCCGCTTGCCGATGGTGCGGCAGCCGCGCACCGCCGACAGCTGCTTGGTGAGCCCGTAGCTCTCCGCCGTCCCCGAGTCGAGGGCCAGCCAGGACACGAACGCCAGCGACGTCGCCCCCGTGGCCCGCCCGAAGGCCCCGAACATCGGGCGCATGAGCTGCGGCTGCGGGGTGGGGATCGAGGCGTTGGCATCGCCCATCTGCGACCACGCGATGAACCCGCCCTTCAGGACCAGCTCGGGCTTGACGCCGAAGAACGCCGGCTTCCACAGTACGAGGTCGGCGAGCTTGCCGGCCTCGACCGAGCCCACCTCGTGGCCGATGCCGTGGGCGATGGCGGGGTTGACGGTGTACTTCGCCACGTAGCGCCGGATGCGCAGGTTGTCGTTGTCGCCCTGCTCGCCGTCGAGCCGCCCGCGCTCGCGCCGCATCTTGTCGGCGGTCTGCCACGTGCGGGTGACGACCTCGCCCACGCGGCCCATCGCCTGGCTGTCGCTCGCCATGATGCTGATGGCCCCGAGGTCGTGCAGCACGTCCTCGGCCGCGATGGTCTGCCCGCGGATGCGGCTCTCCGCGAAGGCCACGTCCTCGGGGGCGTTCTTGTCGAGGTGGTGGCACACCATGAGCATGTCGAGGTGCTCGTCGAGGGTGTTGACGGTGTAGGGCCGCGTGGGGTTGGTCGAGCTCGGCAGCACGTTGGGCTCGCCGCAGACGCGGATGATGTCGGGCGCGTGCCCGCCGCCCGCCCCCTCGGTGTGGTAGGTGTGGATGGTCCGACCCTTGAACGCGGCCATCGAGACGTCGACGAACCCCGACTCGTTCAGGGTGTCGGTGTGAATGGCGACCTGCACGTCGAAGCGGTCCGCCTCGGTCAGGCAGCAGTCGATGGCGGCCGGGGTCGAGCCCCAGTCCTCGTGCAGCTTCAGCCCCACCGCGCCGCTCCGGATCTGCTCCTCGAGCCCCGCCGGCATCGACGTGTTGCCCTTGCCGAGGAAGCCGAAGTTCATCGGCAGGGGGTCGTTCGCCTGCAGCATCAGCTGGACGTGCCGGCTGCCCGGGGTGCACGTCGTCGCCTTGGTGCCGGTGGCCGGCCCCGTTCCGCCGCCGATGAACGTGGTCACCCCGCTCGCGACCGCCTCGAACACCTGCTGGGGCGAGATGAAGTGCACGTGGGCGTCGATGGCCCCGGCGGTGAGGATCATCCCCTCGCCGGCGATGGCCTCGGTCGTCACCCCCACCACGAGGTCGTCGCCGACCCCCGCCATGACGTCGGGGTTGCCGGCCTTGCCGATGCCCGCGATGCGCCCGTTCTTGATGCCGACGTCCGCCTTCCGGATGCCCGTCCAGTCGACGATCAGGGCGTTGGTGATGACGCAGTCGAGGGCGCGCTCGTCCGACACCCCCGCCGCCTGCCCCATGCCGTCGCGCAGGACCTTGCCGCCCCCGAACTTGCATTCGTCTCCGTAGACGGTGGCGTCCTCCTCGACCTCGGCCACGAGGCCGGTGTCGCCCAGCCGCAGGCGGTCGCCGGTGGTGGGCCCGTAGAGGTCGGCGTAGTGGCGCCGGTCGATGCGATGGGGCATGGGCTACTCCGGGTTCTCCAGGTCGCGGGTCTCGGCCGCGCCGTTGCCGCGGCGCGGAGCGATGCGGCGGGGCACGGCTACTCCGGCATCTCGAGGTCGCGGGCCTCGTCGACGGGGCCGCTCGCCCACGCGTTCCCCCCGCGGACGACGCGGGCGCCGGCGATGGGCACCAGGTTCACCGTCTTGCCCTCGCCCGGTTCGAAGCGGACCGCGGTGCCCGCGGGAATGTCGAGTCGGCGCCCGTAGGCGGCCCGCCGGTCGAACGTCAGCTCGCGGTTGGTCTCGTAGAAGTGGTAGTGGCTTCCGACCTGGATGGGCCGGTCGCCGGTGTTGGCGACGGTCATCGAGACCGCGTCGCGGCCTTCGTTCAGGGTGATCTCGCCGGCCTCGGCGATGACCTCGCCAGGGGCGCCGGCCATCGCCGCCGCCGGCGCACCCACCGGCGACTCCGGCGCCTGCGGCGCGAGGAAGCTGCCGTAGAGGGCGAGGGCGTGGTCTCCGCGCTCCGCGACGATGGGGCGGTGCACGGTCACGAGCTTCGTGCCATCGGGGAAGGTGCCCTCGACCTGCACCTCATCGACCATCTCGGGAATGCCGTCGAGGACGTCCCGGGTACCGAGGAAGCGGCGGCCCAGGTCCATCAGGTCGGCCACCGACCGGCCGTCGCGGATGAACTCGAGCAGCTGCGTCGCGATCAGCGCCACCGCCTCGACGTAGTTCAGCCGGACCCCGCGGGCCAGCCGTTTCTGGGCGAGGAACCCGGCCTGGTGCAGCACCAGCTTGTCGACCTCGCGGGGTGTCAGATGCATGTCGTCACCGTTTCCGGGCCCACGCCTGCCGGTCGTTCCGGCCCTGCCGGCCGAAGCGCCAAGGGTATGTCGTCACCACTTCCGCGCCCACGGGCTGTCGCCGAGGAGCCCCGGCACGAAGCCGAGCAGATCCTCGAGCGTGTCGTCCACGTCTTCCACCGTGCGGCCGGCGATGCGAAGGATACACCCGGCGTCGCCCACCGGCGCGGCTGCGACGAGCCGATCGGCCGCGCGTCGGACCGGCTCGGCCCGGACTTGGGCGTCTATGCGGGCGACCTCCTTCTCGAGGCCGCGGCCTATCAACATCGCCACCGCCAGCACGTCGTAGCGGCCGAACCGGTCGGCGAGTCTGCCGTCCGATGCGCGCAGGGCGGTCGCGTCGTGCACCACGAGGCGGCCGTCGAGATGGACCACGGTGCGGCTGACGTACTCGTCGAAGCGCCACCGCTCGCCCGACTCCCGCCGGCCCGAGGTGACGCGATCGACGAGAACGAGCCGCCCGCTGCCGGCGAGGGCGATCCGCTGCACCTGCCGGTAGCGGGACCCCGCGAAGCACACCACCGCATCGGGGGCGGCGACGAGCAGGGCGTTCTTGCCGACGTCGGCGTCCAGTGCGGTCCGGGTGCCCCGCGGCGAACGGTAGACCTTGGTCGCGGACTGCGTCGACAGGAACGCGGCGGCACCGTCGCCGACCGACGCCTCGACCGAAACGTCGTCGCCGTCGACGAGCCCGCCCCCGTGGCTCGACGCGTAGACCCAGGCCGCGTGCCCGTGGTTCCTCGGCGTCAGCAGGCGCAGAGGGCTCGTCGCGTAGGCCCGGCACACGACGCTCCGTCCGCCGATCCGCTCGACCGCCACCCGCCCTCGTCCTGGGGGCGCCGCGGCCTCGCGTGCGGGCCCCTCGCTGTCTGCGTGCGGTTCGCCCGGCGCGGCCGCGCCGATCCCGGCCTCAAACCGTGAGGTGCCTGCGGATGTCATCGTCGCTCAGGACGTCGATCGGGCCGCCGGCCACCGAGCGTCCCTTGTCGAGGATGAGGAACTCGCTGGCCACGCGGCGGGCGAACGGCAGCTTCTGCTCGACCAGCAGCACCGTCACCCCGGCCTCCCGGTTGAGCCGGACGATGATATCGCCGATCTCGTGGACGATGTTCGGCTGGATGCCCTCGGTGGGCTCGTCGAGGATGAGCAGACGCGGCTCGAGCACCAGGGCGCGGCCGATCGCGAGCTGCTGCTGCTGGCCGCCCGACAGGTCGCCGCCGCGGCGCTGGAGCATCTGCTTCAGGACCGGGAAGAGCTCGAAGACGCGGTCGGGGATGCCCCCGCGGCGGCCGCCGCGCCGCGACCCGAGGCCGATCTGCAGGTTTTCCTCGACGGTGAGCTGCGGGAAGATCTCCCGTCCCTGGGGCACGTAGCCGATGCCGAGCCGGGCCCGGCTCTCGGGGGGACGGGCGAGGAGGTCGGCGCCGTCGAACCGGATCGCGCCCGACGTCACCGGGATCAGCCCCATGACGCACTTCAGCAGGGTGGTCTTGCCCATGCCGTTGCGGCCCATCAGGCACAGGCGGGTCCCCGCCGCCACGTCGAGGTCGACGTCCCACAGGGTGCGGCTGCCGCCGTACGACTGGTCGAGGCCGCGGATCTCCAGCAGGCTCATGCCCCCTCCGCGACCCCCAGGTGGTCGATTGACGTGTTCGGGCGCCGGCCAGGGTCCGCACCGCCACCGTGGCCGGCGCCCGCGACCCGCGCGCGGTCGGCCGGCGTGTTCGGGCGGTCGAGGCGGCGGATCTCCAGCAGGCTCATGCCCCCAGGTACACCTCGATGACCCGGGGGTCCGACTGCACCGCGTCCATGTCGCCCTCGGCCAGCACCCGCCCCTCGTGGAGGACCGCCACCCGCCGCGCGATCGACCGGACGAAGGCCATGTCGTGCTCGACCACGACCACCGAGTGAAGCCCCGCGAGCGAGAGCAGCAGCTCGCCGGTGCGCTCGGTCTCCTGCGGGGTCATGCCCGCGACCGGCTCGTCCACCAGCAGCACCTTCGGCTCCTGCATCAGCAGCATGCCGATCTCCAGCCACTGCTTCTGGCCGTGGGCCAGGGTGCCGGCCGGGGACCCGCGCTTCGACGCGAGCCCGGTGGTCTCGAGCACCTCGTCGATGCGCTCGCGGTCGCGGCGCGTCAGGCGGGCGAAGAAGCTGTGCCAGAACGACTTTTCGCCGGCGAGGGCGAGCTCGAGGTTCTCGAAGACGGTGAGGAAGTCGAAGACCGTCGGCTTCTGGAACTTGCGGCCGATGCCGGCCTGCGCGATCTCGGGCTCGCTCATCGCGAGCAGGTTGGTCATGTTGCCGAAGAACACCCGACCCGCATCGGGTCGGGTCTTGCCGGTGACGACGTCCATCATCGTGGTCTTGCCGGCCCCGTTCGGCCCGATGACGCAGAGCAACTCGCCGGGGTCGACGTGCAGGGTGAGGTCGTCGAGGGCCTTGAAGCCGTCGAAGCTCACCGTCACCTGCTGCAGGTAGAGCACGTCGCCGGTCAGCACCGACGGCTGCCGCCGCGCCGCCGCCTCGCGCTTCTCGCGCCAGACGTCGCGCCGGCCCGCGGCCGCACCGGGTTGGGGGTCGCCGGGGATGGGCGCCGGGATGGGGGTGCCGGTCATGGGTCTCGGCTCCGTGCCGGCAGGAGGCCGGCCAGTCCGTGGGGGAGGAACAACGTGACCCCCACGAACATCGCCCCGAGAGCATACAGCCACACGTCGGGCAGCGCCCCCGTGAACCAGGTCTTCGCGTAGTTCACGAGCACCGCCCCCGCCGCCGCGCCCCACAGCGTCCCGCGGCCCCCGACCGCCACCCAGATGACCACCTCGATGGAGTTGATGGGCTCGAACTCGCTGGGGTTGATGATGCCCACCTGGGGCACGTAGAGCGCCCCCGCCACCCCCGCGAGCACCGCCGAGAGCACGAACACCCAGAGCTTGTAGTCCTGCACCCGGTAGCCGAGGAACCGGGTGCGGCTCTCGGCGTCGCGTATCGCGCGCAGCACCCGCCCGGTCCGCGACCCGAGGACGGCCCGGCACACCCAGTAGCTGGCCCCGAGGGCGACGGCGGTCGCCGCGAGGAGGGCCGAGCGGGTGGCGTCGCTCTGGAGGTCGAACCCGAGCAGGTCCTTGAAGTCGGTGAAGCCGTTGTTGCCGCCGAAGCCCATGTCGTTCCGGAAGAACGCGAGCATCAGGGCGTAGGTCAGGGCCTGGGTGATGATGGAGAGATAGACGCCGGTGACCCGCGACCGGAACGCCAGCCACCCGAAGACGAAGGCGAGGGCGCCGGGGACCAGCGCGACCATGACGAGGGCGAACCAGAACTGGTCGAAGCCGTACCAGAACCAGGGCAGCTCGGTCCAGTTCAGGAACACCATGAAGTCGGGGAGGTCGGGGTTCCCGTAGACGCCCCGCGCGCCGATCTGGCGCATGAGGTACATGCCCATTGCGTAGCCCCCGAGGGCGAAGAACGCGGCGTGCCCCAGGCTCAGGATGCCGCAGTAGCCCCAGATGAAGTCGACGGCGAGGGCGAGCAGGGCATAGCTGAGGTACTTGCCGATGAGGCCGACGGCGTAGCTCGACAGGTGGAGGGGCGACGACTCGGGCACCGCCAGGTTGAGGAGCGGCGCGACAACCGCCACCACCGCCAGCGTCGCGAGGAAGGCCACGCTGGCGCGGTCCGCGATCACGGCCGGCGGGCGCAGCGCCAGCGCCTTCATCATGTGCTCTCCGCCGCCCGCCCCGTCTGGGGGAACAGCCCGCGGGGACGCCGCTGGATGAAGAGGATCAGTACCACCAGCACCAGGATCTTGCCGAGCACGGCGCCCGCGAACGGCTCGAGCAGCTTGTTCACGATGCCCAGCGACATGCCGCCGATGAGGGTGCCCCAGAGGTTGCCGACCCCGCCGAACACCACGACCATGAACGAGTCGACGATGTAGGACTGGCCGAGGTTGGGGCCCACGTTCGTGAGCTGGGTCAGGGCCACCCCCGCCACCCCCGCGATGCCCGCCCCGAGGCCGAACGTCATCGCGTCGACCCACTCGGTGCGGACCCCCATGGCGCGGGCCATGGTGCGGTTCTGGGAGACGGCGCGGATGTCGAGGCCGAGGCGGGTGTAGCGCATGACCGCCAGCACCAGGGCGAACACGACGAGGGCGAAGAGGACGATGTACGCCCGGTTGTAGGTGAGCGAGAACGCCTCGTTGAACCGCAGCGCCCCGCTCATCCACGCGGGGGTGGTGACGGCGCGGTTGTTGGCCGAGAACACCGTCCGCACGAGCTGCTGCAGCACGAGGCTCACGCCGAACGTCGCGAGCAGGGTCTCGAGCGGGCGCCCGTACAGGAACCGGATGACCGTCCGCTCGATGAGCACGCCCGCCGACCCCGCCACGACGAACGCGGCCGGCACCGCCACCAGCAGCGAGATGCCGATGTGGTCCGGCATCCACAGCTGGACGACGTAGGTGGTGTAGGCCCCGAGCATCATCAGCTCGCCGTGGGCCATGTTGATGACGCCCATGACCCCGAAGGTGATGGCGAGGCCGATGGCCACGAGCACCAGCACCGACCCGAGGCTGAGCCCGAAGGCCACCGTCTCGAGCACCGAGTAGACGTTGCGCCGCGAGTCGATCTGCCAGAGGGCGTCGGTCGCGGCGGCGCGGACCGCCTCGTCGGGCTCGGCGAACCCGCCGTCCTCGTCGGTCCGGAGCAGCGCCGACAGGCGGTTGTGGACGACGGGGTTCATCCGGCCCGAGAGCCGCTCGACGGCGCCGAGGCGGACGGCCGCGGCGGGGTCGTCGAGCGCCTCGACCGACAGCGCCGTCTCGATCTCGAAGGCCACCTCGGGGTCGGTCTCGACCGCGGCGCGCCCGCGGAGCAGGTCGAGGGTGGCGTCGTCGAGGCTGCGCAGCAGCTCGCGCACCGCCTCGAGACGGACGCCGGGGTCGGGGCTCGACGAGTCGAATCGCGCGATGCCGGTGCGCAGGAATCGCCGGAGCCGGTTGTTGGTGATGATGCGGCCCAACCGGTCGCGGGGCACTGTCCCCGCGTCGGCCAGGGTGGCGGGATCGAGGAGCCGGAGAGCGGTCAGGCCCTCGTCGTTCGACTCGACGACGAACACCCGTCCGTCGTCCTCGCGCTCGAACAGGCGGTCCTCGAGCAGGGCGGTGAGCACGCCGCGGACGCCGCCGTGCCCGGTGGCGAGCAGTCTGCCGGCGATCTCCTCCTTCTGCCGGAGGGTGGCGCCGGCGAATTCGCCGACCAGGGCGCGCAACGCGTCGTCGCCGGTCTGCGCCGGCGCTGCGGCGGGAAGGGCGGCCAGGCACCCGGCGAGCAGCAGCCACGCGAGCCGCCGCCCGCGGGGGGCTCTGCCCGCTCGCCCCGGAATCGCCTCGCGGCTCCGAGCGCCGCCCATCCCAAGCCTCCAGTCGTCAGTGCGGTTCCCGGGCGCGGACCCCCGGTATCGTCGCCGGGCGGCTCCGACTGCCGCCCAGCCTGCCCGCCAGCGAATCGGCGCCTCCTCGACGGAGACGGCGCCGTTCACGGCGCTACTCGTAGTTCTGCCCCGAGCACACCTGCGTCTCGGTGTTGTAGTTGCCGCAGTTCAGCTCGACCCAGTCGGCCTCGGTGACCTCGCTGACCGGCAGATAGTCGGACCACGCGTCGCCCGGCACGGTGTCGTCAGTCTGCCACACCACGTCGAACTGGCCGTTCGCCTGCACCTCGCCGATGTACACCGGCTTGGTGATGTGGTGGTTGGGCAGCACCCGCGCGATGCCCCCGGTCAGGTTGGGCGCCTCGGTGCCCGGCAGCGCCGCCAGCACCGCGTCGACGTCGGTCGTTCCCGCCTTCTCCACCGCCTGGGCCCACAGGTTGAACCCGATGTAGTGCGCCTCCATGGGGTCGTTGGTGGTCCGGTCCTGATTGTCGACGAACTGCTTCCACTTCGCGATGAACTCGCCGTTCGCCGGCGACTCCACGCTCTGGAAGTAGTTCCAGGCGGCGAGGTGCCCGACGAGGGGGGCGGTGTCGAGGCCCGACAGCTCCTCCTCGCCCACCGAGAACGCCACGACGGGAATCTCGTCGGCCGAGACCTCCTGGTTCGCGAGCTCCAGGTAGAACGGGACGTTGGCGTCGCCGTTGATGGTCGACACCACCGCCGTCGGCTTGCCGGCCGAGCCGAAGCGCCGGATGGAGGACACCCGGGTCTGCCAGTCGGAGTGCCCGAAGGGCGTGTAGTTGATGTCGATGTCCTCGTCCGCCACGCCCTGCTGCTTCAGATACGCCTCGAGGATGCGGTTCGTGGTGCGGGGATAGACGTAGTCGGTGCCCTCGAGCACCCAGCGCTCGATGCCGACCTCGTTCATCAGGTAGTCGACGGCCGGGATGGCCTGCTGGTTGGGGGCGGCGCCGGTGTAGATGACGTTCTTCGACGACTCCTCGCCCTCGTACTGGACCGGATAGAAGAGCAGGCCGTTGTTCTCCTCGAACACCGGCAGCACCGACTTCCGCGACACCGAGGTCCAGCAGCCGAACACCACGTCGACCTGCTCCGACTCGAGGAGCTCGCGCGCCCGCTCGGCGAAGAGCGGCCAGTCGGACGCCGGGTCGACGACGACCGCCTCGACCGGTCGGCCGAGCAGGCCGCCCCTGGCGTTCTGCTCGTCGACCATCATCAGGATGGTGTCCTTCAGCGTCGTCTCGCTGATGGCCATGGTGCCCGACAGCGAGTGGAGGACGCCGACCTTGATGGGATCGCCGGCGGTTCCCGGCGCGGATCCGGACTCGTCCCCGGCCCCGCCGCATCCGGCGAGGGCGGCGGTGAGGCCGGCGACGAGAAGTGCATGCTTCAGTTTCATCTCTGGCTCCTGTCCGTGACGGGATCTGGCTTCTGTTGGCGAACGGATCGCTACATCTGCAGCTGCAGGCCGAGCCCGACCTGGAGGTCGTCGGGGTTGACGGCCGTGAAGGCGGTGTCCTTCACGAAGATCATCACGCGCGCGTTGAACTGCCGGATGACGTAGTTGAGGTTGAACTCGGTGGTGGTCTGGTCGTAGTCGGGGCCCATGCCCTCCCGGAACCGGGCGCGGGCGTACTTGCCGAGCAGCTCGAACTGGCCGTCGCCCACGCGCTGCGGGAACAGGTAGGCGGCGAGCAGGTAGCCGCCGTCGTTGGTCATGTACCGCGGGTCGTAGCCGCCGAGCCCGTCGTAGCGGGCCCACTCGGCCTCGAGGGTCGCCGCGCCGCCGTCGCCGACCTTGCGCTCCACGAGGAAGTCGGCGGAGTACGCGGACCCCGCGTCGGCCTGGGTCTGGCCGGCGAGGCCGATGGCGAGGAGGTTCCTGTCGCCGTAGTAGGTGCTGTTCAGGTAGTACCCCGGCTCGGCGTCCCAGAAGTCTATCTGGATGCGGCCGGCCCCGATGAGGGACGAGTTGCCGGTCGAGGACAGGCCGTCGAAGGCGCCCGCCGACAGCTTGACCTTGTCGAACTGGCCCCACCAGGCGGCGCCGTTGTCGCGCCCCTGGAAGACGAAGGGGTAGCCGTCCTGCACGCCGTCCGAGTAGACCGCCCAGTGGTGGGCGAAGAACGGGCCGTAGAGGTTGGCGCGGTCGCTCGGGGGCAGGAACCGCCCCACCCACACGTTGAACGTGTCCGACATCTCGAACTGGGCGACGGCGTCGAGGATCTGGAACGACGTGTCCTGGGGCCCCGGCGCCCCCAGCGAGCCGCCGTAGGCGATGTCGGTGTTCACCATGAACTTGATCTTGCTGGTGGCCGCCCCGTTCAGGTACATGCGCAGGCTGTTCACCCGGAAGTGCTGCGAGGCGTCGGCGTCGTCCGACGTGCGGTGCAGGAAGCTGGTCTGGAGGCCGCCGCCGATCGAGACCGGCGGGGGCGGCGCCGGCTCTTCGTCCTCGGTGTCCTGGGCGTGGAGCGGGCCCGCCAGGCCGATCCAGCCGGCCAATGCCACGACGAGCGCCGCCGCGGGATGGCCGTGCCGCCCGCGCCGCACGCGGCTGCTACGGTGTCTGTGTCTGTGACTGAGCACTGAACGATGGCCCTCCATTGCGCCGTCGGGTTGCCGGGAGGCCGCCTGGCCTTGGGTTGCGGCAATGTTGCAAGCAAGGGGCGTGCCGTTTTCTGCGGAGCGGGTGCCGGGGCGAGGTCGGAAAGGGCTCTTTCCCTTGCGCAACGCTACTTCGTGGCGATAGGTGGGCTTGGAGCGGGGTAGAGGGAGGTGCGCGAAAACGACATTCCTGTCGTCACGACCGCGGCATACCCGACGTTCTTGTTCCGTGCCGTTCCCCGGGTGCAAGTGCGCGAGGCCGACTTCACCGGTCGAGACGTGACTGCCAGTACCCCGGCATTCGTCGGTCGTGAGCGATCGCCAGGATCCGAATCGTGTCTGCCGCCAGGAGGTAGATGAGGTGGTAGGGGTAGCGCCCCGCCGGAACGCGACGTACTTCCAACTCGACTGGAAGATCCGGGATGGCGACGCCGGCGTGCGGCCACCGATCCAGCCGACTCAACGCCAGATCGACACTGTCCAGGAACTCACTCCCGAGACCGACCCGCTGATTCTCGTACCAGAGCGCGGCCTCCGCGAGTTCCGCCGCCGCCTCCGGTTCGATGCGAACGCGCCGCGTCACCGCTCCGACAGGTGCCGAGCGACCCGTGCCCGGACGACCTCCCAAGGCTCGCCGGACGACTGGCCCGACAGCACTCTCCGGGCGCGTCGCTCGATCTCGGCCGCCCACGCCTCGGCCGTTTCCCGACGATCGTCGCTCGGCGGCTCGCCAAGGCTGGCCAGCAACTCCGCCGCGACATCGGCGCGTTCCTCCGGCACCAGCGTCAGGGCCTCGTCGAGAAGTTCCCGTGCTCTCCCGGTCATGAAGCGCCGCCCCAACTTCCGCCGGTTGCGATGTCGTCGAGGCCGATATCGGGGACGTCCACCGTCAGCGTCGACCACGCCCCCGGCGTGCGGGCCCTTGGACCCCACAAGAAGCAATGTACGGCGCGGCGCCCGCAAGGGCAAGCCCCGGTCACTCGACCGGCTCGATGCGGAGCAGGGCGGCTTCGCCGAGGGCGGGGTCGCGGCCGAGGAAGCTCCCCCCCGTCAGCACGTACAGCAGCCCGTCGGGGCCCTGCTCGACGTCGCGGATGCGCTGCCTGAGATCGGCGAGCAGCCACTCCCGCCGCTGCTCCAGCCCCTGCCGGTTGAGCTCGATGCGCTCGAGGTGGCCGGTGCGGGCGACCCGCGCGGTCATCAGCGAGCCCGCGAACAGGTCGCCGCGCCAGGTCGGGAAGCGGTCGCCGCTGTAGAACACGAGCCCCGAGGGCGCGATGGACGGGATCCACACGATCTCCGGCTGCTCCATGTCCTCCTGCCACGGCCGTTCCGACACCCGTGGCCCGTAGTACTCGCGCGAGTAGGAGACCTCGGGCCAGCCGTAGTTGCGGCCCGGCAGGATGCGGTTCACCTCGTCGCCCCCCATTGGGGCGTGCTCGCTCGCCCACACCTCGCCGGTCTCGGGGTGGATGGCGAGGCCCATGGGGTTGCGGTGGCCGAGCGAGAACACCTCGGGCCGGCGCCCGTCCTGTCCCGCGAACGGGTTGTCGTCGGGCGCGGCGCCGTCGTCGAGCAGCCGCAGCACCTTGCCGACGTGGCTCGCCGGGTCCTGGGCGAGCGGCCGCAGCCCCCCGAACGCTCCGCCCACCGACATGTAGAGGGTCCCGTCGGGCGCGAACGCCAGCCGCGACGCGCCGCCGTTCATCTCGGCGTCGGCCACGAACACGTCGCGGACCTCGGAGAGCGCTCCGCCCTCGAAGCGGCCCCGGGCCAGCGCGACCGTCGACCCGCTCTCGGTCGGCTTGGAGTAGGTGAGGTACACGAAGCGGTTCTCGGCGAACCGGGGATGCGCCTCCACGTCCATGAGGCCCGCCAGCGGCGCCTCGGTGTGGACCTCGGGGACGCCGGCGATCGGAGTCGGGTCGAGGATGCCGTCGCGGATCTGCCGCAGCGTCCCCAGCCGCTCGGTGACGAGAACGCTGCCGTCCGGGAGGAACGCGAGCCCCCAGGGGTAGGTCAGCCCGTCCGCGACGACCGAGACCCGGATGCGCTGCCCCGCCGCGGTGTCGTGGACGACGGGGGCGTCCGGCAACGGCACCGCGGGAATGCCCTGGGCCGCGAAGGGCTGCGGCTCGCGCTCCTGGGCGTACGGCGCGGGCGGCGCCAGGAGCGCCAGGGTCGTCGCGGTCAGGAGCAGGGCGGCGGCGGGTCGATTCATGGCTGTCCTCCGAGCGGGTTGCCGACGGGTGCCGCTGCCGCCCCGCGGTTCCGGAACGCCGGCGGCGCGTCGGGGGAACCTGACGTTGGGCGCCGGACCCGGGGCGCGACAGCGCCGCGCAACCCGGCCGTCACCCTGACGGACGCCCGAAACTGACGTTGGGCGCCGGACCCGGGGCGCGACAGAGCCCACAGCCTACACCGGCCGTCAGCGCGGACCAACCCGCAACCGTTCCGGCCCGGGCAGGCGTCGGTTGTCGTCCGTTGCGGTTGGTGGCAGGATCACCCGATGCACAAGAAGCGACTTGCCTGGGGAGCTCCGGGGCTCGTCCTCGCGGGCCTCGCGGCATTGACGGTGGAGCTGCCGCCGGCGCGGTCCGCCGACCGCCCGAACGTCGTCCTCCTGATGGGCGACGACCACGGCTGGGAGGAGACCGGCTACAACGGGCACGAGTACCTCCGGACGCCGGTCCTCGACACCATGGCCGCCTCGGGCCTGCGGCTGGACCGGTTCTACGCGGGGCACCCGTCGTGCTCGCCCACCCGCGGGAGCGTGCTGACCGGGCGCCATCCCGTGCGCTACGGCACCTTCGCTCCCAACTGGTCGATGCGCCCCGAGGAGATCACCATCGCCCACGTGCTGCGCGAGGCCGGCTACGCCACCGGCCACTTCGGCAAGTGGCACGTCGGCACGGTGAAGGCCGGCTCGCCCCTCAATCCCGGCGCGATGGGCTTCGACGAGTGGCTGTCGCACGACAACTTCTTCGAGCTGCACCCGACGCTGTCGCGCAACGGCGGGCCGCCCGAGCGGTTCGAGGGCGAGAGCTCGGCCATCGTCGTCGACGAGGCCATCCGCTTCATCGACCGCGCCGCGGCGGACGGCAGGCCGTTCCTCGCCGTCGTCTGGTTCGGCTCGCCCCACGAGCCCTACAGCGGGCTGGCGGACGACCTCGCCCTCTACGACGAGCTGCCCGCGAAGTACGCCGACCGGATGGTCCCGCTGACCTCGAACGAGACCGGCCTCCAGATCGAACGGCCGCTCGGCGCAGTCCTGCGCGAGCGCTACGCCGAGATCACCGCCATGGACCGCGCCATCGGCACGCTGCGCGACCACCTGGCGGGGGCGGGGCTGCGGGAGAACACCGTGCTCTGGTACAAGGGCGACAACGGGACCCCGCGCAGCGGGCTCGCGGAGACCCCGCTGCGCGGTCTGAAGGGCACGATGTACGAGGGCGGCATCCGCGTGCCCGGCCTCATCGAGTGGCCGGCGCGCATACCCGAGCCCCGGGCGACCGACGTCGCCGCGGTGACCAGCGACATCCTGCCCACCCTGGCCGCCCTCGCGGGGCAGCCGGTCCCCGACCGGCCCCTGGACGGCATCGACCTCGGGCCGCTGCTCGACGGCCGCATGATGTCGCGGCCGGCGCCCATCTTCTTCTGGAGCTTTGCCGTCGGCGGCCTCGCGGGGCGCGACCACGAGCCGTACATCGACCCCGCCCTGCAGGTCGGGACGACGCCGCTCGTCAAGCTGATGAACGGCATTCCCACCCGCGTCTTCGAGAACTTCCGCTACCCGGCCGTCGACTCCGCCGACTTAGGGGGCGCGCGCGTCATCATGGACGGCGACTACAAGCTCGTCGTCGACGGCTCGCGCGGCTCGGGCGTGGAGTTGTTCGATCTGAGAGAGGACCGGGCGGAGAGCCGTGACCTGTCCGCGAGCGAGCCCGCCGTCGCGGCGGATCTGGAGAGGCGGCTGCACGAGTGGCAGCGGGCCGCCTTGACCAGCCTGACCGGAGTGGACTACAGCGAGGACTCCTCGCCGTAGTCGCGGGCGGTCCTCACGCCATCTCGCTCGATAATCCCATCTCACTTGCAGTCGGACGAAACGGCGGTGGACGGTTGCCCGGTCAGGGGAAGTGCGCTGGACGCCGCGGAGTCCGTTGTCCCGGAATCGATGGGTTCTCAGATCTCCGCACCCGGCCTCTTGCCTGGTCACCGGTGGCGGTGATGGACACGTATCCCGTTACACTCCGAAGAAGCCCTCTCCCGGTTCGGATTCAACCCACCCGGGCCGGGGAATGGAGCAACGGCAAGGCGGCCTGTTCGGCATGAAGACGGGCAGTGCCGTCTCGATCTGTCCGAGGCGAATGCCGGTCACGCGATGAGCCTATCGACGAAGGGCGAGCGGTGTCAACGAGGGCGTTCAGTGCGGCGCGCGCTGTACGGCGGAGAAGCTGTTCGAGTTCGGGGAGCAGATCACGAACCCGCCCGACACGATCACGACCCGCCGTTCCTTCGTGTGGACGGGCCGCGGTCCGGCGCCGCGACCACCGGCCGCGGCGATGGTCGGGATCGGTTCGCCGACAGCTCGTCGCGCGGCGCGCCGACTCACAACGCCTACGTGCGCGACCGGACGCGGAACGTCCACCACCCGTCGGGCCGCGGGCTGCCGAGGGGCGCGGGCGGGTTGGCCGGTTCCTCCAGGGAGTGCAGCTTGTCGAGCCGCGCGACCCACGCCATGTCGAGCTCGGCCGGGTCGACGATGCGGGTGAGGTGGACCGGGTAAACGTTACGGTCGAGCCTGAGCCGCGCCCGGGGGTCCCGGATCGCGAAGCCGGACCAGCGCTTGCCGTCGCAGCTCGAGCAGCTGAGGTAGAGGTCGCCGTCGGCGTTCGCGAAGCAGTTCAGGTTGATGGCGTGCGGCCGCATGACCGCGTTGACTTGGATCTGGCACAGCTGCACCTGATTGGCGAACGTCCAGTCGTCGACGGGAAACTCCTGCTCGGCCCCGAAGAGGACGGCCCCCGGCGTGAAGTCGCACGGGCAGGTGAGCGACCACCCGTAGAACGCGATCACCAGCAGGACCACGAGGGCCGCCGGCCCGCCGATCGCCGGTCGCCGCAACGCCTTCACGATCTGTTCGCCGATTGCGCGGTCGTCAGTCATCGATTCGTCTCCTTGCCGGTCCGGCCTCCGTGACGCGAGCCGCGGGGCGGCGTCGACGCGGGGACCTCCGGCGTCATCGCGTTGTTCTTGTCGCTTCTCCCGGCGAACCGTCCCCGCCGCCGTCGTCGAGCCCGGGCCGGACCAGCGGCGCCCGCGCCCCGTCTCGTGCCCAGGCCGGGCTCGGCGTCTGGACGATCGGACGCAGGTCGGCGGCGCGGAACGACCGGGCCACCTGCCCCGCCGGCGGCTCCCCGTAGGTCGTCGAACGCTGTCTCGGGATGCGGCCGGCCCCGGCAATTACCGACTCCATGCGCTCGGGTGACAGCTCCTGGCCGAACCCCGCGCCCGCCGCCCGGGTGATGCTCTCGTTCATCAGGGTGCCGCCGAGGTCGTTCACCCCCGCCTCGAGGCAGGCGCGCACGCCGCGCGGCCCCAGCTTCACCCACGAGGCCTGGATGTTGGTCACCAGCGGGTGCAGCGCGAGGCGGGCCACCGCGTGCATGAGCAGCGACTCGCGGAACGTCGGTCCCCGGCGCGCCCGCCCCTTGAGGTAGATCGGCGCCTCCATGTGCACGAAGGGCAGGGGCACGAACTCGGTGAAGCCGCCGGTACGCGCCTGCAGCGCGCGGATGCGCGCTAGGTGCCGGGCCCAGTGGCGGGGCCGGTCGATGTGGCCGTACATGATGGTCGCGGTGGTCCGGAACCCGACCCGATGCGCGGTCTCCATCACCTCGAGCCACTGGCCCGCCGTCAGCTTGTCGGGGCACAGGTCGCGCCGAACCTCGTCGTCGAGCACCTCGGCCGCGGTGCCGGGCAGGGTCCCGAGCCCCGCCGCCTCGAGCTGCCCCAGAAACGTCTCGAGCGACACGCCGAGGGTGGCCGCGCCCTGCCACACCTCGAGCGGCGAGAACGCGTGCACGTGCATCGCGGGGACCGCCGCCTTGACGGTGCGGCAGATGTCCAGATAGTTGGCGCCGGTGTACTCGGGGTGGATGCCGCCCTGCATGCACACCTCGGTGGCCCCGCGCTCCCACGCCTCGGCGCTGCGCCGGGCGATCTCGTCGAGGTCGAGGTCGTAGGGCGCGCCCCGCAGGTTCTCGCTGAGCTTGCCCTTCGAGAACGCGCAGAACTGGCACTTGAAGTAGCAGACGTTGGTGTAGTTGATGTTGCGGTTGACGACGTAGGTCACCTTGTCGCCGTTGACCTCGCGGCGCAGGGCGTCGGCCGCGCGCACCACCGCCACCAGGTCGTCTCCGCGCGCGGAGAAGAGCGCGGCGATCTCCGCCTCGTCGAGCCCGTCGCCGCGCGCCGCCTTCTCGCACAGCGCGCGCGTCGTCGCGGCCGGGGCCGGCGCGGCCGGATGCGCGAGGCGGTCGAGGAGCGCGGCCGGCAGCACCGCGTCGGCGTCGCCGGGCGACCAGGCGCTCTCGCGCGCGAACCCCTCGGCGTCGGAGGCGTGGAGGACGGCCGGCCGCAACGGCTCCGCCACCCACGCGTCGAGGCGACGCACGTGGGTGGGATAGACGGTGAGCCGCGGGGTCAGCGCCTTGCCCTCGCGTTCGGTCTCTCGCGCGAGCTGCTCCAGGTGGGGCCACGGCGCCTCAGGGTTGACGTGGTCGGGCGTCACCGGCGAGACGCCGCCCCAGTCGTTGATGCCGGCCCGGATCAGGGCGCGGTAGCTGTCGGGCGTCAGGTTGGGCGGGGCCTGTATCGCCATGTCGGGGCCGAAGACGAGCCGCGCGCAGGCGATGGTCCACTGCAGGTCCTCGAGCGTGGGCTCGGGGGCCCCGGCCATGCGCGTGTCCGGCTTGGCCCGGAAGTTCTGGACGATGATCTCCTGGATGTGCCCGTGCTCGTCGTGGAGGTCGCGCAGCGCGAGCAGCGACTCGATGCGCTCCTCGCGGGTCTCGCCGATGCCGATGAGAATGCCCGACGTGAAGGGAATGGCGAGCTCGCCCGCCGTTCGCATCGTCTCCAGGCGCGCGTCCGGGTCCTTGTCGGGCGAGCCGTGGTGGGCCCCGCCCCGGTCGAGCAGGCGGCGGGACACGCTCTCCAGCATGAGGCCCTGCGACGGGCACACCTCGCGGAGGGCGGTCAGCTCGTCGCGCGTGACCACCCCGGGGTTGGCGTGGGGCAGGAGGCCGGTCTCGTCGAGGACCGCGCGGGCGGCCGCCGCGAGGTACGCGATGGTGGTGGGGTAGCCCAGGGCCTCCAGCTCGCCTCGGGCCTGCGCGTACCGCAGCTCCGGCTTGTCGCCCAGCGTGAACAGCGCCTCGCGGCAGCCGGCGCGGGCGCCGCGCCGCGCCACGTCCAGCACCTCGTCCAGCGTCATGTAGGCCCGCTCGCCGGGCCGCGGGGGCTGGGCGAACGTGCAGTAGTGGCAGACGTCCCGGCACAGCTTGGTGAGGGGGATGAACACCTTCCGCGAGTAGCTGACGGCCCGGCCGAACCCGGCGTCGCGGAGAGCCGACGCCTGCGCCATCAGCGCCGGCAGATCGGCCCCCGCGAGGGTCAGGGCGGCGTCTCGCGACGGTCGGGCGTACTGACTCGTGTCCATCTTCATCGGGGTCTCGTGGCCGGCCGGGCGCCTCCCACCGGTTTCGGCGCCGGCACGGGAGGCGTCAGAGGCCCTTATAGCACGTCGAATGCGGGGCGGGAAGCCGGGCGCGGCCGGCCTCCCGCCCGCGGGGCGTCGGGCGGGGGCAGGCGGTCAGCGGTCGGCGCCGGCCGAGTAGACGTCGTCGGTGACCGGCTCCAGCCACTCGATGGGCAGCGGCTCTCCGGCGTCGTTGGGGAACGTCACCGAGACGTGCGTCAGCGGCTCGTCGGGCGTCGCGCCGTGCCAGTGGCGGACGCCTCGGGGCAGGTAGGTCGTCTCGTTCAGGCCGATCTCGCCCACCGGCTGTCCCTCCACCTGATACCGCAGACTGCCTTCCTTGACGAACAGCAGCTGGGCGCTGTGAGTGTGCCAGTGGGTTCGGGCCCCGGCCTCGAAGCCGCGCGAGGACACGTTGACGCCCTCCGAGGCGACCCGGAACGAGGTGCCCGTGAAGGTGGTCTGTTCCTGCCGGGCCTGACCGATCCAGACGGCCGACGCCACGGCGACGGCGCACGCCAAGAGTCCCGCACGCCACCGATCCGGCTGATTCCGTTGCATGGCGAACCTCCTCGTCTCAGGGTTGAAGCCTCGATCCGCGACCCCGGCCGACCGCGTTCGGCCGGGCTGCACGCCGCCGCCGCGTGCCGCGCCTCCCGCGGCGGGCGTGTCGAGCATCCGCCGACTCGATCCCCCGAGGACGGTGCCCGGCCGTCCGCGGTCTCTGCCGTCGTCCCTCGACCGCCCCGGTCGGCGGGCGTTCACGAAGCCGACAGGGCGGCGGCGCCCGCCGCCGGTGATCGGCGTTGACGCCGCCGGGCCGATCCGGGAGATAATAGGCTACTTCGTCCACAACAGGGAGCGGTCATGAACGCGATGTCGAATCACGGAGTGCAGGTTCCTTCCCGCTGGCTGGCCGGCATGCTGATGGCGGCCCTCGGCCTCGCGGCGGCGCCCGCCGCCGACGCGCAGTCGGCGGAGTCGCCGACGTTCACCCGGGACATCGCGCCGATTCTGCAGCGGAGCTGCCAGAAGTGCCATCGGCCCAACTCGCTGGCCCCGATGTCGCTCATCAGCTACGAGGACGTTCGCCCCTGGGCGCGGTCGATCAAGCAGCGGACGGGGCTGCGCAACCGCATGGGGGTCATGCCGCCCTGGTACATCGAGAAGGACATCGGCATCCAGCGGTTCAAGGACGACTGGTCGCTGAGCGACGCCGAGATCGCGACCATCGCGACGTGGGTCGACAGCGGCGCGCCGCGCGGCGAGGCCGCGGACATGCCCGCGCCGCCGCCGTTCATCGACATCGACGAGTGGGAGATCGGCGAGCCGGACCTCATCGTGTCGTCCCCGACCTTCGACGTCGCGGCCGAGGCGCCGGACTGGTGGGGCATGCTCGGTCAGGCCGAGTCGGGGCTGACCGAGGACCGCTACGTCGCCGCCATCGAGTACAAGGAACGCAACGACCTGCCGCGCGGCGTGCGGTCCGACACCGTGGGCGGCCTCTTCGTCGTGCACCACTCGGCGTTGTCGACGATGGGGCCGGACGACGAGCCGGCTGACATCTACACGTGGCCGGTCCACGAGGTCGGGCGCAACGCCGACGTCTTCGACGAGGACGCGGGACCGATCCTGAAGGCGGACTCGATGCTGATCTTCCCGTCGACGCACCTCCACTCGAACGGCATCGACACCACCGCCCGCATCGAGGTCGGCTTCAAGTTCCATCCCCGCGACTACGAGCCCACGAAGAAGATGGAGCTGCTCTTCTTCGGGAACGGTCCCGACATCGACATCCTGCCGATGCAGGACAACCAGCGGATGGACGCCTACTTCACCCTGCCCGAGAACGCGAAGATCAGCGTCTACGAGCCGCACATGCACGCCCCCGGGGTCAGGATGTGCCTCGAGGCGGTGTGGGGCGACACGGTCGAGACCCTCAACTGCTCGGGCTACGACCACAACTGGGTGCGCGTCTACAAGTACGAGGACGACGCGGCGCCGCTGCTGCCCCAGGGCACCATCCTCCACCTGACCGGCTACTTCAACAACACACCGACCAATCCGAACGTGGTCGACCCGCGCAACTGGTCGGGGTCGGGGCACCGGTCGGTCGACAACATGTTCATCAACCTGATGCAGGCGATCTACATGGACGACGAGGAGTTCGCGGCCGAGGTGGCCGAGCGCGAGCGCCTGCGGACGGCGAACGGCCGGTCGGACATCGGCTGCATCGTGTGCGGCACCGACTTCACCGAGGCGCCGGTGAACGCGGGCGGCGGCGGGCAGTAGCCGGATCCGGAGCGCAGACGATGTTTCGAAGACCATCCGGCTGTCCGGCGTCGTCCCGCGGGGTGGCATTCCTGGCCCTGTTCGGGGCGCTGGCGGCGGCCCACGAGGGCCGCGCGCAGCAGTCGTTCGCGACCGGGCAGAGCATCTCGCCCGCCTACGAGGGGTGGGTGCAGAACGAGGACGGGTCGTTCGACCTCGTCTTCGGGTACATGAACCGGAACTGGGAGCAGGTGCTCGACGTGCCGGTCGGGCCGGACAACGCCATCGAGCCCGGCGGCCCCGACCTTGGCCAGCCGACCCGCTTCCAGCCGCGGCGGAACCGGTTCGTGTTCAGCATCCGGGTGCCCGCCGACTTCGGCGACCGGGAGCTGGTCTGGACCCTCACCGCGAACGGCCGGACCCAACGCGCCTACGCGACGCTCAAGCGCGATTACTACATCGACGACCTGGTGATACAGGCGAACTTCGGGGCGGCTGGCGCCGCCGGCTCGACCCCCGAGCTCGCCGAGAACGCCGCCCCCGTGCTGACCGTCGAGGGCGGGCCCGCCCGCACCGCGCGGGTGGGCGAGCCGCTGGCGCTGGCCGCGTCGGTCACCGACGACGACATTCCGCGGGCGCGGCCGCTCGCCCCCACCAACCCGCGGCGGCCGGGCCGCTTCACCACCGACACCGCGACCGGGCTTCGGTTCTCGTGGTTCGTCTACCGGGGCGCCGGCGGGGTGGGCTTCGACCCGCCGCAGATCGTGACGTGGGAGGAGACCCGGGTCGGGCGCGACTCGCCGTGGTCGCCGGGCTGGTCGACCCCCGACGCGCCGGAGGACGGCCGCTGGGAGACCGCGGTCACGTTCAGCCGGCCCGGCGACTACGTCCTGCGCGCCCTCGCCCACGACGGCGGACTTCAGACCTACGAGGACGTCACCGTGACGGTGACTCCGTAAGACCGGGAATCGGACCGGATTTCTGCATCCGGGGCGGTGAGGAAGCGGCGGGCTCGTGGTGCGTCCGCGACCCGTGGGCGCAAGGCACTTGCGCCGTGGAACGGCGCTGCCGCCCCCGGGAGACGCGCTACCTCCTGCGGGAGGCGCCGATTGCTGAAGGGTTTGTTGGGCGGCGGCGGAGCCGCGGGTGGCAATTCCGGGGCAGCGTTCTTCGAAGGAGCTTGTCGATGTCCACCAGACGATTCGTTCAGTCCGTCGCCGTCCTGCTGCTGGCCCCGGCCGCCGTCGCCGCGCAGTCGCTCGCGGGCAGCGACCCGCACCCCGAGGTCCATCTCTACGACGCGGCCGACTTCGGCATCGACCCGGAGGCGGTCACGTTCACCAGGGACATCGCCCCTATCCTGCAGCGGAGCTGCCAGTCGTGCCACCGGCCCGACGGGGGCGCCCCGATGTCCCTCGTCACCTACGAGCAGGTCCGGCCGTGGGCGCGGTCGATCAAGCTGCGAACGGCCATCCGCGACCGCCAGGGGGCGATGCCGCCGTTCTTCGTCGAGAAGGACATCGGCATCCTCGCGTTCAAGAACGACCCGTCGCTGAGCGACGTGGAGTTGGCCAAGATCCAGGCCTGGGCCGACCACGGGGCGCCCCGGGGCAACCCGGACGACATGCCCCCGCCGATCGAGTTCGCGGCGGCCGGCGAGTGGACCCTGGGCGAGCCCGATCTCGTTCTGCGCTCGCCGGAGGTGACGCGCCCCGCCGTCGGCCCCGACTGGTGGGGCGACCTCGGGCTGGTGCCGAGCGGGCTCACCGAGGACCGCTACGTGAAGTCGGTGGAGGTGAGGGAGATCAACGACATTCCGCCCGACACCGGCTCCGACACCGTGGGCGGGCGCTACCTCTTCCACCACATGACGTACTCCAGCGGGGTGCTGAACGACGAGGGCACCGGCATCGTCGAGGACACCCGCACCCGTTGGCCGATTCACGAGGTCGGGCGCAACGCCGACATCTTCCCCGAGAAGTTCGGCACCCTGCTGCACGCCGACTCGGCCCTGCACCTGCGGGCCAGCCACCTGCACTCGAACGGCATCCAGGAGACCACCGCGCAGCTCGAGTTCGGTTTCAGGTTCCACCCGAAGGGCTACGAGCCGGAGTACGGCAACCGGGCGCGGGTTCGGCTCGGCAACGGCAACGACATCGACGTCGCGCCGGGGCGGGCCAACCAGGAGATGCACGCCTTCGAGGTGCTCGAGCAGCACACCAAGCTGGTCGCGTTCGAGCCGCACCTCCACGCGCCGGGCACGCGGATGTGCATCGAGGCGATCTGGGGCAACAACCACTTCACCCTCAACTGCGTGGGGTACGACCACAGCTGGGTGAAGCAGTACGTCTACGAGGACGACGCGGCGCCGCTGCTGCCGAAGGGCGCCATCCTGCACATCGTCGGGTTCCTCGACACCACCGCCGGCAACCGGAACCTCGCCGACAGCCGGAACTGGGCGGGCGGCGGCCGCCGCTCGGTCGCCAACATGTTCATCGACCTCGGCTACGCGGTCGAGCTGACCGAAGAGCAGTTCCAGGCCGAGATGGCGGAGCGGCGGGCCCGGATGGGGAGCCGCAACGCCTACGACGTGGGGTGTCCGCTGTGCTGGGCGGAGATTCCGTCGGCGGATGCGGTGACCACCGACGACGGCGGTCAGGAATGATGCCCTGCGACTCTGCCGGCTCGTCCCGCGGCCGCCGCTCCGAGAGCGGCAGGCCCCGGGGTAGCCGCGACGGCGGTCCAGCGGCCCTGTTCCTTGAACCGAGCCGCTTGCGGCCGGTCAGGCGCCACGGTTGCCTGTCGACGATGGCCCGGGCCTCGCGCGAGGCGGCCCGGCGCGTCGCCGTCTCCCTGCTCGTCGGCTCCGTCCTCCTGGCCGCGGCGGCGGCCCTGCCGCCCGGCGCCGAGGGCCAGACCCGGTTCATGTACCTGCGGGGGCAGAGCATCCACCCCGCGTTCGAGGGCTGGTGGCCCAACGACGATGGCTCGTTCACCCTCTGGTTCGGGTACATGAACTCGAACTGGGAGGAGGAGTTCGACATCGCGGTCGGCCCCGACAACTACTTCACGGTGGCCGCGCCGCGGTCGCTCGACGACCTCGAGCGCGAAGCCTACGACGCCACGGCCGCCGACCGCGGGCAGCCGACCCATTTCTACCCGCGGCGCAACCCGTTCCTGTTCACCATCGAGGTGCCGGCGGACTTCGGGGCGCAGGAGCTGGTCTGGACCCTCACGAGCCACGGGCGGACCAACCGCGCCTACGCGACCCTCGCCCCCGACTACCGCATGGACCCCCAGGTGATGTCCACCGAGGTGGGCGGCGCGTTCGGCAGCCTCGACGACCGGTTGCGCACCAATCTGCCGCCGGACCTCGCCGTCGAAGGCGCCGCGCACCGGCGGGTCGCGGTCGGCGAGCGACTGACCCTGGCGGCGTCGGTCGACGACCCCGACGACTTTCCGCCGCGGTCGGATCGGGGCGGCCCCCCCGAGACCCTCGACGAGCTCTACAGCACCGACGGCGTGGGGTCGTCGGTCGTCAGCAGCGCCCCCGGGGTGCGGCTGTCCTGGATCGTGTACCGGGGCGCCGCCGACCAGGTCACCTTCGTCCCCGAGCAGATGAAGGCGTGGATGGACACCCGGGTGTGGGCGAACTCGCCGTGGTCTCCACCCTACATCCTGCCCGATCCTCCGCCCGGCAACCGGTGGACGACCGACGCGACCTTCGACCGGCCCGGCGACTACGTGCTCCGGGCGGTGGCCAGCGACGGCTCCCGGTTCACCTACGCCGACGTGATGGTGCACGTCCGGTGACGGGCGTCAGAACTCGCGTCTCGAGAGTTCGCGCCTGAACGTGGCCGCCGGGTCGCGCAAGTCTCCCCCTACAGCCCGAGCCAGAGCACTGCGGCGCCGCTTGCGGTGACGACGAGACCGGCGCCGGCGTGTGCGAGCTGCTCGCCGCGAGGTCGGGCGGAGTGGCCGATCCACCCGAGCCCATGCCAGGCGGCAGTCACCGCGGCCAGCATGACCGCGATCGTCAGGAGTCCGAAGACCCCGGCCACCGCCGCCACCGCGAGCCAGTCGCCGGCCAGCCCCGGCACGACCATCAGGGGGATGAGCGGCTCGCACGGACCGAGCACGAAGACGACGAAGAGCGCCCACGCGGTAGCCCCGCGGACGTCGCCCGGTCTGCCGCTCCCGGCACCCGGCTCGTGGCCGGCCTGCGGCGCCCGGCCTGCCGGGGCGGCCTCGGCCGCGCGTCCGGGACGCCGCGACCACAGGGCCCAGGCGGTGTACGAGAGGCCGAAGCCGAGCAGCAGGGCCGCCGCCAGCTCCCCGCGGGCCGACTCGATGCGGAGCAGCGAGTCGGTCGCGACGCCGAGGCCGACGCCGGCGGCGCCGATGACCACCGACGAGGCGACGTGGCCGGCGCCGCAGACCCCGGTCACCAACAGCGTCCGCCGGAGCGCCCATCCCCGGGCGCGGCCGAGCGCGGCGAGCGGCAGCGAGTGGTCGATGCCGATCAGGGTATGGACGATCGCCAGCGAGGCGGCGGTTCCGAGCAGAACGGTCGTGGTCTGAAAGGCGTCGGGCATCTTGGCACGCGGGAGGCCGGGGCGTGAACGCCGGCACGATCTCGTGCCGAACCGCCTGGCGGCGCTGTCGGAGCTTGTCGATGGAATCTACGGGGCGTCCAGGCGCTCGTGGACCGGTTCAGGACACCGACGGTCGATTGCCTGGCCGTGCGCCACGCGCGCGAAGCCGCAGAAAGGGCCGCGCCCGGACGCAGTCGGCAACCTCGTGTCGATCGCGGTCCTGAAGGCGCCGGGGGAACGTCGCGGAACGTCTCGTCGACGGGTACGACCCGCACCCGGTCGGGGTCGATGGCGAGCTCGAGAGCCTCATGTCGATCACTGTCCTGAAGGCGCCGGGGAGACCTCGCGGAACATCTCCTCGACCGGGACGACACGCGCCCGCTCCGGGTCGACGTCGAGCCGGAACTGCTCGATCAGCGCGTCCTCGGCGCGGATCGCCTCGGTCACCGCGGCGTTGTAGGCGGGCGGCGACGGCTCGTTCGCGAGCAGGCGGTCGCGGAACGCCGCGGCGTCGCGCGTGACCACGGCGACCGCGAGGTCGTCCGCCTGCAGGTGGCGGCGGATGGCGGCGTTGACCTCGTCGACGGTCAGCTCCGGCAGCCGGCGCTGGATCTCGTCGATGAAGTACCCGGCGCCGTACGCGGCCGAGTCCATGTGGTAGCCGAGGCGTCGGCTGCCCGTCTGCACGTAGAGCTTCGAGTAGTTGACGAGGAACTCGCGCGTGGCCTCGAAGTCGGCCGCGGACAGGCCCTCGTCGACGAGGACGCGCAGCTCGCGCAGGGCCTGGCGCAGCGCGAAGTGGGCGTTGTGGTGCGGCACCGGCCGGATCCAGATGCTGAAGAACTGCTGCCGCCGCGGGATGTTCGGCACCGGCAGGCGCGACCCGCCGTCCTGGACGAAGTGCTCGATGTACGAGTAGTCGCCGTAGTTGAGGCCCCGCATCCCGCGCATCTTGTTCATCAGGAGGCCGTTGAACGTGCGGTGTTCGCCGAAGTAGGAGTTGGCGACCATCAGGGCGTAGAAGTCGTCGTCGGCGCGGGTGACGTCGATGGGGAAGCCGATGGAGATCGCGGTGGCGATGGCGGCCTTGTCCACCAGCAGCAGCTCGATGCCGTCGAGGGCCCGTGGGGCCGGCAGCGTCGCGGGCTCGGCGCCTCCCTCGGGCAGGCGGGCGAGCAGCTCCCGCTCGACCCGCGCCGCGAACCCGGCAGGGTAGCCGCCGGAGACCCCGACGAGGGCCCGCCCCCGCGTGTATTGCTCGCGGTGGAAAGCCCGCACGTCGTCGAGGGTCAGCGCGGCCAGGCCGCGCTCGGTGCCGGCGGCGGGGGCGGCGTAGGGGTGCCCCGCGTAGAGCAGCGCGTTGAGGGCCTCCTTGCCGAGCTCCTCGTCGTCGCTGCCCCGCAGCGTCGACACGACGGTGTTGGTGAGGAAGTCGCGGTTCCGCTCGAAGTCGGAGGGGTCGAACCGCGGCGCGACCACGAGGTCGCGGACGAGATCGAAGAACGGGTCGAGGTGGTCGCGGTGCACCTCGCCGACGATGACCGTCGTCTCCTTGTCGAACTGCGCCCGGATCGACGCGGACCACGGGTACAGCGCCTCGGTGATCGCCTCGTAGGTCATCGCCTCGGTGCCGCCGCGCCCCATCGTCAGCGCGGTCAGCGCGTTGAGGCCGTTCTTGCCCTCGGGATCGTCGATGGAGCCGGTCCGGAACCCGATGCGCAGGGTCACCAGCGGCGAGCCGGGCACGGGCAGCGTGACGAGGGCCGAGTCGGCCTGGCCCGCGGCCGAGCCGACGGGGCCGGCCGCGGCCGCCGCGAGCACGAGGCAGGCCGCGGCGAGGGGCGCCAGCATTGCGCGGGGGCGTCGAGACTGGACCGGGGCCGTCATCGGGTTTCCTCCTGAGTCAGGATGACCACCGTCCGGTTGGCGTCGGCGAAGTAGCGCTCGGCCACCATCCGGATGTCGTCCGGCGACACCGCGTCATAGAGCGCGTAGACCCGGTTCACGGTCTCCGGGTCCCGCGTGAGCTGCAGGTAGTGCCCGATCGTCTGCGCGACGGCCCCCGGATTGTCGAGCCCCATCGCGAAGGCGTAGCGCATGTGCGACTTGGTGGCGGCGAGAACCGCCTCGTCGACCGGCTCGGTCTTCAGCCGCTCGATCTCGGCGATGACCGCGTCGCGCACGTACTCGGTCCGCTCCGGGTCGGTGATGCGCGCGATGATCGTGAAGAGCGGCGCGTCGCGGCTGTCGAGGGCACCTCCCTGCAGCGCGTCGACGACCTGCTCCTCCAGGTACAGCCTGCGGAAGAGGGGCGAGGTCTGCGAGAACAGGAGCTGCGAGAGGACGTCGAGGGCGGGCATGTCGATGCGCCGGTCCGAGAACGCCGGCGCGTGATAGCCCATCATCAGGAACGGCAGGGTCGGGTTGGGCCACGTGATGCGGGCGGAGCGCGCCTCGGTCTGGGGCGGCTCGGGCGGAATCTCGGGCTCGAAGCCCCCGCGCTCCCAGCCGCCGTAGTACGCGCGGGCGAGCCGCTCGAGCTCGGCCTGGTCGAAGTCGCCGACCACGACGACGATGCAGTTCTCGGGCCGGTAGTAGCGGTCGTAGAACTGCAGGCTGTAGTCGTAGTGGTTCGGCATCTCCCGGATGTCTTCGAGGAGGCCGATCGTCGTGTGCTTGTACGGATGCGTCGTGTACGCGAGGTCGTGCAGCCTCTCGCGCAGCAGCGACACCGGGTTGGAGAAGTTGAGGTTGTACTCGCCGAGGATGGCGCCGGCCTCGGTGCGGAAGTCCTCCTCGGAGTAGCGGAGGTTGCGGAAGCGGTCGGACTCGAGGTCGACGATGGTCTCCAGCGCGTCCGAGCTCGCCACGATGTAGTAGGTGGTCCAGTCGGTGGTCGTGAACGCGTTCGAGTCGGCACCGATGCGCTTGACGACGGCGTTGTAGGCCTCGGTCGGATACTTCTCGGTGCCCCGGAACATCATGTGCTCGAAGAAGTGCGCGTAGCCGGAGAAGCCCGGCTCGACCTCGTTGCGCGAGCCGGTGCGCACCACCGTGTAGTAGGCGACGATGCCCGGGCTGTCGTAGTCGACGCCGACCACCGTGAGCCCGTTGTCGAGCTCGAACGTGGTGACGGGGAAGGGAAAGACCTCGCGGCCGTCCTGTCCCGCCGCCGCCGTGGCGACGGCGAGCACGAGGACTGCGGCGGCGATGCCCTGACGCGTCCATTGCATGGTGGCTGTCTCCTGTCGGCGGACCCGTCCGGCGCGAGGGCCGGACACCCGAGTCCGACCCTCAAGTATACCGGTTCCCCGCCCCGTGCTGCCTTCGGAGCCGCCGCCGGCTCCCGGCGGCCGGTCGGTTGTGGCCCCCGCGTTCTCCGGCGTAGGATGGGAGTGAGGGGTGCCGGTGGCGAGAACCCGGACCGTCGCGCCGTCGAATTGCGTCGCCGCCCCGACTTGAACCGAGGAGACCGGAGAGTGCATACCGCTCCAAGACTCGTCATGGTGTCGACCCTGGCAGGGGTCGTGATTCTGGCCACGGGCCGGCCGGCAGCCGCGCAGCTGTCGCCGGGAGAGGTGTCGGTGGCGGTCGGTTACTCGACCGACGTCGACGAGCTGCGGCAGTGGGATGCGACCGTCGACGGGATGACGCGGACGGGCGAGCTCGTCGTCGTGTCCCGCCAGGCCGACCGCACCCTGCCGGGGCGCTCCCACGAATACCTCGCGCAGTTCTTTGGAGGCGTGCAGGTGCATGGCGGCGGCGTGTCGCGGCAGCTCGACCAGGGCGCGACGGTCTCGCTCTTCGGCACCCTCTACACGGATATCGACATCGACACCTCGCCGGTGCTGACCGTCGCCGACGCCGCGAGCCGCTTGGTGCAGCGGAGCGGGGCGAGGCCGGTGGACCGCCTGTCGTCGGATCTGGTCATTCTGCCGTTGCTCGGCGGCTCGTACGAGTTGACGTATCCCCTGATGGCAGAGGACGCCTACACCTACTTCGTGTCCGCCGCCGACGGCGCCGTCGTGCACAGGGAGGCGGCGTTCGCGACGCAGTCCGCCGTGGGGGCCGGCGCCGGGTTTCTCGGCGACATGAAGAAGATCAGCGCGACGGAGGAGAGCGGCCGGTACGAGGCCCGCGACCGTCTCCGGCCGGGCGAGATCGTGACCCTCGACGCGGGCTTCGACGTGGAACGGCTCATGGCGTTGGTTGAACCGGGGCCGTTTCGCGTTCAGCGCTGGACGTCGAGCGATATCGCGGCCGACCGCGACAACGACTGGGGCGACGCGGCGGTGGTCGACGGCCACGTGCACATGGGCTGGACCTACGACTACTTCGCGCAGCGGCACGGGTGGCAGGGGCTCG
This sequence comes from Vicinamibacterales bacterium, assembly GCA_963663815.2. Taxonomy (GTDB): domain Bacteria; phylum Acidobacteriota; class Vicinamibacteria; order Vicinamibacterales; family UBA8438; genus JAJEEA01. The sequence continues at coordinate 3,955,904 of OY760734.1, read as the reverse complement.
ACGGCCGGAACGGGCGCATCGTCGGCATCGTGAACAACCGATTCCGTAACGCGGTGGCCTGGTATCCGCCATTCGGTCCGGAGGGCGCTGGCGTCTACGTCTTCGGTCAGCGCCGCGTGCCCGGCTCGGAGGAGACGCAGCCGCGCGTCGCGTTGCACACCGTCGCCCACGAGCTGATGCACGGCCTGACCCGGTTCGCCGTCAGTCAACGGACGGGTGGGGGCCTCCGTTCCCGACTGGGCGACCTCGCCCGCCTCGGCCCGCCGAGCTTCGAGTGGGAGGGCGAGACGCATACCTGCGCCGAGACCACCTTCCCCATCGAGGTCGAGCCCGACGAGTGGGTGCCGGTCCCGGCCCTGTGCAGCGAGGACGGCCGGTTCGTTCTGGCGCACGACGGGCGGGGGGGCATCCACGAAGCCTACTCCGACATCTTCGCGGTCTCGACCGGGTTCTTCCGCGAAGCGGCCGGGGCCGCGGGCACTTACGAGTACAGCAGCGAGTACGCGGCCGGGACCCTGCGATCGCTGTCGGATCCCTGGTCGAACCTCGACTCGCCGGCCTATCCCGCCCGCTGGGAGTTCGCGGTGGTGATCATCGACGACCGGTTCTACACCTATTCCGGGGCCCTTTTCTTCAACGGAGAGCTGGTCAACTGGCGCCAGGTCTGCTGTTACGGCGCCGCGCACTGGAACTCGACGATTCTGAGCCACGCGTTCTATCTCGCCATCGAAGGGGGGACGAACCTGGTCACCCAGCTCACGGTCGAGGGCGCCGGCGCGTCGAGCCGTGAGCAGATCGAGCGGATCTTCTTCCGCGCGCTGACGGAGTTGATGCCCCGGACCACGTCGTTCCCGGTGGCCGCCGAGGTCATCCGCCAGGCCGCGGCGGACCTCGCGGCCGGCACCGCCGTCCAGCAGGCCGTCGAGCAGGCTCTGACCGCCGTCGGCCTGTCGCCGCTGCCGCCTGCGCCTGCCGGTTGAGGCTCCGGGCGTAGCGAGCTTCGGACTGACCGGAAACCCCGCCAAGCGTCCATTAGGCAGGACGCGTCTCATCCCGCCGGCCGCACGTGGTCGTCTCCCGCCTTCGGGGGCGGCGCGCCGGCGGCGAGGGCGAGCAGCGCCGCCCACAGCTCGGGCAGGCCGTCGCCGTGTTTCGCCGAGATCGGCAGCACCGGGCGGGCCAGCGCCTTCTCGTGCGCCCGCAGCCTGGCGCGGCGGGCGGACCGGGCGAGGCGGTCGGTCTTGGTCGCGGCGACGACGAGGGGCAGATCGAGCCCGGTCAGCCAGCCGAGGGCGCTCCGGTCGTTCTCGAGCCCGGGGTGCCGTGCGTCGACGAGCAGGATCGCCCCCTTGGGTCCCCGCGGCGCCGGCGTGTCCGCGACGCCGGGTTGGCTGGCCCGGTCATCGGCCGACGCCGGCTCTTGGCGGAAGTAGCGCTCGGTGAGCCGGTCGAAGACCCGCGTGCTCTCGGCCCCGCCGCGGGCGTAGCCGTAGCCGGGCAGGTCGATCAGCAGCAGCTCGCCGCGGCGCCGGGCGAGCACGAGGCGGTACACGTTGAGGAGGCGGGTGGTGCCGGGGGCGCCGCCGGCGCGCGCGATCTTGCGGCGCGCGAGGGCGTTGATCAGGGTCGACTTGCCGACGTTCGACCGGCCGATGAGGCTGACCTGGGGAAGCCGCGGGTCGGGAAGCGGGCTGTCGGGGCCGACGCTGGTGACGAACTCCGCGGTGTGGATCTTCATCCGCCGGCGACCGGCGACCCGGGTTCAGGCGTTCCTGCAACGAGAATGGCCAAGCGGGTGGAGCCGACGCCTTCGCGGGTTCTCACGGCGACGCCGGGTCCGCGCTCCTAGTGCATCACGCCGCCGTCCGAGGCGGCTGCCGATTCGACGTCGTCCCGGGCCGAGAGCAGCGAGACCAGCGGCTCGGCGAGGGCAATCTTCAGCACCTCGTCCATCGACTCGACGAGGTGCAGCTCGAGGACGTCGAGCACCGTCTTGGGCACGTCCGCGAGGTCCTTCTCGTTGTCCTTGGGGAGGATGATGGTCTTCACCCCCGCCCGGTGGGCGGCCAGTATCTTCTCCTTGACCCCGCCGATCGGCAGCACCTTGCCCCGCAGGGTGATCTCGCCGGTCATCGCCACGTCGCGCCGCGTGGGCACGCTGGCGAGGTTCGACACGAGCGCCGTCGCCAGGGTGATGCCGGCCGATGGCCCGTCCTTGGGAATCGCCCCCTCGGGCACGTGGACGTGGACGTCCGTGCGCCGGTGGAAGTCCTTCTGGATGCCGAACTCCTCGGCCTTCGACCGCACGTAGCTCATCGCGGCCTGGGCCGACTCCTGCATCACGTCGCCGAGCTTGCCGGTCAGGGTCAGCCGGCCCTTGCCGGGCATCAGGGTCGACTCGGTCATCAGCAGCTCGCCGCCGGCCTCGGTCCATGCGAGCCCCGTCGCGATGCCGACCTCGTTCTTCTCTTCCGCCGTCGTCGGCCGGTAGCGGGGGACCCCCAGGTACCCGGTGATCTGCTCGCCCGCGATCGCCTCCGAGAACTTCTTGCCTTCGATGACCACCTTGCGCGCCACCTTGCGGCAGATGGTGTTGACCTCGCGCTCGAGGCTGCGGACCCCCGCCTCGCGCGTGTAGCGCCGGATGATGGTCTCGAACGCCTCGTCCTTGAACTGGATGTTCTTGTCGGTCAGCCCCGTCGCCTTCACCGCCTTCGGGGCGAGGAACGTGCGGGCGATCTCGATCTTCTCGAGCTCGGTGTAGCCGGCGAGCTGCAGCACCTCCATGCGGTCGCGGAGGGCCTGGGGGACGGTGTGCAGCACGTTGGCGGTGCAGACGAACATGATGTTCGACAGGTCGTACTCGACGTCGAGGTAGTGGTCGAGGAACGTGTGGTTCTGCTCGGGGTCGAGCACCTCGAGAAGGGCGGCCGACGGATCTCCCCGGAAGTCCATCGACATCTTGTCGACCTCGTCGAGCAGGAACACCGGGTTCATGGTGCCGGCCTTCTTGATCATCTGGATGATCTGGCCGGGGAACGCCCCGATGTAGGTGCGGCGGTGCCCGCGGATCTCGGCCTCGTCGCGCACCCCGCCGACCGACAGGCGGACGAACTTGCGGTTGGTGGCGCGGGCGATCGACTTCGCGAGCGACGTCTTGCCGACCCCCGGGGGGCCGGTGAACGTGAGGATGGTGCTCTTCGGCTTGCGGACGAGGGTGCGGACGGCGAGGAACTCGAGAATGCGGTCCTTGATCTTCTCGAGGCCGTAGTGGTCGGTGTTGAGAATCGCCTCGGCCTTCTTGAGGTCCCGGCTCTCTCGCGACTTCTTGTGCCAAGGCACCGCGATGAGCCAGTCGAGGTAGTTCCGCGAGACCGTCGCCTCGGCCGACATCGGGGGCATGCCCTCGAGCCGCTTCAGCTCCTGGACGGCCTTCTCCTCGACCTCCTTGGGCATCCGCGAGTCCTCGATCTTCTTCTTCAGCTCGTCGAGCTCGCTGCCCTTGTCCTCCTTGCGGCCCAGCTCCTTCTGGATCGCCTTCATCTTCTCGTTGAGGTAGTACTCCTTCTGCGCCTTCTCCATCTGCTTCTTCACGCGGGACTGGATGCGGCGGTCGACCTGCAGCTTGTCGACCTCGGCCTCGAGGAGGCTGGCGATGCGCACCAGGCGCCCGAGGGGCGGGACGATCTCAAGCAGGTTCTGCTTCTCTTCGACCCCCACCCCGAGATGGGCGGCGATGGTGTCGGCCAGCTTGCCGGCGTCGTCGACCCGGACGGCCGCGATCATCGCGTCGTAGTGCAGGTTGTTCGACAGCTTCACGTACTGCTCGAACAGCGAGACGACGCGGCTCATCGCGCCCTCGACCTCCTCGCCGCCGTCCTCGGGCTTGGGCAGGAGCTTCGCCACGACCCGGTAGAACCCCTTGTCTTCCTTCCACTCCACCGCCCGCGCCCGCTCGAGGCCCTCGACGAGGACCTTGATGTTGCCGTCGGGCAGCTTCAGGCTCTGCACGATGTTGGCGATGCAGCCCATCGTGTAGATGTCCGTCGGCTTGGGGTCGTCGACCACCGCGAGCTGCTGCGCCGCGAGGAAGATCCGCTTGTCCTTCATCAGGGCGTGCTCGAGGGCCTGCGTCGACGACGGCCGCCCGATGACGAACGGAATCATCATGTGCGGGAAGACGACGACGTCCCGCAGCGGCACGATGGGGAGGGTTTCGTAGACTTCCATCAACCAGCCTTTTCGATGACGGTGATCGGATCGCCCTTGGCCTGCACGACCTCACGCGTGATCACGCACTCGCGGACCTTCTTCTGGCCCGGGAGGGTGTACATGATGTCGAGCATCAGGTCCTCGATGATCATCCGCAAGCCGCGCGCGCCGATCTTGCGATCGAGGGCCGACTCGGCGATCGCCTCGAGCGCGTCGTCGGTGAACTGAAGCTTGACGTTCTCGTACTCGAACAGCCGCTCGTACTGCCGCGTGATCGCGTTGCGCGGCTGCGTGAGAATCTGCATCAGGGCCGGCTTGTCGAGCTCGTGCAGGGCCCCGATGACCGGCAGCCGCCCCACGAACTCGGGGATGAGCCCGTAGCGGATGAGGTCTTCCGGCTCGACGAGCTCGAGGGTCGTGCCGAGGTCGCGCTCGCGCGAGGTCTTGATGTCGGCGCCGAACCCGAGCATCTTGCGGCCCACCCGGCGCTGTATCGTCTGATCGAGCCCGACGAAGGCGCCCCCGCAGATGAACAGCACGTTGCCGGTGTCGATCTGGAAGAACTCCTGGTGCGGGTGCTTGCGGCCGCCCTGGGGAGGCACGTTGGCCACCGTGCCCTCGAGAATCTTCAGCAGCGCCTGCTGGACCCCCTCGCCGGAGACGTCGCGGGTGATCGAGGGGTTCTCGTCCTTGCGGCAGATCTTGTCGATCTCGTCGATGTAGATGATGCCCTGCTGGCACTTCTCGATGTCGCCGCCCGCCGCCTGCAGCAGCTTGAGGACGATGTTCTCGACGTCCTCGCCGACGTAGCCGGCTTCGGTCAGGGTGGTGGCGTCGACGATGGTGAAGGGGACCGACAGCAGCTTGGCGAGGGTCTGGGCGAGCAGGGTCTTGCCGGTGCCGGTGGGGCCGATGAGCAGGATGTTCGACTTGGTGAGCTCAGTGTCGTTGCGGTTGCGCGACTGCTTCTGTATCTCGACCCGCTTGTAGTGGTTGTAGACGGCGACCGCGAGCTTCTTCTTCGTCTGCTCCTGGCCGACCACGTAGTCGTCGAGGAACTTCTTGATCTCCTGCGGCACCGGGAGCGACGACCGGGTGCCGCGCGCCTCGAAGCGGCTGTCGTCGGCGATGATGTCGTTGCAGACCTCGACGCATTCGTCGCAGATGAAGACGGTCGGACCGGCGATCAGCTTGCGGACGTCGTTCTGGTCCTTGTTGCAGAACGAGCAGCGCAGGATTTCCGGCTCACCGGTTTTCTTGGCCATCTGTCACCCAACACCCGGCCGAGCGAGGCGAGTCCACCCGCTGGCGGCAGGCGCCCCGTGGGGAACGCCGCCGCGGCACGCGACCGGCCCGGTAGTCCCCCGACACGCGGTGGCTTTCTCGGTCGCCTGCTGCCGGTGTGGCCCCTCGTCACGCCCTGTCAGGCGGGGCGTCTCGGCCTCTCGGGGGCCGCGCTGATTCGTCGGAGACCCCCTCAGCCGCGCTGTCTGACCACTTCGTCAATGATACCGTATTCGCGGCTCTGGTCCGCCGTCATGATGTAGTCGCGCTCGGTGTCCTCTTCGATCCGCGCCAGGTCCTGGCCGGTGTGCGTCACCAGCAGCTCGTTGAGGCGCGTCCGCATCCGGATGATCTCCCGGGCGTGGATGTCGATGTCGCTCGCCTGCCCGGCCAGCCCCGACATGAGGGGCTGATGGATGATGATGCGGGAGTTGGGCAGGCTGTAGCGCTTGCCGCGGGCCCCGGCCGCCAGCAGCACCGCCGCCATCGACGCCGCCTGGCCGATGCAGTAGGTCTGGACGTCGGGCTTGATGAACTGCATGGTGTCGTAGACCGCGAGCCCCGCCGAGATCGACCCGCCCGGGCTGTTGATGTAGAGGACGATGTCGCGGTCGGGGTCTTCCGCCTCGAGGAACAGCATCTGGGCGATGACGACGTTCGCGATCGAGTCCTCGATGGGGGTGCCGATGAAGATGATGCTGTCCTTCAGCAGGCGCGAGTAGATGTCGTAGGCGCGCTCGCCCCGGTTGGTCTGCTCGACGACGACGGGAATCAGCTGGTTGTGGGCCTCGGGCATGTCGGTTGCGCGTCTGGTGTCAGACTCTCCCTCTCCGGCGCCGGGGGTCGAGGCGCGTGGCAACGCCACGATACGGTGCCCACGGGTTCATCTCACGGATGGTTGCGTCGCGGTCGGGGGAAATGGCGGCTGGAAACGAGAGCGCGCGCTCAGGCCGTCACGATGGTAGCACGCGACATCAGCAAGTCAATCGCCTTCTCGCGGCGCATGGTCTCCGTGAGCCGGGCGATGCCGTCGTCGCTCTCGATCCGGGCCCGCACCGCGGCCGGGGTCTGGCCCAGCCGCTCCGCGTGCCGCGCCACCTCCTGGTCGACGTCCTCGTCGCTGACGCTCAGCTCCTCGCGCCGCACCACCTCGTCGAGCACCAGCGAGGCGCGCACCGCCTCGAGGGCCGGGGCGCGCTGCTCCTCGCGCAGGGCGTCCCAGTCGACGGCGGCGGTCCGGGGGTCCATGCCCTGCCGGGCCATCGAGGCCGCGACCTGCTCGAGGCGCCGGGCGATCTCGCGTTCGACGAGGGCGTCGGGCACGTCGACCGTCAGCCGCGAGGCGAGCTGGCGCAGGAGGTCGCGGCGCACGCCGCGCCGGGTCTCGATCTCGGCCTCGCGCCGCAGGTCGTCGGCGATGCGGGTCTTCAGCGACTCGAGGGAGTCGAAGTCGCCCACCGACTTCGCGAACGCGTCGTCGGCGTCGGGGAGCTCGCGGCGGTGGTGCTCGCGCACCGTCACCGCGTGGGTCACGCGCTTGCCGGCGAGCTCGGCCGGCAGGCAGTCGTCCGGATAGGCCAGCTCGAAGGTCTTCGAGTCGCCGACGCTCAGGCCGACGATCTCGGCGTCGAACCCCGGCGGGTTGCCCTCGGCGCCGAGCTCGACCGTCGCCCGCCGGGGCGGCTCGTCGCGTCCGGGGGGGCGGCCCTCGTCGCCGGCCGCGGTGCGGGCGAGGTCCAGGGTCGCGATGTCGCCGGCCTCGAGGGGACGGTCGGTGACCGGCACGACGCGGCCCGCCCGCAGCCGGAGCTGCTCGAGCGCGCGCTCCTCGGCCCCCGCGTCGGGGGTGACGGGCCGGCGCCGCAGGGTCAGGGCGTCGTAGTCGAGCTCGCCGATGGGCGGCATCACCTCGAAGAGGGCGTGGAACCTGAGCGGCTGCCCCTCGTCGATCGACACCTCGCGCACGTCGGGGGTGTCGATGGTGCTCACCCCGTGCTCCTGCAACGCCGATTCGACCGCGGCCGGAACGAGGTCGCCCGCGGCGTCGTGCAGGATGTCCTCCTTGAAACGCTGCCGCACGATGTGCAGCGGCGCCTTGCCGGGGCGAAAGCCGGGCAGGCGGGCGCGCCCGCGGTGGCGCCGGGTCAGCCGGTCTATCGCGGCATCGACGTCGGCCGCGGGGACCTCGACGTCGATGCGCCGCCGTGTCTCGCTCAGCTCGGTGATTCCCGCCTTCATGCCTTCATTCATCTCATCCGGAGTGGTGCGAAAGGGGGGACTCGAACCCCCACGGCCTCTCGGCCACCGGATCCTAAATCCGGCGCGTCTGCCAATTCCGCCACTTTCGCAGCGACGCGCGCCGTCCGCGTCCGCAGGGCCTGCGCGCCGCGGGTCCGCCGGGGCCTGCGTGCCGCGGGTCCGCGGGGCCTGCGCGCCGCGGACCCGAAGCGTTCCCGGGTCGTGTTTCAGGCTACCACACCGGTGTTCGCGGCCCGGCGGACCCGTTGCGGGCGCCCCGCCGGCCGCCCGCCGCGGGGCTTCCGGCCGCGGGCTGCTGTGGTACCCTTTCACGGCCGTGCGCCGCTTCTCCGGACGCCGGCTCCTGGGAGGACCTTACGCAATGCATCGGGCGCGTCAGCCGGTGGTCGACAGAGAGGCCGCCATCACCTGGTTCCGGAACACCCGCGAACGGACCGCGGGACTCTTCGACCTCTTGAGCCTCGACGCCTACTACGAGCAGCCGATACCCCTCCGCCATCCCGTGGTGTTCTACGAGGGGCACATCCCGGCGTTCAGCGTGAACACCCTCATCAAGCGCGGGCTCGGCCGGCCGGGGGTCGACGCCGGGCTCGAGAGGCTCTTCGCCCGCGGCATCGACCCCGAGGATCGGGCCGCCGCCGACGGGGCCGCGGTCGCGTCCTGGCCCAGCCGCGAGACCGTCCGGCAGTACGCGGCCGAGGCCGACCGGATGATCGTGGACGCGCTCGAGCACGCCGACGTCGAGCGCGAAGGGCACCCGGTGCTGCACCGCGGCCAGGCCGTGTTCACCCTGATCGAGCACGAGGAGCTGCACCAGGAGACCCTGGCGTACATGTGGCACCGGTTGCCGCCGGCCCTGAAGCGGCGCCCCGAGGCCGAGGTGGTCACCGCGGGCGCGGCCCCCGCCGTCGACCGGGTCTCCATTCCGGCCGGCCGGGCGACGCTGGGGGCCGAGCGGGACGAGATTCCGTTCGGCTGGGACAACGAGTTCCCGGCCCTGGCCGTCGACGTGCCCGCGTTCGCCGTCGACCGGCACAACGTGACCAACCAGGCGTTTCTCGAGTTCGTCGAGGCGGGCGGCTACGCGGACCGCCGGTGGTGGACGGAGACGGACTGGGCGTGGCGCGAGGCGGCCGGGGTGGGGCATCCGACGTTCTGGGCGCGCGACGGCGACGCCTGGGCGTGGCGGGGGATGTTCGAGACGGTGCCGCTGCCGCCGGCGTGGCCGGTCTGGGTCACCCACGCGGAGGCTGCCGCGTACGCGCGGTGGAAGGGGGCGCGCCTGCCGACCGAGGCCGAGTTCCACCGCGCCGCCCACGGTGCCCCGGACGGCGTCGAGCGCCCGCATCCGTGGGGCGACGCCCCGCCCGACGCGACCCGCGGCAACTTCGGCTTCCGGGGATGGGACCCGGCGCCGGTCGGCTCGTTCCCCGCCGGCGCGAGCGCGTGGGGCGTGCACGACCTCGTCGGCAACGGGTGGGAGTGGACCTCGACGGTGTTCGACGGGTTCCCCGGGTTCGCCCCGATGGCCTCGTACCCGGAGTACTCCGCCGACTTCTTCGACGGGCTGCACTACGTGATCAAGGGCGCGTCGCCGGTCACCGCGACGGGCCTCGTCCGGCGCAGCCTGCGCAACTGGTTCCGGCCGCACTACCCGTTCATGTACGCGGGGTTCCGCTGCGTGGAGGACCTGCCGCGGTGACCGGGGCGGTGGCGGTCCGCGACCGCCTTGCGGCCGACGTGCGGCGCGATCTGGGCCTCCCCCGGAAGCAGCTGCAGCCCCGGTACCTGTACGATGCGCTGGGGTCGCGGCTCTTCGAGGCGATCTGCGCGCTGCCCGAGTATCGGATAACCCGCGCCGAGCAGCGGCTGCTGGCCGCGCACGCCGGCGAGATGGGGGCCGGCCTCGCGGCGCCGCTCACCGTCGTCGAGCTGGGGGCGGGCAGCGGCGAGAAGCTGGCGCAGTTGCTTGGGCCGCTGGTGCGGTCCGGGGTTCCGTTGCGGGTCGAGCTCGTCGACGTGTCGGCGACGGCCCTCGACCTCGCCACCCGGACGCTGTCCCGGTGGCCGGACCTGCCGGTGACCGGCCACGAGACGACCTACGAGGACGGGCTCGACCGCATTGCGGCGGGCCGGCGGGGCGACGGCTCCATGCTGGCCGCGTTCCTCGGATCGAACATCGGCAACCTCGACCCCGCCGAGAGCCGCGCGTTCGTCGGTGGCGTGCGGTCGGCGCTGCGGCCGGGCGACCGGTTCCTGCTCGGCACCGACCTCGTGAAGCCCGAGGCGGAGCTGGTGGCCGCCTACGACGATCCCCTGGGGGTGACCGCGGCGTTCAACCTGAACGTGCTCGGGCGCCTCAACCGCGAGCTCGGGGCGAGCTTCGATCTCGAGCGGTTCGCGCATCGCGCCGTCTGGAACGCGGCGGAGTCGCGCATGGAGATGCACCTGGAGAGCCTGCAGGCGCAGACCGTCGACCTGCCCGGCGCTGGCTGCTCCGTCCGTTTCGCGGCGGGGGAGTCGATCTGGACCGAGAGCTCGTACAAGTTCCGGACGGACGGCGTGCGCGAGCTCGGGGCCGCGGCCGGGCTGACCGTGCGCGGGCAGTGGGTGGACGAGCGCGACCGGTTCGCGCTGACCGGGTTCGAGCCGCGGTGAGCGGGGGGGCGACGCATGGGCCGCGAGGAGCTGCTGCCGCGCCGGGCGATGCGCTTCCTGGTGGTGGCCGCGAGCGCGATCGTCGTGGTGGCGGGGCTGCGCGAGGCGAGCGAGATCCTGCTGCCGTTCCTGAGCGCGCTGTTCATCGCCGTCGTCAGCCTGCCGGTCATGGCGTGGCTCCAGCGCAACCGGGTACCGACGTGGCTGGCCGTCATGCTGACGGTCCTCGCCGCGGCCGGGGTCGTCAGCGTGCTCGGGGTGGTGGTGGGGCAGTCGGTGGGCGAGTTCGCCCAGGTCGTCGCCGATTCCCAGTACAACGAACGGTTCGAGGAGCTGACCAACCGGCTCCGCGTCTGGGCCGAAGACGCCAACCTGCCCTTCGCCGACCGGACGCCGTTCGAGCTCGTCAACCCCTCGGCGGTGGTCAACCTGCTCGGCGGCACCCTGGGAGCGCTGGCCGGGCTGCTGCAGGACGCGTTCCTCGTCCTCCTCGCGGTCATCTTCATCCTGATCGAGGCGGCCGGGTTCCGGCACAAGCTGCGCGTGGCGTTCGGCGACCGGGGGGCCAACCTGGAGCGGCTCGGCCAGATGGCCCAGCAGGTCCAGAAGTACCTGGCCGTCAAGACCGTGGTCAGCCTGGGCACCGGGTTCCTCGCGTTCGCCTGGGTCTGGACCCTCGGCGTCGACTTTCCCCTGATGTGGGGGCTGGTCGCGTTCCTCTTCAACTACATCCCGAACATCGGGTCCATCGTCGCCGCGGTCGGCCCCTCGGTGCTGGCCCTCGTGCAGGTCGACCTGGGCCGCGCACTGGTCGTCGCCTCGGGCTACGTGGCCCTCAACATCGTCTTCGGCAACATCCTCGAGCCGACCCTGCTGGGCCGCAGGCTGGGGATGTCGGTGCTGGTGGTGTTCCTGTCGCTGGTGTTCTGGGGGTGGGTGTGGGGGCCGATGGGCCTGCTGCTCGCGGTGCCGATCACGATGACCTTCAAGATCGCGTTCGAGAACACCGACGACCTGCGGTGGATCTCGGTCCTGCTCGACGCCAAGCCCCGGGCGCGGGAGGCGGTCGCGCCGGCGCCCGCGGCGGTCGAGACGCCGGCGTCCGCATCGCCCGCATCGAGCGCAGAACCGACCGATGCTCCGCGTGGGCCGCAAGCGCCGACGCGTACTCCGGCTGCGTGAACCCCAGCTCCCTGGCGAAATTGATCTCGGTATAGCCGTGGGTGTCGGTGTAGTGCTCTTCGAAGGTCGAGGTCGAGCAGTCAGCGCCCTTCGATTTCGTTACGGGCGGCGCTCGTGAGAAACGCCGAGCGGGTCATTCCGCGCCGCTTCGCCTCATCATCGATCGCGTGCAGAAGGCCCGAATCCAGGGAGACATTGATGCGGCGCGGAGAACCCCTGTCGAGAATGAGCGAGACGAACGCAATCGTCGCCCCATCCCGCCACCCAGCCAAGCTGTCATCCGCCTTGATGTCGTGAAGTGAGCGCGGCTGGGGAATGGACTCTCCATCGTGCATCATGCCGTCGACGTGAAACGCGAGCGCCTCGGCCCCGCGGCGGAGCGCGTCATCGACGGTGTCGCCATCGGAAATACAGCCGGGGAAATCAGGAAAGCTGACGCCGAATCCGGGCTCGTCGTCGTCGTGCACGAATGCCACGTAGCGCATCTCAACCCCTCCCCGGACCCCACCCCGCCCGTCGGTAGATCGAGGCGAGCGTGCCACGCTTGATGTTCCGATTCGGGTGCGGGACCGTGATGCGGCCTGCACGATCCGGACGCCTGAACTGCCAGTGGCTGCCCCGGACGGCCACGCGGACCCAGCCGTCCCGTTCCAGCAGTCGAATCAGTTTGCGGCTGTCGCGTTCCACTCCGATCCTGTGTGTGGCATACTACACCCCTCGGCATCGACCTTCCCCCTGATGTGGGGGCTGGTCGCAAGCGCCGACGCGTAGTCCGGTGGCGGTCAGGACGCCGGCGCCCGCATCGCCCGCATCGAGCGCAGAACCGACCGATGCTCCGCGTGGGCCGCAAGCGCCGACCCGTACTCCGGCTGCGTGAACCCCAGCTCCCTGGCGATCTGCCCCGCCTGCGACTCCTCGATGGAGCAGATGGCGCCGTCCGCCGCCGCGACCGCGAAGATGCAGTCGAGCAGCTCGAGGCGCTGCTCGTCGGTGGCGATCTCTCGGAACTCGCGGGTCACCAGGTAGTTCTCGGTGCCCCCGAACAGCCGGGCCTGGTGCTTGGCGATCTCGACCACCAGCACCGCCTGGGCCTCGGGCAGGTGCCCCAGCTTCCGCACGATCTCGCGCATCGCCTCGGTCTCGTCGTCGGTGATGCGCGAGTCGGCGTGCGCGACCCGGCTCAGCACGTAGGCGAAGGCCGCGAGGAAGCGCGCGCGCTCGGCCGGCAGCGACTCGAGCTCGGCCACGATGCGCTTCACGGTGTCGGTGTCGCCGCGGTCGGTGGCCGCGGGTCTGGCCGGAACCGCCCGCAGCACGTCGAGTATGCCCACGCTGGATCTCCCGGATTCGTCGTGGATGGTGGACGGCGCGCTCCGGTTCCGGAGCGTCCGACTCTTCATGGTACAGGTTCTGCCCGGCCATGGAGAAGCCGCCGGAACCGGGCTGCGACGAGTTCTCGAAGGAGGGGTCGTCAGTGCGACGGCATCCGCCACTACAGGACCACGCAAAGCGACCAGACATCGTCGGCCGGCCCGGCCGGGGACGATGACTGCGAAGCCGCACACCGCGTTCTGCTGTTCTCGTGACCGCCCGCATCCCCGCCGCGCTACGGACCGCGCCAACGTCAGGCAGCTCGACGTGCCCCGGTGGGGGGCGGCCTTGGTTGCTCCTTGCCGCGCTCGCCTGTCAGGAGCAGAAGATGTCGTCCAGGTGGAGTTCGAGCCCCGTTAGTAGCGGCGAGTGCAGCGTCTCCTCCCGGCCGAAGGTGCGGGTCGGAACGAGGATTTCGCCCTGCAGGCGATGGATCTGGACGGTCTCGGCGACTGCGTCGACCAGCCAGTACTCCGTCACGCCGTGCTTGCCGTAGAGCGCCCGCTTCTTGCCCCGGTCCTGCTTTGCGGTCGACGGAGAGAGGATCTCGACCACCAGGTCGGGCGCCCCCTGCACGTACTGGCCACCGCTCAGCAGGTGCTCCCGTTCGCGGGAGACGAACAGCAGATCGGGCTGCACGACATCGTTGTCGGACAGCCGCACATCGCAGGGGGCGTAGAAGAGCTTTCCGAGCCCGCGGTCGATGATGTGGTTGCTCAGGTGGTGTCCCAGGAGGGACCGGACGCTTTCGTGGTTGAGGTTCGGGGCAGGGACCATGATCAGTTCACCGTCCAGCAGCTCGTAGCGCTTGTCCGCCGGCGCGGCGCAGTAGTGCTCGTAGCTCAGCTTGACGGCGGGTTGCGCGGTGGCCACGTGGGTGCTCTCTTCCCTTGCCCCGACGGTCGCGACCATCATCATAGCGCGTCTCGGCGCCCCCGTAGAGGCGGGCCTCGACCAGCTTGCGGTTGCGGTCGAGGAGCTTGCCGTACATGTCGACGGCCTGGTCGAGCGTCGCGCGACGCCTGGTGCAGGAAGCACACCAGCGCGAGGTGGCCGCGTGGGGCCGCCATCCTGCGCACTCGGTCGGCCGACGCGGTTCGCACGCTGTGGAACAGGATCCGCTGGTAGTTGCCGTTGACCCAGTCCACGTCGACTCCCAGCACGCCGGTCGCCTCGATCTCCCCGTCGATCTCCAGGGGCGTCTGTTGGGGGAATCTGCCGAGCACACGCACGAAGGCGACCTGGTACGCGAAACCCAACCGGTTGTGGGGGCCCCACGCCGCAGGCCGATCTCGCGGCGGTCGGCCTCGAGCGTTCGAGCCACGCGCCGCCGGACGCGGAGACCGGAACCCCGTCGCCGCGCGTCGGCCGGGCGTGGCGGACTCTCACGGACTGCCCCCTCATTCCGACTCGAGCGCTCCCGGCGCCGCGGTGGCCACGACTCGAGGCGTGTGGTCCAACTGGTGCACGTGCGACCAGAGCGCTTGGGTCCTGTGACGGATCACGACTTGTCGATCGCTTCGGCCGTCCGCCGCGGTCGTGCCCCCCCGGCTGCACCCGCCTGACCCACTCGAGGAGCCGCGAACTCCGACGACGACGTGGAGCCCGAGGGCTCTCGTTTGTCCGGCCCGCCGGCCGCCGGCAGCGCCGGAATCTGGTAGAGGATCTCAAGAATTTTCGCGGCGCCTGTTCGGTTTCCGCCGCTCAGTCGCCTTTATAGATAGATGGGATCAGGTAGTGAAGATCCAGACGGGCGGGCCGATTCGGAATCGGCGCCCGTCCTCCAGGACGAGAACGGCGCAGGAAACCAGGGCGAGCCGGGCCGCACTCTCGACGAAACGGCACGCCCCCTGGTCGGCGAGAGGCGCAGGAGACGAGCGATGGCAACCGTCAGGCGCACCGTCCGTCTGCCGCTGGCGTTCGTCGTGTGCGTGCTCGTGGTCGCTGGCGTGGCCGCAACGCCCGGCGTTGCTGTCGGGGAATCCCTGGCGGCGGCTGCCCCCCAGGACCCCTCCGACGTCGAGGCCTCGCTCGCCCTCGGCCGGTCCACCCGACGGCTGATTCAGCAGCGACTCCGCAATGAGGGCTTCGACCCCGGCACACCGGACGGCCTGTTCGGCCCGCGGACCCGCGCCGCGATTCGGGAGTGGCAGCAGTCGCGGGGGGCGTCACCGACGGGGTACTTGAACGACGCGGAGGCGGAGCTTCTTCGAACGGCCGACGCACCGCCGCCGGCAGTGCCCGAAGCCTCCCCGCCGCTCGAGGCGGTTGCCGCCGTCGACCCGAGCGCCTCGTCGTCGTCGGCCGCGCCCGCTTCCACGCTGGCGGAGACCGACCCCAGTCCGGCGTCGCCAGCCACCGTTGCCGTGGAAGAAGTCGACCCGCAAAACGCCCCTCAGACGATCACCCAGCAGCCGACGCGCGCCGGCCGCGGCGACGGGACCCTCCAACTGCCGCCCGAGATCGTCGTTGACCGCCACCTCGTGCGGGCGGAACGGCTCCTCGCCGCCGACGACCCCGCTGCCTCCCTCGAGGCGATGAACGAGGTCCTCGCGCTCCAGGAGGAGCACGACCTCGTCTTGCAAGACGGCTTCGACTTCGAGTACGCGCAGGTGGCCTACGCGGCCGGCCGCACGGAGACGGCCATCGCGTCGGCGAACCAGTATCTCGCGTCCGCCGGCCGGGACGGCGAGTTCTACCGCGAGGCGCTGGAGCTGCTCGATTCCGCCGAAGTGCGGCTCGAGCGGGAGGCGGCGGAGCGGCGCCGGGCTGAGGCGGCACGGCGTCGCGCCGAAGCGGAACGGCGTCGCGCCGCCCGCTGGCCCCCCGGCCACGTGTTCCGGGACTGCGAGACGTGCCCCGAAATGGTGGTGCTGCCCGGGAGCGCTGTGGCGCTGGGCCGCTACGAGGTGACCGTCGGGGAGTACCGGGCGTTCGCCTCCGCGACCAGCGGCGGCCAAGCCAGCCCCTGTCGCAACATCCGCAGCGAACGCGTCAGCCCGGATCTCGACGGACTTTGGGATCACTCCTGGCGCGACCCCGGCTTTTCGCAGACGGACCGCCATCCCGTCACGTGCATGAGCTGGGACGACGCTCAGGCGTACGTGGCTTGGCTGAGCCGGACGACGGAGGCGCCGTACCGCCTGCCAACTCCCGACGAGTTGACCGCGGCGGCGGCCGAGGATTCGCAGCCTTGGTGCTCCCAGTGGCGTACCGCCCCCCCTCGCCCCGGCACCTGTCCCGTGGGTACTTACGGCCGCAACAGATTCGGTCTGTCGGACCTCCTCGCAAACGTGTCCGAGTGGACGTCGCGCTGCGCAGGGGGCGACTGTGGGCGCCGCTGGAGATACGGCGGCAACTGGTACCTCGTCCCCAATCTCCTCGTTCCCCGCGCTGGCAGCTATTACCCCACCGACTATCGCGGCGCTGGAGGCGGTCTTCGCGTTGCGAGGACGCTGGAGTAGCCTGATGCCCGAGTTAACCGATGACCGCTTATCGGACCCAGAACACGCGCTACCCCGAGCCCGGCGACCCTCGGGCCCCGCACGGCCCGGCGCGCCGTTGCGTCGCGGCCGAGACGGGCGCGCCTCGCCGCCGGACCCGCCGCCCTAGCCTGGATTATTCGGTGCGCCGTGACAAGGCGCCACTCCTCAGCGGGTGCGAATCCCGCCCGGCAACTGTCGCTCCAGCCGGTAGCAGTCGGAGCGGACGATGGAGGCAACGACATCGGCTTTATGCCGAGTTCCGGATTATGCGGAGTCGGCTCGGCGGACCGCGTCCGCGTCGGCGTTCGGATGGATCGGTACTCCACATAATCAGAGCGCTTCGAGGAAGTCGAGGAGTCGGTCGGTGGCAGTGAAGCGAAGTGGCTCAGGTGCAGGATCGGCCACCCGCCGGAGTGCAGCTTCCTTCATGGCCAGGTCGGCTTCGACGTACTGATGGGTTGTGGCTGTGTCCTCGTGGCCGAGCCAGAGGGCAATGACGGTGATGTCGACCCCGGACTGGAGCAGATGCATCGCGGTCGTGTGGCGCAGCGTGTGGGGCGAGATGCGCCGCGTCGCGAGAGACGGGTGACGCTCGGAGGCCTTTCGGCACGCCACCCGCAGTTGATGCTCGACGCCGGAGCGGGACAGGGGTTGGCCTGTGCGATTGGGGAAGACGGGGCGGTCGGGGCTTCGATCGATTCGGGGAAGCCACCTCCGGAGCTGTGCAGCGGTGCTCTTCCAGAGCGGCACGGCACGCTCCTTGCGTCCCTTGCCGTGCAGAAGCACGGCGGAGGCCCGATCGAGGAGGACGTCGTCGACGCGTAGACGGGTAATCTCGGAGACGCGGGCGCCGGTGTTGTAGAGCACGGCGAAGAGGACGGCGTCGCGCTGCCCGCTCCAGGTGGACGGGTCGGGGGCGTTGATGATCGCGGTTACCTCCCCACGGGACAAGTAGCCGAGCACGGGCCGGTCGAAACACTTGGCCGGAATCGCGAGGACGCGTTGCGTGACCGGCAGGAGGGTCGGCTCGCGCAGCGAAGCGTAGCGCATGAAGGATCGGATGGCGGCGAGCCGGAGGTTGCGCGTGCGTGCGGAATTGCCGCGCTCGCTCTCGAGGTGGTCGAGGAAGCTGAGGACCATGGGTGCATCGAGATCCGAGAGGGTCAGTGCCGACGGCGTGCGTCCTGTGCGCTCTGCGGCGTATCCGAGCAACAACGCGAAGGTGTCGCGGTAGCTGGCGATGGTGTGGTCGCTGGCGCCACGTTGTGCGATGAGGCGCCGGTGAAAGAAGTCCTGTAGGAGTGCCGGGAACGGGCGCTCGACGGTGGTCATGACGGTCGCTCCAAGGCTGGGTGGGCGAATCGCTCGAAACGCTGCGAGGTGCTGCCGAGCAGCTCTGGAACGGCGGTGCAGTACCAGTAGGTGTCGGTGACCTTGGCGTGGCCGAGATAGGTCGCGAGAGCGAGGATCTTGCGATCGACGTCGGCGCCGTCTTGACACCAGCGCAGCAGCCGTCGCGTGACGAAAGTGTGGCGAAGGTCATGAATGCGTGGTTGGCGCGCGCGTCCGTGCCCGGCCCAGCCCAGACGCTGCCTGAGCCCGGCAAACGTCTTCTCCACGCCATGGCGTTGGAGTCGGGGCGAACGCTCGGTGCGGAAGAAGTACTCCGACCTGGGTGCAGCGCGACATCCGTCGCGACGGTCGGCGTAGCGGGCGAGTGCCTCGGTCGTGGACGGATGGAGCGGAACGAGTCGGGACTTGCGGAACTTGGTCTCGCGGATGACGAGGATGCCGTTGACGAGGTCGACGTCGTTGGTCGTGAGAAGGCAGGCCTCGGAGAGCCGCAGGCCGGTCGAGACCAACAGGGAGAAGTACGCGACATAGGTGGCGGCCCGCAGCCCGTGTTCGGGCCGCAAGCGGTTTGCCTGCTGCAGCAGCGCAGCTACTTCCGCCTCGCTGTAGATGTGAGGCGGCGGTCGGCGTGGGATGCGACCCAGGAGCCCGACCGGAGGGACCTCGGTCGCTGGATCGAAGAGCGCGCGGTGTCGCGCGAACTGTCGCACGGCCGCGAGCCGGCGTACCGCCTGGGCCGGATTGGTCGATCGGGAGGACTGCGCCCACTCGACCGCGAGCTCAATCGTCACGGCGCCGCTGTGACCGATCCGGTCGGCGTAGGTGGCGAAGTCCCGCAACTTCCACTCGGTCGATTCAAGGTCGAATCCCAGACCGCGGCGCACCCTCAGGTAGTCGTCGACCAGACGATGGAAGCTCGGGGGCGTCATCGAAGTACCTCCGGCCAGGGGAGGGCGACTTCACGCAGTCTCGGCAGATCGAGCTTGGCGTAGATCGCGGTGGTGTCGAGGCTGCGATGGCCGAGGACGTCAGCGACCTCTTTGAGGCTGGCTCCCTGCTGCACCATGCGGCTGGCCACGGTGTGCCGGAAGACGTACGCCCCGGCGAGCGGCGCGTCGACCGCCGCCCGGCGAAGGGCGCGGGCCACGACACTGGAGACGGCGGTGCTCGAAATCGGCATGCCGCGGTGCATTCCCAAGTGCTTCACGAACACACGTCGCTCGTCGGTCGCCGGGCGCTCCCCGCGCAGATAGTCGACCAACGCCTCACCCAGGACGCGAGGCAGCGGCAACATGGCGCCGCGACGGTTCTTCCGGGTGGGCACCTCGATAGTGCCGCCGCGCCAGTCGATGTCATCCAGGCGCAGGGAGGCCACCTCGCCGGGCCGTAGCCCCAAGGTCGACAGGCACTGCACGATCGCATGGTCCCGTTGTCTGCATGGACGGGGAGCGTTGAACGACGCCAGCACCTGCCCGACCTGCTGATCGGTCAAGGCACGAGGCAGCGTTGCAAGGCGCCAGTGGGCAACCGCTGGAAGGGCAGCTTCGAGCTCGTCGCCGCAGAAACCCCGGAAGCGCAGGAACTGGAAGAACGACCGTAGCGTCGACCGCACGGTCTGCATCGACGCGGGAGAGAACCGGCCTCGTAGCGACGTGATGAACGCCACCACATCGGCCGGCGCGAGGCGGGCGGGCTCGACCGGGTCCTCCCCAAGAGCGGCCCGGACGAGCATCTGGACGAGCCGGGCACGGCCACGTAGAGTCCGAGGCCGCAGCCCGCGCGTACGTCGTTGGTGCTGGGTGTACGCCTCGACCAGACGGTCGAGGGTCCACGAGCGTTGAACGGTCATGAGATGCTCCTTTCAGGCCAATCCAGGCCGGAAAAAGCATCTCCCGATTATGCGGAGTCTCGAAGACCGATCAACTGACGTAACCTCCCGGTTTCACAAGCACTTGAGGCGCAGCCCGCTGGACCGACTCGGCATAATTCCGGACTCGGCATAAAGCCGACTATGCTGAGCTCAGCATAGTCGTCTGAAGCACTCCGACGACAAAGGGCCGCCCTGGGCGGTTCAGCGACCACGCGGGCCGCAACGAGGTTGAACGCCATATGCGCTGTAGCGCATATGGCGTTTTATGTGCTCCTTCCCGTTATGCGCTGTAGGTAGCCCACCTCCTTGCTGAATCGGGCCGGACCGCGGTTCGACAGCGCATAACCGCAGTCCACGCGTCGATCGACCATGGTTGGATCTTGACCATTTCGGGAAGGAGATCCAGTCATGTTCGACCTCGGGCAGCTCTTCAAGCGAGCCGACACGGTTCAGCGGCACCTTGCCGCTCCGCTCGCTCGATCCCGCCTCACCTACCTCAGCCACCGCGCCGAGGAGGGCGCCAAGCCATCCACGCTTCGTGGAATCGCCGCCGTGCAGGTCAATCTCGTACGCTATTTGGAACTCGGAGAAGACGGCAAGGTCGCGCCGACCGAGGTTGAAGCGGCCGCGGAGCGATGGGTCTCTCAGGACCCCGCGCGCCGGGGCGGGAACGCCGAAGGCATCCGCCGGCGGTTCGTCTCGCAAGCCACGTGCTGGCTGCGCTTCGCGAACCGCTTGCAGGTCGCGGCGGCTCCGTCCCACCCGCACTCCGTCGAAGTGGCGGTCTTCGTGGATTACATGCGGCGCGAACGCGGCTGGTCCGAGGCCACGATCCGCTACCGTCGCAGCCGAGCGGACGAGTTTCTGTCCGGGTTCTGTCGTGGGAACCGTACTCTGGCCGACATCACGGTCGAAGCCGTCGACTGTGCGCCGAGCGACAGGGAAACGCGGGACGGCCGCGTCCGCACCCGCGCCACGATCCGGAACCACGCCGACGCTCTGCGGGCGTTCTTCCGCTTCGCCGAGGACCGCGGTTGGTGCCGGCCGGGTTTGGCGGCAGCGATCAGGTCGCCCCGGGTCTACAGGGATGCAACCCTCCCCGCCGGGCCGTCGGCAGAGGATCTGGAGCGCCTGCTTGCAACGACCGAGGGCGATCAGCCGGAGGATCTACGGGACCGGGCGCTCCTGCTGACCCTCTCTGTTTACGGTCTGCGTGCGGGCGAAGCGCGTGGCCTGCGGTTGGACGACATCAACTGGGACGCGGAGACGCTCCGCGTCCACCGACCGAAGACTGGACGCACCGACCTGTTCCCGCTGTCGCGCCGCGTCGGAGACGCGATTGCGCGGTATCTGCGCGACGCCCGCCCGCGTACCGACCCCCGGCGGGAGGTCTTCCTTTCCAGCCGGGCGCCTTCCGGTCCGCTCAGTCCCTCCAAGATTTCGAGCATCGTGCGCAGCCGCATGCAGCGTTGCGGCATCGACTGCCCGCGACCTGGGGCGCACGCCCTACGGCACGCGTTCGCGCAGCGGTTGCTGGAGGAGGGCTTCTCCATGCAGGAGATCGGCGACTGCCTCGGGCACCGCAGCCCCGCCTCAACTGCGATATACGCCAAAGTCGACCTCGCTCGGTTGCGCCAAGTCGCCGATTTCGACCTGGAGGGGCTGACATGACGTTGCACGCGGCGATTGATCGATACGTCGCTTGGAGGCAGGCGCAGGGCGCCCGTTTCCAGGCCCAGGCGTACGTGTTGCGCCGCTACTCCCGTAGCGCTGGCGACGGAGTCGGCTGCGACGAGGTCCGTAGCGGCGATGCACGCGCGTTCGTCGACGGCGGCGCGACCGCCTCGAACAACCGGGCCTACAAGCATTCCGTCTTGACGGGCTTCTACCGCTACGCGGTCAGCCGCGGCCTCACGACCCGCTCGCCGTTGCCGGTCACCGCTCCGAAGACGTTCCCGTGCGCGTTGCCGTACATCTACTCGCGCGAGGAGCTGCGCCGCCTGCTCGACGCCACGAAGACCTACCGGAAACGGGTCAACCAGTTGGAGCCGCACACCTTCCGGACGCTGCTCCTCGTGCTGTACGGCGCCGGCTTGCGACGCGGGGAGGCGCTCAACCTCACGCTGGCCGATGTCGACCTGCGGGCCGCGCTGCTCACCGTACGCGACACGAAGTTCGACAAGACCCGCTTCGTGCCCCTCGGGCCGCAGCTCGTCCGGGCGATGGAGGAATACGCCGCTCAACGTCAGGCGTCCGGCGCTTCCCGAACGGGCGAAGCGCCGTTCTTCGTCAACCGGGACGGCACGCCGCTGGCCGCCAGAACCGTCAGCAAGGCCTTCGTTCACTTGCGACGGGCGGCCGGGGTAAGCCGGGAACCAGAGGCGCGCTACCAACCGCGCCTGCATGATCTACGACACGCCTTCGCCGTTCACAGGCTGACCGCTTGGTACCGCGAAGGGGCGGACGTGCAGCACCTGCTGCCGCTGCTGTCCACCTACCTGGGCCACGTCAGCGTCGCCGCCACCCAGGTGTACCTCAGCATGACCCCGGAATTGCTGCAGGAAGCCGCGCGGCGATTCGAGCGCTACACGGAGAGCGGGAACGGAGGCGGTCATGGATGACACCCGCGCACTCGGACCCTGGTTGCGCCGCTTTCTCGAGGAGCATCTCGTGAGTGAGCGCAATCTCGCTCGCAACACGCAGCTCAGCTACCGGGATACGCTCGCCCTGCTGCTCCCTTTCGTCGCCGACGACGCGCATACGCCCGTCGACCGGTTGGCCGTCGGCGACCTGAGCGCCGAACGGGTGCTTGCCTTCCTGGCGCATCTCGAGCAGGGGCGCGGCTGCTCCCCCCGCACGCGCAACCAGCGGCTTGCCGCCATCCGCACGTTCGCCTGCTACGTGGCCGGGCGCAGCCCCGAGCATGTCGAATGGTGCGGCCGGATCCGCGCCATTCCGTTGAAGAAGGCCGCGCCGCCGCCGGTGGGCTACCTGGAGAAGCATGAGCTCGACGCCTTGCTCGACGCTCCAGACACCTCCACGCCGCAGGGCCGTCGTGAGCGCGCCCTGCTGTTGTTTCTCTATCACACGGGAGCGCGGGCATCCGAAGCGGCGCAACTGACGGTCGGAAAACTGCAACTGGCCGGCAAGAGCCCGGGGCATTCGCTCGTGACCTTGCGGGGGAAGGGCGGCAAGACACGCCTGTGCCCGTTGCTGCAAGGCTCGGCCCGAGCGCTCGCGGACCTGGCCGACGGGCGCGCTTCTGGCGAGGCCGTCTTCCTGAACAGGCTTGGGCGCCCGATCACCCGCTCCGGCATTCGCCAGGTGGTAGAGCGTTGCGCGGCCAAAGCCGCTGACCGCGCGCCGTCGCTGGCCGCCAAGAAGGTCGGCCCGCACGTGCTTCGCCACACGGCGGCGACCCACATGCTGCGCTCGGGGGTGGACCTGAACACGATCCGCGCCTGGCTGGGACACGTCCGTCTCGACACGACGGCCGTCTACGCCGAAATCGATATCGAGAGGAAGGCGAAAGCGATCGAGTTCTTCGACTCCGCCGAGCCGGCACTTGGCGAGTCGTATCGCGACGACAAGGGACTCATGGCGTACCTGCGATCGCTGTAAAGGCTACTCGTTATGCGCTGCAGAACCACCACCCAGTCCAGGTCGCGCAGGGGGCATGGTGCCTACAGCGCATAACGGGAAGGAGCACATAAAACGCCGAGCAGGCCTCGAAACGGGTAACGCGGAAGCCGACCCGCCCGAATAACGGGGAAGGCTGCCAGCGGTCGGGAAGCGAGCGACGCGAACACCGACCGGTTCCGCCGGGGTAATGGCGGCGGCACGTGTGGAAGAGGGGATTGGTCGCAACACGGGAAGCCCTGCCGGTGGCGTGGCACGCGCCAACCGACAGCCCGCGAGGGTCAGGTCGGGCTGGTCAGGGTGGCGGAGAGGTCCGTAGGTACCGAGGAAGCCGGGTAATGCCGGCGGAGGGAAGGGACCTCAGGTGGAAGCGATGGCGAAAGGGAGCGGGCTCACGGGAGTGGCCGAACGGCCTATCACCCCGGAGATGAGCAGGAATGCCGGATGTCATCACATGCACAAGCGAAGGGGACGACCCGAGCGGTCGCCGTCGCCAGGGCGTCAACAGGCCTGACGACGCACCGGCCGGCCTGCGCAAGGGTGCGAGCCTGGTGCCAGGGCACGCGAGACCCGTCCGCCGGTCGTGACCGGGAAGCCCGTGTGCGAGCCGCATGACTCCACTGGAGAGCCCGGTGCCGGAAATCGGCCCGCCGGGTTCGGAGAGCGGGGGGAGGAAACGTACCCACGGGACTCGGCCTGCGGCCCGGTTGCGAAAGCGCCGGACAAGCCACCGGCGCCCTACCGGCTACGCGCCTCTCCTCGACTCTACCGAAGATGGTGATTCTGGGGGAGACACAGGAGCCTCCGTGTGGTACAAACGTTGTGTTGACAAGCGTTTAGCCACAACGGAGACCCCTGCGTGACACCCGACAAGATATCACAGACTGTCCTGTTCCCGGATCTCTTCGACAAGCCCCTCGTCGCGACGTTCAACCGCGAGCAGGCGAGTTCCGACGGCGGCGGCGTCCTGCTCAAGGCGGCCGAGCGCGTGTACGGCCTCGTCAAGGCGTTTGCCGGGTGTCTCGCCGACAAGCGCGCGCCGGAGAAGATTCGGCACACGCTCGCGGAGCTGGTCGGACAGCGGATCTTCGGCATCGCGTGCGGTCATCCCGACGGCAACGACGCGGACCACTTGGCGGAGGACCCCATCCACAAGCTACTGCTCGGGCGAGACCCGGTGGCCGGCGCGCCCCTGGCGTCGCAGCCGACGATCTCGCGGTTCGAGAACGGCGCGGGCCGCGGCGCGCTCTACCGAATGGCGCGGGAGTTGGCGGCGAGCGTGATCGAGCGGCATCGGCGCCGCCTGCACCGGCGGGTGTGGCGGATCACCATCGATCTGGATCCGACCGACGACCGGACGCATGGCGCGCAACAGCTCACGTTCTTCAACGGGCACTACGACAGTTGGTGCTATCTGCCGCTGCTCGCGTTCCTGACTTTCAACGACGAGAAGGAGCAGTATCTGTGCGCGGCGGTGCTGCGGCCGGGGAACGCGGTGGCGGCCGACGGGACCCTGGGCCTGCTGTGTCGGCTGCTGCCGATGCTGCGGGCGGCGTTTCCGTCGACGCCGTTTCTCGTCCGGCTCGACGGGGGCTTTGCGACCCCGGAGATCCTCGATTTCCTGGATGCCGAACCGGGGCTCGACTACGTGGTCGCGATGGGCAAGAACGCGGTGTTGCAGCGGCATGCCGAATCCGCGATGGCGGTGGCCCGCGCGCAGAGCGAGGCCAGTGGCCGAACCGAGCACGTCTATACCGACACCCGCTACGCAGCCGGCACGTGGGGCCACGAACGCCGGGTCGTGATCAAGGCGGAGGTGGTCCGGCTCAAGGGTCGCGAGCCGCGGGACAATCCGCGCTTCGTCGTGACGAATCTCTTGGAGAGCTCGCGCTTCGTCTACGAGTGGGTCTACTGCGCCCGCGGGGACATCGAGAACCGGATCAAGGAGTTGCTGGACGGCCTGCAGATCGACCGCACGAGCTGCTGCAAGTTCCTGGCGAACCAGTTGCGCGTGTTGCTGACCGCGGCCGCCTACGTACTCATGCAGGAGCTGCGGCTGCGGGCGGCGCGGACCAGCTGTGCCCGCACCCAGGTGACGTGGCTGCGCGACCGGCTGCTGAAGCTGGGGGTGCATGTCGTCGGCTCGGCGCGCCGCATCGTCCTGCATCTACCACGGGCGACACCCCATCTCCACGCGTGGCGGCGCATCGCCCTTGCGCTTGGCGCCCACGCGGGTTAGTCAGAGCCCGCGCGAGGCTCGGCGCACGCCTCGGTCCCGGGCGGCACCGCCCGTACCGGCAAAGCCTTCCCCCAACTTGGCCTCCGCGACCGCTCCGGCGCCGTGAAGGGCCACTCTACGCCTCCTGCCGCGCCCGCCGCCGCGTCCGAGAGGCTCCCTCGCGGTCGAGTAGGCCCCGTCGGTGACTGATTCTCGACCTTCGCGAATAATGCAGGCTAGGTCCATGCCGCTCCTCCGTCCCGGCACCACAACCCTCACCGCACCTGATTTCGGTCAAGGCCAGCGGGTATATACTCTCGGTTTGGAAGAGAGCCGCGCTCCACTGCGGGGACCTATGACAACGTATTTGCAGCTTGTCAGCAAAACTCCGGTGCTCCTCACGACTCTCGCGTTGACGCTGATTCTCGTCGCCGCGTTCTGGGCCCTCCCCATCTGCGGCGAAACGCTTGACGGGACATGGGGCTACACCCATAAGGATGCGGTCGCGGCCCTGGAGGGCTACGGTCCCGAAGGGCGACGAGTGTACGCGTGGTCGAGTGCCACCTTGGACACGCTGTTCCCCCTAGCCTATGTCAGCTTGCTCGCCGGACTCCTTTACCGGTTCCCGTTGACGCCACGCTTGTCGTCGCTCGCGTATCTACCGGTAGGCGTAGGTGCGATCGATCTGTGCGAGAACATCCAGATCATATTACTAATACTCCTATATCCTAACGTATTCGCCGTGCAGGTGGCTAGTGCCTCGCTGTTCACCATGTCGAAGCTTGTCGCGTTTTCACTCTGTCTAACCCTAGCGGTAACCTTTAACCTGGATTATTCGCGAAGATGGTGATTCTGGGGGAGACACAGGGGCCTCCGTGTGGTACAAACGTTGTGTTGACAAGCGTTTAGCCACAACGGAGACCCCTGCGTGACACCCGACAAGATATCACAGACTGTCCTGTTCCCGGATCTCTTCGACAAGCCCCTCGTCGCGACGTTCAACCGCGAGCAGGCGAGTTCCGACGGCGGCGGCGTCCTGCTCAAGGCGGCCGAGCGCGTGTACGGCCTCGTCAAGGCGTTTGCCGGGTGTCTCGCCGACAAGCGCGCGCCGGAGAAGATTCGGCACACGCTCGCGGAGCTGGTCGGACAGCGGATCTTCGGCATCGCGTGCGGTCATCCCGACGGCAACGACGCGGACCACTTGGCGGAGGACCCCATCCACAAGCTACTGCTCGGGCGAGACCCGGTGGCCGGCGCGCCCCTGGCGTCGCAGCCGACGATCTCGCGGTTCGAGAACGGCGCGGGCCGCGGCGCGCTCTACCGAATGGCGCGGGAGTTGGCGGCGAGCGTGATCGAGCGGCATCGGCGCCGCCTGCACCGGCGGGTGTGGCGGATCACCATCGATCTGGATCCGACCGACGACCGGACGCATGGCGCGCAACAGCTCACGTTCTTCAACGGGCACTACGACAGTTGGTGCTATCTGCCGCTGCTCGCGTTCCTGACTTTCAACGACGAGAAGGAGCAGTATCTGTGCGCGGCGGTGCTGCGGCCGGGGAACGCGGTGGCGGCCGACGGGACCCTGGGCCTGCTGTGTCGGCTGCTGCCGATGCTGCGGGCGGCGTTTCCGTCGACGCCGTTTCTCGTCCGGCTCGACGGGGGCTTTGCGACCCCGGAGATCCTCGATTTCCTGGATGCCGAACCGGGGCTCGACTACGTGGTCGCGATGGGCAAGAACGCGGTGTTGCAGCGGCATGCCGAATCCGCGATGGCGGTGGCCCGCGCGCAGAGCGAGGCCAGTGGCCGAACCGAGCACGTCTATACCGACACCCGCTACGCAGCCGGCACGTGGGGCCACGAACGCCGGGTCGTGATCAAGGCGGAGGTGGTCCGGCTCAAGGGTCGCGAGCCGCGGGACAATCCGCGCTTCGTCGTGACGAATCTCTTGGAGAGCTCGCGCTTCGTCTACGAGTGGGTCTACTGCGCCCGCGGGGACATCGAGAACCGGATCAAGGAGTTGCTGGACGGCCTGCAGATCGACCGCACGAGCTGCTGCAAGTTCCTGGCGAACCAGTTGCGCGTGTTGCTGACCGCGGCCGCCTACGTACTCATGCAGGAGCTGCGGCTGCGGGCGGCGCGGACCAGCTGTGCCCGCACCCAGGTGACGTGGCTGCGCGACCGGCTGCTGAAGCTGGGGGTGCATGTCGTCGGCTCGGCGCGCCGCATCGTCCTGCATCTACCACGGGCGACACCCCATCTCCACGCGTGGCGGCGCATCGCCCTTGCGCTTGGCGCCCACGCGGGTTAGTCAGAGCCCGCGCGAGGCTCGGCGCACGCCTCGGTCCCGGGCGGCACCGCCCGTACCGGCAAAGCCTTCCCCCAACTTGGCCTCCGCGACCGCTCCGGCGCCGTGAAGGGCCACTCTACGCCTCCTGCCGCGCCCGCCGCCACGTCCGAGAGGCTCCGCTCGCGGTCAAGCAAGCCCCGTCGGTGACTGATTCTCGACCCTCATGAATAATGCAGGTTAGCGCTGTTGCTGCCGTGCGTAACCGCTGAACACATGCAGGAGTTGACGCCGCCCCATGTGCAATCCACCAGTTGAGGCCTCGCTGGAACTCCAACGGTCCACCCGGCGGCTGATTCAGCAGGGACTCCGCAACGAGGGCTTCGACCCCGGTACACCGGACGGCCTGTTCGGCCCGCGGACGCGCGCCGCGATTTGGGAGTGGCAGCAGTCGCGGGGTGCGTCACCGACGGGGTACCTGAACGGCGCCGAAGCGGAGCTTCTTCGAACGGCCGCCGCACCGCCGCCAGCCGCGCCCGAAGCTCCGCCGCCGCTCGAGGCGGTTCCCGCCGTCGCCCCCACCGCCTCGTCGGCCGCGGCGGCGCCCGCTTCGACGGAGACCGAACCGGCCCCCCAATCTCAGAAAGGTGCAACGTATTCGTTTACCGGGTCGGCTCGGACTGAAATCAGCTTGAAGGGGCAGGGGTCTTGGACCCGCGACCGAGGCTGGTTCGACTGACGCGTAGGGTTCATGGCGGTTGCGACGACCGCCGCTGGCTTGGCTTGACGGTGACAGGCGGGGCGAACCCAGCGTCCGTCGGTGAACGTGGTCGGCCAAGTCGCCTGCCGGCGCTCGGACCCCATCGGGCATCCTGCGTGCACAGCGGGAGCCGAGCGCGGGAATCGGCGCGTTTCTGAAAGCGGGAGCGCGGGTGTCACACCCGGCTACGCGCGCGGCGGCGGGAGCCCGAAGGCCTCGGGAACGGCAGGCTCGCGAGCGCGCAACATCTCGGCCGTGAGCGTCGGGAGGTCGAGGCGGCGCTGACGGGCGGTACGCACGACGGTCGAGAGCACCTGCTGGGTGTCGGCGCCTTTGCGGGAGCGGTTGCCGCCGCACACCTTGCGGATGACCACGGCGGGGCGGATGGCCTGTTCGGCCCGCCAGTTGGTGGCGTCGATCGACGGGTCCCGCAGGAAGAGGAACACGGCCGGGAACTCGTTGGCGAGGTGCTTGGCGAAGCGCTTGGCGTCCTTCAACGGCGGCGGCGCGTCGATCAGCCGACCGAGCCGGGCTTCGAGCCGGCCGCGGAGCGAGTCGAGACCGTGCCGGGTCAGTTCGCCGTTCCGGCAGCGGTCTCGCAGGTCGAGGCCGGCCTGGAGAACGGCCTTGACCTTCGAGCTCCAGGGGCTGTAGGGGTGCTTCTGCTCCAGCTTCTTGCAACGTTGGATCAGGTGATTGACACAACTTTGGTGCAAACCCTTGTAGCGCCGGTACACTTGCCAGCCGTCGCGCACGAGCACGCCGGCATAGTCGCTCCCGAGCACGGTGGCGGCATCGGCGAACCCGCGGCCGGGGCAGATGGCGTAGACGGTGGTCTCCGGGGTGACGAACGTCCATAGCCAGTGGGGCAAGGTGCCGACGCGCCAGCCCGTTTCGTCGGGCGTGACCACCGGCGCGTTGCGGACTTGGTGGCAGAGTTCCCGGTAGACCGGCGTGGCGTCGCGGGCGGTTCGATGCAGCAGATGAACGAGGCCGCCGGCGGTGACCTCCAAGCCGAACCTTGTCCTCAGGAGGCCGGCGACCTTGGCGAGGGGCACGCCCATCTCCGTGTGCAATTCGACGACGAGGGAGGCGAGCCCGGGGCCGAGCTGCACCGCGGCCGCCCCGAGGGCGTCGGAGGTCTGGAGGCGATGACGCCCCTGCACGCGTCGGCGGCACTGCGAGCAGCGGCCGACCTCGATGTCGAAGCGGCGCACGATGGGGCGGACCGGGGGGAGTTCTTCCTGGTGCTGGGAGTCCACGCGGGTCAGTTCGACGGCGCCGCCGCAGTCGGGACACGCCGTCGGGGCCGGCGCTCTGTGGGTCTCGTCGACTCTCGGCGGGCGGCGTCGGGACCCTTGCCGGCCGTACTGCGCCCCGGACCGTCGGCCGGGCTTGCCGGACCCTTGAGGCCGTTCCTTGGCGAAGGGTGCAGCCTGCCGTTTGCCGGCGCGGCGGGCCTCATCGAGTTGTTTCTTGAGGTCTTCGCTGCGTCGCTTCCAGCGGTCTCGATCGCGGGTGGTACGGTCCAGGTCGCGGGTGGTGCGGTCCAAATCGTGGATCAGCTTGGCGTTCTCCCGCTGAAGCTCCTCGATGCGCTTCTCCCGCGAATCCTGTTCTCGCCGGGGCGCCCCCGAACCGTCACGCCCGCCGCTCTCCCTGGCCATGCTCCACGTATCGGCACATGCCCCCGGAAGCTGCACACCACTTCACGGATTTTCTCGACTTTACCCGCTAACCAAAGACGGTGCAACCAACTGTGCTCAAAGCACCCTACTATCCGATAATCTACCTTCGCGGCTACGCGGGCACTCAGGGCGAAATCGAGGCCACCGTATCAACCCCGTACACGGGATTCAACCTGGGCTCGACCCGGGTTCGACAGCTTCACACAGGCAAGGTGTTGCCCTACGTCTTCGAGTCGCCTGTGATTCGACTGATGAAGGACCACGGCTACAAGGATGCCTACCGCGACGGCCAGATACTGCCGCACGGACCGATCCCCAGCCGTTCGATCTGGATCTTCAGGTACTACGACATCGCCGACGAGGAGTTTGGAGACGGCGACAGGCGCGAAATAGAGTTCCACGCCCGCCAATTACAGCGCTTCTTGCATCACGTGCGAAAGGCTGTTCTGGACCCTGGCGAGGATGCAAGCCACTTCCGCGTCTACCTCGTTGCCCACTCCATGGGCGGCCTAATCTGTCGCTGCTACCTGCAGAATCCAGAGATTCCGGACCTGGACGGTGGACAAGCCGGAGACTGGCACAGTAAGGGCGTCGACAAGGTTTTCACCTATGGCACGCCCCATCACGGCATAGAGTTGCGTCGGGGACTAGGATGGCTTGAGGGCATGCGAGATTTTCTCGATCCGAACAATGCGGGGAACTTCGGTTCCAATAGGATGAGAGAGTTTCTCGCTTTGCCCGACACCGAGCCGCTGAACTCCCTGAACGGTCGCTACCCGGTGGACCGCGTTTTCTGTCTAGTCGGCACCGACTCCCGCGACTACGGAGCGGCGATGGGAATGTCGAGGCGCGCAGTCGGGCACATGAGCGACGGGCTTGTCCAGATCAAGAACGCGGTCGTGCGCGGATCGCCACGAGCGTTCGTGCATCGCAGCCACTCTGGCCCCTACGGGCTCGTCAACTCCGAATCCGGCTATCAGAACCTGTCTCGGTTTCTCTTCGGCGACACGCGCGTACTGGTTGAGTTGGCGGATGTGGAGATTAGCCTGCCGCGGCGAGTGAGGCAAGCGGCGGCAGGAATGGAGGATATTGGCATTGCGTACCACATCGACACCGTGTTCAGCGTCCGCGGGCTACCAGTCGAGCTCAACCGGCGCACGTACAGCGAGGAGTCCGCTATCTTGCGGACCTACAAACAGCTCACCGGCGGACGAACGAAGCTCTTCACCGCGTTCCTGATGCGGAAGGCCCGAGTCTTGCGCAGACGGAGGTCGTCAGGCTTTGCCTTGCGCGTCGAGATTCGCGTCCCCGACTACTACGTGAACGGTCGGCGCGAGGGAGATCACTACGAAGGTGGGCTGCTGTTCGTTGACAAGCTGAACGTCGAGGTCGCGCACGCTGCGGACGGCCGGAACCGAGTGAAGTACGGTTGGGACAGCAGCGAACCGAACCGCGCGGATCAAGACCTCCCGCTGGAGACGGACGGGGAGACGCTGGTTGGCAAGATGCCACTCGAAGCTAATGGCCGCATCCGAGGGAACGTCTGGATCACCGTGACGGAGTGGAACGCGCCGAACGGCGACGCGTGAGTTTCGGGTGCTCGTCAGCTAAGCTACAGCGATGCGGTCGAGAGCGCGGGCTAGCCGCGACACCGATCCGCGGCCGGTCGGTGAAGCCGTCGGTGTCGGCGTACTGTTCGCGGACGCGCCGTCCGGTCTCGTTCATCAGGAGCCGGTCGAGGATGTAGGGCGCTTGGTGGACGGTGGCCGGGATGGTCTGGGTGGCGAACGGGGAGAATCGGTCGGAGACGTGCGAGTACGCCTTGACGTTGGGTTCGGCCCCGTACCGGGCGTTGACCAAGTTGGGGGCTTCGCGCCGGCCACCGGCCGGGAAGAACTGAGCGTCGCTGGAGGCGGTCCGCCCCGTGGCCCAGAAGCGGCCATCGGTAGGGCGGCTTGGGCCTCGACGACGACGGCCAACGCTCGGTCGAACGCGTCGCCGTCGACGTGCCAGCGGGCGATGCGCATCAGCTCCCAGTAGTACGTTGAGCAGGCCGATGCGGCCGCGGCAGGGCTCCCCGGTTCGCAGGTGCGTGAAGGCCTCGGTGAACCGGGTGGCGTCGTCCACCTCGATGAGGATGTCCGTGTTCCGCGCCTCGGGCATCCGCCGGTAGAGGTCGGCGACCAGGTTGGCGGCCCCGTCCAGAACGGCGGTTTCCGTCCTCTCGACGCGGAGCACGCTGTCTTCGATGGTGCCGCCAGCGACCGCACCGGCCCGCGCCGCGGCGACCAGCCGGCGCAGGCCCTCGTCCAGGGCGAACCGGCGCTCGGCGAGCCAGTCGCGCGGACTGGCCGGGACCGGCAGGCTGCGGTCGGCATCAGCGACGGCGGGAGCCGACAGCAGCGCCTTTCGCCGTAGCGGCGCGACCGCGCCAGCCAGACGTCGCCGGCGCGGAACGCGTCCCGCAGGAGGAACAACACCGCCGTCTCCGAGAGGCGGTGGTCGAACTGGGTGGCAGCAGCCGGCTCCACTTCGAATTCGGCCGCAGGAAGCCGGTCGGCCGCGCGTGCCGTCGCTGGGCAGGACGCCGACCGCCTCCAGCAAGGGCTCGGCCGCCGGCGACGCCCGATGTCCAGCGTGCGCAGCATTCGCGGCGTGTAGCGGCGGAAGCGGCTGTAGCCCCCCGAGACGTGATTCAACGGATCCGACACGACCGTGTTCGTGACAGCGGCCGCCTTGGCGACAAGGTCGCCGAGACCCTCCCATCCAGGACCGTCCGCGAACACCGCGTCGAGGGCCTCGCCGGTGCGTCTCGACCGAGCCTTCCCCGGAGACCTCGTTCTGCACGTCATCCTGGACAGTGGCGGAACCCACAACCGCGAGGCGGTTCGCAGGTGGCTGGCCGGGCACCCGCGCTTCAGGTTGCACTGCGCGCCCGCGGGGGCCTCGTGGCTGAACCTCGTCGAGAGCTGGTTCAGCGGGTTGACCCTGCACCCTCGTCCTGACGCCTCTGGCGGCGTCCAGGAATCGCTGGCGGCCATCGAAGACTACTTGACCTGCGACGACGCGGACACGGGGCCGTTCGCGTGGAGCACCAGCGTCGACGCCGTTCTCGACAGGGCCCGTGGCGCCGAAGCCGTCCGCGAGACCAGCCGCTAGAAGTCGAACGCCAAGCCGACGTGCAGGCTGAGGAGGTCGACCGCCGACCGCGTCGGTTCCAGCGTCACGCCGCCGTCGTCGCGCTTGACCGAGCCCTTCGTCAGGTACTCGACGTCGCCGCCCGTGAAGTAGCGGAGCCCGAGGTCGAGATTCAGTTGGGCGTTGGGTCCCGAGACCAGCTCGACGGTCACGCCGCCGCCGGCCCCGGCGCTCGGCGCGAGGTCGCCGAGCAGGGTCGAGCCGTGACTGCCTTCGTCGGGGTTGGTGAACGCGGTGCGCGTGAACACGTACCGGAATCCCAGCAGTCCGTCGACGTACGGCCGCCCCCGTCCGGTCTGCGGCTGCACGCGGACGAGGGCGTGGGTCTGGAGGAGATGGTTGGTGGTGTTGACGTCGGTCAGCACCTCGGGCACGGCCGGCACGAAGGACAGCCGCCGGGTCTCCTTGCCGTACTGCAGGTAGCCGAGCTCGGCCCCGACGGCGACGGGGGAGCGGCCGATGCGGCTCGTGAAGTCGAGGCCCAGGCCCGGGCTCGTGCCGACGCGGTCTCCGAAGTCG
This sequence comes from Vicinamibacterales bacterium, assembly GCA_963663815.2. GTDB lineage: Bacteria > Acidobacteriota > Vicinamibacteria > Vicinamibacterales > UBA8438 > JAJEEA01. The sequence continues at coordinate 3,921,924 of OY760734.1, read as the reverse complement.
CCGACGGGGATGCCGCCGAGCGGCCTCGCGGCGAACCGGAAGCGCCGGAACGCGGCCGGGCCGGCTCCGGGCGGCGCGGGCGGCGCCGGCTGCCCGGCCGAAGCCGGCGCGGTGGCGGGCACGGGCTGCCCGAGGACCGGAGACACGCACGCGAGCAGCAGGCAGCCGGCGAGACCGCCGATGCAGCCGGCCATGCGTGTCGAGTGCAGCCGGTGATTCACGGACCAGCGATGTTCTCTCACGACGGCCTCCTTTCGCTTCGCGGGGTGCGCGGCGTCACTTCCTGTCGCCCTGACAGCCTGATCCTTTAGCTTAAAGCAAGACTCGTGCCGCAGGCCGAGACAACGTCCAAGTCCCGTTCCTTGAATGGGTTGGACACGATTGAACGAAGCGGCGTGGACAAGGCCGTGTGACCTGCCCGGAGGACGAATCGTCCTCACCTTCCGCGGCTGTTCGTCCGCAGGGACCGCCTCGACTTCTTCGACCGCTACTACGCGGCGCAGCGGGAAGGGGGCGATTGAGGACCGGCGGGCGGATGGCCGGAGGTTTGCGGGCAGACGGGTCGGGAGGAGTCATCCGTCCGCGACGCGCTACTATGGTTGTTGCGATCAGCGGCGATAGCAAGGGGAGAGCACCCACGTGGCCACGGCGCAACCCGTCTTCAAGTTCACCTACGAGGACTACCGCACCGCACCGCCGGACAAGCGCTACGAGCTGCTGGACGGAGATCTGGTCGTGGCTCCCGCGCCGAATCTGAAGCACCAGGACGTGCAGTCCCGCCTGGGGCGAAGGCTGGCCCAGTTCATCGAGGAACGGGCGCTGGGCAAGTTCTTCTTCGCCCCCTGCGACGTGGTGCTGTCCGACACCACGTCGTGCAACCGGACCTGCTGTTCGTCTCCCGGGAACGCGAGCATCTGCTGAGTGGCGGCGACAATGTGCGGGGTGCGCCCGATCTCGTGGTCGAGATACTGTCTCCGGCCACCGCCGACCGGGACCGGGGCTACAAGCGTGCGCTCTACGGCAGACACGGCGTGGCGGAGTACTGGCTGGTCGATCCGGCGGCCGCGACCGTCTGGATTCATCGCCAGCGCGGCGGCGTGCTCGCGGTCAGGCGCACCTTCGGCCGGGAGCAGACGCTGCGCTCGCCGCTGCTCGCCGGCTTGGAGCTCGATCTGGACGACGTCTTCTTGTCTTGAAAGAAAGCGCGACGCCCGGACCTGTCGCCGGCGGCCGAACTACGCGGCACGCTTGCCGGTGATGGCCTCACGCAGGCCGGCGGCGCCCCGGCCGGGGTCGAGCGCCCGCACCCGTGGGGCGACACCCCGCCCGACGCGACATGGGCCGCGAAATCGAAGCTCACGCCGGGGCTCGCACCGGCGGGGTCGCCGACCGGCGGAGTGGACAGTTCGAGTGATCTGACGAAGGGGAACGTGATGCGTAGCGCGTTGATGACCGGTTTCGTGTTCGTCCTGCTCTCGGGCGTCGGCGCGGCGCCCGCGGCGGGCCAGGACGCCGGCAGGATCGTGACCGTCGAAGGCGGGCAGCTCGCGGGGGCGCCGTCGCCGCTCGGCGGCGAGGTCATGGTCTACCGGGGCGTGCCGTTCGCGGCCCCGCCGGTGGGCGACCTGCGCTGGCGTCCTCCCGGGCCGTCGGCGGCGTGGGAGGGTGCGCTGGACGCGACGGAAGCGGCGCCTGCGTGCATGCAGAACCCGCTGCCCGCCGCGGTGCAGACGTTCTACGACGCGGGCGTCGACCGCATGGACGAGGACTGCCTCTACCTGAACGTCTGGACGGCGGCGGGGCCGGACGACCGCGCCCCCGTCCTGGTCTGGATTCACGGCGGCGGGCTGTCCATCGGCAACGGCGCCGACATCACCTACGACGGGACGAGGCTCGCGCAGCGCGGCGTGGTGCTGGTGACCGTCAACTACCGCCTCGGGGCGTTCGGCTATCTCGCCCACCCGCTGCTGAGCGCCGAGTCCGGGCACGGGGCGTCGGGCAACTACGGCCTCCTCGACCAGGTCGCCGCCCTCGGCTGGGTCCAACGGAACATCGCGGCGTTCGGGGGTGACCCGTCGCGCGTGACCATCTTCGGCGAGTCGGCCGGCTCGTGGAGCGTCAACCAGCTGATGGCGACGCCGCTCGCGCGCGGCCTGTTCCACGCCGCCATCGGCGAGAGCGGGGGAGGCTTCGGCCCGAGGGGCGGGGCCGCGCCCCGGGCGGAGATCGAGGCGGCCGGCGAGCGCTTCGTCGCGGCCCTGCTCGGCGACGGCGCGGCGTCGTCGCTCGAGGCCATGCGTGCCGCCAGCGCGGACGCGGTGCAGGGCGTCGCGCCGGAGCTGGTGCGGTCGACGGCCAACGTCGACGGCTGGGTCTTCCCCGACACCATCTACGACATCTTCGCGGCGGGACGGCAGCACGACGTGCCGGTCATCGTCGGCTCGAACGCCGACGAGATGACCATGCTCGGCGGCGCGGCGGGGGCGGAGACCCTCGAGCAGTTCCGCGAGACGGTACGCGCCGAGTACGGGGACCACGCCGACGCGCTCCTCGATACCTTCCCGGCCGCCACCGACGAGGAGGCGCAGCAGGCCCGGATCGCCAGCGGCACCGATGCCACCTTCGGTTGGGAGATGCGGACCTGGGCCCGCATGATGGAGACGGTCTCGTCGCCCGCCTACCTCTACTTCTTCAGCCGGGTTCCCCCGGCCGCCGACGCCGACCGCTACGGCGCGTACCACACGGCCGAGATCCCCTACGTGTTCGACAACTTCGGGGTCAGTCCCCACCCCTACGCCAACCGCGACTACGGCGACACCGACCGGAAGCTCTCCGACATCCTCGCCTCGTACTGGGTCAACATGGCCGTTACCGGCGACCCGAACGGCGAGGGGCTGCCGGAATGGCCCGCCTACGACCCCCAGGCCGACGCCGCCCTCCACATCGGCGACACCATCACCGTCGAGCGGGGCATCCGCAAGGAGCGCCTCGACTTCTTCGACCGCTACTACGCGGCGCAGCGGGAGGGGGGCGAGTGAGGTCGGCAGACGGCTGAGCGGAGGCAGGGCCGGCGTGACGGAGGAGGTGCGGGCCGCGCGGAGGGTCAGCCGCCCAGCTCGTCCTGAACGATCGACGGCCGCTTGTCGATCAGCGCAAGCAGCACGCGCGCCGGCCCCTCCGGGCGGCGGCGTCCCTGTTCCCAGTTCTTGAGCGTGCCCAGCGGAATGCCGATGCTCCGGGCAAAAGCCGGTTGCGAGAGCCCGGTCTTGCTGCGGATGGCGACGACGTCGGGACGGGGTACGTCGATCTCGTGCACGGCGAACCCCGCGCGGTCGCCCTTCAGGTACGCGCGAGCGTCGTCGAGACCCGCCACGATCTTGTCGAACGCCTCGGTCACGGGCTTCTCCTCCCGAGGTTGTGACCGCCTTTCTCTCATCCTACTTCTTTCGCGGCACGCGGCGGACGGGGGCGGCGACGTGCGTGTCGCCGGCGGGGCTCGCGAGCTGGCGCTCCAGGGCCGTGAAGGCGTCGATCAGCTCGGGCGCCTCGAAGGTGCGGTTGCGCCGGCCCGCGCTGGCCTGCGCGAGCACGCCGGCGCTCACGAGGCGGTCTATGGCTTGGCCGGTCGCCTGGAAGGACCGGTCGATGAGGGTCGCCGCGCTGGACGCGGTGAGGACGGGCGCGGCCGGCAGCGCCTCGATGAGCCTGCGCGCCGCGGAATCTCGGCGGGGGCGGCCGGCGCGCTCGATCCAGGACGCCTGTAGCGCGCGCACCTGCGCCTCGAAACGGGTGGCGTCCTCCACGGCGCGGCGGGACGCCGCCGCGAACAGGGCGATCCAGCGGTTGGCGCCGGCGTGCGCGTCCGCGGAGTCCGGCGGGCCGACGTGGCGTGTTCCGGTCAGGCCGTCGATGTAGTCCCGCGACCACGTCGCGAGGACGAGGGACACCGGCGGAAGGACGTGCAGCCCGTGGCCGCGCCGCCGCAGGATCAGGTGGATCAGCACCCGTCCGGTGCGCCCGTTGCCGTCCACGAAGGGGTGAATCGTCTCGAACTGGGCATGGGCGATGGCCGCCTGGGCGAGCGCCGGGAGCGAGTCGTCGTTGCAGAAGGCCAGCAGGTCGTCCAGTAGACCCGCCACCGCCTCGGGCGGGGGTGGCACGAACTCGGCCGAGCAGGGGTTGTAGGCGCTGCCTCCGATCCAGTTCTGCAGGGTGCGGAGCCGTCCCCCGTGGTCCTCGATGCGTGTCCCCGCCAGCAGGCGGCGATGCGCTTCAAGCAGGGTGCGCACGGTGATCGCGCCGTCGGGCTCGACCGCACCCACGCCCCACACCATGGCGTCGATGTTGCCGAGCACCTCCAGGGCCGTCAAGTCGCGCGAGGCTTCGCCGAGCTGGCGCGCGGCATCGGCACGGAGCAGGCGCCTTCCGCCCACCTCCAGGCCTTCGATGCGGGACGAGGCGACGGACTCGGCGCGGAGCAGGAGGCGGGCGAGGGCCTCGGTGCCCGCCAGCGCGGCCGCAGACGCGTCGAGCTTCACGAGCGCCGCCTCGGCGTCGGCGACGTCGGCCGCGACGTCGCCGTCGAGGACGTACCGGCGGACGGCCAGTCGGTCGGGGTGGTAGACGGCGTAGGTGCAGGGCCGGCGGTCGCGCCGGGTCAATCCTGCGGCGTCGCCCGCCCAGCGCCGTTCTTCCAGGCTGGCCATGCCTGCCTCCTTATTCAAGGATAGTGCATATCCCTGAATACGGGCGGGGCTCGTTCAAGGTTCGTCGACCGACCGAGAGACCGCCGCAACCGGGATCGGGTTCAGTGGAGCCTCTCGTCGAAGAACGCCAGCGCGCGCGAGCGGTACAGCTCGGGGGCGGCCGACCAGACCCGGTCGTGGCGGGACCCGGGGAAGATCCAGAGGTCCCAGACGGCCGGCCCGGCCGCGGCGGCGATGCGCCGGGCGTGGTCGACGGGGATGAGCCCGTCCGCCTCGGCGTGAATGATGAACAGCGAGCGCGGCGGCAGGCCCGCGACGGCCTCCATCGGATTGAGGACCCGCGTGTCGAGGCCGAACAGCTCCCGGCCGAAATAGAGGATGGCCGGATTGAAGAAGCCGGGCAGTCCGCTCTCTCGCGGCAGCTCCCGCGCCAGCAGGTCCTCGAGGCGGGCGAAGCTGCTGTCGGCGACGATGTTGCGCACGTCCGGCGAGGCGGCGGCCGCGAGCAGCACGGTGGCCGCCCCCATCGAGTGCGCCCAGAACCCCACGCGGTCCGGCGCGAATCCCCGGCTCTCGAGCCAGGCGACGGCCCCCAGCACGTCGCCCTGCTCGTCCGCGCCCAGCGTGTATCGCGTCCCGTCCGACAACCCGTGCGCGCGGAAGTCGAACAGCAGCACGTTGTAGCCGCCGGCGACGAGGGCGGCGGCCTGCGCTACCAGCTCGCCGAGGTCGCCGGTGCGGCTCGAGCTGCGGCCGTGCACGACGACGACGGTACGGTCGCTGCCTTCCACCGGCAGGAACCACCCGCGCAGGGTCGTGCCGTCCACCGTGCTGGAGAAGGTGACGTCCTCGTAGGGCAGGCCGAGGGAGGCCGGCGACGAGGCCAGCGGACGGCGGTACGGCTTGGTCAGCCGGTCGGCGACGACCATCGATACGCCGGCGTAGCCGAGCGCCGCCAGCACGACGCCCGCCGACAGGCCCATGAGTAGCCGGCGTCTGCCCCGGGAGCCGGCGGTCGGGGGTGTCGAGGCGGCGGTCGGGTTCACGGGGCGAATTCTAACCGGAGGCTCGTTCATCGAAGGGGCTGCGTCGTTTGACATGCGACCGGCCCCGGCCTCATACTTCTGTGCGATGACCATAGGAGAGGGCCGGACCGACGTGCTCCAGGGCACCCTGGACCTGATGGTGCTCAAGACGCTCGACGTCATGGGGCCGCAGCACGGCTACGGCATCGCCCGGCGCATCGAGCAGATCAGCGACGAGCTGCTGCACCTCAACGAGGGCACGGTGTACGCGTCGCTCCTCCGGCTGCGCCAGCAGGGTTGGGTCGACGCCAGTTGGGGGCGGTCGGAGAACAACCGGCGCGCCCGGTTCTACGCCATCACCGCGGCGGGCCGCCGGCGGCTCGCGGCCCAGACGGAAGACTGGGAGCGCATCGCCGGGGTCATGGCGCGCCTCCTGCGGCTGTCACCGGAGCCATGAGCCCCTGGCGACGCGTCGTCGCGTTCGTCTCCCGGCTGCGGGGCCTCTTCGCGCGGCGGCGCCTCGCGCGGGACGCGCAGCAGGAGATCGAGATGCATCTCGACCTCCTAACGCACCAGTACATTCGCGGCGGGAATCCTCCCGCCGAGGCCCGCCGCCTCGCCCGCGCCAGGTTCGGCGGGGTGGCGCAGCTCCACGAGTCGCTCCGGGACCAGGCGGGGTTTCCCATGCTCGAATCGGTCCTCCGCGACGTGCGGTACGCGGCGCGGGGCCTGCTGCGGAGCCCGGGCTTCAGCCTCGTCGTCGTCCTCACGCTGGGGGTCGGGGTCGGCGCGAACGCGGCCGTCTTCAGCTTCGTCAGCGCCGTGCTGCTGCAGCCGCTGCCGTACCCCGAGGCGGACCGGCTGGTGTCCGTGCAGGAGGCCGATCCGCCGGCCCCGTTCCTGGTCACGCCGGGCGACTACGTCGACTGGAAGGAACGCAGCGACGTCTTCGAGACGCTGTCCGGCTACCTCTACAGCGTGTCGGGGCTGACCGCGCCGTCCGGCGGCGCCGAGCTCCTGTACACCGTCGCGGTGTCGTCCGACTTCTTCCGGACCCTCCGCATGCAGCCCCTCCAGGGGCGGACGTTCCTTCCCCATGAGGACCAGCCGGGCCGCGACGGCGTCGCGGTGCTCGGCCACGGCCTGTGGACGCGCCGGTTCGGCGGCGATCCGGATGTCGTCGGACGCGAGATCACGCTGGACGGGCGCCCGCACACGGTGATCGGCGTCATGCCGCCGGCGTTCGAGTTCCCCCCCGGCGGCCGCGACGTGTGGCTCCCGCTGGCGCTCACCGAGGCGGACCGGAACGACCGGCGGAACCACGGCGTGGTGACGGTGGGGCGGCTCCGGCCCGGCGTGACCCTGGAGCAGGCGCGCGCCGGGATGGCGGCCCTCGGCGCCCGCCTCGCGGACGACCATCCCCGCACCAACACCGGCCGCGGCGTCGAGGTCGTCGAGCTTCGGCACCAGCAGCGCGGCGTGACCGGTCCGTTTCTCCTCCTCGGCCAGATCGCGGCGGTGCTCGTGCTGCTCATCGCGTGCGCCAACGTGTCGAACCTGCAGCTGGGCCGCATGACCTCCCGGGGCCGGGAGATGACGATTCGCGCCGCGCTGGGCGCCGGGCGGTGGCGCATCGGGCGGCTGGTCGCGGTCGAGTCCCTCTTGCTGGCGCTCGTCGGCGGCGGTGTCGGCGTCGTGGTCGCGGCGTGGGGCGTCGGCGTGCTCAGGGACAGCATCTCGTCCGAGATGTCCAGGTGGATCCAGGGCTTCCAGAACATCGGCGTCGACTGGCCGGTTCTTGCGTTCTCGCTCGCGGTGGCGGTCGCGGCCGGCGTCGCGTCCGGCCTTGCCGCGGTGTCCGGGGCGTGGCGGCCCGCGGTGATGGGCGCGCTGCGCGAAGGGGCCGCGACGGGCACGGCTCGCCGGGCCTCTCTGCGGCGGGTCCTCGTGGCGGCGGAGGTGGCGCTGGCCGTGGTGATCACCGTCTCCGCCGGGCAGGCGGTGCAAGGCTTCCGGTCGCTCTACGCGGGCTCGCGGGGCTTCTCCGCGCAGGGCGTCGGGACGATGCTGATCCGGCCCCAGGATGCGCGGGTCGAGGACTCGCCGCGCATCATCGAGCTCTTCGACGACGTGCTGGCGCGGGCGTCGGCGGTCCCCGGCGTCGAGAGCGCGGGCCTCGTCTCCCAGCTGCCGGCTAGCCTCAGGCACGGCCCGACGGTCGAGCTTCGCATCGAGGGGCGGCCCGAGCCCGGACCCGGCGAGACGCCGCTGGCCGACGTGCTCGTCGCCAGCGGCGGGTACTTCCGGACGGCGGGCATTCCCCTCCTCGACGGGCGCACGTTCGACGCGCGGGACGACGTCGGGGAGGGCGGCGAGTCCGTGGTGGTGGTCAGCGAACGCCTGGCCCGGTTGTACTGGCCCGATGAGGACCCGTTGGGGAAGCGGTTGCAGGTGCCGGCCGTCGTCGTCGACGGGGAGTGGGCGAGGGTGGTCGGGGTCGTCGGCGATGTCCGCCAGAACTGGTTCGAGGCCGAGCGCCCGTTCCTGTACCTGTCGGCCGGTCAGGTCGCGTACCGCCAGATGTACCTGACGGTCCGAGGGCCGGGAACCGTCGAGCGCCTGCTGTCGGAGACCGCCCGCGCCCTCAGACGCATGGATCCCGCCTTGCCCGTCTTCGAGGGAAGGCCGCTGAGCGTCGCAGTCGATACGGGGGTGGCGGGGGTCCGGGAGGTGGCCGCCGTCATGGGCGTGTTCGGCGTGCTGGCCCTCCTGCTGTCCGCCATCGGCGTCTACGGCGTGATGGCGTACGCCGTGGGCCAGCGCGAGCGGGAGCTCGGCATCCGCATGGCGCTGGGCGCCGCGCCCCGTGCGGTGCTCGGAGCGGTCGTCGGGCAGGGGCTGGCGACGGCGGCCATCGGCCTCGGCATCGGCGTGCCCGCGGCGATGGCCACGACCCGCTTCTTCGCCGGCTTCCTGTTCGGGACCAGCGCCGACAGCGCCGCCGTCACCGTCCAGGTGTCGGCGCTGGTCTTCGCGGCGGTGCTCGTGGCCTGCTGGCTGCCCGCCCGGCTGGCGGTGCGCGTGGATCCCGTGCGGGTTCTCCGGGCCGACTAGACCGTCATGTGGCGACCCCTCGTCGTGTTCGCGTCGCGCCTGCGGGGCCTGTTCGCGCGCCGCCGCCACGAGCGGGAGGCGGAGCAGGAGATCGAGCTGCATCTCGACCTTCTCGCCGACCAGTACGTCCGCGCCGGGAACACGTCCGCCGAAGCCCGCCGACTGGCCCGGGCGAAGTTCGGCGGGGCCGTCCAGATCCGGGAGTCGCTCAGGGACCAGGCGGGGTTTCCGATGCTCGAGTCGATTCTGCACGACGTTCGGTACGCGGCGCGATCGCTGGTCCGGCAGCCGGGGGTGACGGCCCTGGCCGTGGGCATGCTCGCCCTGGGTCTGGGCCTGAACGCGGTGGTGCTGGCCGTCGCCTACGGCGTCCTGTGGCGCCCGCTGCAGTACCCGGCCGCGGACCGGCTGGTCACGGTGGCCCGGGCGAATCCGACGCTGGGCGGGGAGTCCGGAGTAGCGCTCGACCGGATCGACGAGTGGAACCGCCGTCTCAGGACGGTCCGGGTGGCGGGCTACAACGCGCGGGAGCGCATCGTGCGCGGCGCGGGGCCGACGCGGGTCAGGGAGGTGGCCACCGTCAGCGGGGGTTTCTTCGAGGTGATCGGTGTGCCGGCCGTCGAGGGCGCCGTGCCTCGCCTCGCGGGCGGCGACGGCCGGGCCGTGGTGAGCGCGGCGCTGGCCCGCGCCGTCGAGGACGAGACGGGCCGACCCGCCGTCGGTCAGGCGGTAACCATCGGGGACGGCCGCTACGACGTGGCAGCCGTGATGCCCGCCGGGTTCGCCTTCCCGTCGGCCGAGGTCGACGCCTGGGTGGCGGACCGGCCGGACTTCAGGGGGGATCGCGGCACCGTCGGGCGCCTGCGGGACGGCGTCTCCCTCGCCCAGGTTCGGGACGACGCCGCGCGGGTCGTCCGCGAGGACCTCGCCGCCCGCGGCGTTCCCGGCCCCGACCGGTGGGGCGCGGCGGTCACCCCGGTCGAGGCGACGCTGCTCGGCGAGGTCCGGCCCGTCCTGCGGGTGTCGGTGGCAGCGGCCCTGCTCGTGCTCGTCGTGGCGTGCGCGAACGCGGCGACGCTCCTCGTCGGACGCTCGGTCGCCCGCAGACGGGAGTTCGCCGTCCGCATCGCCCTCGGCTCGGGGCTGGCCCGCCTGGTCAGGGCCGCGCTGGTCGAGGGTCTGGCGATGGCCGCGGGCGGGCTGGTGCTGGGGCTCGCGGCGGCCTGGGCCGGCCTGCGGCTGTTCGCCGCGGCGGCCGCCGGCGTGATGCCGCGCGTCGGTGCCGTCGCCCTCGATCCGCCGGTCGTCCTCGCCGCCCTCGTCCTGACCCTGCTGGTCGGCCTGGCGTGCGGCGGCGCCTCCGTCGCCGGCGCCGTGACCCCGCGCCGCGCCGGAGCGGTGCGCGGTGACGCCGCCGCCCTGCGCGGCGGCGCGGCGGGGACCGGCTCGCGGGCCGCCGGACGTCTGCGGGCGGGCCTGGTGGCCGGCCAGATCGCCCTGTCGATCGTGCTGCTGAGCGGCGCCGGGCTGCTCGTCCGCACCGTCGAACGGCTGCTCGACGAAGAGGGCGGCTTTGAGCCGCGGCAGGCGCTGACCGCGCGGCTGATGCTCGCCGACACGTCGTTAATCGAGGGCGACGCGCAAGCGCAGACCGCGTTCGTGGACACCCTGCTGGAACGGGTGCGGGGGTTGCCGGGGGTGCAGGCGGCCGGGGTGGGCAGCGTGCTGCCTCCCGACGACGATCCGGTGTCGGTGGAGTTCGTCTACGAGGACGACCGGGGCGCCGTGTCGAGGCGCGAGATCGTCCTGTCGTTCGGCGCGGTCACCCGCGGCTACTTCGCGGCGCTGGGCACGCGCCTGCGGGAGGGGCGCCGGTTCGAGACCGCCGACAACTTCGCCGACGTGGGTCCCGTGATGTTGAGCGAGACCGCCGCGCGTTTCGTCTACCCGGACGAGGCCCCCGAGGCCCCCCTGCCCCGTCCGTTGCCGTACGGCGCCATCCCTCTCGGCATCGGGCGGTGGGCACCGGTCATCGCGGTCGTCGACGACATGAAGTACGAGGGGCTCGCCGCGCCGCGGGCCGGCTCGTTCTACGTCCCGTGGCCGCGGGTGCCCACCGGCGTCTCCCATCTCGTGGTGCGCACCACCGGCGACCCGATGGCGCTGGCCCCGGCGGTTCGCGACCTCATCCGCACCCTGGATCCGTCGCTGCCCGTCCCGAACGTGCGGTCGTTGGAGGACCACGTCGCCGGCTCGATCGCCGGGCGGCGGCTGCGCGCCCTGCCCGCGGCCGGCTTCGCGGCCCTCGCGCTGGCCGTCGCGATGGTCGGCCTGTTCGGCGCCCTGGCCCGGGCCGTCGTCGAGCGGCGGCACGAGCTGGCCATCCGCGCCGCCGTCGGGGCGTCGCCGGTCCGGCTCGTCCGGCTCGTCCTGCGGAGCGCCGTCGCCGTCACCGGGGTCGGGCTGGCGGTGGGGCTGCCGGCGGCTGCCGCGACGGGCCGCGGTCTCGCCACGCTGCTATACGGTGTCGGTCCCTACGACGCGGTCACCTTCACGGCGGTCGCCACCGTCGTCGTCCTCACCGCGTTGGCCGCGTCGGCGATTCCCGCTCGCCGGGCCGCCCGGCTCGAACCGATGATCGCCCTGCGGGCGGAGTAGGGGTCTGCGCCGTGGAACAGCGCAGACTCCCGGAGGGGCGGTTGGGCGTCAAGGGGAGTCGACGGCGACGATTTGGCGGGCGAGGAGTCTGCGCGTTAGAACTCTCCTGGAGGGTCGGTTGGTCGCCGCGCGGAGCCGAAGGCGACGAACGGCGGGCCAGGTCACGCGGTGCGCGCCGGCAAGGGAGGGCGCGTTCGGACAGCCGTTGGTGCGGACGCACGCGTCCATGCTCGACTATCGAGCCTGAGTGGAGGGACAGAGGCGAGTCATGCTTCTCGAGCGATGGCTGTGCGCATGGCGGGTCCGGCTGGGGACGCTCTTCGACCGGCGTCGCGCCGACCGTGAGCTGGAGGAGGAGTTGCGGCATCACGTCGCGCTCGCGACGGAGGCCCGCCGGGCGCAGGGCGTCCCGCCGACCGAGGCGCGACGGCAGGCGCTGGTGAGCCTCGGGGGGCTCGAGTCGGCCCGGCGCCACGTCCGCGACGCGCGGTTCGCCGCCGCTCTCATGACGAGCTGGCAGGACCGGCCTCGCGTCGGTGACGGCGCTTTTCGCGGTGACCGACGCGGTGATTCTGCAGCCGGTCGGCGACCGCGATTCCCGGCTGGTCCGTGTCTGGAAGGACGACGTCGAACGGGGCGGCGGACTCCTGTTTCCGATCTCGTATCCCGAGTACCTGGTGTGGAAGGACGAGGCGACCGGCTTCGACCCCTCCCGCCGGGCCGCCCGGCACGATCCGATGGCCGTCCCCCGGGCAGACTGGGAGTCCAACGTGAACGATCCGGATCGTCGTCTCGCTGCCGAGCGACCGCGGGAAACCGGCGAGGCGTACCGGCAAGAGCAGTTGCTGACCTGGGAACAGGCGTTCGCGGCGGGCGCCGCGGTGGCCGGGGGCAAGGGCTGGAACCTCGCCCGCCTCGCGCGGTACGGCTTCGAGGTGCCGCGCGGCGGCGTCGTGGCCGCCTCCGTCTACGCCGAGCTGTTCCGCGCGCCGGACATCGCCGCCCTGGCCGCGCCGCTCGCGGCGGTGACCCCGGACGAAGTCGGCGGCGCCGACGTGCAGGCGCGTCTCGCCGCGCTGCGCGACCTCGTCGTCCGGACGGGCCTGCCTCCGGCCGCCCGCGCGTCGGTCGGCGTGTTCCTGAACCGGTCCGGGCTGGATGGCCGGGCCCTCGCGGTGCGCTCCTCCGCCGCGGCGGAGGACGGGGTCGGCGCGTCGTTCGCCGGCGTCCACGAGAGCTGCCTCGGCGTGACCGGGCTCGACGCCGTGTGCGAGGCCGTGTCGCGCTGCTTCGCGTCGCTGTGGACCCCGCGCGCCGTCGCCTATCGGCGGCGGCTGGGCGTCGCCGACGACGCCACGCCGTGCGCGGCGGTGATCTGCGAGATGGTCGGCGGCCCGCGCGACGGTCCGGTGGCGGCCGGCGTCGCCTTCTCGTGCGACCCGGTGACGGGCGAGCGGCGGGTCGTGACGATCGAGCTGACGGCGGGGCCGGGCGACGCCGTCGTCCGGGGGACCGTCGCGCCGCAGCGGTACGCGGTTCGCCGGTCCGGCCCCGGCACCGAGATCGCGCGGCTGGACGACCTGGGCGGCGCCCCGGTCCTCGCCGATCGGGAGATCGAGGCGCTGGCGGGTATCGTCGTACGCGTTCACTGGGCGCTCGGCGACGGCGACACGCCGCAGGACGTGGAGTGGGCCTGCGACGGCCGGACGTTCTGGATGCTGCAGTCCCGCCCCGTCACCCGGCTGCCCCGCTGGACCTTCCCCGGCGTGCCCACCGAGACGCCGACGTGGTCGGACGCCAACATCCGGGACTCTCTCCCCCGGCCGCTGACGGTGGCGACGTGGTCGCTGCTCGACGCGACCGCGCAAGAGGTCGCCTACGCCTCGGCTCAGGCCGCGGCGTACCCGCTGCCGTGCGGCATGCAGGTCCTGCGCCGGTTCGGCGGGCGTCCCTACTTCGATCTCGACAGCCTGCAATGGAGCCTCTACGACTCGATCGGCATTCCGCCGGCCGACGCCAACCTCGCCCTGGGCGGCTTCCAGCCGGAGATCCCGGTGCCGAAGGGTCACCCGCTCCGCGGCCGGGCCGGCCTCGCCCGCATGCGGCGGCAGCTGCGGCTGGCGCGGCGCCTCTGGCGGTTCGACCGCGATGCGCCCCCGCGGATCGACGCGATGGTCGCCCGAGCCAGGGAGGGGCGCGCTACCGACACCTCGACCCTGAGCGACGACGCGTTGCTGGCGCGCTTCCGGAACCTGCAGTCGCTGGGTGTCGCCTATCAGCCGGTCCTGCAGCTCGCCGCTACCTACTACGGGAGTTGGGTGAAGGTGCTGCAGGACGTCCTCCGGCTGGCTTCCCGCCGTGAGGCGCGCTCGCTGGTCACCCGTCTCCTGGCGGCGTCGGGGCAGGTGGCCAGCGCCGAGCACGGGTATCGCGTCCGGGAGCTCGCGGAGGTCGCCGCCGGAGACCCCGCCGCGGTGGCCGCGCTGCGGGACCCCGACCCGTTCGCCTGGCGCGCGCTGCCGGCGGGCGCCCCGTTCCGGACCGCAATGGAGGACTACCTGGACCGGTACGGCCACCGCGCGGTGTTCGAGGCGGAGATCGCCAGCCCCCGCTGGGCCGACGATCCGCGCTACGTGCTCGACCAGGTGCGTTTCCACCTCGACGACCCGCCGTCGCGCGACCCTCGGTCGCACGCCGCCGAGGTGCGGCGGCGGGCGGAGACGGACCTGGCGGCGGTCCCCGCCCTCCTTCGGCCGGTCGCGCGGTGGATACTGGCTCGCGCTCGACTGGGCGCGGCGCTGCGGGAGAACGCCAAGTCGGGGTCGGCGGCGACCGTCGCCCTCATCCGGCAGATTTTCGTCGAGGCGGGACGGCGAATGCAGGCCGCCGGCCGCATCGCCGCCGCGGACGACGTCTTTCACCTGAGCATCTTCGAGATCGAAGCCTGGCTGACGGGAGAGTGGGACGGGACCGGCGCGGGCGCGCTGGTCGGCGACCGCCGGGCGAGCCTGGCCGCCCAACAGGATCTGGAGCTTCCCGGCGTTATCCGGGAATCGCCGGGGGCCGCGCCCGCCGCGCCCGCCCGAACCCCGAGGGCCGCGACGACCGCGCCCGACGGCAACGCGTGGGCGGGCATCGCGGCGGCGCCGGGGGCGGCCGAGGGCGTCGCCTGCGTGCTGCGCACGCCGCACGACGGCGGCCGCATGCGCCGGAACGACGTGCTGGTGGCGCCTTCCACCGACCCCGGCTGGACACCCCTGTTCCTTCGCGCCTCGGCGCTGGTGACGGAGACCGGCGGCTACCTGTCGCACGGCGCCGTCGTGGCCCGCGAGTTCGGGCTGCCGGCAGTGGTCAACGTGAACGACGCCATGCGCCTGATCGGCGACGGTGACCGGCTCCGGGTCGACGGCGATGCCGGCCGGGTCTTCCGCACCGATCGAGGCCGGTCTCGAAGCAGCCCTTGAGGCGCGCGGGCTGTCGCAAGCCGGCCTCGCCGCCACGGCGCCGACTCACCGGCAGGTGCTGCGCGACGCCGCGAAGTGTGGGCAGCCTCTCTCTCGAGAACAGTCCCTACGGCCAGCGCATCCGCCACTCGGTGAAGTACTCCGCCTCTCCCCAGGCGATGCGGAGGGTCCCGGAAGGGATGGCCCCCTCCTCCGCCGGGTCCGGCTCCAGGGTGACCGCGAGGCTGCCGACCTTCCCCGCCAGCTCCCGCCGATGGATCGGCGTCCGGCCGAAGTCGAACGACGGGTCGTAGTCGGTGCCCCATTGCCGCGTTTGGCGGCTGACGATCAGCTCGCCCCCGTCCTCGCGCGGGAGCACGAACAGCGTGTACTCGCCCCGCGGCACGTCCAGCTCGCCGAAGCGGACGTCGAAGTCGAGGGTCAGCCGCGTGGCCCAGTTCGCCCCGACGCGCCAGACCTCGCCGTAGGGCACGAGCCCCCCGAAGATCGCGCGGCCCCGCGCGTGCGGCTGGCCGTAGTCGATGGTGATGCGCGACGGTCCCGAGTGGGACGGCGTGTACGTGAACCACCCGCCGTCGCGCAGGACCCGCCCGTCGAAGGTCACGCTCGTCGTCACCCGCC
Source organism: Vicinamibacterales bacterium (assembly GCA_963663815.2). Taxonomy (GTDB): domain Bacteria; phylum Acidobacteriota; class Vicinamibacteria; order Vicinamibacterales; family UBA8438; genus JAJEEA01. Next base: position 3,906,336 of record OY760734.1, on the reverse strand, counting down.
CGCTCGGGGCGACCTTGGGGACGGGGCCCGCGCTGTCCTGGGCGGCGAGCGGGGCGGCGATCAGGAGAACGGTCAGCGCGGTGAGGGCCGCGCGAGGGCGCAGGGTGCACATGGCGTCATTCTACCTACGGGAGAAGCCGCAGGAAGTCGGCGGCGACCTCTGCGGGATCGGCGCCCCGCTCGTCGACCTCCAGGTTCATCCGCCGCATGGCGGGGGCGTCGATCGCCCCGTCGAGCCGGCCGAGGGCGGCCAGCACGTCCGGGGCCTCGCGGGCGAGCCGCGCGCTGACCAGCACCATGGCGTCGTAGGGCGGAATCGCCCCGCGGTCGTCTTCCAGCAGGGTCAGGTCGTAGGCGGTGATGCGCCCGTCGGTGGAGAACGCGCTGATCAGGTCGACCGCCCCCTCTGCCGCGGCCTGGTACATCAGGGCCGGGTCCATCGTGCGGCGCTCGCGGAGCTGCAGCCCGTAGGCGTCGCGAATCGCCGTCCACTCCGGCCGCGAGAAGAACTCGTAGTCGCCGCCCATCGACAGCCGCGGAGCGACCGGCGCCAGCTCGCTCAGGCGGCGCAGGCCGCGCGCCTCCGCGTCGTCCGCCCGCATCGCCACCGCGTAGGCGTTCTCGAACCCGAGCGTCGCGGCCACCACGATGCCGTAGTTGTCGCGCAGATGGTCGGCGACCCCCGAGAGCACCCCGGCGCGGTCGGTGTCCGTGGTGTCGCGGCCCAGCTCGTTGGCCCAGAGGGTGCCGGAGTAGTCCACGTAGACGTCGACGTCGCCCGCCGCGAGGGCGTCGAACACGACCATCGACCCCAGCGACTGCAGCTGGGTCGTGGCGCGCCCGGTCTCTGCCTCGACCAGCCCGCCGATGACGTGGGCCAGGATGTACTGCTCCGTGAACGTCTTGGTCCCGATGGCCACCGGCCGGTCGCCGCGGGGCGCGAGGGCCGCGGCGAGGGTGAGGCCGGCGTAGAGATAGAGCGCGGCGACCCCCGCCGCGGCCGCCGCCTGCCGCCGCCTGCCGCCCGGGCCGCCCGCCACGAGGCAGCGCACGAGCCCGTCGAGGACGAGGGCGAGCACCGCCGCGGCCGCGCACCCGACGAGCACCGACGCGTAGTTCCGCGTCTGGAGGCCGCTGAAGATGTAGTTGCCGAGGCTCGTCGCCCCTACCGGGGTCGAGAGGGTCGCCACCCCCACCGTCCACACCGTCGCGGTGCGGAGCCCGGCCACGATGACGGGCATGGCGAGGGGCAGCTCGACCCGGCGCAGCTGCTGCCACGGGGTCATGCCGACGGCCCGCGCCGCCTCCGTCAGGGCGGGGTCGACGCCGGCGATGCCGGTGACGGTGTTGCGCAGGATGGGCAGGATGCCGTACAGCGTCAGGCCGATGAACGCGGGGAGGAACCCGATGCTCTGCACCCCCAGCCCCGCCAGCAGCGGCACCATGACCGCGAGCAGCGCGAGGCTGGGCACGGTCTGGATGACCGCGGCCGCCCCCAGCACCGGCCGCTCGAGCCACGCCACGCGGGTCACCGCGACCCCCGCCGGCAGGCTCACCGCGGTGCTGCAGAGCAGGGCCAGCAGCGTGAGCTGCAGGTGGGCGGTGAGGTAGCCGGGCAGCAGCGCGAGCTGTTCGCTCATGCGTGGGGGCTCCCGGAGGCGAGATGCGGGTCGGCGAGCCAGGCGTCGCGGCACGGCGTCGGTGCCGGCAGCGCAAGCTGTCTCGACATGAGTCGCCGGCTCCGGCCGCGAGGAGCGAACCGACGCCCCGGGCGTTGCGGCGTGGCGACCGGCAGCGCCAGATGTTCCGTCATGAGCCGTCGGCTCCGGCTGCGAGCAGGCCGTCGACGACCCGGGCGTCGCGGCACGGCGTCTCCACCAGCTGCCGCACGTAGTCGTCGGCCGGTGCCCGCATGAGTTCGGCCGGGGTGCCGACCTGCGCGAGCCGGCCGTCGCGCATGACCGCGATGCGGTCGCCGAGCACCAGCGCCTCGACCATGTCGTGGGTGACGAACACCGCGGTCACCGAGAGCCGCCGGCGGATGCGGACGAACGACTCCTGCAGCCGCTGCCGGGTCAGCGGGTCGAGCGCGCCGAACGGCTCGTCGAGCAGCATCACCCGGGGCCTGGCCGCCAGCGCGCGGGCCACCCCCACGCGCTGCTGCTGGCCGCCCGAGAGCTGGTCGGGCCGCCGGTCGCGGACCGCCGCGGGGTCGAGCTCGACGAGCTCGAGCAGCTCGTCGACGCGGCGCCGGATGTCCGCCTCGCTCCAGCCGAGCAGGGTCGGCGTGACGGCCACGTTCCGGGCGACGCTCATGTGGGGGAACAGTCCCACCTGCTGGAACGCGTACCCGATCTGCCGGCGCAGCTCGTGGGGCGGCAGCCCCGTCACGTCCTCGCCGTTCACGCGCACGCCGCCGCTCGACGGCTCGATCAGGCGGTTGATCATCTTGAGGGTCGTCGTCTTCCCGCAGCCCGACCCCCCCAGCACCGCCAGCAGCTCGCCCTCGGCCACCGACAGCGACACGTCGTCGACGACGGCCTGGTCGCCGTACCGCTTGGTCAGACGCTGAAGCTCGATCATGTCACCCTGGAGATCGTAGCCTGCGGCCCCGCTCGCCGCCCAATCCGATTCGCAGGCCGTCCGGGCGGTTCCACGGGACACGGACGCCCGGGAGTTCTGCTCGCGCTCGGCCCGCCTGGCGGCCTGCCCCGGTAGTGCCACGGCCCGGATGTCCGCTCCGGGAGTCGCAGCCTGCGGCCTCGAGCGCCGCCCGCCGACCCACCGCGGGTCCGTTTGTCTTGAGGCATCGCCGCCCGCCGACTCACCGCGGGTCTGCCCGTCCCGAGGCCCGGGCTACGGGTCCGGCGTCGTCCGGGACTGGAGCTCGAGCAGCAGCGGGTGCTCCAGGCGCTCGGCCACCCACCGCAGGAAACGCACCGCGTCGGCCCCGTCGATCAGCCGGTGGTCGTACGACAGCGACAGCGGCAGCATCGGCCGGGGCTCGAACCGGTCGCCGGCCCAGACCGGCGCCGGCGCCGACCGGGACATCCCGAGGATCGCCACCTCCGGGTAGTTCACGATCGGCGTGAACGCGGTGCCGCCGAGGCCGCCGAGGTTGGTGATGGTGAACGTGCCGCCCTCGAGGCGCTCGCGGGGGAGGCCGGTGGTGCGCGCCGCCGCCGCCACCTCGGCGATCTCGGTCGACAGGGCGGCCAGGCCCTTCCGGTCGGCGTCGGGGATGACGGGCACGATGAGGCCCCGCTCGGTGTCGACGGCCACCCCGATGTTGACGTACCGCTTGTAGACGATCTCGTCGCGGGCGGTGTCGAGCGACGCGTTGAACTGCGGGAACTCCCGCAGCGCGGCCGCGCAGACGGCGACCGCGAACGCGGTGACGGTGAGCGGCAGCTCGGGCGTCGTGCGCTTGAGGGTGCGGCGCACCGCCTCGAGCTCGCCGACGTCGGCCCGATCATGCTGGGTGACGTGCGGCACCGTCTGCCACGACGTGCTCATCCGGCGCGCGACGGCCCGCCGCACGTTGCGCATCGGGGTCCGCTCGACGGGGCCCCAGCGGGAGAAGTCGGGCAGCGCGGGGACGGCGGATTGCGCGGGGACGGGCGCCTCCGCGGGAGCGCTCAGCTGCTCCATGGCCCGGCGGGCGTGCGTCTTGACGTCGTCGAGGCTCACCCGGCCGTTGGCGCCGGAGCCCTCCACCGCGTCGACGTCGACGCCGATCTCGCGGGCCAGCTTGCGCACCGACGGGGCGGCCAGCGCGCGGCGGCGGCGTGTCGGGACCGGGGCGCCCGCGGCCGGCGCGGCCGCCGTCGCCGGCGATGGTGACGACGCCGGCGATGGCGACGACGCCGGCGATGGCGCCGTCGCCGGCGATGGCGACGACGCCGGCGCCGCGGCGGACGGCAGTGGGGGAGATGTCGCTGGCTCCGGCGCGGCTGCGGGGGGCCGGGCGGGAGAAGGCGGGGCGGAGTCCGGCATCGTCTCCGCCGCGGCGGTGGTATCGACTGGCGCCGGCCCGTCTCCATCCGCTTCGAGCGAAGCGATGAGCCCGCCCACCGCGAGGGTCGCGCCCGCCTCGACCGCGACCGCGGCGACGGTGCCCGCGACCGGGGAGGGCACCTCGACCGTCGCCTTGTCGGTCTCGATCTCCAGCAGCGGCTGATCGACCGCCACCGTATCGCCGGGGGCCACCAGCACCCGCACGATGTCGGCGCGTTCCACGCCCTCGCCCAGCTCCGGCAGTCTGACTTCTGTCGCCAACCGTCTCTCTCCGTGCAAGTCGCGCCGGGCGTTCTCCCGCCACGCAGGAGCCCGCCGCCTTCGACCCACGACGCATCCCGTGGACCGCGTTGCTCCTCGACCGCGTGCGACAGTCCGCGGATTGCCCGGGCCCGATGGCGCCCTCGCGGCTCGCGACGCCCGGGCGCCCTGCCGCGCGCTACGCCGTCGCCGGTCCCGGTGCAACGCGCGGTCTCGCCCCGCCGTCGTCAGCTCACCGCCGGGTCGGGCTTCTCCGGGTCGATGTCGAGCTCGGCGATCGCCCGCGCCGCCACCGCCGGCTCGACCGCGCCGTCGCGGGCGAGGGCCTCGAGCGTCGCCAGCGCGATGAACCGCGCGTCTACCTCGAAGAAGTCGCGTAGCGCCTCGCGCGTGTCGCTGCGCCCGAACCCGTCGGTGCCGAGGGTCACGAGCCGGGCGTCCAGCCACCGCCCGAGGGCGTCGGGCAACGCCTTGACGTAGTCGCTCGCCGCCACCACCACCCCCGGCGACGACCCGAGGCACTGCGTCAGCCAGGGCAGCCGCGGCGTCTCCAGCGGGTGCAGCATGTTCCAGCGGTCGCAGGCGTGGCCGTCGCGGTGGAGCTGCCCCCAGCTCGTGACGCTCCACACGTCGGCCGCCACGTCGTAGCTCTCCAGCAGCGCCTGGGCTTCGAGGGCCTCGCGCAGAATCGCCCCGCTGGCGAGCAGCTGCGTCCGGTGCGTCCGAGGCTCAGGGGCCGGGCGCAGCCGGTACAGCCCCTTCAGGATGCCCTCGCGCGCCCCGTCGGGCATCGCCGGCATCGGATAGGCCTCGTTCTCGACCGTCAGGTAGTAGAACACGCTCTCGCCGTCGACGTACATGCGGCGAATGCCGTCCTCGACGATGACGGCCAGCTCGTAGGCGTACGCGGGGTCGTAGGCGAGCAGGTTGGGCACCGGGCTCGCGAGCAGGTGGCTCTGGCCGTCCTGGTGCTGGAGCCCCTCGCCGGCCAGCGTCGTCCGCCCCGCCGTGCCGCCGACCAGGAACCCCCGGCACCGCGAGTCGGCGGCGGCCCAGATGAGGTCGCCGACGCGCTGGAACCCGAACATCGAGTAGAAGATGAAGAACGGGATGGTGTTCACCCCGCGGGTCGCGTAGGTGGTGCCCGCCGCGATGAACGAGGCCATCGACCCCGCCTCGGTGATGCCCTCCTCGAGCACCTGCCCGTCCTCGCCCTCGCGGTAGTAGAGCAGCGTCGCGTGGTCGACCGGCTCGTAGAGCTGCCCGGCGTGCGCGTAGATGCCCACCTGCCGGAACAGCGCCTCCATCCCGAACGTCCGCGCCTCGTCGGGGACGATGGGCACGATCAGCTCGCCCAGGACGGGGTCGCGCAGCAGCCGGCTCAGCAGCCGCGCGAACCCCATGGTCAGCGAGGCCTCGCGGTCGCCGGTGCCCGCGTGCAGCTCGGTGAACGGCTCGGCCGGCACCTCGTCGAGCGGCGCGGCCCGGCTCCGGCGCTGGGGGACCGGTCCCCCGAGCGCCTCGCGGCGGCTTCGCAGGTAGGCCATCTCGGGGGTGTCGGGGCCCGGCGCATAGAACGGCAGGGCCGCGATCTCGTCGTCCGACAGCGGGATGCGGAACCGGTCGCGGAACGCGCGCAGCTCGTCCTCGTTCAGCTTCTTCTGCTGGTGGGTGATGTTGCGGCCCTCGCCGCTCTCGCCGAGCCCGTAGCCCTTGATGGTGCGGGCGAGGATGACGGTGGGGCCGCCGCGGTGGGCCGCCGCCGCCGCGAACGCCGCGTGGACCTTGGCGGGGTCGTGCCCGCCGAGCCGCAGCTTCTTCAGCTCGCCGTCGGTCAGGTGGCTCACCCGGTGCTGCATGCCCGCCCAGAAGTGCTCCCGCATGTACGCGCCCGACTCGACGGCGTACTTCTGGTACTGCCCGTCGACCGTCTCGCTCATGCGGCGCACGAGCAGCCCGTCCCGGTCTTCGGCGAGCAGCGGGTCCCAGTCGCGCCCCCAGATGACCTTGATGGCGTTCCAGCCCGCCCCCCGGAACGCCGCCTCGAGCTCCTGGATGATCTGCCCGTTGCCGCGCACCGGCCCGTCGAGCCGCTGCAGGTTGCAGTTGACGACGAAGATCAGGTTGTCGAGCTGCTCGCGCGCGGCGAGGGTGATGGCCCCCAGCGACTCGGGCTCGTCGGTCTCGCCGTCGCCCAGGAACACCCACACCTTGGCGTCGGACGGCGGCAGCAGGCCCCGGTCCTCCAGGTACCGCTGGAACCGGGCCTGGTAGATGCCCATGATCGGGCCGAGCCCCATCGACACGGTGGGGAACTCCCAGAAGTCGGGCATCAGCCACGGGTGCGGGTACGACGACAGGCCCGGCCCGCCCCGCAGCTCGCGCCGGAAGTTCTCGAGGTGCCCCGCGGTGAGCCGTCCTTCGAGGAAGGCGCGGGCGTACACGCCGGGCGCCGCGTGCCCCTGGTAGTAGACGAGGTCGGCGGGCTGGGTGTCGGTGGTCGCCCGGAAGAAGTGGTTGAACCCCACCTCGTAGAGGGTCGCGGCCGAGGCGTAGGTCGAGATGTGCCCGCCGATGCCGTCCGCCTCGCGGTTGGCGCGCACCACCGTCGCCAGCGCGTTCCACCGGATGAGGCTCTTCAGCCGCTGCTCGAGGTCGCGGTCGCCGGGATAGGCGGGGTCCTCCTCGGGGGGAATGGTGTTGACGTAGGGGGTGTTCGCGGTGAACGGCAGCTGCACCCCGGCGTGCTCGGCCCGGCGGGTCAACTCCTGCAGCAGCCTGCCCGTCGCGGTGAGCCCGTGGTGGTCGATGACGGCGTCGAGCGAGTCGAGCCAGTCGCGTATCTCGTCCCGATCCAAATCGGGAAGGTCTCGTGTCGTGTCGGTCATGACGTTCGTCGATGATGTACGCCCGTACTGGTCCACGCGGCCGGCGCGGACAGTCGCCCGCGACCCGAACACCTCGGTTGTCGCCATTCCCGCTCGGCGTTCGCGGTGACCAGCCACCAGGATGGTCGTCGTGGCGCCAGTGTCAACGAGTCGTCGGCGCCGTTGGCGCCGGATCGTCAACGTAGCGGCTTGCTTGGAGCAGGTGGGGCTCCATGCTCAGACAGGTATCGACGCAGGGCTTCGTTGACCGTAGCCGAGTCGTGGAACGAGCGGGCGACATCGGGCTCCAGGAGCACGACATTGGTACCCTGTCTGTAGCGCTGGTAGTACTTCCCCCGGACCCCCCCGCGCAGGTCGTACTCCGGTCTCATGTCGTCTGCGTTCCGCTCGTCACTCAGGTTCTTCTCTATAGACATGACGTTCTGACGCGGTCGCCGCTCGGGCGCTGATCTTCGGCAAGCTGTATCTGAGTCCGCACCATGATGGCGCCAGTGTACCATCGGCCGACGGGGCTCCCCCAATGACGCCGTCGAGAGCGGCGACCCGCCCGGGTTGGCCGCCACCTCCGCGACATGATGCGCTGGACATCAAGCTGTCCGACTGCGAGGCCGCCAACTTCGGCGTCTGGCGCTCATGGTCGGCCTGCTGGTCTTCTCGGTGGCGGAGACGGCAGAGCAGCGCACCGGGTTCCGCAGGGGTGCACAAATTGAAAGTGGTACTTTCAATTAAACACCGATTCGCCTAGCATCACGTCCGTGGTCCCACGCACGATTGCGCCGCTGCTCGAGGATCTGTTCCGCCGGTACCCGTTCGTCACGGTCACCGGCCCGCGGCAGTCGGGCAAGACGACGCTCTGCCGGACGGCCCTGCCCGACCTCGCCTACGTCAATCTGGAATCGCCGAACCACCGCCAGTTCGCCGAGGAAGATCCGAAGCGGTTCATCGCGACGTGGCCGGGCGGCGTGATTCTCGACGAGATCCAGCGCGTCCCGTCGCTGCTCTCCTGGCTGCAGGTGTTCGCCGACGAGCACGGCGGGAACGGCCTCTTCGTGCTGACCGGCAGCGGGCAGTTCCTGCTGTCGGACCGGATCGACCAGTCCCTCGCCGGCCGGACCGCCCTCCTGCGGCTGCTGCCCTTCTCGCTGGACGAGCTTCGGAAAGCAAGTGCGGCCACCGGCGTGGACGACCTGCTCTTCACGGGCTTCTATCCCCGCATCCACGACCACGGCCTCGACCCGACCCAGGCCCTGGGCGATTACGTCGAGACATACGCCGAACGCGACGTGCGCCGCATGCTGGAGGTCAGGAACCTCACGGCGTTTCAGCGGTTCGTGCGTCTGTGCGCGGGCCGGGTCGGGCAGTTGCTCAATCTCGCCTCCCTCGGCGCGGATGCGGGCGTGACGCACGCGACCGCGCGGCACTGGCTCTCGGTGCTCGAAGCCAGCTACCTCGTGTTCCGCCTGCCGCCGTACCACGGCAACCTGAGCAAGCGGCTCGTCAAGTCGCCCAAGCTCTACTTCCACGACGTCGGGCTCGCGAGCTGCCTCCTGGGCATCGAGACCGTCCGGCAGGTCCGGACGCATCCCCTGCGCGGTGCCCTCTTCGAGAACGCGGTGGTGGCGGAAGCCCTCAAGCACGGTTACAACCGCGGGCGCCGGCCCGAGCTCTCCTTCTTCCGCGACAGCCGCGGCCTCGAATGCGACCTGCTGTACCCCTCCGGAGGCCGGCTGCTGGCGATCGAGGTCAAGTCGGGGGCCACCATCGCGTCGGACTGGTTCGGCGCCCTCGGACGGGTCGTGCCCCTGCTGCCCGGCTGCGAGACCGGCGCCGTCGTCCACGGCGGCGACGAGCACCAGACCCGCACCGCCGGCGAGGCCGTCCCCCTCGCCGACTTCAGCCGCCTGCTCGCGCGCTTCGACGACGCGGCGTAGCCATCGGGCAGGTCCACGGCCTCGAGCCGGACGCTGTACTACGTGGAAGGCCGCGCCCTGATGGCGGTGTGTGTCGACACCTTGATGGGGTTCGAGTTCGGCGTGGCCCATGAAACGGTATCCTGTGAAACCACATGAAGACGACCATAGAGCTTCCGGACGACATCTTCAATGCCGCGAAGAAGCGGGCCGCCGAATCGCGAACCACTCTGCGCGCCCTCGTCGAGCGTGGTCTCCGCCGTGAGCTGTGCGGCCCTCGGCGCGGCGATCCGGCGGGTCGGTCGAGCATTCGGTGGGTGACGGTCGATGGCGGTCTGCCGCCCGGGGCGGAGCCGGATGACCGCGCGTCGATGAGCGACTGGATTCGCAGGAATCGATGATCGCGCTCGACACGAACCTCCCGTCTACACGCATCGGTCGGCCGTCGCCGAGCGTCGCGGCGCGCCGGGCCATCGACCGGGCGAGCACGTCGTCCGGCGGATGGGGCTTCAGCCTGCCCGTCGTCGGTGAGTTCTGGAGCGTGGTAACGCATCCGACGGCGGCGGGGCGCCCCTCGGCGCTCGAAGAGCGCCGCTTCATCGTTGCTCTCGAGGGCGAAGCGCTCGGGATGGGCGAGCCACCCCGGGTCGTACTCGAATGACGCGCTGTGCCTTTACCCTGCGAGTCCGGCACCACAGACGTCCGACGAAGGCGACCGCCCCGTGCAGGTCGAGGGAAACGAGGATCTCCCTGTCCATCAGACGTGCGCCGCAGGTGCCGCGGGTGTCTGGCGCGAATGCGCTTCGGCAGCGCTTCCGCCTCGAGATCCAGCCCGACCGCATCGCGCCTCGCGTCGGCCAGGTCGCCGATGCCCGCCTCCAGGCCCAGCACGAACAGCACCGTCGCATAGACGCCCAGGGAGACGCCGGGGTCGCCCTTCTCGACCTTGTGCAGCGTCGTTCGGCTGATCAGCGCGCGCTCGGCCATCGTCGCCGTGGGGATACGGCGGCGGCGTCTGGCGTCTCGGACGTCGGCGCCCAGCTTGCCGAGTACGCGGCGTACCGGCAGGGCGTGCCGGCGCTGACGAAACAGACCGAGGAGAGGCTCGAAGGACGCGCCGGACCCGAAGCCGGGCGGTAGAGCACCGCGCGAGGAGAACGCGCGTGAGCGACGGAGAGGCGGTCGGAGGGAGCGCGATGGTGTTGCGGCAGGGCGACGGACGCGAGCCCAGGCGCGTCGAGACACGCTATGATGACTCTCGCGATCACCCTGGCAACGGGAGAAGCACCGACGTGGCCACGCCGCAACCCGTCGTCAAGTTCACCTACGAGGCCTACCGCACCGCGCCGCCGGACAAGCGCTACGAGCTGCTGGACGGTGATCTGACCCTGGTTCCCGCCCCGAACCTGAAGCACCAGACGGTGCAACTGGAGCTGGCGACGCAACTGAGGCGGTTCATCAAGGATGGGGCGTTGGGCAGGCTGTTCATCGCCCCCTGCGACGTCGTCCTGTCCGACAACGATGTCGTGCAGCCGGACCTGCTGTTCGTCTCCCGGGAACGCGAGCATCTGCTGAGCGGCGGCGAGAACGTGCGGGGTGCGCCCGACCTCGTGGTCGAGAACCTGTCTCCGGCGACCGCCGACCGGGACCGGGGCTACAAGCGCGAGCTCTACGGCCGACACGGCGTGACGGAGTACTGGCTGGTCGATCCGATCGCCGAGACCGTCTCGATCCATCGCCAACGCGCGGGCGTGCTGGCGGCCGCCCACACCTTCGGTCGGGGACAGACGCTACGCTCGCCGCTGCTCGCCGGCCTCGAACTCCGCCTCGACGACGTCTTCTCGTCTTGAGGGCGTCCGCTGCGAACGGTCCTGGTGACCACGGCAGAGATCAGCGACCGAGGGGACAGTCGACGGGCGAACCCGAACGAACGACTGACGCAGGGCCACGCGGGGGCCCCGGGACGGGAGAGGGGATGGAGACACGCATCGACGACGGCGGAGCGGCCGACGGGCTTCCGGTCATCCTGATCGACGGCCGCGAAGCGGGACGGCTCGTCCCGACGCCGACCGGCATGAAGGCCAGGATGACGCGCTGGCTGGCGTACAACGACGAGGAGTTCGGGAACATCACGAACGCGCGAGCGTTCTTCGAGCGCGAGTTCGCCGATGTCGAGACCAGCGAACCCGCGCCGGAGCCCGAGCGCACGGAGATCGCCCTCTCGGCCGGCGACGGGGTGGATTCCGGTCCCCGGGCGTGGATCCTCACGGCCGACGGCCGCGAGATCGGACGGCTCGTCCCGCACGGTCGGAAGGGTGCCCTGAAGGCGCGGATGAGTCTGTGGAGGGCGTACGACGGGACGACTTTCGCCGACGCCGACGCCGCGCGCATGTACTTCGACACCGAGTTCAACGGCACGCCGCAGGAGGCGGCGACGCCATGAGGATCACCATCACCGACGACGAGGGCGAGGTGTTCGTCATCCACGAGGTGGGCCAGCAGACCGCCGCCTACCTGGGACACCTGATCGAGCCCCGCTCGTTCCCGACCCCGGTCCCCGAGACCCAGCCCGAGGACGCCGACGCGCAGGAGGTCGTCGACGACATCCTGACGGCCTGCCGCAACGAGATCAACGATCCCCGCCACGGCGCGACAACGCCCTACGAGGACCCCGAGCAACGGCCCGGCTGGGCCGGCCTACGGCCGAGTGGATGAGTCGACGACGGCTGCTGGAGGCGCTCGGGCGGCTCAACATCTGGCATCAGGGCGACAGGCGCGCGCCGCACAAGCCGCTGCTCCTGTTGCTGGTGCTGGGCCGGGTGCGGCGGGGCGAACGGCGTCTCGCCTCGTACGAACGGGACGTGCACCAGCCGCTGGCGAAGCTGCTCAGAGACTTCGGGCCGCCGGTCAAGGGCGGTGTCGCACCCGATCGTCCCTTCTGGCACTTGCAGTCCGAGCGGTTGGAGTCTGGCGAAGCCGCCGCGGGCGGTGCGCTCAGGCAGGTCACTTTCGACGACGAGCATTTCTCACCTGCGTTGTCGGAGAAGCCGCGGGCGGCGGCGCTGAAGCGCCACGGCGCCGTGGGCGGGCTGGCGGAGCCGCTGTACCGGCGACTGCGCCGGGATCCAACGCTGGTCGAGGCGGCGGCGGAGTTGCTGCTGGACGGGCATTTCCCGGAATCGATGCACGACGCCATCCGGGAGCGGGTGGGGCTGCGGCGGGAGGCGGCTGGCGGAGCGTCGTTGGTGCGGGAGGAGTGGGAGGCCGATGATGCGGCAGCCCCGCGTCGGCCGCGCGACCCCGACTTCCGCGACGCGGTGCTGCGGGCCTACGAGCGGCGCTGCGCGGTGTGCGACTTCGACCTGCGCATCGCCGACGACCTGTTCGGTTTGGAAGCGGCGCACATCAAGTGGCATGCGGCGGGCGGGCCGGACCTAGTGCCCAACGGTCTCGCGCTCTGCACCCTTCACCACAAGGCGCTCGACCGGGGCGTCATCGGACTGGAGCCCCGATCCCGTGAGTACCGCCTGCTCGTGTCCAACGAGTTGACGGGGCGGAGTGTGGCGTTCAGCGACGTGCTCGGCCTGCGCGGGCGGCGGCTGCGTCCGCCGCAGGAAGAGGCGCTGCAGCCCGATCCGCGCTTCGTCGACTGGCATCGCCGCGAGGTGTTTCGCGGCGTGCCTCGAAGCCGGTCCCGGGCCTGACGATGCGGTGGCCGCGCACGGTCACGCCGTGGCTTGGGCGTGGCTTCCCGGCCGCGAGCGCCCCTCGACGAACGGGACCCCGACACCTAGCGGCTGCGTGGTGTCCAGGCGGCGCTGGACGGGGCGGTCCTCGAAGCGTGCGGCCGGTACGAAATCGCGACCTGCTGCGTCTGCGTGCTGAAGTCACGACATCGACGAGGCAGCGGGGGCGCTGGAGGGAAGGACGCTGTCGCTACCGGTGGCCCGACGAAGTACGCGGCGAGGTGCCCGCACGGCTGCTCGATCTCGATGACCGACGGTCGGCGGCGGAAGCGGGGTGGCGGGCATCGGCTCCTCGCCTGACAGCCCCCGGCGGTGCGCCGTGGAAAAGGCGTTCTTCGTCAGCGACTGCGAACGGAAGAGCCGCTCCCGGACGCGTCGAGACACGCTATGATGATTCCTCGCGATCACGGGGGCAACGGGAGAAGTACCGACGTGGCCACGCCGCAACCCGTCGTCAAGTTCGCCTACGAGGACTACCTCACCACGCCGCCCGACAAGCGCTACGAGCTGCTGGACGGAGAGCTGTTGATGGTTCCTGCCCCGAATCTGAAGCACCAGGAGGTCCAGTCCCGCCTGGGGCGAGAACTCGTCAACTTCATCGTCGAACACGCACTGGGGAAGCTGTTCTATGCCCCCGCGACGTGGTCCTGTCCGACACCGACGTCGTGCAGCCGGACCTGCTGTTCGTGTCCCGTGAACGCGCGCATCTGCTGAGCAACGGTGAGAACGTGCGGGGCGCACCCGATCTGGTTGTCGAGATACTGTCTCCATCGACCGCCGACAACGACCGGGGTCTCAAGCATGAGCTCTACGGCAGACACGGGGTGACGGAGTACTGGCTGGTCGACCCGTCAGGGGAGACCGTCTCGATCCATCGCCAACGCGGGGGCGTGCTGACGACCGTCGACACTTTCGGTCGGGAACAGACTCTCCGCTCGCCGCTGCTCGCCGGCCTCGAACTCCACCTCGACGACATCTTCTCGTCTTGAGGGCGTCCGCCCGGGTCCTTGGCGGGAGAAGAATGGTGCCGCGCCAAGGGCGCCGCCTAGCCCGCCCATCGTCGCCGTCGGCTCCGCTGGGCGCCCAACCAACCCTGCCAGGAGTCTGTGCAGTTCTACGGCGCAGACTCCTGCGTCGGCACTGCGACCGAGCCCGGCAAGCGTCCAGCGCATCTGGCGTTGCGTGGCGCCGGACCCTCGACCGACCTTGACATCGGAACACTGCGGCTTGGGCTTCCCCTCCTTGCCGGGGAAGCCGCGGAGGCCCTCGATCTGCCGTTGGCAGATCACGTGGGCGAGGCCGGGCGCCTCTACGGGTTGGTCCTCGCCTCGGCTTCGGGAACGGTTCCCTGCCGGGAAATCAGCGACGTGGGCGGGGGGCGGTATCGACAGGTGGTGTTGCAGGGGCGGCATCGGGAGCCGGGAGCGGGAGGACCCGGTGACCGCGAACGGTGACGCGGTGGTCGGAGAGGGTCCTGGTCCAGCCGTCGCGAGTGCCGATGGTGGTGTTGGCGTCGAGCAGGCCGAGGCGCTCCTCGCGGTCGGTCAGGCGCGCGAACCGGCGACGTGCGGGGTAGTCTTCGGCGACGAAGCGCTCCTTGCGGTGGAGCACCGGGGGGTTGGCGGAACGCGTGTAGTCGCGGAAGTGCAGCCGGAGGCCCTTGAGGTCGGCGACGATGCTGCTCTGCAGGGCCGGGTGGGCCACCCGGTCGAACGACTCGTAGACCAGGTACGACACGCGGGGCCGGCGGCGGGAGAGCTTGACGAGGGTCAGCCCGTCGACGGCGCCGGCGAGCTGGCGGGCGCAGCCTTCGTACACCCGCAGCACCGGGGGCAGATGGGCGACGGCGGTGTGGTGGACGTAGAGGGCGTCGGGCAGCAGCTTGCCGACCGGCGCACGGCGGCACGCGCGGTCCACCGCGTCCCCGTCGCCGGCGGAGAACAGCAGCGCGTCGGCGGCGGCGCAGCCGGACTTGTAGGACCCGAAGAAGGCGCGGATGTCGAGCCGAAGCGCCTCGGGGAGCGCGCCGAGGCGGGGGCGCTGCGGGAACGCGGCGAGGGCGAGGTACACGAGCAGGTCGGCGCGGCGGTGGTCGCGGAGCGCGTCCCAGCGTTCGGGGCCGGTGGCGCGCCGCAACAGGGAGAACGCTCGGGCGACGCTGCCGAACGCATCCGTGAGTTGCGGGGCGGTCGGGAGCTCGCCGGGGGTGGGCAGGCGCCCGCGCTCGGTGAAGAACGCGACGAGGGGGTCGAGCAGGTCCTCGTGATCGGCAACGAGCTCCCGACATTCGTCGAGGCCGGGGGCGCGACGGCGGCGCGAGACGCGGCCGATGGCGAACGACTGCTCCTCGGCCTCGTCGCGGAACACGTAGAAGATGCCGGGCGCGGCCGCGACGGGGCGCCGGCCGAGAACCCGTTCGATCCACGTGCGGAGCTCCTCCTGCGTGAAGAACTTCTGGAAGGTGCGCCTGCCGGTGACGATGCCGTCGCCCTGGAAGTCGACGGCGGCATCGGCCGCCTCCCAGTCGAGACGGGCGGACACGATGAGGACCTGCCGGGTAAGCGCCCAGGCGGCGGCGAGGACGACCAGGCGGTCGTCGGCGTCCTCGATCACGTTGACGACGTAGCCGAGGTTCACGACGTCGGCCGGCGTTCGTTCCTCGTCGGGAAAGAAGGCCGGGTCCCAGCCGGACACGGCGATGCCCATCTTCTGGAGCCGCAGCAGGTCGTCGCCGCGCCCGCAGCCGTAGTCGAAGAACGTGCGCTCGGGATGGACGAGGTTGTCCTGGAGCGCGAGGGCGACGGGCCGCGACAGCGAGGTGCGGCGGATCGCCGTGCGGTCTGCGCGTGTCGCGCTCATTGAACCCTCCGCGCCCGCGCCGGGTGTCGTGGCGCGGCCGGCTCACCCCACTCGCTTCTGCGACCGCGCGACCGAGCCGATTCCCTTCCGATGGGCTGGGTCGGCCGCGGCCGGGCTCACCCCAGCCGCTTCTGCAGGCAGGCGAAGAAGCGGTCCATCATCATCTTCGAGACGCTGCCGAGCAGGCGCTGGCCGACGCGGGCGATGGTGCCGCCGACCTGCACGGTGCCCGAGACCGTCACCTCGGTCGCGCCGTCCGTCTCGCGCAGGGCGATGGCGGCGCCGCCGTTGACGAAGCCGGGCTTGCCGCGGCCCTCGACGGCGAGGCGGTAGGTGTTCGGGGGGGCGAGGTCCTGCATCTCGACGGTGCCCTCGTAGCGGCCGGTGACGGCGGCGATGCCCATGGTGAGCACCGCGCGGTACTTGTTGTCGCCGGCCGGCTCCAGCGACTCGAGGCCGGGGAGGCAGGCGGCGACGGCGTCGATGTCGACGAGGAGGTCCCAGACGGCCTGGGCGGGGGCGGCGAAGGTGTAGGTGGCGTTGATGTCCATGGCGATTCAGCGGTCGTGCCGGCGTAGCGATCTCCGGTGGCGACTCGGGTCGCCTGGGCGGCGTCGATGTTCATGGCGATTGGGGTGAGCTTGGCGCCGGGGCCCGCTCCGGCTTGGCCGCCCGGCCCCGGGTCCCCCCCAACGCCGGCTGGCGGCGCGCGGGCCGGCGGTCGACGAGGCGGTTCAGGTGCGCGGCCAGCGACTCGAGGCTGGCGAGGTTGTGCACCGGGAGGAAGTCGTCGATCCAGGGCAGGGCCGCCTGCATGCCGCGGGTCAGGGGGCGGTAGCGGGGAGAGCCGAGCAGCGGGTTCAGCCAGACGAGGCGGTGGCAGCTGCGCTGCAGCCGCGCCATCTCGCGGCCCAGCCGCGCCGGCTCGCCGCGGTCCCAGCCGTCCGAGATGAGCAGCACGATGGGCGCGTGGCCCATGACCCGGCGGGACCAGTCCAGGTTGAACCGGCCCAGCGCCTCGCCGATGCGGGTGCCGCCGGACCAGTCGGGCACGTGGCGGGGCAGCGTGGGCACCACGTCGTCCACGCCGCGGCGGGCGAGGCGCTTCGTCACCCGGGTCAGGGTCGTCGAGAAGAGGAACGTCTCGACCGCGTCGAACCCCCGGGCCAGGGTGTGCACGAAGTGCAGCAGCATGCGGCTGTAGCGCTCCATCGACCCGCTGACGTCGCAGAGCAGCACCAGGGGGCGCGGGCGGGTGCGGCGGGTGCGGCGGGGGAGGACGACGAGCTCGCCGCCGAAGCGGAGGTTGTGGCGGACCGCGCGGCGGACGTCGATGGCCGGCCCCGCACCGGCGCGCCACCGGCGGGTCGTCCGGGTCGGGGGGGCCCAGTCGAGGGCCGCCAGCAGGGCGCGGGCGTCGGCTGTCTCGGTGTCGGTGAACGTGGCGAAGTCCTTGGTCCGGGAAACCTGCCGCGCGCTGTAGGTCAGCGCCGCCACCTGCTCGAGCCGCAGCAGCGGGTCCTCGCGTTCCTCGGCCGCGCCCGGCGCCGGGGCGTTGGGCGGAACGTCGACCTCGGGCGGCGCGAACCGGCGGCGCTCGCCCATCGCCCGCAGGTCGCGCGCGGTGCGCTCGCCCCGCGGGGGGCGCCAGAACAGGCGGAACGCCTCGTCGAAGACCGGGAGGTCCTGGGCGCGGCGGACGAGCAGGGTCCGCAGCGTGTGGTAGAAGTCGGCCCGCCGGCCGACGTCGACGTGGGCGAGGGCCTCGGCCACGTCGAGCATGCCCCCCGCCTGCACGTCGAGGCCGACGGCGTGCAGCAGGCGCCCGAACCGAAGCAGGTTGCCGAACAGATGGCCCGCCGCGCGCGGGTCGTCGGGGCGCAGGGCGGGCGGGGCGCCGGTCTCGGGGGCGCCCGGTCGCGGGCCCTCGGGCTGGGCGCCGCCGGCGCGGCGGTCCTCGCCGTCGACGCTCATGCGCCCCCGGCCGCGCCGGCCGGCAGGAGGCTGCGCTCGAACAGGGCCTGCGCCCGTTCGCCGCGTATCGCCTCGAGGTCCTCCTGGGTCTTGAGGACGAGGCCCAGGGTCTCGTCGATCGTCGCGCCGTCGAGCTCGCGCCGGTCGAGGGCGACGAGGGCGGCAATCCAGTCCAGCGTCTCGGAGACGCCCGAGACCTTGTAGAGCTCGGCCGTGCGCAGCTCCTGCACGAAGCGGGTCACCTGCTCGGCGAGCCGCGCCGGCGCGTGGGGCACCTTCTCGGTGATGATGCGGTACTCCTTCTCGAAGTCCGGGTAGTCGATCCACCAGTAGAGGCAGCGGCGCTTCAGGGCGTTGTGGAGCTCGCGGGTCCGGTTCGACGTGATGACCACGACCGGCGGCGTCGCCGCGCGCACCGTGCCCAGCTCGGGAATCGTCACCTGAAAGTCGGACAGCAGCTCGAGCAGGTACCCCTCGAACTCCTCGTCCGCGCGGTCGAGCTCGTCGATCAGCAGCACCGGGGGCCGCTCGCCGGTCGGCTCGATGGCCTGCAGCAACGGGCGCTTGATCAGGAAGTCGGGGCCGAACAGGTCGCGGGCCACCGCCGCGCGGTCGACCGGCCCCGCCGCCTCGCGCAGCCGGATCTCGAGGAGCTGGCGCGCGTAGTTCCACTCGTAGACGGCGTGGGTGACGTCGAGCCCCTCGTAGCACTGCAGCCGGATCAGCTCGGCCCCGAGCCCGTTCGCGAGGACCTTCGCGACCTCGGTCTTGCCGACCCCCGCCTCGCCTTCGAGCAGCAGCGGGCGGCCCAGGCGCAGGGCGAGGTAGATGGACGTCGCGAGCCCGCGGTCGGCGACGTACGCCTCGCGGGACAGGAGCGCCTGCAGCTCGTCGATGGACGCGGGCAGGGCGGGTGTCGGGGAGTTGTCGGTCATCGCCGTCCTGCGTCGCCAAACCCTACAGCCAGGACGGCTTCCACCACGGGCTGCGGGCCGCGGGGGCCTCCGCCACCGAGGCTCGCTTGAGGGCCGCCGTCAGCGCCCGCTTGACGCAGACCGGGGCCATCGCCCGCCGGTACTCGGCCGACGCGTAGATGTCGCCGATGAGGTCGTCGCCGAGGTCCTTCGAGACGGCCGCGGCGGCCCCCGCGATCGCCTCGGCCGACGCCGCCTGGCCGGACAGGGCCTGCTCGACCGAGCCGGCCCGCGCCGCCGCCGGCACGAGGCCCCCCAGCGCTACCGCCACGCTGCCGACGGTCTCGCCCCGCAGCTCGACGGTGGCCGCCACCCCGATCACCGCGTAGCGCGAGGCGGGGTGCGAGAACTTCTCGTAGGCCTGGCCCTGGCCCCCCGGCGCCGCCGGCACGTCGATGGCCGTCACGATGTCGTGGTCCCCCAGGGCGGTGGCCATCATGCCCTGGAAGAACTCGCCGGCCGCGATGGTGCGCTCGCCGTCGTCGGTGGCCACCGTGAACGTGGCCCCGAGGGCCAGCAGCACCGTCGGCAGGTCGGACGCGGGGTCGGCGTGGGCCACGTTGCCGCCGATGGTCCCGCGGTTGCGGACCGCGGGGTCGCCGATGACCCCCGCCGCCGCGGCCAGCGCCGGGGCGTGCTTCGCCACGTCGGCCGACGCCGCGATCTGGGCATGGGTGGTCAGGGCGCCGATGCGCACCCGGCCGTCGGCGACCGATATCCCCTTCAGCTCGCCGATGCGGCCGATGTCGATGAGGGCCGGGGGCGAGGCCAGCCGGAGCTTCAGCAGGGGAATCAGGCTGTGCCCGCCGGCCAGCACCTTGGCGCCTGGATGCTTGCGCAGCAGCCGGCCGATCTCGGCCACCGAGTCGGCCCGGTAGTATGCGAAGTCTGGTGCGTACATCGCCCTATCCTTTCGCCTGCCTGGCGTCCTGAATGGCCTGCCACACCCGCTCGGGGGTCAACGGCATCCGGACCGAGGTGACCCCCAGCGGCCGCAGCGCGTCCATGACCGCGTTGTAGACGGCCGCGGTCGACGCGATGGTACCCGCCTCGCCGATGCCCTTCACGCCGAGGGGATGGTGCGGCGACGGGGTCACCGTCGACAGCACCTCGATGTCGGGCAGCAGGTCGGCGCGCGGCAGCGCGTAGTCGAGCATGCTGCCGGTCACGAGCTGCCCGCCCTCGTCGTAGACGGCCTCCTCCCACAGCGCCTGGCCCACGCCCTGCACGACCCCGCCGTGCACCTGGCCCTCGACGATCACCGGGTTGATCTGCGGCCCGCAGTCGTCGAGCGCGACGTAGCGCTTCAGGGTGACGGCGCCGGTCTCGGCGTCGACCTCCACCACCGCGAGATGGGCCCCGAACGGGAACGTGAAGTTGGGCGGGTCGTAGAACGTCGAGGCCTCCAGCCCCGCCTCGACCCCCTTGGGCATGTTCCACGCCACGTTGGCCATCAGGGCGATGTCGCCGATGGTCTTGTGTTGGTCGGGCGCCCCCTTGACGAAGAACTTGCCGTCCTCGTAATCCATGTCCTCGACCGCCGCCTCGAGCAGGTGGGCGGCGATGACCTTGGCCTTGTCGCGGATCTTGCGCGCGGTCAGGGCGAGGGCCGCCCCGCCGACGGCGGTGGTGCGGCTGCCGTAGGTGCCCCAGCCCATCGGCGTGTTGTCGGTGTCGCCGTGGAAGACCTTGACGTCCTGGGGGTCGACCCCCAGCTCGCTGCCCACGATCTGCGCGAAGGTCGTCTCCTCGCCCTGGCCGTGCGGCGAGGCCCCGATGAACACGTGCACCTTGCCGCTGGGGTGGAACCGGACGATGGCGCTCTCCCACAGCCCGCCCTGGAAGCCGATGGCGCCGGCGACCTGCGACGGGCCGAGGCCGCAGATCTCCACGTAGGTGGCGAGGCCGAGGCCCGTGTAGGTCCCGTTGACCGGGCCCGCCTTCTGCCGGGCGCGGAGGCCCGAGTAGTCGGCGTGGGACAGCACCTTGTCGAGGGCGCCGGGATAGTCGCCGCTGTCGTAGGTCAGGGACGTGACGACGTCGTGGCCGTCGTCGAACTTGGGGATCAGGTTCTTCCGGCGGACGTCGGCCGGGTCCATGTCGAGCCTGGCCGCCAGCACGTCCATCATGCGCTCGAGCATGAACGTCGCCTCGGGGCGCCCGGCCCCCCGGTACGCCTCGACCGGCGTGCCGTTGGTATAGACGCCGTAGACGTCCTCGTGCACCGCCGGCAGGGTGTACACGCCCGACAGCATGAGCCCGTGCAGGATGGTCGGGATGCCCGGGGCCGCCGTCGACAGGTATGCGCCCATGCCCGCGTGCACGGTGCAGCGGAGCCCGAGAAGGGTGCCGTCCTGCTTCGCGGCCAGCTCGACCTGCTGCACGTGGTCGCGGCCGTGGGTGGTCGCCTGGTAGTTCTCGCTGCGGGTCTCCGTCCACTTCACGGGGCGCCCGAGCTTGCGGCTGCAGAACATGGTGAGGAAGTCGGCGGGGTAGGCCGCGATCTTGCTGCCGAAGCCGCCCCCCACCTCGGGCGCGATGACCCGAATCTTGTCCTCGGACAGCCCCATCACCAGCGACGTGAGGAACCGCACGATGTGCGGGTTCTGGGTGGTGTTCCACACCGTCAGCTCGCCCGTCGCGCCGACGTAGCTGGCCAGGGCCGCCCGCGGCTCCATCGCGTTGGGGATCAGCCGCTGCTGGATGATGCGGTCCTTCACCACGACGTCGGCCCCGGCGAACGCCGCGTCGACGTCGCCGCCCGCCACCTTCCAGTGGAACGCCTGGTTGCCGGCGATCTCGTCGTGCAGCCGCGGCGCGCCCTCGGCCGCCGCCGCCTCGGGGTCGGTCACCGCCGGCAGGGGCTCGTAGCCCACGTCGATGAGCTCGAGGGCGTCCTCGGCCTGGTAGCGGCTCTGCGCCACCACCACCGCGACGATGTCCCCCACGTAGCGCACCACGTCCTTGGCGAGGCAGTGGTAGCTGGCGATCTTGAGGTCCGAGTCGGGCAGGAGCCAGGCGCAGGGGGCGGGCTGCAGCCCGCCCTCGGTGTCGGCGTGGGTGTACACCGCCACCACCCCGGGGGCGGCCGCCGCCTTGCCGGTGTCGATCGACGTGACGCGCGCGTGGGCGTGGGGGCTCCGCAGCATGGCCGCGTGCACCATGCGCGGCAGCGTCAGGTCGTCGGTGTAGGTGGCGCTGCCGGTGATGAGGCGCGGGTCTTCGCGCCGGCGGATGCCCGAGCCGAAGATGCGTGTGCTCATCGCTGACCTGCCGTGGTTCCGGCGGCCTGACGGACCGCCCGCACGATGTTCTGATACCCGGTGCACCGGCACATGTTGCCCTCGAGGCCGTGGCGGATCTGCGCGTCACTCGGGTCCGCGGTGACCCGCAGCAGCTCGTGCGACGCCATGATCATGCCCGGCGTGCAGAAGCCGCACTGCAGCCCGTGCTTCTCCCAGAACGCGTCCTGCAGCGGGTGCAGGGCGTCGCCGGCGGCCAGCCCCTCGATGGTGGTGACCTCGGCGCCGTCGGCCTGCACCGCCAGCGCCGTGCACGACTTCAGGGAGATGCCGTCGAGCAGCACCGTGCACGCCCCGCACTGGCTCGTGTCGCAGCCGACCTTGGTGCCCGTCGACCCGATGACCTCGCGCAGAAAATGCACCAGGAGCAGCCTCGGCTCGACCTCGCGGTCGTACCGCTCTCCGTTGACGGTGATCGAGACGGGGACAGTCAACCCGCACCTCCCTGGCGTCGGAGACGCCACATGTCATGGATGGGAACGAATTATAGCGCCGTTCCGGCGCCGCGGCGCCCGGGCCCACGACCGTCGCCAGCAGGAGGGAGCGGCATCGCGCGAAGCGGGACATGACGGACCGATTCCGTGGACGAGCGGGTACCTCAACCGGGCGGCTCCTCGAACCGCGCGGCGAGGGCGCGGGACTCGTCGGCGCCGATCAGCTCGTTGAACCGTTCGAAGGGCATGAGTCGGTCGGCGGCGCCGCCGGTGGTGCCGGTGTCGTGAAGCTGCCGGTAGACGCCGGTCAGGGCCTGCGCCGACGCATAGAGCCCCGCGACGGGGTACAGGATCAGGTCGAAGCCCAGCGCCGCCAGCTCCGACCGGCCGAGCATCGGCGTCCGCCCCTGCTCGACCATGTTCGCGACCGTCGGCCGGGGGGCCCGCCGGCCGATCTCCCGCAGCTCGTCGAGCGACCCCGGGGCCTCGACGAAGGTGGCGTCGGCGCCGGCCGCGCGCGCGGCTTCCACCCTCGCCAGCGCCTCGTCCAGCCCGACGGCGGCCAGCGCGTCGGTGCGCGCGACGATGAAGAAGTCGCGTCGGCCCCGGGTGTCGACCGCGGCCCGGATCTTCTCGAGCCAGGCCTCCCGCGCGACGACCTGCTTGCCCGCCATGTGCCCGCACCGCTTCGGCCACTCCTGGTCTTCGAGGAAGCAGCCGGCGGCCCCCGCGTCCATCAGCTCGCGCACGGTGCGGACCACGTTCAGGGCGTTGCCGTAGCCGGTGTCGGCGTCGACGAGGATGGGGATGTCCACCGCGCCGCAGATCTGACGGGCCCGCTCGACGATCTCGGTCTGGGTGAGGAGGCCCAGGTCGGGCTGGCCGATGAACGTGGCGGCGACGGCGTAGCCGGAGACGAAGGCGAGGGGAAACCCGGCCCGCTCGGCGATCTTCGCCGACAGGGTGTCGTAGACGCCGGGGAAGACGAGGGCCCCGTGTTCGTCGAGGATCCGCCGCACGCGGTTGGGGTCGTGATTGGGGTGAGTGACGGGGGTTGAACCCGCGACATCCGGAGCCACAGTCCGGCGCTCTACCACTGAGCTACACTCACCATGCGATGACCGCGAGCGCCTGGGCGCAGGACGCGCCGGCGGCGCAGGGGAGCCCCTTCCCCTTCATTCTATGCCCCTCCGCCGCGATCCGTCCACCGGACGCGGGGCGCACGTCGAAAAAGTGAGCCGCAGCCGGAACGACACCGGAAATCGCCAGCCTGACGGTGCCCGGCGCGGTCAACTCGCGAATCTGTCGTGCACCTGCCGGACGCGCCGCCGTCGGATTACGTGCGGGGCCGAGCGGCGAGAGCGCCTGTCGGCGGCAGGGCCTGCGTGCGGCGATGCGAGGGCGCCGGTTCGGGAGCCGCGATCGGGAGGGCGGCCGACCGGGTAATATGGTACCTGAACCTCGACCCCCTGCCATGCCGATGACCCATCCGCCGCCGGCTCTCGAGACCGCCGCCCCCGACGATGCCCTGCGCGCGGTCCGCGTGCTCGTCGACGCCTACCAGCTCTTCGGCGGGTCGCGCGACGTCGACCGCATTCTCAACGGCATCCTCGACTGCGTCGCCCGTCTCGTCGACTACGACTCGGCCGCCGTCTACGTGCTGGGCAGCTCGGGCCGGCACGTTCGCCACTTCTGGTGGCGCGACGAGTCGGGGGCGGTGCCCTGCCACGACGGCGCCCTCGACGAGGGCCGGCCCGTCGCGCGGGCCATCGACACCCGCGAGCCGGTGCTGCTGGACGAGAGCATCGATCCGGCGGCGGGGGGGCCGTGCCATCGGTCCGGCCTCGTCGTCCCGCTGGTGGGCCTTCACGGGGCGATGGGCGCCATCGAGCTCCATTCCAGGCGCGCGAGCGCCTACGAGCCCCGCGCCGTCGAGATGCTGCGGCTGCTCGGCACCGTCATCGCCGGCACCATCGAGCGGTCCCGCATGCAGGAGGAGGTGCGGGCCAAGCGGCGCATCGACGCCGAGATGCTCGTCGCCCGCCAGGTCATGGAGGACCTCGTCCCGCGCGACATCCCCGCCCTCGACGGGTTCGACATCGCCGGCGTCAACGAGGCTTCGTTCGAGGTGGGCGGCGACTACTACGAGTTCATCCCGCTGCCGGAGGACCGCTGGGTCATCATCATCGCCGACGTGGCCGGCAAGGGCATCGCCGCCGCGCTCCAGGTCTCGGCCATCCGCGCCTCGATCTACGCGCTGGTGGGGCGCGAGCTGGCCATCCGGGCGGTCATGCGCCACGCCAACCGGTTCTTCCACGACTCGGTCGACGCCGGCCGCTACGTCACCCTCTTCTACGCCCTCCTCGACGTGCCCACCCGCCAGATCATCTACGTCAACGCCGGCCACCAGCCGCCCCTCCTGGTACGCCCCGACGGGGCGGTCGAGAAGCTGTGGAGCGGCGGGGTCCCCATCGGCATGTTCGAGTCGCCGCGCTACTTCGAGGGCGGCGCCCGGCTGCGCCCCGGCGACCTGCTGGCCTTCTACACCGACGGCATCGTCGAGTCGGCCAACGCCCACGACGAGGAGTACGGCCACGACCGGCTGGTGAAGACGATGCACGAGGCGAGGAGCCAGAGCGCCCGGACGATCTGTCAGCGGGTCATGGACGACGTGCACCGCTTCTCGTTCGGCAGCCCCGACGACCGCACGATGCTCGTCCTGAAGTCCACCTGAGCCGCCCTGTCGGCGGCCGCGTTGTTCCGAAGAAAGCGCGGAATCGGGCAAGAACCGCCCCACGAGATGCGCGGAGCGCGTCCCGAGAGCGGCGGGAGGCGGGCCGGGGCCTCCCTGAGGGAGGTCCCGGCGGCTTGTGCGTGGCTAGGAGTCTGCGCCGTAGAACGGTGCAGACTCCTAGCAGGGTTGGTTGGGCGCCCAGCGGAGCCGAAGGCGACGATGGGCGGGCTAGTCCGCGTACCGCGCGCCGTGGTCGTACTGCCGGTAGTGCTCGGCCAGCAGGTCGCGGCCGAAGTCGCCGGCGAAGTCGCGCCACACGCTGTGCACGTGGTTGGCGTTGCCCTGCGTGTTGTCGTACTCGATCAGGAACGTCGGCCCCTGGATGCGGTAGTAGTGGGGCTCGCCCTGGGCCTCGCCGCCCATCCAGGCGAACCGGACGCCGTCGAGGCCGGCGTGCCGCACCTCGGCCAGCCGCTCCTCGGCGACCGGTCCGGGCTGGGCCGAGGCGTACTCCTCGATGATCGACCACAGGGCCGCCTGCTGGTCGGCGTCGAGGTCCTTGTGCGCCACCCCGAAGTCCTCGAGCAGGGTCACCCGCCGCTGGGCGCGGGTCAGGATGTCGCTGGGCGCCTCGTCCGAGAGCTTGGCCGCCTTCCGCTGCGCGTCGTTCAGCGACCCGAGCAGCGCGCGGGCCTGGTCCTCCTCGCTGCCGAGGACCCGCAGGCCCTCCCGCGGCCCGCCGCGCACCTCGGCCGGGTTCGAGCCGAAGAACTGCGGGGTGGCGGCGATGGCGTCGCCGTCGACGATGGTCCAGTTCTGCGAGATGTGGTGCCCCTCGTAGCGCCAGCCCCAGGTGTTGCCGTCGCCCGGTTCGCCGAAGATCATGAAGAAGTAGAGGTCGGGGTCGCGGATGTCGCGGCCCTCCTGCTCGTACAGGATCTGCTCGAGCTGGCGGATGATCTCGGCCTTGGTGAACCCGTCCTCGCTCAGCCCCGTCCGCACGAGGTCGAGGGCGGCGGCCCGCTGCGAGCCGGTCATCATCTTCAGGGAGACGCCCTTGCGCTCGCGCGGGATGAAGTGCCAGTCGAAGCGGTCCTCGCCGTCGAACGGGAACCGCACGGCGGCCTCCTGCTCGTCGTTCAGGCTGTCGAGGAACCGCGCCGCGGCCCCGGCCATCGCCGACGCGGGGTCGGCGGGCTGTTGAGTGAGCGTGATCGTGCCGAGCAGTACGACGAGGCAGGCGACGTTGAAGATGGTGCGAGCCATGACTTTCCTTACCCCCTTACGCCGCCCCCGCCGCGGTGCCCGAGCACCCGGCGCGCGGCGTGCAAGACCGTACTCCGATCAAGAGCCGGAGCGTACCTCCCGGGGCAGGGCGAGTCAAGACGGCGCGGGCGGGATTCGCCGCTGCAACCCGTGCTGGTAACATCTCGCCGTGTCTGGCTTACGGACGGCGGTGCCGACGCTGGTGGAGGTTTGCGACCGCGGAACCGTTCGTCGTCGATCGGCGGGGCTCCCCGAATCGGACGATCCGCTTCCCGTCACTTCGTCGGCGCCGCGCCGCCGTCGGAAGCGCCTGCCTGCGGGTCGACTCGTAGCGCCGGGGCGGACCCGCTGGCGGCAAGCACGCCGCTGAAGACATCCTGCAGCAGGTCCAGCCGGTTGCACAACACCTTGAACACGGCCTCTCGTTCCGCCTTCAGGACGCGGCACGCCCGGACCACCGAGCCCCGCCGCCCCGACGCGGCGCCTGCAAGCGTCTCGGCCACGAGCAGCGTCGCCCCCGGGCCCGCCACCAGCGGCTCGGCGCCGTCCGCTTCCAGCTGAACGATGCCCTCCAGCACGAGATAAAGGCACGCGGCGTCGTCGTCCTGAAACAGCGTCTCGCCCTCCCAGCGCGAGAGCTCATTTCCCGCGCTCACGAGCGCGACCAGGCCGGTGGGCGCGGCGCGGCCCAGGAGCGCGTGCTGACGAAGGAGCATCGCCAGGTCCAGGGGTTGGAGCGCGGTATCCGGCACGTCCACCCGCGGCCGGTGGGCGGGCTCGTGGTCGTGCCCGTCGCCGGACAGCAGCAGTCGGAACAGGCCCTGGGCCAGCAGGATGTCGTCGGAGACCATGGCCATGAAGTCCGACGCCTCGATGCGGAGAGCGGTGGTTGGCTCGATCGCCCGCGTCCGGCGGGCGATCGGCGTTCCCTGAAGGACCTCTTCCAGGCCGAGGATGTCGGGCGCCTTCAGCTCGGCCTGCCCGTTGGAATCGATGGAGTAGCGCACGGAGCCTTCGACGAGGAGCTCGACCGCCCCGGCCGTTCCTTCCGCTCCCACTTCGTCTCCTGCCGCGTAACGAACCTCCCGGCTGGACTCGATCACCCTGAACAGGTCGTCGACCGACACGAACTGGAAGGCCGGGATCAGCCTCAGCCGCTCGACGAGCTCCACGGTGGGGAGCCCGGGCGCGCCCGCGGGGCGCTCGTCGGCGCCGCGCTCGCCCGCCAGCGCCCAGGCCGCCGCGTCGCGGACGCCCGGATCCGCACGGCGGTTCGATCTCACCCACTCGAAGTCGTCGGTCAGCTCTCCCGGCGCGCGCCTGACCGCGAAATGCATGGCGGCGGCGGCGATCACCGGGTCGGCGTCGTAGATCAGCTGCGCCAGCGTGTCGTACAGGTCGCGGGGCCTCGTCTTCAGCGTGAGATTGGCGTGGTTGACCTTGTCCGCCGGCGGCGTCTCGTCGATGAGCGGCATGACGCGCTTGCGCACCTTGCCCTGCAGCACGTTGTCCAGGTACTCGAGGGCATGGGTGTGGCGCTTGTGGCCGCCGCGCTCGATGGCCTGGCGGGCCGCCGCGATGTCGTCCACCTCGTACAGCACGCCCATCAGCCGGTAGATGCGGTCGAGGGTGCGCTCGAGGCGTTCACCCAGGGCCCGCTCGAGCAGCGTGTCGTGAGGGGCGGGCGCGTGATCGAGCAGGTTGTGCCGGAGCGTCAGGGCCTCGCAGTAGTGCGACGACTCCCGCATGATTCGCTCCTCGACCGCGACGCGCGGGGCCAGCAATGTCGTGTGGTTGCGCCGGATGGACTCCAAGGCGACGATGACCTTGTAGCGGAGGAAGCCGTCGGGGCTGTCGAGGCTGGCGGAGAGCGCCTCCATGGATGTCTCTGCCGGCACGAGAGCCAGCGTGGACGGGATGTGCCGCCTCACCCAGACGTGCTCGTGCGGGTTCTCGAGCGCGTAGCGCAGGGCCGGGACGATCTCTTCGCCGAACGCGGCGAGGGTCTCGCGGGCGGCGTCCTTGAGGGCGCGCTGACCGAGTCTCGATATCAGACCCGGCAGGAACAGGCCGTCCGAGGCGCCGAGCGCGCGCGCGCTCCTGATGGCCTCGAGCACGACGTCGACCTGGTGGTCGTGGAGGAGCGGTACGAGGAGTGGCCGGAACAGGGGCGCCGGTGTTCTCGCGAGGGCGCGCGCGGCCTCCGTTCTCCCGCTCGCGGCGGTGTTTCGCGTGTCCTCGACGAGTCTCCGGAACGTCGATTCCGCCAGTGTCACGTCGCTCTCCCGGGCGGAACGGGCGAGCACGGCGGCCGCCGCCACCGCCACTCGCGGCTCGGGATCGCCGAGGTGGCGGGACATTGTCGCCGCCAGGTCCCGGTTGAGGGAGCCTGCCGGGTCCCGATCGGAGCCGGAGTCGCGGCGAGGTGCGTCCTCCCAGGTCCGCGGCTTGCGGTCGGCCAGGGTCGCCAGGGTCGCCAGCGCCGCGGCGCGCACGTCCACGTCGTCGTCGCGGGTCATCCGCTCGACGGTGTCCCGCCACCGTCCCGCCATGCGCGAACGGCCCGAGGCGAGCGCGTTCAGGGTCCGTGTCCGGATCTCCGCCGACTCGTGGCGCAGCAGAAGCGGCGTGACGAGGTTCGGCTTGTCCATCGCCTCGAGCATGTCGATGGCGTAGAGCACCCCCGCGGGGTCGGGGTTCGAGAGCTCCTCCACCATGGCCTCGACGGTGGCCGCCTCTCCGGCGGGGGTGAGCACTGTATCGGCGGTGATGGTCCGCGCATCGATGCTGGCGCGGAACGATCGGAGATACTCGCGGCGCGCCTGGATCGACACCGCGATCCACAGCCCGGTGATGGCGAGGGTGGCGTAGCTCAGCAGGCGCCAGTCGAGCCCGAGGCCCCACGGCTGCACGAGGGCGAGCAGCAGCACCGCGGTCGCCGCCTTCGCGAAGCGGTCCATGGTGACGTCGATGAACGGCTTGACGCGGTGCCGCAGCTCGGTCGGCAGCGGCACGAAGAGGATCTCGCGGGTCGTCTTGTCGACCGTGTAGCGCAACGTCGAGCCCAGCACGCGGGCCCCGGCGACCGCCCAGAGCGCGCCGGTGAAGAGGATGAGGGCGGCGCTGACGCTGAAACCGATGGGCAGGAGAAGCAACGCCGCCCCGATGCCGGCCGACCGATGGAGGCGGCTCACCAGCGCCACCTGCACGATGAACCCGCCGATGGAGAGATAGGCGGTGATCTGGGCCAGGAAGGCGGCGATGCTGTCGCCGCCGCCGTCGCCCCGCAGCGCCTCGGCCGCCATGTTCAACTGCTGATCGACGACCGCGGCGCCGGCGGCCGCGCAACCGACCGTGAGCGCGAGGACCTTCAACGGCCGCGACTCGGAGAGCAGCCGGAAGGCCTCGCGGCCGCCCACGCCCTGCTCGGACGCGTCGAAGTCGGCTTCTTCGCCGATGTCGTGCTGGCGCAGCAGGAGCACGACGATGCCGCTGCACAGGGCGAGGGCGGCCGCGCTCACGAGCACGAGCTGCTCGGACCCGACCTCCTGCACGATGGCCGCGGTCATGGCCGCCCCGAGGGCCCCGCCCAGGCTGGCGCCGCCGCCGATGAACCCGAACAGGCGCTTCGCCTGGCGGGCGTCGAAGATGTCGTTCGCCAGGGTCCAGAACTGGCTGATGAGGAGGACCCCGAGGATGAGCCCGAAGAAGTAGAACGCCACCGTCACCCACGCCGCTCCCGTCTGAAGAAGGGCCCAGAAGACGACGAGCAGCCCGACGATGGCGGCCTGCGTGACGGGCACCACGTGCTGGCGCGGCACGTGGCGGATGGCGCTCGTGTACAGGTGCATGACGACGCCGATCAGCAGCCCCGCCACGAACAGCACGTACGGCAGGTTGTCGGCCCCGAGCGTGGTGATGAACTGCGAACGCGTGATCGGCTTCAGGATGTTGTAGGACGTCATCGCCAGGAACGAGTAGGCGAACATCAACGCCGCCGGCGTCGTTTCCTCGGGACGAATGGACGTCACCGAGCCGAGCATCCTGAAGAGGAGAGTGCGCATGGTTGCCT
The DNA here is from genome assembly GCA_963663815.2 of Vicinamibacterales bacterium. Taxonomy (GTDB): domain Bacteria; phylum Acidobacteriota; class Vicinamibacteria; order Vicinamibacterales; family UBA8438; genus JAJEEA01. The sequence continues at coordinate 3,875,899 of OY760734.1, read as the reverse complement.
CGTGCACGGACCGCGGCCCCAGGGGACTCTAGCGCACGTCCCTGCGCAGGTCGAGGGCCGCGAGGTGGCCCTCGGGGCGGGCCGGTCACCGTCGAACGGCCGTCGCCGGGGCAGGGCCTCGCAGGCCGGGATGCCGGTGGGGCGGCGGCGGTCGTCAGCCGATCGCGGGGCACGTGCCGGCCGGAAACGCCGCGTCTTCCGGGTCGCCCGGCGCGAACCAGCCGCCGTCACGAACCCGCCGTTCGTCGTCGATCACGCAGTACTCGAAGCGGTCGCCGGCCACCCGCACGTAGACGAAGTGGTTGAACTTGCCGCGGTCCCGGCGCCCGTGGGTCTCATCGTCGGGCTCGAAGGCGTCGGGGCTCTTGCTGCCGCCGCCGGACACGATGTAGCGGACCCCCCGTTGCGGGCGCGGGCGGGCGTACAGGTGCTGGTGCCCCTGAAAGACGACATCGACGCCGTGCTCGATGAAGAGGGGCTCGAGTTGCGCCCGCAGCCGGTCGTCGGGCCCCCGCCGCCCGAAGAAGAAGCGCCGGCGGGTGGGTGAATGGATGGGGTGATGCATGGCGACCACCCGCCAGCGGGCGCTCGACGCGTCAAGGGCCGCGTCGAGCCACGCGAGCTGGGCGTGGTCGGCCCCGTCGTCGATCCGGGTCTGGTCGTCACCCAGCGTATTGGTGTCGAGCACGAACACCTCGACGAGCGGCCCCGCCGCGCCGGGAATCGTCACCGTGTAGTAGCGGCTGCCCTCCCCGTAACCGAACTCGGAAGTCCCCAGGTGGTCGGCCGCCCAGCAGTCCCGGCCCGGCTCGTAGGCGGACGCATCGCGAGGCACCGGCCGCTGCCTGGTCCCCCTGCATTTCTGCACGTCGTGATTGCCGAGCGCGGCGTGGATGGTCAGGAACCGCAGGACGGGGCGGTAGATGTCGATGAACCTGGGCGCGATGTGCTCCGCCTCGCCGTTCTCGTAGACGTTGTCGCCCAGCAGGAAGAGGTGCGACCCGCCGGATGCTTCGACCGTGCCGAGAATCGCGTCCCGGACCGCCCGGGCGCGTTCGTTGCCTGAACCGGTGTCCCCGACGAACACCAGTCGCGCCTCCGAAGACCCGTCCTCCCCGGCCGCCCCGAACACGGCGGCGGCGGCGGGAATGACCGACGATGCGACGGCGGCCAGCGCCGCGATCCGAAGTTGGCTCACGCACCGGCCCTCGCCGGACCGGCGGCGAGGCGCACGCGCGCCCGCCGGACCCGGCCATCATCTGTACGCATCGGGGCGGTCGGTCCTCCTCTCCACCGTCTTCCATGCGCTCTCCGGCGCACAGCTCGCGGCCGCCGCGGGCTGACGGCGCTTGCCGGTCTGCATCCGACCACGCTCACCCCGGACCCGGACGTCCTGGAGCCCCAAGCTGCACCATCAGTCAGTATACTGGCCCCGCAGCCGCGCGGAGGCGCACTCGTATGCGAGGTTTCCTTTCGTCGTGCCCCGTTCGCCGCGGTCTTTGGCTGCTCGCCGCGTGCATCCTGACATGGCCTGCGGCCGGTTTCTCGCAGCCGGCGGATCGCCCCGACGACGCCCCGCATGAGCCCCCGGCGGCGGAGGCGTCCGGCGACGAATCAGGCGCGCCGCGCACCCGTCAGGAGATGCTTCGCCGCCGGCGCGAAGCAAAGCGGGCGCAGCTGGCGCCCTACTCCGTCTCGCCCCCCGAGGAAAGGGTTCGTTCTCTCGAGAGGTGGCGCCTCCCGCGGCGGCTGTTCGCCAAGGGGGTCGCGGGGTTCCGGCCGGTTGTCGGCGGAATGCCGTCAGGGTCGGGACTGGTCGGGGGCGTCGGCTACATCGCCGGGGCCACCAGCGACCGGGCCACGGTGACGGCCGACGCACGGTACTCCACGCAACGCAATTCGGTGTACGAGGCCGGCGTGGACCTGTTTCCGGAAGGGCGCAGCACGCTGCCGGTGCAGGGCCGTCTCGAGGCCCGCGCCAGCGATTTCCGGGCGTTGCGGTTCTTCGGGCTCGGCGGAGGATCGAGCAACCTGGACCGCACCGTGTACCGCGTCGAGGAGCGGGCGCTGGAGGCAGGGGCGACGGTCCGGCCGGGAGGCGTCGTCGGTTTCGGCGCCACGATGCAGTGGATGACCGCCGACGTGGGCCCCGGTGTGGGCGACCGAAGCGTGGACCTCTTCTTCGGGGCGCACGATACGCCCGGCTTCGGCACGAAGACCGACTACGTCGTCTACGGCGGTCAGGCGGATCTGGCTCTCTACGACCGGGGCACCGTTCCGGCGGTCGGCGTCAAGCTGGCCGTCGCCGGCCGGCGCTACGACGACCGGACGAGCGATCGGTACGACTTCACGCGCGTGACGGGCGAGCTGCAGGCCCACGTGCCGCTCGGCTATCGCAACCGGATTCTGGCGCTGCGCTTCCGGACGTCGCACGCGGTGGGCCACGAGGGCGGCGCGCCGCCGTTCTGGCTGATGGAGACGCTCGGCGGCGCCGACACCATCCGCGGTTTTCCGGAGTACCGTTTCCGCGGCCCGCGCAACTACCTCTTCAACGCCGAGTACCGGTGGGAGGTGTGGACCTACCTCGACTTCGCGCTCTTCTACGACGCCGGGAAGGTGTTCACAGAGGCGAGCGCCCTGGATCTCCACGACGTCAAGTCGGGCTACGGCTTCGGCATCCGGGGCCACGGGCCGGGCGGGATGGTGATGCGCTTCGACATCGCGAAGAGCGCCGAGGGCTTCGTCCTGCACATCGGCTCCGGGCCGGATTTCTGAGCGGGAGGATGGTCATGACGACGATGGAACGCATGCTCGCGGGGCTCGTGGCGGTCGGGGCGTTCGCCGTCACGGCAGGCGCACAGCAGCCGAAGTTCTTTCCCGACGATCCCGTGCTCGTCGATGACGGCCAGTTGGATGTGCCGGTCGTGCCCGCCGAGGTCGACCTCAGCGACATGTTCGATCGGTTCGCCAACATCTTCGCGGACCTCGGCGATCCGGAGCCGACGGAGGCGCTGAACGTCAACACGCTGGACGAGGTGCCCGACAGCCCGTGGTTCACGAACCGGCACGGCGCCGAGCGCATGTCCGCCGCCGCCCTCCGGCGCGGGCCGGACACGGGGAACGGCCCCGACATGAGCACGCCCTGGCGCATCTTCCGCAGCAAGATCGGCGGCGTGACGCCCGGGTTCCAGATCATCGACGGCCGGGGCGACCGCTACATCATCAAGTTCGATCCGCCCGGGAACCCGGAGCTCAGCAGCGCGGCAGAGATCATCGGAACGAAGCTGTTCCATGCAATCGGCTATCACACGCCGGAGAACTACATCGCCAGGGTCGATCCGGAAACCGGACTCGCCATCGAGCCGGGCACGGTGATAGCGGACGAGTTCGACGACGAAGTGCCGCTGACGCCGGCGCTGCTTCGCCGGCTGGTGCGGCGGTTTCCCCGACTGCCGGATGGGCGTATCCGCGTGGTGGCAAGCAAGTACCTGGAAGGGCGGCCACTCGGGCCGTTCCGGTACTACGGCACCCGGAGCGACGATCCGAATGACGTCATTCCCCACGAGCACCGCCGCGAGCTGCGCGGGCTCCGGGTGTTCGCGGCCTGGACGAACCACGACGACACGCGCGCTCAGAACACGCAGGACAGTTGGGTGGAGGCAGGCGGGCTCCGGTTCGTCCGTCACTACCTGATGGATTTCGGATCCGCGTTCGGCAGCGCCGGCTTCGACGTGCAGCCGCCCGACCTCGGGTTCCAGTACTGGTTGGATCTCGACGAGGTGAAGCGGAACGCTCTGAGCTTCGGCTTGCGGACGCCGGAGTATCGCAGGGTGGACTGGCCGAGCCTTTCCGAGTACCCGGCGGTCGGCCGTTGGGAAGCGAAGGCCTACGATCCGGCCGCCTGGCGCAGCGACTATCCGAACCCGGCCTTTATGCGGATGACCGACCGGGACGGGTTCTGGGCGGCGAAGATCCTCATGCGGTTCACGGCGGAGGAGCTCCGTGCCGTCGTCGAGACCGGCGAGTTCAGCGATCCACGCCAGGCCGAGTACTTTCTTGACGTGCTGGTCGAGCGCCAACGCAAGGCCGGCAGGGAGTACCTGAACCGGATGAACCCCCTCGACGAGTTCGAGGTGGCGGACGGACTCCTCCGGTTCGCCAACCTGGCGGAGCGCCACGGTTTCGCCGCTCCGGGCTCCACCTATCGCGTGCGGTGGTCGATCTACGACAACGGCACGGACCGTCTGCAGCCCCTCGGGGCTCCGCGGGAGCAGACCAGCACCGATCTGCCGCTGCCGCGGGCCTCCGACGTCCGCCCCGGCGGCAATCGCTTCCTGCTGGCGGAGATTCGCACGCGGCACGACGATCATCCTCGCTGGGACCGGCGGGTCGGCGTCTACCTGCGTCCCGCCGGCGATGGGTTCGAGGTCGTCGGTCTGGAACGCGAGTCGGATCCGCCCTCGATCGGCATGTAACGGGCCGTTCCCGTCGCTTCTTGGGCCCAAGCCAGCGATCGGACGTTCCAGGACAGTCCACTGAACCCGCAAGAGACCTGAAGCGTGACCGAAGGGCAGCTGCTCGCGGCGGAGCTCTCCGCCACCGTCTACGGCTCGCTCCTGTTCGCCACGGGGCTGGCCCTCGTGCTCGGCGGACTGTTCCTGCGGTCGCGGCGCACGCTCGAGGTGCCTGCGTTCGGGGCGGCGATTCTGCTCCACGGGACCCGGGCGCTGGGGGAGATCCAGGCCGTCCGGACCGCGTCGGGGCTGCCCGAGGAGGTGTTCGAGTACAGCGGGGCCATCTGCTTCTACTTCATCTCGGCCGCGTCGTACCTCTTCCTCGACCAGTACTGGGGGCCGGGTCTCTGGAAGTCCCTCCGGCGGGCCTGGCAGTTCCACCTGCTCTTCGCCGCCGTGGCCACGACGACGGATCTGTACGCCGGGAATCCCGGGGGGTTCCTGGATGCCTCGGCCACGCTGGTGGTCGTCTACCGGGTCATCCTGCTCGGGAACATCGTGACGAGGTCGCTCGAGACCCGCCGGGAAGACATCTACGTGCTCTACGGGATCGGCGTCGTCCTCCTCTGCACGGTTCACGATGTTCTCGTCACCGCGAACGTCCTGCCCTGGACGCTGGAGGCGCGGCCGGTCGGCATCGTGGCCGTGATGGGCGCCCTGGGATGCTCGATTCTCCTGCGGGCGAGGGCCGACCACCGGGAGCTCGGGACCCTGTCTGCGCAGCTGACTACCGCCCGGGAGATACAGAAGTCCCTGCTCCCCCCGAAGGCCATGCACCCCACCACGTGCCGGCATGCCGTTCGGTACATCCCGATGGACGCGGTCGGCGGGGATCTCTACGACTTCATCCGCATCGACGCCGACCGCTTCGCGGTGCTGATGGCCGACGTCACGGGGCACGGCATCCCGGCCGCTCTCATCGCCAGCATGCTCAAGACCGCCGCCGCGGCGCAGAGCCACGTCGCCGACGATCCCGGCCGCGTCGTGCGGGAAATCAACCGGCGTCTCCACGACCAGCTCGACGGCTACATGGTGACGCTGGTGTACGCGGTCGTCGACACGCGGGCGCGACAGCTCGTGCTGTGCAACGCCGGCCACCCGGCGCCGTTGCTTCGGCGCCGGAACCGGGCGTCGGCAACCCCGATCGGGAGCGCCGCCGCCGCCATCGGCGTTATCGAGGACGAGACGTACGCGACCACACGGATCCCGCTCGAGAGAGGCGACCGCCTCGTCTTCTATACCGACGGGCTCACCGAGGCGGAATCGCCCGACGGAGAACCGTTCTCCGTCGACAGGGTGAAGGAGCGGCTGGCCGAGGACCGGGAGAGCGACGTCGAGCCGTGGACCGAGAAGCTACTGGAGAGCGTGAGGCGCTGGCGGGGCCGGGCCGAGCTCCAGGACGACCTGACCGTCGTGTGCCTGGACATCCCCTGACCCCGGTCCGGAACGACTACGAGCCGACGGCGACGGCGCCCGGTCGATCGAGCGCGTCGTCGAGCGTGGGCCGGATGTCGAGGATTCTGTCGAGCCCCGTGACCCGGAAGACCTCCGAGACGTGCGGGACGAGGCCGGCGACCCTGAACACCCGGCCCCGGGCCTTGGCGGACCTGGCGCCCAGGATGAACGCGCGCATCCCCGAGGAGGCTACGAAGGCGAGGTCGGCGCAGTTCACGACCACGTTGGAGCCGGACTCGGTCAGGCTCAGGATCGACTTCTCGACCTGATGCGCGCTCGCAGAGTCCAGCCGGCCCGCGAGCTCGACGACGTGGAGCTCGGCGGCATCGGCGGCGCGAGCCCTGACCCGCCGCGTCGACAACCGGAGAGCGTCAGTCATCCCACACCATTCCCGGGCGGAAGGACACGGTCAGCCGCGCTCCCCGGCGACAGGGCCATGACGGAACGATCCCGGTCGTACCGCCGCTCGAACACCACGACGTTCCGGTCGCCGTCCCGGCGGTAGCGCATCTCCTGGGCAAAGGCCTGAACCAGGAAGAGCCCCAGCCCCCCGACGGGCAGGTCGTCGGGATCGGATGCCGCATCGAGATCCGGCGTCACGAAGGAGACGGGATCGAACGACTCGCCCGGCCAGTCGAACAGAAGCCCGACCGAGTCGCCCGAGAAGGCGATCGAGACACGGAGCAGCGCGTCGGGGGCCGGCCGAGCGTGGTGGACCACGTTGGCGACCAGCTCGTCGACGACGACGCCGAGGCCGTACACGACGGCGCCCGGGGCGTCGTGCCAACGTCCGACGGTCTCGATCATCGAGATGAGGGGCCCGATCTCACCGAGCCGGGCCGGAAGTTGAACGGAGAACTGATCGCCCGCGACGGTGGGCGAAGCGGGGCCGGCGCGGCCCGGAACGGCAGGAATCGAATCCACGGCTGCACCCGAGGGTCAGGAACCGGCCGGACGAGTCGGTCGGCGACGAGCGCCACGCCCGCAGTATACGACGGAAGCCACCGGCCGCGCCCGGGCCGGCGGCCAACCCGGCCTCTCGGGGCGAGTCAAGTGTACCCGACGCGACCACTCGACCGACCGACAGCGTGACGGAGCTGTCGCGGTTGACGCCGGGCTCGAAGACCGTGGTACGCTTGCAGCTGCATCGATGTCGCAGGCGATTCGGCTGGCAATGTTGACGGGATTCCGCAAGCCGTTGATTCCAAAGCACGCGCCCGTAGCTCAGCTGGATAGAGCATCGGCCTTCTAAGCCGAGGGTCGCAGGTTCGAATCCTGCCGGGCGTGCCAACCTCTCAGGGCCCTTTTCCGCACGGAAAAGGGCCCTTTTTGTTGAGATTTCTGTCGATTGCTCGTTCCGATCATCGTTGTGCCGGTCCGGGTCAGAAACGGTCAGAAACCGCCACAAAACGCCACAAAACGCCCCAACGCGGCACCAAAAGTTGGCAGTAAAGTTAGCAGCCCGGGCGCTCCGTGGCAGTGGACCCCCGCTCTGGCGGACACCAGCGGGAGATCGGCATCGTCGGCCCGCTGGATCGTTACAGCGTCGGGACCGGCGCGGCGCTCGGCTGGTTCGCCGGCGCCCTGATCGCCGCGAGGGGAGGACCGAATGTCGGCGCTGCGCCGGAGGGTGGTCCGATGTACCTGACGAGGGCGGTATTCGCGTTCCCTGACGGAGTCGACGTCGAGCTTGTGCCCAGGCGCCCCGAGTGGTCCACCGCGAATCGGCTCATGGTCGCGAGGGCCGCGGCGGAGTGTTCCGGCTTGACGGCGACTGTCCCGTCGAGGCGGGTGTTGATCCGCAGGACCCCCTGGAGTTCGGAGAGGTCCAGCTCCTGGTCCGCCTGCTGCTCGTCGGGCCCTTTCTGGGCCCCGGTGTGCATCGCCTTGGGGTCGGCGTCTGGTAGGCCGGCCGGGGACCTGGACGATCTCCCGCTCAGGGTACCGGAGGGCCGTCAGGGGCCCGCCCGACACGCACCCGGTGTCGATGCTGAGGGTGTTGTTGACCCACTCGGGTCTCGCGGTGGGGGTGTGCCCGTAGACGACCGCGGCCGCGCCGCGGCACTCCTTGCCCCAGTCTCCGCGGACGGGGAATCCGTTCTCGTCGGTCTTGGCGATGTACCCCATCACGTCGAACGCGGCGCGGGTCGTCCGGCTCGACCGGTCGTCGTCTCCCACCACCACGGCCGGGTACAGGTCGGACGAGAGGATCTCGGATTTCCGGAAGTGTTTGCGCGCGAACGTGGTTTTCCCGGCGCCCGAGGGCCCGATCAGCACCACGAGCCCGAGTCGGGGAAGGTCATCTGCTGCATCGGGTGAACCTCGCTGTCTGGCTGGGCGGTCCCACCTCGGGGTCCTCCGGCCCGACCCCGCCGGTCTCGACGGTGTATTCGTGGGTCTCGGCGGCCTCTCCGGAGCTGACCGCCAACCACTTCGCTGGGGAACCCCACGAAACCCTCCGACCGCCGACCTGAAGCGGGCCGACCGCGAGCCTGTGTTGCATCCACACGAATCCTGGCCGCTTGGCCAGCGTTCGTGTGCTCGCGTCGGGCCAGCAACGCCGGCGCCGGGCACGAGCTGCGCTACGTCTCGGAGTCAGGGAAGCAGATCGTCGACGACGATCTCGGTGCTCGAGGCGTGGATCACCGCCATGATGCCCCGGACCCCCGCCACCCGAAGAGCATCCGGGCTCCCCCGGCGAGGTACAACTCCGCCCGTCCGCCGGACCGGTCCAGCTCCCTGTCCAGGTCCTCGAGGAGACCGGCTACGTTTTCAGAGTTCAGCGGTCCACTGCCGACCATCCCCGGTCCTCGCGTCCAGATCCCGGCTGTCGATGCTGACCCCTCTCCGGAGGAACGCGCCGGGCTGCCAGGCGAGGTCGCTGTCGGTCTCGAACCCGGTCAGCTTCACGGGCTCCGGGAGGAACCGCTCGGGTTCGTCCACCCAGGCCGGTGCGTCGTAGCCGTGCGTGAGCGCTGCATGCTCGATTGCCGCGGCCATGGCAGCGTCCCATTTCGTGTTCGTCAGGTGGGGCCGGTTGGCGAGCATCGTCTGCCGGTCGGCTTCGGTTCCAGAGTGGAAGCTGCGTTGCAGCTGGCGCACGATCAGCCGGTACAGCTCGATGTCCGTCCAGCCTTCGTCCACCCCTTTCGCGTAGACGTCGGGATCGACCAGGTCGTCGGCCAGCCAGCGTTCGTCGTTCACGCGTTGCCACTCCCCGGATCGGTGTCTTCCAGTCGGCGCCTCCGCCAGCGCGCGACGGTTCCGGGGGCTATCCCGGCGATGACGAGACCCGGCTCGTCCCAGACGATTGGCAGGGGGATTTCCGGCGTCGCGAGACGCCGTCCGGCTTCGGCGGCTTCTTCCAGGAACTCCCGGCACGTCGAGCCGGCGGCCTCGAGTCCACTTGTGATTACCCTCTCGGTTTCCGCTTTGCCGTAGACGTGCATCCGGCTCCGGATGTCGTAGCTGGCGTGGATCAGGAACGGCTCGGCGCCGGTCTCGGCCGTCAGGGCGATTCGAAGCCTCGTTCCGGTCTTCGCGATCGCGTCGGCCAGCATGCGGCAGTTGGCCTGGAAGCGTGCCGGGGCTTCGGGCCGGTCACCGTTTCGGCGTCGCCTGGACGTTCGGTCGCTGGTGGCGGTCACGTCGTCATCGTTGCCCATGGGATCCCTTGGGCGTCCATGTTCTTCTGGATCCGCGATGTTCATGGCGGCCATGCCCGTGATGTGCCGGCGGCGCGTGGTCGGCACGATCATGGGAATCATCATAGCGTGTCTCCACGCGCCCGTGATCTTGCCCCAGCGCGACCGGAGCGCTGGCACGGGCGGCACGCGAAGCACAGCGACGCGCTGCGCGGTGTATGCATTCGGCACTGGTTTGCGACGGGGTTGCGCCGCAAAGGGGGAGGACGCCGCCGACATTCAGCACGACGATGGTCTATGCGCCGCCTGAACTCGTCAGGCACCAGTTTGCGACCGCGCGCTTGCGCCTGCTGGAGACCGGGGTGGCGCCGAAACGGCTGGCAGAAACGGCTGGCAGAAACGGCTGGCAGTACCGGACCGGCGATCCGCGTAAGTTGTTGATTCCAAATGCGCGCCCGCAGCTCAGCTGGATAGAGCACCGGGCTTCTAAGCCGAGGGTCGCAGGTTCGAATCCTGCCGGGCGTGCAACCTCTCAGGGCCCTTTTCCGCACGGAAAAGGGCCCTTTTGTTGGAGTTTATCTCGATTGCTCGGCCGGCGGCAGCTCATCGATGGCCTCCATCAGCAGGCGCGCAGCTCGACGGCGTAGACCGTAGCGTCGGGCGGGGTCCACGGCCGGCAGGTTCTCGTCCGGGAAACGGCATGTCCAGCCGGACGGCGTGGTGCGAGCGGTGCGCGGACGCCGAGGTTGGACGAGAACGGTGGGTGAAGCGCGATTCCGGTCCCGCGGATCCTGTGGTGTGTTCGCGCCGGCGGAGGTGCTGTCTCCCGTGGAGCGAGCCGAGGAACGGCTTGACGTGCCGCGGGTGCCGCGCTTCGAACCCGTTCCAGATTCGGCGAAAAGCCCAAAGGGTGACGCGCCGCCCGCCCCGCGGCTCGGATGGCAGTTATGGGCCTTGCGGCCCGGCCTGGACGGGGCGTCCCGGCCGTCCACGACGCTCACGGGACGTTGGCCGAATCTGGCGTTCAACTTCACCGGAATGCGCACCGTCATCGGGCCGGCCTCGATCCGGTCCACAGCCGCTCGTCCTCACCCTCGTAATCGATGGCCGCATTCAACTCGGCGCGAGCAGGTTTGCGCTCGTCGGCGGTTCATCCCTCGGCTCCAAGGGGTGCATGGGCCAATTCTACGCGGGCCCCCTGCCGGACACGCCACCGCGCCGGTACTCGTGCCGCAGGACCGTCGCGTGGTGCACGCTGCGCGGCGGACCGGCGTCGCGCCCAAAGCTAGTAAAGTCAATAGTTGAAACTCTAGATACAGGTTTGTTTCTATTAAACTAACTATCAATTTCATAGGCCTGGGACACCGGCCTCTATTCTTGGGGTAAACTCGGTCCTGTGCCGGCGTGGCGGGGACATCCCCGGCGCTACATGCGAGAGTGGCGCGAGGACGTGCTCGCGGTAGCCTGGCAAGCGTGCGTCTACACGCGGGTGTCGTCCTGCATCGACTGGATTCTGGACCAGACGTCCCGGTGAACGGTGGTTCTGAATGGCGGGACGTGGGGTTTGCTCTGTGTACCCGTTGAGGGGAGGACACTCCATGGATATCGATTTTCTTGGGTTCTACCCGCGTTGTGAGACGGCGAGGGACGCTGGACGAGGACTTCTGGCGGGCTGGTCGCACTGGGAGGCGCGCCGGACGGTTGCCGGTCTGGCGGCGGTCCTTCTGGTGCTGTCGGTCGGCAGTTCGGCGGCGATGGCGCAGGGCCGTCGATTGGCGCTGGTGGTGGGCAACGACGGGTACACGGCCCTGCCGGACTTGCGGAACGCGGTGAACGACGCTCGGGCAGTGGCGTCGGCGCTGGAGGACGTTGGCTTCACGGTGACGCCGGTGGAGAACGCGACGCGATCGCAGATGGCGAGGTCGCTGGGACGGTTCGCGGAGCGGCTGCGTGGCGACGACGTGGCGCTGTTCTACTTCGCGGGTCACGGGGTGCAGGTGGGTCAGGCGAACTACCTGCTCCCGACCGACTATGCGGGACAGACGGCGGCCGAGGTGCGGCTGAGTGCGTTCAGCGCGGTGGAGGTCGAGGACATGCTGCGCCCCGCGCGGGTGGCGATGCTGGTTTTCGATGCGTGCCGGGACAACCCGTACCGGGGCTTCAGGACGAGTGGCGGAGGGCTGGCGCCGATGGAGGCGCGGGGGACGCTGATTGCGTATGCGGCGGGTGCGGGGGAGGTCGCGGCGGATGGGGAGACACCCGGGTCGTCGAATGGGCTGTTCACGTCGAAGCTGTTGGAGGCGTTGCGGGTTCCGGGTCTGACGGCGACGGCGTTGTTCCAGCGTGTGCGGCGGGAGGTCTACGCGGCGTCGAAGGAGGCTCAGTTCCCGGCGGTGTACGACCAGTTGCTGTCGGACTTCGTGTTTCGGCCCGGCGATGTCGTAACCGGCAGGACAGAGAACCTCTTCTGGCAGTCGATCATGAACAGCATGAATCCGGCCGACTTTGAGGCGTACAACCGCCGGTATCCGGAAGGCACCTTCAAGGCTCTGGCCGACAACCGGCTGGCTGTGCTTCGCGGGACCGAGGGGGGTACCGACCCACCGGGTCCGAGTCCAGTCCCCGATCCGGCGTTGCCGCGCCTGCGCCGCCCCGGCGACGTGTTCTGGGACTGTGCGGAGTGCCCTGAGATGGTGGTGCTGGCCGGTGGCGGTCTGGCGATGGGCCGCTACGAGGTGACGGTGGGGGAGTATCGAGCGTTCGCGTCGGCGACGGGTGGTGGCGCGGGAGGCGGATGTCGAACCGCTAGTGGCGGCGACTCGTGGCGTGACCCGGGCTTACCGCAGACGGACCGACATCCTGTGATGTGCGTGAACTGGGACGACGCTCAGGAGTACGTGTCGTGGCTGAGCCGTCGGTCGGGTGCGACGTATCGGTTGCCGACGGAGGCGGAGTGGGAGCGTGCGGCGGCCGGGTCCGTCGGCGTAGGTTGTAGCGGTCGAAGCTCAGATGAGGGTACGTGTCCTGTCGGCTCCTACGGTGCGAACGCGGCGGGCCTGTCGGACATGCTTGGGAACCTGTGGGAGTGGACGTCGGACTGCTGGGAGGGGAACTGCGGCCGTCGTGTGGTTCGCGGCGGCTCCTGGTTCTCCTTTGCCGCGGACCTCCGGCCTGGCGCGCGCGACGGGGGCTCCTCCGCCAACCGGTTCGTCGGCATCGGTTTTCGCGTTTCGAGGACGCTGGATTAAGTCCTTATTCTTCAGCTCTTTACATCTTGAGGGGGGTCTGGGGGCTTGCCCCCCGGCGGTCTCGGTGATGGCGTCATCGGCGGGCGGCGGGTCGGGCGCTCGCCGGACGGGTCCGGCGCTGGAGTCGATGTACCGCTTCGTGCTGTGGCTGGTACCGGCGGTGGAGAAGTTCCCGCGCCGTCAGAAGTTCCTGCTCGGCGACCGCCTGCAGGCGACGGCCCTCGACGTGCTCGAGCGGCTGGTCGAGGCGACGTACACGCGCGACCGTCGGCGGCACCTGGTGGCGGCTAGCCATCGCCACGTGCTGCGGGGCGACATCTACCGGTACTTCCCGGCCATCGACCACGAGGTGCTGAAGGCGGACCTCAGGCGTCGCATCGCGTGCCGGCGGACGCTGGCCGTGCTCGACCGCATCGTCGACGCGTCGAACCCGCAGGAGCCGGTGAATCTGTACTACCCGGGCGACGACCTGTTCACGCCGTTCGAGCGCCGCCGGGGGCTGCCGATCGGCAACCTGACGAGCCAGCTCTTCGCCAACGTGTACCTCGACCGCTTCGACCACTTCGTCACCGAGGTGCTCCGCGCGCCGTACCTGCGCTACGTGGACGACTTCGCGCTGTTCGCCGACGACCCGGCGGGGCTCGAGGCGTGACGCGACCGGGTCGCCGCGTTCCTGGCGCATCGGCGTCTGTCGCTGCACCCGGAGAAGACGCACGTGACGTCGACGTCGTCGCCGGCGACGTTCCTTGGGTTTGAGCTGCGGCCTGGCGGGCGGCGTCGGTTGCCGGAGGCGAACGTGCGGCGCTTCCGCAACCGTTTGCGCGGTCTGCGTGACCGCTGGCGGGCGGGGACGGTGACGCGGGGGGAGGTGGAGCAGCGGGTTCGCGCCTGGGTGGCGCACGCGGCGCACGCCGACACGTGGCGGCTGCGCCGCGCGATCTTCCGGGACGGGTGGTTCGCGCCTCGCGGGCAGCCGGTCCCGGGGGCCTGACCGGCCCCCGGCCGTCGTGTGGTTCGCGGCGGCTCCTGGAACAACAATGCCGAGAACCTCCGGCCTGGCGCGCGCAACAGGAACACCACCGCCAACCGGAACGACAACATCGGTTTTCGCGTTTCGAGCACGCCCCAGGGCCGGAGCCGTCGCGGTCAATGGCCGCGTCGGGCGCGCGTGGGAGCGTCCAGGGCCGGTCATGATGAGCCGGCGCCGTTGGTAGAGAGCGGCGGCGTCACGGCCGGGGCCCGTCCTGGTCCATTCGAGGGGCGACGGGCTCCGGCCGTCGTTTTCGCGCGGGCGGTACTTCCTGGCCGGTAGCGTTCCTTCGCCGTGTCACCATATCCCATAACCCCCCTTTCCACGCCCCACGCCGCCAAGCCCTGGCACGCGACCCCGGCGAGGAGCACGCGCGCTACCGGCGCGAGCACCATCCGCTGCACCTGTGCCGCATCGGCGCCGAGCGCGAGGCGCAGGCCGAACTCGCGCGTCCGCGCCGCCAGGCTGCAGGCCAGCACGCCGTACAGTCCTACCGCCACCAGCAGCGCGGCGGCGGCCGCGAATGCTGCCGACAGCACGGCGAGCGAAGCGACGGGTTCGTTCAGGCGGGCGAGTGACGCCATCGGCATGAGGACGGTCACCGGCAGGTTCGAGTCCAGAGCGGCCACGAGCGCCTCGTCGATCGGCGACGTGGTCCGAACGCAGAACCAGACGCGGCCGACGTCTTCTCCCTGCCGGGTGCGCGAGGTAGACGAGCGGCCGGGCGGGACGCCGCGGCCACGGTCGGACGTCACCCGCGAGGCCGACGATCTGGATGTCGGGCACGGAGGTCGGCTGGCAGCGGCCAGCCGAGCCCGATCTCGGAAGCCGGCCTGATTTCTCGCTTAGGGCGAGGGATTCAGGCGACCGCGACTGGGCGCTGGAGCGAGCCGGTGACGGCCGGAGCGGCGCGAAATCCAGACATCCAAGCGGCGCACGACCGCGCCGGCGCCGCGTTTTCAAAACTAGTAGATTTAGCAGTTGTAGATTCCATAATCTGTTGTATTCCTATGAATTACTATTAAGTTAATAGGTATAGGACACCGGTTTCTATTCTTGAGGTAGACTTGGCCCTGTCCCAGCGTGGCTGGGTGACATGACGGGCTCCAGGCGCAGTACCTCAGCGGGAACGAGTTGAATGGGCGGATTGCCGGCGAGGATTGGGTACGAACGCCGCCGGGGGACCCGCGAGGACTGGCCCGGCGGAGTTCGCGCGGGTACCCCGCTGTTCTGGTCTCCCGCCGGGGACCAACACGCGACCGATCTGCAAATCTGCTTGCCCCGCCTGTTCGGTTTCCGCCGCTCAGTCGTCTAAGGGGCGTGAAAACTCCAAACGGGCAGGCCGATTCGGGAATCGGCGCCCGTACTCGAGGACGAGAACGGCGCAGCAAACCAGGCGTGCCGGCAGCGCTCTCAAGACGCCGGGAACGCCCCCCGGGCGGCGAGAGGCGCAGGAGACAAGCGATGGCATCCGTCAGGCGCACCATCACTCTGCCGCTAGCGGCGTCCGTCGGGTGCGTGCTCGTGGTCGCTGGAGTGGCCGCAACGCCCGCCGAACACGTTTTCCGAGAGAGTTCGGCGGACGGCACTTGGGCGGACATTGGCTAGCGGGGTGGTTCACGATGACGGGACTATTCAAGTACTCGCGGGCGGTCGCGCTTGGGGTGTACGCCCTGTTGGCGGCGTCGCCGGCCGCGGAATCGTCGGTCCAGCAACCGCGACTGCGCATCCCCGTGCTCGAGGGTGAGCTCAGCGCCAACATCATCGATCGGGGCACGGCGGTGCCGGTGCTGGTGGAGGTGCGCGACGAGAACGACCTTCCGGTGTCGGACGCCCTGGTGCTGTTCCTCCTTCGGGACACGGAGACCGCGACGCTGGACGGGGGCCGTCAGCAGGTGGAGGTGACGACGGATGCGGCGGGGCAGGCGAGGGTGTCGGTGAACCCGCTCGCGAGCGGCCGGGTCGAGTTGCAGGTCACCGCGAGGTTCGCTGGCGCAACGGCGAGTAGGACGATAGTCCAGAACAACTACCAGACGGTGGCGGACGCGGAAGCGGCGGGGGAGACCGTGTCGGACCCGACCGCCACCGCTCCCACCGCCACCACCACGGCTGGCGGTGGGAGCGGCCTGGGGACGGGGGCGATCGTGGGTATCGTCGCGGCGGCGGGCGGAGTGGTCGCGGCGTGTGCAACGGGTCGCTGCGGTGGCGGAGACGACGACTACTACGTGCCTACACCGTCTCCCCCGCCGCCTCCCCCGCCGACGGTGACGCTGGTGCTGACGCCGGAGGAGATATCGGAGGCGGAGGGCGTGAGCCGGGTGACGGCGCGCCTGAGCGGCGCGACGAGTGAGGCGGTGACGCTGACGGTGTCGGCGTCGGCGGTGTCGCCGGCGACGTCGTCGGACTTCGCGTTGAGCTTGAACCGGGAGCTTCGTATCGGGGCCGGGCAGACGACGAGCACGGGCACGGTGACGGTGACGGCGGTGGACAACGGGGAGGACCACGCGGACCGGGAGGTCCGGGTGACGGCGGCGGTGACTGGTGCGAGCGTGGCGGCGCCGTCGGCCCGTACGCTGACGATCGCCGACGACGAGGGTGCGCCGACGGTGACGCTGGTGCTGACGCCGGAGGAGATATCGGAGGCGGAGGGCGTGAGCCGGGTGACGGCGCGGCTGAGCGGCGCGACGAGCGAGGCGGTGACGCTGACGGTGTCGGCGTCGGCGGTGTCGCCGGCGACGTCGTCGGACTTCGCGTTGAGCTTGAACCGGGAGCTTCGTATCGGGGCCGGGCAGACGACGAGCACGGGCACGGTGACGGTGACGGCGGTGGACAACGGGGAGGACCACGCGGACCGGGAGGTCCGGGTGACGGCGGCGGTGACTGGTGCGAGCGTGGCGGCGCCGTCGGCCCGTACGCTGACGATCGCCGACGACGAGGGTGCGCCGACGGTGACGCTGGTGCTGACGCCGGAGGAGATATCGGAGGCGGAGGGCGTGAGCCGGGTGACGGCGCGCCTGAGCGGCGCGACGAGCGAGGCGGTGACGCTGACGGTGTCGGCGTCGGCGGTGTCGCCGGCGACGTCGTCGGACTTCGCGTTGAGCTTGAACCGGGAGCTTCGTATCGGGGCCGGGCAGACGACGAGCACGGGCACGGTGACGGTGACGGCGGTGGACAACGGGGAGGACCACGCGGACCGGGAGGTCCGGGTGACGGCGGCGGTGACTGGTGCGAGCGTGGCGGCGCCGTCGGCCCGTACGCTGACGATCGCCGACGACGAGGGTGCGCCGACGGTGACGCTGGTGCTGACGCCGGAGGAGATATCGGAGGCGGAGGGCGTGAGCCGGGTGACGGCGCGGCTGAGCGGCGCGACGAGCGAGGCGGTGACGCTGACGGTGTCGGCGTCGGCGGTGTCGCCGGCGACGTCGTCGGACTTCGCGTTGAGCTTGAACCGGGAGCTTCGTATCGGGGCCGGGCAGACGACGAGCACGGGCACGGTGACGGTGACGGCGGTGGACAACGGGGAGGACCACGCGGACCGGGAGGTTCGCGTGACGGCGACGGTGCGGGGCCCGTCGGGCGTGGCGGCGCCCCTGGCCCGTACGCTGACGATCACCGACGACGAAGAGGCGCCGGAGGTGAATCTGAGCGTGAGCCCCATGCGCGTGCGCGAGGATGCGGGTAAGCCGCAGGTGACGGTGACGGCGGAGTTCTCTCCCCCCCACAGGTTCCCCTTGGACCAGACGGTGGTGGTGGAGGTGACGATGGCCGGCAACCCACCCTTCAAGCTCTCGATCCCGGGTGGAGAGACACAGGGGTCGTTGAAGTTGAACCTGGACTTGACGACGCTCGACGACAACGTGGTGCGGGACGACAGGAACGTCCCGATTACGGGGCGTGTGCCGGGGTTGGAGCTGAAGGTGAATCCTGCGGAGTTGACGATCGAGGACGACGACGAGGCGCCCGAGGTGATCCTGAGCGCGAGTCCGCCGGACGTGCGCGAGGAGGCGTCGGCCACCGTCGTGACGGTGACGGCGGAGTTCTCCACCGAGAAGGTCTTCCCGGACGACCGGACGGTGACGGTCACGGTCGGCCGTCCCGACGACACCGCGACGCCGGACCGCGACTACGCGGCGGTCCCGCGTTCCTTCACCATCACCATCCCGGCGCTCGAGGCGAGCGGGACGGGTGAGTTCGTGTTGACGCCGATCGCCGACGGCCAGCCCGAGGACGCAGACGGAGAGTGGATCACGGTGTGGGGCGACTGGGACGTCGGGACGACGGTGCGTCCGACCCGAGTGGTGCTGATCGAACCCGATCCGACGTCGACGGTGACCCTGTCGGTGGAGCCGTTCTCGGTAAGTGAGGGTGAGAGCGTTGACGTGTTCGTGACGGCGGCGTTGTCGCCGCCGCGGTCGGAGGAGACGATCGTGACCCTGTCTCTGGGAGGGACGGCCATCCGCGAAGTCGACTACCGCATCGACCCCTATCGAGCCCTGACCATCGAGATTCCAGCCGGCGCGACGACCAGCTCCCGGATACGGCTGATGGGGTTGGTGGCGTTGGACGACGCAGTCTTTGACGATCAGGAAACGATTGTCCTGAACGGCACCGCGCCTGGAGTCACGGTGGAAGAAGACACGATCCAACTCCGGGACCGCGAGTTGATTCACTGGAACTGGGGCGCGGTTCCGGATTCCATCTCCGAGGGGCATGATCAAGGCAGCGCCGTCGCGCTGTCTTTCGATCTGGCACGGCCGCAACCGCGGGACATGACCGTGATCGTGAGTCTGCAGGGGTCCGCCGTTCCATACGTGGACTACGATCTCGAACAGCTGGAGGGAGTGTCCGCCCAAGGAAACACGCTGAGGATCGTGATTCCAGCCAACCAGACAAACGGGACGGGGCGGCTGGTCCTTCAGGCACTGTCGGATGGACTCTGTGAACCGGATGAAACAATCGAGCTGAGCCTCACGACCCCCGATCACGGCCCGTTTACCTCGGTCACCGTGCTCGACACCACTGACGGCTGCGCCAATCAGGAAGCCGGCGGTGGCGCGGCGGGCGCCGCCGCCCCCAGGGGACCGGCGGTGCGCGAGCCCCTGGCGCCCCTCACCCTCATGGCCGGCGGGCATGTCGCGGCCGTCGGCCTCGCCGGCGCCTTCACCGGAGACGACCTGACCTACGTGATCGAGTCGTCCGACCCGGCGGTCGCCGCGGTCTGGCTGGCCGGCGACGCGGCAACGGTGGCGTCGGTCGGCGAGGGGACCGCGACGGTCACCGTGCGGGCGTCGAATGATCTCGGCACCGCGGTGCAGACGTTCGCGGTGATGGTGGTGACCGACCCGGCGGAGAGCCTGGCGGCCGAGGCGGCGCTGGCCGCGGTGGGCCGCGGCCTGCTGACCGGCATCGTCTCGACGGTGGAGCGGCGGTTCAGGGGCGCCGGGGAGGCGCGGACGGTGGTGGTGGCCGGGCAGCCGGTGCCGCTGGGGCACGCGCGGCCGGGCGGGACGGGCTTCGTGCCGCTGTCGATGCTGGGGGCGAGGAGCGCCGAGGACGTCGACGCGGCGGCGGCCGACGCGGCGATGCGGGCCGCGGCTGGGCAGGGGATGGTCTCGCCGTCGGCGCAGCGGATGCTGCCGTCTCGGGGAATGACGGTCGACGACCTGTTGCGGGGCAGCGCGTTCGCGTTGTCGCTGGGGTCGGGGCAGGGCGCGGCCGGAGAGGCGGCCCCGGCGGGCGGTGCGCGGTGGACGCTGTGGGGCGGCGGCGACGCGCGGTCGTTCCGGGGCGCGCCGGCGGGCGCCGAGTACGACGGGGACCTGCTGACGGGCCATCTCGGCGTCGACGTCCAGCGGCGCGGCTGGCTGGCCGGCGTGGCCCTGTCGCGGAGCGCGGCGACGGCCGGCTACGGGTTCGACGGCGTCGTGAGCGGTGCCGGCGCGTTGGAGACGACGCTGACCAACGTGCAGCCGTACGTGCGGTGGTCGCCGCGGCGCGGCACCGAGGTGTGGACCATCGCGGGGGTCGGCGGCGGCTCGCTGTCGAACCTGCGGCCGCACGTGGCCGACCGGCTCGAGACGGGCGACCTGTCGATGCGCCTGGGTGTCGCCGGCGTGCGGCAGGCCCTGCCCGCGGTGGGCCGGGTGGACGTCGCGGTGAGGGGCGACGTCGGCATGCTGCGCCTCGCGACGGGCGACGGGACCGGGCTGATCGACGGCCTGTCGGTCGACGCGCGCCGCCTGCGGGTGGGTCTGGAGGCGTCGCGGTCGGTGTCGCTGGGCGGGGCGACGCTGGCGCCGTTCGCGGAGGTGGGCGGCCGCCACGACGGCGGGGATGGCCAGACGGGTACGGGCCTCGAGCTGGCCGGGGGCCTGCGCCTCGGCGCTCTCGGGTCGCGGCTCGCGGTTGAGGCGCGCGGTCACGTGCTGGCCGTTCACACCGCGTCGGGCTACGCCGAGCGCGGGGGCAGCGTGACCGCCACGTTGACGCCGTCGGGTCAGGCCGGCGGCCGCGGGCTGGCGGTGACGGTGCTGCCCCGCTGGGGCGCGCCGGGGGGCGCGGGGACGCTGTGGCTGGACGACGCGCTGGGCCGCTACGGGATGTCGTCGGGCCCGGGGTCGGGCGCGGGGGCGTTGGACACCCGGGTGGCTTACGGCTTCGGGGTGGGCCGGCAGGTGCTGGCGCCGTTCAGCGAGGTGGGCCGGTCGGCGGGCGGCTACCGGCGGCTGCGGATGGGCGCGCAGCTCCTGGGCGACGGCGGCCTGCGCTTGGAGGTGGGCGGCGAGCGGCTGGAGCGGGGCGTCTCGGGAGGCACCGCCGACCACCGCTTCCTGCTCGTCGGCGGCATGAGCTTCTGACCCGTCCGGGAGGCCGCCGCCCGGCGGCCTCCCGCGGGACACGCGACCGTCTCGACCCTGACGGACGATCTGCCCGAGGCTTCGTGGGCGAGGGCCGGGACGCGGTTGCAGGTCGTCGGGTGACGGGCGGCGCGGGGTCGCCTGAAGGAGACCGCCTCCGTGCCGGTGTGCGGGGGCTACGACGGGTTCCGGCGCGGCGCGATGCCAGGGACCGAGGATGGAGGAGGTCGGCCGCGGTATTGCCGGTCGGCCAGGGGACGGTGAACGAGCTGACGAGCGGTATCGGATCGCGGACGGCCTGCGCCGGGACCGCCGCGGCGCGGCCGGACGAGGGCCGCGGGCGGAGCCGCGCCGGCCGGACCGCGCCGCGCGTCCACGTCGACGGCCGGGGCGCCGCGTGTGGCCTTCACGCCGAAGGTTGGGGGTTCCCGGATGACCGAAGACGAGGCGCCGGCGCCACGCCGAGATGCAGCGCTGGAGAAGCCGCCCGACTCGCCGGGGTCGTCGGACCTCCTCAGACGGGCGCGCGGGGGCGACCGGTTGGCGCTCGACGTGCTGTTCGAGCGGATGTTCCCGTGGCTCCGCAAGCGGGCGCGCGGGCGCTTGCCGACCTGGGCGCGCGGTTTCATCGACACCGGCGACCTCGTGCAGGACGTTCTTCTGCACGTGTTGCGCCGGATCACGCGGCTGGAGTCGACGAGCAGCGTCGCCTTCAGGGCCTACCTGCGGCGGGCCGTAGACCACCGCATTCAGGACGAGATGCGCCGCGTCGGGCGGCGCGACACTTGGGGCGGCCTGGAAGAAAAGGACATTCCCGTCTCCGCCGGCCCCTCTCCCCTGCAGGAGCTCATCGACGGCGAAAACTGGCGCCGCTACCTGCGTGCCCTGGGGCGCCTGACGCCGCGCGAGCGCCGGCTGATCGTCGGCCGCGCCGAGCTCGGCTACTCCTTCAGGCAGCTCGCCTTGGTCGACGATCGGGCCAGCCCCGACGCCGCCCGTATCGCGCTGCAGCGCGCACTGGTGCGGCTCTCCCGGGAGATGGACGACTGACCGCGCGCGGACTGCCCTGGCGGCCCAATGTTCGGTTCCGCGCCGTCGCGCGTCTTCAGGGACAGACCGGAGACCGGTCCGCCCCGGGCGGCGGGACCACCACTCGGGAGAGGGACATGATGGCCGGGCGTGATGTGCTCTTCGAGGTCGCCGACGCCGTCGCCCTGTGTCAGGACGTCGACTGGGAGCGTTGCGCAGAACGCGCGGCGCCCGCGCAGCGTCAGGCGCTCGGCCACCTGCGGACGGTGGCCGGGATCTGTCGTGCGGCCGGCCGGCGCGCGGCCGCGCCGGCCGCGGCCGCCGGCCGGGACGGAGGCGGCTTCCGGCTCGTGAGCCGCGCGCTCGGCGCGCTGGCCGCAGTCGCCCTGCTGCAGTCGGTAGTCGGATTGGCGACGGGGCTCACCCTGCTGCCCCCGGC
The DNA here is from genome assembly GCA_963663815.2 of Vicinamibacterales bacterium. Lineage (GTDB taxonomy): Bacteria > Acidobacteriota > Vicinamibacteria > Vicinamibacterales > UBA8438 > JAJEEA01. The sequence goes on along the minus strand of OY760734.1, from coordinate 3,853,683 downwards.
CACCGAGGGCATGCTGGCCGCGTTCGGCGGATCGGACGCGGCCCGGGCGTCGGCCAGGCTCTTCCTCCCCGTGTCCGAGATGTCCCCGGCGGCCGCGTTCTTCCGCATCGTTCCTCACGTGCTCTACCCCGCGTGCGGGCTCGTGCTGCTCATAGGCGGCCGGTTCGACCGCCGAGCCCGACTCCTGGGCGTGGTCTTCGTCCTGCTGGGCGCGTTCTGGGCGCAGCCGGTGGTCGGCGGCCTCGACGCCGGCATTTATCCCGAGCTGTTCCTGCCGGCGGTGCTCTGGATGTTCGTCCGGGAGTTCCCGCGGGTCCGTCGGCGCACGCGGCTCGACGCCGTGGCCGCGCGCACGGCGGCGGCCGCGGCGGTGCTCGCGGCGGCGCTGCAGCTGGCCAACCTGCCCCCGGTGCAGGCTCTCAGCCCGTCGCTGGCCGTCCTCGCCCGCGACGTGCCCGGCGCGTACGTTGCGCCCGCCTTCTTCGGCCCTTACTGCGTCCTCGTCCTCGGCGCGCTGGCCGTCCTCCTGCTGCGCGCCCGCCGCGTCGCCCCCGGGGAACGCACGCGGACCCGGTTGTTCCTGGCCGGTCTCGCGGCGGCGCTGGCCCCGCACGCGGAAGGCGTCGTCGAGGCGGCGTGCCCGGGGACGGTGACCGTCGCCGCCGCCAATTGGGCTAGCGTCCTGGGCAGCGTGTCGGCCCTCGCGGTGCCGTGCCTCACGATGTACGCGGCCATCTCCCTGCGCGTGCTCGACGTCCGCACGACGATGCGGGTCTCGGCGCGCCGGTTGCTGACGCGCGGGGGGCTGGTGCTGCTGGCGGTAGCACCCCTGGCCGCCATCGGGGGGCTGGTCGCGAGCCGCGCCGACCGGCCGGTGGGCGAGGTGTTCGCCGACCCCCTGGGGCAGGGCTGCCTCGCGCTGGCCGCGGCCGCGCTGACCGCGCTGGCGTTCCGCGAGAGGCTCGTCCGGCGCGTGAACGCCTGGATAGCGCCGGAGACGGCGGATCAGCGGCGGGTGCTGGCGGCGGCCGGCGCCGCGCTGGCGCAGGCGGCGGGGGCCGGCGACGTGGGGGCGGCGGTCGCCCGAGCGGTGCGCCGGGGCGCCGGCGTTCCCGGGACGCTGCTGGCGGCGGGCGCCGGCGCCGGCGCGTACCGGTTCGCCGCGCCCGACGGGTCGGTGGCGCCGCTGCCGCGCACGTCGACCCTCGCCGGCGTGCTGGGGGAGCTGCGCGCGCCGCTCGTGGTGCACCCGGACGCACGGGGCACCGTGTTCGACCTGCTTCCGCCGGAGGACGCGGCGTGGGCGGCGGCAGCGGGGGCCGCGGCCGTCGCGCCGGTCGCGGGGCCGGGGGCCGCGACGGTCGGGCTGCTGGTGGCCGGCGCGCGCGCGGACGGGGCGCGGCTGTGTCCGGTCGACCTCGCGTTCCTCGACGCCCTGGCGTCGGCGTCGGGCCTCGCCCTGGAACGGCTACGGCTGGAGGGCGCGCCCGGCGCGCGCGCGGAGGAGCCGCCCGCCCGGGAGTGCGGGCGGTGCGGGCGCGTGGCGGCCGCGCCGGAGGCGGGCGAGCGGTGTGCCGCCTGCGGCGGGACGTGGGCGGCGGCACCCGTCCCGGCCATGCTGGCCGGCAAGTTTCTTGTTGAGCGGCGCATCGGGGCCGGGGGAATGGGAACGGTCTATCGGGCGCGCGATGTCGCGCTGGACCGGGCGGTGGCGGTGAAGACGCTGGCGGGGGCGGACCCCCAGCGCCTCGCGCGCCTGAAGCGGGAGGCGCAGGCGCTGGCCGCGCAGGCCCACCCGGGCATCGCCCAGATCCACGGGCTGGAGACCTGGCGCGGGAGGCCGCTGCTGATCATGGAGCACCTGGACGGCGGCACCCTGGCTGCGCGCCTTGCCGAGGGCCCGCTCGCCCCGGCCGACGCGGTCGGGGTGACGGCCGAGCTGGCCGGCGCACTTGCGGCGCTGCACGCGGCCGGCTACCGCCACGGGGACGTGAAGCCGAGCAACGTCGCGTTCACGGCGCAGGGGACGGTGAAGCTGCTCGACTTCGGCCTGGCCGGCCTGAGCGGGTCCGGCGCCCCTGTGGCCGGGGGCACCGTGCCGTACCTCTCGCCCGAGGCGCTCGGCGGCGCCCCCGCCGCGGTGGCCGACGACGTCTGGGCGCTGGGCGTGGTGCTCTACGAGATGGTCGCGGGGCGGCGGCCGTTCTCCGGGGCCACCGCGGCCGCGGTGGCCGAGGCAATCCGGCGTCGAAGCCTCGCGCCGCCCGCGCCGGCCGCCGGCGGGGGGCCGGATCTTGGGGCCGCCGTGCTGGCGTTCGCCGGCGCGGTGCTGACCGCCCCGCGGCCGGCGCGTCCCGCGACGGCAGAAGCGCTCGCGGCCGGGCTGCGGGCGCGGCTCCGAAATGGAAGACGAGGGATGTTCGGTTCGGGCCGCTCGCGCGTCTAAGGCACACACGCCGGACGCGGCCTCCGCGGGGCATCGGAAGGGAAGGCGTCGGAGAACCCCCGGGGGGGGTGACCGGGGCCGGAACGGGGCATCGGGGCCAGGGAGCCGAGGAGGGTGCGCGAGCGTGCGATTGACGGCTCGGCCGTCGATGAAAAACACGTAAGTCTGGGTAGGAGAAATGCGTTGAATCGACGCAAGTTCGCGACTGTTCTGCTTGGCCACAGGCTGTTCCTTGAGAGCCGGTGCGTTGTGAGCGCGGACGACACGGAGTACCGAGGAGAAGGACCAATGACGACCAAGACACCGACGACCACCACCGTTCGGATCTGCGGCGTGCTGGCGGCGTTGCTCGCGGCCTTCGCGGGCCCCGTCGCGGCGCAGGGGCCCGAAGAGCGTCAGCTGACGATTCAGCAGACGGGGATCCTGGGGGTTCAGAGCCAGCCGACGACGCAGGTCAATCCCCTGAGGGTGACGGCCTGGGTCGACCATCAGGACAACACCTACGCGTTCGGCGAGCAGGTGCAGCTCTTCGTGCAGACGAACAAGGACGCCTACGTCACGGTGCTCAACGTGGATCCGACGGGGACGACGACGGTCCTCTTCCCGAACCAGTTCCAGTCGACCAACCGGGTGCCGGCCAACACCGTGGTTCAGATTCCCGACCGCGCGTCGGGGACCGCGATCACCGTCTCGGGCCCCGTGGGGGCCGAGCTGATCAAGGTGGTCGCGTCGACCGAGCCGCGGCCGCCGTTCGCGGCGTCGCAGCTGGGGCGAGCGGGGACGTTCAGCCGGGTGGCGTCCGGGCCCGACGAGACGGCGCGCGCGCTGCAGATGGTCCTGCAGGATCAGACCGGGGGCGAGTGGGACGACTACAACAAGACCATCTTCACGGTGCCGCAGAGGGAGTCGGCGGTGGTGCAGACGGCCGGCGTGACGTGGCCAACCCAGCCGTTCGGCCTGCGGCTGCAGTCGGACCGGCCGCGGTACGGGCTAACCGAGCCAGTCACGCTGATGATCGCGGCCGACCGCACTTGTCACCTGACGTTGATCAACACCGGACCGAACGGCGTCTCGCGGCAGATCTTCCCGAACCGGTACCAGCAGAACCCGTTGATCCAGGCCGGCCAGACGGTGGTGGTGCCGGGGATGAGCGCCGGCGTCACGCTGCGGCCGATGGGTCCGATGGGCATGGAGCACGTGACGGCGATCTGCAGCGAGGGCGCCCGCCCGCCCGCGAGCGTCGTGACCGACTATCGGAGCGATGCGTTTCCGCGCCTCGATGCGTCGGCGCAGGGCCGCAATCTCGCGGTGATCTTCAACGACCCGGCGCCGGCCGTCCCGTCGACCACGGCGCCCATGCCGCCCGTAGCGACCGCGAGGACCTCGGTGAGCTTCCTGGTCGTCAACTGACGCGGCGGAGACCGCGTCCGGTGCGGGGATCGCCCGGATCCTCACGCCTTCCGGATACGGGCGGACACCGACAAGGGAGCGAGCACCGATGGGACGTCAGACGAGGACGATCAGGGCCGGCCACCCGGCCCCCGGCGTGACCGGATTCGTCGCGCTGGCCGCCTGCCTCCTCGGCGCCGGCATCGCCGGGGCGGGACAGGCGGCGGCGCCCGGCGCGTCGGGCGAGAGCGAGCTGCACTGGGCCGCGCGCTTCAATGCCGTCGAAGCGATCGAGGCGCTGGCCGCGGCCGGGGTCGACGTCGACGCGCTGGACGGCGAAGGTCGGACCCCGCTGCACTGGGCGGCCGCCGCCGATGCCGTGGAGGCGGTCGGGGCCCTGCTGGCCGCGGGCGCGGATCCGACGGCGGGTGGCGTGGGGCGGGACAACGCTTCCGGCGCCGCCCGGGCGCTGGTGATGCAGGCGTGGACGGGTGGAGGCGAGGCGCTGCACGCGGCGGCGGCGGCCGACAACGTCCTGGTGGTCCAGCTGCTGATTGCCGGCGGCGCGGACGTCGAGTCGCCGGACGCCGCGGGCAGGACGGTGCTGGAGGCGGCGGTGATGGCCGACGCGGCCGGTGTTGTCCAGCTCCTGGCCGCGAGCGGCGTCCGCCTGCAGGTTCGCGACCGGTCGTTGCGCGACCGGCCTCTGCACCTGGCGGCGCGAGCCGATGCCGGCAACGCGGTGGCGGTGCTGCTGGCGCACGGCGCGGACATCGAGATACCTAATCCCGCCGGCAACACGCCGTTGCACGTGGCGGCGGCCGCCGACGCGGTGGCCGCCGCCGCGGTGCTGCTGGCCCACGGCGCGAACACGCTGGCCCAGAACCGGGCCGGCCTGACGCCGCTGGCGTTGGCCGAGGCGCGGGGGGCGGCGGCCGCCGCGGCGCTGCTGCGGGCGCCGTGACGCCGGCCGCCGCCAAAAGGGCGCCGCACGGCGGCTACTGGATTCCGGGACGCGTGTCCCGGTGAGCTGCCCGACGTCCGGGCTCGGTGAAGCGAGGGGGGATGAAGCGATGAGGGTGGTGACGATGCGCGGCGGGTTGTGGACCGGCTGTCTGGTGTTGAGCGGCCTGCTGGCCGTTGCCTCGGGATGCGGCGGGCCGGCGGAAGGGCCGTCGGTGGCGGCCAGCGGCGTCGACGTGAGCGGGAACCCCGAGGCCGCGTTCGCGGTCGGAGTGGTGCCTACTCTGGCGCCGCCGGTGCGGGTGGGCACGCCCCTCGGGTTCCGGCTGTCGTCGAGCGTCGAGGGCCTCGGGCATCTGTATTTGATCGCGCCGACCGGCGACGTGACGGTGCTGGTCGAGAACCTCCCGCTGGTCGCGGGCGCCCAGGTCGAGTACCCGGGCTCGGCGCTCGGGTTCACCATCGAGGCCGCGCCGCCCGCCGGCATCGATCGGGTGGTTCTGCTGGTCACCCTTGAGCCGTTCGCGGGCTTCGGCAACAGCCAGGGCGGCATGCTGACCCGGCCGGTGGGTCTGACGCTGGGCGCCGAGGCGTTTCTCGACCGGTTCGACGAGATGGTCGGGGACCTGCCCGGCGCGTCGTGGGCGACCGCCGAGACCCGGGTGCAGGTCGTGGGATGACGACTCGCGGCGGGGCGCCCTCCTGGGCGCGACCCGTTTGCCTCCATCGTTGAAGACCGCTTGGAGGGACGAGAAGAAGCGCAATAGTGAAGGGAGCACACTATGCATAGCGGGGTTCGAGTGGGCAGGTTCGTGGCCGCCGCAGTCGCCGGTCTGGTGTTCGGGACGGCCGCGCAGGTGTTGGGACAGAATCGGCTGAGCCGCTCCATCGACGGTCCGGTCACCGCCGACCGCGTGGAGCGTGCACTCGTGCTGGTACCGGAACCCGTCAACAATTTGGCTCCGCCGACGGAGGTCGGCCTGAGCCTGCGCGTCCAGTTCCAACTGGATTCCGCGGCGCTGACCGCCACCGCCATGCGCGATCTCGACCAGGTGGCGCTCGCCTTCAACCGGCCGCAGCTGGCGGCCAGCGCGCTGACGCTGGAAGGGCATACCGACTCGAGCGGCGAGGCAGGCTACAACCTGCGCCTTTCGCAGCGCCGCGCCGATGCGGTGGTGGCGTACCTGGTGTCGCGGGGGGTCGCGCCGCAGCGCCTGCAGGGGGTCGGCTACGGCGAGGCGCGCCCGCTGGTGTTCTTCCCGGCGTCGGACTCGCGGCAGCGCCGGGTGGAGATCGTGCGGCAGTTCTGAGCGGGTCGGGGAGCGGTGGAGACCGATTGCGAGGTGACATGATGACTGGGACTGGAAGGCACGCTAGAGGCCTGTGCGCGGCGGGGGTCGTCGTCGGTGTGATGCTGCAGGCGCTCGCAGTGCTCGACGCGCGCGCGCCGGGGAGCCAGCGGTCGCGGGACCCGTCGGGGAGGGCCGAGCTGGTGGTCTATGCCGAGCAGGAGATGCGGGACGTGCAGATCGAGCTGCGCGTAATCGAGGCGAACGACAGCCGCAAGTTGCGCAACCATGCGAGCGAGCGGGACGAGCTCCGGATCGGCGACCGCGTTCAGGTCTGCTTCCGGGTCAGTCAGCCCGGTTACGTCACTCTCTTCAGCCAGGACGGAGATCAGCGGCCGTCGCAGATCTACCCCAACCAGTACGAGGGGGGAGACGGCCGGGTGGACGATACCGAGCATTGTCTCGGCCGGATGGGGTCGGGTTGGGGAATCGAGGTCGAGGGGCCGCCGGGCGACTCGTTGCTGTTCATGCACTATGCCCGGACAAGGGCCAACCAGATCAGCGAGAGCGACTTCCCGGTCATCAGACGCGCGAAGTCGAGGAGCCTCGGGTCCTATGCGTCGAGCACCGTCGGGTTTCGCATCGTCCCGTGAGGCGGGCGGGGGCGGAAGTCGCGGGGCGTTTCGGCGGGCGGCGGACGAGGACGACGGCTGGCACGGGGAATAGGCCAAGGGGGGCGCGTCCACCGCGCCGGCGCCCCCGAGAGGATTAGCTGACGATGGTGATGACACGAGCCCGGATGCTGACGGGATGCCTGGGGCTGATCGCTGTGCTGGCCCTCGCGGCGGGTTGCCGGTCCACTCCGAGCAGACCGGTGGCGGTCGCCGCGGACGTGAACGTGAGCGGCAACCCCGCCGCCCCGTTCGCGGTCGGGGTGGTGCCGACCTCCGCGCCGCCGATCCGCATCGGCACCCCGATTGCCTTCCGCCTTTCGTCGAGCTTGGCCGGGGTGGGACATCTCTATCTGATCAACGCCACGGGGACGGTGATGGTGCTGGCCGAGAACCTGCCGCTGGCGGCGGGTTCTCAGCTCGATTTCCCCCAGCCGGCGGGCGGGTTCACGGTCACGGCGACGCAACCGGCGGGCATCAACCGGGTGATCCTGCTAGTGACCCTCGCACCGTTCGCGGGCTTCGCCAACACCCAGGGCGCCTCTCTCGCGAGCCCCGTGCCGCTGACCCTGGCGGCCGAGGAGTTCCTGCGGCGGCTCGACGCCGCGACGGAAGACCTGCCGGGGGCTTCGTGGGCGACGGCCGAGACCCGGGTTCAGGTGGTGGGCTGAGGCGGGGGCCGACCGTCGCGAGGCCACCGCGCGGGCAGGCGGGCAGGCGGGACGAGGAGGGATTGCCATGAGGTGCGGGACGAACGCGGGGGTCAGGCGGGACGAGGAGGGATTGCCATGAGGTGCGGGACGAACGCGAGGGGTTTGGGCCGGCGATTGCGCTTGGCGGTGGCTCTGGCGGGCCTGGCGGGGCTGCTTGCGCCCGTTTCGGCGGCGGGGCAGGGGCGGGTGGCCCTCGTAATAGGCAACGGGGAGTACCAGCACATGTCCGTGCTGCGGAATCCAAGGAACGACGCGGCGGACGTCGGGGCGGCGCTCGGCCGCCTCGGGTTCGATGTGACGTCGGTGATCGACGCGGGCATCGACGCCCTCGACGACGAGATGGAGGCGTTTCGGAGGAAGAGCGCGGGCGCGGACGTGGCGCTGGTGTTCTACGCGGGGCACGGGATCGAGGTCCAGGGCATCAATTACCTGATTCCGGTTGATGCGAGGTTGGCAAACGAGCGGCGCGTGGCGCGGGAGACCCTGGAGCTGAACGAGCTGCTACGCGACACGGCGGGAGCGCGGCTGCAGGTGGTGATTCTCGACGCGTGCCGGGACAACCCGTTCGCGGAGCCAATGGCTTCGTCGGACGGCTACGAGCGGAGTGTCTCGCGGGGGTTGGCGCCGGTGAGGTCGCCGACGTCCCCGGAAGGCGGGAACGAGATACTGGTGGCGCTGTCGGCGGCCCCGAACCAGGTGGCGGAGGACGGCGAGGGGCAGAACAGCCCGTTCGCGAAGGCACTGCTGGAGCACATGGAGGAGCCCGGGCTGGAGATCGGGGATCTGTTCCGGCGCGTCGCGTCGGCGGTGCTGGCAGAGACCGGGCAGCAGCAGCGTCCCTACGTGGAGTCATCGCTGCTGCGCGAGCACTACCTGGCCGGCGGGTCCGGCCCGCCGTTTCCCCCGTCCCGGCCCACGGCGGTCGACATCTTCAACTCGGGCGCTCGTCCGGGAGGCGCCTCGGGCGCCGGGCTCAAGTACCGAATCCTGCGCCGGGGTCCCGACGGGGAAGGCGTGCCCGTCGATCCGAGTACGGAGTTCCGGGCCGGCGATCGCATCAGGTTCGCGTTCGAGCCGAACGTCGACGGGTTCCTGTACGTGGTCTTGCAGGGTACGAGCGGCAGATGGCAGACCGTGCTTCCCCATCCGCAGATCTTCGGCGGTCGGAACGCCGTCGTTGGCTTCGGCGAGGTCATGGTGCCGCCACGGGGGGCGTGGCTCGAGCTCGACGACACGCCGGGAATCGAGCGTGTCTTCGTGGCCCTGAGCCGCGAACGGATCGAGACGCTTCCGGGCGCCGACGGTCCGGTGCGTGCCGTGCAGCCGGTCGATCAGGAGACGCTGGATGGACTCGAGATCAGAGACATGACCTTCGTAGTCGAGAGGACGTCCTCGTTTGTGGCGAGCACCCAAGAGGTTTACTTTGCCCAGCTCGGCCGGAGTGAGGCCTGGTCGATGATCGAGCTGGTTCATCGGTGAGGAGCCGGTCATGCGGTCCTGAGGGGAGGGACATGGAAATGCGTGCAAACGGAACCCGTGGCAGCGCTTGCCGCGTACTCGCCGCTTCATCGGTGAGGAGCCGGTCATGCGGTCCTGAGGGGAGGGACATGGAAATGCGTGCAAACGGAACCCGTGGCAGCGCTTGCCGCGTACTCGCCGCCTGCGTCGCGACCGCGGTCCTGACGGGGGCGCCAGCCGTCGGCTCAGGTCAGGACCGGCTCGGTCAGGCCCGACCGAACGAGCTCGATGTTCGCGACATGGGGCTCGTGTTCGAGGCGGAGGTGACGGCCGATGCCCGCCCCGCCCAGCCGATCGGGACCGGCATCGCCGCGACCGTGCCTCGGGGATACGCCCTCGTGATCGGCGTCGGCGAATACCCCAATCTCCCCGAGTCGCTGCAGCTCAGCTTCGCCGAGAGCGACGCGGAGGCGATGTACGACGTGCTGATCAGCCACGAAGGCGGCGCATTTCCGCTGGAGAACGTTCGGATGCTGGTGGGCGAGCGGGCGTCGATCGCCGCCATCCGGCGCGAGCTCGAGGAGTGGCTGCCCTCGGTGGCGCGGCCCCAGGACCGGGTGGTCGTCTACTTCGCCGGCCACGGCTTCGTCAAGGACGGCCGGGGGTACCTGGCCCCGTCGGACGTCGATCTCGAACGGATCGAGGACACCGCGTATCCCATGGCAGAGCTGGGCGACGTCATGGCGAACCGTGTCCAGGCCCTGCACAAGGTGCTGTTCACGGACGCGTGCCATTCCGGGAAGATCAACCCCGAGACCACGAACGAGTTGCTGCACCAGGAGCTCCGCGGCCTGCCCGGCGACTTCCTCACCCTGACGGCGGCCACGGAGCGGGAATCGTCTTACGGCTCCCCGGATCTGGCCACGGGATTCGGGTTCTTCACCTACTTTCTGACCAGGGCCTTCGCGGGGTACGCCGATCTCGACCCCTGCGACGGGCGGATTACCGCCCACGAGCTCATCGAGTACGTTCGAGGCGGCGTGGTGGGGCAGGCTCGCCGGGAGCGCGCCCGCCGGGACCGCGCTCGCCGGGAGCGCGTCCGCCGGGACCGCGACGATCAGGAGACGCTGGATGGACTCGAGATCAGAGACACGGAGCTCGTATTCGAGAGGACGTCCTCGTTGTTCCAGACGCCGACGGCGAGAGGGGACTACGACCCGGAAATGCTGCTCGGCGTGAACACGCAATGCCTGGCCGACGAGCGGGAGGAACGGCCCGTGGGGACGGCGGTCGTCGAAGCCAATCTCGACGACGTGGCTCTCTACATCGACGGCCAGCTCGCCGGGTCGGTGAACGGGGGCGAGTCGCTTCGGATCGTGGGGCTCCCGGCCGGCTACCACGAGTTCGAGGGCGTGCGGGCGGGCTACGAGCCGGACACCAAGGACGTCCTGATTCGTCCGGGCCAGGAGGTCGCCGTCACCATTCGCATCCGCCATCCGCTCCGGGCCAGGCCCGAGGCGCGGCGCCTGTTCGAGCAGGGGGAGCGCTTGTTGTACACGCGGCGTTCGTCCGTGAGCCTCTGGAACCTCCTGCCGGTGACGCGGACCCAGAGCCGCGGGGATCTCGAGCGCGCCCGAGACCTGTTCATCGCCGCCCTGAGAATCGAACCCGCCTACGTCGAGGCGGCGCGGGAGCTCGGACACGTTTACCATCTCCTCGGGGATCGGGACGCGGCCAAGGAGGCCTATGAGTGCGCGCGAGTAATCGACCCGGCGAACGTCGAGGTGCTGACGCAACTCGCGGCCGTGCTGATGGAGTACGGGGACCCTCAGAGAGCCATCGGAATCTTCAGGGAGGCGACGAACCTGGAGGGGGCCACCGATCTGCACCACGGCATGCTGGCGCGGCTGTACTTGGAGAACAAGGCCTGGGAGGAGGCGGTCGGAGAGGCCCGGCGCGCGATAGAGCTGAACCCCGAGTCGCAGCAGGCCCACCTGTGGAAGGCCGACGCGCTCCGGATGCTCGCCGACGGGGAGAAGACCTCGTCGCCCCTGCGGGCCGCGCTGTTCGGCGAAGCCCGCGACGACTATCGGAGGTTTCTCGACCTGACGACCTTCGAGTCGTCGTTCGGCCGGAAGCTCCTGTTCTTCTTCGGTGTCGCCGCCCGCGTCCACGCCGACCGCGAGGAGGCGTACCGCAAGAGCCGGTCGAGCGGCTTCTTGGGGCTCTGCATGACGGAGATCGGTCTGGGCAACCCGCGGCGCGCGCGGGGGTACTGCGAGCGCGCCATCGATTACCGGGAAGACGACTTGATTGCGCATTTCATGCTCGGCCGCGTCAACGTGGACCTCTTCAACGACGTCGCGAACTCCTGCGAGTTCCTCAGGGAGGCGGCGCGCGGCTACCGGAAGATGCTCGATCTCGGTCCCAACCACAAGTACGCGAAGCACGCTCGGATCTATCTCGGGAACATCGCGGCGCTGATGCCGCAGGCCGGATGCTCGGGGGCCTGAGCGAATCGGCCCGCGACCGGTTACGGAAGCAAGTCCTGGCCCGAAGGGAGGCGCGGAGTCATGTGAAGCATCATCCGTGTATCGAGGGGCGGGGCGCGGCGCTGCGGCGGCGGCGACCGAGGCGGATGCGGCGTTGACCGAGTTGCGGGAGCGGCCGGCCGCGGACCTCGAGGTGCCGGCAGCGAGTTGTCCGTGCGGCTTGAGGCCCGCATTGCCGAGCTCCAGGCGCCGTAGGCGAGCGGGCGGCGGTGAGGCGGCGGCGAGTACGCGGTCACGTCGGCGACGGCGGGGCGGCGGGATTCAAGGAGGTCGATGATGAGATCAGCCAACCGACGGTGGGAAAGTGACGCGTGGAGGGCGGTGCGCGCGGGCGTGAAGCGCGCGGGGCGGCTCGCCCTGATCTGCGGGCTGGCGGCGGCGACGGGCGGTGAGGCGGCGGCGCAGCAACGTTCGAGCCTCGAATGGCGCGACTATTTGGCTCAGGACGCGAGCGGGGCTCAGAACGCGCGGCTCGTGCACGGCGCCGGCGTGCCCGACGCCGGAACGCCGACTTTCCAGTGCGTCGATCCCGAGCGGCGCAGGGTGACCCGCATCGTCGGCGGCTTCGACGCGCCGCCGGGCCTGGCGCCCTGGCAGGTCTCGTTGAAGGGCCGGTCGTCGGACGGGTCGCCGTACCACTTCTGCGGGGGCTCCCTGATTTCTCCGAACTGGGTGCTGACGGCGGCCCACTGCTTCTACAACCGGGCGGGCGTCAGAGACCGGTACGAGGACGACGTGGTGATCATGCACGGCTCGCAGTCGCAGAACCGGGGTGGCGAGCTCCGCAGGGTGGACCGCATCGTCGTCCACGACGGCTACGATTTCCGGAACTCCCACCTCAACGACATCGCCCTGATGCGGCTGGCGGAGCCGCTCGGAGCGCAGGCGGCCACGGTGGTGCTGCAGTCGCCGCGCCTCGACCAGGTCTACGGCACGCCGGAGGCGTGCTCGGTGGTCACCGGTTGGGGCCGTACGTTGGAGGACTTGCCAACGCTCCCCGATCGGTTGCAGGTGGTGGACCTGCCGGTCATCGACAACGCGACGTGCGCCAGCGCCTATCCGAACGAGACAATCACGGACGGCCACGTCTGCGCCGGCTACCGGGAGGGCATGCTGGACTCGTGCGGGGGTGACAGCGGCGGCCCGCTGGTGGTGCCGGGCGGCCCGACGGAGTGGACGCAGCTCGGCGTTGTGAGCTGGGGCTACGGGTGCGCCCGAGGGGGGCAGTACGGGGTCTACACGCGAGTGTCCCACTACATCGACTGGATTCTGGAGCAGACGGGATCGCGGTAGCGGCAGCGAGGAAGCGAGGCCGATATGACGAGAACGACTTGCCGGCGCCTGTTCGCCCCGGCCCTGCTGGCGGGATTATGCCTGGCGCCGTTCGCGGAAGTTGGAGACGGAGCCCTCGTCCATGTGGCTTCGCCCACCCCTTCGGACCCCGACGAAGGGGGCACGGCCCTGCACTGGGCGGCGCGGCTGGGAGCGATGGACGTGGGGGAGGCGCTGGTGGCCGCCGGCGTCGACCCCGATGCGCGGGACGCCGACGGAGAGACCGCGCTGCATTGGCTGGCGCGCCGCAACGAGGGCGGGCCGTGGCTTGCCGGTGCGGATCGGGCGGCCCTGCTCGGCCGGATTGATGCGGCCGACGCGGTCGCCCCGCTAGTCGAGCTAGGCGCGGACGTGCAGGCCGCCACCGGGTTCGGCCGGACGGCGCTGCACGAGGCCGCGCGCACCGATGCGTCAGGGATGGTGTCGGCGCTCCTCGACGCGGGAGCGCGGGTGGACGCCACGGTCGATGGCGTGACGGCGTTGTACGCGGCGCTTCGGGCGGCCCGTTCGCCCCACACGGTGTCGGCGCTCGTAGCCGCGGGGGCGGATGTTCGTCGGCGGATGACGGGTTGGGACGAGACGCCGTTGCATCAGGCAGCCTACAACTTCGGGGCGGAGATCGCTGGCGTGTTGCTGGAGGCCGGCGCCGACGTGAATGCGCGGGACAACGAGGGCGAGACCCCGATGCACTGGTTGGTGCGCGGCATGACGGACCCGCGCACGGAGGAGGTGGATCTGTTGGAGGCGTTGCAGACCATGCAGGTGTTGGCCGCGCACGACGCCGATACCGTCGCGACGAACGATGCGGGCGATACGCCCATGGCCCTCGGGCGTCGGCTGAATCAAGAGAGAGCGCGGCGACCGACCGCCACTTACCGCCGCTGACCTGAACGAACGGTTGCGCACCGTGGAGAGCCATCCAGCTCGGTACATTGACCCGTCCACGGTCGCCGACTGCGTATTTCGGAGGAAGTCGAACAGCGATTTCGGGAAGTGGGACACGGATTTCGGGATGGAAGAGGCCTTCCGGAACATCGAGGCGCCGGAGATGCTCGAGGCGGCCCAGCACCCGGTTGGCGTCGGCGGGCAGGGCTGATGGACCGCACATGTGCCAGAGTAGTATTTCCAGCTATTGGGGGTGTACGATGCTCGCGAGACTTGCCGTCGCTGCGCTGCTCGTCCTGGTTGCATCGGCGTCGGGCGCGCTGGCCGACGCCCGGAGGGCTCTGTTCATCGGTAACAGCACCTGCGCCCACGCCGCACGGCTGCCGAATACCGAGAACGACGCCACGAACATGGCGGCCGCGCTGCGGCGGCTGGGTTTCGAGGTGACGATGGAGCTGGATACGGACTGTACCAGGTCGAATGGTGCGCTGCGTGCGTTCAGTCGTCGGAGCAGCGGAGCGGAGGTGTCGCTGGTGTTCCACGCGGGTCACGGGATGGAGTTGGACGGCGTGAACCACCTGCTCCCGGCGGACCCCCGGCTGGAACACGATACCGACGTGCGCTCCGAGACAGCGACGCTGGACGACGTGCTGGCGGCGACGACGGGTGCGACGCTACGGGCGGAGTTGAACGAGGACCTGCTGGGGCACCAGACGGTGGTGGCGTATGCGGTGAAGGCGGGAATGACGGCCGCGGCCGGGCGGGGTCGGAACAGCCCGTACACGAGGGCGACGCTGGACGACGTGCTGGCGGCAACAACGGGGGCATCGCTGCAGGAGGTGATTCCGACGGGGTCGGCCGTCGTCGAGGTCAACCTCGACGACGTGGCCGTCTTCGTTGATGGTGAACCCATAGGGTCAGCAGACAACGGCAAGCCCCTGCGCATTAACGGACTGCCGGTCGGCCTGCACGAGTTCATGGGGGTCCGGCGAGACTACGAGCCGTCGATCCAAGAGCTCCTGGTCCGGCCCGGTCAGCAGGTCACGGTTACGCTGGACATCCGCTATCAGCGGCGGGAAGACGAGGCCGCGCGCCGTCTCGTCGAGCACGGTGAGCGCTTGCTGTTCACCGGGTCGGTGGCACGCTCGCAGAGCCGACGCGATCTCGACGAGCGCGCGCGCGACCTATTCATGGCCGCTCTGGAAAAGGATCCGGCGTACGCCAGGGCCGCATACCTCTTGGGACGCGTCCAGCAGCTCCTCGGGAACCGTCAGGAGAGCGTGGATGCCTATGGGTGGGCGCTTCGGATCGATCCGACCGACGTGGAAGCGCGCGTGCACTTGGCGGGGGCGTTTGTGGAGCTAGGTGACTCCAATGCCGCGGTCGAGGTGTTGAGAGACGCGGCGCGGCTGGCAGAGCCGACCGACGAGTTCTACGCGGGGCTGGCGCACGTGTACTGGGACAAGGGCGCCTGGGAACAGGCGATCGGGGAGGCGCGCAGGGCGATCGCGCTGAACGCCTCCAACGGTCAGGCCTACCTGTGGAAGGCCGATGCGCTGCGACAGCTTGCCGAGAACGACGGGATGTCGCCGGTCGTGCGGCAATCGCTGTATCTCGAAGCACGCGACGACTACCGGACGTTGCTGAACCTGACCAACTTCGAATCGTCTCTCGGCAATCGTCAGGACGTCTTGCGGGAGTATCGCAAGGAGGGCTATCTGGGGCTGTGCCTCACCGAGCACAAGCTGAACAACCTGCTGCGGGCACGGGAGTACTGCGAGCGCGCCATCGGGTACCTGGAAGACAGCCCGATCGCGCACTACGTACTCGGGAACATCAACCGGGACCTGTACACCCTCTATCAGACGTGCGACTACCTGACGGCGGCGGCGCACAGCTACAGTCGCATGATCGAGATCAACCCGTATCTCGCCGAGGCGGACAACGCCCGGTTTTATTTGGAGCAGATCACGGGGCTCGCCCTCGGATGTTCTGGAGCGCAAGTTCCGCAACCTGGACTTTAGTGGCCTGTCTTGGAGTTAGGTTTTCCATGGGTGATGCGCCGCGTGGGAGTCGTCCCGCTGCACCTTCGAGAACCACTGCCCTACTTGGTTCAGCCGCGACGAATACGTCGGCGTGAAGTGCAGGGTCACGTTGGGATGCTCGTCCAGGAACGCCTCCACCAGCTTCGTCTTGTGGGTCGACAGGTTGTCGAGGATCACGTGGATCTTGGCGCGCCGGACGAACCCTGCGGGCAAGGCGTTCGACCGGGCGATCTCCTCGAGGTCATCGCGTTGCGTGTCGGTCAGATGAATCGACTGTCCTTCAAAAGGCATATACGCAGAAGACGACAGCCGGACGGGAAATGTTTATTTGCGACGGTTCACTAGTGGCCTGTTTGCAGTGGTTTGCGAAAATATAGAATCCAGCGATGTTCGCCAGGAGAGCTCGTCGGCGGTCGTGGAAAGCCCCGCGGTGAAGTTATTTAGTCCTTTGACGGGAGGAGACCAATAGCCATGACGTTACAGCCTACAATCATCGCCGCTTCCATCGGAACTACTGTCCTGCTGACCGTCGCGGGTAGCGGCGCCCAACAACTGTCAACCGACGAGCAGCGCGCCTTCGACGCGGTCGATAGTGCCGCGAGAGCGTTAGGTAGTGCCTCCGCAGGGTTAGGTAGCGCTGACGATGGTAGCCACTACCGGATGCTGTCGGCGGCCCGAGAGGTTCTTGACAGGATCGATAACGCCGTGGAGACCTTGAATACCGCTACTAACCGCTACTCCGCTGACGACGACTTCCATGAGGCGGTTCGTGAGTTCCAGGACGGTTGCGAGGAGGGTCTCGTCTGCCCCGAGGTGATCGAAGCACTGGCCGCGTTGTCCATCGCCAACATCGCGTATGCCGAGGGGTCTGGTGTTTCCGTAGACGCGATCGAGGCCGGCGACCGCACCGAACGCATTCAGCGCCTGGCCGATCTGGCGGGCGACCTTGAAGGTCACGAGGACGGGGTGGACGAGCTGAGCACAGCCATCAGAGCTGAATTCGATGCGATTTGGAGTTTCCACGAGCTCGCAACAAGCGCGGACCTGGCCGTGAGAAGCCTCGCGCTTGGCGTGATCGACCGGGCCTTGCCGACGATTGTGACGGCGGCAGAGCAGCTGACGGATGGTAACTACACCCGCGCGGCCGAGCTGGTGTTCACGACCGAGAATCTGAAGCGACTTCTGTCGACGCCGCTAGAGAATTGGGGGCCACGCACCCCGGTGCACGTCGCAGCGCACCAGACCGTCCAGTCCATGCAGCGATACATCGAACTGGCAGAGCGGGAGGCGAGACAGTACGATGAGTGGGTGAGCGCGGTCGACCTCCTTGTCCTCGAAGCGGAGGAGCAGGCCAGCGAGATCGAACGGGAGGGACCCGAGGCCCGGCAGGACATCACCCCGGGGATAAACCCAGTGGTCACGCCGTGCGGCATGTCTCGCGCCCGCATAGGGCGACACGTCGATCTGGTGCAGAAACTCACCTTTGCTGGCTGGCGCCCCGCGGTAGTCCCGGTCGACGACGGCGATCAGATGTGGGACGAGGTGCGCGGGCGCCTCGAGCAGTTCATAGAGCGAGTAGACGCCATCTGCCTGGCTGGCGGTCCACCGGAGCAGGGCGGTCGTTGACAAGTCGCAAGGGTGCAGCCGTCTCGGCGGGGGATGGCCCGGAGGGTGTTGAGCTGAGGTAAAGCGGGTGGCGACTCGCCCCTGTCTGTGGTAGGACAGGGGTGCAATTCCAGCAGCGACCGCACCCGGACTCCGACCAAAAGCCCGTCGCCTATCGCCGAAGCGAGTGGGGCGAGTGTTCAGGCAATTCCCCCCGCCGGCGTGCCGGAGCTCTCTGGACGGGCCGAGCCGGACTCGGGCGCGGCGGGTGCGCATTCGGGGACGCGGCCTGGCCGCCCCAGCCGTCTCGTCGCCCCGGAACTTCCCGCGCTGCTTCTTCGGAAATGAGGCCGCGGCGCCGTTGCGCCGCACGGCTTTCCAGGCGACCGCGAGCACGTCCTCGCGCCACTTTCGCATGTAGCGCCGGGGATGTCCCCGCTACGCCGGCACAGGACCGAGTTTACCCCAAGAATAGAGGCCGGGGTTCCATGTCTATGAAATTGATAGTTAATAGAAAACAAATCTATATCTAGAGTTTTAACCATTAACTTTATTGGTTTTTGGCGCGACGCCGGTCCGCCGCGCAGCGTGCACCACGCAACGGTCCTGCGGCACGAGTACCGGCTCGGTGGCGTGTCGGGCAGGGAGCCCGGATCGAGGCCGGCCCAATGACGGCCGCGACCTGGGGGGATGCTGCCGCTTGGCGCGACCGAGCTGGTGCGGCTGGATGAGGCCCTACCTGCACTTGGCGTGGTCACTGAGGAGCGCCGCGAGCACTCACGGCGCCGTGCTCCTCGTGGAGCGAAGCGGCGTCACGGAGACGGAATCTCGTCATGAGCTACCAAGGCACGTTCAAGCACATCGTGGCGGCGTTGTACGACGCCACGCTCGACGATGCGCGCTGGCCGGCCGCCTCGGCCCTGATCGACGAGGCCTGCGGCATCAGAGGCAACGGCCTCGTGGTCGGGGAAGGCCCGAAGGACGACATCCAGGGTCTCTTCATCGGGTTCTACCAGCGGGGGCAGCGCCGCGAGGGCATGGAGCGCGAGTACCTCGAGGACTACTATCGGACCGACGAACGCGTGCCGCGCTTTCGGCAGCTGCCGGACGGTCGTCTGGCGCACGTCACCGACCTGTACACGGCCGAAGAGCTGAAGACCTCACCCACCTACAACGAGGTGCTGCGCCACATCGACCAGCAGGACAGCGTGAACGTGCGTCTCGAAGGGCCGGACGGTTCCCACATTGGCTGGGGCCTCGGCGACCCCGCCGACTCGGATGGCTGGGGGTCTTCGCGGATCGCGATGGTCACGGCGCTGCTGCCCCACGTCCGGCAATTCGTCCGGGTCCGGCAGGCGCTGGTCCGCGCTGAAGCGCGGAACACGACCGTGACCGCCCTGCTCGGCAACCCGCGGATAGGCGTCCTCCACCTGGACCGGCGGGGCCGCATCATGGCGGCCAATGACCGCGCCCTGAGCATCCTGCGGCGGGGCGACGGGTTGTCGGACCGGAAGGGGATGCTCCACGCCCGCGCGCCGGCCGAACAGGTCCGTCTCGAGCGGCTGCTGGGCGACGCGCTGCCGGCCTCGGGCACGGCCTCGGTCAGTGGGTCGATGCTGCTCCGCCGCTCGCCGGTGTTGCCGCGGTTCGTGGTGCACGTCAAGCCCGTGGGCGTCGCTCAACCGGGCTACGGAGCGCGGCCCGTCGCCGCGCTGGTGCTGATTGTCGAGCCGGAGCGCTCACGTCGCGTCGATCCCGACCTGGTGGCCAGAACCCTGGAGCTGACGCGGGCGGAGACTCAGGTGGCTGTCTGGTTGGCGGAAGGCAAGAGCGTGCGCGAAATGGCCGAGGCGACCGGTCGCACGAAAAGCGCCATCTACTGGCACCTGCAGCGGATCTACCAGAAGCAGTCCATCTCGCGGCAGGCGGACTTGGTGCGGTTGGTGCTCTCGCTCGCCGAGTTCGGGTGAGTGACCGCCGGAACCAGCAACCTCGTCCCGCTCCACGGAACCATCGAGCAGCTACTGGACGCGCCATCGAGAAGGCGGGAGAGAAGCGGGGCATGCACCTACAGGAACAGTTCGACCGCATCCTGCGGTCGTTGCACGAGGCGGCGTTCGACGACGGCGTTTGGCCGGCAACCGCCGGCCTCATCGACGCCGCCTGCGGCCTGAAGGGCAATCACCTCGTGTTCGGCGCGGGGAGTGTGCAGTGGGACACCCGGGTCTACTTCGCCCGGTTCTGCCTCCGGGGGCAGCGCCGCCGGGACCTGGAACAGTGGTACTTCAGGGAATACTGGTTCCGGGACGAGCGGGTCCCCCGCTTGAGGGAGCTGCCCGACGGCGTGCTTGTCCCCATCAGGGAGCTCTACGCCGAAGCAGAGAGGAAGACGTCAGCCACGTACAACGAGGCGCTGCCGGTCGGCTGCAACCAGGACGGCCTCAACGTCCGGCTGTCGGCGCCGGGTGGAGCCCGCGTGGCGTGGGCGCTCGGCGACCCGGTCGAAGCCGGCGGCCGGCGGTCGGATCAGATCCGGATGATGGAGCAGCTTCTGCCCCACGTGCGCCACTTCGTGAGCGTCCCGACGGCGCTGGCGGAAGCCCGGGCCCTCGGGAAGTCGTTCGCGGAACTGCTCGACGTTCGCCATCCCTGCCATCGTCTCGCGGCCCCACAGCGCGTCGGCCCCGCTTGTCGCCCGGCCGCCCCACGACGGCGCCACTCTGGCCGTGAACCCCAACGGCGTCGCCGGCGTCGGGGTGTAGCTCACCGACAGCGCCACGGCCCGTTCCCGGAACCCCTCGGCCTGATGCACCACCAGCGTCCGCACCCGCCTGATCAACGACAATTATTTTTGCCGGTCGACGAGGCGCTGATCGGCCCGTCGCGGGGACACGCGCGGAGCGTGTGACACTGCCCGTTTCCTCGCGGAGGACGGGTTGGTCACCGATGCTCAGGTTCGGCGATTGCGCGAGAAGCGAATGGCAGGCAAGACGCTGGCGGCGGTTGCGGCGGCGGCCGGGATGAGCGAGCGGGCGGCGCGCAAGTGGCAGAGCGGGCCGTTGCCGTGGACGGCGAAGGCGTCGCGGTGGTGGCGCACACGGGAGGACCCGTTCGCCGACGTGTGGCAGTCGGAGGTCGTGCCGCAGCTGGTGGCCGACACCGACGGACGACTGCAGGTACTGACGCTGTTCAAGGCGCTGTGCCGCCGGCATCCTGGCCGCTTTCAGTCGGGGCAGCTGCGGACCCTGCAGCGGCGGGTCCGCGAGTGGCGGGTTCAGTACGGTCCCGACCGCGAGGTGTACTTCGAGCAGGTTCCGGTCCCGGGTCGGGAAGCGGCGTTCGACTTCACCGACTTGAGCGACCTGGGGGTGACGCTTCGAGGCGTGGCGTTCCCGCACCTGCTGTTCGAGTGGGTGCTGAGCTACAGCCGGTGGACGTATGTGGGGCTGGCGCTGAGCGAGACGTTCGAGGCGCTGGTGTCGGGCCTGCAGGGCGCGCTGTGGACGCTGGGCGCGGTGCCGGCGGTGCTTCGTCACGACAACCTGTCGGCGGCGACGCACGAGCTGCGGCGCAGCGGCGGCCGTCAGTTGACGGTGCGGTTCCGGCAGGTGCTGGACCACTACGGGTTGCGCTCGTCGCGGATCCAGCCGGGGAAGCCGCACGAGAACGGGGTGGCCGAGCAGGCGCACTTCCGGACGGCGACCGCTATCGAGCAGGCGTTGCTGTTGCGGGGCGAGAGGGACTTCGTCGACGAGGCGGCGTATCTGCGCTTCGTGCGCGCGGTCGTCGACGAGGAGCGGAATGCACCGGCGGCGGCTCGGTTGGCCGAGGAGCGTCCGTATCTGCGGCCGTTGCCGTCGGCTCGGGTTCCGGAGTACACGACGTTCGAGTGCCGGGTGCGGAAGTGGAGCACGATCCGGGTCGGCGGCCGGGTCTACTCGGTGCCGTCGCGGTTGATCGGTCACACGGTCGAGGCCCGCCAGCATCCGTCGACGGTGGAGGTCCTCTACGGCGGGCGGGTGCTGTGCACGATGCCGCGACTGCGGGGCGGGGCTGAGCACCGCATCGACTACCGCCACATCATCGGGAGCCTGGTCCGGAAGCCGGGGGCGTTCGCGCGGTACCGCTTCCGGGAGGAGCTGTTCCCGTCGCTCGTGTTCCGGGCGGCGTATGACGCGCTCGGCCGGACGCACGGCGAGCGGGCCGATGTCGAGTACGTGCGCCTGTTGCACCTGGCGGCCACGACCGGCGAGCGACGGGTGGAGGCGACGCTTCGCGTCCGTCTCGACGCCGGCGACCCGTGCGACTACGCCGCCGTTCAGGCCGAGGTTCGTCCGCCGGTACCGACCATCCCCGTGGTCCGCATCCCCCGCCCGGATCTCGCGCAGTACGACGCGTTGCTGGCCGGAGGTCGAGTCGGATGACGGCGCCGAGCACGCAGGTGACGTCGCTGCTGACGCAGTTCGGGCTGACGACGGCGGCCGAGGAGCTCGTGCCGCGGCTGACGGAGGCGGGCTGTCCCGAGGCGATGCCGGTGCTGGTCGAGGTGTTCGAGGCGGAAGCCGAAGCGCGCCGTCAGCGCCGGGTCACGCGGTTGCGCCGCGCCTCGCGGTTGCCGGCGGGCAAGACGTTCGCGACGCTCGACACCGGGAGGTTCCCGGCGAAGGTCGCGCAGCAGTTGGAGACGCTGGCCGCGGGCGCCTTCCTCGAGACGGCGACCAACGTGCTGGCGTTCGGCCTGCCGGGCGTCGGCAAGAGCCACGCGCTGTGCGCGGTCGGGCACGCACTGGTCGAGGCCGGCCACAGCGTGCTGTGCGCCCCGGCCTACGCCCTCGTGCAGGAGCTGCTGGGCGCGAAACGCGACCTCGACCTGCCCCGCGCGCTCCGGAAGCTCGACCTCTTCGAGGTCATCTTGCTTGATGACCTGGGCTACGTACAGCAAAGTCCCGACGAAGCCGAGGTGCTGTTCACGCTGCTCGCCGAGCGCTACGAGCGGCGCTCGGTGATGGTGACGAGCAACCTGGTGTTCAGCCAATGGGACCGGATCTTCCGCGACCAGATGGCCACGGCCGCGGCGATCGACCGCCTGGTCCACCACGCGGTCATGATCTTTACCGTTGGAACGCAAGCGAAATTGCGTTGACATGGAGGGGTCGGAGGTGCCCGGTGGCGGGTCTGGCAGAGGAATTGCGAAGTGGATGTCGACGCGGCCGTCCTCGACCATCACGCGCTCGAGCACGGTGCGGACGAGTCGTTGCCGGGCCTCGAAGTCGAGCGTGGCGAGCGGACCGCAGATGCGGTCGACGAAAGTCGCCAGATCCGCTTGGAGTTGCGCCTGCTCCTGGGCTGTCTGCCGTTCGGTTTGCAGCACCTCGATGCTGCCGTTGACGTGAGCCCGCCGCTGCCGCAGCCGTCCCTGACGTTGCCGGAGCTGATCGAGATCGACGAGTCCGGCCTGATAGGCGTCGAGCAGTCGGTGTTCCTCCCGATCCAGCTCGGCCAGTTGCTTCTTCAGCGCGGCGACGTCGTCGGCCAGGCCGTCATCCCCCGGTGACTCGGCTCGGACCTGCAGGCGCGCGTACCCTTCAGAGATCAAGACCGGATTCTCGAGGTGGCGCCGGACCTCGCCCCAGACGAGTTCATCCAGCTCGTCCGACCGCAGATTCCGTTGTGGGCAGCGGCCGACGGCGCCGCGGGCCCGTAGCACGTCGTGACCCGCGCAGTAGTAATAGTGGTGGAGCGTGCCGTTGCGTCCGCGCATGCGGTGACACGACATGGTCAGATCACACACGCGACAGCGGACCACGCCTCGGAGCAGGTAGTGGCTGGACTTGAGATGGCGCGGGCTGAAGCGACTGTTGTCGTGATGAATCGACTGGGAACGACGAAACATCCCTGCGTCGATGATCGGGGGCACCGGGAGAGGAATCCACTCGGTCGTCGCGCGGGCCTGCTGGCGGCTGGGCCGGCGCCGCCGCCGCGTCTTGGACCTCGGCTCGACGCTGACCGACTCGCTACGATTGTAGTACATCGTGCCGATGTAGGCCTCGTTGTGCAGCATCCGGGTGACGGTGCTCGTGCTCCAGCGCGGAAGTCCCGTCGCCGTCACATGCGGCGACTCGGTCAAGCGTAGCGCGATCTGGCGCACGCTGAGGCGGTCGTCGACGTGCCAGCGGAAGACCTGCCGCACGACCTGCGCCTCGGGCTCGGCCACCTCGACGTGGGCTGGAACCCCGTCCCGGCGTGG
Organism: Vicinamibacterales bacterium; assembly: GCA_963663815.2. GTDB lineage: Bacteria > Acidobacteriota > Vicinamibacteria > Vicinamibacterales > UBA8438 > JAJEEA01. Next base: position 3,830,088 of record OY760734.1, on the reverse strand, counting down.
AATCCGCCGGTAGCCGTAGGGGACCTTCCACCAAAACACCTCGCCTTGGCGCGCGCGAAAGAGCTTGCCTCGGCGGTACCGTTCCGCGATCTTCATGCGCTCGTACTCAGCGACCGCGCCTTGGATCTGAGTGAGCAGGCGAGCCTGCGGGTCATCGGAGAGGGGTTGGTCGAGGAAGATCACCTGGACGCCGAAGCGCTCGAGCTCTTCGAGAATCAGGACCTGATAGGCGTACTTGCGTGCGAGGCGATCCGGACACAGGACAAGCGCCGCCTCGAACGCGTCGGCCTCGGCGCCGTCGCGCAGCCGGTCCAGACCCGGCCGGTCCAGCCGTGCCCCGCTGTATCCGTCGTCGACGCAGACATAGGCCTCCACGATGTCGTGGTCCTGCTCACGAGCCCAGCGAGTGAGCGTATCCAGTTGCGATGCGATCGTGCCCTGCCGTTCCTGCCGCTCCGACGACACGCGGGCGTACAGCGCGACTTGCATGACCATCCTCCTTGCGTTCCTGGGTCGTGACGGGCGTGCCCCGGCGGGACGCCGCCTGCAGGATGAGCCGGTAGGCTTCACCCAACGCGGTCATCCGCGCATCCACCGCCCCGGTCCACCGCGACGGGCGCGCGGCCACACAGTGCACCGTCCACTCGGCCGCCGGGCGTGTGAGGAGCCCAGCCAAGCCGGCGATGCCGAGCCCGGCCGGACACGGCAGCGTACGCGCTGAGTCCTGCTGGCGGTCCCAGTCGAGGAAAGCGGCCCGCCGGCGCTCGTACTCTGCCTGGGCCGGACCTCCAGCCACGCCGAACCGTCCCGGGTCGAGCCGTGAGCCCGCACCCGTGGCGGGTTCACCGTTCCGCAGCGTTTTTTTTTCGTGGGCCACCGCCCACGATCCGCTCCACCGTCCGCCGATGCAGACGAACCCCGTGCGTGTGCTGGAGGCGGTCCAGCAACGCCATGATCGACAACGTCGGGTCCTCCGCGCGCTGGGCACGAAGAAAGGCGACCACCGTCGGCGTGCAGGTGCGCGGACCGACCGGTCCGGGGCGTGCATCGCGTAGGCCGGCGAGCCCGCGGTGCGCCAACCGATCGCGCAGCAGGTAGAAGGTCTGACGACTGTAGCCGAACGCTGCGGAGACGGTCGTCACCGGCTGGCCGTCGAGGAAGTGGGCGCGCAGCATCTCGTACTTGACCTGAAGTTCGTCGCTGGCGTCGAAGAAGTCCGGGTGCTTCAAGAACACGGCGGCGCGAACTCGCTCCGACGCCGGATGAAGCGTCCGTGCCTGCACGAGTGCCCGACGCTTCCCGGGGTCGCTTCGTGGCATGGGGCTGCCTCCCGCGAAAGCCTCGCACGGAACCGCCCATAGTGTCAATATGTCTCCACCGCATACACTTTCTGGCTCCCCTCGTCACCGGCTTCTGTCGGGGTCTCAGGCTTGATCATCCGAGGTCTGTTGTCGCAGCAAACCATTGCCACAATTGAGCTTGTCTCGTTCGAAGGCCACCCCTGCGGTCCCGGTCTCCGGGTCGACGGCATTCATCTTTTCCTGCCTGCTGAGCGGCCTAGATCGCTTAACATGCGGCGTCAATCACCTGACACACTCGTTCCTCCAGATTCCGGTCCCATCCAGCGGCGAAGGCCCCGTCGGTGCTTGGGACGCAGGAACAAGCCCGCCGCGATCGGGTCCACGCGGATCGTCAAGATCCAGCGCATCCGCGCATTTGCGTTCCTATCATGGAGTTCGACGTGCCGAGCTACCGGACGGACCGGTCCCGCCGGAAATCGCCGCCGGCGCCCGCCCCCCGCGGCCGTGCTCCCGGTCCGCTGTTGCCCCGGGCCCGCCGACGCCCGACGTCGTGAACGCCCGGCCGGTTCCGGGCACCGAACCTCCTTCCCCCGGGTCCGTTACGTAACGGTATGGAGTAGCTTTGTGGCGTTGACGAACGCGGAGCGGCAGGCGCGTTACCGGGAGCGGCGGCAGGCCGGCGAGTCCCGGCTCCGGTACCGCCGGCCGACGGACCGGAGATCGCGGCCACAGCAGTGGGACGACGCGGTGCAGACGCTCCTGGACTTGCAGGACCAGTACCGGGCGTGGCGGGACGCGTTGCCGGAATCCCTCGCCGGATCCGCGACTGCAGAGTTGCTTGAGCAGGTCTGCGATCTGGACCTGTCGGTGCTGGAGGCTGTCGAGCTGCCCAGGGGCTTCGGGCGTGACGGCTAGTAGACCACCGGCGACAGCTTCCAGTTGGCGGCCAGGAAACCGAGCCGGGCGCCGGCATCCGGGAGGCCGTTGATGTCTGCGAGGTCGTGCTCCTCGGTTCGGACCCGACCTCCAGGACGCACAGCAGCAGTCGGGAGGTCGGTACGGCATAGCTGCGGGACGGCCGGCGTGTCAACGTGCTGCGCACGTCCTCCGCTACGCTACGGCCCTACGGGTGACACCCCGTCCGCCCCGCGGCTCAGATGGCAGTTATGGGCCTAGCGGCCCGGCCTGGACGGAACGTCCCGGCCGTCCACGACGCTCACGGGACGCGGCGGACCGCCGGATTGGGAGCGACTGTGCTGCTCGAGGCAGACGAACGGCAAGCCGACCTTCGAAGCCGGAGCACGCCGCGTGGCGCGGCGTGCTCCGGTCCAGGCTGATTCTCGGTCCCCACGACGAGCGCAACCGGCAAAAATGGTTGTCGTCAAGCGGCAAAAGTAGTTGACGCTGAACACCCGCACGTCCACCGCGAGCGCGGTCGCGCGGTCGGACACGACCAGGCCCCCGCCGACATCCATGCCCGCGCCCGTCTCGGCGTCGCCGGCGTCATGCCGCAACCCCCGCCTCGACCACCGGCTTCAGCGACAGACGGCCCGCGAGCGTGTAGGCGCGCGACCATCGACATCGACAGTCCCGACCTGGTGGTGCGCGACGGGCGGATCGCGGGGCGCCGCGCGCCGGAGGACCGCAGCTCGAGCAGATGCAGGCGCCGGACCCGCGTCACGCCCGCCCGCAGGACCGGGTCGGTCCAGGAGAACCGCAGCAGACCTGCTGCGCTCCGCAGCGCGTCGATCCGCGTCCGGAGCTCCGTGAAGTGAACCGCCTTGACCGGCGTCACCCCAGGCTGGAGCGGGTCATCGGTGAACGACACCGTCGTCGACACCGTCACCGTGAACGATTGCATGGCGCTCAGCCCCCCGGGGTCGGTCGCCGTCACCCGGATCGTCGCCCTGCCCTCCCCCACCGTCGTCAGCGTTATCACCCGGGCGCCCGTAGCGCGTGCCGCCACCACCCGCGGGGCCGACGACGACACGCTGTAGGTCAAGGCGTCGTCGTCAGGGTCGGCGAACGCCCGTGAGACGTTCACGTTGAGGGTGACACCGAGCGCCAGCCTTCGGTCGGGCAAGGCACCCGCCACGGCAACCGGCGCCCCTTGGGAGATGGCCGCAACGCTTCTCCATGTCGCGTTGAGGCTACGGGCGGCGTTCGCCGGCCCATCCACCGACGCCGATGGGGAGTCACCGTGCACGCCGGTCGGGTCGCCGTTGTAGAGCAGGTCCGGGTTGGCAAATCGGAGAACGGATTCGCACGAGAACTCCTCGAGGGCCACCGGCCAAAACCGGACATTGCCGTTCAGTTGCAAGGCGTTCTCCGGTTCGCGCGAGAGGCTGTGCAGCTGCCCGACGACACCCAGCCGAGCCGGGTCAGCCGCCAGAGCGTCTCCGCCGGGGCGCCGGCCCGCTCCCCCGGCAGCGCCAACCACACCAGCGATGCGACATCGCCGAGCGGGGAAATATCCGCCGCCGGGTTCCCGCTCAGGTCCAGCCGCCGTAGTCGCTGCAGGTCCCGCAGCGCCGTGACGTCGCCGATCCGGTTCCCACCGAGATCCAGGTTCTCGAGCTGGCCGAGACCGGCCAGCGGCCACGCGTCGGAAACTTCGTTTCCCTCCAGCAGCAACACCTTCAGGTTCGGCAGCCAGGCCAGGGCCTGCACGTCCGTCACGCCGGTGCCCGACAGGTTCAGACGCTCCAGGTTGTCCAGCCCGGCCAGCGGCCACAGATCCGTTACCCGATTGCCCGACAGGTCGAGATCCCTCAGGTTCGGCAGCCAGGCCAGGGCCTGCACGTCCGTCACGCCGGTGCCCGACAGGTTTAGACGCTCCAGGTTGTCCAGCCCGGCCAGCGGCCACAGATCCGTTACCCGGTTGCCCGACAGGTCGAGATCCCTCAGACTCGCGAGCCCTGCCAGGGCCTGCACGTCCGTCACGCCGGTGCCCGACAGGTTCAGACGCTCCAGGTTGTCCAGCCCGGCCAGCGGCCACAGATCCGTTACCCGGTTGCCCGACAGGTCGAGATCCCTCAGATTCGCGAGCCCTGCCAGGCGCGAGAGATCGGCCACCGCGTTGCCGGAGAGATCCAGGCGCTCCAGTGCGGCCAGCCGCTCGATGCCCCACACCCCGGATAGCCCGAGCCCGGAGGCGTCCAGCCGGACCGCATCGTCGGCGGCCGCCGCCAGGGGATCCGCGGGACGCCAATCGACGATCGCCGCATGCGCCTCCAACGGCCCGATTCCCGTGAGGTTCTCCGCCACCAGCCGGTCCCACGGTCCCGAGCGCACCTGCCCGGTGGCTTCCGCCAGCGGGTGCATCGCCGAGCCCAGGTAGGCCACCGTCACCGTGTCCCCAGCCGCGACCGCGGAATCGAGCGTGAGCCACGCCGTGGACCCTGCGAGCGCCGCGGATACCACCGCGCGCGCGTGGCCGTTCACCTGCGCCGCGTAGTCCGACCCCGACGGCGATCCGAACCCGTCCCGCGGGCTACCCCACTGCAGGGTCACGATGGGCCCGTTCGCGCTGGCGCTCACCGCCGACGGGCCGTTCACCGTTACACTCAGAGTGTTCGACAGCGCTTGGCCGTCCGCCGTGCAGACCGAGTCGAGTCGGCTGCAGCCGGACGACGCGCGGAGCCGGACCTCCACATCGCCGTCGTCAGACGGCCTCAACGGAATCGTGAAGAGGTCGCGCGTATCGCCCACCCGGCGCACCCTGCCCAGGGTGGCTCTCGAGACCGAGATGGCGCTCTCGACCTTGCGCGCCGCACCCTTAGCCAGCTCCTCGCTGAACCCAACCCTGAGGTCAAACGCGCTCCAACCGTCATGCTCGTCCGGAACGCTCTCGAACCGGGCGGTCAGCCCTGGCTCGTCGCGGGTCACCGTCACGGTGTAGGTCTTCGTCGTCACGCCGTCCGCGGCGGTCACTGTGACTGTGATCGTGTTCGAGCGCTCGGCCAGCGCCACCGTGCGCGACGCGCCGTCCGTGCTGCCGTCGCCGTCCGCGATCGTCACGCTCGCGCCCGCGTCGCTCGTGGTCGCCGTCACCTGCGTGCTCGCCACAGCGTTGCCGACCGATGCCGAATAGCTCGTCGTGCCCGCGGCGAATGTGCCGATGTCGATGCCGGACAGCGTCAGCGCCGACAGCGTCGCGTCCGTCGACGCTGCCTCGCGGGTCACCGTCACGGTGTAGGTCTTCGTCGTCACGCCGTCCGCGGCGGTCACTGTGACCGTGATCGTGTTCGAGCCCTCGGCCAGCGCCACCGTGCGCGACGCGCCGTCCGTGCTGCCGTCGCTGTCCGCGATCCTCACGCTCGCGCCCGCGTCGCTCGCGGTCGCCGTCACCTGCGTGCTCGCCACAGCGTTGCCGACCGATGCCGAATAGCTCGTCGTGCCCGCGGCGAATGTGCCGATGTCGATGCCCGACAGCGTCAGCGCCGACAGCGTCGCGTCCGTCGACGCTGCCTCGCGGGTCACCGTCACGGTGTAGGTCTCCGTCGTCACGCCGTCCTCAGCGGTCACTGTGACCGTGATCGTGTTCGAGCCCTCGGCCAGCGCCACCGTGCGTGACGTGCCGCCCGTGCTGCCGTCGCCGTCCGCGATCGTCACGCTCGCGCCCGCGGCGCTCGCGGTCGCCGTCACCTGCGTGCTCGCCACAGCGTTGCCGACCGATGCCGAATAGCTCGTCGTGCCCGCGGCGAACGTGCCGATGTCGATGCCCGACAGCGTCAGCGACGACAGCGTCGCGTCGGCGGACGCGGTGCCGGAACCGCCAGCCGTGGACGCCACCGGGCACGTCTGCTCCGCAAACCGCAGGCAGACCCCGCCTGTGCTGCCGGCGGGCAGCGTCGCCGCATACGCCGACGCGTTCAGCGACGGCGCGTTGGCGTCGAGCCACGCCTGGCCCCAGGTGTAGCGGTCCCAGTTCGCGTTCCACGCGGCGTCCGCCAGCGGCAGCGTCTCGCCCGCCCATTCCAGGACGAGGCCGGCGATGGCTTCGCCGCGGTTGCGCACCTGGAACATGACGCCGTCGGAGTACGCCATGACGACCTGAACCTGGTAGGCGGCCCCCTCCCCGTAGTCGAACGCATGGTCGGCAACGGCGCCGAGATCGGGACTGGCGATCGACGAATACCCCCGGTACTCGTCCCACGACTCCACGGTAACCGTCGACAGCCAGACGGGATCGACGGACGACGCCATGCCCGTTTGCCACGTAGTCCCGACCGCCTCGAGACCGTCCGCGTCTCGTATCGCGCCGCTGTCCGGCACGTCGTAGGTGATGCCGACCGTCGTGCCGGGAGCGAGACGCGATGCGAGCGTGAGCATGACGTCGCTGCCGCTCACCTCGACCTCCGTGACCTCGACCGCAGCGTAGCTCGGTGTCGTCACCACGCGGAAGGCACTCCCCGGCGGCACCGAGCCCGTGTCCAGCGGCTCGTCGTAGACCAACCTGACTCGGTCCTCGGCGGCCTCCAGCCGAAGGAGCGACGGTCCCAGATTGCCCGCTTGTCGATGCGCCAGCGCCCTCTTGACCTCGGCTCCGAACGCCGCGTTCTCTGCCTTCCCGTATACAACCGGTCGGTCATCAGCTTGGGGTGAGAGGGGGCTGCCGAGGCCCGGGATAGCCTCTCCCGGTTGCGAGCCTCGTGCGAATGGTTGATGGTAGGCCAGCCGCTCCCGCAGTTCCGCGACTTTCGCTCTCTTGCTCGACGCCAGGTTCGTCGTCTCGTACGGGTCCTCTGCGATGTTGTAGAGCTGCTCCGGGCTCGACTCGCTGCCGGTGGCAAAAGCCCCATCTCTTTCGAGGAGTTTCCAGTCGCCCACGCGAATCACGCTCTTCGAATACACCACTTCCTCGCGGGGGCTCTCGGCTCCATTGGCGATAGCCTCCCAGGCATCGAAACCATCGAGAGGCAGGCCGCCGCCGGTGTCCGCTCCGGCCAATCCCGCGAGGGTGGGGAACAGGTCCGCGACGTGTAGCAGCGCGTCGCTCTCCGACCCGGCCGCGATTTGATCGGGCCAGCGCATCACGGCGGGGACCCGGATGCCGCCCTCGAAATACGACGACTTGAGCCCCCTGTAGGGACCATTCCCGCCCGCTTCGCTGATTCCCCCGTTATCGTTCAGGAACATGACAAGGGTCTCATCGAGCACACCCCTGCGTTCGAGCGCGTCCATGACCTGACCGATCGCGTCATCCATGGCCTTGACCATCGCACGCTGCTTGCGGTCAGGCTCGGCGTACGGCAGACGCTCGTATTGCCGTATGTAACTCTGCGGCGCTTGGAACGGATCGTGCGCGGCGTTGAACGCCAAGTAAAGGAAGAAAGGGCGACTGCCGTTGTGACGTTCGATCAACTGGCTTGCCTCGTCGGCCATAAGAAGGGTCGAGTAGCCGGATTCGACGAGGGGGCGACCATTCCTGTGCCAATCGAAAATCTCGTGCCAATACCTCCATGGGCGAAAATGCTTGAAGTAGTCGATAAATCCGTTGTAGAAGCCGTAGTGATGATCGAAACCGCGCTGCAGCGGCAGGCGGTCCGAGCCCCAGTACCCTAGGTGCCACTTGCCAACCAACCAAGTCGCGTAGCCGGAGTCGCGCAAGGCCTCGCCAATGGTGCGCTCGTCGAGGAGCAGGCCGTCGTCCTTGCGCCCGTTCGGATTTTGCGCCATCCCTGTCTTCCAGGCATAGCGGCCAGTGACCAGCGAGGCGCGCGTCGGCGCGCAGCGGGGCTGCACGTAGAACTGCGTCAGCTTCACCCCCTCGTTGGCGAGCCGGTCCATCTGCGGCGTCGCCACTTCCGTCCCGCCGTTGAAGCCAGGCTGCCCCCAACCCATGTCGTCGGAGAGGATGATTAGGATATTGGGCCGCGGTGGTGTGGCCGGCGCTGCTCCAGCCATCGCCGCCGCCAGCCCGACCGCCAGCGCTGCGATCTGCACCACTGCGCGGCTCCGCCCGGGGGCCGGCCGCCGCCCGGGAGAGGTCCCGCCCCCACGGATCATCCGGTGGATCGCCATCAGGAGGCCATGGCGCCGGCACCAAGCGGTGCGTGCGCAGCTGTCGCGAACAGGCAGGTTGCCGGTCGTCGCCGGTTCCGCACCGTCGCTCGCCATGTGCCTCGCACCCACTGAGAGTCCCCAAACCGCCCCTTCCGGCGCATGAAAGGCGGTGTGGAGAAAGCGATTTGCAATGTGTTCATGTGGAACTCTTCCGACCGTAAGATTATCACTGGTCGTCTCCCTGAGACCCGCCCGCCGGCCGAGACCGGTCCCGGCGACAGGCCCCACGCCCCGGACAGGTCCAGCGTTTCGAGATTCGTCAGGCTTCCCAGTACGTCCGGGATCGGACCGGTCAACAGGTTGCCGCCCAGCGACAGATCCTCGACGCCGGCCAAGTTCCCCCAACCACTCCGGGATCGGGCCGTTCAACTCGTTCCCGCTGAGGTACAGCGCGCCACCTAGTCTACCTCACAGGAATAAGAACCTCGGTGCCCTGTAACTATTAAATTTATAGTAGTTCATAGAAACCAAAATCGATAATGGAATCCATGTCTATTAGATTTACCAGTCTTGACGCCGGTCGCCGGTCCGCCGCGCATCGTGCACCACGCGCCGGTCCTGCAGCACGAGTACCCGGCGCGGTGGCGTGTCCGCCAGGGAACCCGCGCGTAGAATTGGCCTCGGCTACCGCATGCCGCGCCCGGACAAGGCGTAACGGCCGCGCCGGCCCCGTGACGGCGGCTACCAGCCCACCGTCGCCCGGCCGAGCACGCCGAGGTCCGCGCCGCCCCGCAGCGCGCTCTCGCGCCGCTGCGCGTCGACCCCCAACTGGAACTGCGTCGAGCCGGTCTGCGGCATCGCCATGCCGTAGCCCAGCCGGTAGGCGCGCCCATGCTCGGAGGTCGCGATGCCGACGCGCGGCGTCCCCACGAGGCGGCTGCCCACGGGCAGCCCGTAGCCCACCTCGCCGTCGAGACGGTCGCCCGGGGCGACGCCGCCGTTCGCCATGCCTGCCATCGTCTCGCGGCCCCACAGCGCCTCGGCCCCGCTCGTCGCCCGGCCGCCCCGCGACGGTGCCACCTTGGCCGTGAAGCCCAACGGCGTCGACGGCGTCGGGTTGTAGCTCACCGACAGCGCCACGCCCCGCTCCCGAAACCCCGCGGCCTGGTGGACCACCAGCATCCGCACCCGCATGTCCACCGCGAGCCCGGTCGCGCGGTCGGACGCGACCAGGCCCCCGCCGACATCCATGCCCGCGCCCGTCTCGGCGTCCCCGTCGCCGTCGCATCATCGAGATACGCTCCCGACGCGTTCGACAGCGTCAGCGTCTCGCCGTCGTCGTCATGCGAGTCGTCGAGCACCGGCACCGACACCGTCTTGTTAACCACATGATAGGGTTTGCACTTGTGCGGCGGCTGTCACGATCAGGGCTCGGTCTGCTGATACTGGTGTTGCTCGCGCTGGCGGCCGGTTGCGCCACGCTACGCGAACGTGGACAGACCGGCGATGCGGCCGCCGCGGTAGCCGAGCCGGCGGCGGGCCGGACGGACACTCGGGTACCCGGCATCGAGGAACAGGACCCGCTGCACGTGGCGGTACTCATCGGGGAGCGCCCGCTGGCCAGGGCGCTACTCGAGGCCGGGTTCCTCGCCAGCGACCGGGCCGGCCAGGGCGCAACCCCGCTGCATTACTGGGCACTGGGTCGCCACCGGGATGCCGGTCTCGCGGAGGAGTTGCTGGCCGCCGGCGCCAGCGTCCGTGCGCAGGCCGACGACGGTTCATCCCCGCTCCACTGGGCGGCGGGAAGAGAGATCCGGCGGCCGGAGTCCGATGCGTCGCGGCGGCCGTTCAGAGAGCTGCTCGACGAGGGCGATCGGTCTGGCCTGACGCCCCTGGGCTGGGCGCCGAGCGCCGGCTTGGGCGTCACCATGGTCGACGTCCTGCTGCCGCCGCTCGATCTTCTCGCCGCGGCTGCGGTGCAGCGGACGCCGGGAGCAGTCGAGAACGTGGCGTTCCTGCTCGCCGCCGGGGCGGACGCCCGGGCGCGCGACGACGCCGGCGGGACGCCATTGCACTGGGCGGCGGCGGGGGACGCCTCGCTTGGCGTGGTGACCGCCCTCCTATCGGCGGGGGCGTACGCCGGGGCGCTGGACGACAACTGGAACACGCCGCTGCACTGGGCGGCGGGCGCGAACGCATCGCTCGAGGTCGTCCAGGCGCTCCTGTCGGCCGGTGCCAACGCGGCGGCGGAGAACGCCGCGGGAGCAGTTCCCGCCGATCTCGCGGCACCCGGCTCCGTGCTCCGACCGCTGTTGGCCGCCAACCAGCTCTCGCCGCTGAACGCGCCGGACCGGGCTCCGCCGGAGCCCGGCGGGCCGCCCGTCGACTCCCAGGGCCGCCCGATCTATCGCATGCGGGTAACGATTCACGGCGTCGACGGTTGCGGCGACGACTCGGGTGGAGCGGAGTACTACGCCGTCATCGAGCGCGAGGACGCGGAGGTCTTGGCCGAGTTCAATGCCACGTTCGGAGCGACGATGCAGGTTGTCGGCAGCACCACCGGGGAGCCGAGTCCGTGGGATGTCCTGGGTGATCTGGAGCGCCACGAAGCGGCCAGCCGCCTGGTGCCTCTGGCCGAGGCCGAGCAACAGTATCTGGAGCAGCTTCGACAGGCGCAGGACGACTTGTCGGGTCCGCAGCGGGCCGAGATGAACGAGCTCGCCCGGCGGGAGGCGCTCTCCCCGGTCCAGGCCCGGCGGTTGCGTGTGCTCCGGACATTGCATTCACAGTGGCGCTCCCAACTGAACCAACTCAGGATGCTCGAAGGCTTCCAGGGGCGGAACAGACAGGGCCTCCGCAACTTCCTGCAGGTATACCCGGACGACGTGCTACGGATCTCTCTCCACGAGGCGGATGTCTTCGAGGACGACAACTGCTTCGATACCACGGTGGTGCTCGAGCCCGCGGCGCTCGTAGCAGGACTCTTGGAGATACGCCATCTCAACCAGGTCGCGCTGACGTTGCGCTTCTCTCACTAGCCCTGCGAGCAGTGCTTGCAGCGGTCGGAGTCCGGCTGGCAGTTCCGCACTGCTCGCACTTCCAGCGCCGGGGCTGCCAGGAGGTCGCCGTGCCACCGGGCCTGTCGGGTGAGAGGAGGCGGCGGGCTTCGGCCTGCCCGGCGGTGTCCTCGCGCGCCGCGTCGAGCAAGCCCTCATCGCCTTCAGCGCCCTCTGGGTGCCGCTGCTGATCGTGCTGGGCCTGTGGGGGTGGAACGACTTCCAGGACGAGTACGGCAGGTTCGCGCCCTATGCGGGGAGCCTGGTGCTCGGGCACGCGGTCACCGCTTGCCTGTTCCTGCTGGCGGGATGCCGCGACCGCCGAACCCTGGGCGCCGGTCGCGGCGCCCAGGGCGCGCTATCATGGTCACCGACCGACCGCCGGACGGCGTACTGCGGAAGCAAGCACGCCCACCGCGGACGAGCGGCTACGCGACGTCCCCTGGCGGACTCGGAGATCCCTGATGGCCGACCAGCTTGACAACCGTCCGGGACTCGCCCGCCGGCCATCCGGCCGGGGAGCCGCGGAACCGGCGGCGGCGTCGGAGTCGGGAAGGCCGGATGTCGGATAGCCGGGACCGTCCCGCGCCGCTCGACGGCATCCGGGTCATCGATCTCAGCCGGGTGGTGGCCGGCCCCTGGTGCACGATGACCCTCGGCGACATGGGGGCCGACGTCGTCAAGATCGAGGAGCCGGGGCGCGGCGACGAGTCGCGCGCGTTCGGTCCGCCGTTCCTCGGGGGTGAGTCGCCCTACTACCTCTCGGTCAACCGCAACAAGCGCAGCTGCACCGTCAACCTGAAGCACGAGGCGGGCCGGGCCGTCGTGTGGCGGCTCATCGCGGGCGCCGACGTCGTCATACAGAACTTCCGCCCCGGCGCCGTGGCCCGGCTCGGCCTCGACTACGAGGCGGTCGCTGCGCGCCATCCGCGGGTGGTCTACTGCTCGATCTCGGGGTTCGGCGAGGGCGGGCCCGACGCGAGCCGGCCCGGCTACGACCTGATCGTGCAGGGCGAGTCGGGCCTGATGGACCTGACCGGCGAAGCGGACGGGCCCCCATCGCGCGTGGGCACCTCCATCGCGGACCTCACGGCGGGGACGATGGCCGCGCAGGGCATACTCCTCGCCCTCTACGCCCGGCACGCGACGGGCCGCGGTCAGCACGTGAAGATAGCGATGCTCGACGCGGTGGCGTCGCTGCTGACCTACAATGCCGGCAACTACTTCGCGTCGGGCGAGAGCCCCACCCGCCGCGGCAACGACCATCCCTCGGTGGTGCCCTACCAGACCCTGCGGGCCCGCGACGGCTGGATGAACCTGGGCATCGCCAACGACTCGCTGTGGGTGCGCTACTGCGACGCCGTGGGTCGGTCCGACCTGCGCGACGACCCGCGGTTCTCGCGCGCCCCGGACCGGGTGAAGCACCGCGACGTGCTGGTGCCGATCATCGTCGAGCTGACCGCCTCGCGCACCGTCGCCGAGTGGATGGACGTGCTCGGCGCCGCCGGCGTGCCGTGCGGCCGCATCCGCAACGTGGCCGAGGTCTGCACCAATCCCCAGCTCACCGCCCGCGGCCGGGTCGTCGACCACCCGCACCCCACGGCGGGGCAGGTGAGGATGATCGGCCAGCCCATCGAGCTGAGCGAGACCCCCGGCCGCATCGACCGCGCCCCGCCCCTGCTCGGCGAGCACACCGACGAGGTGCTGCGCGCGGCCGGCTACACCGACGACGAGATCCGGGCGTTCCGCGCCGGCGGGGTCGTCTGACGCCACCGCGACGCTCTCGGGAGCGTTGTCGTAGAATTGCGTGTGCGACGGCGATTGGAGTTCGTGTTCCCAGGAGCAGGTCGAATGACTGTCAGGTGGACAAGCGTGCCGGCGTGCTGCCTGCTGGTGCTGGCGATCGGAGTGGCGGCGCACGGCCAGACGGTGAACTACACGGAGGCCGAGGGCTGGCCCGACCCGGCGACCTCGGCCGCCGGCACCCCCGCCGCCTGGAACTTCGGGCAGGTGTCGGGGGTCGCGACCACCGCCAACGGCTACATCCTGATGCTGCACCGCGGGGCCCAGCCGCTGATGCTGTTCGACCCCGGCGGGCGCTTCGTGCGGGCGTGGGGGGACGGCCTGCTCGACAACGGCAAGGTCGCGGGCATCGGGCCGGATGACCGGCAGCCCGGGCAGTCCGGCTACACCGCCGTCTACGGGGCGGCGGGCTGCCATAACTGCGGCGCCCACGCGGTGCGGGTCGACCCCGACGGCGACATCTGGGTCGTCGACGCCCCCGGTCACGTCGTCTACAAGATGGACTTCCAGGGCCGCGTGCTCATGGAGCTGGGCGCGAAGGGGGTGGCGGGCCGCAGCCGGAACACCTTCAACCTGCCCACGGACGTCGCCTTCGGCCCCGACGGCTCGATCTATGTCAGCGACGGCTACGGCAACGCCCGGGTCGTGAAGTACTCGGCCGACGGGCATTACCTGCTCGAGTGGGGCGGCCGGGGCACCGGCCCCGGCGAGTTCGGTCTGCCCCACAACCTCGCGGTCGACGCCGCCGGCCGCGTCTACGTCACCGATCGCGACAACGGGCGCGTGCAGGTGTTCGACGCCGACGGCGGGTTCCTCGCCGAGTGGCCCGAGATCGGCGGCAACTCGGCCCTGTTCATGACCGCCGACCAGCACCTCTGGACCGGCGGCACGCTGCGCGACCTCGACGGCGAGGCGGTGGCGACCCTGCCCGGCGGCAACGGCGGGCATGGGATGACGGTCACCGAGGACGGCGAGGTGTTCGTCGCGCAGCTCGGCGGCCGCGTGCAGAAGTTCGTGGGCTCCAGCGAGGAGTGACGGGCGCAACCGGAACCGTGCAGATGGAGGAATGGTCAAGATGAGAGTACGTAGCTTTGCGGTGGTCGCGGCCCTTCTGGTGGCGGCGGCCTCGGCCGGCGCGCAGACCTGGGAGCCGCCGCGGCTGCCCGACGGCAGGCCCGACCTGCAGGGGGTCTGGGACTTCCAGTCGCTGACGCCGCTGCAGCGGCCCGAGGACCAGGACAAGGCGGTCCTGTCGGCGGAGGAGATCGCGGCCATCGAGGCCGCCGCGGCCGAGGCGAACGCCGAAGCCAATGCCCCCAGCGAGCTGCGCGACGAGCCGCTCCCGGTGGGCGGCAACGTCGGCGGCTACAACCGCTACTGGGTCGACCAGGACGCCTCGGTGGTCGACGACGGGCGGACGTCGCTCATCGTCGACCCGCCGACGGGCCGTCTGCCGGCGCGCCAGCCCGGCGTCGACCTGATCGAGCTGTCGCTGGGCGAGGACCGGCCCGGCACGCGTCCCGTGCGGGCGCGGGCGGCGGGCATCGGCGCCGACAGCTACGAGGACCGCGGCCTCGCCGAGCGGTGCATCCTCGGGTTCAACTCGGGCCCGCCCATCGTGCCGGCCGGCTACAACCAGAACATCCAGGTGTTCCAGACGTCGGACCACGTGGCGATACTGAACGAGATGGTGCACGACGCCCGCATCGTGCCCCTCGACGGGCGCGACCACCTGCCCGAGGGCATCGACCAGTGGATGGGTGACTCGCGCGGCTACTGGGACGGCGACACCCTCGTCGTCGAGACGAGGAACTTCAGCGAGAAGACGGCGAGCTTCAATCCGTCGGTGGCGACCGCCGTCGGCACCGGGACCACCCTGCGCCTGACCGAGCGCTTCAGCCGCATCGCCGACGACACGCTGCTCTACGAGTACACCGTGGACGATCCGAGCTCGTTCACCGCGCCGTTCACCGTCGCGCTGCCGATGAAGCGCGGCAACGGCATGTACGAGTACGCATGCCACGAGGGCAACTACGGGCTGCTCAACATCCTGGCCGGCGCGAGGGCGGCCGAGCTCGAGACGGCGGAGCAGGAGCAGTAGTCCGGGAATCGCGGCCCGCGGTTCCATTCCGACCGACGGACCGGGAGTCTGCGCCACGCGGCGGCGCGGACTCCCGGCCTCACGCCCCCGGCGTCACCAGCACCTCGACGGCCACGCTGTGGCTGCCCCCCCCGACGGTCACCCCCTTCAGGGGGCTGACGTCCTCGAAGTCCCGTCCCCACCCCAGCGTGATGTGGCCCCCGGCCGGCCGGACGTCGTTGGTCGGGTCGAAGTCCACCCACCCGATGCCCGGACAGTAGACCGACACCCAGGCATGCGAAGCCTGCGCCCCGACGACGCCGGGCTTCGGCACGAGGTAGCCGCTGACGTAGCGGGCGGGGACGCCGTGCGACCGCAGGCAGGCGATCATCAGGTGCGCGAAGTCCTGGCAGACGCCGTGGCGGCCCTCCAGGACCTCGGAGACCGGTGTCGACACGGTGGTCGCGACCGGGTCGTACCGGAACTCCCGGTGGATGGTCCTCATCAGCGCGTCGACGCCCTCGAGCAGGGGCCGGCGCGGCTCGAGGAGCGGCGCCGCGTAGCCGGCGTACAGCTTGCTGCGGGGGGCCAGCGGCGACTCCACGTGGTACTCGACGGCGGCCAGCTCGTCCGGCGTCTCGCGCGCCCGCAGCCGGGCGACGGCGTCGCCCAGCGACGGCGAGTCGAGGCCGGGGTGGGCGGGTGCCGCCACCGACACCAGGCTCTCGGCCGTCACCCGCAGGTGGCGGTGCGCGGCCTGGATCGTGAAGGTGGTGATCACGTTGCCGAAGTAGTCCTCGCGCGTGATCGACCCGCTCGCCGGCGGATCGATCACGAGCCGCGTGTCCCGAACCGCCTGCGCCCCGCTCGCCCGCGGCGTCAGCCGCACCTGGTGCATGGAGAGCGACACCGTCTCGGCGTACTCGTAGCGGGTCGTGTGCCTGACGCGATAGTCGATGCCCGGCGGCGGTGCGGCGTTCATCGGCTCGCCAGGTGCCGGACGGGGACGGCGTGGGTGAGATAGTCGCGGGTCAGCGCGTCCGAGAGGCCGCCCAGATCGGCCTGCACCCGGTTCAGCAGCGTCGCCAGCGCGGGACGCCGGCCGTCGCGCACCCCGCACAGCTCGTCGAGGTCGACGAGCTGGACGGCGGCGACGGCCGCGGTGATCAGCTTCGATTCGGGCGACGTACGGCCCGGGGTCGGGGGATCGGGCAGCTGCGCGACGTGCCGCTTCAGGAGATCGAGCTGAAACGCCACCCCCCGCGGGTTGGCGTCGTCGAGCAGCAGCAGGTCGACAACCAGGTTCGCGCGCAGCGACGTCAGATAGCGCGACCGGTAGGTGATCACGCTGTCGGCGGCGTCGAGCAGCAGCTCGATGCGGGCGCGCTCGTCCTCGGCCACCGTCGTCAGTCCGTGCCGCAACAGCTGGATCACCTGCAGCGCGCGCTCGAGCCGGCGTCCGAAGTCGAGCAGCCGCCACCCGTGCCCCCGGGTCATGCCCTCGCTGACGGCGCCGCTGAGGCTCGCGAGCAGGATGACCATCTGGTCCAGGGTGCGGCGCAGGCCGCCGCGTTCCCGCCGCCCGGCCCGGCCCGACCGCAGGTCCGATTCCAGGCGGCTGATGATGCGCCAGGAGTCGGCCGAGAGGCGGTCGCGCAGCAGCCACGCCGCGTTCCGCAGATGCTCGACCTGCCACCGCAGGCTGCCGCGCCGATCCGACTCGGACAGCATCGAGGAGACCGCGGCCTGCAGGGCCCGCGCCGGCGGGAGGTCCGCGCCGCCGGCCTCGCGAGGCACGTAGCCGAGGTCCGTCAGGAAGCGCAGGGCGCCGGCCAGCGCCGCCGCCGAGCGGCGCGACGATTCCTCCGAGAGCAGGGGCATCGCGGCGCGCAGCAGCCGCACCGCGGCGCCGACGCGTTCCGAATACCGGCCCAGCCAGAACAGGTTGTCGGCGACCCGGCTCGGCAGGTCGAAGGTGGCCCGGCTGACGTCGATGGGGGACACGCTGGTGGGGATCAGCGAGTGGTGGGGCTCGGCCGTCTCGCCGACGACCCAGACGTCCTTGCTGCTGCCGCCCCCGCGCAGGGTCACGTCGAGCGAGCCGGTCGACGACGAAACCCGCCCCAGCCCGCCCGGAAGCACGTCGTAGCCGTCGCCGGCGGACAGCGCGTAGACGCGGATGACCAGGAAGCGCGGCGCGAGGCCGCCGGCGACCCGGACCGGGGTCGTCGACAGGGCGACCTGCTCCTGGGCCACGTAGCGGTGGGGTTGGCGGGCGATGCGGTCCGCGAGCCGGGCGCGCTGCCCCTCGGGCAGGCGCCGCCCGAACGTCCGTTCCCGCCGCACGCTGGGATAGGCCGGCTTGATCACGAGCTCGTCGAGGTGGTCGAGCACGTGCGCGCGCGCCGCCTCGTCGCCGCACCACCAGGTGGCGACCGACGGCAGCAGCAGCTCCGCCTTCAGCAGCCGGCGGCACAGGGCCGGCAGGAACGCCATCACCGCCGGCGACTGGGCGACGCCGGCGCCGAGCGGGTTGATGACGGCCACGTTGCCGCGCCGCACCGCTTCGACGAGTCCGGGCACGCCGCTCTGCGACGGCCCCCCGAACTCGAGCGGGTCGCAGGCCTCCGACGGCTGGCTGCGCAGGATCAGATCGACCGGCTGCAGGCCGCCCAGCGTCTTGATGTAGACGCGGTAGTCGCGGACCGTCAGGTCCGTGCCCTCGACGAGGGTGTAGCCCATGTAGCGGGCGAGGAACGCGTGCTCGAAGTAGTTCTCCGAGGCCGGCCCCGGGGTCAGGACGACGATGCGGGGGTTCTCGCGGTGCCCCGGTGCGCTCGCCGCGAGCGACATCCGGCGGGTCTCGAACGTGCCTGCGAGGCGCCGGACCCTCGAGGCGACCAGCACGTCCGGCAGCACCGCGTTGACGACGATGCGGTTCTCGAGGGCGAAGGCGAGCCCGTTCGGCGCCTCGGTGCGGTCGCCCAGCACCCACCAGCACCCGTCGGGCGCTCGCACCAGATCGGCGGAATACAGGGGCAGCCAGCGTCCGCCGGGAGGCTGCAGGCCATCGCATTCCCGCAGGAAGGCCGGGTTCGCGTGCAGCCAGTCCGCGGGCAGCGCGCCCTCGCGGATGAGCCGCCGCGGGCCGTAGATGTCGCCGAGCACCGCTTCGTACAGCTTGGCGCGCTGGACGACCGCTTGTTCCAGTTGCGCCCACTCGGCGCCGTCGATGACGCAGGGGACCACGTCGAGCGGCCAGGGGCGTTCCCGGGTGCCCCCGCGCTTGTGGACGTGGAACGTCATGCCGTTGTCGCGGATGAGCCGGCGGGCCTCCTGCGTCCGGCGGTTGAGCTCGTGCCGGCCGGCCGCGGCGAGGGCGTCGGTCACCGTCTCCCAGTGCGGCCGGAGCGCGCCGCCCGCATCCACCATCTCGTCGTAGTGGCCGGGGACGGGAGCGTATGCGGGCGGCCGCTTCACGGCCGGGGGCGGGCTCACCCGACGCCTTCCTTCCCGGTGCTGTCGGCCTTGTCCACCATCTCGTCGTAGTGGCCGGGGACGGGAGCGTATGCAGGCGGCCGCTTCACGGCCGGGGGCGGGCTCACCCGACGCCTTCCTTCCCGGTGCTGTCGGCCTTGTCGAGGCGGGTCACGGTCACCGCATGGTCGAATCGGACCTCCGCCGGCGACACGGTGCCGCTGATCGCCGCCGCCGTCGCCGGCTCCGCCGTCGCCGCCACCGGCAGGTGCCCCTCGGCCGCGAGCAGGCCCGAGGTCGGGTCGAGCCCCACCCAGCCCGCGCCCGGCAGGTACGTCTCGACCCAGGCGTGGAGCTCGGCGGAGTCGCGTGACGGCCCCGGCGGGCCCTCGAGGGGCCTGACGTCGGGGACGATCTGGATCAGGTAGCCCGACACGAACCGCGTGGCCAGCCCCAGGTGCCGCAGGACCTGGGCGAGCAGCCAGGCGCTGTCCCGGCACGAGCCGCGGCCCCGGGCCAGGGTGTCGTCGCAGGTCCGGATGCCCGGCTCCATCCGGGTCTCGTAGTCGATGCGCCGCTCGAGGTCTTCGTTCAAAGTCACCAGGAAGTCCACGGTCGAGCGCGCCCGCGTGTCGACGGCGGCCAGGAACCTGCGCAGCTCGGGACCCGGCGGCTCCGTCTCGAGGTACGGGCGCAGGTCTCTCGCCAGCCACGGCTCGTACTCGAAGGGAGAGGCCTCGGCCGACGGCTCGAGGAAGAAGTCGAAGGGGTTCATCGCCGTCAGCTCGGCGACCAGGTCCACCTCGATGTGGAGCCGGCGGGCCGGGGTCTGGAAGACCGCGCGGGCGAGGTGGTTGCCGTGGGGGTCCTGCTGCCAGTTGAGGAAGTGGTCGGGCGGGTCGATGCGGAGCGAGTAGCTGGTGACGGGGGTGCGGCAGTGCGGCGCCGGCCGCAGCCGGACGACGTGCGGCGACAGGGTCACCCGCCGGTCGTACTCGTAGGTGGTGCGGTGGTTGACGGCGACCTGAGTGCCCATGGAACCGACGATGTCCGTGCACGTCCGCCGCCCGTCGTTCGGCAGGCCTTCGGACGCCCGTGGCGAAGGGGCTCGTTGCGTTCGACCGGCAGCACATCCTGCCCGACCGCGGCGTTCTGCCGGCCAGGGCTGCTCCACGGTCGCAGTTGCCCCGCGTGCTCCCTCGCCGCGCCCTGGCCGGGTACGGGCTTCAGCCGCTGGCGCCCACCCCGGTCTCGACGCAACGCGGAGTCGCCACGGGCTCCCCGCGGCACGCCGGACGAGATCGGGAAGTCGTCGGGAGACGGGTTCCCGATCTCGTCCGCAGGGTGGATTCTCCCGCTAGGGTCAGTCGAGCTGGGCGTAGATCTTCGCGGCGTTGTCCTCGGCGCTGGTCAGGGTGCCCCGGCTCATCGCGTAGTTCGCGTAGCGCTCGGGCAGGTCGAGCGATGCCGCGGTCTCCGCCGCCGTCTGGCCCGCCGCCTTGCCCGCCTCGACGGCCGCGAGGAAGTCGCGGTTGAACTCGCCGAACTCGCGGAAGTCGGCCCAGCCCATCACCGGGCTGTGCCCGGGGATCACGGTGTCGACGCCCGGGATGCCGTCGGCCGCGGCGAGCACCGTCCTGCCGTAGTCGACCCCGCTGCCGCCGTTGTTCACGTCGATGTAGGGGACGCCCTTCCACGCGAACAGGTCGCCGGTGTGGGCCACGCCGAGGCCCGTGAAGACCACGATGGAGTCGCCGCTGGTGTGGCCGGGGCCGAAGTGGTAGAGGTCGATCTGGTTGGCCCCGTCGAGCAGGGTCAGCCGGTCCTCGTAGGTGCGGCCGGGCAGGTACTGCATGCCCTCGGCCGACTGGAACGCCGGCATGCGCTCCATGTTGGTCCGGGTGTTGACGTGGGCCACCACCTCGACCGGCTGCGCGAAGTCGATGTTGCTGCCCACGTGGTCGCCGTGGGTGTGGGTGTTGACGATCATCGTGACCGGCTCGTCGGTCACCGTCCGGACCTTGTCGAGGATGGCCTCGCCCCACCCGGGGTTCTTGGTGTCGACCAGCACCACGCCGCCGTCGGTGACGAGCGCCGCGGTGTTCCCGCCGCCGCCGATGATCACGTACAGGTTGTCCTTGACGTGCTCGATCTCGGCGACGTTGCCCTGTGCCACCGGGCGGCTCATGGCCGCCGCGAAGCCGATGGCGATCAGCGCCGCCAGAACCGTGATTCGTCTCATGAAGTGCCTCCGTATCCTCGACTGTTGGAACAACGTCCCACTATACAACGGTCCGCCCTGCGAGCCGGTGGTCGAGCACCATCTCCTCGGTCAGGGTCGTCCCGAAGCCCGGGGCGGTGGGCGCCACCACCTCGCCGTTCTCCACCGGCGGCGACATCGCGTCGAGAATCGCCGACCCGGCCGGGAAGCTCTCGGCCATGGTGCAGCTCGGCGAGATGAGCGCGATGGGCAGCCCCCACGAGCTGCCGCCGCGATGCGGGATGATCTCGAGCCCCGCCCCCTCGACGAGCCGCGCGATGCGCCGCCCCGCGGTGGTGCCGCCGCACCAGGTGATGTCCGGCTGGAGGATCTCGGCCGACCCCACCCGCACCAGCACCTCGAACCCGTGCTCGGTGTACTCGTGCTCGCCGCACGCCACCCGGGTCCATCCCGGGCCCCCGCCTCCGATGCGGCGCACCAGCTCGGCGTAGCCGAAGACGTCGTCGGGCGAGAGCATCTCCTCCATGAAGTAGAGCCCGGCCGGCCGCAGCCGCTCCGCCACCCCCACCGCCCAGTCGACGGTGCCGTTGCGCGAGACGCAGTCGGTCATCAGGTTGCCGTCGGGCCCCAGCACGTCGCGGGCCTCGAGCACCGAGGCGATGGCCCGGTCGAGCACGTCGGGCGGGGTCAGGGGGTTTACGGGCAGGCTGCGCTTGAAGTTGCGCACGCCCGCCGCGACCCCCGCCGCGACGTCGCCCCCGGTCTGGTAGAGCGGGATGCGGTCGCGGGAGGCGCCCCCGAGCAGCTCGTGCACGGGCTGCCCGGCGTGCTTGCCCGCGATGTCCCACAGCGCGTTGTCGACCGCGCTCAGGGCCATCGCGAACAGGCCGCGCCGCCCGTAGAAGATGGCCGACTGGTACATCTGGTCCCAGAGCTGCTCGACGTTGAGAGGGTCGGCGCCCATCAGCAGGTGCTTCAGGTGCCCGTCGATGATCTCGACGGCGGCGCTGCCCCCCGCCCCCATGCCGAAGCCGGTCACCCCCTGGTCGGTCTTGACGATCGCGATGATGGCCGACGGCAGCTGCTCGAACGGCCCGCCCCAGCGCCAGCGCCGGGAGTCGTCGTCGCCCGAGAACGTCGGCGGGTCGAGCAGCCCGTCCGAGCGCTGGTTGATGTAGATGGGGTAGGCGTCGACGGCGCGTATCCGCAGGGCGGGCGGCTGCGCGCGGGCCGCCTCGGCCCGGCGCCCTCCCATGGCCGCGGCCGCCGCCGCGAGCCCGCCGGCCGTCTGCAGGAACCGTCGTCGAGTGGGCAGCGTCAGATGTCGTGTCATGTTCAGCTCCGCAAGTGGATGTGCGGCGCCGCGCCGCTCCGAAACGCGTGCCGCGAAAGCGGCGACCGCAAAATGGATGTGCGACGCCGCGCCGCTCCGAAACGCGTGCCGCGAAGGGCGTCGACCGGGACGTTGCTGTCCGGCAGCGTCCTCACGAGACTTCGCGGAAGACATCCTCGTCGGTCAGCCAGCCGCGGGCCTCGGCGAACGGCGCTACGCTCCGCCGTAGCCGTTCGAGTCCCGCGGTCGCCAACTGGCGTCGCACCGCTTCGTGCACGAACGCGCTCTTGCCCGTGCCTCTCCGCGCCGCCACCTCCCGCAGCTCCGCGTCCAGCCTGTCGTCGATGCGGACGGTGAGCGTCGCCATCTGCTACAAGGTACCGCACTCGGCGAGCCCGATACCAGCCTTCGGCGATCAGGATGCCGCATCCGTGTCGCCTCGCCGGCCGCATGCGCGAGCGGGCTGGGTGGCGCGTTATTCTGGTGGCGGCGATGGTCAGGGACCGGCTGACCGGCGACGAGCGCAGCGCGGCTATGGCCTCGAAGTACGTCTGGTGGCAACCGGCGGAGAGCACCCTGGCGGATCGGCGGCTCCTGCTCGCGCAGATGATGACGTTCGGCACCGTCGACGACGTCCGCTGGCTGTTGGCGCGGGTGTCTGCGGCCGACTTGCGCCGGGTGCTGCTCGATCCTCCGGTGGGCGTGTTCAACCGCCGATCCTGGAGCTTCTGGCGACGCCGGCTCGGTCTCGATCCGGCCGGGGGCCCCCCGGCGCGGCGGCTGCCGCCGCGACTGCCGCGATGACGTTCACGCCGATGCTCGACGTGCTCCCGGAAGCGCAGCGCGCGCTCTGGCCGGCGCTCGGCGACCTGCCGGATTCGCTCGTTCTGTACGGCGGCACCGCGCTCGCCCTGAGGCTGGGGCACCGGTCGTCGGTCGACTTCGATTTCTTCTCCTCGGAACCGCTCGATGTCGACGCGTTGTTCGAGCTGTCGTGTTTCGCCGGCGCCGAGATCCTGCAACACGAGCCCGATACGCTGACGGTATCGACGAGGCCATCCGGCCGCCTGCCGCCTGTCAAGGTCTCGGTCTTCGGCGGCGTCGATACCGGCCGGGTGGGAGAGCCCCAGCGGACCGATGACGGCGTGGTCCTGGTCGCGTCGCTGCTGGATCTGTTCGGCACGAAGCTCAAGGTGCTCCTGCAACGCGTCGCCGCGAGGGACTACCTCGACCTTGCGGCGATCCTGCGCTCCGGCGTACCCCTCGAAGACGGGCTCGGCGCGGCGGCGGCGCTCTACGGGAACCGCTTCCCGCCGATGGAGGCGGTGAAGGCCCTGGCGTACTTCGACGAGGGCGAGGCGGCCGACGTCGACGCGGCGACCCGCCGATACCTGGTGGAACAGGCCGGTCGCTGGGATCTCACGGTATCCACGATTGCCCGCGCCGCGGGCACCCTCACGTGAGGGGTACTTGACGGGTCGGCTTGGACCGCTCGATGCGCAGCTCGGCCCGCAGGGGGTGCTTCCCGGAGCCCAGGACCCGAGCCGTACGCGCTGGGGCGCAGCTCCCGGACCGCTCCGACCTACTCGCTCGCCGGTATCGCCTCCATCAGAAGCGCGAGGGCGTTGCGCAGGGCCCGGCCGCCGTCGCCGGCGCCGGCGTAGTGGCCCTGGCGCACGACGACGAGGTCGTGCGAGGGGACGATGAGCGTGGTTTGCCCGCCCGCCCCGGACATGTAGTAGGCGTCGCGAGGGACCGGGAAGGTGCCGGTGGTGTTGATCCAGAAGAAGCCGCCGTAGATGGGCCGGCCGTCCGCCTCCCACGCGGGGGCGATGGTGCTCACGAACTCGGCGTAGCCTTCGGGCAGGATGCGCTCGCCGTTCCAGACGCCGTCCTGCAGGTAGAGGTTGCCGAGGCGGGCCCAGTCGCGGGCGGGGGCGAGCTCGTAGCCCTGCAGGAGGTAGTTCCCGTAGGGGTCGGTCTCGAGCACCATGCCGCGGATGCCGATCCTGTCGAACAGCTCGCGCTGCGGGAACGACAGGTAGTCGTCGCCGCGGCCCTCGACGCCGAGGCGGACGAGGTAGTTGGCCAGCACCGGGTCCGAGTTGCGGTAGCGGCCGATCGTGTTCGGCGGCCACTGCGGCGGGCGGGTCGCCGCCCACTCGAACGAGTTGACGGTGCCGGTGTAGACGTAGAGGTGATCGGGATAGCCGAGGGCGGGGTCGAGGTCGGGGTCGGCGACGCCGCGGAAGCGCACGCCGCTGGACATGCGCAGGATGTCGGCGATGCGGATCGACTGGCGGGGGTCGCCCTCGCTCTGCCACTCGGGCACCGGCGCGGGCTGCCACAGGTCGTAGACGCCCTGCTGAATCAGGACCCCCATCAGGGTGGCGGTCAGGCTCTTGCCCATCGACCAGCTCTCGAGCGGGGTGTGCAGGTCGATGCCGTCGCCGTAGCGCTCGCCGATGATGCGCCCCCGGTGGGTCACCACGAACGCCGCGGTCATCCCCTCGGCCGGCTCGAACGCGGCGTCCACCGCCTGCGCGACCTTCTCGGCGTCCACGCCCTCGGCGAGGGGCGCGACGGGCACCGCGTCGCCCATCGGCCACATCTGGGTCCAGGGGTCGGGCAGGGTGCTGGGGATGTCCACCGGCTCGAAGAACACGTCCTCCGCGTCGATGGGCAGCGCGACGCAGCCGTGGTCGCCGTTGAACTTCGCGGTCCGCACCACGCCGTCGGGCAGGGTCAGGTGCACCCGGCGCTGGTCTCGGTCGACCTCCGTCGCGGTCACGTGCGCGCGGTGCTCGTAGGGGCTGCTGAAGAAGCCCACGTTCTCGGCCGCGAACGCCGGGTCGAGGCCGGTCACGAAGACGGCCGAGCACAGGGTCTTGGCGAAGCCGGCGGTGTGGTGCCACAGGGGGTCGCCGGGCGGGGCCTCGTACTCGGTATCGAGCTCGGCTTCCGCCGCGCGGGCGAGCATCGCCTCGCGGCCCTCCTGGGCGGCGCTGTCGGCGGCCGGGCCCGCGGCCATCAGCAGTGCGACGGCCAGCCAGACCGCCGGTCCCCGCGAACAATTCTGTCGTGTCATGGTGCCTCCTCCGTCGTTCGTGCTGCGTGACCGGACACTACCACGACCGGGCGGTTCGCGCACCTGCCTGGGACCTCGCGGCGAGCTCGGGGCCAACCTGATAGGATGCGACGTTTCACCGTCGTCCGGCGGCCCGCGGGTTCGCGAGCGGTCGGCGACCGGCATCACCGGCTGTCGCTCCGTGCTGTTCACCGACTCGACCTTCCTGCTCCGCTTCCTCCCGCTGCTGCTGGCCCTGTTCTTCCTCGCGTTGGCCCTCACGCCGCGTCGCTGGAAGGAGGGGGGGCGCCGCTTCGTCCTCGCCAATCCCGTCCTGCTGGCGGGAAGCCTGGCGTTCCTCTACTGCGGGGCGGGGCCGTTCGCGCGGTGGCTCGGGGGCCTGACGCTGCTCGCGTGGCTGACGGGGCTGGCGACGGCCCGGGTTCGGCGCGCGGGGGGGGCGTCCGGCGGGTTCCACCTGCTCCCGGAGGCGCTGCTCACGGCGGCGGTGGCGGGCGGCGCGGTGCTGTTCGGGGTCTTCAAGTACGCGAGGCCGCTGCCGCCGGTCCTCGAGGACCCGGGGTTCGCGGTGTCTCAGATGCTGGTGCCCCTGGGGCTGTCGTTCGTCGTCTGCCACGCCGTCTCCTACGTGGTCGATGTCCACCGGGACGAGGCGCCGGCCCAGGCCAACCCCATCAACGCCGCGTCGTACCTGCTCTTCTTCCCCCTGCTGTGCGCGGGGCCGCTGGCCCGGTACCGCGACGTCGCGGCGCAGCTCGTCGAGCGGCGGGCCACGATGGCCGCGTTCGCCTACGGGGTGCGGCGCTGGCTGGTGGGGTTCTGGAAGGTGGCGTTCCTGGCCTCCGCACTCGCCGGACCGGCCGACGCCGCGTTCGCGCTGCCGTCCGGTGCGCTCGGCGCCGCGCACGCGTGGCTCGGCGCGACGTGCTTCGGGCTGCAGGTCTACTTCAGCCTGTCGGGCTACGCCGACATGGCCATCGGGTTCGCGCGCATGTTCGGGTTCCGGCTCGCCGAGAACTTCCGCTGGCCGTACGGGGCCGACTCGGTGACCGGGTTCTGGCGCCGCTGGTTCGTCACCCTCTTCGACTGGTTCCGCGACTATCCCGGATTGTCGCTCGACCCCGCCGCCGGCCGGCCGCTCGCCCGCGCCGGGCGCATCCTGCTGCTGTTCCTGGGCGTCGGCCTGTGGCACGGTCCCGGCTGGAACGTCGTGACATGGGCGCTGCTGCACGGCGGGGTGGTGGCGCTGGAGCACGCCGGCCTTGGAGCCCGCGTCGCCCGCTGGCCCCGCCCCCTGCGGCACGGCTACGTGCTGCTGACGGTGCTGTGCCTGTGGGTCGTGTTCCGGGCTGCCACGCTGCCCGACGCCGGCGTCATGTTCGCGGCGATGTTCGGGCTGAGCGCCGCCGCCGACCCCGCGCCGCTGGTCCTGACGCCCGTGGAATGGGCGGTGCTCGTCATCGGGGGGCTCTCGGCGGTCCCGCTCTGGTCCGGGTTCAGCCGCTGGCTCGTCACCGTCGACGCCCTCGTCACCTCCATCCTGTTCCTGGTCTCGACCAGCGTCCTCTTCGTCTGGCGCTTCCTGGTGAGCGCGGTCCTCTTCGTCCTGGGACGCCGCCGGCGGTAGCAGCCGCGAGATCGGTGCTCGCTGGTCATCGGCGTGGAGTGCGCCGGCGTGAGGTCACCGGGTCAGGCGCTCGAGGTCGCCGCAAGTGGGCCGGACCGCCCGGTACTCCTCGACCACGATCACGTCCTCGGCGGCGGCGCGGCGCGAGTCCCCCTGCCGGCCCGACACGCGAGGGTTGAACGGGTTGCCACCTCGAGGTCCGGGCGACCTCCCGGCGCCAGGGAAGGTGCCGCCGCCCGGCGGCTGGAAGATGGGCGGCTCGACGATCGCCGGCGACGACGTCTCCGGGTTGATGCGGCCGGTCACCTGGATTTCCTGCCCCTCGCGGAGGGCAATCTCCTCCAGCAGGTCGTCGTCGCCCACCAGCAGGAAACGCTGTCCCGCGTCGACGGAGCTCTGGCTGTCGAAGGCCTGGCGGCCGGCGCCGCTCGCCCGCAGCACCACGCCTTGCGGGGTCTCCTCGATGCACCCACGGACCCTGTCGGACTGGGCGAACAGAAGGGACGGTGTGAGCAGGATGGTCGGGAGAGCGAGGGCGAATCGCATCGTCACCTCCGTTGAACGCCGGAGCCCATGGTGAAGACGCCGCGCTGCGTCGCCCGCTCGGACGCGGGGCCCTTCACCGCAGGCTCCCGAGGTTTCCATTCTGACATACGTCGCGGACGCGCCGGCGGTCGCGAGATGGGGGATAATCGGGCTCCGGATTCCGCGCGTCGGGTTCGGCCCGGCGGCGAGCGCCCCGACGGCGCACGTGGTCGGGCGGCACACCCGTCGGCGTCGACCAACACACTCGACGGCGCGCGTGGTCGGGCGGCACAAGCCGTTCAGCGTCGACCAACGCACTCGATTGCAGGAGCAACGCCATGCGACTTGCCGGCACCCTGTCGGGGCTCGCGCTCTGTCTCGCTCTCGCGGCGGCCCCCGCGGCGGCCCAGGACGGGACGGACGACACGCTGGAGATCTACGTCGTCGACGTCGAGGGGGGGGAGGCGACCCTCTTCGTCGCACCCTCCGGCGAGTCGCTGCTCGTCGACACGGGGTGGCCGGGCTTCGACGGGCGCGACGCCGACCGCATCGCCGCGGCCGCCGCCGATGCCGGGGCGGACGCCATCGACCACCTCATCGTCACCCACTTCCACGGCGACCACATGGGGGGCGCCCACCAGCTCGCGGAGCGGCTGCCCGTCGGCGCCTTCATCGACCACGGGACCACCGTCGACGAGGACGAGCGCCCGCTCGCGGCCTTCGCGCGGTACGCGGAGCTGCGGGCCGGCCGGCACGTCGTGGCCGCGCCGGGCGACCGGGTGCCGATCGAGGGCCTCGACGTTCGCATCATCGCCTCGGGCGGCGACGTGCTCGATGCGCCGCTGCCGGGGGCGGGGGGCGCAAACCGGTTCTGCGAGGGCTTCACCTTCCACGGCGAGGACATCACCAGCCGCTACGGGAACGCGGAGGACGACCAGTCGGTCAGCACCTTCGTCGGCTTCGGCCGGTTCCGCACCGTCATCATGGGCGACCTGAACTGGAACCGCGAGCACGCCCTGATGTGCCCCGAGGACCGGATCGGCGTCGTCGATCTCTACCTGGTGTCGCACCACGGGTCGGAGACCTCGGGCTCGGAGGCGCTGGCCCACGCCATCGCGCCGCGGGCCGCGGCCATGAACAACGGCCCCCGCAAGGGCGGCGCCGCCCAGACGTTCGACATTCTGCGGGCCGCCCCGGCGCCCCCGGACATCTGGCAGAACCACTACTCCATCCCCGCCGGTGACGGCAACGCCCCCGAGGAGTTCATCGCGAACCTGGACGAAGGGGTCGAGATGCCCGACGGCCGGACCGTCCACATGGGCCAGTCGCACTGGATCCGGATCTCGGCGCGGCGGGACGGGTCGTTCACGGTCACCAACAGCCGCAACGGGTTCAGCCGGGACTACGCGGCGCGGCAGTAGCAGTCGGTACCGGAACGCCGCCTCGCATCGAAACGGGCGTGGCCGGGGGGGGGCTGCAAGGGGCTACCCAGCCGACTGCAGGCGCCCGGTGCTACGGGCGCGACGCGAGCTGCCCGCCCTGCGTGACGACGGCGCGGCGCGCTGCTCCGCGGACGATGCAATCGGCCAGCACGCATCGCCCGTCCGATTCAGCGCGGCCCTCTGCTGTTGTTCGCCTCTCGCCGCCGCGTCACGCGTCCCCCCCGCGCTCGAGCCGCTCCTGCAGCCGGGCCAGTGTGTCCCGCGTCCGTGACAGCTCCGCCATCAGCTCCTTGTGCGTCGGAGGCGCTGCGAGCTCGCGCAGCCGGTCCTGCTTCGCCTCGTCGAGGCTGTTGATCACCACCGCGATGAACAGGTTGATGACCACGAACGTCCCCACCACCACGAAGCTCACGAAGTACGCCCACGCCCACCAGTGGTGCTCGAGCGCGGCGTACATGATGTCGGTCCAGTCCTCGAGGGTGACGATGCGGAACAGCGACAGCAGCGAGATGCCGAGGGTCCGCCAGTGCGTCGGGTCGACGTCGCGGAACAGGTGGTAGCCGGCCACGCCGTAGACGTAGAAGACGATCGACATCAGGGCGAGAACGTTGAACATCCCCGGCACCGACCGGATCAGCGTGGCGACGATGAGCCGCAGCTCGGGCAGCGCCGACACGAGCCGCAGCACTCGGAACAGGCGGGCGAGCCGGGCGAGGGTCGCCAGCTCGCCGGTGGCCGGCAGCAGGCTGACCGCGATGACCGTGAAGTCGAAGAGGTTCCAGCCGTCCGCGAAGTAGTCCCGGAGCCGGGGCCACACCGCCGCCATCTTGATCAGGGCCTCGACCACGAAAACGGCGAGGAAGCCCTGGCTGGCGAGCGCGAAGACGCCGCCGAAGCGCGCGGCCAGAACGACCGACGTGTCGAGGCCGATGACGACGGCGTTGGTGACGATAACGGCGGTGACGCCGTGCCGGAACCACGCGGCGCGGGTCGTCCGCCGCGACCAGGCGACGATTCGGCCGTCCGCGGGGGACGGCGGTCCGGTCGAGTTCATGGGGTTGTTGGTCTCCAGGGTGGCGCGAAGTCGGTTTTCCATCGTATACGCTTGCGACGGCCGTCGTCGGGCTCTTGGGGGGGAGAACGGGAGAATCGAGTTACTCGACGGGCTGCAACCACGGTAGAGTAGAGATCGAAGGCGGGGGACGTGTTCCGGGACGTGCTCCCGCCGCAAGGGGACGTCGATGCTGTCCAGCTTCTCGATCACGAACTTCAAGAGCTACCGCGACGCAACGCTGAAGCTGGCCCCGCTGACGGTCCTCATCGGCGCGAATGCGGCGGGCAAGAGCAACGCCGTCGAGGCCCTGCGACTGCTCTCGTGGATCGCCGCGGGCAATCGGCTCGCGTCGATCCGCCACGCACTGCAGGAGAAGGAGCACGCGATCCGCGGCAACGTGAACGACCTCGGATTTCGACCGGAGCGTGCTTTCTCGCTCGCCTGCCGAACCGACGCATCGGACTGGGACAAGTACTCGATCAGGCTCGAAGTGCGAGCCGACGACGAACTCCATATCGCGGACGAACGGCTGACCGGGCCGGCCTCGGTCGTTCCGCTCTTCGAGGTCGTGACGCCGTCCCGGGGAGACCTGGGCGACATGTTCGTCGCCTACAACAACTTCGCGCGCGGCGGCCGGAAGCCGCAACTCCCTTGCAGCGACCAGATGGCGGTGCTTTGTCAGCTCATGAGTGCGGCGAGATTCTATCGCGGTCACAAGAGGGCGCAGAAGGAGATTCCTGCCACGACCAGCCGATTCCACCAGCAGCTCTCCACCATCACCTGGCTCGATCCCCGTCCATCGCTCATGCGGAACTACAGCTTCAAGACCGAACAGCGCTTGACCGGAAGCGGGGCAAACCTCTCCGGCGTGCTGTACAACCTCTGCCAGAAAGAAGGAACCAAGGGCGACCTGCTCGAATTTGTGCGGGCACTACCGGAGCAGGATATCAAGGCGATCGAGTTCATCGAGACGCCGCGCGGTGAAGTCATGGTCACGCTGACCGAGACGTTCGGTGGAAGCAGCACGACTTACGACGCCACTCTGTTGTCGGACGGGACGCTCCGCGTGCTCGCGATTGCGGCGGCGCTCCTGTCGGCGGAGGACCGTCTGGTCGTCATCGAGGAGATCGACAACGGCGTCCATCCGAGTCGTGCGGAACGCCTGCTCGATCACATGTCCCGTCTCGCGAAGACGCGGAACCTCCGGGTCCTCATCAGCAGCCACAATCCCGCCCTGCTGGATGCCCTGCCGGACGATGCCGTGCCGCACGTGGTGTTCTGCTACAGGAGCCACGATGACGGTTCGAGCCAGTTGATTCGCCTGAAGGACCTTCGGGACTACCCCGAGCTCGTCGCACGCGGGTCGGTCGGTCATCTGATGACACGGGGAATCCTCGAACGCTTCGTGCAGGACCGCCCGGGCGCGGAGCAGCGGAAAGAGCGCGCCCGGGCCTGGCTCGACGACATCCGGACACAGGCCGGCTGACGACCCCGCCGTCCCACAATCGCCACCGGCATGTCTGGCATCGTCATCGTCGACACGAGCGTATTCCTGAACGTGCTCGACGTTCCCGGGTTCAATCAGGATCGCGAAGCCGATCTTGCGCGATTCCGCGAGTTGATTGAGGCCGGGGCGAATCTGCTGCTGCCGATCGCCGCCATCTTCGAGGCCGGCAACCACATCGCCCAGCTCGCCGACGGGCGGCAGCGACGGCGCTATGCGGAAGCGTTCAGGGACCGGGTACGTGAAGCGCTGGCGGGACAGGCGCCGTGGACGCCGATTCGGCTGCCGGATGACCGGGAGCTGGCCGACTGGCTCCACGACTTCCCGGATTCCGCCATGCGCGGGGCCGGCATGGGCGATCTCTCCATCGTCAAGGCGTGGGAACGAACCTGCACACAGCATCCCGCTCGCCGGGTCACCATCTGGTCGCACGACCAAGACCTGGCCGGATACGACCGCAGGACGTGATCGACCTCCAAGTCCCTGCCCGATTGTCGAGCCGGAGTCGGTGACATGTCGGCTACTGATAGCGGAACGTCCGCGCCGCGGCGGCCGCGCAGAGCAGGGCGGCCGCGGCGAGGGCGGCCGCTTGGGGCAGGGCGGCGGCGGGGCCGTAGCCGAAGTTCACCAGCTTGTGGAGGGCGTCCATGGTCCACCCGGTGGGCAGCCAGAGGGCGAGCGACTGCATCCACGCCGGGGTGATCTCGATGGGCCACCAGCAGCCGCCGAGGGCGGCGAGGGCCATCGTGCCGAGCACGCCGATGCCGGCCATCTGGCCCTCGCTGCGGGCGAGGTTGCCGAGGAGAAGGGCGAGCGAGGCGTTGAACGCGGCCCACGCGGCGAGGACGAGGCCCACCATGCCGACCGCGGCGCCCCAGTCCATCCCGAACAGGACGCGGCCGAGGAGCATCGCGAAGCCGACCTGCACCAGCCCCAGGGCCATCCGCGCCGTCCATTTTCCCGCCACGATCGACGCGGGCCGGACGGGGGTCGACGCGAGCCGGCGCAGCAACCCGTCCTTGCGCTCGATGACGAGCTGGATGCCGCCGCTGCTCAGGAGCACGAGCATGGTGAACATGACCATCGTGCCGGGGATGGCCTGCGCGTAGCCGATCGGGGGCTCTTCTCGCCGGCCCGCCGGGCTGACCTGCAGGGTGACCGTGCGCGGCGCCGCCGCGAGGGCCGCGAACGTCTCCGGCGACGGCCCGCCGTCGAGGGTCGAGGCGGCCGCGAGGTCGGCGAGCACCGTGTAGACGGCCCGGCCCACGCGAAGCTGGTCGTACTGCCGATTGAGGTCCTCGCCGCGGCGATCGAACGTCAAGACCGCCTGGTTGCCGGCGAGGACCGAGGCGGTGAGGTCGTCATGGCCGGCGGCCGGTCCGGGCACCGTGAGGCGGCGCGAGTACTGCGCCGCCTCTGCCTCGGACGCCGGGGTCACCACCCTGAAGCTCTGCTCTTCGAGCCGGCGGGTCAACTCGGCCGCGAGGAAGCCGCCGCCGTCGGCTCCGAGCACCGCGAGGGGGTCGGGCCGATCCGGGTCCGGCGCCCCGAACCCGCCGGTCACCGTGCCCAGGAAGTAGAAGAAGATCACCGGCATCGCGAACGTCCAAAGCAGGGTCTCGCGCGCCAGGAGCATGCGGCGCAGGTCGTGCCGCGCGATGAGCCGGGCGTCACGCCACATCGTCAGCTCACCAGGAAGCCGCCGCGCAGGCGCCGCACCGAGAGCGCGAACGCCGCGACGGCGGGAAGGCCGATGGCGAGAGCGGCCGTCAGCAGGCCGGGGACGTCCGGCTGCCCGGCGACGATCTCCTTGAGACGCACCAGGGCGAGGCCGTTCGGCGTCCACCCGCCGATGGCCGCCATCCACTCGGGCATCGCCTCGAACGGGAAGAACGAGCCGCCGACCATCACGAGCGGGAACAGCACCAGGTTCGAGAGCAGGCTGCCGGCCTGCTGTCCCGAGGCGAGCAGCTGGAGCAGCACGAAGTAGCTGAGCATGACCGCGCCCGCGAACGTGATCCAGAGCACGGCGAGGGGGGCGTGCAGCGGGGGCAGGTCCAGGAGGACCATGCCGAGCCCCACCCCGACCACCGCGACCGCACCGACGAGCGCCCCGCCCGCCGCGAGCTTGCCGGCGAGAAGCGCGGCCATCGGCGGCGGCGCGGACGCGGCGCGGCGCAGGGTGCCGAGCCGCTTCTCGTTCCAGACGTCGCCGCTCACCCCCTGGGCGGTGAAGAGGATGGACATGAAGATCATGCCGGGCAGGAAGATCAGGCCGAGGTCGACGGCGCTCGCGGGGGCCTCCGCCTCGTCGGCGTCCGGCGGGTCGGCGTACTCGACGTCGAGCACCGGCGGCGACAGCGTGCCCTCGAGTCCTCTGAGGCGCGTGTTGATCGCGGTCGCGAGCTCGGCCATCGCGTCGTTCGAGAAGAAGCTGCCGCCGTCGGGCGGTCCGTCCAGAACCCGGCGGGCCGGCTCGCCGAGCAGGCGCTCGCCGTAGAACGCCAGCTCCACCGCGATCTCGAGGGCCTCCTCGA
Source organism: Vicinamibacterales bacterium (assembly GCA_963663815.2). GTDB lineage: Bacteria > Acidobacteriota > Vicinamibacteria > Vicinamibacterales > UBA8438 > JAJEEA01. The sequence goes on along the minus strand of OY760734.1, from coordinate 3,796,032 downwards.
TCATCCCCGGAAGAATACGCTGGGACGGGTTCGTGACGAGCCGGATCTCGGCCGTCCCCCTCCCCATCACCGCTTCCTGCAGGCCCGCCGGCAGGATGACGAGGGCGCTGGCGTCGCCGGCGTCCATGAGGCGCCGGCCCTCGTCGCGTTCGACCGGCGTGACGTCGAAGAGCTCGGCGATTGGTCCCTGCACCGCGGCCCCGCCGATCAGGCCGCTCAGGAACGACTCGTCCTCGTCGGCCACCAGCAGCCGTCCCCGCGGCGATCCCCCGCCGCCGCTGACGAGGACGATCAGCCCGCCGATGGCGAGCGGCAACCCCATCCAGGTGAGCAGGCCGACGGGGTCGGCGAGCTGCCGCCGCACGTCCTTGAGCGCGGTCGCCGCGACGAAGCGCCCCGTCACTCGCGCAGCTCCCGCCCCGTCAGGGTGATGAACAGGTTCTCGAGGCTCGGCTGGCTGAGGGTGATCTCGGCGACCTGCCCGCCCGAGCCCGCCACGGCCTCGAGAATGGCGGGCAGCCGCCGCGAGGCCGAGCCGGCGGCGATCAGGACCACGCCGGCCTCGGCGTTCACCACGCCGGCGTCGCCGAGGGCCTCGACCGCCCCCCGCGCGCGGTCCGGATCGAACTCTCCGGTCAGTCGCAGGAGGTCGCGCTCGCCGACCATGGCGCGCAGCTCTGCCAGCGTCCCGGCCGCGAGGATGCGGCCGTTGTCCATGATCGCGAGCCGGTCGCACAGCTCCTGCGCCTCTTCCATGTAGTGCGTGGTGTAGAGGACGCAGGTGCCCGCCGCCACCTGCTCGCGCACGAGGTCGAGCAGCTGCACGCGGCTCTGCGGATCGACCCCGACGGTGGGCTCGTCGAGCAGGAGGACGCGGGGCCGGTGGACGATGCCGCAGCCGAAGTTCAGCCGCCGCTTCATGCCCCCGCTGTACCGCTTGACCGGCTCGCGGGCGCGGTCGAGGAGACCGGCCAGCTCCAGCACCTCGCCGACCCGCCGCTTCAGCTCCGGCCCCCGCAGGCCGTAGGCGGCGCCCCAGTAGCCGAGGTTGTCGGCCGCGCTCAGGTCCTCGTAGAGGGCCAGCTCCTGCGGCACCACGCCGATGCCCGCGCGCGCCGCCCGCCCGTCGAGCACCACGTCGTGGCCGAGCACGTGGATGCGGCCCGACGACGGCGGCAGCAGGCCAGAGATGCAGCCGATGGTCGTCGACTTGCCCGCTCCGTTGGGACCGAGCAGCCCGAAGATGGCGCCCTCCGCGGCAGTGAAGCTGACGCCGTCCACCGCGACGAGGTCACCGTAGCTCTTGCGCAGCGCGTCGACGGTTATCAACGTTCCTCCTGCCCTGTTCCTACGTTGAACCCGGGGTTCGGGTTCATGGCGGGTTCACCGGGCGGATGCGGCCGGGCCGCGTTGTGGCGGCATGACCGCCGTGCTACGCTGGCGGCATGGGAAGCGGGAAGCCGCCCGAGGCCGTCTGGAGGCCCATCGAGGACCTGCCGGCCGAAGCCGCTTCGTGGGGGTCTTCGCACTACCGGGGGCGCGTCCGGCGCTGGCAGGACGCCCGCGCCCGGCTCCAGGACCCGGCCGTCGATCGGACCCTGCTCGACATCTGGCTGCGCGAGCGGGCGCGGGCGTTCGCCATCGAGACCGGACAGATAGAGGGGCTCTACACGCTGCGGCGCGGGGTGACCGAGCAACTCATCGCCGAGGGCTTCGGCGGCGTGCGCGCCGCCCACGCCTTCGAGCCCGGGCTGTCGGACCGGACGCTGAAGGGCCTGCTCGAGGACCAGCACGCCGCCGTCGAGCTGGTCTTCGAGGCCGCGGCCGGCCGCCGGCCGCTGTCCCACCACACGATGAAGAGCTGGCACCAGCTCCTGACCCGCCACCAGGAGCACGCGGCCGGCGTGCGCGACGGGCGTCGCGTGCTGATCGACCTGCGGCGCGGCGACTACAAGGTGTGGCCGAACAATCCGCGGCGGCCGGACGGCGTCGTCCACGAGTACTGCCCGCCCGAGCAGACGCGCAGCGAGATGGACCGGATGCTCGAGATGCACCACGGGCACGCGGAGCGCGGCCTGCCGGCCGAGGTCGAGGCGGCCTGGTTGCATCACCGCTTCGTCCGCATTCATCCCTTCCAGGACGGCAACGGCCGCATGGCGCGGCTGCTGATGGCCTACGTCTTCGCCCGCGCCGGGGAGTTTCCGCCCGTCGTCTCGACGCTGCAGCGCGACGACTACATCAGGAACCTGGAATGGGCCGACGGCGGCGACCTGCGCCGCTTCGTGCAGTACCTGGCCGACCTGGCCGCGACGACCACCCTGTCGGCGATCAGCATCGCGGAAGACGTGCTCGGCGGGCGACCCTGGAGGACGCACGGCAACGGCGGGCAGACGGTCCGGGAATCGGATGGTCAGTGGCGGTATCTTCCGCCCGTTTCCTGATCCCGAGCACCGACGGGCCGGACGAGTGCTCGTCAGCGCGCCACCCGCCTCGGTACCGGCCAGCCTGCTCCCATTCGGTCCGGCCGGCCCGGTGGCACCCCACGGCCCGGGTCCTGCCCGGCCGCGCCGCGGGGGTCTGCCGCACCGCTTCGGATGCAGGCGGTGCTGGTCCCCTTCGAGTCCGTGGCGGATGCCGCGTCGCTCCGAATGCGGCCGGTCCTTTCGCCACGCGCTACCGGGGCCTCTACGCGTCGCCGGTCTCCGGCACCGAGTTGTCCGCCGCGCCGGCCGAGCGGACCCGGATCGGCCACCGCGACGGCTCGTGGTGCTCCAGGTACTCGCGACGCGAGACCGACCCGACGATCATCGACTTCGTCAGCCACCAGTTCTTCGGGCGCGCGCCGAAGATGATGTGAGCGACGCTCAGCCCGGCCAGGGACAGGCCGGTCATGCCGTGGAAGACGTAGATCCAGCCCCACGCGCCCTCCGGAAGGATGTAGGGGTTGGGGGTGATGAACGGCGTGCCCATCCGCCACAGCATCACCATGCCGGTCATGCTCACGGTGCACCCGACGAACGTCAGCACCAGGTGATACAGGCGGTTGCCGATGGGGTACTTGGCCGAATGCGGCCCCGCCACCTCGTGGCCGGCCTCGCGCATGATCTCGGCCTTGAATTCGGGGATGTCCTTCGGGCCCACCCAGATCGACCAGAAGTCGAGGAAGAACGTCGTGTGGAAGATGTGGAAGACGATGGCCCCGGTCAGCACGAGGCCGGCCGTGTAGTGGATGCCCACCCAGTCGAACTGCCACCCCATGATCGGGAAGAACGCGGTGCCCAGCAGCGTGAAGATGGACCCCGCCATCACCCAGTGGAACAGCCGCGCCATGAACGAGTGCCGCTTGATGCGCTTCGGCAGGCCGGCGTGCTTCTCCTCCAGGGCGTCCGTCTCCGCCTTGGCCCGGACCCGGTGCGCCGACAGGATGACGTAGGACGCATGGGCGACCAGAAAGGTGATGAAGACGAAGATCGACACCCACAGGGCGTTCCAGGCGACATGGGTCAGCACCGAGCGTCCCCACGGGTCGGCGGCGGTTTCGACAAAGCCCACGACGATTCCTCCAGTCCGACGTCCCCGGCGTGCAGGGACGGAGCGACGAGATGTCTCCTCGGCGGTTGTCCGCCGCCAACAGGATACTCTCCTCGTGGCGGCGCCGGGATTCGGCGACCGGCCCCGCCGCCCGTCCCCGGCCGAAGTCGCAGGACGGTGATCGACATGGACTTGCCAACCGCACGCATATGCCGCCCGTTTCTACGGTGTTCTGCGCTTGGCATGTGGCAAGGCAATCCCCGCCGTCGTCCGCAGGGGAGCCTCGCCGGGGCGGTCCGTCCGTCACCGTGCGTGCCGCGGTTGCCAGGGCGTTGCGCCGCCAGGCCGGCGGGGGCCGGTTCGGCGCGGCTACAGTAGGGCGTTGCGCCGCCAGGCCGGCGGGGGCCGGTTCGGCGCGGCTACAGTAGGGCGTTGCGCCGCCAGGCCGGCGGGGGCCGGTTCGGCGCGGCTACAATAGAATGCCGCCGGCCGGCGGCGGGACGTGGCTGCGGGTTGCCGGTTGGCGGCCCGTCGGGCTGCAGGGGAGGCGGCAATGCGCACAACGGTGATCGTGGCGGCGATGGCGGCGGGAGCCGCGGCTCTGGCCGGGGCCGGCTTCGCCCATGCGCAGGAGCGGCCGAACATCCTGTGGCTGAGCAGCGAGGACAACGGGCCTGCCCTCGGGGCCTACGGCGACGCCTACGCCGACACCCCCAATCTCGATCGGCTGGCCGACCGCGGCGCCGTCTATCTGAACGCGTGGTCGAACGCCCCGGTGTGCGCGCCCGCGCGGACCGCCATCATTACCGGGATGTACCCGCCGGCCACCGGGTCGCACCACATGCGCAGCCGGGTGCGGCTGCCCGACGGCGTGCAGATGTTCCCGCAGCTCCTTCGCGCGGCCGGCTACTACGCGACGAACAACGCGAAGGAGGACTACAACGTCGAGAAGCCGGGCCGGGTGTGGGACGAGTCGTCGGCCGAGGCGCACTGGCGCAACCGGCCCGGTCATGGCGGGCCCGGGGCCCCGCCGTTCTTCGCGGTGTTCAACCTCGGCATCACCCACGAGAGCCGTATCCGCCAGCGGCCGCACGAGGCGGTGCACGACCCGGCCGGCGTGCGCGTGCCCGCCTACCACCCCGACACCCCGGAGGTCCGGCAGGACCGGGCGCAGTACTACGACCGGCTCACCGAGATGGACGCGCAGGTGGGCGAGCGCCTCGCCGAGCTCGAGGCGGCGGGGCTGGCGGGCGACACCATCGTCGTGTACTTCGGCGACCACGGGGTGGGCCTGCCGCGGGGCAAGCGGTCGCTGCTGAACTCCGGGCTGCACGTGCCGCTGATCGTCCACGTGCCGCCGCGCTTCCGCGAGCTGGCGGGAGCCGGGTATCGCGCCGGCGAGCGCACCGCCGAGCTCGCCGCCTTCGTCGACCTGGCGCCGACCATGCTCAGCCTGACCGGCGTACCTCCGCCGGAACACATGCACGGTCGGGCGTTGCTGGGGCCCTATCGAGACCCGCCCGCCGAGTACCTGTACGGGTTCCGCGGCCGCATGGACGAGCGTTACGACTTCGTCCGCGGGGTGCGGGACGAGCGGTACGTGTACGTCCGGAACTACGCGCCGCACCGCGTCTACGGGCAGTTCGTGGCCTACATGTTCCAGACGCCGACCACCCGCGTCTGGAAGGCGCTGTACGACGAGGGGCGGCTCGATCCGCCGCAGCGGCGCTTCTGGGAGACCAAGCCCGCGGAGGAGCTGTACGACCTCGAGAGTGATCCGGACGAGGTGCGGAACCTCGCCGCCGATCCCGGGCACGCCGCGACCCTGGCGCGGCTGAGCGGGGCGTTGCGCGGCCACCTGCTCGCCACCCGCGACCTCGGCTTCCTGCCCGAGCCGGAGCTGCATGCGCGGACGGGCGGCGGGGCGCCGTACGACCTCGGGCACGACGGCGCCCGCTATCCACTGGCGGAGATTCTCGAGATCGCGGATCTGGCGACCTGGCCCGACGTGCCCGCGGGGCCGGAGTTGACGGCGGCTCTCGGCCACGTCGACAGCGCGGTGCGGTACTGGGGGGCGATCGGGCTGCTCGCCCGCGGCCGCCCGGCCGTCGGCGCGGCGCGTTCCGCGCTGCGCGCGGCCCTCGACGACTCGTCGGCAAGCGTGCAGGTGACGGCGGCAGAGGCGCTCGGGCGGTTCGGGGCCGCCGACGACCTGGACCCCGCGCTCGATCTGCTGCTGGCGCGGGCGAGCCTCGACGACAACGACCTCTTCACGACGATGCTGGCCCTCAACGCCCTCGACTATCTGGACGAGCGCGCGGCCGGGGCGATCGAGGCCATCCGGGCACTGCCGCGCGGGCAGGCCGGCATGCGGCGGCAGTACCGCAGCTATGTCCCGCAGCTGATCGACAAGATGCTGGCCGACCTGGAACCATAGCCGAGTCAGGGCACCGCGTCGACCGGCACATCGCGCAGGCGCTCCTGCACCGTGCCGGGAATGCCGAGGTCGGTGTCGGCGCCGAGGCGGGCGAGGAGCTCGGCCGTCTCGGGCCAGCTCTGGAACTGGAACGACTGCTTGGCGCCTTCCGCCATGCGGTAGGCGGTGCGGCCCCGGAAATCGCGGGCGTCGATGTCCGCGCCCTCGGCCACGAGATACTCGATGACCTCGTTCAGGCCCCGGAACGTCGCGCCGTGCAGGGCCGTGAAGTCGGCCTCGTTGACCGCGTTGACATCTGCGCCGGCCTCCACGAGCAGGCGCACCGCCGCCTCGGCCGTCGGCGACCGAACCCCGCGGGGCTGGCGGGGCGTATAGGTGGCCCGTCCCAGCCCCGCCGCCGCCATCAGCGGGGTGGTCCCGTCGACGGTGGTCAGGGTCATGTCTGCCCCGGCCTCGATCAGCCGCGTCAGGATCCCGGTGCTGCTGCCGGTGAAGCTCGGAATGATGCTGAACACTTGGCTGGGGGCGCCGTTGAGGTCGAACGCGGCCACCCACAGGGGGGTGGCGCCCTGCAGGTCGCCGGTGCCGGGGGCGAACGGCTCGAACGCCCCCTTGCGGGGATAGCCGATATAGGACATCAGCATCGCCCACGAGGTGATCCGCGCGTTGGGGTCGGCGCCGGCCGCGAGGAGGGCCTCGACCAGCCCCAGCCTCTCGCGCGTCGCGAGCCGGCCGCCGACACGGCCGTGCCGGCGGTACCAGTCGCCCAGCCAGATGCCCACGCCGCCGGCGGCAGCGTGCAACGCGGTGACCCCGCCCGCCCGGTGGTTGGGGTCGGCGCCCTCGTCGAGCAGGAACCGGGCGAACGCGGCCTGGCCCGCGATGATCGCGAACGGCAGGGCGTAGGTGCCGTCGGCCCCCGGCGCGTTGACGTCGACCCCCGCCTCGACGAGGGCGCGGCCCATGGCGACGTCGCCGTTGCGCGCCGCGAACATCAGCGTCGTGAAGCCGGCCGCGGTCTCCAGCGTCGGGTCGGCGCCCCGTGCGAGCAGCAGGCGGACGACGTCGGGATGGGGCGCGGCGAGCGCCCACATGAGCGCGGTGCTCCGGGTCTCGCGCGTCGCCGCGTTCACGTCGGCCCCGTGGTCGAGGAGCACCTCGACGATGGCCGCCTCGCCGGTGCGCGCGGCGGTCATCAGGGGGCTGAGCCCGCTCGTCCGGGCCGCGCCGGCGCCGGCCCCGCCGCCGAGCAGCAGCTCGACCATCGCGAGGCTGGCGTTCTCGGCCGCCCGCTCGAGCGGCGTCACCCCGTGGTCGTCGGCTGCGTTCGGGTCCGCCCCCGACTCGATGAGGCGCGCCGCGAGGGCGAGGTCGTTCCAGTGCGCGGCCCACATCAGGGCGGTCGCCCCGTCGGAGCGCCGCGCGTTCACGTCGGCGCCGCCCGCGAGCAGCGCCTCGACCGCGCCCGCGTCCTGCGCCGCCACCGCGTCAACGAGCCGCGGGTCCTGCCCGGCCGCTTCGGGGGCGGCGGCGACAACGGTCAGGGACACCAGGCAGACGACGATGGCTCGCATTCCTCTCTCCTTCGCTCGGCGCCGGTCGGTGGCAACTCCAACGCCTATTATGTCGCGTAGTGCCGCGGCTCGGTGCGATCTGCCCGCGACAGGCTGTGATTCGGCCGCGGCGCCGCGCCGGCCGTCTGCGCGATGCGACGGGGTGACGTTCTGTAGGATTGACCGGGCAGCCGGTGGCAACGCCATGTGCAGGGTGTCCGGGCCGCGCTGCCTCTGAGGGGAGGGTAACTGTCATGCAGCTCAGGACCGTCGTGCCGGGCGTCGTGACTCTCGTGGTGATTGCCGCGTCTCCGCCGGCAACCGAGGGTTGGTCGGATGGCCGGGACACGGCCGCCGGGGATAGGGGAGCCGGGGTCGACTCCGGTCCGGCCGCGCCAGCGGTGTCTCGGTCCGGACAGCCGCCGCCCGCACCGGAACCCGCCAATCGATGTGGAGTTTCCCCCGGACCCTCGGACGAGACGATCGTCATCGGAAGGCTGCTCCTGGGAGCGGACGGCGCCGACCGCGGGGCCGTCCTCGTCGCCGGCGGGCGGATCACGGCCGTCGGCGAGCCCGGACCGGTGCGGTCGTCGGCGCCGGAGGCGACCGTCATCGACTGCGGCCCCGCGTGGATATCGCCCGGTCTCGTCAACCCCCACGAGCATCCCAACGTCAGCGGGGGATTTCCCGACCCCCGGATGCGCCCGGCCTACACCCACCGCGAGCAGTGGCAGGGTCTGGCCGGCGACGAGCACTATCCGCTCGAGTACGCGAGGACCGAGGCCCCAGTGCAGCAATTCTGGATCGAGCTGCGTCATCTGCTCGCGGGCACGACGACCCTGGGCGGGTCGGGAGCGGTGGCGGGGCTGCTCAAGAACGCGAGTTGGCCGGACGATCCGGCCTACGCCTATCGGGCCGACATGCAGACGTTCCCCTACCGCACCGCCTCCGAGACGTTCTCCGGCCTGACCTGCCCCTACGACGGACCGGCGCCGGTCGCCCCCGCGTCGAGCCCGGGCTTTCCGCCGGACGCGCCGTACACGCCGCACATCGCGGAGGGCACGGACTGCACGGCGGCCCTCGAGGGCCGGTTCTACCTCGATCACGCTGCGGCCAACCCCGGCCGGCGCTACGCCCTCATCCACGGCGTCGGGCTGGACGCCGCGAGCATAGAGCGGCTCGGTGGCCTGGACGTCACGCTCGTCTGGTCGCCCCGGTCCAACCTGGCGCTGTACGGCGCGACGGTGGACGTGCCCGACGCGTTGCAGGCGGGCGCCCGCATCGCGCTCGGCTCGGACTGGTCGTACTCGGGTTCGTACAACTTGCTCGAGGAGCTCCGTTGCGCCGAGAGCGTCGACGGGGCGCTGTGGGGCGACCGCCTGTCGGCCCGCGACCTGTGGGAGATGGTCACCCGGCACGGCGCCTACGCCCTCGGCATCGAGGGGCTGACCGGCCGGCTGGCGCGGGGGCTCGCCGCCGATCTCGTGGTCTTCCGGAGCCGTTCCGACGATCCGTACGCCGACCTGACGGCCTCGACCACGGCCGACGTCATCGCGACCTTCGTCGACGGCGCGCTCGTCGGCGGACGCGGCGACGCTTTCGACCCGGCGCTCCTGCCCGCCGCCTGCGCGAACCGAATCGGCGACCACTTCGTGTGCGTCGACTACGCCGATTACGTCTTCGACCATGGTGGGCTGCTGGAGGCGAACGCGAACGCCGTACCGCTGTTCACCACCGAGAGGCAGGCGAGCTGCGGCCCGTTCGACTGACCGCTGCGGAACAACGGTCGTCCCCGTCTTGGCCCCAGATCCCGCGTTCGCCCTGCCGCCGACGGGCTCCCGCGTCACGCCTTGTCGCACCGCCCTCCGGACCGTGGGCGCCCCCTTCAGCCCGCCAGCGCCCTTGCGTGTCTTGGCGTGAAGCGAGGGGTCGGTCTCGGGCTGCTATACTGCCTCCGATCTGCCCATATCGACCGGGGGCAACCGGCGCGCCGCGCATTCCGCCGCGGGGGAGAAGGACGATGCAGCGAGTGGCCGTCACCGTCGTCTCGGGCATGTTGCTGGCGGCCGGCGCCGCCGCCGGCCAGGATCTCCGGCTTGTCGACGCCGTCGCGGTCCAGGACGCGCAGGCCGTGCACGCCCTGCTCGAGGCCGGGGCCGACGTCAACGCGTCGCGGGCCGACGGGGCGACCGCCCTGCTGTGGGCGGCCCACTGGGACGATGCGGACCTCGCTGCCCGCCTGATTCGGGCCGGGGCCGACGTGAACGCGGCCGACGACCACGGCGTGACCCCGTTGGAGCGCGCGGCCGAGAACGCCAGCCTGCCGATGGTCGAGCGCCTGCTGGCGGCGGGCGCCCCCGCGGACGTCGCCCGCACGAGCGGCCTGACCCCGCTGATGACGGCGGCGCGGACGGGCAGCGCGGCCGTGGTCGAGGCCCTGCTCGCGCACGGCGCGGACATCGACGCGGCCACCCGCGAGACCCGGAGCACGGCCCTGATGTGGGCGGTGGCGGGGGCGCATCCCGCGGTCGTGCGCGCGCTCCTCGACGCCGGCGCCGATCCCCATCCGTCGACCGCCAAGGGGTTCACGCCGCTGCTCTACGCGGCGCGCAACGGCGACGTGGCGATGGCCGGGACCCTGCTCGCGGCTGGCGTCCACCCCGACGAAACGGGGACCGACGACACCCACGCCCTGCCCTACGCCATCGTCTCGGGTCACGACGCGTTCGCGCACTTCCTGCTCGAGCGCGGCGCCGACCCGAACGGGACGATGGCGGGGGTGCCGGCCCTGCACGCCGCCGCCGGCAGCATCTTCACGTGGATGACCGACTGGAACCGGCGGCACAACGACATCGACCGCTACGCCCGGTTCGGCAGGAGCGGCCTCGACTCGGACCGCCGGCTGCGGCTCGTCGAGGCGTTGCTCGCGCGCGGGGCCGACCCGAACGGACGCATCACCTCGTCGGCGATGGTCATGAACTACATCGGCTACCCCCGGAAGGGCGCGTTCGAGCCGTTCGCCTGCGGCACCGGCGACCTGCGCGGGGCCACGCCGCTGTGGGTAGCGGCGTTCGAGCTGAACCGACCCGCCCCCCGGTACACCGGCGCCCGCAGCTACACCCCCAGCGGCGGCGCGATTCTCGAGGCGCTGCTCGCGGCCGGCGCCGACCAGCACCTGACCACCGTCGACGGGACGACGCCGTTCATGGCCGCGGCCGGGCTGGGCCGCTCGACCTACACGCCGCGCGAGCCGCGGGGGGTGCGGTCGCTCGGCGCGGAGGCGGCGGTCCGCATCCTCCTCGAGGCGGGGGCCGACATCGACGCCGTCAACGAGGCCGACTTCACGGCCCTGCACGGGGCCGCGTTCCGCGGGCTGAACGAGGTCGTCGAGTACCTCGTGGCCAACGGCGCCGACATCGACGCGCGCGACTTCCGCGGCCGCACCGCGTACCGGATGGCCGAGGGGTCGAAACAGTCGTTCCAGTTCCAGAGCTGGCCCGAGACCGCCGCCCTCCTCGCGCGGCTGGGGGCGAACACGCGGCTCGGCATTCCCGGCACCGTGCAGGAGCGTCTGCGCGACATGCCGCGTGCGGCGGAACAGTAGCAGTCTGCGCCACCAGTCTGCGTCGTTTCACGGTGCAGGCTCCGGGTGGCTCGGTCGGGTCCGGAAACGGCGGCCGTAGCGCGACCTTGCGGTCGCGTTGGGAGTCTTGCCGGCGCGACACTCCTGCCGCGGCGATTACCGGGCCGGTCCGCACCCGAGCGCGTTCCGCACGCTGACTCTCCGGGGGGCGGACCCCCCCAACACCTCGCGTCGCTTCCGGGGGCAGGCGCCACCGGCGCGGCGGGGGAGGAAGGGGCGAGGGAGCATGGTCGGTGACGAGGTCCAATTCATCTTCAATACGTTTTCCTTCCTCATCTGGGGCGGGCTCGTCATGTGGATGGCGGCCGGCTTCACCATGCTCGAGTCGGGGTCGGTGCGCACGAAGAACGCGTCGGTCATCTGCCTGAAGAACGTCGGGCTCTACTCGGTCGCGGGCATCGCCTTCTACCTGATCGGCTACAACCTGATGTACGTCGACGTCGGGTCGTGGATCGGCTCGGTCCGCTTCCTGTACGGGCCGTCGGCCGACGAGATCGCCCTGCTGGACGGGCAGGCCGAGGCGCAGGCGGCCGTCGTCGCCAACGGCTACTCGGTGATGTCGGACTGGTTCTTCCAGATGGTCTTCGTCGCCACCGCCGCGTCCATCGTCTCGGGGGCCCTCGCCGAGCGGGTGAAGCTGTGGTCGTTCTTCGGCTTCACCCTGGTGCTGACCGCGGTCATCTACCCGATCGTGGGCGCCTGGACGTGGGGCGGGGGCTGGCTGAACCAGCTCGGGTTCCAGGACTTCGCGGGGTCGACCATCGTGCACGGCACCGGAGGCTGGGCGGCCCTGGCCGGCCTCCTCGTCGTCGGCCCCCGGCGGGGCAAGTTCCGCAAGGACGGGACGGCGCGGCCGACGCCCCCGTCGAGCATTCCGACGGTGACCCTGGGGGTCTTCATCCTGTGGTTCGGCTGGTTCGGGTTCAACGGGGGCTCGCAGCTCGCGCTGGGCGGCGTCTCCGACGCGGTCGCGATGAGCATCGTGCTCGTCAACACGAACCTCGCCGGCGCGGCCGGCTTCATCGCCGCCGTCGCCCTGTCGCGGCCGATCCTCGGCCGCGTCGATCTGCTCGGGGGCCTGAACGGCGCCCTCGGGGGGCTCGTCGCCATCACCGCCGCCCCCAACATCGTGCAGCACCCCTGGGCCCTCGTCATCGGCGCCATCGGCGGCGTCGTGTGCATCGCCGCCATGCGGCTGCTGGAGAGGTTCGGGGTGGACGACGTGGTGGGCGCGGTGCCGGTCCATCTGGTCGCCGGCGTGTGGGGCACGCTCGCGGTCTGCATCTCGGCCGGCGGGAACCTCGGCGTGCAGCTGCTCGGGATCGTCTCGGTCGGAGCGTTCGCGTTCGGGCTGTCCTGGCTGGCGTGGTTCGCGCTGGAGAAGACCGTCGGCGTCCGGGTGTCGGACCGGGTCGAGCAGCTCGGCCAGGACCTGGCGGAGCTCGGCCTGGAGGCCTACCCCGAGTTCGTGCTCATGCCGGAGGACGACGAGGCCTGACGCCGGGTCGCGACGGCCCCGAGCGCTTCGACCGGCTCCAGGACATGACGACCACATCGACCACGTAGTCAGTTGTCCAGGGTCCGCCGGGGCCGCAGCCAGCGTCTCACACTTCTTCGTTCGACGCTGCTGGTGCGGTCGGCGCCGGCGGACCGCTCGATGCAGCGAGGCACGGTCTGTCTCAATAGGAGAGTCTTTGCGTACGGGCACAGGCAAGAGCAGACCATGAGGTGGCTATGGTGGAGTTTCTGTCCGATCCGTTCGTTGATTTTCTCGTCAAGGCGGTGTTGCCGGCGCTGTCAGTGATCGGTGCGCTGGCTGCCGTTGTTGTTGCCGGCTTGAGTGGTAGAACAGCGTACCGCACGCTGGTACGCAGCGTTACGCCACAGATTCACTGTTATCTACGCGTACGGCCGTCTAGCCAAGTCTTCGATTTGGTAATCGCCAACTTCGGCTTGGGCGGCGTTTACAACGTCAACCTGGAGATCCAAGCAGACGAAGAGGATTTTGAGGAACACCATGTGATAATGGAGTGGCGCAAGACAGAGTTTCCCTTCTCCATAATCGAGCCCGGCGGGTCTATCAGTACCATGTTCGGTACTGGGCCCAGCTTGCTGGGAAGGGAAGTTCCTTTGAAGCCGTTTCGGGCTACGGTCATATATGAGTGGCAACCGTTCTGGAAAAGACAGCGATGGTCTGAGAAAAGGGAATACGACATAGATGTTAGACCCTTCGGTGTAATTATTCCAGAGTGGAGAGAAAATGAAGTAGCCACAGTTCTAAAGAAGCAGTTGCCGGAGATTGCCAAGGCAATTGGAGTTACCCGCAGGCCGCCGATTCCTGCCGACAAGAGGGATGGCGACGTGGCGGTCATCGCGCGCATGGAGCAACTGATGCCAAGCTTGCTGGACCAGATGCAGAAAGACCTTGCGACGCACCCGCTCAAGCGCGAGTTCATTTTGATGGGTAAGAACCAGATTTACAACTCTGGAGGAAAGTCAGTTATTGCCTACCACTACGAAGATCACGAAGATCTTGACGACAAGGTGAGGCTTCTTGCGAGAACGGGTTTGCTCGTCGATATCACCTACAACAATACTGCCAGATACCTTATGTCGGAGGTGTTTGTTGATTATCTTGAAGGAAGGATGAAAGAGCCTGCGGCTGCGGAGTGACACAAATGGTGCTCTATGACTGTATAGTGAAGGAGCCGCGGGTGAAGCGGGATCCAGATCTACTTCTTCAAGTCCTGCGTGAGGTTGAGGAGTGGCCTACTACCCGCGTTGCTCAGTTGGTAAAGGTCGATGGCCACTCTAGCGACGAGGTGGGTTACCATGCGTGGCTACTTGCAGATGCTGGGCTGATCGAAGGCCAAGATCTCAGTCAGCGTAGCGATGCAACACATCATTACGCACCGATGTGCTTGACGAATAAGGGGCAATGATTTTCTGAACGTAGCGAGGGAACCTCAACGATGGCAGCAGATCAAGAGCGCGATCGTGAGCAGGGGCTTGACCATGGCGGTTGACGTTGCGTCCAAGAACATATTGAATGACATCTGGGGAGCAATCTAGTGGACTGTCTTGGAGTTAGGTTTTCCATGGGTGATGCGCCGCGTGGAATTCGCGTACTTCCAGCGGAAGGGCTTCGCGCACTTCGAGTAGGCGTCGATGTACCGCCGCAGCTTCCGCGCCAAGTCCGCCGTCGACGTGAAGATGCCCCGCGACAGCACGTCCCGCTGCACCTTCGAGAACCACAGCTCGACCTGGTTCAGCCACGACGAATACGTCGGCGTGAAGTGCAGCGTCACGTTGGGATGCTCGTCCAGGAACGCCTTCACCAGCTTCGTCTTGTGCGTCGACAGGTTGTCGAGGATCACGTGGATCTCCTCGTCGAGTGCACGGGTGGCGACCACTTCCCCGAGGAAGTCCACGAAGTCCGGGCTCGTGTGCCGGGCCGTCGTCTTGCCCTGAACCTCGCCCGTCCGCACGTTCAGCGCCGCGTAGAGCGACAGCGTACCGTGCCGCTTGTACTCGAACCCGTGACGCTCGACCCGGCCCGGCGACAGCGGCAACACGCGGTCGCGCCGGTCGAGGGCTTGGATGGCGGTTTTCTCGTCGATGCAGAACACCGCCGCATGACGGGGCGGGTCCAGGTAGAGACCGATGATGTCGGCCGCCTTCGTCTCGAAGTCAGGGTCGTTCGACGCCATGTAGCGGGCCAGCCGGTGCGGCCGCAGGTCCGCCTCGCGCCAGACGCGCTGTACGATGTCCTTGCTCACGTCGAGATGGGCCGCGAGGCGCCGGCAGGACCAGTGCGTCGTGCCGTCAGGCGGCGGGCGCCGCGTGGCCGCGAGCACCCGGGCGCGCACGCGTGCAGTCAACTTCCAGGGCGGCCGGCCCCGGTGGCGGTTGGTCAGGCCTTCCACGCCGTGCTCCAGGAACCGTCGGCGCCACTTGGCGATGGTCGGTCGCGACACGTCGAGCTTCGTCTCCACCGCTCGTGCGGAGACGCCATCGGCGAGGAGCACCACGATCCTGGCCCGCTGGACGAACCCTGCGGGCAAGGCGTTCGACCGGGCGATCTCCTCGAGGTCATCGCGTTGCGTGTCGGTCAGATGAATCGGCTGTCCTTCAAGAGGCATATACGCAGAAGACGACAGCCGGACGGGAAATTTTTCTTTGCGACGGCTCACTAGTCGAGCAAACCTGGTGGTTATGGTGCGCGAAGAGCCTGGGCGTCTCGCCGCAATGGCGGCGGCTACGGGGTTTACTCGGCGATTTGTAAACGTGACGCGCTATGGTGACAGATGGGTTCGTTGGATGCCTTGCGGGGAATGCGAGAAGGAACGTGACGGCCGAGAACAAGTTGGGAGAGTGGCCGCGCTTGCGGATTCCGCGGAGCCTCCGGTCGACTTGTGACCGCCGTTACGCTTACGATCGCCATATCGGGGTCGGCTCCGGAGCCCGCCCACATGACAGCCACGCGGATGGGCCGACCCAACGCCGATGGGTGCGCCGGATGACGTTCTGAGCGTGATTTGGGTCAGATCTGGCGCAGCGAGCGGCGATAGTCTGCCTAGTTTCGCAGGCAATGGCGGGGGTTGAGCAGTGTCGGGTCTGCGGTGGCCGTCCGGTGGACGGCTGCTGTGTCAGGCTCGCGCTGCGGGTCTGGTTGGGGGGGTGAAGGGCTATTCGGCTCTCGTGGCCGTTGAACCCGGAGCTTCAGGTGGGTTGTGATGGTTCGCGGGGTCGCTCGCGCGATGTCGGCGTGGCGTCGCCGGTAGGCGTGGCAACCAGCGATTGGTCGCACACAGACGTGCGTCAGGACACGCTGCGCGTCAGCGGCTCGCAGAGCAGGGATGTCAGTGAGGCGGAAGGATGTGCGGGGCGTCTCCGGATGCTGACGGCCTACCTGGACGACCGGGATGGTACCCTTGCCGAGACGCGGAAGGTCGGCTAATGTGGAGCGCACCGCGGAGGCGGACTCTTGCAGTACGAGGGGTCGACGCCTTCCCCCAGGGGGCTGGGGGTGGGTTGTTGGGTTCGAGTTGAGTGGCGGGGCGGCGTGGTATCTGGCGGAGGCCGGGGCCAGCGGAGTCAAGGAGAAGGCTGCAGTGCGTTGCCGGCAGGAGTGCTGAGTGTCACGAAAACACAGCAATCCTGGCGCAGCGGCCGGTATTCGGGTGGATCGACGGTGATGGGACCTGGAACGAAGCGGGAAGCGGACATGGGAGCAGTGGTCATGAGGAAGCAAGGGCTGGCGTTTGTTCTAGTGATGGTGGCGACGGCCGCGGCGGCGCTGCCGCTCGCGGCGGCGGGACAGGCCCCCGAGGGCTGGACGGTGCCGAGGACGGCGGACGGGCATCCCGACCTGCAGGGCATCTGGGCCAACAACAGCGCCACCCCGATGGAGCGCCCGGAGCAGTTCGGCGACAAGGCGCGGCTGACCGACGAGGAGCTCGCCGAGCTGACCGCCCGCATCCAGGAGTTCCGCGACGCCGAGCAGGCCGGCGATCTGCTGGGCGACCGGTTGGTTCAGCAGGCCCTGGGCAACGCCGAGTTCCAGGATTTCGACGTCGTCACCGGCAACTACAACGCGTTCTGGCTGGTCGAGCGGACGCTCGACAACCGCACGTCGCTCATCATCGATCCCCCGAATGGACGCCGGCCGGCGTTGACCGAGGCGGCGCAGGAGCGCAGGCGGGCGGCGCAGGCCGGCGGCCTCGGGGCGACAGGCTCCGACGGCCCGGAGGACCGCACCCTCGGCGACCGCTGCCTGTTCTGGGGCGTGCCCAACATGGGGTCCGGCTACAACAGCTACACGCAGATCTTCCAGACCGAGGATCAGGTCGTGATGATCCAGGAGATGGGCCACCACGCGCGGACGATCCCGCTGGACGGACGTCCGCATCTCGACGACAAGATTTCGCAGTGGGCGGGCAACTCGCGCGGGCGGTGGGAGGGGGCCACCCTCGTGGTCGAGACCCGCAACTACGACCCGCGCGCCCGCTACAGCGGCGCCTCGGCGGGGCTGGTTCTGGTCGAGCGGTTCGAGCGCATCGCCCCCGACGTGCTCCGGCACGAGATCACGTTGAACGACCCCGATACCTGGACGCGGCCGTGGACGGTCGAGCTGCTGCTCGACGGCACCGAGGACCCCATCTTCGAGTACGCCTGCCACGAGGGCAACTACGCCATGCCCGGCATCCTCGCCGGCGCCCGCGCCGAGGAGCGGGCGGCGGCGGAAGGCGGCCAGTAGAAGGGGCGGCCGGGCGGCAGCGAAGGGTTGGTTTCCGGGCGGGCGGCGTGCGCCGCCCGCCCGGCTCGCGTACAGGCGGGAGGTGACGGGATGAGGCTCTGGTCAGTGGTTGTTGCATTCGGGGTGGCGGCGCTGATGGCCGCCGTGGCGGGGACGCGCGCGCAGGAGCCGGCCGCCGTCGCGCTCGACGCGGACGACATCGGCGGCGTGGTCACCAGCGCGCAGGGGCCGGAGGCGGGGGTCTGGGTGATCGCCGAGACCCGCGACCTGCCCACGCCGTTCGCGCGCATCGTGGTGACCGACGACGCGGGGCGGTACGTGGTCCCGGACCTGCCGGAGGCCGACTACGAGGTCTTCGTGCGCGGCTACGGCCTGCTCGACTCCGAGCGGGTGGCCGGGGTGCGCGGGGAGCGGCTGGACCTCGCGGCCGTCGTGGCCCCCGACCTCCGGTCCGCTGCCGCCGTCTATCCCCCCGCCTCGTGGCTCAGCCTGCTGGAGATCCCCGACGGCGACATCCCGGCGCTGCAGGTCGCCTCGACCGTCAAGTCGTGCCTGCAGTGCCACCCCCTCGGCAACGAGGGCACGCGGCAGATACCCGCTCACCTCGAGGACCTCCCGACCGACGAGGCGTGGGAACAGCGGCTGGCGAGCGAGCTGTTCGGCGGCAGCATGATGACCGGCATGTTCCGGGGGCTCGGCGAACAGGCCCGGATGTTCGGCCGCTGGACCGACGCCATCGCCGCCGGCGCCTATCCCGAGCCGCCGCCGCGGCCGTCGGGACTCGAGCGCAACGTCGTGATCACGGTGTGGGACTGGGCCACCCCCCAGGGCTCGCGCGCCGACTCGCAGGGCACCTACGCCTGGAACCCCACCCTGAACGCGGGCGGGCGCGTCTACGGCGTCCACCAGGAGGACACCATGCTGTCGTGGCTCGACCCGGCAACCCACGAGGTCGGCCGCATCGAGCTCGACGCCGGCGGCTTGCGCAGCATCGCGATGGACAGCCAGGGGCGGGTCTGGGCCACCGCGCGGCTCGATCCCGGCGCCGCCCCGCCGGACTTCTGCGCCCCGGGGTCGGACAATCCGTACCTGGCCAACTTCCGCCCGTCCGGGAGCCCGAAGCAGGCCGTCGTCTACGACCCCCGGGACGGCTCGGTCGAGAAGATCCCGTCCTGCCTCGCCGTCGACCACAACCACTTCACCGACGAAGACGACAGTCCGATCTACTTCGGCGTGAACGACGCCGTGGGGTGGATCGACACCGAGGTGTGGGACGAGACCCGCGATGCCGAGGCGGCCCAGGGCTGGTGCCCCGCCGTCCTCGACACCAACGGGGACGGGGTCATCACCGAGTGGACGGAGCCCGACGAGCCCGTCAGCCCCGCCCTCGACCGCCGCATCGAGTTCGGCTGCTACTCCATCGGGGTCGACACCAACGACGGCAGCCTGTGGTGCGCGGGCATCGGCGAGGACGACAACAAGCTCGTGCGGTTCGTGCGGGGGAACGACCCGCCCGAGAGCTGCATGGCGGAGATCTTCGAGGCGCCCGAACTCGACGTGCCCATCTTCAAGAGCGGCGGGGTGGCGGTGGACGGCGACGGCATCGTCTGGCTCAACTGGCGGGGGACGGACCAGGTCACCAGCTTCGACCGCAGCCGTTGCGACGTGACCAGCGGGCCGACCGCCACCGGCCGGCACTGCCCCGAGGGGTGGTCGGTGCACCAGATGGAGCGACCCAACCTGCAGGGGACGCCGTCGCCGATCCACGCCGAGATGATGTACCTGACCCAGATCGACCACGCCGACGTCCTCGGCCTCGGCGGCGAGTCGGTGATCACCGGCCCCGTCAACAGCTACTCGCTGCAGGTGCTGATTCCGGCGACGGGCGAGTTCCTGGACATGGTCGTGCCCTATCCCAAGGGCTTCTTCTCGCGGTCGGCCCAGGGGCGCATCGACGATCCCGACGCCGGCTGGAAGGGGCGGGGCCTCTGGTCGAACTACTCGACCTACACGCCCCACTTCATCGAGGGCGGCACCGGGCCGAAGATCGTCAAGTTCCAGATGCGCCCGAGCCCCCTCGACCGGTAGCCGCGTGCCGTGATTTGCGGCGCCGGGTCTAAATGGACGGGCTGCTGGCCCTCGAGCGAGGGGGGCGGACCGACAGCGCTGCTGCTCGGCCTGCCCCCCCGTATCGCCGCTCAGGGGTTGCCGGTCCGCCTCGTTGCGCGGCGATCGGCTACCGCCCCCCGCCCGCGGCGAGATCCGTCAGGCGCCACAGGTGTGACCGGGTGCGGATGAACAGGCTGCCGCGCGAGATGGCCGGGGTCGACATGGCGACCTCCTCCAGCTCGTTGGCGCCGACGACGTTGAAGTCGTTCTCGCTGTCGATGACGTAGGTGACTCCCTCCTCGCTGAGCACGAACACCTTGCCGTTGTAGGCCCAGGGCGAGGCGGTGAACCCGCCGGTGCCGCGGGCGACGCGCCGTCGCACCTCGCGGTCGAGGACCTGACGCTCGGTGTAGTACTGCTCCTCGCCGGTCCGGGCGTCGTGCACCGTGTAGAAGCCGCGGTCGAGCAGGGTGAAGTAGTGGTCGCCGTAGACGAGCGGCGTCGGGTGGTAGGGGCCGGCGGTCTCGGCGTACCAGGCCACGTGGTCGTTGGACGTCTCGCCCGGCTCGAGGGTGATGTCGCCCTCGGCCCCGGGCCGGATGGCGTAGACCGGCCGCACCGCGTCGCCGACGTAGCCCGACATGACGTAGAGCATCCCGTGGGCGCTGAACGGCTGCGGGATCGAGATGGAGTTCATCCCGCGGAACGACCAGAGCTCGTTGCCGTCGAGGTCGTAGGCCCGCACGAGGTCGCTGCCGGTGGTGATGAGCTCGGTGCGCGCCTCGTGCTCCCAGACGAACGGGGTCGCCCAGTTGGTGCCCTCGTCGCGGTCGACCCGCCAGCGCTCGGCCCCCGTCGCGGCGTCGAGGGCGACGACGAACGACTGCTCGTCGTTGTCGTTGACGATGAACAACGTGTCTTCGTGGAGCACCGGCGAGGCGGCGGGACCCCAGCCGAGGCGCGTCTCGGCCGGGTCGAAGCGCCGCTCCCAGACCAGGGCGCCGTCCATGTCGAGGGCGAAGACGCCGACGTTGCCGAAGTAGGAGTAGACGCGTTCTCCGTCGGTCACCTGGGTGGACGACGCGAAGGTGTTCTTGAGGTGCCGGTCGAACTGCGGTGCGCCCGCGTTGACCTCCGTGGTCCAGACGACGTCGCCGGTCTCGAAGTCGAGGGCGTACACGAGCCAGTGGTGCACGTCCTCCTCCCGCTCCATGAGGTCGCCGGGCCGGGCGGGGGGAAACGGGCCGTCGGGCATCTCCTGGGGCGAGCCGTAGGGGAAGTAGAGCCCCATGCGCGGCTCCTGGGTCTCGCCGTCGCTGACCACCGCGGTCAGGAAGATGCGGTCGCCCCAGATGACCGGCGACGACCAGCCGAGGCCGTCGATCGGCGTCTTCCACACGACGTTCTCGGTCGTGCTCCAGGTGAGGGGCAGGCGCGGGTCGTCGTCGGCCGTCGCCAGGGCGTCGGCGCCGCGGAACGCCGGCCAGTTCTCGTTCTCGGCCGAGAGGGTCGCGGTGGCTGCGGCCAGCGCCGCCGCGAGCAGTGCCGCCGGAACGGTGCGGCCGGCGAAGCGGGCCAGCCGCGCATGCAGGGTCGGAAGTCGTGGAAACATGGGGAAGATTATATGCGGCTCGGCGGTGGAGGCGACCGGCGGACCTGCGATACTACGAGCGTGGCGCGGGTTGCGGGGGTCGGCACGGAGACTGGGGGATGACGATGCGAGCGAGAGGAATCGGCCGGCGCGAGGCGATGCAGGCGTTGGGGGCGGGCGCTGTCGGGCTGGGGCTCGGCGGCGGGCGCGTCCCTGCGGCCGGCGCGCTCGAGGCGGGCACGGCGCTCCAGCCGGCCTCCGCGGTGGGCTTTCCCGACGGGGCGGTTGTGCGCACGCGGCTGGGCGACGTGTCCCCCGACGACCTCGGGGACGGCGCGACCCTCTTCCACGAGCATCTCTCGTTCGACTACAGCAGCCCGCCCGCCGAGCCGCGGGCGCCCGGCACGCCGCCGCCACCTGCGCCCTCCAACGACGAGATGGTCGACCTCGTCGTGGCGGAGCTGCAGATGGCCGCGTTCGACGGGGTGAGCTGCATCGTCGACTCGTCCATCGGCCCCCGCACCGGGCAGCAGCTCGCGAACCTCACCGCCATGGCGTCGCGGTCGGGGGTGCACATCGTGCTCGGGGGCAGCTACTTCCTGCTGCGGTCCTATCCCGAGGAGATCGTCCCTCTGCCCGAGGAGGAGATTGCGGCGCGGCTCGTCGAGCAGGCCGGCCGCGAGGGCTGGGGGGCGCTGGGCGAGGTCGGGACCTCGTTCCCCGAGATGCACGACGACGAGCGCAAGATGCTGCGCGCCGTCAGCCGGGCCCATCGCGAGACCGGGCTGCCCGTCTTCACCCACGTGCCCCACGAGAGCTGCCCGTCTTGCGCGATGGAGCAGCTCGACATCTACGAGGCGCAGGGGGTCGACCTCGCCCACCTGTGCATCGGGCACCAGTCGACGATCAAGCGCTCGGACGACCCGGGGTGGGAGACGCACCGGGAGATCGCGCGCCGGGGGGCGTTCATCGGGTTCGATACCGTCGGCCACCGCATGAGCGCGTCGTTCATTCCGGAGAGCGAGAAGGTCGACATGGTGCTGAGCGCGATCGAGGCCGGGTTCGAGGACCACGTCCTGCTGTCGTCGGACTTCGCCAACACCACCCAGCTCAAGGCCAACTGGGGGAACGGGTTCTCGACGGTGCTGGTGCAGTTCGTCCCGAAGCTGCGCTACCGCGGGGTGCCGGAGGAGACCATCCGGAAGATCCTGGCCGACAACCCGCGCCGGTGGCTGGCCCATCGGCCGGCCGCCTGACAAGTGCGATAATGTACAGTTTGCGGCGGTTGGCGGCGCCGTTCCCCGCCGGTTGACGGGTGGGATGGCGACGGCCGGCCGGGCGCTCGAGAGCGTCGAGTCAGCATGCCGTCGGCGGTTGCCGCCGGCCGTCAAGTCCACGGAGAGTCCATGAAAGCCCTCGAGGGAGTACGAGTTCTGGACATGACGCATGTCCAGTCGGGACCGACCTGCACCCAGCTGCTCGCCTGGTTCGGCGCCGACGTCATCAAGGTCGAGCGCCCCGGCAAGGGAGACGCGACGCGAGGTCAGCTGCGCGACATACCCGACGTCGACAGCCTGTACTTCACGATGCTGAACCACAACAAGCGCAGCGTCACCCTCAACACCAAGAGCGAGAGCGGGAAGGCCCTCTTCACGCGCCTGCTCCAGAGCTGCGACGTCATCGCCGAGAACTTCGCGCCCGGCGCGCTCGACCGGATGGGCTTCTCCTGGGAGCGCATCCAGGAGATCAACCCCCGCATCATCTATGCCTCGGTCAAGGGCTTCGGGCCGGGCCCGTACGAGGACTGCAAGGTCTACGAGAACGTCGCCCAGTGCGCGGGGGGCGGGGCCAGCACCACCGGGTTCCCCGACGGACCGCCGGTCGTCGCGGGGGCGCAGATCGGCGACTCGGGCACCGGGCTGCACCTGGCCCTGGGCATCGTGACCGCCCTTTTCCAGCGCGAGAAGACGGGGCGCGGCCAGCGGGTGGAGTGCGCCATGCAGGATGGGGTGCTCAACCTCTGCCGGGTGAAGCTGCGCGACCAGCAGCGGCTGACGCACGGGCCGCTGAAGGAGTATCCGCAGTATCCCCACGGCACCTTCGGGAAGGCGACCCCGCGGGCCGGCAACGCCTCGGGCGGCGGCCAGCCCGGCTGGATCGTCAAGTGCAAGGGGTGGGAGGCCGACCCCGACGCCTACATCTACGTCATCGCGCAGGCCGCCGCCTTCGACGGGCTCGCCCGGGTCATCGGGCACGAGGACTGGCTGACGGATCCGGGGTGGAACACCCCCGAGGCCCGCTTGTCGAAGATCGACGAGATGTTCGACGAGATCGAGAAGTGGACGCAGACCCTGACCAAGTTCGAGGTCATGGAGGTGCTGAATCCGCTGAACGTGCCGTGCGGGCCGGTGCTGTCGATGAAGGAGCTGTCGGAGGAGCCGTCGCTACGGGCGACGGGGACGGTGGTGGAGGTCGACCATCCGGAGCGCGGGCCGTACCTCACCGTGGGCAACCCCGTCAAGCTGTCGGACTCGCCGGCCGACGTCAAGCGGTCGCCGCTCCTGGGCGAGCACACCGACGAGGTGCTGCGCGAGGTGCTCGGCATGGACGACGGGGCGATCGCGCAGGCCCGCGACGAGGGGGCGGTGTAGCCGCCTGCGTTGGAGCGTCCTCGATCACAAGGAGCGACATGAAGGTCTGCGTAGTCGGAGCGGGAGCCATCGGCGGCTACATGGCGGTGCGGTTGGCCCACGCGGGTCACGCGGTGTCGGCGATCGCGCGCGGTCCGCATCTGGCCGCCATCCGGGCCAACGGGATGAAGCTCGTCGAGGGCGACCGCGAGCTCGTGGCGTCGGATCTGACGGCCACCGACCGCGTCGGCGAGCCGGGGCCGCAGGACATCGTGCTCCTGGCCCTGAAGGCGCACCAGATAGTGCCCGTGGTCGACGACCTGCCGGCCCTGCTGGGTCCCGACACCGTCATCGTCACCCTGCAGAACGGCATCCCGTGGTGGTACTTCCAGGGGGTGGACGGAGACTACGCGGGCCGCGTCGTCGAGACGGTCGACCCCGGCGGCGTGCTGTTCCGGGCCATCGACCCGGGTCGGGTCGTCGGCTGCATCGCCTATCCGGCGGCCGAGATCGCCGAGCCGGGGGTGATCCGGCACATCGAGGGCAACCGCTTCCCGGTGGGCGAGCTCGACGGCCGCGACTCGGAGCGGGTGCGCATGGTGTCGGGGCTGTTCGAGGGAGCCGGCTTCAAGTCGCGGGTGCTCGACGACATCCGGTCGGAGATCTGGCTCAAGCTCTGGGGCAACCTGACCTTCAACCCCATCAGCGCCCTGACCCACTCGACCCTCGTCGACATCTGCCGGTTCCCCCTGACCCGCGGCCTCGCCGCCACCATGATGACCGAGGCGCAGCAGGTGGCCGAGCGGCTGGGCGCGCACTTCCGGGTGCCGATGGAGCGCCGCATCGCCGGGGCCGAGGGCGTCGGCAAGCACAAGACGTCGATGCTGCAGGACGTGGAGGCGGGCAAGCCCCTCGAGGTCGACGGCATGCTCGGGGTGGTCGTCGAGCTCGCCGAGATGACCGGGGTCGAGGTGCCGACCCTGCGCGCCCTGTACGCCTGCGTGAGCCTGCTGAACCGGACGATTCAGGACGAGGGCGTGCGCATCAAGGGCGCCCCGAAGTAGCGGCTTGCGCGAGGGCGCGGGATCGCGAACGCGGGATATTGAAGGGCGGGAGGCCGTGCGCATGCGATTGACGTTGGCCGTCGCGGGGCTGTGCCTCGCGAGCGCGGCCGCCGCGGCAGGTGTCCAGGAGAGCCGGACCACCGTGTGGGACGGGGTCTACACCGCCGAGCAGGCGGCCCGCGGCGAGACGGTGTACGCAAGCCACTGCAGCAGCTGTCACCAGGCCGACTTCAGCGGCACCGAGGAAGCCAGCCCCCTGTCGGGCGACGCGTTCATGCAGGCGTGGCGCGAGGACACCGTCGGCAACCTCTACACCCGCGTCCGGAACCTGATGCCGTTCGATGAGCCCGCGAGCCTCGGCGACGGCGCCTACCTCGACAGCGTCGCCTATCTCCTGCAGGCCAACGGGTTTCCCGCCGGCTCCCGCGAGCTCACCGCGAGCGGGGCGGCCGACGTCCGCATCGAGGCCGAGGACGGCCCGGGCGAGGTGCCGAGCTTCGCCCTCGTGCAGGTGGTGGGCTGCCTGGCGCGGGGGGACGACGCGACCTGGGTGCTGACCGGAGCCACCCGCGCGGTCCGCACCGACGATCCGTCCGAGTCGAGCCCCGAAGCCCTCGCCGCCCTCGCCGGCCGGCCCCCGGGGGACCGGACGTTCGAGCTGATGGCCGTCTATCCCGACCCTGCCGCCCACGCCGGGCACACGATGGAAGCGAAGGGGTTCCTCATCCGGTCGCCGGCCGGAGACCGGATCAACGTGAGCACGCTCGGGATGGTTGCGGACGCCTGCGGCCCCTGACCGCCGGCCGGATGGGGCGCGACGTTCGTCGCCGAGTCGGCGGCGGCGCGGAACGGCCCCGAACGCCGGCGGCACGGCGTCAGAGTGCCGCGGCCTACTGTCCGCCCGCCGGCCTCACCACCGCCACGCTGTTGACGTCCTTCTCGTGCTCGGCGCGGTAGACGCCCTGCTCGCGCATGGCTTGCCGCAGCAGCTCGGCGGTGTGGTCGGCGCGCTTGACGGTGCCCGTGTAGTGCACGCCGTCGGCGATGCGCAGGGGCGTCCAGCCCTCGCGGGTCTCGGCCAGCAGGTCCGCCCCCCGGTCGACGAGGAACTCGACGATGGGGTCGGCCCCCCGCAGCGCCGCCCCGTGGAGGGCGGTGTAGCCCCGGTCGTCGGCCTGCAGCACGCTGCGGTCGCCGAGCTCCCAGGCGAGCTGCACGGCGTCGAACGCCTCCGCGTTGGTGCCGGCGCTCTCGCCGAGGTTGAAGATGCCCACGCCGGCCGCCACCATCAGCGGCGAGGCGTTGCCCTCGGTCGACGTGCGGGTGTCCGCGCCGTGGTCGGCCAGCAGCTGCATGAGCGGCGCGTCGGCGTGCTTGGCCGCGAGCAGGTAGGGGGTGGCCCCCACGCGGTTCAGGTTGTTCCGCTCGCGGTTGTTGAACCGCCGGCTCTGCCGCAGGTTCGGGTCGGCCCCGTTCTCGAGCAGGAACCGCGCGAAGTCGAGGGTGTCGAGGCTGTCGATCAGCGGCACCGGGGGCATGCCCTTTCCGGAGTTGGGCCGGCGCGTGTACGACAGCTGGTGCAGCGCGGTCCAGCCCTGCTCGGCCGCGTTGGGGTCGGCGCCCCGCTCGACGAGGTGTCGGGCGAGCGAGAAGTGCCCGTTCGTCACCGCGATGACGAGGGCGCTGGTGCCCGCGGGACCGCCCGTGCGTCCCGCCGCCGCCTCGACCTCCGCCGAGAGGGGGCGGATGGCGTCGTTCACGTCGGCCCCGGCCGCGAGCAGCGCGTCGACCGCCTCGGCCTGCCCGGCCCGCGCTGCGAACAGCAGCGCCGACCAGCCTGCGTTCGAGCGCTCGTCGACCCGGGCCCCGAGCTCGATGAGGGTGTGGACGGCGCGCGGATGGTTGTGGCCGGCCACCCACATCAGCGCCGTCTGTCCGCGCCAGCTCTCGCGCGCCGCCACGTCCGCGCCGTGGGCGAGCAGCAGCCGGATCGCGTCGACGTTGCCGGCGCGGGCCGCCGCCATCAGGACCGTCTCGCCCTCGGGCAGGGCGGCGTTGGGGTCGGCGCCGGCGTCGAGCAGCGCCCCGACGATGCGGGCGTCGCCCCGTTCCGCGGCAAGGGCGAGCGGGGTCACGCCGTACCGGTTCGTGACGCCGGTGCGGGCCCCCGCGGCGAGCAGGAGGCGGGCCGTCTCGACGTCGCCCCGGTAGGCCGCCCAGTGCAGCGCGGTCGTGCCGTCCACCTCGGCCGCGTTCACGTCGACCTGCTGCTCGAGCAGGGTGCGGACGGTCGAGGCGTCTTCCGCCCTGGCGGCGTCGACGATGGGTATCGCGGGGGCGGCGAAGCCGGCCGAGGCGGCGGCAAGCAGCGCCAGGGCGGCGAGCGACAGCATCCGGACGCCGAACGGCCGCGACTCTGAGCAAGGGATCGTGCGCATCTGTGCCTCCAGGAGCCACCGCCGGGCGCTACCCGGTCCGGTAGAGACATGTATGCTACCGTCCCGTTCGGGTGATCCGCAACCACGCCGGCCGCCCCCGCCTTCGCGGCGGCCCGGTCGCCCGTCCTCAGGTGGTTGACACCGCGGGCGGAAGCTGTAGGATCCCAGGATCGGTTCCGTCTTCACCGGAAGGCACAGCATGAGCGTGAGCGAGCAGGCGTCAGGACGGCGTTCACGGAGGCTCGCGGGCATCGCGATGGTCGTCGCGATGCCCGGGGGCGGGCTCGCCGGAACCGCCTCGGCCCAGGCGCCGGAGCCGGCGGCGCAAGTGGCGCCCGCGCTGGCGCGCGAGGCCCGCGCGAGCGAGATCGCCGCTCATGGGGCGCTGCTCCGGCGGTACTGCCTGACGTGCCACAACCAGAGCCTGCTCGAACGCGGCACGGTTCCCGTCGAGCTGGAGAGCGCCGACCTCGAGAGCGTGCCGGCGCAGGCGGACGTCTGGGAGAAGGTCATCCGGAAGGTCCGCACCGGCACCATGCCTCCCCTCGGGCGCCCGCGCCCCGAGGCGGCCGCGGCCGACCGCCTCGCGGCCTGGCTCGAGACCGAGCTGGACCGGGCCGCGGCGGCGCGGCCGAACCCCGGCCGCACGGTTCCCCTGCACCGGCTGAACCGCACCGAGTACCAGAACGCCATCCGCGACCTGCTCGCCCTCGACGTCGACGCGGCGGCCCTGGTGCCGGCCGACGACCAGAGCTACGGGTTCGACAACATCGCCGGCGTGCTCAAGGTGTCGCCCACCCTGCTCGAGCGCTACATGAACGCGGCGCGGCACGTCAGCCGCCTCGCGGTGGGCGCATCGCCGATAGCCCCGGCCGGCGAGACGTTCCGCATCGTCTCCGACCTGTCCCAGTACCAGCACCAGGACGGCCTGCCGTTCGGCACGCGCGGCGGCCTCTCGGTGGAGTACAACTTCCCGCGGGACGGCGAGTACGAGATCGAGCTCGCCCTGCTCGACCTGTTCGCGGGCGCTCCGATACGCGAGCCGCACCAGCTCGAGGTCAGCGTGGACGGCGAGCGGGTGAGGGTGTTCCGGCTCGCGCCGGTCGACCCCGACAGCGACCAGGGGGCCGCCTACAACACCGGCCCCGAGGACCTGCGGGTGCGCGTCCCCGTCGCGGCCGGCCCGCGCACGGTGACCGCCGCCTTCATCAAGAAGACCGACGCGCTGGCCGAGAGCGTGCGCCAGCCGTTCGACCGCCCCCACGGCGAGGGCGACTACCTGCTGTATCAGCCGCATCTGGGCACCCTCACCATTACCGGCCCGTTCGACGCGACGGGGGTCGAGGACACCCCGACGCGGCGGCGCATCTTCGTCTGCCGCCCCGCCAACGCGGCCGAGGAGGCGCCGTGCGCCCGGCAGATCCTGTCGGCGCTGGCCCGCCGTGCCTACCGGCGCCCCGTCACCGGGCGGGACCTGGCGCCGCTGGTGTCCTTCTACGATGAAGGGCGGCTCGCCGGCGGGTTCGAGGCGGGCATCGAGCGCGCGTTGCGGGCGCTGCTCGTGAGCCCCGACTTCCTGTTCCGGGTGGTCTCCGACCCGGCCGGGGCCGAGCCCGGGGCGCCCTATCGGCTGAGCGATCTCGAGCTGGCGTCGCGCATCTCGTTCTTCCTGTGGAGCAGCCTGCCCGACGACGAGCTGCTGGAGGCGGCCGAGGGGGGCGGGCTGCAGGACCCCGCGGTGGTCGAGGCGCAGGTGCGGCGGATGCTCGCCGACCCGCGCTCCGAGGCCCTCGCCGCCAACTTCGCGGGGCAGTGGCTGCGCCTGCGCAACATCTCGGGGGCGTTGCCCTCCGACGTGCTGTTCCCCGACTTCGGCGAGAGCCTGCGGCAGGACTTCGTGCGCGAGACGGAGCTGTTCTTCGACAGCATCCTCCGCGAGGGCCGCAGCGTCATCGACCTGCTGACGGCCGACCACACGTTCCTGAACGAGCGGCTGGCCCGGCACTACGGGGTTCCGGGCGTCTACGGCAGCGACTTCCGCCGCGTGTCGCTCGGCGACGGCAACCGTCGGGGGCTCCTCGGTCAGGGCAGCATCCTGACGGTTACTTCGTACCCGGATCGCACCTCGCCGGTGGGACGCGGCAAGTGGGTGCTCGAGAACGTGCTGGGCACGCCGCCGCCGCCCCCGCCGCCGAACGTGCCGGAGCTCGAGCCGGCCGAGGACACGGGCAGGGTCCTGGCCATGCGCGAGCGGATGGAGCAGCACCGGGAGAACCCGGTGTGCGCGAGCTGCCATCGGGTGATGGACCCCCTGGGGCTCGCCCTCGAGAACTTCGACGCGATCGGGCGGTGGCGCGGCCACATGCCCGGGGGCACCGCCATCGACGCCTCGGGCACGATGCCCGACGGCACCTCGTTCGACGGGCCGTCCGAGCTGCGCGGTCTGCTCGTGCGCGACCGCGAGCAGTTCGCCACGGTGGTGACCGAGAAGCTGCTGATCTATGCCCTCGGCCGCGGCATCGAGTACTACGACGCGCCGGCGGTCCGGCAGATCGTGCGCGGGTCGGCCGCGGACGACTACGGCCTCGCCTCGATCGTGGTCGGCGTGGTCCGGAGCACGCCGTTCCGGATGCGGCTGGCCGGCGTCGCGGCGGAGGCGGAATAGGAGGTTGCGCCGGGGAACGGCGCAGTCTCGTGTAGGATTGGTTGGGCGGTGAAGCGGGGCCGCGAGGCTGTGGTCCCCGCCACGGCGTCGAGTTCGGGTGAAGGAGACAGACTGTCATGTTCATCAGCAAGATGGCGTTGCCCCGTCGGACGTTCCTTCGCGGCATGGGGGTCAGCCTCGCGCTGCCGCTGCTCGACGCGATGGTGCCCGCCGCCACCGCGCTCGCCAGCACCGCCGCGAAGCCGGTGCGCCGTCTCGGCTTCGTCTACATCCCCAACGGGGCGGTGATGAAGTCGTGGCAGCCGGCCGGCGACGGAAAGATGACCGAGCTGTCTCGGACCCTCAGCCCCCTCGCCCCGTTCCAGGACCAGGTCGTCGTGCCCATCGGCCTCAGCCAGAAGCAGGCCGAGGCCCTCGGCGACGGCAACGGCGAGCACTCGCGGGCCGGCACCGTCTGGCTGAGCGGCGTGCACCCCAAGGAGACCGAGGGCGCCGACGTCCGCAACGGCATCACCGCCGACCAGATCGCCGCGCAGCACATCGGCGGCGACACGCCGCTGACGTCGCTCGAGCTGGCGATGGAGCAGACCTACCTCATCGGCAACTGCGACAACGGCTACAGCTGCGTCTACACCAACAGCATCTCGTGGCGCACCGCCACCACCCCGAACCCCCACGAGACGAACCCGCGCATCGTCTTCCAGCGCATGTTCGGCGACGGCGGCACCCCCGAGCAGCGGCTCGCGCAGCTCCAGGAGGACCGCAGCATCCTCGACTGGGTGACCCAGGACATCTCGCAGCTTCGGAAGCGGCTGGGGGCGGCCGACCGCAACAGCGTCGGCGAGTACCTCGACTCGGTGCGCGAGATCGAGCGCCGCATCCAGGTAGCCGAGCGCCAGCACGGCGAGTCGGTCCTGGAGCTGCCCGACCGGCCCATCGGCGTGCCCGAGGACTACGACGCGCACGCCAAGCTGATGTTCGACCTGCTGGCCGTCGCCTTCAAGGCCGACATCACCCGCGTCTTCGTGTTCACCCTCGGCAAGGAGCAGACCAACCGCGCCTACCCCGAGCTGGGCGTGAACGCCGCGCACCACGCGGTGTCGCACCACCAGCACGACCCCCTGAAGTTCGAGCAGGGGGCCAAGGTCAACCAGTACCACATCGGGCTGACCGCGCACTTCCTCGACAAGCTGAAATCGACCCCGGACGGCGACGGCAACCTGCTCGACCACTCGCTCGTCCTGCACGGCGGCGGCATCAGCGACGCCAACGAGCACTCGCACATTGACCTGCCCCTGGTCATGGTGGGCGGGGCCGGCGGGGTGAAGGGCGGCCGGGTGCTGCGGCACTCGAAGGACACCCCGATGAACAACCTGCTGGTCGCGATGCTCCAGCGCGCCGGGGTGCCGGCCGAGGAGTTCGGCGACGCGACCGGCACCCTCCCGCTTGAGCCCATCGAGCCGCTCGCCGGCGTGTAGCAGTAGCAGGGTCAGGGGGGCTGTGCCGCATGTCGGCGCAGCCCTCCTCTGCCTCCTTCCCGGCACGTTCCTCCGGGTACGAATCTCAACCGACCTGTCGGTACGGCTGTCGGTGCTGGCGAAGCCGGAAACCGCCCGGAGCGGGGGACGGCGAGGAGCGGAGGACGGCTACTCGCCGCGTTGGCGCTCCTGCAAGACGGCCTGCATCCAGGCAACGTCGCCGGTGAGCAGCTTCTTGACGTCCTGCTTGACGTCGTCGAGGTCCTGCTTGACGCCGTCGATGTCCCTGGTGTGGTCCCGCTTGGCGCCGTCGATCTTCTCGGTGAGGTCCCGCTTGGCGCCGTCGATCTTCTCGGTGAGGTCCCGCTTGACACCGTCGATCTTCTCGGTGAGGTCCCGCTTGACGCCGTCGATGTTCCTGGTGATCCCGTCGTGGGCAATCGTGTTCTCGGACCGCGTCCATTCCAGCCGGACCACCAGCCAGACGAGGGCCAGGAGCACGCCGATGTCGGCGGCGTTCACACCGTCCACGAGCCTCGCCAGGATCCCCACGGCGAGATAATCTTAACACGATTGGTGACATGGATAACGCCGGCACGTGCCGGGGACGACGGGGGGAGCGGCATTCGCCGATGACGAACCGACGCAGGGTTGCCCCGCGGCGCCACGGGCCGCAGGTGGCTCGCGGGGGGGGCGGCCAACGAGCGGCGCCGGCGAGTCTCCGGGCGGCAGGCAGCCTGCGCTGCTCACGGATACGTGTAGGCGCCCTGGATGCCCAGGGGCAGGCCGATCACCCAGTAGACGATGAGGAACAGGGTCCAGGTGACGAGCAGGGTGACGCAGTAGGGCAGCATCAGCGACACCACGGTGCCGATGCCGGTCGACTTGACGTAGCGCTGGCAGAAGACGACGACCAGCGGGAAGTACGGCATCAGCGGGGTGATGATGTTGGTCACGCTGTCGCCGACGCGGTAGGCGGCCTGGGTCAGCTCGGGGGCGATGTTCAGTCCCATCAGCATCGGCACGAAGATGCTCGAGAGCAGCGCCCACTTGGCCGAGGCCGAGCCGACGAAGACGTTGACGACCGACGTCAGCAGGATGATGCCGACGATGGTCACCTGCGGGGGCAGGGCGAGGTCGCGCAGGAAGTTGGCGCCCTTCAGGGCGATGAGCAGGCCGACGTTCGAGTTGTTGAAGGCGGCGATGAACTGGGCCGCGAAGAAGGCCATCACCAGGTAGTAGGCCATCGTGCCCATCGCCGCGGTCATGCCCGCGACGATGTCGCGATGGGTCTTCACGGTGCCCGCGACGTAGCCGTGAACCACCCCCGGAATCAGGAACAGGAGGAAGATGAGGGGCACCATCATGCCCATCAGGGGGGCCGTGAAGCCGGTCAGCGAGCCCTCCGCGTCGCGCAACGGCGACCCGGCGGGCAGGGCGGCCAGCGTCAGCAGCAACAGGCCCGCGACCAGCGCCGCCATGGCCGCGCCGAAGCCGCGGCGGTCGCGGTCCGTCAGCTCCTCCATCTTCGGCATCGCCTCGGGGTCGCCGTCGACGGGCGTCGCCTGCAGGCGCGGCTCGATCACGCGGTCGGTCAGATACCAGCCGACGCCGATGACGAGGAGCGACGAGACGGCGGTGAACCCGAGGTTGCTGAGCGGGTTGACCATCCGCTCGGCGTCGAGAATCTGCGCCGCCGACTGGGTGAAGCCCTGCAGCAGGGGGTCGATGCCCGAGGGGATGAAGTTGGCCGAGAACCCGCCGGAGACCCCCGCGAAGGCGGCCGAGATGCCGGCCAGGGGGTGCCGTCCCGCCGCGTAGAAGATGACTCCGCCCAGGGGTATCACCAGCACGTAGCCGGCATCGGCCGCGGTGTGGCTGACGATCGCGGCCAGAATGAGCATCGGCGTCAGCAGGCTCGGCGACGTGCGGCCCAGAATCAGCTTGAGGCCGGCGTTGATGAAGCCGGTCTTCTCGGCCACCCCGACCCCGAGCAGCGCCACCAGCACCACCCCGAGGGGCGCGAACCCGGTGAAGGTGGGAACGAGCTGCACCATGAAGGTGGTGAGGGCGGTGCCCGTCAGCTGATTGGCGATGCGCAGCGGCTCGCCGGTGCGGGGGTTCGTCTCGGCGAACTCGATCGGCGACAGGACGGCGGAGGCGAGCCAGGTCAGGACCAGCAGCAGCAGGAACAGGATCGCGGGGTCGGGCAGCCGGTTGCCGACGGTCTCGATGCCGTTCAGGGCGCGGTCGACGAAGCTCCCGCGTTCGGGGGCTGTCTTGCGGTCAGGTCGTGCCTTCGCCATGGCTGAACCTCACTCGAAGTCGAGCACCTGGACGCCCCCGGGGCGCCGTCAGTCGAGCACGTCGAACAGGTAGCTGTACTTCAGGATGACGCTGCGGCCGGCGAACGAGGGGATGAAGTCGCCGAGCCCGTCGGTCTCGTTGTAGACGAAGAAGAGCCCGGTGTTGGCGTCCTGCAGCCAGCCGACGCGGAAGTTCACGGCCCAGAGGTCGGCGCTGTCGTTGTGCTGCAGGAGGGTCTGGGCATAGAGCCGCGGCGAGAAGTTGTAGCCGATGTCGACGCTGCTCAGGTTGGTGACGGTGCTGCCGCTGGGCAGGTCGATGTCGTTCCGGCTGTAGCTCAGCGACAGGTTGAAGGTCTCGCCGTAGCGCGCATTTATCGAGGGACGGATGGTGACGATGTGGCCGTTGAAGAACCCCGCGGTGGTGGCCCGGATGCCGGCGCTGAACGGGGCCGACCGGTTCGAGTTGTACGAGTAGGTGAGCTCGTTGAAGTCCCAGCGGCCGGCCGGCACCGTGAGCCCCGACACCGTGAAGTCCTCGAACACGTACTCCTGTCGGATGTCGTAGGCGACCCCGGCCGACGAGCTGTCCTCGAACTCGCCGTCGTAGTGGAGATGGACGTAGGTCGTCTCCATGATGCCGTCGAGGTTCCAGAACCGCGTGTAGCTCATGTGCGGCGTCAGCTCCTGGTACTTCAGGACGTTCTCGTCGGGCCGGGTCGTGTTGTAGAGCGAGAAGTCGACCTTCCGGAACCCGCCCCAGCGGCGCAGGTAGCCGACCTCGGGGTTGAAGTCCTCCCCGTTCTCCTGGTAGCCGGCGCCCACGCGCCAGGCCTCGGAGCTGTACTGGCTCGTCACGCTCATGGCGTGGTCGCGCCCGTCGCGGCCGGGGGTCTCGGTGCGGGCCATGTAGCCCTGCACCATGCCGTTCTCGCCGATGCCCCACCGGCCGTCGAAGGCGTAGGTGCGGTTGTAGTCGTCGCCCAGGGCGAGGCTGCCGGTGCCCTGGCGGTTGACGAAGAGCCCGCCGATGCTCGAGCGGTTGGGCAGGTCGCGGCGCAGGCGGGCCACCGAGAAGTTGTTGGCGGTGTTCGCCGTGTCGCCGACCTGCTCGGTCTGCATGTTCAGGAACCCCACCGTCGTCGAGTCGGTCACCTTGCCCGACATCCGGGCGCCGCCCATGATGGGGACCTGGGCCCCGTCCTGGATGCCGATGCGCCGGCTGAAGAACAGCTCGGTCTGTCCGAGGTTCCGGCCGCTCGACTGGTTCGCCACCGAGAAGGCGCCGGCGTTCTCGAGGAAGAACGGCCGCTTCTCGGGGAAGAACAGGTTGAACCGGTCGAGGTTGATCTGCTGGTCGTCCACCTCGACCTGCGCGAAGTCCGTTCTCCAGGTGCCGTCGAGGGTCAGCCCCGGCGTCACGCTGTACTTGAGGTCGGCGCCGTAGTCGCGGAACCCCTGCACGCCCTTGTTCGGCTCGAGGTCGCGCGTGGCCATCTCGCCGACCACGTAAGGCGTGACCTGCAGGTTTCCGGTGAAGCCGGCGGGGGCGCGCACCCCCGTCATCTGCCCCGCCAGCGAGACCCGGTAGAGGTTGTACTGCCGGGGCAGGGGCGCCCAGTACGCCGTCTCGTTCCGCCGCCGGATGTTCCGCTGGAAGTTCATCCCCCACACCTGGTCCTCGCGGTCCGGGTAGCGGATGGTCCGGAACGGGATGGCGAACTCGGCGCTCCACCCGATGTCGGAGATCGCCGTCTGCACCTGCCAGGCGCCGTCCCAGTTGAGGTTGAACCCGTTGCCGCTGCCGCGCGAGAACCCGCCCCCGCCCCCCGAGCCGCTGCCGCGGCGGGCGCCGCCCTCGTCGGTCACCTGGCCGTCGTACTCCTGGCCGGCGGGGGTGGTGCCGAAGACGAAGCCGTTCTGCCGGTCCCGGAAGGTGTCGAGCACCATCTGGAAGCTGTCGGCGTCGTTCATCGACGAGTCGCGCCGGCTGTCGCTCATGATGATGGCGGAGGGGTCCCGGTCGTAGCAGATGACGCCGAAGTAGATGGTGTCGTCGGTGAACACCACCCGCACCTCGGTCCGCTCCGTCGCCGGCTGCCCCTCGTCGGGCGCGCTCTGGTGGAACCCGCTGACCGGCTCCACCGCGGCCCAGGCGGGGTCGTCGAGCACGTTGCCGTCGAGGTTCGGCGCCTGCTCGCGCCACTGCGCCACCGCCCACTTGCCGGCGACGGGAGCGCTCATGCCGGCCCCGGGGGGGGTGATCTGGATCGACGCCGGCTCCGCGCCGCCCACCGGCGGAGCCTGCGACTGGCCGCGGGCCGGCGCGGAGCCGGCGAGGATCACGCAGGCAGCGAGCACGAGTCGGGCACTCTGTCGCATCTTCGGTCTCGTCTTCGGGCCGGATCGGGGGCGCACCCCGACCGCCGAGGCTACGAAAATCGGTCCATTAGACCACATCGACCCGCGGCCGTGTCACCTGACTGGCGGCCGCCGCCCGCGGGCCGTACGACATCGATGCCGTCTTTCCGCTGCGGCCATCCCGTTTCACGCCGCTTCGACGTCGGTCCGGGCGAAATCGCCGCCCTTGAACAGCAACGGTTCGTGTTTCGTGCTCGCGAGCGCGTAGGCGAAACAGTCGCCGAAGTTCAACGCCGCCGGATGATTGCCCTTGCCGAACCGCCGCCAGGCGCGGCGCGCGGCCTCGACCTGTTCCAGCGTGACCGGCTCCAGCTCGATGTCGGCCTCCTGCAGAAACAGGTCGAGGTCAACTCCTGCGTCCGGCCCGCTCCTCCCCTCGATGACCATCGTCGTTTCGAGCAGCGCGACCGCCGACATGCGCCGGGGCCAAGCCATCGAGATCGCGCGTTCGTAACGCGCCGCATCCGATTCGGCGAGCAGGATCGCCACGACCGCCGACGTGTCGATGATCACTTCGGCAGTCCCCGCTCGTCATAGAGGTAGTCCCCGTGCTCGACCGCGGACGGTCCCGGCCCCATGCGGGCGGCGCAACGCTGTCCGATGGCGTGAAGCTTCGCTGCCAGCGCGTCCGCGTTGCGCACGCGCTTCTCCTTCTCCAGACGGTCGCGCAGCGCGACGGTGATCGCGCCGGTCATCGTCTCGCCGGTCAGTCGGGCGAGCTCCGCGGCCAGCCGGCAAGTCTCTTCATTCTTGATGTTGAGGCTCATTCCGGTGGTCCTGGTAGAAAATTGCTCGCCCATTCTACCCCATTCGTCGATCCCGCGCCATCGCGGAGCCGATCGCTTCCAACACGCCAGCGAAGCACGATGGAGCGTGCGGGAGCGGTCCTCGGCGGGCCATCCCTCGTGGTGGGCTGCGCGGTCCCTCCGGCTGTCGCCGGGGATCGTGCTCACGCGCCGGCCGCGTCGGGCCGGGTGCGGCCTCGCCGCCTCCGGCTGGAGCTGGAAGCGGGCGGACGCACGCGGTCCCGCTGCCGCCACGGTCCCCGGGTCGCCGCGCCCGTCGTCAGCCGGCCGCCTCGATCAGCTTGCAGGTTCGCGTCACCGGATCGTTCCCGTCGAAGCGGCCGGCGACGGCGCGGCAGGCGCCGGCGACATCGTCCGACCCGACGAGCGCGTCGAGGGCGCGCGCCGCGGCTCGGCCGTTGACGGCCGCCGGCCACAAGGTGCGGGCCACCCCCAGGCGTTCCAGCCGCACCGCGTTGTCCGGCTGATCGAACGTCATCGGCATCACGAGCTGCGGGCAGCCGGCCCGGAGGGCCTCGGCCGCGGTGCCGATGCCGCCGTGGTGGGCGATGGCCGCGGCACGCGGCAGCACCTGGCTGAGCGGTGCGTAGTCGGCGTGACGGACCCCGTCGGGGAGCGGGTCGGGAAGCTGCTCGGGGAAGCGCGTGAGGAGCAGGCCGGGCCGGCCGAGGCGGCGGCATGCGTCCGCCCCGGCCCGGAAGAACCGCGCCCCCTGCCGGTTGCCGGTGCCGGCGACGAAGACCAGGGGCTGGCGGCCGGCCGCGTCGCATGCCGACAGCCAGTCGTCGAGGGCCGGCGCCAGGGGGGCCGCTTCCGCGGCGTCGTACAGCGGAAAGCCGGTCAGGGTCGTCTGCCGCGGCCAGTCGGGCTGCACCGCGGCGTACCAGTCGGGGAACAGGCCGATGACGCGCTGCGGCGAGTGCCACCACCGGCTCGTGATGCGCCGCACCGGCGGCAGGTCGAGCTCGGCCCGCAACGAGTTGGCGGCCGGCGCCAGCGCCCGGTCGGCCAGGCGGTCGCCGAGGGCCAGCACGAGCCGCTTGAGCGGCGCCGGCCAACGGTTGATCGACCGCAGGCGCGCGTGCAGGACCGGCGTCTCGTGGGCGCTGACGAGGCAGCTCGGTTGCAGGTGCATGGTCACCAGCGGCAGGCCGAGCACCTCGTGGGCGACCCGCGCGCTGAACGCGAGGCCCGGCGCCACGAGGACCGGCGCGCCGCGCCCCGCCTCTGCCCGTATCAGCTCGAACGCCTCCAGGGCGAAGCGCTGCACCACGCCGCCGAGCACCCGGAGGCCCCGGCGGTCGTGCCACAGCTCCGGGTTGTCGAGAATGGCGTAGTAGTCGTCGGCGGTCCCTATCGGCACGAAGGGCAGGCCGACCCGATCGAGCAGGGGCCCGAAGTACGGGTTGATGATCATCGAGACGTCGTGGCCGCGCCGCTGCAGCGCGAGCGCGACCTTGACGTAGGGATGGACGTCGCCGCCGCTCCCGACGGGGGTCATGATGATGCGCATCGGATGGGTTGGATGCGGGCGATGCCGTTCCCCATGCGTGCTATTCTGCGAATGGCGGGTCCGATATGGGACGAGCGGCGCCGGATTGGTCCCGTCTTCCGAAGACCGGGAAGCAAGCATGGCCGGGAGGGAGAGTCCATGAACCGTTCGAGAGGATCGTACATCGGAATCGTCGCAGGAATTGTGTACGTCGTGGTGGTCGCAGCATCGGGGACGCCGATATTCGCACAGACCCAGCCGGCCGGTGCGGCGGAAACCGGGTGGACGCCGGAGATCCTGGCCGACGGGCAGCCGAACATCACCGGCACGTGGAACAACTCGAACGCCATGTTCACGCCGCTCGAGCTGCCGGAAGACCTGGTCGGCCAGGATCTGTCGGCGGCCGAGCTGCTGGCCCGCGCCGAGGCGCGCGCCAGCGGCCGCAAGGAAGGGTCGGAATGGCGCGGCCACGAGAACTCCCGGGGCGTCGGCGGCTACGGCACCTACTGGTTCGACTGGTACTGGGAGACGCCGGTCGATATCGGCCAGGCGTCGATCATCGTCGACCCGCCGACCGGCCGGGTGCCCGAGCGCACCGCGAACGCGCGCGAGTCGATCGCCATGAACATGGCCGAGCTGCACGCCGCGGCCGAGAACATGGAGTCGGGCGACCGGTGCATCTCGCGCGGCGTGCTCGGCATGATGATGCCGACCGAGTACAACAACGGCACCCTCATCCTGCAGTCGCCGGGCTACGTCGTGATCCACAGCGAGATGATTCACAACGCCCGCATCATCCCCATCGACAGGCCCCATGCCGACGCCAGGGTGCGGCAGTGGGAGGGGGACCCTCGCGGACGCTGGGAGGGCAACACGCTGATCGTCGAGTCGACGAACTTCCGCGCCGTCAAGAACATCCGCGGGCCGTCGGCGGGCATTCGATCGCGCCAGTCGGAGGCGCAGCGGGTCGTCGAGCGGTTCACGCTGACCGGTCCTGACGAGCTGCGGTACTCGGTCACCATGGACGACGCGGAGACTAAACCGCGCCCTGGACGGCCGCGTTCCCGTTCAACCGCGACGATGAGTACCTGCAGTTCGAGTACGCCTGCCACGAGGGGAACTACTCGGTGCCGAACGCCCTCGGCGGCGCCCGCATGGAAGAGGCGGGTCGCTAGAAGTCCCGGGCCGGACTGCGGGCGCGCCGACAGTCGGATCCTCCGGCCGGCGGCGGGTTCGGGTCTTACGGCATCGGGCGGGGGCGTCGGGTCGGCGCCCCCCGCCGCACCCTTGGGCTGGCGAACCGCCGTTGTAGGAGCGGCCCCGGCGGCTCGCGGAAGCGCCCTTCTCGCCGTTGTCAGCGCGTCCCGCCCGTAACGCCCTGCTCGTGCGCCAGCAGGGTCTCTTTCACCGGCAGGCCCCCGCCGTATCCGGTGAGCGTGCCGTCGGCCCCGATGACGCGGTGGCAGGGTACGACGATGGCCAGCGGGTTCCGGCCGTTGGCGGCGCCGACGGCGCGCGAGGCGGTCGGTCGCCCGATGCGCCGCGCGAGCTCGCCGTAGGAGATGGTCTCCCCGTAGGCGATGCGGCGCAGCTCGTCCCACACGCGGCGCTGGAAGGGGGTGCCGTCGGGCGCGAGCGGCAGGTCGAAGTCGCGGCGCTCGCCGCCGAAGTACTCGATCAGTTGCCGCTTCGCCTCGCGCAGGGGCCCGGGGAGCGACCGGTGCCGTTCCCGCCACTCCGGATCCGGATCGCTCGCCGCCGCGTTGGGCAGGTCGATCCGCTCGATGCCGCCGTCGTCGCCGACCACCCGCAGGGTTCCGATGGGGGTGTCGAAGTCGTGGTAAGCCAGGCTCATTCCGGATAGTGTC
This sequence comes from Vicinamibacterales bacterium, assembly GCA_963663815.2. GTDB lineage: Bacteria > Acidobacteriota > Vicinamibacteria > Vicinamibacterales > UBA8438 > JAJEEA01. Next base: position 3,755,741 of record OY760734.1, on the reverse strand, counting down.
TCACGGGTCCCGCCGCATCGAAGGGACATCTCTCCATTGCATCGCAAGATGAGCGTTGGCTCGGCGGCGCAGGAACGCCGCCAGCCCTCACCACAGTCCCAGCAGGCGCCACCACAGGCTGCCGGCGCCGAGCCAGATGGTGATGTTCACCACGGCGATGAGCGCCCCGAGCCTCCACCATGTGCCGATGTCGACGTTGCCGGATCCGAAGAGGATGGGCGCGGCGGCGGTGCCGTAGTGGGTCAGCGACGCGAACAGGTTGCTGAAGAACGCCAGCACGAGGGCGGCGAGCATCGGCGGGGTCCCCACCGCGAGGGCGACGGCGAGGAACGGGGCGTACATCGCGCTGACGTGGGCGGTGTTCGACGCGAAGAAGTAGTGCACGTAGAAGTAGATCAGGCTCAGGGCGAGGAAGGCGGGCAGCCAGTGCCCCTCGCCCAGCACCCCCGATACCCGGTCGCTGAACCAGCCCACCAGGCCCAGCTCGCCGAGCTGGCTCGCCATCATGACGAGCACCGCGAACCAGATGAGGGTGTCCCAGCCGTTCCGCTCCTCGAGGATGTCCTGCCAGGCCAGGGCGCCGGTGGCGAGCATCGCGGCCACCCCCGCCATCGCGGTGGCGGTGGCGTTGATGCCCAGCTCGCCCCCCACGATCCAGAAGCCCAGGAGAAAGAGGAAGACCGCCACCAGGACCCGCTCGTCGCGCGACATGGGGCCCATCTCGCGTAGCCGCTGCCGCGCGAACTCCGGGGCCTCGGGGGTGTGGGTGACCTCCGGGGGGTACAGGCGGTAGATCAGCAGCGGCACGAGGAGAAGGCTCAGCATGCCGGGGACGAACGCGGCGATGGCCCAGCCCGCCCAGGTGATGTTCACGCCCTGCTGCGCGGCGAGCTCGGCCGCGAGCGGGTTCGCGGCCATCGCGGTCAGGAACATCGCGCTGCTGACCACCACCCCCTGGTAGGCGGTGAACGTCAGGAAGCCGGCGACCCGCCGCTGGGTGCCGTCGGCGGCGTCGCTGCCGAGCGAGACGCACAGCGACTTGAGGATCGGGTAGATGACGCCCCCGCCGCGCGCGGTGTTGCTGGGGATGAAGGGCGAGAGGAAGAGGTCGGTGGCCACGATGCCGTAGCCGAGCCCGAGGCTCCGCTTCCCGAGAATCCGCAGGAAGTGGTAGGCGATGCGCGCCCCGAGCCCCGTCTTGACGAAGGCGGTGGCGATGAAGAACGCCGCCACCACCAGCCACACCACGGTGTTCCCGAAGCCCGCCGTCGCCTCCGCGATGGTCAGCGTGCCGGACATCACCGCGAAGGCCACCCCCACGAACGCCATCGCCCCCATCGGCAGGGGGCGCAGGATGATGCCCACGATGGTGGCGACGAACACCGCGAGCAGCTGCCACGCCCGGGGCTCGACCCCCTCCGGCGTCGGGACGAGCCACAGTGCGGCGCCGACCGCGGCTACGACGCCGAGCCGGGCGGCGTCCACGCGGGCGGGTCTCGGCGGCGCGTCGTCGGTCATCGAATGGTACTGTATACGACGGACGGTGGCACGGCACCGGCGACGCGTGATGGGGGCGTCGAGCCGCTGACCGTCGCCGCGTACTGATGGGACCCCGGCGGAACGGCATCGACGATGACCGCGTTCAGCGGGTGTTCCAGGCCGACGTGAGATCGGTCTTCGACGCGCCGAAGCCGGACGCGTGAGATGCAGGACCGGTTGCCACAATGGAAGCGATGCGCTTCTTCAACACCGAGGGTCCGGTCCGGGCGCCTGATCACTACTGCATCCCGCCGCTGGAGAGGGTCGACCTCGACCATGTGCTGGACCTGGTGCGGAGCAAGAAGTACTTCGTGCTGCACGCGCCGCGGCAGACCGGCAAGACGTCGGCGCTGCTCGCGCTCCGCGACCTGCTGAACGGCGGCGCCGCCGGTGACTACCGCTGCGTTTACGCGAACGTCGAGGTCGGGCAGGCGGCGCGCGAGGACACCGCACGGGCGATGCGCGCGATGCTCGGCCAGTTGGCCAGCAGAGCGGAAACGACGCTGGGGGACCGGACGCCGAGCCGGCTGCGGCACGCGGCGCTGGCCGACGCGGGACCGGACGGTGCGTTGTTCGAGGTGCTCTCCCGGTGGACCCAGGCCGACCCCCGACCGCTGGTGGTCCTGATCGACGAGATCGACGCGCTGATCGGAGACACGCTGCTGTCCGTATTGCGTCAGCTCCGCGCCGGTTACGACCAGCGCCCCCGGCACTTCCCGCACAGCGTGGTCCTGTGCGGCGTGCGGGACGTGCGCGACTACCGCGTCCACTCCACCTCGCAGAACGCGCTGGTACTCGGCGGAAGCGCGTTCAACATCCGGTCGAAGTCTTGGGGCTCGGCGACTTCACGGAAGCGGAGACACGAGCGCTCCTGGCCCAGCACACCGAGGAGACCGGGCAGGCGTTCGCGCCGGAAGCGGTGGAGCTGATCTGGAACCGCACCGCGGGGCAGCCGTGGCTGGTGAACGCGCTGGGGTGGGAGGCGTGCTTCGAGAGCAGGGTGGGCCGAGACCGCTCGCGCGCGATCGTCGCCGACGATATCGTCGACGCCCAGGAGCGGCTGATCCTGGCCCGCGTGACGCACCTGGACAACCTGGCCGACAAGCTGCGCGAGGAGCGGGTGCGGCGCGTGGTGGTCCCGATGCTGACCGGCGCCGCAGACCGGGACAGCTACGCCGACCGGGCCCGCGACGTGGAGTATGCGCGCGACCTGGGCCTGCTGGCGCAGGACGATGCGAAGCGGATCGCCAACCCGATCTACGCGGAGGTGATCCGCGCGAGCTGACGTGGGTGGCGGAGGACGACGTCGAGGCGGAGACGGCGTGGTACGTGGACGCCGGCGGCGGGCTGGACGTGGACAAGCTCCTGGAGGCGTTCCAGCGGTTCTTCCGCGAGCACTCGGAGCACTGGACGCAGCGCTTCGACCGGTACCAGGAGGCGGGGCCGCAACTGCTGCTGCAGGCGTATCTTCAGAAGGTCGTGAACGGTGGCGGCCGCATCGAACGGGAGTACGCCCTGGGCCGAGGGCGCGTCGATCTGCTGCTCGTCTGGCCGCATGGCGGCCGCGACCGGCGGTTCGTGGTCGAGTGCAAGGTGCGTCGCGACGGGCTGGAGCGGACGATACGCGAGGGCGTCGAGCAGACTCGGGGCTACATGGACCGTTGCGGGGCGGAGTCGGGGCACCTGGTGGTCTTCGACCGCTCGCCGTCCAGGACGTGGGAGGAGAAGCTCTTCCGCCGCGGAGAGTCGGCCCGCGGCGATGCGCCGGTCACCGTCTGGGGCATGTGACGGGACGGTCGCAGCCGGTTCTCCCGGCCGCGGCGGGGGCTACCTCGGCCAGGGCCGACGACCGCGGGTCGGCGAGGATTCTCCCGGCTGCGCCCGGGGGCTACTTCCGGCTCGCTTCCGGCTCGCTTCTGCGGGTCGGTACCGCACCGCCCGTCGTCCCCGCCGGGTCCCGCCGCTACTGCTTGACGTACTTCCGGATGCGCTGCGGGCCGACGTCGGCGGCGTAGACGTTGCCTTCACGGTCGGCGGTGATGCCTGATGCTCCGGAGATTCGCAGCTCGTTCTGCCGGTCGAGATCCGGATCGGGGATGTACGCGTGGACCGTCCCGTCCACTGCGCTCCCGATGTAGATGCCGCGGCCGAAGCCGGGGTTGTTCCGCGAGTTCGAGGTCGAGTCGGTGACGTAGAGCACGTCGTCCTCGTCGATGAACATGCCGCTCGGCCGCCCGAACTGCCGCCACTCGGCGACGAACGTGCCGTCCGGCTCGAAGATCTGCACGCGGCCGTTCGAGCGATCGCCGACGAAGACCCGCCCCCGGCTGTCGAGGCTGAGGGTGTGAGGCTGGTCGAACTCGCCCGGGCCGTCGCCCGGCCCACCCCATGTCATCAGGAAGCGGCCGTTCCGGTCGAACTTCACCACGCGGTTGTTCGGCCCGTGGCCGTCGGTGACGAAGATGTCGCCGTCGGCGTTGACGGCCACGTCGGTCGGCCGGTCGAAGGTGTCCGGCCCGTTGCCCGCGATTCCCGCTCTGCCCAGCGTCATCAGGATCTCGCCGGTCGGGCTGAACTTGAAGACCTGGTGCCCGCGCCCGCCGGCCGGCATGCCGAGCACCGTCTCGCTGCCGTTGTAGTCGGTCGCCCAGAAGTTGCCCTCGGGGTCGACGTGGAAGCCGTGCGGGGCCGCGAAGACCCCTTCGCCCCAGCTGTCGAGGAGCTGCCCGTCCGGGCTGAACTTCACGACCGGCGGGTCGTCGTCCCGCCCCACGCAGGTGGCGGCGCCGGGCGGCTGGTTGTTGAAGCAGCGGTGGAAGACCCAAATGTTCCCGTCCGCGTCGCGGTCTACGCCGATCGTCTCGCCCCACCTCCCGCCGTTCATGTGCGCCGGCAGGTTCGGCCATTCGTCGACGAGGCGGTACGGGTTGGGGAGCGTCTGCGCTGTGGCCCCGGCGGTCGCGCCCATGAGGACCGCCAGCACGAGGCCGATGCGGGCCGGGCGGCACAGGATCATGGGCGGTATCCTACCACTCGCACCGCAGCATCCGCTTGCGCCGCCTCGCACGGGAGACGCTCGCCGCGGCGCCTTCGGCCCGGATGTTCGGTCGACGTTCACGTCGGCCAACCTCCGTCGCCCTCCTCGAGAAGGCGACGAGGCGCATCCATCCGGGCATGCAGCACGCGCACGATACTCACGCCGGCGTCGTTCGGGACGTAGAACACGACGTGAGACTGGCATTCATGACGTCTCACCCCTGAGGCGATTCGGTCGGTCCTTCGGCCGAGCATCGGGTGCTCCGCAAGATTCTCGAAGCAGGCATGCAGGCCGTTCAGGTACTTCCTCGCCAGCACCAGGCCATGTCGTTCAATCGTGTACGTGTAGATGCCGTCGATATCGGCGGCTGCCTTCCGCGACAGCCTATAAACGCCCATCGCTCCGAAGCCGTGCCTCGACCTCTTCCATGATGGCGGGGACCGTCTTCTCACTCGGGCCGCTGTCGAGGCCTTCTTGAACCGCGGCCTTCAGCGCCTCGAATTCGGAGCTCCGCTCCCGATCGCGGCGAATCAGATCGCGGATGTACTCGCTGTCGTTGGTGAAGTGGCCAGCGGCGATCTGCGCCTTGATCCACCGGTCGTGAAGATCGGTCAGCGTGATGGTCTTGCGCACCGTTCCCATGTGACCTCCGAGCCAAAATCATACTATCGGTGCACAATAGCACAGCCTGCCATGGCTGGGCTCATGGAACCACTGCTGCGTTGTGAGGGCGCAAGAGCCCGACCCTGACCGCTCCGCGCTACCGTCCGAACGAGTAGCGCACCCCCAGCTGCGCCTGCCAGCGGCTCCGCAGGTCGTCGCGGGCGAACCGGTCGCCGGTGAATCCGGGCCGGGCCGGGGTGTTGAGGCTGTAGACGTAGCGGCCGCTGTCGGGGTCGACGCTCGACCGCACCGGCTGGAGGTTCTGGAAGAAGGCGAACTCCACCAGCCCGTTCCTCGCGTCGAACCCGTTGATCAGGTTCCGCACGTCGAGGAACAGCTCGACCTCGTTCGGCCCCCGCGGGAAGTCGACGCCGAGGCGGAAGTCGAGCGAGTAGACCCAGGGGCCCCGGCAGGCGTTCCGGGGCACGATGGTCCCCGGCGTGACGTCGCAGCCGGCCGACAGGAAGCGCATCAGGTCGTCGAAGGTCCCGTCGGTCACGATGACGTCCGCCGCGTCGCGGGGGACGTAGAGCAAGTCGTTGCCACGCGTCCCGTCGCGGTTGCTGTCGCTGCCGTCGAGGTAGCTGTAGGGGCGGCCCTGCTGGGCGTCGTAGTAGGCGGAGAGGGTGATGCCGGTGGGCCCGGCGGGGATCCGGTATGACCCCGACAGGCTGAACCGGTGCCCGGGCGAGAAGTTCGATACGGCCAGCGGCACCGCGTTCGGGTCGCCGTCGTGGTAGTTGTAGCGCCAGTTCGACGTCGCCTGGCTCGACCCGCCGTCGTTGACCGACCGCGACTCGCCGTAGAGGTACGAGCCGCTCATGAACCAGTTGTCGCCGAACCGCTTGTCGAGCTTCGTGGCCACCGTCCAGCTGCCGCCCTGGTCGGTGTTCGTGAGCAGGACGACGTTGCTGAAGTCGCGGTGCAGGCGCGTGTGCGTCGGCCGCCCATCGGGCGCGGCGCCGCTCGCGACGAGGTTGAGGTTGCGGTAGTCGATGTCGCGGACGGTCTTCGAGAATAGCAGCTCGACGCTCCCCACGAGGCCGAAGAAGCCGAGGTCGCGGTCGTAGGCGAGGTTGCCGCGCACGAGCTGCGGGAAGCGGTAGGCGGGGTCGACGAGGTTGATCTCGTTGGTCGACGCCGAGCCGATGTCGGTGGGCTGGGCGGCGGGGTCGGCCGAGAACGGGATGCGGTTGTCGGGGTCGAAGAACACCCGGATGCGCTGGAACTCGTTCCCGGTGTTCGAGTACTGGTTCGACAGCCACACGTACGGCGTGCGGCCGTGGAACAGGCCGAGGCCGCCCCGCACCTGCTGGCGGAGCCGCGACCGCGGGGCCGGGTCGTAGTTGAAGCCGATGCGCGGCGACCAGTTCCGCGTCGCCGGCACGACGTCGGTGGCCCGTCCGTACAGCGCCTCGACCAGCGGGTTCGCGCTCGGGGCGTCGGGGAAGACGGGCGCGTCGAGGCGGATGCCGTAGGTCAGCGTGAGGTCGTCGCGCACCCGCCACTGGTCGCCGGCGTAGAACCCGAGCTGGTAGACCCGGAACCCGGCCGCCTGCCGGGGGTCGGCGGTGCGCGAGAAACTGTAGCTGTAGGACTGGGCGAGCCCCTGTGCGAAGAGCTCGGGGCTGGCGAACTCGTAGACGCCGAAGTTGTCGCGGATGAACAGGTTGCGGAACCGGAAGAGCTCGTTGTGGGTGCCGATGGTGATCTGGTGCCGCCCTCGCACCCACGTCAGGTCGTTGTGGATCTCGACGATGTCCTGATCGAGCTCGTTGGCGGTCGAGAACTGCTCGCTGCCGAACCGAATCTCCTCGCCGCCCTCGAGGTCGATGGTGACCTGCGGGAAGGGGGCGGTCCGCGGCCCGCGGCGGTCGCGAATGCGCTGGAAGCTGACCCGCGCCAGGTTGAACGCGCCGCCGAACGTGCTGTTGAGCTGGGCTACCGTCGAGTTGGTCCGGCTGCGGAAGAGATAGAAGTTGTCGGTGAAGCGGTAGCGGAAGTTCGACTGCGAGCCGACGTCGGCGGTGGCGTTCACGAGGTTGTGCCGCACCGACAGCCGGTGGGCGGCCGACAGGTTCAGGTCCGACCGCACGAAGACCTTGTCGTTGGGGTTCCCGCGGATGAGCTCGCCGAAGCCGCCCGGGATGTCGTAGCCGTACCGCGTGCGCGCGGCCTCGGCGATGCGCTGGCCCTCGGCGAGGTACCCGAAGTCGACGCCCGACGACCCGTCGAGCGAGTAGCCGACCGGCGTCTCCCGTCGCTGGACGTCGACGTTGGCGAAGAAGAAGGCGCGGTTCCGGACGAGGGGGCCGCCCACGCTCGCCCCCTGCTGCCGGTCGAAGAAGGTCGCGATGGGCACGTCGTCGGCGCCGTGGCCGACCAGTCCCTGGTTGCGGCTGTAGAGGTAGGCGGTGCCGCTGAAGCGGTTCGAGCCGCCGCGGGTGATGACGTTGACGCCGCCCCCCGAGAAACCGCTCTGGCGCACGTCGTAGGGCGCCACCACGAGCTGCAGCTCGCTGACCGCGTCGAGGCTGATCGGCTCGGTGTTGGCCTGGCCCCCCGGCGTCCCTTGGGCGGCGAGCCCGAACAGGTCGTTGTTGACGGCGCCGTCGATCTGGATGTTGTTGTAGCGGCCGCTCCGTCCCGCGATGCTCAGGAAGCTCTCGGCGTTGGCGTTGCTGTTGGTCTTGACGAAGAACGGGTTGGTGCGCGCGAAGTCCTGGAGGCTGCGCTCGAGGGTCGGCAGGGCCTCGATGACGCCCGACTCGATGCCGGCCGTGGTGCCCGATCGCGACGGCGAGAAGACGGCGCTCGCCTCGGCGGTGACCTCCACCGTCTCCGTGACGGTGGCGAGCTGCAGGTTGACGGGCACCTCGGTCGCCTCGCCGAGGGTGACGACGACGCCCGACAGCGCCCGCGTGCCGAACCCGCCGAGGGCGATCTCGAGATCGTAGGGGCCGACCTGCGCGTTCAGCAGGTCGAAGCGGCCGTCGGCTCTGGTGAATGCCTCGTACCGGGTCCCGGTCGGGGCATGGACGGCGACGACGCTCGCGCCCGGCAACACCCCCAGCTGCGCGTCGCGCACCACGCCGCCGAGCGTCCCGGTGGTGGCGTTCTGCGCCCGCGCGTCGGCGGCCGTCCCCAGTACCGCGGCGAGAGCGAGCGCCGCTGCAATCCTCAATGACGTACGACGAATCATCTCCGACACCTCCTGCAGCGATCTTACGGAGAACCGTATGACGTTGCGGTGAAGGGCGGATGTCGCGCGGGCAAAATGTCGTACGGGTGGAGAGGCTGTTCAGCCTCTGAACTCAAGACGGAAGTCCATGCGAGTGGCGTCTCGCGGCGACTACGCGGGACACTCGGCGATCCATGTCTTCCGCGGGGACGAACTCACCCTCCCGCCGCCGGGCGAGAAGCTCGCGCAGCGCGGCGCGTTCCAGACTCCTCGCCCTCCGGCCGCCCGCGCAGCAGGTCGACGACGCGTGTTGCTCGTCGGTGGGCGAAACCGAGGGCTCCCTTGTCATGACGTGCGTCGTCACAGCGGGCGGAGGAAGTCGAGCACCAGCCGGTTGACCTCCGGCCAGCTTTCCTGCTGCACCCAGTGCCCGGCCCCGTCGAGCAGGTGCAGGCCCCGCATGTCGGTGCAGGCCTGCCCGTTCATTCGCTCCAGCGCCCCCGGGCGCTGGTGGATGCCCCAGTCGCGCGCGCCGGCGATGAACATCGACGGCTGGTCGATGGTGCGGTCGGCGAAGACCTGCAGGTCGGCGTTGACGCCGCCGCCGAAGATGGACGACACCGAGGCCACGCTGCGGTACCATTGCAGCCCGCCTTGGAACCCGGTCCTCTCGTACTCGCCGCTGTATACCCGCAGCTCTTCGTCGGGCAGCCACTCGCAGGCGGCGATCTCGGCCGGCGAGGGCATGTGCTCGGCCACCGACTCGGCCATGCCCCGGCCGAGATCGAGGACGTAGTAGCGGGGGAGCCTGGCCAGCTCGGCCGCCGACCACTCGCGGAGCGGCTCGGGGCGGTTGCCGCTCCAGTCGCCGCTCTTCATGTGGTAGTAGGCGCGCAGGAAGTCGTGCACCCCCTGCGGCGCCCGCCACAGGTCGTCGTTGGCCCCGCGGGTGGCGTAGAAGCGCCGGTAGTGCCAGCGCGGCGGGTCGAGGCTCGCGAGGCCGGCGTCGATGTCGGGCGCGGGGGCTCCCCCGGCGGCCGCGGGCGCGTCGGCGGTGTCGAACGGCAGGGTCGCGGTGCCGCCGAACGGCGCGCTCATCAGGACGACGGAGCGGAACACGTCGGGCCGCGCCACCGCGCACCACGACGCCACCAGCGACCCGAAGTCGTGGCCGGCTAGGTGGACCTCGCGGTAGCCGAACGCCGCCACCAGCGACAGCATGTCGCGCACCTCGTTCAGCATCCGGAACGGGCGCAGGTCGTCGTCGTAGCCGACGCCGGTGCCGTCGGTGCGGCCGTAGCCGCGCAGGTCGGGCGCCATCACGTGGAACCCGGCCGCCGCGAGGGCCGGCATCAGCCGCCGCCAGCTGTAGGCGAGCTCGGGGAAGCCGTGCAGCAGCAGCACGCCCCCGCGCGCGCCGGCCTTCGACCCGGCCTCCAGCACGTGCATGCGGATGCCGTTGATGCCGGCGACGAAGCGGGAGCGGACGCCGGGCGGCAGCACGCCGTCCGCGTACGGTCCGATGTCGTCTCGCTGCGTGGTCATGTTCACGGCCGCCGCGGGGACAGGTCGCGCCGCCGCGGTGACGGCGATCCCGGCGGCGGCGCTCTGCAGGAGCTGGCGTCGCGTGAGCGGGGGGTAGCGCATCGCCCGGATTATGCCACTTCGGCCCGCTGCCGTCGCACGGGTCCGAGCCGGACCGCTGCGGTGCAACGCGGGGTTCCACCACGGGCTGCTAGTCTCCGTCGCCGCGCAGCAGGTGAATGCCCATCGCGCCCCACAGCAGCGGCAGCCCGGCGTCGAGGATGATCCACACGAGCGAGACGGTGTCGGCTCCCAGTGCGGTGAACGTGGGGGTGATCTGGGCGAACCAGTTGAAAGCGAACATGATGCCGAAGAACAGGCCGCCGTAGAAGTGCACGTTGGCGGCGACGAGCTCGCGCGTGACCGCATCCCCGCCACCGCCGCTCTCGACCGCCTTCTTGCGGACGTAGCCGAACGCCACGCCCAGGGCGAGAGGCGCGAACATCAGCCAGCCCAGGACGCCCCACACGGGACTGTAGGGGCTCTCCTCCGTGGACGTGTAGTAGAGCGGCTCGACGATGGTGTGACCGGCGACCACGACCGCCATCACGACGAGGACCACGCCGCAGATGCGCTTCATGTCCATCGTTCCCCTTCCCTTTCCGGATACGGGCCTTTCCCGGCGCAACCTCCCGGCCCGGGAGCACGAGAATCATAGCCCCGCGGTGGTATCCTGTCGCCCACTGTATCTGGGAGGAGGGACGTCATGAGCGCGGCGAAGCTGACAGCATTCGGGTTGGTCACGATGGTCGCGGTGGGCTGCGGCGCTCCGGAGCCGCAGCCGGAGCCGGCCGCGGACGCCGCGCCGGCGCCGCCGCAGTTCGCGGTCACCGGCGAGCACCCCTGCGACCCGGTCGGCGACGTGCGGTTCATCTGCGACATGGTCAGCCCCGAGGACATCGTGGTCGTCCCCGGCGCGGAATGGGCCATCGTCTCCGGCGCCCGCGAGGGCGGCCGCATCAACCTCGTGAACGTGGGCGACAAGACCAGGACGGTGCTCTTCCCGACGCCCGACAGCGAGATGCGGCTCGACGCCGAGGCGTATCCCGACTGCCCCGGTCCGCTCGACCTTGCGGACCCGGCCGGGTCCGTGTATCACGGGCTCTACCTCGCGCCGGGGTCCGACGACGCCCACACGCTGCTCGTCGTCCATCACGGCACCCGCGAGTCGATCGAGTTCTTCGAGGTCGACGCCGGGGACGGTCCGCCGACCCTGGCCTGGACCGGCTGCGCGGTGGCGCCGGAAGGCGCCCGCCTGAACTCGGTCGTCGCCCTGCCCGGCGGCGGCTTCGCCACCACCAACGCCGGCATCGGGGTGTGGGAGTGGCAGGCCGACAGCGGCTGGGCGGTGCTGCCCGAGAGCGAGGACACGGCGCCGAACGGCATCGAGGTGTCTGCGGACGGCGAGACCCTCTTCATCGCGGGCTGGGCCGAGGAGAAGCTGACCCGCCTGTCGCGCGGCGTCGAGCCGGTGCGGAAGGACGTCATCGACCTCGGGTTCCGGCCCGACAACCTGCGCATGGCCCTCGACGGCTCGGTCATCTACGCCGCCGGCCACACCGACCGGGACGGCAACTCCATCACCGACCCCCGCGAGCCGACCCTGGAGACGAGCAACGTCGCCGCCGTCGACCCCGAGACCCTCGAGGTCGAGCGGATCTTCGTGCACCCGGCCATGAACGGGTTCATCTCGTCCACCACCGCGCTCCGCATCGGCGACGAGCTGTGGCTCGGGTCGTACCGGGGCGATCGGCTCGCGTACCTGCCGGCGCCGGAGTAGCAGCTGCGCGCGCGTTCGTGACGGCGGACGTGCGCGTTGCACGCATGGTCGTCGCGTTTCCCCAGCGCCCCGGGTTCAGGCGTCCTACCGGAGGCGCGGCCTTGAGGGCGAAGTGCTCCCGCCTTGGTCGCCAACGCTCCGCTGTGAGCTGTCGGTGCGGTGCATGGAGACCCTGTTCTGCGTTCTCATGCCCGATTTCGAACGATTTGAGCGAAATCCGGCCTGAAAGTGTAAATTCTGTGCTAGACTGTGTTCATGCTGTTGCGATTCCGGGTCTCGAACCACCGTTCGATTCTTGAGCCGGTTGAGCTGTCGTTGATCGCCGTCGACGAGGACCGGGCGGCGACGCGAGGGTTCGACAGCCTGCCGGAACGCGTCCTGACCGTCGCCGGAATCTACGGGCCCAACGCGTCGGGCAAGTCCAACGTGCTCGAAGCTATGGCTTGGCTGTCGATGGCCGTTGCCACGTCGCTTCGAGGTTGGGAGGACTACATTCCGCGCGATGCTCACCGGTTCGGCAGGGGGCCTGACTCCCCAACGGAATTCGAACTGGATCTGGTAGCGGACGGTGTCCGATTCGTCTACGGGCTCAAGGTGGATGACTCCGTCGTGCTGTCCGAGCGCCTGGACAGCTACCCCGAGAGGCGTCGGCGAAACCTCTTTACTCGCGAAAAGCAGGAGATCGACTTCCGCCGCGACCTCGACGGAGTCCGGGGAATACGCGAGTTGCTTACTCCAACGACGCTGGCACTCTCCGCCGCGCGGCGGGTCGGTAGTTCCGTCTTCGGAAGCGTCGGGCAAGTCCTGGGGAGAATGGGCATACTCGGAATCCGAAGAAGAAGGCTCCTTCGATTCGGTGTCGCCGGCTTGATGGACTCTACGACCCGCTTGTTGTTGGGGGGAGCTGAAGTAGCTGAGGCATCTGAGACACCGCTCGTCGGGACGCCGGACGGGCGATCGGCGGCGACGGATCCAAGCCTCGCCATGGACTTGCTACGTTTCGCGGACCCTGGAATCGACGATTTCGTGACGATCGAAGAACATTCCGCGGGCCCCAGGGGACCTCGTCGCCGGCCTGGCTTCGTCCATCGGGGAGAACGTGAACGGGTTGCTTTCGAGTTGGAGGAAGAGTCTGCCGGGACCCAGACCTGGTTCCGTCTGATAGGTCCCGCGTTGGCGGCACTCCGCAACGGTCGGATCCTCTTGCTCGATGAGATCGATGCAAGTCTTCATCCCCGGCTCTCGGTCCGACTGATCGAGATGTTCCAGGATCCCCAGACCAATACTCGCGGAGCTCAACTCGTGTTCACGTCCCACGACACGTCCCTGCTGAATAACCTGAACCGCGACGAGGTCTGGCTCACCGAGAAGACGGCTGACGCCACCACTCGCCTCGTTGGTCTGGCCGAGTTTGGGGGGGAGCGCGTGAGGAGGTCCCTGAACCTGGAGAGAGCCTACCTCCAAGGCAGGTTCGGAGCCGTTCCCGCAGTCGACCAGGTCGCAGTCCGCAGAGCCTTGGGGCTAGTTTCTCAGCCTCGCGATGGCCATGGCTAAAGGCAAACCGACTGGTCAGAGGCGACGCAGGCCCTACAAGGAACGCTCGCTGCGCCGCAGGGTCGAGTTTCGTACCCCCAGGCGGACTTTCCTGGTGTTTTGCGAAGGCACCAAGACTGAGCCCGACTACATCGACGCATTGAAACGGGAGCCGGCGGTCCGCGACTCGGCGTCAGTCGATCTCCGCATAGAGGCAAGCGGTGGAGTGCCGTTGACTTTGGTCAACGCGGCCGCCGACGCCCGATCGCGCAGTTCCCAAGAGCAAGGCGAGATCGACCAGGTGTGGTGTCTCTTCGACGTCGAATGGCCTCGAAATCATCCTGGACTTTCTGAAGCCAAGACCAAGGCCGAAGTGAGCGACGTCCGCCTTGCCATTTCGAACCCATGCTTCGAGCTGTGGCTGGCGCTCCATTTCGAGAGCCACACGGCTTGGCTCAATAACGACGATGCGAGGAGACTGCGTCGCGAGCACGACAAGAGTTCGGGCAAAGGCCTGGACGGCTCGCAGTACATGCCGCGGCGAGCCGATGCGGCTCGACGTGCGCGTGCCTTGACTGACAAGCACGCAGGTGACGGAAGGGAATTCCCGAAAGACAATCCATCGTCGGGCATGTACCTCCTCCTCGAGGCAATAGAGCCCGACGAGTGAGTCATTCGCCGATCGCTTGGTGAGAGTCCGCCATCGAACAGGTTCATGTCGTCCACCACCGCGGTCCGCATCGGCCACGGACTGTGTGGCCGGGGTCGTACCGCGGCGACCGGCTCGCCTATCTGACGGTACAGGAGTAGGCCGTCGACGGGAGCGAATCGCGGCGCCACACTGGTTGTTGGAGGGCCCCGGCGGATCGAGGCTCCCGCCGCACGGAGGGTGGACGCGTCTCGTTGCGGCCTTCTACGGGGTCGGCTCCGACAGGTCGATTCCGGCCAGCACATCGTTCTCGGGAACACGCCGCAACGGCGGGCCCCACGCCTGCCTGAACACTTCGACGCTCAGGATTCGGTCGACGTCCGGCTTGCTGAAGAAGCAGCGATCGATCGGGACGTGCTGCGTGCGATGGGCCCGCAGCGCGGCCGCCTTCGCCGCCCGCTGCGCCGACACGTCGACCACGAAGTCGACGCCCGGCTCGCGGCCAAGATTCCGCGGCCGCGTCACTTCCCACGGCGGGACCGGCGTGGTCCAGAGAAGACGAGGCACTCGGTACGGCCGCCCGGCCGCGGCCATCCACCGCGGATCGGCCGCCGCCGCGATTGCGTCGATCGTGAACCGGGCGATGGCGACATGATCGGGATGGCCGTTCATCCCATTGGGATCGAAGCTGATCACCAGATGCGGCCGGTGCCCCCGGATGCGCCGGACCAGGGCTTCACGCATGCCGTTCGCCGGCGCCTCGGCCAAGTGCTTGTCGCGGTAGTCGAGCAGCTGCACGTCGGAGATGCCGAGGACGGCGGCGGCCCGGCGGAGCTCGGCCTCGCGGACGGCCGGCAGCTCTGCCCGGTCGCACAGAGGCGGATCGCCGACGCGTCCGGCATCGCCGCGGGTCGCGGTCACGAGCGCCGTTCGTGCGCCGCGGTCGGCGTGGCCGCGTACCAGACCGGCGGCGATGAAGCTCTCGTCGTCCGGATGCGCGAAGATCAGCAGGATGCGTGGAGGCGGCATGCGGCGCCTATGGCCGGGCTCGGCACCCGTTCCCGTGGTCGAGGACGCCGACAACGTGCTCGGTCCACACTTGCCGCGTCCATTCGGCCATGCGCTCCGCGGGCGCGACGGCCGGTTCGGGCCTACTTGTCGGCACGACCAATCGGTTGATGAAAGTAGTAGCAGAGCCCGTCCGGCGCGACCACGAAGAAGACCTGGTACCGCTCGCCGTCACGCTCGTCCACGCGCCAGTTGGCGGTCTTGACGCCGTTGGCCTCCAGCTCGTCGCGGGCCCGGCGGATGTCCGTCACCCGGATGGCGGCTCCCTCGTTGCCAGGATCGCCGCCGTTGACCGCGAAGCCGATGCGCACGCCGTCGCGTTCCAGAATCACCGTCGGCACGGGGTCGTCGCGCCGCTCGACCTCGACGAGACCGAACCGGTCGGCGTACCACCGTGCCGCTCGCTCGATGTCCTCGACCGGCAACGCGAGGACGTCGTCGGCGAAGGGGAATGCCGCGTCGTAGAGTGTCTCGGAGGCCATGTCGTCTACCAGAGGCGATACGGGATTGCTTTCAGCATGCGGACCGCCCCAAGGCGGTCTCCCGCGTCGTAGTGGTCACGTCGCGGCGTCGCCGGCGTCGCCGTCATCGGCGTCGCGCCACCAGATTATCAGTCCCGCCGCGATTGCCGTCACCACGGCGGTGGCCAGTCCCCAGGCGGCGAACGACACCCACTGCATCGCTTCGGGCGTCAGGTCCAGCAGGGCCCTTGCACGGAAGCCGGTCGCCACCACCCCGAACGTCATGCCGCCGGCCGCGAACACCCCCGCCGCCAATCCGCCGACGGCCATCAGCAGCCCGAACGCCATGCCGCCGAGACTGATGAAGCCGACCGGCATGCCGCCGATCGCGACGCCGCCCAGGGCGATCCCGCCGATGGCGACGAGTCCGATCGCCATGTCGCCGATGGCGACGATGCCCCGGGCGACGCCCGCCGGCGTGTCGTGCCAGCCGTCGCGATCGTGGTTGTGGGCGACGTGGATCAGCGGCAGGCCCCAGACGGTCCGGCTCGATCGGTACTCGAAGTCGGGACGCCGCGGCCGCCGGCCGCGCCGCCGGCCCCGGCGGGTGGGGGTCCAGCCCCGTTCCGGCGGCGGACGCCGATCGTGCGGGGTCCCGGCTGCGGTCGCCGACCGCTCGACGTCGCGGCTCAGCTCGCGCGCGTGCTGGTACCGCCGGCGCGGCTCCTTCTCGAGGGTGCGCAGCACGACCTCGTCGAGGCTGACGTCGATCTCGACCCTCTGCGACGGCGGGGGGAAGCGGCCGAGCGGCAGCTCGCCGGTCAGCATCTCGTAGAAGACGACCCCGAGGGCGTAGATGTCGGCGCGGTGGTCCACCTCGGCGGGGCGCTCGATCTGCTCGGGCGCCATGTAGTGCGGGGTGCCCAGCACGCGGGCCTGCCGGGTCAGACGCGTCTCGGTGGCCGATCGGGTCAGCAGGGCGAGGCCGAAGTCGACGATCTTCGGCGACCCGGAGCGGTCGAGCAGGATGTTCTCGGGCTTGATGTCGCGGTGCACCACCCCCTGGTCGTGCGCGTACTGCAGCGCCTCGCAGATGCGCGGCACGATCGCGAGGGACTGCGCCGGGGTGAACCCGCCGTCGGCCAGCGCCTGCCGCAGGCTCACCCCGTCCACGAGCTCCATCACGAGGTAGTAGAGGCCCTCCCGGTGTCCGAAGTCGTAGACCCGGACGATGTGCGGATGGTCGAGGCGCGCCATCGTCCGCGCCTCGCGGGCGAAGCGCTCGGCGAACGACGGGTCGTCCTGCAGGTGGGCGTGGAGCACCTTCACCGCGACGGGACGGTCCAGGGGCTTGTGCCTCGCCCGGTAGACCGTCCCCATGCCGCCGGGGCCGATCAGCTCGAAGTCGTCGAGGTCGGGGAGCCGGCGGCGCAGCTCCTCGGGGCTCGGGAGCCCGCCGGGAGCTGCTTGCTGCCGGGTGGCCTCGGGTGAGGTCTCCGGGCCGAGCCCGGCGCGCAGCGCGCACGCGGGACAAACTCCGGGTGGCGCATCGGCGGGGATCTCGGCGTGGCAACGGGAACAGGTTCGTGTATCGGTCATGCCGGTTGCTACGCGATTCCCCGCGCGCTGTTACAGGCGCCGGCGCGACTCGCCCTCACGCAGCGGGGCGAGGGCCCGGACGAGATCGGTGAGTTCGTCATCGACCAGGTGCTCGTCCTTGACCGTCTCCGCGACGACCTCGCGCAGCCGGGTCCGCCAGCGCGCGCGCAGCCGCGACAGCGCCGTCCGCAGGGCCGCCTCGCTCCGGTCGAGCCGCCGAGACAGCTCGTCGTAGGGCACCTCTCCGATGTCGGCGGCCAAGTACGCCTTGAGAGCGCCGAAGAGTTCGATCTGTCCCCGGTCGGCGTAGCCGCGCCGCACGTCGTTCAACGCCCGCCTGATCAGGGCGAGCGCCCAGCGCCGTTCGTACTCCGCCTCGGGCGTACGGTTGTCGGCCGGCTCGACCCGATAGCGGTTCTCTGCATCGGTCGCGTCGATGGACACGAGGTCCGCGCCGCCGCCGCGCTTTGCCGCGGACTCTCGCCGCCACTGGCTGGCGAGGAAGTTCTTCATGGAGGTGAGCAGGAAGCTGCGGAACCGCCCGCGCACCGGGTCCGCGGTTGCAAGTGACCGCTGCTCGATGAGTCGCGCGAAGAAGGCCTGGGTGAGGTCGCAGGCGTCGTCCGGGTCGTAGCCGCGCCGCCGAGCGTAGGCGTAGAGGGGATGCCAGTAGCCGGCGCACAGCTCCGCGAGGGCCCGGTCGGCGCGTTCTGACGGACCAGCGCCGGCCGCGAGCACCATGCTCCAGCGCGTCGTCGCGAAACGCACGAACGGATTCTCTCACGCCGGGCGCGAGGCCGGCGCCCCGGTCCGATTCCTCGAGGAACGGCTCCGGTCGCGGTTCGAGTGGGGCCTGACGGTCGACATCCAGCCTCCGGATCTCGAGACCCCGTCGGTGGCGCCGCCGACGCTCGGCTTTCGCCACGGGCTGTCAGCCCCTTGGTGACCGGCGCCTCGACCCCCGCCGTGACCCGGTCACGGCGTCGAGCCGACCGTCTCCTTCACCGCGTCCGCATCGAACGCGAGGCGGTCGCGCACGAGCTCGGCCTCGCGATACGGCTGCTCGTAGCTCCACGCGGCGTCGCGGACCTCGCCTTCGGGGCCGTGGATCAGGTAGTAGGTGGCCAGCCCCTTGAAGGGGCAGAACGTCGTCTTGCCCGTCTTCTCCAGGCGGGACATGTCGACGCCGTCGCGGGCCAGATAGTGGCGCGTCGGGTACCCCTTCTCCTCGAGGGCCACGACGTCGGTGGTCGCGGCGATCTCGGTCCCGCCCGCGGCCACGCGCACGCGGACGTGGCGGGGCACGAAGGCGATGCGATGTCCGGGGGCACGGGGGTAGCCGGGGGCGCGCGCGCCGCGCGGGATGTCCGTCGGTCTCTCAGCCATATCCCATTATGTCCTGATGCCGCGCGGCCCCTGACGGGCCACCGCGCCGCAGCCGGCCGCTCGCGGAGCCCGACCAGGTCGGGCGCGCCGCCGGGCAGCACGCCGCACGGAGTTGCCACGTGCGCCGGAACCCCGACGGACCTCAGCTCTCACCCTGGACGCCGTCCACCACCTGCCCGTCGAACAGGTGCACCTCGCGGCTGGCGTGCTGGGCGTAGCGCGGGTCGTGGGTGACCATGCAGATGGTCGACCCCTCGGCGTGCAGGCCCGCGAGAAGCTGCATGACCGACTCGCCGTTCTTCGAGTCGAGGTTGCCGGTCGGCTCGTCGGCGAGCACGATCGAGGGCTGGCCGGCAACGGCGCGGGCCACCGCCACCCGCTGCTGCTGGCCGCCGGAGAGCTGGCTGGGCAGGTGCCTGGCGCGGTGAGCCATCTCGACCTTCTCGAGGGCCTCGTCCACCCGCTGCCGCCGCTCGGCGGGGCGCATCCCGCGGTAGGTCAGGGGCAGCTCGACGTTCTCGTAGACGGTGAGGTCGCCGATCAGGTTGAAGCTCTGGAAGATGAAGCCGATCTCGCGGTTCCGGGTCCGGGCGCGGCCCGACATCCTGAGGCTCGCCACCGGCCGGCCGTTCAACTGGTACTGACCGTCGGACGGCGAGTCGAGCAGCCCGAGAATCGACAGCAGCGTCGACTTTCCGCAGCCGGACGGTCCCGAGATGGCGATGTACTCGCCGGGGTAGATGTCGAGGTCGATCTCCGCGAGGGCATGGGTCTCGACTTCGTCCGTGAAGAAGACCTTCGTCACCTTGTCGAGGCGAATCAGGGGCTGGGCTGCGTCGTTCATTGGCTGGATCCTCCTTGAGACTCCTGAAAGCCGGCGGCACCCGCGGCAGTACGGACTCAGGCCGCGGGAGGCGATCGGCGTTGTGCGCGTGTCCATGCGGTGCTGGCGGACGTGCCCGAGAGACACGGCAGCCGGCACCGGAGACGGCCGCCGCCGAGCAGGTCGCCCAGCGATTGCCCGCACCTACTCCTCGACGCGCAAGACCTCCGCGGGATCGATCCTGAGGGCGCGCGCGACCGGCAGGCCGACGGCGACGGATGCCATCAGCACGAGGCACGCCGCCGCCCCCGCCAGCGCGACCGGGTCCACGCCGCCGGCGCGGGAGAACTGGGCCTGAAGCAGCGGCGAGACGCCGCTGCCCAGTGCAGCTCCGACGACGACGCCGACCGTCGCCAGCTTCACGCTCGTGCTCCCCGCCACCAGCCGGATGATCTGCAGCGGCCGGGCCCCGAGCGCGATGCGGAGACCGATCTCCGGGGCCCGCTGCACCACGACGTAGCTCAGCGTGCCGAAGAGTCCGATGCACGCGAGCAGCAGGCCGCCGGCCCCGACGAAGCCGCTCACGACGGCCCCGATCCACGCCGGCAACAGCGCCGTGCCGACCATTTCGGTCATCGTCGCCACGTTCACGACGGGCACGCCCGGGTCGATTCGAGCGATGCCGTCTCGTGCCGCTTCGGTCGATACGCCCCGGATGTGAAACGTGACCTGAGCGGAGTAGACGTCGTCCGTGGACTCGAACACGACGGGAACCGCATCCTCTCGAAACGGCACGAACTGGCCGTCTTCGACCACGCCGACCACCGTCGACCACGGGAGGCCGCCGGTGGAACGTCCGCGCAGTCGCCTGCCGACGGCATTCTGCCCGGGCCAGAACCGCTCCGCGAACGCGCGGTTGACGAGCACCGCGTTTTTCTCTCCGGGTTCGAGATCCCGACCCTGAAGGAGGGGCACGCCCATCAGGCGAACGTAACCGGGACTGACGGCGTTCACGTTTATCAGCGGGTCCTCTCCGGGCCCGAATCGGTACCCGTCGACATCCACGATAAAGAATCGCAGCGCCTGGAGAGACAGGAACGGCGCTCTTGATGCTTCGGCCATCGGCACTTGCTCCAACACGCGTCGGAGATACGCGCGACCGCGATCTTCGGAGTACCCGGCCGCCTCCAGATCGACGGTGACGAGCGCCAGCCCAGCGGCGTCGTAGCCGAGCGGGACGGCGTACGCGGTCACGATACTGCGCGCGAAGGATCCCGCGATGATGAGGAGAAAGACGGCGGTGGTCGCCTGCATCGCGGTCAGGGTGTTGCGCAGCCTCGTCTGCGAGAACCCTCCGAGACGCGGCCTGGCTTGAGTGGCGTACAGGGCCGGAAGGAACCCGACGAGGAGGCCGACGCCCGATGACACGGCCAGCGACGCCGCGAGCAGGCCCCAGCCGGCCTCGAGGTCAAGCTGCAGCGGGACCGGCAGGGGCAGGTCCGACACCAGCAGCGCAACGAACCTGACGGCGACCGCCGCCGCCGCAACGCCCAGGCCCCCCGCGGCCAGACCGAGGCCGAGGCTCTCCACGGAGACCTGCCGGACCAGTCTGAACCGGCTCGCGCCCAGAGCCCGTCGAATCGACATCTCGCGACGGCGAAACGACGCGTCGGCGAGCAGGAGGCCCGAGATGTTGGCGCAGACGATGAGCAGGAGCGTGCCGACCAGCCCGGTCAGCACGGCCAGCGGCCCGTATACGGAAAAGGGCAGGCGGGCGTCGTTCGCCTCTCTGACCGTCAGGGCCAGCGGCTGTCCGGAGGGGCCCGTCCACTCGTCGGGATATGCCTGCTGGAGGCGTCGACCGACGACCGCCACGCGCGTCCGTGCCTCGTCGATCGTGACGCCGTCGTGCAGTCGACCGACTATGCCGTAGCCACGGGTGCCCCGCTGTTCCTGTCGGGCGTCACCGAGCCGTACCGATTGCTCGAAGGCCGTGGGCAGCCAGACGTCGACGCGGACGAGGTCTCGCGTGACAGCCAGCTCGGCCGGCGCCACCCCCACGACGGTGAAGGGCGACCCGTTGATGACCAACGCACGGCCCAGCACCGACGGATCGCCGCCGAACTCGGAAAGCCACGTTCCGTGTCCGATGACCGCGACGGGGCTGGTCTCGGACGCCTCGAACCCGCGCCCGAGGACCGGCCTCAGGCCCATCGTATCGAAGTAGTTGGGCTCCACTATGCGGGCGGACATGACCCGGGTCTCTCCGCCGAACCGTACGCCGACCGGAGTGAGAGACATGGCGGTGACGTGCTCGAACAAGTCGCGCGTGGACTCGCGAATATCGAGATAGTCCGGATAGGAGTTCAGAGCCTGTAGGCCGCCGTAGCTCGTGGACACCACGGCCAACCGATGCGGGTCCGCGCCGGGCGAGGGACGCAGGAGCAGGGCTTCGACCAGCGAGAAGACGACGGTGTTCGCACCGATGCCGATGGCCAGCACCGCGATCGCCACGCCGGCGAGAATCGGGCGCGCGCGCAGGCGCCGGAACCCGAACTGGAAGTCCCGCCACAGGTCGGCGGCGGCGCGGAAGCGGTGTACGTCGCGGCATTGTTCCTTGATCGGGATCATTTCCGGGCCTCCCAAGCGGGCCAGCGCCGTGCGGCGCGCTTCTTTCGGAGCCATGCCGCGCCGGATGTTCTCGTCGACGTCCAGCTCCAGGTACGCCTGGAGTTCTGCATCGAGCGCGCGTTCGAATGGCCCGCGGCGGAACAGATTCAGCAGGCGAACGGCGAAGATCCGCAAGCGGCTCATGGCGACTCCTCCGCGAAGGGCGCCAACTCACCAGTCGCTGTTCCGTCTTCGCCGGTGGAGATCACCCGGTTGCCTCGCTCCTCGATCTCGACCCGGGTCAACGCGTCGTCGTCGCCCCCGCGTCGGCTCGTCCGCTTCGTCGCCCGAATCGTCAGGTCGTCACCGTCCACCCCGGTCACGGTGATCTCGCCCTCGACGTTGCGGAGCGTCAATCGTCCTCCGGGTTCCATCGGGATGGTGCGCACGAGCTCCTCGGTTTCCTGGCCCGCGGCCGCGCCGGCCACGCCCATCAGCGCGGTGGCAACGAGCACGATCTGCGTGTTCTTCATGGTCATGGTGTCCTTCCCCTGCTTCGACCGGACCCATTGCCCCCGCACCTACTCCTCGACGCGCAAGACCTCCGCAGGATCGATCCGGAGGGCGCGCGAGACCGGCAGGCCGACGGCGACGGATGCCACGAGCGCGAGGCACGCCGCCGCCCCTGCGAGCGCGACCGGGTCCACGCCGCCGGCGCGGGAGAACTGCGACTGAAGCAGCGGCGAGACACCGCTTCCCAGTCCCGCTCCGACGACGACGCCGACCGTCACCAGCTTCACGCTCGCGCTCCCGGCGACGAGCCGGATGATCTGCAGCGGCCGGGCCCCGAGCGCGATGCGGAGGCCGATCTCCGGGCCGCGCAGCGCCACGACGTAGCTCAGCGTGCCGAAGAGCCCGATGCACGCGAGCAGCAGGCCGCCGGCCCCGACGAAGCCGCTCACGACGGCCGCAATCCGCGCGGGCAACAGCGCCGTGTCGACCATTTCCGTCATCGTCGCCACGTTCACGACGGGCACGCCGGGATCGATTCGGCCAATGCCCTCTCGTGCCGCTTCGGCCGATGCGCCCCGGATGTGGAACGTGACCTGAGGGGTGTAGACGTCCTCCATGGACTCGAACACGACGGGAACCGCATCCTCTCGAAACGACACGAAATGGCCGTCGTCGACCACGCCGACCACGGTCGACCACGGGGAACCGGTGGAACGTGCGTCGGGACCGCCCCGTACTTGACGAAGCAACTGATCCCGGGTCAGTCGGCGCAGTCGACTGCCGACGGCATTCCGATCGGACCAGAACCGCTCGACGAACGCCTGGTTGACGAGCACCGCGTTTCGCTCTCCGGGTTCCAGGTCCCGACCGCGAAGGAGGGGCACCCCCATCGAGCGGACGTAACCGGGACTGACGACGTTCGCGTACACGCCCAGGTCCTCTCCAGCCCGGGGCCGATACCCGTCGACATCCATGCCACGACGTCGCTGCGCCTGGAGCGACAGGAACGGCGCTTCCGATGCCTCGGCCGTCGGCACCTGCTCGAACACCTGTCGGAGATACGCGCGACCGCGATCTTCGGAGTACCCGGCCGCCTCCAGATCGACGGTGACGAGCGCCAGCTCGTCCGAGTCGTAGCCGAGCGGGATTGCGTACGCGGCCACGATGCTGCGCGCGAACGCCCCCGCGATGATCAGGAGAAAGACGGCGGCGGTCGCCTGCATCGCAGTCAGCGCGTTGCGCAGCCTCGTCTGTGAGAATCGGCCGAGGCGGAGCCTGGCCCGGGTTGCGTACAGCGCGGGAAGAAACCCCACCAGGAGGCCGACGCCCGACGACGCGACCAGCGCGGCCGCGAGCAGGCGCCAACTGGGCTCGAGGTTCAGTTGCAGGGGCAGGGGCAACGGCAGGTCCGATACCGGCAACGTCACGAAGCTGATGGCGACCGCCGCCGCGGCGACGCCCAGCCCCCCCGCGACCAGACCGAGACCGAGGCTCTCCACGGCGACCTGCCGGACCAGTCTGAACCGGCTCGCGCCCAGGGCCTGCCGAATCGACATCTCGCGACGGCGGACCGCCGCGTCGGCGAGCAGAAGGCCCGAGATGTTGGCGCAGACGATGAGCAGGAAAGTGCCGACCAGTCCCGACAGGACGGCCAGAGGCCCGAAGGCGAAAGAGGGCAGGCGTGCTTCGTTCGCTGCCCGGATCGTCAGGGCTCGCGGCTGCCCGGAGAGACCCGTCCAAGACTCGGGGTACGACTGATGAAGACGTCGACCGACGACGGCCAGACGCGCCTGGGCCTCGTCGATCCCGACGCCCTCGCGCAGCCGGCCGACGATGTCGTAACCGCGCGAGCCGCGCCGCTCCTGCCTGGCGTCACCCAGCCGTACCGACTGCTCGAAGGCCGCGGGCAACCAGACGTCGACGCGGAGGAGGCCTTGCGTGCCGCCGTACAGGCCCGCCAGCTCGACGGGCGCCACGCCCACGACGGTGAACGGCAACCCGTTGACGGTGATTGCGCGGCCCAGCACCGACGGATCGCCGCTGAACTCCGAGAGCCACACGCCGTTGCTGATCACGGCGACCGGGCTGGTCTCGGCCGCCTCGAACGCACGCCCATGGACCGGCCTCAACCCCATCGTATCGAAGTAGTTGGGCTCCACTATCTGGGCGGACATGACCCGGGGGTCTCCTCCGCCGATGCGGACGCCGACAGGGTTGAGAGACGCCAGGGTGACTTGCTCGAACACGTCGCCGGTGGACTCGCGAATGTCGAGAAAGTCCGGATACGAGTTCGCGCTCGGCTGCCCGCTCGAGGAATCGCTCGTGAACACGACGGCCAGGCGATGGGGGTCCGGGCCGGGCAGCGGACGCAGGAGCAGAGCGTCGAGCAGCGCGAAGATGACCGTGTTCGCACCGATGCCGATCGCCAGGACCGCGATCGCCACGCCAGCGAGAATCGGGCGCGCGCGCAGGCGGCGGAACCCGAACAGGAAGTCCCGCCACAGGTCGTCGAGGGCACGGAAACGGTGTACGTCGCGACATTGTTCCTTGACCATGTCGAGGCCTCCCAGACGGGCGAGCGCCATGCGGCGCGCTTCCTTCGGCGCCACGCCGCGCCGGATGTTCTCGGCCGCGTCCAGCTCCACGTACGCCTGGAGCTCAGCATCGAGCTCGCGTTCGAGGGACCCGCGGCGGACAAGATTCAGCAGTCGAACGGCGAAGATGCGCAAGCGGTTCATGACGACTTCTCCCGCGTGATGCCCAGGGGCCGGTAAGCGATGGACGTCAGGCTTCTTCTACGTCGCGCAACGCCAGCTCGATCGCGACCGAGACGCGCTTCCAGTTGCGGGCTTCTTCCTCGGTGTGCCGGCGCCCGGCGGCGGTCAGCTCGTAGAACTTCGCCTTGCGGTTGGCTTCGGAGCGTCCCCATTCCGAGGTCAGCCAGCCCTTCTGTTCGAGCCGGTGCAGTGCGGGAAAGAGCGAGCCCGGGTTGACGCGGAACGCCCCCTCCGTGATCTGCTCGACCCGGCGCGCGACCCCGAGCCCGTGGTACGGTCCGGTCATGAGCGCGCGGAGGAGCAGCAGGTCGAGGGTGCCTCGCATGAGGTCGGTGCGGGACATGGGATCTCCTGTTGGGTTCAACGTCCTGCGGGCAGAGAGGTTCCGGACCTCAGACGGGATTCCGGGGCCTGGACGCCGGGCATTGCCGCACCGCCGATCACGGCGATGCCGGCGCCGCCGAGGGCCGCGCGCTGCGTCAGGTCGAACTCGATCAGCGCGCGCTGGTAGTCGAGAATCGCGCGCAGCTCGGCGTCCTGCGCGGCCGCGAGATCGCGTTGCGACTGCAGGACGAAGAAGTTCGCCGACAGGCCGGTCTCGAACTTGCTCTCCTCGGCCTGGAGCTGCTCTTCCGCCAGCTCCCGCGATGCCGTCGCGGCCTCGATGCGCTGCTGTATCGACTCGATGCTGAGCGCCGCGGCGGTGACCTCGCTCGCAATCCGAAGCTCGATGCGGCGAATCTGGGCTTCGTTCTGCTGCAGCTCCCGGCGGGCCCGCTCGTGCGCGGCGCGGTCCGCGCTCCGGCCGAGCGGGTAGCTCATCCGGAGCTGTACGCTCCATACCGGGTAGTCGGCGTTGGCTATGCTGCCCAGCGCGTCGCGGTAGCCGCCGGGGAGCACGCCGCCGGTGCCTCCGAAGAGGTCCTCGAAGCTGTTCCCGGCGGGGATCAGCTGGGGACCGCCCTGGCCGGTGAGTTGATAGCTGCCGATCAAGTCGAGCGCCGGCAGGGCGCTGTTGCGGAGATTGCGGACCGTGGCTTCGTTGATGTCGAGCTGCCGTCGCGCGCGGGAGATGTCGGTGCGGCGGTCGAGCGCCGCCTGGATGGCCTGCCGCAGGTCGATCGGCAGGGCCTCGATGCGCGGCTGGTCGGTCGGGTGGATCTCCGCGTTCCACAGTCGATCGGACGTTCCCGCGACGATGAGCTCCTTCAGGGCCAGCTCGTTGGTGCGCTGCGCCTCGACCGCTTGCGCCAGCTGCTGGCGTCGCGCCGCGGCTTCGGACTCCGCCTGCACGACGTCGATCGGCGCCATCGTGCCGACCTCGACCCGAAACCGGTTGTCCTCGACGAACTGCTCGGCCAGCGCCAGCGCCTGCCTCTGCACGTCGAGGGCGGCGCGTGCATAGACGAGATCCCAGTAGGCGAGGCTGACGTCGGCCAGCGTGTTGACGACGGTCTCCTCGAGGTCGATGTCGGAGATGTCGCGGCCGATGCGCGCGACGGCGAGCTGCGTGCGCCGGCTGTCGGTGCGGAACCCGCGCAGCAGCGGCTGCGTGTACTGCAGCGTCATGTTCGCGCCGAAGCTCGGGTTGAAGGTCGAGAAGATGTTGGTCGACTCCTCGCGCGTGCTGTTCCATGTGAGGTCGTAGCGGCCGCCGCCCCACCTGATCTCCTGCCCGACCCCGAGGTCGTAGGCGCCCTGGTCGGTGACGATGGACCGGCCGCCGAGCCCGCCGCCGTCGAACACGGAGCGGTTGGGAGCGGTGGCCTGGTTGAAGTCGAAGCCGGAAGAGGCGAAGGGCAGGAACGCCGCGCCGGCGGCAGCGACCTGCATGTCCTGCACGAGTGGGTGAATGCGTTGGACGGCGATGTCGAGGTTCTGCTCAAGAGCACGCTGGACGGCATCGCCGAGCGTGAGCTCGAAACGGCGGGCCGGCTGCGCCGACTGACCGGCGAGGCGTGCGGCTCCGGCAACCCGCGCGTCGGCAACGGTGTCGAGGCCCTGGCCGCAGGTCGGGCGCGCCGCCGCCGCCATCATCAGACCGGCCATCAGGGGCGCGAATGCGAGAGCACGAGCCCGAGTCGACGAGATCACCCCCCGGTCCGGGAGTCCAAACTGGCACGAGAGCTGGTTCTGGCTCATTGGGATGCCTCCGTTCACAGTGACGCTCTTTCTCGGGGCGCGTCCCCCGCGGCACGGGAGACGGGCTATTCGATGCGGACCCGGTCGAACCGATCCCAGCTCGACGTGTCGGACAGGACCACGAGGTCGCCCGGCTGCAGGCCCTCCAGCACCTCGACGGTGTTGACCGAGGCGCGGCCGAGGCTCACGCGTGTTCGGGACGCATGAGCGCCGTCCTCCTCCATCTTGAACAGGCTGACCTCGCTCTGCTCCTGCCCGAACACCGGCCGGCCGACGAAGAGGATGTCGTCCATGCGTTCCAGCTCGATCGTGCCGTCGACCGTCAGGTCGGGGCGGGCGCCGCGCGGCAGCTCGCCGTCGAGGGCGACGTCGACCGTCACCGTCCCGTTCTCCACCGCCGGGTCGATGCGGGTGACGCGCCCCGCGACGACACCGTTGCGGGTGTCGATGGCCGCCGTCTGGCCGATCTGGACGTCCCTGGCCTCGGTCTCCGCCACGCGCAGCTCGGCCTTCAGCACCGTCGGGTCGCCCACCCGCGCCAGGTTCGTGCCGGCGGTGATGCGCTGCCCTTCCTCGAGCGGCACCTGCTGCAGGACGCCGGACAGGCCGGCCCGCACGCGCAGGGCGGCGACCTGCCGCCGCCGCAGCTCGTACAGCGTCCGCAGGCGGTCGGCCTCGGCCCGCTCGACCGCGAGCTGCGCCTCGACGGTGTCGGTGGCCATCTGCAGCCGTTCCTGCTCGAGCGCGTAGCGCGTCCCGTACTCCTGCTCGTCCGACTGCGACTGCTGGAGCTGGATGGACGAGACGAGGCCCCGGGTGTGGAGCCGCGCGTCGGCGGCGGCCTGCAGCCGGGCCGACTTGAGCTGCGCCTCGGTGGTGGCCAGCGTCGCCCGCTGGTCGAGGAGGTCGCGCTGCACCTCCACCTGCCGGTTGCTGTAGCGCGCCTCGGCCGCCTCGAAGTTCAGCCGCGCCTCGAGCGTCGACTGCTCCAGCTCGGGATTGCTCAGCTCGAGGATCACGGTGTCGGGCGCGACGGGGGCGCCGGGCCGGATGACGATCCGCTCGACGGTGCCGTCGGTGGTGGCCGGAATCCAGCGGATCTGCTCGGGCACCAGGGTGCCGGCGCCCCGAATCTGCCGAATCATCGGTCCGCGCTGCACCGTGTCGATGTAGACGCTGTCGCGGTCGACCCGAGGCGCCGCCGGCTCCAGGCGCGAGACGCCGACCGGGACGACGACGATCACCATGACCGCCGTCGCGGCATACAGCGCCTGGCGGAGCTTCTTCCTGCGTGCGGCGTTGGGTCGGGAGATGTCCATTGGCTACCTCGAGACGTTGGCGATGGCGACGTTGCCTCACGCGGCCGCGGCGTTGTCCAGGTTGTTCCTATCGACATCCGATAGATTATGGTCAAGTCCTATCGGTTGTCAATACGTAGGCGCCGCTTAGGGTGTTCCGGTGCAGCCCGGCTGGCCGATCCGTGGGGCGCACGACGTGTGCGTAGAGGCTGCGGCGGGCGAGAGCTGTGGCGGGAATGCGGTTGCCGCGTCGCGACTGCGGGAGTCCGCGCCGTCCTACGGCGCAGACGCTTGGCGGAGCACGGCCGGCGACGACGCGCCCTCGAGGAGCAGCTTCGGCGCGCCGCCGCCGTCGGCCGGGACCCGCCAGACGTCGGTCACCATCGGGGTGGGTGCGGAGGGGTCGGGGATCGCGTACAGGATCGTCGAGTCGTCCAGCCACTCGGCCTGATCGTCCACGGACCGGAGCTCGGCGAGCGGGGTGACCGCGCGCGACCGCAGGTCCATGACGTGGAGCCGCCACCCGAGCCCTGTCGCGAGCGGCAGGCGCTTCTTGAAGACGAGGCGACTCTGGTCCGGCGACAGCGACGGGCACTCGACGCCTTCGACCACGACCTCCGCGCGGCGGGTCGAGACGCGTCCCTCGACGAGATGGGTGGTCCCCCCGGTGCCGAGGGTCGCGTAGAACCGGTCGCCGTCGGCCGCGAAGGTGACGCCCCAGAAGTTGAAGTCGATGGCCCGGAACGGCGCGCCGTCCCGGTAGACGCGGAGCTCCTCCAGGTTGGCGATCCGGCGCTCGCCGGAGTAGGTGTCGACGATGCTGGTCTCGGTCGAGAAGCCTTCGTCGAGATACGAGTGGCCGGAGACGAACACCGTCACCGCGGCCAGCCGGCCGTCGGGGGCGAGGCGCACGCGGCTGGGGACGCCGTGCAGCGGCAGCCGGTGCAGCGGCTCGAACGCGCCGTCGAACACCATGATCGCGTGCGTCGTGTAGAAGCGGTCGGTGGTCAGGCAGACGCCGCGCTCGCCCGCGAAGTCGACCCGGTCGCAGCGCAGCGGCGTCGCGCGGCGTCCGCCGGCGCCAAGTCGCTCGACGCTCGCCACGCCGAAGCTCTCGTCCAGCCCGGTGTGGCGGAAGAGGAGGTCGCGGCCGGCCCGGTGGTCAGCGACGTTCGGCTCTGGCGGGCCCCCCGCTTCCGGCGCAGGGTCGTCGCTTCCCGACGTGGGACCGTCCGCATCCGCCGCCGGACCGGGACCCGACGCTTGCGAGGACCGGTCAGCGGCTCCGAGCCGGTCTCCCGGCGGTCGATCGGTCGCCGGGTGCGGGGCCACCGGGTCGCCGCGTGGAGCCTCCGGGCGTGGTGCGGAACCCGCCGTCCCCGCGGGCGTCGCGGCACCCGTCCCAGTGAGCGGCGCGGAACGCGCTGCCGCCTCGGGCGACGTCGCACTCGACCTCGTGGGCAGCGCCGAGCCCACCCCCGCGGGCGGTGCGGGATCCTCGCCGACGGGCGGCGTGGAACCCTCCCCCGCGAGTGGCACCTCGAGCTCGGCCAGACTGCCGATAGGCGGCAGGGAGACTTCCCGAACGAAGCTCGCGCGGCGCGCCGCGGACCACCAGGCGTAGCCGACGGCCAGCGCGAGGGAGGCGGCGCACAGGAGCACGAATGCGGCGATGCTGGGAGGAAGGTGCCGATTCCCCCGCTCGCCCCCCGGCCGGCGGGTCGCTTGCCCGTTGTGCCGATCTTCGGTCGGTGCCGTCATCATTCGCCTCTGCCACCCGTGTCTCGCAGAAGGACGGTCGCGACCGCCATCGCCGCGACGAGCGCGATCAGGAACGCGGGGACCGCCGTCCCCGCGCCGTAACGCGTCCAGAGCGTGCCGAAAGCGACCGAGGCGAGGAGTCGGGAGAGGCTGGCCGCGGTCGTGAGCAGCGCCAGCCCGCTGCCGCGCCGCTCCGGCGACAGCCGCCCGCTGGCGAACGCCATGAGCACGCCGTCCGTCAGCGCGTAGTGGGCGCCCAGCAGGAGGAGGCAGGCCGCTACCCCCGGCAGGCCGATGCCGGACTGCATGGTCGCCGCGTAGGCCCCGGCGAGCAAGCCGTAGCCCGCGAGGAACGCCCGCTGCCGCCCGATGCGATCAGCCAGCCCGCCGGCCGGAACCGCCAGCGCCAGGTAGCAACCCGAGGTTCCGACGTACAGCAGCGGGAACAGGCCCGGGCTGAAGCCGGCCTCCCGCTGCAGCAGCAGGTAGAGGAAGCCGTCGCTCACCGTGGCGGCGCCGAGCATCGCCGCGGCGGCGGTGAGGCGCAGCAGGCCGGGGACGTGCAGGATGCGCGTGGCGAGAGCCCCCGTTGCACCGCGTCCGGAAGGCGCCGGCCGATCGGCTGGGCGCCCGCCAGACAACGCGTGAGGCCGCTCGGCGTTGGTGACGAAGAGCAGCAGCACCCCGAGGCCAACGACCGCGACGCTGAAGCTGGCGACGAAGACGACGTCGAAGGCGTTCGGGAGGGCGGCGAGTATGGCGAGGGCGACGAGCGGACCCAGCATGGCGCCGGCGCTGTCGAGGGCCCGGTGCACGCCGAACGCCGTGGCGAGGCCGTCGGGACGGCTGCTCAGCGAGATCAGCACGTCGCGCGGCACTGCGCGGGCGCCCTTGGCGGCCCGGTCGAACGCCACCACGCCGGCGATGAGCGGCCAGGAGGCGCCGGCTGCCAGCATGGCCAGCCGGGATATCGCCGAGGCGCCGTAGCCCGCCAGGGCGATCTCCTTCGAGCGGCCGGTCCGGTCCACGGCGACGCCGCTGGCCAGCCGCAGCAGCGCGGTCACCCCGTGGTAGAGCCCGTCGACGATGCCGAACTGGAACGGCGTCAGCCCGAGGTAGAGCACCAGGTAGACGGGCAGCACCGTGGCGACCATCTCGGACGAGACGTCGGTGAAGAGGCTCGTGAAGCCGAGCGCCCAGACGGTGCCGCTGACGTGCGGCCACCGGATGCCCCCGCCCGCGTTGCGCCGGGCCCGCCGCAGTGCCGACCATGCCTCGACCTGGTACATCGGCTCGCTCGCGTGCGTTCAGCCCTGGCCTGCCGGTTGTCGCCGCGCGAGCCTGTGGCCGCGTCGGGGTTCCGGTGGCTCGTAACTCCTGCCGCGCAGGGATGGGCGCCCTGCCGACCTCGCCGAGCCAGCACCGTTCCTACGGCGCAGGTTCGGGGTGAGCGCGGAGCGTCATCGGCCGCCGCCGCCGTCGGCGCCGGCGCCATCCTCCGAGGGCGCCGCGGCCGGCCCCGGCAGCGGCTCGTCCGACGCGAACCGCCGCAGCACGTTCTCGGTCAGCCGCGAGACGTTGTTGTCGTAGTCGTTGAACGACAGGCTGCCGCTCCACGCGATGGAGCTCGTCGAGAACACCGCCCCGCCGTTGGGGTACTCCACGTACGCCAGGTCGGCGTAGACCAGCGGGTTGACGGTGCCCCCCTGCTCGGAGTCGCTGGTGTTCACCTCCTCGATCACGTGCTGGTAGGCGTCGGAGTGCCCGAACGAGCGCGCCAGCACCAGCGTGTGGGGCGGCGAGCCCTGGGCGTAGTCCACCCGATCCAGCTCCGACCCCGCCGCCCCGAAGTCGAGCACCAGCGACGGGTGGTTGCCGATGGGCTCGTTGTCGCCGATGCCCTCGAAGATGAAGGCGACCCGCGGCTCGAAGCTGTCCGGCATCCGCTGGTAGGGCGAGTTCCGGTCGAACCCCTGCGCGGTGAACCCGACGCCCACCAGCCACTGCGGGGCCCGGCCCCGGAAGCGCCACAGTCCGCCCGGCTCGCCGGTCAGGCTGTGGTGGCTCTCGCCCGGCGCCCCCTGCCAGTGCTCGGTGCCGTCGCGCCGCCGCACCTCGATGAACGTCCCCGTCGGGTCGACCGGCGTCACCCAGTAGAACCCGTTGCCGCCCATGTACATCAGCCGGCCGCCCTGCTCGAGGTACGACCGCATCCCCTGCATCATCTCCCACGAGTAGTACTCCGGGTGGGTGCCGGTCAGCACCACGTTGTAGGGCTCGAGCAGCGCCGCCCCCTCGGCGTGCAGGTCGTGGTCGGTGACGACGTCGACGTTGAAGCCCTTGACCTCGAGCCAGTCGACGAGGTGGGTGTCGGCCATGAACTGCCACGGGTTGCGGGTGTCGATCTTCGGGCGCATGTTGGTGATGGGGCGCAGCCGCGACGAGTAGGTCACCCCGCTCCCGTCGGTGTGGGTCGAGTACAGGCTCATCGGCTGGAAGCCGGTGCCGCCCGTCCCGGCGTACGCGAGATAGCTGACGGTGGGGGCCAGGAACGCGATGTTCGAGGTCGCCGTGCCGCGCGGCGGCCGGACGAAGAACGGCACGTAGTCCTCGCTCGTTATCGTCCGCAGCCGGGCCGCGTACACGCCGCTCGGCAGGTCGGCCGGCGCCTCGAAGGCGAAGCCGACCTCCCACGCCGAGTCAAGGAGGTCGTCGTCGTGGAAGTAGATCGCCCCGTACTGCTCGCGCGCCTGCCGGTAGTCCATCTCCGTGGCGTCCCACAGGCGCCCCGTCACCGCCCGCGTCGGCAGGTTCACGGTGCGACCGTCCAGCCCGCTCCCGGCGGTGTCGCGCACGCGGTCGGTCTCGACGTCCGCCGCGAAGTCCCACGCCGCCACCGCGTCGGTCGGCCCCGCGCCGGCCGCGATCGCCTCCACGTCGGCCCGGCCCAGCGCGCGCGCGTAGATGCGAGGGTTTTCGATCTTGCCGTTGTAGTGTCCGGCCACGCCGCCTTCGGCGGTCGCGTAGGTCGCCATGTGCAGAGGCACGTCGGGCGTCGCCAACGCGCGCACCGGCGTCGTCTCTTCCACCACGACCCGCGTCGGGTCGTTCGCGTAGAGATCGAGCGGCTCCTGGTACAGCGTCACCCCGCCGGTCTCGGCGTCGAACGTCGCGGCCACGAAGTACCACTGCGTCGGCACGCCGTGGGGGCGCGGCCGACCCGCGCCCGGAATCGCCGGCGCCCAGCGCCGCAGCGCCGGCTCCGCCGCCACCCGCGCCACCTGGCCGTCGGCTCCGCCGAGCCAGAGCGCCAGCCGCCCCTGCTCGTCGATCATCAGGCCGTAGCCGCGGTCCGCCGCCCACTTCGTCACCACGCCCTGCGCGCCCGGCTCGCCCACCCAGCCGACGACCCCCGGCCGCGTCGGGGCGACCCAGGCCGTGACCGTGAAGCTCCCGCCGAGACGCAGCGCCGCCGCGTCCGGCACCGTGACGTAGGACCCGAGCGGCAGCTCCTGGCGCCGGCCGGGATAGTCGCCGTTGGCCGGCGTCTCGATCAGCTCCTCCTTGATGCCCGGCCCGTTCGGGTTCGCGTCGCCGTGGATCAGCCGGACGATCTCCGCCCGGTACGTAGGCAGCCCGCTGCTCACCATGAACCGGATCGTCTCGCCCGGCGCCACGCTCATCCGGTCGGCGTAGCCGACGATGCCCATGGCGTTCAACGCCGCCTGCGGCCCGATCTCGGCCGCCGACTGCGCGGCGGCGTCGCCGGCCAGGGACAGGATCGCGGCGGCGACCGCGCCAACGCATCTACTGGTCACAGACATTACTGAGACTCCTCGTCGGTGGCCGCGGCGCCCCCGACCATGAACCGCTCGAACCACAGCCGCAGGTAGAGCTGCACCCGAAGGAAGTTGGTCGGGGGCAAGCTGCGGCTGTGCCAGCCGTCGGTCAGCCGGATCATCGCCGTCGGCACCTTGCGCAGCTTCAGGGCCCGGTAGTACTGCTCGGTCTGCTCCATCGGCGTCCGCAGGTCGCGCTCGCCGGTCATCAGCAGGGTCGGGGTGGTGACGTTGCCCACGACCATCAGCGTCGACCGCCGCAGGTGCTCCTCGGGGTCCTCCCAGGGCAGCTTCTCGAAGTTGCGGTACCAGCCCGAGCCGTCGGTGGTGCCGACGAAGCTCAGCCAGTTGGTAACCGGCGCCTTGACCACGGCGGCGGTGAAGCGCCCGGTGCGGCCGACGATCCACGAGGTCAGGACGCCCCCGCCGCTGCCGCCGTACACGAACAGGTTCCGCTCGTCGACATAGCCGCGGGAGATCACCTCGTCGACCCCGGCCATCAGGTCGTCGTAGTCCTCGCCCGGGTAGGCGTTCTTGATCTCGTTGCCGAACGCGCTGCCATAGCCGCTGCTGCCGCGCGGGTTCGTGTAGAGGACGACGTAGCCGTTCGCCGCGTGGTCCTGGTTCTTGAAGTCGAACCCGGCGTTGTACATCGCGTGGGGGCCGCCGTGGATGCGGAGGATGAGGGGGTACTCTTGCGCGGGGTCGAAGTCCGGGGGCTTGACGATCCACCCCTGGATGTCGAGCCCGTCCGGCGACTCGTACCAGATCTCCTCGACCTCGCCCAGGCGCACGTCGGCGAGCAGCCCGCCGTTGGTCCGGTGCAGGGTGCGCATCGTCCCCGGATCGTCCACGTCGAAGGCGACGAGGTCGCCGGGCACGTGGTAGCTGGACACGACGCCGACCGCGACGCCGTTCGCACTGACCGACGACACCGAGAGCATGTGGTTGCCGGCCGTCACCTGCCGCACCTCGCCGTCGACCGACGCGAAGTGGAGGTTGCTCGTGCCCCGGAGCTGCGCGTTCAGGTACACGCCGGTGCCGTCGGCGGCCCAGCCCACGATGCCCGGGCGGCGCCCCATCTCGGTGGCGACGACCCGGGGCCCCGAGCCGTCGGCGGCCATCACGTAGAGGCCTTCCTCGCGGTAGGTGTCCGTCGTGTGGTCCATGCCGGTGTAGGCGATGGCCTGGCCGTCGGGCGAGGGGACGGCGCCGGCGTCCGGGCCGTCGCGGCTGGTCAGGGCGGTGATCTCGCGCGTTGCCAGGTCCACCCGGTAGACCTCGGACTGCCGCCACGCGTACTCGGCGTCCGGCTCGCGGAGGCCCGAGAACACGATGCCGCCGCCGTCCGGGGTGAACCGCGGGTCGTCGTGGTGGAAGTCGCCGGCGGTCACCTGCCGCGGCGTGCCCCCGGCGGCGTCGACCACGAAGATGTGGCGGTGGCCGGCCGGCGTGTACCCCGAGCCGTCGCGCCGGTAGCTGAGCCGGGTCACGATGCGGGGCGGGGCGGTCCAGTCGGCGCCCTCCGGCGCATTCGGCATGTCGATGTCCCAGGCCGGGTCGGGCGCGGGGGAGACCACCGCCCGGAACGCGAGCGAGCCGCTGTCGGGCGCCCACCGGATCTGCGACGGCGGGTTCTCCAGCCGCGTGATCTGGCTCTCGGCGCCCTCCGCGTCCATCCAGCGCACGAAGACCTGCGACCCCCGCGGCTCGCCGAAGCGCGTGAAGGCGATACGGGTGCCGTCCGGCGACCAGCGGGGGCCGGCGCCCTCGGTGAGGAACCGGTTGCGCGAGCCGTCGGCGCCGATGACCCACAGCTCGCCGCGGACGCCGTCGGCCACCGGGTCGACGAAGCGCCGCTCGTAGACGACGGTGGCGCCGTCGGGCGAGATGCGGGGATTGGCGACCGTCTCCCACGAGAGATAGTCGTCGAGCGCCAGGTGGCGCCGGCCGTCGTCCTGGCCGGACGCGCTCGCGGCCGCGACGAACAGCGCGAGCAGCATGCAGACGCCGAGCCGCCGCTGGGGTCGCAGGGCAGAGATCGAACCGGGAATCGTCATGGTGCTTGCCTCCCGCCGCGCCGCGGTTGTCTGCGGCGCCGCTCGATGCGAGTCTACCGCCAAATCGGGCCGGAATCCGCCCGCCGGGAGCGCTTCGCTTCGGTCGGGTTGCCCCATGGGGTCGCCGGCGTGACGCGCGAGCGGCCGGGCTGACGAAGAGCGACGAGGCACCCGTCGGCGTTCTGGTCGTGGTGGACGGGCGCGGTTGCGGGCCCGCGTTGACCTCCGTTCGCCTCCCGGCGTATGGTCTGCGCGGGGCGGCGCGGCGGCGTGAGGGTGCGTCCCGCGACCGCGTGTGAAGACGATTGACGAGTGTCACGGAGCCTCTCATGCTGGAATCCGGCCTGACCATCCGCGCGCTGACGGCGCGCGCCGTTGCGGCGCCGCTGGCCCGGCCCCTGCGCACCGCGTCGGGCGACATCCCGGTTTCGCCTCTCCTGCTGGTGGACGTCGCCTCGGACGAGGGCCCGGTCGGCCGCGCCTACGTCTTTGGTTACACCACCCTCGCGCTGCGGGCCCTGAAGGCCTTCCTCGAAGACGTGGAGGAGGTCGTGCGGGGGCGCCCGGCGAGCCCCGCGATCCTGTACGACGACCTCGCCGCGCGCTTCCGGCTGATGGGGCGCCAGGGGCTCGTAGGCATGGCCCTGTCCGGTCTGGACATGGCCCTGTGGGACCTGCAGGGGCGCGCGCAGCAGCGGCCGGTGGTCGAGCTGCTCGGGGGGCAGGCGAGGCCGGTGCCGGCCTACGACAGCTACGGCATCGTCGACCCGGCGGCTGATCGGGCCGCGCTCGAGCGCAGCCTCGAGCAGGGCTTTCGCGCGATCAAGATCAAGATAGGCGCCCGAGATCTGACGTGGGACGTGGCCAGGGTCGCCGGGGTGCGCGAGGTCATCGGGCCGGACGTGCGGCTCATGGTCGACTACAACCAGTCGCTGACCGCGCCCGAGGCCCTGCGGCGCATCCGCGCGCTGGCCCGCTTCGACCT
The DNA here is from genome assembly GCA_963663815.2 of Vicinamibacterales bacterium. GTDB lineage: Bacteria > Acidobacteriota > Vicinamibacteria > Vicinamibacterales > UBA8438 > JAJEEA01. The sequence goes on along the minus strand of OY760734.1, from coordinate 3,718,453 downwards.
CGAATGGGTCGAGGAGCCGGTGCCGGCCGAGGACCTCGCCGGCCATGCGCGCATCCGCGCGGCGTCTCCGGTGCCGATCCAGACCGGCGAGAACTGGTGGTTCGGCCACGACATGGCCCACGCCCTCGCGGCCGGCGCCTGCGACCTGTGCATGCCCGACATCATGAAGATGGGGGGGGTGACGGGCTGGCTGCGTGCCATGGGGCAGGCCGAGGCGGCGGCCGTCCCCGTCTCCAGCCACCTCTTTGTAGAGGCCAGCGCCCACGTCCTGCCGGTGACGCCGCTGGCCCACTACCTGGAGTACCTCGACCTCGCCGGCGCCGTCCTCGCCGACCCGCCGAAGGTGGTCGACGGTGCGGTCAGCGCGCGCGGCCCCGGCCTCGGCATGGACTGGGACGAGGCGGCGGTGGCCCGTTATCTGGTATAGGAGCCGTGGTCTGGCATAGGAGCCGTGGTGAAACCCGCGCACCGTGCCCGGAGGCGCCGGCGAGGCGCCGAGGCGCTCCCGTGGGCAAGGCGCGACGAGGGCGCATGTCGGGCATAGGCAACCGAGGAGCAACGCAGCCACGCGGGATGCATCGCCGGTCGAACACAGCGGTTTCGGTCACAGTCCGGGGGTTTCGCACCCGCGCGTTCCGAGATCCGGCTCTGATGCCCTCGTATTCCGCTGGAACCCGAGATGAGCGACCCCGAGCGCAACAAGCGGATCGTCCTGGCGTTCGTCGACGCCGTCAACGCGCAGGACTGGGACGCGCTGGACGGCCTTGTGTCTCCGGATTTCGCTCGGCACAGCGACGCGGCCGGCGAGCCGGGGGTGCGCAGCCGCGACGATCTGAAGTGGTTCCTCCGCAACGAGTACCTCACGTTCCCCGACGCGCGGGAGACGGTCGAGGACCTCGTCGCCGAGGGAGACCGGGTGGCCGCGCGCCATCTCCTCGCGGGCACCCAGACCGGTCCCTTCGGCGACCATGCCCCGGCCGGCCGGTGCGGATCGGCTACCTCGCTGTCTACCGCCTCGAGGCGGGACGCCTCGTCGAGGCGTGGGCAGAGTGGGACAACCTCGCGGCGTTCGCGCAGATGGGCCTCGCCCCCGGCGGGGCGCAGGCAGAGCCGAGCTTGCACGAGTTCCTCGACAACGCCTACGGCCGGGACGGCGACGCCGAGCTCGCCCGCCGGCTTGAGGCGGGGGCGGACCTGACGGCGCGGGCGGGCGCTGCCGCCGAGACCCCGCTTCACCTGGCGGCGCGCCGGCGGCGCGCCGGCGCGGTGCGGCGTCTGCTGGACCACGGCGCCGACATCGACGCGCGCACCGCGGGCGGCAAGACCGCCTACGCCCACGCCGCGCGCCGCGGGTTCTCCGAGCTGGCGAGCCTGTTGGCCGAGCGCGGAGCCGACACGACTCTCGCCTCCGCCGACCGGCTGGCCGTGGCCATCGTCGGCGGGAGGCTCGACGAGGCCCGGCGTCTGCTCGAGTCCCACGCCGGCTGCGCGCGCACCGGCAATCCCGAGGAGGACCGCCTGCTCGCCGACGTCTCCGGGAGGAACGGCACCGCCCCCGTTGTCCTGCTCATCGCCGCGGGCGCGGATCTAACGGCGACGGGCCTCGACGAGGGGACGCCGCTGCATCAGGCCGCGTGGTTCGGCCAGCACGACAACGCCCGGCTGCTGCTGGAGGCCGGCGCGCCGCTCGACGTCTTCGATGCGTGCCACGACAGCTCGCCGCTCGGGTGGGCGGTTCACGGCGCGCGCTACTCGGGCGGCGCCCGAGACCGTAGCGACGCCTACGTCGAGGTCGTCCGGCTGTTGCTCGAAGCCGGGGCCGGCCTGCACTACCCGGGCCGGCCGGACGACGATGCGTACCTGAACCGCCTGATGGCGGACGCGACCCCCGAGGTGCTGCCGCTTCTGGAGGACGCGGCGGCGGCTCGGCGGTGAGTGCTCCGGCGTACCTGATGGCGGACGCGGACCCGGACTGCTGCCGCTTCCTGGCGGACGCGGCGGCGGCGCGGCGCTGAGTGCGCCGGCTCACTGGAGGAGGAGAACGCGATGAGCGCCGACCCGGCCGGTCCTCTGCGCCGCGAGGTCTCGACCCTCATGTTCGACCAGTACGGCACCGTCGTCGACATGCAGGGCGGCCTGACCGAGATGGTGACGCCGTTCCTGGCCGGCAAGGGCTGGCGCGGCGACCCCCACCGCTTCGTCACCTGGTGGCGGCGCACGCACTTCGAAGACTCGATGATCGACTCGCTGTGCGACCGCGGCCATACGTCCTACCGCGAGATCGGCCACCGCGCGGTGTCGCAGGTCATGCGGCGCGCGGGCATCGCCCACACGCCCGACGAGGTGCGCCGGCTCGTCGGCTGCATCGAGCGGCTGAAGCCGTTCCCCGACGTGCTCGAGGCGCTCGAACGGCTGCGCGGGCGGTACCGCCTCGCGATCCTCTCGAACGGCGACCGCGACATGCTCGAGGCCGCGAAGCCGCACATCGGGTTCGACTTCGACGCGGTGATCTCGGTCGAGGAGGCTGGCTATTTCAAGCCGCACCGCGCGACCTACGCAACCGCGTGCGCGCGGCTCGGCGTGGAACCCTCGAGCGTGCTCTTCGTCGCCAACCACGCGTTCGACTGCATCGGCGCGAAGGCCAGCGGTATGCGCACCGCGTTCATCGACCGGCGTCGGCGCCCCTTCGGCGGTTCGCCTCACCAGCCGGATTTCGTCATCGAGGACTTCGCGGCCCTGGCGCGGGTGATGCTGGAGTGACGCAGCCGATGGTATCCGCCGCCGCCGGCTCCTTCGCCCGCCGCCTGCTCGCCTGGTGGGACGTTCACGGCCGCAAGGACCTGCCCTGGCAGGGGGAGCGCACGCCGTACCGCGTATGGGTCGCGGAGATCATGCTTCAGCAGACCCAGGTGGGCACGGTCGTGCCGTACTTCGAGCGGTTCACGACCCGCTTCCCCGATATCGAGACGCTGGCGCGCGTCGACCTGGACGAAGTGCTGCATCTGTGGAGCGGCCTTGGGTACTACGCGCGCGCGCGCAACCTGTATCGCGCCGCCGGCATCGTCGTTCGCGACCGCGGAGGCACGTTCCCCGACACCGAGGCGGAACTGGAGGCGCTGCCCGGCGTGGGGCGCTCCACCGCCGCCGCCATTGTCGCCCAGGCCTGGGGCCGGCGCGCGCCAATCCTGGACGGCAACGTCAAGCGTGTGCTGGCGCGGCGGCACCGCGTCGCGGGTCCCGTGTCGTCATCGGCTACCCTCGGCGAGCTGTGGCGCCTCGCGGAATCGCATACCCCGCGCGACCGCGCCGCGGACTACACGCAGGCCATCATGGACCTCGGGGCGACGGTGTGCCGGCGCCGCCGGCCGCGCTGCACCGACTGTCCGGTGCGCGCCGGCTGCCGGGCCTTCGCGGCGGGCGATCCCGAGCGGTATCCCGAAGCGGCGCCGCGCCGCCCCCGCCGCCTCGAGCGGCGCCGGTTCTTCGTGCTGATCGATCCCGACGGCGCCTGCCTCGTGGAGCATCGGCCGCCCACCGGGATCTGGGGCGGCCTCTGGTCGCCGCCGGACCGCGACGCCCGCGAGACGGTGGACGGATTCCTCGACGAGGCCGGCGTCGATGCCGGCCTCGTCGACGAGATCCGTGCCGCCGGCGTCTTCCGCCACGCGTTCACCCACTACGACCTCGACGTCGAGCCGGTCTACGTTCGCCTCAAGTCTCGGCCGGCCGCGGTCCGCAAGGACGCCGCGCGCTGGATCGACCCGGACGATCACCGGCTGGGCCTCTCCACGGTCGCCGCGAGGCTCGTCGCCGCGACCGGCGGAGCGGACCGGTGACCGGGGATGGCGTCAAGGGTCGCCTGCCAAGTGTTTGCCGTGGGGTCCACTCGCCCGCCGGCGGTCCGGCTCCGTTGATTCCCGCGAGGCGCGTGCGGTAGCCTGAGGTCATGGCGGTCTTCCATCAGCGGCCCGGCCCGGCGGCCCTGGAGCTGCACATGCCCCCGGCCATCGACATGAGCCGGGAGCAGTTCTTCCAGTTCTGCCAAGTGAATCGCGACGTGCGGATCGAGCGCAACGCAGAAGGGAGCATCGCGGTGATGACGCCCGCCGGCGGGGAAACGGGGGCGCGGAACGGGCTCGTGGTTGCCGCCCTCTATCGCTGGGCCGAAGAGGATGGGACCGGCGTCACCTTCGACTCCTCGACCGGGTTCGAGCTTCCGAACGGCGCGGTGCGTGCGCCGGATGCCGCCTGGGTCCTCCGCAACCGGCTCGCCCGGCTTGCTCCCGAGGACAAGCAGCGATTCCTGCCGCTGTGCCCCGACTTCGTCATCGAGCTCCTCTCGCCCTCGGACTCTCGTGCGGCCGGCCGGCGGAAGATGGAGGAGTACCGCGCCAACGGCGCCCGCCTGGGCTGGCTCATCGATCCCGCCCGGCGGCAGGTCGCCATCTTCCGTGCCGACGGCAGCCTCGAACAGCGCACCGAGGTCGTCACCGGCGAAACGGTCCTGCCGGGGTTCTCGCTCGACCTCGCCGCCGTCTGGAAGCCCGCATTCTGAACGCCTGCTGCGCCGTTTCATCTGACGCTGCACGACCGACCGGTGCGGACGGATGCGGGCCAGCGCGAGGGGGAGAGGCATCGGGTGGATGGCCCCGGTTCGGGAGGCGCCAGCGGTCGTTGATCGAGAGCGGCTGAAGAAGTCAGGGTTACAGGCTGCTCACCTGATGTTCAGCAGAATGTCCTGGTCCGGCGCCGGCTCAAGCGGTGGACACCGCCGCCGCCATCTCGCCCATCGAAAAGAACACGAAATCGGTCGACGGCATGGGATCGACGCGCTCGGTGGCGCCCCAGCTCCCGCCCTCCGACAGCCGCTGCCGGTCGATCCAGGCGTTGGCGAGCCCGAAACGGTTCGCCGGCCCGTGGTCGTGGTGCAGGCTCTGCGCGGTGTGCAGCACGTCGGACCGCTCCAGGCCGAGGTCGGACTTGAGGCGGGCCAGCATGTACTCGAAGTTGGCGTCGGCCGGCTTGTAGGAGCCGATGTCCTCGGCGGTGTAGACGGCGTCGAACTCGACCCCGAGCTTCCGGTTCGAGGCGGCGATGCCGTCGCGGTGCACGTTGGACAGGATGGCGAGCCGGTAGCGCCGCTTGAGGACGCGCAGTGCGTCGGCGGTGTCCGGGAACGCCGGCCAGTGCGGTACCGAGGCGCCGAAGGCCGCGTCGAGCTCGTCGTCCGTCCGCAGGTCGAGGCTCTCGGCGATGCGCCGGTGCACGCGCGCGAGCAGCTCCGGATAGCACAGGCCCGGCGTGGCCTGCTCCTGCCGGCTCTCGCACTGCGCGAAGGCGCGGAGTCCGGCGTCGCGGGTGACGCCGGGGCCGGGGTTTCGCATGATCACGGGCTGCAGGGCGTCCCAGATGCCGCCCTCCCAGTCGATCAGGGTGCCGTAGCAGTCGAAGGTGAGGACACGGTAGTCGGTCAAGGCTGACATGGCCTACAGTGTACGTGACGCGCGGGACGGAGCGGGCCGGCGAGTCGGGACCGGCCTGCGCGCAGGTCCGTGCCCCGACCGAGGAGGACCCCTCATGAAGCTGACCCCCGAGGAGATGGAACGGTTCGACGAGCAGGGCTACCTGTTCTTCCCCTCGCGCTTCTCGGCCGAGGAGGCGGCGGTGCTGCGGGCCGCCGCCGACGAGGTCTACGCCCTCGACCGCCAGGAGGTGTGGCGCGAGTCGAGCGGCGTCGCGCGCACCGCGTTCGCGGCCCACACCTACAACGAGGCGTTCCGCCGCCTCGGGCGCCACCCGCGCCTCGTCGAGCCGGTCATGCAACTCGTCGGCGGCCCGGTGTACATGCACCAGTACAAGGTGAACGCCAAGGCCGCCTTCGACGGCGAGGTCTGGCAGTGGCACCAGGACTTCGGCACGTGGCACCGCGACGACGAGATGCCCGAGCCGCGGGCCATGAACATCGCGGTGTTCCTCGACGAGGTAACGGCCGCCAACGGGCCGCTGCTGTTCCTGCCCGGGAGCCACCGGCAGGGGGTGTTCGAGGCCGGGCACGACCTCGAGACGACGAGCTATCCGCTGTGGACGCTCGACCGCGCGACGGTGACCCGGCTCGCCGAGCGGGGCGGCTGCGTGGCCCCGACCGGGCTTCCCGGCAGCCTCATCGTCTTCGCCTCGACCCTGGTGCACGCGAGCCCGCCGAACATCAGCCCGTTCGGCCGCAGCATCGTCTACCTCTCGCTGTGCCACGTCGACAACCACATCCGCCGGTTCAAGCGCGCAGCGTGGATCGCGCACCGCGACTTCACGCCGATAGAGCCGCTGGCCGACGACTGTCTCACCCAGCTCGCGCGCGCGGGCGCGGCGGTCTGAAGGGGCGCGATGTATCTCTGGGACGAGTTGCGCGCGCGCGCCGCCGGCGGCCGGCCGGTGGGGGTCGGCCTGATCGGCGCTGGCAAGTTCGGCTCGATGTTTCTGAGCCAAGTCCCGTCGACGGCTGGTCTGGAGGTGCGCACGATCGCGGACCTCGACCCGGCCCGCGCGCGCGCCGCGTGCCGCGCCGTCGGCTGGAGCGATGCACGCATCGCCGCGACGCGGTTTACGGACGACGCCTGGGAGGCGGTGCGCGACGACGTCGTCGACGTCGTGGTCGAGGCGACCGGCGACCCCGCGGCGGGCATCGCGCACGCGCGTGCCGCGTGCGCGGCGGGCCGGCACATCGTCATGGTCAACGTCGAGGCCGACGTGCTGGCGGGGCCGCTGCTCGCGGCCGAGGCCCGCGCGGCCGGTGTGGTCTACAGCATGGCCTACGGCGATCAGCCCGCCCTGACCTGCGAGCTCGTGGATTGGGCGCGCGCGTGCGGCTTCGACGTGGTGGCGGCGGGTAAGGGCACCAAGTACCTGCCGTCGTACCACGCCTCGACCCCGGACACGGTGTGGGACCACTACGGCCTCACGGCCGACGAGGCGCGGGCGGCGGGCATGAACAGCCGGATGTTCAACTCGTTCCTCGACGGGACGAAGTCGGCGATCGAGATGACCGCGATCGCCAACGCGACCGGACTCACCCCGGCGCCGGACGGCCTGCGGTTCCCCCCCTGCGGCCGGGACGACCTCGCGCACGTGCTGCGGCCGGCCGGGGCCGGCGGCCAGCTCCACCACAAGGGGCAGGTCGAGGTGGTGTCGTCGCTCGAGCGCGACGGGCGGCCGGTGCCCGGCGACCTGCGCTGGGGCGTCTACGTCGTCGTCGAGGCGCCCAACGACTACACCGCCGGCTGCTTCCGGCAGTACGGCATGAACACCGACGCGTCGGGCCGGTACTCGGCCATGTACAAGCCGTTCCACCTCATCGGGCTCGAGCTCAACGTGTCGGTCCTCGCGGCCGGGCTGCTCGGGAAGCCGACCGGGGCCTCGCGTGATTTCGTGGGCGACGTGGCGGCGACCGCGAAGCGCGACCTCGCGGCGGGGGAGACGCTCGACGGCGAGGGCGGGTTCACCGTCTACGGCAAGCTGCTGCCGGCGCGGACGTCGCTCGAGCGCGGGGCCCTGCCGATCGGCCTCGCGCACGGCGCGCCGCTTAAGCGGGCCGTCGGCGCGGGCGAGATCGTCGGCTGGGACGACGTGGAGGTCGATCCGGACGGGATGGCCGTGAAGGCGCGGCGCGAGATGGAGGCGCGCTTCCCGAGTCGAACCGGTTGAGAGAAGGCCGAGCGCCCGTCACTCGCGCGCGTCGAACGTGGGCGGCATGAGCGACCGGACCTGGATGCCCCAGTGGTCTCCCGCGCGGGTCACGATCCAGAGCGCGGGGACCGTCCAGTAGCGGGTGCCGTCGGGGTGCCAGCGGGTGAACGTCAGCTCGAAGTGCACCTTGTTCCGCGTGACGATGCTCGGCTCCAGCGCGTCGATGCTGCTCATGTGCCAGTCTTCGTCGCGGCGCATCCGGTCGAAGTCGGGGCGGGGGCCGTCGGCGGGCGACTCGGCCACCGAGAAGCCGCCGCCGGGGGTCATGAACAGGTGCGGGTGGTTCAGGGTGGCGACGGCGCCGTCGACGTCGCCGGCATTGAAGGCGGTGAAGAAGTCGAGCACGGCCCGACGGGCCGCCGAGACGATCTCCGCCCGCTCGGCGGCGCCCATATCCTCGGGCTCGGCCGCCGGACTCCGAAGTTGCACGCCCCATCGGTCGTCCCGGCGGGTCACGATGTAGAACACGCGCGACGTGCGATAGGCGGTCCCGTCAGCCTGGTAGCGGCTGAAGCCGATCTCCGCGTGCACCTTGTCGGGCGACGACTTGACCACCGCGAGCGAGTCGAAGTCGAACGAGCTGCGACTCCATCCCTCGCGCGTCCGCATCTCGTCGAAGCCGGCCGAGAAGTCTTCCGGTCGCGCGTCGACGAGCAGCGCCCCGCCGCCCGGCACCGTCGCGAACGGAAAGTGCATCGCCAGGCGCAGGCTGGCATCGTCGGCGCTATTCCACCGCGTGATGAAGTCCTCCAGGGCCGCACGCGCGGCCGTCTCGGCCGCCGCTTCCCGCGCCTCGGCATCCCGGGTCTGGGACAGTCCGGGCGACCCCGCGGCCAGGATCCCCACGGCCAGAATCAGGACGGCGCCGACATGTTTGGTCATGGACCGCTTCACTCCGTTACCACGAACGTAACATCCTCGTAGGTCGCCAGCGCCCCGTCGTGGGCGATGCACCGCAGCACGTAGGTGCCGGGCTCCGTGAAGGTGGCCTGCACCACCCACTCGTTGTCCGGGGGCGGATCGGGCGTCTCCCAGCCCGCGCCCCACGGCGAGTTCGAGTTCGCCCGCGTGTCCTCCCACACCTTGGTCTGTACCGGATCGAAGGTCACCGGCACCGCTCCCCGGTAGACGAACCACGACAGCCGGAGGCCGGTCGCGGCGATGGGCGTCAGGCTCGTGGGGCGGCCCGGGTCCACGGGTCGCATCCGCCGCCGCCTCGGCAGCTCGTCCTCGTCGTGTGCGATCGCGGTCAGGGTGACCGTCGCGTTCGCCTTCACGGTGCGGGTCGACTCGCCGTGCACGTCGAGCGTCGGGGCGAGGTTCTTGAACAGCTCGCCGGAGACGCCGGCCCCGTTGTTCGCCATGCGGACGTTGTCGTCCATGTAGTAGTCGGGCTTCAGGGTGCCGTAGGCGCGCTTCGTCTCGCCGTGGCTGGTGAGGGTCCAGACCAGCTCCCGGTTGCCGAAGTCGGCGGGGACCCGGATGCGGAAGAGGAAGCGGTTGCGCCGCGGCAGGAACCAGGTCGGCTGCCCCTGGTCGGGCCCGCCGGGCTCGATGTGGTTGTCGGGGCCGATGGGGATGTGCAGATCCTCCACCCAGTTCCGGTTCATCGTCCCGAACACCAGGTTGAACGAGCCGTCCGGGTTCTGCTCCCAGCCCTCGTAGGCCGGCACCACCTCCTGGCCATAGTCGTAGGCGCGCCGGGGGCCCTGCGCGCCGGCGTCCCCCGCGGCGAGGCCGACGAGCAGCCCGGTGAGCAAGATGGCGACGACCGGGGCCGCGGTCCTGGTCGTCGCCAACCTGGTCCGCGAGCCGAGCAGCCCGCGGAGCACCGGGAGGCTCCCGCCGCGCCCGGCCGCGGCTCTCACTGTCCCCCTCCGGCGTTCTCGGTCGGTGCCTCGACCACGGTTCCGCAGAGCGGACAGCCGAGGACCACCTCGCCGTCGGCGAGGCCGAGACTCTCGCGCCGCTTGGCCATCTCCGCCGCGAACTCCTCATCGGTCAGGTAGACCCCGCGCATCAGGTTGATGAACATCTGGTCGACCGAGCGGTGTCCGCCGCCCGACCAGTTGCGCGGGTCGGGCACGTTGGGGTTCGACGGCGAGTTGTTGAAGTAGCCGGTCATCCGGAGGATGGCGCCCTTCGGCAGCAGCGGCGCCGCGTCGTCCGCGTAGTTGTAGACCCGCACCCAGCTGTGGTCGTAGCCGGCGCAGTTCAGGGTCTGGACGTGGTGCCCCCAGATGGCGTCGAGGCACATCCGCACGCCGGGCGCGTGCATGTGGGGCTCGAAGATGGTGATCAGCGTGTGCTCCGGCAGGGTGAAGTAGGCCTCCATCTGCTGGTCGGGATCCATCGCCTCGATGTCGAGGTCGACGCCGTTGCCGAACGACATGCGCACCCACTTGCGGGTCGGCTCGTACCCCGGGGGATGGAACTTGAAGCCGACCTTCAGGTGGGCCCTCGTGTCCGCCCCGTTTGCGTGCAGGTGCATCGAGTTGAACTGCAGCTTCGACCCCGCCTTCATGATCTTGCCCGCCTCGGGGTCGAAGACATCGGCGTTGCGCCCCACCTCGTGGGTCGGCCAGCGGCGCTGCGCGGCCAGCGGATCGACCTCGTCGGGGTCGGGGTCCGGATCGGTCACCCCGAGGGTGGCGTGGTGCACCACGAAGAGGCCGCCGACCGTCTCGCGGACCTCGCCCTCGCTCGACTCGGTGACCTCCTTGTACTCCATCGCCGAAACGTAGCGGTCCTCGACCAGCCCTGTCGGCACCTCGCCGATCGACCCCCACCAGTCGGGCGCGTCGCCCGCCACCTCGAAGCTCGGCGACGACACGATCAGGTCGGGCTGCCCGATCTCCCACTGGTCCACGTCGATGAACGCGACCGGCGGGGGCAGGTCGGCCGGATCGCCCCGCGGGGCGCCGTTGTCCGCCCACCTCGCGATGAGGGCGATCTCGTCGTCGCTGAGCGACGGGTCGTCCTTGAACCGCTGGATGCCGATGTCCTTCTCGATGTACCACGGGGGCATCACCCCCGGCTTGTCGCGCAGCCCCGTGCGGAGCTTGATGGCGCGGGCCCAGGGCCGCACCTCCGCGTAGTCGATGAGCGACATCGGGGCCAGCGAGTCGGGCCGATGGCACTTCTGACAGCTGCGCTGGAGGATGGGGGCGATGTCGCGCGTGAAGGTGACCTCGTCGGTGACCGCGGCCTGCGCGGCCGCCGGAGCCGGCATCGCGGCGAGGGCCGCGACCGCCGTGGTGAGCGCGATCTGCCAGGGGAACGTCCGCCGCCGGTTTCGCGTGGTCGTCATCCGGGGCCTCCTCGGTGCGAACGCGGTTTCCGGCTGGTGCCGGAACCCCATTCTAGGAGCCTGTGCGGCAAACCGCAATGGGGGGATTCGCCGACACCCGCCAGCCTCCATCTTGGGCCGGGTAGGCTGCGGCGTTGGGGGGCGCGCCAGCTCTCGTTCCACGGGCCGGCGATATCCGGATACTGCCTGGCGTCAGATCGGAAGCGAGTCATCGACGATGCTGTCGAGCTCTCGTTCGGTCAGTCCCGCCGCGAGCAGGTAGTCCCGTGTGCGCTGTACGAACTTCGCAGCGTTCTCCGCCGCCGAGTCGGCGTCCTGCTCGGTGAAGCTGATCGTCGTCGAGGTCCCGTAGTCCGCCAGCTGCCTCTGTCTGGCGCTGGGGTGCAGCATCCTGCCCCATTCTCTTTCGATTCCGCCTCTCTTCACGACGTGCTCGCCGAACTTCTTCCGTACCGCCTCGTGGCTCGACGTGCTCACGTCGTGGACGAGCAGTGCGGCCCTGGCCGCGTGCATGATGGCGTAGTAGCCCCGAGAGATGGTGCCCTTCACACGCCCCTGCTCCCTCATCACCCGCGTATCGATCAGCGCATCGGCCGCGCTTCCCCATTCGGCCAGCACCGCTTCCTTGTTCATCGGGCGCTCCTCGATGGTCTGCCCTCCGGCTCGCGCCGCCGGTGATCCCGCCCGCCGGCGGCCCTCCCTGCCGTGCGCCTTCCGTGCCCGTCCTCTCTCCTCGCTCGGGCCGGAGAGAACCGAGACCGCGTCCCGTTCCACATTCCGCTGGAAGGGCAGTCTCAGCGCCTTCATGCGCCCCCACTCGTCTTCGGTCAGTGCGATCGTGGACGGTGCGGCGTTCGCCGTCACCGCGAGGTCGTCCGCCATGTCGGTCAGCCGGTTCTTCACGTGATCGTGGCCCTTCTTCACGATCACGAGCATGTCGATGTCGCTGTCCTCGTGGGCGTCCCCTCGCGCCTTCGAGCCGTAGATCAGGAGATCCCGCACCGCGTCCGGGCATTCCGTCCTGATGGCTTCCCGGTAACGGTCGAGCCACGTTCTCTCGTCCGGCAGCAGCGTGAGCATGCTCTCGATCCTGGCCCGTTTCCCGTTGGCGCGTTCCCGCCGGGATTCGTGCTCTCAGCCCCGGGACTCTCAGGGTTGCGGCGACCCTGGCGGTTCGGGTACCGCAAGGGTAGAGGACATCGTAGCCGGTTGTTCGGTCGGCGGTGGCGCCTGAGCATCCGCGTGCAGGGCCGTCAGGGCGGTCACGCCGCAGATGAGGACGGCGGCGAGCAGGGCCGCACCCACGCGCCGGACGCGCCTGTCGACCGGTGCCTGGCATCCCGGAGTCAGAAAGCGAGCCCGCACCGGGCGCGGGGGGGGCTCCGGTCCGCGCCGCCGAGCTGGCGGTCACCGCCGGCCGCCACGCAACGCTCTCCGGGAGAGGCGCTGGCGCACCGGCGCCTCAGCCGCCCGGCCCGTTGTCGCCGCGGACGCGGGCCAGCAGGTCCGACGCCGACGCGCACTCGATGATCCAGTCGCCGACCCGCGCAAGGCGGTCCGGGTCGGTGACGCCGGCCAGGGCGGCGGCCAGCCCCTCGGCGGCCCCGGCATCGAATTTCCGGGCCGCCAGACGGCAGAGCAACGCCCGCTCTTCGTGGCGGCCCTGCTCGATGCCCTGGACGCGCCCCTTCTCGATGCCGTTCTCCATGCCTTGGGCGTGGCCCTGCTCGATGCCTTGGGCGCGGCCCTGCTCGAGCCATTCCCGCGTCCATTCCCGCACCGTCTCTTCCAGCATCGTCTGCGTCTCCTGTAACTGCGCCAAGGGGTTCTCTCCGTCCGCCTGCAGCCGGCCCGCATGCCGCAACCCCTGGTGCAGCCACGTCACGAACGCCTGGGTCAACGCGTCGTCCCTTCTGCTGCCGCAGCAGGCCGGACAGCGCCTTCAGCGCCTCGCGCAGGCCCGCCGCGTCGCGCGTCTTCTCCAGACCGATGAGCGCCGACACCAGGTTGCCCGCTGGCAAGTCTGCGTCCGCCATGCGCGCCACGTCCAGAACATAGTATCGCTGCGACGGCTGGTACGGCGCACAAGGCGAAGAGATGCTGGCGTGGATGGGGTGGAACGAGCACGTCTGGCGGTCCTGACCGGCTGTACGTTCGCGCCCGCACTGCGCTGGTCGATGCTGCCGACGCGCTGAGCGAACCGGAGGGACTATCATCAGGCCGTGCCTCGCGGCGTGAGGCACGCGGGACCGGGAACCGTTCGATGGCCTGATCCGATCGGCGGAGGACGTCTCGGGCTCCGGGTCGCAGAGCCGCGATCGACCACGGAGCGGCACCAGGGGGGACCAATGGGAACAACCAGGAGACGATCGAGCCTTGTTGGCGTCGTCGCGCTGGCGGGCGTCGTCGCGGTGCCGTTGCTCGGGCAGACCGTCCGCTCCCCGCGCTTCCAGCCGGGCTCGACGCCGGCCGCCGGCGGACAGCGGGTCACGCAGACGGACGTCGAGCGGTGGAAGCAGGAGCTGACGAACTGGGGCCGGTGGGGCGCCGACGACGAGCGGGGCACCCTGAACCTCATCACGCCGGACAAGCGCCGGCAGGCCGCCGCCCTCGTGCGCGAGGGCATCTCCGTCTCGCTCGCGCGCGACGCCGAGACCGAGGCGACGGTCGACGGCCCGCGGCCCTATCAGGTCACCCCGCTCGGCATCACCGCCGACGAGATCCGAATCGCGTACCACGGGTTCATCCACACCCACCTCGACTTCCTGAACCACAACTTCATCGGCGAGGGCGTGACCTACAACGACTACCGGCCCGATCCCGCCGAGGTCGCGGCCCGCGGCGGCCACGCCCGGAACACCGTGCACAACGCCAAGTCGGGCATCGTCACCCGGGGCGTGCTCATCGACATGGCGCGGTTCCGGAATGTGCCGTACCTGGAGCCCGGCACGCCGATCCGCATCGAGGACATCGAGGCCTGGGAGGCGGCGACGGGGGTGACGGTCTCCGCCGGCGACGTGGTGGTCATCCGCACCGGCCGCTGGGCCCGGCGTGCCGAGGTCGGCCCTTGGGACGTGGCCAACGCGGCGGCGTGGTCGCCGAGGCGGGGGGGCATCGCTAGGGCCAGCCGGCACCCGGCACCCACCGCCCCCTTGGCGTAGCCCGCTCCGAACATCGTCCTCCAGACGTCGCCGCTACGCGACAGTACCGCTCGCCCGCCCGAAGTGCGACCAAGCACCGTGCCCGAGGAACAAAGGGCGCCGCCATAACGCGTCTCTGCCCCCATCGCGACCGCGGCCCCGGTCCGCTGGCCCCAGTCGCCCGCGACCCATCCACGGCTACGCCTCCAACTCAGCCGATCTTCCCGCCCAAGCCTGCGTAGATCTTGGGCAGCACCCCCGGCCTTGGGAGCCATCTTGCCATCCACCCGCCTTCCTGTCATGCTTGAGGCGCAAAGCGAGCCGCGGCGTCGGCGGCCAACGTTCACATGGGCACAGGCACGGTCACCGGCCTCGATTGTCAAGTCCCGAGCACCGCATGGATTCCGAAGACACCACCGAATCTTGGGGATAAATGAGTATGCCGATCGACTTTTCTGACATGTTTGACGATGATGAGGAACTCGCACTCCACCCTCGCGAGATCTTCATCACGCTAAACCGCACGCCGGATTTCTCATTTCCTCGCGATATCCAGACCGAGGTCATGAACCGCTGGTTTGAGGAGCGCAACAATCCCGACAATATCATTAAGCTCAATGTTGGCAGCGGCAAGACGCTCGTCGGTTTGTTGTTGCTGCAAAGCTCTCTAAACGAACGCACGGGACCGTCGCTGTACGTCTCCCCGGACAATCAACTATCCCGGCAAGTAATAGACGAGGCAAAGGCACTCGGCATCGAGGTAACTGGCGATCCGTACGACGCTGACTATGCGGCCGGCGATAAGATCTGTGTCGTAAACATCTACAAACTCTTCAATGGTAGATCTGTTTTTGGTGTAGGCACAACCCGAATCGACATCGGAACAGTCGTTATTGACGACGCCCATGCGTGTCTATCCACCATCACCAAGCAGTTTAGGATCAAGTTACCGAACACTCACGAAGCGTACCGGAAGATACTCACGGCTCTCTCTGAAGACCTGAAAGGATACAACGAAGCGCGTTTCCTTGATGTCGAAGCGGGCGACCCTCAAGCGCACATGGAGGTCCCGTTCTGGTCGTGGGCTTCTCACCACGCTCAGATCCTGCGGGCGTTACATGAACATCAAGGAGACGACGAGCTTCAATTCACCTACCCCCTGCTGAAAGAAATACTGCGCCAATGTCGTTGCGTCGTCGGTGGCCAGCGGCTGGAGATCGAACCCTACTTTCCGCCCACGGATCTCATACACCCGTTTCGCCGGGCGAAACGCCGGATTTACATGACCGCTACGCTCGCTGACGACAGCGTGATTGTCACACATTTTGGTGCCAATCCGACCAACCTTGTCGGCCCCATTGTGCCTTCGTCATCGCAATCCATGGGCGAGCGTATGATTCTCATGCCACAGGAGTTGAATTCCGAACTCACAACGGCGAGGGTGCGCAAGCTCCTTACCGAACTAGCTGAAGAAGTAAACGTCGTCGCAATTGTGCCCTCGAAGGTGGCAGCGAAAGATTGGACGAAAAGCGCAAATCACGTGCTTGTTGGCGACGAGGTTGCCCATGGCATAGAGGAGCTTCGAAAAGGCACGTGGGATTAACCGTTTTGGTAAACCGTTACGACGGGATTGACCTTCCGGGCGACGCTTGTCGTGTGCTTGCGATAGTGGACCTGCCAGAAGTGAGTTCGTATGCGGATCTCGTTGACAGTCAAGTGCTGACGGGTACATTCGTGAATCTTCAGAGACAACTTGAGCGAATAGAACAAGGAATGGGACGGGGGGTGCGGTCTAACGACGACTATTGCGTTGTTATCCTATTGGGGCCGAAGCTCACCGGTAGATTGCGCTCAGGGGAGGGGATGAAACTGTTGACTCCGGCAACCTCCGCCCAGCTCGGATTGTCACGCAGAATCGCCAAGAAGTTGAATAGGCCGACTATTGGCGAACTGAAGAGCGTTATTCTGCAGTGCATTAGCCGAGATTCTGGCTGGGTCAAAGTGAGCAAGAAGGCTCTTGTCGGCCTGAAAGCGGAGGATGAGCTGCGACTTGACGCTGGTAAGATTGCAATTCGTGCCGCTTTCGATAGAGCGCGCGCCAATCAGCACAATGAGGCTGTCGCCGTCCTGGACGAGGCTATCGATGACACAGAGGAAGGTCAAGTCAAGGCGTGGCTACTTTCGAAGAAGGCTGCCTTCCAGCATGCCATGGATGCGGATGGAGCCCAGAGGACACTAGTGGCCGCTCACAAAATGGAATCGGGAGTCATCAAACCGATGTTTGGCGCCACATACAAGCGACTTGCTCCGGCGACAGGGAAGCAAGCGGTGGCGCTGATCGAGAATCACGGCGGCAGGTTTATAGATCCTACGATGATGAGACTGTTTGCTGACGAGCTCTGCAGCGATCTGCAATTCAAAATGGAATCGTCGGATACGTTCGAAGCTGCGGTCAATGACCTCGCGTGGTTCATCGGTATTAGGGGCCAGAGGCCGGAAAGGGACTGCAAGGAGGGTCCGGACAACCTTTGGGCGCTATCAAATGGCTCGTTCCTAGTGATCGAGTGCAAGAACGGTGTAGCATCCACTAGCGGCGGTATTTCCAAGAGGGATGCTGGTCAGCTTGGTCAATCAATGGCATGGTTTAGAGCGCGCTACCCAGCGTCCACCGGGGTGCCGGTCATTGTCCACAGAGATGCTACTCTGGGTCAGGGCGCTAGCGTGCTGGAGGGGATGCGAGTTATTGCTGAGACACATCTGGCAAAACTGCGGAAGAACGTGCGGGAACTTGCGCAACAGCTAGTCGACCCGGACATTGGGAGGAGCGCGACGGAGGTCGCCAAGAGGCTTGCGCAGTTTGAATTGAATGGTGGTGCTTTGGTGAACGCATTCTCAACAGCGGTTAGAACTGGGTAGTGATCGGCTGCGTGTCGGGTGTGTCGGGGTGCGCAAGGGGGTCGCGAACCCTCGAATCGAGGCTCATCCGCGGGGGCAATTGGTTGCCGCGTCGGCGCGAGCGGCAGGCTTCGAAGCGCGGCGTGAAAGCGGCAGACATTCACGCCCTGTTGAAGCAGGCCCTTCGCCTGCGGGACGACGCCCGCGCCGGTGAGCGGTCCCGTGATGACGTCGGCGAAGCGCTGCAAGCCCTGGCCGCGCGACTTGCCCGACGACTGCTCCACGCCGGCCCACTGACCACGTGCGGTGGTTCGCGAAGCATCTGACCACGGAATAGAAAGCGCTGTTCACGTTCCTGCGCAACCCCGCCATCGACGCTACCAACTGGCGCGCCGAACAGGCCATTCGTCCCGCCGTCGTCACCCCCAAAGTGTGCGGAGGCAATCGCTCCTGGCCCGGCGCGGCCACCCAGCAGACACTCGCCTCCGTCATCCGTACCGCCTGTCAACGCCAGCACAATCCCCATGCCGTGATCGTGGGCCTGCTTCGCTCACCTACGCCCTCCGTCGCACCCGACCAGCAAGGCCGCGCACCGTAGCAGACGCCCACCACGCTAACGTATTACCCGGGGGGATGGTCGGGACGGTGGTCCGCCGCGGGGACGGTGACCATCGGGAGTCTGCGTCTCTTCGGATGGGTCGGGCGAGCACGCGACGTCTTCCGGGCAGTCGAGCAGATCTCGGTGACCGCGGGCGGCGCGTCGCCGCGCGCCGTCTGCGTTGTGGCGGCCGCCTGTCTTCCCCTCCTACTCGGGCCATGCTTCGCACTCGTGGGGTCGGCTATGTCGACCTCACGGGCAACGCTCGGATCGAGATCTCGACCGGACTACGAGCGAGGTGTGACCGTGTCGTCGGCAAGCTAGGGACGTCGTGGCTCCGTAACGACATGCTACTGTGGGGGAAGGGGCCGGATACGAAAACGGCAGTACGTGTCCGCACCCGCGCGCGGATGAATGGGCGCAAGAGGCTCAACACCCGCTTCATCTTGAAGGAGTTTGGTGCCGAGCGCGCTGCGTACCGACTGAAGTGGGTTCATGAGTCCCATATTCCGACGTATATCGCCCAATCGAATGCTAACTTCCTGGTGACCGGCGGCGCGGGCCGGGGCTATGTAGTGCTCGATGGTGTACCGCCGTATGTCATCAGCCGTTGTCATGGTGGCTTGCTCCTCCTGTTGCTCGCAGTTCGCCAATGGGGCAGCTTCGGCGGTCTTCGCTCAGACTGCGTGACGGCGCCCAATACGGCGAAGTCGCTGTCATGACGAGGGGCTTCGGGCTGTCGCGGACGGAGAACATCACGGATACGGTCTCCCTGTGTACCAGAAAAGGCCAAAGAGCATACAGTATACGTGTTGTGCCAAGAACGCACATTCAACCGCTCGCCGACGGACGGAACTGCGGCTTGGCGCGGAGGCGGTGCGCGCGGTCCACCCCGAGACCTGCAGACGCCGGGTGGGCTATCATCGGGCCGGTGCTCGGCGGAGCGGGGAGAGCGGGACCGTGAACGGCCTAATAGCGGGGTCGGACGGGGAACATCTGGGCGCCGGGGCGGAGCGGGCAGCGACCACGGGGCGGAGCCAGGGAGGGTTCGATGGGGACAGCGAAGAGACAATCGAGTCTGGCCGGCGTCGTCGCGCTGGCGTGCGTCGTCGCGGTGCCGTTGTTCGGGCAGACCGTCCGCTCCCCGGGCTTCCAGCCGGGCTCGGCGCCAGCCGCCGGCGGACAGCAGGTCACGCAGACGGACGTCGAGCGGTGGAAGCAGGAGCTGACGAACTGGGGCCGGTGGGGCGCCGACGACGAGCGGGGCACCCTGAACCTCATCACGCCTGAGAAGCGCAGGCAGGCCGCCGCCCTCGTGCGCGAGGGCATCTCCGTCTCGCTTGCGCGCGACGCCGAGACCGAGGCGACGGTCGACGGCCCGCGGCCCTATCAGGTCACCCCGCTCGGCATCACCGCCGACGAGATCCGAATCGCGTACCACGGGTTCATCCACACCCACCTCGACTTCCTGAACCACAACTTCATCGGCGAGGGCGTGACCTACAACGACTACCGGCCCGATCCCGCCGAGGTCGCGGCCCGCGGCGGCCACGCCAGGAACACCGTGCACAACGCCAAGTCGGGCATCGTCACCCGGGGCGTGCTGATCGACATGGCGCGGTTCCGCAACGTGCCGTACCTGGAGCCCGGCACGCCGATCCGCATCGAGGACATCGAGGCCTGGGAGGCGGCGACGGGGGTGACGGTCTCCGCCGGCGACGTGGTGGTCATCCGCACCGGCCGCTGGGCCCGGCGCGCCGAGGTCGGGCCCTGGGACGTGGCCAACGCGGCGGCCGGCCTGCACGCGTCGGTGATTCCGTGGCTGAGGGAACGGGATATCGCGATACTGGGCGGCGAGGCGGCCCAGGACATGGCCCCGGCCGACGCCGAGGCGGCCGTGATGGCGGCGGACGACCTCGGTCCCCGCCCGCTCCACCGCTTCGCGCTCATCTACCTGGGGATGCCGCTGTTCGACAACCTGGACCTTGAGGCGGTGGGGGAGGTGGCCGCCTCGCTGAACCGCTACGAGTTCCTGCTGACCGCGGCGCCGCTGCCCACGCGCGGCACCGGGTCGCCGATCAACCCGATCGCCACGTTCTGAGGTCGGCCAAGCGGGATACCGCAGACGACGGCCACGTCCACGACGGCCGGCAGCGACCGAGGGGGCGGCGCGGCTCAGGCACCGGGCCAAGGCCCCGCCGGGGGGGCGGTAGAGACAGCATGCGACCGCCCCCGCACCAACACGTCGGCAGCGTTCATGCCGGCCATGTCTCGAGGCCTTCCGCCGCAGCTGCCCGGCGCAGATCGTTGTCGAAGCAGGCGAACACGACCTGGTCCTCTGCGTCTTCGGTGGCCTCGCGCCACGCGAGCGCGGCCGCCAACTGCGCGGCGTCGTAGCCTCGCAGGTCGTGTTTCCAGGCGAGCCGGCCTGCGCGCGCCGCCACATCGTCCGTCAATCCGATTCTCGTGAAGTCGGTCCAGTCGTCGAGGAAATCGCTCTCGGCCTGGCGCGCTTCCGCAGACGGCATGCGATCATCACGCACCGCCTTCGCCAGCGCCGCCGCCACCTCGACCCGCGTGACCAAGGCCGTTCCAACCGCCGGGGCGTCTTCGATCCGGCCGAGCAGCGCTTCCGACTCGGCCTCCTCGACGTAGCGCTTGAACAGGGCGCTCGTGTCCAGATAGAGCAGCGTCACCGGCGGTTCTCCCTGACGATGTCGGCCATGCTGCCCCGGCCGCGCAGGCGGGCCCTCGGCTTGGTCTTCTTCAGCCGGCGTCCGCTCCAGGCGATGGGAAGATCGCCCCCCGAGGCCCCGGCGTCGGGCTCCGGGACGAGGCGAGCCACCCGATGCTCGCCATCCGTCAGGAGAAGAGTCGTGCCGTGCCGGACCTCGTCCAGGCACCTGCCCAGGTTCGCGTGGAGTTCCTGAATCCCGATGCGTCGCTCTCGCATGCGTACCTCCGTACTTCGCGAGCGGTTCTCAACCACCCCGGTGGGCTCCGCTCTCCGCCACTCGACCGACCCGCGCCACAACTTGGTTGCTCCTCCTCTGCGGCGGGCCAGGCCTGTCCCTGCTCAAGGTCGGTCATCGGACAGGCCTCCCGGCCTGCCCCGGCCGTACGGCGGCGACGACTCGGCCACCCTCAAGAGGGCGGGCGCCGCCCAAACGGGCAGTGTCACACGCTCCGCGGGTGCCCCCGCGGCCGGCCGCCCGCCACCTCGGCGACCGGCAAAATAATTGTCGTTGATCATGTGGCGGCAGCGCGACCGTCGCGATTGGTGCGGTGCCCAGATTGAGGTGGGCGAAGATCCGTCCCCTTGGGGGGAAGGGCGCGGCTGTCGTCGGGCCCGTCGGCGGCCAAGAGCAGCTTGAGGCTCACGGTGCCGCGCACGTTCCCGCCGGCGGCGAAAATGACCCCGCGGCGGAACGGCTCCACCTCACCAACCGTCCCGGCGATCGTCGCAGCAGCTGATCCCGGTACATCGCCGACGCCGCCCGATTCACGTCTCTCACATCCGACTCCAGTCCCTTCGCCTCCTCCTCAAACAAACGCCCCTGCCTGCCCTCTGCCCCCCGCTCCTCCAACCACGGGATCACCGCATCCACGCACGGAACAATCTCTAGCTCCCCTGCGCGCCTGTCGCTGCCGCTCTCCCCTCACGGGTGACCGAGGCGGCCGTGATGGCGGCGGACGACCTCGGTCCCCGCCCGCTCCACCGCTTCGCGCTCATCTACCTGGGGATGCCGCTGTTCGACAACCTGGACCTGGAGGCGGTGGGGGAGGTGGCCGCCTCGCTGAACCGCTACGAGTTCCTGCTGACGGCGGCGCCGCTGCCCACGCGCGGCACCGGGTCGCCGATCAACCCGATCGCCACGTTCTGACTCTTCGGTTCAACACGTCGCGGCGGGACGCGGCGCGAGCTCAGGCTGGCGGAAGAGCGCGCGGGGTGAGGGCGTCGGCGGCCTTCGTCCAGCCGTCCATGGCGCCCTCCAGCTTCGCCATCCGTTCGCGGAGATCAGCCATGTCGCGGTGCAGGCTGAAGTGAGACGCGACAACCGTCGCGCCGACCGTCAGAACGGCAACCCCAACGCCAACGCGCTAACGGTCCCCGTTCCCGCCGTCGGAATCGGTGGCGATCCGGCGCTCGTCACCGGGCGGCGCGGGCAGCGCCGGGGGATCCTCCCGGATGCGGCGCATGAGCTCCGCGACCGCCGCGTCGAGCTGGGGGTCGTTCCCCCTGGCCAGCTCGCCCGGGTGGTCCGTCACCGGAATGTCCGGCTCGACCCCGTGCCCCTCCGCGAACCACTGCCCGTCGTTGCGGTAGAGCCGCCCGGGGGGCGCCGTGTAGAAGCCGCCGTCGATGAGCTGGTGTCCCGAGGCGGGGCCGATCAGGCCGCCCCAGGTGCGCTCGCCCACGAGAACGCCCGCGTCCATCTCGCGGAAGAACCACGGGAACGCGTCGCCGCCCGAGCCGGCCTGGCCGTTGATCAGCATCGCCTTGTGGCCGCGGTGGGTGATGGTCGGCTGACGCGCGGTCGCGCCGTGCCGGAAGTAGATGTGGCCGACCGTCTTCCGGTTCATCAGCTCGACGAAGCGGTCCGGCAGCTGACCGCCGCCGTTCCACCGTTCGTCGATGATCAGCCCGTCCCTGTTGTGCTGGTGGTTGAACTGCCGCACCAGCTCGGTCTGACCGGGTACCCCCGTGTTCGGCACGTACACGTAGCCGATGCGGCCGCCCGAGGCGTCGTCGACACGGAGGCGGTTCTGCTCGATCCAGTCGCGCATCCGGAGCGTAGCCTCGCTTCTCAACGTCGTCACGACGACCTCGCGGGCGCCCTCGACGGTCGGCCGGTCGTTCACGGTGAGGAGAACCGTCTCGCCCGCCAGTCCCTCGAAGGCCGAGTACGGGTCGCGCGCCGGGTCGAGGGGGTTGCCGTTGACGGCGAGCAGGTAGTCGCCTTCGTCGACGTCGACGCCGGGCTCGTCGAGGGGAGACCGGTCGGCGATGTCCCAGGGCGCGCCCCGCACGATGCGGGCGATGCGGTAGGCGCCGTTCTCCAGCGACCAGTCGACGCCGAGCAGACCGACGCCGCGCCGGCGCGGCGCCTCGGTGTCGCCCCCGCCGACGTAGGTGTGCGAGGCGTTGACCTCGCCGATGAGCTCGCCGATCAGGAAGTTGACGTCCCAGCGCGTGACGGTCTGGTCGAGCAGGCCGCCGTACTGCGCCCGCAGTCCGTTCCAGTCGAGGCCGTGCAGGTCGTCGTCGTAGAAGTAGTCCCGATAGGTGCGCCACACCTCGTCGAACATCTGCCGCCACTCGGCGGACGGATCGAGGGTCATCGTCAGCGCGTTGGTGGCCAGGCGGTCTTCCAGCGTCTGCCCCGGCGCGACGTCGACGATCGCCCATGACCGCTCGTTCGACACGAGCAGCTTCTTGCCGTCCGCCGAGATCTCGTAGCTGTCTCCGTCGGGCAGGATGGTCTGCTCCTCCCGTTCCTCGAGGTCGTAGGCGACGATGGGGCTCGGCTGGTCGCCGGCGGCGCCGGCGCGCGGCCTCCGGTGGAAGACGACCTTGCCGTCGACCGCCCGCAGGCGGCCGAAGTTGCCGGCCTCGACCGGCAGCATCACGGCCCGGCTCTCGAAGCCGTCGACGTCGATGTCGAGCGGCGGCGTCCCGGCATCGTCTTCGTCGTCCGACCCGGGCTCCGCCTCGTCCGCCTCCCCGGCCGCGTCCTCGTCAGGCTCGGCCTCGTCGTCGTCCTCCGCGACGGGCTCCTCGTCGTTTCGGGGCGCGAGGGGCGACGGCACGTCGTCGCGCAGGGTTGCGGCCACGATGTTCGTCGCGTTCGGGTAGACCCACGTGGCGTCGAGATCGGAATAGACCGGGGCGAGCGTCCGGTTCGAGTAGTAGTAGAGGTGCTTGCCGGCGGGGTCGAAGACCGGCCGGAAGTCGTTGTAGTAGCCGGAGGTTACCTGGAAACGCTCGCCGGCCTCGGTATCGAAGAGGAAGACGGCGCTGTTGTTGGTCTCGAGCCCGCGGGACCAGGCGACCCAGCGGCTGTCGTGCGACCAGCTCAGCTCGAAGCCGGCCAGCGCGTTATGCAGCATGTGCAGCCCGCGGTCGATTTCGGTCAGCGCCTCGGTCTCGCGGTCGAAGACGTGGATGCGCTGCGTGTGGTCGATGAAGGCGAGCTTGGTGCTGTCGGGGGCCCAGAACGGGCGGTAGCGGAACCCCGGTCCGAGCGCGGTCACGACCTGCGGCTCGCCGGCGCCGTCGGCCCGGTGCAGCGTCAGCTCGTACTCGCCCCCGCTGTCGCTCCACGAGGCGATCCACCGGCCGTCGGGTGACCAGGCCGGGAACCGATCCGCCGCGCCCGACGAGTGCGTCAGGTTGCGCACCGCGCCGTGCCGGGCGGGGACCGTGAATATCTCGCCCCGCGCCTCGAACACGGCTCGCTGCCCGGTCGGCGAGATCCCCGCCGAGGTGATGCGATTCGCCACGTCCGCGGTGCGCGGGACCAGGGCAGCCAGGTCGGTCACCACGTCGACCGCGACCTCCGAGACCCGCTCGGTGGCGAGGTCCATGCGAAAGAGCCGGCCCCCGGCCTGGAAGACCAGGTCCGACGGCCCGATGGCGGGGAACGTGATGTCGAAGTCGGTGAAGGCGGTCACCTGCCGCTTCGAGCCGGTCGTCAGGTCGTGGGCCCAGATGTTGTACCGCTGGGCCGGCCCGCGATCGGAGAGGAAGTACAGCCGGTCGCCGTGCCACATCGGCTGGGCGTCGTTGGCCGGGCTGTCGCTGACGTTCTCGGCGTCGAGCGTCTCGAGATCGAGGAGCCAGATCTCGGGCGCGGCCCCGCCCCGGTAGCGCTTCCACGTTCGGAACCCGCGGGTCTCCGGGGTGTAGGCGATGCGCCGCCCGTCGGGCGACAGCGTGCCGAACTCCCCGTACGGCACGGCGAGCCGCTCGGGCTGACCGCCCTCGCTCGCGACGCGGTAGATCTGCCGAAACGAGGGCAGCCCGCTCCGCCGGTTGGAGGCGAGGAGGACGCCCCGGCCGTCCGGGGTCCAGTCGAGGACCCGGTCGTCGCCCGGATGGTGCGTGATCCGGAACGGCGCACCGCCCAGGGTCGGGACGACGTAGACATCGGTGTTGCCGTTGTAGTTGCCGCTGAAGGCAATCTGCGCGCCGTCGGGCGAGAACCGCGGGAAGGCCTCCTCCCCGGGCGGCGAGCTCAGCTTGCGGGCCGAGCCGCCCTCCTTGGCGACCACCCAGATGTCGCCGGCGTAGACGAAGGCGATCTGCGTCGCTGAGACGTCGGGGTAGCGCAGCATCCGGGCGTCGATCTGGGCCCAGGTGGTCGTCGCGCCCAGCGAGACCAGCAGCGTCAGCGTAGCGATGAAGTAGCGCATCTCTTCCCCCAGGACGTTGGACCCCGAGCCCCTCGTCTTGTTCCTGCTTCCGTGCCCGCGACAAGAGATCTGGAGCGAGCGCCGCGCGAGTCGTGGAGTTGGACGTGCGGTCGACCGGCTTCGTTCATTGTCCGGCGCCCGACGATCGGCAGACGACCGTGGAGCCCGGCGAGGAGATCGCCCAGGTCGATTCGGATTCCGGCGATGCGTCGTTTCATAACATATCTAGTTTCGCCCATGATGAAACGCTACAATATTCGAAACCCGCCTCTGGAAGAGAACAGAACCCCATGCCTGCAACCGACAAGCGGCCCCCGACCGAAATGCAGGTCGAGCGCCAAACCGAGCGGGTGCTGGCTGAACGAATCCCGGCCGGCTGGTCGCTCCAGGCTCGGCGGGCCGAATCGCTCGGCTCGTACCGCGTAGACCTGCTGGCGGAGGTCGCGTCACCCGCCGGCGAGAGCGCGATCCTTGCAGTCGAGGTCAAGCGGACTCTGGAACCACGCGATGTCTCCCGGGCAGTCGAGCAGATCTCGGCGGTCACGGTCGGCGCGCTGCCGCGCGCCGTGCCCGTCGTGGCGGCCGCCTATCTCTCCCCCCGCTCCCGGGCCATGCTCCGCGCCCGCCGGGTCGGCTACATCGACCTCACGGGCAACGTCCGCATCGAGATCTCCACGCCGGGGCTGTTCATTGCCACCGACGGCGCCGACCGCGACCCTTGGCCAAGGGAGCACAAGCTACGGTCCCTGCGGGGACGGGGCGCCGCCCGAGCCATGAGGGCCATCATCGATACCCGCCCTCCATACGGTGTCCGCGAGCTGGCTCAGTCGACGGGCGCGTCGGCGCCGACCCTGTCCCGCGTGCTGGACCTGCTCGAACGCGAGGCAGTCGTGACCCGCGTACGCGGCGCCGTCTCGACCGTCGACTGGCAGGGTGCCATCCGCCGGTGGGCCGAGGACTACGATCAGACCGACTCCAACACTCCGACGACGGCGCTCGAGCCGCGGGGGCTACCGGCTTTGGAGGACAAGCTCCGTCCGTGGGAGCTCGCGTACGCCGTCACCGGCGCCCTTGCCGCTCAGCGATTCGATCCCATTGCGCCTGCGCGGCTGGCGACCGTCTACGTCACCGACCCGAGCCAGGCCATCGGCCGCCTGGATCTCCGAGAGACGGACGCCGGTGCCAACGTGGTGCTTCTCGAGCCTCTGGATCCTGTCGTCTTCGATCGGACGGTCGAACGCGACGGTCTCCGCTGTGTCGCCCCCGGGCAGCTCGCCGTCGATCTGCTGACGGGGCCGGGTCGAGAACCCTCACAGGGCGAAGAAATGCTGTCGTGGATGGAGAGGAACGAGCATGTCTGGCGGTCCTGACCCCCTGTACGTTCGCGCCCGCACCGCGCTGCTCGACGCCGCCGATGCGGTGGCGGAGCAGCGCGACGCCTTCGTGCTCGTCGGCGCTCAGGCCATCTATCTCCACACCGGCCGCGCCGATTTCGCCACCGCGGAGTACACGACCGACGCCGACTTCTGCGTAGCGCCGGCAGTTCTGAGCGACGCGCCCCTCCTGGCCGGATTGCTCGAGGCGCGAGGCTTCTTGCCCGGAAAGCATCCTGGCGCGTGGTCGAGCCCCGATGGGATTCCCGTCGACCTCATGGTTCCCGAGGCTCTGGCCGGACCCCGTTCGCGACGGAGAGCTCGCCTCGGACCCCACGGCGAGAGAGTGGCAAGGCGAGCGAAGGGGCTGGAAGGAGCGATCGTCGACCGGAAGCTCATGACGATCCCATCACTCGACCCCGTGACAGAGCGATGCGTTACGATGCTCGTCGCCGGGCCGGCGGCGCTGCTCGTGGCCAAAGTTCACAAGATCGCCGAGCGCATCGGCGTCGCCGACCGAGTCAGCGACAAGGACGCGCTGGATGTCCTGCGGCTCCTGCAGGCAACCGAGACCGCAACGCTCGCGGCGGGCTTGGCCCAACTGGCGGACGACGAGTTGAGCAGAGCGGTTACCGCCGAGGCGGATTCGCAGCTCGCACCGTTGTTCGGTCATCCGCAGGCCCTGGGCATCGGAATGGCGGTCCGTGCGGCACGCCCGAACGTTGAGCCGGCCGTTATTGCCGCCTCGTTCACCACGCTCGTCTCTGAACTCCTCGCCGCAACCGGATCGCCCTGAGACGTACGGCGGCGACGACTCGGCCACCCTCAACCCTGTGGCGATGTCGAACGCCTTCGCGATGCCGGATCTCGACCTTCACGATGTCGCCGTGGGTCGGGGCGCCGGCGCCCGCGCGCGGATGGCCTGGTCGATACAATGGGACGTGCATTGCGGGAGAAAGACCGACCGATGCTGGACACGCTCGCTCGCCGCCGCTCGCCGCCTGACCGTCGCCGGCATCAAGCCGGAACACGCCGACGCCATCGTTGACGGCGTGCGCCAGGCGGCCGACGCGCCGGCCGACATGGCCACCAAGGCGGACCTCGCCGCCCTTGAGGCTCGCCTGACGTGGCGCTTCGCGGGAGCCATGCTGGCGCAGACGGGCGTGATCCTCACCGCCGTGATCGGCGCGGCCGTCGCCATCCTTCGGATGTTCGGCTCGTAGCACCCAGGGGGCAGGGAGCCGACCTCTACGACCGACACCGCCATTGTTCCGACCGACACCGCGGACCTCGCCGGCCTCACGGCCGGCCGCCGCCTGCCGCGTCGTGACGGCAGACCGGCTGGTCGGTCCGCAGCGTCGCCTCGGAACGCGCGAACCATCCTCCATTGCACCTTGGTTCAGCAGAAGGCGCTACGACCGACGAGGCCGGCGGCGGCTGCCTGTGGCGGCAGCGGGAAGTCGTCGGTGCACCGGACCGCGCGCATCGTGGGCGTACGGTCCAGCGCGTCGGCCGCGATGGACGGGGCGCGCAGCTTGAGGTGGGCGAAGATTCGGCGTCGGCCGGGGAGGGGGCGGAGCGTGCCGTCGGTGCCATCGGCCGACGCCGGGAGCAGTTTCAGGCTCACGGCGCCGCGCACGTTGCCGCCGACGGCGAGAATGCGGCGGCGCGACGGCTCGACCTTCACGACGATATCGCAATGGGTCCGGGCGCCGACGCCGAGCTGGCGCCGCCGCTCGGCGATGGAACGGTAGGCGGGCCGGCGGGCGCTGCACAGCAGATCGCCCGGCACGACCGGCGCCTCGCCGACGTCGTAGGCCGCGAACGCCGCGCTCGGCGTTCCGCCGCCGCGTGCGCGGATGGCCTGGTCGATGTAGACGTGGTGCGCTACCGCGCGCTGGAAGCGGGACGCCTCGCCGAGGCCGGCCTCGCACATCGCCCACGACACGAAGGCCGCCGACCACGGGTAGCGCCAGCGCGAGGCGACGCCGCGCGGTCCGCTCCAGGCGTCGTTCTGTTCGCCGATGATCCAGCCGCCCTGCGGCGTGACCGTCCAGTAGCCGGCGATGGAGGCGGCCACGCGGGCCGACTCGGCCCGGCCGGGGCGCCGCCAACGGCGCCGGCGCGGCTGGCCCGAGCCGGACTCTTCGACCACGGTCTGGTCCACGACGATGAAGCCGAAGAACGCCCACTCCTGCACCGCCAAGTCGACGATGCGCCGCCGGACCTCGTTCATCGGCGCCGTGTGGCACGACGTCCGGCGGATCTTCATGGCGCCGGGCTCGCCGGTGACGCGCTCCGACGGCGCCTCGGCATCGAGGACGTCGGGCGGCAGGCGGTCTAACGCGGCCGGCTGCGCGGCGGCGGTCGCGGCGAACGCGACGGCGAGCACCAGGGCGAGTGGCAGCATGAGGGCGTTCTTCGTCATCAGAGTCTCCGATTCCGTAGTACGTCCGCCGCGCAGGCCGGCCATCCTATCATCACGAGCCGCGTCGCGGCAGTAATCGGGTGACGTCCGCCCGCCAGCGGCCCGCTCCCGGCAGAGCACCTCCTCTCGCGGCCGAGTCACGTCGACCCTGCGGCTCGTGTCGGCGCAGCGTCTCCCCGCGCCGACGTCATCGACCATCGGCCGGCACCGGCCGGCGCCGCTCGTTTCGGCGGAGCGCGCCCTCGCGCCCGCATATCGACCGGCCGGCGGTTCGGCGCAGCGCCTCGCGCGCCTGCTCTACCGGCGGACCGGGCCGAAGTCCGGCGGCGGTCGCCGATGCTTCGTCGCCGCCTCGTAGGCCGACGCGACGCGCAGGACGATCGGCTCGTCGCCCGGTCCCGCCCAGAACGAGATGCCGACCGGGAGCGCGGCTTCGAGCTCCGTGCGCCGGCTGCCCGTGACGTTGTCGTAGCCGTTCCGCTCCTCGTTCAGCACGTACTCGGGGTCGTGGACGATGCGGTTGAAGCCGGCCGGCACGGTGATCTCCGGAACACCGAGGTTGGCGCTCGTGGGACATCGGCCGGTCGGACGGTCGTCGACCGACGGTTCCCCGGCGTAGCCGATTCGCACCGGGGGCACCGTGATCGTCGGGTTGACGAGCACGTCGATGTCGTTCCGGTGCAGCACGTTGAGGAGGACGAGCCGCATGACGTCGCGCATCTGCACGCGCCGGGTGATGCCCGCCGAGACGATGTTGCGGGCGTTCTCCCAGTTGCGCATCGCCACCGCGCGCCGCTCGCTGAAGTACTTCGAGTTCGCGTTCAGGCTCGTCCAGTCGGTCACCGTGGCGTCCCCGCGGCGCATCAGGTACTGGGCCAGGTAGAAGCTGAGGCTCAAGGTGCGCGGCGAGCGGTTGATGCTGCGCAGGTTCAGGCCGGGCGACAGCGGCGCGGCGCCCTCGGCCGCCCTCACGAGATAGTCGCGGCTGGTCACGTCGTAACCCGGTACCGCGAACCGGTAGCCGCCGCCGGCGTCCCTGGCCTGGATGTACTCGGGCATGTGGACGGGCAGGATCTCGGCTATCGCGCGCTGGAAGTCGTACGCCATGTTCGGGATCGACGGGTCGTCCGGATACGCCGGGTCGGACGATTCGACGATCTCCGCGCCGAGCTCGTCGCGCAGCACGCGGAGGATCTGTTCGTTGACGAGATCGCTCGCCGCGGCGTCGTTGTCGGTGTGCCTGACCATGTACTCGCGCACGACGCCGATGCGCACGCCGGCGAGCGGCCTGGCGCGGGCGGTCTCGGCGTCGACGACGAAGCTCGCGTAGGGCGCCTCGGGGACCAGCGCGCGCGGCAGCGCGGCGTAGATGTCGCGCGGATCGTGGAAGCCGCGGTCGGCGTTCGCGAGCGCGTCGAGCACGCGGGCCGCGTCCTCGACGGTGCGGCAGTTGATGCCTCCCCGGTCGAGGTAGGGCTCGACGCCGGTCGCACCGCCGTAGGGCACGAGCCCCTTGGTCGTCACGAGGCCGACGACGCCGTTCCGCCACGCCGGCTGCCGGCACGAGCCGCCGGTCTCCTCGCAGATCGAGCAGGTGGCGAGGTTCGCGCCCACCGACACCGCCGACCCCGAACTCGATCCGCCGGGCTCGCGCGCGGTGTCGTAGACGTTGCACGAGGGGCCGGCCCAGCTGCTGCGGGAGACGCCTGCGCCGTACGTCCGCGTCCGGGCGACGGCGCCCCCCGGGTCGCCGCCGCCGGCGTTGTACTCCGAGAGGTTGGCCTTGGCGTAGACGACGGCGCCCTTGGCGCGCAGCTCGGCGACGACGGTCGCGTCGCGCGGCGCGGCGTCCATCGCGTACGCGGTGTCGGCCCCGCTCGTCGAGCGCATGTCGGTGGTGTCGAAGACGTCCTTGAACGAGATCGCGGCGCAGTACATGGGCATCCGTTCGAGGTCGGGGTTCCTGCCGTACAGCGCGTCGAGCTCGGCCGCCCTCTCGAGCGCGTCGGGCTGTCGCCGGAACGCCTCGCAGGCGGCGGGGCAGTGCGCCGGCAGCTCGCCGTCCGACGGGTGCGCGTCGCACCCGCCCTTGCACGTAACCGAGCGCTCGCCGCGCAGGTTGAGCGTGCTCAGCGCGTTCAACTGGCCCGCGTCGTCCATGCCGACGACCATGCCGTACTGCTGCTGGACGCTCGGGTCCGATCGCGTCGGCTCCATGCGCCCGAACTCGATCGGCCGCCCGCGGTAGTCGTCGTAGTCGGGCAGAATCTCGCGCACCGGCACGGTGGCGGCGGGGAACTCGATGGGGGCCCCGGCCCGCACGGCGCCCGGACTCGGCGCGACCGGTGCGCCGTCCGCGGTGACGAGCTGGGTGCAGACGCCGTTGTAGGCCCTCGCGCGCTCGACATAGGCCTCGACCACCTGCACGCAGGTCGTCTCGCCCTGCCGAATGGCGCGCTGGATGTCGCCGATGGTGGCTTCCTCGATCTGGAAGGCGCCCTGCGCCGACGCGGCGGCCGCGCCCAGCGTCCACGCCATTCCGAGCGCCACGCTCGAAGCGACCAGGCGACGGGTGTCATACGTCGGGCTCGAAGGCGTTGTCATCGTGTGCTCCTGAGCTCTGCCGGTGCGGTTCATCTTGTGCCACGCCCGCGTCGATCTCCAAACCTGGGGCCACGGCGACGATCACCGTCGCGGAGGAGAACGGACTGCACCGGCCGCCCGGGTTCGGCCGACCGCATCGACATACGGCGTCGGTCGGGGCCGCGGGCGAGGACGGACCGAAACAGGCCGCGCGCCACGGCCGACCGCCTGGGGTCGACCCGCAACAGCCGGCCGACCGGACCCCATCGCGCGCGCATTGCCCGATCGCTTCGGCCGGCTGCATCGACTGACGCCAAGCGCCTGGTCGTGCAACATCGGGCAAACGCGGCCTTCCAAGAACGTCACGCGCCCCTTCAATGCTGCGGGAAGTAACGCATGCAGGCGGATGTCGTGCTCGACACCCAGCCATGAACGTCACGCGCCCGCTCAGTGCTGCAGGAAGAACCTGTACGCCGGGTTGTCGGCCTCGACGGTGTACGCATAGCCGAGCGCTTCGAGAAACGCCCGGAAGTCGGGCGTCTCCGCGTCGGGCACCTCGAGCCCGGCCAGCACGCGGCCGAAGTCGGCGCCGTGGTTCCGGTAGTGGAACAGGCTGATGTTCCATCGGTTGGCCAGCTTGTCGAGAAAGTCGATGAGGGCGCCCGGCCGTTCGGGGAACTCGAAGCGGCACAGCCGTTCGTCGTGCACTTCCGAGGCGCGGCCCCCCACCATGTGGCGGACGTGGAGCTTCGCCATCTCGTTGTCGCTGAGGTCCTCGACCTCGTAGCCGCGGGCCGAGAGCAGGCCGGCGACGTCGCCGGCGTCGCGGCGCGACTGGACGGCCAGCCCCACGAAGATGTGCGCGATCTGCCGGTCGCTGAGGCGGTAGTTGAACTCGGTGACGACGCGCCGGCCGATGGTGGCGCAGAACTCGCGGAACGCGCCGCGCCGCTCGGGAATCGTCACCGCCAGCAACGCCTCGCGCGCCTCGCCGACCTCGGCGCGCTCGGCCACGAAACGCAGGCGGTCGAAGTTGACGTTGGCGCCGCTGGCGACGGCCACCAGCGTCCGGTCGCGCGCGCCCTCGCGGGCCACCCACCGCTTGAGCCCCGCCACCGCGAGCGCGCCGGCCGGCTCCATCACCGTGCGCGTGTCGTCGAAGATGTCCTTGATCGCCGCGCACGTCTCGTCGTTGCTCACCCGCACGACCTCGTCCACCGTGTCCTTCGCGATGCCGAACGTCAGGGCCCCGACCCGCCGCACGGCCACGCCGTCGGCGAAGATGCCCACGTGGTCGAGCTCGACGCGGCGGCCCTCGCCGAGCGACCGGTACATCGCGTCGGCCTCGAACGGCTCGACGCCGACGACCCGCACGCCCGGCTGCAGCGACTTGACGTAGCCGGCGATGCCCGCGATGAGCCCGCCGCCGCCGACGGGCACGAAGACCGCGGCGGGCTGCCGCGTGTGCCGCAGAATCTCGGCCCCTATCGTCCCCTGGCCCGCGATCACGAGGGGGTCGTCGAAGGGATGGATGAAGGTCATGCCGGTCTCGGCCGCCAGCCCGTCGCAGTGCGCCTGCGCCTCGGGATAGCTGTCGCCGTGCAGCACCACCTCGGCGCCGAGCGCGCGCACCGCGTCGACCTTGATGCGGGGCGTCGTCTCGGGCATGACGATGGTGGCGCGCAGCCCCAGCCTCTGCGCCGAGTAGGCGACGCCCTGCGAGTGGTTGCCGGCGCTGGCGGTGATGATGCCGCGCGCGCGCTCGGCCTCGTCGAGATGGGCGATCTTGTTGTACGCGCCGCGCAGCTTGAAGCTGAACACCGGCTGCAGATCCTCGCGCTTGAGCAGCACCGCGTTGCCGAGGCGGCTCGACAGCCCCGCCGCCGAATCGACGGGGGTCTCGCGGGCGACGTCGTAGACCCGGCTGGTCAGGATGTCGTGGAGAAGCGTGGTGAGTCGAACGTTCACTTGGTCCTCGCCGAACGGGGCTGTCGCCCCGGGATCTCCTGCCCTGTGTCGTGGAGAAGCGTGGCGAGTCGAACGATCACCTGGTCCTCGCCGAACGGGGCTGTCGCCCCGGGATCTCGTGCCCTTCCGGCAGAGACGCCGGCGGTGAGGGGGCCATCGCGCCGGTCCCGGCTCAGAAGCGGAACTGCCGGGTGACCTTCACGACGAAGGCGCGATTCTCGAGCATCGGGAAGCCGCGGTTCAGCCAGGTGTCGCGCTGGTCGTTGTACACGACGAACAGCTCGCTGCCCGGCTGGTACTCCCAGCGCAGGCGCACGTTGGTGCTCAGCACGTTGTCGACCGAGTTGTGCTGCAGCAGCGCGCTCGCGAACATGCGCGGCGTGAAGGTGTAGGTGAGCCGGGTCGAGGTCACCCGGGCCGTGAACGCGCCCTGCGGCAGCGTGATCCGGTTGAGCGAGACGCTCGGCTCGACCGCGAACTGCCGCGTGACCTCGATGCGGCCCCGCGAGTAGCCGACGGCGGTGATCTCGCCGTCGAAGAACTGGCCGTGCTGGAACGACAGGTTGCCCGCCACCCGGCGCTGGGGCCCCATGCGGTAGGCCGCCTGGAAGTCCGTGAACTCGTAGCCGCCGACGGGCAGGGTCACCTCGTCGGTGATCTCGAACGGCATGGTCAGGAACTCGTAGTCCTGCTGGATGTCCGCGCTCAGGCTGTCGCTGTTCTCGAACGAGGTCTGGAAGCGCCCCGACAGGATGCGGGTCTCGATCTGCCCGGCGCCGTTCGTGATGTAGTCGAGGCTGCCGCCCCACGTGAACTGCCGCACCGCTTCGATACCCTCGGGCCGAGGGCTGAACTGGCCATGGACGTAGCTGCGCCGGAAGTCCTGCCGGCGCATGAAGCCGATCTCCGGGTTGAAGTTCCCGCCGACCTGCAGGTGGTCGACGAGCAGGCCGTAGAGGTCGCCCTCGTAGGAAAACGCGGCCTGGTAGCTCTCGTCGTCTCCTTCGAGGCCCGGCGTCTTCGTCTGGGCGTAGTAGCCGTAGAGGTTGACGTTGTCGTAGAAGGAGAACGACCCGTCGAGGCCGTAGGCCTGGTTCGCGCCGTCGCCCTCGACCGAGACCGACCGGTTGGTGAACATCGCGCCGACGCGGCTCCGGCGAAGGATGTCGCGCTTGATGCGGAGCACGCTGAAGTTCGTGCCGGCGGCGGGCGGTGCGGTGTCGGTGGCCGAGACGTCGTCGGTCTGGATGTTGATGGCCCCGACGCTGAAGTCGCCCACCTTGCCGGTCAGGCGTCCGCCGCCCACGATCGGCACCGTTCGCCCCTCGTCCAGGCCGATGCGCCGGCTGAAGAACAGAGTCGGGGCGTCCCCCGGGGGGAAGACGCCCGGCGCCAGGTTGAGGTTCCCCCGCGAGGACCCGCCGAAGCCGCCGAAGCCGGCCACCCGCGCGAAGTCGAAGATGCCCTGGCTCTCCAGGAAGAACTCGCGCTTCTCGGGAAAGAACAGGCTGAACCGGGTCAGGTTGATCTGCTGCTCGTCCACCTCGACCTGCGCGAAGTCGGTGTTGTAGGTGAAATCCGCGGTCAGGTTCTCGGTGAGCCCGTACTTGACGTCGACACCGCCGTTCGCGTCGCCGTCGTTCGATACTGGGGGCGAGACGGTCCGGTCGGTGTTGAGCGAGCCGATGGCGTAGGGCTTGATCTCGAACGTGCGGCTGTCCCCGGGCACCTCGAGGCCGACGAGGGTGCCGGCCACCGAGAGGCGGAACTGCCCGGGCCCGGCCGAGATCGGCACCGCCGTCAGGTACGCCTCCTCGTAGTTCGACCGGATGTCGCGGCCGAGCTGGATGCCCCACACCTGCTCGGCCCCGGGCCGGAAGCGAAGCGACTGGAAGGGAATCTCCATCTCCACCGTCCAGCCGCCGTCGAAGCGGCCGGTGCGCACGTCCCACACCGGGTTCCAGTCGGGGTTGGGGTTCCCCTCGTCGGTGATCTGCTGGTCGCTGAACCCCCCGATGGGGTTGACCCGGAACGAGAAGCCATTGCGGCGGTCGTAGAAGGTGTCGAAGACGACGATGTACCCGTCGTTGTTGATGAGCTGGAACGAGTCGCGCTGCATCTCGTTGGCGACCCACGCCGACTCGGGCACCGACTCGTGAACGCGGGCCCCCACGTAGATCGACTCGTCGTCGAAGAAGATCCAGTTCTCGGTCGGCTCGGTGGCCGGGGCCCCCTCGTCGGGCGACTGCTGGATGAAGCCGCCGAACGGCTCGACGGCGGCGTAGATCGGCTCGTCGAGCACGCCGTCCAGCCGCAGAGGCCCGTCGAGGCGGACGGCGCGCACCGTCGCCCCGCCGGCCGCGTCGCGGGAGATGGTGGCCGGCGGCACCGGGGCGGGGGGGCCGTCGATGGCGTCGGTCTGCGGAGCGAGGGCCTGCTGCTGCGCCGCCGTCGTTGCCACGAGGGGCAGGACGCACAACGCAAGGGCGGCGGCCAGACGCGCCGTCCACGCGGCGCTGACAGCGGCCTCGCCGTGGGGACTCCCGTCCAGCGAGATCCGGCTCGCTCCGGTCATGTCGGTCGGCGCCGGCCGGTCGACGGCGAGCGGGAGATCACGGGCCGGGGGTTCCGCATCGGCAACCACATCTGTCGGTTCGAGCGCGGCGTGAACCGACCACCTCGAGTTCACGCCGATTATGACATGATCAGCCCCGCGGTACACACCCGCGGCACGATGGCGCCTTCTGACCGGACGCCCCCGGGCCTCAATTGATGCGGGACACCCGCAGTGATGAGATGCAGTCGTCCCAATCCCCGCCGCAGGAGTCCGGCCCCCCTGTCTCGTCGTCGAGATCCGCGATGCCGGCCGTGATCGTCAAGGACTGGCCCCCGTAATCGTCGCGCTCGAATACGACAGCCTGCCACCCCTCTGCAACGTTTATGGAAGAGACGCACTCGTCCCAACTGCCACCGGCCTCCGGGTTGTTTGTGGCCACGCAGGGCCCACGCTCACTATCCAGGTTCTCTTCGTCGTGGGTAAGCATGTACGAGTCGCCGCCGTAGTTGGGATGCTGGTACAGGGTGACACCCTCGGTCAGGGTCGGTTGCGTAGGAGTGCCACTGTCACACGCACCGAGAAAGCCCAAGGCCAGAATGACGGCCAAGAGTCCTCTCTCCTGCTTCGAGCTCATGCGCTACCTCCATCCATGGTCGGGCTGCCCTCGGCGGTCGCCGGGAGCCGGGCGCTCACACGATCCTGATTCGACAGCCGCGTTCCGTGCCCGCGTCATCGGGGGGGCACGGGCAGCGGATTGCCGTGCGAGGGGCGAGTGCGTCTATCGATTCTCAGGCTGAACAGCCCCCGCCGGCAGCGCGAAGACGTAGAGCGCCGTGCCCCCGCGGCGGTACCGGAAGCCGGCGTCGGGCCGGGCGTCGAACGAGACGCGCGGGTCGCTGGCGGGGCTGCTGGCGAGGATCGCCACGTACTGGCGGCCGTCGGGTCCCAGATAGGAGATGGCCGAGCTCTGGAAGTCGAGAGCCGGGTTGGGGATCCGGTCGTCGGCGTAGAAGGGCTGGAAGCGGGGGCCGATGCCGACGTCGTCGTTGGGGCCCAGGTTGTAGTAGCGCCACCGCACCTCGCCGGTGTCGACGTCGTGGGCGGTGACGTGCCCGCGGACGCCGCGGTCGCCGCCCGACACTCCGAAGATGACGTTGCGGCCCACGACGAGCGGCGCGCCGGTCCGGACCTCGGAGACGGGGTAGTCGGTGGGGTCGTCCTCCCACACCACCGCGCCGGTGGCCGCGTCGAGGGCCATGGCCACCCCGTCGAGGGTGTTGAAGAAGATCTTCCCCTCGGCGAAGGCGAGGCCCCGCGTCTTCGCCCCGCAGCAGGCGCGCACCGTGACCAGCTCGAGGTCCTCGTGCTCGGCCCGGAACTCCCACCGGACGACCCCGTCCCGTGCGAGGTCGATCGCGTACACGCGGTTCGGCTTCGGCGTCACGAGGTACATCGTGTCGCCGACGACGAGCGGCGCCGCCTGGTGCGCGTCGAGGACCGGGAGCGGCAGGGTCCAGGCGACCGACAGGCTTCCGACGTTGTCCAGGTCGATCTGGTCCAGCGGACTGTAGTTCCAGGCCGCGTAGTTGCCGTTGGGCATGACCCACTGGGCGGGGTCGGCCTGCAGGGAGACGAGGTCCGACTCCTGCGCGCGCCCCGCCGCTCCGACCCCGACGAGCAGCAGGAGCGCGAGCCCCGCCGCCCGCCCGCCGCCTGACCAACCGCTGTGCCGGTGCATGGTGCTGCCTCCTTCGACCGACGGCTCGACGGCTCGACGGCGACTCGATTATGCCCTCTGGTCGGGCATCAGCGCCACAAGTGCGCCGACGGCCGGGCGGCTTGCCGGCTGCCAATTGCCGAAGCAGCTGTTAATTCGATGGCAGACGTGCTATAAAAATAGCTGCTGGAGCCGGCGAAACCGCCGCAACCGGTCGGAGTCCAATGAGCATGGAAGGACCGTGGCACAGCCGCCTGTCGCGTCGCGAGCGTCAGATCATGGACATCCTCTATCGGCTCGGCCGCGCCGCGGCCAGCTATGTCCGGGAGGAGCTGCCCGGCGACCCGAGCCTGTCGACGGTCCGGACGCAGTTGCGCATCCTCGAGGAGAAGGGGCATGTGCGCCACGAGGAGGAGGGGCTGCGGTACGTGTATCGCCCGGTGACGCCTCGTCGAACCGCGCGCCGGTCGGCGTTGCGGCATCTCGTCGAGACGTTCTTCGACGGTTCCGCGGAGCAGGCGGTGGCCGCGTTGCTCGGCGGCGAGGCGAGGCATCTGACCGAGCCGGAGCTCGACCGCATCGCCCGGATCGTCTCGGACGCGAGAGCCGCGCAACGGCGTGCCGGTCCGTCCACGGATGCGTCAAGCGGCAACGGGCCCGACGGCAACCACGCGAACGGGAAGCGGGAGAAGCAGTGATGGGCCTCCTGGCCGCGTTGACCGTCAAGGTGTCCGCGATCCTGCTCCTGGCGCTGATCGGCGCCCTCTGTCTGCGCAGGAGCTCGGCGTCCGCGAGGCGCTGGGTGCTCGCGGTGGGCGTCGTGTCGGCGGTCGCGGCGCCCGCGCTCCACGTCCTTCCGATTCTGCCGGTGCGGGTGGCTCCGGTCGAACCGCTCGTGTTCGACGCGCTGCGGCTGCGCCCCGACGTCCCGCTCACGGAACCGGCGGTGGCGGCCGTCGCGACCGACGACGTCGTTGGCCGGCTGGTCGTGACGATCTGGCTGGCGGGCGCGGTCGCCAGCGTCGGCGTGCTCCTGGTCGGTTTGGCGAGGCTCCGATGGCTCCGCAGGTCGTCGCGCCGCGTGACGGCGGGGCCGTGGCATCGGCTGTGCGCGGAACTCGCGCAGTCGTGCGGCCTGAGACGCGGCGTCGACCTCCTGCTGGGGCCGTGTTCCGGGCTGGTGGCGACGTGGGGCTGGCGGCGGCCGGCCGTCATGCTGCCGGCGTCGGCGGCCGATTGGCCGGCGGAGCGGATGCGCGTCGTGCTGCTGCACGAGCTGGCGCACGCGCGCCGCGGCGACTGGGTGCTGCAGATGGCGGCGGAAGCGTTGCGCTGCGTCTGGTGGTTCAACCCGCTGGCGTGGACGGTCCGCGCCCGGCTCCGTCGCGAGAGCGAGCACGCGGCCGACGACCTCGTGCTGGCTCGGGGCGTTCCCGCCGCCACCTGCGCGGGGCATCTCGTCGAGCTCGTGAAAGAGGTTCGGAAACACCGGCGGACGTGGTTGCCGGCCCCGGCGATGGCGCGTCCGTCACATCTTGAACGGAGGTTGTCCGCCATGTTGAATCCCCGCACGAATCGGCGTTCGATGACGCGCCTCGCTCGATTCGGGAGCCTGGGCGTGCTCGTGCCGGCCTCGATCGTCGTCGCCGGCCTGCAGGTCGGGCCGGTTTCCGCGGCGCCTCTCGCCCTGCCGACCGGCGGCGCGGTCGAGCAGGAGCAGCCGGCGGGGCCGTCCAGCGAGCAAATCGCGGAGCTCGTGGCGAGGGCCGCCGCCCTCCAGGAACAGCTTCAGGCCGTGCTCGACGAGCTGCAGGCCCTGCTCGGCGACTCCGACCGGTCGGCCGGGGGCTCGGACGAGCCCTTCCGAGTCGGTGGTGGGATCCGTCCGCCCGCGAAGATCGTCAACGCCGACCCGGTCTATCCGCCAGAGGCCCGGGAGGCCCGCGTTCAGGGCGTCGTCATCATGGAGGCCACTATCAGCCGGACGGGCGAGGTGAGCGACGTCGAGGTACTGAGATCCGTGCCGCTTCTCGACGAGGCCGCGGTCGCCGCGGTCAGGCAGTGGCGGTACGAGCCCACGCTGGTCGACGGCGAGCCCGTTTCCATCCTGATGACGGTGACCATGAACTTCCGGCTCCGGGACGACGACGGACGCCTCTGACCACCGGTGGGCGAAAGTTCTGCCCGGCTCGATCGTCCTTCAGGTCGGTCACGTGTGGGGATTCGTCACGGGCTGTGTGCGGTGGAGTGGGCGTGGCCCGGCCCGCCAATCCGCGCCCGATGCCTCAGCCTGACGCCCGACCACCCTGCAGGAGCTGTCGTGGCTACGGCGCAGGGTCCCGGGGGCGTTCACTCCCGGCATCCCGCGGCAGGCAGGTTCCCGGGGGCGCCCCGTCGACGTTGATGCCCTCGACCGCGGCCCGGGCGCTCGCCTCTTCGAGCGCGTAGAGAGGATCCAGCATGCGCGGGGTCGTCGTTGAAGTGTGGCCCGCGAAGCGCACCCGCCACTGCAACCGGGCGTCGAGGCCGTCCGGCACGACCATCACGCAGGCGAATCGGTGTCGCCCCGGTTGGAACACGGTGGGCTGACTGCGGTCGGCCGCGCCGGCGAGGAACGCGTTGTCGTCGCCGGTGACCGTCACGTCGACCTGGTTCACGTTGTAGTAGCCGAAGGCCAGGGTCCGCGAGCCGTCGGCGTTCACGATGAAGCCGTCGTAAATCAGGTAGACGGGGTGCCGGGGCTGGGCCCCGGCGGCGGCCCCGGCGGCGGCGCCCGCCAGCGCGAGGACGACGGCGGCCCGGCGCATGCGGCTACTCCTCGGCCTGCAGCTCGGCGTACTCCTCCTCCGAGATGTGGAAGTAGTCGAGCCAGCCGATGTTCATCTCGTCGATGGTCCGCTGGCCCCAGCCGACGGCCGCGTCCGGATCGGGGTTGACGCGGTTGGCGGCCGAGTTGTCGTGGTACGCGGTGACGTGCATGACGGTGCCGGCGGGCAGCGTCAGCGGCGTCTCGTACACGTAGGTCGGCTGCCAGTCCCAGGCGAACCGGTCGACGTCGCTCAGCAGCTCGGGGCGCCCGGCGCCGGGCCGGATCGCTTCGAGCGTCATCGCCTTCCCCCGGTAGTGCATGTGCGGCTGGAAGCTGATGATGCGGGTCGCCTCGGGCAGGGTGAAGTAGGCGTCGCTGCGCACGTTCGGCGCGCCCGGCGGAATGACGAGGTCGGCGCGGTTCGACACCGCCCTCGTCCTCACCACGTACTCCGGCTCGTAGCCCGCCGGGTAGAGCTTGATGCCCACGCTCGTCTGGTCCGTGAAGCTCCGCTCGTCGTCAGGCAGGTAGTGGAGCTGCAGCCGGATCCGGTCGTCCTTGCGAAGCAGCCGCGCGTAGCCGTCCTCGAAGAGGTCGCCGACGAAGTCGCCGCGCGCCCGGTTGGCCAGCAGCTCGCGCACGCCGCGCGGTCCTCCGCCGCCGTCGGCGTCGCCGCCCCCGTCCCGCACGGCGTACACCAGCACGTGGTGCACGACGCGCGACTCGCCCGGCATCACCTGGATCCACTTGATGTAGCGGTCCTCGGCGAGTCCGGTCGACATCTCCGGCTCGGGATAGGTCTCGGTCGAGTTGGGAGGAACAACGACGGGCGGGCTGGTGACGACGAGGTCCGGCTCTTCGCCGTGGTACCACGTGTCGACGGCCGGCCACTCGACCGGCGGCGGCGCGTCGGCCGGGTTCCCGCGCGGAGCGCCCTGCTCGACCCAGCGGGCGATGGTGGCGATCTGCGCCTCGCTCAGCGACGGGTCGTCGCGGTACCGGCCCACCGTCCGGTCCGCGAACCACGGCGGCATGACGCGCTCCTCGACCCGCTGCCTGATGGCGCGCGCCCACGGCCGCACCTCCTCGTAGGTCAGCAGCGACATCGGCGTGAACATGTCAGGCCGGTGGCACACCTGGCAGGAGCGCTGCAGGATGGGCAGCACGTCGCGGGTGAACGTGGGGTGCTCGGGAACCGCCCCGCCCTCGTTCGCGGCCGCCTCGATCGGACTCAGCGCCACGAACGCCGACAGCACCGCGGCCCGGACATGGGTTCTCGTCAACGAGATGCTCATCGCTTCACTCCGTCACCGTGAGTTCGACATCGTGGGCCAATCTACCACGGCCCGTCTCGGAGTGCGCCGGCGATCGGTCCGATTGCGTGAGCACCTGCGGACTGGCCGGCGGCGGCTCAATGCGCCACCGACGCGGCCGCCGCGTCGATGAACAGGTCGAGCACCTCGCGGACGACGCTGTTGTTCGCGCCGGTCAGGTTGACGAGCCCCACCACGACGACGCGTGTGTCGGGCTCCATCACCATCAGCGACGTGCCGCCGACCGATCCGCCGGAGTGCGACAGCAGGCGGTGCCCGTCGTCGCGGGTCCGGATGAACCAGCCGAAGCCGTAGCCCACGCCCTCGCCGTCGCGGGTCTGCTGCTCGGTGAAGAGCAGCTCCAGGGAGGACTTCGACAGGAACGCGTCGTCGAGATGCGCGTTGGCGAAGCGCAGCACGTCGTCGGTGGTCGAGAGGAAGCCGCCGCCGGCCCACTTGTAGCTGTTGTTCACGAACGGCGCGTCCGTACGCGACGGTGCTGGAGGGGCTGTCCATCTTCGCCGACGACCTCGCGGATGAAGTTCTCGTTCCCCCGGTAATGTCGGATTCCGCCGAGGTGCCCGCCGAGCTGCCGCGTCGTGATCGGGTGCGCCTTCTCGGGGAACGACGGGACGTACCGCTGGACCGTCGCGTCGAGGTCGAGGCGGCCTTTCTCGACCAGTGACGCCACCGCCGCCGCCGTCATCGACTTCGAGATGCTCCCGACCCGGAACTTCACCGACGGCGACATCGGGACCCGGTGCTCGAGGTCGGCGTAGCCGAAGCCCTCCGACCACACGGTATCGCCGTCGACCGAAACCGCGATCGCGAGGCCGGGGTAGCCGCGCTCGGCGATGTCGGCCCGCAACAGCGCCCGCGCCTCCTCGACCACCTCGGCGTAATGCAGCGGGGCCGGCGCTACCGCGGCCGGCGCCGTCGGCTGGGCCTGGGCGATCGGCGCGCAGAGACAGGCGACTGCGACGGCCAACACAATGCGGTGACGCCGCTGACTGGCGAGCGCGGGAATCGTCGTCATCGAAAGGGCACGGCCATCCATGGGGTTCTCCTTGGTCTCGGTGGTGGGAGGGCGTCTGCGCCGTCACCTGCGGCGGTGGCCCCGGGGACGGCCATCGATGCAGCGGCCCCGGCGCCGGTCATCCAGCGGTTCTTTCGGGCCTCGGCGGCGGTTCCGCCCTCGCCGTCCGGTTCGCTCCCCTGGTGAGGCCGTCCCGCGGCACGAGACGCGACGCGGTTCATTTCCAGACGGAACGTCGGAAGGACGGTGGTGAGCATGCAACCAGTCTTCGGGAGTAAGCGTCGGCGGTCGGTCGCGGCCGGCTACGCGAAGACCTCCGCGACCGGCACGCTGAATGCGGGCAGCAGCGGCGCGCCGTCCAGCGTGTCGCTCTCGCCGAGGCGGCGGGGCGCCTCGTGATGCCCGTGAATCGTCACCGACGCGTCCGACGGATCCGCCACCCACACCGCGAGGACACCGGACGCCAGCCAGGCCGCCACCTTCTCGGCGACCTCTCTCCGCGAGTCGCCGGGGGAACGCACCTCCACCGCCAGATCCGGGGGGCCGTCCCAGAACGTCCGGGGACGGCCGGCCGCCGGGATCCGTTCGCGCCGGACGAAAGCGATATCCGGGGCGAGCACCGTGTCGGGCCCGCGCGCCAGGACGAAGCCGGTCTCCGCGCCGCAGACGACGCCGAGGCGCCCGGTCTTGACGTGCTGAGCAAGCGGCGCAGCCAGGTTCATGATGACGGCGCCGTGGTCGAACCCGGCCGGGGTCATGCGCTGCAGCTCTCCTCTGACGAGCGCGTACCGGCAGCCGTCGTCCGGCATCCGGAAGAGCTCGTCCGCCGTCACCGCCCGGCCCGTTGCGATCGCTGTTCCCGCTGGCTCCTGCATGACCGGCAATGCTCCAATGATGACCTCGGACCCGTACCTGCGCAAGCGTGAGCCGCGCCCGCGGATCAGCCGCATCGAATCAGTCGGGCATGGAAATTGCTACCTATGGCCGCATGCCTAAGGAACCGGTTTCGAGGACCGGCCGCAGTCAACTGAAGGTGGCGCGGTGCGCGCCGCCATCGGCGTGCCGGCGCGCCTGGAACGAGCCGGATCCCGGGGCCGTGCCGGCGCCGCGCGTCCGGATCGAACGCGTCGCCGCTGACCGTATATCGATATACGATATACTGCCCGATGATCCGGAGCTTCCGTTGCAGGGACACCGAGCGACTCGCGGCCGGGTACCGCGTGCGGCGATTCGCGGCCTTCGAGCGCGTCGCGCAACCAAGCTCGCGCAGCTGGATGCCGCGGCGACCCTCGATTTCCTGCGGGCGCCGCCCGGCAATCGTCTCGAGTCGCTCAAGGGCGAGCGGCACGGTTCGTACAGTATTCGGATCAACGATCAGTGGCGGCTCTGTTTTCGCTTCCAGGACGGAAACGCGTTCGATGCCGAGATCGTCGATTACCACTGAGAGGAGGGGAACCATGACCCGTTTGCCGCCGGTACATCCCGGCGAGATCCTGAAGCATGACTTCATGGAGCCGTTCGGGTTGTCGGCGACCGCGCTCGCGAAGGCGACCGGGGTGACACCGGCGCGCATCAACGAGATCGTCCGCGGCCGGCGCGGCATCACGGCGGCGACGGCGTTGCGGTTGGCGAAGTACTTCGGCACCGACGCACAGAGCTGGATGAACCTCCAGACCCGCTACGAGCTCGCACTGGCCGAGTCGGCCGCGGGACGAGCGCTGCAGACGATCCGCCCCCTGGAAGCGGCTGCAGCTAGCAGCTAGCGCGATTCCTCGGCCGCCGCCCGCTCCTCCGCCCGCGCGCCGGCCAGGATGCCCTCCATCGAGTAGTTGCCTTCGTGGCAGGCGTACTCGTAGAGGGGCTCGTCGGTCTTCTGCAGCTCGACCCGCGCCGTCCACGGGCGCGTCCAGGTCGCCGGGTCCTCCACCGTGAACTCGTACTCGATGACGTCGGGGGCGACCCGCGTGAAGCGCTCGACGAGCCGGGCGTCGGGGGTCGAGCCCCGCACGCTGGTCAGGCGGTTGAAGCGCGTCGTCTCGACGACGAGGGTGTCG
This sequence comes from Vicinamibacterales bacterium, assembly GCA_963663815.2. Taxonomy (GTDB): domain Bacteria; phylum Acidobacteriota; class Vicinamibacteria; order Vicinamibacterales; family UBA8438; genus JAJEEA01. The sequence continues at coordinate 3,673,516 of OY760734.1, read as the reverse complement.
CCCTCCCAGTGGCCGCGCGACTCTCCCGCGAACTGCCGGATGGCCTGCTCCGGCCGCGGGCGCCCGTCGAGAGGCACGACCCGCAGGGTGTGGGTCATCTCGATGACCATCGCCACGTGGTCGGGGGTCTGGAAGATGTGCACGTTGTTGTTGTAGGCGCTCGGGACCATGGGCAGGCCGGTGGTGAACATGCAGCGGTCGTTCAGGCCGCGGTCCTCCCACGAGTCGGCGGGGTGCTCGCGCCGGTAGGCGGCGCGCTCCGCCCGCCGCCGCTCGGCCTCCGTCGTGAAGGGCGGCATGCGCCCGTTCGGCGGGTCCACGATCAGCGACGTGCGCCGCGTGGTCTGGGTGGTCGTCCCCCGGTCCAGCCAGAAGTCGTTGTAGGCGCCGAGCGCCCCGTCCTCGCCGCGGTCGACGCTGGCCCCCGCCTGCGTCCTCCGGGCCGGGCGATTGAGCAGCTCCAGCTCGCGGTCGACCGTCGCCTGCTCCAGGCCCGCCGCCTCCTCCGCGGTCAGGAACTCGCGGTCGGCGAACCGCTCGGGCCGCTGCAGCGGCGTGATCGAGCGGAAGTCCCAGATGCCCTGCAGGGAGGGAGCGCCCCACCCCGTCCGCGGCGCGTCCGTCTCGGCGTTCGACTGCGCCGCCGTCCACCGGGGCGCCATCGCCAGCCCCGCCGTCACGACCAGCACGGCAACGAGACAACGTCGGCTCATGTGACCCTCCTTTTCGTGCACGCGGCCCGCGTCCGTATCTGCCAATGATGGACGCGGCCGCCCGTTCGCGCAAGGCGGCGTTCAGCCCCGCCGGTCTCCGTTCATCGGTCGAGCGCGATGCCCCCGGACCGGCCGAGAGTGGTGCGCCAGCTCGAATCGTTCACGCGTCGTCGCCGGGCGACCGGGATGACCTGCGCACGACGCCGAACGCGGCGCGCGCCTCCGAATCGTTGACGCGGCTCGGGCCGCCACCGCGTCGGCAGGTGAACAACCCGCCGGGGCGCGGCGTAGATGCACAGGAAGGGAGCTTCATGATCCAGAGCGAAGAACGCAACGACATCACTCCGCTGTGCCCGCACTGCGGCGAGCCGTTGCGCAGCATCCAGTACCGGACCCTGTCCGGGTTCCTGGGCAAGCGCTACGTGTACGCACCGCCTGCCACAAGGTGCTCGGCATCTCCCAGCGCAAGGGTTTCTGGATGGGCTAGTGGACCGCTCTGCGCGAGAGCGGTCCTGCCGCTGCCCCGTTTCCCGGCGGCTACGGGCTGCGCCTCGGCGTTGGGAAGGCTCTCTCCGGGAACGGGCGATTGGCCCGCGGCGTCGTCGCCGGGGCGTGTGCGAGCCGCCCTCGGCCCGCCTTGAAGAAGTCGAACCGCCCGGCGGTGGCGGGCGCCGCTCCGGCCGGGGTTCCGGACCCGTGAGGTCTGCTTCCCTACACGCCGGACAGCAACGGCAGATGCCCGGTGCTGTCGCCGAACGCCTCCTCGCGCACGCCGAACTTGGCCATCAGGCTGAGGGACAGGTTGGCGAGCGGGGTGCCCTTCGGATAGACGAGGTGGCGGTCGCCCCTGAGCCCGCGCTCGAGCCCGCCGACCAGCACCACCGGCACGTCGTAGTTGTTGTGGATGTTGCCGTCGCTCATGCCACTGCCGTAGAGGACCACGGTGCCGTCGAGCAGCGAGCCGTCGCCGTCGGGGATCGATTGCAGGCGGTCGAGGTAGTACGCCAGGGTGTCGACGTGGTAGGTGTTCAGCTTCGTGAAGTCCTTCATCTTCTCGGGGTTGTTGCCGTGGTGCGACATCGAGTGATGCGCCTCGGGCAGCCCGATCTCGTTGTACGACCGGTTGATGTTCTCGCGGGCCATCATGAAGGACGTGACGCGGGTGATGTCGGCCTGGAACGCGAGCACCTGCAGGTCGAACATCAGCTCGGCGTACTCGCGGAACGTCTCGGGCACGCCGACCGGCCGCTCCGGCACCGCGAAGTCGCTGTTGGTCGACTCGGCCCGGGCGATGCGCTGCTCGACGTCGCGGATCGAGTCGAGGTACTCGCCGAGCTTGGTGCGGTCGTGGCCGCCGAGCCGGCTCGTCAGGGCCGCGATCTCGCGGGTCAAGCCGTCGAGGATGCTGCGATCCTCCTCGACGCGGGCTTGGCGCTCCTCGGGGGTGTCGCCGGTGCCGAAGAGGCGCTCGAACACGAACCGGGGGTTCGTCTCGGCCGGCAAGGGCTGGGTCGGCGTCTTCCACGACATCGAGTTCATGTAGGCGCACGCGTAGCCGTGGTCGCAGGCGCCGACGACGTCGTTGCGGTCGACCGAGACCTCGAGCGACGGCAGCTTCGAGTCGCGGCAGATGAGCTCGGCGATCATCTGGTCGACGGTCGTGCCGGCCTCGACGTCGGCGCCCTCGGTCTGCTTCGGGTGCACCGAGCTCATGAACGCGGGGGCGGCGCGCGGATGCTGGCCGCCGGTGTCGCCCTGGTCGGTCGCCGGGTAGTTGTCGAGCCCGCTCAGCACGAGGGTCCGGCTGCGGAACCGCTCCATCGGCTGCAGGATGGGGGAGAGCTCGAACCCCTTGCCCTCGGTGGGCGGGGTCCAGTCCCACATGTTCATGCCGTTGCCGACGTAGACCGCCGCGAACCGCGGCGTCCCCGGCGCCCGCGCCGACAGGGCCGGCACCATCGCGTCGAGGAGCGGCAGCGCCAGGGTGGCCCCCATGCCGCGCAGGAACGTCCGTCTCGGCAGCGCCAGCTTCGTGATCACCATCGTGCAGCTCCTGTCGTCCGAACCCACAAGTTCCGTTGCGTTCCGGGGTCGGGCATCGCTCCGCGCCGAGGTCGACGCCCCTGCGGCGCGGGGCGGCCGTCGCGGGCATGCATCCGCCCGACAGGGGCGATTATAGAGGAAAGCAGCGCGGTCGTGCAGTCGAAAATCACCGGGGTGACCAGCATGGCCGCGGCGGCATCGGTCCGCCGTACGGCGACGAACGGCGTCAATGAAGGCTCCCGCCGGCGTACCCTCGACGGCGGCCCCGCTTGAGTCAGTGGCGTCGCCGTTCCTCACGCAGCACCTCGGCGGTCGGAGGATCGAGATCGATCGGCGGCAGCTCGGCGATGCGCGCGAAGACCTCTTCGCGGGTCGGCCGTGTCAGCGACCGGCGGATTTCGCGGAGAACGTAGTCGGACATGGACATGCCGGCGAGCGCCGAACGAGCCTTCAACCGGCGATGCAGGTCGTCCGGCACGTTGCGGATCTGAAGCATCTTCGCCATGTCTTCAGGATGATTCATGTTCTCCGCATGTCAAGTGGGGTTCGAGTCGATCTCTCCGTTCAGCGCCTCCACCTCGAACGCCACGACGTTGCGGGTCTCCCGGCTGAACTCGACGCCGATCAGATGGATGGGCCGTGGCGGGTCGCGGTACTTGTCCGCGTAGCCCTTCGTCTTCAGTTGCGCCAACGCCGCGCCCTCCGCCGCGGTCTCGACCACCTTCAGCTCGAACAGGTACACGTTGTCGTTGAAGACCACCGCCATGTCCAGGCGGCCGCGGCTGCTGCTGTCCTCGACCGTGACGTCCAGCCCCAGCCCCGCAAAGTAGGAGTAGAACACGCTGGCATAGTAGCCCTCGTAGCGGGCCACGTCGTTCCGGGTGTGCCACTCGTAGGGGATGCTGGAGAAGAACGCCTGGAACAGCGTCTCCAGGCCCTCGAAGTCGTTGATCAGCAGCAGGTCGTACAGGCGGGCGCTGTGCTCCACCCGGCGGGGGGCGTCCCCGGTCAGGCGGCGCAGCAGCCTGTCGTTGAGGCTCTGGCGCACCTCCCGGTTCGGGTAGCCCAGGCGGTAGAACATGCGCCCGCCCCGGGGCTCGGCGCGGCGGATGGTCAGGTAGCCGGTCTGGAACAGCAGTGCCTCGGTCGCCATGTCGTCGACGTCGAACGCCGACAGCAGATCGTCGTTGCCGAGCATGCCGTCCAGGTCCAGCGATCCCACCTCGCGCGCCAGCAGCGTGTCGATCAGGAACGTCGGCGTGCCAGTCTCGAACCACCAGGCGCCGAACTCGCGGCGTTCGAAGAGCAGCAGGATGTCGAAGGGGTTGTAGACGCGCTCCTCGCCCCGCCAGTTGTAGCCGTTGTACCAGTCGCGGATCTCGGTTCGGTCGAGGCCGCGGAGCTCGGGCGCGAATACCGTGTCCAGATCCGCGTCGGTGTAGCCGCACACGGCCGAGTAGCGCGGATCCAGGGTGATGTCCTGCAGGTTGTTCAGGCCCGAGAACAGGCTCACCTTGGAGAACTTGCTGACGCCGGTGAGGAACGTGAACCGGATGTGGGCGTCGCTGAACTTGATGACCGAATACAGGCCGCCCAGGTAGTCGCGGTTGGCCCGGGCAGCCACCGGCGCCTTCAAGGCGTCCAGGATCGGTTTGTCGTATTCGTCCACCAGCACCACGACGCGCTGGCCGGCACGTTCGTGCAGCATCTCGATCAAGTAGCCGAGACGCTCCGGCGCGGTCGCGTGTTCGGAATCGACGCCCGCCCGCCGTTCGATCGCGCTCAACTGAGCCATCACGTTCGTGTGCAGGTAGCCTGGCTCGTTGAAGTCGCCGCTGCTGAAGTCGAGCCGCAACACCGGATGGCGCACCGACCAGTCCCAGTGGTCGTGGACGTCGAGCCCGCGGAACAGCGTCTCGTTGCCCTCGAACAGCTCCTTCAGCGTGTCGAGGAAAAGGCTCTTGCCGAAACGGCGGGGCCGTGACAGGAAGTAGTGCTTGCCTCGTTCCGCCAGTCGTCGCGCATGGCCGGTCTTGTCGACGTAGTAGCAGCCCCCCTCGCGGATCTCGCGGAAGGTCTGGATGCCAATGGGGAGCTTGCGTCCGGTCATGAACGTCGGGATCGGGTGCGGCCCGCCCACCACGTGAGCCCGCTGAAGAAACGTATCATGGTCCCGACGGTCCCGCCCACAGGCGGGAGATGGGGACGGCGTGGAGGCGGTCGCCGAAGCTCGCCCCGGTCTCGCCGTCGTAGATCACGAGGCCGCCGGCGAACTGGGTGCCCACCGCGCCGGCGAGCTTGCGCAGGCCGCGGAAGTCGGATGCAGTCACCGTGCCCGATGCCTTGACCTCGACGCCGGCGATCAGTCCGGCGTTGCGCTCGAGGACGAGATCCACCTCGACCCCGTCCCTGTCGCGGAAGTGGAAGAAGGCCGTCGGCGCCTCGTGCCAGCTCGCCTGCCGCCGCAGCTCCTGGAACACGAACGTCTCCAGCAGTTGCCCGAGCAAGGGCCGGTTGGCGACCAGCGCGGCGGTGTCTGCGCCGAGCAGCGCCGCGGCCAGCCCGGTGTCGGCGACGTGCAGCTTGGGGGTCTTCACGAGCCGGCTCAGGCGGTTGGTGTGCCAGGGCGGCAGCCGCTCCAGCAGGAACACCCGTTCGAGCAGCGTCACGTAGTCGCGTATCGTCGGCCGGCTGAGCTGGAACGGCGCGGCCAGATCGCTCAGGTTGAACAACTGCGCGGTTCGGCCCGCGGCGAGCGCCAGCAGCCGCGGCAGCGCCTCCAGCGTCCCGATGCGGGCCATGTCCCGCACGTCGCGCTGGACCAGGGCGTCGAGGTAGTCCCGGTACCAGTTGGCGCGCCGCCGCCCCGGGGGACGCGCCAACGCGGCCGGATAGCCTCCCGCGACGATGCGTTCCGCCAGCCGCTTGCCCATCCGCTCGCGCTGTTCGAACGCGAACCCGCCGCCGAACAGGGCGTCGAGGAAGTCGGGCGGACGGCGCTCGAGCTCGCACTGCGCCAGCGGATGCAGCCGCAGGGTCTCCAGGCGTCCCGCCAGCGAGTCGGCGAGCGCCGGCACGAGCAGCACCTGGCTCGACCCGGTCAGCAGGAACCGCCCCGGCGTCCGGCGGCGATCGATGGCCAGCTTCATGGCCGCGAAGATCGCGGGCACCCGCTGAACCTCGTCCAGGATGATGCGTTCGGGCAAGTCGGCCACGAACCCCATCGGGTCTGCGGCGGCGGCGGCGCGCACCGCATCGTCGTCGAAGCTGACGTAGGGGTAGCTTCGGGACGCCGCCGACGTTCGGGCGAGCGTCGTCTTGCCGCACTGGCGCGGACCGTGGATCAGCACGGCCGGCGAGTCGGCCAGCGCCTCCGCGAGACGCGGCTCCGCGAAACGCGGGTACAGGACAGCTTCCGTCACTCGGCTGATCGTAACCCAGAGCCTCGGCTGATTGAAAGGCTGTGGCTCGCCTAATTGAAACCTTCTCCGTCGGCTGATTGAAAGGTTGCCTGACCGCCAATCGAAGCAGGCAGCGCCGTGGGCCCGTGCTCTCCAGGCTCGAGCCGCCTTGACGACCGCCACCCTCTGTGGGATAACCGCCGGGGTCCGGTCTCCCGACGTTTGGCCCGATCTCCGGACCGGCGCCGGGCGTGGGCCGGCATGCGAGGCGCGCGGAACCGATGACCAAGGGAAGGATCTTCAGGGAGCGCATCTCGCGTGCGGATCTGGCGCGCATGGCCGAGGAGCAGTTCGGTGACTGGATCAAGGCCGTGGTCGACGTGTCTCGCGGGATCGTGGCCATCGGTGGGGAACTGCACGCGGACGACGAGGCGGCGTTACTCGCGGATGGATCGCGCCAGCGGGACCTCTGGGGCATCAACCTCTATCCCGGAGAGAGCGAGCCCGACTGGATCGAGTTCGACTCGATGATCAACCTCCGCCCGGGCGAGGGAAACCGCTCGCGCGGCGTCGACGACGACCGGGTCCGAGCCTGCATTCGCGAGGTCGTCGAAGCTTGGTCGCGCCCGAATGAGGAGGGGCCCGCCATGACCGGTGCGCGGATCCCGTTGCTGAGGCCGAGAAGCGGTGTCTCGCACAAGAACGCAGCCGCCGGGGGCTGGGCGCGGCTGGAGCTGGTCGAGCAGCTCGGGAACGTGGGCAGCGAGGTGGAACGTGCGATCAGGGCCCACGAGGCGGGCCGGACGGACCGGTTCGAGAGTGCTCTGGAGAGGGCGCTGGAGCTGTTCGACCTGACCGCCTCCGACCCCCGCTGGCGAGGTCACCGCTGCCAGGAGATCCTGCGCGCCCGCGAGGAGTTCTGCCGCCTGTTCTTCGATCCCGATGTACCGCCGGACTCGGCCCGCGGGCTCAGCCGGTACTTCTTCGGGTTCGCCCGGGCCGCTCGGAAGCTTCACTATCGCCAGCAGTCGGCCGACCATTAGTTGTGTGGAGCGGTTTGAGGTGCTCGTATTCGAGATGCCGAGCGGGAAAGGCATGAGCCCAGGTTGGGAGCCATTCTCATGATGGAGTATGCGCTGCCGGTTGTTGGGATCGCGGTAACCATTGCCCTTTTTTGGATCACAGATCGCAAGGGCCTAGCCTGCATTATTCGCGAAGGTCGAGAATCAGTCACCGACGGGGCCTACTCGACCGCGAGGGAGCCTCTCGGACGCGGCGGCGGGCGCGGCAGGAGGCGTAGAGTGGCCCTTCACGGCGCCGGAGCGGTCGCGGAGGCCAAGTTGGGGGAAGGCTTTGCCGGTACGGGCGGTGCCGCCCGGGACCGAGGCGTGCGCCGAGCCTCGCGCGGGCTCTGACTAACCCGCGTGGGCGCCAAGCGCAAGGGCGATGCGCCGCCACGCGTGGAGATGGGGTGTCGCCCGTGGTAGATGCAGGACGATGCGGCGCGCCGAGCCGACGACATGCACCCCCAGCTTCAGCAGCCGGTCGCGCAGCCACGTCACCTGGGTGCGGGCACAGCTGGTCCGCGCCGCCCGCAGCCGCAGCTCCTGCATGAGTACGTAGGCGGCCGCGGTCAGCAACACGCGCAACTGGTTCGCCAGGAACTTGCAGCAGCTCGTGCGGTCGATCTGCAGGCCGTCCAGCAACTCCTTGATCCGGTTCTCGATGTCCCCGCGGGCGCAGTAGACCCACTCGTAGACGAAGCGCGAGCTCTCCAAGAGATTCGTCACGACGAAGCGCGGATTGTCCCGCGGCTCGCGACCCTTGAGCCGGACCACCTCCGCCTTGATCACGACCCGGCGTTCGTGGCCCCACGTGCCGGCTGCGTAGCGGGTGTCGGTATAGACGTGCTCGGTTCGGCCACTGGCCTCGCTCTGCGCGCGGGCCACCGCCATCGCGGATTCGGCATGCCGCTGCAACACCGCGTTCTTGCCCATCGCGACCACGTAGTCGAGCCCCGGTTCGGCATCCAGGAAATCGAGGATCTCCGGGGTCGCAAAGCCCCCGTCGAGCCGGACGAGAAACGGCGTCGACGGAAACGCCGCCCGCAGCATCGGCAGCAGCCGACACAGCAGGCCCAGGGTCCCGTCGGCCGCCACCGCGTTCCCCGGCCGCAGCACCGCCGCGCACAGATACTGCTCCTTCTCGTCGTTGAAAGTCAGGAACGCGAGCAGCGGCAGATAGCACCAACTGTCGTAGTGCCCGTTGAAGAACGTGAGCTGTTGCGCGCCATGCGTCCGGTCGTCGGTCGGATCCAGATCGATGGTGATCCGCCACACCCGCCGGTGCAGGCGGCGCCGATGCCGCTCGATCACGCTCGCCGCCAACTCCCGCGCCATTCGGTAGAGCGCGCCGCGGCCCGCGCCGTTCTCGAACCGCGAGATCGTCGGCTGCGACGCCAGGGGCGCGCCGGCCACCGGGTCTCGCCCGAGCAGTAGCTTGTGGATGGGGTCCTCCGCCAAGTGGTCCGCGTCGTTGCCGTCGGGATGACCGCACGCGATGCCGAAGATCCGCTGTCCGACCAGCTCCGCGAGCGTGTGCCGAATCTTCTCCGGCGCGCGCTTGTCGGCGAGACACCCGGCAAACGCCTTGACGAGGCCGTACACGCGCTCGGCCGCCTTGAGCAGGACGCCGCCGCCGTCGGAACTCGCCTGCTCGCGGTTGAACGTCGCGACGAGGGGCTTGTCGAAGAGATCCGGGAACAGGACAGTCTGTGATATCTTGTCGGGTGTCACGCAGGGGTCTCCGTTGTGGCTAAACGCTTGTCAACACAACGTTTGTACCACACGGAGGCCCCTGTGTCTCCCCCAGAATCACCATCTTCGCGAATAATCCAGGCTAGGAGCCCGGAAAACTAGGCGGAACGAGGCGAACGTGGAGCTCGTACGAATCCTGGTTCGATGCATCGCGACGGATGGCTACACTCCACAGGAAGTGGATGTGTTGAGGCTGACGGAAGGGAAGGCACGCGATTATCAAGTCGACGCGGCGGAGCTTCTCTCAACGGATGAACTGTTGAACGCGACATATACGCGAATTATGGAGACCGACTTGATCCCGGCGGAACAGCGGAGGGAAATCTTGAGCCGCATTACGCCGGTTCTCGCGGAGTTGGAAGCGAGGTCATTGCGGGAGGGGGAGGCGGAGGGGCTTGCCAGAGCGCGCCGTGCTTCACGGATGAGAGACGCAGTTGCATTCGCCGTGACGGCCGCGGCTAGTATTCTGGGCGGGCTAGCGGTGCTCATACCAGTAATCGTGCCGCCGGGAGTCGGCGTCAAGGTGCCTGCCAACGTGCTGGTGACCAGCGCGGTAATAGTAGTGGGCGGCTTGGCAACGCTCAGTCTGATTTACGTTGTGATGCGGTCGCGCGCACGACGGGATGAGGCCAATGACGCGGGCCGGCTGTCAAGGTACGTGGCTCTCGAGGGTGAGATTCGGAGGATTCTGGAGAGCGTGGGGGCGACTAGCGTTTTTGCGGGCCGCGAAGCGGATTTCTTGGTGGAGCATAGGGGACGTAGATTGGCCATCGAGGTAAAGGCGGGGTCGGCACGGATTCCACGGGCAACGCTGTCGTCGATGATGCAGCGGTTACGGCGAGCGTCCGAAGGAGCGGGTGCGTCCGAAGTGATAGTGGTGGTCCCAGTGGGCGCGCAGATTGTGCGGGAGATTGCGGAGCAGGAGGGCGTTAAGGTGTTTGTAGCGGAGGAGCTCCAAAGGTACTTGGAGAGCTATGACGGGTGAGGGGCATGGCGCGGAGCCCTTGTGCGGTTGGCGGGGACCCGCGTGCGCTGCCCGCTGTGGAAACGATATGGAAGATCTGAGGATCAAGACCTGAGGTCAGTCCGCCCGGTCCTGAGCCATGCGCATCCGGAACGGCGCGCTCGCCACGACGCCCTGCACGAGGGCCGCGAAGCGGTGGTCGTCGGCCGCGGCGTCGCGCTTGATCCGCCGCACAGTGGGCATGTCGGTCGCTTCCAGACCGCGGCCGAGGGCGTAGGTCAGCAGGCGGTCTATCGCCGTCGTCAGGAAGTCGTCGGCGTGGCTCAGCAGCAGCCGGCGGAGCTCGGCGGGGCCGTCGAAGGTGGTGCCGTCGGGGAACTCGGCCGAGGCGTCGATGGGCAGGCCCGAGGCGTAGATGTCGCGCCACTCGCCGATGGCGTCGAAGTTCTCGAGGGCGAAGCCGAGCTGGTCCATCTGAGCGTGGCAGGCGGCGCAGACGGGGTTGGCGCGGTGGGCGGCCATCTGCTCGCGCATGGGGAGCACCTTGCGGGGGTCGCGCTCCTCGACGAGGTCGGGCACGTCGGGCGGCGGCGGCGGAGGCGGCGTGCCCAGGATGTTCTCCATGATCCACTTGCCGCGGATGACCGGCGAGGTGCGGTTGGCCCGCGAGGTGCCGGTGAGGACAAAGCCCTGGCCGAGGAGCCCGCGGCGCACGCTGTCGGCGGGCAGGGTGACGCGGCGGAAGCGCTCGCCGTAGACGCCGGGGATGCCGTAGTGGCGGGCGAGCCGCTCGTTGAGGAACGTGTAGTCGGCGTCGAGCAGGTCGAGCACGCTGCGGTCCTCGCGGACGATGCTCTCGAAGAAGAGCTTCGTCTCCTGCTCGAAGGCCAGGCGCAGGTTGTCGTCGAAGTGGAACAGCAGCTCGGGGCTCGGCTGGAACCCCGAGACGTTGCGGATGTGCAGCCACTGGCCGGCGAAGTTGTCGACCAGCGCACGCGACCGCGGGTCGTCCAGCATGCGCCGCACCTGCCGCCGGAGCACCTCGGGGTCGTGCAGCCTGCCGGCGACGGCGAGGTCGACCAGCTCGTCGTCGGGGATGCTGCTCCAGAGGAAGAACGACAGGCGCGAGGCGAGTTCGAGGTCGGAGATGCGATAGGGCGTGCCGGGCTCGGCCGACGCCGGCTCGTCCTCGAACCGGAACAGGAAGTTGGGGCTCACGAGGAGGCCGCGCACGGCCAGCTCGACGCCCGCCTCGAAGCCGCCGCGGGCGGCGCCCTCGCCGTACAGGCCGAGCGGAATCTCGAGGTCGGCCTCGGTCACCGGACGCCGGTAGGCGCGACGGGCCAGGGTCGAGACGATCTCGCGGGCGCACGCCGCCTGCTCGTCCGCCGTCGCGCCCGGGGCCGGCGTGCAGACGAGCAGCCTACGGCGGCTGGGCGAGTCGCCGGGCGACGCGGTCTCGGGCATCGGCCCGGTGATCGTCACGCTGGAAACCACCGGCGCGCCGCTCGCGGCCCGGTACGGGTCGCGGCGCAGGTCGGGGTCGAACAGGTCCTCGACGTAGGCCGAGGTCTTGGCCGTGAAGTACACCTGGACGAGGTGCGAGCCGGCCGTCACGGGCGCCCGGAACCGCATGCGCTCGAGGATCAGCCGGATCCGCTCGTTGCCGCGCGCCCCCTCGGGCCGCTGCACGATGCCGGTCCAGACCCGGGCGCCGTCGATGCTCACATGCAGCTCGTGGGGCTCGGCGGTGACGCCCTCGAACCCGCCGGCGACGCCGCTCTCCTTCGGCCGCATCTGGAAGACGTACTCGCCGTCGGCGGGGAAGTACCAGGAGAACGCCGCGCCGCCGCGCGAGCCGAACGGCAGGTCGTCGCTGATGCGGACGCCCTGGTCGCGGTCGGTCGGCACGAGGATGGTCTCGGGGGCGGGGGTCCCCCGCGGCCGGCCGAGGGCCATCTCGGCGATTCGGGCCGCCGCGCCCAGGTACCGCTCGGTCAGGGACGACGACAGGGTGAGGGCGTCGGCGTTGTTGTCGAAGCCGTAGGCGGCGTTGTCGGCGGGCAGCAGGGCCGCGTCGATGTCCACCGCGAGGAGGTCGCGGACGGCGTTGCGGTACTCCGTACGGTTCAGGCGGTGCAGCGTGGGGCGGCCGGGATCGGGGTTGGCGAGGGCGGCGCGGTCGAGCTCGGTCTCGAGCCACGCCACCACCTCGCGGTAGGTCGCCCGGTCGGGCCGCGGCCGCCCGAGGGGTGGCATCGCCCCCGTCCGCAGCTTGTTGATCACGGCTTCCCACACCTCGGGGTGCTCGCCGGGACGGTTCATGTCGAGGACGTCGAGGGCCAGCCCGGCCGTCAGGGTGCGCTCGTTGTGGCAGGCGAAGCAGTAGCGCTGGAGGACGGCGCGGGGAGCGGGCTCGTTGGCCGTCTCGCGCGCGGCGGCGGCCGATCGGGGCTCGGCGGCCTGTCCCGCGACCGCCGCGGCGACAGGCGCGAGGAGGGCAGCAAGGCCCAGGACGACCAGGCGCGACGAGGCAGAGTCCGTCATCGGTTCAGCGCCTCCTCCGGGATGGCCGCGGCGCAGGGCGACGGGCACGGGATCTCCCTGGCCCCGAGCGCGCGCAGCAGCACTGCGGTGTGCGGGTGGGCCGCGAACGAGTTGCCGTACTCGACGCCGTCGGCGACCCGCAGGGGGGTGCGACCGTCGAGGGCTACGACGTCGAGCTTCGCGCCCCGGTCGAACAGGTACTGCACGACGCTGTTGGCGCCGCGGTACGCCGCCGCGTGCATGGGCGTCTCGCCGACGTCGCTGACCGCGTTGACGTCGAGGCCCAGCTCCTCCACCAGCAGTTGGACCGCCTCGATCACCTGCGCCTCGCTCGCGCGGTCCTGGTTCGACGCCCACGAGATGCCCGCCGCCGCCATCAGGGGGGTGATGCCGTCCTCGGTGTCGATGGTGGGGTCGGCGCCGTGCTCGAGCAGCAGCCGCAGCACCTCGACGTCGGCCGACTTGGCCGCGAGCATGAACGCGGTGGCCCCCGTCATGTGGCGGCGGTAGCGAGCGCCCGACCAGCGCGGCTCCTCCATCGAGTTGCGCCCGTCGACGTCGGCGCCGTGGGCGAGCAGGGCGCGGAGGACGCGCAGCCGGTCGATGTTCACCGAGATGAACTGGTCGCTGATGTGCCAGTTGGCGACGTGCACCGCCGCCTGCAGGGGCCGGCCGAAGATGTTGCCGCGGACGATGCCCTCCGACTCGCGCTCGCTGTAGCCGAGCTTGCGGATCTCGAGGGGCATCGCCTGTGCCCGCATGCCCGGCACCGTCAGCCGGGTCGAGCCCCCCTCGGCGTTGGGGTCGGCGCCCGCCGCGAGCAGCAGGTCGACGAGGTCCTCGTGCCCGTTGACGACGGCAACCAGCAGGGGAGCGGCGCCGTCGGGGCGCGTCTCGTTCACGTCGGCCCCGGCCGCGAGCAGCGCGCGCACGGCGCCGAGGCTGCCCTTGCGGGCCGCGAACAGCAGCGGCGTCGCGCCGCTGTTGGAGCGGACGCGAATGTCGGCCCCGGCCGCGATCAGGGCCTCGACGACGGGGACGTGCGCCTCGGCCGCCGCCCACATCAGCGCCGATTGTCCGTTCCACCCCTCCTGCGCGTCGACGTCGGCCCCCGCCTCGACCAGCGCCCGAACTGCCGCGACCTGCCCCGAGCGCGCCGCGTGCATCAGCGGCGTCTCGCCGCTGTTCACCGCCTGCCGCGGATCGTTCGGGTCGACCCCGGCCGCCACGAGCTGCTCGATGAGCCCGGCGTTGCCGTTCCTGGCGGCGAGGGCCAGCGGCGTCACCCGATAGCGGTTCGCGGCGTCGGCCCGCGCTCCCGCCCGGATGAGGGCGGCGCTCGCCTCCGCGTCGTTCAGGTACGCGGCCCAGTGGAGGGCGGTCGTGCCGTCGTCGCCGGCCGCGTCGACGTCTGCGCCCTGCTCCAGCAGGTACGCGACCGCCTCATGATCGCCGCGCCGCACCGCCTCGGCGAGGGCGGTCTCCCGCCCGGCCGCCGACTCTTGCCCGACCGCGACCGGACCGGCGCCCGCCACGCCGACGGCGGTCAGCACGACGGCAGCCAATGTTCGCCACCCGAATGCTTGTAGGCCTCGCATCACTGCCTGTCCTCTCGATCGGCCAATACTACTATGCTCGAACCGTCCAGGGGCGCGACGGCCGCCCTGGCCCAGCACCTTCCCGGCCCGGCCGAAAACTGTGGGCAAGAGAATGACCTGTCGGCTCCTGACACGCGAGATCGTGGATCTCGCGTGTCGCCGGTCGGGCCGCACACCGTGGCGACGATTGGATCGGGCGGCAGTCGTCCGCGCCGTCAGGGGGGGGATGATCGCGTTCCCACTCGGGGGGATGACCCGGCAGAGTCCGAGTCCGGGGGCCGCTCGATCCGTCCATGCATCGCCGCCGCCCCGCCGACCCTCGATGCTGCGACCATCGCCGCCGCCAGTTCCCGGGTCGGTATACTGCCGACGGAACGGAGACATCACCATGAAGCGACGCGACTTTCTGAAGACGGTGGGGGCGGCCACCGCATCGGCCGCGCTGCCGCGCCCCGTCGAGGGCGCGCGGGCCCGCGAGGACCGGCCCAACATCGTGTTCGTGCTGGCCGACGACATGGGCTACGGCGACCTGTCGTACCTCAACCGCGAATCGCGCATCCCCACCCCGAACATCGACCGCATCGGGCGCGAGGGCACGTTCTTCAGCGACGCCCACTCGCCGTCGGCCCTGTGCACGCCGACCCGTTACGGCATTCTCACCGGGCGCTACTGCTTTCGCACCCGCGTCGAGCGGGGCGTGCTGTGGGGGTACAGCCGGCACCTCATCGAGCCCGAGCGCATGACCGTCCCTTCGCTGCTCAAGCAGCACGGCTACCACACGGCGTGCATCGGCAAGTGGCATCTCGGCATGGACATGCCGACGCGGGACGGCCGGGGCACGCGACTGCCCCACGCCGAGGCTGACCGGCGCGCCTACACGGCGGACGTCGACTGGTCGGGGACCATCCGCAACGGCCCCCTCGCGGTCGGGTTCGACCACTTCCACGGCATCTCGGCGTCGCTCGACATGCACCCGTACATCTACATCGAAGACGACCGGTTCGTGGGGGAGTGCACCACCACGCAGGACCTGCTGTTCGTCACCCACGACTTCCGGCCGGCGCGCTACGCCGACAACACCGGGCCGTCGCACGCCGACTTCGTGGCCGAGGACGTCCTGCCCGAGATCACCCGCCGCAGCGTCGGCTACATCGAGGGCCGGCCCGACGACGCGCCCTTCTTCCTGTGCATGTCGCTGACCGCGCCCCACATCCCCATCGTGCCGTCTCCCGAGTACGTGGGCCGGAGCCCGCTGGGGCCCTACGGCGACTTCTGCATCCAGGTCGACGAGTCGGTGGGGGCGGTGCTCGACGCCCTCGACCACCGCGGCCTCGCCGAGGACACGCTGGTGATCTTCGCCGCCGACAACGGCTGCGCCCCCTACATCGGGGTCGAGGAGATGAACGAGCAGGGGCACTACCCGAGCTACATCTACCGCGGCTACAAGTCGGACATCTGGGAGGGCGGCCATCGCATCCCGCTGCTGGCGCGGTGGCCGGGGCGGGTCCGGGCGGGGTCGAGCGCGCACGAGACGGTGTGCCTGACCGACCTTCTCGCCACGTGCGCCGCCATCGTCGGCGCCGAGCTGCCCGGCGACGCGGGCGAGGACAGCTACGACATCCTGCCCGCCCTCGTCGGCGAGCGGCTGCCCGAGCCCATCCGGGAGGCGACCGTGCACCAGGCCGGGGACGGCTCGTTCTCCATCCGCCAGGGCCGATGGAAGCTGGAGCTGACCCCCAGCTCGGGCGGCTACGGGAACCTGAGCGCCGAGGAGGCGCGGCGGCGTGGTCTGCCGCCCATCCAGCTCTACGACCTGGAGGCGGACGTCGGGGAGAGGCGGAACGTGTACGACGGCTTTCCCGAGGTGGTCGAGCGGCTGGAGGCGCTGCTGGAGAGCTACCGGGCGCGGGGACGCAGCACGCCCCTCTGACGTGGGGGAGAGGCGGACGTCGCGGCCGGGCCGCCATGAAAGACGGCCGGGCCGGGGCGTAACCGGGGCCGGCCCGGCCTCCCCGGCCGGCCCCTTCCAGCTATTGCTGTGTCTCCGCGGCATCCTCGGCGCGGCCGCCGGAGAGGATGCCCTCCATGCCGATGTTCCCCTCGTGGCAGGCGTACTCGTACATCACCTGGTCGGTCATCCGCGAGAAGGGATAGGCGACCGTCCACGGCCGCGTGTACATCTGCGTGTCGGAGACCTCCACCTCGTACTCGAGGCTGTCGGGGCCGGTGCGCGTGAAGCGCTCGACGAGGGTCAGGCCCTCGCCCGAGCCTTCGTCGTCGTGCGAGCTGAACGCCGACCACGGCTGGAGCGCGCTCACCCGCGGGTCGAGGTTCCTCGTCTCGACCACCAGCGTGTCGCCCTCGAAGCGCCCGCGGGAGATGCCGTTCCACTGGCCGACGTGCTGCGGCGGGAACGGGCGGTCGTCGAGCGGCACGACGCGCAGCTCGTGGACCTGCTCGAGCAGCATCACGACCTGCCCGGGCGACTGGAACACCTGCATGTTGTTGTTGTACGACCGCGGGAACATCGCGTTGGGCATGCCGCCCCGGGTCACGCAGCGCTCCCAGATGTGGCGGTCGCCCCAGGTGTCGTCGCCGCGCGGCCGGCCGTTGCGGGCCATCTCTCCCGCCTCGGTCAGGGCCGGGAAGCGGCCGTTCGGCGGGTCGATGAGCATCGACGTCCGGTTCGTCCGCGCCCCTCGCTCCATCCAGAAGTTGTTGTAGGCGCCGACGTTGCCCCCGGCCTGGGTGCGCTGGGCCGCGGCCTGCAGCAGTTGCTGGTTGCGGGTGTCGGTGTCGCCGCGAATCTCCGCGACCTCTTCGGCGGTCAGGAACTCCCGGCCCTGGAACCGGTCCGGCCGCTCCATCGGCGTGGCGCCCGAGGACGACCAGATGCCCTGAATGTCCGGATCGCCCCACGAGGTCTTGGGGGCCTGCCCGGCGGCCGTGGCGGCGGCCAGGACGGGGACGACGAACGCCAGGACGGGAACGGCGAATGCACGAAGCCGTGTGTGTCTCATCTGAAACCTCCTTCAGGACCGCGGCGCGGTCACGTCGCTCGGGACCGCGCCGTCGCGGTCTCCTCGATTCACATTTCCAGGCGCAAACATCGCACAGGCGGTTGTCGAGGTCAAGGCGCGGGCGGTGTCCCCTTCCACGCGCCCCGCGCCACCGCCGGCACGAAGGCGTCGAGCCCCTCGGGCCGGAACGACAGCGTGCGGCCCTGCTCGGCGCTCATGTACGCGGACATGAGCAGCTCGACGACCTCGACGCCGTCGTCGAACGTCACGTCCGGCGCGTCCCCGCGCAGGAACGCCCGGACCACGTGGCGGTTCTCGGCCGTGTAGCCGTACTCGGACGCCTCGTCGACGACGACCGGCATCCAGCCGACCTCGGCGTTCTGTTTCTCGACCAGGTCCTCGCCCGCCTCGCCCCGCACCGCGCGGCTGAAGAAGAGCTTCAGGCCGCTGTCGAGCGAGTTTGCCGACAGGGAGTACTCGGGGCCGAGCAGCTCCATGCTCAGGCGCAGCCCCGCCCCCACGAAGCTCCACGACGTCGTGACCTCGCCGACGAGCGGCGCGCCGTCCTCGGCCTCGTACTCGATGGTCACGCTGGCGAAGTCCTCGGCCGGGCGAGCCGCGTAGTCGACGCCGGCTCCCATGGACTGCCGCAGCCGGGCGACGTACTCCGGCCGGGTCCACTTCAGCGACGCGATGCGTCCCGTCACCCGCCGCGGCCGGATCGACGCCCGCGCGGCGCCGGGCGCGGTCAGCAGGTGCCGCACCACCTCGACCGAGTGGCAGGCCATGTCGTTCAGCACCCCGCCCCCCTGCAGGTCGCCGCGCCAGAACCACGGGCGGTGGGGGCCGCCGTGCTCCTCGGCGGCGCGGGCCAGGTAGGGCCGGCCGGTCAGGGCCGCGCCCCGCCGCCACAGCAGCTCTCGCCCGCGCGCCACGGCCGGCGCGAAGATCTGGTTCTCGAGATAGGCATGGGGGAGGCCGGCCTCGGCCACGAGCGCCCGCATCCGCTTCGCCTCGGCGACCGTGCGGGCGAGGGGCTTCTCGCAGGCCACACCGCGCAGGGCCGCGCCCGCGTCCAGCGCCGCCACGATGGCTTCCAGGTTCTCGATGCGGGTGTGGTTCGGCCCGCATAGCCAGACCGCGTCGACCGCGGGATCGGCGACCATCGCATCGATCGAAGGGAACGCCCGGGCGTCGCCCACGTCGAGCTCGCGGGCCAGAGCCGCCGCTTCCTCGGCGTTCCCGCGGCGCGGACTCCAGCAACCGCGCACGTCGGCGTCCCGCACCCCGACCATCGACCGGATGTGGAAACGGGTGATGAACCCGCTGCCGATGAACCCGATGCCGAGCCGTCGGTCCGGCGCCGCGGCCCTGGTCATGCCGTGTCCTCCCTCTCCTGCAGGGACCGCAACAGCGAAACTACCGCCAGGACCCCGATGACGAGGATCGGCAGCGACGCTACGAGCACCGCCGATCGCACCGCCTCGAGGCTGTCGATGACGACCAGGGCCACGGGCAGGAAGGCGAGCGCCGCCGCCCAGAACAGGCGGTGGGCGCGGTGGGGATGGGCGCCGGGCCGGAGGTCGCGGGTCGCCGCCCCCGCGATCGCGTACGACGCGGAGTCGTAGGTGGTGGCCATGAAGACGAACCCGAGGACCAGGAACAGCAGCAGCGGCCACGGCTGGCCGGCCAGCGCCCCGAGGGCGGCGGCGATGGCGGTGGCCGCGTCGCCGGCGCGGACGAGGTCGAGCAGCCCGAGCCCCCCCTGCAGGTCGAGCCACAGGACGCTGTTGCCCCAGACGATGTAGAACGCGGCGCAGCCCAGGGTGCCGAACCCGGCCATGCCCAGGATGAGCGTGCGCAGGGTGCGGCCGCGGGAGATGCGGGTCACGAACAGCCCCATGAACGGGCCGTAGGCGATCCACCACGCCCAGTAGAAGATCGTCCAGTCCTCGACGAAGCCGGTGTCGGCGAGGGGCTCGGTCCACGTGCTCATGCGGACGAACTCCTGCAGCATGAGGCCGACCGACGAGGTGCCCAGCTCGAGCGCGAACCGGGCCGGCCCGGCCGCGAGGACCCAGGCGAGGAAGACGGCGGCGAGGACGAGGTTGACGTTCGACAGGCGCTTGATGCCGCGGTCGAGGCCCAGGTACGCGCTCGTCCCGAACAGGGCGACGCAGGCGACGGTGATGAGCCAGGTCAGGCCGAGGGACTCGTCGATGCCGAAGAGCCGGGCCGCCACCGCCCCGAGCATCGGGGTGGTGAGTCCGAGCGAGGTGCCGGTGCCGCCGATGATGGCGATGATGAAGAAGAAGTCGACGGCGCGGCCGAGGGGCCGGTCGGGGAAGCCGCGGCCGAACAGGCCCACCAGGGCGCCGGAGAACCGCAGGCACGGCAGGTCGTAGCGGTAGTAGGGCCAGGCGATGGCGACCGTCGGCAGCGCGTAGAGGCCCCACGCGGCGGGGCCCCAGTGGAAGACGCCGTAGGTCGCGGCCCACTCGCGCGCCGCCGCGCTGCCGGGCTCGACCCCGAACGGCGGCTGGTCGACGTAGAACGCCCACTCGATGGTGCTCCAGTACATGAGCCCGCCGCCGATGCCCGCGCAGAACAGCATCGCCATCCAGCTCGCGTTGCCGTACTCCGGCTCCGGCGTGCGGCCGAGGACGCGCGTCCCGTGCCGGCCGAGGGCGAGCCAGGCGAGGAATCCCAGGGTGAACAGCGTCGCCCACTGGTAGATCAGGCCCAGCTCGCGGGCCATCCACTCGTAGACGGCGGTCACGACGGCGCCGGCCGGCCCCGGCGCGATCAGGATGGGGATGCTGACGCCGAGCAGGCAGAGCAGGGCGAGGCCGAACACCGGCCGGTCGACGGACGGGGGCGGCGGCGGCTGGCGGGGCTCGGGTTGGTCGGGAATGAGGCCTCCGGGAAGCTGACGGTGCCGCCTAGTGTATCCGGTCGCCTTCGCGGCATAATCCCTGGCAGCCCGATCTTCGTGCGGCGACGGCGAGGGAGGCATCGATGTGGAAGCAGAGCTCGATCGAGCGCGTGGTTCTCGCGGCGGCGGCGGGTCTGGTCCTCCTGCTGGCCGCGCCGGCCGGCGCGGCGGCGGCGAAACAGGGCCAGGACGGTGATGCCGAAGGCGTGCGCTGCGCCGTCGAGTGGGCGCCGATGCGCGACGGCGTCAGGCTCGCGACCGAGGTGTACCTGCCGGCCGGTGACGGGCCGTTCCCCGTGATCCTGCAGCGGACGCCCTACAACCGGCGGTCGCCCGCCTCCGGCAGTGACTGCGATTCCGCCACCGGCCGCTACTTCGCCGGGCGCGGCTACGCGACCCTCAACCAGGACACCCGCGGGCGCTACCGCTCGGAGGGCGAGTTCGACGCCATGCGGCAGGAGGCGGCGGACGGCTACGACGCGGTGGAGTGGGCGGCCGCGCAGCCGTGGTCGAACGGCAAGGTGGGCATGATCGGGGGCTCCTACGTCGGGCTTACGCAGTGGCAGGCGGCGGTCGAGCAGCCGCCGCACCTCGTGGCCATCGCCCCCCACTACAGCTCGTCGGACTACCACAAGGGGTGGACCTACCAGGGCGGCGCGTTCGACCTGTGGTTCGCCATGAGCTGGACCGCGCAGACCCTGGCCCCCGACACCCTGCAGCGGCGCCTCGAGGCGGGCGGCATGCCGCGGGCGCAGGCGCTCGAAGAGGTCGGCGCCTTCGTCGCCGAGGGGCAGGAGAAGCTGCTCGACGACTGGCTCTGGCAGCTCCCCCTCGACGACTTCGCCGGGTTCCGCCGCAGCGGCAACATCGCCGCCTACTACGACGAGTGGCTGGCGAGGCCGAGCTACGACGACTACTGGGCCCACCTCGACGTCGAGACGAAGTGGCCGCGCGTCGAGGTGCCGGCCCTGATCACCGGCGGCTGGTACGACATCTTCCAGGAGGGGACGATACGCAACTTCATGGGGGTGCGGGAGGAAGGCGGGACCGATGCCGCGCGGAACGGCACGAAGCTCGTCATGCGTGCGCTCTGCCACGCCTGCCCGGGCGACACCACCGCCGGCGACATCGACTTCGGCCCCGACAACGCGCTCGACCTCAACGCGGCATGGGCGCGCTGGTTCGACTACTGGCTGAAGGGCGTCGACAACGGCGTGGCCGACGACCCGGCGGTGCGGCTCTTCGTGATGACCCCGCCCGACGAGGGCACGTCGGGCGGCGGGTTCTGGATCACGGCCGACGAGTTCCCGCTGCCCGGCGCGGTGGAGACGCTCTTCTACCTGCGGAGCGGGGGCGGGGCCAACTCGGCCGCGGGAGACGGCGTCCTCTCGGGCGAGGGGCCCGGCGGGCCGGCCGACGAGTACGTCTACGACCCCCGCGACCCCGTGCCCACCGTCGGCGGCAACATGTGCTGCCAGAACGGCCTGCTCGCCTCGGGCGCCTTCGACCAGCGCGAGGTGGAGCGGCGCGGGGACGTGCTGGTCTACACCAGCGAGCCGCTGGCCGAGGACATGACCGTCATCGGCCCGGTGCAGGTGCGGCTGTGGGCGTCGTCGTCGGCCCGCGACACCGACTTCACGGCCAAGCTCGTCGACGTGCACCTCGACGGCTACGCCCACAACGTGTCGGAGGGCATCGTCCGCGCGCGGTACCGCAACTCGGACTACCTGGAGTCGTGGCTCACGCCGGGCGCCGCCCACGACTACACCATCGACCTCGGCTACACCGCCACCGTGTTCCGCGCCGGGCATCGCATCCGCCTGGAGATCAGCTCGTCGAACTTCCCGCACTTCGACCGGAACCCGAACACCGGCGCCCCCTTCGGGCAGGGCGCGGAGGTGGAGACGGCGACCCAGCGGGTGCTGCACGACGACCTGCATCCTTCGCAGCTCGTGCTGCAGGTCGCACCGGACGTGCGGGCTCCGTAGCGGCGCTCGTCGACCCCGGTGGCCGGCGTCCCTCGCGGGTGCGAGTGCCGTTTCGCTTCGCTGCCTGCGGGGTGGTCTGCAGGCCTACGCGCGGCGCATGGGGAAGCCCCGGATCCTGCGCGCCGCGCAGGTGTGGCGCGAATGCTGCGACGCGCCGGAAGACGGCGTGGACCTGTGAAGGACCGGGCTCTCGATGCGGCGTTGCGGTTCGGACGATCGCGCGATGGGCCCGGTCGTCTTGTGTTACTCTCGACACATGGCGTCACCGACGGTTGCCCCCGATGTCGTTCGTTCGCCCGCCGGCGAGCGGGCGCCCGCCGCCGGCCCCGACGCGCCGGTGCGGATCGAGGTCGCCATGCCGCGCGATCTCTTCGACCGGCTGACCGAACGCGACGACGCGCCGCGCTGCCGGTTCGACGAGCACACGGGGCTCGCCGAGTTCGTGGCCGAGCCGGGCTTCGCCCATGAAGGGCCGGCCTGGCAGATCGGCCAGTTGTTCGTCCGCATCGCGGACGGGCTCGCCCACGAGGGCCGCGAGGTCTCGTGGATACCGGCTGGCGCCCTCCGCCTGTTGAGCGACGACGGCGCCTTCGAGGCTGACGCCAGCTTCTATTTGGACCCCGTCGCGGAACGGGCCGTTCGGAGAGTCGACGGATACCTGGACGTGCGGACCGGTCTGTCACCGCCCGACCTGGTGGTGGAGATCGACCGCAGCCGCCGGTCGCGCTACAAGCTCGCGCCTTACTTCCGGATGGGCGTCCGGGAGGTGTGGACGTCGGACCGGAAAGACGGCGTCAGCATCTGGACGCCCGATGAGGCTGCGGCCGAGGGTTTCCAGCCGCTCCCGGCCAGCACCATCCTCCCGGGGCTTACCTGCGCCGATCTCGCTCCGCTCTGCGCCCGCGGGGATCCGCGGGAGCAGGCCCGGTATTCCCGGGGGCTCGCCAAGCGCGTCGCCGCACGCATTCTCGCTGCTTCGCTCGGCTGACCGTCGAAGCGGCCTGGAGGTCGGTGGAGGCTCAAGATGTCGACTCGGACCGCTGCCCCGGACGTTGTGCGCCCGCCGACCGGCGACCGCGCGCCGGCCGGCGGCCCCGACGCCCCGGTGCGGATCGAGGTCGCCATGCCGCGCGACCTCTTCGACCGGCTGACCGACCACGACGACGCGCCGCGCTGCCGGTACGACGGGCATAGGGGGCTCGCCGAGTTCGTGGCCGAGCCGGGCTTCGCCCATGAGGGGCCGGCCTGGGCCATCGGCGAGCTGGTGTCGTGCGTTCGGTGGGCGCTCGCCGACCGCGGGCACGACGTCGCCTGGCAGGCGACCGGCGCCTTGCGCCTGCTGAGCGACGACGGCGCGTTCGAGGCCGACGCCAGCTTCTACTTCGACCCGACATCGGAGCAGGCGTTGCGGGACCGCGGGCTCGCGGGCTACCTCGACGTGCGGACCGGCCTGCCGCCGCCCGATCTGGTGGTGGAGATCGACCGCAGCCGCGGGTCGCGGCACAAGCTCGCTCCCTACTTCAGGATGGGCGTCAAGGAGGCGTGGACTTCGGATCGGAAGGACGGCGTCATGATCTGGGTGCCCGAGGCAGGTGAGGCCGAAGGCCTCCGGTCGGCTCCGGCCAGCGCCGTCCTCCCGGGGTTGACCGGCGCCGATCTCACCCCGCTCTGTACCAACGGAGATCCGCGGGAACAGGCCCGGCATTCCCGCCGTCTCGCCCACCGCGTCGCCGCGCGAATCCTCGCTGCTACGGTCCGTTGACGGTCGAAGTGGACTCTGGCAGGGTGGTGGTAGGCTGGAGAAATGGCATCCCCGCCCGTCGCTCCCGACATCGTTCACCACCCGGTCGACGAACCCGCGACGGCCGGGGGACCGGATGCCCCGGCGCGCATCGAGGTCGCGATGCCCCGCGAGCTCTTCGACCGTCTGACCGGCCACGATGAAGCGCCCCGCTGCCGGTACGACGAACACGTCGGTATCGCCGAGTTCGTGGCGGAGCCGGGAGTCGCCCATGAAGAGCCGGCCGCAGAGGTCACCGGCTTCTTCTACCGCCTCTCTGACGCGCTCGCAGAACGCGGCCGCGTGGTTTCGTGGCGATACACCGGCGCGTTGCGCCTGTTGAGCGACGACGGGGCGTTCGAGGCCGACGCGAGCTTCTACCTCGACGCCGAGGCGGCGCGCGCGCTCGGGCAGGCGGAGGGCTACGTCGACGTTCGCACCGGCCTGCCGCCGCCCACCCTGGTCGTCGAGATCGACCGCAGCCGGCGGTCGCGCCACAAGCTCCGGCCGTACTTCCGGATGGGCGTCGAGGAAGTCTGGACGAACCACCGGCTGGACCGCGCGACCATCTGGCGCGCGGACGCCGGGGCCGTCGCTGGCTGCCGGCTCGTCGAGGACAGTGGCGTCTGTCCGGGTCTCACCCGCGCCGACCTCGACCGGGTGTTCGCCGCTGGAAGTCCGCCCGATCGCGCCCGGTTCTCGCAGACCCTCGCCCGCCGCGTCGCGGATAGGATGCTCTCTGCACCCGATGTCGGCAGGGGCCGCCCCGAGGGCTGATCGTCTCGAGGCAGGGGTCCAGACGAAGTCAGCGTTGGTGCAGCTCGTCGCGGGTCCACGCGCGAGAGCCGATTCGCGCGGTCGACCGCTCGCTCAACTCGACGATTCGCCGTCGCGCCTTGCGTACTCGGTCCCCTCGATCCTCTCGGTTCACCAACTCGGTGAGAATCTCGCGGACGATGGCGTTGACAGTCGAACCCCGCTTGGCCGCGCAGAGGCGGACCGCGCGAAGCACGTCTTCGTCGACGCTCAGGGTGATGTTCTTCATGGCGAATACAGCTTACGAGCAACTGCGCCACCAGTCACGCCGTACCGTGCGGCCCGACTAGTCGGTCCAGTACCTGTCAAGCCGAGCCGCTCGGTCCCGCCCTTGCGTCGAGGTCGGGCCGGCGCTAAAGTGCGGGACACGATGAGTTTCAGATCCAACGCGGTGCTCTTGGGCGTGACCGTCGCTCTGGTTGCCGGCGTCCACGCTGGCGCCCAGCCAGCGGGGCCGAGCCCGGAGCAGGTCGAGTTCTTCGAGACCGAGATCCGGCCGCTGCTCGCCGGGCAGTGCTTTCAGTGCCACGGGGCGGCGCTGGAGACGCCGTTCGGGGGGCTGCGGCTCGACAGCCGCGACGGGCTGCTCGCGGGGGGCGACAGCGGCCCCGCGGTTGTGCCGGGCGACCCGCACGCGAGCCCCCTCGTGCAGCGCGTGCAGGGGCGGCCGGTGCTGATGCCGCCGACCGGGGCCCTCGCCCCGGCGCAGGTGGAGAGCCTGATCGCTTGGGTCGAGATGGGCGCGCCGTGGCCCGAGGCCGCGGCGGCGGACGCCGGCACGCCGGACCCGTCGGAGCCGTTCGACCTGGAGAAGCGGCGGCGCGAGCACTGGGCGTGGCAGTCGGTCGAGGCGGCCGAGCCCCCTGCCGTCGCCGACGAGGCGTGGCCGCGGGGCGCGGAGGACCGGTTCATCCTCGCCCGACTGGAGGCCGAGGGGCTCGCGCCGGCCCCGCCCGTCGATCGCCGCACGCTGATCCGCCGGCTGTCGTTCGACCTGCGCGGGCTGCCGCCGACGCCGGCCGAGATCGCCCGGTTCGTCGGCGACCCGTCGCCCGACGCCTGGGCCAACCTCGTCGACCGCTACCTGGCGTCGCCCCACTTCGGCGAACGGTGGGCGCGCCACTGGATGGACCTGTTCCGCTACAGCGAGTCGCACGGCAGCGAGGGCGACCCCGACATCCCCCTCGCGTGGCGCTACCGCGACTACCTGATCCGCGCCTTCAACGGCGACGTGCCCTACGACCAGTTGATTCGCGAGCACGTGGCCGGCGACCTGCTGCCGGCGCCACGGCTTGACAGGGAGAGCCGCACCAACGAGTCGATCATCGGCACCGGCCACTACCGGCTCGTCGAGCACGGCTATCAGCCCGTCGACCCGTGGGAGGATCGGGTCAAGTGGGCCGACAACCAGGTCGACGTGGTGTCGAAGGCGTTCATGGGGCTGACCGTCTCGTGCGCCCGGTGCCACGACCACAAGTTCGACGCGATCAGTCAGAAGGACTACTACTCGCTGTTCGGCACCCTCTACGGCGCGCGCCCGACCCAGCGCGCCATCGACGACCCGACCCTGCTCGAGACCAACCGGGACGCCCTCGCCGCGCTGAAGGAGGAGATACGCGACGGGCTGGCCGACGCGTGGCTCGAGGCGGCCGGGTCGGTGGGCGAGCGGCTCCTGGAAGAGGCGGACGCGGACGCGGCGGCCTCCGAGCACGCGGCTGCGGCGCCCTCCGAGGATGCGGCTGCGGCGGCCTCCGAGGACGCGGCCCCGCTGCGGGGCGCGGGGCAGGACGAGCGCGCCGGCGGCGCGCTGGCCGCGTGGCGCGAGCTGGCCGCGGTGGACGACGCGGACCTGCCGCGCGCGTGGGAGGAGCTGCGCGCCCGCTGGGAGGCGGAGCTCGCCGGCCGCGAGCAATTCAACCGCGAGCACTTCGACGTGGCGTGGGACTTCGCCGGCCCCGACTACGCCGCCACCGTCGGGCACGGCGTGGGCCGCCCCGACGTGCCGTCGCCGCCGGGCGAGTTCACGATCGAGCGGCGGGGCGACCGGCTCCTGAACGGCATCTATCCCGGCGGCGCCTACACGCACCTGCTGTCGTCGAAGCACGCGGGGGTCATCCAGACCCCGCGGTTCACCATCGACAGCGACTTCATCAGCCTGCGGCTGCTGGGCGGCGATCTCAGCTTCGCGAACCTCATCATCGAGAACTACGCGGTGCCGCGCGGTGGCATCTACCACCTGCGCTACAGCCCCAAGCGCGACCGCATGACCTGGGCGCAGTGGGACGCCACGTTCTGGAAGGGGTTCACCGCCTACATCGAGTTCGCGACCCAGGACGACGTGACGCAGTTCACCCTCGACCCCGAGGACGGCCGGCAGACGAACCGGCCGGTGCGGCGCCGCGACGGCCGCTCGTCTATGGGGGTGGCGCAGGTCGTGTTCCACGACGAGGCGGCGACGCCGCGCGACATCGACCTGCCGGTGCTGCACCTGCTCGCCGGCGACGGCGCGCCGCCGCCCGCCTCTCGCGCCGAGCTTGCCGCGCGCGTCGGCGCGCGCCTCGGCGAGGTGGTTTCACGGTGGCGGCTCGGCGCGCTGACCGAGCCCGAGGCCGCGTTCCTCGACGAGTTCGTGCGCGCCGATCTGCTGCCGCGGTCGCTGGAAGATCTCGTGGCCCTGCGCGCGCCGGCCGCGCGCTACCGGCTGCTGGAGCGCGACGTGCCGGTGGCGCGGCGGGCCCCCGGCGTGGTCGAGGAGGCGGCGCCGGACCAGCCGCTGCTGGTGCGCGGCAACCACAAGAACCTCGGCGAGGCGGTGCCGCGCGCGTTCCTCTCCGCGCTCGACGCGCGGCCTTACGCCGACCCCAGCCTCGTCCGGCTGCGCCTCGCCGACGCGATCACCGCGCCCGACAACCCCCTGACGGCGCGCGTAGCCGTGAACCGGGTGTGGCGCCATCTGTTCGGGTACGGCCTCGTCCGCACCGTCGACAACTTCGGGCGGCTGGGCGACCCGCCGACCCACCCCGCCCTGCTCGACCACCTCGCGGCCGAGTTCGCCGGCGACGGTCACTCGGTGAAGCGGCTGGTCCGGCGCCTCGTGTCGACGGCCGCGTATCGCATGAGCAGCCAGGGGTCGCCGGAGGCCCTCGCGGCCGACCCGTCGAACCGGCTGCTGCAGCACGCCAACCTGCGGCGGCTCGACGCCGAGGCCATCCGCGACTCCATTCTCTCGGTCTCGGGCCGGCTCGACCCGACGATGTACGGCCCGTCGGTGCCGGTGCACTACGCGGCGCGGTACGGGCTGACGGAGGGCGACCCGAACAACGGCCCAGTTGACGGCGACGGGCGGCGCAGCATCTACCAGGAGATTCGCCGCAACGCGCACAACCCGTTCCTGGACGTCTTCGACCTGCCGCGGCCGGCGGCGACGCGCGGCCAGCGCGACGTGACCAACGTGCCCGCGCAGTCGCTGACCATGCTCAACAGCCCGTTCGTCATCGGGCAGGCGGCAGAGTGGGGGCGGCGTCTCGCCGAGGGCGAGGCGGGGTCGGTCGAGAGCCGCATCGACCACATGTTCGTCAAGGCGCTGTCGCGCCGGCCCTCGGACGCGGAGCGCGCGCGGGTCGCCGGCTATCTCGAGGCGGTGGCGGCGGAGCGCGGCAGCGCGCCGCACCTGCTGCTCTATGACCCGCAGGTGTGGCAGGACGTCGCGCACAGTTTGTTCAATTTGAAGGAGTACCTGTTCGTCCGCTAGCCCGGAAGCGTCGCCCGGCGGCTCCGCTTGCCACCAACCAGGTCTTGCAGGAATCCGCGCCGCACTGCGGCAGACTCCTGGCCCGAGGTTCTCCCATGTGCCTTGATCCACGCCGTCACCCCGCCCCCCGTCCGTTCCCCACGCGCCGGGAGATGCTGCGCCAGACGTCGACCGGGTTCGGCCTGCTCGCGCTGTCGGCCCTGATGGCCGACTCGTCCTACGCCGGCGTGGCCCAGGACGCGGGCGACGGCCCGCTTGCCGCGAAGCCGCCGCACTTCCCGCCGAAGGTGAAGAACGTCATCTTCTGCTACATGTCGGGCGGGCTCTCGCACATCGACTCGTTCGACCCCAAGCCGAGGCTCGCGGCCGAAGAGGGGCGGCCCATGCCGTTCCGGACCGAGCGGACGATGTTCAACCAGGACGGCAACATCTGGCCGAGCCCCTGGGCGTTCACCCATTACGGCGAGAGCGGCATCCCCGTCAGCGCGCTCTTCCCCCACATCGGCGGCGTGGCCGACGAGCTGACCGTCGTCCGCTCGATGACCGCGCCGTTCATGGAGCACGCCCAGGCCAACTTCTACTTCCACAGCGGCATGCCGTTCAACGGCTTCCCCAGCATGGGCGCGTGGGTCACCTACGGCCTCGGCACCGAGAACCAGAACCTGCCGGGGTTCGTGGTCCTCGGCAGCGGCGGCATCCCCCTGGGCGGCGTCAACATCTTCGGCAACGGCTTCCTGCCCGCCGTCCACCAGGGCTCGATGCTCTATCCCGAGAACGCCGAGCCCCTCAACAACGTGCAGCCGCGCGAGACGGACCGGCGGCAGCGCGACCGCCTGGGCCTCATCGGCGACCTCGACGCCGCCTTCCTCGACCGCATCGGCGGCGACCGGCAGGTCGAGGCGGCCATCGACAACTACGAGATCGCCTACCGCATGCAGACCGCGGTGCCCGAGCTCGTCGACCTCGCGGGCGAGACCGAGGCCACGAAGCGCCTCTACGGCATGGACTCGCCCAACGCGTCGACCGCCGCCTACGGGCGCCAGTGCCTGGTCGCCCGCCGGCTCGTCGAGCGCGGCGTCCGCTTCGTCGAGCTCACCATGGTCGGCACCGACGGCATGGGGCAGGCCGCCAACCCGTGGGATCAGCACACCAAGCTGATCGAGGGCCACACCGCCAACGCCCTCACCGTCGACCAGCCCGTGGCCGGTCTCGTCAAGGACCTCCGCGCCCGCGGCCTCCTCGACGAGACGCTGGTCATCTTCTCGGGCGAGTTCGGCCGGACCCCCTTCGTGCAGGGCACCAACGGCCGCGACCACAACCCCTACGGGTTCAGCCTGTGGCTGGCCGGCGGCGGCCTGAAGAAGGGCTTCATCTACGGCCGGACCGACGAGTACGGCTACCGAGTCGTCGAGAACGCCCACACCGTCCGCGACCTCCACGCCACGGTGCTCACTCTGCTCGGGCTCGACTACCGCAACCTGACCTACCGCTTCGGGGGCCGGGACTTCCGGCTGGCCGACGTAGACGGGCACCCGATCCGGGGGATTCTGGCGTAGGGCGCCCGGCATCGCTCTGTTTCCCGGAGCCTTCTGACCTACCGCTTCGGCGGGCGGGACTTCCGACTGGCCGACGTAGACGGGCACCCGATCCGGGGGATTCTGGCCTAGGAGTCTGCGCCGTAGAACGGTGCAGACTCCTAGCAGGGTTGGTTGGGCGCCCAGCGGAGCCGAAGGCGACGATGGGCGGGCTAGGGCGCCCGGCATCGCTCTGTTTTCCGGAGCCGTGCAAAAATCGAACGTGGCATATTGCATTTGCATCGACGTCGCCTGCCAGCGGTAGCTGGTACACTGATGCTCGATGCGTCCCGCCTCGACCGTCGCGTCCCCATCCGGCCCGCGTCTTGCACGTTCCACGTCGGAACCGATGCCGCGTGAAGACAAGACGCTCGGAGCCTACTACACGCCGGAGGCCGTGGCCGACGCCCTGGTGCGGTGGGCGGTTCGAGACGCGGGCGACCGGCTGCTCGACCCGTCGAGCGGCGACGGCCGCTTCGTGGCCCGCCACCCGAACAGCGTCGGGGTCGAAAGGGACCCGGCCTCGGCCGCCGAGTCGCGGGGGCGGGCGCCGGGAGCTGCGATCGTCGAGGGCGACTTCTTCACGTGGGCGGCGGCCGACCGGCGACGGTTCGACTGCGCCGCCGGCAACCCGCCGTTCATCCGTTACCAGCGGTTCGCGGGGGCGACCCGGCGGGCCGCGCTCGACTACTGCCGCCGCCTGGGCGTCGTCTTCAGCGGGCTCTCGTCGTCGTGGGCGCCGTTCATGGTGGCGGCGGGCAGCAAGCTGCGTCCGGGCGGGCGGATGGCCTTCGTCGTGCCGGCCGAGATCGGTCATGCGCCGTACGCCGGCCCGCTCATGGACTACCTGGTCGGCAACTTCGGTTCCGTGCACCTGGTCGCCATCAGGGACAAGATCTTCCCGAAGCTGTCGGAAGACTGCTGGCTGCTGCTGGCCGACGATGCGGGCTCGCGCTCCGGCGCCATCCGGCTGTCGCGGGTCGATCGGTTCGACCCGGGCGCCATGCCCCCGCCGGTGTCGGAGGAGATCCCCGTCGAGGCCTGGCGTGTCGGATGGCGCCGCCGGCTGCGGCCCTTCCTGCTGCCGCCGCGCGTTCGAAGGCTCTACGAGCGCATGGGGGCCGAGCCGGACGCGGTGCGCCTCGGACAGATCGCCCAGGTCGGCATCGGGTACGTCAGCGGCGCCAACGGCTTTTTCCATCTGCGCCCGTCCGACGTGCGGCGCTTCGCGATACCCGACGAGTTCCTCGTGCCGTCCATCCGCAACAGCCGTTACCTCAACGGCGCGGTGGTCGACGACGCCGACGTCGAGCGCTGGGTCGCGAAGGACGAACCCGTGTTCCTTCTGCGCATCCCCCCGGGCGCGCAGGTACCGGGCACGGTCCGCGCGTATCTGGACACCGCAGAGGGACGGCAGGCCCGGGCCTCCTACAAGTGCCGCAACCGCACGCCGTGGTACACGGTTCCCGACGTGCGGCGTCCCGCCTTCGTCCTGACGTACATGAGCGGAAGGTCGCCAGCGTTGGCCGTGAACCGTGGCCGGTGCACATGCACGAACGCTTTTCTGGCCGTCGACTTCCGGTCGGACCTGTTCGGCAATGGCGGCTTTTCTGAACCGGGGTTCTCGGCGGCGTGGGACTCGTGCGCCGGCCGGCTGAGTTGCGAGCTCGAGGGGCACCCGCTCGGCGGCGGCATGCTGAAGCTCGAGCCCGGCGAGGCGCGCCACGTGCTTCTGGCGCCGGATGCCGACGTCACCGAGCGCGACCGCGTTCTGCTCGAAGAAGGCATCGAGGTGATGCAGCAGTGGCGACATCTGGCGTGAGCTCCTGCGAGTGGGTGTCGCTCCGCTCGGCGCTGGCCCACTTCGTGACGTTCCGCGGTTCGACGCAGAGCCAGCGGCACATCAAGCCGCTCCACTGGTACGTCGCCTGCCGTCTCGTCGTCGAGGGCGGGTTCGACCCTGACGACATCGTGCCGCGACCGCCGTTCCGCGCGGAGCGGAAGGGCGGCCGCTCGGTGCTGGTCCACGACCCCAGCCGCGGCGGCTCCGGCGAGCGCACGGTGTACGGCGGCCTCAAGACGAAGAACGTCGACGTTGTCGTGACGAAGGAGGGGATCGGGCCGGTGCTCGCGGTCTCCTGCAAGGGCGCCATCGGCGCGTTCAGGAATCTCACCAACCGGATGGAGGAGGCGGTCGGCGACTGCACGAATCTGCACATCGCCTACCCGCCGCTCGTCTGCGGCTACCTGTTCGTCATGCGCGCGAACCGCGCGGAGGAGTTGGGGCGGAGCCTCGGCGAGGCTGGAGCCGAGCAGGACGGGGCGGTTCGAGAGCTTGTGGAGAACGACGTGGCGATCGACCGCGACGGCCGTCCGGTGGAGGCCGTTCGTCGATTCCACTCGGCACTTCGCGAGCTGGCGGATAGACGCGGCATTCGGAACGACGTCAGCCGCTACGAAGCCATTGCACTCGGGTTGGCCTCCACGCGAACGGGGTCCACCGGGACGATCATCGACGAGTTCCCTGCTTCCGACAGCCCGCTGCGGTTCGAGCGGTTCTTCGGCTCGCTCTATCGCCAATACGACGAGCGGTTCGTCTACGCCGCGCCGGACCTGAAGCGGCTGACGGCCCGACGCGAGTGGGACCCGGCATCGACGGCCTTCAGTGCACCGGTGATGGCGGACCTGGACTACGAGGCGAGGATGTCCTCCTGACCGGGCGCTCGGGAGACGTACGGCATTGCCGGTCGGGCCGATGTCAAATCGAATATGCCATATTGCATTTGCACGGCATGAGGATCCCCTCGTGAACCGGTCGGCGCGGCCGGCGGTGACGCTCTTGGCTGCGATGCTCGGCGGATGCTCGGGAAACCCGACCGCGCCGACGGACACGCTGACGTTCACCTTCGATTTCCGACGCGGGCCGCAGGGTTTCGTCGCCGGCTTCGCGGACTACCCGCCCGGCGATGCGGACATCTACGAGCTGACCTCGGACCACCGCGCCCTCCCGCCGCCGTTGCCGTCGGAGGCCGCCCTGTTCATCTCCGGCGTCAATCGCAGCGACGACCTCTTCATGTTCTTCAAGGGGCCCGTCGAGGGGCTGTTGCCGGGCGCGAGCTACGACGTCACGGTCAGCGTGGAGATTGCGACCGACGTGCCGGCCGGGTGCTTCGGCGTCGGTGGCGCGCCGGGCGAGAGCGTCTGGGTCAAGGCCGGAGCCACCGCCGTCGAGCCGCTCGCGATCCGGGACGGCTCCTACCTGCGCATGAACATCGACATCGGCAATCAGTCGGCGGGCGGCCCGCAGGGCGTGGTGCTCGGCAACGTCGCCAACTCGAGACCCTGCGAGCAGTCGCGCCAGTGGCAACGCAAGTCCTTCGAGGGCAGACCGGTACCGGCGTCGGTCTCGATAGCCTCCAGTGGTCGGGCCTGGCTGTTCTTCGGCGTCGACTCGGGATTCGAGGCCAGGACGGGAATCTACTTCCTGCGGGCAGAAGCCGCGTTCAGGCCGATGTGACTCGGTTGACGGCGGCGGACACGCCCTGCTAGCCGACCAGATACGGCTGCAGGGCCGTCTCGACGTGACGGCGGGCCCAGGCCCGGGCGCTGCCCTTGCGATGGACCGCCCAGCTGAGCAGGGAGCCCTGGGCCACCGTCAGCAGCACCGGGGCCAGCGCTTCCGGGTCGAGATCCGTGAGTTCGCCCGCCGCCACCGCCTCGCGCAGCAGGCCGGTCACCGCACGCTCGTTCGAGGCGAGCACCGCCCGCGTCACCCGGCGCAGGTCCGGGTCGGTGAGGTCCATCTGGAAGAAGGCGAGGTGGTTCGCCATCTCGTCGGGCGTGGACGCCATCCGGGCAAACCCGAGCAGGAACTCCCGCAGGGCGGCGAGCGGCGAGGGGTGGCGCTCGCGAAGGCGCGCGAGCCGAGGCCCCCGGTCTTCGTTGCCGCGCCCGGCGACCGCCAGCAACAGCTCCCGCTTCGATCCGAACCGCTGGATCAACGTGGCCGGCGCCAGGCCGACCTCGTCCGACAACGAGGCCAGTGTCAGCCGGGCCGGGCCGACCCGTCCGATGGCCCGGGCCGCCGCCGCGAGAATCTCCCGATCGTCGACGGTCCGGGGGCGGGGCGCCATTGGTTGACAGATCGTAAACGATCATTCATTATTCAAATTAGTGAATACCCATTCATAAATCACCTCACAATCATCTGGAGAACCGACAATGCGACTGGTACGATACAGCGTGGCGATGAGCCTGGACGGCTACATCGCGGGCCCCAACGGAGAGTTCGACTGGATCGTGATGGATCCGGACATCGACTTCGCCGCGTCCGCGGCACGGTTCGACACCAATCTGATGGGCCGCAAGACGTTCGACGCGACGCAGCGAATGGGGGAGGCCCCGCCGTCGCCCCCGGGCGTGCGCGAGTTCGTGTTCTCGCGCACGCTGGATCCGGCCGACCATCAGAGGGTCGCGATCGAGGCCGACGCGGTACGCGTGGTGGGTGAGCTGCGCGAACAGCCGGGCCGGGAGATCTGCCTCTTCGGGGGCGGGGAGCTGTTTCGCAGTCTTCTGGTGGCCGGTTTCGTCGACCGTGTCGAGGTGGCGATTATCCCCGTGCTGCTCGGCGGCGGCATACCGCTGTTGCCGACACCCGCCGAGCGCGCGACCCTGAAGCTGCTTTCTCACAAGCTGTACGAGAAGACCGGGACGGTAGCCCTCGAATACGAAGTGGCGCGCGCCCGGTAGCCTGCGGCCCGCACGCGATCGCGGTCACGCTCGACGTCGGCGGGCAACTCGCCGATGTCGCCGGTGGGATGGTTGCGGGCCAGGGCGCGGTCCGACGATGGTCGGTGTATCCTCACGGAAACGAGGGCGGCGGAGAGGCGTCGGCGAGCCTGGGCGCCCGCCGGCAACCGTCCTCGCGAACCGAGGAGGTTGACATGACTCGTCGATGGTTGGTGCGGTCGGCGGCGGCGATGGTCGCGGCGGCGTGGCTGACGCCGGCTCTCGCAGCCGGTCAGGAGACCGCGTCGGCGCCGGATGCGACGACGCTCCGGACCCCCTGGGGCGATCCGGACCTGCAGGGCATCTGGTCGTACGCCACGTTTACGCCGCTGCAGCGGCCGGCGAATCTGGCCGGGCGCGAGTTCCTGACCCCGGAGGAGGTGGCCGAGCTGAACCTCGCCGACGCGACCCGGGCGACGTCCGAACGTCGCGGCGAGCTCTCGGCCGAGCGCGACCTCGCCCTCGCCTACGACCAGGTGTGGTGGGATCGGGGCGCTTCGACCGGGCGCACGTCGCTCATCGTGGACCCGCCCGACGGCCGGCTGCCGCCCCTGACGCCGGCGGCCGAGCGGCGGCGGGCGGCCGAACGCGAGCGGCGCGCCGCCGGCCCCTTCGATTCGTGGGCGGACCGGCCGCTGCAGGAGCGGTGCATGACCT
Organism: Vicinamibacterales bacterium; assembly: GCA_963663815.2. GTDB lineage: Bacteria > Acidobacteriota > Vicinamibacteria > Vicinamibacterales > UBA8438 > JAJEEA01. The sequence goes on along the minus strand of OY760734.1, from coordinate 3,638,125 downwards.
ACCAGCGGGTGCCGCCGGTGCCGTCGGGCTACAGCAACGCGTATCAGATCTTCCAGGCGCCCGGGCAGGTCGTCATCCTCAACGAGATGATCCACGACGTGCGCGTCGTGCCGCTCGACGGGCGCCCGCCCATCGACGGGCGCATCCGCCTGTGGAACGGCGACGGGCGCGGCCGCTGGGACGGCGACACCCTCGTGGTCGAGACCACGCACTACCGCGACGACACGACGTGGCGGGGGTTCCCGGGCACCCGCGATCTCCGCGCGGTCGAGCGGTTCACGCGCATCGACGCCGACACCATCGAGTACCGCTACACGATTCACGACGAGGCGACGTACGCGCGCCCCTTCACGGTGGAGCTGCCCCTCGTCAGCCCTCCCGGCTACGTCATCTACGAGTACGCGTGCCACGAGGGGAACTACGGCATCGCCAACGCGCTGCGCGGCGAGCGCGTCCTAGAGGCCGCCGCGAAGCGGGCGCCGTAGGCGGTCACCCCGTGCAGCAGGCGCAGGTGGGGCCGTTCCCCGCCGAGAAGCTGGCCGTGGCCTGACGCGTGTCGCGCGGCGGCCGGTCGGCCCGGCGGGCGGCGCCGGCCACGACCCCGGCGGCCGCGGTGGCGCGGCGGCGGCGTTCCTGGCGCCGCGCTTCGGCCTGACGGGGGTCCGGTCCCCGGTAGCCGGTGAAGATCTGATACCGGTGCAGGCCGATGGCGCCGTCGATGCGGATGGCGTTCGGCCCGTCGGCGGCGAACCGCGTGAACGGCGCGCCGTCGCACAGGATGAAGACATCGCCGGGGTCGGGCAGGTTGGTCACCCGCCAACTGGTCGCATCGCCGCGCCGCTCGGGCGCCGCCGCGTAGGTGCCGACGTGGAGGGCGCCGCTCTCGACATCGTTCCACGCCTGGTAGACGCCGAGGGCGGGGAAGTCGACGCCCTCCACGGTGGGGGCGTCGAACTTGTCCATGTGCGGCGCGTCGAAGGCGCGGTTCCAGGCGTCGCCGTCGCCCACCTCCGCCACCATCATGCTCGCGCTGCGCTGGCCGCGCGGGTAGGCCTCGTTCAGGCCGAACCACCAGCCGAACTTCTCGTCCTGCTCGCCGAAGTAGCGCGGGTCGTACTCGCGCTCGGCCGCCGCGCGCAGCCGCGCCAGCGACGTGTGGTCGCCGAGCTCGCGCGCCATCACCGTGCCGGTGGTCGAGGCGCGGATCTCGACGCTCGGGTCGTTCCAGCCGAGGGCGTTGGCGGCCGACTCGTAGAGCAGGGTCGCGGTCTCCCGGTCCTGGGGCAGCAGCAGGAAGGCGACGCCGACCCCGGCTCCGGGGCCGCCGTTCGCCTTGTGGTTGACGATGGGGTCGTAGTAGCTCGTGACCCACTCGAGCCGGCCGTCGCCGGACATCCCGATGAAGTTGTCGCGCGCGTACTCCAGCCACCCCTGCACCGGGCGGTGGGTGTCGCGCCCGTACAGCCGGTCGTACAGGAACATGCCGAGGCCCGCCGCGGCGTTGCAGGGGAACCAGATCTTCGTGTTCTCGCAGTGCGGGCCCTCCGGGCGCTCCCGGTACTGGCTCTCGAGCAGGGCCGCGATGCGGTGCTGGTCCCACTCGAAGCGCTCGTCGCGGTAGCCGGTCACCGGGAACGGCCGCTCGTACTTGTCGTCGCCCGAGACGTACTTGTAGATGCCGAGCACCAGGTTGAACCAGCCGCGGAAGAAGAGGTTGCCCTCGGAGCCGATGGGATCGGGCGAGAGTCCCCACGGCTCGATGCCGTTCGCGGTCCACCCGATGCGGTTGTAGCGTCCGCGTAGGCGCTCGGGGATGCCGGCCATCACCCGAGGGGGATAGTTCTCCCGCCGCGGGTCGTCGCCGATCTGGGTCAGCCAGTCGACGGCCCCCCAGTAGGTCGGATAGCGGGTCGCCAGCCCGTCCGCGATGCGGGTGTAGACCTCGCGCCACGCCGGCGTCTGGTCGGCCATCAGCAGCAGCGCGTACGACGAGTTGTGCAGGTCGAAGCGGCCGTAGCTGGTGACGACGGGGTTGGAGTAGCGGTCCCACCACATGTGGGGAATCCCGTCGGCGTTCCAGTCGTCGGGGGTCGTCGCCTTCTCCCACAAGAAGCGCAGCCAGCCGCGCGTCCGCCGGTTGAGGGTCGGGTGGACCGACCGCGGGGTCTCCTGCAGGGTCGGCATCGCCGGCGCAGCCTGCGCCTGGGCCGCCGCCTCGCCAGGCCGCACTGCGAGCATGCCGGCGGCGGCGCCCATCTGCTTGACGAACCGGCGCCGCGAGCGTCCGTGGGGAGTGGTCATCGCATCCTCCGATCCGGGAAGGGTCGATTATAGCGCCCGGAGTCCAGTGCGTCGGCGCCACGAGGCGCGCGAGAACCGCCTCGTGCAAAAGCGAAGGGATTGTGCGACCATGGGTGCATGCTGCGTGGGTGGCGCCGGTCGCTCGTTCTCGGCGTCGGCTCGTCCCTGCTGGCGGCCGTGGTCCTCTGCCCGTTGATGGCGGCCGCGGCGGCGATGCCGGCTGCGTCGAGCTGCCACGACCACCCGAGCCAGGACCACCACGGCGACACCTCGCCCGCGTTCACGTGTTGCGCCCCCGTCGTGGCCGCTGCGTCGGTGAAGGCCGCACCCGAGGCCGTCGCCGTGCTGCCGCCCGCCTTCCGTGTCGAAACGCACCCCGTGCCACGCGCCGGGTGGCACGCCGACCATCCGCGGCCTCGATCCGCATCGCCGCCGCTGTTCGTGCGGCACGCCTCCCTGCTGATCTGATCGTCCTCCGTCGCGTCCATCGTCTCTCCGCCCGAGCGTGACGGCCCGGGGCGCGCCCGCGCGCCGCGGTGCCGCTCGCCCCGCGTGCCCGCCGATGTCGTCAGGGTTCGTGCCCGGGGGAGAGCCGCCCGTTGCCCGGGAGCCCGTGGCGAGCCCGCAAGGCTTGGCTGCGAGCTCCAGGAACGCGACCGAACACGGGGGACGATCGCATGCCTGCACCACGCTCTCGGCTGTCGGCGGCCGGGCTGGTCGCCGCGGGACTGATCCCGACGCTGGCCGCCGCCCAGTCGGCGGCGCCGGCGGGGGCTCGGTCCGCGCCGACGGCGGGAGTCCAGTCGGCGCCGGCGACAGCAGACCCGGCCCGGCCGTCGGCCGCGGCCCAGCCGGCGCTGTCGGCTGCAGTCCAGCCGGCGCCGTCGGGGCTGCCCGCGGTCCAGCCGGCGCCGGCCCGGCCGGCGGCGCCGGCCACGGTCGGACCGGCGCCGACGGAGGACCCGCTCGACTTCTACGCCGTTGCGCCGGAGCTGCGCGCGTACGTGACGGCCGCGGTCGAGAGCAATCCCGAGATCTTCGAGTCCCGCGCGCGCTACGAGGCGGCCCGGCAACGGGCGCCCCAGGTCGCCGCGCTGCCCGATCCGGTCGTCAGCTTCACCCAGGCCCTTCGCAGCGTGGAGACCCGGGTCGGCCCCCAGCTCAACAGCGTCACCCTGACCCAGGCCTTTCCCTGGTTCGGCACCCTGGAGCTGCGGGGCCGCGTGGCGCTGCTCGAGGCGACGGCGCTGCACCACCTCTACCAGGCCGCCCGGCGCGACGTCATCGCCCGGGTCAAGGAGGTCTATTACGACCTCGGGTACGTCGACGCCGCGCTCGGTCTCGCCGGCGAGGAGCAGTCGCTGCTCGAGCACTACGAGACCCTGGCCAGCGCCCGCTACGCCACCGGTCAGGGGCTGCAGCAGGCGGTGATCCGGCTGCAGGCGGAGATAACCCGCGTCATCGACCGCCGGCACTTGCTCGAGCGGCAGCGCGCGACCCTCGCCGCCCGCCTCAACACCCTGCTCGACCGGCCCGCGGAGAAGCCGGTGCCGGCGGTGGCACAGCTGGTGCGGCCCCCCGTCGCGGTGGACCGCGACGAGCTCTACCGCCTCGGCGACCGCAACCGTCACGAGCTGCGGGCGGCGAGCGCGCTCATCGAGGGCGGCGAGCGGTCCGTCGAGCTCGCGAAGAAGAGCGCGCGGCCGGGCTTCACCGCGAGCGTGGGGGTGACCAACGTCGGCCGGCGCGACGACGCCGCCCTCCTGCCGCTGCTCGACGACGGCAGGAATTCGGTCACCGTCTCCCTGGGATTGTCGCTGCCCCTCTGGGGCGCGAAGTACCGCGCGGGTGTCGTGGAGGCGGGCGCGGAGCTGCGCGCGCACACCCGACGCCGGGCGGCGGCGCGCAACGCCATGGAGATGCAGGTGCAGGAGGCGGTGGTCCGCCTCGAGACCCTCGACCGGCAGGTCGACCTGCTCGACGCGGTGCTGATTCCGCAGACCGAGGAGGCGCTGCGCGCCACCGAGACGGCCTATGAGACGGGCCAGCTCGGCGTGCTCGAGCTGCTCGACAGCGAGCGGACGGTCATCGACGTCCGCTCGATGCGCGCGCGCTATCTCTCGGACATCCTCATCGCGCTCACCGCCCTCGAGCGGGCGATCGGCACGCGCGTGCCGGGGAGCCCGCGGTGAAGCCCCGCGCTGTATCGTGCCCGAGGGGCGCCAGCAGATCGCCGGGGCGCCCGCGTGGCAAGGCGCGACGAGGGCGCATATTGGGTATATGGGACCGAGGAACAACGCAGCCACGCGGGATTCATCGCCGGTCGAATGCAGCGGGGCTTTCGCCACGGGCTCCCCGGACCGGGAGGACGGCATGAACAAGGCGATCGCGGTCGGCGTCGTGAGCTTCGTTCTCGGCATGGCCGCCGCGGCGCTGGTGGCCGTCAATCCGGCAGGTTGGCAGTGGTCTTCGCGCGTCTTCTCCTTCGCCTCGGTGCGCGAGGCGGCGGCGCCGCCCGGCGGTGCGCCGGCCCGCGCACCCGCCGAGGACGAGCGCGAGATCCTGTACTGGCGAGCGCCCATGGACCCCACGTTCACGTCGGACCGGCCGGGGGTGTCGCCCATGGGCATGGACCTCGTTCCGGTGTACGCGGACGGGGCCGGGGACGCGCCGCCGGGCACGGTCCGGATCGACCCGGGCTTCGTGCAGAGCGTCGGCGTCCGCAAGGAGCCCGTCGCCCGGCGCAGCATCACGCAGGCCATCCGCACCGTCGGCACCCTCGCCCACAACGACCGGCAGATCGCCTGGGTCAACACGAAGTACGACGGCTGGATCGAGAACGTGGCCGTGAACTACCTCGGCGAGACGGTCGAGGAGGGGCAGGTCCTGTTCGACATCTACAGCCCGCAGCTCGTCGCCACCCAGATGGAGTACCTGCAGGCGGTCGACTACGCGGCGCGGCTCGAGACGTCGAAGTACCCCGCGATCGCCGAGCGGGCGCGCTCGCTCGTCGCGTCGACCCGCGCGCGCCTCGGCTACTGGGACATCAGCGACGAGCAGATCGCGACGCTGGAGCGCGAGCGGACGCCCCGCCGCACCCTGTCGGTCCGGTCCCCGGTCACCGGCGTCGTCGTCGAGAAGATGGACCAGGCGCTGGACGGGATGTACGTCGAGGCGGGCATGAACCTCTACAAGATGGCCGACCTGACCACGATCTGGGTCGACGTCGAGGTCTTCGAGCACCAGGTCGAGGCGATGCGGGTCGGCCAGCGCGCGCAGGTCGAGCTGCCGTACCTGCCGGGACGGCCCTACACGGGGTTCGTGCGCTACCTGTATCCCCACTTCGACGAGCGGACGCGCACGATGACCGTCTCGATCGAGCTCGAGAACCCCGACCTGACGCTGCGCGCGGGGATGTACGCCAACGTGACGTTCGACGTGCCGGTGGCGCGCAACGCGCTGGCCGTGCCCGAGGAGGCGGTGATACGCGGCGGCACCCGCGACCTCGTGGTCCTCGAGCGGTCGACGGGCACCTTCCAGGTCGCTCCCGTCACTCTCGGCCGTCAGGGCGGCGGCGTCTGGGAGGTGCTGGACGGCGTCGAGGAGGGGGACACGGTCGTGGTGTCGGCCCAGTTCCTCATCGACTCCGAGAGCAACCTCACGCAGGCGATCCGGAGCATCGAATCGGGTCCGGCCATGCCCGGGATGCCGGCGGACCGCATGCACGCCGCCGAACCCGCGGCGCCCGCGTCCGGCGCGCCGGCCATGCCCGGGATGCCGGCGGATCACATTGACGGCGCGGAACCCGCGGCGCCCGCGTCCGGCGCGCCGGCCGTGCCCGGGATGCCGGCGGAGCACGTGCACGGCACGGAACCGGAACCGCCGCCGGTTCGGCCCGAGGGACCGGGCGGCCCGACGGCGAGGCCGGCCGGCCACCGCCGCTGACGCGGCCGCCGCGACCGACGTCGCGGGAGGAGACCGATGCTCGTCAGGGTCATCGAGTGGTCCATCGGCAACCGCTTCTTCGTCGTCCTCGGGGCGGTGTTCATCGCGTTCGGCGGGATCTACGCTCTGCGGGCGACGCCCCTCGACGCGCTGCCCGACCTCTCCGACGTGCAGGTGATCGTCTTCACCGACTACCCCGGGCAGGCCCCCCAGGTGGTCGAGGACCAGGTCACCTATCCCATCACCACGCAGATGCTCGCCGTCCCCAACGCCACGGTGGTGCGCGGCTACTCGTTCTTCGGCTTCTCGTTCGTCTACGTGATCTTCGAGGACGGCACCGACCTGTACTGGGCGCGCAGCCGGGTCCTCGAGTACCTCAACTACGCCGGCGGGCGCCTTCCCCGGGGCGTGACGCCGACCTTGGGCCCCGACGCCACCGGCGTCGGCTGGGCGTACATGTACGCGCTCCGCTCCGACGACGTCGACCTCGCGGAGCTGCGCTCGCTGCAGGACTGGTTCCTCAAGTACGAGCTGACGGCGGTGCCGGGGGTGTCGGAGGTCGCCAGCATCGGTGGCTTCGTCAAGCAGTACCAGATCACCGTCGACCCCAACCGCCTGCGCGCCTACGACATTTCCCTGTCGCGCATCCGGGACGCCGTGCAACGGAGCAACAACGATGTCGGCGGGCGCGTCCTCGAGATGTCCGAGGCCGAGTTCATGGTGCGCGGCGAGGGCTACATCCAGGGCGTCGACGACGTGAGGCGCGTCGCCCTGGGGGTGGACGAGTCGGGCACCCCGATCACCGTCCAGGACGTCGCCACGGTGCAGATCGGCCCGGACATCCGCCGCGGGCTCGCGGAGCTGAACGGCGAGGGCGAGGTGGTCGGCGGCATCGTCGTGGTGCGCTACGGCGCCAACGTCCACGAGGTGGTCGAGCGGGTGAAGGCCCGCCTCGCGGAGCTGCAGTCCGGGCTGCCGCCGGGGGTGGAGGTCGTCCCCGTCTACGACCGCACGTCGTTGATTGAACGCTCCATCGACACCCTGCGGCAGAAGCTGCTGGAGGAGATGGCGATCGTCGCGCTCGTCTGCGCCGTCTTCCTGCTGCACGTGCGCTCGGCGCTGGTCGCGGTGCTGACCCTGCCGCTGGCGGTGCTGATGGCCCTCGTCGTGATGTACCTGCAGGGCATCAACGCCAACATCATGTCGCTGGGGGGCATCGCCATCGCCATCGGCGCGATGGTGGACGCCGCAATCGTGATGGTCGAGAACGCGCACCGGCACCTGGAGCGCGACGCCGGCCGCCTGCCGCACTGGCAGATCGTCACCCGCGCGGCCACCGAGGTCGGCCCAACCCTGTTCTTCGCGCTGCTGGTGATCACCATCTCGTTCGCCCCGATCTTCACCCTGGAGGCGCAGGAGGGCCGGCTCTTCAAGCCGCTGGCGTTCACCAAGACCTACGCCATGGCCGCCGCCGCCCTGCTCTCGGTCACGCTGGTGCCGGTGCTCGTCGGCTACTGGATTCGCGGCCGCGTCGTGTCGGCACAGGTCAATCCATTGACCTGGCTGCTCATGGCGCTGTACAGGCCGGTGCTGCGGCTGGTGCTGGCCGGACGCTGGGCGGTCGTCGCGGCGACGCTGGCGGCGCTGGTCGCGACCGCGATACCCCTCTCGCGGCTCGGCTCCGAGTTCATGCCGCCGCTCTGGGAGGGCGACCTGCTCTACATGCCGACGACGCTGCCGGGGGTGTCGATTACCAAGGCGCGCGAGATCCTGCAGCAGACCGACCGTATCCTGCGGACCTTCCCGGAGGTGGAGCAGGTGTTCGGCAAGGCCGGGCGCGCGGACACCGCGACCGACCCGGCGCCGCTGAGCATGCTCGAGACGACCATCCAGCTCAAGCCGGAGGACGCCTGGCGGCCGGGCATGACCCCCGAACGGCTGACCGACGAGATGAACCGCGCCATCCGGTTCCCGGGCGTCACCAACGCCTGGACCATGCCCATCAAGACCCGCATCGACATGCTGTCGACGGGCATCAAGACCCCGGTGGGCATCAAGATATCCGGACCCGATCTCGCGGTGCTCGAGGAGGTCGGCCGCGACGTGGAGGCCGTGGTCCGGCAGGTGCCGGGCACGCGCTCGGCCTACGCCGAGCGGGTGATGGGGGGCAACTACCTGAACTTCTCGGTCCGTCGCGACGAGATCGCCCGCTACGGGCTCACCGTCGGCGACGTGCAGGACGTCATCCAGTCGGCCATCGGGGGCATGAACATCACCACCACGGTCGAGGGGCTGGAGCGCTATCCCGTCAACCTGCGCTACAGCCGCGACCTGCGCGACAACCCCGCCGCCCTGCGGGACATCCTCGTCCAGACGCCGACGCGCCAGCAGATTCCCCTCGGCCACCTCGCGACGATGTCGTTCGTCAAGGGACCGCCGGCCATCAAGAGCGAGCAGGCGCGGCCGAACGCCTGGGTCTACGTGGACATCGAGGACGTCGACGTCGGCACCTACGTCGAGCGCGCGCGCGAGGCGGTGGCCGCGCAGGTGGAGATACCCACCGGATACAGCCTCGGGTGGAGCGGTCAGTACGAGTACATGGTGCGCGCGCAGGAACGGATGCGGCTCGTGGTCCCGATCACGCTGCTGCTGATCTTCCTGACCATCTACGCCAGCACGCGTTCGGTCGCCAGGACCCTCATCGTGCTGTCGGCGGTGCCGCTGTCCCTGATCGGCACCTTCTGGCTGCTGCACATGCTCGACTACAACCTGAGCATCGCGGTGTGGGTGGGCATCATCGCCCTGGCCGGCCTGAGCGCGGAGACCGGGGTGGTGATGATGCTATACCTGGACCGCGCCTGCGCCGACGCTCTCGCCGACGGGCGGCTTCGCACGCCGGCCGAGCTCCGTGAAGCGGTGTTCGACGGCGCCGCCCGCCGCGTCCGGCCGGTGGTGATGCTGAGCGCCACCACCGTGCTCGGCCTGCTGCCCATCATGTGGAGCACGGGCACCGGGGCCGACGTGATGAAGCGCATCGCGGCGCCGATGGTGGGCGGGGTGGTGACGACGGCCCTCGTCGTGCTTCTGGTGTTCCCCGCCGTCTACGCCATCTGGCGCGGTTGGGGACTGTCGCGCGGGGCCGAGGCGGATGCCCCGCGCGGGCACGCTCCCGGGGGGTAGTTCGCTCAGCTCGCTGCCGGTGGAAGCCGTCCGCGCAGGCGCGAGCACCGGTCCAGCAGCTCTTCGCCGGTGGCGCAGTCGACGATCCAGTCGGCTGCCTCGGCGAGGCGGGCCTGGTCGTCGATCTCGGCGAGCAGCTCCGCCAGCCGTTCCGCGGTCTCCGCGTCGAGCCGGCGCGCCGCCTGGCGGCGCAGCAGCGCCCGTTGCTCGGCGCGTCCTTCCGCCCGTCCTTCGGCGCGTCCTTCCGCCCGTCCCTCGGCGCGTCCTTCCGCCCGTCCCTCGGCGCGCGTACCACGCAGGAACGGGATTTCCCGCGGACCGGCTCCGTCCCGGTCGCGCAGCACTCGGCCGACACGCTCGAGGACCGACATGGACTCCGCCGACAACACGGGCTCGTTCATCGCCCGGTGGATCTCGGCCGCCGTCCAGCCGGGGAACGCCCGGCTCCCGGGCGCCGGGCGGTAGCGGCCGTCGGCGTGCAGCACGTGTATCGTGAGGCCCGGCCCGCGAATCGCGGGCCGGCTCGGCGCGCGCACGTCGGGCACCTCCACCCACACCTCGGGCAGCTTCCACGACTCGTACATCGCGAGCTTGCGGCGGCGCACGTCGGTGGTGTGGTCCACCTCGACCACCACGTCCGGCAGGGCGTCTTCGCCCACCACGATGGCGGGGCCGTCGGGGCGGTCCCGCCCCGCGTGCAGATACACCGTCTGGTCCGCCTCCATGATCCGCCGCCGCGCGCCGTGCTCGTCCCGCAGCAGCAGGTCCGTCGAGCCGAAGGTGTCGATGGGCGAGCCCCTCGCCACCGCGATCAGGGCCGCCATCTGGGCCAGGCGCTGCGAGGGCTCCTCGTGGTAGATGCCGGCCGCCTCGCACACCATCGCCGTCTCGGTGGCGGCGTCCCAGACCTCGACGCGGCCGTCGTAGTCGTCGAACTCGTCGCGGGAGATGTGCACGGCGCGGCAGCCGGGAAAGTCGTCGGCGTCGCGCGCCGTGATGATGTCTTCCGCGGCCGCGGCCGCGGCCGCGTGCGCAGGCGCGGGGTCGGGCGGCGGCGCGGCCGCTTCGGACCGGCGGGTCGGCGGCGGGGAGGGGGCGGGCAGGGTTGCCGCGTCCGTCATGCGTCGTCTCCGGTTCGAGTCACCGAGGCGCCGGCGTGGCCGCGGCGGCTCGTGTCCCATCATACCGCCGTTCTTCGGCGCAGATTCCTGGTCGCCCGTCACCGCGGAGAGCGCATCCACGCGGTGGCGAGGCTGTCGGCGTACTCGTTCCAGCGGTGGCCGGCGTGGGCGGCGATCCAGCGCAGGTCGCAGGCAGGGTGGGCGCGGTAGAGGGCCAGCAGCTCCTGCACCAGCTCGAGGTTCTTGATGGGGCCAGTCTTCTTCTTCCAGCCCCGGCGCTCCCACCCCGGCGCCCATTCGGTGATGGTGTTCACGCAGAGGCGGCTGTCGGTGAAGACGCTGACCGCGGCGTCCTCGGGCAGCAGGGAGAACGCCTCGATGAGGGCGCGCAGCTCCATGCGGTTGTTCGTGGTGTCGGGGTCGTGGCCGTGCCTCTCGGACACGATCTCGCCGTTCTCGACCCACACCACCCCCCAGCCGCCGGGCCCCGGGTTCGGCGACGCGCTGCCGTCGGTGAAGACGCCGGAGGCGGGGCCGTCCGAGTACTTCGCGCGGGCCTCGGACGGCGTCAGGTTCTCTTCGCGCAGAGGGCGGGCGCGGTTGGCGCCGCCGCGCTCCGAACGTTGCGCGGCCGTCTTCTTTCGCGCAGAAGCCGCCTTCTTCGGCGAGTGGTCGCGGCAGTACTTCGGCCGCCAGCCGGGATAGCGGTCCAGCGCCGCCCGGGCAACGTCGAACCGCGTCCCACACACTTGGCACTGGAAGCTCGGCACGGTGCAAGAGGATACGACAGCCGACAAGGGGGCCGGGTGTCTGCGCCGCAGAACGGTGCAGACTCCTGGCAGGGTTGGTTGGGCGGTGAGCGGAGCCGAAGGCGACGCTCTCCGGGCTAGAACGACACCGACATGTTCATCGAGATGGTGCGCGGCGCCCCCAGCCACGCCGCGTTCTCCACGATCGCGGCGAGGTACGACGCGTCGAAGAGGTTGTTCGCGACCAGCGAGACATCCGCCGACTTGAAGCGGTCGGTCAGGCCGTCGACGGAGAACGTGAGGTAGGCGTCGGCCAGCCAGTAGGCGTCCGCGTACCAGTCGGCGGTCAGGCTGACCCGCCGCGACGAGGTGTACTTGGCGGAGATGCCCATCGCCAGCGGGCCCGAGCGGTCGAGCGACAGGACCCACAGCCGGTCGGGCACCGCCGTCACGTCGGTGCCCGGCTGGATGTTCTGCGAGGCGTCCACCTGCGCGTCGCCGGTGCCGACGTACTGCGAGTCGTTGAACGTGTAGGCGGTGTAGAACGACGTCCGCCCCGGCATCTGCACCGTGGCCGAGAGCTCGACCCCGCTGGTGTCGATGCCGCCGGCGTTGAAGTAGGCGCCGCCCCCGGGAATGAGGTAGTTGGGGCCGGCCGTGGTCGTGGGCCCGAGGAAGAAGATGCGGTTGTCGAAGTCGATGTCGTACCAGGTGGCGCCGAGGGCGACGCTCTCTCCCGAGTACCGCATTCCGACGTCGACGTTCGTGGCGGTCTCGGGCTCGAGGGCGGCGAGGCTCCGCCCCGGCACCTCGAGCAGGCGGTCGGCCAGCGACTTGAAGTTCTCGGCGTAGCCGGCGAACAGCTCGAGGCCGTCGAGCGGGGTCTCGAGGGTAACGCCGCCGGAGAACAGCAGATCCGAATCGGAGTCGACGCCGAGGCCGGGGTCGACGCCGAAGAGGTCGCGGCGGGAGACGTTCACCAGAAACTGCTTGACGCCGCCGGAGATGGCGAGGGGACCGGCGTAGACGGTGTCCTCGACGTACCACTTGAACACCTGCTGGGGGAAGTCCCAGTCGTACTGCTGCCAGTACGGCTTCTCGTCGAAGGCGACGTTGACGCGGGGGTCGAGGATGCGATGCCAGTCGCGGCCCAGGATGCGGGTCGAGTCCTCGAACCACAGGCCCGCCCGCAGGGTGTTGCCGGCGGCGCCGACGGCGCCGGTCCACTCCTCGTCGAGGGTGAAGCCGAGCCGGTCCTTGCCGTAGTGGCTGTGGCGGAACGACTGCACGGCGCTGGCCCCGGGATGGCACGCGGGGTCGACCTCGGGCCCCCCCGCCCCGTAGTAGTTGAAGATGAACGACGACGTGCAGCCGGGCTGCGGCCCCACCGCCACGAGGTTTCGGTCGACGAAGCGGATCTGCCCCAGGATGTCCCCGCCCCGCACCGGCGCCCCGCCCGTGAGCTCCGACTCGGGACCGCCGCCGTCGTCGGTCACGTCGACGACGTACGGCGGCAGCCAGTCGCCGCGGCCGCGGTTCCGGTGGTAGTAGGCGCCGGCGCTCAGGGTGCTGGCGTCGTTGAACGCCCAGTCGGCCTTCAGGTAGCCGAAGGTGTTCTTGCGGTACGTGGACCAGCCGCGTCGGTAGAACTGGTTGAGGTAGGGCACGCCGGGCCAGTCGTCGATGAGGCGGTCCCAGCGGGGGGCGGCCGCGAAGTCGGCGGCCGAGTAGAGGCGCTGGTAGACGTCCTCGCGTATCTGGTCGTACGAGAAGTAGGACGTCAGCTCCAGCCGTCCGTGCGACGACGCGAGCTTGGCCGCGAGGTGCTCGCGCTCGTTCCGGGCCGCGCCGTGCACCCAGTCGGTGGCGGTCTGCCTTCCCGCCGACAGCCACGCATGGGTCTCGCGGCCGAAGAGCGAGCCGGTGTCGACCCGCATGAAGTACCGCTCGCCGTCGTTCTCCCCCAGGGTGACCGACGCGGTGTAGGTGCGCTCGGCCTCGGGGGCGTTGGTGAGGAAGTTGAAGGTGCCCCCCAGCGCCTCGACCGAGCGGGAGGCGACGTCGGCGGTGCCCTGCGACACCTCGACCCCGCCGAGGTTGGCGGGGTCGACGAAGCGGTTCGCCTTGGCCCCGCTCCAGTAGTCGGAGGTGCCGTTGGGGAACCCGTCGATGGTGGTGCCGATCTGCGCCTCGTTGATGTTGGTCTGGAAGCCGCGGACGGCGACCGAGCTCGACCAGTCGTCGAACCCGTAGGTGTCGCCCTCCTGCACCGACACCCCCGGCAGGTTGTCGACGACCGCGACCACGCTGGTGATGGCGGCCTGCTGCTCGAGCATCGGCTCGGCGACGACGTTGGTCGCGAAGACCGTCGGCTCGTCGGCGATGACCGACACCGCCTCGAGCAGCCGTTCGATCTCGAGCACCACGTCGAGCGAGACCGCGGCCTCGGCCTCGACCGCGACGCGCATCTCCCGCGGCTCGAAGCCGGGGAGGGTGAGCCGCACCCCGTACTCGGCGGCCGGCAGCATGTCGAAGGCGAAGCGGCCGTCGAGGCCCGTGATCTGCAGCCGGGCGGCCGGGAGCGGCCCGCCGGTCACCGCGACGGTGACCCCGGGCAGGGCGCCGCCGCCGATGTCGGTGACCGAGCCGCCGATCGCGCCCGTCGACTGCGCGAAGGCCGCGGGCGCCGGCAGCAGCATCGATGCCGCGAGGATGCGCGGAACCAGGGCCGTGCGTTTCAGGAGGCGGAGCAGCTCCGTCATCAGAGCTTCAGCACCGTATCGTGTGAGGCGAAGCGGGGGGCGCGTGTTGGTCATGACACCCGCTATTGTACCGACTGGGTGGCGGTGCCCGCCCGACTCCCGGATCGCGGAATGCCGCCGTGAAGCGCGGTCCTCTCCGCGGTTCGGGGGCGACGTCCCCCGGGTCCGTGGCGAGCCGCGCGTGGCGGATGCACCGGCCGTCTTGCGGGCACGGTCAGGATTTCCGCCGCGGGCCTCGCCGGACCGGCGGGCGGCGCCGCGGGGAGCCGGCCTCGCGGTCAGTATCGGAACAGGTACGACAGCTTGGTGAAGAACGCCCGGTTGGTCTGCCGCAGGGCGGTGGTGGGGAACCGCACCGCGTCGAACAGGTCGCCCTGCTGGTAGTGGTCGTCGTAGCCGACGAAGAACACGGTGCCGGCGTTGACCCGGTAGGTGAACAGGACGTTGGCGCCGAGGGTCCGGTTCAGCGAGTTGAACTCCATGATGTTGCGGAGGGACAGCCGGTTGGTGAGCTGGTAGGTGGTGAAGGTGCGCAGGATCTTCACGTCGAAGACCAGCGCCTCGGTCATCGGGTCGTGCAGGCGGCTGGTGATGAGGGTCAGGTCGGCGCTGAGCCGGCTCGTCGGGCGCAGGTTCGTGAACACCGTGGTGTTGACGGACCGGCCCAGGAACGGGTCGTCGCCGTAGCGGATCTGGTCGCCCCAGTTGAGGAACCCCCCGAACGAGACCTTGCGGCTGGCGCTGGCGCCGCCGCCGATGAACGCCGAGGTCTTGAGGAAGTCGAGCCCGCCGTAGCGCTCGAGGTCGCGGTTCACGTTGGCGACGGTGATGATGCCGTTGGCCAGGGTGGCCCGCACGCCTGCGCCCGTCTGCTCGTCCTGAAGTGTCCCCGCGAAGTCGTAGATCCGGCCGTAGCTGGCGAAGGGGCCCCAGTTGATCACGAGGTTGTCGGGCCACCACTGGTAGCCGGCGTTGGCCCGGGCGCTCCGCGTGTCGACGCGCTGCACGAACCCGGTGTCGGTGCGGAAGTTCGGGTCGACGGTGTCGAACGACGCGCCGTAGCTGAGGTTGCGGCCCCGCCGGTCGTAGGCGACGTGGGCGGTCGGCCCGGTGCGCTCGGCCCCCTCGTCGTCGCGGTGCTGCGACCCCGCGTAGAGCATCGTCAGCGACGACGTGCGGCCGAGGCGGAAGCGGCCGTCGACGGCCGCGACCCGGCTGTAGGCGTCGAAGAACTCCCGGCCCGTCGCCATGACCCCGACCGACGACTCCGCGTAGAGGTCGTAGCGGGCCCGCCCCGCGAACACCTGCGACGTCTTGCCGATGGCGTCCGCGGGCAGGCCGTCCCGCCGTCCCGCCGCCTCGTCGTTGGCGACGAGGACCCCGAGGGTGGTGTTGCCGACCTTGCCCGTCAGCTTTCCGCCGTAGCGCGGGTCGATGATGGTGCGGGTGTGCAGCAGGTTCACCTGCCCGGGCACCGTGAAGACCTCCTGGCCCTCGAGGAAGAACGGGCGCAGCTCGGGGAAGAAGAGGGGGAACCGCTGGTTGACCTCGATCTGCGGGGTGTCGGACTCGATCTGCGAGAAGTCGGGGTTGTAGGTGAAGTCGGCGGTCAGGTTGGGGGTCACCCCGTACTTCAGGTTCAACGCGCCCTCGGGCTGCGTCGTCTCCGCGAACGCCCCCGTCCCCGCGTCGAGCGATCCGATGCGGATGGCGGTGACCGTCGGCAGGATCTCCAGGTTCCGGCTCGTCGACAGGCCCGTGAGCCCGTCGAGCAGCCCCATCTGGGTCAGGAAGCCGGCCACCCCGCGCGAGACCGGGGACCACACGTCGGCCTCGTCCTTGCCGAAGATCGTCCGCACGATCTGGAAGCCCCACCGGTGGGGCTCGCCCGGACCGCGTTCGGGATAGCGGAGGCTCTTGAACGGAATCGCCATCTCCGCCGTCCAGCCGTCGGCGGCCAGCCTCGCGGCCGAGTCGAAGAGGGCGTCCCACGACAGGTCGCCGGTGGGGGGCGCGCCCAGCGACGCCGCGAGCGCCGCGCTCATGCCGCCCCGTCCGCTGCCCGGCGTCCGCCCCCCGCCGCCGGGCCGTCCCCCGCCACCGCCCCCGCCTCCGCCGCCCCCGCCGGGCGTGCGCTCGGCGCTCGACTCGAGCAGCGAGTCGGCCTGCACCCCGTAGCCGTTCACCGAGAAGACGTAGGCGCGCTGCTGGTCGAGGAACGGGTCGAAGTAGACGGCCACCGTGTCGTCGATGAACGTCTGGTCGCGGTCGGCCCGGTTGGCGCGGATCAGGGCGGGGTCGGAGTAGTGCGCCCGGATGCCGAAGTAGAGGTTGTCGTCGTCGTAGGCGATATGGACCTCGGTATCCTCGGTGGCCGGGGCCCCGTCGAGGGGGCGCTGCTGCACGAACTCGGTGATGCGCGTCGCCCGTTCCCACATCGGGTCGTCGAGGGTGCCGTCGATGCGGGGGGCGGCGGTGGTGCGAGCGGGACGGACGCTGGGGCGGCCGGTCAGGATGCCGGCGCCGCTGGCGATGCCGAGCCCGGCGATCCCGCCGGCCGGGTTCGGGACGTCGGCGCCGCCCGAGGCCCGGCCCGCGACTCCCACCCCGCCCGGCGCCGGCTCCCGTCTCGCTATCGCATCGGCGTCCGGCGCGGCCCATGCCGGCTCTCGTCTCGCTGTCGCACCAGCGCCCGGCGCGGTCTCTGCCGGCGTCCGGCGTCTCGGGGGTGCGGCGGGGAAGGGCCGAGGCGGCTCGCCGCGAGGCCGCGCCGGCACGATGCCCGCCCGCCGGCCGCCGGCATCCGGAGGCTCGGGCTTCCGGAGCATCCCCGTGCTGAATCGTCCTGTGGACAGGCCGGCCGCGACCTCGCCGGCGATGCGGTCCTGCAGCGCGAATATCTCGTGCCGCTCGCCGTCGGCCCTGACCGCGTGGACCACGACGGCCGAAGGCAGGTCGACGATCCGGGCGTTGATGCGGAGCCGCTGTCCGATCTGCTGGTAGCTGCCGGTGACCGCCCGGCGTGCGCCGAGCCGGCGGTGCAGCCGACCGAGGTCTCCGGCCGGGTCCTCGCCGCCCCCCGCCCCGCCGGCGACCGCGAGCGAAGGCCCGGCGGGGTCCACGACCGTCAGGCCTCGCGCTGTCAGCTCGGCCGTGAGCGTCTCGGCGATCCCGTCGCCCAGCCAGGCGTCCTCCGGGTCCGGCGAGAGGTTCGTGAACGGGAGCACCGCGATCGGTTCGGAGCCTCGGGCCGGGAGCGGCGCCTGCGCGCGGACGCCGTCGGCGGCCAGGGGCAGCAGGAAGCAGGCGGCGAGAGCGCGTGCGGCGCGGGTCATGAGTTGCCGGATGGCGGGCGATACTGCGACACCCTCGATGGTGACGACAAACGACCTATGGTAGTCCATCGCGGCCGGCCGCGACTATGGGGTCGAGCGGCGGCCCGCGTGTCACAATGGGCCGGCGCGGATTCCTGTCGCCAGGAGCCGCCGCGGGGGATGCAGCCCGTGGTGGGGCCCCGCGCTGCACCGAGACCGGCGGGAGCGCCCGGCGTGCTGCAGAACGCCCGTGCCGAATGAGTCTGACGGGGAGCAGACTCGGCATACCGTGGCCGCGGAGCTGCAGGCTGTTCCGTGGAACAACCCGGTCCGGCAGGATGCGTCGCCGGTCGAACGCAGCGGGGCCCTTCGCCACGGGCTGGTAGCATGTCAGGCCGTGCGACCCGCATGTCGCGCGCCCACGAAAGGATGCCGTGATGTCCGCAGTCTCTTCCATCGTCCGCATCGCCGTCTCCGTGAGCGCCGGGGCCGCGCTGCTGACCGCCGCTCCGGCGGCGGCGCAGCTCCGGCCCGACCCCCCGGGCACGGCGGCGCTCGTCCGGCTCGACGGGCCCCGCATCGCCCCCCTCCCGGAGTCGCAGTGGACGGACGAGCACCGCGCCCGGGTGGACCGGTGGGCCCCCGAGGTTCGCATCGGCAACGCCTTCCGGACGCTGCTGCACGTGCCTGAGCTGGTCGACGGGGTGATGCCGTTCCGCGTCTACATCACCCGCCAGACCACGATTCCCGCCCGGCACCGCGAGCTGCTGATCCTGCGCACGGCGTGGCTCACGCAGAACCGCCATTTGTGGGCCGACCATGCGCCGGCGGCTCTGCTCGTTGGGCTCAGCGCCGACGACGTGAACCGAATCGCGGCAGGCCCGGCAGCGGCGGGGTGGTCGCCCTTCGAGGCGACGCTGCTGCGGCTGGCCGACGAGCTGTACCGCAACTCGTCGGTCCGCGACGCGGTGTGGGCCGCCCTCGACGAGCGCTACGACCTGCTCGAGCTCGTCGACGCGGTGATGACCGTCAACCAGACCACCCTGTTCGCGATGCTGCTCAACTCGTTCGGCGTCCAGCCCGACGACGACGCGCTGGCCCGCTGGCCGGCCGACGTGCCTTACGCGCTCGACGTGGCCGACCCCGAGCCCCCGCTGCGCGAGCCGCGGGTGGCGCCCCTCGAGGGGCCGGGCATCCGGGTGGGCCGCACCTTCGGGCGCCATCCCCGCATGCAGGCGGCGCGCAGCGGGCAGTCGGGCTACGTGAACCGCGTCTCGCCGCTCACCCCCTACTTCCGCGAGCTGCTGATCCTGCGCATCGGCTGGAACTGCCAGGCCGTCTACGAGTGGGCGAAGCACGTGGGCAGCGTGGGTCGGGCGCGTGACCACGGCCTCGAGCCGGAGCGAATCGCCCTCGGGCGCGACGCGGGGTGGGACCCGTTCGAGCAGGCCCACGTGCGGGCCGCCGACGAGATCTACCGGGACGGTATCATTTCCGACGACACTTGGGCCGCGCTGGCGTCGCGGTACGACACCCGCGAGATGATGAGCGTGGTGATGACGGTGGCCAACTACCGCCTCGTGTCGATGTCGCTGAACGCCCTCGGCGTCCAGCCGCAGGAGACCGACGAGCTGTTCCCGGCCGAGGCCGTCGCCGCTCTCGCCGCGAGATGACCGCGGGACCTTGCGGTCGCGTTGGGGGGGGCGCCGGCGCGAAACTCCCTGCCCCCGCGGGCTCCCATGTTCGAGAGTGACCGAGGTGACCATGAACCGCCGATCCGTAGACCGCCGCACGTTTCTGACCGCCGTCGGCGCCGCTGCCGCCGCCGTCCCCGTCCTCGCGCAAGAGCCGCCGGCCATTCCGCCGTACCGGCCACGCGACTGGTCCGGGGGCAACCCCCTTCCCTATCCCGACCCCGACATCATCGCCCTCGACCCCCGGTTCCGCCGCTACATCCTGTTCAACACGCCGATTCGGCGCCACTACACCGGCACCCTCTGGGCGGAGGGGCCGGCGTGGAACGGGGTGGGCCGGTACGTGGTGTGGAGCGACATCCCCAACAACCGCCAGATGCGCTGGATCGAGGACGACGGCCGGGTCACCGAGTTCCGCAACCCGTCGGGCTACAGCAACGGCAACACCTTCGACCACGAGGGGCGGCAGCTCTCGTGCGAGCACGGCGGGCGCCGCGTGGTCCGCTACGAGCAGTCGGGCGAGGTGACGGTCATCGCCGACAGCTACGAGGGGACGCCGCTGAACTCGCCCAACGACGTGGTGGTGCACCCCGACCGCAGCATCTGGTTCACCGACCCGCCCTACGGGGTGCGCGGCGACTACGAGGGCTTCCGGGCCGAGGCTGAGTTGCCGTTGTCGGTCTACCGGGTGGACGGGCAGACCGGGCAGATCGCGCGGGTCACCGACGACATCGGGGCGCCCAACGGCATCTGCTTCTCGCCGGACTACGACCGGCTCTACGTGGCCGACACCGGCAGCGGGCGGGAGATCCGGGTCTGGGACGTCGACGGGACCGGCCTCCGCAACGGCCGGCGCCACGTGCAGCTCACCATGCCCGGCGACCCGGACACCATATCGGGGGCCGACGGCATGCGTTGCGATGTCGACGGGAACATCTGGGCCGGCGCGCGGCCCGGCGTGCAGATCGTCGCCCCGGACGGCGACACCATCGGGGTCATCCGGCTGCCCGAGGTCTGCGCGAACGTCTGCTTCGGCGGGGCGAAGCGGAACCGGCTGTTCATGACGGCCAGCCAGTCGCTCTACTCGGTGTACGTCGGCGTGCGCGGGGCGGGGATCGCGTAGGATTCTGCGCCGCAGGAATGGGGCAGGGCAGTTTGAAGGGCAATCGCAGCTGCGGGTGATGACTTGCGGCCCGGAGGCCGTTGGCCGCACCCCGCGTCGCGCGGAGACCGGTGTGCGTCTGCCGGACCAAGGCGTGGCGACGGAGCCACTGCGGGCAGGGGCGACCGATAACGACGCAGGCCGGTAGGATGCATCGCCCGGTCTTTTGCGGCGGAGCCCTTGTCCCGGGCCGCTGTTCCGGCGACGTTGTGTGCTCTAAGGTCGTGGAGGAGTCGCGCTGTTCGGTGCGCTGGCTCCTGGTAGTGATTTTGAGGAGGTTCGCATGACAGTTCGTGCCTGGTTCGTTTCATGTGCAAGCGTCGTGGTGCTGTTCGGAACGGGGGCGCCCGCCCACGCGCAAATCGAGGAGCTGACGCCGGTCACCGACGCGGTCCTGCAGGACCCCGACCCCGCCGACTGGCTGAGCTGGCGGCGCACCCTCGACGGGTGGGGCTACAGCCCCCTCGACGAGATCGACCGGGGCAACGTCGGCGAGCTGCGGCTCGCGTGGTCGTGGGGCATGGAGCCCGGCGTGTCGCAGACGACGCCCATGGTGCACGACGGCATCCTCTACCTCGCCAACCCCGGGAACGTCGTGCAGGCGATCGACGCCGGCAGCGGCGACTTCATCTGGGAGTACCGGCGCGAGATGGAGGCGGCCCGGCGGCCCGCGGCCCAGATGCGCAGCCTCGCCATCTACGAGGACCTCATCATCCTGAACACCGTCGACGCCCACGTCGTCGGGCTCGACGCCCGCACCGGCGAGGTGCGCTGGGACACCCCGGTCATGCCCGAGGAGGACGGCTACGGCTTCTCGAGCGGCCCGGTCATCGCCGGGGGCGTCATCGTGGCGGGGCTGCGGGGCTGCGAGCGGTTCCGCGAGGACACCTGCTACATCGTCGGGCTCGACGCCCGCACCGGCCAGGCCCTCTGGCGCACGTCGACCATCGCCCGCCCCGGCGAGCGCGGCGGCGACACCTGGGGCGACCTGCCGCTGCTTTTCCGCGCCGGCAGCGACGCGTGGATTCCCGGCAGCTACGACCCCGCGACGGGGCTCGTCTTCTACGGCACCGCCCAGGCCAAGCCGTGGTCGCGCGACGCCCGGGGCACCGACGGCGACGCCCTCTACAGCAACTCGACCCTCGCCCTCGACCCCGCCACCGGCGAGATGGAGTGGTACTTCCAGCACATCCCCGGCGACAGCCACGACATGGACGAGACGTTCGAGCGCATCCTGATCGACTACGACGGCAAGCAGTCGGTCTTCAGCATGGGCAAGCTCGCCATCCTCTGGGAGCTCGACCGGGCCAGCGGCGCGTTCACCAGCGCCGTCGACCTCGGCTACCAGAACATCCTCGACGTCGACTCCGACACCGGCGCCGTCACCTACCGCGAGGGCATGGTCTCCGGGGTCGGCGAGGAGCTCTTCTTCTGCCCCAGCACCGGCGGCTTCAAGAGCCTCCGCGCGATGGCCTACCACCCCGACACGACCGCGCTCTACATCCCCCTCAACCTCAACTGCGAGACCGCCGCGTTCGGCCCCGTCGAGCGCCGGTTGGGCGGCGGCGGCACCGGCGGCGTGCGGGGGCGGCTGAACCACTTCCACCCTGACGCGCCCGACCAGATGGGCGAGTTCCAGGCCCTCGACATCCGCACCGGCGAGACCCTGTGGAAGCACCGCCGCCGCGCCCCCTACAACACCGCCGCCCTGACCACCGCCGGCGGCCTCGTCTTCGTCGGCGACTGGGAGCGCTACGTCTTCGCCTACGACGCCGCGAGCGGCGAGCAGCTCTGGCAGAGCCGGCTGACCACGATGTCCAACGGCTATCCGATCACCTACGCCGTCGACGGCAAGCAGTACATCGCGTTCACCGCCGGCGGCCCCCTCGGCGGCTCGAGCTGGACGAGCATCCTCCCCGCCGACCTGCTGCGGGAGATGCGGAACCCGCGCCAGGGCAACGCGTTGTTTGTCTTTGCGTTGCCTTAACGCCCGGCTCTGGTCCGTGGCGGTCCGCATCTGTACAAACGTGCGGATTCTCAAGCGCGATAACGGAAAATTACCCTTCTCTGTGGTCTGTTGTCAGTCTGGACCGGTCCGCCCCAATCCGAGGTTTGATTGTGGGCGTACCGTGGGTGGACGATTTCGGTCAAGGGAGGCTGATTCAATGGAAAGACTGACAGCCAAGCGGGCCGAGACGCTACGGAAGCCGGGCCGGTATCAGGCGGGCGACACGGTGTACCTGGTCGTGGCCAAGGGCCGGACGGGCAGGGCAAACAAGCGGTGGGTTCAACGGCTCCACGTCCAAGGGAAGCGGCGCGATATCAACATCGGCACGTACCCGGCCTTCACGCTGTCCGAGGCTCGGGAGCGGGCGCACGACAACCGCCTGACGGCGAAGCGGGGGGCGGCGACCTGTCCGGGCGTGCGTCGACCGTGCCAACGTTCGCGGAGGTGTCCGCCAGGGTCGACCAAGGGGGCCAGCGGCGCGGCCGGACCCGAGAGACGCGGCGGCGGACCCTGGCGCGGTACGCGGCGCGTCTCATGGGTCGACCCGTCGACCAGATCGACCGGGCGGCCGTGCTCTCGGTGCTCGGGCCGGTCTACCGCGACAAGCCCGCGACCGGCAAGCTCTTGCGCGGTTGGGTCCGGGGTGTGCTCGCCGCGGCCCAAGCTCTCGGACATGTCGACGTGAACGCGGCGGGCGAAGTGATCGACGCGGCATTGCCGGAAGACCCCGAAGACCCGAGGCATCGGCGGGCGTTGCCGTACGCGGACGTTCCCGCGGCGCTGGAGGCGGTCGAGGCGTCGGGGGCCGGTCCCGCCGTCAAGGCGGCGATTCGCTTCACGGCGCTGACGGCGGTACGGTCCGGCGAGGCTCACGGGGCGACGTGGGGCGAGGTCGACCCCGAGACGCCGGAGTGGCGCGTACCGGCATCGCGGATGAAGGCCCAGGTGAACATCGGGTGCCGTTTCGGATGCGGCTGTGGGCGTGCTGGAGGGCATGAGGGCGCACTCTGACGGCGCCGCCGATGCCTGGCGTGGGCGGGCGGCCGCTCGACCGCGACGCCCTGATCAAGGCGCTGCGTAGAGCGACGGGGACGGACGCGGACGTTCACGGCTTCCGGTCGAGTTTCCGCACGTGGGCGGCGGAGCGGTCCGGGGCGACCAAGGATGTGGCGGAGATGGCCCTTGCCCACGTGGTCGGCGGGGCTGTCGAGCGGAGTTACGCGCGAAGCGATCTGTTCGACCAAGCGGCGCGGGCTGATGGGGCGGCGAGGGCCGAACCCTGCAGCCGCAGCTTCGACGTGACCGTCAACGCCCGCATCGTGCAGCCGGCGTTGTCGATGGAGCGGACGACGACCTTGGCGCCGACCCGCTGAACGGTTCGTTCGGACATAGTTCTCCTCTACTGCGGGGGATGTGCGGGACGGGACCAACCCGCCGGCCGCGCCGAGTGCCGGGCGGTGTTCCTACGGGGGATCGAGATGGGCGGTCGGGGTCGAGGGGGAGACGGCGATCCCCGCGGGCTGACGGCGGGGCGCGCCCAGGATCGGCACGGGGCGGGACGAGTCCGCGTGGGCCGCGGTCACGACGCGTTCTGACTGAGAACGGCGAGGCTTGCGCCCGCGTCGGCTACGGTGGTGTGGAGATGCGGCCGGAGCTGAAGGGGGCGGTGATGCGGTGGATGTCGTGCGGGGTCGTCAGGATGGTCGCGACGGCGGGGTCGTCCGCGGCGTGCCGGTGCACGGCGTCGGCGGCGCCGCACCTCGCCGCCCCTCGGCCGGCGTGGTCGTTGTCAGGCGGGCCGGCCCGCTGCGACGCGGCGCCGGTGGCCGACCACGGGCAACGGATCGGCGTCGACTCCAGGGCCTCGCGGTTCCCGGTGAAGCGCGTCATGCGCAGCCGCCTTGCCGCGCGAGGGCGCGCCGCCACCGGCGCTGGGCCGCCCGAGACCGGGGCTTCTCCGAGGCGCTCGGCCGCTCGGTCTCCTGGCCGGCGAGCCACCGCGTGATCGCTTCCTCGCTCGGGTGGCCGGGCCGCCTCTCGACGGCGCGGCGCAGCGCCGCCGCGGGGCTTGCCACCGCGGCCGCCCGCAACTCGGAGGCCGACCAGCGCCGCGGTTCCCGGCCGTTGCAGTCGCCCCCCCCTTTCGGTGTCGGCATCTTCGGCGATAATAGGGCACGCATGCTCGCCATCTACGCCGTCGCCCGTTCCCTCACCGATGCCGAGCTCACACCGTCCCAGGCCGCTCCCATTCATTCACGAATGCGGTGCGGCAAGGCCGCCGAGCACGGCGACCAACGTCACATCCGATAACGCCAATGCGAATCAAGAGCTTACACGTCGAGAATTTCCGGGGACTACGTCACGCAACAATTGAGGACGCCGGCGCGGCGGTCGTGGTTGCTGGACCGAATGGTTCCGGCAAGTCTTGTTTGCTGGACGCGATTAGATTGCTCAAGTCTGCGTACGGTTCCTACAACGACCAGCAACAGAATGAGGTCGAGCTTTGGACCACTGAGTTCCAGTTGAGTTGGGATGGCCGTTTCGGCGATCTGCGGGGCGTAATTCGGGACCGAGCGAAGCCGACTATAATTGAGGCACGAGTACAGGTTTCTGAGAAAGAAAAGCACTTCATTTTGGGTCCTGGGCAATGGATGCTCACCGAACTCGCATGGAAAACTCTCTTCCCTAACGTTCCCACGCATATGGGGCAGGTGAGAGCAGTTGTTACGTCCGAAATCATACAACACATACAGACCGTCAAGGCACAGACCAAAAAATGGCATGCGGTTCTGGAGAAGGAACTTCTTTGGCGCGAAGTGCCGGGGAAACTGCAGATATCACCCAACGGTGACGCGTCAATCGGCACCTGCTTAACGCTGCAGATCATGTTTCGGTTCTTTGTCCCGGAAGAGATGGGAATAGTTGACTACCACGGTTCGCACAGGCACTATACACGTGAGCGGCTCCGCTCTATATCTCTAAAGGAAGCCAGCGAGGAAGAAAAGGTTAAGAGCGCGGCATTGTACAATTACGATGCGAAATACGCGACACTCAAGAGCGCGATGGCCGGTGAGTACGTTCGCGAGCTCTTGGCTCGTGAGGCGAAGAGAACTCGAACCGCGACGCGAAGACCGTTGTCGGATACCCTTAACAGCCCGTGGAAGAAGTCAGGCTACGGATCCGGCCTGTTCAGGCGGCTTGGCGATGAGCGATTGAGCCGACGGGAGCCATCCGCGGCCAATTGACGCCCCAGGAACCCGTCAGACGTTCCAAGAGGTCGATCAGACGCCCGATCACACCGCAAATGACGGAAAAAGCCCGCCCCTGCAGGCTCCGGGGCGTGCCGACCCCAGTCAGGTGGCGCAGAAGCAGCCCGAGGTTGAGTCCCGCCACGTGTACCAGCAGGCGCTTCAGAATGTTCGAGTGGCCTCGCAGGTGAACCCGCCGCATGCCGCCCGTTTCATACGCATGCGCGAACGTCCGCTCCACAAGCTCGCCCCGACGCCTCAACAAACGACCGCCCCGCTTGCCACGAATCCGCCGCCGGTTCCCGTACACAGGGTCCCGCGCCTCCGGGTGGTCCTTCCACGAGCGCTTGCCCCGGTCCGGCTCCGAAATGTAGCTCCGAACACCCACCGCAGCCAGACCCACCAACGTCTCGTTGCTGTGGTAGCCCTTGTCCATAACCATCTCCGCAACGCCCGACCCCTCCGGCAACACCTCCTCCACCTGCTCCACCGCCTTGACCGCCGTCTCCACCACCGTCTCCGTATCGCCCTTCTCCGCACCCTGAAGCGTCAAACCAACCACCGCCCCCGACTCCAGGTCAACAGCATGCTCCACCTTGTGCGCCATGTGCGTGCTGCCGTCCTTCATCTTCGCCACCTTCGAGTCCGGGTCGTGAGGGTGCGTCCACTCCTCGTTCGACATCTTCTTCTTCCGCTTCCGGTCAAAACGCGCCAACTCCTCCGCCGTCGGCGTTTCGATGCCCGACGCCTTCGCCAGACGGGTCAGGAACGTGTTGTAGTCCTCCCCCGTGTCCCGACGCACGATCGCCCGCATCGCCGCGTTCGCTTCCAGCGTCGTTGCGTCGATGCCCAACGTCTTCCCCTGAACCAAACCCGCGTCCGCCAACTGCTGCAACACCCACGTGAACACCGCCTCGTGAGTCTCCACCGAAAACAGACGCCGAGTCCGCGAGATCGTCGAATGGTCCGGGGGCGAGGCCGGCGCCGACAAGTGCAGAAACGACCGAACGCTCAGCGAATCCGCTGCCCGCCACGCCATCGCACGCTCCGAGTCCAGCCCCTCGAAGTACCCGACCAGCAGCAGCCGAAAATACCGGCCCGGAGCCAAACTCGGCCGCCCCATCACCGCGTAGAAGTTAGCGCACAGGCCTTCCACGAACGCGTCGAACCCCGCCGCATCCAGAACTTGGTTCAGCCGTTCGTAAAACGGATGCCCCGCGCTTCGCGGCAGATCGCCCGGCGACAACCACATCGATTGCTGAGACCCGTCGTCACGCGTCGTCCCCATCGCCATACGTGCGAGTGTAGTACATCAGGCCCGTTCTGTCGATCCCTGAACCCCGACTTTCGCCACGGGCTGTTAAGGAACTCTTTAGCATGTTCTTGCCAGGCAAGAGATTCGACGGCCCCGTAGCAGAGCCTGGTGGTGAGTTGAGTTTCCCGGTGTGGGTGGATGAGAACACATACCATGACATCAACGAATTGTCTTCAGGAGAGAAGGAGGTATTGTTTGCTTACTTAAGGGCGAGAACCCTTGCGCCGCGACAGTCGGTACTGCTTATAGATGAACCGGAACTGCATCTAAACCCTGGTCTCGTGCAGGGACTGCCGCAATTCTATGAAAAGTACATTGGACGGGAACTTGAGAATCAGATCTGGCTGGTGACGCACTCCGACCGTTTTCTACGCGAGGCGCTCGATACGATCGGGATGCGAGTGTATCACATGCAACACGGGAACGCTGCGCGGACAGGGAATCAGATGCGCGAGGTTACCAGTAGATCTAATGTGGAAGCACTCATTATCGACTTGACGGGGGACCTCGCCGCCTATAAACCGGACGGTAAGATTGTATTGCTTGAAGGTGCAGATTCTAGATTTGATGAGAAGATGATCGCGAGGTTGTTCGTGGACACCGCAAAGCGTGTCAATTTCGTATCAGCTGGCAACAAGAAAAACGTGTTGGAGGTTCAGAAGACAATAGAGAAAATGATGGAGGGCGGGCAAGTCCGTGCCGACGTGTATAGCATCGTCGACCCGGACGACGAGTTATGGAGCCGAAAGCCGATGCGCCGGGGACGCCGAATGGAGTGGGACCGCTATCACATCGAGAACTACTTACTGAACGCCGAGTTCATCAAGCTAGCAATAGATAGTTTGGACATTAACGGGTCTAATGGCCGAACAGAAGACAACATCGAGAGATTGTTGGAAGACGTTTCGGAAGAGTTGATCGAGAGTTTAGCGATGGCTCAGCTAAGGAACAGGGTCTGGAGAGGATTTAGAAAAGGAATGGACATGGGGTCTGGGCATGGAATTGATCCGGCGGCTGAACTACAGGAGCGAGTGGAGGAGGCGGCGGAACATGTGCAGCAAGAGGCAAACCAGTGGACGAAGCCCCGCGCCATTAGAGACGAAATGGAGAAAGTCGTAGTGAAGCTCAAGACGGCTTGGGAGAACGGGGAATGGAGACGAAAGTTCCCGGGAAGGGTCATCTTGGACGGGCTGTGTGGGAAGCTGGGCGGCAACATTGATGGCAAGCGATTGAAGATAGCGATAGTCGGAGAAATGGCGAAGGCCGACTATCGACCGGAAGGAATGGTGGAGGTTATTGATTCCATCAATGATTAGGACAAATCGACAACGGCTATAGGGCGAGGTGCCGCGCTCGGGTCGGAGCAAACGACCATTCCCACCGAGGTCGGTCTCCACTTCGCGTGGAACTTCGTGCGGCGTGGCGGCTGCCCACGAGTCGGCGCGTTGGACGCGGGACCACGCTCCGGGAGCGTGGCGGAGGCGGCCAGCGTTAGCCGCTTGGCGTGCGATTGACATCCCCGTCCCGGGGGACCGCTACCCACCCATCGACCTAGCGGCTCCTTGGGGTGGAGCGCTCCGCGCGGCGGCGCGCTCGCGCCGGTCGTAGACGGCAACGAGGACGACGGCGGCCGGGAGAGCTAGATGGACTGCAGCCCTACTACCGGCCGCATCGGGGGTCTGAACTTCCCTCGTCATCGGCCTCCCTCCTCGAAACTGCGGAGGTAGCGCGAGGCGGTCCACGCCGCGATACCGAGGGCCTTGCCGATGCTCTTGAAGCTGAGGCCCTGGTCGCGGAGCTCGAAGATGCGCGCGACGGTGTCGACCGGGAGCGGCGGGCGCAGATAGCCGCGACCGCTGGACACCCGGCCGAGCCTTCTCAGCGTTGCCCGATCCGCCGGCAAAGGCGTCCTGCGCGGGTCGTCGACGTCGGGGGCGTACTTGCCGAGGTTCTTCCAGTCGAGGCGCGTCCGCTACGGACCCCTGGGGCATGAGCTCCTCGAGGTCCTGGTCGAGGGCGCCGTCGCTTGTCTGTTTACCATTGGCTCGAATGGGCCTTGGGATGGCCCATCCCAGCGGCGCCTCTAGCCAGGCGCCGCTGGGCGGGCGGTGGTCGGACCGTGCGCGTCGCAGGCCGTCGAGGGGCCGTAGGGCAGTTTGGTCGCCACCGTCTTCCCGAGTCCTGGATGGATACGTGAGCGTTGAGGCTCGAATGACAAGCACAGGAGCACAGGGAAGATGACCGATGATATCCCCAACAGCGTCGGCGTCGACATCTCGAAGGCGCATCTCGACGCCTACATGGTCCCGGCGGGCAAGGCCGCGCGATTCTCCAACGACGCGGCGGGGCTCAAGGCGCTGATCGCGTGGGTGGAGCGCCCGGTTCGCACCGTCACGTACGAGCCGACCGGCCGGTGGCACCGGGCCTTCGAGGAAGCGCTGTTCGAGGCGGAGTTGCCGCTGGCGCGGGTGAATCCGTTGCAGGCGCGGCGCTTCGCGCAGGCCATCGGCCAACGGGCGAAGACCGACGCGGTGGACGCACGGATGCTGGCGCAGATGGGGGCAGCACTGGACCTTCGGCGAACCGAGGCATCGTCGCCGGCGCGGCGCGCCCTCGAGGAACTGCAGGTGGCGCGCGACGCTCTGGTCAAGGACCGCACCGCCGCCTTGAACCGTCAGAAGCAACTTCAGCACCCTCTGCTCCGGCGGCAGAACACGAACCGGCTGTCGCAGATCGACCGCCAGCTGACGGCGATCGACACCGAGATCGAGAAGTGCTGTTCGGAAGACGCGGTGCTGACCCGCCGGACGGAGATCCTGACGTCGATCCCGGGCGTGTCTCGGGTTACCGCGGCGGGTCTGCTCACCCAGATGCCGGAACTGGGCAGCCTGGACGCCAAAGCGGTTGCGAGTCTGGCGGGCCTTGCGCCGGTCACTCGGCAGTCGGGCACCTGGCAGGGCCGGAGCTTCATCCAGGGTGGCCGGGCTCGGGCTCGGCGGCTGCTCTACATGCCGGCCCTGGCGGCGATCTGTCACAACCCGGAGCTGCGCGCGAAGTACCGCCAGCTCGTCGGTCAGGGGAAGCCGGGCAAGGTCGCTGTGGTCGCGGTGATGCGCAAGCTCCTGGTGCTGGCCAACGCGCTCCTCGGACAGGATCGCTGCTGGCAGCAGGACCGGCCTGGTCGGGCCAGCGCGGCAGCGCCCTCCGCAAGCATGCCGTTCGTCGAAGCGTGACCCGTTTCCGTGGGTGTGAGCGATTCCTCCGCGGTCAGGCCGTCGAGCCAACGTGTAGGGGGTCATGCTTGGGCATCGTCAGCTAAAAAGCCGGTCTGGAGCGTGCGCGGAGCCGGCGTCAAGGCCGCAGCGCCGCGAAGCGGGGGCGTCGCGAAGCGGCGCGCCTTGACGGTGGCGAGCACACGCCGACACTGTCGGTCTGACGATGCCCCGGCCGCAACCATCGGGGCGGTCGACGTGAGTCCAGAATGCGGCGGCCGAGACGACAGGAGTTGCGACGCCCACGGCCTCCGGATGCCGGCGCCCGGCTCCCCCCTTCGTGGCTGCCAAGGGGAAGCTGTCGCCGGGGTCTACTCCACACCGTTACGTAACGGACCCATGACAGGCGGCTCGGTGCCCGGACGTTCACGACAGTCGAGCGACGGCAGGCTCGGGGCAACAGCGGACCGGGAGAACGGCCGGTCGCCCGGAGGACCCGAGCGGGAGCGGAGGACCCGCGCAGCAGGTTGACGGCCGCGGGCAACGGTGCGCGAGGGGAACCCGCTCCAAGGCCCTGAGACCCGTTATGGGTCCGGCTCACGTCGCCACGCCGTCGCTCTTCGACGGCGTGGGTCGGGGTCGCGGCCGGGGGGGAGATCAGCCCATCGGGTCTACGGCTTCCTCGATTCGGAGGCTTGACACATGGATACTGCCCTGCCAGACCACCTCGGCCTCGGCTACCCCGCCGGTGGCGGTGTCCCGCACCGGGATCAGCTGGGGCTCGGGCTCGCCGTAGACGACCGATACGCCGGCGGCATGCGCGGCGCCGGTGCGCCAGCTGACGTCGGCCAGGGTGGACTGGACGTCGGGCCTCGCGAGCGCCGCGGGAAGGTCGTCAAGGACGGTGAGCCGGCAGCTTTCGGGCCGGTGCGCGGTCAGGATGGTCGCGACGGCGGGGTCGTCTGCGGCGTTGTCAAGCGACACTCAAACTGACCCCTTGGGCGACACCGAAAACTGACCCCGGAAGAAACGGCGTATGCGGATCCACAACGACTTCGCGGGCTTCCCGGGCGTCCGGCGGGCGAGCTCGACCGCCGGCGTGCTGATGGCGGCGGTCCTCGGCGTCACGCCGTCGATGCGCGCGAGGTCGCCGGCGCTCTTCTGGGGCAGGGGCCTGCACCGCCCCCCACTCGTCGAGCACCGCGTCGGCGGGCCGGCCGCCGTTGGGCCGCGACTTGGAGGAGACGGCCCAGGCTTACGCCGTCGCCCATGTCGTGCGCGAGCACCTCGCCGAGGTGGCGACGCCCGGCTCGCCCTGATCGGGAAGACGGAAGCGGCGGTCAAGGACCGGTTGACCAATGAGATCTTACTGGGACCACCGCGCCGAGCAGCTCAAGCTCGATGAGGAGGCAGGCAAGACTGGTGCACGGCTCAAACTCTGGCGAGGCGCGACGCCGGGCGGACACGCTGCAGCTCCGGCTGCAGAAGCGGTTCGCGGAACTGAAGCGGGACGGGCAGATTGCGCCTCGGCCGCCAGTGGTCCTCGGCGGTCTCCTGGTCGTGCCGCGCGGCCTGATCGACAGGATGGCCGGACGCGTCGACCCGGCCCCCAAGCCGACCGTCGATACCCAGGCGTCCGGCGCGCGGGCGCGCGCCGTCATGATGGACACCGAGCGACGCCTCGGCTTCGACCGGAGGGACCGCGAGCTCGAGAAGCTCGGGTACGACATCGAGAGCCGCATCCCCGGCAGCGGCCGGCTGCGGTTCATCGAGGTCAAAGGGCGCCGGAGCGATGCCGACACCATCACCGTCACCCGCAACGAGATCCTCTACTCGCTGAACAAGCCGGACGACTTCATCCTCTGCGATCGTCGAGTTCCGCGACGACGAATCACACCGCGTGCGCTACGTCCGGCGGCCGTTCCAGAGCGAGCCCGACTTCGGCGCCGCGAGCGTGAACTACGCGATGAAGGACCTGCTGGCCAAGTCGGAGGCGCCGCGGTAGGAACGCGGCTCCTCTCGCGACTCACGGTCGACGCCAAGGCCTCGCGGTGACTGATCCGCTAGACTGTTTCGGCGGGTCGTCCACCGACTGGAGCGTAGTGCAGGCGGTGCGGCGGCCGTTCTCCGCGGATTGAGCGGGAGCACGCGACGCGAGTCGGAGGTCAAGGCATGATCGTGACTCGGATCGAGGCCCTCGGGTTTCGATCCCTGCGCTACGTTTCGCAACGGCTCGGACCGTTCCACGTCCTCGTCGGACCCAACGCCAGCGGCAAGTCGGCGTTCCTCGATGTCCTGGCCTTTCTGGGCGATCTGCAGCGGGTCGGCGTCGCGCAGGCGATCACCGGCAACGCGTCGCAGGATGTTCCGCTACGGGCGGTCGACCCGCAACACCTGACCTGGATGCGGCGCGGCTCGACGTTCGAGCTGGCCGTGGAGTCGAGCATTCCCGATGACCTGCGGGAGCGCCTGAAGGACAGGCGCGCCGGCATCTGCCGCTACGAAGTCGCGATCGACGTGTCGCAGCCGCTCCGGATTGCGACGGAGACCCTGTGGCTGAAACCGGACGGCGGAGCCGCCCCCGAACGCGAGCGAACGGAGTTCCCGAACCCGCCGGAGCCCCCGGCCCGGATTGTGACCGATCCGGCGCAGAGGGCGCCGACCGGCTGGAAGAGGATCGTCTCCCGGGGCAGTGATCCTGAGCGCGTTACTTTCCGCGCCGAGACGTCCGCGCGACCCATCACGTTCAGCCTGCCGGCCGACAGGCCCGCCCTCGCGACGCGACCCGGTGACGCGGAGGTCTTCCCGGTTGCAGACCGTTTTTGGCGGATGCTCGTCGCCGGCGTGGGGCGCATCGCGCCGTGGGGCGACGCCATGCGTCGTCCCAGCCCATCCAGCAGCTCGGACTTCTATCGTCCCGACGCCTCGAATCTGCCGCACGTCATCGATGCCGTGGCCATCGAGACCCCCGAGCGCTACGCGGACTGGCTCTGCCATGTCCGCGAGGGGCTTCCCGACGTCGAGAACATCACGACCATCAAGCGTCCGGAAGACGGGCATCGCTATCTCGTGGTCCACTACCGCAACGGACTCGAAGCGCCGTCCTGGCTCGTCTCTGACGGCACGTTGCGGTTTCTCGCGCTCACGCTGCCCGCCTACCTGCCGTATCCGGAGGGCCCCTATCTCATCGAGGAGCCGGAGAACGGCATCCACCCCCGCAACGTCGAGACGCTGATGGATTCGCTCTCCTCCATCTACGGCGCCCAGATTCTCGTGGCGACCCACTCACCGGCCGTCGTACGTCAAGTCAGGACCGACCAGTTGTTGTGCTTCGCCCGCAACGACAAGAATGGTACCGACGTCGTGGTCGGCTCCGCGCATCCGCGCCTGCGCGACTGGCCCGGCGTCGTGGACCTCGGCCTGCTGCTCGGGAGCGGGGTCGTGGGATGAAGGACCTCTCCATCAGCCCGAACGCCAGCGGGCCCTACTCCGGGAGGCGCTCCGTCGCTCTCAACGCCTGGCTCGACGGGCCCGGTCGCGCGAGGACGGCATCCTTGCCGGCACCTCGCCGAGTTCCACGACCAGGGCCGGGGCGCCGACGAGCGCCTCGACGGCGGTGAACCGCGGCGTGTTTCCAGACCCGCCGCGCCGGCGACCCGAGCCTTGCCGGGGGAACGGACGGCCCGAGTTCCTTGCCTGGCTACCGGCAAAGGCGCGGCTGTTCGGGGCGGGAGGATCTGGCTGCGGTCCTGGCCACCTGCCGCCGGGTCACGGCCCCGCGCCCGCTGCGTCGAGTCTGAGGACGTTCCCGCGGACCGCGCCCGGCGCGGTGCTGCGCGGACAAGTCCCCGCCGCAGCCGACGGCGGGTGCGAGGGCGCGAGAGCTCACCTGCGTGACAGTCTCGCGACGCCATGTAGCCGCCTGCATCTGGACGCACCCCAGAGTCGGTCGAGCTTCCTCGCGGGGCGGATCTCGCGACCGCGCGGACGCCAGCGGCGTACGGGCGGGCCATCGAGCGGCTGGCGAGGGTAGCCGCGAGAGTACCTCGAGGCGCGCGAGCCAGGGGTCCCGGGCGTCCCGGCTGTCCACGATGTCTCACGGAGGACCGCCCGCGGATCGCCGGCTCCCGACCGGAACCGCCGGCCGAGACAGTTGGAGTCCACGCCGGCGGGGGACAACGGGTCCCGCAGAGTTGTCATTGCCAACGGGACGTGGTTAACTGCACACTTAAAGGTGCAGGGTGGCCGACAAGCCGACGCCACAAAGGACCCCGCTGATCTTCTACCGTAGGGAAAGATCTTCTCCGGGCGCAATGGCGGTGGCCAATAGGCATGCCGCTGTGCCGCCCGATGGGCGACGGCCTCTGGGAAGTCCGAACGGACCTGCCGACGAACCGGACAGCGCGCGTGTTGCTGTGCCTCTACCGACAGCACTTGGTGGTGCTGCACGGGTTCATCAAGAAAACGCGGACAACGCCAGATTCGGATCTGGCAACGGCGCGAACACGGCAGAGGGAGTTGGAGCGATGAGCAAGGCGCACATGGGATCGAGCATCGATGCCTTCCTGAAGAAGGAGGGCATCTTCGAGGAAACGCAAGCGCAGGCGATCAAGGAGGTCGTCGCGTGGCAGCTTGCGGAGGCCATGAAGCAGCAGAACATCTCCAAGAACAAGATGGCGATACTGCTGAAGACGAGCCGGACCCAGGTGGACCGGCTGCTCGATCCGAAGAACGACATCACGCTCGGCAGCTTGCAACGGGCCGCCGCAATGGTCGGCCGCCGCGTGAACGTCGAGTTGGTGTAGCAGGGGCCGCGGCCGAGTACTTGGCTCTCGCGGGGGCGGACGGCGTGGGTCACCGCGGGGCCCAGGAGGAATCACCATGACTCTCGATCGAGCACACCCGGCCGGCGCATCAGGGCGGTTCGGAATCGGCCGCCGCGTTCGCGCGGGGCTTTTCCTCTCGTGCCTCGTCTGGCTCTGGCCGCCCCCCGCGGCCGCGCAGCTCCCCGTCGGCGACACCCCCACGGTCGCGCGGGCGGCGGACGGGAGCTACATCAGCTGGCGCGAGCACATCATCGACGAGCCCGCCATCGCCGGGTTCGGCCTGAGCGGCAGCGACGGCCTGGTGATGGCCGACCTCGACAACGACGGCCACGAGGACATCGTGTCGGTGCACGAGTCGGACAGCGAGTACGACTCGACGGTGCCCGACCCCGACTACGTGCCGGACGCCGAGGGCCACGTGCGCGTCGCCTTCGGCTCCGCGGACCCCGACGCCTGGACGAACGTCACCATCGCCGAGGGGGCGGACGCGCCCGCCCCGGAGGACGCCGCCATCGCCGACGTCAACGGCGACGGACACCTCGATGTCGTGGTCGCGGCGGAGCTCTCGCACCTCGTCTATCTGCAGAATCCGGGCGCCGACGTGCGCCGCGCCGAATGGCCGCGGCTGATTCTGCCGATGACCGAGGGCCGGGGTTCCTACATCCGCGTGTTCCTGGCCGATCTCGACGGCGACGGTCTTCCGGAGATGACCGCGCCGAACAAGGGCGCGCAACGGCCCGCGCCGGAGGACTTCGCGCGCTCGACGCCGGTCTCGATCTTCTCGGTGCGGGGGGACCCGCTCGAGGGCGGCAACTGGACCGAGACGGTGCTCGGGCGCTACAGCGTGCCGCAGAACGCCGAGCCGGTGGACCTGGACGGCGACGGCGACCTCGACGTCGTGGTGGGGACGCGGGGAGAGAACCGGCTGCTGTTCTTCGAGAATCCCGGCGACGGCAGCCTGGACTTCCGCGAGCACGCCATCGGCATCTACGGCGCGCGGGCGGCCGGCTTCAACCTGGAGTACGCGGACCTGAACCGGGACGGCCGCCTCGACATCATCGGCGCGGCCACCGGCGGCCTCGCCTGGCTGGAGCAGCCCGGGCGGATCGACGACGCGTGGAACGCGCATCCGATCGGCAGCTTCGCCCCCGACAGCATGACCGGCCTCGAGGTGGCGGACATCGACGGCGACGGCGACCTGGACGTCATGGCCGGCAGCTACAGCCGCGGCCCGCGGGAAGGCGACGGCGACGTCGACAGGGACGACGCCCTCGGGCGCATCGGGTGGTTCGAGCACCCCGGCGACGCCGCCGGCGAGTGGCGGCGCCACGACGTCTCCCGCCGCAAGCGGGGCATGTACGACAAGTTCATCGCCCGCGACGTCGACGGCGACGGTGACGTCGATTTCGTGGGCACGCGGGGCAACAGCGCGCCCTACGACGGGGTGTTCTGGCTCGAGCAGGTACGCTCGGACACGCCGCGCCCGGCTTTCGAGCGGGCGCGCACCGAGGACAGCCCGGAGATGCCGCTTCCCCGGGAGGCGCGTTGACCTCCATCGCCACCACGGCGCGGGCGCGACGGTCGGGCGTGTCGGGGACAATGGGGGCCGAAGAGTGCGTACGTTCGGCTTGACCAGCGAGGTGATGTTGCCCCGGCCCCCGACCGAGGTGTTCCCGTTCTTCGCGGACGCCCGGAACCTCGAGAAGCTGACCCCGCCGTGGCTCCGCTTCGAGGTGCTGACGCCGGAGCCGATCGAGATGCGGCCGTCCGCCGCCATCGACTACCGTCTCCGCCTGCGCGGCGTGCCGATCCGGTGGCGGAGCGAGATCACCGCGTGGGAGCCGCCCCTCCGGTTCGTGGACGAGCAACGCCGCGGCCCCTACCGGCTCTGGATCCACGAGCACCGCTTCGAGGAGCGCGACGGGCGGACGGTGGCGAGCGACCACGTGCAGTACGCCGTCTGGGGCGGGCGCATCGTCGACCGCCTGCTGGTGCGGCCCGACATCGAGCGCATCTTTCGGTATCGCCGCACGGTGCTCCGGGAGATCTTCGGGTCGGTTGATTCCTGAACCCGCTCGCCGGCTGAGCGGGTGCGACGACGGCTGGTTCGTCGCGCAGGCTTCCTCACTGGGGAACGGTGCCACGATGGGAGTTGCCATGGCCGCGACCCGGGAACGGGGGTCGAGATCGGCAGGACCGGAACAACGATGCAAACGGATCGGATTGAGCGGATAGAGCAGCGCACCGAGAGCCTCGAAGGTCGCGTCGACCGGATCGAGCAGGTCTTGCCGACGCTCGCAACCAAGGCGGACCTCCAGGCGACCGAGGAGCGGATGCGCACACCCTGTATTGCACCGGCGCCGAGCCGCTGGTCGTCTTCACGTTCGCGCGCGAACGCTTCGCGGACGTGGAGTACCACTTCGACGAGTAGCGGCGGGTCGTGTGCGGGAGCGTGGCCTGGCGGGCCGCGGCCGTTCGCGGCCCGCCAGGCTCCGGACTACAGGCTGAACCCGCGCTCGTCGTGCAGCGCGAGGTCGAGGCCTTCCGACTCCTCCTCGGCCGTGACCCGCAGCCCCATCGTGGCGTCGAGCGCCTTGGCGAGGATGAAGGTGAGCACGCCCGAGTAGGCGATGGTGGCCCCCGCGCCGATGAACTGCAGCCCGAGCTGCGACCCGATGCCGTTGTCGAGCCCCGAGCCTCCGAACGCCTCGGCCGTGAACACGCCGGTCAGGATGGCCCCGATGAAGCCGCCCACCCCGTGCACCCCGAAGACGTCGAGCGAGTCGTCGTAGCCCATCTTGCGCTTGAGGCTGCTCGCCGCCCAGTAGCAGATGACGCCGGACGCGAGCCCGATGGCGAGGGCGCCGACGGGGCCGACCGTGCCCGAGGCGGGGGTGATGGCGACCAGCCCCGCGACGGCGCCGGTGGCGATGCCGAGGACGCTCGGCTTGCCGTGGATCATCCACTCGGTGGTCATCCACGCGAGGGCCGCGGTGGCGGTGGCGATGTGGGTCACGGTCATCGCCATGCCCGCCACGCCGTCCGCCGCGAGCTGGCTGCCGGCGTTGAAGCCGAACCAGCCGACCCACAGCATCGACGCGCCGACCACGGTCAGGACGAGGCTGTTCGGGGCCATCGGGGTCGTCGGATAGCCCTTGCGCTTGCCGAGGACGATGCACAGCACGAGGGCGGCGACGCCCGCGTTGATGTGCACGACGGTGCCCCCCGCGAAGTCGAGGACCCCCATCGCGCCGAGCCAGCCGCCGCCCCAGACCCAGTGGGCGACCGGCGCGTAGACCACCGTGACCCAGAGGGCCATGAACAGGAGCATGGCCGAGAACTTCATGCGCTCGGCGAACGCGCCGACGATGAGGGCCGGCGTGATGATGGCGAACGTGAGCTGGAACATCTGGAACACGGATTCGGGGAAGGTGTGCCCGTCCCCAACGCTATCGACGCCGATGTCCGACAGGAAGAAGTTGCCGACCCCGACGAACGCGTTGAGGCCGCCGCCGTCGCCGAAGGCGAGGCCGTATCCGTACACCGTCCAGATGAGCGTCACGAGGCAGGTGATGACGAAGCACTGCATCATCACCGACAGAACGTTCTTGGCCCGTACCAGGCCCGCGTAGAAGAGCGAGAGCCCGGGAATCGTCATGAACAGGACGAGCACGCTCGACGTGAGCATCCACGCGGTGTCGCCCGAGTTCAGCCCGTCCTGGGCCCAGGCCGCGCGCGGGAGGGCGACGGCCAACGCGCCGGCCAGTGCGACGAAAATCGCTTTCGACTTCAAGGTCATGCGTATCCTCCTTCTCCAGACACGGTCCGAGACGCGGGATTCCTTTCGACGCTCCACCTGCCCCTGCGCCGCGTCGGACGCGGCGGCGTGGCGGTCCGGTGCGGCGCGGGGCCTCGCCCCGGGCGGCTAGAGCGCGTTGGATCCCACCTCGCCGGTCCGGATGCGGACCGCCTGCTCCATGTCGGCCACGAAGATCTTGCCGTCGCCGATCTGGCCGGTTCGCGCGGAGGTCTTGATGGCGTCCACGACCGCGTCCAGGCTGTCGTCGTCCACGACGATCTCGAGCTTGACCTTGGGCACGAAGTCGACCGAGTACTCGGCCCCCCGGTAGATCTCGGTATGGCCCTTCTGGCGGCCGAACCCCTTGACCTCGGTCGTGGTCATGCCGGCGACGCCGAGACGCGAGAGCGTGTCACGAACCTCGTCCAGCATGTGCGGCTTGATGATTGCGGTGACCTGCTTCATTCCTGCGGCTCCTTCCCTCGGCACGTGTCGCGAGTCCAGCTCGCGCCACGCGCACTTGTACATCGGTGCCCACTGGATGGGGCGCCCACTATATCAGGAGATCGCGAGGATCCAGATCAAGGGGACGGTCGCGTCTACGACGCCGCCTCGGCGGTCCTCGCCGCCTGGGCCCCGCCCACCACCGCGTCGTCGGTCAGGGGCGGCGCTTCCGGCGCGAACGCCGGCTCTTCCTCCCCGAACATCCGCCGCATCGTCCGCTGCACGTCGTCGAGGATGAGGTACGCCGTCGGCACCAGAATCAGCGTGATGAAGGTCGCGAACAGCACGCCGAAGGCCAGCGAGACCGCCATCGGCACGAGGAACGCCGCCTGCATGCTGCGCTCCAGCATCAGCGGCGCGAGCCCGAAGAACGTGGTCAGAGACGTGAGCAGGATGGGCCGGAAACGGTTGCTGCCCGCCTCGCGGATCGCGAGCTGCAGCCCCGTCGACTCGAACGCGTGGGGGTCGCGCGGCTGCCCGCCCGCCTGGCGCACCTTGCTGCCGACGTCTTCGTGGACCTTCCGGGCGCGGTTGATGAAGTCGACCATCACGAGGCTGTCGTTGACGACGACCCCGGTCAGCGCGACGAGGCCGAACATCGACATCATCGTGACGTCGAGCCCCAACACCATGTGCCCCCAGATGGCCCCGACGAGGCCGAAGGGGATGGCCGCCATGATGATCAGCGGCTGCACGTACGACCGCAACGGCACCGCGAGCAGCGCGAAGATCATGAGGAGGGCGAGGAAGAACCCCCACTGCAGGCCGCCCACCGCCTCGACCTGCTCGGCCTGGGCGCCCTCGAACGTGTAGAACACGCCGGGGTAGCCGGCCAGGACGTCGGGCAGGATGCGCGCCTCCAGATCGTTGATGACCGCGCCGGCCGACGTGATCGCGGGGTCGACCGAGGCGGTCACGTTCACCGCGCGGTTGCGGTCGACCCGCTTGATCGACGCGAAGCCGCGCCCCGGCTCGACCAGCGCGACCTGGCTGAACGGCACCTCGCCGCCGTTCGGGGTGCGGATGCGCATGTTCTCGAGATCGCCCAGCGATCGGCGGTCGTCGCGGGGATAGCGCACCATGACCCGGATGTCGTCACGCCCGCGCTGGATGCGCTGGGCCTCCTCGCCGTAGAACGCCTGCCGCACCTGGCGGCCGAGGTCCTGCAGGCTCAGGCCGAGGGTCTCCGCCGCCGGCTTGATGCCGAGCTGCATCTCCACCTTGCCGGCCCGGAACGAGTCCGAGATCTCGTAGACGCCGGCGTACGCCGTCAGCCGGCGCTTGACCTCGTCGGCGGCGGCGCGCAGCTGGTCGATGTCGGGCCCCGCGAGCTGCACGTCGACGTCGTCGCCGGGGCTCATGACCGACATGTCGAAGTTGACCTCGACCGCCTCCGGAATCGGGTCGGTCGCCTCGCGCCACATCAGCCCGAGCTGCTCGCTCGTGTACGCCCGGGTCTCGGCCGGGGCGAGCTCGATCGTCACCTCGCCGAGGTTAGCGGCGCTGGCGACCTCCATCGGCCCCATCGGCCCGCCCCCGCGCGACATCATCGGCTGGTCGCCGACCGCCGCCGACACGTGGCGGAAGTACTCCATGCCGGTCTCGCGCTCCAGCCGGGCGCGCAAGCGTGAGGCCCCCGCCTCGAGCTTCTCGACCGCCTGCGACGTCATGTCGACCGGCGTGCCCTGCGGCATGGTGATCGACGCGGCCATGAAATCGGCCTCGATCGACGGGAAGAAATGGAAGCTGGTCCACCCGCCGAGGACCATGCCGCCGGTCAGGATGAGGGTCGAGAGCCCGACCGCGGCCGTCACGTAGCGCCAGCGGAGCGCGGTCTCGAGCAGCGGCTGATAGACCGTCCGGACGAAGTCCTTGAGGCCGTTCGCGAAGAACTGCTGGAACCGGTGCCATGGACCGGACGTGCGGCGCTGGCGCATGTTGGCCAGATGGGCGGGCAGGATGCCGAGCGACTCGATCAGCGAGAAGAGCAGGCAGGGGATGACGACGAGGGGGATGACCCGGAAGATCTTCCCCATCATGCCGGGCACGAACATCAGCGGCATGAAGGCCGCCACCGTCGTAAGGACCGCGAAGGTCACCGGCTTGGCGATCTCGTGCGCGCCCTCGATGGCGCCCCGCAGGGCGTCGCCGTGGTTCTCCTGGTGCCGGAAGATGTTCTCGCCCACGATGATCGCGTCGTCGACGACGATGCCGAGCACCAGGATGAACGCGAACAGGGAGATGACGTTGGCCGAGACGTCCAGGCCCGGCATCAGCGCGATCGCGCCGAGGAACGAGATGGGGATGCCCAGGCTGACCCAGAACGCCAGCCGGAACTGGAGAAAGAGGGCGAGCACGATGAAGACGAGCACGAACCCGGTGGCGCCGTTGCGCACCATGAGGGTCAGCCGGTCGGCCAGGATCTCCGCCTGGTCCTGCCAGATCGTGATCGAGATGCCCTCGGGCACCCGCGCCTGCATGTCCTCGACGTAGCGGTCCACCGCCGCCGCGATGTCGAGGGCGCTCTGGTCGCCGGTGCGGAACACCGAGACCATCACCGTGGTGTCGTTGTCGAACCGGGCCTGCTGGTCCGTCTCGGCGAAGCCGTCCACGACGTTCGCCACGTCGCCGAGGCGCAGGCGCGTGCCGTCGGCGCGGGTCCAGAGCACGAGGCTCTCGTACTCGGCCCCGCGGTAGGCCTGGCCGATGGTCCGGAGGAGAATCTCGCCGCCGTCGGTGCGGACCGACCCGCCGGGCAGGTCGAGCGACGACCGGCGCACCGCGTCGGCGACCTGGTCGAAGGTCATCCCGTGCCGCCGCAGCGCCGTCTCCGAGACCTCGATGGAGATCTCGTAGGGGGGGGCGCTCACGATGTCGACCTGGGTGATCTCGGGCAGGACGGACAGCTCGTCGCGCACCTGCTCGGCGATCGCCTTCAGGGTGAAGA
Organism: Vicinamibacterales bacterium; assembly: GCA_963663815.2. Classification (GTDB taxonomy): domain Bacteria; phylum Acidobacteriota; class Vicinamibacteria; order Vicinamibacterales; family UBA8438; genus JAJEEA01. Next base: position 3,596,038 of record OY760734.1, on the reverse strand, counting down.
CGTCGGTGGCGCCGGCGACGGCGATGTCGGTGACCTGGTTCCGCGCGATCAGCTCGCGGATGATCGGCTCTTCCGTCTCGACGGGGAACGTGCTGATCGCGTCGACCTGGTTCTTGATCTCGTCGACGACGCGGCGGGCGTCGGCGCCGAGCTCGAGCTCGACCATGATCGAGGCGCTGCCCTCGGACGCGGTCGACTGGATCTCCTTGATGCCGTCGATGCCCTGAATGGCCTCCTCGACGCGGATCACGACGCCGGACTCGACCTCCTCCGGCGCCGCGCCGAGATAGGGGACGTTGATGCTGACCCGGTCGAGCTCGATCTCGGGGAAGATCTCTTCCTTGACCGCCTGGGTGGCGATCGCGCCGCTCATGATGATGAAGATCATCATCAGGTTAGCGGCGACCGGATTGCGGGCGAACCAGGCGATCCCGCCCTTCATGACTGCTTCCCTTTCCGTGGTTTCGCTACGGCGTCGAGACCGCCGTCAGCATCGTGCCGCCGGACGTGGGCGGTCACGGGTGCAACCCGCCTTGCATCTTCTGCTCCGACGGCAACGCGCCGGGCTGCGGGCGCCCGCGGCACGCACGTGAAGCCGTCACGCGCTGTTAGACGACGGAGCCGCCCCGCTTGTTTCATTCCCGACCTTCGTCACACCCGGTAGTAGTCTCCCTGCCAGTCGGTGATCAGCTTCTTGATCGGGGTCGCGGCGGTGATGTTCTCGTCCAGCACCTTCCGGGCGAGGCCGGGCAGCTCGGCGTCGCCGGCGAACCGGAGGCCCACCATCTGGGTCGGCGTGAACTCGTCGATGCGGCCCTGCAGGTCGTCGGGCAGCAGCTCGCGCATGCGCAGGCGCATCTCGAGGCGGATCACGCGGTCCTGCGCCTTGAGCGCGAAGACCCGGGCGCAGAGGAACAGGATGATCAGGGCGACGGCCACGAGCGCGTCGAGCAGCGCCTCGAACGAGGGGCTGCGGAGGCTCCAGACCGCCCAGACCAGGTTGAGGAGCAGGATGGGGGCGGCGACGTAGTGGAAGATCGGTACGAATCGACCGTGGTTCGCGAAGTTCTGTTGCTGTTCGGCCATCGGTTACCTCCAAGGCGGTCTGCGGACTGCGTTCCAACCCTCCACTATAGCAGCCGGACGAGTCCGGCAGGCTGCTAGACTTGTCGGCCGAGGGGCGCGGTGCCGCCCCGGCCGGCGCGACCGGCATCCGGGGGGAGAGCATGAGCGATCTGGCGTCGAAGCAATGCGTGCCCTGCCGGGGAGGGGTGCCGCCCCTCGCCGGCGAGGAGCTGGACGGTTACCAGGGGCAGCTGGGCGGCGGCTGGGAGGTGGTCGACGGGCATCACCTCGAGAAGACCTACCGCTTCGAGGACTTCCGGCAGGCCCTCGACTTCACGGTGCGGGTCGGCGAGCTGGCCGAGGAGCAGGGCCACCACCCGGACATCCTGCTCGCGTGGGGACGGGCCACCGTCACCATCTGGACGCACAAGATCGACGGCCTGACCGAGAGCGACTTCGTCTTCGCGGCCAAGGCGGACCGGCTGGAGTCGGTCTGACCGCGGAACCGCGGTCGGGAGGGTCTGCGCCGCAGAACGCGCCGAATGGCGGCAGGGCTGGTGGGGCGGCAATCCGGAGGCTGCAGCGCGGGCCTTGGGCTCGCTTGGGAGTCTTCGCTGGCGCGAGACTCCTCCGGCGGCGACCTCCGGGTCATGGCGTGGGTTCGACCCAGGCGACGGGGTCGCCGACGGCGATGCGGCCGTCGTCGAGCACCTCGGCGAACGCGCCTCCCCGCCATTCGGGGTCGAGGGCGGCGCGCAGGCCCGGCTCGGCCTCGTCCATCCGCTCGCAGGGGCGGGTCTCGCCGCGCACCCGCAGCCGGCAGCTCCCCACCTGCAGGACGCGGTCGCGAGTGTGCGCGAGGGCGATCCCGCTGACGAGGAGGTTGGCGCGCCTCTCTCCGGGATCGATCGCGGTCCCGAGCGCCTCGACGACGCGGTCCCAGTCGGCGGCCGCGACGATCGTGATCTGCCGCCAGCCTCCCTGATTGGCGTTGCCGACGATGCCGGCGCCGCGCTGGAGGTCGGCGGCGTCGGCAGGGTCCATCGGGCCGCGATGGAACCGCTTGACCCAGATCCGTTCGAGACGTCCCATGCTTCTGCTCCCCGCCTGCGTCCGGCGGTCGCCCCGCCGGCGTCCGTCGTGGCACCTCGTGGCACCTCGGACGGGCCGCCTCTAGTGTAAGATCAACGGTTCATGACTACGGAGAGCAGCACCGCCGAGAGCAGGGCCGCCCAGGCGAGGACCGCGCTAGACGCCTGGGTGCGCGAGATCATCGACTGGCACTTCAACCCCGACACCGGGTGCCCGTTCTGGCTCGACTGGGCGCGCGAGGCCGGATGGGACCCGCGCCGCGAGGTCCACGGCTTCGCCGACCTCGCGAAGTTCCCGCATTTCCAGGACGAGAAGCTGCGGGGCGGGCCCGTCCGCCGGTGGGTGCCCAAGGCCTACGCCGACCGGCCGACGTTCGTGTTCGAGACCGGCGGCACCACCGGGATCCCCAAGAGCCGGGTCGCCCAGGAGGACTTCCGCATCGACTACGAGCTGTTCTCCGAGACCCTGCCCGACGAGCACTTCCCCAGGGGGAGCAACTGGCTCATGCTGGGGCCGAGCGGCCCGCGGCGGCTGCGGCTCGCGGTCGAGCACCTCGCCCAGCACCGGGGCGGCATCTGCTTCTGCGTGGACCTCGATCCGCGGTGGGTCATCAAGCTCATCAAGAAGGGGTGGATGGAGCACCTGAAGGCCTACCAGGACCACGTGATCGACCAGGCGGTCACGGTGCTCTCGGCGGGGCACGACATCAAGTGCCTGTTCTCGACCCCCAAGCTGCTCGAGGCCCTCGCCAACCGCCTCGAGGCCGACGGGTCGTGCCTGAAGGACACCGGCATCACCGGCATCTTCGCCGGCGGCACCGAGTTCACGCCCCAGTGGAACCGCTTCGCCCACGAGGAGCTGCTCGACGGCGTCTACATGACGCCGACCTACGGCAACACGCTGATGGGCCTCGCCGGCAGCCCGCCGAGCGGCCCCGAGAACGGCTACAAGATCACGTACTATGCGCCGCAGCCGCGGGCCGTCCTGCAGGTGGTGGACCCCGACGACGCGGATCGGGTGGTGGGGTACGGCGAGACCGGCCGCGTGATGCTGACCACGCTGACCAGGGAGTTCTTCGTGCCGCGCTTCCAGGAGCGGGACGAGGGCGAGCGCGAGCCGCCGTGCGAGCAGTATCCGTGGGACGGGGTGAGCGGCGTGCGCCCCTTCAGCCGGCTGGCGTCGGCGACTACGGTGGGAGTGTACTGACGTGATCCACTTTCCGATTCTGCGTTGGGGACAGGAGTACAAGAGCCTCGAGCTCGCCAGGGTCGAGCACTTCCTGACCGGCGAGCCGGTGGCCGAGGTGAGCCAAGCCAACCCCGGCATCGTCGCTCGGGACCTGCGCAAGGGGGCGGGCCGGGCCCGCGACGCGCTGCGCGAGATTCCGTGCGCGGACCTGCTGGCGATGGTCAAGAAGGGCGGCGAGCTCTTCAAGTCGGCGGACCTGCCGTTGGGCGACGGCGTCCAGACCCCCGACGACTTCGTACGCCAGCAGTCGGCCACGACCGGCCTGCCCGAGCACCTGTGCCGGATGAACATGGGCAAGCTCGAGTACGTGCTGAGCCACCTCGACGACGTCCTGCGGTCGCTGACCCGCCGGCTCGACTACGACATCCTCACCCGCGGCTACGGCGAAGAGGACGGGGTGATGCGCAGCTACCAGGCGACGACGCCGGTGCTCGGCATGGTGCTGCCGTCGAACTCGCCCGGCGTGCACAGCCTGTGGCTGCCGATCATCCCGCTGCAGATCGGGCTGGTGCTGAAGCCGGGGCCGCAGGAGCCGTGGACGCCGTGGCGGATGGCCCAGGCGTTCTTCGAGGCGGGGGTGCCGCGCGAGGCGATCGCCCTCTACCCGGGCCTCGGCGAGGTCGGCGCGGCGGTGCTGAACAACTCGCCCCGGAGCCTCATCTTCGGGGGCACCGCGACCGTCGAGCAGTACGCCGCCAACCCCGGCGTCCAGGTGCACGGGCCCGGGTTCAGCAAGATCCTCATCGGCGAGGACAAGGTCGACGACTGGGAGCAGTATCTGGACATGATGGTGGAGAGCGTGGCCATCAACAGCGGCCGCGGCTGCATCAACTGCTCGGGCATCTGGGCGCCGCGGCACACCCGCGAGATCGCCGAGGCGCTGGCCGAGCGCATCGGCTCCATCGACCCGCTGCCCCCCGACGACCCGAAGGCCGAGCTGGCCGCGTTCACGGTGCCGGGTCAGGCCGCGGCGATCTCCGCCGACATCGACAACGCCCTCAAGGAGGGCGGGGTCGAGGAGGTGTCGGCGCGGCACCAGGATGGCGGGCGCCTCGTCTCGATGGAGCGGTGCGACTACCTGCGCCCGACCGTCGTGCACTGCGGCTCGCCGGACGTCGCGATGGCCAAGAAGGAGTACATGTACCCCTTCGTCACCGTCGTCGAGTGCCCGCAGGACAAGATGATCGGCGCGATCGGGACGACCCTCGTGGCCACCGGCCTGACCGAGGACCGGGCGTTCGCGCAGGCGCTGCTCGACGCCCGCAACATCGATCGGCTCAACCTCGGCCCGGTGCCCACGACCCGGCTCAACTGGCTGCAGCCGCACGAGGGGAACATCGTGGACTTCCTGTTCCGTCCCCGGGCGTTCCAGCAGGCGTCGTAGTCCGGTCGGCTGGGCGCTGGCCGGTCCGGCCCTGGACCAGGCCGGCGGAGGGATCTCAATCGGGTGATCAGTTGTGAAGACCGGGTGCGTTGATGTGAGACTTCAGTTGAATGCTGATCTCGTCGACACGGCCGGTCAGCCGCGTGAACTGGTAGGCGTTCCACAAACCGGCCACCGCACCGACCACGCCGCCGACGGCAGCACACGTCAGCAGGACGATCTCCATAGTTGCGTCAAGTTTAACACACCACCACGGTGGAGGTCCCAGTGCTCGAAGTCACCGGCCTCGCGAAGTCGTATCCGACGCCGCGGGGCGCCCTCGACATCCTCTCCGGGGTCGATCTCGCCCTGAGAGCGGGCGAGGCGGCGTCCATCGTGGGGCCGTCCGGCAGCGGGAAGAGCACCCTGCTCTACGTGCTGGGCGCGCTCGAGCCGCCCACCGCGGGCACCGTCACCCTGGACGGCGTCGACCCCTTCACCCTTGCTCCCACCGAGCTCGCCGCTTTCCGGAACCGCCGGGTCGGCTTCGTCTTCCAGGACCATCTGCTGTTGCCGCAGTGCACGGTGCTCGAGAACGTGCTGATCCCGACCCTGGTGGGGGACGGCATGGACGGGGCGGGCGACCGCGCCCGCGAGCTGCTGGGCCGGGCCGGGCTCGGCGACCGGCTCGACCACCGGCCGGGGGAGCTCTCCGGGGGCGAGCGGCAGCGCGTCGCCCTCGCCCGCGCCCTGATCCGCCGGCCGCCCCTGCTGCTGTGCGACGAGCCCACCGGCAACCTCGACCGCGCCGCCGGCGAGGTGGTGGCCGACATGCTGTTCGACCTGCACGGGCGGCAGGAGACGGTGCTGGTGGTGGTGACCCACAACGTCGAGCTGGCCGCTCGGTGTCCCATTCGGTACCAGCTCGAGGGTTTCGGGCTGAAACGCGTGGACGGCGAAAGGGGCGTGTGAGCACCATGACCTCCATCACTCTGCTGCTCCGGAGCCTGACCCACTTCTGGCGGATCAACCTCGCGGTGGTCGCCGGGGTCGGCGTGGCGGTCTCGGTGCTCGCGGGGGCGTTCCTCGTGGGGACGTCGGTCCGGGCCAGCCTGCGCGACCTCGCCCTGCAGCGGCTCGGGCGGGTCGACCAGGTGGTGACGGCGGGGGCCTTCTTCCGCGAGGCGCTCGCAGAGGAGGTGCTGGCGTCCGACGCGCTGGGCGGCGTCGCCGGCGCGGTGTCAACGGTGGCAGCGCCTGCGGCGGCGCCCATGATCGCGCTCGAAGGCTTCGTCACCCACCAGGAGAGCGGCAGCCGGGCCGGCGGCATCCAGGTCTATGGGGTGGACGACCGGTTCTGGGCTTTCCACGGGCTCGCCGGCGGAGCAGACGGGGAGGGCGGTGCCGGGCGCGGTCCCGGGCCCGGCGAGGTGCTGGTGAGCGGCGGCCTTGCCCGCGAGCTCGGCGCGGCGGCCGAGGACACGCTGCTCGTGCGGATGCAGAAGCCCTCGGCCATCCCCGTCAGCTCGCTGCATGGGCGCCGCGACGACCTCGGGAGCACCATGCGGCTGCGCATCCGCGAGGTGCTCGCCCCGGCCGACCTCGGGGAGTTCTCGTTCCGGCCCCAGCAGGGGTTCTCGCGCGCCGTCTTCGTCAATCTCGAGCGCATGCAGCGCGACCTCGAGCTCGACCGCGAGGCCAACACCCTGCTGCTCGCCGGCGTGGCGGACGACGCGGCGGCGGGCTCGCCGGCGGTCGCCCGCATCGAGGCGGCCCTGCGGGCCACCACCCGATTGACCGACCTCGGGCTGCGGGTGCGGGCGCTGCCGGGGCCGGGTGCGCTGGCGTTGGAGTCGACGGCGGGGCTGCTGAACGACGACGTCGTCGCCGCCGCGCGGGCCGCGACGGCGGCCGGGGACATGGGCGAGCAGCCCGTCCTGACCTATCTGGCCAACGAGATCCGGCTCGGGGAGCGGGTCACGCCCTACTCGCTGGTGACCGCGCTGGATCCGGCGTCGCTGGGGGTCGCGCCCCCGGAAGGCGCGCTTCCCGTCTCGGCTGCCGCGCTTCCCGCCGCGGCCGGCGGCGCGGGGGGGGCACCCGACTCCGCGGCCGGCGGCGGGGAGGCCGCCAGCGGGGAGGCCGGCGATGCGCCGCCGCCGATCTGGCTGAACACCTGGACCGCCGACGATCTCGAAGCGGCGCCCGGCGACACGGTGACCCTGCGGTACTTCCTGTGGGAAGAGGCCGGCGCCCTGATCACCGAGGAGGCGGACTTCCGGGTGGCAGGGGTGCTCCCGATGACGGGGCTGGCCGTCGACCGGGACCTCGCGCCGGAGTACCCCGGCATTACCGAGGCGACGGACCTGTCCGACTGGGACCCGCCGTTTCCCATCGACCTCGGACTCGTGCGCCCGAAGGACGAGGACTACTGGGACGAGTACCGGACCGCCTCGAAGGGGTTCATCGCCCTCGAGGACGGCCAGCGCTTGTGGGGGTCGCGGTGGGGACAGGTGACCTCGCTGCGGGTCGTCCCCCCGGACGGGGCCTCGGACCTCGCGGCGGCGGCCTACCGCGACGGCCTCCGGTCGCGGCTCGACCCCCTCGCCGCGGGCTTCGTCGTCTACCCGGCCCGCGAGCTCGCGCTCGAGGCGTCGGCCGGGGTGACCGACTTCGGCGAGTACTTCACCTACTTCAGCTTCTTCCTGGTGGTGTCGGCCCTGCTGCTGGCGAGCCTCTTCTTCCGCCTCGGGGTCGAGCAGCGCCTGCGCGAGATCGGCGCCCTGCGCGCCCTCGGCTTCGACGAGGGGAGCGTGCGGCGGCTGTTCTGGGCCGAGGCGGCGGGGCTCGCCCTCGCCGGCGGCCTGGTGGGGGCGGCCGGGGCGGTGGGCTATGCGGAGCTGATCATGTGGGGGCTGCGCACGTGGTGGGTCGACGCGGTGGGCACCACCCTGCTCGTGCTGCACGTCTCGCCCCTGGCCCTCGCCATGGGCATCGGCGGCGGCATGGCCGCGGCGGTGGTGTCCATCGCCTGGAGCCTGCGCATGGTCGCCCGGGCGACGCCGCGCGCGCTCATCCACGGGGTGCTGCCGTCGTCCGGGTCCCGCGCGCCCGGCGATGACGAGGCGCCGCCTTCGCGCGCCGCCGCCGTCGCGCGCCATGCCCCCGCCGTCCTCGGGCTGCTCGGGGCGGTGGTGCTCGCGGTGACCCTGGCCGGCGTCATCGGCGACACCGCCGGCTTCTTCGGGGCGGGCATGCTGCTGCTGGCGTCGCTGCTCACCCTGTCGTGGTCGTGGCTGGGCCGGCAGGCCCCGGCCGGCGTGGCGGCGCCGTCCACCTGGACGGTGTCCCGGGTCGGACTGCGCAACACGACGGCCCGGCCCGGCCGGTCGGTCCTGTGCATCACCCTCATCGCGTTCGCCTCGTTCATCATCGTGGCCGTCGACGCGTTCCACCTGGAGGGCGGGGGAGACGCCGGCGACCGGTCGTCGGGCACCGGCGGCTATCCGCTGCTGGCCGAGTCGCTGCTGCCCATCGTGCGCGACCTCGGGTCGGAGGACGAGCGGGAGGAGCTGGGCGTGTCGTCGTTCGACGACGAGGTCTTCGCGGACGTGTCCTACGCGCGGTTCCGCCTGCGGCCGGGCGAGGACACGAGCTGCCTCAACCTGTACCAGGCGAAGGACCCGCGGGTGCTCGCGCCCGAGGCGGCGTTCCTGGCCGAGGGGCGCTTCCGGTTCGGGGTGACGCTGGCCGAGACCGAGGCGGAGGCCGCCAACCCCTGGCTGCTGCTGAACCGCGTCTTCGACGACGGGGCGGTCCCCGCCATCGCCGACGCCACCTCGCTCGCCTACGCGCTGCACTTGTCGGTGGGCGAAGACTTCGTGTTGAACCGGGACAGCGACAACCCCGTCCGGCTGCGCATCGTCGCGGCCCTGTCCGACAGCATCTTCCAGCGCGAGCTGATCGTCGGCGAGGCGGCCTTCCTGCGCCTGTTCCCCGAGCACGACGGATACCGGTTCTTCCTCGTCGACACGCCGTCGGAGGGGGCCGCGGACGTGACCGCGGCCCTCGAGGACCGGCTCTCCGACTACGGGTTCGACGTCACCTCGACCTCCGAGCGCCTCGCCGCCTTCCACCGGGTCAACAACACCTACCTCGCCACGTTCCAGACCCTCGGGGCCCTCGGCCTTTTGCTCGGGACGCTGGGGCTGGGGGCGGTGCTGCTGCGCAACGTGCTCGAGCGGCGTCGCGAGCTGGCCCTGCTGCGCGCCGTCGGCTACGACACGCGGCACGTCTCGCTGATGGTGCTGGTCGAGAACGGCCTGCTCCTCTTCGGCGGCCTCGCCATCGGGACGGTGTGCGCGGTGGTGGCCATCGCCCCGGCGTGGATCGACCGGGGCGGCCAGTTCCCGGTGGTCTCGCTGGGCGGCATGCTGCTCGCGGTGGCCGCGGCCGGCCTCGCCTCGTCCCTGGCCGCCACCGCCGCCGCGGTCCGCTCGCCGCTGCTGGCTTCGTTGCGATCCGAGTAGTACCGCGTGCCGGAGGCTCGCGCGGCGTCCTTGCGCCGGCTGGAGATCTTGCCCGCGAATGCCGACACTCGGGGCGTAGCATGGTGCGCCCGGTCTGCGCTGCCACGAGGATGGCGGCGGAGCCGCTGGCGACGATTCGGGGGTTGTGAGCCGCCGGCGTGGCTGGCGTGCCTGGAGAACGTCATGAGCGCAGTTCGATATCTGGCGACACTGGGAGTGCTTGTTGCGATGGCCGCGGCGGCCGGCGCCCAGACCCGGCTGCTGCGGTTCCCCGACGTGCACGGCGACCGCGTCGTGTTCGTGTACGCGGGCGACTTGTGGACGGCGTCGACCGCCGGCGGCACCGCCACGCGGCTGACCGCCCATCCGGGGCTGGAGACCTTCCCGAAGTTCTCGCCCGACGGGCGGTGGATCGCGTTCACCGGGCAGTACGACGGTGACGAGCAGGTCTACGTAGTGCCGGCGGCAGGCGGCGTGCCCCGGCAGTTGACGTGGTATCCGGCGCGCGGGCCGCTCGCCCCGCGCTGGGGCTATGACAACCAGGTCTACGACTGGACCCCCGACGGCCGGTCGGTCCTGTTCCGGTCGCTGCGCTACAGCACCGACCTGTCGGACAGCCGCCTCTTCCTCGCCTCGATCGACGGGGGGCTGCCGGTGCCGTTGCCCATGCCCGAGTCGGGGGCCGGCGATCTCTCCCCGGACGGCGCGCGGGTGGTGTACTCGCCGTTGTTCCGCGACTTCCGCACCTGGAAGCGCTACGAGGGGGGCTGGGCGCAGGAGCTCTACGTGTTCGACCGCGAGACCCACGACGTCGAGCGGGTCACCGACCATCCGCGCGCCGACCGCGACCCGATGTGGATCGGCGACGCCATCTACTTCACGTCCGACCGCGACGGCACCCTGAACCTGTACGCCTTCGATCTCGGCACCAGCGAGACCGCCAGGCTCACCGACAGCGCCCTGTGGGACGTGCGGTGGCCGGGGGACGACGGCCGGAACCAGATCGTCTACGAGATGAACGGCGAGCTGCACCTGTTCGCGATCGACAGCGGCGAGTCGCGGCCCATCCCCATCACCGTGCCCGACGACGGCGTGGCGTCGCGGCCCGCGCGGGTGTCGGCGGCGGGGCAGATCGAGGACTTCGAGCTCAGCCCGAAGGGCGAGCGCGCCCTGTTCGTGGCCCGCGGCGACGTCTTCACGGCGCCGATCGAGAACGGCCCGACCCGCAACCTCACCCGCAGCTCGGGCGCTCACGACAAGTGGGCGCGCTGGTCGCCCGACGGCTCGCGCATCGCGTTCGTCTCGGACCGCGACGGCGAGGACGAGATCTACGTCGTTCCCCAGGACGGGAACGGCCCCGCGGAGCAGCTGACGGACGGCGGCGAGGCGATGCGCTACGCGCCCGCATGGTCGCCCGACGGCGACCGTCTGGCGTTCAGCGACAAGGACGGCAGGCTCCACGTCCTCGACGTCGAGTCGCGGGAGACGACGCTGGTCGCCGACGAGGCGAACGGGCAGCTGCAGGACTACGTGTGGTCGCCGCGGGGCGGCTACCTCGCTTTCTCGCTGACCGACGACACCGGCTTCAGCTCCATCCACGTCTGGGAGCGGGCGGGCGGGGAGCTGCGGCAGGTGACGAGCGACCTGTTCCACGAGTGGAATCCGGCCTGGGACCCGGACGGCGAGTACCTCTACTACCTGTCGGACCGCTCGTTCACGCCCCAGCTCGGGTCGTTCGAGTGGAACTACCTCGTCGACCGCGAGACGGGTATCTACGCGCTGGCGCTGCGGAGGGACGTGCCGCACCCGCTGCCTCCGGAGAGCGACGAGGTGACGGTGGAGGAGGACGAGGACGCCGAGGGCGAGGATGACGGGGACGACGACGTGTCGGAGGACGGCGACGACGAGGAGCCGATCCACATCGACTTCGACGGCCTCGCGCGGCGGGTGGTGCGGCTGCCCGTGACGTTCGACAACTACGTGGGCCTGAGCGCGGGCAACGACCGGGTGTTCTTCATCCGCACCGGCGCGCAGTTCTACGGGCGCGGCGGCGACGTGCCGACCGAGGTGCAGACGTTCTCTTTCGAGGATCGCGAGACCGAGACGCTCGCCGCGGCCGGCGGCTACGCGGTGTCCGGCGACCGCGAGAAGGTGCTCATCGCCACCGGGGGGCGCTACGAGCTGCACAACGCGTCGGGTCAGGGCGACCCGCAGACCATCTCGACCGGCGGTCTGATGGTGGACCGGGTGCCGGCCGAGGAATGGGCGCAGATCTTCGACGAGGTGTGGCGGCGCTTCCGCGACTTCTTCTACGTCGACAACATGCACGGCTACGACTGGGCGGCGCTGCGCGAGCAGTACCGCCCCTGGCTCGAGCACGTCGGCCACCGGTCGGACCTGAACTACGTGATCGGCGAGATGGTGGCCGAGCTGAACGTCAGCCACGCCTACATCGCCGGCGGCGACTGGGAGGCCCCGAACCGGCCCGCGGTCGCCCTGCCGGGCGCGGTGTTCGAGCTCGATCGCGATGCCGGGCGCTACCGGCTCGCCGAGATCTTCGAGGGCCACAACGAGGAGCCCCGCTACCGGGCGCCGCTGACCGAGGTCGGGGTGGACGCCCGCGTCGGCGACCACGTGCTGGCCATCGACGGCGAGGAGCTCGCGGGCGGCGACAACCCCTACCGCCTGCTGCGGCACAAGGTCGACCGGCCGGTGCGGCTGACCCTGAGCGCGGACCCGGCGTTCCCCGCCGCCGAGGGCGCGGCCCGCGAGGTCACCTTCCGGCCCATCACGAGCGAGACGAACCTGCGCTACCTCGCCGAGGTGACCGCGAACCGGATGAAGGTGGACGCGGCGACGGACGGGCGGGTCGGCTACCTGCACATCCCCGACATGGGCGTCGCCGGCATCCAGGAGTTCATCAAGTACTTCTACGGCCAGATCCGCAAGGACGGCCTGATCATCGACGTGCGCGGCAACGGGGGCGGCAACGTGTCGGCGATGCTCATCCAGCGCCTGAGCCGCGAGCTCCTCGGCACCGGCTTCTCCCGCACGGTGGAGAACACCGAGACCTATCCCACGACCGTGTTCACCGGCCACCTCGTGTGCATCCTCGACGAGGACTCCGCCTCGGACGGCGACATCTTCCCCGCCCGCTTCAAGGAGGCGGGCCTGGGGCCGCTCATCGGCAAGCGGTCGTGGGGCGGCGTGATCGGCATCACCAACCGCGGGCCCCTCGTCGATGGCGGCAGCGTCAACGTGCCCGAGTTCGGGACCGCGGGCCGCGACGGGAGCTGGGTGATAGAGGGCCGCGGCGTCGATCCCGACATCGAGGTCGAGAACGATCCGAAGTCGGTCATCGCGGGCGGCGACCCGCAGCTCGAGCGGGCCATCGAGGAGATCGCCCGGATGATCCGGGAGGATCCGCGGCCGCTGCCCACGCGCCCCGCCCCGCCGGTGAAGACGCCGTGACCCCGGTCTCGCCTGCTTCACCCTCGCCGCTCTCCACCGCCGGGATTCCCGCGCCGCGGGCGCGGGTCTCCCCCGTGCGCCACGAGGCGCACGGGGTGGTGCGCATCGACGACTACCACTGGTTGCGCGAGCGGGGCGACCCCGCCGTGACCGCCCATCTCGAGGCCGAGAACGCCTATATCCGGGCGGTGATGGCGCCGACGGAGGCGCTGCAGGAGACCCTGTTCGCGGAGATCAAGGGGCGCATCAAGCAGACCGACATGTCGGTGCCGTACCGGGAGGGGGCGCACCTCTACTACACCCGCTACGAGGACGGGCGGGAGTACCCCATCCACTGCCGGCGGCCGCCGGGCGAGCCGGCGTCGGCGGTTCACGGGCCGGAGGTGGTTGACGCGCCGGCGGCCGGCGAGGCCCTGCCGCCGGGCGGCGGTGAGGAGGTCCTGCTCGACGTCAACGCCCTGGCCGAGGGACACGACTTCTGTCAGGTATCGGCGCTCGAGGTCAGCCCGGACGGGCGGCTGCTCGCCTGGGCGATCGACGTCGAGGGGCGCCGCATCCACACCGTCCGGGTGAAGGATCTGGCGGCGGATGCCCTGCTCGCCGACGAGCTGAAGGGCGCAACGAGCAACCTCGCCTGGGCCAACGACAACCGCACCCTCTTCTACACCCGCCAGCATCCCGACACCCTGCGCTGGCACCAAGTCTGGCGCCACACGCTGGGCACGGCGCAGGCCGAGGACGTCCTGGTCTACGAGGAGGCGGACGAGACGTTCAACTGCGAGGTGGGGAAGAGCCGGTCGAAGCGCTACCTGCTGATCGCGTCGGCGCAGACGGTGTCCACCGAGTACCGGGTCCTCGACGCCGACCGGCCCGACGGTGCGTTCGAGCTGTTCTGGCCGCGCGCGCGCGGCCACGAGTACGACGTCGACCACTATCGCGACCGGTTCTACGTCCGCACCAACCGGGGCGCCCGCAACTTCCGGCTGATGGAGACCGAGGCCGCCGGCTCGCCGCCCGGGCAATGGGTCGAGGTGGTGCCGCACCGTGAGGACGTCTTCCTCGAGTCTTTCGCCCTTTTCCGCGACCATCTCGTGCTGCAGGAACGCTGCGGCGGCCTGACCCGGCTCCACGTGCGCCCGTGGTCGGGAGGCGGCGCGCACGACATCGCCTTCGACGAGCCGGTCTACGACGTGTACGTGTCGGTCAACCGCGAGCCCGACACCCGGCTGCTGCGGTTCGGCTACGAGTCGCTGACCACGCCGCGGTCCGTATACGACTACGACATGGAGGCACGCTCGCGCACCCTGCTGAAGCGCCAGGAGGTGTTGGGCGGGTTCGACCCGGCCGACTACGAGGCCGAGCGGGTGCTCGCGACCGCGCCGGACGGACGCCAGGTTCCCGTCTCCCTCGTCGCGCGGACCGGCGCGCCGCGCGACGGAACGAGCCCGCTGCTGCTGTACGGCTACGGGGCGTACGGCATCTCCATGGACCCCGCGTTCAACTCGGCCCGGCTGAGCCTGCTCGACCGCGGGTTCCGGTTCGCGATCGCTCACGTGCGCGGCGGGCAGGAGATGGGCCGCCAGTGGTACGAGGAGGGCCGGCTGGGCCGCAAGCGGAACACGTTCACCGACTTCGTCGCCTGCGCCGAGCACCTCGTCGGCGAGCGGTACACGAGCCCCGGGCGCCTCTACGCCATGGGCGGCAGCGCCGGCGGGCTGCTGATGGGCGCGGTCCTCAACATGCGCCCCGACCTCTTCGCCGGCGCGGTGGCCCAGGTGCCGTTCGTCGACGTGCTGACCACCATGCTCGACGACGGCATTCCCCTGACCACCGGCGAGTACGACGAGTGGGGCAACCCCCACGAGCGGGCCGCGTTCGACGACATCCTCGCCTACTCGCCCTACGACAACGTCGCCGCCCGCGACTATCCCGCCCTGCTCGTCCTCGCCGGCCTGCACGACTCGCAGGTGCAGTACTGGGAGCCCGCGAAGTGGGTCGCGAAGCTGAGGGCCCTGAAGACCGACGCCCGCCCGCTGCTGCTCAAGACCAACCTGGACGCCGGCCACGGCGGCGTCTCCGGCCGCTACCGCCGCTACCGCGAGACGGCCCTGCAGTACGCGTTCCTGCTCCGGCAGGCGGGGCTCGCGTAGCCCTGGCCATCGGCGTGGCGGCAGCGGTCGGTCGGACCGAAGCGGTTGCCAAACCTCGTTGCAGCCGGCTACAGTGGAGGGATGAGCATCATCGTCAGCGAGGTCTATGACGCTCTGCTCGATGCCGGCGCCTCGGAGGCGAAGGCCAAGGCGGCGGCTGCCGCCATCCCGGTCGGCGAGCATCTCGCCACCAAAGAGGACATCGCCGAGTTGAAGGCCGAGTTGAAGGCCGAGATCGCAGGCCTGAAGGTCGCGATCTTCATGTTCGGCCCGCTCACTCTGGGCCTGCTGGTCAAGCTGGTGTTCTTCCCGTAGGGGTTGCGCCGCAGAAGCGGCGCGGCTCCCGTCCGAGTTGGTTGGGCGGCATGCGGGCCGCGCCGAAAGGGGATCCGTGATGAAGCGATTGTTCCATCGGGCGGGGGTTGCGGCGGTGGTCGTGGGGTTGGCTCTCTCACCGGCCCTCGCGGCCGGGCAGACGGGGGCGGAGGGGCCCCGCACGCCGTGGGGCGACCCGGACCTGCAGGGGGTCTGGGACTACTGGACGTTCACGCCGCTCGAGCGGCCGGAGGAGTTCGGGGAACGCGGCGAGCTGACGGCCGAGGAGGCGGCGGTGGTCGGCCAGCGCGGCACCGCCGCGGCGCTGGCCCGTGACGCGGATGGGCCAGCGCCGGGCGACCCCGGGGGGTACAGCCAGGAGGTGTGGACGGACCGGGCGCGGCCGACGGCGCTGACCCAGGCGTCGCTGCTCGTGGACCCGCCCGACGGTCGGCTGCCGGCGCTGACGGCGGCGGCCGAGTCGGCGGCCGAGGCGCACCGCGCGGCCGGGGGCTACCCGGTGCGGGTGAGGGTCGGCGGCCTCAACGAGGACGGCCCCGAGGCGCGCGGGGTGGCCGAGCGGTGCCTGCTCGGCTTCAGCACCGGACCGCCGATGCTGCCGGGCGGCTACAACAACAACGTGCAGATCTTCCAGTCGCCCGGCTACGTGGTCCTGCTGCACGAGATGGTGCACGACGTGCGCGTCGTCCCGCTCGACGGCCGCGACGCACTGCCTTCGGGCGTCCGCCAGTGGCTGGGGAGCTCGCGCGGCCGGTGGGAGGGCGACACCCTGGTGGTCGAGACGACGAACTTCACGAACGGAACCGGCAGCTTCAACACCTCGTTCGTGTCGTGGGGATCGGCCGAGGACACGCGGCTCGTCGAGCGGTTCACGCGGGTGGACGGCGACACCGTGCGGTACGAGTTCACGGTGGACGATCCCGATACCTGGACGGCGCCGTTCACCGGCCGGTTACCGCTGAACCGGTCCGACGCGCCCCTCTACGAGTACGCCTGCCACGAGGGCAATCACGGCATGTTCAACCTGCTGAGCGGCGCGCGGGCGGAGGAGCGGGCCGCGGCCACCGAGCAGCAGTAGCGGCGGGGGATGACCGACGTGACACAGCAGCAGTGTGCGCCGGGTGTGGCCGGCCGGGCCCGGGCATGGGGGCTCCGGGTCGCAGTGGCGGCGACGCTCGCCAGCCTCGCCGCCGCGGGCGGTGCCGGGGCGGGCGAGAACTGGCCGCACTGGCGGGGGCCGTCGGCCAACGGCATCAGCGCCGAGACCGGCCTGCCGGTGACCTGGGGGCCGGACACGAACGTGGCGTGGAAGGTGGAGATGCCGGCGTGGACGGGGTCGACCCCGATCATCTGGGGCGAGCGCATCTTCCTCAACGTCGCCGACGGCGAGAACATCAGCCTGTGGTGCCTCGACAGGAACCGCGGCGAGACGCTCTGGGTGCGTCAGCTGAGCGACGGCGATCGGCGCTTGCGCAAGCAGAACATGTCGTCTCCGTCGCCGGTGACCAACGGCGAGCACGTCTACGTGATGACGGGGACGGGCCGGCTCGCCGCGTTCGACTTCGACGGCAACCAGCTCTGGCAGCGCGACATCCAGGCGTCGTACGGCCGGTTCGGGCTGAACTGGGGATACGCGTCGTCGCCGCTCCTGGTCGACGACGCGCTGTTCGTCCAGGTCATCCACGGCATGCGGACCGACGACCCGTCCTACGTCCTGCGCATCGACCGCCGCACCGGCGAGACGGTCTGGCGGGTCGAGCGGCCCACCAACGCCCGCCGCGAGTCGCCCGACTCGTACACCACGCCCGCCCTCCTCGAGTACGGCGGCGCGCGCGAGATCGTGATCACCGGCGGCGACGTGGTGACCGGGCATGACCTGGTGACGGGGCGCGAGCTGTGGCGCGCCGACGGCCTGAACCCGCGCAACAACGGCGCCTACCGCATCATCGCGTCGCCGGTGGTCCACGGCGAGATGATCTACGCCCCGACCCGGGTCCGTCCCCTCCTCGCCCTCCGGGCCGGCGGCCGGGGCGACGTCACGACGTCGCACCGCGTGTGGAAGACCGACAACGGCCCCGACGTGCCGACCCCGGTGACCGACGGGCGGTACTTTTACATCGTCAACGACCAGGGCATCGTCTGGGTGCTCGACGCGCAGACCGGGGAGGAGATCTACGGCCGTCGGCGGCTGCGTCCCGGCACCTACAGCGCCTCGCCGGTGCTCGCCGACGGCAGGGTCTACATCACCAGCGAGGGGGGTCTGACCAGCGTCTTCCGGGCGGGACCCGAGTTCGAGCTGCTGGCCGAGAACGACATGGACGACTACGTCCTGAGCTCGATCGCGGTGTCCGACGGCCAAGTCTTCCTGCGCACCACCGGTCATCTCTACGCGATCGGCGAGCGCGCCGGGGGCGGCGGCTGATCGAGCGCAACGGGATCAGGCGGCCGGCGTCACGTGGAAGCCGAGTGCGACGGCGTTGTCGCGGACGCGATCGTCCAGAGACAGCAGTTGCACCTCCGTCACCAGGTGGCGGGCCCGCAACACGGTGGACAGGTGAATGGCGTCGAGGGTTCGGACCGGTTCGCGAGGGAACGTCTGCCGTGACCTGGCCACGATCTCGCTGTCGATGCCGAGCATGACCCAGTGCTCGGCCGCGGTGGCCATGAGCGTTCTGCGCGTGGCGACCTCTGCGGCAGGCCGTTCTCCCAGGGATGCGGCGCGAGAGAGAACACGATCGCATTCGATCAGGGTCAGGTCGGAGGCGAGAATCAGATCTGCGGTCGCGAGCCCCTGTTCGACCTCTCGTCCACGATCCTCACCGAGCAACCACGCCAGCACGGCGCTCGATTCGGCGTACAGATTCACCGTGCGCCTCGTTCTTCATCGAGCAGGCGTTTCGCGGCGCCCGGCGGCAGGAGCGGCTTCAGGGTGGGATAGAGGTCCGGCCGGTTCGGGGCGCCGATGCGCGCCCTTCCGGCACGGGCGTGGCGTGCAAGCTCGGGATGGGCGCTGGTTCCCGGCACGCTGGTGGGTTGACGCAACTCCGCCACGACCCTGCCGCGATCGGTGACCAGAATCGCCTCGCCTTCGCGCACCATCCGAAGATGCTCGCTCAGGCGGTTCTTCAACTCTCGAATGCCCACGGTCGTCATGAACAGGATTGTAGCCTCAGTGGCTACAATGGGCAAGCGCTGGACCTGGATCACCCGGCTTTCGCGGTGGTCCGGGTGGGCGTGGGCCGCCGGGCTCCCTGGCGTGCCGTCCGCCTGATTCTGCCGCGGGGAACGAGACCTGCCGGTCCGGCTCAGTCGCTCTCCCGGCGAAAGCGGCCGTTCCGGAGGAAGTGCACGACCTCTTCCGCGACGTCGCGGCGGTTCATGATGAACGTGTGGGTGGCGGGCAGGACGAGGAACGACGCCGCGCCTTCGATGTGCGCCCGTTCGACGCCGACGGTGCCGTCGTCGGGGCCCGGGATGAGCCAGGATCCGATGGGGTTCATGCTGCGGCTGCCGGTGATGATGCCGAGGCTGAACCTGACCGGCGGGAGCTGGCTCGCGATGCCGTCCGGGCTGGTTCCCAGCCGCGCCCCCGCCGGGCCGAGGAACGACCGGAGCAGGTCGGAGTCGGCGAACGCGTCGACGATCTCGCTGCCCTGGTTCGGCGGGCTCAGCATCACCACGCGCCCCTCGTTCGGCTCGGGACGCTCGGAGAGGTAGCTGCGCACCAGTACGCCGCCCATCGAATGGGTGACGAAGTGCACGCCCCCGGGATTGTCCCTGCAGCATTCCGCGACGGCTTCCTCCAGGCGATCGACGAGTGTCTCGATCGGCTCGGTGCGCGACGGGTATCCGAACCGGACGACCCTGAACCCCGCCTGCTCGAGTCGGCCGGCGAGGACCGCCATGGACGCCGGGGTCCGGCCCAGGCCGTGGGCCAGGACGACGGTCGGCGCCCCGGCCGGCGCCGGCGATCCGCCCAGGATGCCGGATGCCAGGCCGGCGCCGGCGATGGCGGCGGCGCCGAGCAGGCCGCCGGCGAGCAGAACCGTCAGCCGGCGTTTCTTCAGCAATCCGTATAGGCCGAGCAGTGGGTGCGAGGTGGCCATGGTCTCATGAAGTACATACGTTCGGAAGCCGTCGAGCGTTCGCAACAGGATCCGCGTCGGTTCCCTGAGACGCCGTCTGCAAGCGGCCCTTCCGAGGGCGCGACCCGACGCAAGAGGAATAGCGTCGTCGGCAACCCGAACACCGACACCCGCGCATCGCGGCGAGACCTATAACGAGATCCATTATAATCCGAGGGTGATTCGCTCGTTCGCCGACCAAGCCACGGAGGACGTTTTCGATGGCGCGGAGACCCGAGCGGCTCGCACTCGATGCCCGGTCACGGCCTGGCCGGCGGCGCGGCGGAAACTCACCCAGATCAACCGCGTCCGTGACCTCCGGGAGCTTGCCGTGCCGCCGGGCAATCGACTGGAGCGCTTGAGAGGCGATCGGGCCGGCCAGTACAGCATCCGGATCAACGAACAGTATCGGATCTGCTTTGCCTGGGAGGCGGGATATGCCGAGAACGTCGAAATCGTCGACTACCACTGATGCCTCGACACGAACCCGGGGCGTGTCGAACGTGACCGGCCGCCGGCTGCCACGCCACAAGCCGCCGACCCATCCCGGCGAGATGCTGCTCGAAGAGTTCCTGAAACCGCTCGGCGTGTCGCAATCGGCGTTCGCCAGGCGTCTCGGCGTCTCCTACCCGCGGCTCAACGAGGTCGTCCGCGGCAGGCGCGGCGTCACGCCGGACACCGCGTTGCGGCTGGCCCGCGTCACCGGCATGAGCGCCGACTTCTGGCTCGGCCTGCAACAGGACTGGGACCTGTGGCACGCGGCGGCGTCGGCGCGCGGGGCGGCTATCGCCGCCCTGGAGCCGCTGCCCTGCGTCGAGCCCCGCGGGACCGGTGACCTGTTCTCGTGAGCGTCATCGAGTCGCCCCGGCATCGGATCGACATAAACGCGGCGACGACGGAACGGAACGGGTCGCTCGAGCCGCACGTACCGCTGCGGCGTAGCGGCCAGTTTCACGACCCGTGCCGGCCCTCCGGGACGTTCCCGGCGTGGCCGGCGTGTCGGCGGCCGGCCGGCGCGACGACGTAGGGCCGAAGCGCAGACTCGCCGCGCTCCGCCGCCTTGCAGTCGGCTCTCCGTACTTCGTATGCAGCTCGGCCGCCACCTTGCCGCCCACCGCCAAAGGGAGAACGATGACATCCGAAACGAACGCCGCCAAGCAGCGGCCATGCTGGTTCGTCGGTGCACGCTACGAGACCGCGGGCGATCAGACCGCGCGCTTTCTCCGCGACGGAATCTGGGAGATGGAGCAGTGGGACAAACCCGCCCACGACCGATATGCGCGGCAGGTGGCGTCGATGCAACCTGGTGATCGGATCGCCATCAAGTCTACGTACGTGCGAAAGAACGAAATCCGTTTCGACAACAAGGGAAAGCCCGTCTCGGTGATGGCTATCAAGGCCATCGGAGAAGTCATCGAGAATGCTGGAGACGGGCATAGGGTAAAGGTGAACTGGACGCCCTTGGACCCACTACGCGAGTGGTATTTCTACACCAATCGTTTTACTGTTTGGGAAGTCGTGCCGGGCTCCGGAGCGATTCCGTGGGCGGCGGAAGCGCTGATCGAGTTACTCTGACCCGTGGGACGATTTCATCGATCGCGCCAAGAGGTACGTCGCCGAGCGCATCGAGATGTTCTGCAAGAGATTCCCGGTAAGCGTCATGGGCGGCGCAGGCACTCGCGCGAATGTCATTTCGGTTCTGCTCATGGGAGAGGACGTCGAACAATACCCTCCCTACCGTATTGGCGTCATGAAGCAGGCATGCACGCAAACGGGCTACCAACCGCCGGAGGAAGACGCGAACGAGGCAGACTTGTACGAGCATGGCCTCGGTTTTCTCGACGGGTTCATCGAGGAGGCGGAGGCGCGCGATCTCCCGGTACGCCACCGGCTGGAGGCGCAGTCCATCGTATGGGGAACACTGAATCTTCCAGAGGATGGTCGAGATGATGACGGTGGCGAGAAGCTGCCTCCCGGCACGTTGGACGAACTGGCCGCGGATCTGCATCTGCCCGTCGGTTTCCTCCAGAACGTCGAAGCGCTGATCCGGGAGAAGAAGCAGGTCATCTTCCAGGGGCCGCCCGGCACCGGCAAGACCTACGTCGCGCAGATGTTGGCCCGACATCTCGCGGGGGGCGGTGAGCGCTGTCAGATCGTGCAGTTCCACCCGTCGTACTCCTACGAGGATTTCGTGCAGGGGTACCGCCCGACGCGGCTCGAGGCGCGGCAGCCAGGATTCCAACTCAAAGACGGGCCGTTCATGCGGAGTGCCAGGCGAGCGCAGGGAGACCCGGACGGGAAGTACTTTCTGGTCATCGACGAGATCAACCGCGGGAACCTCGCCAAGACGTTCGGTGAGCTCTACTTCCTGCTGGAGTACCGCAAGACGCCCATGAAGCTGATGTACCAGGAAGAGGACGAGTCCGCGTTCACGATGCCGGACAACCTGTACATCGTCGGGACGATGAACACGGCGGATCGCTCGATCGCGCTCGTGGACCTCGCGCTGCGGCGGCGGTTCGCGTTCGTGGATTTCTCGACGAACGAGGAGCCGATCAAGGGCCTGCTGCGCCGCTGGCTGTGGGCGAAGGATCTGGGTGGTATGGAATGGGTGGCGGATGTTGTGGAGCGCGCCAACGGGAAGCTGGACGACCACCACGCGGCCATCGGGCCGAGCCACTTCATGCGCCCGGACCTTGACGAAGGGACGGTTGAGCGCATCTGGAAGCATAACGTGCTGCCGTACATCGAGGAGCATCTGTTTGGAGAGCGCGGGCGGCTGCGTGAGTTCGCACTCGATAGATTGCGGGGCATGGACGGCGAGGGTAATGCGGCAGATTGACCTACGAGAGTACGCGGCGAGTCCCCCGGTCCGGCTGTCCGTGGAGGAGAGGGACGTCTTGGGGCGTTCTGGCCTGGGCGTCGCCATCGCCCCGGTCGCCGGCACGGCGAGCGAGTACAGGTTGACCCCGGGCTCCGTCGTCGGTGCCGTGGACATCGGCGGGTTGTCGGTACGAATCGCACCCAAGATCGGTATCCGGCAACTGTTGTCGCTCGCGTGCTATGGCGTAGGGAGCGTCGAGATCCAGGAGCGAGACTTCAACTTCCCGGAGCACGCGGCGCTGCCTGACGCGCTAGCGCTGGCGTTCGGCGCTGCGGCGCGCAGGGCGATGGCGCGCGGCCTGCTCCACGGCTACCGAATGGAGGAGGACGCGCTGACGGCCGTGCGCGGGCGGGTCCGGTTCGACGAGCAACTTCGGCGCAGGTTCGGCATTCCGCTGCCGGTCGAAGTACGCTACGACGAGTTCACGGCCGACATCCTTCTGAACCGCCTGGTCAAGGCAGCCGCGCACCGGCTGGGCCGGCTGGGGCTACGTTCGCGGGAGGTCCGCAGCGGCGTCGCCTGGGTGGCGGAGTCGCTGGGCGACGTATCGCTCACGGCGTTTCCGCGTGGCGCCGTGCCCGCGGTGAAGTTCGACCGCCTCAACGAGCACTACCGCGGCGTGGCGACGCTGGCGCGGCTCGTGCTGCGGCACGGTGCGTTCGAGGCAGGTCGCGGAAGTGTCCGTGCGTCTGGCTTCGTGATGGACATGAACCAGGTCTTCCAGGAGTTCGTGACGGTTGCGCTGCGCGAGACGCTGGGCGTTTCTGAGCGAGCGTTCGGGGAACATGCCGTGGACTCGCTTGATGAGGAGGGTCGCGTACCGTTGCGACCGGACCTGACGTGGCGGGATGGTGCGCGCTGCACGTTCGTCGGCGACGTCAAGTACAAGCGGGTGGACGGTGGAGTGCCCAACGCCGACCTGTACCAGTTGCTTTCCTACGCGACGGCGCTCGGCCTTCCGGGTGGCCTGCTCATCTACGCGCAGGGCGAACCAGTGCCCGCAGTGCACACGGTCCGCCGTTCCGGGAAGCGCCTTGAGGTCGCCGCGATCGACCTGTCGGCGTCCCTCGTGGAGACGCTGGCGAGGGTCGGCGACGTGGCGCAACGCATAACGGCGTTGCGCCGCGCAGCTTGATCGTTCACCGGGCACCGGTGGCCGTTCCCGACACCGGTGAGCCCTACCGCCCTCGCACCGGCTCCAGCTTCCGGACCCAGCCGTCGCTCTTCGTCAGCAGGTAGAGCTCTCCCGTCGAATCGATGCCCAGGCGGGCGTCGGCCCGGTCGCCCGGGGCGTACGTGTTGCGGATGCCGGCGGCCTCGACGAGGTCGCGCTCCTCGCCGTCGATGACGAGGCGGAGCTCCCGGATCTCGGCGAGCTGCCCGGGCACGAGACCGTCGGCGTCGATGTAGAACACCCGGCCCCGCGGGAAGTCGGTGAAGACGTACTTGCCCCGCAGCTCGGGAATGGCCTCGCCGCGGTACACGAACCCGCCGCTGACGGCGTAGCCCTCGTCGTGGTCGTACTGGGCCACCGGGTACACGAAGGGACGGTCGTCCTCGGCCGGGGGCGGATACGCCGGTCCCGGCCGCCGGGGGGTGAGCGTGTAGCCCGTGCCGAACGTGCCCTCCCGGAGCCGCCAGCCGTAGTTGGCGCCGGGCACGCCCAGGTTGACCTCTTCCACGACGTTCTGGCCGATGTCGCCCATGAACATCCGGCCGTCGGTGTCCCACGAGAACTGCTGCGCGTGCCGCAGGCCGTAGGCCCAGATCTCGGGGGCGACGCCCGCCTCGCCCACGAAGGGGTTGTCGACGGGAACGCCGTAACCCCGGCTGCCGTCGCCGCCGAGGGGATCGATGCGGATGATCGCGCCGTGGGGTGCGGCGAGGGACTGGCCGAAGTCGCGGGGATCGTGGGCCGCTCCGGCGTCCCCGAAGCTCGCATAGAGCAGCCCGTACTCCGGCGATCCCGGGGCCGCGTTCGGATTGAACGCGATGGTGCCGACGTTGTGGTTGGGGGCGAACTGGCCGATGCGGAAGACCTCGCGCGACGTGCCGCTGAACGCGTTCGCCGTCGGATCGTCGACCGTCCACTCGCGGATCACGCTCTCGTGGCTCCCCGCGTCGTCGTCCAGGTAGTCGGCGGTTCCGCTGTCCGACCGGGCGCTGTAGGCCGTGTAGAACCTGCCGAACCCCGGCGCGCCGGCGTCGGCGAACTGCGGGTGGAACGCGACCCCTACCAGACCGGTCTCGTTGGGGAACATCGAGTCGTCGAAGCCGACGTCGAGCGTGCGGATGTCCATGTACGTGACCGGCGCCGTCCCGTCCTCGTCGGTGATGTACAGCAGCCCGCGCAGGTCGTTGAGGACGAGGCGCCCCGAGCCGTCTCCGACCGGCGTCAGGTACTGGATGCGGGCGTAGGCCTCGTTCGTCATGGCGTCCACGGCCGAGTCCGCGGTCCGCGGGGCGCGGACGAACGGGGTCGATGCCACGACCAGGTCGCCCTTGAGGATCGGGTCGGGAATGGGGTCGGTCAGGGGCTCCACCTGCGCCGTGGCCGGGAAGGCCGCGGCGGCGATGATCAGGGCGGTTGTTCCAAGCGATCGTACGAGATGCATGCTGGGCTCCGTTGGCTGCGTGGCGGGCGGCGTCGTCGCGGATGGCCGACACGGGTCGTGGCGAACGTGTCGATCATACCGCCAGCCGAGGCGGCGGGGAACCCGCGCGTCCATGGGCGACGGCCTGCGGCGCCGCGGCTCGCGGGGCCCGGGGAGAGCGGTCGGCCGGTTGACTTGGAACCGGGCGGTGGATCAGCTTGTCGTCACGGGCGCATACGTATATCATATCTGCCATACGTGTATGGGCGTCCGATAGCCGGCGATGAAGAGGAAGCTGACGATTACGGTGGACGGTGAGCTACTTCCCCGCGCCAAGCAGTACGCACGCGCTCGGGGCGTTTCCCTGTCATCCCTCATCGAATCGTCGCTCAGGGAGATGGCGACGGCGGACACGCCTTCGTTCGCGTCTCGGTGGAGAGGCCGGTTCGAAGCGGCAGAGCGGGACGGCGTCCGCTACGACGCACTGGCCCGGAAGTACCTCTGATGCTCCTCGACACGGACGTGCTGATCGACGTCGCCCTCGATCGGCGCCCCCACTCGGGACCGTCGTCCGAGCTCCTCGATCGGGTCGAGCGCGGTTCCCGCCGCGCGTTCGTCGCCTGGCATACGTTGTCGAACTTCTACTACCTCGTGACTTCAGCGCGTGGGGATGCCGACACTCGCGACTTCATCGCGGAGCTGGTCCGGTTCGTGGCGGTGGCGCCCGCGGATACCCCGTCTCTCCGCTACGCGGTGTCGCTTCCGATGGGGGACTTCGAGGACGCGATGCAGGTGGCCGCCGCCCGGGGGTGCGGCGCGCGGCACATCGTGACGAGGAACGTCAGGGATTTCGCGCGCTCGCCGATCCCGGCCATGACCCCGCGCGAAGCACTCGTGCGGTTGTTCTGAGCCAATCCACCCCGGGCTGCAGCCCTTCCTGGCGGACGATACTGTCGTCGGCATCGTCATCCTCCCCCGTCAAGAGCAGCCGGTTCTCGGTACGTCCGCGCTCTTGCCCGAAATCGTCACGTCGTGGGCGGTTGGGGACACGTTCCGCCGATTCGACGACGCGGGGTCTTGCGACCGGAAAAGGGCGCAGCGATTTCTCGCTTGCATCGTCCACATTTCTTCACTAGACTGAAAGAAATGGCGAGCCGACCGTACCTGGGAAACTTCGAGCTGATGGTGCTGCTGGCGGTCATCCGGCTGGATGATGCCGCGTACGGGGTCACGATCTCGCGCGCGCTGGAGGCCGGCACCGGCCGCGAGATCGCGATAGGCAGCGTCTACGCGGCGCTGGAGCGCTTGCAGGAGAAGGGCCTCGTCACATCGCGGCTCGGAGAGCCCACCCCGGAACGCGGAGGCCGCGCAAAGCGGTACTTCCGAGTGACGCCGGACGGCGTGCGCGAGGCCCGCTCCACGCGGGAGGCGCTGTCGCTGCTCTGGGAAGGCCTGCCGCAACTGGAAGGAGGACGTGCATGAGCCCGCCCACACTGGCGACATGGCTCCTCGGCTGGCTGGACGGCGCCAGCAGCCCGCTGGTCGGCGACTTGCATGAAGAGTGGCGACACGGTCGGTCGGCGGGGTGGTTCTGGAGGCAGACGATGAGCGTATTGCATGGACGCGCGGTGAAATACGTCGCGGAGCATCGGCCGCTGGCGTTGCTGGGCCTGGTGGCTATCGGTCTCTACTGGGTCGGGACGCACGTACCCCTGCCCGGCGTGAACACCGACGCGCTTGCGCCCGTGACCCGGCACGGCCAGTTCGGGCTACCCGGCCAGCTGGGGCTCTACGACCTCTTCACCGGCGGCAACCTCGGGCGTGGCACGATCTTCGCTCTCGGCATGATGCCCTACGTCTCGGCACTGTTCATCGCCTATCTCGCGACCGAGCTCGGATTCGCGCGTGGCTGGGGCGCCCGCGGGCGCCGGGGGCTGGCATGGTCCGTGCGGGGCGTCGCGCTGGCGCTGGGCGTCGTGCAGGCGATGGCGATCGCGATCTGGCTGGAACAGCAGACCGCCCTCGCGGATGGGTTGCCGGTCGTGGCCCAGCCCGGCTGGGGCTTCAGGCTCACCCTCGTCCTGACCGTCACCACCATCACCGCGTGTTTCATCTGGCTGAGCGATGAAATTGGCAGACGTGGAATCGGTTGGGGCGTCTCGCTGCTGTTCTTCGCGGGGCTGGCGGTCGGTCTGCCGGGTGCCGTGTCGGCCATCCTGGAACAGATGCGGGCTGGATACATCGGTCCTGCCGAGCTCTCGGCATTCGTCGCGGGCCTGCTCGTAAGCTCGGCGTTCGTCGTGCTCGTCGACCCGGCCCGCTGGTGGTGCGGGCTTGGGAATGCAAGCAGAAAAGGGACCGTTTTTGGTTAGGGGGGCGCCGTGAAAGGCGTCGTCATCCAGCAAGGTGGAAGTCCTGCCAGAGGATCAGGACGGCTGCTGCGTCCGCTGCCGAACGACTGCGCCTGCGGCGTCCGGCCGCAGGGTAGCCCGCGGCCGCAAGCCGATACAAGCTCCGCAACGTTACCGATCATGTCATGCACGCCGACGGCATTCGGCGTGAACCGCCCAACCTCCGCGGTGCGCAGCACTCCATCGCGGCAGTCATCTCGTTCGCCGAGATTCGCACGGCCGCAATCGTCGACCCCTCACCGTAACCCACGTGCATCGCGGCATTGGATGATCCGGCTCGAGCGGCGTACTGCCATTCGGCCGCGCTCGGGAGCCGGTAGCCGTGGCTTGACGCGGTTCCGCACCGCAAGGCGAATCCGTGTGTCCCATGTCGGTGCCACTGCCTGTCGCCCTCAAGGGTCAAGCCCGGGGTCGTCGAGGGCTCCCCGGTCAGGAAGGCCTGGTGAGACTGCGAGAGAACGGGTGCGAGCCATGGGACCGTCACGCCATCGCCTTCTTGGCACGCTGCTTGCTTGAACCGCTGGCGTGCACCGCGGTGCGCGGGGCTGTGGTGTCCGGTTCTGCTATCCGACGCGGCGTTGGGTTGACGCTTTGCTCGTGTTCCCAGGGAGGTGTTTTCGAAATGAGTTCACGCGTATCGCACGGTGTCTTCGCGGGCCTGCTCGCCAGCGTCCTACTGGTCTCGGTCGGTGGCGCGGAGAGCCCGGGCGCGCACCCGCGGCAACGACAAGCATCACAAGAGCCACGAGAGACCCGGCTGCCCTCGAGTCCCCGCCCGCCGCATCTGTGTCGGGCTGAGCCCCCGTGGGGGCGGCAAGCCTTCGCCCCGCCTCCGCCTCCCCCGCCGCCACCGCCGCCGCCGCCGAACGCGGCACGGCCGAGCGCGGCTCCCATCAATGTGCCCGCCGCGCCTCCCCCGCCGCCACCGCCACCACCGCCACCACCGGCTCCGCGGCTGCGTACCGCGTTCGAAACGGCATCCGCGGGACGCGCGGGCACGCTGCTGAACGCAGCGTCGCCACCGCCGCTTCCGGTCGTGGGTGGGCGAGTGGGCGTCGGACGCCCGGACACCCTGCCGTCAGACTTCAACACCGAGCAGTACGGAGTCATCGACGAGGCCGGCTTCGTCGGCGTTACGACCGCGCCCCTGTCCACGTTCTCGATCGACGTCGACACCGCGGCCTACGCCAACGTGCGCCGATTCCTGCGCGACGGGTCGATGCCCCCCGCCGACGCGGTGCGCATCGAGGAGCTGATCAACTACTTCGACTACGCCTACCCGCCCCCGAAACCGGGCGTGCCCTTCGGCATCGTCACCGAGATGGCCGACGCCCCGTGGGCGCCGACCCACCGGCTCGTGCACATCGGCCTGCGGTCGACGCCGGTGGCGACGGACGACCTGCCGCCCAACAACCTCGTCTTCCTGCTCGACGTGTCGGGGTCGATGAGCGCTGCCGACAAGCTGCCGCTGCTCAAGCAGGCCTTCGCGCTGCTCGTCGGGCAGCTTCGGCCGCAGGACCGGGTGGCGATCGTCGTCTACGCGGGGGCGGCGGGGATGGTGCTGCCGCCCACCTCCGGCGAGCGGAAGGCGACGATAGTCGACACGCTGTCGCGTCTCGAGGCCGGCGGTTCGACGGCCGGCGGGGCCGGCATCTGCCTCGCGTACGAGCTGGCGCGCGAGCACTTCATCGAGGGCGGCAACAACCGGGTCCTCCTGGCCACCGACGGCGATTTCAACGTCGGGGTGTCGAGCGACGGAGAGCTCGTCGAGTTGATCGAGTGGGAGCGCGAATCGGGCGTCTATCTCACCGTCCTCGGATTCGGGACCGGCAACCTGCAGGACGCGAAGATGGAGCAGCTCGCCGACCACGGCAACGGGAACTACGCGTACGTCGACAGCCTGCGGGAGGGCAGGCGCGTGCTCGTCGAGCAGATGGGCGCAACGCTGCTCACGGTCGCGAACGACGTGAAGCTGCAGGTCGAGTTCAACCCCGCGCAGGTGAAGGGCTACCGCCTGATCGGCTACGACAACCGGCGCCTGCGCGACGAGGAGTTCGACGACGACGCCCGGGATGCCGGCGACCTCGGCGCCGGGCACAGCGTGACGGCCCTCTACGAGATCATCCCGGCGGGTTCGGACGAGGTCGTGCCGGGGGTCGCCCCGTTGCGGTATCAGCAGATCGCTCCACGTCCCGAGGGCGGCGTCGACGAGGTGCTGACGGTCAAGGTCCGCTACAAACGGCCGGGGGAATCCGAGAGCCGCCTGTTGGCGAGAGCCCTCGCGCAGCCCTCGGCCGGCGAGGACGGCCCCTCCGAGGCTCTTCGCTTCGCCTCCGCCGTGGCGGAGTTCGGCCTGCTCCTGCGTAACTCACCCTACAAGGGAGACGCCTCGTACGAGCGCGCGTACCAGCGCGCCCGTGAAGCCCTCGGCGACGACGAGGACGGCCGCCGCAGCGAGCTGCTCTCCCTGATCCGAACGGCCGACGATCTGACCGACGAGCTGCTGTCGGTGATACGGACAGCCGACGACTTGAAGCCCGGTCGAGCACGATCGGTTCGGGTCGGATCCGGCGAGCTCGTGCAATTCCGGTTGCGCGATTCTCGCGACGGGATGTACGCCATCGACGCTGCCGCGAGCAGTGAGGGCTTCGACCCCGTCCTGTACTTGTATCGGCAGACCGGCAACCGGCTCGTCGCGATTGCCTCCGATGACGATGGCGGGGAGAACCGCGACTCGCGGATCGTTGCGCATCTTGACGGCACCGGGAACTACTTCGTGGGTGTGGAGGAGTACAGCGGCCTCTCCGGCTCAGTCACTCTATCCATCGTGCGGAGGACCGAGACGCGCTGACACCTGGTGCTGGACGAGCTGTTCGCGCTGGTCCGTGAGGCATCGGAGCGGGTGCTGGGAACCCGTCCGTTCGACAAGCAGATCGTCGGCGGCCTCGCCGTGCATCAGGGCAAGATCACGCTGGGTCCGCTCCTCTTCCTGTGGGGCTTCGTGAGCGGTGGATGCGGCGTAGGAAACGCGCGGCGCGCGACACGGCATAGTCGAGGCGGAGCTCGAGACGTGGCCCGGAGCGACTATAGCAGGAACGGAATCATCAGGAACTGCCCCAGAGCGAGGCCGATGCCGACCCGGACGATCAGC
This sequence comes from Vicinamibacterales bacterium, assembly GCA_963663815.2. GTDB lineage: Bacteria > Acidobacteriota > Vicinamibacteria > Vicinamibacterales > UBA8438 > JAJEEA01. The sequence continues at coordinate 3,565,620 of OY760734.1, read as the reverse complement.
GACGCGTCGAGGATCATCGCGAAGCCGATCCACCCTAGGAAACACGTCAGAACCGGGCTGCCGAGGAATCCCCCGACAATGCCCGCCAGCACGAGTCCGACGCCGACCAATCGACGTGTCCGTGACGGGGCGTCAGCCGACGCAGGCGGTGTCGACGTGACCTTCTCCACAGTCATTCAGGCGACTCCTCGACGACGCAAAGATTGAACGGAGAGCACTCGTGGGCGAGTGGGGCGGTGGCCGCTACTCTTCTCGCAGGGATGACAGCGGATCGATACGGCCCGCCCGGTGCGCCGGGAGATAGCACGCAGCGAGCGCCAGACCGCCCAACAGCAGGGGCGCGCCAACGAGCAGGACCGGATCTCCGGCACCGGCCGCGAAGAGGCGAGCCAACTCGGCGCTTGTCGCCGAGAGCACACGGGAGAGAACGAACCCTCCGGCGAAGCCGAGCACCGCGCCGGCCGTCACCAGCACGGCCCCTTCCTCGAGGACCAGACCTGTCACCCGGCCCCGGCTGGAGCCGAGCGCGAGGCGGATGCCGATCTCCTTCCGTCGCCGCGCGACCGCTTGCGTGGTGACGCCGGCCAGACCGATGCAGGCGAGCATCAGTCCGAACGCGCCCAGACCGACACCCATCATGGACGCCTGCTGCGCCAACACGTTGAACCGGTCGAGCTGCCCGCGCATCGTGCGCAGGTTGAAGACCGTCAGGTCGGGATACAGGGACTGGACCTCGGCGCGGATTCCCGCGATGGTGCCCGACCCCGGCGCGCCGCGCACTACCACCGTGGTGCCCTGCGCGGATGCCCGGCCTGTGTCCTCGGGCGTCAGCGGAAGAAACACCGTCGGCGGCGGCTCCGGCTGCATGAAGCCCGATCGGGCGTCCTGCACCACGCCGATGACGAAATACACTCGGCCCGCCGCGTGGATTCGACGGTCGATGGGATCCACGCTACCGAACAGCTCCCGCGCGGCGGTCTGATTCACGACGATCGGCACATCCCGGTCCGGACTCGCGTCGGCGGCCGGGTTCGTGCCCTGCTCGCCGTCCATGAACGCTCGGCCACGCACGATTGGCAATCCGAGCGTCGCGAAATAGCTCGCACCGACACGCTCCTCTGCAACCGAGAACATCGTCACCGTGCCCGCGTCGTCCCCCGTGGGTACCCACACCCGGGTGCTCGGCCGGATCAGGAGGTCGGCAAGCGGCGCGCGCCGACTCGATGTCGCGGCGCGCACCGAGGCGAGCTCCGACAGTCGAAGCGGTAGCGCGTTCAGGATCACGACCGACTCGTCGGCGGTATAGCCGTCGCGAATCGGGTCGAGCGCGAACAGATACAGCCCCGCTGTCTGGTAGCCGGTGTCGAGACCGGCAGACCGCTGATAGCCCACCACGAGATGGCCGGTCACGAGGAGCAACATCAGGGAAGCTGCGACCTGATACGCGACGAAGAGGTTCCGGAACCCCAGAAGGCGATGGCTGCGCGCCCGTGGGGACGGACCGGCCTTCAGGCCGGTCGCGACATCGGCGCGTGTGGAGACGAGGGCCGGTATCAGCCCGAATCCGACGCCGGCCAGAACGGCAACGACGAACGAGAACAGCAGGACACCGAGATCGAGCCGCGTGTTCAGCTCTGCCGGCGCCGACGTCGACAGGCCGACCGACGACGACGGGTACAGCTCGACGAGCCAGTAGGCGACGAACACGCCTGCGACACCCCCCGCCAACGCGAGGGCGACGCTCTCGGTCAGGAACTGGCGCACCAGGCGGCGCCGACTCGCGCCGACCGCGAGTCGAATCGCGATTTCACGACGGCGCCGGATCGCACGGGCGAGCAAGAGACCGGCCAGATTGCTGCACGCCAACGACAGCACGAGGGCCAGCAGCACGACGTTCGCCCCGAACAACTGCGCCCGCAGTTCGGGAGGTATGGGCGCCAGACCGCTGGCCGGGAGCAAACGCGCCCCCGGTCTGAGCGCGAAAGCGCTCGACCGAGCGTCGTCGAGGCCCCGAGCCTGCTGGTCGGGGTCGGCGGTCGCAACGTCGAGCGCCGCCTCGGCGGCAGCGACCGTCGCACCGCCGGCCAGACGAAGGACGACGCGAAAGCTCTCTCGATCGCTGCCCGACGCGTCGTCACGCAGCTCGGGCGCCATCGAAGCGCCGGCGGTGACCGGCACGAACAGGTCGGCGGGGTTTATCGGGTACACACCCAGGAAGTCCTTCGGGCCGATGCCGATGATCGTCGCGCTCTGACCATTGACCCGGAGCGGGCGTCCGACGGCGTTCGGGTCCGCATCCATGCGCGTGCGCCAGAACCGTTCGCTCACCACCACGACCGGCGCCGACCCGGGTATCTCGAGATCCGGCTGGAACAACCGACCGGCGACGGGCGCGACGCCCAGCGTCACGAAGTACTCCGGCGACACGATGTGTCCGAAAACTCGTTGGGAGCCATCCTCCGCATCCTCGAGCGCCACGCTGAACGGAACCGGACCGATGAACGCCGCGGCTCGGGCAGCGATGGACCGCTGCTCCCGGAAACGCTCGAAATCGGGGAAGGAGACCGGCGCCTGGGTCACGACCAGACGATCGGGGTCCGTGGCGCCCGGCAGCGTGCGCCGGACCAGGGCATCGACCTGGGCGAAGTAGAGCGCGCTCGCGCCGATGCTCAAGGCCAGCGACAGGACGCCGACGGTCGCGAACGCTGGAGACTTCACGAGCGTTCGAACCGCGTAGGCCCCGTCCTTGCGCAAATCGGACACGACCCCTGCGAGCGCGAGAACGACGGCAGCGAACCGGCCTGTCAGCGATACGCGGGTCCTCATCAGCACAACTCCCATGGCATGCGGTCGACGCCGGAGAAGCGGCGGGGTTCTCCCGTGCCCGCACGAGCCGCCGTCAAACCGATGACGGAAGTGCACGCTACCGGATGGGCCTTGCAGATCGGTTTCTCCAGGCCGCAACGGATCCGGGAGGACTGGTGATCGCCATGTCAAAACTGCGGCGGGCCTGGCCCGCTATTTATTCCACTATAGAGAGGAAACATGGCTGATGCAAGCGAGAACAGCCGTGCGGCTCATGCGACGTTCGCTCACTCCGTGCGCAGCGCCACGAGCGGGTCCACGCGGCTCGCACGCCGCGCCGGGGACCAGGCGGCGGCCGCGGCCACTGCGAGGAGCAGCAGCGACACCCCGGCGAGGGTCGCGACGTCGAACGGGGCGACGTCGAAGAGCAGGCTGGTGAGGGTCTGCGAGAACAGCAGCGACGAGAGCAGCCCGATCGCGACGCCCGATGCGGCGAGGCCGACGGCGCCGCGGACGACCATCCACACGACGTTGCGCGGCTCGGCCCCCATCGCGAGGCGCAGGCCGATCTCGCGGGTCCGCTGCGACGTGGCCACCGCGATGACCCCGTAGATGCCGAGGCCGGCGAGGGCGAGGGCCGCCGCCCCGAACAGGGCGAGGAGCAGGGTCGTGAACCGCCGGGCCGCGAGGGTGTCCGACAGGAGCTGCTCGACCGTCGCGACGCTGTAGAAGGCGAGGTAGGGGGCGGCGTCCCAGACGACGCTCTGGATGGCGGGGATGCTGGCGGCCGGGTCCGCGACGGTCCGGACGACGTAGGTCATCGCGCCGTTCGGGGCCTGTGCGTGGGGGATGAACACTTCGGGGCGCGGAGGGCTGTCGAAGCCCCGCGGCCGTACCGTGCCGACGACGCCGACGATCTCCGCCTCGAAGTTCCCCATGAACGCCTGCCGCGAGACCTGCATGCTCACCCGCCGCGAGAGCGGATCCCCGTCGGGCCAGTGCTGCCGCGCCAGCGTCTCGTTGACGACGGCGACGGCCGGCCCCTCGGCGTCGTCGCGCTCGTCGAACCAGCGTCCGGCCCGGAGCGGGATGCGCATCGTGTCGAGGTAGCCCGGAGTGACCATGGAGAGGGCCGCCGACGGCTCCTCGCCGGACGGCGGCGGCGGCCGGTCGTGCAGGGTCAGGGGGCTCTGCGCGGTCAGGTCGGCGAGGCCGATCGGGAACGCCGATACGGCGCCGGCGGCGGCGACGCCGGGGAGGGCGCGGATGCCCGCGAGGGTCTCGCGGAAGAAGTTCGGGGTGGCCTCGGTGTCGCCGCCTTCCCCGTAGTGGAACACCTGCAGCACCGCGGTGTTCTGCGGGGCGAAGCCGAGGTCGACGTTCACCAGCCGCACGAGGCTCTGCATGAGGAGGCCCGCGCCGACCAGGAGCACGAGGGCGAGGGCGACCTCGGCCGCCACCAGCGTGCGGCGCAGCCGCTGCTGGGCCGGGGTGTCGCCGGCGCGGCGCCCCCGGGTGAGGGGGGCGTCGACGTCCTGCCGGAGCATCCGGACCGCGGGCGCGCAGCCGAAGGCCAGGGCGGTGAGGACGACGAGGCCGCCGGTGAACCCGAGGAGCCGTTGGTTCACCGCGATCTGCGCGAGGCGCGGCACGTCGGCCGGCATGAGCGCCACCAGCAGGTCGAGGGCGTAGGCGGTCGCCACGAGGCCCCCGAGGCCGCCGAGGGCCGCGATGACCACGCTCTCGGTCAGCAGCTGGCGCAGCAGGCGTCCGGGCCCCCCGCCCACCGCGGCGCGGACCGCGAACTCCTGCTCGCGCCGCGCGTAGCGGGCCAGCATGAGGTTGGCGACGTTGACGCAGGCGATGAGGAGGACGAAGGCCACGGCGCCCCACAGCAACAGTAGCACCGGGCGCACCGCCGCGACCTGACGCGTCTGCAGGGGGATGACGCGCGCGCCGACGCCGGCGTTGGTGCGCGGATGGTCGGCGGCGATCCGGGCCGCGACGGCGTCCATTTCGGCCTGGGCCTCGGCCAGGGTGACGTCGGGGCGGGTCCGGGCGATCACCTGCCACCAGCCGCCACTTCGAATGTAGGTCTCGTACTCGGCAACGGCCTTGGGGAGGAAGATGTCCCGGTCGCCTCGACCGCCTTCCAGGCGGAGCTCGAAGCTCGGGGCGAGGACCCCCACCACCGTGTGCGGCTCGTCGTCCAGCACCAGCGTCCGGCCGATGATGGCGGGGTCGCCGTCGAAGCGGCGCTGCCAGAGCTCGTCCGTCATGACGACCACGCCGCTGCCCGGCCGGTGCTCGTCGGGCAGGAACGTGCGCCCGCGGGCGGCGCCGGCGCCGAGGGCCTCGAAGAACCCTTCCGTGACTTGCCACCCGTAGAGCACCTCGGGCGCGTCGGCGCCGGTGAGGTCGACCGACCACGGGTCGAGGGCCGCGACGTGCTCGAAGCTCGTCGCCTGCTCGCGCCAGTCGAGGAAGTTCGCGGGGGCGGCCTCGGCGGGCCGGTTGCCGTTCTCGGGGTCCGTCTCCCACAACGTGACCAGACGCTCCGGCTCGGGAAAGGGCGGCGGCTGCAGCAGCACCGCGTCGACCACCGAGAAGGTGGCAGTGGTCGCGCTGATCGCGAGGGTAAGGGTCAGGACCGTGGTCGCCGTGAACCCCGGGTTCCGTCGCAGGACCCGCAGGACGTAGCGGACGTCCTGCAGCGTGTGCTCGAGGGTCGCGCCGAACCGCGCGTCGCGCACGTGGTTACGGGCCGACTCGAGACCGCCGAGGGTCGCCAGGGCCTGCCGCCGCGCCTCGTGCGGCGGGACGCCCTGCGCCCGGCGGGCCTCCGTCTCGAGCGAGACGTGATGCCGCAGCTCGTCGTCCAGCTCGCGGTCGACGCGGTCCCGGTGGAAGAGTGCGCGCAACCGGACCCGCCATGCGTACAGCCATCGCTCGAAAGACATGACCCGCCTCCGTTCTGTCAGCCGGCGTTCCGTGCAACAGGTTCGACGGCCTCCGGTCGCCGCGGCGACGCCTTCTCGCCGCCTCGCGTCTTGGCGAAACCGCCGGCGACGGCGGCTGGTTCGACGGCCCGTGAGCGGCGACGTCTTTCTCCCTCGCCGTCAGTCCTCGCGCAGCGCGACGATCGGCTCGACCCGCATCGCGCGGCGGGCGGGAACCCAGCACGCGGCGAGAGCCACCGAGAGCAGCAGCGCCGACCCGGCGGCGAAGGTCGCGGGGTCGAGGGCCCCCACCCCGAACAGCAGGTTGCGGACGCCCCGGCCCACCGCGGCGCCCCCGACGAGCCCGAGCGCGAGCCCCGCCGCGCTCAGCCCCAGCCCCTCGCCGACGACCATCCGGAAGATGTCGCGGGTGTCGGCGCCGACGGCCATGCGGATCGCGATCTCCTTGGTGCGGGTCGAGACGGCATAGTGGATGAGCCCGTAGATGCCGATGGCCGCCATCAGCAGCGCGACCGCCGCGAACCCGGCCACGATCGACGTCTGGAGACGGCGGGGCGCGTAGAACGCCCCGATCCGCGACTCCAGGGTCGACACCTCGTAGAGGGGAGCGCGGCGATCGAGCTGCCACACCGCCGCCTGCACCGTCGCCGCGAGGTCCAGCGGGTCCTCGCGCGCGGTGCGGGCGAGCAGGAACCCGGCCCCCGACGGGTTCTGGGCGACGGGCTCGAAGACCTGGGGAATCGGCTCGGACTCCAGGCCCTGGCGGCGCATGTCGTCGACGACGCCGACGACGGTCAGCCAGGGGCCGGCGGCGTCCGCCGGTCCGCGCTTGAAGCGCCGGCCAACGGCGCCGTCCGGCCACAGGCGGCGCGCCAGCGCGGCGTTGACCAACGCGACCCGCGGCGACTCGGGGCCGTCGCGTGGCGAGAGGAAACGGCCGGCGAGCAGGCGCGTGCCGAGGGCCTGGAACAACCCGTCGCTGACCTCGTCGCTGCGGAACTGCAGGCGCTCGGACACCGCCTCGCCGCCGCCCTCGGTGGTGAGGGTCCGCTCGGGGCTGCTCGTGATGAAGGCGTCGCTGATGAAGCCGGCGCGCTCCACCCCCGGCAGCGACTCGATCCGTTCGAGCACCCGGCGGTAGAAGTCGGCGCGTTGGGCCGGGGCCATGCCGACCGGCGCCCCGAGCTGCAGGGCCAGGACCCGTTCGGGCCGGAAGCCCGGGTCGACGCCCTCGACCTGCCACCAGCTGCGCAGCAACAGCCCGGCGCCGACCAGGAGCACGATGGTCAGGGCCACCTCGGCCACGAGAAGCCCCCGCCGGATCGTCCTGGCCGCCACGCTGCCCGCGACGCCTCGCCGGCTGGCGTCACCGAAGGACCGCAGGCCCCGGCGCCAGAGGAGCGCGGGCGCGAGCCCCACCGCCATCCCCGTCAGCAGCGTCAGGGCCAGCGACCAGCCGAGCACGCCCGGGTCGAGGCGCACCTCGTCGAGGCGGGCCACCTCGACCCCGCCGAGGGTGCGCACGAGTCCCAGGCCGGCCAGCGCGAGCAGGGTGCCGACGACCCCGGCGCCCGCCGCGAGGGTGGTGCCCTCGGTCAGGTGCTGCCCGACGATGCGGGCGGGGCTCGCGCCGAGGGCGGCCCGCAGGGCCACGTCCCGGCCCCGGCCGAGGCTCCGGGTCAGCCAGAGGTTCGCGACGTTGGCGGCGGCGATCAGCAGCACGCACGCCACCGCCGCCGCCAGCATCCACAGCGCGAGCCGCGACCGCGCCCCGACCACGTGGCGGCTCAGGGGGACGACGCGAACGCCCCGGTTTCGTTCCGCCGCCGTCATCTGCGTGTCGAGGCGACCGGCGATCGCGCTCATCTCCGTCTGCGCTTCGTCGACGGTGACGTCCGGCCGCAGCCGCCCGACCACGAACCACGAGTCGCGCCCGCGGACGAGGCGGCGGGCCTCCCAGTCGGGAAACAGCGTGTGCGGCTCGAAGACGTCGGCGTCGAGGCTCGCGAACCGGAACCCCTCGGGCAGGATGCCGACGACGCAGGACGCCTGCCCGTCGAGATCGACGGACGCGCCGAGCGCGTCGAGCGAGCCCCCGAACCGCGCCAGCCAGAAGCGATGGCTGATGACCGCGACACGCCGCCGCTCCACCGCCTCGGCGGCAGAGAAGCTGCGCCCGTGCCGCGGCTCGATGCCGAGCAGGGGAAACAGATTGGGCGAGACCCGTGCTCCGCGAACCCGCCGGGTCTCGCCGGCATGGGTCAGGGTCGCCGACACGCCGTCGAAGACCGCGAGGTCCGTGAAGCTCCGGCTCTGGCGGCGCCACTCCTCGACGTTCCAGTACGCCGACCGGTCCTCTCGAAGATCCTGGCCCGGCGCCTCGGTCCACAGCATGACCAGCTCGGCCGGCGAAGGGTAGGGCAGCGGGCGGAGCAGCACCGTGTTCAGGACACTGAACATCACGACGTTGGCGCCGATGGCCAGGGCCAGGGTGGCGGTCGCCGCCGCGGTGAGACCGGGGCTCCGCCCGAGGGTGCGGCACGCGTAGCGGGTGTCCTGCAGCAGGTGTTCCAGTGCCGCGCCGAACCGCGCCTCGCGAACGTGGCTCCGGGTCGACTCGAGGCCGCCGAGGGTCGCCAGCGCCTGCCGGCGCGCCTCCGCCGGCGGGGCGCCCCTCGCGCGACGGGCCTCCGTCTCGAGCGCGACATGGTGCCGCAGCTCGTCGTCCAGCTCGCGGTCGGCGCGGTCCCGGTCGAGGAGGTTCCGCAACCGGACCCGCCACCCGTACAGCCATCGTTGGAAGGGCATGACGTGCTCCCATTCCTCTCGGTTACCGTGCATTGTGGCACGAGTCCTCTCGGTAAGCAAGGGCAAGGGCGGGAGGGCCGGAAGGCACGGCTCGAGAGCTTGCTGCCGTGTGAAGGAGTGTGCGCCGCAGACGGTGCGAGCACGCGGCGCTGCTGGTCACCGACGTCCGGGAGATGGGACGCGTTCGATCGTCATGCCGCGGGCGGCCGATACGACAACCACCATGGCGGTCACGTCGTCGTGCTGCGGTGCGGCGGCCGTGATCAGATTTCTCAACGAGTTGAGCCGTTTCTTGGCTCCGAAACTGCGGGCCGGAGTTGCCCTTGCAGCCAGTGAAGTGCCTCTTCGAGCACCGCGTCCTCACCCAATGAAGTCGCTTCGACCAGGATCGGCGGTACGAACGCCTCGCGCGGCGTCCCGTCGACGTGGTGCAGCCGCTCTGCCGGCACGCGGACCTGAATTCCGGTGTGCTTGAGCGAGTGGCTGTACAGAGCGCCGCGCAGCCCCGCCATCGTGGACCCGAACACGGTCGCGCGGTCCATCCCGTCGAGGCCGATCGCGACACCCTCGCCCATGCTGCCGGTCCAGCGGCCGACCAGCACGGCGATCGGTCTGTCGTAGGTGAAGGGGCCACGCGGCTCCGCGTTCTCTGCCCAGGCGCGGTCCTCGGCCGGAATCTCGTGGCGCTGATAGGGCCGGGACTCCGCCACGAGTCGGCCCAGGAGCGGGCGTGCAACGATCGTGTCGCCCCCGCTCGGTGTATCCCGGAGATCGAGGATCAGCCCGTCCGTCTCGCGGAGTGCCTCGAGTGCGGCGTCCCATGCCCGAATCAGGGCGGGTTGCCCCAGAACGTCCAGGCCGAATCGAAGTCCTCAACGTAAGCGGATGGAGGCAGTGCCGCGGGTCGCTGTTGACCGAAACCGGTGACAGCGATTGCCGCCGTTACACACACCGCGATCACCGACAACACGCCGCCGGTACGTCTCATCTTCGGATGCCGGGCCATGCTTGTCATGGAAGCATGACTCCTCTCGGCAAGCAAGGTCAGCGGGCGCGACGCATGGGACGAGGCAGGGGGGTGAATTGCGATTTATCGTTGAATATCTCACTATAATAGTTGAATATGCAACGATATATAGCGCGTCACGCCCTGATCGACGCCGTCGCCGGCGGGCTCTCTGAGGCGCCGGTGGTGGCCCTGCTGGGAGCCAGACAGGTGGGCAAGACGACGCTGGCCCGACAGGTGCTGTCGGCATGGCGGGGGCCGTCGGTGGTCTTCGATCTGGAGGTGGCGGCAGACCGCGAGGCGCTGTCCGCCACGCCCGAGCGGCTGCTCCGCGCCGGCGAGGGCCTCGTCGTCCTCGACGAGGTGCAGCGGATGCGGGGCCTGTTCGAGGTGCTGCGGCCGGTCTGCGACGACCCCGACCGGCGCGCGGTGTTCCTGCTGTTGGGCAGCGCGTCCCTCGATCTGGTCAAGGGCGTGTCCGAGACGCTGGCGGGGAGGATGCTCTTCGTGGAGGTGGGCGGCTTCTCGCTGGCCGAGGCGGGCCCTGATCACCAGGATCGGCTCTGGATGCGCGGCGGCTTCCCCCGGGCCTTCCTCGCGCCGTCCGCCGCGGCGTGGACGCGATGGATGGACTCGTTCTCCCGCACGTTTCTCGAGCGGGACATCCCCGGGCTGGGTTCGAGGGTGTCTCCCGCCGCCCTCGGCCGGTTCTGGCGGATGCTGGCGCACGGGCACGGTCAGGTCTGGAACGCGTCGGACGTGGCGCGCTCGATGGACGTGAGCGTCACCGCGGTGAACCACTACCGCGATCTGCTGGCGGGGGCGTTCATGATTCGCGTGCTGCCGCCCTGGTTCGAGAACCTCGGCAAGCGTCTCGTCAAGTCGCCCAAGGTCTACCTGCGCGACAGCGGGGTGCTGCATTTCCTGCTGGGCGTGCAGGCGATGCGGGATCTGACGGCGCACCCGCGCTACGGCGCGAGCTGGGAAGGGTTCGCCCTCGAGCAGACCCTGCTGGCGCACGGCGAGCGCGACGCGTACTTCTATGCCACCCACCGCGGTGCCGAGCTGGATCTGCTGTTGTTGCGACGCGGCCGGCGTTGGGGCTTCGAGTTCAAGTGCACCGACGCGCCGCGCACCACGAAGTCGATGCACGTCGTCATCGACGACCTGGGGCTGGAGCACCTGTGGGTGGTCTATCCCGGCGATCGGGAGTACCCGCTCGCCGACGCCATCACCGCCCTGCCCCTGAGGAGTGTCGGCGCCTGCGAGCTCGGGCCGAAGCCCTGACGCCGGCGGGAGTGCGCCGGTTGCGCGTCGAGATCATCGGTATGACCGGTCGATTCGACTCGCGCGGGCGGGCACGCTAACATCGAGCCGGACATGCTCAACGACGCCCATTGCCACTTCTTCTCGGCCGGCTTCTTCGAGACGCTGGCCAAGGACCCGGCCGCGCCGCCCGCGGCCGACCCCGCCGTCGATCTGCCGGCGCGGCTGGGGTGGGACGCGCCGGGAAGCCCCGCCGCCCTCGCGGACCGCTGGGTGGACGAGCTCGACCGTCACGGGGTGGAGCGCGCGGCGCTGATGGCGAGCGTCCCCGGCGACGAAGGGTCGGTCGCGGCGGCGGTGGCGAGGCACCCGGCGCGGCTCGCGGGCAGCTTCATGTTCAACCCGACGGCGCCCGATGTGCCCGGCCGTCTCGGCCGGGCGTTCGGCGAGCACGGGCTGCGCTGCGCTTGCCTCTTTCCCGCCATGCACCACTTCGCGCTCGACGACGCGCGGGTTTTCGCGGTCTTCGAGGCGGCGGCCGAGCACGGCCGGGCGGTGTTCGTGCACTGCGGGGTCCTCTCGGTCGGGGTCCGTCGGAAGCTCGGGCTGCCGTCTCGGTTCGACGTACGGCGGGGCAACCCGCTCGACCTCGTGCCGGCCGCGGCGGCGTTCCCGTCGGTGCCGGTGGTCGTCCCCCACTTCGGGGCCGGCCTCTTCCGCGAGACGCTGATGGCGGCCGACCTCTGTCCCAACCTCCACGTCGACACGTCGAGCTCGAACGGCTGGGTGAAGTACCAGGCGCCGCCTCTCACGCTCGACGGCGTGTTCCGGCAGGCCCTCGCCGTCCTCGGTCCCGAGCGGATCCTGTTCGGCTCGGACTCGTCCTTCTTCCCGCGGGGATGGCAGCGGTCGGTCTGGGAGGCTCAACGAGAGGCGGTCGACGCTATCGGTCTGGACGCTTCCGCTCGTACCGCGATCTTCGCGGGGAACTTCGATCGGGTGTTCGGGCCGGCCGCGGAGTCCGTCGAGCCACGCTGACCGCTGCTTCGCCTCGGCGGCCGTCGATTCCCACCGCGGCCCCCGACCCGGCCCTCAATCCATCCTGGCCGGGGCCTCGGCGGGGCGCGGGCAGAGGAGGTGTCGGCGGGGACGTTGCCGCACGGTGGCAGTCGTCAGGCCCGCCGCCCGGACAATGACGCGGCGGACGTCAGCGGGGCCGCTGCAGCACGAGGTAGCAGCTCGTGGCGAGGCCCGCCGACCCGAAGATCATGCACATCACGAGGACCTGGTAGCGCACCGCCACGAGGGGGGCGACGCCGGACAGGATCTGCCCGGTCATCATCCCCGGCAGCGACACCAGCCCCACCGCGAGCAGCGAGTTGGTCATCGGGATCAGGGCCGTGCTCATGGCCGCGTGCCGTGCCTCGGGGTAGGTCGCGCCGCGCCCGCGCTCGGTCCGGAACCGCTCGGCCGCGAGGCTGACGGTGTTCATCGAGTTGGCGATGATCATGCCGGCGAGGGGGACGACCACGCTGGCGTCGTGCCAGGGGCTCGCACCGAGCACGCCCTGCGTCACCAGGGCCAGCACCGTCAGGGCGCCGAGGCTGATGGCGGCGAGCACCGCCGGATAGCGGCCCGCCCGTTCGTCCCCGAGGGGACGCAGCGCGATCCAGCCGCCGACGGCGAGCATGACGCCGACCACCGCGAGGGTCACCATCGCCCGCTCCGACCCGAAGATGAACGTCAGCACGTAGCCCACGAGCAGGAGCTGGGTGACCATGCGCAGCACCGCGATCACCGCGGTGCGGGTGCCCAGCGACCAGCGGTGGATGATGACGAGGACGGCGAGGACGGGCAGGAACGCGAGGGCGAGCCGCGTCAGGGGGATGAGCTGGACGGAGTCGTTCATCGTCGCGGCCGGTCAGGACTCGGCGGGCGCCTCCGCCGGCGGGTCGTCGATGGCGAGCTCGCCGCGCTCGGCCCGCGCCAGGAGGTCGCGCGCCTCCTCGGCCCGGTCCGCCGGCACCAGCACCTCGGCCGCGCCGATGCCGTCGACGGAGATGGCGTGGGTCACCCGCAACGCCTCGCCGCGAAGCTCGCAGGGGATGTCGTGGGCTTCGAGGAACGCCTTGATCTGGGCCTCGACGAACTGGCCCTGCACGATGGAGATGACGACGTATCCGTCTGCCTCGCTCACGCGTTTCTCCTCGGAGTGGCCGCGCCGGCGTCCCGTCCCCGCGGCAGGGCGGAGCGGGGCGCCGGCGCCGTTCAGGCGGGGTGGACCCCTAGTTCAGGGGCGAGTAGTCGGTCGCGTCCATGAACACCGCTTCGACGCCGCTCACGATGCGGCCGTCGACCTGCGACGCGCGGGACACCTCCGCCCACTCGGGGTCGGCGCGGAAGCTGTCCCAGTTCGCCGCCGCCTGCTCGCGGCTGTCGTGCGAGATGATGTAGATGAGCGTGTTGTCCGAGGCCGGGGCGTCCTGCGGCACCCAGTAGCCCACGTTGCTCATGCCGTGCTTCTCGAAGATGCGCATCGTGTGGTCGCGGAACCGGGCCTCCAGGTTCGGCAGCTTGCCCTCGGGCGCGGTGTAGGTCCTGAGCTCGAAGACCTTCTCCCCCTGGGCGTGGACGGCGGTGTCCGCCTGCCACAGGGTCCCGGCCGCGAAGCCGGCCACGAACACGGCGGCGACGAAGATGACGAGATGACGGGTCTTGACGGTCATGATGGTTCCTCGCGGTTGATGTGGGTCAGCGCCCGCCGGAACACGGCCTCGACCGGCCGGCCGGCGAGCAGTTCCTCCGCCTGACGAACGGTGGTCCAGCGCCGCTCCCGGAGGGATTGCTCCTCCCAGGTGTCGTCCACCCGATCGACGTGCATCAGGTAGACGGCGACGCGGTAACGGCCGCCCTCCTTGGTGATGTCATAGTAACCGACCGGGCCGCCCACGACACGCCCGTGAAGGCCCGCCTCCTCGCGAGCCTCCTTGACCGCGGTCTCCGGCGCGGTCTCTCCGGGATCGATGAACCCCTTGGGGACGGTCCATCGGCCGGCCTGGACGGTCGTGATCAGGCAAACCTCGACCGCGCCGCTGCGGTGTCTGAAAGGGATCGCCGCCGCCTGTTGCGGTGCTCCCTCGGCGGGCGGATACGCGTGCGGAGGCATCCCACCCTCGGGTCAGGAGACGGCGACCGACAACCGGGACGAGGCGGCGGGCCGAGAGCGCCGGCGGCCGGGACGGGCGCGACTGGCGCAGGCGGAAGCCCGCGCAGCGACGAGGCGGATGCGTACAAGGAGACGCGCCCTCGAGGAACGGTGCTTCACGATGGCTTCCCCGAGGGCGCGCAGCTCCGGTCCGCTGTCGCCGCTATTGCGGCGTGTGGGTGTTGTAGAGCGCCAGCTCGCCGTCGTCGGTGAACGAGATGACCGGGTACTCCCGGTAGAGCGACTTCGGCCCCTCCATGCCGGGCGATCCCATGGGCATGCCCGGCACCGAGATGCCCGCGACGTCGGGGCGCTCGTCGAGCAGCCGCCGGATGTCCTCGGCCGGCACATGGCCTTCGATGACGTAACCGTCGACGAGGCCCGTGTGGCACGAGAACAGCCGCTGCGGAATCCCCTTCTCCTGCTTGAGCGGCGTCACGTCAGGCACGTCGGTGGTTCGTACGTTGAAACCCGCTTCCTTGAGATGCAAGACCCATCCCACGCAGCACCCTCAGGTGGGTGACTTGTAGACCTCGATGACCGGTTCCTGGGTCTGCACGGCGGTGTGGACCCCGAGGCCGACCACCAGCAACGAGAGAACGGCGAGCAGCGTGCGCATGAAGGCTCCTTCGTGGTTTGTAGCCGTATCAGGCTACCCGTTGTGCGGGGGATTGGCAAGCCTCGGCGGGGAATCGTCGCCGCGCGACCCTGGGGCCGGGTCGGAAGTCTCGGAGCTCCCAAGGCTTGCGCCGCGGGCTGCTCATCCGTGCCGGTCGGGCGGACCCGCTTCGAGCGTCTGCTGTATCACCGCCCGCGTGCGGTCCATCAACCGGCCCACGCCCCGGTCGCCGTAGTCGGCGGTGGCGATCGGCTCTCCTACGATCACGTCGACCGAGCCGGGCCGCGGGGCCAGGGTGGTCCGGGGCAGGAGGGCGAACGTGCCCAGGATGGTGACGGGCACGACGGGCACGCCGGCCTTGAGGGCGATACGGAACAGGCCCGGCTGGAACGTCTGAAGTCGGCCGTCGCGGGTCCGGGTGCCCTCGGGGAACCCCGCCAGCGAGCGGCCGTTCCGCACGCCGTCGATGACCCGGCGCAGGCTGCGCGCCGTCTGGCGCGGGTCGCCGCGGTCGATCGGGAAGTGCCCCGCCGTCCAGAGGTGCCAGCCCATGAACGGGACGTAGAAGAGGCTGCGCTTCGCCACGATGCGGAACGGGTGCGGCAGATAGGCGAACAGGGCCGGGGTGTCGATGAGGCTCGCGTGGTTCGCCACGTACACGTAGCTCCGGTCCCGCCGCACCCGCTCCGTGCCGTGCACCCGGATGCGGGCGAAGATGGACCACGCCACCAGCCGGCACCACCAGCGCGCGCACCAGAACTGCCGGTCGCCGGTGCGGTCGAAGGGCCAGATGAGGAACGACAGGCTCGCCATGACCACCGTGTGGGCGTACCAGAGCAGGTTCGCGAACGGCGCCCACAGGTAGACGAGCAGCTTCACGGACGTCGGTCGGCGTTCACTGCCGGAGCGCCGAGCGGATGTAGATGAGGTCGATGAGGGCTTCCGCCCGCGCCAGCGGCCCCGGCTGCTCGAGCAGCCCCAGCCGGTCGGCGGGGGCGATGTCGATGAGCTGCGAGATGCCGTTGACGAGGTCCTCGTCGTCGAGGCCGTCCGGCACCTGAAGCCCGGGGATGCCGAGGGGAATCAGGGCCGCGAGGTCTTCACGCACGTCGCGCAACCGGCTCCGGTCGGCGGTGCTGATGGCCTCGCTGATCGGCTCGACGTCGGCGAGCCGGTAGGCGCGGCTGTCGTCCTCGCGCACGATCCGGAACTTGGTCAGGCCGCCGAGCAGGATGTTGTAGCGGCCGTCCGGGAGCTCCGTGGCTTCGGCGATGACCCCGACGCAGCCGACGGGATGGACGGGGGGGCGCCCCTCGTAGTCGGCCTCGTAGCCGGGCTGCAGCATCACCATCCCGATGAGGCGGTCGCCTTCCATCGCGTCCGCGATCATCTCGCGGTAACGCGCCTCGAAGATGTGCAGGGGGCGGGTCGCGCCGGGGAACAGCATGACGTCCGGCAGCGGGAAGATCGGAATGGTGCGGGGGAGGGTTGCCGGGGCGTAGCCCCGGGTGGTCTCCTGCGCCTCCGCGAGAAGGGGAAGGCACAGCACGCTTGCGAGTCCGACCACGACGCCGAGCAGCCGTCTGGCGGTCATGCCACGCTCCTTCCCCTGGTTCCCTCGCGCCCGCCAGCCTATCACGGGACGGCGATCTGTCCACGCCGCAACGCCGCCACCGCCGCGGCGACGGTCTCGATGGCGGTCTCGATCTCGTCGGCGGTATTGAAGCGGCCGAGCGAGAAGCGGACGCTGCCCCGGATGCGCGCGTCGTCGCAGCCCATGGCGCCGAGGACGTAGCTGGGCTGCAGGGCGGCGCTGGTGCAGGCGGAGCTCGACGACACCGCCACGTCGGGCATCCGCTTCATCAGCTTCGCCCCGTCCACCCCGGCGAAGCTGAGGTTCGTGGTGTTCGCAAGGCGCTCGGCCCGGCGGCCGTTGACCGCGACGCCGTCCACGCGCGACTCGACGCCGGTCTCCAGGCGGTCCCGGAGGGCCCGCACGGCGTCGCCGCCTCCGGCCAGCTTGGCCGCGACCCCCATGCCCACGATGCCGGGCACGTTGAGGGTGCCCGAGCGCAGGCCGCGCTCGTGGCCGCCGCCGTGCAGCAGCGGCTCGCAGCGCACCCGGGGGCCGCGGCGCCGGACGAAGAGCATGCCGACGCCCTTCGGCCCGTGGAGCTTGTGGGCGCTGGCGCTCAGCAGGTCGACGTGCATGGCGTTCACGTCGATGCGCTCCTTGCCCCAGGACTGGGTGGCGTCGGTGTGGAAGATGACCCCCCGCTCGCGGCACAGGGCGCCGATGCGGGCGATGGGGTGCACGACGCCGGTCTCGTTGTTGGCGTGCATGACGGAGACGAGCAGGGTCCGCTCCGTGATGGCGTTGGCGAGGCGGTCGAGGTCCAGTCGCCCGGCGCCGTCGACCCCGAGATACGTGACGTCGATTCCCTGTCGCTCCAGGTGCTCGCAGGCGTCGAGGACGGCGCGGTGCTCGGTCGTCACCGTCACGACGTGGCGCTTCTTCGCGTACGCCGGCGCGCCGGCGACCCCCTGCAGGGCCAGGTTGTCCGACTCGGTCGCGCCGCTCGTCCAGACGATCTCGCGCGGATCGGCGCCGATGACCGACGCGGCCTGTTCGCGCGCGACCTCGACCGCGGTCGCCGCGTCGCAGCCCAGGGCGTGATGGCGGCTCGCCGCGTTCCCGAAGCGATCGGTGAGGAACGGCAGCATCGCGTCGAGGACCCGGGGGTCGAGGGGCGTCGTGGCGTTGTGGTCCAGGTAGATCAAGGGAGTATCTCCGTGAGTCCCTTGCGGTAACCCGGCTGCCTTCGTCCGGGCCGTCCCGGGGTTCGCCCGCCATCGGCCATTGTCGATCATCCTCCGCGCCGCGTCGCGCCCTTCCGGACGGGCGCCTCGCCGGTCTCGGCGCCGGGCGCCGTTCCGCCCCGCGTCCTCAGCGCGGCCACCGTGAAGATCAGCGGATAGAGCTTCTCGAAGTACCAGAGCTTCGCGAAGTAGAGCCCGATGGGCGCGGGGTCGAACGCGGTGCGCGCCAGGAGCCAGTGGCGGCCGCGGGCGTCGCCGGTGGCGGCGACCGCGAGGGCGGTCTCCTCGATGGTGCCGAAGCTGCCGTCGTCCTGCTGCATCGTCCGCAGGAACCGCCGGCCGCGCCGTCTCGCTGCCGCCGGCAGGAGGTCGCCGCACTCGAGGACCCGGGCCGTGCCGTAGACGGGGTTGGTCTGGTCCGGGGTCCACGGGTTGCCGAACCACAGCGGAACCCACGACCCGTCCGATCGCTGGTTGCGCACCAGATACGCGACGGCCCGCTCCATCGCGCGGTCGACCCGCGGGTCCACCGTCCGCCACACCCGCCAAGCCCGCAGAGCGTGGGCGGTGAGGTCGGGGCTGCTCTGGTCGAACGGCAGCCGGCCCCAGCCCCGGCAGAACGTCGGGATGCCGCCGTCGTCGTTCTGCAGGTCGATCAGCCAGGCGACGCCGGCCGCGGCCGCGGCCAGGATCTCGGCATCGTGACCCGGGAACCCGCGGCGAACGCCCCGCGGCGTTCGACCGGCTGGAGAGCCCTCGGCCGCCGCTACGCCGGACATCGGCGAGGCGGGCACGTTATCGCCGGTCGCGTCCAGTGCGGAACGCGCAGCCGCCGCTACGCCCGACGACGTTGCCGAGGCGGGCGCGTTCTCGCCGGTCGCGTCCCGCGGGAAACGTTCGGCCGCCGCTGCCCCCGACGATGTCGACGAGGCGGCCGCGTTTTCGCCCGCCGTTTGCAGCTCGGCCAAGGCCAGCAGGGCCCCGGGAGTGTCGTCACCGTCCGGCACGCCGCCCGACAGGTCGGTCCACGCCCAGCCGCCGGCGGCCGACTGCGTGTAGGGATGCACGACGCGGTACTGCTGGTCGAGCAGCCAGCGCCGCAGGTAGCGCCGTTCCTCGGCGGTGAACGCCGCCCCCCCGAGGGCGTTGATCGAGAGCGTGGTCAGCCACGTGGCGAGGTTGGTGTCGATGGGCCAGCTTCCGTCCTCGCGGACCGAGCCGGTGAGGAACGCGACGCCCTGCCGGGCCACGGGGTGGCCGGCGAGCCCGCTGCCGGCGAGGGCCATGGTGACGAAGCTCGTCAGGGGGGCGGCCTCGAGGAACCCGCCCGACGCGGGCTGGATCGACTCGAGGATGCGCAACGTGCGCGCGCGCACCGCATCGCGCAACGCCCGCCCGGCCCGGCTCGCGGTGGGATGGTGGTGGTGCTGCGCCTGTCCGATCGCGATCAGGGCGGGCAGCGCGTAGCTCACCACCGGCAGCCCGACCCACTTGAACCACGCGTGGGGCAGCGCCGCGAGCTCGAACGGCAGCACCGGCACGTGCTCCCAGCCGAAGCGTCCGGCGAGCGCGCAGTGGGTGAGGATGGGGACCGCGAAGGTGCGGTCGTCGCCGTACACGTGGGTGATGGCGGCGGCCAGCGACTCGGCCGTCAGGGGGCCGACGCGCCGCGAGAGCCACGCTTCCGTCCGCTCCGTGCCCACCGCCCGGTGCTGGCCGAGGGTCGCCCACGCGAGGGTCGTGGTGCTGATGTTGCTGGGGCATCCGTCGGCGTCCCCGAAGCCGCCGTCCGGGTTCTGGTGGGCGGCCAGCCACCTGAGCCCGCCGCGCACGAGCCCCTCGTGACCCCCCGCGATGCTCAGCGCGGTCACCGCGGTGGCGGTCGAGAGGGGGCTCGACGACAGCTCGCCCTCCCAGTGGCCGGCCGGCGCGCGGGCGGCGAGCAGCCGCTCACGCAAGGCTGAGGTGGCCCATGGCGAGGAGCGTGTGGCGGGTGTGCTCGGAGTCGGGTTCATCGTCGGCCCGGGGGTCTCGGAACGCGTTGCCGCTCACGCAAGGCTGAGGTGGCCCATGGCGAGGAGCGCGTACCAGGTGTACTCGGAGTCGGGTTCATCGTCGGCCCAGGTGCCGCAGAACGCCTTGCCGGTCCACAGCGTGTCGAGGAAGTCGAGGGTCGTTTCCTTCAGGTGCGCGAACGGGACGTGCTCGCCCGCGAGGGCGTGCAGGGCGGTGGCCGTCGACAGCAGGTCGGGCATGGGAGCTGCGTCGGTGGCGAGGAACCCGCCCTCGGGATGCGCCCGCGCCAGCAGCCACCGGGTCGCCTCCGGGGGAGCCGGGACGCCCATCCGGCGAAGCAGGGTCACCGCCGCCGCCGTCGTCGGCGTGGTGCGGACGCCGGTGTCGCCCGGCACCGCGAACGGCTCCGGCCGCTGCCCCAGGTCCTCCAGCGCGCCCCACGCCAGGAAGCTGTGATAGACGCTGCCGCGGTCCCACTGCGCGCGGATCCGGGGGGCGAGGTCGGGGCCCGGCTGCTTCACCGCCGCCCAGCACCGGGCGAGGCAGCACAGGTGCACGAGGTCGAGGTCGTGCCCATCTCCGAACGACTCGAGGAAGCCGCGGACGCCGGGCGGGGGATCGTGCTGCAGCGCGATGAGGCCCTCGAGCGCGAAGACCGTGTAGTAGAGATCGCTCCGCCCCGAGCGGTCGGCGGCGCCGCCGTCGTGGTTGAACTGGGAGTGGAGGAACCGGGCGACGGGGTCAGAGGCTTCCTGCAGCAGCTTCGGCGCCAGCCGCGCGACTTGCAGCATTTCGAGTCTCAAACTCACTGCAGTAGCCCTCGATCAAGGTCTCGCCGAAGATCTTGCCCACGATGCGGCGCATCAGGCCCTTGAGGGTCGGGCTCGCCAGGAACCGTAGCGAGCGGACCGCGTCCTCCCGGTAGGCGGCCAGCAGGTCCTCGGACTTGTCGAGCACGCCGTACTGCTCGGCGATGCGGCGCAGCTCCTCCCCGCCGTCGACCGCGCCCGACCGGATGGCCGCCGCGACGCGATCGCGGTCGGCGCCCTCGGCGCGCTTGTGGGCGATGGTCATGATGAGCGACAGGCGCACCTGCTCGAGGTCGTTCGAGTCGGCCTCGCCCTTGAAGTCGTCGATGTCGTCCTTGATCTGGTAGGCGATGCCCAGCGACTCGCTGTACTTGCGCAGCACGTCGTGCGTCGCCGCGTCGGCGCCGCCGAGGACGGCCCCGATGCGCAGCGCCACCTCGAAGGCCGCCGCCGTCTTCTGCCGGAAGATGTCGAGCACCTGCAGCGACGCCAGCGGCTGCGGGTCGCGGGCCCACAGCAGCTCGCGGCCCTGGCCGCGGCTCAAGGTCACGTGGCCCTCGGCCGCGATCGCGACGGCCTCGGGGTGGCCCGCCTCGGCGAGCAGCCGGTAGCCTTCGCCCACCAGGAAGTCGCCGGCGTTGAGGGCCACCGGCACCCCCACCTCCGCGTGCAGGGCGGGGCTGTCGTAGCGGCGTTCGTCGCCGTCCTCGATGTCGTCGTGGATGAGCGAGGCCTTGTGGAAGCACTCGATGGCCACCGCCGCCTTCCGGACCGCCGCCGGCAGGTCCGGCTCGGTACCGCGGCGGTCGGTCTCGAGGGCCATGTACGTGCACGCCGCGAGATAGGGGCGCCAGCGCTTGCCGCCCTTCTCGAGGTAGTCGCGGGCGATGCGGGCGGTGGCGTCGTCGGCGTCCACCGGGCCCATGATCTCGTCCAGCTCGTCGGCGTCGAACCAGCTCCGGACCGTCGACTTGAGCCCGTCGAGGTCCAAGCGGTACGTCTTGTCGTCGCTCGTCAGGTGGATGAGGTCCCAGACCCAGTCCAGGTCCACGGTGGTGTTGACGCAGTCGTCCTGCAGCAGGGGGATGGCCACGCCGGGGATGGCCGCCGCCTCCATGTGCGGGAAGCACTTCTCGAGCACGTTGATGCAACTCACCCCGACGATCGCCTCGATCTTGCCGGTCTCGATCATCGAGCGGACGATGGCCGAGCCCTCGGCCACCAGCACCGCGTAGCCGAGCCGCTCGGCCTCGACCGTCAGGTCCTGGATCGAGCACAGCCCGCACTCCTTGCAGAGCAGGCCGAACTCGTCGAACGGGGCGGGGCACTTCTCCTCCACCCGCAGGCACTTCGGGATCAGCAGGAGCCGGCGCTCGTAGGGAATCCGGGCCAGCGAGTCGCGCCAGGCGGCGTTGCTGACGAGGATGGACGCATAGTCGCCGTAGATCGGGTCGAGGCCGGCCTTGGCGAGCACCGCCGCGGTGTGCTCGGTCAGCTCGTCGAGGGTCAGCGGGGGGACGGCGCCCGTCCGCTTGACGTGCTCCTCCGTGATCTGCTTCAGCCGGACCCGCGCCGCCTTGTCGTCCGGGATGTTCGACTGCGCCTGCCGGTAGGTCTGCCGGGGCACCTGGGCCGGGAGCTGCAACAGGGGGATGACCTGGGCTTCGGCGGCGTAGTTCGATGTGTCCGTGGCCATGGATCCGATCGATCCTCTATGTATAGGCACCGAATCCGAAGAACCAGTGCTTCTTGGCAAAGCGATAGACCCAGTTCTCCTCGGGAATCTCGTTCCCGGGGTTGTGCTGGCTGGGCCGCGAGCGCAGCGCCTCGAGCTCGGGGGCCGCGGTCTGGCGTATCGTCGTGTCGCCTGCGCCGTGCCGCTCGACGACCTCCCTGAGGAGGTCGGGGCGCTCGAGCACGATGCAGCCCCGCGTCGCGTCGGCCGCGGTGCGGCGGAAGTCGGCGAGCAGCGGCGACTCCGTCATCGTCTTGTAGAGGTCGCCGTCGTTGTCCTGAATCTTCTCGTTCGCGAACTGGATGATGGGGCAGGGCTCGACGTCGCCGAACGGGCCGATGTGGTGGCTGATGCCGGTCGCGGCCGGGCACAGCGCCTGCCCCTTGTCGTCCCAGTAGGCGTCGATGAGGCCGATGGGCTTGCGGTTGCGCATGTCCATCACGAAGCGCCGCACCGACAGCACCTGCTCGGGGGTCAGGGCGAGCTGGGGGTTGGGGACCGGCCCCACCACCCGGTAGGTGTGGAACCAGCAGTAGTGCACCCCCATGCCGATCAGCCGGTCGATCCACGCCTCGCGCACCAGGTCGTCGATGTTCGACTGGCAGACGCTGGTGCAGACGCCGGTGATGAGCCCGTGGCGCACGCTGGTCCGGATGCCCTCGAGGGTGCGGTTCAGCACCCCCTCGCGGCCGCGCCGCTCGTCGCTGATCGACTCGGTCCCCTCCACGCTGATGAGAGGCGTCGCGTTGCCGGCTTCCCGGAGCCCTTCGGCCGTGGCGTCGGTGATGGGGTGCCCGTTGGTGAAGATCTGGAAGTAGCAGTCGGGGTGGGCCTTCAGGACCCGGATGAGGTCGGGGTGCATGAACGGCTCGCCCCCGAGGATGCCGAAGAAGCTGTTGCCGTGCTGCTTGGCGTTGTCGATGAGCCGGTTCAGGTCGTCGTAGCTGATCAGGTGCTGGGGCTTGTCGACGTCGACCCAGCACCCCTGGCAGCGCAGGTTGCAGGCGTTGGTGATGGAGATGTAGAGGAACGGGGGGAACGAGACGCCGGCCTTCAGCCGCTTCTTGAACTTCTGGACCGAGCGGACGCCCTTGTAGCCGAAGTTGTAGGCGAACTTCCACAGCAGGCGCGCGTCGGTCGAGCGCATCGTGCGATAGCCGAGTCCGGCCGCCGCCCTCAACATCAGATTCCCCAGTCCCGCTCGGTCGGCGCCGGCCGAGCGTCCTGCACCGTCTGCGAGCGTGCGAGGCGCTTCTCCATCTTCGCCTTGGCGCGGGCCGCCCGCTCCTCGATGTCCTCGGCCGAGGGCAGGGTCATCAGCACCTCGTCGGGAATGTCGAGGTCCTTCTTGAGCTTGCCGAGGCAGCGCTTGCGCTCGAGCAGGGCCTTCGACTCGTCGCGCTCGGTCGAGAAGCGCTTCCGGGCCTCGCTCTGCCGGGTGCGGAGCGACCCGTAGAGGTCTCCTCCCAGCAGGGTCGAGATGTCCACCTTCATCGCCTCGCGCTGCACGTCCTGTTCGCGGACGACGTCGCCGTTGATGGGACCCTTGCCGTACTTCGGGAACAGGATGGCGACCTCGGGGCAGACGCGCGAGCAGGCCGGGCAGTCGGTCTTGCAGTTGTCCTGGTTCTGCACCGTGATCTGCTTCTTCGCGTCGACCCCGTACACGTCGAAGAGGCAGAACGTCAGGCACTGCATGCAGTTGGTGCAGCGATCGAAGTCGATCACCGGGAACCACGGCTTCCACGCTTCGAGCTTCCGTGCGCCCGCCGCCTCCCGCACCTCGCGGGCCGCCTCGAGCGCGTCGACCTCGCCGAGGTCGCGGAAGTGCACCTCCTGGTCCGGATCCGCCGCGGGGGCGTTTTCCAGCCTGCCCAGCACCAGCACCGGCGCGTCGTCGGCCGGGGCCACCTCCTGGCCGGCGATCGGCCGGGTGACCTCGAAGCCGTTGTCGAGCAGGGCCGAAAGGGCCTGAAAGCGCTCGTCGTCGGCCAGGGCCTGGCTGCCCGGGCCCTCGTACAGCACGACCCGCAGGTTGCGTCCCTCGATGCGGCTCATGCGGGCAACTCCCCCGTGGCGTGGTCGGTACGGCTCATGCGAGCAGTTCCTTCGCGATATCCTCGGCCGAGTCCTCGCGCATGTTCAGCACGTCGACCCCCTCGCTCGGCAGCGGCGTGCCCGCCGCGTGGAACAGCCACTTCACGGCGCGCGGATAGCAGGCCGCGATCTTCGTGTCGCCGCCCTCGGCGATCTTGCGCAACGCCGCGTCCTTGCGCGCCGACATGTCGCAGAGGTCGGCCACCGCGTCGAAGGCCTGGCCCGAGTCGCAGAGGCGGCGCAGCACGTCCTTCTTGACGTCGGCCGGCACGACCTTGGCGTAGGTGCAGTTGCAGTAGAGGATCTTCATCGCGCCATCCGCCGCGCCGTCACGCCATCCGGTGCGTGGGAACCGGCCGTCCCGGCCGCAGCTGCTCCAGGTGCTCGACCTGCGCCTCGACGCCGTCGAGGGCGCCCAGGGTCTCGCGCAGCACCGCCTCGAGCCGCACCGGGTCGGTCTCGGCCCGCAGGTTGACCACCAACTCGCCCGCGTCGATGCGGTCGAGGAGCGACTCGCGCAGATCCGGCTCGCGGTCGCTGCCGACGAGGCTCACCACCGACAGCGTGCCCGACCCGTCACGCGCGTCCAGCGTCATCTTGAGATGGGCGATCTCCTCCCCGGCCGCCACGAGCCGCTCGCGCACCTGCCGGGCCAGATCGACCAGCGTCCGGTTGCCGTCGAAGGGGCTCTCCGCGCTGAGCTGAACCGTACAGTTCAGCCAGCCCAGCAGCGCCTCGCCCTCGGCGTATATATCGTAGTCGATCTCCAGCGACCGGGACGCGGGATTCTCCGCGAGCACCGTCTCGAACCACGCCTCGACGCCGGCGCCGGTCCGGGCCGAGCAGGTGAGGACGGTGGCCTGCGGGAACTCTGCCGCGAGGGCCGCCGACAGGCGATCGAGGAGATCCGCGGGGTGCGCGTCGCACTTGTTGACGACGATGACGTCCGCCTCCTGCAGCTGCTTGCGGTAGACGTAGGTCACCTTCTCGGAGAAGCTGCGGCCCTCGGCCAGGCCCACCATGCGGGCCGCCCGCACCGGGTCGACCATGACGCTCAGCGGCGCCACCGTGAACCGGTCGCCGTAGATGCGGCGCAACGGATAGGAGACGGTGGCCACCAGGTCGGTGCAGCTGCCGACCGGCTCGGCCAGGAAGAGGTCGGGCCGCGAGTCGCGGGTCAGGTTCTCGGCCGCCTCGAGCAGCGAGTTGAAGCGGCAGCAGAAGCAGCCGCCGGTGATCTCCTCGACCGGGAAGCCCTGCGACCGCAGCAGGGTGGTGTCCACCAGCCCGCTGCTCTGGTCGTTGCAGATCAGCCCGACCCGCCTGCCCCGGTCCGTCAGGTGCCGGGCGAGCCGCGCCACCGCGGTCGTCTTCCCCGCCCCGAGGAAGCCGCCGACCATGACGTAGCGCGCCGGCTCAGCCATGCCGTCGTCCCAGCATCTTGTCGATCGTCGTGTCGAGCAGCTTGACGTAGCCGTGCACGTCGAGGCAGTCGTCTTCGGGCTGCCCGCGCACCCGGAAGAGCCAGCCCCGGCGGTAGGGGTCTCTCGACAGCAGCGCCGCCTCCTCGTCCACAGCGGGGTTGAACCCCTCGAACCGGCCCCCCAGCGGCGAGTACATGTCGGTCACCGCCTTGAAGCCTTCCAGCCAGCCGATGACCTGGCCGGTCTCCACCGTCGCGCCCGGCTCGGTCTCGAACCCGAGCTCGACGATCTCGCCCAGCATGCGCACCGCGAACTTCGTGAACCCGACCCGCCACACCTCCTCGTCCTCCCGCTCCAGCCAGCTGTGGCCGGCCGTGTAGAGCCTGTCCTCGAGCAGGCGGGTCGAGAACCGCGAGCGATTATAGGAGATCTCGGCGGGGGGCATGGGTGGGGCGGCGGCTCGCTGTCTCCGCTCGATGGTATCAGGTGCCGTCCCGCCGGTGAATTCCGGTCGGCCGGGGCCCGTCCGTCTCGCGCCGCCTCGTGTCTGGACCGCTTCGAGCTCCGGGGCTTCCGCGTGCTTGCCGTGGTGCCTGCAGTGAGCCTCGATCCTGAGGTCAGGACTCACCAGACCGTGCGTACGTGCTCGTAGTCACGAATTCGCCGGTCCTTCGTGACCAGCGCGGCGCCGAGCGAACGGGCGGTGGCGACGATGATCCCGTCCGCGGGATCGCCGGCGAATCCGCCGGGCAGTCGGCAGCTCTCGACGAGGACGGCACGCGTCGCGTCGACGACGTGCAGGCCGGCGGGCGTCGTGGCGCGGTCGAACCAGTCGTCGAGCGGACGGTCCAGGAGGAGCTGGCCTTTCTGCACCTTCTTGGCCACCTCCCAGAGCGAGAACGCGGACAGCCAGAGGGTGTCGTCGTCGCGTGCGCGCTCGACCTCGCGACGCGCAGAGTTCGGCAGCCTCGCGTCGTCCGTGACCCACCAGAGCCAGGCGTGGGTGTCAAGAACCGCCCGCATCTCGATCCGCGTCCCATCGCTCGCCGGTGCCGCAAGGGTCGCCGGTCTCCCGCAGGATGCTCCCCGCGAGACTGCCGACCCGGTCTGGCGCAACGTAGGGCACGAGTTGCGCGACCGGCCGGCCGCGCTTCGTGATGACGACGGGCGTCCGTGTGGCGGCCACCTCGTCCAGCAACTTCAGACAGACGTTCTTGAACCGGCCCGCTCCGATGGTCTGCATGCGGTCAATTTGGCCATAGCCATATGTCCATGTCAAGGAGCGGAACCGGCCGCCCTCGGATGCAGACTCCTTAGCGGAACCGGCCGCCCTGGGATGTCGTTCCCGCGCCCGAATAGCTCATTCGGGGGTCGTAGCGCAACACGTTGCGTTCCACCGAGAGGACCACGCCGGCCAGCCCGGCCGCGGTGTCGCTGGTCCGCTCGCCGAGGGCGAGCTGCATGATGGTGGGGCGCTCGAGCTCGGTGAAGCTCGAGTGGTTCTCGACGAGCTGCCACACGGCCGCTCCGGATCCGAGGTAGCGCTCGTACATGCCGAATACCACGTTGCTTCCGCGGAACTGCGGAAGTTGCTGCCGCATGAAGGCCTGCCAGTCGGCGAGGCGTCCCGGCGCCACCTCGAGCGTCGTGATCCAGGCCAGCGAGAGGCCGCCCGCGTTCTCGGCTTCGACGCTCAACTCGGGGCGATAACGCAGCGCGTAGCTCCGGTGACCGGAGATGGTGCGGCGCACGCGCTCGTCGATGCGGTCCAGGTCCCGTCGATCCTGGGTGAGCGCCAGCAGACCGCCGCGATCGAGATCGGCCAGATCCTCCATCGGCGTCACGAACATCCATTCGTAGAGGTTTCCGAACTCGGCCGTGCGCCACGCCGAGCGCCACGGTATCCCCGCGCGCTGCATGGCCTGATTGACGTCCCTGCTCTGCACCTCGATGAACTGGTCCACCTCGCGGGGGAGGACTTCCAGAATGTCGACGCGCATCCAGGGCATCGCCTGCTGGGCGGGCGTCACGCGCCCGGTGCCGGGGACGAGAAGGACGGCGGCGACGGCTATCACGAGACCAACGACAAGGCGTTTCATCGGTTTCCCTCCGGCGCGCACTGTATCATACGCACCCGACGCTCGTGTATCATCTGCCGGTTGAAGCCGCTCGGGAACGGGAGCGGAGGCTGTCCGCTCGATCGTCCCGACCGGGGTCAATTCCCCCTCACCATGTCGGTGACGACCATTGGAAGGACTACAGATGCCAGCGTACTACATCATGCGCGTCGACGTTCATGACGCCGAGGTCTACGAGAAGCACATCGGGACGGTCGCGGAGGCGCTGAACGAGTTCGGCGGCGAGCTCCTGGCCCGAGGCGGCCGATGCGAGCAGACGACCGGCGAAGGCCGAAGCCGCAACGTCATCGTCAGATTCGCCGATTTCGCGACGGCAAAGGCGTTTACCGCGGATCCGAGGGTCCAGGAGTCCCTGCGTCTGACGGCCGGCGCTTGCACGCGGGACGGCACCATCGTGGAAGGGGTCCAGGAGTCTGCGCCGTAGATGGACGATATGGGCAAGGCTCGCGTCAACCGGCGCATCCGATACGAGCCGGACGACAGGTGCCCGCCCCTCGTGACGCTCGGCGTCGCCATGCAGGGCGTCGTTCTCGTCCTCGCCAATACGGTCCTGATGGTGACCATCATCGTCCGGGCCGCCGGCGAGGACGATTCCTACCTTGCCTGGGCGGTCTTCGCGGCCTTGATCATCGCCGGGGTCACCACCGCCCTGCAGGCCGCTCACGTCGGTCGGATCGGCGCCGGCCACGTTCTCATGACCGGCGCCGGTCCCCATTTCATCGCGATTTCGGTCGTCGCCCTGACGGAAGCCGGGCTCGCGACACTGGCGAGCCTCATCGTCGTCTCGTCGCTCTTTCAGTTCGCAATGGCTGCCTGGCTTCCGTTTCTGCGACGGTTGGTCACACCCGTCGTGTCCGGCACCGCCCTGATGTTGATAGCGGTCACGGTGATGCCGATCGCCGTCGGCAGGATCGTGGATGCATCCGAGGGCACGCCCGCGGCCGGGCCTCTGATTGTCGCCGGCGTGACTCTCCTGGTGACCACTGCGATGGCGCTGCGCGCTACGGGCGTCTGGCGGCTGTGGGCGCCGCTCAGCGGGATCCTGGCCGGTAGTGTCGTCGCCCCGT
This sequence comes from Vicinamibacterales bacterium, assembly GCA_963663815.2. Taxonomy (GTDB): domain Bacteria; phylum Acidobacteriota; class Vicinamibacteria; order Vicinamibacterales; family UBA8438; genus JAJEEA01. The sequence goes on along the minus strand of OY760734.1, from coordinate 3,536,845 downwards.
TCTTCGGGCTGTACGACGTGGGGCCCGTGACCGCGGCTTCGTGGTTCGACCTTCCCGATGTCTCGGGCTGGCCGGGGCTGGACGTTGCACTGGACGCGCGATTCTGGGCGCTCCTTCCGGTCTTCGTGATCGTGGCCGTCGTCGCCGCAATCAAGACCAGCAGCGACGGCGTCGTCATTCAACGGGCCTCGTCGCGCAGCCCGCATGCGACCGATTTTCGCCTCGTTCAGGGAGCGCTCAACGCCAGCGGCGTGGGGATCCTGCTCTCCGGAATCGCCGCGACGCCGCCCGTCATCGCGTACCTCCCATCCAGTGTCTCCCTCATCAACCTCACCGGAGTCGCGGCGCGGACCGTCGGGTATGCCATCGGAGGCATCCTGTTCGCGCTGGCGTTCCTGCCCAAGCTGACGGCCATGCTGCTCGCCGTTCCCGGCTCCGTCATGGGGGCCATCCTGTTGATCATCATGGGGCTGCTCTTCGTGGAGGGCATTCGCACGGTCGCGCAGGACGGCCTCGACCCGGCGAAGGGCCTCGTGGTGGGCGTGGCGCTCGCTCTCGGCGTGGCGCTCGATGACGGGAGCGTCTTCAGCGGCGTCCTGGGCGAGACCTGGAGCGCTTCGCTCGGCAACGGCATGACCATCGGCGTGCTGGCCACGATTCTGATGACCGCCTTCCTGGAGCTCACCGGTCCGCGTCGCCGGCGGCTGGAGGCGGATCTCGACACCTCGGCCCTGCCGGGGATAGACGCCCTCCTGCGCGAGCTGGGAGGCCGCATGCAGTGGAGCCACGCGTCGGTGGAGCGGCTGCGCGCCGCCGGCGAGGAGGCGTTGACGTGTCTGCTGCAGGTTGGAGGGGACCGCGTCGCGGAAGAGTCGCCGCGCATGATACTCCTTGCGCGCCCCGGCCGCGAGACCGTCGAGATGGAGTTCCTGGCCGTCTTCGAGGAAGAGAACATCGAGGACCGGCTGACCTATCTCGGGGACCGCGCGGAAACGCCGGAGGAGAGCGAGACCGAGATCTCGTTCCGGCTGTTGCGGCACTACGCTTCGTCGGTGCGTCACCGCAAGTACCACGGCATCGACGTCGTCACGGTGAAGGTCGCGGGCTCGCGCCGGGAGGAATCACGAGCGTGAGGAGCTGTCCGCGGACCCGCGTCGGCGGGGCCGTCGACCTCCTTCGACGGGAACGTCCCGGGAACGCCCAGGGGGTCTCCGGCCAGACTGTTGCCGGGGTCGGAGAAGTCGCGCAGCGTTCTGCCTCTGGAAACGCCAACAACGAATGGAATCGACCCGCGGCGATGCGCCAGGAGCGACGGGCCTCCGCGGAACCCGGGCGGGTGCGGCGACGGCCCTGGCGACCACCGACCGACACCCCCTTTCTGAGTGGGCGGTCACGTGCTAGACGCCGGTGGGCGCTGGGCCGCTGGCGGCCCGGTGCTCTCGGAAGCGGCGTTGCGGTTCGGCTGGGGTGAGAGCCACGGTGTAACGCCGTTGCGTAGCGAGCTCGGAAGGGGAGAGGCCATGGAAACTCGCATCGGAGAGTGGGACGGGATCATCAAGACCCGCAAGGCGTTCTTCGCGGCGGAGCGGGCGCTCGTCCAGGCGAGCTTGGACTATGAGAAGGCGCGGTTGGAGTACGAGCGGGCGTGCAGCCAGGTCGGTGTGGCCCCGCACTACGCCCCCGGGAACGCGCAATCGGTGTGAGGCGTCGCGGGCTGGGTGTGGCTGTGGTCACGACAGCCAGGACAAGGCCGATCCGACTCGGCGGGGGAAGGGCAGGCCGCGGCCGGGCAGTCGTCGTTCCGTCGGCGACCGTGAGTCCGCCACCTCGCGGCGTGGTAGAAGGCCCACGTCCGCAGCAGTGGCCCACAGGCCTCGTGGGGATCGAGCGCGACGTTGACAGCCGCTTCCGCCGACTCGATTCCGTCCGTCGCCATCACCGTGATCGGCAGCCGGCGGGCGGGTCACCGCGCCGGTCGATAGCCCTCCCGAGCCCGCACCCGGAAGTTGCCCCCCCGGACGTCGACGGCGAGCCGCCGGAATTCGACGGCGGCGCCGGCCGCCGTCGGAGGCGTGAAGCCGAGCAGATACTGGTGGCGCAGGTCGCCGGCGAAGGTCGCCAGCGCCCGTTCCAGCCGATCGAGCCGGTCGACGGAGAAGACTTGGCCGCCGCTGACGTTTGCCAGGCGCCTTGCGACCTCGCGCACCTCGCGCACCTCGGCGCGCCGGCCGAGGGTCACCACGTAGAGCGGCGCGTCCGATTCCTCGACGCGCCGCTCTACGGACTGGAGGCTGGAGAAGCTCGACCGGTCGTCGCCGTCGGTGAACACCAGCACCGCCTTCCGTTGCGGTTCGCCCCCCAGCAGTCCCAGCGACCGACCGATGGCGTCGTAGAGCGACGTGTAGCCCGACGTCTCCAGACCGGCCACCAACTCGAGCAGGCGGGTCCGATCCGTCTCGCGCGCCGCCAGCTCGAAGACCCGATCGTTGAACGCGAGCACGGTCACGACGTCGTCGGGGGCGAGGGTCTCGATGAGGGTCGACACGCCCCGCTTGAGGGCGGGCATGGCGTCGCGCATGCTGCCGCTGACGGACTGCACGAGCGATTCCTCATCGTTCAATCCCTCGGGTTGCCGCCGCCTTCGTCGAGCGCGTGTCCAGGGGCGCCGGCAATCGCGTCACCGCCAGGATCCAGCCTCGCCGGGTTGCCGGCGAGATCCTGGATTCAGTCCCGTCCCTGACCGTCACCAGTCGCCGGTCTCAGGATGCCGGTCCCCGTCAGGGCAGACACGAAGTCGTCCAGATCCGCCGGGGCGAGCGTTGACGGGTAGCGGGCCATGGCGTAGGTGTCCGGCGTGCGGGTCGTCGTCCCCGTTCGGCGGCGCGCCAGCCCCGGGGCGGATAACGGGGCATGTGTCAACTTCGGCGTTCTGGCGGCGGCGAGGGGGGCGGCGCCCTCGGGACTGTGGATCGGGGACCGCCCTCGCGGTTGCAAATGGATGGGGTCGTGCCGGCAAACGCTCAGTGCCGCCGCCTCCCTATTCTGAACCGGAGCCCCTTGTCCGGAAGCACGGAGGGAAAGACCGTCCAGCGCTCAGTCTTCAATTCATAGGTTGGCGGAACCAGCTCCATTTCTGCCTCGTGAAGCAACGTTGCTACTATCAACGGCAGTTGAGTCTCTGCAAACCCGCGGCCGGCGCAGTGGTGCACCCCGACGCCGAAAGGCGCAAATACTCCCGGCTGCTTGTGCTCCTCACGCCCTGGAAGGTAGCGATCTATGTCGAACCGCTCGGGATCGGGAAAGTGCTCCGGCAGGTCATGCGTGACGAAGAAGGCCATGAGAAGATCCTCACCCGCGGGAATCCGGTGTCCGGCGAAGTCGAACGAAGTGGTCACCTTGCGCTGTACCCCCGGGACCGGCGTGTACATGCGTAGCGCTTCCAACATGATCCGGTACGTGACGTCCAGGTTCCGCACCTTCGCGGCGTTCGGCGCACCGCCGGCGAACAGGGCATCCGCCTCGGCCTGCACCCGCTCCCGCAGCGCGGGGTTCTTCAGCACGAAGTAGAGCATGCAGGCGCCGACGCTCCCTACGGTTTCGACGCCGGCGAACAGCGGTAACAGCGCGGTGAGCGGCAGATCGCACTCGGGGAGAAACATCGGGTCGGCGCGGTGCAGTTCCAGAATGTCGTCAATCGCGTTGGCCTTGCGGCCGCGTTGGCGCAACTGGTGCTTCGTCAACCATTTGTCCGACAACTCCTCCGCGCGACGGAGCGCGTGCCGCAACCGGCGTGTTCTCGGCAGTCGGGGTGCGTGCAGAAAGCCGCGGGTCACAGCGTCTTTCAGGACGAGGCGCACGTCATCGCGGTACTCCCGGGTCGACGACTGAGCGACGATTTGGCTCGTCGTCTCACCGGCCAGATGCATCATGGCGGGGAGACCGGGCAACGGCGTGTTCAGCGGCGCCGCAGCCACGTACCGCCGGATGACATCCACAGCGTCCGGGATCCGGGATTCGATGAGTTGGCGCGAGAGCCCGTCCTTGGTCTCGCGACGCATCCGAACGTGGTCCTTGCCGTCCATGTTCAGCACGAAACGGTTGGCGCCGAATTCTGCGCAGAGCGGATCCCACATGTCGGACGTGTGCAGGTGCATGCGCTCCGAGCGAGACAGGAACAGGTTGGCTTCCTGTCCGGCCATGGCGACGAAGTTGCGCCCCAACGTCTTGACTCTGAAAACAGGCCCGACTCGCGAGTACTCCCGCAAGAAGAACCTCCTTGGGTCGCGCCACACGGCGAGAGTGCTGCCTACCAGCGGCAAGCCGCGGGCCAGCGGCAGACCGGCGGCGGCGCCGCGCGCGGCGGGGGCCGTCGGACGCAAGATCCGCACGAGCGTCGCGACCGCCCGCCCGACCAGATCCAGGCGGCTGACGATCTCGATGCGCTTGCGCGCCCTGGTCAGCTCCTCTGCCGTCAGGAGCTTTCGCCAGACGTCGCAGGCATTGACCAGGCTGATGACCACGATGTCAGCCGGAGCCGGGATGTCCTCGCTGAACAGCACCCGCATGATGCGCAGCTTGACGTCCTCCTGCACCGCTCCGCTCGTCGATGGATAGCGCCGCGCGTGCGCGACCTCCGGCGACAGGGACAGGAATCCTTCGTCGCCGGGCGCGAGGAGGACGCCCCTCGAGACCAGCCTGGCAATCGTCCGCTCGCGGATCTCGTGACCACGCCGGGCCGTGCGCTCTACCCAGTACAGCGCATCGTGCGTCTCCTCCGCGCCGACGATGTCGGCGAGAGCGGGATCGAGCACGTCATCGCCGAGCGGCGTTGGATTGCTGACCGTGAGGTTGTCGAGATCGGTGTCGATGCGGTTTGCGAGCTGCAAGTCCATCAACACCGCGCCCGCGAGAACCAGATGCTCTGTACGGACCGTCATCGGGAGGAGCGTGCCGTTTTGCTCGTCCAGGAGAAACAGCAGGAGCTCTTCAGCGGCAAGCAGCATTACCGGCGCCCCCGGTCGGAGACCCGATGCGCCGCACCGGGTGGTGTGCGGCCCTGGTCCGCGAGAAGCTCCTCGAGTGCCGCGTTCTCGAGCCGCAGCCGTGCGCGCAACACCAGCAGGTTCAGCACCGAGGCCACCGCGGCCAGCATCCACGCGCCGAACATCAGCGGCACTACGGCCATTTCGCCGCAGACGATAAGGTAGTTGGGATGCCTGAGGTAGCGGTACGGGCCGCTCGCGATCCGCGCGGCGCCGGGCACCACCATGACGCGCGTCGTCCAACGCGAGCCCAGCGTGGCGATCACCCACACTCGCCCGCACTCCAGCAGCACGAAGACGGCAAGCAACGACAACGACACCGGCGTCCGGGCATCGATCGTCACCGACAGCGCCAGCAGCCAGCCGGCGTGCAGGGCGACCATCGCAGAGTAGTGCCTGCGGCCGACCTCGATGGCGCCCCGAGTCACGAGCGCCCGCTGGTTGCGGCGGGCAAAGCCCAACTCGGCCAGCCGCTGGACGACGAGGAACCCGACGATGACGTACAGCGCGGGCATCAGGCCGACTCCAGCACCAGGAACCCGATCGAGAACCCGGGGCCCAACCCGGTCATCAAGTACCGCCTTGGCCTTCCGCCCCGCCCGTTGCCGGCGGCCGGCGCTTCGAGAATGCGCCTCAGGATGAAGAGCACGGTGACCGCCGACATGTTGCCGTAGTCGCGCAGGATCCCCCGGGACACCGCGAGGCCGCCGGCAGGAAGACCGAAGGCGTCTTCGAGCGCTTCCAGCACCCTGGCCCCGCCGGGGTGACAGATGAAGTCGTCGATGTCGGCGAGCTCCAGACCGACGGATCCGAGGAACTCGTCGGTGACGGGCCGCACGTAGTGTCGGGCGATGTCGGGCACGCCGCGCGACAGTCGCACCTCAAGCCCGTTGTGTGTCACGTGCCAGCCCATGACGTTCAGGCTGCCGGGCCAGGTATGCTCGCCCCAAGCCTTGATCGCGGGTCCCGTTCCGTCCGTGGTCAGCACCGCGCCCGCCGCGCCGTCGCCGAAAAGGGCGGTGGCGACGACATTCGCGGTGGTCCGATCGCTGCCGCAGAACGTGAGCGTGCAGAGCTCGACGACCAGGTACAGGATGCGGCTGCCGGGCTGGGCGGTCGCGCAGGCCGCGGCGCGCGCCAGCCCAAGTGCCCCGCCCGCACATCCCAGGCCGAACAGCGGCAGGCGCTGCACGTTGCGGCGAAACGGCAACTCCTCCATCAGCCGCGCATCCAGCGCGGGCAGGGCGATGCCGGTCGACGAGACGGTGACGAGCATATCGACATCCCTGCACTCGAGGCCCGCGGCGGCCAGACTGTCCACGGTCACCTGCTTGAGCAGTCCGACCGCCTTGTCGATGTACAGATCGTTCTTCTGCTCGAAGCTGTGGGCCCGCTCGTACCAATGGACGGGCGCAGCGGCGTACCTCGTCTCGATAGCGGCGTTGCCGAACACCGCCTTCAGACGCTCGCGCTGCGCCGGCGGAATGTCGAAGCGCCGCTGGAAGAAGCTCATCGCTTCGTCCTGTGGGACCCGGTGGGGCGGCACCGCTGTGGTGAGCGACACGATTCGCGGACGGGACCGGCCTGACTCCGTCGTCATCCGGTGTACTCCGGCCACGACGGGCGCACCGTGGCGCGTCGCGGGCGGGCGTCGTCACGACCGGGCGCGAACAGCCGCCGGGTCAGTCCGCTCCGCTTGAGACTGCGTTTTCCGAGCGCTCCGGCGGCCACGGCCCAGATGAGGGACCTGAGCACCCCGCCCAATTGAACCGGGTCGAGCCACGACCGTACTCCGGCCCTCCACATGAGCCGCAGGCGCAAGGCGGCCATGTGCCGGAACATCCGAAACAACGAGCGCGGGATCTGGTCATCGCGGCACTGCTCGAACCAGGAGTGGTTCAGCGTGAGGGCCGAATGCACCCTCACCCCGGTGCAGGCCGCTCGCGTCGGCTGTCGCGCCGCTGCCCGCGCAATGAGCGGCTCGAAGTCGGTCAACTGCCGGCCCAGCCCATGTGCCGGCCTTCCCAGACGGCCCATCATCGCCGCCCCGACGGCATCGGCGTGGTACCCGTGGAAAAGCAGCGGCAGCGCCATGTGAAAGAAGGTGGTCACGTGGAGATGCATGCGCAGGCGGCACTGATAGCCGGCGTGCATCACGTCGTACAACCTGGCGACCTGTTCCTCCCCCATACTCCGGAAACGGGCGTAGGCCAAGTCGAGATCGGAGACGAACCCCTCCGTCAGGCTGCCGTCCTGCTCGCGCTGGATTATGGCGCCCACCTGGTGGATCGCCATGGCCGCCAGCGCGAGCCCGGTGCTGTACAGCGGATCCACCGTATCCGCGGCATCCCCGACCAGGAACCATCCCTGGGAGGAGTACCGCTGCCGGGCGCGGTACATGTAGTTCCGGTACAGGTTGGTGTCGACCACCCGTCCGCTCCGGACGAGGTCTCCCAGTACCGGATGCTCGCGCGTCATTCGGTCGAGGAACTCCGGTACGGACGTCATGGGGTCGGGAAACAGGTCCGGCCTGCAGGTCAGACCCACGCTCATCATCTGCCCCGCACGTCCCGCCCGCATCGGAATCAGCCAGACCCAGTTGCCCCGTCCAAAGAAGTGATGGGTGGCATAGTACCCGTCGGGGCGGCGACGGCCGTTCCCGACGGCGTCGACGCGATCGAGAATGGACGCGTCGAAATCCGCCAGGCGGAACCAGAACGAGCTGCGCTGATACGGCACGCTGTCCTCGAGACGCAGTTGGCGGGCCAGCAGTCGGCGTCGTCCGGTCGCGTCTATCACCCAGCGGGCCGTGCATGTCCGCTCCGTGCCGTCGCTGCCACGCGCGGTGATCCTGTGCGCTGCCTGCTCCAGCTCGACCCGCGCCACCTTGCCGTCGACGTGCTCGACGCCGTTGCGGCGATTGAATCGCCCCAACGCGTCGTCGAAGCTGGACCGGTTGACGAGAAACGACGGCTGGGGCGGATTGGTGGGGAGGCCGTCCACGATATAGCGCGGGTCTCCGGAAACCGTGGGCTCCAGCTTGTAGTAGAACGTGAGGCCGTACTTCGGAAGCTGTTCCTCGACGAGATGCCGTCCAAGACCGATCTCCTGCAGGAATTGCGTGGAGAACTCGACCAGCGATTCGCCCACGACCGGCCGCGTGCTGGCCGCCGGCCCCACGATGGTGACGTGCAGAGAGGGCATGCGCCGCCTGAACCACGCGGCCGCGAGGTTGCCCACGATGCCGTTTCCCATGATCAGTACGTCAGTCAGAAGTAGCTCTCCATCGCTGCTGCTCGGGCTCTCCGTTGCGCCCCGTCAGCTCGAGAATTCCGAAGAAACAACACGTTATACACGACACATGCGACCCTTGCGCGACCACCATGCGGAACATGGCGACCATGGTGCGACCAAGGCCGTTTTTCCGTCCTCTGCCTGCTATCATCGGGTCCGCGCGCGTCGCGGACGGCCTGTCATATTCGGGCCGGCGTGTGCTCCGGCAGGTCGAATCTGCGCGCCTCCGGACCGTCCGAGGGTGAACCGTTGAAGGGCCGCGACGAGCTGCAACGAGAGAACGAGGCGCTGCGCGAGCGTATCTCCCGGCTGAGCGCGGCGGTGCTGCGCATTACCGCGAGCCTCGACGTCAACACCGTCCTCAACGAGGTCGTCGAGAGCGCCTGCGCGCTGACGGGCGCCGGCGCCGGCGCCATCATGACCATCGACGAGGCGGGGCAGGTCGAGGAGCACTTCATCCTCGGCATCACCCCTGAGGAGAACCGGGCGTTGGAGGCCTGGCCCTACGCGTGGAAGCTCTTCGAGCACCTCCGGCAGCTGCCGGGGCCGGTCAGACTCGCAGACCTGCCCCGCTACCTGGAGTCGCTTGGCTACTCCTCCCCGCACGTGGTCCCGTCGACGACCATGCTCGGCACGCAGATGCGCCATCGGGACGTGCACATCGGCGGCTTCTTCCTCGGGGCGAAGGAAGGCGGGCGGGCGTTCACGAGCGAGGACGAGGAGGTCCTGGTGCTGTTCGCGTCGCAGGCCGCGGCGGCCGTCGCCAACGCCCGCAAGCACCGCGACGAGCAGCGTGCCCGGGCCGACCTCGAGGCCCTGATCGACACCTCGCCGGTGGGCGTGGTGGTCTTCGACGGCAGGACCGGCCATCCCGCATCGCTCAACCGGGAGGCGCGGCGGATGGTCGCCAACCTGCAGGTCGCCGACGGCTCGCCGGAGGAGCTGCTGGAGGTCATCAGCTGCCGGCGCGCCGACGGGCGGGAGGTGTCCCTCGCGGAGTTTCCGATAGCGCGCCAGCTGACCGATTCCGAGACGGTGCGCGCCGAGGAGATGGTGCTGTCGACCCCGGACGGGCGCAGCCTCAGGACGCTCGTCAATGCGACCCCGATCCGCTCGGAGGACGGCGACGTCGAGTCCCTGATCGTCACCCTGCAGGACCTGGCGCCGCTGGACGAGCTGGAGCGGTCGCGGGCCGAGTTCCTGAGCATGGTGAGCCACGAGCTGCGCGCCCCGCTGACCTCCATCAAGGGCTCGACGGCCACCGCGCTGGGCGCCGTGCCGCCCCCCGACCCGGCCGAGATGCACCAGATCCTCCGGATCATCGACGAGCAGGCCGACCACATGCGCGGCCTCATCAACGACCTGCTGGACGCGGGGCGCATCGAGGCGGGCACGCTGTCGATCACGCCCGAACCGGTCGACGTCGCCGGTCTGGTCGACCAGGCCCGGAGCACGTTCCTGAGCGGCGGCGGCCGTCATGCCCTGCACATCGACCTGCCGCCGGACCTGCCTCGGGTGATGGCCCACCGGCAGCGCATCGTCCAGGTTCTCAGCAACCTGTTGTCCAACGCGTCGAGGCACGCGCCCGCGTCGACCCCCATCCGGGTCGCGGTCGAGCGCGACGGCGTTCACGTGGCGGTCTCGGTAACCGACGAAGGCCCCGGCGTCGCGCCGCATCTGCTGCCGCATCTGTTCGAGAAGCGCGCGCGCCTTGCGGAGCGCGGTGCCGCAGGAGAAGTCGGGGGAGAGGGAGTCGGCCTGGGGCTGGTGATCTGCAGGGGCGTGGTGGAGGCCCACGGCGGCCGCATCTGGGCTGAGAGCGGCGGGGCGGGCCGCGGCACGCGGTTCACCTTCACGGTTCCGGTGGCGGACGAGGCCGGCGTCGGCGCGGCGGCGGCCGGCAGCCGCGCCCGCTCCGGCCAGACGGCGCGGCCGCGCATCCTCGTGGTGGACGACGACCCGCAGACGCTCCGTTACGTTCGGGACGCGCTCACCGCGGCCGGCTATGTCGCGGTCGTGACCGGCGACCCGCGGGACCTGCCCCGCCTCGTCAGGACGAAGCGGCCCAGGCTGGTCCTGCTGGACCTGATGCTGCCCGGGACCGACGGCATCGAGCTGATGGAGCGGGCGCCCGAGCTGGCCGGCCTGCCGGTCATCTTCATCTCCGGCTACCGGAGGGACGAGACGATCGCCAAGGCCCTGGGACTCGGAGCCGCCGACTACATGGTCAAGCCCTTCTCGCCGACGGAGCTGACCGCGAGAGTCCAGGCGGCCCTGCGCCGGCATGGCGAGCCGGAACCCTTCCGGCTGGGCGATCTGGCCATCGACTACGAGCAACGCCGGGTGACGGTGGCCGGGCGCGTGGTTGAGCTGACGGCCACGGAGTACGAGCTGCTCCGCGTGCTGTCGGTCAACGCCGCACGGGTGCTGACCTACGACTCGCTGCTGCGGGAGGTGTGGCGCGGGGAGTCGGGCAACGTGAAGCTCGTGCGCGCCATCGTCAAGAAGCTCCGCCGCAAGCTGGGCGACGATGCGGCGCAGCCCGGCTACATCCTCACAGAGCGCGGCGTCGGCTACAGATTGGCCCAACCGGACGACTTGAGAACGCTCAATGCGCCGTGATGGCAATCCGGTTCACTCGTCTCCAAGGAGGGCGTTGACGGCGGCAGGCCACGGATGTTTCTTCGAGGTGCTGGAATCGACCATGGAGCCAATGTCCAGAAAGGGGCCGTCGGCTGCCGTCGGCTCCGGCCCCAGGGCCGCAGCGTTGGAAGCCTGCTGAACACAAGGACAAGCAAGAGATGATCCCTATTGCTGGTGACTTGGGGAAGGCGCGAAGCGGATTGGCGGTTCATTTGGCCCATGACCGGCAACGAATCGGCGGCGGCAGCCGTCGTGGCGGCCCGGCGCGCGACCAGCACGGCTGGGCCGTGGACTACGAGACGGCGGCGGCCGCTCACCATATCGCTGGGCGTGGTGACCGCCGCTTTCCCGAAGTTGGACCGGGGTGCAGTCACCGGGGCCTCGGAGCCCGCCTCGGTGCGGACGGTCCCTGCGGAAAGCCCTGCAACACGAGTCCATCGAGCGCCAACTTGAACCACGCGGTGTATGCAGACGGATCCTCGGCGAGCTCCGATTGAATCGTTGACAGGGCCGCCCACCTCCAGTCCTCCACCTCTTGCCCGTCCGGCGCTGGAACACCACCGAAGCGGCCAACCAGCACGTGATCGAATTCATGCTCCACGAGTCCGCCGTCCAACGGCGCACGATAAACGAAGCCGAATACCCTCTCCAGCGGACAGTCAAAGCCCATTTCCTCGAGCAACCGTCGGTGGGCGGCCTCGCCGACCGATTCTCCAACCCGTGGATGGCTGCAGCAGGTGTTCGACCAGAGGCCCCCCGAGTGGTACTTCCGCCGCGCCCGCCGCTGCAACAGCAAGCGGTCGTCCTCATCGAAGATGAAGACGGAGAATGCGCGGTGCAGAATCCCGCCTCGGTGGGCGTCCACCTTCTCTACGCGCCCCGTCTCCCGGTCCAGCGCGTCCACCGCGATCAGCAGCGTGTCGGACGTCGCCGTTTGGTTCTCCATGGATGCCTCTCCACCCCGCTACGGCGAGGGGAACGTGCAACCACCCGGCGGGACGGACATGTCGGGGAGAGACCCACTTCAGGACCGCCTCCCGTCCACCGCCATCAACAGAGGTGGAAGGAGCAGAAAGTCCGCCACCAGGGCGAACAAGAGCGTGATCGTGACGAGCAGGCCGAGCGCCCAGCTGGTCTCGAAGCCCGAGAAGGTGAACGCCAGAAAGCCGCACGACAGCACCGCCGTCGTGGTGACCAACGCCCGGCCCACGCTGCGAAACGTCGAGCGCACGGCGTCGGTCGCGGCGAGACCCTCCCGGCGCGCCTTCCGGTACTTGGTCAGGAAGTGGACCGTGTCGTCGACGATCATGCCGAAGGCGATGGCCGCGACCACCGACGAGGCGAGACCGACGCGGCCGACCAGGTAGCCCCAGAGCCCAAAGCTCATGACGGCGGGGATGAAGTTGGGTATCAGGCTGATGACGCCTAGAAGCGGACTTCTGAAGACCGCGATCAGGATGCATGAAATGAGGACCATCGCGATGATGGTGCCGTTCAGCATGCTGTCGATGTTCCGTCTCGACATGTGAGCGAAGACCACGCTGAGGCCGGTCGCCTCGTCGGCGAGGTCGGGCGAATTCTCGCGCAACCAGGCCCGAGCGCGCGTCTCGATCCTGCGCTGCTCGAGGGACGACGAGTCGCCGAGCGTGACCGTAAGGCGCGTCGCCGACTTGGCGACGTCCACGCGATCGTTGAGATCGCTGCCGAACGGCAGCGAGAGCTCGTACAGGAGCAGGTACTGCGCCGCAAGCGCCCGCTCGTCGGGCAGCCGGTAGAAGGCCGGGTCATCGCCGTGCATGTTCCGGTTGAGCCGTTTCATGACGTCCGAAAAGGCCTGGACGTGAGTCACCTCGGGCTGTTCCCGGTACCACTCGGCGAAGGCGTCGACGGCTCGCAGGTAGTCGGGATCGGTGATGCCGCCGTCGCCGCCGGACTCCAGCGAGTACTCCAGTCGGTCGAGGCCGGTCAGGTTCTCGATGACGAAGTCAGTGTGCCGCCTGAACTCGTACCCCTCGTCGAAGTAGCGGGTCCAGTTGTCGCTCAGCTCGATCCGGGGGATCCCGGCGGCCAGCCCGACCACGAGAAGGGAGACGATCGACAGCAGGTGCCAGCGGCGCTCCACCACGAAGACGCCGAAGCGGTCGAAAAGGCCCGGGCCGGCGGCCCGGGCCCGGCGCGAGCGCAACGGCAGCACCGACAGCATGGCGGGCAGCAGGGTCGCGGAATAGGCGAAGGTGCACAACACTCCGAGGGTCGCGAGGTTCCCCAGGTCGTGGAAGGGCGGCGACTCGGAGGCGTTGAGGCTGAGGAACCCGATGGCGGTGGTGACCGCGGTGATGAACACCGGATACATGTTGGTGCGCAGCGATTCCGCAATGGCGTCGTTCCTGGCCGCGCCCCCGCCCATGGCCGACAGGATCGCGGTGACGATGTGGATCGAGTAGGCCACGGCCAGGGTGATGACGATCATCGGAATCACGGCGCTGACCGGCGTGAATACGACTCCGAGCCAGCCCGCGAGGCCCACCACCGTGCCCAGGATGAACACGACGAGGACGGCGAGAGCCAGCGTGCCCACGAGCGATCCCAGGAAGACAGCCGTGGCGGTCATGACGAACAGGAACGCGAGCGGCGAAAGCAGGGAGGCATCCTCCCTCGCGGCGGCCGCCAGCGTGTCGATCAGGGCGACGTTGCCGGTCAGGTAGTAGTCGATGTCCGGATGGCTCGCGCGGGCCTCCGCCAGCAGCCCCCGGAGGTGCTCGCTCACCTCGGCCCAGGCCGCTTCGGGATCCTCGGGCCGGACGAAGCTGACCGCCACGCCGGCGACCCGCCCGTCCGGGGAGACCAAGCGCCCGACGAGGTCGGCCTCACCGAGCGCGATGCGCCGGATTCGCGCGAGGCCCGGGTCGTCGAGCGACCGCGCGTCGTCGACGAGGGGCGCCACGATCAGGTCGTCCTCCCCGACCGCCTCGCTGTGAGAGTAGTTCGTGAGGGAGTCGACCCGCGTGGAGTACGGCAAGCTCCATGTCGCCTCCGTCAGCTCGTCGACGGCTTGGAGCGTGTCCCGCGTGAACACCGATCCCGTCCGGGGCGCGATGGCCACGAGCGCCACGTACGTCGCGGCATAGGTATCCTCGAGGACGTCGAACGTGGCGAGCTCCGGATTGTCCTCGCCGAGCTGGGCGCGGTAGTCGCCCGTGACGGTGAGATAGCGACCACCGGCGGCGGCGGCGGCCATGACCAGCGACGCAACCAGAATCACGGCCAGCCGCCGCTCGATAACGAAGGTGATGTAGCGGTCGAGCTTCGACTGCCGGTGATGTCCGATCATTCGCCCGAACTCCGTTTTCGCGAGCAGTCTGGAACGCATGGCGTCGCCCATGAGACGGCTACCATGGACTGGACCGCGCGGCCCGCGCGTGATCGGGCAGCCTATAGCTCACCCCGTCTTCGTCGTATTGCGCGGAGTCGAAGATCTGGTCGAAAGCCTCCTGCCGCGCCAGACGGCGGCCGGCCAGGAGCCTCTTGATGCGCTCCCGGATCCGGTAGTAGAGCAGCACCAGAGACCTGATCCGGATCGTGTTGGGATACCCGTACTGGTCGGCGAGGCGATTGCCAATCAGGGCGCGCGACAGGCGGTACGCATACTTCTCGAGGCTCTTCTTCTTCTTCTCGTCCTCGATGCCCGCCATGTCCGGAATGACCTTGAACACCACGTTCGAGACCGCTATCGAGTCCTCGTCGGGCGGCGGCTCGCACCGGTGGCCGATCCTGTAGATCCTCCTGGCCTCCTGCTCGTTCCGGAAGAGAATCGATTCCGGTACCCCGAGAAGGTGGCCGCCGTAGCGCCAGATGCTGACGATGCTCTCCCGTTCTTCCCGGCTGAACCTGGAGCCCATCGACATCGCGTGCTCGAACTGTCGTATGGAGAACGTGTACAAGGCGATTCCGCCGATGTGCGCGGCGTTGAGGGGGATTCCCAACGCGTCGTGGTCCCAGGCGTCGGACTGGGACATCAACGCGCGTACGCGCGCGTGGACGAAGCGAATCCGCATGGATATCTTCCATCCGTCGCCGTCTCTCGCCAGGCCGCCGGGAAAGTAGATCTCGACCATATGGCGGTTGTTCTGCCGGAGGCGCCGCTTCGCTCCCTCGCCCATGCCCGTCACGCGCCCGGTGAGCGCAAACGACTTCGCGATTGTCGTCGAGAAGCCCTCCACCGCGCTCCCGACGGCGTAGGCGATGAGCATGTTGGTCATGTTCCGGTGGAACGCGCGCCTGCCGGGCGTGAAGGCCTCGAAGTCGACCCACGACGGAACCGCGGTGACCCGATCGAAGAAGTCGCGGAGGACTCTGGGCGCGCGGCGCATGGCCTCCTCACGCCGCTCGATGCAGCCGCCGACGAGCCGGTGCAGGTCGGCGGGGGGCAGATCCGCGATCTCCTGCATCACGGGGTCGAGCTCGGGATCGCCGATGGTCAGGTGCCGGACATAGTTGTCGGCGGCCTCGCGGTCGACCTGGCGGGCCTTCGAGTAGCCGTCGACGTACGCCGATGGAGGTGACAGCACGGCTCATGCTCCTCAAGACGGGGCGGAGACGCGAGAGAGGCCCGGACGGTTCCCCGGGGAACAGCCGGGCGCGCGGGTATCCATGCGAGGGTTCATGCGACTCGGGCCGGGAGGAGACATCGGGGCACCCGCTCAGAAGTTGTAGGTCAGGCTCATGTCGATGAAGCTGTCGTGCCTCATCTCGTAGTGCAGGTCCGCCTCGTCCACGCCGAGAAGGGCCACGACCTCGGTGCGCAGGGACCAGCGATTCGAAATGCGCCGCCCGAACTCGAGAGCGAGTGCGCGAGTGGCCCGGCTGACGTCGGCGAGGAAGCTGACTGTGAACTCGGTGCTCTGCACGTCGTTGAGAGCGACACGCGTGCCGAGGAAGACGTCGTTCTCGAGGGTGTTGGGCGAGCGGCTCGGCGTGGCGTAGGGGCCCCGGCTGTCGTAGCTCCACTCCCCGAGCAGGATGAGGTCGACGTCCGTCCCTGCGATGGCATAGAACGCATGCTCAGCGCCGGCCACCGCGGCGGCGTAGGCCTGCTCTCGGCCGATGAGATTGTGAGCGCCGGCGCGCCGGATGGCCTCGCCCTTCAACAACCAGGAGCCGAGGGTCAGCTGGGCGTCGACCCCGAGCTGGCGGATCTGCCCGTAGTACTGGACGAGCGCGGGCTCGCGGTCGGTCCCGGGCCGCGGCGACAGCAGGGGCTCGCGGCTGGTTCCGTCGAAGACGCTCACCCCGAGATCGAGGGGGCCGACGTTGTGACTGTATCGGGACGCGACATCGAGGCGCCACCGCCCAGCGGCGCTCTCGTAGCCCACGTCGTGGTGGTCGATGACGAGCGGCAGGCGGAGCCGGCCACGGTATCCGGGAAAGGTGCGCGCGCGATGGAAAGACATCGCGATGACCTCGATCGTCCCCCAATCGCCGAACCAGGTCAGGTGCGCCATGGGCTGCCCGAGCTTGGCCTCTCCGTTGGGGTGCTCGACGAAGTCGACCTGATTGACGATATCCACCAGGCGCTGCGATTCCGCCACGCCCCAGAAGACCTGACCGACGCCGAGGCGCGCCTCCCAGCCGCCGTCTCCGGCCTCGCCGAAGAGGAGGAGATAGGCTTCCTGCAGATCGAAGTGGGTCCGGCGCGGATCCGAGTGGTCGTAGCGGACGAACGGGGTGAGCGTGAAGCTCCTGGCGCTGACGTGCTCCATGTAGAGCGTCGGCGACACGACGAAGCCGGCGGCGAGCGACCGCTGGCCGGGAAAGGACGGGGCGGCGGGGAATCCGCGGGCTTCGGCGCTCAGACGCCCGGACAGCTCCATCGTGAGAGGCCGGCGGGGTTCGCCGTCGGCACCGGAGGAGTCCTGCGCCACGACGGCCACGACGGAGACGGCGACGAGGACGGTGCCGAGGGTGACGGGACCAAGCGCGGTGAGAAGAGGCGTCATCGTGCCCTGCGCAGGCTGGTCTGGGTGAAGTCGCTGTCCTCCAGCCCGGTGCGGAAGCGGTAGTCGGCCCAGGTAACCACGGTGCTCTTGCCCGTCAGGTGGTTCACCATCGTCATCTCGTCCGCGCGCCAATAGCGGTCGAGGTATTGCCGGTGGCCGGAAACCGTGAGCGTCTTCAGGTGGGCGTTCTTGCGGTCGTAGTACTCGATCTTGTGAATGCGAAGCTCGTCGCGGTCGTGCCAGACGAGATGGCGGCTGTAGTTGGACCTCCGGTCGACGGGAACGCGTTCGGTGACGGCGCACGTCAGCACGCCACAGGGCTCGTCGCGCAGGTGGCGGTAGGTGAACCTCTCCACCTCGGCGGGTGTGAGGTCCTCGTAGGTGAACTCACTGCCCATGAACGAGCCGGACTGGTTGGCGGAGCTGATACGCTTGACTCGGCGGAGGGCGGGAAGGTAGAGCCACTGGTCGTCGGAGCCCTCGCGGTGCGCGTGGACCAGGAATGCGGTGCCCTGCACGTCGCGCGGCTCATCGAAGACGAACAGGCTCTTGTTGCCGTCGCCGGCCACCTCGAGGACCTGTACCCGGAGCTGGCGTTGGCTCTGCCGTCCCTGCCGGTTGCGCAGCACCATGACCTGCCGGGCGGTGAAGTCCCGGAATCCTTCCTCCCGTGCCCGGGCGTCCTGGGCGATTCGGAGTCCGGCTTCCTCCGGCGCACCGCTCTGAGCCTGAAGCGGCCCGGGCGTGAAGAACAACGCGCCAGCGACGAGACAGACGAGAAGTACCCGTCGTGCGGCCGAGCATTCCAACATCTTCATTGCCTCCTGAGCCGGCGACCGGCCGGTCTCGAGCTGGTTCCCACGGCGCCAAGGGATCCGCGACGGCGGACACGTTCTCGCGCATGGTCACCCAGTTCGGTCCCGGTCGAGTCGACGTCGTTTCCGGCCCCTCGCATGCAGCCCCTGTGAAATCGGCGATCGCGGCCGCCCACGCTTGCATCGCCGGAGTGTCGCTGATCGATCCGGCCGTTCAACTCGTTCCCGCTGAGGTACAGCGCCTGGAGCCCTGTCATGTTACCCAGCCACGCCGGCACGAGGCCGACTCTACCTCAAGAATAGAAACCCGGTGTCTCTCCAGGTCCCGTCCACGGTGCCTTATCCACCGCAACACCCCCGGCCATCGCCGCGCTCGACATTTGCTTCGTTACGCATTGCGCAATCTCTCCGTCGGTAGTCGGGAATCACCTGACCGGAGCGAGGCGTTGGGCTGTGCGTCCGGCTTGGGCGTCCCGAGCCTATTGCGCGTATGGTCCCGAGCCGAGCGGCCGCCGGCGCCCCATGTGGGGCGAATCCAGAAGAACAACCATTACTTATACACGACCCGTGTGACCCTTACGCGACCGCCATGCTGAACATGGCGTCCATTGTGCGACCAAAGGCGGTTTTCTTTCCTCTTGCCTGCTACCATCGGGTTCGCGTGCGTCGCGGGAAGCCTTTCATATCGGGCCGGCGCGTGCTCCGGCTGGTCCGAATCTGCGCGCCTCCGGACCGTCTGAGGGTGAACCGTTGAAGAGCCGCGACGAGCTGCAACAGACGCTGTCGATCACGGACGGGCGCAGCCCCAGGACGCTCGTGAACGCGACCCCCATCCGCTCGGAAGACGGCGATGTCGAGTCCCTGATCGTCACCCTGCAGGACTTGGCGCCGCTGGACGAGCTGGAGCGGTCGCGGGCCGAGTTCCTCAGCATGGTGAGCCACGAGCTACGCGCCCCGCTGACCTCCATCAAGGGCTCGACGGCTACCGCGCTGGGCGCCGTGCCGGCAGCGCGGGTACGGGCTCCACGGCGGAGCTGTTGGTCGCCGGCGCCGTGAACGAAGCCAGGTCGTTGCCGGCCAGGTCCTGGAGTGCGACGTCGTCGTCGCCGGGGGTGGGGTCAGCGTACGAGACTACGACCGTCTGACCCGGGTGATGACCCCGGACAGGAAGAGCTGCAGGCGACGGCCGATGCGCCCGAAGCTGCCGTGGGCGTACCCGTCGACGGGGACGGGTTCCCCGTTCGCGGTGACGGAGAGCGACGATGCGAGCAGGCCTCGCAGGGAGTCGACCCCCGCGAGCTCCTCGTCGAAGGCGAGGGCCATCTCGTCGCCGGAGACCGCCACCTCGGCGCCGACCAGCGAAGGCGGCGTCGTGTCCGGGATTCCATCCCGATCATCGTGTCCGCCTGCCGCACGCCAACATCACGAACGTCCCCGTGCGCTCCCGTTCATCCCGGGATTGTCCCGTTCGTTGTTGAACTTCGCGAGTGACGGACTCCCGGTTTCCGCTCCGGGTTTCGATTCCGCGCCACGTCAGCCATTGCGCCGTCGGGCGGGGACGCCGTCGGCTGAGCGTGGCGCGCCCGCCGAACCGTGTCTCACCGCGCTCGGTTCATCGCGAAGATCACCCCGAACAGGACCACGCCCGCCGCGTCGAGCACCGGCACCGGCAGGCCCGCCAACGCGACGGTCGGGCCGGGGGCGAGAAGCAGCGCCGCCGCCGCGAACATGGCGAGGCGGAGGGGCAGGGTCAGGGCGGTCCGGAGCTGCCCGGTGATGCCCGAGGCGAAGCACAGCACGCCGAGGGTGCCGATGGCCACCGGGACCAGCATCGCGAGGGGGCCGGCCGTCTCGCCGGCCGGGGTCAGCATGAGCAGCTCGGGCCGGTAGACGAAGATGTAGGGCAGCGTGAACCCGACGAGGGCGAAGCGGAAGGCGGCGAAGCTCGTCGCCATGATGTTGGTGCCGGCGATGGACGCGGCGGCGTAGCCGGCGAGGGCGACCGGCGGGGTCACCATCGACATCATGCCGAAGTAGAAGATGAACAGGTGGGCGGCGAGCGGCACCACCCCGAGGTTGCCGAGCACGGGCCCGATGAGGGTCGCGAGCAGCAGGTAGCAGACGGCCGACGGCAGGCCCATGCCGAGGACGATCGACGAGACCATGATGAGCACGAGGGCGAGGAACAGGCTCTGCTCGGCCAGGGGCAGGATGGTCGCGGGCAGGCGGGTGCCGATGCCGGTCAGGGTCACGATGCCGATGATGATGCCCACCGACGCGGAGGCGGCGATGAGGGAGACGACGTCGCGGGCCGACTTGACGAAGGCCCTGACGATGTCCTGGACGGACAGGCGGGTGCGCTCGTTGAACGCGCCGACGACGATGATGCCCACCAGCGACGCGGTTACCGCGCGGAACGGGGTGTAGCCCAGGATGAGCAGCAGGATCAGGGTGCCGAGGGCGGTGGCGAAGACGATGCCCTCGGGCCGCGATTCGGCCAGCGGGGAGGCGGTCCGCGCCTCCCCGGCGCCGGCCTGGTCGGGGTCGACGGGCGCGGTGCTGCGCCCCTGGAAGTGGGTGATCAGCAGCAGCGACAGGTAGTAGAGAATCGCCGGAATCAGCGCGGCCCGGATGATCTGGAGATAGGTGACCGGGGGGTCGACGATCTCGAGCATCATGTAGGCGCCGGCCCCCATCACCGGGGGCATCAGCGCCCCGCCCGAGCTCGCCGCCGCCTGGATGCCCGCCGCGGTGGTCGCCCTGAACCCGGCGCTGCGCATCATCGGGATGGTGAACGACCCGGTGGTCGCGGTATTGGCGACGGCGCTGCCGGACAGCGATCCCATCAGGCCGCTCGCGAGCACCGCCACCTTGGCGGGCCCCCCGGGGCTGCGGCCGAAGACCGCCTGCGCGAAGTCGATGATGAACAGGGTCGCGCCGCTGGCCGAGAGGAAGGCCCCGAAGATGACGAACAGGAAGACGTAGGTGAACATCACGCCCAGCGCGACCCCGAAGGTGCCCTGCGCCTGCAGGAACGCCTGGGCGACGATGCGCTCGATGGAGTACCCGCGGTGCGGGAAGAGCCAGTCGGGCATGCCGGCGCCGACGTACGCGTAGACCAGAAACAGGCCGCAGAGGATCGGCAGGGCCAGTCCGAGGGAGCGGCGCGCGGCCTCGATGACGAGCAGCAGGCCGACGACGCCGATCGTGATGTCGGCGCCGGTCTCGAACCCGGCCCGGTTGCCGAGGCTCGAGCCGCCCTGCCACAGGCCTTCGAAGAACGGGTCGTTCTGAACCAGGATCCACCCGCAGCAGACGGTGGCCAGCCCCGCCAGGACGAGGTCGCTCGCCCGCGCCGCGGGGTGGTTCTTCAGGGTCGGGTGGACGGGGACGTTCAGGAAGCAGATGACCAGCCCCAGCAGGGCGAAGACCGCGAGCTGCGGCTGGGGGGCCAGGATCGGGTAGTTCACCTGGGCCAGGGTAAAGGCGCACAGGCCCACTGCGAGCACGCGGGTGACCGTCTCCCGATAGGCGTCGGGGTCGCGCCCGGTCGGCGGGGACGCGGTTGTATCTGCCATGGTTCTCCAAGTGGGGCCGGCGCGCGCCGGTCACGGGCGTCGAACGATGACCCGGCCCGCGACACTCGGCGGCGCAAGCTCCGACCTCAATCGCCGCCCGGCGGGACAATCCTTCAGGGAGTCTGCGCCGCCCCGCGGGTGGCGGCGCCGTCCTACTGCGCCGACTCCTCCCCGGGCCAGATCCCGATCTCGCGGTAGAAGCGAATCGCTCCGGGATGGAACTCGGTCCCGGTGTCGCGCACGACGTTGGCGGGGTTGATGGCCCGGCCCGCGGCGTGCTTCTCGACCACGCTCTCCCGCTGCTCGTACAGCGTCTTCGTCGCGTTGTAGACGAGGTCGTCGCTCGTGGCCGCCGAGGTGATGAGGTGCATCGACCCGACGTCGAGGCCCTCGAACGGCTCGTCCTGTCCGCGGTAGGTGCCGGCGGGGATCGTCGCCGGGCGGAAGAAGAGGTACTCGTCGATGAGCCCCTGTCGCGCATCCTCGTCGAACGGGATGAAGTGGATGTCCTGCGAGGCCGAGGCCTGGGTGATCGACGCCGTCGGCACCGCTCCGCCCACGAAGACCGCCGCCGCCGAGCCGTCCGCGATGAGGTCGACGGCGCCCGACTGGGTGGCGTTCAGGGGCGAGAAATCGTCATAGGTGATGCCGTGCGCCCCGAGCAGGGGCCCCACGAAGTACTCGAAGCCGGCCCCGGCCGGCCCCACCCCCACCCGCTCGCCGCGCAGGTCGTCGAGGGTCTCGACCCCGGACCCCTCCGGGGCGATGAACAGGGCCACGTTCGGGGCCAGGGTCATCACCGTCCGCATCGGGTACGCCTTGTCCCAGCCGTCGCCGCCCCGCACCGCGAAATAGGTTATCGCCGCGTTCGACATCGCGAAGTCGAGCTCGCCGGTGTCGAGCCGCCGGATGTTCTCCTGCGAGCCGCTGGTGGCCTCGGCCGTGGCGTTCCAGCCGAACCCGCCCCCGAACTCGTTCAGCACCTCGGCCAGCGCGCTGCCCACGACGAAGAACGCGCCTCCCGGCGGCGCCGTGCCCATGCTCAGGAAGACGCGCTCCGGCGCCGCGTCCCCGCCTTCGCCGCCGCCCCCGCCGCACGACGCGGCCAGGGCGCACGCCAGTACCA
The DNA here is from genome assembly GCA_963663815.2 of Vicinamibacterales bacterium. Lineage (GTDB taxonomy): Bacteria > Acidobacteriota > Vicinamibacteria > Vicinamibacterales > UBA8438 > JAJEEA01. The sequence goes on along the minus strand of OY760734.1, from coordinate 3,514,351 downwards.
CCGCCACCAGTCCGTTTCGACGCATGCCTGCAACCTGCCTCTCGAGCCGGCGCGCCGGTGTCCCGGCGCGACGCGGGATCCGCCGGGGAGCGGCCAGTCAGGGCCGACTCGAGGCGGGGTGTACCAAACCGGCATTCTACCCCAGCGGCTGAGCGCGTGCCCGGAGAGGCGGAGAGGGGGAGAGGCCCGGCACGATCCCTCGCCAGGTTCCGTCCCGAGCCTGGGCGATGCGGCGGCGGTTCGCGGTCCGCGCCTCGGTGGTCGCCCGCTTCCCGTCAGTTCGACGGCAGCGTCTCGACCCAGGCCACGATGTCGGGCACATCGCGCGGGTCGAGGTCGGCCACGCTCGCCAGCATGGAGGCGCCGGCCGTGTCGTCGGGATGCGAGCCCCGGACGCCTTCGATGAACTTGCCGAGCTGCCGCGCGGTGTACCAGCTCGCCTGCCCCGCGAGCCGCGGCGCCCCCAGCGCGTCGTTGCCTTCGCCGGACCGTCCGTGACAGACGGCGCACGCCGTGTAGAGCGTCTCGCCGCGAGCCGGGTCGCCCCCGTGCGCCGCGGCGCCCGTCGCCGCATCGCCGGACGGCAGGGGCAGCGAAGCCAGCCAAGCTCCCAGGGCCGCGAGGTCCGCGTCGGCGACGCCCTGGATCATGGGACGCATCTCCATGCCTTCGACGTCTTCGGGGTGGCGGCCCCGGTAGCCGCGGCGGAAGCCGTCGAGCTGCCCGGCCAGGTACGCGGCGCTCAGCCCCGCCAGCACCGGCGCGTCGATGCGCGGATTGCCCTGCCCGTCGGCGCCGTGGCAGGACCCGCAGGCGGCCACGTACAGGGCCCGGACCGCGGACGGCGGGGCGTTCGGCGCCTGCTCCTGCGCCCCGGCCTGCACCGCGCCGGCGAAGAGGAGGGTCGCGGCAGCGAGCGCCGTGGATCGAACCAGCGCGTCGGATCGAAGGGGCGCCGACGAACGAAGGGGCGCCGACGAACGAAGAAGGGGCGCCGACGAGCGAAGTAGCGCCGGCGATCGGAGAAGATGCTTCATGGCTCTCGCGGTGTCGCTTCCGGGGGTCGTGTCCCCATCAGACGGCGGCTACCGCCTCCCGCTCGCGCCCGTCGATGTCCTCGAGGGCATGGTAGGCCGACTGGATGGCGCCTTCCTGCCAGCCGGGGTGGTAGCTGATCTGGTCGCCCACCATGTAGTGCCGTCCCGCGGGGCTCTGCAGGGTCGCGTAGTGGTCCCGCATGGCCTCGTCGGTCCACCGGGTCGAGCAGCCGAGGACATGGTTCATGCGGTACCACGCCACGCTGATGCCCCGCCCCACGAGCTGCCGGTAGTCGGGGTGGACCCTCTCGCCCTGGGCCAGCGCCGCCTCGATGCGCTCGGCCGGCGACAGCCGCGTCAGCCGTTGACCGCGTGACTCGTCGAAGGCGTAGGCACCGAGAATCACGCCGTTGGCAGCGTGGATTCCGTGCGGCGGGTACCAGATCTGGGTGATGTCCTGGTTGGTCCAGGAGATGCCGCCGTAGATCTGCTCGTCTTCCCAGAAGCGGCGCCGCGCCTGGAACGCCAGCTTGAAGAGGCTGCCGCGTCCGGGGGCGGACAGCGCCCGCACGTACCGCGCGGGCAGGTTGTGCCGGAGGCCCACGACGAGGTGGGCGGGCATGCTGTTGAGGCAGTAGTCGGCCTGCACCGCCCGCACCTCGCCGCGGGCGCCGGTGTACGCCACCTCCACGCCGGTCTCGCCCAGCCGGATCTCGCGCACCGCCGCCCGCAGCTCGACCGCGTCGCCCACCCGGCGCATGAAGCCGTCGACGATGCGGTCCATGCCGCCGACCGGCTGCAGCATGGGCGCGGCCTGGTCGGCCAGCTCGCCCCAGTGCATATACTCTCGCCAGAAGCTCGCGTCAAGCAGCTCGGAGAAGCCGCGCACCGGCTTCTTGACGCCGGGCGTCGTCATGCCGCCGCTCGCGTAGCCGGCGCGGTCGGAGCCGTGGTAGCCGAGCGTCTCGTCGAGGTCGCCGTACGCGCGCAGGAACTCGCGCAGCCGCTCGTGGTCGTCGGCGTCGAGGCGGGCGTCGAGGGCCGCCGGGTCGACCGACTTCGCCAGCAGCTCGGCCAGGAAGCCGCGGGCGTCGGTCATGTACTCGCGGTTGCGGATGGGCCGCCCGCCGAACGCGGCGTCGTCCTGGACCCACGCGTTGCGGTTGTCGTTGACGAAGATCTCGAGGGGGACGCCGAGCTCGCGGCAGTAGCGGAGCAGGTTCGTGTGGGTGCCGGGAATCCGGGCCGGGCCGGCGTTGAAGTAGAGGTCGGGGTGGTCGTCGAACTCGCAGGTCTGCCGGGCCCCGAGCTCGTCGACGACGTCGCCGCGCCGGAGGGTGAGGTTGCGGCCCCCCGGACGGTGCGACGCCTCCAGGACCGTGCAGCGATGGCCCGCCTTCCGCAGCTCGTGGGCCGCGGTCAGGCCGGCGATGCCGGCGCCGATGACGACGACGTGCCGTGGCCGGCCGCCGGCGGGGCGGAGGGCGATCTGACCGGCCCGCGCCGCCGCCGGCAGCAGCCCCAGGGCGGTGGCCGCGGCGTGCACGGCCGCCGCGCCGCCGGCCGCGCCGACCGCGTTGAGCAACTGGCGCCGAGAGATGCGCGTGTCCATGGGTGTCTTTCCTGGTCGCGGGATCCCGCTGTCGCCTGTCCCGGCCCCTCAACGCGGGGATCACCGGGGGGTGCGGGCCGCCCGCTTGCCTCCCCCGGCGCCAGCCCGTTCACTATGGCCCGGCCCTCGCTCCGCCGGGACAATGGCCGCCTCGCGGTGCCCGCTCAACCGACCCGGCACGAGCCCGCGTCGCTCCGCTCACACCCGGCCCGGATATCGCCGGCCGGCTCAGGACCCCGAGCCCCGCTGGCCGAACACCGACAGCAGGTGCCCGTCGGGGTCGCGGAAGTTGGCCGCCCACTGGTCGCCGGTGACGTTGCGGGGCTCGCTCAGAAACTCGACCCCCCGCGCGGTCAGGGCCGCGTGGGCGGCGGTCACGTCGTCGACCCCGAACACGATCTCCGTCCCCCCCGCCACCGGGTCGGCGAGCCGCGCGTGGGCCTCGCTCAGGACGAGGGTGACGTCGCCGCCGTCGAGGAAGGCGAAGCCCGGCGACTGGAACCGGATGTCCAGCCCCAGGGCCTCGTGATAGAAGGCCACCGATCGCGCCAGATCGGTCGTGCCCAGCATGACGTTGGCGATTCCCGACAGCTTGACCTCGCTCATTCTCGTGCTCCCGTGTCCGGAGTGCCCGGCGTCGGTCCGTCCACCACGAACCGCCGCGCCTTGAGCTCGAACCGCGGCAGGTTGCCGGCGTCCACCACCCGCACGGGCACGGTCAGGCCCAGCGCCTCGTGCAGGGCGGTGCCCACCGCGTCCGCCGCTCCGGTGTCGGCCGCGTTTCCCTGCAGCTCCACCTCCACCGCCAGCTTCGTCGGCGTGCCGCGGGTCGACACCGTGCAACGGTACTCCACGACATCGGGGAACCGGCGGATCACCGCCTCGACCGCGGTCGGATACACGTTGACGCCGCGCACCCAGACCATGTCGTCCGCCCGCGACAGGATGCCGCCGGCGGCGCTGGCGAGGGTCCGGCCGCAGGCGCAGGCCCCCTGTGGCACCCGCACGATGTCCCCGGTCCGGTAGCGGATGACCGGGCTCGCGGTGCGCCCGAGGTTGGTCACCACGAGCTCGCCCGGCTCGCCGGGCGGGACCGGCGCCCCGCTGGCCGGGTCGAGCACCTCGCAGACGTACTCGCACTCGTTCAGGTGCAGGGCCCCGGTCGCCTCCCGGCACTCGAAGCTCATCGGCCCGACCTCGGTCAGTCCGTGGTGGTCGATGACTCGGGCGCCCCAGTCGCGTTCCATCCTCTCCCGCGTGGCCGGTACGTGGCCGCCGGGCTCGCCGGCGACGACGAGGGTGCGCACCGGCCCGCCCGCCAGGTCGACGAGCCCGCTGGCGCGCGCCACTTCCGCCAGCCTCAGCGCATAGGTGGGGGTGCAGCAGACCACCGTGGGCCGCACCGCGTCGAGCAGGCGGAGCCGGCTCTCGCTCGACATCGCGCCGCCGGGGATGCACAGCGCCCCCAGCTGCGCGCCGGCGTCGAACCCCGCCCAGAAGCCGATGAACGGCCCGAATCCGAACGGGAAGAAGATGCGGTCGGCGGCGGTGACCCGCGCCGCCCGGTACACCGCCTTCCAGCAGTCGACGATCCACTGCCAGCTCGCGCCGGTGTCCAGCCACCGCAGGGGGCGTCCGGTCGTCGACGACGTCTGGTGATACCGCGTGTAGCGGTCGAGCGGCTCGGTGTGCGCCGTGCCCCACGGCGGCTGCGCCTCCTGGTCGGCCGCCAGCTCCTGCCGGGTCGTGAACGGCAGGCCGGAGAGGTCGTCGGGAAAGCGGAACCCCGCCGGGTCCACCCCGGCCTCGGCGAGCTTTCGCGTATAGAACGCGTTTCGCCCGTCGATGGCGGTGAGGAGCGCCGTGAGCCGCCGGCCCTGCTGCTCGAGGAGGGCCGCGCGGGGCAGGCATTCGGTGTCCGGCGGCCCCGCCCCCGGACCCCCGTCGTGCGCCTGCCCGGCCCCGGCTCCCCGGTGGCGCGGGGTCATCGGCGACCCTCCTCGTCTGCCGGCGCCTCCGCGAACCGCGACGCGATCTCCGGCGGAATCGGCGTGCTTCGCATCGGCCGCCCCGCCTCCCTGGCGACGCAGGCGACGGTGAGGGCGCCGCGGGCCGCGACGTCGCCGTCCTTCGTGACCGTCGCGCGGTAGGACAGGCTTCTCGCCGACTTCCTCGTCACCTGCAGCAGGACCTCGAACTCGTCCTCGAACCGCAGCGGACGCATGAACTCGAAGCTCGACGCGACCCGCGGGAAACCGACCCGGGCGTCGGGCGGCGCGATGCTCAGGCCCGCCGCCCGCCACAGCCCGTGCTCGGCCTCCTCCATGTAGCGGAAGAAGCAGCTGAAGTGCACGATGCCGGCGGCATCGGTCTCGTGGAACTGCACGCGGCGGGTGAGGCGGAACTCGCTGATCACGGTGGATTCTGCACGGCGCGGGGCGCTCGGCGGGGCGAGGAACGGGAAGCCGGGCTACGGCAGCCCCGCGGCCGGCTGCCGGCCCCGCTCTGCTACGGCAGCCCCGCGGCCGGCTGCCGGCCCCGCTCCCCGGTGTACTCCGCCAGCGCCTCGAACAGCGGCTCGAGGTCGCGGGACACGTTGCCCACGAGGAGGTCGACGAGCCGCGGCTGAAGGTCGGGATAGGCGCCGATGAACTCGCCGAAGTTGAAAGTCCGGTCGTAGAACGCGATGACGATCTTGCGAAAGCTGTCGAGGGCGTAGCGGATGTCGCGGGCGTACTCGTCGAAGGTCGCGGCGGTGACGGCCTCGCCGCGGTCGAAGGCGGCGTGAATCGCGTCGGCCGCGAGCTCCCCGCCCTTCAGGGCCACGAACACCCCGGACGAGAACACCGGATCGAGGAACGAGTAGGCGTCGCCGACGAGGCAGAAGCCGTCGCCGCCGGCGGCTTCTGCGCGATAGCTGAACTCGCCCGTGACCCGCACCGGCCCCCGATGCGTGCCCGGCTCGAGATGCTCGCGGATCCACTTGCACTCGGCCGCCTCGCGCCAGAAGATGGCCTCGGGGTCGCGCGTGCCCCGATCCCGGTACAGGTGGTCGCGCTCGGCGACGACGCCCACGCTCACGGTGTCGTCCACGAGGGGGATGTACCAGAACCAGCCCTTGTCGGGGATGTAGGCGACGGTGGTGGCGCCCGCGTCCAGCCCGGGGTCGCGCAGGGCGCCGGTGAAGTAGGTGAAGATGGCGATCTTGTTCAGGTCGGGGTCGCGCCGCTTCCACCCCAGCCGGCTCGCCAGCAGGGCGTCGCGTCCGGTGGCGTCGACGACGACCCGGGCCCGCCACGTCGCGGTCCCGCCGCCGGCCAGGGCCGCCCGCACCCCGACCGCCCGGCCGTCCTCCATCAGGACCTCGCGCACCGTAGCCCCCTGGCGGACCTCCGCCCCCTTCTCGGCCGCGTTCCGCAGCATCATGGCGTCGAAGTCCGACCGCAGGATCTGCCACGTGCTCGCGCACTCGTGCTCGATGGTCTGGAAGAAGTAGAACGGCTGCGACACCTTGCCGTTCGTCGACACGAACTGCACGCTGTGCTTCAGGGGGCTGCCCGACCGCTTCAGCCAGTCGAGCACCCCGAGGCGCTCGAAGGTGAACCAGGTCCAGGGCATCAGCGACTCGCCGATGTGGTACCGGGGGAAGGCCTCGCGCTCGAGCAGCAGCACCCGGCGGCCGTGCTGGGCGAGGACGGTCGCGGTCGTGGCCCCCGCGGGCCCGCCGCCGACCACGATCACGTCCCAGGGCGAATCGGCGGAGGCCGCGCCGGCCCGGCCATCGTCGCCCGACGGCTCCCCCGGCCGGCCGACCGACCCTGCCGGGCGTCTGCGCTCCTCTGCGGGAGGTGGCGCCGCCTCGCGGCCCGGACCGCTACGTGTATCTGAGGTCGACATGCTCGGGCAGGAAGAAGCGGGGCAGCAGGCTGTCGACGCGGAGCAGCCCGTCCCGGGTCAGGGCGATCCGGTCCGCGTCGGCCGCCGTCAGGTAGCCGTCGTCGCGCAGGGCCGCGAGGGGGCCGGCGAAACGGTCGAGCACCGGCACGTCGTACTTGGCCCGGAAGTAGTCGGGCCGCACCGAGCCGAGCTTGAGCTGGAGGACGAACTCGCGGATCAGCCGCTCCTCGGCCGTCGGCCGGTAGGCCCGGTTCAGGGGAATCTCGCCCCGCCGGATCGCGGCCGCGTAAGGCCCCCAGCCGTCGAAGTTCTGCATGTGGACGCCGTTGACGTGCCCGAACGAGGCGACCCCCAGCGGCGCGAGGTCGGCGCCGCGCCAGAGCTGGTCGCGGTACACGAACCGGGTCGCGGCCGGGTTCTTGACCGCGGTGTAGGCGCTGCCGACCGTGTAGCCGGCGTCTTCCAGGGCCGCGAAGGCCTCGTCCACCCAGCGCCGCTTCGTCGGCCAGCCCGCCACCGCCTCCGTGAACTGCCCGGTCTTCTCGAGCAGGTCGTGGCTGATGGTGGTGTTGAAGGGCAGCTCCATCTGGTAGATGGTCACGCTGTCGGGGTCGAGCTCGATGGTCTGCTCGACCGCCGCCCGCCACTTGGCGTCGTCGTCGCCGAGCATGCCCGCGATGAGGTCGATGTTGATCTGGGGGAAGCCCAGCGACTGCGCGAACCGGTAGGCCCGGAACACCTCGGCCGAGCGGTGGGCGCGGCCGTTCAGCTCGAGGACGCGGTCGTCGAAGTGCTCGATGCCGAGGCTCAGGCGGGTCACCCCCAGCTCGCGGATCTGGGCCAGCTTCGACTCGGTGAGGGTGCCCGGCTCGCACTCGAAGGTGATCTCCTCGGCCTCCGTCCACGGCGTCACCGCCGAGAGCCGGTCGACGAGCCCGCGGAGCTGCCGCACCGACAGGAACGACGGCGTGCCGCCCCCGAAGTACACGAACCGCAGGGGCCGCCCGGCGATGGCCGGCTGGGTGGCGTAGAGCTCCCACTCGCGGCCCAGGAGGTCGAGGTACTCGGTCACCTCGCTCGCGTTCTTGCCGGTGTACACGCGGTAGTAGCAGAAGTGGCACCGCTTCCGGCAGAACGGAATGTGCAGGTAGAGTCCGAGGGGGACGTCGGCGGCGGGCTGCGACAGCGCCGGCCGGGCGTCGGCGGCCACCGCCTCGTGCGTCCACGTCGAGAACGGGGGGTAGTTGGCGACGAAGTAGCTGCCGACCTCGGTCTGCTCGGCCACCGCCGTCTGCGTCGTCTCGGTCATCCGTCCTCACTGTTCCCGGGGACCCGTGTCGGTCGCCATCCGCTTCGCGCCGAAACCGCGCTGGCGGCCGGGGCCTGCCGGGCCGAAGCGCTCGCGGCGGGGCTGACCGGCCGGCCTCCCGGGCCTCACCCGAAGCAGTACAGCACGCCGTCTTCGGACCCGATGACCAGCCGGCCCTCGGCGATGGCCGGCGAGGCCACCAGCGGCGCGGCGGTGTCGAACTCCCACAGCTTCTCGCCGCTCGCCAGATCGAGCACGTACAGGCGGCCGTCGCTCGACCCCGCGTACACCCGGTCCCCGCTCGCGGCGGGGGACGAGTCGACCCGCGCCCGGGTCGTGAACGTCCACCGCGCCTCGCCGGTGCGCTGGTCGATGGCGTGCACCATCTTGTCGCGCCCGCCGACCACGATGGTGCCCCGGGTCGCCAGCGCGGACGAGTAGTACGGGAAGTGCCGGCGCGGGTGCTCGTAGCGCCAGAGCAGCTCCTCCGTCTCGAGGTCGATGCCGATGACCTCGTTGTCGTAGGTGCCGAAGAAGACCTTCCCGTCCGCGATCGCCGGCGACGCGATGGTGTAGGCGCCCGCCGACAGGCTGACCATCTCGGCCCCGTCGCTGATGCGGACCCCGTGGAACACCTCGTCGCACCCGCCGAAGTAGGCGATGCCGTTCCAGACCGCGGGCGTGGCGTGCACGTAGTTGAGCGTCTCGTACTTCCAGACCAGCGCCCCGTCGGCGACGTCGAGGGCGTAGAGGAAGCCGTCGTACGAGCCGATGAGCACCCGGTCGCCGACGACGACCGGCGACGACTTGATCTCGCCGAGGGTCTCGAACGTCCAGCGGCCCTTCCCGGTCGCGGCGTCGACGGCGTGGAACACGCCCCCGAGGTCGCCGATGAACACCAGGCCCCCGGCGACGGCCGGCGACGACTCGCCGATGCCCATGTTGCCGGTCGAGTACTTCCAGCGCTCCTCGCCGGTCTTCAGGTCGAGGGCGATGAGGCTGCCGGCCCAGGTGCCGACGTAGACGGTGCCGTCGGCTATGGCCGCCGACGAGTCGATGATCTCGTCCGCCTCGTAGGTCCATTGCAGCGTGAGCTCGGCCGGCAGCTCGGCCTCGGACACGCCGCTCAGGGCCGGGGTGCCCCGGAACTGCGGCCACGCGTCGGCGGGGGCCGCGGCCGGGCTTCCGCCCGCGGGCTGGGCCGGGGCCGCCGCCGGGGCGGCGAGGAGCACGATTGCAAGCAGTCGAACGAGATGGGTCGGACAGCGCATCGGCGATCTCCCTTGACGTCGCGAGGCGGTCGGCCGGGGCGAGCGCGCATCGAAGGCGGCGAGCTTCCGGCTACAACCTCCTATCGTATCAACGACCCCGGACCGACGCCAGTCGACGCCTTTCCAATGAGAGGTGAGCCTGAAGGGAGGATTGATTCCAACGTGAAATGAGCCTGAAGGGGCCGGTTCCCGGATCGGACTACCCCTTGCCGGGGGACGGCCGACACACGACCGGGAGTGACGCCTGACCCGTGGCGCATCACACGTCCAGGCCGTCGGCGTCCTCGGCCCGGTCCATGATGAACCGGAACCGGGCCGAGGCGTCGCGCCCCATCAGGTCGGCGATGACCCGGTCGGTGCGGATCTGGTCGGCGACGGCGACCCGGAGGAGGCGGCGGGTCTTCGGGTTCAGGGTCGTCTCCCACAGCACCTTCGGCATCATCTCGCCGAGGCCCTTGAAGCGGGTCACCTCGGGCCGGACCCGCCCGTTGCCATCGGCGATGTCGGCCAGCGTCGCGTCCAGCTGCCGGTCGTCCAGCGCCCAGTGGGTGTGCTTGCCGGCGTCGATGCGGTAGAGCGGGGGCTGGGCCAGGAAGACCCTGCCGCCGGCGATCAGCCGGGGCAGGTGCCGGTAGAAGAACGTGAGCAGCAGGGTCGCGATGTGGTGGCCGTCGGCGTCGGCGTCGGCGAGGATGATGACGCGCTCGTAGCGGAGCCGGGCCAGGTCGAAGCTCTTGCCGAGGCCGCAGCCGAGGGCGGTCACGAGGTCCGAGAGCTCCTTGTTCTCGAGCACCTTGGCGAGCGGCGCGCTCTCCACGTTGAGGACCTTCCCGCGCAGCGGCAGTATCGCCTGGCGGGCGCGGTCGCGCCCCTGCTTGGCGGAGCCCCCGGCGGAGTCGCCCTCGACCACGAAGATCTCGCTCCCGGCCTTGCCCGGAGACGTGCAGTCGCTGAGCTTGCCGGGCAGGTTGAGGCGGTGCGAGGTGGCGCTCTTGCGCGACACCGCCTGCTGGGCGGCCCGGCTCGCGGCGCGGGCCCGGGCCGCGAGGATGATGCGGGCCACGATCGACTCGGCGACGCTGATGTTGTGGTTCAGCCAGTGCTCGAGGGCGGGGCGCACGAGCCCGTCGACCGTCGACGTCAGCCCGGGGTTGTTCAGCCGGTCCTTGGTCTGCCCCTGGAACTGCGGGTCGGGGATGAAGACGCTGAGCACGCCGACGAGGCCCTCCCGGATGTCGTCGGTGGTCAGGGCGACCCCCTTCGGGGTGAGCCCGTGGGTCTCGATGAAGTTGCGGATGGCCTTGCCGATGCCCGCCCGCAGCCCGTTCTCGTGGGTGCCGCCGGAGCCGGTGGGGATGCCGTTGACGTAGCTGCGCAGATGCTCGTCGGTGGCCTCCGTCCACTGCAGCACGAGGTCGATCCGCGCGCTGCTCGCTTCGTGGTCCCGGGTGAGGCCGAACGGCGCCTCGTGCGCCGGCGCCGCCTGCCGGTCGGCGACGAGCCGCCGCACGTAGTCGGCGAGCCCGTCCTCGTGGTGGAACCGGTGCGTCGTTCCCGCCGCTTCGTCCTCGAAGGTGACGGCGACGCCCCGGTGCAGATAGCTGGCGACCCTGAGCCGCTCGGCGATGAGGTCGGCCTCGAAGGTCGTCTTCGGGAAGATGGTGGCGTCGGGGCGGAAGAAGATCGTCGTGCCGCTGCCGCGGGCCGCCCCCCGCCGCCGCAGGGCGGCGGTCGGCCGGCCCCGGGCGAAGCGCTGCTCCCAGCGGGCGCCGTCTCGGGTGGAGGTGGCGACGAGCTCCTTCGACAGGGCGTTGACGACGCTCGCCCCGACGCCGTGCAGCCCGCCGGCGGTGCGGTAGGTCCGGTTCTCGAACTTGCCGCCCGCGTGGAGGGTGGTGAAGATGACCTCCAGGGCGCCGCGTCCGCTCGCCTCGTGGGTGTCGACGGGGATGCCGCGCCCGTCGTCGGTGACGGTCACCGACGAGGCGTCGGCGTGCAGCGTGACGCCGATGTGGGCGGCGTGCCCGTTCATCGCCTCGTCGATGGCGTTGTCGATGATCTCCCACACCAGGTGGTGCAGCCCGGCGGGGCCGACGCCCCCGATGTACATGCCCGGCCGGCGCCGGACCGGGTCGAGGCCCTCGAGAACGGTGATGTCCTTCGCGGTGTAGCTCTTCGCCATTGATCGTGTGCCGGTGCGCGGTCGTCGATGAGCTCGATGAGTCGGTCGCGGCCTTCTCAGCCGTCGAGCGCGGGCACCGTCACCGGCGGCGGGATCACCCGCGTGAACCGCCCCCGCTGCAGCAGCTCCCGGCCCTTGCCGCCCCGGCTCGATACCCCGTACTTCGCGGTGCTCACGGTCTGGGCCGCCCCCCGGCTGGTCTCGACCGTCAGCAGGTCCCGGTCGCCGGTCGAGGCGACGAAGCCGAGCACCCGGTCCTTCCCCTTCGCCAGCTTGATGAGGATGACGCCCTTGCCGGGGCCCGACAGGAAGTTGATCTCGCCGGCCGGGCACAGCATGGCCCGGGCCTCGGCGGTCGCCGCGATGATCGTCTCGGCCCCGGTCGTGGCCGCCACCCGTACGACTTCGGCCCCCGCCCCGGGGCGGGCGAACCGGCGGCCCGAGCGGGTGCTCGGCTCCGCGAACGGCTCGAGGCTGAAGCGCAGGCTGTAGCCGTCGCTGGTCACCGCCACCGCGTGCAGCGGCGGGATGTCCCCCTCGCCGGCCGCCGCGATGCCCGGGGCGGCCCGCCCGTCGAGGCTCAGCGCGGCGACGATGCGCTCGCCGTCCTTGAGCTTGAACAGCCGCTGGACGGGCTCGCCGTGGCCGGTGGTGGCGGGCACGTCGACGATGCGCGCGGTGTAGGCGGCGCCGAAGTTGCTGAAGAAGACGACGGTGGCGCGCGTGCTGCCGGCGAGGGCCGCGAGCCAGCTGTCGCCTTCCCGGAGCCGGGTGGCGGCGATGTCCCGCACCTCCTTCTGGCGCTTGATCCAGCCGTCGGTGGTGACGAGGACGATGGCGTCCTCGGCGACGATGAAGTCGTCCGCGGTGTACTCCACCTCCTCGTCGGCGCCCTCGATGAGCGTCCGGCGGGGGTTGGCGGCGTCGCCGTAGGCCTCGCGTATCGCGAGCAACTCGTCCCGCACCAGCGACCAGCGCTGCGGCTCGTCGCCGAGCAGGGCCGCGATCTCGCGCGCCCGGTGCCGCTTCGCGGCCAGCTCCTCGCGGATGACGATGATCTCGAGGCGCGCGAGCCGGTACACCTTCAGCTCGAGGATAGCGTCGGTCTGCTCGGCGTCGAGCTCGAAGCGCCGCATGATGAGTCGCGCCGCGTCCGCCTTCCCCTCGGAGCGCCGCACGATGCGCAGCACCTCGTCGAGGGCGTCGAAGACGACTTCGAAGCCTTCGAGGATGTGGATGCGGCGCTCGAGGGCGCGCAGCTCGTGCTCGAGCCGCCGGGTCACCACCTCGAGCCGGAACTCGAGGAAGTGCCAGAGGACCTGGTGCAGGTCGAGGCGCTGGGGCCGGCCGACCTCGGGCTGCTCGGTCGGCACGAGGCACGTCAGGTTGACGGCGAAGCTGGTCTGCAGGGGCGTGTGCTTGAACAGGTACGCCATGACCATCCGCTCGTCGGCGTCCCGCTTGATCTCGAGGGCGATGCGGACGTCGTCGGTGGACACGTCCTTCACGTCGAGCAGCGGCGGGAGCTTGCGGGCGACGATCACCTCCGCGATCCGTTCCACCAGCTGGGCCTTGTTCACCGCGTAGGGGATGCTCGTCACGTGGAGCGTCCGGCTGCCGCGGGTCGTGCTTCCCGGCTCCCAGGTCGCCCGCACCCGGACCGCCCCGCTGCCGGTCTCGTAGATCCGCGCCAGCTCGTCCGGGGTGTTCAGAATCTGCCCCCCGGTGGGGAAGTCCGGGCCCTTGATGAACCGGCACAGCCGGGCGCTGCTCAGCTCGCGGTCGTCGAGCAGCGCCAGCAGCGCCGCGCACACCTCGCCGGCATGGTGCGGGGGGATGTTGGTGGCCATGCCGACGGCGATGCCGGTGGCGCCGTTGACGAGCAGGTTCGGCAGCCGCGCCGGCAGCACCACCGGCTCGGTGCGGGTGCCGTCGTAGTTGGGCCGGAACGGCACCGTCTCCCGGTCGATCTCGTCGAGCAGCTCGGCGCTGGGGGGGGCGAGGCGGCACTCGGTGTAGCGCATGGCGGCGGCGCCGTCGCCGTCGAGCGACCCGAAGTTGCCGTGCCCGTCGACGAGCGGGTAGCGCAGGGCGAAGGGTTGGGCCATGCGCACCAGGGTGTCGTACAGCGCGGTGTCGCCGTGGGGGTGGTAGCTTCCCATGACGTCGCCCACGACCTTGGCCGACTTGCGGGGCTTGGCGGTGTGGGTCAGGCGCTGCTCCCACATCGTGTAGAGGATGCGCCGCTGCACCGGCTTCAGGCCGTCGCGCACGTCCGGGAGGGCGCGCGCGGTGATGACCGACAGCGCGTAGTTCAGGTACCGGGCCTGCGCCGCGTCGGTCAGCTCGACCGTCTCGACCGGGGGCGGCTCGGGGGGGGCGGTCCCGCCGCCGGGGTCCGGACCGTCGAACAGCGGCGTGCCCCGGGGTTGCTTCTTCGCCATCGGCTCGGAGTGGACCGAGGAGCTTTCGCCCCTACATGTAGGGGGACCACTCGATCCAGACTACTACATACGGGTCTTGATCGTACCCGAATCGTTCCACCGCGCAGGAGCCGGACCAAGAGTATCGGCTCGAAGCGCTCCGTTCCGCCTGACTCCGTTGCTTCGCGGAGCTGCACTTGCTCCACGGCCGCCACTCGTCCAGCAGGCTCGCTGGTCACCCTTGGTTAGTCGCTCGGCCGGCTCACAGCCCGCTGGCGCATCCCCCGGCCTCGGCGCGGGCTTCACCACCGACTCCCAACAGGTGAATCAACTCTCCCAGCACCATCGCGGTCGCGCCCCACACGCGTTCTCCTTGCACCTCGAAGTAGGGCACCGAGATCATCTCGGTGCCGCGCCAGCCCCAGCCGCGCCGGCGGGACGCGCCGTCGCAGAGGTCGTCGAGGGGGACCTCGAGAATGTGGGCCACCTCCTCCGCCGCGGCGACGAGCCGCGGGCGCCGGTCGGCGACCGCGAGCATCGGGTGCAGGGCGAAGTTGCTGACGGGAATGTGCAGCGCGGTCAGCGGGCCGAGCACCCGCGGGTCTGCATCGACGCCGATCTCCTCGCGGGCCTCCCGCAGGGCCGCCGCCTCTATCGTCTCGTGCCCGTCCACCGCGCCGCCGGGCAGCGAGATCTGGCCGGCGTGCCGGCCGAGGGTGTCGGCGCGCCGGGTAAGCACCACGTGCACCCGCGCGTCCAGGGGATAGAGGAGGACCAGCGCGGCCGCGGTACGGGTCGGCGACGGGACGACCCCGGCCCGCCAGCCCCTACGCGGCCGGGGAGCGAGGGCGGCGTGCACGTCGGAGCGCGGCGACGGGTCGTCGAGCGCGGCGCGGAGCCGAGCTTCGATCTGATACAGTTTCGGGGCTGCTGCTTCCACGATACCGAGCGTCTATCCTACCGCGTCCGATGAAGGTGTCCGAACCGGGTGGTCCTCTCCCAGGCTGACCGACGCGCGGTCGGGCGCGTCGCAACGACGTCAACGCCAGTCCCGTTCCGGCGCGGTCGGGCCCGTCGCAGCGACGTCGACGCCAGTCCCGGTCCGGCGCCGGTCGTTCCTCCGGGAGCGTCGCCGTTCGTCCGCTTGAGCACCGCATGACCGAGACCGCTCCCGCCAAGTCGAAGTTCGACCGGTCGATCGTCGAGGGTCCGCTGACCCGGGCGGTCTGGCACCTGGCGTGGCCGACGATGGTGCAGAACGTCATCGGCGGGCTACAGGGCATCATCGACCAGGCGATGGTGGGCAACTTCGTCGGCCATACCGGCAACGCCGCCATCGGGGTCAGCCTGCAGATCTTCATCCTCGTGATCGTTTTCGTGGCCTCGGTGTTCACGGGCATGGGGGTGCTGGTGGCCCGGTTCGCGGGGGCCGACGAGCCCGACAAGGTCAACCAGTCGGTGTACCAGGCGTTCCTCGTCGCCGTCGCCCTCGCCGTCGGGGTCATGGCCCCCCTCGGCTACTGGCTCTCCCCGACGCTGCTGACGATGATCAACGCGGCCCCCGAGGTGCAGGCGGAGGCGCTGCCGTACATCCGGATCCTGTTCGTCTTCAGCATCGGCATGCTGCTGTTCTTCATGTTCGGCGGGGCCCTGCGGGCGGCCGGCGACGCGAGGACCCCGATGCGCCTCGGCATCGCCATGACCGCGATGAACATCGTGTTCAACGTGGTGCTGATCCGGGGGCTGGGGCCGATTCCCGCCTTCGGCACCCGCGGCGCGGCCATGGGCACGGCCATCGCGAGCGGCATCACCGCCGCCGTCTTCCTGTGGCTGCTGTTCTCGGACCGGCTCGTCATCCACTTCTCCCGGACGATGTCGTACCGGCCGAACCTCGACATCATCCGGTCGCTGTTCCGGTTCGGCCTGCCGGCCGGCTTCCAGGGCGTCGTGATGAACCTGGGCGGGGTGCTCATGCTCCGGTTCATCGGGTCCCTCCAGGAGAGCGCCGCCGCCCAGGCCGCCTACGCGGTGGGCTACACCGAGCTGTTCTCGCTGATCACCTGGACCTCGGTCGGCCTGATGGGGGCCACCGCCGCGGTGGCCGGCCAGAACCTCGGCGCCGGGTTCCCCGACCGCAGCGCCCGGTCGGCGGGGGTCGCCTCGCTGCTGGGCCTGATGGTCGCCTCCGCCGTGGGGTTCCTCTTCGTCGCGATGCCGCGGGGGCTCCTCGCCATCTTCGGGATGCACGAGGGGGTGGTCGTCGACATCGGCGTCGAGCTGCTCGGCTATCTCGCGGTCTCGGGCCTGTTCGTCACCGTCGCGCTGGCCCACACCGGCGGGCTGCAGGGCACCGGCGACACCCGGAGCCCGCTGTACATCTCCATCGTGTCGCAGGTGGTGGTGCCGCTCGGCATCTGCGCCGTCCTCCAGGCCACCGCCGGGCTCGAGTCCCGCGACATCTGGCTGGCCATCGTCATCGGCCACATGACCCGGTGCGGGCTCAGCGTGCTCCGGTTCCGCCAGGGCAAGTGGCGGCACATCGCCGTCGACATCGGCGCCGCCCGGGCCTGAACCCGACCCTTGCCGCGGCTGCGAGGGGCATGGGATAGCATGGGGGCCCAGTGACCGAGGATCGACACGCGCCGACCGCAGCCGGCGGGGTGGCGGCGCGCCCCGAGACGCTGGCCGCGCAGGCCCTCGGCCGGGTGGAGCCGACCACGCGGTCGGTGGTTCCCGCCATCTATCCGTCCACCACCTACGAGCGGGCGCCGGACGGCAGCTATCCCGGGGGCCATACCTACACGCGGGACGAGAACCCGACCTACGAGCAGGCCGAGGCGCTGCTGACCCGCCTGGAGGGCGGCGAGGGGGCCCTGCTCTTCGCGTCGGGGATGGCGGCGGCCACCACCGTGTTCGAGACCCTCGACGCCGGCGACCACGTGGTGGCCCCCGAGCAGATGTACTGGACGCTCCAGAGGTGGCTGGAGGAGCTCGCGGGCCGCGGCCGCATCGCCCTCGACCTGGTGCCCAACGGCGACCTGGGGGCGCTCGAGGCGGCCCTCAGGCCCGGGCGGACGAAGATCGTCTGGGTCGAGACCCCGGCCAACCCGAGCACCGCGATCACCGACATCGCGGAGGCGGCCGAGGCCGCCCACGTCGCGGGGGCCCGGGTGGTGGCGGACGGCACCACCAGCACCCCGGTGCTGTGCCGGCCCATCGAGCACGGCGCCGACCTCGTGGTGCACTCGGCGACCAAGCAGCTCAACGGCCATGCCGACGTGTTGGCGGGGGCGGTGGTCACCGCCCGCCGCGACGCGTGGTGGGAGCGCATCGCCCACGATCGCGGCTATCGGGGCGCGGTGCTCGGGCCGTTCGAGGCGTGGTTGCTGCTGCGGGGCATGCGAACCCTGTTCCTCCGGGTCGCGCGCTCGGCGGAGAGCGCGATGCGCATCGCCGAGCGGCTGGCGGCGCATCCCGCCGTCGCCGACGTGCACTATCCGGGGTTGCCGTCGCACCCGGGGCACGCGGTGGCGGCGCGGCAGATGTCGGGCGGGTTCGGGATGCTCCTCTCGTTCCGCCCGCGGGGGGGCGCGGCGGCCGCGAAGCGCGTGGCCGGCTCGCTGCGCCTGTTCAGGAATGCGACGTCGCTCGGCGGGGTGGAGAGCCTCGTGGAGCACCGGGCCCCCGTCGAGGGGCCCGGCACGCGGGTCCCGGACGACCTGCTGCGGTTGTCGATAGGCATCGAGGCGGTCGAGGACCTGCTGGCCGACCTCGATCGGGCGCTCGCGCCAGCGGCCGACCCGGGAGGCTGACGGAAACGACCTTGCCGTGTGCAGAGCGCCCGGAGCCGCAGGAATGGGCGCCTGACCGGCGAGGCGATCGACCGGTTGGCGGACGAGACATGATCAGCCATCAGCTCACCCGCTTCGGCGGTGCCCTGGAACGCGTCGAGGCTGCGCCGCCGCGTCCCGCGGGGACCGAGGTGCTCCTCCGGATAGAGGCGTGCGGCGTGTGTCACAGCGACCTGCACCTGCAGGACGGCTTCTTCGACATGGGCGGCGGCCGGCGGCTGGACCTCTCGAAGGGGCGGACGCTGCCGCTGACCCTGGGACACGAGATCGCCGGCGTGGCCGCAGCCTGCGGCCCCGACGCCGAGGGCGTCGACCCGGGGGCGCGCTACGTGGCCTACCCCTGGATCGGCTGCGGCGGCTGTGGCACGTGCGGGTCGGGGCGCGAGCACCTGTGCCCGCAGCCGCGGGCGCTCGGGGTCACCCGGGCCGGCGGGTTCAGCGATCACGTCCTCGTCCCCCATCCCCGCTATCTCTTCGCGATCGGCGATGTCCCGGTGACGCTCGCCTGCACCTACGCCTGCTCGGGGCTCACCGCCTTCGGCGCCGTGCGGAAGGCGCAGGCGCGGGTCGACGGGCGCCACCTGGTCATCGTCGGCCTCGGCGGCGTGGGCTTCGCGGCCCTGCGGCTCGCCCGGGCGCTGACGAACGCCTCCATCATCGTGGCGGACGTCGACGACGCGACCCTGCAGGCCGGGGCCGAGGCGGGAGCCGAGGTCGTCGACGCGCGCGCGCCCGACGCCGCGAAACGGATCCGCCGGGCCACCGGCGGCGCCGCCGCCGCGGTCATCGACTTCGTCGGGTCGGAGAAGAGCGCCGCGCTTGGGCTCGGTGTCCTCGCCACCGGCGGCCTGCTCGTCGTGGTGGGGCTCTTCGGGGGCGAGCTGCGGGCGTCGCTGCCCCTCTGGCCGTTGCGGGACCTCACGGTGCAGGGCTCGTACGTCGGCAGCCCGGCGGAGATGCGCGAGCTGATGGCGCTGGCCGCGGCCGGCCGGGCGCCGGCGATTCCCGTCGACCCGCGGCCCCTGGCCGACGCGCAGGCGGCCCTCGACGAACTGCGCGCGGGCCGCGCCGTGGGACGGATCGTGCTCGCGTCCTGACGGCGCAAGTCGGTCCGATCCGGCGCGGATTTGCGCGCCCTCCTACGAGGCCGACTCCTCGCCCGCGTCCTCCGCAATCACCCGCCGGGCCTCGTCCCTCAGCCGGACGATCTCGGTCCACGCCGCGCTGCGCGGGTGCAGCGGCGGCCCCACCACGACCCGGATGGGGCCGGGCCGGAGCAGCGGGGTTCCCGCGGGAAACATCCGCCGCGTGCCGGCCAGGGCCACCGGCACCAGGGGGCATCCGGCCTCGGCCGCGGCCCGGAACGCCCCGAGCCGGAACGGCAGCAGGCCGGGGGCGCGGACGAACCGACCCTCGGGGAACACGAACATCGACTCTCCCGCGGCCAGCGTGGCGCGGACCTCGTCGGCGCCCTCCATGCGCCGCGACTGCGCATCCTTCTCTATCCGCAGATAGCCGCCGCGGCGGATGATGGTCCCGAGGATCGGATAGGTCGCGAGCCGGCTCTTGGCCGCGAAGCGCAGGCCGGCGGGCAGGGTGGCGAGCACCACCACCACGTCCGCGAAGCTCGCGTGGTTGGCCACGAAGACGGCCGGTCCGAGGCCCCGCAGATGCTCGAGTCCGCTCGCGGCGATCGGGGACATCGAGGCCGCGGCCAGGAGCCGCGCGAACCGGTGCAGCCACCGCCGGGCCGCGGCGGGCCGCCGGCTCGTGCGCACCAGGACCCACACCGGGGGGACCAGGAGGACGAGCAGACCGACCATGTAGAGGGTGTAGGCCGACCGCAGCGCGAGATCGGCGGCGCGGCGGCAGCGCCCGCCCGCCGCCTGCGAGACGAGGGACGCCCATTGGCGCCAGCGCGAGCCGGCGCCCCGTTCGAGGCTTCCTGCGCGCCAGGCGTCGCGGGTCGCCCCCCGGCGCACCTTTCCGCTCGACGTCTTGAGCACGGAGCCGGGCCGCGCAAGCACGACGGTGTCCGGCGGGACCCCGAGGGCGGCGGCCACGCGATCGAGGATCTCGCGGCGCATCTGCTCGCGCCGCGCCGGCTCGACCGCGCGCGTCTCGGCCACCACGACCAGCCGCTCGGTGCCCAGGGCCGCGTCGGGGACCCCGAACGCGGCGACGCACCCCTTGCGCACGCCGTCGACGGCGTCGGCCACCGCCTCCGCCTCGTGCGGGTAGATGTTCCGCCCGGCCTTGATGACGATGTCCTTGCGGCGTCCCGTCAGGTACAGCTCGCCCGCGGCGAGGTAGCCGAGGTCGCCCGAGTCGAGCCAGCCGTCGGCGGTCGTGACGGCCCGGGTCGCGGCGGGGTTGCGGTAGTAGCCGGCCATCATCGAGGGGCCGCGGAACTGCACGCGCCCTTCGAGCCGCTCGCCGAGCCGCGCGCCGGCCTCGTCGACGACCCGCATCTCGTGCCGCGGCAGGGCGGCGCCGCAGGAGACGAGCTCGAGCGCGTCCGGCTCGTCGCTCGGCGCCGCCCGCCCCGTCGTCCGGAACGACGGAGCGACCCGATCGACGCGGGGCGGATGGCGCGGCGGGGTGACCGCGAGGCCCACCGAGCACTCGGCCAGCCCGTACACCGGCCGCAGGGCTTCGGGCCGGAGCCCGACGCGGGCGAAGCGTTCGGCGAAGCGGGTGAGGGTGCGGGGCAGTATCGCCTCCGACCCGTTGAGGAGGACGCGGAGCGACCCGAGATCGAGGCCCGCGATCTCGTCGTCGGCGATCTTCGCCACGCACAGGTCGAACGCGAAGTTCGGGGCCACCGACAGGGTCGCCCGATGGGCGTGGATGGTCCGCAGCCAGCGGGCGGGGCGGGACAGGAAGGCGAGCGGCGACAGGATCGCGACCGGAATCCCGGTGTAGAGCGAGCCCAGCCAGGCGCCGATGAGCCCCATGTCGTGATAGAGCGGCAGCCAGCTCACGGCGACGTCGTCGGGCCGAATGGCGAGGCCGTCGCGAATGGCGCGGATGTTGGCGAGCAGGTTCGCGTGCGTCAGCAGCACCCCCTTCGGCTGGCCGGTGCTGCCCGACGTGTACTGGATGAGGGCCGGGTCCTCGCCGGTCAGCCAGCTCGACGGCCGGTTCGGCAGCGGGCCCTCGTCCGGGCCCTCGGGCGCGAGCTGGTCCAGGGTGACGACCGCCGACAGCGTCGGGACCTGGCCCCGGAGCAGGGCCGCCAGCCGCTCGATCGCGGCGAAGGTGATGAGCAGCCGGGCTCCCGCGTTCGACAGGATGCGCCCCTGGCGCTGCGCGTACTCGGCGATCCGGTCGGGGCGGAACGGGGGGTAGACGGGGACCGGGATCGCGCCGGCGAGCAGCGTGCCGAAGAACGCGGGGAAGAACGCCGCCTCGGTCCGCAGCATGATCGCGACGGTGTCGCGCTGGCCGATGCCCCGGGTGCGCAGAGCGGCGGCGACGGCGGCCGCTCTGCGCCACAGCCACGCGTAGGTGAGGGTCCGTTCGGCGCCGTCGTCCTCGCGCAGGTGGATGTGCGGCCGATCGGGCGACGCCTGCGCGTGCCACTCGAGGACGTCGACGAGGGTCTCGGCCGACTCGGGTGCGGCCGCCGCGGTGCCGGGCGCGGGGCGCACCGGGGGTAGCGTCTGCGCGCCGTCCGGCTCGGCCGCGACCACCGCCCGCACCAGGTCCGCCGGGGTCTCGGCGGTTCCCAGCACGGCGTCCGACACCCGGACCCCGGTGGCCCTCTCGATTCGGCTCAGCAGCTCCACCTGCTCGAGCGAGCTCAGCCCGAGGTCGCGTTCCAGCGAGTCGTCCGGATTGACGCCGGCGGCCGCCGACCCCGGCCGAAGCTCGGCCACGAGTTGTCCGACCAGTTCGAGGACGCGGCGGTGGAGCGCCGCGTCGCCGTCCGGGGGGGAGGTGCGATCCGGCATGGCCAGCGGGCTCGGCGTGATCGAATTCCCCGAACCCGCCAGCTTCGCGGGCTTCGATTGCCGGCTAGGAGTCTGCACCGTAGAACGGTGCAGACTCCTGGCAGGGTTGGTTGGGCGCCCAGCGGAGCCGAAGGCGACGATGGGCGGGCTAGCCGGCCTCGACCCGGGCGATCGAGTGGATGATGACCGGCTCCCGCGGCACGTCGCGCATCCCGTCCTGGTTGCCGGTTCGGACCCGGCCTATCTGGTCGACGACATCCATGCCCTCGGTCACCTGGCCGAAGACGGCGTAGCCGATGCCCGAGGGCGAGCCGTTCCTGTAGTCGAAGGAGCCGTTGTGGTTGACGTTGATGAAGAACTGCGCCCGCGCGCTGTCAGGCGCGGAGCCTCGCGCCATCGCCACCGTGCCGCGACGGTTGAGCAGGTTGCGGCTCGCCTGGTTGATGATCGTGCCGCGGAGCCCTTCGATCCTGGGCTCCAACCGATCTTCCTCGCCGACCGCGAAGCCGCCGCCCTGCACGATCAGGTCGCGGATGACCCGATGGAAGACGGTGCCGTCGTAGAACCCGTCCCGCACGTAGATCAGGAAGTTGACCACCGTCGCCGGCACGCGGTCCCGGAACAACTCCATCTCGAAGCTCCCCATGCTGGTCTCCACCAGCACCCGGGGGTTCGGCGGCATTTGCTGGCCCGCCGCGGGCGGGGCCGACAGGCCGGCCAGGACGAACGCCGATACTGCCACTGCCGAGCAGATGCGTAGATGCAACACGTACTCCTTCACGGGTCTCGCGCGGCCGCCCCGACCTGATGGCGGACGGGCCCTGGTTGTCGGGCGTGCGCTATTGCACGGTGACGGAGAGGATCTCGACCGTCGTGTTCGGCACGTTCTGGAACGGGCCGCGGCGCCCGGTCGATACGCCCTCGATGTCGTCGACGACGTCCAGGCCGTCGATCACCCGACCGAACACCGCGTAGCCGTAGCTCCCGGGATCCGTGCCGCGATTGTCGAGCCCCGGGTTGTCGACGGTGTTGATGAAGAACTGGGCGGTGGCGCTGTCGACGACGTTGGTGCGGGCCATCGCCAGCGTGCCCCGGTCGTTCGAGAGCCCGTTCGTCGCCTCGTTCCGGATCGGGGCCCGGGTCTGCTTCCGCTCCAGGTCGGCCGTCATGCCCCCGCCCTGTATCATGAAGCCCCTGATGACCCGGTGAAAGACGGTGCCGTCGTAGAAGCCGCTCTCGGCGTAGGCGAGGAAATTGGCCACCGAGACCGGCGCGTTCCGGCGGTCGAGCTCGGCGGTGATCGACCCGAGGCTCGTCTCGATCACGACGACGGGGTTCTGGGCGGCGGCGGGCGGGGCGGCCAGGATTGCAGTGAGGCCGCAGATCACGAGGAACGCGAGAGTTCGAGACGACATGAAGGGCCTCCTTTGGCCGTTGGAGCGACGGATCGCTCATCTCGGAAGCGACGAGTCGCCCCCCGGGCGCGGCCAATCGCTCCTCCCGGGAGGGGGCGGGGCCGCTCATCCAATATCTGATATCTTAGATCCAAGCGCATGAATTGCCGGAGCCGGCGCCCGGACCGTCGAGAGCCGGTTGCCCGGATCTTGTGGCGGGTAACCGCTTTCCTCCACTTTTGGCCCCGAGTATGCATAATTCCCCTTGGCGCTGTCCAGTGGCGCCGCCGTTGACCGCCGGACCGTCGCCCCGGCGTACCGTGAGCTGAAACGGGATCACACTGCCCCATGAGTCTGCTCGATCGATTGCGCGGCCAGCCGGGCTGGCAGCACGAGGACCCGTCGGTGCGGGCCTCGGCCGTCGACAGCCTGGAGGACGATGCCCAGGACGTGTTCGAGGCGATTGCGTCCGAGGACGCCGATCCGGGGGTGCGGCTCGCGGCGGTGGCCCGGTTGTCCGACCCCGCCGCGATCGGCCGGATCGCGCGGGCGGACTCCGACGCGCAGGTCCGGGAAGAGGCCGCCTCGATGCTGAAGGCGATGGCCGTCGAGGCGGCGGCGCCCGACGCGGGCGAGTCTGCGCTGACGGGGTTGTCCGAGGCCCGCGACATCGGCGAGGTCGCTCGCATGGCGCGGAGCGAGTCGGTGAGCCGGTCGGCCCTCGAACGTCTCGAATCGCAGAAGGCGATCGGTGCCGTCGCCCGGCGATCGGTGCACCGCGGGGTGCGGGAGGCGGCGCTCGCGAGGCTCGACGACCGCGACGAGCTGGTCGGGGTGGCGGTCAAGACCGACCATCGGGAGGTCGCCCTGGCCGCGTTCGATCGGCTCGCTCCGCTGAGTCCTGCCGACCGCGACCTCCTCAGGGCCATCGCCGTCCGGGCTCGGACCAAGCCGGTGTCCCGGCGGGCGAAGACCTCGCTCGCCGAGCTGGACGCCCAGCCCGCGCCCCCGACCCCGGACGAGCTTCGGAGCCGGCGCGAGGAGCTCTGCGAGCGCGTCGAGGCGCTGGCCGGCGTTCAGGGGTGGGACACCGTGAGCGCCGGGCTCGACCAGGCGGAACGCGATTGGCGCGCGCTCGAGGGCGGTGATCCGCCCGCCGCCGATCCGCCCGCCGCCGCCTCTGACGCCTCGGCGGCCTCTGACGCCTCGGCGGCCTCTGACGCCTCGGCGGCCTCTGACGCCTCGGCGACCTCTGATGCACCGGCGACCTCCGATGCACCGGCGACCTCTGATGCACCGGCGACCCCCGATGCACCGGCGACCCCCGATGAGGCGGCCGCCCCCGATGCGGCGGTCGCGGAGCGCTGGCGGGCGGCGGTGGCCGCGGGGCTCGACCATCTCGCGCGGCTCGATGCGGCTCGGAGCGCCGCCGACCGGCGTCGTCAGGTCCGGAGCGACGGCCTCGCGTCGCGCGTCGCCCTGTGCGACCGGCTGACCGCGCTTGCCGCCGACGAGGCTCGGGACGCCGACGCGCTGGCGGCCGAGATCGGCGTCGTGCGGGCCGAGTGGGCGGCGCTGCCCGAGGTCCCGCCCGGGGACGTCGACCCTGCCGGTGACGATCGCGCGGAGGGAGACGCCTCGACGCAGATCGAGCGGCGGTTCGGTGACCTGGTGGCGGCGGCCGAGCGGCAGGCGGAGCGGCGCCGCAACGCCGCCGCTCGCATCGCCCGGCTGGCGGAGTTGGCGGAGAGGCTCGAGGCGGTCAGCGCGACCCAGGATCTCGAGGAGCTGACGAGGGGGTGGAAGGAGCCGCACACCGAGTGGACGGCGTTGATGCGGGAATCGACGGCGGCCGAGGTGGCCGACCTGGCGCCGCGTGCGGAGGCGGCGGAGCAGAAGCGGGGCGACCGGCTGATTGCCGCCCGGGAGGCCCGCCGCCGGCGCGAGCAGGCGAACCTCGCCAAGCAGCAGGGCCGGTGCGACGAGATCGAACGGGCGCTGGCCGACGAGCAGCTCGAGCTGAAGGATGCCGAGCACTGTCTCCGACTGACCCGTTCCCTCCTCGGCAATCTGGGGCGGCTGCCGACCCGGCAGGATCGCGAGGCCCTCACGAGCCGTCTGCGGGCCGCCCAGACCGCGTTGACCGGCCGCGCACGGGAGCTGCGGGGGCTCGCCGAATGGAAGCAGTGGGCCAACGTCGGGCTCCAGGCGGCGCTCTGCCAGCGCCTGGAGGCCCTGGCCGCGCGCGAGGAGGAGGACGACGACGCGTTCGCCCGGGAGTTCCGGCAGATCATGAACGAGTGGCGGCAGGCGAGCGACGTCGCGCGCGACGAGGGGGACGACGTGTGGCAGCGCTTCAAGGCGGCCCACGACGCGCTGCAGCCCCGGTTCGAGGCCTACCGCGCCGCCCAGGACGGGGCGCGCAGCGACAACCTCGCGAAGAAGGTCGCGTTGTGCGAGGAGGCGGAGGGGCTGGCCGAGTCGACCGAGTGGGTCAAGGTCGCGCAGCGAATGACCGAGCTGCAGGAGGAGTGGAAGCAGGTGGGGCCGGCGGCCCGCAAGGACGAGCGCGAGGTCTGGAATCGGTTCCGGGCTGCCTGCGGCCATTTCTTCCGGCGGCGCCGGCAGGATCTGGCCGAGCGCAAGCAGGTCTGGGCGAAGAATGCGCAGCTCAAGGAGGAGTTGTGCGAGAAGGCGGACGCGCTCGCCGGCGAGAAGGACCTGGAGGCGGCCAAGGCCGCGGTCAGGCAGCTGCAGGCGGAGTGGAAGGCGGTGGGGCCGGTGCGGCGGTCGCGCTCCGAGGTGTTGTGGCAGCGCTTCCGCGCCGCTTGCGACCAGGTCTACCAACGGGCCCGCGAGGCGGTGGACGCGCCCTACGCCGAGCACATCCTCGCCCGGGCCGCGCTGTGTGAGCGCCTGGAGGGGCTCGCGCCCGACGCCCCCGCCGACGGCGCTGGCGCCCCCGCCGGTTCCGCTGCCCCCGCCGACGGCGCTGGCGCCCCCGCCGGTTCCGCTGCCCCCGCCGGCGACGCTGGTGTCCCCGCCGACGCCGCTGCCCCCGGCGACGCTGGTGTCCCCGCCGACGCCGCTGCCCCCGGCGACGCTGGTGTCCCCGCCGACGCCGCTGCCCTCGCCGACGCTGGTGTCCCCGCCGGTTCCGCTGCCCCCGCCGACGGCGCTGGCGCCCCCGCCGGTTCCGCTGCCCCCGCCGGTTCCGCTGCCCCCGCCGGTTCCGCTGCCCCCGCCGGCGCCGTTGCCCCCGCCGGCGACGCTGGCGACGCCGGCGAAGCGGCCGAGCCGCCGCTCGATGTCGCGAAGGCCGTCGAGGCGGTACGGACGGAGTGGCGGACCATGGAGCCGATACCGCGGCCCCAGGAGCGCAGCCTGACGGCGCGGTTCGACACCGCGCTGAGTCGCGTCGTCGATCGGTTTCCCGACGCCTTCGCCGGCACCGACCTCGATCCCTTGCGCCATGTGCCGGCGCTCGAGCGGCTCTGCGAGCGCGTCGAGTCGATGACCCGGGAAGAGGCGAGCGCCTCGCCCGCGGAAGAGCGTTCGCCGTCGGAGATTCTCGCCGCGCGGCTGCGCGAGGCGCTGGCCACCAACACCATGGGCGCGCGGGCCGATGCGGACGCCAAGCGGCGGGAGGATGCGGAGACGGTGAGGCGGCTGCAGGCGGAGAGGCGGGCTCTCGGGGTGATTCCGGGCGAGACCGGGCGCCAGCTCTCCGAACGGTTTCGAGCCGCCTGCGACCGTTTCTTCCAGCTGAATCCGGCGCCGCCGTCGCCGCCGCCGGGGCCGTCTCGATCGCGCGGGCGCGGCGCGCCCCGCGGGAGCGGTTCGTCCCGCGACGACGGCTCGTCCCGCCGCCGCCGCCGCGATTGAGCGCCCGCGCCGGCCGATGACGCCGGCGCCCGCGTCGGGGAACGGCTCGGCGCGGGGGCGCGGCGCGGGCGCCTCGAAGCCGGTGGCGAGACCGGGCCCGTCCTCGACCCCCGGGTCGCCCGCCGCCATGCAGGACTTCCATCCCCTCACCGCCGAATGGTTCCGGGGGCGGTTCGCCGCCGCGACCGCGCCGCAGCTCGAGGCCTGGCCGGCCATCCGGGCCGGCCGCGACGTGCTCGTGTCGGCCCCCACCGGGTCCGGGAAGACCCTCGCCGCCTTTCTCATCTGCCTCGACCGGCTGGTGGCGTCCGGCCTCGCGGGGCGGCTCGACGATCGGGTCGAGGTGGTCTACGTCTCGCCGCTGAAGGCGCTCAGCAACGACATCGGACGCAACCTCGAGACCCCGCTCGCCGAGCTCGAGCAGCTGGCCTTCGAGCGGGGGCTGCCCGCCCCCGGCATCCGGACCGCGGTGCGTACCGGAGACACTCCAGCCTGGGAGCGCGAGCGGATGGTGCGCCGGCCGCCGCACATTCTCGTCACCACCCCGGAGTCGCTGTACATCCTGCTGACGGCCGAGCGCAGCCGCGCCGCGCTGCGCCATGCCGAGACGGTCATCGTCGACGAGATCCATGCCCTCGCCGACGACAAGCGCGGGTCGCATCTCGCGTTGACGCTGGCCCGCCTCGACGACCTGGTCCGGAAGGCGGGGAAGCCCAGGCCCCAGCGCGTCGGGCTGTCGGCCACCGTGCGGCCGATCGACGCGGTCGCCCGGTTTCTGCAGGGGACCGTGCCCGCCGAGGCCTCCGAGCCCCCGGCGGCGGCTGTCTTGCGAGACCGGCCGCCCGGGCAGGGGACTGTTTCCGTCGAGGCCCCCGAGCGCCCGACGGCGGCGGCTGTCCTGCCAGGTCGGCCGCCCGGGCAGGGGACCGTTTCCGCCGACGCCCCCGAGCGCCCTGGGGGCGCCGATGGGACGGCGGCCCTGGCCGGCGGCGCCCCGCGGAGCCCGGGCCCGGACCCTGCCGCCGCCTCTGTGACCGTGATCGACAGCGGGCACCGTCGCCGGCTCGACCTCGCCGTCGAGGTGCCGCGCGACGAGCTCGGGGTGGTCGCCACCAACGAGATGTGGGGCGAGATATACGACCGCATCGCCGAGCTGATCCTCGCGCACCGCACGACCCTCGTCTTCGTCAACACGCGGCGGCTGTGCGAGCGGGTGGCCCACCACCTGGAGGAGCGGCTGGGGGACGAGGCGGTGCTGGCGCATCACGGCAGCCTCTCCCGGCGGATCCGCCAGGGTGCGGAGCGGCGGCTCAAGAGCGGCGAGCTGCGCGCGGTGGTCGCCACCGCCTCGCTCGAGCTCGGCATCGACGTGGGAACCGTCGACCTCGTGTGCCAGATCGGGTCGCCGCGGTCGATCGCGGTCGCCCTGCAGCGGGTCGGCCGGTCGGGCCACCACGTCGACACCCCTGACGGCTCCCACGTGCCGCGCGGGCGGCTCTTCGCCACCACCCGCGACGAGCTCGTCGAGTGCGCGGCCCTCGTCTACGCCATCCGGCAGGGGCGGCTCGATCGGCTGGAGATTCCCGAGTGGCCCCTCGACGTGCTGGCCCAGCAGCTCGTGGCCGCCTGCGCGTCGGAGACGTGGGCCGTCGAGGAGCTGTTCGCGCTCGTGCGCACCGCGGCGCCCTATGCGGCGCTGCCGCGGCCCGCCTTCGAGGCGGTCGTCGACATGCTCTCTGACGGAATCGCCACGTCGCGGGGGCGCTCCGGCGCGTATCTCCACCGCGACCGGGTGAACGGCACCGTTCGGGGGCGGCGCGGCGCCCGGATCGCCGCGATCACGGGGGGCGGCGCGATTCCCGACAACGCCAACTACCTGGTGGTGGCCGAGCCGGACCAGACGACGGTGGGGACCGTCGACGAGGACTTCGCGGTCGAGAGCCTGGCGGGCGACATCTTCCTGCTGGGCACCACCTCGTGGCGCATCCGCCGGGTGGAGTCGGGCCGGTTGCGGGTGGAGGACGCCCACGGCGCCGCCCCGTCGCTCCCGTTCTGGCGCGGGGAGGCCCCGGGGCGCACCCCCGAGCTGTCGGAGGAGGTCTCGCGCCTGCGCGAGCGGATCGCGGAGATGGCGGGTGAGCCCGCGGTCGGGACCGGCCGCGAAGACAGGCGCCTGACCGGCCGTTCCGACGGTCCGGGGCCGGCGTCGGCGGAGGGCGGGACCGGCGTCGGCGAGGACGGGGGCATTGTCGGCCGTTCCGTCAGTCCGGGCGCGGCATCGGCGGAGGGCGGGACCGGCGTCGGCGAGGACGGAGGCATTGTCGGCCGTTCCGTCAGTCCGGGCGCGGCATCGGCGGAGGGCGGGACCGGCGTCGGCGGCGGCGGGGACGAGGGCCTGAACCGGGCGGCGGTGTGGCTGACCGAGGCCTGCGGGCTCGACCGCGCCGGCGCCGAGCAGGCCGCGGCCTACGTGCGGGCCGGCGCCGCCGCCCTCGGGGCGGTGCCGGCCGACCGCACGGTGGTGGCCGAGCGGTTCTTCGACGAGGGCGGCGGCATGCAGCTCGTCGTGCACGCCCCGTTCGGCGCCCGCATCAACCGCGCGTGGGGGCTCGCCCTCCGCAAGCGGTTCTGCCGCTCGTTCAACTTCGAGCTGCAGGCGGCGGCCACCGACAACGGCGTCCTCATCTCGCTCGCCGAGCAGCACAGCTTCCCCCTCGAGGTCATCTTCCGGTTCCTCAACGTCGACACCGTCGAGGAGGTGCTGACCCAGGCGATGCTGCCGTCGCCGATGTTCGGGGTCCGGTGGCGGTGGAACGCGTCGCGGGCTCTGGCGGTGCTGCGGTTCGCGGGCGGGCGCAAGGTGCCGCCCCCGATTCAGCGCATGCGGTCCGACGACCTCCTCGCCTCGGTGTTCCCCGACCAGGTCGCCTGCCAGGAGAACCTCACGGGCGACATCCGCATTCCCGACCACCCCCTCGTCAACGAGACGGTGCGCGACTGCCTGCACGAGGCGATGGACCTCGACGGGCTGCGCGCGGTGCTTGCGGGCATCGAGTCGGGGGCCATCCGGACCCGCGCCGTCGACACCGCCGAGCCGTCGCCCCTCTGTCACGAGATTCTCAACGCCAACCCCTACGCGTTTCTCGACGATGCGCCGCTCGAGGAGCGCCGGGCGCGCGCGGTACAGCTGCGGCGCACCCTGGGCAGCGACCCGGGCGGCATGGGCGCCCTCGACCCCGCGGCCATCGCCACCGTCGCCGACGAGTCCTGGCCGGTGGTCCGCGACCCCGACGAGCTGCACGACGCGCTGCTGACGCTGGTGGCGTTGCCGCCGGTGGCCGACTGGACGATCTGGCTCGACGACCTGGCCGCGTCGCGCCGGGCGGGGGTGCTGCACGTCGGCGAGGCCCGGCTGTGGGTGCCCACCGAGCGCCTCGGGCTCGTCCGCCGCCTCTATCCGGGCGAAGCCGTCGAGCCGGAGCTGCCGGACATCGGCCACGCCGGCCCCGCGGACCGGGAGGCCGCGGCGGCGGAGCTGCTGCGGGGTTGGCTCGAATCCACGGGGCCGGTGACGGTGTCGGCGATGGCCGAGCGGGTCGCGCTGCCGCCGGCCCTCGTCGAGGCCGGCCTGACGCGTCTCGAGGGCGAGGGACAGGTGCTGCGCGGCCGGTTCACCGCCGCGGCAGCGGGAGACGGGGGCGCGGCGGAGGGCGAGTGGTGCAACCGGCGGGTCCTCGCACGCATCCACCGCCTGACCATCGGCAGCCTGCGCCGCGAGATCGAGCCGGTCTCGACCGCGGACTTCGTCCGCTTCCTGCTGCGCTGGCAGCACCTCGCGCCGGGCACCCAGATGCACGGGGCCGACGGCCTGCTGCAGATCCTGAAGCAGCTCCAGGGCTGGGAGATCTCGGGCGCCGCCCTTGAGCGGGAAGTGGTCGCGCGCCGGATCGCGTCGTACGACCCCGAGCTGCTCGATCGGCTCTGCCTGTCCGGCGAGGTCATGTGGGGGCGTCTGTCGCCGCATCCGGCGTTCGAGTCGCCCGCCTCCATCCGGTCGGTCGCAGCCGACAACGGTCGGTCGCAGGCGTCCGGTGCTCGGTCGCAGGCGCCCGGTGCTCGGTCGCAGGCGTCCGGTGCTCGGTCGCAGGCGCCCGGTGCTCGGTCGCAGGCGCCCGGTGCTCGGTCGCAGGCGTCCGGTGCTCGGTCGCAGGCGCCCGGTGCTCGGTCGCAGCCGTCGGAGGCGTCGCTGCCGTCCGCTGGGCCGCCCGGGCCGTCCGGCGCGCGGTCCCGGCTGCCCGGCGCGCCGCCGCCGTTCGGCAGGCGGTCCGGACCGTCCGGCGAGCGGCGCGGAGCGGCGGGGGTTCGCCCCGCGCGCGTTCGACCGACTCGGGTGGCCCCGATCACCCTGTTCCTGCGCGACGACGCCGAGTGGTTGCTCGCCGCGGCCGGACGCGGCGGCGCCGGCGCGGACGACGCGGCCCTGTCCCACCCGGCGCGCGAGGTGCGCCACGCCCTGGCGAGCCGCGGCGCCTCGTTCCTGCCCGAGCTGGTGCGGGCGACCGGCCGCCTGCCGAGCGAGGTCGAGGACGGGCTGTGGGAGCTGGTGGCGGCCGGCCTCGTCAGCGCCGACGGGTACGACAACCTGCGGGCGCTCGTCGATCCCAAGCGCCGCCGTGGCGAGGGACGCGGCCGGGCCGCGCGCCCGCGCCACGCCGCCGGCCGATGGGCCCTGCTCGATACCGGCGAGCCGGCCGAGCCGGACGCGCCGGCCGGTGGAGCGGGTGCGCCGACCGCCGTGACGGCGTCTCCGGATGCCGACGACGAGGCGCGCCGCCGCCATGAGGAGCGGGTGGCCCGCTTCGCCCGCCAGCTCCTGGACCGCTGGGGCGTCGTCTGCCGCGATCTCGCGGCGCGCGAGACCCTGGCCCCGCCGTGGCGCGACCTGCTGCGGGCCCTGCGCCGGATGGAGGCGCGCGGCGAGATCCGGGGCGGGCGTTTCGTCGCCGGCGTCGTGGGGGAGCAGTTCGCCCGTCCCGATGCGGTCGAGCTGCTGCGCGTCGTGCGCCGCGAGGACGCGCCGCCCGACCCGGTCCGGGTGCCGGCCGCCGATCCGCTCAACCTCACCGGGGTCCTTCTGCCCGGCCCCCGGGTCAGCGCGCTGTCCGGCGGGACCGTCGAGCTGTTGCCCGGGGCGGGCGCCGAGCCGGGCGAATCTTCTGCTGCCGGCGGAGCCGGCGCGGCGCGGACGGCGTGAACCCCGCCGGCTATCATCGGCGCGTCCGAATGCTCGCGCCCGCGGATGGCGGGCGATTCCCGGAACCCCCAAGGAGTCCTGAACGATGCTGACGAGAACCCGCGCAACGCTCCTGTTCGTCGTGGCCGTGCTCTGCCTCTCTGGACTGGTGTTCGGCTCGGCCACCCCGACCGCCGCCGCACAGCAGGCCGACGTCCCGGCCGTGCCGAGCCCCGACCTGTACGCCGGCTCTCCCTATCTGCGCGAGCTGCGGAACTCGCTCGTCTACGGCGAGGTCTGGGAGCGCCCGTACCTCTCCAAGCGCGACCGCAGCCTCGTCACCATCGCCGTCCTGCAGGCCCTGGCCCGGGAGGAGCTGGCGATTCACATTCCCCGCGGGCTCGACAACGGGCTGACCCCGGAGGAGATCTCCGAGATCATCCTGCACGTGACCTTCTACGCGGGCTGGCCCACCGGCGTACAGGCGTCGCTGACCGCGGCCGAGGCGTTCGAGGCGCGCGGGCTGACTCTCGGCGACCTGCCGGGGGCGCCGGCGCTCGAGGCCGACGTCACCACCCCGGGCGGGCTCAGCGACGCCTACGCGGCGGTGCCGAGGCTGGGGGCGCTGCGCAACAGCCTCCTCTACGGGGACATCTGGGAGCGGCCGCTGCTCTCGAAGCGCGACCGCAGCCTCGTCACCGTCGCCGTCAACCAGGCCCTCTACGTCACCAACGAGCTGCGCCTGCACATCGACCGGGCCCTCGACCAGAACGGCGTCCAGCCGCAGGAGCTCTCCGAGGTGGTCCTGCACGTGACGTTCTATGCCGGCTGGCCGGCCGCGGTGAACGCGGGCCGTCTGCTCACCGCCGCCTTCGAGGCACGCGGCGTGGCCCTGGACGAGCTGCGGTAGGCAAGGAGTCTGCGCGACCCTCGCGGACGCGTTGGGGGTTTCGCCGGCGCCAGGCTCCCATGGCAAGAGCGGGCCGCCTTGACGACCGATGACGGCCCGCTCGACCCCGTCTCCATTCGCGGGACGGCTCTGCTGCCGGCTGCCCGGGCTTCGAGCCGTGGCCGGCGCCTCGCCTGAACCCCTCGATCTCCTCGAGTGGGGCGGGCGGCGCGGTCACGGCAACGGCACGCACAGGAGGTCTTCGGCCACGGTGACCGGCCCCCCGTAGGCCGCGCGCAGATACGCGAGGCTGTCCGCCAGGACCTGCGGCGAGGAGGTGGAAACGTGGGACGCGACCACCCGGCCGGCACCCGCCTCGGCCGCGAGCGCGCCCCACACGCTCGGCCGGGCATGGAGGTCGGCCCCCCGTCCCGTCGCCGTTTCGCCGCGCCCGAAATGCACCACCAGCACGTCCACGTCTCGCACGAGCTCGACGAAGGCGGGATCCGAGCCGTTCTGATCGCTGCTGAACGCCACGCTGACGTCTCCCACGTCCACCCGGTACCCCACCGCCGGCACATCGGCATGCGGCACTCCGATGCCGCGGACCCGGACGTCGCCGTCGCGCCAGACCTCGGCCGGCGCGCCGGTGGCGACGTCCACGGTGACCGCATCCAGATCGAGGCGGGGGGCGAGCACACGGAAGACACCGTCAGGCCCGAAGAGCCCGTCGAGCCAGTCGTCGAGCGACGGGAATGCATCGCTGCCGGACGGGCCGGCGACCCGCAACCCGGCGCCGCCGGGCCACAACAGCGCCGGCACCTCGGCGGAGTGGTCGGGATGAAAGTGGCTGAGGGCCAGCAGCCCCACGTCTCCGAGCTCGGCGCCGGACGCGTGGAAGCGCTGCTTGATGCCGCCGCCGGCGTCGACCAGGATTCGGCCGACGCCGTCGATCCAGACGAGGTAGCCGGCCGAGGCCCGCCCGGCCGATGCGCCCGGTCCTCCCGAGCCCAGGATCTGGAGCTGCACGCCGGTCTCGCCGCAGGCCGCGAGCGCCGGCCTGGCCGCCAGGAGAAGGCCAAGGGCCATGACGACCACGGAGCGGAGTATGCCTGTCACCATCGGGGAACCTCCGAGGTTGATTGCGTAACGGGCCGGCGGCGCTCGCCGTCGGATGTCGCCGGTTCTCGGGACGCTGACGGAAGCTGCCCTGGCCAAGCGGGTGAAACCGCAGAAACGGGCTGCGCCCGGGTGCAGCTGACAATGCCAATGTCGACGCCGTCCTTACGCCACCGTCAGCTCGATGAGCCTCTGGGCGGGGTCGACCCGGTCGAGGCCGCCACAGGTCGCGATGATGTCCTCGAACCGCGCGGCGGGGATGGGGATTCCCGGGACGACGTCGCGAATGCGCCGCGCCTCTTCGTCGAAGTCCCAGATGAACTCGCGCCCCGTGGCCTGCTTCGTGTAGCTTCGTCCGTCCCTGGCGAAGATGGTGATGCGAGGGCCGAAGAGGGTCATCTCGTGCGAGGGAATGAGGGTGACCCGCGTCATCAGGTCGAGCACCTCGGGCGGATCCGGCGCCCCCGCGAGCAGGGGGAAGCCGCGTCCGACGACGCCGTACGCGGTGTAGTACCGGGTGCTGCCCGGCGTGGCCTCGCCCAGGTCCTCCCGCCGCGTGGGGAAGGCGGGGCTCGGGTACTGCGTCTCCAGCCAATTCACCACCGCCTCGACGCGCTCGACGTCCTCGTACTCGATGCCGTGCTCCTCGCAGAGCTGCGCGGTGACGTCGACGTGCGCGATGTTGTAGCCGGCCGTGGAGTAGATGCGGTAGAGGGTCTCCAGGAACAGCCATTCCTCGCCGAGCCCGGCGGTGATCGCGGCCAGGCTCGCGCGGGTGTCGCCGACGAAGCTGTAGGTGAGGTCGCCCCGATTGTTGCCGGCATAGGCGTGATAGAAGCCGGCGTCGCCCTCCAGGGCGGCCTCGCCCGCCTCGCGGCCCTGCCGGGCGAGTGCAACCGCGAGCATGGCGTTGCGCGCCGCCGCGCTCTCGCGCAGCCCGCGGCTCTCGAGGTTGCCCCCGGCGAGGTTCACGCAGAGGCCGATGGCGTTCGTCGTCTGGTCCTCGGTGAGGCGCATGATCTTCGCGGCCGCGACGGCGGCCCCGAAGATGCCGAAGACGGGCCCGGCGTGGAAGCCGCGCGCCATCATCGTCGGGATGAAGTCGGCGGCCATCCGCTCCATCACCTCGTAGCCGGCCACGAGGCCGGTGACGAAGTCGCGCCCGGAGGCGCCCTCGGCCTGGGCCGCCGCGAACGCGCAGGGGACGATGCACGTGCCGGGATGCGTGAGCATGCGGAACGTGTCCCACTTGCCGCCGGCCAGGATCAGCTCGGCGTTGGCGAAGACCGCGCCGGCTCTGGTGGCCATCGCGCCGTCCACCAGGAGGGTGGCGCCGCTCGGCACACCCGTCTCTTCCCGGGTGACGAGCTCGATGGCCTGCCGGCCCGCGGGCAGCTGCGAGCCGAGGAGCGCCGACGCGAGGGCCTGTAGCGTCAGCCCCTTGGCGCGGTCGACCACCTCCGGCGGCAGGTCCTCGTAGCGCAGGCCGGCCACCCACCGCGCGAGCTGGCGGCTGATCGATGCAGACGGGTCGCCTTCCGGGGCGGCCGGCGCCTGGACCTCCCGCGCGGATGCGGTGGTCGGCGTCAGGCCCCCGGCGCCGAGGACGCCGCCCGCCGCGAGCGCGCTCTGAAACAGGCTCCGCCGCGTCAATCCGGATTTCATGGTCCACGGAATACCACGGGTGTACCCCGCGATCAAGCGCGCACCGACTTTGCGGCGCTCGGCATGAGGGCATGTAGACTAGCGGGGAACCCCGGCCAACCAGGGAGTGGTGAGATGATCCCAGCCAGGTACTTCCTCCGGCGTCCGGCGGCGGTGGGGGCGGCCATGCTGGCCGTTGCCGGCGGTCTCGGCCTGGTCGGCTTCGCTGCCGCCGCCGGGCAGCCCGCTCCGGACGGCATCCATACCGCGGGTCAGGCCGAGAACGGCCGCGCCGTCTACACGCGGAGCTGCGCCATCTGTCATCGAACCGATCTGCGGGGCAACTTCGAGGCCCCGCCGCTGGCCGGCCCCAACTTCCTCGGCTTCTGGGGAGACCGCACTCCGCAGGAGCTCGTCGAGCGCATCAGGGACACGATGCCCCCCGACCGGCCGGGCCGCCTCGACGACCGGACCTATCTCGACATCGTTGCGTACCTGCTCGAGGCGAACGGCGCGCCGGCCGGGGACGAGCGGCTGACGGCCGCTACCGCCGGCACCATCGGGACCGTGGCGACGGGAGGTACCGGATCTGCGCCGGCGATAACGGCAGCGGCTCAGGGCCGGGCGCGGAGGCCCGACACCCGCACGGCGGAGGCCGCCGTGGCCGGCGGCGTGACGGTTGCGGGCGAGGTGGAGAGCTACACGCCGGTCACCGACGAGCTCTTGCGCAATCCGGACCCGGGCGACTGGCTGATGGTGCGGCGGAACTACCAGGCCTGGAGCCACAGCCCCCTCGACGCGATCACGCGCGACAACGTCGGCGAGCTCGAGCTGCAGTGGATGTGGGCCATGAACGAGGGCGGGCGGAACGCGCCTTCGCCCATCGCGCACGACGGCGTGCTCTACTTCGCCGGCTTCGGCCCCGTGGTGCAGGCGCTCGACGCGCGCACCGGCGACCTGATCTGGGAGCACGAGGTGGGCGTCGAGGCGGGCCAGCTCGCCAGCTCGAGCCGCAACCTCGCGATCTACCAGGACAAGCTCTACCTGGCCACGGCCGACGCGCGGCTCATCGCGCTCGACGCGCGCACCGGCGCCGAGGTCTGGACCACCCGCATCGCCGACGACGCCGAGGGCTTTCGCAACACCAGCGGGCCGGTCATCGCCGGCGGCACGGTGGTGCAGGGGCTCGGCGGCTGCGGGCAGTTCACGCGCGAGGGCTGCTTCATCAGCGGCTGGGACGCCGCGACCGGTGAGCGGCTCTGGCGGTTCAACACCGTGGCCCGCGCGGACGAGCCCGGGGGCAACACCTGGGCCGAGCTGCCCGACTACCTGCGCGGGGGCGGCGAGACGTGGATCACCGGAAGCTACGACCCCGCGCTCGACCTCGTCTACTTCGGCGTCGCGCAGGCGAAGCCGTGGGTCGCGGTCAGCCGGGGCATGACCGTGCACGACCCGGCCCTCTACACCAGCTCGACCGTCGCCCTCCGGCCCGGGGACGGCGACCTCGCCTGGCACTTCCAGCACGTCCCCGGCGAGAGCCTCGATCTCGATGAAGTCTTCGAGCGGGTGCTCGTCGACCTCGATGACCGCCGCGTGGTCTTCAGCGCCGGCAAGCACGGCATTCTCTGGAAGCTGGACCGGGAGACCGGCGAGTTCCTCGGCCACAAGGAGACCGTCTTCCAGAACGTCTTCGACCACATCGACCCCGACACCGGCGCCGTCACCTACCGCCAGGACATCGCCGACGCGCAGTTCGAGCAGCTCGTCCCGGCGTGTCCCAGCACCGCCGGCGGCAAGAACTGGCACCCGATGAGCTACCACCCCGGCTCGGGGCTGCTCATCCTGCCGCTCTCCCAGACCTGCATGGAGCTGTCGGCCCGCGAGGTCGCCCTCGAGCCGGGCTCCGGCGGCGTTGGGCTGAGCGCGCGTCCCTTCTTCGAGATGCCCGACACCGAGGGCCGGCTCGGCAAGCTCGCGGCGTTTGACGCCGAGACCCTGGAGGAGGTCTGGAGCGTCGAGCAGCGGGCCCCGTTCCTGACCGGCGTGCTGTCGACGGCCGGGGACATCGCCTTCGCCGGCGACCTCGACCGGCGGTTCCGGGCGTTCGACGTGCGGACGGGCGAGGTGCTGTGGCAGGCCCGGCTCGGCACCTCGGTGCAGGGCTTTCCGATCTCGTTCGCCGTCGACGGCCGGCAGTACGTCGCGGTGTCGACCGGCCTCGGGGGCGGCAGCCCGCGGGCGGCCCCGCGCGCCCTGGCGCCCGACATTCACCACCCGCAGACCGGCAACGCGCTGTACGTGTTCGCGCTCCGGGACGGGGGTGGCGGCGCACAGTAAGCCCGCCGGTGGTTCCCGCGCATGGACCCCGACGTTGGGCGGGGTGTGATGCTCAGAGGCGTTCGGTAGCGGCGCTGGCTCGCGAAGTTCGTCGCAAAGCGCAACCACCAGGTTCGTCGTCTCGTTTGTCTACTTGCGCGTGCGGTTCGCTCGCAGTTCTGCCAGCGTCTGCTGGATGTCCTGAGCAACCTCATCAACCTCGCGCGCTACCCGGGGTTCACGTCCGAGCTCTCGTTCCAGCGCCGTCGCCAACGGCAACAGAAGATGCGGCGACGGCGATGCCTCAATGAGCTCGCACATGCGCTGCGGTCCGAGAGCGACGCTGAAGTCCATCAGGGCCATGATGGCCTCCCTCGGGATGGGACCCAACTCTGGCAAGAGCGCAAGCACCGCCTCGACGTCATGCTCGCACGCGGCCCGGTCACCGCCGCCTGCGAGGATCGCCCTCGCCCGGACTACGTGACCTTGAAAGCGTTGTTCCGGCGCCCCCCCGGGCTGTTCGATCACCCGTGTGGCCGTCACGGCGGCCTTTTCGTGTTGACGGCTCTTGATCTCGATGTCCGCACTCCCGAGCAGTGCTACGCTCACACTCATGCGGAGTGCAGCAATCTCGCTATCCCCGAAGCGGCGGACCACTTCGTCGTAGGCGTCCAGCGCATCCTGTGGCCGGCTCAGCGCGCCAAGGACGTACCCCTTGTTGGCGAGGGCGGTCGCAACCCTCTCCAGAACGGCGGGATTTTCACTTTCGCCGAACCGACGGACCACCCTATCGCAGGCCTCCAACGCATCCTGCGGCCGGTTCAGCACGTCGAGAGCACCTGCTCTGTTCACAAGGGCGGTCGCAACCGAGCGCAGGAGGGCCGGAGTGTCGCTCTCTCCGAAGCGGCGGACGACCTCGTCGAAGGCCTCCAGTGCCTCCTGCGGCCGGTTCAGCGCGGCGAGGGCAACCCCCCTATTCGCGAGCGCAGTCGCAACGGACTCGAGAAGAGCGGGCGTGTCGCTCTTCCCGAAACGACGGACCACCGCGTCGCAGGACTCCAGCTCCCCGTGCGGCTGGTTCAGCGCGTTCAGAGCGCGTGCTCTGTTCAGGAGAGCCTTCGCGATCCACTCCCAAACAGCAGGAATCTCACTCTCTCCGAAGCGGCGGACCAGCTCGTCCCAGGCTTCCAGCGCTTCCTGTGGCCGGTTCAGCGCGGCGAGGGCAGTCCCTCTGTCGACATGAGCCTGCACGACCCTCTCCAGAACAGCCGGAATCTCGCTCTCCCCGAAGCGTCGGAGTACCTCGTCGCAGGCCGCCAGCGCTTCTTGCGGCTGGTTCAGCGCGCTCAAGGTGTCTCCTCTGTTCACAAGGGCGGTCGCAACCGATCTGAGCAGTCGCGGCGAACTGCTCTTCCCGAAACGACGGACCACCTCGTCGCAGGCCGCCAGAGCCTCCTGTGGCCGGTTCAGCGCGCCGAGAGCGCCTCCTCTGTTCACGAGCGCGGTCGCAACCGGCTCCAGTAGCCCCGGGGAATCGCTCTTCCCAAAACGACGGACCACCTCGTCGCAAGCCTCCAGCGCTTCCTGCCACCGGTTCAGCGCGCCGAGAGCGCGTCCTCTGTTCACGAGCGCGGTCGCAACCGGCTCCAGAAGTGCCGGGGAATCGCTCTTCCCGAAACGATGGACCACCTCGTCACATGTCTCCAGCGAGTCTTGCGGCCGTTGCAGCATGCCGAGGGCGGTCCCTTTGTTCATGAGGGCGGTGGCAACCGGCGCCAGAAAGGCGGGGGTCTCGCTCTCTCCGAAACGACGGACCACCTCGTCGCAGGCCTTCAGCACGTCCTGCGGCCGATACAGTGTGCCTAGAGTGCCCCCTCTGCTCGCGAGGGCGTTCGCAACCGACTCCAGGAGCCCCGGAACCTCACTCTCCCCGAAACGACGGACCACCTCGTCGTACGACTCCAGCGCGTCCTGCGGTCGGTTCAGAACGCCGAGGGCGGCCCCTTTGTTCACGAGAGCCGTAGCGACCTGCTCCAGAAGGACGGGAGCCTCACTCTCCTCGAAACGGCGAATCACCTCGTCGTACGACTCCAGCGCGTCCTGAGGTCGGTTCAGCGTATCAAGGCCGATCCCTTTGTTCACGAGAGCGGTCGCAACCGACTCCAGGAGAGCGGGCATGTCACTTTCCCCGAAACGGCGGACTACCTCGTCGCAGGCCTCCAGTGCGTCCCGCGGCCGGTTCAGCGCACCGAGCGCGGCCCCTTTGTTCACAAGAGCCTTGGCGACCCACTCCAGAACCGCGGGGATCTCACTCTCTCCGAAGCGAAGGATCACATCCTCGTAGGCCGCCACGGCATCTTCCGAACCGTTCCGAACGTTCAGGGCGTTCTTGAAGAGTTCCCTCGCCACCCTCGCAGCCGACTCGTCGGTACTCCCCTGAGACGGCTCCGCCAGATCGACCTCCGTGAGCATTTCGCGGTGCTCGGCCAAGCTCGGCAACTTCACCAACGACGTCAGTGTCATCCGTTGTAGCGACCGCATCTCCGCATCGAGACCGTCCGTGTCACGGGCCATTCGAGCCTTGATTTCCTTCAGCTCCGACGACGAGTAGCACGCCTCCATGAAGTGGATGAGTGCTTCCACGAACCGGTCCGGCCCACGCCGACGTCGCAGCAGGTAGTAGATGTTGTACAGGCGCTCGGTCAGATAGTACTGCTTCCGCCTGGCGCTGCCGCCCGCTACCTGGACCACCCCGCGCTCGCCGAGGCGGGCGAGCTGGGCGCTGCACGTGCTCGTTTCGAGCCGGGCGTGGTCCGCGATCTCCCGCGTGGTCGCCGGCTTCCACAGCGTGGCCAGCGCGAGATAGACACGCCGTTCTTGCGCCGGGAGCGATTCGATATGACTCTTGAAGTATTCGGTGTGATCATCGACGAGATCGAACAGATCCGACATGAGATCGCGAAACGACAACCCGGCGCCGAAGCGGGCCACGATCGAGATCAACCGCGGGCTCCCGCCGGTCAGAATCTCCAGTGAACGAATTGTTTCGGGCGCTGGGTGTCGGCCGGACACGCTCTCCCACAGGACGGCGCATTGGTTTCTGTCGAGGGGGCGCAGCGTGCGGACCCGGAAGAGGTCGTACAGGGCGCGATCCGGGTTGTCGATCTCGTCGAAGCGGCTGGTTGCGCTCGCGAACACGATAATCCGCGGCTCGGTCTGGAGGATCTTTCGCAACCGCCAGCCGGCCTCGGGATCGGCCATGTCCCCGAACAACATGTTCAGGTTCTCCACCACCAGCAGGAGCCGCTTGTCCTCCCGATCAGCGAAGTCCAGCAGCGCGCCGAGACAACGGTCCGACAGCGCCTGATCGTCGCGGATGGTTCGCAGCTCAGCGGCAGTTCGGTTCAGGTCGGGAGTGTGCTCACCGCGCGGGGCCTCAGTCGCGAGATTGGTCAGACACTCCAGCCAGAATTCACCGGCGGTGGCGACCTCGTAGCTCTCCTCCGCGAAGACGATCGGGAAGAAGCGTGACTCCAGGGCCGCGTCGCGACCCACCTCGGCTACGACGCGCAAGAGCAGGCTCGTCTTCCCGCTGCCCCGGGGACCGATCACGATCTGGTGCGGGTTCGAGCGTCCGGTGCACTCGCGCAGGACCTCGACGAGCAGCTCGAACTCCGTCGTTCGTACGCAGTACGACGCCACGAGCTCGTCGTCAGTGAGAAACCGCGGGTTGTACTTGCGACTGGGCGCGCCCATTTCGTCATCTCCCCTGCGACCCGGAGCGCCGCGCGACGGGGACGAAGTGTCGGCCATGCCGGGCGAGCCACCAATCTTGGAGCAAGCCCGAGACGAAGCGGTATTCGTCGTCTCCCCATGGCTCCAGATACCCGTCGTGTTCGAGCACTCGGAGTACGTCGTCGATCGGCACGGGGTGGTCGCTCACCGCCCAGACCCGGAACTGCTCGCGATACAGGTCCATGGCAGCCCGCTGCAGCACGCCGTCGTTGACCGCGGCTTCGGTCAACAGAGTGAGCGCGGCCCGATAGCCGTCGGGTCCGAGGACGAGTCTCAGCCGGCTCTCGTAGTGGTCCAGATCCACCTGTCCGCGAATGCTGAGCATCTCGCCGGTGTACACGCGCTCGACGTCGTCGAGCGAGGCACGGCGCCGACCGTCCAGGCGCAGCCTCTCGTCCAGGCTGTCCAAGAACCGTTGCACGTGGTGGGGAACGAGAGACCGCAGCCGGCGGCA
This sequence comes from Vicinamibacterales bacterium, assembly GCA_963663815.2. Lineage (GTDB taxonomy): Bacteria > Acidobacteriota > Vicinamibacteria > Vicinamibacterales > UBA8438 > JAJEEA01. The sequence continues at coordinate 3,472,084 of OY760734.1, read as the reverse complement.
CATCTCCTCACGCGCGGCGAGGGGCAGGTCGAGGCCGCATGTCTTCGCGAGCTCGGCGAGGCAGTCGAGTGCGGTCTTCTCGCTCCAGGGTTTCAGATCCAGGGGTGAGAAGATGTTCGCGTGAGCACTGAGCCCCGCCTGGTGCAGGATCGGCTCCAGACCTATGCTGCCGGAGAGGATCAGACATAGCCGGTCTCGGTGGTCCTGGCCGATCTTGCGCAGCCAGCTCAGGAATTCGTCGACATCCCGTTTTCCTGCGGGCATGATTCGGTAGTGGTGATCCTTGAGCATTCGGTTGACGAGGATCGGAAGCTCGTCGAGCGCGAGCACCACGGGTTGCTCGTTCTTCGCCAGGGCGGTGCAGACTGCGTCGCCCTCTGCCGCCAGTTTCCGGGGTCAATCCCCGCCCGCAGCTTCACGCGCACCTCGGCGACGGCCAGCTCATCGATTCGATCCTCGATCCCGCGCAGGACGTTAGCGAACCCGGACCTGATTCGGTCCCACGCACCATGCACGTGCCGCGACTCGACCCCGATTTCGACCACGGCGTCCGCTGCCGTGGTTGCATCCTCCAGATCGACGAAGACCGTCTCGAAGTGTCCCTCGGCCTTCAAGCGGCGCAGCAGTTCCCGAATCAGGCTCGTCTTGCCCATTCGTCGTTGCGCGGTCAGCAATGTGTGAGTTCCGTTCTGGACTCGCGCCTTGAGCACGTCGAGCTCAGCCTCCCGGTCGAAAAAGCGATCCCCCTCGACCCAGTTCGAACCCGCCTTCTTCAGTCCTGTCATCATATCTCCAACAATTTCGTTGCCAACAATAATGCTAGCAAACGGTTTTGTTGTCAAGTGCGCGGGCGCGGCCGCGAGCAGGCCGGTTGACCGCCTCGAGACTCTGGTCCGTCAGCTTCAATGTCGTCGTCGGACGCACGTGATACGCTGCCAGCCCAACGAGGATTCCGTAGGTCCGGGCCGGTCGGCTTTGCGCGACCCCGTTGGGGTTCAGCCAGCCGCCAAGCTGACGTTGTCTGCGTCGGCGGCTTCTGCGGGCGTAGACTCAGTAGCAGGAGGTTCCCATGGCGCTCGCATCACGTCACCGCCTCGCCGGGCCGCTTCTCGTGGCAGGCATCGGCATCGCGGCCCTGTTCGCGTCCGTTCCCTCAGCCCAGGAGCCCTACCTCCACCTGAACCCGGTGGTCGAGAAGCTCGAGCAAGGGAGGCACGTGTTCGGCGTCAGCACCGCCGACCTGTCGCTGCAGAACGCGCGGTCGCTGGCCGGCGACCCGAGCATCGACTATGTGTACGTCGACATGGAGCACAACCCGCTGCGGTTCGAGCAGCTCGAGCAATTCGTGGCGTACCTGGTCGCCAGCGACAAGGCCGGCATCGTCGAGCGCGGCAACGCGCAGGCGCGTCCGCCGGTGTTCGCGCGCTTCCCGCCCTATGGCCGCGAGCAGACGCAGTGGATCGTCAAGCACGCCCTCGACATCGGCCTGATGGGCATCCTCATCAACAACATCGAGACGGCCGAGCAGGCGGAGAACATCGTGCGGACGATTCGTCCCCGTCAGCTCCGGTCGTCGGCCATTCCGAACCCGCCGGGGGTGCGGGGCACCGTGCAATGCCCGTTCTGGGGCATCGGCCGCGCCGAGTGCCGGCAACGCGCCGACCTCTGGCCGCTGAATCCGCAGGGCGACCTGCTGTTCTGGGCGATGATCGAGACGCGCGAGGGCGTGGAAAACGCCGACGCCATCGCCCAGGTGCCCGGCGTCGGCGGCTTCTACCTCGGCGCAGGGGGCGACCTAAGCTCCTCCTACGGCGCCGAGAGCGCCGAGGATCCCGAGGTGGCGGCCGCCTTCGAGCACCTCCTGGAAGTGTGCCGGACGCGCGACCTCGCCTGCGGCGGCACCGTCACGCCGGCCAACGCCGCCCTCCGCATGGAGCAGGGCTACCGCATCTTCAACTTCGGCGGCGCCAACGGCGGCCTGACCGCGGTGAACGGGGCGGCGCGAGACGCGGTCATCGCGGCGGGGGCGAGGCGCTGAGCGGCTGCAAGAGCATCGCCACTACCCAGACGACGTTCCCGCATGAGAAGGGGTACCCGTGACCCGCGCAACCCTCGCCCTGCTCGTCTCGTTGCTGCTGTCCGGCGCCGTCGCTCCCGTCGCCCGCGCCCAGGTGACGGACTTCGAGCCGGTCACGACAGAGGAGCTCCTGGCCCCGGACGACGGCGACTGGATCAACTGGCGCCGGACGCTGAACGGGCAGGGCTACAGCCCGCTCGACCAGATCGACCGGACCAACGTGGGCGGCCTCCAGCTCGTCTGGTCCTGGGCGATGCAGCCGGGCACCGACGAGGTCACGCCGCTCGTGCGCGACGGCGTCATGTTCGTGCCCAGCCGGAGCGGCGTGCAGGCGCTCGACGCCGCCACCGGCGATCTTCTCTGGGAACACTCGCGCCGGCAGGCGGTTCCGGAGGACGAGAGCCTGCCCATCAACCGCCGCCCCGGCATGGCGCGGCGCAGCATCGCCATCTACGGCGACCGGATCTTCGCCGGCACGAGCCGGGCCGAGCTCATCGCCCTCGACGCGCGGACGGGCGAGCTCGTCTGGCAGCACCAGGTGGCCGACAGCAGCCTCGGCTATCGGTACACCAGCGGCCCGATCGTGGTGCGGGGCAAGGTCGTCGCGGGGATGACCGGGTGCGAGCGGTACAAGAACGACATCTGCTTCATCTCCGCCCACGACCCGGACAGCGGCGCCGAGCTGTGGCGCACGTCAACCGTGGCGCGGCCCGGAGACCCAGGCGGCGACACCTGGGGCGACCTGCCGCTGTCCTGGCGCGCCGGCGCCGACGCGTGGATTCCGGGCAGCTACGATCCCGGGACCGACCTGATCTACTGGTCCACCGCCCAGGCCAAGCCGTGGGCCATCGTGCAGCGCGGCACCGCGGGCGCGGCGCTGTACACGAACTCGACGTTGGCCCTCGATCCCGAGACCGGCGAGATTCGCTGGTACTTCCAGCACATCCCCGCCGAGACCCACGACCTGGACGAGGTCTTCGAGATCGTCCTCGTCGACCGGGGCGACGGGCTGTCGCTCTTCAAGATGGGCAAGATCGGGGTCCTGTGGGAGCTCGATCCGCGCACCGGGGCGTTCCGGAACGCGTTCGACCTGGGCTACCAGAACATCGTCGACATCCACCCGGTGAGCGGACAGGGCATCCTGGTCCCCGAGCGCATCCCCCAGGTCGACGTGCCGGTCGACTACTGCCCGGGCCCCGGTGGCCTGAAGAACCTTTGGGCCATGGCCTATCACCCCGAGACCGAAGCGTTCTACGTCCCGCTGACGCCCGGCTGCGCGCACTCCGTCTTCGGCGAGATGCCCGAGCCCGAGCTGGGCGGCGGCGGGGTCGGCCCGAACGACCGCCGCTTCGTCGTCCATCCCGACAGCCCCGAGCAACTGGGCGACTTCGTGGCGATGGACAGCCGGACGGGAGAGCTGCTGTGGCGCCGGCGCAGCCAGTGGCAGTACGGCACGGCGGTCCTCACCACCGGCGGCGGGCTGGTGTTCGTCGGCGACATCGACCGGCACATGTACGCTTTCGACGCCCGCGACGGCGCCGAGCTGTGGCGCACGCGCACGCCGACCGCGACCGACGGCTTCCCGATCACCTACGCCGTCGACGGCCGCCAGTACCTGGCGGTGCCGTCCGGCCCCGGCTGGAGCATCTCCTGGCGGAACGCGCGGCTGGCGTTTCCCGAAACCATGCAGCGCCCGCCGGGCTCCGGCTCCGTCCTGCAGGTGTTCGCGCTGCCCGAGGAGTGAGGTGCGGCCGTCCGGCTCGACTGGACGGGGGGCGACCTCGAGGCGGGGCGCTGTGAGTGAGGGCTGCGACTTCGCGACGAGGGTTGACACCACTGAGCGGGGCGCCCGGGGGGCTGAGGCGTACAGGCGACGATGACCCGTGCAGGGAGCAGGCGGCTCAGGAGTCGATCCCGAACTCGCGCTTGATCTCGGCCATGGTGAAGGTGCGCCCGGCGTCGTGGTCTGCCCGCCCCTCGTCGAGCGCGCGGACTGCCTCTTCGCTCAACCCGTCGTCGGCGCGGCCAGCCTGCGGGCGCGCGGGCGGAACCTCGCGTGGGCGAATCCGGGCCGGCCGGACCCCTTCAAGCCTGGGAATCTTGCGTCCTCCTCAGCGTCTCTTCCTGCACGATCATACCAGCCGCCCGGCAACCTCATCCGCGGAGCCGAGCCTGCCGGCACTCTAGCGGCAGACCGCGGTCACGCAGACCGAGTCGAGGGTGCGGCCCTCGGGCGGGACCGGCAGCCCTGCCTCGGTCATCAGGGTGCGGAGCAGCGCCGCCGTCTCGGGATGGGCGATGGACGACTGGACGCCGATGCGGACGAGGCCGTCGGCGTAGTCGATGGCCTGCCAGGTGACGCCGGCGAGGGCGTGGATGCTGTCGCGGCTGCCGTGGTCGCGGGCGGCGAGGTCGGCGCCGTGGTCGACGAGCATCCGCACCACGTCGTTGCGGCCCTTGTGGGCGGCGCCGTGCAGGGCGGTGCGCCCGTCTCGGTCCGCCGCGTTGACGTCGGCGCCCAGCGCCAGCAGCAGCCGCACCGTGGCGAGGGTGTCCTCCCGCGACCACTCGTAGGTCACGCCCTCGACCCAGCCGATGCCGGCCGCGACCATCAGGGGGGTGGTGCCGTTGGTCGTCGCCAGCGCCGGATCGGCTCCGTGCTCCAGCAGCAGCCGCAGGAGGGTCAGATCGCCGGACTGCGCGGCGCGCAGGAACGGCGTCGCGCCCGGCTCGTACAGCCACTGGTGGGTGAAGATGGTGCGCGTCTCGGTGCTCGAGGCCATCCGCGGGTTCAGGTCCGCGCCCCCGGCCAGGAGCAGGCCGATCAGCTCCAGGTGGTCGAGGTCCGGCCGGCGGGTCGGGTAGTCGCCGGACTCGATGTTGCGGTTGTCCGTGGCGATGTAGAGCGGCGACCAGCCGCCCTTGTTGGTGATGTTCGGGTCCGCGCCGCGCCCGAGCAGGAAGGCGGCGAGCCGGTAGTGCCGGTTGTGCACGGCGGTCAGCAGCGGTGTCCAGCCGTACTCGGTGGTCTGGTCCACGTCCGCCCCCGCGTCGAGGAGCAGGCGGGCCGACTTGAGGTCGCCCTGCCGCGCCGCGAAGACGAGCGCGGTGAGGCCGCCGGTCAGGGGGCGCGCCCGGCGACGCGGCCGGCGCGGCAGCGCCGACCCCGCATCGGCGGGACCGGCCGAGCGCCCGGAGTCCGAGTCGACCCGCGTTTCGACCGCCGCGCTGCCCGGGTCGTCGGCGCTGGCGACGGCATCGCGATCCGGTCGCGTCTGCGGCGGCACGTCGCTGAGATCCGCGGTGCGGGCGGGGGCTCCCGCTTGGCCCACCCCCCGCCGCGCGTCCTCGATGCGGTCGCGGGCGATCGGGGCCAGGTACGGCCCCCGGCCCATCGGCACCGTCTTCGACCGGGCGGAGACGTCGGCGCCGCGCTCGACGAGGAGCCGGACGGCGTCGGGCTGCTCGTTTGCCGCCGCCCACATCAGCGCCGTGGTGCCGCGCCGCTCCTCGGCCGCGTTCACCTCCGCGCCGCGGTCGAGCAGCACGTCCATCACCGCTACGCGGCCGGTCCGGGCCGCCATCATCAGCGGCGTCTCGCCGCCCGGCAGCCGCTCGTTCGGGTCGACCCCGGCTTCGAGCAGCCGCGTCACGAGCCCCGCCCCCGCGCCCGCGGCGGCGAGCGACAGCGGCGTCACGCCGGCCCGGTTCGCGGCCCGGACGTCGGCGCCCGAGTCGATCAGGAGCTCGGCGGCCGTCAGGTCGTCCAGATACGCCGCCCAGTGCAGCGCTGTCGCGCCGTCCGCGCTACGCCCGTCGACGTTCGCTCTCTCATCGAGAAGCGTGCGTACGCCGGCCGTGTCGCCGGCTCGAACCGCCTCGATCAGCGGCGGGTCGGCCGCCAGCACGGGCGAGCCCGCGCCGCACGCCAGCAACATCGCGAGAGCCGTGGTGAACGCCTGGAGATCCTGCCGCCGCATGATGAACATCTTCGATTCTGCCTCGCCGGTTTCGCCTTCCGGCTGCGCGGCGCCTCGCCTCGTTCCGTTCGTCCGTCGGGAACACGGTCGCTCCGGAGGCCGTGCCGCCTTCGGCTGCGCGGGGCGTCCCAAACCACCCTCCAGGAGTCCGCGGCGTTCCAGGGCGCAGACTCCTAGAGTCCGGCCAGCCGGCCCGTGCTGTCGCCGATGCGGTCGAGGTGCACGCCGAACATGTCCGTGATGCTGAGCAGCAGGTTCCCGCTCGTCACCCCGCGCTGCGGATAGGCGAGGTGACGCCCGCCCGCGAGCTGCCCCGAGGCGCCGCCGATCAGCACGTGCGGCACGTCGTAGTGCAGGTGCTGGTTCGAGTTCCCCATGTTCGAGCCGTAGAGCACGAGCGCGTGGTCGAGCAGCGTCCCGTCGCCGTCGGGCGTCGAGCGCAGCTTCTCGATGAAGCGGGCCAGCGTCGCCACGTGGTACCGGTTGAGCTTGGCGTACTCGCGCACCCGGCTCGGCTCCTCCGCGTGGTGCGACGCCCCGTGGAAGCTGGCGTTGGTGCCGCTCTCGGGGTAGACGCGGCCGGTCAGGTCTCGGGCGTAGAGCAGGGTGGCGACCCGGGTGATGTCCGCCTGGAACGCGAGGGCCAGCAGGTCGAGCTGCAGCCGGATGTGCTCGTCGAACGAGGCCGGCACGCCGTAGGGCATCGACACGTCCGGCGTCTCGACCGACGCCCGCGCCGCCACCTCGAGCCGGCGCTCGATCTCGCGCACGTCCGACAGGTACTGGTCGAGCCGGACGCGGTCCCCGGCCCCCACGTCGACGCGCAGGCGGGTCAGGCTCTCGGTGATCGAGTCGAGGATGCTGCGCTGACGCGCGCGGCGGCGGAACCGTTCCTCGGCGGTGCTCCCGTCGCCGAACATCCGCTCGAACACCACCTGCGGGTTGATCTCCATCGGCAACGGCCGGGTCGGCGTCTGCCACGAGATGGAGTTCGTGTAGGCGCAGCTGTAGCCCTCGCCGCAGTTGCTCGAGTTGGCGCCGGGGTCCTCGACCGCGAGCTGCAGCGACGGCAGCAGCGTGTCCTGGCCGGTCCGCTGCGCGATGAGCTGGTCGATGGTCGTCCCGGCGCGGATGTCCGCGCCGGTGGTCTTCTTCGGCTTCTCGGCGCCGAGATACGCGGCCGCGACGAAGTGGTCGGCCCCCGTCACCCCGGGCGGCGACTCGGCCGAGCGGGACCAGAGCCCGCTGGTGAGCACCACCTGGTCGCGGAACGGCTCGAGCGGCTCCCAGATGTACGGGTACGTGAAGTGCCGGCCGACCGCGTCGGGAATCCAGTAGCCGGGCGCGGCGCCGTGGGGAATGAAGATGCCGGTGAACCGCGTCGGCGTCGGCGCCGCCGCCCGCAACGGCGTGGCCGCCGGCACCATCGACTCGAGCAGCGGCAGCGCGACCGCCGCGCCCATCCCGCGCAGGACCGTTCGGCGCGGCAGGCGCCGCTTCGCGATGAACATTGTCATCCTCCCTGCCCCCGATCTGCCGCTCGCCGTCACCGCCCTTCTCGTTCATCCGCGCCGGGCGAGAACCGGTCTTCCGCAGTCAGGGGCCAGCCGCCGCCTCGCCGCCGCCCCTCGTGTTCATCCGGAACGCGTCGCTCCGCACCACGCCGAGGACCAGCGCCGTGAAGCGGTGGTCGTCGGCCGCCGCCTCGCGCACGATGGCCCGCACCGCGGGCATGTCGTGGTGCTCGACCCCGCGGCCGAGGGCGTAGGTCAGCAGCTTCTCCGTCACCGTCCGGACGAACTGGTCCGAGTAGCGCAGCAGGTATCGCCTCAGGCCGGCCGGGCCGTCGATGGCCCGGCCGTCGTACAGCACGTCCGAGGCGTCGACGGGGATGCCCTGCTCGTGGTCGCGCCACCGGCCGACGGCGTCGAAGTTCTCCAGCGAGAACCCGATCGGATCCATCAGCCGGTGGCACGCCGCGCAGGCCGGGTTCCGGCGGTGCTCCTCCATCTTCTCCCGCATCGACGGCTCGCGGGCGTTGCCCGCGGGGTCGTCGGCCGGCGGCGGCAGATCGGGCACGTCGGGCGGCGGGTCGGGGGGCAGGACGCCCAGCAGGTTCTGCAGCACCCACTTGCCCCGCTGCACCGGCGACGTGCGGCCGGGCTGCGACGACACCGTCAGGATGCCGCCCTTGCCGAGCAGCCCGCGCCGGGCGTCGTGGGCCTCGCCGAGCGCGACGCGGCGGAACCGGCTGCCGGAGACGTCCGGGATCCCGTAGTGGCGCGCGAGCCGCTCGTTGACGAACGTGTAGTCGGCCGTCAGCAGGTCGAGCACGCTGCGGTCCTCGGTCACGAGGCTCGCGAAGAGCAGCTCGGTCTCGCGGCGGAGCGCCTGCCGCAGGTTGTCGTCGAAATCGGGGAACCGCTCGACGACGGGAACGTGGCTCTCGAGGCCCCGCAGGGTCAGCCATTGGCCGGCGAAGTTGGCGGTCAGCGCCGCCGACCGCGGGTCGGCCAACATCCGCCCCACCTGGCCCTCGAGGACCCCCGGCTCGCGCAGGCGGCCCGCCTCGGCGAGGTCGAGCAGCTCGTCGTCGGGGCCGCTGCTCCACAGGAAGAACGACAGCCGCGACGCCAGCGCGAGGCCGCCGACGGGATAGGCGTCGCCCGGCGCGAGGCCCGGCGGCTCGACCTCGACGCGGTAGATGAACCGCGGGTCGGCGAGAATCCGCTGCAGCCCCATCTCGATGCCGGCCTCGAAGCCGCCGCCGTCCTCCCGGCCCATCCGGTAGAAGCGCATGACGGTGTCGAGGTCCGCGGCGCTCGCCGGCCGCCGGTAGGCGCGGCGGACGAGGGTCGACAGGATCTCCTCGGCGCAGGCGTCCTCGTCGTCGGGGCCGCTCGGCCGGCAGACGAAGATGCGGCGGCGGCTCGGCGTGTCGCCGGCCCCGGCCGCGTCGTACGGGCCGTCGATGCGCAGGCTGCCGATGTGGGGATGGAAGGTGAAGCCCGGCAGTCCCCCCGTCTCGATGGTGCTGCGCAGGAACGCGTCGTTCAGGTCGAGACCGGGCGCGAGGTTCGTGGCGAGGAACGTGACGCCCACGGTGTGAGGACCGGCGGTGACCGGGAGCCGCAGGTCGATGGCGAGCTCGCGGGCGCCGCGCCCGAACCGCCCGACTCCCAGGGCGTCGTCCCAGTCGACGAGGGCCGCCCGCTCGCCGTCGAGGAGGATCTCGAGCTGCTCGCCGCGCACCTCGCCGAAGGGCCGGGTGTTGCCCATGTTGCCCATGTTCACCGGCACCACGCGGAGCACGTACTCGCCGTCGGCGGGGAAGAGATGCTCGACGCGCAGCCCGCCGCGCGTACCGAACGGCAGCCCCTCCACGTGGTAGTTCTGGGTGGCGTCCTCGGCGACGCGGTAGACGGTCTGGGTCGGGGTGGAGACGTTGCCGACGGCGAGCCGGCTGATGCGGGCCGCCGCCGTCAGGTAGGCCTCGATGAGGGCCGGCGACAGGCTCAGGGTCCCCGCCTGGTTGTCGAACCCCCGGCTGGAGTCGTCGGCGGGCAGCAGGCGCGTGGCGTCGATCTCGACGGCCAGCAGGTCCCGGACGACGTTGGCGTACTCGGTGCGGTTCAGGCGGTGGAGGCCCGGCGGCGGGAGGCGGCGCACCGCGTGTCGGTCGAGCTCGGCCTCGAGCCACCCGGTCAGGGCGGCGTAGGTTTCGGGATCGGGACGCGGCGAGCCGGACGGCGGCATCATGCCGGCCCGCAACCGCCGAACGCCCCGTTCGAGGACGTCGGCGTGGTCCGCCACGCGGGTCAGATCGACGGCGTCCCACATGACGCCGGTGTCGCGTCCTGTCGTCGACCGTTGGTTGTGGCAGCGGACGCAGTACTCGTCCAGCAGCGTGCGCGCGTCCGCCGCGGACAGGGCGGTGGCTCGGGCCTCGGGGGCGGGCGAACGCAGGGCGGGCACCTGCGCCAAGGCGCTCGCCGCGAACGCCGCCAAGCAGCCCGCCGCGAGGAGTCCACCTCTCATGGCGCGTCCCGTGATGCCTCTTTCGGCCGACTCTACCACGGTGCGAGAGCCCGGACAATGTGGGGCGGACAGCGCGGTCCGTCCCGGTCGCGAGGATCCACGTCGGCGTCGTGCCCCTGGACCGCCCGTCGAGAAGACACCTCGGCGCCTGGCGGCGTCGAAGTCACCCGGACGAGTTGCGTCGCGCCGCCCTTCATGGTCGCGCAGCCCGCCATCGCCCAGCCGGCGGCGAGCGCGATGGTTCGCAAGAGCCTCATGTCGTGCCTCCTCAGAAGGCCAGCGACACGGCGACGCCTCGGCGGTCGGGCGCCATGAGAGGGGCCACGCCCCACGCACGTCTGGTTGTGGTCGGCCAGCCCTTCTCGCTCTGCGTCAGGTGATCCACGCCGACGCCGATCCAGCCGCCCACCATCCCGAAGAGGCCGCCCATGAGCAAGAGACCTCCGAAGTTGGGAGCACTACAGTCCCCCTCAGCGCGGCAAAGGCCGACCATCAGTAGCGCGAAGCTGCCTGCGCCGGTTGCGAACCCGCGCCGGAAGCCGTCGGTGGTGGGGTCGTCCACTGGGTAGCGCACGGCCCAGACGTCGTTCCTGCCGAGGTCGAGCTGCTGATCGCCGACGCGGACGGACAGCGTCTCCAGCGTCACTCCGACGACCCGCGCCCGGCTTGCGCGACCGCCGCTCAGGGTCACCCGGATGTCGTCCCCTGTCTCGATCGCCCCGATGAGCTGGCCGAAGTGACCGGGGCCCTGTGCTGCCGCAGGCGCGGCCAGGCACACGAGCAGGATCCACCCTCCCGTTCTGAGCATCGTCATGCTGCACCTCCCTGTTGAGGAGTGCGCAAACGCCGGGCGGGAAGGCTCACGGGGTCGGTTGCGTCGACCTCGTCGTCATTCGACACGCCGCTCCCGGCGTGACGGGCTTGAGGGGACGGTGTGGCCGCGTCTTCACGTTCCGAAGGGGGCGCGCCGCCGTGGCCTGGATCGAGCGCTCGCCGCTGACGTCCGGCGTCGGGGACCGCATGGTCCGAGGCGTCGCGGGCCCGTACGGCGCGGACCGGGCTGTCTTGTGCGGCCAGCCGTCGGCGCGCTACGATCCGGTGCCGGCGACAAGCACGGGAGTGGGGGCGGGCGAAGGCGTTCCGAACGGTTTTCGGCGAGACGGGAGCGTCCGCGGAGGTCCCCGTCGCGAGTACGCGGCCGGGTAGCCGGATACAAGGCAAGGTAGACCATGACCAAGTTGGCAGCCGTCGTCGGTGTGAGTCTTGTGGTGCTGGCCCTCGTATCCGGCGGGGCGTTCGCCCAGTCCGGGACGGACGGAGAGCCGTCGTCGATCCGCGCGAACGTCGAGTTCCTGGCCTCGGACGCCCTGGAGGGGCGGTTCACCGGCAGCGAAGGCATCCGCAAGGCCGCCGACCACATCATCGCCGAGCTGGAGGCGATGGGGGCGGGGCCGCTGCCGGGGGTCGGTGAATTCCGCCTGCCGTTCGAGTACACCGGCTCGGCCCGCGACGGGGGGAGCAACCTGCGGCTCGAGACCGCGGACGGGCAAAGCCTGGACTTCGCCGACTCGGTGCGCGGGCTCTCGTTCTCGGAGTCGACGACCGCGAGCGGGCCGCTGGTCTTCGCCGGCTACGGGCTGGTGATACCCGAGACCGACGGGTTCAGCTACGACAGCTACGCCACCCTCGACGTCGCCGACAAGATCGTGCTGGTGCTGCGGTATTTCCCCGAGGACAGCGAGGGCGACCTCCGCGCCCTGTTCTCGCGCTACTCGGACCTCCGGTTCAAGGCGGCGGCGCTGCGCCAGCGGGGCGCGCGGGGCATGGTGGTGGTGACCGGGCCCCGGTCGCCGGGGGCGGGCCGGCTCGTGCGGATGACGGCGGACGCGGCCGTCGCCGACTCCGGCATCGCGGCGGTCAGCGTGACCGGAGAGGTGGCCGAGGCGCTGTTCGAGCGGGTGCCGGCCCGGACCCTCGAGGACGCGCAGGCCGAGCTCGACTCGGGGAACCCCCACGTGGCCGGCTTCGAGATTCCCGTCGAGGCGACCGTCGACGCGCGGGTGAGCCGCGAGCGGCGGACCGGCTACAACGTCGTCGGGTATCTGCCGCCGACGGCGGCAGAGCCGCACGACAAGCCCTACGTCGCGCTGGGCGCCCACTACGACCACCTGGGGCGCGGCGAGAGCGGTTCGCTGGCCGGGGGCGACGCGGCCGGCGAGGTGCACAACGGGGCCGACGACAACGCGTCGGGGGTCGCCGCGGTGCTCGCGGCGGGGGCGGAGCTGGCCGCCCGCGACCGCGCGCGTGGCGTCGTGCTGGCCTTCTGGTCGGGCGAGGAGATCGGCCTGCTGGGCTCGGCGGAGTTCGCGAGGAACGGACCGCTGCCGATGGACGAGGTGGCCGCCTACGTCAACTTCGACATGGTCGGGCGCATGCGCGACGACGCCCTGACCGCCCAGGGACTGGGGAGCAGCAGCGTCTGGCCGGGCCTCGTCGACGAGGTCAACGCCGCGTTCGGGTTCAATCTCCAGCGGGTCAGCGATCCCTACCTGCCGACCGACTCCATCAGCTTCATCGAGGCCGAGGTGCCGAGCCTGGCGCTGTTCACCGGCAGCCATCCCGACTATCACCGCCCCAGCGACGACACCGACACCATCAACTTCCCCGACCTCGAGCGGACCGCCCGCTACGGCGCCGCGGTCGCGGCGCGCCTGATCGACGAGCCGGCCCCCCCGGACTTCGTCGCGGTAGAGCGGACCGAGCAGCCCGGGCGGGCGATGACGCGGATTACCACCGGCACCATCCCCGACTACGGGGCCGAGATCGAGGGGCTGCGGCTGTCGGGGGTCATGGCCGGGGGACCGGCCGCGCGCGCCGGCCTCGAGGCGGGCGACATCATCGTGGGGATGGCCGGGGTCGCGGTGGGCAACATCTACGACTACATGGGCGCCCTCGACCTCCTCAAGGCCGACGAGCCGGCCGCCGTCGTCTTCATGCGCGACGGCGAGCGCCGGGAGACGCAGCTCGTGCCGGTGGCCAGGGACTAGCCGGGCCTCCTTGGACCCCGCTCGGTTGCACCAGGGACTCTTGCACCGGGTACGACTGCCCTCAGTGGGTGCGGGGGGCGGGAGCCTACGCGTCCATGGCACGTGATTCCGAAGGTGCAACTGGCACGTTGCGATGAATGTTGACGACATTGTTCAGCTCGATGTCACGCGGCTGCGATTGATGGCCGAGCAGGGAGACCCGGCCGCACAGACGGAACTCGGTACTAGGTACGAGGAGGGACGCGGGGTGGCGCCAGACTTCGGGGAAGCCGCTCAGTGGTACCGACGGGCCGCCGAACAGGACGACGTCACAGGCCAGAACAACTTGGCCGTCATGTACCAGAGCGGGCTCGGCGTGGAGATGGACGAGGAGGAAGCTCTGCGGTGGTTCCGGCAGGCCGCCGAACAGGGAGAGGCTGTCGCGCAACTCAATCTCGGCTTGAGCCATTACTTCAGGGAAGACTACGGGGAAGCCGCCAAGTGGGTTCGGCGAGCGGCTGAGCAAGGGGACCCCGAGGCGCAGAGCACCATCGGGCGCATGTACGAGGATGGGCGCGGTGTGACGCAGAGTCTCGGGGAAGCCATCCGGTGGTACCGTCGGGCCGCCGAACGAGGCTGCGCCTCAGCGCAGTGCAAGCTCGGCGACATGCATGAGAGTGGGCGAGGTGTGGCGCCGGACTTCGCCGAGGCTGTCCAGTGGTATCGACGAGCCGCCGAAAGCGGAGACCTGACCGCACAGAGGACTCTTGGTGCCATGTACGAGACAGGACGCGGCGTGGCGCGGGACTTGGGGGAAGCGGTACTGTGGTACCGACGAGCGGCTGAACATGGAGACATCCTGCCGCTGACGACTCTCGACGCGATGTACCGGAATGGCCTCGGCGTGGCGCAGGACTTCCGGGAGACCGTCCGGTGGGTGCGACGAGTTGCAGGAATGGAGTACGCATTTCAGGAACACGCCGCACTGGTGTACACCCACGGCCACTGGCATGAGACCGGGCATCTCGTGGCGCAGGACTACGGGGAAGCTGCTCGGCATTATCGAGAAGCCGCCCGAATGGGGTACATCCCCGCGCAGAGCGCCCTCGGGGCCATGTACGACGAGGGGCGCGGCGTGGCCCAGGACTACGGGGAAGCTGGCCGCTATTACCGAGAAGCCGCCGAAGACGGATACGCCCCTGCGCAGAGGCGTCTCGGCGCCATGTACGAGGATGGGCGCGGCGTGGCGCCGGACTTCCTGATGGCCATCCACTGGTACCGACGGGCCGCCGTCCAGTGGGACGGTGCAGCGCAGACGCGTCTCGGCGCCATGTACGAGGATGGGCGCGGTGTGCGGCAGGACTTCGGGGAGGCCTTCCGGTGGTACACGCGAGCCGCCGAACAGGGATACCGCCCCGCGCAGCGGCGGCTCGACGGCCGTCGGTGAACAGCATCGAGCTGTAGAAGCGGTGGAATGGCGTGCTTGGTCGGCTCATGTAAGAACGCGTCGGCTTGGATTGGCGCGTCAACCGATCGGGTGTCGCCCGGGGCCGAACGCGCTCCCGCAGAAGCCAGCAAAGCAGGTCGACCTTATCCTCACTCCCGCACCTCGATCAGCAGCCGCGCATGGTCGGTCGGTCCCCATTCCTCGATCCCGTTGAGGGCTCGAGTGTGGATGGCTTCGTCGAAGCCGCGGGACGCGAACACGTGATCAAGCTGCAGCCACGCGTCGGCGGGAGAGCTCCGAGACGAGTGGTGAGTCGGCACCATTTTGGAATCTGCGGGCCAGTCCTTCGGCAAGGCAAGCGCGCGCCGACCGCCGTTCGGGGCTTGCGGCCCCAGGTATACGAATCCAAGTGCTTCCTCCATTCGAGACCACACGCCGCGACAGCGTGCCACAAAATCGGGTCGACTAGCGCTAACCTTCTCGCTCTCCCCGTAGCTCAGGTTGAGATCACCAGCCGCCAGGATCCGATGTGGCAGGCGGTCGGAGTCGGCGACGAATGTAGACACATCGGAGATGATGCGGTGCGCTGAGGCGTCCGGCATGATGGCGTTCTTGTGCCCAACGACGGGATGCGGCGCCGCCCAGTGTGCGTACATCGATACGACGATGAACGGTTTCGAATCGCTGGCAAGTGGAGTGACTCGGGCCGCGGCGATGGTATGGACGTCGCTGATCGCGATGTCTTTGGTTAGCGGGTAAAGTCGAGAAAATCCGTGAAGTGGTGTGCAGCTTCCGGGGGCATGTGCCGATACGTGGAGCATGGCCAGGGAGAGCGGCGGGCGTGACGGTTCGGGGGCGCCCCGGCGAGAACAGGATTCGCGGGAGAAGCGCATCGAGGAGCTTCAGCGGGAGAACGCCAAGCTGATCCACGATTTGGACCGCACCACCCGCGACCTGGACCGTACCACCCGCGATCGAGACCGCTGGAAGCGACGCAGCGAAGACCTCAAGAAACAACTCGATGAGGCCCGCCGCGCCGGCAAACGGCAGGCTGCACCCTTCGCCAAGGAACGGCCTCAAGGGTCCGGCAAGCCCGGCCGACGGTCCGGGGCGCAGTACGGCCGGCAAGGGTCCCGACGCCGCCCGCCGAGAGTCGACGAGACCCACAGAGCGCCGGCCCCGACGGCGTGTCCCGACTGCGGCGGCGCCGTCGAACTGACCCGCGTGGACTCCCAGCACCAGGAAGAACTCCCCCCGGTCCGCCCCATCGTGCGCCGCTTCGACATCGAGGTCGGCCGCTGCTCGCAGTGCCGCCGACGCGTGCAGGGGCGTCATCGCCTCCAGACCTCCGACGCCCTCGGGGCGGCCGCGGTGCAGCTCGGCCCCGGGCTCGCCTCCCTCGTCGTCGAATTGCACACGGAGATGGGCGTGCCCCTCGCCAAGGTCGCCGGCCTCCTGAGGACAAGGTTCGGCTTGGAGGTCACCGCCGGCGGCCTCGTTCATCTGCTGCATCGAACCGCCCGCGACGCCACGCCGGTCTACCGGGAACTCTGCCACCAAGTCCGCAACGCGCCGGTGGTCACGCCCGACGAAACGGGCTGGCGCGTCGGCACCTTGCCCCACTGGCTATGGACGTTCGTCACCCCGGAGACCACCGTCTACGCCATCTGCCCCGGCCGCGGGTTCGCCGATGCCGCCACCGTGCTCGGGAGCGACTATGCCGGCGTGCTCGTGCGCGACGGCTGGCAAGTGTACCGGCGCTACAAGGGTTTGCACCAAAGTTGTGTCAATCACTATGCCGATATCCGGATTATGCCGATGTCGGCGCAGGCGCCCCTGCCACAAGGGACGCCGGCGCCTAGACTATCGGCATAATCACAGCCCTTCGAGGAAAACCAGGAGCGCATCGGATGGCCGATAGCGGCCGCGCTGGACACGGGCGGGGGTCGTCCTTTCTAGCGCGCGTTCTTTCAGGGCGAGGTCCGCATGAATGTAGATGTCGGTCGTAGCGAGCCGTTCGTGTCCGAGCCACAGCGCGATAACGGCGGTATCCACCCCGGCGTGCAGTAGGCGCATGGCGGCGGTGTGGCGGAGCGTATGCGGGGTGACGTTCTTCTCACGGAGAGAGGGGCAGGCTCGCGTGGCGGCGGTCAAGTGTGTCGCCAAGCGCTGCGCCAGTGCGTCGCGGCTGAGGGCCTGACCCGTCCGTGTCGGAAAGGCCGGTGCGTCCGGTGTGCCGGCGCGTTCGGTGAGCCATGTTCGCAGGGCTGCGGCCACCGGCTTCGTGAGAGGCGTAGTGCGCTGCTTGCGCCCCTTCCCCAGGCAGTTGACGTGTGCGCCCTGCGCGAGGTGCAGATCGGCACAATGCAGGCCGGTGAGCTCGGAGGCGCGCAGGCCGGTGTGCACCGCGAGTGCGAAGAGGGTGTGGTCGCGGCGACCGGTCCATGTGGTACGGTCAGGCGCGGCGAGTAGGGCGTCGACCTCGACGTCCGACAGGAAGGTCACGAGCCGCCGCGGCCCGCGCTTGAGCGGTATCGCGAGCACGCGGGCGATGACGGCAGCCTGCCCGGGATGGTTCGGTGCGGCGTAGCGCAACAGAGCATGAATGGCCGACAGCCGGGCGTTGCGGGTGCGCACAGAGTTGGCGCGGTCCTGTTCAAGGTGGACCAGGAACCGCCCGATGAGCGGCGCATCGAGATCGCCGAGTTCCAGTTGCGAGGGTGCTCTGGCGAGGTGGGTGGCGGCGAAGCGGACCAGGAGCTTCCACGCATCGCGGTATGCGGCGACGGTATGCGGACTGGCGTGGCGCTGTTGAAGCAGCCGGTCGGTGAAGAACGCCTGGAGCGTTGAGGCGAGACTGCTCATGCCGAACCTCCCTGATGGCGCTCAAGGCGGTCAGCCGCCAACTGCATCAGCTCCGTCGCGGCCGACAGGTACCAGTAGGTGTACTTCGGGTCGACATGCCCGAGATAGGTGGCCAGCCGCGCGATTCGGGCCTCCGGGTTGTGACCCTGACGATAGGCATCGATCAGCGTGCACACCGCAAACCGATGTCGGATATCGTGGAGCCGTGGCCGACAGGCAGCGGAGTGCGGTGCAAGCCCGGCCCGCCGCACCAGCGTGCGAAACGTGTGCTGCACATTGCAGTACAGCAGCCGGGTGCCGGCAGTGGAAACGAACAGGGCGGTGGCGCGCGGGGTCACCGGTCGGTCCGAGCGGCGCAGATAATGCCGGACTGCGGTGGTGGCCGTAGGGTGCAAGGGGAGCGCACGAGACTTGTCGAATTTGCCTTGGTGGACGGTGATCAATCCTTGCCCGGCGTCGAAGTCGTGCCGATCGAGGGCGATGGCTTCCCCGACCCGCATCCCGGTGACAGCCAGTAGACCGATGAGGGTTCGATAGGTGGCCGTCCGATGGGCGCTGCGCAACGTCGAGGTGGCGGCCAGCAGGTTCGCGATGTCCGCGTCGGTGTAGGGGTACGGCGTGGCTCGGGGAGGGGGCGCCCTCAACAGGTCGGCGGGGGGTATTTCAGTTGTCGGGTCGACCGTGTGCAGGTAGGTCGCAAAGCCGCGTACCACGGCAAGCCGGCTTGTCCACCACCAGCTCGGATCCCCGGGAGGGAGTGTTGCCCACGCGAGAGCGGTCCGGGTATTCAGTCGCGTTTTCCCGCGTTCTTCGAGATAGGTCAGGAATTGTCCGAGGAGCTTCTCGGCGCGAGCCAACCGGTAACCCATTGCCCGACGTATCGTCAGATAGTCGGCCAAGGCTTGACGCAAAGCCGTCATGCTGCACCTCCCGGCCACGGGCGTGCAATGGTGCGGAGGGTGTCGTAATCGACCTTCGTGTAGATCGCGGTGGTCTGCAGTCGGGCGTGGCGTAGGAACTGCTGGATCTCGGGCAGGGAGGCGCCCGCGCTGAGCAGTTGGGTTGCCGCGAAGTGGCGCAGCCGATGGGCGTGGATGCGGCCGAGGCCGACCCGCTTGGCGGCGGCCGCCACAATCTGCGTCATGGCGGTGGTGCTCAGCCTTCCCAGAGGAGCGATCAGGCGAACGAAGACGGTGCGCCCAAGGGCGCGAGTCGGACGCTGGCGAAGGTACGCGGCAATCGCGTTGCCCGCATCCGTCGGGAAGGGCATACGCTCGACTCGGTGTCCCTTGCCGTGAATGACGACCTCTCCAGCGCGCCACCGCAGGTCGTCGAGCCGCAGGTTGGCCAGTTCGGCGACGCGCAGGCCGAGACGAGCCAGCGTGGTGATGACGGCAAAATCCCGGCACCCTGCAAGGGTTCGGAGATCGCAGGTCGCGAGCAGGCGCTGGACGTCGTCGGGATGAAGGCTCCGTGGCAGCTTCGCCAGTCGCCGGCCGGCCACTGACGGGACGGCCGTCATCAGCGACCGTGCAATCGCCCCCGTGACATGGAGGAAGTTCAGCAGCGAGCGCAGGGCGGTTGCCGTCAGTTGCGCGGGCCGGCAGGATTGCTCGGCGCAGCGCGCCACCATGAACGCCGTCACGTCAGCCTCGCCGAGTCCCTGGAGGTCCAGTGTCACGCCGTCGACGGAGACACAGCGGTGCAGAAATGGGCGGACCGCATCGACGTAACCGCGGGCGGTGGCCTCACCCAACCCCCGTTCCACGGTCAGGTAGCGCCGGTAGCGGGCCAGGGTCTCCTCAACCGGCCCGGTGGGAAGAGGTGTCGGCGGGAGGAGGGTCGCGCCCTCCTCCCGGAGGTATGCCAGCAACGGACGCAACGCCTTGCCCGTCAGATGACGCTGGTAACCGGCGTCCAGTCGGGCTTGCAGAAACTGCTGCGTCCAGCTTGGCAGATCGCCGACGTCAAGGTCCCTTGCGTGCAGCCAACGGCTGACATGCGCCATCAGATGCAACTGCGTCTGCAGGGAACGTGGCGTGTAGCCTTGCCGCGCAAGCTCGGTCGCGAATCCCGCCGCGAACGGCTGGAGCGAGCCGATGACGCCGACGAGTGACGGATCCGTCATGAGAGGCTCCTCTCTGTGGTGTGGCCAGAGAGAAGAGTCTCTATCCGTCAGGCAACGATTATGCCGATAATCTCGGCCCAGACACCGCTTTCAACGGCGGCGTCCGCGCCGACATCGGCATAATCCGGATATCGGCATAGTGATTGTTATGCCGATATCGGCATAACAATCACCTGATCCAACGTTGCAAGAAGCTGGAGCAGAAGCACCCCTACAGCCCCTGGAGCTCGAAGGTCAAGGCCGTTCTCCAGGCCGGCCTCGACCTGCGAGACCGCTGCCGGAACGGCGAACTGACCCGGCACGGTCTCGACTCGCTCCGCGGCCGGCTCGAAGCCCGGCTCGGTCGGCTGATCGACGCGCCGCCGCCGTTGAAGGACGCCAAGCGCTTCGCCAAGCACCTCGCCAACGAGTTCCCGGCCGTGTTCCTCTTCCTGCGGGACCCGTCGATCGACGCCACCAACTGGCGGGCCGAACAGGCCATCCGCCCCGCCGTGGTCATCCGCAAGGTGTGCGGCGGCAACCGCTCCCGCAAAGGCGCCGACACCCAGCAGGTGCTCTCGACCGTCGTGCGTACCGCCCGTCAGCGCCGCCTCGACCTCCCGACGCTCACGGCCGAGATGTTGCGCGCTCGCGAGCCTGCCGTTCCCGAGGCCTTCGGGCTCCCGCCGCCGCGCGCGTAGCCGGGTGTGACACCCGCGCTCCCGCTTTCAGAAACGCGCCGATTCCCGCGCTCGGCTCCCGCTGTGCACGCAGGATGCCCGATGGGGTCCGAGCGCCGGCAGGCGACTTGGCCGACCACGTTCACCGACGGACGCTGGGTTCGCCCCGCCTGTCACCGTCAAGCCAAGCCAGCGGCGGTCGTCGCAACCGCCATGAACCCTACGCGTCAGTCGAACCAGCCTCGGTCGCGGGTCCAAGACCCCTGCCCCTTCAAGCTGATTTCAGTCCGAGCCGACCCGGTAAACGAATACATCGCGATCTGGTCCTCGGATACCGGGTCAAGTAGTGGCACGGGTGTAAACCAATCCAACGTCACGCGATCCGACAACTTCGCGATTCGAGGCCGCCGGTGGGGTCGGCCGGCTTCGGAAAGGCACGAGTCCCAGAACTTCCAGTGGTCCCGGGGTTCGATCTCGACAGGGTCGGCAACCTCGGGCGGAACGCCACAGGGCTCCTGCAACAACGCGACGTCCGCGCCCATCTGCGCCAGCGTCCGCCACGCTGCGCGTCTGTAGTTCATGTTCCAGCACACGACCTTGATCATCTGAGATCCTCGTCTGGGCAATGTCTGTCCCCATCAGGGCGGTGTTGTCCCGTCACACCACTCAAGAAGAGTTCCGTCCGGACATTCGCCGTTCGGGCGCCGCAGATTACCCGTCAACTGAGTGATGGCTGACGGCTTCATCCACGAGCGGGGCCAAGTCTCTCCAGGCCCCGAGAACAGTCTCCACGAGGCGGTCACGATACTCCTGGAGATTGTCACCCTCCCAGAATCGGCCAACCGGAGGACCCACGTTCGCATAGGCCGGCCACCAGAAGTTCTGGTTTCGATGATTTGGGCACGCTTCCTTGGTAAAGGGCTGCCTGTAGCGCTCCACATTCGTTCTGACGCCGCAAATCAGGTGGTCTTCGTTCGAGAAACGCACGCGTTGGCGGTGCCATTCCAGTCTCACGTCAGGATCCTCGTTCCCCTCGGGCCAATCGCGTCGGCGGAGAATCAGTCCTGGCCAGTCTCCTGCCGCCTGGAGAGCCGCCTCAATGCCATCGTCGGCCAGCCGTCCGTCCACGAGAGCTGTCTTGAGATCGGCCTCTAAGCTGCGGTAGAAGCGATCCGCAAACACTCGGACCTCGGCTTCCAGACCCGCCCACTCCCTGATTCGGGCTTCGTGTTGCAGGTAGAACTTGATCCGTTCGTCTTCGATCCGGTTCATCCGAACTGCTCCTTGAGCGTCCGCAGATAGTTCTCGACAACATCCGCAGCTACGGCCGTGCCAGACGCACTCCGCGACATGTTCGTTTCCGTTTCTATGAGCGCGCGAACCTTCGGCCACGAGAGGGTCCTGAAGGCACGCTGCGCCTCCGGTGTGGTCGCCGTGAGAGGTTTGCGGCCGTCCGGGGTCAGGAACAAGAACGAAGGCGCGTTCTCGTTCTTGAAGTTCGCGTACAAGTCGTCACACTGGTCAGGCTGCTCGATTGCGTCGACCTTGTTTTCGATGACGAGCGTGAAGTCCTCGCCCCAAACGACGAGGTCTGCCTCTCGGTCGTTTCGCCACTGGGAGAAGTTCACCGTCCTGACCGGCAGGGGTGCCGGCACCGGCTTCAAGGTGCAGTGTTCCAGTAGTCGCCTGACCAGTGCGCAGCCGAGTCCGTGGCGACCGGTCGGGCTCAGGAGCCACTTGAGGATGCGCGAATGCGTGTTTTCGTGGCGGTCCAGACCGATGATGGCGAGGAAATCCGACGGTCCGGTCAGCCACAGGCCCTCGGCAACCAGACGGTCGTGCTCGCGTCGCATTTTCGACAGGGCCGCGCTCCACTCGGTCAGGAGCGCTTCGGTCCGGCGCCGGGAGATCCGGACCCACTCGCGTTCCATCGCCGGAAACTGCGACTCCCAGGAGTGGACTCGGTCGACGGGCGTGACATGAAGGGTCATGCAGGGCAGCAACGTTAGCGGATTCTACGGGAGAACGCGAGGGTCATGTGCGCCGATCTCCGCCGCGGAGGCTTCGAACGGGCGGCGGTGCAAACCAGAGGCGCGAGGAGGCGCGCTTCCAGAGACGCGCAGCGCCGGATCTGGTATAAACGTCCTGATCGTGCGCCGGTGGCGGGTGGCCGGATCACCCGCCCTTCACGCGGTGACAAGGAGACGTCACGTGACCCGACAATCTCTCGTCTCGATCGGCGTGCTGGCCGCCGCGGCGGCGGTCGTCGTGTGCTCCGCCGGCTCGGCCCTCGCCCAGGGCGACTACGTCGTCCCGCGCACCGAGTACGGTCACCCCGACCTGCAGGGGTTCTGGACCAACCAGACCTATACGCCGCTGGAACGGCCTCGGGACGTGGACAAGGCGTTCTACAGCGAGGAGGAGGCGGCGGCCATCTGGCAGGGGAGGGCGGGTCGGGAGTCGTCGCTGACCACGCCGGGCACGATTCCCGACGTGCACTACGACTTCACGCAGTTCGGGCTCGACCGCAGCCAGTCCACGATGGCCTCGAGCCTGCGCACGTCGCTGATCGTCGACCCCCCGAACGGGCGGCTCCCGCCGGTGACGGCCGAGGGCCGGCGGCGCGCCGCCGAGCGCCGGGCGGCGCGGGAGGCGAGGGGCGGCCAGTACGACCGGGCCGAGAACCTGCCGCTGGGGGCTCGCTGCATCATCACCGGCAGCGCCGGTCCGCCCATGCTGAACGCGGGCTACAACGCCAACTTCCACATCGTGCAGGGCCGCGACCACGTGATGATCCTGATCGAGCAGCTCCACAACGCGCGCATCATCCCCCTCGACGACCGTCCCCAGCCGCCGGAGGCGACCCGGCAGTGGATGGGGGTGTCGCGGGGCCGGTGGGAGGGCGACACGCTCGTCGTCGAGACCACCAACATCAACGGCAAGAACCCGTTCCGGGGGTCCAGCGACCGGATGCGCGTGGTCGAGCGGTTCACGCGCGTGGCCGACGACGACGTCCTGTACACGTTCACGGTGGAGGACCCGGCGACCTGGGCCCGTCCCTGGACGGCCGACATGCCCATGAAGAGGTCACGCGGGCCGCTCTTCGAGCACGCCTGCCACGAGGGGAACTACGGCCTGTTCAACATCCTCGCCGGCGCGCGCGCCGAGGAAGCGCGGGCCGAGGCAGAGCAGCAGCAACAACAGGACTAGCCGTACGCAAATCGGGCGCCCCGTCGCCGCCGAGTCGGCTGCGGCAGGGCGCCCGTCGTTTGTTCCCGCCTGTCGCCGCCGCCCGGCTCAGTTCCCCAGCGGTTCCGACTGCGCCCCCGCCTGCACCGCCCACAAGCGGTTTCGCGTCAGCAGGTACATGACGCCGTCGCGCACCACCGGGGTGCTGTAGACCGACGCGCCCATGTTGACCTCGGCGAGCAGCTCCATCTCGGTGCCGGCGCGCAGCACCGCGATGTCGCCGTCCTCGTCGCCCAGGAACACCTTGCCGTCGACGACGAACGGCGAGCCCCACACGGCCGCGAAGGTGTCGTAGGTCCAGTGGTATTCGCCCGTGTTCGGGTCGAGGGCGTGCAGGAAGCCCGAGAGGCTCGAGATGTAGAGGACGCCGTCGGCGATGGCCGCGGTCGACATGGTGCGGTAGAAGTCGTCGCCGTCGCGGCTCCACACCTTGTGGGTGTCGGTGACGTCGCCCGAGCCGGTGGCGTCGATGGCGTAGAAGTGGCCGGGGGCCTCGCCGTGCTCGGGGTCCTGGCCGACCCCCACGTAGACCTTGTCCTCCCAGATCACCGGGGTCGCGAGGATGTTGTTGCGGGTACCGCGCCCGCCGAGAATCCACTCCGAGTCCTCGGGGTTGCAGTCGAAGTGCCAGAGCTGCTCGCCGGTGGCGGGGTCGAGGCTGTAGATGACGCCGTCGCCGCCCGCGACGACGAGCTGCGCCCGCCCGTCGATGACCCCGTAGGCGGGGTTGGTCCAGCTGCCGTGCAGCACCCCCTCGCCGACGTCGGTGTTCTCCCACAGCAGCTCGCCGGTGTTCTTGTCGAGGGCGATGACGTGGGGAGAGAACGGCGAGGGGATGTTGACGTGGCCCTCGTCGACGCCGTTGCTCGTCACCGTGTAGAGCACGTCGCCGACGACGAGGGGCGACCCGGTGGCGAGGTTGTGGGGAAACACGTCGAGCTCGCCGATCATGTCGTACGACCAGATGATGTCGCCGTCGGTGGGCCCGGTCCCCGGCTCGCCGGTGAACGGGCCGTCGTTGCCGTTCGCGAGCCCGTTGGCGTCGAGGCAGATGACGTGCGCCTGGTTCGAGACGTACCAGATGCGGTCGCCGTCGACGAACGCGGTCGAGCAGACCCCCTGCAGCGGCCAGTCGTTGACGCGGCCCGCCGACAGCTTCTCGTGCACCATCTGCCAGACGAACTCGCCGGTCGCGGCGTCGAACGCCATCATCACGCCCATGTCGGCCTGGTAGGCGGGGTCGCGGACCCCCTCGTTGTTCGTGCCGACGTAGACCTTGCCGTTGGCCACCACGGGGCCGCCGTAGGCCTGCGAGCCGACCGGCTGGGTCCAGAGGATGTTCTCGCCCGACCGCGGGTCCCAGCTCTCGGGGACGCCGGTCTCGTCGGACACCATGTTGCGCGACGGCGTGTTGCCGAACATCGCCACTTCGTTCTGGGCCGCGGCCGGGACCGCGGTCGCCGCGATGGCGAGGCCGGCGAGCAGTAGACGGGTTGCACCGTGTCGAGTCATTGGTTCTCCACCACACTGACGTTGTCGAAGTAGATGTCGATAGGCGAGTAGCCGATGATGCCGGGGCTGCCGTTGCGGTTGGGCATCGGGTCCTCGGCGGTGATCGTCCAGTCGGCGGGCTCGGCCTCGTCGCGGGGCCAGACCTTGCCGCGCACGAGCCCCCGGTCGCCGTCCACGTCGACCCTGAGCTTCAGGCGGTACCAGGTGCCCGCCTCCCACTCGAAGTCCACCTCTTCCCGGATGCGCAGCTCGGCCGCCCAGGACTGGATCTGGATCTTTCGCCGGTTGCCCTGCAGGTCCATGGTGTAGCCGCTGTTGATGAGCCCGATGTCGGGCCGACGCCGCCGCCACTGCGACGCCATGACGTCGGCCTGCACCGTGTAGCCGGACATGTCGGTCGGGCCCAGATACGTGGCGTGGCGGTGGATGCCGGTGCGCGAGGCGCCTTTCCGGAACACCTGGTTGCCGCCCACGTCCTCGACGGCGAGGCTGGCCCCGCCGCCGATCCAGTACGGCGGGCGGCCGCTCTCGAAGCTCTCGGACCACGGCAGGGGGGCGTAGGCCCGCACCTGGGCCACCGCGCTCAGCCCGCCGGTGGTGGCGGTGACCGTGCCGGCCTGGTTCGAGGCGCGGCCGTCGGTGGCGAGGACGCCGCTCGGCGAGATGCTCGCCCCCGCGAGGCCGTCGACCGACCAGGCCGCGTCGCGGGCGCCGATGAAGCGGCCGTTCTCGTCGTAGGCGCGCACGCTGAACTCGACGGTGTCGCCGGCCGACGCGATGACCTCCGCCGGCACCACCTGCAGGCTGGCCACGGTCTCCGCGGGAGCGGTCTCGGCCGGCCCTTCGGGCGTGGCCCCCGGCGTCGCCGCGAACGGCGCGTCGGGATCGCCGATGGCGTAGATGCCCGACTCGGCGGTCACGTAGAGCCGCCCGTAGCCCACCGCGAACGACCCGTAGATCTCGGCGTAGCGGCCGTCCTCGACCTGCAGCTCGTCGTGGTCGAGCTCGGTCGCGCCGTCGGGCCCCGGCTCGAGGATGGTGACGTTGCCGTTGGTCTCGGTGACGAAGATCTTGCCGTCGGCCCACACCGGCGACGCCTTGCCGACGGTGCCGACGCTCTGGTCCCACGCGACGGCGCCGGTCGCGGCGTCGAGGGCGAACAGGTTCGCCGAGTTGTCGATGACGTAGAGCCGCCCGTCGTGCAGCAGCGGCGACGAGAACCCGACGGCCATCTCGTCGGCGCGCCAGCGCTCGTGGGTGGCGGTGACGTCGCCCGAGCCGGTGGCGTCGATCGCCACCACCCGGCCCATGAGGCCCGAGTCGACGTTCTCCTCGCTGTGGGCCGCGTACACCGTGTCTCCGGCGAGCACCGGCGAGACGTTGATGCCGCGCTTGCTCAGCTGGTACTGCCACACCTTGCGGCCGGTGCGGGCGTTGATGGCGTAGATGTGGCCGTCGGCGTTCCCGTCGATCCACAGGCGCTGGCCGTCGACGACGCCCACCACGCCCACCGACTGCGTGTTCATGTCGGCGACGGTGCCCCCCGGGGTCGAGTGCCACCGCACCTCGCCGGTCATCTTGTCGAAGCCGAAGTAGCGGTGCCGGGGCGGACCGCCCAGGTTGCCCCAGGCACCCCCGATGATGCTCAGCAGCAGCTGGTCTTCGTCGACGAGCGGCGTCGACGTGCGGCCCCCGTAGCCCGAGGCCCGGCCGAGCTCCTCGGCGAGGCGCCAGCTCCACACGACGGCCCCGTCGCGGTCGAACACGTTCAGGTGGCCGTCGATGTTCATGGCGTAGAGGTACCCGGTCTCGGGGTCGCCGGTCACGCTGCCCCAGCCCACGCGGTTGAAGGGCACCGTGGTGTTCAGCACGTTGTAGTTGTGCTGCCAGAGCTTCTCGCCGGTCTCGGCGTTCCAGCAGGCCACGACCTCCTGCTCGTCCACCCCGTCGCCGGTGCGCCCGTTGGCGCAGACCCGCCCGTCGAAGACGGCGGGGGTCGAGCGCCCGACCCACCGGTCGTACCAGATGAGGTTCTCGCCGTCGGGCGACCAGCTCGAGACGAGCCCGGTCACGTCCGAGACGCCGGTCTGGGCGCGCCCGCGCCAGCTCGGCCAGTCGTTCGCCGCGGCCGGGCCGGCCAGCAGGCCCGCCAGCAGTCCGGCGACGAGCGCCGCGGCCACCCCCCGCGCAGTGCCGTGTGCTGCCGTCTTCATTCCCGTCAACCCTCGCTGAAGCATCGAGTTCCCGCCTCGTCGAACCGAGCCGTTCATGGCGATTCTGAAACAAGAAATCATACTACAGCGTCCGGGGTGCTTCAGCGTGCTTCAGCTTCGGGCCGTTCGGTTGGGGCCGGGTCATCGTCGGTACGGCAACCGCTCGACGTTCAGACCGCGCGCCAGCGGCCTGGGGGCGCGCGCTGGAGCCATTCCGCTCGATAGGGGGGGCCCGGAGTGCGGAGATGAGGAACGGCTTGGGTCACTGTCGCCAGTCGTCGTCCGGCATGACACGTCGCATGAACTGGTGGAACAGCGGCACCGTGAAGTCGGTGTCGCCGTGGCTCGGGCTCCACACCATGCCCTTCGCGATCAACTGGCTTCTCGTCGGTCCGAGCGACGTGACGTGCCGGTTCATGATCCGGGCGATATCGCCCGACCGATGAGGCCCCGAACCGAGTTCGGCCATGGCCCGCAGGTATCGTCGTTCCGAGGGAGTCAGGCGGTCGAAGCGAACCCCGAAGAAGCTCTCGTCGAGCGCAGCGGTGGCGGTCTCGGACGCTCGCTCGACGTCGCCGATCTCGATGGGCGACGCCTCGGCGGCGTCCCAGGCGTGCTTGCCCCACTCCTGGAGGAAGTACGGGTAACAACGGGTCTGCGTGAGGATGCGGTCCAGCGCGTCGCCGGCGATCGTCACCCCTTCCGCCTGCGCGGGCTTCTCGATGGCGCGTCGCGCCGCCTCCTGATCGAGCGGGCCGACCCCGGGGAAGTCGAACAGCCGTTCTGCGTACGACTTCGCCCGGCCCGTGCGGGCACGCAGCTGTGGCAGGCCGGCGCCGACGAGCGTCACCGGCGATTGGCGCTGCGCGGCCCGGTGCAGCGCGGTGATGAGCGCCGCCAGCTCGTCTTCCTGGACGTACTGCAGCTCGTCCACGAACAGCGACAACGCCGTGCCGGCTTCCCTTGCCGCGGTCCCCGCCGACAGCAGCAACTCCGTCAGGTCCTGCTCCAGGTCGCCGTTGTCGGCCAGCCCGGGCTCGGGGGCGACATCGAGGCCGACCTCGATGTCCTGGTACTTCATCTTCTTCATGGCCGTCACGAAGCCGGCCAATCCCCGCAGCGCCCGCTGCGCCATGTCCCGAGCCCTGTCGTGCCGCGACAGCTTCAGCAGCGCCTGCCTGAGCCTTGGCGCCAGAATCGCGGGCAACGACCGGTTCTCGGGAGCTTCGACGAAAAGGGTGTGGATGCCGGCCGCCTCCGCCTCTTCCCGTATCCGGTCGAGGAGGACGGTCTTGCCGACGCCGCGCAGACCGACCAGCAGGACGCTCTTGGCCGGCCGGCTGCGTCGCACCCGCGCCAGCGCGACTCTCACCGTCTCGCGCAGCTCGTCCCGCCCCGCCAGCTCGGGGGGAGGCGTGCCGGCGCCCGGCGCGTAGGGGTTGCGGATGGGGTCCACGGATCAATTATACGGATATTAGGCAGTTTATGCTGGCTGGATAAACTCCCTAATATCACTCAAATTTGCGCCGCAGGCTCGTGGGGACGGGGCCATCCTCCAAAGGAGCTCGCCGGGAATCGCTCGACCGAGGTCCTCGGACGAAGCCGACGCCCGGTCGCGGTCCAGCCGGAGCCCCCCAATCTGGGCGCGCGCGGGGAATCGCGGCGAAATGCGTGGCCTCCGCTGGCGGTCGACGCCCTCTCCGGGGCGCGCGCGGGGAATCGTGCCGGCCGGTCGGCAGCCGGTACGGCGGCGTCCCCTCACTAACCGCCCGCGCCGAGGGCCCGCTCCACGGTCCAGAGCAGGCCGACGGCGGCGATGAGGGCCGAGGCCGGGATGGCCACCCGGCGCTGGTACCAGGGGCGGCGCCGGCACCAGCCCACGGCGGCGAACGCGATGCCGATGACCGCGAGCTGCCCCGCCTCGATTCCCGCGTTGAAGGTCAGCAGTCCGAGCCAGCGCTCCTCCGCCGGGAGCCCCAGCTCGCGCAGGACGCCCGCGAACCCCAGCCCAGCCGAATCGGTGAGGATGTTCTCGACGGCCACGTAGACGATGGAGAGCGCGATCAACGCTCGACCACGCGCGCAGGCAGGGAGACGACGTCGAAGACGGCGAGGGAGAGGGTCACGGCGTGGAAAGCGCAACCGGACCCGCCACTCGAAGAGCCGCCGCAGCCGGCTGATGGCCTCGTCGAGCTCGGCCGGGGGACAGGCCGCGCATGGCCGCCGCCGGCTCGGCGTTGTCGGCGCTCTGCGGCCCCCCCAGGGCCAGCGCGTTGAGGTCGACTAACAGACCCGCCCGGAACGACCCGTCCCGTTGCAGTACGACGGTCGTCTCGGTGAACGTCAGGGGATGGGCGCCGTTCGCCGCCGGCAGGAGAACGAGCATCGCGGCCGCCTGTAGCGCGAGGCGCCGGATCAGGATCATCCGAGATCCTGCCAAGGGACGTGTGGTCAGACCCGCCACCTCATCTCGTCCCGGGGAATCGTCGTCGCAGGAGCTCACATACCTGCGGGTGATTGGCGAATACGGTCATCCATACTGACCAGAAGCCGACTGCCATCGCCAACTGGATCACCCAATCCAGGACGTCGGCTCCACCTTCGATTGCCCGCCTTGCTTCCTCGGCCTGCCCCCATGCTGCATCATTTCCTGGTAGCGCCGGCTTCGTTGCGGTTGATCGACGCCCATGATGTTCTCGGCGACGTCCTCGATGCTCTGGTCGTGGGGCGTCTCCGGTACGGAGTCGTGCTTGTCGAGGTTGACGACTCCGCCGGCGCTGATGGACTGGACGATGAACGGAGAGTGGCTGGTCGCCACGAACTGGAGCCCGGGAAAAGCTCGGAGCAGGTTCTGCACGACGCCACGCTGCCAACGAGGGTGGAGATGCAGATCGATTTCGTCAATCAGGACGACGCCGGGCGTCGCTGTACGCGCACGGTCATCAAGTTGCGGGTTGAGCTGTGAGCATCGCATCGCTATGTCGGCGGCGGTGGCGGCCATGTTGCGCTGGCCGTCACTCAGAGAGCGAAACGGGAACCGTTCGGTCTCGAACTGGACGACGATATCGTCCTCCTCGAAGTCGAAATAGGCGGCAACCGCTCCCTCGACGCAATCGGCAATCGCACGGAGGACTGCCCGGAGGCTTGCGAGGGGCCCCTTGCGGATCTCGACGAGAGTGAGGCGCTTGATCCATGCGAGGAGCTGCCTGGCGGACGAGCTCGGAGTCAGACAGTTGTGATAGCCGACATACCTGGAGCTTCGCTTGGCGGGATCGACAGTCCGCTCGAGTGACCATCGTTGTTCCAGCCACAGCCTGCCAGTGCCGTAATACCCGATGTACGGCAACACGACGTCGTCGTGATGGGTGCTTCGGCCAACAAGCTGGTTCATTGCCGTCTGAATCGTCCGCGTGCCTCCACGGGTGGTTCTCGACTTCCTCGACCTCAAGGCACGAGTCCAGGCGATGTCGCGGCCCTCAATGGACCCGTGTGCCTCGATACGGGTCGGATAGTGTTCAAGGAAGTGCATGGTTTCCCCCGTTCGCCGACATGTGCGGCGGACGTCCCGGTGGTGGATTGAGCCACTCTGGGCGTGGGGGACCGGGATCAATGCCGCTCCCAACGCGACCGCCAGCGCGTCGAGGACCGCCGTCTTGCCAGTGGCGTTGGCGCCGATCAAGAGGGTGAATCGTTGATCGAACGTGAACGATCGTTCGTGGAAGCACCGAAATTGGTGAGATCGAGCCTGTTGATGCGCATTCCACTCCTGCCAGATGGTGCCGTGGCGGTACTATGAGGACGTCGCGAAGGTCTGATGCGGCGTCGCGGGTACCTCCAATCCCTTCTCCATCGCCGGCTCGCGTCATCCGCCTGACAGCGACCCGCGTTACGGTGCGCCATACGGCGCCGCCCGATCCTCCGGGCAGAGGGCCCCTTGCTCCGACAGAGTTGTGTCGTCGGTCTGGGTCGGCGCCGCTGCGGCGGCGCAGATCCGGGCGAGGTCTCTGGTCGTCAGAGCACGGCGCGGGACAAGCATGCGCGCAGTATACGCCGCGGTTCCCGGTGTCCAGAAGCCCCGGTGATCCGGTACCCTGTGCGGATGTTCCAATGATTGCGCGTGCCGGCGGATGGCGTGTCCGCGGTCGGGCTCGGTGAATGCGGCAGGTCAGCGCCCCTCCGCGAAGGCGCGCGCAGGGAGTCGTGCTGCTGTCCGGTCACGGGCCTCCCGCGCCGAGGGCCCGCTCCAGGGTCCACAGCAGCCCGACGGCGGCGATGAAGGCGGAGGCGGGGATGGCCACCCGGCGCCGGTACCAGGGGCGGCGCCGGCACCAGCCCACGGCGACGAACGCCATCCCGATGACCGCGAGCTGCCCCGCCTCGATGCCCGCGTTGAAGGTCAGCAGCCCGAGCCAGCGTTCCTCGGCCGGCAGGCCGAGCTCGCGCAGGACGCCCGCGAACCCCAGCCCGTGCAGCAGGCCGAACAGGAACACGGTGGCCGGGCGCCACGGGGTCAGCCGGTCGGTGAGGATGTTCTCGACCGCCACGTAGACGATGGACAGCGCGATAAGCGGCTCGACCACACGCACTGGCAGCGAGACCACGTCGAAGACGGCGAGGGAGAGGGTCACCGCGTGCGCGACGGTGAACGCGCTGACCTGCCAGACGAGGGGGGCGAGCCGGGTCCCGAGCAGGAACAGGCCGAGCACGAACAGGATGTGGTCGAGCCCGCGGGGGAGGATGTGGACGAAGCCGAGCCGCAGGTAGCGGCCGGCCGTCGACCACGCACCGGCCGGGGCGGCGGGGCCCGTCAGGGGGAACGGGTCGCTGCGGGCGCCGCGCTCGATCAGCGTCTGCCGCGTCACGCCCCGCCGCTCGTCCCGGATGGTCAGGTTCACCTCGGCGAACGAGCGCGACGCGAAGAACTCCAGCTCGGCCGCGTCCGCCGGCACCATCCCGGTCAGCCGGGCCGTCAGCCCCAGCACCGTCGGTATCTCCGACTCGGTCGCCGCGGGCGCGCCGTGGTCCGGGAACGACACCTCGAAGGGCGCCGGCTCCCCGTCGAAGCGCAGCCGGACGCGGCGCTCGAACAGCCGCTGCAGCCGGCCGAGGGCCTCGTCGAGCTCGGCGGGCGAGAGGGCCCGAACGGCCGCCGCCAGCTCGGCGTCGTCGGCGCTCTGCGGCGCCCCCAGGGCCAGCGCGTCGAGGTCGACCACCAGTTCCGCCCGGAACGTCCCGTCCCGCTGCAGCACGACGGTCGTCTCGGTGAACGTCAGGGGATGGGCGGCGGCCGCCGCCGGCAGCAGGGCGAGCATCGCGGTCACGGGCAGCCGGAGCCGCGAGGTCCATGTCATCCGACTATCCTACGACGGCGGTCGCTCGCGGGCGCCGATCGTGACCCGTCGGCGGCTCGTGACGATGACCGTGCCTGCACGCATGCCGTTCGTCAGGTGGAGTCGAAGCGCACCGTGCTCAGACGGTCAGGTCCCCTGATCGGAAACCCCAAGGTCCGGGCCGCATCCGTCATGCGGCGGTCGTACGTGGCGAGCTCGACCGGCTTCCGCCGGCTCCCGTCAGGGTCTCCGGAGCTTCACGCGGTACGGCCGGCCCCGGCGGAGGAAGTTGACCGTCGTGTCGGCACTGTCCCCGATCAGGCTGAGGCGGGCGGTGGCCTCGATGTTGTCCCCGACGTCGACGCCGCCCACCCGGTAGATGACGTCCCCGGCCCGCAGCCCCGCCACCTGCGCGATGCCGCCGGCGGACACGCCGGTGACCAGCGCGCCCTCGCGGCGCTGGAGGTTGTCGGGCTCGAGGCGCTCGGTCAGGGTGTCGGTGGGGGCCGCGTCGCAGATGGTGGCGCCGATGTCGATGTCGCGGGTGGCGCCGGGGTCGGCGCAGACGTAGAGCGCCTCGCCGGGCTGGGCCGGCGACGCGGGGGCGACGCAGATCAGGGCGAGGCCGAGGCCGAGGCCTCCGGTCGTCAGGGCGTGGCGCAACCTGGGCATGCGTGCAGTATACGCCGGGGTTCCCGGTGTTCTACGGCCCGTTGATCCGGTACCCTGTGCGGCATGCTCCGAATGATTGCGCGTGCCGTCGGACGGCGTGGTCGCGGTGGGTGGGGGCGGATCGCGGCGGCGGTGGTGCTCGTCGGGACGCTCGCGGGTCCGGCCGTCGGATCGCAATCGGCGCCGGCCGACGCGCCGGCCGTGGAGCGGTTCGCGCGACTGGCTCTGGAATGCGTGCACCGCGAGTACCCCAACAAGATCGCCCACGTCCTCAACGACGACGGCGACGTGCGCCCGCCGCGCGAGCTGACCCCGGCGTTCTTCGGGTGCTTCGACTGGCACTCGGCGGTGCACGGGCACTGGCTGCTGGCCCGTCTCGCGCGGCTCTATCCGGACGCGGACTTCGCGACGGCGGCCCGCGCCGCGCTCGACCGCAGCCTGACCGTCGAGAACGTCGCGGCCGAGGTCCGCTACTTCCAGGGGCCGGGTCGGGCCGGCTTCGAGCGGCCGTACGGGTCGGCGTGGCTGCTGCAGCTCGCGGCCGAGCTGCGCGAGTGGGACGACCCGGCGGCACGGCGGTGGCAGGACGCGCTGGCGCCGCTCGAGTTCATGGCCTCGGCGCAGATCAAGGCGTGGCTGCCGAGGCTGACCCACCCCATCCGGGTGGGCGAGCACTCGCAGACGGCGTTCGCCTTTGGTCTGATCCACGACTGGGCCCTGCGGGCCAGCGACACCGGCATGCTCGATCTGCTGGAGGCCCGCATCGCCGACTACTACTTGGCCGACCGGAGCTGCCCCCTGGCCTACGAGCCGTCCGGGCACGACTTCCTGTCGCCGTGCCTGGCCGAGGCCGACCTGTTGCGCCGGGTGCTCGAACCGGACCGTTTCGCCGCCTGGCTGGGGGATTTCCTGCCGGACATCCCCACCGGCGACGACCCGGCGGGCTGGCTCGAGCCGGCGGTGGTCACCGACGCCGGCGACGGGAAGCTGGTGCACCTCGACGGCTTGAATCTGAGCCGCGCCTGGATGCTGGAGGGAATCGCCGCCGCCCTGCCCGAGGGCGACGGGCGCCGGCCGGTGCTGCTCGGGGCCGCCGGGCGTCATCGCGGCGCCGGCCTCGCCTCGGTGACCGGCGAGCACTACGAGGGCGGCCACTGGCTGGGCACGTTCGCGACGTATCTCGTGACCCGGCGGGGGCTGTCGGCCCCCGCCGGGTCGTCCCGGTAGGAGGTTGCCGCTGTCGCGGCTGGGTGCTGTCCTGTTTATCGGCGCGCCGGCCGCGCGACTTCAGCCCTCGGTGCCGTTCCAAGGCGCGGACGCAGCGCTGTTTCGTGAATCGTCACGACGCCGCCTACCCCTCCTTGTCGGCGTACTGGTCGCGCAGCTTGGCCACCACCGTGGGGTCGGCGAGGGTGGTCACGTCCCCGAGGGCCTTGCCCTCCGCGACATCGCGCAGCAGCCGGCGCATGATCTTGCCCGACCGCGTCTTCGGGAGGTCGGCGGCCAGCACGATCTCGTCCGGCCGGGCGATGGCGCCGATCTTCTTCACCACGTGCTGCTTCAGGACGCCGAGGGTGCCGTCGTCCGGCGTCACGCCCTCCTTGAGAGTGACGAACGCGGCGATGCCCTGGCCCTTGATCTCGTGCGGCTTGCCGACGACGGCGGCCTCGGCCACGTCGGGGTGATCGACCAGCGCGCTCTCGACCTCCATGGTGCCGACGCGGTGGCCCGAGACGTTGAGCACGTCGTCGACGCGGCCGAGCAGCCAGAGGTAGCCGTCGTCGTCGATCTTGGCGCCGTCGCCGGTCACGTACACGTCGTGCCCCCAGCGCCCGAAGTAGGTCTTCACGTAGCGCTCGTGGTCGCCGTAGATGGTGCGGAGCATCGACGGCCAGGGGCGCTTCATGACGAGGTAGCCGCCGCCGACCTTCACTTCCTCGCCCTGCTCGTTCACGACCATCGGCTTGATGCCGGGGAAGGGGCGGGTGGCCGAGCCAGGCTTCAGGGCGACGAGGCCGGGCAGGGGGGCGACGCAGATGGCGCCGGTCTCGGTCTGCCACCAGGTGTCGACGATGGGGACGCGCGTGCCGCCGATGTTGGCGTGGTACCACATCCACGCCTCGGGGTTGATGGGCTCGCCCACGGTGCCGAGCAGCCGCAACGTCGACATGTCGAACTTCGCGGGGATGTCGGTGCCCCACTTCATGAACGCGCGGATGGCGGTCGGGGCGGTGTAGAACACGGTGACCCCGTAGCGCTCGACCATCTCCCAGAACCGGCCCCGGTGCGGGGTGTCGGGAGCGCCCTCGTACATGACGCAGGTGGCGCCGTTGGCGAGGGGCCCGTAGACGAGGTAGCTGTGGCCGGTGACCCAGCCGATGTCGGCGGTGCAGAAGAAGACGTCCTCTTCCTTCAGGTCGAACACCCACTTCGAGGTGGCGTAGGTGCCGACGAGGTAGCCGCCGGTGGCGTGGGCGATGCCCTTGGGCTTGCCGGTGGTGCCCGACGTGTAGAGGGTGAAGAGCAGGTCCTCGGAGTCCATGGGCTCGGGGTCGCACCGCGGCCCCGCCTTCGCCATCAGGTCGTGGTACCAGTGGTCGCGGCCGTCCTGCATCTCGATGTCGGCGTCGAGGCCCTCGCGGTGCATCACCACCACCGACTCGACGCTGGGGGCGCCGTCGAGGGCGTCGTCGGTGATCTGCTTGAGGGCGATGACCCCGCCGCGGCGGTAGCCGCCGTCGCCGGTCACCACCACCTTGGCCTGCATGTCGTTGATGCGGTCGCGCAGCGACTCGGCGCTGAAGCCGGCGAACACCACGCTGTGCACGGCCCCGATGCGGGCGCAGGCGAGCAGGGTGATGGGCAGCTCGGGGGTCATCGGCAGGTACACGGCGACCCGGTCGCCCTTCTCGACCCCGAGGTCGCGCAGCGCGTTGGCGAAGCGGTTCACGTCCTGGTAGAGGTCCCAGTAGGTGAGGGTGCGCCGGTCGCCGGGCTCGCCCTCCCAGATGAGCGCCGCCTTGTTGCGCCGGGCGGTGCGGACGTGCCGGTCGACGCAGTTCACGCTGGCGTTGATCTTCCCGCCGAGGAACCACTTGACGGTGGGCGGGGTCCACTCGCACACCGTGTCCCACGGGCGGCTCCACTCGAGCTCGCCGGCGAACTTCGCCCAGAACCCCTCGTGGTCGCGGTCGGCCTCCTCGTAGATGCCGGGGTCGTTGGCGTTCGCCTGCGCCGCGAACTCGGCCGGCGGCTCGAATACCCGGTCTTCCTGCAGCAACGCGTCGAATCCGTCAGCCTGGGACACGGCAAATCCTCCTGGGATGAGTCAGCGGAACGTCCGGCCGCCGCGCGGCCGGGACGCCTATTCTAGCAGTCCGCCTCTCGGCCGCTCCTGGCAGTCCGCCTCCTGGCCGGGTTCCGTGGCCCGCGGCGGCGGCAGCGATTCGTCGCGGCAGCCCGCCAATCGTCGCCTTCGGCGCCGCTTGGCGCGCAGCCAACCTCCAGGAGTCGGCGAGGTTCAAGGGCGCACACGCCTGGCGCGGGCGCGCCCTGCTCGGGGTCACTCCCAGGGATTGACGATGCCGACGCCCGCCGCCTCGAAGTCTCTGACGTTGCGCGTCGCCACGCGCATGCGGTGCACCAGGGCGATTGCGGCGATCTGGCCGTCCTGGACATGGAGCCGTCGGCCCGCCCGCTCGGCGGCGGCTGCGACGTCCCCGTACGTTTCGGCGGCGCGCTGATCGAACGAGCAGATGCGGCCCCGAAACTGCTCGCAGGTCGTTTGCCAGAAGCGCAGGAGGCTCGATCGCCGGCGGCCCGCGGGCAGCCGTGCGATCCCGTACCGCAATTCCGCGAGGGCTACCGTCGAAATCGTGAGCGTCGGCTCGTTGTCTTCGAGCCACGTGACGACTCGCGTTTCCGGCGTGGGCCTGGTCAGCTCCGACAGGACGTTGGTGTCGACCAGGATCACGTCAGGTCCACCGGCTCCCGGGGTTGCCGGTGCTCGCGGATGAACGGTGCGATGTCTTCGCCCGGCTCGACGACGGCGATCAGGTTGTGCGGGAATCCGGTCGTCGGCGGGGTCTCCTCGGCGGCCTGGTCGAGCACCGACCGCACCAGGGCCTCCAGACTGCAGCCGCGCTCTTCGGCCCGCCGTCTGAGTCTTGCCTTCGATTCGGGCGACAGGTTGCGAATCGTGATGCTCGCCATGGGACCTCTTTCCGTCTCTCCTGATGATTGCATGCAATCATCTCCAGGGGCAATCTGCAGGGGACCGGCCGTCGCGCGTTCCCTCCCGGCTTTGCGACAGCGCGTGGGTTGACCGGACCCGACATGGAACCGGAGGTGAGGGAAGAGACCGATCCTGCGTCCACAGACTGAACCCGCCGGCTCGACGCACTGCCGATCGAGGCCCTGAGCGCTCTATCGGGGGGTGGCAGACCCGGAAACGCCGGCGAGTCCGATGAGGCCGCCCGGCCGGTCGGGCCTCGCATCGTCCTCCGCCCAGAGCATCCGCTCGGCCCGCTCGAGCAGCCCCCGCAGGCCGGTGCGGCGGAGGGCGGACACCGCGACCCCGTCGTGCCGCCGCGCCAGGGCCTCGCCCTCGCCGTCTCCCATGCGGTCGATCTGGTTGAAGACGAGCAGCTCCGGCGCCTCGATGTCGATTTCTCTCAGCACCCGTCGGACGGCCTCGATGCGGCGCTCGCAGTCGGCCGTGGCGTCGACGACGTGGAGGAGCAGCGACGCGTCGGCAAGCTCCTCGAGGGTGGCGCGGAAGGCGGTGACGAGGTCGGCGGGCAGGTCGCGGATGAACCCGACGGTGTCGGTGATGATGACCTCGCGCTCGCGCGGGAACCGCAGCCGGCGCGAGGTGGGGTCGAGGGTGGCGAACATCTGGTCGGCTACGTGCACCTCGGTCCGGGTGAGGGACCGCAGCAGGGTGCTCTTGCCCGCGTTGGTGTAGCCGACGATGGAGAGCACCGGCACCGCGCGCCGTCCCCGCCGCTGCCGCCGGTTCTCGCGCTGCGCGGCGAGCTTCTTCAGCTCGCGCTCGAGCCGGGTCACGCGGTCGCGGGTGCGCCGGCGGTCGACCTCGAGCTTCGTCTCGCCCGGCCCCCGCCCCCCGATGCCGCCGGCGAGCCGCGACAGCGAGACCTCGGCGCGCTGCGCGAGCCGCGGCAGCAGGTACTTGAGCTGGGCCAGCTCGACCTGCAGCTTGCCGTCGCGGGTGGTCGCGTGCTGCGCGAAGATGTCGAGGATGAGCTGGGTGCGGTCGATCACCCGCAGCTCCATGCGCTCGCCGAGGTTGCGGGCCTGGGTGGGGGTCAGGTCCTGGTCGACGATGACGAGGTCGACGCCGCTGTGGAAGGCGCGGATGGCGAGATCGTCCAGCTTGCCCGAGCCGAGCACGGTCTTGGGGTCGACGCGGGGCCGGTTCTGGGTCACCGCGTCGACGATGTCGACCCCGGCCGAGTGGGCGAGCTCGCGCAGCTCGGCGAGGTGTACCTGCATCTCGCGGGCGGCGCGGCCGGCGGTGACCGAGACGAGGATGGCGCGCTCGCGGTCCCCGACCCGCTGCCCGTCGGTCTCGCGCGCGAGGGCCGCCTCGCGCTCGCGGATCCAGTCCTGGAAGTCGAAGGCAAACTGGGCCGGCGGCTGGGGGTCGAGGCGTTCGATGCCCGCGTTTCGGTCTCCCGGGGCCCGGTCGCCGGCGGGGGCGAGGGCGGCGGCGTGGGCGAGGTCGGGCAGGCCGTCGTCGCCCACGCCGATCGTCACCATCGCGTCGAGACGCAGTAGCAGCAGGTCGGTGCGGTCGTCCCGGGTCAGGCCCTCGTTCGCGAGATGGGTGTGGAGGCAGCGCAGGCCGCGCAGGCGCCCGCGGCCGGCCCGAAGGCGGCCCCAGTCGGGGAGGGCGATGGAGTGGGCGTCGCCCACCATCACGTGCTGGACGAGCCCGCGGCGGTCGAGCAGCACCCCGACCTGGCGCCGGATCTCGTGGCTGATCTCGGTCAGCTGCCGGGCGAGCTCCTGCGTGATCAGCCGGTCCGCGGCGACCCGGCGCCGGAACAGGCGCTCGAGCTGGCGGGTCTGGCTGGCCTTGAGGCCGTGCGTATCACCGAAGACTTCGATCGGAGATGCCTCCAGTCACTGCCGCGAAGCCGCTGGTCCGGTGCTCTCGCGCGCGAAGCGCCGGTAGACCTCGCGCGCCTCGTCGAACTGGGCGAAGACGTGAGCCCGCTCCCGCGAGGACCGCCAGCCGGGCCAAGCGTCCGCCATCTCTTGCAGCTTGTCGATCCAGCGCAGGGCGTAGTCGGCCGCGTCCGCATTCCGGATCGGCTCGTCGCCGGCGAGCAGCCAGACCGGGTTGGTGAAGGCCTGCACGTAGGTCACGTCCATCGGGAACCGCTCGGCGGGGGCCCCCTCGGCCCGCAGGTGGCACCAGCCGCTCGCGGTCACGCGCCGGCTCACCGTGAAGGCGGCCGACCGGCCGTCCGTGCCCAACGGCACCTCCTGGACGGTCTCGCCATCGCACACCAGGAACACGCGGTCGAGGGGGGTGACCGAGCGCACCCGGCCGGCAATCCGGACCTCGCCGCCGCCGGCCGGCAGGCTCACCTCTTCGCCCGGCATCCGGCCGTCGACGGTCAGCTCGAGCAGGGGCCCCGACGAGACGAACGCCCGCCCCGCTCGCAGCTCCTCGAGCCACGCGTCGACGTCGAGGCCGCGCGACCCGGTGTGGACGTAGGTGCGCACCGACCCCACGAGCTTCGAGCGGTGCAGGTTGCTGATCGAGTCCTCGCCCCCGGTGGCGGTGATGCGGAGCCCGTTGCTCCACACCGCGTACAGGGGGAAGAAGCCGGAGCGCGCCGCGTCCGACCACTCGACCGCGTCGGTGGTGCCGAGGGCCGCGTCGACGATGAACCCCTTGCCGCCGCCGAGGCTGCCGTCGAGAGGGTCGTTCTCGCCGGTGAACGCGTGCACGTAGCCGACGGTGGCCCCCTGCGCCTTCGCCTTCCGGAACATGTCGGTGTTGCTGGGGTAGAGGCTCTCGATGGCGGTGCCCTCGTAGCCCATCGTGAACGGCGAGATCAGGTGGTCGCGCATGCCGAACATGAAGACGTGCCCGTAGAACGGCGGCCGGTACTCCTGCCCCACGACCACCGGGTGCTCGGGGGTCGACGTCGAGTGGGCGCCGCCGCCGGGCTCGAACCACTGGTAGTCGAGAATGCGGTTGTCCTTGTTGGCGACCTGGTGGAGCACGATGTCCTGATCCTCCGCCTCCGACATCATGATCAGGTTCTCGAGCGAGTTGTTCAGGTTGCCGCCGTAGTTCCCGTGCACGTGGGTCGACGCGCTGTACCAGCCGGCCGCGGCCATGTCCGTCATCCGGTCGAGCTCGACCGTCAGCTCGGTCGTCTCACCGGCTGCGACCTCGGCCGTCGCGGTGGCCGGATGGAACTCGAAGCCCTTCACCACGGTCAGCTCGACCGATCCGGCCGGGATCTCGACGGT
The DNA here is from genome assembly GCA_963663815.2 of Vicinamibacterales bacterium. Classification (GTDB taxonomy): domain Bacteria; phylum Acidobacteriota; class Vicinamibacteria; order Vicinamibacterales; family UBA8438; genus JAJEEA01. Next base: position 3,431,373 of record OY760734.1, on the reverse strand, counting down.
GAATGCGCCAGGGGTGTGGAAGATGTGGTCGCCGCGCGCGCTCAGCCGGGCGTAGGCGTCGGCGGGTGCGTAGAACTTCCCGTCCGACGCGGTCAGGTGGACCCGCGAGCCCGTGACGTCTCCGGTGTCCGCGGCGCGGGTGCGGACCGACAGGGTGCCCATGGGCCGCCGCCACCGCCGCTCGGTGATCTCCACCGTGCGCAACGCGCCCCCGTGCGTCTCGAGCAGCGCGAGCCGGGGCAGGCCGCCCTCGTTGGTGACGAACGCGATCCACTCGTCGTCGGGCGACCAGCGCGGATGGAAGGCGTCGTGCTCGAAGAACGTCAGCTTGTAGGGCTCGCCCCCCGCCGTCGGCTGCACGTACAGGTTGTTGAACTGGTCGGCCGCCCCCCGCGTGGACGAGTAGACGAAGCGCCGGCCGTCGCTCGCCACGTCGGGCCGGGTCCGGTACAGGGTCTGCTCGCGCAGCACCGTCACCGCGTCGACGATGCCGCCGGGGGCGGCGGGCACCCGCAGGACGTTGCCCGATCCGAGGGGGATGTCGCGGTTCGAGACCAGCAGCAGCTCGTCGCTCTCGGTGCTCTCGGGGCCCGCGGGGAGCCAGGCCGGGGTCAGGTGCATGTCCCACGGGCCGAAGTACAGCCGGTTGGCGGGATAGGCGTGGTCGCCCGTGATCGGCATCTCGTCGCCGGCCCACCGGCCCTCCCCGACCGGCCGCACCGCGACGTTGAAGTAGCCGTTGGGGCGGGTCGACACGTAGGAGATGCGCGTGCCGTCGGGCGAGAACGTCGGGTCCGCGTAGACGTGGTCGTCGTTCGTCAGGGCGCGGGTCTCCCCGGTGGCCACCTCCAGCAGCTCGAGCTGCACCCGGTCGCCGTCGTGGTCGGCCGTGTAGACGATCCACCGGCCGTCGGGCGACCAGTCGGGCGACGAGTGGTAGGCGTCGGGGCTGTAGGTCAGTTCCTCGGCCACCCCGGTGTCGGGGTCCACCCGCCAGATGGACCCGCTCATCGCCACCGCGATCGACCCGCCGTCCGGCGCCCAGCTCGGCGCCCACGGGGTGGAGCTGGGCGCCGGCGGGAAGTAGAAGTTGTGCATGTAGTTCCCGCCGTGGCTGGACGCGGGGTAGCGGCCCGCCTGGGCGTGCACGTCGACCGCGCCCGTCGCCACCGCCCCGGCGAGTACACCGGCGAAAAGGGCTCGTCGCATGGTGTTCCTCACTGCCAGCCGTTCCGCAGGGCTTCGCGGTCGACCGCCTCCCCGTTCAGATAGACGGCCGAGATCTGCCGGGTGTTCGCGATGCCGAACATCGGATTGGCGTCGAGCACCACGAAGTCGGCGCGCCGCCCCGCTTCGAGCAGGCCGGTGTCGGCGCCGAGCACCTCCGCCGACGCGCTGGTGGCGATGCGGATGGCGTCGGCCGGCGAGATCCCCGCCTCGACGAACAGCTCGAGCTCGCGGTGCTCCATGAAGCCCGGCACGTGGTCCTGCACGCCGGTGTCGGCGCCGAGGACGAGGCGGGCGCCGGCGCCCGCCAGCTTCCTCAGGCTGCCCTGCATCGCCGCGTACGACTCGGCGGCCCGCGCCGCCGCCTCCGGCGCGCGGCTCTCGAACGACGCGCGAATGCGCGCCAGGACGTCCCCGGCCACCGACTCGAGCAGCAACGGGTGCTCGACCCAGGCCGGGGGCTCGACGTGCCGGCCGCGCTCGGAGATGCTCAGGTTCGGCATGACGAACACGTCGTTCTCGACGACGGCCTCCACCAGCGCGTCGTCCATCTCGGCGTCGCGCGGCAGGTGGGCGAAGCCGTCCACCCCCGCGTCGACGAGGGCACGGGCGTCGTCGAGGTAGTAGACGTGGGCGATGACCTGCAGGCCGCGTTCGTGCGCGGCGGCGATGATCGGCTCGTAGAGGTCCGGCGTGAGCTTCTCGACCGAGCCGCCCCGGTCGTCGACCCAGACCTTGACGAAGTCGGCGCCGGTGGCCGCGATCTCGTCGACGGCGGCGCGCGCCTCGTCCGGCGTGGACACCCCGAGCGCGGTCGGCCGCATGGTCGCGGCCCCCGGTCCCGCGTCGGGCCGCGCGATGCCCCGGAACGCGGTGTGCAGCCGGGCCCCGCCCAGCGCGCCCGCCTCCTGCTCGGCGCGGATCTCGAACGCCAGGTCTCCGGGGTCGGTCCCCATCGAGACGATGGTGCCGACGCCGTTGTAGGCGTACCGCTCGAGCTGGTCGATCAGGTTCTCGCGCGTGTAGTTCGCGTAGTCGTAGCTCAGGCCCCGCTGGAACCCGACGTGCCCGTGCAGGTCGACGAGCGCCGGCATGACCGTCTTGCCGCCGAGGTCGACCACCGCCGCGTCCTCGGGGACCGGCACGCCGGCGGCGCGGCCCGCGGCGACGATGCGCCCCTCGTCGACCACCAGCACTCCGCCCCCGATGGGCGGGCCGCCGTCTCCGGTGATGAGGGTCGCCCCCTGGTAGGCGACTACGCTGCTGGGGGGAGCCTCTTCGGGAGCGCCGCCGCCGCAGCTCAAGGCGCCGACGGCGAGGAGGACAATAGTCCGGTTCATCGATCGCATGGTCATTCGTGTCGGCGAATGTGACGCGGTCGCGCACCCCGAGCGCGACTGGAGCACAGTGTCCCGAATTATAGTGCGAGGCGTCGAGGCCGGCGCGCGCTCACCGCAGCAGGTCGAAGAGATAGCTGTACTTGACGGTGATTGTCTGCCCCGCGCCGGGGGGGATGTAGTCGTGGCTGCTGAGGGTCTGGCCGAACCCCTGGATGTCGTTGTAGACGATGAAGAGCCCGGTGTTGGCGTCCGACAGGAGGCCGAAGCGCACGTTCGACGACCAGAGGCTCGCGCGGGTGTTGTACTGGACGAGAGCCTGGAGGAACATCCGGGTGGTGAACGAGTACGACACGCGCAGGCGGCCCAGGTGGGTGGTGAAGTCGTCGACGGGGAGCCGCAGGTGGTTGTAGCTCCACTCCAGCATCGCGTTGAACGTCTCGCCGGCGCGGGCCGTGACCGACGGGGTGATCGTCACCCGGTCGCCGCCGAACAGCCCGCCGACGATGGTGTTGACGTTGAAGCTGACCGGCGCTCCCAGGTTCGTGTTGCCGGCGATCTGCGCCTCCTGGTGGTCGTACTTCCCCGGCGGGACGATGACGCCGGGGAAGATCTCGAACGGCTGGAACACTCCCTCGCGGGTGACGTTCATGCCGGTGTGGATCTCATAGCCGTTGCGCCACTCGATGTGGTTGTCGATGTGCGTGAACTGCGTCTCCTGGATGCCGGTGCCGAAGTCGAACACGGTGTTGTGCGAGACGTGGGGCCGCAGCTCGTGGACGCCCATGAAGTTCTCGGGACGGAACGTCGTGAACACGCTGCCGTTCATCCGCCGGTAGCTGCGCCGGGCGAGGAAGCCGACCTCCGGGTTGAAGTCGGGGGACACCTCGGTGAAGCCGAGGCTGAGTCGGGCGCGCTCCGACTGGTGTTGGGCGCTGAGCCCGTAGGCGTGCGAGCCCCCCGGTCCGGCCGAGAGGTCGTGCACGGCGCCGCTGTCGGCCACGAAGCCGCTCACCGTGCCGCCCTGTCCGATGCCCCAGCGCCCGTCGAACGCCACGGTGGTGTTGGCGCCGCTGCCGGCGGCGAGGTCGCCGGTCGCGTTCCGGTTGACGACCATGGCCCCGACGTTCGACCGGTTGGCGAGGTCCTGCCGCAGCCGCGCCACCGTGAAGTTCTGGCCGGGGATCGCGTTCGGGTCCTCCAGGGCGCCGACCGCCGCCGTCTGCATGTTGAGGAACCCGATGTTCGTGTTGCTGCCGACCTTGCCCGACAGCCGCCCCCCGCCGACGATCGGAATCTGCTCGCCGTTCTCGCCGAGCCCGATGCGGCGGCTGAAGAACACGTCGACCGCGCCCGGCTGGCCGACCGAGAACAGGCCCGCGTTCTCGAGGAAGAACGGCCGCTTCTCGGGGAAGAACAGCGTGAAGCGGTCGAGGTTGATCTGCTCGTCGTCGACCTCGACCTGAGCGAAGTCGGTTCTCGCGGTCAGGTCCAGGGTCATGCTGGGGGTCACGCTGTACTTCAGGTCCCCGCCCCAGTCGCCGTCGCTGACGTTGGTCCCGGTCTCGGTGCGGTGCAGGGTAGAGCCCAGCAGGTAGGGCGTGAGCTGCAGGTTGCGCTGGGGGGGGACCGCGATGCCCTGCAGCTCGCCGGCCAGCGACAGGCGGTTGAGGTTGAACTGCCGCGGCAGGGGAGACCAGTACACCTGCTCGTTGTTGAATCGGATGTTCCGCTGGAAGTTCACGCCCCAGGTCTGCACCTCGCTGGTCGGGTAGCGCAGGGTCCGGAACGGAATCGCGATCTCCGCCGACCACCCGACGTCGCTCACCCGGGTGACCACCTCCCACGCGCCGTCCCAGTTGACGTTGAGGCCGCCGCCCGAGCCGCGCTGCTGCCGGCTGTTGCTGGGGCGCCCGCTGCCGCCGCCCCCGAACCGTCCGCTGCCCTGCCCCTCGTTGGTGAGCTGCCCGTCGTACTCGATGCCGGCGGGGTTGGTGCCGAAGATGAACCCGTTCTGGCCGTCCAGGTACGTGTCGAGGATGACCCGGAAGCTGTCGGTCTCGGTCAGCTCGGAGTCGCGGCGGCTGTCGGCGACGATGATCGTGCCCGGGTCGTCGGTGTAGCAGACCACCCCGAAGTAGATGGTGTCGGCGTCGTAGACGATGCGAACCTCGGTGCGCTCCGAGGCCGGCCGGCCCTCGAAGGGCCGGCTCTGCACGAACCCGGTGGCGAGCATCGCGCCGGCGTAGGCGGGGTCGTTCAGGACGTCGCCGTCCATGGCCGGCGACGCCTCGACGCTCCGGGCGCGGACCAGGGGGAACCCCGCCTCGGTCAGCTCGCGCGTCTCGATGCGGCGCAGGCCGGCGGACTGGGGCTCGGACTGCGCCGCGGCGGGCGCGGGCGGAACCAATCCCCACAGGCCGAGGGCCGCGGCGATGGTCGGAGCCCAGGAACGACGGAGCAGAGTGCCAGTCAAGAATCACGTTCTCCCGCCGCCGGCCGGGGGCGTCCCGGTCCTGCGGCCTGTCGGGGGTGTCGAGGCGGCGCGGCGCCCTGATTTCGGTCCGGTGCGAGGCCTCCCGACACCGTCGGTCGTGCATGTACCCTGGAGTGTATTACGGCCCGTCGGCCGGCGCCGTTTATCCGGCAGGAGCCCCGGCGGGCCTCAGGGCGCAGCCGCTTTCGCGTAGTACCGTACGCCGGAGACGCCCTCGAAGTCGGCGTCCTGGGTCCACAGCGTCGCCCGGTTGGCTCGTGCGGTGGCAAGAATGATGGCGTCGCCCATCGCGAGGCCGCGCTCGTGCGCGAGCCGCGCCGCCTCCAGGGCCAGCACCGGAGACAGGGCGATCTCCCGTCCCCGGCGCATCAACGCGGCCGCCTGGATCGCATCGTCTTCTCCTCGTTCGCGCAGGACGATCCTGAAGACCTCGTAGAGACTGATCGTGGGGACCAGGAGCCGACTCGGATCGGCGAGCGGCGCCCCGAAGTGGCCGGCATTCGGGCCATCGGTGAGGTACTCCAGCCAGCCGGAGGAGTCGATGACGTGCAACCCGTCCATCGGCCGGGTTCACAGCGGGCGGTCCGGCTCACGCTCGACGCGCGTATCGATGCCGGCGAGCCAGCCTCGCATCTCGCGGATGTCCCGCATCGGCACCAGCTCGATGCGGTCCCTGTACTGAACGACCTGGAGTCGCTGGCCGGCCTTGAGGCCGAGAGATTCCCGCACGGCCTTGGGAATGACCACCTGGAACTTCGGGGAGATCTTCACTTGATCCATGATGTACTCGCCCGGGCATCGATGCGGAAATCGTAATACGAGTCTAGCACGCCCGCCCAGGGCATCCGTGTCGTACCGGTCGAACGCGGTGCCTCATCGTCGCGCGCCGCGCGGGCACGCCTCGAAGGTTGGCTCCGGCGGGCGGAGTGCGTACCATGTAGGAGTCGGCGCGCCCGGCGAGCCCGCGTCGCCGATGGAAGGAGAGTTCCGCAGATGAGCACGCAATGTCGCACCGCCTGCGTCGCCGCGGCCCTGGCCGCGATCGTCGCCCTCGGCGCCGCGCCGGCGGGGGCCCAGCACTACACCGGTCCGCTGACCCCGGACGGCCAGCCCGACATCCAGGGCGTCTGGACCAACTTCGACCCGACCCCGTTCGAGGCCCCCGACGAGGCCGACATCGAGCGCCTGGCCCCGCTGGCCGCGTGGTTCCCGGGCAGCAACCAGCCTCAGCGGGCGCCGGCGATGCCCCAGTCCGTCGAGGACCGGGCCCGTCCCCCGCAGGGCCCGTGGGGCGACGGCCCCGGCGACGCCCTGCGCAACCCGCGGCGCCGGTCGATGATCGTCGACCCGCCCAACGGCCGGCTGCCCGTCCGCGACGAAGCCCGGGCCATCCGCGACCACAACCTGATCAACCTGACCGACTCGTGGCTGAACCACACCCCGTGGGAGCGGTGCATCACCCGCGGGGTGCCGGGGGGCATCTTCCCGCCGGGCTACGGGGCGGGCTACCAGATCCTGCAGATTCCCGGCCACGTGGTGCTGTTCTACGAGATGATCCACGAGGCCCGCATCATCCCCGTGGACGACACCCCGCACCTGCCCGGCAGCATCCGCCAGTGGAACGGCGACGCGCGCGGGCGCTGGGAGGGCGACACCCTGGTCGTCGAGACGACCAACTACAACGATCAGGGCACCATCGGCACCAACATCGCGACCCGCGGCGTGCGCGGCATTCCCCAGAGCGAGAACCTGCGGGTGGTCGAGCGGTTCACGCGGAACGACGACGACACCCTCGGCTACGAGGTGACCGTCGACGACAGCTCCGTGTTCACCTCGCCGTGGACGGTGGCCATGCCCCTGAACCGGGACACGACGTACCAGCTCTTCGAGTACGCCTGCCACGAGGGCAACTACGGGCTCGAGAACAGCCTGCGGGCGGGGCGGGCCGAGGACGCCGCGGCGGCGGCCACGCAGCAGTGACCGCGCCCATCGAGCTCCCGTAAGCGGGCCGGAAGGGAACCCGCGTTCCGGGTTCCCTTCCGCCGCCCCGACCTCTCCGGTCGTCGCCGGTCCCGGCGGCGTTGCGTCTCCGATCCGCTCGTGTAGGATCCCCGCGTGACTCACGACTACGTCATCGTCGGCGCGGGCACCGCCGGCTGCGTGCTCGCCAACCGGCTGTCGGCCGACCCGGACGCCCGCGTGCTGCTGCTCGAGGCGGGGGGCAAGGACGACTACTTCTGGATCGACATCCCCGTCGGCTACCTCTACACCATCGGCAACCCCCGCACCGACTGGTGCTACCGCATCGAGCCCGACCCGGGGCTGAACGGCCGGACCATCCTGTACGCCCGCGGCCGGGTCCTCGGCGGCTGCTCGTCGATCAACGCGATGATCTACATGCGGGGGCAGCGGAGCGACTACGACCACTGGGCGTCGCTCGGCAACCGCGGCTGGGGCTGGGACGACGTGCTGCCGGTCTTCAAGCGGTCCGAGGACTACGAGCACGGCGCCGACGAGTGCCACGGGGTCGGCGGCGAGATGCGGGTCGAGGAGCGCCGCGTCAGCTGGGAGATTCTCGACGCGTGGCGCGACGCGGCCGAGGAGTGCGGCATCCCCAAGATCGCCGAGTTCAACCGGGGCGACAACTTCGGCAACGCCTACTTCCAGATGAACCAGCGCGCCGGACGGCGCTGGAGCGGCACCAAGGCGTACCTGCGCCCCGTCATGCACCGGCCGAACCTGACCGTGCGCACCGGCGCGCAGGTGCGGCGGATCGCGGTCGAGGCGGGCGATGGCGGTCCGCGCGCGACCGGGATCGAGCTGTTGACGGGCGAGCGGCTCGAGGCCCGGCGCGAGGTCATCCTGGCCGCCGGGGCCATCGGCTCGCCGCAGATCCTGCAGCTCTCGGGCATCGGCCCCGGCTCCCTGTTGCAGGCGCACGGCATCGGGATCGTCCGCGACCTCGCCGGGGTCGGCGAGAACCTGCACGACCACTTGCAGATCCGCAACATCTACAAGGTGAAGAACACCGTCACCCTGAACGTGCGGGTGAACTCGCTGCTCGGCAAGGCGGCGATGGGGCTGGAGTACCTCCTGTTCAAGACCGGCCCATTGACGATGCCCCCGTCGCAGCTCGGGGCCTTCGCGCGCAGCGACCCCACGCGCGCGTCGGCGAACATGGAGTGGCACGTGCAGCCGCTGTCGCTCGACAAGTTCGGCGACCCGCTGCACAAGTTCAACGCGATCACGCCGTCGGTCGCCAACCTCCAGCCGACCAGCCGCGGGCACGTCCGCATCCGGGACGCCGACCCCCGGCAGGCGCCGGCCATCACCCTCAACTACCTGTCCACCGACGAGGACCTCCGCGTCGCGGTGGCCGGCCTGCGGTTCACCCGCCGCATCATGGCCGCGAAGGCCCTGGCCCGGTTCGAGCCCGAGGAATGGAAGCCGGGCCCCGAGGTCGAGAGCGACGAGGCGCTGGCCGCCGCCGCCCGGGACCTCGGCACGACCATCTTCCATCCGGTGGGCACGTGCAAGATGGGCAGCGACCCCCTCGCAGTCGTCGACGACCGGCTCGCGGTGCACGGCGTCGCGGGGCTGCGGGTCATCGACGCCTCGGTCATGCCGCGCATCACGTCGGGCAACACGAATGCGCCCACCGTGATGATCGCCGAGAAGGGGGCCGAGTTCGTGCGCGAGGACGCGGGCGTGTCGTGAACCGGCGTGAGACGCGCCACGGAGCCGGACGCGCGCGGGCGCGCCAGCGGGTGAAGGGGGCGGTGTGACGGCGGGGAGGAGCCCTTCGCACAGTTGCTGGAAGCGCGCCCTGGAGGCGGCGGCCCGTCGTCAAGAGGTGGCGCCGTGGGCCTGACGATCATCCAGGTCGACGCGTTCACCCGCAAGGCGTTCGGCGGGAACCCGGCCGCCGTCTGCGTGCTGCCGCGGCCGGCCGAGCCGGCGTGGATGCAGCGGGTCGCCCGCGAGATGAACCTGTCGGAGACGGCGTTCCTGGTGGGCCGCGAGTCGGGCGAGTACGACTTGCGGTGGTTCACCCCGGCCGTCGAGGTGGACCTGTGCGGCCATGCGACGCTGGCCTCGGCCCATGTCCTGTGGGAGGACGGACACCTCGCGCGGGACGCCCCCGCCGTGTTCCACACCCGCTCGGGCCGGCTGTCGGCCACGCGCCGCGGCGACTGGATCGAGATGGACTTTCCGGCCGAGCCGGCCGAGCCGGCCCCCGTGCCGGCCGGGCTGGCCGCGGCGCTCGGGTCCGAGCCCGTCCACTTCGGCCGGAACCGGTTCGACTGTCTTGTCGAGGTCGACAGCGAGGCGACGGTGCGGGCGCTCGACCCCGATATCCGCCGCCTCGCTGCGTTCCCGGTTCGCGGCATCATCGTCACCGCGCCAAGCGAGACGGAAGAGTTCAACTTCGTGTCTCGCTTCTTCGCCCCGCGCGCCGGCGTCGACGAGGACCCCGTCACCGGATCCGCGCACTGCTGTCTCGGCCCGTATTGGTGCCGGCGGCTCGGCCGCGACGCGTTCACGGCGTGGCAGGCGTCGGCGCGCGGCGGGGTGGTCAAGGTCGCGGTGGCGGGCGATCGTGTCCTGCTGTCGGGGCAGGCGGTCACCGTCCTGCGCGGCGAGCTGCTGGCGTGAAGGTGGCCGCGCCGGTGCGTCCCCGGTGAGTCCCCCCGGGGAGGGCGTCGAGCACCGTCAGGGGCATGAATGTAACGTTTCCAGCGGCATAAATGTAACGCTCGGGGAGTCTGCGACGGGAGTTCCAGCGGCGGAAGGACGTCGCGACATCAGCGCTTGAGTCCCAGATCGGGGCTGACGTCGCGGAGCAGCTTGTCGATCGACTCCAGCGTGTTCGTTTGGATGTCCTTGACGCTGGCGCCCAGCTTCACGTCGAGCCGGAACTCCAGCGGCAGGCCGGCAGCGGCCTTCACTATCTCCGGCAGCGCGTCGACCAGGTCCTGCAGGGCGGCGGGATCGAGCACCGCGGACGACCCGTACCCGGCCGAGGTCTTCGAGACCGCCGGCGTGACGGAGGTCGGATCGAAGCCGGTCGGCGGTGTCAGTGACACGGTCCCTGCTGCGGCTACTTCGCAGGGCCATGCGCCGCTCTCGGGCGTCGTCTCCAGCCACCGGGCCGCGATGGCGTCGGCGATGGCCCGGCGCAGCACCGCCCAGGGCAGGGGATTGCCGTCCTGGTTGGCGAGGGCGACGGAGAGCGCCAGCACCGTCGTTTCGTCCGCCCTCCAGGCGTCCGGCACGGCGTCCTTCAGCAGGCGCTGCACCGGCAGCGGCTCCAGCGGCGCCCGCAGCGTGGCCGCGGCGGTCAGCACCCCGGCCGGCAGCGGCTCGCCCTGGAAGCTGGCCGGTCCGTTCAGCAGCCACAGGCTGCCCTGCTGCACGGCTGCGTCGACGGCCGCTTCGACGGCGTCCGGGCGACAGGCCGGAATGTCGATCGGTTCCTCGTAGCCCTCCCGGAGCACCGTGACCGTCCGGCCGCCCGAGAAGTAGTCGACGACGGTGGCGACGGTGATCGAGTCGCCGGCCCAGAGCTCCGGCAGGACGCCGGGGGCCAGGATGCCCGGGTCGAGGTCGGAGAGGGTCGCCGCGCCGGGCAGGAAGAGCTCCAGGGCCGGCTCGGAGCGCGCCGCCTCGTCGATCGGCGTCCGCCACCAGGTCTTGACCGACCGGTCGGGCCGCGGGAGCGACGCGACGAACAGGCCGTCCTGCACTCCGCGGTCGATGGTGGCCAGGATCTCCTGCGTGCGGAGCATCTTGGGCAGCCGCGGGTTCTCCGCGAACGCGCTGGCCAGGTCCTTGACGCGGCGGGACGGCTCGTCGTCGCGCCAGAGGTCGTACGGTCCGCCGGGGGGCAATGCCTCGGCGTTGATCGCCGTCTCCTGGACGCGCGCCCGGCGGTCGGCCTTGACCGTCGCGAACAACGGGTCCGAGCCGACCGTCACCCTGAACGCCTGGACCTCGTTCTGGGGGTTCACGGTCACCACGATGGTCCACGCCTGCCGGATCGCTTCGGGAATACGGCGGCGCGCGTCCTCGGTCCACGTCGCCAGCATCTCCTCGCGCACTGCGTCCTGCGGCTGGCCCCTGAGCTGGTGCTGCACGTCGTCCCAGCCGAGGTAGTCGCGGACGCGGGTGCGCGCCACCTCGAGCCCGTCGGTCGACGGCGCCGCCAGCACGACGGCGTTGCGGCGGATGCGCGGCCGGTCCGGTCCGGTCGTCTCGTCGATGAAGCGGCGCGCGGCGCGGCTGGGCCGTCCCGCGTTCGAGACGCACGAGGGCGGCAGGACGGCGAAGTGGAACTCGCCGTCGTCCTCGACGTCGCGGGGCCGCTCGGGCAGCATGTGCACCCGCACGCCGAACGCCCGTGCGCCGTGCGTCAGGCTCCTCGTCGCGCGGATGTCGGCCAGCAGCTTCACCTCGACCGCTTCCGCGGTGACGCGGTTCGTGCAGGCGTCGTGGTGCATCTGCTTCAGGTTCGGCCGGTTCCCGAGCCGCCACGCCTTCGGCAGCGGCGGCGGCCCGCCGTCCGTCGCCGGGTCGCTCCCGAACTCGTTCTCGTCGAGGAACCACGACAGATCCGTCCAGCGGCGCAATCCCTGCTCGAGCTCGATGCGGTCGGGGCGGGTGGCCCCCACCAGCCCGATCATGTCTCTCGTCTGGGCCTTCTGGCCGGTCGGCTGCGACGCGAGGAACACCGTGCAGACCGCCTGCTCGATCTCGCGGCCCTTCAGTCCGCGCTGCTCGTCCTGGATGGCCCGCGCCTTGGCGAGCTCGCCTTCAAGGATCGCCGCCCAGTCGTTACCGCGGCTCTCGGTCACCTCTCGCGTCGCGACGCCCGTGAGCTCGCGGGCCGCCTCGGCGATGCCGTCCCGGTCGGGCGCGGGCAGGAACACGTTGGGGCCGACGAGGGGCGACGTGTCCCAACTCTCGGCGTCGCGCAGCGCGATGGCGAACGTCCGCAGGATGCCGCGCGTCCGCTGGAACCGGTCGAGCTGCGTCCAGCGCACGTAGAAGAGGTCGGTCAGGTCGGGGTGGAAGGGATAGCCGCGGGCGAAGCGCTCCTCGGCGTTCCTGCGGTCTTTGCGCACGACGTCGTCCACCGCGGCGAGATTGCGCACGGCGGTCGTCACGTGGGGCAGGAAGACGTCCGCATCCGCTATCGACGCGGGGGTGAAGAATCGCCGGCGCAGCACCTCGGCCACGTCGTCCTTCTGGACCGGCTGCACCCCTTCCTCCTTCTGCCGGTTGAAGATCTCGCCGATCTGGGCGCTGATGGCCTTGCCGGTATCGTCGCTCTTGTCGAGGTCCGAGGCGAGCAGCGACGCCACCAACGCGCAGCGGTCGACCTTGGTCACCGCCTGGCACAGGTACTGGAAGAAGTCGGTCAGCCGCCCGCGCCACGCCTCGTCCACGGCGACCTTGCCGCGCGCGAACATCAGCACCTCGTCGATCAGCACCAGCGTCGCCAGCCCCTCGGCCTGGGGCCGCGACAGCAGGTCGACCAGCAGCGGCTCGGCCGGGGCCGTGTCGCGCTCGTCGTCCCGGCCCTCGGCGTGCAGAGCCCGCAGGCCGGCCGCGCCGGCGATCTGGAAAGCGAGCACGCTCCACGGGTGCTTCAGCCAGCGCAGCTCGCCGTCCGGCCCGCGCACCTCCATGCCCTTCTCGACGTCCAGCTTGTCGAAGGCGAGCGCCGCGACCCGCGCCGGCGGCAACGGCGCGCCGACGTCGGACCTGAATTGCTCGACCGTGGGCAGGCCGGGCAGCGATGCAGGGTCGTGCGCGAGATGCCGCAGCGCCACCAGCGTGTGCGTCTTGCCGCCGCCGTAGGTCAGCTCGAGCTGTCTCACCGCCTTGGTGTTCCGGCCCGCGAGGCGCAGCATGACGTCCCGGGCCAGCTCGCGCAGGGAGAAGGTGGGGTAGGTCAGGGCGAAGAACCGGGCGGGCTCCTCGTAGATCGGGCGCGCGCCCCGCTGCATCATCACGTCGTGGAGGTCGGCGGCGAAGTCGGCCAGCGACAGCTCGCCGGTGCGCACGTCCTCGCGCAGCTTCACCACGCGGTGCCAGGGGGTCCAGGGGAGTCTCTGCGTCATCTGCCGATCTCGTTCATTTGCGGCCGATGGCCTCGAGCCGCCGGGCGAGGGCGTCGAAGTCCTCCGGACACTTCCTGCGTATGGCGTCTATTCGTCGCGCGGCTTCTCGACCCAACTGCTTGCGGCCATTGCCGCGTGTACCCGCAAGGCCTCGGCGGTTCACGAGAACGTCGAAGTACCGTTCCTTCACGTGGACCTCCGCACGCACGTCGGCCCACCGCCAGTCACGCGGCAGTTCAAGACCGGCCAGCGCCCAGGTTTCGATTTCCTCCCACGCGTTCTCGGCGAAGAACCGCGGATCGTGGTCGAACTCCGATTCGATTTCGTCGAGTCGCCGTCGCCGCCCCTCGACGCCGTCGCGGTCGACGCACAAGATGAAGACATCGGTCATTCCGCGGTAGGTTTGGACGATCTCCGCGAGGCGCCGTGACTTGGTCGCTTCACCGATGCCGCCGAGCAGCGGGTCGCGCAGGACATCGACTCTCGCGCGCGGCCGACCGATGGTTCGAAAGAGCTCGACGAACAGGGGTTTCAGCACGTGCTGATCGTTACGGAAGTCTTCCGGGATGAGGAGGACGTTCATTCGTTGCCCTCCTGGTCCCCGTTCCTGTCGTGCGTGAACGCGAGCGCGGTCTCCATCCAGCCGGAATGATGAAGCCGGTCGAGTCCCTGCGACTTCCGCAACGTCCTGGCGTCCGGCAGGTCGGCGAGGGGACGAATGACGGCGGCGGCGTGTCCAGCATGCTCCTCGCGCCATACGACGGACGTGTGCTCGAAGGTGTCGTCGTTCGCGCCGCACAGCAGGGTTGGCGAATGAGTCGTGGTAACGACCTGAATGTCCGCCTTGACCGTCCACTTCTCGATCAGATCGATCAACAGCCAGAGTCGCGCGGGGTGAATGCCGTTCTCGATCTCCTCGAAGAAGTACAGACCGGCGGGGTCCTTGCCGAGTAGCGCCGCGAGCACGCCAAGCAGGCGCAGCGTGCCGTCCGATGCGCTGTCCGCCGACACCACCATGTCGTTCTCTTCGCGAATACCGAGCTCTACTCGGCCGCGGAAGGGACTGTCCCGGAACTCGAGGTTCTTCACGCCGGCCGGCGACAACTCGTCGATCCAGTCGATCAGAATCCTCTTGCGCTGCGGGTCGGCGCAAACGTCCTGCAGCACCGAGGGCAGATTCTCGCCCCGGTCGCCCAGCACGGTTTGGCTCGGGAAGGCGGGCTGGCGCATTCGGTCGGGAGTCAGATCGAGGAAACGCATGCTGGCCAGCGCTTTCGTGACCCGCCTCGCGCATTCCCGGGCAGCCGGCGCCACCTGCGCCTGCTCGTGGATCTGTGTCAGCGCCGGCTGGTTTCGCCGCACGCGGATGCGCGCGTCCGTACTGGCCATCCGAAGCTCGCCCTCGTCGCCCGGCGGGCCGTGGAGCCGAAACACGGTGTGCGATCCCTCTACCAGTTCTTCCTTGTCGACGCGAAACTCACCGGTTCTGTCGGAGCCGGGTGGGTCCAGCGTGGCCTGGATCGAGTAGCGGACATCCTTCGAGAGTTCGACTCCGAGGATGACCCCGGGTTGCCCGAAGCCGGCGATCTCCGTTGTTGCTCCCCGGATCGGCTCCCACTCCTGTTGACCCCCGGGGCCGTATCTCCCCCCGGCGATTTCCGCGAGGGTGTAGCCGCGACCGATGCCGTGCAGGAACCGGAAGGCGTCGCGGATATTGCTCTTGCCGCTCGCGTTCGCTCCTACGATCACGGTGAACGACCCCACGCCGAGTGTCGCGTCGCGGAAGTTCTTGAAGTCGACGAGGCGCAGCGAGGTGATCATGACTCCTCTCCGAGTCGTTGCAGCTTGGGCTGGCGCGGCGGCGCCAAGCCGCCGCGGGCGGCGACGTGGTTCGAGAGCGACTCCAGGACGGCTCGTTCGTCGGAACCCGCGTCGGCGAGCTCGATCAGGGCCTGCAGCAGGCGGGCGAAGAGGGCGTGGCGCTTCAGGCCGCGGTCGTCGAGATAGTCGTTGACCCGCGCCTCCTCGCCGGCGCGCCACAGGTGCATCAGGCGGTGCGCCTGGTCGATCAGCGGCGGGGGGCGGCCGTCGGGCGCGGGGTCGCCGAGTGACTTGGCGGTCCTTCGGCTCCACGGCTTCAGGGCGACGCGGCTGCCGGCGCCGCCGGGGCCGTCGGTCGAGCCGGGGCCGTCGGGCGCGCCGGGGCCGTCGGCCGGGCCGGCGTCCTCGTCGAGGTCGGCGTCGTCGTGGCCGGCTTCGCCGCCGGAGGGGCGCCTGCCACGGGACAGAACGTCGTAGCGACCCGTCAGCTCGCGGTCGGACAGGTTGCAGGATAGCGCGTAGAGAATGCAGGCGCCGGCCGGGGCGTCGCCCTTCCCGAAGTCGTTGCGGTGCAGCAGGTAGTACGTGGTGACGTCGTCGAGTCCGCTCGTCACCTGGGTGTCGCCGTCGTGGGTCAGCACCCGGCCGACCACGAAGTCGACCACGAAGCGCCGCACCTCGCGGAGGAACTCCGACACCGCGAGCCGCTCGCCGGGGGCGTCCGCCTTCTTCACGACGGGGTGCTTCGAGAACGCCTCGAGGGCGGGACCGGTGGCGGCCCACACGAAGTCGGGGCCGCGGATGCCGGCGACCCAGAAGTCGCGGAGCTGCCGGGTGATGTTCTCGCGCATCTCGGCGAGCACCGCGGCGTCCCAGCCCGCCCGCGCGGCCGGGCGCTTCCGGCACACGATCCAGATCGACGAGGCGAGGGCCGCCGACTGCATGGCGCGCGTCCGCGCGAGCCGCTCCGTCTGGATCGGCCACGAGCCGACGACCACGAACCCGGCCCGGATGAGGGCGGAGACGAGCGTCTCCCACGCGTCGGGCGACTTGTTGGCGAAGACGACGACGAGCCGGCCGTCGTCGCGCAGCGCCGCGTGGAACCGCGCGAACGCGCGCGCCATGCCGTCCTCGTAGTTGCGCTTAGACGCCCCGCGGTCGCCGCCGAAGCGGGCCGCGTCGTCGATGAGCTCGCCGTCGTTGGCCGCCGCGTTCCACTTCGGGCCGAGGGGGGTCTCGAAGGCGGCGTCGATCTCGGGCGACAGTCCCCACAACGCGCGCCGCAGCCAGACGTGGAAGAAGTCCATCAGGTCGGAGTAGGGAATGGCGTCGTAGTAGGGCGGGTCGGTGCAGATGAGGTCGAAACCCGCGTCCTCGGCGTCGGCGGTGGCCTGCGGTTCGGCCGCGGACCGGCGCAGCACTGCTGGCGCGGGTGCGTCGGTCGTGGCAGCGAGCAGGTGTTCGCACACCTCGGCCGTCCATTCGACCGCTTGGTTGAAGCCGCCGCTGGTATCCGTCAGGGGACATGCTTCCACGAAGTCCCAGACCATCGGCAGCGCGAAGCGGCCGAACGTGCTGCGGACCTTCTCGGGATCGTTGGTCCAGGTCGCCAGCGTACTCCCGCGGTCGGCCACGCGGCTGATCGTCGGCGTCAGCGTCGCGACCACCGCTTCCCGCCACGCTTCCGGCCATCCGGCCAGCGTCTCGGGGAGACGGCGTATCTCCTGGACCAGCGTGCCGAGGGCCAGGAGCTGACGGTTCGTGAAGAGGGTGCGCCACCGGTCGAAACCGTAGCGCGGAACCCGCATCCCCAGGTTCTCCGCGCTCGGCGTCGGCTCGTCCGGTACGCCGAACGGAATGTCCGCGTAGAGCGCCTCGATCTCCGCCTCGTCCACCCGCGCTGCTTCCAGCTCCAGGGCCGTCGGCAGCCGATACTCCTTCCCGTGCGGGCCGTCGACCACGACCGCGGTCATGACCTCGCCCAGTCGCCCCGCGCGGCCGTCGAGGCGGAGGTCCTGCATGGTCATGATGGCCTGGCAGAGGGGGCACCGCACGCCGGACCGGCTCATCGTGCCGGCGCCGACCCGCCGGTCGTGCTCGCGCCGGCGCGCGGGGTTGCCCTCGCCCCGCGGCACGTCCGCCTCGACCCCGAACACCACCCCCGTCCTGTCCGCGTTCGCCGTGATCGTCAGCCGCACGCGCTTCGCGCCCTTCCTGGCGAGCCAGCAAGTCTTGAGCAGCGGGACCGTCGCGCGGCATCCCTTGCAGCGCGCCGTGCGCGCCCAGAGATACGCGACGGCGGGCTTCGCCACCCAGCGCGGATTCCGCGGGTCCTTCAGGTACACCGCGTCGAACGCCGCGTTCAGCGGGCAGACGTCGGTGTCGCCGTTGGCGTCCGCGGCCAGCAGCGTCAGCGGCCGCGGCTCGAACGTCCGGCCGCCCGGCTTCAGCGCCTGGAACGCCGCGTAGGTCGGATACCGTTGCGCGAGCAGCCGCCGTGTCTCGGCCAGCACCCGGCGTCCCCATGCGCGGACCTGCCACGCGAAGTCCGCCTCCAGCGCCGGTCCTGCGTCGATCAGACGCGGCTCGGTCTCGCGGTCGTCGCCGAGGCAGAGCTCGGCGAGCTCCCGCTTCAGCGCCCGGCCCTTGACGCCCCGCGCCTTCAGAAAGGCGGCCATGAACGCGCGGTCCCGCAGCGCGAACGCCGGCAACGGCCGCGTCTCGCCCGCGAGCCGCCGCGGGTAGTCGAGCGTGCACTTCAAAACGAACCACGCGACCGGATTGATGTCGATGGCCGTGACCGCGCAGCCGAGCCGCATCGCCTCCAGCGGAATAGCGCCCCCACCGGCGAACGGATCGAGCACTCGCGGCGCGCGCCCGCCGAAGGCGTCGCGAATCTGCGCCCGGAACCACTCGACGTCCGGCCCCTTCTCCCGCTTCCAGTGCAGAATTCCGCCTTGCGTCTCGTGCTTCCGCCGCGCCACCGTCCGCCCGCCGATCCGCTCGTCCTCGACCGTCTCGATCACCTCGCCCGCCATCCGCCGGTAGACCGCCTGCCGCTCCCGAGCGTTGCCGGGGTCGGGCAGCAGCGTCGCGATCAGCGCCGCCCGGCTTGCCGCCAACGGCCGCCGCGCCGGCCAGATGTGGAGCGTCGAGATGTGCCCGTGCCGGACGTTCTTCTCGTGGACCGAGTCGAGAGACACCTGCTCCAGGGGGAAAGCGACCTCGATCAAGCGCCTGTGCGTCAACGCGTCTCTCCCGCCACGTGTTTCCGCCACAGGTAGCTCGCGAAGGAGGCGCAGGCGCCCAGTATGAACACCGCCTCGTCCTGGCCCATCCGGGCCTTCGTCTGGTCGAGCCGCGTCTTCCCGGCTCCGTTCGGCCCGGCGGTTACGAGAATCCGCTTGTCGGCGGTTGTGGTCACGTCCTGTCGACTCCCGTGCGGCTATCTGTCGAACTCGTCGAATTCGTCGCCGATCCCGGTGATGCCCTCCAGGCAGAGCCGATCGATCAGAGCGAGCGCACGCGAAGTCCATTCGTCGTTCTGGTGTTGCTGGTACGTCCGGAAGATGAGCTTCACGACGGTATGTGCGTCCGCGAATTGACCGGTCCGGGGATCCCACGCCTCATCATCGGCGCGGCCGAGGTAGCGCTCGCAGACCATGCAGGTGATTCCGGGCAGTCGATCGCGCGCATGCTCCAGCGCGTTCAGGAGGCAGAACGGCGCTTCCTCGAACGCTCGGCTGTTGCAGAACGACTCGACGAGTGCTCCGCAGGTATCCAGGACTTCGTCGGGAAAGTGGTTGAAACAGGATGCCGCTTCACCCCGTACGTCGGCGTCCGGGTCGTCGAAGAGCGTAGTGAGCCGGGATTCGCACCAGACCCGGTGTTCGGGCGGGGTGACGTTGGCGGCGGCAACCTGAGCGACCCCGAGGCGGCTTCGGGCGTGATCGCTATGCAGCGCCTCGTCCGCAAGGTCTGCGGCGCTCTGGTGCAGGGCGGAGATGCACGCCAGCCGGGACCCGGCCTCCCGGACTTCCGGCTCGGACGAACGGAGCATGCGTTCGACGAGTGACCGCAGTTCGGCGAACCTGTCATGCAATCCGGTCCGGATGAACTCGTACACGTGAGGAGTCACGAGCAGGCCGTCCTCGGACAGGTCCATGGTCTGGAAGAGTGACATGCCGAGCGCGGCATCGTGGAAGGTCACCGCCCGGAGTGCGCCGGCCACACAGGAGCGCACGGCCGCGCTCGGGTCCCGAACCATCCGGTCCAGAGCCGGGCGGAATCGCTCGATGTACGCGGCGTTCGTCAGGATCAAGTCACGAATGGCGTCAGCCGCCCTGCCGCGGGTGGTGTTGATGCCGCGAGCATGCACGTCGCCGCCCCCATGCGGCTCACCGCCACCGGCGCCCTCCCGCCAGAGTTCGACGGTGGGATCGTCGTAGCGGGTGGCTAGCCAGGTGAGCATCTGGACGGCGTCGTCTGGGAGGGGGTCTTCCATCTGCCCGAGGACATCGGTGATTGACCCACCGCACGCGTCGCGTGCGTCGGCAAATGCTTTGCGGCAGAGCTGCAGTTTGAGGCCGTTGGCAATAGCGTGGTCTTTCAACACCGCCAGCGTGCGCTGCAAGTACACGGGGTTCGCATGCGTCGGGAATCTCAAGGCGAGCTGAACGAACCTAGTCGGGTCTTCCTTGATTTGCGCTTCGAGAACTCGTACCAACTCCCAAGCACCTCCGGTGGGTGCGTTGCCCGAGTGATCGATGCGATCCTCCGAAGCGTACTTCGCGATTGCCCGAAGCCATTGATCGTCGGTCATCTTCTCGGCGTCGTTCTCGCCGATCGGTGACTTGGCCCACGTTACGGTGATTCCCCTTGGCGCCTCCGTCGGCTCACCGAACTTCCGCTTCAGCTCGTCGAAGCTCTTGGTTGCATCCTTGCTTCGGAAGTCCGCCGGGATGGCGGAGAGCAGATTGAATCGGGCTCGCCCAAAACGCTTGTATCCGGCGCGAGTTCGCTCCCAGGCCGAAACGTAGTTCAGAATCGCCTCCTCCAAGCTCTTGCGACTCTCGACCGTGCAGTGTGGGACGACGGCGCAAATCGTTTCCATCGCGCACCAGTTCGAGCTGTCGGAGAACCCGCATTCGAATCTCCACGGCTGGTCGCACAACAAGGCTACCGCTTCGTCTGCGTAGCGCGCGGCCCCGCCACGGTACAGAGCGAGCAGCAGGTAGTTCGAGATGTACGTATCGCGGCGGCGCAGGTCGGCAATGACATCGTCCAGCGGGACGCCGCCGGCACTTGCGAGCGCGGCTAGCGCGTCGGCCAATCCAGAGAGGCACGCATTGTCGCCGTTCGGATGCGCGCTCTTGAAGAGAATCGGCCACACCGCATCACGTCGCGGCGGCGTGTCGCCGGTTGCGGCGGCGTCGGAGATGTCGAGAACGACGGGGAGAACGTGCTCGACGAAGGCGGCGGGCGCGTTGTCTGCAGCCTTGACCAGTCGTTCGGTCGCGACACGGTCATGTTGGAAGAGCGCGCCGCTCGCGAGGCGTGTGCCAGCGTCGCGGAGTATTGCGAGCCGCCGGCGGAGTCGGTGCGCCACGACCTCTGGAGTCCACTCGGGGCGGTGCTCACTCAACCTGTAGAGCATGCTCCAGAACGTGCTGTTTTCGGCGAGCCGTGGACGGGCGTCGTCGAGGGTGCCATTGTCCACGAGACGAAGAAACAGGTCGAAGAAGCCTCGGCTCGTATGGAGCTCGGCCCACTCCATGATGTGCCGAAGCCGCGGCATCCACGCGCCGCCGTGGTCGGCGTACGGTTCAAGCAGGGCGGCGACGCGGTCGGGCGCGTTGCGCTGGTGCAGCCGCAGGTAGTTCACGGCCACGTTGTCGATGACTCGGTCGTTCCGGGAAGTCAGCCAACCCTCGATCAGGCCGCGCCGATCGGCCTCGGGGAACCAGGACGGCGATCCGAAGAACCGTCGCCAGGCGATCGCCGAGATCCGGTTGGGATTCGGCGCGCCGTCCGCGGTGGCGCTGATGGCCGGTGTGATCCAGGACTGCCAGATCGTCCATTCCTTCTCCGTCGGGTCGGGGACTTCGGCCAGGAGGGCGAACGCGAGGTCCTTGAGGTGCGGCCGAATATCGTCGTCGCCGAGCAGGCGGCGCAGTTCGGCCGCGTACCGCGGCGGGTCGTCGTCGCGCAGGTACGCGAGTACCTGCCGGACCTGGGCGCGGCGAAACAGGTGCTGCTCGGACGCCTTCAGGAACGACACCAGCGGTTCCGTTCGACGGACGAACACGCGGGCGAAGGCGTAGTCGAGGAAGCTCTCGTGGCCGAACGCGTAGCGGCGGCCGTCGCGGGCGAGCACGCCTTCGGACGCGAGCTGGTGCACGTAGTCTCGGGGAAACGCGTCCAGCACTTCGCGGCGCACGGAGAGCTGCTGGGTGCGCGTCATCTCGTCGGAAAGGGTCTCGATGACCGGCATCCAGTGGTCGTCGGACGCCGGCGCGACGCGCTCCGCCATCGACCGTTGCTTGGCATCCCAGTACCGGTCGAAGATCTCGGTGGCGGTGCGGAACGGCGGCGGGAGGGAGACATTGAAATCGGCGTCGAGAAACAGGGACAGGTTCTGTGGAAGCTGCAGGATCTTCAGTTGACGTTCCGCGAAGGGTGCGGGGTCGAAACCTGCGGCGGTCAGAATCTCCTTGACCTCGTCAATCGAGAACTCGGCAACGTCGACCCTGGCCGCCTGTGCTTCGGCATCGGACGGCATGAGTCGTCGCAGGCTGGCGTCGTTCTCCCAATCGAATCTTCGGCAGACGACCACGGTGTGCAGCACGGCCCGGGGACGCGACCCGCGCGCCTCGCGGAGAAGCTGTTCGATGAGATCGAAGACGCCGGCGTTTCGGCCGGACACGGTACTCACGGCATCGAGTTGATCGACGATCAGCACGCCGGGAAGGCCGGCCGCCTCGGCCGCGGCGGCGAGCACCAGGGTCGGCGATTCATCGAGATCGAGAACGCGGCCGAGGTCCGGGGTGGTCGATGCCGAGGCGAAGCGAGCGAGGCGATCGAGCCGGAATGCCAACACCGGGACGCCTTGCTCGCGGAGCGTCTCGACGACCTCGACGACGCAAGCGGTCTTGCCTCCGCCGGCCTTTCCCGTCAGGACGCTGTCGGTCGCTGCGCCTCCCGGCGCTTCCAGGCGCTGCAGCAGCGTCTTCGATGCCTCCCGCGCGACGAGTTGTTGTCGGATGAGCCGGCGGCGCGCGCCGTCCAGATAGCGGTCCGTCGTGCTTCGCACGGCGTCGCCGGCCGAGGCTGGACTGGTCCGGCGCCGCAGGCTGTAGCCGCGGCGGGAGAGATCGTCGACGAGCTGCTGGCGGATGATCGTGCGGTGGACGGCGTCTTCCGCGATGCCGCGCAGCGCCACGACGACATCTCTCGGACTCGCGAGAAGGAGCGCCTGCACGCCCCAGTGCACCTTGTCTTCGAGTTCCCGTTCGTCGATGGTGCGCACTTCGACGCGCTGCAGGCGTTCGATGGCGAGCGGCACGTCGCACGTCCAGCAGTCGAGCAGTGTCCTGAAATCCTCCTTTCGTCCTCCGGCCGCCAGGAAATGGCGCTCGAACTCCTCCGGCGACTCGGCGTGCCGCGCCGATTCGCAGAGATCAGCCAGCGCGCGGGCGTCGCTGCCCGAGGCGAACACGAACCGATCGTCGTTGTCGGCCAAGTGACTGCCGATGGCTTCCAGCAGTCCATCGGTGCGGAGCGCGGCCAGGCTCCACTTGCCGTTCGGGTGGCTCCGCTTCACCTGATGGAACTCCCGGTGAGCATCGGCTGTCACGACGAACTCCGCCTTGTCGACGCCGGGGACCTCGATGCGGATGGCCTCCGTGTCCCCGCCGAGCATGCGCACGAACTCCGACAGCGTCCACCACTTCTCGTAACGGTTGCCGAGCTTGTCGGCGGCTCCGCCCGGCAGCGTCATGACAGGGGCTCGCAGATCGGCATCGTGGTCGGGTCTCGTCGGGGCCGGTCCTTCCCGGCGCCGCGAGGTTGGGGGCAGCGGGATCGGTGTGTCGCGGTAGTCATCCGTCGTGTGCTGCTTGCTGGGGCGACCGTCCTGTAGAGGCACGAGTCGGTAAGACAGCGAAAGGAACAACCTCCAGCTCCGTCGACCGGTCGACCCGGGCCAGCAGCTCGTCGACCTTGGCCATGACGGCGTCCTCGATGAGGTACTCGATGCAGCCGTCGCATTGCAGGACGGGGAGCTTCTTGACGACGACGATCGTCTGGTCGCTCACCTTCAACGGGAGGTCGGTGGTGATGCTGCGAAGCGGTGCGCCGCACGCCAGGCACTTCACGGTCGCCGCCTCCTCGTCTTCATGTCGGATTTCCAATGGCTTGGATCTGGGCGGTACGCGGTGACGGGGACGCGCACGTTGGCACCCTACACGTCCCCGGTGTCTCGGCGCAGGCATTCGGTATCGGGTGAGCGCGTCGGCTGCCGGAGCGTCTTGAGACGTACCGCGGGGAGTCTCTTCAGCCGCTGGTTGTTCGGGTCGACCTCGATCCCGACGGACTCCAGAGCGGTGACCCCGAGCAACGGCTCGGCGTCGGTTTCGCCGAACAGGATGGTGCCGCCGACGGTTTCGCCCATGAATTCGATCTCGCCGACCGTGACCTCCATCGTGATCTCGCTGCCGTCGGCGAGCTCGTACACGCGGCGGCCCTTGGGCCGGAGACCGATCGACTCGAGGTGCGGTCGTGGGACCAGAGAGTCGGTGGCGCCCGTGTCGACGAGGAACAGCCCTTCCCAGGCTCTGTCCGGATCGGCCGGGTTGCGGATGGTGACGGTGACGTGAGTTGCGCCCATGTTCAACTCCTCTCGGGTGGCTCGGCTCGGCCCGGCGAACCGGGTTCGGCTCGCCGCCGGAACCACTATTGTGCACTTCCTGGACTCTCCTCCGCCGCCGCCTGTACCGACGACGCGGGTATGGAATAGGCCGACAGTTCTCGACTCCGGACGAGCAGCTTCCCGAACGGGTCGCGGACCCGCACCAGCCGGGGCCGGGGCGTGGCGCAGTCGTAGACGGCGTAGAGCCAGTAGCCGTCGCGCAGGTTGCAGGCCTTTGCCCATTCGTTCTCGGACAGCTCGATGTCGCCGGCGCGGGACCGGCCCTTGACCTCGATGGCCCGCCGGTTGCCGGCTGGACTGACGGACAGAAGGTCGAAGCCGGGCCAGTCGCCCAGCCCGGCTCGGCGTGCCAGCTCGGGGCGGGAGACGTCGTGAACCGTAGCGCCGGCAGTCTCCTCGTGGGTCTGCGCGATGCGCATGGCGATCTCCTCGACCCGGGCTTCGTGCCGACCGCGCTCCTCGGCATCGCCGGTCGGCAGCACCAGGGCGTGGACGAGCAGCTCGGCGTCGCCGGCGACGACGAGGGACGGCTCCATCTGAAGGAGGCGCAGCCGGTGGTCCTTGTCGGCGACGAGCCGCCGCTGCGCGTCCTTGACCCGGGCGAGCTCCTGTGCCGCTCGGGCGTCGCCGGCCCGAGCCTTGCGGCCGACGTGCTGCCGCCGGGCGATCAGCTCGGCCGCGCGGTGGTCACAGCCTCGGGCGACCCAGTCCAGTCGCTCGGGCAGAGACTGCCCGATACGCGCCCGATGCTCGTCGACCATGCGGGGGAGTGCATCGCCGTCGATCCACTCGCGAGCCGCGTCGGTCAGCCGGGCCGCGACGCGGGCGAGCGGCACGCTGCCGGGAGCGACGTTGTCCGCGCCGCGGAGCAGCAGCAGGTGTTCCAGCGGACAGGCCTCGATGGCGCCGTTTCCGTCCTGGCGCAGACCGATCAGGCGACTCTCGATGACCTCGGAGCGTGATGGTTCACGCTCGGACCGGGCGCCGCGCGCATCGGGATCGGATTTCGGTGATTCAAGCGCCGCCTGTCGTCGCACCACCGTCACCCGCGCGAGGTGGAAGAGGTACGGCTCGCCGGCGTGCGGGTCGACGAAGAAGGCCCCGCGCCGGGCCTCGTCCTCGTGTCGCGACAGCAGCGTGGCGCAGAAACGGTCGAACACCGGCTCGCCGGGGTGGAGCCAGATGACGTCGGCGCGCTCCGCGGGCCGGTAGACGGTGAATTGGCCGTGAGAGCCGACGGGGTAGGTCTCCATCGCGTCGAGGAAGGGATCGAGGCCGCGCCGGCGCGCCTGGGCGAGCTGGAAGGCGCCGTCGGGGTCGCCTTCGACCCGGAGATCGATCAGCGGCGCCGCGGTGGTGACGAACCGGCGGACGTAGCCGGGCAGCAGTCGGCGGTACCGTTCCTGATCGATGGCCGTCTGCAGCGCGGGCAGGCTGCTCTTGACGTCGCCGCCCCCGAACATCGCCCGCTCGCGATCGGCGAGCGCGCGTACCTGCTCGGTCGTCAGCAGGCCGCGGATGCCCTCGATGGCCGCGCCCGCGCCCTCGTCGGTCGCCGCCGTCTCCAGATAGGTGCTGAGCGACACGTTCTCGAACAGGCGCCCCACGACGTCGAAGACCTTGTCCGACTGGAGCTCCTTGCGGATTGCCTCCAGCTTGTCGAGCAACGTCTTCAGCACCCGGCCCTCGCGCGTCTCGCCGGCGACGAGGTTGACGATGACCACCGGGTCGTGCCGCTGCCCGTAGCGGTGGATGCGGCCCATGCGCTGCTCGAGGCGGGCCGGGTTCCAGGGCACGTCGTAGTTCACCATCAGCCAGCAGAACTGCAGGTTGATGCCCTCGCCCGCGGCGTCGGTGGCGACCAGGTAGTTGGCGCCGCCGTCGGCGAGCGGGCGCCGGAACAGGTCGACCTGCGCCTCGCGCTCGCGGTAGTCGAGGCCGCCGTGAATCGACGCCACCTGTCCGGTGAAGCCCAGCCCCTCGAGGCGCCGGACCAGGAACTCGGCGGTGTCGCGGTGCTCGGTGAAGACGATGAACTTCTCGCGGGCGAAGCTGGAGCCGCGCAGCACGTCGCGGAGCTTCTCGAACTTCGAGTCCTCGCCCTCGTCGGCGAGGCGCCGCGCCCGGGCGAGGATCGCCTCGACCTCGCGACGCTCTTCCCGCAGCTGCGCCAGGGCCGGCGCGACGATACCGCCCAGCACGCGGTCCTCGAACGCCTCGTGACCCTCGCCTCCGGCCGATTCGTCGGCGTCCTCGTCCGCCGTCCGGGTCTCGAAGAAGTCGGGAGTCGAGGCCAGACGATGCTGGCCGCGCTCCAGCTCGTCGACCCGGCCGGCGCGGACCAGGTCGATCGCTTCGTCGAGCCGACCGAGGCGGCGCTCGAACGATCGCATCAGTGCGTACGTCGAGCTGGCCTGCCGGCGCTGGAAGACGCTCATCGCGAGTTGCGCCGCGGAGCGGTTCAGCACGCGCGCCCGGTTGTAGATCTCCGAGATGTAGCGGGTCGTCGCTTCGTAGAGGGCCTGCTCGGACGGGTTCAGTCCGTAGCTGAGCGTGTCGCACCGCCGCTGCGGATACAGGGGACGGCCGTCGAAGCGAACCATCTCCTCCTTCGTCCGCCGAATGAAGTGCCGCCGGCGCTGAGTCTCCGGGAACGCCTGGAACGCGTCGAACGTCGGCAGCGCGTCCGGGGCCAGCAGCCGCCACAGGCAGTAGTAGGGGAAGTCCTTCCCCATGTGCGGCGTCGCCGTCAGCAGCAGGACGTGCGTCGCCGACCAGCCCAGCTCCCACCGCGGCTCGTCGGCCGACAGCCCCGCCAGCGCCTCCGCGAGGCGGTAGCGGTCGGTCTTGCGGACGGAGAAGTCCGGCTGCCGGTGGGCGGCCAGCTTGTGCGCCTCGTCGAAGACCACGAGGTCGAACGGCGCCGCTCCGGAAGCCGCTGCTTCGCGCAGCCGCCCGAACATGCGCTCGCCGGCCAGCGTGTCGATGCTGACGATCACCCGGTCGCTCTCCGGTCCCGCGAACGGATTGGCACGGCGCGCGTCCTCGCCTCGGATGATCCGGAAAGGAAGGGAGAAGAGCGTCCGCATCTCCCGTTCCCAGTTGCCGACCAGGCCGGCTGGCGGCACGACGAGCACGCGCCGGACGAGGCGGCGAGCGAGCACCTCCCGGAGGTACAGGCCGGTCATGATCGTCTTGCCGGCCCCCGCGTCGTCGGCCAGCAGGAAGCGGAGCGGCGACAGGCCGAGCATCCGCTCGTAGACGGCGATGCGCTGATGCGGCAGGGGATCGATCAGCGAGACCTCGGTCGCGAAGGCGGGGTTGAAGAGGTGGCCGTACGACAGCCGCGTCGCCTCGGCCACGGCCGAGACGACCGCCGGCCGGGCGCGGAAGTCGAGCGCTGGCGCCGGGGTCGATTCGGCTGCCGCCTCGGGTTCCCCGCCACCGGGCGCGAGCCCCGCCTCCAAATCGAGGATCTGCCGCCACGCGAGCCGCGCCGGCCGATTCTGGCCGTTCTCCCAGCGGTTCACGGTTGCGAACGACACCCCGATGCGCTCCGCGAGCTGCGCCTGCGTCAGCTCGAGCCGCTCGCGGACGGACCTGACGCGGGCGGGGTAGTCCGCGGGGAGGGCGGGGGCGGGGTGTAGCATCGTCGATGCCTGTGCGGTCGGCGGCTTGTGTGCTGTGGAATGCAATATAGCATATGTTATATTCTCGCGTCTCCGCGCCGCCGGCCACGTCCTCTGGGAGGAACGGACACGTGTCGCCGGCCGCGTCGGCGTGTTGAGGAACGTCGCGAGGTCTTCGCCTGCCGGCCCGATGCGCCGCCTTTCCTTGAGCGGGTTGGCCGCCCGCATTCGTTCCCTCGGCTCGAAGCACAAGAACAGCCAGCTCTCGAGCTCGTGCCGCGCCGCGACGAGATGGGGGTGATGCGGCGGATAGTGCGGCATCGAGAGGACGCTGTGGTCCAGTAAAGCGTGCGGCGATACCCTATCGGTGCTTCCTCGACCTGGTGCCAGCGGTCTCGCGCAGCGCGCGCTCGTACAGCAGGCGGTGGACGTGCAGCCAGTCCGCCATGCGGTCCCAGTTGCGCTTGGCGCGGGAGTCGAGCTTCAGAAACGACCAACCGTTACTCGGCATCTCCGTGTCCCCGGTCTTCTTCCGAAGCCACTTCACGGTCGCCTTTACCGCCGCCGCTCTCGTCCTGGCGGACTCGTCCCGGTTCCTCGGGAAGAACACCCCCACGCCGTCCTGGGCGATGTAAAGAGAGAAGCGCCGTCCGGTCGTCTCGACCGGGCGCCGGACGTTGCTGGAAGCCCATCCCGGCGGTGCTTCGCCGGGATGCCGCGAGGAGACGTGAGCCCAGAAGTCTCGGCGGAACCGGCCTATCTCGGTGAGTTCTCGGGGCGGCTCCGTGTCGTGTGTCTGGTTCCCATCGTCCTCGGGCACCGCGGCGCTGTCGGCATCGGCAATCGTGGGACGCGGCGGGCTCGTGCGCATGAGTGCGAGCACCTGTCCCAACCGCTGGAAGCCACGGTCCAGGAGACTCGGCGGCGATGGGGGCGGCTCTTCATCGACCACCGGGTCGCCATCAGTGAACGTTGCCTTGGCGCGCTCCTTCAAGTCGTTGAGCCGCTTGAGGTTCGGTGAGCTTCTGCGGACGTCTTTCCGGTTGAGACACGGTTCCGCCTCCTCGATGATCCTGCGCTCCGCGGAGGAAACGCGCTTCTCGAAGGCGAACCGAACCTGCAACGGCGTTATGGCTACCGTGAAGTGGCGCAGGAGTCCTTCCACGCCGTCGCTGCTCGGACTGCCGCCGTGCACGCAAGTCAGGACTCCCCGCAGGTCCCGCAGGTCTTCCAGTTTCCTGGCGCGGATGTGCTGTTCCAAGCGTCTTGCGAAACTCTGCTTGGTCGTCATTCCGACGTACGCCAACCCGTCACGCCTGACGTAGAGGCCGGCCTCGCGCAGCACCCTCTGCCCATGGGCGTCGGCGTACCAAGCATAGAGGCCTCGCTTGTCCAGGTGATCCGGACTCGACGATTTCAACGACTCCACATTCCAGCGCCGGGGTCGGCGCAGGGCCTCGACGGTGACAATCTCGGGGTACCCGTCGAGCAAGCGAGTCAGCAGCCAAGTCAGCATCGCTACCCGTCTCCCCGTGCATCAGTGTGCCGGCGTCGCCCACCGGAGCGCCGATTGAGTGTCGCGCCGGGTCCGCCGCGCCCACCCGCCCGGGCGCGCCTACCGTCCGAGCTTCGCCTTCGCCTCCTGCCGCCGCGTGTGCAGGATCGGTTCGGTGTAGCCGTTGGGCTGCTCGCGGCCCTTGAAGATGAGGTCGCAGGCGGCCTGGAAGGCGATGCTCGAGCCGAAGTCGGGGGCCATGGGCCGGTAGTTGGGATCGCCGGCGTTCTGGCCGTCGACCACCGCGGCCATGCGCTGCAGCGTCTCGCGCACCTGGGCCTGGGTGCAGACGCCGTGGTGCAGCCAGTTGCAGATGTGCTGGCTGGAGATGCGCAGGGTGGCGCGGTCCTCCATCAACCCGATGTTGTTGATGTCGGGGACCTTCGAGCAGCCGATGCCCTGCTCGACCCAGCGCACGACGTAGCCGAGGATGCCCTGGGCGTTGTTGTCGAGCTCCTGCTGAATCTCCTCCGCCGACCAGTTGGGCGACTCCTCGCGGGGAATGGTGAGGATGCGGTCGAGGTCGGCGCGGGGCCGCGACTTCAGGGTTTCCTGCCGCTCGTTCACGTCGACCTGATGGTAGTGGGTCGCGTGCAGGGCGGCGGCGGTGGGCGACGGCACCCAGGCGGTGTTGGCGCCCGCCTCGGGGTGGCCGATCTTCGCCTTCAGCATCGCCGCCATCAGATCCGGCATGGCCCACATGCCCTTGCCGATCTGGGCGTGCCCGGGCAGGCCGCACTCGAGGCCGACGTCCACGTTGTAGTCCTCGTAGGTGGTCATCCACGGGGCCGACTTCATCTCCGCCTTGCGGATCATCGGGCCCGCCTCCATGGCGGTGTGCATCTCGTCGCCGGTCCGGTCGAGGAACCCGGTGTTGATGAAGAACACGCGGTCCTTCGCGGCCCGGATGCACTCCTTGAGGTTGACGGTGGTCCGCCGCTCCTCGTCCATGATGCCGATCTTCAAGGTGTAGCGGTCGAGGCCCAGGATGTCCTCGACCTGGGCCAGCGTCCGGTCGCAGAAGGCGACCTCCTCGGGGCCGTGCATCTTCGGCTTCACGATGTAGACGGACCCGGCGCGGCTGTTCTTCCGGTTCTGCAGGTCGTGGAGGGCGATCACGGTCGAGATCATCGCGTCGAGCAGGCCCTCGGGGGCCTCGTTGCCGTCGCGGTCGAGGATCGCGGGGTTGGTCATCAGGTGCCCGACGTTGCGGATGAGCATCAGGCTGGTGCCCTTCAGCGTCGTCTCCGACCCGTCCGGCGCGGTGTAGGTGCGGTCGGCGTTGAGAGCGCGGTCGACCATGCGGCCGCCCTTCTCGAACCGGTCCTTGAGGTCGCCCTTGAGGAGCCCGAGCCAGTTGCGGTAGGCGACGACCTTGTCCTCGGCGTCGACCGTCGAGACCGAGTCCTCGAGGTCCATGATCGTGGTCATCGCCGCTTCGAGCACGACGTCCCTGACGCCGGCCTTGTCGTCCCGTCCCACCGGGTGGGCGCGGTCGATCACGATGTCGATGTGCAGGCCGTTGTTCTTCAGCAGCACCGACGACGGGGCGGCCGCGTCGCCGCGGTGCCCCGCGAACCGCGACGGGTCGGCAAGGCCGGTGGTGGCCCCGTCCTCGAGGGTGGCCGCGAGGGCCCCGCCCGCGACCGCGTAGGCGGTGACGTCGGCGTGGCTGCCCGCCGCGAGGGGGGCGGCCGAGTCGAGGAACCCGCGCACGTGGGCGATGACCCGGTCGCCGCGCACCTTGTTGTAGGCGGCGGTCCGCTCGGCGCCGTCGTCCTCGGAAATGGCGTCGGTGCCGTAGAGGGCGTCGTAGAGGCTGCCCCACCGGGCGTTTGCTGCGTTCAGGGCGTAGCGGGGGTTGGTGACGGGGACGACGAGCTGGGGGCCGGCGATGGCCGAGATCTCGGGGTCGAGCTTGGCTGTGTCGACGGTGAAGTCGTCGCCCTCCGGCACGAGATAGCCGATCTCCTGGAGCACCGCCTTGTACTCGGCGAGGTCGATCGGCTCGTCGCGGTTCTCGCGGTACCAGGCGTCGATGCGCCTCTGCAGCTCGTCGCGGGTGTCGAGCAGCTCGCGGTTGCGGGGCGCGAGGTCGTGCACGAGGCCGTCGAAGCCGGACCAGAAGGTCTCCGGGGTGATGCCGGTGCCCGGCAGCGCCTCGTCGTTGATGAAGTCGTACAGCTCCTTGTCGACCTGGAGGCCTCCCGCGTTCACCCGGTCCGTCATCGGCTTGTCCTCTGCTTCTTTCTGTTTCTCGAGTATCCATGGCGAACGCCGGTCGAGGCGCTCGCAGGGGCATGATCTTACCGGATCGCCCGGGCTCCCGGTCTGACGGGCGCGAGGAGGCGGGAGCCCGCGGCGAGGACACGAGCGCAGCATCGCCGGCCGAATGCGGCGCGGCCCTTGCCGCGGGCTCGGGGGGGGACACGGCATATGATTGCGGCCATGGAGCGCATCGATCTGAACGCCGACGTCGGAGAGTCGTTCGGCCCCTACGTCATCGGAGACGACGAGGCGATGCTCCGCCACGTCACGTCGGCCAACGTGGCCTGCGGCTGTCACGGCGGCGACCCGTCGGTCATGCGCCGGACCGTCCGGGTCGCCGTCGACTGCGGGGCGAGCCCGGGCGCGCATCCGGGATACGCGGACCTGATCGGTTTCGGCCGGCGGGACATCGCGATGGACCCGCGGGAGCTCGAGGACCTGGTCGTGTACCAGATCGGCGCCCTGGCCGGGGCCGCGGCGGCCGAGGGAACGCGGCTGCGCCACGTCAAGCCGCACGGTGCGCTGTACAACCGGGCGGCCCGCGACCGGCCCCTCGCCGACGCGATAGCGCGGGCGGTGCGCGCGGTCGACGACCGGCTGATTCTCTTCGGGGGCTCGGGGTCGTGCCTCGTCGAGGCCGGCGAGGCCGCCGGGCTGCCGACCGCGGCCGAGGTGTTCGCGGACCGCGCCTATCGCGCCGACGGCTCGCTGGTGCCGCGGCGCGAGCCCGGCGCGGTGATCACCGACGCCGCGGCGGTGGCGGAGCGGGCGCTGCGGCTGGTGCGGCAAGGCGAGGTCGCCGCCGTCACCGGGGAGGTCGTCCGGCTTCGCCGTGACACCATCTGCCTGCATGGCGACACCCCCGGCGCCGGCGATCTCGCGGCGGCGGTGCGGGCGCGGCTGGAGGGGGCCGGCATTCGCCTCGCGCCGGTCGGGTCGGCGGCCTGAGCGCGCCGGTCCCTGTCGATCGGCGGGCTCGACGAGGGTCGGTCCTCTAGTTCCCTGGACGGTGCCGGGACGCACGGCGAGGTCATGTTCCGCCGCGTCCCGTGGCGGTCCAGGCAACGCGTCGGGGACTGGGCCGGGTGCGGCGCTCGGCCCCCTGGGGACGGTCTTCGGGCCGGCTGCCCGCGCCCGGCGTCATCAGTGCACGGTGTACGGCTCGGTCAGTGCGAACTCCGCGACCTGCGCATCGAACGTCGCGCCGTCCGCGGTCACCATCTGGTAGGTGCCGCGCATCGACCCGAACGGGGTCGAGAGCGGGCAACCGGACGTGTACTCGAACGACTGTCCCGGGGAGAGCGACGGCTGGCGGCCGACCACGCCCGGGCCCCGCACCTGTTCCACCTCGTTCGAACCGTTGGTGATGATCCAGTGCCGGCTGACGAGCTGCACCGTCTCCGGGCTCTCGTTGGTGATCCGGATGGTGTAGGTGAAGAACCAACGGTTCTGGTGCGGCTCGAGATGAGAGAATCGTGACGTGACGCTCACCCGGATGCCCCGGGTGACCGCCTCCGACGTGTGGGTGCTGCTATCCTGCATCGAGTCCTCGAGGGTCTTCGTCAATGTCGCCGGCGCGCAGTCTCTTCGTGCCGTCGGGCGCCATCGGGCCGACGGGTCGCGGGTCGGTCGTCGGACCCGGATGCGCGGTGCATCGAGGCCTCGGCGGCCGGCCAGCGGCTTCAGGGGCGGGCGTCCCGCGGTGGTTCGCCCTGCGCCCGTGGCCAGGATCGCGGCATTCGCCGACGCCCGCGAGGGCCGCTCGGCGTCCCGCGACGGTTCGCCGTTCGCCTATTGTAAGACCTGGGCGCCCGAGCCGCAGCGCCGGGGCCCGCGCGGCGGCGGTTGGGGCGAGGCCGCCTTTCAACCGCGACGTCACCGTCGCCACGGCCGAGAAGCCGCCGCGCCGGGTCGGCGGCGGGCTCGCCGCCCCGACCGCTCCGGGCATCGGCCTGCCGCCCCGCGCGGACGTGCTCGGCGAGCCCGCGGTCGTCATCGAGCAGGCGGCCCGAGCATGATTCCGATTCCGACCCTCCTCGGCGCCTACCGGGCCGGCTACTTCCCGATGGCCGTCGACGGAGGCGTCCGCTGGTTCTCTCCGGAGCGGCGGGGCGTGATTCCCCTCGACCGCTTTCGCATGTCCCGGCGGCTCGCCCGGCTGCTGCGCCAGCAGCGGTTCCGCTGCACGGTGAACACGGCGTTTCGCGACGTCATCACCGCCTGCGCGTCGCGGGAAGACGCCGACGGCACCTGGATCGACGACGAGATCCTGGAGAGCTACTGCCGTCTGCATCGAGCCGGTCACGCCCACTCGATGGAGGTGTGGGCCGACGACCGGCTCGCCGGCGGCCTCTACGGCGTCAGCCTGCGCGGCGCGTTCTTCGGCGAGTCGATGTTCCACCGGGTCACGGACGCCTCGAAGGTGGCCCTGAGCTGTCTGGTGGAGCGACTCCGCGGCCGCGGCTACCGGCTGTTGGACATCCAGTGGGTGACGCCCCACCTGGAGCAGTTCGGCGCGGTCGAGATACCGCGCGCCCGGTACCTGGCCCTGCTGGAAACGAGTCTGCGGCGCGCCTGCAGGTTCGAGGACGACGGCGTCGGGTCTCCCACGCCGCGGGCGCCAGGCTCGGGAGGCGGCGGCGCCGCATCGGCTCAGGGCCGAACGTAGGCCGGGCGGTCCGCGTCGCGGGCGAGGTCCCAGCTCAGCTGGTGGACCATCCGCACGATGCGGGCCATCTTGTCGTAGCGGAGCTTCTCGGGCGTGTCCCGCTCGGTGTGGTAGTCGGGGTGCAGGCCGGTGTGCACGAAGAGCGCGGGGACCTCCCGGTAGAGGAAGGGCCACTGGTCGCTGCGCCGCAGCAGGTTCGAGGCGTTGTCGTCGTAGCGGAAGCGCACGTCCAGATCCGCCGCGCGGTTGGCGCGCTCGACCGCCCGGCGCAGGTCCGGCGACCGGCTGTAGCCCAGGATGTTGACGGCGTTGCGGTTCTCCTCGGCCGACTGCGGCTCGAGGCCGCGGAACCGCAGGCCTCCGACCCTCGGGACCTCCTCGTCCCGGCCGATCATGTCCATGTTCAGGACCGC
Organism: Vicinamibacterales bacterium; assembly: GCA_963663815.2. Lineage (GTDB taxonomy): Bacteria > Acidobacteriota > Vicinamibacteria > Vicinamibacterales > UBA8438 > JAJEEA01. The sequence goes on along the minus strand of OY760734.1, from coordinate 3,396,903 downwards.
GACGGTCCGGGCGAGAGGGTGCAGCGGCGCCTCGGTGTAGGCCCACGCGCCCAGCAGGCCCTGCTCCTCCGAGTTCCACGCCGCGAGCAGGATGGACCGCGGCGGGCGGTCGCCGCCGCGCGCGGCCTCGCGGTAGGCCTCGGCGATCTCGATGAGCCCGGCGACCCCCGACGCGTCGTCGTCGGCGCCGTTGTACACGACCGGCCCGATGGCGCCGTCGTGGTCGTAGTGGGCGCCGATGATGATCCACTCGTCCCGGAGCTCCGGGTCCGCGCCTTCTATCAACCCGACCACGTTGCGGTTCGCCACCGTCGTCCGCCGCACCGACGTCGTCAGCTCGACGCGCGGTCCCGCCAGCGGGGCCGCCGCGACCCCGCCGGGCCGCTCGGCCGACTCCGCCAGATCGGTGAACGACCGGCCCGCCGATTCCGCGATGTCCTCCGCGAGGTCGCCGGAGATGTGGACGACGGGAACCTCCACCGCCTCGACCCAGCTCGCGAGCCCGTAGCGCGGCACCCGCGGCGGCCGCGACGGCCAGGCCGACCCCATCGGCCGGGCCGGTCCCCGGCTGCGGGCATGGTTGTGGCGGTCGGGGGCCACCAGCACCGCCACCGCGCCCCGGGCCTGGGCGGCGAGGATCTTGCGCTCGATCCGCGCCGCCTCCGAGCGCGCCGTGCCGTCGAACGGGCTGTCCCGGCTGAACTCGCCCGGCTCGTGGTTCAGCATCAGGGCGACCGCGCCGTCGAGGTCCGCCTCGCGGTAGTCGTCGTGGTCGAGAGAGGGGGCGTCGACGCCGAACCCGACGAACACGATGTCACCCTCGGCGCTCGCGCTCGCGCTGGCGGGGTCCGGATAGAACGCCCGGCCGAGGGGGAAGCTCGACTGCCCGACTCCGGTGACCTGCAGGGCGTTGTCGGCGCCGAGGGCGGTCGTCAGCAGGTCGAACCGGTGGAAGTGGGTGCCGTCGGACCCCACCGGCGCGAGGCCGTGCCGGGCGAACCGCGAGGCGATGAAGTCGGCCGCGACCCGGTTCCCGGGCGTGTCCGTCAGTCGGCCCTGCAGGCTGTCGGCGGCGAGGAACCGGACGTCCGCCTCGAGGTCGCCGGCCCGGATCGAGCCGCCGCCCGGCGCCGGGGCCGGGTCCTGGGCCACCACCGCCGCCGCGACGAGGGCCGCGGTCGCCGCCGCCGCCGCTGTCCAGCGCGTCGTCATGCGCGCATTGTACCCGCCGTGACCGCGCGTGGCGGGGCGTTCGTGCCGACGACCCGGCGCCGACCGGATCCGCCGGCGCCCTTCGGCAAGCTTCGGGGCGGCGGGTGAGAAGGGCCGGTCGACGGGCGAGGGGCGAGTCGTGGAAGGGCCTCGTCACGGCTTCCGGAGGGATAGAGGGCGGACTGATGTACGATCACCCCCCGCGATGCGAACAAGGAGGCGACAGATGACGGTGCGCACGGACGCGCGGCGACTCGCGTTCGGAGGCGGTTTCCCGGCGCTCGTGTTCGTCCTCCTGCTCGCGGCGGCCGGCGCCGGGTGCGGAGGGCCCGACGGCGGGGGCGACGGCGCGGCCTTCGACGTCATGGAGCGGTCCATTCTCGAGCTCGCCGCCGCCCTCGACGCCGGCACGGTGACGTCGCGCGAGCTGGTGGCGGGCTATCTGGCCCGCATCGACGCCTACGACCAGCGCGGGCCGGTCCTCAACGCGATGATCGTCCTCAATCCGAACGCGGCCGCCGCCGCCCGCCGGCTCGACGCCGAGCGTGCGGCGGGGCAGGTGCGCGGCCCGCTGCACGGCATTCCCGTCGTCGTGAAGGACAACTACGACACCGTGGACATGCCGACCAGCGCGGGCGCCATCGCTCTGGCGACCTCGGTGCCGCCGGACGACGCGACCCAGGTGCGGCGCCTGCGCGAGGCGGGGGCCATCGTTCTCGGCAAGACGAACATGCACGAGCTGGCGCGCGGCATCACCACCGTCAGCTCTCTCACCGGCCAGACCCGGAACCCCTACGACCCCGACCGCAACCCCGGCGGGTCGAGCGGCGGTACCGGCGCCGCGGTGGCCGCGAGCTTCGGCGCCGTGGGCATGGGGAGCGACACGTGCGGGTCGATCCGGATCCCGTCGGCCCACCACGCCCTGGTGGGGCTGCGGGGGACGCGGGGGCTCGCGAGCGGCGACGGGATCGTCCCTCTCTCGACCACCCAGGACATCGGCGGTCCCCTCGCGCGCTCGGTCGAGGACCTCGCGATCACCCTGGACGCCACCGTGGGGGTCGATCCCGCCGACCCCGGGACCGCCCGGAGCGAGGGCCGGATTCCGGCCTCGTACCGCGACGCCCTCGACGCCGGCGGGCTGCAGGGGGCGCGCCTCGCGGTGCTCGACGAGCTGCTGGGCGACTCGGGCGCCGAGCGCCCCGTCAGCACCGTCATCGAGGCCGCGGCCGAGGCGATGGCCGCGGCGGGGGCGGAGCTCGTCGACGTCGGCGAGACCGACCTGAGGTCGTTCCTGGAGGACGCGTCGGTGATCGGCCTCGAGTTCAGGCGAGACTTCGACGCGTATCTGGCCGCTACCCCGGACGCCCCGGTGCGTACGCTGGCCGAGCTGGTCGAGCTGGGGCTCTACCACGAGATCATCGACGGCGGCCTCCGCACGTCGCTCGAAGTGGAGACCCTCGACACCGGCGACTATCGCGAGCGGCTGGCCCGGCGGGCTTCTGCGCGGACCGCCGTCGAAGCGCTGCTCGACGAGCACGACCTGACCGCGCTCATCTATCCCACGATTCGCCAGACCGCCCGCCCGGTGGGGCTCGCGCAGCCCGGCAGCAACTGCGCCCTCAGCGCGATCTCTGGGCTGCCCGCCATCACCGTCCCCGGCGGATATGCCGCCGACGGCATGCCCGTCGGCCTGGAGATGATCGGCCGCGAGTTCGCCGAGTCCGACCTGATCCGGCTCGCCTACGCCTTCGAGCAGGTGACCGGCCATCGGCGCCCGCCGCACAGCACCCCGAGCCTGGTGACGCCGCCGCCGCCGGCGGTCATCGAAGCGGGGCAGGCGGACGCCTCCGGCGCGGCTCTGCGCGGGCGGTTCGAGCTGGACGGGGCCCGCCGCGAGCTTCTCTACTCGGTTTCGGTGTACGGCGTCGTCGACGAGGACGTGCTGTTCAGCCACGTCCATCGCGCCGTCGAGGGCGGCGGCGCCGGCCCCGTCGTCCACCTGCTGGGCGGGCGAGGCCGCGCCCGGGCGTCGGGCCGGCTGGCCCTGTCGGCCCGCGATCTCGAGAGCCTGCGGGCCGGCGAGCTCTACGCGGACGTGCACACCGCCGGGAACCTCCCCGGCATACGCGCCGACCTCGTCTGGCCGGCGGAGTGAGAGGACGAGGGCCATGACGAGATGGGCTGACCGCGTTGCACTGTCGCTGGGCGTGACCGCGGCGGTGGTGGTGGTTGCGCTCGGCGTGCCGGCGGCCGCGCAGGCACCGTCGCAGACGATCCGGCCGACGGATCGGCCGGGCGCCGGGGATGGGGTCCCGACCTTCCGATCCGGCGTCACCCTGGTGACGATGATCGTCGTTCCCCGCGACCGGAACGGCCTCTTTCTGGACGATCTGACGCCCCGTGACTTCGTGGTCGTGGACGAGGGCGAGGTGCGGGAGGTCGCCTCGCTCGTGCGCGTGCAGAGCGGGCGCGTCAGCGAGCAGCTCGCGTCGGGCCTGCGGTCGCAGGACGGTATCCTCCTGCCGCCGCCGCCGCGCCCCTCCGACGATCTGACCGGCCGGCTCTTCATCATTCTCGTCGATGACCTGCACATCGCGGGGGAGCTGACGCCGCGCGCACGCATGGCGTTCACGGAGATGGCCGAGAACCTCATTCACGAGGGCGACCAGTTCGCGGTCGTGTCCACCGGACCGTCGTCGATCGCGGTCGGCGTGACCACGGACCGCGGTGTGCTCCGGTCGACGGCCGAGCGCATCGTCGGCGACGGCTTCGACCCCAACGATCTGATCGAGAACTTCCCGCCGATGCCCGGCTTCACGCCCGAGCTGATGGTGCGCGCCGGGGCCGCGTTCACGACGATACGCAAGGTCGTCGAGAGCCTGGAGCAGGTCCAGCACCTGCGCAAGGTGGTCGTCTACTTCAGCAGCGGCTACGACCTGAATCCCTTCCTGCCGGAGCGCAGGGGCTACCATGGCGACGGGGATGCGGACCCGTGGGCGACACTCAGGGGCCTCACGCGCCCCGAGCAGGACGACGGCTTCATGCGCGGCCCGGGCGCCCTGGAGGGCTACCGGGAGCTCGCGTTGCGGATCGACGAGCTCGCCGACGCCGCGAACCGGGCGAACGCCGCGTTCTACACCGTCGACCCCCGCGGCCTGGTCGCCGCGAGGCCGGGGCCCGCTGACTTCCTCCTGACCGGCCGGGGCTCGTTCGACGCGTGGAACTTCACGACCCAGAACAGCCTGCGGTCGCTCGCCGAGCAGACCGGCGGCCGGGCCATGGTCAACCGGAACGACTTCGACGACGTGTTCCGGGAGATCGACGCCGAGACGAGCGACTACTACGTTCTCGGCTTCGCCCTGACCAATCCGGACCCGACGGTCCAGACCCGCCGGCTGCTGGTGCGGGTGCGGGGCCGGGGCGCCGTGGATGTGCAGCACCGCACCCACTACACGTATGTCGGGGCCAGCACGACCCGGCCGGGCGTGAGGTAGGCAGCCGTCCCTCCGCACCCTGTCGAACCGTCAGGACGCCGGGGGTCGGGCAGACGTCGAGCCCGGCCGAATGGACCGGTGGACGGCTCCGGACGGGTGGGGACCCGACCCGTCGAGGCGCCGGTCGGCGCAGGTGTGGGGCAGACGCGGGCTTCTACGGCTCGATCCGCAGTCCCGCGCCCGGCCCCACCGGCAGGCCGAGCAGCATCCAGACGATCAGCAGGACCGACCAGCACGCGAGGAACGTCACCGTGTACGGGAGCATGGTGGCGACCACCGTGCCGATGCCCGACCGCCGGTCGTAGCGCTCGAAGAACGCGACGATGAGGGCGAAGTAGGACATCATCGGGGCGATGATGTTGGTGGTGCTGTCGCCGACGCGGTACGCGGTCTGGGTCAGCTCGGGCGTGTAGCCGAGGAGCATGAACATGGGCACGAACACCGGGGCCATGATCGCCCACTTGGCCGAGGCGCTGCCCATGAACAGGTTGATGATGGACGAGAGGACCACGAAGCTGAGCATGAGGGGGATCCCGCCCATCCCCGAGCTGCGCAGCCACTCCGCGCCCTTGACGGCCATGATCAGGCCGAGGTTGGTCCAGTTGAAGTAGGCGACGAACTGGGCCGCGAAGAACACCAGCACGAGGTACGTCCCGAGGGTGCTGATGGTCTTGCCCATGCCGTTCATGACGTCGGCGTCGTTGCGGAACGCGCCGGTCACCGCTCCGTAGGCGACGCCGATCACGAGGCCCCCCAGAAAGATGAACGCGACGATGCCGGAGAGGAAGGGCGAGCGCAGCAGTCCGCCCGTCTCCGGGTTCCGCAGGAACCCGTCGGCGGGCACGGTGCCCCAGAGCAGGAACAGCACGAAGACCCCCGTCGCGATCAGGGCGGCGTAGAGGCCGCGCTTCTCGACGTCGGAGAGGTCCCGCATGACGTCCGAATCGCCCTCCTTCGTTTCGGCCGAGCCCTCGTAGGGCCCCAGCCGGGGGATGACCACCCGCTCCGTCACCCACGTTCCCGCCCCCGCGATGATGAACGTGGAGACCACCATGAAGTAGTAGTTGGCGGCGGGGTTCACCCGATAGCCGTCGTCGACGATGCGGGCGGCCTCCTCGGAGAGGCCGGCCAGCAGGGGATCGATGGTGCCGAGCAGCAGGTTGGCGCTGTAGCCGCCCGACACCCCGGCGAAGGCGGCCGCGAGCCCGGCCATGGGATGGCGTCCCGCGCCGAGGAAGATGATGCCGCCGAGGGGCACGAGCAGCACGTAGCCGATCTCGCTGGCGGTGTTCGAGAGGACCCCGGCGAGGACGAGCACGAAGGTGAGCAGCCGCTTCGGGGCCGACAGCACGAGCAGCCGCAGGGCGGCCCCGATGAGCCCGCTGCTCTCGAGGACCCCGATGCCCAGCATCGCCACGAGCACGGTGCCGAGGGGCGCGAAGCTCGTGAAGTTCGTGACCATCTCGGTCAGGATGCGGTGCAGCCCCTCGACGGTGGCGAGGCTCACGGGCCGGATCAGCTCGCCGGTGCCGGGATGGACGACCTCGACGCCGGTCCGGGCCGCGATGGCCGAGATGACGACGATGACCCCCGCGAGCAGGGCGAACAGGGTGCCGGGATGGGGGAGCGCGTTGCCGCCGCGCTCGACGGCGGCGAGGAAGACGGTCATGGCGCGGTCGAGGACGGCGGCGGGGCGCTTGCTCATGGCGTGCTATGCTACGCGGGTCGCGCGGTTCATTCCACTACCGCTACCGGGACTCTGCCGACCGGCCCGTCCGTCCCCCCCGGTGCCCCGCGGATGCGGCGGGGCCGGCCGCTGCCCGTCCGGGCGCGAAGGTGCGCAAGATGAACGATTCCGACCCGGAGAAGGGCTCCGTCGAGAGCCAGCGGCGCGCCGCCGCGGCGGTCGGGGTCACCGCGGCCGAACGGCACATTCTGCTCTGCGCCGACCAGACCACGCCGAAGTGCTGCGAGCGCGAGCGCGGACTGGCTGCCTGGACCTATCTGAAGCGCCGTCTGCGCGATCTTGGGCTGTCCGATCGGGGCGGAGTCCTGCGGACCAAGGCCAACTGCCTGCGGGTCTGCGAGGGCGGGCCGATCGCCCTCGTCTACCCCGAGGGGGTCTGGTACCGGGCGTGCGATCCCCCCGTGCTCGAGCAGATCATCCAACGGCATCTGGTCGGGGGGGGCGCGGTCGAAGAGGCGCGAATTCTGACGCACGCGTTGCGGGCGGATCGGTCCCGCGGCGAGCCGCCTCGCTGAGCCCCCTCCAGGAGCCCCGGCCCGCCTCGGCCTCGAAGCGGCCGGCGCGTTCCGCCAAACCTGTATGTGTCGGCGGGCGATATCGACATCGTTGGCAAGTCCCGTTCCCCTCCCGGGGAGTCAGCGCCGGCAACGCGCCGTGTGAGGGTGGGCGAAATACGCAAGGCAAGTGTTTTGCCAGCAACGAGTTGAGAGCTGACTCGCCGGTTGCCGCCTGATGTTGGCAGAAAAATTGCACCTGGGAGTGTCGTCCGCCGGGTTCCCGCGTCCGCGGATGCGGTGACCGGGAACCCGGTGGGCGCCACTTCTCCAAGCCTCACCCGGCCTGGCCGGTCGATAGTCAATCGGCGGCGCCACGGCTTGCATCCGCTCATGACCCACCCCCGACCCGGCCGGGCCGTTCTCGAACGGCCCCGCCGGGTCCTGCCTTGTGCGCGGGCGAGACAGCCAGGGCGCCGCAAGGTCGTCCGGCCACGATTTCCGCGCCGGCCCCGCCTGACGGCCTCCGTTTGACAACCGGGGTCACCGTCGCTACCGTAGCTGCTCGCAGCACGATCTGCGTTGCGCCGGAACGGGCGGGCAGGCCCAGCCGGCGGGCCGACGGAAGCAGCCGGCGGCGGGTCGAAGAACCCCCCCGTGCGGCCAGGCGAACGAGGAAGCGCCCGACAGCGAGTCGAATCATGATCATCCGTGGTGTCCTTGCCCCGATTCCCACCCCGTTCACCGACGACGAGGCCATCGATCCGGCCGCGTGGCGCGCCAATATCGATCGCTGGATGGAGTCGCCGTTGCGCGGGCTCGTCGTGCTCGGATCGACGGGCGAGGCGCCCCTCGTCGACGACGACGAGGCCGATCGGCTGATTCGGGAGGCGCGCGGGCGCATGCCCGGGGACCGCCTGCTCGTCGCCGGCACCGGCCGCCAGTCGACGCGCGCCGCCATCGAGGCCTCGCGCCGGGCGGCGGACGCCGGGGCCGACGCCGTGCTGGTGCGGACGCCGTCCTACTTCAAGAAGCAGCTCACGACCGAGGCCTTCGTCCGCCACTATGCGGCGGTGGCCGATGCGTCCCCGGTGCCGGTGATTCTCTACAACTTCTCGGCCCTCACCGGCGTGACGCTGCCGGTCGGCGCGGTCGCCGAGCTGGTCGATCACCCGAACATCGTCGGGCTCAAGGAGTCGGGCCCCGACATGGGCTACGTCGGCGATCTGATCGGGGCGGCCCGGGAAGGCTTCAGCGTCCTCGTCGGGTCGGCGCCGACGTTCTATGCGAGTCTGGCTCTCGGCGCGAGCGGCGGCATCCTGGCCCTCGCGTGCGCGATCCCGGACGCCTGCGTGCGCATCTACGAGCACGCGGCGGCCGGCCGCCACGACGAGGCGCGGGCCCTGCAGCGGCAGGTCGTCCCCCTGGCGAGGCTGGTGACCTCCGCGCACGGCATTCCCGGGCTGAAGGCGGCCCTGACCGAGCTCGGCTACGTCGGCGGGCGTCCGCGCCGCCCCCTGGCGCCGGTCGGCGCAGACGCGGCGGACGAGATCCGCCGGCAGATCGAGCTGTTCGCGGCCGCGCCGGCGGGCGTCTAGGAGTCGTCGCGGCCACTCCCGCGGGCCGAGCCGGGAGCCTCAGAGCACCCGCCGGGCGCCCAGGTAGCGGCTGGCCCAGTAGTGCGAGCTCAGGCGCTCCACGCGGACCTTTCCCCGCCTCGACGGCGCGTGGACGAACTGATCGCCGTCGAGGGCCAGCGCCACGTGCGACGGCCCCTCGGAGATGGTCTCGAAGAACAGCAAGTCTCCCGGCCGGACCGCCCCGCGGTCGACCGGCGTGCCGACCCGGTACTGATCGGCCGCCACCCGCGGCAGCTCCATGCCGTGGCGGCTGAAGACGTAGTAGGTGAATCCGCTGCAGTCGAACCCCCGGGGGGTGGTGCCGCCCCAACGGTACGGGACCCCCACGTACTCGATGGCGGTCGACGTGACCGCCTCCGGCGCCGGCCGGCCCCCGGCCGCCGTGACCGGCAGATCCGCCGGCGCGAAGCTCGGTCTGGGGAACGGCTGGGGGGTCGCGCCGGGGCGGATCGCGCATCCGGCGAGGACGAGAACCAGCGGACACCAGAGGTATCGGCGCACGTCTCCTATTGTCGGCGCTCGGTCCGGTGGCGATAGGGGCGAAACCGTGGCCATGTCATAAGTTGTTACGCGGCAAGGCGTTACGAGATACCGAGCCGCTTGACAGGGAACATCGGATTCAGGCAAAATCAACCCTTTTGCTCGGCAACCCGAACGGTAGCGAGACCCATGGAGCACGTTCTGCTGCTCAATGCGACCTACGAGCCGCTCAAGGTCGTCGACTGGCGGCGGGCCATCAGGCTGTGGTGTCAGGGGAAGGTCGAGGTGCTCTCGGTCTATGATCGCGAGGTGCGCTCGGTCTCGCTGACGGTGAAGCTGCCCTCGGTGATTCGGCTGCTGAGCTACATCACGATCAAGCGCCACTTCAACCTCGTGCCGTTCTCGCGCGCCAACATCTATGCCCGCGACGACCATGCCTGCCAGTACTGCGGCCGCGGGTTCCCGCCCGGCGAGCTGACGTTCGACCACGTGATTCCGGTGCGCTACGGGGGGCGGAAGGACTGGGAGAACATCGTCACGTCCTGTGTGACGTGCAACCGCCGCAAGGGCGGGCGCACGCCCGCCGAGGCCGGCATGCGGGTGATGCGGACGCCCCGGCGCCCGATGCGGCCGGCGACCGTGCGCATCGCCGTCGCCTTGCGCGATACCCCCGCGAGCTGGCGGGACTATCTCTACTGGAGCGTCGAATTGGACCCCGCGTAGGGGTCGGCTCCGTGGCCGCGCCAGCTCGCGGCCGTCCATGCCGTCGTCGTTCATGACTCAGGCTTCCGGCCCGCGCATCACTTCCGTGCACCCGCCGGCGGCGGTCGCCGGGGGGCGGATTGCCGTCCACGGACCCGGCGTCGGGGGGGACGGCGACGGGTTGCCCGAGGTCTGGATCGACGACCGTCCGGCGCGGGTGGTGTACGCCGGCAGGAACCGGGTGGCCTGCATCGTGCCCGCCGAGGCGGCCGGCGGCTCCATGCCGGTCCGGCTCGGCACCGTCCCCGGCGAGTCCGCCCGGCTCGAGGTCGGTGCGCAGGTCGCCACCGGCGTGCACCAGGTGGACAGCCCGGTCATCGATGCCGAGGGCACGCTCTTCCTGACCTACAGCGGGACGCGCGGCGAGTCGGCGCCGGTGTCGGTGTTCCGGCTCCGGCGGGACGGCTTTCGCGAGCCCTTCGCGACCGGCATCACGAACCCGACGTCCCTCGCCCTCGATCCGCTCGGCCGCCTGTTCGTGTCGAGCCGCTTCGACGGGGCGGTGTTCCGGGTCGACCGCGACGGACGGCGGAAGCAGCTGGCGGCGGAGCTGGGGGTGGCCTGCGGGTTGGCTTTCGACGACGCCGGCACGCTGTTCGTCGGCGACCGGTCCGGCACGATCTTCAAGGTCACCCCGTCGGGAGAGGTGTCGCCGTTCGCAACTCTGCCCCCCAGCGTGGCCGCGTTCCACCTCGGAATGGCTCCCTCCGGCGACCTTCATGTGACCGCCCCCACGCTGGCCACCCGCGACGCGGTGTATCGCATCGACCGCACGGGCGCCGTCACCACGATCTACCAGGGGTTCGGCCGGCCGCAGGGTCTGGCCTTCGACGACCGGGGGACGCTCCACGTCGTCGAGGCGCTGGTCGGGGCGAGCGGCCTCTACCGCATTCGGGGCGTCGACGAGGCCGAGCAGGTGGTGGCGGCGCCGTCCCTGGTCGGGGTCGCCTTCGACGGGCGCGGCGGCGCCGTCGTGGCTTCCGACGATCGGGTGTACCGGTTCGAGCGGCTGCCCGAGCCGGGCTGAGGGCAGCGATCCATATCAGGGGCCGATGCGCCCGGGCCCTGCCCGTTTCCAGGCTCTCGCGCGCCTGGCGCACGGGGAGGGTGTTCGTCGTCCGTGTCCCGGGGAGCCCGCATCCAGCCGCGGGTCCTGCCCGGGGCTCGGCGGCGTGATAGCATCACGGGTTGGGGCGGCGGCCGGGATTGCCGGTGAGTGCGGCCCGTCGGGTCGAGACTTGATCACGGCAATGGCTCACGATCGCATCGAGGTACGAGGAGCCCGCGTCCACAACCTGAAGAGCGTCGACGTCAGTCTGCCGCGCGACCGCTTCGTCGTCGTCACCGGGCTCTCCGGGTCGGGCAAGTCGTCTCTCGCGTTCGACACGATCTATGCCGAAGGGCAGCGGCGATACGTGGAATCGCTGTCGGCCTACGCCCGCCAGTTCCTCGAACAGGTCGAGAAGCCGGACGTCGACCTCATCGACGGGCTCTCGCCCGCCATCTCCATCGACCAGAAGACCACGGGGTCGAACCCCCGCTCCACCGTCGGCACCGTCACCGAGATTTACGACTACCTGCGGCTGCTGTTCGCCAACGTCGGCGTGCCGCACTGCCCCGAGTGCGAGCGGCCGATTGCCCGGCAGTCGGTCGACCGCATCGTCGAGATGGTGCTGGGCGGCCCGACCGACGAGCGCATCAACGTGCTGGCGCCGATCGTGCGCGGCCGCAAGGGCGAGTTCAAGAAGGACCTCGCGGGGCTCCGGGCCCGGGGGTTCGTGAGGGTCAGGGTCGACGGCCGGGTCCGATCGCTCGACGAGGACATCAAGCTCGAGCGCCGCCGAAACCACGACATCGCGGTGCTGGTCGACCGGCTGGTGATTCGAGCCGGGGTGGAGCGCCGGCTGCGAAACGGCATCGAGCTCGCGCTGGGCCTCGCCGACGACGTCGTGATCGTCAACACTTTGGGGGGCGGCGACCGTCTGTTCTCGCGGCGGCTGGCCTGCGTGCAGTGCGGCGTCAGCGTGCCCGAGATCACGCCGCGGGTGTTCTCGTTCAACTCGCCCCAGGGCGCCTGCACCGCCTGTCAGGGCCTCGGGGCCGTCGACGACTTCGACCCCGTCCGCATCGTGCCCGACGGCGCGAAGTCGTTGAACGAGGGGGCGGTCGCCCCGTGGGCCGACGGCGACGCCAAGCTGGTGCGGGAGGCGCTCTCGGGGTTGAGCCGCCACTTCGGCATCGACCTCGACACCCCGTTCGAGCGGCTGCCCCGGCGGCACCGCGACACCCTGCTGCATGGTCCGTCCGCCTCGGCGAAGCGACCGGAGGAGGGCGGCAACCGGCGCGCGGGGCGGCGGCGCGAGCCGTTCGGGCGCGACTTCGAGGGAATCCTGCCGAACCTGCAGCGGCGCTACGAGACGGGAACCTGGGCCCAGCAGGAGGCCCTCGAGCCGCTTCGTGCCCTGCAGGCGTGCCCCGCCTGCCGCGGAGAGCGTCTCCGGCCCGAGAGCCGGGCGGTGCGCGTGAAGGGATCGACGATCGCCGACTACACCCGGCTGCCCCTGGCCGAGGCGGACGCGGCGCTGGCCGCCATCGAGCTGTCGGAGCGGGAGGAGCTGATTGCCGGCCGGGTGCTTCGCGAGATCCGCGACCGGGTCCGGTTCCTCACCGACGTCGGCGTCGGGTACCTCACGCTGGCCCGGAGCGCGGCCACCCTGTCGGGGGGAGAAGGGCAACGGATACGGCTCGCCACCCAGATCGGCGCCAATCTCACCGGTGTGCTCTACGTGCTCGACGAGCCGTCCATCGGGCTGCATCAGCGGGACAACCGGCGGCTGCTGTCGACGCTTGGCCGGCTGCGCGACCTCGGGAACACCGTCGTGGTCGTCGAGCACGACGAGGAGACCATCCGGGCCGCCGACTACGTGGTCGATCTCGGTCCCGGGGCGGGGGTGCACGGCGGAGAGGTGATGTTCCAGGGGACGCCGGCGGAGCTGCTCGCCAACGGGCATCCGTCGATGACCGGGCGCTACCTGCGGGGGGAACGCAGTATTCCCGTCCCCTCCGCGCGCCGTGCGGCGCTGCGCGGGGAGCTCGTCATCCGGGGGGCGCGCGCCAACAACCTCAAGGACGTCGACATCGCCATCCCGTTGGGGCTGTTCACGGTGATAGCCGGCGTGAGCGGTTCGGGGAAGTCGACCCTCGTCAACGACATCCTGTATCGTGCGCTGGCCCGCGATCTGTATCGCGCCACCGCGCCGCCGGGCGCCCACCGGGGCATCGACGGCGCCGATCTCGTCGACAAGGTCATCCAGATCGACCAGGCCGCCATCGGCCGGACGCCCCGGTCGAACCCCGCCACCTACACCGGGCTCTTCACGCTCATCCGCGAGCTGTTCGCGATGCTGGCGGAGGCGCGCGCCCGAGGCTACCGGCCGGGGCGGTTCTCCTTCAACGTCAAGGGCGGACGGTGCGAGGCCTGTCAGGGGGGCGGGGTCAAGGCCATCGAGATGCACTTCCTGCCCGACGTCTACGTCACCTGCGAGCAGTGCAAGGGACGCCGCTACAACCGCGAGACGCTGGAGGTCCGGTATCGAGGGGCTTCCATCGCCGACGTCCTGGAGCTGACCGTCGACCAGGCCCTGCCCCTGCTCGAGAACGTGCCCGCGGTCGCGGCCAAGCTTCGCACCCTGCAGGACGTCGGGCTCGGCTACATCACGCTGGGGCAGTCGGCCACGACCTTGTCCGGCGGCGAGTCGCAACGGATCAAGCTGGCGAAGGAGCTGTCCCGCCGGAGCACCGGCCGTACCGTCCACATCCTCGACGAGCCGACCACCGGCCTGCACTTCGAAGACACCCGCAAGCTGCTCGACGTGCTGCAGAAGCTGGTCGACCAGGGCAATACGGTGGTCGTGATCGAGCACCACCTCGACGTCATCAAGAGTGCCGATCGGGTGATCGACCTCGGCCCCGGGGGCGGCGAGGGCGGCGGCCGGGTCGTTGCGGCGGGAACGCCGGAGGAGGTCGCGGCCGAGCCCGAGTCCGCGACCGGCCGATGCCTGGCTGAGCTGTTGGCATCGTGAACGCGTGCCGCGCATGGCGCAGCCGTCCGTGCGCCCGCCGCGCCTCGGCCCGCCGATTGACAGCCCGCCGGGGCTCCCCGAGACGCTGCGGCAGCTGCCCCGCCGTCTGCCGGGAGCGGGAGACCGGGAGCCCCGCCGTGGTCGACTGACGCAGGCGTGACAGATGTGTTACCTTGACTTCAGGGCAGTCGCGCATGACATTCGAGGAACATGCCGATAACCCGTGCAGGGCGCGTATCCGGTTGGCGCCCCGTCGTCCGCCCCGCCCCCTGGAGGCCGCCGCTCCGTGACTCACTCTCAGCACACTGTCAGACGTTCCGTGTCCTGCACGGGCATCGGGTTGCACTCGGGCCGGAGGGTCACGTTGTCGTTGCGGCCCGCCGCCGCCGGCAGCGGCATCCGCTTCCGCCGCGCCGACCTCGACGGGGTCGAGATACCCGCGACCGTGGACAACGTCGACCGTCTGCACTACGCCACCGGGTTGTCGCGGAACGCCGAGACGGTGAGGACGGTAGAGCACCTCCTGGCGGCCCTGGCCGGCCTCGGCGTGGACAACGTCGTCGTCGACCTCGACCAGCCCGAAGTGCCGATCATGGACGGGAGCGCGGCGTCTTTCGTCTACCTCCTGCACGAGGCGGGGCTCCGGCGGCTGGCCGAGCCGAGGCGCTATCTCAAGGTGCTGCGGCCGGTGTCGCTGTCGCACGGCGACAAGCGCATCGCCCTCTATCCGTCGGACCACTTCAAGGTGACCTACAGCATCAGCTTCGACCACCCGATGCTCCGGCACATGAGCCGCACCGTCGCGGTGACGGAGGCGTCGTTCGTCGACGAGATCGCGCCGGCCCGCACCTTCGGGTTCCTCAAGGAAGTCGAGATGCTCCGCCGGAAGGGCCTCGCCCTGGGGGGGTCGCTCGACAACGCGGTGGTGCTCGGCGACACCGGCATCCTCAACAGCCGGTTGCGATTCGAGGACGAGTTCGTCCGCCACAAGATTCTGGACGCGATCGGAGACCTCGCCCTGGTGGGTCATCCGGTCATCGGCCATCTCGTCGCGCACCGGGGCGGTCACGGGCTGCATACCGCCTTCGCCGAGAAGCTCCTGCAGGAGACGGCCGCGTGGCGCCTCGTCGAGTCGCCGGGGCTCGAGCCCGACCCTGCCGCCGCGGTCGCCGCCAAGGCGCCCACCGCGGTCACCAACTGACCCTGCCGCTTCGCCGCCGCAACCGTCAGGCGTTTCCGGTGACCTTCCGCATGTACGCGCCCAGGCGCTCGTTCTCGTAGGTGACGGTGTTGAGGAAGAGGCTCTCGGCGAGATAGGTGCGCCGTTCCTCCTCGGTCATCTGGGAGAGCAGGTGGTCGATCTCGCGGACGGTGTCCTCGAACGTGCGATCGAGCGCGTAGCGGGTGGTCAGCTCCTTGTACAGCGTCTCGAGCATCGCCAGCAGATCGCCGTCGAGGGGCAGCGAGATGCCACCGGTCGTGGTGATGCTGCGCATGTCACCCCCCGAAGGCCGCGAGCGCACCGGGCTCGTCGCCATGGATCTCGATGAAGTGCTGCGCGCCCGTCATCGTCAACATCGTCTCCACCCGCTTCTGAACGTTCGCGAGCTTCAGCGTGCCCCCGGCCGCCGCCGACCTCTTGTACAGGTCCATCAGGCAGCCGATCGAGGCGCTGTCGACGTAGACGACCGGCGAGAGATCGATGAGCACGTTGTGGGTGCCGTCGGCGATCATCGTCGTGACCGTTTCCGCGAACGTCGGCAACAGGGGGTACACCAGCCGCGTCTCGCCGACGCGGACGATGGCGACGCCGCCGTTGTGTTCCGTGGTGAGCTTCATGGTCACTCCTGGCTGCGGGCCTGACGGCCCTGCTGCTCGGCTTCGGAGGTCAGGCGGCGGATCTGCCGGGCCAGCTCGTGGCGGCCGCGGTTGATCCGCGACTTCACGGTGCCCTCCGGAAGGTCCAGCCGGACGGCGATTTCCCGGTACGAGTGCTCCTGAATGTCGCGCATCAGGACCGCGGTGCGCAAGGTGTCGGGGAGCTGCGCGAGCGCCCGATGCAGCAGCTTCCGGCGATGGTTCCTCTCCAGTGCGGCGAGGGCGTCCGGCTCCCGGCTGGCGGGGGAGAGGTCCTCCGCGTCGACGCTCCGGTCCATCAGCTCGCGCTCCTTGCGGACGCTGCGGTAGTGGTCGATGCACAGGTTGCGGCTGACGCTGACGAGCCACGTCTGGAAGTTGGCGCGCCGGTCGAAGGTGCCCAGGGCCTTGAAGATCTTCAGGAAGATGTCCTGGGCGAGGTCCTCCGCCTGATCGTGCCGGCCCACGAACTTGTAGGCGACGTTGAAGACCCGGCGCCAGTGCAGGGTCACTATCCGATCCCAGGCGCGTTCGTCCCCCGCGAGGCACCTTGCGATCAGCTCGTCGATGGATTCGGATGACGGGGTCGCGGAGCTCGCGAGCATGGGTCGCTGGCAGGCGGGCGAAAGCGGATCGCCGGAGTATAGCGGCGCCGTCGAGCGCGGTCAATGCGCGCGTGCGTCGCGGCGCCCGCGCCCTTCGGCCCCCGCCGGGCGGAACGCGGGGCGCCGTGCCGGCCCGTGGCGCGGTGCCGTACAATGCGCGTTCGATGTCAGGCTTCGCGCGCGACGGTCGGGGATGGGGATGCGACGGGGTGCCGCTGGCCGCGATTGCGTCGGAGGTCGGCACGCCGGTCTACGTCTACGGCGCGGCCGCGATACGCGAGCGGGTGCGCCGCTTCCGGGCCGCGCTCGACCCCTGGCCGCACGCCGTCCATTACGCGCTCAAGGCCAACTCCAACCTGGCCGTGGTCGAGGTCGTCCGTTCGGCCGGCGGGCTCGTCGACGCCAACTCCGGCGGGGAGATCGAGGTGGCCCTCAGGGCCGGGTTCTCTCCCGGGGACATCGTCTTCACGGGGGTGGGGAAGACGCCGGCCGAGCTCGACCGGGCGGTGGGGCTGGGGGTCAAGGCGATCAACGCGGAGTCGGCGGGCGAGCTGGAGCGGATCGCGGCGGCGGCCCGGCGGCGGGGGACCACCGCGGCGGTCGCCCTCCGAGTCAACCCCGACGTCGCGGCCGAGAGCCATCCCCACATCTCCACCGGCCTCAGCCGGCACAAGTTCGGGGTCGCGATCCGCGAAGCCCGCTCGATTGCGCGCGAAGCCGCCCGCCGCGGAGGGCTCCGCTTCGCCGGGCTCCACGTCCACGTCGGGTCCCAGATGCTCGGGCTCGGGCCGCTGCGGCGGGCCGCGGCGGCGGCGGTCGACCTGGCGCGCGAGCTGGCGGGCGACGGCGTGGCGCTGGAGCACCTCGATCTCGGCGGCGGGCTCGGCATCGCCTACGACGGGGCCGCCAGCGAGCAGCCGCCGTCGGTGGAGGCCTACGCGGCGGCGCTCGTCGAGGCGGTGCGGCCGTCGGGGCTGACCCTGATCGTCGAGCCGGGCCGCGCCGTCGTCGGCCCGGCCGGGGTCCTGCTGGGGTCGGTGGTCGACGTGAAGCCCCGGGCCGACGGCGTCTGGTTCGTGGTGCTCGACGCCGGCATGAGCGAGCTGATGCGGCCGGCGCTGTACGGGGCGTACCACCGGATCGCCCTCGTGGAGGAGCGCGAGGCCGACGTGGTGACCTGCGACGTCGTCGGCCCCATCTGCGAGTCTTCCGACGTCTTCGGGGTCGAGCGGCGGCTGCCGCTGCCCGCGGTGGGCGCGCGGGTCGCGGTGTTCGACGCCGGGGCCTATGGCGCGGCGATGGCGTCCAACTACAATCGGCATCCGCTGCCGGCCGAGGTTCTGGTCGACGGCGGGGCCTGGCGGGTCGTGCGCCGCCGGCAGACGATCGACGAGCAGCTTGCGGGAGAGAGCCGATGTTGATTGCGCTGGAAGGACTCGATCAGGCGGGAAAGGAAACGCAGGCGCAGCTGCTGCGCGACGGGCTGCGGGAAGGCGGCCGGCGGGCGCGTGTCGAGTCGTTCCCGGACTACGGCACCTCCATCGGGGAGGAGATCGCGCGCGCGCTGCAGGGGGAGCGGGACTACGGTCCCGACGTCATGCAGCTCCTGTACGTCGCCAATCGGCACGAGCGCAAGGCCGACCTGGTGCGATGGCTCGAGGCGGGCATCATCGTCGTCTGCGACCGGTACGTGGCCTCGAGCGTGGCCTACGGCGAAGCGCAGGGCCTGGACGTCGAGTGGCTCACCGAGATGCAGCGGTTCCTGCCGCCCCCCGACGTCACCGTCCTGCTCGACATTCCCCCGGAGCTGGCGGCCACCCGGAAGGCGGTCGGGCTGGACCGGTACGAACGCGACGTCGCGCTGCTCACGCGGGTCCGGGCCAGCTATCTGCGACAGGCGGAGCAGGACGGCTGGATCCGGGTGGACGGCAGCCGCGGCAAGGCAGAGGTCGCCGACGACATCATGGCCGCGCTCGCCGAACGGCTCTTGCCAGCGTGAGCGCCCGCACCTCGCGGGCCCCGGCGCGCCGCAGGACGCGGGCGCAGGCGTCGAGCGTCGCCCCCGTGGTGGTGACGTCGTCCACCAGCATCACGCACGCACCCTCGACGGCGGCCCGGCCGGGGCGGATTGCGATCCGTCGGACCGGGGCGAAGGCTCCCCGCACGTTGCGGCGGCGCTGCCCGGCCGGAAGCTCCGACTGCGGCGCCGTGGCCCGGGTGCGGCGGAGGGCGTCGACCACCGGAGGGCCGAGTCGGGCGGCCAGCGCCGCCGCCTGATTGAAGCCCCGGGCGCGCTGCCGCCGGGGGTGCAGCGGGACCGCCACCACGCAGTCGGTGTCGGCCAGCATCGCCTCCGCGGACTGCCGCATCAGGTATCCCAGGGGGCGCGCCAGGGTATGGCGCTGCTCGTACTTCAGGGCGTGCACGAGTCGGCGCAGGCTTCCCTCGTAGGGGCCCACCGCCCGCCGGCGCCGAATCAGCGCGTGCGGGCGCCGGCAGCGGCGGCAGCGCAAGGGCGGCGAGGCCTCCGTGGACCCGGCCGGCAGCGGCTCGCCGCAGCCGTCGCAGACGGGGGGGGTGATGCGGGGCACGGTCCGCCAGCACGCCGCGCAGACCGGCCCGCGGGTGGGTGCGTCGAGCACGGTCGCGCACACCGCGCAGCCCGGCGCCAGGAGCACCGCGAGCAGGGCGTCCAGGCCGTGCCGTCCCGCCTCCGCGAGTCGGCGGGCGATGCGCGCCGGTACGAGTCGCCGGGGTCCGGCGCTTGGTCGGGCATCCGATGCCTCCGGCGGTCGGCGGGCGATGCGCGCCGGCTCGAGAGTGAGCCCGCGGCGGGGCGGCCGCGGTTCCGGCGCGCTCCTACACCTCCCGGCGGACGGCGTTCCCCCAGAGCCGCTCGAGCGCGTAGAAGCGTCGGGTGTCGGGGGTGAAGACATGGACGATGAAGTCGAAACAGTCGATCAGCACCCAGTTGGCCGCCGTGTAGCCCTCGACGTTCGCGGGCCGTACCCCGATCGCCTTGAGCCGGCCCACGATGCCGTCGACGATCGCCGTGACCTGCCTCGGGGTCCGGCCGGAGCAGATCAGGAAGTGGTCGGTGAAGGCGTCGGACCCGCGCAGATCGAGGACCAGCAGCTCCTCCGCCTTCCGGTCCCGCGCCGCCTCGGCCGCCTCTCGGAGCGCCTCCGGCAGCGATTCCGTCGCATCGTGCGACGCCTCGTGGTCAGTCATGCAAGTCTCTCGCCACCGGTTCGCGTGCGTAGAGCCGCCGGCGGTCCATGTACGCGGCCACCGCCGCCGGCACCCGTCCCTCGAGAGGCTGCCCGTTCGCCAGGCGCGTGCGGATGTCGGTGGAAGAGATGTCGGGGGTGACCGCGTCGATCAGGAACACGCACGGCCGGCGCGCTGCCTCGCCGTCGCCCGGCCCGGCGTCGTTCGTGACCGGCCGCAGGCGCGGCCGCAGGGCCGGGAGCGCATCGGGCAGCGCGGCCACGGGATGGCCCGGCCGCGAGACGACCACGAAGTGGGCCGCGTCGAGGAGGCGCGGGTAGTCGTGCCAGTCGGCGATGTCGGCGAAGGCGTCGGCTCCGACGATGAAGAACAGCGAGGTGCGCGGGTGGCCGCGCTCGTGCAGCCGATGCAGCGTCGTCGCGGTGTAGGAGGGCGCCTCGCCGGTCAGCTCGAGGTCGCACGGTTCGAGGGAGGGGTGGTCGTGCGCGGCCAGGGCCACCATCGCCAACCGGTCGTCGCCGCTGGCCCCGGCCGGTCGCTTCCGGTGCGGCGAGAGCCGCGAGGGCAGCATCAACACCCGGTCGAGCTGCAGGCGCCGCCGCGCCGCCGTCGCGGTGGCGAGGTGGCCGCGGTGAATCGGGTCGAACCGTCCCCCGAGGATGCCGATGCGGCGGGTCGCTTCACTCATGCGGGTCTGCCGGCGGCGTCGATGCCGGCGGCCGTGTTGCGGTAGAGGGCCCAGATCGCTTCGAGGAGGCCCGAGACTCCCTGTCCCGTGACCCCGGAGATCGCGTGGACGTCGAGGCCGCGGCGCTGCGCGTGGGCGCGAAGCCGATCGAGCCGGACCGGCTCGTCGAGCGCGTCGATCTTGTTCGCCACCACGATCTGGGGCTTGTCCGACAACGGACCCCGGGCGTCCTCGCCCCCGCCGTCTCCTCGGAAGCTGGCCAGCTCGCGGCACACGACGTCGAAGTCCGCGCAAGGGTCCCGCCCGCTGAGCGACGAAACGTCGACGAGGTGGGCGAGGACCCGAGTGCGCTCCAGGTGTCCCAGGAACCGGTCCCCGAGGCCGTGCCCGGTGTGGGCCCCGGCAATGAGGCCGGGGACGTCGGCGACCACGAAGCTCCGGTCGTCGCCGAGGTCGACCACGCCCAGATTGGGGGTGAGGGTCGTGAAGGGATAGTCGGCGATCTTCGGCCGCGCGGCGGAGACCCGCGCGATCAGGGTCGACTTCCCGACGTTCGGGAAGCCGACGAGCCCCACGTCGGCCAGCAGCTTCAGCTGCAGCCGCAGATGCCGTTGCTCGCCCGGCCGGCCGGGCTCGGTGCGCCGCGGGGCCTGATTGGTGGGGCCGACGAAGTGCCGGTTTCCCCGCCCCCCGCGCCCGCCGCGCGCGACGATCACCCGCTGCCCGGGCTCGACGAGGTCGGCGAGCTCCACGAGGGCGTCGTCGCGGTGCTCGAACGCGACGGTGCCCACCGGCACCTCCAGATCGAGATCCTGGCCGCTCCGGCCCGTCCGGCTCGAACCGCTCCCGTGGGCGCCGCGCCGGGCCGAGTAGGTGGGATGGAAACGGTAGTTGACGAGGGTGTTCAGGTGGGGGCTGGCCACCAGGCGGACCGAACCGCCGGCGCCGCCGTCACCGCCGTCGGGCCCCCCGCGGGGAGCCGACTTCTCGCGACGAAAGCTCAGGCACCCATGCCCGCCGTCACCGGCGGTCACGTGGATGTCGACCTCGTCGACGAACATGCCCGGAGATGGAGTCAGGACTCGAGCGGCAACACGCTGATGGCCCGGCCGCGGCCTCCGTGGTCCTCGAACCGCACGCGGCCGCCAATCTTGGCGAAGAGGGTGTCGTCCTTGCCGATGCCGACGTTGAGGCCGGGGCGGAACCGCTGTCCGCGTTGCCGCACCAGGATCGAGCCGCCGGTGACGACGTTGCCGTCGAAGCGCTTCACGCCGAGACGCTGGGCATTGCTGTCACGGCCGTTCCGCGAGCTGCCTTGCCCCTTCTTGTGTGCCATGACTGCCTCAGTCGTCGGAATCGGAGATGTCGCCGACGGAATCGGAGATGTCGCTGATGCGGACGCGCGTGAGGTCGGTCCGGTGTCCGCGGGTGCGCCGCATCCCCTTGCGCCGCTTGTGCTTGAACACCCGGATCTTGGGCCCGCGGGCCTGGGCGTCCACGAACCCGGTGACGGTCGCCCCCGGGACGGTCGGGTTGCCGGCGGCGACGGTGCCGTCGTCCCGGCCGAGCAGCAACACCTGGTCGAACGTGACCGTCTCCCCCGGTTCCGAGCCGATCCGGTCGATGTCGAGCACCTGCCCCGGTTCCACCCTGTACTGGTGTCCGGCGGCTTGAATGATGGCGTACACGCGCTAGACCCTTTCGTTCCTCATCTCGAGGCGCGGCCACGCACCCCGTACGCCTATCAGGGTACTCGCGCCCGGCGAGTCTGTAAAGCTGACGGAGCCTGCCTACCGCAGCAGCGTGCGGGTTCCGCGCACGCTCTGGGTGCTGAACGCGCCGAGCACCGACGGCAGCAGCCGGTCCATCAGCTCGAAGTAGGACGAGAGGGCCGGCGTGTTCTGCGACGCGTCGTAGAGGATCTCCTCGCGGTGGCGCTCGGTGTAGAGCGTCGTGCCGGTCGAGCCGTCGATGAAGATGAACTTCGGGCTCAGCACGAAGCCGCGGCGGTCGCGGTAGGTCCGCACCGGCACGGTGCGCCGCCGCCCGAACGAGTCGTAGACCTCGCGCTGGCTCGTCACCATGCCCGAGCGGGCGTGCGGCGAGAAGTAGACGGTGCCGGTCAGGATCAGGGGATCCTGGTACTCCTCGCCGAGGTCGCGCCAGAAGCCGATGTTGGCGAAGATGGTCTCGTAGCTCTCGAGGTCCTCTTCGCTCATCGAGTCGTCGTCCTCGATCGGTTCGGCGTCGCCGGAGCCTCCGGCCGGCGCGAGCCCGTCGGGGACCCTCTCCTGGTCGGGAGAGGGCTCCGGCCCCCCGCCCTGCTCGGCCGAGAGCTCGATCAGCGGCAGGACGTCGGCATCGACGACCCTCAGCTCCGAGTTGCGGCGCAGCTGACTCCGAAGCAGCCGCGCCGTCTCGAGGTTGGCGTCGACGTCCTCCGAGCCGCCGGAGACGAAGCCGGCGATCAGCACCCGCTGGAACCTCGAGATGTCCAGCTTCGGCGTCAGCGGGGTCTCGATGGCCACGTCGTAGAAGGAGGTGCACCCGGCGAGCAGCCCGAGGCAACCGAGACTAACGAGAGCTTTGGCTGACACGGTCATTCACTTCCAGAAAGAGATCGAAGTTCTGCTCGATGGCCAGGTTGTTCGGAGCGAGGTCGAGGGCGTTCTCGTACGCCTCGCGGGCCTTGTCGAGCTCCCCCTGCTGTTCGAAGGCGATGGCGAGGTTGTTCCAGGCCTCGGCGTAAGTCGGATCGATGTCTATCGCGCGTTCCCAGCGGAAGATCGCTTCGTTCCAGAGGCCGCGTCTGGCCACCTCGATGCCGAAGTCGACCTGCGCCTGCGCATCCGAGCGATCCTGGGCGCGGGGCGCCGCGGCGCCGGAGGCGATGACGAGGATCAGGACCGCCAGTGTGGTTCGCACCATCCGCTCAAGTCCACTATAGCCAGTCGCCCGTCGCCGGCGCAAGCCTGAACCGGCCCGCGTCGCGGCGGATCGCGCCGCGAGCCCGAGGTATACTCGGAATCGGGTCGGGCACGCCGGTTGCGCGTTGACGCGGTCGGGTGCCGTTCGCCGGGCGGGGTCAGCCCGGGTCGCCTCCTCCAGCTCAACGCTGCCGAAACCTGCGGTACGGCCCGTTCCCGTTCGCTCGCGGGGCGGCGGTCCCCGTATCGTTCTGGCCGCCGGAGATGCCGACCCGGGGCGCCGGTCGAGTGCGCCGGGCCCCGCTGGCGGCGGTCGCGGAAGGCGGGAGGATGACGCTGGACGACTGGGTCGCCCTGGCCATGATCTGGTGGCGCGGGGGCGGCCGCCGCGCCATCGCCGGCTGGCTGTCGGATCCGCACGGCGCCGCCCGGCTCGGGTCCGGCGCCACGCTGGCCGCCGTCGTGGCGGGCATCGCTCCCCGGCTGGCGACGCCCGCCCGCCTGGCGGCGGCTCGGACCCGGGCGCGGACCGCGCTGGCCGCTGCGAGCGCCGGCCGCATCGCCGCCGTGCCCTGGGAGGACCGGCGGTATCCGGCGTTGCTCGCGGCGATTCACGATCCGCCCCCGGTGCTGTGGCTGCGGGGCGACGGGGCCGCCCTGGACGGGCCCGCGGTCGCCGTCGTCGGCTCCCGCGCCGGCACGGTCTACGCCTGCGAGGTCGGCCGGGGCCTGGCCGCGGACCTCGCGTCGCGGGGGGTCACCGTCGTCAGCGGGCTGGCGCGAGGGGTCGATTCCGCCGCCCACCGGGGCGTGCTGTCCGCGGGCGGCCGGACGATCGCGGTCCTGGGGTCGGGCGTCGATGTCGTCTACCCGCCCGAGCACGCCGGCCTCGCGGGCGACATCTCGCGGGGCGGCCTGCTCGTGAGCGAGCTCCCGCCGGGGACGACGCCGCGACCCGCGTACTTTCCGCAGCGCAACCGCCTCATCAGCGGGCTGTCGCGGGCGGTGGTCGTCGTGGAGGCGTCCGAGCGCAGCGGGTCGTTGATCACCGCCCGGCTCGCCCTCGAGCAGGGGCGCGACGTCATGGCGGTGCCCGGGAACGTGCTGAGCGGCCGGAACCGCGGGGCCCATGCCCTGCTCAAGGACGGGGCGCGGATCGTGGAGACCGCCGACGACGTCGTCGAGGAGCTGGGCCTGGAGGCCGCCGCCGGGGGGGAGACCGGCGCGGCGGCGTCTCGGGACGGCGTCCGGCCCCGGGAGGCGCCCGACGCGGTCCTTCGCCACATGGACGCGGGAGAGGTCTACGGCATCGACGACCTCGCCGCGCTGAGCGGCCTCGACAGCGCGGCGTTGCTCGCGAGGCTGACCGACCTGGAGCTCCAGGGCCGGGTGGCCCGCGCCGGCGCCGGCCAGTTCGTGCGGGCCGGGATGGTAACTTAGGGGTCCGTGTCGAACCACGGGTTGCAGCGCCGGGCGAGGGTCGCGCGGCTCCGGCCCGGCGGCTCCGGGAGCCGCCCCGCGTGGCGGAGACGCGAGGCGCCGCCCGGGGAGACATCGACCCCGCCCGGGACGGCGGCGGATATCCCGCTCGAGGCAGTCCGCGTTAGAGTAGAGCCATGGCACGATCCCTGGTCATCGTCGAGTCGCCGGCCAAGGCCCGCACCATCAACCGCTATCTGGGCCCCGAGTACCTCGTCAAGTCGAGCGTGGGTCACATTCGGGACCTGCCGGTCGGCGGCAAGGCCGGCGCCCGGGAACGCCGCGCCGCGCCGGGGGCTCGGAAGGGCCCGGCGCGGACGACTCCGGCCGAGCGCCGGCGGCAGGCGCGCCGCCAGCTCGTCCGCCGGATGGGCGTCGACCCCGACAACGGCTGGCGCGCCACCTACGAGGTGCTGCCGGGCAAGGAGAAGGTCGTCGGGGAGCTCAAGCGGCTGGCCGGCAAGGACGCCCCCGTCTTTCTCGCCACCGACCTCGATCGCGAGGGTGAGGCGATCGCCTGGCATCTCAAGCAGGAGATGGGCGGAGACCCGGCGCGCTTCCGCCGGGTGGTGTTCAACGAGATCACCCGCAACGCCATCCGCGACGCGTTCGCGCATCCCAAGGAGATCGACGAGAACCGGGTGAACGCGCAGCAGGCGCGGCGGTTCCTCGACCGGGTGGTCGGCTTCGAGGTCTCCCCGCTGCTCTGGGCGAAGGTGGCCCGCGGCCTGTCGGCGGGCCGGGTGCAGTCGGTCGCGGTCCGGCTCGTGGTCGATCGCGAGCGGGAGATCCGCGCCTTCCGGCCGGAGGAGTACTGGGAGATCTTCGCCGATCTGACCCGCGCGGGCGGCCGGGACCGCTGCCGTTTCCAGGTCGTGAAGGCCGACGGCCGGCCCTTCCGCCCGGGGAACCGGCAGGAGGCCGACCACGCCCTCGCGCGCCTCGGGGCGGTGGGCTTCACCGTCGCGGGGGTGGAGAACAAGCCGACCACGGCCCGGCCGGGGGCGCCGTTCATCACCTCGACCCTGCAGCAGGCCGCCTCGTCCCGCCTCGGGTTCGGGGTGCGGAAGACGATGACCCTGGCCCAGCGGCTGTACGAAGCCGGCCACATCACGTACATGCGCACCGACGCCACGACCCTGTCGCGCGAGGCCGTGACCGGCGTGCGGGAGTACATCGACTCCACCTACGGGTCGAAGTACCTGCCGGCGCGGCCGAACGTCTACGCCAGCAAGGCGGGCGCCCAGGAGGCGCACGAGGCGATCCGGCCGACGGACGTCGCGGCGCCCCCGGAGGCGCTGTCCGGCGCCGACGCGGACGGCCGCCGCCTCTACGACCTGATCCGGCGCCAGTTCATCGCCTGCCAGATGCCCCCGGCCGAGTACCTCAGCACGACGGTGAGCGTCGACGCGGGGCCGTTCGAGCTGCGGGTCCGCGGCCGGGTGCTCCGTTTCGACGGGTTCACGCGGGTGCTCCCGCCGTCGTCCCGCAAGGGCGACCCGGCCGAGGTGCCGGCCTACGCGGCGGGCGAGAAGCTCGACTGCGCGAAGATCGAGCCCGCGCAGCACTTCACCAAGCCCCCGCCGCGGTACAGCGAGGCCAGCCTCGTGCGCGAGCTCGAGAAGCGCGGCATCGGCCGGCCGTCGACCTACGCCTCGATCATCTCCACCATCCAGGATCGCGGCTACGTGTCGCTGACGAAGCGGCGATTCTACGCCGAGAAGATCGGCGAGCTCGTGACCGACCGCCTCGTCGACAGCTTCGCCGACCTCCTCGACTACTCGTTCACCGCCGGCATGGAGCAGGACCTCGACCAGATCGCGTCCGGCGACCGCGAGTGGGTCGGGGTGCTCGACGCGTTCTACCGCGATTTCTCCGGCAAGCTCGCGGCGGCGGCCCGGCCCGACGGCATGCGGCCCAACACGCCGACGGAGACGGCCATCGCCTGCACCGCCTGCGGCCGGCCGATGCAGATCCGGTCCGCGAGCACCGGCGTGTTCCTGGGATGCTCGGGATATGGGCTGCCGCCCAAGGAGCGCTGCAAGCAGACCATCGACCTGACGCCGGCCGACGAGGCCGCCGACGCCGACCGGGACGACGAGGGCGAGAGCCGGCTGCTGCGCGCCAAGCGGCGCTGCCCGATGTGCGGGACCGCCATGGACAGCTACGTCGTCGACGCCCGGCGCAAGCTGCACGTCTGCGGCAAGAACCCGCACTGCGCCGGCCACGAGATCGAGGAGGGGACGTTCAGCGCCGGCGCGGTGGCCGAGCGGACCATCGCGTGCGACCGTTGCGGGGCCGAGATGCCGCTGCGGTCGGGGCGGTTCGGCAAGTTCTTCGGCTGCTCGAACCCCGAGTGCCGGAATACCCGGAAGCTGCTTCGGAACGGCGAGCCGGCGCCGCCGAAGGCCGATCCGGTGCCGATGCCCGAGCTGCGGTGCGAGACGGTGGACGACCACTACGTACTGCGCGACGGCGCCGCCGGGTTGTTCCTCGCCGCGAGCGGCTTTCCCCGGCACCGCGAGACGCGCGCCCCGAAGGTGTCGGAGCTGAAGCCGCACGCGGACGAGCTCGACCCCAAGTTCCGGTACCTGCTCGACGCGCCGGCCGCGGATCCCGACGGGCGGCTCGCCGTCATCCGGTTCTCGCGGAAGGCGGGCGAGCAGTACGTGACGTCGGAGGAGGGCGGCAAAGCGACCCGGTGGCGCGCGGTGTACCGCGACGGCCGCTGGGTCGAGGAGCAGCCGGCGGCGAAGCCGTCCGCCAAGGACAGCCCGAAGCGGCCTCGGCGCACGCGCCGGCAGGTCGCCTGATGTCCGGGCCGGCTACCGCAGCGGCGGGGTGGAGTCGCGCGTGATTCACATCATCGGCGGCGGTCTCGCGGGCAGCGAGGCGGCGTGGCAGGCGTCGCGGCAGGGCGTTCCGGTCACCCTGTACGAG
Organism: Vicinamibacterales bacterium; assembly: GCA_963663815.2. Taxonomy (GTDB): domain Bacteria; phylum Acidobacteriota; class Vicinamibacteria; order Vicinamibacterales; family UBA8438; genus JAJEEA01. The sequence goes on along the minus strand of OY760734.1, from coordinate 3,369,265 downwards.
ATGCGGCCGGTGCGGCCGACCCCCGTCCATCACACCGACCGGCTAGCCGAGCTCGTGTGCAGCAACTCGTTCCGGGCCGACCGGATCGAGAATGCGGTGGGGCTGCTCAAGGAGGAGATGCGGCAGCTCGGCTCGCTGGTGATGCGGGTGGCCGACGAGACCCGGGTCCCCGCGGGCGGCGCCCTCGCCGTGGACCGGGCGCGCTTCGCGCAGGGGATTACCGCGGCCCTCGATCAGGCGCCGCTGGTGACGATCCGGCGGGAGGAGGTCCGGGACCTGGCGCGCTCGGGCGACCCGCGGGAGCCGGTCATCGTGGCGACGGGGCCGCTGACCTCGCCGGACCTCTCGGCCGCTGTCGCCGCCCTGGTGGGACGGGACCACCTCTATTTCTACGACGCGATCAGTCCGATAGTCCTGGCCGAGTCGATCGATCGCGACGTCGCGTTCAGGGCGTCGCGCTGGGGGCGGGACTCGCCGCCGGTCGCGGCGCCGCCGGAAGCGCCCGGCGCCGCCGGCCTGACCGGCGCGGCCTGCGGCACGGACGACGGACAGGGCGACTATCTGAACTGTCCGATGTCGGAGGCGGAGTACCGGGATTTCCACCGGGCCGTGTGCGGGGCGGAGGTCGCGACCCTGCACGCGATCGACAAGGGACGCTTCTTCGAAGGATGCCTGCCAATCGAGGTGATGGCGCGCCGCGGCGAGGACACCCTGCGGTTCGGCCCGATGAAGCCGGTGGGGCTCACCGACCCCCGGACGGGGCGGCGGCCCTACGCGGTCGTGCAGCTGCGGCAGGACAACCTGGCCGGCGACCACTTCAGCCTGGTGGGGTTCCAGACCCGGCTCAAGTGGGGCGAGCAGGAACGCATCTTCCGCACGATTCCCGGCCTCGAGGCGGCGGAGTTCGTCCGGTTCGGCATGATCCACCGCAACACCTACATCAACGGCCCCGCCGCCCTGCTGCCGACGTGGCAGTCGCGTCACCGGCCGGGCCTCTTCTTCGCCGGGCAGATCTCCGGGGTCGAGGGGTACGTGGAGTCGGCGGCGAGCGGGCTCATCGCCGGGATGAACGCGGCCGCCCTCGCGCGGGGGCGGGCGCCCGAGGCGCCGCCGAGGACCACCGCCATCGGTGCGCTGGGTCACTACGTGTCGCATGCCGACACTGCCGACTACCAGCCGTCCAACATCGCGTTCGGGCTGATCCCGGTAACCGGCGACGTTCCCCGCCGGCGCCGCGACCGCCGGCGCGCGGTGGCCAATCGTGCGCTCGCGCAGATCGCGGAGTGGCGGGCGGCCGGAGAGAGCCCGGGTCACGCCCATGAGGACGCATCTGCGGCAGTTCCTGGAGTACCTGCGGTTCAATCGCAATCTGTCGGCGCGGACCGTCCGCGCGTATGAGAGCGACCTGACCCAGTACCTCGAGTTCCTGGAACGGCGCCTCGGCCGTCCCGCGGACCGGATTGCCCCCACCGACGTCGACTACCCGGCGGTGCGCGCGTTCATGCGCGAGCAGTACGACCGCGGGCAGGCGCGCTCGTCGTCGGCGCGGCGCCTCGCCGCGATCCGCTCGTTCGGCCGCTACCTGCGGCGCGAGGCGCACATCGAGCGCGACCCCGGGGCGCTGATGGCGAGCCCGAAGCAGGAACGCAAGCTGCCCGCGCGCCTCGAGGAGCGCGAGATGGAGCGGATGCTCGAGGCCCCCGACCTCTGGACCCCGCTGGGGCGCCGCGACCGCGCCATCCTCGAGCTGTTCTACGCCTCGGGCCTCCGTCTCAGCGAGCTGGTGGGGCTGGGCCTGGAGGACGTCGACATCGGCAACCGGCTCGTCCGCGTGCTCGGCAAGGGCGGCAAGGAGCGTATCGTGCCGTTCACCCGCGCCGCCGCCGCCGCCCTGCGGGCCTGGCTCCCGGACCGAGGGTCCCTCGCGCGCCAGGGCGACGCGGCGGCCCCGGCGTCCGGGCGGCGAGGGCGCGCGGCGGCCGAGCCCCTGTTCGTGAACTATCGTGGCGGGCGCCTCTCCGCCCGCAGCGTCGACCGCCTCGTGCGGCGCTACGCGGCGGCGACGAGCCCGCGCTACGGCATCAGCCCCCACGCCCTTCGGCACTCGTTTGCCACCCATCTCCTCGAGCGCGGCGCCGACCTGCGCGCCATCCAGGAGATGCTCGGCCACGCGCGCATCAGCACCACCCAGCGCTACACCCACGTCAGCGCCGCGCAGCTCCTGTCGGTGTACAAGAAGACCCACCCGAAGGCTTGAGCGATGTGCCCGGTCGTGGCTCGGTCAGCCAGGAGCGGAAAGAGCGGAGAACTCGACATGAGGAGAATACGGGGCGAGTCGAAGAACCTCCACGGTCTGCTGGCGAACGCCAGATTCGACGTCGACGACTATCAGCGGGAGTACCGCTGGGGGCAGGACCAGGTCTCGGAGCTCGTGGCGGATCTCGCGAACGCCTTCTTCAAGCGCCATGGCGCCGGCGCCGGGAGGATTGCGCAGTACGAGCGCTACTTCCTGGGTCCATCGTCGTCAGCGAGCACGAGGGGCGACGCTACATCGTCGACGGTCAGCAGCGGCTGACGACCCTCACGCTGCTGCTCATCCATCTCCATCGAAGTCTCGATGACGACGATCAGAAGCAGGGGTGCGGGTGGCTGATCCGCTCCTATGTACAAGCGAACGCTCGCGTTGATGACAGAAGTTCGAGAGATGGAGGCGGATGCATTGCCTGAAGTGCTGGAATGTCCTCTGCGCAAGTACGGTGCGGATTTCCCCACTGAAGCAGAGACCCGGTGCGATTGGCAGAATGGCCGACGCTTCCACCGGCTGCTGGCGCGCATGATGGACTACCTCGACCAGGAATCGTGGCGAGCGTCGGAGGCCGCGGCGCGGGGAGAGCCGAAGCCACCGTCGTTGTACGCGCAGTACGTCCAGCCGGGGTATGCGGCGTACGAGGTTGAACACGTGTGGGCGGATCACTTCGAGCGTCATGTTCAGGAGTTCGGTCACGAGGCGGACTTTCAGGCGCAGCGCAACCGAATCGGCGCTCTGTTGCTGATGCCGGGGTGGGTCAACAAGAGGGTCTCGGACAAGACTTATGCTGAGAAGCGCCAGCGGTTCGAGCGCCTCGTGACGGTGAACCCGCACTGCCCCGTTGCCGGCGCGCGGGAGCCCTTGTCAGCTTGTCCGGGGCCGCCGTGAGGCGCGTTCCTGGAGGGTCGGGGCCGTCTGGCCCGTTCGCCAGTGCAGCGCGGCTTCGCGGGCTTCGCTGGCTTCCCGCGCTGCGTCGCGCATTCGTTCGCCGCCCATGACGTTCTGGCGGAAGTAGTCGTCGAGTCCGTTGACCGCGAACGCCTCGTCGATCTCGTGGGGCGGAATTTTCAGCCGTCGCGGCCGTCCGCTCCGGGTGAGGGTCTCGATGGCGGTGAGGCCCTGGTCGCTGTCGACGGTGACGTGCCGGTAGATCGCTCCATCGAGCGCCGCCGCGCCGCGTCGGCCGATGTCGCGATGGTCCTCGTCCCCATCGGCCAGATCCAGGAGCTGGGAGTCGGCTTCGCGCTGGAGCATGGCGTTGCTCTTCTCCCAGCCGACGCAGATGGCCTCGGCGTCCATCCGGTTCCGACAGTTGATCGCTATCGCCAGCGCGGCGGGGTCGTGCTCGCTCGCCACGATGACGTCGAAGACGTCTCGAACGGGGCTGCGGGAGGCCCGCTCGAGCTTCCCGTGGAGGATCTGCGCGTTCGACAGGACGATCATCGGTTCTCCGTCGACCATTGCGACCTCCTGGCCGCGGCTCGGGCACGGGTCGAGGGCGGCGAGGTCCACCTGTCCGATGTCGAAGGTGACCACCCACCGGCCGATTAGGTACTCCGGTTCACCTCCCAGGCGCCGCATCGTCTTCTCGAAGTCGTCGGGAAGGCTGCGCAGGTTCGCGCGCATCGCGACCGTGAGGTCGATGTCGAAGCTGTCCCGGTGGCGCCATCTGGCGGCGAGCGCGGTTCCGCCGCCCAGCCGGCATTCGTACGGGGCGCCGTGGAGCCCGTTCAGCGCGTTCGCGATCGGGTCACGCACGGTCCGCCAGAGTTGCCCGCCGGTCGTGGGCAGCGTCAGTCGCTCAACGCCCATCGGTTGATTTCACGGATTCGCTCGCCGTGGTGGAAAGTGGCGAGGTGCAGCGCCGCCACGAGTTGACGATCGGTGTAGGCGCGTTGCGCCCAGGCTTCGATCAGCTCGCGGTACGTAGCTTCCCTTCCCCACATGCGGATGATGTTCTGCTCGCGTTCTGTGGGCCGGCGTGCTCGCACGGCGTCGTAGAACTCGCTCGCGCTGGGCCGCTTCCTCCATCCTGCGCAGCTACCCATGATGCGGCGGTGCACCGCCGCCGCCCGCCGCCCGGTGCCCGCGCCGGGCTCGCAGAGCCGCCGGAAGTCGCGGTCCGTCGCCTCCATGTCGCTGAACGCATCCGGCGGGAGCAGCACGGCCGGCGTACGCTCGTCCGCTTCGACCCGGCGGCGGTCGGCCTCGCGTTTCGCGGTCGCGCGTTCGGAGAAGTCGCGCACGGTCATGGGTCTCGCTTCGACCGAGTATGCCACGCCCCGTTAGTCCGTCCGCCGAGTACGCGGTAGCACCACGTGCCGGCCGCTACCGATCTGCCGCGCGGTCGACGGCGCGGCTCACGAGCCGGCGGAACTCGCGGCTCGGGTTGCGGCCGCCGGGGCTCTGTGTGAGGACCATGCCGATGAGCTCGCGGGCGGGGTCGACCCAGCCCATGGTGCCGTCGGAGCCGGCGTGGGAGTAGGCGCCGTCGGGCGCGATCTGCCAGCCAAGGCCGTAAGAGGTGCGCTCGCCGCTCGCGACGTAGCCCTGCGTCGCCGCCGCCACCGAGTCCTCGGAGAGGATCTGCGCATCGGCGTACCGCCCGCGATTCAGGAACATCTGCAGGAACCGGGCGTAGTCGGGAGCGGTGGAGATCATGCCGCCGGAGGCGCGGACGACGGGGAAGTCGGGCGGGTCTCCCGGGGTGAAGCCCTGCCGGAAGGCGACGTCGCCGTCCTCACCGCGGCGACCGCGGTAGACGGTGGCCATGCGGTGCAGCTTGGTCTCGTCCTCGTGGTTGAGCGTGTCGGCCATGCCGAGCGGCTCGTAGATGCGCGTGTGCAGGAAGTCCTCGAGGGGCATGCCCGACGCGACCTCGATAATCGCGCCGACGGTGTTGTAGCCGGCGTTGTTGTAGCTGTACGACGTGCCGGGCTCCACCTCGGGCCCCTCGGCCCCGAATTTCGCGACGGCGCCGAGCAGGCTCGGGGTTTCGTCGGCGTCGAACGGATAGAAGATGGGACGGACGCGCAGACCGGCGGAATGGCTGAGGAGCTGGCGGATGGTGATGTCGCGCGAGCGGAAGTTGTCGAACGATTCCAGGTGCTCGGCCGCGCGGTCGTCGAGCGAGAGCCGACCGTCTTCCTGCAGGATCAGCGCCGCCGTCCCGATGACCGGCTTGGTGTTGGACGCCATCCGGAACAGCGTGTCCGCCTCCATCGGCAGCCGGTAGGCTTCATGCCGCCATCCCACCGCCTCGTGCAGGACGACGACGCCGCGGCGCGCCACCATCAGCACCGCCCCCTTCAGGTCCCCGCGGTCCACCGCGTCGCGGTAGAGCCGGGCCGCCTCGTCGAGCAGGGCGGCGTCCATGCCGACCGACGCCGCGGGGCCGTGGGCGAGGGGCGTCGCCGGCTGGGCGGACCCCGGGACCGCCCCGAGCGCGAGCACGCAAGCGATCACGGCGACGGTGGTCACACGGCGAATCGATGGCTCCATGGCAAGCTCCCTGGGGTTCGTCGAGTTGCGACCTCGGTGGCAAACGCGGTCGTTCGCTACGCCGCGACGTGAATCGACAGATGGACGCCGGGTCAGCGCCGAGAAGACGTGGGGCCCCCCCCGGGAAACCGCCGGGTTGCCGCGGCTGCGACCCGCCTTCACGCCTGGCTCGAGTCGCCCTCCGACTGCTGCAGCGCCTCCCACTGGCCCATGAGGTCGCCGACCTCCCACATCAGGTTCTGGTGCCGGTCGACCACCGGCCGGGCGGCGTCGCGGTCTTCGTAGAACCCGGGCGAGGCCATCGTCGCCTCGATCTCCTTGATCTTGCCCTCGCGCTCGGCGATGCGCCGCTCGAGCTCGCCGATGCGCTTCTCGCGGGCCGCCTGCGCACGCTTGAGGCGGCGCTCGGCCTGCGCTCGTTGCCGGCGTTCTTCCTGGCCCTGCCGGCCCGCCGCCTGCGCCGCGCGTTTCGCGGCCGGGGCGCGACCTCCGCGGCTCGAGGGCGCGTCGGCCGGGCGCGGGCCGTCGGCGGCCCGCCGCCCGGCCGGCGCGCGCGCGTTCTCCTCGCGGTGGGTCTTGCTCCAGCGGAACTCCTCGTAGGTCCCCGGGTAGCGGACGGCGGCGCCCCCGCCGACCTCGATGACGGTGGTGGCGAGCCTGTCCACGAAGTAGCGGTCGTGGGAGACGAAGACGAGGGTGCCGTCGAAGTCGGCGAGGGCGTCGAGGAGGACGTCGGTGGAGTCGATGTCGAGGTGGTTCGTGGGCTCGTCGAGGAGCAGGGCGTTGGCGGGGCAGAGGAGCATGCGCGCCACCGCGAGCCGGGTGCGCTCGCCTCCCGAGAGCACCCGCGCCGGCTTGCTCACGTCGTCGCCCGAGAACAGGAACCCGCCGAGGATGTTGCGGATGGCCGGGAGCATCTCGACCGACGACGCGGCGCCGAGCGTGTCGTAGACGGTCAGGTCGGGGTCGAGCCGAGTGGCCTCGTCCTGCGCGAAGTACTGCGCCACGAGGTTGTGGCCCTCGACCCGCGCTCCCCGGTCGGGAGGCTCGGCCCCGGACAACATGCGCATCAGGGTCGACTTGCCGGCCCCGTTGGGGCCCACGATGGCGATGCGGTCGCCGCGCACCACGTGCACGTCGACGTCGTCGAGGACCACCGTCGATCCGTAGGCCTTCCGGACCCCCTGCAGCTCGAGCGCCACGCGGCCGCTCTTCCGGCACTCGGGGAACGAGAAGTGCACCCGTTTGCGCTCCGGCGGCACCTCGATGAGGGTCACCTTCTCGAGCATCTTCACCCGGCTCTGGACCTGGGCGGCCTTGGTCGCCTTGTAGCGGAACTTGTCGATGAAGTGCCGGATGCGGGCGATCTCCTCGTCCTGCCGCTTCTTCTGCTCGCGCAGCACCGCGACCCTCGCGTCGCGCTCGACGAGGTACTCCGAGTAGGTGCCGACGTACGGCGTCAGGCCGCGGCGGTCGATCTCGGCGATGCGGGTCACCACCCGGTCGAGGAAGTACCGGTCGTGGGACACGAGCACCACGGCGTGGGGGTAGTCGGCGAGATAGTCCTCGAGCCAGTTGCGGGCCTCGAGGTCGAGGTGGTTCGTGGGCTCGTCGAGCAGCAGCACGTGGGGCCGGCGGAGGATCAGCTTGGCGAGGGCGATGCGCATCTGCCAGCCGCCGGAGAAGGTGTCGGTCGGCTTCTCGGCGTCGTCCGGGGCGAACCCGAGGCCCTTCAGGACCCCGGCGACCCTCAGGTCGATCGTGTAGCCGTCTTCGTCGCGGAACCGGTGCTGCAACTCGCTGTAACGCTCCAGGATGGCGTCGTGCTCCTCGCGCGAGTAGCGCGGGTCGGCGAGCTGGTGCTCGAGATCCTCCATGGTGCGCTGGATGTCGAGCAGCGGCCGGAACGCGGTGCCGACCTCGTCGACGAGGGAGCGCCCGCCGTGGCTGAGGCCGTCCTGCGGAAGATAGCCGACGGTGAGCCCGCTGCGCTTCGCAATCGTCCCCTCGTCCGCCTCGTCGAGGCCCGCCAGCATCCGCAGCAGCGTCGTCTTGCCGGAGCCGTTGGGACCGCACAGGCCGACCCGGTCGCCGGCCGAGATCTGCCAGGTGACCCGATCGAACAGGGTGCGGCCGCCGAACCCCTTGGTCAGCGACGACAGTTGGAGCATCGATGTCTTTCTTCGGTCAGGGGCGGATCGGCTGGACGTCCGGGCCTGCGGCGTGCGCCCGCGGGAAACGCGGAAATGATACCGCACCGGCCGCCGCCGGCGGTGCGGGAGCGCCGCGGTCCCGTCCGGCATCGGCGGGCCCGCAAGGCTATTTCGGGCCGCGCGGCGTCTAACCTGATCGTTCGAGTCCCTGATGCGCTCCGCGTTCCGGCCCGGGATCGGGGTTGCGGGAGCGGGCGCCGGTCGAATGCAGCCTGGCCTCGGCCGCGGCCGCCCGGTCGGCGGGGCGGACGGTCCGGAACCGCGGTCGGAATCGAGACGTCATTACGAACAGGCCACGATGAGCACGACGCGCGCGGCCGCGATGGGCATGCAGAGAACCGACGAGGAGCTGGTCGCGCTGGCGACCGCCGGCGACCCGGAGAGCTTCAACCAGCTGATCGTCCGCTGGGAGCGGTCGATCTTCGCGCTCGCGTTCCGGGTCCTCGGCCGGGAGGAGGACGCCCGCGACGTCTGTCAGGAGACCTTCCTCCGCGCATTTCGCAGCATCAAGGGGTTCAAGGGCCAGTCGAAGTTCTCGTCCTGGCTGTATCGGATCGCCCTGAACCTCTGCCGCGACTGGATACGCCGCGAACGCCGCTCGGCCAGCCTGGCCCCGCTCGACGAAGAGACGGCGCCGGCGTCGTCGGCCGGCGCCGCCCCGCCGGAGACCGCCGAGGACCACGCGGTGCGCCAGGACCTGAGGCGGGTGATCACCCGGGCGATGTCGGCCCTGTCCGACGATCAGCGGATCACCATCGTGCTCAAGGAGTACCATGGCCTGACGTTTCAGGAGATCGCCGATCTGCAGGGATGCCCGTTGAGCACCGTCAAAACCCGCCTGTACCAGGGGCTCGGGGTCCTGCGGCGGCATCTGCAACGGGTTGGTGTGCACGGCACGGTCGATCTGACCGGGCGGCCACGCCCGCGGTTGGCCGTGGATGTCAACGGAGCGTCGCGAGAACGATGAGCCAGAACAGCATTTGTCTCGAGAAGGAGGCGTTGGTCGACTACCTCTACGGGGGGGGCGATGCCGACGCGCGCCGCCGGGTCGACGCGCACCTTCGGTCCTGTGCAAGCTGCGCCGAGGAGATTCGCTCGCTGGCGGACGTCCGCCGGACCATCGAGACGTGGGAGCCTCCCGACGCGGGCCTCGGGTTCCGCGTGGTGGCCGAGGCGAACGGGCCGGCGCGGGCCCGCCCTCGCCGGCGTCCGGTCTGGGCCCTGGCCGCCGCGGCGGTGCTGGCGGTGGCCGCGGCGGCGCTGGTCGTGCGGCCGGAGATCGAGCTGAGGAGCGACGAGAGGGTCCTGCGCATCGGCTGGCGCGGCGGCGAGCCCGAGGCGGTGGCCGAGGCCGGGTCGAGCGCGTCGCCGTCGGAGCCCGAGGCGGCGGGTCGATCGGCGATGGATCCGCCCGTCGAGCCGACCGTGCGGGGTACCCCGGCGGGTCTGCGGGCGGGGGGCGGCGTCGCCGGCCCCGGTCCCGGCGTCGCGCCGGACCCGGAACCGGTGATGGGCGACGAGGCGTTGTTGCGACAGATCCGCGAGCTGATTCAAGCTGATTCCGTGGCTCGTCGGGAGATCCTCGAGTACATGCGCCAAGTCTCGGAGAGCCGGTGAGGGCGTCGGGCCGGAGCCCGCGCGAGAGTATGATCTACAATCTGCCCATGACTGTCGAAGCGAGGCCTCACGCTGGCGTGCGCCGGGGGTGGCTGGGGCTGCTCGCGGTGCTCGCCCTGTCGATGGGTTGCAGCCCATCGATCGACGTGCCGACGGCCTTGCAGGTGACCCAGGTGTCCAGCGGCTGGTTCGACGCCGGCCTCGACCCGCTGGGCCGGAACAAGCTCGTGCCCACCGTCTCGTTCCGCCTCGAGAACGTGACCTCCGACACCGTCCAGTACCTGCAGCTCAACGCGGTGTTCAAGCGGCAGAACGAGACGGAGGAGTGGGGCAACGCGTTCGTGCGCGCCGTCGGCACGGATGGCCTCGAGGCGGGCCGGACGACCGAGATGCTGCGGCTCGAGTCGGGTCGCGGCTACACGGGAGAGCAGTCGCGCGCCGAGATGCTCGCGCATCGTGACTTCGTCGACGTCACGATGGATCTGTTCGTGAAGCACCGCGGCGATCAGTGGGTCTTTCTGGACTCGGTCGCCGTCGACCGCCAGCTGCTGACCCGCTAGGAGTTCTGCGCCGTAGAACGGTGCGGACTCCTGGCAGGGTTGGTTGGGCACCAAGCGGAGCCGAGGGCGACGATTGGCGGGCTGGCGCTTGGCGCGCCGCGCGACCTGTGGTCGCGTTGGAAGTTCGCTGGCGCGAAACTTCTGCGCCGCAAGCACCTGCGGTCGCGTCGGAAGTTCGCTGGCGCGGGACGTCTACGGCGCAAGGCTTGGTTCCGGGGCACCGGACCCCGGTCCGATCGTGTCTCGATCCACTCCCATGTCCGGTCTCGACCGCCGTCTCGGCCCCCTCGACGGCGCCGCCGTCGTCGTCTCCAACGTCATCGGCAGCGGCATCTTTCTCCTGCCCGCGGTCGTCGCCGGGCTGACCCCGCACCCGTGGTGGATGATGGGGGCGTGGGCGGTCGGCGGCGCCCTCGCGTTTACGGGAGCGATGGCCTATGCCGAGCTCGCGGCGCTGCGCCCGCGGGCCGGCGGCGAGTACGTCTATCTTCGCGAGGCGTTCGGTCCGCTCGCCGGGTTCCTCACCGGATGGACCTCTTTCGTGGCCGGCTTCAGCGGCGCCATCGCGGCCGGGGCGGTCGGTTTCGCCACCTACCTGGGACGGCTCCTGCCCGCGGCGGGCGACACGCAGCCCTGGGCCGCCGTGCCGCTCGGCGTCGTCATCCTCAGCGTCTCGCCGCAGGCGCTGGTCGCTCTGGCCGTGATCGGCGTTCTGACCACCGTCCACCTGGTCGGGCTGGGTCCCGGCCGCGTGGCACAGAACGTGCTGGCGGTCATGAAGGTCGCGCTGCTCGTGGCGTTCGTCGTGGCCGGCTTCGCCGCGGGCCAGGGGTCGAGCGCGAACTTCTCCAAGGCCGGCGAGGCGGTGTCGGGGGCCGGATGGCTGCTGGCCCTCCTGCCCGTGATGTTCGCGTACACGGGCTGGAACGCCGCGTCCTATCTGGCCGAAGAGATCCGGAACCCGGGCCGCAACGTTCCTCTCGCCCTGGGGCTGGGAACATCCGCCGTCGTGGTCGTCTACATGCTCCTGAACCTGCTGTACGTCTACGCCCTGCCCGTCACCGAGTTCGGGGCTGCGGGCCACATGGCGGACGGAGTGGCCCAACGCCTGTTCGGTCCGGCCGCGGCGGCCCCGGTCGCCGCGGCCTCGGCGGTGATGATTGCGGCGAGCCTCAGCGCGATGGTGTTCGCGGGGCCGCGGGTCTACTACGCCATGGCCCGGGACGGCCAGTTCCTGTCCGCCGCCGCCGCCGTACATCCCCGATTCCGCACCCCGGCGGCGGCGATCGTCGCGCAGAGCGCCTGGTCGGGCGTGCTCGTGCTCAGCGGCACCTTCCGGCAGCTCATCGACTACACCGCCTTCGCCGTCGTGCTGTTCGCGGGGGTTGCGGTGGCCGCGCTCTTCGTGCTGCGCTTCCGGGAGCCGGACGCGCACCGTCCCTTCCGCGCCTGGGGGTATCCGGCGGCCCCTCTCGTCTTCGTTCTGGTCAGCGCCGCCATCGTCATCAACGCGATCCGGCTGAACCCGGGGCCCTCGCTGGCCGGCGTCGTGCTCATCGGGGCGGGGATTCCCGTCTACTTCCTCTTCCTGGCGCGCCCCGGACCGTCGCGCCGGTCTTGAGGCGCGGGCCGGTCGCGCCCGCCCCGTTCCGCGTTCTCCCCCGCGCCAAGGGTCGCCCACGCGGACCGCGCACGACGATCGGCCTCCGATTCGAGAGGATTCACGGTCGCGCCGAACTGCCGGCGCCACCCGAGACGCCACGATCCCGCAAGCCGGGAGCCGGCATGCCGGCCGTCGTTCTGCGTGTCCACCGGTCCGGCGGAGCGTGGGATTGTCCTGTCCCCGCGCCGCCCCGGTTGCGGGGCATGCCCGCCAGCGGATAGGCTCGTTGGATGTCCACTATGCGCAGCACGACCATCCTGGCCCTCCGGCACCGGGGGCAGACGGTCATGGCCGGCGACGGGCAGGTGACCTTCGGCGAGACCGTCGTCAAGCAGGGCGCGCGCAAGATCCGCCGCCTCTACAACGATCGGATTCTCGCCGGGTTCGCCGGCTCCGCCGCCGACTCGTTCGCCCTGTTCTCCCGGTTCGAATCGAAGCTCGAGCAGTACCGGGGCAACCTGGAGCGGTCGGCGGTGGAGCTCGCCAAGGACTGGCGCACCGATCGCCTGCTGCGGCGCCTCGAGGCGATGTTGATCGTGCTCGACGCCGAGTCGATGTTCCTGTTGTCGGGGAACGGTGACCTCATCGAGCCCGACGACGGCGTCGTCGCCATCGGCTCCGGCGGGGCCTATGCCCTCGCCGCGGCCAAGGCCCTGGCCCTGCACGCCGATCTCGGGGCGAGGCAGATAACTGAGCATGCGATGGCGATCACCGCGTCCATTTGCATTTACACGAACGCCAGTGTCACGATCGAGGAGCTGTAGCGAGCAGATACGCCCGGCGCACCAGGACGCACCCTAGCCAGATGCCGATCTATCTCCCCGAATCGCTGGCGTCCCCGGCGCCGCTCCAGCCGGCCGCCGCGGGCGAGGCGTCGGTCGACACCCTGACCCCCCGCCAGATCGTCGCCGAGCTCGACAAGTACGTCATCTCCCAGGCCCAGGCGAAGCGGGCGGTCGCGGTGGCCCTGCGGAACCGGATGCGGCGGCAGAAGCTGTCGCCGGAGCTGGCCGAGGAGGTGGCGCCGAAGAACATCCTGATGATCGGGCCCACCGGGGTCGGGAAGACCGAGATCGCCCGCCGCCTCGCCCGGCTCGCGCAGTCTCCGTTCATCAAGGTCGAGGCGTCGAAGTTCACCGAGGTCGGCTACGTCGGCCGCGACGTCGAGTCGATGGTGCGCGACCTGGTGGAGCTGGCGGTGGACATGGTGCGCGAGGAGCGGGTGGTCGAGGTACGGGTCAAGGCGCGCGAGAACGCCGAGGCGCGGCTGCTCGACCTGTTGCTGCCGCCGCTGCCGAAGCCGGTGCAGGACAACGACCCCGGCCCGGCGCGCGAGCAGCACGAGCGCACCCGCGCCCGGCTGCGCGCCCAGCTCGCCGAGGGGCGGCTCGGCGATCGCGAGGTCGAGGTCGACGTGCAGCAGAAGGGCATGCCCTCGTTCGAGGTCATCTCCGGATCGTCGATCGAGGAGATCGACATCAACATCAAGGACATGCTGCCCACCCTGTTCCAGGGGCGGTCGCGGAAGCGGCGGGTGAAGGTGCCCGACGCCTTCGAGCACCTGGTGCAGGAGGAAGAGCAGAAGCTGGTCGACACCGACAGCGTGCGGTCGGCGGCGGTCCACCGGGTCGAGGAGGCGGGCATCATCTTCGTGGACGAGATCGACAAGGTGACGGGCCGCGAGGGCGGGCAGGGGCCCGACGTCAGCCGCGAGGGCGTCCAGCGGGACATCCTGCCCATCGTCGAGGGCACCACCGTCAACACGAAGCACGGGATGGTCCGCACCGACCACATCCTGTTCATCGCGGCGGGGGCGTTCCACGTCGCCAAGCCGTCCGACCTCATCCCCGAGCTGCAGGGCCGTTTTCCGATCCGGGTCGAGCTCGAGGCCCTCGAGACGGCCGACTTCGTGCGCATCCTCACCGAGCCGCGCGGCTCGCTCGTCAAGCAGTACACGGCGCTGCTCGAGACCGAGGGGGTCGAGCTGACGTTCCGGCCCGACGCCGTCGACCGGCTGGCCGAGTTCGCGACCCGGGTCAACGAGCGCTCCGAGAACATCGGCGCGCGCCGCCTCCACACCATCATGGAGAAGCTCCTCGACGACGTCTCGTTCAACGCGCCGGACCTCGAAGAGAAGGCCATCGTCATCGACGCCGCCTACGTCGAGAGGATGCTCGCCGACGTCGTCGGCAACGAGGATCTCTCCCGCTATATCCTGTGACCGTGCTCGGGCGCCGGGACACGTTGGCGATCGGGTTGCTCGCCGCCGCGCAGCTCTCGGGATGCGGCATGAAGGGGCCGCCGCTCGCGCCCTTCGTGCGGGTGCCGGCCGCGGTGGGCGAGCTCGTGGTGCAGCGCCTCGGCGACGAGGCGTCCATCGGCTTCACTCTGCCCACCGCGAACGAGGACCGCTCGGAGCCGGCGTCGCTCGTGCGGGTCGACGTCTACGCGATGACCACGCAGCCGCGCCTGCCGCCCGACCGGGAGCTCGAGCTCGAGGAGTTCATCGAGGCCGCGACCCTCGTCGCGTCCATCGAGGTCGCTCCGCCGCCGGAACCCGAGGCTGAAGACGCGCCGGCGGACGAGTCGCCTCCGGACGAGGCGCCGCCGGCCGAGCCGCCCCCCGGCGATCCGCCTCCGGCCGAGGCGCCGGGAGAGGATGCAGCCGTGTCGCAGGGCTCTCCGGTGTTGCTGACCGAGTTGCTGACGGCCGAGATCGAGTCGCCGGTCGATCCCTGGGAGGAGGAGCGTCGGCTCCGCGAAGAGGCGGAAGCGGAAGCCGAGGAAGAAGAGGACACGGAGGACCCGGAGGAGCCGGAGAGGCCGGTGATGGCGCCGCTGATGACGCCCCCGTTGCCGGGTCCGCTGCAGCGCGAGTACGTCGTGGTGCAGGTGTCGGAGGCGGGCGACGAATCGGAGGGCGGAGAGCGCATCGCGGTGCCGCTGGGCATCCGGGTGCCGGATCCGCCGCCCGCGCCGGAGGTGGTCTACACCGAGGCGACGGTCGACGTGACCTGGGGGCTGCCGCCGGGGGTCCGCGAGACGGTCCAGGGGCCGGCGACGGCCGAACCCGACGAGGAGGCGGAGGGGACGGGCGCGGAGGGCGCCGGGCAGGAGGGCGCCGAATCGGTCGAAGGCGCCGGGCCGGAGGACGCCGAATCCGCCGAGGGCGCCGGGCGGGAGGACACCGAATCGGTCGAAACGCCGGCGGACGACGCCGGGGCCGATACGGCCCTCGATGAGGAAACGGCGGCGGCCGGGGACGAGGCGGATCCCGCGTCCGACGAGGCGGATCCCGCGTCCGACGAGGCGGATCCCGCGTCCGACGAGGCGGACGTGCCGGGGGACGAGGCGGAGGACGGGGCCGAGGCGGAGCCGGCCGGGCCGCCGCCCCCGCTCGAGTCGCGGCCGATCGTCGAGTGGCCGCCCGCGTCGACCTACGAGGTGTTCGAGATCGCCGCCGAAGCGGAAGACGGCTCGGCCGTCCCGGCGCGGCTGAGCCAGGCCCCGCTGGAGGCGCCCTCGTACTCGGAGCCGCGGGGCGAGTACGGGGTGGAACGGTGCTACGCCGTGCGCACCCTCGACGTGGTCGCGGGGTTCGAGGCGCGCAGCCGGCTGTCGCCCGTCACCTGCGTCACGTTCGTGGACACCTTTCCGCCCGCCGCCCCCGAGGCGCTGACCGCGGTCGGGAGCCAGGGCGAGGTGAGCCTGCTGTGGCGGCCGAACGACGAGGACGACCTTGCGGGGTATCTGGTGTTGCGCGGCTTGCCGGGGGATGAGACACTGCAACCGCTGACCGACGCGCCGCTGGTGGAGAACACCTACCGCGACGTCACCGCCGAGCCGGGGGTACGTCACGTCTACGCGGTGCGCGCGGTCGACACCGCGCCCGCGCCCAATCTGAGCGAGCCGTCCGATCCGGTCGAGGCGGCAGCGCGCTAAGGACAGTGACGGGAATAACCTTGCCACGCGGCACGCTCGGAAGACGGTAGAGAGCGGGTCGTGCCTGGGTGCAGTTGGCAGATCTATATCGATCACTGTCCTAAGGAGTCAGCGCCTTGGACCCGTGCTGACTCCCGGCAGGTCGGTTGGGCGGCAATCGGAGCCGAAGGCGACGATTGTCGCGGTGCGGACTGTTGGAGGGTTGGCCGCGCGGCGATCGGAGGCCGCGGCGCGACCCTGTCGGCGGCGCCAGGAGTTACGCTCGCGTGATACTCCTGCGCGGCGATGGTCGAGTCAGGCCCGCACGGATGCCCATGGAGCCCATCTATCGTATCGAGCACGAGGGACAGGTGCTGAACGCCGTTCGCCGGGACGGGGCGTGGCACGCCCTGCAGGGCGATGTCTTCGGCACGCCGGCGGTGGGCGCGCGCCTCGCCGGCGGCGTTGCGCCTCGCATCCTGGCTCCCGTCGTGCCGTCAAAGATTGTCGCGGTGGGGCTGAACTACCGCGACCACGCGGCCGAGATGAACAAGGCGCTGCCCGACGAGCCGCTGATCTTCCTCAAGCCGTCGACGGCGGTGATCGGGCCCGGCGCGTCGATCGTCCTGCCGCCGGGGGCCGGCCGCGTCGACTACGAGGCCGAGCTGGGGCTGGTCATCGGCCGCACCGCCCGCAACGTGCCCGCCGCCCGCGCGCACGAGGTCGTGCTCGGGCTCACCTGCGTCAACGACGTGACCGACCGCGACCTCCAGCGCCGCGACGTGCAGTACACGCGGGCCAAGGGGTTCGACACCTTCGCCCCGGTGGGTCCGTGCATCGCCGCCGCGGACCTCGACCGGCCCCTCGGCATCGAGACGCGGGTGAACGGCGAGCGGCGGCAGCAGTCGAGCACCCGCGAGCTGATCTTCCCGCTGCGGCGGCTCGTCGAGTTCGTCACCGCGGTCATGACCCTGCTGCCGGGCGACGTCCTGTCCACGGGGACGCCCCCGGGGGTCGGGCCGCTCGCGCCGGGAGACCGGGTCGTGGTGGCGATAGAGGGCGTGGGCGAGCTCGAGAACGACGTGGTGGCCGGCGGCGCGGCTCGAGCCGGCGTCCCGGACCGCTAGTCATCATTTCGAGGGAAGGCATGAAGCTCTTTGCAGACACCGCGAACGTCGACGAGATCGAAGCCCTCGCTCCGCTCGGCATCATCGACGGG
Organism: Vicinamibacterales bacterium; assembly: GCA_963663815.2. Taxonomy (GTDB): domain Bacteria; phylum Acidobacteriota; class Vicinamibacteria; order Vicinamibacterales; family UBA8438; genus JAJEEA01. The sequence goes on along the minus strand of OY760734.1, from coordinate 3,352,263 downwards.
GTGACCACCAACCCCTCGCTGCTGGCCGGGACCGGGCGCGACCCGCGCGCCGTCCTGAAGCGCATCTGCGACGTGGTCGGCGGACCGGTCAGCGCCGAAGTCGTGGCCACCGACGCCGCGGGCATGGTGCGCGAGGGCCGCGAGCTCGCCGCCATCGACCCCCATATCGTCGTCAAGGTGCCGTTCGGGAAGCCGGGGGTGCAGGCGTGCCGCGAGCTGACCGACGACGGCATCCGCGTCAACGTCACCCTGATCTTCTCGGCCGCCCAGGCCCTGCTCGCGGCCAAGGTCGGGGCCACCTTCGTGAGCCCGTTCGTCGGCCGGCTCGACGACATCGCCACCCCCGGCATGGACCTCATCGCCCAGATCGTCGACATCTTCCAGAACTTCCCCCTGTCGACCGAGGTGCTGGTGGCGAGCACCCGCGGGCCGATGCACATCGTCGAGGCGGCGCGCCTCGGGGCCGACGTCTGCACCTGTCCCCCGAAGGTCATCGACTCGTTGTTCAACCACCCCCTGACCGACATCGGCCTGGAGCGCTTCCTCGCGGACTGGGCCAAGGCGCGCCAGCCCGTCGGTTAGGACGGTGACGGAATTCACCTTCCCACGTCCCGAGCGCGGGAAATCGTATAGAAAGGGCTGCGTCCGGGTGCAGCGGCAAGCCTGCATCGAGCACCGCCCCCGGCCCGGCCCGTCGTACCGTTGCCGCATCTACCGATGGACAAGCACAAGCTGCTCGAGGACTACGAGCGCCGCGCCCACGAGGGCGGGGGCGAGGCCCGCCTCGCCCGACAGCACGCGGCCGGCAAGCTGACCGCGCGCGAGCGCATCGACCGCTTCTTCGACCCCGGCACGTTCCACGAGGTGGACAAGCTCGTCACCCACCGCTGCCGCGACTTCGGCATGGGCGACCAGGTGGTGCCGGGCGACGGCGTCGTCGCGGGGCGCGGAAGGGTCGAGGGGCGCCTCGTCTACGCCTTCGCCCAGGACTTCACGGTGTTCGGGGGCTCGCTGTCGGAGACCAACGCCGCGAAGATCGTCAAGATCATGGACATGGCGATGGAGGCGGGCGCGCCCGTCGTCGGGCTGAACGACTCGGGCGGCGCCCGCATCCAGGAGGGGGTGCTGTCGCTGGGCGGCTACGCCGACATCTTCCTGCGCAACACCCTCGCGTCGGGGGTGGTGCCGCAGATATCCGCGATCATGGGGCCGTGCGCCGGCGGCGCCGTCTACTCGCCGGCCATCACCGACTTCACGGTGATGGTCGACAAGACGAGCTACATGTTCATCACCGGGCCCGAGGTCATCCGCACCGTGACCCTCGAGGAGGTGACGAAGGAGGAGCTCGGCGGCGCCATGACCCACAACGCGAAGAGCGGCGTCGCGCACTTCGTGGTGCCCGACGACGAGGCGTGCCTGGCGCTGATCCGCGACCTCCTCGGCTACATGCCCGGCAACAACCTCGACGACGCTCCGCGCGGGGCGGGCACCGACCCCGCCGACCGCGAGGACACCGCCCTCGACGACCTCGTGCCCGGGCAGCCCAACCAGCCCTACGACATGCGCGCGGTGATCCGTGCGGTGGTCGACGACGGCGAGCTCCTCGAGGTGCAGGAGCACTACGCGAAGAACATCCTCGTCGGCTTCGCGCGCCTTGGCGGCCAGTCGGTCGGCGTCGTCGCCAACCAGCCCGCCCACCTCGCGGGCACCCTCGACATCGACGCCTCGGTCAAGGGCGCGCGCTTCGTCCGCTTCTGCGACGCGTTCAACATTCCCCTCGTCGTGTTCGAGGACGTTCCCGGCTTCCTGCCCGGCACGCAGCAGGAGTTCGGCGGCATCATCCGCCACGGGGCCAAGCTGCTGTTCGCGTTCGCCGAGGCGACGGTGCCCAAGGTGACGGTCATCACCCGCAAGGCCTACGGTGGCGCCTACTGCGTGATGGCGAGCAAGCACATCCGCACCGACGCCAACTTCGCGTGGCCCACGGCCGAGATCGCGGTCATGGGGCCGGAGGGGGCGGTGAACATCCTCTACCGGCGCGAGCTCGAGGCGGCCGACGACCCCGAGGCGCTGCGGGCCGAGAAGATCGCCGAGTTCCGCGAGAAGCTCGCCAACCCCTTCGTCGCGGCGGGCCGCGGCTACATCGACGAGGTCATCCAGCCGCGCGCGACCCGGCCCAAGCTCATCGCCGCCCTGCGCAGCCTCGACGGCAAGCGCGACCGCAACCCGCCCAAGAAGCACGGCAACATCCCGCTGTAGGCGATCCGCCTTCACCGTGTCCGCACACCGCGCACTGCGACCGGCGAGCTGCCGGGGGGGTGTTCGCGTGGGCGGCATTGTTCGGCGCTCGGGGTCGCCGGCGCGTCGGCGGGTCAACGCGGGTGTGCGTCACCGATGCGATCGAGGACGCCCCCGACACGGGTCGCGTCATATCCACGCCTGCGGAGGTTCGCCGACGACCATTCCACCGTCTTCGCCGCGCCTGCTGCAGCCGCCTGACATTCAGGCCCAACAGGCGAATGGTGTCACGTACCTGCGCGACCGGAACACCCATGGCCGTGCAAGCGTGCGAGTCGGCTTCGATTTCGCCTGAGAGTCGTACGCGAACCAGCGACGGCAGCGCGGGCAGATCTCTCGGATCGAGGAAGCACGGGTCGGTCCGGTCAGCCTTTGCCTGTCCGCAACTCCTGTTGTCCTTCACCGGCGGCAGGTAGCGATCTGCGTCGTCCGCGGATTTTTTCGCCACCCAGGCAGCAGGCGATCATGTTGCCCGGGTCGAGCGCCCGCCGCTTGGTCAGGTGCGGAACGACATGCTCCACTTGCACATGCGCATCGACCAACCCAACCTCGCAATAGCCGCACAGGCCGTGCTGCAGAGCGACCAGCGTGTCGCGAAGATCCTTGTAGGCCGTACCTGCCTCGTGGCTCTTGAATCGCCGCCAGCTCGCGGCGTCCTTCTCCAGTTCGCAATAGGTGGCGAGGCCGTCGGGAGCATCGGCCAGGCTGCGGATGCGCTTCACCGAGCGGTACCCGCCCTGGCGAATGCCTTGCGGCGCCGGATTTCGAGGTCGGCGGTGTTGAGGGCCGGATCCTGCGGCGACAGACGTTCGAGTTTTCTCCGCAGTGCGTTTGCCTGTCCGGATTCACCCTTGCCGTCCTCAATCAACCGCATGTAACGGTTGAGGGCCTTGGTGAACTCGTTCCCCGGCGGGCGCTCGTCGACCCGCATCACCGTGAACAGGACGTCGCCGGCCTCTGCGGCCGTAGGTCGGCGCCGGTGCGCTGCCGGCGACCACGCGATCATCATCGCGGGCCAGCTCAACGATCTGCTCCGGGCGCACGGCGGTCAGCACCTGGGGGCTGTGGGTAGTGACGATGAACTGCGTGTTCGGGAACGTCCGCGTCAGGTCGGGCAGCACGCGCTGCTGCCATTCGGGGTGCAGATGCAGCTCGACCTCGTCGATCAGGACGATCGCTTCCGACGAGAGCGGATCTTCCAGATGCGGGTTGCCGTGGGCCATGCGCCGCGCGAGGTCCCCGGCAACCGCGAGGACAATCCGGTGGCCGCCGCTCAACTGGTTCAGCGCGAGCGTTTCCGGCTCCCCGGAGTCGAGCTCGAGAGAAACCACCAAGCGGCGTGGGCGATGTTCGACATGGGGTTCCGATGCGCCCGGCACCATCGACGCAATGGCCCGGCGGACGACCTCCAGCTCCTTCAGACGGTAATCGAAATTGCGGCGGCGCTTCTGCTCGCGCAACTCTTCGTTCTCCCAGGCGTAGAACCACTCGGCGAACGCGCGGAAGTTCGCGCGGGTGGAAAGGGCTCCGTCCAGGGCGGAGAAGCGCGAGGAGCCCTTGCCGAAATCGCGTCTCCACGGGAGGGTGTCGAACACCGCTCGCTCGGTGTCGTAGTACGCGACAATGGGCAGGGGAACCGCCCTTTCTTCGTCCTCGGCGCGGATGATCTCGTTCATCCTGTCACGCAGATCTCGAATTCGCGTCGTTGCCCGCCGTTCCCCTTCGCCGCCGATTGTGCGCTGCCGATTCCACTCGGTTCCGTCGGTCGCCTTCAACGCGACTCGCATGCGCTTCGCGTGGCGGCGAAGATCGGTTTGCAGGAACCCGATGCCGGCAACGCCGGGGAGCAGCCTTGGAATGGCCCCCAGCCCGACCGCAATGGCGCTCAGCACACTGGTCTTGCCGTGCGCGTTGTTCCCGTGCAGGACCGTCAGCGAGGGATGCAGCGGCAGGCTGAGTTCGTCGATGGCGCGGTAGTTCTGGATCTGCACCGCTGCCAGCTTCATGATTCTCCTCCGTCACAGGGGTTCCGCGGGGGCGAGGGGCGCTCGTCTCCGTGCCTGCCCCCGACCCCGTCATGATTGTACGCATCCCGCGGGCGAATGAGGCAGACGCTCGCGGTCACAGGGAACGGCGCGCTCTCGGCTTCCGCGCCGTGGGTGGTCAGGCCGGACGGGCGCGGTAGTCCGCGTCGTCGCGGCAGGCGGTCGCTTGCCGCGTTGCCTCCAGCTGCTTGCGCGGCCGCGGGTCGTCGTCGGGGTCGCGACCCGCTCGGGGACCTGCCCCGATAGCCGGCGGCGTCACTCGTCCCGGGTCCGCCGCGTGCCGCCCGGCCCAAGCTCATCCCCCGCCCTGCGCAGCCTCGACGGCAAGCACGACCGCAACCCACCAAGGAACGGCAACATGCCGTTGTGATATCCCGGACGTGTCGGACCGTCCGGCCCGTCGGCGTGGGGACGAGCTCGGCCGCCGTGATACGCTGAATACTCGTATTCACGCCTCGCGGGAACACGAGATGGCGACATCGATTCGACTGGCTCCGGAGACCGAGCGGCGGCTCGGCTTCCTGGCTGCGCAGACCGGGCGGACGAAGGCGTTCTACCTGCGCGAGCTCATCGAACGCGGCATCGAGGATCTCGAGGACTACTATCTCGCCGCAGAGGTGCTGGAGCGGATTCGCAAGGGCGAGGAACGGGTCCATTCGGCGGCCGACGTGAGACGGGATCTTGCCCTGGGCGATTGAGTACACCGCCACCGCCAAGTCTCAGCTTCGCAAGCTCGACCGGCAGGCGGCCCGTCGCATCCTCGATTACTTGGACTCGCGCGTTGCAGCGCTCGATGGCCCGCGCAGCACCGGCAAGGCTCTCACCGGTGCGCTGGGTGGACTGTGGCGTTACCGGGTCGGAAGCTGCCGCGTGATCTGCGACATCCAGGATCACATGCTGCGCGTTCTCGTGGTGAGGATCGGCAACCGCCGCGACGTGTATCGATAGCGGGCGGAGTCACCCGTTCCGTGACGGCCGCGCGCGCAGCCCGCCGGCGATCCCGCCGCCGATGACCAGGGCGACGGCGAGCGCTCCGACCCCGAGGAGCGGAGGCGCCGCCGACATCGGCAGGAAGCTGCGGGTCGCGAGAAACAGCCCCATCCCCACCGCGCCGCCGAGGAGCCAGCCGGCCATCTCCACCCAGTGCATGTCGAGCAGCGGATGCAGCTCGCGGCGCGAGCCCCACAGGCCGGCTCCCGCGGCCCAGATCCGGTCGGCGTCCCAGCAGATGAGCCAGACGTTGGCGAGCAGCATGCCCGCGACGATGACGGCGGTGAGGCCGAAGCCGACGCCGACGGTGATGAGGAGGATGCTGCCCACCACCGGCGCGAACAGCACCGCTCCCAGCGTGGCGGTCCGCGGAACCAGCAGCAGCACCGCCGCGAGCACCTGTACGAGGCCGATGAAGCGCCACCAGGGCCCGGTGCGGTACATCGCCTCGAAGAAGAAGCCGACGGGGTCGTCGACCGGCAGGATGGTGAAGCGCTGCCCGGTCAGCTTGACGAGGCCGGCGGGCAGGAAGGCCATGGCGAGGAGGAGGCGGTTCATCAGCGTGAACCGCTGAAGCAGGGGCGTGGCGCGGACTCGTGCGAGGAGGTGCGCGAGGGCGGGCGGCAGCTCGGGGGACATGCGGGCCACATGCGGATGGTGATCGGTAGAGCCTGCTGAGCTCAGGTAACGGTGGCGGCGGTGGGCGCAACCTCCTCCCACCGGCGCTCGAATTGCCGGTGAGATCGATGGAGAGCACGTCCGGGCAGATCTCGATGTCGTCGCTTCCAGGCGATGGAACCCTGTGCCGCCGCGTCGACCTCGTCGAAGAAGGTCCGGTCGGTTTCGGGCGCGGCGCCTCACCGCGGCCCGGCCGTCGCCCGCTCGTCGGCCCGCGCGCCGGCGAGGATACCCTCCATGCCGTAGTTGCCCTCGTGGCAGGCGAACTCGTACAGGTCGCCGTCGATGGGCGTCATCGTGATCGACGCCGTCCACGGCCGGGCGTAGGTGGCCGGGTCCGAGACGGTGTACTCGTACTCGAGCGCGCCGGCGCCGGTGCGCGTGATCCGCTCGACGAGGTGCAGGCCGTCGGCCGACCCCTGGTAGGCGGCCTTGCCGTTGAAGTTCGTCGTCTCGACGACCAGCGTGTCGCCCTCCCACCGGCCGCGGGAATCGCCCATCCACTGCCGGATCGCGCCGGCGATGGGCGGGCGGCCGTCCATCGGGACGATGCGCGCGTCGTGGATCTGCTCGGTCCAGACGACGACGTAGCCGGGCGTCTGGAAGAACCGCACGTGGTTGTTGTAGCCGCCGGAGGACATCGGCGGGCCCGCCTTGGTGTGATGGACGCAGCGCTCGCCCGGGGTGCGGTCCTCGGGACCGTGGGCGGGGCGGCCGAGCAGCGCCCGGCGGGCGTCCAGCCGTCGCCGCCCATCCGGGGTGAAGGGAATGCGCCCGTCCGGCGGATCGACGATGAGCGCCGTGCGGCCCGTCGACTCGCCGCGGTCGAACCAGAACGCGTTGTACGCCCCGGGGTCGCCGGGCGGCGGCGGCTGGTCGCCGCGCGTGAGCGCCTCGGCGTTCAGCGCCACCACCTCTTCCGCCGTCAGGCGTTCGCGCCCCGCGTCGCTCGCGGGCCGCTCCAGGGGCGTGATGGTCGCGAACGACCAGACGCCCCGCAGGTCCGGGTCGCCCCAGCTCGTGTAGGACGGGGTCCAGTCTTCCGCGGCTGTGTCCTGCGCCTGGGCCGCAGAGCCCGACGGCGCCAGCCACGTCAACGCCACCACGATGCACAACGCCGCGAGACGCCTGAGGGTCATCGGTCACCTCCCGGGGATTCGAGTCTCACCGTCGAGCCTGCGCGTGTCAGGGTCATCGGCCCGTGGCGCGGGCCAGGAAATCGGCGCCGTCCCGGCACGCGAGGGCGGCGTCGACCAAATCGTTCGGCGATGCGTCCGCCAGACGCTCTTCGAGACGCTCCGGGACGGCGATGCCGCGGGCGCGAAGGACTTGCCGGGCCGCGTCCAGCGTCGCTTGCCGGGCCGCGCCCAGCGCCGCTTGCCGCGCTGTGTCCAGTACCGCTTCCCGGCGCTGCCCGCGCAGCCACGGGTCGTCGTCGGGGGTGGTACCCTCGGCGTCGCCCAGCGCGCGGCCGACGCGGGTCAGCACCGCGCTCGTCGCCTCGGACAGCCGCGGCTCGTTCAGGGCGGCGTGGATCTCCGCCGCCCTCCAGCCCGGAAACGCCGCGCTTGCCGCGGCCCGACGGTAGCCGCCGGGGCCGAGCCGGTGGATGGTCAGGCCGGAAGGGCGGCGCCGCGACCGGCTCGGAGACTCGGCCTCCGGCACCTCGACCCATACCTCCGGGAACCCCCACGCTTCGTAGAGCCCCAGCTTGCCGCGGCGCACGTCGGTCGAGTAGTCGACCTCGAGCACGACGTCGGGCAGGTGGTCCGTGCCCACCTCGACGGCGGCGCCGCGCGGCGCCGTCTGCACGGGGCGCAGGTAGACGATCTGGTCCGCCTGCATGATGCGCCGCCGTTCGCCGCGGGCGTCGCGCACCAGCAGGTCGGCCGTCCCGAGGGTCGTGATGGGCGACCCCCGCCCGGCCGCGATCAGCGCGGCGAGCTGGGCCAGCCGCTGGCCGGGGCCCTCGTGGTAGACGGTGGTGGGCCCGCGCACCATCCACGCCGTCTGGGAATGGGCGTCCCAGTACTCGAAGCGGCCCTCGAAGTCGGCGATGGCCTCGCGGGTGATCCGCACCGCGCGGCAGCCGGGGAACTCCGGCGGTGGGGGCTCGACGCCACTGCGCGTGAGCGCGGGGCCGATCGCGGACGGCAGCGCGGGACGCGAAGGGGTCACGTCTTCATCCTACACCGGCTCGCGGCCGGTGCGCGCCGGGACGAGGCCGGCGGCCCCTGCCCCGTGCGCGACGGTGCGGGAGTCCCGATCCGGATAGAATGGATCCCGCGATCCCGTCACGTCACCCGGAGGTCACCGTCATGGGCAGCAACCCTGCGGCGTGTCGTCGTGTCGCCCCCTGGCTCGCGCTGGCCGGCGTCCTGCTCGTTCCGCCAGTCGCGGCCGCACAAGAGGAGCAGGCCGAGCGCGAGCCTCCCGGCCTCCCCGCCGTCTCCGTGCCGGACGATCCGTTCGTTATCAACACCCATGCGATCGAGGAGGTCCGGGTGGTGGTCGTGACGAAAGGGCTGTCGCATCCTTGGGGGATGGCGTTCCTGCCCGACGGGGGCATCCTCGTCACCGAGCGCGATCTCGGGACGCTCCGGATGGTCCGCGACGGGGTGCTCGACCCCGAGCCCGTCGCCGGGGTGCCGGAGGTGTTCACCGGCGGCCTCGCCGGCCTGATGGACGTGGCGCTGCATCCGGCCTTCGACGAGAACCGGCTCGTCTATCTCAGCTACACCCGGCCGCTGGCGGAAGAGGAGGCGACCATCGCCCTGATCCGGGGGCGGCTCGACGGCATGGCCCTGCGCGACGTCGAGGACGTGTTCGTGGCCGAGCCGTTCGGGGGGTCGACGGCGGGGGCCCGCATGGGGTTCGCGCCCGACGGCACGCTGTACCTGACGGTCGGCGGCGCCTTCCGCACCGACCCGGCCGAGTCGCGCGCCCAGGACCCGGGCAGCCACGCGGGCAAGGTGCTGCGGCTGTATGACGACGGCTCCGTACCCGAGGACAACCCCTTCGTCGGGCGGGAGGGCTACCTGCCGGAGATATTCTCTCTGGGGCACCGGAACCACCAGGGGCTGACGCTGCATCCCGAGACGTTCGCCCCGCTGACGACCGAGCATGCGGTGCAGGGCGGCGACGAGGTGAACGTTATCGAGGCGGGGAAGAACTACGGGTGGCCCATCGTGTCCTACGGGCGGCAGTACGACGGCGAGCGGGTGTCCGCCCGGTTCTGGGCGCCGGGCATGGCCGAGCCGCTCGTCTTCTGGTCGCCGTCCATCGCCCCGGGCGGCCTGACCTTCTACACGGGCGACCGGTTCCCCGAGTGGAGAGGCGACCTGTTCGTCGGGGCGATGATGACCGGCCGCATCCGCGGGACCGGTCACCTCGAGCGGATCGTCTTCAACGAGGTGGGCGAGGAGCTGGCCCGCGAGTGGCTGCTGGCCGATCTCAGGCAGCGGATTCGCGACGTGCGCCAGGGCCCGGACGGCCTCCTGTACGTGCTGACCGACGAGGACGAGGCGGCCCTGCTCCGGCTCGAGCCGGTGGCCGAGGCCGCCGGACCGTAGCCCCCGGGGCAATCTACTGATCCGCAGCCTGGTACCAGGAGGACGCGCGTCGTTGCGGCCAGATGCTCGCCGGCCGGGGCAGTCTACTGATCCGCAGCCTGGTACCAGATGGGCGAGGTCCAGGCCCGCTCCTGGATCCGCCACGGCAGCTCGGCATCGCCGCACGCGGCCGGGCGCTCGCCCTCGGGCAGGGCCGAGCACTGCAGCGCGTTCCACCGGCAGCTCGGGTTCTCGAGGACGCGCGCGTAGTAGACGGCGGACCGGGAAGGGTCGAAGTCGGGGTCGGTCCACACCGCGCACAGCGACGCGGCGCCCGTCCCGTTGCGCTCGCAGGTGCTCCGCGAGACGTCGGCGCCGTTGTCGGCGTCGCCGGCCACGTCGTGGATCTCCTCGTGGAACCGGCCGTCGTCGCCCACCCAGCCCTTGACGATCTGGATGCGCTGCAGCGGCGTGCCGGGATACGCGTCGGTGCCCGGATCGGCGAGGGCGGTCACGAAGAGCCGGGGCGCCTCGGCCCCGTCGCGGGCCGGCAGCACGCTGCCCATCGGCACCCCCGTCTCGTACGCCTCGGCGATCATGTCGCCGCTCGCGCACAGGTCGGGGAGGTCCCAGCCGCCGAAGAGCCGCGCCTGGATGCGCACGCCGCTGGTGCCGAACGTCTCCTTCCGGCGCATCGCGTCGAACAGCGAGTCGCGCGAGTTCTCCTCGGCCCAGACGCCGACCAGCCCGCCGGGGTTCCGCAGCGGGTGCGGGGCGTAGGCGTCGGTGGTGAGCCGCTTCTCGAGGTCCGAGTCGACGTTCGAGTTCTGGCCCTGGTAGTCGAACTCGTCGGTGTCGCCGGGCAGGCCGTTGTGCCCGTCGGTGCTGCCGATCAGCCCGAGCTGAATGGGGTTGACGCCGAGTCGTTCCTCCTGCGCGATGCCCTCGATGAGGGCGTAGCGCACGAAGTCGAGGCGCGACTGGCAGCCCTCGCCGCGCAGCCCGCCCTCCCCGGTCCCGTCCTCGCAGTCGGGCGGCCGCTCGCCGTCGATGTAGCGCACCTTCTCGAAGTCGCACAGCTCGTCCTCGCCGCCGACCACGTTCCACATGCCGCGCCGGCACTCGGACTCGCCCTTGGCCTGCATCATCTCCACCAGCGGCTCCATCTCGGACCGCAGCGCCGCCCGCGCGCGTTGCTCGTCGAGGGGCAGCCCGCCCCAGTCGAGGGTGAACATCTGGCCGTTCGAGATGTTGGGGTTGTGGGGGATGGTGAGGGCCTCGCAGCCGGTGCCGGTGTCGTTGCAGCGGGCCTTGAGCCGGGTCCAGAGGTCGCGCGGCTGGTCGGCGTCGATCCACGAGATGGGCAGCTCGGGCGCGATCTCGTTGCGCAGGATGACGTTGCGGTGCACCTTGGAGCGGCCCGGGGCCCGGGTGTACTCCCACGCGTGGAACGTCGTGAACGAGCAGTCGCTCGATCGGTCGTAGTAGCGTTCGGCCGCCGCCTGCGTAGCCCCCCAGGCGGTCAGCAGGCCCTCGCGGCACTGGCTGCCGTCCTCGCCGCAGACTCCCGGGCCGCGGCCCGCCAGCCGGTCCGCCTGCCACGCCGCGCGCTCCTCGGTGGTCCCGCCCGGTCGCAGGCCGCGGCAGGCGGGCGTGTCGTAGGCGGGCGACGACGGGTCGGTGCACACCGCGACCTCGCCGAGCCACTCGGAGTGGTCGGTGACCGCCGCGAAGTCGAGGGGGCGGGCCAGCCGGGCGGTGCGGGTGGGGCGGCCCTCGTCGTCGACCGGGCTCAGGCCGATCTCCTCGCCCTGCGCGAAGCGGTAGGCGTCGTCGGGGGTCTGGAAGCCGCCGCGCCCGAGGGCGTCGAGCGAGAAAGCGGTGTGGGTGTGCAGGTCGCCGAAGAAGACCTGCCGCAGCGGGTCGCGGTGCGCGCACGGCTCTCGCGAGACGAGATCGGCGGCCGCCGCCGGCGCGCTCGGGGGGCTCCATTCCACGACGGCGCGCTCCGGCGGGGTCGCTGGCGGCTCGGCGTCGCCGGCCGGCGCGCAGGCGAGGGCGGCGCCGGTCGCCAAGCCGGCCGCGAGCAGCCCGCAGTGAAGTCCTTGTCGTCGTGTCGTCATGCGAGCTCTCCCGCGCGTCGGCGTGACGCGCCCAAGGGGCTTCTGCAACCATTCTACGGCGCAGACTCCCGGGGCGCATGCTCCCGGTCTTGCGCCGAGGCGGCCCCGTCCGACGCCGGCAGCCGCACCTCGTAGCCGTCGCGCAACGCCCGGTAGGCGGCCCGGCCCTGCTCGCGCCGTCGCTCATCGCGCAGGTCCGCGACGACCCGGTCGCGAAGCTCGTCGAGCCGCGGCGCGCGGGCTGGTGTCCGCTCGCGTACCCGGACGAGGTGCACGCCGTACGTCGACTCGACGGGTCCGCTCCAGCCGCCCGTCGGCAGTGCGGACACCGCATCGGCGAATCCGCTCCCGAACAGCCCCGCGATCTCCGCGTCCGTCCTGCCCGCGTAGGTGCGCGACAGCATGAACGGGTCGCCGAGCCGCTTCCAGCCGCCATCGCCGGCGTCGCCCACCCGGTCGGCGTCGTCGATGGCGCGAAGCAGGGCGGCCGCGTCACCGGCCGGGTCCGTCCTCCGGTCCGCCGACAGGAACACGTGGTCGAAACTCGTCCGCCGCGGCCGGCGGTAGCGCTCGGCGTGCCGCGCGAGGTACTCCTCGACCTCGTCCTCCAACGGCGCCGCCCGGTCGCCGGCGTCCTCCAGGACGAACGTCAGCTTCTGGGCGAGCCGCCGCCGCACGATGGCGTCCTCGCGGTCGAGGCCCAGCCGTTGCGCTTCGCGATAGAGGATCTCCTCGTCCACGGCCTCTTCGACCAGCCCCTCCAGCTCCGGACGGGTCGGCGGACGGCCCCATTGCGCCGTCCAGCGCGCGCCGAGCTGCTCGACCTGATCCCGGGTCACCTCGATCACGAGGCGCTCCTCACCGCTTCCCACCCAGTGATCGAGCGCAAACACGCCGGCTCCCAGCAACAGGAAGAGCAGGAGCGGATCGCGGAGCCTTCTCGCCCTGCGGCCGGGCGGCGCTCCGGCCCGGTCCGTTCCAGGTGAGGGACGATCGCGGGGGGGATCCCGAGGCATCGGTCAGGGAACCGGTGGTCGACATCATTCTAGCGCATGGCCCGGACCGAGGCGCCGAGCCGGGAAGGACAGGGGTGTCGCTGCTCCCGACCCGGTGCGGCGAGCCTGCTGCGGTGCCTCGTTCGCGTCGTTGGCCCAGGCTGCAGCCGGCAGGCCGCCGGTCCGTCATGGCGGCAGGGACTTCACCATCCCCGCCGCCGCGCCGAGGAGTCGACCGGCGTCCTCCGCGGTGCGCGGTGCGCACCGGACTTGAGCAGTGGGAACTCGCGCACGATTGTCATACACTGGAGCGGGGGAGGCTGTCCTTCTTCTCTGGAGGGACGCCGCCTCCCGATCCCACGCCGCGCCTCGTCGGCCGGGTCCCTTCCCGGTCCCGGCGCGGCGCGGGACGTTCACCACGGGCTGATGGCTGCCGCGCACCGTGACATGAAGATCCTGGTCGCCAACCGAGGCGAGATCGCCGTCCGCATCCTGCGGGCCTGCGAGGAGATGGGGGTCCCGTCGGTCGCGGTCTACTCCGAGTGCGACCGGGCCGCGCCCCACGTCCGTCATGCCGGCGAGGCGGTCGCCATCGGGCCGAGCCCGGCCGCCGAGAGCTATCTCGACATCGAGCGGGTGCTAGCCGCGGCGGTGGAGACCGGAGCGACGGCGGTGCATCCGGGCTACGGGTTCCTCGCCGAGAACCCCGCGTTCGCCCGCGCCTGCCGCGAGGCGGGGCTGGCGTTCATCGGACCCGACGCCGCCGTCATCGAGACGATGGGGGGGAAGACGGCGGCCCGCCGGGCCGCCGTCGAAGCCGGGGTGCCGGTGGTGCCCGGCACCGAGGCGCTGCCCGACGGCCTGTCCGAGGCCGAGCTGCGGGCGCGGGCCGACGACGTCGGCTATCCGCTGTTCATCAAGGCGGTGGCCGGCGGCGGGGGTCGGGGCATGCGCCGCGTCTCGGGTCCCGACGGGGTGGCGGCCGGGGTCGAGAGCGCGCGGTCCGAGGCCGGGGCCGCCTTCGGCGAGTCGACGGTCTACTTCGAACGGCTCGTCGAGAGCGCGCGCCACATCGAGGTCCAGGTGCTGGGCGACGAGCACGGCGCGGTGGTGCCGTTCGTCGAGCGAGAATGCTCGATCCAGCGGCGGCACCAGAAGGTGATCGAAGAGTCGCCGTCGGTCGCGGTCACCGGGCCGCTTCGGGAGGCGCTGGCCGACGCCGCGGTGGCCCTGTGCTCGGCCGTCCGCTACGTGAACGCCGGCACCCTCGAGTTCCTGCTCGACGAGCGGGGCCGGTTCTACTTCCTGGAGATGAACACGCGGCTCCAGGTCGAGCATCCGGTCACCGAGATGGTGACCGGGGTCGATCTGGTCCACTGGCAGATCCGCATCGCCCGCGGCGAGCGGCTGACCCTGGACCGCCGCCGGGCCCTCACCCCGCAGGGCCACGCGATCGAGGCGCGGGTCTATGCCGAGAATCCGGACGCCGGGTTCCTTCCTGCGCCGGGCCGCATCACGTTCCTGCGCAGCCCCTCGGGCCCCGGCGTGCGGGACGACAGCGGGGTCGAGGCCGGGTTCAGGGTGCCGGTCTTCTACGACTCGATGATCTCCAAGGTGGTCGCGTGGGCCGGAGACCGGGCCGGGGCCATCGCCCGCCTGCGGCGCGCCCTCGGCGAGTACGAGATCGGCGGCATCACCACCGCGATTCCGGCGCTGCTGTGGATTCTCGAGCAGGACGCGTTCGCGGCCGGCGACTTCGACACCGCCTTTCTCGACCGGGCGCTCGCGGAGCGCCGCGGGCGGTCGTTCTCGGAGCTGCCCGACGGGGACGTCGATCTGGCGGTCATGGCGGCGGCGCTGCTGGCGTACCAGGCCGGCGCGGAGCGACCGGGCGGCGGGGAGTCGGCGGGACCGACGCCGTGGCGACGGGCGGCCCGGCTCGAAGGGTTGCGGCGATGACGTGGGCTGCCCGCGGCCCGATGAGGGTGCAGGTCGAAGTGGCGGGCCGCCGGCTGCTGGTGACCGTCGAACCGATCGGGACGGCCGGCGCCGGCGACCGGTTGGCGCTGCACTGGGACGACACGACCCGCGAGGTGGACGCGTCGGCGCTGGGCCCGGGGCGCCTCTCGATGATTCTGCCCGCGCCGGGCCGGGCGAGCCGTGCGGTGCGCGGCGACCAGTCCGCTCCGGGCGACTGGGTGCTGGGCATCGACGGGCGGCAGGTCCGCGCCCGCGTGTCGGACGGGCGACGGCGCGGCCGCGCCGCCGCGGCGCAGGAGGGCGGCGACCACGCGGTGGCGGCGCCGATGCCGGGCCGCGTGGTGCGGGTGCTCGTCGAGCCCGGCGACCGGGTCGTGGCGGGACAGGGGCTCGCGGTGGTCGAGGCGATGAAGATGGAGAACGAGGTCACGGCGCCGGCCGACGGCGTGGTCTCGGACGTGCGGGCGGCCCCCGGCGACTCGGTCGAGGCCGGCGCCGTGCTGGTCACCCTGACCGCGGAGGACGCCGCGTGACCAGCCTGGGCCCGGGAGGCCCGCAAACTCCCGCGGGGCCGGCCGGGCGGGAGGCCGATCCCGCGGCCGACGGTTCCCGGTCCGGACTGTTCCCGGCAACCCCGCCGACGCCCTCGGAGGTGGCGAAGAGCGAAGCCGAGCCGCCCGGCCCGCTTCCTGGAACGCCGAAGGCCTCCGCGGGGCCGGTCGGGCGGGAAGCCGAGCGGTCCGACGACGGTGTGCCGGCCGGCTTGCCGCTACCGCCGGAGGGCGATTCGCCCCACGACCACGAGGCGGACCCGCCGGCGCGGCCGGCCCCGGATCCGCCGCTCGAGACCCCTCGTCGCGCGTGGCGGTCGGCGTGGACCCGGTGGTGGTCCCGCCGGTACGTGCGCCGGGGCGTCGCGGGGGCCGCCGTCCTCGTCGCGGTGACCCTCGTCGGGGTGGTCACCGTCGACCTCGGCCCGGCCGTCCGGGCCCGGGTGGAGCAGGCCCTGGGCGACTACCTCGAGCGCGACGTCAGCATCGGCCGGGTCGGCATCTACCTGCTGCGCGGGCAGTTCGTCGTCGAGGATCTGACCATCGGCGGGCTCAACCCCGGCGACCGGCCCTTTCTCACGGCCGGCGAGATCACCCTGTCGGTGATGTGGTCGGCCCTGCTGCACGGCGAGTTCCTCGCCGATGCGGTGCACATGCACGACTGGCGGATGCTGGCCGAGTCGTTCCCCGACGGCCGCCAGAGCTTCCCGGCCTTCGTGCGCCAGCCGGACCCGGAGGCCGGCGACGGCGGCCCGCCGGAGGCTCTCCCCGGCCCAGGCGGGGCGCCGGCGCGCCCGGATCCGGTCGAGGCGGACGCGGAGGCGGGGCGGCGGTTCGTCACCACCCTGCAGTACCTGAACGCATCCCGGGGCGAGTTCCGCTACGAGGACCACGGGTCGAACTGGAGCGTCGACCTGCCGGACATGGCGTTCTCGATCGCCAAGGTCCTCGACTACCGCGGCCATGCCGCCTCGTCGGGCGGCACTCTGCGGATCGCCGACTTCGAGCCGATGTGGATCGATCTGGACACCGACTTCCTGATCGACGGTGCCGACGTCGAGCTGACCCGCATCGACCTGCTGACCGACGGCGCGACGACGCGCCTCGAGGGCGACGTCGACCTGTCGAACTTCCCCGAGATGACGTACACGCTCGAGTCCGACATCGACCTCGCGCGCATGCGGGAGATCTTCTTCGCCGACGACGGCTTCACCGCCGCGGGCTTCTCGCACTTCAGCGGCACGTTCCACAAGTTCGAGGGGGGCCACGACCTCCGCGGGTCGTTCACGAGCGAGGAGGCGGGCATCGACCAGCTGCGTTTCCCGGCCCTAGCCGGTGACCTGACGTGGCGGCACGACCTGTTCGAGGTCCGGAACGCCGAGGCGGCGCCCTACGGCGGGGAGGCGGCGTTCGACTTCACGATGGCCCCCCTCGGGGCGAGCGAGCCGGGGCAGGCGGCGTTCGACGTCCGTTACTCCGGCATCGGGCTCGCCGCGCTCGCCCGGGACCTCGAGGTGCGCGGGATACAGCCCGTCGCGCGGGCGTCCGGCCGGAACCGCCTCGACTGGCCCATCGGCGGCTTCGCGGACTTCCGCGGTGAGGGCGCCGTCCGGCTCGATCCGCCGGCGGGGGTGCGGCTCGCCGGCCCCGAGCCGGGCCCCGGCGCGGCGGCGGCGGTGGCCGGACGTCGCGGGCAGCCGCCCGATCTGACGACCCGGACGTTCCAGCTCGGCGGGCAGGTCGCGTATCGGGCCTCGGGCGACGGGTTGGAGCTGGACGCGGGCTACCTCGCCACGCCGTCGACCCACGTGGCGTTCGCCGGACGCACCGCGTGGGGGGCGGACAGCCGGATTCCCTTCCGGGTGTCGAGCTCGAGCTGGCAGGAGAGCGACCGGTTGATGGCGGCGGTCATGACCGCGGTGGGGACCCCGACCGATCCGTTTGCGGTCGACGGCTACGGCACCCTCGACGGCGCCTTCCTGGGGGACCTCGCGTCGCCGCGCATCGAGGCGACCTTCGCCGGCGAGGGCGTGCGGGCCTGGAACGTCGACTGGGGCGCCGGCCGCGGCGAGTTCCTGGTCGAGAACTCGTACCTGGACGTCATCGGCGGGGACTTCCGCCGCGGCGGCAGCGCGCTCGGCATCGACGGGCAGTTCTCCCTGTCCTGGCCCCGGCGCGACGGCGGCGAGGAAATGAACGCGGTGGTGCGGCTGGAATCGTTTCCCGCGGCCAGCATCCGCGCCGCGTTCGGGCTCACCGAGGGCTACCTCATCGACGGGCCGGCCACCGGCGAGATGCGGCTCTACGGCCCCTATCGGCGGCTGTTCGGGGTGGGGCGGCTGCGCCTCGACCGGCCGACCGCGTACGGCGAGCCGTTCGACTCGGCCGCCGCCGACCTCCGCTTCGAGGGCACCGGGGTCCGGCTGAACGGGCTCGACATCCGGAAGGGTCCGGGAACCGCGACGGGCGCCGCGTTCATCGAGTGGGACTCGTCCTACTCGTTCAATCTGGACGCCCGCGACGTCGACGTCGCCTCGCTGACGTTCGTCCCGGAGCTGCCGCGGCCGCCGTCCGGTACCATCGACGGCGCCGCGTCCGGGGTCGGGTTTCTCGACAACCCGCGCTACGCGGTCCGCGCCACCATCAGCGATCTGCACATCGGGGAAGAGGAGGTCGGCCACATCACCGGCCAGCTCGACCTGCGGGACGGGGAGCTCCGGCTCGATCTCGAGGGGGCGTCGCCGACCGTCGCGTTCTCCGCCGCCGGACGGGTGAGCCTCTCCGGCGAGCAGGACGCCGACCTCTCGCTGCGGGTCGCGGACTGGTCCCTGGACCCCTATGTCCGCATGTTCGTGCCCGAGTGGTCCCCCTACACGAGGGCGGTGTTGAGCGGGTCGCTCGACGTCGTCGGCCCGCTGCGGAACTGGGACCGCCTGGACGCGACGGCGACGATCCAGCGCATGGATGCGAGCCTGCTCGACTACGAGATCCGCAACGACGGCCCCATTCGGCTGACCCTCGACCGCCGGGTCATCGGCGTCGATCGGCTGCGTCTTGCCGGCGCCGGCACCGCGCTCGATCTAGCGGGCGTGGTGGACCTGGCGGCCGACGAGGTCTCCGTCGGCGTCGACGGGAACGCCAACCTCGACATCCTGCAGGGCATGTTCCAGAGCCTGCGGGGGTCGGGCTCGGCCGTCGTGGACGCCGAGGTCGTCGGCACGGTGCGGCAGCCGGTGCTGACCGGGCAGGCGGCGGTGCGGAACGGGCGCATCCGGCACATCTCGCTGCCGCACGCCCTCGAGGAGATCAACGGACGCATCGTCTTCGAGCGCGGCGGCGTCCGGTTCGACGAGCTCGTGGCGTCGATGGGCTCCGGTCCCGTCCAGCTCGGCGGGCGCGCCGGCATCGACGGGTTCACGCTCGGCGAGCTGGGGATCACCGCGACCGGCCGCGACATGCAGCTGCGGTTTCCCGAGGGGTTCCGATCGAACGTCGACACCGATCTGGTGCTGAGCGGCCCCCCGGGGCGGCCCGTCCTGGGCGGCGCCGTCACCGTGCACGACGCGGTGCTCCTCGGCGGGTTCGACGAGGTGACGACGGGGCTGCTCGGCGGGGACGCGGCGGGCGGCAGCGCCCCGGCGGCGGAGACGGGGCTGCCGCTGCGCTTCGACGTCCGCATCGAGGCGCCGTCCAGCCTGCGCATCGACAACAGCCTCGCGCGCATCGAGTCGAGCGCCGAGCTGACCCTGCGGGGGACCTGGGAGATACCGGTCCTCCTGGGGACGGTCGAGCTCGAGCGGGGCACCGCGTTCTTTGAGGGCAACCGCTACCGTTTGAATCACGGGACGATCGGGTTCGCCAACCTGAACCGCATCGAGCCGTTCGTCGACGTCGAGGTCGAGACCGACGTGCGGGTGCCGGGGCAGACCTACCGGGTGATGGTCCGGGCGACGGGGACGCCGGACGCACTGGTTCCCACGCTGTCCTCCGATCCGCCCCTGCCGGAGGTGGACGTCCTGTCGCTCCTGCTCGGCGACACCCGCGATCCCCGCAGCGCCGACCTGCGGGCCGCCCGCGCCCCCGAGCTGGCCCAGCAGCAGCGGCTCCAGGCCGGGGCCGCGCGCCTGCTGACGAGCCCCCTGTCCTCCAGCGTCGGCCGCGTGGTCCAGGACTCGTTCGGGGTCGACACCTTCCAGATCACCCCGTCGCTGGGTGGCGACCCGTCCTCCCGGCAGTCGGCCGAACTCACCCCGACGGCGCGGATGCTCATCGGCAAGCGGATGTCCGATCGCACCCATGTCACGCTCTCGCGGGCCGTCAGCGGCGCCAACCGCGATCTCATCGTCGTCCTCGAGCACGACCAGAGCGATCGGCTGACGTGGATCCTGTCGCAGAACGAAGACCGCACCTACGCCCTGGACTTTCGCGTGAGGCATGCATTTTGAGCCGCGCCTCCATCGCCGGCGCGGCGGTGACCGTGCTGGCCCTCGCCGCGCCGCCCGCCGGCGCTTCCGATTCCGGGGCGCTCGCCGGCCGGCCCGTGACCGAGGTGCGGCTTTTCCGTGACGGGCGGCCCCTCGACGACCCCTCCCTGCTCGACTTCCTCGAGACCCGCCCCGGCCGGCCGCTGTCGATGCGGGAGGTTCGCGAGAGCCTCGCCCACCTGTTCAGTCTGGGCGAGTTCGTCGACGTGCGCGCCAGCGCCGCCGCCGCGCCCGACGGCGTGAGCCTGCGGTACGACTTGGCGCAGTCCCGCGGCGCCGGCGGCGTCGAGGTGCGCGACGCGGCCGGCCGGGCCGTCGAGGAGGCGGCCGATCTCATCCGGCGCCGGGTGGGAAGCGTGGTGCCGCCCGGACGGGCCGCCGACGCCGCCGCCCTCCTCGAAGACTACTACCGTGACGCCGGCCGGTTCGCCGCGCGCATCCGGCCGCGGCCGCCGGCTTCGGACGGCCGGCTGGTCATCGATGTCGACCCGGGGCCGGCGGCGCGCATCGAGCGGATCGACGTGGTCGGGGTCGAGGCCGCCCAGCGCGTCGTCGTGCTGAATCGGCTCGGTCTTCGGGAGGGTGGCCCCTACGACCCGGTGGAGCTCGATCGCCGGCTCGTCGAGTACCAGGACGAGGTCCGGTCCCGGCGGTTCTACGCCGCGCGCTTCTCCCATGCGGCTGCGCCGAGCCCCGACGGGCTGTCGGTGTCGCTCGATCTGGATGTCCGCCCCGGGGCGCAGGTGGCCATCCGGTTCGACGGCGATCCGGTGCCCGAGGCCCGCGTGGACGAGCTCGTTCCCATCGCCCGCGAAGGATCGATCGACGAGGATCTGCTCGAGGATTCCAGCCTGCGAATCACGACCCACTTGCAGGAGCTCGGCTACCGCGACGCCCGGGTGACCCACCGCCGCGTGGACGAGCCGGGACAGCTCTCGATCGTGTTCTCGGTGGAACGGGGAGCGCGGTACGTGGTCGACGAGGTCGAGTTCACGGGCCATCGGGCGCTGCCGGCGGCGGAGCTGGCCCGTCTCTTCGACGTGCCGGCAGGGGCGCCGCTGGTCAGGGACCGCGTGGACGCGGGCGGGGCCGCGGTGCGGGAGGCCTACGCGCAACGCGGCTACCGGGACGTCGACGTGCGGCCGGAGGTCGTCGAAGCGGCGCCTGCCAAGACCGTCGGCGAGCCGGCGCCGGTTCCGGTGCGTCTGGTCGTCGAGGTGGCCGAAGGACCCGCGACGACGGTCGGCGCCGTCTCGTTCGACGGCGTGACCGCGTTCAGCGAGACCGACCTCGCCGACGCCATCGAGGTGCGGCCGGGGGCGCCCTTCCATGCGCCGCAGGCCCGGGCGGCGGCCGCCGCGATTCTGCTGCGCTATCTGAACGAGGGGTACGAGACGGCGCAGGTCGACGTCTCGCCGCGGTTCGACGAGTCCGGCGGGACGGCCGAGGTCACGTTTCTGGTGCGCGAGGGGCCCCAGATCGTCGTGGACCACGTGCTGGTCGTGGGGAACCGGCGGATCTCCGCGTCCACCGTTCGCCGGGAGCTGGCGCTGAGCCCCGGCGAGCCCCTCGGGCGGGACGAGATCGACGAGACCCGCCGCCGCTTGACCGCGTTGGGTATCTTCCGGCGCATCGAGCTGCGGGAGTTCAGTCACGGCGCGGCGAACCGACGCGATGTCGTGGTGATGGTCGAGGAGGCCCCGGCGACGAGCATCGGGTACGGCGGCGGGCTCGAGGCGAGCCAGCGGCTGCGCGCCACCGCAAGCGGCGCCGCGGCCGAGCAGCTCGAGTTCGCCCCGCGCGGGTTCTTCGAGATCGGGCGGCGGAACCTGTGGGGCAAGAACCGGTCCATCGATCTGTACACCCGGGTCAGCCTGTGGCCGAAGGGAGCTCCCGCGGGCGAGGTCTCCCGGACCGACCTGGGGTTCAACGAGTACCGGTTCCTGTTGAACTTCCGCGAGCCCCGGGCGCTCGGGCAGTCCGGCGACCTCTTCGTGTCGGGGTTCGCCGAGCAGGTGATCCGCCCGAGCTTCGATCTGATCAGCCGCGGCGTGAACACCGAGCTGCGGCGGGTGATCGGGCCCACGATGACGGGGCGGCTGGCCCATACCTACGGCGTGAACCGCATCGCGAACGAGCAGCTGCCGTCCGAGGACCGCCCCCTCGTCGACCGGTTGTTTCCCGAGGTGAGGCTCTCGACCTTCTCCGCCGGGCTCGTGCGGGACACGCGGACCGATCCGCTGGAGCCGGCGGGAGGCAGCCTGCTGGCGGTGGACGTCGAGGCGTCCTCCCGTCTGATCGGCTCGGCCGTCGGGTTCGCCAAGACCGTCCTGCAGGGGTTCTATTACCGGCAGCTGCCGGGCGAGGCGGTTTTCGCGGCCGGCGCCCGCCTGGGGCTGGCCCGGAGCTTCACGACGACGTTCATCGAGGCGACGACCCTCGTGTTGACCGACGCCGGAGTGCCCATGCGCCAGACGGTGGCCCGGCGGACGTTCAGTCACTCCCTGCCCGCGAGCGAGCGGTTCTTCGCGGGGGGGGACTCCACCGTCCGGGGGTTCGCGCTCGACCGGCTCGGCGACGAGTCGACCATCGGCGCCAACGGTTTTCCGACCGGGGGAAACGCGATGATCGTGCTGAACTCGGAGCTGCGGATGCCGGTCTTCGGACCGGTCCAGGTGGTGGGCTTCCTCGATGCCGGCAACGTGATCGATCGGGTGAGCAACTTCGAATTGGCGCGCATCCGCACGGCGGCCGGCTTCGGGGTGCGGTATCGTTCGCCGATCGGCCCGATTCGCGTCGACCTCGGGTTCAAGCTGGATCGTCGGGAGTTCGCGGGCGAGCGGGAGCGCCTCACCGCGCTGCACCTCAGCATCGGGCAGGCCTTCTAGCGAACCGGGGTCGGCGGTGTCGAGGCCGCCGGTCCGGGAGACCGCCCGGTGCGCATCGCGGCTGCGCACCGGGGCGTGGCACGGGAGCAGTCGATGCCGAGATGGCGGGGCCCGGTCGTGTGGCTGTGCGCGCTGCTGGGCGCCCTGGCCGCGGGCGGCGACTGGCGTCCGGCGCGCGGGGCCGAGCCCGCGCCGGCACTCGGGCAGTTGCTCGACCGCATCCTGGCCGTCGTGGAGGGCCAGGTCATCCTGCTGTCGGATGTCCGGCTGTTTCTGGATGCGGGGCTCGTGGAGGCGTCCGCGGCGGCCGACCCGGTGCCGTGGGCGCTGGGGCGGTTGATCGAACGCCGGCTGCTTCTGGAGGAGGCGGCCCGCTATGTCCTGGAGGATCCCGCCCCGGGCGAGGTCGACGCCCGCATGGCGCAGATCGTCGAGCACGTCGGCGGCCGGCCCGCGCTCGATGCGGTGCTGGCCGCGGCAGGATACGCTCCGGAGGACCTCGAGCAGGTCGTGCAGGACGATCTCCGCATCGAGCGCTATCTGACGCGGCGGTTCCCGCCGCCGGCGCGGTCGAGCGTGGAGGATGCGGCCGCCCGGCAGGCGGTGATCGACGACTGGCTGGCCGGGCTGCAGGCCCGCGGGGCGGTCATCCGGGTCACGCCCTGACAGGAGGGAAGGGGCCGCTCCCCGCCCGACCGGCCTGTCGGGGATGCACGCCGTCCGCCGGCGCGGAGAGCCCGGCCGCCGGCGTTTCTATCCGCCTCCGCCGGCTCCCACGTAGGCGATGAGCACCTCCGTGGCGTTGAAGCCGGCATGGCAGACGAACGGCGCCACCATGCTGCCGCGAACCAGGTAGAGGACGCCCCAGAGCGCGCCCAGCAGCCCCGTGATGACGGCGGCGTCGCGGCCCTGCACGAGGTGGCCGAGGCCGAAGGCGACGCTGAAAACCACGAGTCCGACCGCCGCGCCGCCCAGATGCTGCTCGAAACGGCGCAGGATGAAGGCGCGCTGCACCTCCTCCCGCAGGCCGCCGGCGACGACCGCGACCGCCGCGAACGTCATGGCCGCCGCGGGTGAGGTGATGAGCGCCTCGAGGGGGTTCTCGGGGACGTTGCGCAGCTCGGGCGCGACCCGCGACAGGACCGCGAACGCCGCCGCGACGGTCAGGAGCGCGGCCGGCACGAGGGCCAGCCCGAGCAGCGCTTCCCGCCCGACCGGCCGTCGGCCCACCATTGCGGCCACGGGATTCTCGCCGTGGGCCCGCATCAGCAGCCAGACGAGCGACAGAATCACCGCGGCGTCGATCAGCGACAGGGTCACGACGTAGGCGAGCGAGAGCTCGCCCGCGCCGTCGGCCGGCCCCGCCCCGAGCATCCCGAGCAGGACGACCAGGGTCAGCTGGGTCGGGAAACCGGAGCACAGGACGACCTCGCCGGCGGCCCCGAGTCGGGTGCTGAACGCTGGCGGCACCGGCCGCCCGTGCCCCTCGGGCACCGAGGGGTCGAGGAGCGGCGGCGCCGGCCGCGGCTCGCCGGCGATGTCGTCCGCGTCCCGGCCGGCGTCGTCGATCGCTACCGGCGGAATCCCCGACGACCCCTGGCTCGGCATGGCCGGGACTGTATCACAGGGTCTTGACAATACAACATGTAGTGGTTAACGTGTGGGGCCAAGCCTATATGTAGACAGCTGTCGGTTCAACACACAACGCGAGGACGAAGACGCCCGGAAGAGCCGCCAAGGAGATCCACGACACCCGGACCGTGCCTGGAGCTCCCGATGCCGATCTAGCCGACCCTGCCACCCGAGGCACGCCGGAACCTGACGACCACGGAATGACGAACACAGAAAAGAGGAAGAGAGACGATGCAGAGAAGCGCCGTTCATGAACCCGAGACGGTTGCGCCACAGGCGGACGCAGAGCCGTTGAAGGCCGACCGTCGGGGCCTGGAGTTCCCGCGGCACTTCTCGCGCGCCGGATCCGATCCGTTCGACGAGATCGACTGGGAGTCGAGGAACGCCGTGATCGGCAACGAGCAGGGCGAGGTCGTCTTCGAGCAGCGCGATGCGGAGGTCCCCGCCTTCTGGTCCCAGCAGGCCGCCAACATCGTGGTCTCCAAGTACTTCCGCGGCGTGCTGGGCACCCCGGAGCGCGAGCGCAGCGTCAGGCAGCTCATCGGCCGGGTCGTCGACACCGTCACCGGGTGGGCCCGCGCCGGCGGCTACTTCGCCGGCGAGGACGACCTGCAGGCGTTCAGCGGCGATCTGAAGCATCTCCTGGTCTTCCAGAAGGCGGCGTTCAACAGCCCCGTCTGGTTCAACTGCGGATTCGAGAAGCAGCCCCAGTGCTCCGCCTGCTTCATCAACTCGGTCGACGACACGATGGAGTCGATTCTGACGCTGGCCAGGACCGAGGGCATGCTCTTCAAGTACGGGTCCGGGACCGGTACTAACCTGTCGTCGATCCGGTCGTCGCAAGAGCTGCTGGGCGGGGGAGGGACCGCGTCGGGCCCGGTCTCGTTCATGAAGGGGTACGACGCGTTCGCGGGGGTCATCAAGTCGGGCGGAAAGACCCGGCGGGCCGCGAAGATGGTGGTGCTGAACGCCGACCACCCCGACATCGTCGAGTTCATCAACTGCAAGGTGGATGAGGAGCGCAAGGCGTGGGCCCTCATCGACGCCGGGTACGACGGGTCGTTCACCGGCACCGCGTACTCGTCGGTGTTCTTCCAGAACTCGAACAACAGCGTGCGGGTGCCCGACGACTTCATGCGGGCGGTCGTGGACGACGACGAGTGGCGGACCCGGGCGGTGACCGACGGCCGGGTCATGTCGACCCACCGGGCGCGCGACCTGATGCGCCTCATCGCCGAGGGCACGCACGTGTGCGGCGACCCCGGGATGCAGTTCGACACGACCATCAACGACTGGCACACCTGTCCGAACACCGACCGCATCAAGGCGTCGAACCCCTGCTCGGAGTACATGTTCCTCGACGACTCCGCGTGCAATCTGGCGTCCCTCAATCTCATGAAGTTCCTGGACGAGGGGGGGGTGTTCGACGCCGCCGCGTACGCCGCCGCGATCCGGACGATGATCACCGCGCAGGAGATCATCGTGGGCAACGCCAGCTATCCGACGACGGCGATAGAGCGCAACAGCCACGACTATCGTCCCCTCGGCCTGGGCTACGCCAACCTCGGGGCGTTGCTCATGTCGCGCGGCATTCCCTACGACAGCGACGAGGGGCGCGACTGGGCCGCCGCCCTCACCGCCCTCATGACCGGCGAGGCCTACGCCCAGTCGGCGCGCATCGCCCGCGACCACGGCGGCCCGTTCGCGGGGTTCGACGGCAACCGCGAGCCGTTCCTGCGGGTGATGCAAAAGCACCGCGACGCGCTGCGGGGCATCAACTCCGAGCGCGTGCCCGGCCCGCTCTTCGCGGCCGCGGCCCGCAGCTGGGACGACGCGGTCGACCTGGGCGAGGCCCACGGCTACCGCAATGCGCAGGCGACGGTGCTCGCCCCCACCGGC
This sequence comes from Vicinamibacterales bacterium, assembly GCA_963663815.2. Taxonomy (GTDB): domain Bacteria; phylum Acidobacteriota; class Vicinamibacteria; order Vicinamibacterales; family UBA8438; genus JAJEEA01. Next base: position 3,326,149 of record OY760734.1, on the reverse strand, counting down.
ACCATCGGGTTCATGATGGACTGCGACACCACCGGGGTCGAGCCGGACATCGCCCTCGTCAAGTACAAGAAGCTCGTGGACGGCGGGTTGATGAAGATCGTGAACACCACCGTCCCCATGGCCCTGCGCAACCTGGGGTACGGCGAGAAGGCGGTGGGCGCCATCGTGTCGTACGTCGACGAGCACGAGACGATCGAGGGCGCGCCGGATCTCGATCCGCGGCACCTGCCGGTGTTCGACTGCGCGTTCAAGCCGGCCCGCGGCAGCCGCTCGATCCACCACATGGGGCACATCCGGATGATCGGGGCGGCGCAGCCGTTCATCTCCGGCGCGATCTCGAAGACGATCAACGTGCCGCCCGACGCGACGGTCGAGGAGATCGAGCAGGCGTACCTCGACGCCTGGCGCCTTGGCACCAAGGCGGTGTCGATCTACCGGGACGGCAGCAAGCGCACGCAGCCGTTGAACACCACCCGGACCGGCCCGGCCGCCGAGTCCGCGGGCGCCGCGGCGTCCGAGGACGGGGCGGGCCCGTCCCGCCGCCGCCTGCCGGACGAGCGGGAGGCCATCACGCACAAGTTCGACATCGCCGGGCACGAGGGGTACATCACCGTCGGGCTCTTCGAGGACCGCACGCCCGGCGAGATCTTCCTGGTGATGGCCAAGGAGGGCTCGACCATCTCGGGCTTCGCCGACGCCTTCGCCCAGGCCGTGTCCTACGCGCTCCAGTACGGGGTGCCGCTCCAGGTGCTGGTCGACAAGTTCAGCCACGTGCGGTTCGAGCCGTCGGGGCGGACCCGGAACCGGGACGTCGCCATCGCCAAGTCGATCGTCGACTACATTTTCCGGTGGATGGCCACGAAGTTCCTGTCCCCGGAGGCGCAGTTCCGCGCGGGCGTGAACGTGCCGGCCGGTGAGGCGGTCGACTCGGCCGGGCCGGCGGCCCGCGGCGTCGGCGGGGGGGCGGCGGAGCCGCCGGCCGCGGGGGCCGGGACGAGCGGCCGCGCCACGCCGTTCGCGATCCAGAACGATCAGGACGCGCCGTCGTGCTCCACCTGCGGCGCTATCATGATCCGCAACGGCAGCTGCTACAAGTGCGCGAATTGCGGCGCCACGAGCGGGTGCGCCTGACGGCCGGCGCGGTCATCCGGCAGGCTGCGCGGGAGCGGTGCAGGCCGCCGACGGTCGCGGTGAGGCGGCGGTCGGGAGCCTGCAGGCGGATTCCCACGGGCTCACGGCGACTCGTCGCTCCGGCCGAAGTAGGCCAGGGCGACGAGGACCGTCGCGAACAGGGCGCGGGCGATCTGGGGCTCCGGGGCGATCTGCCCGTACAGGTGGCCGGCGTTGTGGAGGGCGAGCGACTGCAGCCCGAAGAGGGCGGCGAGGGCCAGGGCCAGGCTTCCGGGCAGGCCGACCCGGACCAGGAGCCCCGCCAGCACCAGCATGGCGCCCAGCAGAATCAGCCCGAGGTTGGCCAGCAGCTCGAGCTGGGAGGCCCCGAACAGGTCGACCAGGCCGGTCCCCAGCGAGTACAGCCCGTAACAGGTCATGCCGAGCGTGGCTGCGGTCAGCATCTGAGTCCTCGTGTATTATGTCGCGCCACGCCGGCCCGGCCCAAGCTCCCGCGCACCGTGCTCCCGTCGGCGGGCGCGTCGAACCGCCCCCGGGAGTCCCCGGTGACAGCGGGCGCCGAGTGGCGGGATTCGCTGCGAACCGCACGACCCCCTGCTCACCGGACAGGCGCCGTGGCGACCGTCCGGCTCAACCGCCTCACCGCCGAACGGGAGCGCATGCGTAGAAGACGACCGCAGCGGCGACGACCTTTCTCCACGATGGTGCGCTAGGAGTCTGCGCCGTAGAACGGTGCAGACTCCTGGCAGGGTTGGTTGGGCGCCCAGCGGAGCCGAAGGCGACGATGGGCGGGCTAGTCGGACGGGGAACGATTACATGGACTTGCAGCTCGACGGCAAGGTGGCCGTCATCACCGGATCGAGTCGCGGGCTGGGCCTTGCCAGCGCCCGATCGCTGGTGACCGAGGGCGCCCGGGTGTGCATATCGGCCCGCGGCGCCGAGCGGCTCGCCGACGCCGTGACCGAGCTGCGCGGCGCTGCCGCCGGCGGCGGAAGCGTCATCGGGATCGAGGCGGACCTGAGTACCGAGGCCGGGGTGGCCCGGGTCGTCGACGGCGCCGTCGAGGCGTTCGGCGGCCTCGACATTCTCGTCAACAACGTCGGCAAGGCCGGCGGCGGGGGCATAGCCGAGGCCACGGACGCCGAGTGGCAGGCGGCGCTCGACCAGACGCTGCACCCCGCCATCCGTGCCTCGCGGCTCGCGGTGCCTCACCTGCGCGCCCGCGGCGGCGGGGTCATCCTGATGATCGCCTCGATCTGGGGGCGGGAGTCCGGCGGGCGCATGACCTACAACGCGGTCAAGGCGGCCGAGATCAGCCTCGCGAAGTCGCTCGCGGGCCAGCTCGCCGGCGACGACATCCGGGTCAACAGCGTGGCCCCCGGCTCGATCTCCTTCCCCGGCGGCTCTTGGGCGAAGCGGCAGGCGGCCGACCCCGAGGGCATGGCCGCCTTCGTGCGGCGCGAGATTCCGTTCGGCCGCTTCGGGCGCGCGGACGAGGTCGGCGACGTGGTCGCGTTCCTCGCCTCTCCCCGCGCGAGCTGGGTCACCGGGGCCTGCGTCACCGTCGACGGGGGGCAGTCGCGGTCGCTCTTCTGACGCCGGCGGCCGGAACCGAGAACCGGGCCCCTGCCTGGAGCGGCGGCGCACCACCGGCCTGTCGGCGAGCCGGCGGTCACTTGGCGACCGGCCTCGACGTTCCTCGATCTCCGTCGCGGTTTCTCTTGAGATGAGCCTCGGACTCACGCCGGCCGGGCATCTGCGGTGGGCGCCTCGCGACGGTGATCTCGTTCCCCCCGACGTCGGCCGGCTGGAATCCGCCTTCGCGGCGGACTGGCGCGAAGCGCTCTTCACGCTGGCCGCGGACCGGCTCGACACCCGGGCGTCGACCGCGGCGCGCTTCTGGCAACAGATCGCCGAGCGCTACCTGACGGCGTTGTGCCATGTGTCCGAGCATGAGGCGCCGGTCCGGGTGGAGGCGCCGGCGGCGGCCGACTGCGCCGCCTGGATCCTGGCCGCCCCGCCGATGCGGGGGGGCGAGTATCTCTCCGGGGACAGCCTGCAGGGGGTCTGGCGCCATCTGGACGAGTGGGTGCGCGAGACGGTGTCGACGAGCGGCGGGCTACCGTCGTTCCTGCGCGCCCGCGCCGCGAGCTGGCATCAGGTGGGGCGGGTCTGCTTCCACCTGGCCGAGAACCGCAACGACGAGGCGCGGCCGTTCGCGTTCATGGCGACGTACGCCTCCGGGTTCGGCGCGAGCGGGCGAGTGAAGCACCTGCCCCTGCGCAGAGCGCTCGAGCAGTACGCCGGGGCGAAGAACCGGGCCGCGCTCATCGCCCTGCTGTCGCCGATTCAGCAGGCCGCCGAGACGTGCGGCTGGGTGAAGGAGCTGGTCGACTCGGGCGACGTCTACCAACCGCTGGCCTGGACGCCCGATTGCGCCTATCGCCTCCTGCGCAGCGTGCCCGCCCTCGAGGCGAGCGGCCTGAGCGTGCGGCTTCCGAACTGGTGGCGCAAACGGCCGCGCCCGCAGGTCAGGGTCACGATTGGAGAGGCGGCCCCGTCCGTGGTCGGCGCCGAGGCTCTGGTGGACTTCGACGTCGACGTCGCCCTGGGCGGCGAGCCGCTGTCGCGCGCCGAGGTGGAAGCCCTGCTCGACGGCGACGGCGACCTGGTGCTGCTCAAGGGCCAATGGGTCGAGGTCGACCGCGACCGGCTGCAGCAGGCGATCGAGCACTGGGAAGCGGTGCGCCGGCAGGCGGGTGACGACGGCATCTCGTTCATCGAAGGCATGCGGCTTCTCGCGGGCGCCTCGGCCGATCTCCGCCACGAGGAAGAGGCCGAGGCCGATCGCCCCTGGGTGCACGTCGACGCCGGCGACGCCATGCGCGGGCTCCTGGCGGACATGCGCCAGCCGGATGCGCTCGAACCGGTGGCCGTCGGCGGGGCGCTGCGGGCCACGCTGCGGCCGTATCAGCGCGACGGCGTGGCGTGGCTTCGGCTGCTGGCGACGCTGGGGCTCGGCGCCTGCCTGGCCGACGACATGGGGCTCGGCAAGACCATTCAGGTGCTGGCCCTGCTGCTCTGCGACCGCGGCGACGGCGCCTCGCGGCCGGCCCCGTCGCTGCTGGTGATTCCGGCTTCGCTGCTCGGGAACTGGCGCCGCGAGGCCGAGCGGTTCGCGCCGTCGCTGGCCCTGCGGTTCCTGCACCCGGCGGAAACCGACCGGGAAACGCTGGCGGAGCTCGCGGCGGCGCCGGCGCGGCGCCTGGCCGGGGCGGATCTCGCGGTGACGACGTACGCCATGCTGCACCGGCAACCCTGGCTGGCCGACGTGCAGTGGCGGCTGGTGATTCTGGACGAGGCGCAGGCCATCAAGAACCCCGCGACCCGCCAGAGCCGGGCGGTGCGGGCGCTGCCGGCCCGCGCCCGCATCGCCCTGACCGGTACGCCGGTCGAGAACCGCCTCGGAGACCTGTGGGCGCTGTTCGACTTCCTCAACCCCGGACTGCTCGGCTCGCGCGACGTGTTCAACCGGTTCGTCAAGAAGCTGCAGGAGCGCGAACAGCAGCCGTTCGCGCCGCTGCGCCGGCTCGTCGCGCCCTACATCCTGAGGCGTCTCAAGACGGACCGCCGCATCATTGCCGACCTGCCCGACAAGACCGAGACGACGAGCGACTGCCACCTCACCCGGAAGCAGGTCGCGCTCTACCAGCGCGTCGTGCGGAGCATGCAACGCGAGCTGGAGCGGACCGACGGGATTGCCCGGCGGGGCGTCGTGCTGCGGTCGCTCATGCGTCTCAAGCAGACGTGCAATCATCCCAGCCAGCTCTCCGGTGACGGCGAGTACCGGCCCGGCGCCAGCGGCAAGTTCGCGCGCCTCGCCGAGATCGGCGAGGAGCTGGCCGACCGGCAGGAGCGGGTGCTGGTTTTCACGCAGTTCAGGGAGATCGTCGAGCCGTTGTCCGAGCACCTGGCGACGGTCTTCGGCCGGACCGGCCTCGTCCTGCACGGCGGGACCGGGGTCGGGCGGCGGCAGGGGCTGGTGGACCGGTTCCAGCAGGAGGACGGGCCGCCGTTCTTCGTGCTGTCGCTCAAGGCGGGGGGCACGGGGCTGAACCTGACGGCGGCGTCCCAGGTCATCCACTTCGACCGCTGGTGGAACCCGGCGGTCGAGAATCAGGCCACCGACCGCGCCTTCCGCATCGGTCAGCGGCGCAACGTGCTGGTCCACCGGTTCGTCACCCGCGGCACGATTGAGGAGAGGATCGATCGCATGATTGCCGAGAAGCGGCGATTGGCCGAGGATCTGCTCGACGGCGGCCACGAGATCGATCTCACCGAGCTCTCCGACGACGAGCTGATCGACCTGGTCCGGCTCGACGTCACGCGCGCGAATCCCCAAGCCGAGGCCTGAGAGGACCGAACGATGTACTGGTATCCACCCTACGTGCCGGTCGGTACCCGGCAGGCTCGGGCCCGGCTGAAGATGCGTGAGCTGCGTGCGCAGGGGATGAAGGTGCAGCCGGTCGAGATCCGGGGGCGCACCATCGCCGGCAGCTTCTGGGGTCGGCGCTGGTGCGAGCACCTGGAGTCGTTCTCCGACTATGCGAACCGCCTGCCGCGCGGCCGCACCTACGTGCGCAACGGCTCGGTGTGTCATCTCGCGGTCGAGACCGGGAGCGTCGAGGCGATGGTGGCGGGACGGGAGCTCTACCGGGTCGTCGTGCGCATCAGAAGGCTCAAGCGACCGGCCTGGAAGGCAATCAGGACCGCGTGCGCCGGGCAGATAGGCTCGGTCCTCGAGCTGCTGCAGGGGCGGCTGTCGGATCGGGTCATGGACGTCGTCTCCCATCGCGACACCGGCCTGTTTCCGCAACCGGGCGAGATCAAGCTGGCGTGCGACTGCCCCGACTGGGCCACGATGTGCAAGCACGCGGCGGCGGTGCTCTACGGGGTCGGCAGCCGTCTCGACGGCAGTCCGGAGCTGCTCTTCCGGCTGCGCGGCGTCGACGAGGCGGAACTCATCGCCGCCGACATGGCGCTGCCGCGCGGCACGACGACGGCCGACACCCTGGCGGACGGCGATCTCGGGAGCATCTTCGGCATCGATCTCGACGCGGCGGACCGCACGCCCAAGCCGGCCGCGCGGCAGCCGGGGGCGCGCACCGCGCCGATTTCGAAGAAGCGGAAGAAACGGGGCGCGACGCGGCGCGACCGACCGTCGCGCCCTGACCCGCCGACCGAGCCTGCGGGGCAGGAGGACGCCGCCGCGGCGCCCCGGTTCCGTCCCTCGGGGGCGGCGATCGCAGGGCTGCGCGAGCAGGCCGGGTTCTCCGTCGCCGATTTCTCCAGGCTGCTTCGGGTCTCGGCCGCGACCGTGCGCCGCTGGGAGGCGTCGCCGGGACCGCTGAGTCTGCGGGCCGGGTCGCGAGAGGCCCTGACGGTGCTGCGCCTGGAGATCGAGAAGCATGGGTGAAGGCCGGCTGCTCCCTCGGGATCCGCGCGCGCGACGTTCGCAGACGGCCTCATGGCGTTGAACGCCCACGTGTCGCCGCAGACGTTGGTCCGGCTGACGCGGCGCCGTGCGCTGGGGGCTGCGTCGTGGAACGGCGCAGGCTCCCGGCGGGTTGGGCGGCCATCCTGGCGGCGCAGGAGTCTCGGATCAGCGAGAACTCCCAAGGCGACCGCAGGGTCGCCCGGCGACGATTCCCGGGCTGGCTTGACGCTTGCGCCCGTCGGGGGGAGACTACGTTGCGGTCGGCTCCGGAGCGGAGCCAGGCCGGGTAGCGGGCGGGTGCCGAACCGGATCGGCGGCACCGGCCGCGTGGGCAGTCAGTCAGGAGGCATGACGTGAAACGCAGCATCGTTCTCGCCTTGTTGGTCGGTATCGGCACGGTCTCGCTCGCGGTCGTCGCGGCGCAGGACGGCCCGATGGAGATAGAGGTCGAGCAGCTCCAGGACAACCTGTACGTGCTCCGCGGCCAGGGCGGCGGCGGCAACACCGCGGTGTTCGTCACCACCGACGGCGTCGTCGTCGTCGATTCGAAGAACCCGGGGTGGGGCGCCCCGATCCTGGAGCAGATCGGGGAGCTGACGGACAACCCGGTGACGACCCTCATCAACACCCACAGCCACCACGACCACGTCAGCGGCAACGTCGCCTTCGGCGAGGCGGTGCAGTTCGTGGCCCACGAGAACTCGCAGGCCAACATGGAGGTCATGCGCCCCTACACCGGCCGGACCGAGCCGCCCGTCAACGTGTTCGCCGACTCGAACGGCCACGGGCTGCCGACGGTCACCTTCTCGGACCGCATGTCGCTGGGCAGCGGCGACGACCGGGTCGACCTCTACTACTTCGGCCGCGGCCACACCGGCGGCGACGCGTGGGTCGCGTTCCCGGCCCTGCGCACGCTCCACTCGGGCGACGTCTTCCTGGGGCAGCGGGTCCCGTTCCTGGATGCCGAGAACGGCGGCAGCGGCGTCGACATTCCCGACACCCTGCAGAAGGCCCACGACAACATCAGCGGCATCGACACCATCATCACCGGGCACAGCACCCAGATGACGTGGGCCGACCTGAACGAGTGGGCGGCCTTCAACCGCGACTTCCTGCAGGTGGTCCGTGACGGCCGGGCCGAGGGCAAGTCGGTCGAGGAGATCGCCGCCGGGTGGTCGCTGCCTGACGCCTACTCGCACTACGCCGCGCCCAACCCGGCGGGAGTGCAGCAGAACGTCCAGGTGATCGTCGACGAGCTCGAGGGCGGCCAGTAGCCGGCTGCCGGCAACCGCCGTTCGGTCCGGTGGTTTCCCGGATCCGCTCGTCCGCTGCAGCGGGCGCCGGTTGACGGAGGTTCTCCTGCCGGGCCGCTTGGCCCCCCAAGCGGTTCGGCGGGGAATCTTGCTGCGCGGGCGGTCAGGAACTCCGCGTCGACCCTCCCGGTATCAGGCGCGCAGCAGCCCCCCGATGGCTCGAGAGGTTCTCGGCCGTCGCTTGGGGCCCGACCGTGATTGCTCCGTGGGCTCCGTCGGCAGCCGAATCCGCCGTTGCCGCCCTGAGTGGCGTCACGCCCAGAGCTGGGCGACGGGGAGCGCGTGCAGGTTCGCTCCGAACGGAACCGCCGTCTCGCCGGTGAATAGTACGACGCCCCGCACGAATCGGTCGCCCGTCAACGTCGCCAGGGTCTGCAGGCCCCGGAAGTCCCGCTGTTGGACGGACGCGGTGCTCTTCACGTCGATGCCGACGAGGCGGCCGGCGCGGTCTTCCAGGACGAGATCCACTTCGGCGCCGCCCTCGGTGCGGAAGTGGAACAGCCGGCAACGCCGGTCCGACCATCCGAGCTGCTTGATCAGCTCCATCGCCGCGAAGTTCTCGAGAACGTGCCCGAGAAGCGTCCGGTCGCGCCGCAGGCGGTTCGCGTCGGCCTCGAGGAGATGCGCCAGCAATCCGGTGTCGGCCAGCAGCAGCTTGGGCGCCTTGGTCAGGCGCTTCCCGAGGTTGGAGAACCAGGGGGGAAGCAGGCGGACGAGGAACGTCATCTCCACCAGGGCCATGTAGCGCTTCAGGGTCGTCTGGGGGATCGCGAGACCTCTCGCCAAATCAGCGAAATTGACCAGTTGACCGACCCGCGACGCGAGCAACGCGAGCAGCCGCGGAATCTCGGACAGCCGCTCGATGTTCGCCAGCTCGCGGACGTCGCGTTGCAGAATGGCGTCGATGTAGGCGTCGAACCACGCCTGCCGGCGGGCCGCGCTCCGGCGGGTCCGGACCTCCGGGTAGCCTCCCGCACACAGCCGTTCGACCAGTGAGCTCTGCGTGTCGGTTGCCGTGTCGAGGATCGACAGCCGTGTGTCGAACATCCGGTCGACGAAGGTCTCTCGAACCCCCAGGAGCTCTCCCTGGGAGAACGGCCAGAGCGTGTGCAGCTCCATGCGGCCGGCCAGCGACTCGGCGAGCTTCGGAAGAGACATGACGCCGGCCGAGCCGGTCAGCAGGAACTGTCCGGGGCGGCGGTCGGCGTCGACGGCGGCCTTGATGGCCAGCGCCAAGCCGGGCACCCTTTGCGCCTCGTCGATCACCACGGGGCGGTCCAGCCCCGCGACGAACCCGTCGGGGTCGCTGGCGGCGGCGGCCAGGACCGCGCCCGTGTCGAGCGTGAGGTACGAAGCGGGGCGCCGCCCCCCGGCGATGGTGCGCACGAGCGTGCTCTTGCCGGTCTGGCGGGCGCCCTGCAGGTAAACGACGGGCGTGTCGCGAAGTGCGTCCAGAAGCGGGAGTGTCGCGTGTCGCCCGGTCATGAGACGGGCGAATGGTACCCGTTACGTGGTCTGATATCAACCAAGTTGTGGACGATTTCCAACCAGGAGCTGGGTGATTCAGGGCGATCTTGAAGCCCGTCCGTGGACGGTACGGCGGGCCAACGGCGTTCTCGCCGTTACGAGGCGGGCGCGGCCGGGGTGTCCGTCGGCGGGCTCGCGTCGGCGGCCGGGGCTGTCGGCGTCGCCGCCTCGGCGGCGGGCTTGGCGGTCGCCTTGCGGGCCTGTTGCTGACGGGCCTTGAGAGCGGCCACCGTCTGTTGGCCGTACTTCTTGGTGAACCGCTCGACGCGACCCTCGGTGTCGACCAGCTTCTGGCGACCCGTGAAGAACGGGTGGCAGTTGGAGCAGATCTCGAGCCGGAGCTCCTTGCGGGTGGATCGGGTCGTCCACGTCGCCCCGCAGGCGCAACGGGCCTCGACTTCGTGATATTCCGGATGAATGCCAGCCTTCACCGTCTGCTCCTCGTCCAAGTGACCAAACGCGGCATTATACCATCGCCCACCTCGCCACCGCCGGCTCCATCCGAACCCGTGACAGTCGTCACGTTCGATTGCTGACGAAACGCACTGGCGCGCCATCGGCGACCTGCTCCAGGATTCTCCCAGGGGAACAGGAGGGCTACCATGTATCGACAGCTCAGGTCTCATCTGCTCGGGGCGCCGTCTTGCGCGGCGGCGCTGGTGCTCGCGGCGTTCGCGGCCGCATCGGCGTTCGCCCAGGAGCCGGCGACCGTCATTCGCGGCGCCATCGTCTTCACCGGCGACGACGTGCTGGAGACGGCGACGGTGACGATCCGGGGACGCACGGTCGTGGCGGTCACGGCCGGCGACGGGCTTCCGCCCGCCGCCGGGGGCGACGCCACCGTGGTGGTCGGAGCGCTGCACGCGGCCGGCGTGCCCCTGCTGGCCGGCTCGGACGCGCCGAATCCGGGCGCGGCCCACGGCGCGAGCGTCCACCGCGAGCTCGAGCTCCTGGTGCGGGCCGGGCTCTCCCCGGTCGAGGCGCTGCGCGCCGCCACCGCCGCCCCCGCCGACGCCTTCGGCCTCGACGACCGGGGCCGCATCGCCGCCGGCAGGAAGGCCGACCTCGTCCTGGTGCTCGGCGACGCGACCCGGGACGTGCTGGCGACGCGCGACCTCGCGGGCATCTGGAGGGACGGCGCGCGCGTCGAGCGCGTCCGCCCCGAGGCGGTGCCGTCCGGCCGGCCCCGGATCGCCCCGCGCCTGCTGACCGACTTCGAGGATCTGACCGGCGACGCCCTTGCCGCCTCCGGCTGGATCCCGTCGACCGATACGATGTTCGGCGGCGGTTCGACCGTCGACCTGCGCGTCTCGGCGGACGGTGCGGACGGGAACCGCGGCGCGCTCGTCATCAGCGGCGAGATCGCGGCCGGGTTCCCCGCGCCGTGGGCCGGTGTCATGATCGGTCTCGCGCCGGGCATGATGCAGCCGGTCGACGCCAGCGACATCACCGCGTTCGTCTTCGACGCCCGCGGTGAGGGCGCGACCTACCGGATCCTGGCCTTCGCCGAGAGCCTCGGCCCGATGCCGGCTACCATCGAGTTCTCCGCCGGGACCGGGTGGAGACGGGTCGTCGTCCCCCTCGGCGGCATCGACGGGCTCGACCCGACCGGGGCCATGGGCTTCCTCATCGGCGGTCCGGGGAGGCTCGGGCCGTTCCGGCTCGAGATCGACAACGTCGAGCTGCGGTGACGCACTCCTGGGTCGAGTTGCGGTAGGTAGGCGCGACCCACAGAGCCCGCCGCCGACCCCGAGTTGCACCCGGACCCGCGCCGGTGCCCTCGGCCCGAGGGCGGCATGCGCGCCTTCGTGACGAGGCGTGACGGGGGAGGTAATCGGCATGCCTGACCGTGGAGCCGTGCGGTCAGGCCGGTGCATCGCCGATCGAGGCGGGGGGATACTTCGCCCTCGGGACCTCCGGCGCCGTCGCGAGTGCAGGAGTGCGGCCTCCGGTGTGGCCCCCGCGGTCGACAAAGGAGAGTACGGCGTGGAACCGAACACGGTCAGAGAGGAGTCCGCGTGGAGCCGTTGGGTTCGTTACGTGTGGCTGGTCTATCTCGTGCTCCTCGTCGTCCCGTTGTTCCTCCAGCCGACGAGCGCCTGGCAATGGGCGATCAACGGAGCGGCCCTGGCGCTTTTCTTCGGGTTGTACGGCTGGGCGCAACGGGCGCGCGGGGCTGCGCTGGCGTGCAGCATCGGCGGGATCTCCGGGCTCGGCGTCGCGCTGTTGCCGATCAACCCGGGTGCGCTGTGCCTCTTCATGTACGCGGTCGCCTTCCTGGACCGCGTGAGACGTCCGGCGGTCGCCGGCGTTTCGCTCGCCATCCTGCTTGTGGTGGCCGCGGCGGCGATTCTGCGGTTCGGGTCCACCCCCATGCTCGGCATGCTGGTCCTCATGCTGCTGGTGGGCGTGACGCGCGTCCATGAAGGCGTGGTGGAGCGCAAGAACCGGGAGCTGCGGCGCTCGCGCGACGAGATCGAGCAGCTTGCGGCGCTCGCCGAACGGGAACGCATCGGGCGCGATCTGCACGATCTGCTCGGGCATACGCTCTCGGTCATCGTGCTGAAGTCCGAGCTGGCGGCCAAGGTGGCCGAGGCCGATCCGGAGCGGTGCGTGGCCGAGATCCGCGAGGTCGAGCGGATCTCCCGCGAGGCCCTGGCGGACGTGCGCGCCGCCATCAGCGGCTACCGTGCACGGGGCCTTCCGGGAGAGCTCGACAACGCGCGCCGAGTGCTCTCCGGGGCCGGGGTCGCGGTGTCGTCGGCCCTGGATTCGGTCGAGCTGACCGCCGTTCAGGAGACCGCCCTGTCGCTGGCGTTGCGGGAGGCGGTCACCAACGTCGTGCGCCACGCTCGCGCCAGCCGGTGCGCGATCCGGCTGCGGCGGGAAGGCGACTGCATCCGGCTCGACGTGGAGGACGACGGTGTCGGCGGCGCCGCGACCGGCGGGAACGGTCTCGCCGGGATGCGGGCGCGCATCGCCGAGGTCGGCGGCGCGGTCGAGCACGAGAGCCGGGACGGCTGGCGTCTCGCCGTCTCCATCCCGGCCGGCGGCGCCGGCTCGCCGCTCCCCGCGGCGGACGCGCTCGCCGCTCCCGCAGCTTCATGATCCGCGTGCTGATTGCCGAGGACCAGGCGATGGTCCTCGGCGCCCTCGCCGCCCTGCTCGGGACCGAGCCCGACATCGACGTCGTGGCCCAGGCGGGCGACGGGCGCGAGGCGCTGTCGCAGGCCCTCGACCTGCGGCCGGACGTCGTGCTGACCGACGTCGAGATGCCGCGGATGGGCGGGCTCGAGCTCGCGGCCGAGCTGGCGCGCCGCGACGCCTCCATTCGCATAATCGTGCTGACCACCTTCGGACGGCCCGGGTACCTGCGCCGGGCGCTGGACGCCGGCGCGGCGGCGTACCTGTTGAAGGACGCCCCGTCGGCGGCCCTGGCGAACGCGATCCGGACGGTGCATACTGGCGGGCGCGCCATCGATCCGGACCTTGCGGCGCAGGCCTGGACCGAGCCCGACCCCCTCACGGACCGGCAGCGCCAAGTGCTGCGGCTGGCCGGGGAAGGCCGGTCCGGACCGGAGATCGCGGCGGCGCTGCGGCTCTCGGAAGGGACGGTGCGCAACTACCTGTCCGAGGCGATCTCCAGGCTGGGGGCGCGCAACCGGGTCGAGGCGGCGCGCCTCGCCCGCAGGAAGGGATGGCTCTGATGCGCTCTCGACGGGACCGGACGATACGGGGCTCCGAGCTGTTGTCGGCAAGGGCGGTCGCCGCGCTCACGCTCGCGGCGTGCGTGGCGATGGCGGTCGCCGCCGGCGCACAGCACGGCGGGCGGATGAACGTCGTCCTGTTCCTCATCGACGATCTCGGCTACCGGGACGTCGGCGCCTACAACCCGGACACGTTCTACGAGACGCCCAACATCGACGCCCTCGCCCGCGGCGGCATGCGCTTCACCGACGGCTACGCGGCCAGCCCGGTGTGCTCGCCGACGCGCTACAGCATCATGACCGGGCGCTACCCGTCGCGGGTCGACGCCACCGACTGGTTCACCGGCCGGCGGGTGGAGCGGTTCGCGCCGGCGCCGCTGCGGGACCGCATGCCGCTCGAGGAGGTGACCGTCGCCGAGGTGCTGCGGTCGGCCGGCTACTCGACGTTCTTCGCCGGCAAGTGGCACCTCGGTCCCGACGAGGCGTGGTGGCCCGAGGCACAGGGCTTCGACGTGAACCTCGGTGGTCACCACCGGGGGAGCCCGCCGGGGCCCGGCCGCTACTTCGCGCCCTGGGACAACCCCCGCCTCGACGCCGCCGCCCCCGGCGAGTTCCTCACCGACCGCCTCGCGGCGGAGACCGCCGACTTCGTGCGGGGCCGGGACGGCGAGCCCTTCTTTGCGGTGATGTCGCTCTACTCGGTGCACATTCCGTTGATGGCGCCGGCGGATCTGGTCGCCAAGTACGAGGAGAAGGCGCGCGCGGCGTCCGGGTCGGCGGCTGGGCCGGAGTTCCTTGAGGAGGAGCAGGTCTGGCCTACCGACGCGCCGAGGCAGGTGCGGGTGGTGCAGTCGCATCCCGTCTACGCGGCCATGGTCGAGGCGATGGACCGGGCGGTCGGCCGCGTGCTGGACGCGCTCGACGAGACGGGCCTGGCCGACCGGACGGCGGTCTTCTTCGTCTCCGACAACGGGGGGCTGTCGACGGCGGAAGGCCTGCCGACGAGCAACCTGCCGTTGCGGGGCGGCAAGGGCTGGCTGTACGAGGGGGGCATCCGGGTGCCGTTCGTCGCGCACGTGCCCGGGGTCACGGCGGCGGGCAGCGTCTCTTCGGCCCCGGTCCTGACCACCGATCTCTACCCGACGATCCTCGCGCTGGCGGGGCTGCCGGCGCGGCCCGCGCAGCATCTCGACGGCGTCAGCCTGCTGCCGGTACTCGGGGGCGGGCCGCCGCCGGACCGCGACGCCCTCTTCTGGCACTATCCGCACTACTCGAACCAGGGCGGCTTCCCCGGCGGCGCGATCCGGATCGGACGGTGGAAGCTGCTGGAACGCTACGAGGACGGGCGCGTGCAGCTGCACGATCTGGCCGAGGATCTCGGGGAACGCACCGATCTGGCGCAGCGGGAGCCCGAGCGGGTGGCCGAACTGCGAGCCCGGCTGCACGCCTGGTACCGGGAGGTCGACGCCAGGTTCCTGACGGCCAGGGCGGGCGGCCCCGCTCCCTGGGCGCCCTGATTCGGCACGGGGTCTACTCGCGGCCCGGCTCGTTCGAAGTCGAGTATGCTGTGAGGCTTCAGGAAGCCCGCTATTCGCGTTCGCACCAGGAGGAAACATGTCGCTGAGCACGTACCTGACGTTCGACGGAAACTGCCGCGAGGCTTTCGAGTTCTACCGCTCCGTTTTCGGCGGGGAGTTCCAGTCGTTCCAGACCTTCGCGGACGCCCCGCCCGACATGCCCGTGCCCGAGGCCGAGAAGAACCAGGTCATGCACGTGTCCCTGCCCATCGGGTCGAGCGTTCTGATGGGCAGCGACCGCGGGACGGGGTTCGGGCCGCCGATAGTTGTCGGCAACAACTTCTCGATCGCCTTCGATGGCGAGAGCCGGGAGGATGTCGACCGGGTGTTCGCGGCGCTGTCCGAGGGCGGCAACGTCATCATGCCCCTGCAGGAGACGTTCTGGGGCGCGTACTACGGGCTGTGGACCGACAAGTTCGGCATCAACTGGATGGCGAACTACACCCTCCCGACCAAGTGAGCCGGAGCCGTGCTCCGGGAAAGGAACCGACCATGACCGCAATGCCGACCACCCGCCGCGCGGGCTGCCTCGCCGCCGCCCTCGTCGCCGTCGCCGCCCTCGCGTCCGCCCCCGCCCGACCCGCCGCGCAGGGGCCCGACCACCTGCTCGACGTGGTCCAGCTCCTCGCCGACGGCGAGGTGGTCTTCGGCTCGTTCGCCAACGTCGAGTCGGGGGCCTCGGGCGCCGTCGACATGTCGCGGTCCGACGCCGACTACATCTTCTTCGACATGGAGCACGGGCCCCTCGACATGGTCGAGCTGCGCGACTACATGCAGTACCTGCTCGACCCCGCGCAGATCCTGCGCCGCGGCCGGCCCGGCACCGACAAGGCGGTATGGGTGCGCATTCCCGCCAACGGCCGCGAGATGAACGAGTGGATGATCAAGAACGCCCTCGACCAGGGGGCGCACGGCATCATCGCGCCGCACATCGAGACGGCCGAGCAGGCCCTGCACCTCGTCCGGTCGATGCGCTATCCGCAGCGGGTGGGCGCCGCCGACGCCGAGCCGGAGGGGCTGCGCGGCTCCGGCCCCGGGAACGCGGTGCGCTACTGGGGCGTCTCGGGGGCCGACTACATCGCGAAGGCCGACGTCTGGCCCCTCGACCCGCAGGGCGAGCTGCTGAACATGATCCAGATCGAGAACAAGCTGGGCATCGCCAACGTGGAGGAGATCGCGGCGGTGCCCGGGGTCAGCATGCTGATGGCGGCCCCCGGCGACCTCGGCATGGCCTACGGCGGCGACGCCGAGGCGACCGAGGAGGCGCTGCAGACGGTGCTGCGGGCGGCCACCGCGGCGGGGCTGCCGTGCGCCATCACGGCGGGGCCGGGCGACGTCGAGCGCCGCATCCGCGAGGGGTTCCGGGTCCTGATAGGCGGGCCGGAGATGATCGAGGTCGGCCGCCGGGCGGCGGGGCGGGACTGAGCCGGCTTCGAGCCGGAAGGGCAACCGGCGCGCTGTTCTGGCGCCGGTTGCTACATGTCCTCGGGCGTGAGTCCGGTCCGGCGCGCGATGCAGGAACCCGCCGAGGCGGCATGAGACGCGTGCGGGGTGACCGGCGTCACCCCGCGCCGCATCAGAACACGGCGAGCGGGTTCAGCGGCGATCCCGTGCCGCCCACCACCCGCAGCGGGGCCCCCACGAAGAGGAACTCCCACCGGCCGCGCCGGGCCGCCTCGGCCGCGACCGCGTCGAGGTCGAGGTTGTCCAGTATCGGCATGCCCAGCCCCACGATGACCAGCTCGTGAAGCGGGTTGGCGAGCCCGTCGATGCCCGACGGCATGACGTCGCTGACGCCGTCGCTGCCGATGACCGCCACGTCCCGCTCCTTCAGCCACTTCGCGACCGACGCATGTGCGCCGGCCGCCCGCTCCACGAAGTTCCACTGCCCGAGCTGCCGCACCGCCTCCCAGCGGCCGGTCCGGACGAGCAGCACGTCGCCGCTGCCGACGCGGATGCCGGTGGCCTCCTCCCACGCCTCGAAGTCCTCGGCGGTGAGGGCGGTGCCCGGCTCGAGGTAGTCGACCCCGCGGTGCCGCGGCATGTCGATGAGGACGCCGCGGGTCACGATGCCGTTCCGCGCGTTGTGGATGCCGAGCCGCTCGGCCCCGTCCTCGCGGAGCCCGCTCACCGGGAAGCCGTTGTACAGCTGGCCCTTGTGGGCGAAGTGGGGCAGGCCGTCCACGTGCGAGTGGGCGAACCCGTGGTACTGAACGCTGTAGACGTCGCCGGCCACCTCGTGCTCGGCGAAGCGCGAGGTCGACAGGGTGTGCTCGAAGGGGTTGGCGTTGAGGGCGTCCCGTTGCGTGTTCAGGTCGAGGGCCATCGACACCGAGACGCCATCCTCGACGAGCCCGGCGGCGGCCCGCCGGGTCTCGTCGGTGATCAGGTTGAGGGTGCCCAGCTCGTCCTCGGGGCCCCAGCGGCCCCAGTTGGAGATCTCCTCCATCCACCGGTCGAACTCGGCCCGGCCCACCGACTCGGCCCCCTGGCCGGCCGCCGGGACGGGCAGGACGGTCAGCGCGACCAGGAGCACCGGGAGGATCAGGGCGACAGCGGTCCTACGCCCGGCGGGAGTCCGCCCCGCGGAACGGCGCGGACTCCTGCGGGACCGTTCGGCCGGACGGCGACACCGCGAGGTGGCGACGCCCGGGCTCGGGGATGCAGTGCGCATCACGCTCGGCTCCGCCACTACTGGCCGCCTTCTTCCGCCTGCTCGCGCGCCCGGGCGCCGCTCAGGATGTTGGTCATCCCGTAGTTGCCCTCGTGGCAGGCGTACTCGACCAGCTCGTACTGCTCGTCGTCCTTGTCGTACCGGAACATCGCGGTCCATGGCCGGGCCCAGGTCGCGGGGTCGTCGACCGTGAACTGGTACTCGAGCACCGTCGGGCCGAGGCGGGTGAAGCGCTCGGTGAGCCGCAGGTTCTCGGTGGAGCCGCGGTACGGCGCCTGCCCGTTGAAGTTGGTGGTCTCGACCACCAGGGTGTCGCCCTCCCAGCGGCCCTGGGGGATGCCCAGCCACGACCTCAGGCCGGGGCCGGGAGCGGGGCGCGGCTCGGTCGGGATCATCCGCGTCTCGTGGATCATCTCCTTCTGGATGGCGACGAACCCCGGTCCCTGCACGATCTGCAAGCCGTTGTTGTAGATGGACGGCATCATCAGGCCGGGCAGGCCGCGGGTGATGCACCGTACGAACAGGCTCAGGTTTTCGGGGCCTTCCGGGATGCGGCCCACCCCCGACGTGTCGACGCGGGCGGCGAGGCGCGCCTCGGCCTCGGCGGTCAGCGGCGGGATGCGCCCGTCGGGGGGGTCGACGACCATCGCCACCTGCCGCGACGGGGCGGTCTTGACGTAGCCGAGGGTGGTGTCGCGCCACTCGCGCTCGTAGCCCCAGATGCTGCCCAGGGTCCCGCGCTCGCGCCGGGCTTCCGCCTCCTCGGGAGTCAGCGACTCGATGTCCTCCAGCTCTTCGGGGCGCTCGAGGGGGATGCCGTGGGCGGAGTTGCCCGTCCACACGCCCTGGAAGTCGGGCTCGCCCCACGGGGTGCGGGGGACGTCGTAGGGCTCGAGGTCGGCGGTGGCGACCTCCGCCGGGCGGTCGGTCTCCACGCCGGCCCAGCCCGTCTCGACCACCTCCAGGCGCACGCCGTCGGGGGCGACCAGGAACGCCCGCTGGACCTGCGTGCGGGCGTTCGCGGGCACCGACGGCTCCTGCTCGAAGACGACGTCGAACTCGGCCATTTCGGCCGCGGCCGCGTCCAGGTCGTCGACGACGAACGCGATGTGATCGATGGCGCGCCCGACCGTCGACGCCGGCACCCCCAGCTCGTGCTCGGAAACGAGCACCCAGATGTCGCCGAACCGCAGGGCGTCGATCTGTCCCCGCAGGCTCGCCGGCTCGCCGCCGAGCACGTCGCGGTACCACGCCAGGGTCGCCTCCGGGTCCTCGGCGCTCAGCTGGACGTGGTGGAAGCCCAGGGTATCGTGGTCCTCGACCATCTGGATGCGGGTGCCCCAGGGGTCGAAGATGTGGCCGAGCTTGTACAGGCCGGGCACGTCGCGCCACGTCGACCCGTCGGGGAAGCGCTGCAGCCGCACCCCCGAGCCCCGCACCCCGACCGCCTCGAGCTCGGCCATCTTGGCCGCCACGTCCGGATACGAGAAGCTGATGTGGTTGACCCCGGTGCCCTGGGTGCTGCCGAGGGTCGGCTGCACCATGAAGGTCAGCTCGGCGCTGCCGCAGTCGGCGGTGTCGGGCCGGTCGGCCACGGGCTCGCAGTCGAGGTGACGGACGTACCACCGCACGCCCTCGGTCGGGCTCGAGGCGGTGATGTGAATGTGGTGGAAGCCGGCCTCCTGGGCCGCCGCGGGCATGGCGACGAGCGCCGCCAGCACCCCGGCGAGGGCAACGACGTGTCGGGTGGATTTCATCGCAGGTTCCCTCCGCATGCGCTGATGGGTCGATCGGATATGTGCGTTCCCCATTACCTTAGATCCATCCGCGGTGCCGCCGCTACGGTATTTTCGTGACGGCCCGTCCTGCTGCCGGCCGGCGCGGCGGTCAGGGCGGAACCGGTGCCGCCGGCCGGGCATCGTCGCCCCACGAGTTCGCGCGAGCGAGACGCCATCGCGACCGCGAGGTCGCGCCGCGGCTTCCGGTTGCCGCCCAACCGCCCGTGCCAGGGCCTGCACCGTCTACGGCGCAGACCGAGGGGAATTGGAGTCGGCCATTGGGCTCTCCGGTCCGCCGATGTCGACAGGACCCCACAATTGTGGTAGTCCTGAGCGATTCAGGCGGCGGGTTCCGGGGGCGGGGGATGCGCCCCGCCCGCGGTGATCCACGCGGCGCTCCGGGTCGTGCAACGACGGCGCCCGCCGGCGGGCGGGTCGATCAGAGCGGGGCGCCCCCGAAGGCCAGGCCGCCGCGCGGGAGATACGGTCATGCCCATCACCAGCGAGTCCGAGTTGCGCACGGTCTACGGCGAGCCGAGCGAGCGGTCGCAGCAGAAGGTGCTCGACCGCCTGGACCGGCACTGCCGGCGCTTCATCGCCCTCTCGCCGTTCTGCGTGCTCAGCACCGCCGGCGCCGACGGCCGGGCCGAGGTCTCTCCCCGCGGCGACGTCCCCGGGTTCGTCGCGGTGGCGGACGAGCGGACCCTGCTGATTCCCGACCGCCCCGGGAACAACCGCACCGACTCGTTGAGGAACGTCGTCGCCCAGCCGCACGTCGGGCTCCTGTTCCTCGTGCCGGGCATGAACGAGACGCTGCGGGTGAGCGGCACGGCGGAGATCGTCACCGACCCCGACGTGCTGGAGCCCCTGTCGATGAAGGGCCGGCCCCCCGTCTCGGTGTTGCGCGTCACCGTCGAACGCGCGTTCCTGCACTGCGCCAAGGCCCTGATCCGGGCCAGGCTGTGGGAGCCGTCGGCGCAGGTCGAGCGCGCCAGCTTTCCGACCTACGGACAGATGCTGGCCGACCAAATCCGGGGCGCGGACGCCGACGCCATCGATGCCTCGCTCGAGGACGCGGCCCGCAACCGGCTGTACTGAGCGCCGGCTCCCGAAGCCTGAAGCCCCTCGCCGGGACCAGCCGGTCAGTTAGGAGAACCGCCAGCGCAGCAGGCGGCGCTCGAGGCGGGCGGCGAGGGCGAAGAGCAGCAGCACGAACGTCATGATGATGACGATGAGGGCGAGGGTCAGGGCCGCGTTGTAGGTGCTCTGGGCGAACTGCAGCAGGTAGCCGAGGCCGCGGCTCGACGCGACGAACTCGCCGACGACGGCCCCGGTGAAGGCGAACCCCACCGCGACCTTGAAGTTGCCCAGCACCCACGCGGTGACCGACGGGACGTAGACCTCGCGGACGAGGACGCCGCGCCCGCCCCCCAGGGTGCGGACCCGCTCGACGAGGCGCCGGTCCACCTCCTTGATGCCGTTGAAGACCGCGAAGAAGATGAGCACCGCGACGAGGATGGTGGCGAGGGCGAGCTTCGACGCGAGCCCGATGCCGAGCCAGATGACGAAGAGCGGGGCGAGGATGACGCGGGGGATGGCGTTGAGCAGGATCATCACCGGCTCGAGCAGCTCGGCGAGCCGCGGGAGCAGGGCCGCCGCGAACCCGAGCACGATGCCGATGGCGAGGCCGGCGGCGAGGCCGGCGATGGCCGCGGTGGCGGTGGCGCCGAGATGCGGCCACAGCTCGCCGCCGGCGAGGTCGAACATGACCTGCCCGACCGCGGACGGGGGCGGCATGTAGAACGGGTCGAGCCACCCCACGCGCGACAGCGTCTCCCACACCGCGACCAGCACGGTGAGCGCGGTGGCCCGGCGGAGGGCGGGGCCGGCCGCGGATCGCGCTCCGGCCGCGGGTCGCGTCATCGCTTCGCCTCCTCGGAAGCGGTGGGCGAGGGCGACTTCTTCATCGGGTCGTCTGCCGGACCCGACGTCCCGCCCAGCGCCACGCCGCCCGCGCCGCGGGCGGTCGGGTCCCCCTCCGTCAGGTCGTTCCACAGCGTGCGCAGCAGGGGTCCGAAGGCGGGATGCCGCTTGGCGTCGAGCACGTTGCGCGGCCGCGGAATGTCGACGGCGTGCCGCGCCCGCATCGTGGCCCGGGGGCCGTGGCCGAGCACGGCGACGGCGTCCGAGGCGCAGATCGCTTCCTCGAGGTCGTGGGTGACGAGCAGCACCGTGAGACGGTCGCGCTCGACCCAGTCCAGCAGCTCCTGGGTGATGCGGGTCCGCACGATGGCGTCGAGGGCCGCGAACGGCTCGTCCATGAGCAGCAACCGGGGGCGCAGGGCGAGCACCTGGGCGATGGCCACCCGCTTGCGCTGGCCGCCGGAGAGCTGGGCGGGGAAGCGGTCGCCGTAGCCGGCGAGCCCGAGGCGCGACAGCCAGTGGTCGGCCTGGGCGTCGGCATCGGCCGGGGGGACCTCGCGGATGCGCAGGCCGAGGGTCACGTTCTGCCGCGCCGTGCGCCATGGCAGGAGCGCGTCGTCCTGGAACAGGAAGCCGACGTCGGGCAGGGGGACGCCGAGGTCGACGGTGCCCCGCAACGGCTCGAGGAGGCCGGTCACCACCCGCAGGATGCTGGTCTTTCCGGAGCCGGACGGACCGATGAGGCTGACGAACCGGCCGGCCCCCACGTCGAGGTCGATGCCCTCGATGATCGGCGGACCGCCGAAGCCGACCGACAGGCCGCGGATGCGCAGCAGGCTCTCGGGGGCGGCCGGCCGCGCCTGGGACTCAGCCGGCGAGGGCATCCGCGTCGACCAGGGTGTCGAGATCGACCTGCCCCGGCTCGAGGAGCCCGGCGATCTCCTGGGCCCTGACCACCCGTCCCGCGGCGGCGAGATCGACGGTGACCCGCTCGGGATACAGCGAGAGCCGGTAGCGCTCGATGATCGCCTCGAGCTGGTCGAGATCGCCCCCGGCGACGAGGGCGGCAGGCAGGGCGGCCACGATGTCCGCCGGGGGCAGGGTCCGGGTGTCGGCGAGGCCGCGTTCCAGCGCGGTTGCCAGGCGGCGTATCTCGTCCAGGCGCTCGTCGCGCTCGGCCGCCCGCACCGCGACCCCCATGAACTCGTAGGCGCCGCCGACATGCCGGCGGGCCTCGTCGAGCTCCATGAAGTTCACGAGCTCGCGTCCCCCCGCCTCCGTGATCAGGGTCAGGGCCGGCTCCTGCACCATGGCCGCGTCGAGCTGCCCGATGCGCAGCGCGTCGAAGAGGTTGGTGCCGACCGTGGCGAACTGCACGCTCGAGGCGTCGACGCCGGCCTGATCGAGGAGAAACAGCAGCAGCGCGTGGTCGGCGTTGCCGAGGGCGGAGACGCCGACGGTGCGGCCCTCGAGGCCCGACACGGCGTCGATCTCGGCGCTGCGGTCGGGGGCGACGGCGAGCGCGAAGAGCGGCAGCCGGCCCGTCGACGCCACCCGGCGGATTCGGGCGCCGTTGGCCGCCGCCTGCAGGGCGACGTCGAACGAGCTGCCCGCGTAGTCGACGGCGCCCCCGACCAGCGCCTGGACCGCCGCGTTGCCCCCGCGGGTGTAGATCAGCTCGACCTCGAACCCCTGGTCGGCGAAATGCCCCCGCACCCGCGTCACCTCGTAGGGCACGACGCACAGGAGCTGCCCGCAGAACGCGAGGCTGAGCGGCGTCGCGCCATCCGCCGGGCGCGATCCGCACCCGCCGCTGACGGCGATGACGGCGCCCGCCCCTAGCAGCGTCTTCAGGGCGGTGCGCCGGTCCCAGTCCGTTCCCGGACCGGGCCGTTCGCCGCCGGCCCGGTCCGGACCGGCGGCGGAACCCGACACCACCCCGAGCAGGTTGGGATTGGTCGCCTCGCAGCAACCCATGAGCGCGCCTTCCGTTCGGCTTCCGGAGCTACCGGCTCGCCACGTACTCGGTCGCGAACGCCTTCAGGGCCTCGCTGCGGAGGCCGATCGTCTCCGCTTCGTTCATCGCCCGGTCGGTGTCCCAGCCGTCGCCCACCACGCGCTTGATGTACCACATCGCGCCGACGCGGTTGGCCGAGCCGCAGTGGATGTAGGCGGGCTGGTTGGCCTCGTCGGCGATGGCGGCGAGGAACGTCTCGGTGATCTCGTCGGTGGGGGTGCGGAACGGGATGTGGATGTAGTTCAGCCCGGCCTCCTCGGCCGCGGCCCGGCTGCCCTCGATGTTGGCGCCGTTCTCTCCGGCGGTGCGGAAGTTGATGACCGACGAGAAGCCGAGGTCCGCCAACGCGGGCATCGCCGAGGCCGGGGTCGCCCCGGCGCAGGCGACGGTGGCGTCGACGCGGGTGTAGTTGACGACGCCCTCGGGCGCCTCGTCCTGGGCGTGGGCGGCGGGGGCGAGCCCGAGGGTCAGGCCGGCGGCGAGCAGGGCTGCCGGAACGATGCGCGATAGCTGCTGTACACGTGCCATGGTGTCACTCCTTAGCTGTTCTCTTCTCTGGTCCTGCCGTTCTCTGTCTTGCTTGCTCGTCTTGCTTGCTTCGTGCGTCACGGACTGCTAGTTCGCCAGCGGGTGGGGCCGAATCTGGAACTTCACCAGGTTGCCCGGCTCCACCGGTCCCCCCTCGACGTGCCACGCGGCGTCGGCGCCGTAGGTGGCGTAGACCCCGCGTCCCTTCCAGCCGCCGTCGGGGTCGTCGATGCGGCCGTCGAGCCCGCGGCTGTGGAAGCCCTGGGGATAGGGCACCCGCAGGGTCACCCACTCCCCGGTGTCGGGCTTCAGGGCGAGCAGCGAGTCCGAACTCGAGCCGTTCGCGATCGGGACGTTCTCGCCCAGCCCCAGCGTGTCGAACTGGTCGACCCAGTTGTAGTAGTGGAAGTCGGTGCCGATGTCGGTGCCCGCGAAGTCCGGGCCGGGCACCTTGTAGAAGCTCCACCCCTCGTCGCACTGGCGGCCGTCGCGCACCTCGGGGCCGTTGAACACGGTGCACTTCGACCGGTCGAAGCTGGCGAAGTGGCTGCTCCCGGCGAGCGCCGCCCAGAGCACCCCGTTTCGGTCGACGTCGAGGCCGCGGGTTCGGTAGCCGTGCTCGGCCGGCACGACGTAGAGCTCGGCCACGCACGTCTCGGGCGGGTTGTCGCCGCGGTCGAGGCGGACGAGGTCGCCGGGATAGCGGTCGGAGACGATCCACACCGCGTCGTCGACGGGGTTGGTGATGACCCCGTAGGCGCCGGCGATGATGCGGGTGTCGAGCGCCGGGTCGTGCTCGGCCTCGGCCCCGCCGCGGACCGGCTCGTTCCACGGCTTGGTGACGACCCCGTCGCCGTTGGTGTCGAGCACCGTCGGACACCAACCCTGCGACGCCTGCTCGTCGCCGGTCTCGTCGTACATCTTCGTGTCGAGCCAGCCGATGACCTGCCCGCCGCCGCTGAAGTACAGCGTGTCGTTGTCGTCCTCGGCGAACTGCAGGTGATGGGTGCCGAAGCACGTGTGGATCAGCTCGAACTCCTCGGTCTCGGGCTCGTAGTAGCCGGTGTGCCGCCCCGCCCGGTCCACCGGGAAGTACTGCGCGTAGCGGTTGTCCGAGCCCTCGCGGCACCACTCGGGGTTGTCGATCGACTGCACCCGGGTGGTCAGCCAGACCCGGCCCTGGGCGTCGAGCATCGGGTTGTGGGGGTTGGCGGGGTCGTTCCACACCGCCCGCTCGCCGAAGTCGCGCCACGCCTTGAAGCCCTCGGTCCGGAACATCGACGGCACCGTCGACCGCTCGACCCGCAGCGGGATCTTGATCATGCGCGAGGCATGCCGGTTGGGGTCGGTGATGAGGAGGAAGTCGTTGCCGATGTCGACCCCGTAGATCGGGCCGTTCGCGTTCACCCGCGGGTTGCGCTTGTCGGTGGCGATCTCGTCGTGCACGAAGGCGACGTTGTCGCCCCAGTTCCACTGCGTCAGCACGACGTTGCGCTCGATGCCGGACGGCCGCGGCGGGGCCGGGGGCACCGCGCCGGCGGCGATGCGGTCGCTCCAGTCGGCGACCATCTCGAGGCCGCGGGACCGGCCGAACTGGGTGATGAAGCTGGCCATCAGCGACCCGCGCTGGCCGCGTTGCGTCCGGTCGTCCCAGGCCGCGATGCTCGAGTCGAAGTCGTCGAGGTCGGGCACCACCCGGGTGCGCTCGTTGCCGACCTGGTGGCAGCGCTGGCAGCCCTTCAGCACGTTGATCCACTCGTCCTGGCTCTGCAGCCGCTCGTTGATGCCGTTGCCGTCCTCGCCGGTGCCGGGGAACTCGTGGGCGTCAGGCAGGTCGATGAGGGCGAGCCAGTAGTTGGACGGGTAGACCTGGGCCGCCTCCTGCGGGGTGGCCGCGACCGTCGCCCGCAGGTCGAGCTCGGCCCCCGGCGCCGCCTCGACCGGCGTGGAGTCGACGAGGCCGTAGCCCCGCACCCACACGTCGTAGGTGGCGGCGGGGAGCTCGGGCAGCAGGAACCGGCCGTCGTCGCCGGTGACGACGATCTTGCGGAACACCGTCTCGAGGTCGTCGGTCTCGGCGATCACCCAAACGCCGGCCTCGGCCCCGTCGGCGCTGGTGACGGCGCCCGTGATGACCCCGTCGTTGGCCTGGGCCGAGAGCGCGACGTCGTGCACGAGGCTCGCCCCGACGGCGGCGAGGACGCCGGCCGCCGCGAGTGCGCAAATCCTTCGCATCATGGTTGTTCTCCTAGTCCGATCCGGCGCCGAGATCGCGGAGCAGGGTCACCGTGTCCGGCCACGCCTTCTCGGTGTTGGCGACGAAGACCCCCCCTGCGATCATCAGCGGGGTCCACCCGAGGGCGTTCGGGGCGTCGATGTCCGCCCCCTGCTCCAGCAGGTACTCCACGATCAGGTTCGACCCCATCATCGCCGCGCCGTGCAGGGCGGTGCTGCCGCCCCAACGCATGTCGCCGCGGTCCCGTTGCGCGTCCAGCTCGAGGAGGTTGAGCGGGTGCCGCAGCAGGAGGTCGCGGCCGTCGCCAGCCAGCTCGGTATCGCCGAAGTCGGCCGCCTCGTGGATGTCGTTGCCGAGCTCGATGGCGAGGCGGACCGCTTGCAGCCGGACCTGCTCCGGCGTGCCGTTCAGGGGACCGGGGCTCTCGCCGTCCCAGAAGCCGACCCCCGCGGCCGCCATCAGCGGCGTGACGCGCTGGCCGGTCGGCGTGAGCGGGTCCGCCCCGTGCCGGACGAGCAGCCGCATCAGGTCGACGTCGGCGTGCTTGGCCGCGAGGTAGAACGGGGTCGCCCCCACGAAGCTCAGGAAGTTGCGGCCGACCGAGATGCCCGGCGGGGGCCTGACGATGCCGAGGTCGACCTCGAAGGGAATCTCCCGCCAGTCGATGCGCACGTTGGGCTCGGCGCCCGCCTCGAGGAGGGCGCGCGCGAGATCGAGGCTGTCGAGGGTGCCGGTCGGCAGCGGGGGCCGCCCGGACCCCGGGCGCCGTATCCACGCCAGCGCGTGCAGCACCGAGCCGCGGGGGTCGGGCCGGTTCGGGTCTGCGCCCAGCTCGAGCAGCCGGCCGGCCAGCTCGTAGTGCGCGTTGACGACGGCGAGGGAGAGCGGGGAGGTGCCGTCACGCGCGGCGCCGTGGATGTCGGCGCCCGCCGACAGCAGGGCCTCCGCCGCCGCGATGTGCCCCTCGCGCACCGCGAAGAGCAGCGGCGTCAGCCGTCCGGCCGACCGGGCCTCGACGTCCGCCCCGGCCGCGACCAACGCGAGGACGGCGTCGGCGTGGCCCTCTGCGGCGGCCCACATCAGGGCGTCCTGCCCCCGCCACGACTCGGTCGCATGCACGTCGGCGCCGGCCTCGAGCAGCGGCCGCAGCACGTCGGGCCGCCCCGTCCGGGCTGCGACCATCAGCGGCGTGTCGCCGCCGGGGCTCGGGGCCTCCGGGTCCGCGCCCGCGTCGAGCAGGGCCCTCACCAGGGGCGCGCTGCCGTTGGCGGCGGCGAGGGCGAGCGGCGTCACCCCGTAGCGGTTCGCGGCGTCGGCGCGGGCCCCGGCCGCCAGGAGCGTGCGGGCGAGGGGGCGGTCGTCGCGTTGCACCGCCCAGTGCAGGGCCGTCGTGCCGTCGGGCCCGGCGGCGTCAACCTCGTCGCCGGCCTCCAGCAGCGCCGCCACCGTCTCACCGGCGCCCTGTCTTGCAGCGTCGACGAGCGTCCGCTCGGCCGGCTGGGCGCCCGCCGGCTGCCCCCAACCGATCGCCAGCAGGCCCGCGGCGATGACGCCGGCCCGCGGCCATCGTGCAGAACGGTCGCGCATGCTCATGATCAACCCTCGCCGGACATCGAATCTGCTGCGCGGTCACTCGCCGTTCGTGACCGGCCGTGAACGAGTCTCATCCGGATCCGCCCAGTGTACACGCACACTATACCGAATCCGGGGACGGCGCCTTGTCCAACCAGAAGTGAGCCTGAAGGGAGGATTGATTCCAACGTGAAATGAGCCTGAAGGGGCCGGGTCCCGGATCATCGGAGGATGATCGTGAGACTCGACACCCAGCGCCTGCAGACCCTGGACCAGATTCGGGAGTTCCTGGCCGACAGCCGACCGCTCGACCTGCGGCCGCAGACCCGGGCCGAGGCCTACGCGTTCGTGGCCGAGACCCTGGAACGGTTCGACTACCCCGGCCGGGGGAAGGCCGACAAGGGCCTGCTCCGCCGGTTCCTGGTCAGGGTGGCCGGCCTCTCGCGAGCGCAGGTCACCCGCCTGCTGCGCCAGCACCGGGCCACGGGCGCCATCGCCGACCGCCGCGGCCCCCGGCGCCCCTTCCCCCGCCGCTACACCAAGGCCGACATCGGGCTGCTCGCCGAAGTCGACGCCCTCCACGGCACCCTCTCCGGGCCCGCCACCCGCCAGCTCTGCATCCGGGCCCTGCACGTGTTCGGGGACCACCGCTTCGAGCGCCTCGCCGCCATCTCCAACGGACATCTCTACAACCTGCGCCACTCGACCAGCTATCAGCGCCGCCGCGGGACGATGCCCGCGCCGACCCGCGCCGTGCACATCGCCATCGGCGAGCGCCGCCGGCCCCGGCCCGACGGGCAACCCGGCTACCTGCGGGTCGATACCGTCCACCAAGGCGACCTCGACGGCATCAAGGGCCTCTACCACCTCAACCTCGTCGACGAGGTCAGCCAGTTCCAGTTCGTCGGCTCCCTCGAGCGCATCGAGACGCCCTGCCTCGCCCCCGTCCTCGAAGCGCTGCTCCGGGCGTTCCCCTTCATCGTCCGCGGATTCCACGCCGACAACGGTACCGAGTTCATCAACCGCAAGGTCGCCGCCCTGCTGCAGGCCCTCCACGTCGACGAGTTCACCAAATCCCGCCCCCGACGCAGCAACGACAACGCCCTCGTCGAGAGCAAGAACGGCTCGGTCATCCGCAAGCACCTCGGATACGGCCACATCCCCAGCCGCTACGCGGAACGCGTCAACGCCTTCACCCAGCGGGTCCTCTCCCCCTACCTGAACTTCCACCGCCCCTGTCTCTTCCCCGTCGAAGTCGTCGACGCCAAGGGCCGCGTCCGCAAGCGCTACCCCCACGCCAACGTCATGACCCCCTACGAGAAGCTCAAGTCGTTGCCCGACGCCGCCGACTGCCTCAAGCCGGGGACCTCCTTCGACGAGCTCGACGCCGTCGCCGCCGCCATGAGCGACAACGACGCGGCACGCGCCCTCAACCAGGCCCGCGACCGCCTGTTCGCCGCCATCGACCCCGCCGCCTGAAATACCCGCGGCGACGGGCGGCGTCGACCCGCAGCTCGGTGTCGCCGACGCCCGGCCCATGAGTCGCCGCACCGGCGGACGGGGGGGGGAGGGGATGGAGGCAGCGCCGGGTGGCTGGCGTGTCGCCGGCTGCCCGCACCGGTCGCCGGCAAGAGGCAGCCCCGGATGCCGCCGCCGGGTTTGTGCTCCCCGTTCGAACCGCGTAGCTGCGGGCCGGCCAGCGTGTCAACGCGCTCCGCGCGTCCTCCGCTGCGCTACGGCCCTGCGGGTGACACACCGGCCGTCCCGCAACTCGGATTGCAGATATGGGCCTTGCGGCCCGGCCTGGACGGGACGTCCCGGCCGTCCACGAGACGCCGTGGCAGGACACGCGCCCCCCCCCGGCGCCGCGGGAGACCCGTTCGGAGGCCCCGTGCTCCCGGTCCGCTGTTGCCCCGAGTCCGCCGTCGCTCGACAGCCGTGACGTCCGGGCGCCGAGCCGCCTGTCACCGGTCCGTTACGTAACGGTGTGGAGTTGGTCGTGGCGTTGACGAACGCGGAGCGGCAGGCGCGTTACCGGAAAGCGGCGGAAGGCCTGGAGGCTGTCGAATCTACCCAGGGCTTCGGGCTCCCCGGTTCGGACCCGCTCCGTTTTGGACCCGCCCCGCTCCGAACGCCGCGCCGGACCGGAACCGCCGCTCTCGCTGCCGCAGCACGCCGCCCTTCGGTCGGCGTGCCGACCTGGAGGTCGGGCTGGTCAGGCGGGGCGGCCGCCGGAACCACGGCACCGGTGACCGACCACGGGCCACAGACGCATCAAGGCCGGCCACGGGACGAGCCGACCGCCGGTCGCCGACCCGAACCGCCGCCTCGGGGTGGAGTCGGCGGTGGCGGACGACGGCGGACCCCCGGCGGGCACCCCGGGCGCCTAACCCCTCCGCCCAAGCAGGATTGACGTGCTGGCCAGGAACCGGAGGACCTCGGCCCCGCCCATGACGGATAATGTCGGTCAGTGTGCGCCGGCTCACCGCAGCCCGCGCCAGGACCCCTGTTTCGGTCCGCTGATTCGGCCGCCGTCACCTCGGTTCACGTGCCGCCGCTTCAGGCTCATTTCAGGATTGGAAAGCACGGACGGGGCCGGGCACGGCAGCTTGCAGCTCCTCGACGCCGACCCCGTGATACGTTCCTTCTCCCAAGCCGGGAGGAACAGTTATGAAGACGATTGCCGGCTCGGCGCTCGTTCCCGGCGCGGCCGTGTGCATGTTGGTGTCGGCTGCGGGGTAGACCCCGTTGGGCGAGTACGGCTGGGCGGTGGACTGCGAGACGGCGGGAGCGGCGGGCCGGCATGCGCGGTGGGCTTGACGGTTCGGCGCGCGGGGAGGCGGCGATCCGGCGCTGGCGGACGCAGGGGTGCTCGAGCCACGGGATTACCTGAGCGGCACGTCGGCGGCGGCGCGGGCGCCCGCTCGCCGGTAACGGGGATGGACGCCCACGTCAGCGTTGACAACCCCGGGCATTGAGCGTATTAAAAGGGGTTCAATGGCCAACAGATGGACAGGTGCGTTCGCCGCGGCCGCGCTGGCCTGCAGCGGGTGGTTCGCTCAGCCCGCGGCAGCCGGTCAGCCGGAGGGTCGGACTGGCGAGGCGGAGACCCCGCCGGGGCACGAGTCGGTCCTCTCCGCGGGCGACGTGTCCGCGGTGCTCGACCGCTACTGCGTGACCTGCCACAACGCGCGGGTCGTCGACGGCGAAGGGGCGGCACCCTCTCCGCTGGTGTCTCAGCTCCGCGCCGTCGGGCTTTCCCTCGACCGGCTCGATGCGTCTGAAGTGGCCGGGGACGCCGGGGCGTGGGAGGCGGTGGTCCGCAAGCTGCGCGGCGGGGCGATGCCGCCCATCGGGCGCCCCCGGCCCGACGAGGCGACGGTCGCCGGCGTCGCCTCGTGGCTCGAGACGTCGCTCGACCGCGCCGCCGCCGCGTCCCCCGACCCCGGCCGCCGGCCGGCGCTGCACCGGCTGAGCCGCACCGAGTACGCCAACGCCGTCCGCGATCTGCTCGGGCTCGAAGACCTGCCGAAGGAGCTCGACATCGCGGTGATGCTGCCGGCCGACAACGCCACCAGCGGGTTCGACAACCTCGCCGAGCTGCTGTTCGTGTCGCCAACCCTGATGGAGCGGTACCTGGCCGCGGCCCGCAAGATCAGCCGGCTCGCCATCGGCGACCCCACGATGCTGCCCATCGTCGACACCTATCAGCTCGACCGCGACCTGGTGCAGGACGGGCACATCGAGGGGCTGCCCCTCGGGACCCGCGGCGGCACCCGGGTGCGGACCCACCTGCCGCTCGACGGCGAGTACCTCGTCACCGTGCAATTCTCCCGCGCCGCCCGCGAGCCCCACGACGTCGAGGTGAGCGTGGACGGGCGGCGGGTCGAGCTGTTCACGGTCGGCGAGAACCCGCCCGAGCGGCTGGCGACCGGCGTCTTCGCCTTCGACGCCGACCCCGACGTGCAGGTGCGGGTGCCCCTGCGGGCCGGCCCCCGCGAAGTGGCGGTCGCGTTCCTGCCGAAGAGCGGGGCGGTGGCCGAGGGGCTCGTCCGGTCGTACCGCTCGCGGAGCCGGCAACCGTCCATCGCCAGCCTCATCGTCAGCGGGCCCTACGGTGCCGACGGGGCCGGCGACACCCCCAGCCGGGAGCGCATCCTCATCTGCCGGCCCCGGACCGGCGCCCCCGAGGTCGAGCAGACCACTTGCGCGCGTTCCATTCTGTGGACGCTGGCGCGCCGCGCCTATCGGCGTCCGGTGACCGAGGGCGACCTCGACCGGCTGCTGCCCTTCTACGAGCAGGGCCGAGGCGAGGGCGGGTTCGAGCGCGGCATCCAGCGGGCGGTCGAGCGGCTGCTCGTCAGCCCCGAGTTCCTGTTCCGCATCGAGCGCGCCCCGGAGAACGTCGCCGACGGCGAGGCGTACCCGGTCAGCGACCTCGAGCTCGCGTCGCGCCTGTCGTTCTTCCTGTGGAGCAGCATTCCCGACGACGAGCTGCTCGACGCCG
This sequence comes from Vicinamibacterales bacterium, assembly GCA_963663815.2. GTDB lineage: Bacteria > Acidobacteriota > Vicinamibacteria > Vicinamibacterales > UBA8438 > JAJEEA01. Next base: position 3,294,162 of record OY760734.1, on the reverse strand, counting down.
CCGTCCGGGGCGAGCTGCGCGACCCCGACGTGCTCGACGGCCAGGTGCGCCGCATGCTCGCCGACCCGCGGTCGGCCGCCCTCGTCGACAATTTCGCCGAGCAGTGGCTCTTCCTCCGCGACGTCGACGCGAAGGAGCCCGACGCGGGCTTCTTCCCCGGCTTCGACGAGAACCTGCGGTTGGCGTTCCGGCGCGAGACCGAGCTGTTCGTCGACAGCGTGCTGCGGGGGGACAACAGCGTCCTCGACCTGCTGACCGCCCGGCACACGTTCGTGAACGAGCGGCTCGCGCGGCACTACGGGATTCCCCACGTCTACGGCAGCCACTTCCGGCGGGTGGAGCTCGACGCCCCGGAGAGGCAGGGGCTGCTGGGGCAGGGGAGCATCCTCACCCTGACCTCCTACGCCACCCGCACGTCGCCGGTGCTGCGGGGCAAGTGGATCCTCGAGAACCTGCTCGCGTCGCCGCCCCCGCCGCCCCCGCCGGACATCCCGGCGCTGGAGGAGACGACCGAGAGCGGCGAGCCGCGGTCGATGCGCGAGGCGATGGAGCAGCACCGCGCCAACCCCGCGTGCGCGAGCTGCCACGCCCAGATGGACCCCCTCGGCTTCGCCCTCGAGAACTTCGACGCGGTCGGCCGCTGGCGCACCGTGGGCGAGTCGAACGACCCCATCGACGCGAGCGGCGTGCTCCCCGACGGCCGGCGATTCGAGGGGCCGGCCGGCCTGCGGGCGGCGCTGCTGCACGCGCCCGACCAGTTCGTGCACACCGTGACCGAGAAGCTCCTGATGTACGCCCTCGGGCGCCCCGTCGAGCACTTCGACGCGCCGACCATCCGCGCCATCGTCCGGGACGCCGAGCGCGACGACTGGCGCTTCGCGTCCATCGTCCTCGGCATCGTCAACAGCACGCCGTTCCAGATGAGAAGATCATCATGACCATTTCGAAGCTCGCGCTGCCTCGTCGGACGTTCCTCCGCGGCATGGGAGCCGCCGTGGCCCTGCCGCTGCTCGACGCCATGGTGCCGGCGGCGACCGCGCTCGCGAACACCGCGGCGCGGCCGGCCACGCGGCTGGGCTTCGTCTACATCCCCAACGGCGTGATCCAGGAGCAGTTCGTGCCCGCCGCGACCGGCGCCGGGTTCGCGCTGTCGCCCACCCTCAGCCCCCTCGCCCCGGTGCAGGACCGGCTGCTCGTGCTGAGCGGCCTCGCCCACCGGCAGGCCGACTCGTTCGGCGACGGCAACGGCGACCACCCGCGGGCGACCGCGGCGTGGCTGAGCGGCGTGCACGCGTGGGAGCGCCGCGGGCGCATCGGCCCCACCGCGATCCAGCTCGGCACCACCGCCGACCAGATCGCGGCGCGCGAGCTCGGCCGCGAGACGCCCCTGCCGTCGCTCGAGCTGGTGCTCGAGAAGCCCACCGCCATCTCGTGCGACTCGGGCGACTGCTTCTACTCGAACACCATCTCGTGGCGCGACCCGACGACGCCGCTGGAAATGGAGCCGCACCCCCGCGTCGTTTTCGAGCGACTCTTCGGCGACGGCGGCAGCGCCGCCGACCGCCGCGCCCAGGCGCGGCAGGCCGGCAGCATCCTCGACTCGGTGACGGAAGAGGCGCTGAGCCTCGAGCGCACCCTGGGTCCGTCCGACCGCAACAAGCTGAGCGAGTACCTCGACTCGGTGCGCGACCTCGAGCAGCGCATCGGCCGCGCCGAAGCCCGCGACGACCAGGCCGAGATCGACCTGCCCGACCGCCCCATCGACATCCCCGAGGACTTCGAGGAGTACGCCAACCTGATGTTCGACCTGATGGCCCTGGCGTGGCAGGCCGACGTCACGCGGGTCGGGACGCTGATGATGGCCCGCGAGACGAGCCCCCGCACCTTCCCGCAGATCGGGGTGCCCGACCAGCACCACACCGTGTCGCATCACCGGAACGACCCCGACTACATGGCCCGGAAGGCGAAGATCGACCTCTACCACGTGTCGCTGCTCGGCCGCTTCCTCCAGAAGCTGCGGGCGACGCCCGACGGCGACGGCAACCTCCTCGACCACTCGATGACCGTCTACGGCGGCGGCATCGGCAACGGCAACCTCCACGAGCACACCAACCTGCCGTGCCTCGTCGCCGGCGGCGGAGGCGGCCGGCTGAAGGGCGGCCGGCACCTCGCCTACCCCGAAGACACCCCGATGACCAACCTCCTGCTGACGGTCCTCGACAAGGCGGGGGTGCCGGCCGACAAGCTGGGCGACAGCACCGGGCTGCTGAACACCCGGCCGCTGGCGGGGGTGTAGGGAGGCTGCGCCGCAGACGCGGGGCGAGGCCGCAACCCGGTGACCGGGCAAGTCGAGAGCGGGATGGGATCCCACGACATTCGGCGGCCTCTCCCCCAGGTGGGCGCCTGGCTGCCGCGTCAAGTCTCGCGCGGGACTCTGTCGGCGGAGGCAGGGTCCGCGATACGGGCGAGGAACTGCGTCCCGGTGTCGCAACGCACGAGCCAGTCGCCGATCTCGGCGATCCGGTTCGGGTCTGCGATAGGGGCCAGGACCGGCGCCAGCCGCTCGGCGGCCTGGTCGCCGAATCGCGCGGCGGCCAGGCGGCGCAGGAGGGCGCGTTGTTGTTCGAGTCCCTGCGCGAGCCCCTGCTCGATTCCTTGCTCGAGCCACTCTCGGGGCCACTCGCTCACACGTTCTTCCAGCGTCATCTTGAGGTCCTCCAGGGTGACTGCGGGCGGCAGCGTGGCCGCAGCCGGTGCGAGCCGGTGCGCCAACCGCCGTATCCATCCGGTGAACACTCGTTGCAGCTCGCGCTCGCCGGGCGCCCACGGCCGCCGCTGCAATGCCTCGACCACGCGCTTCAGGTCTTCGGCCGAACCGCTCTGCTCCAGCGCGACCACGGCGGCCATCAGGTTCCGCTCGGGTACATCGTGGTCGTGGACGTGGCGCTCGTCAAGCACGACGTAGCGTTGCGACGGCTGATACGGCGCCATGGAGGGCTCGACGGGGGCAATCAGCTCGCTGACATCCCGAGCCGCACGCCACGGCGGGGCGCCGTTGTAGAGCACGACCGGCAGCACGGGCGGACGCCGGCGGTCGAGTCCCAGGGCGTTGTTGCGCGCCAGCTCCCGATACAGGAGGGCGCCCCCGGACCTTCCCCCAGATCGGCCGCGGAGGTCGTCCGATGGCGCGGCGAGTGAGCTCGCCAACTCACCCGGCCCGAACCTCGCCAGCATCATCGTCTGCTGGCGCCAACCTCCGTTCGGCCATCTCCTCGGCGACCCTGCGTCCTTCGTCTGTTGCGGCGACGTACCACTTCCTCGGCGATTCCCCTAAGCTGCTGAAGATCCCAGTGTCAGTGGAGAATCGCACAAACCCCTTCTCCTCCAATGATCTGATGGCTCTCTGGTAGAGGATCTTCTGGGCCCGCAGGTGATTGCCCGAGCCCGACGAGAGGATCTCCAGCAGCTTGTTCCGTTCCCGAGAAGCGAACGTTGATGCTACCTCGAGGAGTACCTCCTCTTCGCGGAAGTCGGCGATCTCTTGTTCGGGCATCTCCACCTCCGGCCAGTTCTGTCTTCCGGTGGGCACGGATCAGTGAGCCGTAGGGCCAGAGTCGACCAGGGACCCATCCTCGGGGCGGACGGCCTTCCTGCTGATCTGGGCGTCGAGGGTCGCCTCCATGCGAGCCTGCCCCTCCAACAGCCGCTTGACGTCTCCCTCGATTCCCTTGACGTCCGCCCTAAGCTCACGGCGCGACGTGTCAATGCTCGCCTTCAGTTCGCGATGCGCCTCATCGTTCCGGGCGATTTCACGCTTCCCAGTCCACCCCGCCAGCGCCACCATGAAGGTGAGTAGAGCGAGCAGGATGGTGATGACGATAGCCGCGATCGATACGACGGTGGAAAGCTCGATCGAGAGGGCGGGGGCGGCTTGCGCCACCGACAGATCGAAGGGCATCCCGGTCTCCAGGTCGCTGCCGGAGCATGCGGCCTATGGGTCTCAAGGGTCTCTGCGGCCGTGCGCCCGTTGGTCTGGGCGACGAACCGCTTCTCCCATCCTACCAGACGCTCGGCGGTGCCTGTCGGGCTGGACGGAAGCGTTACAGGATCCTACCGTCCGCAGGCCCGGTCGCGTTGCCGCTCAAACGCTTGGTCGACGAGCTGGCGTATGGTCACGTAGCAGCCCTTACAGAAGTCGGCGAACGGCGCAAGCTCGGGCGGAGCCGGCCAGACGCCGGTCTCGGGGGTGATAGGGCCGATCCGGCGCTGGTAGCGGGCCAGGGTGTCGATGTAGGCCCGGCGTTCCTCCTTCGGAATCACGAGCGGCGGCAGGCCGGCGTTGAGCAGGGGCACGTTGGCGATCAGGCGGGCGAGTCGGCCGTTGCCGTCCCGGAAGGGGTGGATGGACACGAAGCCGGCGTGGATGCGGGCGTAGGCGGGTGTGGCCTCCCCGGGGTCGTCGGGCCGGAGCCGGGTGGCGTTGACGCAGTCGAGGACCTCGGCCATCAGGGCCGGCACGTGCTCCGGCGTGGCGTACTCGACGAAGACCTGGGCGCCGTTCTCGTCGACGGCGTAGGTGCCGTTGGGCTCGACCTTCCAGCTTCCGTGCGGCTTGTAGATGTCGGCGACGCGCTCGGCCTGCACGCTGCGGTGGAGGGCGAACAGGTCGTCGGCGGTGACGGCGCGGCCGAGCAGCTCGTAGATCTGCGTGATGGCGGCGGCGTGGCCGATGACCTCCTCGTGGTCCTTGATGGGCTTGCCGGCGACCGTCAGGCCTTCCTCGATGACGAACTTGGTGTCGCCGAGGCTGAGGGAGTTGCCCTCCAGGGCGGTGGAGTTGTGGGTCCAGGCGTCGCGGATCTGATTGAGCAGCGACTGCCTTAGATCCGCATCGAGTCCGGTGAGGAACCGCAGGGACGCGGGGCCTCGGGTCACTGGGCGATCCACGGCTGCCGGCGCGGCCACCTCGGTCCCTCCTCGAAGAACCGCACCTCGCTGCCGATGCGGTCGTGGTCGCCCAGCTCGGCCCGCGCCCGGTCGGCGAGGGCGGTGAGGCGCTCGACGACATCGGGGCGGTCGGCCGCGACGTTGCGCTGCTCGCCGATGTCCGTCTCGAGGTTGTAGAGCTCGAGGGCGGTCACCGGCTCGAGCAGCTCGCCGATGAACGCGCCGGTCTTCGAGAGCAGCCACTCCGAGTCGTCGCGTCCCGGCCGGGGGAACACCAGCTTCCAGGGGCCGCTGCGCACCGCGTCGAGGTGCGTCTCGCGGTAGTAGTAGAACGCCTGGTGGGGGCTCGCGGCGCCCGGCTCGCCGAGCATCAGGGCGGAGATGTCGCGGCCGTCGATGGTGCGGTCGGCCGGCAGCTCGGCCCCGGCCATGGCGATGAACGTGGGCAGGAGGTCCATCGTGGTCGCGACCTCCGCCGTCTCGGCGCCGGCGGGGATGCGGCCGGGCCCCCACATCACGGTGGGGACGCGGATGCCGCCCTCCCAGGTCGTCGCCTTGGCCCCGCGCAGAGGCCCCGCGGAACCCGTGTGCGCGGTGATGTTCTCGCGGTAGCGGGGCAGGGCGTGGTTGCTCCACGGGCCGTTGTCGGACGTGTAGACGACGATGGTGTTCTCCGCAAGGTCGAGATCGTCGAGCAGGTCGAGAATCTCGCCGGTGCTCGCGTCGAGCTCCTCGACGACGTCGCCATAGAGGCCGCGCCTTGAGCCGCCCTTGAACGGCTCGCTCGCGTCGAGGAGGACGTGGGGCATGGTGTGCGCGACGTAGAGGAAGAACGGCTCGTCGCGGTGGCGGCGGATGAAGGCCAGCGCCTCGTCGGTGTAGCGGCGAGTCAGGTCGTGCAGCGGGGCCGACTCCTCGATGCGCTCCTCGTTGCGGTAGACCCAGTGGACCTCGCCGCTGTCGTTGGCCCCGACGACGCCGAACCAGTAGTCGAAGCCGCGCCGCACCGGGTTCAACTCGGGCCGGAAGCCGCGCCGCCGCTGGGTGATGTCGGTCTTGCCGATCATCCCGGTGGCGTAGCCGGCGGTCTGGAGGACCGACGCCAGCAGGATCTCGCGCTCGTGGACGTAGGGGAAGTTGTTCTTCTGGTTGCCGTACTCGGCGACCCGGATCGGGTAGCTGCCGGTGAGGAGGGCAGTGCGGGACGGGCCGCAGACAGGCTGCGCGTAGAAGCTGGTGAACCGCATGCCCTCGCGCGCCATGCGGTCGATGCGCGGCGTCTCGAAATCGGTGGCCCCGAACACACCGAGGTCGCCGTAGCCCTGGTCGTCGGCGAACACGAGGACGAAGTTCGGCCGGGTCGGCGCCTCCTGAGATGTCGCCGGCGCGGCGTACGCGCCAAGGCCGGCGGCGAGGAGCAGCAGAATGCAGGACAGCCGTTCCGGGCGGCGGGGCATGGGGTCCCTCCCTGTGTCGCGGCGGATTCGCGCGAACTGCCGCCTGAGGACGGCGGCAGTGACGAAGAGCCAGAACAGCAGCGCGCCCGTCAGAACCCCCGGCGGGAGCAGCAACTCGCCGTCCCGGGTGGTGACGACGGTGCCCGCCTCGAACAGCAGGAGGCCACCGATCGTCAGCCAGAGCAGCCACCGGCGCACCGTGCCGCCGCGGCTCAGCGTTCTACTCCTCGCCCGGCAATCGTCGCCTGTCGGCTTCGCTTGCCGCCCCAACCAATCCTCCAGGCGTCCGCGTCGTTCTACGGCGCGGACGCCTGCTCCTTCCGGATGCTGTAGAGCCTCGACTGCGTGCGGATGAGCAGCCGGTCCCCCGCGATGGCCGGCGATGCCAGGGCGAGCTCGCCGAGGCTGTTGACGCCCATGACCTCGTACTCGCGCCCGGCCCGGATCACGTAGGTGTCGCCCTGCTCGCTCAACGCGAATATCTTGCCGTTGTAGGCCCAGGGCGACGACGTGAAGCTGGCCGCCACCCGAATCCGCTGCCGGCCGTAGACCGGCTCGCCGGTCACCGCGTCGTAGGCCTCGAAGAAGCCGCGGTCGAGCAGGCTGTAGTAGATGTCGCCGTAGATCAGCGGCGACGTGTTGTAGTTCCCGGCCCGCGGCTGGTACCAGGCCACGTACTCGTTCGAGCTCTCGCCCTCCGCGAGGGTGATGTCGCCGCTCGCCCCGGGGCGGATGGCGTAGGCGGGCCGGTGCTCGTCCCGGAAGTAGCCCGAGTTCACGTACACCAGGCCGTGGCTCGAGAACGGGGTGGCGATGGCCGCCCACGACATCCGGCCGTCCATCTCCCAGAGCAGGTTCCCGTCGAGGTCGTAGGAGCGGATGCGGTTCACGGCCGACGTCACGATCTCGGTCCGGCCCTCGTGCTCCCAGACGTACGGGCTCGCCCAGCTCGATACCTCGTCGCGCTCGGTCCGCCAGATCTCGGCCCCGGTGCGCTTGTCGAGGGCCGCGATCCAGGACTCCTCCTCGTTGTCGTACACGATGATCACCATGTCCTCGTGCACCACCGGCGACGAGGCCGACCCCCAGTCCGAACGGGTCTGCCGATCGGGTATCTCGAGCCGCCAGACCTCGTTGCCGTCCATGTCGAACGTGTACAGGCCGAGCTCGCCGAACCGCACGTAGACCCGCTCACCGTCGGTGGCCGGGGTCTCCGAGGCGTACGAGTTCTTCATGTGCCGCGGGAAGGCGGGTCGGCCCGTCCGGACCGAACGCCGCCACAGCACCTCGCCGGTCTCGACGCTCAGGCAGTAGACCAGCCAGTCGTGCTCCAGGGGCACGGGGTCGGGCCGCCCCCGGGGGGCGTAGAGGCCGGGCTTGGGCAGCTCGAAGTCGCCCTTGGCGGTCACCGTGGTCAGGAAGACCCGGTCGCCCCACACCACCGGGCTCGACCAGCCGAGGCCGGGGATGTCGGCGACCCACTCGACGTTCTCGGTCTCGCTCCACCGCTCGGGCAGGTCGGGGTTGTCGGCGACGACCGCGTTCATCGTCGGTCCGCGGAACTGCGGCCAGTTGTCGTTCCCGGCCGCCGGCCCGGCCGCCAGGGCCAGGCAGAGCGCCAATGCGCCCGCGAGTGTCGTGCGTCTCATGTCAGGCTCCGGTATGCGCGAATCACTGGCCGGGCAGCATGATGTGGGCGGCCGACAGGCCCGTCTCCATGATCCAGGTGCCGGCCTGGGTATAGCTGCCCGCATCGGGCAGGCCCAGGGTCTCGGCCGTCGCGAACGGCACCGCGATCGTCGTGTGCAGGTTGGCCGTCTCGGCGTCGGCGCCGTTCAGAGAGTAGTAGGCCGAGCCGAACTCCGAGACCTCCCGGGTGCCGTCGGCCTCGGCCGCCTCGCGCGTGGCCCGCAGCTCGTCGGCGCTCATGTCCGACATGGCCCAGGCCCGGTTCTGCTGGACGCGGGCCAGGTTCCCCGCGCTCGTGCACTGCACCGCGAACTCGCGGTTCGGCTCGTCCGACCGGTCCCAGCAGACCAGCCCGTTCGAGCCTTCGCGCAGCACCGTCTCGGCGCCGTCGGGGGCTAGACGTAGCACGGTGGCGTTGCCGCGGAGGGCGGCCGGCGCGGCCATCGTCGCCTTGGCGATCTCTTCCTCGACGGTCTGGCCCGGCGCCGTTGCCGGCGCCGCCAGCAAGGCCGCCCCGGCCAGGACGATTGCCGCGATGTGAGTCTTGCGCATGTCTGTAGCTCCCTTGCAATCTGACGGTTCGGGCCGGCCCGCAGGGGTGCCGGCCCGGACAACCGCGCTCGGCGCGCGCGGGCGTTTCGCACAGATTCTAGCAGTCCGCGGAGCTGGGCGCCGACGGGAATCGGCGGTGGGGCAAGCAGCTCGGGGTGGCGCGAGTCGGCCCCGGCGGTCCGCACCGCCGGAGCCGGCTGCCGTACGGCGCCGTGACGGCCGCGCTCAGTAGCCGTCGGAAGCGACGAGTGTCGAGACGAGGGCGGCCCACAGCCCCGCCGAGACGCCGTACCCGATCCAGGCGGCCTTGACGCGCTTGCCCTTGGCGGCGCGCACGTAGCCGGTCGTGTAGCAGCCCATGTCGTCCCGGGAAATGCCGGACAGGGCATCGGCCGGCGGGGTGGGGTCGCCCGTATGCGCCACGATCGGCATGATCGGGACGAAGAACGGCGTCAGCAGGAGCCCGCCGGCGAACCACCCGCCGGAGCCCTGGCGAGTGCGGCCGTCCTGCTCGCCCTGGCGGGCCGCGACCTGGCAATCGGTCTGCTGCCCGCGGGCGAGAGTGATGCGGGCGGCGTGTCGGGCGGCCGACTGCAGAATCGGTCCCGGCTCCGCGGCGTGGAGCGCGCTGGTGACGCATGCGACGAGGGTGAGGATGGCTAGCGGTTTTCTCATCGAGTAGTTCCCTCCTTGGTCCGTGGCCTCTGGGTGGAAGCAGGCGGGAGATTGGGTTGCCGGCCCGCTCGGGCGCACCGTCGATTCCGCCGCCTCCGAGTCGCGTGCCAGTGTCGGCGGCTCGCGTGTCAGAACCTGTCAGCGGGCTGATGCGCTGCCGGACAACCTCCAGGTCGCGGCGGTTGCCGGCGCTCGGCGCGGGCAACCGTCCCCGTGTCGGCGGCGTGCGTGACAGAGCCTGTCAGGCGTCCGCGGGAAGTTCCGCGTGCGTCGCCGCAGCTCCTGACAGGCCGCGGGCGGTCGCGGCGTTGCGGAGGGCCGCACGGTACAGGACACTTTCGTCGCTGGCGGGCTCCGAGCAGGGAGGAAGGCGTGGCGAGGGGACGAACGCGGCGAACGGCGGCGGTCGGCGTCGCCGAGCACGGCAACTCGGCGGTGCTCGTGACCGTCGCACCCGACGGGGAGCTGCTGGACCGCCGCCGCATCGACCTGACGGACAGCGAGCTGCCGACCCACCCGCACCACCATGAAGGGTCGTGGGCGGTGGGTCGCTACCGGGACAGCCCCTGGGTACGGGAGGTCTCGCTCGCCGAGGCCATCGCGCTCGTCGAACGCGTGCGCGAGTCGGCGGCGCGCGGTGCGCGCGAGGGCCTCGAAGCGCTGGCCGACGCGGTGCGCGTGCCGATTGCGAGAATCGCGATCCGTGTCTGCCCCGAGCTTCCGCCGACGACCGAGGAGCGCATCGCGGACAATCGCGCGCAGGCCGTCGCCGACTCCGTCATGTATCGCGAAGCCCTCGCCGCCGCGGCCGAAGCGCGCGGCTGGTCGGTGTATTGGTACGACCGCGAACGCGTGTTTCGCGACGCGGCAACGGTGCTCGGCGGCGACGACATCGACGCTCTGCTGTCGGCGATGGGTCGATCGATCGGGCCGCCCTGGCGGGCCGGACACAAGCTCGCGGCCGCGGCGGCGCTTGCGGCCGGGAAGGAACCCGCGCGATGAACAGCGGCGGCGCTTGCCGCCGGGAAGCGACCCGCGCGGTGAACGACCGCCGAGGCTATTCGTTCGACGAGCCGCGTCGCTCTGGAGGAGAGAGAGCCTGGTGCCGGCCCGGCGGTACCCGAGGTCCGGCGGGCGATCAGATCAGCGAGCCCTGGCGGGGCGGGGCGCTGCCGTCCGGGCGCACGTGCGGGAGGCGGCGCTGCCCACGGGGCCCGGCGGGCGCGTCGTCGCGGCGGTGGGCCTCGTGGGCGCGGGCCGCCATGTCGGCGACCAGCTCGACGAGGGCCGGCGGCTCGACGGCGCGGGCGGCGCCGGCAAACCCGACGATCCAGCGGGCGACCTCCTCGAGGTGCGACAGGCTGACGCGGTACTCCAGGTCGCCGTTGCCGAGGCGGACGACCTGCTGGTCCGGATGGTGCGTGCTCTCCTCGAGCAGGGCGGCGAGGGCGGCGTCGAAGTGGATGACGACGTCGTAGACGGTCCGGCCGTGGTAGATGCCCCAACTGTGCTTGAGGAACTCGGCGAGGTCGAAGTCCGGGGCGGCGAACCCGCCGTCGAGGAGATCGGCGTCGGCGATTCGGTCGAGGCGGAAGGCCCTCAGCTCGTTGCGCTCGTGGCAGTGCCCCACCAGGTACCAGGCGTTCTCGCGGTGGAAGACGCTGTACGGATCGACGCCGCGCCGCGCCGTGCTGCCGCTCCAGAGAGAGCGGTAGCGCAGCGACACCGGGGTGCGGTCGCGGACCGCGCCGTTCAGCAGCAGGAGCAGGCCCTCCTTGATGTCGCCCGACTTCTCGGGCCCCGTCAGGGCGAGCCCGCTCGGGGTCTCCTCGATCTGCCGCGTGGCCGCGCCGAGCTTGTCGCCGAGCCGGTCGATGGCCGTGGCCACGTCCGGGGCCGTCCGGAGCGCCGGATTGTCCAGGGCCAGCGTCAGGATGGCCCGCTCGGTGGCGGTCAGGGGCAGGAGGCGCATCGTCGCGCCTTCGACGAGCCGGTAGCGGCCGTCGTCGTCGTCGGTGGTGACGGGAATGGCGTACGTGCTCGACAGGTCCGCGAGGTCGCGATACGCGGTGCGGAGGGAGATCTCGAAGTGCTCGGCGATCTCCTCGGGCCGCCAGCCGCGGGAGCCGCCGAGACGCTGCACGAGCAGATAGAGTCGGAGCGAGCGCTTCATGTCTACCCCTGTCGCAGGTGTACGGCCACGACGACCCTCGGGGGTACTTCCTCTTGCCGTGGCCGACCCGTGCGCCCAGCCGTCACGGAGGTCGACGTGGGCGGGGCTCGACGCTCAGCCGGCGTTGTCGTCGAGATGCTCGAGCGTCGCGAGGATGCCGCCCAGGGCGTGGGCGGCGAATCCGGTGAGCAGGAACAGCAGCCCGAGCGCGAACCCTTCCGCCCGGGCGAGCTCGACGTCCATGGCGTTGCCGACCACCAGCGCCGGGAAGATCATGACGACAGTGGCAAGCGTCCGCACGCCGGGCCGCCGGCGGACGTCCATCACGCCGAACCTGCCGTCACTCACGGCGACGATCAACGCAAGGGCCAACGCGCCGGCGGCCAGGCCGTTCAGGCCGGCGAGAGTCCACGGCGCTCCGAGGAGCTGCCCGACCGCGGCGGCGACGAGCGCACCGGTTGCGACGCCTGCGCCGACCGATTTCGTGGTGAATACCTGCATGATTCGAGACTCCGGGTGTGCTCGGGGGCGGTGCCGACCAATCTGGGCTGCGGCCGGGCAGACCGGTCCGTTGCGCAGGGCGATGCCGCTGCCGGCCGCGCAGGACCGGCGGCCAGCTGCAATCCATGCGGCCGCCCGGTACTTGCGCTATCATGGCACGGATCCGATCGTCTGTCCCCCGCGGGTACCGTGTGCCCCGTAATCGGGCGGACGCGACGGAGCGATCTCGAGACTGGAGCCCGTGCGGTTCTCGACACGGTTTCCGAAGGTGACCAGGAAGACGATGCGCACTTGGCTTGCGTCCGTTGCTGCCGGAATGTTGTTGCTGCTGCCGGGCGGCGCGACCGCCACGGGCGGGTCGGCCGCGCCCATCGAACCGGCCGTCGCCGGCCAGGCGCCCGCGGAGGCCGCGGCTTCGGACGAGGCGTCCCGCACCGTAATCCGCCGCTACTGCGTCGCCTGCCACAACGGCCGCCTTCTCACGGCCGGGCTGGCCCTCGACGACGTCGACATGACGCGGGTCGGGGACCACGCCGAGCTGTGGGAGCGGGTGGTGCGGAAGCTGCGCGCCGGCCAGATGCCACCGGCCGGGCGTCCGCGTCCCGACGAGGCGACCTACGACTCGGTGGCGACCTGGCTCGAGACCGAGCTCGACGCCGCGGCGGCGGCCCGGCCGCACCCCGGCCGCACCCAGACCTTCCATCGGCTCAACCGCGCCGAGTACCAGAACGCGGTGCGCGACGTGCTCGGCATCACCGTCGACGTCGCGGAGCTCCTGCCGGCCGACAGCGCGAGCTACGGGTTCGACAACATCGCGGGTGTCCTGCGCGTGTCCGAGTCCCTCATGGAGCGCTACCTGACCGCGGCCCGTCGCATCAGCCGGGCCGCGGTGGGCACGACGCCGCCCACCGCGGTGGCCCGCACCTACACCGTCTCGCCGGCCCTGCCGCAGGACGACCACGTCGAGGGCATGCCCTACGGGACCCGCGGCGGCGCCCTCATCTCGCATCGGTTTCCCCTCGACGCCGAGTACGCGCTGCGGGTCGACGTGTCCCGGGTGTCGGGCGGGGCGCAGCTCGAGGTGACCATCGACGGCGAGCGGGTCGAGCTGTTCCGCATGAAGCAGGGCCTGCCGTCGCTCGACATCGACGGCAACGAGGTCGGCGACAACCTCGAGGTCAGGCTGCCCATTGCCGCCGGTCCCCGCGAGATCGGGGTCGCGTTCCTCAAGACCCCGGCCCTCTTGTCGGAGACGCCGCGCCGCCTCTTCCTGAACCCGACGGTGAGCCGGCGCGACCTGCCGTACCTGCGCAGCGTCACCGTCACCGGGCCGTTCGACGTGGAGGGGCCCGGCGACACCCCGGCCCGGCAGCGCCTCTTCGTCTGCCGGCCCGCGGACGCGGGAGAAGAGGAGGCCTGCGCCGGCGCCATTCTCGGCGGCCTCGCCCGGCGGGCGTGGCGCCGCCCCGTCGACGACGCCGACCTCGAGATACTGCGGATCGCCTACGCCGCGGGGCGCGAGGGCGCCGACTTCGAGGCGGGCGTCGAGCGCGCGCTGCAGCAGCTGCTGGTCAGCCCCGAGTTCCTGTTCCGGGTCGAGGCCGACCCGGCGGACGCGCCGGCCGCGGCCGGCGTCAACTACCGCATCGGCGACCTCGAGCTGGCGTCGCGGCTGTCGTTCTTCCTCTGGAGCAGCGTGCCCGACGACGAGCTGCTGGCCGCGGCGGCGGGCGGCGAGCTCTCCGATCGCGCGGCGCTCGAGCGGCAGGTGCGCCGGATGCTCGCCGACGACCGCGCACGCGCCCTGACCGACAACTTCGTCGGCCAGTGGCTGCAGCTCCGGAACCTGGAGTCGGCCCGGCCGTCGCAGGTGCTGTTCGCCGACTTCGACGATGGGCTGCGGCAGGCGTTCCGCCGCGAGACCGAGCTGTTCTTCGAGAGCGTCGTGCGGGAGGACCGCAGCGTCCTCGACCTGCTCGACGCCGACTACACGTTCGTCAACGACCGGCTCGCGCGGCACTACGGCATTCCTCACGTGCAGGGCAGCCACTTCCGCCGGGTGGCGGTGAGCGGGCACCGGGGCGGTCTGCTTGGGCAGGGCAGCATCCTGACCATCACCTCGCATCCGGTGCGCACGTCGCCGGTCTTCCGCGGCAAGTGGATCCTGACCAACATCCTCGGCACGCCGCCGCCCGACCCGCCGCCGAACGTGCCGGCGCTGCCGGACCGGGCGGGGGCCTACGCCGACCGCACCCCGTCGATGCGCGAGCGGATGGCCGCGCACCGCGACAATCCGGCGTGCGCGAGCTGCCATGCGATGATCGACCCGCTCGGGTTCGGCCTCGAGCGGTTCGACCCGGTCGGCCGGCTGCGCGACGTCGACGAGCAGCATCAGGTCATCGACGCCTCGGGGGTGCTGCCGGACGGGACGCCGTTCGACGACGTCGCCGAGCTGAAGGCGGCGCTGCTGGCGCGTCCCGACCGGTTCGTGGGCACGCTGACGGAGAAGCTGCTGACCTATGCGCTGGGCCGCGGGCTCGAGCACTACGACATGCCGGCGGTGCGGAGGATCGTGAGGCGGGCCGCGGAGCAGGACTACCGCCTGTCGTCGGTCGTGCTGGGCATCGTCGACAGCCTGCCGTTTCGCGAGAGGCGCACGGCGGGGGCGGAAACCCTGGCCGCCGCGCAGTAGGCATCCGGGCCGAGGCCCGGCGCGCCGCTCGTACGGGGGGCGTTGGTTGGAGGCCGGGAGTCTGCGCCGTGGAACGGCGCCGCCTCCGGCAGGAGGCGCAGACTCCTGGAGGGTTGGTTGGGCGCCGAGCGGATCCGAAGGCGGCGATTGGCGGGCCGGGGCGGGACACCGGAACCGGACGAGTCTTTCTTGACCTGTTGGAGCTGAAGGAGATCGGGATGATCATCACCAAGATGGCGCTGCCGCGGCGGAGCTTCCTGCGGGGGATGGGGGCGACGCTGGCCCTGCCGTTCCTGGACGCGATGGTACCGGCCCTGTCGGCCGTTGCGCCGGGGCAGAGCCGGGTCACCCGACTGGGCTTCGTCTACGCGCCCAACGGCACGTACCTGCCGAACTTCCACCCCGCCACCACCGGGAAGGGCTACGAGATGACCCCGGTGCTGCAGGCGCTCGAGCCGTTCCGCAACGACATGGTGGTGCTGAGCGGCCTGAGCAACAAGGGGGCCGAGACGCAGAGCGAGGGCGGCGGCGTGCACACCCGCGTGCACACGGCCTGGCTGAGCGGCACGCGCCCGAAGAAGACCGAGGGGGCGGACATCGAGGCGGGGACCTCGATCGACCAGATGGCGGCGGCGGCCATCGGCGCCGACACCCCGCTGAACTCGCTGCAGCTCTCGCTCGACCACGAGAACATCGTCGGCAGCTGCGAGAACGGGTACAGCTGCGTCTACCAGCACACCTACTCGTGGCGCGACCCCACCACCCCGATGCCGATGGAGAGCAACCCGCGCGCGGTGTTCGAGCGGCTCTTCGGCGAAGGGGGGTCGCCCAAGGAGCAGGCGGCGCGGCTGAAGCGCGACCGCAGCGTCCTCGACCTCGCGATGGCCGACATGGCCCGCCTGCAGAAGCGCCTCGGGGTGCGGGACCGCGTCATGGTCGACGAGTACCTCGACTCGGTGCGCGACGTCGAGCAGCGCATCCAGCGGGCCGAGCGCCAGAGCAAGGTGTCGCCGATGCCCATCGCCGACCCGCCGGTCGGGGTGCCCGACTCGTTCGACGACCACGCGAAGCTGATGTTCGACCTCGAGCTGCTCGCGTTCCAGTCGGACGTGACGCGGGTCGTCGCCTTCCAGGTCTCGCGCGAGCTGAACGGGCGGCCCTATCCCTGGATTGGGGTGCCGGAGGGCCATCACGCCGTCTCGCACCATCAGATGGACCCCGTCAAGATCGCCCAGGGCGCCAAGATCAACGCGTACCACGTGTCGCTCTTCGCCCGGTTCCTCGAGCGGATGAAGAACACCCCGGACGGCGACGGGTCCCTGCTCGACCACACCCTGTTGCTCTACGGCACGGGCATGGGCGACAGCGATCACCACACGCCGGTCAACCTGCCGGCGGTGGTCGTGGGCGGCGGCGGGGCCATCGCGGGCGGTCGTCACATCCAGTACCCGATGCACACGCCGTTCACGAACCTCGGCTTGACCCTGCTCCAGAAGGTCGGCGTGGAGCGCGAGCGCGTGGGTGACTCCACCGGGCCGCTGGCGGATCTGTAGACGCGGGAAATCGTCGCCGCCGGAGGTTCGCGTCAGCGAAGCTCCGAACGCGACCACAAGGTTGCGCCGCGGCCTGCGATTGCCGCCCAACCAACCCTCCGGGAGTCCGCGCCGTTCCACGACGCAGCTCCCGGACGCCGGAGAATCGACCATGGAGATGAATCGACGACGGTGGAACCCCGCGTTGGCGGCCGGGGTCGCCGGGGTGTTCCTGTCCCTCGCGGCAGCAGCGTCGGCGCCGGCCGCGCCGGCGGAGGCGGAAGCCGAGGCGTCGCTGATCGCGGCGGCGCGGGCCGGGGACGGCGCGGCGGTGGCGGCGCTGCTCGACGGCGCGGTCGACGTGAACGCGTCGGAGACCGGCGGCATGACCGCGCTGCACTGGGCGGTGCAGGGCGACGCGGCCAACGTGGTCGGCCTGCTCCTCGACGCCGGCGCCGACGCGACGGCGCCCAACCGCTACGGGGTCGCGCCCCTCACCCTCGCCGCCATCAACGGCAACGCGGCCGTCGTCAGCCGGCTGCTGGCCGCCGGCGCCGACCCCAACCGGCGGCTCGCGGACGGCGAGACGGTGCTGATGACCGCCGCCCGAACCGGCCGGCCCGACGTCATCGAGACGCTGCTGGCGGCCGGGGCCGACCCCAACGCGTTCGAGCCGGCGCGGGGCCAGACCGCGCTGATGTGGGCGGCGGCCGAGAACAACGCCGACGCCATCGGCGCCCTCGTCGCGAACGGCGCCGACGTCGCGGCGCGCACCGGCGACCCGGCGGCCGCCGAGGCCGGCGGGGTGTTCTCGACCGAGGTGGGGCTGACGCGCGACGCCCGCTCCGGGCCCTCGTTCACGGCCCTGCTCTTTGCGGTGCAACTCGGCCAGCTCGACGCCGTGCGGACCCTCCTCGAGGTCGGCGCCGACGTGAACGACACGTTCCCCGACGGGACGAGCGCGCTGGTCGTGGCCGCGATGAACGGCCAGCACGAGGTCGCGATTCACCTCATCGACCAGGGGGTCGACGTGAACGCGGCCGAGCAGGGGTGGAGCGCCCTGCACCAGACCATTCGGCTGCGCCGGACCAACATCGGCCACATGCCGCCGCCCGAGGGCCGGGGCAACCTCAGCAGCATGGACCTCATCCAGCGGCTGCTCGAGGCCGGGGTCGACGTGAACGCGCCGATGACCGCCGACTTCCGCGACGGCTACCGCAACCGGCTGAACCGGGTCGGGGCGACGCCGTTCCTCCTCGCCTCGAAGAACGTCGACACCGAGGTCATGCGCGTGCTCCTCGACGCGGGGGCCGATCCCCTGGTTCCCAACGCCGACCTGACGACCCCGCTCATGGTCGCGGCCGGGGTCGACATGTGGAACCCCGGCGAGGACGGGGGGGCGACGGTCGAGCACGAGCCCGAGGCCCTCGAGGCGGTGAAGATGCTCGTCGATCTGGGCAACGACGTCCACGCCGTCAACGACCGCGGCGAGACCGCCCTGCACGGGGCCGCGTACCGCGGCGCGCCGAGCATCGTCGACTACCTGGTCGAGCAGGGCGCGCGGCTCGACGCCCGGAGCGCCCAGGGCTGGACCCCGTGGACCATCGCCAACGGGGTGTTCTACTCGCTGTTCTACAAGGAGCAGCCGGCGACGGCGGACCGGCTCGCCGAGCTGATGGCCGCGCGCGGCATGTCGACCGCGGGCATGGCCGACGAGCTGCGCACCTGCTTCGACTGCGGCCGCAACCGCGGCAATGCCCGCGACGCCGAGGGGCGCCGGGTCGCCCAGCCGACCCCCGACCGCGTCCCGTCGGCCGTCGAGCCGGCCGCGCCGGAAGCGGCCCAGCCGGTTCCCGAGTAGGCAGGAACGTTCGTTCGCGGCGCCCTCGTCTCTCATCGGGACGGGGGCGCTGTTCCCACCTCCAGTAGCGACGCCCCGGATCCGGGACCGAACCCGGCCTCTGGCTGCGTTGACCCGTTGCACTTCCCCGGCATACTCGGTGTTGCCAAGAGGGGCGAGCCGAGGGTCATTCCATACCGGTCTTCATCAGTCACTCAAACGCCGGCCGGGAAGTGTGGCTTCACGACCTCGACCTGCTGCCGGGGCGACAACCGGGCGGTGGAGGGTGGCCATGGTCGCACCGACCGCCAATGCGACCGAGTCCTCGTCCGAGCCCGCGCCGCCGGCCTGCACAGCGCCGAATCGAGGTTGGTTGGAACGCATCGCCCACTGCGTTCGTACGATTGCGCCGAGGTGTCCCGGACCCTACCTCGGACCTCAGTATGTCGGGCCGGGACCTCGGCTCCTGGGCACGATGCGGGGCCACGAGCCCACCCTCTCGCCGTCCGCCGCCTCGACGACCCTCAGGTTCACCGCGCAGAGCCCGCACCGCGTCTGGCGTCCGTACCCGACGGTCGACGAGATCGGCATAATCCACGCGATACACGGATAGTCCGTCGGCCACGACCGCGCGCACCAGTCGAGTGGTTCGACCGGTCTGCCCATAGGTGTATGCACGCTTGAGCATCTAAGTTTATATGTCTCAGGCATCAAGGTATTTGCTGTTTACAGTCAGCAACTCTTGGCCCAATATTGCTGCTGTTTCAAAGTGCGTTTATGTCCGGCGGGCACCGACACCGTGGCGGACGAGCGGAAGGACACGTTCGCGCGGACCGACGCGCGCCGCGGTGACGGAAGAGGAGAAGACGAGCGGTCCGGCCGGGGAGTTACGGCTGCGTCATGGAACTGGCTCCGCTGCCCCAAGGCATTTAACCTGGATTATTCGTGAAGATGGTGATTCTGGGGGAGACACAGGAGCCTCCGCGTGGTACAAACGTTGTGCTCACAAGCGTTTAGCCACAACGGAGGCCCCTGCATGACACCTGACAAGATATCACAGACTGTCCTGTTCCCGGACCTCTTCGACAAGCCCCTCGTCGCGACGTTCAACCGCGAGCAGGCGAGTTCCGACGGCGGCGGCGTCCTGCTCAAGGCGGCCGAGCGCGTGTACGGCCTCGTCAAGGCGTTTGCCGGGTGTCTCGCCGACAAGCGCGCGCCGGAGAAGATTCGGCACACGCTCGCGGAGCTGGTCGGACAGCGGATCTTCGGCATCGCGTGCGGTCATCCCGACGGCAACGACGCGGACCACTTGGCGGAGGACCCCATCCACAAGCTACTGCTCGGGCGAGACCCGGTGGCCGGCGCGCCCCTGGCGTCGCAGCCGACGATCTCGCGGTTCGAGAACGGCGCGGGCCGCGGCGCGCTCTACCGAATGGCGCGGGAGTTGGCGGCGAGCGTGATCGAGCGGCATCGGCGCCGCCTGCACCGGCGGGTGTGGCGGATCACCATCGATCTGGATCCGACCGACGACCGGACGCACGGCGCGCAACAGCTCACGTTCTTCAACGGGCACTACGACAGTTGGTGCTATCTGCCGCTGCTCGCGTTCCTGACTTTCAACGACGAGAAGGAGCAGTATCTGTGCGCGGCGGTGCTGCGGCCGGGGAACGCGGTGGCGGCCGACGGGACCCTGGGCCTGCTGTGTCGGCTGCTGCCGATGCTGCGGGCGGCGTTTCCGTCGACGCCGTTTCTCGTCCGGCTCGACGGGGGCTTTGCGACCCCGGAGATCCTCGATTTCCTGGATGCCGAACCGGGGCTCGACTACGTGGTCGCGATGGGCAAGAACGCGGTGTTGCAGCGGCATGCCGAATCCGCGATGGCGGTGGCCCGCGCGCAGAGCGAGGCCAGTGGCCGAACCGAGCACGTCTATACCGACACCCGCTACGCAGCCGGCACGTGGGGCCACGAACGCCGGGTCGTGATCAAGGCGGAGGTGGTCCGGCTCAAGGGTCGCGAGCCGCGGGACAATCCGCGCTTCGTCGTGACGAATCTCTTGGAGAGCTCGCGCTTCGTCTACGAGTGGGTCTACTGCGCCCGCGGGGACATCGAGAACCGGATCAAGGAGTTGCTGGACGGCCTGCAGATCGACCGCACGAGCTGCTGCAAGTTCCTGGCGAACCAGTTGCGCGTGTTGCTGACCGCGGCCGCCTACGTACTCATGCAGGAGCTGCGGCTGCGGGCGGCGCGGACCAGCTGTGCCCGCACCCAGGTGACGTGGCTGCGCGACCGGCTGCTGAAGCTGGGGGTGCATGTCGTCGGCTCGGCGCGCCGCATCGTCCTGCATCTACCACGGGCGACGCCCCATCTCCACGCGTGGCGGCGCATCGCGCTCGCGCTCGGCGCCTGCGCGAGTCAGTAGTCAGAGCCCGCGCGGGGCTCGGCGCACGTCTCGGCCCGGGCCGGCACCGCCCGTTACCGGCGAGCCTTCCCCCAACCTGGCCTCCGCGACCGCCCGGCGCCGTGAAGGGCCACTCTACGCCTCCTGCCGCGCCCGCCGCCACGTCCGAGAGGCTCCGCTCGCGGTCAAGCAAGCCCCGTCGGTGACTGATTCTCGACCCTCATGAATAATGCAGGTTAAGGAGACTCAGATATGAGCGCAGATGCCCCACAAACAAGCCGGTCAACGAAGCTGCCGTACCGTGGTGGAGACCGGCTGAAGTGGAGATGTAGCCAGTGAAGTCCCGTCGCCGAGTCCGGCGGTCTCTTGCATTCCTTGCATTCCTCCTTGTCCTTCCGGGTTCGGCCGCAGCTCAGACAGGCGATCTCCCTACGGTGAATGTGTCCGGCGGAAGCGCGACCGAGGGTGCTAGCGCGACGGCGACGGGGACGATCACCGAGCCTGACGAGCAGAGTCTGCCGGTAGCGAGCCTGTCGGGCGGGAACAGCGCGATCGAGGGCAACGACGTCGAGTTCACGATCACGTTGTCGAAGGCGAGTGAGTCGACGGTGACGGTGCTCTACACCCCCCACCGGTCAATCGGCGATACGGCTACCCGCAGGGACGATTTCACGTGGATAGGCGGGTCGGCAAGTTTCTTTGAAGGTGCGACGGGTCCCTTGACGCTTGGGGTGACCACGACGGATGACGCGATTGACGAGGAGAGCGAGACCTTCACGGTGACGTTGACCAGCGCGACAAACGCGGTGCTGGGCACCCGCAACGCGGGGGGCACAATCCTCGACAACGATTCCCCGCCGACGGTGAGCGTCTCAGATGCGAGCGCGACCGAGGGTGCGGCGGTGAGCTTCAGCGTGTCTCTGTCGGCGGAGAGCGGGAAGGAAGTCACCGTCCCATATGCGACTTCGGGCGGCACGGCGACGAGCGGCACCGACTTCACGGCGGCGTCGGGGACGCTGACTTTCGCGGCGGGTGTGGATTCGCAAACGGTGAACGTGTCGACGACGGAGGATACGGACGCGGAGGGCGACGAGACGTTCTCGCTGACGTTATCGAGCGCCACGAACGCGACGCTGAATGACGCGACGGCGACGGGCACGATCAATGACGATGACGCCACCGGGCCGCCAACGCTGAACATGTCCGGCGGGAGCGCAGACGAAGGCAATGCGGTGAACTTCACGGTCTCACTGTCTGTCGAGAGCGAAAAGGAGGTAACCGTCCGGTATGCAACGTCCGGCGGCACGGCGACGAGCGGCACCGACTTCACCGCGACGTCGGGAGCGCTGACTTTCCCGGCGGGCACGGATTCGCAGACAGTCAGGGTGTCGACCGCGGACGACTCGACGGACGAGGAGAACGAGACCTTCACGCTGACGTTGTCGAGCCCGACGAATGCGACGTTGGGAGACGATAGGGCGAGCGGCACAATCAGGGACAACGACGACCCGCCTACGGTGAGCGTGGCCGATGCGAATGCGGGCGAAGGTGCAGACGTTGTCTTCACGGTGTCGCTTTCGCCAGCGAGCGGTAAGCGGGTGACAGTCGAGTACGCGACGTCGAGTGTCTCGGCGACGAGCGGCACCGACTATACGGCAGCGTCAGGGACGCTGGCATTCGGGGCTGGGACAACATCACAGACGGTGAGCGTATCGACAGCGAACGACTCGATCACCGAGGGGAACGAATTTTTCGTACTCAACCTTTCGACCCCAACGAACGCTATTCTGGCTGCGAACGATTCAACGGCGACAGGCACGATCGTCGATGTGTCGGAGCCGGCGCCGGATCTTGTGGTGAGCTCGCCCACGCCGAGCGACAGCAACCCGGTCGGCGGGACGGCATTCACCCTTTCGGCGACTGTGCAGAATCAGGGGACCGGAGCGTCCGCGGCCACGACCCTGCGCTACTACCGCTCGACTGATGCCACGATCACGGCGTCCGACACGGAGGAGGCCACGGGCGCCGTGGGCGGCCTTCCCGCCTCCCTGAGCTACGTCGGCTCGGCAGAGCTGACCGCGCCGACGACCCCCGGCACCTACTACTACGGCGCGTGCGTGGACGCGGTGACCGGCGAGTCCGACACCACCAACAACTGCTCGTCATCCGTGCAGATAACGGCGCAGCAGGGCCAGCAGCAGCAGGCCGCAGCCGACCTGGTGGTGGGCTCACCGTCGGTGAGCGAGAGCAGGCCGGCGGCGGGGGCGGCGTTCACGCTGTCGGCGGAGGTGCGCAACGGCGGTGACGGGGAGTCGGCGGCCACGACCCTGCGCTACTACCGGTCGGCGGACGCGACGATCACGGCGTCGGACACCGAGGTGGGCACGGACGCGGTGGCGGGGCTTGCTGCTTCGGCGGCGAGCATCCAGTCGGTGGAGCTGACGGCGCCGTCGGCGGGCACGCACTACTACGGGGCGTGCGTGGACGCGGTGGCCGACGAGTCGGACACGGCGAACAACTGCTCGCCCGCGGCGCGGGTCGACGTGCCGGGGACCCCGTCGCAGACCAGGCCGGACCTGGTGGTGGGCTCACCGTCGGTGAGCGAGAGCAGGTCGTCGGCGGGGGCGGCGTTCACGCTGTCGGCGGAGGTGCGCAACGGCGGTGACGGGGAGTCGGCGGCCACGACCCTGCGCTACTACCGGTCGGCGGACGCGACGATCACGGCGTCGGACACCGAGGTGGGCACGGACGCGGTGGCGGGGCTTGCTGCTTCGGCGGCGAGCATCCAGTCGGTGGAGCTGACGGCGCCGTCGGCGGGCACGCACTACTACGGGGCGTGCGTGGACGCGGTGGCCGACGAGTCGGACACGGCGAACAACTGCTCGCCCGCGGCGCGGGTCGACGTGCCGGGGACCCCGTCGCAGACCAGGCCGGACCTGGTGGTGGGCTCACCGTCGGTGAGCGAGAGCAGGCCGTCGGCGGGGGCGGCGTTCACGCTGTCGGCAGAGGTGCGCAACGGCGGTGACGGGGAGTCGGCGGCCACGACCCTGCGCTACTACCGGTCGGCGGACGCGACGATTACGGCGTCGGACACCGAGGTGGGCACGGACGCGGTGGCGGGGCTTGCTGCTTCGGCGGCGAGCATCCAGTCGGTGGAGCTGACGGCGCCGTCGGCGGGCACGCACTACTACGGGGCGTGCGTGGACGCGGTGGCCGACGAGTCGGACACGGCGAACAACTGCTCGCCCGCGGCGCGGGTCGACGTGCCGGGGACCCCGTCGCAGACCAGACCGGACCTGGTGGTGGGCTCACCGTCGGTGAGCGAGAGCAGCCCGGCGGCGGGGGCGGCGTTCACGCTGTCGGCGGAGGTGCGCAACGGCGGTGACGGGGAGTCGGCGGCCACGACCCTGCGCTACTACCGGTCGGCGGACGCGACGATTACGGCGTCGGACACCGAGGTGGGCACGGACGCGGTGGCGGGGCTTGCTGCTTCGGCGGCGAGCATCCAGTCGGTGGAGCTGACGGCGCCGTCGGCGGGCACGCACTACTACGGGGCGTGCGTGGACGCGGTGGCCGACGAGTCGGACACGGCGAACAACTGCTCGCCCGCGGCGCGGGTCGATGTAGTTGAGCCAGTGCCGGCGCTCCCACTGTTGGGGCAACTGTTCCTGGCCCTCGGTCTGGCTGCGGCTGGGGCGTGGTTTAGCCGCTCACGCGCGTCGTCGTTGAGGACCTGCTCATCGAAGTTGCCATAGACGATATGGAATGACCGGCTCGCAATCGTACGGCGTCGTCGTGCGCGAGCACGCGACAAGGCGGCCGAGGCAGCCTACGATTCGCGGGTTGACACCGAACGCGGCGTCAGAGCCGCAGACGAAGGGAGCCGGTCGTGAGCGAGCCTATCACCTACGTGGGAATCGATGCACACAAGGTTGAGTTGCACGTAGCGCTGTTGGCCCCGGACAAGACGGAGCCCGTCACGTGGACGGTACCGAACGAGGTCCGTGCAGTGGACCGGCTGCGCCGGAAGCTGGAACGGGCGGTGTCGGGCCGCGTCGCCTGCTGCTACGAAGCGGGACCGTGCGGCTATGCGTTGCAGCGGCAGCTCGATCGCGGCCGGGTGCAGTGCCGGGTGATCGCGCCGGCGCTGGTTCCGCGCAAGCCGGGCGAGCGGATCAAGACCGACCGGCGGGACGCGCGGAAGCTGGCGGAGCTGCACCGGGCGGGGCTGTTGACGGTGGTGCAGGCGCCGACGCCGGCCGAGGAGGCGGTACGCGACCTGTGCCGGGCTCGTGATGACGCCCGCGCGGACCGGCAACGGTGCCGCCACCGCCTCGGCAAGCTCCTGCTTCGACGAGGGTTGCACTACCCGGGTCGTGCGTGGACCCAGGCGCACCGGCGCTGGGTCGATGGTCTGAACTGGCCGCATCCGGCGGACCGGGTGGTCGTCGAGGACTACCTGCTGGCGATCGACCACCTCGATGCGCGGCTGGGCGAGCTGGACGCGCAGTTGGCGGCGGTGTCGAGCACAGAGCCGTATCGGGAGCCGGTGGGCTGGTTGCGGTGCTTTCGTGGCATCGACACGCTGACGGCGATGCTGCTGCTGGCGGAGCTGCACGATGTCCAGCGGTTCCCGACCCCGCGGGCGCTGATGGCGTATCTCGGCCTGGTGCCCGGAGAGCACTCCAGCGGGGGCCGTCACCGCCGCGGGCCGATCACGAAGACGGGCAACACGTTGGCGCGACGGCTGGTGGTGGAGGCGGCATGGCACTATCGGCACCGGCCCGGCGTCGGCCAGACGCTCGTTCGGCGGCGTAGCGGACAACCCGGGCGGGTGATTGCACTGGCGGACAAGGCGCAGCAGCGGTTGTGCCGGCGTTTCCGGCGCTTGGCCGAGCACAAGCCGAGCCCAGTCGTGACGGTGGCGGTGGCTCGCGAACTGGTCGGCTTTCTGTGGGCGGCGTTGCACCCGGAGTCGGCATGACTGCGGCGTGGCTCCTCGGCCTTCCGCGCACGCCCCGACCGACGCCGCGCGAAGAACGCGCGGCGTCGCGTGCCAGAACCACCGGGGCGGGCGTCGCGTCAAGCCGCGCAAGCGCGGCTCCTTCGCTTCGCTACGGCCCTGCGGGTGACACGACCCCCGCCCCGGTGAACGGGCTTGATATGGCCGGAAGCAAGCTTCCGGCCAGGAACTGACCGGAACCAGAGACAGCTCGAGGAGGGGGCCGTCGAGACGGCGAACGATCAGAGGCACGATATGGAGAACGGGCGAGCTAGCGATGCGATCCGGACGGCGTGGCCGATCCCAAACTCGCGCCCCCTAGACGGCCCCCTCTCCCGACGAAGCACCGTCATGCGTGCGCTGTCACGGGCAACCGTGATAATCACCGAATATCAGCGTGACTCGTCGTCGAAGCGCCCTTCGATCGTTCGTCGTCTCGGCGGCCCGCTCGCCGGGCTCATGGCTGGGGGACTGGTCGCCGCCGTAAACGCGGCGACCACCTCGGTCGCTCAGCTTCACGCACCGCAGACGTGTCGACGGACATCGGGGTGTTGACAAGGGGTCATTCCATATCAGGCTAGCAGGGGTGGTCAACCCGATGCGCAAGCTGACGATGCTGATGTCGGGGCGGTTCGGGGTCACTGGGTCGGGCCGGTTCCGTGTCCCAGAGTGCCGTGGTGCGTGGCTCGCGGAGGTCGACGGAGCCGCCTGCTCGACCCGATGCGCGCCTGTACCTTCGTTCGCCGGGTTGAGCGTGGCCGTGACCGGGAGGGGGGGTGATGCCCCGCCAGCCGTGCTATGCTGATTTCGGGCGCCCGGCCTACTAGACAATTGGGCGACTTTACTAGCCTGGATTATTCGCGAAGATGGTGATTCTGGGGGAGACACAGGGGCCTCCGTGTGGTACAAACGTTGTGTTGACAAGCGTTTAGCCACAACGGAGACCCCTGCGTGACACCCGACAAGATATCACAGACTGTCCTGTTCCCGGATCTCTTCGACAAGCCCCTCGTCGCGACGTTCAACCGCGAGCAGGCGAGTTCCGACGGCGGCGGCGTCCTGCTCAAGGCGGCCGAGCGCGTGTACGGCCTCGTCAAGGCGTTTGCCGGGTGTCTCGCCGACAAGCGCGCGCCGGAGAAGATTCGGCACACGCTCGCGGAGCTGGTCGGACAGCGGATCTTCGGCATCGCGTGCGGTCATCCCGACGGCAACGACGCGGACCACTTGGCGGAGGACCCCATCCACAAGCTACTGCTCGGGCGAGACCCGGTGGCCGGCGCGCCCCTGGCGTCGCAGCCGACGATCTCGCGGTTCGAGAACGGCGCGGGCCGCGGCGCGCTCTACCGAATGGCGCGGGAGTTGGCGGCGAGCGTGATCGAGCGGCATCGGCGCCGCCTGCACCGGCGGGTGTGGCGGATCACCATCGATCTGGATCCGACCGACGACCGGACGCATGGCGCGCAACAGCTCACGTTCTTCAACGGGCACTACGACAGTTGGTGCTATCTGCCGCTGCTCGCGTTCCTGACTTTCAACGACGAGAAGGAGCAGTATCTGTGCGCGGCGGTGCTGCGGCCGGGGAACGCGGTGGCGGCCGACGGGACCCTGGGCCTGCTGTGTCGGCTGCTGCCGATGCTGCGGGCGGCGTTTCCGGCGACGCCGTTTCTCGTCCGGCTCGACGGGGGCTTTGCGACCCCGGAGATCCTCGATTTCCTGGATGCCGAACCGGGGCTCGACTACGTGGTCGCGATGGGCAAGAACGCGGTGTTGCAGCGGCATGCCGAATCCGCGATGGCGGTGGCGCGCGCGCAGAGCGAGGCCAGTGGCCGAACCGAGCACGTCTATACCGACACCCGCTACGCAGCCGGCACGTGGGGCCACGAACGCCGGGTCGTGATCAAGGCGGAGGTGGTCCGGCTCAAGGGTCGCGAGCCGCGGGACAATCCGCGCTTCGTCGTGACGAATCTCTTGGAGAGCTCGCGCTTCGTCTACGAGTGGGTCTACTGCGCCCGCGGGGACATCGAGAACCGGATCAAGGAGTTGCTGGACGGCCTGCAGATCGACCGCACGAGCTGCTGCAAGTTCCTGGCGAACCAGTTGCGCGTGTTGCTGACCGCGGCCGCCTACGTACTCATGCAGGAGCTGCGGCTGCGGGCGGCGCGGACCAGCTGTGCCCGCACCCAGGTGACGTGGCTGCGCGACCGGCTGCTGAAGCTGGGGGTGCATGTCGTCGGCTCGGCGCGCCGCATCGTCCTGCATCTACCACGGGCGACACCCCATCTCCACGCGTGGCGGCGCATCGCGCTCGCGCTCGGCGCCCACGCGGGTTAGTCAGAGCCCGCGCGAGGCTCGGCGCACGCCTCGGTCCCGGGCGGCACCGCCCGTACCGGCAAAGCCTTCCCCCAACTTGGCCTCCGCGACCGCTCCGGCGCCGTGAAGGGCCACTCTACGCCTCCTGCCGCGCCCGCCGCCGCGTCCGAGAGGCTCCCTCGCGGTCGAGTAGGCCCCGTCGGTGACTGATTCTCGACCTTCGCGAATAATGCAGGCTAGGGGCCCCTTCGGGGGCCTTTTGTTTTGGACGGGAAGCTCTCGGATGGATCGTGTCGCCGTCTTCGTGGATGCGGGCTACCTCTTCGCCCAGGGTACGGTCGTGCTGTGCGGGGAGAAGTTGGCGCGTGGGGAGATCGTTCTCGACCACCGCGCCGTGATCGTCAGGCTGAAGACGTTCGCGAGAGACAGGCGAAGCTGGACCTGCTCAGGATCTACTGGTACGACGGCACCTCTCGGGGGCCGACGCCTCAGCACATCACGCTGGCTGAACAGGCGGGGAGTGAAGGTGCGGCTCGGTTTTCGTGAACTCCGTCGGTCAGCAGAAGGGCGTCGATTCGCTCATCGTGACCGACATGACACGCTGGCGCGCAACCGGGTCTAGAAGGGCTGCGGTGACCGCGAAGCGGATGACGCAGCCCAACACCCCGGACCCGGGGCTCCGGCGGCTTCCTTGAACCTACCGGGCCGGTTCCCGACTCAGGAGGATGGACCGCAACGGATCGAGTCGCGGCGGGAGCTCGGCGCCGCCGGCCGGCATGCCGTTCTGCTTCAGGAGGTAGCTGACGACGTCGATCACCACCTGGGCGCGCAGGGAGTCGGGATTCTGCTGCGGCATCGTGGTGCCGATGGTGACGAAGAGGTCGACGAGGGGCCGGCCCCGCCACTGGTTGAGGAAGAACGGCCCGCGCAGGGCGGGGGCGCCCGCCTCGCTGCCGCCGCCGCTCAGGTCGTCGCGGTGACAGTAGCCGCAGATGGCCCGGTAGTGCCCCCGGCCGCGGTCGGCCTGGGCCTCGGTGTAGACGCCGTCCCACACCGTGCGGGTCTGGTTGGCCGCGGGCTCCGCGGTGAGCGCGGCGACCGTCACCGCCGCGCAAAAGGCGGCCCGGGCGAGCTCCGGAATCCAGCGGCGGGAAGCCCTGCCGCACTCGACCGGTGCATTCCGGCGGGCCGCGTTGTTCCCCGGCAGCATCTGCCTCATGCCAGCTCGTCGGGCATTCCCTGCGGGCGCCTGCTGCTCTCGATGCGACGCCCGCGGTTGCCACGACCTCCTGGTGGTTTCGGTTCGCGACTGGTCGCGCAGGCACATGAGCAGGCGGACGCGTGCGCCGGCGGTGCGCCGGTGCGGAGGCGGCGCCGTTTGCGCCCGCTTCGAGGACTGCATGACCGTGCCGGTGCGGAAGCCGGCGGTTCGCCGGTGCGGACGCGGCGCCGTTCCGCGCCGTCCGCCCTCCCCGGTCGCATGATACCGTTGAAGCAGGGCGGCCATGACTCGAATCTGCGTCTTCACGGGGTCGAGAGTCGGCGCGGGCGACGAGTTCGCGGCGGCCGCGCGAGAGCTGGGCGCCCTGCTCGCCGGGCGCGGGTACACCGTCGTCTTCGGCGGCGCGCAGGTCGGCATGATGGGGGTCCTGGCCGATGCGGTCCTGGCCTGCGGCGGGCGGATCATCGGGGTGATTCCCGGCCATCTGACGTCGCGGGAGGTCGCCCATCCGGGGTTGACCGAGCTGCGCGTGGTCGACTCGATGCACGAGCGGAAGATGGTGATGTCGGAGCTGTCGGACGGCGTCATCGCCCTCCCCGGCGCCTTCGGGACCCTCGACGAGCTGTTCGAGATGTTGACGTGGGGGCAGCTCGAGCTGCACCGGAAACCGTGCGGCCTCCTGAACGTGGCCGGCTACTTCGATGCGCTGCTCGCCTTTCTCGACCATGCGGTCGAACGGCGGTTCCTCGCCCCCGAGCATCGCGCCATGCTCCTGGCCGAGAGCGATGGCGCCGTCCTGCTCGACCGGATGCAGGCCTGGGCGCCCCCGGTCGTCGAGAAGTGGTCCGATCCCGTTTCCCCGTGATCCGCGAGTCGGTGTTCCCGGGCAGTGCGGGCTTGGTTTCTCGGTGGCCGATCACGTACTCTGTTGACCTGAAATTGCTGCCGCCGGTGGCCGCCATGCAGTCCGCGCCCGTCCTGTTCCCGGCACCGCCGAGGACCCCGCGAGAGGTGGGAAAGTGATCAGCAAGAACACCCCGGTCATCGCCCTCGTCGCCGCGCTGGCGTGCGGCTTCGCGGCGCTCGGCGCCGACGCGGTCGCGCAGACGGTGCGGGTCGAGCGGCTGGCGGACGCGCCGATCGTCGGTCCCGGCCTGCACCCGAGCATCGGCGAGAACATCCAGGGGCCGTCGCTGATTCGGGTGCCCGACTGGGTGGCCGATCCGCTCGGCGCCTACTACCTGTACTTCGCCGACCACAAGGGGCGCTACATCCGGCTCGCCTACGCCGACGACCTGCGGGGCCCGTGGCGCGTGCATCCGCCGGGGAGCCTGCAGATCGCCGACTCGCACTTCCTGACCGAGCCGCCCGAGATCTCGCCCGAGGAGCTGGAGCGCGTCCAGGCGGCGAGGCGGGCGCGCGGGGCGGCGCCGATGTCGCACGACGCCCTCTTCGAGGCGTCGGCGCCCCACATCGCGTCGCCGGACGTGCACGTCGACGACGCCAACCGCCGCATCGTCATGTACTTCCACGGCCTCGACGGCATCGCCACGCAGGTGTCGCGGGTGGCGACCTCGACGGACGGCATCGCCTTCACGACGCGGCCGGAGCGCCTGGGGCGCACCTACATGCGGGTGTTCCAGCGCGACGGCTGGACCTACTCGATGGCGATGCCGGGGCAGTTCTACCGGTCGCGCGACCCGCTGGGCGGGTTCGAGGAGGGGCCGCTGCTGTTCAACTCGCTGATGCGGCACTCGGCGCTGCTGCAGCGGGGCGACACCCTGTACGTGTTCTGGACCCAGGTCGGCGACGCGCCCGAGCACATCAAGCTGAGCACCATCGACGCCTCGGGCGACTGGATGTCGTGGTCGGAGACGCCCGGGGTCGAGGTGCTGCGGCCGGAGCACGACTGGGAGGGGGCCGACGCGCCGATCGAGCCGTCGGTGCGGAGCACCGCGTACGGGCACGTGAACCAGCTCCGCGACCCCGCGATCCACGAGGAGGACGGCCGTGTCTTCCTGCTCTACGCGGTGGCGGGGGAGAGCGGCATCGCGCTGGCCGAGGTTCATTTCGACTGATTCGAGGTCGACGTCATACGCGCACGTGAACGGGGCGGCCGGGTCGGCCGGCCGCCCGAGGACGAGGAGAACAGGCATGATCGACACGAGAAGGACATCGACACGCGCCGGCATGATGCTGGCGGCGGCCGCGTTCGTGGTGGCCACCACCTCGATCGCCGCCGCGCAGAACGGCGAGAGCGACTGGGTCAGCCGACCGCTGCCGAATCCGACCGGCGAGGTGATTCTGAACTGGGCGCCGCTGCCCGACGACCGCGAGTGGGGCTCGACGGCGGGCATCGACATCGGTCCCGACGGCCACGTGTGGGCCTACGACCGGTGCGGGGGGCTGGCCCTCGCCGGCGGGTGCGAGGAGAACCCCGACCGCGATCCCGTCTTCAAGTTCAACAAGGACACCGGCGAGATCATGACCAGCTTCGGGGCCGGCCTGTTCGTGCTGCCCCACGGCATCCACGTCGACGCCGACGGCAACGTCTGGGTGACCGACTCGCAGGGCAACGAGTCGGGCACCAAGGGCCATCAGGTCATCAAGTTCAGCCCCGAGGGCGAGGAGCTGATGCGCCTCGGCGTCGCGGGCCAGCCCGGCAGCGGCCCCGGCCAGCTCAACGAGCCGTGCGACGTGATCACCGCGCCGAACGGCGACATCTTCGTGTCGGACGGCCACAGCGGCCAGAGCCCCGATCCCCCGGCCGGCGCCACCGGCCGCATCCTGAAGTTCGCCCCCGACGGCACGTTCATCAAGGAGTGGGGCGAGATCGGGTTCCGGCCCGGGCAGTTCCGCACCCCCCACGCGATGGAGTTCGACTCGGAGGGGCGCCTCTTCGTGGCCGACCGGGGCAACCACCGGATTCAGATCTTCAGCCAGGACGGCGAGCTGCTCGACATCTACGTGCAGTACAGCCGCATCAGCGGGCTGTTCATCACCGACGACGACACCCTCTACGCGATCGACTCGGAGTCGGGCGTGGGCAACCACCCCGGCTGGAAGACCGGCGTCCGCATCGGCCCCGCCGGCGAGGACCGGCTGACCGGGTTCGTCCCCCCGCATGCGCACGGCGTGCGGGTGCTGCAGGGGGTGGCCGGCGAAGGAGTGGCGGTCGATGCCGACGGCAACATCTATGCCGCGGAGGGCCCGGGGTCGCGGCCGACCGCCGGCGGCGGCATCACCAAGTACGTCGCGAAGCGCATGGACTAGGCGGTCTGCGCGCCCGTGCTTCAGGAGCTCCCGGCCGGCCCCGTCGCCGGCCGGGAGCTTTTTCTTGTGCGATCGGACTACTGGAACTCGACCCGCGACACGCTGGGCGGATCGTCGTCCGCGAAGTGGGGGTGCACCACGTAGACGTCGTCGCCCACCACCGCCGCGGTGGTCGCCTGCGGCTCGTAGGCCGCGACCCCGGCGAGGTCGGCCGTCATCCACTCGTCGCTGCTCGTCAGGGCCACCACCCGGTTGCCCGAGTTGCTGACGATGGCGAGGCGGCCGGCGCTCCACACCATGCCGTCCTGACCCGGAATGTCCTCGGGCAGCATCACCCCGGTGGCCGAGGCGGGATCGTCGAGGGGCACCTTCCACAGCGCGTCGCCGCGCGCCACCAGGAGATACCCGGCCGGATGCTCGACGATGCCGTTGGGGCCCGCTCCGCCGTCGTCGAAGCGGTGGAACACCGAAGCCTGGTAGTCGGTGTCGACCCGGTAGATGACGTTCATGCGGGTGTCGGTGACATAGGCGGTCCCGTCGTCGGCCACCGCGACGTCGTTGGCGAAGAACGCCGCGTCGTCGCCGGCGTCGTCGACCGTCGCCGCAAGGTCGACCATCGCGATGCGTTCGCCGGTGGTCAGGTTGTACACCCCCAGCATCGCCTGCCCGCGCGTCCCGCCCTCGAACACCGAGCGGTCCGAGTTGGCGACCAGCAGCCGGTCGCGCAGCTCGTCGG
This sequence comes from Vicinamibacterales bacterium, assembly GCA_963663815.2. Taxonomy (GTDB): domain Bacteria; phylum Acidobacteriota; class Vicinamibacteria; order Vicinamibacterales; family UBA8438; genus JAJEEA01. The sequence goes on along the minus strand of OY760734.1, from coordinate 3,261,163 downwards.
CCTCGATGCCGACGGACGACACGAGGTCGGGGTCGCTCACGAGCGGCGTCACCCGGCCGTCCTCGTGAAGCTGGAAGACCGAGCCCTCCGACAGCGACCCGGTCAGCAGCCGGCCGTTGTCCATGTCGTACTCCACGCCCTCGGGAATGAACCCGCCGCGCTCGGCGACGATCACGTCCGGGAGCATCGGCGGGGCCGGCGCCGATTCCGCGGCCGGCGCGGTGGCGGCCGGCTCCGGGTCCGAGCCGCACGCCGCGAGCAAAGACGCGGCGACGGCGATTATGCAAGCTTGCACGCATGCTTGAACACGCATGTCCAAGGAGCCTCCTTTGGTCGGGGACCGGGGGGTGACGAGGGTCGGCGGCGCCGCGTCCCGGTTTCAACGCGGCGTCGCCTCGGGTACGATCGAGGCATGAACCTCTCTTCTTCTCTTCTGTACGGATCTGACGAACTATGAAGGCGGCCGGTTCCGGTGTCGCCAACCCCCTGCGCCGCAACATCGCGATCATCGCTCACGTCGACCACGGCAAGACGACCCTGGTCGACGCGATGCTGCACCAGAGCGGCGTGTTCCGCGCCAACGAGCGCGTCGAGGAGCGCGCCCTCGACAACATCGATCTCGAGCGCGAGCGGGGCATCACGATCCTCGCCAAGAACACCGCCATCCGCTACCGCGACCTCCTGATCAACGTCGTCGACACGCCCGGCCACGCCGACTTCGGCGGCGAGGTCGAGCGGACCCTCACGATGGTCGACGGCGTCCTCCTGCTCGTCGACGCCTCCGAGGGGCCCCTGCCGCAGACCCGCTTCGTGCTCCGGAAGGCGCTCGAGCGCGGGCTGCCGCCCATCCTCGTCATCAACAAGATGGACCGCCACGATGCGCGCCCCGCCGAGGTGCTCGACGAGGTCTACGATCTGTTTATCGACCTCGACGCCACCGAGGAACAGATCGAGTTCCCCGTGATCTATGCGAACGCGAAGGCGGGCACGGCCGGCCTCGACCCCGCCGCGCCGGGGAGGAACCTGCTCCCCCTGCTCGACGCCATCGCCGATCGGATTCCGCCGCCGCGGGGGAACCCGGACGAAGCGCTGCAGGTGGTGGTGGCCAACCTCGACTCGAGCGACTACCTGGGCCGCATCGCGATCGGCCGCATCGTCAACGGCCGGGTGGCCCTGGGCGACGGCATCGCGGTCTCGAAGCTGGACGGCACCGTCGACCGCACCCGGGTCACGAAGCTGTACCGGTTCGACGGCCTGCAGCGGGAGGAGGTGGCGTCGGCCGCGGCCGGAGACATCATCTGCCTGGCCGGCATCGACGACATCACCATCGGCGAGACGATCACCGACCCCGAGAATCCGCGGCCCATCCCGCCCCTCCACGTCGACGAGCCCACGGTGTCGATGGTCGTCGGGGTGAACACGTCGCAGATGGCGGGGCGGGACGGGCAGTACGTCACGTCGCGCAACCTCCGCGACCGGCTCGCCCGCGAGCTGGTGGGCAACGTGTCGCTGCGGGTCGAGGATACGGAGTCGCCGGAGCAGGTGGAGGTGATCGGGCGCGGCGAGCTGCAATTGTCGATTCTCGTGGAGATGATGCGCCGCGAGGGCTACGAGATGCAGGTGGCGCGTCCGCAGATCGTCACCCGCCGCGACGGCGGCCGCGTCGAGGAGCCGGTGGAAGAGCTGGTGATCGACGTCGCCGAGGACTACCAGGGGGTGGTCATCGCGCAGCTCGGCACCCGCCGGGCGACGATGACGAAGATGGTCAACCACGGCAGCGGCCGGGTGCGGCTCGAGTTCCGCATTCCGACCCGCGGGCTCATCGGGTTCCGGTCGCAGTTCCTGACCGACACGCGGGGCACCGGCATCCTGCACCACCTGTTCGCGGGCTGGGAGCCCTGGCACGGGCCCATCGCGGGCCGGCCCACCGGCGTCCTCGTGGCGGATCGGGCCGGGAGGGCCACTCCCTTCGCCATCTCGAACCTGCAGGAGCGCGGCGAGATCTTCATTCCTCCCGGCACCGAAGTCTACGAGGGGATGATCATCGGCGAGAACGCGCGCCCGGACGACCTCGACGTCAACGTCACCAAGGAGAAGAAGCTCACCAACATGCGCTCGTCGACGGCCGAGGAGGCGCTGCGCCTGGTGCCCCCGCGGCTGCTGAACCTCGAGCAGTCGATCGAGTTCATCGACGACGACGAGCTGGTCGAGGTGACGCCCCGCAGCATCCGGCTTCGCAAGCGCGTCCTGGCCGCCAACCGGAGGCCGAAGAAGGGCGGGTGATCGGGCGGCCGGGGGCCGGCAGCTGCGCTATCATACGGGCGTTCGCGCATACGGGCGTTCGCGTGTCCGAATGCTGTTCTTCCGGTCGGATGGACCGGGCTGCAAGGAGGTTTGTGTGAGACGTTTCATCATCGTTGCCGCGGCCGTCGCGCTGGCTCTCGGGGTCGCGCCGGCGAGCGCCCAGACGCAGGATGCACCCGAGATTCCCTTCGTGTCGGTGCCCAACTTCCTGAAGTACCCGCCGACCATGAACCTCGGCGAGACCCTCGCCGTGGCCGAGAACTCGAAGGGCCACATCATCCTGCTGAACCATCCCGGCACCGCCACCACCGGGCCGCTCTACGGCAACGCCACCACGAACCTGCTCGAGTTCGACGACCAGGGCAACTTCGTGCGCGAGATCGGCCAGGGCGTCTACGGGCTGGGGTACGGCCACTCGGTGCGGTTCGACGACGACGACAACCTCTGGGTCGTCGACAAGGGGACCAACGCGGTCACCAAGTTCGACCCCGCCGGCTACGTCACCCTGAACCTCGGCCGGCGCCCCGAGGGCTTCGACCACTACGAGCACGTCGACCCGCGCGAGGCGCGGCACGTCGACGGCTACTTCCAGGGCCCCACCGACGTGGGCTGGGACCCCGACGGCAACATCTTCGTCAGCGACGGCTACATGAACTCGCGCGTCGGCAAGATGGACAAGCACGGGAACTGGATCAAGTCGTGGGGCACCTGGGGGACCGACAACGATCAGCTCCGGCTGCCGCACAACCTGCAGGTCGACCGAGAGGGCTACGTCTACGTCGCCGACCGCAGCAACAGCCGCATCCAGAAGTTCGACTCGGACGGCAACTACGTCAAGACGATCCTGCTCAACGTGCCCTTCGACAAGACGCGCCAGCCGGTGCTGGGCAACCCCCGGCCGAACCAGCCCGACCACACCGCGCCCTGGACGCTGTGCATCTCGGGCGGCGAGACGCAGTACCTGTTCGCGTCGGACGTGGAGCCGGGGCGCATCTACAAGATGACCCTGGACGGCGAGATTCTCGGCTGGCTGGGCGAGTCGGGCCGGCAGCTCGGGCAGTTCAACTGGGTTCACGGCATCTCGTGCCGCGACGAGAACGAGCTGATCGTCGCCGACATGAACAACTGGCGCGTCCAGAAGCTCCTGCTCAACCAGACCGCGTTGCCCACCGACGACGAGTAGGCGTTGTTGCGCCGGGCCCCGCGCCGGCGGGGTTCGGCGTCCTCCCTCCACGCGCTCCCGGGCGGGTCTTCGAAGCGGGTTCTCAGCGGCGGTTCAGATAGGCGACGAACGCCGCGAGGCCGCCGAGCAGAATGACGGCCCTGACCACCTTGAACAGGTTGATGACCCAGGCGATGCCGATGCCCAGGGCGGCCCACTGCACCCACCAGTCGCCGGGCGAGGTCATCAGGTTGACGAAGAACAGGACGACGATCAGCAGGGGAGCGATGAACAGGAACTTCAGCGACTGATACGCTCCGTACACGGCTGCCCTCCTCGGTATGCGGGTCCGAGTCTATCAGACGGGGCGTGCGGTTCGGTGTGCAGGTTGAATTCGCTGCGTCTGACCGAGTGCCGACTCGCCTCGGAGTGAACGTGGCCACGAATCTGAAGGACAGGCCGGTCTCGGAGTTCCTTGCCTTGCACGTTGCGTTGGCATGGTGCGGTCCAGGCCCGGTCACGGCGCCAGAACAGACTGACCTGGCGGCCCCGCCGTTCCCCCGTCGATGTTCCGGCCGTGGGATAGAGTTGCCTGGGACATGCGATTCTTCAACACCGAAGGCCCCATCCGCGCCGACGAGCACTACCATGTCCCGCCGCTCGAGCGGGTGGACCTCGACGACCTGCTTGGTCTCATCCGCGACAAGCGGTACTTCGTGCTCCACGCCCCGCGGCAGACCGGCAAGACGTCGGCGCTGCTGGCGCTGCGCGAACTGCTGAACGGCGGCGGTGACTACCGTTGCGTCTACGTGACCGTGGAGGCGGCGCAGGCGTCGCGCGAAGATGTGGCGGCGGGAGTACGCACCGTCCTGGCCGAGCTGGGGCTCCAGGCGAGTGTGACGGCCGGTGACGAAACGCTGGAGGCCATCTGGCCCCGCGTGCTGGAGCGGGTTGGTCCCGGCTAGGCGCTGCGCGAGGCGCTGCTGCGTTGGAGCATGGCCGCCCCGCGGCCGCTGGTGCTGCTGATCGACGAGATCGACACACTGGTGGGTGACACCCTGCTGTCGGTGTTGCGGCAGTTGCGCGCCGGGTACCCGGACCGGCCCGGGCGCTTTCCGCACAGCGTCGTCCTGTGCGGGGTGCGGGACGTGCGCGACTACCGCATCTACTCGACGGCTCGCAAAGCGGCAGTTCCGGGGGGCAGCGCCTTCAACATCAAGTCGAAGTCACTGCGGCTGGGGGACTTCAGCGAAGCGGAGACGCGGGCGCTGCTGGCCCAGCACACGGCGCACACCGGGCAGGGAGCGGGCGCGTGGACCTGCTGATCGTGTGGCCGCAGGGGGAAAGGACGCGCAAGTTCGTGGTCGAGTGCAAGCTGCTGCACAAGGACCTGGAGCGGACCATCGAAGAGGGGCTGGCCCAGACGCGCGGCTACATGGATCGTTGCGGCGCGGTGGCGGGCCACCTGATCGTCTTCGACCGGGCGCCGGACCGCACGTGGGGAGAGAAGATCTTCCGTCGCGAAGCCTCGACGGCCGGCGGCCCGGTGACCATCTGGGGCATGTGACGCGGGCGAGCCGGTCATCCTTCGCGAGGTCGGCGGGTTTGCGACACGTCGTCGGGCCGCGCCGCCGACGACGCGCCGAGCCTGGGACCGTCGTCACCGTCCGGAGAACCGGAGCCGCCGACTTGCGGTCGCGCATCCCGGGACTGCGGTCGGCGTCGGCGCCGATGCTGGCGTCGGGAGAGCGCCTCGCGTACCATGAATGGTCGTCGTCGGCCGCGGGCGCGCGCCGGTCAGGTCGGGATTTCCGCGGGTTCGCGAACGAAAGGACTGGAGCCATGTCGAACCGTTTCATCCCTTTGTCCATCCTCCTCATGCTGCCGCTGGCCGTCGCGCTGGCGGGGACCGGCCCGTCGGTCGAGGGAGCGGCTTCAGGTCCGGGCGTCGGGGAGGCGACCGCGGGCGCGGAACAGGAGGCGGCCGCGGCTTCCGGCGCCGAGGTCCATCTCGCGAACGTCCGGCAGTTGACCTTCGGCGGCGAGAACGCCGAGGCGTACTTCTCGCACGACGGGTCGGAGATCATCTTCCAGAGCACCCGCGAGGGGGTGCCGTGCGACCAGATCTTCCGGATGAACCTCGACGGGTCGAACCAGCGCATGGTGAGCAACGGCGAGGGCCGGACCACCTGCGGCTACTTCTACCCCGACGGCGAGACGATCGTCTACGCCTCGACCCACCTCGGCTCGCCGGAGTGCCCGCCGGCCCCCAGCTTCCGGATGGGCTACGTCTGGGCCACCTACGACAGCTTCGACATCTTCCGGGCGTCGCCCGACGGCACCCTGACCAACCTGACCGACTCCCCCGGCTACGACGCCGAGGCGACCATCGGCCCCGACGGCCGCATCGTGTTCATGAGCGTGCGGGACGGCGACCAGGAGATCTACTCGATGAACGGCGACGGGTCGGACGTCCGTCGCCTCACGCACCGCCAGGGGCCCGACGGCGGTCCGTTCTTCTCGCCCGACGGCTCGAAGATCATCTTCCGCGGGCGCGAGATTCCCGACGGCTCGGAGTTCGACGACTACAAGCGCCTGCTCGACCAGGGGCTCTGGCGGCCCGGCGCCGTGGAGGTGTTCGTGATGGACGCCGACGGCTCGAACCTGAAGCAGGTGACCGACCTCGGCGGCGCCAACTTCGCCCCCTTCTGGCACCCCGACGGCGAGCGCATCATCTTCGGGTCGAACCAGCACGACCCCGAGGGCCGCAACTTCGACCTGTTCATGATCAACCTCGACGGCACGGGGCTGGAGCAGATCACCTTCACCGACGTCTTCGACGGCTTCCCGATGTTCTCGCCCGACGGCACGAAGCTGATCTTCGCCTCGAACCGCAACGCGGCGGAGGAGGGCGAGACGAACATCTTCATCGCCGACTGGGTGGAGTGAGCTGAGCGCCGGCGTCCGGGCAGGAGGGGAGACGGACCGTCTTCACCCTCGCCCGGTGGACTGAACGAGCTTCGCCGGCGTCGGGAGCGGGAGAGATGAGCCGTTCGGAAGACCTCGCGCGGCGCATCCGGCTGGGAGAGGACTCGGGCCTGGAGCTCAAGCGGGTCGTGCTCGCGGGTGGCCGCGTGACCGGTCCGCGCCGGGACGACTTCGCGGACGAGCTGGCCGCGCTCGCCAACGCCAGGGGCGGCCTGGTCGTCCTCGGGGTGGACGATGCGACCCGGGAGGTTCACGGCATTCCACTCGGCAGTCTCGACGCCGTCGAACGCTGGATTCACGAAGTCTGCAACGACTCGATCGAGCCGCCGCTCGACGCCGACATCTACCGCCTCGAGCTGAACGGCGCCGCCGGCCGACCCGTCGCGGTCATTCGCGTGGATGTCCCGCGCAGCCTGTTCGTGCACAAGAGTCCGGGCGGGTACTTCCGCCGGCTCGGCAGTGCGAAGCGCGAGATGGCGGTCGAGATCCTGGCCCGGCTCATCCAGGAGCGCAGCCAGAGCCGCATGATTCGTTTCGACGAATCGCCGGTCCCCCGCACGGGTCCGGGCGATCTCGACTACGCCCTGACGCGCCGGTTTCTGGGCGACGAGGCGGCGGAGACGGGCGCCACGGAGGAAGCGGCCCGCAAGCTCGGTCTCGTAGTCGGAGATGACCGAGGCGCCGCGCAGCTGACCGTCGCGGGAGTGCTGTTGTGCACCCGGGAGCCGCAGGGGTGGCTTCCCCATGCCTGTCTCCAGGCGGTCAGCTACACGGGTGAGCGGACCGACGTCGACTACCAGACCGATGCCCGCGACATCGGGGGGCCGCTCGACGCTCAGGTCGCCGAGAGTCTGCACTTCGTACGCCGGAACATGCTGGTGCGCGCCGCGAAGGTGACGGGACGGACGGAGCGTCCCCAGTTCAGCGAGCGCGCGGTGTTCGAGGCCCTCGTGAACGCCGTGGCGCACCGGGACTACTCGGTGGCGGGCTCCCGGGTGCGCCTGCACATGTTCGGAGACCGGCTCGAGCTGTACGTGCCCGGCGCCCTCGCCAATACCCTCACTCCCGACAGCCTGCACCTGCGGCAGGCCAGCCGGAACGAGCTGATCGTGTCGCTCCTGGCGCGCTGCCCCGCGCCGAGCGGCGTCGGCCGCATGAACCTGATGGACCGTCGAGGCGACGGCGTGCCGATCATCCGCCGCGAGAGTCGGGCTCTGTCGGGTCGCCTGCCGGAGTACACGCTCATCGACGACGGCGAGCTCCGCCTCGTGATCTGGGCCGCGGAACCGGCGCCGGACGCGACTGACGGAGGATGAGCAACGATGCGGGGCGTGAAGCGCATCGTCTGTCTCGCGAACTCCCGGAAGCTGCATGGACGCTGCGTCGCCGGCCGGGAATGGGTCGACGGGCGGTCCGGCCGGTGGATTCGGCCGGTCAGCGACCGTGAGGGCGGGGAAGTATCGGAGTACGAGCGCCAGTACGAGGACGGCAGCGATCCGCGTGTGCTCGACGTCATCGACGTTCCGGTGCTGGAGCCGCGGCCGAGCGACTATCAGACGGAGAACTGGTTGCTCGATTCGACGCGGTACTGGGAGAGGGTCGGCAGGATGTCGTGGTTCGACTTGCCGGCGTTGGTCGATCCGGTCGAGCCGCTCTGGATCGACGGTATCGGCACCTACCACGGCCGCAACGACCAGGTGCCGCTGGAATCGGTCGGGTCGATCGAGAGCTCGCTGAGGCTGATCCACGTCGACCGAATCGGGCTCGACGTCTTCAGGCCGGGGGAGGCCTTCGGCAACCGGAAGCGGCGTGTGCAGGGGAGGTTCAGCCATGCGGGTACGGAGTACGCGCTGTGGGTGACCGACCCCGAGCACGAGCGAGAGTACCTCGCGAAGCTGGATGGCGCCTACCCGCTCGACGAGTGCTACCTGACCATCAGTCTCGGAGAGCCGTACCAGGGCGCGTGCTACAAGCTGATCGCGGCGATCATCGCTGACGAGGGTCGGTTGAGGTCATGACGACGAGCCTCGGCGCCGTCTTCACCATCGGCCACTCCACCCACACGCTCGACGAGTTCGTCGCGTTGTTGCGGCGCCGTCGGGTGACGGTGGTCGCGGACGTCCGGGCGGCCCCGTACAGTCGATTCAATCCGCAGTTCAAGCGCGATCCCCTCGCCGACGGGCTCGGCGCCCTCGGGCTGGAGTACGTCTTCCTGGGACGCGAGCTGGGAGGGCGTTCCGACGACCCGGCCGACTATCGGGACGGCCGGATCGATTACGACCGGGTCCGGGAGACGGAGCGCTTTCGCCGGGGCGTCGAGCGCGTCGTCCGCGGGGCGGAGCGCCGGCGCATCGCCCTGATGTGCGCCGAGAAGGAGCCGCTGGACTGTCACCGCACCCTGCTCGTGGCGCCGGCCCTCGAAGCGCGAGGCATCGCGGTGGCGCATATCCTGGCCGACGGCAGCCTCGAGCCGCATGGGGCGGCGATGGATCGGCTGCTCGACTTGCAGAGGCGTCCTCGCGAGGATCTGTTCCGGACCCGCGCGGAGCTCGTCGCCGAGGCTGTCATGACGCGGGCCGAACGGGTCGGCCACGTCTACGAGGCGTCGGCCGCGATGGGACGAGACGCATGAACGTGTTCACCATCGGCTTCACCCGCAAGTCCGCGGACCGGTTCTTCGGGCTGCTTCGGCACTCGGGGGCCCGGCGGGTGGTCGACGTGCGGCTCAACAACGCGTCGCAGCTCGCCGGCTTCGCCAAGAAGAACGATCTGGCGTACTTCCTCGCCGAGCTCTGCGGCATGGAGTACGTCCATCTGCCGGAGCTGGCGCCCACGAAGGACATGCTCGACGACTTCAAGAAGCGGCGCGGCGACTGGGAGACCTACGAGCGCCGGTTTCTGGACCTGATGCGCGAGCGGCGCATCGAACGGACGGTTCCGCGGGAGGTCATCGCGGACGGCTGCCTGCTGTGCAGCGAAGACACTCCGCACCACTGTCACCGCCGGCTGGTGGCCGAGTATCTGAACGACCACTGGGGTGGCGTCGCGATCAGGCATCTGGGGTAGGACGCCGCCCGGCGTTCCGACGTCGAGCTCGTCGCTCGAGCGCGTGGCGGACGTCCGGCGGCGGGTGCGCTGCGAGGTAACTTGTCGATGACTATCGTCGAGAGCATGAAGGCGCGTTGGGGTGTAGGGCCCGTCGGCGTGGTCGCCATTCTCGTGGCGTTCGCGCTCGCGGGCATGACCACCCTCCGGTTGAAGGGCCCGGTGATGGCGCTCATCTTCTCCGAGGCCACGCCGGGATGGGTGCAGTGGGTGGTCTATCTGGTCATCATGCTGCCCATCTACCAGCTCCTGCTGCTCGGATACGGAACCCTCCTCGGACAGTTCCACTTCTTCTGGGGCAAGATGAAGGCGGTCGGCCGGCTCGTGACCGGCCGCGCGGTCGGGACGTCGAGCTGATCGACGCCTCTTCGGTCCTCTCCCCTGTCCCCCGGAGCGCCTCGATACGAGAGGCCTCTCCGGCGGCATGCCGAAGAACTGAGACCAGTCGCAGTTTTGTGTTGACGGCCGGATTGACGGCCTGTATAGTCGCGCCGGTAAGTTGAGATCGAGTCTCAAACCCGTGCCGCTGCGGTCGCCGGCACGGCAGAGATGAAAAGGGCCCGCGGGTGCGGCAACACCCGGCGGGCCGGCTGAACGGTCGCGCACCGCCACCCTTCGACAAGTCGCGGTCTTGCGTGTCCAGCAGAGCCATTATAGGGCGACGGTCGGGCATGCAACCAGCCGCGGAGGAGACATGCCCATGACGAACGGCCGCTTTCGCCCCATCGACCCCGTGTTCATCGTGATCATGCTCTGCGGCATCGCCGCCCCCGCGTCGGGACAGGGAGCCCCTCCGGATGCGGAGCAGGCGACTGATGCGGAGGCCCGGCTTGCGGCGGAGGTTGCAGCAGTCGGCCGGGGAACGCCGGCGGATACCGGACGGGCGACTGGTGCGGGGGCCCGACCACCGGCGGCGGTTGCGGCGGTCCGCGGCGCCGCGGGGGAAGCCGAGCGGGAACCGGGAGCGACAGAGGAGCGGGGATCGTCCGAGGAGGCGGAAACCACGGAGCAGGAGCAGGAGGTCGACGTCGCCGAGCTCGAGCGGCGCATCGACGTGCTGGCCGAGGAGATCGAACGATTGCGCAGCGGCGAGGACGGCGACCGCCTCGACGTCGACGAGGCGCGGCGGCTGGGGCTTGCCCCGTCGGCGGCCGCGACCTACGCCATCGACCGCGGCGTGTCCATCGCCGGGTACGGCGAGATGCTGTTCGAGAACTTCGCCGACATGAACCAGGGCGGGAGCCCCACCAGGAAGACGACGCAGTTCGACTACCTGCGCGCCATCCTCTACGCCGGCTACCGGTTCAGCGACAAGTTCCTGTTCAACTCCGAGATCGAGGTCGAGCACGCCAAGGAGATCTTCGTCGAGTTCGCCTACGTCGACTACCAGGCGACCGACAACTTCGGGCTGCGGGGCGGCCTGCTGCTGGCGCCGATGGGGCTGGTCAACGAGTTCCACGAGCCGACCGTCTTCATGGGGGCCGAGCGGCCCGTCACCGAGAGCCGGATCATCCCGTCGACCTGGCGCGAGAACGGCGGCGGCTTCTACGGCGCCTTCGAGCAGGTGTCGTTCCGGGCCTACGTCATCAGCGGGTTCGACGGGTCCAGCTTCTCGTCGGGCGGGCTGCGCGGCGGCCGCCAGAAGGGCGGCAAGGCCAAGTCGACGAGCATGGCGTTGACGGGCCGCCTCGACGTCACGCCCACGCCGGGCGTCTTCTTCGGGGCCAGCTTCTACACCGGCGATTCGGGGCAGGGCGAGATCGTCGTGGACGGCACCGAGTACGGCGTCGGCACCACCATCTTCGACCTCCACGGCCAGGCGCAGGTGCGCGGCATCGACCTGAGGGGGCTGTTCGCGCGCGCCAGCCTCGCCGACGCGGCCCGGCTCAACCAGGCGCTGGGGAAGACCGGAAGCAGCGGCGTGGGGGAGGGGCTGCAGGGCGCGTACGTTCAGCTCGGCTACGACCTGCTGTCGCAGGTCGCGGGGGCCGGCGGCGTGGGGCTGACGCCCTATGTCCGCTACGAGGAGGTCGACACCCAGGCCCGGATGCCGGCCGGGTTCGAGCGCAGCCTCTCGACCGACAACAGGTACTTCACGTTCGGCATCGAGCTGAAACCGGACCCCGGCGTCGTCCTCAAGGTGGACCATGCCTGGGTGAGCAACGAAGCGAACACCGGCGTCAACCAGTTCAACATCAACCTGGGCTACGCCTTCTGAGGTCTGCGGGGTGGCGTCTCCGGCCCGCTCTCGCGCGGCCGTCCGCGCCGCCTCCGTCGGGGGGCAATCCGGGCCGCGGCCGACGATGCCGGGCGGACCGGGCGGACCGGGCGGACCGGGCGGACCGGGCGGACCGGGCGGACCGGGCGGACCGGGCGGACCGGGCGGACCGGGCGGACCGGGCGGACCGGGCGGACCGTGAAGTGACGAGTGGTGCTTCACGTCCCAATCGTCGGACACGGCATGGGTTCGGGGCCGGCAATCATTGACGAATCACAGCCCACGCGCCCGACATCCAGTCATGACGCAGCACGAGGCGAAGATGCGAAGACGTGTACTGAGCGGCTTGACGGCGGCGCTCCTCGTGGCGGCCGGTGCGGGGCCGTCCGCGCAGGGGGGCCGCATCACGCGCGAGGAGGCGCTGGCCGCCGTCTATCCCGGGGCCGCGGTGGCGGCCGAGCGCGTCTTTCTCACCCGGGCGCAGAGAGAGGCCATCGGCGAGCTGGCCGGGGTCGACGTGGAGAGCGGTCTCGTCGCGCGGTACGTGGCGACGAAGGACGGCGCGGTCGTGGGACGCGCCTACGTCGACACCCACGTCGTGCGCACCAAGCGCGAGAGCCTGCTGATCGCGCTGCATGCGGACGGCACGGTCAAGCGCATCGACGTGACGGCGTTCCTCGAGCCCATCGAGTACCTGCCGTCCGAGCGGTGGCTCCAGCAGTACGACGACCGTCCGCTCGACGACGATCTCGCGGTCCGCCGGGCGATCCGGCCGATCGCCGGCGCGACCCTGACCGGGCTCGCCACGAACACGGCGGTACGGCGCGTGCTGGCCACCGACCGGGTGCTGGCGCAGGGCGCTCCATAGCAGGGCGAGACCCCGCGAGTCCCCTGGCCGATTGGATTCGCGGTCGAGCCGGTCATCGAGGAGCCGCTGGAGAGGGCCGAGCCCGCGAGTCTCCGGGACGATGGGAGCAGGGCCTGGCCGCGGGTCCCGGAGACGCGGCAACCGAGGTGGTAACGGTCATGCACAGCCCGGTGCAGCGCGACGCGGTGGACGGCGGTCGGCATGCCCCGCCACGTTCCGCCGTCACCCTGGCGATGACGTGGTGGGAGAAGTGGGCGTTCAACCTGCTTCACGCTCTGGTGGCCGCCACCGGCATCGCCTACTTCTGCATGAAGTACCTGATGGCGCCGACCGATCCGTTCGCGGTCGTCAATCATCCCTGGCAGCCCGCCATGCTCGCCTGGCACATCGTGGCCGCGCCGTTCTTCGTGGTCTTCTTCGGCATGCTCTTCCGCACCCACACCCTGCGCAAGCTGTTGTCGTCGAGCCCCCGGAACCGACGGACGGGGTGGGCGTCGCTGGTCGGCTTCTCGGTGATGGCCCTGACCGGCTATCTGCTGCAGGTCGCCTCGAGCCCGGCGTGGATCGCCGCGTTCATCTGGGCCCACGTCGCCGCGAGCGCCGTCTTCGTGGCCGGCTACACCACGCACCTCGTCATCGGCTGGAGGCTCGAGCGCGTGTCGCCCCCGGGTCCCGCTTTCCACCCGACCGCCCGTCCTTCGTCATGAGGGTCGCGGCGGCCATCGCCGCGGTCTCCCTGTCGTGCGGCGCGACGGCGCTGACGGTCGCAGAGGCGCCAGGCGGTCTCTTCGCCCCGGGCGCCGCGGTTCCATGGGCCGCCCAAGGGGACCAGGTCGAGCATCGCCGCGCGGGGGCCCGAGCTGCCAACGGGGCCGTGGCCCGCCGGGAGCTCTCCGCGGCACTGCCGCGGGTCGAGCGCACGGTCCATCTGATGGGGACCCGGGCGACCCTCGTCGTGCAGGCGGCAGACCGGGCGGCGGGGCTGCAAGCGCTCGAGCGGATGGTCGGCGCGATCGAGGGCGCCGAGGCGTCGCTGAGCACGTGGCGGACCGACAGCGTCCTCAGCGCCCTCAACCGGCAGCCGGTCCGCGACCCGTTCGGGCTGCCGCCGGGGCTGTGCGGCCTGTGGCCGAGCCTCGCACGCTGGCATCGTCTCACCGGAGGGGCGTTCGACCCGGCGGTGGGGCGGCTCGCCGAGGCCTGGGGACTGCGTGCGGGCGGTTCGGTGCCGGCGCCGGGCGCCCTCCGCGCGGCCCGGGAGGCGACGGGCTTGGCGCACTTCCGGTTCGATGCGGGCGCCTGCCGGGTCACGCGGACCACAAACGCCACCCTCGACGCGGGGGCGTTCGGCAAGGGTGAGGCCCTCCGCCGGCTGATGGCCGCCTCCGCCGAGGGCCATCCGTGGATGGTCGACTTCGGAGGCCAGATCGCGGTGGGGGGCGAGCCGGCCGGCGCGGGCTGGCCGGTGGCCGTCGGCCATCCCGCCCGGCGGCATCAGCCCGCGCTGGAGCTCACCCTGGCCGCGGGGTCTCTCGCCACCAGCGGTGCCTCCGAGCGGACCTGGGTGGTCGAAGGCCGGCCGGTCGCGCACATCCTCGATCCGCGGACCGGACTGCCGGTCCATCGGCCCGAGTCCGTGACCGTCTGGCACGAGGACCCGCTGGCCGCTGACATCCTCTCCACGGCGCTCTACGTGATGGGGGCGGAGGAGGGCTTGGACCACGCCGAGCGGCACGGCGTCGCGGCGCTGTTCCTCATCCCGGATCCCGACCGCGACCCCGGACCGGTCACGGTCCGGGCCAGCCGGATGTTCGAGGCCCGGTTTCCCGCCATCGCCCGAACCGCGACCCCTCGATCGCCCTGACGAGCCTTCCGCCAGCGGCGGCGGCCGCACCGGACTGACGGCCAGCGTGCTCGAACACAGGCGCATCGCGGTGGCGTGCTGGCCGACGATGTCGCCCGCCATCGAGACAACCGCGGTCGCCCCGGGCGACGCCTGCGTGAAGGCGCTCCCGTACCCGCCGCTACGGCGCCCTGAACGCCCACAGCTCGCCGGGGAACCCCCCGCCGGCGATGGCCACCACCAGGTACTGCTCGCCGTCCAGGCTGTAGGTCATCGGCGAACCGGTTGCGGGAACCGGCAGCGGGACGGACCCGACCTCCTCGCCCGTCGCCTTGTCGTAGGCCCGCAGGGCCGAGCCGCGGGTGCCGTCGGGGCCGGTGAACAGGCCCCCGTCGCCGGCGACGACCAGCGTCTTCGTGACCAGGGTGCCGATGCGCTGGTTGGCGACCCCGGTGCGGGGCACGTCGACGCCCTCGAGCAGCGGGTGGTCGCGGATGTGGTCGGGGGTCTCGCCGTGCGCGACCTGCCAGACGATCTCCCCTGCGTTGAGATCGATCGCGGTGATGCGGCCCCACGGCGGCCGGATGACGGGAATGCCCTCCACGTTGAGCCCGAAGCCGCTGCCGCCCCTCGGGCGCTGCCCGGCGGGAGGCCGGGGCCGGCCCATGATGTAGTCCATGTTCGAGCGACGCGGATCGCTGACGAGGCCGAGGGCGTGGACCTCGGTCTTCGAGTAGATGTAGAAGATGCCGGTCTCGGGGTCGAACGAGCCCCCGGGCCAGTTCGAGCCGCCCGTCAGGGCGGGGACGTGCAGGGTGCCGAGGGTGCCCTCGTACGACGCGACGGACGGCGGGGTGTAGAGCGGGCCGATGCGGTACGGCTCGATGGTCTCCACGGCCCGCCGGCGCAGCTCGGGGGTGAAGTCGATGAGGTCGTCGACGCCGATGCCCTGCCGGTCGAACGGCGGCGGCTTCGTCGGGAACGGCTGGGTGGCCGCGGTCACCTCGCCGGGCACGTCCGACTGCGGCACCGGCCGCTCCTCGATGGGCCACACCGGCTCGCCGGTGGCGCGGTCGAGCACGTAGAGGAACGCCTGCTTGCTCGGCTGGGCGACGGCCCTGACGTCGCGCCCGTCGACGGTGATGTCGACGAGGATGGGGGCGTTGGCGAGGTCGAAGTCCCACACGTCGTGGTGAATCGTCTGGAAGTGCCACGCGCGCTCGCCGGTCTGAAGGTCGACGGCCACGATGCTGTTCGAGAACAGGTTGTCGCCGGGCCGGTGCCCGCCGTAGAGGTCGCCGGTGGGCGTCTCCACCGGCAGGTAGACGTAGCCCAGGTCCGGATCGATGGTCATCTGACCCCACACCCCGGTATTGCCCGTGTAGCGCCACGAGTCGGCCAGCCACGTGTCGTTGCCGAACTCGTCGGCGCCGGGAATCGTGTGGAAGATCCACTTCCGCTCGCCGGTGCGGGCGTCGTAGCCACGGACGTGCCCGGTCGGCTTCTCCTTCGTGGCGGGCGCGACCCCGGCGAGGTGGGCGGCGCCGATGACGACGACGCCGTCGGCGATGACCGGGGCGGCGTGCAGGCCGATCTCGCCGGTCACGGGGTCGAGCTCCTGGTCGAGGCCCTGCTTCAGATCGACCAGGCCGTTCTCGCCGAAGTTCGCGGCCCGCCGGCCGGTCCGGGCGTTCAGCGCGACGAGCCGGTAGCCGGGAGTGACGTAGAAGATTACCCCGTCGCCCCCGTCGTCCCAGTACGTCAGGCCGCGCCCCGAGAGCCGCCGCGGCGCCGCCGCGCCCCGCGCGCCCTCGTTGAGCCGGTGCACCCACAACAGCTCGCCGGTGGCCGCGTCGAGGGCCACCGCGGCCCGGCGCGTGCCGGCCGTCGTGTAGAGCACCCCGTCGACCATCAGCGGGGTCGACTGGAAGACGTACTCGGGGCCCGGGCCGAGATTCTCGGTGCGGAAGCGCCACGCCAGCTCGAGGTCACCGAAGTTCCCGGCGTCGATCCGGTCCAGCGCGGCGTAGCGGGTGTGGCCGAGGTCTCCGCCGTAGGTGGGCCATTCGCCGCCGGGCGCCCCGTCCTGGGCCGCCGCGGGGGTGGGCAGGACGCCCGCCATGACCAGGAGCATGCAGAGACGGGAAATTGCGCGTACTGACATCGAGTCCTCCGGGTTTGCGTCGGCTTGGCGGCGCGAACGGCGTGGCCGCGGGGAACAGTGTAACTGCTGACGACGAGACCGGGGCGCGCCGGTCCGCGCGGCGAGGGGCACGCTGTCGCTCGAGCTGCCCCGGCCGCCGGCTGGCGACGCCGGGGACGGGACGCCGGTCCGCCGACGTGGGCACGGCGCGGGCACCGTCAGCGCGGGTGGCCGCGCCGGGCGCGAACCGAGTCCGGGCTCGGTTCGTCTCAAGTACCATCGGGCGGTCAATCCGGGTCGTGCGCGGTCGTCCGCGCCCGCTGCTCTGTTCCTCGCCCTCCGCAGAATCCATGAGACCAACCGCATCGAGGTTCCTGTGCGCCCTCGCCTGGTTGCTAGCCGCCTTCCCCCTGGTGGCGGCGGCGCAGCCGGTGACGACGGTGAGCGGCGTCGTGCTCGACGGGGTGACGGAGATTCCGATCGCCGGGGCGCGGGTCGCTGGCGGCGACCGCGTGGCGGCGACCGAAGCGGACGGGCGGTTCGAGATCGCGCTCGACGGCGAGGCGGCCAGCCTGCAATTCCGCGCCGACGGCTATCTTGAGACGGCGGTGGCCATCGACCGGTCGACCGCCCGCGCCGCCGTCGAGGTGCGGCTGTTCCCCGAAACCTTCGCCGAGACGGTGGAGGTCGTGTCGGAGATGGCGGTGCAGGAGCGGCCGTCCGCCACGCCGGTCACCCCCGAGGCGGTCTTCCGGGCCCCCGGCAGCATCGACAACGTCTTCCGCACCCTCGACACCCTGGCCGGGGTGGCGTCGACCGACGACTTCGGCAGCCGGCTCGCGGTGCGCGGCGGCACCCCCGACCAGAACCTGACGGTCATGGACGGCATCGAGGTGCACAACCCCTACCGGCTGTTCGGCATCGCCAGTGCCTTCAACCCCGAGACGGTCGAGGGCTTCGAGCTCACCGCGGGCGGGTTCGGGTCCGCGTACGGCGATCGGCTCTCGTCGCTGCTCGTGGTCGACAACCGCGCCGGCCGCCCCGGCTTCGGGGGCTCGACCGCGGCCAGCATCACCGACGCCAACGTCGTCCTCGAGGGGAGCACCCCCTTCGGCGCCGACGGCACGTGGCTGCTCAGCGCCCGCCGCACCTACTACGACCTCGTGGCGGGGCGGGTCGCCGACCAGAACTTCCCGTCGTTCGCCGACCTGCAGCTGCAGGCGGGGTGGGACCTCGGGCCCGGTCACCGGCTCACCCTGACCGGGCTCCGCAGCGTCGAGGACGCGGACCTCGCGTTCGATTTCGACGACTCGGAGGGGCGCGCGGCGCTGGGATCGGACATCGCCAACGGGCTGGCGTCGGCCCGGTTCGACGCGGTGCTCGGCCCGCGGGCGACGGCGACGACCATCGTGTCGTGGTACCGCAACCGCGAGTCGCTGCGCTTCGACGGGCTGGTCCGCGCCGACGCCACCCGATCCAATGCGCCGGACGACGACGTGGCGTTCGGGCGGTCCGAGATCCTGTTCGACCGCGACGTCACGGTGGCCGACCGTTCCCTGCGGCAGGATCTGAGCGTGCAGGTGTCGCCGCGGCATCTGCTGCACGCGGGCATCGAGCTGCACCGCCTGCAGACCGGCTTCAGGTGGCTGATCGCCGGCGACCGGAACGACCTGCAGGCGAACGGATCGAGCGTGCAGGGCGGGGCGGGGCTGCCCGACGATCTCGATTCCGTGCTGAACGGCACGCGCGGCGGCCTGTGGCTGCAGGACACCTGGACGCCGTCGGAGCGCATCTCCTTCGAGCCGGGGCTGCGCGTCGACTGGAGCACCATCAACGGCGGCGCCACCGTCTCGCCGCGCATGGCCGCGAGCTACGCGCTCGGCGGCGGGGCTCGCGTCCGGGCCGCGGGGGGGCTCTACACGCAGAGCCCGGGGTACGAGAAGCTCACCCAGTCGGACTATTTCGTCGACCTGTCGCGGGCGCGAGAGCTGGGCCTGCGCCACGAGCGGGCGACCCACCTCGTGATCGGCCTCGAGCAGGATCTCGGCCGCGATCTGACCGCCCGGGTCGAGGGCTACCACAAGCGATTCGACGACCTCCTCCTCGGGCGGCTCGAGACCGAGGCGGAGCGGCTGGCGCGGGTGGGGCGGTACGACTTCCCCGAGGCCCTGCGCGGCAGCGTCCCCGCCGCCCCCATCATCCTCAGCGCCCCCACCAACGAGGCGGGCGGCGACGCCTGGGGGCTCGACGTCTACCTCGCCCACGGGAACCCCGCCGCGCGGCTGACGGGGTGGGTCTCCTACGCGTGGGGCCGCGCCGAGCGCGAGAGCTACGGGCGGCGCTATGCGTTCGAGTACGACCGGCCCCACGCGTTCAACGCGGTCGGCCGCTACCGGCTGACCAGCCGCTGGGACCTCGCGGCGACGCTGCGGCTCGCCGGCGGCTTCCCCCACACCCCGGCCCTCGGGCTGAGGGTGGCCCCGGTCGAGGACGACCGGGGGCGGCTGGTGCCCGCCACCGACTCCGCCGGCAACCTGCAGTACACCGTCGACTACGGCGGGGTGGAGAATCTGAACTCGGGCCGGCTGCCGTACTACGCGCGGGTCGACGTCCGCGGCACCTACCAGCGCGGCCCCGAGGGACGGTGGTCGTTCTACATCGAGGTCATCAACCTGCTCGGGCGCGACAACGCCGTCGTGCTCGAGCCGCGCCTGCAGCACGACCCCGGCGTCGAGCTGCCGCGGCTGTTCGAGGTGCCCTCCCAGGGATTCCCCCGCGTCCCGACCTTCGGGCTGCGGTTCCGGTTCTAGCCCGCCCGCGCGGCGCCGCGGGAGCGTCCGTTGGTGCTGAGAAGCAACAGGATTACAGCGATGGCAACCACAGTGACGCTGGACGCCGAGATTGTTCGCGCGGTGCAGCGCGAAACCAGGGAGAAGCGCAAGGCGACTGCGGTCCTCGGCTCGCGCTGACCGAGTATCTGCGCACGCAGAGGCTGCGCAGGCTCGGCGATCTGGCTGGCAGGGTCGATCTTCGTTACACGAACGATGAGCTGGAGAGTCTCGAAGAGTGCTGATCCTGCCGAGCACGTCCTGCTGGATCGAGTTCTTGCGTCCCGCGCCGTGGCGGGACGCCGCGGCCGTCACCTTCGGCCGGGGGGGCGGAAGAATCGGCGCCAGCTCATCGCGAGACCGGTCCACACCATGACGGCGACGCCCAGGGACACGACGCCGGCGATCGACTGTCCGACCACGCCGTACACCTCCCCGGTGTGCGCGAACCGCAGCCAGCGGCGGACCTTGAAGCCGCGGCTGAAGGTCGGATAGCCGCCGCGCCCGACCAGCTCGCCGGTTGCGCGGTCGAACAGCAGGTCCTCGCTCTTCGATGGCTGGCGGCCCGTCCCGCGGTCGACCGTGACCACGAGGGGTTCGTGAGTCGATTCGGGAAGGCTGATCGTCATCGTCCGCCATCCGGGCGCCTCGGCGACGGCGCTCTCGACCAGCGCCTGCAGCTCGACCGGTGGAGCCGCCGGGTCCGGCGTGTCGGACAGGACGTTCCGCGTCACCGATTCCAACGGCCGCGGCGACGTCTGGAACGGTGGCGTGTCGCCGGCCAGCCGATGGACGAGGTCGGCGGCCCACTGATAGGAGATCGTGGCGCCGCTGAAGACGATGACCGCGAGCGGAACCGCCGACCAGAAGCCGATCACGTTGTGCCAGTTGAAATCGCGGGCCCGCCCGCCGAGGCCGCGTCGAAACCAGAGCGCCTGTCTCCAGGCGGCGCGGCTGCCGGCCGACGGCCACCACAGGTAGACACCGCTGACGAGCAGAAACAGGAACCCGACGTTGGCGGTCGCCATGATCGTCCGACCCACGATCCGGTACTCCCCCTCGAGGGCGAACCAGCGGTGCCAGTACATGACGCCGAGGAGGAAGCGCCGTGTTCGGGTGTCGCCGTCGCCCAGCCGCTCGCCGGTGAAGCGGTCGACGTGGACGGCGGCGCCGTCGTCGAGCTCGACGACGGCGGGCTCCCGGGGGGCCCTTGCCAGGGCCACGGACGCGACGAGCCCGGCCGGCTGCCCGCCGGCGGCGCGCGCGAGCAGCTCGTCGAGCCCGAGCGGCGCGGCGTCCGGGGCCGGATCGGCGCGATGGTCGCGCAGCGCCCACCGGTTGAGCTGCGCCTCGTAGGTGAGGATGACGCCGGTCACCGCCATCACGAGGATCGCGATGGCGGCGGCGACGCCGACCGCCAGATGGACCCAGAAGATCGCCCTGCGGAGGGACATGTCGGGCGGGTCTCGGAACGGTGGCCCCCGGCCCCGCGGCAGGGGCTCTTGGTCGGCCCCGCGCGAGCGCGAGGGCCGACCGATGCGGCTTGGCGTTCGCAAGCACCCGACCGGGCCGGAGGCCGCAGGGCGGGCGTCGCGAGCGTTCTCGATCGCTCTATCTACGGTGTGCGGTCGGAGTCGGTCGCCTGATCGGAGTCGGTCGCCTGATCGGAGTCGGTCGCCTGATCGGAGTCGGTCGCCTGGTCGGAGTCGGTCGCCGGGGAGCCGGCGTCGCCACCGCCGTCGGAGTCGGTCCCGCCGGGGCAGGCCGCGGTCAGGGCGGCGCCCGCCGCCACCGAGCCGGCCGCGACTGCACGCCACAGAAACGAGCGGCGATCGACCCGGACGGTCGTGATGTCGTCGTCGGTCAGCGATGTCGGCGATCCCGCGCTGGGGTTCCGGTTCTCCGGTGTGTCCATGACGTTTCTCCTGAGTCCGTAAAATGAGAACGAGTCGCAGTATCGTAATGGCGTCTGCCCTGGTTGTCAAACCGTGACGCGAGCAGCACGACCATCGTTGCCCTGCGAAGTACGATCGGCCGCATATTGCCTGGAGCGCTCACATGATGACGGACCACACCGAGTCGGGACCGGCGATCGACCGCGACTGGTACGCCTGGCTCATCGATCCCCTGCCGACCGCGGAGTTCGAACGCGACTACTACGAGCAACGGCTCCTGCAGGTCCGCCGCAAGGCGTCCCCCTACTATGCCGAGCTCCTCTCGGTGAACGACCTCGACGCGGTGCTGGGCACCCACTCGGCCGGCCATCGCGACATCGGCCTCGTCCGGGGCGACGGCAACGTTCCGCCAGGCGAGTACACGAACGACGCCGGCCGGGTCCAGCCGCTCGAGGTCGCGAGGCACTTCGACGACGGCGCGACGGTCGTCTTCAACCAGCTCCACAAGCGGGTGCCGGCGCTGGCTCGGCTGTGCGTCGCGCTGGGGCGGCGCTTCTCGTCGCGGGTCCAGACCAACGTGTACCTCACGCCGCCCGACGCGCAGGGATTCGCCCCCCACTGGGACACCCACGACGTCTTCGTGCTGCAGATCAGCGGCACGAAGCGCTGGTCGATCTACGACACCAAGGTGAGCCTGCCGCTCCGGGGCCAGCGCTTCCAACCCGGCACGCCCCCCGGCGACGTCAGCGACGAGTTCGAGCTCGGCCCCGGCAGCGTCGTCTATCTCCCGCGCGGCCTGATGCACTCGGCCCGCTCGACGGGTGAGACGTCGTTGCACGTCACCCTCGGGCTCACCGCGTTCACCTGGGCCGAGTTCCTCGTCGAGTGCGTCACCGCGGCCGCGCTCGAGGAGGAATCGCTGCGCCGGAACCTGCCTCGCGGGTTCGCCCGCGAGGGGTTGCCCACCGCCGATCGAGCGCGTCTGTTCGCCGAGAAGCTGGCGCTCGTGCAGTCGCGGTTCGACCCCGAGGTCGTGTGGCGCCGCTTCGCGGACGAGGTCCTGGCCACCGACGTGCCGCTGTTCACCGATCTGCTCGGCCAGCGGCTCGGCGGAGACCGGCTGACGCTCCGCTCGCGGGTGAGGCGCCGCGCCGGGCTGCTCACCGAAGCGTCGACGGAGGGCGAGGCGTGCCTCCTCCGATTCTGCGGCCGCGAGCTCAGGCTGCCCGTCGGGGTGTGGCCGGCCCTGCGGTTCGCCGCGACCGCCGACGAGTTCGCCGTCGAGGACCTGCCCGACTGTCTGGATGCCGAGGGGAAGCTGACCCTGGTGACGAGACTCGTCAGAGAGGGAGTCTTCCAGCCGAGCCCTTGTTGACTGTTACAGTGTAGATGCCTGACTATACGTGTAACACCATGGCGCTCAACATCAGGAACGCGGAGACCGAACGCTTGGTGGCGCAACTGGCGCTGCTGACCGGGCGGACGAAGACCGAGGCGGTGACGGAGGCCATTCGAGACCGACTGGAGCGGCTCGGGCGAGAACGCAGCGGCCGCTCGCTGGCCGACGAGCTCGACGAGATCGGGCGGCGATGCGCGAAGCTGCCGGTGCAGGACGCGCGCCCCTCGGACGAGATCGTCGGGTACGACGAGAACGGCGTTCCGCGCTGATGGTCATCGACACGTCGGCGTTTATCGCGATACTGCAGGACGAGCCGGACCGCCGCTCGTTCACCGCGGCGATCGCGGCGGCGGTCGTGCGCCGCACCTCGGCCGCCACCTTCCTGGAGGCCTCCATGGTCCTTCAGTCCCGATACGGGGCGGAAGGCACTCAGCGGCTCGACATGCTGCTGGAGTCGGCCCGCATCGAGGTGATGGCAGTCGATCCGGCTCAGGCCCGGATCGCGCGCCGGGCGTTCGTCGATTTCGGCAAGGGACGCCACCCGGCCGGGCTCAACTACGGGGACTGTTTCGCCTACGCTCTCGCGCGGCAGCTCGGCGAACCGCTGCTCTGCAAGGGCGACGACTTCGCGCGGACGGATCTCGGCCTCGTCCTGCCGCCGGCTCCGCAGAAGTAGCGGCAGGCTGCGCCATCGCATCGACCGGTTCGCCCGGCGGGGAGCTGCCCGTCGAGTGTCGCGCCCAGGCGGGCGCTACCCTCGGAGCACGGCCCCGCCCATGACGGCCGCGGGTCGCGAAGCGGCGGTGTCAGCGCAGAGCCAGCGCCGGTCGCCGATGCCGGACGGAAGGAGAGCCCTTCGTGCGCAACCGGTCATCGACGCTGCCGCGCCTCGCCGCCCTGCTCCTGGCGGGGGTCTCCGCGACCTACGCGGTCGGCTTGGCGTTCTCGCAATCGTGGGACGCGTCCGGCGTCGGCTGGGCGTTGCTCCAGGTGTGGGTCAGCCTGATTCCGCTCGTCTTCCTGCTCGTCGCCCTGACCGTCCTGTTCCAGCGTCTGCACGACCGCAGCGCCTGGGTGATGGCGCTCATGTTCTGCGGCTTCATGAGCCTGATGAACCCGGGCGCGGCGGGGGCGTCCCCGGCTCTTCCCGGATTCATGATGGCGTATCGCCTGACCCTGCTGATGATGGCGCCGGGGTTGTTCGGCTTCTTCTTCCTCGTGTTCCCCGCCCGCTCGCGGCTCGACGAGCTCGCGCCGTGGCTGAAGTGGCTCCTCGTGGGGCTCGGCGCCTTCCTGGTGCTGACCGGCGCTCCGTGGCGGCCGCTCCTCGGTCAGCCGTTCTCGGACAACCTGGCCGGCGAGACGATGCTGTCCGGCCGGCTGGCCCTCTGGCGGGCCTGGGGCGTGTTCGGCAACGTCTTCCTGGGAACCGGCGTGGGCGTCGTGGCCCTGGTCGGGCACGCGGCCCGCGCCGCGTCCTCCGAGGTCCGGCGCAAGGCGCGGGTCCTGGCCTGGGGCACGGTCGCGGCCATCGCGCCCGCGCTCGTGATCGCGGTGGTCGAGCTCGCCGGTTCCGTGCCCGACTGGCTGGCCGCTTGCGCGCTGCTCGCGTTCCCCCTGATGCCGCTCTCCTTCGCGTACGCCGTCGTCAGGCACCGGGTGATGGCGGTCCCGGTGCTGGTGCAGCGCGGCGCCCGGTACCTGCTGGTGCAGCGCGGGCTGGCCGTCGTCACCGTGGCGTCGAGCCTGGTCGTGGCGGTGGCGCTGGCGATGCTCGCGCAGCAGTGGCTGCCGGCGGGGTCCGACGTGGGGCTGCCGGTCGCGGTGGTCGCGGCCGGGCTGCTCGGCGTCGGGGTGGCGCGGGCGGGGGCGCGGGTCGAGCGGCGCATCACCGACCGCATCGACCGCGCGTTCTTCCCGGAGCGGTACGAGGCCCGGCGGGCCCTCGAGGAGCTGGCCGACCGCACGCGGACAGCCGAGGACCGCCCTGCCCTCGCGTCGCTGCTGCAGGCCATGCTGCGCTCCGCGTTCCGGCCGGTGTCCCTCGCCGTCTACCTCGAGGACCCGGAGGGCCGGCTCGCCGCCGCGAACCTGCCGAAGGGCCCCGACGTCCTCGCCCGCGACGCCGGCGCGCTCGCCGCGCTCGCGAGCCGGGCCCGGCCCGCGGTCCTGCCGCCGCCGGGCATGGACGACGCGGCCGACGAGCTGCACCGCCTGCTCGCGCCCCTGCAGCCGGAGTGCCTCGTGCCGATGGTCGACCGGAACGGACGTCTCGTCGGCGTCGTGGCGCTGGGGGGGCGGCAGTCGGAGGAGCCG
Source organism: Vicinamibacterales bacterium (assembly GCA_963663815.2). GTDB lineage: Bacteria > Acidobacteriota > Vicinamibacteria > Vicinamibacterales > UBA8438 > JAJEEA01. The sequence continues at coordinate 3,236,094 of OY760734.1, read as the reverse complement.
TACTCCGGCGAGGACATCCGGCTTCTCACGGTGGTGTCGCTGCAGTCCGCGCTGACGGTCCAGACCATCTGCCTGAGCGAGGAGATGGCGGCCCGCATCGAGGCCGAGCGGCGGGCCGAGCACGAGGTGGAGATCGCCAAGGAGGTGCAGCGGCAACTGCTGCCCGCGGCCGCCCCCACCCTGCCGGGGTTCGCGTGCGCGGCAGAGTGCATCCAGGCGAAGTCGGTGGGCGGCGACTACTACGACTTCGTCGAGCTGGGGGGCGGCCGCATCGCGTTCCTGCTCGCCGACGTCTCCGGCAAGGGCATCGCGGCGGCGCTGCTCATGGCCAACCTGCAGGCGACGCTGCGCAGCCAGTACGCGGGCGGGGCCGACGATCCGGCCCGGATGCTCGAGCGCGCGAACCGCCTCTTCTTCGCCTCGACCCCCGGCAACCGCTACGCAACGCTCTTCCTCGCCGAGTTCAACCAGGCTACCGGCGAGCTGCGCTACGTCAACTGCGGCCACGTGGCGCCGGTGCTCGCCCGCGCCGACGGCGCCGTCGAGACGCTGGATGCGACCGGGACCGTGATCGGCCTCTTCGAGGACTGGTTCGGCGACTCGGCGCTGACGGCGCTCGAGCCCGGCGACACGCTCGTGGTCTGCAGCGACGGGGTGACCGAGGCGCTCAGCGACGACGACGAGGAGTACGGGGAGGACCGGTTTCGCGACGCCGTCGCCGCCCACCGCGGCCTCGACGTCCCCGAGCTGCTGGCCACCGTCCAGACCGAGGTGCAGCAGTTCGCCGGCGTGGTGCAGAGCGACGACCTGACGCTGCTGGTGGCGCGCGCCACGGCGCCTACGGATCCGGTCGCCGCCGGTGAGAATGCGACAGATCCATAGCGGACTGTAGAAGGGGGTCTTGCCAGGCGTCCAAAGCGGTCGTACCGGAAGCGCATCTATCCCGCGGACGGCACTGTCATCGCCTCCAGGCTGCCGAACTCGCAGAGCGCTTGGCCGGCTGGCGCATGAGGCCCGTCACCGGCACGCCGCGCAGCGGCCGAAGAGAATCAGCTCGTGGCCGTCGACCTCGAAGCCCGCGGGCGCCAGCTCTTCCACTGCATCCGGACACCGGTGGACGTCGAACGCCTGATGGCAGGAGCGACAGAGGAAGTGGTGGTGATGCGGGCGCTCGGCCAACTCGTACCGAAGCCCGCCGCCCGGAAGCTCCACCTCCGCCAACCACCCCTCGCCGGTGAGGGTCTTCACGTTCCGATAGACGGTCGCCAGCCCGAGTGACGGCACGATCCGTCGACCGTGCTCGAGGACCTCGTCAGGCGTGAGGGGGCGCTCGACGCCCATGAACACGCGCCGGATCGCGCTGCGCTGACGGGTGTCTCGTTGCATTTGCAGTGGGCGTGCAGGATGAAACGCTCGGTGACGAGACGACGACGACCGTGGCCCGAGCGATCTGTCCGGACGACCGGAGGGCGGTCGTCGTCAGCCTCCTCGATCCGCGCGCTCCTCGTCGTCGCAGATCGGGCATGCGCCGGTCTGGCAGATACGGGCGCTCTGCACCAGAGCGCCCGCGAGGGTCAGGCTGCCGGCGGCGGACGTCACGGTCTCGGGCAACGGCTCGAGCCAACCGGCGAGGGAGACTGCCCAGAGCGCGGTTCCCCCTGCAAAGGTGAGGATCACGGCCGCGTTCCTGCGGGCCGGGCCCAGGGCGAGCATCACCGCGCCGAGCAGGACGGTCCCGACCCAGACGGCTCGCTCGATGCCTTCGGATAGCGCGAGCGCGGGTGCCACCGCAACCAGGAACGGCGTGAGCGCGCAGTGCACGCCACACCAGGCCGCGGCGCACGCCGTCAGTCGCGATCCGGAAGCCAGATACGTGCTCGACGGGAAGGTGGCGAGAGAGTACTTCATGGTGTCGCGTCGATGATGGGAACTTGGAAAGCAGGATGCCAGAGCCAGCCGTCATGATAATGGATTCTCACGCCCGTGTCACCACGGTTGCCGGCCCGGGCGCAGGCCGAACTCGCGCCGGTCCAGGAGCGTGTCGGCTATAGTTGGGTGAACCGCAACAAAGGGGGGGATGCCGCCGATGACCGCGATGGAGAGACCGGCTCGGAGCTCGTTGGCTGGATGGATCGGACGGGTCGCGGGAGCGGCCCTCCTGGCGCTTCTCGTCGGTGCGCCCGCCGGCGCCCAGGAGCGGGGGTTCACGCCGGTCACCGACGCGATGCTGCAGGACCCCGACCCCGCCGACTGGCTGAACTGGCGGCGCACCCTCGACGGCCAGGGCTACAGCCCGCTGGACCAGATCGACCGCGGCAACGTCGGCGAGCTGCAGCTCGTCTGGGGGTGGTCCCTCCCGCCCGGGCTGGTTCAGGCGGCGCCCCTCGTGCACGACGGCATCATGTTCGTCCCCAGCCCCGGCGTCGTGCAGGCGGTGGACGCGGTGACCGGCGACCGTCTCTGGGAGTACCGGCGCGATTTCGAGGCGTCGGAGGCGCTCGAGGCGGTGGGTGCGGGCATGCGCACCCGATCGATCGCCATTTACGGCGACATGATCTACGTCAACACCTCCGACGCCCACATCGTCGCCCTCGACGCGCGGACCGGCGAGGTGGCGTGGGACCACACCGTCGCCGACTTCCGGCTCGGCTACCGCTACACGAGCGGGCCCATCGTGGTGAACGGCCTCATCGTGGCCGGCATGACGGGGTGCCAGAACTACAAGAACGACGTCTGCTTCATCTCCGCCCACGACCCCGAGACGGGCGAGCAGGCGTGGCGCACGTCGACCATAGCGCGCCCCGGCGAGCCGGGCGGCGACACGTGGGGCGACCTGCCCCTGACGTTCCGGGCCGGCGCCGACTCGTGGATCCCCGGCGCCTACGACCCCGAGACGAACCTCACCTTCTGGTCGACCTCGCAGGCCAAGCCGTGGGCGCGGGTGTCGCGCAAGACCGACGGCGATGCCTTGTACACGAACAGCGTGCTCGCGTTGGACCCCGCGACGGGCGAGCTGCAGTGGTACTACCAGTTCGTGCCCGGCGAGACCCACGACCTCGACGACGTGTTCGAGAGTGTGCTCATCGACCACCGGGGGCGGCGGTCCCTCTTCAAGATGGGCAAGCACGGCATCCTGTGGGAGCTCGACCGCGCGACCGGGGCGTTCACGGCCGCCCACGACCTCGGGTACCAGAACGTGCTCGACGTCGACCCCGCGACCGGCGGGGTGACCTACCGGCCCGACATGATCCCCGTCGCCGGCGTCGAGCTCGACTTCTGTCCCGACTTCGGCGGCGTCCGCAACTGGCGGGCGAGCGCCTACCACCCCGGGACCCAGCTGCTCTACATCCCCATCCACCCGACCTGCGTGCGGGGCATGTTCACCGAGCTGGAGCAGGTGGAGGGGAACGACTACTACGCCGACCGCGGCTGGTTCTCGCGGGGCAGCCGCGTGCACCCCGACAGCGGCGAGCACGCCGGCCACCTCATCGCCATGGACATCGACACCGGCGAGATCCGCTGGCGCCACTCGACGGCCACGCGGCCGGGGTCGGCGGCCCTGACCACCGCGGGCGGCCTGGTGGTCTCGGCCGACACCGACCGCAACCTGTTCATCCACGACGTCGACACCGGCGAGGTCCTGTTCCGGACCCGGCTGCCGGGCTCGGTGCAGGGCTTTCCGATCTCCTACGCGGTCGACGGCCGGCAGTACCTGGCCGCGCCGGTCGGCGGCGGCCGGACCAACGCGGTGTACGTGTTCGCGCTGCCTTGACAACCAACAACAGTCCGCCAGCGTCCGGGACCGTCCAGGATAGTCTGTAAAATGCTGATTCATAATCGGTTATGGTTCTGGGGGCACGGACTGACCGGATCGGGACGTATGGCGGAATCCGCCTCAATCCCGTATATAATGGGGGAATGGATGTTGTAGCCAAATCCGACCCCTCGCCCCGCAGAAGCAAGCGCCGGGGCCGCCATCCCGACAAGGCCCTCTCGGCCGCCTTCGTCCGTTCCGCACCGCCAGGACGCCACGCGGACGGCAACGGGCTCTACCTGTTCGTCCAGCCGACCGGAACCCGAAGCTGGGTCCAGCGGCTCGTCATCCGCGGCCGGCGCCGCGAACTCGGGCTCGGCGCCGCCACGCTCGTCCCGCTCGCCAAGGCCCGCGAGCAGGCCCTCGCCAACCGGATGCTGGCCCGCTCGGGCGGCGACCCCCTCTCCGAGAAACGCCGCGTCCAGGGCGTGCCCACCTTCGCCGAAGCCGCCCAACGCGTGCTCGAACAGAAGCGCGGCGGCTGGCGCGGCCGGTGGCACGCGAAGAACTGGTGGCGGAGCATGGAGCGGTACGTCTTCCCCCGCGTCGGCAGCCGGCCCGTCTCCGAGGTCAACACGGCCGACGTGCTGGAGATCCTCTCGCCGATCTGGCACGTCAAGGCGGCGACGGCCAGGGAGGTCCGCCAGCGCATCCGCTCGGTGCTGGAGTGGGCCATCGCCCTCGACATGCGGAACGACAATCCGTGCGACCGGGTGGTGCCGGTGCTCGGTCCGCAGAACGACATCGTGACGCACCGGCAGGCGCTGCCCCACCAGGAGGTGGCCGCGGCCATCGAGACGGTGCGGGCGTCGTCGTCGCCGCAGCCCGCCGTCAAGCTGGCGTTCGAGTTTCTGGTGCTGACGGCCGCGCGCTCGGCGGAGGTCAGGCTCGCGACGTGGGACGAGATGGACGTGGCCGGCCGCGTGTGGACGGTGCCGGCCCTGCGGATGAAGGCGAAGCGCGAGCACCGGGTCCCACTCTGCCGGCGAGCGGTCGAGGTCCTCGACGCGGCGCGAACGCTCGGCGACGGCACGCCGCTCGTGTTCCCGATGCGGAGCGGGAAGGCGATCTCGGCGTCGACGCTGCCCAAGATGCTCCAGCACCACCGGATCGCGGCGGTGGCCCACGGCTTCCGCTCGTCGTTCAGGGACTGGGCGGCGGAGAAGACGGACCACCCGCGGGAGGTCATCGAGGCGGCGCTCGCCCACGTGGTCCAGAACAAGGTGGAGGCGGCCTACGCCCGGTCGGATCTGTTCGAGCGGCGGCGGCTGCTGATGGACGACTGGGCGGAGTACCTCGCCGGCAAGGGCCGGTGATGCGCCCCTGACTCCCAACGGCTGGGGCCGAAGTCCCGGTCGACGTCACGCGGGGGTACCCGGCCCGACTCGACGGGGTTGATCAGCGCGCGCGGGTCGAGGGCGGCGGCCAGGGCCCGGGCCAACGGCTCGAGCTTGGCCTGCACGTGATTGGTCAGGCCGGCGAGGATGCGGTCCGGTGGATGCCCGGCGACGAGCCCGTCGGGTATGCGCCGCCCGTTGACGCCGACGGCCAGGGCCGGCTGGCGAGACTGAAAAGGCGCCAATTGGCGCCTAATGACAAGTGCGGCGTTATGACAAGTGACCGTCAGCCGACGCCGTGTTCTGCCGACGTGGCGGGCCTTGGCATCGCGGCGAGCTTCACATAATACGCGTGGTCTCTGAGGTCCCCAGACGGGGACCGAGGAGGAGACCATGCTTGAAACCCTCTCGGTTCACCCACGCATCTGCGAGCGGATCCGGTCAGGACCGCTGGGCCGCTGGGTCGACGACTTCGTCGACGTACTCGAGGGGCGCGAGTACGCGACGAGCACGATCCGCCAGCATGTTCGAGCCGCCGCGATCTTCAGCGATTGGCTGGATCAGCAGGACGTCGCGGCGACCGACATCGACGAGACGCTGGTCGGTCGGTTCGTCAGCGGGTTGCCCCGGCGACCGTCCTCGACGCACCCGAGCGGTCGGCAGTCGAGGGTGGCAGGTGGCGTCCGTCTGCTGGCTGCACACCTGTGGGCACGGGAAGTGGCAGCACGCCGCCGGCCGGTCGCCGCCCGATGCGAGGCCGAGCAGTGGTTGGAGCGCTTCGACGATCACCTCGTACAAGTGCACGGCCTGGCCGTCGGGACCCGGCGGATTTACCGGCGCTATGCCGCAGCTCTACTTGCCGAGTGCGCGGGGACGCCTACGCCCGACTGGTTCCGGCTCACCGTGCCGACGATCGCGGCGTTCGTGCAGACCCAGGCCAGCCGGCTCCGCCCGTCGGCCTGTCGGCCGCCCGTCACCGCGACCCGGGCGTTTCTTCGCTTCCTCGCCACCCGCGGCGTCGTTCCCGCCGGTATCGAGGGCGCCGTCCCGACCATCCGCGAATGGAAGCACGCCAGACTGCCCCGCGCCCTCGCCAATGACGACCTGCAACGGGTGTTGGCCGCGGTGGACGAGACGTGCTCCAGCGGCCATCGTGACCGCGCCATCCTGCTGCTCCTGAGCCGGCTCGGCCTCCGGGCAGGAGAAGCCGCAGCCCTCACGGTGAAGCACGTCGACTGGCACAACGGGGTTGTCCGTGTGGTCGGCAAAGGGGGACGGGAGCGGCGGCTGCCTTTGCCTGCCGACGTCGGGGCGGCCCTGGTCGCCGCGCTGGGCTCGCGGCCCCGGACCAGCCCGCCGGATGTGTTCTTCGTAACCGCGCTGCCGCCGTATCGGCAGCTCAGCAGTGGGAGCGTGACACACATCGCCACGCGGGCGCTGCGTCGCGCCGGCGTCACCGTCCCGCAGTCTGGCGCACACGTCTTCCGGCACACCTTCGCCTCGCAGATGGTCCGCCGGGACGTGCCGATGAAGACCGTGTCGGACCTGCTCGGCCATGCCCGCCTGGAGACCACCGCCATCTACGCCAAGCTGGACCGCGAGACCCTGGCGACGATCGCCCTGCCGTGGCCGGGAGGTGCACGATGACCGGCGAGGCTTGGCGCCGGCACCTGGAGACCTACTTGGCGTTGCGCCGCGCCATCGGCTTCGCCATGCAACTGGAAGCGCGCCTCCTGCTGGACTTCGTCGAGCATCTCGAACGACGCGGCCCCGACGCCCCGGCTGCGCAGGTCGCCGTCGAGTGGGCCTCGGCGAGCGCCGAGAGCCAGCACGCGCGGCGGTTGAGCATCGTGCGTGGATTCCTCACGATGGTCCGCGCGGCCGAGCCCGGTGTCGACGTGCCCGGCACCGGGTTGGTGCGCACGAGCAAGCGTCCCACCCCGCGCATCCTGGCGCCCCACGAGATCCTCGCCCTGATGGAAGCCGCCCGCTCCCTCGGACCGCGTGCCGCCCTACGCCCACACACGGTCGCGACGGTGATCGGGCTGCTGGCAAGCTGTGGGCTCCGGGCCGGCGAGGCGATTCGCCTCGACATCGACCACGTCGATCTCCTCGGCGACCCGCCGTGCCTGGAGATTCAGCGCACGAAGTTCCGCAAGTCGCGCCTCGTGCCGCTGCACCCCACGACCGCCGCCGCGTTGCGGACCTACGCGCAGCAACGCCGCGACCTCGGCTACGACGGCCTGTGCAGCGCCTTCTTCGTCTCCCGCGGCGGCAGACTCAACTACAAAACCCTCGCCCGGACCTTCGGGCAGTTGGCCCGCCGGCTCGGGCTGCGCGGGCCGGTCGGCCGCGGGGTCAGCCTGCACAACCTGCGCCACAGCTTCGCCGTGGCCCGGCTCGCCGCTTGGGCGCAGCAGGGCGTCGTGGTCCGCGATCGGCTTCCCGCGCTCGCCGTCTACCTCGGCCACGTCAGCCCGCAGAACACCTACTGGTATCTGACCGCCACGCCGCCGGTGCTCGAACCGGCCGCCGCACGTTTCGAGGCTTTCGTCGACGGGAAGGGGGCGCCATGAACGACCGTGCCCCCCTCGGCCCGTTGCTCCGCGCGTTCTTCGCCGACCATCTCGTGCAGCAGAAGGCCGCCAGCCCCCAGACCATCCACGCCTACCGCGACGCCTTCCGCCTGCTGCTCACGTTTCTCGATCAGCACCGTCACCGGAAGCCCGAGGCGCTCACCCTGGACGACCTCGATGCTCCGGTGATCCTCGAGTTCCTCGACCACCTCGAACAGGACCGCGCCAACAGCGTTCAGTCCCGGAACGCACGGCTGGCCGCCGTTCGCTCGTTCGCTCGATTCGCCGCGTTGCGCGCGCCCGAGTCCGTCGACCTGACGTCCCGCGTCCTGGCGATTCCCTGCAAGCGCGCGCCACGACGCCAAGTCCACTACCTGACGCGGCCGGAAATGGACGCCATCCTGACCGGCTGTGACCGCTCGACCCACGGCGGACGGCGGGACCACGTCCTCCTGTTGACCCTGTACAACACCGGGGCCCGTGTGTCTGAGATCGTGGCGCTACGGCGCTCCCACGTACGCTTCGGCGCCGCCACGGTCGTCCAACTCCTCGGAAAGGGCCGCAAGGAGCGGGCCGTACCCCTGTGGGCCCGGACCGGCCGCTGCCTGCGCCAGTGGTTCGACGAAGAGGGCGAGGCCGAGCCCGACTACGCGTTCCGCAACGCGCGCGGCGACCGCTTGACGCGGCAGGGCGTCACCCATCTGCTCGACCAAGCCTGTCAGCGAGCCCGCCAGCGATGTCCGAGCCTCGCCGCCAAGCGCGTGTCGCCGCACGTCATCCGCCACACGACCGCCATGCATCTGCTCCAAGCGGGCATCGACGTGGCGACCATCGCGCTGTGGCTCGGCCACGAGGGGATCGAGACCACCCATCACTACGTCGAGGCGGACCTGCAGCTCAAGGAACGCGCCCTGCGGAAACTCGATCCGCTCGGCCAAAGCACCCGGCGGTTCAAGGCCGACTCCTCTCTGTTGACCTTCCTGGCGAGCCTCTGATTATGGAAAGCGCAGGACACCCTCGACCTCGGCCGTCGCCGAGCTTCCCCAGCGCTGCCTGTCATGACGCCGCCTCCCACCTCCGCCTGCCGGCTGCTCGGGTGCGTCGAGGACGGTCGCCGGGGCAACCCGCTGACGAACCGACCAGCGTCTCGTCGATGTCGGTCGCCGCGAGGTGCTGCTGATCCAGCCAATCGCTGAAGATCGCGGCGGCTCGACCCGAGGTTTCAAGCATGGCCTCCTCCTCGGGTCCCCGTCTGGGGACCTCAGAGACCACGCGTATTATGTGAAGCTCGCCGCGATGCCAAGGCCCGCCACGTCGGCAGAACACGGCGTCGACTGACGGTCACTTGTCATAACGCCGCACTTGTCATGATGCGCCTTATGACCAGCTGGTCATAAGGCGCCTTTTCCCAGAAGACTGCTGCCGAGTTGATGAAGGTATCGCGGCGTTCGACGCAGCGGGCGGCGGCCATCAAGAACGATCCGGACCTGGCGCCGGCCGTGGAACGCGTCAACCGTTGCCGACGCGTACCGGATCCGGGAGGAGGCGGCGAACTCAAGGCCGGGGTCGGACCGGGGCGGCGTCGACATCATCGCTACGATGCCGCTGACGGCGCAGGGCCGTCCTTGGGGCATTGGCCGCATTTTCCTACTTCTGCGGAGCGGACAGGTCCAGCCTGAGCGACCCCGCGGTGCTGACCCAGGAGTGACACCTTGGTTTCACGCTCTGGGTCAGGAACGAGTAGTACGTAGCGGGGTCGCTCAGGTACTGTTTTCCACTGCCTATGCAGAGCTCCGCATAGGCAGTGCTATGCGGAGTTCGGGACTATGCGGAGTCGGTTGAGGGTTCGCTCTCAAGTACCTGTCAAGACGAGGGTTACGTGAGCTGACCGGTTCGGGGTACTCCGCATAGTTTGGGATGCTTCTATCCGGCCAGATTGGCCGGAAAGGAGCACGCCCATGACCGTTCACGGCTCGTGGACCGTCGACCGCCTCGTCGACGAGTACACCCACCACCAACGACGTACGCGCGGCTTGCGCCCTCACACGTTGCGCATCCGCGCCTGGTTCGCCCAGAAGCTCGTCCGGGCCACTCTTGGCGCAGACCCGATCGACCCCAGCCGCCTGACGCCGGCCGCCGTGGTGGCGTTCATCACGTCGCTGCGTCACCGATTCTCTCCCGCGTCGATGCAGACCGCGCGGTCATCGTTGCGGTCGTTCTTCCGGTTCCTGCGCGTCGAGGGATTCTGCGGCGACGCACTTGAAGCGGCTCTCCCGACCGTCGCCCATTGGCGGCTTGCGACGCTCCCTCGTTCCCTGACCGAGCAACAGGTCAAGCAGGTGCTCGCGTCGTTCGACGCCTCCACCCCGTGCGGGCATCGCGACCAGGCAATCGTGCAGTGCTTGGCGACCCTGGGGCTGCGGCCCGGCGAGGTCGCCAACCTGTGTCTGGACGACATCGACTGGCGCGGCGGCACCCTGCAGATACGCACCCGCAAGAACCGTCGAGGCGCCGTGCTGCCGCTGCCCCGCGTGGTGGGGCAGGCGCTGGTCGCCTATCTGAGCCGGGAGCGTCCGGCGACCGACGAACGCCGGGTGTTCGTCGTCCACCTGGGAGATCGTCGCGGCAAGCCGCTCTCGAGCCCTGCCGTGTCACGTGTCGCGACATTCGCGGTTCGCCGGGCGGCAGTCGACGCGCCGCACACCGGCGCCAACGTCTTCCGGCACACCGTCGCCACCAGCATGGTGCGAGCGGGAGCCAGCCTCAAGGAGGTCGCTGACGTGCTCGGCCATCGCAGCCTCGACACCACGATGGTCTACGCCAAGCTCGACCTGCCGCGGTTGCGTGAGGTCGCGCTCCCCTGGCCGGAGGTGCGCCGATGACGCCTCCAAACTTCCATCATCTGGTCGACGAGTACCTCACCGCGCGCCGCGGACTGGGCTTCGGCCTCGAATCGCAGGAGTGGTTCCTGAGGGACTTCGCCCGCCATGCAGAGCGGGTCGGACACAGCGGGCCCGTGACAATCGAGCTCGCGGTCCAGTGGGCACGATCCTCCTCACGCTCAAGCAATCCGGCGCAGGCTGCACGCCGACTGACGATCGTGCGGCAGTTCGCCCGGTACCGCGCACTCGTCGAACCGGCCACCGAAGTGCCGCCGGTCGGGCTCCTGGGACGCATCCCGACGCGCCGCTCCACGCCCCACATCTATACCGAGGCGGAGATCGCCGCGCTCCTGCAGAAGGCACGCTGCTTGCGGCCCCGAGGCGGGTTGCGACCCGCGACCTATGTCGCGTTCTTCGCCCTGTTGGCGTCGACCGGCCTGCGGCTGTCCGAGGCCTGCCGTCTCACGACCGACGACGCCGACCTCGCCGACGGCATCCTGACCATCCGCGAGACCAAGTTCCGCAAGTCCCGGCTCGTCCCGCTCCATCCGACCACGACCCGGGCACTGCGTCGCTACGCCAACCGCCGTGACGCGTGTCTTGCCGCACCCGGGTCTCAGTACTTCTTCCGCACCGAGCATTCGCCCCGGCTCACTCACACCGCTGTGAAGAGGATGTTCCGCAAGCTCAGGCGGCGTCTCGGCTGGACCGCGCAAGGGCGTACGTCCCAACCGCGCATCCACGACCTGCGCCACAGCTTTGTCGTTCGTCGGCTGCTGCGCTGGCACCAGGAAGGCGCAGATGTGGATCGCAAGATCCTGGCTCTCGCAACCTACCTCGGCCACACCGGGGTCGCCCACACCTACTGGTACTGCACCGCCGTCCCCGAGTTGCTCGCCACCACCGGGCAGCGTTTCGAACGCTTCGCCCACCGAGTGTCGGAGCGCCCGTCATGACCTCCGTCGAGCGGGCGTTCCCCGCACTCCTGCAGGAGTTCTTCCACGGGCGCCTCATCGCACAACGGGGCGCCAGCGCGCACACGATCGCCAGCTACCGCGACACCTTCACGTTGTTCCTCGGATACGCCGCAGAGCGCACCGGACGCACCCCCTCGGCGCTGACCCTCTCGGATCTCGGTGCGCCCATGGTCCTCGGCTTCCTCGACCATCTCGAGACCGAACGCGGCAACTCCGTGCGCACCCGCAACCTCCGGCTCACCGCCATCCGGTCCTTCATGCGCTACGCCTCGCTGCGCGAGCCACCCCTGCTGCCCGTCGCGCAACGCGTCCTCGCGATTCCCGTCAAGCGCTTCGACCGGCCCGTCCTCGGCTACCTGTCCCGCGACGAGATCACGGCGATCATCGACGCGCCCGACCGGTCCACCTGGAGCGGGCAGCGCGACGCCGTCCTCTTCGCCGTGCTCTACAACACCGGCGCCCGCGTCTCCGAGATCACCCGGCTGCACGTCGCCGACGTGCTCGTCGACCGGGCGTCCTCGCTGCTTCTGCACGGCAAGGGACGCAAGGAGCGTGTCGTCCCGCTCTGGAAGAGCACCGTAGCGCAACTGCGGAGGTGGCTCCTCCGAATCGATGGAAACCCCGACGCCCCCGTGTTCCCCAATCGCGCGGGCAAGCCCTTGTCGCGCTCCGGGGTCGAACATCAACTGCGCGTCGCCTGCCGAAAGGCCGCGGAGCGTCACCCGTCGCTCGCGACGCGGCGGATCTCGCCCCACACGCTGCGCCACACCACCGCGATGCACCTGCTCCAGTCCGGAGTCGACATCACCGTCATCGCCCTCTGGCTCGGCCACGAGAACACCGCCACCACCCACCAGTACGTCGAAGCCGACCTCGCCATGAAGGAGGCGGCACTCCGGTGCGTCGACGATCCCGCACCTCAGCCACTCCGGTTCACCGCCACCGACCGGCTCCTCAACTTCCTGGAAGGCCTCTGACTATGCGGAGTACCGCTCCACGCAAATGCCCTAGTCAACGCGGCCCGCCGAGCCAACTCCGCATAGTCCCGAACTCCGCATAGCACTGCGGCGGTGACCCAAACTGTGTTGTTGTCGCAGCGTAAGTGTCTATTTTTCAGTAGTTTGAGTTGTGGGGAGCATGGAATCAGGTCCACACCAGGCGTGGAAATTGGGTCAAGTCGATGGATTCCACGGTTTGGGTCACGACCCAGAGGAGAAGTTTCGTGGCGGTGCTCGCTCGCTCTGGTCGTCGCCGCTCAGACCGGCGCACGGCCGTTCGAGGGCACGGCGTTCATGTCGCCGAACGTGATCACAGCCGCCGAGCCCGGGTCGGCGCCCGGCCCTGGTCGTGGAGCTCGGCGGGCGGCAGCCCTGACGCCCTCGCCAAGGCCGGCGTCGCCCTCGTGGTGCTCAAGGAGAACATCCGGGTCGGGGGCAAGCACGACATCCCGACGAAGGTCATGATCACCACGCTCGTCGCGCTGTTCGCCGAGGTGGAGCGCGACCTGATCTCCGAGCGCACCCGGGAGGGTCTCGCCCGGTCCAGGGCCTCGGGCCGGAAGCTCGGCCGCCCGAAGCGCTCGCCCTGGCGTCTCGCGCCTCGATGGCAAGGAGGACGAGAGCCGGCGCTTCCTCCAACGCGACGTCGGCGCCGGCGCGTTGGCGCGGATTCGACGAGCGGGTAGACTTCAACTGCTCGGGCATCATGGCGCCACGCCGCAGGGTCAGCCCGTCGTCCCGCCCTCCACGAGCGTTCGGACGAGCCGACCCGGGAGATCACGCCCCGGCACCATGGCCGGGGCGTGTCACGGTACGGCGTCAGCGAAGTTCTGCGGCTCGGCCGGCCCGAGCGGCGCCGCGTCTCGGCAACGGTCAGCGGCCCTCCTCCTCGAAGCTGCGCAGGTAGCGGGACACGGTGATCCGCGCGCAGCCGATCGCCTTCGCGATGCGCCCGAAGCCGAGACCCTGGGCGCGAAGCTCGACCATGCGCGCTACCGCCTCGGCCGACATCGGCGGGCGCAGGAACCCGCGCCTGACCGTCACGCGGCCGCGCCGGCGCAGGACCTTCCGGTCGGCGAGGGCCGGCATCGAGCGCTCGTCGTCGACGACGTCGGGAGCGTGCTTCGCCAGCTCGTGCCAGTCGACGGCCGCGCGCGTCGGACCGCCGTCGACGGGCTCGGGGTCCGGCATCTGGTCGAGGAGGCCGTCGCCGCCGCGCCACGCGACCTCGAACTCCTGCTCGGGGCTCGCGGCCGACTCGCGGACGACCGTCGTCAGCGGCTCGACCCGGTGGTAGACGACCGACAGCCCCGTCGTGTGGCCGGCGCCGGTGCGGTACGACACGTCGGCGAGAGCCGAGCTCACGGCCGGACTCGCCAGCGCCGCGGCCAGCGCCGAGCCCTGCAGGCGCAGCTTCGTCGCCACGCGCAGGGCGCGGATCGTCGAGCCGCCGGCGTCGATCGAGCGGACGACGATCTCGGAGCCGACCCGGAGCGGCCGGCGCTCCCGGAACGGATTCCCGCCGCCGTCGCGGAACCGGTCCCTCCTCGAGTTTCGGACGCGAGTGCTGGCCATCGTTGACTCCTCCTGCGGCGAGTCGCGTCCGGCCTCATGCCGACCCGCGCTCGTGCGCACACGTCGCGCCGCAGGACCCCTGCCCGCGATTCCGGGGTCAAGGAGCCCCGCAGGGGACCGCTGCCCGGGGTGTCTAATCGACCGGCCGATGCTTTTCGGCGCCGGCGTTCAGGCCGGCCGGCCCGAGAGAGCGGCGCCCTCGGGGCACAGCGGTGGTGGTGGGGAGGAGGTGCCGGCCTGCGGCGAAGCCGCGTTTCTTGCCGGCGACGTCAAGGTGAACGAGCGGAGATTCGACGGCCCGGGCGTTCAGCGGCGGCGATCGAACTTCGCCTTCGCCGTCCTTGGACGCCGGAATCTGCGAGAGGCGCACCCGTCTGGCCGGCCCGCTCTTCAGGCCGGCCGGGTGCGCCGTCGCAAGGGCAGGGGTTCGCCGCCCATCCCGTGGCCGTCGCCCTTCACGGCCTCGGGATGGAGGCCGGACCGCAGTCCCAGGTCCGGCCGGGGGCGGCGTCCGCCCCGCCGGCGGAGCCGGCGTTCGGAGCGGGGCTCTTTACCCGCTCCGGGGGCGGATGGGACGACTGCGCGTGCAAGCCAACCTCTCAACCTGGCACGGCGTGAGCAGGGAAAGGACGGGCGCCGGGGGGACGACGACGCGGTCGCGGTGGAGAGCGTCGCGATCACCGTCGACGAGGATCGCACTCCAACGGCGCGGGGGGCGTCCCAGCGCGGTGGTAGCATGGCTCGTGCTCGATACCCACGCGCCCGCCGGCTGGCGCCCGGAACCGATTCGCCCGAGACCCGCCGGGTCCGGCGTTCCTCGCGCACGGTCCACGCGGTGTGGCGCGTGGCCGACTCCCGCGCGGCATGGAGTCGTTCGGTCCGTCCGGTGGGCGCCGGCACCCTCGGGCGCTCGCCGGCAAGGTAGGCTTCCCCAATTGTTCATGAGGCGCCGCCGCCGCGCGAACAGGTCCGGCCGCGCGCACGCCGCCTCGACCTTGTTGCCGACGACGTGGGGGAGCGCCGCCTCGATGACCTCGCGCGGATGGTCCGTCTCCTCGGCCGCCCAGTCCCGGAACGTCGACCGGAAGCCATGGGCCACGGCTGGGATGTTGCAGTCCTTGAGGATCCCGGCGCACGACCCGGAGCCGGGTGCGCCGCGGGCGGCGGAGACGTGAACGGCCGGGACTGCCGACCCCACCGGTTCCGGTCCGGTGCGCCATCCCGGAATCCGCCGGTCGGCCGGCGTCTCGTGAGCGTGGTGGACGGCCGGGACGCCCCGTCCAGGCCGGGCCGCAAGGCCCATAACTGCCATCCGAGCTGCGGGGCGGGCGGCGTGTCATCCGCAGGACCGGAGCATCGCGGAGGACGTGCGAAGCACGTTGACACGCCGACCGTCCCGCAGCTACCCGGGAGCCAGCGCACCATGGAGCTCCTCGACCTGGCGCCGGTCGTTCGCCGTCCAGGCGGTGCGGTGTCGATGGCGCCTCGGGACTGGCCCGGGGGCGTCGTTGGAGCATTACCACATTCTCTTCTTCCGCAGAGCGGACAAGTCCAGCCTGAGCGACCCCGCGGTGCTGACCCGGAAGCGACACCTTGGTGTCACGTTCCGGGTCGGAAACGAGTAGTACGTAGCGGGGTCGCTCAGGTCTTGAGTGTCATCGTCATGCTGATCCAATCCGTGTCGTCTGCCAGGCAGAAGTCTCCGTGTGTCATAGGTTTAGGTTCGGTTGCGCTTGGCACCAGGGTCGGCGCTGCCGTGACATTAGGGACAGGCTGGATGAATGTCACCGTTCGGGTCACTGTTGATGGCACACGGGCGGCATTCCGAAGACGAAAGGCGAGGGCCGTCGGATGGTGTATGGGGTTGCTGAACCAAAGACGCGACTCGCTCGCGCTACTGTGTCATGTCATGCGACGTACAGACGTCTTCCAGATCCGCATCGAACCCGAACTCCGCGACCGCCTCGCGCGACTTCGCGATGAACGGCACGTCAACGTCAGCGCCTGGGCTCGCGACGTCATCGCGGCGACACTCGACCGCCAATTCCCGGCCGACCCCGAGGCGCCGAAGAGACAACCTCTCGCCGGCTGGAGACCCTGCAAAGCTCGACGACGGCTGGGGCGCCGTGCTCGACGACCCGATGTCGCCGCCCTCGCGGAGAACCCGCGCGGAACCCCGATCAGCATCACCGACAGCCGGGGCGGCTCCTGGACGGCCACGATCACCGAGGTCGTCTCCCGCAACCAGCAGCGCATCGTCGTCCGCGACTCCGGCCGGCCGTAGGGGTTCACGCCCTGCTCGACACGGCTCCCGGGGGGCTCCGCTCCCTCGACCCCTGGACGTACGGCGTGACGGCGCGCCGGTTCGGCCGCGCCGTCGATGCGGCTCGTCGAGCGGGCTTGGGTGGGGCGGATGCGTTGCACCGACCGCGGCGGCGTAGTCCTCCCGGTGGCCAGCCCGCTCACCATCCTGCGGCTGCCATCATTCCGCCCGCGGCGGGTGCCGCCGGACGGCCCTGAGCTTGTTGCCAACGATGTGGGCGAGCGCCGCCTCGATGACTTCGCGCGGATGGTCCGTCTCCTCGACCGCCCAGTCCCGGAACGTCGACCGGAAGCCATGGGCCACGGCCGGGATGTTGCAGTCCTTGAGGATCCGGGTCAGCGTCGTGCCGTCGAGCTGTCTTCCCGGCGGCCGGGGAACACCAGCGGGTTGCCGCCGTTGCCGACCGTCCGCGCGGCGTCGAGGATCTCGATGGACCGGCCGCACAGCGGCCCGCGTTGCGCAGAGCGTCTTCATGTGAGCGGCGGGGACGGCCCACACGTCGGCCTTCGTGTCCATCTCGGACCACTGCGCCCCACGCACCTCGCCGGAACGCGCGGCCGTTACACGCGAGTCGCGACGCCTCCACCGCCAGCACGATGCCGACGCGTCCCTCGCAGATTGCGAGCAGGGGCCGCTCGACCCGCGGACGAGCGCCGCCGCCGGACCGCCCGAGGTCGTCGTCGACCGGGACTCCATGGGGGGTGGCGTCGTCCACCTCGAGGAGGATGTCCGTGATCCGCGCCTCGGGCAGCCGCCGGTGGAGGTCGGCGACCAGGTCAGCGGCCCCGTCCGGCACGGCGGTTTCCGTCCTCGCGACGCGGAGCACGCTGTCTTCGATGCTCTCGCCGGCGACCGCACCGACCCGCGCCGCGGCGGCCAGCCGGCGCAGGCCCTCGTCGAGGGCGAACCGTCGCTCGGCGAGCCCAGTCGTGCGGGCCGGG
The DNA here is from genome assembly GCA_963663815.2 of Vicinamibacterales bacterium. Lineage (GTDB taxonomy): Bacteria > Acidobacteriota > Vicinamibacteria > Vicinamibacterales > UBA8438 > JAJEEA01. The sequence goes on along the minus strand of OY760734.1, from coordinate 3,218,671 downwards.
ACCGGCAGGCTGCGGTCGGCATCAGCAACGGCGGGAGCCGACAGCAACGCCCTTCGGCTGTCGCCGTAGCGGTGCGACCGCGCCAGCCAGACGTCGCGATACTTGGTCGGCACCCTGGACGGCGTGGCCCCGTCCGACGGCGCGATTGCTGACGTGGCGTAGAATCGGCAACTTGGGAGCGGGCAGGGAGTCCGTCACTCGCGAAGTTCAACAACGAACGAGACAACCCCCTACGAGGAGTTCCAGGATGACGACAGTGGTGTGCTGGAACATGAAGCGCAGAAAAAGACCGTGGCGGAGGTTGGCCGAGATGGGAGCGGACGTCGCGCTGTTGCAGGAGACGACCCACATCGTGCCGCCCGACGTCGCTGATCGCGTGGACGTCGGGCCGCTGGTCGAACAAGGCGCCTGGGATCCGCGGGAATCCAAAAGGGATTTCTCTGGGCGCCGTTGGCCGAAGATCGCGAAACTGTCCAATCGCGTGGAGGTGGAGTGGTTCAAGCCGGTCACCCCGATTGGCCCGAGGTCCGAGGACACGATCAGGATCAGCGACATCCAGACCATCGCCGCCGCCCGGGTCACCCCAACGGACGGCGAGCCGCCGTTCATCGTCGTGTCGATGTACGCAGCCTGGAGGGCGCCTCATCCGAGCACCGAGAGGGATTCCGACTGGAATGTGGACGCCTCAGCGCACCGAATCCTTTCCGATCTGTCCGCTTTTGTCGCCAACGCGGACCGTGAGCCGCACCGCATCCTGGCGGCGGGCGATCTCAACATCGACTACGGCGCGGACTACGGTTGGAGGGAACGTAGCGACCAGCGGCTCTGGTACGCACGCTGCCGCACGATTTGGGACCGCATGGAGGCGCTCGGACTCGAGTACATGGGCCCCTGGTATCCGAACGGCCGGCGAGCGAATACGGTTCCCGCGCACGCGCCTTCGGACACGAAGAACGTCCCGACGTTCTATTCCGACAACACCAAAGAAAGCTCTCCTGCCGACGCCTACAACCAGCTCGATCACGTGTTCGCCTCCCGCGGTTTCCATGAATCCATCCGGACGCGTGCCTTGAACGGCGTCGACGAATGGGGCCCGAGCGACCACTGCCGGCTACTGATCGAGGTGGGAAAGTGATGCCGGCGAATGTTGTGCGGAGACGTCCTCGATGGTCTCGGTTGCGCGGTTGCGCAGGGCCTGCCCTCTGGAAGGGGCGACCACCGAGAAGGACACCGCCTGGAGGTTCGTGCGGGAGCGGGAGAGCCGCGGGGTTCGCCCACCCGCCCACGCTGGCTGACTCGGGCTCCGCTCAGTTGAGCGCGGCGAGATCCTCTGGGCGCTCCTGGAGCACGGCCCTGCCGACGGCGGGGAGCGGTGTCGATGGTCGCCTCGGGACCGCGCCCGGGAGTTGCTGCAGGACCTCGGGCAGGCGCGCCAAGGCGGCCCGGGTCAGCAGGGCCTCAGCGCGTGCGCGGCGAACTGGCCCAAGTCACCGTAGACGCCACCCTCGACGCTGCCGCGCGCCGGCGGCGGCATCGTGGCGATGATGTCGATGCTGCCCGGTCCGCCCCCGGCCTTGAGTTCACCGACCGGCGCAGCCCGCAGACTGGGTACCCGGGGGCGTGTTCGTCGCGTCGGCTACGGCTTGCTCCCCGCGCCTCCTCCTGCTTGATCCGCTTGACGGCCCCCGCCCAGAGTCGGCGCCTGGCCGGCCTCGCCGCCAATTGGCGCAGTTTCGCCAGCCTCGCCAGCCGGCCCTGGCCGGAGCCGGCCGTCTCGTCCGCCTCTGCGGCCGGTTTGGCGGCATCGGAAGCCGGCGGCCGCCCCGCGTACAGGTTCGCCAGCTTCGGCACGGTCAGCGTCCGCTGGCTCTCATCCATGTGGCGCTGCCCGAGATTCAAGCTCGTCACGATCAGCGAGGCGTCCCCGGCACCCACGGCCGGCCGGGTCTCCCACGGAGACGACGGGTTGCGTCGTCTTCACCGGCGCCGTATCCCGGCCTCGCCGGCCGCAGAGCAACTCACCCGCGCCATCAAGGACTCGCATGATGCTCGCGTTCCGGTCTCGGGTTGGCTATGATCGGTGCTGGCCATGTCCCTCGGTGTCACGCCGGTTGATCGAGTCCGCTTGTGGGAGGCGCAGTTCCGTGCGATGGAACGCGAATGGGGCGAGATCTCGGCGCACTGGACTCGAGTGCGCATGGCCGCCTGGCGCGGGGCGATGTCGGAAATGCAACGTCAGCACGGCCGTCTCGTTTCCGACGGCCTGTGGGTGGCCGGGCCGTCGGACTTCCTCGCCATCATCGATCAGGCCCGCGCCGAAAACACGCATTCACGCATGCTCCGGTGGCTCTTGAAGCCGACCGGCCGCCACGGACTCGGTTGTGGGCTGGTCAGGCGTTTGGTGGAACACTGCACAGGGGAGCCGGCACCAGTGTCCCTGGCAGTCAGAGAGGTGGCGTTCTCGCAGTGGCGCAACGACAGAGAGGCTGACCTCGTCGTGTGGGGCGAGGACTTCACGCTCGTCATCGAGAACAAGGTCGACGCGACGGAACAGCCCCGCCAGTGCGACGACTTGTACGCGAACTTCAAGAACGAGAAGGCGCCGCAGTTCCTGTTCCTGACCCCGAACGGCCGCAAGCCCGGCACGGCGACCACACCGGGCGCTCTGCGCGCGTTCAGGACCCTCTCATGGCCGGAGGTTGGCACGATGATAGAGACAGCGTTGAACGAATCACGGCCCGCGTCCACGGATGCCGTCGCGGTCGATGTTGTCAGGAACTACCTGCGGACGCTCCAGGAGCAGTTCGGATGAACCGAATCGAAGACGAACCGATCAAGTTCTATCTGGAGCATGAAGCCCAGATCCGGGAGTGGGCGGCGCTGGAAGCCGAAGTCGCCAAGTTCGTGGATCGCTTCTACCGCAGTCTCGAGGGCGATGTCAACGCGGCACTCGGGGCCGGAGAGATCGCCGCTGAAGGCGCCGAGTCGTTCTTCCATGAAGTGGGAGACTGGCGAGGATTGGGGTTGCGCCGACAAGATTGGCCCAAGGGCGGCAACGACCCAGATGTGAGACTGGAATGGAACCGCAAGTCGGCGCGTTTCTCGCCGGGTGGGCACTTGGTTTGCGGAGTCAGAACGAACGCGGAACGCTACAGACAACCTTTTGCGAAGGAGCGGTGCCCCGCATTTCCACGTCGGAGCGGCTGGTGGCCGGCCTATGTGGAGGTAGATCCTCCGGTTGGCAGGTTCTGGGAGGGTGACAACCTCAAGGCGTATCGCGACCGACTGGTGAAGACTCTGCTCAACGCGTGGAGAGATCTGGCTCCGCTGGTGGACGAAGCAGTCAGTCATCCACACAGTTGATTCGCATTGCGGCTGTGCGTCCGACCTGTTACCACCGGACCCGGCCGCTGTATCGCGGAGGACCCGCGTGGAACTTCGATCAGCATCACCGACAGCCGGGGTCTCGAGCCTTGGCGAGGGGGACGAGCGTGGGCGCCGGGAGCCGGGAGGGGAGCGACCCCGATCGAGGGGAGCGACCCCGATGACCCGATGACGTTTCCACGGCCGGGATATTGCAGTCCTTGAGGATCCCGGCGCACGACCCGGAGCCGGGTGCGCCGCGGGCGGCGGAGGCGTGAACGCCGGGACTGCCGACCCCACCGGTTCCGGTCCGGTGCGCCATCCCGGAATCCGGCGGTCGGCAGCCCGGTCGTCGCCCGGCCGGACGTGTCCCGACGGCGCTCGACGATGTCGCCGCCTCCAGGGCCAGGGAGTACGAGCGCATGGAGAGTCTGTTCAAGCGTTTGTTCCGCTATCGTCCGACGGAGGGTCGCCAGCCCAAGGAGGACTGGTTCACCGAGTCGTTCGCGGCCGTGCTCGACCGCCAACCGAGGCTGGGCCGGGCCTATGCCGGCCGCCTGATTGGACGTGACGTGGAGACCGCCGACATCGAGACGCAGAGGACGTTCGACGTCGCCCGGCCGGACATGTGGATCGATGCCCGTGACGCCGAAGGCCGGCGCCATGTCGTGATGGTCGAGCACAAGATGGGCGCTCCGGCCGAGAGGCCTCAACTGGAGGCCTACGAGCGGCGTCTTCGTGGACTGACGGCAGAGACGAAGACCCTCGTCCACGTGGCAGGGAGCACCGAGACCCCGGATTTCGAGGTGACGGACTCGAGCGTGAGGTTCGAGTGCCTCAGGTGGTTCGAGGTCTACCAATGGCTGCGGTGCTGGGCCGCGAGCACCCGGAGCGGCGGGGAAGCCGTGCAGCTCATGGACGAGCTGCTGAGGTTCATGGAGGAGCGGGGCATGAGTATCGAGATCGGCATGGACGAGCTCGCTGCCTACACCGTCTGCAAGGCGAGCGGGGTGGAGCAGCGACTTGAGCGGTTGCTGGATGCGGCCTGGGATGACTGCGGGATGACGGACGCCCTTGGCGAAACCGAGGGGAAGTGGAGTGGGTACGACAAGAATTCGATCGATTGGGTGTCGCCCAAGATCGTCCGACACGGCGTGGAAGTCATCTACGGGTTCGATTTCGGGAGAGAAGATCCGGAATGGGACGCGGACAGACTGCGGTTGCCGTCGGCGTATGTCGGGATCTGGAGGTCCGAGTCGGACGGCGCCCGCACGCTGCCCTGCCCGACGGGCTGGAAGGAACGGCCAAAGTCGTGGCCGGAAAGCTACGTGTGGGCCTGCGAGATCGGTGAACTGCGCCTGCGCGGAGGGTCGTTGAGCACGTCGTATCTGGAGTTCTTCACTGGCGCCTTCACCGCGCTCAAGGCTGTCCTGTAGGTCTTCGTCCTGCACACCCACGCCTCGGCCATCGACGCCGTCGAGATCATCGCCAACCTCGTCTACATCGCGCTGACGCTCGACAAGGTCGCCCACGTCGGCGAGGAGACAGACGATGCACGTTAAGTTCATCGCCCGCGGGACCGGCTCGGCCAAGGCGGCGGTCGACTACCTGCTCGGCGAGCGGGCCGCGGCCGGCAAGCTGCGCGACGGCGTTGAGGTCCGCCGCGGTGACCCCGACATCGTAGCCGCCGTCGCCGACACCTCCGGCGTGATCGCGTGGGCGCCCGACGCGCAGATCGAGGCCGTGGTCGACAAGTTCGAGCGGAACGGCCTGGGCCGTGCTCGAGCCGGACCGCTTCGGCCTGGACGGCGGTTGAGCACCGAGCCGCTGACGCCGAATCGGCCACGGTCGCCGTCCGTCGCGGGTCGAACGCGTAGAACACCCGGATCGGCCGTCCGCCGCTCATCGATGGCTTGCAGCAGCAGGCGCCGTAGCTCGCCACGCAAGGCGTCCGCCTCGGTTTCGCTCGGGCTGGCCGGTTCCCCGGCTTGCCCGCGAGCGGAACCTCCCGCGATCTCGCCTTCACGGCGCGAAGCTCCGTCGTGTCGCGCCCTGCGCGTTCGACGACTCGTGTCGAAGTAAACGCTAGCTGCTAGCGGCCCTTGAGTTCCGACTCGCGCCGGCAGCCCGCCGGCTGCGGATTTCTGGCCGCCGTTGTTGGCGTTGAACGACGGCGGGAAGTAGACTGACCACGGTCTGGACCGGTCCGCGGACGGCTCGGATGGTCTTCTGGATTCCCGCGCGGAGTGTGGTAATGGACGGGGGGACCACAACCGGCGGCGCATCAGTAAGTCAAGTTTTTATAGTCACTTGCGAGGATTGGACCACTCGCGCTGCCCGAGGGCGCCGCCGCCCCGTAGAAGGGAGTGGACGCCAAAGCGGTTGGTCGGGCCGTGCCGCAAGGCGGTGACCCCGGGCCGGCGGGCTGCTGACGTCTGGGCCACGATTCCTCGCGCCGCGTGCTCGGCGGCCGCCCGGGCCGCATTCGCCTTCACGCCGTTCGTGCAGATGTCCGCGCCATGAGCTCTCGCGTCTCCTACACCGCGGCCGCCTGGGCCGCCCTCGCGTTCACGCTGTTCGTGGTCCTGTGGGGCGGCTTCGTCAGCGCCAGCGGCGCCGGCGACGGCTGCGGCGACGAGTGGCCGCTGTGCGGCGAGCTGCTCTCGCCCTCAATGGGAACGACCCCGGCGGACAGCACGGACACCCTGGTCGAGTTCACCCACCGCGCGACGAGCGGCCTCGCCCTGCTCGCGGTCGCGGGCCTCGCCGTCTGGTCGCGCCGTCGGTTTCCGCCCGGCCACCGCGCGCGTTACTGGGCCGCCCTGTCCCTTGCGTTCATGGTCGTCGAGTCGCTCATCGGGGCCGCCCTCGTCGTCTTCCAGTGGGTCGACATGAACGTCTCGCTGGCCCGCGCCCTCGTCCAGCCGGTCCACCTCGCCAACACGTATCTCCTCATGGGCGCGCTGGCGTGCGCGGCGTGGTGGTCCGGCCCCCGGCGGCCGGCGGCCGCCCTCGAGCCGGGCCGCCCCGACCGGCTCGTGGCGGCCGCCCTCGGCGGGCTCATCGTGGTCAGTGCCTTCGGCACCGCCGCGTCCCTCGCCTCGACGGTCTTCCCGTCCGAGTCGTTCCTCGACGGGGTCCGGAGCGACTTCTCGGGCGGCGCCCACTACCTCATCCGCCTCCGGGTCTGGCACCCCGTCGCCGTTGTCGCCTTCGGTGCCTATCTCGTCTGGCTGTGGCGGCGGCTTGCCGGGGTCCGGCGGGACGGCCCGCCCGCGGCGCTCTATCCGACCGCCGCGGTCTTCGCCGCGCAGATGGCGACCGGGGCTCTAGACGCCCTGTTGCTGGCTCCTATCGGCCTGCAGATGGCGCATCTCTTCCTGGCCCACGCGCTCTGGCTCGGCTTGATGGCCCTCTGGCTCCACTGTCGGTCCGAGCCCGCCGCGAGCGCGCATGGCGCCCTCCTGCCGATGTCCGAGTCTCTTGCGGAAGGACGCCCGGGCCGCTAGCCCGCCCATCGTCGCCTTCGGCTCCGCTGGGCGCCCAACCAATCCTGCTAGGAGTCTGCACCGTTCTACGGCGCAGACTCCTAGCCCGCCCATCGTCGCCTTCGGCTCCGCTGGGCGCCCAACCAACCCTCCAGGAGTCCGCGCCGTTCCACGGCGCAGACCCCTGCCGAGCCGCGCGAGCTGTCTGCGGCGGCCTTGCCGTGGCAACACCGGGGCGGCGCGCTACAGGAAGCCGACCAGCGACCCCAGCGAGACCATCAGGATCGTGATCAGCACGACCCAGACCGCCGACAGCAGCGTGCCCGGGGCGAGCATGTCGAGCATGCGGTAGTAGCCCTTGGTGTAGGTGACCAGGGGCACCGCGTCGAGGGGCAGCAGGAAGGCGCACGAGGCGGTGAACGCGACCGGCAGCGCGTAGAGGGCGGGGTTCTGCCCGGTCGACAGCGCGAGGAGGGCGAGGGGGGGAATCAGCACCGTGTTGATCACGGGGCCGATGGGCAGCGCGAGGTGGATGACGACGGTGAACGCGCTCACGAGGGCGACGATGCCCAGGGCGCCCCAGTCCTCGAGGCCCCCGAGAGAGCCGTCGACGAGCCACTGCGCCAAGCCCGTCTCGACCGAGGCGGCCCCGAGGGCGGTGACCCCGCCCACCATCAGCAGCGCCTCCCAGCCGATGCCGCGCTCGACCTCCTTCCACGTGAAGATGCGCATGCCGGGGAGGAACATGACGACGGCCCCGAGGATGCTCACCATCACCACGTTCAGGGCGGGGTACCAGGTGCTGAGGATCCACAGCACGATCATGGTGCCGAGGACCACGAGGACCCGCAACTCGCGTCCGCTCACCGGGCCGAGGGCGGTCCGTTCGGCCGCGACGTCGCCGACGGCGGTGACGTGGTCCATCTCGGGCGGATAGAAGCGCAGCAGGATGAGGGTGGCGACGGGCAGCAGCACGACGACCATCGGGACCCCGATGACCATCCAGTCGAGGAAGCGCACGGTGACGTTGCCGTACTCCTGGATGAAGAAGATGCCGAGGATGTTGATGGAGCTGCCGGCCGGCGTCGCCACGCCCCCGATGAGGGCCGCGAAGGGGACGCCGATCATCACCACCTTGGCGAACGACGACCGGCCGGGGGTCAGCCCCATCTTGTCGAAGAGGCCGACGGCGAGGGCCATGAAGATCGCGGTGGCGGGCACGTCGGACATGATGGTGGACACGAGGCACGTGCCCACCATGAACACCCACACGACGCGGCGGCTGTCCGTGCCCGCCTTCGAGAGCAGCCACAGCGAGAAGCGCCGGTCGAGGCCCGAGCTGATGAACGCCTGGGCGACGACGAACATCGCGAGGACGAAGAAGAAGACGGGGCTGATGAACGTGGTGAAGGCGGTGGGCAGGTCGGCCACCCCGAAGATCGGCAGCAGCACCACCGCGAGTAGCGCCGTCATCCCCACCGGCAGCGCTTCGGTCACCCACAGGACCAGCACCACCACGAAGATGGCGGCCATCCGCTGGCCCTCGGGCGACAGCGTCTCGGGCCCCGGCAGGCCGAGGAGCACGAGGGCGAGCAGCACCGCCGCGGCCACGCCGGCGAAGGCCTGGGTCGTGGGGGCGGGAGGCTCGTTGGCGGTCGGGGCGGATGCCTGCATCGAATCTCCTCGGGTGCGGTCGGTCGACGGCGCCCAAGGGGGGGCCACCCGACGGACCGGAAGCGCCGCGCCAGTGTGTCACAATGGCCCGCGTCGCTCCAACGGGTAACAGGATATGGTCACCCAACGTCCCGGAACTGCCGCCGCCGGCGCCGAGAACGTCCTCGGCGACGACCCGCGGCCCGTCTTCTTCGCGGTGGACCGGCCCGACGCGCTCGGGCTGGAGGGGCCGCCGCCCGGTGGCGGCGAGGGGGTCCGGGTGTGGGCGCGGTCGCTCTCCGGCATGCAGAAGGAGGCGATCGTCCGCTCCTCCGCCGGCGGGGAGTGGCGGCTCGCCAGCGACGAGGGGCCGTACCTCGACGGTTTCGACGCCGCGCCCTGCCCGCTCGGCTTCATGACCGTGGGCATGGTGTCGTCCTGGATGAACGCGGTGCTCGACGCGGCCCGGGCCCGCGGCCTGACCGTTCGCGATCTCGAGCTGGTGCAGGACAACCGCTACACCATGGAGGGCTCGGCCCTGAACGGCACGATGACCGGCGGCGCCCTGCCGGTCGAGCTCGAGGTGCGCATTGACGCCGACGGCGGCGAGGAAGAAGTGCGCGAGCTGGTGGCCGCGGCGGTACGCGGAGCTTCCGTCTACGACGTGCTGCGCCGGCCGCACGTGTCGCGGTTCACCCTGGCCGTGAATGGGGCCGAGGCGCAGTTGGGCCGGCCCGCGCGGCTGGACGGCGGGCGCGCGGTCGACCCCGCCGCGGCGTTCTCACGGATCGCGCCGGCCGACCCCGCCGGGGTGCCGGTCGTGCGCCTCGAAGCGGTGACGCCGGTGGCCGGCGTGGCCGGCGGCGCCGGCACGAGCCTGCGGGCGGAGCAGCGCCGGCAGCTCCACCTGCGGGCCGTCTGCCGGCGGCGTTCCGATGGCGTGAAGGAGATCGAGCAGCAGCTCCACAGCCCCCTGGGGTCGACGTTCCGGTTCCTGTCGGACGAGGCGCCGGAGCAGGGCGGCAGCGGCGCCGCGCCCTCCGCCGTCAGCTACATGGCGGCCGGCGTCGCCTTCTGCTTCATGACCCAGCTCGGGCGCTACGCCGCGATCCTCGGGAAGGACCTGCACGGCTACCGCATCGTGCAGGATACGCGCTCTTCGGGCCGCGCCGCGACCGGTGCGGTGTCTTCGAGCCCCGCCGCGGCCCCTGCCGGCCCCGGAGCGTTGCGGGGCGCCGACGCACCGCCCGCAGGCGCCGCGGGCGCGGTCGAGACCCACGTCTACCTCGACACCCGCGAAGGGGTGGACTTCGCGCGCCGGTGCCTCGTCATGGGCGAGCAGACCTGCTTCCTGCACGCGCTCTACCGGACGCCCCTCGAGCCCGTCATCACCACGACCCGGGTGTGAGGGGGACGGAGAAGCGGGTCAGCCGCCGGACCCGCCACGCCTTGCCCTTTGCCCCACGCCCCCGCTCCCCGTTCGGAGGATGCGGCCGTAGTAGCATGGCGGAAGTAACTCGGGGTGGGAGATCGACCGTCGGCACGAGCCGCCGTCGGTCGAAGCAGGCGGAGTCACGGAAGGAGGCTGGAGCGCATGACCGAGACCACTCGCCGGTCGCCGGTCGCCGGTCGCCGGTCGCCGGTCGCCGGTCGCCGGTCGCCGGTCGCCGGTCGCCGGTCGCCGGTCGCCGGTCGCCGGTCGCCGGTCGCCGGTCGCCGGTCGCCGGTCGCCGGTCGCCGGTCGCCGGTCGCCGGTCGCCGGTCGCCGGTAGAGCGGTCGCCGGTCGAGCGGTTGGAGATCGGGATGGAACCAGCACGGACGGATACGTTCCGGCGCGAATCGGAGAGGGAGGCGGAGATGGGCTTGCCCGATCCCGGGGCCGCCGTTGCGATTCCGCGCCACCGTTTCACCGTCGGTGATTTCGCCCGCCTGGGTGAAGCCGGGATCGTGGGCCGAGGCGACGACGGCCGTCCCTGAACGGCCTCGCGGCCCACTCCGTCGCACGAACGCGTTGGTGCAGGGGGGCGCCGCCGACGTGGTCGCCGCCGGAACCGGTCAGGAGACGTTCACCCGGACGAACGCGTTGGTCCAGCAGCACTGCGAGCCGCCGCCGCCGGAGCGGTCGTTGGCGAAGACCCGCAGGACGTACTCGCCGGGCTCGCTGAACGTCGCGGTGGTCTCGACCCGCTCGGGGTCGCCCTCCGCAATCTCGATCTCGGGGTCGGCGAAGGTCACCTCGCCCGGGCCCTGATGCATGTGCAGGGACAGGCGGACGAGGGGCGGGGGGGCGTCGGCCTCCGCGCCGGGCCGCCGGGCGACGCCGTCGTCGGTGGCCCACACCGCCAGGGGCATCGGCTCGCCGGCGGTGGCCGTCAGCGGGCCGCCGGGCGCGCCGCCCGGCCCCCGGAACTCGCGGCCGTCCTCGGCGAACCTGACCGCGGGCGGCGTGTCGCCGCGGGTGTTCCCGCCCAGCGCGTCAAGCAGCCAGTCGCGGTGAAGGTGGCCGGGGATGGTCTGGCTGTCGCCCCGGAAGGTGAGGGTCCAGAGCACCTCGTCGTCGCCGAAGTCGCCGGGCACCACCACCGTGAACACGCCGCGGTGACGGCGGGGCAGGAAGACGGTCGGCTGCCCCTGGTCCGGGCCGCCCGGCTCGATGCGGTTGTCCGCCCCGACGGGGACGCGGACTATCTCCTCCGAGTTGCGGTTGAAGTAGCCCCACGACACGCTGATGGTGCCGTCGGGATTGGGGTACCAGCCCTCGTACACCGGAGTGACCGTCTGTCCATGGGTGCCTACCGGGGCCAGCGGCAACTGTCCGGCCGAGAGGAGCGTCCAGCTCGCGGCGACGATCGCCCCCACGATTCCCGCGACCACCCTGGACCGATTCCGCATCGTCAACACCCCCGAATTCGAACTCATCGCGGGAACGGGTCCCGCTGGAACGCCGGTGCGCGGCATCCCCGAAGGGATGCCGCGCCGATTCATCGCCGGTCGAAGATCGTCAGTCGCCGCTCGTCGGCCACACCACGCCCTGGTTCATCGTGGTGACCTCGCCCATGCCCTTGTAGACGAACTTCTGGACCCGCTTGCCCTCGTAGGTCTCGGTCGTGTAGATGTTGCCGGCCGAGTCCACCGCGATGCTGTGGGCCCCGAAGAACTGCCCGGGCTGCCGCCCGCCGTCCCCGAAGCTCGTCAGGTGCTCGAGGTTCTCGCGGTCGATGACGTGGATGCGCTGGTTCACGCCGTCGGCCAGGTACATGTAGGCCTGATCGGCGTCGTGCGAGAAGTCGATGTCCCAGGCCGCGCCGGAGCCCGTGGTGTTGGGCATCACCAGCATCTCGTCGACGAACGTGCCGTCCTTCTGGAAGACCTGGATGCGGTCGTGGGCGCGGTCGCACACGTAGATCAGCCCGCTGCTCGACACCTCGGCGCAGTGCACGGGGCTCATGAACTGCTGCAGGTTCGGGCCGCCCGGCACGTAGCGCTCGTCGTGGCTGTCGTCAGGCTCGTTGCCGTACGCGCCCCAGAAGCGCTTGAGGGCGCCGGTGTCGGCGTCGACCACCGCCACCCGCTTGTTGCCGTAGCCGTCGGCGAAGTAGATCTCGTTGGCGTCGCCGTCGACCGAGATCTTGGCGATGCGGCCGTAGCTGTCGAGGCTGAGGCTGTCGGGCGCGCGCCCCGCCACCCCGACCTGCAGCAGAAACTGCCCGTCGCGGGTGAACTTCAGGGCGTGCGAGTCGCCGCCCCCGTTGCCCCCGACCCAGACGTTGTCCATGTGGTCGACGGTGACGCCGTGGTTGGACGACGGCCAGTCGTAGCCCTCGCCGGGGCCGCCCCAGTGGCCGACGAGGTTCCCGTCGGCGTCGAACTCCAGCACCGGCGGGGCCGGGGCGCAGCAGTCGTCCGCGAACGGCGGGTCGGAGATGGCGGGAATCTCGTTGCGGGCGAGGGTCGAGGCGCGGTGCACGATCCACACGTGGTCCTGGGTGTCGACGTCGACGCCGATGGTCGAGCCCAGCAGCCAGTGGTTCGGCAGCGGCTGCGGCCAGAACGGATCGACCTCGAACATGGGGGCCTCTTTCCCCTGCCCCTGAAGCGGTGTCTCGAGTGTGCCCAGGCCGCTGCCCCAGGCGACCGCCAGCCCCACCACGGCGACTGCCGCGAGCGGGACGATTCTCTTCGGGATCGACATCTGCATCCTCCCCGTCGGGCGCCGTCGCCCGAGGTGCGCGGTTCTCGCCGCGCGTCTGTTGCGAGTCCGGACGGTGATTATACGCCCACCGCGGGTTCGGTCCGCCCGCCCCCGCGACGGGGCTGGACGGGCCCGATTGGGACCCTGACGAGAATCACTCTGCCGTGCGCCAGGCGCACGAGACCGCGGCAACGGGCTGCGCCCGAGGGTGCAGTGGGCAACCTCGCGACGGTCCCGGCCCTCAGAACGTCGCAATCGGGTTCAGCGGCGAGCCCATGCCCTGCTTGATGCGCAGCGGCGCCGCCGTGAACAGGAACTCGTAGCGGTTCAGCCGCCGCGCCTCCTCGGCGAGCCGCTCGAAGTCGAGGTTGTCGAAGATGGACACCCCGAGGGCCACCAGGGCGAGCCGGTGCAGCGGCAGGCCGACGCTCTCGGGAAACCCGTGGGGCGAGACATCGTTGTACATGTCGTGCCCGATGAACGACACCCCGCGCTCCTTGAGGAAGTAGGCGACGTCGGCCTGATAGCCGGCGACCCCCTCCGACGTGGGCCAGGCGCCCAGCGCCGCCCGCCGCTTCCAGCGCCCGGTGTACAGCAGGATGACGTCGCCTTCCGACACCCGCACGCCCTGAATCTCCTCGAGCTTCTCGAGGTCGGCCCAGGTGATGGCCTCGCCGGGCTCGAGCCAGCCCTCGGGGGTCGCCCGCCCCGGCAGGAGGGTCGCGTCGAACAGGATGCCGCGGGTCATGATGCCGTCCCGCAGCTCGTGGATGCTGCCCTGCGGACAGCCGCCCGAGGTCTCGATCTGCTCCCGGCTCACCCCGTTGTAGCCCACCCCCTCGAACATCACGTGACAGGCGACCGAGTCGAGATGGCTGTGGATGCTGCCGTGGTACGTGCCGGTGTACCGGTATCGATCGGCGGCGCCGGTGTCGCTGACCCGCAGCACCTCGCGCTCGAGGTAGGTGCCGCCGTCTACCGCGTCCTCCTCGATGACGTCGTGGGCGAGCGAGATGCTGATGCCCTCGGTGACGAGCGCTGCCGCCGCCCTTCGCTTGGCCGGGGTGATGAAGTTCGCGGCCCCGAGCCCGTCGTCGGCGCCCCAGCGGCCCCAGTTCGAGAGCTCCTCCATCGCCCGCAGGAAGTCCGCCTCGGTGGTCAGGGCGGGCCGCTCCTGGCCCGCCGCGGGCAGGCCCGACGCCGCGACGAGGGCCGCGGCCAGCATCGCGCAGCACGACCCGGTGGCGCGCCGGCGGCCCCCCGCCTGGAAATCGCCGCGGGCCCGCGCAGGGTTCCGGCCGCCATGGCCGCGCGCGGCAAGGCGCCGCAGTATCGAGATCGTCATCGTGTGTGCTCCTTCGGGGCCATTCCCCTGTGGCTGCTTCGCCCGCGCGCCGAGCCGCCGTCCAATCCAACCGAGACAAGACCAGGCGCGACGGCACGTCCCCGCGAGCCCGCACTTCTGGTACGATCACCGGCTTGATGCTGCTGCCACCTTACCGCATGTCCGGTGCCGGGAATCGGCGGATGCGGGCGCATCACGCCTTGTTCCTCTCCCTTTCGCTCGCCTGTTCCCTGCTGCTCGGCGCCTGCGGCGGCGGCCCCCAGTCGGCCGGCGGCGGACCGCCGGGGCGCGATCGGCCGGCCGGGCCGAGGCCGGCCGCCGAATCGGCCGGGGCGGCGGAGCCGCGGCCGGCGCGGGCGGCGGCCGAGGTCGATGCGCCCGCGGCCCCCGTCGGCCTCGCCCAGGTCGCCGGCCGGGCCCGCCCCGCGACGGGGATGCTGGTGTCCATCGTGCTCCTCGACCCGCACGCCGAGATCGAGGTGCCGCTGCCGGACGAGACGCGGATCATGGACCAGATCGGCCGCCAGTTCGTGCCCGGGTTCATCCTCGTGCGGGCCGGCCAGACCATCGACTTCACCAACAGCGAGGACGAGCTGCACACGGTGCACGTGAAGGACAGCCACGGCGAGTCGATCTTCAACATCGCCACCATGATGGGCACGACCTACGAGCACACGTTCGAGATCGGCGACGAGTACTCCGTGATCTGCAACACCCACACCGAGATGTTCGCCGACATCATGGTCGTTGAAGCGCCCTACGCCGTCGTCGCCGACCGGGACGGCCGCTTCGCGCTGCCCGACGTCATCCCCGGCCGCTACACCGCCACCGTCATCCACGGCCTCGACCACAGCGAGCACGAGATCGAGATCGCCGCGGGGCCGAACGAGATCGACTTGACGGGCGCGTGAGCGGTGGGCCAGGTTCCGGCCGTCTTCGCCCCCCGGGTCGGACGACAAAGGACTACGTCAACGACGCTCACGGGGGCGTTGCCGGTGTGGCCCGCCTCAGCGTGCCGATGCGGATCGCTTCGCGGGGATGCACCACGGTCACGCGGCCCGGCTTCGTGTCATGCACGTAGTGGTGGTGGCCGCCCTTCGTGCTGTGGAGCCGCCAGCCTTCGCGCCGGAGGCGCTTGATGACCTCGGCGCTCTTCATGTATGTATAGTCCATATAGAGCCGCTGGAGTCAAGGGCGCCTCGGTCTGGTCCTCGTGCGACAGCTGTCTCGCGGCCCGGAGGGTCGCCCCGAACTGTCTTCGCACTCCCGTGGCGCTCCGGCGCCGTGGACGCCGGACACCTCCAGTCGTCGGGTTGGTGGACGTCCTGCGCGTCGTGGGAGCCTGCGCTCCGTCACGACTTGTTGCCCAGGTCCGGCGTGCTCACCGTCGCCTTCAGCGGCCAGGACGGCATGACGGTAGAGAGTGGTGGGGACACTGTGCCTTTGTCGGGGCGGTCAGCGCCAAGACCGTCTTGATTTGGGTGGGGGATTGTCCCTCTCGTTGTTGAACTTGCGAGTGGCGGACTCCCTGTTTCCGCGCCGAGGTAGTCTATTCTACGCCCGTCAGCGACCGCACCGCGGGCGGGGCCAGTGCGTCCTGGGGCAGCGACCGGGTAGCACAGGTCGCGGTAACCCCGCACCCGCCGGAAGGGCGGCTCCGCCTCTACCAGCGCGCTCGCCACCCAGCGTTGAATCATCTGGCCCCCGCGCCAGCTCTGATGTTAGCTTCTGCATCCGGCTACTCCCGGGTCCTCGCAACGCGGAAACCGTGGAGGGTGGACCGATAGTCTGTAGGGGCACGGGAGCTGTGGAAGTTGGAGGTGTGATCGTCGACCCACCTTCCACCGTGGAGCAGGCGGCGGCCACAATCACCCCCCGAGCAGCGCGACGTCCACTCCGCTACGTTCCCGAGCATGTCGGACAGATCCAAGCGATTGCCACCGTAGGTGCCGACGGAACACGTGCCGGGCGGTACCCCTGCAGTGCCCCGAGAATGGCAGCCACACGTGCCCAACCCCGACCCACTAACCCAGGCTGATCTATATCGCAGCCTGGCTGAGAAACTGCCGCGCCGAGCATTCCTCATAGCTCGGGAGGCGATGTCGGCGTCTCGCCCGTGGCCGGGAGCCCCGACAAGGTCAGTGCCGACAACAGAACGCCGGCGGCGAGCTGTCGCATCGTTGAATTCCTCCCGTCGACCCATCCGGGAAGTCCACGGAGTTCGGATTGCCCAGGTGCGCCAGTCCGAAGAGCGCCACCGTGATGCCGAGCGCCAGCCAAGCCCCGAGCGCCTCTTCATCCGCCGCATCTGCATCGCATCGGCGCCGAGCCGTTCGCTTTCGGTCTCACGAACGTCAAGTATCCATGGGGAGGGTTAAGTCCCGAAGATGGCGGCTCGACCAGCAGCATCACGGGCGTGGTGCGACGCGCGAAGCCGCGATGTCGTGTCGGCGCTCCACGGGTAGCCGCCTGCATTCGTACTCACCCGGCTCAGCCCCGCTGCCTCAAGGGGCCTGGGGAGCACGCCGTCGTTGGGCGGATCCGCGCGCATGCAGCGGCGAAGGAGGACGCAACGATGAGACCCATTCTGCTCACGGCGGTGCTGCTCGCGGTTGCCGCGCCGGCCTCTGCCGATACCGTCATCCGGACCGGCGAGGTCCGCGTCGAGAAGCGGCTCGACCCCGAGGGGAGCGAGTTCTACGGCTACTGGCGGATCGCAGGGTACGGCAACATCCCGGGCGTTCGGCAGCTCACGTTCGGGGGCTACACCTACACTGTCGACTTGTTCTACATCACCAACACGCCGCGGTCGCTGCTCGCCGGCGCCGAGCGGCGAGGTTCATCGGGCATCCTGCCGACTGACCGCGGCCTGGCGTGGCTGGTCGACGGGGAGCGGTTCGAGCTCGCCGACCACAACCGAAGCTTCCCCGATAAGGGGGTGGCGGTGTGGGACGACTCCGGGCTCGACTGGCAGGACGGCCAGGTGGTGGCGGTGCAGCTGGGGCAGGCGGCGACACCGGTTCCCGCGCTGCCGGCGGCCGGCGCCGTCCTGCCGGCCCTGGCGCTGCTCGTCAGGGGGTGGAGACGATGACCGCGGACACGGCCACGCGTCCCGTCGATCCGGAGCTTGATCTCGTAGCTGTCTGCGTTATCCGCGTAGCTGCAATCGAATGCGCAGATGTACAGGACGCCGTCCCCAACAGCATTGGGCCGAGAAGTCCGTACGGGAGCCGATGACACTTTACGGAGTAGATGCCTTTGTAGAGCTGGTTCGTCAGCGGATCGAGACGGAAGGGCTGAGACCCTTCGCCACGCGGACCGGGATTCCGATCGGCCAGCTTCGAAGCGTCGTCCAGGGCCGGGCGGCGCGATACACCACCCTCCAGTCGATCGCGTCCGTCATGGGGATGCGGTTGTTCAGCGCCCCGGCGGAGCCGGGCGGCGTGGAGTCTCCGCTGCTCCCCCCGGAGCTCACCAAGGCGCTCGATCTGCCCTCGGACGCCAGCGTGATCGACGCGGTGGACGCGATCGACCAGGACGCCGTAGCGTCGACGTTGCGCAAGGGCATGCGTCTCGTGCAGGAGATGACGGAGCTCGCGACGGAGGCGGCAGAGCAGCTGCCTCAGATGGCTGCGGGGTCGACGACGCGGATGATTCCGTTCGCCGAGCACGTCCGGTTCGAGGCGGATACCGGCGAGGTCGAGTTCGAGGAGTCGTCCGACTTGTCGATCGCGGTTGCGGAGAGGGTGCTGCCGTCCTGGGCGCGATCGGCTCGCCTGACGTGCGTCCGGGCAGCCGGCGATTCGCTGGATCCGGCGGACGGCGCTCTCGTCGTCGTCGCCCGGGACCGCCGCGTCGCGGTGGACGAGGAACTGTTCGTCGTTCGCATCGGCGAGGCGTTGGTGGTCAAGCGCTGTCGGCAGGTCGGCGGTCGGTGGAGCCTGGTCAGCGACAGCTTGGCTCATCTGCCGAGACCCACGACCGCGGACGATCGCATCGTGGGCCGGGTAGCGTGGTGTGGCCCGCCCGGCGCTGCAGTCGCCTGACCGGTGACCATAGCCGACCGGCTGGTTTGCTCGGGCCGCCGCCGCGAGCACCTTGGGGGGGATCGCGGACGGTCCGCCGGCAGCCGGCGAGGACCCGGGCCGTCCCTTCCCCGGGCGGGGCTCGGCGGCGACGCGAGCCCGGAAGCACGCTCCGTCCGCCGCCGGGCGAGGTGATCGCCGCCGCCCGGCCCGCGCCGCCGGCACCGGCACCCCCGTCAACCCGTTGCCGACGAACTCGCCCGCCGTCTGGACCCAGCCGCCGAGGCGCAGCCCGCTGACGCGGCCGTGCTCGTCCACCGCCACCCCGTACCAGTCCTCGAGCGGCGCCGCCGTCTTCCAGTTGGTGCTGTGAGCCCAGCTCGGGCCGCCGATCACGTCGTAGAGAGCATTGAGGGCGGCCCGGTCCGACGCGGCGCTCCCCTGGGCGGCGGCCTCGGCGGTCAGGCCCACGCAGAGGGCGGCGGCCAGCAGCGTCGGCAACGAGCGGCGGCGGGATCCAGTCATGGTCGGGCTACAATTCTCGTCGCGAGCGCGCCCGGCCGCCCGCCCGTTTCACGCTGCGAGTTTTCAAAGCCGTGAGGACGCCGCTGGTGGTGCCCCGACGGTCGCAGTGGGCGTAGCGGCTGGCGATGCCCGGAGAGCGGCGGCCATGGTCTCGGCGATCTGCTCCCACCGTGCCGCCTCTACCTTCAGCTGACGCCGTCCGGCGCGGGTCAGCCGGTAGTACTTGGCACGGCGCCCGTTTGCGCTTTTCGCCCATTGCGACCCGATGAGCCCCTCGGCCTCGAGCTGGTTGAGCGCGGGGTATAGCGACCCCTGCGGCACGTTGATGGCATCTCGGGAGATCTCCTGAATGCGGAGCAGCACCCCGTAGCCGTGATGGCTGTCCAAGGAGAGGACCTTGAGGATTAAGAGGCCGAGAGTGCCGGGGAGAGGGCCGGACTTTCTGTTCATCATGTTCCCGGCGCACATCGCTGCTGCCTGCGCGGCGACGCCGTGTCGGATCCGGCTCGTCCGCTCGTCGTGGTCAATGGTTTTTCACTGCTCAGGTCGCCGGTGCTCCACGGGGCGCGTGCCTGCCGACAGTCGGCCTTCAAGGCTTCGATGCTGCCGAACTGCGCCCGCGCGCGACGCGCCGCTTCCGCCGGTGGAACCCCGGTGCGGACGAGGTCCTTCGTCTGGGCGTCGATATGAAATCGCATCTCTTCGTCGAGCGTTTCCTCAAAACGCTCGCGTTGGGTCAAGAAGGTCGTCAGGAATGAACGTAGGCGCGGGAACATGTCACATCCGTCGGGGGCAACCGCAGGGCCGGCCGGTACGCGCCGGCACTGGGGTCGTAATTTACAATCAATCGTGGCGGCCAAGAACGCCGCGACCTCGCCGTGGGTCCCCCCGCGGTGCACCTGTCATTCGCGGTCGCGGCCGAATGGGAGGGACGTGAACCATACAACAGGGAAGCGAGCGGCATCAACGCAAAGTACATTGGTGCCTGAGGGGTAATTTACCTGCTGCCCAGGGGGACAGCATCTCGTTGAGGTGCGGAGCGCGCGCCCCTTCGGATGTCGCCGTAGCGGCGCGACCGCGCCAGCCGGACGTCGCCGGCGCGGAACGCGTCGCGCAGGTTGGGGGGAACGGGACACCCAACGGGTGCTCGTCCGCAAAGTCCTCCAACCGCCTCCTTCGTAGGAACCACCGCGCAAGACCGGATCGCCAGCCCGTCGACCACGTCCGACGTCACCGGCGCGCCGCCGCGCCGGTTCCGGATGGGGAGGATGACGTCGGTCTCCTGCGCGCCCGCGCTACGCCCAAGCCGCAGACCCGCCAGCACCGGCCCTCATCGCTGTGAGGCTGCCGAAACGTAGCTTGGCGCGGCGCGCGGCTTCCGGGCCGGCATCGAAGCGTCGGGGCTGACTGAGGGTCGTCAGGAAGGAGCGCAGGCGCGGGAACACGTCGGGGCCGCGGGGCGGCGACGCGTCATGGAAATGTGGAGGGTTGGGGAACCTGACGATAGCGGCCCCAGCATGGGAGCCCAAGTGCCTTGTAGTCTCAGCATCTGGGAGCAACCTTACCTCGGAGAGGCAAGCAGGCACAACGCAAAGTACTGTTGAGTCTGAGGGTAAATAGACAACCTCAGGGTCAAGCAGCTCGTTGGGGCCCAAGGTGGCATGGTCGTTCGGGTTTCGATATCGTTGTTAGCATGTCGATGGTCGATCTTCCGCCTCTGGAGGCCCTGCGCTTCTTCGAGGCCGCCGCTCGTCATGGCAGCTTCGCGGCCGCCGCCAAGGAGTTGGGCGTCTCGGCCGCGGCCATTTCCTACCGGGTCAAGGCGCTGGAGCGGCATCTCGGCGCGGAGCTGTTCCAGCGCTACGCGCACGGCGTGGGTCTGAACGTCCAGGGCCGCGCGTACCTCAGCGACATCGAGCGCATCTTCGCCGAGCTCCGCCGGGTGACGGAACGGCGGCGGGACCGTCAGGAAACCGAGCTGCTGAAGCTGGTGGCCATCGAGGTGGTCGCCGAGAAGTGGCTGATGCCCCTTCTCGCGGACTTCAGGACGGCCCACCCGGACATCGCCATCGAGTTCGAGGTCGACCACGGCCCCGTCGACCCCAAGCGCCGGGACTTCGACGTCTGGATCGCCTTCACCGACGAGGTGCCGCACAGCCTGCACTCGGAAAAGCTCTTCGAGGAGACGCTGTTTCCCGTGTGCAGTCCGGGGCTCCTGGCCGCGCGGGGCCGGCCGCGGGAACCCGGCGACCTGAAGAGCTGGCCGCTGGTGTACGACCTGCACTGGACGACCGACTGGTCGCACTGGTTCAGTCATCACGGCGTCTCTCCGGCGGACCTGTCTCGGGCTTCGGGTTTTCGTCTCTATACGATGGTCGTCCAGGCCGCGGTCGATGGGCTCGGAGTTGCCCTGGGACACTCCGTGATGATCGCGCGGGAGCTGGACCAGGGCGCGCTGGTGGCCCTGTTCGACTCGCCGGTGGCGGCGACCGCCCCGTACCTCCTGGTCATCGCGTCGCACTCGCGCGGCAAGCCAGCCGTGAAGGCCTTTCGGAGCTGGCTCCTGGGACACGCCCCAAGGAACCCGCAAGGCGGGCTGCGCGAGCAGGGCCAGAAGGTCCTTGCGTCCTGAAGCCGGAGGACCGAGACGCGCGAGCCAAACGCAGGATTTCGCCCCCTCCCGCAAACAACCCGATGAGGCCCCTTGCGGTCTTCGCTCTCGCTATCGGCTGCGCCTGGACCGGCGACGCCCGCGCGCAGGGGAGCGCGGAGACCGACCGGGCAGCGCTGGTGGCTGTCTACCGCGCGAACGGCGGGGCCGACTGGACGAACAAGGCCAACTGGTTGAGCGGCCCCATTCCTGCCGAGTTCGGCAACCTGACCGATCTGTGGGTCGAGAGCACCGTCGGCGCCAACTTCACCAGTCGGTCCCCGCGCTGACGCATTTCGACGTCAACGGCGACCGGTTCCAGGATCGGCGGAACCCCTCGCGGATCCGCGTCAGCCGATCTCGCCCTGGAAGTAGTCGGGCAGGCCCGGCTTGGTCTCGCGCAGGATCTCCACGATGGCGGTGCGGTCGTCGCGGGACAGCCGGGCGTAGCGGGGCTCGGCGGCGGCGCCCGACAGCACGGTCCACATGCGCCGGTACACCGCGTCGAGGGCCGGCGCCGGCAGGGCGTCGAAGGCCTCGGCGTAGACGAGGGGGCTGCAAGGGTACCGCAGCAGCCGCGCGTCGAGGTCGAGCTGGTGGAGCGAGCGTCCCCGGCTGTCGAACGGGCCCAGGGACGAGTAGACCTCGGCGTAGCCGGACGTGCTCGCGATGCCCGGCGGCAGCGGCGCCTCATCGACGAACAGCAGGTAGTCGACCAGCTCGACCGCGGCCTCCTCGACGGTGGGGGCGCGCTGGCCGCGGGCCGGTCGCCTCCCCGCCGCGCCCGGGTGCGCGTCGACGCGGGCCTGCCAGCCCAGCCGCACCAGCAGGTTCGTCATGTGGTTGCGGTGCTCGAGCACCATCAGGGCCACGAGGTCGCTGTAGGGGGTGGGGTAGCCGTCGAGATCGACGACGCCGTCGAGGGTGTCGAGCACCGGCGCCGGGTCGCCGCCGCCCGGGATGTACTCGAACGGCTCGGTCCGGTTCCCCAGGTGGCTCAGCGAGGGCGGCGCGCCGGTCACGTACCAGCTTCCCCAGCGGTCCTCCAGGGGGCTGCGGTGGTCGGTCACCCAGCCGACGGCGTAGGCGTTGGGATCGTCGGGCAGGGGCAGGGTGTTGAGGGTCATCAGGCCGGGCACGCCCAGCGTGTCCCACGACAGGTGGCAGGCGAGGCACTGCTCGTTGCGGCTCAGCTCGGGGCGCTCGGCCGGCTGCTGGTCGAGCGAGTAGAAGCCGACCCCCTGCACCGGGTCGAGCGACGCGATCTCCAGCACGTCGGCGCCCCGCACCCAGCCCACCGCGACGGTGTCGTTGAAGTAGATCGCGCGCGGGCTCTGCGGCGTGACCCAGCGGGCCTGGAAGCTGGTCTCGGAGAAGACCGTCACCTGCGACTCGACCGGGATGTCGAGGGCGTCGAGGACCGACCGCAGGTAGCCGCTGGCGGGGTCGAACGCCAGCTCGACGGCGCCCGACCGCACCGCCTCGTTCAGGGCCGTGACCGCGTCGTTCCGCGCCCCCTCGGTGTAGCCGATGGCGGGGTGGTCGCGCGACTCGCGGAACACGCCGCCGCGCTGCCCGCTCGCCACGCCCGCGGCCAGCACCGCGAGAAGCCCCGCCGCTGCCGCGCACCGCGCGCCCTTCGCCCGCCGTCGTGTCGTGTTCTCCATGGTGCTACCACGATTCTACCCTCGCGGCCCGGTCTGGGTACGCCCCGGCGCCGCCGCGGGCGCCCGGGGCGGTCGCAGGATGCCCGCTCCGCGCCGGCGGTGGCCGGGGTACACTGCGGCCGATATGCCCGAACCGTCGTCGCGGTTGCCCATCGTCCTGTTCGGCCTGCTGCTCGCGCTGTGCCTGACCCTGGCCCTCGCGGTCGCGGTGGAGCCTGCCGCGTCCGGGGACGGGCCGGGTCCGGACGGGAGCGCCGGGGCGGTGTCCGCGTCCGGCGCCACCCATCCGCGGTTCCCCTCGATGGACCATGGCGGGTCCGGACCCCGCCGGCACGGGCCGGTCCTGGGTCTGGCGTGGGTCTTCGGCATCCTGCAGCTGGCCCTCGTCGTCGGGTGTCTGGCTCTCGGGGTCCGGCGCGTCCGGGCGCGGGCGCCGCTCGCCGCGGCGGGGCTCGTGCTGGCGGCGACCGTCACGATGATGGTGGTCTCGTACCGCGGCTACCTGACCGACCCATCCGCCGCGTTCCTCGCCCTGCCGGTTCCCACCGCCTGGTTCCTCTATGCGTTCTGGCCGGCCCAGTTCCTCGTCGTGGGGTTCTACGTCCTGCTGTTCGATCGGGAGATCGTGACCCCCGGGGACATGGACCGCTTCCGCGAGATCCTCGCCTGGAGCGCGTCGCCCGGCGGTTCAGCCCGCCGTCCCCCCGGACCTCCCGGTGTCGGCGCGGTTCGGCGGCGCAGGCTTCCGGCAGGGCGTCCTTCGGCTCTCGGCGTCGCGGCCGGTCCGACTGACCCCGCCCGCAGTCCGGCGCCCCCGCCCGCCAGCTGATCGCCCGATGGACGACTCGCGCTCCCTCGTCGTGCTCGCCTTCGTCGCCGCCTATCTCGCGGCCTGCGTCGGCGTCGGCGTGTGGGCCCTGCGCCGCACCACCTCCACCCGCGACTTCTTCATGGCGGGGCGCGACCTGGGCGTCCTCGTCACCGGTCTCGCGGTGTTCTCGAGCGTCATGAGCGGGTTCGGTTTCGTGGGCGGCCCCGGCCTCGTCTACCGCATGGGCCTGAGCTCGGCGTGGATGACGGTGGTGAGCCCCCTCGCGTTCTGCTCGGTGTACTACCTGCTGGCCAAGCGCCTGCGCATGGTGGCGGAGCTGCGCGACACCATCTCGCTGCCCGACGCGGTGGCCGCGCGCTACCGCAGCGAGCTCGCCCGGCTGCTGACCGCGGTCGCCATCCTCCTCGGGGTGGTCGGCTACCTGGGCACCCAGATCCTCGCGATGGCCACGGTGCTGCGCGACATCCTCAACAACGTGTCGTTCATCCCCGAGGTGTCCCTCGTCACCTGCATGGCCGTCGCGTGCGCGGTGCTGGTGTTCTACTGCGTCACCGGGGGCATCCTCGCGTCGGTGTACACCGACCTCGTGCAGGGCGCGATCATGATCGTCGCCGCCGTGTTCGTGTTCGCCGCGGCCCTCGCCGCGGTCGACGGGGGGCTCGGCGGCATCGTGACCACCCTCGTCGCCGACGACCCCGAGGCCATCAGCCCCTGGGGCACGCTGGGCATGATCGGGTCCCTGTCGTGGCTGGTGGTGTTCACCCTCGGCGGGGCCGGCCAGCCCCACGTCATCACCAAGCTGATGATGAACCGGCGGGTCGAGGACGCCCGCCGCAGCCTGCCCGTCAGCGCCGTGGGCTACGCCATCTGCTCGCTGCTGTGGCTGAGCATCGGGCTCGCGATGCGGGCCCTCGTCATCCAGGGCGGCCACCCCGAGCTCGCCAACCCCGACGAGGCGGCGCCGCAGTTCCTGCAGCTCCACGCCGGCCCGGTGCTGGCCGGCATCGTCTTCGCCGGGCTCTTCGCGGCCATCATGTCGACCGCCGACAGCTTCCTCAACCTCGGCGCGGCGGCCGTCGTGCACGACATTCCGCGGGCGCTCTACGGCCGGTCGCTGGCGAACGAGCTGTTCTGGGCGCGCGTGGCCACGGTGGGGCTCGCGGTGGGCTCGGCCCTCTTCGTCCTCTACTCGCGCCAGGACCTCGTGGCCCTGCTCGGGGCGTTCGGGTGGGGCACCTTCGCGGCCGCCCTCGTGCCCGCGGTGGCCATCGGGTTCAACTGGAAGCGGGCCACTGCCGGCGCCGCCAACGCCGCCATCGCCGCGAGCCTCGTCGTCAACTTCGGCATCGAGCTGTTCGGGGTGGCCATGCCGTGGGGCATCAACGGGGGGTTCGTCGCCCTGCTGCTCTCCATGACCCTGTTCTTCGGCATCTCGCTGGCCTCGCCGCCCCCCGCCCTCGACCCGGACATCGACGCGGTGATGGACCTGTAGCCGCGGCCTCGCCGCCCCCCCGCCCTCGACCCGGACATCGACGCGGTGATGGACCTGTAGCCGCCCGGGCTCGGCCGGTCCGGCCACGCGGACGCTCGGCCGGAAGGGACGGGGACCCGGCGAGAGCGCCGCCGGTGGGGTGGAGTCAGCCGAGCAACGGAAGACGGCAAGGGTGAAGGTCGAAGCGGGGCGACCGCGGGGGGGCGGCCGCACGTCACCAGCGGACGAGGGGGTCGCTCGTCGGCTTGCCGCCGCGCGCGATGACGGCGTCGGGCGAGCGGACGCTGACGACGTAGTCGAAGGCGTCCGGCCCCGCCGCCGACCGCCGGCCGACGAGGCGCACGAAACGCTCGCCGATCACGCGCGCGGCCCGGGGCTCGGTCTCGGCCGGCACGAGCAGCGACAGCGCCACGGTACGGCCGCGCTGGCGCAGCGTCGCGTCGACCACCCCGATGTCGGCCCGCATGTCTTCCAGCACCGCGGCTTCCTGCGTCGACGTCAGTACCGGTCGGGCCGGGAGCGCGGCGCCGGAGCCGGGGCCGGACAACCAGCCGGCGACCCTCCGCACGACGTACGGCAGCCCGACCGCGAAGGCGGAGACGGTGCCGATGGCCAGGCCATCCGCCAGGGCCACCTCCGACACCTCGCGCGGCTGCATCTGGTCCATCATCGCCCAGTGGCCCGGGCCTCCCAACGGGGCCGGCTCGCGGCCGCGGGTCAGGTCGCGGAAGAGGCCGAGCCCCTCGATCAAGCCCAGGCCGGGGGCCAGATCGACGGGCGGCCGCGGGGGGATGATCCACCCGTCGTCGGGATCGCCGAACACGGCCCGGCCGGACCGCTCGCGGTCGGCCCGCAACGCAGCCCGGATGCGCGCGAGCGAGGCGGGGCTCAGCGCGCCGACGGCGCTCTCGGCGGCGGAGGATTCGTCGGACGGTTGCGTCTGCGCCCCCGCGGGCGTCGCCATCATCAGGACGGCGATGGCGGTCGCGCGGGCCGCTCCGCGAGGCCCACGGCGGCGCCGATCGCATCGTTCCCGGCGCGGGCCGCCTGCCGCGGCGCCGATCCGACCTGTCGTCCGATCGTCTTCAGGCATGTCAACGCAAGCATGCGGTGCGAGTCAGTGCATCATACATCGACACTCGCCCGGGGCCGTTCGTCCAGCATCGGACGTCGAGGCAGCGGCCCCGATCCACCGGTCGACGTTCCGCGGTGTAGGATAGCGAGTTCGGACAACCTCCACGACCCTTCGGGAGACGCCATGACCTTCGTCAGCGATCTGGAGCCGACCGCCCTGTGGCGGCACTTCGACACCGTCCTCACGATTCCCCGCGCGTCGAAGGACGAAGGGCGGATGCGCAACCACATCGTGGCGACGGCGGACCGCCACGGCCTGGCCCACCACGCCGACGCGGTCGGCAACCTCGTCGTGCGCAAGCCCGCCACGCCGGGGCACGAGGGCGCCGGCATCACCATCCTGCAGTCGCATCTCGACATGGTTCAGGAGAAGAACGCGGACGTCGCGTTCGACTTCGCCAGCGACGCCATCGTGCCGCGGATGCAGGGCGAGTACCTGACCGCCACCGGAACCACCCTGGGTTCCGACAACGGCATCGGGGTGGCGGCGATGCTGTCCGTGATGGGCGAGACGGCGTTCCCGCACGGCCCGCTGGAGCTGCTGTTCACCATCGACGAGGAGACGGGGTTGACCGGGGCCGCCCGTCTCGACGGCGGGCTGGTGCAGGGGCGGCAGCTCATCAACCTCGACTCGGAGGAGGACGGCATCCTGTACGTCGGGTGCGCGGGCGGCGGCGACACCCAGCTCGTTCTCGAGCTCGGCGCCGCTCCCGCGCCCGAGGCCGGCGTCGCCCTCGCGGTCGCCCTCACCGGCCTCAAGGGCGGCCACTCCGGCGTCGACATCCACCTGCAACGCGGGAACGCCGTCAAGCTGCTGGGGCGGGCCCTCTGGGCCGTCGGCCTGTGCGGGCACCGCTACGACCTCGCCCGTTTCGAGGGGGGCAGCGCCCACAACGCGATTCCGCGCGAGGCTTTCGCCACCGTCGTGGTCCCTGCCGACGGCCAGAGCGCGCTGCTCGCCGCGCTGGACCGGGAGGTCGCGGCCATCCGCGACGAGTACGCTCCGGCTGACCCGGGCATGCGCCTGACCGCCGACGCGATCCCGCGGCCCGACGCGGTCTGGGACGGCGCGACGACGGAGCGCGTGCTCCGCCTCGTGAACGCCCTGCCGCACGGGGTCGAGGCGATGAGCTACGACATTCCCGACCTGGTGGAGACCAGCGTCAACCTCGCGACGGTGGTGCGGAGAAACGGCGCGCTGCGGGTGGGGCTGAGCAGCCGGTCGTCGATCGATTCGGCCCTCGAGGCGATGCGGCGCCGGTTGCGGGCGGTGGGGGCGCTGGCGGGGGCGGCGGTCGAGGAGGAAGACGCGTATCCGGGGTGGAAGCCGGACCTCGAGTCTCCGCTGCTCGAGGTCGTCAAGACCGTGCACCGGCGCAAGTTCGACAGCGACCCCGACGTGAAGGCGATTCACGCCGGTCTGGAGTGCGGCATTCTCGGCAAGAAGGTGCCCGGCATCGACATGATCTCGTTCGGGCCGCGCATCGAGTTCCCGCACTCGCCCGACGAACGGGTGCACGTCGCGTCGGTGGGCCGGTTCTACAAGCTCCTCGAAGCCACCCTGACGGCGCTGGCCTGAGCCGACGGGCTGATTGCGGGGTGTTCCGGGCGATTCCGCGGCTCACTCACCCGGCGCGGGCGTGGGAAGGTGGAGGCGTTCGAGCGTGGCGAGGCGCTGATCGACCTTGGCCAGGGCGACTTCGACCGCGCGCAGTCTGGCGTCGAGAGCGCGGATGTCGGTCTCGATGCGGTCGAGGCGGGCGTTCACCCCGCCGGTCACTCCGGCGATCTGTGCCGCGAGCAGGCCCCCCACGACGATAACGGTCCCGATAATCCAGCGCGCGTCGTTGCTCGGCATCGAACCTCCGAGCCCATCTTACGCGAAGTCCGCGCTGACGGCAAACGATGGTTGTTCGTGCTATCCGGGCGTGGCCGAGGGGTGCGCTCAGTGCACCCGGAGGTTCCCGGGCGGCAGGGGTGCGGCGGCGGGTGGGCGGCGCGGCGGGGCGACGTCGTCGGTCGCGCAGTCGTCGCAGCCGTGACACGACGCCTTCGACTGCGCCTGCGGGGCGGCGCTGCCGACGAGGGCGCGCAGATGCCGATAGAGCGCCACCACCGCGTAGCCGACGATGAACGCGACGATCGGATCCTGCCAAGTCATGGCGGGTCACTCCCCGGGTGCACCGGGCGGCGTGGCGACGGGGCGATCAGACGCCCCAGCCGAGGGCCGAGCCGACCTGGTACACCGCCAGCGACGCGACGTAGGCCAGCACCGACATGTAGCCGAACATGAAGACCGGCCAGCCCCAGCCTCCCGCTTCGCGCCGCACGACGACGATGGTGCTCATGCACTGGCACGCCAACACGAAGAACACCATCAGCGAGACCCCGGCGAGCGGGGTCATCAGCGGCGAGCCGTCCGCGTGCTCCGCCCGTTGCAGCGACTCGCGCAGGCTGACGCTCTCCTCGTCGGCTTCCGCGATGCCGAACACGATGCCCAGGGTCGAGACGAAGACCTCGCGCGCGGCGAACGCGCCGATGATGCCGACCCCGATGCGCCAGTCGAAGCCGAGGGGCTCGATGGCCGGCTCGATGGCCCGGCCCGCCCGGCCCCCGATGCTGTAGCGCAGCTGTTCGCCCGCATGCCGGCCTTCCAGCTCGGCCAGCTGCTCCTCCTGCGCGGCGGCGTCGGTCGTCGTCGCGAGGATGCCGGCCCGCGCCTCGTCGTACCGGGTCTCTATGTCGCTGCTGTGGGGGAAGGTGAGCAGCGCCCACAGGATGATCGTCATCGTCAGGATGACGGTGCCCGCGTCCTCCAGGAACTTCCGCGTCCGGCGCCAGGTGACGAGGAAGACGTTGCTCCAGACCGGCCGGCGGTACGGGGGCAGCTCGAGCAGCAGCGGCAGGCGGGGACCGCGCAGCACCGTCCGGCGCAGCACCGCCGCCGCCCCGAGGGTGGCGCACACCGAGAGCGCGTACATCGAGAACAGCACCACCGCGCCGGCGCTCAGGAGGCCGAAGACGCGCGGGGCGCCCGCGAACACCACCGCGGTGACGAGGGCGTAGACCGGCAGTCGGGCGCTACACGAGATCATCGGCAGCGTCAGCATGGTGATGAGCCGGTCGCGCCGGCCCTCGATGGTGCGGGTGGCCATGACCGCGGGAATGGCGCAGGCGAACCCCGATAGCATCGGCACGAACGCCTTGCCGTGCAGCCCGACCCGTCCCATCAGCCGGTCGATGACGAATGCCACCCGGGCGAGATAGCCGAAGTCCTCGAGCAGGGCGATGAAGAACGACAACATCGCGATCTGCGGCACGAAGACGACGACGTTCCCGACCCCGGCAATCACCCCGTCGACCATCAGGTCGGCCAGGTTGCCGGCCGGCACTACCGCCCTCACCCCGCTCTGCAGCCAGCCGGTCATCGTCTCGATGCCGCCGATCAGCGGCTCCGACCACGTGAACAGCGCCTCGAACACCACCGCCATCACCACCGCGAAGACAGCCATGCCCCAGACCCGGTGGGTCAGCACGTCGTCGATCTTCCGGGTCCAGGTGGGGGTGTCGTCCCGGTCCCGGACGGTCCGGACGTCCTTGGCCACCGCCTCTGCCCAGCGATAGCGCGCGGAGATGATCTCCTCGTCGACGCTCCGCTGCGCGGCCGCGGCGTCCCGCTGCACCGTGTGCACCGCCTCGCGCACCGGGGCGGGCAGGCCGCTGGTCGCGCCGTCGTCGGTGTCGAGCGACAGCAGCGACCACAGCGCCCAGGAGCGTCGCACGGCCGGGGTGCGGCCGAAGTCGGCGTCGGCCAGCGCCCGCGTCACCGCCGACACGTCGCGCTCGGCCTGGGGCGGCAGGCCCGTCCAGGCCTCGTCGGCGCGCGGCGCGAGCGCCACCGCGTCGCCGATCGCCTTGCGGAGAGCGTCGAGGCCGACGCCCTTCGAGGCGACCGTCGGGACCACCGTGGCGCCGAGCCAGCGGCCCAGCCGCCCGGTGTCGAACTCGGCGCCCGCCGCCTCCGCCTCGTCCATCATGTTGAGGGCGACGACGACGGGGACGCCCGTCTCGGCGATCTGCAACACGAGGTACAGGGCCCGTTCGATGACCCCGGCGTCGACCACGACGACCACCGCGTCCGGCGGGTCGTCGTGGTGGCCGAGCACCCCGTCCACCGCCACCTGCTCGTCCGGCGAGTTGGCGGTCAGGCTGTAGGTGCCGGGGAGGTCGACGATCTCGACCGGCGCCCCGTCGGGCAGGGTAATGCGCCGCGAGGCCCGCGTGACGGTGACCCCCGGGTAGTTGCTGATATGCGCCCGCGCCCCCGTCAGCGCGTTGAAGACGGTGGTCTTGCCCGAGTTCGCGTTTCCGGCCACCAGCACCCGCGGGACCCGGGCGGCCTCGCCGGCGGCGGGGTCCGCCGGGGCCGGCTTCTCGTGCGCCGGCAGGCGGCACGGCGCGCCGCCGCCATCTGCCTCCTCGAGGTCGGCGCGGCCGTCCGGCAGCAGCTGGATGTGCGCGGCGTCGGCGTGGCGCAGCGAGAACAGGTAGCCGCGCAGCCGGACCTCGAGGGGGTCGCCCATCGGCGCCCGGCCCACCGCCTCGATGCGGGTGCCCGGCAGCAGCCCCATCTCCATCAGCCGGCGCGCCACGCGCGGCCGGCCCCCGACGCGATGTATCACGCCGGTGTCGCCGATGGGCAGCTGGTCGAGCGAGTGGAGACCCTGGTGCACGGGAAGGCGGCTCCTGGCGCCGGCGGCTTGGGGTTCACGCGCGATAGGAAGTCAAGTGAAACTGAGTCTCAGATTCAGGCCGTCGAGTCTATCCCGAACGCTGGGGCCGGTCAAGAATCCGGGGCGGGCGGGGAAGCGTGTGAGTGCGTGTGAGGCGGAACCGATCCTGTCTGTGACACAATGGATCGTTTACAGCCACGTCCGGGCTCGCGGTTCTGTCAGGAGTCTTTTCGATCAGGAGTCTTTCGATGAACAACGCTCGTGTCACGGTGCCCCGCCCTCGCAACGAACCGGTGCTGAGCTACGCGCCCGGGTCGCCGGAGAAGGCCGACCTCAAGTCGCAGCTCGAGACGTTCGCGGCCGGGTCGGTGGAGATTCCCCTGATCATCGGCGGCCGCGAGGTGACCACCGGCGACCTCGGCGCCTGCATCCTGCCGCACGACCACCGGAAGCAGGTGGCCACCTATCACCGCGGCAACGCCGACACCGTGAACCAGGCGATCGCGGCGGCGGCGGCGGCCCGCCCCGGGTGGAGCGAGATGTCGTGGGAGTCGCGCGCGGCCATCTTCCTCAAGGCGGCCGAGCTGCTCGCGGGCCGCTACCGGCCGATCGTGAATGCGGCCACCATGCTGAACCAGAGCAAGACGGTGTTCCAGGCCGAGATCGACGCGGCGTGCGAGCTCATCGACTTCTGGCGGTTCAACGTCTCGTACCTGCCCGACATCTACGGGCAGCAGCCGGAGAGCGCGGCGGGCATCTGGAACTACGTCGAGTACCGGGCCCTGGAGGGGTTCGTCCTCGCCGTCACCCCGTTCAACTTCACTTCCATCGCCGGCAACCTGCCGACGAGCCCGGCTCTGATGGGCAACACCGTCCTCTGGAAGCCGGCGTCCACCGCGGTGTTCTCGGCCTACTGGCTGATGAAGCTGCTCGAAGAGGCCGGCCTGCCGCCGGGGGTCATCAACCTCGTGCCGGGCTCGGGCGGGCAGATCGGCGGACCCGCCATGGCCCATCCCGACCTCGGCGGCGTGCACTTCACCGGCAGCACCGAGGTGTTCCAGGACATGTGGCGCACCGTCGGGGGCAATATCGCCGGCTACCGCAGCTATCCGCGCATCGTCGGCGAGACCGGCGGCAAGGACTTCGTGTTCGCCCACGCCTCGGCCGACCCCGACGAGCTGACCGCCAACCTCATCCGGGGGGCCTATGAGTACCAGGGGCAGAAGTGCAGCGCGGCCAGCCGCGCCTACGTCCCCGAGAGCCTGTGGAAACGGTGCCGCGACGAGGTCGTCGGCGAGGTGGGGGCGATCCGCTACGGGGACGTGACCGACTTCACCAACTTCATGGGGGCGGTCATCGACAAGGCCTCGTTCGACAAGCAGAAGCGCTACATCGACGCGGCGCGGACCGACGGCGACGCCGACGTGATCTGCGGCGGCGTCTGCGACGACAGCACCGGGTACTTCATCTCGCCCACGATCATCCAGGCCCACGATGCGCGGTACGCCACCATGGAGACCGAGCTGTTCGGTCCCGTGCTCACCGTCCACGTCTACAAGGACAGCGACTACGAGCAGACCCTCGACCTGTGCGACCGGACATCGCCCTACGCCCTGACCGGGGCGATCTTCGGGCGCGACCGGAAGGCCATCGGCGTCGCCCACGACCGGCTGCGCCACGCCGCCGGCAACTTCTACATCAACGACAAGCCGACCGGCGCGGTGGTGGGGCAGCAGCCCTTCGGCGGCTCGCGCGCGTCGGGCACCAACGACAAGGCGGGCAGCTCGCAGAACCTGCTGCGCTGGGTCAGCACCCGGACGACGAAGGAGACCTTCGTGCCGGTGCGCGACTACCGGTACCCCCACATGCAGGAGCGGTGACGCCTGCCCCCGGCCGGGCGGCCGGGGAGAGTGAGGAGTCCGGGCGGAGGCTTCCGCCCGGACTCGCGTCGGGCGCCGGGCGGCCGAACGGCTGCCGGGCGCCCGACGCCACACGCCTCTTCGCTACTCGGCGACCGCGTACTTCGTGAACGCGCCCCCCGCGAAGCGGAGCGAGTTCGGCCCCTCGGCCGCGAACACGTTGCCGTCCGCGTCGACCGCGACGCCCTCGCCGGCCGCGCCCTGGTAGGGCCGCGTCTCCGCCTCGAACGGCGGGATGAAGCCGGTGATGCGGTCCTCGTCCACGGGTCCGATGCGCACGCCGTTCATCCAGTTCGCATGGCTGGTCATGCTCGACTCGGAGTCGATCGAGTACAGCATGTCGTCGGGGGTGATGAAGATGCCGCTGATGCGCCCGTGCGAGTAGAGCGAGTCGAGGTAGTTGCCGTCCTGGTCGAAGATCTCGATGCGGTGGTTGCCGCGGTCGGCGACGAAGAGACGCCCCGCCGAATCGAACTCCAGCGCGTGGGGGGTGCGGAACTCGCCGTGCAGGGTGCCGATGCGTCCCCACTCCCGGATGAACGTGCCGTCGGGGGCGAACTTCAGGATGCGGCCGGTGAGGCCCGCCTCGCGTCCCGCCGCTATCGCCTGGTTGCTGGTCATGCCCTGGCCGCTGTGCCCGTCGGCGACGTAGATGCTGCCGTCGGGCCCGGTGACCACGTCGTTCGGCTGGTTGAACTGGTTGGGGCCGGTTCCCGCCTGGCCCGCCGTGCCGAGGCTCATCAGGAGCTCGCCGGCGGGGCTGAACTTGTGGACCTGATGCCCCTTGGTCCCCTCCGCGTTCCCCGCGAAGTCGGTCACCCAGACGTTGCCGTCGGCGTCCACGTGGATGCCGTGCGGCGTCACCATGACGCCGCCCCCGAAGTTCGCCAGCACCTCACCGGTGTCGCGGTCGAACTTGAAGACGGGGTCGACGGGGTTCGAGTCGCAGTTGACGGGCACCCCCGCGCCGAACGAGCCGGCGCCGCAGCGCTCGTAGGCCCAGACCTGGCCGTCGATAGGGTCGATGTCGACGCCGGCGGTCGAGCCCCACTCCCGGCCCTCGGGCAGGTCGCCCCAGTTCGCGGTGACGGTCGCGGTCGGGTTCGGCAGACCCTCACCGGTGATGGTGTCTCCCGCCGACTGCGCCCCGGCGGTCGACCCGCCCAGCACGAGCGCGCCGCAGGCGAACAACGTGGACAGATATCGTGACCTTGACATGGCTTCTTCTCTCCTTGAACCCGCGTTCAGCGAGCTCGTGTTCTCGGCTCCCGCGTTGTCGCCCTGCACGGACGACGGTCGGATGATAGCCTGAAACCGGGCTCGATCCGAAGCGCTGCCTGACTCGCCTCGGGACGCCTTCGGCCGACGTTCGGCAAGATGGCTGGTGTGGGGGCGGCCCTTCGCGGTGCCTGAGGTCTGGTGCTCGCGCGCAACGCCGGCTGTTCCGATGAGGCGGCTTGCGACCGGTGGGAGCGTGGAGATCGCGACGCGGGCATCGGCGACGCGGCGAGTGAACGGCGATGGCGTCGGGGCATTACTGGCCGTGCAACGGCTCCGGCGTTGTCGACCGCCGATGGAATCGGCTGAGTCGCGGTCCACGGTCTTGGCGCGCGCCGCCTGCCCCAGCCGCAGAGAGAGAGGTAGTCCGTGTGTGAGAGGGGCGGTCAACTCGTACGCAGCGTCGCCTTGGGCCTGTTGCTGTTCGGCACGCCATGTCTTCGCGGCGACAGTGTCGTCCTGGCGCAGCGGGGAGAGGCGCCGGGGGACGCGGTCGCGGCGGGAGAGCTTCTCGTCGAGCCGCCGACGCTGATCAACCTCGGCTTCGAGTGGTTCATCCGGGGCGACGACAACCGGAACGCCACGGTGGAGGTGTCGTATCGCCGGCATGGCGAGACGGCGTGGTCGCCGGCGCTGCCGCTCCTGCGGCTCCAGCGCGAGCGGATCTCGGTGGGCAACCAGTTCGACGTCGTCGTGCCGAACATGTTCGCCGGGAGCATCCTCGACCTGGAGCCCGACACGGCGTACGAGGCGCGGTTCGTGATGACCGATCCCGACGGCGTGATCGGCGAGGCCGACCGCACCGTGACCGTGCGGACCCGGCCCGAGCCGGTCCCGTACGAGGGCGGGAGGGTGTTTCACGTCTATCCGCACGGCTACGACGGCCCGAAGATCGAGCCGTCGTTCGAGGGGCTGATTTGCGCGTACAACTCCTCGTGCGGCGGCGGCGACTTCGCCACCGCTGGGCGCCCCCGGGTGCGCGCCGGCGACACCCTGCTCGTGCACGCCGGCGTCTACCGGTACAACCACCTCGAGTACGGCGGGGCCAACCGCGCCTTTCCGTTCGAGGGCACGTACTACCTGACGGCCGACGGCACCCCCGAGCGGCCGATTGCCATCAAGGCCGCCGGCGACGGCGAGGTCGTCTTCGACGGCAACGGCAACTTCGCCCTCTTCAATGTCATGGCGGCCGACTACACGTACTTCGAGGGCATCACGTTTCGCAACACCGAGTTCGCCATCTGGGCCGGCCAGCAGTTCATCGCGGGGGCGAAGGGGCTCACCGTCAAGCACAGCCGCTTCGAGGACGTCGGGGTCGGCGTGTTCACCAACTACTCGGGGTCGAGCAACTTCTACATCGCCGACAACCGGTTCCACGGCCGGAACGACCCCGAGCGGATGATCGGCTGGACCGACGCGCCGCTGTGGGGGCGGTTCGACGGCGTCGACGGCCAGGTCCATCCCCCGGTCATGGCGTCGTACGTGGCCGTGAAGCTCTACGGCCCCGGCCACGTCGTGGCCCACAACTACATCGCCGACTTCCACGACGGGATCAACGTGGAGACCTACGGGATGCCCGACGGAAGCGTCGCGTCGGGGCCCGGAATCCCCGCCGGCCCGAAGTATCCGCCGCGCGACTATTGGGACCGTCGCCCCGTCGCGATCGACTTCTACAACAACCTCATCACCAACTCCCACGACAACCCGATCGAGACGGACGGGAGCCTTCACAACGTGCGCGTCCTCCGCAACCTGTTCATCAACCACCCGTCGCACGCGTTCTGCAGCCAGCCGGTGCTCGGCGGACCCGTCTACTGGATTCGCAACGTCGGCTACAACCTCCCGGGCGGCTCGAGCCGCTTCTTCGGCGCCGCCGGCGTGGTGTTCTACAACAACACCATCCTGTCCGAGACCACCGGGACCACCTCGAACACGCACTGGCGCAACAACCTGATTCTCGGGCAGAACGCGCCGCCCGACTTCCGGGGGCAGCGTCCGAACCTGTTCGGGATCACGACGTTCACCAACTACACCTCGTCGGACCACAACGGCTTCGGCCCCGCGCCGGACACCGCGATGCCGTTTCGGTGGGAGAGCCCGCCGTTCGACGTGGCCGCCGACTTCCGGGCCCCGAACCACGCGCCGGCCCTCGAGCTACGCGAGTTCGCGACGCTCGAGGAGTACAGCGCGGCGACCGGGCAGGACCGGAACAGCGTTCGGGTGGGATACGACGTGTTCGTGAACGTCCCCGCCCTCGACGCCCGGGACGTCGGCACGCTCCAGGCCGTCTACGACGCGGACGATCTCGACTTTCGCCTGAGGCCCGGCTCGGCCGCCGTCGACCGCGGGACGGTGCTGCCGACGGTGACCGACGGCTTCACCGGGAGCGCCCCCGACCTCGGGGCGCTGGAGACCGGGCGCGCCGCGCCGCACTATGGGCCGCGCGACCCGGAGTCTGCGCCGTAGACGGCGCCGTAGAGCGGCGCGGGCCCCTCAGGGTTTGGTGGGCGCACAGCGGAGCAGAAGGCGACGATGGGCGGGCTGGACGGCGCCGACTCCCGGAGGGTCGGTCGGACGGTGC
This sequence comes from Vicinamibacterales bacterium, assembly GCA_963663815.2. Classification (GTDB taxonomy): domain Bacteria; phylum Acidobacteriota; class Vicinamibacteria; order Vicinamibacterales; family UBA8438; genus JAJEEA01. The sequence goes on along the minus strand of OY760734.1, from coordinate 3,181,793 downwards.
TCGGGGGCGTGGCGCGCCCTTGCGGTCACGTCGGGAAGTTCGTGCGCGAGGCTCCTGCGCGATCGGCGGGCTGGCCGCGCTCGAGAGCGCCCGCGATGCTGCGTTCCCCCGCGGCCCGCCGAATCGTTCCGACTACGGCGCCGGCGCGAATCCCGAGCGGTCCACCCACTCGCCGAGCCGCATGACCCGGTCGATGTCCAGCGTGTTCCGGATGTCGGCGAGGGGATCGGCGTTCAGCACGACGAGGTCGGCGGCCCTGCCCGCCTCGACGGTGCCGAAGTCGGCCTCGCCCACCGGGGGCATCCGGCCGGCGCCGGTGGCGGTGGCCGCGACGATGGCGTCCATCGGGGTCAGGCCGGCCTCGACGTACAGCGCCATCTCGTGGTGCATGCCCCAGCCGAACGGGACGTTGGGGGTGCCGGCGTCGTTGCCGAGCGCGACCGCGACACCGGCGTCGTGCATCGTCTTCACGAAGTCCTGCACCTGCCGGAACGCGGCCCTGCGGTCCTCGAATCCGGGGTCGTCGACGATCTCCGCCCTGACGTCCGGGTCGTCCAACCGGGCCAGCGCGTCCGGGTTGTACATCTCGAACGCGGCGCGCAGCTCGGGGTCGTCCAGCAGCTCCGGATTCTCGGCGAAGTGCCAGCGGTTCTGGACGATCGACAGGGTGGGGGTGAAGTACACCCCGTTGTCGAGGGCCATCTGGATGAACTCTGCTGACGGCTCGGGATCGTCCACCGGGACCCCGGCCCCGGGGCCGAAGGTCAGCACGGTGCTGTGCAGGAAGTCCCGCAGGCCGGCCTCGACGAGCTGCCGGCCGTCGGCCTCGTCGTCGATGTGGGCGACGGGGATGGCGCCGTTCGCCACCGCCTCGTCGATGATCGCCGCGCGTATCTCCGGCGGAATCTTCAGGCCCGGCTCGGCGACCGCGTTGACCCACATCTTGATGAAGTGCACTCCGAGCGCGATCTGGTCCCGCACCAGCGCTCGCGCCTCTTCCTCGGTGGTGGGGGCGTTCCGGCCGGCCGCGTTGAAGCCGCCGGGGTAGGAGAAGCCCATCCCCGCCGTGTAGGTCCGGGGGGCGTCGGAACGTCCCGCGGCCCCGAGCAGGTAGCCGACCCGCTCCGGCGTGTCGCTGCCGATGCTCCGGGCGGTGGTCACCCCGTAGTGGAGCTGCGAGCGGAACTGGCGCTCGAGCTCCTCCGGTCCCTCCCGGTAGTGCACGTGCAGGTTGACGAGGCCGGGGATGATCGTCTTGCCGCTCAGGTCGACCGTCTCGGCGCCCTCGGGGACGGGCGTCGTGTCCCGCGCGCCCGCGCTCTCGATGCGGCCGTCTCGGACCACGACCACCGAGTCGGCCACCGGGGGCGCGCCGGTCGCGTCGATCAGCTGCGCCCCGACGAGCGCGACGGCGCCCGCCCCCTCGGGAGGGGGGGCCTCGCCGCAGCCGGTCAGCGTCAGGGCCAGTCCCGCCGCCAGCAGACCAAGTCGTTTCATCGGTGGCCTCTCATTCTCTCTCGGTCCTGCTCTCGGAGTCAGGGAAGCAGATCGTCGACGACGATCTGTGCGTCGGGGTGAGCGAGCGGCGCGACGGTGTCGCCGGCGGCATGCCTGGTGACGCTGTGGTAGCCGTCTTCACCCGGTTTGCGGTAGACCTCGAGGCGGGCCTCGGGGAGGGCGAGGATCCAGTACTCGGGAATCCCGGACCGCGCGTACAGGCGCTGCTTGACGGTGCGGTCGTGGTGCAGCGACTCGTTCGACACCTCGACGACGAGCACCGCGGACGCTGGATGGGCCTCCATGTAGTCGCGGATCGCGCCCGTCACGACGGCGACGTCCGGTTCGGGTTCCGAGTAGTCGTCGGCCGCCAGCGGGTGTTGTAGCCGTACGTGGAATCCGGAACCGAATACCCGTCGCAGGCAATCGGCGACGAGTTCCATGACGGCCGCATGGCGGCTTCCCTCCGGTGTCATGGCGAGTAGCTCTCCGTCGATGAGCTCCAGCCTGGCGTCCGCCTCGAACACCCCTGCTTCTACGGCGCGGTCGTATTCGACGCGGCTCAGGCGGTAGTTGCAGATGGGCACGTTGGACACATGGAACCTCATGACGGTACCTCTAATCGTAGCCCGGAAACCGTCACCGTGCGGCCCCGCTTGGACTCGGCCACGCTTCTTCTTGCCCCGGACGTCACCGCGATCCGTCAGGGTAGGGCGGCATCTCCGGCTCGAGCTCGACGTGGACGGCGTCGGCGACGCGGTTGATGTAGTTGAAGAAGGCGACGACCTGGACCGCGAGGTGGATGGCCCGGTCCCCGAGGCCGGCCGCGCGCAGGGGCTGCAGGTCCGCCGCGGTCATCGCCGCCGGCTCCCGCGTGAGCTTCTCGGCGTAGGCGCAGAGCGCCGCGTCGACCGGCTCGAGCGGGGCCGTGCGCCAGTCGGCGAGCACCGCGTCCGCCAGCTTCGTGTCCCCGCCCTCCCGTGCGATCTCGACCCGGAGATCGTCGGCGTGCTGCAGCACTCAATAGTGGCAGTCGTTGGCGCGGCTCACTACCGTGGCCAGCATCTCCCGCTGCACGAGGGACAGGTCGCCGGGGGCCTTCATGATGGCCGTGTAGAGTCCGATGGAGGCGTCCAGCACCGCCGGCTGCACGCTCATGGTGCGCACGATGCCGAACACCCGCCCGGCGCGCTCCATCGCGGCGCGGTAGCTTCTGGCGAGGTGGCCGGAGGCCGCCTCGGGGCTCACGGTTCGAATCCAGGGCATGGCGCCGATGTTAGCGCGGGCTGGACACGTCTGTGGAGGGGCCTTAAACTAAGTCCATTTAGTTCAGCTAAGTTCAAGGACGCGACCCATGCGCATCGTCAACATGCACGAGGCCAAGACGCATCTTTCCAGGCTCGTCGAGGCCGCCGCCGGCGGCGAGCCCTTCATCATCGCCCGCGCCGGCAAGCCGCTCGTCAGGGTGATCGCCGTGGACGCGCCGGCGTCCGGCGGGCGCCGGGTCGGCTTCCTGGACGGTCGGATCGCCGTGCCGCCGGACTTCGACCGCATCGGAGCCGCGGAGATCGTACGCCGGTTCGAGGGTGACGAGTGAAGATCCTCCTGGACACCCACGTGCTCCTCTGGGCGGCAGGCGTGTCCTCGCGCCTGCCGGACGGGGCGCGTTCCCTGGTCGAAGATCCCGGCACCGAGGTCGTCTTCAGCGCCGCGTCGCTCTGGGAGGTCGCCGTCAAGAACGCGCTCGGGCGACGAGACTTCAGGGTCGATCCGCGCCTGCTCCGGCGGGGACTGCTCGAGAACGGCTACACGGAACTGCCGGTGACGGGCGCGCACGCGGTGGCCGTCGACCTGCTGCCGCCGATCCACAAGGACCCGTTCGACCGCATCCTGGTCGCGCAGGCCCAGGTCGAGGGCATCACGCTCCTGACCGCGGATGACGTCGTCGCGCGCTACCCGGGTCCGATTCGGGCGATCTGAGCCTGGCGCGCCGGCCGGACGGTCGCCGTCATCTTGGCGGGGAACCCGGTCACTCGGCGGCCCGGGCGCTGACCACGGCTACGATTCCGAACATGGGAGACGGGGAACCTCGGGAACGGCGGCGTCACCGTTTCGGCGACCTGCGGCAGGACCTGCGCCTCGCGGGCCGCGCCCTCGTCCGCAAGCCGGGGTGGACGGCGGCCGGCGTGCTGACGCTCGCCCTCGGGGTGGCCGGCTCGACCCTCGTCGTCGGCCTGCTCGACCAGGCGTTCGTGCGGCCGTTGCGCTTCGCGGCCGGCCACGAGCTCGTCACGTTGTACGTGACGAGCGGCCCCGATTACTCGCCGATGCCGTACCCCGACTACGCCGAGTTCCGGACCGCGCTCGACGGCAGCGTCGACCTTGCGGCGTTCTGCCGGGTCTTCATGACGGTCGCCGGGGGGGCGTTTCCGGAGCGCCACGAGGGCGAGATGGTGTCGGGCACGTTCTTCTCCGTGCTCGGCGTGCGGCCCGCCCTCGGGCGGCTGATCGGCCCGGCCGACAACGTCGTCCCCGGCGGGCCCCGCGTCGTCGTCCTCTCGGACTTCCTGTGGCGCAGCCAGTTCGCGGCGGACCCGGAGATCGTGGGCAGGACGGTGCGCCTGAACGACACGGTGTACGACGTCGTCGGGGTGACGCCCCCGGCGTTCCGGGGCGCGGTATGGCCGTCGTTCGAGAGCGCGTTCTGGATTCCGGCGATGATGGCCGACGAGTACTTCGGGGGACGCGACGTCCTGAACGGCCGCCTCTTCCCGATGTTCCAGACCATCGGCCGTCTCGCCCCGGGCGCCTCCCCCGCGGCGGCCCAGGCGCGCATCGACCCGGTGGACGAGGTCCTCGCCCGAGACCGGGAGGACGCCTTCTACCCGGAGGCGGGGGCGCCGTGGCGCGTGCGCGCCCTGCCCGGGAGCTACCTGCGGCTGTGGCCGGGGTTCCGCGACGAGGTCGCCGGGTTCCTGGCGATTCTCGGCCTCATGGCGGCGGCGGCGCTCGCCGTGGCGTGCGCAAACCTCGCGACGCTGCTGCTGGCGCGGTCGACGGAGTGGCGGCGCGAGCTGGCCATTCGCCGCGCCCTCGGCGCCGCGCGGGCCGACCTGGCGCGGCGGCTCGGGGCGGAGGTCGCCCTGCTCGTTGGCGCCGGCGGCCTCGGCGCGACCGCCCTCGTCGTCTGGTCGAGCGCGCTCGCGCCCCTGCTGCCCCTGACCGTGCCCTATCAGCTCGACCTCGTGCCGGACCGCCGCCTGCTGGGCATCGGGCTGGCCTTGACGGCGGTGACCGGGTTCGCGTTCGCGATGCCCGCGGTGTGGCGGGTCCTCCGCGACCTGCCCGACGCCGCGACGCTGGCCCGAGGCTACAGCGCGGCCGGCCGGTCCACCGCGATGAGCGCGCTCGTCGTCGCCCAGGTAGCGCTGTCGACGGTGCTCGTCCTCGGTTGCGGCCTCCTGCTGCGGAGCGCCTGGAACACGCAACGGATCGATCAGGGGTTCGACGCGCCCCACGGCGCGAGCCTGCGGACGTCGTTCCCGCGGGCGTGGGGGGACGATCCGGATCTGGCCGCCGCCGCGGTGGACCGGCTCCTCGACGGCCTGCGCGCCGAGAGCTTCGTCACCGCCGCGAGCGCCTCGACCCGCCGCCCGGGGTCGGGCCCGGGGCGTCTCGAGGTGCGGCTGGCCGATTCGACGCGCGTGGGACCCGAGACTCCGGTCGAGATACAGCTCAACGCGATCACCCGCGAGTACTTCGAGACTTTCGGCATCCCGGTGCGGGCGGGACGCGTGTTCTACCGGGCGGACGCGGCGGCGGGTGCGCCGGTGGCCGTGGTGAGCCAGGTTCTGGCTGCCGACCACTTCCCCCGCCGTGGCGCGGTGGGGCGGACCTTGTGGCTGCAGGGCGAGGAGCAACCCCGCCGCATCGTCGGCGTCGTGGCCGACACCGCGGATCTCGACGTGCGTCGGCCGCCGCGGCCGATGGTGTACGTGCCGTACGGCAGCCCGCAGGACACTGCCTACGCGGCGATCCGAACGCGGAGCGCCGCGGCTGACGGGCTGGCGGTGCTGCGCCGCCGCGTCGGCGGGCTCGACCCCTCGATCGCCCTCTCCGAGGCAGCGACCTTCTCTGAGCTGCGGCGCGCCGCGACCCGCGAGTCGCGGGTGCACGCGGGTCTCGCCGCGGTGACCGCGGGGCTGGCCCTGAGCCTGGCCCTGGTGGGTCTCTACGGCCTGATGGGCTACGTGGTCCGCCAGCGCGAGCGGGAGATCGGCATCCGCATCGCGCTTGGCGCGACCCTGGCCCAGGTCCACGGCCTCGTCGTCGGGCGCGGCGTCCGGCTGACCGCCCTCGGCCTCGTCCTCGGCCTCGCGGCGAGCGCAGGCGCCGGCCGGCTGCTGTCGCGACTGCTCTACGAGGTCGGGCCGGGAGACCCCGCGACGCTCGCGGCCGTCCCCGCCCTCTTCCTCGCGGCGGCGTTCCTCGCCTGCCGGGGACCCGCCCGCTACGCCACGCGCGTCGATCCCACCGACGTCCTCCGCTCGGAGTAGAAGGCAGCGCCTCGGGGCGATGCAGGGAGCCGCGAGCGAGCCGGCCCGCCACCGCGGCGCGGTACTCCGCGATGTGGTCGCCGAGGGCCACGTTGTCGTACTGGACGAAGGGCTGCCCCCGCGCGCAGGCGGTCGCCCAGCTTCACGTCGACCCGCGCGATGACCCCTCGGCGAGCGCGCGCAGCCGCATCACCCGCGTGGTGTCCGGGGTGACGAAGCCGGTCACCTCGGGGCCGAGGTGCAGCGCCCCCTGGCGACCGTCGTCATCGGAGGACTGGTGACCTCGACCCTGCTGACCCTGTTCGTCCTGCCGTCGCTGTACCGCCTCAGCGCCTACCTCGACTCGGTTCGCGACCTCGACCTCCTCGTCCTCACCCGGCTGCACCGCTGGCGGCGGACGCGCTGATCGCTCCCTGGTCCAAGAGCTCGAGGAAGGAACGTTGGCGGCGATTCCTGCGACGGGTGAGGCCGGGCGGGCCGCGCGGCGACCGGCTATACTGCGAGGGATGATTCTCGCCGACTACAAGATCGTCTTGTACCGTCAACTCGACGGCGGCTGGGTTGCCGAAGTGCCGGCCATAGGCGGCTGCTACGCGCTGATGGACACGCGCGAGGCGGCGCTGGCCGAGTTGCATCACGTGTTTGACCTGATCGCCGAAGAACACGCAGAGCGCGGCCAGGCTCTCCCCGCGGACACGACCCAGATCGTGCATGCCTAGCGCGACGGCCCGTGATTTTCGCCGGGTCGCGGCCGCACTGGGGTTCGTCAGGCGCCGCCAGAGCGGGAGCCATGAACGGTGGATTCACCCCGACGGCAGGGCCGTGACGATTCCGCTGCATGGTGGCAGAGAGATCGGGCCGCCTCTCTTCTTCCAGATCGTCAGAGAGCTCGGACTGTCACCCCGCGAGTTCGATCGAATGCGGTGATCGGTGGGCGCGCCACTCTGGACCCTGCCCGCTGGCGTCCGTATAGTGGGCCCATCGTCGCGACACTCGACCGCCCGGCCGCGGCGCGTGGCCGGCGCGGGGGCTCGCGCCGGCAAGGGAGGCACCGAATGCACACCGGATTCCACCGTCGATGCCGTGTCCTCGCGGCCATGGTCCTGGTTGCCGTCGTCGGCCTGGTCGCGCCGGCCGCGGCCCAGGACCAGGACTTCGCGCCCGTCACCGACGCGATGCTCCAGGACCCCGACCCCGCCGACTGGCTCAATTGGCGCCGCACCCTCGACGGGTGGGGCTACAGCCCCCTGGACCAGATCGACCGCGGAAACGCGCACCGGCTGCAGCTCGCGTGGGCGTGGTCGATGCCGCCGGGGGTCAACCAGACGACGCCGCTCGTGCACGGCGGGGTGATGTATATCGGGGGCCCCGCCAACGTCGTGCAGGCGGTCGACGCCGCGACCGGGGACCGCATCTGGGAGTACCGGCGCGACCTGAGCGCGATGGTCGAGACGGTGCTGAGCCCGCGCAGCCGGTCGATCGCGATCTACGGCGACAAGGTCTACCTGAACGCGGCCGACGCCCACATCGTCGCCCTCGACGCGCGCACGGGGGAGGTGGCGTGGGACCACGAGGTGGCCGACAACGCCCTCGGCTACCGCTACACGAGCGGCCCCATCGTCGCCAACGGGAAGGTCGTTGCCGGCATGACCGGGTGCGAGCGCTTCAAGGAGGACGTCTGCTTCATCTCGGCCCACGACGCCGAGACGGGCGAGGAGCTGTGGCGGACGTCGACCATCGCGCGGCCCGGCGACCCGGGCGGCGACACGTGGGGCGACCTGCCGCTGCTCTACCGCGCCGGCGCCGACTCGTGGATTCCCGGCAGCTTCGACCCGGAGAACAACCTCACCTACTGGTCGACGTCGCAGGCGAAGCCGTGGGCCAGCCTGACCCGCGGCACCGACGGGGACGCCCTCTACAGCAACAGCGTGCTCGCCCTCGACGGCGACACCGGCGAGCTGTCGTGGTACTTCCAGTTCACGCCGGCCGAGACGCACGACCTCGACGACGTGTTCGAGAGCGTGCTCATCGACCACGCCGGGCGCCGGTCGCTGTTCAAGATGGGGAAGCTCGGCATCCTCTGGGAGCTCGACCGCGACACCGGCGCGTTCGTCGCCGCGCACGACCTGGGCTACCAGAACGTCCTCGACGTCGATCCCGAGACGGGGCGGGCCGTCTACCGGCCGGAGATGCTGCCGGTGAAGGACGTCGAGCTCGGGTTCTGTCCCGACTTCGGCGGCGTCCGGAACTGGCGCGCCTCGGCCTACCATCCCGAGACCGGCGCGCTCTACATCCCAATCCATCCGACCTGCGTCAGCGGGGCCTTCGGCGAGATCGAGAGGGTGCCCGGCGCCGCCTATTACCAGAACACGGGCTGGCTCACGCGGGGCAGCACCGTCCATCCCGACAGCGAACCCTACCGCGGCCACCTGATCGCGATGGACATCGCGAGCGGGCGGGTCCTGTGGCGCCACTCGATGATGACCCGCCCCGGGGCCGCGGCGCTGACGACGGCCGGCGGCCTCGTGGTCAGCGCCGACACCGACCGCAACCTCACGGTCCACGATGCCGCGGACGGGGACGTCCTGTTCCACACGCGCCTGCCCGCCTCGGTGTCGGGGTTCCCGATCACCTACGCGGTCGGGGGGCGGCAGCACCTGGCGGTGCCCGTCGGCGGGGACCGCACCAACGCGGTGTACGTCTTCGCGCTGCCCGTGGAAGTGCCGGCCGATGCGGCGCCGTGACGCCGCGAGGCGGCATCCGGGGTAGACTGACGGAGAGCCGGCGGTCCGGACGCGCTTCGGAGGGCGTGCACGGCGCTGCAGCCCTGATGGAGGGAACGATGTTGGGTACGACGACGACCATGAGCTTGCGCGGCTTCTCTTGCGGGTTCCTCGCCCTGGCGTTGACGGCGACGGCCGCATCCGCGCAAACGAGCCAGGACATTCCCCGTCGGCCCGACGGCCGGCCGGACCTGTCAGGCACCTACGACATCGCCACGCTGACGCCGCTGCAGCGGCCGGCCGAGTACGGCGACCAGCTGACCCTGACGGAGGAAGAGGCGGCTGCGCTGGCGGCCGGCGGCCAGTCCCTGGAGCGGATCTTCAACATTCCCGACGAGCGGAACGTCGAGGCCGAGGCGCCCCGCGAGGCGCCGCCGGTGGGGGGCGACGGGTCGACCGGGGCGGCCGGCAACGTGGGCGGCTACAACTCGTTCTGGATGGACCGCGGCGCCGGGGGCTTCCAGATAGACGGGCAGTGGCGCACCTCGATCATCGTCGATCCGCCGAACGGGCGGCAGCCCCCCTTCACCGCCGAGGCGCAGGCCGCGCGCGCGGCTCTCGCCGCCGCCTTCGCGCGGCCGAACACCGGGACCGCGTGGTGGCTGGAGGACGATCTGAATGCGCCGGGGCCCTACGACAACCCCGAGCGGCGCCCCCTCGCCGAGCGGTGCCTGCTGGGGTTCGGCTCGACCGCGGGGCCGCCGATGCTGCCGGTGCTCTACAACAACCTGAAGCGCATCGTGCAGACCGACGACACGGTGCTGATTCTCGTCGAGATGGTCCACGACGCGCGCGTCGTGCGCATGAACCAGGAGCACGCCCCGCCCGAGATCCGGAGCTGGCTCGGCGACTCGGTCGGCCACTGGGAGGGAGACACCCTGGTCGTCGACACCACCAATTTCACGGACAGCCCCGCTCTTGGCGGCGCCTCGCGGAACCTGCACGTCGTGGAGCGGTTCTCCCGCATCGACGCCGACACCCTCCTGTATCAGTTCACCGTGGACGACCCGACGGTGTGGACCGCGCCCTGGAGCGGCGAGTACGTCTGGCCCGCGAGCGAGGATCGGGTCTACGAGTACGCCTGTCACGAGGCGAACTACTCGTTCGGCGGCATCCTGCGCGGCGCCCGGATTCTCGAGGCCGACGCGCGCGAAGCTGCCCGCTGACGCTTGCGCGTCAGCGCGTTGGGAGTTTCGTTGGCGCGAAACTCCTGCGCGCCTTGTGGACGCGGCATTGAGGGCAGGGGGGCAGCGCGGCGTCGCGCGAGAACTTCTGCGCTCCGGATACGCGGCATCGGGGGCGGGGGCGGGCCAGCGTGACGTTCGAGGGGTACGAGTCCGACGGGTTCTACGACGAGCTGTTGTTCGACGACGGCACGCCCCGGCCCGAGGCGCGCCACCTCGTCGAGCGCATCGAGGGCTTGGCCGACGGCGAGCTCTCGCGCAGCCAGCAGGCCGCCGCGCGCGCCCTCCTCCGGATGGGTATCACGTTCAACGTCTACGACGACGGGCACGGCACCGAGCGCATCTTTCCCTTCGACGTCATTCCCCGCATCGTCTCCCGGGCCGCTTGGCACGAGATCGAGCGCGGCCTGCTGCAGCGCATCACCGCTCTGAACCACTTCATAGACGACGTCTATCACGACCGCCGCATCGTGGCCGACGGCGTGGTGCCGGCCGACGTGGTGGACAGCTCGCAAGGCTATCGCCGCGAGTGCGCCGGACTCGACCCCCCGGGAGGCGTCTGGTGCCACATCACCGGCACCGACCTCGTCCGCGACCGCGACGGCACCGTCTACGTGCTCGAGGACAACCTCCGCTGCCCCTCCGGCGTCTCCTACGTGCTGGAGAACCGGGCGGTCATGAAGCAGACATTCTCGAAGATATTCGACGGCCTGCCGGTGCGTCCGGTCAGCGACTATCCGAGCCGGCTGCTCGGCACCCTCGAAGGGGTGGCCCCCCGGGGCGCCGGCCGCCCGAGCGTCGCGGTGCTGACCCCGGGCGTCTACAACGCCGCCTACTTCGAGCACTCGTTCCTTGCCCAGCAGATGGGGGTCGAGCTCGTCGAGGGGCGCGACCTCGTCGTGAACGACGGGGCCCTGTTCATGCGGACGACGCGCGGGCTCGAGCGGGTCGACGTGCTCTACCGGCGCATCGACGACGACTTCCTCGACCCCGCGTGCTTCCGGCCCGACTCGGTGCTCGGGGTGCCGGGCCTGATGGATGCGTACCGTAGCGGCCGGCTCACGGTGGTGAACGCGCCGGGGACGGGGGTGGCCGACGACAAGGTGGTCTACGCCTACGTCCCTCAGATGATTCGGTACTATCTGGGCGAGGACGCGATATTGCCCAACGTGCCCACGTGGCTGTGCTGGCGCGACAAGGACCGCGCCCACGTGCTCGACCACCTGGACGAGCTGGTGGTGAAGCCGGCCAACGAGTCCGGGGGATACGGCATGCTCATCGGCCCGCGGTCCACCGCGGCCGAGCGGGCCGACTTCGCCGGGCGCATCGCCGCAGCGCCGCGCAACTACATCGCGCAGCCGACCCTGTCGCTGTCGCGGGTGCCGACCCTCGTCGACGACCGGTTCGAGGGGCGTCACGTCGACCTGCGCCCCTACATCCTGCTGGGAAGCGAGCCGTTCGTGCTGCCCGGCGGGCTGACCCGCGTGGCCCTGACGAAGGGATCGCTGGTGGTGAACTCGTCGCAGGGCGGCGGCAGCAAGGACACCTGGGTCCTGGGATAGCCGCCCCCATGCTCAGCCGCACCGCCGAGTCGGTCTACTGGATGAGCCGCTATCTCGAACGCGCGGCCAACGTCGCCCGCGTCGTCGGGGTCAACCTCAACCTCGAGATCGACCTGTCCGGCCTCGCCGAGGAGCAGTGGCGCCCCATGGTGCAGGTCGGCGGCGACGAGGCCGCCTTCGCCGACCGCTACGCGGCGCCGACGCGGTCGAACGTCATCGAGTTCCTGACCATCGACCGCACCAACCCGAACTCCATCGCGTCGTGCGTGGCCGCGGCGCGCGAGAACGCGCGCACCGTGCGCGAGATCATCTCCTCGGAGGTCTGGCAGGAGATCAACGAGTTCTACCTCGACGTCACCGCGCCCGAGGCGAGGCAGTTCGCCCTCAACGACGCGGTCCGCTTCTTCGGGTCGGTGACGCGGGCCTGCCACGTCGTCACCGGCACCAAGAGCGAGACGATGGAGCACGGCGAGGCCTGGAACTTCAGTCGGCTCGGCCGCTTCATCGAGCGCGCCGACCAGACCAGCCGCATCCTCGACGTGAAGTACTTCCTCCTGCTGCCGTCGGCCGCCGACGTCGGCCGGCCCGTCGACGACCTGCAGTGGAGCGCCCTGCTGCGCTCGGCCAGCGGGTTCGAGGCCTATCGCCGAACCTGGGGGCTCGTGTCGTCGGAGTCGGTGGTGGCGTTCCTGCTCTTCGACCGGGCGTTTCCGCGCTCGGTGGGCTATTGTGTGACGCAGGCCGAGTTCTCGCTGCACGGCGTCACCGGCACCCCGATGCGCCGCTTCGCGAACCGGGCCGAGCAGCTGCTGGGCCGCCTGGCGTCGGAGCTGGACTACACCGACGCGGCCGAGGTCATCAACGGCGGGCTTCACGAGTTCATCGATGCCTTGCAGGACCGCTTCAACCAGGTCGGCGACGCGGTCACCGCGACGTTCTTCCGGCAGGGGTAGGAATCTGCGATGTGGACTGGAGCGGTGTTGGCATCACCGCGACGCCGATTCGGTCAGGACCGCTGAGGCTTGAGGTTGGCGGCGAAGAGGGCCTGAAGGGCGTCGACGCGGCCCGTGAGGTGTTCGACGCGGCCCGTGAGGTGTGTAATGCTCTTCGAGTTTCGTGAGGACGTGATGGCTGCCCACATCCCGGAGACAGCGCCGACCAGCGCCGCGATGGCGCTGATTGCGCTGACGACGAGCAACGCGGTCTCCATGTGTCGAGCGTAACACATGGAGATCCAACGGTCAACGCTTCAGCCGGCGCGGATTCGGTTGGGCACGAGGACGACACGGACCGTGGTTCGCGATCCCCGTCGCCTGCGTTTCCGCGCCCGGGCTTGGAAACGCAGGTGCGGGGTTCCGCGGCTCGCCGGCACGGTGTGCCTCGCCGTCGTGCTGGGCGGCGGCGCTCTCGCACCGGCGGCGTACGCGGGCGCGCGGGACGCGGTCCGGGACGCGCAGATCGGGGTCCGGGTCAAGACGGCGCTGATCAACGATGCGGTGCTGGGCACCGCGCCGATCGACGTTGCGGTGCAGGGCGGCGTGGTCACCCTGCGGGGTCCGGTGTCCTCGGCGGAGGATGCGGACCGCGCGGTGGCGCTGGCCCGCGGCGTCGAGGGGGTCGCCGGCGTCCGGTCCCAGCTCGCCGTCGACGCCGCCCGCCCGCCGCCCCGCGAGCGCCCGGAGAGGCCCGGGCTGCCGGCCCTCGCGCCCCGGCCGAGCGACGCTCCGTTGCGGCTCATCGGGGTCGGGGTGTCGGGCACGGGCATGTTCCCGGCGCGCGACGGCCTGACCGGCGCGACCAGCCTCGGCCCGATGCTGCGGCTCCGGCCCGGCACGGGGCTCGGTCCGACCATCGCCTTCAGCTGGACGCGGGCGCAGTTCGCGACCGGCTCCGGGGTGTCGTCGGGGACCGGCCTGCGCGTGCGCCCGGTGATGGCCGGCCTCCAGTACGGCCTCGGCGGCGGCCGGACCTCGACCGCGGCGTCCGTCGTGGCCGGCTACGCGTTCAACGGGCTGCAGGCCGACACCGGCCACGCGGGGGCGGAGCGGGCGATCGCGGTGGGCAACAGCTTCGCCGTGCGCGTGGGCGGATCGCTGTGGGTGGACGTCGTTCCCCGGGTCGGGATCAACGTGTTCGGCGGCTATCTCTTCACGCGGCCCGAGCTGACCCTGGTGAGCGGCGGGTCGGTGGTCAGCCGGCGGGTGACCGCCGATACCGCCCTGTTCAGCGTCGGTGTCGCCTACTGGGTCTTCTGACGGGTTCGTTCGACGAGCATTCGAACGCTGACGCAAATCACGTTGCCGCGTGCCGGGCCGCGTGCCGGGCGCGCGCGACTGCAGAACGGTCGGGGCCCGGTCGCCGCCGGCAACGTCGTATCGATCACTGTCCTTTCGCGCGACGGAGCCGGTTCCGGGGGCGCCGTCGGGAACGGAACGCGGCATGTCCGACCTCTTCGGCCGGTTGGTGGTGGCTCCCCTCGCGCGGGCCGGAGACGCCGTGGTGTTCGCGGCGCGGGCGGTGCGCGAGGCGTTCCGGCCCCCGTTCGAGCTGAGGGAGACGGCGCGGCAGCTCTACGAGATCGGCTGGCTGTCGGTGCCCCTCATCGCCGCCGCGGGCTTCGCGGTGGGCATCGTCCTCTCCATGCACACCCGCGCCTCGCTCCAGCGGTTCGGGGCCGAGGCGCTGATTCCCGCCGCGCTGACCCTCGCCCTCGTGCGCGAGACCGGCCCTCTCGTGGTCGGTCTGCTCGTCTCGGGTCGGGTCGGCGCGGGGGTCGGGGCCGAGCTGGGCGCGATGAAGGTGACCGAGCAGGTCGACGCGCTCGAGGCCAGCGCCGTCGACTCGTTCAAGTTCCTGGTGGTCACCCGCATGGTGGCCTGCGTGGTGGCGATGCCCATCCTGACGACGGTGATGAACTTCACCGGCATCGTCGGGGGGTGGGTGGCCGAGACGGCGATCTCCGGCATGGGGTTCCGGACCTACTTCGAGGCCGCGTTCTCCATCGTGCAGTTCACCGACTACCTGCCCGGCACCCTCAAGACGACGGTCTTCGGGTTCATCATCTCGATCACCGCCTCGTACCTCGGCATGCACACGTCGCACGGCACGCAGGGGGTGGGCCGGTCGGCGACCCGCAGCGTCGTCCTCGCCTCGATGCTGATGATTGCCGCCAACGTGGTGCTGGTGCGGCTGATCTTCTTCATGTTTCCGGAGACGGCGGAGTGACCGGCGAAGTCGTCCCGATTCGGCTCGACCACGTGTGCAAGCGCTTCGGGGCGTTCACGGTGCTCGACGACGTGTCGCTCGACATGCCGCGCGGCGAGGCCACCGTCGTGCTCGGGCGCAGCGGCACCGGGAAGAGCGTCATGCTGCGGCACATCGTCGGCCTGATGGCCCCCGACGCGGGGCGGGTGCTGGTGCAGGGGCAGGATCTGACCGGGTTGTCGGCTCCGGCCATCGCCGCGGTGCGCCGGCAGGTCGGCTTCCTCTTCCAGAACGCGGCCCTGTTCGACTCGCTGACGGTGGGCGAGAACGTCGCCTTTCCGCTGCGCCGGCATACCCGGCTGGCGGAGCCCGAGATTCGGGCGCGGGCGCAGGACAAGCTGGCCCTCGTGGGGCTGGCCCGCGACTACGAGAAGATGCCCGCGGCCCTGTCGGGGGGCATGCGCAAGCGGGCCGGGCTGGCCCGGGCGATGGTGCTCGACCCCGCGATACTGCTCGTCGACGAGCCGAGCGCCGGCCTCGACCCCATCACCTCGGAGGAGATCGACGACCTGCTCGTGCGGGTGAAGGAAGAGCTGGGCACGACCCTGGTGGTCGTGACCCACAACATTCCGAGCGCGCGGCGCATCGGCGACACCCTGGTCTTCCTGTACGAGGGGCGGGTGCTCGAACGCGGCGACGCGGCCCGGCTCGAGCGCAGCGAGCATCCCATCGTGCGGCAGTTCCTGGCGTCGGAATCGGGTGGTTGATCCGCCGCCCTCACCGTGAGGGCGGGCCGGAGGGAGGTTGCATATGGGTTCCCCGCGATTGGCCCTGGTCGGGACGTTCGTGGTCGGCGGGCTCCTGCTGTTTGCGGTGGGGCTGTTCATGATCGGCGACCGGCGGCTGCTCTTCACCGACCGCTTCGAGGTCGAGGCCGACTTCGGCAACGTCACCGGCATCGCCATCGGCACCGGGGTCCGCCTCGCCGGCTTCGACGCGGGCGAGGTGCTGGCGGTCGAGATTCCGCTGAACCCCGGCGAGCGGTTCCTGGTGCGCATGCGCGTGCGCGAGGACCTGCGTTCCCTGGTGCGCACCGACTCGGTGGCCGCGGTGCTGACCGACGGGCTGCTGGGGTCGGTGTTCATCCAGATCCGGTCGGGCAGCGCCGACGCGCCGGTGGTCGACGACGGCGGCCGGATTCGCGGCGTCGACGCGGTCGAGATCGCCGACCTCATCGAGGAGGGGCGCGACACCTTCCGGAGGGTGGGCGACGAGTTCCTCGGGCTTCGCACCCAGATGTCCGACACCCTGGGAGACCTGGGCGCGACCATCGAGACGACGACCGAGCTCGTCACTGGCATCGGACAGGATGTGCGGACCATCACCGGCGCGAGCGCCCAGCTCATGGAGGACGCGCGCACGGTGCTCGCCGACACGCGGGGCCTCGTCGCCGACCTCGCGGCCGGCGACGGCACGGTGGGCAAGCTGCTAGGCGACGACGCCCTCTACACGCACCTCGTGGGCACGGTGCAGGAGACCGAGGCCACCATGCACGCGGTCCGGCTGAGCGCCGAGCGGGTCGAGCAGGCCATCGACCGGTTCGGCGGCCCCGACAGCGAGACGGTGCGGATGCTCGCCGACGCCGGCGAGGCGGTGGCCCAGGCCCGAAACGCGATGTCCGACCTCGCCGAGAACACCGAGGCGCTGAAGCGCAACTGGATCTTCAGCCGCTTCTTCGGCGAGCGCGGGTTCTACAACCTCGACCAGCTCACCCGCGACGAGTACCGCGAGCTGTTCGTCGACGATCGCTACACGCCGCTGCGCATCTGGGTCGACGGCGGCCTGCTGTTCGAGACCGACGCGGCGGGGGAGATCGTCCTCGCCCCCGACGCCGTCCGGCGCCTCGACGAGGCGATGGCCGAGCTCCTCGACTATCCCCGCGACAGCCCCCTCGTGGTCGAGGGCTACGCCGTCGGCGACAACCCCGGCGAGGAGTTCAGGCAGGCGCAGGAGCACGCCGACGTCGTGCGCGGGTACCTGGTGGAGGCGTACCGCCGGGTCGCGACGCTGACCGGCACGATGCCCATCGGGTCCGCCGCCGAGGGCAGCCCTTCGCGCGACGGCCGCTGGAACGGCGTCGCCCTCACGATGTTCGTCGCCACCGACCGGCTGACCGGGGCCGCGCAGGCGGCCGCCGAGGCGCCGTGACCGGCGGTATACTGGGTTCGTCGGTGTTCACCTGCCGAGCATCGGGAGTCAGCATGTCCCAACCTGCATCGCTCTCCTCCCCGGCGCCCCGGGCCGACCGGTCCATGACCGCGGAGGAGCTGTTCGACCTTCCGGACGACGGTTGGCGGCATGCGCTCGTCCGGGGGGAGTTGCAGCGCATGACGCCAGCCGGGTTCAGGCACGGGGCGGTCATCATGAACGTCGCCGCGCCGTTGAGTCACCATGTGAAAGCCCGTCGTCTGGGGGTGGTCTGCGGCGCCGAGACAGGTTTCGTCCTCGCTCGGAATCCGGACACCGTGCTCGCCCCGGACGTCGCCTTCGTCCGGCGAGCGCGGATTCCGGCGTCGGGCCTGCCTGTGGCCTTCTGGGAGGGCCCGCCGGACCTCGCGGTGGAGGTCACGTCGCCCGGCGACACCCGCCCCGAAGTGGCGGAGAAGGTGGCGTCGTGGCTCGCGGCGGGGACGCGCGTGGTGTGGGTCGTCGACCCCGGGCGCGGGTCGGTCGTCGTCCATGAGCCCGGCGCAACCCCTCGGCGCCTCGCCCCCTCGGACGTGCTGGACGGCGCCCCCCTGTTTCCCGGGTTCCGCCTTCCCGTCGCCGACGTCTTCGCGTAGGAAGTGCGCCCGTCGGGACGGCCCCTGTCGTTCGTGAGGCGGGTGGGTCGCCCCACCCAAGTGGCGCTGTTCCGGCGCGCCGGCATCCAGTAGTCGTAGCTCGCCACCCCGCCACCCGGGCCCTTGACGGCCACTTCATCGTGCGATGCCTCGAACGGGCGAGCGTGGCGGAATGCTGAGCCGTGGATCGCCGATTCGACCTTGACCGAGCGTTGCCTGGCGGATATTTTCTGCGAACAGCGCATGCCCCGCATCTTCGACAACATCGAACAGTACCTCCGGCCCGCTCTGGCCGACACAATGCGTGTCGCCCACCGAGCCGATTTCTGCGTCGGGTATTTCAATCTTCGGGGGTGGCGCTCGATCGATGCGGATGTGCAGAGATGGCCCGGCGGCGAAGGCCATTGCTGCCGCATCCTCGTCGGCATGCAGCGGCTGCCGCACGAGGAGCTGCGGGCGGCCGGCAGTCTGGCTTCAGGCCGGTCTGACCTTGACAATCAGACGGCGCTGCGGCTCAAGAAGAGACTGGCCGGGGAGTTCCGGGAACAACTGACCCTGGGCGCTCCGACCAATCAGGACGAAGCCGGTCTGCGGCGGCTCGCGCGCCAGCTGAATGCACGGAAGGTAGTGGTCAAGCTGTTCCTCAGGCATCCTCTCCACGCGAAGCTGTACCTGTTGTTCCGTTCCGATCCGATAAACCCGATCGTCGGGTACTTGGGCAGCAGCAACCTCACGCAGTCCGGGCTTTCACTTCAGGGTGAGCTCAACGTCGACGTGCTCGACAACGACGCCTGCCAGAAACTCGTCTCCTGGTTCGAGGAGCGTTGGAACGACCGCTGGTGCGTCGACATCTCGGACGAGCTGGCCGCAATCATCGAGGAGAGCTGGGCACGAGAGAAGTTGATTCCACCCCATCACATCTACGTCAAGATCGCCTACCACCTGTCGCAGGAGGCGCGGGCCGGCCTGACCGAATTCCGCATTCCGCGTGACTTCGGCAACCAGCTTCTCGACTTCCAGACGGCGGCCGTGAAGATCGCCGCGCATCACCTGAACAAGCGGGGCGGCGTGCTCATCGGCGACGTCGTCGGGTTGGGCAAGACCCTCATGGCCACCGCGCTGGCGCGCGTGTTCGAGGACGACCACGGGCTGGAGACGTTGATCATCTGCCCGAAGAACCTCGTCCCCATGTGGGAGGACCACCGCGAGCGGTACCGGATGCGCGCCCGTGTGCTGTCGATGAGCCGGGTGCTCGCGGATCTGCCGGACCTGCGCCGCTACCGCCTGGTGCTGATCGACGAGAGCCACAACTTGAGGAACCGTGAGGGCCAGCGCTACCGCGCGATTCAGGAGTACATCCGGGAGAACGAGAGCCGTTGCATCCTGCTGTCGGCGACGCCGTACAACAAGACGCATCTGGACCTGTCCAACCAACTGCGCCTGTTCGTTCCCGAGGCAGAGGATCTGGGCGTCCGGCCCGAACGTCTCCTGCGGGAAATGGGCGAGACGGAATTCATGCGGCGCCATCAGGCGCCCGTTCGGTCCCTGGCCGCCTTCGAGCAGTCCCCGTACGCCGACGACTGGCGGGAGCTGATGCGCCTGTACCTGGTTCGGCGGACGCGCAGCTTCGTGCAGGAGAACTACGCCGCCACGGACTCGGCCGACGGCCGCCGCTACCTGACCTTCGAAGACGGCGAACGCTCCTATTTTCCGACGCGCGTGCCGAAGACGCTGCGGTTCGACATCGATGCCCAGTACGCCCGGTTGTTCGCGGACGACGTGGTGGACGCCATCAACGCGCTCGAGCTGCCGCGCTATGGTCTCGGCAACTACGTGGCGGAGTCGCCCCCGACGCCTCCCACGCCGGTCGAGGCGAAGGTGCTCGATGATCTGTCCCGCGCCGGCAAGCGCCTCATGGGCTTCTGCCGGACCAACCTGTTCAAGCGACTGGAGAGCAGCGGCCACGCCTTCCTGCTGTCGGTCGAGCGCCACGTGCTCAGGAACTTCGTGTTCATCCACGCCATCGAGCAGGACCTCCCGCTGCCCATCGGGACGGCGGAAGCCAGTCTGCTGGACGCGCAGTCCTCAGACGAGGACGCGGAGACGGCCGTCCCCGACCTGTTCGACACGGACGCGGAGCAGCCCCAGCCGGCAGAGAACGCGTCGCTCAGGACCGAGGAGGACTTTCGCCGGCGCGCCAGCGAAGTCTACGCGGTCTTCAGGAACGCCTACCGGCGTCGGTTTCGCTGGCTCGCCCCCCATCACTTCGACGAAGCGCTCGGCGGGGACCTGACCGCCGACGCCACGACCCTCCGCAGTCTCCTGGTCCGATTCGGCGAGTGGCGGCCGGCGGCGGACGCCAAGCTCGGGGCGCTGCAGGCGCTGCTCCTCGACCGGCATCCGGACCGGAAGGTTCTGGTCTTCACCCAGTTCGCCGACACGGTGCGCTATCTGGACCGAGAGCTTCGGTCGCGCGGGGTGGCGCCGATGGCGGCCGTCACCGGCGAAACGTCGGATCCCACGGGTCTGGCCTGGCGCTTCAGCCCACGGAGCAACGAGCGAGAGAACAGCGTCGAGCCCGATGAGGGGCTGCGGGTGCTGGTGGCTACCGACGTGCTCAGCGAAGGGCAGAATCTCCAGGACTGCGCCGTCGTGGTGAACTACGACCTGCCCTGGGCGATCATCCGTCTGATTCAGCGGGCCGGCCGTGTGGACCGCATCGGTCAACGGGCGCGCGACATCCTGTGCTATTCGTTCCTGCCGGCCGAGGGTGTCGAACGCCTGCTGAGGCTGCGGGCCCGGGTGCGGGAGCGCCTGGACGAGAACGCCGAGGTGGTCGGCGCGGACGAGGCGTTCTTCGAGGGAGACGACGCGCAGACCGTCCTCGACCTGTATCACGAGAAGGCGGGGATTCTGGACGGCGACGACGAGGCGGACGTCGACCTGTCGTCGTACGCCTACCAGATCTGGCGGAACGCGATCGCGGCGGATCCGGCACTTCGGAGGCGGATCGAGGACCTGCCGCCGGTGGTCCATTCCTCGAAGGCCCACCACGAAGGGCCGGACCGTCCGGCCGGAGCGCTTGTCTACCTGCGCACCGCGCAGGGGTACGACTCGCTGGCCTGGATCGACCGCGACCGCCGGAGCGTGACCCAGAGCCAGTTCGAGATCCTGAGGGCGGCGGCGTGCCCGCCCGACACGCCGGCGCTGCCGCGTCACGAGACCCATCACGCTCTCGTGGCCAAGGCCGCGGCGCACATCGCCAGCGAGGAGAAGCAGGTGGGGGGGCAGCTCGGCCGACCTTCCGGGGCGCGTTTCCGCACCTACGAGCGGCTGAAGAGCCATGCGGAGAGCGTCAAGGGGCTGGTGTTCGACACGCCGGCGCTGCGGCAGTCCATCGACGACATCTACCGCTATCCGCTGCGTCAGACCGCCGTCGATACGCTGAACCGCCAGTTGCGCAGCGGAGTCTCCGACCAGACCCTCGCCGAGCTGGTCGCCGTGCTCAGGGACGAGGGTCGGCTGTGCATCGTCCATGAGGAGGACGAACGCCGGGAGCCGAGCATCATCTGCTCGATGGGCCTCATTGGAGACTGAAGTGCCGCCGCCACTCGACCGAGCCCGTGTCAGCCGTCATCTGCAGAGTCTGGATCTTCGCGAGCTGTTCATCGGCGAACTGGGCTGGGACCACGGCGGGGCGGATCTCGAGGTGACGGTGGCGGGACGCACCTTCGCGCTCGAGGCCATCGCCCACAAGCGCGGCCTGGTGGCGTACCGGTACGTGGCCGATTCCGACGACGCGTTCCCGGATCATCCCGTCCGCCAGAAGATCGAGAGGGCCGTCGCCGGGAGCGTCCGCGAGCACCTCGTCGTGTATGCCACGAGCGACCGGAACACGCAGTGCTGGCAGTGGGTGAAGCGGGAAGCGGGACGTCCCGACCGGACCCGTACCCACATCTACAGCGGAGGCCAGTCGGGCGAAGCGCTGATCCAGAAGCTCGAGCACTTGGTCTTCACGTTGGCGGAGGAGGAGGACCTCACCATCGTCGAAGTGTCGGGCCGGGTCCGCGCAGCCTTCGACGTCGAGAGGGTCACCAAGCGGTTCTACGACCGCTTCAAGCAGGAGCACAAGGCATTCCTGGACTTCATCGAGGGCATCACGGCCACCGCCGACCGCGAGTGGTACGCCTCGCTGATGCTCAATCGGATGATGTTCATCTACTTCATCCAGAAGCGCAGCTTTCTCGACGGCGATCCCGACTACCTGCGGAACCGCCTGGAGAGAGTGCGCCGAGAGCAGGGTCGCGGCAAGTTCCACAGCTTCTACCGGGTATTTCTGCTGCGGCTGTTCCACGAGGGTCTGGGCCGGCCCGAGGCCGACCGCTCCCCCGAGCTGGGGGCGCTGCTCGGCAGGGTCCCGTACCTCAACGGCGGCCTGTTCGACGTCCACGACCTGGAGCGCGACAACGCCGACATCCACATCCCCGACGACGCCTTCGAGCAGATCTTCGCATTCTTCGAGGCCTACCAGTGGCACCTCGACGACCGGCCGCTGCGCAACGACAACGAGATCAACCCCGACGTCCTCGGCTACATCTTGGAGAAGTACATCAACCAGAAGCAGATGGGAGCCTACTACACCAAGGAGGACATTACCGGGTACATCAGCCGCAATACCATCATCCCGTTCCTCTTCGACCGGGCGCGACGCGACTGCGCCATCGCGTTCAAGCCCGACGGCGGCGTGTGGCGGCTGCTGTCGGCCGACCCGGACCGCTACTTCTACGACGCCGTGCGTCACGGCATCAGCGACGACCTCGACCGGAAGACCGACCCGTCCGCGTGGCGTCCGCTGCCGCCGAAGATCGCCGCGGGCCTCGACGATGTGTCGAAGCGCGGGACTTGGAACGAGCCCGCCGGGGAGGAGTACGCGCTGCCGACCGAGACGTGGCGCGAGCACGTCGCCCGCCGGCAGCGCTACGAGAAGGTCCGCGCCAAGCTCACCGCCGGCGAGGTCACGTGCATCAACGATCTCATCACGTACAACCTGGACATCGAGAAGTTCGCCCAGGACGTCATCGCCGGCAGCGAGGGTCCCGAACTGGTCCGGGCCTGCTGGAAGGCGCTAACCTGGATTATTCGCGAAGATGGTGATTCTGGGGGAGACACAGGGGCCTCCGTGTGGTACAAACGTTGTGTTGACAAGCGTTTAGCCACAACGGAGACCCCTGCGTGACACCCGACAAGATATCACAGACTGTCCTGTTCCCGGATCTCTTCGACAAGCCCCTCGTCGCGACGTTCAACCGCGAGCAGGCGAGTTCCGACGGCGGCGGCGTCCTGCTCAAGGCGGCCGAGCGCGTGTACGGCCTCGTCAAGGCGTTTGCCGGGTGTCTCGCCGACAAGCGCGCGCCGGAGAAGATTCGGCACACGCTCGCGGAGCTGGTCGGACAGCGGATCTTCGGCATCGCGTGCGGTCATCCCGACGGCAACGACGCGGACCACTTGGCGGAGGACCCCATCCACAAGCTACTGCTCGGGCGAGACCCGGTGGCCGGCGCGCCCCTGGCGTCGCAGCCGACGATCTCGCGGTTCGAGAACGGCGCGGGCCGCGGCGCGCTCTACCGAATGGCGCGGGAGTTGGCGGCGAGCGTGATCGAGCGGCATCGGCGCCGCCTGCACCGGCGGGTGTGGCGGATCACCATCGATCTGGATCCGACCGACGACCGGACGCATGGCGCGCAACAGCTCACGTTCTTCAACGGGCACTACGACAGTTGGTGCTATCTGCCGCTGCTCGCGTTCCTGACTTTCAACGACGAGAAGGAGCAGTATCTGTGCGCGGCGGTGCTGCGGCCGGGGAACGCGGTGGCGGCCGACGGGACCCTGGGCCTGCTGTGTCGGCTGCTGCCGATGCTGCGGGCGGCGTTTCCGTCGACGCCGTTTCTCGTCCGGCTCGACGGGGGCTTTGCGACCCCGGAGATCCTCGATTTCCTGGATGCCGAACCGGGGCTCGACTACGTGGTCGCGATGGGCAAGAACGCGGTGTTGCAGCGGCATGCCGAATCCGCGATGGCGGTGGCCCGCGCGCAGAGCGAGGCCAGTGGCCGAACCGAGCACGTCTATACCGACACCCGCTACGCAGCCGGCACGTGGGGCCACGAACGCCGGGTCGTGATCAAGGCGGAGGTGGTCCGGCTCAAGGGTCGCGAGCCGCGGGACAATCCGCGCTTCGTCGTGACGAATCTCTTGGAGAGCTCGCGCTTCGTCTACGAGTGGGTCTACTGCGCCCGCGGGGACATCGAGAACCGGATCAAGGAGTTGCTGGACGGCCTGCAGATCGACCGCACGAGCTGCTGCAAGTTCCTGGCGAACCAGTTGCGCGTGTTGCTGACCGCGGCCGCCTACGTACTCATGCAGGAGCTGCGGCTGCGGGCGGCGCGGACCAGCTGTGCCCGCACCCAGGTGACGTGGCTGCGCGACCGGCTGCTGAAGCTGGGGGTGCATGTCGTTGGCTCGGCGCGCCGCATCGTCCTGCATCTACCACGGGCGACACCCCATCTCCACGCGTGGCGGCGCATCGCCCTTGCGCTTGGCGCCCACGCGGGTTAGTCAGAGCCCGCGCGAGGCTCGGCGCACGCCTCGGTCCCGGGCGGCACCGCCCGTACCGGCAAAGCCTTCCCCCAACTTGGCCTCCGCGACCGCTCCGGCGCCGTGAAGGGCCACTCTACGCCTCCTGCCGCGCCCGCCGCCGCGTCCGAGAGGCTCCCTCGCGGTCGAGTAGGCCCCGTCGGTGACTGATTCTCGACCTTCGCGAATAATGCAGGCTAAGGGCCCGCCCAACAATAGATTCCCGTTTTGTCACATGGGTTCGATGGTGTAGTTCCATTTCGGCATGACGTCGTTTGGTGTGATGCGCAGCTCTCGCATTTGGGCGTCGGTGACCTTGACGCCGGTCTCGTAGGTCTTCCGCACGAGGTGGGCGCGGACCCTCAGTCCGGTGGAGGTGCGTGTGGTGCGCAGGTACTTCAGGATGGTCTCGAAGCTGTCGAGGGGGCGGCCCGCCCAGTTCTTGCTGATCTCGCAGAACAGGCGGTGTTCGATGGGGTTCCACTTCGACGTGGCCGGTGGGTAGTGAGCTACCGTCACCTGCAAGCCGTGCCGGTTGCAGAGGCGATGTTGCAGGTTGAACTTCCAGGCGCGCGCCGTGCAGCTGTTGCTGCCGCCACCGTCGGCCAGGATCTGCAGGGTCTTGGCTTCGGGGTAGCGCTTGCGGCCCTCGTTGCGCCACCACTTCTCGATGCAGTCGACGGCGAACGCCGGGGTGTCGGCGGTTCTGCCGACGAAGACGGTGCCGGCATTGTCGCGGGGGTCGTAGATGCCGTAGGGCACGGCGAGGCCGTCGGCGTCGGAGCGGAAGTCGTGGTCGTTGACGAGTTCGGGGCTGCGGTCCCACTTGGCGCCGGGATTGCGGAACGTGCCGACGAGCTCCTTCTTCTTCGTATCGACGCTGATGAGGGGGCTGTTGTCGGCGGCGCAGCGCTCGCGCAAGTCGGTGATGTGCCGGAACTGCCGGTCTCGGTTCGGATTCGAGGCGCCGGCGAGCTTCTTGTGGTTGACGCGCAACGAGTAGCCCATCGCCTTGAGCAGTCGCGCGACGGTCTGCGGGCAGACGTGGATGCCAAGCCCGCGGAGTTCGTCGGCGATCTTGGCGGTCGTGCGGCGTGTCCACTTCAGGCCGCTGACGGGGTCGCCGGCCGTCTCGTGGGTCATCAGGGCTTCGATGCGGGCGATGACTTCCGGCGTTTTTTTTCCGTCGGTGGTCGTCCGCCGCCCGCGCGCCGCACCCGGTCGACCTCGACATCGCGGTCGACGAGCTGCCGGCGGCCGGTGGCGACCGTGGACGGGTCGATGCCGAGGAGGGAGGCGATGCGCCGGTCGCCGCCCCACCCGCACTTGAGCGATTCGAGTCCGGCGAACAGCCGGCGCTGGCGCTCGTCGAGGAGGCTGGCGAACAACACGATGGCAGCGCGCAACTCCTCGGGCATCACGTCGGCGTCGGGCAGGGGCCGCCCGAGTCCGGGCGTGGCCATCAGCAGCCGTCGGGCGCGGAGCTGATGCGTCTCCTGCGCGTGGTCGGTGGCGCAGTAGAGGAACTGGCCGGCGAGCTTGTGCCGCGTCAGCCGGCGGTCGCCGACGAGCTTGCGCAGGGCGTCCTGGGTGCCGACACCGAGCCGGTTGTCGAGCTCGTCGACGAAGTGTCCGGCCTCCGCCTCGTTGACGAACGCCTCGGCGGTTGCGACGAGGGTGCCGGCACGGGAGAAGCGGACGTCGGCGAACGCCCACAGGCCGTGTTCGTCGAAGTCGGCGAGCTCGTCGAGGGTGTAGTAGCCTCCGCGATGGGAGTAGCTGGTGCGGGCGTGGAGGTCCCTGAGCTTGCGGAACGCGGTGCGCCTGCTGACGCGGGGGCCGAGGGCGGCCATCACGTCCGGCAGGGCAGTATCCATGTGTCAAGCCTCCGAATCGAGGAAGCCGTAGACCCGATGGGCTGATCTCCCCCCCGGCCGCGACCCCGACCCACGCCGTCGAAGAGCGACGGCGTGGCGACGTGAGCCGGACCCATAACGGGTCTCAGGGCCTTGGAGCGGGTTCCCCTCGCGCACCGTTGCCCGCGGCCGTCAACCTGCTGCGCGGGTCCTCCGCTCCCGCTCGGGTCCTCCGGGCGACCGGCCGTTCTCCCGGTCCGCTGTTGCCCCGAGCCTGCCGTCGCTCGACTGTCGTGAACGTCCGGGCACCGAGCCGCCTGTCATGGGTCCGTTACGTAACGGTGTGGAGTAGACCCCGGCGACAGCTTCCCCTTGGCAGCCACGAAGGGGGGAGCCGGGCGCCGGCATCCGGAGGCCGTGGGCGTCGCAACTCCTGTCGTCTCGGCCGCCGCATTCTGGACTCACGTCGACCGCCCCGATGGTTGCGGCCGGGGCATCGTCAGACCGACAGTGTCGGCGTGTGCTCGCCACCGTCAAGGCGCGCCGCTTCGCGACGCCCCCGCTTCGCGGCGCTGCGGCCTTGACGCCGGCTCCGCGCACGCTCCAGACCGGCTTTTTAGCTGACGATGCCCAAGCATGACCCCCTACACGTTGGCTCGACGGCCTGACCGCGGAGGAATCGCTCACACCCACGGAAACGGGTCACGCTTCGACGAACGGCATGCTTGCGGAGGGCGCTGCCGCGCTGGCCCGACCAGGCCGGTCCTGCTGCCAGCAGCGATCCTGTCCGAGGAGCGCGTTGGCCAGCACCAGGAGCTTGCGCATCACCGCGACCACAGCGACCTTGCCCGGCTTCCCCTGACCGACGAGCTGGCGGTACTTCGCGCGCAGCTCCGGGTTGTGACAGATCGCCGCCAGGGCCGGCATGTAGAGCAGCCGCCGAGCCCGAGCCCGGCCACCCTGGATGAAGCTCCGGCCCTGCCAGGTGCCCGACTGCCGAGTGACCGGCGCAAGGCCCGCCAGACTCGCAACCGCTTTGGCGTCCAGGCTGCCCAGTTCCGGCATCTGGGTGAGCAGACCCGCCGCGGTAACCCGAGACACGCCCGGGATCGACGTCAGGATCTCCGTCCGGCGGGTCAGCACCGCGTCTTCCGAACAGCACTTCTCGATCTCGGTGTCGATCGCCGTCAGCTGGCGGTCGATCTGCGACAGCCGGTTCGTGTTCTGCCGCCGGAGCAGAGGGTGCTGAAGTTGCTTCTGACGGTTCAAGGCGGCGGTGCGGTCCTTGACCAGAGCGTCGCGCGCCACCTGCAGTTCCTCGAGGGCGCGCCGCGCCGGCGACGATGCCTCGGTTCGCCGAAGGTCCAGTGCTGCCCCCATCTGCGCCAGCATCCGTGCGTCCACCGCGTCGGTCTTCGCCCGTTGGCCGATGGCCTGCGCGAAGCGCCGCGCCTGCAACGGATTCACCCGCGCCAGCGGCAACTCCGCCTCGAACAGCGCTTCCTCGAAGGCCCGGTGCCACCGGCCGGTCGGCTCGTACGTGACGGTGCGAACCGGGCGCTCCACCCACGCGATCAGCGCCTTGAGCCCCGCCGCGTCGTTGGAGAATCGCGCGGCCTTGCCCGCCGGGACCATGTAGGCGTCGAGATGCGCCTTCGAGATGTCGACGCCGACGCTGTTGGGGATATCATCGGTCATCTTCCCTGTGCTCCTGTGCTTGTCATTCGAGCCTCAACGCTCACGTATCCATCCAGGACTCGGGAAGACGGTGGCGACCAAACTGCCCTACGGCCCCTCGACGGCCTGCGACGCGCACGGTCCGACCACCGCCCGCCCAGCGGCGCCTGGCTAGAGGCGCCGCTGGGATGGGCCATCCCAAGGCCCATTCGAGCCAATGGTAAACAGACAAGCGACGGTCTGCTGTCGGAGCAGGGCGACGACGGTGTCGGCGGAGAACTGGGTTGGTCTCATTAAGGCACCATTACGGATTCAAGATTCCGTAATGGTGCCACAATTTTGAGCTGATTGCCACCCGACTCCGAAGAATGCCGCTCGATCCAGTGGACATGGAGCCGGACAGAACGTGCGAGACCGTAGCGCCTCTACTGCGACACTACAGCCACTTCCAGGAAGTTATTTTTGCGTAGACCCTAAGGGCCGTCTCGGTCCTCGACCCCACGTGCGGGTCGGGCGCCTTTCTCTTCGCCGGGCTCAACATCCTGGAGCCGCTGTACAGCACGTGCCTCGACGCGATGCGGGGATTTCTCGACGACCTGACGCGCTCCCGCCGGAAGCATCGTCCGGAGAAGCTGCGCGACTTGCGTGAGGCCCTGGCCGAGGTCGACCGGCACGCGAGCGAGCGCTACTTCATCCTCAAGTCGATCGTCATCGGCAACCTGTACGGCGTGGACATTATGGAAGAGGCGGTGGAGATCTGCAAGCTGCGCCTGTTCCTCAAGCTCGTTTCCCAACTGGAGCGCTACGACCAGATCGAGCCGTTGCCCGACATCGACTTCAACGTGCGGGCTGGCAACACGCTCGTGGGCTTCACGTCACTCGCGGAAGTGAAGCAGGCGTTGGGTTCCGACCTGATCAAGCGGCTCTCGCTCTCCGATATCGAGGAACGCGCGGAGATTGCCGACCGTGCGTTCAGGCGGTTCCGCACAATGCAGACCGAGTACGACATGGACGCAGGCGCGTTCGCCGACGCGAAGTCTGAGCTGCGCGGCCGGCTGGACGATCTGCGGGAAAAACTGAACCGCTACCTGGCCGACGATTACGCTGTGAAGAGCCAAGCCGCTTTCGGCAGTTGGTTGGAGAGCCATCAGCCGTTTCACTGGTTCGTCGAGTTCTATGGCGTCATGCATCGAGGCGGCTTCGAGGTGATAATTGGGAATCCGCCGTACATCGAGCTCAAGACGGTGAAACAATACAGGTTGAAGGGCTACAAGTGTACGGAAGCAGGAAATCTCTATGCCGTCATGCTGGAACGGTCCATTTCGTTATGCCATCCTCGAGGAAGGTCTGGCTTCATCGTGCCGGTATCTTCAGTTTCGGCCGACCGCTATGCGACTTTACAGCGCGAACTGTCGCGACAGTCACTGCACTATAGTTCCTTTGATGACCGACCCTCAAGGCTATTCGATGGCCTTCAACACATTCGATTGGCCATTCATCTCATTGCGCCAAAGGCACGTCTATCGCCGGCCCTGTTCTCGACGGGATACAACAAGTGGAGTTCTAGGGAACGAGCGAGTCTCTTCGCCGGCCTCCAATATGTACGGAGCAATCTGATTGCCGGTGACTCTGGAAAAGGAACCCTCCCCAAGCTGTCTTCAGATTGCGAACACGGGATACTGACGAAGCTCTATAAGGAAGGAAGGAGCGTGGCGTACTATTTGCGCACGACAGGAAGAGGCAGGATCTGTTACACACGGAAGATGGGACACTTCCTGCAATTCCTTGATTTTGAACCGCGCATTGTCGATGGAGCGGGGAATCTACGTTTACCCTCGGAGCTAAAGACTCTGTGCTTCGAGTCGGAGGTTCAAGCAACAATGGCGCTATGTTGCTTCAATTCGCATTTATTCTACTGGTATATGAAGGTGTTTTCGGATTGCCGCAATGTGAATCTACGGGAGATCGAGTCATTGCCAGTAGACATGGATCGGTCGAAGAATGTCCAGGAGTACGTGACGTTGGCCGGCAAATTGATGGCTGATTTGCTTGAAAACTCAGAACATCGAGAGATGAAGTTTGGATCGGAGACGCTCACGGTGCAATGTACTCTTCCGAAGTACAGTAAAGCCATTATCGATGAAATCGATTGCAGGTTGGCGCAGCACTACGGCTTCACCGACGAGGAGTTGGACTTCATCAGCAACTACGATATCAAGTATCGCATGGGGCGCGATATGCGCGGCACGAAATGACGAGAATAGAGAGTTGATGAAGAAGAAGACGGTTTACATCGAGACCACTGTCGTGTCGTATTTGGTGGCGCGGCCCACAGGGAACCTGGTTGGGGCCGCATGGCAGGCGATTACGGCGGACTGGTGGGAGACGCAGCGGGGGCGGTTCGATCTGCGCGCGTCGGAAGTGACCGTCAGCGAGGCTGGCGGGGGAGACGCGGGCGCGGCGGCTGGCGGCGCTGGCGGACTGTGCGCTTCTGCCGGTCACGGAGGCGGCGGTGGAGTTGTCGGAGGCGCTGGTTCGGGGCGGCGCGGTGCCGCAGAAGGCGGAGAGCGACGCGATGCATGTGGCGGTGGCGGCGGTGCACGGGGTGGACTATCTGCTGACCTGGAACTGTCGGCATCTGGATAACGCGGAGACCAAGCCGGTCATGCGGAGGGTCTGTGGGGAATGGGGATACGTCGTGCCGGAGATCTGTACTCCGCAGGAATTGATGGGAGTAGTGGATGATGGCGGATGAGATCATTGAGGAAGTCTGGCGGATCAAGGACGAGCTCGCCCGCGAGCACGGCTACGACGTGGGGCGCTTGGGCGCGTACTTTCAGCGGCGGGAGCGGGAGAGGGCGCAGCGGGAGGGGGAGGGCGCGGGGACGGCGGCAGAGGGGACGGCGTCAGGGGGCGTGGGGGCGGTGACCTGGGTGGAGGCGGAGTTCGGGTCGCGCCGGGGCGGTGGAGCAGATCGGTCGGGAAGGTGATGGAATCGGACGGACGGAGGCGGTTGGATCCGGGCGCACCGGAGTATCCCAGCGGGTTGCGGCGGTGTTTCGGGGAGGGGCGGCCGGGGCCGGTGACGGCCTGGGGCGGGCTCCACCTGCTGGAGGGCGGACTGCTCGGGTTCTTCTGTTCGGTGCGGGCCCCCGGCGACGCTCTGCTCAAGATCTACGACGTGGCGCGGGCGCTGCGCGGCAGGAGCGTGACGCTGGTCGGTGGGTTCCAGTCGCCGATGGAGAAGGAGTTCCTGGATCTCCTGCTGCGAGGGTCCGCGGGGGTGGTGGTGTGCCCGGCGCGGGGGCTGGGTGTCATGCGGCTGCCTCGGGCGTGGCGGGCGCCCCTCGACGACGGCCGACTGCTGGTGTTGTCGTTCTTCGACGAAGCGGTACGCCGGCCTACGGCGGCCATCGCGGCGAGGCGGAACGCCTGTGTGGCGGCGCTGGCGGATCGGCTGCTCGTGGCTCACGCGGCGCCGGGTGGCAAGACGGAACGGTTGTGCCGGGATGCCCTGGCGGCCGGCAAGCGGGTGTTC
This sequence comes from Vicinamibacterales bacterium, assembly GCA_963663815.2. Taxonomy (GTDB): domain Bacteria; phylum Acidobacteriota; class Vicinamibacteria; order Vicinamibacterales; family UBA8438; genus JAJEEA01. The sequence goes on along the minus strand of OY760734.1, from coordinate 3,150,463 downwards.
ACGCTGGCGTCGTCGGACAACGCTCACCTGATGGCACGGGGGGCGGTACCCGTGGCGGCGGACGACCCGGCTGCGTGCCTGGGCGATGCGGTCGGCGGGCCGGCGTGACGATGGAGGCGGTGCGATAGGAGCGCTCGTGCGACAAGCCATGGAGATTGCCTTCGACCCGCAGTTCCTGCCGTCGCTCGGCAGGCTCGATCCGGGCGATTCGCAACGCGTGCTCAAGTCGGTCACCCGGTACCAGCGGGAGCCCGAGGCGCCGGGACTGAACCTCGAGCAACTGAAGGGGCGGCGCGGCCGCGGCCGGTTGTGGACCATCCGCGCCTCGCAGGAGCTGCGGGTGCTGCTGGCCCGCGAGGGCCCGACATCGGTTCTGTTGCGGGCGGGCCATCACGACGCCATCTACGACATGGCGGACCGCGTGGCGTTCGCGGCGCCAGTTATCGGACGCCCCGGCCTGATTCGCCTTCGGGCGGATGCCCTCGATCTCGACGGGTCGGCGCTGGCCCCGGTTCCTGCCCGACCGGCGGGCGCTGCGGACACCGAACCGTCGATCCTCGAGCACTGGACCGACCGGGAACTCACCGACGCGGGATTCGACGCCGGCGCCCTCCGCCGGCTGCGGCGGGCGACCCAGGACACGCTGCTCGAGGTGTGGCCGGAGCTCATCGAAGACGAGGCCCTGTTCGAGAAGGTCTGTGACTGTTCCGAGCAGTCGCCCGAAGGCTGGGCCAACCGGCGCCTGATCGAGGACCAGCAGTCGGAGCACCGGCGTTTCCGTGACGCCATCGTGGAGCGCGGTGCGCGGGCGGGCCTGTCGTCGCTGCTGGGCGCCGACGAGCTCGAACGGCTGCTGTCGGCGCCCATCGAGGAGTGGATGATCTTTCTTCACCCCGATCAGCGCGCCCTGGTGAAGCGCCGCTTTGCGGGACCGGCGCGTGTGAGCGGGTCGGCCGGCACCGGCAAGACGGTGGTCGGCCTGCACCGCGCGGCGGCCCTCGCGAAGCGCTTTACCTCGTCCGGGGCGGCGGGTTCGCCGCCGGTGCTGTTCACGACCTTCATCAGGAACCTGCCGCCCGTCCTCGAGAACCTCTACCGGCGCCTGCCGACCGTCGTGGACGGGGCGGTCGAGTTCATCAACGTCGACAAGCTGGCGGCGCGTTTTTGCGCCGAGTCGGCGGCGCCGCCCGCCTTCAACCCCGACGCGGTCAAGGCCGCCTTCGACGAAGCCTGGACCGCCGTGGTGCGTCCGGGTACGACGCTGCACCGCGCGGGGCTGACGCGCGGTTACCTGCGCGAGGAGGTCACGGCGGTGTTGAAGGGGCGCGGCATCGATACGCTGGACGAGTATCGGCACGCGGAGCGGACGGGCCGCCGGACCGGCTTCACGGCGGCGATGCGCGAGCAGGCCTGGGCGTTGCGCGAAGCGTGGGACGAGCGGTTGGCGGAGCGCGGCGTCGAGGACTTCCCGGACGTGGTGCGCCGCGCCCGCGACCTCGCCCGCGAACGGTCGGAGCCCCGGTACCAGGCGGCCATCGTGGACGAGTCGCAAGACTTGACCTTGGTGGGCCTGCAGTTCATCCAGGCGCTGGTGAACGGTCGGGGATTCGACGGGCAGGACGGGCTCTTCCTGGTGGGCGACCTCGCCCAGAAGATCTATCCCGGCGGGTTCACTCTGGTACAGGCGGGGGTGGACGTCCGCGGCCGGAGCGCCGTGCTGCGCGTCAACTACCGCAACACGCGGCCGATCATCGACGCGGCCATGGCCTGTGCGGGTTCGGAACCGGTCGATGACGACGAGGGCGGTCGCCGCGCGCGCGCCGACGCGGCTCACGACGCGTTGCGTGAAGGACCGAGACCGGTGCTGGTACGGGTCGCCGATGCGGCCGCCCAGGTCGCGTTCGTCATGGACGAGGTGAGGCGCCTGACCCGCGACGGAGGCGTCGGCGGGGGCGACATCGGGGTGTTCGCGGCCGATCGGAACCGCATCCGGCCGGCGCTCAAGGGGCTGCGCGAGGCAGGTCTCCGGTGTCAGTCGTTGAGCCAGTTCGACGGTGTGCCCAACGACGCCGTCAAGGTCGATACCTTCCACCGCGCCAAGGGCCTCGAGTTCAAGGTCGTGTTCCTGCTCGGTACCGCCGCCTTCCCCCGACCGCGCGGCGCGAAGCAGACCGACGCCGAGTACGCCGAACAGCGCGCGATGCAGGTCAGCCAGTTGTTCGTGGCCATGACGCGGGCGCGGGACCGGCTCTTCGTGCTTTGCAAGGACCGACCCAGCGACGTGCTCGCCGGTGCGCTCGCGCACTTCGAGGAGAGGGACGAGCGCCGCTGACCCTGCCACTGTGAGAAGGCGTACGACTTTGCGCGAAGTCGAGGCCCGGCCACCGAGCGCGCGAGCCCCCGGCAAACGGCACGCAATCAGCCGGACGGTGTGATAGCGTGAGGAGCGACGATCTGCATCAGATTGGGCGCCTGGAGTCGGTGGACCGGCAGGACGGAGGAAGTCGATGGCGGAGGCGCACTACGTGACACGCGATGAGTTGCGCGCCGAGCTCGCGGAGGCGCACTACGTGACACGCGATGAGTTGCGTGCCGAGCTCGCGGAGATGAAGGTCGACTTGATCAAGTGGATGGTCGGAACAGGGCTGGGGATCGCGGCCATGACCGCGACCTTGGCGGGCATAGTCCTTCGCGCGCTCCAGTGAACCGACTACGAACAGCGTTTGGCGAACGGCCGACACAACATCGAGCTGCAACCTCACGATCTGTTGCTGCGACTATCGAGCCGTAGCGGCGGTCGAGCCGCCGAACCTGGGTCGCCGGTCGACCCCTCGCCGCCACCCACGCTTGGGCGAGTCAGCGCGGCCGCGCACGGTACCGTTCGTACAACGAGCGGTGCCGGTTGTCGGTATTCACGCGACGGCCCAGGATGAACAGCTCGCTGACCTGCGTGCGGATGGCGAGGGGGTCGCCGTCGGTGACGATGAGGTTGGCGATGCGGCCCTCCCGGATCGTCCCGAGCCGGTCGTCGAAGCCCAGCATCTCGGCCGCGTTCTTGGTTATCGCGGCGAGCGCCGCCTCCCGCGGCAGCCCGTAGGGGACCGCCTGCGCCGCCTCGTAGGGCAGGGTGCGCGAGTCGGACGAGTTGAACGTGCCGAAGGCGATGCGCACGCCCGCCGCGTGCAGGCGGCCGGGGTTGGCGTAGGCCTCGTCGTAGGCCTCGTCGGGGCCCGCCGGCATCGACTGGGTCGGCCCGAGGATGACGGGGACGTCGTGCTCGGCCAGCCAGTCGGCGATCTTCCACGCCTCGCCTCCCCCCGCGATCACGAAGTCGAGCCCCCGGCCTCGCGCCCACTCGACGGCGTTGCGGATGTCGCGCTCGCCGTCGGCGGCGAGGAGGACGGGCATCCCGCCGTCCAGGATCTTCGCCGCCGCCTCGAGCTCGAGGTCGCGGCGCACGCCGGCCCCCGCGTCGACGGCGCGCTGGTAGTCGCGCGCCGCGTCGAGCCACTCGTCGAGGCGCGCGACCGCCTCGTCGTACCGCTCGCGCCGGTCGGACCAGTCGCCGCGATTGCCGAACCCGGGCGCCAGCGACGGATAGTTGACGACCATCGCGGCCCCGGGGTCGATGAGCATCTCCTCGACGGTCCAGCCGTCGAGCCCGACGAGCGACGCCTGGCCCGCGATGATCCCGCCCTGCGGCACGCTCAGGGTCGCGGCGATGCCGTTCGCGCGGGCCACCGGGATGTGCTCGCTCGCGGGATGAATGGCCGTCGCCGCCTGCAGGTGGGGGTTGAAGCCGCCCTGCTCGCGGGCGTCGTTGGTCACGCCCACCGCCCCGATCTCGATGAGCCCGAGCCGCGAGACGGCGTCGAACAGCCCAGGATAGACGTGCCGCCCCGCCGCGTCCACGACCTCGGCGTCGGGCGGCGCTTCGACCTCCGGCCCCACCGCGGCGATGCGGCCGTCTCGGACGACCACGGTCCCCGTGAATGGCTCGCCGGCGAGGGTGTGGACGGTCCCGCCCCGGATCGCGTAGCTCTGGGCGCCGGCGGGCGCCGCGGCGCCGAGAGCGAGAGTCACGGCGAAAGCGACGGCGGCGGGGACGTCGGTGGCGCGTCTCATCGGTCCTCCTCCGCCTTCTTCGGCGTCAATCCGAGCTTCGCGAGGTGGGCCTGCTTCTCGGCCTCGACGGCGGCCTGGCGCTCGCGGTCGAGCTCGACGTCGAAGTACAGCTTCCCGTCCACCCAGGTCTGCACCGGCTTGCCGAACATGCTCAGGGGGTGGCCCTCCCAGACCGTCAGGTCGGCGTCCTTGCCTTCGTCGATCGAGCCGACCCGGTCGTCGATGCCGAGCTGTATCGCCGGGTTCAGGGTCACCAGGCGCAGCGCCTGCTCCTCGTCGAGCCCGCCCCATTTCATCGTCTTGGCCGCCTCCTGGTTCAGGTGGCGGATCTCCTCGCCCGAGTCGGAGTTGATCGACACCAGCACCCCGCGCTCGGTCATCAGGGCCGCGTTGTAGGGGATCGCGTCGAACGCCTCGACCTTGTACGCCCACCAGTCCGAGAAGGTGGAGGCGCCGGCCCCGTGGGCCGCGATCTCGTCGGCGACCTTGTAGCCCTCCAGAACGTGCTGCAGGGTGCGTATCGAGAACCCGAACTCCTCGGCCAGCCGCAGCAGCTGCAGGATCTCGTCGCCGCGGTAGCTGTGGGCGTGCACCCACCGCTCGCCGCGCAGGACCTCGCCGAGCCGCTCGAGCTTCAGGTCGCGGCGCGGGGCGGGGCGGCGGCCGTCGCTGGCCCGGTACGCGTCCCACTCGGCGAGATAGGCGCCGGCGTCGAGGAACGCCTGGCGGATGACGTCCTGCACCCCCATGCGGCTCCCCGGATAGCGGTCGGGGTTGCGGTCGCGGGTGGTGTTCTCGCCGAGGGCGAACTTGATGCCGGGGCGGGCCCCCATCAGCAGGTCGTCGGCGTCGCCCCCCCAGCGCAGCTTGAGCACCGCGTTGCCGCCCCCGATGGGGTTGGCCGAGCCGTGCAGCACGTTGATGGTGGTGACCCCGCCCGCGAGGGCGCGGTACATGCCGACGTCCTCGGGGCGGATGACGTCCTCGATGGTGACCATCGACGAGACGTTCACCGAGCCCTCGTTGATGCTGAGGGCCGCGAGGTGCGAGTGGGCGTCGATGATGCCGGGCGTGACGTACTTGCCGGCCGCGTCGACCACCGCGGCCCCCGCCGGCGCCTCGAGGCCGGCCCCCACCTCGGCGATGCGGCCGTCGCGGACGACGATGTCGCCGTTCTCGATGGTCCCGCGCGAGGCGGTGAGCAGGGTCGCGCCGGTGATGAAGGTCACCGGGTCGTCGCGGTACGGCCCGCGGTCGGCGGCGAAGGGGACGGGCGGGGCGGCGTGGTCGGGTGGCGCGGGTCCGCCGGCCTGCCGGCCCCCGCGTTCGCCGGAGCCCTCCGCGCGGCCGGTGTCCCCGTCCCCGGCCGCGCCGCGGGCGTCTTCGTCCCCGCCCTCGGCGCGGGGGCCGGCCGCCTCGAAGCGCTCGCCGTCCACGAAGACCATCTCGATGGCGGTGCCCTCGTCGAAGAGCGCGCCGTCGGCGACGATCAGGTTGGCGATCTTGCCGGTCTCGATCGACCCGAGCCGGTCGTCGACGCCGAAGATCTCGGCCGCCGAGAGCGTGAAGGCCCGGAGCGCGTCGCCGGTGGGGAGCCCCTGCGCCACCGCGCGGCGTGCCGCCGGCAGCGCCTCCGCCGGATCGTCGAGCCCCCCGGCGTAGAACGCGAACCTCACCCCGGCCGCCGCGAGGGCGGCGGGCGTGGTCGTCGCGCGATCATACCGCCGGAGATCCGCCAGGGTCGGCACTTCGTCGGGGTCCCCGTCGCGCGGAGGCGCCGGCCAGTCCAGGCTCACCAGGGCGGGCACTTCGTTCGCGGCCAGCAGGCCCGCCGCCTCCCAGGCGCCCTGCGCCCCGTAGACGACCGGCCGGACGCCCATCTCCGCGGTCGTGGCGAGGGCGCGGACGACGTCGGAGCGGCTCGACGCCGGGAACAGGACCGGCCAGCCCTCGCGGAGCTGGCGCCGGATGGGCTCGAGGGCCCCGTCCCACTCGGGCCGCCGCCGGCCCCGCGGGGTCTCGTCGTAGACGGCCCACACCTCGGCGTGGTGGGCCGCGTCGTAGTAGAGCTGCTTGAGGTAGGCGAGCACGCCCATCGCGCTGCCCGGAAAGCCCGAGTACGTGCGGCTTCGGTCCTGCAGGTTCACCCGCATCGCCACCGGGCTCGCGACCACCAGCTCGCGCGGGCGCTCGAACGACCCCAGGTTGAGCACCGCGGCCTGACCCGGCACCAGCCCCTCGTGGCGGGTGCTGACGACGGACGTGAAGCCCGCCTCGCGCCACCGCTCGAAGCGCTCGTCGCCGGGGTCGATGCCGTCCGCCGCGGTCAGCCGCGTGGTCGTCCCCGGCCGGTCCTCCGGTCCCCACGCGTGGGGCCGCTCGCCCTCTCCGCCGCGGCCGCCGCGGGCGGCCCCCGGCTCCGGCTCCCGCCCGTGGCCCAGGGTGGTGAGAGCGTCGATCAGCCCCGGATACACGGTCCTGCCCGCCCCGTCGATGACCCGGGCTCCCGCCGGCACGTCCACGCCGGCGCCGACCGCGGTGATGACGCCATCCTCCATCACCACCGTGCCGTTCTCGATGGTGTCGCCCGACACCGTCACTACCCGCGCGTTCGCGATCGCGGTAAGGCCGGGGGCGTCGGGCCGCGCCGGGCGGGGCTGTGCATCGAGCGCGGCCGGGGCGAGGGCCAGCCCCGCCAGCAGCGCGAGGGCGCGGTTCGTCATCGTGCGACCTCCAGGGAACGCGGTCGAGATTGTCGAGGCGTCCATTATAGGAGGGCGAGGGAGGGGGGGCGCCAAGGAGAGCGGATACCGGGGCAGGCGCGCTCCGGATTGCAGCGCGGGATCCATATGTGTGAAACTGTGCACATGAGAAATATCACAGTCTCGATAGACGACGAGGTGCATCGGCGCGCGCGCATCAGGGCCGCAGAGCGCGGCACGTCCGTGTCTGCCGCGGTCCGAGAGTTCCTGATCCGCTGGTCGGGAGAGGAGACCGAGTTCGACCGCCTCGTGCGCCTCCAGAATGAGACGCTGCGCACCATCGACACGTTCAACGCTGCAGATCGGCTGCCGCGAGAGGAGCTCTATCGCCGTGGCCGACTTCGTTGACACCAACGTGCTCCTGTACGCAGTCGGCGCCCTGGTCGAGGAGCGGGGCAAGCGGGCGGCGGCGCGGGCGATACTGAAGCGGGATGACCTCGTGCTGTCCACGCAGGTGCTGCAGGAGTTCTACGTGCAGGCCATTCGCGCCACCAGGCCGGACCCTCTCGTCCACGAGAACGCGGTGGCGCTGGTCGAGACGTGGACGCGCTATCCCGTGATCGAGACGTCGGTGTCGCTGGTCCGGCAGGCGCTCGCGACCGCCGCGCGCTGGCGGATATCGTATTGGGACGCCGCGGTCGTCGAAGCCGCGCGAATGGGGCGCTGCCCGACGGTACTGTCGGAGGATCTGCAGTCCGGCATGGATTTCGCGGGCGTGACGGTTCGGAACCCGTTCGCGTGAGGCGAGTCGGCAGGCAGGGCGGTTCCGCCCGCGGCGACGAGGCCGGGAATACGCGTTGCCAAGTCGATGACGATGGGGCACAATTGACCGGTCCAAGTGTGCCCGTGGGTACGCAGCACGACCCGGACAGGGAACGGGGAGAGGCATGCGGCTACTGCGTGACGGCGGTCGGATGGGTCGCTGGCGGCGTGTCGGGATGTGCTTCGCGGTCGGGGCCGTCTGCCTCGTCGCAGCGTCGGCCGGGAGCGTGGCGGCGCAGGAGCCCGCGCACGCCGTGGGCGCCGCCGACGTGCAGGCGATGCTCGACCGGTACTGCGTGGCCTGCCACAACGACCGCCTGCGCACGGCCGAGCTGAGCCTCGACGGGGTCGACGCCGTCCACCCCGATGAGGACCCCGAGCTCTGGGAGAGGGTCATCGCCAAGCTGAGGGCGGCGTCGATGCCTCCGCCGCGGCGCCCGCGGCCCGACCCCGCGACCTATGCGTCGGCGGCCGCGCATCTCGAAGGGGTGATCGACGCGGCGTGGGCCGCCGACCCCTATCCCGGCCGCGGCAGCGCCGTGCACCGGATCAACCGGACCGAGTACGCCAACGCCGTCCGCGACCTGTTCGCCCTCGACATCGACGTCGCCAATCTGCTGCCGGGCGACGAGACGGCCGACGGCAGCTTCGACAACTTCGCCGACGTCCTGACCATCTCCCGCGCCCACCTCGAGCGGTACCTGTCGGTAGCCCGGCAGGTCACCCGCCTCGCGGTCGGGCTGCCGCCGCCGGCGGCGGGGTTCGACACCTTCGAGGTGCCCCTGCACATCGTGCAGGACGGCCGGCAGAGCGAAGACCTGCCGCTGGGCTCGCGGGGCGGCCTCGCGGTCCCCTACCAGTTCCCCGTCGACGGCGAGTACGTCATCCGGGTGCGGCTGCGCCGCCAGTACCAGGCCTATCTCATGGGCATGGGCTGGCCCCAGCAGCTCGACGTCCGCCTCGACGGGCGGCTGCTGAAGCGCTTCACCGTCGGCGGCGACGCCCCCGGCCTCCCGGGCGCGGCCAGCTACGCCGGGGCCGGCGAGCCGGGGTTCGTGAAGGACCCCGAGTGGGAAGCGTTCATGCAGCTCACCGGCGACGACCACCTGTTCATCCAGGTGCCGGTCGAGGCCGGCCCCCACACCGTCGGGGTGTCGTTCGTCCGCGAGCTGTGGGAGCCCGAGGGCCTGCCGCAGCCGCTGCAGCGCGGCCGGGTGCTCACCAACGACCAGATCTACATGGGCTACGCGGCGGTCGGCGCGGTCGAGATCGGGGGGCCCTACGAGGTGGCCGGCACGGTCGCCGACACTCCCAGCCGGCGCGCGATCTTCAGCTGCCGGCCCGCCTCCGCGGCCGACGAGCGGGCGTGCGCCCGCGAGATCCTGTCGAGGCTGGCCCGGCGGGCGTACCGCCGGCCCGTCACCGACACCGACGTGGGCGTGCTGCTCGACTTCTACGACCAGGGCCGGGCGGCGGCCGACAGCTTCGAGTACGGCGTCCAGTTCGCGCTCGAGCGCCTGCTCATCGATCCCGATTTCCTGCTGCGGGTGCACCGCGACCCGATCGACCTGCCGGCGGCGCAGGCCGCGTATCCGCTCGACGACATCGACGTCGCGTCGCGGCTGTCGTTCTTCCTGTGGAGCAGCGTGCCCGACGACGAGCTCCTCGCCCTCGCCGAGCAGGGCGCGCTGTCGGACCCCGCGGTCCTCGAGCGGCAGGCCCGGCGCATGCTCGCCGACCCCCGCGCCACCGAGGCGCTGGTCGACGACTTCACCGCCCAGTGGCTGAACCTGCGCCGGGTCGCCGAGGTCGTCGTCGACCCGATCGTCTATCCCAACTACGACGAGACGCTGTTGGAGTCGTTCCGCGACGAGACGGAGCTTTTCGTGGCCGGCACCCTGCGCGGCGACCGCAGCGTCCACGAGCTGCTCGACGCCGACTACACCTTCGTCAACGAGCGGCTCGCGCAGCACTACGGCATCCCCGGCATCTACGGCAGTCGGCTCAGGCGGGTCCCCCTGCCCGACTCGAGCCAGCGCGGCGGGCTCCTCGCGCACGGGGCCCTGCTCGCCACCACGTCCTATCCCGACCGCACGTCGCCCGTGCTGCGCGGCAAGTGGCTGCTCGACAACATCTTCGGGCTGCCGGTGCCGCCGCCTCCCCCCGAGGTCGACACGACCCTCGAGGAGGAGCCCGGGGTGCGGCCGCCGTCGATCCGCGAGCGGCTCGCCCGGCACCGGCGGAGCCCCGCGTGCGCGAGCTGCCACTCGGTGATCGATCCGCTGGGGTTCGCCCTCGAGAACTTCGACGTCATCGGTGGCTGGCGCACCATCGACGAGGCGGGCGAGCCGGTCGACGCGACCGGCACCACCGTGGCCGGCGAGAGCATCGACGGCCTCGCCGGCCTGCGGGCCCTGCTGCTCGACGACCCCGAGAAGTTCCCGCGGACGGTGACCGAGAAGCTGCTGGCCTATGCCTTGGGCCGTCCCCTGGAGTACTACGACCGGCCCGCCGTGCGCCGCATCGTTCGCGAGGCGGCCGCCGACGACTACCGCTGGTCGTCGCTCGTCGTCGGCATCGTGAAGAGTCCCACGTTCCGGATGCGCGGCGTCCGGAACCCGGAATCGGCGAACTGAGAGGTAATCCATGACCTTCTTGACGAAGACGTTGCCGCGGCGGACGGTGCTGCGCGGGCTCGGCGCCACGGTGGCGTTGCCGCTTCTCGACGCCATGCATCCGGCGTTCTCGCTGCGCGGCCGCGCAGCGCCGGGGCGGGTGGCCCGATTCCAGGCGTTCTACGTGCCCAACGGCATGGCCATTCCGTACTGGCAGCCGAAGGGGGAGGGGACCGGCTACGAGCTGTCGCCGATTCTCGGACCCCTAGCCTCGTTCAAGGACCAGATGATCGTCCTCTCGGGCCTCAACGCGAGCTGGAACTACATCCACGCCGGCGCGTCGGGGTCGTTCCTGACCGGCACCACCCGCGGCGGGACGAACGAGATCGAGATCATCGCCGACGTGTCGATGGACCAGCTGCTGGCGCGGCACTTCCAGAACGACACGCAGGTGCCGTCGCTGCAGCTGTCGCTCGACCCGCCCAACAACGCCGGCGCGTGCACCGGCAACCTCAGCTGCGTGTACACCCACACGCTGTCGTGGCGCAGCCCGACCCTGCCCCTGCCGACCGAGTCGAACCCCCGTGCGGTGTTCGAGAGCCTCTTCGGCGACAGCGGCACCACCGACCCCAAGGCGCGCGCGGCGCGGCTGCAGCAGCACAAGAGCCTGCTCGACTCGGTGGGCGACAAGCTGGCCGCCCTGCGCCGCGAGCTCGGGCCGGGCGACCAGACGAAGATGGAGGAGTACACCGAGGCCATCCGCGACGTCGAGCGCCGCATCGAGAAGGCCGAGGAGCAGAGCGACCTCGCGCTGCCGACCCTCGAGCAGCCCCAGGGGGCGCCGTCCGACTTCGAAGACCACTACGACCTGATGACGGACCTGCAGGTCCTGGCCCTGCAGTCTGACCTGACCCGGGTCATCGCGTTCATGATCGGCAAGGAGCAGAGCGCGCGGCCGTACCCGCAGATCGGCGTGCCCGAGGCGCACCACCCGCTCTCGCACCACAACGACGACCCGACGCTGGTCGCCCACATGTCGAAGATCAACGCGTACCACACCGCGCTCTTCTCGCGCTATCTCGAGAAGCTGCGCGCGACCCCGGACGGCGACGGCACGCTGCTCGACAACATCACGATCCTGTACGGGTCGGGCCTGTCGAACAGCACGCGGCACTCGGGCATCGACCTGCCCCTGATGCTCGCCGGCGGCGGGGCGGGGCGGTTGCCGAGCGGACGCCACATCCGGTACACGGACGAGCCGTCGATGGCGAACCTGCTCGTCACCCTGATGGACAAGATGGGGGTGCCGGTCGAGCGCATCGGCGGCAGCACCGGCGCGCTGCCCGTGGACACGCTGACAGGGCTGCTGTAAAGGCGGTGACGGGAACCGCCTCGGCCTGGTTCGAGGCGGTTCATACTCGTACAGGACGGTGCTCCGTTGAATCGGTGAGTCCGTAACGATCACTCCGAAGTTCTTGGGGACGCTGGCCGATATCGCCTTGCCGGGCGTCAAGCGTGCAAAGCCGCAAGACAGGGGCTGCGTCCGAGTGCAATTGGCGATTTCGTATCGGTCACTTTCCCTACTAGGCAAAGGGCGGTATCCACCATGCGCCTGTTGAGAGCCTGCGTCGTCGCGGCGGCGGTCGTTGCCGTCGCCGGTAATGTTGCGTCGGCGGAGACTCCTCCGCTCGTCGACGCCGCCAAGCGGGGCGACGCCCCGGCGGTGGCGGCGCTCCTCGACGGCGGCGCCAGCGTCGCGTCGGCGGACGCCGACGGCTCGACCGCGCTGCACTGGGCGAGCCACCGCGACGACGCCGAGACCGTCGCGCGGCTACTCGGCGCCGGGGCCGACGTCGCCGCTGCGACCGACCTCGGGGTGACCGCCCTGTGGGCGGCGAGCCAGAACGGCAGCGCCGCCCTGGTCGAGACCCTGCTCGAGGCCGGGGCCGACCCGAACCAGCCGCTCCTCGCCGGCGAGACCGCGCTGATGGTGGCGGCGCGGGCCGGCGCTCCCGACGTGGCCCGGCGGCTCCTCGCCCACGGGGCCGACACCGCGGCCCGCGGCCCCCGCGGCCAGACCGCCATGATGTGGGCGGTCGCGCAACACCATGCCGACGTCGTCGCGGTGCTGCTGGCCCACGGGGCCGACGTCGACGCGCGCTCCGACGTGTGGAGCCAGATGATGGCGGTGCCCCCGCACGGCCAGCCGGAGTACAACGCCGACATCCCCCACGGCGGCAACACCGCCCTGATGTTCGCGGCGCGCAACGGCGACCTCGCCTCGGCGCGCCTGCTCGTCGCGGCCGGGGCCGACGTCGACGACACGAACGCGTGGGGGGTGAGCGCCGTCACCATGGCCGCCCACGCCGGGTTCGGCCCGCTGCTGAAGCTCTTTCTCGAGGCCGGCGCCGACCCCGACGCGGCCGAGGCGGGCTTCGCCGCCATCCACGGCGCGGTCATGCGCCGCGACGCGCGGCTGGTCGCGACCCTGCTCGACCACGGGGCCGACCCCAACGCGGTGCTGCGCACGTGGACCCCCACCCGGCGGGCCTCGCGCGACTTCCACTTCAAGCCCGCCCTCATCGGGGCCACCCCCTTCTGGCTCGCCGCGCGCTTCGCCGCCCCCGACGTCATGCGGCTGCTTGCCGACCACGGCGCCGACCCCGCGCTCGTGCACCACGCGCGCTACAAGCGCCGGTACTCCCAGGTCCTCACCGAGTCGACGACCGCCTTGATGGCCGCCGCCGGCATGGGCGGCGGGCGTCTGGAGGCGTGGGTGCCCCCCGACCCGGCCGAGGCCGAGCTGCTCGCCCTCGACGCCGTCCAGGTCGCCCTCGAGCTGGGCGCCGACGTCAACGCCACCGACGCCGCCGGCCGCACCGCCCTCGACGGCGCCCGCATGGGGCGCATGCGCACCGTCGCCGCGTTCCTGGAATCGCGGGGCGCGCGCCCCGGCGGCGGGCGGTAGTTCCGGTTACAGGCACTGCTGCCGACCCCGAGCGGCACCGGCTCGGGCCACATGGTGCGTGGCTTCTCACCGGCGGGGCGGCAGCCGGCGCCGGATGGGTCGGCATGGGCTGTACGGTCTCCGATCCGCGACGGCCGGCCGGGGGCTGACGCCGGTAGCCCGTGATGCTCCAGGGCGGCCAGCACGTCCCTGAGGGTGTCGAAGTCCATGACCGGTGATCAGGAGCTCGACCCCGCGGCGCCGGCGCCGGCGCCGGCGCTGATGGCGGCGATGGTGGCGGCCTGCTGGGCGTCGAGGATCGTGCGGATGGACTGTAGCGCCGCGAGGTCGCCGGCGCTGCGCTCGCCGGCTTGCTCGCTGTCCTCGGCCAGCTCGACGCCGGCGGCGAGGGAGAAGGCGACGTCCTTGGAGGGCCGCGGCCTTGCGCTCCGCAGGCGGTCGCGGTATCCCAGCACGCGGTCGACCACGTGTCCGGGGGGGGCCTGGGTCAGGGCCAGCACCGCGACCTCGTCGTAGCGGCCGGTGCCGACGCGCTCGCCCGCCCCCCGCAGGCGCTCCGCGACGAGGGCGAAGCGCTGCACCGCGTTGTCGGCGCCGCGGGGGTCGACGGCGAGCAGGTGCGACACGAGCTGCAGCTGGTTGCCGCGGCGGAAGCCGGCGTCGCGCAGGCGGGCGTAGGCCCGCTGGACGTCCTCGGTCAGCGACTCCACCGATACGTCGCGGCCGGCGTGCAGGGCCGCCGCCGGCAGGTCGTTCGCGTCGGTGAGCCAGAAGTGGTCGGCGCGCCACTGGGCGTAGATGCGAGCGAGCCGATCGAGGCGCACGCTCGGCACCCGCTTTCCCTCGGCCTGCAGCGCGAGCAGCAACGCCGCGAGGGTCGCGCCGGTGCCGCGGCGCTTGATGCCGTGCTCGCCGAAGCGGTCCCGCGTGGCGATGACCTGGCGGTGGACCCCGGCCGCGTCGAGGTCGCGCCGCAGGATCATCGCCGCGACCACGTACCGGATCTCGGAGCGCAGCGGGCTCGTCCAGCCGGCGCGGCGCCGCAGTCCCGTCGCGACCTCCTCCAGCCGGTCGTGCGAGATGCGGGCGCCGACGGCACCGAGGGTCAGGGCGACGAACCGGTAGGTGGCGGTGTCGGTCGTCCAGCGCTTGCGGGCGCGCAGGCGCTCGAAGGTCCCGAGATAGGCGCCGATCGGATCTTGCTCGGCGGTCATGCGTGGATGCTAGCACGGCCGCCGGCGAAGGACGGGGCCGGCGACTGCGCCGTCGCTCGCGGGTGCTGCCGGCGCCCGGCGCCGCGTCTGCGGCAAGCCTGGCGCAACGGGCTCCGCCGCCGGTTCATGGGGCTTGGGAAGGGCATCGCTCGCCTTGCATGAGGCGCGTACGCGGCGTTTCGAACCGGCCTACCCGCCCAGGACCTGCCGGGCGATGGTCTGCAGCTGGATGTTCGACGTGCCCTCGTAGATCTGGCCGATCTTGGCGTCGCGGTACAGCTTCTCGACCGGGTAGTCCTTCGTGTAGCCGACGCCGCCGAAGAGCTGCACGGCGAGCGACGTCGTGCGTTCGGCGACCTGCGACGAGAAGAGCTTGGCCATCGCCGCCTCGGTGAGGAACGGCCGGCCGGCGTCGCGCAGGCGCGCTGCGTTGTACACGCCGAGGCGGGCCATCTCGACCTCGGTCTGCGCCTGCGCCACCTGGAACTGGACGGCCTGGAACGCGGCCAGGGGCTGGCCGAACTGCTCGCGTTCCCTGACGTGGCGGATGGCATGGTCCAGGGCGCCCCGGGCCAGTCCCACCATCTGGGCGCCGATGCCGATGCGGCCCTCGTTCAGGGTCTCGATGGCCACCTTGTAGCCGCGGCCGCGCTCGCCCAGGATGTGGCTCTTGGGGACCCGGCACCCGTCGAGGAGCAGCTCGCAGGTGCTGCTGGCCCGGATGCCCAGCTTGTCCTCCTTCTTGCCGACCGCCAGACCGGGGCGGTCGTGCTCGACGACGAACGTGGTGATGCCGCGGTGGCCGGCCGCCGGGTCGACGTTGGCCATCACGATGAAGAGCCCCGCCTCGCGCGCGTTCGTGATCCAGAGCTTCCGTCCCGTGATGACGTAGTCGTCGCCGTCCTCGACCGCGCGGGTCCTCAGCGCGAACGCGTCGCTGCCGGATCCGGCCTCGGACAGGGCGTAGGCCCCGATGGCGCCCCCCGCGAGGCGGGGGAGGAACCGCTGCTGCAGGTCGGCCGAGCCCCAGCGCAGCAGGGCGTTGATGACGAGGGTGTTCTGAACGTCGACCACCACCGCGACCGACGGGTCGACGCGGGCCAGCTCCTCGACCGCGAGCACCGACAGGAAGAACGGGGCCCCGGCGCCGCCGAGCGACTCCGGGATCTCGATGCCCATCACCCCGAGGTCGAACAGCTGGTCGATGAGCGCGCGCGGGATGACCGCCTGCTCGTCCATCTCGCGCACCCGCGGTGCGATCTCCGCCTCGGCGAACGCGCGGACGCTGGCGCGGAACAGGTCCTCTTCCTCGGACAGCCTGGTCAGGGGGGGCGGAGCGGGGGCAACGGTATCGATGGTCATCGGATCCTCGAACGGAAGATGGGCATTGCGCGCCGGTCGTCCCGGCGCGGAGCGAGAGGCGGCCCCGCGAGTATCATGGGCCGGGCGGGGGGCCGTCAAGGCTGGCCGCGATGCGTCCGAGAGGCGACGATCGAACGGCGCGGACTGGAGGTCGGTGCGTGATGAAGGAAACGAACCCGGTAGGCGCGGTCTTCGCTGCCGTTGCGCTCGCAGCGGGCCTTCCCGCGCTTGCGGCGGCCCAGATCGCCGACACGATCTTCGTCGGCGATCACATCGTCACGATGGATCCGGAACAACCCGCCGTCGAGGCGGTGGCGGTCCGGGACGGCGTCATCACCGCGGCGGGGGCGCGCGACGCGATCCTCGCGCGGCGGGGGGGAGAGACCCGCGTCGTCGAGCTCGGCGACCGCGCCCTGCTCCCCGGCTTCATCGACACCCATGGCCATTTCCTCGGTGTCGGGCGGGGCCTCGACACCCTGTCGCTGCACTCGCCGCCGGTGGGCGACGTCACCGACGTCGACGGCCTCGTCGGCAAGATCCGGGCGTGGATCGCCGAGCGGGACATCCCCCCCGGCGAGGTGGTGCTCGCCGGCGGCTACGACGACTCGCTGCTGGCCGAGCGGCGCCACCCGACCCGCGACGACCTCGATCGGGCGTCGACCCGCCACCGCATCGTGCTGACCCACGTGTCGGGGCATCTGCGGGCCGCCAACTCCGCCGCCCTCGCGGCGTTCGGGGTTACCGCCGACACTCCGGACCCGCCCGGCGGGCTCATCCGGCGCCGCGCGGGGTCGCGAGAGCCCGACGGCGTCCTCGAGGAGACGGCGGGGGGGCTGGTGGCGGGGGGCGGCCCCGCACCGACGGCGGACGACCTCGAGCTCCTGGCGCGGCGGGCCATCGAGGTCTACGCCGCCTACGGCACCACCACCGTGCAGGACGGCTCGACCGGCCCCGGGGTCGTCCGGGCGCTGCGCGCCGCCGCCGCGCGCGAGCCGTTCGCGGTCGATGTCGCGCTGTTCCCGCGCTTCCGGACGATGGCCGACGCCGAGGGCGTGACCCACGAGCCGGCCTACCGCGGCGGGCTCCGGGTCGCCGGCGTCAAGTTCAGCCTCGACGGGTCGCCGCAGGGGCGCACCGCCTGGGTCACCGAGCCCTACACGGAGGGACCGCCGGGGGCGCCGCCCGACTACCGGGCCTACGGCACCCTCGACCCCGACTCGTACCGCGCCGGAGCCGCGCACCTCATCGGGCGCGGCGTGCCCATCATCGTCCACGCCAACGGCGACGCCGCCATCGACCTGATGCTCGACGGGGTCGAGGCGGCGGTGGCCGGCCGGGACCCGATGCCCGACCACCGGGCCGTCATCATCCACGCCCAGCTCATGCGCGCCGACCAGCTCGACCGGGCCGCCGCCCTCGGGGCCGTCCCCTCGTTCTTCTCCGCCCACGCCTTCTTCTGGGGCGACTGGCACCGGCGCAGCTTCGGCGAGGCGCGCGGCAACAACGTCAGCCCGGTGCGCTGGGCCATCGATCGCGGGGTGCCCTTCACCGTCCACAACGACGCCCCCATCGTGCCGCCGGACATCTTGCGGCTGGTCTCCATCACCGTGAACCGGCGGACCCGGAGCGGGCACGTGCTCGGGCCGCACCAGCGCGCCACCGTGCGCGAGGCCCTCCACGCAGTGACCCTCGGGGCCGCCTACCAGTACTTCGAGGAGGACGCCAAGGGCTCGATCACGGTGGGGAAGCAGGCCGACCTCGTGGTGCTCGACCGGAATCCGCTGACGGCGGACCCGGCGGACCTGGAGCACATCGTGGTGCTGGAGACCTTCTCGCGGGGGCGACCGGCGTACAGGCGGTCGGCGGACCGGTGAGCCGTGGGAGCGGCGACGCGGCCTCGCGCTTCAGAGGCGTCCGGCGGGCGGGCGGTCCGATGGCGCCCGCGGTGGGTGCAATCGGGCGGCCGATTGTCCGTCACCCGGCGGGCCGGTGCCGTTCGTCCGGACCGGCAGGCTGTCGAGGACGCGCCCGGCGGTCGCCGCCGCGGCCGTGCCGAGGGCGCGGCCGACCCTCACCGACGCCATCGGGTCGTCGTCGACCGGCAGCCCGCGAAGCAGCACGTTCACCAGCGTGAACATGGCGGTCGTCGCCCCGATGACCAGCGCGAGGACCAACGCCGCCGGAGGTGTGCCGCCGGTCCTTCATGAGCAACCGCACCGCGAGCCGCAGCGCCCGTTCCAATTCGTCGGCGAACCGCAGGCCTCGCGCGAGCCGGGATGCGTCCTTCACGCGCTCGACGTTGCCGAAGTGCGCCCGGGCGCGGCGGTCCGCTTCTGCCGGCGGCACCCCCTCCCGCATCAGGTCCTCTGCGTGTACGGCCAGGTGAAACCGCACCTCCTCGTCGAGCGAGTCCTCGAAGCGTTCCCGCCAGATCAGCGTCGTCAGGAACGAGCGCAGGCGCGAGAACAACGCCACGCCGCGTCCGTGGTCGAGCCGAGGGCGGTCTACCTGGCCGTCACGCGACACCTGGCCTCCTTGGTTGTCTGTGCGTCTGGCAACCGTAGTCCGGTCCCTGCGGCCGACCACCACGGGTCTCGGGCCGCGCCACCCCGCAGAGCACTCGATGGAGTGCCGTCCTGGATTCCGCCGGAGCGTGGGCTGGCAGTCGGAACCGGAGCGACCTCCGGGGAGCTCGCATGAAACTGCATCTCACAAGTACCAGAACGATCGAAAGTGCGATACCGGTCAGGCAGCCGAAAAAAAGGGGGCGGAAACGCAGAGGAGTCCGACTCGGCCTGCGAGGCGGGGGGGCCTCTTTGACGGTGGAGGCTGGTCACGCGTCTGCGCCGTAGAACGGTGCAGACGCCTGCAGGGTCGGCTGGGCGGCCATCCTCGCGGCGCAGAAGTTTCGCGCCGGCGAAACTTCCAAGGCGACCGCAAGGTCGCCCGGCGACGGTTCCCCGGCTAGAACGACGCCGGCTCCTCGTACTCGCCCCAGACGTCGCGCAGCGCGTCGCACATCTCGCCGAGGGTGGCGCAGGCTTGCACCGCGTCGATCAGCAGCGGCATCAGGTTGTCCGTGCCGAGGGCGGCCTCGCGCAGGCGGTCGAGGGCGCGGGAGACGGCGCCGCCGTCGCGGCCCGCCCGCAGCGCCGCGAGCCGGTCGCACTGCGCGGCCGCCGCCGCTTCGTCGATGTAGAGGGTCTCGACCCCGGTTCCGGCCTCGCCGGTGCGATCGTTGACCCCGACGATCTTCCGCTCGCCCGACTCGACCTCGCGCTGGAACCGGTAAGCGCTCTCGGCGATCTCGCGTTGCGGATAGCCGGCCTCGATGGCCTCGACCATGCCGCCGAGGTCGTCGATGGCCCGCCAGTACTCCCGCGCCCCCTCCTCCATGTCGCGGGTCAGCCGCTCGACGAAGAACGACCCGCCCAGCGGGTCGACGTGGGCGGCCACGCCGCTCTCGTGGGCGATGACCTGCTGCGTGCGGAGGGCGAGCAGCGCGGCCTCGCGGGTGGGCAGCGACAGCGCCTCGTCGAGCGAGTTGGTGTGCAGCGAGTTGGTGCCCCCGAGGACCGCGGCCATCGCCTGCACGGCGGTGCGCACCACGTTGTTGTAGGGCTCCCGGGCGGTTAGCGACACACCGGCGGTCTGGGCGTGGAAGCGGAGCTTCCACGACCGCTCGTCCCGCGCCCCGAAGCGGTCGCGCATCGCCGTCGCCCACAGGGCGCGGGCGGCGCGGTACTTCGCGACCTCTTCGAAGAAGTCGTTGTGGGCGTTGAAGAAGAACGAGATGCGGGGGGCGAAGCGGTCGACCTCGAGACCGGCGTCCGCTCCGTACTGCACGTACTCGATGCCGTCGCGCAGCGTGAACGCCAGCTCCTGCAGGGCCGTCGCCCCCGCCTCGCGGATGTGGTAGCCGCTCACCGAGATGCTGTTCCACCGCGGCGCCTCCCGAGCGCAGAACGCGAACGTGTCGGTGACCAGCCGCATCGACGGCGCCGGCGGGTAGATGAACTCCTTCTGGGCGATGTACTCCTTCAGGATGTCGTTCTGGAGCGTCCCCGACAGCCGGGCCCAGGGGATCCCCCGGCGCTCGGCGACGGCGAGGTACATCGCGAAGATGACCGCGGCCGGCGAGTTGATGGTCATCGACGTGGTGACCGCCCCGAGGTCGATGCCGTCGAAGAGCCGCTCCATGTCGGCCAGCGACGCCACGCTGACCCCGCACTTGCCCACCTCGCCCTGCGAGTACTCGTGGTCGGGGTCGCGGCCCATCAGCGTCGGAAGGTCGAAGGCCACGCTGAGCCCGGTGCCCCCCGCCGCGAGCAGCTCCCGGTAGCGCTGATTGGTCTCCTCCGGCGTGCCGTAGCCGGCGAACTGGCGCATCGTCCACAGCTTGCCGCCGTAGCCGCTGGCGTGGATGCCGCGGGTGTACGGGAACTCGCCGGGCGGGGCCGGCGGCGCGAGGCCCTCGAGATCGCCGGCGGTGTACAGGCGGTCGACGGGCCGCCCCGAGACGGTCGTATGGGCGGACGGCGCGGGCGGGGCCGTCGCCCCGGTGGCTCTCGTCATCGGCGGGCAGGTCGGACGGACGGTGACATCGGCAGCGGCTATCTTACCGCGCCGCGCCCGTCGTTGACACGATTCCGGTCCTGGTTCAAACTCTCAGTCACAGTGAAGAGGTTCGTACAGCACGCGATACGAGGATCCGCGGCGGGCGTCCCCGCCCTGCTGCTGCTCGGGGCGGCGTCCGGGACGGCGGCGCAGGACGTCCGGGTCGATGCTCCCATCCCGCACGTTCGCGGGCAGAGCGTCTCCCCGTCGTTCGAGGGCTGGTACCGCAATCCCGACGGGACCCGCAGCCTCGTCTTCGGCTACTTCAACCGGAACTACGACGAGCATCTCGACATCCCCGTCGGCGCCGACAACCGTTTCGAGCCCGGCCCCGCCGATCGGGGGCAGCCCACCCACTTCCTGCCGCGGCGGCAGACGGGGGTGTTCGCGGTGGTCGTGCCCGTCGACTTCGAGGGGCGGCTGAGCTGGTCGCTGACCGCGTACGGCGAGACCGTCGCGATACCCGGTCACCTGCGCCCCGAGTGGGAGATCGACGCGCTCCGGGAGGTGACGAGCGGCAACACGCCGCCGGTACTCCGGTTCGGGTCGCCGGACGGCGCGCCGGGACAGGGGCAGCACGGGGTGAGGTCGGCGTCGGCGGTGCGGGCGGTCGTGTCCGAGCCGGCGCGCATCGCGGTGTGGGCGGCCGACGACGGCGTCCGCAAGCGGCGGGCGGCGGCACGGCCCAACCGTTTCGGGCTGGTCTGGAGCAAGTACCGCGGGCCCGGCGGGGTGGACTTCGAGAGCACCGAGCCGGAGGTCGGCGCCGCCGGGCGGGCGGTGACCACGGCGACGTTCGACACCCCGGGCCGCTACGTCCTGCGGGTGCTCGCGTGGGACGACTCGGGGGGGCAGGCCGCGATCATGGCCGGCGGCTTCTTCTGCTGCTGGACGAACGGCTACCTGACGGTCGACGTCGAAGAGTAGCAGCCTGCGTCGTGGAACGGCGGACGCCGCCGAAGCGGCGCGGACGGCCGGAGGGCCGGCCGGGACGGCGCCGCGAGGCGGTGGAGGCGGCGATTCGTCGGGTCGGGAATACGGTTGGGGGCCTGGGCGGCACGGTGCCGTACCGGCGCGGACGCTGGATGGTTGGAGACGGATCGAGTGACGCCTGGAGACAGACGATGACGCAGACCATGAGACGCCGCCCTGCGCGGCTTGCCCTGACCGCCGCCGGGTTCGCGCTGGCCGCCGGCGCCGCCGGGGCGCAGACCGCGGACGTCACCTTCAGCCGTGACGTGGCCCCCATCCTCCAACGCAGCTGCGAGGGCTGCCACCGGCCCGGCGAGATGGGGCCGATGTCGCTCACGAGCTACGAGGAGGTTCGCCCCTGGGCCCGCGCCATCCGGGGCAAGGTGGTCGAGCGGTCGATGCCGCCCTGGCATCTCGACAAGACCGTCGGCATCCAGGCCTTCGAGAACGACATCTCGCTGAGCGACGCCGAGATCGACACCGTCGCGCGGTGGGTCGACGCCGGCGCCCCGCGGGGCAACCCGGCCGACCTGCCTCCGCCCATCGACTGGCCCGAGCAGGACGTGTGGCGCCTCGCCGACCGCTACGGCCGCGAGCCGGACCTCGTGGTCAGCTCCGATCCCTGGACCCAGACCGCCGAGGGGCAGGACCAGTGGTGGCAGCCGATCCTCGAGACCGGGCTCACCGAGGACCGTTGGGTGACGGGCATCGAGGTGCGGCCGTCGGAGCGGCGCATCACCCACCACTCGGTCGTCTACCTGCAGCAGGAGGAGCAGCCGGGCGACCACGAGGCGGCGGTGGACGTGCCCGGCCGCGGCAGCTACCTGACCGAGTTCGCGGTGGGCAAGATCGGCGACGTGTTCCGCGAGAACACCGGCAAGCTGATGAAGGCGGGGTCGCGCATCGCCTTCGACAACCACTACCACTCGGTGGGCGAGGAGCTCGTCGACTCGACCGCGGTCGGCGTCTGGTTCCACCCGAAGGGCTACGTGCCCAAGTACCGCGTCTACGGCGGCGCCCTGGGGGTCCGGCAGGCCATGGACACCCTCGACATCCCGCCCGGCAAGGTGACCGTCCACCACGCCTACGTGCCCCTGGCCCTGCCCGCGCGGCTCGAGAACTACCAGCCGCACATGCACATCCGCGGCAAGGCGATGTCGATGGAGGCCATCTACCCCGACGGCCGGGTCGAGATGCTGAACCACGTCGCCGACTTCGACTTCAACTGGCACGTGAACTACGTGTACACCGACGACTCCGCCCCGGTGCTGCCCGCGGGAACGGTCATCCACCTGACCGCCTGGCACGACAACACCGAGGCGAACCGGGCGAACCCGGACCACACCCAGTGGGTGGGATGGGGCCAGCGCAGCTACGACGACATGTACCACGCGCACGTGAACATCACCTACCTCACCGACGAGGACTACGAGCGGATCGTCGCGGACCGGCAGGCGAGCCGGACCGACGATTGAGGGCACCGGCGGAACGTGGAGACACCGCTAACGCCGCTCGAGTTCCAGCGCCGCTCGCGGGCGCTCTATCCCGACCGCGAGTGCGTCGTGGACGGCGGCGAACGCCTGACCTACGCGCAGTTCTTCGACCGGTGCGACCGGTGGTCGGCGGCGTTGCAGCGTCTGGGGGTGCGCAAGGGCGACCGCGTCGCGTACCTCTCGCTGAACACCGCGTCGCACCTCGAGTCGTTCTACGCGGTGCCGCAGATCGGCGCGGTGCTCGTTCCCATCAACTTCCGGCTCAAGCCGCAGGAGATCGCCTACATCGTCCGGCACTCGGGGGCGAAGGTGGTCTGCGCGCACGCCGAGTTCCTCGACACCGTCGACGAGATCCGCGGCGAGTGTCCCGGGGTCGAGCACTACGTGGCCCTGGAGGGGGGCCGCGACGGCTGGCTCGACCACCGGGGGCTCCGTGACGCGGAGTCGGGGGCGGTGGACCGCCCCCCGGTCGACGAGCGCGACCTGCTGACCATCAACTACACGAGCGGCACGACCTCGCGACCCAAGGGGGTGATGATCACCCACCGCAACGCGTACATGAACGCGGTGGGGACCCTGGTGCACCTCCCGATGACGTGCGCGGACCGGTACCTGTGGACGCTGCCGATGTTCCACGCGAACGGCTGGACCTTCGTGTGGATCGTCACCGCCGTCGGCGCCGCCCACGTCTGTCTCCGCAAGGTCGATCCGGTGCAGGCGTTCGACCTCATCCGGGACGAGGGCGCGACCATGCTCTGCGCGGCCCCGACGGTGCTCATCGGGCTGGCCGGGTGCCCGCCCGGGCAACGGGGGGAGGTGCCCGCCGGGGTGCGCGTGGTGACCGCGGGGGCGCCGCCCGCGGCGGCGACGATCCAGCGGGTCGAGGGCGAGTTCGGGTGGGACCTGACCCACGTCTACGGCCTCACCGAGACCGCCCCGTTCATCACCGTCTGCGAGCCGCGGCCCGAGCATGCGGGGCTGTCGCCGGCCGACCGCTCGGTGGTCAAGGCCCGCCAGGGAGTCGAGCTGATCACGTCGGGCGAGCTGCAGGTCTTCGACGAGGATGACCGGCCCGTCCCGCGAGACGCGCAGACCCTGGGGGAGATCGTGGTGCGCGGCAACGTGGTCATGGACGGCTACTACAACGACCCCGAGGCCACCGCGAAGGCGATGCGGGGCGGGTGGTTCCGCAGCGGCGACGCCGCCGTCGTGCATCCCGACGGGTACCTCGAGATCCGCGACCGGTTCAAGGACGTCATCATCAGCGGCGGCGAGAACATCTCCTCGGTCGAGGTCGAGGGCGTCCTGATGCGCCATCCCGGCATCCAGGAGGTCGCCGTCGTCGGCATGCCCGACGAGAAGTGGGGCGAGACCCCCCACGCGTTCGTGGTGCCGGCGCCGGGGGCGGCGGTGAGCGAGGACGAAGTGGTCGGCTTCGCGCGCGAGCAGATGGCCCATTTCAAGGTGCCCCGCAAGGTCCGGTTCGTGGAGGAGCTGCCGAAGACCGCCACCGGCAAGATCCAGAAGTACGTCCTGCGGAGCGGCCGCGCCGCCATCGCGACGCAGTAGCGAGCGGTCGTGGAACGCCGCACGATGACCGCCTTACCTTCGTTTCCCCCGCCGTCCGGGGCGCCCGAGGGCGACGATGCCCGGTGCCTCGCCGCCATCGAGCGCAAGGTGCTGTGGCTCAGCACCTGGATGATCCATCACGCGAACCACGTGCGGGCGAGCCGCGACGGCCTCAAGGTCGGCGGCCACCAGGCGTCGTGCGCGTCGATGGTCACGCTGATGACCGCCCTCTACTTCGACATCCTCCGCCCCGCCGACCGGGTCGCCGTCAAGCCCCACGGCAGCCCCGTCTTCCACGCCATCCAGTACCTGCTCGGCAACCAGACCCGCGACCAGCTCGAGCGGTTCCGGGCGTTCGGCGGGGCCCAGTCCTATCCCTCCCGCACGAAGGACCGGGACGACGTGGACATCTCGACCGGGTCGGTGGGGATGGGGGTGGCGATGACCAGCTTCCTGGCCCTCGCCCAGCGGTTCCTGCGCGCCCGCGGGCTCGCGCCGGGCGACGCCCCGCCGGGGCGGATGATCGCGATCGCCGGCGACGCCGAGTTCGACGAGGGCAACGTCTTCGAGGCCCTGCTCGAGGCGTGGAAGCACCATGTCGCCGACGTCTGGTGGATCATCGACTACAACCGGCAGAGCCTCGACGCGATCGTCGCGGACCGGTTCTTCCACCGCCTCGACACCGTCTTCGAGACGATGGGGTGGCGGGTCGTCACCTTGAAGTACGGCCACCGGCTCGAGGCGGCGTTCGCGCGGCGGGGGGGCGACGCGCTGCGCAAGTGGATCGACGACTGCCCCAACTCCACCTACTCGGCCCTTGCCTATCAGGGGGGCGCGGCGTGGCGGACCCGGCTGCTGACCGACCTCGGAGACACCGGGGGCGTCCGCGAGCTGCTCGACGAGCAAGACGACGACGCCCTCCACCAGCTGATGACCAACCTGGCGGGGCACGATCTCGACACGGTGCGCGAGGCGTTCCACGAGGCGGCGCAGGACGATGTCCCGACCTGCTTCATCGCCTACACCATCAAGGGGCACGGGCTGCCGTTCGAGGGGCACAAGGACAACCACTCGGGCCTGACCAACCCCCGGCAGATCGCGGCTCTCCGCGACGAGATGGGCATCGCCGAGGGCGACGAGTGGGACCCCTTCGCGGGCCTCGACCTGCCGCCCGAGACGCTGCAGGCGTTCCTCGACGCGGTGCCGTTCAACCAGGCGGCGACGCGCCGCCACGAGGCTCCGCGCATCGCGGTGCCGGCCGAGATCGAGGTGCCGCCGGGCGATCCCCTGTCGACGCAGGCCGGCTTCGGCCGCGTGCTCGCGGACGTCGCCCGTCGGCATCCCGGCCTTGCCGACCGCATCGTGACCACCTCGCCGGACGTCACGGTGTCGACGAACCTCGGCGGCTGGGTCAACCGCCGCGGCGTCTTCGCGCGGTCGGCGCAGGCCGACGCGTTCCGGGGCGACCGGCCGCTGTCGGCCCAGGACTGGTCGATGGGGCCGAAGGGCCAGCACCTCGAGCTGGGCATCGCCGAGAACAACCTGTTCGTGCTGCTCGCCGCCCTCGGGTTGACGGGCCCCCTGTTCGGGACCCGGCTGCTGCCGGTGGGCACCCTCTACGACCCGTTCATCAGCCGCGGCCTCGACGCCCTCAACTACGCCTGCTACCAGGATGCGCGGTTCATCCTCGTCGCCACCCCGTCCGGGGTCAGCCTCGCCCCCGAGGGCGGCGCTCACCAGTCGGTGCTGACTCCCCTCATCGGCATGGGGCAGCCGGGCCTGACCGCCTTCGAGCCGGCCTACGTGGACGAGCTGTCGGAGATCCTGCGCTGGAGCTTCGAGCACATCCAGGCCGAGGACGGCGGCGCCGTCTACCTGCGGCTTTCGACGCGGCCGCTGGCCCAGCCGCGGCGCGACCTCACCCGCGACGTGCGGGCCGACATCGTGGACGGCGGGTACTGGCTGATTCCTCCCGCCCCGGGCGCCGAGCTGGCCCTCGTCGCTTCCGGCCCCGTCGTCGTCGAGGCGGTCGAGGCCCACCGGCAGATCGCCGAGGACGTGCCGGGGGCGGGAGTCCTGGTCGTCACTTCCGCGGATCGGCTGCAGCAGGGCTGGATGCGGGCGGTGAAGGCGGGGCGCCCCGAAGGCGCCCGGGTGTCGCGGCTGCTCGATCCGCTGGCCTCCACGGCGGGGCTCGTCACGGTGCTCGACGGGCACCCCGCGACCCTGGCCTGGCTCGGATCGGTGGGGCGGCACCGGGTGCAGCCGCTCGGGGTCACCCGGTTCGGGCAGTCCGGCGACATCCCCGACCTCTACCGGGCGTGCGGGCTTGACGTCGACGCCATCCTCGCCGCCGCGGCGCGGTTGTGCGTCGGGCAGGGGGCGGCGTGAACGCGTGCGGGCTCGACGTCGACGCCGTCCTCGCCGCCGCGGCGCGGTTGTGCGTCGGGCAGGGGGCGGCGTGAACGGGGGCAGCCGCAAATCGGCGGATGCGGCAACCGGCGGCGCGGACGCGGGGAGTGCGGCCTGGGCGGCGGGCGGGGCTGCAGGGCGGCGGGCTCCGGGCCCCGGGGCGGCGTAGGACGATGGGCGAGACGACCGAGATCCGACTGCCCCGGCTGGCCGACTCCGTCACGTCGGTCAAGTTCGGGGCGTGGCTGAAGCAGGAGGGCGACCGGGTCGAGGCGGGCGAGCCCATCGCCGAGGTCGAGACCGACAAGACCACCGTCGAGCTGGAGGCCCCGGCCGCCGGGGTGCTGTGCGACCTTCGCGTCGCGCCCGGTGCGGACGGCCTGGAGGCCGGCGTGGTGCTCGGCCGGGTCGATCCCGCCGGGGGCGCGTCTTCGGTCCTGGTGCCGGCAGAGGCGTTGCCCCCGGAGGATGGAGCTCCTTGCGCGCCGCGAGACCACGCTGCGTCACCGGACAGTGGAGGGGCGGGCGGCGCGCCTCCGATCGAGACGCCGGTAGCTCGGGACGAGGCGCCCTCCGCGCAACGGGACGAGGCGCCGTCGTCGTCGCATCGGGTTCCCGTGGCGACCCCGCTGGCCCTCCGCATGGCCGCCGCGGCCGGGCTCGATCTGTCCGCCGTCCGGGCCGCCGGCCCCGACGGCCGTATCCGCAAGGCGGACATCGACCGGGTGCTCGCGGGGCGGCGGCGGGAAGCGGCCGAGGGGGGTGTGCTTTCCGATGAGGGTGGGAAGCCCTCGGCGTCGGCACCGCCCGGGCCGGCCTCGTCCCCGAAGTCGCCGGCGCCGCCACCGGGGGCGCCGGCGGGCGCGACGGCACCCCACCACGAGCGGCCGCTGACGGCCATGCGCCGGGTGACCGCCACCCGCATGCAGCAGGCCAAGCAGACGGTTCCGCACTTCTACCTGCGCACCGAGTGCCGGGTCGACGCGGCACTCGGTTTTCTCGCCGCCGCAAAGCGCCATTCGCCGGACGCGCCGCCGACCCTCACCGACCTGATCGTGCGGGCCGCCGCCTGCGCGCTCCGCACCGTGCCCGAGGCCAACTCCGCGTGGGTGGACGGCGCGGTCCGCGTCTACGACCGCGTCGATGTCGCGGTGGCCGTCGATACTCCCCACGGCCTGGTCGCGCCGGTGGTCCGCGGCGCGGAGGGGAAGGACCTCGGGGCCGTCGCCCGCGAGACCCGGGCGCTGGCCGCCCGGGCGCGCGAGGGGCGTCTCGCCCCCGCCGAGTACGCGGGGGGCACGTTCACCGTTTCCAACCTCGGGATGTACGGCGTCGAGAGCCTCTACGCCATCGTGAATCCGCCCCAGAGCTGCATTCTGGGCGTGGGGGCCGCGACCCGGCGCCCGGTGGCGGACGGCGACGGCGTGGGGGTGGGCACGGTCATGGCCTGCACGCTGTCCGCCGACCACCGGGTCATCGACGGCGCGGCCGGGGCCGAGCTGCTGGGCGCCATCAGGTCCTGCCTGGAGCAGCCCGGCCTGATGCTGCTCGGGGCCGGGGCCTCTGCGCCCGCGGGGCCGTCGCGGCCCGCCGTGCCCCGCGAGAACCGGAAGCCCCGCTGACGTCATGCGCGCCCTGGCCAACCTCCTGCACGCGGCCTTTCACGAGCCGAACACCCGCGTGTACCGCTACGTGCAGGGCACGGTCTGGACGCTCATCCTGACCTCGATCCTCCTGCTCGTCGTCGAGGCCCTGCTGCCGGCCGGCAGCCCCGCCGTCCTCCTGGTGCAACGCATCGACGTCGGGCTGCTGTCGATCTTCGCCATCGAGATTCTGCTTCGCGTCGGGTCGTACCGGCCGCCTTCCCTGAGCATCTTCCGGCGTCTCCCCATGGGGACGCTCCGGACCCACCTGCTGGGGCGCCTCCAGTACCTCGTGCGCCCCATCATGCTGATCGACGTCCTGGCCGTGCTGGCGCTGTTCCCCGAGCTGCGGGGGCTGCGGGCGCTGCGGCTGCTGCGGCTGGTGCGCTCGAACCGGCTCTTCCGCTACCGCAACCCGTTCGCCATCGTCCTGCAGGCGTTCGAGGAGAACGGCGTGCTGTTCGCCCTCGCGTTCGGGGTCCTCGGGGTGGCCACGCTGCTGGGCGGGACGAGCATGTACCTGGTGGAAGTCAGGGACAATCCCGACATCACCACGCTCCTGGACGGCATGTGGTGGGCGCTGGTCACGACGACGACCGTCGGGTTCGGCGACATCGCCCCGGTGACCGGGCTCGGGCGCCTCGTAGGCGCGGCGATGATGGTGGCGGGCATGTTCACCCTGGCCCTGTTCGCCGGCATCGTCGGGTCGAGCCTCGTCAGCAGCGTCGTCAGCGTCCGGGAGGAGCAGTTCCGCATGAGCGAGTACGTCAACCACATCGTCGTGTGCGGGTACGACCAGAGCACCCACCTGATGCTCGAGGCGCTGGGCGCCGAGCTCGACCTCCACGAGACCCGCGTGGTGCTGTTCGACACCCACGAGCGCCCCCGCGACGTGCCGCCCGAGTTCCTGTGGGTGCAGGGAGACCCGACGAAGGAGAGCGAGCTCGACAAGGTGCGGCTGACGCACGCGGCGGCGGTGATCGTGCCGGGCGAGCGCGACACCTCGCCGCAGGCCGCCGACGCGCGCTCGATCCTCATCACGTTCACCATCCGCTCCTACCTCAACCGCCAGCGGAGCCACCTGCGCCGGCGGCGGTTCCCGCTCTACGTGGTGGTCGAGATCCTCGACTCCGAGAACGTCGACCACGCGCGCAAGGCGGGGGCCGACGAGGTGCTCGAGACCCGCAGGATCGGCTACTCGATGATTGCGCACGCGGTGGGATACCACGGCACCGCCACCGCCATGAGCCGGGTGCTGCTGTCGGGCGCGCACAACGTGTACATCGGCGTGCTGCCCGGCGGCCGCACCGAGCCGGTGCCGTTCGGCGAGCTGCTGACCGAGATGCAGCTCTCCAAGCGCGGCGGCCTCGTGGTGGGCCTGCGCACCCCGGCCGGCGACGAGGTGATCAACCCGCCCAAGGACTACGTGGTGCACCCGGACACGCAGCTGCTCTATCTCGCCGAGCAGGCGCTGCTCGACCCGCCCGGATAGGGGCCGCAGCAGAACGCCGCGTCGGCTCGGAGCGGCCCCGTGTCGCGTCCTCGGCGAGCGGCGGAACCGCGCTATACTGCATCGTTTCGACCCGCAACCGTCGGTCGCCCGCTCCCGCGGGCGGCCCGGAGGAGGAATCATGATTGCGAAGCGCGCACTGGCGGCGCTGATCCTGTCGCTGCTGATGGTCCCGGCGTCCGCGGCGGCCCAGCAGGAAGAGACCTACGACTACTGGAAGTTCCAGCGCGAGATGGTCCGCTACGGACAGCAGGCCATCTTCATGTGCAACGGGCTGTTCACGTCGAACCGCAGCCTGGAGAGCGTCTTCGCGCAGGAGCTCGCCTTCCTGCCCCGGCCGGTGGGGACGCCGCGGGGCGGCGACTACGTCGTCGACGAGAAGCGGAAGGCGGTGGCCATCGGGTCGCCGGGGGGCACGCCCGTGATGCGGGCGGCGTTCCGCGAGGGCGTCGGCTGCGTGATTCTGCCGCCGGACCAGACCTTCGAGGACATCGAGCGGCTGCCGGTCCTCGACCTGCCGTACCCGGACGGCGACCCCGCCGGGATCGCCTGGCCGGACGGCGACCTCGTCGCCGACACGGCCCCGTCGCCGTCCATCGACGCCGCCGCCATCGAGGCCGCCTCGGACTGGGCCTTCGACCGCGACACGCCCGAGCAGGACACCCTGAGCCTGCTCATCGTGCACGAGGGGCAGATCATCCACGAGCGGTACGCCCCGGGCGTCGACGTGACCACCCGCACCCGTACGTGGTCGACGGCCAAGAGCATCGCCGCGACCCTCATCGGGATGCTCGTCGACGACGGCCGGCTGAAGCTCGACGAGCCCCTCGGCTTCGACTGGCTGCCGCGCGCCGCGTCGCCCGAGACCGACCCCCGCAACGCCATCACCCTGCGCAACGTCCTGAACATGTCGAGCGGCCTCGACGTCGTCGACAACGGCGGCCTCGAGTACGCCACCGGCTCCGGGCTCTCGTACTGGGCCGGGGCGAGCTCGGTGCGCGGCGCCCTGCGGCAGGCGCTGATCCGCGAGCCCGGCACGAGCTGGGACTACGAGAACTACGACACGCTGCTCGCGGTCTACAAGATGAAGCAGGTGCTGGGCGACGAGACCTACCGCGAGTTCCCGCGGCGCGCCCTGCTCGACCGGATCGGCATGCGCAACACCCTGGTCAGCACCGACCGGTTCGGCGACTTCATCCTCAGCAGCCAGGTCTACACCAACGCCCGCGACCTCGCCCGCTTCGGCCTGCTGTACCTGCAGAACGGCGTGTGGAACGGCGAGCGGCTGATATCGGAGGACTGGATCGACTTCGTGCGCACCCCCGCCCCGGCCACGGTCGGGCGCGGCGGCCAGTACGGCGGTCAGTGGTGGCTGGTGCCCGAGAACCGGAACGACGTGCCGAAGGACGCCTACTCGACCTCGGGCAACCGCGGCCAGTACGTCGTCGTGGTGCCGTCGCACGACCTCGTCATCGTGCGCCGGGGCCTCGACTGGGGGCGCCAGGGCTTCGATCGGTGGGGGCTCGTCCGCGAGGTGCTCAAGGCGGTCCGGGTCCCGACCGACGACGGGCAGTAGGCCGGGCTTGCCTGGCGGCTCCGATTGCCGCCCGACCTTCTCGCCAGGGGAGTTTGCGCCGCCGAGCGGCGTGGTCTCCCCTGGTGGACGGTCTCCCTCCGCGTCGGGCCGACGGCGCCTTGGCCAGGGCGGCGACGATGCCGTCATCCGGCCCAGGTCCTGCGCGCAGGCTGCCGGCGGCTCAACCACCCGTGCGGCGGCCGAGACGGACGACGATGTCGTACTCCGCCTTCGTCACCGGCTGCACCGACAGCCGGCTGCCCTTCTGAATCACCTTCATCGCCTCCAGCCCGGGGGTGGTCTTGAGCGCGCCGAGGGGCACGGTCTCGCCGAACCGCTCCACGAACGCCATGTCCACCATGTACCAGACCGGGGCGTCCGGCTTGCTGCGGGCGTCGAAGTACTTGTGGCCGGGCTCCCACGCGTAGTGGTCGGGATAGCCGGTCCGGCAGATCTTCGCGAGCCCGGAGACGCCCGACGGCTCGGCGTTCGACGCGTAGAAGATGACCCCGTCGCCCACCCGCATCTCGTCGCGCATGAAGTTCCGGGCCTGGAAGTTGCGCACCCCTTCCCAGCAGGTCTCCCCGTCGCGCGCCAGGTCGTCGATGCTGTAGGCGCCCGGCTCGCACTTCATCAACCAGTAGCGTTTCGCCATGCCGCTATTGTCCGCGGGGGCGGGGCCGCGGCACAAGACGGCGGTCGGCAGCCAATCGGCACGAGCGGGCCGGGCGGGCGCCGCGCCGGTGTCGGTCGACGCCCGGCGGTGCGGGCGGCCGGCGCACCCACGCCGGCGCGTCCATCGACGGTCGACAGGAAGGCGAAGGAGCCCACCGGGTCCGGTGGGGGCCCGGACGGCACCCCGAACTTCGTCCGGCGCGCGTCCGTCCAATGTCAGGCAGGAGGATTCATGACAACGCAGACATGGTGGGAGACGGTGGGCGGCACCGGCAGCGCGGTGCTCGATCAGCTGAGGAAGCTCCTGGCCGAGGGCAACATCCGGCGCGTGCGGGTGCGGCAGAAGGGTCAGGTCATCGCGGAGTTCCCCTTGACGGTGGGGCTGGTCGGCGCGGTCTTCGCGCCGCTGCTCGCCGCCATCGGCGCCATGACCGCTCTGGTCACCGGGTGCACCATCGAGGTCGAGCGGGAGGGCGCCCGCGCGGACGATGACCCGCCGCCGCCCTCCGCCCCGTCCTGAGAGCCGGAAGAGCGCTTCGGCGGCCCGGCCGAGCGACGGGGAGGCGCGGGCCGCGGGCGCCGGTCAGCGCGTCTCTCTCAGACCTCGTCCTCACGACGAGAAGATGTCGTCCAGGTCGAGCTCGAGGCCGGCGAGGAGGGAGGAGCGGAGCGTCTCTTTCCGGCCGAAGGTTCGGGTGGCCGCCAGCTTGCCCGCTTGCTGGCGATGGATCGAGACGGTCTCGGCTATCGGGTCGACGAGCCAGTACTCCGTCACGCCGTGCCTGCCGTAGAGTTCGTGCTTGACGCCCCGGTCCTTGTCCGCCGTCGACGGCGACAGAATCTCGATCACGAGGTCGGGTGCCCCTTGCACGTTCTCGCCCCCGCTCAGTAGATGCCCGCGTTCCTGGGAGATGAACAGCAGGTCCGGCTGCACCACGTTGGTGTCGGAGAGTACCACGTCGCAGGGGGCGATGAACATCTTGCCCGACTTCTGCTCCTGGACAAAGCCTGCCAGTCGTCTTGCCAACTGCAACTGGACGGTTTGGTGCTTGAGATTCGGGGCGGGAACCATGATCAGGTCACCGTCGAGCAGCTCGTACCTTTCGTCTCCCGGCGCGGTTCGGTAGTCGTCGTATGTGAACTTGATGACGGGTTGCGTCGTGGCCACGTTCGTCTGCTCCCGTGCCCTAGTGGTCGCGGAACTCATCCTAGCGTATCTCGGCGTCTGTGGGGTCATCCACCGTGCGAAGTGCTTGCCCAGTCCCTCGGCAGTCCGGCCGATGTTGGATCAGCCGGGGTACAGGCTGGTACAGGCTTCGCGTGATCAAGGGCCGGGGGCGTTCCTGAACGGGTTGCGCGGCCGCCCCCGGAGTCGGTGTCGGCGCGGTAGACGCCACAGATCATTGGACGGTTCTCGAGCACCGCGACTGGAGGCCGGCGGTCGATTTGCGAACCGTGCAAGTCGTTGTGAATAGGTGGTTCAGGTCTGGTGGAGGCGGCGGGAGTCGAACCCGCGTCCGAGAATACGTCCCCACAGGACTCTACATGCGTATCCGCGCCTGTTGTTTCACCACCCGTGTGAGAGCGCGGCCAAAACCGCGGGCGGCTGAGCGTCGAAAATCTCGCTACGACCCGTCGTCGCCCCGGGTCGGAGCCAGCCTGCTGAATGACGTTCCGTCCCACCCCGCAGGCGAAGGCGAGGGGAACGTCGTCGCCTGATTAGGCGGCGAGAGCGAGCTGCGTATCGTTCGCAGTTATGGTTTTTTCCATCGGATTAACGAGTCGATGGTGCTCGGCATGCATCCCGTGTTCGCCTATCCCCGTCGAAGCCGTGTCGCCCCCTCTCAAGGTGTGCGCCGGGCCGCCGGAGCGGTCGATGTCCGGTGCCCGTGGCCGAAGATCGATTATACCGCGATTGCCGGCGGCGGTTGCCGGCGGCGGTTGCCGGGCCGGCCGGGTACGCGCGACGATGCCGCGGGCAAGCTGCTGACCCGCGTCGGCACGCGGGCGCGCGCGGCGGAGACGACCGGCTGGTCGCCGGGTCGGCTGCCCGGGGTTCGACGGACCCGCGGGCCCGGGGCCGCACGATCCCGCGTATAATTTCACGCGACGATGGTCCTCGAAGACGCGGTGCAACGCTCGGGCGAGAAGCTGCTGCGGCGGATCCGCGAGCAGTCCGAGCCGGAGATCCGCGGGTTCGTCGGCGAGCTGCTGACAGCCGCCGCCAAGGAGCGGGCGGCGGCGCTCGACGACGTGCGGCGCCATGCCGACGCGAACCGCGAGCAGGCGGTTCGCGAAGAAGCCGCGAGCGTGCGGGCCGAGGCGCAACGGGCGATGGAGGCTGCACTGGCGGCGGCGCGTGACGAAGCCGAGCGCGTGCTCGCGCGGCGGGTCGGCGAGGTTCAGGCCGAGACCCGGCAGACCCTGGCCGCGCTGGCCGAGCTCGAGGCGAGCCTGGCCGCGGCCCCCAAGCCCGAAGAGGTCCTGGGCCGGGTGGTCGACGGCGTGCGCCGGCTCGACCAGGCGTCGAGCCTGACCGACGTGCTGAACGCCCTGGCCGAGGTCGCGGGTGGCGAGGCGCAGCGGGCCGGCGTGGTCATCGTGGAGGGCGAGCGCATCCGCGGGTGGCGCTTCGTGGGCTTCGAGCCGACGTTGCCGTCGGCCCGCCAGGTCGATCTGGCCCTCGTCGACGCGGGCATCGTGGGAGAGGCGGCGCAGTCGGCGGCGTCGCGGTCCGTCGTGGCCGGCGCGGAACCGGCGGCGGGCGGGGCGGTGCCGTCGTTCATGACGCTGCCCTCAGGTGCGAACGCGGTGGCGGTGCCGGTGATGGTCGGCGGCGACGTGAGCGCCATCGTCTACGGCGACGACGGCGGAGGAGAGCCGGTGGCGGGCTGGCGCGAGTCGATCGAAATCCTGGCCCGGCACGCCGGACACTGTCTCGAAGGGCTGACCGCCGCCCGTCTCGTCCAGCTCGCGCGTCTGGATGTCGCAGGAGCGGCGGTGCCGGGCGCGCCCCGGCTCGCTTTCAAGAACCCCGACGACGCCCCGGGAGAGGCCGCCCTGACCCCCGGCGACCGTCCTGCCTGAACAATCGATGCCCACGACGACGGGTTCGCGCAAGGCGGCCCGGTTCACGGAGTCGGTCATCCGCGAGATGACCCGCCTGGCCCACCAGCACGGAGCGATCAACCTCTCGCAGGGCTTCCCCGACTTCGCCGCCCCCGCCGAGCTGAAGGCGGCGGCCCAGGCGGCCATCGCCGCCGACATCAACCAGTACGCGGTGACGTGGGGCGCCAGGCCGCTGCGCGAGGCGGTGGCCCGCGACTTCACGCGGCGGCACGCGGTGCCGGTCGACGCCGAGACGCAGGTCACGGTGTGCTGCGGCTCGACCGAGGCGATGATGTCGACGATGCTGGCGACGGTCGACCCCGGCGACGAGGTGGTGGTGTTCGAGCCGTTCTACGAGAACTACGGCCCGGACGCGATTCTGTCGGGGGCGGTCCCGCGCTACGTGACGTTGCGCGCGCCGGACTGGACGTTCGACCCCGACGCGCTCGCCGCCGCCTTCGGCCCCCGTACGCGGGCCGTCATCATCAACACGCCGAACAACCCGACCGGCAAGGTCTTCAGCCGCGAGGAGCTCGAGGCCATCGCCGAGCTGTGCCGGCGCTGGGACGTGCTCGCGATCACCGACGAGATCTACGAGCACATCCTCTACGACGGGGCCCGGCACGTCCCGATGGCGGCCGTCGACGGCATGGCGGACCGCACCGTCACCATCAACAGCCTCTCGAAGACCTACAGCGTGACCGGCTGGCGCGTGGGGTGGGCCATCGCTTCGCCGGCCCTCACCGGGGCGATTCGCAAGGTGCACGACTTCCTGACGGTGGGGGCGGCGGCCCCGCTGCAGGAGGCGGGGGCGGCGGCCCTCGCTCTGCCCGACGCCTACTACGCGGAGCTGGCGGCGGGATACCGGCGGCGGCGCGACACGCTGCTCGGGCTGCTCGAGCCGCGCGGGTTCACGTGCTTCCGGCCGCGCGGGGCCTACTACGTCATGACCGACGTCAGCGGGTTCGGGTACGCCGACGACCTCGAGTTCGCCCGCTACCTGGTGGCCGACGTGGGGGTGGCGGTGGTTCCCGGCAGCAGCTTCTACCACGACCCGGCCCTGGGCCGCACGCAGGTCCGCTTCACCTTCTGCAAGCGCGACGAGACGCTGCGGGCGGCGGGACGCCGGCTCGCGGCGATACCCGTCCCGGCCTAGACTAGGCCTAGACTCCGGCCTGGACTTGGCCTAGACCCGCCTGGGGGCTTGCGCCGCGGAAGTTCCCCGCCAGCGAGATTGCCAACGCGGCCGTAGGGTCGCGCCAGGGGTTGCCTGGTGGAAGGTCGCGACAGGCGAGGCTCCCGACGCGACCGGGGGTCGCGCTAGAACCGCAGCAGGGCGCCCACGTACACGCCTTCGAGCCCGAGGTCGGCGTCGTGGTCGGCCGTCTGCAGTTGCAGGCGCCGGGACCGGTAGCCGAGCTGCAGCCCGAACGCCTCGACGAAGTTCAGCGCCGCGTGAACGTCCCAGGCGAGATGCTCGCCGGTATAGCCGAGGATCTTGCCGATCCCGGGTGGCGTCCGGAGCAGGCTCGCCTCCGCCCCAAGCATGATCACGGGTGATGGGAACAGCCTCACCACGCCGCCGACGCCGGGGACCGGCCGGCGCAGGCGCGCCAACTCGCAGGCCGGGGTTGCGGGGGCGCATCCCGCGCCCGGCGCGCCGTCCTGCGAGACCCGGACGTCGGTGTATCCGGCCTCGGCGAAGAGACCCAGCGAGGCACGCGCGAGTTGGATGAGGTCATACTCGTAGGCCAGCCGCCAGGTCTTCCACGTGAGGGTCGATGCGACCGGGACCCCGGGTTCGCTCCCGGCGCCTGCGGGGGGCGGCCGGTCGTCGAGCGCGGTGTCGGCCGGGTGGCGGATGGGCAGATAGTCGAGATGGACCCGCTGCCGGCGGCTCAGTCGCAGCCGTACGCGCAAGTCGAGGAATCGCGGTGCGGACGCGCCGGGGTCGCCGGCCGCGCTGGTGGTGGCGCCCGACCCGCCCGGCCCGCGGCCTGCGACGGCGAGATCCTGCGTCGGCGGCCACAGCGAGCCCAGGAGCTCGAGGCGGTAGCCCTCGCCGACGGGGAGGCCGGCCGGGGCGGGGGAGAGCTGAGCCGTCGCGGGGTGAGCGCAGGCCAGCAGGCCGATCACCAGGCATCCCCGGCCCATGGCGCCCGGAAGCGCCCCGCCGTGAGACGCCGACCGCGCGGCAACTGGAGCAGGGTGGCCTCCCCGGGCGCGGGGAAGCGACGCGCCAGCCGTGGAGAGGCCCGCGGCGCGCGGGCGGGGGCAGGGTCGTCCGTCGCACCGAGGCCGGCGGTCGAATGCAGCGGGGGCTTCTGCCACGGGCCACCTGGAGCCGACGGGGAGGGTCCGTCGCGGGCGACGTACCTCGCATTGGCGCGAGACCGGTTCACGGGGGTTATCGACACTTCCCATTCCCGGCTGCAGGCCGGTCCTCGGAAGCTGGTATCCTGGATGTCGCGACCTCGGCGGCCCGGCTCGCCGCCTGCCCCGGGTCACCCCGGTCCGTGCGACTTCCCGTCTTTTCATGTCTCCTCTTGCGCGACTCGTTCCGTGCGTCCTGCGGTATCGGCGACAGTTCCTGCAGGGTCTCCTGTGTCTGGTGCTCACGACCGCGTTCTCGCTGCTCGGGCCCTGGGTGCTGCGTTATGCCGTCGACGACCTGACGGCGGGAGTCACCCGCGACAAGCTCGCCGTCCATGCGGCGACCCTGCTCGGCCTCGCGGTCGCCGGCGGGGGGTTCCGGTTCCTCATGCGCCGCATTCTCGTCGGGGCCTCGCGGGCCATCGAGTACGACCTGCGCAACGCCTTCGTCGCCCACCTGCAACGGCTGCCCCCGGCCTGGTTCCACGCCACCCGCACCGGCGACCTCATGTCGCGCGCCACCAACGACCTGAACGCGGTGCGCATGATGGTCGGACCCGCCGTCATGTACATGGCCAGCACCGGCCTGGTGTTCGTCGTGTCGGTGGCCCTGATGCTGACCATCGATCCCGTCCTGACCCTGGCGGCGCTGGCGTGCCTGCCCCTGGTCTCGCTGGCCGTGAAGTTCTTCGGGAGCGCGGTGTATCGCCACACCGAGCAGATTCAGGCCCAGCTGTCGACGCTGAGCGCGGTGGTGCACGAGGGGCTGGCCGGCGTCCGGGTGGTGCGCGCGTACTGCCGCGAGGCGGTCGAAGCGGAACGGTTCGCTCGCGAGAACCGCGAGTACTTCGACCGCAACGCCCGGCTCATCCGGGTGCAGGCCCTGTTCTATCCGAGCCTGGGGTTCATCCTGGGGCTGGCCGGGGTGCTCGTGCTGTGGCTCGGCGCGCGGCACGTCATCGAGGGGCGCATCACGGTCGGGCAGTTCGTCGCCTTCAACGCGTACCTGCTGATGCTGAGCTGGCCGATGATCGCGTTCGGGTTCGTGACCAACCTGTTCCAGCGGGGAATGGCGGCCTGGCGCCGCATGTGCGACGTGCTCGACGCCCCGCCGGCCGAGCCCGACTCCGTGGCCCCGGCCGCGCCGCCGGCGCTGGGGACTGGAGCCCGTGGCGACGTCGAGCCGCGCGCCGGGACCGGTGGAGGGCGGCGAGGCCCCGGTCGCGAGCTCGCCGGCGGCATCGAGTTCCGCGACCTGACGTTCGCCTACGACGGCCGGCCGGTGCTCGAGGGGGTTTCCGCCCAGGTCGAGCGGGGCCGCGTGCTGGGGGTCATCGGTCCCACCGGCTCGGGCAAGTCGACGCTCCTCGCCCTGCTGCCGCGGCTGTTCAACCCTCCGCGGGGGACGGTCCTCGTCGACGGCGTCGACGTGCTGGATCTGTCGTTGCCGGTGCTGCGGCGACAGATCGCCATGGTCCCCCAGGACCCGTTCCTGTTCTCGGACACCATCGCCGGGAACGTATCGTTCGGGGTCGCGCCGGCCGCCGCTCCCGCTGCCGCCGCTCTGGTGACTGAGGCGCTGGCCCTCGCGCGGCTCGACAAGGACATTGCCGATTTCCCCGACGGCGCCGCGACGCGGGTGGGCGAGCGCGGCGTCACCCTGTCGGGCGGACAGAAGCAGCGGACCGCCCTCGCCCGGGCGATCTGCGCCGACGCGCCCATCCTCCTCCTCGACGACGCCCTGTCGGCCGTCGACGCCGGCACGGAAGCCGACATCCTGGCCGGCCTTCGCCGCGTCCTGTGTGGGCGGACGTCGATCATCGTTTCGCACCGCATCTCGACGGTGCGGGCCGCCGATCTGATCCTCGTGCTCGACGAGGGCCGCGTGGTCGAGCGCGGCTCCCACCACGAGCTGGTGGCGCTTGGCGGCCTGTATGCGGGGCTGCACCGGAAGCAGCTGATCGAGCAGGCGCTGGAGCAGGGATGATCGAGCCGGACGACGAGGTCCTCGGCAAGGCCTACGACGCCCGCCTGATGCGCCGGCTGCTGGGCTACATGCGGCCCTACCGTGCGCGCATCGGCCTGGCGTTCGTCTCGATTCTGGGGCTCTCGATCCTGCAGCTCGCGCCGCCGTACCTGACCAAGGTGGCGATAGACACCCACATCGCGGCGGGGGACGTCGACGGCCTGACCCCGCTCGCCCTGCTCCTGCTTGGGGTGCTGGTCGTGTCCTACCTGCTGGAGTCGGTGCAGACCTGGGCGCTGCAGGTCACCGGGCAGCGCATCATCTTCGACCTGCGGGCGCAGATCCACGCGCACCTGCAACGCCTCGACGTGGCGTTCTTCGATCGCAACCCCGTCGGCCGCCTGATGACGCGCGTGACCACCGACGTCGACGCCCTGAACGAGTTGTTCGCGTCGGGCGTGGTGTCGGTCTTCCGCGACATCTTCATGCTGGCCGGCATCGCCATCGTGCTGTTCGTCATGGACTGGCGCCTCGCGCTCGTCGCCCTCTCGGTGCTGCCCCTCATCGCGGCGGTGACGCAGTGGTTCCGCCGCCACGCGCGGCAGTCGTACCGCGAGGTGCGGGGCTGGCTGGCGCGCATCAACGCCTTCCTGCAGGAGAACGTCACGGGGATGGCGACGGTGCAGCTCTTCCGGCGCGAGGCTCGGCAGTACGAGCGGTTCGACGCCGTCAACCGCGCGTGCCGCGACGCGCACCTCGCGTCGGTCTTCTTCTACGCGGTGTTCTATCCCGCCATCGAGGTGCTCGGGGCCCTGGCCGTCGCCGCCATCATCTGGTTCGGCGGCGCGTGGACGCTGCAGGGCAGCCTCGAGCTCGGGTCCCTGGTGGCGTTCGTGCTGTACTCGCAGCGCTTCTTCCGCCCGATCAGCGACCTGTCCGAGAAGTTCAACATCCTGCAGGCGGCGATGGCGTCGTCCGAGCGCATCTTCGCCCTGCTCGACACGCGGGTGGCGGTCGCCGACCCCGGTGCGCCGGCTGCCGCGGCGCGCGAGCGCCTGCGGAATGACGAGGGAGCTCCCTTCGATCCGGCCGCCGACTCCGAGGCGCCGGCCGATGCGGCGCAGGCCCGGCTGCGGGATGACGGGACAGGTCACGGCGATCCGGCCGCCGATTCCGCGGTCGCAGCCGCGCGGGTGCGGCGACGGCGTGACGAGGAGGGTCACGGCGAGCGGGCCGCAGGCCCCGGCGCGCTGGCCACCGGGGTGCGGGCAGGCGGCCTCATCCGGTTCGAGAACGTGTGGTTCGCGTACCGCGGCGACCAGTACGTGCTCGAGGACGTGACCTTCGACGTCGCGCCCGGCCAGAGGGTCGGCGTGGTCGGCGCCACCGGGGCGGGGAAGAGCACCGTGCTCAACCTGCTGATGCGCTTCTACGACGTCAGCCGCGGGCGCATCACCATCGACGGCGTCGACATCCGCGACCTGCCGCTCCACGACCTGCGGTCGCGGTTCGGACTCGTGCTGCAGGACGTCTATCTGTTCTCGGGCACGGTGGCCGACAACATCCGCCTCGGCAACGAGGCGATCACGGACGACGATGTGCGCCGGGCGGCGCGGGGCGTGCACGCCGACCGGTTCATCGCATCACTGCCGGGCGGGCTCGAGACCGCGGTGGCCGAGCGGGGGGCCACCTTCTCGGTGGGGCAGCGGCAGCTGCTGTCGTTCGCGCGCGCCCTCGCCAGCCGGCCGCCGGTGCTGCTGCTCGACGAGGCTACGTCGAGCGTGGACACCGACACCGAGCGGCTCATCCAGGACGCGCTGCACGTGCTCATGTCCGGCCGTACGACCATCGCCATCGCCCATCGTCTGTCGACGGTGCAGGACATGGACACGATCCTCGTCTTCCACAAGGGCCGCCTTCGCGAGCAGGGCAGCCACCGGCAGCTGCTCGCCGAGCGGGGTTTGTACCACAAGCTCTACCAACTGCAGTACCGCGAACAGGAGGTCGCCATGGCGCCGACGGCGTCGTAACGCTTGCGGCGGGGACGGTGCCGCTGCGCGTGACGACCGGGGACTGATGGACGCGGCGATCCGGAATCATGAGGATCCTGCGGCGTCCGGGGCGGGCAGGGGTGGGGCGTGTGGCGGCGGCCTCCGGCTCGATCCGCCGCCACACGCGCCCGCGGGCCGCCGACTACAGGCCTTCCGCCTGCTTCATCAGGTTGGCGTGGGTCTGGGCCACTTCGAGGCCGCCTTCGCCCTCCTGCCAGCCGGTGCGGCCGTCGCCGTTGGCGTCGACGCCCGACAGCAACGCCTGCGCGAGGGCGTTCAGCTCGGCGACGAGGGGGGCGGCGTCGGCCGCGGTGGTGGTCCTGGCGATGCGCTGCGCCAGTGCGACGATCTGGTCCGCCCGCGCCACGGTGTTCTGCGCCGACGTCGCCACGTGGACGGCGTGGGTCTCGACCGCGCCCGACGCGCCGTCGGAGTTGGCGGCGGCGGTGATGTGCTGCGCGGCGCCGGCCGCTCCCCGCTTCACGCCGTAGCCGAGGCCGGGGCCGTTCTCGATCTGCGAGGGATCGACGGCGTGCAGCACGTGGGTGGTGTGACGCTTCATGCCCGCGAAGTTGCTCGGGTCGCTGGCCGCCAGACCGGCGTGCCGGGCCGCAATCTCGGCCTCGGCGATGGCCGCCGGCAGCAGGCCCTGGCCGTCCGGGGTGTCGCGCCACGCGTCGGTGACGTGGCCGATGTGGTTGTGCGCGGCGTTCTGCTGCGCGGAGAGGTTGCCTCCGGCCAGGACCGCCACTGCGAGCAGGGCGGCGAGAGCGGCGTAGCTGGTTCTCTTCATGGTTCCTCCGGATTCACGACAGGGGGCGGGACCCGTCGGGTCCGCCCGAGTCCGCGGTGCTCCGGCCCGGCCGGACACCACGGCGATCGCATTCGGGACACCGCCCGGATGCGCCAGTGACGGTGTTCTTATACCGTGCCGGCCGGCCGGCGGCAAGTCGCCTTGCCCCGGCAGTTGGCTGAGCCTTGCTGGTGGAACAGGTCGGCGTCCCGTCCGCGTTGTGGAACAGGTCGGCGTCCCGTCCGTGATCAGGATTGATCGTGCTGGGCTGACAGGGTGGTCCGGTGGTCCTGCCAGCCGGTAATCCGTCCCTCCAGCGTGGCGATGCGGCGATCGATGTCACCGACCGTCGCCGCCAGGGAGGCGATGCGGTC
Source organism: Vicinamibacterales bacterium (assembly GCA_963663815.2). GTDB lineage: Bacteria > Acidobacteriota > Vicinamibacteria > Vicinamibacterales > UBA8438 > JAJEEA01. The sequence continues at coordinate 3,107,523 of OY760734.1, read as the reverse complement.
GGTGGTGTCACGCCAAAGCAGCACGACCACGGCGATCACGATGGCCGGCGACAGGATGTCCGTCAACGACATACAGAAATGATATCACCTGCATGGTGACCGTCCAGGGTTACCGCGGCCGGGATGCTGGAGCGGTTCGGCAACTCCGATTCGGGTGCCAGCCAAATCGGATCGACGGCCCGTCCCCCGGGGCCGAAGCTCGCCATCCGCGGTCCGGAAGACCGAATCGCGCCGTGATGCGGCGCTCGGCCGGGCGAAGGGTCAGGCGGGGCGGTCGCCGGCCGCCGGCGCCTGACGGAAGTGCTCGTATCCTGCCGGCACCGGCCGGTCGCCCTCCGCGGCGCGCAGCACCAGATCGGGGGCTTTCGTCAGCTCGCCGATGCGGGTGACGGGCACTCCCTGGAACAGACGGGCGAGTTGGCGGAGCCCGCGGCGGTGGCGGCGGGGCACGGCGATGAGCAGCTCGTAGTCGTCGCCGCCGCGGAGGGCGGCGTCGACGGGGTCGACCCCGTCGCGGACGAACCACCGGCGCGCCCCGGGGTGCACGGGAATCGCGGCCGCGTCGACGACCGCTCCCATCCCGGAAGCGCGGGTGAGCTGCCTCAGCCCGTCCGCCAGCCCGTCGCTGAGGTCGATGCCGGCCCGGGCTACGCGGTTCCGGCCGAGGAGGGCGCCGATTCGGACCCGCGGCTCGGGCCGGCGGTAGCGTTCGATGCAGTCGTCGAGATCGGGGTCGGAGGCAGGGGTCGCGCCGGGCGCCTGCCGGAGCGCGGCGAGCCCGGCGGCGTCCAGGGGGTGGCCCTGCCGGAGCGCGGCGAGACCGGCCGCGGCGGCGCCGACGGCGCCCGTCACCCACAGCTCGTCTTCCGGTCGGCCGCCGTCCCGGCGCACCACCCGCCGGCGCCGGACCGCGCCGACCGCGGTCACCCCCAGCACGAGCGGGCCGTGCGTGCTCGTGACGTTGCCGCCGACGAGGGCGACCCGGTGCCGGGCCGCGAGTCCGAGCAGGCCCTCGACGACCGCGTCGAGATCGGCCACGGCCATCGCCCCCGGCAGGACCAGGGACAGCACCGCCACCCGCGGCGTCGCCCCCATAGCTGCGAGATCGCTCAGGTTCACCGCGAGCGCGCGGTGGCCGACATCCGCCGCCGGCACGAACGAGCGGTCGAAGTGGACGCCCTCGACGAGGGTGTCGGTGGTGACGACGTCGAGGGCGCCGCGGGCCGGCTCGACCACCGCGGCGTCGTCGCCGATGCCGGTGGGGACCCAGTCCGGCGGCGGGGGCGTCCTCTGGCGTATCCGCTCGATGATGGCCGCTTCGCCGAGGTCGGCGACGGTCATTCCGGGGCCCGTGGAGACGTCATCTGGCGTAGTCCACCGCCCGGGTCTCGCGGATGACCGTGACCTTGATCTGGCCGGGGTACTGCAGCTCGTTCTCGACCCGCTTCGCGATGTCCTTCGACAGCCACACCGCCTCTTCGTCGGTCACCTTCTCGCTCTCGACCATGATGCGGACCTCGCGGCCCGCCTGCAGCGCAAAGGCCTTCGAGACCCCGTCGAACGAGTCGGCGATGCTCTCGAGCTGCTTGAGGCGCTTGATGTACGACTCGAGGATGTCGCGCCGGGCGCCGGGCCGGGCGGCCGAGATGGCGTCGGCGGCCTGCACCAGCATCGACTCGAGCGACGGCCAGTCGATGTCCATGTGGTGGGCGGCCATCGCGTCGACGACCGGCTCCTTCTCGCCGTGCTGGCGCAGGAAGTCGATGCCCAGCGTGAGATGGGTCCCTTGCAGGTCGCGGTCGATGGCCTTGCCGATGTCGTGCACGAACGCGGCGCGAATCGTCGTGTGGGCGTCGAGCCCCACCTCGCGGGCCATGATGCCGGCGAGGTAGGCGACCTCCTTCGAGTGGCTCAGCACGTTCTGGCCGTAGCTGGTGCGGAACTTCAGCTTGCCCATCAGCCGGTGGATCTCGGGGTGCATGTCGAACAGGCCCAGCTCGAACGCCGCCGCCTCGCCCTCCTTGAGGGCCAGCTCCTCCTGCTCGACCTTGACCTTCTCGACGACCTCCTCGATGCGGGCGGGATGGATGCGGCCGTCCGCGACCAACCGCTCGATGGCCTGCTTCGCGACCTCGCGGCGGAACGGATCGAAGCTCGACAGGATGATGGCGCCCGGGGTGTCGTCGACGATCAGCTCGACCCCGGTGGCCTGCTCGAGGGCCCGGATGTTGCGGCCCTCGCGGCCGATGATGCGTCCTTTGAGATCGTCGCTGGGCAGGTCGACCACCGAGACGGTGGTCTCGATGGCGTGCTCGGGGGCGCTGCGCTGGATGGCCTGGGTGATGATCTGCCGCGCCTTCTCCGCCGCCTGCTCGCGGGCCTCGGCCTCGAGCCGCTTGACGAGGTTGGCGGCGTCGCGCCGGGCGTCCTGCTCGATCTGCCTGATGACGAGCTCCTTCGCCTCGTCGGCGGTGAGGCCGGAGACGCGCTGCAGGGCCTGCTGCTGCTCGCGGATCAACTCGTCGCAGCGGCGGCGCTCGTCGGCGAGGGCGCCGTCCCGCTCGTCGAGCTGCTGCTGCCGCTCCGCGATGAGGGCTTCGGTGCGCTTGGCCTCGCGGTCCTGCTCCGTCAGCTCCTGGGTCCTGCGGGTGAGCTGCCGCTCGATGGACGCGAGCTCGTCACGCTGCTCCTGGCCCTGGCGCTCGTTGTCCTGCAGCAGGGCGTGGGCCTGCTCCTTGGTCGCGAGCTCCGCCTCCTTCCGGTAGGCGTCGGCCTCCCGGCGGGCATCGATCAGAAGCCGTTCCGCCGCCTCCTCGGCCCGAGCGACGGTGCGGGCCGCCCGCTCGCGGGAGAAGTGCCAGACGAGGCCGACGACGAGGACGGCGACGAAGATCCCTGCGGCGGCGACAAGGTCCATGGGTGGTCCCTCTGACCCCGCGGCTGGTGCAGCCGGAGGTCGCGGGGAGCGCCAGACAGGCCGGCGCGGCGGGCAGCCCCTCGAAGGGAGGCGCCGCGGCGGTCCGCTGCGTCAGCGACGGGCCGCCGACCGGCGACGCCGGGAGAGGTGAGGTGTAAAGCCCCGCATTGCCGTGTGGGGAGGTCGAATGAACCTGCCAAAAGCAGGTGGAGCCGCTCTGGTACAGCCAGCTTCGCTTTGCGCTACCTCGCGCGGAGGCCTGCCCGCCACGAAGCGTCGCGGCTCTCTTGGGTATAGCGTTGGCTCAAACGAGCCTCCGGAACCATCACGAACACTGCAGGGAATCTCATATCCAAATGGCTGCCAACTGCCAGCCGACACACGCGGCAGAGCGTGACCGCCTGTCTGAGTCGCTCTCGACAACCCGATCTTAGAACGAACCCGGACTGCCCGCAAGGCCGGTCTTCCGGCGCCGCGATCCGCGCCGGCTCATGTCTCGGCCGGCGGTTCCGGCGCGGCGTCCGCCAGGGCGTCGTCGACCATGCGTTCGATCTCGCCCGCCCGCGTCTTTAGCGCCGCCTCGCGCGAGGTCTCCGTGTCGCGGCTCCGGAAGTACTCGTCGGCGATGTTCATCGCGGCCAGCACCGCGATGCGGACCGCGTCTCCGCCGGTCGAGTGCTCGGTCGCGGCCTGAATCTTGTGGTCGACGTAGCTGGCCAGCCGGTTGACGTACTCGATGTCGAGCGAGCTTCGGATCAGGAAGCGCTGCCCCATGATCTCGACGGTCACGACCTGCGGCGCTTCGCCGGTGACGGGCCCGTCTTCGATGTCGGTCACGGTGACAGCACTCGGACGCGTGGGGGGCCGGAGCCCGCGGGGTGAGACCCCGGCGGCTCCCGTCACGGGCCTCTACAGGCTGAGCTCTTCGATCTGCTCCAGCATGCCGGTGATGCGCTCCCGAATCTCGTCGCGCTCCGACTGCAGCTCCCGGGTCTGCGTCTCCTGCTGCTGCTCGGCGGCCTCCAGCCGGCCGCGGAGCTCCTGGACCTCGCCCGACAGCTGAGTGTTCTCGTCGAGGGCCAGCTTCAGCTCCTCGCGAGTGGTCCCGAGCACTTCGATGAGCGATTGAACCCGCTCGGCCAATTGTTCGATGGGCTGGAGCTCTTCGGGGGCTTCCGTCTTCACCATGAGCGACTCCTCTGGTGGCACGCGCCGTCGCCGTCGACGCCGCATCGCCGCGTGCCGGGCGGTCCGAAACCGCCAGTACTAGCGCTGTTTCGCGCGATGGGTTTCCGCGAGTGCCTGCACCACCGTATCGGTGCTTCGTTGAACTTCGGCGTCGGTCAGCGTCCGATCGGAGGCGCGGAACGTCAAGCGCACCGACAGGCTGACGGCGCCCGGGGCCACCCCCGAGCCCGTATATCGATCGACCTCGACGACCTCGACCAGGGTCGGCCCGGCCGCGGCCCGGATCGTGTCACGAACCCGCGCCGCAGGCAAGGCGTCGTCGAGCTCGACCGAGAGGTCGCGCGTGATCGACGGATACCGGGGCACCGGGGCCGCGCGCAGCCGGTCGAAAGCGTCGAGGTCGAGCGGCCGCAGATCGAGCTCGGCCACGTAGACCGGCTCGGATCCGGTCATGCCGCGCGCCTCCGCGAACGCCGGATCGAGCTGGCCGGCCTCGCCCAGCACGACGCGGGCGTCGCCCGACTGCAGATGCACGCGGGCGCCGCGGCCCGGCACGAGGTGGCCGGCGGTCATCGGCTCGAACGACGCCTGCCTGCCGAACCCCGAGCAGAGGCGTGCGATGACTCCCGTGAGGTCGAAGAGGTCGGCCCGGCGCGCGGGGGCGCTCCAATGGACCGGGGAGGCCGCGCCGGTGACGGCGATTCCCAGGGCCGGCGCCTCGCCGTCGCCCTGGCGGAAGCGGCTGCCGATCTCGAACAGCCGGACGTCGTGCCGCTCGCGGCGTCGGTTGTGGACCAGGGAGTCGACGAGGCCGGGGAGCAGTGAGGGCCTGAGGACGGCCCCGCGTTCCGACAGCGGGTTGCGCAGGGCCACGATGTCCGGCCGCTCGGCATGCGCGGCGCGGGCCGCGGCCTCCTCGACGAAGCCGTAGGTGATCGCCTCCGAGAAGCCGCTGCCGGTCAGCAGCCGCCGCACGAGCCGATCGCGCGCCCGCCAGGGGCCCGGCGGCGCCGCGGGCCGCGTGATGGGGGGAAACGTGGTCGGAATCTCGTCGTAGCCGTGGTGACGGGCAACCTCCTCGATGAGGTCCTCTTCCCGGCTGACGTCCACCCGGAAGGTCGGGACCCGGACGCGCCAGGCGGCGCCGCCGTCTCCCGCCGCGGGCGCCGGCTCGAAACCGAGACGGGTCAGCGCCGGCGCCACGAAGCTCTCGTCGATGGTCTGGCCGAGCACGCGGCCGATGCGGGAGTGGCGCAGCCGAACCTCGATCGCCGCGGGCGGCGCCGGAAAGCGGTCGACGAGGGCGCCGCGGGGCCGGCCGGCGCCGATGTCGGCCAGCAGGCGGCGGGCCCTGTGAAGGGCGGCGGGAGGCGCCGCGACGTCGGCGCCGCGCTCGAACCGGTACGAGGCGTCGGTGGCGAGGCCCAGCCGCCGGCTCGTGCGGCGCACCGAGATGGGGTCGAACCAGGCCGCCTCGAGCAGGATCGTGCGGGTCCCCTCGCCGACCTCCGAGGCGGCGCCGCCCATGATTCCCGCCACCGCCTGGGGGCGCTCGGCGTCGGCGATGGCCAGCATCTCGGGGTCGAGGGTCCGATCCGCGCCGTCGAGGGTGCGGACGGTCTCGCCGGGGCGGGCCCGGCGCACGCGAATCCCGGGGCCGGCCAGCCGGTCGAGATCGAAGGCGTGCATGGGGTGCCCGAGCTCGATCATGACGTAGTTGGTGACGTCGACGACGTTGTTGATGGGCCGCACGTCGGCCGCTTCCAGCCGCCGCGCCAGCCACCTCGGCGAGGGCCCCACCGTCACCTCGGCGAGCGCGCCCGCGTACCGCGGGCAGAGGTCGGGGTCGTCGATGTCGATGGAGACGGGGTCCGCGGCGCCGGCATCGGCCTCCGGAAGCGCTGCCGGCGGCGTCCGCAGGCCGGTGTCGTACGCGGTGGCGACCTCGCGGGCGATGCCGAGCACCGAGAGGCAGTCGGGGCGGTTCGTGGTGATCTCGAGATCGAGCACCGCGTCGGGCGCCCCGTCCGGCGCCCGGGGGTCGCCCGGCCACGGCTCGACCGCGCCGACCTCGAACCCGCACATGGTCAGCTTGTCAGCCAGCTCGTCGATGCCGACGGGCACGTCGACGAGCTCCCGCAGCCACGACACGAGGATTCTCAATGGGGAAACTGCTCCAGCAGGCGCAAGTCGTTGTCGTAGAAGAGCCGGATGTCCTCGACCCGGTACTTGAGCAGGGCGACCCGGTCGATGCCCAGGCCGAACGCCCACCCCGTGTAGCGTTCCGGGTCGTATCCCACCGCCTCGAAGACGGCCGGGTGCACCATGCCGCAGCCGAGGATCTCGAGCCAGCCGGTCTGCTTGCAGACCGCGCACCCGTCGCCGCCGCAGAAGACGCAGCTGATGAAGACCTCGGCGCTCGGCTCGGTGTAGGGGAAGAAGCTCGGCCGGAACATCACCCGGGTGCCGGGATCGAAGAACGCCCGGAGAAACTCGACGAGCGTCCCCTTCAGGTCGGCCATCGTGACGCCCTCGCCGACCAGCAGCCCCTCCACCTGCATGAACATCGGCGAATGGGTCAGGTCGGGGGTGTCGCGGCGGTAGACCAGCCCCGGGGCGATGATGCGCACCGGCGGCCGGTGCCGCTCCATGTAGCGGATCTGCATGCCGGACGTGTGCGTGCGGAGCAGGGTCGCCGGCGCGCCTCCGCCCGGCATCGATCCCTCCAGGTAGAACGTGTCCTGCATGTCGCGGGCGGGATGGTCCGGCGGCATGTTGAGGGCCTCGAAGTTGTGGTAGTCGTCTTCGACCTGCGGGCCCTGAAGAATCTCGAACCCCCACGCCTCGAAGATCGCCTCGACCTGCTCGCGAATCAGGGTCAGCGGGTGGCGCCGCCCGAACGGCGCCTCGCGCCCCGGCAGGGTGACGTCGACGCTTCCGGCCGGCCTCGCGGCGGCGCGCAGCGTCTTCCGCCGTTCCGCCAGCGCGTGCTCGATCTCCCGCTTGAGGAGGTTGGCGCCCTTGCCCAGGGCGGGCCGATCCTCGGGGGCCGCCCTGGCCACCTGCTGCATCAGGGCCGCGACCGCGCCGCGCTTGCGGCCCAGGTACCGGTCCCGCACCGCCTGCAGGTCGGGCTCGGACGCGACGGCGGCGAGATCCGCCTGGAAGGCGGCGCGGAGTCCGTCCAGATCGCTCAGGGCACTCATGATGGCAGTACGGGCGTGCAGCGGACGCGGCCCGGCGGAGGCCGGGCCATCGGGGCTCCCGCGGGAAGCGTCGCGACGCTCCCGACCCCGGCGCGCCGATGCTCTAGGCGGCCGGCTGCGCGTCGCCGGCCTGCGCCGCGGCCCGGGCCGCGAGCTGGGCGAAGGCGGTGGGTTCCGTCGCGGCGAGGTCGGCGAGGCTCTTGCGGTCGAGGGCGACCCCGGCCGCGCTCAGGCCGTGCATGAAGCGGTTGTAGCTGAGCCCGTGCTCGCGCGCGGCGGCATTGATGCGCTGGATCCACAGGCGGCGGAAGTCGCGCTTCTTCAGGCGGCGCCCTACGTACGCGTACTCCGCGGCCTTGTCGCCGGCTTCCTTGGCGGCCCTGTACAGCTTGCTCTTGGTGCCGAAGAAACCCTTGGTGCGCGCCAGCAGCTTCTTGCGCTTGGCGCGCCGCACCGATCCACGCTTGACTCGCGGCATCTATGAACTCCTGAGAATCCGTCGTCGGGGAGGGCTGAGCGCCGCCCCGACCCATCCCTCTATCCGTTGGGCAGCAGCCGCTGGACCCGGCGCGTGTCGGCGGCCGAGATCAGGGTCGACTTGCGGAGATTCCTCTTCCGCTTGGTCGTCTTGCTCGTCAGAATGTGCTGCTTCAACGACTTGCTCCGCATCACCTTGCCGCTGGCCGTCCTCTTGAATCGCTTCGCGGCCCCGCGGTGCGTCTTCATCTTCGGCATTCGCTGCTAGCCCCCCTGTCCCTTCTTGGCGCCGCTGGTGCCGGACAGGATGATGTGCATCTGGTTGCCCTGCATGCTCGGGCGCGTCTCGGCCGCGGCCACGCCCTCGAGGTCCACGACGAGTCGATCGAGAATGCGCCGCCCGAAGTCGGGGTGCGCCATCTCCCGCCCCCGGAAGAAGATCGTGGCCTTCACCTTGTCGCCTTCCTTGACGATGCGCTCGATGTGCTTCTTCTTGAAGTTGTAGTCGTGCTCGTCGACCTTGGGCCGGAACTTGATCTCCTTGAGCTCGATCGACTTCTGGTTCCTGCGCGCTTCCCGGGTGCGCTTCTGTTCCTGGTAGTGATACCGCCCGTAGTCCATGATGCGGCAAACGGGCGGCGATGCCGTCGGGGAGATCTCGACGAGGTCGAGCCCCTTCTCCCGGGCGATGGCCAGCGCCTGCGGGGGCGACATGATGCCGAGCTGCTGACCCGTGTCGTCTATGACCCGGATCTCGCGCACGCGAATCCGCTCGTTCGTGCGCGTCCGGACCTCACGTCGTTGATTACGAACAAAAGCGATAGCGTCCCCCTTGTGTAAAGTGGCGCGGGCGCGAACGACTTCACTGGTGCGTCGCCGGAACGTGGTCGCGGGCCCCTCGCCGCCGCACCTCGTCGAGGGCGGCGGCGACGAAGTCCCCGACCGGGCTGGCCCCGAGGTCGCCGTCCCGCCGGTGCCGGACGGCCACCGCCTCGTTGGCCGCCTCGCGATCGCCGGTGACCAGCATGTACGGGATCTTTCGGAGCTGCGCCGAGCGAATCTTATACCCCATTTTCTCCTGGCGGGCATCCACCTCGACCCGCAGGCCCGCCGCCCGCAGACGGGCCGCCACCGACTCGGCGTAGTCGCGGTGGCGGTCTGCGATGGGCACGACGGCCGCCTGCACCGGGGCCAGCCAGAGCGGGAACGCACCTGCGTAGTGCTCGATGAGCAGGGCGATGAAGCGCTCGAAGCTGCCGAAAATGGCCCGGTGGATGACGACGGGGCGGTGCTCGGCGTTGTCCTCGCCGATGTACTTGAGCTGGAACCGCTCCGGCAGCTGGTAGTCGAGCTGGATCGTGGCGCACTGCCAGTTCCTGCCGATGGCGTCGACGACGTGGAAGTCGATCTTGGGTCCGTAGAAGTTGCCCTCGCCCTCCGCGACGCGGTAGTCCTGGCCGGCCGCCTCGAGAGCCTCCCTGAGCTGGGCCTCGGCCTGATCCCAGGTGGCGGTCTCCCCCAGGAACGTGTCGGGCCGCGTCGACAGCTCGACCGAGAACTCGAGCTGGAAGTCGGCGTAGACGCGCTGGACGAGGCGGAGGAGGCGCTCGACCTCGCGGCCGATCTGATCGGGGGCGACGAAGCAGTGGGCGTCGTCCTGGCAGAACTGCCGCGCGCGGGTCAGCCCCGCGAGCACGCCCGACGCCTCGTCCCGGTGCAGCACGCTCTGGTCGTGGTAGCGGATCGGCAGGTCGCGGTAGCTGCGGACCTCGCTCGCGAAGACCAGCATGTGCCCCGGGCAGTTCATCGGCTTGAGGCTGTACGTCTCGCCCTCGGACTCCAGCCGCAGCATGTTCTCTTCGTAGTGCGCCCAGTGCCCCGAGGTCTCCCAGAGCTGCTTGTTGTAGACGAGCGGTGTCCGGAGCTCGACGTAGCCTTCCGGGAACAGGGTCGCCCGCATGTACTCGGCGAGCAGGTTCCAGAGGGTGGTGCCGTGCGCGAGCCAGAACGCCGCGCCCGGCGCCCAGTGGTGGAACGTGAACAGCCCGAGCTCGCGTCCGAGCTTGCGGTGGTCCCGCTTCCTGGCCTCCTCGATCCGCCGCACGTGCTCGTTGAGGGCCTTGTCGTTGAAGAAGGCGGTGCCGTAGATGCGCTGCATCGGCTGGTTGCGGGCGTCCCCCTTCCAGTAGGCGTTCGAGCTCGTCAGCACCCGGAACGCCTTGAGGGCGCCGCTGGAGGGCACGTGGGGGCCGGTGCAGAAGTCCATGAACACGCCGTCGATGGTGTAGCACGAGACGACCGGTCCGCCCTTCTCCTCGATCAGCTCGACCTTGAGGGGCTCGCCGCGCTCGGTGAAGTAGCGCTTGGCCTCCTCCTTCGGCATCATCTTGCGCTCGTAGGCGCGATCCTGCTTCGCGATCTCGCGCATCTTCGCCTCGATCGCCTCGAGGTCCTCGGGCACGAACGGACGGTCGACGACGAAGTCGTAGAAGAACCCGTCCTCGGTCGGCGGCCCGATGCCGCACTGGGCCTCCGGGAACAGGGCGGTGACGGCGGCGGCCAGCAGATGCGCGGTGCTGTGCCGATAGAGCTCCAGCGCCTCCGGGCCGTCCCGGGTCACGATGCGTACCGGCGCGTCCTCCTCGAGGGGATGGCTCAGGTCGACCATGCGATCGGCGACGGTGGCGGCCAGCGCGGCCCTGGCGAGGCGGGGCGAGATGCCCTCGGCCACGGCGCGCACGGGGGCTCCCGCGGGCACTTGCCGCGTGGAACCGTCCGGCAGGGTAACGGTCACCTGGTCCATGGTCGTCTGGCGTGGCCGAGCTGATGCGTGGCGGTGCTACTTGCGAAGATGGTAGGCACGGGCGGACTCGAACCGCCGACCTCCTGCGTGTCAAGCAGGCGCTCTAACCAGACTGAGCTACGCGCCTAGGGATACTGGGACAACCCCGAACATCGCAATATAGCAATCCCCAGACGAATCAGTCAAACGGATGACGGCGGGCGGCAGGGGCGGACCCGGCGGAATCGCTCCGGCGGGGGAGCCGCGCGCCGGAGCGGCCTCCCGCTCTCCGCTCGGCGCACACCTCCCGTGCGGCGGCGTCCTGGCTCGCCAATCGTCGCCTTCGGCTCCGCTTGGCGCCCAACCAATCCTGCCAGGAGTCTGCACCGTTCTACGGCGCAGACCCCTGGGCCGCGGACTCCTGCTCGGATGTCCCCGCGAGGTGCTCCAGGGCCCGCTCGAGCACGGGGTCGCCCGGGTCCTCGTCCGGCGCCTCCACCGTCGACGGCGCCAGCTCCACCGCCGGCTCCTGGACGGGCACCGCCGCCGCCACGCCCTGTCGATGGATGGACTCGCCCGAGGCGGTCAGGTAGCGCGTCGACGACAGCAGGAGGCCGCCGCCGTCCGGGAGTCGGATCAGCGACTGCTCGGCGGCCCGTCCGGCGGTGCGGATGCCCACCGTCTCGGCCCGTCCGGCATCGGTGAGGGCCGCCGCGAAGAGCTCCGCCGCCCCGGCCGTGCCGAAGTTGGTCAGCAGCACCACCGGCGCCCCGATCGACGGCTCCCGCGGGCCGCGGACGACGGGCTGCCGATCGTCCGACGATTCGCGGATCACGAGCGGGTCGGCGTCGGTGAACACCTCCGCCGCGGCAATCCCGCTCTCGAAGGCCCCGGTCGCGGTGTCCCGGAGATCGATGACGAGGCGCTCGGCGCCCTGCCCGGCCAGGGCGTCGCCGGCGGCGCCGATCGCGCCCGCGGTGGTGGCGTCGAACTCCGCGATGCGAAGATAGCCGACCCCCGGCGCCGCCATGCGGCTCGTGACGTTGGCGGATCGGCCGTCGCCCCGCACGAGCTCCACCTCCACCGGCTCGGCCGCGTTGCCGCGAATGACCTCGACGGTCACCGCCGACCCCGCGGCCCCGGTCAGGAGCTGCCGGGCGCGGACGGTCGACATCATGCGCGTCGGGTTCCCGTCGATCTGACGGAGGTAGTCGCCGGGCCGGAGGCCGGCGAGGGCGCCGGGCGAGCCGTCCCGCGCCGCCACGACCTGAACGTAGTACTGCCGCGTCAGGGTGAGGCCCACGCCGGCCTCCGCCTCCCCGAGGCCCGCGTCGTGAAGCTCGACCTCGTCCGGGGTCAGGTACGAGCTCTCCGGGTCGAGCCCTTCCGCGAGGCCCCACAGCGCGCCCTGCATGATGCGCTCGGCCTCGACCTGCTCGACGTAGTTGCTGGTGACCAGCGACACGACCTCTTCGAAGATCCGGAGGTGCCGGTAGGCGCCCTCCTGGGCGACCACGCGCCCCAACACGCTCCCGACCAGCGTGTAGGCCATGACGGGCAGCGTCAACGCGAGGACGATGAAACGGGTGCGATCGGTCACGAGCAACCTCGATGCTTTGGTCCGCCGGGGCACGGACCCGTTGCCTCTATCCACGCCGCCATTCTATCGAATCCGCCGAACGACCGTCGATCCCGAGCCGGGATGACGGCCGGACGGGCCGCGAGCCCCGGCCCGCGTGGTCGCCGGCAGAGCCGGGATGCTAGTCTGAAGGGGATGATGGTGCGGCGTTCACGCGGGTCCGCGGTGTGAGAGTGGTCGGGTTGGATCTGGGGCGGCGCCGTCTCGGGGTCGCGGTGAGCGACCCCACGGGCACGCTGGCGACCCCCTGGCGGACGGTGAGCGGCGCCGGATCGGCGGGCGTGGTCGCGGGACGGATCGCCGGGCTGCTCGCCGAGCTGGCGCAGGACGACGTCCCGGTGGCCCGCGTCGTGGTCGGACGCCCGTCTCACCTGGACGGCCGCGCCCACGAGGAGGACCCGCGGGTGACCGCGGTCGCGCGGGCCATCGAGGAACGGACCGGCCTGCCGGTCGCCCTGCAGGACGAGCGGCTCACGAGCGTCGAGGCCGAGCAGCGGCTCGCGCTGCGCGAGCGCGACTGGCGCCGCCGCAAGGCGCGGCTCGACGCCGCCGCCGCCGCGATAATCCTGCAGGACCATCTCGACGCCCGGGCCGGACCGGAAGGACGATGAAGACGCTGAAGAAGATCCTCGCGACGGCCGCGGCCGTCGTGCTGCTCGCGGGGGCCGGGCTGGAAGGACGATGAAGAAGATCCTCGCGTGGGCCGCCGCCGTCGCGCTGCTCGCGGGCGGACTGGCGGCGTACGGTGCGAAGCGCCTCTACGACGGGGCCGACGAGGCGTATCGCGGCTACGAGAGCGCCGAGGTCTTCGTCGACATCCCGCCGGGGACCTCGACCTCGGCGATCGGCCGCCGGCTCGTGGCCTCGGGCGTCGTTCGCGACGAGACCACCTTCCGCATGGCGGTGTGGCGCAGCGGCCGCGACCGCGGGCTGCAGGCCGGCGAGTACCGGTTCGCGGCGCCCCTGTCGGCGATGGCCGTCGTCGGGGCGATTGCCGAGGGGAGGGTGCACCTGCTGCCGATCACCTTCCCCGAGGGGCTCACCCGGCACGAGATGGCCGAGCTCTGGAGCCGGTCCGGGTTCGGGTCGGCCGAGGCGTTCCTCGCCGCGAGCGCGCGCGTCGACCTCGTGGCCGACGTCGACCCCGACGCCCCCGACCTCGAGGGCTACCTGTTTCCCGAGACCTATTCGCTGCCGCGCGGCGCCACCGCCGACGATCTCGTCGAGGCGATGGTCGCGCAGTTCCACCGGACGTTCGACGCCGACCTGCGGGCGCGGGCGGCGGCGCGCGGCCTCGGCGTCCGCGAGGTCGTGACGCTGGCGTCGCTCATCCGGCGCGAGACGGGGCTCGACGAGGAGCGGCCCATCGTCTCCGCCGTCTACAACAACCGGCTCGACCGGCGGATGCTGCTGCAGTGCGACCCCACCGTCATCTACGCCCTGCAGCTCGCGGGGCTCTACGACGGGAACCTCACCCGCGAGAACCTCCGGTTCGACTCGCCCTACAACACGTACGTCTACCCGGGGCTGCCGCCGGGCCCCATCGGGGCGCCGAACGGGGACGACCTCCGGGCCGCGGTGGCGCCGGCGGACGTGTCCCATCTGTACTTCGTCAGCCGCAACGACGGATCGCACGTGTTCGCCGACACCCTGCGCCAGCACAACCGCAACGTCCGCGAGTGGCAGATCGAGTACTTCCGCCGCCGCCGCTGACCGCCCGCCGCCGCGGGACCGCCCATGCACGATCTCGCCGTACTCCGCAACCTGGCCCTGATCGTCGGCCTCGCGATTCCTGTCGCCGCTCTCGCGCACCGCCTGCGGATTCCGACGCTGGTGGGCTTCCTCCTGGTCGGAGTCGCCATCGGCCCCCACGGCGCCGCCCTCGTCCCCGATCCGGACGCGGTGTCGGCGTTGGCCGAGATCGGGGTGGTGCTGCTGCTGTTCGAGATCGGGCTCGAGCTCTCGCTGTCGCAGGTCCTCGGCTGGGGCATGTCCGTTCTCGTGGCGGGCGCCCTCCAGGTGTCGGGGGTCATGGCCCTCGCGGCGGTGGCCGGGCCCGTCTTCGGCCTTCCCGTGGGCCAGAGCCTGTTCTACGGCGCGCTCGCCGCGCTGTCGTCCACCGCCATCGTGAGCAGGACCCTCGCGGACCGGGGCGATCTGGACGCCCCGCACGGCCGGGAGTCGATGGCCATCCTGCTGTTCCAGGACCTCGCCATCGTGCCCCTCATGCTCGTGGTGCCGTTGTTCGGGACTGACGCCGCGGGTCCCGACGGCGCCGGGGAGACCGGCGGGCTCTGGCTGCGGCTCGGGCTGGGGCTGGCCGCGATGGTGGCGCTCGTCGCGGGGGGGCGGCTGGTGGTGCGCTGGACGCTGGACCGCATCGTCGAGACCCGCGACCGGGACCTGTTCACCCTGTGCGTCGGCTTCTTCGCGATGGGGACCGCGCTGGCGGCGTCCACGGCGGGGTTCTCGCTCGCGGTCGGCGCGTTCCTGGCCGGGCTGGTCATCTCCGAGTCCGAGTACGGCCTGCAGGCGCTCGACGACGTGATGCCGTTCCGCGCCCTGTTCAGCGGGGTGTTCTTCACCTCGATAGGCATGCTGCTCGACCTGACGGTGGTGCAGGCCCAACTGCCCCTGCTCGCGGCGGGCACGGTGCTGGTGCTGGCCGCGAAGACGGCGGTGGTCGCGGGGGCGGTGATGGTGCGCGGGCGCCGCCTCGACACCGCGCTCGCAACGGGGCTGAGCCTGGCCCAGATCGGGGAGTTCTCGTTCGTCCTCGCGGCGGCCGGGCTTCCCCTGGGGCTGTTCGGGGCCGGTCACTACGAGGTGTTCCTCGCCGTCGCGGCCCTGTCCATGCTGGTCGCGCCGTTCCTGGTGACGGTCTCCCGGTCGTGGGCGGTCCGCCTCGGCCCGGGGCCGCGCGGCCGGGCCGACGCCGACGAGCCGGCCCCGGCGCCGGCGGACCA
Source organism: Vicinamibacterales bacterium (assembly GCA_963663815.2). Classification (GTDB taxonomy): domain Bacteria; phylum Acidobacteriota; class Vicinamibacteria; order Vicinamibacterales; family UBA8438; genus JAJEEA01. Next base: position 3,092,348 of record OY760734.1, on the reverse strand, counting down.
CGCCATCGTCGTCGGCTACGGTCTCGCCGGGCGCTACCTGGCGCGAATGCTGCAGGCGGCCGGCATCGAGTGCGTCATCGTCGACCAGAACGCGGAGCTGGTGGAGGCGGCGCGCCGCGACGGGTTCACGGCGCTGTACGGCGACGGCGCCGGCCACCCCGTGCTGGCACGGGCCGGCGGCGCCGGGGCCCGGCTCGTTGTCTTCGCCATCTCGTCGCCGTTCGACGAGCGGCGGGGGGTGGCGATGGCCCGCCGCGCGGCGCCGGGGGCCGCGATCGTCGTTCGGACGCGCTACGTCGGGGCCATCGACGAGCTGATGCGGCTCGGCGCCACCGAAGTCGTCGTCGAGGAGTTCGAGGCCTCGCTGGAGCTGTTCGCGCGGGCCCTCGAGCGCTACGAGATCCCCGCCGCCCGCATCGCCCGCGAGCTGGACGCGGTGCGCAGCGAGCACTACGGATTGCTGCGGGGACGCGCCCAGCCCAACCTGCACCTCGACACGCTGAAGCACCTGGGCATTCACAACGCCCTCGAGCTGGTGGAGGTCGACGCGGGCGCGGCGGCGGTGGGGAAGAACGCCACCGCGCTCGACCTGCGCCGGGCCACCGGCGCCGTGCAGATCGCCGTGATCAGGGACGGGCGGCCGCACTACCAGCGCGAGGCCGACTTCGCCTACCGCCCCGGGGACACGGCGGTGCTGGTGGGCGACCGCGACGCCCTCGACCGGGCGGCGACGCTGTTCAGGGGGTGACGGCAGCGGCGGCGGCGACCGCGCGATCTTCGGTCGCGTCGGGGGTCTCGCCGGCGCGAGACCCTGCGGCCCCGGCCGACGCGGCCCCAGGGACCGATGCCGCCCGGCGGGTCATCGAGCGGGCGTGCCGTCCCCCCACGCCGGCCAGCCGTCCACCTCGGTGTAGAACAACGCGGTCGCGTCGCGGTCGGCAGCGGCGTTCCCCCGGATGGCGTCGCCCGCCGGGCCGGGCAGGCGGACGGCCTGCGAGAGCAGCAGGGCGAGCGCGGCCAGCGCCAGCATCCCGACGGCGAGCCGCGCGGGCCGCCTCCGGTTTCTGCCGACGCCCCCGCGGGGCCGGCAGCGGGTCTCGTTGCCGGTCGTCATGACACCGGATCGAAGAGGACCCCGCCGAACGCGAGCCAGGCCGCGAGCAGGGTCAGCACGAGGTTGAAGGCCTGGCCCACGACGTAGAGCTGAATGGGCCGGCCTCCCGAGACCTGTCCGGCGAGGGCGCGGAAGTTCGACTCGAGCCCGATGCTCGCGAACGCAAGACAGAAGAGCCAGCCGCGGAGGTCGGACGTGAGGTCGATGATGCCGGCCACCGCGTCGTCGCCGAGGGCCGGCGTGAGCACGAACGAGAACAGCAGCGACGCCCCGACGAAGCCGAGGATGAACTTGGGGAAGCGCCGCCAGATCTCGGCCGCGGCGGGGCGGTCGGCGGCGCCCGGCGCGTCCACCCGGGTCACCCAGTACACGGCCACGAGGAACGCCACGACCCCGATCAGGATGTTCTGGATCATCTTGACCACGGCCGCCGCCTGCCCCGCCTCCTCCCCGAGTATCGCTCCCGCCGCCACGACGGCCCCGGTGGCGTCGATGGTGCCCCCGATCCAGGCCCCGCCGACGATCGGGTCCATGCCGACGGCGCGGATGCCGAGGGGCATGACGATCATCATGAGGACGGTGAAGATCAGGGTCATGCTCACGGCCAGGGTCAGCTCGTCCCGCTTCGCGCGCGCCGCCGCCGCGGTCGCGATGGCGGCCGAGACGCCGCATACCGAGGTGGCGACGGCGATGACGATGACCAGCGACGGGCTGGCCATCTTCAGCACCCGCGTGCCGAAGCGGTACATGAAGACGATGACGACGGGGGTGACGAGCCAGGCGACCACGAGCCCCGGCGGGCCGAGGGTCAGGATGCGGTTGAACAGGATCTCGGCCCCGAGGAGCACGAGCCCCGTCTTGATGTACAGCTCGCTGCGCAGGGCCGGCTTCAGCCAGCCGGGGACGCCGGCGGTGTTCGAGATGACGAGGCCGAGCAGGATGGCCCAGAAGGCGTAGCCGACTCCCGCCGCCCGGATGCCGGTCTGGTTGGCGAGGAAGTAGGACAGGACCGCGAGTCCGAAGAGCCCGAAGAACCCGGCCTGGTGCTGGATGAACCGCCCGCCCATGGCCCGGGCCGCGAGCGCGGTGACGAGGGCGAGCCCGAGGCCCAGCATCGCCAGTCCCGCCACCCGCCCGTCGAAGGCGTCGAGGGGGTTGGCGGTCCAGCGGCCGAGCCCCGCCACGCCGGTCAGGAGCCCGAGGGCGGTGACGGCGATGAGGAGCCCGCCCAGCCAGATGGCCCACCCGTCCTCCGAGGCCGCGAACCCGCGCCGCGGGGCGGCGGCGGCCCCCCCCGCGGCCGCGTTCGAGGGGCGGGCGGAGCCGTCGGGCGGCGATGCGTCGTTCCGGGGCACGGGCCGGCCGGAGGCCGGCGAGACGTCGTCAGGCATGATCGGTTCGGGAGCTGGCCACGAGGCGTGGGGATCGGTCGGCGCCGGGACTACGATGCGCGGGGATTATAGTGCGACCCGCCTCGATATCCGCGGTCCAATCAGCAGGGTCGGCGCGGCCGGCGCCGGCATCCCGGGAACGGACCGCCAAGTCCCCCCGGTTCCTGTCCCGCCGTTCGGGCGGTTCCGTCGCCGATGGTCATGACGCCGGATCGAAGAGGACCCCGCCGAACGCGAGCCAGGCCGCGAGCAGGGTCAGCGCGAGGTTGAAGGCCTGGCCCACGACGTAGAGTTGAATGGCCCGCCCGCCCGAGATCTGGCCGGCGAGGGCGCGGAAGTTCGACTCGAGCCCGACGCTCGCGAACGCGAGGCAGAAGAGCCAGCCGCGGAGGTCGGAGGTGATGTCGATGATGCCGGCCACCGCCTCGTCGCCCAGGGCCGGCGTGAGCACGAACGAGAACAGCAGCGACGCCCCGACGAAGCCGAGGATGAACTTGGGGAAGCGGCGCCAGATCTCGGGCGCGGCGGGGCGGGTGGAGCCGTCCGGTGCGTCCACGCGGATCACCCAGTACACGGCCACGAGAAAGGCCACGAACCCGATCAGGACGTTCTGGATCATCTTGACCACGGCCGCCACCCGGCCAGCCTCCTCTCCCAGCACCGCCCCCGCCGCCACCACCGCCCCGGTGGCGGGCACGGTGCCGCCCATCCAGGCCGCGCCGACCGTCGGATCCATGCCGACGGCGCGGATGCCAAGGGGCATGAGGACCATCATGAGGACGGTGTAGATCAGGGTCATGCCCACGGCCAGGGTCAGCTCGTCCTTCCGCGCCCGCGCCGCCGCCGCCGTCGCGACGGCCGCCGACACCCCGCACACCGAGGCGGCGGCGGCGACGACGATGACCAGCGAGGGGCTGGCCATCTTCAGCACCCGCGTGCCGAAGCGGTACATGAAGAGGATGACGACCGGGGTTACGAGCCAGGCGACCACGAGCCCCGGCGGCCCCAGGTCGAGGATGCGGTTGAAGAGGAACTCCGCCCCGAGCAGCACGAGCCCCGTCCTGATGTACAGCTCGCTGCGCAGGGCCGGCTTCAGCCAGCCGGGGACGCCGGCGGTGTTGGACACGACGAGGCCGAGCAGGATCGCCCAGAAGGCGTAGCCGACGCCCGCCGCCCGGATGCCGGTCTGGTTGGCGAGGACGTAGGACAGGACCGCGATTCCGAAGAGCCCGAAGAACCCGGCCTGGTGCTGGATGAGCCGCCCGCCCATGGCCTGCGCGGCGATCGCGGTGACGAGGGCGAGCCCGAGGCCCAGCATCGCCAGTCCCGCCACCCGCCCGTCGAGGGCGTCGAGGGGGTTGGCGGTCCAGCGGCCGAGCTCCGCCACGCCGGTCAGGATCCCCAGGGCGGCGGCGGCGATGAGGAGTCCGCCCAGCCAGATGGCCCACCAGTCTTCCGAGGCCAGGAGCCCACGTTGCGGGGCGGTGGCGGGGCCTGCGGCCGCGGGGGTCGGGGGACGAGCCGAGCCGTCGAGCGGCGATGGGCGGTTCGGGGGCGCGGATCGGCCCGCGGCCGGCGAGACGTCGTCAGGCATGATCGGTCCGCGAGCTGTTCACGAGGCGTCGGGAGCGGCCGGCACCGGGATCAAGAGGCGCGGGGATTATAATGCGACTCGATAGCCACGCCCGAACGTCCGAACGGAGGAAGCTACCGCCATGACCCGCAGCACCCGCGTCCGGATGGCCACCTTGGCCCGCCCTTCGTCGCCTGGCGGCTCGGCCGGGCGCTCGACCGACCGGCCGGGAGCGCGTGCCGTTCTGCGGCGCGGGCTCCTCCTGGCCGGCCTGACGCTGACCCTCGCGAGCCACGACCCGGCGCTTTCGGCGCAGTCCGAGCGCCTGGAGCTGGCCGGCCTGCAGGCGTCGGTGGAGATCGTCACCGACCGCTGGGGCATCAACCACATCTACGCCGGGAACGAGGCGGACCTCTTCTTCGCCCAGGGCTACGCGGCGGCCCGCGACCGGCTCTTCCAGTTCGAGATCTGGCGGCGGCAGGCGACGGGCACGGTGGCGGAGATTCTCGGGCCCCGCGAGCTGCAGCGCGACATCGGGGCGCGGCTGCACCGGTTCCGCGGCGACATGACCACCGAGATGAACCACTATCACGACCGGGGCGACCAGATAATCCCCGCCTTCGTGAGGGGGATCAACGCGTACGTCGACCGGACCGCGGCCGACCCGTCGCTGCTGCCCATCGAGTTCGAGCTGCTGGGGATCACCCCGGAGCACTGGACCCCCGAGGTCGTCATCTCGCGTCACCAGGGGCTGGTGGGGAACGTCGGCGCCGAGATCGGCAACGCGCGCGCGGTGGCCCTGCTCGGGGCCGACGCCGTCAATGAGCTGAACTACTACTACGGCGACCCCGACCTGACCCTCGACCCGGCGGTCGACCCGTCGCTGCTGCACGACGGCATCCTCGACCTCTACCGCGCGCACCGGCGCTCGGTGCGGTTCGAGCCCGACGATATCGTGCAGGCCCACCGCGGCGACCGGGCCACGTTCGAGCGGCTCGCCGACGCCTTGCCGAGCGAGATCGACCTCGAGCGACAGGACTACGAGGCCATCGGCAGCAACAACTGGGTGGTGGCGGGCAGCCGCACCCTGACGGGGTTCCCCCTGATGGTCAACGACCCCCACCGCGGGCAGAGCGCGCCGTCGCTCCGCTACTGGGTCCACCTGGTGGCGCCGGGCTGGAACGTCATCGGGGGCGGCGAGCCCGTGCTGCCGGGGGTCTCCATCGGCCACAACGAGCACGGGGCGTGGGGCCTGACCGTCTTCGGGCAGGACAACGAGGACCTCTACGTCTACGACACCAATCCCGAGAATCCGAACCAGTACCGGCACCTGGGCCGCTGGGAGGCGATGACCGTCATCGAGGACCGCGTCCCCGTGAAGGGGCAGGACGCGGTCGACGTCGAGCTGAAGTACACCCGCCACGGCCCGGTGCTCCACGAGGACCGCGAGAACCACAAGGCGTACGCGCTGAGGGCGGCGTGGCTCGACTACGGCTCCGCCCCCTACCTCGCGAGCCTGCGCATGGACCAGGCCCGCACGTGGGAGGAGTTCGTCGAGGCCTGCAGCTACAGCCGGATCCCGTCCGAGAACATGATCTGGGCCGACCGCGACCGGAACATCGGCTACCAGGCGGTGGGCGTGTCGCCGATCCGGCCCCACCACAGCGGGCTCGTGCCGGTGCCGGGGGACGGCCGCTACGAGTGGGACGGCTATCTGCCGATCACCGCCCTGCCCAGCGTGGTCAACCCCGAGAAGGGGTTCTACGGGACCGCGAACAACTACACCGTGCCCGACGGCTATCCGTACTGGGAGGCGCTGCACTACACCTGGGGCGACCAGATGCGGGCGGCGCGGGTCGAGGAGATGCTGGACGCCGGCCGCCACATGACGGTGGTCGACATGATGCGCATGCAGCATGACGACCTGACCGTCGCGGGGCGGAACATCGTCCCCCTGCTGCGCGAGCTGGAGCTGGACGACGCGAAGGTCGCCGCCCTCCGCGACCGGCTGCGCGGCTGGGACTTCGTGCTCGACAAGGACTCGGTCGAGGCCGCGATCTACGTCAGCTTCGAGCGGCGGCTGCGCACCAACATGCGCGACCTCATCGTGCCCGAGGCGGCGCGCGACCTGATCGGGGGCTTGAACACCAAGCGGATCATCGACTGGCTGGCCGCGCCCGACGGCCGGTTCGGGGACGACCCGGTGGCGGGCCGCGACGCGGTCCTCGCCCGCAGCCTGACCCAGGCCCTCGCCGATCTCGAGGAGCGGCTCGGCCCCGACCAGTCGCAGTGGCAGTACGGGCAGGAGCGGTTCAAGCACGCCCTGATCCGCCATCCCATGACGGCGGCGGTCACCCCCGAGCTGCGGCGGCGGCTCGACGTGGGCCCGTTGCCGCGCGGCGGTTACGGCGGGACCGTGCACAACACCGGCAACGGCGACAACCAGACGTCCGGCGCGTCGTTCATGATCGTCGCGGACACCGCCAACTGGGACAACTCGGTCGGGTTGAGCAACCCCGGCCAGTCCGGCGACCCGGACAGCCCCCACTACCGCGACCTGTTCGAGCTGTGGGCGCGCAACAAGTACTTCCCGATCTTCTACAGCCGGAGCAAGGTCGATTCGGTGACCGAGAGCGTGACCCTGCTGAATCCGGCGGTGGCGGCGACCGAGGCCGGCGGGCGGCCGTAGCGTTCGGTGATGCCGTGCCGGCCGGGGACCGGCGAGGCCGGCGGCGGGCGGCAGCCCGCGAGGCCGGGAGTCGGCGCCCGTAGAACCGCGCGGACTCCTGGAGGGTGGTTGGGCGCCGACCGGAGCCCGGCGCCCATTGGCGGGCGAGGCCGCATCCGGTGCGCCGGTCGAGCCCGGCGACCGGGGACGGCGCGGCCTCGTTCGGGACGGCCGTGATCGGCGTCCGGCGGGAACGCGGTTGACAGCGGCCGAGCAGAGCGTCGCGCCGGCCCCGGCCGGCGACGTTACCCGCGGCGGTCGGCAGACCGCGGCGGAGAAGCATGAGGGACACGATGCAGAGACGAAGAATGGCGGCGGCGATCGTGGCGGTGGCGATGGCGGCGGCGCTCGGCGCGCCGGCGGTCGCCGAGGCGCAGCTCGACTCGACGGCGGCGTGGGCGTCGCACCTGTCGAACACCTATCGCGTGGTGCCGAACGTCACCTACCACACCGCGAACAACCGGGACAACCAGGTCGACCTCTATCTGCCGCGCGGCGCCAACGGGCCGACCCCGGTGCTGATTTACATCCACGGCGGGGGCTGGCGCGCCGGCTCGAAGGAGGGCAACGTCCTGCGCCTCCTGCCCTGGCTCGAGAAGGGCTGGGCGGTGGTCAACGTGCAGTACCGGCTGGCCCAGGTGTCGCTGGCCCCGGCCGCGGTCGAGGACTGCCTGTGCGCGCTGCGGTGGGTCATTCGCAACGCCGAGCAGTACAACATCGACGCCTCCCGCATCGTCGTCACCGGCAACTCCGCCGGCGGGCACCTCGCCCTGACGACGGGCATGGTCCCCGACTCGGCCGGCCTCGACCGCGAGTGCCCGGGGCCGGAGGACCTGTCGGTGGCCGCGATCATCAACTGGTACGGCATCACCGACGTGGGTGATCTGCTCGCAGGCCCCAACATGAAGACCTACGCGGTGACCTGGCTGGGCAGCCTGACCGACCGGTTCGAGGTCGCCGAGCGCGTCTCGCCGCTCACCTACGTGCGGTCGGGGCTGCCCCCGATCCTGACGATCCACGGCGACGCGGATCCCGTGGTGCCCTATCAGCACGCGACCGGGCTGCACGAGAAGCTCGAGGCGGCGGGCATCTCCAACGAGCTCCACACCGTGCCCGGCGGCGGGCACGGCGGGTTCAACCGCGAGGAGACGGTGGCCATCTTCGACACCATCCAGCGCTTCCTCGCCAGCCACGGCCTGACCGCGGTCGGGTCGGGGTCGACCACCGGCGGGCAGTAGCCCGGGGAACAGCCAGTGTCATCAGTGATCGCTGACCGGCGCCCGGGGCGCCCGTGCATGCGGCTGGCGGCGGTTCTGACCGCCGCTCTGGCGTGGGGAGGGGCGCCCGCGCCCCTCTTCGCGCAAGACCTGGCGCCGACGGTCGCCGACTTCTGGGCGGCCGGCTCGGCCGAGGAGATCGACGGGGCCGTCGACCGGATCCTCGCGCTCGATCCCGACATCGGGTCGCTGTGGCCCCTGGTGCGGGCGGGGGGCGCCTACGACGCCGACGTGCCGCGGGGGCGCCGGGTGCTGACCCGGCGCAATCCCGAGGGCGTCGAGTATCGGACCGTCGCCTGGATTCCGGCCGGGTACGACCCCGCCCGACGCTATCCGGTACGGGTCTACCTGCACGGCGGCGTCAGCCGGCCGCGCCGCGACGAGGCGGCGTGGTGGCGGAACCAGGAGCGCTACGCCCGGGACGACGCGATCGTGCTGTTCCCCGAGTCGTGGGCCGGGACCATGTGGTGGCAGGCGAGCCAGATCGAGAACCTCGCCGGCGTGGTCAACGACCTCAAGCGGACCTACAACGTCGACGAGAACCGGGTCCATCTGATGGGGGTGTCGGACGGGGGGACGGGGGCGTTCTACCACGCGTTCAAGGCCCCCACGCCGTGGGCCGGGTTTCTCTCGTTCAACGGCCACCCGGCGGTGCTCGCCAGCCCGTCGACCGCCGCCGACGGCCAGATGCACGTCGCCAACCTGCGGAACAAGCCGTTCTTCGTGGTCAACGGCGGCGAGGACCGGCTGTATCCGATCTCGTCGGTGGTGCCCTTCCTGCAGCTCTTCGTGGACGCGGGGGTCCAGGTCGAGTTCCGGCCGCGGCCCGAGGCGGGCCACAACATGCAGTGGTGGGACGAAGAGAGCCCGCGCGTCGACGCGTTCGTCGTGGCCCGCACCCGCCTCCCGCTGCCCGACCGGCTCGTCTGGGAGACCGAGTCGGCCGAGCGGTTCAACCGCGCCCACTGGCTGGTGATCACCGAGCTGGGGAACGTGGGCGGCGAGGCGGGCTTCGACGACTTCAACGAGATCGCCCCGCGCGCGCCCAGCGTGCCGATCGGCTTCAACCAGCTGGGCCTGCTCGAAGGCGGCGGCATCGTGCTCATCGACGTCGTGGCGGGGTCGATTGCCGAGTCCGCCGGGGTCCTCGCCGGCGACGTGCTCGTCGGGGTGAACGGCCGGGCGGTGGCGACGGTCGACGATCTGCGCGAGGCGGTGCAGGCGCCCCGGGACGGCCCCGGGATGGACGTCGAGGTCGAGCGGGAGGGCGAGCGCCTCGCCTTCGTCCTCACGCCCCCCGACGACCTCCCCGCGCAGCCGGGGCGGATCGCGTTCCCCCGACCCGCCCCGGCGGGGCGGGTGCAGCTGCTGCGCAACGGCAACGAGATCAGGGCGGCGACGCGGGGCGTCCGCCGCTACACGCTGCTGCTCTCGCCCGAGCAGTTCGACTTCCAGCAGCCGATTCGGGTGCTCACCAACGACGTGCTCTCGTTCGAGGGCGTGGTCGAGCCCAATCCGGCGGCCCTGCTCCGGTGGGCGGCGCGCGACCGCGACCGCACCATGCTGTTCGGGGCCGAGCTCGACGTCGAGGTGCGCGCGCCCTGAGGCGCCGCCTGGCGGATCGGCGAAAGGCGTCGGCCGCCTCCGGCCGGAGGCGGCGCGTCCCTGTGGGGTCAATCGGGCGGAGAGGAACCGCGCGACGGCACCCTCCGGGCGCTGCCCGCCCGGGGCGGGAGGCGCCCGGCGCCCTCGCCGGTTTCGGCGCGACGGCGGGTTGTCGGGCCTCCAGGTCCCGGAGCCGGATCTAGAACCTGAGCCGCAGTCCGCCGCCAACGTGGAGCCCGCCGGCATCGACCGGGAACACTCCCTCTCCTTCGGCCGAGGCCGGTAGATCGACGGACGCTCCCGAGTAACGGATCAGCGCGCCCAGCCCGACCGCCTCAGAGAAGAAGAACCCGATGTCGACGCCGGCGTGGAAGCCGATAGCGGACGCGGACACCGGCATCGTGGACGCAGACGCGAAGTTGGCTTCGTTGTAGGGATAGGCGTGGTCGTAGCCGATGGCGGTCACGAGATCCTGCTGGACGTTGAACAACGTCGGTCCGCCGAACACCGCCAGCTCGACCGTGTCGCCCGCCGATTCGTACCAGCGGACCTCCACGTGCACCGCCGTCTCCAGACGCGTCAGATCGGGCTCGCTGGCCGTCAGCGACCGGGGCTGGTTGAAGAAGAACGGGTGCGGAATGCGCGCGTCTATGGACACCGGATCGAGCCGCTCGAAGCGGCTGACCGCGACGCCGAAGCCGAGGCCGTTCTCCAGCCGGACGCCGGCGCCGCCGTCGAAGACCACACCGGTGCCGACGTCGTAGTCGGCGTTGAAGTCAGCGTCCTCGTGGAAATCGATGAACCCGACGTTTTCGTTGAAGCGGGTGGCGGTGGCCTGAGTGGCGCCGTTGAAGCTGACCCAGCCGCCGGTCTGGGCGCCGGCCGTGGCCGGCAGAAGGATCACGCCGGCAGCGAGCAGAGCCGTCGCCGGCCGGCGGTCGCGGCCGCCGGCCCCGCGCGAGTCCGACGCGCGGCGTTCGGTCCCGTCGAGTGGCGCGGAACGCGCGCCGGATGGCGCGAGGGTGCGGGTCGAGGCATGCAGGCGCGGCGTCATTTGGACCTTTCGCATTTCAATCGGTGGCGCGCGGAATCCCGACCGCGTCGAGGGCTTCCCGGATTGCCTGCGTTACGGCGGCGTCCGCCCCGAACAGGTCGGTGGCGGACCGGATCAGGCTCTCCCCGACGATCGCGTGGTCGGCGAATGACGGCACCAGGTTGACCCAGGCGTTGAAGAACGTGCGCTCGATATCGAGGCGGTTCTCGTGGCCGACGCCGGTCACCCTGAGCCCGGAGGTGCGGTTGGCGCCTCCCTCGACCGCGAGGAAGTAGGCGTGCCCCAGGATCGTGGCGTTGATGTGGACGCCGCCCTGGTCCAGCGATCCCAGGTAGCGGTTGTCGTAGTGGTCGGGGTACGGACCCGTGATGGGGTTCTGCAGCTCCCGCGGGTCTCGGAGGGAACGCAAGGCGAGCCCGGTGTCCTCGCCTATGAGGTAGTCCGCGCGCAGCGGTCCGTCACCGGGTTCCTGCACGTAGAACTCGGTGGCGGTGCCCAGAATGTCAGAGAACGCCTCGTCGATCGCCCCGGGCTCGTTGGGAGGCGGCGTATCGCCCAGTCTCGCCGTGAAGTGGGTGACGCCGTGGGCCATCTCGTGCGCGACGATGTCCAGGGCCGTCAGCGGCGCCGGGAACTCGAACGGCTCGCCGAAGACCAGGAAGCCGGTCGAGTCCGCGCCCGGAAAGGGGAAGAAGTAGGAGGCGTTGTCGACCATGGTCAGGAGAAGCACGTACTGGATGCACTCCTCGAACACGTTCGTGGCGTTCTCGAAGCACTGTTCCGCCGAGGCGACGACCCTGGCGGGATTCACCGGGTGGACGAAGGCGGTGATGTCGCCGTCGCGGCCGTCGATGCCGGCCCAGCCGAGCTGGGTGGCGAGGTAGTCGTACGACCAGCCCACCCCGGGGTGGACGTCGACGACGGTGCCGTCCTCCCACACGTTGTCGGCGTCGGCGGCGAGATCCGCGAGGGACGGGGACCCACCGTTGAACAAGGCGATCAGGGTGTTCAGGAACCGGCTCTCGTCGTTCTCCAGGTCGTAGGTCCCGATCACGGCCGGCCGGAGCGGGTCGCGCGTCCTGAACATGCCGCCGACGGACTCGGTGGCCATCTTGCGCGGGTCGCCGAGCACACCGGTGCCGAGGCCGACGGCCTGGTGGCGGATGCGGCTGGCCTCGAACAGGGTCTCGCCGGTATCGGCGTCGATGAAGACGTCGCGGAAGCCCGACAGGGTGCCGCGCCAGGCCAGCGTGTAGACCCCCTCGCCGAGGGGAAACACCCACAGGCTCGGCGCGCCCGTCAGCCCGAAGGGCGGTCGCGCCATTTCGTCGAACGCCGCGTGCGCCTCGGCCAGCGTCAGGCCCGGCGTCGTGTCGACGTCGATGCCCGTGAACAGCGTGCCGAGTATCGCGGTGGTGACCCCGGCGTCGGTCTGCCGGATCAGATCGGCGCCGTAGACCGGGATGTTCTGGTGGTACTGCGCGAATCGCTCGCTCTGCAGGCCCGACAGGTACAGGTTCAGCTGCGAGTCGTACCGGCGCAGGTCGCCGGCTCGGCCCAGCCTGTCGACGACGTTGTCCCAGTCGCGCAGGGCCGTCGCGTCCGCGGGGGCGACGGTCCGGCGATTGTCCGGTTGGGCCGCCGCCGGCAGGCAGCCGAGCAACAGGAGGATGGCGGCGGCAGCGGCGCGAATGCGGAGGCGCCGCTGCTCGGGGGTGTCCGCGAGGTTGTCGACAGGTTGCAGATGGGTCATTGCGTGCTTCATCCGTCGGCGGCTCTTGTCCTCGAGCGACTGCAACAATTGCGTGTTTTCCTGACTCCGGGCGCTGCGTTTTTTACGTACCTCCAGCAGCTTAGCGTACCGGAGCGAGTTCGCGCCGTTGCGCGGGAGGCGGCCGCGAGGCCCTCGGCAGCTCCCGGGCGCCGGGACGCTCCGGTGTAGAATGACGCCGTCATGCCGCCAACCACTCGCCGCGCGTTTCTCGGCCTCGTTCCCGCGTTCGCCGCCGCGCCCGCACTGCGGGCATCGGGGCCCGCGTTGCCGCACCTCCCGCCCGCGATTTCGGCCCTGCCGTTCGGCCAGGCGGAGCGCCGGCTGCGGATCACCGGCATGGAGCTCGTCGTCGTGCGCGTCACCGGGCGCACCAACTGGATCTTCGTCCGGCTCGCCACCACCGACGGGATCACCGGCCTGGGAGAGGCCTCGATGGGGCGCCGGACCGAGTTCCCGGAGATGGCGCCGTTCTTCGACCTCGTCCGGGACCGGTCGCCGTTCGAAATCGAGGCATACCGGCAGCGCGGCCGGGCCGCGGCCGGCCGGGGGCGGGTGCCGGCCACCGCGTTCAGCGCCCTCGAGCAGGCGCAGTGGGACCTCGTCGGCAAGGCCCTCGGGGCTCCGGTCTACGAGCTCGCCGGCGGCGCCGTACGCGGCGAGCTGCCGGCCTACGCCAACATCAACCGGGCCACCGCCGACCGGTCGCCGGCGGGGTTCGCGGTGAACGCACGGCAGGCGGTCGCTGACGGCTTCCGCGCCATCAAGGCGGCGCCGTTCGACGGCTTTCCCCCGCTGGACGGGCCGGCCGGCGAGGTCGAGGCGGCGACCGAGCTCGGCATCGCGTGCATCGAGGCGATGCGGGCGGCCATCGGCCCCGACGTCGACCTCAAGATCGACGTCCACAGCTTCTTCGACGTGCCCCTCGCCATTGAGGTGGCGCGGCGGCTCGAGCCGCAGGCGCTGTCGTGGTACGAGGAGCCGGTGCCCCCGACCGACCTCGAGTCGACGAAGGCGATCAGGGACGGCATCGGCCAGACGATGGCCGGCGGCGAGTTCCTGTTCGGCATCGAGGGGTTCGCGCCCCTGTGCCGCGAGGGGGCCGTCGACATCATCATGCCCGACGTGAAGCACTGCGGAGGCATCACCGAGCTGGGGAAGATCGCCACGGTGGCCGAGCTCGACGGCGTGCTCGTCTCGCCCCACAACCCGAGCGGTCCGGTGAGCACCATGGCGTCGGCGCAGGTCTGCGCCCATCTGCCCAATTTCGACATCCTCGAGTACCAGTGGAACGAGGCGCCCTGGCGGGGCGACCTCGTCGACCCGCCCGAGCGCTTCGAGAGCGGGATACTGCAGGTGCCGGACGGCCCCGGCATCGGCGTCACCCTCAACGACGCGCTCGCCCGCGAGCATGCTTGACCCGTCCCCGGACCGGGTAGGCCGCGACCGGCGGCCCGGTCGCTGCCGGCTCGCCGGCCGGTGCGGATCGGCGGCCTGGTGCAGGGTGCGTGCGGAACCCGACCCGGCCGGAGACGGAAGCGCATGAAGATAAGGCAGATCGACGCCCTGGAGGTGCTGGACTCGCGCGGCAATCCCACGGTCGAGGCGCGAGTGCACCTCGACGACGGGACGGTTGCGGAAGCGCGGGTGCCGTCGGGCGCGTCGACCGGCGAGCGCGAGGCGGCCGAGCTGCGGGACGGCGGGCAGCGCTACGGCGGCAAGGGGGTGCGGCAGGCGGTCGCGCATGTCGACGGCGAGATCGCCGGCGCGCTGATCGGCTGTGACGCCGCCGACCAGCAGGGCATCGACGAGCGGCTGATCGCGCTCGACGGCACCCCGAACAAGGCCCGGCTCGGCGCCAACGCCATCCTGGGCGTGTCGATGGCGGTGGCCCGCGCGGCCGCGGCGTCGTCCGGCGTACCGTTGTACCGGCACCTCGGCGGCGCCGAGGCGGCGATTCTGCCGGTCCCCTGCCTCAACGTCATCAACGGCGGGCGGCACGCCGACAACACCGTCGACTTCCAGGAGTTCAAGATCGCCCCCCACAACGCGCCCTCGTTCGCCGAGGCGTTGCGGATGGGGGTCGAGACCTTCCATGCCCTGCGGGGGCTGCTCAAGGCCCGGGGCAAGTCGACGGGCATCGGCGACGAGGGGGGCTTCGCGCCCGACCTCGCGAGCAACGAGGAGGCGGTGGCCCTGATCCTCGAGGCCATCGGGCAGGCCGGGTACCGCCCCGGCGCCGACATCGCCCTCGCGCTCGACCCGGCCACGAGCGAGATGTGGCGCGAGGGCCGGTACGTCGCGTTCAAGTCGGACGGCGCGGCCCGCACCACGGCCGAGATGATCGAGCTCTGGCGGGGGTGGATCGACCGCTATCCCATCGTGCTCGTCGAGGACGCCCTCGCCGAGAACGACTGGGACGGCTGGGCCGATCTCACTCGCGCCCTCGGCGACCGCATCGAGCTCGTGGGCGACGACGCCTTCTGCACGAACCCCGCTATCCTGCAGCAGGCCATCGACCGCGGCGTCGGCAACTCGATCCTGATCAAGCTGAACCAGATCGGCACGGTGTCGGAGACCCTGGAGACCGTCCGCCTCGCGCAGCGGCACGGCTATGGCGCCTACATGTCGCACCGTTCCGGCGAGACCGAGGACACCTTCATCGCCGACCTCGCGGTCGCCACCGGCTGCGGCCACATCAAGACCGGCTCCGGCTGCCGGGGCGAGCGGACCGCCAAGTTCAACCGGCTGCTGCGCATCGAGCACGAGCTGGGCGGCCGGGCGGTCTTCGCGGGCCTCGGCGGGTTCCGCCAGTCGCGGGTCGAATCGCCGTCTGCGCCGCGGGGCCGCTGACCGATTCGAAGTCGTCAGCTTCCATCGACGCGCAGCCCATGGTGCCCGCCGCGTACGTCGGTGACGCGGCAGAGTGGTTCCCTTCAGGATTCTGAGCGCCCGAGTGAAGCCGCGGCGCGGCGTACTCGAGCTCCCGGGGCGTTCAAGCGTCTCGATACCGCCCGGCCGGGGCGTCGGTCGCCCCGCCGGGCGGCCGGCTGCCTGTCATGTCGACCCTGAAACGAATCTACCTGGCTGCGAACGCGGTGGAGGCGCACATGCTCAAGGACCTGCTCGCGCAGGAGGCGATCACGGCGGTGGTGCGCGGCGACGATTTCGTGCCGCTGCAGGGAGGCAGCCTGTTCAGCATGGAGACCCGCCCGTCGGTGTGGGTGTTCGACGACGAGCGCCTGGGCCGCGCCCGCGAGCTGGCGGCCGAGTTCGGGAAAGGCGGGTCGCCGGCGGAGCGACCGGCGACCTGGCGCTGCCGGTGCGGCGAGACGATCGAGGCGCAGTTCAGCGAGTGCTGGAGCTGCGGGCGCGCCCGGTCCGAAGAGCCGTGAGAGGGTGTGTGCCAGGTACTCCATGCACGGGTGCAGGAGGCTCTTCGAACGGCACGGCGGACATGATCGTCGTCGAACGATCCGGCGCGGCGCCCGGCCCGGCCGAAGCCGCCGGCGGCGGGTCTACCGGCGCTCGGCGAGGATGGAACGGCGGCCCTGCGTCCGGATGGAGGGGAGGCAGGGCCGCCAGCGGCGGGACGAGACGCGTCAGAACGGCTGGAGATGACCCTCGTAGGTAATCGTCTCGCCCGGCAGAATCATGACCTCGAACTCCAGCGGCACATGGCCGGCGTAGCGAATCTCGATGTGGTGCGCCCCCTCTTCGAGGCGCAACCGCTGGAAGATGCCGTCGTAGTTGTCGACCTGGCCGGCGTAGTAGCCGTCCACGTAGACCTCGGCGAAGCGGGGCCGGACCTTGAGGCGCAGGCTGCCGGTGTAGTAGTCGTAGCGCGGCCCCCAGTTCCAGGCGGTGTATCCGTATCGATGGCCGTAGTAGCCGTACCAGTACGGGTCGTAGTACCGCAGGCCGGACCCCACCGCGACGCCCAGGCCGAACGTGTTGTAGCCCGGAAAGTAGAAGTAACTTCCGTAGAGCTGCGGGACGCCGTAGCGGTGCCGGCCGCGGTAGTGGCGGTATCCGCGGGAGCCCCGCCGCCCGCCGTCGACGTAGTTGTTGATGACGATCGGGCGTGACGCCAGCGGGGCGTCCGACCGCCTGATCGCGTTGCCGCGCGGAGCGCGCCGGTCGACGACCCTCGGGCCGCGGCGTCCCGTCGTGCCGGCGGGTGCCGCGTCGGCGATTCGGCCGCCGCGGCGACCGCCGCCGACGGCGCCCGGCCCGCGGGTGCCGGCGCGCGGGCCGGTGTCGACGCCCGGCGTCCCGCGCAACCGGGCGCCGCCGCGCCGCGCCGCATCGGCGGGGGCGACGCGGGTGGTGGTCCGGCCCCGGGCCCGGCTGCGTTCGCCGACTCGCGGCGCGGTCTCCCCGGCGCGCCGTTGCGGCGCGCGCCTCACGGCTCGATTGCGACCGGCCTCAGGCGCCGCGGCGCTCCTGACGCGGCGTTCGGGTGCCCGCCGCACCGCCTGGGGGCGCCCGCCGTCCCGCCCGGGGGCGGTCTCGGCGGTACGACGGCGGGGAGCGGTGCGCTGGGGAACGGCCCGGGTGGCCGGGCGGGGGGGCGTCCCCCGGACGCGGCCTCCCGCGGGCCGTTGCGGGCTCGGCCGTCCGGCCGAGCGCGTTGCCGGCGCGTTGGCGCGCGAGGGTCCTGACGACCGCGGCGCGGCCCGTCGCACCGCTCCCTGCCGGGCGGGGGCCTGCGCGGCGGGGCGGCCGGCGGCCCGCTGCGGTCTCGGCCGTTCGGCCGAGCGCGTTGCCGGCGCGTTGGCGCGCGAGGGTCCTGACGACCGCGGCGCGGCCCGTCGCACCGCTCCCTGCCGGGCGGGGGCCTGCGCGGCGGGGCGGCCCGCGGAAGCCCTGCCGCGCGGCTGGCTCATGCGCCGGGGCGGTGCGCTCCGGGCCGGGGCCGCCCGCTGCGGCGCCCGGCGGGGGGCGCGCTCCGCCTGCGCCGGGCTTGCTCCGCGTTGTCGGCCGCGGGCCTGCTCGGCCGCCGCCGCGGCCGGGAACGACCACGCGGCCACGACCAGGATGCAGAGCGCGGTTGCGAGGCGTCTCATGGCGATTCCCTCCCTCCGGGCGACCCGCTCGGTCCTTCGATGCGGGACCGTCGCCAGAGTGACAAGCACGCGGCGTGCCAACTGCCGTTTCGCCCGTACGCCCCCTGGAAACGCCCGCGGTCGGGGAACCGGGCGCTCCCTTCCCTTCCTCGGTGTCACTGCCGGATGGCAGGGTGTCCGGTTCAGAGCACGGTTGCCGGCGTCGCCGGCGACCCGGCGTTCGAGCGGCGCCGCGAGAACGGCTCCGACGCCCGGCTGTACCGTTCCCGGGCGCCGCCGCGGTCTTCGGCTCTCCGGGCTCGCGGGCGACCCACTGTACCATGCGCGGAGGGACGACGTGCCGGGCTGCGGCCCGGCACGTCACGTCCCCCCCTGTGCGCGGACATTGCCCCCGGCCGCGGCCGGGGGTTCTCCGGTCCCGGCGCGGTTTGTGCTATCGTTTGGCTGGCATCCGGCCGCCCATGGCGGGAGCCCGTCGAGCTCATCGGCCGGAACCCGACGGCGCGCCGAGCACCGGCGGGGCGTCAGCGGGCTCGGAGATGTCCGTGCGACGAGGCATTGCGACGGGTGGCCGCGCAATGGGCAAGTAGACCGGCGGAACCGTCCGCCGGCTGGAGCCACGACGAAAGGGGTAGCCATGGGTTTCTGCGAGCATTGCGAGGGCCAGCGGTTCGACCGGGCACAGGTGCTCCGCCAACTCAGGCAGACGCGCGCCCGGCTCCGCGACGACGCGGTGTCCTGGACGGCCGACGAGGCGTTGATGATCGCCATCAAGTCGGTGCGCGCCCTCGAGATTCCCCATCTCGAGCCGGTCGAAGATCTCTTGGACGAGTCCATCGACGATCAGGTCATCCACTGATCCGCGTCTTGTCGCCCGCCCGCCTCGACCCTCCGGGTCCCGGTTTCTCGGCGCCGGTCCGTCAGCGGGCGGCCATTTCCGTCACGACCCGGTACAGGTACTCCACGAAGACGCCCAGCGCTTCGAGCGAGACCCGTTCGTCCGTTCCGTGGACCCCGCTTCGTTCGTCGCGAATCATGCCGATGCCGTAGGTCTGCACCCCCCGGGCGCGGAGCTGGGCCGAGTCGGTGGCGGCCACCAGCATCGTCGGCAGGGTGATGGCCTCGGGGAACATCCGGCGCTGCACCCGCTCGAGGGTGAGGAACATCTCGCTGTCGAGGCGCGAGGGCGGCGCCGCCGGCCGCATGCTCGTCGGAGGCGTGACCTCCACCGCGGGGTCGTCGATGAGCTCGCGAAGCGTGGTCAGGAAGCCGTCCAGGTCCTCGTCGGGCAGGGCGCGGACGTCGAGCTCGGCCTCGGCCTCGGCCGGAATCACGTTGCGACGGAAACCGCCCCGGATGACGTTCGGCGAGATGGTCGTCTGGAGCATCGCGCTGACCCCGATGTCGGTCTCGCGCAGCGTCCGGCGGATGGTCTCGCGCCACCGGGCGTTCTCGAGGTTCCGGTAGCGGAACGCCACGTCCCGCGGGCTGACGTCGGCGAGCCGGTCGAGATAGGCGCGGGTGGTCTCGTTCAGCCGCATCGCCGGCTGGTAGTCGCCGACCCTGGCCACCGCCGCGGCGAGGCGCACGATGGGGTTGTCGAGCCGGGGGGCCGAGCCGTGGCCGGCGGTGCCGCGGGCCACGAGGCGGATGCCGCGCCAGGGCACCTTCTCGGTGGTGGCGACGCTAACGACGTCGACGGCGCCGTTCGACACCGTCATGCGGCCCCCTTCGTTCAGGGCGAACTCGGCGTCGATGGCGTCGAAGTGCCGCTCGACGATGAAGTCGATGCCGACCTCGGTCGTCCCTTCCTCGCCCGCCTCGGCGAGCAGGATGACGTCGCGCGCGAGCGGGACCCGGTGGCGCCGCAGCAGCCGGAGCACCTGCACCATCGCCGCGAGCTGGCCCTTGTCGTCGAGGGCGCCGCGGCCGTAGAGATGACCGTTGCGGACGACGCCACCGAACGGATCGACGGTCCAGTCTTCGCGCTCGACGCCGACCACGTCGGTGTGGGCCATCAGCAGGATGGGGCGCTTCGAGCCGTCGCCCCGCAGGCGGGCGACGAGGTTGGCGCGGGTCGGGTCGAGGGCGAGGGCTCTCGAGGCGATGCCCGCCTCGTCCAGCACCGACTCGACGAGCTCGACCACCCGCGTCTCGTTCCCCGGCGGGCTGCTGGTGTCGATGCGCACCAGGGCCTGGAGCAGGGCCGTCGCCTCGTCCCTCGCCCGCGCGAAGTCCGGCTCCTGGGCGGCGGCGAGGCCGGCCGCGCCGGCCACCGACCAGAGGGCGAGCGCGGCCACGGCACGCTTCATGGGGGACATCGCCGCCGAGGGCGTCTCGATGGCGGGTTTCGGGCGGCGCGGTCGACGTGCAGTGGACATGGGCTGCTATTCTGACGCGCTTCCCGTCCGCGCCACAACCGCGGGGGCGCGAGGCCGAGCACCTGGCCGAGCACACCGGCCAGGTCATCTGGGCCACCAAGGGCCTGACCGGTCGCCAGCGCGGCTCCTACGACTACCTGGACGACGCCGACCTCACCGGCCGGATGCCGTAGCGGTCCGCCGCCGTCACTCCTCGCCGGGCGGCTCCGCCGCCGGCAGGTGGTCCGACGGGTCGCGGAACCAGACCCGCGACAGGTAGTTCAGGGCCACCGCGATGCCCTGCCGTTGCGGCATGGTCGCCACCAGGGGCGCTGCCATCGCCGCGAAGAAGAGCAGCGCCTGCGGCCAGGTCGGGGTGTGCAGCCCGAAGAAGACGATCAGGATCAGCCCGATCGCGATGGGGATGCGGTCCATCACGATCCAGTAGAGCCAGGTGTCGCCCTGGTTGCGCAGGTACTGCAGCCCGCTGACGTTGCACCGATCGTGCATCGTGATCCACCGGACGAAGAGCGGTCCCCGGCCGCAGTGGGGGCAGCGCCGGCGCGCGCCCCGCCGGAGGGTGCGGCGGATTCCCGGATGCCCGGCGCCCCTTGCGGTCCGGGCGGGCCCATCGGTGCCGGAGGTCATGGCCGGTTCATAGTGATGTCCGACGCCAACAACCTGTACACGGTGCTGACCGCGCGCTCGCTGAACCCCGGCCTCGTCATCGAGGCCCGGGCGGCCGGCGCGGGCGCCGAGCAGCGGATTCTGCAAGCCGGGGCCGACCGGGTCGTGAATCCCCATCGCTTCGGGGGGGCGCGTCTCGCCCATCTGCTCGTCGAGCCGGCGGGCGCTCAGAGCGCCTCGTCGGGCGCGCCGCCGGAGCCGGCCGGCGCAACCGCGCCGGCCGGGAGCCGGACCGGCGATTCCGGGCCGCCACCCGACAGCCCCTCGTTCAGCGAGCCCTGACGGTAGCCCCGCGGGTCGACCGTCACCCTCGCGAAGCCCGCGTCGCGGAACCGCCGCACGACCTCGGCGCGGACGCCGGCGCCGCGCAGGCGGGGAATCTCGTGCGGCTCGACCTCGATGCGGGCCGTGGCCTCGTGGAACCGCACCCGGCACACCCGGAAGCCCAGCTCGCGCAGGGCCCGCTCGGCGGCGGCCACCCGGGTCAGCCGCTCCGGCGTGATTGCGGTGCCGTAGGGGAAGCGGCTCGACAGGCAGGCGAGGGCCGGCTTGTCCCACACCGGCAGCCCCAGCCGCCGAGCCGCCTCGCGGACGTCGGCCTTGCCGAAGCCCGCTTCGTCGAGGGGCGAGCGGACCCCCTGCTCGCGTGCGGCCCGGCGGCCGGGCCGGTGGTCGCCGCGGTCGTCGGCGTTGAACCCGTCCACCACGTGGGCCGCCCCCAGGCGGGCCGCCTCGGCCACCGCGACCGAGTACACCTCGCTCTTGCAGAAATAGCAGCGGTTGACGGGGTTCGAGGCGTACCGCGCGTCGTCCAGCTCGTGGGTCTCCACCAGCACGTGACGCACGCCGAGGTGCCGCGCGAGGTCCTGGGCCCCGGCCCGCTCCTCCGGGGCCAGGCTCGGCGAGACCGCGGTGAGGGCCGTGGCCCGTCCCCCCAGGACGCCCGCCGCCTCCGCCAGCAGGTAGCCGGAGTCGACGCCGCCCGAGAAGCAGACCACCGCCCGATCAAGCTCGGCGAGCCGGGCCCGCAGCTCGGCGATCCGATCGTCGAGGCCCGCCGCCGGATGAGGCGGGGCGACGGCCGCGCCAGCGACAAGCGCGGGGGAGTCGGCATCCTGCATTGATCTCCAGTATAGCCGGTGCCCGTCGTACGCCTGGACGCCGTTGCGCCGGTTGTGCGCAGGCTTGTCATAGAGGTCGATCGAGGCGCTGCCTGCCAGGGGGGAGGACCAGTTGTCCGGCTCAGCCACGAGAAGCCACGAGAGACGTCTCGGCTATAATCAGGGCCGTCGGCGGGATCGGTGCTGCCTCGGAGCCGGTCCGCATGACATTTCGCGGCGGCGGAAGGTGATTGGCACGCCGCCGTTCTCGCGCCATCGAGCGCACGACTCGTCATCCGAATTCCCGCCCGTTCCGGCCTGCCCTCGGGGCCTGGGCAGGGGGCCGACACCGACCCGTGCTCTACGACATCGTCCTCATCGTCCTCGGCCTCGGTCTGGTCGCCAAGGGCGGCGACCTGTTCGTCGACTCGAGCATCTACATCGGGCAGGCGCTGCGCATCCCCCGGTTCGTCATCGGCGGGACGCTGGTGAGCCTCGCCACCACCACCCCCGAGCTGGTGGTCTCGGCGATGGCGAGCAGCGTCGGCGACACCGGCATCGCGCTGGGGAACGCGGTGGGGTCGTGCATCTGCAACATCGGGCTCATCGTCGGCACCGTCTCGCTGCTGACCCCGGTGGAGGTGGAGAAGCGCGACTTCCTGCGGCGGGCGGCGTGGATGGTCTCGGCCGGGGTGCTCGTCGTCGTCTTCACCTGGGACCGGACGCTCAGCCGTCCCCTCGCCGCGATCCTGCTGGCCCTCGCGTTCGCCTACCTCGCCTGGGACTTCCTCGGCATCCGCCGGCGCCGCGCCGAGACGGCGGGCGGGCCCGAGCCGGAGACCAGCGGGCTGCCGAAGGCGATCGGCCTGTTCGTGCTCGGGGCGGCCCTCATCGTCGTCGGCAGCCGCTTCCTCGTCGACTCCGGGCAGGCCCTGGCCGCGGCCCTCGGGGTGCCGTCGGTCATCATCGGGCTGTCGGTCGTGGCCATCGGCACATCGCTGCCCGAGCTGGTCACCGGCGTCTCCGCCGCCCGGAAGGGGGTGCCGGACCTGTCGCTCGGCAACATCCTCGGCGCGAACGTCCTCAACCTCTATCTCATCGTCGGCCTGTCCGGCACGATCAACCCGCTGAGCCTCGACGTCTTCACCCAGGTGTACTCGTACGGCTGGCTCGGCGTGTTCTTCGCCGCCGTCCTCGGCCTGACCGCGCGCACCGGCCATTTCCACCGCCGCGGAGGCCTTCTCCTCCTGGCTCTCTACGCCGTCTACGTGACCGGCCTCGTCCTCGTGCCGGTGCTCGGCGTGGGGGCGTGAGCGGGTTCGCCCCGGTTGGGCGACCGGCCCGCGGCTCGCTCCTGCCCGCTTCTACGGAGATCCGCCGGGCTCCGCCGGACGGCGGAGGATGGGGTAGACCGAGCCTGCCGCACCCACGTGGTCGTCGACCACGTTCCAGCTCACGATGCCGTCGTCGGACCGGGGCTCGAGCAGGCTGAACACGAGCCGTCCCAGCGGCTGGTCCAGGGGCACGACGAGGGTGCCGGCGGGAACGAGGCGTTCGGCCGGCGTCCACTCGCCGGTGACGAGACGTTCGCGGTGGCCCTGGAACGGGCGGTCGGCGACCGACGAGGCGCCCACGACGAACTCCTCCGCGTCCAGCGTCGCGTCCGCGCCGAGGGGGGCGCCGGCGACGCCGTGGGCGGCGAGGAGGTCGACGACGGCGACGAGGTCCGCGGGCACGTAGTAGGCGGCGGGGGCGATCTCGACGCCGTCCTCGGCCGCCGCGAACGTGCCGTACTCCGTCATCTCCGCCGGCTCCGCGACGTCGAGGCGGCGCCGCATCGGGGCCCGGGTGTACGGGTTCTCGACCTCCTCGGTGCGCCCCAGCAGGATCTCGACGGGGGCGGCCGACGGCATCGGCGCCGCGCGCGTCGCGAGCCGAGCGCCGGCGATCGGCTCGGCGTCGGCCGCCTCGACGAGGGCGGCGATGGCGCCGGCGCGGTCGTGGGCGAAGGTCAGGGCCTCTTCCACGAACCGCAGCGACGCCCGGATGCGCTCGTCGAACGGCGCATAGGCGTAGGCCTCGCCGAGCAGGGCGATCCGGTTGCGGAGCCCGACGTAGTTGTTGTTGAACCGCGGGCGGTGGTCGAAGGTGCGCCAGCTCGGCTCGGCCCCGGCCGCGAACGGGAGGTTGCCGTAGTAGTAGAAGCGCCAGCCGTCGGACCGCTCGACCGCGCGGGTGACCGCGGGCAGCCACTCGTCGCGGAGGAGGGCGTCGATGGCGGGATGGGTGTTGGGGTGGAGCGGCGGCGAGTAGGTCAGGTGATAAGCGTGCTCGGTGCCGTTGGTGGTGTGCAGGTCGATAACTACGTGGGGGTCGTAGTCGTCGTAGGCACGGACGAGGGCCCGGGCCTCGGGCGACTCCAGCTTCATGTGGTCGCGGTTGAGGTCGAGCCCCTGGGCGTTGGCCCGTTCGCCCTGGCCCGCGTACGGGCCGAGCTGATAGGGTCGGGTGTCGGGCCCCATGCGCTCGTGGCCGTCGGCGTTGTAGACGGGGGCGACGAGCAGGGTCATCGACGACGACCACTCGGGGTGGCCGCCCGCCGCGAGGTCCCGCAGCAGCATCAGCAGGGCCTCCTTGCCGGCGACCTCGCCGCCGTGGATGGCCCCCTGCAGCCAGACGCGGAGGCGGCCGGCGCCGACGACCGAGGCGGGCCGCGCATCGGCCACGTCACCGACGACGGCGAGGGGCAGCGGGCGGCCCTCGACGGTCGACCCGAAGGTGGTGGCGCGGATGCGCTCGGACCGGGCCGCGGCCAGGGTCACGAGCTGCACGACCTCGCCGTGGCCGGTGGTCTGCTCGTAGCCGGTGCGCTCGGCCCGAGTGGGGGGCAGGGCCCCGGCTTCCCGGTCTCCCGGCGCGCATCCCGCCGGTACCGCCGCCAGCAGGGCCGCCGTCAGCAGGCGGAGCAGTCCGGGAACGGGCGGCCGGTCGCCGCGTGGCGCCGTGGCCGGTCGAACGCCCCTGGATTCTCCCCCCGGGCGGTTGAAAACGTCGATCACAGGCACCCCGCAATCCGTTCGACGGCGGCGTCGATCTCCGCCACGGTGGTCCCGCGGCCGACACTGAGCCGGATGGCGCCGTGACCGACGGCCGGGGGCACCCCCATGGCCGCGAGCACCGGCGAGAGCGCGCGTCCCCCGGTGTGGCAGGCGGACCCCGTCGAGGCCGCGATCTCGGGAATCCGCGCGAGGATCTCGTCGCCGTAGCGGCCGGGGAAGCCGACGTTCAGGGTGTTGGGCAGGCGCCGGGTCGGGTGGCCGTTGAGGACCATCCCGTCGCCCAGCCGTGCGCGCAGTCCGTCCCACAGGCGGTCTCGCAGGCCGCGCAGGTGGACCTCGCAGGGGTCCGTCTCGGCGAGATGGCAGGCGGCTCCCAGACCGGCCGCGAGGAGGGCGCTCTCGGTGCCGGCCCGCCGGCCGTCCTCGTGGCCGCCGCCGTGCACGAGCGGGGTCAGCTTCGCCCCGCGCCGGACGAACAGGGCGCCGACCCCCTTGGGGGCGTACAGCTTGTGCCCGGCCAGGCTCAGCAGATCGACGCCGAGCTCGCGCACCCGCACGGGGACCTTGCCGGCCGACTGGGCCGCATCGGTATGGAAGAGCACGCCGTGCTCGCGTGCGATGCGCGAGATCTCGGCGACGGGCTGGATGGTCCCGACCTCGTTGTTGGCGTGCATCACCGTGACGAGCGCGGTGTCGGGGGCGATGGCCCGCCGGACGTCGTCGGGGTCGACGAGGCCGTGGCGGTCCACCGGCACGACGGTGACCCGGGCGCCGAGGGCCTCGACGAAGCGGCAGGGCTCGAGGATGGCGGGATGCTCGACCGCGGTGGTGACGATGTGCGGAGGGGCCGCGGCGCCCAGGGCCGCGCCCTTGACGACCTGGTTGTTCGCCTCGCTGCCGCCGCTCGTCAGCACGATCTCGTCCGCGTCGCACCCGAGCAGCGACGCGATGCGGCGGCGGGCGCCGGCGACCGCGTCACGGGCGGGTCGGCCCGCCCAGTGCCCGCTCGACGGGTTCCCGAAGTCGCGCTCGAGGAGGGGCCGCATGGCCGCGGCCACCGCCGGCGCGATTGGGGTGCTGGCGTTGTGGTCGAGATAGATGCGCGTCGGATTCTCTGGCACCGGAAGCTCTGCCTTCGGGAACAACGCGGCGGCGCCGGTCGTCATGACGGGAGAAGCCCGGGCGATGCCCGCGCGCATCGCAACCGGACGGCGCAGGGGCTATTGTATCGGGTAGGACGGCGACGTCGGTACGAGAGGAGCCGGCCGGACCGACACCGGAGGAGGCGTTGTCGCGGCGGGCGTCGAAGGCCGGGCGCACGCGACCGTGCTCTCGACCGGACACCCTGCCATCCGGTAGCGACACCGGGTGGGGGCAGGACCGGTCGGTTCCGTGGACGCAAGACGGCGCCGGCAGCGCCAGGGGGCGACCGGCGGTTGGCACGCAGCGTGCTTGCGTATTGGCGACGACCCCGGTTCGAGGGCCGATCGGGTCGCCAGGAGAGAGGGAATCGCCATGACAAGCCTCGCCACCACACGCCGCATCCCGGCTCCCGCCACCCGTCCGGTCGCGGCCGAGGCGGCGCAGGGCCGGGCCGGCCGACGCGCCGCGCGACCGGCGCAGGGCTTCGTTCGACGCCGACTCCCGGCCGCCGGGGCGGTGCTCGCGGCGGCGGTGTCGCTCTTGCCGGGGGCCGCCGCCGGACAGGCCGTTTCCGCCGCCGGCGTCCAGGCCTCCTCGTCGGGCGCGGCGCAGGCCGGGAACGAGATCGATCGGTTCATGGAGCGCGTGATCGAGAACCGCGACGCCTCGTGGCGGCGCATCGGCGACTTCGTCCTGCGCGAGGTCCTGACGCTGGACGTCGACGGCCCCGCCGGCCTGCCGATCAGCGGGTTCCGGCACGAGTACGAATGGTACGTCCGCGAAGACGCGGTCGTGCGCAGCCCGCGCCGCTTCGACGGGGTCGACATCGGCGAGGCCGAGCGGCGGGAGTACGAGGCGGAGTGGCTGCGCCGGCGAGACCGGCGCGCCGCGGAGCGCCGGGAGGAGAGGCGCCGGGCCGCGGAGGAGGCGGCCGCCGCGGCCGCCGGCGAGACCGGCGCGGAGCGAGACGCCCCCGCGGCGGAGAATGCCGCTCGCGCCGCGGACCCTGCTCGCGCCGCGGACCCTGCTCGCGCGGCGGCGGACGATGCCGGGCCGGCGGCCGGCCAACGGGAGGCCGAGGTGGCGGACCCCGAGCGGCTCGAGCCCGAGTTCATCACCGACGCCGGCTACTTCCTGGAGTTCTCGTTCGAGCCCGGCAACTACTATCTCGCCGGGTACGAGACCATCGCGGGCCGGGAGGTCGTGAAGATCGAGTACTACCCGACCGATCTCTTCGAGGACGACTCGAAGCCGGAGTCCGAGCGCGAGCAGCGCATCGAGGAGCAGTTCGCCAAGACTTCGCTCGTCACCCTCTGGATCGACCCCGAGGTCCACGAGGTCGTCCGCTACACCTTCGAGAACGTCGGGCTCGACTTCCTGCCGGGCCGATGGCTGGTGCGCGTCGACGGGTGGCACGCGTCGATCGAGATGGCGCAGCCGATCGGCGGCGTCTGGCTGCCCAGCCGGATGATGCTGACCGGGGGCGCCACGACGGCGCTGGGGGCGTTCGAGATGCGGTTGACCCGCGAGTACTCCGACTACCGCGAGGCGGTGACCTCGGGGCGCGTGGTCGGGACCGGAGACGTGACCGGAGACCGGAGATGAGCATCGCCGCGGCCGCGGGCCGCGGGAGGACATCTGCCTCCGGGGCCGCAGCGGGCGCCGGGGGCCTCGGCGCGCCCGCGCGACGAGCCGCGGCGACGGCGCTCCTGACGCTGCTCGCGGCCGCGCCGTCCGCGGGTCAGCCCCCGGCGCCGTCCCCCGCCCCGTTCGCTTCGCCGTCTCCTGCCCGACTCCCTGCGCCGTCCCCGGTTCGGCTCCCTCCGTTCTTCCCCGCCCGCCTCGCCGTGCCGTCCCCGGCTGACTCTCCGCCGGCCCCGGCCCAGTTCCCCGCTTCCGCCCCCGCCGCGGGACCGGAGGTGGTGGCCGAGCTGCGGGTGCACGGCAACCACTCGATCCCCGACGCGGACATCCTGCAGATGGCCGGGGTCGCCCTCGGCGATCCGGTCGAACCCGAGACTCTTGACGCCATCGCGGCCCGGCTGCGAGCGAGCGGCCGGTTCGAGTCGGTCGAAGTGCGAAAGCGCTACACGTCGCTGGTGCGGCGCGAGGCGGTGGCGCTCATCCTGCTGGTGCGCGAACGCCCCGGCGCGGCGGACGCGGCGCGGGGGGGCATGGGCCGCGCCCTCGGCTTCCTGGCGCGGCGCACCATGTTCCTGCCGATTCTCGACTACGCCGAGGGGCACGGCTACAGCTACGGCGCCCGGTTCAGGCTCGTCGACGTGGCGGGCGACGGGAGCAGCCTGTCGGCCCCGCTGACCTGGGGCGGGACGCGGCAGGCGGGCTTCGCCCTCGAGAGGCGGTTCGAGACCGGCGTCCTCCACACGCTGCGGGGCGGGGCCGTGGCGACGCGCCAGGAGAACCAGCACTACCGGGTGCACGACCGCCGGCTGTCGCTGTGGACCGGGGCCGACCGCCGGCTCGCGGGTCCGCTGCGGGCGGAGGCGCGGGGCGAGTGGAGCGACGTCGGCTTCGGGGCCCTCGCAGAGAGGGTGGCGACCTACCGGGTCGGCGTCGAGCTCGACACGCGGCGCAACGCGGGGTTCCCCCGCGACGCGGTGGTCGCGCGCGCTGGGTGGCAGTGGCTCGACCGGGCCGGGGCGGGCGGCGTCGTCACGCAGCCGCAGGCCGACGTGCGCGGGTTCGTGGGGCTGTCCGGGCAGTCGGTGCTGGGGCTTCGGGTCCTCTACCAGGGGGCGAGCGGCCCCCTGCCGGGCTACGCCCAGCCCCTGCTCGGGGGGCTCGCGTCGGTGCGCGGCCACCGGTTCGGGCACCGCGCCGGCGACCGCCTGGCCGCCGCCTCCGCCGAGCTGCGGTTCCCGGTGGGCTCGCCGCTGAGCTTCGGCCGGGCCGGCGTGCGGGTGTTCTTCGACACCGGGGCCGTCTACGACGCCGGCGACGACATCTACCGCACCCGGTTCAGCCAGGGGGCCGGGGCCGGCGTCTTCCTCAACGCGGCGTTCGTCAACCTGCAGGTCGACGTGGCCCACGATCTCGACGACGGCGTCCGGCTCCACTTCGGGACCGGCGTGAGCTTCTGACCGGTTCGCGAGGGGCGTCGCCGGGCGGTTCCCACTTCGGGACCGGCGTGAGCTTCTGACCGGTTCGCGAGGGGCGTCGCCGGGCGGCTCCCGCGAGGAATGCCGGGCCGCGGCACCCATTCCCGGGCGGGACGACCCGGGGGCGGCCGCGACCTCGTCGCGGATGACGCGGGCGCCCATGCCCGACGTGACCACCTGGAAAGGACGGCGGGCGTTATAATCCGCCGGCACCACGATGACGCGGCTCTCGACCTATCTGTTCGATCTCGACGGGACCCTGATCGATTCCATCGAGCTGATCATGTCGTCGTTCCGTCACACCATGCTGGCGCACCGCGGGGCGGTGCCCCCCGACGGCGAGTGGCGCGCCGGGTTCGGCCGGCCGCTCCGGCCGCAGCTCGCCGTCTATGCACGGGACGCGGACGAGGTCACGCGGATGGCCGTCACCTACCGCGCCCACAACCTGGAGAACCACGACCGGCTCGTGAAGCCGTACGCGGGCATCCCGGGCGTCGTCGCCGAGCTCGCCGAGCGCGGGGCGCGGCTGGGCATCGTCACTAGCAAGAACCGAACCGCGGCCGAGCAGGGCCTGCGCCACTGCGGCCTGGACGGGTTCTTCGACATGCTGGTCACTTCGGACGACGTGACCGAGCACAAGCCCCATCCGGCGCCGGTGCTCGCGGCCCTGGCGCGGCTGGAGGCGCGGCCGGCGGAGACCGTCTTCATCGGGGATTCGCCGCACGACTGCGCGGCCGGCCGGGCGGCGGGCGTGTCGACGGCGGCGGCGCTGTGGGGCCCGTTCTCCCGCGCGTCGCTCGACCCGCACGGTCCGGACCACTGGCTGGAGCGCCCGGCAGCGATCCTGGCGCTGCGGTGAGCGGCATCGACGCCGGACCCCGCAGCTCCCGGCACGACCCGCGCCGCGCCGAGACCCGCGAGGCGCCGAGCCGGCTCCAAGGGCGCCCGCGGGCGAAGGATGCCGGTGGACCAAGGTGTGACGAGAGAGCGGGTGACATATCGGGCCGGTGAGACGGGAGTAGCGCGTTCGGGCAGGATGCATGCCGGTGCAATGCAGCGGGGGCCTTCTGTCCGGCGGCCAGCGTTCTCGCACCGGTTGAGGCAGTCATGACAGGTGTTCCCGAGGGCTATCGGCTGTTCGAGTACGTGGACCCGTTCGAGGACCTGGTCGGGCCCCTCTGCTACCGCGACGACGAGGACGGCCGGCTGCGGTTCGCGTTCGAGGCGCAGCCCAAGCACGCCAACACCGCGGGGCAGCTCCACGGCGGCATCCTCATGACGTTCGCCGACTTCGCGCTGTGCCTGACCGCGATCCACGGCCTGCCCGGCGAGCGTTGCGTCACCGTGTCGCTGAGCTGCGAGTTCACCGCGCCCGGCGAGGTCGGGGACTTCGTCGAGTCGACGGCCGAGGTCGTCCGGCGTACCCGCTCGTTGACCTTCGTCCGCGGGCAGGTGACGGCGGGGGACCGGACCCTGCTGAACTACAGCGCCATCGTCAAGCGCCTGCCGCGCTCGGTCGGGACCGCCCGCGACCAGCCGTCCGGTTGAAGTTGCCCGGGACCCCGCGAAGAATCGACGCCGGGAGCCCGCTGACGCGGACGGCGGCCGTCTTCTGCCGTCACGCGGTTACAATGGAGGCATGGAAGTCGAGCAGTTGCTGCTGGTGATTGCGGCGGGAGGGGCACTGTGGAACGGCTGGCAGATTGCGCGGCTGTCGGGCCGGGTAGACGCGCTCGAATCCATCATGCAGACGGTGTTGACCCTCCTGGCCGGCCGCGCGCCGGAATCCACGAACAGGCCGTCGGCGCAACCCTGACCTGAGACAAGCGCTCATTGTCGAACTCATCGTCGACCGACCCGGTTCCCCAAGGAGGCTCTGCACATGCGTCCTCGTGCGACTTTGTTGATGACCGTGGCCGCCCTGGCGGCGGCGACCGCCGCGTCCGCCCAGCAGGGGGCGGCGGACGGCGAGTGGCGGAGCTTCGGCGCCGACCTGGGCAGCACCAAGTACTCGGCCCTCGACCAGATCTCGGCCGACAACGTGGGGCAGCTCGAGATCGCCTGGCGCCGGCCCATCGTCGATCCGTCCTACCTGGAGATCGACCCGAACCTCCGGTTCTCGAACGTCTCCACCGCCGCCCCCCTCATCGTGGGCGGCACCGGCTACGTGCCCAACGCGGTCGGCCTTGTCGAGGCCTACGACGTGACCACCGGCGAGACCCGCTGGGCGCAACGGCCGTTCGGAGGCGCCGACGACGTGCGCGGCGCCGGCACCCGCGGCGTCGCCTGGTGGGCCGACGGCGACGAGGCGCGCATCATCGCCCAGCGCGGCGAGTACCTCTACGCGCTGCATCCGGACACGGGCGAGCTCTTCCCCGACTTCGGGGACGGGGGCCGCGTTCATCTCACCATCGGGCTCGCCGAGGGGGCCCGCTACCGGTGGGGCGGCGCCCCGACGGTGGTGCGGGACGTGATCGTCGTCGGCCAGTCGATGTCGGACACGTTCCAGACGATGGAGGCGATCCGCGGCGACGTGCGGGCCTTCGACGTGCGGACCGGGGCGCTGCGCTGGGTGTTCCACACGGTTCCCCAGGCCGGCGAGTTCGGCACCGACAGCTGGACGAACGACTCCTGGCAGTACTCGGGGCACGCCCCGGTGTGGTCGCTGTTCAGCGCCGACGAGGAGCTCGGCTACCTCTACATGCCGGTCACCTCGCCGACCAACGACATGTACGGCGGCCATCGCGGCGGCGACAACCTGTACGGCCAGAGCCTCGTCTGCGTCGACGCCGAGACCGGCGAGCGCATCTGGCACTTCCAGACCGTGCACCACGGGCTGTGGGACTACGACCTGCCGGCGGCGCCGATCCTGATGGACATCACCGTCGACGGCCGCGAGATCGCGGCGGTGGCCCAGCTCACCAAGCAGGCGTTCGTCTTCG
This sequence comes from Vicinamibacterales bacterium, assembly GCA_963663815.2. GTDB lineage: Bacteria > Acidobacteriota > Vicinamibacteria > Vicinamibacterales > UBA8438 > JAJEEA01. The sequence goes on along the minus strand of OY760734.1, from coordinate 3,060,356 downwards.
TCTTCGACCGGGCCACCGGCGAGCCGGTGTGGCCGATAGAGGAGCGTCCGGTGCCGCAGTCGGCCACGCCGGGCGAGGCGACCTCGCTCACCCAGCCGTTCCCGACGAAGCCCCCGGCGTTCGATCGGCAGGGGGCGACCATCGAGAACCTGATCGACTTCACGCCGGAGCTGCGCGCCGAGGCCGTCGCGATCACCGACCGCTACGTCATCGGCCCGATGTTCACGCCCCCTTCGGTGAAGGGCGACGGCCCGAACGACACACAGGGGACGATTCAGCTTCCGGGGTCGCAGGGCGGCTCGGACGTGCAGGGGGGCGCCTTCGACCCCGAGACGGGCGTGCTCTACATCCCCTCGATCACGTCGCCGTTCGTGGCCGACATCATCGAGGGCAACCCCGACCGCACGAACCTCGCCTTCATCAAGGGGAGCCGGCAGTGGATCGGCGGCCCGCGGGGGCTGCCGCTCTTCAAGCCGCCCTACGGGCGCATCACCGCCATCGACATGAACCGCGGCGAGATCGTCTGGATGACCCCCAACGGCGACGGCCCGCGGAACCACCCCGCGATTCGGCACCTGAACCTCGAGAAGCTGGGCGTCCCGGGCCGTCCCGCGCCGCTGCTGACGAAGACGCTGCTGTTCATCGGGGAGGGGTCGACCAACCTGCCGGGGGGCGCCCGCGTCCCGGAAGGCATGCCGCCGCAGATCGTGACCAACTACGGGGGCCGCATCTTCCGGGCCTATGACAAGGTCACGGGCGAGGTCGTCTGGGAGACGGAGCTGCCGGCCGGCACGATCGCACCGCCGGTCACCTATCTGGCGGACGGGAAGCAGTATCTGCTGGTGGCGACCGGGGACGTCGGGACCCCCGGCGAGACGCTGGCATACGCCCTGCCCTGAGCGCGCGCGGGCGCGGCAACGCTTCTCTGCGACTGCTTGCTGGGAGTCTGCGCCGTGGCACGGCGCGGACTCCTGGAGGTTGGTCTGGCGGCATCGGAGCCGCGGGCGGCGACTCCGGGCTGGTCTGCTAGAACCCGCGCTTGCGGCCGCGGAGGCCGCGGCGGCTGCCTTTCGGCTTTGCCGGCCGCCGCCCGAAGTCCATCGAGGGCGGGCCATCGTCCATGAAGCTCGGCGGGCCCCCCATCGGAGGCCGCGGCGCCCGGTCGCGGGCTTCGCTGACGCGGAGGTTGCGGCCGTTGAGCTCGGTGCCGTCCATCTTCTCGATGGCCTGGGACACCGAGGCGGCATCCCCGAACTCGACGAAGGCGAACCCTCGCGGCTTGTCGGTGGCGCGGTCGACCGGGAGGAACACCTCCGTGACCTGACCCACCTTCCCGAACAGCGTTTCCAGGTCTGTCTGCGACGTCTCGTAGCTGAGGTTGCCGACGAAGATTCGTGAAGAAATGGTGTGCCTCCTCTTGTCAAGCGGCGCCGTCCCCATGCGGTACCGCAACCGACGCCGGCTTCGCTCCGCGTTGCGCGGTGTCCGCCGATCGTACCGCCCGGCCTGCTTGTGATGCGAAATGTAACACGAACCGACCGCCGATCCGGTGGCGCGCGCAACCCGCTCGGCCCCGCTCAGCATACTCTCTCGCTGGCGGAAACGCAAAAGGCGGCCCGGTGCGGCGGCCGGCGTGCAGTATCATCGGGACACGGCGGAGAGGCGCGACGATGATCACCATTCTCAATCAGACCCCCCGGTTTCTCAGAATCCACCTGTCACGCGGGAAGGTGCTGCGGCTGGGGCCCCGCAAGGAGGGCCAGATCTCGACCCACGACGTCGACAGCGAGACCGTGAAGCAGCTCGTGGCCGACGGCGCGGTCAAGATCATGGGCGAGGGGCCGCAGGCGGGGGGTGCGTCCCCGGCCAACCCGGCGTCGCGGACCGACGTGCAGGGCTACCATCCCCGCCTGTCGGGCGGCCGGCGCGGCGACCGATAGCCGTATAGCGGCGCTCGCGGTGGGGTCCGCGTCGCACGGGCACCGACGGGAGTTCCAGCGGGGCTGCGTGGCACCCGTGCGACAGGGCGCGGCGAGGGAGCCGGCCGACGTGACGGCGGCATGGTCCTGCCCGCGGCGTAGACGCCGGGCAGGATGCATCGCCGCCTTGAACGCAGCGGGGGCTTCTGCCACACGCCGACGGGTATGGGCCGACGGGTATGGACGGCGGCGCCGCGGCGCAAGCGCCGGGCAGGCAGGATGCATCGCGCCCCGAATGCAGCGGGGGGCCCTGCCGCACACCGGCAGGTATAATCTGACGTTTCCCATTCGGGAGAGTCGAGGAGGTTTCAGCCGATGGCGCAGATGCCGACACGTCTGGCGGCGGGGCTCGCAGGTCTCGCGCTCGTCTGTTCGCCGGGGATCGCCCGGGCCCAGGAGGACGCCGGCCCGTGGCAGACCTACGGCACCGAGAACGGCGAGTGGCGCAGCTATGCGGGCAACATCGCCGGCCAGAAGTACTCGCCGCTCGACCAGATCGACGGGGCCAACTTCGGCGACCTGGAGATCGCGTGGCGCTGGCAGTCGGTCGACGCCATGGTCAGCCGCACGATGCCCGACGGCAGCGAGTGGTGGGCGCCGCTCGAGACCATCGTCGCCTCGCTCGAGGGGGACAACCCGAACCTCTATCGGCGGGGGCATCCCCCGCGCGCCGGCGGCATGCAGGCGACGCCGCTCATGGTCGGGGGGGTGCTCTACTTCAACACCGCGCTCTCGCAGGGCGTGGCGGTCGACGCCGTGACCGGCGAGACCCTGTGGGTCTTCAACCCGAAGAGCTACGAGGAGGGGACGACCCCGATGACCGGCACCTTTCGGCAGCGGGGGGTGGCCTGGTGGACCGACGGAGAGGGAGACGAGCGCATCTTCTGGGGCACCGGGGCCGGCTACCTGGTCTGCGTCGACGCCGCCACCGGGCGGCCCTGCCCCGACTTCGGCCCCGACGGCAGCGGCATCGTCGACGCGATGGTCGGCCTGCCCCGGGCCGAGCGCGAGGAGCGCGACTACCTGAACGCGATGCTCTACGGCATCCACTCGCCGCCCATCGTGGTGCGCGACCGGGTCATCCACGGCTCGCAGGTCGCCGACCGGCGCATCACCAAGGAGGCGGTGCCCGGATGGGTGCGGGCCTGGGACGTCAAGACCGGGGCCCACGCCTGGGACTTCCACACCGTGCCGAACAGCGCCGACGAGTTCGGGGCCGACACCTGGCTGAACGAATCGTGGCGCTACTCGGGGAACGCCAACGTCTGGTCGATGCTCGCCGGCGACAACGAGCTGGGCCACGTCTACCTGCCCACCGGCACCACCACCAACGACTACTACGGGGCCGACCGGCCCGGCGACAACCTGTTCTCGGAGACGATCGTCGCCGTCGACGTCGAGACCGGGCAGCGGGTCTGGCACTTCCAGGCCGTGCACCACGGCCTTTGGGACTACGACTTCCCGACCCATCCCAACCTGGTGGACGTCACCGTGGACGGGCGCGACGTCAAGGCCCTGGTGCAGGTCAGCAAGCAGGGCTTCGTCTACACGTTCGACCGGGTGACGGGGGAGCCGGTCTGGCCCATCGAGGAACGCCCGGTGCCGACCGACACCAACATGCCCGGCGAGTACGTCTCGCCGACCCAGCCGTTTCCGACCCGGCCCGCGCCGTTCGAGTACCAGGGGGTGACCATCGACGATCTCGTCGACTTCACCCCCGAGCTCCGCGAGTTGGCCGTCGAGGCCGTGCAGCCGTTCCGGCTCGGGCCGCTCTTCACGCCGATCTCGCGGCCCGAGGAGGGCGGCTGGCAGGGGACCCTGATGCGCCCGCCGGACGGCGGGGCCGCGACCTGGGCGGGGGCCGCCATCGACCCCGAGACGGGCATGCTCTACGTGCCGTCGCGGAACAACGCGGTCGTCATCAGCATGTACGAGCCGGAGCCCGAGCTCGGGGCCACCGTGGCCTACACGCACGGCGCCCCCGAGGGTGAACGGATGTCCCGCGGCCTGGGGCCGTCCCGCAGCGGCGCCCTCATGCCCCAGGGGCTGCCGCTGCTCAAGCCGCCCTACTCGCGGATGACCGCCATCGACATGAACACCGGCGACCACGTGTGGATGCAGCCGCTCGGCGCCGGCGACCGATACCGCAACCATCCGAGGCTGCGCGACCTGAACCTGCCGCCCCTGGGCGGCGACGGGGTGGGCGGCCCGGTGCTCACGAAGACCCTGGTCGTCAGCGCCCTCTCGGCCGGCGGCAGCGACGGCGGGCCGCGGCTGGTCGCGCGGTCGAAGGAGACCGGCGAGGAGCTCGGGTCGGTGGACCTGCCCACCGGGGCCCTGGGGACGCCGATGACCTACCTGGTCGACGGGCGCCAGTACATCGCCCTGACCATCGGCGGGCGCCCGCCCCAGTTGATCGCCTTTCGGCTGCCGGAGCAGGGACGGTAACGGAGATTGCACTGCCGTGTGCCAGGCGCGGGAAGCCCCAGGGCTGCATCGGGCCGCAGTCGGCAGACTTGAATCGATCGCTGTCCTGAGTACGTCACACCTCAGACCGGGGAGCTATAGATGAAGAGATCGGCTATCGGGGTGATCGCGGTTCTGTTGCCTGTCGTCTCGGCGTGCGGCTCCGAGCCTCAGTTCGTGGGCACCGCCCACGTCCTGCGGGTGCTGGAGAGCCTGGAGACGCAGCAGGCGGCCACCGCCGAGAGCATCGCGGCGCTTCAGGGCAGCGTGGGCGCCCTGGAAGACGCCCTGGCGGGCGGGGGCGCGCCGGCGGCGGCGGAGGCCGCCTCGGGCGACGCCGCGCCGGCGCGGGAGCTCGCGGTCGAGACCACCGTCGCGTTCACCGAGGGCCCGACGGTGGCCGAGGACGGCTCGGTCTACTTCACCGACCTCGGCAACAACCGCATCATGCGGTGGTCGGCCGACGGTCAGCTCTCCACGTTCCGCCAGCCCAGCAACCGCGCCAACGGGTTGATCTTCGACAGCGAGTGGCGCCTGCTCGCGTGCGAGGGCGGTGACGGCGAGACCGCCCTGCCGCGCATCACCCGCACCGACATGGCGACCGGCGAGGTCGAGGTGCTGGCCGACCAGTTCGAGGGCCGCGAGCTGCACCAGCCGAACGACCTGACCATCGACGGGCAGGGGCGCATCTACTTCACCGACCGGCCGGGCCCCAACCCGACCGAGAACCAGACCGGCGTGCACGGGGTGTACCGCATCGACCCGGACGGCACGGTCGCGCGCATCCTGACCGAGCCGGAGGTGGCGCGCCCCAACGGTATCGTCATCTCGCCCGACGACACCACGCTGTACGTCATCGAGACCGAGCAGGCCGAGGGCGGTCCCCGGCTGATCCGGGCCTATGACCTGAGCCCCGAGGGCACCGTCGGCAACATGCGCATCTTCCACGACTTCCATCCCGGCCGCAGCGGCGACGGCATGACCATCGACAGCGCCGGGAACCTCTACGTGGCGGCGGGGCTGAACCGGACGCGGGGGACCAGCGAGACCCTCGACACGGTGGCCGGCATCCACGTGTTCTCGCCGTCCGGCGAGCTGCTCGAGCACATCCCGGTGCCGGAGGACGCGATCACCAACGCCGCGTTCGGCGGGCCGGACCTGCGCACGCTGTACGTCACCGCCGGCAAGACGCTGTTCAGCGTCCGCACCGACGTGGAAGGTACCCGCCGGTAAGGGACGGAGGTCGGCCGCTACCGTGATCGAATCGGAACCGGCGGGCGCCTCGCCATTCCGGCTCTGGCAATGGGAGTCGATCCACCGGCACGAGGGCGAGCTGTACCTGCGCCGTCTGCGCGTGGTCTCCTGCCGGTGGTTCGGCGTCTACGTCCACTGGTTCCGGGCCAGCGACGACGACTCGCTGCACGATCACCCGTGGTGGTTCCTGACCGTCATCCTGCGGGGAGGCTACTGGGAGCACACCCCCGGGGCGGGCGGCGCGCCGGTCCGTCGGTGGCATCCGCCGGGCGCGTTCCGCGTGCGTCCGGCCCGCTGGCTGCACCGCGTGGAGATCGACCCGGCCCGGCCGCCGGTGACCGTCGTGGTGCGCGGCCGGCGGATTCGCCGGTGGGGGTTCCGGACCCGGTCGGGCTGGATACCCTGGTCCGAGCACAAGGGGCAGCGGCCCGAGTCTTCGTGATGGGTCCCGGGGCGTTCCGGGCGGGCGCCTCTCGCGGAGAGGCGAGGAATCTCCTGTCGAGTCGGTCCACGACGGCGACGGGATTGGGAGGCAGGAGCATGCGGATGAAGACACGGTGGGCGATCGGCGCCGGCGCGGTGTTCGTCGTGGCCCTCGCGGGGGTGACCCCCGCGGCAGGCCAGTGGGTCCCCGAGCGCATCGAGTCGGACGGCTCCGCGATTCCGCGGACCCCGTGGGGAGACCCCGACCTGCAGGGCCTGTGGAACAACTCGACGACCACGCCGCTCGAACGGTTGACGGAAGAGGAGTGGGCGCAGAGCCGGGAGGCGCAGCGGGCGGTGATCGAGGCGACCGGCGGCACCGGGGCGGGCTGGCTGGAGCAGGGCGGCCGCCTCGATCGCGAGGCCCTGATCGTGGACCCGCCGGACGGCCGCATCCGGATGACCGAGCAGGGCGTCGAGCGGCTGATCGCCCGCGAGCGGGCGCGCGAGGGCCGCGGCGAGGCCGACTCGTGGCTCGACCGCAACAACTGGGAGCGCTGCATCTCGCGGACGCTGCCGACGGCGATGATTCCGACCCTGTACAACGCCAACTACCAGATATTCCAGACCCCGGATCACTTCGTGCTGCTGATGGAGATGATCCACGAGGCGCGCATCGTGCCCCTCGACGGCCGGGCGCACGCGCCGGACCCGATTCGCCAGTGGCTCGGCGACGCCCGCGGGTACTGGGAGGGCGACACCCTCGTCGTCGAGACCCGGCACTTCAACGGCAAGCTCGACGGCGGCGACTACCAGCCGTCGCACGTGACCCCGACCGGCCCGCGCATGTCGGGCGAGACCCTGACCCTCGTCGAGCGGTTCACCCCCGTCGACGCCAACACCATGGACTACCGGGTGACGGTGGAGGACCCGGAGACCTTCGCGGTCCCCTACACGGTGGCGATTCCCATGCAGCGGTCCGCCCCCGACGTGACCCTCTTCGAGTACGCCTGTCACGAGGGCAACCACGCCATGGTGAACCTGCTCCACGCCGGCCGGGCCGACGAGGAGCTCGCCCTCGAGGCGGCCGCCCTCGTGTCGCGGCAGCGCATCGAGGCCGGGCACCCCGGCGTGCGCGAGCCGGCGGTGCCGTTCGCGCCGCTTCCGTAACGGGTGTCTTTGGGGGGTCGGGTTCCCGCGGAAAGGCGCGGCCGGCCGGGCGCCGGCGTGGGGAGCGTCGCGGCCGCATCCTCCGGGGTGCCGGCGTCGTCTCGTTCGTTCGGGCCATCAGGCGTGCCGCGCCATGTGGCAGACGGTGCAGACCAGCTCCGGCTCGTCCCCGGGCGGCTCGTCCAGCTTGAGCCACCCTTCCTCCATCGCCCGCCCGCAGTCGCGGCAACGCCCGACCTGCCGGCGGTAGATCCGCTGGCGGATGTCCCGCGGTCGCCTCCGCCGCGCGACGACGAGGTACAGCGTCGTCGCCAGGATGCCGAGCCCGAGAGCCAGCGCCATCGCGTCCGCCAGTGCCATCACGTCTCCCTCTGGCCCGGAGAGCGTCGCCCGTGGCTCGGCCCATCCTTCAACCCATCCGGCAGAAGCCGGCCGCTCCCTGGAGGAGGCCCTGACTCCCGGGCAGCACCCGCGGCGCGGCCGGCCCGCCCGGCGCCGACTATACTTCACACGAATCCGAACAGCAGCGGGAAGAACACCACCACCGCGGCGGCCCAGACCGCGTAGACGGGCAGATACGCGGTCTGCCAGCGCTCGACGGCCGCAAAGGGGCCGCGCCCGGCGAGGAACCGCGCGTACAGCCACAGCGACCATGCGAGGTTGACGAGCAGGACGATGTTCTCGCCGAGGGCGGCCACCCGGTTCGGGCTGAAGCCGAACTCGGAGATGCGGGCGGCGATGGCGGTCAGCGCCACCGCGTCGGCGAGGAGGGCACTCGCCACCAGCACCACCTGCGCCCAGTCGAAGACCCCCGGCGGCGCCTTGGGATCGCGGGCCGACACGGCATAGAGCAGCAGGCCGAGGACCACCGCGAGCAGCAGGTCGAAGGCGATGAGCACCTCCCGATCGAGGGCGATGCCGCGGCCCGTGAACAGCATGGTGGCGAGGAACGCCAGCAGCACCGCCGCGAACATCGGCGTGAACACCCGGGTCAGCACCGGCGCCATGTTCTCGATGACGCTCTGCTTGGCCTCGACCAGCCACGCGGCGACGATGACCGCCCCCATCGCGCCGCACGGCAGCACCCACGGGAGGATGAGCGGCTCGAGGTCCACGCCGATGGCGGTGAAGATGCCGGCCGTGAAACCGGTGAGCACGCCGCCCCCGAGGGCCAGGAGCACGTAGTAGATGAACAGCTCGCCGGAGAACCGCACGAAGTCCATGCGCCCGCCGGTGGTACGCCACCGGCGGGCGGCGTAGGCGACGCCGACGGCCAGCCACAGGGTGATCGGCAGGTGCAGGGCGGCCAGCACCTGGGTGTGTCCGCGCGGCGTGAACGGGACGCTGTTGACGAAGGCGGCGGCCAACGCGAACGGCAGGGCCAGCCACAGACAGGCGACCCGATCGAGTCCGCGCTTCCAGGCGAAGTAGCCCGTGAGCAGGGGCAGCGCGAACAGACTGAGGTTGAGAACGTAGAACTCGGGGAGCTCCTCGTCGGGGTCCATGGGAGGCTGACCGAACAGCGGGGGCAACTTGATGGCGATCGCCGCCGCAAGGGCCAGGCCGACGGCGACGAGAGTCTCCTGGCGGGCGTGCGGGGTCGTCTCGCCCGTCGCGTCCGGTCCCGCGACGAGCTGCTTCCACAACCGCTCGGCGTGCTCGCGAGCGAACTCGCGCGAGACGGCGTCCAGGTTGCCCAGCCGCTTGACGGCCACCAGGAAGGCTTCGTCGGCGTCGAGATCCGCGTCCCTGAGCGCCGCCATCTGATCCCGCAGGTGGCTTTCCAGCTCCTCCACGTCTGACGCGCCGATCGCCCGCCGTCGGCGCACGTACTCCCGCCACCGGGCAATCTGTCCTTCGACCGTGTCGTCTCGTCCAGCCATGGTTCGTCCCGTCGACGAGACGTTTGCCTCGTGCCAGCCCGCCAATCGTCGCAACGCGACCTTGTGGTCGCGTTGGAGGCTTCGCTGGCGCGAAGCTTCTGCGGCGGCGGGATTGCCCCCGGCCGACCCTCAGTCTGCGCCTCCCCCGGACGCGGCGCCGTTCCTACGGCGCGGGCACCTGGCCGACCGCGGCCGGGGCCAGCTCCAGCCACAGCCCCCGCAACGTGGCGTCCACCACTTGCCACTGGCGCCGCTGCGCGGCAAGGTGCGAGCGGCCCGCCTCGGTGATGCGGTAGTACCGGCGCCGCCGCCCGCGGGGCGAGGCTTCCCAGCGCGCCTCGATGCAGCCGAGCCGCTCGAGCCGGTGCAGCACCGGATAGAGCATGCCGTCGGTCCATTGCAGGTGGCCGCCCGAGAGCTCGCCGACCCGCTTGAGGATTGCGTAGCCGTAGCTGTCGCCTTCGGTCAGGATGGCGAGGACGAGCGGGATGGCGGAGGCGGCGACGAGGTCCTTGCCGATGTTCATCGTCTTGCGTCCGACCGGGCGGCCCCGGCCGCGGCGCCCGCCTCGGCGATCCGGAGCGACGGAGAATACATAGCAGCACTATACATCTTAGTGCTATGTATTTCAATCCCGCCGCCTTGTCCAACCAGAAGTGAGCCTGAAGGGAGGATTGATTCCAACGTGAAATGAGCCTGAAGGGGCCGGGTCCCGGATCATCGGAGGATGATCGTGAGACTCGACACCCAGCGCCTGCAGACCCTGGACCAGATTCGGGAGTTCCTGGCCGACAGCCGACCGCTCGACCTGCGGCCGCAGACCCGGGCCGAGGCCTACGCGTTCGTGGCCGAGACCCTGGAACGGTTCGACTACCCCGGCCGGGGGAAGGCCGACAAGGGCCTGCTCCGCCGGTTCCTGGTCAGGGTGGCCGGCCTCTCGCGAGCGCAGGTCACCCGCCTGCTGCGCCAGCACCGGGCCACGGGCGCCATCGCCGACCGCCGCGGCCCCCGGCGCCCCTTCCCCCGCCGCTACACCAAGGCCGACATCGGGCTGCTCGCCGAAGTCGACGCCCTCCACGGCACCCTCTCCGGGCCCGCCACCCGCCAGCTCTGCATCCGGGCCCTGCACGTGTTCGGGGACCACCGCTTCGAGCGCCTCGCCGCCATCTCCAACGGACATCTCTACAACCTGCGCCACTCGACCAGCTATCAGCGCCGCCGCGGGACGATGCCCGCGCCGACCCGCGCCGTGCACATCGCCATCGGCGAGCGCCGCCGGCCCCGGCCCGACGGGCAACCCGGCTACCTGCGGGTCGATACCGTCCACCAAGGCGACCTCGACGGCATCAAGGGCCTCTACCACCTCAACCTCGTCGACGAGGTCAGCCAGTTCCAGTTCGTCGGCTCCCTCGAGCGCATCGAGACGCCCTGCCTCGCCCCCGTCCTCGAAGCGCTGCTCCGGGCGTTCCCCTTCATCGTCCGCGGATTCCACGCCGACAACGGTACCGAGTTCATCAACCGCAAGGTCGCCGCCCTGCTGCAGGCCCTCCACGTCGACGAGTTCACCAAATCCCGCCCCCGACGCAGCAACGACAACGCCCTCGTCGAGAGCAAGAACGGCTCGGTCATCCGCAAGCACCTCGGATACGGCCACATCCCCAGCCGCTACGCGGAACGCGTCAACGCCTTCACCCAGCGGGTCCTCTCCCCCTACCTGAACTTCCACCGCCCCTGTCTCTTCCCCGTCGAAGTCGTCGACGCCAAGGGCCGCGTCCGCAAGCGCTACCCCCACGCCAACGTCATGACCCCCTACGAGAAGCTCAAGTCGTTGCCCGACGCCGCCGACTGCCTCAAGCCGGGGACCTCCTTCGACGAGCTCGACGCCGTCGCCGCCGCCATGAGCGACAACGACGCGGCACGCGCCCTCAACCAGGCCCGCGACCGCCTGTTCGCCGCCATCGACCCCGCCGCCTGAAATACCCGCGGCGACGGGCGGCGTCGACCCGCAGCTCGGTGTCGCCGACGCCCGGCCCATGAGTCGCCGCACCGGCGGACGGGGGGGGGAGGGGATGGAGGCAGCGCCGGGTGGCTGGCGTGTCGCCGGCTGCCCGCACCGGTCGCCGGCAAGAGGCAGCCCCGGATGCCGCCGCCGGGTTTGTGCTCCCCGTTCGAACCGCGTAGCTGCGGGCCGGCCAGCGTGTCAACGCGCTCCGCGCGTCCTCCGCTGCGCTACGGCCCTGCGGGTGACACACCGGCCGTCCCGCAACTCGGATTGCAGATATGGGCCTTGCGGCCCGGCCTGGACGGGACGTCCCGGCCGTCCACGAGACGCCGTGGCAGGACACGCGCCCCCCCCCGGCGCCGCGGGAGACCCGTTCGGAGGCCCCGTGCTCCCGGTCCGCTGTTGCCCCGAGTCCGCCGTCGCTCGACAGCCGTGACGTCCGGGCGCCGAGCCGCCTGTCACCGGTCCGTTACGTAACGGTGTGGAGTTGGTCGTGGCGTTGACGAACGCGGAGCGGCAGGCGCGTTACCGGAAAGCGGCGGAAGGCCTGGAGGCTGTCGAATCTACCCAGGGCTTCGGGCTCCCCGGTTCGGACCCGCTCCGTTTTGGACCCGCCCCGCTCCGAACGCCGCGCCGGACCGGAACCGCCGCTCTCGCTGCCGCAGCACGCCGCCCTTCGGTCGGCGTGCCGACCTGGAGGTCGGGCTGGTCAGGCGGGGCGGCCGCCGGAACCACGGCACCGGTGACCGACCACGGGCCACAGACGCATCAAGGCCGGCCACGGGACGAGCCGACCGCCGGTCGCCGACCCGAACCGCCGCCTCGGGGTGGAGTCGGCGGTGGCGGACGACGGCGGACCCCCGGCGGGCACCCCGGGCGCCTAACCCCTCCGCCCAAGCAGGATTGACGTGCTGGCCAGGAACCGGAGGACCTCGGCCCCGCCCATGACGGATAATGTCGGTCAGTGTGCGCCGGCTCACCGCAGCCCGCGCCAGGACCCCTGTTTCGGTCCGCTGATTCGGCCGCCGTCACCTCGGTTCACGTGCCGCCGCTTCAGGCTCATTTCAGGATTGGAAAGCACGCCCGCTGTTCCGCTGTCCGTCTTCGACCCTGCCGCGACCGGGCCGCCGCGATGAGGCGAGCCCGGCATGTGCGCCGGTCACGGGCCGCGGAGGCATGAGACGACGGGGCGGGGCACGGGGCTGGGGCGGTCGCCGTTGAGGTGATGGTGCATGCCGGTTATGCTGTGCATAATGCGCACGACGATTTCCCTCGACGATCGGCTCGCGGCGCGCGTGCGCCGGGCGGCGGCGATCCGCGGGGTCAGTGTGAGCGCGTTCATCGCCGATACGTTGACCGACGCCCTCACCCGTACCCGGGCGGCGGCGCCGAAGCCGTTCCGGCTGGTCTCGGTCGGCGGCGGCGGAGCCCGCCCGGGCATCGATCTGGATCGGCCGCGCGCGCTCGACGTCCATGACGACGAGCGCCGCTTCGGTCGCCGCGATCGCTGACGCGGGTCCGGCGATGCTGCTTCCCGACGTCAACGTGCTGATCTACGCGCACCGAGCCGGGGGGGGCGCTTCGACTGAACGTGTCCGCGCGCGATCCAGGGAGAGATGACCATGGCACAGCCCAAGCTCGTATCCGTCGTTGCTCTCGCCGGTCTTGTCTGGCTGGCGTGCGGCGCCTTTCCGGCGCCGGCCGCGGCCGGCCAGCAGGGCGACTTCGTGCCCATCACCGACGAGATGCTCCGCGACCCGGACCCCGCCGACTGGTTGATGGCGTATCGGACCTACGACTTCCAGGCCTTCAGCCCCCTCGACGACATCGACCGCGGAAACGTCGGCCAGCTCCGCCTCGCGTGGATGCGCGCGATGGACGAGGGCGACCAGGAGATCCGGCCCCTCGTCTACGACGGGGTGATGTACATCGCCCACCCGGGCGCCGACCGCCTCGAGGCGCTCGACGCCACCACCGGCGACCGGATCTGGGAGTTCGAGCGCGAGCTGCCGGCCGACCTGCGGCAGTACGCGCAGCTCGGGGCCCGCACGCGCAACCTCGCGATCTACGGCCGCCACGTCTATCACCTGACCCAGGACGCTCACATCGTCGCCGTCGACGCCCGCACCGGCGAGCTTGCCTGGGAGTCGCAGACGGCCGACTACCGCGACGGCATCACCCACTCGTCGGGCGCGATGATCATCAACGGCAACGTCGTCAGCGGGCGGACGTGCAGCCCCGGCAGCCTCGAGGCCCGCTGCTTCGTCGCCGCCCACGACGCCGGCGACGGCGTCGAGCGCTGGCGCACCTACACCGCGGCCGGCGCCGACGACCCCGGCGGCGCGACGTGGGGCACGCTGCCGACGGCCGACCGCGTCCACGTCTCGCCGTGGGGGGTGCCGGGCAGCTTCGACCCCGAGCTGAACCGGGTGTTCTGGGGCGTCGCGGTGCCCCTGCCCTACACCCGCCTCATGCGCCGCGGGACCTGGGACGTCGGCGACCGCACCCCGTGCGAGCTGTACTCCAACTCGACCCTGGCGATGAACGCCGACACCGGCGCCATCGACTGGTACTACCAGTACCTCCCGTGCGACGACTGGGACCAGGACTTCGTGCAGGAGCGCACCCTCATCGACACCGTGGTCAATCCCGACCCCGAGGCGGTGCGCTGGATCAACCCGAACCTGACCGGCACCGCCGAGGAGCGCAAGGTCGTGGTGGTCCTCGGCGAGCCCGGCGGACTCTTCGTCAACGACCGCGAGACCGGCGAGTTCCTCTGGGCCGACCCTTTCCCGTTCGACAGCACCGAGCGCTTCGTCATCTCGGACGTCGACGTCGAGACCGGCGCGACCACCATCAACATGAATCTGGTGGCGCGCGAGGCCGGCGACCAGTTCATCATCTGTGGTCACAACGTGAAGGGCTGGTGGTCGTGGTCGTACAGCCCGGTGACGGGGATGCTCTACGTTCCCATCAACCGCTCGTGCCTGAACCAGACCCTCAACCCGCGGACCGTATCGGGCACCGGCCCCCGGTTCTCGATTCCCGACCCCGACATCGGGCCGGACGGCGACCTGACCGAGGTGCGCGCCATCGACATTTCGACCGGCCGCGAGGTCTGGCGCTACAGCCAGCGGGCGCCGAACGCGGGCACGACCCTCGCCACCGCCGGCAACGTCGTCTTCTTCGGCGACTCGAACCGGCGCTTCCGGGCCTTCGACGCCGAGACCGGCGAGGTCCTGTGGGAGACGATCCTGGGCAGCCAGATCAGCGGCTACCCGGTGACCTACGAGGCCGGCGGCCGACAGTACCTGACGGTGCCGGTGGGCGGGGTCGGCAACCGCCTGCGCACCTACGCGCCGGAGCTCGAGGCCCCGACCGGGAGCAACATGCTGGTGACGTTCGCGCTGCCGGCGGGGGAGGAGTGACGCAGGCCACAGGCAAGGCTCCTTACCAACGGCACGCCGGATGGACCGGGGGATGACGGCAGGTCGCCGGGCTGTTTCTGCCAGACGTGTTCGGTGGATGACGGGGAGGTGCGTTGACGGCTTGCGGATCGGCGGCGGGGCGTCCGGCGGGCCGGGTGGCGCGGAACAAGGCCGAGGGCCGGGCGCGACGGCATTCTGCCGGCATCGCCCGGCCGCCCTACTCTGGCTGCCTCACGGTCCGCCAACTCCAGCCGAGCACGGGATCAGCATCGCGACGCTTCGACGGACTGCGTCACTGCTGCCCGCCGCCCTCGTTCGCGGCCAGCTCCTCGACGCGGGCGCCGCGGAGCACGTTGGCGATGCTGTAGTTGCCCTCGTGGCAGGCGTACTCGTAGAGCGGGCCCTCGGTGACGCCCCGCGACGCCTGGTTGGTCGTCAGCGGGATGCGGACGCTCCACGGCGCGGTGAACTTCGCGGGGTCGGTCAGGGTGAACTCGTAATCCAGGGTGTCGGCGTCGACGCGGGTGAAGCGCTCGACGAGGTGCATGGTGTGGGTCGGCATGCGCCACGTCTGGGCCCAGCGGTCGGCGCCGCCGTCGATGAAGTGGGTCGACTCGACGACGAGGGTGTCGCCGTCCCAGCGCCCGTGCATGTCGCCGTTCCACTGGCGGATGCCGTTCGGCGGCCGGTCGCCGAGGGGCACGATGCGCCGGTCGCGGAACATTTCGTGCACGATGACGACGTGGTCGGGGGTCTGCAGGATCTGGTGGTTCGGGTTGTAGCCGAGCCAGAACATCGGCACCCCGTCCGACAGGCACCGCTCGCCGGTGTCGACGTCCACCCACGTGTTGCGGGCCCCGTTCACCCGGTACCGCGCCTGCAGCCGGCCGCGCTCGGCCATCTCCGGCGTGTAGGGGACGCGCCCGTCCGGCGGGTCGACGATCAGGGCGGTGCGGCGGTCGGGCACGAGGCGCGTGCCGGGGTCGAACCAGGTCTGGTTGTAGGTGCCGGGGTCGCCCTCGCTCGGCACCCGCTCGACGAACCGGGTCTCATCGGCGCCCCTCTCCAGGGCCGCCGCCTCTTCCTCGGTCAGGAACTCCCGGCCGGCGAACCGCGCCGGCCGCTCCAGCGGCGTCAGCGTCGATCCGGTCCAGATGCCCTGCAGGTCGGGATCGCCCCACGGTGTCCGCAGGCTCTCCGACTGCGCGCCGGCGAGGGGCGCCAGGCACACGACGCCGAGCAACGTCACGATAGCGGCGGTCTTGACTGACATCTCGAGCCCTCCCTGTTCGTGCAGCTCCGTGGGGTATTCGATACGATGCCGGGTTCCGCCAGGAGCTGCCAGCGTGACGACACGCGACATGGTACCGCGTGCCGGGCGGCTTTTGCACCCTTGTGATCCGCGGGCGATGCCCGCATGCTGGATTCCCACGCATGGGGATCCCCGATTCCCCGCGGCATCGAACTGGGAGAGCGACGCCGTTCAGATCCGCGCTTCGTGCGGGCGGTAGGGCGCGACGGCGATGTCGGCTTCCCGCCTGCGGGTGCGGGCGATGTCGAACGACGCCTGCATCCGCATGAGCGTGTCCATCTGGACGCCGAACGCCTTCTCGATGCGAAGCGCCATGTTGCCGGACAGATCCGACCGTCCGTTGAGAAACGCCGACAGCGTGGGACGGGAGACGCCGAGCACCTCCGCCGCGCGAGCGACGGTCAGGCCGAGCGGCTCGATGACCTCGGTCTTGACGAACTCGCCGGGATGCGGCGGATTCAACATTCGCATGGCGTTGCCCCTCGCATGCAGCTCGGCGGGCGCCGCGACGTCCTGAAGGAAAGCCAGCATCTTGCGAAGCTTGTCCGCCGCAGCAGGCGGCACCGCCTTGGGATCATCGTGCAGGAACAGGCGACGGACACCCCCGTGACGGATGTTCCGAATCGTCACGAGTAAAGCGTAGCATGACGGGCTACATCCGCGACTCCACGGGCCGCGCGGCCCGCGGTCACGCCGCCGTCATGGCACGCCGGCAACCGCGTTCGGCGGCTCTGGGGCGAGGCGAATCTCTCGCTCCAGCGTCTCGGCGGTGACCTCGTTGTGGGAGCCGTGCCAGTGGACGCGTCCCTCACGAAGAACGAACGCCTGCGGCGACTCGTGCCGGACTCCGAGCCGCTCCGTCGCCTCGTTCGACAGCGGTCGCCGCTCGATCACCTTGAGGACGTACACCGGCCACTCGGGGTGGGTCTCGGCGAAGTCCATGACCTCGTCGATGACGTAGGCCGAGACCGGACAACGGGTGCTGTGCTTGAACAGCACCGCCCGCGGGCTGCCCATGATCGCCTCCAGGGTGGCGGCGTCGGATACCTCACGGAAGAACGGCGCGTCCGGTCGTTCTGGTGACATGCTCTCGTTTCCGGCGCCGGCCGAGTGTTCGCCCCGAGTACAAGATGGGCCGGCGGGGTTCGGAGGGGAGTGGGGGAGACGCAGCGCCGGTCGCCGGCCTACGGCTCGAGCTCGGTGCCGGGCGCGGTGCCGGCGATGAACGCCTCCTCGATGGCGTTGGACGACCAGGGCGCGAGCTCGCCGGTGCCGGGATCGACCGACGCGAACACGATGTTGGCCGGCGGCACGAAACGGTTCTCGGGGTCCCGCTCTCGGCCGTCGATGTGGGCCCGCATGAAGTCGATCCAGATCGGCAGGGCGACGCGCGCGCCCTGCTCGTCGTAGCCGAGGGTGACCTTCTCGTCGTAGCCGACCCAGACCCCCACGGTGACGTCCGGATCGAAGCCCACGAACCAGGCGTCCGTGTAGTCGTCCATGGTGCCGGTCTTGCCGCCCAGCGGCCACCCGAGCCGGCTCGCGCGGATGCCGGTGCCGCGCGTGACCACGCCCTCCATCAGGCTGGTCATGATGTAGGCGGTGTCGGCGGGTACCGCGTCCTGGGGCACCGGCAGGTTCTCTTCCAGCGTCTCGCCCTGGCGGTCGACGATGCGGTCGATCTGATACGGGACCATCCGCACCCCCCGGTTGGGGAAGACGGAGTACGCGCTGGTCACCTCCTGCAGCGTCGCTTCCGCCGACCCCAGGGCCACCGAGAGGTAGGGCGGCACCTCGGACGTGAATCCGAGCCGCTTCGCGAAGTCGAGGACGTTCTGCGGGCCGAGCTCGTTCATGATCCAGACGGCGGGCACGTTGCGCGACTTCTCGAGCGCGTACCGGAGCGTGATGGGGCCCTCGTAGGTGTGGTCGTAGTTGGTGGGCCGGTAGAGCGGCTGCCCCGGCCCCACGTCGTAGCTGATCGGCTCGTCCCGCACGATCGACGTGGTGGTGTACCCCTGGTCGATGGCGGCCGCGTAGAGCATGCCCTTGAAGAGCGAGCCGAGCTGCCGGTAGGCCTGGGTCGCGCGGTTGAACTTGCTGCGGTCGAAGTCGTAGCCGCCGACCATCGCGAGGATGCGGCCGGTCCGGTTCTCGATGGCGAGGAGCGCGGCCTCGGCCAGCGGCTCCTGCTCGAGCTCGGCCTCGACCACCGGCCGGTCGCCGGTGGTGTCGAGCGCCGTCACCTCGACCTCGACGAGGTCGCCGGGGCTGACCACCTCGTCGGCGCGCTCGCCGCCGAGGCCCCGGAACCCTTCGTACTCGCGCGTCTCGGTCAGGCGCAGCCCCCGGGGCGCGACCCGTGCCGAATACCGCCCGAACCGCACCTGCATCGCCTCGCCGTCGGCGCCGGTGACGACGGCCGGCACGACGTCGCCCGCCTCGATCGGCAGCCGCCAGCGGAAGTGCTCCCAGGACGCGAGGATCTCGGCCGGGTCGCGGTAGTCGCCGTTCTCGGCCGCCTCCGCCAGGACGTTGCGGGCGGGGGGCCTGAACCCGCGGCGCTTGTCGTGGGCGCGCAGCCCCGCCTCGACCGCCCGCTTGGCCGCCTCCTGCAGGCGGACGTCCAGGGTGGTATGGACGGTGAGCCCCTCCTCGTAGAGGCGGGCCACCCCGTATTCCTGCTCCAGGTGCTGCCGGACCTCCTCGATGAAGTAGGGCGCGATGGAGTTGCTCCGCTCCTGCCGCTCGGCCAGCACGATGGGCCGGTCAATCACCTCGTCCGCTTCCCCCTGGGTGATGTAGCCCTCGTCGACCATCCGCCGCAGGGTGCGGTCGCGGCGGCTCACGGCGAGGTTCATGTTCACCAGCGGGCTCCACCGCGCCGGCGTCGGGAAGGTGCCGACGATGGTGGCCGCCTCGTTGAGATCGAGCTCGGTCGCGGGCTTGTCGAAGTAGAGGCGTGAGGCGGCCTCGACCCCGAACGCGCTGTGCCGGGCCGTGCCCAGCCAGATCTGGTTGGCGTAGAGGGTGAGGATCTCGCGCTTGGTGTAGCGCTTCTCGATCTGAATCGTGTAGAAGGCCTCGACGATCTTGCGCTGCCACGTCTTCTCGAGGCCGAGGCTCTCGCCGCCCAGCGTGACGTTGCGGGCGAGCTGCATGGTGATGGTGCTGGCCCCCGCCGCCGTCAGGTCACCCTGGAGGACGTTCGAGATGAGCGTCATCACGATGCGGGGGATGTTGAAGCCGACGTGGCTGAAGAAGTCGCCGTCCTCGGCCGCGATTATCGCGTTCCGCAGCACCGCGGGAATCTCGTCGTAGGTCAGGATGACCCGCCGCTCGGTGGCGTACTCGCCGATGAGCTGGCCATCGCGGGCGTGAATGCGGGTGATGGTGCCGGGCGAGTAGTCGTCGAGCTCGGCGATGATCGGAAGGTCCGGCGAGTAGGCGAAGATCGCGCCGGAGACGAGGCCCACGGTGGCGATGGCGGTGAAGGCGACGACCATGGCCACGCGCCGAGCGTAGAGGCTTCTGATCACGTCCATGCTGTTCCCCGTCCCTGCGCGACCCTGCCGTCGCGGCGGGAGCTCGCCAGCGTGAAGCTCCTTGAACGATTATACCCGCTGGCCGGCGCATTTCGGCCGCGATCCCCTACCCCTGTTCTCGGATCATCGGCGCCCGACGGCCAGTCGTGACGGCCCCTCTGCCGCCGTTCGACGGACGCCCCGATCGGTCGCGCTCTTCGCTCGCGGTCACCCTCCCGGCCACCCACCGGGATCAGCGTCCGGCGATGAGCTGCCGCAGCCGGGCCACCCCCGCGCTGGCGGGGCCGGCGACGGGGGCGGAGTGCGCGGCCGCGGCCCCCGGCAGGATGCGCTCCATCGAGAACTGCGCGAAGAGGATGGCGGTGTCCGCGTCCACGGCGCGGACCGCGTCGACCACGAGCCGGTCGTGCCCCTCGGGGTCGCCGCCGACCAGCGCGTCCATGGCGCCGTCCACCGCCTGGCGGGTGATGGACAGCTCCCGCCCCCGGGCGGCCGCCTCCCGCCCCAGCTCTTCCGCCAGCAGGGTCGCCGAGTCGGGGGCGGTGGAGAGGACGTGCAGGGGGCGCTCGAGCTCGAACGCCCGCTCGACAATGCCCTCGAACGACGTCGCCACCGGAATGTCCATTCCCACCCGGGCCTGCTTGACCGCCTCGCCGAAGAAAGACCCGGTCATGATGATGCCCTGGGCCCCCGTCTCCGCGCTGTACCGCACGAGGCGGTGGATGCGGGAGGCGAGCTCGGCGTCGTCGGCGGCCCCGAGGTTGCGGTCGAGGTACAGCGACCCGTCGAGGAGGTGCGCGACGTCGGCGCCGGGCCAGCCGCGGTCGAACGCGAGCTGGGTGGTCGGGATGGCGTTCATGAGGGCGTGGATCGCCCCGATGCGATAGCGCTGCTGCATGGTGGAGGCTCCTTCTCGAAGCTGGAAGTCTGCGCCGTACGACGGCGCGGATTTCTGGGAGGGCGGGTTGGCGCGGCGGAGCCGCGGGCGACGCCTTCCGTGCCCGGGTGGCCCGTGCAGCCGGCGACAGGCGCTCGTCCTGCGTCCTGCAACGACCGGGCGCCTCGCCGGCGCCGGCCGCCGCCGCGTTCCCCTGCCGGCGCTCGCCGGGATACCATTGTTGTATTCGGGACACTCAGGAGGAATCGATGAACCGACCCAGAATCGCGTTGCTGGCCGTCGTGCTCGCCCTCGGCGGCACCGTCACCCTGCAGACGCTCCAGAGCAACCAGGCCGTCGAGGGGATGGCCACCGCCGCCGGTGATTTTCTCGCGTCGCTCCCCGAGGCGCAACAGGCGGATGCGACCTTCGAGTTCGACTCGGAGGAACGCTCGCGCCACCACTTCATTCCCCCCGAGGTGTTCGAGCGCCACGGCGTGTCGTACGCCGACCTCGGCTTCGAACAGAAGGTGCGGGCCCAGGACCTGCTGCGGTCCGGGCTGAGCCAGCAGGGATACATGACCGCCCAGCAGATCATGGAGGTCGAGGGCATCCTCGGGGTCCTGGTGGAAGGCGAGGGCCGGCAGTTCTCGCGTGACCCCGAGGCCTACTGGGTGTCGGTGTTCGGGACGCCGTCGACCACCGGCACGTGGGGATGGCGATGGGAGGGGCACCACCTCTCGCTGCACCTCACCGTCGTGGACGGGGCGGTCACCGTGAGCACGCCGACCTTCCTCGGCGCGAACCCCGCCACCGTGCCCTCGGGCGCGCGGAAGGGGCTGCGGGCGATGAAGGCGCAGGAGGACACCGCGCGCGAGCTGCTCGCCTCGCTCGGGGCCGGCCAGCGCGAGGCGGCGATCTTCGACGACGTCGCGCCCGCCAACGTGGTGACGGGGGCCGACCTCGTGGTCGACCCGCTCGACCCGATCGGCGTCAAGGGCGCCGACCTCTCGACCGGGCAGCAGGAGATGCTGATGGCGATCATCGAGTCGTGGGTCGGGCTGATGGCCGACGACATCGCCGAGCTCCGCCGGGCCGAGGTGGCCGAGGGTGGCATCGAGAACACCTGGTTCGCGTGGGCGGGTCCGACCGAGCGGGGCGCGGTGGCCTACTACCGCGTGCAGGGTCCGAACTTCCTCATCGAGTTCGACAACACCCAGGAGGACCCGAACCACATCCACGCCGCGTTCCGCGACTTCGACGGCGACCTCGGCCGCGACCTCCTGCGGGAGCACATCGCGGCGGACCACTAGGAGCCTGCGCCGTAGAACGGTGCAGACTCCTAGCAGGATTGGTTGGGGCCAAGCGGAGCCGTAGGCGACGATTGGCGGGCTAGTTCCCGGCGGCGCCAGCCGGCGGCGGTTCGAGGCGGGGCGGCAACCCTGCCGCCGCGCCCGCCGCCCGAACAACGCGCCGGTGGTCGGCGCCCTCGTGCGCGCCGACCACCGGCGCTCTCACGCCTGTGGTCTCCGGGGTCGCGGCCATTCTCCGGCGCGCGCCTCCTCTCCGTTGCCAACCGCGGCGTCCGTCGATCACGCTCGTTGCAGGACTACGACCGCTATCCGGAGGTCTATGCGCCGGAAGTCCGGGCCTCGGCAATCCGGGAGCGCGAGGGCAACCGCTTCCACGTCTACCTGCGGCTGTACACCAGGAAGGTCCTGACGTGGGTGGCCGACACGGAGCACAGCGTGGAGTTCGTCCCGGTCGGCGACACCCGCATGCACGTGCCGAGCCGTCCGCCGACGGTGCCGAACGAACACAGCGTTCAGGTTCGGACTCGCTCTGACATTGGATCCTCTACCAGCAGGTCCCTCTTGGGTCGGATAACGGGGGATTGGACTAAACCGCTTCGCGGTAGACGTTGATTCGACCGGCCGTCTCTGAGGCGGCCGGCGAGCTGGTCGCACCGCAGCCGTACGTCGGTCGTCTCGCCGCACGCTTCTCTGCCGGCCTGGAATCCCCCAGGCCCCTTCGCAGAGGAGCGCTCCATGACATCTCTTCGTCAACGCATGCTCGAGGACATGCAGGTGCGGCAGCTGTCGCCGCGCACCCAACAGACGTACGTCGAGAGCGTCGCGCGGTTCGCCCGCCACTTCGACCGTTCCCCGGCTCGTCTCGGCCCGGAGGCGATCCGCGCCTACCAGGTCTACCTGGCCAACGAGCGCCGTCTTGCGCCGAGCTCGGTCGTCGTCGCCGTGTCGACCCTCCGTTTCCTCTACCGGGTCACGCTCCGGAAACAGTGGGTCTTCGACGACGTGATCCCCGTGCCGAAGAAGGTCAGAACGCTCGTTTCTCTCGGACAGAGCCGTGCCGGTCTCCGACCCCGAAGTCTCCCGCCCCCGCTTGGTCCGCGATGCCACCTTCCTCGAGGCCGACCGCCGCGAGATCGCCCTGCGGCGGGGTCTCCACAACCGGTTGGGTTTCGCGTACCAGGTCGCCTTCGTGCGTGTGCTCGGCCGATTCCCCCAACAGACGCCCCTGGAGATCGACGGGGAGATCCTGAGGTTCGCGGCCCTGCAGCTGGGCGCCGACGCCGAGACGATCCACGCCTACGCCCGCTGGCGGCAGACGGTCTCGGAGCATCAGCAGCGCATCGGCGAGTACCTGCGTCTGCGCGGTTTCGATGCCGCCGCCGGAGAACGGCTGGCGCGGTTCCTCGAGGACGAGGCGTTGCGGCTCGAGCGGACCGCCTCGCTGCTGGCGCGGGCGCGCGCCTGGCTCCGCAACGAGCACGTTCTCGCACCGAGCGATCCGGTGTTGCGCCGCGCGATAGGGGCAGCCCGACACAAGGCCCGGACGTTGCTGACGCAACGCATGGCCGAGCGCCTGTCGGCGCCGATGCGCGAAGGTCTTGATGCGCTGGTCGCCGTGGACGACGACCAGCCGCACTCGCCCCTGAATCGGATCAAGGCGAGCTCGTCGAACCCGTCGGTCGGGGGCATGAAGCGGTTGCTGGCACGGCTGGAACTGATCGAGGCGACCGGCGTGCTGGGAGTCGACGTGGACTGGGTCAACGGCAACTACCAGCGGATCCTGTTCCACAGCGTGCGAACCGCGTCAGCCGACCGGGTGCGCAGGATGGCGGCCCCGCGCCGGCACCTCGCGTTGGTGTGCTTCCTGCACCAGGCGTGGCGCGACACGCTCGACCAGGCCGTCGACATGTACGGCAAGCTCCTCGACCGCAACCGCAAGCTGGTCGAGGCCCGCCTCGACGACATGCTCAAGGCGCAACGCCAGGCCGTCGACCGGATCGTTCACCGCTACCGCCAGCTCGGCGCGGTGCTGCTCGATCCCGACGTCGGCGACGACGAGTTGCGGGCCCGGCTGCTGTCAACCGTTCCCGAGGCGCAGCTGCGCGAGGACCAGTCCGACCTGGCGAACTGGACGCGGGGCGGCCGAGCGTCACGCCGGGCTGAGCCAGTTCGCCGGACCATTTCTGAGCAGGATGAAGTTCGTCGACGAGCAGGCCGAGGGGACGTCGCCGACGCTGTCGGCGCTGCGGGCCTACCGCGAACACCGCGGGGCGGTACCCTAGCCTGGATTATTCGCGAAGATGGTGATTCTGGGGGAGACACAGGGGCCTCCGTGTGGTACAAACGTTGTGTTGACAAGCGTTTAGCCACAACGGAGACCCCTGCGTGACACCCGACAAGATATCACAGACTGTCCTGTTCCCGGATCTCTTCGACAAGCCCCTCGTCGCGACGTTCAACCGCGAGCAGGCGAGTTCCGACGGCGGCGGCGTCCTGCTCAAGGCGGCCGAGCGCGTGTACGGCCTCGTCAAGGCGTTTGCCGGGTGTCTCGCCGACAAGCGCGCGCCGGAGAAGATTCGGCACACGCTCGCGGAGCTGGTCGGACAGCGGATCTTCGGCATCGCGTGCGGTCATCCCGACGGCAACGACGCGGACCACTTGGCGGAGGACCCCATCCACAAGCTACTGCTCGGGCGAGACCCGGTGGCCGGCGCGCCCCTGGCGTCGCAGCCGACGATCTCGCGGTTCGAGAACGGCGCGGGCCGCGGCGCGCTCTACCGAATGGCGCGGGAGTTGGCGGCGAGCGTGATCGAGCGGCATCGGCGCCGCCTGCACCGGCGGGTGTGGCGGATCACCATCGATCTGGATCCGACCGACGACCGGACGCATGGCGCGCAACAGCTCACGTTCTTCAACGGGCACTACGACAGTTGGTGCTATCTGCCGCTGCTCGCGTTCCTGACTTTCAACGACGAGAAGGAGCAGTATCTGTGCGCGGCGGTGCTGCGGCCGGGGAACGCGGTGGCGGCCGACGGGACCCTGGGCCTGCTGTGTCGGCTGCTGCCGATGCTGCGGGCGGCGTTTCCGGCGACGCCGTTTCTCGTCCGGCTCGACGGGGGCTTTGCGACCCCGGAGATCCTCGATTTCCTGGATGCCGAACCGGGGCTCGACTACGTGGTCGCGATGGGCAAGAACGCGGTGTTGCAGCGGCATGCCGAATCCGCGATGGCGGTGGCCCGCGCGCAGAGCGAGGCCAGTGGCCGAACCGAGCACGTCTATACCGACACCCGCTACGCAGCCGGCACGTGGGGCCACGAACGCCGGGTCGTGATCAAGGCGGAGGTGGTCCGGCTCAAGGGTCGCGAGCCGCGGGACAATCCGCGCTTCGTCGTGACGAATCTCTTGGAGAGCTCGCGCTTCGTCTACGAGTGGGTCTACTGCGCCCGCGGGGACATCGAGAACCGGATCAAGGAGTTGCTGGACGGCCTGCAGATCGACCGCACGAGCTGCTGCAAGTTCCTGGCGAACCAGTTGCGCGTGTTGCTGACCGCGGCCGCCTACGTACTCATGCAGGAGCTGCGGCTGCGGGCGGCGCGGACCAGCTGTGCCCGCACCCAGGTGACGTGGCTGCGCGACCGGCTGCTGAAGCTGGGGGTGCATGTCGTCGGCTCGGCGCGCCGCATCGTCCTGCATCTACCACGGGCGACACCCCATCTCCACGCGTGGCGGCGCATCGCCCTTGCGCTTGGCGCCCACGCGGGTTAGTCAGAGCCCGCGCGAGGCTCGGCGCACGCCTCGGTCCCGGGCGGCACCGCCCGTACCGGCAAAGCCTTCCCCCAACTTGGCCTCCGCGACCGCTCCGGCGCCGTGAAGGGCCACTCTACGCCTCCTGCCGCGCCCGCCGCCACGTCCGAGAGGCTCCGCTCGCGGTCAAGCAAGCCCCGTCGGTGACTGATTCTCGACCCTCATGAATAATGCAGGCTAGATGGAACAACACCGCCGTCTCCCAGGGGCGGTGATCGGGGGCCTGGGTGCGCAGCAGCCCGGCTCCACCTCGAATTCGGCCGCGGGCGACGCCTCAATGTCCAGCGTGCGCAGCATTCGCGGCGTGTAGCGGCGGAAGCGACTGTAGCCCCCCCAAGAGACGTGATTCAACGGATCTGGTCGCGCCAGGCTGGACACTGGTGCCGCACGGGGTCCGCCGGGCTTCACCTCGGTTACACTGTCTGTCCAACGGAACGTCGGAACGTCCGTCCGGGGGCGGGACGGGACGGAGGGAACGACTGGACCACCAAACTACACATCTGCGGGGGCATCGCGGTTCTGGAGCACAGCAAGCAGGCGGTGCTGCACATGAAGGCATTGCTCGACGAGCGCGTCGTCGAGCCGAAGTCGGCCGGACACGCAATATGCATTTTTCCCTCAACGTTCCCTTCGCCTGTGTCAAGTCCTTGGACGCGTTCGAACTGCCCGAGTTCGCTGTTCTTATCGGCAAGAACGGTGTCGGAAAGACGCGATTGCTGTCGGGGATTCAGGACGGGTCCATCGCTGTTTCGGGTCTGCCCCGCGAGGACATCGAATTCTTCAATTTCAATTCGTTTCGTTCCGGCGAGTCCCGCGCTGCGTCCTGGGGAGCTTCAGAATTCCATCGCCAAGTGGTTGAACGATATTTCACCCCAAGCGACGGTTCGCCGCTTGTCAAGGTGGCCGAAAGCATCTTCCAGGAAACATTGGATCGCTTCGAACTGTCCCACGACGTCGAGCGCCGCCATGAGTTTGCCGAAGCGATTCGGTCGGAAATCCGCAGTCTCCCCGACTTTCAAGTACTGGCAACCTTTGGAGGCGACGACGCGGCGGTCACTTCGTATTCACAAGCATTGCAGCGACAGGTGTTCAAGCCACTAAACTCCGGTGGCCAGAAAAGGCGCAACGTGGGGAAGCGGCTGCCAACCAGTGTGGGCAACAACCAGGCCGCGTGCGTCAGCCTGGCGATGAAGCTGGGAGGCAAGCTCCCGCACGAACTGGATCGAAGCGATTTTCTTCGCGCGTCTAACTACGAAGGCGGCACTATCAACAACCAGTTAGGCGCGCTCTTCACGAGATACAAGGTGGACCAGTATCACTGGGCCCTCACCGAGGCGGAAGAAAGCGACAAGAGCTTTCGAGAACTGATGCGGGAGTACCGGCAGGCCGAACGTCCACCCTGGGAGACTCTGAGGGACGTGTTGGACCGAATGAAGGACGCCAGCGCCGATCCTGGGCTGTTCAACTTCGAGTTTTCGGATCCCGAACAGGACAGTCTGAACTACCGGAACCACCGGGATTACTCATTCACCACCACGTTCACCAACAGTGTGACGGGCGAGAGCTATCCGGTGAGGGACCTCTCCTCGGGCGAGAATATCCTCCTGTCCATGTGTTTCGCCGCATTCCACAAGACGATGCGCAGGCGTCAACCGGGCTTGGTGTTGCTGGACGAGGTGGACGCCGTGCTGCACCCTTCCATGATTGCAGCGTTGGTCGCGGGACTCAAGGAGCAGTTCGTTGACAATGGGACGCCGGTTATCATGGCGACCCACTCGGTGACGACGGTTTCCCTGGTGGACGACGACGCGATCTTCCGAGTATCGCGATCCGGAGGGCATGTGGACGTTGCTAAGGCCACAAAGTCGGAGGCCGTTACGGATTTGTCGGAGGGCCTCGCGACGATAGACGCGGGATTGAGAATCGCAGCGTGCGAAAGCGCGGCACCGATTACAATCATGTCCGAGGGGAAGAACGCGCTGCACCTCAAGAGATGGGCTGCTCTGTTCTTTCCGGGGAAGGTCGACGTGTTCGACAAGATGACGAGCGCAACGGGGAAGGATCAACTTGCGTCCTATGCCCGACTGCTCGGACTGATGGAAACCAATTCGCACTTTCTCTTTGTCTGGGACTGCGACGCACGCTCGGTCGCGGACGCGGTTCGCGCGCAACTTGACGAGTCGGACAACGTAACAGCGTTTGCGTTCTCGAAGCGCGAGAATAAACTCGCGCCGAAGGGAATCGAAAACATGTACGACGATGAACACCTGGAGCGATTCGTCACGACAGCGACCAGGGAGGTCACCGGGCAGTCTACGCGCAACATGAGTGGAACGGACAAGACGGATTTCGCGGAGCATGTGATGGCCGCGGGAACCAAGAACTACTTCAAGCATTACGGCCAACTTGTGCAGGTCGTCCAAGAGATTCTGGAGAAGTTGACAGCAGCGTAAAGAAAGGACGTTTGGCGATGCGCTGAACCTTGTCAGTCATCGTCGCCGCCGCTCCCGGTAACGCGCCTGTCGCTCCGCGTTCGTCAACGCCACGACTACTCCACACCGTTACGTAACGGACCGGTGACAGGCGGCTCGGCCCCCGGACGTTCACGACGTCGACCGTCGGCGGACTCGACCGGTGCCGCGTTGCAGCGGGCCGACCCTCCTGACGACGGCCACGCCGGCCGAAGGGCGGCGTGGGGCGGCACCGGCGCGTGAGCGCGAGTCCCTGTCTGTGCCCGCCACGGTGTCGGTCGCATGATCATGACGAACACCTCGGTTTGTCCGAGGAGGGCTCGCGGAGCTCGACCTTCACTGCTTTGCATTCGCGGCAGATAAGGTGTAGGACTGCTGACTTTTCCGCAAATCTACCAAGATATTCTACTACTCCCAAGACTGCGACGACACCAGCCCAGAGAATTCGTAGCTTTGATCGACCCTTTTCTTCAGTGCCTCGCATGTCCGCGCCGCAGGCGGGGCAGGCAGCCACTTCATGATAGCATGCAGGACAATTGGGCGAGGAACGCTTCTGTTGCCGTGGAACGATTCGAAACGCTCACGCCGGGGAAGCTGCTTACTTTGGTGGTAGCCCATCGATACAGCTTCCGATCCTTGTTACGGTTTGGGTCGTAGGAGCGGTAGAAATTCAACCCTTGGTACTCACCCGTACCCCCCGCGGTAACGAGTTGGGCTGCAGCGCGCGACAACACAGGTCCGAGCATAGACCAATCCGTGCGGAAGTCCACATCGACGTCCCGCAAGGAGAGCGTGTAGTTCCAGAAATCGACGAACACCCTTACGCGATGGCGTTAATGACTTGCGTGCTCGTCGGTCGGCATGGGGTGTCCGAGTGCTGTTGTAGTACAAAAATACAGGGACGCACGGGGCGTCCCTGGGGTCGTGGTGACCGGACGCCGTTTGCCCCTGTCTGGGCGACGGCTGCGGTGGTGAAGATGGACACCACCCTCGCCCCGACGCGCCCCGCCGCGGCCGAGCTCGAGGACGCCACCCTTGGCCGCGTACCTCGGCTCCACGACCAGGGCCGGGCGCCGGCGAGCGCGGCGGTGGCGGTGGCCGCGGCGTGCTTCCGGGCCCGCCTCGCCGGCCGTCCGACCCCGGCCGGGGAACGGACGATCCGGGTCCTCGCCGGCTACCGGCGAACCGCCGGCAGTCGAGGACGGGGGCAGACGCGGCCGTTCGGGGCGGCGTACCTCGCGGCCGTCCACGCCCCGATGGGGCGTCGCCCGTGGTAGATGCGGGACGATGCGGCGCGCCGAGCCGACGACATGCACCCCCAGCTTCAGCAGCCGGTCGCGCAGCCACGTCACTTGGGTGCGGGCACAGCCGGTCCGCGCCGCCCGCAGCCGTAGCTCCTGCATGAGTGCGTAGGCGGCCGCGGTCAGCAACACGCGCAACTGGTTCGCCAGGAACTTGCAGCAGCTCGTGCGGTCGATCTGCAGGCCGTCCAGCAACTCCTTGATCCGGTTCTCGATGTCCCCGCGGGCGCAGTAGACCCACTCGTAGACGAAGCGCGAGCTCTCCAAGAGATTCGTCACGACGAAGCGCGGATTGTCCCGCGGCTCGCGACCCTTGAGCCGGACCACCTCCGCCTTGATCACGACCCGGCGTTCGTGGCCCCACGTGCCGGCTGCGTAGCGGGTGTCGGTATAGACGTGCTCGGTTCGGCCACTGGCCTCGCTCTGCGCGCGGGCCACCGCCATCGCGGATTCGGCATGCCGCTGCAACACCGCGTTCTTGCCCATCGCGACCACGTAGTCGAGCCCCGGTTCGGCATCCAGGAAATCGAGGATCTCCGGGGTCGCAAAGCCCCCGTCGAGCCGGACGAGAAACGGCGTCGACGGAAACGCCGCCCGCAGCATCGGCAGCAGCCGACACAGCAGGCCCAGGGTCCCGTCGGCCGCCACCGCGTTCCCCGGCCGCAGCACCGCCGCGCACAGATACTGCTCCTTCTCGTCGTTGAAAGTCAGGAACGCGAGCAGCGGCAGATAGCACCAACTGTCGTAGTGCCCGTTGAAGAACGTGAGCTGTTGCGCGCCATGCGTCCGGTCGTCGGTCGGATCCAGATCGATGGTGATCCGCCACACCCGCCGGTGCAGGCGGCGCCGATGCCGCTCGATCACGCTCGCCGCCAACTCCCGCGCCATTCGGTAGAGCGCGCCGCGGCCCGCGCCGTTCTCGAACCGCGAGATCGTCGGCTGCGACGCCAGGGGTGCGCCGGCCACCGGGTCTCGCCCGAGCAGTAGCTTGTGGATGGGGTCCTCCGCCAAGTGGTCCGCGTCGTTGCCGTCGGGATGACCGCACGCGATGCCGAAGATCCGCTGTCCGACCAGCTCCGCGAGCGTGTGCCGAATCTTCTCCGGCGCGCGCTTGTCGGCGAGACACCCGGCAAACGCCTTGACGAGGCCGTACACGCGCTCGGCCGCCTTGAGCAGGACGCCGCCGCCGTCGGAACTCGCCTGCTCGCGGTTGAACGTCGCGACGAGGGGCTTGTCGAAGAGATCCGGGAACAGGACAGTCTGTGATATCTTGTCGGGTGTCATGCAGGGGCCTCCGTTGTGGCTAAACGCTTGTGAGCACAACGTTTGTACCACACGGAGGCTCCTGTGTCTCCCCCAGAATCACCATCTTCACGAATAATCCAGGTTTAGCGTGTATGAGCGCACGAATGGTGTCGGTACCCTACTCCTGGCGGCTCGTGGACCCCATCGGCTTGTCGGCCCACGCGAGCCATGCCGGATCCACCCGCTCTACGCCATCGGGGTAGGTGACAACGGCCAAGCCCCCGCGCATCGCCGTCGCCGTCCCGGTGCGGCCGGACAGGTCCCGCACCCTCACGCCGCCGCCAGCCGCCCCGATCGCTCCCAAGATGCCAACTGTCGTCCACGAGACGCAACCGTTTTGACGACCAAAGCCTTCTCCGGTGTGCACGCCGAACACCTGCCCGTCAAGCGACTGGATCCGACCGGCATCAAGCACTACGAGGTCGCCGTCGCCGATGGTCGGCGCCCTTGACCGGCCGGCATCTCTACAGTCAGTTTTCGATTCGTGTTTTTTTCGCCACCGATAGGGGCTCGGCCTACATGGTCTTGTCGGTCTGAGGCGGAGCCTCGTTAGGCTAGTTTTGTTTACCCCTCAGACGCCAAATAATTTAGTGTTTATCGGCGTAACCTACCTCCATATACTTTCAGTTCTTGTAATGAATGGTGGCATGGCTGTGCCAATCATGCCACAACTGTATGCATTCACCGGGTGCGGTGGCCGTTGTCGTTATCGCTGTCGGACTGGATGCTCTTCGGCCCCGGCTGGCGGCGGCCATGCCGTCGTGGAGACTGTTCAGATGCGAATATTGTCGGTGAAGTCCCGCCGCAGAGTTCTTGCCGTACTTTCATTCTACATTTTCCTTGCGCTTCCGGATTCCGCCGCAGCTCAGAGCGACGACCTCCCCACGGTGAGCGTGTCCGGCGGAAGCGCGACCGAGGGTGCCTCGGTGGCCTTCACGTTGTCAATGTCGGGGAGCGAGCAGACGGTGACGGTTCAGTACGCAACATCAAGCGGCACGGCGATGAGCGGCATCGACTTCACAGAGACGTCCGGGACGCTGCATTTCCTGCCGCGGCCCGAGGGGGACAACGTGACGGTGACGGTTCAGACGACGGCGGATACGGTCGCCGAGGAGGACGAGACCTTCACGCTGACGTTGTCGAACCCGACGAACGCGACGCTGGGCGCTAGCGCTACGGCGACGGGCACCATCAATGAGCCTGACCAGGAAAGTCCGCCGGTGGCGAGCGTGTCGGGCGGAAACAGCGCGACCGAGGGCAATGACGTCGAGTTCACGATCACATTGTCGAAGGCGAGTGAGTCGACGGTGTCGGTGGCCTACAGCCCCGTTCGGGAAAGCGGCGACACGGCTACCCGCGGCGACGACTTCACGTGGATAGGGGGGTCGGCATATTTCTTCCCTGGTGCTACGTCCTCGACGCTTTGGGTGTCCACGACGGATGACGCGATTGAAGAGGAGAGCGAGACCTTCACGGTGAGGTTGACGAGCGCGACAAACGCGGTGCTGGGCACCCGAACTGCGGGGGGCACAATCCTGGACAACGACTCCCCGCCGACGGTGAGCTTGTCCAATGCGAGCGCGACCGAGGGTGACGCGGTGAGCTTCACGGTGTCGCTGTCGGCCGAGAGCGGGAAGGAAGTCACTGTCCTATATGCGACGTCCAGCGAAACGGCGACGAGCGGCACCGACTTCACGGCAGCGTCGGGAACGCTGACTTTCCCTGCGGGCTCCGATTCGCAAACGGTGAACGTGTCGACGACGGAGGACACGGATACCGAGGGCGACGAGACGTTCACGCTGACGTTGTCGAGCCCGACGAACGCAACGCTGGGCACAAGAGCGTCGGCGACGGGCACGATCAATGACGATGACGCCCCCGGGGCACCAACGCTGAACGTGTCCGGCGGGAGCGCAGACGAAGGCAATGCGGTGAACTTCACGGTTTCACTGTCTGTCGAGAGCGAGGATGAGGTAACGGTCCAATATGCAACGTCCAGCGGCACGGCGACGAGCGACACCGACTTCACCGCGACATCGGGAACGCTGACTCTCACGGCGGGCACGGATTCGCAGACGGTTAGCGTGTCGACGGCGAACGACTCGACGGACGAGGAGAACGAGACCTTCACGCTGACGTTGTCGAGCCCGACGAATGCGACGTTGGGGGACGATAGGGCGAGCGGCACAATCAGGGACAACGACGACCCGCCTACGGTGAGCGTGGCCGATGCGAATGCGGCCGAAGGTGCAGACGTTGTCTTCACGGTGTCGCTATCGCCAGCGAGCGGTAAGCGGGTGACAGTCGAGTACGAGACGTTGAGTGTTTCGGCGACGAGCGACACCGACTTCACGGCGGCGTCAGGGACGCTGGCATTTGAGGCTGGGACAACATCACAGACGGTGAGCGTATCGACAGCGAGCGACTCGACCACCGAGCGGAACGAAGTCTTCGCATTCAGGCTCTCGAGCCCCACGAACGCCATTCTGGCTGTGAATGACTCAACGGCGACAGGCACAATCGTCGATGTGTCGGAGCCAGCCCCGGATCTGGCGGTGGGCTTGCCCAGGACCAACGACGGCAACCTGGTCGGCGGAACGGAATTCAACCTTTTGGCGACTGTGGAGAATCGGGGGACCGGAGCCTCCTCGGCGACCACCCTGCGCTTCTACCGCTCAAGGGACGCCACCATCACCGCGTCCGACACGGAGGAGGCCGCGGTCGCCGTGGCCGGCCTCCCCGCCTCCTTGAACTACGTCGGCTCGGCGGATCTCACCGCGCCGACGACCCCCGGGACGTACTACTACGGCGCGTGCGTGGACACCGTGGCCAGCGAGTCCGACACCACCAACAACTGCTCGTCATCCGTGGAGGTATCGGTGCAGCAGCCGCAGCCGCAGCAGACCGGCCGGACCTGGTGGTGGACTCGCCATCGGTGAGCGACGGCAGCCCGGCCGCGGGGGCGGCGTTCACCCTCTCGGCGGAGGTGCGGAACGGCGGGGATGGGGACGCCGCGGCCACGACCCTGCGCTACTACCAGTCGGCCGACGCGACGGTCACGGCGTCGGACACCGAGGTGGGTACGGACGCGGTGACGGGGCTTGCCGCAGCGGCGGCGAGCCTCCAGTCGGTGGAGCTGACGGCGCCATCAGCGGGCACGTACTACTACGGGGCGTGCGTGGACGCGGTGGCCGGGGAGTCGGACACGGCGAACAACTGCTCGACCGCGGTGCGGGCCGACGTGCCGGGGACCCCATCACAGACCGGGCCGGACCTGGTGGTGGACTCGCCATCGGTGAGCGACGGCAGCCCGGCCGCGGGGGCGGCGTTCACCCTCTCGGCGGAGGTGCGGAACGGCGGGGACGGGGACGCCGCGGCCACGACCCTGCGCTACTACCAGTCGGCCGACGCGACGGTCACGGCGTCGGACACCGAGGTGGGTACGGACGCGGTGACGGGGCTTGCCGCAGCGGCGACCAGCAGCCAGTCGGTGGAGCTGACGGCGCCATCAGCGGGCACGTACTACTACGGGGCGTGCGTGGACGCGGTGGCCGGGGAGTCGGACACGGCCAACAACTGCTCGGCCCCGGTGCAGGTCGACGTGCCGGCGGCCCCGACGCAGACCAGCCCGGACCTGGTGGTGGGCCAGCCATCGGTGAGCGACAGCAGCCCGGCCGCGGGGGCGGCGTTCACCCTCTCGGCGGAGGTGTGGAACGGCGGTGACGGGGACGCCCCGGCCACGACCCTGCGCTACTACCAGTCGGCCGACGCGACGGTTACGGCGTCGGACACCGAGGTGGGTACGGACGCGGTGACGGGGCTTGCCGCAGCGGCGACCAGCAGCCAGTCGGTGGAGCTGACGGCGCCATCAGCGGGCACGTACTACTACGGGGCGTGCGTGGACGCGGTGGCCGGGGAGTCGGACACGGCCAACAACTGCTCGGCCCCGGTGCAGGTCGACGTGCCGGCGCCAGTGCCAGCGCTTCCGCTGTTGGCGCAACTACTTCTCGCTCTGGGGCTAGCCGCCGCTGGGGCGCGGTTGACGGCGCGTCGGCGCCAGCGCTAGAGGAGGAGACAGGGAGCAGGCAAGTGGCCTCAACGCGACGGCTAGCGGGTTGCCGCTGACGGCTGGGAACCCCGCTGGTAGCCAAGCCTCAGGCGCGAGCCGGGCTGACATTCGGCTGCTCGCCGCGGACACCATCGAGTTCGCGATCGCCCATAAGCTACAGCGTTTCCAGGGAATGCAGCTCTCGCGGATGCAGGACATCGGCGGAGCCCGGGCAGTGCTTCCGACCATCAAGGATGTTGACGAGTTGCGAAAGCTCTACAGCAGGAGCAGTGCCCGACACAAGCTCGCGAATGAGAAAGACTTGTTCAGGAAATGGATAGCCTCCTATCATGAACCATCGCCGGGTTGGGGCAGCCTGCCACGACAACGCGCCCCGAGCTCGCCGGGCTTGGGGGGCGGACGGTGCGTCCGCCAACAGTTGATCACGCCGTCCAGGCCGGAGCTTCGGCTCCGGAGGCGAACGCGTGGAGGCCCTCGGAGCGTCGAGCTCGGCACGGTCGAGGGGTTTTCGCCCCCGGGACACCCGTCGCGGCCGAGGCGGTCGCCGAGAGGTCCGCGGGGCAGCCGACGGTCGCCGTCGACGAGCTCGTCCGTACGGCTCGCGCACCCCGGTCTCGCCGCCGGCGTCGACGTCGCGCCGGCCGCCGCCGCCGAGCTCCTCGCAGGTCCTCGGCCGGAGGCCTCCAGGCGGTCCGGAAACCGGCGCGGCCGCGACGCCGGGGGCTGATCCTGGAGAAGACGCTCATGGGCTGCGCCTCGTCCCGGAGGCTCGGCCGCGAGGGAGCTGGTGCGTCGGCGCTGCGCGCTGAACGTCGACCCGCGGGCGCTGGATCTGGTGGTGGGCCGGGGATACCAGCCGCAGCTCGGCGCCCGCCCCCCCGTGGTAGACCTGACCTGCTGCGCCTCGTCGCGGTAGCATGTCCGCCATGGGCGAGCGCGATTCCTCGAATACGCGGGTGGTGCCGGTGCTCGATCAGCTCCGGGCCAGAAATGACGACTGGGTTCGCTCCCTACTCACTCTTGCCACGCACGGATCCGGCGCGGCCGTGCCAGGCGACGTGTCCCTGTTATACACCTCTGGCTTCTGGGGCAGCAGGGAGCGCCCCCTCGAACCGCCGGTCGCGCTACTGTCGTGGCTAATTCGCAATTGCGAGCCACCCGTTCGTACCACTTCCATTCCTCCGGAGCGCGCGAGGTTGCTGGAGGGCGATCCGTCTACGATTGCTACCGCGCTCGATCGCCTGCGGTCGGCGAAGAGGGGTTGGCATATCTTCGAGGGGCCCTCATACCCTGACGCCTACATCGAGACACCGGGGGCGCTAGTTGTCATCGAAGGTAAGCGCACGGAGGCTGGTCCCACGACGGACACGACTTGGAGGTCTGGCCGGCATCAGATATGGCGACACTTGGACGCAGCATGGGAGGTCCGAGCGCGACGTTCCGTATTCGGCCTGTTTCTCGTTGAGGGGACTGCGCCAAACCCAACCAAGGTGCCCTCGGTATGGCAGGACGCATCGGCGTCGGCACTCACCGCTGAGACGCTCCGATGTAGCTTTCCTCACCGTGGCGCGACGGAACGCGCGGCGATAGTGCAGGGTTTCCTCGGAGTCGCCACTTGGCAGGCAGTATGCAGCCACTTCGGCTCTGACTTTGCCGCGTTGCCGAATACGACAGTCGGTGGCCCTTGACGAGTACGTCGCGGTGACCCCGAGCTGGAGCCGAAGCCGGTGCTCTTCTATCACTTGCAGGACTCCACCCGCCAGCAAGGTGGAGTGTTCTGGCCGACACTAGACCCGGTCGTCGGTCGGAGCACCGTGCCTCGTTAGGTCGCAGCTTTCCGCAGCAACGCCAACTCGGCATCCCTTCCTGTATTCTTGCCGTAGCGGCGGTGCCGGAGGTTGTTTCCCAAGTCGTAGCCACTGGGGTGCAGTAGGGCGACTACGGTCACCCCGGTCGCAGCGTCACCGAAGTCAACTCCGCGCTTCAGGCGACCAGCGGCGTACAGGTCCCTCCACTCCAGGTGCCCTCTCTTGCTCCATGCATCCAAGTCGTGCGAAACCGATGCGATTAGCCCGGCGGCTTCAAGCCCGAGTACCAGGATGAGTCTCGGTTTCTGCTCGGAGAGCTGTTCCCTGAGAAATGATTCGCACCATTCCCGGAATCCCTGGTGCTTCGTTCCCGGAGATGGACCCATGGAGGAGCCGCCAGTACGCAACCCCATGTAGGCGTTCGTGAAGAAGCAGCACTCGGGCGCAATGCAGGCGTCTCGTAGGAGCGGGCACAGGTGACGCCATGTGCGGGAGGTATCGAGCTCGTGCCCGATAGACAGTGCCTTCTTGTAGTCTTTCTTTTTCCCGAAGTCCTGACCGAGAACCATCACCTCCCCGAGCGGCATGGGCGGCAGGTGTCCGCCAACCTCCCGCCAGACGCCATAACCGCCCGGGAAGAATGCGGTTCCGCGCATCATCTTCGGAACCGCAACAAGTCCGTCTGGATAATCGAGATCCTGCAGCCTGCTGAACAGGTGGTCGACCGGGTGCTTTCCGCTCGGTGCATGCATGGTCGCCTCGCCCTTCTCGATGGAGCGTCGCTGGAGATCGTAGTGCGAGCGTCGATCCATCTTCAACTGCCGCTTGGGGGCCGGTCGGGACTCGTTGCTGAACCACGAGGATGGTCCGCGCGGATACCTTCCGCCGCCCGCCTCGATCACCAAGTCCATCGAGGAAACTTGTCGTGATCGGCGTCGCTCGCGACGGCCTGCGCGATCGCCGCGGCCGGGTGGTGGGTCGGATAAGCGGGGTTCCGTTAACCTGATGCCGGTCGGGATGGCGGTCGACGGGGACGAATCCACCGTTGTCCAGGGCCGTGTGTGTCGAGCACCGGCGCAGGCAGACTGCAGTCGCCTACTTCTTGGCCTTCTTCCTCCGTTCGGCCCAATAGGCGGTCATGCGCTCCGATACCGCCTTCTTCTCCGCGGCCGTCATCTCCCGGCGCTTCCTCTGCGGCTTGACCTCGGGCTGGCTCTCTGTGGGGGCGGCGATCGCCTTTCTCGGCGAGGAGCGCCGCGACGCGGAGCGCACCGCCGGTGCGGAGGCTCCCAGGAGCTGCTCGACGTCGGTCAGCGCCTTGATCTCGGCTTGGAGGCGGTCGATTTCGCTTTGCCGGTCGGCAATTGCCTGTGCGATGTCACTCATGGTGCTGGAGAGTAATGGTCCTGCGATGGGGATGTCAACGAATGGGGTTCGTCGTTGGAGGGGCAGACGCTGCGTCTGCCGCACCGTGGCCGATGCGGGCGGAGCTTCTTAGCACCACCCGCCGACCAGACGGCCGGGTGGCGGCGGTTGGGCGCGCCCCGGGTCCGCCCGTGCGCGGAGGCGGCGGCGGGGTCGGTGCCGTCGACGAGCACTACACGCGTGATGGCGGTAGGCTGCGGCTGAACGGCCCCCGGAGGGCGACGCCCGTTCGACGGCAGAGCCAGACCCAGCCTGTCGGGCCCACCGGATCGGGGTACCATGCGGGCAAACGGGAGACCGGTTCACTCATCTCCAAGGAGGGCATGTTGGCAAGAGTCAATAAACTCACGGTGGCCATGACGAAAACGCAGCTGCTTTCGGATATCGCGGAGAACACGGCGTTGACGAGGCGGCAGGTCGCGGATGTCTTCGAGGCGCTGGATTCGGTCATAGAGCGCCATGTCGAGA
Organism: Vicinamibacterales bacterium; assembly: GCA_963663815.2. Classification (GTDB taxonomy): domain Bacteria; phylum Acidobacteriota; class Vicinamibacteria; order Vicinamibacterales; family UBA8438; genus JAJEEA01. The sequence goes on along the minus strand of OY760734.1, from coordinate 3,022,053 downwards.
AAGGGGCCGTCGGCACTTGCACGATACCCGGCCTCATGAAGATCAAGGTCGTGAAGAAGCCCGCGCAGAGGGCCCGGAAGAACGTGCCGAATCCGTTCCGGCCTGGTGAGACGATGGACGTGAAGGCCAAGCCGGCCAGCACTTCCGTGAAGGTTCTGCCGCTCAAGAAGCTGAAAGACATGGCGTAGGTGTCCGCCGTGCGGGTCGTCGTCCCCGTTCGGCGGCGCGCCAGCCTCGGGTTGGATCAACTTCGGGGCGAGAGGGGGAACCCGTCGGGAGGGCTGCCGCGCTCGAGGGCGTTCAGCCCTGGGGACGGACGGGTGCGTCTCCCGGTGCAGCTCCCGTGACGCGGCCACTTCGGGAGGGGCGGACGGCGCGTCCGCCCCGATATGCGCGCGACTAGTTCCGGCGTGGGCCGAGCGCCGAGGACCGGATGCCAGCGGAGACGCCCGGCGGCGGCGGCCGACGCTTGGTCGACGCCCTCACATCGTCGACGGGATCACGCCGGACCGCCGGCTCGAGCCCAGCACCGACCGCCCGCCGCCGCGCGAAGCCTCCATCAGCCCGGAGACGCGCCGGGCGTAACGCCGGGGCGCTCCGGCGCCGCGACGCTCGGCTCGACGGCCGGCCGCTCGAAGGACGCTACCCTCGCCGCGTACCTCGCCGAGTTCCACAACCAGGGCCGGGCACCGGTCGGGGAACGGACGGCTCGGGTCTTCGCCGGCTACCCGGCGGATCGCCGGCAATGGAGGCCAAGGGGGTAAGCGCGGCAGCAGACCTCCACCAGTCTGGGCTGGGAGTCCACCACCACGGGGCGAGGGTGATTGCTCTCAGGTTAGACTTGTGCAACGCAGCAGCCGCGTACTGGAGGCTAGGCCATCCCGACGCTCTTCGATCCGCCAACGCGGGCCGTGATCCATGCGCGTATCGACCGCCTCGACGCGGAGCAGGCCGCGCATTGGGGAGAGATGCGTGCGCACCAGATGGTCTGCCACGCCGGCGATCAGCTGCGCGTCGCGCTCGGGGACATCGCGTCGCGCCCCAGACGAATCGCGTTTCGGTTCGGCGACATGGAAGTCGAGACAACTCCCGGGCCGCTCCGGTTCCGGTGGTACCGGCAGCTGCTAGTCCATTGGGCCCCGTGGCCGAAGGCGAGAATCAAGGCCCCGCCTGAGATGTTGACGACAGCGCCGTCCAAGTGGCGTGATGACGTGGCGGCGCTACACGTGCTGATCGACCGCGTGGGAGCCAAAGAGGCGGCGGACGAGTGGGGCCTGCATCCGTGGTTCGGGCCGGTGTCAGGCTCGGAATGGGGAATGCTGTGTTGGGAGCATACGGATTACCACCTGCGGCAGTTCGGTGCCTGACCGGTGCCGTAGCGCACGCCGGCGTTGGGTCCAATAACGGCTCATATGTGTTAACTTGAGCGATGCTCGTTCAGACATCCAAGCTCGCCGTTCTCAGCGAAGGTCGTTGAGTCTCTTCTGGGCTTCGTCGTGTCCCTGTTCGGCGGCCAAGCTGTACCACTTGGCGGCTTCCACGCGGTCCCGCCGCACGCCCCGGCCCTGCTCGTACCTGAGGCCGAGGACATACTGCCCGAGGACGTCTCCCTGCTCGGCGGCGCGGCGGAACCACCGGAGGGCTTCCTCCTCGTCGCGCCGCACCCCCCGGCCGTTCGAGTACATGTAGCCGATGTTGTACTGCCCCAGGGCGTGGCCCTGCTCGGCGGCTCGACGGAACCACCGGACAGCTTCCTCGTTGTCCTCCTCCACCCCACGGCCATCGAGATACCTCAGGCCGAGGTTGTTCTGCCCGTGGGCGTATCCCTGTTCAGCCGCTCGGCGGAACCACCCGGCGGCTTCCTCCTCGTCGCGCCGCACCCCCCGGCCGTTCCAGTACATGTAGCCGAGGTTGTCCTGCCCGCGGGCGTTACCCTGCTCGGCGGCACGGCGGGACCACATCACGCCAGTCGCGTCGTCCTGCGCCACCCCGCGGCCATTCGTGTACATAAAGCCAAGGGCCGCCTGTCCAGCAGCAGAGCCCTGCTCGGCGGCACGGCGGAACCAGTGGACCGCGGCCCCGTAGTCCTGCCCTACGCCGCCGCGGCCGTCTTCGTACCGTTCGCCGAGCTCGGTCTGCGCCCTCGCGTTACCCTGCTCAACGAGCTGGCGGAGCCGCGCGACGTCCAGGTCGCCAACCTCCACGTCGGCCACGGCCGGCAGCACTGCGTCGACTGCGGCCACGACGGCAGGCACTGCCGCCGCGACCGTCACGGCCTCCGCTGTCGGCAGTACGCTCAGGTAGTGCTCGCCCACCAGCGACTGGTACTCGTGCGGGCGCTGCTGCCCGTTGGTGGACGCCAGCACCTGGGCACGAACGCGGCGGAACAATAGGCCGATCTCCAGCGGCTGCTCCAGGTGCGCCAGCAGCGCCGCCGTGTACGGGCTGTTCCGGCCCCGGCCGTCCGCCGCCGTCGTCCCCGCCGCCGCCGCATACGCCACCAGCGTCTCGTCGCCCAGCAGGTCCTCGTTCAGGTCCCCGAAGCTGCCCCCGCTCACGCTCCGGCTCGCCAGGGTCCGCTGCATCGACCGGGCCAGCGGGTTGTTGCGGCAGGCGTCCAGGATCACCAGCCGCAGCGACGCGCCCAGCGTCGACGCGAGCATGTCGTCGAGCGTCACCGCCTCGTACCGGAGGTCGAGATCCCGCTCAAGCCGCGCGTCCACCGGCACCAGGTAGTTGACACGGTCCATCTCGATGCCATGGCCGGCATAGAAGACCAGCGCGACGTCCGCCCCCAGGCTCCGGCGCGTGAAGGCCCGCAGCGCCTCGGTCAGCTCGGCGCGGTCGGCATCCAGCTCAGTCGTCACCTCGAACCCGAGCCGTCGCAGGGCCGCGGACATGTCCGCGGCGTCGTTGTCCGCGTTGGGCAACCGGCCGATGTGGGCGTAGGTGCTGTTGCCGACGACCAGGGCCACACGGCCATCCGCCAGCACGACCGCCGGCGCCGCGAGCACGACAACCGCCACGACGGCCACGGCGAACGACCTCAGAGCTCTCATGGCGTCATGTCCCTCGGGGTCCGTCAGCGTTCGGAATAAGGTTCCCCTGCATACGGTTCCATCGTCCCCCGGCGTCGTGGGGAGAACTGGAGGGCGGTGAATCGAGCACACACCCGAGAATGCACGAATCGTGCTCCGTTCGCTCGGCGTTCGTCAAGTAGACGGGCAAGGCGTCGCTACAAAGTTCCGGACCAATGCCAGGCGCAGGAACCACAAAATCGGTAGTTGTGTGTGGGTGGGACTATTGGTGGACCACTACCGTATGCCAAAAAGGCCGGTGCGTTCATTCTTTGGAGTGTCTACTGACCACTACCGATATTTCGATGGACGCGGTGGGGTGCGCGGCCGGCCAGTTGTCCGATGGAGGATGCGGGTGAAGGAGATTGGCGAGATGAAGGCCGTGAGGGCGCTCGTCGCAGCCGCGGTGGCGTTCGGCGAATCGTTGGGCTGCTCCCACGCGTCCGGGGGCGGACTCCAGGGCTGCCCCGCAGGAGCTTCCGCCGGCGAGGGCGAGCGGTGCGGCTTGTCATGCGCGAGCGGGTCCCGCTGATTCGACGTCGCTGACGGCCGCGATGAGCCGGTGGTCGACAGTAGGGTACCGACACCATTCGTGCTGTAGTGCACGCTAAGGGCGTCGCATCTTGAGCTTGGCGGGGTCGATCTTGATCTCGCCGTAGAGGACGACGTTCTTCCACTCGATCGGGCTGACGTGGCGCAGCAGGTCGGGGTCGAACGGGAAATCCGGCGCGGCGACCAGCCGTGAGATCTCCCGGGCCTGCCCAGTAGACGATGCAGGCGAGGATCAGCGTCAGGCACGAGCACGCGTTCATCTGGTCGTAGACCTCGCGGGCGCTGATGCGCCCCCGCTGCCCGTAGTAGACGGCCCGCGCCAGGGCATGGAGCTGCTCGACCTTGAGCAGGCCCCGCCGCACCTTCGCCCGCAGCTGCGGCTCGGACATGTACTGCAGCACGAATTCGGTCTTCAGCGCCCGCCCGAGCTCGCGGTTGGCGGCGTAGAAGCGGTTCGACGCCTGGAAGCGGTTGAGCCTCTGCAGGGCGGCCGACGCCGTGGCGTGCCCCGCGGGGAACGCCGCGTAGAACTGGCCGATGCGGTCCCACTGCTCGGCGATGACGCGGAAGTTCACCGCCCGGCCGCGCTTGAGGACCGGCTCGAGGACGCCGTGGTCGCGGTCCGGGTCGGCGCAGTAGATCCGCTGGCGGTGCAGGCTGCGGATGCGCGGGCAGAACCGCATGCCGACCATCCCGAAGGCCGCGAAGTTGATCTCGGTGTAGCCGTGGGTGTCGGTGTAGTGCTCTTCGAGGTCGAGGTCGCTCTCGTGGTAGAGCACGCCGTCGAGCACGAAGGGCGCGTCGCGGTCGGTGCACTCGATCGGGCGGCTGTAGAACGGCGCGTAGTTGTCGGCGACGAAGGAGTAGAACTCGAGCGCGAAGTCGTTGAAGCGGGTGCTGTAGGTCCGCTGCAGCACCTTCCGCGGCATGGCGAAGCGCTGCCCGTCGCTGGCCGACGTCGTGCCGTCGCCCCAATGGCTGGCGGCGTCGAGGCGGGAGATGCCGTGGACGATGGCGGCGAGCGCGGCCCGCTGGTTCTCCTCGACGAGACGCCAATCGCTGACGTACTTGAGCCGCCTGTAGGCGATGTCGGGGGCGACCTTCTCCATGGTGTAGAGGCCGAGGTTGCAGCCGTGGGCGAGGATCGCGGCGAGCAGGGCGCAGACATCCCCGGGGTCGACCCGCTTCTCGCCGGGCTGCTGGAAGTGGACGCTGAACCCGAGGTCGTTCTCGACCTCGATGAGCAGGTCGGCCAGCCGGATCGAGCGGCTGCGGGCGTCCAGCCAGCGGTGGAGCTCGGCGAGGCTGTCGGATTGCGCCGGGTCGGGCTGCTCGGCCGCGTCCGTCTTCAGCCGCCACCCGTCGTCGTCGAACGCGACCTGCCGGTTGTCAGCGACGCCCTCCAGGAACCGGTCGAACGCATCCGACAGACGTGCCTTCAGGTGCTCGACCGCCGCGGCGGGATCGACAGGGAACCCGGTTCGCGCCCAGAACGCTTCGCGGACCCCCTCCCACCGCTCGGCGGGGAGGAAGAACGCCTCGAACCGGCCGAAGTTCTTCGCGCCGTCGATGGCGAGGTTGCCGGTCTGGATCTCGTCGCGGACCTTGAGGAACAACGCGCTCTCCCAGCGGCGTCGGTCCGTCACGCCGTCATGGCGGATGAGTGGCTGCAGCGCCGCCGGGGCGAAGTCGAGCGGCGCATGGGGCGGAACGCCGCGGCGCCCCGCCGCGCGGTGTTCGCGGTAGGCACGCAGCGCCGACAGCGTCGGCGACGCCCCCTCGCCCTGCTCGTCGACGAACTTCATCCTGCTCAGAAACGGCCCGGCGAACTGGCTCAGCCCGGCGTGCCGCTCCGCCGTCTGCTCGAAGCGGGCCTTGCGGTCGCCCCGCGTCCAGTTCGCCAGGTCGGCCTGGTCCTCGCGCAGCTGCGTCTCCGGCACGGTTGACAGCAGCCGGGCCCGCAGCTCGTCGTCGCCGACGTCGGGATCGAGCAGCACCGCGCCGAGCTGGCGGTAGCGGTGAACGATCCGGTCGACGGCCTGGCGTTGCGCCTTGAGCATGTCGTCGAGGCGGGCCTCGACCAGCTTGCGGTTGCGGTCGAGGAGCTTGCCGTACATGTCGACGGCCTGGTCGAGCGTGTCGCGCCACGCCTGATGCAGGAAGCACACCAGTGCGAGGTGACGGCGTGGGGCCGCCATCCTGCGCACCCGGTCGGCTGACGCGGTTCGCACGCTGTGGAACAGGATCCGCTGGTAGTTGCCGTTGACCCAGTCCACGTCGACTCCCAGCACGCCGGTCGCCTCGATCAGTTCCAGCCGCGCCAGCAGCCGCTTCATGCCCCCGACCGACGGGTTCGACGAGATCGCCTTGATCCGGTTCAGGGGCGAGTGCGGCTGGTCGTCGTCCACGGCGACCAGCGCATCAAGACCTTCGCGCATCGGCGCCGACAGGCGCTCGGCCATGCGTTGCGTCAGTAACGTCCGGGCCTTGTGTCGGGCCGCCCCTATCGCGCGGCGCAACACCGGATCGGACGGTGCGAGAACGTGCTCGTCGCGGAGCCAGGCGCGCGCCCGCGAGCCGCAACGCCTCGTCCTCGAGGAACCGCGCCAGCCGTTCTCCGGCGGCGGCATCGAAAGCGCGTAGACGCAGGTACTCGCCGATGCGCTGCTGATGCTCCGAGACCGTCTGCCGCCGGCGGGTGTAGGCGTGGATCGTCTCGGCGTCGGCGCCCAGCTGGAGGGCCGCGAACCTCAGGATCTCCCCGTCGATCTCCAGGGGCGTCTGTTGGGGGAATCGGCCGAGCACACGCACGAAGGCGACCTGGTACGCGAAACCCAACCGGTTGTGGGGGCCCCGCCGCAGGGGCGATCTCGCGGCGGTCGGCCTCGAGGAAGGTGGCATCGCGGACCAAGCGGGGGCGGGAGACGTCGGGGTCGGAGACCGGCACGGCTCTGTCCGAGAGAAACGAGCGTTCTGACCGAACAGTTCAGCAGCAGGGAACATGACGTGTTCCATGTCCCGCATCTGTCAGATACAATACGCGAAACTGCATTCCATGGACAGGCCGTGAAGACCGTCGCCTATCTGCGTGTCTCGACCCCGCAGCAGGACGCGAGCAGCCAGCGCCTCGCCATCCTGGAGTACGCGCGGAAGCACGACCTCCACATCGACGACTTCATCGAGGCGACCGCCTCCGGACAGGCCTCCGAGAAGCGCCGTCGGCTCGACGAGCTGACGAGCGTCCTGCAGCGCGGCGACCGCCTGGTCGTCAGCGAGCTCTCCCGGCTCGGCCGGTCGCTGGGTCAGGTCGTCGCCGTGCTCGACGCCCTCGCCAAGGCGGGCGTCGCCTTCGTGGCCCTGAAGGAGAACATCCGCGTCGAGGGCAAGCGCGACATCCAGACGAAGGTCATGACCACCCTGTTCGCGCTGTTCGCCGAAGTCGAGCGCGACCTGATCTCCGAGCGCACTCGCGAGGGCCTCGTCCGGGCGAGGTCCTCGGGCCGGAAGCTCGGGCGCCCGAAGGGCTCGCTGGGCGTCTCACGGCTCGACGGCAAGGAGGACGAGATCCGGCGCTTCCTCGAGCTGGGCGTCTCGAAGACCGCCATCGCCAAGCTCACGGGCGTGTCCCGGACCGCGCTCTACAGCTTCATGACTTCCAGAGGGCTCAGGCCGAGCCCTTAGCGTGCACCAGCGCACGAATGGTGTCGGTACCCTCGGAAGGGCGATGTGCTCGTCGTCTGGAAGCTCGACCGCCTCGGTCGGAACCTTACCCACCTGGTCAACACCGTGCAGGACCTGTCGGCCCGCGGCGTGGGCCTGCGGGTGCTCGCCGGCCAGGGCGCGCAGGTCGACACCACGACCGCGGCCGGCCGCCTCGTGTTCGGCGGCGTTGGCCGAGTTCGAGCGGGAGCTGATCCGCGAACGCACCGTGGCGGGGCTCGAGGCCGCGCGGGCTCGCGGACGGAAGGGCGGCAGGAAGTTCGCGCTGACGAAAGCTCAGGTGCGGCTGGCCCAGGCCGCGATGGCGCACCGCGACACGTCGGTGTCCGAGCTGTGCCGCGAGCTCGGCATCAGGCCGGTGACGCTCTACCGGTACGTCGGCCCGCAGGGCCAGTTGCGGGAGCAGGGCCGGAAGGTCCTGGGCTCCTGAACCCGACGACCGCGACGTCGGGCGGGCTTAGCGTAGGATTTCGCCCCCTCCCGCAAACGACCCGATGTTCTCCTTCAGCGCCACGAAGGCGACGCCGGCCTTGGCGAGTGCGTCGAGGATGGTCACGATCTGACCCAGCGACCGGCCGAGCCGCGAGAGTTCGCTGACGACGAGGCAGTCACCGCGCTGCAGGAGGCCCGTCAGCTCGTCGAGGCGTCGGCGCTTCTCGGAGGCCTGCCCGGAAGCGGTCGCCTCGATGAACTCGTCGATGCGCACGTCGTTCGCTCGTGCGTACTCAAGGATGGCGAGGCGCTGGCTGCGAACGTCCTGCAGCGTGTTCCTCCAGGTGCGCGACGAGCTCCAGACCGGCAACCTCGCCATCGAGGGCGCGAAGAACTTCGGCCGCTTCGAGGCCTTCTTCCTGCCCACCGCCCAGTGGGAGCGGGTCCGCGAGGCGTTCTGGGCGCGCACCGGATTCCCCGTCGACCCCGACGCGGCGGTCGACCACCTGAAGGCCCGCCTGTCGGATGCGTTCGACCGCTTCCTGGAGGATGTCGCTGACAACCGGCAGGTCACGTTCGACGACGCAGGGTGGCGGCTGAAGACGGACCCGGCCGAGCAGCCCGACCCGGCGCAGTCGGAGCGCCTCGCCGAGCTGCACCGCTGGCTGGACGCCCGCAGTCGCACTATCCGGCTGGCCGACCTGCTCATCGAGGTCGAGAACGACCTCGGGTTCAGCGTCCACTTCCAGCAGCCCGGCGAGAAGCGGGTCGACCCCGGGGATGTCTGCGCGCTGCTCGCCGCGATCCTCGCCCACGGCTGCAACCTCGGCCTCTACACCATGGAGAAAGTCACCCCCGACATCGCCTACAGGCGGCTCAAGTACGTCAGCGACTGGCGGCTCGTCGAGGAGAACCAGCGGGCCGCGCTCGCCGCCATCGTCCACGGCATCTCCCGCCTCGCCGCCGCCGGCCATTGGGGCGACGGCACGACGTCGGCCAGCGACGGGCAGCGCTTCGCCATGCCGCAGAAGGTCCTGCAGCGGACCTACAGCACCCGCTTCAACGACTTCGCGCTCGAGTTCTACTCCTTCGTCGCCGACAACTACGCGCCGTTCTACAGCCGCCCGATCGAGTGCACCGACCGCGACGCGCCCTTCGTGCTCGACGGCGTGCTCTACCACGAGAGCGACCTCGACCTCGAAGAGCACTACACCGACACCCACGGGTACACCGAGATCAACTTCGCCGCCTTCGGGATGGTCGGCATGCGGTTCTGCCCCCGCATCCGTAGCCTGCACCGCCAGCGCATCTACTGCGCCGACCCGGCCCGCGACCACGGCGTCCTCGAGCCGGTCCTCCAGCGCGGCCGGCGGGCGGTCAACTTCCGTCTCATCGCCGAGCAGTGGGACCGCATCGGCCAGTTCTACGCGGCGTTCCCCGCGGGGCACGCCACGGCGTCGGCCGCCCTGCAGAGGCTCAACCGCTTCCAGGCCTCGAACCGCTTCTACGCCCCCAACCGGGAACTCGGCCGGGCGCTGAAGACCGAGTTCGTGCTGCAGTACATGTCCGAGCCGAAGCTGCGGGCCAAGGTGCGGCGGGGCCTGCTCAAGGTCGAGCAGCTCCACGCCCTGGCGCGGGCCGTCTACTACGGACAGCGGGGGCGCATCAGCGCCCGCGAGGTCTACGACCAGATGAACGCGTGCTCGTGCCTGACGTTGATTCTCGCCTGCATCGTCTACTGGCAGGCCCGGGAGATCTCACGGCTGGCCGCCGCGCCGGACTTCCCGTTCGACCCCGATCTGCTGCGGCACGTCAGCCCGATCGAGTGGAAGAACGTCGTCCTCTACGGCGAGATCAAGATCGACCCCGCCAAGCTCACGAGGCGCGACCCTTAGCGTGTATTTCAACACGAATCTGGTTGGTACCCTGAACCGCGTCAGCCGACCGGGTGCGCAGGATGGCGGCCCCACGCCGTCACCTCGCGCTGGTGTGCTTCCTGCACCAGACGTGGCGCGACACGCTCGACCAGGCCGTAGACATGTACGGCAAGCTCCTCGACCGCAACCGCAAGCTGGTCGAGGTCCGCCACATGCTCAAGGCGCAACGCCAAGCCGTCGACCGGATCGTTCACCGCTACCGCCAGGTGCTGCTCGATCCCGACGTCGGCGACGATGAGTTGCGGGTCCGGCTGCTGCGCGAGGATCGAGCGCATCGTGATCTGAGCGTGGACAGTCCCCGCGGTCCCCGCCAGGCGCAAGGACCCCCTCGACCGTCGGGGGGACTGGCGCGCGGACCTGGCAGGAGCGCCGGGCGAAGCCGCGGGGTGTCGGTCTGGACCTGTAGCCGCGACGCCCTGCAGACGGCCGGCCTCGACGCGGTCAACCTCTACCACGACTGCGCGGGCCCTGCGGAAGGACGACGTACTCGCTCGCCGGCCAGCGGGGCGCAGATCGAACACCACCACTGCGACCGGCCGCCCTGTATTCGGCTTCTTCGCGGCGCTGGCCGCGTTCGAGCAAGAGCTGATGTATACTTGACTCGTTCACAGAGACCAAACGCTATGCCGACCAAGAGACATCTGCTCCTGCTGGCCCTTGGCACCGCGATTGTTGCGACTGGAAACCAGTCAGTTGCGCAAGAGCGCTCGCTCCTGCGGCCCTTCGATACCCCTCGGCCCTCTTTCACTGGTGAAACTACCGCCCAACCCTGCGGCGACGCGCGCGACGTAATGGCTGCCGAGTACCGCCGCTTCGGGGTCCAGGGGTGGCAACCCAGTTGTAGAGGTCTTTGGTTAGCGGGTAAAGTCGAGAAAATCCGTGAAGTGGTGTGCAGCTTCCGGGGGCATGTGCCGATACGTGGAGCATGGCCAGGGAGAGCGGCGGGCGTGACGGTTCGGGGGCGCCCCGGCGAGAACAGGATTCGCGGGAGAAGCGCATCGAGGAGCTTCAGCGGGAGAACGCCAAGCTGATCCACGATTTGGACCGCACCACCCGCGACCTGGACCGTACCACCCGCGATCGAGACCGCTGGAAGCGACGCAGCGAAGACCTCAAGAAACAACTCGATGAGGCCCGCCGCGCCGGCAAACGGCAGGCTGCACCCTTCGCCAAGGAACGGCCTCAAGGGTCCGGCAAGCCCGGCCGACGGTCCGGGGCGCAGTACGGCCGGCAAGGGTCCCGACGCCGCCCGCCGAGAGTCGACGAGACCCACAGAGCGCCGGCCCCGACGGCGTGTCCCGACTGCGGCGGCGCCGTCGAACTGACCCGCGTGGACTCCCAGCACCAGGAAGAACTCCCCCCGGTCCGCCCCATCGTGCGCCGCTTCGACATCGAGGTCGGCCGCTGCTCGCAGTGCCGCCGACGCGTGCAGGGGCGTCATCGCCTCCAGACCTCCGACGCCCTCGGGGCGGCCGCGGTGCAGCTCGGCCCCGGGCTCGCCTCCCTCGTCGTCGAATTGCACACGGAGATGGGCGTGCCCCTCGCCAAGGTCGCCGGCCTCCTGAGGACAAGGTTCGGCTTGGAGGTCACCGCCGGCGGCCTCGTTCATCTGCTGCATCGAACCGCCCGCGACGCCACGCCGGTCTACCGGGAACTCTGCCACCAAGTCCGCAACGCGCCGGTGGTCACGCCCGACGAAACGGGCTGGCGCGTCGGCACCTTGCCCCACTGGCTATGGACGTTCGTCACCCCGGAGACCACCGTCTACGCCATCTGCCCCGGCCGCGGGTTCGCCGATGCCGCCACCGTGCTCGGGAGCGACTATGCCGGCGTGCTCGTGCGCGACGGCTGGCAAGTGTACCGGCGCTACAAGGGTTTGCACCAAAGTTGTGTCAATCACCTGATCCAACGTTGCAAGAAGCTGGAGCAGAAGCACCCCTACAGCCCCTGGAGCTCGAAGGTCAAGGCCGTTCTCCAGGCCGGCCTCGACCTGCGAGACCGCTGCCGGAACGGCGAACTGACCCGGCACGGTCTCGACTCGCTCCGCGGCCGGCTCGAAGCCCGGCTCGGTCGGCTGATCGACGCGCCGCCGCCGTTGAAGGACGCCAAGCGCTTCGCCAAGCACCTCGCCAACGAGTTCCCGGCCGTGTTCCTCTTCCTGCGGGACCCGTCGATCGACGCCACCAACTGGCGGGCCGAACAGGCCATCCGCCCCGCCGTGGTCATCCGCAAGGTGTGCGGCGGCAACCGCTCCCGCAAAGGCGCCGACACCCAGCAGGTGCTCTCGACCGTCGTGCGTACCGCCCGTCAGCGCCGCCTCGACCTCCCGACGCTCACGGCCGAGATGTTGCGCGCTCGCGAGCCTGCCGTTCCCGAGGCCTTCGGGCTCCCGCCGCCGCGCGCGTAGCCGGGTGTGACACCCGCGCTCCCGCTTTCAGAAACGCGCCGATTCCCGCGCTCGGCTCCCGCTGTGCACGCAGGATGCCCGATGGGGTCCGAGCGCCGGCAGGCGACTTGGCCGACCACGTTCACCGACGGACGCTGGGTTCGCCCCGCCTGTCACCGTCAAGCCAAGCCAGCGGCGGTCGTCGCAACCGCCATGAACCCTACGCGTCAGTCGAACCAGCCTCGGTCGCGGGTCCAAGACCCCTGCCCCTTCAAGCTGATTTCAGTCCGAGCCGACCCGGTAAACGAATACTTGTAGAGACTTCACGGATACTGGGGCACTTCCTGGATTCCCGTGGGTTGCACTCAACGGCGGCTTTTCAAATGGCAATCCTCACAATCCATGGGGTTACGTGGCTCCCGCCCTGGCCACCGGCCTCGATCAGCTACTGGCCCATTACGATGGGTACATTTCACTATCGTCCGGCTATCGGTGCCCTCATGGAAACACAAATGTGGGAAGCAAGTTCCCCACTACCAGCCGCCACATGTTCGGCCTAGCCTGGATTATTCGCGAAGATGGTGATTCTGGGGGAGACACAGGGGCCTCCGTGTGGTACAAACGTTGTGTTGACAAGCGTTTAGCCACAACGGAGACCCCTGCGTGACACCCGACAAGATATCACAGACTGTCCTGTTCCCGGATCTCTTCGACAAGCCCCTCGTCGCGACGTTCAACCGCGAGCAGGCGAGTTCCGACGGCGGCGGCGTCCTGCTCAAGGCGGCCGAGCGCGTGTACGGCCTCGTCAAGGCGTTTGCCGGGTGTCTCGCCGACAAGCGCGCGCCGGAGAAGATTCGGCACACGCTCGCGGAGCTGGTCGGACAGCGGATCTTCGGCATCGCGTGCGGTCATCCCGACGGCAACGACGCGGACCACTTGGCGGAGGACCCCATCCACAAGCTACTGCTCGGGCGAGACCCGGTGGCCGGCGCGCCCCTGGCGTCGCAGCCGACGATCTCGCGGTTCGAGAACGGCGCGGGCCGCGGCGCGCTCTACCGAATGGCGCGGGAGTTGGCGGCGAGCGTGATCGAGCGGCATCGGCGCCGCCTGCACCGGCGGGTGTGGCGGATCACCATCGATCTGGATCCGACCGACGACCGGACGCATGGCGCGCAACAGCTCACGTTCTTCAACGGGCACTACGACAGTTGGTGCTATCTGCCGCTGCTCGCGTTCCTGACTTTCAACGACGAGAAGGAGCAGTATCTGTGCGCGGCGGTGCTGCGGCCGGGGAACGCGGTGGCGGCCGACGGGACCCTGGGCCTGCTGTGTCGGCTGCTGCCGATGCTGCGGGCGGCGTTTCCGTCGACGCCGTTTCTCGTCCGGCTCGACGGGGGCTTTGCGACCCCGGAGATCCTCGATTTCCTGGATGCCGAACCGGGGCTCGACTACGTGGTCGCGATGGGCAAGAACGCGGTGTTGCAGCGGCATGCCGAATCCGCGATGGCGGTGGCCCGCGCGCAGAGCGAGGCCAGTGGCCGAACCGAGCACGTCTATACCGACACCCGCTACGCAGCCGGCACGTGGGGCCACGAACGCCGGGTCGTGATCAAGGCGGAGGTGGTCCGGCTCAAGGGTCGCGAGCCGCGGGACAATCCGCGCTTCGTCGTGACGAATCTCTTGGAGAGCTCGCGCTTCGTCTACGAGTGGGTCTACTGCGCCCGCGGGGACATCGAGAACCGGATCAAGGAGTTGCTGGACGGCCTGCAGATCGACCGCACGAGCTGCTGCAAGTTCCTGGCGAACCAGTTGCGCGTGTTGCTGACCGCGGCCGCCTACGTACTCATGCAGGAGCTGCGGCTGCGGGCGGCGCGGACCAGCTGTGCCCGCACCCAGGTGACGTGGCTGCGCGACCGGCTGCTGAAGCTGGGGGTGCATGTCGTCGGCTCGGCGCGCCGCATCGTCCTGCATCTACCACGGGCGACACCCCATCTCCACGCGTGGCGGCGCATCGCCCTTGCGCTTGGCGCCCACGCGGGTTAGTCAGAGCCCGCGCGAGGCTCGGCGCACGCCTCGGTCCCGGGCGGCACCGCCCGTACCGGCAAAGCCTTCCCCCAACTTGGCCTCCGCGACCGCTCCGGCGCCGTGAAGGGCCACTCTACGCCTCCTGCCGCGCCCGCCGCCGCGTCCGAGAGGCTCCCTCGCGGTCGAGTAGGCCCCGTCGGTGACTGATTCTCGACCTTCGCGAATAATGCAGGCTAGCGGTGGATATTCGTACCGGAACACTGGGGGCACAGTACGGTGCTCTGAGGACGGCAGCTACAAACGCGGGCGCCGAGTGGGTCTCAGAAAGAGACGACTACGAGTACAATATCATTCACGTGCAATGGAGCCACGAGCACCCAGCAGCATTGGCCCCGGTGAGTGCTGGCGGCCAGAGAATCCAGTCCGAAATAGCCGCAGACCTTCGACAGTATTCTGGACGGGCAGAACGTCGCGAGAATCAGCCGAGCTTGGCTGACTTATTGGGTGAGGTATCGTCCATCCCGGTAAGTGAGCGGGGACAGGATTTGCGCGACGCCCTAATCGGTACTCTCCTAGCGAGTCAGCAGGCCGCCACTTGGTCATATGCGGACCACGAAACCCCATTCTTCCTTTTGCAGGCAGTCGTTGAGATGGAGGATCCTGCTGCGATCCCCGCGCTGACGCAAGCGATGGGATCTGGGCTGCTGGCACCCCGGGCGCTGATTGCGTTTGGTCCCGAGGCAGCTACCCACGTTCTGGACGTGGTTGCATCCTCGACATCAATGACAGACACCCGCCTCGTCGCCGGAGGACTCCTGACCTTGAGGATGATGGTCGAGCGGGCTAGTAGTGATGATCGGTACGCGGCTTGGCTCGCCGACGATGAGACTCTGTCTACGCTCCGGAACGTCACGCTGCGCCATTTGCAGCCCTTGAGTGTAGCGGCGGATAGCACTCTGTCGCGCCGCTACACATCTCTGCTGCGCGCCATTGACTTGGCCTTCGTTCTTGAGGACGCCGTACTGCGAGAACTGTTGGCCGTGCTTGCTAGCAGCGAGGCGGCAGTAATTGTGCGCGGCGTTAGTGAGGGTGGTTTGGTTGACAGGATACAGAGGCAGGCGAGTGAGCGACTAGCCTGGATTATTCGCGAAGATGGTGATTCTGGGGGAGACACAGGGGCCTCCGTGTGGTACAAACGTTGTGTTGACAAGCGTTTAGCCACAACGGAGACCCCTGCGTGACACCCGACAAGATATCACAGACTGTCCTGTTCCCGGATCTCTTCGACAAGCCCCTCGTCGCGACGTTCAACCGCGAGCAGGCGAGTTCCGACGGCGGCGGCGTCCTGCTCAAGGCGGCCGAGCGCGTGTACGGCCTCGTCAAGGCGTTTGCCGGGTGTCTCGCCGACAAGCGCGCGCCGGAGAAGATTCGGCACACGCTCGCGGAGCTGGTCGGACAGCGGATCTTCGGCATCGCGTGCGGTCATCCCGACGGCAACGACGCGGACCACTTGGCGGAGGACCCCATCCACAAGCTACTGCTCGGGCGAGACCCGGTGGCCGGCGCGCCCCTGGCGTCGCAGCCGACGATCTCGCGGTTCGAGAACGGCGCGGGCCGCGGCGCGCTCTACCGAATGGCGCGGGAGTTGGCGGCGAGCGTGATCGAGCGGCATCGGCGCCGCCTGCACCGGCGGGTGTGGCGGATCACCATCGATCTGGATCCGACCGACGACCGGACGCATGGCGCGCAACAGCTCACGTTCTTCAACGGGCACTACGACAGTTGGTGCTATCTGCCGCTGCTCGCGTTCCTGACTTTCAACGACGAGAAGGAGCAGTATCTGTGCGCGGCGGTGCTGCGGCCGGGGAACGCGGTGGCGGCCGACGGGACCCTGGGCCTGCTGTGTCGGCTGCTGCCGATGCTGCGGGCGGCGTTTCCGTCGACGCCGTTTCTCGTCCGGCTCGACGGGGGCTTTGCGACCCCGGAGATCCTCGATTTCCTGGATGCCGAACCGGGGCTCGACTACGTGGTCGCGATGGGCAAGAACGCGGTGTTGCAGCGGCATGCCGAATCCGCGATGGCGGTGGCCCGCGCGCAGAGCGAGGCCAGTGGCCGAACCGAGCACGTCTATACCGACACCCGCTACGCAGCCGGCACGTGGGGCCACGAACGCCGGGTCGTGATCAAGGCGGAGGTGGTCCGGCTCAAGGGTCGCGAGCCGCGGGACAATCCGCGCTTCGTCGTGACGAATCTCTTGGAGAGCTCGCGCTTCGTCTACGAGTGGGTCTACTGCGCCCGCGGGGACATCGAGAACCGGATCAAGGAGTTGCTGGACGGCCTGCAGATCGACCGCACGAGCTGCTGCAAGTTCCTGGCGAACCAGTTGCGCGTGTTGCTGACCGCGGCCGCCTACGTACTCATGCAGGAGCTGCGGCTGCGGGCGGCGCGGACCAGCTGTGCCCGCACCCAGGTGACGTGGCTGCGCGACCGGCTGCTGAAGCTGGGGGTGCATGTCGTCGGCTCGGCGCGCCGCATCGTCCTGCATCTACCACGGGCGACACCCCATCTCCACGCGTGGCGGCGCATCGCCCTTGCGCTTGGCGCCCACGCGGGTTAGTCAGAGCCCGCGCGAGGCTCGGCGCACGCCTCGGTCCCGGGCGGCACCGCCCGTACCGGCAAAGCCTTCCCCCAACTTGGCCTCCGCGACCGCTCCGGCGCCGTGAAGGGCCACTCTACGCCTCCTGCCGCGCCCGCCGCCGCGTCCGAGAGGCTCCCTCGCGGTCGAGTAGGCCCCGTCGGTGACTGATTCTCGACCTTCGCGAATAATGCAGGCTAGAGGGTCTTGATCCGTTGCCGCGGCGGTAATCGACCACTCCGCTTGGGGCGGCAGCACGGGAACGCTCGGGATCGTCTCCTGCGGCCTCCCCACCCCTCCCCCCTGTCGAAGAAGGCGGCCGACTCTCTGACCCCCCGCCGTTGCGTTAATCAGTTAGCGGAAACAGGCGCAAAATAATTAATAGACGCCTGAGCCACAAGTTGTTCTATTCGGGGGCGGACCCGGGCAAAAATGGACTCTACCAACGTTATGCGCTGAACCGAGGCCCAGAATTCCGTACGCGTAGAGTCCCAAGTGAAGAAGAGAAATCGTCTGCGATTCTCTATTACCTTGAAATAGTAGTAACCTATGGTCATAGTTAGTCCCTCATTTGTTACTTCCGCAGTCCCAAGCAGGAAGTTGCCGTAAGTGCCTAATGATGAATGGAACTCAAAAAGACGCAGCTCGTCTTCGTTGGCCGTAGACTCTAAGGCGGCGAGCGTGTCCATTAAGGGGTTTAGTCCGCTATCGCCAGGTGACATCACACTGCGAAGAATAGTCAGCGCCTCCTCGTCCATGCGGAACGACGCTCCACTAATATCCTGGCGCACCAGTGCCGAAGAGCCAGGTGACCAGCCCGCCATCTGGAGGACCTCGGAATACTTGCGATACCAGTTCTGTATGGTGGTTGTGTTCGCAAATCTATCAGGGTGCGCGCTGTCTGCCATCCGAGATGCCACTAGGGTGCCGAGAAGGACATCCCTTATCTGCTGCTCCGAAGCAGGAGACGTAAAGGACAAGACTGTGCTGCCACTAACGGCACCCGGTAAGTTCGAAAGGTCGTCAGGAAGGGCGCCGCGACTACGCAACAAAATGGGCAGGTTGGCCATCGTTGTGAGCCAACGGGGATCCCCGAGTTCGGCGTTAGCGAAGTACTCTTCGGGGGACATCTGAGTCATTGGGTTCTACCTCTCGTTTTCAATACATTTAGGCGTTCTGAGGATCTGCTGTACCTATACCCTCAATCAGTCGATCTGTGGGTACAATATTGCGCGTACCACCGTCGCGTAATCCACATCCTCCACGGGTTGAGCATCGCTGGCGAGAGGGACACCGCCTTTCGTGCCTAAGTTGGCCGCTACTTTCGTGCGGACGTCGGGAAACTCGGCTAGGAGGTGTGACAGGATATCCTTCAACGCTCTCAACTCAGCCTCGACTGTGGGATGGATCAAGTCTTTGTTCTGCATCTGCATAGTGGGTACGCTCCCTGCGTTCCATGGATCCGATAACGGCTCGTCGGTTTAACTGGGTGCGGGGGCCCCGCAGCCTCCCGCAAGGGTCACCTTCCCCCGCTGGTGGATTCACGCCAGACGGGCGGCGACAATCGGTGGCGTTGTGGCCGGGGTCCTCGCTAAACAGGAAGGCGGCGATGCTCGCCGAGTTGGTACTGTTCATGATCGACTGCGAGAACAGGTTTTCTGCCTCGGAGGCGGTTGCGGGCGGGGGCGGTTGACGTCGCGGCCGCCCCTGGTGCTCGGGCCGGGGCCCCGCGGCCCCGGCCCGAGCACCAGGAGCGACGAGGGCGAATGTTAGCACCGCACCGACGAGGAGTTGCGAAAGCTTCATCGTCGGTAAACCACCGCCATCAAGGGCCATCCTACCGCAAGTTGAGGGCGAGCGCCAGTTCGCGCCGGAGCCGTAGATCTGGGGGTCCAGACGAGACTTTCGCGACGCGGGAGCGGCTCGCGTAGAGCGTGTTGGGCGGGGGCTGGCGCGGAGCGGGGTTGGGTCGGATAAGCGGTCATCTGTTAACTCGGGCATCAGGCTACTGCAGCGTTCTCGCAACGCGGAAACCAGTGGCGTTGTCGCGGGAATCGGGGGGACGAATGCCATTATACAGGTTGGGGAGTTCACTCGGGTAGGGCCAGCCGGGGCCGAGGGCGTACCGGCGGCCGCAGTCGCCCTCGCGGCATTCGGACGTCCACTCCCACACATTCCCCAGCATGTCCGACAGACCCAAGCCGTTGGTGCCGTAGGTGCCGACCGGGCAGGTGCCGTCGCGACCTGTCCGGTCGCGGTCGCACCCGCGCTGAGAGTCCCGCGCCCCCCGCATGAACTGGTTGCCGCTCGGCAACCGGTACGTCACGTCCGACACCTGGCTCAGCCAGGACAGATACGCCTGCGCGTCGTCCCAGCTCACGCACGTCACGGGATGGCGGTCCGTCTGCGGAAAATTGGGGTTCCGCCACGAATAGTCACCATCGTGCGAGGTGTCACAGCCGCCACCGGCCCCGCCGTCGGTCGCGGCCGCGAACGCCCGGTACTCGCCGAGGGTGACCTCGTATCGGCCGAGTGCCACAGTGCTCCCCGGTAGCACCACCATCTCGGGGCACGTCTCGCAGTCCCGGAACACGTGCCCGGCGGGCCAGCGTGCGGCGTGCCGGCGTTCCGCTTCGGCGCGTCGCCGTGCCGCCTCAGCCCGCCGCCGCTCCGCCGCCTCCCGCTCGAGGCGCACTTCGGCGGAATCGAGCAGCTCTAGCGCCTCCCGGTAGAACTCGCCCTGCCGCCCGGCGGTCGCCAGGTACTGGTTCAACGACGCGATGGCCGTCTCGGTCCGTTCGGCGGCGTAGGCCACCTGCGCGTACTCGAAGTCGAAGCCGTCCTGCAACACGAGGTCGTGCTCCTCCTGAAGCGCGAGGACCGCGTTCATCTCCTCGAGGGCGTCGGCGGGGCCGCCGGCGGCGAGAAGCCGTTCGGCCCGGAGGAGATGCCGATCAACGAGGATTTCAGGCGGCAGTTGGACAGTGCCGTCGGCGTCACGGGCGCGGGGCGGCGGCTGGGTGTTCGTCTCGGCGGCGTTCTGCGGGTCGACTTCTTCGACGGCAACGGTGGCTGGCGACGCCGGACTGGGGTCGGTCTCTGGCGGTGTGGAAGCGAGAGCGGCCGACGACGACGAGGCGCTCGGGTCGACGGCGGCAACCGCCTCGAGCGGCGGGGAAGCTTCGGGCACTGCCGGCGGCGGTGCGGCGGCCGCTCGAAGAAGCTCCGCCTCCGCGTCGTTCAAGTACCCCGTCGTTGATGCCCCTCGCGACTGCTGCCACTCCCGAATCGCGGCGCGGGTCCGCGGGCCGAACAGGCCGTCGGGTGTGCCGGGGTGGAACCCCTCATTGCGGAGCCCCTGCTGAATCAGCCGTCGGGTGGACCGGCCGAGGGCGAGCGAGGCCTCGACGTCGGAGGGGTCCTGGGGGGCAGCCGCCGCCAGGGATTCCCCGACAGCAACGCCGGGCGTTGCGGCCACGCTAGCGACCATGAGCACGCACACGACGAACGCCAGCGGAAGACGGACGGTGCGCCTGAGGGATGCCATCGCTGATCTCCTGCGCCTCTTCGCCGACCAGGGGAGTGCCGTTTCGTCGAGAGTGTGGCCCGGCTCGCCCTGGTTTCCTGCGCCGTTCTCGTCCTTGGAGGACGGGCGCCGATTCCGAATCGGCCCGCCCGTCCGGATCTTCACTACCTGACCCATCTATAAGGCGACTGAGCGGCGGAAACCGAACAGGGGACGCGAAAATTCTTGAGATCCTCTACCAGTTCCGGCGCTGCCGGCGGCCGGACGGCCGGACCCGGGCACGACGGCCGGGGCGACCGACAAGTCGTGATCCGTTACAGGACCCAAGCGCTCTGGTCGCACGTGCACCTGTTGACCACACGCCTTCGAGTCGTGGCCCCCGCGGCGGCGGGAACGCTTGAGTCGGGATGAGGGGGCAGTCCGTGAGTCCGCCATGCTGCGGCGAGACCGCGCCGGGCCGGGTGTCAGCGCGGCAACCCGGTGTCCAGGTCGCCCCGAGCGGCGCCGGCTAAGGACGGGCAGCCGCGGGTCGGCCCAGCCGCCCCGACTCTGTCCAGATCTCTCGGTCAGGCTCAGGAGGCCGAAGCGGCAATGGGTACGCCAACTTCAGATGTGCGATTCGACGAACTGACGCGGCGTGAGGACCACCACGCCGCCGCGGCAACGTGATGGGAAGTGTCGGATGTTGCCGGTCTCAACAACGCTCGTGGTTGCCGCCGCAACGGCGAGAAACATCCCGTCGTTCGGATCGGGCAGTCTCGTCGACCACGGTGGAACCGCCGGTACTCGACGACCGAATTCGTCGATGGTTGCAAACAGAACATCGACGCGACCCGGTGGCAGCGCCAGCTCCGGTCGCCGGAGTACGTCCTCGTACTCTCGACGAATCGCATCGTCGAATATGAGCTCCAGATGTCCGGCGAGAGCAGACGATGCGACCGGGTGGACCTGTAGCGGAGAGCAGACCGGAAACGAGGACATTCGTGTCGAGTACGATCTGCATCCCCGCACTCAACGGGGCCGTGAACGACGTGTGCGGGTGACAAGCGCATCGATGTCCGCCGACGTCATGCGGGCGACGCCGCTCGATTGGCTCTCTCGGCGAATCGCCCGGAGGGCTTCGAGACCACGGGCGCGACGTACGACCTCGAGCGTCTCGTCGACGGAACCGGCGTCGACAGGCAGCAGTACGGCGACCGGTCGACCGTTGGCCGCGGTCAGCAGGGCCTCCTCGCGGCCATGAACCTGCTGCGGATGCGTGCGCAGGTCAGGGATGGCGATAGTCTTCACGGCTGGATCGTATCATCCTTGCAACCACGCGGGGGCGGACGGCGCGTCTGTCACGGCGCTCCAGGTCGAGCTGGAGTCCGATGAAATCCACGACGGCCGGCGACACGAACTCGCCCGGAGCCAGCAGGCGGCCCGGGTGGCGGAGCACGCACAGCTGCAGCGCAAAGCCCAGCTTGTTGCGGGGGCGTCGCCGAGCCCCGATGTTCTGCAGTGCGACGTCCTTCGACCGTCAAGGACCAGGACACGATTCATCTGCCTTGGGCGACGTCGCCCACTCCGACTTCTGGAACGAGCCCCGCCATTCGGGCGACCTGAAGGCCGGCCCCGGTACGGACGAGCCGGGCTCAGTCGCCCCAGTCGTAGCCGACGCGCGCGTAGTAGTAGGCGCCGCTGTAGCCCCACGGCATGTACTCGCTGTACTGCTCGCCGACCGCGTTGGCGATGACCGACACCTGCGAATAGGTGTCGAAGACGTTCTGTCCCCCGAGGGCCAGCGTCGTGCTCCGCCCCAGGGGTACGCTCAGCTCCAGGTCGACGATCGGCCGGCCGTCGAAGAAGCCCTGCTCCAGACCGCCCGACGGATCGAAGACCGTCCCGTACCCGCTGTCGTAGTCGTACCAGCCGCTGTAGTAGCTGAGGCGGCCGAGCAGGCTCGCCCCCCCGACGCGCTGCGTGACGCCGACGTTCCAGCGCGTGCGCGGCAGCGCGTAGGCGTACTCGGCGAGCCGCCGGCCGTCGAGCAGCCCCTTGGCGTTGTCCGTCACCTCGGTGTCGGTGTGGTTGAAGACGGCGCTGATGACGGTGTTCCCGCGCAGCGCGAGCGGCGTCCAGGTCGAGACGACGTCGACGCCCTGCGAGGTCGTGCCGAAGGCGTTGGTGAAGAACCGGTAGTTCCTCACGCTCTCGGCGGCCCCGAACCCCCCGGCCACGACCGCGGCGGTCTCGGCCGGAGTCAGCGTGAAGTTGCTCGTGATGCCGATCCGGTCGGACACGTCGATGCGGAAGTAGTCGGCGGTGAGGGTGAAGGGACCGCCGCCGAACACGACGCCCGCGGTGTAGTTGACCGACGTCTCGGGCTCGAGCGGCGCCCCGCCGCGCAGCCGCGCCACCGGCGAGATCGAGGGGATGACCGCGTTGTTGACCAGGTCGCCGACCGTCGGGTCGAACCAGCTCTGGATTTGCAGGCCGTTCTGCTGGCCGGGGGTCGGCGCCCGGAACCCCGTGCTCACGCTGCCCCGCACGAAGCGGAAGCGGCCCGACAGCTTGCCGTTGGTCGTCGTGCCGAAGTCCTCGAAGTTCTCGACGCGGACCGCCGCGCCCACGGTCCAGGCGTCGTCCGTGCCGGTCACCTCGAGGTCGCCGTAGGCCGCGACGTTGTGGCGGCTCCAGGCGCCCGCCTGCTGCGGGGTGTAGGCGAAGACGCCGTTCGAGCCGGCCGTGAAGCGCTGCGCCGCGTACGGACCGATCTCCCATCCCGCGGGGTCGCCCGCGCGCACGCCGTACTGCTCGTCGCGCCATTCCGCGCCGGCGGCGAGATGGACCCGGTCGGTGGCGGCATGCGAGACGTCGAAGTTGACGTTGACGTCCCGCTGCCGGTTCCGGCCGACGTCGAACGCGTTCGGCGATGCGAGGCCGAGCGATGCATTGATGGTGTCGCGGACGAAGAAGTCGGCGCGGTGCGCGCCCACCGAGCCGCTCAGGTCCCAGTTGAAGCCCCCGGACGTGCCGCCGCGCACGCCGCCGACGAGCGACGCCTCGGTCGCCGTTCCTCCCGTCTGCGGCGTGAAGCCGCCGGGGAACAGCTCCTGGAACGTGAAGCAGTTCGGGTCGTCGGCCACCTGCTGCAGCGCGACGGGGTCCGGCACGAGGTCGGTGACGGCGACCGTCGGGCAGTTGGCCGCGCCCATGCCGCTCGCCGCGAGCACGTCGCCCACCAGCAGCGTGCGGCCGCGGTCGTTGCTGAACACCCCGAGCCGCGTGTTCGGGTTCCGGAAGAAGATGCCGTAGCTCACCTTCCGCGTGGAGTAGCTGGTGTGGGAGTACAGCTCCACCCCGCCCGGCAGGGCGTAGCCGAAGTTGCCGAACAGCTTCAGATCGTCGTCGACGTCCGGGTCGCCCCACACCTGCGGACGGTCGGAGCGGACGTGCGTGTTGCCGGCCGCGCGGAGCGCCATCGCGTCGCGGCGCGGGGCGGCCCGGTCGGTCGGGTTCGCGTTGCCGTACTCCAGGCTGAGGTTGGCGAACCCGGTGGCGCCGAGCGGCAGGCCGACGTTGCCGGCGAGCTGGGCCGATTCCCCGTCGCCGGCGCGGTACACCCCCGTGTTGAGCTCGACGCTGCCGCCCGAGCGGGCGTCCTTGAGCTGGAAGTTCATCACGCCGGCGATGGCGTCCGAGCCGTACTGGGCCGCGGCGCCGTCGCGCAGCACCTCGATCTGCCGCAGGGCAATCGCGGGAATGGCGGAGATGTCGGGCGCCTGCGAGCCGAACGCCACGCCGTTGCCGCCGTGCCAGTCGACTATCGACGAGCGGTGGCGGCGCTTGCCGTTGACGAGGATCAGCGTGTGGTCCGGCGCCAGGTTGCGGAGCATGGCGGGCCGGACCACCGTCGAGCCGCCGCTGATGGGCTGGGTGTTGGTGTTGAACGACGGGACGATGGTGCGGAGCTGGTCCTTCAGGTCGCCGGCCCCCCGGCTGACGAGGTCGGTGGCGGCCAGCACGTCCACGGGGACCGCCGACTCGGTGGCGCTGCGGGGCTGGGCGCGGGAGCCGACGACCACCGCCTCCTCCGTGAATCCCGCGAGCAGCCGCTGCATCTCGTCCGGCGACAGTCCCAGGGCCTCGACCTCGGCCGGCGTCATCCCGAGCGCGCGGCCCAGCTCGCCGGCCGGCGTGTCTGTCGGCTCCTCGCCCTGCTCCTGCGGATCGTTCCGCGGCGTCACGGACGCCGACGACGCGCACGGGAGCGCGAGCACGGCGAACGCCAGGGCCGTCCAGACGAGCGGGCTCTCGATTCGCTTCACGCTGACTCCTTCGCGCCTCTTCCGATTCCGACCTCAAGTGGTACGGGGATGTAGCCCTCGTTGCGGAGTCCCTGCTGAATCAGCCGGCGGGTGGACCGGTCGAGGGTGAGCGAGGCCTCGACCGCGGAGGAGTGGCCGATCCGCCGCAGCCTGGAGGACGCTGGCGGCGGCGGGGCGTCCCGTCACTCCACGGGCAGGCTGAACGCCCAGTACTCCGACCCCGACGGCGGCCCCCGGCGCCCGCCGCCGGCCGCGATGACTACGTACTGCCGCCCGCCGGCGGTGTAGGTCACCGGCGTCGAGAAGCCCGCCGCCGGCAGCTCCGCCTGCCACAGCTCCTCGCCGGTCCGGACGTCGAAGGCGCGGAACCGCTTGTCCGGCGTGGCCGCGATGAAGACGAGCCCGCCCGCCGTCACCACCGGCCCTCCGTAGTTCTCCGACCCGTACCCCAGTCCCTCGTGCCCGAGGTAGCCGCCGAACGGCACCTGCCAGTCGAACTCGCCGGTGGCGAGGTCTATCGACGTGAGGGTGCCCCACGGCGGCGTGTTGCCGGGCAGGCCCTCGTGGTCGCGCACCCAGCGGTACCCGCCGTGGGCGTAGCGGACCTCGGTGCTCGGCGCCTCGGCCGCCCGCGCCGCGGCCGGCGCCGCGAGGTGCCGCAGCACGCCCCGGCGCTCGATCTCCTCGAGATGCCCGAAGGGAGGCATGCGGCCGCGCCCCTCGCGCAGGATGGCGTCGATCTCGCGCCGGCCGATCCGGTCGACGACGCCGTCGAGGCTCGGGCCGTTCGACGTCCCTTCGAGGTCGGGGCCGTGGCAGCTGCCGCAGTGCTCGGCGTACACGCCCCCGTCGCTGTAGCCGACGGGGATCTCGTACATCTGCAGGATGCCGCCGATCTCCGACATGTTGACGACCAGCCGGTTCGTGGCGGGGTCGAACGCCGAGCCGCCCCACTCGGCCCCGCCGTCGTAGCCGGGGAAGAACAGGGTGCCGTCGAGGGTCGGCGGCGCCCACGGCCGGAGATCGAAGTCGGCGATGACCTCCTGCACGAACGCGGTGGCCTCGGGGCTGCGGGTGGTCAGCTCGAACGCCTGGCGGGTCACCGCGACGGCCGAGACCGGCTGGGTCGGGACCGGCACCTCGCCCGGCAGCTCGCTGGGCAGGGTCTCCTCCTCGATAATCTCGTAGAGCGACTCGCCGGTGTCGCGGTCGAACACGTACAGGTGCCCCGACTTGGTCGTCACGGCCACCGCGTCGACGACCGTCCCGTCGCGCTCGAGCTCGACCAGGGTCGGCGGCGCGGGCAGGTCGCGGTCCCAGATGTCGTGCCGCACCAGCTGGAAGTGCCAGCGCAGCTCGCCGGTGCCGGCGTCGAGGGCGAGCAGGCAGTTCGCGTACAGGTTGTCGCCGGGGCGGCGGCGGCCGTAGAAGTCGGGCGTGGCCGACCCGGTGGGGACGAAGAGCACGCCGCGCTCCTCGTCGAGGGCCATCGCCGTCCACGTGTTCGCGCCCCCGGCGTTTTCGAGCGAGCCGGGGGCCCAGGTCTCGGCCCCGGGGTCGTCGGGGCGCGGGATGCTGTCGAACTGCCACTCGAGGTCGCCGGTGCCGGCGTCGAAGGCGCGGATGCTGCCGGGCAGGGCCCCGTCGCTCTCGGAGGTGGAGAAGCCGAACACGAGCCGGTCCTCGAACACCACGCCGGGCGCGGTCACCGTCAGCGGCCCCGACTCGCCGGGCGGCGTGAGGTCGAGGCGCCCGCCGTCGCCGAACGCCTCGACGGGCCCGCCCGTCGCCGGGTCGAGGGCGATGAGGATGCGGCCCGCGGTGTAGAACAGCCGGGGGCCGCCGTCGCCCTCCCACCACATCAGCCCGCGCTGCGCCGCCCCCGGCAGGCCCGGGTCGTGGCGCCACAGCTCGGCCCCGGTGGCCGCGTCGAGGGCGAAGGCGACGAGCCTCGGAGACAGGCCGTAGAGCACGCCGTTGACGACGAGGGGGCTCGTGTACATGGTGGAGCCGCCCTCGCGCAGCTCGCCGGAGTCGTAGGTCCACGCCACCTCGAGCTCGTGGACGTTGCCGCGGTCGATCTGGTCCAGCTCGGAGTAGTGCGACCGGCCGGCGTCGCCGAGGTAGACGGGCCAGTCCGTGTCCTGGCCCCGGGCGTCCGGGGCGGCGCCGGCGGCCGCGGCGAGCGCGAGGACGAGGATGCCACGGCGGACAATTCGTGCGCGGGTTTCAGACATGGGTGAGTCCTTCCAAACGGTTGCCGAGGCGTGCCGGGGCGGTGGGACCGTCCGCAGTCTTGGCTATTCTAGACTCCTTGACCGGCCGGCATCTCTACAGGTGAGCCAAAGTCTTGATCGTGTTCTTGCCATCGATAGGGCTCGGCCTGCATGTCTTGCTGGTCTGAGGCGGAGCCTGGCCTTGAGCCGATCTCCGCGCGTTCTGCGCATTGTCTGGATGAACGCGGCCGGTGACGGCTGCCGGTGCAACGGGCCGGTGATCCGAGGGGCGATGATGAGACTGACAGGTTCGGTGGCGATCGTGTGCACGGCCCTGGCCGCCTCGGCGGCATCGGCGGCCGCGGTGGAGCTGAAGCCGCAGACGGTTCGCGCCTTCGACCGCTACGTGCAGCTGACCGAGGAGCGCATGCGGACGGAGGTCGACGGCGAGGCGCCGTTCCTGTGGCTCGACCGCCTCGGCGCCTCCGAACGGGACGAGGCGCTCGCCCGGCTGCGGTCCGGCGAGGTCGTCGTCGAGCGGCTCGAGACGCGGGAGGGCGGAGACGAGGTCGACATCCCGTCGGGCATGGTGCACCACTGGATCGGGACGGTGCTCATCCCCGGGGTCGCCCTCGACCGGACGATCGCGATGGTGCAGGACTACGGCAGCTACCCCGAAATCTACGCGCCCGACATCCGGGCGTCGGAGGTCCGGTCGCACGAGGACAACCGCTTCGATGTCTACCTGCGGCTGTACACCCGGAAGGTCCTGACGTGGGTGGCCGAGACGGAGCACAGCGTCGAGTTCGTCGCGGTCGGCGACTCGCGCATGCACGTGCCCAGCCGCAGCACCCTCATCCTGGAGATCGAGCACCCGGACACGCCGCGGGAACGCACGAAGCCCGAGGGAGACGATCGCGGGTTCGCGTGGCGCCTGAACAACTACTGCTCGTTCGAGGAGCGCGACGAGGGCACCCTCATGCAGTGCGAGTCGATCACCCTGACCCGGGGCATCCCCTTCCTCCTGGGAATCGTGGCCCGGCCGTTCGTGACGAGCGTTCCCCGCGAGAAGCTGACGTTCACCCTGGAGGCGGCCCGGCGCCGGCTCACGGGCGGCGCGTGACGCCGGTCGCTCCCGTCCCGGGGACGACGGGGCCTGCCGCCGGCCCCAGGCCTCACTGACGGGTCGACGGCCGTGCACGCCGCCGCCCATCCAACCCGCCGGCGGTTCCTCGCCCTCGCGTCGCCGGCCTTCCGTCGCTTGGAGGGGCCTCGGGTCGGGACGCCGTCGGGGCCGGTCGGTGGGGCAGTGGCGGATTGGCGGGGCCTTGCGCCGGGACGCCGTCACGACGGGGCGGTGGGGCGGTGGCGGAATGCGGCGCGTGTGGTGGCCGGCTCGATGACGAGGAAGGTGAGGGCGCTGACCACGCCCACCCCCGCGGTCAGGCTGGCCCAGGCGGGGCGGGCCTCGGCGAGCAGGGCGGTCGCGGCCAGCAGGAGGACGACGAACACCCAGTCGGCGGCGCGAATCCAGGGCGCGACCTGAGTCTGCTGGAGGTCGAGATGCACGGGCGTGAACCGCGCCGTGAAGGAGAGGTGGAACCGGAGGTTCGCGGCGACGAGCACCGCGGCCAGGGCCAGGAAGAACACCGCCGATCCCCACGGCGCGGGCGCCCATTCCCGCACGCGCCACAGGGGATACAGCATCGCGTAGTAGACGCACCCCGCCGCCCGCTGGTGGAACTGCCACCACCACACCGGGCTGTACCGCTCGCCGCGGGCCGGGGCGTCGACCGACTGCGCGGCGTCGTCGGTCGCGGGCCGGGCGGCGGAGGCGGTGGGGCCCCCGCGGGCCCGTTCGAGGTCGCCGACCAGCTTGCGCGTCGAGGCGTAGCGCCGCGCGGGCTCCTTCTGCAGGCACCGGTGGACGATGTCCTGCAGGGCCGGCGGACAGGCCGGCGCGGACGCCAGGAGGTCGGGGGCGGTCGCTTCGAGCACCCGCGCGACCATCGACACCGGGCCCGAGGCGCTGAACGGATGCCGGGCCGTGGCGAGCTCGAACAGCAGCACCCCGAAGGCGAAGATGTCGGTGCGGGCGTCCACTCCCTCGCCCCGAATCTGTTCCGGGGCCATGTAGCCGGGAGTGCCCAGCATCGCGCCGGGTGCGGTGAGCTGGGTGGCCGAGGCGAGGGCGCCGCCCTCCGGATCGTCGAAGCGGGCCAGTCCGAAGTCGACGAGCTTGATGCCGGCGTCGGCGGTGCGGATGACGTTGTCCGGCTTCAGGTCCCGATGCAGGACGTTCCCCGCGTGCGCGGCCGCGAGGGCGCGGGCAATCTCGATCGCGGTGTCGAGCAGCGCGGCCGGCGGCAGCGCTCCGCCGTCCAGCTCCTGCCGCAGCGTCGCGCCCGGCACGTACTCGCTGACGATGCAGAGGGTGTCGTCGAACTCCTCGAGCGCATAGACGGTGGCGATTCCGGGATGGGCGAGGCTGGCCGCGGCGCGCGCCTCGCGGCGCAGGCGCCGCTGGCGACGCTCGTCCCGGGTGAACCGCGCGGGCAGCGCCTTGATCGCGACCAGCCGGCGGAGCCGCGTGTCCTCGGCGAGATGCACCACCCCCATGCCGCCCTCGCCGAGCTTGCGGGTGATGCGGTAGGGGCCCAGCTGCCGGCCGGCGAGCGAATCGCGCTCGGCGGTGCCCTCGCGCGTGAGCGTCGCCTCCCCGGCCGGGGTCGGCACGGCCGGGGGCGAGCTGTTCTCGTGGTGCGCGAGAAGCGACTCGACCTCGGCCCTCAACGCCGGATCGTCGCGGCAGGCGTCGTCGAGGAACCGGGAGCGCTCGTCGGCGCCCTGCTCGAGCGCCCGGTGAAACAGCTCGCCGACCCGCTGCCAGCGCTCAGCATCCACCGTGCTGCCCGGCTCCCTTCGGTCCGGTCGCCAGCTCTCGTTGCAGCCAGGCCCGGGCCAGCGTCCAGTCGCGCTTGACGGTGGCCGGCGACACGCCCGTCGCCTCGGCCGCTTCCTCGACCGTCATCCCCGCGAAGAACCGCAGCTCGACGATGCGGGCCTGGCGGGCGTCGAGGGCCGCGAGGGCCGACAGCGCACGGTCGATGGCGAGCAGGTCGACGGTCGTTCCCGGGGCGGCGACGAGTGCGTCGTCCAGGGTCACCTGGACGCGGTCGCCGCCCCGCTTCCGCGCGCCGCGCGCCCGCGCCCGCTCGACCAGCACGCGCCGCATCCCGATCGCGGCGATGGCGAGGAAGTGGGTGCGGCCCTGCCAGCGGCGGGGCCGGTCGCGGGCCAGCCGCAGGTACGCCTCGTGCACGAGGTCGGTGGCCTGGACGCTCGCGGCGCGTTCCTGCCGCACGTAGCGGCGCGCGAGACGGCGCAGCTCGTCGTAGACGAGCGGCATGAGCTCGGTGACGGCGGCGCCGTCGCCGGACTCGAGCCGGTCGAAGAGCCGGTCGATGCTGGCCGCGGGGAGCGGGGCGGGGGCGTCCGGCTCGTTCATGGCGATCGGCGGTCGGCCGCCGGCGACGGCCCGGCGTCGGCAAGGACGGTGATCGATACGCGGTTGCCCGCCGCACCCGGGCGCCGCCCGTCGCAGGCGGGGTTGGCGCGCGTGGGGCTCGGCCGGGCTGCTTCCGTCAGCGGCCCAAGCGGCGTCCGCCGACGTCGCGCTCGGCCCCGAGGGGTGACCGGCATCCCGGACTCCTTCACCCGCGCATCAGCTCGACGCCCTTCCGCGCGAGGTCGCGCACGCGGACGTCGTAGTCGGCGAAGCGGGCGTCCCGGGTCTGCCCGCGAAGGTACCGGATGTAAATCTGCTGCACGATGACGGCCAGCTTGAACACCCCGAAGACGTGGTACCAGGCGATGCGCTCCAGGTCGAGGCCGCTGCGGCGGGCGTAGCGCTCGACCACGTCGGCGCGGGTGGGGAACCCCGGGTGGTTCGTCGGCATCCGCGAGACGTGGTGCCAGCGCGGGTCGTCGCCCGGCTCGTTCCAGAAGTTCAGCAGATATCCCAGGTCCATCAGGGGGTCGCCGCGCGTGGCCATGTCCCAGTCGAAGACGGCGACGGGGGTCGCGGGGTCGTCCGCGTCGACCATCAGATTGTCGAGCTTGTAGTCGTTGTGAAGCAAGGCCGTGGCCTGCGGCGCGGGGACCCCGCCGTCGAGCCAGCGCAGCATCCGGTCGACGTCCTCGACGTCCCGGTCGCTGGCCGCGCGCCAGCGTCGGCGCCAGCCGTCGAGCTGCCGCTGCACGAAGCCCTCGGGGCGCCCCAGATCGCCCAGGCTGACCGCGGCCGGGTCGACGGCGTGGAGGTCGGCGAGGACGTCCACGATCATCTCGCCGATGCGCTGCTGCAGGTCGGGCCGATCGTTGAGGTCAGGGGGCAGGTCGCGGCGGATGACGATGCCCTGACGGCGCTCCAGGACGTGGAAGTCGACGCCGAGGACCTCGGGGTCGGTGCAGAGCGCGTAGCTGTACGGCGCCAGGGGGAAGGCGTCGCCGAGGCGGGCCAGCACCCGGTGCTCGCGCGCCATGTCGTGGGCGGTGGGGGCGACCGGCCCCAGCGGGGGGCGGCGCAGCACGTACTCGGTCGCGCCGAACCGGAGCAGGTAGGTCAGGTTGGCGTGCCCGCCCCCGAACTGCCGGATCGCCAGCGGCCCCGCCGCCTCGGGCAGCCGCGCGCGCAGCCACGGCTCGAGCCGCGTGCGGTCGAGCTGCTCGTCGGTGCGGACCTCGATGACCTCGGGATCGACGACTGGGCTCACGATGGCTGCATCCCGGTGCGATCTTGCCACGGGCGCCTATACTACCCGAGCCGGCGCGGCATGACGGCGCGGTCGGGCGGTTCGAAGCAGCGGAGACAGGGAGCAGGCATGCGTGCAATCGACGGCCTCGACGCGCTCGAGGCGCTGGCGGGCACCGAGCTCGGCGCGAGCGAGTGGATGACGGTGACCCAGGAGATGATCGACCGGTTCGCCGAGGTGACCCTCGACCCCCAGTGGATCCACGTCGACCGCCGACGCGCGGCGGCGGAGTCGCCCTGGGGGACGACCATTGCCCACGGGTTCCTCACCCTGTCGCTGATGCCGCACTTCCGGCGCCAGATCTCCGAGGTGCGCGGGGTCTCCCGGGCCATCAACTACGGGGTCGACCGGGTCCGTTTCCCCAACGCCGTCAAGACCGGCGCCCGCGTGCGGGGGGTGCAGACGTTGCTGACGACGAAGCGCGTGGAGCCGGGCATGGTGCGGTTCACGAGCCGGTTCGTCGTCGAGATCGAGAACGAGTCGAAGCCGGCGTGCGTGGCCGACACGGTCACGCTCGTCTACGCCTGACCGGCTGCGCTTCCTCGCTTCAGCTCCAGCCGCGCCACCGCGCGCCGGTGCACCTCGTCGGGCCCGTCGGCGAGGCGCAGGGTGCGGGCGTGCGCCCACGCCGCCGACAGCCCGAAGTCGTCGCAGATGCCGGCGCCGCCGTGCAGCTGGATGGCGCGGTCGATGACGTCGAGGGCCATGTTCGGGGCCACCACCTTGATCATCGCGATCTCGGCCCGCGCGACCTTGTTGCCCACTGTGTCCATGCGGTGGGCGGCGTTCAGGGTCAGCAGGCGGGCCTGCTCGATCCGGATCCGCGAGTCGGCGATGGCCTCCATCACCACCCCCTGATCGGCGAGGGGCCGCCCGAACGCCACGCGGCTCTTCGCCCGCGCGCACATCTTCTCGAGCGACCGCTCGGCGAGCCCGATGAGCCGCATGCAGTGGTGGATGCGGCCCGGCCCCAGCCTTCCCTGGGCGATCTCGAACCCGCGCCCCTCGCCGAGCACGAGGTTCCCGGCGGGCACCCGGACGTCCTCGAACGTAATTTCGAAATGCCCGTGCGGCGCGTCGTCGTAGCCGAAGACGGTGAGCGGCCGGACCAGGGTGATGCCCGGGGCGTCGGCCGGGATCAGGATCATCGACTGCTGACGGTGCTTCTCCGCCGACGGGTCGGTCTTGCCCATCAGGATGAACAGCGCGCAACGGGCGTCGCCGGCCCCCGACGCCCACCACTTGTGGGCGTTGACGACGTAGTGGTCGCCGTCGCGCTCGATGCGGGCGCTGATGTTGGTGGCGTCCGACGACGCCACCTCGGGCTCGGTCATGGTGTAGGCCGACCGGATGGCGCCGTCGAGTAGCGGCTCGAGCCACCGCTGCTTCTGGGCCTCGGTGCCGTAGCGCACCAGGACCTCCATGTTGCCGGTGTCCGGGGCCGAGCAGTTGCACGCCTCCGGGGCGATGGGCGAGCGCCCGAGAATCTCGCACAGCGGCGCGTACTCGAGGTTGGTCAGCCCCGCCCCGAGGTCGCTCTCGGGGAGGAAGAGGTTCCACAGCCCGGCGTCGCGGGCCCGGGCCTTCAGCTCCTCCATGACGGGCGGCGACTCCCAGCGGTTGGCGGCCCCCGCGAGCTGCTCGGCGTAGACCGGCTCGTTGGGGTAGATGACCTCGTCCATGAAGTCGAGGACGCGGCGGCGCAGCGCTTCGGTTTTTCGTGAGTACGAGAAGTCCATGATCTACACTTGGGGGTGGCGGTGTGTGTCCGGCGCGTCCGGTGACCGTGGTCTGGCGGCACGGGCGCGTGGACAGGTGCACGCCGGCCCAGCGGCGGCGTGTCCGGCGTTACGGTGTCCGGCGCTACGGCGTCCGGCGTAGGCCGGCGCTACGGTGTCCGGCGTGGCCGACGCTACAGCGTCCGGCGTGGCCGACGCTACAGTATAGTCCCGGTGATCGACCGATCGCCGGCCCCGGCTGCCGGTGCGCCGGGTGGGGCGCGAATCCCCGGGAGGGTGACTGATGCGAGTATCGAAGACGGCGGCCGGCTTGTGCGCGGCGGCGCTGCTGCTGGGAACGGTGGCGACGGGCGCCGAGGCCGCGGAAGCGGTCCCGACCTTCTCGGGCGACGTGGCGCCGATTCTGTACGAGAACTGCGTGGCCTGCCATCGGCCGAACCACCTGGCGCCGATGTCGCTGATTTCCTACGACGACGTCCGCCCCTGGGCGCGGGCCGTCAAGTCGAAGGTCGTCTCGCGCGAGATGCCGCCGTGGGGCGCCGACTCCAGCGTCCGCGCCTACAAGAACGACGTGAGCCTGTCGCAGGACGAGATCGATCTGATCTCGGCCTGGGTCGACGGCGGGGCGCCGCGCGGCAACGAGGCCGACCTGCCCGAGATGCCCGAGTTCGCCGAGGGCTGGTCCATCGGCGAGCCCGACCTCGTCTTCACCATGCTCGAGCCGTTCCGGGTGCCCGCCGACGGCACCGTGCCCTACTCCTACGTCACCGTGCCCACGAACCTGACGGAAGACACCTGGATCTCGGCCCACGAGTTCCGCCCCGGCGATCGGCGTGTGATTCACCACGTCATCTCCGAAGTCCTCGAGGACGACGGCGTGCCCGCCACGGCCGAGGTCGAGCTGCAGCGCAACCGCGAGCGCACCCGCGCCCGCGGCGCCAGCGTCGGCGGCTACGTGCCGAACCGTCTGGGCACCGTCTACGAGGACGGCGTCGCGGTGAAGCTTCCGGCCGGCGCCGACATCGAGGCGCAGATGCACTACACCACCATCGGCGAGCCGGTCCTCGACCAGAGCAGCTGGGGCGTGGTGGTGGCGCCGGGGCCGTCGGGCGCGGAGCGCCGACAGGCCGGCGGGGGCGCGGTGGCCAACCTGCTGTTCCGCATCGAGCCGGGGAACCCCGCCTACGAGGTGCGGGCGAAGCGCCAGATCAGCGAGCCCGCGTACCTGTCGAGCATGATGCCGCACATGCACGTGCGCGGGAGCTCCGCGAAGTACATCGTGCGTTACCCCGACGGCACCGAGGAAGTGGCGCTGTGGGTGCCCGACTACGACTTCAACTGGCAGCTCCGCTACCAGCTCGAGGAGCCCATCCTCATGCCCGCCGGCTCGACCCTCGAGGCGGTGTTCACCTATGACAACTCGCCCAACAACCGGCACAACCCCGACCCGTCGGCCGAGGTGCGCTGGGGCGACCAGACCTGGGAAGAGATGATGCTGGGCTACTACGGCACCATCGAGGTACCCGCCGAGGAGACGACGAACCAGCCCTGAGGCCGGCAGGGGCGTGCGAGCGCATCGCGCGGCGTCCGGTCCCGGACGCCGCGCAGTCCCATCGCAGCCCCGCCCACGATGTAGATCTGAGCCCGTGTTCTCGTCCATTTCAGCTCGTCCGACAGCTCCTCGAACAGCGCCGTGATCCTCTCCCTGTCAAGGGGCCCAGTCATCGTGCTCTCCGCCTCGGCGGTCGAGATCCCTCGGGTCGGGGATGGCCCCGTGCCGAAGGAAAGCAGCCGGCGCGTACATCACGGACTCGAGCCGTATCTGCGGCGTTCTCGATACCACCCATGTCCGCTTCCGGAATCGTTCGGGCTCGTCCACCCATTCCGGTACCGCGTGGCCGTGCAGGGTTGCGACGTGCTCGACCATGGCGGCGAGAAGGGCGTCCCATCTCGTCTTCGTCAGCTCCAAGCGCTCCTCGAGGGTCCTGCGCTGCTCCTCGGCGCTTCGAGTGTGGAACTGTCGGGGCAGGTCGTGGACGATCCACCGATAGATGTCGGAGTCGGGCCACCCCTCGCGGATTCCCCTGGTGTATTGGCCGAGCGTGAACACGGTTTCCTCCTGGAACGATCGTGTCTCCGGCGGCTCGTCCGGGTCAACCGTAGCCGGTGGCCCGCGGGGGCGTGAAATCCGCGTGAAGGCAGGCGGGGGGTTCGCTCACGCCCGCTTCACGGCGGGCGCCGTAGCCTGGACGGGTCGCGGGAATCGGGCGTTCGACCCCCGCAGGGAGGGACCGTGAAGGGCCTGATCCCTCGGGCTCCTTCACACGAGCGCCCGGGTATCCACGGTCACCGTGAGCACGTCGAGGTCGTAGAACTGCTCGTGCTTCACCTCCTTTGCCACATGGCGAAGGAGGCGCGGCCCCACGTCCCTGACGATCTCGTGATCTGCGTCCAGCTTGCCGAGGCGGTCTTCCAGGTTGATGTCGTCGGGGCCGCTGACGAGCTCGATCTGGAGGAGGTCGTCGACCGGCCGCACCGCGACCCGGACAGGTTGCGGCTTCGACTCTTCCTGGCGCTCCAGCAGATACAGGAACGCTTCCTCGCCGGCGAGCTGCAGGCGGTTGACGGCCGTCTCGTCCCAGCCGGCGCGCTCCGCTGCGCGGTCGAGGGCGGCGCGCAGCGTGGGGAGCGAGCGCACGCTCGGCTCCAGCATGTCGTGCCGGGCGCGTTGCTTGAGGGACACC
Source organism: Vicinamibacterales bacterium (assembly GCA_963663815.2). GTDB lineage: Bacteria > Acidobacteriota > Vicinamibacteria > Vicinamibacterales > UBA8438 > JAJEEA01. The sequence goes on along the minus strand of OY760734.1, from coordinate 2,985,940 downwards.
AGCAGGGTCAGGAGCATGGCGACGATGCCCCCGGCGGCCATGCCGTTGTCGAGGGTGCCCCGGGACCACTCGGGCAGGTGGTCGGGGAAGATGGCGCCGAACTGGAAGCCCAGGCCCACCCAGAACGAGATGCAGACGACGAGGCCGCGTTCGTAGCCGAACCCGCCGGCGGTGACGAGCCGGATGCCCTGGCGGAACAGCAGCACCATGAAGACGAAGACGTACGCGCCGGCGACGGGGCCGGGCACGACCTGCAGCAGCGCCGGCAGCTTGGGCATGAAGGCGGTGAGGACGATGATGACCCCGCCCCACAGGGCTACCCGCCGCGCCGCGACGCCGGTCAGGTCGGCGATGGAGATGCTGGCCGAGTAGGTGGAGTTGGGCACCGTGGCGGCGAGGCCGGAGAGCAGGTTGCCCACGCCGTCCGCGTTCAGCGCCCGCTGGACGACCTTGAAGTCCACCGGCGCCGCGGTGCGGTGCGAGACCCGTTGTATCGCGATGGCGTGGCCGTAGGTCTCGATGGCTCCGATGATGGTGACGATGACGAACGGGACGAGCAGGCCCAGAACCGCGCGTCGAACGAGAGGTCCAGGCCGGGCCAGCCGCTCTGCGGGAGCCCGAACCAGGCGGCGTCGAGCACCGGCGTCCAGCTCAGCATGCCCGTCGTGGCGGCGACCGCGGTCCCCGCCACGATGCCGAAGAGGGGCGCCCACAGCCGGGCCGCGCCGGGCGCGTACAGCGACACGAGGACGATGGTGACGAAGGCCGTGAGCGCGACCAGCGGCCGGCTCAGCGACGCGGGGTCCACGCCGGGGGGGATCTCCGCCAGCATGTTCGTCGTGATGGGAAACAGGTTGACGGCGATCAGCATGATCACGGTGCCGCCGACCGTGGGGGTGATGAGCCGGCGGAAGAGCGACAGCCGTGCGGAAAAGAAGAACTGCACCAGCGACGAGGCGGCCACGAGGGTCGCGAGCAGCGACAGGCCGCCCGCCGCCACCGCCGCCGCCGACACCCCGATGAAGGCGCCCGACGTGCCCATGTAGAGGGCATAGCCGGCCCCGATCGGTCCCGCCGGCCGGGCCTGAAGGATGGTGGCGAGACCGCTGACCACGAGGGCCGCGAACACCGCCCACTCCAAACCCTCGGGGTAGCCGGCGGCGTTGAGGACGATGATGGGAATGAGGATGATGCCGGTCAGGATGACGGTGGCGACCTGCAGGCTGAGCCCGAGGGTCAACCCCTCCGAAGGCGTCTCGTCGACCGCGTAGCGCAGGCGGGAGCTCGAGGTCGATACTTGCGGTTCGCTCATTGCACGGCGTCTCCGGAGCGGTTGGGCCGTTCAAGAACGAGCCGAGGCCGCCTGATGCGTCGCGAGACTCGAGCCGCGGGCGTGCCGGCGCGCCCGCCGGGTGTTCTGCGCGGTCACGAGGTCCGCCATGCTCGTCCTATGGAGTTCACGTCCAGCCGGTTCGCGAGGATGGGGGCTGCTGCCGTCCTTCACTCGCCGCCGGCCTGGCCCGGGAGCACGGTGCGTTCGACGGTGAGGAGCCGCTGGTCGACCTTGCCGAAGGAGATCCTTGAACAGCAGGGTACCACGGGTCAACGGCCGAGCGCCTCGACGGCGGGGAATCCTCGCCGGGCTACGGGCGGACCGCCGGATTCCGGGAGTCCGATGCGACGAAAAACTGCTCGGAAGCGCTGACGGTGATGGTGGAGGAGCCTGCGCCGGACTCGACCTCGGTGCGGGTCACGGTGCCGGAACCCATGATGCCGGCGGCGGTGGTGCAGCAGGCGGTGGACGGCTCTGCAACCGTCACCGTGAACGGGTTGGCGGTCGCCAGCGGCTCGCCGGCGCGTGCACGTGCTTGAGCTGCGGCAGGCGCTGGCCGAGGCGTACTCCGCTTCGGGGCGGGCGGCCCCGCGCTGGACGGACGCGCCGCCGGCGGCGGGGTCGACCCGGCTACCTCGCCGAGCTCCACGAGCAGCGCTTCCGGGCTCACCTCGCCGGCGAGCTCAGTCCCGCCGGGGAACGAACGGCCCGGTCGAGGTCGACTCGACGCCGCGGCGGGGACGACCCCGATCCGGGGCGGTGCACGTGCAAGCCGAACCCGTTTTTCCCTGAGACCCAAGAATTGTTAGCGTTGCGGCAACGCACGTCGCGTTGAATGATCCTCCGGGTCAGCATCTGTTGCGGTAGCTCCATGAACTTCAACGTTGGTTCCGGGCTACGGCAGATCGACCCCGGTGGCCTGAGCGACGGGCAGTCGTTCCGGGTGACGAATCGACGCCTTGCGGAGCGTAGCGGGTCTGGGGCGGTTCCCCTGACCCGACCTCGGCGCTACGGGGGTGACGATGGTCAGGCGTGCTGGCGGCGCGTTGGGGGTGGTCCATTCCCAGACTGCTCCGCAGCCGCACGATACTGGTACAAGAATCGCTCCCGACATGGCTGGACCCCGCTGCCGCCGCAGATTGTCGACGCCGATACTGGCCGCCTGCGCCCTCTGGGCGGGCTTGGCCGCCGAAGGTGCTGCCCAGGGGAGCGCCGCGTCGGACCGGGCAGTGCTCGAGGCACTCTACGACGCGACCGGCGGCCCGGGCTGGACCGACAGCACCAACTGGAAGACGTCAGCGCCGCTGGGGGAGTGGTACGGCGTGACGACCGGCGCCGACAACCGAGTCACGAGGCTAGAGTTGCCCGCCAACGACTTGGCGGGCTCCATCCCTGCCGTCCTTGGCGACTTGGCCCTTCTGCGGGTGCTCGATCTCGGACACAGGACTGTTGAGATCTCGGGTCGTTTCCACATCGTCACGAACACTCTCACGGGGCCGCTACCGGACGAGCTGGGAAATCTCGCTAGCGTCGAACGGCTGGACCTCAACTGGAACCCTTTGACGGGACCCCTCCCCGAGAGCCTGCTCCAATTGTCGCGGCTCAGGCAGCTGTTCATCTACTCGACGGGGCTGTGCGCTCCCGCCGATGCCGAGTTTCAAGCGTGGCTGGAAACGATCGACTTCAGAGGAGACACCTGCAACCGCCCGCCCGAATCCGTCGACACGATCCCACCCCAGGTGCTGACCCAGGCCGGGCCGGCCGTCGGCCTGTCCATGGGGCCCTATTTCAGCGACCCGGACGATGATCCGCTGACCTACTCGGCCGCGTCCAGCAACGGGGGTGCGGTTTCGGCTATCGCATCTGGCGACACTGTCTGGCTCGTGCCGGAGTCAGCGGGCACAGCGTTGGTGACTGTAACGGCACGGGATCCCGACGGCCTGAGCGCTGCTCAGACTGTAGATGTGTCGACCGCCGCCGCGGCCGGACCGCAGAACGACCGGGACATCCTCGAGGTGCTCTACGACTCGACCGGGGGCGCGAGCTGGACGAACCGCACGAACTGGAAGACGTCGACTCCCCTGCGCGAGTGGTACGGGGTGACCACCGACACCGCCGGCAGGGTTACGAGGCTGGAGTTGAATGGCAACGGCTTGACGGGACCGATTCCGGCCGTCCTGGGCGACCTCGCTTTTCTGCAGGATCTGGATCTGTCCCGTTGGTCACACCGGGAACAGCCGCAGGGCTTGAACGAGTTGGTCGGCCCGATCCCTCCCGAGCTGGGTAACCTCACCGCCCTTGAGAGCCTGTCCCTCGGCGGGAACGCCTTGACCGGGCCGATTCCGGGCGACCTGGGCAACCTGGTGAACCTCAGGTGGTTGCTCCTCTTCGGGAACGCCTTGACCGGGCCGATTCCGAACCTGGGGAATCTGGTGAACCTCTGGTCTCTGGTTCTCGGTGGGAACGCCTTGACCGGCCTCGTCCCGGCGTCGTTGGGGCGTCTGACCAATCTCTCGTCCCTGGACCTCAACTGGAACGCCTTGACGGGCCCGATCCCCGACGAGCTGGAGAACCTCGTGAACCTCCGGCACCTATCCCTCGGCGGGAACGACTTGACCGGGCCGGTCTCGGGCGTGCTTGGAGGCTTGGCGAACTTGGTGCGCCTGGATCTGTCCTACAACTGGGGCCTCTCGGGACCTCTCCCGCCCGTGGGGCGGTTCCTGAATCTGGAGAGGGCGGACCTGCTGGTCACCCAGGTCTGCGCCCCGGCCGACTGGCGTGACCGCGCGCCGGCGATCGAGTTGGACGGGAGGTCATGCGAGATCAGCGAGGACGTCACCATCGACGTCGCCGTCGTCTATACGCCGGCAGCGCGCAACGCGGTGGGCGGCGCCGCCGCGATCGAGGCGCTGATCGACCTGAGGGTCGCAGAAACCAACCAGGCCTTTGCAGCCAGTGGGGCGCAGCCGCGCGTGAGACTGGTGGAGCGGTTCGAGGCGGCGTACGACGAGACGGGCGACTCCAGCCTCGATCTCAGCCGCCTCGCGGATCCGTCTGACGGCCACATGGACCAGGTGCACGTTGTGCGAGACCGCATCGGGGCCGACCTTGTGAGCGTGATGGTCGAGGACTCCGACGTTTGCGGCAAAGCCCACTTCCGGGGCGCTTTCAGTCTCACCGCCCTGGGGTGTGCTTTTACGCATGAACTCGGGCACAACCTGGGGCTTAGCCATGACCGGTACACGATCGAGCGGTCCGGCTATACGACGCAAGGGCATCCGGCGTATGGCTACGTGAACCCGCCGGCGTTCGTAGCGGGCGCCGAGCGGTCTCGTCGCTGGGTTACGATTATGGCCTACGTCACCCAGTGCTTGGACGCCCACGTCTCGTGCTCGTCCGTATTCCGTTTCTCGAACCCGCGCGAGAGCTACAACGGCGACCCGTTGGGCGTTCCGCACGGCGCGGGGGGCACTGGCGTGCCGCGTCCAGCCGACGCGGCGGCGGTCGTCAATGCCACGGGTCCGGTGGTGGCGTTCTGGAGGGACCCCCCCGCGAGCGCGAACCGTCCCCCGGTTCCGGCAGCAGGCGCCTTGCCCGCTCGAAGTCTGTGGCCGCACGCCATGCTGAATGTCGATGTGTCAGGGGCGTTCGTTGACCCCGACGGCGATGCGCTCGCCTACACGGTGTCGTCGTCGGCACCCGATGTTGTGACGGTGCTGGCGGTGGGCGCCCGCGTGACGCTGAGGGCGGTGAGCGAGGGCACGGCCACGATCCGGGTCACGGCGACCGACCCCGGCGGTTTGAGCGCCACGCAGGCGTTCACGGTGATGGTGACGACGATGCGGGCACCATTCACTGACGACCCAATAGTCCCTGGGGTAACGCCGATCAAGGCCGTCCACTTCACCGAGTTGCGGATGCGGATCGACGCCCTGCGGAGTGCGGCGGGTCTGGCGCGGTTCTCCTGGACCGACCCGACGCTGCGGGCGGGGGCGACGCCGGTCCGGCGCGTGCATGTGCTTGAGCTGCGGCAGGCGCTGGCCGAAGCGTACTCCGCTTCGGGGCGGGCGGCCCCGCGTTGGACGGACGCGTCGCCGGCGGCGGGGTCGACCCCGATCCGGGCGGCGCACGTGACGGAGCTTCGCGCCGCGGTGCTGGTGTTGGAGTGAGGCCCGATTTCCGGCCGTCATCTGCGCTCGTTGATGATGATGTCGCTCACGCTGCCGCCGTCTCGGAGCCGCACCGATGGCCTTCTGCTCTTCAGCCGGCGGCCGCTCCAGTCGAACGCCCCGCTGGCTTTCAGTGCTGCGCGCTTCTGCTTGGCGGAGTCCGCTTCTGGGATGATTCGCGCGACCTGACGCCCGTCGCGGCTCACGACGACCGTCGCACCGTTCTCCACATCGTGGATGTTACCTGTCGAGCTTCGATTCGAGTCCACTGCCGACTGATCAACCGTTCGAGGGGGGGGCTGACCTGGCCGCCTGCTCGCCACCCTGCCAAGAGGCGCGGCGTTGCGGCCATGGCGTCGAGTCGGAGGAAGGTCGCCCTTGAGGGCGTGGCTCGACGGCCGGCTTGCCCGGGTGTTCCGGAAGCGCGGGCCGTCACACGGCCAAGGCCACTTCGCGGTTTCCGCTTGGGTCTCCTTCAATCCCGTGGCTTTTCCACGAGCCGGCGTCGTTCCAGCCAGCCGACGATCCGCCCGGTTACCGTCTCGTACATCTCCCCGGCCGTCGGCGCGTTCTTGCCCCGCGCCTTGAGCGAGTGGTCGCCGCCGTCTACGGCGAACAGCTCGGCGTCGGCGCAGGTGGCGAGGACCGGACGCAGCTCCTCCGGCGTGCCGAAGGCGTCGCGCTCGCCCTGCACGAAGAGCATCGGGGCGGCGACGGCCGGCAGATGCGCGGTGCGGGGCTTGTCGGGCCGGCCCGGCGGGTGGAGGGGGTAGCCGAGGAGCACGAGGCCGTCCACCTCCGGGTCGCCGCCGGCGGTCTCGGCACCGCCGGCCGCCACCTGCGTTGCGATCCGCCCGCCCATCGACTTGCCGCCGATGACCATCCGGTTGCCCTCGCCGGTCCGGGCGCGCGCGGTCGCGATGACCGCCCGGTAGCAGGTCTCGAGCCGCGCTTTGGGGTCGGGCACCCGGCGACCGCGCTCCATGTAGAGGAAGTTGAAGGTGACCACGTCGATCCCGCGCGCGGAGAGACGGCGGGCGAAGGCGGTCATGAACGGGTGCGTCTGCGGCGCACCGGCGCCGTGCGCGAGGATCATCGTGGTGCGTGCCGGCGGGGCGCCCGCGCCCGGATACGCGATGGCGCTGACGGTGTCCTCCGAGGGCAGCGTCACCGTGAACGGCGACGCCGCCGTCTGTTGCCTGTCCTGATCCTGCATGCCTTGCCTCCGGCCTCGCCGAAGCGTGTTCGTCACCTCGCGGCTTCGGTTGCCGCCGATATTCGAGGAGTCGGCGCCGATCCTGCGGTGCCGACTCGTGCCCGCTCCGACATCGCGACCCCTACGGCGCCGACTCGTGCCCGCTCCGATGTCCCCACGAGGCGCCCGCACCGGCGTCGGCCCGCCAGATCGCGATCAACGCCGCGACGATGGCGACGCCCAGCCAGCGTCCCGGTCCGTTCACGAAGACGACCGCGCCGTTGACGATCATGAAGAGGAATGCGCCGCGCACCGCCGGCTTCCAGGCTCGCGGGCGCCGCGCATGGCTCTGGGGCCACATCTGCCACCAGAGCGCTTCGCCGATCCAGAGCAGCGTGAAGGCGTAGTTCGCCCACAGCCCGCCGCCCCAGGCGAGGCCGATCAGCGCGTCGGTCCGCGCCGCCGTGTAGGCGTAGGCGGCGGCGTGGCTCCACCCGTGGTGGGTGGCGAAGGCGGCGGCGACGTGGGCGAGGTAGGCGGCGGCGCCCAGCAGCCAGACTGGCTTCGCCCATACCTTCGCGGGCCGGCGGGTCCGGCCGTGCTCGCCCGCGGTGTAGAGCAGCAGGGCGGTCCAGATGGTGAGCGCGACGAGCGGCGGCGGGGGCGACGGCATCGGTCGGGAGGCGGGATGGCGCTGGCGTCCCGCGGGAAGATTCCTCGTCCAGGGCCCCGTCGCCACGGCTTGCGGCTTCCGTGGCGGGCCAGCTCGGCGCATCGGACGCCGCGGCGCGTGCGTGCATCGGCGTACGGCACGTCGCGTCCGGCCCTGCGTCCGTGTCCGCACTCTACCACCGGGGCCATTGATCGCGAGTCGCCCCGCGGGCGACTCGCGCCGGAAGCGGCGGGCGAACGGCGCGTTCATGGCGGGAAGCCGCCATCGTTCACGGCGGGGCGGGATTGCGTTACAGTCTCTCTTGTCAGAGGACCGGCACGGAAGGAGACATCGCATGACGAGAGGGAACCGGCGCAGGGTGATGGGATGCGGCGCGGTCATGGCGCTCGTCATGGCGCTCGGCGCGCCGGGGCTGACCGGCCAGGACGGCGGCCCGCCGCTGGTGAGCGGGACGCAGTACGACGCGTGGTTCGACGAGCTGTCCAACTGGGGCCGGTGGGGGCCCGACGACGAGATGGGCGCGCTCAACCTGATCACGCCGGAGAAGCGGCGGGAGGCGGCGGACCTCGTGACGGAAGGGTTCACGGTGTCGCTCGCGTCGATCGCCAATACCGTGCGGTCCATCGACAACCCCTGTCCGCTGGAGTGGCGGATGGTCAGCGCGTCGCCGGGGGGCGCCACCGATACCATCAACTATGCGTGCATCCACGGTGCAGGCACGACCCACATCGACGGCTTCGCCCACCGCTTCTTCGACGGCAAGATGTGGAACGGGTACCCGATTGCCGAGACCGTCACGATGGAGGGGGGCGCGGCGAAGAACGCCATCCTGACGATGCGGCACGGCGTGGTGACCCGCGGCGTCCTCTACGACATCCCGCGGCTGAAGGGGGTCCCATACCTGGGGCCGGGCGAGCGCATCACCGTCGCCGACCTCGAGGCGTGGGAGGCGCAGGCGGGGGTCGCGGTCGGCCCCGGCGACGCGTTCCTCATCCGGTGGGGGCGGTGGGCCCGCCAGGACGACATCGGGCCGTTCGACACCGGGGCGGAGGCGGCGGGGCTCGACAACCACGTCATTCCCTGGCTGCGCGAGCGCGACGTGGCCATCATCGGGTGGGAGACGCCGGGCTACATGCCGCAGCCCGAGGGCGACCTGCCGCGCCTCGCCCTGCACGACTTCGCCCTGACCATGCTCGGCGTGCACCTGATGGACCGCGCCGACTTCGACGACCTCGCCGCCGCCGCGGCCGAGCGCAACCGGTGGGAGTTCATGCTGACCATCGCGCCGCTGCCGATTCCGAAGGGCACCGGCTCGCCGGTCAATCCGATCGCGGTATTCTGACGCGCAACGCAAGCCGAGGTGCCCGGGCCCGGACGACGCTCGCCTCGCGGCGCCGATTCTTCGCCGAACCAACTCCGTGGGGAGTCGGCGCCTCCCGAGGAGACGGCGCCTTCGCCATGGCGCAGACTTCAGCCCGAATCGAGGACGACATGATGAAACCGATCAGCCTGACGATGGCGGCCGCGCTCGCGGCCTTGACGATGGCCTGCGGCGGGGCTCCGGAGGAGCCCCCCGAGGAAGTGGAAGTCGGGGAGGCGGCAGGGGAGGGCCGCATCCTCCGGGTCGACCCCCGGCTCGACTCGCTGGTGCCGCCCGGCGCCATGATAGAGAAGCTGGCCGAGGGCTACGTGTTCACCGAGGGGCCGGTGTGGATACGCGGCGAGTCGCGGCTGCTCTTCTCAGACGTGCGGGCCAACGCCATCCACCAGTGGACCGAGGCCGACGGGGCGAGCCCGTTCCTCGACCCCGTGTTCGAGGGCGACCGCGAGGGGCTGCGGTCGATCTCGTCGAACGGGCTGACCCTCGACGGCGAGGGGCGGCTCGTCATCTGCGAGCACGGCAACCGCCGCATCTCGCGGCTCGAGGAGGACGGCACCCGCACGGTGCTCGTCGACAGCTACGAGGGCAGCCGGCTCAACAGCCCGAACGACGCCGTCTTCGGCTCCGACGGCTCGCTCTACTTCACCGACCCGTCGTACGGCCTCGAGGGCCTCGAGGAATCGCCGCTCCGCGAGCTCGACTTCAACGGGATCTACCGGCTGCGCCCCGACGGCGAGCTCGATCTGCTGGTGCAGGACCAGAGCCGCCCGAACGGCATCGCCCTCTCGCCCGAAGAAGACGTCCTCTACGTCGCCAACTCCGACGAGAGCCAGAAGGTGTGGATGGCCTACGACCTCGACGAGGACGGCGCCTCGAACGGGCGCGTCTTCTACGACGTCAACGACCAGACGGCGCCGGGGGCGGCCGACGGCCTGAAGGTCGACCTGGGCGGCAACCTCTTCGCCACCGGGCCGGGCGGCGTCTGGGTCATGGGGTGGGACGGCGTCCACCTGGGGACGATCCTGACCCCCGAGGTGGTGGCCAACGTGGCGTGGGGCGACGACGGGCAGACCCTCTACATGACCGCGAGCACCGGGGTCTACCGCATCCGGCTCGCCACCGGGGGCCGGATCGCCGGCAACCCGACGGTGGTCATGGAGACCAACCAGGGCGCCGTCACCATGGAGCTGTTCCAGGACCGCGCCCCCATCTCGGTCCGCAACTTCCTGCAGTACGCCTACGCCGGCTTCTACGCCGACACCGTGTTCCACCGCGTGATCGACGACTTCATGATTCAGGGCGGCGGCTTCCGGGCCGACCTGAGCCGCAAGTTCGCCCGCGAGCCCATCCGGAACGAGGCCGACAACGGCATCAGCAACACCCGCGGCACCGTCGCCATGGCCCGCACCGCCGCCGTGAACAGCGCCACGTCGCAGTTCTTCATCAACGTCAACGACAACGCGCGCCGCGGCCTCGACAACCGCGGCGACTCACCCGAGGAGTTCGGCTACGCCGTCTTCGGCCGGGTGACCGAGGGCATGGACGTCGTCGACGCCATCGCCGGGGTCGAGACCCGGCAGCAGGGCGGCCACCAGGACGCGCCGGTCACCCCGGTGGTCATCAACGCGATGACGGTGCAATAGAGGTCTATCGCCGGGTTGACGAGTGGTTGCTGAAGGCGGGACCTGGCGCGTCCGCTACTGGATATCGTCGATGAGATCGATGAGGCGGGTCGCGCGCTCGGCGAACAGCTCGTGGTCGCCTGCGATTCGGGCGTAGCGGCGCGCGAGGCGCAGGACGCCGTCGTTGTAGTAACCCAGCGCCGCGTTGTAGAAGGACGAGGCGGCCTGCCGCCGTACGACCGCGAGATCGGCGGTGCGTCGCTCGACGAGCCGGGCGCGGCGGTCCTCGGCGACCGTCGGATCCTGCTCGAGCTCGGCCAGGGCGCCTTCGAGCTGGCCGGCGTTCTCCCGGAAGCAGAGGGCGGCGCGGCTGAAGGCGGATGCGGTCTCGATCCAGCGGGTCTCCTCGATGTGCACGCGGCCCAGGTGGAACGCGGCGTAGCAGTACTGGGGGTTGATGTCGAGGGCGGTCTCCAGGTCGGTTCGGGCGTCGTCGAGCCGGCGTTGCACGAGCGCGATCTGCCCCGAGAGCGCGTACGATTGGGCGTCGGGGCGATGGCCGATGGATGTGGCCGCGTCGTCGCGGGCCCCTTCGATGTTACCGAGGTTGAAGCGGTTGTACGCCCGCCAGAAGTGCGCCTCGGCCAGGTACCAGCGGCCCATCTCGATCAGCCGGTCGAGCGGGGTCACCGCCTCGGCGTTGCGATCGAGGTAGCTGAGCGACCGGGCCCTGCCGAGGAGGGCGTCGCGCTGCTCGGGCACCAGGGCAAGGGTGGCGTCGTAGAAGGGCAGGCTCGCCTCGTAGTCCTCGACGGTGCGGGCCACCTCGCCGAGGGCGAGGACGGGGGCGGGCCATTCCGGCCATTCCTCGCGGGCTCGGGCGTAGTGGAGTTCGGCCAGGGCCACGTCCCCCTGTTGCGGGTCCTGCTCCGGCTCCAGCGCGTGCCGGCCGAGGAAGAACTCCATCTCCGTGAAGCGCGGCTCGATGGTCTGGATCGAGGCCAGCGCCACCTGCTCGCCGGCGCACAAGACGAGCCGGTAGCGGACGTAGACGGCGTCGTCGTGGACGGCGAGGACCTCGGCCAGCTCCGGCGGCTGCTCGGCGAGCCACTCGCGGGTGCAGTTCAGGCTGAGGTACAGGTAGGCGGCGAGGGGGTCGGCGGGGACCAGCGGCTGCAGCACCCGGTTCCAGGCGTCGCGGTCCCGGGCGGCGATGGCGCGGGTGTAGACGTTCTCCTCGGACAGGTCCTTGGGAATCCCGACGTCCTGCCAGGCGGTGGTTGCCGCGATCTGCAGGAACGTCTCCCATTCCGGGCCGGCCGACCCGGCCTCGCCGGTCGCCGCGGTCTCCCCGGCTTCCGGGCTCTCGGCGGCTCCCGCGGCTTCGTCGGCCTCGCGAGCCGCCTCCGGCGATTGCCCGGCTTCCGAGGCCTCCCGGGCTTCGCCTGCCTCCGGGGCCGCGGCCCCCTTCTCGGCCTCCGTGGCTTCCCGGGCCGCCGCCTCTCGGGCTTCCGCCGCCTCCCGGGCTGCTGCGACGTCCAGGCCCGCGAGCGCCGCCGCCCGTTCGAACGTGCCGCCGCCGGGCAGGCCCATCTCGCGTTCGCGCATCCCGATCAGCAGGGTGGCGCGGAGGAGGCCGGCGGCCCCTTCATCCGTCTCGAAGCCTCGCCGGGCGAGGTCGTCGTACAGGTCCCGCGCCTCGACCAGACACCGGTAGCAACCGCGCAGGGTCAGATCGTGGGCCTGCACCAGCTGCTCCCGGACCGCGTCCATCGGGTCCGGCAAGACGGGCGGCGGCGCGGAGGAGCAGGACCAGACGACGGCGAGCAGGGGGAGCGAGGCGATCGAACGGCGGGTCTGTCGCATCGGGGCGGCCCAGGGTGGTTGCGCATCCGGAGGACGCCTTGCGTCGCTGAGGATGCCGTGCATCCGTGTGGGATGGATTGGGTGTCTTCTCCTTGGACACCGTTTTCGCTGGACTGGCTGCTCACCCGCCGGATGAGTGCTCAACCGCCGTCCCGGTCGCGGGGTCAGGCCGTCTCCGCCAGATACGGAATCGTCTGCGGGCCCTCCGGGAGCACGCAGACGCGGGCGTCGCGCCCCGACCGCGAGAGCGCTTCGACGGTGGCGGCGCCGACGTCGTCGATGGGGGTGAGATGCGCGGCCCGCACCTGATCGGCCGAGAGGCCGTCGGTCTTGAGCAGCACGTCGGCGCGCTGCTGAATCTGGGCTTGCACCTGCACCTCCCACTGGTCGTGGCGGTTGTGGCCGGGGGCGTTGATCATGTCCAGCAGGGCGTGGGGGCTGTCGCGCCGGGTGAGGATGTCGAGATACTCGCCGTGGTCGGGATAGCCGTCGGCGCAGGCCGACGCGCACACGATGGTGCCGTCCGGCTTCACCACCTGGGCCGCCGCCGACAGGCCCTTCACGGTCTGGTAGAGGTTCTGGTCGAGGGGGTAGCCGCTGTTGGTGGTGACGACGACGTCGAAGGGCCGGTCGAACGCCTGCATCGCGTTCCCCCTGACCACCTCGCGCACCGTCCGGTGCACCGCGAACAGCTCGCCGGCCGCGACGTGGGTGATCCGCCGGTCGCGGTTGATGGCCACGTCGACGCTGAAGTCCACCCCGGTGCGGGCGGCGATGGCCCGGATGCCGTCGTGGATGGGGTTGCCCTCGACGACGCCCCAGCGCGCCCGCGGGCTCCCGATCATCTCGGCGTCGTGCAGCCGCATGATCGTGCGGAAGCCGGCCAGCCCCGGCGCGACCATCTTCGGGCCTCCGCTGAAGCCGGCGAAGAAGTGCGGCTCGACGAAGCCGGTGGTGATGCGGACGTCCGCCTCCACCCAGGTCCGGTTCAGCCAGACGGGGACGCCGCCGTCGACCTCGCCGAGGGGCACGAGCTGCGCCTCGTCGAACGCGTCGTGGACGACGATGCGGTTGCGGTCGACGATGTCGGCGCCGAGCATCTCCACCAGCTCGTCCCACGTCGTCGCCCGGTGGGTGCCGCTCGCGATCATGATCGCGATGCGGTCGACGGGCACGTGCGACAGAGCCTCGAGCACCACCGGCAGCACCGTGGCGCTCGGCATCGGCCGGGTGACGTCGCAGACGGAGATGGCCACGGTCTGATCGGGGCGGACCCGTTCCCGCAACGGCGCGCTGCGTATCGGCTGCTCGAGCGCCTGCCGGACCGCCCCGGCCTGGTCAGGCAGCCCGTCGAGCCAGGTGGGTTCGATGACCGTCGTGCGGTCGTCGGGAAACTCGACCGGCAGCCCGGTGCGGCCGTACGCGAGATTGACGATCATGACTGCAGAGTCTCCGGCGCCGGACCGCAAACCGTGCCCGGCGCCCGTCCGGCGCGTGCGCCCGGTCGGAGGCGGTGGACGCGCCGGGGATGGCGGGCCCGTCGAACATCGGGCGGTCAAGCGTAGCACGAGGGGGAGACCGATTGCCGGGTTGCCGGACCCACTGGTGCCGAAGGGACGACCGTCCGCCAGCGGATGTACGATCACCCGGACCCGTGTGAGCGCCGTGGGCGAGTAGTGGAGCGATGCGGCGTTCCGGAGGCCGGGCGCTCGCCGCGGCGCAGGTTCCTGGCCTCCGGGGAACGCATCGGGCGGGAGGTATCGGTGACATGAGCGGTTCGCCAGCCGGGATCCCGTCGTATTCGGATGCACAGCTAGCGGCCATGATGGCCGACCTGGAGTCCGACCTCGTGGAGCGGAAGCAATCGTTGCGCGGCGATGCGCCCGTGAAGATCCGGCAAGCGGTGTGCGCGTTCGCCAACGACCTGCCGGACCATCGGCGGCCGGGCGTCGTCTTCGTGGGCGCGCGCGATGATGGTCGGCCGGCCGAGGCCGACGTCACGGACGACCTCCTGCGGCAACTCGCCGACATCAAGGCCGACGGGAACATCGTGCCCCCACCCACCATGACGGTTGAGCCACGCACGCTCGCGGGCGCCCGCGTGGCGATCGTGACGATATGGCCGTCCGACTCGCCGCCGGTCCGCTACAGAGGGCGGATCTGGATTCGCGTCGGTCCGCGGCGCGCCCTCGCCAGCGCGCAGGACGAACGGATTCTGAACGAGAAAAGGCGGCATCGAGACCCGCACTTCGATGCGCGGCGGGCGCCCGCCGCGCGCCTGGCCGACCTCAGCCTGCGGCGATTCGAGGAGGACTATCTCCCCGCCGCCGTCGATGCGGAGACGCTGGCCGGCAACGACCGCAGCACGGAGGAGCGCCTCGCCGCCGCCAAGATGATCGTGTCGGTCGACGACCCGGTCCCCACCGTCGGCGGCATCCTCGTCCTCGGCAAACGCCCGCAGGACTTTCTTCCCGGCGCGTACGCGCAGTTCCTACGGATCGCCGGCGCCGAGTTCGGTGACAGCGTCACGGACGCCGAGGTCTGCCGGGGCGCGTTGGCCGACGTCGTGCGCCGGCTGGATGACAAGCTCATTGCACACAATCGCACGTCCGTCGACTTCCTGTCCGGCCCCGTTGAGGTCCGGAACTCGACCTACCCCCTGGACGCCGTGCAGCAGCTCGTGCGCAACGCCGTCATGCACCGGACCTACGAAGGCACGAACGCTCCCACGCACGTGTACTGGTTCGACGATCGCATCGAGATCGGCAGCCCGGGCGGCCCGTACGGCGCCGTCAACGCCACCAACTTCGGACAGCCCGGGGTCGTCGACTACCGGAACCCGATTCTCGCCGAGGCGATGCGCGTGCTCGGCCTAGTGCAACGGTACGGGTTCGGCATCCCGGCGGCACGCCGGCTCCTGCGCGCCGCCGGCCATCCCGAACCGGAGTTCCGCGTCGAGCCGAGCTGGGTGCACTGCACGGTGCGGGCGAGGGCATGACCACGGACGGGCCTCGGGTGGAGATGCGTTCGCCGTCGATCAGCATCGAGTTGAGCCGGGCCCCGGCGCCCCGCACCGAGACCTGGTATGGCGGCGTCGTGACGGAGCGGTTACGAATGGGTAAAGCGGTCCGCCCCCATCGGTGAGCATGCTGGCCGCTTGCATGCCTGGCCTAGCGCGACGAGGTCCGATCCCTCGCGGAAGAGCGCCGTCAGCCGACATGGTTTTCCATATGAAGACGACCCTCAACATCGACGACTCGGTCATGCGGCGGCTGCGCGAAGAGGCCGCGCGGCGCGGGACCACCATGTCCGCTCTCGTCGAGGCGGGTCTCAGGCGGGTGCTGGCCGAGCCCGCGCACGCCGACACGACGCCGGCCGAGCTGCCGCCGCTGCCATCCTGGAACGGCGGGGGAGAGATCACCGACCAGCCGCGCCTCCGTTCGGCGAACTCAATGAAGTGCTCCGGCTCCGAAAGCGAGTGGGCAAGCGAGTGCTTGTGGGTATCGGTGCGCCTCGTCGAAGACCACCACATGCTCCGGCGGCTCCAGGTCGGGTCGACCGTCGTAGCGGCGAACGTACTCCCGGATGGGCCTCACGAACGTGCGTCCCGCGCCGCCAGCCTCGCGCAGCACGTACTGCAGAGCCTCCACGAGAGGGCCGTTTCCCGACAGGAACACCGCCGGCGCACCGCGGTCGCCTTGCTTCAGAAGATCCAGCCCGGGATCGTCGGCAGCTGCTCGACGACGGTCCGTCCGGGGGCGGAGGATCGGTGCCCACGTTCACTCCTGGGGCGACGCTACGCTGGCGCCCTGCGCAGGCTGTCGGGTCAGCACGCGCTCCAACTGCGGTGCCGCTTCCCTGGCCCGATCCTGAATCTCCTCCTCGGAGAGCGTGCTCAGGGGGTGGGTGATGACCACCGGCTCGAGGTCGTCGGCGCCGAGGGCGGCGCGCTGCACCTCGGCCTCCTCGACGAAGGCGGCGGTCACGATGACCGCGGTGGGGACGCCGCGCTGCTCCAGCCGGGCCGTGTCGTGCACACTGCACGACGTGCACGACCCTCAATCGCCTATCGCGGTGACGACGACGTCGTTCTCGGCCGCGATGCGGTCGAGCAGGGCGTCGGCCGCCTCGCGCGAGAAGCTCTCCTTGACGTAGCGGTTGATCGCGGCCGGCTCGCACTCGCCGAGGGCGGCGGCGGTGTGCCGCAGCAGCCGCGACGCGTTCCACTTCGAGTTGTCGAGCACCCCCAGGCGCAGGCCGCTGAGCGTCTCGGGCCGCGGGGCCAGCCGTATCTCGGTGGCGGTGACGTCGCCGCGCGGGTCGAACACGATCTGTCCGGAGGGCAGGGTCTGTCGGCTGGTCATGGTCTGGTCTCCCTGGTGCTCGCGTTCCCGTTCATCACGCCCGGGCCGCCGGGCGCCTCGCCACGCGCGGGCGGCCTTGCATCCCCGCGGGGGCCTTGCCGCCCGCTGCCCCTTCGCCGGCTGCCATGCAAACCCCGGTCTCCACACGGAATCCTACAGCTCGCACGTGCCGTCCACGCATGGCGCCCCGCCGCCCGGCGCCCGCCCGTCGAGGGCGCGCAGGACCGGCGACGTCATGTGCCCCCAGCCCGGGAGGAAGGCCGAGAACCGGCCCGCGTCGCCGCCGGCGACGAAGAGATGGATGTCGTCGGGGTCCGGCACGATGGGGATGCGGGCGCCTGGCCGGCGCCGGTACCACTTCGGCAGGTTACGGTTGTAGATGCGGCCGTACCGTCCGCCGAAGCTGATGTCGTCGTAGGTGTTGGCGGTGTGCGACCACAGGTAGCGCCGTACGTCGCTCCGCTTCCAACCCTTCGCCGCGATGGTCGCGGCGTGCTCGGGGCCGATGACGACGGCGCACGAGCCGCTGTTGACCGCGTTGTTGTGGGCGATGGTGCTCATGGCCGAGACGATGGAGTCGAGCACGCCCTCGGGGTCGTGGGCCACGTGGTTGGTCACGCTGTGGGGGCCCTCGGCCGCGATGCAGAAGACGGTGCTGTCCTCGGGGCCGTAGCCCTGCTCGACGTGGTACGGCGCCCACGGGCTCGCCTCTTCGTTCTCGGCGATGCAGAAGGTGTACTTGCCGGGGTGGCCGAGGGTGCTCTTGTCGAGGTCGCCGGGCTGCGCGCCCCCGACGTTGAGCAGCACCAGCCGGACGGCGCGGCCGATCGTCGCGTTGGCCCGGTTGCCCGAGCCGAAGACGTTGGCGCCGGCGTTCATGCCGATCTCGGCGCGGACGGGGCCGTTGACGACGAGCAGCGGCGCCGCCATGTGGGTCGTCGCCTGCACCCCGTGCAGGTTGAAGTGCGGGCTGCACAGCGCGAGCATCGCGGCCCGGACGAGCGGGGCGTAGGCGGGCCGGCAACCGGCGAGCACGAGGTTGACGGCGAGGACCTCGCGGGTCAGGTTGCCCCACCGGGGGGGGACCCGCGCCTCGACGCGCTCCGGTTCTCCCCCCAGGGCGGCGACCATCGCCCCGACCGACTCGGGGGTCGGGGGGACGACGGGGAGGCCGTCCGTCAAGCCTTGCCTGAAGTACCACTCGACGAGGTCGACGGCCTCGCCTGCCTGCGGCGGTGCGGACTGATGGGTGGTCATGTCGTTCACAGCCGCAGCCGGACCAGCGTCCGGACCGCGACGATGAGGTCGCGCCAGTCGATCTTCTTCCCGCTCACGTACGAGCGTCCCGAATAGCTTATCGGCACCTCGACGATCTCGATCCCCTGCCGCAGCACCCGCGCCGTCAGCTCCGGCTCGACGTCGAAGCGATCGGCGGCCAGGGGCAGCTTCGCGATGACGTCGCGCGCAAACAGCTTGTAGCACGTCTCCATGTCCGTCAGCGACGCGCCGTAGAGCAGGTTGGTGAGCCGGGTCAGGAACACGTTGCCCATCCGCTGGGTGAAGAACATCGGCGGCCGCGCGCCCAGGAACCGCGAGCCGTAGACGACCCGGGCCCGGCCCTCGACGAGGGGGGCGAGCAGGCGCGGGTAGTCCCGCGGGTCGTACTCGAGGTCGCCGTCCTGGATGATGACGTAGTCGCCGGTGACCTTCGCGAGCCCGGTGCGGATTGCCGCCCCCTTGCCCCGGTTGCCGGCGTGGTGCTCGACGGCGACCCAGTCGGGCTGGTCCTCGACCCAGGCGTCGAGCCACTCGCGGGTGCCGTCGGTCGAGCCGTCGTCGACCACCACGATCTGCCGGTCGAGCTCGAGCTCGAGCGCGAGCACCCGCGACAGCACCTCGGCGATGGTGGACGCCTCATTGTAGACGGGGACGATGATCGACAGTCGCAAGGGGATCCGCCGCTGGCCAGTCAGGGGAATTCCGTGACGTCCCTCCGCATGCACCGGCGAAGATCGGCCTCTGTCTCGATGATGTGGCTCGTGCGGTGGAGCTCCGGGTGCTTGTTGTAGTCCGCGTAGCCCTCGGGCTCACCCTTGTGTCTCCCGGTCTTCTTGACCACCCAGGAGGCTTCCGGTCGCGGGTCGCCCAGATACCGGCCTGACGATCGCTTCGGTACCCCGAGAACACCGGCGAACGCCTCGTAGGTGCATCGCACGCGGGCTCGATTCAGATAGTCGAGAATCAGATCGGGAGAACAGTTCATTCGAGGCTCATGTCGTCGGGCTCGTCGCCGCGGACCGGCGTCAGCGCGCCTCCGGCAGCGCCAGCGCGATGAGCTCGCTCCCCATGTCGTCCCAGCCGACGGTGGCGATGACGAACTGGCGACCATCGATCATATAGGTCATCGGGGCGCCGGTGGTGCCGCCCGGCAGATCCATCTCCCAGACGACCTCGCCGGTCGCCTTGTCGTAGGCCCGGAACATCTTGCCCCCCGGCCCGTTGTACCACTGCGGCAGGGCCGAGACCCCGGTGTTGCCGCCCTCGCCCAGGAACACCAGCGACTTCGTGACGAGCACCGACGCCCGCCCCCCCTGGCCCAGCCGCGGCAGGTCGAGGTCGCGCAGGGCGGGGTGGTCGCGCGGGCCCGCGCCGTTGGCGACCTGCCAGGCGATGTCTCCGGCGTTCATGTCGATGGCGGTCAGCCGGCCGTAGGGGGGCTTGAAGAGCGACAGCCCCTGCGGCCCCAGCAGCGGCGTGTATCTCTCGCGCACCAGCCGCACGTCGGCCCGCGGGTGCTCGGACGGCACGAGGGCGACGACGTTCTGGCTGTAGGCCGACGGCACGTAGAGCATGCCGGTCTCCGGGTCGACCCCGGCCCCGCTCCAGCTCGCGCCGCCGGCGGTGCCGGGGCTGAAGATGGTGCCCTTCTTGCCGCCGGGTCGCGGGTCGAGCAGGATCGGGGCGGTGAACATGGGCCCCCACACGTACTGGTCCAGCAGCTCGACGGCCTCGGCCCGCAGCTCGGGCGTGAAGTCGATGAGGTCGTCCACCGTCACGCCCTGCAGCTCGAACGGCGGCGGCTTCGTCGGGAACGGCTGGGTCGGGGCCAGCCGCTCGCCGGGCACGTCGGAGCCGGGGACCGGCCGCTCCTCGATGGGCCACACCGGCTCGCCGGTGACCCGGTCGAAGACGTAGGTGAACGCCTGCTTGCTCGGCTGAGCCACCGCCTTGATCTCGCGCCCGTCGACGGTGATGTCGAGCAGCACCGCCGACGAGGCGAAGTCGTAGTCCCACACGCCGTGGTGGATGGCCTGGAAGTGCCAGAGCCGCTCGCCGGTGCGGGAGTCGACGGCGACGAGACTCTCGGCGAACAGGTTGTCGCCGGGTCGGTGCCCGCCGTAGTAGTCGTTGGTGGGGGTCGAGAGCGGCAGGTAGACGATGCCCGCCTCCTCGTCGCCGGTGGGGTGGGCCCACATGTTGGTGTTGCCGCTGTACTCCCACGACGCGCGGTCGTCGACGGGGTCGGCCCCCCACGTCTCCACCCCGAACTCGTTCTCGAGGGGAATGGTGTGGAACGTCCACACGTGCTCGCCGGTCCGCACGTCGTAGCCGCGGACGTCGCCGCGCGGCGACTCCTTGTTGGCGGTGCGCTGGGCGGTGGTGATGTCCTCGACGAACGAGCCGATGACGATGACGTCGTTGACGATGATGGGGGCCGAGTTCCAGTAGAAGTCGGGGAACGGGCGCAGCAACCCCTCGCGCAGGTCGACCTCGCCGGCTTCGCCGAACTCGGGGTCGCGCGCGCCGGTGCGGGCGTCGAGCGACACGAGCCTGGGGCCGAGGGTCGCGAGCACGCGGCGTTCCTCGCCGTCGGTCCAGTACGCGACGCCGCGCGTCTGCCGCACCCGCACCCCGTCGCTCGGCCCGGTGTTCCAGACCACCTCGCCGGTCGTCGGCTCGAGGGCCGCGACGGTGCCCAGCCCGGTGCTGAAGTAGAGCAGGCCGCCCGCCATCAGGGGCGTCGTCTGCGAGCCGACGGGGCCGCGGGTGGTCTCGCCGTTCCGGATGGCGTCGGGAATCACGGGTTGCCGCCACGCGATCTCGAGGTCGGCCACCGTCTCCGCGTCGATCTGGTCGAGGGGCAGGTACTTGGTGCCGGCCTGGTCGGCCGCGTAGGCAGGCCACTCGACCGTCTGGCCGGCGGCGGGGAGCGCCGCTACACTCAGGGTCACCGTCCCCGCCAGGACCATCGCCCCCGCCCGCACCCCACGATTCGTCCGCTCCGGCATGGCTTTCCCTCCTGGAATCGGCGCCAGTCTACCGCACTTGCGGCCCCGGCAGCCCGTGGCGGGAGCGCGGCGTGGGTGAGATTTTTGAATGGTCTATTCAAAATATCATGATAATTTGAAGTGGATGTTCGAAAGACGCCTCGACCTTCCCGCCCCCGGCCAGGAGACCTTCTTCCTGTGGGGTCCCCGCCAGACCGGCAAGAGCACCCTCCTGAGACGGCGATACCCGGACGGACGCTGGATCGATCTGCTGAAGGCCGACGAGTTCAGGCGCTACGCCGTCAATCCCGAGCTCCTCCGCGAGGAGATCGATGCCGGCAGGCCGCAGCCCGGGCGTCAGATCGTCATCGACGAGGTCCAAAAGGCGCCGGCGTTGCTGGACGAGGTGCACTGGTTGATCGAGAACCGCGGGCTGCACTTCGCGTTGTGCGGGTCGAGCGCGCGGAAGGTGAAGCGCGGCGGCGCCAACCTGCTGGGCGGCCGGGCGGTGCGATACCGGATGTACGGGCTGACGGCGGCGGAGATCGGAAGCGGGTTCGACTTGACCCGCCTGCTCAACCACGGCTATCTGCCCAGGATGTACGAGGCGCGCCGGCCGAGCCGCCTGCTCGACGCTTACGTCGCCGACTATCTCCGGGAGGAAGTGGCGGCCGAAGGGCTGGTGCGCAACCTGCCGGCGTTCGCGGGGTTCCTCGACGCGGCGGCGCTGGGGGACGGGAGCGTGGTCAACTGCTCCAACCTCGCCCGCGAATGCGGGGTGTCGAGCCACACCGTGAGGGGGTACCTCGACATCCTGGAGGACACGTTGCTGGGATGGCGGCTGCCGGCCTGGCGGAAGCGTTCCCGGCGCCGGACGATCGGCGCGCCGAAGTTCTACTTCGCGGACGTCGGCGTGGTCAACCAGCTGGCGCGCCGGGGCGAGCTGTCACCCGGCTCGGAGCTCTACGGCCGGGCGTTCGAGAACTGGGTCTTCCACGAGCTGTCCGCCTGCCTCGACTACCGGGAGCTCGACGACGACCTGGCGTACTGGCGGCTCGCCGGCGGCACGGAGGTCGATTTCGTGGTCGGCGACCTGCGGCTCGCCGTCGAAGCGAAGGCCAGTCCGCGGATCACGCGCGATCACCTGAAGGGCCTGCGGAGCCTCGCCGTCGATCACCCCGGCGTTCGCCGCCGGGCCGTGGTCTGCCTGGAGCCGCGCGCGCGGCGGACCCCCGACGGCATCGACGTCCTGCCGGCGGAGACCTTCGTGCGCGAGCTCTGGCACGGCGATCTCCTGTAGGGTGTCGCGCCCGCCCTCGACTCGTCCCGGCCTGTGCCGCGGGACCGCGATTGACACCGTTCGCCTTCGTCCGGATACTACGGCGAGTACACACGACATGTCTGCATCGCGACACGTTGCCGCGCTGGCGTGCGTGGCGCTGATCCTCGCTGCCGGGATTGGCGGCGCCCGGCCGGCCTTGGCCGGCGAGCCGGCGGGGCAGCCCGATCCGCCCGGCGGCTGGCAGCGCGAGCTGCTGGACCGCTACTGCGTGACGTGCCACAACGGCCGCATGCGGACGGCGGGGCTCGCCCTCGACGAGCACGACGTGGCGGCGGTCGGGGCGGCGCCGGCGGTGTGGGAGACGGTGGTCCGAAAGCTGCGGGCGGGGGCCATGCCGCCCGCGCCCAGGCCCCGGCCCGACGCGGCGACCTACGACCGGTTCGTCGGCTGGCTGGAGACCGAGCTGGACCGGCATGCCGCCGCCAACCCCGATCCGGGGCGGACCGAGGCGTTCCACCGGCTGAACCGGACCGAGTACCACCACGCGGTGCGCGACCTCCTCGACCTGGAGATCGACGTCGCGGAGCTGCTGCCGGCCGACGGCGCGAGCTACGGCTTCGACAACATCGCCGGGGTGCTCGGGGTCTCGCCGACGCTGCTCGAGCGCTACCTCGCGGCCGCGCGCAAGCTCGCCCGCGTGGCGGTCGGGCGCCCCGCCCCCTCGGCCACCGCCGAGGTGTTCCGGCTCGCGAGCGACCTGCCGCAGGACGACTGGGTGGCGGGCATGCCGTTCGGCACCCGCGGCGGCGGTGCGTTCCGCCACACGTTCCCGGAGGACGCCGAGTACGAAATCCGCGTGCGGCTCGCCCGCAACGCCGGGGACGACCTCGCCGTCTTCGAGGTGCCGCACACGCTGGAGGTCAGCCTGGACGGCGATCTCGTGCGGACCTTCACCGTCGGCGGGCCCTCCCCCGACGCGCCGCGCGACAGCGACGAGTACCGCGCGTGGCGCGGCCGCCAGCGGACCGTCGATCGCGACTGGGAGTTCCGCCTGCCGGTCTCGGCCGGGCCGCACGAGCTGCGGGCGACGTTCGTGCGGAAGACCGCGGCGTATCCCGAGACCCTGCGCCAGCCCTTCCTGCGGCCCTACACCAGCATCACCGGCGGCGACACCCGGGTGCAGCCGTACCTGGGCAGCGTCACCGTCACCGGGCCGTTCGCGCCCACCGGCGGGCTCCCGGCCGGCGACGGATCCCCGACAGCGTCGGGCCGTGGACTACCGGCCCGCGGCGGGTCTCCGCCGGCGGGCGTCGGGTTCCCAGCCGGCGACGGATCCCCGGCGGCCACCGGAGGCGGACCCGCGGTCGGCGGCGGGTCCCTTGCGGCCCTGGGCGGACCGTCGGCAGGGGACACGCCGAGCCGCCGGCGCATCTTCTCGTGTCGTCCTTCAGCCGACGCGGCGGAGGCCGAGCAGGCCGCGTGCGCGCGCCGCGTCCTTTCGGGCTTGGCGCGCCGCGCCTACCGGCGGCCCGTCACCCCGGCCGATCTCGACGTCCTCGTCGGGTTCTTCGACGCCGGCCGGCGGGAGGGCGGCTTCGACGCCGGCGTCGAGATGGCCCTGCGGTGGCTGCTCGCGAGCCCCGAGTTCGTGCTGCGGGTCGAGCGCGACCCGGCCGGGGTCGCGGCGGGGGAGAGCTACGCGGTCAGCGGCCTCGAGCTCGCGTCGCGGCTGTCGTTCTTCCTGTGGAGCAGCATTCCCGACGACGAGCTGCTCGACCTCGCGGCGGCGGGCCGGCTGCGCGACCGGGCGGTGCTCGAGGCGCAGGCGCGGCGCATGCTCGCCGACGAGCGGTCGCGGGCGCTGGTCACGAGCTTCGCGAGCCAGTGGCTCTACCTGCGGAACGTGCCGGCCGTGGTCCCCGACGAGGACCGGTTCCCCGACGTCGGCGAGGGGCTGCGGCAGGCGATGCGGCGCGAGACGGAGCTGTTCGTCGAGAGCGTCTTCCGCGAGGACCGCAGCGTCCTCGACCTGCTGACCGCCGACTACACCTTCGTCAACGAGCGGCTGGCCCGCCACTACGGCATGCCGGGCGTCTACGGCAACCACTTCCGGCGCGTTCCCGTCGCGCACGAGGCGCGGCGGGGGCTGCTCGGCCACGCCAGCATCCTCTCGGTCACGTCGTACCCGAACCGGACGTCGCCGGTGCTGCGCGGCAAGTGGGTGCTCGAGAACCTGCTGGGGACGCCGCCCGCGCTGCCGCCCCCGGACGTGCCGGCCCTGGAGGAGACGACGGGCAGCGGGGAAGCGCTCTCGATGCGCGAGGCGACCGAGCGCCACCGCGCGAACCCCGTCTGCGCGAGCTGCCACCGGCTGATGGACCCGCCGGGATTCGCCCTCGAGCAGTTCGACGCGGTCGGGCGCTTCCGCACCCGCAGCGCCGCGGGCACGCCCATCGACGCCTCGGGCGAGCTGCCCGACGGCACCCGCTTCGACGGGGCGGCGGGGCTGCGCGAGGCCCTCGTGGGCCGGCCGGAACGCTTCGTCGGCACCCTGACCGAGAAGCTGCTGACCTATGCCCTCGGGCGCGGCCTCGAGCACTACGACGCGCCGGCGGTGCGCGCGGTCACGCGCGCTGCGGCGGAGGACGGCTACCGGTTCTCGTCGCTCGTCGTCGGCATCGTCGAGACCGCGCCGTTCAGGATGAGGAGAGCGGAACCATGATCATCACCCGAAAGACGCTGCCGCGGCGCACGTTCCTGCGCGGCGCGGGGGCGGCGCTGGCCCTCCCGATGCTCGACGCGATGACCCCGGCGCTGCCCGGCATCGGGGTCCGCGCGGCCGAGCCCGTGCGCCGCCTCGGGTGGGTGTACCTGCCCAACGGCATGGCGATGGAGTCGTGGACCCCGCCGGCCAAGACCGCCCTCGAGCTGTCGCCGACCCTGCAGCCCCTCGACCCGTTCCGCGACCGCATGGTGGTGCTGAGCGGTCTCGCGCAGGGGCAGGCCGAGGCGCTGGGCGACGGCAACGGCGAGCACACCCGGGCCACCGCGACGTGGCTCAACGGCGTCCACCCGAAGGAGACCGAGGGGGCCGACGTGCGGGCGGGGATGACCGCCGACCAGATCGCGGCCGCGCAGCTCGGGCGGGCGACGCCGCTGCCGTCGCTCGAGCTCGCCATCGACCGCGACTTCCTCGTCGGCAACTGCGAGAACGGCTACAGCTGCATCTACATGAACACCATCGCGTGGCGCGATCCCACGACGCCGCTGCCGATGGAGAACAACCCCCGCGTCGTCTTCGAGCGGCTTTTCGGCGAGGGCGGCTCGACGGCCGAGCGGCGCGCGCAGTTCCGCAAGGACCGCAGCATCCTCGACGCCATCGGGGCGGACCTCGCGCGCCTCGAGCGCGAGGTCGGGGCCGGCGACCGCGCGCGCGTCGCGCAGTACCTCGACGCGGTGCGCGCCATCGAGCGGCGCATCCAGCTCTCGGAGCAGAGCGACACCGAGCTGCCCGAACTCGCCCGGCCGGTCGGCATTCCCGAGTCGTACACCGACCACGTGGGGCTGATGTTCGACCTCACGGCCCTGGCCTGGCAGGCCGACATCACCCGCGTGTTCACGTTCATGCTGGGCCGCGAGCTGAACGGGCGCGCCTATCCGGAGGTCGGCATCCCCGAGTCGCACCACGGCATCTCGCACCACCGCTACGACCCCGTCAAGCTGGCCCAGCTCGCGAAGATCAACACCTACCACGTGTCGCTCTTCCGCGGCTTCCTCGAGACCCTGGCCGCGACCCCGGACGGCGACGGCTCGCTGCTCGACAACTCGCTGCTGCTCTACGGCGCCTCGCTCAGCGACAGCAACAAGCACCTGCACTACGACCTGCCGCTGATGCTCGTCGGCGGCAGCGGCGGGCACCTGAAGGGCGGGCGGCACCTGCAGTATCCGCGGGACACGCCGATGACCAACCTGCTCGTCAGCCAGCTCGACAAGGCGGGGGTTCGGCTCGACGACGGGCTGGGCGACAGCACCGGGCGGCTCAAGGAGCTGGCGCCGCTGGCGGGGGTGTAGCGGGCTGGGCGACAGCACCGGGCGGCTGAAGGAGTTGGCGCGACTGGCGGACGTGTAGACAGATGCCGGCCGCCGGTTCGCAGCGGCGACGGACGAAAGGCGCCGCCGAAGGGGGTCCGGCGCCGGGGCCTTGCGGCCCGGGCGTCGACGGCGGGTCAATCGGCGGCGGGGGTGGCGACCTTGATGGCGTCGATGACGAGGGCGCGCAACTCGCGGATGTCCGCAAGCAGCTCGCGACGCAGGTTATCGATGCGAGCGTTCACCTCATCGAAACGGGCATTCACGTTCGCGGTCAGCGCGTCTACACGGGTGTTCACGTCGCTGATGCGGGTGTTCATGTCGTCGAAGCGGGTGTTCATGTCGTCGAAACGGGCGTTCATGTCGCCGATGCGGGCGTTCATGTCGCCGATGCGGGCGTTCGTCGAGCACGACGTGCCGATGATGGTCCCGCAGAGGGCCGCAACCGCCAGCAGGATCGTGATGCGGTCGGCGCGACTCATCCAGCCATCGTAGCACGGACCTCGGGGGCGGTCGGACGGCGAATGATGAACAGCGATTCCGGCATCACGGACTGGATCCGGGCACGGTGCGCCGCGGGCGTCGTCGCGGTGGCGCTCGGCTGGGCGGGAGCGTCTGGGGCGCAGCCGGCAGACGATGCGACGCTGCTGCACCGGGCCGCGCACGCCGGCGACGCGGCGGCGGTCACCCGGCTGCTGGACGCGGGCGGCGAGGCCGACGCCGCGACTCGCCACGGGGTAACGCCGTTGGCGCTGGCGGCGGCGGCTGGGCATGACGCCGTCGTGGAGGCGCTGCTCGCGGCCGGGGCCGACGCCAACCGCGCGTCGCCGGACGGCGAGACGCCGCTGATGGCGGCGGCGCGGACCGGCGTCGTCGACAGCGTCGAGGCGTTGCTGGGGTACGGGACCGCGGCGGGCGTGGACGCCCGCGAAGGGTGGCGCGGGCAGACCGCGCTGATGTGGGCGGCGGCTGAGGGTCACGCGGCGGTCGTCGCCCCGCTGGCGGCGGCGGGGGCCGACGTCGACGCCCGCTCCGACGCCGGGTTCACGCCGCTCGCGTTCGCGGTCCGCGCGGGCCAGGGCGCCGCCGTGGAGGCGCTGCTCGCGGCCGGGGCCGACGTGAATCTGGTCCTGCCCGACGGCACCAGCCCCCTCCACCTCGCGGTCGTCAACGCTCACTACGACGTGGCGGTGCAGCTCCTGGAGCACGGCGCCGACGCGGCGGCGTCCGGGCCGGGATGGACGCCGCTCCACCAGCTCGTCTGGACCCGCCGCCCGAATCGGCACTACAACAACCCCGCCGCGTTCCCCACCGGGACCGTCACCGACCTCGAGCTGGCCCGCGCCCTCGTCGCGCACGGCGCCGACGTCGACGCCCGCCAGACGGCGGAGCCGCGCGACGGCTACCGCAACCAGCTCAACCGCACCGGCGCGACCCCGTTCCTCCTCGCGGCCAAGGCCGTCGACCTCGACCTGATGCGTCTGCTCCTCGAACTGGGCGCCGATCCGCTGACCGAGAACGAGGACGGCACCACCGCGCTACTGGTGGCGGCCGGCGTCGGCATCTGGTCGTCGAGCGAGAGCCCCGGCAGCGCCGACGAGGCGCTGGAGGCGGTGAAGCTGATGGCGGCGCTGGGCGACTCGGTCACCACCGTCGACGCCAACGGCGACGCCGCCCTCCACGGCGCCGTCATGCGCGGCTCGCCCGAGCTCGTCCTCTACCTGCTCGAACACGGCGCGGCCCTGAACCCCGTCAACGAGCGGGGCTGGACCCCCCTGACCATCGCCCAGGGCGTCTTCTACGCCAACCTCGGGCGCCGCTGGCCCGACATGGAGGCGCTGCTCCTCGGTCTCGGCGCCACCTCGCCCACCGCTCCCGAGCCCCCGCGGTGAGGGTCAGGGCGCGAGCGCCGAGGGATCGTTCGGTGACGGTGTTCCGCAGGGTTCGATACCCGCCGCGATCCGAGCAGAGAAAGTCGAGGTCGACCGACTCTCTGAATGCGTCGAGCTCCATGGCGATGCGGGTGCCTCCGCCGAAGTAGCACTTGGCCTCGGCGAGCAGTGCGCCATTCAGCGTCCCGAGAACGCGCCAGACGAGTCGATGCCACGGCCGGCGGAGGTCGGCGCCCGGCGGTGATGCCGTCATGCGCGCGGACTCCGCCCGGGAACGACCGCCGCCTGCGCGTCGCCGGACCTACGCATTGATAGACCATGTCCGAACTCGCGCGCCAGGACGTCGATGAGGGTGCGTTCGTGTTCGGGGGTGGCACGGGCATCGACGAATCGCCAGTTGCGTTCGTACAGGGCGAACGCCTCCCGTCGCGTGACGTACGGCGCCCGCCGGTTCCAGCACAGCAGCTGGAGGCCCGGGTAGTCGTCGACCGGGATCAGCTCCTCCCGCAGGAAGGCATGCAGCCGATCGACGAAACGAGGCTCGCGCATGCCGGCCTTGAGGCGTTCGCACAGGTCCGACGGGAGCTTGATCTGGTACAGGCGGAACCCGGCCGAGCGATCCCGTTGACGCTGCCGCCGGACATCCTCCATTCTCGTCTCGCGCTGGAGACACCACCGGTGGGTCGTCGACTTCGCCGTCTTTCCGTTGACGCCCCGGACTCTCGCGGCCGCGTTCTCGGGCCCGGGCTCCTCGCCGGCGTCTTGTCTTACGATGGCGGAAGAGTCCGGACAGGCGACAGCGGTCCGGGCGGCGCGATGAGGAGGCCCTGCTCCTCGCCGCACCGCCCCCGATCCCCGCGATGAGACCGGCATGCATGATCGGCGCTGGCGTCCGAGGCGGCCAGGAACGCGGGGACCGTCGGCCGGCGCTCGCGCAGCGACTTGCGGTCGCTTAGGCCGAGAGCATGGAGGATGTCGCGCCGGGACATCTCGCCGGCCAGCACTGACAACAGGCGGCGGACCTGGGGGGTTACATGGGGGGCTTCCTGGGGGGTCCGGACCGCGGCGAGAATCGCGTCCAGCATGAAGGCGACGAAGGGGGTGCTCTCGCCTTGCGAGGAGCTCTCGCGGATGGCCTGGTAGTACTCGCTCTGTCGGGCGCGGACGAGACTCTCGACGGGCACGTGGGCGAACAGGGACTTCCACAGGGTCAGGATCAGCGTCTGCCAGAGCCGGCCCATCCGCCCGTTGCCGTCCTCGAAGGGATGGATGAACTCGAGTTGGCGCGCAGCGTGTCGGCGGCGGCGTGTGGACGATCTCGTACTTGATGCCGTCGGGGTCCTTGAAGAAGAGCGCGTAGTAGCCCGGCGGGACGTACTCCGGGAACTCGCGCGGCGGGATCACGATCGTGGCTCCGATCTTCTTCAGCTCGACATGCAGCCGGTCGACCTCGGCGCGCGACCCCGCCCTGAACGCGAGGTGATGCAGCGCGCCGGGTCTGCGGCGGTTGACGGCATCGCCCCGGAACGGGCTCCTCGGCGAGTTGATGGCGAAGCCCAGCCGCGGATGCAGGTACTCGACG
The DNA here is from genome assembly GCA_963663815.2 of Vicinamibacterales bacterium. Classification (GTDB taxonomy): domain Bacteria; phylum Acidobacteriota; class Vicinamibacteria; order Vicinamibacterales; family UBA8438; genus JAJEEA01. The sequence continues at coordinate 2,956,224 of OY760734.1, read as the reverse complement.
ACGTGCAGCTCGTGATCGTCCAGCACGGCGCTGTTCCTGCTCTCGAGATCGAAGCCCAGCAGCGGAAGCAGCTTGTCGTAGAACGGCACCGCGACGCTCATGTCCTTCACGGTGATCTCGATGTGGTCGATGGTCGGCTCCATCACGCCATCCCCTTCCGCGACTCGGCCCCTTCACGCCGGAGACTCGACCTCCAGACCCGCCGCGACGGCGGCGGCGCGGAGCCGGAGGTCGTAGGTCATCACGGCTTCGAGTCCGTCCAGCGACAGCGCGGTGGCGAGATGAACGGCATCGAGGCTGCGCAGGCGGCGCGGTCCCAGCGCAGCGGCGTCATGCAGGATCGCTTCGTCCACGGCGACCAGGGCGATTCCCTCCAGGACCTGCTCCGCCCGGCGCAACGCAACCCGCGAGCCGCCGTGCGTGCGACGCAACGCCCGGAGCACCTCGACGCGGACGAGACCGCTGGCGACGCGGTCGTCGTGGTCGGCGAGGAACCGGCGGAGCGCTTCCGACTCGGGCTCCGGTACGACGAGCTTGACGATGGCGGAGGAGTCGAGGTAGACCACGGCGGCTCAGAGCCGATCGTCGCGGTCGGCGAGGAGCGCGTCGCTTGCCGCCGTCGACGGTTCGCCCGGCGGCGCCGGCAGGTCGAGAAGGTCTCGTGCCGGCATGCGCGCGCGTCCCTGCGCAACGAGCTTCTCCAGCGGTGACTGGCTGCCGGTGAGCGGGACGAGCAGGGCCACCGGCCGGCCCCGGTCGGTGATCTCGAATCGTTCGCCGCCATCGAGACGCCGCAGGTACACGCTCAGGTTCTGCCGCAGCGCGCGGATGCCCACACGGGAGGTGCCGGCAACTGTTCGGGACATCTTGACGCACATCGTAGCACATGGGCCGGCTGCACACGGATGGTCTTGGTCCGGCGGTCAATCAGGGCTGGCGATCGTTCCCGATGCGCGCGATCGCGGTCGTCGCCGCCAGGCCGGCCAGCATCAGGGCCAGCGCGGCGCCGACCTGGCCGACCGAGGGGGCGAAGCGCGCGAGCGGCCAATCGGCCGGGTCGATGCCGGGGAGGGACGCCCCGGTGACGACCTGCCCCCCGACGATCGACCCCGGGGGCGGCTCGACCGGTTGCTGGAAGGGCCAGAGCCCGGCGACCGCGCCGAGCAGCAGTCCCAGCAGTGCCCCCAGCGTTGCCTGACGGTGGCGGTGCAACAGCCAGCGCAGCAGGTTGGAGACGCCGACGATGCCGGCGGCAACACCGAGCCCGACCGGCAGCAGGAGCGCCGAGGCGTCGAGCAGCATCCGGGCGTCCACGTCGAGCAGCCCCGCCTTCAGCGCGTCGACGGCGCCGAGAATGGTCTCGTACTGGCCGAGCAGCAGCAGCAGGTAGCCGCCGCTGACGCCGGGCAGGATCATCGCCGAGGCGCCGGCCAGACCCGACAGGAAGAGCAGGGGCCCGCTCGCCTCGCCGCGGGCGCTTCCGGTGCCGAGGCCGAGTTGCATGAGCAGCATCACGAGGACGGCGCCGACCGCGGCGGCGTAGACGGCCGGAGTGGCGGGTCGGGCCAGCCGCCACACGAGGGGCACGCCGCCGAGGGTGAGCCCGATGAACAGGCTGTACATGGCCCAGCGCCGCTCGATCACGAGGCTGCGCATGGGTCCCGCGAGGAGCAGGATGGCCAGGGCCGCCGCCCCGCCGACGGTGCCGAGCAGCACGAGGGTGCGCCGGTCGAACCGGAACGTGGTGACGTCGGCGATGGCGGCGATGAACGCGGGATAGACGCCGGCCGCGAGCAGCATGGTGCCGCCGCTGATGCCGGGGACGAGATTGGCGAGGCCCATGAGGGCCCCGCCGATGGCGCCGCGAATGGTGAGGGACGCGAGGGAGCCGGCGGCGGCCGGCTCCGCGGTGTCGGCGGTCATCGGAGGGCTGGCGGCCATCAGGACGCCCGCGAGATCGGCGCGTGGCGCCGCCCCGCCGTGGCGTCGGCGGTCATCGGAGGGCTGGCGGCTGCTTCGGGCCGGCCGGCTCGGTGGCGCGGGGCGACACCGGCGGCCGGTCCTACGGGGACCGCGCCGCCGGGTTGAAGCGAGATGCCGGCCGGGTCAAAGCGAGAGGCCGCCGGGTCGGAGCAGAGGCGGCCGCTACTGCTGCGATTCCTCCTCGGCCGCGGCCCGGTCGTCGGCCCGCGCGCCGGACAGGATGCCCTCCATCGAGTAGTTGCCCTCGTGGCAGGCGTACTCGAACAGCGGGGTGTCGGCGCGCTGCATGGGCATCGACGCCGTCCAGGGAACCGCCCACGTGTCGGGGTCGTTCACCGTGAACGTGTACTCGAGGGTGTCGTCGTCGAGGCGGGTGAACCGCTCCACCAGGGTGAAGCTGTCGCTCGACGCCACGCCGGAGCCTCCCGACGTCAGGGGGATCCACTGGCGCTGGTCGTTGAAGTTCGCCGACTCGATGACCAGGGTGTCGCCTTCCCAGTAGCCGCGCGAGTCGCCCGTCCAGAGGCGGATACCGTCATCGAGGGCGGGGCGGCCGTCGAGGGGCACGAAGCGCGAGGTGTGCACCATCTCGGTGTGGATGACCACGTAGTCGGGGGTCTGGAAGAGCTGCATGTTCTGGTTGTACGCGAGCGGCGTGATGGGGGGGCCGGCGTTGAACCCCACGATGCACCGGTCGGACGTGTTGCGGTCGGTGTAGGTGTCGGCGGGGTGCTCGGCCATGTGCGCCCGCCGCGCCTCGGCGCGCTCGGCGCCGACCTCGGACAGCTCGGGGAACCGGCCGTTCGCGGGATCCGTGATCAGCGACGTGCGCCGCGTCTCGATGGGACTGGTGCCCCGGTCCATCCAGAAGTTGTTGTAGGCGCCGACGTTGCCGCCGGCCTCGGTCCTCTGCGCCTCGCGCTCCCAGAGCTCGATGTCGCGCTCGACCGCCTCCCGCTCGAGGGTCGCGGCCTCCTCCGGCGTATAGAACGCCTGGTCGCCCAGCTCTTCCGGCCGCTCGAGCGGGGTGATGGTGCGGAAGTCCCAGATGCCCTGCAGATCCGGCGACCCCCACGGGGTCCGGGGCGCCTCCTGGGCCGCCGGGGCCGCGGTCAGCCCCGCGATGGCGATCACGGCAAGCGCCGCGACGAGAGAACGATTGGTCATTGCATCCACCTCCAGGTGTCCGGTCGTCGTTCGGTACCTGCCAATCATCGATCCGGACGGCGGTCCGGCGCAAGGACGCGATGCGCGCTCGCCCATTCGTCGGGCGGAATCCCTCGCGGGCCTATTGGTCCTTGAAGTAGTCGTCCGTGTGGTCCAGCCAGTCCTGTCGCGGGGGGCTGAAGATGTCGACGTCGAGCGTCTCCTCGAGGGCCTCGGCCTTGTGCGGCACGTTCGACGGCAGGCGCAGGACCTCGCCCTCGGCGACGTCGAAGACCTGCGAGAGGTCGTCGCCCACCCAGAAGCGGAGCTTGCCCTTGAGGATGTAGGCGAGCTGCTCGTTGTGGTGCGAGTGCTCGGGCACGATGGCGCCCTTCTCGAGGTAGACCTGGGCCACCATGGTGCTCGCGCCGGTCACGATCCGGCGCTCGATGCGGTTGGTGACCCGCTCCCTGGGCATGTCGTTCCACGCGTACTTGGCGACGTCGGTCGGGTTGGGCATGGTGTCCAGTGTACGCGAGCCCGCGTGCGGCGAACCGTCGTCCCGGGGCGATTGGCAGAGTTGACACCCCGGGGGGCAGCGCCGATCATGGCGGCGGAACCCGTCTTCAGCGCCGAGTGCGGCCCGCGCCGCAGCCCGGCAATCAGGGAGCCGCGATGCAGATGCAGTTTCATGCTTCACGATGTGTTTCGGGGATCGCGCTGGCGGCCCTGACGTTGGCGGCGTCGCCCGGGAGCGCGTCGGCGCAGTCCGCAGACGAGTTCGTGCCCGTCACCGACGCGATGCTCCACGATCCGGCCCCCGGCGACTGGCTGACGTGGCGCCGCACCCTCGACGGGTGGGGCTACAGCCCCCTTGACCAGATCGACCGCGACAACGTCGGCAAGCTGCGCATGGTGTGGTCGCGCGGGCTCGCGACGGGCCGCCAGGAGGGCACCCCGCTCGCCTACCGCGGCGTCTTGTACATGCCGCAGTCGAGCGACGTCATCGAGGCCATCGACGCGGTGACCGGCGACCTTGTGTGGCAGCATCGCCGGAACCTGCCCGACGACGTCTACGACTTCGTCGGCGGCAACGCCCGCAACAACCGGAACATCGCCATCTACGACCGCTTCATCGTCAACACCAGCGACGACGACTACTTCTTCGGGCTCGACGCCGAGACCGGCGAGATCGCGTGGGAGACGCAGATCTTCGACTACAAGGTGACGCCGGCGGGGCACAGCTCGGGCCCCATCATCGCCGACGGCCGGGCCATCTCGGGCCGGAGCTGCCGTCCCCAGGGCGGGCCCGAGTCGTGCGTCATCGTGGCTCACGACGCCCGCACCGGCGAGGAGCTGTGGCGGCGGCGCACGGTGCCGGCCCCTGGCGAGCCCGGCGACGAGACGTGGGGCGACGTGCCCTACGAGGAGCGGGTGCACGTGGGCACGTGGATGCCGGCGAGCTACGACCCCGAGCTGCGGCTCATCTACCAGGGGACGTCGGTCACCTCGCCGGCGCCGAAGTTCATGCTCGGGGGGGTGGAGAACACGCACCTGTACCACAACTCGACGCTGGCCCTCGACGTCGACACCGGCGAGATCCGCTGGTACTACCAGCACCTGAACGACCACTGGGACCTCGACCACCCCTTCGAGCGCATCCTCGTCGACACCGCGGTGGCGCCCGACCCGTCGGAGGTGAGCTGGATCAACCCGCGCATCCAGCCGGGCGAGACGCGGCGGGTGGTGACGGGCATCCCCGGCAAGACCGGCGTGGTCTACACGCTCGACCGCGAGACCGGCGAGTTCCTCTGGGCCACCCCGACCGTCGCCCAGAACGTCATCAGCGGCATCGACGGCGCGACCGGCGCGGTGACGGAGAACGCCGAGGTCGTGTTCACCGCGGTGGGGCAGCAGGTCTTCGCCTGCCCGACCTGGAACGGCGGCAAGGACTGGGAGGCGGGCGCCTACAGCCCCCTGACGAACACGATGTACATGCCCCTGCGCAACACCTGCGCGCGCATGCTGGCGACGACCACGTTCCCCGACGACACCCCGGCCGCGCGGACCGAGAGCCGCTCGCGCACCTACGCCATCGCCTACCGCCACCAGCTCGCGCCGGGCAACGAGAATGCGGGCACGGTGCGCGCGATCTCGGCCGAGACCGGCGAGACGGTCTGGATGCACGAGCAGCGCGCGGCGACGATGTCGATGGTGGCGACGGGCGGGGGGCTGGTCTTCGGCGGCGACATCGCCGGGCGCTTCCGGGCCTTCGACCAGGAGACCGGCGAGGTGCTGTGGGAGATCAACCTCGGCTCGCCGGTGAGCGGCTTCCCGATCAGCTACGCCGTCGACGGCCGGCAGTACCTCGCGGTTGGCACCGGGGCGGGGGGGACGGCGTCGCACTTCAGCGCCCTGACGCCGGAGATCCGGCCCGCCTCGGGCAACACGCTCTACGTGTTCGCCCTGCCTGAGTAACCATTGGTTGTGCACGAAGGTTCGCCGCCGTGCGGTGTCCGGCGCAGACTACCGAATAGCAGCACTACTACTCGTTCCAGCGAGCTGTGGCGGTCAGGGCGTAGCGTAAGATCCTGGGCATTCCCGCATAGGGCGGGGAATGGATGTTGTAGCCGAAACCGCCGCCACACCCCGCAGAACCCGCCAAGGACGGCCGCTCGGAGAATCGAGTGTGACGAACCCGCCATACATGCGTCTCACGGTTGCCCTGCCCGTCGTGCTCTTCGTGTGGTTCTGCACGATGATTCCGGCCGTCTCCGGCGGCGAGGTCCTCGTCTGGGAAACGACGTGGCTGCCGCAACAGGGCATCGACCTCGACTTCGTGGTCGACGGCCTGAGCCTGCTGTTCGCCTTGCTCATCACGGGGATCGGCGCGTTCATCTTCCTCTTCGCCGGCGAGTACATGAAGGGCTATCGGCAACGCGGCCGGTTCACGTTTTTTCTCGTCAGCTTCATGCTGGCGATGCTCGGCCTGGTGCTGGCCGACAACCTCGTCGCGCTGTTCGTCTTCTGGGAGCTCACCACGATCACCTCGTTCCTGCTCATCGGCTACTCGCACGAGAACGCCACGGCCAGGCGCTCCGCCCTCCAAGGGCTGCTCGTAACCGGCGCGGGGGCCCTGGCGATGCTTGCCGGCTTCGTCGTCCTGGGTCAGGCTGTCGGCACCTTCAGCCTGCGGGAGATGATGGCCGGCGGGGAGACCCTCGCCGATCACCCGCACTACACGGCGGTCGTCGTCCTGGTTTTGCTCGGCGCCTTCACCAAGTCGGCCCAATTCCCGTTTCACTTCTGGCTGCCGAACGCGATGGCGGCCCCGACGCCGGTCTCGGCCTACCTGCACTCGGCGACGATGGTCAAGGCCGGCGTGTTCCTGCTGGCCCGCCTGACGCCGGTCCTGGGCGGGACCGGGCTCTGGATGGGGACGCTGACCGCGGTGGGAGCGGTGACGGCGGTGTACTCGGCGTTCGTGTCGCTGGGTAGGTCGGACCTGAAGCAGGTGCTGGCCTACACCACGGTCATGGCGCTGGGGGTGTGCGTCATGTTCCTCGGATTGCCCGTCGCGGGGCAGGGCGGGCCGTCGCGGGGAGTCCTGGCGGCGCTCGCATTCCTGGTCGCGCACGCCCTCTACAAGGCGGCCCTGTTCATGGTCGCCGGGACCATCGAGAAGGCGACCGGCACCCGCGACCTGACGCGGCTCGGGGGTCTGGGGAAGGCCATGCCCCTCACGTTCGCCGCCGCGGTGGCCGCGTCCGTTTCGATGGCCGGCGTGCCGCCCTCGGTCGGGTTCATCGGCAAGGAGCTCCTGTATACCGTCGGCTTCGCGCCCGACGCCGCCGCCTGGCTGTCGTGGGCGACGTTCTTCGCTGCCGCGCCGATCGCGACGGTTGCGATGGTGCTTGCGATCAGGCCTTTCTTGGGTCCGCGCCCCGACTACCGCAAGCCGGGGCAGGAAGGCCATTGGGCGCTCTGGTGCGGGCCGGTCGTGCTCGGCGCGGTCGGAATCTACTGGGGGCTGTCACCGGAGTTCCCGTTCATGAGCCTGCTCGTGCCCGCCGCAACGACGGTGACCGGGCAGCCCCTGCCCGTCGACCACGCGCCCTGGCACAGCACGGGCGAGGCCCTGGCGCTGACCCTCGCGACACTGGCCGCGGCGGCTCTCGGATTCTGGAAGCGGGCGGCGGTCACGCGGGCGCTCGCCGGTTGCAGGAGACTGGTTCCGTTCAGCGGCGACCGCGCGTACGACGCGGCCATGAACGGCATCGCCGCCGTCGCCGCCTGGCAGACCCGCCGGCTGCAGTCCGGCGTCCAGCGGCACTATCTGCTGATCGTGTTCGCCACGCTCGGGCTGAGCCTGGCCGCGACGCTCTGGATCAAGAAGGTGGTCCCCTGGCCCGTGCGGCTGGCGGAACCAACGTTTCTCGATTGGTCGCTCGCCGCCCTGGTCGCCGCGGCGTCGGTCGTGATCATCTGCTCCAGATCCCGTCTGCTCGGGATTTGCGCGCTCGGCGTCGTGGGGGTCGCCACGGCCCTGATCTTCCTCACCTTCGGGGCCCCGGACGTCGCGATGACGCAGTTGATCGTCGAGACGCTCGTCACCGTCATCGTCGCCATCGTGCTGCTCAAGCTTCCGGACTTCAGGAACGAGGTCTGGCCCTCGAGACCCGCGCGATTACGCAACGGCATCGTCGCCGTCACGGTCGGGGTCAGCGTCACCCTGGTCCTGCTCGCCGTCACCGGGTCCCCTCCCCAGCCGGACCTCAGAGAGTACTTCGAGCGTACCGCCGTGCCGGGCGGCCAGGGCAGGAACATCGTCAACGTGATCCTGGTCGATTTCCGTGCTCTCGACACCCTGGGAGAGATTACGGTGCTCGCGATCGCCGGCGCGGCGGTCTTCGCCCTACTGCTGCCGGGTCCCCGGCGCCGGGAGGGCACGCCGCTTCCGGGCACGGAGGGAGCGGTAGCGCGCGCCCGGGCATGGCGCGGCAGCGTCATGGACACCATGATCCTGCGGGAAACCACTCGCGGACTGGTCCCGCTGATTCTGGTGTTCTCCGTGTTCCTGCTGTTGCGGGGCCACGAGCAACCCGGCGGCGGCTTCGTCGGCGGGCTGGTCGCGTCGATCGCGTTCAGCCTGTACGCTTTCGTCTTCGGCCCGCAGGCGGCTCGCAGGATACTGCGCACGGACCCCCGCGCCATCGGCGCCGTCGGTCTGGCCGTCGCCATCGCGTCAGGCTTCGTCGGACCGATCCGGGATGCCGCCCCGTTCCTGACCGGCCAGTGGGGAACCCTGGCGGGGCTGAAGATCGGCACGCCGCTGATGTTCGACGTCGGGGTCTACCTCGTCGTCATCGGCGTCGTGCTGACCTTCGTCATCGGCATCAAGGAGCGCTAGGAGTCTGCATCGTGGAAACGGTGCGGACTCCTGTAAGGTTGGTTGAGCACCAAGCGGAGCCCGAGGCGGCGATTGGCGGGCCAGCCGGGATGCGCGAGCAGCACGGCAACGGGAATCACTGAATGGAACCAGTCATCGCGGTGTTGGTCGGCGTCCTGATGGCGGCAACCGTCTACCTGATGCTCAGCCGCAACTTCGTGCGGTTCATCTTCGGGCTGGCGCTGCTTTCCCATGCCGCCAATCTGGTTATCCTCGCCAGCGGAGGCCTGACGCGCGCCCGGCCGCCGCTGATTGCAGCGGGAGAGTCCCTTCCCCCTCCCGGCATCTCGAACGCCGTGCCGCAGGCGTTGATGCTGACCGCCATCGTGATCTCCTTCAGCCTGCTCACGTTCGCGCTGGTGCTCGCCTTCCGCACCTATCAGGAGCTGGAGACCGTGGACACCGACCGCATGCGGGCCGCGGAACCCTGGTCGGCGGGCGCAGGGGCCGATGCGGGGCAGAGGGCGGTCGATTGAGCTGGCTGCTGGTCTGTCCGATCGTGATTCCGTTGGCCGCGGCCGTAGTCGGCTTTGCGGGCCGCGGCAGCGAGAGAACGCAACGCGCCGTGAGCCTGGTCGGAGCCGTCGGCCTGTCGGTCGTGGCCGCGGGCCTGTTGACGACCGTGTGGCGGGAGGGCATCGCGTCGGTCCAGATCGGCGCGTGGCCGGCGCCCTACGGCATCACGCTGGTGGCCGACCACCTGAGCGCGGCGATGGTCGCGGTCTCGGCCCTCATCGGGCTGGCCACCGTGATCTACGCCTTCGGAGACACGCGGCACGGCCCGCTCTCCCAGGCTCTGCATCCCCTGTTGCATGCACTGCTGGCCGGCGTGTGCGGCGCGTTCCTGGCGGGAGACGTCTTCAATCTCTACGTCTGGTTCGAGGTCATGCTCATCGCCTCGCTGGCCCTGCTGGTTCTCGGAGGAAAGCCGGCGCAACTGGACGGGGCCGTGCGCTACGCCGCCCTCAGCCTGATCGCGACGACGCTGCTGCTGAGCGGCATCGGACTGTTGTACGGATTGACGGGCACGCTCAACATGGCGGACCTGCACCTTCGGGTGCAGGAGGTCGAAGACCAGAGGCTGCTCACCCTGGTCGCCATGGTGTTCATCATCGCGTTCGGTCTGAAGTCGGCGGTGTTCCCGCTTTTCTTCTGGCTGCCCGCCAGCTACCACACGCCGCAGACCGCGGTCTCGGCCGTCTTCTCCGGCCTGCTGACGAAGGTCGGCGTCTATGCGTTGATACGTTTCTTCACGCTGATCTTCCGGCACGACGTCGGATACACGCACGAGCTGCTGCTCTGGGTGGCGGGCTTGACGATGGTCACCGGCGTTCTCGGCGCCGCATCGCGGAACGAACTGAGGCGCATCCTGTCGTTCCACATCATCAGCCAGATCGGCTACATGATCCTGGGCCTCGCGCTCTTCACGACGCTCGGACTGCTGGGCGCCATCTTCTACGTAATCCACCACATCATCGTGAAGGCGAACCTCTTCTTCGTTTCCGGCGCCGTCGATCGGCTGGCCGGCTCGACCGACCTCGAGAGGCTCGGCGGGCTCTACCGCGATCGGCCGCTGCTCGCGGCGCTGTTCTTCGTGCCGGCGTTCTCGCTGGCCGGCTTCCCGCCGCTGTCCGGCTTCTGGGCGAAGCTGTTCCTGATCCAGGCATCGATCGAGAGCGGTGAGTTCGTCATGGCGGGCGTCGCGTTGACCGTGGGCCTGCTGACCGCGTACTCGATGACCAAGATCTGGCTGAACGCCTTCTGGAAGGCTCGCCCGGGCGACGCCGGGCCGCCGCCCCCGCTCGCGCCGCGGCGGCGGCTGCTGCTGCTGGCTCCCATCGCCACGCTGGCGATCATCACGCTGGCCATCGGCCTCTACGCCCGGCCTCTCTACGTGCTGGCGGAACGAGCCGCCACCGAGCTGATGGCCCCCTCGAGCTACGTCGAGGCCGTGCTCGGTGGGGGCAGTCTGGCGGTCACCGCGCCCGACGGAGACAACGCGGAATGAGACTCTTCCAAATCAACCTGCTGCTCGCCGGCGGCTGGTGCGCGCTGTTCGGCACCTTCGACCCGGGGACTTTCGTCCGGGGCTTCCTCGTGGCGTTCGCGGCCTTGAGCCTGTCGAGCCCCATGTTCGGGCAGACCAACTACTTCAAGCGCGCGCTGCTGGCGGCCCGTCTGGGAGCCTACTTCCTGTACGAGCTCACGGTCTCGGGCCTGCAGGTCGCGTGGGACGTGGTCACGCCCGCACACCGATCGCGCCCGGGCATCGTGGCCGTGCCGCTGGACCTCGAGGAGCCGATACAGATCACGGTGCTGGCCAACCTCATCTCGTTGACGCCCGGCTCGCTGAGCCTCGACGTCAGCCCGGACGGGAAGACGCTCTACGTGCACGAGATGTTCGTCGACGATCCGGACGAGACGCGCAGGAGGATCAAGGAGGGTTTCGAACGCCGGGTCCGGGAGGCCATGCAGTGACGGATCCGGAGGAGCAGTCGCAGATCGTCGCGTGGGCGGTGAACGTCGCCATGGCCCTCACCGTGCTGGGGCTGGTGTTCTCGTTCGTACGCCTCATCAGAGGACCGAGCCTGCCGGATCGCGTGGTGTCGGTCGACCTCATCACCGTGCTGGCGGTCGCCATCGCGGGCCTCCTGGCCATCACGCACACCGAGCCCGACTTTCTCGACATCGCCGTGGCGCTGGCGCTGGTCGCCTTTCTGGCGACGGTTGCCTTCGCCTGGTACGCCGAGCGCAGGACCGAGCTGCTCAATCGCGACAGACCGGCCACCGAGAGGGGGGAAGATGCCGATGGCAGGTGACGTTCCGTGGTCGGACCTGGTCGTTGCCGCGTGCCTTCTGGCTGGAGGCTTCTTCCTGTTCGTTGCCGGACTCGGCGTCCTGCGCCTGCCGGATGTCCTCATTCGCATGCACGCCTCGACGAAGGCGGGCACGCTGGGCGTCGGCCTGGTGTTCGGCGCGGCAGCCCTGTACTTCGGGAATACGGCCGAGACCGCAATCGCGGTCCTGACGGTCGTCTTCCTGCTGGTGACGGCTCCGGTCGCCGCCCACGCGATCGCGCGCGCCGCGTACCGCATGAATGTCCCGCTGTCGGACCGGACGCATATCGACGAGTGGAAGGGGAAGTACGGCAGGGATGGGGAGGGCGCGGACTGACGGCACCGGCACCCCGTAGCCGCCTCTCTGACCCGCACTGTCCCTGAGGTGGTCGAAGCTCGACGTGATGAGGGGAGAGAGGAAGCGACGTTCTGCCGCGGGGATCCTGGCGGCAAGTCGGCTCGTTGTTGGTTGCCTGCAAGCGATGAATGGGGGTCAACCGGCCGCCAGTTGGCCGACCGCGGCGAGCGCGCGGTCGATGTCCGCGCGTGAAACGTCGAGGTGGGTGACGGCCCGGATCGCCCCGCCGGCGCCGCTCATGCGCACCCCGGCTGCCGCGAGGCGGTCGAGAAACTCCCGATTGCTCATACCCAGGGCGGACGCGTCGAAGAACACCATGTTGGTGTCCGGCGCGGCGGTGCGGACCTCGATGCCGTCGATCTCCGCCAGCCCGCGGGCGAGGCGGCGCGCGTTCTCGTGGTCCTCGGCGAGCCGGTCGACGTGGTGGTCGAGGGCGTACAGGCACCCGGCGGCGGCGACGCCCGCCTGCCGCATGGCGCCGCCGAAGAGCTGCTTGTAGCGGCGTGCGCGGGCGATGAACGCGGCCGTCCCGGCGAGCACGGCGCCGATGGGGGCGCCGAGCCCCTTGGTGAAGTCGATCCAGACGCTGTCCACGCGCTCCGCGACGGTGGCGGCGGAGACGCCGAGAGTCGCGCAGGCGTTGAGCAGCCTCGCGCCGTCCATGTGGACCGGCACTTCGCGCGCGCGAGCGCAGGCGGCGACGCTGTCGAGCGCGTCCAGCGGCCACACCACGCCGCCGCCGAAATTGTGGGTCTGCTCGAGGCAGACGAGCCCCGCCGGCTGGCCGTAGGGCTCGGGCACGGCCACGACGCGGGCCATCGCCGCCTCGAGCTCGGCCGCGGTGAAGATGCCGCGCTCGGTCCGGATGCCCTCCACGATGACACCGGAGGCGAGGGCGGCCCCGCCCGACTCGGCCCGAATGACGTGGGCCATCCAGTCGGCGACGAGGGCGTCCCCGGGCCGGGTGTGGGTCTTCACCGCCACGAGGTTGCACATCGTACCGGTGGGCAGCCACAGGGCGGATTCCTTGCCCAGGAGCTCGGCCACGCGTTCCTGCAAGCGGGCGACGGTGGGGTCCTCCCCCTTCTGCTCGTCGCCCACCTCGGCCGCGGCGATGGCCGCGCGCATGCCCGGCGTGGGCCGGGTCTCGGTATCGCTGAAGAGTGAAATGACGGAATCGGGCATGTCGCAGCTGCTCCGGGGTGCCGCCCTGGGTTGGCGTGGCGGCACGCGGCCATCGTGGTTGCGGCCGACGGTCGGCCGCGCGAGACGACGACGGGCGGGCCTTGTGTTGCGGGCCGCCGACCCGCGGAGCGGGGGGCGGCCCGTCCGTTCACTCCGGCCGGTGGGCCTTGGAGCGTCGGCGGATATGCTTGTCGTCCTGATCAGAAGATGGCGATCGGGTTTACCGGCGACCCCGTGCCGCCGGGCACGCGCAGCGGGGCCACCACCAGCAGGAACTCCCAGCGGTTGAGCCGGGCCGCGGTCTCCGCCGCCGCGTCGAGGTCGATGTTGTCGAGCAGGTTCATCCCGCGCGCGACGATCGCGAACCGGTGGATGGGGTTGACGCGCAGCCCCGGCACGCTGTTCGGCGCCTCGTGCACCGAGTCGGCTCCGAGCAGGGCGATGTCGCGCTCGGCGAGGAACGGGATGACCGAGGCGTCCCACCCCGACATCTCGCGCGTCGGGCCTATCGCCTCGCGGTGGGCCCAGCGGCCGGTGCGCAGCAGCAGCGCGTCGCCCGGCCCCAACCGGACGCCGGCATACTCCTCCCACGCCTCGATGTCCTCGCGGTACAGCTTGGTTCCCGGCTCGAGGTACGGAACGCCCTTCAGGCGGGGCATGTCGACGAGCACCCCGCGCGTCACCAGGCCGTCCTTCATCTGCGTGGTGTCCATCAGCGAGCAGCCGTCCTCGGTGACCACGTCACGGAAGTCGAGGCCATTGTAGAGCTTGTCCTTGTAGAAGACGTGGCACAGCCCGTCGAGGTGGGAGTAGGTCACGCCGTGGAAGTAGACCTCGACCCGGTCGCCCGAGTTCTGGCCTTCGGGACTGACGTTCATCTGCAGCACGTAGGGCTCGGCCGCGTCGACCGCCTCCTCGGTGAGGAAGTCGTGCGACAACGACACCGTCGTGCCGGTCCGCACGAGGGCCGCCGCCTGGCGGCGTTTCTCGTCCGTCATCAGGTTGGCGGCGCCGATCTGGTCGTCGTCGCCCCACCGGCCCCAGTTCGACAGCTCGTCCATCCATCGGTCGAACTGCGCGATGCTGACCGGCTCCCGTTCCGCCGACTGCGCTTCCGGACCCGCGCTCCCCAGGGCCAGGGCGACGCCCACGATGCCCGCCCCGACCGCAATCCGCATCGACACTCTCGTCATGGGTACTCTCCGTGCAGGTGGCCGCTCCGCGGCCGTCAACGCGAGACTATCGCAGATGGGATGGCCGTCCGCAAGCGGGGGCCGGCGTGAGCCGTCGCGGACGTGGACCTTCGACTATGTCGACTATCACTGATGGAGGTGGACCGGTGGCCAGTGTGGCGGTGAGAGAACCTCATCCTGCCGCGCCGGCGGCATCGTTCCGAGAGCGGAGCACCACGGGCTGGCCGTGCGGCGTGTGGCGATAGGCGTCGGCCCACGCCTCCTTGCGGGCGCGAAGGGCCGGCGCGTCGGTCAGGCCCCTCGCGGCGGCGAGGCGTTCGAGGGCGGCGACCCAATGGTGGTAGTAGCGCGAGCCGTCGTCGGGCTCGCCGCGCGCGGCCGTGGCTCGGAGCTCGTCGGCGAGGGCGCCGGTCCATTCCTTCCAGGTGAAGTGGCCCTGCTCGGAGAGCTTGACGGCGAGGGCGAAGGCCTGCGCCTGCCACGGCTCGGCGAACACGGGTCCGTCGTCGTCGCGCGGCAGCGGTGGCAGGGCGTCGAGCCGTTCGGCGTCCAGCCGCGGCGCGTCGGGTCGGGAGGCGTGGTGCGGAGGCTCGGACACCCGTCCGTCGGGCCGCGCCGGCGCGTCTGGCCGCCGCGCGCGTCGTGGATGCTCAGGCCTGCTCAAGATGGTCCTCCCAGAGGTCGGCGTAGACGGCGTCGCGCGGCGATGCGCGGTCTCCCCAGAGTTCGCGCGCCGCGAAGCGCACGGTGTAGACGTGTTGCGGGGGGCGGTCGAGGGCCTGCCCGGCCTCGTCGGTGTCCTGCAGCGCGTAGACGCCGTTGTCGCGGGTCACGACGCCGGTCTTGCCGCGGGTGTAGCGGGGCAGCCGCGTGTGTCCGGGGGGATGCAGGTTGCGCGCGCGCACGTCGTCGCCCGACCGGAAGCGGGGCGCCACGTCGACATCCAGTCGTCGGGGGCCGGAGGGGCGCGCGGCCGGACCGGGACGCAGGGGCGGCCCCGGCGGGCCGGGCTCCGGGCGTCCCGTCTCGAGCTCGGCCCTGTTGACGAGGCCGCTGCGGAGGAGCCGGTCGACCGATATCGCGAACCAGCGCTCGTAGTACGACATGCGGAGGTAGTCGGCGGGGGGGATGCGCTCGAGGTCGTACCGGAAGCTCCCCCAGCCCGGCACCCGGTCCTTGGGCCGGAGGGCGGCGCGGATCGCGAACACGCGGCCCTCCCACGGGTGGTGAAAGACGGGCTCGTCGGGCTCGGGCTCGACGGGGCCGAAGCCGTCCATGCCGCCCATGTCGTGGACGCCGTTCATGCCGGCCTCTCCCCGGTCGGCGGCGGCACGACGGCGACCCCGATCATGGCGTCGCGCGGGACCAGCCCGGCCAGCTCTTCTTCGGTCATCCCCTCGGTGCCGACGGGGCGCCGCGGCAGCACCAGGTAGCGGACTTCCGCGGTGCTGTCCCAGACCTGCACCGCCGTGTCGTCGTCGAGCGCGACGCCGAACTCGCGCAGTACCGCGCGCGGCTCGATGACCGCGCGCGCGCGGTACGCGTCGGACTTGTACCAGACCGGCGGCAGACCGAGGGTCGGCCACGGGTAGCACGAGCAGAGCGTGCAGACGACGAGGTTGTGGACGTCCGGGGTGTTCTCGACGACCACCATGTGCTCGCCCTGGGTTCCCCCGAACCCGAGCTCGGCGATGGCCGCGGTCCCGTCATCGAGCAGCCGCGCCTTGTACGCGGGGTCCGACCAGGCCCGCGCAACGACGCGGGCGCCGTTGCGGGGGCCGATGCGGTTCTCGTAGGCGTCGACGACCTCGTCGAGGGCGGCGGGGTCGACCATCTGCTTGTCGACGAGAATCGACTCGAGCGCCCGCACCCGCAACGCGATGTCGTCGGGCACGACCTGGTGATCGTGGTGGTGCTCGTGGCCGTGCGCGTGCGCGCCGGCCGGGCCGTTCTCCGATTTCGCCATCTCCTGCGCTTCCTGCGGCCCATCGCGGCCGCGATCTCGCGACCGCGCACGCGGAATGTCAGCGCACCCGAGTGCTGTGCGCCGAGACGCACTGCCACCGGCCGTCGCGCCGGATCCAGACGTCGGTGTAGTGCAGGGCCAGCTCGGCCTCCTGCCCCTGGCGGATGCCGACGACGTTCAGGGTGAACCACACCACCGCGGTGTCCCCGTAGATGGCTACCCGGAAGTCGTCCTGGACGGCCGAGACCACCTGCTGGTTGAAGTTGGCGATGAGCTCGAGCTCCCGGGCCTTGTCGCCGCGGCTGCCGTCGTCGTAGGTGCCGCGGAACTCTTCCGCGAGCAGGCCCGCGACGAAGTCCGCGTCCTGGCGGTAGACCGCGTCGTTCCAGCCGCGCTCGAGCTCGATCAGGGTCTCGCGGGTCGACTGGGCCGATTGGGCGTCCGCCGTCGCCGCGACGGCGAGAAGGACGGCGGCGAGCATCCACGAAGAGAGTCGGCGGCAGGTTCGCATCGTCGGCGTTCCTTTCGGAGTGCGGCGTCGCCGCCGTGGGGAGTCCTACAGCTCGCGGACCCAGATGTTGCGGTAGCTCACGTCGTTGCGGTGGTCCTGGAGCATGAGCGGAAGACGGTCCGCGTGGGCCTCGTAGCTGGGCGCGCCGCGGAAGACGGTCGGTCCTTCCAGGGTTACGTGGTTCTGCACGAGCACCCCGTTGTGGAGCACCGTCACGGTGGCGGGACGCTCCAGGGCCCCGGCGTCGGTGAATCTCGGGGCGGTGAAGATGATGTCGTAGATCTGCCACTCGCCCGGTCCACGCGAGGCGTTCACGAGGGGGACGTGCTGCTTATAGACGCTGGCCGCCTGCCCGTTGACGTAGGTCGGGTTCTCCCACGAGTCGAGCACCTGCACCTCGTAGAGCCCCATCAGAAACACGCCGCTGTTGCCGCGGCCCTGGCTCTCGCCGACGATCTCGGTGGGGGTACGCCACTCGACGTGGAGCTGCACGTCGCCGAACCCCCGCTTCGTCTGCAGGTTGCCGGTGCCGGGACGAACCGTCATGGCGCCGTCCTCGACCCTCCATTGCGGCGCGCCGTCGCGGCCCTGCCATTCCGACAGGCCGGTGCCGTCGAACAGCACGATGGCGTCGGCGGGCGGTTGGCCGTGCCGGCCCGGGTCGACGGTGGCGGGCACCGGCTTCCACACCTCGGTCTTCTGGGGCGGCGGCAGCTGCTGGGCGGCGGCGCTCGCTCCCGAGACGAGAAGGGCGGCGGCGAGATGCGCGGCGCGACGAAGCGGCGATGCGGTCATGAGTCGTCTCCCGTGTCGATGACAGTGGCGGTTCAGACCTGCGGCAGCGTCCAGGGGGCGCGGTACGGCGCCTTCAGCATCGCGTTGGCGGGGCTGTCAGCCTCGCCCTCGAACACCTGCGTCTTCGCGTCCCACACCACCTTGCCGCCGGTCCGGAACGCGATGTTGCCGAGATGGGCGTTCACGGCGGCGAGGCTCGCGACGTCGGCGTTGCAGACCGGTTGCTCGCGCGAGCGCATGCACGCGATGAAGTTCTCGGTGTGCTGGTCGAGGCCCCGCTGGGCCGGGTTCGCCGCGACGCGCGGCCGTCCCGGCATCTTGTAGCCTACCGGGCGCCGGTTCTCGAGCTTCTCCTCGGGGTAGAGCTCCCAGCCCTGGCGGTCGACCACGAGCGTGCCGTTGTTGCCGACGAACGCCACGCCGTGCGCCCGCTGGAAGGGGCCGAGCTCGATGCCGGTAGCGTGCTCCCACGTCATCAGGAAGTCGTCGAACTCGTAGAGGGCGGTCATCGTGTCGGGGGTCTCCTGGTCGTCGTCGGGATAGGCGAACTTGCCGCCGCTCGCAACCACGCTGCGCGGCGCTTCCGCCTGCATGCCCCAGAGCACGATGTCGATGATGTGGACGCCCCAGTCGGTCATCAGGCCGCCCGCGTAGTCCCAGAACCACCGGAAGTTGAAGTGGAAGCGGTTGGGGTTGAACGGCCGCTTCGGGGCGGGGCCGAGCCACCGGTCGTAGTCGACGCCCTCGGGCGGCTCGCTGTCGGGCACGTCGGGCACCGGGGGCAGCCAGTTCATGTAGGCCCACGCCCGCACGCTGCGGATGCGCCCCAGCGCCCCGCCGTGCACGAAATCGATGGCCTCGGCCCAGTGCGGCCCGCTGCGCTGCCACTGCCCGCACTGCACGACCCGGCCGTAGTGGCGGGCGGCGGTGGTCATGACCTGGCACTCGTGGATCGAGTTGGCCAGGGGCTTCTCCACGTAGACGTCCTTGCCGGCGGCGCAGGCGTCGACCATCTGCAGGCAGTGCCAGTGGTCGGGGGTGCCGATGACCACCGCGTCGAGGTCGTCGTTCTCCAGCAGCGCCCGGTGGTCGGCGTAGAGGGCCGGCCGCTTGCCGCCCATCGCCTCGACGTCGCCGGCCCGCCGCTCGAGCACGCCCGGGTCGACGTCGCAAAGGGCCGCGCACTCGACTCCCGGCTGCCGCAGCAGCGATCGCACGTTCGAGAACCCCATGCCGTTGACGCCGATGGCGCCGATGACGATGCGGTCGCTCGGGGCCGTCGCCTGCCGGCCCGCGGCGTAGGCGGGCGGCGTCCACAGGGCGGCGCTCGCGCCCACGGCGCCGGTGGCGGAGGTCTGGAGGAAGCGGCGTCTCGACAGGCTCATGGCACTCTCCATCGTCGGCGGATCACGTCAGGGCGGATTGCGGCTCCAAGAATAATCCGGCGACCCGCGGCTTGTCATCCGTCGCGGGCCGCGGGCCACCGCCCGGGGTTGCCGGTACCGGCCGCCTTCGTCTACGTTGTGAGTATGGACGTATTGCTCGACGCCCTTCCCGTGCTCGCGGTCGGCGGCTTCCTCTGGCGCCAGATTTCCAGCCTGGATCGACGCCTGGGATCCGTCGAGCGAGGGTTGGGCGATGTCGCGCAGCGGCTCGCGCGCCTCGAAGGCCGCATCGAGGGTTGGCAGGATCGCCAGCATCCGCCCGTGACGCCAGTTGACGCGGAATCGCGGTTGACACCTCACGCCGTTCCGGACGACTACATGTCGCTTTCCGGGATCAACTGAAGTAGATCAGCACTGCCGCCACCAGCACCACGATGGCGGCCGACTGGACGAGGTCTCCCGTCGTCCAGGTCCGCTCGCGCCCGGCGTCCTCCGCCGCCGGCGCGCCGAAGGTCAGGCCGGTGAGGCGCGCCGGGTCCGGCCGTTCGGTGGCGAGGCTGACCCCGCAGAGCATCAGCACGCAGACCACGAACAGGGCGAAGCCGAAGTACAGGAAGTTCACCCCGGCCAGCCACCCGAGGGGGCCGGACAGCGCGTCGGCCCGCAGCTCGAGCAGCAGCTTCCCCATCCCGAGGACGAACCCCGCCACCAGGGTGGTGATGGCGCCGGTCGCGTTCACCCGGTTCCACAGCAGCCCCAGCAGGAACACCGCCGCGATGGGCGGGGCGATGTACGCCTGCACGTTCTGCAGGTAGGTGTAGAGCCCCGTCGCGAGGGCCTGCATGACGGGGATCCACGCGATGCCGAGCCCGACGACGGCGAGGGTGCCCCAGCGCCCCACCCGCACGAGCTCCGCCCCCGTCGCGGCGGGGCGCACCTTGCGGTAGACGTCCATCGTGAACAGGGTCGAGCACGAGTTGAAGACGGCGGCGAGCGAGCTCATCAGGGCCGCGAGCAGGCCGGCGGCGACGAGGCCGCGCAGGCCCACCGGCAGCACCGCGTTGACGAGCACGGGCAGGGCCTGGTCGGCCTCGGCGAGGTCGAGGCGGCCGCGGTTGGCGAGTCCCAGCGCGATCATCCCCGGCACGATGAAGAGGAACACCGCCGACAGCTTCAGCCACGCGCCCCAGATGGCGCCCCGGCGCGCGGTGGCCTCGTCCTCGGCGGCGAGCACCCGCTGCACGATGTACTGGTCGGTGCACCAGTACCAGAGGCCGACGATGGGCGGGGTCAGCACCATGCCGAGCCAGGGGAACTCGGGGTCGTCGAGGGGCTTCCACATGTCGAAGAGCTCGCCCCCCACCGCCTGTCGCAGCTCGCCCCAGCCGCCGATCTCGGCGAGCCCGAAGAAGGTCACCGCGGCCGAGCCCCCGACGAGGACGAACGCCTGCAGGGCCTCGGTGTAGACCACCGCCCGCAGGCCGCCGAGCACGGTGTAGACGCCGGTCAGCACGACCACCGCCGCCGCCCCCGTCCAGAAGTCCAGGCCCATCAGCCCCTGCAGCATGACGCCGCCCGCGTAGACGGTCACCGACACCTTGGTGAGGACGTAGCCCACGAGCATGACCACCGACAGGAACCAGCGGCTGCGCCCGTCGTAGCGCCGCTCGAGGAACTCGGGCATCGTGAAGACGCCGCTGCGCAGGTAGAACGGCACGAACACCCAGCCCAGGAGCAGGATGATCCACGAGTGCAGCTCGTAGTGCCCCAGCACCATGCCGGTGCTGGCTCCCGAGCCGGCGAGCCCGACCACGTGCTCGGAGCCGATGTTCGAGGCGAACAGCGACGCCCCGATGGCGAACCAGCCGACGTGCCGGCCCGCGAGGAAGTAGTCGGCGGCGGTCTGCTGGCGCCGGCGCGCGACCCACGCCGCGATGCCCAGCAGGGCCGCGAAGTACGCCCCGACGACGACCCAGTCCAGAGCGGCGAACCTCATCAGGCGGTCTCCCTCCCGTGGTGAAGCGCGTTCATCTTACCGGGACCGGGGGCCCAGGCGATTTCGGGCGGGGACGACGAAGCCCCATCAGGCGGTCTCCCGCCGGCAGAAGCCCGTTCGTGCTTCCGGGACCGGGTCTTGTGATCGATCCTGTCCCAGGACGAAGACGCACATCAGGCGGCCCACGCGGGCAGAGAGTAGGGTTCGTCCTGCTGGACCGGCTGCCGCGGTGGCGGCGCCTGTGATATGACAATGCCGCGCGCGGCGCATCGGCGAGCGGGGGCGCAGGCGGCGGCCGGTTGCGGCCGCGACGGAAGGAGACGAGGCGAACGATGGCGCGAAAGGTAACGCTGTTCACGGGACAATGGGCCGACTTGCCGCTGGCCGAGCTGGCCCCGAAGGCGAAGCAGTTCGGGTTCGACGGGCTCGAGCTGGCGTGCTGGGGAGACCACCTCGACGTCGACCGCGCCGCCGTCGACCAGGCGTACTGCGACGGGCGCCATGCCCTGCTCGCCGAGCACGGGCTCGGCTGCTGGGCGATCTCGCACCACCTCGCCGGCCAGCTCGTCTGCGACCCGAACGACGACCGGTCCGACGCGTTCGCGCCCGAGGCGGTTCACGGCGACCCCGAGGCGAAGCGCGCGTGGGCCGTCGAGACCATGAAGAACACCGCCCGCGCCGCCCGCAACCTCGGGCTGAAGGTGGTATGCGGGTTCACGGGGTCGCCCATCTGGCACCTGCTCTACTCGTTCCCGCCGGTCTCCGAGGAGACCATCGAGGCCGGCTACCGGCGCTTCGCCGAGCTGTGGCACCCGATTCTCGACGTGTTCGACGAGTGTGGGGTGCGGTTCGCCCTCGAGGTGCACCCCACGGAGATCGCATTCGACATCGTCAGCGCCCACCGCGCCCTCGACGCCGTCGGCCGGCGCGAGGCGTTCGGCTTCAACTTCGACCCCAGCCACCTGCAGTGGCAGGGGATGGAGCCCGCCCGCTTCATCGGCGAGTTCTCCGACCGCATCTACCACGTGCACATGAAGGACGCCGCCGTCACCCTCGACGGCCGCACCGGCCTGCTCTCGTCCCATCTGCCGTTCGGGGCGGCCGACCGGGGCTGGGACTTCCGCTCCGTCGGGCGTGGCGACGTCGACTTCGAGGCGATCATCCGCGCCCTGAACCGCATCGGCTACGCGGGGCCGCTCTCGGTCGAGTGGGAGGACTCGGGCATGGACCGAGAGCACGGGGCCCGCGAGTCGTGCGAGTACGTGAAGGACGCCGACTTCGAGCCGTCGGCGGTGGCGTTCGACGCCGCGTTCGAGGAGTAGACATGGGGACCACGGTACGACGGCTGCGGATGGGCATGGTGGGGGGCGGCCCCGGGGCGTTCATCGGTGACGTCCACCGGCGGGCCGCCTGCATCGACGGGGACGTCGAGCTGGTGGCGGGCGCGTTCGCGTCCGACGCGACCCGGTCGCGGCAGAAGGGGGCCGAACTGGGGCTGGACCCCGACCGCGCCTACGCCTCGTACGCCGCCATGGTCGACGGCGAGCGCGCCCTGCCGGCCGGCGAGCGCATCGACTTCGTGTCCATCGTCACCCCGAACCACGTCCACTTCCCCGTCGCCAAGGCGTTCCTCGAGGCCGGGTTCCACGTCGTCTGCGACAAGCCGATGACGTTGACGGTGGACGAGGCTCGCGAGCTGCGGCAGATCGTGCGCAAGAGCCGCCGCGTCTTCGCCCTCACCCACAACTACACCGGCTATCCGATGGTGAAGCTGGCCCGCGACCTCGTGCGGGCGGGCGACCTCGGCCGGCTGCGCAAGGTGGTCGTCGAGTACCCGCAGGGCTGGCTCGCCACCCGCCTCGAGCGGACCGGCATGAAGCAGGCCGAGTGGCGCACCGATCCCCGGCGCAGCGGGGGCGCCGGCTGCATGGGCGACATCGGCACCCACGCCGAGAACCTCGCCGAGTACGTCACCGGCCTGCGCATCGTCGAGCTGTGCTCCGACCTGACGACCTTCGTCCGCGGGCGCCGCCTCGACGACGACGGCAACGTGCTGGTGCGGTTCCAGAAGGGCGCGCGGGGCGTGCTGCACGCCAGCCAGGTGTCGGTGGGGGAGGAGAACGCCCTCACCCTCCGGGTCTACGGCGAGGAGAAGGGTCTGGAGTGGCGCCAGGAACACCCGAACGCTCTCCGCGTCCGGTCGAACGACGGGCCGGTCGAGATCTGGACTCGCGGCGCGGGCTACGTCGCCGCGAAGAGCCCCGCCGCGGCCCGGGCCACCCACCTGCCGGCGGGGCACCCCGAGGCGTTCCTCGGCGCCTTCGCCAACGTCTACCGCAACGCCGCCGACACCATCCGCGCCCGTCTCGGCGGGGTCAAGCCCGACCCGCTGGCGCTCGACTTCCCGACCGTCGACGACGGCCTGCGCGGCATGCTGTTCATCGAGGCGCTGCTCGAGAGCGCGCGGTCGGACCGGAAGTGGACGCGCGTGCCGGCGCGATGAAGAACTGCGCCGGGGCGGCGCCGGCCGCGATGCGATCGACATCCCCGCGTGTCCGCACTACCGTCCGATTCACCGCTGTCTCGGAGAAAGTGGCGTCAACGGACCATTCTATGTGGACAAAAGTGGCAAGGCTCGCCCGATGGTGCATCGCCACCAGGTTCTCGAAGCGGGCGGCCCGGTCGCGAACCTGGATCCAGTCGTAGTGGTAGTGCTTCTGCGCCTTCTTGACGGCGCGGAGCGGCGGTGCGCCGAACGGCTTGACCCGGAAGATGGCATGCGGCTCGATGAACACGGGCAAGCGTGATCAGGTAGTCATCACCCGGATCACGGGTGTGAAGTGCAACCTCGCCGGGGTCCGCCACCAGCTCCAGGGTGGCGGCGAGCCGGTAGACGAACAGCCTGGCAACCGGGAGCTCGATCCAGCGGCGCAGCCGCGGACGTTCCGTCGGAACGGCCCGAACCTGGGTCAGCAGCCTGGGACACGCTACCACCCCGAAGGAATCGCGTTCCAGCAATGCGTCTACGATGCGGCGTGACGGTCCATGCCGAATGGCCGCCGAGACGAATACGTTGGCGTCGATGACGACCTTCACGCCGACATCTCAACGCGCGACGCGCTGCCGTCGAACGGCCCGTACCTCTTCTACCGCCAGTTCGATGGCCTCGGTCTCGCCGAGCGGCGGCTCGTGCGTGTCGGCGTTGTCGGCGACCGCGGTGCGGGCATCGCGGGTGAAGAACTCCCGCGCGGCCTGTCGGGTCATGCCGAGCGCTGTGCCGATCTGTTCCCAGGTGGCCCCTGCGGCTCGGGCCGACGCAATTCGGTCTCGACACAACCGTTCGAGCTCGACCTCGCCGCGAGCCAGTTCGCGCAGCGCATCGAGGGGAGCGGCGGGCAACGCATGCGCGACGATCAAGTCCATCGCACCAGCGTAGCATGACGAACAGGGTCGGCGAGTAGAGGCCGGATGCGGTCGTCGGCACGTATCGGGGGCGCGAGGACAGCGCCCTGATCTCTGGGCGCGTCGACCGCCTTGGCCGCATCCGCGACTCCCGCTTGGTGCTCGGGAGCGGACTCTACACGAGGCTCCGGAGGAACGGAATCGCCGGCTGGACTCGGATGCCGTCCGGGGTCCGGTAGTCGTCCGTGCCGGCGGCGCTGATCTGGGTCGCCGCGGCGTCCGGGAAGCGGGCGTGCAGGTACCATAGCGCCTTGTCCAGGGGGCGGTCGCTCCACTTCACCTCGACTAGGCGCACCGGGACCTCGCGATCGGTCACCACGAAGTCGACCTCGCGGCCGTCGACGTCACGGAAGTACCGCAGGTCGAGGTCGCGCCCGCGGCGAGCACGACGGTGGCGCCGATGCCAATGACTGTCAGCCGGTCGGTCGTCGTCATGATCCGACCGACCACAATTGAGTCGGGCTACCGCGACGGGTAGCCCCCCACCCAGACCGGGCTCGACCACGCCATCGCGTCGTTCACCTGCCGCACCCGCACGTAGTAGTAGTCGCCCTGCCGCGGGGTGTCCTCGTCGGTGTAGTCGAAGCTGACGTCGCGGGGGCCGTTGCGGATGAGGCGGCGCAGGGTGACGCGGTCGTCGGGGTAGTCGTCGATGGGCATCGCGCGGGAGATGCCGCCGGCGTTGAGGGTCATCCGCACCCGGCTGGCGGGGATGACCGCGCGGAGCCGGTAGAAGGGCGGCGCCGAGCCGGTCTCGGTGGTCTCCTCGAGCTCGACGGTGACGGCCACGCTGGGGCGGATGCCCGACAGCGTGAGCCGCAGCGAGCTGCTGTCGCCGCGGGTGTGGGTGGCGAAGCGGGCGCCGCTGCCGGTCCGCTCGATGAACTGGGTGGTGGGGTTCACGAAGTCGGTGGCGGCGACGGCGTTGACGGTCGCCCCCGTCACCCGCACCTCGCCGCGCCAGTGGCGCCAGCCGCGCGGGGCGTCGCCGGGGTGGACGGGGGTCTCGCCGGACGAGAACGACAGCAGCCACTGCTCGGTGTCGGCGGGCCGGCCGCGGCCCACCGCGTACTCCTCGCTCCAGATGACCTCGTCGTTCTTCAGCAGCTCGACCGACCGGATGGGCGCGGTGCCGACGATCCGGCCCTCGACCTCCCGGACCTCGGCGTACTCGGCCTCCTGTCCCATGGACGTGCCGTTGACGCTGACGTCGAGGATGATGCGGTCGCCGGTCGTCGCATAGGTGCGCCGCTGCTTCATGGCGTCGAAGATGGCGTCTCGCGAGCGCTCGGGGGCCATCACCGCGCCGAGGCCGCCGCGCTGGGCCAGCGAGTCCCGGTTGGGGGCGGAGTAGCCGGGGTGCGACAGGTGGTCGTCAGACGCGGCGATGAGCCCCACGCGGTGGCCGTGCGACAGGTACTGCCGGACGAACCAGTTGAAGGTGCCGTGCATCGACATCATCTCGATGAGGGGCTCGAGCTGCGGGTCCGACTGGCGGTAGTCGCCGGGGTTGTGCGCGTGGGGGATGACGAGGACGTCGTCGGGGTCGTAGCGCGCGTGCAGGCCCTGGTAGAGCTCGGACAGGGTCGGGAACTCGACGGCGGACACCGGCGTCCGGTCCACGGTGTTGCGGTAGAGCACGTTGTGGTGGCCGCCGAACCGGGCCGGCCGGGTCCACTCCCAGCCGAGGTAGGGGATGAACCGGCCGGGGTCGTCGAACGCCTCGACCGCGCTCTTCGACAGCTCCCACTCGGCGTCGTCGAGCCACACGTCGTGCTCGGAGTGGGTGACGAAGTCGAGCCGCGCGTCGTCTCGCGCGAACGTCATGAAGAAGTCGATGGTGCCGATGCCCTCGGCGTAGCCGGAGTGGCCGTGGGTGTCGCCCCAGAAGATGCGCCGCTCGGGGTCCTCGACGACGAGGACCGGGTTGGCGTCTCCGGTGATCTCCCGGTCCTCCGAGCGGAGGGTGATCCAGTGCGGACCCGGCTCGTCCAGCGTGAGGGGTACGAGCGTGATGGCCTCCGTGCCGGCGGGGGTTGTGGCGCGCACATCGCCGTCGACCAGCACCTCGAAGGCGGGGACGTCGCCGGTGGCGCGGTTGAAGAACGCGTCCTCGGCCCGCACCGACAGCTCGAACGGCTCGCCGGGCTCGACGATGCTGGGGGCGAAGCCGTGCACGCCGGCCACCCGCGTGCCGCTGACGACGAAGGGCAGGATGGGCAGCGGCCGCCACTCGCCCGACGCGTCGAGGTCGACGTAGAGGGGCAGGGGCATGCGCGCGCTCGACGTGCCCGTCAACAGCAGCCCCGGCCCGCCGCCGCTGGTGTCGCCGTAGGTGATGGTGACCGTCTCGCCGGGGTCGAGCCGGCCCGCCGCGAGCCGGAAGACGAGGGCCGGCTCGGGCGCCCGGAACCCGCCGTGGGGGCCGCGCGCCATGTACACGTCGGGCTGGAACTCGGCGTCGCCGTCGCTGGTGGCGATGGTCACGTACCCCTCGCCGGCGGGGTCGTCGGTCTGGAAGGGGCCGTAGTTCATGTTGAAGTGCCGGGCCACCCAGAAGCCGCCGCCGGTCTCCACCGCGCGCGTCCCCGCCGTCCAGGTCTGGCGGATGGTCTGGTGGCTGCGCGCCTCGAACGGGCCGAGCGACTCGGCCGTCAGCTCGCCGAGGGCGCCGGGCTCGTCGTGCAGGGTGAACTGGCGGACGAGCCGGTCGATGACGGCGCCCTGGGCGAGGGCCGCCTGGCCCCTCGGGGGCAGGGTCGACTGCAGCCGCACGCGCGGGCCCTCCAGCCCGACCTCGCCGCCGCCGAGGGCGTAGGCGTCGACCCACTCGTCGAGGATGCGCGCGCGCTCGGCGATGGTGGTCTCGTCGGTCGGGCTCGCCGCGACGTCGAGCTTGAGCTGTTCGACGGCGGCGCGCAGGTTCGGCGTCAGGTAGTCGTCGCCGGCGCCGTCACCGCCCGGCGTTCCGCAGGCGGCGGCCCAGCCCGCCAGCGCGAGGGCGGGAAGCGTGGAGCGCAAGTTGGGCTGTCTCACAACTTCGGTCCGGCTGCGTGCTGTCGACTGTTTCATCTATGAATCCCAGGCTTGTCCGCTGCCGCAGTCGCCGGTCGAAGCGCCGCGGCCGGCATTTTGGAGATGTACAAGTATATGGGGCTACTCGGCGCGGAGCGCGTCGATCTGATTTGTCCGGGTCGCCCCGCGCGCGGGCGGGCATGCCTTGGCGGTGGCAGGGTCCAAGAGGCTACTCGGCGCGGAGGGCGTCCATCGGGTCGATCCGGGTCGCCCCGCGCGCGGGCAGATAGCAGGCGAGCAGCGCTGCGGCGAGCAGCACGAGCGAGGCGGCCGCGAACGTCAGCGTGTCTGCCGCGCTCACGCCGAACAGCAGGCTCTCGAGGATGCGGGTCGACGCGCCGGCGGCGAGCAGGCCGACGACCACGCCGAAGGCGACGAGGGCGGCGCCCTGCCGCACGATCAGGGCCACGATGTCGCGGCGCTGCGCCCCGAGGGCCATGCGGACGCCGATCTCCCGCCGCCGCTGCGACACGGTGTAGCTGAGCAGGCCATAGAGTCCGGCTGCCGCGAGGAACACCGCGAGGGCGGCGAAGAAGCCGACGAAGAGCGAGTAGACACGCGGCTGGGCGATGGCGGCGGACAGCCGCGCGACCATGGTCATCACGTCGTCGACGGGTGCGCGCGGGTGCACGTCGGCGACCGCCTCGCGCAGGAACGGGAGGCTTGCGACGGGATCACCGCGCCGCGCCGCCGCGCTCGCATCGAAGTCGACATCATGAGGCCCATTGTACAGCCTGCCCGAGCGCCGCCGGCGCGCGCCCGTCGTGCGACAGAGAAGGTCCCGGACGGGCAGGAGATCGTGGAATCGATGGAGCGCGCCGTCGTCACCGGCGGGGGCGTCGTCGAATGGAGCCAGGTCTGCTACTGTCCGACGCCGCTACGGCACGAGCGGACTCGACGGAGCGGCGCCCCGGCCCATCGGACGCGGCTCGAGGCTGACCGCATCGGATGCGACCCGACGGTCGCCGCGGGCTCGGAATGCCGCCGTCGGCCCGGCCCCGGACGTGTTCAGACCAGGACGCCCGGCGGCGCCGGGCCGCGACCCGTCATCGTCGGCGAGCCCGGCCCCCAAGGCGTCGCCGAGTCCCGTCAGAACATCGCGATCGGGTTCGCGGGGCTGCCGGTGCCGCGCGCGACGTTCAGCGGCAGCAGCATGAACATGAACTCGTGCCGGCCCTCTTCGGCGCAGGCGTCGGCGATCGGCTCCAGCCGCGCGTTGTCGAGCAGGGCTACCCCGAAGTTGAACAGCACCCCGTGCACCGGCCAGGGCAGGTCGTTCGCGCCCATGCGGGCGTCCATGAGGTCCCAGCCGAGCAGGGCCACATCGTGGTCGCGGATGAACTCGGCGCAGCTCGGGTGCAGGCCGGGGCGTCCCCGGCTGCCGTCGTCGCCGCTCTGGGTGTACGACTCCCAGCCGCTGTGCACGAGCAGGGCGTCGCCGGGCTCGACCGTCACCCCCTGGGCGGCCGCGATCGCTTCGAGCTCGTCGCCGCGGACGGGGCGGTCCGCCGTCACGTGGGCCTCGCCGCGGTGGCGGGGCACGTCGATCAGGACGCCCTTGGTGATGACGCCGCGGTTCCAGTGGGTGATGTCGCCGAAGTGGGCGCCCTGGGTGGTGATCTCGACGTCGGGGTCGCGGCCTTGCCACATGCCGTCCTCGTCCCAGATGTGGCAGAGGGCGTCGATGTGGGTCACGGTCGACCCGTGGTAGATGAAGCCCAGGTAGTCCATGACGTAGCCGCCGTTGCCGCCGAGCGAGCTCTTGGTCATGAAGTGTTGCGGCGGCTCGAAGACGCGGCTGAGCGAGACGGTCCGGCCGGTGCGCACGAGGCCGGCGGCGGCGGCGCGCTTCTCGGCCGTGATGAGGTTGATGGCCCCCACCTGGTCGTCGTCGCCCCAGCGGCCCCAGTTGCGCCGGTCGCGGTACATCGCCGCGTAGTCGGCGCCCTCTGCCTGCGCCGCCCGCGCCGCGGGCGGCGCAGGCACCGCTGCCGCGGCCCGGTTCCGGGCGGCCTGGCGGGCCAGGATCTCCGGGGGAGAGAAGGTCTCGGTCGCGGTGCGGGGGCGGCCCGCGGATGCCGCCCAGGCCGATGCGGGGGGAACCAGCACGGCGCCGCCGAGGGCGGCGGCGTGGGTCAGGAAGCGTCGTCGTGATGAAGCCATGTCCGAGGTCCTCCCGCGGCCCCGCTCCCGGGGTATCCGTGGCGGGTTCGAGCCGCGTCGTCGGGGCCGTTGAATGGGGTGGATTATAGCGTCAGGAGGCCCGGCTCGTTGCCTCCCGGGTAAACGGCTGACTGGATTGGACGTATCCTATGTAGCTGGCAGTCTGCGGCGGATCTGAGGGTGGCCGGCGTTCCACGCCGTGTTTCACGCAGAATCGCATTCGGGGGCGGGCTGGAAGCCTGGCCGCCGGCAGGATCCTGCGTCGCGCCGAGACCCCCGAGGGTGTCGTCGTGCCGCTAGGACGGCACTGACGAAGCTGCCTTGCCGGGTGCCGAGGGCGCGAAACGCAGGCAGAAGGGCGGGTTGCGCCCGGGTGCCGTTGGCCGCCGCATGCCGCATGCCGGGCAATGCCCTGCGTCGCCCGTCCGACGAGGCGTGACGATCTCGCCGGGTGCCGAGGGCGCCAAGACGCGGAGAGGCGGGTTGCGCCCGGGTGCCGTTGGCCGCCGCATGCCGGACAATGCCCTGCGCCGCCTGTCCGACGAGGCGTGACGAGGCAGCGGGCTGCGGGGCAACGAGCCCCCGCACCGCACTGACGAGGAGCTGGTGAACGTGGGAGCGAGAGCTGCGCATCGGATGGCGCCGGCATGGGCGGTGCTGGGGGTAGTGGTGCTGGCGTGGGCCCCGGCGGCGGCGCAGCCGGCCGCGGTGGCGTCGGGCGGCCCGCTGGGGGGCGCCGTGGCCATCGTGCCGTTCGCC
The DNA here is from genome assembly GCA_963663815.2 of Vicinamibacterales bacterium. Lineage (GTDB taxonomy): Bacteria > Acidobacteriota > Vicinamibacteria > Vicinamibacterales > UBA8438 > JAJEEA01. Next base: position 2,925,961 of record OY760734.1, on the reverse strand, counting down.
AACCTGACGGGAAGTCCGGCCGACGACTGGATGGGCCAGGGCATCGCCGAGGCGCTGGTGGCGGGGTTCCCCGCGGGGACCGCGGCGGTGGTGCAGCGAGACGGCGCCGCCGGGGAGCATGCGCCGGATGCGCCCGCGTCGGCGGAGGACGCCGTCGGCGTCGGCCGCGCCCTCGACGTGCCGTACGTGCTGGTCGGCGCCTATCAGCGATTCGGCAGCCAGCTTCGCATCACCGCGCGGGTGGTCTCGGTGGCGGCTGGCGACGTCGTCCGTTCCGCGATCGTCGACGGCCACTCGCACGATCTGTTCGACCTGCAGGACCGCGTGGTGCTCGCGCTGACCGTGTCGGACACGCCGTCCGGCTCGGCCGGGATCCTGCAGGAGAATCCGGCCGGCGGCGCTGCGGCCTCGATCGCGGGGACGCCTGCGTCCGGAGCGGCCATGGCGTCGGGGAGGACGGGCCCTTCCGGTCGGCCCGGGCCGCCCCTCGCCCCGCCGCCGGCCGGGCGCCGCCCCGGAGGGGGCCGGGCCGCCGCGCCGGCCGGGCCTCTCACGGGTGGTCCGGCCGGGCCTCTCACGGGTGGTCCCGTGGCGCCGGTAGCGCCGGCTGCCGAGGCCGGGGCCGTCGCCGCCGGCGGTTTCCTGGCCCCCAACGCCGCTGCGCTCGCGTCCTTCGTCGACGGGCCCCCGCCCCCGGTCGAGCCCGAGGTGATGAACCGCGACGAGGCGGGCCGCACCACGGTTCGGGCGATCCGCCTGGCGCAGGGCATCCGCCTCGACGGGGTCCTCGACGAGGCGGTCTACGAGACGGTGCCCGCGATCACCGGGTTCATCCAGCAGGTGCCCGACATCGGCGCCCCCGCCACCGAGCGCACCGAGGCGTGGATCCTGTTCGACGAGACGAACGTCTACGTGTCCGCCCGGGTCTGGGACTCGGCCCCCGAGAGCCAGTGGGTCGCCAACGAGATGCGCCGCGACACCAGCCAGCTCCGCCAGAACGACACCTTCACCGCCTTCTTCGACACCTTCTACGACCGCCGCAACGGCTTCAACTTCTATACGAACCCCCTCGGCGCCCGGGCCGACCAGCAGTTCACCAACGAGGGCAATCCCAACTCCGACTGGAACCCGGTGTGGGACGTGCGCACCGGCCGCTTCGCCGGGGGCTGGACGGTCGAGATGGAGATTCCGTTCAAGACCCTCCGCTACCGCTCCGAGCCGCCGCACATCTGGGGCATCCAGCTCCGCCGCGCCATCCGGCGCAAGAACGAGTGGGTGTACCTGACCCGGCTGCCCATCTCGGCCGGCGGCGGCAGCGGCTCGGCCGGCATCTTCCGGGTCTCGGCCGCGGGCACCCTCGTCGGCCTCGAGCCGCCCCCGGCGAGCCGCAACATCGAGGTGAAGCCGTACGGCATCGGCGGCATCTCCACCGACCTGACCGCGGACCCGGCGGTGAACAACGAGCGGAGCGGCAACGGGGGCATCGACGTCAAGTACGGCATCACCCAGAACCTGACCGCGGACTTCACGTACAACACCGACTTCGCGCAGGTCGAGGTGGACGAGCGTCAGGTCAACCTGACCCGCTTCCCGCTGTTCTTCCCCGAGAAGCGCGAGTTCTTCCTGGAGGGGCGGGGCATCTTCGGCTTCGCGCGCGGCGGCGTCACCGGCCGGTTCGGCGGTCCCGGCGGCGGCCCGGTGGGCGGGGTCTTCGGCGACGTCAACGTGCCGCAGCTCTTCTACAGCCGGAAGATCGGACTCGAGCGGGGCCGCGTGATCCCCATCGTTGGAGGCGCGCGGGTCACCGGAAAGATGGGTCCGTTCGACGTCGGGGCGCTGAACATCCACGCCGGCGACGAGGTGGTCTCGGCCAGCGAGCCGACCAACTTCACGGTGGTGCGGCTGCGCCGCGACGTCCTGCGGCGCAGCTCGATCGGCGGGATGTTCACCAACCGTTCCGTGTCCCGGGTGGCCCCCGGGGAGGCGAGCCAGGCCTACGGGGTCGACGGCACGTTCGCGTTCTTCGAGAACGTCAGCGTCATCAGCTACTTCGCCAAGACCCGCGTGCCGAGCCCCGAGTACGAGGGCAAGGACACGAGCTACCAGGGCAAGTTCGAGTACGCGGCCGACCGCTACGGCATGCAGGTGGACCACCTGGTGGTCGAGGACAACTTCCTGCCGGAGGTCGGTTTCCTCCGGCGCGACAACTTCCGGCGCACCTACGTGTCGGGCCGGTTCAGCCCCCGCCCGGCGTCGATCGAGAGCGTGCGTCAGTTCAGCCTGGAAGGGGCCGTCGACTACATCCTCATGGCCGACGTCACCCAGCTCGAGACGCGCCAGGGCCTCGTGTCGTTTCAGACCGAGTTCGAGTCGAGCGATCTGCTGACGTTCTCGGCGACCGACAACTACGAGCTGCTGCTGCAGCCGTTCACGCCGCCCGGCGCCGACTTCACGATCCCGGTGGGGGACTACAGCTTCGCCGACTATCAGGTGGCGTACGCCATCGGGCAGCAGCGGCGCATCAACGGTCAGGTGGCCCTCAGGCGGGGCGACTACTTCGGGGGCCAGTTGACGAGCCTCGAGCTGAGCCAGGGGCGCATCGGGGTGCTGCCGCAGATGTCGGTCGAGCCGATCGTGTCGTTCAACTGGATAGACACGCCGTTCGGGACGTTCCAGTCGAACCTGGCGGTGACGCGGGTCAACTACGCGTTCAACCCGCGGATGTTCTTCAGCGGGCTGCTGCAGTACAACTCGGCCGACGACTCGTTCAGCAGCAACCTGCGCCTGCGTTGGGAGTACAGCCCCGGCAGCGAGCTGTTCGTGGTGTACACCGACGACCGCGACATCACCAACGGCTTCCGGCCCGACCGGGGCTTCGACCTGCGCAACCGCGGCTTCGTGGTCAAGTTCAACCGGCTTTTCCGGTTCTGAAACGGGTGGCCGCCCGTCGTGCCCACCGGATCGGGCTCCACCAGAGCCCTGGCACGGGTTTCGCTACACAGGCGGTGATACGATGGCGCCCATGGGGGATGTGCAGCCGCCGGTCGGCTACAGCGACCTGCTGGTCATGCCCGACGACGGGCGCCGGTACGAGATCCACGGGGGAGAGCTCGTCGTGGTCCCGTCGCCGATGCCCGCACACCAGGTCGTCGCGGTGGAGATCCTCACGCTGCTGAACGACTACCGGCGGAGGTCCGGCGGGCTGGCCTTGGTGGCGCCGCTCGACATCGTCTTCGACGAGCACGACGTCGTCCAGCCGGACGTCGTGTTCTTCCGCGCCGAACGGCGCCAGCTCGTGCAGCCGTTCGCGGTGACGCGGGCGGCGCCGGACATCGCCGTGGAGGTGCTCTCGCCGTCGACCGCGGCTGTCGACCGGGGGCGGAAGATGCGGATGTTCGCGCACTACGGCGTGCCCGAGGTCTGGATCGTCGACCCCGTCGACGAGCAGATCGAAGTGCACGTTCTCGCAGACGTTGCGTACCGGCGGGTGCAGACGGCGTCGGCGGGAGACACCGTGCGGTCGGTCCTGCTTCCGGATCTGACTTTCGACGCCGCCCGCGTCTTCACTTTCGCGTAGCCGGCGCGCACCGCGAATCCGGCGAGCGCCCGTCGGCACCGCCACCGGGCGCATCGCCGACCTCCGTCCGATCCGTGTCGTGCAAATCCTATGATGTCATCGAAGGATTTGCACGCCGGTTGCGGCCCACGATGGCGCCCACGCAGGACGCGCAGCCGCGGGTCGGCTTCGGCAGCCTCCTGGCCATGCCGGCGGGCGTGCAGACCGGCATGCTTTCAACCGTGCCTTGAGCTCGAGTTGGTCATGATCGTCGGCGGCGTGCGGTCCGGGGCACTACATCCAGTCGGCCAGCGCTTCTGGTGCGTCGAGCGGCACGGCGTGCGCGTCGTCCGCGTCGTCGAGCGGGTACGGGTTCGGTGCTCGGCAGAAGATCGACAGCGACCTGACGGCGCCGGGTGGCAGGGCGCCGGCGATGGCCCGTAACGGGCCCGTGTCGCGGGCGTTCGGGTGCTCGGTCCACTTGGCGTCGGCGAGATGGAACGTTCCGGCCCGGTGCAGCAGGAAGTCGGCCTCGCGGGAGCGGTCGCGCCAGAAGTGGAAGTCCCAGCCGCCGCGGCGGTTCGACTGGGCGCGGCGGATCTCGGCGCAGACCAACGTCTCCCACAGCGCCCCGGCCAGCGGCGAGGCGCGCAGCGCCTCGACGGTCTGCACCCCGCACAGGAACGCCGCGAGGCCGGAGTCGCGCACGTACAGCTTCGGCCGCTTGACGAGCGTCTTCGTCGGGTTGGCGAACCACGGCTCCAGCAGCATGAGCTGATGCGAGGCCTCGAGCGCGGACAGCCAGGCGCCGGCGGTCGAGCCGGCGATACCGGCGTCGCGGGCGAGGTCGGCGCGGTTGAGCAACTGCGCCGCACGCAGGGCCGCGGCGCGCAGGAAGCGCTCGAAGTCCCGGAGGTTCGCGACCTGGAGAAACTGGCGGAGATCCCGTTCCAGATAGGTCGCCACGTACGAGCGGTAGAAGTCCTCGGCGTCGATCTGCGGGTTTTCGTACAGCTCGGGGAAGCCCCCCCGCACCATGAACTCGTCGGCGGTAAGGCGCGGATGCGCGGCCTTCGCCTCGGCGAACGAGAGGGGCTCGAGCGCGACGACGGCGGCGCGGCCGGCCAGCGAGTCGGAGACCGATTTCATCAGGCCGAGCGGCTGCGACCCGGTCAGCAGGAACGCGCCGTATCGCCTGCGCTCCTGGTCGACGGCCCCCTTCAGATGGCGGAAGAGCCCGGGTGCGTACTGCACCTCGTCGATGACCACGGGCGGCGGGTGGCGCGCGAGGAAAGTGCCGGGGTCCCGCTCGGCCTGCTCCGCCTCGCTCGGCAGGTCGAGGGTGACGAACCCGTGGTCCGGGAACAGCCGCCGCATCAGGCTGGTCTTCCCGGTCTGGCGGGCGCCCGTCAGCACCACCACCGGCCGCGTCGCCGCCCGCTGCAGCAGGAGCGACTCGATCTGACGGTCGATCCACATCGTGCAAACTCTACGATGTTATCGAACGATTTGCACGATGCGCAAGACCGGTGGGCTGCATGCAGGGCGAGAGCGTCGCGCGGGACGCCGCCGTTGCTAGTCGACTGCCTCACCGGTGGGCTGCATGCAGGGCGAGAGCGTCGCGCGGGACGCCGCCGTTGCTAGTCGGCTGCCTCCCGCACGACCGTGAAGTCTGCGGCCCACTCGTGGGGGCCCCAGTGGACGACGAGGCGGCCGCGATCGTCTCCGGTGGGGACGAGGGTGGCGCCGAGGGGGCGGAAGGACCCGGCGGCGCGCGAGTAGCCGACGGGGGTCTCCGCCGCGTCGAAGTCGGGATCGTGCTGCGTGCCCCAGGAATCGGGCTCGTGGTTGAACACGAAGCGCCAGCCGGCGCCGGCCCGGCGCAGCCAGACGCCGTAGGCCCCGGCGAATCCGGGGGCGAGGTTGCCGGTGGGGACGTCGGCGTCGCCGAACCGCAGCGCGACGTCGGACTTGAGGCGGAGGACGGGGGCGCGGATCATCTCGACGACCGCCCCGACGGGCGTCTCGGCGAGGGTGGGGTAGTCCTCGTCCTCGACGTCGATGCCCTTCCAGTACAGCATCGAGATGCGAGCGCCGTCGGGCAGCACGAGGGCCGTCTCGTTGCGCTCGTTGAGCATGTTGTTCCGGGCCGTCGGACTGTTGTCGTCCGATGCCTGTCGGGGGGTCCCGCGGCCCGAGACCCGCGGCCGGCGGGGCGGCGGCGGGAGCTCGTCGAACCGGAAGTCGCTGCTCCATGCCTGGCGCCCCCAGCGGAGCTCCAGACGGCCCGTTTCGGCCGCGGTGGCGTGCACCGAGGCGGTGAACACCGGCGCCGGCGCTGCAGCTTCGCGATGCTGCAGCGGCACGACGTGGACGGTCCCGCCGCCGCTCCCGGCCACGTCGGCGGTCCGAATCTCCAGGCGCCAGCCCTCGCCGTCCCGCGCGATCCACAGCTCGGGGTCGGGGGGCTCGGCCAGCTCCGTCGCGGCGTCGGACGTCGCTTCGTCGGACTCCGCCGCGGGCTCGCCCTCGGCCGCCTCCTCCTGCGCCGCCGCGGCTTGCCGCCGCGCCTCGGCCTCCACCCGCGCCGCGGCCGCGGCCCGCTCCGCGGCCAGCGCCTCGAGGTCCGCCTCGAGCGTTCCGATCCGCAGGGCGCGATGCCCCTCGAAGGTGCCGAGGCGTACCGGTACGCCCGCGAGCAGCTCGGCGTAGGCCGGCTCGTTCGCGGCCAGGTCGGGCGGGAACGCGATGTCGATCTGCTGCCCTTCCAGCACGAGCGAAGCGTGCACGAGCCCGTCAGCCTCCTCGGTCGGCGGCGGCGTCTGCGCGCCGGCGTGGACCGCGGCCAGGGCGGTCAGGCTGGCCGCGATGCCGGCGCCGATCAAGGTCGCGCACACGCGAAGGGAGCCGCGACGAACCACGGCCTCTCGCCCGCCCTCGGCATCTCCGGAGGGGATCGGGGCCGGGTGCGCCGTCAGGAGGTCGCGTCGGCCGGGACCGGCAGGATGGTTGTCACCGATGGTCGGCATGGCCATGTTCCCCGCAGAGTCGTGATGTTCCCCGCAGAGTCGTGATGTTCCCCGCAGAGTCGTGAGCTGCCCCGGAAGGGTCGAGATGGCGCCCGCAGAAAAAGCGAGGGCGGGACCGAGCGGCCCCGCCCCTGCCATGAAGCCACGTCGAGCCGGCGGCGCCGGCGTCAGTCGTTGTCGGTGGTCGGCATCGCCTCGGGCTCGTCAACCTCGGCGTAGCCGATGAACCCGAGCGACATCTCGTCGTCGGTCCGCGGCCCGTAGCCCACGAACCGGTTCGGGTCGAAGCTGCGCCGCGAGGCGCGCTCCGGGGTGTTGTCGTACCAGAAGTCGACGTCGATGCGGGTGCCCTTGGGCAGCAGCTTCGGCTCCTTGTACTTGTACGTCACCTGCCAGCTCTGGTCGTAGTGCGGCACGTCGAGCAGCAGCTCCTCGGTGCCGTCGGGGTAGAACGCGGTGTAGCGCGCGGCGGTGGCCCGCAGGTGGGCGTGCGGCCAGTAGGTCAGCACCAGCGTGTCCTTCTCGAGGACGCGCGACGACCCCACGCGGTAGTTCGGATGGTTGGGCGGAATCTCGAACCCGCGGTTGTAGAGGGTGTCGTTGACGACCTTGTGCCGCACCGGCTCGTCGGCGACCCAGAACGCGACCTGCGGGTTGCTCCAGGCGGCCGAGCCCTCGGCCGGCTCCTTGTGGTAGTGCATGTTGAACGAGATGCTCGACCCCGTCTCGAGCAGCACTCCGAAGCCCTCGGGCAGCATGTCGGGCTCGCCGCCCTCGGCCACGCAGCTCAAAAGCTGGCTGCCGGCCGCGTCGGCGCCCTCGTCCTCCACCGCGCTCTCCGGGATGAACGCGCCCGGCGCAATCTTCGACGAGCACATGTGGTGGGTGATCTTGTTGTCGCCGACCCGGAACTCCCAGCCCTTGACCCACGTGTCCTCGGGCAGGATGTCCTCGGTCAGCTTCGTGTAGAAGGTGATGTTCAGGTCGTAGACGTCGTCCTCGACCAGATAAGGCTCGGGCATGTTGACGACGAAGTCGGGGGCGCCGAGGGTCCAGCCGTCGTTGGCGTCCTCCGCGAACTGCTTCGCGGGCGGGGCGTCGGCCATGTCGCCCGCGGGGGCGCCGGCCTCGACCCAGCTGAGGATGGTGTCGATCTCGGCGTCGGTCAGGCCGCGCTCGTTCTCGAACACGCCCTTGGGGGCCGAGGCGAACCACGGCGGCATCTCGCGCGACTCGACCTTGCCGGCGATGGAGCGGGCCCAGGGCCGCGTCTCGCGGTAGTCCATGAACGACATCGGGGCGACGAGCCCGCCGATGTTGGCCCCGGACGGCCGATGGCAGGTCTGGCAGTTCTCCTGCATGATCGGCAGCACGTCCTTGTAGTAGGTCACCGCGGCTTCGGCGCCGTTCTCGGCGTAGCCGGGGGCGGCGAACGTCGAAACCATGCCGAACGCGAGAAGAGCGGCGAGCGTGCGCGTGAGCTTCATTCAGGATCTCCTTGGCGGCCCGAGTCGCGTGCCTGTGAAGACAGATGTCCCAAGGGAATGCTTTTACCACAGCGAGGCACGGGCCGCAAGGGGAACGGCCCGCGTCGCGCCCGTGGTCGCGCCCGCGTCGCGCCCGCGATCGGGGGGCGGGTGGACGGGCGACGGGGCGGCACGGGCATTCAGGGGACCGGTACCCGCTCGGCGAGCTCCGTGAACCAGTTGGCGACGTAGACGAGCTCCGTCGGCCCCTGGCGCGGGCCGTCGCCGGGCGCGTCTTCGTCTTCCTTGATCATGAGGAACCGGCCGCCGTCCGGCGCCACGTCCCACTGCCGGCTGGCCGCCGCCATCCAGATGTCCATGCGGCCGGACAGCTCGAACAGCCTCTCGGGGCGCGACCAGGTGAACGACGGGTCGCCGTCGTACTCGACCGCCATCATCGCCCTGCCGCCGGGAGCGGCGGCGACGTAGAAGAGCTCCCGGCTGTCTCGGGACCACGCCGGCGCGAGGCCGGGGCCCTGCGACACCTGCCACTTGCCGTCGCCGACGTCGGGGAACGGCCGCACGAAGACGGCGGGAGGACCCGACTCGTTCGACTGGTAGGCGATCCAGCGGCCGTCGGGGGAGACGGCCGGCAGCGCTTCCGTGAAGGCGGTCGCGATCAGCGGCTCCGAGACCCCGCCGTCGAGCGGCAGCCGGTGAATGTCCACGTCGGTCATGCCGGCCGCGTGCGAGAGCACGAGGGTCTCGGAGGTCTCCACCCACGCCGCCCCGGTCTGCATCGGTCCGGTCGAGGTCAGGCGCTCGGCCTGCCCCGTGCCGTCCGCCGCCTTCCGGAACAGGCCGAACCCGTTGGCGCCGGCGGTCGTGTACACGACGCGACGGCCGTCCGGCGACCAGAGCGGAGTGACGTTCCACCCCTCGAAGGTCAGGCGGTTCGACGCCTCGCGGGCGACGTCGTAGATGACTATGTCGGCGTCGCTGCCGTTGGCGGCGGTGACGGCCAGCGCGATGCGGTCGCCGTCGGGCGAGACCCGCGGCGTGCGGTACGCGCGCGGCGGCGCCGGCAGCGGCTCCTCGCCCCCCTCGCGGTCCACCCATGCCAGCGTCCGGCGGCTCTCGGCGGGATAGAAGGCGTCGACCTCGTAGACGAGCGTGCCGTCGCCGGCCCAGGCGCTGAGGCCCGCGTCCGGGACGACGGGGACCGTCGGGCCGGTCAGCTCGAGGCGCTCGGCGTCGAAGGGGGCGGCCATGAGCGTCGCGGTGGCGGGTCCGCGCCGGCTGGGCGCCTGCCGGACCTCGCGGAGCAGGAGGTGGCCCGTCGGCGCGTAGGTCGCCTCGGTGACCGCCGACGCCACGAGGCGCGGTTCCCCCGCCGGCAGGGTCACCGCCTTGAGTTGCAGCTCTCCATCGGGCACGAACTCCACGAAGAGCAGCGCCGAGGAGCCCGGAAGCACATGGGGCGCCATGCATACGGCCAGCTCGGGGACCGCTCCGGCCGGCAGCACCGCCTCCGGCGTTCCGCCGTCGCCCGGCACGCGCAGCAGGCCGCCGAGGGCGCCCACGACGATGCGGTCGTCGTCCCCCCAGCTCGCGCCGATGGCGGGCACGTTCTCGGCGAGCGCCACCGGCGCCCCTCCGGCTGCGGGGACCTTCATCAGGGTCCAGCGGGGCTGGAGCCGTTCCGTCGGTCCCGCCGGTCCGCCGCCCGCGAAGAAGCCGATCCAGGCACCGTCGGGCGAGAAGAACGGGTCGAGCGCGCCTTCGGCGCCGGCCAGCGGCTGCGCGTCGGCCTGGTCCAGACTGCGGACCATCAGGCGCCGGCTCCGGCCGTCGCGGCCGACGTAGGCCAGGGTCGAGCCGTCGGCGGAGAGGGCGAAGGTGGTTCCGCGGGCGATCGGGATCGACAGGTCGAGCGAGAGGCGCCTGACGGCGGTGTCGGCGGGCGGAGGCGCGAGGGTCGAGAACGCGGCTGCCGCCGCGGCGGCGCCGAGGGCCAGCCCGGCTCCGGCCCACGCGATGCGCTGGCGCCAGCGACGTGGCGTCGCGGCCGACCCGGTTGCGGCGCCCTCGTCGTCGGACGGCGCGGCTTCCGGCGCCATCGCCGCCTCGATGTCGCTGATCGCCTCGCCCGCGTCCCGCATGCGCCGGCGCGGGTCCCGTTCGAGGCAGCGGCGCAGCACCCGCCGGACGGGAGCGGGAGTGGACGACGGCAGCTTCGACAGGTCGAGGTCGCGGTCGAGCACGCGGGCCAGCACATGGGGCACCGTTTCGCCCCCGAAGAGGCGCTCGCCGGCCAGCATCTCGTAGAGCAGGACGCCGAACGACCAGAGATCGGTGCCGACGTCGACGGCGGTGCCCGCGGCCTGCTCGGGCGACATGTAGGACGGGGTCCCCATGATCACCCCCATGCGGGTGGCCGACGCGGTGAGGGTCGGCGACTGCGACACGTCCTCGTCGGGAGCCGGCTCCGGGTCGAGGGCCTTGGCGAGGCCGAAGTCCAGCACCTTGACGGTCCCGTCGTTCCGCACCTTGACGTTGGCCGGCTTGAGGTCCCGGTGCACCACGCCCGCCTCGTGCGCCGCCTGCAGGGCCGAGGCGATCTGCCACGCGACCTGCAGCGCGTCGTCGAGAGGAACGGGGCCGCGCTCGATGAGGTCGGCGAGGGTCGGGCCCTCGACCAGCTCGAGGACCAGCGCCCGGGTCTCGCCGCTCTCCTCGAAGCCGTAGATCTGCGCGATGTTCGGGTGGTTCAGCGAGGCCAGCACCCTGGCCTCCCGCTCGAAGCGCGCCTGCCGCTCGGGGTCGGCGCTGAACGCCTCGGGCAGCACCTTGAGCGCCACGTCGCGGCCGAGGGTGGAGTCGCGGGCGCGGTGGACCTCGCCCATGCCCCCGGCGCCGAGCGAGCCGGTGACCTCGTAGGTGCTGATTCGCGTCCCGGGGGTGAGCGGCATGTCAGGACTCGGTCGGCTTCGATACCCTACGAGGCTTCCAAGGGGCGCCGATTCTGCTACCCGGCGTGGGGCTGGATGGCCCACGGCTGTCAAGCGTATCAGGGGACGGACGCGGCGGCCATGCGGCCCATGCAGGAATGCGTCACGGTCACTCGATGAATCTCACGGCGCGTCCCATCGCTCCCGCAACGTTCGTCGTGGACACGCCGCCTGAAGGCGCTCCGCATCTCGACCGGCGCCAGAGCGGAACAGACGCAGGAGCGCTCCGGCAGCAGGTTCAGCAGCTTCCGCCGACCGGGCTCGCGCTCGGATTGACACCTTGCAGGGGTTCGGCCAGACTATCACCGAGTCGATCGGTGGCGAAATCGCCGTTCCATAGTCACATTGACCAGAGTGCAGGGTCCGTTCTTCCCGAGTGGCGGCATGCGCTCTCTACCCGCCCGTTGCCCGCGCGACGCCTCGGCGGCATGCCGGAGTCCGGCGGCGCACGGGTTCAGGCGGGTTCTCGGCGGCGCGCAGGAGGGCTGACGATGCTGGCTGTTTCGCAACGGATACGTCTCGGGGCGGCCGCGGCCGTGGCCGCGCTGCTGGCTCCGGCCCTCGCTGCCACCGGGGCGCTTGCCCAGCCGGCCGGCGGGGCCGACCTGCTCGCGGCCACCGTCGACCGCTACTGCGTGACCTGCCACAACGACCGGCTGCGCACCGCCGGCCTGAGCCTGGACGGCCGGGACCTCTCCGCCGTCGCCGAGCACGCGGAGGTCTGGGAGAGGGTGGTGGCGAAGCTGCGCACCCGCGCCATGCCCCCGGTGGGCCGTCCGAGGCCCGACGCCGGGACCTACGACGAGGTCGCGGGGTGGCTGGAATCGGAGATCGACCGCGTCGCCCTCGGCGCGCCGGATCCCGGACGCACGCAGGCCGTGCACCGCCTGAACCGGGCCGAGTACGCCAACGCGGTGCGCGACTTGCTGGCGGTGGACGTCGACGTCGACAACCTGCTGCCGGCCGACGACTTCGACGAGTACGGCTTCGACAACAACGCCGACGTGCTGACCGTCTCGTCCGCGCTGATGGAGCGGTACCTGTCGGCCGCCCGCAAGATCGGGCGGACCGCTCTCGGCGAGGCCCCGCCGGGGCCGGCCACGGAGACCTACAAGGTCCCCATCCTGCTGCTGCAGGACGACCGGATGAGCGAGGACCTGCCGTTCGGGTCGCGCGGGGGCGTCGCCATCCGGCACGTCTTCCCCGTCGACGGCGAGTACGACCTGGAGATCCGCCTCCACCGCAACTACGTGAACTACGTGCGGGGCATGGGCTCGCGCCACGAGCTCGAGGTCCGGCTGGACGGCGTCCTCGTCCGCACGTTCGTCTTCGGGGGCGAGGAGCCGGAAGGGGTTCAGGCCCCGGCCAGCTACGGCGGCAACCAGTTCGGCGACCCCGAGTGGGAAGAGTACATGCTCTTCGCCGACGCCAACATGCGGGTGCGCTTCGAGGCCGAGGCCGGCCCGCACGTCGTCGGGGTCTCCTTCGTGCGGCGGTTCACCGAGCCCGAAGGGGTGCTGCAGCCCCGCCAGAGCGTGTTCGCGGTCGCCGTCAACGAGATGCGCGACGGCTACGCGGCGGTCGAGCACGTGGCCGTCGGCGGCCCCTATGCCGCCGGCGGGCCCGGGAACACGCCGAGCCGCCGGGCCATCTTCACCTGCCGGCCCGAGAGTGGCGCGGCGGCCGACGAGGAGCGGTGCGCGCGCGAGATTCTCGGGTCGCTGGCCCGGCGCGCCTACCGCCGGCCCGTCGACGCGGGCGACCTCGACACCCTGTTGCAGTTCTACCGGGCGGGCCGCGGCGGCGGCAGCTTCGACGCCGGCATCCAGCTCGCCCTCGAGCGGGTGCTCATCGCCCCCGACTTCCTGTTCCGGGTGGTGCGCGACCCCGTCGACGCGGAGCCGGCGGCCGCCTACGCCCTCAGCGACCTCGATCTGGCGTCGCGGCTCTCGTTCTTCCTGTGGTCGAGCGGCCCCGACGACGAGCTGCTCGCCCTCGCCGAGGCGGGCCGGCTCCGCGACCCCGACGTGCTGGAGGCGCAGGCGCGGCGAATGCTCGCCGACCCGCGGGCGACCGAGCTGGTGCGGAACTTCGCGGGCCAGTGGCTGTACCTGCGCAACCTGCGCAGCGTCGTGCCCGACGCCATCACCTTCCCCGAGTTCGACGAGAACCTGCGCGAAGCGTTCCGGCAGGAGACCGAGCTCTTCGTCGACAGCCTGCTGCGCGAGGACCGCAGCGTCCTCGACCTGCTCGGGGCCGACTACACGTTCGTCAACGAGCGGCTCGCCGACCACTACGGCATCCCCAACGTCTACGGCAGCCACTTCCGGCGGGTGCGCCTGGACGACGAGCTGGCCGAACGGCGCGGCGGCATCTTCGGGCACGGCAGCGTGCTGACGGTGACGTCGTACCCGAACCGGACGTCGCCGGTGCTGCGCGGCAAGTGGATGCTGATCAACATCCTCGGGACGCCCCCTCCCCCGCCCCCGGCCGACGTGCCCGACCTGCCGGAGCGGGGCGAGGACGGCCGGGCCGCCACCGTGCGCGACCGGCTCGCCCGCCACCGCGAGAGCCCCGCGTGCTCGGTGTGCCACGCCCCGATGGACCCGCTGGGGCTGGCCCTCGAGAACTACGACGCGGTGGGGCGCTGGCGCACCACCGGCACCGCCGGGCTCCCCATCGACTCGTCGGGGCAGCTGCCCGACGGCACCGCGTTCGACGGGCCGACGGGGTTGCGCTCGCTCCTGTTGGAGCGGCGCCACCAGTTCGCGCAGACCCTCACCGAGAAGCTGCTGGCCTACGGGCTGGGGCGGGGGCCCGAGTACTACGACCGGCCCACCGTTCGGGCCATCACCCGCGAGGCGGCTTCCGACAACTACCGCTGGTCGTCTATCATTGTCGGCATCGTCAAGAGCACACCGTTCCGGATGCGGAGGACCGAATCATGATCGTCACCCAGAAGGCGCTTCCCCGTCGTACCGTGCTCCGAGGGCTCGGAGCCTCGCTCGCGTTGCCGCTGCTCGACGGGATGGTGCCGGCGTTCGCGGCCCTGCGCACCACCGCGGCGGCCCCGGTGCGCCGCCTCGGGGTGGTGTACGTCCCCAACGGGATGATGATGCCGCACTGGACGCCGCCCTCCGAGGGCGCGGGGTTCGAGTTCCCGACCATCCTCAAGCCCCTCGAGCCGTTCCGCTCGCACGTCCAGGTGCTGTCGGGCATGCACGGTGTCGAGAGCGAGGGCCCGCACGCCCGCTCCTCGACCCGGTTCCTCACCGGGGTGCCGTCGAAGCCGGACGACGGGTCGGACCTGCGGGGCGGCGTGTCGATGGACCAGCTCGCGGGGCGCGTGCACGGCCGCGAGACGCAGCTCGCGACCCTCGAGCTCGCCCTCGACGGGCGCGACTTCGCGGGGTCGTGCGACGACGGCTTCAGCTGCGCCTACACCAACACCATCACGTGGGCCAACGACGTGACCCCGCTGCCGATGGAGAACAACCCCCGGGCGGTGTTCGAGCGCCTGTTCGGCGACACCGGCAGCACCGACCCCGCGATTCGCCGGGCGCGGCTCGCCAGGGACGCCAGCCTCCTCGACTCGGTCACCGACCGCGCCGCCGACCTGTCGCGCCAGCTCGGGGCCGGCGACCAGGCGAAGCTCGACCAGTACCTCGACGCGGTGCGCGACATCGAGCGCCGCATCGGGATGGCCGAGGCCCAGAGCGACCGCGAGCTGCCGGTGGTGGCCCAGCCCGCCGGCATCCCCGACAGCGTGGGCGAGCACGCGAAGCTGATGTTCGACCTGATGGCCCTCGCGTGGGAGACGGACCTCACGCGGGTCGTGACGTTCATGATGGGGCGGGAGATCACCGGCCGCACGTACGCGGAGATCGGGGTGCCCGACGCCCACCATCCGATCTCGCACCACCAGCGCGACCCCGAGAAGCTGGCCAAGCTTACGAAGATCAACCAGTACCACGTGCAGCTCTTCTCGGCCTTCGTCGACCGGCTGGCCAACACCCCCGACGGCGACGGCACGCTGCTCGACCGCTCGATGATCGTCTACGGCGCGGGCATGGGCGACAGCAACGCCCACGCCTCGACCAACCTGCCGATCCTCCTCGCCGGCGGCGGGGCGGGCACCGGCGGACGCCATGTCAAGTACCCCGAGGACACGCCGCTGGCCAACCTGCACCTGAGCCTGCTCGACAAGATGGGGGTGCCCATCGAGCAGCTCGGCCACAGCAACGGGCGGCTGCCGCTCGAGCCGCTGTCCGGCGTGTAATCGGCGGGACGGCCGGGCCGGGCCCGGCACGCGTCGTGAAATCGGCGCCGGAGAACGGCGCGGATCGTGAACAGGAAGCAGGGCCGGTTCCGCGAGGGACCGGCCCTTCGTCGTTCAATCACGGAGGAAGACGCATGCCGGCAACGGGCTTTCTCGGGACCCGGGCGGACGCCTTCGTGGACGTCGCGATGGTGTTCTTCGCGGCCGCGCCGTTCCTGATGGGCCACGCCCTGCGCCTCGCGGCGCAGCGCCGCTACCGCGCCCACCGCCGGCTGCAGGTAGGGGTGCTGGTCGGGGGAATCGTGGCGGTTCTGCTGCTGGAGGGCAGCATCCGGTTCGGGGGCGCGGTCGAGGCGTTCGCCGTGAGCGCGTACTACGGCACGGCCACGATGGCCGGGCTGTTCGCGGTGCATCTCGCGGTCGCGGTCCCGACCTTCATCGGCTGGTGCGCGCTGGCGATCCTGTCCTGGCGCCGCTATCCCCGCATCCTGCCGGGCCCCTTCGGCCCGCGGCACCGGTTCTGGGGACGGCTGACCTTTGCGGGCCTGTGGCTCACCTGCGTGACGGGCATGGGCCTCTATGTCCTGAGCTTCGCCCTCTGAGTGGAGAGTCGACGGCTTCAAGAACCGCGGCGGCCAGCGCGGGGTGGTTCGGCGCCGACAGCGTGTTCCCGGGGCTGCGCCTGGTGTTCGACGCGATGCTGCAGGGCGGTCCCGCCACGGTGCTGCGCGAGTTGCAGCGCGGGCTGGGCGAGGCCGCCCACACGGTCTTTCACCGCGAGCGTGGCGAGCGCCGCGCCGGCTCGTGACGCGGCCGGCTGACCGAGGTAACCGGTACCGGCGCCACCACGGGCAGCCCTCGCGTCAGGTCCTCGCCCGCTTGGCTCGCGCTCGGGCGAAGTTCGGGCTCGCGGGATCCACCGTCACCTGCCGGCGCCCCGGATTCACGACGAGGTCCATGTCCTCCATCGGTACCGCGCCCAGCAGCACTTCGTCACCGAGGACCAGCGCGCCGACGTAGCAGATTCGATTGCCGAAGGTGACCTTCAGCGGTCCGACGTAGGGAGCGCTTATCTTGCGCCCGTCTGCGACCGCGACCTCGCGCGTGGACTCCGTATCGAGAGTCAGTTGCACCGCGATCTGCTCGGGGATGCACAACAGGAGGGCGCCGGTGTCCGCCAAGGCGCGGACCCGGACCGGCGTCAGATCCGGCCGCCGAGCGTTGGCGAGTTCGATGTCCGCGTACACGTGTCCCATGCGAGTCCTCGTTCCGAGTGTAGCAGCACGCGACGGGGCAGTCGCAACCGAAGCAGTGGCGGGAAGTCCATGGTCAGGGTTCCCGCTGCCAATCTACCGGCGGTGCATCCGCGTGGCCGCGCTTGCTCCGCGCACGGCTTGTAGCCAGCGGCCGCGCATGCCGGACATTGCGCCCTCGTCACGCCTTGCCACGAGGGCGCTCAGCCGGTCCGGCAAACCGGGATTCCACCACCGGTTTTCCGGCCGAGGTCGGCCGCGCCATCGAGCGGCCCGATTCGTCCGAGGCTTCCCAGGGCGCGGCTGGCGATCTACGCTATGGGCGATCGGAACGAGCGGTCTGTTCCGACGTGGGTCCATAGGCCTGCGTCGGTCCGGCGAGACGAGGAGTCCCGAGGCGAGAGGAGACAGCCCATGCGATTCACCACCGGCAATCGGACTTCCCGTGGACGCTCGTTCCCGACCGGCCGGGTGGCCGGGGCGGTGGTCGCGCTGGCGCTGGCGTCGGCGTCGGTGCTGGCCCAGGAGGCGGAACGCAGCGCCGCCGCCGACTGGCCGACCTACAACCGGGACCTCGCCGGCACCCGTTACTCGCCCCTCGACCAGATCGACGCGTCGAACGTCGCCTCGCTCGAGGAGGTGTGGTCGTACCGGTTCCATCCCGAGGACGGGTTCATCGAGGGGCCGAGCCCGGCCGAGCTCTTCCAGCAGGTGACGCCGATCGTGGTCGACGGCGTGATGTACCTCGCGTCGGGCAACCGGGTCGTGGCCCTGCGGCCCGAGACCGGCGAGGAGATCTGGCGGCACGAGCTGGCCGAGGGGCTGGCGTCGTTCCGCGGCGTCGCCTACGGGCCGGCCACCGATGACCACGAGGCCCGCATCTACTTCACGAGCCTGTCGAAGGTCGTCGCCCTGAACGCGGCGACCGGCGAGCCCGACCCGGCGTTCGGCGACGGGGGCGAGGCGGCCCTGCGCATCCCCTACACCGGGGTGCCGGTGGTCTACGACGACACCCTGATCCTGGGCTCGAGCGCCTTCGGGCCGGGGCAGCGGCACATCGCGCCCCACCTGAACCAGCCCCGCGGCGGGGGGGAACCGGCCCGGGCCTGGCCGCGGGCCCTCGACGCGGTGACCGGCACCCTGCTCTGGGAGTTCCCGACCCTGCCCACCGAGAGCGACTTCGGCAGCGAGACCTGGGGCAACCAGAGCTGGCGCGACCGCATCGGGAACAACGTGTGGGCGTTCACCCTCACCGTCGACGAGGAGCGGGGCCTCGTCTACATGCCCGTCAGCAGCCCGGGGTCGAACTTCTACGGCGGCGACCGCCCCGGCGCCAACCTCTTCGCGAACTCGACCATCGCCATCGACATCGCCACCGGCGAGCTCGCCTGGTACTTCCAGAACATCCACCGCGAGCTGTGGGACTACAACCTGCCGCCGCCGCCCGGCCTGATGGACATCGAGCGCGACGGCGAGGTCATCCCCGCCCTCGCCCAGGTCGGCAAGTCGGGCTGGATGTTCATCCTGAACCGCGTGACCGGCGAGCCCGTCCACGGGGTCGAGGAGCGGCCGGTGCCCGTCGGCGACGTGCCCGGCGAGCAGTACTCG
Source organism: Vicinamibacterales bacterium (assembly GCA_963663815.2). Taxonomy (GTDB): domain Bacteria; phylum Acidobacteriota; class Vicinamibacteria; order Vicinamibacterales; family UBA8438; genus JAJEEA01. The sequence goes on along the minus strand of OY760734.1, from coordinate 2,907,759 downwards.
CCGACCCAGCCGTTCCCCCTCGCGCCGCCCCCGGTGTCGCGGGTGAGCATCGGGCCCGACGACATCGTCACCGCCGGCGACACCACCCCCGAGCATGCCGCCGCCTGCCGCGAGCTGTGGGACACCGTGGGCTACTACAACGACGGGCCCTACACGCCCATCCGCTACCGGCAGGAGGGCACCCCGCCGTCGCTCGTGTTTCCCGGCACGGGGGGCGGCGTGAACTGGAACGGCACCGCCTACGACCCCGAGCTCGGCTACATCTTCGTCAACTCGAAGGACCAGCCCATCAGCGGCTGGATTACGGAGAACGAGGAGTACGGCCCCGACGTCGAGGACCAGGTGGCCTTCGTCCGCGAGGCGGGCCCGCCGTTCGAGGCCCCCATCTTCGACGCCGACGGCGAGCGTCTCGGGGCCCTGCCCTGCTTCAAGCCACCCTGGGCGCGCCTCGTCGCGGTCGAGGCGGCCACCGGCGAGATAGCATGGGAGGTGCCGCTGGGCATCGACGAGCTCCTGCCCGAGGGCAGGCAGCGCGTCGGGAGCCGCAACGTCGGCGGCGCCATCGCCACCGCCGGCGGCCTCGTGTTCATCGGGGCCACCGTCGACCGGCGTTTCCGGGCGTTCGACTCGCGCACCGGCGAGGAGCTGTGGGCGGTGGCGTTCGACTACAACGTCGAGGCCGTTCCCATCACCTACGCGGGGAGCGACGGCCGGCAGTACGTGGCGGCCAACGTCTCGGCCCCGGCGAGCGGCGAGCCGCGGGGGAACGAGCGGCTGGTGGTGTTCGCGCTGCCGGGCGACAGGCAGTGAGCGCGGGGTCCGGTGCCGCGGCGGCGGGCGAGAGGCCGCCGTTTCCGGTCCGCGATCCTGGATGCACGCGCAATGTCGCCCGCGAAGAGCGCGAGAAGAACGACATGATCCAGGAGCTCGACGCGTTCGTGGCACACCACTACGGCACGACCGAGGCGCGACTCGTCCACGTCTTGGAGACTCTTCGTGAGGGTTGGGATTCCCGGGATCGTCTCGACGCCGTTCTCGGGCACTTCCGGTCGTGGAGGAAGCGCGGATGATTCCGCGCGTCGACGTGAAGCCGGAACTGCTGCGCTGGGCGCGCGAACGCGCGCGGCTGGACCTTGCGGTGCTGGTGCGCCGCTTTCCGAAGTACCTCGAGTGGGAGCGGGGAACGGCGCGACCGACCTTCAAGCAGCTGGAGACCTTCGCGAGGACGAGCCGGGCGCCGGTGGGCTACTTCTTCCTGCCCGAGGCGCCGATTGAAGAAGTGCCGATTCCCGACTTTCGCACCGTGGGAGATTCCGCGATCGGGCGCCCGAGCCCCGAGATGCTCGATACCGTCTATCTGTGCCAGCAGCGCCAGGACTGGTACCGCGATTTCGCACGGGTGGAAGGGGAAGGGCGGCGGCGGTTCGTCGGGTCCGCCAGCGTCGCCAGCGACATCGAGGCGACGGCGACGCACATGCGCCACGCGCTGGGCTTCGACCTCGACGAGCGCCACACGCTGCCCACCTGGAGCGCCGCGCTGCGGCGGTTCGGCGAGCAGGCCGAGGCGCTCGGGGTGCTCGTCATGGTCAGCGGCATAGTCGCGAACAGCACGAGGCGGCGGCTCGATCCGGAGGAGTTTCGCGGCTTCGCGCTTGCGGATCCGCTGGCGCCGGTGGTGTTCGTGAATGGTGCGGACACGAAGGCGGCGCAGATGTTCACGCTCGCCCACGAGCTCGCACATCTGTGGCTTGGCGAGTCGGCCCTGTCGGACGTCGCCGTGCGTCCGACGCCGGTCCATCGGGTGGAAGCCTGGTGCAACCGCGTGGCGGCGGAGCTGCTCGTGCCGGGCGAAGTGATCCGAGCGGTGCACGACGCGTCCGCGGACCTGTTCTCGGAAACGCAGCGGCTGGCCCGGCGCTTCAAGGTGAGCACCCTCGTCGTGCTGCGCCGGCTCAAGGACACCGGCAGGCTCGGGGAAAAGGAGTTCCGGGTCGCGTACGGAGACGAGATTGGGCGCCTGAACGCACGGCCGGCGGCGAGTGGCGGCAGCTTCCATCCCACGCTCAGGGTCCGGGTAGGACGCCAGTTCGGACACGCGCTGGTGACGAGCACGCTGGAGGGCCGGACCTCGTTCTCCGAGTCTCTGCGGCTACTCGGGATCCGCAAGATGTCGACGTTCCGGGAGTTTGCCGAGACCCTGGGTGCCGGGCGTTGACGCAATGGCCTATCTGCTCGACGCGGATGTCTTCATCCGCGCCAAGAACCTGCACTACGGATTCGACTTCTGCCCGGCATTCTGGGATTGGCTGGTCGCGGCCGGCGCCGACGGCCGCGCCGTCAGCATCGAGAGGGTGGGTGATGAGCTCGCTGCGGGCGATGACGAGCTGGCGACCTGGGCGGACGAGCGCGGCGGTGAGTTCTTCCTCCGTCCGACGTCGGATGTGTTTACGGCGCTCGGCGTGGTCAGCCGCTGGGTCACGAGCCAGCAGTACGAGCCGGCGGCGGTCAGCACGTTCCTTCAGGTCGCCGACTACTACTTGGTGGCGCATGCCCTCGCACACGGGTACGACGTCGTCACGCACGAGATCGCATCGTCGTCGACACGCAGAATCAAGATTCCCAACGTCTGCATCGGTATCGGCATCAAGTGCGTGACTCCGTTCGAGATGCTGCGGCGGGAGCGCGCTCGGTTCGTGCTCGGAGCGACCTCGTGAGTGACAGACCCACGTCCATCGACACCGGGAAGGGAATGCTGGCGCGAGCGCTGCGCGCGGTGCTGGCCACTCCACAGCCGGATCACGAAATCGACGCCGTGGTCGTGAAGCTCATTCAGAATCCGAAGAAACAAACCGGCCGGTCATGAGACTGTTGTTCCTTCAACGCCCGACGCAGGAGTGTCAGGTCGTGCACGTGCTCCTCGAGCCTGCGCAGGCGCAGCAGGAAGGTGCGCCCGTCGAGCGGCTCGATGGGCGAGTCGTCGGGCTGAACACCCGTCCAGTCGATGCTGCGGTTGTCCGGTGGCTCCATGGCGTATCGTCTCGGCGGTCGGCCGGCGCGGGCTGTCAGGGACTCGGCGGTTCCTGCCAGCCCACGGCCGCCGCATTCACTCCTCCGGCAGCGCGAACTGCCCGCGGCCGCCGCATCACTCCTCCGGCAACGCGAAGGTGACGATCATGTTGCTGCCCATCGGCGCCTCCAGCTCGGAGGCGTAGTTGTTCATCTGGAAGATCGACGCGCCGCCCACCGGCACCGTCAGGTACTGGCGGCCGCCCGCGGTGTAGGTGACGGGGAAGCCGGTGATCTGGCTGCCGAGGATGGTCTCCCACAGGATGTCGCCGGTCTCGGCGTCGAAGGCGCGGTAGCGGCGGTTGAGGTCGCCGTGGAAGACGACGTTGCCGGCGGTGGCGAGGGTCGAGCCGGCGTTGGGGGCGCGCTGGGTGTAGCGCCACGCCTCGCGGCCGGTGGAGATGTCGATGGCCCGCACCTCGGTGAGGTGGCCGTCGACCTCGAAGCCGGGCTCGGGCTGCGTGAAGCGGGGGCTCGCGCCCGAGACGGAGCGCTCGTTGGTCGTCTGGTTGAGGCACGAGCGGTTGATGGGGACGTAGAGCATCCCGGTCTCGGGGCTGTACGACCACGACCACCAGCCCTTCACGTTGTGCCCGCAGATGATGAACTGCTGGCCGAGCTCGCGGGCCACGAGGTCCATGTTGATGAAGACCTGTCCGGTCGCGGGGTCGATGTCGCTGATGACGAAGCGCTCGGTGCTGTCGTAGGGCGTCGGGTGGCCCCACAGGAACTCGCCGGTCTCGCGGTCGAGGACGAAGAGGCCGCCGGGCTCGCCCATGGTGACGACGACCTTGCGCTCCTCGGCGGTGCCGGCGAGGTTGGGGTTGACCCACATCGCCGCCTCGGGGTCGGGGTCGATGACGGTGTCGATGAGGGTCCGCTCCTGCACGAAGTCCTGGTCCCAGTCGTCGCAGGGCAGGTGCTGGTAGTACCACTCCAGGGCCCCGTCGGCGACGGCGAGGGCCACCGTCGAGTTGGAGTACAGCTCGCACGGGGTGCTGTCGCCGACGTCCCAGGTGCCGCGGCGCACGATGCGCGGGTAGGGCAGGGGGACGGCGATGCCCCAGTAGATGAGCCCGAGCTCGGGGTCGTAGCTGCCGGGAGCGCCCCACGGCGACACGTGGACCCGGTCGGCGACGGGCAGCTCGCCCCACGTGCGGCCGCCGGGGTCGTCGGAGCCGGCCGCGGTGTACATGCGCCACAGCTCGGCGCCGTTCTCCGAGTCGTGGGCCGAGATGAAGCAGCGGGCCTCGACGCTCCGCGGGCTGCAGGTGCGGCCGGCGAGTACGCGGCCGTCGATGATCATGGCGCCGGTGGAGTGGGTGATGCCCTCGCGGTAGTCGGCCATCTCGGTGTCGAAGGCGACCTCGCCGGTGCTCGCGTCGAGGGCGAGGAGGTGCGCGTCGGCGGTCAGGTGGTAGATGTGGTTGCCGTAGATGGCGAGGTTCCGGGTACGGTTGCCGAGGGTGACGTACTCGCGCAGGTCCGGGGGCGATTCGCGCCGGTAGTCCCACAGCATGTCGCCGGTGGTGGCGTCGAGGGCCTGGATGTGGTCGTCGTTGTGCGCGAGGTACATCACCCCGTCGTAGACCAGCGGCTGGGTCTGCTGGGGCCCCTCGTCCATCGCCCGCATCCACGCCACCTGCAGCTGATCGACGTTGTCGCGGTTTATCTGGTCCAGCGGGCTGTAGGCCTGGAAGTCGTACGTCCGGTGGGTCATCAGCCAGTCGCCGGGGTCGGGGCTCCGCAGCATCTCGTCGGTGACCGGGGTGAACGGCCGCGCCTCGCGGGTGATCGTCGTGCCCTCCTGGGCCCCCGCGAGGGGCGGAAGGCACAGGGCGGCGAGGGCGATGAACAGGAACGCATGGGTCAGGGGTCGGTTCGGCATGGTCATCTCCGGTTATCGGCGACGGCCCTCACGACCGGCCGATCTCCATCCAACGATCGATCTCCTCGGCCGTCGGCCGCCGCGTCTGCGCCGCCCAGCTCTCCTCGAGCTGCGAGAGTTCCGACTGGCGCTCGGCGGCGTACGCGTTTAGCAGCTCGCGCACCTCCTGCTCCATCGCACGGCCCCGGCGCTTGGCGATCGCCTTCAGCGTTTCCACGGTGCCGGCTGGCACGTTCCTGATGGTGAGGGTGGGCAAGTCGTGACTCTCCCGAATGCTGCCACTGCTGGCGTGAAGGCGCCCCGGTCCGCCGTTGCCCTAGCTTGGCTAGGGGGGCGGCAGACCCGCAACGCGGCCTCACCTGCGCCACACCACGTTGGCGAAGAAGTGCAGGACGGCAATCGTGGCCACGACGCCCGCCCCGAGCGATAGCGGCACGAGCGACACGAGGGCTGCGTAAAGGAGCAACGGCCAGAGAGCCCAGGCGGTCAGCAACAGCGCACCGAGCGCCACGAGGCCGAGCACGAAGAGACCGAACCCCCTCATCGCTGCGCCTACCTCCGCCGGTACTACTCCGCCAGGGGATGCGGCCGGACCTGGAAGCGCACGATCTCGCTCGTCATCCCCTTGCCGCCCTCGTTGTGCCAGTTCGTCACCGAGTCGTAGCTCGCCCACACGCCGCGGCCCTTCCACCCCGCGTCGGCGTCGTCGATGCGCCCGTCGAGGCCCCGGGTGTAGAAGCCGAGCGGATAGGGCACCCGCAGCGTGACCCACTCGCCGGTGTCGGGCAGCAGCGCGAGCAGGGCGTCCGAGCTGGTGCCGTTCGCGATGGGCACGTTCTCGCCCAGCCCCAGCGTGTCGAACTGGTCGACCCAGTTGTAGTAGTGGAAGTCGGCGCTGCCCGCCGCCTCGACCCCCTTCATCTGCGGGCCGGGAGTCGCGTACAGCGTCCACCCCTCGGGGCAGTGCTGCCCGGTGGCGGTGGGGCCGTTCAGCACCCCGCACTTGCCGCGGTCGAAGCTCGCGAGGTGGCCGCTGCCGCCCAGCGCCGTCCAGAGGACGCCGTTGCGGTCGACGTCGATGCCGCGGCCGCCGTGGCCCCACTGGCCCGGGTCGACGTCGGGGTTCTCGAACGGCGGCTCGTAGACCTCGGCGATGCACGTCTCGGGCGGGTTGTCGCCGAGCTCGAGCCGGACGATGTTCCCCGGCACCGGCAGGCGCCGCGCGATCCAGATCGAGCCGTCGACGGGGTTCGGGATGACCCCGTAAGCGAACCCGTCGATGCGCATGTCCTTCGCGGGGTCGAGCGGCTCGCCGGGCTCGGTGTAGGCGCCGATGACGCCGTCGCCGCTGGTGTCGACGATGGTGGGGCACCAGCCCTGCGCCGCCTGCTCGTCGCCGGTCTCGTCGTACAGCCGCGTGTTCAGCCAGCCGACGACGTCGGTCGACCCGCTCAGCCAGAGGGTGTCGTCGTCGTCCTCGGCGAACTGCAGGTGGTGGGTCATGTAGCAGGTGTCGACGTGCACGAACTCGCCGCTCTCGACGTCGTAGTACGAGAGCTGCCGCTGGCTGCGGTCGATGGGGAAGTGCCGCGCCGACGGATGGTCGGAGCCCGCCTTGCACCAGTCGGGGTTGTCCGACGGGCGGATGAGCTGGGTGATCCAGAGGCGCCCCTTGGCGTCCATCATCGGGTTGTGGGCGCTGAAGCCGCGGGCCGTCGAGCGCTCGTCGCCCCAGTACGGCGACGGTATGCGGGCGGCGGCGCCGGTGTACGAGTCGCCCCGCGCATCCATCGGGACGCGGGTCGTCATGTCCATCCGCACCGAGCGGTGGGTCACCGGGTCGGTGATGACGAGCCCGGCTCCGCCGACCCCGTACACCGGGCCGTTCGCATACAGGTGGGGGTTGCGCTTGTCGGTGGCGATCTCGTCGTGGACCATCGCGATGGGATCGCCCCAGCCCCACATCGTGAGCACGAGGTTGCGCTCCTGCCCCTGCGGGCGGGGCGGCGCCGGGGGCACCTCGCCGGCCGCGATGCGGTCGGTCCAGTCGGCGAACAGGCCCAGGGCGCGGTCGCGCCCCATGCGGTTGAGCCCGGCGTTCATGCTCGGCCCGCTCCGCCCCACCTGCACCCGGTGGTCCCACGCGTCGAGGGTCGAGTCGAAGTCGTCGATGTCCAGCATGGGCATCTCGCGGGTGGCCACGTTGCCCATCTGGTGGCAGAGCTGGCAGCCGTCCTTGAGCCGGTCGACCCATTCCGCCTGATGCCGCATCGCCCGGCCGATGCCGTTGCCGGCGGGCCCGGTGCCGGGGAACTCGCTCGCGGCGGGCACCTCGAGCAGCGAGTACCAGTAATTGGCGGGGTAGATGCGGGCCGCTTCCTGCGGGGTGGCCGCCGCGGTCACCGTCAGGGTCACCTCGTCGCCGGGCCGCGCCGCCTGCTTCCCGGAGTCGACGAGCCCGTAGCCGCGCACCCACAGCTCGTAGTCCGCCTCCGGCAGGTCGGGCACGAGGAACCGCCCCTCGTCGCCGGTGACGACGATCTTCCGGAACGTGGTCTCGAGGTCGCCGGTCTCGGCGATGACCCAGACCCCGGCCTCGCCGCCGCCGGCGCCCCGCACGACGCCGCTGATGTCCTCGTCGGCCGCCGTCGCGCCGCCGCCGGTGAGCAACAGGATGCCGCCGGCCAGGAGCAGGGCTCCCGGGAGACCGAGCCGCGATGTCACCCGCATGTCAACCTCCTTGAGCAACCGGTTCCGCGTCGATGGCTTACAGTGTATGTGACCGGGGCGGAAAGTGGCATCGCCGATGTCGTGCGGATATCGAGGCCCTCGGATCTGCACCTGTTCATCGGGGCCACGCCCCCCGCTGGCAGCGAGTGTGAAGCCCCGCGTTGCACCGCGAGCCGCGAGGGCGCCAGCGGGGTGAGAACGCCCGTGCCTGACAACGGGCGACGAGGGAGAGCATTCGGGGCATGCACGGCCGGGGAGCACGGCAGTCGGGCGGGATGCATCGCCGCTGGAATGCAGCGGGGGCTCTCACCCCCCCGGCCAGGGGAGACAGCTCATGCGTTCGTCGACGACCGCGGTTCGCCGCCATGCTGCGGCCCTCATCGTGATCCTGACCGCCTGCTCCGGCGCGGCCCGCGGCCAGACCTCCGGCGCCGGAGCGCCGGCGCGGCTCCGCATCGAGGTCAGCCACGCGGCCGGCCTCCACGACGGCCGCCTCACCGGTCGCCTCTTCCTGGCCCTCAGTCCGACCGCGGAGCCCGAGCCGCGCATCGCCGCCTACAACTCGGCGCGGCAGCGGGACGGCCGGGTGCCCTTCTTCGCCGCCGACGTGGCCGGCGCAGAACCGGGCGAAGCGATGGTCATCGACGCCGCCGCGGACGGCTATCCCTACGCGCGCCTGGGCGAGCTGCCCCCGGGCGACTACTGGGTGCAGGCGCTCGTCCACGTCTACACGGAGTACCACCGGCAGGACGGCCACGTCATCTGGGCGCCTCACGACCAATGGGAGGGCCAGCGCTGGGCGTTCTCGCCCGGCAACCTCGTGAGCGCCCCGCGTCGCGTCCGCGTCGACCCCGCCTCGGGCACGCCGATCCGCCTGGAGCTCGCCGACGTCATCCCGCCCGTCGAGGTGCCGCCCGACACCGAGTGGGTCCGGCGCGTGAAGATACGCAGCCGCATCCTCAGCGAATGGTGGGGGCATCCCATGTACCTCGGGGCGGTCGTCCTGCTGCCGCGGGGCTACGACGACAACCCCGGGCTACGCTACCCGGTGGTCTTCGAGGCCGACCACTTCCGGCTCGAGCCCGCCTTCGGCTTCACGACCGAGCCGCCCTCGGGAGAGCGGGGGCTCTTCGCGTGGATGCTGCGCGACGCGGGGGGGATGCGTGAGTCGGGGTACGACTTCCAGCGGGCGTGGACCGGCGACGACTTTCCCCGCATGATCGCGGTCACGATTCAGCACCCCACGCCATTCTTCGACGACTCCTACGGCGTCAACTCCGCCAACAACGGTCCCTACGGCGACGCCATCCACCAGGAGCTGATTCCGTACCTCGAAGAGAACTTCCGGATGATCGGCGAGCCTTGGGCCCGGGTGCTCACCGGGGGCTCCACCGGGGGCTGGATCTCGCTCGCCTGGCAGGTCCGCCACCCGACGTTCTACGGGGGGACGTGGACCTTCTATCCCGATTCCGTCGACTTCCGGCGCTACCAGCTCATCGACATCTACCAGGACGAGAACGCGTTTCTGGTCCCGGGTGCCGTACCCGGCGCCCCCGAACGGATGTTCCAGCGAACCATCGAGGGGCAGCCGGTCGGGAGCGTCCGGCAGCTCAGCCAGCTCGAGCGCGCCCAGGGCTCGGGCGGGCGCTCGGGCGGGCAGATCGACGCCTGGAACGCGGCCTGGGGCCCCGTCGGCGAAGACGGCTACCCGCGGCGGCTGTGGGACCTCGAGACCGGCGTCATCGACCGCGAGGTCGCCCGCTACATGCGCGACAACGGCTACGACCTGCGGCATTACCTCGAGGACAACTGGTCGCGCATCGGCCCCGACCTCGCCGGGAAGATCCACGTCTACAACCCCGAGATGGACCAGTTCTACCTGACCTACGCGGTCTACCTCCTCGAGCGGTTCCTCGAGGGCACGACCGACCCTCCCTACGGCGGCGAGTTCGTCCACGGCCGCCCCATGAAGGGCCACCTCTGGTCGCCCTTCACCAACGCCGACCTGGTGCGGCGAATGGCGGACCACGTGACCCGGAACGCCCCGCCCGGCGCGTCGACGGTGTGGCACGCTGGAGCACCGTGACCAGAATCTCTGCGCTGCGACTCCTCTCCGGTCAATTCCGTTGCGAGATCAGGCGTTGGAGATGGGGATGAAGAGCGCTGACTAAGCGATCCAGGTGCTCGCGCATCCATGAGACTGCTTCTCGGAAGTCGCTGTCGTCGTCGGACACGAACGGCCATCTGGCTTCACGCCTGAATCCGATCCGAGGACGGCCCTGAGAGTTGCTCCAATAGGCGAGGTCGTCCCCGATTTCGCCCCGCAGGTCCTTCAGTGAACTGTGTACCTGCTCATAGATGCGAGTTGCCGCCGGTATGCCTTCTCGACGGGCCAGATAGCAGCCGATGAGCCGGGATTTGCGAAAGAGATAGCTTCCGAACCACAATCCCCAATCCCCGTATCCCGAACGTCCACGCCTGTATCGGCAAACTTGAAGTCATCGAGCACTGCGGTCCAGAAGCGGAGGTTCTCGCTTTCGTGATCCGATAGAGGTTCCCGGTCACCATCGTCGGGGATGGCGGCTTTCTGGCTGAGGCCGTTCTCGACGACGAGGCGGTGGACGATCTCCGTCCGCGCCAGGACGCGGGGCTGCACGATGAGGTGGTCGGAGTCGTCGCGGTACAGTGCCGCCTCGACCAGAGCGAGATTGAAGTGGACCCCGCTGTGCCGCTGGACGAAGTCGACGATGCTCTCCACGCCTTCACGGATGCCGTCGCCGATGATCAGCAACAGGAACTCGCCGCGCTTCAGGTGGCGGGTCACGTTGTCGTGGAATGCGGCTTCGTCGATCTCGGGAGAGCCTCTTCGGACCAGCTCGTACAGGACATTGCCCTTCTTGCCGGCGGCTCTCGACACCTCGCGCTGCAGGTCCTCGTAGTCCCAGCACGCGAGTTCCTTGGTGTAGTCCAGGATTTGGCCGATCACCTCGCGGCGTGCCTGGGGATTGCGCCAGAGCTTGAACTCGGCGAGCGTGAGCCGTCCGAGAGAGTTGACGTACAACGCGTCAACGTAGCCGGCCGATGTCGCCAATTCACGGCAGATCGGAACGGCCCCCGCGTAGGCGGCGTCGATGGCGGCAATGGGCAGGGTCTCCGGGAATCTGAACAGAAGATCCTGCAGCAGCGACTCGGTGACGCCACCGCCGCCGGCTGGGGTTCCCAGCGGTACTCGACTCAAGGTTCTCGCTGAAGTGGGGTCGTCAGGATCCAACCGGATCAGGTCTCCGTGCGTCCGTGCGTGCTCTTCCATGTCGGGTCCAGGCACTGTGCTAGCGTGTTGACTCCGCCTTCGCGGTCGTCGAACCGAGGCGGAGTGCAGTTGACGTGAGTGACATAATGTAGTTACGATATGAACTCGTGACCGGGCTCTGCGAATGGGACGACGCAAAGCGGCAGGCCAATCTTGTCAAGCACAGAGTGGACTTCAGGGCCGTCGCCGCCTTCGATTGGGAATCTGCGCTCGTGTATCCGGACAACCGGCACGGCGAACCACGATGGGTTGCCACGGGTTACATCGGCAGCCGGCTCCATGTCGTAGTCTACGCGATGCGCGGGACGCGCCGCCGCATCGTGAGTCTGCGGAAGGCCAATGCCCGGGAGGTGCGGAGGTATGCCCAAGCTCAAGCCTGACACGATTGTGCCTACACCCGAGGAAGACGCGGCCATCGACGCGGGGATCGCAGCCGACCCGGACACGCAGGAATTGGACGACGCCTGGTTCGAGAGGGCTCGGCCGGCATCGGTAGTGGATCCGGTTCTCGTCGAACGCGCTTGCCGCGGCCGCGGCAAGCAAAGGGCGCCCACGAAGGAGCAGGTCACGATTCGCCTGGACGCGGACATCACCGCGCACTTCAGGGCGGGCGGGCCCGGCTGGCAGACGCGTCTGAACGATGCTCTGCGCCGGGCCGTGTTCGGTGCTCCCTGAGTCAGCGGGTCGAGACGGCACCGACTCGTGGCCCGCACGAACTCGGCCCCGGAGATCCAGGGCATCCGCCGACGTGCAGCGGGCTCCGTTCTTCGGTGGTCTTCGATAGCGGTGGCCGCTGCTGCCCCGGGGGCAAGCGCGCAATCGCCGGTATCATCCTCTCGATGAGGATTCCGCTGGGAGCTGGCTCGGCGGAGTGCCAGCCGCGGACTCCGCAACGTTCCAGCGAGGAGGTACCATGCCGATTCGGATCAGCCTCTGCCTCGGACTTCTGGCCGCCGCCGTGCTCGCCAGCGTCCCCGCGGTGGCCCAGGAACGTGGCCCGGGCAGCGACGCCGGGGACGTGGCGCCGCCCGAGGGCCTGCGGGCGAACCGCTCGTCCTACAGCGCCATCATGGACGTCATCCGCTCCACGCGGCCGGAGGCGGAGGTCAGCGACGCGGATCTCGCGCGGCTCGCGGAGATGCAGCTCGAGGACATCTGGCGCTCGCTCGGGGACTACCGGACGAACTACGTGCGCGGGTTCCGGGCCACGCAGCCGGGCCGGCGCGTGGCGGGCCGGGCGCTGACCATGCGCTTCCTGCCGCCGCGGCCCGACCTTGTGGAGGCGATCGACCAGCTCGCGGCGGAGGGCGACTGGGACCGCCGGTACTACGCCCGCGCGTCGGAGGAGGCGCGGCCCGGCGACGTGATCGTCGCCGAGCTCGGGGGCGCCGATGGCCACGTGCTGTTCGGCGGCATGGGGGCGCTCGGCATCAAGCTGCGCGGTGCGGCGGGCGTGGTCATCGACGGGGGCAGCCGCGACCTCGCGGAGCTGGTGGGGGAGTCGTTCGCGGACTTCCCGGTCTTCGCCCGCTTCTTCGACGTGACGACGACGAGCTGGCTGGGCGCCGAGTGGAACGCGCCGGTCCGCATCGGGACCGCGACGGTGCTGCCCGGCGACGTCGTCGTCGCCGACGAGACCGGCGTGCTGTTCTTTCCGCCGCACCTCGTCGCCGACGTGCTGCGGGCGGCGGAGGAGCAGGCGGCGCTCGAGGAGCACGAGCGCGAGCTGCTGCAGTCGGGCGAGCACCGCTTCCGCGACATCTACCCGCTCTCTCCGGCCCTGCGGCGGGAGTACGAGCGACGCCGATAGTGCGTCGCACGGGCCACGGTGCGGGGGGAGGATGCTCCCGTCGCACCGCGGCCGTGCACGTCCTGTTGGAGTGCGTCACTCGGCGCCGGTCACGAACGCCTCGAACTCGGCCCACGACCCCGTTCCCCCGTGGATGGGGACGATGGTCTCGACGTCCAGCCCCAGGCGCTGCACGTTGCGGTAGAGGGCCCGGGCGCTGGCGTTCGGCGCGTCGGGCAGCGGCCGGCCGGGGCCCGGGGGCGTGTAGAGGTCGGCCTCGACGAGAATCTTGTCGGCCGGGAGGTAGGCGATCAGCATGCCCGCCGCGTGGGCGAGGCCCTGGACGTTGTGCAGCTCGACGAGGCGCGTCGAGTCGCCGAGGATGTACTTCTCGTGCATCGTCTCGAAGATGTAACCCTCGGACCACTCCTCGGGGGGATGCAGCGAGAGCCGGTCGGGCTCGAGCATCCACAGCCCCGCCCGCAGCACCTCCTGGTAGTAGGGGCGGTTCCCGAAGTGGGTGACGACCGTCGCGCCCTCGTGCACGTAGGCGCGGAGGCCGCCGATGTGGTCCCAGTGGTGGTGCGTGGTCACGATGAACCGGATCGGCTTGTCCGGCACGAGGCTCATCACCTCGTCGATCACCGCGAGCGACCGCGCCTCGTTCAGCGGGGCCTCGATGACCGCCACCGAGTCCGCGAGCTCCACCGCCACGCTGTGGTGCGACCCCCCCGCGATCAGCCACACGCCGTCGGCCACTTCCTCCGACTCGACGCGCATCGGCGGCACGGTGGCGGTGCGCACGATGTCGGGGACGGTCAGGTCCGCGCCGTCCACGTTCACCTCGACGCTCTCGATGGTCGTGAGGCTGAACGAATGGTCGCCGCCGCTGACGTTGGGCTCGTTGGCGCCGTCGTCGTAGTCCTGGTGCTGGTGCCAGTTGAAGGGGAACATCATGCCGCCGCCGACGTCCCGGTAGTCGGTGTACACGGTCTCGTAGTACATGTCGCCGACGACGGGGCTGGGCATCCACGTCTGCACCCGCTCCACGACGTTGTCCTCGGTGATGGTGCCGTTGATGCGGTACTTGCCGAGGGCGATGTACGAGACGACGGTCACCCGCTGCCCGTACTCGTTCCGCTGGATCGCGATCGCGTCACCGGCCGCGGCGCCCTGCAGGAACCCGTGCGGGGTGAGGAAGATCTCGAGCAGGCGCCGCTCGGCCTGCTGGGGCTGGGGGACCACCCGATCGACCCCGGGGGCGTCCCAGGCGTACTCGCCCCGGACCCGCGGGTTGCGGATGCGGTCGCCCTGGATCGGTGCGCCGCCGCCCCCCCGGGCGGGGTAGTCGCCCTGCCGGATGACCATGTCCTCCGTCGACGAGTTCGTCTCGAAGTCGATGGTGCGCGTGTACTCCGCCAGCTCGAAGCGCGGCCAGTCCTCGGCGGGCGAGGCGTTCTGCCCCACCGCGCCGACCCAGCCGCTGCCGGTGTAGCGGATGGACGTCATGTCGGTGACGCCCATCGTGTCCATGGCGGCCTGCAGGGCCGCCGCCGGGTCCTGGGCCGAGGCCGGTCCGGCCGCCAGCATCGCGACGGCGACGAACGATCCGATTCGCTTGATCATGGTCTCCTCCGCCTCTACTTGATGATCTGCGTCCGACAGGTCGCGGCGGACGCCACCCGTTCTGTCTCCAGATGCGCCCAGCGTAGCCCTTTTGGGGCGGGATGACCACGGGAATCGCGTGGTGGCTCACCAGGAGACCGATGCCCGCAGGCCCAGGTGGCGGTCCGAGATCTCCTCGAATGGTGTCAGGCCGCGTCGTGGACCACCGATGCCCACCTCCTCCGGTTGGCGGAGGCCCACGGGGCCCGGCTCGCTCGACACGGGCATTCCCGGCGCCTTTCTCGTCCCCGGCGCCGTCGATGGACGCTGAGAGGCCTCCCTGCTCCAGAGGTCGCGGTCAGTTGCCGCGGCAGGGAGGCGGCTACAATGGGCGGCGTGGCCTCGCGACATGCGGACTGGCTGCGTCAGGCGGACGCCGATCTGCGGCATGCGCGCCAAGCCCGCGACGGCGCGGCCCATGAATGGGCCTGCTTCGCCGCGCAGCAGTCCGCCGAGAAGGCGCTGAAGGCCGTGCTCATGAGCCGCGGCGCCGATGCCTGGGGGCACACCGTAACCGGTTTGCTCGGCCTGGTCGCCACCGAGGAAGAGGCCGGCGAAGCGCTCGTCGAGTGCGCCAAGACGCTCGACAAGCACTACATTCCGACCCGCTATCCCAACGGGTTCGACGCCGGCGCCCCGACCGACTTCTACACGAGGAAGGACTCTGACGATGCGATCGCGTGCGCCGAGCGGATCGTCGGCTTCGCTCGTCGTCAAGTCGAATAATCAGGCCGCCGTCGAGCGCGCGGTGCGCGGCTGGGCGCAGCAGGTCCGCGAGCGCCGGCCCGAGGTGCGCCGCGTCATCTGGTTCGGCTCGCGGGTCACCGGAACGCCGGCGCCGGGCAGCGACGTCGACGTCTGCGTGGTGCTGGGGCACGCAGACAAGCCGTTCCGCGACCGCATCGGCGACTACCTGCCGTACGGGTTCCCCGTCGGCGTCGATCTGTTTCCCTACACCGAGACGGAGCTCGAGCGGCTCAGGCTCGAACACCCGTCGTGGCACGCGGCGATCTCCTCCGGCGTGGACATCGGGGTGGGAGCCTGCGTTCGGTGAGCCAGCGGTACCTGACCGTTCCCTGGGAGCAGCTGCGGGGGAAGGGCACGAGACGGCGCGTCCGAGGGGGTGACGCGGCGCGAAGGGCGTCCCCGCGAGGCGTCGGAACACCTCGCGGGGACGGGTCGTGCTTGCGTGGTTGTCGCGCCGATCAGTTCATGGCCTTGCTGTACTTCGTGACGCCGCCGCCCGCGAACGGGCGCGACGCCGGCCCCTCGGCCACGAAGACGTTGCCGTCGGCGTCGACGGCGATGCCCTCGCCGGCGAGGCCCTGCAGGGTGCGGCCCTCCTCGGGGACGTGCGGCGGGATGAACCCGGTCACCACGTCCTCATTGGCCGAACCGATGCGCACGCCATTCTTCCAGCCGTAGTGGTTGGTCTCCTGCGACTCGGAGTCGATGGCGTACAGGGTGTCGTCGGCAGTGATGTAGAGCCCGCTGATGCGGCTGAACTGGTAGTAGATGTCGATCAGCTCGCCTTCCTGGTCGAAGATCTGAATGCGGTGGTTGCCTCGATCCGCGACGAACAGGCGGCCCTGCGAGTCGAACTCCATGCCGTGCGGCGTGCGGAACTGGCCGGGCCGGAAGCCGATCTCGCCCCACTGCTTGATGAAGTTGCCGTCGCGGTCGTACTTGAGGATGCGTCCGGTGCGCCCCGCCGGCGGATCGGGGTTCTGGCCGCTGTGGCCGTCCGAGACGAAGATGTCGCCGGTCGGGCCCCACGTGATGACGTCGCACGGCTCGTTCAGGTGGACGCCCTCGGGGTCGCTGCCCGGCTCGCCGGCGATGCCGAGGGTCATGAGGACCTCGCCCTCGGGGCTGAACTTGAAGACCTGGTGCCCGATCTCGTCGTTGCCCTGCGAGTCGGTGACCCACACGTTGCCGTCGTCGTCGACGTGCAGGCCGTGCGGCAGCACGAAGAGCCCGGCGCCGAAGGCGGCGAGAAGCTCGCCGGTGTTGCGGTCGTACTTCAGGATGGGATCGACGGTCGGGTTGGCCGCGCATCCGCCGGCGAGCCCGATGCCGCCGCAGCGGTCGTAGACCCAGACGTGGCCGTCGGTCGGGTCGATGTCGATGCCCGCGGTCGAGCCCCACACCCGGTCGTCGGGCAGCGCGGCCCAGTTCAGGGCGACCTCGGGGTTGGGGTTCGGCAGATCGCGCTGCACCAGGTCCGCCGAGCCCTCCTGGGCCGCGGCCGGCGCCGCGGCGACGGCGAGCATCGCGGCGAGGGCGAGGCTGCGCTTCAGAACGTTCCGTCGATAGTCGGTCATGCTTGTCTTTCTCCTCGGTTTCCGATGACTTCAGGGCCAATATCCTAGCCGATCCGGCCTCGCCGCCTCCGAAGGAACCCCGGTGCGCCGCCCCGGTTGCCAACGGCGGTAGGATCGGCGGATGTCAGACACGAAGATCCTCGTCGCCGCCGTCGCCGTCGCCGTCGCCGCCCTGGGACTGGCCCCGGCCGCGGTTCTCGGGCAGACCGCGCCGCGCACCCCCTGGGGAGCGCCGGACCTGCGAGGCGTATGGAGCCACGGGACCGCCACGCCCCTCGAGCGCCCCGAGCGCTACGGCGAGCGGGACCGTCTGACCGACGCGGAGGTCGCCGAGGTCGACGCCGCCCAGCAGTCGGCGGACGGGGTCGGGGCGCGCCGCGTGGTGTGGTGGGAGCGCAGCCTGTCGGACGGCCGCACGTCGATGATCGTCGATCCCCCCGACGGGCGCATCCCCTGGTCGGCGGCGGGCCGGGCGCGCCGCGAGGCCCGTCCGGGGCAGACGACCGAGGGGCCCGAGGGCCGCAGCCCCCAGGAGCGCTGCATCTCCTACGGCATCCCCCGCCTGGGCGGCCCCTACAGCCAGAACGTCCACATCGCGCAGACGGCCGACCACGTGCTCCTGCTGCACGAGATGGTCCACGAGTTCCGGGTCATTCCCCTCGACGGCCGCCCGCACCTGCCGGCGCACGTGGGCCAGTGGCTCGGCGACTCGCGCGGCCGCTGGGAGGGCGACACGCTGGTGGTCGAGACCACCAACCTGCGCGACGCGCAGTGGTTCCGGGGGCTGTCGCAGGGCGGGATGCGGCTCGTCGAGCGCTTCACGCGCGTCGACGCCGAGACGGTGCACTACGCGGTGACGTTCGAGGATCCGGGACTGTGGACGCAGCCGTGGACGGCGGAGATCCTGATGCCGCCCACCGAGGGGGCGATGTTCGAGTTCGCCTGTCACGAGGGGAACACGGGCATGACGGCGACGCTCGAGATCGCCCGGGGGGAGGAGGCCGCGGCGAGCGGGTCGAGGTAGCGGTTCGGGAACCGCACGCCGCCCCGAATCGCACGGTGCGCGACGGGGCGGCGCGGCCGCGGGTCGCGACTCAGCGGCGGCGCAGCTCGATGCCGCCGTTGACGGTCGCCACGTCGATGTCCGGTCCCCCCTGTCCCAGCCGGCCTGACGCCGAGCGCGGGCCCCAGCGGCCCCGGACGTCGACCGGGAAGTCGCTGTCGATGCCGCCGTTGACGGTCTTGAGGCTCAGGTCGGCGTCGACCCCCTCGGGCAGGGTCAGGCGGACCCTGCCGTTCACCGTCTTGAACGAGAGGTCTCCCCCGGGCGGGGTCCCCATGGCGGCGTCGATGTTGCCGTTGACGGTCCTCGCGGTCACCACTCCGGCGCTCTCCGCCGTCACGTCGCCGTTCACGGTCTCGGCCGTCACGTCGCCCGAGAGCCCCGTGGCCCGCACGTCGCCGTTGCTGTTCCGCGCGTGCAGGTGTACGCCGTCCGGGACGGACACGGTGAACGCGACCTGCACGTCGTTGTTCCGGTTGCTCATGCGGTAGGACCCTCCCCGGGCGCAGCGGTTCTGCCGGAACCACCCGGACGGATAGACCGCGCACACGAGGATGCCCTCCGCGTCCTCGATGACCTCGATGGTCACCTCGTCGGGGTCGCTGCGCCGCGACGTCTTCGTGGCCTCCACCACGACCTCGCCGCTCCCGCGCGTCGCCGTGATCGATCCGTTCACGCCGCGGATGGTGACCGTCTGTCCCGCCGGCACGTTGCCCTGCCACCGGAAGTCCGGCGCGCCGGAAGCCTGTTCCGTCGCTGCCCGGGCCGTCCCCCCGGCCGCCAGCGCCAACACCAGCGCCGCCGCCGAGAAGCACCTCCGCATCCTGCCGCCCGTTCTCGTCTCTCGCACCATGCTGTACGCTCCCCGCTCTGACTCGACCTCGTCCGGCCCGGCAGACGGTTGCGGGGTTGAAGGCGGCGCCCCCGGCGGTCGGCCGGTCGCGGCGTTCCCGTGTCCCTGAACCGAGTCGGGAAGGTCGTGCCCTCCCGGCCGGGATGCTTCCCCTTTTGAAACTGGGACGGACGGCCCGTGCCGGGAGTTCCACGGGGGTCCTGCGACGCGTCGTCGCCTCGGACCGGAAGCGGGCGAGAGCGCAGTGCCCGGCGATGGGTGCGGGCGGTCCAACGAGGGGCTTCGTCTCCGGCACGAAGCTGGAGGACAATGACGCGGGAATGGCGCGAGCGGCCCGGCTGCGCGTGCCGGAGGGCGGCGCCAGACGGGGGCGTTCCGGGGACCCCGCGTTGAAAAGCGGCGGGGGCCCTTTGCAACCGCCCGGGAGGAATCCATGACCATGACCTCGTGCACCGGCCGGCCCGCGGCGCGGGCGGCCCGCTCGTTCCGGCCGGCGCTCTCGGCGGCGGGGCTTCTCGACCGGTCGTCCCGGCCGCGCGCGATGGCGTGGGCCCTGGCCGCCGCGGTGGCGGCGGTGCTGTCGGCGGGCACTCCGGTCCTGGGGCAGGACCCCGGCGCCAGACCGGCCCTCGACCACGAGGACACCTACCGCTGGAACACCATCCGGAGCCCCCGCATCTCGGCCGACGGCCGCTGGGCGGCCTGGGTGGTCGAGCCCTGGGACGGCGACCCCGAGCTGGTGGTGTCCCGGACGGACGGGGCGGCGTCGAGGCGGATGCGGGGCCGCGGCCCCGTCTTCACCCGTGACTCGCGCCACCTGGCGTATCGGGTGCCGCCGCCGCAGGCAGAGGTCGACGCGCTCCGCCGGGAGGGGAAGACGGGCGACGAGCTGCCGGGCGATTCGCTCGGGGTGCTCTCGCTGGCCGCGCTCCAGGCGTCGCCGGACGGCGCGGCGGCGGCCTTCACGGCGGGCCCCATCGAGTCGTTCCAGGTGCCCGAGGACGGGGGATCGTGGATCGCCTATCACCTGTCCGAGGATCCGGCGGAGGCCGAGGACGGGAGCTCGAGCGAGGAGACGGAGGGCGAAGAGGCGGAGCCCGGCGGTGAGGGAGCCGGCGAAGAGGAAGAGGAGGCGGCGGAAGAGCGGTCTCCGGAGTACGAGAAGCGCCACGAGAAGGAGGCGGGGACGCCGCTGGTGTTGCGTCACCTCGACACGGGGGAGGAGTTCTCGTTCCCCGACGCGGCGTCGTACCAGGTGGCGGACGGCGGGACCGCCCTCGCCTACGCGGCCTCGACCGACGAGGAGGGCGGCGACGGCATCCACTGGGTCGACGCGGCGTCGGGGGCGGCTACGGCGGTCATGGAGGGCGAGGGCCACTACCGGCAGATCGCCTTCGACGAGTCGGGCGGCAGCCTCGCCTTCGTGAGCGACGCGGCGGAGTGGGAGCGGGACCAGCCGGCCTTCTCCCTCTATCGCTCCGACGAGGGCGCCGTCGCGGCCTTGGTGGCGACGACGTCGACGGCCGGGGTGCCGGCGGGATGGTGGGTCAGCGAGCACGGGGACGTGTCGTTCTCGGACGACGGCGGGCGGCTGTTCTTCGGGACGGCGCCCCGGCCCGAGCCCGAGCCGGACGAGTCGCCGCTGGAGCGCGACGAGGTGCGGCTGGACGTCTGGAACTGGAAGGACCCCTACCTGCAGCCGATGCAGCTGGTGCAGCTCGACGACGAGCGCGAGCGCTCGTACCTCGCCATCGTCGTGCGCGGCGGCGACGGGGTCGTCCAGCTCGGCTCGCCGGACATGCCCGACGTGGCGCGGACGCGGGACGGCGGGTCGGACTACCTGCTGGGGAGCACGGACGTGCCGTACCGACAGGAGCTGTCGTGGGACGGGCGCTACCGGGACGCCTGGGCCGTCGACGCCCGGACCGGCGAGCGGCGGCGACTCGCCGAGCGCGTCCGCGGCGGCCGCGGGGTGAGCCTGTCGCCGGGCGGCGCGTATGCGTACTGGTGGGACGACGGCGACCGGGACTGGAAGGCCGCTCCAGTGGACGGCTCGGCCGGCGCGGTCAGCCTGACCGCGGGCATCCCGCAGGCGTTCCACGACGAGCTGAACGACCGCCCCCAGGGGCCGTCGCCCTACGGGGGGGCGCCGTGGATCGAGGGCGACGCCGCCCTCATCGTCCACGACCGATACGACGCTTGGCGGGTCGACCCGGCGGGCGCGGAGCCCCCGGTGCGGTTGACGTCGGGACGCGCCGGCCGCGTCCGGCACCGGCTCGTCCGCACCGACGACGAGCCCGTTCTTCCCGAGGGCGACCTGCTGTTCTCGACCTTCGACGAGAGGACGCGGGCCGGCGGGTTTGCGAGGGGGACCACCGACGGCGCCCGCGGCGTGACGGGGCTCGTGTCCGAGCCGTTCCGCTTCCGCTTCCAGGCCAAAGCCGAAGACGCCGGCCAACTGCTCTGGACCCGGGAGAGCTTCGGGGCGTTCCCCGACCTGTGGGCGGGCGACGCGGACTTCGGGGCGAAGCGGAAGCTCAGCGAAGCCAATCCGCAGCAGGCCGATTACGCCTGGGGGACGGCGGAGCTGGTCGACTGGACCTCGAACGACGGCACGCGGCTCGAGGGCGTCCTCGTCACGCCGGAGGGGTTCGACCCGTCGAGGCAGTACCCCCTGATGGTCTACTTCTACGAGCGCATGTCGGACGGGCTCCACGACTACCGGGCGCCGACGCCGGGAGGCTCGTCGGTCGCGTTCTCGTTCTACGCCAGCCGGGGCTACGTGGTGTTCGTGCCGGACATCCCCTACGAGGTGGGCTATCCGGGCGAGAGCGCCCTCGACGCGGTGGTGCCGGGGGTGCTGGAGCTGATGGGCCGTGGGTTCGTCGACCCCGCGCGCATCGGGGTGCAGGGCCATTCCTGGGGCGGCTACCAGATCGCGTACATGCTGACGAAGACGAACCTGTTCGCGGCGGCCGAGGCGGGCGCCCCCGTCTCGAACATGACCAGCGCCTACGGTGGCA
The DNA here is from genome assembly GCA_963663815.2 of Vicinamibacterales bacterium. Lineage (GTDB taxonomy): Bacteria > Acidobacteriota > Vicinamibacteria > Vicinamibacterales > UBA8438 > JAJEEA01. Next base: position 2,886,048 of record OY760734.1, on the reverse strand, counting down.
TCCGCTGGCAGACCGGCATGAGCCGCATGTTCCAGTACGAGCGCACCCAGAGCCGCATCGGCGGCACCCTGTGGGACGAGCGCGACCTCTATGTCCACAACTCGCCGCTGTTCTTCGCCGACAAGGTGCGGACGCCGCTGCTGATGATGCACAACGACGAGGACGGGGCGGTGCCGTGGTACCAGGGCATCGAGCTCTTCGTGGCCCTGCGGCGGCTGCAGAAGCCGGTGTTCATGCTCAACTACAACGGCGAGGCGCACGGCCTGCGCCGCCGGGCCAACCAGGAGGACTGGGCCGTCCGCATGCAGCAGTTCTTCGACCACCACCTGCTCGACGCCCCCGCCCCGCGGTGGATGGCGGAGGGGGTGCCGGCGGTGGACAAGGGCCGGGATCTGGGCCTGGAGCCGGCTGCGCCGGGGGAGAAGTCGGGTCCGTAGACCGGCGCGGAGTCGAGCGTGACGAACCACAGGTCGCCCGGGGCCGGCGCGACGTAGAGAGCCGAGGCGACGTGCCCCAGATCTCAGCCACCGGCTCGCCGCGGTAGGACACCGTGACCGTCTTTCCGCCACGGACTTGACGGATGACCTCGGAGAACCGCGCCTTGGCTTCGTACGTCGAGTACACGAGGCTTATGCGGGCAATGTAACTGGTCAGACTGGTGCGGTCAAGGGCGTGAGGCGAATCGTGGATGGGTGCGGGCTGTTGCGGACGGCGCGCCTCGGCGGCGGTTCGAGGCCGCCGCCGGACCGCGGCGTCCACGGCAGAGAGGATATGGCGTAGTATTGCCGGGATGCGTCCTGCGCTCCCGCGGTTGCGGGAGGAGAAACGGAGTCTGTTCTTGCGAATCATCTACGCGCTGTCGCTGGTCGGTCTTCTCGGCTTGGCCCCGGTCGAGGCCGGGGCCCAGGTGACCCTCACGGACTGGATGGGGCGGTCGGCCACCTTCGAGAAGGGCGAGGTCGACTCGGACGGCGTCGCGATCGTGTATCACGCGGCCGGCGAGGGCCCCCTCGTGGTGTTCGTGCACAGCATCACCGGGCCGTGGTTCGACTTCCGCCACCAGTTGGTGGCTCTCTCCGAGGGGCACCGGGTGGTGTCGATGTCGACCCGGGGCACCGACGAGAGCGGCAAGCCCGAGGGGGTCGAGCACTACGCGTCGGCCCGCATCGCCGACGACATCGAGGCGATCATCGACCACTTCGGCGAGGAGCGGGCCACCGTGGTCGGGCAGGACAGCGGCGGCCTCCACGCCTGGCACTTCGCCATGACCCGCCCGGAACGGACCGATCGCCTGATCTCGCTGGGGTCGGTCCATCCCGCGGGGCTCATCCGGGAGCTCATCGACAACCCGGACCAGCAGCGCGCGAGCACGTTCCAGCGCAACATGCAGGAGAACCCCGAGGCGGGCGCGCAGTTCGGGGCCAGGATACGGAGCGGCGGGGCGCGGCCCGGCGACACGCCGGAGCTGGCCCGGCTGCGGGCGGAGGCCTACGAGCGCCTCTACGCCGAGTCGATCGTCAACTTCTACAAGGCGAACTGGCCGTACTCGCCGGTGACGGCGGAGACCGAGGGGTTCGGGTTCACGATGGACGCGTTCCCGCCGGTGCAGGCGCCGACCCTGTTCATCTACGGCAGGAACAGCGGGCCGTTCCTGAACGAGACGTTGAACGACCTCTGGGGTCGGGTCGAGGGCGATCTGACGATCCATGTCCTGCCCGGGGTGGGGCACGGGCCCCACAACGAAGTGCCGGAGTTCGTTACCTCGCGAATCATCGAGTGGCTGGACACGGGGCGGTAGCCCGCACCGGACGGCCCGGGACGGACCGGCCGCAGAACGCGTGAAACGGTGGCGACCGGTGGTATTCTGGCCGAAACGAGACTCGGGACGAACGGGCGAGTCGGGCCGCGTTCGCATTCGGGAAGAGGAGGATGCCGTGAGACTGAAAGCGCTGGTTCTCGTCGTGGCGGTACTTGCGACGGCGTCGATGGCGGCGGGGCAGGGCTGGGCGCCTCCCCGGACGGCCGACGGGCACCCCGACCTGCAGGGGGTCTGGGCCAACAACAACGTGACGCCGCTCGAGCGGCCTGAGATCCTCGGCGACCGCGAGACCCTCACCGAAGAGGAGGTGGCGGCCCTGCAGGCGCGCGCCGGCGACCTGTTCAACGACGAGGCGGGGGACGCCGCGTTCGGCGACAGCGTCTTCGCGGCGGCGCTGGAAGAGGCCGAGTCGTTCTCGTCGCGCGACCGCGCGACCGGCAACTACAACCACTTCTGGATGGTCGAGCGCGACTGGGACAACCGGACCTCGCTGATCGTCGACCCGCCCAACGGGCGGCTGCCGGCCCGCAGCGAGGCGGCGCAGGCCCGGGCGGCCCAGCGCGCGGAGGCGCGGCAGCGCCACGCCTGGGGGCCGGAGGACCGCAGCCTCGGCGAGCGGTGCATCAGCTGGGGCGCGCCCCGTCTGGGCGCGGGCTACAACAGCTACCTGCAGGTCTTCCAGAGCGCGAGCCACGTCGTGCTCTACCAGGAGATGGGCGGGCCGCGGGTCATTCCCATCACCGACGCCCCCCACGTCGACGACGCCGTCCGGCTGTTGCACGGTGATTCGCGGGGACGCTGGGACGGCGACACCCTGGTCGTCGAGACCAGGAACTACTCGCCGCAGGCCTCGTTGATGGGCTCCGTTGGCGGCGGCCTGCACGTGCTCGAGCGGTTCACCCGGGCCAGCGACGACGTGCTGCAGTACGAGGTCACGGTGACCGATCCGGAAACTTGGGCGGCGCCGTGGACCGCAATGATTCCGTTGCGCCATTCCACCGACCCGGTGTTCGAGTACGCCTGCCACGAGGGCAACATCGGCATGGAGGGCATCATGGCCGGGGCCCGGGTCCTCGAGAGGGCCGAGGCCGAGGGCGGCCAGTAGGGACCGTCATCCACATGAGGTTGCCGGCCGCCACCCGGGAGTCGGCGCCGCCGAACGGCGCGACTCCCGTGGTTGGTCGGGCGGCGAGCGGAGCCTCGGGCGACGCTCCGGGCCGGGTGTTGCAGCCCGTGTCCGCCTTCTGGCGTTTGCGTGGCAGCAAGGAGTTCCGTCAGCTTCCTGACTCAGCTTGCGAGGACACGAGACCATGAGACGTTTGCTCACGTTCATCACCGCGACCGCCGCGGCCGCGGCGCTGGCCGCGGCGGCGACCGTCGCCGCGACCGCCAACACCGAGCCGGCGGTCGGCGGCGCACAGTCGGCCACCGAGATGGCGAGCTGCGACAGCCTGATGTCGCTCGCCCTGCCGAACACCACCATCACCGGCGCGACCCTCGTCGAGGCCGGCGCCTTCACGCCGCCCGGGCCCCAGAGCGAGCGGGCGCGCGCGGCTGCGGCGCGCACCTACGGGGGGCTGCCGATGTTCTGCCGCGTCGAAGCGACCCTGACGCCGTCGGACGACTCCGACATCAAGGTCGAGGTGTGGATGCCGGGGGCCGACTGGAACGGGAAGTACCAGGCGGTCGGCAACGGCGCGTTCACCGGGTCGATCCGGCACAACTCGATGGCCGCCGCCCTCGCCCGCGGCTACGCCAGCAGCTCGACCGACACCGGGCACGAAGGCAACACCGCGAGCTTCGGGCTCGGTCATCCCGAGAAGGTCATCGACTTCGGCTGGCGCTCGCTGGAGGAGATGTCGGTGACGGCCAAGGCCGCCATCGAGGCCTACTACGGCGAGGCTCCGCGCTACTCCTACTGGAACGGCTGCTCGGCCGGCGGGCGCCAGGCCCTGAAGGCCGCGCAGCGCCTGCCCGAGCACTTCGACGGCATCATCGCCGGGGCGCCGGGCAACGACTGGACGGGCCGGGCCGGCGGGGCCCTGCGCGTCGCCAAGCCGCTCGAGGCCAACGAGGCGGCCCGCCTCACGGCCGACCTGCGCGAGTTCGTGCACGGGGCGGTCCTCGAGGCGTGCGACGCCGGCGACGGCGTGACCGACGGCGTCGTCGGCGATCCCGAGCGGTGCGACTTCGACCCGGCGGTGCTGCAGTGCGCCGACGGCCAGAGCGAGTCGTGTCTCTCGGCGGCCCAGGTGAACACGGCGCGCATGCTCTACTCGTCGCCCGAGAACCCGCGGTCAGGGCGTCCCATCACGGGGCTCCTTCCCGGCAGCGAGCTGGGGTGGACCGATCTGGGCTGGACCCGCTCGGCGCGGTCGACCGGGCTCGAGCAGTTCCGGTATCTGACGTTCGCCGACCCGGAGTGGACCATCGATCAGTTCAACTTCGAGACCGACATCGTCGCGGCCGAAGAGGTGGACAACGACACCCTCAACGCGCTCGACCCGAACCTGAAGCCGTTCTTCGACCGCGGCGGCAGGCTGATTTCGTATCACGGATGGGCCGATCCGCAGATCTCGCCGTCGAACGCGACCCAGTACTACCGGCGGGTCGTGGACGCCGTCGGCGACGCCGACACGGTGCACGACCACTATCGGCTGTTCATGGCCCCGGGCATGGGGCACTGCGGCGGCGGGGCGGGTCCGAGCCAGTTCGACATGGTGAGCGCCCTCGAGGCGTGGGTCGAGCGGGGCGAGGCGCCGGACAGCATCGTGGCGTCGCGCGTGCGCGACGGGGCGGTGGACCGCACGCGGCCGCTCTGCCCGTATCCGCAGCAGGCGGTCTACACGGGCAGCGGGAGCACCGACGACGCCGAGAGCTTCGTCTGCCGCGCGCCCTGACGGCGCGCCTCGGAGATTCGACATACACAGGTCGGCCGGGGTCCTCATCGACCCCGGCCGGCCTGTTTCGCGTACCGCGGCGCTGTCAGCGCGTGTCGAAGCGGATGTTGAACCAGGTGATGCCCTCGGTGTCGCGGATACCGTGGGGTACCCCGGCGGGAATGTAGATGACGTCGCCGACGCCGATGACGCGTTCGGACCCGCCGCGGATGGCCGCGCCCCGCGTGCCGTCGACCGGCTCGCCCCGCTCGTCGACGATCCGACCGCCCGTCACCAGGGTGCCCGAGCCCTCCCGTATCACGTAGACGTCGGTCGTCCGGGGGTGCATCAGCGCGGTCTCGGCGTTGCTGATGCGCCGGATGTTGACGTTGTAGCTGCCTCCCTCGAGCAGCCGCGTGGTGGGGCGCCCCGCCGCGTCCATCTCTGCGATGATCGCGTCGATCTCGGCCGTGGGGAAGTCGACGGCGCGGTCGAGCGGCGCCTGCTGCCGAATCTCGATCTGGGCCGTGAGGACCGCGGCCGCGGCCAGCCCGACCGCCAGGCCGGCGACGAAGGTGATGCAGAATCTGCGCATGGTGCCTCCTTGGTTGTTGTCGCCGGCTGCGATCCGTCCGCGCCCGGCACGTATCGGGCGCCCCGGCCCCGGTCGCCCCGGTGTCCGGTAGACGTCCCCCCCTCGGCCGCGTCTGCCGGCTTCGTTGGTAGAATAGCCCCTACCGCCAAGCACGGGACGGAGGGTTGGCGCGTTGGCATCGATCTTCGGGATTCTGAGAACGACCGGCAACTGATTGGCAGGAACGCGGGATCTCCGCGGGAGTCACGCGCGGATGTCCTGGAGGCCGGGACGGCTGCGCCGCAGGGCGGAGTCGCCGGGCGGGGAGAGATTGCGATGCGCACGATGCGGAATCTTGTGGTCCTGGGACTGGCCGCGCTCTTCGTGGCGGCCGCCGCGGTGGGCGCCGCCGCCCAGTCCGAGCGCGGGCCGGTGGTGCTGACGCCGTCGGGCGAGCTCGAAGGGGCGTGGGCCGACGCGGAGGCGGGCGTCTCGGTGTTCCGGGGCGTGCCCTTCGCGGAGCCCCCGGTCGGCGACCTGCGGTGGCGCCCGCCCGCGGCGGTGGAGTCGTGGGACGGGACGCGGGTGGCTACCGAGTTCGGGCCCGCGTGCTGGCAGGCTCGCAACGCCGACGACTCGCCCTATGCGCGGGGCGAGCTGCCGCGCAGCGAGGACTGCCTGACCCTGAACCTGTGGACGGCGGCGCGGGTGGGCGAGCGCCGGCCGGTCATGGTGTGGTTCCACGGCGGCGGCCACAGCTCGGGCACCGGCAGCGCGAAGATCTTCGACGGCACCGCGATGGCGAAGAAGGGCGTCGTCATGGTGACCGCCAACTACCGCCTGGGGCCCCTGGGCTTCCTCGCGCATCCCGCCCTGACCGCCGAGTCGGCCGAGCAGGCGTCGGGCAACTACGGCATCCTCGACCACGTCGCGACCCTCGAGTGGGTGCGTGACAACATCGCGGCGTTCGGCGGCGACCCCGGCAACGTCACCATCTTCGGCCAGTCGGCCGGCTCGTGGTCGGTCTGCGTGCTGCAGGCGTCTCCGCTGGCGGAGGGGCTGTTCCACAAGGCCATCGGCCACTCGGGCGGGTGCTTCGGCGCCCCGCGCGCGCACTTGGCGACGACGGGCGGGCCGGCCACCGCGGTCTCGGGTCACGGCGCGGGCCTGGCCGTCGCGGCCAGGCTCGGGGTCGAGGGCGAGGGCGCGGATGCGGCGGCGGCGCTCCGGGCGGCGGAGCCCGCGGCGGTGCTCGAGGCCGGGCGCGGCACCGGGGTGGTGGTCGACGGCTGGGTGCTGCCCGACCTGCCCGGCGCCATCTTCGCGGCCGGCAACCAGAACGACGTGCCCGTGATCGTCGGCTCGCTGTCCGACGAGGGCACCACCCTCTACGCGGGCATGGCCGGGCCGCCCCGGGACGAGTTCGTGGCCGGCCTCCGAGATCGATACGGCGACCGGGCCGACGCCCTCATCGACGCCTATTCCGGCGAGATCGCCGCGTCGACCCGCACCGCCGGCCAGGCGATTCAGGCCGACCGGAGCTTCACGTGGCAGATGCGCGAGTGGGCGCGGGCCCACGCGGACGCCAACGACGTCTATCTCTACTTCTTCAGCCACGCCCCGCCGGTGTTCCGGCTCTATCTGCCGGACCGGCCCGCGCTCGACTTCGCCGGCGGCCTGCGGGGCGGCGGCGCCTACCACTCGGGCGACCTCGCCTACGCGTTCGACAACGTCGGGCTCGTCGGCGTCGGCTGGAACGCGCGCGACCACGAGCTGTCGGGCCAGATGTCGCAGTACTGGGTGAACTTCGCGAAGACCGGCGACCCGAACGGCGACGGCCTGCCGCTCTGGCCGAAGTACGACCGCGAGGGCGAGCCGGCCATCGAGTTCGCGACCTTCGGGACGGCGGCGGCGAGCAAGATCCGCGAGACGAAGCTCGACCTGTTCGACGACTCGTACCGGGCGGTGGAGACCGACCAGTAGGAGCCGGAACCGCCGGGGCAGCCTCCGCGCAACTACTGCCGCGCGAGCTCCTGTCCGGCCCGAGGGTCGCCCGGACCCTCCTCCGACGCGGGGGAGGGTCCGGAGCGCGGCTCCCGCACGCTCAGCACCCCCGGTCGGGCGGGGTGCCCTCGAAGCGCTCGGTCACCGCCGAGAGCTGCACGACCAGGCCGTCCGGGTCGGGAACGAGGACGCTCCCCCCGCCGCCCCGCACGCCTTCGAAGCCGGCGTCCTCCAGTGTCCTCGCCACCCGGTCGCCGTCGAAGTCCTCGACCCCGACCCCGAAGTGGTCGATCTCGCCCGCGACCGCGCTGCCCGCGGTGAGGCTGCAGTTGCCCCCCTCGACCGGGCACAGGCTGATGAGGCCGCCGTCGGGGAAGTCGAGCGCGTAGGCGTCGCCGACGATGTAGCGCCGGGCCGGCAGCCCGAGCAGGTCGCGGTAGAACGCCTCCGACCGGTCGAGGTCGGCGACCCCGACGTTGACGTGATGCAGCGTGCGGGCCCGGACCTGGCTCGCCTGGGCGCGGGCGCCCGCCGGCAGGGCCATGGCGGTGAAGGCTCCCAGCACCTGCCGCCGCGTCAGCTTGCCATCCTCGTACTGTTTCAATAACGTGTCGAAGGTATCTCTCATGCGGGTGCTCCCTCCAAGGTCAGAGGGCGATTGTAGCCGCGCTTCAGTTTCCGTTGGAGGATGACATGGCGCGAACGGTGGACCCGCAAGGGCGGGAGCTGGAGCTGATCGAGCGATTCGCCGATCTGGCCGGCAGGGACGTGCTCGACATCGGCTGCGGCGACGGGCGGACGTCCCGCCGCCTCGCGGGTCGGGGGGCGTCCGTGCTCGGCGTGGACCCGGACGAGGCCGCGATCACCCAGGCCCGCGCCGGGGGCGCCGGAGGCGCCTGCCGCTTCCAGGCGGCGGACGTCCTGGCGCTCGCCCTGCCGCCGGCCAGCTTCGATCTGGTCGTCTTCTCGCGTTCGATGTGATGACTGCCCCCCGAGAGCGTCGGTGACGCTCTGCGCAACGTGGCCAGCTGGCTGCGCCCCGGCGGGCGTCTGGTCAGCTTGCAGCCGATCGGCCGGCCGACGCCCTTCCATGTCCGCCGCGCCGGCGGCATCGAGCCGGTGGGCCTGGTGTGCTCCACCGACGCCGGGCAACGGGACATGCGGTCGTCCCGGGAGGCGCTCGCCGAGTCGATTCGCGATGGCCTGTTCACCCCGCGGGCCGAGCTCTCCCGTGTGCTGGAGTTCCACTACCACAGCGAGGACGATTGGAAGGAGTTTCTGGCGAGGCCGCGGATCGGCGCCGTCGAGGCCGATCCGGACGTGCTCGCGAGCGCCCTGGCGGCGCTGTCACGAGAAGATGCCGTGATCGTCGCGCTCGAGGAGACCCTCTTCAGCGCGTGCGACCTCGCAGGCGACGGCGCCCGGGACGCGGGGAGGAACCCGCGATAGACTGAACGCGGGCCGTCCGCGGGCGGAGCCGCGCGGCGACAAGGCCGGACGAGGAGACAAGCAGATGACTCGAAGCAGAAGCAGGGGCGGTTGGTTCGCGGCGGTCACGGTGCTGGCGGCCCTGGCGGCGGCGCCAGCGGCGGGCCAGGACGGGCCGGGCCCGCACGACGAGGCCGAGTTCGACGCCCTGTTCGAGGAAGTCAAGAACTGGGGCCGCTGGGGCGCGGACGACGAGCTGGGGACGGCCAACCTCATCACCGAGGAGAAGCGCCGGCAGGCCCTCGCGCTGGCAACGCGCGGCCGGACGGTGTCGCTGTCGCACAACCCGATGCCGGGCGTCCACGCCGACAACCCCGACTCCGCCTTCAACCACACCATGGCGGAGACGCTGCGGTCGGACACCATCGAGTTCTCCTACCACGGCTACGGCGTCAGCCACATCGACGCCCTGTGCCACTTCCTGCACAAGGGGATGATGTACAACGGCCTCCCCGCCGACACGAGCTCGGCCGAGGAGGGCTGCGTCAAGCTCGGCATCGACAACCTCAAGGACGGCATCGTCACCCGCGGCGTGCTCCTCGACATCCCCCGCCTCAAGGGGGTCGACTACCTGGAGCCGGGTACGCCGATCTACACGGAGGACATCGAGGCGTGGCTCGAGCAGGCGGGGGTGACCATGCAGCCGGGCGACGCGGTGTTCCTGCGCACGGGCCGGTGGGCTCGCCGCGCCGATGTGGGGCCGTGGCAGCTCTCGGGCAACTCGGCCGGCATCCACGCGTCGGTCATCCGCTGGGTGCGCGGAGAGGACGTGGCCCTGTGGGGCAGCGACTCCGCCACCGACGTGCAGCCGTCGGGGGTCGACGGGGTCCCGCTGCCGCTGCACACCCTGCTGATCGCGGGCCTGGGGACCAACATCTTCGACAACATGGACCTCGAGGCGCTGGCCGAGGCGGCGGCGGAAGAGGGGCGCTGGGAGTTCCTGATCGCGGCGGGTCCGATCCCGGTGACCGGCGGCACCGGCTCGCCGCTCAACGTCATCGCGGTGTTCTGACCGGCAGCCCGGGGCGGTGCGCCGCTCGAAGTGCGGCGGGACTATCGCTGCGGCTTCCAGCTCGTCTGTCGGCGGGCGTCTTGTCATGATGTTCTCTGTGTGAGAACATCATGGCCACAGAGTCCAGTCCGTTGAGAATCGAGTGGACGACCAGGGCGGTCAGGGACATGCGGCGCCTCGCGGGTGCGGAACGCAGGCGGATAGTGGCCAAGGTCGAGCAGTACGCGGGAGATCCGACGTCGCTTGCCAACAAGGTGATCCAGCTGGCTGGCGGCACGAATCGGCGGTTGAGGGTGGGCGACTATCGCGTTCTGTTCACGATGGAACACGGTCCGACGGTGGTCATGGTCGTGATGAGGGTGCGACACCGGAGAGCAGCCTATGACTGAGACCGACTCGGTCACGCTGACGCGGTCGGAATACGATGCGCTGATTGCTCGTACCGAGGAGCTGGAGGACGCGCTGGCGGCCCGGATGGCGGATGACGGCAGCCGGATCCCGCACGAAGTGGCGCTTGCGATCATGGATGGCGAGCGGCCCGTCGTCGCGTACAGGCGGCATCGCCGTCTGACGCTGCGCCAACTGGCGGCTCGTACGGGGCTTGCTGTCGGCTATCTGTCCGAGATCGAACGTGGCCTGAAACCTGGAACGACCAGCGCGCTGTCGCGAATCGCCCACGCCGTCGGGACCACCATCGACACGCTGGTGCGACTTGACTGAGAGCACGTCGACCCGTCGGCACCGGGGATGGTGTCGACAGAGCCTTGGGACTGCGTGAACGATCCGTCTCGGGCATGGTCGCCGCAACCGTTCGCGGGATTGGGGAACGCACGTTGGGGCAATCGCCCCCCGCGTCGCCGCCCTCAGCCGAGTTGTTCGGTCCTCCCCAAGGCACGTGAGAAGCCCGGGCCGGGAAGGGGGCGTGGGATCCCGAGCGCCAAGAGCCGAGGAAACGATGAGAAAAGCGTCGATCGCCTGTTTCGGTGTGGCCGTGATCCTCGCCGCCGAGGCCGCCCTCGGTCAGGCCGTGCCGCTGAACGTGCGCGACGTGCGGCCCGGTCCGGCGACGGTGATCGAGGTCGAGGACGAGGTGGTGGTGGAGTGGCCGGACGAGACCGGCCGGGAGTGGCACGCGACGTTCTCGCTCGACCCCGACCGGCCCCTCATCGCCTCGATTACGGCCGGCGATGCGGTCGTCGTTTCCGCGGTGCGGCCGTTCTACCAGGTCGAGACCGGCACGCGGCGGCGCGGGTGGAACGCGTTCTTCGACTTCCCGCCCAGCCATCCCGACGGCACGCGGCACGCGCAGGGGGTGTTCAGCCTGACGAGGGCGACCGTCCGCACCGTCGGCGAGCGGGTCGAGCTGACCTTCGACGGGCTGCGGATAGGAGTCTTCGAGGGGGCGATCGTCTACACCATCCACCCCGGCAGCCGACTGATCCAGCAGGAAGCGGTGGCCACCACGGACGCGGCCGATGTCGCCTACTACTACGACGGCGGCTGGGAGATGGCCGCCGACGCCGACCGGACGCCCGGGGGCAACATGCAGACCCGGGTGAGCTGGTACGACACGGCCGGCGATCTGCGCCACGACGTATCGACGGGCTTCGACCCGGAGCGGAAGCCGGTGCAGGTGCGCTACCGCACCCTCGCGGCGGCCACCGCCGGCGGCAGCGTGGCGGTCTTCCCCCCGCCGCACCAGTACTTCTTCCCCCGCGACTTCACCTCGAACCTCGGGCACGTCTGGCACCGCGCGTGGCGAGGCCGGGTGTCGCTCGGCATCCGGCAGATCCGCGACACGAACTGGCGCTTCTATCCGTGGATGAACGCCCCCCCGGGCGAGACGCAGCGGATGTCGGTGTTCTTCCTGCTGTCCGACGGCGCGTCGGAGGCGACGCTCGACGAGGTCCTGGCGTTTACCAACCGCGACCGGTTCCGGCCGCTCGACGGCTACAAGACCCTCAGCACCCACTGGCACCTCGCCTACACCATGCAGGCGCTGGAGCACGGCTTCGACTGGACGCCGCCGTTCAAGCCGGTCCTGAAGGCGATGGGGGTCGACGCGTCGATCATCATGGACTTCCACGGCGACGGCCACCCGCGCGACCTCACCGACCTGCGGCTCGACGAGCTCGACGCCTACTTCCGCGCCCTGCGGGCACAGTCCGGGCCCGACTTCCTGCTGATTCCCAGCGAAGAGGCCAACGTCCACCTCGGCGGGCACTGGGCCCTCATCTTCCCCCGGCCGGTGTACTGGTTCATGGACCGGCCGGAGGGCGGCGCGTTCGAGATGACCCATCCCCGCTACGGCAGGGTCTACAGCACTGCCGACGCGGCGGAGTTGCTCGAGCTGGTGCGGCGGGAGGGCGGGTTCATGTACCAGACCCACCCCCGCACGAAGGGCTCGACCGGCTACCCGGACCGCATCGCCGACACCGAGCACTTCCGCGACCCCGCGTATCTGGGCGCGGGGTGGAAGGCGATGCCCGCCGACCTCTCGTCGCCGCGGCTCGGCGAGCGGTCGCTCGAGCTGCTCGACGACCTGAGCGCGCAGGGGCTGCGGAAGCGCATTTTCGGCGAGGTCGACGTGTTCCAGTTCGACGCGACCCACGAGCTGTACGCGCACATGAACATCAACTACGTGCGGCTCGACGAGCTGCCGCCGTTCGACCGCTGGGGCGAGGCGGTCGAGCCCCTGGCGCGGGGCGACTACTTCACGACCACCGGCGAGGTGCTGCTGCCCGAGGTGGACTTCTCGGCCTCGACCGCCGACCGCCTCGACGTCTGGATCGAGGCGGACTGGACATTCCCCCTGCGGTTCGCCGAGATCGTGTGGGGTGACGAAGCCGGAGGCGTGCACCGCGAGATCACCCCGTTGTCGCGGACGCGGGCGTTCGGCGCCGGCGGGTTCGCGCTCGCCGCCGACGCTCCGGGCTGGACGTGGGCGCGGGTCGCGGTCTGGGACGTGGCGGGCAACGGCGCGTTCGTCAACCCCACGTGGCGGGAGTGACGACCCGGTTGACATCCGACATGGTATTCAGATTTGATACTCGATACGGGTTCTCATGCCTGCCATCTCGTTGAAGCTTCCGGCACAGTTGCTCGAGGCGTCCGGCCAGTGCGCCGCGGCCCTGCAACTGTCGCGCGCCGAGTACATCCGCCGCGCGCTGGAGCGCATGAACCGGGACACGCGCGCCCGCCTGCGCGCGGATCGGCTCGCCGCCGCCTCCCGCCGAGTCCGACAGGACAGCATGCGCATCAATGCCGAGTTCGACGCCATCGAACGAGACGTCGATGCCTGATCGCGGGGAGGTCTGGCTGGCGGATCTGAATCCGCGTCAGGGGACCGAGCCCGGGAAGACCCGGCCCGTGCTGATCGTGCAGGCGCAGGCTCTGCTCGACGCCGGACACCCATCGACCCTCATTGCCCCGCTCACCACGCGTCTCGTGGACGACGCCGAGCCCCTCCGCATTCGGATTCCCGCCACAAGACAGCTTCGGCAGGACTCGGACGCGCTGATCGACCAGCTTCGAGCCATAGACAACCGCCGATTGGTTCGAGGTCCGCTGGCGCGCCTGGGTCCGGCCGCGATGGCCGAAGCGCGACAGGCGCTGCTGGAAGTTCTCGACCTGGTCGAGAAGTGATTCCGGGACTCGCGCCGGGGAGGGAGGGCCTCGGCGGCCGCCTTCTCGATGACCCGAGTGCTCCTCATGGGACTACCGATGCCCTCTCCGCCACCAGCACCCGACGTCGCGACGTCGGCAGGGCCTTGCGCGAAGTGCTATGCTGTAGCCGCGTTTCGGAGTCTTGAACGTTCAGGTTGGAGGAATGTCGATGCGGCGAACGACCACGTTGCTCGGGCTGGTCGGCGTGTTCCTGGTGGGGGCGGCCGGCTCCGTCGCGCTGGCGCAGACGGGGGCCGATGTCACCTTCACCGACCACATCCGGCCCATCTTCGAGCGAAGCTGCTGGAACTGCCACGGCGAGGCGTCGCAGCTCTCGGAGCTGGACCTGCGGACACGGGAGGCCGCCGTCGAGGGCGGCGCCCGCGGGCCGGCCCTGGTGCCGGGCCGCGCCGACGAGAGCCGGCTCTACCGGGTGCTGGCCGGCCTCGACGATCCGCCGATGCCCATGGCCGGCGACCCGCTGAGCGACGCCGAGCTCACGGCCATCCGCACCTGGATCGACGACGGCGCGCACTGGGACGCGGGCGGGGCCACGAGCGCCGACGCCGCCCTGGCCGCGCTCGAGAACACCATGCTGCCCGACGGGGCGCGCGACTACTGGGCCTTCAAGCTGCCGAAGAAGGCGGCGGTGCCCGCGTCGAAGGTTTACGACCACCCCGTCGACCGCTTCCTCGAGGCGGCCCGCCGCGAGGCGGGGGTGAAGGCGGGGCCGCGGGCCGATCCGCTGACCCGCCTGCGCCGGGCCTATCTCGATCTCACCGGGCTGCCCCCGACCCCCGAGCAGGTCGACGAGTTCCTCGCCGACACCGAGCGGGGCGCCTGGGAGCGCCTGATCGAGCGCCTGCTCGACTCGCCGCACTACGGCGAGCGCTGGGGCCGGCACTGGATGGACGTGGCCCGCTACGCCGACTCGACGGGGTTCGAGCAGGACTACCGCCGCGAGAACGCGTGGCGCTACCGCGACTACGTCATCAACGCCTTCAACCAGGACAAGCCCTACAACCAGTTCCTGCGCGAGCAGCTCGCGGGCGACGAGCTCGACCACGTCACCGACGAGACCCGCATCGCCACCGGGTTCCTGCGCGCGGGGCCGCGGGTGAACTTCCGCGAGAAGGACAACCCCGAGCGGCGGCACGACTACCTCGACGACGTGCTCGCGACCCTGGGGCGCGGGGTCCTCGGCATGACCGTGCACTGCGCGCGGTGCCACGACCACAAGTTCGACCCCATCCTGCAGAAGGACTACTACAGCATGCAGGCGTCGATCTTCGGCTACGTCGAGATCGAGTACCCGCTGCTCGACCGGGCCGGCGTGGCCGAGTACCGTGAGAAGAACGCCGCCATCGAGGCCCAGCAGCAGCCGCTACGGGATGAGATCGCCGAGATCGAGGCCCCGCACCGCGAGCGCCTGCGCCTCGAGCTCATCAAGGAGCGCTTCCCCGAGAACGTGCAGCAGGCGGCGCTCAAGCCGGAGGCCGAGCGGACCGCGGGCGAGCAGCTGCTGGCCGCCCAGGTGCTGTCGATCAACCCGCCCAGGCGGCAGGTCGTCGATGCCCTGTCGGAGGAGGAGGGCGACCGCTGGAGCAAGCTGACGGCGGCGGTGGAGGCCCTCGAGGCCCTGCGCCCGCCGGAGCCGCCGATGGCGGAGATCGTCACCGACGGCGACTACCGGTTCGCCCCGGACGGCCCCGGCGACCAGGTCATCGGATGCCCCGAGTGCCGCATCCTGCCCGACGAGCCGGGATCGTACCTCCACGAGGACGGTGGACCGGCCTACGAGGCGCCGCCCAACTACTTCCTGATTCGCGGCGACCCGTTCAGCCCGGGTTCGCCGATGTCGCCCGGGTTCCTGACGGTGGCCACCTACGGCGACCCCCCGACGGAGCTGCCGCGGCCGGACGGCCGCACGTCGGGCCGCCGGCTCGCCCTCGCGGAGTGGATCGCGGCGCGCGACAACCCCCTGACCGCGCGGGTCATGGCGAACCGCATCTGGCACCACCACTTCGGCCGGGGCATCGTGCGCACCCTCGACAACCTCGGCCGGATGGGCGACGAGCCCACCCACCCCGCGCTGCTCGACTGGCTGGCCGTCGAGTTCATGGACCGCGGCTGGAGCGTAAAGGAGATGCACCGGCTGCTCATGACGTCCGAGGCCTACCAGATGGCCTCGGCCCACGAGGACGCCGGCAACCGCGCCGCCGACCCCGAGAACCGGCTGCTCTGGCAGTACCGCCCGCAGCGGCTCGAGGCCGAGGCCCTGCGCGACGCGATCATGACCGTGAGCGGCGGCATCGACCTCACGGTGGGCGGCCCGCCGGTCTTCCCCCACGTGCCCCGGGAGCTTCTCCTGGCCGCGAGGAACGGCTACTGGGAGGACCAGGGGGACGGTCCCGAGGTCTGGCGGCGCAGCGTCTACGTCTACCGCCGCCGGTCGCTCGGCTTCCCGTTCTTCGAGACGTTCGACCTGCCCGACCAGAACCAGACGGCGGCGGCCCGCAACGTGTCGACGGTGGCGACGCAGGCCCTGACCCTGATGAACAACGAGTTCGTGCTGAACCAGGCCCGGCTGTTCGCGGACCGGCTGGAGCGGGCCGCGCCCGGCGACGTCGACCGGCAGATCGACCTCGCCTACCGCATCGCCCTGACCCGGCCGCCGGCGCCCGAGGAGGCCGAGATCGCCCGCGGCCTCGTGTCGTCGCAGTCGCTCGTCGACCTGACCCACGTGATGCTCAACCTGAACGAGTTCCTGTACCTGAGGTAGCCCGGAGGGCGGGGCCATCGGCTCCGCTCCCGGCCCGACCAACCCTGCGGGAGTCGGCGCCGTTCCACGGCGCAGATTCCCGGCCTGAGGTAGCCACGATGCACGATCACCATCATCACCATTGCCGGAAGCGGACGCTCTGGGACCGCCGCAACTTCCTGTTCCAGTCGGGGGGCGGCATCGCGGGGCTCGCCCTCGCTCACATGCTCGACCGCGAGGGCGTGCTCGCGGCGGCGCCCGCGGACGGCTGCGGCGACCCGATTCCCGGGAACCCGTTCGCCCCCAGGGCCCCGCACTTCGAGCCGCGGGCGACGGCGGTCATCTCGCTGTTCATGAGCGGCGGGGTCAGCCAGGTCGACACGTTCGACCACAAGCCCGCGCTGAAGAAGTACGCGGGCCAGCCGATGGCCGAGTCGGTGGTGGTGCGGCAGGGCCATCCCGGTCCCCTCATGCCGAGCCCGTTCGAGTTCCACCGGCACGGCGAGAGCGGCATGGAGGTGTCCGAGATCTTCCCGCACCTCTCGAAGAAGGTCGACGAGATGGCGTTTCTCCGGTCGCTCTACGGCCGGTCGAACGACCACATCCAGGCGACCTACGAGATGCAGAGCGGCCAGATCCGGATGGGGTTCCCCGCCGTCGGCTCGTGGGTGACCTACGGCCTGGGGTCGGAGAGCTCCAGCCTGCCCGCGTTCGTGGTCATGAACGACTACCGCGGCGGCCCCCTCGGCGGCCCCAACGACTGGAGCGCCGGGTTCATGCCCGCGGCCTACCAGGGCACGCTGTTCCGCGCCGTCGGCGACCCCATCGTCGACCTGCAGCCCCCCGAGGGCATGTCGGTCGAGCAGCAGCGGGCGCGTCTCGACACCCTGGCCCGGCTCAACGAGATGGACATGGCCCGCAACCCGGGCAACTCGGAGCTCGCGGCCCGCATCTCGTCCTACGAGCTCGCCTACCGCATGCAGGGCTGCGCGCCCGAGGCGGTCGACACCTCGAGCGAGTCCGAGGCCACGAGGAAGCTCTACGGCCTCGACGAGACGATCACCGAGCCGTTCGGGCGCCAGTGCCTGATGGCGCGCCGCCTCGTCGAGCGCGGCGTCCGCTTCGTTCAGCTCTTCCACGGCGGGCTCGGCGTGCAGAACACCGACACCTGGGACGCCCACAGCAACCTGAAGGAGAACCACACCCAGCACGCGGCCGAGACCGACAAGCCGATCGCGGCGCTGCTGACCGACCTCAAGGCCCGCGGCATGCTCGACTCGACCCTCATCGTGTGGCACGCCGAGTTCGGCCGGATGCCGATCTCGCAGCGGGGCGTCGGCCGCGACCACAACCCCGGCACCATGACGGGCTGGATGGCCGGCGCGGGCATCCAGGGCGGCCAGGCCATCGGGGCCAGCGACGAGTTCGGCTACAAGGCCGAGCAGCAGCGGGTGTCGCCGCACGACCTGCACGCGACGATGCTGTACCTGCTGGGCATGGACCACACGAAGCTGACCTACCGCTACAACGGGCGCGACATGCGGCTGACCGACGTGCACGGCACGCTGATTCCGCAGATCGTGGCGTAGCGGTTTCCTGACGAGAACGCATTCGGGGCGCGGTCACGGCCCGGCGGGGTCGTGGCCGCGCCCCTTTTCGTCGGGGGCCGGGCACTGTTGGAGACGTCCGGGTTCGGGCGCCGTTGGAGATCGCGCCCGGGGCTCGGCATGACGCGCCGAATCCGGACCTCCACGGTCAGGCATCAGCCCGGCACGGAAGCCGGTCACGCCTCGTCGGGGGTGGCGCGAAGGGCGGAGGCCATGGCCGTGGCGAGCCGTTCCCAGCCCGCCGCCTCCTCCTTGAAGCGCCGCCGCCCGGCACGGGTCAGGCAGTAGTACTTGGCGCGCCGTCCGTTCTCGCTCTCGCCCCATTCCGACTCGATGAGCCCGCGGTGCTCGAGGCGGTTGAGGGCCGGATAGAGCGAGCCCTGCGGCACGTCAAGGGCCTCGCCGGAGATCTGCCGGATCCGGAGAAGCACGCCGTAGCCGTGGAGGCGGTCGAGCGAGACCGCCTTGAGGATGAGCAGGTCGAGGGTACCGGGTAGCAGCCCGGCTGACATGGGTAGCATGATATCTGCAGATTAGACGGGGGAGGCTAGCACTTCCTGTCCGTGAGTGCAAGGTGTGACACGATTCCCGGAAGGAACGGCGGTGGCGATCGGGAGACCCTGCGTCCGGCGACGCCCGGGGGGCGGGGCCGGACGCCGTGTATCATGGAGCCGAATCTGGACCACCTATCGTCGCGCACCGCGGCGCGCGGACAGAGGGAGGACGCGATGCGACAGTTGAGCGCCTGGACGATGATGCTGGCGGCGGCCGGGCTCGCCGCCGGCGTGGACCTGCACGCGCAAGACGAGGCCGAAGGGGCCAACGCGGTGCTGCCGTGGGCCTACGTGCTCAACGAGCCGGCCGGAAGCGCCGAAGCGCCCGATCCCGACGAGGTGGTCACGGTGCCCGGCTCGAGCGTGTCGATGCCGCGCTCGGCCATCGCCATCGACAACGGCCCGCCCGACTGGCACCCGGACGGCCATCCGCCGATGCCCGAGGTGGTGGCCCGCGGCGGCGGCGACGGCGTCGTCGCGTGCGGCTACTGCCACCTGCCGAACGGCCAGGGCAAGCCGGAGAACGCGGGCCTCGCCGGCCAGCCCTACGAGTACCTGGTGCAGCAGATGACCGACTGGCGGAACGGCCGGCGCCGCCCGGGCGAGCCGCGCATGGGGCCGCCCGCGTTCATGGAGCGCATCGGGCTGGCCGCCTCCGACGAGGAGGCGCGGGTCGCGGCCGAGTACTTCTCGTCGATGGACTTCAGGCCGTGGGTCCGGGTCGTCGAGACCGACGCGGTGCCCGAGACTCGCTTCGCGGGGTGGATTCACGAGGTCGTCGAGGGTGGCGGCGTGGAGCCGATCGGCACGCGCGTGGTCGAGACGCCGGTGGACCTGAAGCTGACCAAGCTGCGCGACGACTCGTCGGGCTTCATCGCCTACGTGCCCTCGGGCGCGGTGGGGCGGGGCCGCCGGATCGTGCTCACGGGGGGCGAAGACTCGGTCGCGTGCACCGTCTGCCACGGCCCCGACCTGCGCGGCATCGGCCCGGTGCCGGCTCTCGCCGGCCGCTCGCCGACGTACATGGCGCGGCAGCTCTACGACCTGAAGACCGGGGTGCGCGACGGCGCGTGGTCCGACCTCATGGACGCCGCGGTGGCGAACCTCACCCTGGAGGACATCGTGGACATCGTGGCCTATACGGCCAGCCTGGAGCCGTAGAGCAAGGGCGACGCGGCCGGCGCGCCGGCCGGAGCCCTTCACCCGGCGCGCCGACCGCCCCTTCTGTCCCGCGTCGGGCACCGAACCCGCGTTCCCGGCTCCCGCGAATCAGATGCCGGTGGCCGACCCGAGGCCCATGGCGCGGCGCCAAGCCGCGATCTGGCCGATGTGGCTTCCCTCGTGCGTGGTCATCACGAACGCGGTGTAGTCGCCGAGGGTGGGGAAGGTCTGCCGCCGGCGCTCGTCGGGGAACGGGGCCTCGAAGACGGCCGGGTCGGCTGCGGCGACGACCTCGGCGACCCGCGCGTGCTGCGCGGCCAGCTCGTCGAGAATCCGGTCCCGGCCGGGAAAGTCGTCGTCGGCGCCGCTGGGGATGCCGCCCGCCCCGAACGTGCCGGCCCAGCCGTCGGGCAGCGTCGATTCCAGCCCGTACCGCCGCGCCAGGCCGTCGGACGAGAGCGCGAGATGGCCCAGGATCCAGGCGGGGTGATTGACGACGCCGTGCGGCTGCCAGACCATCTGCTCGTCCGAGAGGTCCTTCACCATCACCCGGCCGCGGTCGAGGTTGAACTGGTACGCGAAGAGCAGGTAGCGAAGCATGGCCCGCATTCTACCGGACGCGGGTCGGCTTGGTGCGTCGGATCTGCGCTCGGCTGTGCGAGCGCGGCGGCCAGCGATCCCGGTCGACCCTGGAAGCCGCGAAGCCGCCCGGGGACGGTCCAGTCCCCGGGCGGCTTGACGTAGCGCGGCCGTTCCCGCTTACGAGGCCACGCTCTCGGCCGTGACCGCGCCGGCCGGCGCGGCCGTGCCGATCGCGATCCGCCGCGGCTTGGCGGTCTCGGCCAGCGGCAGGGTCAGCTCCAGCATGCCGTTCTCGTAGTGGGCGCTGACCTTCTCGGCGTCGACCTTGGCCGGCAGGGTGAACGCGCGCTCGAAGCGGCCGTAGCGGATCTCCGAGGCGTAGCCGTTGCCGTTCTCCGCGGTGCGCGTCCGCTCGCCGGAGATGGTCAGGCTGCCGCCGTGCAGGTCGACGTGGACCTGGTTCGGCTCGATCCCCGGCAGCGCCATCCGCACCGTCCAGCCGTCGTCGCCGGTGCGGACCTCGGTGGCCGGGGTCCAGGCCGGTCCCGCCGTCGGTTCGTCCGAGCCGATGTAGCGGCCGAACACCCGGTCCATCTCCCGGTGCAGGGTGCCGAGCTCCTCGAACGGGTGCCAGCGCGTCATGCTCAACATGGTGTTTCCTCCTTGGGTGGTGATTGAGAGCCGGTTGCGAATCCTGTCGACGTTCATCCGTTTCCGTCCTTGCCTGATTCCATACGGTAGCAGGTTATTTGAGTGAAGTCAAATAACGTGAGTGAGTAACAGGCATATATTGAATGAGACGAGCACTCACCCGAAAGAGTTCGGCGAGTCTTTGCGCGGCGTTCGGCGGCTGTCGTACCATGCACGGGTCACCGCGGGAGGGGTACCCATGGTTCTCATCGGCAGCGATCGGTTCATCGAGCATCAACCGCCGAGCGGCCATCCCGAGCGGCCGGCCCGGGGCGAGGTCATGGCCGCGGTGGCCCGGCGGTGGGTCGAGGCGGGCGGCGAGCTGACGCCGCCGCGGGCCGCGACTCGCGGCGAGCTGACCCGGGTGCATCTACCCGCCTACGTCGACCGCATCGCCGACACCGTGGGGCGGCGGCTGCGGCTCGACCCCGACACCTACACGTCGGACACCTCGTACGAGGTGGCGCTGCTGGCCGCCGGCGCCGTCGTCGCGGCCGTCGAGTCCACCCTCGCCGCGGGCGCCCCGGCCGTGGCCCTGGTGCGGCCGCCGGGCCATCATGCCGAGGCGGACCGGGCCATGGGCTTCTGCCTGTTCAACAGCGTGGCGGTGGCGGCGGCGGCCGCCCGGGCGGCGGGGCTCGACCGGGTGGCGGTCATCGATTACGACGTGCACCACGGGAACGGCACCCAGTGGATGTTCTACGAGGACCCCGCGGTGCTGTACGTCTCGCTACACCAGTACCCCTTCTATCCGGGGACCGGCGCCGTCGACGACGTCGGCCGGGCCGACGGGCTCGGCTTCACCCTGAACGTGCCGCTCGAGGCGGGTGCGGGGGACGCGGACTACGACCGGGCGATGCGCGAGCTGGTTGCGCCGGTCGTCACCGGGTTCGGTCCCGACCTGATCCTGCTCTCGGCCGGCTTCGACGCCCACGCGCGGGACCCGCTCGGCGGCATGCAGGTGTCGACCGGCGGCTACGACGCGATGACCGACCACGTCCACCGCCTCGCCGCACGGTGTTGCGGCGGCCGGCTCGCGGTGGTGACCGAGGGCGGCTACGACCTGACCGCGCTGGAAGCCTGCCTCGACTCGACCCTGGCCCGGCTCGCGGCCGGGCCGCCGGCTCCCGCGGATGCCGTCGCCGGGGACACGAGCCGGGCCGATCGGGTGATTCCGGCGGTAAGGCGGGCCCTCACCCCGTACTGGGCGGCATTGCGCTGACCGGCAGCAAGCACTCGGCCCAGGTGTTCCGCTCGAGTGATCCGCCCTGGGAGGTCGTCATCAGCTCCGAGAGATCCGCCTTGAGCGCATCGAGGTCGATGCTCTCGAACGCCTGCGCATAGTCGAAGTCTTCGCCCAGGGGTTGGATTCGGGAGAGGCCTGGTGAACCGGAACCGGGCTCGCGGTCCGAATACCTCCGCGACCTCCGCTCCGGCCCGCGCGGGCTGTCGTCGGTTGAAGAACCCGACCGATCCGTTTCGCGGTATCAGTCCGTCGCGGGGGCGCGCAAGGCCGCGCGTCAGACCTGCGCCTCGAAGCTGTCACGGTGGATCCGGGGGCTTGGCGTGGACCTCGAGACGGGTCCCGCAGGGTGGAGGGATCACAGCGCCGGTCGGCGACGCCCGTGGACAGGGGAGCGGGTGAAGCGGTACGCTGAGGCGACTACGGGACGGCAGGAGGACCTTCGATGTCAAGCACCGACCAGAGCATGAGACGGCGGGAGTTCCTGGCCAGCGGTTCGGCCGGGCTGTTGGCGGCGGCGTTCGTGCGCACCGAGGCGCTCGCGGCGCGACCCGCGCGGCAGGAGCTGAGCGATCGGGTGCAGGGCGTGCGGGCGATGACGTTCGACGTCTTCGGCACGGTGGTCGACTGGCGGACGAGCATCACCCGGGAGGGCGAGGCGGTCGGGCGCCGCAAGGGCATCGAGGCCGACTGGGCCGCGTTCGCCGACGACTGGCGGGGCGGCTACGGCCCCGCGATGGGCCGCGTCCGCCGGGGCGAGCTGGGGTGGACGAAGATCGACGTCCTGCATCGGATGATCCTCGACGATCTGGTCCCGAAGTACGGGCTCGAGAGCCTGACCGAGGAGGAGTTCGACGACCTGAACCGGGCCTGGCACCGCCTGACCCCGTGGCCCGACACCGTCGAGGGGCTGACGCGGCTGAAGAGGCGCTACGTGTTGGCCTCGCTGTCGAACGGCAACGTCGCCCTGCTCGTCAACATGGCGAAGAACGCCGGCATCCCCTGGGACGCGGTGCTGTCGGCAGAGCTGGCCCGCCACTACAAGCCCGACCCGCAGGCCTATCTGACCGCGGCCGACCTGCTGGGCCTCGAGCCCGAGCAGTGCATGATGGTCGCCGCCCACAAGGGCGACCTGCGGGCGGCGGCCCGGCTCGGGTTCCGGACCGGCTACGTCCCCCGGCCGACCGAGTTCGCCCCCGGCGTCGAGCGCGACCTGACGCCCGACCCCGACTTCGACGTGGTCGCGACCGACTTCAACGACATGGCGAGCCAGCTCGGCCTCTGAGGGTCTTGATTGTCGTCGTACGCATGGCCGGCCTGAATGGTCGGCCGTGCGTGACCGACAACGCGTTCTTGCGGTCACATTTTGCGAGCAAGTGACCGAGAAATGACGTTGACGGTCATGGATGACCCTCGAGCAGTCGGCCTCCGTTACGCCCGTGAAAGATCCTGGTTCTTGATCGGCAGGTCCCGCACCCGAACGCCCGTCGCCGCGAAGATGGCGTTGGTGACGGCCGGGGCCACCGGGGGCACGCCCGGCTCGCCGAGGCCGCCGAGGCGCTCGCCCGAGCGGATGAACTCGACCCGGACGTCGGGGGCGTCGGCCATGTGGATCATCTGGTGGTCGCGGAAGTTGCTCTCGACGACGCGGCCCTCGGCGATGGTGATCTCGCCGAGGAGGGCGGCGGAGAGGCCGAAGACGACCCCGCCCTCGATCTGGGCGGCGGCGCTGTCGGGGTTGACGACGTCGCCGCAGTCGACGGCGGCCCAGACGTTGTGGACGCGGAGCCCGCCCTGCGGCGACACCGCGACGTGGGCGACCTGGGCGACGATGGAGCCGAAGCTCTCGGCGATGGCGATGCCGCGTCCCTCGCCCTCGGGCAGGGGGCGGCCCCAGCCCGCCATTTCCGCCGCCCGGTCGAGGGCGGCGCGGAACCGGGGGCGCCCGTCCATCAGCAGGCGCCGGTACTCGTAGGGGTCGCGGCCCGCGGCGTGGGCCAGCTCGTCGATGAACGACTCCTTGAAGAAGCCGTGCTGCGAGTTCAGCACCGACCGCCACGCGCCCTCGCGGATGTGGTGCGACGCGCCCCGGGCGTCGAACCGCCGGTCGGGAATGGAGTACGGCATGAACAGCGACTCGCGGTCGCCGCCCCCGGCGTAGTGCGCCCCCACCGCGAGGGGACGGCCGTCGTCGGCGAGGGCGCCGGCGCAGCGGCACATCGCGGCCGGCCGGTAGTAGTCGTGCTGGATGTCGTTCTCGCGGCTCCACACCAGCTTGACGGGGGTCGGCGACATCGCCTGGGCGATGCGCGCCGCGAGGTCGACGTAGTCGAAGCAGAACGGGAGCCGGCGGCCGTAGCCGCCCCCGAGCATCAGGTTGGTCAGGTGGACCTGGCCGGTGTCGAGGTCGAGGGCGTTCGCGGCCGCCGAGCGGGCGTTCAGGGGGTCCTGGGTACCCGCCCACACCTCGGCGCGGCCGCCCTCGACGCGGGCCGTGCACGCCATCGGCTCCATCGTGGCGTGGGCGAGGAACGGCACGCGGTAGTCGGCGGTGACGACCTGCGCGGCGTCCGCCGGCATCTCCGGGGCGGCGCCGAGGGCCTCGTCGAACGCGGCGAAGATCGTCTCGCTGGAGACTTCGCCATGGCCGGCGTCGTCGTAGGCGGGGCTCAGCGCGGCGAGGGCCTTGCGGGCGCGCCAGTAGCTGTCGGCGACGACCGCCACCGCGTTCTCGAGCTCCACGACCTCCGCGACGCCCGGCATCGCCCTCGCCGGCGCGGGGTCGACCGACACCAGCCGGCCGCCCTCGACGGGCGCGATGTCGACGGCCGCGTAGAGCATGCCGGGCAGCGTGAAGTCGATGCCGTAGCGGGCGCTGCCGTCGACCTTCGGCGGAATGTCGAAGCGTGGCTTCGCGGTGCGCCGGATGGTGTAGGCGTCGGGGTCCTTCAGGCGCGGACTGGACGGGGCGGGGATGGCCGCCGCGGCCTTCGCCAGGTCGCCGAAGCTCGCGCTCTGGCGAGACCACGCGTGGGTGACCCGGGACCGCGCGATCTCGCACTCTTCGGCGGGGACGCCGAAGCGCTCGGCCCCGGCCGCGAGCAGCATCTCGCGCGCCGCCGCGCCGGCCACCTGCATGCCGTAGCCGGTGCCGCGCACCGCGAGCGAGCCGCCGGTGGCCTGGGTGCCGAACCAGCGCGCGAGGCGGTAGGCGCCGTAGTCGAGGGCGCGCCCCACCGGCGCGGGCATCGAGTCGCCGGTGAACGCGCGCAGCATGTAGGCGTTGGCGTAGGCGTCGAGGGCGGGCGCCTCCTCGATGCGCACCCGGTCCCAGTCGGCCTCCATCTCCTCGGCCGCCATCATCGCGAGCCCGGTCTGCGACCCCTGTCCCATCTCGCAGTGGGGAATCAGGATGGTGACGAGGTCGTCGGGGGTGACGGTGATCCAGGTCGTCAGCTCGCCCTTGTCGGCGGCGTCGGCCGAGACGAGGCCGTGGCGGCCCGGCGCGATGACGAGGCCGGCGATGCCGAGGACGAACCCGCCGCCGGCGAGGGTCCCGGCACCGATGAAGGCGCGGCGCGTCCATTCACCCATGGCGCGCCTCCGTGTTTCCGCCCTTGGCGATGGCGTCACTGTTGGCGACAGCGTTGCGGTTGGCGACGGCGTCGCCCTTGCCGACGGCGTGGATGGCCCGGCGCACGCGGACGAACGTGCCGCAACGGCAGATGTTGGTGACGGCGGCGTCGATCTGCGCGTCGCTCGGGTCGGGCCGCTGTGCGAGCAGGGCCGAGGCGGCCATGATCATGCCCGACTGGCAGTACCCGCACTGCGGCACCTGGTGGTCGATCCACGCCTGCTGAACCGCGTGCAGCCTGCCGTCCCGGGCCAGGCCCTCGATGGTCGTGATGGACATGCCCTCGACCGCCGACACCGGCACGGTGCAGGTGCGGACGGCGCGCCCGTCCACGTGCACGGTGCAGGCGCCGCACGCGGCGATGCCGCATCCGAACCTGGTGCCCGTCAACCCGAGCGTGTCGCGCAGCACCCACAGCAGCGGCGTGTCCGGTTCCACGTCCACTGTGCGGGCCTGACCGTTCACGGTAAGCGTGATTGCCACCCCTGACCTCCCGTCGCACGATGTTTCCCCTGATCGTAGCGCATCGCGGGGCCTCGCGGCCCGGGGCTCTTGTCTCGTCGGAGCGGTAGGAGCCGGGCGTCATGAGCCAGAGCTCGCCGCTGTACGGCCCAGCCGCGTGGGGATGACGCCGGGCGGCCGCCGATCCTCACCGCGGACGCTCGGCCACGCGTCGCCGCATCTCCTCGAGCCGTTCCCGATAGCGTTGCCGGCAGGCGGCGTGGTCGAGGCCGAACGGGGTGTCGTCTTCCTGTGTCAGACTGTAGCGCAGTTCGGCGGGCGGCGTTGCGATCGCGCCGGGTCGAGAACGCCCCGTCAACGTCGCGGTTCTGCGCTCGACGGAATCGCCACGTCGAAGCAGCCGGCCGGGATTCCGGACTGGGCCGGCGGGTCCCGTCGAGCTGGAGACGTATGGCCATCGCCGCGCAGACCGACTACGAGCTCGGGCGGGACAACGTTCAGTTCCTCGGCCTCGACGTCCACAACCCCGTCTTCGTCGTCGCCAGCCTCACCATCATCACGTTCGTGCTCGGGGTGCTGGCGTTCCGCGACGCCGCCGCCGGCGTCTTCGACGCGCTCTACACGTGGCTGACGTCGACCTTCGACTGGGTGTTCCTGGGCGCCGGCAACATCTTCGTCCTCTTCTGCCTGATGCTGCTGGTGACGCCGCTCGGCCGCGTCCGCCTGGGCGGCCCCGACGCCCGGCCCGACTACTCGACCTGGTCGTGGTTCGCCATGCTGTTCGCGGCGGGCATGGGCATCGGCCTGATGTTCTTCGGGGTGGCCGAGCCGGTCGATCACTTCCTGAGCCCGCCCCTCGGCGTCGACCCGGCGGACGCCGCCGCCGTCCAGCGGCTCGCCATCGCCTCGGCGATCTTCCACTGGGGCGTGCATCCGTGGGCCATGTTCGCGGTGGTCGCGCTGGCCCTGGCCTTCGCCGCCTACAACCTCGGGCTGCCGCTGACGCTGCGGTCGGGGTTCTACCCGGTGCTGGGCGATGCGGTGTGGGGCCGGTTCGGCCACGTCGTCGACATCGTCGCGGTGTTCGCCGCGCTCTTCGGGCTGGCCACGTCGCTCGGCCTCGGGGCCCAGCAGATGGCGGCGGGGCTGGATCACCTGTTCGGGATACCGGCCACCGACATGACCCGGGTGCTGCTGATCGCGGGCATCACCGGCGTGGCGCTGACGTCGGTGGTGGCCGGGGTCGACCGGGGCGTCAAGCGCCTGAGCCAGGCCAACCTCGCCCTCGCGCTGCTGCTGCTCGCGTTCGTGCTCGCGGTCGGGCCCACCGTCGAGCTGCTCGGCGGGTTCGTCGCCAGCCTCGGCCACTACGTCGCGGCCATCGCGCCCCTCAGCAACTCGGCGGGCCGAGAAGACCTCGACTTCCTGCACGGGTGGACCACGTTCTTCTGGGCGTGGTGGCTCGCGTGGGCCCCCTTCGTCGGCATGTTCATCGCCCGCGTCTCTCGCGGCCGGACGGTGCGCGTCCTCGTCGGCTGCATGCTCGTCGTGCCGGTGCTGGTCTCGGCCCTGTGGATGAACGCCTTCGGGGCGACGGCGCTGTCGCACTATCTCGAGGCGGGCACGACCGCGGCGGTCGACGCGGTGCAGGCGCAGCAGCCCGAGCTAGCCCTCTTCCTGATGCTCGAGACGCTGCCGTTCTCGGGCGTCACGTCGCTCGCCGGCATCGTGCTGGTGATGGTCTTCTTCGTCACCTCCTCCGACTCGGGCTCGCTCGTCATCGACACCATCACCGCCGGCGGCAAGCTCGACTCGCCGGTCGCCCAGCGCGTCTTCTGGTGCGCGTTCGAGGGCATCGTCGCCATCACCCTGCTGCTCGGCGGGGGGCTGGTGGCGCTGCAGACCGCGTCGCTCGTCACCGGCTTCCCGATCGCCCTGGTGATGTTGGGGATGTGCTACAGCATCTGGAAGGGGCTGCGGGCGGCGGCGACGTGAGGGGTGGCGCCAGACCCGGACGAGTCGGGAGCGCAGGCCTGGCCCGGGGGACGGATCGAGGTCGATCGGCAATCACGTCGCGAGGTGCTACCTGGTTCCGCTCAGGGTCACCGTCCGCGAAAAGTCAGCCGCGCTGCGGCCGGGCTACCGTTGCTGCGGGACGAAGATGTCGCGGGCGGGCATCTCGACGGCGGGCAGCGTCTCGGCGTTCATGACCGCATCCGGAGCGGTGATGCCGTTCTCGGCGAGAATCCAGGCGACGAGGCCGTAGACCTCGTCGGGGGCGAGGGTGCCGGGCTCGTTCGACGGCATCGCGCGGCGGATGTAGTCGAAGAGGGTCGTGGCATAGGGCCAGTAGTTGCCGATCGAGAACGCAACGTCGGCGCGGCCGGCGCGCCACGCCTCGTAGCGCGGGCCGAACGGAGGCGTGCTGTCGGGGTCGTAGCCGACCAGGCGATCGGCGATCCCGCCTTCGCCCGCCGCCCCGTGGCAGACGGCGCACTGCGCGGCGTAGACCGGGGCGCCGCTCGCGGCCGTCCCCGAGCCCTCCGGGAGGCCGGCGCCGTCGGGCATGACGTCGATGTCCCACGCGGCGATCTCGTCCGGCGCGGCGGGGCGGCCGAATCCGAACGGCTCGGCTGGCGGCTGCGCCGTGCCCGCCGCCTGCGCTTCGGCAGGCCCGCCCGCGGCCCGCAGGACGGTGCCGGACGTCGACGGCAGGAGGAACCCTCCCGCCGCGAGGCCGGCGAGCAATGCGAGGGCGCCGGCCGCGGCACGGCACGACACGAGCCCTGGCCCGCCAATCGTCGCCCTCGGCTCCGCTTGGCGCCCAACCAACTCTGCTAGGCGTCCCATGGCTCCTCCACCCGGTACTCGACCTGCCCGCTCGGCCGGATGCGCCAGGCGGTGATGGGGTTCAGGTGGTACCGCCGGGCCCGCCGCCCGCGCACGGCCCGGAGCGCGGCGCGCGCCGGCTGCACGTAGCCGGTGTCGTCGACGGCCCGGCTCATGATCTCGGTCTCGGCCCCGTCCCAGCGCCACAGGTGGCGGAAGCGGGTGTGCGCCTGCCGCAGCACCGGCCCCTGGAGCCGCGCCTCCTGCCAGGTGCCGCCGCCGTCGGTGCTCACCTCCACCCGCGCAATCGTGCCCCGTCCCGACCACGCGATGCCGCGCAGCTCGATCCAGCCCGGCTCGACGACGTCGGGCCAGGCCGGCGCGGTGATGATGGAGCGGGCGTCGAAGACGAAGCTGAACTGCCGCGCGGTGCCGTCGGCGAGGGGGTCGGTGTACTTCGAGGTCTCCTCGCGGGTCATGAACGGCCGGTCGGCGAGCTCGAGCCGCCGCAGCCACTTGACGTTCGAGTTGCCTTCCCACCCCGGCAGGAGGAGCCGGGCCGGATAGCCCTGGCCCGGGCGGAGCGCCTCGCCGTTCTGGGCGTAGGCGACGAGGGCGTCGTCCCACGCCTTCTCCATCGGGACGCTGCGGGTCATCACCGCCGCATCCTGGCCCTCGGCGAGGAACCAGCTGGCGTCGGGGCTGGCCCCGGCCTCGCGGAAGAGCGTCGACAGGGCCACGCCGGTCCACTCGGTGGTCGACGTCATGCCGCAGACGTTCTCGGGCTTCGTTTCCGGCCCCGCGCCCGTCGGGTAGTTGCCCGAGCACTCGAGGAAGCAGATGCGCGACGTGGCCGGGAAGCGCTTCAGGTCGGCGAGGGTGAACACCATCGGCCGGTCGACCATGCCGTGGACGAGGAGCCGGTAGCTCTCGGGGTCGACGGGGGGGATGCCGGCGTGGTGGCGTTCGAAGTGGAGGTCCGACGGCGTGATCGTGCCGTGGAGATCCTGGAGCGGCGTGCGCGACGCGAGCCCGCTGCGGGCGTCGCGCTGCACCGTCTCGTGGGGCGAGCGGGCGCCCCGCCCGCTCGCCGCCGACCCCGGTCGGCTGGTGGTGTCTCGGCCCTGCGCCCCGGCGCGCCCCGCCGCGGACGGAATCGCCGCCGCGCCGATCGCGCCGGCCAGCAGCTCGCGACGGCTGACTCTGTTCGGCATTGGAACCTCCTCGTGACGGGATGAACTCCTGCGGCTCGGACGCCTAGTCGACGATCGCCTGAATGACGGCGTTCTGGAAGTCGGCCCGCCACGGCCCGCCCGGCGTCTGCACCATCAGAATCGCGGTCATCTCCTCCCCGGGATCGACCCAGAAGGTCGTGCCGAAGGCGCCGCTCCAACCGAAGCTGCCGGTCGACCGGTGGTCGTCGCGGGCCTCGACGCCGTCGACCACCACGTCGACGGTCAACCCGAAGCCCTTCCCGGGACGACCGCCGGTGCGCCCCGCCTTCGCGTAGAGGTCGCCGACGTGATTCGACGCCATCAGGTCGACGGTGCGCGACCCCAGCAGCCGGGTGCCGTTCAGCTCGCCGCGGTTGACGAGCATCTGCGCGAACTGCAGGTAGTCTTCGGCCGTCGACCACAGGCCGCCGCCGCCCCCGTGCAACGTCGTCGTGGCCACCCATTCCGGCACGGGGCGGCGCGTGAGCCCGTCGGGAGTGCGCCCGTAGAGCGTCACCACGCGCGGCATGCTGTCGTCGGGCACGTTGAAGGCGGTGTCCTTCATCCCCAGCGGCTCGAAGATCCGCTGCCGCAGAAACTCGTCGAACGTCAGGCCGGAGGCGACCTCGACGATGCGCCCCAGGGTGTCGATGCCCGCGAGGCCGCTGTACGCCCAGCGCGTGCCCGGCTGGAAGTCGAGGGGGGCGGCTCCGAGCGCGGCCGTCCAATCGGCGACGGTGTCGGTCGACCTCCGGGGCGCGATGCGCGACGCCGCTTCGCTTCCCGCCCCGCCGCTCACGAGGCCCGACGTGTGGGTGATCAGGTCCTGCACCGTGATCTCGCGGTCGGCAGGCACGGTATAGATGCCGTCTTCCCCGCCTTCGGCGCCCGATCGCGGCATGGCGACCTTCGTGTCGCGGAACTCCGGAATGAAGCGGGATACCGGATCGGACAGATGGACCTTCCCCTCTTTGACGAGCATCAGGATGGCGACGCCGGTGACCGGCTTCGTCATCGAGGCGATCGGGAAGATGGTGTCCTTCCGCATCGGGGCGTCGGCCTCGACGTCCATCAGGCCGTGCGCCTCGAAGTGGGCGAGGTGCCCGCGCCGCGCCACGACGGTGACGGCGCCGGATATCTGGTCCGCGTCGATGGCGCGCTCGATCATCTCGCCGATGCGCTGGAGGCGCTTCGCGGACAACCCCACGTCATCCGGCTTCCCGACGGGCACCTGGGCCCGGGCCGCGGGGACCGCGAGCAGGGCGACGAGGACGAGCGTCGACGACAGGCGGGGCACGAGGCGGGCTCCGTCACGGGCACAGTTGGCGCGCAGCAGCAACTCCTTTGCTCGAGAATCGACCACGGCTGACCCGTAGCTTACCCCATGACCGCCGCCTCCCCATCAGCGGATGCCGGCGGCGGGGGGGGGGGTGTCACGCCGGCGCCCGCCGGCCGCGGGGAACTGGGGTCCGGTGTGCTGATGCCGGGTTTTACAGAAGTCCCGCCAGGGGCTATCGTAGACGGCCGGGGCGACCCTGCGAGGCGGGCGCCCGCACCCGAGGAGGTAGAGCCATGACGGTCGTGAGAGGTCGAATCGTTGCGCCGATGTCGGCGGTGGTGCTCGTCGTGCTGGCGGCCGGTCCGGCCGCGGGCCAGGCGCCGCGGACGGCGTGGGGCGCCCCGGACCTGCAGGGCGTCTGGGACTTCAAGACCGCCACGCCCCTCCAGCGGCCCGAGGACCGCGGGGACCAGGCGTTCCTGACCGAGGAAGAGGCGGCCACGATCGAGCAGGAGCGGGTGGAACGGAACGTCCGCCTCTGGGAAGCGGCGCCCCGCCGCACCGAGGCCGGGGGCAACGTCGGCGGCTACAACAACTTCTGGCTCGACTTCGGCACCAACGTCATCGAGGACCGCCGCACGTCGCTCATCGTCGACCCGCCCGACGGGCGCATCCCCGCCCTCTCCGACGAGGGGCAGCGGCGCGACGACGAGCGTCGCGCGTACCGGGAGGCGCACCCGGCCGACACCTACACCGACCGCAACGCGTTCGACCGCTGCATTCTCGGGTTCAACACCGGGCCGCCGATGACCCCCGGCTTCTACAACCAGAACATGCAGCTGTTCCAGACCCCCGACCACGTCGTGGTGCTCAACGAGATGGTGCACGACTCGCGCATCATCCCCCTAGACGGCCGCCCGCGCCCCGACATCGAGTCGTGGACCGGCGAGTCGCGCGGCCGCTGGGAAGGCGACACCCTGGTGGTCGAGACCATCGACTTCAGCGAGAGGCACGGCTACCGCGGCTCGACCCCGGACCGCCACCTCGTCGAGCGGTTCACGCGCGTCGACGCCGACACGCTGCTCTACGAGTTCACGATCAGCGACCCCGCCACGTGGTCGGCGCCGTGGACGGCGCAGGTTCCGATGCAGCTGAACCCGCTGCCGCTGTTCGAGTACGCGTGCCACGAGGGGAACTACGCGATGCCGAACATCCTGGGCGGTGCGCGGTTGGAGGAGCGGACCCGGGAGAGCGGACAGGATTAGCGCTCGACTGCTCCCGACTCTGGCCTCCGCTTGTGGCCGAGCTCCCTGCGAACCACCGAACGGATGCCGTCGGCGCCGACCGCGCGTACGCATCAGCCCGCGGTTCGAGTGGTCGACGGTGGTGGGGGTTATCGGGATTGCCTGCACGCTTGTGATCGTGCTGGGCGAGTTGCGGGCCGGTTTCGCGGCCGGCGACCGCGAATCGACGAACGCCGCCAACCTGCAACGGTTTCTGGCCAGCCCTCGGGTGTCGGTGCTCGCGCCCGACGAACAGACGACGCGCTGCTACGCGCAGCTGCACCGGCAGCTTCGCGACGGCGGACGCCCGATACCGACGAACGACCTCTGGATAGCGGCCCTCGCCGTCCAGCACGACCTGGTGCTCTGCACGTCCGACCGCCACTTTCGGCAGATTCCGCAGCTGTTGATCTGCTGAGCGACCGCCGGCTCGACCACCCGGAAACTGGCGTATACTGCGGCCAGGCGGGCAGCCGTTACCGGAACTGCGAAGGAGAGATCCATGGGCTCGAAACGACCTGATCGACGGGAATTCCTGCGAGGCGGCGCCACGATGGCCGGCGGCCTCACCCTGGGCGCGGCCGCCCCCGCGATGGGCCAGCTACCCGAACCCGAGAGGTTCATCCGGGGCAGCGACGATCTGATCGCGTATGGCGAGCGCTCGCCATACGTGACCTCGGTGCGCATACCGCACCCGCCAGGCGGCAGGGAGTCGCCCGACGCCTTCGGGCTCGTGTTCCACGTGGCGGCGCCCCTGCAGGATTCGGTGGGGATGATCACGCCGTCGTCGCTCCACTTCGTGGGGACCACCCGTGGCTCCTTCGTTCCGGAGATCGATCCCGACAAGCATCGTTTCATGCTCCACGGCATGGTGGACCGTCCGCTGATTTTCACCATGGAGGACCTGAAGCGCCTTCCGTCGGTGACCCGCCCGCAGTTCATCGAGTGCGCCGGGAACCGTGCGCGGTCCAGCCACAAGACGGTTCAGGAAACGCACGGGATGACCAGCTGCGCCGAATGGACCGGCGTGCTCCTGTCCACGCTGCTCGAGGAGGCCGGCGTGCAGGACGGGGCATCCTGGGTCGTCGCGGAAGGGACGGAGAACGTGAAGGGCGCGTCGAGCTTTCCGCTGGCCAAGGCCATGGACGACTGCGTGATCGCCTACGGCATGAACGGCGAGGCGCTGCGTCCCCAGAACGGTTTTCCGCTGCGGCTGGTGATTCCCGGCTTCGAGGGCATCTTCAACACGAAGTACCTGCGGCGCATGAAGGTGGTCGACCGGTACTACATGAACTACAACGACTTCGGGCACCTCAGTCGGGAGCCGGTGCGCGCGGCGCTGGGGTACCAGATCGGACCGAAGTCGGTCATCACGTTTCCTTCCGGGGGACAGCAGCTGCCCGGGCGCGGATTCTATGAAATCAGCGGCCTGGCCTGGTCGGGCGGGGGCGCCGTTCGCCGGGTGGAGGTCTCCACCGACGGCGGCCGGAGCTGGACGGACGCGGAGCTCAAGGGGACCGTGTATCGGATGGCGCACACCCGGTTTGGCTTCCGGTGGAACTGGGACGGACAGGAGACCGAGCTCTTGTCGCGCTGCACGGACGAGATCGGCCAGGTGCAGCCGTTGGAAGCCCAGGTCGCGGAGCACTTCGACGCGTCCGACGATCCCTCCTTCAGAGTGCCGGGCCTCGACAACACGATTCAGACGTGGCGAATCGCCAGCGATGGGAGCGTTCACAATGGGCGCGCTTAGGGTTGTCGCGCTGGCGATGCTGATGGGGGGCGCCGCGTTGGCGCAGTCGCCGACCTACGGCGTGGGACGGACCCCGACCCCGGAAGAACTCCGCGCCTGGGACATCTCCATCGGTCCCACCGGAGACGAGCTCCCGCCGGGGAGCGGAACCGCCGCGGAAGGGGCGCGGGTCTATCTGCGGACGGGGTGCGCGGGATGCCACGGGAGGGAGGGCGAAGGCGGCCGACCTCCCAGGCGGGCTCCCCGGCTGGTCAAGGTCGAACCGGGGCCCGATGTCGACCCGTGGGCCGCGGGGCGCATACTGCCGTACCGCTCTCCGTACGCGACGACGGTCTGGGACTACATCAATCGCGGCATGCCGCTCAACCGGGAGGGGTCGCTGACCGCCGACGAGGTATACGCGCTGACGGCCTTCCTGCTCTACAAGAACGACGTCATCGCCGAGGACGCGGTGATGGACGCCGAGAGCCTGCCGCAGGTCGAGATGCCGAATCGTGACGGATGGGCGCCCCTGCCGGACTGGCAGCCGGGGTCGCCGCGGCTTCCGGGTTACCCCTTCTGATCTACGCGCTCACGTGCCCTGCGTAGCCCGGGCGTCGAGGAGTGTGGAGCCTCCGCATTTCTCGACGTTCCGGGGGCGGCCCCCTCGCCGCACGACCATTGCCACGATCCCTCAAGTGCCTCGGGTGCGCATCCCCTTCACTGCGCGCCGGACATCCCCCTGAACGTCAGCTTCTGCATGCCCGCGCCCGTCGCCGCCACGTAGAGATTGCCCTGGGAATCGGTCGCTATCTGGTGCCCGGCGCCCAGGATGCCCTCCGGGCGGATGGTTCCGAGGATCTCGAGCGTCGCGCGGTCGACGACGACGATGCCGTCGTCGCCGCCGACGTACAGGAACTGCTGCTCGGGGTCCGGGGACAGGGCCAGGTTGCGCGCGAAGGGTGCGTCGGGCGTGACCACCTGCCTCACGAACGCGCCGTCCAGCGAGAACGCCTGCACGCGGCGGTGCTCGCGGTCGGCCGCATACACCATGCCGTCGTTCGACACCCGGATGGCGTGGAGGACGTTGAAGCTCGGAGGGCCCGGATCGGAGAAGCTGGTCGGGCGAACCACCTGACACTGGTCGTCGTCGACCGGAGCGTCCCCGAATGCTCCCCACATCCGCTTGAAGCGGCCGGTGTCGGCGTCGAACACGGCGACGCGTCGGTTGCCGTAGCCGTCGGCCACGAACAGCTCGCCGGTCGGCGGATGGACCTGCTGATCCGCCGGCCGGTGGAGGTTCATCGTGTCGGCATTGCCGGTGCTCCCGTCGCTGCGGCCGATCTGCAGGACGAACGCGCCGTCTTGCGTGAACTTCAGCAACTGGTCGTCGTTGACCGGCTCGACCCTGGGCACGCCGTTGGTGGGGCAGTTGTTGCCGCCCAGCCAGACGAAGCCCTCGTGATCGATGTGGATCCCGTGTTCCCGCTGGGGCCACTGGTAGCCGTCGCCCGCGCCGCCCCAGGCCCGGATGAAGTTGCCTTCCGTGTCGAACACGACGACCGGCGGCGCCGCCATCGCCGCCTCCTCGGGCGGGAGGGTCAACGGGCGGTGCAAGACCCAGACGTTGTCCTGCGCATCGATGGCGATGCTGGACGGAGCGCCGAGCTTCATCTCCGCCGGCACCGTGGGCCACGCCCCGTCCACTTCGAAGATCGGCAAACTGCGACCCTGCGCGGCCGCCGGCGCCGAACCGGACAGCCATGCCGGCGCCACGGTGGCGCTCGCGACCAGTGCCATGAGAACCGCACGACGAAGCCGTCTGTTCTGCATGATCGCCTCCTCCCCCTTGCGAGACGGGGCGACGACTATAGCACGGCGCTTGCGGTGGGCCGGCGATGGTTCGACACGCCCGAGCGCCGTGGGAAAGTCGATCTCGTTGCCGCTGCGGGCGCCGAAGGGACTGTCACGGAGGGGCGGGATCTTCCGGGAGAAGTCGATGCCGGGGGCGCCCTCCCAGGGCTCGGCCGCGTCCCGCGGGTCCGGGGGCGCCGGCACGACCGTCGGGTGCGGTATCATCGCGGGATGGCCACTTCGAGCCGGCCGCGGCCTGCCTGCCGCGGCGCGTCGGCGCGTCGGGCAGCCGGGAGGAGCGTCATGAGAGCACGGGTATGGCTGGTCGCCTGCGTCGCGGTGCTGATGTCAGGTTCCGGGGGGCTCGCCGAGCAGGAGACGCCCGGGTGCGAGCCGGTTGGGGACATCCGTTTCGTCTGCGACCTCATCGGGCCCGAGGACCTCGCCATCGTCCCCGGCGAGGAGTGGGTCATCGCGTCGGGCAACCAGGAAGGCGGCCGGATCCACCTCGTCAACGTGGCGGACAAGACCACCTCGGTCCTCTTTCCGACGCCCGCCCGGACCGAGCAGCTCGACGAGGTGACGTGGCCGGACTGCCCCGGCCCCCTCGATCCGGGCGAGCTCGACGCCGACGAGTTCCGCGCCCACGGCCTCTATCTCGACCCAGGCGCGGGCGGCGTCCACACGCTGTACGTCGTGCACCACGGCCGACGCGAGTCCATAGAGGTCTTCGAGGTGGACGCGGGGGCGCGGCCGATCTCGCTGGCGTGGGTCGGGTGCGCGGTGGCGCCCGAGGGGCTGCGCCTCAACTCGGTGGTGGCGTTGCCCGAGGGCGGCTTCGCGGCGACGAGCACCTCGACCGGCGACGTCTGGGAGTGGCACGCCGGTGCCGGCTGGTCGGTGATCGCGGGCACCGGTGACACGACCCCGAACGGCCTCGAGATCTCCCCGGACGGGCAGTGGCTCTACGTCGCGGGGTGGCGCGGGGAGAAGCTGACGCGCCTGTCGCGGGGGCGGGCGCCGCTCGAGAAGGACGTGGTGCCGATGGGGTTCCGGCCGGACAACCTGCGGTCGGTCGACGGCGGCACGGTGATCCTGGCCGCGGGCCACGGCGACTTCGGGACGCCTGAGGAGACGTCGAACGTGGCCCTGGTCGATCCGGAGACGCTCGAGGTCCGGCGCATCTTCCGGCATCCGCGCATGGAGGGGTTCGCGTCGTCCACCGCGGCCATCCGCATCGGCGGCGAGATCTGGCTGGGGACGAACCGGGGCGGGATGATCGCGTACTTTCCCGCGCCCGACCCGGCGGCCGAGCGGTAGAGGCTCATGGTTGTTCAACGTGGTCTTCGAGGGCCCGTCGCGGCGGCCCTCGCCGCCCTCGGCGTCGTCGTCGGCGCGGCCTCCGGGCCGGCGTCGGCCCAGCCCGGCGGGGCGGACGCATGGTTCACCGATCGCGCGTCGGCGACGGGGCTCGACTTCGTGCACTTCAACGGCATGTCCGGCGAGCTCTACCTGGCCGAGATCATAGGGCCCGGCGGGGCCCTGCTCGACTTCGACAGCGATGGCGACCTCGACGTCTACCTCGTCCAGGGGCGCATGGTCGGTCCCGGCAAGACGCTGGACGACGCCCTGGTCGACCCGTCCCGGGTCGGGCTGCCCCTGACCGACCGGCTGTATCGGAACGATCTCGAGATTCGAGCTGACGGCGTCCGCACCCTCCGTTTCACCGACGTCACCGCGGGGAGCGGCCTCGAGGCCGCGTCGTACGGCATGGGCGCGGCGACGGGGGACTTCGACGGCGACGGGTGGATGGACGTCTACCGCATCGGGCTCGGCGACAACCACCTCTTTCGCAACAACGGCGACGGGACGTTCACCGACGTCACCGGGCGCCTCGGCTCGCGAGACCCCCAGTGGACGGCGGCGGCGTCGTTCGTCGACTTCGACCGGGACGGCTGGCTCGACCTGTATGTCGGCAACTACGTGGACCCTCGCCTCGACGACGAGCCGGAGTGCTTCAGCCGGACCGGCGAGAAGGACTACTGCGGGCCGAACCGCCACCCCCCGGTGCCGGACAAGCTCTACCGCAACCGGGGCGACGGCACGTTCGCCGACGTCACCCTCGAGGCGCTTCGGGGCGGCGACTTCGGCCCCACCCTCGGGGTCGTGGCGGCCGACGTCGACGGGGACGGGTGGACGGACCTGTACGTCGCCCTCGACGGCGAGCCGAACCAGCTGTGGATGAACCAGCGCGACGGCAGCTTCGAGAACGCGGCCTGGCTCGCGGGGGCGGCCGTGAATCGCGACGGGCGTGCGGAAGGGAGCATGGGGGTCGACGCCGGCGATTTCGATGCCGACGGCGACGACGACCTGTTCATGACCCACATCTCCACGGAGACGAACACGCTCTACGTCAACGACGGCGGGGGGCTGTTCGAGGATCGAACGGTGCGGGTCGGCCTCGGTCCCCCCAGCCTGCCCTACACCGGCTTCGGGACCGGGTGGTTCGACTTCGACAACGACGGCTGGCTGGACCTGCTGGTCGCGAACGGCGAGATCAGGACGATGGAAGCGCTCGCGCGGGTGAACGATCCGTTTCCCCTGCACCAGCGGAACCAGCTGTTCCGCAACCTGGGGAACGGACGTTTCGCCGACGTGACCGACGAGGCCGGCCGCGTCTTCGAGCTCTCCGAGGTGGGCCGGGGCGTGGCGTTCGGCGACGTGGACAACGACGGAGACGTCGACGTGCTGCTGACCAACAACAACGGGCCGGTGCGCCTGCTGATCAACGGCGTGGGCAACCGCAACCGATGGGTCGGGCTGCGGCTGGTCGGCGCGGCCGCGGGCCGGGACATGCTGGGGGCCCGGGTCGGGGTGTTCCGCGGCGCGGGGCCCGTCCTGTGGCGGCGCGTGCGCACCGACGGCAGCTACATGTCGGCCGCCGACCCGCGGGTGCTCGTGGGGCTGGGCGCCGACGCCGTCGTGGACCGGGTCCGCGTCGTCTGGCCGGACGGCGGGGTCGAGGAGTGGGGGGACGTCGCCGTCGACCGGTGGACGACACTGACCGAGGGAACGGGCCGGCCCGTCCAGTGAGCGAGTCGGCCCGCCTGCGATGCGGCAACCGTAGTGCAGCCTCCGGCGCCGCGGACGATTCGGCCTGGCTCCGGTCTCCACCCCTGGAGGTCCCGCCATTGGCGACGGGGAACAACTTGAAGGGATCGGCGCCCCGCGCGGATAATTGAAGACATGCTGTCGACGGTCGGCGACCTCCGGGCGGGGATGGCGGCGACCGGCCTGCTGATTCTCGCCGGCGCCGCGGGATGCGGGTCGGCCGAGTCGGTCTCGCCGGGGCCCGCGGCCGACGGCCC
This sequence comes from Vicinamibacterales bacterium, assembly GCA_963663815.2. Classification (GTDB taxonomy): domain Bacteria; phylum Acidobacteriota; class Vicinamibacteria; order Vicinamibacterales; family UBA8438; genus JAJEEA01. Next base: position 2,846,353 of record OY760734.1, on the reverse strand, counting down.
CGCCGCCGTTCCCACCGGCGATATCCGGTTCACCGATCGCGCTCGGGAGGTCGGCCTCGACTTCGAGCACTTCAACGGGATGTCGGGCGAGTACTACTTCAGCGAGATGATGGGGCCCGGCGCCGCCCTGTTCGACATGGACGACGACGGCGACCTCGACGCATACCTCGTCCAGGGGCAGATGCTCGGCGCGGGCCGGACCCTCGACGACGCCCTGACGCCTCCCCCCCCCGGCGTGCCCCTGCCGCTGACGGATCGCCTCTACCGCAACGACCTCGAGGTTCACGCCGATGGCGCGCGGACGCTCCGTTTCACCGACGTGACCGCGGGCAGCGGCCTCGACGTCCGCAACTACGGGATGGGGGTGGCGGCCGGCGATTTCGACAACGACGGCCGGGTCGACCTGTACCGCACCCGAATCGGCGCGAATCAGCTCTTCCGCAACAACGGCGACGGCACGTTCACCGACGTCACGGGGCGGTCCGGCACCGGCGACGAGGCGTGGGGCGTATCGGCGTCGTTCGTCGACGTCGACAGGGACGGGTGGCTCGACCTCTACGTGGGCAACTACGTCGAGTACGACCTCGAGGCCGAGACGCCCTGCTTCACGGTGGCCGGCGAGCGGGACTACTGCGCGCCCAAGAGCTATCCGCCGGTGCCAGACCGCCTGTATCGCAACAACGGCGACGGCACGTTCGACGACGTGACGGCGGCGTCCGGCATCGGAAGCCGCTACGGCCCGGCCCTGGGGGTGCTGACCGCCGACTTCGACGCGGACGGCTGGATGGACATCTATGTCGCGAACGACGGCGAGCCGAACCAGCTCTGGATCAACGGGCATGACGGTACCTTCGAGGACCGGGCCCTGCTCGCGGGCGTGGCGGTCGACCTCGCCGGCGACGTCGAGGCGAGCATGGGCGTCGACGCCGGCGACTTCGATGCGGACGGGGACGACGACCTGTTCATGACCCACGTCTCGGCCGAGACCAATACGCTGTACGTGAACGGCGGGGCGGGCTTCTTCGAGGACCGGAGCGCGATGACCGGCGTCGGAGCCCCCAGCCTGCCCTACACCGGCTTCGGGACCGCCTGGGTCGACTTCGACAACGACGGCTGGCTGGACCTGCTGGCCGTCAACGGCGACGTGCAGGCGATCGAGGGCCTGGTCCGGGCCGGCGACCCGTTCCCGTTGCACCAGCCCAACCAGGTGTTCCGCAATCGCGGCGGCGAGGCGTTCGACGACGTCACCGCGGGGGCCGGCGCGGTGTTCGAGCTGTCCGAGGTCGGCCGCGGGGCGGCGTTCGGCGACGTCGACAACGACGGCGACGTCGACGTGCTGGTGGCGAACAACAACGGGCCGGCCCGCCTGCTGGTCAACGACACCGGACAGCGGAGGCGGTGGGTCGGCCTCAGGCTGATCGACGGCCGGGGGCGCGACGCGCTCGGCGCCCGCGTCGGCGTCTCGCGCGAGTCGGGTCCGGTGCTGTGGCGGCGGTACCGCGCCGACGGCAGCTACGCGTCGGCCAGCGATCCGCGCGTGGTCGTCGGCCTCGGGACCGCGGAGTCGGTGACCCGCGTTCGCGTCGAGTGGCCGGGCGGCCGGGTCGAGGACTGGGAGGACGTGCCGGTCGACGGCTGGACGACCCTGACCGAGGGGACCGGCCGGCCGGCCGGGGCTGAACGCGAGTGAGGGCGCCATGCGGGTGCGGCTGCTTCGTGCCATCGCCGACGGAGACCCGATCCTGATGCGTCGCGCCGCGGGGCGGCTCGCGCTCGGGGTCCTGGTGGCCGCGGCCTGCGCCCTGCCGGCCTGCGGTCCCGCGGGCGGCGCCGACGCGCCGGGCCTGCAGCCGGTCGAGCTGCCCGATCTCGACGGCGCGCACGCCTCGGTCCGGACCCAGTTGCAGGCGGCCGCGGCCGCGCTCGATGCGGCCGGCGGAGGCTCGGCGGAGGCGCGGGCCGCCGCCTACGGGCGGCTGGGCCTGCTGCTGATGGCCGGCGAGTATCTGGAAGCGGCCGAGCCGAGCCTGACCAACGCGGTGCGGCTCCTCCCGCGCGAGTTCCGCTGGACCTACTATCTGGCGCATCTGTACCGGCAGCAAGGCGACCTCGAGCGGGCCGCCGAGTACTTCGAGCGTGCCCACGACCGGCGGCCGGACGACTTTCCTGCGCTCGTCTGGCTGATCAGCACCCGCCTGCGCCTGGGGCAGCCGGAGGCGGTCGAGCCCTGGCTGGCGCAGGCGCGGGCGCTGCGGCCGGGCTCGGCGGTGGTCCGCTTCCAGGAGGGTCGGGCGGCCGCCGCGAACCGGGACCACGCGGGCACGGTTGAGCACCTGACCGCGGTGCTGCGGCTCGATCCGAGCGCCTCGGTCGTACACTATCCGCTCGCGATGGCCTATCGCGCCCTCGGCGATCTGGAGGCGGCCCAGTATCATCTCGGCCTCACCGGGGAGAGCGGCGACGGCGGGGGGGAGCTGGGCCTGACCGACCCCTTGATGGCGGATCTCTCCACCCTGCTGAGCACGCCGCAGGCGCACCGCGAACGCGCTCTCGAGGCGGACGCGAACGGAGACCGGCCGGAGGCGGTGCGGCAGTTCCGGATGGCCGTCGAGCTCGACCCGGCGGACCCGCTGCTGCGCCTGAGCCTGGCGATGGCGTACGACCGCGCCGGGAATGCGCGGGCGGCGGTGCCCGAGCTCGAAGCGGTCCTGCGGCTCGACCCGGACCTGACCCAGGCCCACTACGTCCTGGGCACGCTGCTCGAGCGGGGCGGACGGGACGCGCAGGCGATAGACCGGTTCACCACCGCCGTCGCCCGGGACCCGCAGTCGGCCGAGGCGCAGCTCCGGCTCGCGAACGCCCTGCGCCGCACCGGTCGGGTCGAGGCCTCGCTGGCCCCGTACCGGCAGGTGCTCGCGGCCGATTCCGGCGCGGCCGAGGCCCGGTTCGGCGAGGCGATGGCCCTCGTGCGGCTGGGGCGCCACCGGGAGGCGCGCGGGCGTCTGGAGGAGGCGCTGCGCCGGACGCCCGGCCATCCGCAGTTCGCCACCGCGCTGGCGCGGCTGCTGGCGGCCTCGCCCGACGCCCGGGTGCGCGACGGCCGGCGTGCGTTCGAGATCGCCGAGGCGGTGGTGGCCGAGCACAAGACCACCGACGTGGCCGAGACCATGGCGATGGCCCTCGCCGAGCTGGGCGAGTTCCGGGGCGCGATGGAGTGGCAGCGGTTGGCGGTCGACGTGGCGAACGACGCCGGCCGGCCGGACCTCGCGGCCCGGATGTCCGACAACCTCGCACGCTATGGCCGGGGTGAGCCCTGCCGCACTCCCTGGCGGGACGATGCTCCTGAGCACCGCCCGGGGCCGGCGGTGGAGCCGGGCCTGCTCGGCCCAGCGCCCTGAGCGGTGACCAGGATGATGGATGGCTCGGCTCCCGATCGCGGCCCTGCGCCCGTTCCGGGACGCTGCCGGAGGCGGGGTCTCCGCCGTGAGCTCCTGTTGTACGGGATTGTCCTGGGGCTCGCCCTGAGCGGGGCCGGCCGGGGGTTCGCGGGGCCGAGCGGGCCGGGGCGGCAGGCGCCGCCGGACCCACCCCCCCTTGCCGCGTGCACGTTGCCCGACGTGGGCCGCATGCACGCGGCGGTCCGGACGCAGCTCGGCGACGCCTATCGCGAGCTGGAGCTCGCGCGCGGGGACGCCGCCGTATCCGACCGGCAGCGGGGCGAAGCCCACGGCGAGCTGGGAAGGCTCCTGCTCGCCGCCGACTATCCGGACGCCGCCGGGCGCTGCCTGCGCCACGCGGCGCGTCTCTCCCCCGACGAGTTCCGCTGGCCGTACTATCTCGGGCAGGTTGCCATCCGCCTCGGGGATCTGACCTTGGCGGTCGAGTCCTTCGAGCGCGCGCTGGAGGTCGACCCCGACGATTTCGCGGCCTTCGTCTGGCTGGTGCACGTGTACGTGGACCTGGACCGTCCCGACGAGGCGGAGCGGCTGCTGGCCCGCGCCTGGGCCATCCACCCCAATACGCAGGCCCTGTTGTATCAGGGGGGGAGAGCCGCTCTTGCGGTCCAGGACTACGGCGAGGCGGTGAACCGGCTCGAGGCGGCCCTGCGGCTGAACCCGGCCGCGACGGTGATTCGCTATCCCCTGGCGATGGCCTACCGGGGCCTCGGCGACCTCGACCGGATGCAGGAGCACCTCGCGCGGAGCGGCGCCCGCACCGGCGGCCGCTCTGCCGCGGGGGGGGCCGTGCCCTTCCCCGATCCCCTGATGGCCGAGGTCTACACCCTGCTCCGGAGCCCCCAGGTCCATCGAGACCTCGGCCTGCAGGCGGCCGAGCAGGGGGACTGGCCCGAGGCGGTGCGGCACCTGCGCCAGGGGGCCGAGATGGCGCCGGACAACCCCGTGATGCGGCTGAACCTCGGCACCGCCCTGATTCGCACCGGCGATGCCCCCGCCGCGCTCGTCCAGCTCGAGGCCGCGGTCAGTCTCGATCCCGGCTTCGCAGCGGCGCATTTTCTCATTGGCACCCTCCTCGAGCGGAGCGGGCGTGACGCGGACGCCATCGAGCGGTATACGGCGGCGGTCGCCAGTGATGCAGACCTCGGCGCCGCGCATCTCCGGCTGGGCGACGCCCTGCGGCGGACCGGCCGGTTCGAGGCGGCGTTGCCCCACTACCGGGAGATCCAGGGCGAGCAGGCCCGCTTCGGGGAGGCGATGGCGCTGGTGCGCCTCGGCCGTTACCGGGACGCGCTGCAGCTGCTGGAAGCGGCGCGGGAGCGATATCCGGCGGAGCCGTCGTTCCCGCACGCACTGGCTCGGTTGCTCGCGGCCGCGCCGGACCCCGGCGTGCGTGACGGGGCGCGGGCCCTGACCCTGGTCGAGCGGCTGGCGGAGGAGCACAGGACCGTCGCGGTGGCGGAGACGATGGCGATGGCGCTGGCCGAGCTGGAACGTTTCGGGGAAGCGGTCGAGTGGCAGCGTCTCGCGATGGAGGTTGCCGCCGACGCCGCCCAGGTTGCCGTGGCGCGGGGGATGGCGGGCAACCTGGCGCTCTATCAGCGGAACGAGCCCTGCCGTACGCCGTGGCGGGACGACGAGCCGGAGCACAACCCCGGCCCGGCCGTCGACCTCGACCTCGTGCCGCCACGTTCCGACGACTGAATACCCGGAGCCGGGGGCGAGACCGCCTGATGCGGGGCTTCGCCGCGCGCTCCCGCCTCATCGCGGCTACAGGAGATCTCGACATGAAATCGGTTCGTTGCAGCGTCATCGCTGGCCTCGCCGGCGCGCTCGGCGTGATCGTCATCGGCGGCGCGTCGCTCGGCGGGAGCGCCGCCCCCGGGCCCGAGAGTCAGCCGCCGCAGGGCCAGCCGCAGCAGGACGTCGTGCACATCCCGCCGGTGCTGGTCGACGAGAGCTGGGTCGAGCCCAGGCGGGACGCGCAGCTGCGGACGACGGGCGACTTCGACGTGTTCCACGACTTCCGGTTCGCGGACCGGGTGGCCGAGAGCGGCATCACTTTCGAGCACCGCATCGTCAGCGACGCCGGCCGGAACTACAAGGCGGTGCACTACGACCACGGCAACGGCATCGCGGTGGCCGACGTCGATGTCGACGGCCTCGACGACCTCTACTTCGTCACCCAGGTCGGCGCCAACGAGCTCTGGCGGAACCTCGGCGGCGGGCGCTTCGAGAACATCACCGAGGCGGCGGGGGTCGGCGTCGCCGACCGCATCGGCGTCACCGCCTCGTTCGCGGACATCGACAACGACGGCGACCCCGACCTCTACGTCACCACCGTCCGCGGCGGGAACGTGCTCTTCGAGAACGACGGCAGCGGGGGCTTCCGGGACATCACGGCCGAGTCGGGGCTCGGCTACGTGGGCCACTCGTCGGGCGCGGTCTTCTTCGACTACGACCGCGACGGGCGGCTCGACCTGTTCCTGACCAACGTGGGCGTATACACCACCGACGAGATCGGCGGCGACGGCTACCGCTACTACGTCGGGTTCGAGGAAGACGCGTTCCGGGGGCACCTGTTCCCGGAACGGACCGAGCAGAGCCTGCTTTTCCGGAACGAGGGCGGCAACCGGTTCGCCGACGTTTCCGAGGCGACCGGCCTCGTGGACGGGCGGTGGTCCGGCGACGCCAACCTCGTCGATCTGAACGACGACGGCTGGACCGACCTCTACGTGCTGAACATGCAGGGCGACGACGAGTACTGGGAGAACGTCGAGGGGACCCGCTTCGTGGCGCGGGGCCGCGACGTGTTTCCCAGGACCTCGTGGGGCGCCATGGGCATCGCCGTCCTCGACTTCAACAACGACGGCCGGCTCGACATCTACATCACCGACATGCACTCGGACATGAGCCAGGAGGTGGGGCCGGCCGACGAGAAGCGGAAGGCGGTCATGATCTGGGACCGCGAGATGGTGGGCGACGGGAGCACGAGCATCTGGGGCAACGCCTTCTACATGAACCTCGGGTCGGGCCAGTTCCGCGAGGTGTCGGACGAGATCGGGGCCGAGAACTACTGGCCCTGGGGTCCCAGCGCCGGCGACCTCAACGCGGACGGCTACGAGGACCTGTTCGTGGCCTCGAGCATGAACTTCCCGTTCCGCTACGGCGTCAACACGGTGCTGCTGAACAACGGGGGCACGCGCTTCCTCGACGCCGAGTTCATCCTCGGGATGGAGCCGCGCGAGGGGGGGCTGACCACGCCGTGGTTCGTGCTCGGCGAGGCGGATCGCCTGCCGGGGTTCACCGGGACCCCGCGCGACGTGACCATCCGGGCCGCGCGCGGCTCCCGCTCGGCCGTCATCTTCGACCTCGACGACGACGGCGACCTCGACGTCGTGACCTCCGAGTTCAACGCCGCCCCCATGGTGCTCGTCAGCGACCTCGCCCAGCGGCAGGGTATCCGCTACCTGAAGGTGCGGCTCGCCGGCGCCGCCTCGAATCGCGACGGCCTCGGGGCGCTGGTGCGGGTGACGGCCGGCGGCCGGACCTACACGCAGCTCCACGACGGGAAGTCGGGCTATCTGTCGCAGAGCTCAATGCCGCTCTACTTCGGCCTCGGCGCCGCCGACTCGGTCGAGCGTATAGACGTGCGGTGGCCGTCGGGGGCCGAGCAGACGGTCACGGGTCCGCTGGACGTGAACACCCTGATCGTGGTGACCGAGGAGTAATCGTCCGCCCCCGTCCAGGTCGGGCCGGGCGCCGCTCCGGTCGGTGGCTGCACGCGCCGGCGCTCCGTCATTCCGCGGCGATTCTGGTAAGCTGGCGACCGTCGCGTGCGCCGTGGAGCGGCGCAGCGCCTGGACACTCGGTCGGGTCGGCCGGCGGAGCCCCGGGGCGAACGCTTGCCGGGCCAGGAGGTCTGACACATGGTCTCGACACTCATCAGGGGCAGAGGGCGTTTCCTGCTCGCGGCGGCGTGCGGTCTCCTGCTTGCGACGGCCGTGGCCGACGGTCAGGCGCCGCCCGGACAGCAGGTGGACGTCGACGAGCTGAAGGCGGCGCTCGACGCCGGCGCCACCATGCTGCTCGTCGACGTGCGCGAGGACTGGGAGGTGGCGAGCGGGTCGATGCCCGGGTCCATCCACATCCCGGTGGCCGAGCTCGAGCGCCGGATGCCGGACATCCCGAAGGACGTGCGGCTCGTCTTCTTTTGAAACGGCGGCAGCCGAGCCTCCCGTGCAGCGGAGCTCTTCACCGAGAACGGATACCGGACCGTCGAATTCTGCGGGCTGAACGACTGGAAGTCGAAGGGCTACGAGCTGGGCGAGACCGAGAAGCCGGCGCCGGGGCCCATCGCGCCGAAGTAGCGGAACGCGGAGGCGGCCACCGGCGCCCGCCGGTGACCGCCTCCGCGCCGGGCGTCACTCGGTCGCGGGCTTCGACAGGTCCTGGCTGTCGATCGAGTACTTGATCCACCCCTCGAACATCTCGTCCCAGCTCTGCTCGCCCCAGTACACCTCGCGGTGGGGGGCCGGGTTGTACCGGTTCCGGGGCGAGTTGTCGTAGTGCCCCTCGACGATGAGCCGGCTGCCGGCGGGGATGTGCAGGGGGTCGACGAGCTCGAACTCCGTCTGCCAGTTGAAGTCGTAGCGGGGGACGTCGAGCAGGACCTCGTCGCGGCCGTCCGGCCACACCAGCCGGAACCGCATGTCCTTGCCGCGCAGGTGCATGTGCGGCGAGATGGCGTAGAAGGTGATGGGCTCGGCGACGTCGGTCTGCATGGCGATCGCCCAGTCGTCGGCGAAGGGCGGAATGACCGGCACCTCGCGCCGGGGCACCTCCTCGCCGTTGACGATGACCGGCAGGGTCCGGTCGGGCGTCGTCGGCAGGGGGCTCCCGATGGTGCGCGACAGCATCTCGTGGGTCACCGGCGTGTCGGAGAGCCAGATGCCGATGCGCGAGCGGTCGACCTCGGGCCGCCCCGTCGCGTTGTAGTGCAGGCTCCACTGCAGGGCCCGGCCCGCCGGCACCCGCTTGGCGACCCCGGTGTGGAACATCTCGAACCCGCGGCCGGGGACGAAGCAGATCAGCTTGGTGGCGCCCCCGAGGGCGTTCGAGTCGCTGCCGCGGGCGGCCCTGATTGCCTCGTCGGTCAGCGGCGCCCCCTGGGCGTCGTAGGGCTGTCCGTCGACGAGCACCGTGCCCGAGGGCAGGGTGGTGACGTTCACCGACAGGTGGTGCACCACGCTGCGGTTCGACGGCAGCATCTCGATGGCGTTCGCGAAGACGTCCTCCTCGAACGGGATCTCCGAGTACACGGTGATGTAGGGCAGCTCGCCCTGGGCGGGAATCTGCATCTCGACTGGCAGCGGCAGGATGTAATCGGGCGGCCGTCCGCTCGGATGATGCCACTCGTTGTCGGAGAACGTGGGCAGGGGCGGCGTCTTCGCCGCGTCGCCGAGCGGCGCGCCCGCGTCGACCCAGGCGACGATGGTGTCTATCTCGTCCTGGCTCAGCCCCCGCGAGTTGCGAATCGGCACCCCGCCGGGGGCCGCGTGCCACGGCGGCATCTCGCGCGACACCACCTTGTCCTTGATGGCCCGGCTCCACGGGCGCACCTCCGGATAGGTCAGCAGCGACATCGGGGCGATGTCGCCGGGCCGGTGGCAGCTCGCGCACTCCTCGTAGAGGATCGGCGCCACGTCGGCGGCGAAGGTCGGCGCCTCCGCCGCGCCGGCCGGACTGCCGGCCGCGGCGAGCGCGAAGGAGGCGATGATCAGGGTCAACCGGTTCTGCATGGCGCGTCTCCGTGAATGGGCGATCCGCCCGTTATGGTAGCAGCTGTCGGGCCGTCGCGGGCAGGTCAGGAAGGAACCGGTGGGCCGCGGCCGCGTCTCGCGGACGGGAAGCCCGCCCGGGGCCGCGGGTGAAGCGCCGCCGGGCCGGGATGCGAAGGCGGTGAGGCTCGTCCCGGGGGCGAGGAGCGGCGACCGGCGTCGTGGCGCGGCCGCCCTCGACTCACCGCGCAGACGGTGATTCGTCGTCTTCGTCCCCGCCGGGCGGCGCCCCCCCCGGCGGTGGCAGGCGGCCCGCCTGCTGCAGGGCCCGGCGGAGCAGGAAATCGATCTGGCCGTTCACGCTGCGCAGCTCGTCGGCGGCCCACCGCTGCAGGGCGGCGATGACCTCCGGCTCTGTGCGCAGCAGGAACGGCTTGCGTCCAGGCATCGGGACGGCCCGCGGTTGCTAGTAGAGGGACCCGGCGTTGACAACCGGCTGCGTGCTCTTGTCGCCGCACAGGACGACCAGCAGGTTGCTGACCATGGTGGCCTTGCGCTCCTCGTCGAGCTCGACGATCTGCTGGCTGGACAGGCGCTCGAGGGCCATCTCGACCATCCCCACCGCGCCGTCGACGAGCTCCGTCCGCGCCGCGACGATGGCCCCCGCCTGCTGGCGCTGCAGCATCGCGGCCGCGATCTCCTGCGCATAGGCGAGGTGGGTGATGCGCGCCTCGATCACCTCGACGCCCGCCTTGTCGAGACGGCCCTGAATCTCGGTCTGCAGCTGCCCGGCGACCTCCTCCGTGTCGCCCCGCAGCGACCGCCGTCCCGGCTCGCGGGTGTCGTACGGATAGCGGGTCGCCAGGTTCCGCACCGCCGACTCGCTCTGCACCTGCACGAAGTCGACGTAGTCGTCCACCTCGAAGCTCGCCTCGGCGGTGTCCACCACCCTCCACACGACCACCGCGGCCATCTCGATGGGGTTGCCGTCGATGTCGTTGACCTTCGACCGCTCGGTCTCGAAGTTGCGCACGCGCAGCGAGATGCGGCGCTTGGTGAGCAGCGGGTTCGCCCACCGCAGGCCCGGGTCCCTGACCGTGCCGACGTAGCGGCCGAAGAGCTGCAGCACCCGGCCCTCGTTCGGGTTGACGACGAACAGCCCTATCAGCAGGAACACGATGATCGGCACCGAGAGCAGTGCGATGACGCCGAGGAAGCCGAGCTGGCCGTTGTCCGCGACGTCGAACAGGAACAGGACGATGACGACCAGGAGGGCGGCGAGCAGCATGGCCAGCGCGAGCCAGCCTGACGACGCGACGTGCACTCTCTCCTTGAGCATTGGAACCCTCTCCCCGTCATGGACCCGTCTCCGGGATGGACAGGCCCCTCATTGATTTCAAAATGATATCACATAGCTATCTTTCTGGAAGCTGTGACCGCCGCAAGAGCGTCTTCGCGAAGCGCCCCCTCCAGTTGGTCCCGAACGGAGCTGCCGCGTCCCGGGGGCGGGGTCTGACAGCGACACGAGTCGTGGCTGGCATCTGGAGGCGGCCACCGCGCGGACGAGAGGTTGATGATTACCCGTTAGTCGTGTAATCCTGGGTCGTGATTCGGTCGTTCGACGATGCGGGGACGGCCGACATCTACTACGGTCGCGATACGAAAGCCGCCCGCCGGTTACCGAAGCAGTTGTGGCCCGTGATCCGCCGGAAGCTGGACGCGCTGCACCGCGCGCTGACGATTCGCGATCTGCGGCTGCCCGCGGGCAATCGTCTGGAGGCGCTGAAGGGCGACCGGGTCGGGCGCCATAGCGTGCGGGTGAACGAGCAGTATCGACTCACGTTCCGGTTCGAGGAAGGCTACGCCGATGCGGTCAGATGCGAGGACTACCACTGACGGACCGCGGTCCGTGCTGGATCTGGAGCGGCCGCCGACCCCGCCGGGGGAGATGCTGCTCGAGGAGTTTCTCCGGCCCGCGAACCTCACGCAGGTCGAGGCGGCCCGGCGCATGAACATTCCGCTGAACCGCTTGAACGAAGTGGTCCGCGGGCGCCGCTCCATCACGGCGGACACCGCGCTCCGGCTCGCACGGTTGTTCGAGATGTCGCCCGAGTTCTGGATGGGCATCCAGGCCGATTGGGACCTCTGGCACGCGGCCGCCGCGTTGCGCAGGGCCGGGTAGCCGACCCGGCCGCTCCTGCCCGCGCGCTCGGCAGGCCCCGGCCCTGTCGGGCCTGGCCCGGTCAATCACCGCCTGCGGCTCCGGATGCCGCCTGACCCGAGCGGTCCGCGCCGTTCCCCGGGCGCAGTCTGCTACCCGAGCACGGCGCGGACGGCGCCGGCGAGGATGTCGACGGTGCGGTCGACCTGGTCGTCGGTGATGATGGCGGCGGGGGCGAGCACGTAGGTGTCGGCCTTGACGCGGCTGAACAGGCCCCGTTCCGCGGCCTCGCGCTGGACGCGGGGTCCGACCTTTTCGCCGGGCAGGAAGGCCTGCTTCGTCGCGCGGTCGGCGACGAGCTCGACCGCGCACATCAGGCCCTTGCCGCGGACGTCGCCGACGTGCGGGTGGTCGCCGAGCGCGGACCGCAGCCGGGCGAGCAGCCGGTCTCCCTGGACCGCGCAACGGCCCGGCAGGTCCTCGTCGCGGATGATCCGCAGGTTGCGCGCGGCGACGGCGCAGCCCACGGGGTGGGCCGAATAGGTGTAGGCGTGCATCCACGCGCGCCCGTCCTCGTCGAGGGCGGCGGCGATGCGGTCGCTGATGCCGATGCCTCCGAACGGGACGTAGCCCGACGTGATCGCCTTGGCAAACTGCATGATGTCGGGCTCGACGCCCCAGTGGTCGAGGGCGAAGAGCGTGCCGGTGCGGCCGAAGCCGGTGATGACCTCGTCGGCGACCAGCAGCACGTCGTGGCGGTCGCAGATCTCGCGGATGCGGGGGAAGTAGTCGTCCTGGGGCACGATGACCCCGCCCGCCCCCTGCACCGGCTCGGCGAGGAACATGGCGACGGTGTCGGCGCCCTCGCGCTCGATCGCGCGTTCCAACTCGTCGGCCGCCGCGACGCCCTGGCTCACCCCCGGCGGCGCCTCGTAGCGGTAGGGGTACGGCGAAGGGATGTGGACGAACCCGGGCACGCGGGGCTCGAACAGGGGCCAGTAGGCGGAGAGCCCGGTCGCGCTCATGGCCGCGAGGGTGACGCCGTGGTAGCCCTCGATGCGCGAGATGACCTTGGTCTTGCCGGGCCGGCCGCGCAGCTTCCAGTAGGCGCGCGCCATCTTGATGCTGCTGTCGGTCGCCTCGCCGCCCCCGCTCGTGAAGAAGAAGCGGTTGATGGACGGGTAGGCGATGTCCGCGAGCCGCTCGGCGAGCTCGATGGCGGGCCGGTTGGAGCTGCCCGTGTACCCCGACGCGTAGGCGAGGGTCTCCATCTGCGCCCGCGCCGTCTCCGCGAGCTCGCGGCGGCCGTGACCGGCCAGCACGTTCCACAGCCCCGCGAGGCCGTCGATGTACTCCCGGCCGTCGGCGTCGTAGAGCAGCGCCCCCTCGCCCCTGTCCCAGACCCGCGCCCCCCGGTGGGCGGCGGCGTCGTGGAGGGGGTGAATGAGGTGGGCGGCGTCGCGGGCGACGAGATCGGCATTGGTGGTCGTCGTGGCGGTCGTCGGCGTCATTGTCGGCATCCTCAGCGGGCTTCGGGGTCGGGATCGCCGATGCGGAGATAGGAGCCGTCGCCGAGGCGGCGGAACGGTCCGCCGTCCACGGAGAACTCGTCGACCACCGCGAAGGCGCTGTCCGACGTGGTCCGGACGACCCGTCTCAGTACGTGGACGCGGTCGTCCGCCTCCATCGGGGCGGTCAGGAAGGTGATGGCGATGGGGCTGGTCCAGTTGCCGAGCGCGGTCAGGGTGCGGCCGTCGGGGCGCTCCTCCTGCCAGACGACGGCCCGGGTGACTTCGTCGAACCCGATGGTCCAGACCTCTTCGTACCGATCTCCGTACAGGTCGCTCTCGGCGCGGCCGCGGACGAACGGCCCCGCCGGCAGCGGCTCGAACGAGACGGTGCCCTCGCGGGTCCCCACGCTCAGCGGGGGAAACTCGCCCCCGGTGTACTCGAAACGCCAGCTTCCGCTGAAGTAGTCGATGCGGGGCTCGATCTGCGGCTGCGGCACGTCGGCCCGCCGCGCCCGGTTCAACGCGAGCGACACCTCGAAGCCGTGGCCGCCCGCGGTGACCCGGCCGATGCCCGACAGGTCGCGGCCGTCGCGGATCAGGGTGTAGACGAAGGACAGGGGGCCGAAGTCGGTGTCGGCGGCTGCCTCCACCGTCACCTGCTCGCCCTCGACGACGACCCGGTCGAGCCGCACCTCGTGGTTGGGTGCGAGCCCGTCCACGAGCCCGGTGTAGCCGCCGCGGTCGCCGGCCACGAGGGTCAGGGACACCGGGCTGATCGCCTCGGACCCCGAGGTCAGCTCGCCGCGCCACGTGCCCGCCCAGGGATCGGGCTGGGCCAGGGCCGGAGCGGCGAGTCCGGCAGCCAGCGCGATCGTCATCCACCCGAGTCGTCGTGGCATCGGCATCCTCCGAACCTGGGATCCGGCAGAGGGGCGCGGCCCCGAAAGCCACGCTCCCGGATCCGTTCTCCTCGTGCCCGCGTGCAGGGACTACCGCACCCGGGCATGGGCGATGGGCGGCATTGGCCCCCCGTGGAAGACCCGCGAGCGGCGCGACGCCCCCGCCGGACATCGTGCTTCAAGCTCCCCGCCTGAATCCACTATACGCGCCGGTTCCGCGAAAAATCAAAGGCGCAGCCGGTCGGCTCGGGCGGGGCTCGGACCGGCGCGTCCAGGTCTGGTATCATGCCCGCCCTACGCGGTTCGAGGCCGATTCTACCTGCCCGGCTGCGCATTGGAGGGCGTCACCGCCCAAGACAAAGGAGCCGACCGTGTCCATCCCGACGCTGACGTTCATCCATATCCGGCCGCGGCGGGTCGCGGCCCTGCTCGTGCTGCTGGCGGTCGGCGTTGCCGCCTCCGCCGGGGCCCAGCCGGCGGCCGGCGCCCCCGAGATCGTGACGCTGTCCAACCGGGCCGACATGGTCAGCGGCGGCGACGTCCTGGTGCGGGTGACGCCCGCGCCGGGCGCCCCGGACGCGGCGCTGACGGTGCTCGCGGACGGCCGCGACGTGACCGGCGACTTCCGCCGGCTCGACGGCGGCGCCTTCGAGGGGATCGTCCGTGGCCTCGAGCCGGGGACCCACCGCATCGAGGTCCGCGCCGGCGCCGGCGCAACGGCCGGGATCGACGTCGTCAACCATCCGGTCGCGGGGCCGGTCTTCTCCGGTCCCCACGAGAGTCCGTTCGTCTGCCAGACCGACAGCTTCGAGCTGGTCTCGGGCGAGACCCTCGGCGAACCGCTCGACGCCCACTGCTCGGTCGAGCGCCGGGTCGACTACGCCTACCGGTCGGCTGAGGACGGCAGCCTCAAGCCGCTGGCTGATCCGGCCATGCGGCCGGCCGACCTCGCCCGCACGACGACCCTCGACGGCCGCGAGGCGCCCTACGTCGTACGCATCGAGACCGGGACCATCAACCGCGCCGTCTACCAGATCGCGATGCTCCACGACCCCGCCAGCGAGCCCGCGCCCGACCCGTGGCAGTCGCCCGCGGGGTGGAACCGGCGGCTCGTCTACACGTTCGGCGGCGGCTGCGTGAACGGCTGGTTCCGCCAGGGGGCGACGACCGGCGGCGTGACCGACGACGTCATGCTGCGCCAGGGCTACGCGGTGGCGTCGGCGAGCCTCAACGTCTTCGGCAACAACTGCAACGACCTGCTCGCGGCCGAGACGATGATGATGGTCAAGGAGCGCTTCGTCGAGGCCTACGGCGCGCCGCGGTTCACCATCGGCTGGGGCTGCTCGGGCGGCTCGTACCAGAACCATCAGATCGCCGACAACTATCCGGGGCTGCTCGACGGCATCATCCCCGGGTGCAGCTTCCCCGACGTCATCTCCGGGACGATACCGTTCGTGACCGACGCGCGCCTCCTGAACCACTACTTCCAGGAGAACGCAGGGGTGTCCTTCACCGAGGAGGAGCAGCGGGCGGTGACCGGCTTCCTCGTCCTCGCCACCATGCCCAACGTGTCGCGCAACGCCGGTCGCATCACCACTGGCGAGTTCTGTCCCGACGTGCTGCCCGAGGAGGAGCGCTACCACCCCGAGACCGACCCCGGTGGTGCGCGCTGCGACGTGTTCGAGCACACCGTCAACGTGCTCGGCCGTGACTCCGAGACCGGCTTCGCGCGGCGCCCCCTCGACAACGTTGGGGTGCAGTACGGGCTCGAGGCGCTGAACGCCGGGGTCATCACCGCCGAGCAGTTCCTCGATCTCAACGCCCGCGTCGGCGGGTACGACGGCGACGGCAACTTCCAGGCGGACCGGACGGTGGCCGACCCCGAGGCCCTGCGCGCGGTTTACGAGAGCGGCCGGGTGACCCACGGCGGCGGGGGGCTCGCCGAGACCCCGATCATCGACTACCGCGCCTACAGCGACGACCGCGACAACGGCGACGTGCACGTGCGGTACCACTCGTTCTCGCTGCGCGACCGGTTGCAGCGGGCCAACGGGCGGGCCGACAACCACGTCATGCTCGTCGAGGACGACCGCTACGGGCTGTACTCGACGGCCAGCCCCGTGGCCCAGGAGGCGCTGCGCCAGATGGACGAATGGCTCGGGGCGCTGTCCGCCGACGAGTCGTCCGGGGCGGCCCTCGACCGGATCGGCCCGGGCCAAGCCGGCCGACCTCGTCGACGCGTGCTGGAGCCGGGACGACGACCCCGTCAAGATCGCCGAGCCCATGGTGCGGGGCAGCGGCCGGTGCGAGGAGCTGTATCCCTCGGCCCCGGGTCCGCGCGAGGTGGCCGGCGCGCCGGTCGGTAGCGATGTCCTCAAGTGCCAGCTCAAGCCGGTCGATCCGGACGACTACGACGTCGACCTGACGGCGGAGCAGCGCGCGACGCTCGAGCAGACCTTCTCGGCCGGGGTCTGCGACTGGTCGCAGCCCGGCGTCGGCCAGGCCGCCCCGCCGGACACGTGGCTCCGCTTCGGCGGCGCGAGCGCCGGACAGTGACGGCCGTCGCGCAGGAGTGCCGGACGGTGATGCCCGCAGTAGAGGGGTGCCGGCCGGCGTCAGCCGTGGCGCAGGGGCGCCGGACGGCGACGGCCGTCGTGCAGCGGCGCTGGACGGGGCCGGCCGTGGTACGGGGGTGCATGCGGGCGGTCGCTCTCGCGCTGGCCCTGTCGGCGGCGGTCGACGCTTCGGCCCAGGCGCCGCCGCTCGCGCGGGTCGCGTCCGTCCCGGTCCCCGGTCCGGTGACCGCCCTGGCCGCGGGCGACGGGCTCGTCGTTGCGGCCGTCGGGTCGAGCGTCCACGTCATCGACGTCACGCGGCCCGGGTCGCCCGAGGTCGTCGGGCGCCTCGACTTCGATCAGCCAGCGCTCGGGGTCGTCGTCGACGGGGCCATAGCCTACGTCGCCAACAGCCACGACGGGCTCCGTCGCCTCGATCTGTCGGACCCGTCGGCCCCGGCGCTGACCGGCACCGCCCCCACCCGCGGGCAGGCGGTCGGGGTGGCGGGGTCGGGCCGCTATCTCTTCACGGCGGACAACTCCATCGGCTTCGACATCGTCGACGTGGCCGGCGACCCGACTCGCGCGGGGGAGTATCTCGCCGACGGGTTCCCGCGGGGCATCGCAGCGGCGGGCCCGCGCGTCTTCGTCGCCGACCAGCCCGCGGGGCTGATGGTCGTCAACGTGTCCGACCCGGCCTCTCCCCGGGTCGAGGGTGGGCTGTCGCTCGGCCGCGACCCCGTCCTTCAGGTTTTCGCGCCGGACGTTGGCTCGACCGGCGGCGAGCCGCCGGCCGTCGTCTGCATCGTGAGCGGGCGGGGCGGGCTGCAGGCGGTGGACGTGTCCGATGCGGCCGCGCCGCGCGTCGCAGCCGTGGTGCCGGCGGAGGTGCCGCCGAGCGGCGTGGCGTTGTGGGGACGCCGGCTCTATACGGCCGGCGGCGGCTTGCTGCAGGCGTTCGACCTGACCGATCCCGCGCGGCCCGTGCTCGCCGCGTCGTCCGATGCCGGCGGGCCGACCGGGCCGGTCGCGGTCGATGCCACGCACGTCTTCGTGGCGAGGGGCAGCGATGTCGCCGTCTTCCGGCGGGAGTAGGCGCGGGATGGCGGCTGACGCCGGCGGCGCCGGTCCGGAGCAGGACTACGGTTCGGCCTACAGCGAAGAGTCGCTGTGGAAGAAGATCGCCGCTTTCGCCGGGCGGGCGGGCCGGGACACCATCGAGCAGGTCCTCGTGCTGTACTACTGTTGCCTGGACGGTGATACGCCGGTCTGGGCGAAGACGGTCATCGTGAGCGCGCTCGGCTACTTCATCACGCCTCTGGACGCCATCCCCGACCTGATGCCGGGGGTCGGATTCGCCGACGACCTGGGCGCGCTCGCCATGGCGATGGCGACGGTCCTGGCGCACGTCAAGCCGGAGCACCGGCGCCAGGCGCAGGAAAAAGTGACGACATGGTTTTGATGGTGATTGCGAGAGCTTTGATTGGCGACCGTCTCGCTGTGGTGGTACGGAGCGCACTGCTGCTCGCGGCCGTCGCGGTGCTGCCCGTGGATGGCGCCGCGGCCCAGGAATGGGCCCAGTTCCGCGGACCCGCCGCGACCGGCGTGGTCGCGGACAACCCGAACCTGCCCGAGCGGTGGAGCGCCGATGAGAACGTCGCGTGGCGCACGCCGATCCCGGGCCTCGGCTGGAGCTCGCCGATCGTCGCCGGCGGCCTCGTGTTCGTCACCACCGTCGCGAGCGACGGAGAGGTGGAGTCGCCCGAGAGCGGCTGGTACCGCGGCGGCGAGCGCGCCACCCCGCGGGACGTCCACCACTGGCTGGTCTACGCCCTCGACCTCGAGACCGGCGAGACGCGTTGGCGCACCGAGGTCCACGCCGGCTTGCCGCGGTCGTCGCATCACCTCAAGAACACGTTCGCGTCGGAGACCCCGGTCGCCGACGGCGAGCGCCTCTACGTGCTGTTCGGCAACGTCGGCCTCTTCGCCCTCGGCTTCGACGGAACCGTGCGCTGGTCGCGCGACCTGCCCCCGGCGGAAACCCGCAACGGGTGGGGCACCGCGTCGTCGCCGGTGCTCCACGACGGCCGTGTCTACCTCGTCGTCGACAACGAGGAGCAGTCCTACCTCGCGGCGCTGAGCGCCGAGACCGGGGCCGAGCTGTGGCGCACCGACCGCGACGAGGGCAGCAACTGGTCCACGCCCTACGTCTGGGAGCACGACGGGCGCACCGAGATCGTCACCACCGGCACCGACCGGGTGCGCTCGTACGATCTCGCCGGCCGCGAGCTGTGGGGGCTGTCGGGCATGTCGTCCATCGTCATCCCGACCCCGACCGCCGCCCACGGGCTGCTCTACCTCGAGTCGGGCTACATCGCCGACTTCTTCCGCCCCGTCTACGCGATACGGCCCGGCGCGAGCGGGGACATCTCGCTGGCGGAGGGCGAGACCGCCAACGAGTACGTGGCGTGGTCGCTCGAGCAGGGCGGCTCCTACCATCCCTCGCCCCTCGTCTACGGCGACTACTACTACACCCTGCTCGACCGCGGGATGATGACCGCCCACGACGCCCGGACCGGCGCCGAGGTCTACGGGCGCACGCGCATCGACGTCGGCCACGCCTTCACCGCCTCGCCCTGGGCCTACAACGGCAAGGTCTTCGCCCTCAGCGAGCAGGGGACCACCTACGTCATCGAGGCGGGGCCCGAGTTCCGGGTCCTCGCCGAGAACCCGCTGGACGAGTTCACGATGGCCACCCCCGCCATCCTCGACGACAGCCTGATCATCCGCACCGCCGAGGCCGTCTACCGCATCGCCGAGCCGTAGGCCGGACACCCACAGGTGTGGGGCACAATCAACCAAACCCGGACAAACGCGTCAGCGGGCAGCTCCGGCCCGTTTCAGGGCGCACGGTCCGAAGCAAGGAATTAAATCTACAATGGTCCCACCTATCTGGCGGATGGTCTACCCTGACACCTGACGCATGAGACGCTGTTCGCATGCCTCACGGTGGGCCCGTTTGTAAATCGGCGACATGTGCCCGCCGCCGTCAGAATGCTCGCCCAGGACATCCTTGACGTCTCCGTCTGTCAGGCAACCAACAAGGTATAGCCATCCCAGGAGCCGCGGCGTCGTCTGCAGGAGGCCGTCGATCAGTACTTCGATGGCCCTGAAGTCCCTCTTGTTGTCCGTTAGCACGGCTTGCCGCAAACGACGAGCCAGAGCTGCACAAGAGATCTCACCATATCCGAGCCGCCTATCAAGACCCTGCTCACGCGCAGCACCAATAACATCCCGAAGATCGTCTATGGAGACTTGGAATTGGCTGACTTCGGATCGCTCTATGTGCTTGGCTAAGCGTTGGCGTAGTCTCTCGTGTTCCTCTGATGGAGCCCTGCCTCTAGACTTGACGAAACATTCATACGACACCGTGTCAGTAATAATGAATGAAAGACCCTTCTGTCGTGCCGTTTGAAACAAAGTGAAGGAACCAACGAGATTCCAGATGGCGCAAGTGTCAGTAACACTTACCGGATGGAAGGAATCAGGGATCACGGTGTTTCCCCGCTTAGAGTGGTGGCGTCGAGACCAAGTGCCACAACGACGCGTGGAACGTCGATGGCCGATACAAGCAGAGCGTCGGCGAGCTTTCCGTAGGATATTTGGCCCTCTCGATGAGCACGAAGGCATGTCTGAACGTACTCAGGGGTCAGGCCTCGCGCAAGAAGTGCTCTTCGGCCCTGGCGTATCTTGGCTGTCTCGCCCGCCATATCGGCAGCGTCCTGCTCGGTCCTTGAAATTGTCAGCAAGGGCTTCAGGCGCGCGACTTCTCGTTGCGTCAGTCGGTTCGTTTCCTGCAGTGCATAAAGCACGACGACGGGGTTGACATGGTACTCTTGCGCGGCCTGCTTCACTGCTCTAGCACGATCGTCTGTCGTTTTACCCAAGTGTAGGCGGTGGCGAGCCCTGATAGGGAACAGCAAGTGAGACGCAAACGAATTCGCTCGCCATTCTCGCTTCTGGAGATCTTCCCGTCTCTCGTCTTCGGGCTCTTCGAAGGTGACTGTCACCGTATGATCATTGTCAAGTAAGGCATGGCATAGCTCGTGCGCGGCGGAAAAGTTCTGTCGGTAGGGACCTTCCACATAGTTCACTAGAATACACGGCCCGAAATCCTCGTGGCGTAGCATGAGTCCGGAAACACGGGAATTGAGCAACCTTCTTCTGAAGACGTGACATCCGAGCCTTCGTGACAGATGAAACGGATCGTCGATGGGAGCGTCTTCGAAAGAAAATGTGTCACGGAGCCTTTCGGCAACCTGTTGCCCGGCTGTCTTCATATGGGGAACAAGACCGCCGGGTCGAAAATCAGAAACCCGGGGTCGGCTTCCGAGTAGACTTTCGATCTGGTGCTCCATCCGGCATAGCATGAGGAATTCCTGTATGCTACGGCGATCTTGAGATGAGAACGTGTCGCCGTACATCCGATAGAGGTCAGATGCTTTCTCAATGCTGGCGGAACGTTCGCTCAAGATGAAGTACTCAACGGGTTCACAGTAGGCGTCGGCAATGATGAGTACTTCGTCGCCGGTCGGCTCGATACGACCGCCCTCGATCGCTTCAAGGCGAGCGGCCACGATACCGGTACGTGCGGAGGCGTCGTCGAGAGTCATGTCGAGAATCTGTGTCCGAACCCGTCGACACCTCCGGCCCAGTTCGATTGCGTCGAGTGGCATCGATATGCCTGTTCTAGTGAGACAGGGACGGGACCTCAGTGGGGTGGCTCGGGGTCGAGAACGCGAAGGGGCTCGAAGCAGCGGCGATAGAATCCGCGGTCCCGGGTGAGGAGCGCCTGAGTACGGGCGAGCGCGTGCGCGCCGACGAAGAAGTCGGCAATCATGCGGGTTCGGTGCCTCCGCGCTGTCGATAGTGGCGCCACTGTCGAGCGGCCAGGGATGGCGGATGGCTCGTCGAAGGATCGAAATGGATACCGGCGTCGGTCAGAGCGCGGCGCATCTCGTCGATGTGGGGGAAGCACGCGCCAACTGAGGTATAACCGAATGTTGTGGATCGGGGCGTGAGACAGGTGGCGTATCCTTCCGTGTGAATCAACCCAAAACACCCTGGCTGGCACGCCGGGGGGAAGGAGACACCACCCATGCTGACGGTACCCGACAACAGGAGCGAAGACAACCCCGCGGCCGGCGACGAACACACGACGACGTTGGCTGGTGAAGGGGTCGGCAACGTCGGCCCGGACGAGGAACCGGCCGAACCGCCGACACTGGACACGCTGGCTCGCGAGGGGGCGCGGCGGATGCTGATGACGGCCCTGGAGGCCGAGGTGGCGGAGTACATCGAGCGGTTCGGAGACACGCGCGACGCGGCCGGGCGGCGGCTGGTGGTGCGGAACGGCCAGGCGCAGGAACGCACGGTGACGTGCGGGGCGGGCACGTGGCGGGTGCGGGCGCCGCGGGTGAACGACAAGCGGGTCGATGGCGACGGCGGCCGCGAGCGGTTCACCAGCCGCATTCTGCCCCCCTATATGCGCCGCTCTCCGCAGGTTTCCGAAGTGCTGCCGCTGCTGTATCTGCGAGGTCTGTCGACGGGCGACTTCCGGGAGGCGCTGCCGGCGCTGCTGGGGAAGGACGCGGCAGGCCTGAGTCCGACGACCATTTCGCGGCTGACGGCGGCCTGGGACGAGGAGTACGAGGCGTTCCAGCGCCGCGACCTGTCGGATTGCGACTACGTCTACGTCTGGGTCGACGGGATTCACTTCAACATCCGGCTTGAGGAGGACCGTCTGTGCACGCTGGTGGTGATCGGGGTGCGGGCGGACGGCATCAAGGAGCTGGTGGCGCTGGAGGACGGCTATCGGGAGAGCCAGGAAAGCTGGGCGAGCGTGCTGCGGGACCTGCGTGGGCGTGGACTGCGGGCGCCGGCGGTGGCGATTGGGGACGGGGCGCTGGGCTTCTGGTCGGCGTTGCGGGACGTGTGGCCGGAGACGACGGTGCAGCGGGACTGGTGCCACAAGCTGGCCAACGTGCTCGACAAGCTGCCGAAGCGTCTTCGGCCGCGTGCGAAGCGGGCTTTGCGGGACATCATGTATGCGCCGGTGAAGGCCGACGCGGAGCGTGGCATCGACGCCTTCGTTGCCGAGTTCGAGGCGAAGTACCCGAAGGCGGCGGCGTGCTTGGCAGAGGACCGGGAGGCGCTGCTGGCGTTCTTCGGCTTCCCGGCGGAGCACTGGCTTCACCTGCGGACGTCGAACGTGATCGAATCGGTGTTTGCGACGGTGCGTCTTCGGCAGCGGGTGACGAAGGGCGCTGGCTCGCGCACCAAGGGGCTCCTGATGGCCTACAAGCTGGTGGCGATGGCGCAACGGCGATGGCGCCGGCTGAACGGGGCGCACCTGCTGCCCCTGGTCCGGGCCGGCGTGGCCTTCGTCGATGGCGTCATCCAGATCAGCTTGCAGACGGAGGATCGGAAGGAGGCCGCCTGATCACGTCAAGGGCCGATCCACAACATTTGACAATTCCTCGCGCCAACTTCGGCCCAGACAATCGGACAGATCACCACGCGTCCGAGGCGGCGAGCGTCGTCGAGTGCGCGCACGGACGCCGGCCCACGGAGCGGATCGTCAGTCAGGACATCGAGAAGCACGGAGCTGTCGAGAGCCGTGATCACGAGGAGCCGGCCTCTCCGGCGTCTCGCCCGGGTTGCCAGGCTGGGCCCCGCGTCTCGTTGAGATAGGCGTCAACGTCGACCTGCTTGCCGAGCAGGCCGACGAGCCTTCGAAGCGGGTCCACCGACGGGCGGCGCCTGACGATCAGCGCGCCTTCCCGTTCCTCGAACTCGAGTTCTTGGCCGGGCGCGAGCCCCAGGCTGTCGCGAAGCGGCTTGGGAATCGTCACCTGACCCTTCGTCGTGAGTCTTGAAACCATACTGCGATGGTACGGATTCTTACGCCGAAGGGCAACACCGGTCATGGCGACGGTTGGCGCTGAGTCCGGCAGTGTCGGCAGTGCGCCCGGTACCGGCTCAGGCTCAGGGGCACCGAGCCCCAGGTGACGTGGGTTTGGCGCCCCATGGGCCCTCGGCTCCGCCTCGCGCGGTCGGCGGCTGCGGCGTCGGGCTTGCGGGACTGGGGTTAAGGTGAGAGGCTGCGTCGGACGTTCGCCCGCGTTCCGGGGAGGGCGGGTCGGCGTTCTTGCTATTCGGACACTTCTGTCCTATCGTGTTCTCGCTCCGTGAGGGGGCGCCACTTCATCGACCGTGGGACCATGATCGGACGCGAGCGGGGCGTGCCGGTTCGCATCGACATGAAGCGCGGCAAGGGCAGCCATGTTGTGCTCCACTACGGCGACCGCAAGACCGTGATGAAGGGTCGCCGCAAGGAAATCGGTCCCGGATTGCTGTCCGCCATGCTCCACCAATTGGGTCTCACCCAGCGAGACCTCCGGTAGTCGTCCCGCAATGTGGAGGTGGTTCATGCGGTTCATCTACCCGGCACGCCTGCAGCGGGCCGGACCCGACGAGGTCGTCGTGTCGTTCCGCGACCTGCCGGAGTGCCTGACATCCGGCCGGGACGAGGCCGAGGCGCTGACGGAGGCCGGGGACGCGCTGGAGGAAGCCATCGCGGGGCGCCTCGTCGACGGAGAGCCGATTCCGCGGCCCAGCGCGCGGCGCCCCCGCGAGCATCGGGTCGCGGTGCCGCCGACGATGGCCGCCAAGGCGGCGCTGGTGCTGGCGTTCCGCGACAGCGGCCTGTCGCGGCTCGCGTTCGCCCGGCGCCTCGGCGTCGACGACAAGGTGGTCCGCCGCATGCTCGATCCGCGCCACGCCACCGCCGCGAACCGTCTCCACAAGGCGCTGCGCCTGCTCGGCCGCCAGCTCGTCGTGGAATCCACCGCGGCGTGAATCTCCGCTGCCGGAGAGTGGTCACGTTCCTGGCCGGCCGCGAGCCGCAAGGCTGCCGATGCATCAATGCATCATCGATGCTAAGATGTCATCGCCATGCGGACCACCATCGACATTCCCGACGATCTTCTCCGGCGCACGAAGGCCGAGGCGGCCCTGCGCGGCCTGCGCCTCAAGGACCTGGTGCGAGAGGCGCTGCAGCGCCTGCTTCAGGAGACCGACGGCTCTCCGGAGCCGGCCGATCGAAGCGGCCTCGACGAGCAGACGCTGGGGCCGGATTGCGTCTTTCCCCTCATTTCCGGCACGACCGGGCCGGCGATGCGGGATCTCGAGGGCGACGGCGCCCAGCGGCTGCTCGACCGCGAGGACATCGACCGTGACGCCCATCCTCGCTGACGTCAACCTGTGGGTGGCCACGCTCGTCACGGAGCATCCGCACCACCGGGCCGCCAGCCGCTGGTGGCGGGACGACGTCGTTCCGGCCGGCCACCGCCCCGGCTTCTGCCGGTTGACGCAGCTCGGCGTGCTGCGGTTGCTGTCGAACGAGCGCGTGATGGGCCCGCGCCGTCTCGATCACTCGCGGGCGTGGGAGGTCGTGGCGCGGGTGACCGCTCAACGGGGCGTCAGCTTTCTGCCGGAGCCCGCGGGCATCGACGAGCACCTCGCCGGCGCCTGCCGGAGCGGGCGTTTCTCGACGGGCTTCTGGACCGACGCCTACCTCGCCGCGTTCGCGCGCGCCGGCCGCTACCGTCTCGCGACGTTCGACCGGGGCTTCCGCCGATTCGAGGGGCTCGATCTGATCCTGCTGGCCGGCTGAGCCCCGCGGACTTCCGCACGCGGCCCATGCGGTCCGGCGGCCGGTGCGGCGCCGCTCGACCCGTACCGGAGATCGTCCCCGCTTGGCCCCGACTGGGGTGAGATGATAGCGCCCGCGGGCGCGTACGGCCGCGGGCCGCTTGAAGACCGTCGTCGCGACATTCACATAGCCACATAGCTTGGGAGCTCGCGGGTCATGGCCAACAAGACTGGGTTCGGGGGCGTCCCTGCCGCGCGCTCTCAAAGCCGCGGCGGCGGCGGCGTCAACGGGGGCGCTCGGGAATGAGCGGGCGGACGGCGTCGGGCAGGTCCTGACGAAGCAGTGCGTCGCCGGAGACCGGCCGATACATCGGATGCCCGAAGGCCAGCAGGAGCACGACGACCACCTCCAGCAGGATGAACGTCGCGGCCCCGGCCCGCAGCAGGCGGGACGGGGCTCGGAACGCGGCGTCCAACCAGGCCGCCACCGGCAGGCACGCGGCGTGGAACGCGATCACGACGTGCCAGCCCTGGACCGGAACGGGAGACAGGGTGGCCGCCGCGCACAGGGCGGCCAGACACCACCCGGCGTAGGCGCGGAGCCAGTCCGCCTGCGGCCTCCGGCGGTCGGGGTCGTCGGGGTCGAAGGACGGATGCCGCCGGAAGTAGCGCCAGGACGCGAACACCGCGAGCGCCACCGACACGGTGCTCACCCCGATGACGACGCTGGTCAGCCCCGAGGCGAATGCGGTCTCGGCTCCCGAGGCCGCCGCTTCCGCCTCGGCGTAGACCGTCTGCTCCAACCGCCTTCCGATATACAGCGAGCCGAGGCGCCACCAGTAGGCCAGGCTCTTCGGCAGGTTCACCAGACCGACGAGCACCGGGGAAAGCTCGTCGGTGTTCCCGGGCAGAATCCGCGGCAGGCGGCCGGCGACGAACGCCAGCGCGGTGGGAACGAGGGTGAGCCCCCCGGCCAGAACGCCGAGGACGCACCCCCGGACGTCCAGGCGGATGCGCCGCCCCGCCGCGAGCCCCGCGGTCAGGAGCACGAGCACGAGGAACGATCCATGGAGCTGCAGCGCCAGGGTCAGGGTGGCGGCATGCAGCAGGCTCCACCCCCGATGCGGCCGTTCGCGCAGCCGGTACGCGCTGGCGAGATGCAGCGCCGCCGGCAGGAACACGTAGGCCGGCTCCCACACGAAGCCGGCGTGGTAGAGCCGCCAGGGAGACAGCCAGTACACCGCGAGATAGGCGGCGAGGAAGCGGGCGCCCAGCGCGCGCCCGATGCAGACCGACAGGATGGCGGCGGCGGCGAGGTGGGACAGGCCGATGAGCAGTCCCGGGGCCCGATAGTCGGCCCACATCTCGAGCGGGGCGGCGACGAGGAGCGGCAGCAGGGCGCCGGGGATGCGGCCGCCGCCGCTCATGGTCTTCGCGAACGGCGGCAGGTTGCCGGTCTCGAGGACCCCGATGCCGGACAGGAGCAGGGCGTACTGGTCGCCGTAGATCCACTGGCGCGACCAGAGCAGCGCCTGGAGGGCGGCGCCGGCGCAGAGAATCGCGGCGATGAGGGAGAGCGGTCGAGTCATCCGGGACGCGCCGGCGCGAGACCGCACGGTAGCGCCCGGTGCCGGCGAACGCCCCGCGGAAGACGCCGGAGCGTCATTGTCGATTCGTCCCTGAATCTATCCACGCCGGCCGCGGCCGTCAACATCGAAGCCCTCCGCGGCGTTCTCCGCTACAGTCTCGTGCGCTTGAAGACGCGCTCGGGGAGGGCTCGCACGATCAGCATGATCGGGCGCCAGACGCGTCTCACGTACACCACGTCCCGCCGCCGGCGGATCGCGGTGGCTACCGCCCGGGCCACCTCGTCCGGCTCGGCCGTCAGCCGCGGCGGCAGGTCCAGGCCGTCGGTCATGCGGGTGCGGACGAAGCCCGGCTTGACGGTGACGACGTGAACGCCGGAGCCGGCGAGGCGGTGGCGCAGGCCGGACAGGAACGCGGAGAAGCCGGCCTTGGCGGAGCCGTAGACGTAGTTCGAGGCGCGCCCGCGGTCGCCCGCCACCGAGCTCACCCCGGCCAGCACGCCGCTGCCGCGCTGCTCGAACCGTTCCGCCAGCGCCGCCATCAGCAGGGCGGGCCCGACGTAGTTGGTCCGCATGATCCGTTGGGCAACCGCGCCGTCGCGTTGGGCGGCTCTCTGATCGCCGAGCAGCCCCACGACGCACACGGCCACGTCGGGAAGCACCTCGAGCGCGTCCAGCAGCGAGACCCCGCCGTCCGCATCGAGCACGTCGCAACGGTGCCCGTTCACCGCCGCGGCGGTCCTCGCCCGCATGTCCTGAACCTCTCCGGCGAGTTTCTCGGAATCGCGGGCCGCGAGCTGCAACGCGCAGCCGTCCCGGGCCAGGCGCCGGGCGACGGCGCGGCCGATGTCCGACGTGGCGCCGATGATCAGCACGGTCTCGCGGATCTTCACAGCGCGAGCCTCCGCGACAACGCCGAGGCGAACCGGGGTGCGCCGCGGGTCGCCTCGGTCCGCATGGCGTTGAACTCGTCGAGGCGAGGATAGCCCTGCCGCACGCGTTCCGGCGCGCAGCAGGCGTCCTTGGCGAGATACACGCGCCCGCCGTGGGCATGGGTGATGGCGTCGAGGCGGTTCAGCAGCTCTACCGTGCCGGAGCGCATCGGGAAGTCCAGGGCCAGGGTATAGCCCTCCAGGGGGAAGGACATCATTCCCTCGCCGGCCGGCCCGAACAGCTTCAGGACGGTGAGGAACGGGCCCTGCCCGGCCGCCGAGACGCATGCGAGCAGCGCCGCGACGCCGCGCCGGCTCTCGGCCTTCGGCAGCACGCACTGGTACTGCACGAAACCGAGCCGCCCGTACAGACGATTCCAGGCCTCGATGCGGTCGAGCGGAAAGAAGAACCCGCCGTAGTGGACCGGGCGCTCGCCGCGGCGTACCCGTCCCCACCGGTAGTGCAGCGCGTTGAACAGGCGGATCGACCTCCGATTGAGCAGCGCGGACGGCGCGTCGCCGGGGACCGCCAGCGCCGCTGGAGACGCAACGCGCAAGGGGTTCGCCGCGAGGCGCGCCGGCAGCGAGCCCCGCGGCAGCCACGCGCCGCGGGACACCAGCGCGCGGCCCAGCCTGGCGCCGCCCGCCAGACAGTCGATCCAGGCGACGCTGTAGGGCCGGTCCCGGGACGCCTCGAACAGGGCCATGGTGTCGTCGAGGTCCCGCGTGGCGACGGTGTCCGCCAGAATGAACGCGGAGTCGACGGGGCGCAGGCGAAAGCTGGCGGACAGGATCACGCCGGTCAGGCCCATGCCGCCCAGAGTCGCGCGAAAGAGGCCCGCATGCTCCGAGCGGCTGCAGAGCCGGGTCTCGCCGTCCGCCGTCGCCAGCGTCAGGGACTCCACGTGGGCGCCGAAAGAGCCGTCGCGGTGATGGTTCTTGCCATGCACGTCGGCTGCGATCATGCCGCCGACGGTGACGAGCTCGGTGCCGGGAACCACCGGGGGAAACCAGCCCCGGGGGACGAACGTCGCCAGGATGTCCGACAGCAGCACCCCCGCCTCGCACGTCAGCAAACCCGTTTCCGCGTCGAACGCCTGCAGCCTGTCCATCGCCAGCATGGACAGCGTCAGCCCCGGGTTCAGCGCGGCGTCGCCGTAGGCACGCCCGTTGCCGCGCGCGATCAGGGTGCGGTGCCGCGCCAGCAGGTCGCCGAGCTCCTCGCATCGCCGAAGCCGCGCGAGCCGGCAATCCAGCACCGGGTAACGGCCCCATCCCGACAGCTCCATCGCCTTGATCGCGTGACCGGGAGCCCCGACGTCTGCGCCGGGGAACGACTCCGGGCGCGATCGGACTCCGCAATATGGGGGTCATGGACCCCGAACCGCACCCCGTGCAGGGGCTGAAGTCTCCTGCAGCGCAGACTCCCAGTCCCGAATTATGCATGAAGAATCGCCGGCGTTGCCGTGGCGGTCGGTCGCGATTAAAATGTAGCGGGCATCGGGCATCCGAGTTGCCTGTCGTGCCCCGTTGTACAGGATCGGCCGCGACCTGACCGGCGCCGGTCCGAGGGAGCCCCGAGGTGGATATGTCAGAACCAGAAGTCGTTGTTGGTATCGGAGGCGCAGCCGGCGACGGCACGGCTTCCGCGGGCAATACCCTGGTGTTGTCCATGGCCAGGCAGGGCATCGCCGGGTACAGCTACAACAGCTACCAGTCGGTCATTCGCGGCGGGCATTCCTGGCTGCGTCTGCGTTTCTCGGCCAGGAAACCGCTCAACCAGGGTGACCAGGTCGACGTGGCGATCGCCCTCAACCAGGACTCGCTCGATCGGCACCTGCAGGAGCTGCAGCCCGGCGGCGTCTGCCTCTACAACGGCGCCAAGTTTCAGCCCAGCTACGACCCGCCGGCCGGCGTCCAGCTGTGCGGGCTGCCGGTGCCCGACCTGGCCCCCGACTCGGCCAAGCTGCCCGTCATGCAGAACACCGTGGCGGTCGGGGCGGCGGTGCAGCTGATGGGTCTGGGGTTCGAGACGCTCGCATCCGTCTTCGAGACGACGTTCGCCAAGAAGCCGGCGGTCGTTCAGAAGAACGTCGAGGCCGCCCGGAACGGCTACGACTACGCGGCCAAGAACTTCCGGCCGCTCGCGACGCCGCTCCATCCGACCGACCAGAAGTGGGCGCAGTGCTCCGGCAACGAGCTCCTGGCGATGGGCGCCGCCCTGGCCGGGTGCAAGTTCTACGTCGCCTATCCGATGAGCCCCGCCACGCACGTCCTGGAGTGGTTCGCGAATCACGCAAAGCGGCTCGGTATCTGTGTGCGGCAGGTCGAGGACGAGATCTCGGTCGTCAACATGTGCATCGGGGCCAACCACATGGGGGTGCGCGCGATGTGCGCCACCTCGGGTGGGGGGTTTGCCCTGATGACCGAAGCGATCGGCATGTCGGCCATGTTCGAGACCCCGGCGGTCGTCATCAACGTCATGCGGGCGGGACCCTCCACCGGCGTGCCCACCAAGACCGAGCAGGCCGACCTGAATCAGGCTTTCGGCGCCAGCCAGGGCGACTTCGAGCGCGTCGTCCTCGCCCCGCTCAGCATGGGGGACTGCTTCGTGACCCCGGCGGCGGCTTTCCACGTCGCGGACAAGTATCAGCTCCCGGTCCTGATCCTGGGCGATCTGCTGCTCTGCGAGGGGAGCGAAACGGTCGCCACCGAGATCCTGGACGTCGGGTTCCCGATCGACCGCGGCGAGCTGATCACCACCGCCGACGGGTCGCGGCAGGATCCGTATCTGCGCTACAAGGACACGCCCTCGGGTATATCGCCTCGAGCGATTCCGGGGCTCCCGGGGTATCTGTATACATCCGGCACGGACGAGC
The DNA here is from genome assembly GCA_963663815.2 of Vicinamibacterales bacterium. Taxonomy (GTDB): domain Bacteria; phylum Acidobacteriota; class Vicinamibacteria; order Vicinamibacterales; family UBA8438; genus JAJEEA01. Next base: position 2,815,880 of record OY760734.1, on the reverse strand, counting down.
ACGACGAGGACGGCGTGCTGTTGAGCGATGTCTTCACCGACCCGATCCGGCGAAAGAAGATGGTCGACAAGCGGCACCGCAAGCTGTCGACCATTCTCCAGGACCTGCCGGCCCCGATCCTGGAAGGACCGGCCGACGCCGAGACCACCCTGCTCGGGTGGGGCTCGACGTGGGGCGTCATCAAGGAGGCGGCCGAACGGCTCACGGCCGCCGGGGTTTCGGTGAACCACCTCCAGATCAAGACGATCATCCCGCTGCATTGCGACGACGTCGCGGCCGTCGTGGAGAAGAGCCGGCGGCTCATCATCATCGAGAACAACCACAGCGGCCAGTTCGCCCGGCATTTGCGGGCGGAGACCGGCATCGTGGCCGACGGGCACATCCGGAAGTACGACGGCGAGCCGTTCGAGCCGAAGCACATCGTGTCCGCGGTCGGCGACATCATCGACGGTCAGACGATCGTCAACGTCCTGTCAACCGAGCCCGGTTGGCGAACCGACCATCCCACCGGGACCAGTGGTCCGTGGGAGGGGTTGAAACAGGTCACCAGGCCCGGTGTGCCGGCCAAGGCGTGAGGAAACAACGATGACACCTCCTGCAACCCTCGTGGAAGTCAAGGATTTCAAATCCGAGGTCCACCCCGACTGGTGTCCCGGCTGCGGCGACTTCGGTGTGCTCACGTCGCTCTACAAGGCCTGCGCCGAGCTCCAGATACCGCCCCACGAGTTGATGGTGGTCTCGGGCATCGGGTGTTCCTCCAACCTGCCCGGTTTCATCCGGTCGTATGGCGTCCACACCCTGCACGGACGGCTGCTGCCGTTCGCGACCGGCTGCAAGCTCGCGAACCAGAGCATGACCGTCGTCGGCACCGGCGGCGACGGTGACGGGTACGGCATCGGTCTCAACCACTTCATCCAGGCGATGCGTCGGAACATCGACGTGACCTACATCGTGATGAACAACGAGATCTATGGGCTGACGACGGGCCAGGTCTCGCCGACCAGCGAGACCGGCATGAAGACCAAGACCAGCCCGTTCGGCAACCTGGAGGGGATGCTGAACCCGATGGCGCTGGCGCTGGCGGCCGGATGCGGGTTTGTCGCTCGCGGGTTCAGCGGCCAGCCCAAGCATCTGGCGGAGCTGTACAAGGCGGGCATCCAGCACAAGGGGTTTGCCCTGATCGACGTGTTCAGCCCGTGCGTGACGTTCAACAAGCTCAACACCTATCAGTATTTCCGCGAACGGATCTACAAGCTCGAAGAGGAATCGCACGACACGAGCAGCTTCCACGCCGCCATGGACAGGGCGTTGGAGTGGGACCCGAAGATCCCGATCGGGCTCTTCTACCAGAATCCTGACCCGCAGCCGTCGCTGGACACGCTCGACCCCGCCCTGACCACGGGCGTGCCGCTCGTGCACCAGGACTGCACGGTCGACGCCGACACGCGTGGGGAGCTGATTCGCGAGTTCATGTAGGGCAGGACACGGGCTGCCGCCTGGCAGCCCGTGGCGAGAGTCCTCGCTGCATTCGAGCGGCGCTGCACCCCGACCGCCCTGTACGCGGGAGGGATGCAGCCCGCCGGCTCCCTCGCCACTCTCGATGCTACGCGGGGTTCCACCCCGGGCTGCTAGGGCTCCCGGAGCGCGGCCAGGACGGTGGCGGCGATGGCCAGGCCGGTCAGCCAGCTCGTGCGGTCGCGCATCGCGAAGACCACCGGGTCGTCGTGCACCGCGCCGCGGCCGGCGAGCAGCGTCAGCCGCCCCAGCCAGTGGACCAGCAGGGGGCAGACCAGCCACAGCAGCTCGTGCTGCGGGTAGCGGGCGCTCACTTCCGGGCTCTGGATGTAGAGCGTGAGCACCACCACCGTCGCGAATCCGCTGCCGGCGCCGAGGGCGGCCATCGCGGGACCGTCCCCGGCGTGGTAGGCGCGCCCGTCCGCGCCCTCCGCGCCGGCCAGCTCAGTCTGCCGCTTGGCGATGGCGATCGCGAGAAATATGAACAGCGAGAACGCCAGCAGCCACGGCGAAGGCGCGACCGCGACGGCGGCCGCGCCGATTAGCACGCGAATTGCGTAGAGCAGGGCCAGGACGATGACGTCGATGAACGTCTTGCGCTTCAGCCACAGCGAGTAGGCCAACGTCGCGGCCAGGTAGACAAGGACGCCGTATCCGGCGGTCACCGACAGTCCGAACGCGGCGGCGAGGCCCGCCGTCACCAGCGCGAACCCGATTCCGACCGACGGCAGCAGCCCCGTCCTGCCCGCCGCCAACGGACGGTGCCGCTTGCGGCGGTGCCGGCGGTCGTGGGGGAGATCGAGCGCGTCGTTCAGCAGATAGGTGCCCGACGCGCAGGCCGACAGCGCCGCGAACACGCCGAGCAGCCTCAGGTACAGCCCTGCGTCGGTGCCGTGATCCGCGAGCAGCGGCACGAACACCATCGCGTTCTTTATCCACTGGTGGGGACGCAACGCCCGCAGGTAGTCGAGCGGCGAGCCCGGCGCACCCGGCAGCAGCCGGGCGTCACCGTCGATCCCCCGCAGCGTGCGGGCCAGACCCGCGGACAGCCCCGCGCCGATGGCCCGCCGGGCGCTCCGCCAAGCCGGCAAGTCGCGTCGTGCGTGGCCCAGGTAGTCGAATCCGCTCTCGCCGAAGCGCGCCACGAGGGCGGCGGCCCGAGTCTCGCCGGTGAGATTGGCGCCGTCGTCGGAGGTGATGCAGCCGGTCGCGCCGACGGTCTCCGCCAACGGCTCGACCGCGCGCGGGTCGGCGCCCGATGCCAGCCACACCTCGCGCCCGGCCGCCCTCGCCGCGTCGATCTCCCGCAGCGCGACCGGGTTCAGCACCAGCGTCGACGGGGGCAGCGGAACCGCTTCGGCGACCCTGCGCGTCAGGGCGGCCCGGCCCCGCAGGAGCCAGAACGGGAGCGCGAAGACCTTCAGCGGGCATCGCGCGATCAGCCGCGCCGCGCCCTCGAGGCACAGATCATCGGCAACCAGGGCGCCGTCGACGTCCACCACCAAGGGGGTTGCGGCATCGTCCTCGATGGGCGTTTCGGGTGGGGCGACGGCCATCGTTCCGCGCCTGCGTCCCTACCCGCTCGGGGCGGGCCAGCGGCCCGGCGCCGGCCGCGCCTCGTGCGCACCGGGCCAGGGCGGCATCGTGACGATGAGAAGACAGAGATCGCCGTCACCGGTGTTGCGGAACTGGAAGCGGCATCCCGTCTCGATGCTCAGGGCGGCCCCGGGCGACACGTCGACCACCGACTCCGCCGTGCCGTGCGCGCGCCAGACCTGTCCACGTCCCTCGATGACGTACCAGACCTCTTCGACCGTCGCGTGGACGACCGCCTCGGAGGTCGCGCCCGGCGGCAGCCGGCAGTGCACCAGGCTGCCGCCCTGCACCGCGACCAGCTCGCGAATCTCCGATCCGTCAGGTGCGAGGACGGTACAAGTATCCGGGAGCCTCCTGGTCTGCATCATTCCCGCCCGCCAGCCCGTGGCAAGGGGTCCCGCCGCCCGGCGGGCCTCGGCCCGACGCGCGGTTCGACCGGGGCGGCCCGGCGGCGCCTATAATAGCCGAATCGACGCCCGCCGGTCCGGCTCATGAACCAGATCAAGCGCACCGACATCTTCACCCGCCTGCGGGCCGGGAACCCCGAACCCACCACCGAGCTGAATTTTCGGACGCCGTTCGAGCTGCTCGTCGCCGTCGTGCTGTCCGCCCAGGCCACCGACGTCAGCGTCAATCAGGCGACCGGTCCCCTGTTCGCGGCCGCCAACACCCCCCAGGCGATGCTCGACCTCGGCCTCGACCGGCTCAGGGACTGCATCAAGACCATCGGCCTGTTCAACACGAAGGCGGCCAACGTCATCAAGACCTGCCGCATTCTAGTCGACGAGCACGGCGGCGAGGTGCCGCATAGCCGCGAGGCCCTCGAGGCCCTGCCCGGCGTCGGCCGCAAGACCGCCAACGTCGTCCTCAACACCGCGTTCGGCGAGCCCACCATCGCCGTCGACACCCACATCTTCCGGGTCTCGAACCGCACCCGGATCGCCCGCGGCAAGACCCCCCGCGAGGTCGAGGACCGCCTGCTGCGCCGGGTCCCGAGAGAGTTCAGGCGCGGCGCCCACCACTGGCTCATCCTGCACGGGCGTTACGTCTGCACGGCGCGCAAGCCCCGGTGCAGCGCGTGCGTGATCGCGGATCTCTGCGAGTTCAAGGACAAGACGGACCAGGAATCCGCGCCGTAGAACGGCGCCGCCTCCAGAGGACGCGCAGACTCCCCTGGAGGGTTGGTCGGGCGCCAGGGGAAGGCCGCGGCCGCGACCTTGCGGTCGCCTTGGGAGTTTCGCTGGCGCGAAACTCTACGGCGACGACTGGCGGGCCAGGGCCCGGTCAGCAGCTCAGATGCCGGCCAGGCGCCTCACGCCGTCGCGGAACACCTGGAAGCTCTTCGACCGGTTCCGGTTCACGTCGAGGCGGGGAGCGATGTTGCGCGCCCAGTCGCACTTCGCCCTGCCCGCCGTCGGGTACCCGGCGTTCTTGAGCGGCGCAGATCCTCCGGGGTGGACGGCGTCCGCGAGCACCTCCCAGGTCCCGCAGATGCTGTCCTGCCTGTAGCCGTTCAGAACAGCGTCCTTCGCGTTGGGATACGCGGCCTTCACGGCGTCGCGATCTCCCAGCAACCAGGCTTCGCCCTCCTCGATGGCAATCCTGAACAGCGTTGTCGGAGGAGGGTTGCACGTCTGCAGCACCCCGAGCAACTCTCGCTTGAACTGGACGCAGTCCTGACTGTCCAAGTCGACGACGACGAGCACGCAGTGATGTCCGAGTTGGAGACTCCGGCCGTACCCACGCAGCAGCCGGGGCAGGTGATTCAGCAGGAGTCGCTTTCGCGGATTCGGTACGGTGTGCAGGTTCGCCGGTATCCGGCCGACGCCCTTGTAGGGATGCAGCCTCCAGGAGTGAGTCTGTCCGTTCGTGCCGACAATCTTCTCCAGCACGACATCGAGCGCGATGCTCCCGGACTGGTCTTCGACCAACACCTCGAAGTGCATTCGTCTACTTCCGGTCCAGGTATTCGCTGTACCAAAGGCCGCCGAGGGGAAGTTCCTCGTCCCACAACGCGCTGACGATCGGGTCGTCGCTGGCCCGACGTATCGTCGCGAAGCCGTCATGCTGCTTTTCGAGAATCCACGTTTCGTCCGGCTTCAACGCGTCGACGAAGTAAGGTTGATGTGTCGTGACGAATACCTGGGGTGCATCCCTTCCGGCCGTGGCGTGTGCGCGAAGCTCCTCGGCCAGAACCTCCAGCAGCTTGTGGTACAGACCGTTCTCGGGCTCCTCGATGCAGATGAACGGTGGTGGCTGCGGATCCTCGAGCATGATCAGGTAGGCGAAGACCTTCAGCGTGCCGTCCGACATCTGCTGCGCATAGAACGGGTCTGCGAATCCCCTGTCGCTGAAGCGGAGCAGCAATCGTCCATCGGGGCTCTTTCTGGCGGCGATATGGCCGATGCCGGGAATCTTGTCGGCGATGCGATCCAGAATGCCCTGGAATCGGTCGGGATGCTCCCGCTCCATGAACTGCACGACGTTGCCGAGGTTGTCGCCGTGAACGTTCAGATGCTTCTGCGGTCCGGCCAACGGGAGGCTTCTGGCGGCATCCGGCGTGAAATAGCTCAGATACCACCCTTCCACGAACTGCCGGAACGACGATATCCTGGGATGCTGTTTCAGGGCGCCCAGCGTGGCGATGCCGAGCTTGCGCTTGTCCTGAAGCTCGACGATCTCCGTTTCGGCGGTCTCCTCTCCCGGCAATCCCTTCTCGATGAGATCGATCAACGAATCCAGCTCCGACAAGGCGTCGCGCGTCTCATCGAATCGCCGGCCCTGCGCTTCTCCCTTCCAGGCCAGGCCCCTGCCGTCCTGCATCATCAGGAAGGAGAAGGGCCGGCCGTGGCTCTGTCCCTTGCGGCGCTGCCGAAGGCGTTCGCGTGAGACGTACGGCCGTCCGGAGTCGTCCCCGTCGATCTCCAGCTCGTAGGTGATGGGGCGCGCTCCCGCGCCCTGTCTGTAGTAGAGCTCGAATCGAATGGCCGAATCGCTGCCCTGCGACCGAATCCGGTTGAATCCACCCCGCCCCCGTGCGTCGCACGCCTCTTCCACGCCCAGCTTCAGGCAGTCGGCGAGGAAGCCGAAGGCGTCGAAGAGCGAGCTCTTGCCGACCCCGTTCTTCCCGATCACGACGGACATCGGCGTCAAGGGCTGGACCTGCTGCGTATTCCACAGCTTTCCGAGTGTCAGGTCCTTCAACACCCGGTAGTTCGCTATGCGGATTCCTTCGATCTTCGCCATGGCGTCGATTCCTCGGCTCGACTGGGGCCGCCGGGAGCGTGGCGCGGAAGCGCAACGGTTGCCGGTCAAAGGGTACCGGTGGGCCCCGGCGTGTGGCAAGGCGCGCGCCGGGGGCCGTGGCCCCGGAGCCGTGGGTCGAGTTGTCGAGCGGGGCGCCGGCGTCGAGCGAGATGGCGCGAGTACGCGCCACGGAATCGGGGGTGGGCGTTCGCGGAGCGGCGATCGCATGATCGGCCGGTCAATCCGCCGCGACGAGCCGCGAGAGGCCGGTCGCGTCGCGGACGAGCAGACCGTCGGGAAGGGGCACCGGCACCGTCCAGGTGACGCCGTCAGCGATGTCGTAGTGGTGGGCGACCGCGAAACCGGCCGGGCTCGGCGCCGCCACCAGCAGCTCGGCGTCGCCGGTCAGCAGCAGAAGGTCGTCGCCCGCGATCAGCACCGATGCGTGCTCGCCCTCGCGTCCCTCGCTCGACCACCGCACCGCGCCCGTGGCAGCGTCGACAGCCACGAACTGGCCGGCGCGGGTCGACGAGTGGCCGTAGAGGATCCCACCGGCGAGCACCGGCGTGGTCATGTACATCGTCACGCCCGGGTTGCTCCAGGCCGACGCGGCCTTCCAGTCGTCTCCCTGGCGGCGGATCGCGAACGCGTGCGTCCCCTGGCGCGGGCCGGAGACCACCAGGTGGGCGCCGGTCCAGACCGGCGTCATGATGTTCTCGTGCCACTCGTCGGTGAACGGCACGCTCCAGAGCAGGGCGCCGGCGGCGGCGTCGAGCCCGACGACCGACGACTCGGTCAGCGTCACGAGCTGGCGGTGGCCGTCGACCTCAATGAGGATCGGCGACGCGTATCCGGGACCTACGCCGCCCCAGGCCCAGATCTCGGCGCCCGTCGCCGGGTCGAGAGCGAGCACGCTGCCGCCGGCGGGGTCGCTGCCGACCTGGACGATCAGCCTGCCCCCGTCGACGAGCGGCGAGGCCGCGGTGCCGCAGAACAGACCCGTCACGTGCACCGACGCCGAGTAGTCGTTCCGCCACAGGAGGGCGCCGGACGCCGCGTCCCAGCTCGACAGAATGCCGCCGGCGCCCAGGGTGAACACGCGCCCACCGTCGACCGCCGGCGTCGCGAACGGACCCGGCAGGGCGGTGGGGACGATGGTGTTCTGCACGAAGCGCGCCGGGTAGTCGTGCCGCCACAGCCGGGCGCCGCTTTCGAGATCGACCGCCGTCACGACCTCGAGGTCACCGCGCCGGCTGTGGATGAACACCCGGCCGTCGGAGACCACGGGCGAGGAGTAGCCCTCGCCTGCTTCGACCCGCCAGGCGCTGGCGAGGGTGTCGGGCCAGGTCGCCGGCGCCGACGCGGATGGCACGGTCCCGTCGCGCTCGGGTCCGCGCCACCCGGGCCACTCCTGGGCCCCCACGGGTCCGGCCGCCGCGACGAGGGCGAACGCGATCAGCCGCCGCGCCATGCGCATCCGCGTGGTGGCCGTTCGTGGCTGCGAGGGAGGGATGGGCGGGGCCATGCCCCCCGGGCGCAGGTTATCGGGGGGGCGGTGATCGTCGCGGCTCGACCCTCTTGGCGCGGCGGGCACGGACTTCACCTCGTCTGCGCGGCGTCGTCGGCGAAGGGATTGACGACGCGAAGGTGCGCAAACGCCTGACCGTGCTGCAGATCCTCGGTGAGGAGAACGGTCGCACCGGCGTCGAGCGCACTCTCGATGATCAGGGCGTCCCAGTAGGACAACCGTGACGCTACGGACCTGCGAACTGCAGATCGCACGAGCTCCGCGCGGAGCGGCCGGATCGGGAATGCACAGAGGTCGTCGAGGGCCTCCAGGGCCCGGTCTGCCGCGAGGGGCTTCCCCAGCTTGCGAGTCACCGTGACGTAGAACTCTCCCAGGACCTGTGGGCTCAATACGATGTTCTCGCGATGGTCGGCGAGGAGCTGTCGAGCCCGGACCTGCTTGTCGGGAGAGTCCGCATCGAACAGGTAGACGAACACGTTCGTGTCGACGAACCACGGTTCAGCGGTCATGCAGCTCGTCGCGTGTCCATCTCGCAGAGCCCCTTGCGGCCTTCGTGGTCTTCGACAAGTGCAGTAGGTGCTCCATCGCCTCTTGGCGGCCGTGCGCCACGCCGGCGTACGACTCCAGGTATCGTCGAACCACGGCGTTGACGGACGTGTCTTCCTCAATCGCGCGAATCCGGGCGCGCTGGAGGAGCTCCTTGTCGACCGTGACTGTCAGGTTCATGGGCGTGACTCTCCACTGAACACGAGTTCAGTGTAGCACGGATTCAATTTGGGTAGAGTTGGACGAGGGTTGGACGGGTTGGACGGCCCCGGGGGTGCCGGATCGACTACGCGGACGCGGGGCGGCTCGCCGCCCTGGCCGGCCGCTGCCAGTCGATCTACCGTGGTTTCGGGGAAACGACCAGGATCGTCCACTCGGTACGCGAGCGCGGTCGTCGGGGATTGTTCTTCAATCGTTCGAGCGCGCGAGCCGCCGCGCTCCTGCCCCCAGATCTGCCCTTCGAAGTACTTCGCCAGGATCCGCTCCCGCGTTGCCGGTGCGTCGGGGCGTCGGCAAGCCCATCTCGTACCGGGGAACCCGTGACAGCAGGGCTACGGGCGGTCGACTGGCGGTCGTCGCCGGTCCCTCTACTTCCTGATACCATCGGCTGGGGCCGGCGGTCCCCATGCCTGGAGATGTGAGCATGCCCAGACGCTCGACGATCACGTTCCTGTTCGCCCTGGCGGCGGCGATCGCCGCCTGTGCGCCGCCCTCGGGCGACACGGCGGCCGGCGCGGTGGAAGGCCCCGGCGAGGTCGCGGTGGTGACGTCGGGCGGCCTCGCCGCCGCCTACGACGTGCTCGCGCCGAAGTTCGAGGAAGAGACGGGCATCCGGCTGGCGACCGCGTACGGGGCGTCGACCGGCGGGGCCCCCGATTCGATACCGGCCAGGCTCGATCGCGGCGAGCGTTTCGACGTCCTGATCATGTCGCAGGCGGGCCTGAACGAGCTCGCCGCGCGGGGCCTCGTCGGGCCGGACACGCGGGTCGACCTGGCCAGCTCGTCGATCGGGATGGCGGTGCGCGAGGGAGCCCCCTTGCCGGACATCAGCACGCCGGAGGCGTTCGCGGAAACGCTGCTCGCGGCCGAGTCCATCGGGTACTCGGCGAGCGTGAGCGGGACCTACGTGTCCACCGAGTTGTTCCCCCGGCTCGGTCTCGCCGACGAGCTCGGGCCGAAGAGCCGGCGCATCGTCAGCGAGCGGGTGGCGGCGGTGGTGGCGCGCGGTGAGATCGAGATCGGCTTCCAGCAGGTCAGCGAGATACTCTCGATCGAGGGCGCGGCCTACGCCGGTCCCCTTCCCGCCGAGTACCAGCGGGTCACGACGTTCTCGGCGGGGATCGGGGCCGAAGCCGGGAATCCGGACGGCGCCCAGAGGCTCATCGACTTCCTGGCGTCGGAAGCGGCGGCCCCGACGATCGCCGAGACGGGCCTGGAGCCGGCGGCGGGCGTGGACTGACGGCTCGGGCTGGGCAGGCTGGCCGGGCTACCCGGGAGTGGGGTCTCCCATCGGGACAGCATCGATTGTGGCGTTGCCAACGGCGCTCAGGCGCATCCCCGTCTCAACGGTTTCGCGCGCTTGGCACATGGCAGGGAAGCTCCGTCAGCGTCCTCGAACCGATGGCTGAAACCGGTGGAAGCGAGTAGCATGCGGAATGTGACCGGCCGAATGCTGACCGTCCTGAACGAGCCGCCGCCAGGGGCGTCGACGCCGCTCGAGCGCACGGCCGCCGATGCGCGCTACGCAAGCGGCTTCTACGCGGCGGAGCGGGACGACTTCGAGCACTTTCGCTGGATGGGCCTGCGGGGCCGGATCGAGTTCGAGCCGCGGGCCGAGCCGGGGTTCGCCGAGATCCGCGCGTGGAGCGGGTTCCTGGACCTGCGGCAGCACCTGACCGTCGAAGCCGGCGGCCGGGAAGAGACGTTCGAGCTGCCGCACGGCTGGTGGACGGTCTCGGTGCCGGTGCCGGCCGGCTGCGGCTCGATGACGTTGCGGACCGACCGGCAGCTGCCGCGGTCGGTGCGGCCCGGCGACGACCGGCAGCTCGCGGTTCGCGTCGCCGCGCTGCGCACCCACCTCGACGGCGCGCGTCACCGGACCGCAACCGGACAGCTGCGCAACGCCGTCCTCAACGCCCGCGAGGTCGTGGAGGGCCGGGCCGAGCTGGCGTCCACCCCCACCGATCTCGGCATCGACATGTACGGCGTGTGCAACGTCAAGCCGCCCTGCGTCTACTGCGGATGGGACGACGCCAAGGCGCTGGAGAAGGACAACGTCGAGGCGCCGTTCAACCTCGACACGCTCGGCGACTACGGGCCCTTCTTCGAGAACGCGGGCTCGCTCGTCAACTGCTCCATCGGCGAGCCGTTCATGATGAAGGACTTCGACGCCCTCCTCGACGCGTTCGAGGACGGCAACAAGCAGGTCGCGATCACCACGAACGGCCAGATTCTCACCGACCGGAACATCGGCCGGCTGCTCGGCCGCCGCATCGAGCTGTACGTCTCGCTCGACGCGGCCACCGCCGGGACCTACGCCAAGCTGCGCAACGACACCTTCGACCGCATCCTCGGCAACCTGCGGCGGCTCATCGCGGCGAAGGGCGGGCGTGGCGGCCTGCCGCGCATCGTCCTGGTCTTCATTCCGATGAAGGTCAACATGCACGAGCTGGAGCGGTTCGTGGACCTGTGCGCCGAGCTCGACGCCGACCGATTCGTGCTGAGGCCGCTCGAGGAGATCGTCAGCGAGCTCGACTGGACCCGGGCCGGCCACCGCTTCGTCTACAGCGAGCAGCGGCTCGACTTCAAGACCCTGGTGCGGCTGAGCGCCCGCGCGGCGGCGCTGTGCCGGCGGCGCGGCGTGCCCTTCTCGAACCAGCTCGACTTCGGCGGCGGCATGGAGCAGCTGTTCCGGCAGGCGTTCGAAGATGCGCTCCGGGAAGAGAGCGGACCGTCCCGGACAGCCACGGCCCGGTCCGCCGCGGAGCCCCCTCGCGAGCCGCCGCCCGAGCCCGCTGCCAGACGGGTAGTGGACGATGCCATGGGTCGGACCGCGGAGCCTTCTCGCGAGCCGCTGCCCGAGCCGAGCCCTCCGCTCGCGAGCGACGCCGAGTCGGCGGCGAGCGACGACGACGAGACCCTCGGTGAAGGCAGGACCCCGGCCTGCCTCGAGCCGTGGAAGAGCCTCTACATCCTGCGCCGCGGCGTCTTTCCCTGCTGCTACGGCAGCCGTCCCCTGGCCACCATGGGGGCGTATCGCGATACCTGGAACGCGCCGCTCCTGAAGGACATTCGACGTCACCTTGCACGAGGCGAGTTCCACACGTACTGCCTCAGCTCGTACTCCTGCCCCATCGTGCGCAAGAACACGCATGCGTCGGACGCCTGTGAAGCCGCTCCGGGCCAGCGGCTGCAGACACCGACGTTGCACGTTATCGGGCGCCAGGCGTTGCGGCTGGGGTTCAAGCCCGCGCTCAAGGCGTTCGACCGGGCGCTCTTCCGGGGAGCCGGGATCGGGCTGTACCGCCGCCTGCGGCGGATCTCCAGCCTCGGACGATCGAACGCGCCGCGCTGATTCCGCTCGCCCACTCCTCTCCGCGCCGCCGTGGGCACGACGGTGAGCATTTCGCGGTCGTCGACGATGACGGCGCCGCCTGCCGCGGAGACGAACCCGCGCCGCCGCGGGCACGATGGTGAGGATCGCGGTCGTCGGCGGTGACGTTGGTGCCTGCGGCAGAGACGCCCCTCGCCGCCGCGGGCACGATGGTGGGGATCATCGCGGGCTCATGCCCGCAGCAGCAGCGCCGCGAGGGCGGCGGCCGTCGCCAGCTGCCACCACAGCTGGGCGTTCTCCCGGAGCAGCAGCGTTCCCAGACCCACCAGCCCAGCCGCGGCCGCGAGCAGGTACCAGTACAGCTCCGTGAACGTCTCCACGCGGTGGGTCGACTGGGCGCGCCGCTCGACGTCGCTGAGAATCCGCAGGGCGATGTCCTGTGCGCCGTCCACCCCCAGCTCGTAGTACTCGCCGTCGCCGGCCTCGGCGACCGCGCGCAACGACTCGCGGTCGAGGGTCGAGTGCAGGGGGGCTTCGGGCGCGTCGTAGGGGCCGGCGGGCAGCTGGGGAATGAGCCCCCCGGCGGTGGTGCCGACGCCGACCGCGTACACCCGGATGCCGCGGTCGCGGGCGAGCTGCAGCGCGTCGTCCACCTCGCCGCTCCAGGCCTGGCCGTCCGACAGCACGATGAACGCCTTGGCGCTGGGCCGCTCGCCGTGCATCTGGGCGTCGCGCTCGAACATCTGCACGCCCCAGTAGATGCCCTCCTCGATGTTGGTGTCCCAGCTCGTGTCGTCTTCCAGGCGGAACGGCGGCTCGTCGCCGAGATGGTCGAGGAAGAAGAACAGGGCGTTGGGGTCGAGGGTCAGCCGCACCTGCGGGGCCGCCCGGTGGGCGAACAGGGCGAGGGCAACGCGCTGGTCCTGCCAGCCGAGGAGCTCGGTGAACGTCCGGATCCAGGCCACCGACCGTTGCCAGCGGTCGGGCGCCAGGTCGGCGACCCGCATCGACGCCGAGCCGTCCTGCAGGATGATGAAGTCGCTGCCGGCGCTCCGGGTGACGGGAACGAGCGCCTGCGGGCGCGCGAGGGCGAGGACCACCGCCGCGACCGCGAGCAGCAGGCAGAGCCAGAACGACAGCCCGCCCGCGAGGGCGAAGCGTTCGCGGACCGGCGTCGTCCGCCCGCGCCGCGTCGCAAGGGCGTCGCGCCGCCGTTGCGCGAGCTGCCACAGCCAAAGCAGGCCGAGGGCCGCCGGCAGCACGAGCAGCCACAGGTACAGCGGATCCTGGAACTGGAGCGCGGGAAGCTGCGTCGGAGGCATGGTCGATCCTCGTGCCGCCTCGGTCCTGCCGTCACGTCGACGAAGTGCGCCACCTGTTCTTCATGCCGGCGATGCCCGTGAGCCGCGAAGACGAGCGGGGGCGCTGAACAACTCGCGAACCCTGGGCGGACGCTAGCCGCGCCGGCGAATCGACGCTCCCTCGCCGATGGTGGGGTCTTCGGTCTCTTCCGGCTCGACAAGCCGGTCGCGCGGCACGTAGATCTGGATGTCCTCCATGTCCGCTTCCTCCGGGTCCTCGCCCTCGTTGCCCGGCACGCTCGGGGGCCGCACGTCGGGCACCGGCCCCCCGGCCGCGATGCGGCCCCGCAGGCGAACCATCACCTCGTAGTTGAACGCGGCGTCAGGATGCCCGTCGTTGCCTTCGAGCAGGCGGCGGTAGACGCCGATGGCTCGATCGAGCGCGCCCAGGGCCATCTCGCGGCTGGCGTCCGGGCGCTGGGCGGCGCGGTAGCGGGCGTTGGCGACCAGCAGCTGGAGATCGACGTTGCCCGCGATGCTCGGGCTGTCGGGCGAGTCGTAGAAGGTGACGATGGGCAGGTAGTCGCCGCGCCAGTAGCGCACCGCGGCCTGCTTCACCGCCACCGTGTCGCGCAGCCCGCCGAGCAGCCAGGGCACGCGCGCGGTGAAGGCGAGGGAGGCCGCGATGCGGTCGTACCCCGCCGCCGCGCCGTCCAGGTCGAGGGTGGCGAGGGCGCGGTCGGCCGCCGCGAGCTGTCGCTCGAGACGGCTGCCCGCGAGCAGCGCGAGGGCCGCCCCGGCGAGCATCAGGGCGGGCACGAGGTGGCGCAACGCGGTCTTCACGGAAACCTCCTGAACGGCTTCACGGCGAGGCCCAGCACCAGGGCCAGGCTCCACAGGCCGGCCGCGGCCAGCGCGAACGGCGAGAAGCGCGGCTGGTGGGCCACGTACTGCGTGACCTCGATCTGTCCCGCCGACAGCTCGTCTATCTCGTGCACCGCCTGCAGGATCGCGGCCTCGTCGGCGGCGGGGTAGAAGCGGCCCCCGGTCTTCTCGACGGCCAGCTTCCAGGTGATGTCGGGCAGGACGTCGCCGAGCCCCCGGTCGTACGCGGTCCGGATGAAGTACACGGGAATCGAGTTGTCCGCCGCCTCCTGCAGGATGTCGTCGAGCGACTGCCCCTCGTAGACGGCGTGGGTGTCCTGGCCGTCGCTGAAGACCACCATCAGGTTGCCCTGCGCCCGGAGGAAGTCGAAGGTGCGGAAGAGCTGCACGCCCCGGCTGATCGCGCGCATGATCAGGGTCCCGTGGTCGGGGAAGCGGTCGTACTCCTCGGGCGTTCCGATGAGCCCGATGCTCAGCAGCACGTTCTCGTAGTCGTTGGTGAACGGGGTGACGACGTAGGCCTCGCCCCCGAACTGCACCAGCGACACGAGGTCGCGGTGCGACCCTTCCATGCGCCGCCGCACGAAGTACTCGGCGGCGGCGACGTTGGCGAGGAACGTGTTGCCCCAGCCGAGCTGGTCGGTTGCGAACGAGCTGTCCATGCTGAGCGAGGCGTCGATGAGGATGGCGATGCGGTGCCCGGGGTATGTCGCGCGTTCCTGGACCAGGGCGGTGTGGGGGTCGGCGAGGGCGACGGCGAAGAACGGCAGGCCGGCGAGGACGAGCGCGAACGGAGCGTGGCGCAGCGGCGCGAGGGCCGAGCGCCGGGTGATGGCGGCCGGGAGCAGCGTCGGCAGGACGAGGTGGGTGCGGCCGGCCCGTGCCCGCACCACGGCGCGGGCGAGCAGCGCGGCCAGCGCCAGCAGGACCAGCACGCCGAGCGCGATCACCGTCTCGTCGCGCCGCGGCAGAGGCAGCGTGGCCAGCGATATCCGGTCCAACTCCGCGAGCGTGAGCTGCAGTCGCTCGACGACCGCGGTCACCGTCTCCACGGCGTCCCTCTCGTCGGTCGGGCACTTTCCTCCAACGACTCGTTGCGCCGCGGCAGCGGTGGCGCGGCCGGCGATACGCCGTCGAGCTCCGCAAGCGCAAGTCGCAGGCGCTCGACGACGGCGGTCACCGTCTCCACGGCGTCCCTCTCGTCGGTCGGCCACCCGACCCCACCGACTCGTTGCGGCGCGGCAGCGGCGGCGCGGCTTGACGACATCCCGTCGAGTTCCGCAAGCGTAAGTCGCAGTCGCTCGACGACCGCGGTCACCGTTTCCACGGTGCCCCCCTCGTCAGCCCGATCCATGCCCGTTGCGCGCCGGCGGCCCATCCCTCGGCGTGCCGCACGGGAGCGAGCGTGCGCCACCGCAGGCGCGCGACGTGGCCGATGCTCGCGTCGACGGCCCGCGTGAGGGCGTCGGGCCCGGCGTCCGGACCCGACGCCGCGCCGCCGCGCCCGTAGCGGACGTCGGTGAGCAGGGTCATCGCCCGGCCGAGGTCGGCCGCCGCGGTCGCGCCGGCGAGATGGCCGGCCGCCCCGGCTGGACGTCCGCCGTGGCCAGCAGGAGGTTCGGCCTCGCCGCCCCGGCGCGGCTCGCGCCAGTCGGCGGCGGTGATGCCGGAGGAGAGCGCCGCGGTGCGGCGGCCGAGCAGCCCGTGCCGCACCCGCAGCTGTCCCTCCCGCGGCGCTTCGTCGGCGGCCATCGCCGACTGGGTGACGGGCCGCGACAACGCCACCGCGCTCGCGACGCGCAGCGCCGCGAGGGCGCGCCCCGCCGCGTCGCGCGTCCAGCCGTTCCCGGCCGCGGCGCGGCGCACCCGGGTCAGCTCGTCGAGGGCGCCGTGCGCGGCGAGGGCGGGGGAGAGCCGCCTCTCCGTCGCCAGCGCCGGACCGGTGCGGTCGCGCAGGGCGCGCAGCGCGCCGAGCACGACGAGGCCGAGGGCGGTGACCCCGAACAGCGCGGACAGCAGCGCCAGCAGGTTGGCGCGCAGGTCACCAGCCTGCGCGGCGCCGAAGCCGGCCGGGGGCAGGTCGCGGATGTCGTCCGCGGAGTCGGGCACCAGCGACAGGACCCGAACCGGCTCGGCCGGCAGGACGTAGCTCAGCTCCCGCCCCGGCAGGGCCGGGTTGTCGCCCACCCGGCGTTCGATTCGGTACGGCAGGTCGAGGGCGGGGATCTCCACGTCCTCGCCGAACCCGGTCTCCGCGATGAGGCGCAGCGTGTAGTCGCGCTGCGTGAACCGGTAGGGCCCGGTCAGCACGTCATCGAAGCGTTCGCCGGAGAGCACCTCGAAGGGTGCGGCGTCGATGGTCGCCGGCTCGAGCGTGGCCTCGTCGAGCATCGTCCGCGCCGCCTCGGTCTCCACCGTCCGGCAGGTCACGGTCATCGTGAACCGCTCGCCGACGAAGACGGCATTCCGGTCCACCCGCCGCCAGCACCGCAGCGCGTCGACCGCGGTCGCGTCGACCAGGGTCTCGTCGACCAGGGGCGCCTCGACCGCAGTCGCGCTGCTGCTCGGCTGCGCGGTCGACGCCGGCGCAGCCGCCAGTGCCGCGGCAAGCGCAAGGCCCAGCAGCCAGGGGCCGCCCGCTCGGGGCATCGTCCGTGTCATGACTCTCGTGAACCCGGCGACTCCGGTGAACGGTGAATTAGACCACGGAACGGGCCGTCACCGACGCCTGGCGCGGTCCTCTCGAGCGCCGGCGGCCTGCGGCAGACGACTGAACCGACCACCGGCGCCCCCCATCGCCGTCGTTTGAACCACCCGGTGACTTGCGGTAGGCTGGCCGCCTTGCATTCCGCGCGCCGCGGAGGGCGGCAGCCTTCCCGCGCACTCCGGGAGTCAGACGATGCAGATGACAGCGCGTGCCGCGGGTCCGGCCGCCCGTGTGGAGAACGTCGGCAGAGACCACCCGCTCCTCGGGCTCGTCCTTGCGGCCGCGGTCGCCGCCGCCCACGCACCCCCTGCCCTCGCGCAGGCCCCGTCCGAGTTCGTTCCGGTGACGGACGCGATGCTGCAGGCGCCGGCCGCCGACGACTGGCTCATGTGGCGCCGCACCCTCGACGGCTGGGGCTACAGCCCCCTCGACCAGATCGACCGGGACAACGTCGGCGACCTGCGGATGGTCTGGTCGCGCGCCCTCAGCCCCGGCGGCCGCCAGCAGGGCACGCCGCTCGTCTACGACGGCGTCCTCTACATGCCGAACCCGAGCGACGTCATCCAGGCCATCGACGCCGCCACCGGGGACCTGCTCTGGGAGTACCGCCGCGACCTGCCCGACGACGCGTGCGAGCGCATCATGCCCGGCGTCTGCACGACGAACCGGAACCTGGCGATCTACGAGAACCTCATCATCGACACCAGCGTCGACGAGTACGTCTTCGCCCTCGACGCGCGGACGGGCGATCTGGTCTGGGAGACCCGGGTCCTCGACTACCAGACCCATCCCGCCAACCAGAGCACGGGGCCGATCATCGCCAACGGCAAGGTCGTCTCGGGCCGCAGCTGCATGCCGGCGGCGGGGCCCGAGGCCTGCGTCATCACCGCCCACGACGCGCGAACGGGCGAGGAGCTGTGGCGGCGCCGCACCACCCCCGCCCCCGGCGAGCCCGGTGACGAGACCTGGGGCGGCGTGCCCGACCAGGACCGCCGGCACGTCGGCACGTGGATGGCCCCGAGCTTCGACCCCGCGCTGAACCTGCTCTACATCGGCACCTCGGTCACTTCGCCGGCCCCGAAGTTCATGGTGGGCGGTGCCGACCTGACCCACCTCTACCACAACTCGACGCTGGCATTGGACGCCGACACCGGCGAGATCGTGTGGTACTACCAGCACCTGAACGACCACTGGGACCTCGACCACCCCTTCGAGCGGCTCCTCGTCGACACCGTCGTCCGGCCCGACCCGGCCGCGGTGAGCTGGATCAACCCGAGTCTTCAGCCCGGGCGCGAGCGGCAGGTGATGACCGGCATCCCCGGCAAGACCGGCATCGTGTACACCCTCGACCGCGCCACCGGCGAGTTCCTGTGGGCCACCCCCACCGTGGCCCAGAACGTGGTGAGCCGCATCGACGGGGCCACCGGCGCCGTGACCGAGAACCCCGAGGCGGTCTTCCGCGGCTTCGGCCAGGAGGTCTTCACCTGCCCCACCGCGATGGGCGGCAAGGACTGGGAGGCGGGCGCCTACAGCCCGCGCACCAACACCATGTACATGCCGCTCCGCAACGCCTGCGCGCGCATGGCCCCCCTCGACGACGGCGGGCGGTCGCTCTACAGCCTCAGCATGCGGAACGAGCTCGCCCCCGGCACGGACCAGCTCGGCGCGGTCTGGGCCATCTCGGCCGAGACCGGGGCGGTGGCGTGGACCCACGAGCAGCGGTCCGCCACGATGTCGCTCGCGGCGACGGCCGGCGGCCTCGTGTTCGTGGGCGACATCAACGGCCGGTTCAAGGCCATGGACGACGAGACCGGCGAGGTGCTGTGGGAGATCAACCTCGGCTCGCCGGTGAGCGGGTTCCCCGTGACCTACGCGGTCGACGGCCGCCAGTACGTGGTCGCCGGCACCGGCACCGGCGGCAACGCCTCGCGCTGGAGCGCGATGACGCCCGAGCTGCGCCCCAGCAGCGGCAACAACATCTTCGTCTTCGCGCTGCCGAAGCCGTAGGACAGTCGCGCCTCTTGGGCTGGATGTGCGTGGTCACTCGGACGGAGTCGTGTGAGTAGCACCCTCGAGCAGATCCGGACGCTGGTCGCACGCGACGAAGTGCGGGTCTCGCTTCATGGATTCGAAGAGTTGGCGGCGGATGCCGTGCGGGTTCGTGATGTCGTCGCCGGGGTTGCGGAGGCTCTCGTGGTCGAGGACTATCCGGACTATCCGAAAGGGCGCTGCTGTCTCGTCCTGCAACGCGATGGAGCGAATCGACCGATTCATGTAGTCTGGGGTATTCCCGCCGGACAGGAGTCGCCGGCCGTCGTCGTCACGGCGTACAGGCCCGACCCCGCGAGATGGGACGAGAGGTGGCTGAGGAGGCGATCATGAGTACGCGATCGACCTTGAGACTCGTGCGAGGCGGTGAGTTCGCGGCGGACGTCGATGTCGAGCTGGTGGAAGCCGATGGCGGCTGGGCCCCCTACCTGCGACTGGAGGACGCCTGCAGGCTCGACGATGTCCGGGACGCGCTCTGTGCGGGGGACATTGCGCGTGCATCCAAGATCGCTGATCGTGTATACCGGTTGACGCCTCTCCACGTCTCCGGCGAGGCTGCCAAGCGGAGCAAGACCATCGACCGGACCGTCTGACACATCTCACGAGACCGATCTCTATCTCCGCCCTATTGCACATCCCCGCGGCGCTGCAACGTCCTCGGCCGTCTGACTTGCAGCGGACCGGCGGCGGACTCCTCGCCGCACCGATACGATGGCCGCATCAGTACCTCTCCAGAGCCGCCAGAGCACCCTCCACTACGACACAACAGCCCGTGCAGCGGCCTCCGTCAGTTCTGAACGACAACAGCGTCTCCTTGATACTCAGTTGTGATCGCCACCCACTTTCGAGCATGTAAACCCAAGTCAAAGTCCGGATGTCTGCGCAAGTCTTCAAGACTCATGGCCCCCAATCGACCCAAGACAACCTTGTCACGTTCGTCTGTGTATTGAGTTGCCAACGAGCCATCAGGCAGCACCAAGAGAAAATAGCCATCCTGCTTGGTCCGATTAGAGTAGCCGATTCGCATCCATGGATAGCACTCCCTTGCGGTGTGTACTTCCTCCAGCACGGCGCTGTCATCTACTTCCCATCTATGCTTGTCGTGGAGTTGAGCTCGACCAGCAGACAGAATACGAGAAATGTTCCAATCCCAGACACCAATGAGGGCGAGGCGTTCACCCAGTTGCACAAGGCCGTGACTATTATGCCTGCCGATGCAGGTTAGGATCCTAACGTGGTAGTCTTCCGCTACGGCTCGCTGAGCCAACTCCATGACTTCCGTCATAGAACCTGTAGAGGGGAGCAGATTTCGCCGGACACGGCTCCCCTCGTGAATCTCAGAAAAGCCGGAGTCAATGCTGATATGGAGACGAATCCCCGCTGGTAGCAAGGATAGCCCCTTCTTGGCAAGGACCATGCCGTTGGTGCTAACAACAACGCTAAGTCCGGCCTCCATGGCGGCCACCGCGATCCGGGAAATATCTGGTCGAATCGTGGGCTCACCACCTGACAAATCGACTCTCATCAGGCCCCATGACCTTAGCTGCCGAAAAACAATTCCCCATTCTTGGGCCGAGAGCTCTTCTGTCGGAAGAGATTCATCATCCCCGTAACAGTACTGGCATTTCAAATTGCACTTGCCCGTAACTATGCAACCTGCGGAGATGGGTCTGTCGATAGCAATGTTTGAAATGGGTCCCTTTGCACATGCCTCAAATTTGTCGGTCAGCGGACTGTATATTAGTCGACCCCATGTTTCGTCGCGTTTGGTCGCCATACAACTTCTCGTTCCTCAAGTACAGACAAGTCGAAGTTCTTCGAGCCTTATGGCTGCGGCGGTTGGTGATACGCCAAAGCGGTCCGCGATGGACTCAAAATGCCGGCTCTCAAAGCACCTGCATTTGGCCACCTGCAGAGCCAAGTACCTCTGGCCGCGGGACACTAGATCGGAAATGCGGGCATTGGATGTTCTGCGACCCGATAGCCAGAGGGCCATGTTCTCGTCGAGAGTTGAAATGTGAAATGCATCTCGAAAACGCGCTTCAAAACACTTGCGAAGATACTTGCCTGGCATCAGTAATTCGGCGGCAAACACATCCGCTTCGTACTCTTCGAGGGGCCGCTTGGGCGCAAGTCGTTCGGTGCCCTTGAGGGGCCTGTCTCGGTGGTACATGAATTTCGGGTGAAGCAGCCAATGGCCGACTTCATGGGCGCCGGTGAAGCGACGATAGTCAATCGGGAACTGCTGTGCTACTACGATGCGATCGCCTCCGCGGTCGATGAACCCGGCCGTCTGGACCGGCACCGAGTGAGGAGCAGCGGGCGTAGTGGGGGGGATGTACTCAGGGTCGTCGAATCGGACACCGAGCCCTTGTTCCACCACGGCGCGAAGATCCAGGGGAAAGATCTCCTCCGGACTGGTGGGCGTAGGCGTCCAGATGGTGGCGCGCCGACGCCACAAGTTCCTCAGGAAGTCGGTCGCGGTGGCACGAGCGCGGGTTGCGACGGGTCTAGGCACAGCATTCTCCCAAGCTCGTAAGCATACGACATGGTGTGGTGATCAGTCAACCGCACACTGCATCTTGACGGACTTGGGGTAGCGGAACGGCGTGGCACAAGATGTTGGGGGGCTTGTCGATCGAGGGCGTTGCGGCTGAGCGGCTAGGTTCATTGCCGGCCGTTCCGGAGGGCGGGGACCCGCGCGACTATCCCGTCGAACGGATGCCGCTCGACACAAGGGTCGCGCCCGACCCCAACGCGGTGGACTGGATCAACCCGCGGCTCAGGCCCGGGAAGGTCCGCCGGTTGATGAGCGGCGTGCCCGGCAAGACCAGCGTCGTCTACACCCTCGACCGCGAGACCGGCGAGTTCCTCTGGGCTACCCCGCGTCCATCGCCGAGAACGCCATCACCCACATCGACGGGGGCAGCGGGGCCGTCAGCGAGAACGGGGGAGGTCACGTTCAGCGCCCTCGGGCAGGAGATGCTCGTCTGCGCCACGTGGGCCGGGGGGCGGGGATGGCAGTCCGGGGCCTACAGCCGGCTGACGCGGGTCATGTACTTCCCCATGCACGATGCCTGCGCGGGCATGCTGTCGACCCGTGGACAGCGGCCTGCGCAGCTATGCGCTGGCCGTCCGGCACGAGCTCGGGCCAGGCACCGACCCGCTGGGCACGGTGTCTCGGTGCAGACGGGAGCGACCACGTGGGTCTACGGGCAGCGGGCCGCCACGTGGTCGCTCGTCGCCACCGTCGGCGAGCTCGTGTTCGGCGGCGACGTCAACGCGCGGTTCCGCGTGTTGGACCACGAGACCGGAGCGGTGCTGTGGGAGATCAACCTGGGGCTCGCCGGTCACGGGCTACCCGGTCAGCTTCGCCGCTGGCGGCCGCCATTGCGTCGCCGTCAGCACCGGCAGCGCCGCCCAGTGGTCCACCTGGCTCCGGACACCCCGGAACTGCGCCCCAGAGCCGGCAACAACCTGTTCGTGTACGCGCTGCCCTGACCGGCGCCGCCGAGACGGGCAGCGAGGCGGCTGGCCGTCGGCGACGCGGGATGTCATGGGGTCTCCGGCAACACCGTGAAGCCTTCTCGAAAGCTCGCGTCCCGAAGGCGCCGGTCGAATGTGACGAAGTCCTGCCCGCCGGCGCCTGCCCGCACCACGACAGGGCGGCGGCGGGCAGCAGTGCGTGCGCGGCCCGCAACGGGTGTACGGCCAGCAGCCGTTCCGCCGTGTTGCGCAATGCGCGGAAGACGTACTTGTCGCATTGCGGCCCGTGGCGTAACGGAACCGGAACCTGTGGAAGTCATGACGGGGCTCGACGGACGGCACGGTGGAGGTCCCAGTCCGCCTGCAGCCGCATCCAGAACTGTGGCGACGTGTTCAGCACACGCGACAGCCGCAGGGCTGTGTCTGTCGTGATCCGGCGCTTGTCGAGTACGACCTCGTTGAGACGATTCGCCGAGATTCCCAAGCGCTCTGCTGCCTCGGCCTGCCGGAGGCCTCGGGGCGTCAGGAACTCCTCGATCAGCATCTCGCCGGGCGGGACAGCAGGTCCCGGCCATTCGGGATCCCTGGTGATGGTCTTCGATGCCGGCTTCGTAGGCATGGCCACCCTCCTACCGTTACGCGATACTGTTCGTCGATCCGGATGCTGTGCCGCCCGGTCCGAGTACCCTTCAGCCGCTCCGGCGGACTGTCGGCGGGTTTCGCAGGTCATCGAGCCGAGCCGCCACTTCGAGTGCCATGGGCAGCGCTCCGAAGCCCGGCAGGCGCTACGGCCCGTCCGTCGCCCCCTCGCCCGGAACCTCCCCGAGGCGCACGGCCCAGAGGCCGGAGTTCATGTCGGAGAAGAAGATCGTCCCCTTGTGCGGCTGCGCGCCGAAGACCTGCGGCGCGTTGGGCACGAAGCCCTCGGGGTCGAGCGGCAGGAAGCGGGCGATCTCCCGGCCCTGACGGTAGAGGTTGCCGAGCAGCTCGCCCGAGACGTCGACCACCCGCAGGCCCCCGTTGTAGAACGCCACGTACATCACGTCGTCCTCGACCCAGATGTTGTGGCTCCCCGCCTCGGGCACCTCGTAGCGGCCGACCAGGCGCGGCGGCGACTCGAAGCGCTCGTCCCACTCCAGGATGTGGATCCAGCCGCGCCAGCGATGGGGCTCGTTCACATAGAGGGGGGTGCCGGTGCCGACGGCCGCCTGCGGGCTGTAGTTCGGGCCGCTGCGCGCCGCTTCGTCCCCCGCGAAGATGTAGAACTTGCCGGTCGAGACGCTCCGGTAGGGATACACGGCGTGGTTCCAGCCGGTCGGGAACGGGAACTGCCCGATGAGCTTCGGGTCTCGCGGGCTGCCGCCCCGTCCCGCGCCGCCCACGTCGACCACCGCCACGCCGTCGGTCCAGTTCGCGGAGTACGCGATGCCGTCCACCACCACGACGTCATGTATCGAGTGCGCCGGGTTGTCGAGGGCGAAGCTCCCGACCCGCCGCGGGGATGCGCGATCCGCGATGTCGATGACGTCGAAGCGCCGCGCGCCGGAGAGCGCGTACACGTAGCCGTCGTGAATGAAGGTGTTGTGGACGCCGCCGGTGAGCTGGTCGTCGTACTCGGCGACCTTCCGCACCCCGACGTCCGGATTGGACACGTCGAGGATGACCAGCCCGTTGCGGCGGTTGGAGGCGCCCTCGCGCGAGAGCACCGCCGTTCGGCCGTCCTCCGAGACCTTGAGGTCGTTCACCGAGCGCGCGTCCACGCGGACGACGTCCACGAGATCGATGCTCGCCGGATCCGTCACGTCCCAGAAGTAGGCGTGACCGCCCGCGTTGTGGGTGCCGGTGACCGCGTAGTCGCGCCCGTCGGGGGCCTCCCACACCCAGAGGTCGGTGGTGGCGCGGTCCTGCACCCGGGCGTGTCCGACCAACTCGATGGGGCGTCGAACCGCGCGCTCGACGACGCGGATGACGGTGGCGGCCGATACCGGGCCGCTGCGGGCGACGACGGTATAGACCCCGGGGAGATCCGCCACGAACCGGCCGTCCTGCGTGACCAGCCCCGAGGACGGGCCGCCGCTGCTCAGCTCGTCGGTGACGGCCGAGACGCTGAACCCGACGGGGACGTCGTCGAGGGGCCGTCCCGCGGCGTCGGTCACCGTGGCCGTCAGGCGCGTCACGTCCCCGGTCCGAACGGCGCTCCGGTCCGGGGTCAGGTCAATGCCCGCCACCGAGTTGGGCGCTACTTCGAGGAGTATCTCGGCGGTGGCGCCGCCGGCCGTCGCGGTGATCGTGACCCTCCCCGGCGCGCCGAGCGCCAGCACCCCTCGGGCGCCGTCGCCATCGAGGGCCGCCGGCCGACCGACAGGCAGGGCCACCGACCCGTCCGAGGAACGCCAGTCGACCACGGCGTTCCCGACGACGGCGCCCGTCTCGTCCCGCGCCTCGGCGAGGACGGCCACTTCGGTGCCGGCGTAGAACGGTCCCGAGGCGCTCAGGGTGAGCGACGCGGCCGGCCGCGGCAGGATGGTGAGGGGCACGCGCCGCTGCAGATGGGCCTCTGCGCCGGCGTCCGGCGCCGCCGGGCCGGCCGCCGGGCGCACCACGCGCACCATCACCGCGAACCGACCCGGACGCATGGTCGAGATTCGGCCGTCGGCCGACACCGTGAAGATGTTGAAGCCCCAGGTCCGTTCCTCGAGGTTCCAGTACTGCCCGTACAGAGGCAGATAGAGGACTTGGGCCTCCATCTCGTTCCCGTCGGCGTCCAGCACCGTGGCTTCGATTCGGGCGCCCTCGCCGGCGGTCAGGGTGATCTCCTCAGGAGAGACGGAGAGGGTCGCCGGCGTCGGTCCACCCGGTTCGATCGCGGTTTGCGTGAGGGCGGTAGCCGGAACGAGCAGGACGGCGGCCAGCGCCTTCGCGCGTCGGAGAGTGGTGGTAAGGGACATCTGCGCTGCTCCTCGATTCTCGGCGTCTCCGATTGCCGGGTCTTGGCCGGCGCGGCCGCGGCTGCGCAGCCGGTGAGCTGGCGTGCGGCGTCACGATACGGCCCGGCGGACGGCGCGGTGCGAGTCCCAGTCTGCCTGCAGCACTTGCGCTCATTCTGTCGGGTCTGCGTCCCAGAAGCCCGGCAGCTCGTTATGTTTCTCCTTCCAGCCAAGCCGCTTGCGGAGCTCCCCCGCGTCTTCGATGATATGGCTCGTGCGATGGAGCCTCGGATGGAGATCCTTCTCCGCATAAGTGGTTGGCAGCTCGGTGTCCTTGTTGACGACCCAGGATGCCCTGGGACTCCGTGGCGGAAGCCACTTGTGGACGTTCTGGGGGATCTTCCCGATGATCTCCCCAACGGCTCCGTAGGTCGCCCTGATCTCCTCGCGGTTGAGGTAATCCAGGATCAAGCCGACGAGAATGTAACGTTGTCGTCGTTCGATACCATCCAGGCGCTCGTCAACACTTGCCATCTGTTCTCCCCACTCTATTCTGCCCGCGAAGACGTCCGGCCCAGTTCCGGATCGGCTGCTACCGCCGCTTCATCTGCTTGCGCTCCAGCAGGAACGCGACCACCGTGTCGTGGAAGTGCCGCCCGGCGCCGCCGAGGCGCAGGACGTCGAGGCCGCGGTCGCGCGCCTGGTGCTCCACCGAGTCCTGCCACTCGCCGATGCGGCGGGCGAGCTGCCGCACGTCGTCGGCCGCGAGCATCCGGGTGCGGCCGGTCTCCGCGTCGGCGGCCTCGATCCAGCCTGCGGACAGGGGCGGGAGCTCGAACGCGAACGCGCTGTCGATGAGCACGACGAAGACGTCGTGGGCGCTGTTGAGGTCGGCGAGCTCGGTGAGGAAGGCGTCGGTGTCGTCGAACAGGAAGTCGGAGATCACCGGAACCAGCGACCGGCGGCGCAGCAGCTCCGCGAACGTCCGGTGCGAGGCGGGCTCCGCGCCGTAGCGTCCCAGAAGCTGGTCCTGGTAGACGTCCACGCAGTGGATGGCGTGGTTGCGTCCCGGCTGCGGGCGCACCGCGATGCGGCGCACGTCGCGGTCGAAGGTGACGAGGCCGGCCCGGTCCTGGAAGAAGGCGGCGGCGAGAGCGAACGTGGCAACGGTGTGGGCGATGACTCGCGCGATCGACTCGCCGCCCGCCCCGCACCGGGTCGAGTCGGAGACGTCGGCCGCGATGATCACCGCCGCGCTGCTCTCCTGGTCGAACTCGCGCGTCATCAACGGGCTGAAGTTGGTGAGGGTCGACTGCGCCCAGTCGATGGCCGACGGCCGGTCCCCGGGCTCCCAGTTGCGCAGGCCGGCGAGGTCGTGGCCGGGGCCGTGGACGAGGCTGGGGTGGATGCCCCCCATCAGCTCCTGCATGCGCCGCCGGATGACGAGCTCGACGTCCCGGATCTCCTCCCAGGATACGAGCGAGTCGTCGGCGTCGAGGCTCATGGAACCGGCACCCGGTCGACGACGGCGACCCGACCGCCTTGGTCCGGCGCGTGTGCCGTCACCTGGGACGGGTCCTCGGCGTGGCCACTCATGGCATCGGCACCAGGTCGACGACGGCGACCCCCACGCTCCGGCTCGCCGCGTGGGGCGTCGGCGGGAACGGGGCATCGGTGTGCGCATTCATGGAATCGGCACCCGGTCGACGATGTCCGCGATGACGTCGTCGACCCGCACGCCGCGGCCGGCCGCGTGGGGGGCGAGCCAGATGCGGTGGCCGAGCACGTAGGGGGCGAGCGCCTGCACGTCCTCGGGGTAGACCTCGGCCCGGCAGTCGGACAGGAGGGCCCAGACCTTGACGAGGCGGCCCCAGCAGATGGTGGCGCGGGGCGAGCCCCCGAGGTCCACGAACTGCTCCACCAGGGGCGAGGGAGAGTGCTGCCGCCACTCCGTCTCGGGGCTGTAGGGCCGGGTCGCCGCCACCAGCCGGCGGATGTACTTGCCGAGGGCCTCGTGCAGGAACACCTGCTCGCCGATGCGCGCCCGCAGCTCGATCACCCGCGCTTTCGGCATCAGCCCGTCGAGGTGCACCTTCTTGAAGTCGAAGGCCACCAGCTTCTGCTCCTCCTCGGGGGGCAGGTAGCCGATGTTCACCATGATCGCGAACCGGTCGGTGGCCGCCTCCGACAGGGGGAAGGTGCCCTGGCCGAGCTCGATCGGGTTCATGGTGGCGATGGCGAAGCTGAAGGCGGGAAGCTTGTAGGTCTCCTTGCCGACGGTCACCGAGCGGTCCTGCAGGCCCTCGAGGAACGCGCTCTGCGACTTGAGGGGGATGCGGTTGATCTCGTCGAGCAGGATGACCTCGGCCGAGGCGAGGGGGCCGAACTCGGTCATGAAGTCGCCGGTCGCGGGGTTGATCATCTGGAACCCCACGACCTCGGTCGGCTGCAGGTCGGCGCGGCCCTGCAGGCGCGCGAACCGGGCCCCGCTGATGGCGGCGAGGATGACCCCGAAAAACGTCTTGCCGACGCCGGGCACCCCGCGCAGCAGCAGGTTGCCGGCGTTGACCTGCCGCTGCTCCTCCTGGTCGTAGGTGGTGGGGATCTCGGCCAGCAGCACCATGTTGGCGAGGGCCTTCTCGCGCTCGTAGCCGACGAGGGCCTTGCCGCCCTCGGCGATGATGGCGTCGTGGAAGTCGACGGCGTCCTGCAGGTCGGCGTGCATGGCGTGGCGGCGGTGCGCGGTCACGAGGCCGCGGCCGGTTCCAGCAGGGGCTTCAGCCCGCCCCACGTCTCCGGATCGAGCGCGAGCAGGCTCGCCAGGTACAGGTCCACGTCGGGGGCGTCGAAGCGCCCGTGCAGGGTGTCCACGGCCGGGGCCAGCCGCGCCGTCGCAACCGGTTCCGGCTCGTGGTCCGGCGGAATCAGCCCGTCGTCGTTCGGGACCTCCAGCGCGTCGAGAAACGCGCCCAGCAGGGCCCGCCGGTGGGCGAAGTGCAGCGTCGTCAGCAGGGTCGAGGCCAGCGTGTTGTCGGGACGGACGCGGCGCACGAAGTAGTCGACCCGCTTGTCGACCGGCAGCTTGCGGACCCCCGCGGGCCGGAAGCGCAGAGCTTCGGCGAGGGCCTGGTCGGCCTGCACGCGCAGCTCCGGCTCGTCGCCGTACATCGCGCGGACGGCGAGCCGGCGCACCGGCGCGTCCAGGGCCGCCCACAGGCGGGCCGGGGTCAGGTTGTCCAACGAGAGTTTCTGCAGTAGAGGCACGATGCTGGGTGAGGCTCGGTGAAGCGGGGCGGAAGCCGGCGGGCGCGCCCTCTAGGGATCGGTCCGGCGTTCGGCGAGGAACTCGCGGGCCATGCGGCGGGCGCTGTCGCGGATGGAGCGCACCGCCGCGTTGTTGGTGATGGTGGCCCGCGACACCCCGTCGACGTCGTCGCCGACGGTCAGCGGGGCGAGCACGCTCTTGCCCCGGAACTGCTCGATGAACTCGGGGAGGTCGATCGAGAAGTAGCCGAACGGCTCGTCGTGGTACACCATGCTGACGTCGAGGAGGACGCCGGTCGGGGCCATGCCCACGAGCATCCAGATCTCGCCCTTGTAGCCGCGCACGTCCCGCGCGAAGTCGACGGTGAAGAACCCGAGGCCGACCAGGATCTCCCCGCCGTCCGTCCCCGCCCGATAGCCGCGGTAGTGGGGCGTCCCGCGGTCGACGAAGCGGAAGGTCTCGGCCCCCGGCAGCGCCTCGCGCAGGTAGCGTTCGTAGCGCGGGATGTCGTCGGTGGCCCGCCACCGCTGCGCCAGGGGCGCGGCGGGCAGGCCGGCGAACACGATCATGGCGGCCAGCCATGCGGCTGGTTTCACGTTGTCTCCCTCCTCACCCGCCCCGGCGGCGGGGCGGGGCGCCGAAAGGCGCCCCTGTCTCCGCGGTCAGTCCGCCAGCGGGTGCGGCCGCAGCTGGAAGTGCACCATCTTGCTCGGGGTGCCCTGGCCGCCCTCGATGTGCCAGTTGAAGTTGCCGCCGTAGTTGGCCCACAGGCCGCGTCCCTTCCAGCCCGCGTCCGGATCGTCGATGCGGCCGTCGAGGCCCCGCGAGAAGAAGCCCAGCGGGTAGGGGATGCGCAGCACCGCCCACTCGCCGGTCTCGGGGTCGAGGGCGAGCAGCGAGTCCGAGCCGGAGCCGTTCGCGATCGGGATGTTCTCGCCGAGCCCCAGCGTGTTGAACTGGTCCACCCAGTTGTAATAGTGGAAGTCGCCGCTCCCGGGGTCGTCGACGCCCTTCATCTGCGGGCCCGGGGTCGGGTAGAGGGTCCATCCCTCGGGGCAGTGCTGGCCCGTCGCCTCCGGCCCGTTCAGCACGCCGCACCGGCCGCGGTCGAAGCTCGCCATGTGGCCGCTGCCCGACAGCGCCGTCCAGATGACGCCGTTGCGGTCGACATCGATGCCGCGGGGCGCGTGGCCGGTCAGGGCCGGGTCCACGTCGGGGTTCTCGATCGACGGGGGCTCGTAGACCTCGGCGATGCACGTCTCCGGCGGGTTGTCGCCGCGGTCGACGCGCACGAGGCGGCCGGGGAACGGTCCCGTCTCGGCCCCCCACACGGTGTGGTCCACCGGGTTGGCGATGACCCCGTAGAACCCGCCGCCGATGCGGGTGTCGCGGCTCGGGTCGACGTCGCCGCCCGGCTCGTTCCAGGGCCGCGTGATGCGCCCGTCGCCGTTGGTGTCGAGCACCTTGGGGCACCAGCCCTGGGCCGCCCGCTCGTCGCCGGTCTCGTCGTAGAGCCGGGTGTTGATCCACGACACGACGTTGCCGCTGCCGCTGAACCACAGGGTGTCGTCGGGGTCCTCGCCGAACTGCAGGTGGTGGGTGCTGAAGCAGGTGTCGAGCAGCGCGAACTCGCCGGTGGCGGGGTCGTAGTACGACGCGTGGCGCCGTCCGGTGCGCGACATCGGGAACCACTGCGCCGACGGGTGGTCCGACCCTTCGCCGCACCACTCGGGCCCCTGCGCGCCCCGCACCGTCGAGGTCATCCACACCCGTCCCTTGCCGTCCATCATGGGGTTGTGCGGATCGGCGAGCTCGTCGGGGTCGTTGCCCCACAGGATCTCGTCGCCGTAGTAGTACGAGGGCTGGAGCTGGGTCTGGGGGAACCGCGACACGATGGTCTCCGGATCGTCGCGAACGGGAATGACGATCTCGGTCGAGGTGTGGGCGTTCGGGTCGGTGACCACGAGGGTGCCGTGCCCCGCGTCGACCGAGTAGACGGGGCCGTTCGCGTTGACGCGCGGGTTCCGCTTGTCGGTCACGATCTCGTCGTGGATGTACGCGGTCGGCTTCCCCCAGTCCCACATCGTCAGCACGAGGTTGCGCTCGACCCCCGACGGCCGCGGCGGCGCCGGCGGAAGCTCGCCGTCGGCGATGCGCTCGGTCCAGTCGGCGTACATCCGCAGGCCGCGCTCCCGGCCGAACCGGTTCATCCCCGCGTTCATCGAGGCGCCGCGCTGCCCCGTCTGCACCCGGTGGTCCCAAGCCGCGAGAGCCGAGTCGAAGTCGTCGAGCTGGTCGATCTCGCGGGTGATGCGGTTGCCGAGCTGGTGGCAGAGCTGGCAGCCCTGCTTCATGCGGTCGACCCACCGCGCCTGGCTCGTCATCGCCGGCGAGATGCCGTTGCCGTTGGGCCCCGTGCCGGGGAACTCGCTCTCGTCGGGCACCTCGATCAGCGAGTACCAGTAGTTCGCGGGGTAGATCTGCGCCGCGTCGCGCGGCGTGGGGGCGAGGACCGCGCGCAGGTCGACCTCGTCGCCGGGGCGCCCCGTCACCCTGTCCGAGTCCACCAGCCCGTAGCCGCGGACCCAGAGGTCGTAGGCGGCGTCGGGAAGCTGGGGCAGCAGGAAGCGCCCGTCGTCGTCGGTGACGACGATCTTCACGAGCTTCGTCTGCAGGTCGTCGGTCTCGGCGATCACCCAGACGCCCGCTTCCGGGCCGTCGTCGCTGCGGACCACGCCGGTGATCACCCCGTCGTCCGCCAGTTGCCGGGCCCCCGCCGGCTCGGTCGTCCAGGTCGCCAGGACCGCCAGCGTGCAGGCCGCCGCCGCGGCGCCGAGCGCGTGTCGCATGCTCATGTTCGTCCCCTTCCGGGTTGGTCGACGATCCGGGAGCCCGTGGCGAAAGTCCTCCCCGCGTTCGCGCGGGGACGCATCCCGCCCCGGCGGTTCGCCGTCGCCACCCGGGCGCGGCGCCGCGCCTCGACACGGGCTCCCATGTCGAACCGGTAACGGTACGCGCATCATAACGGGAACCCGGACGGCGGGGAAGCCGCCGGCCCGGGCCGGCTATAATCGCGGGGAACGAGACCCGTGGCGAGCCTGCGCAGGGCGGACACCGGCGAAGCGTTTGTGCGCCGTGCGCCGCCGGCCGTGCGCGGCCGGGGTCCTTCGCGGCCGCAAGGGCCGCCATTCCGGGAGGTGCCATGTCCATTCGCTCCGCCGCCGCTCTCGCCCTGACCGCCGCGGTCGCCGTTCCGCTGTCGCTGCCGTCGCCGGCCCTGGCCGAGGACGGTCTGGTGACCGTCGAGCGCTTCGTGCCCCACACGTCGACGGTGCCGGCCAACCAGGGGTCGCGGGTCGGCCTCTACCTGCGCGAGAAGGCGGACGCCGAGGCGTTGGCCCGGTTCGAGGCCGGCGCGGCGCCGGAGGGACGGGTCGTGCTGTTCGTGCACGGCGGCTCGGTGCCGTCGGTGCCCGACTACGACCTCGACTACAAGGACTACAGCTGGATGGGCCATCTGGCCGCGGCGGGGTTCGACACGTTCGCGATGGACCACACCGGCTACGGCCGCTCGCCGCGCCCGAAGATGGACGACGCGTGCAACATGAGCGAGGCGGACCAGGCCCTCGTCACGCCGCATCCTCTCGCCGGGCCGTGCGCGCCGAGCTACCCCTTCGGGTCGACCACCGTGCAGTCCGACTGGGACGAGATCGACACCGTCGTCGACTACATCCGCGAGCTGCGGGGGGTCGAGCGGGTCAGCCTCGTCGGGTGGTCGGCGGGCGGCCGCCGCACCGGCGGCTATGCGGCGCGGCACCCGGAGAAGGTCGACAAGCTCTTCCTGTTCGCGCCGGGTTACAGCCCCGACGGGCCGTCGGAGGCCCCGGGCGAGCTGCCGGCGCCCGGCGTGCCGATGCGGCTGCAGGTGCGCGACACCCTGATGCACGGCCGGTGGGAGGACAACGTCGCCTGCGAGAACCAGGTCGACCCCGGCATCCGCGAGGCCATCTGGCGCACCATCCTGGCGTTCGACCCCCTGGGGTCGGTCTGGGGTCCCCCCGAGGGCGTCATGCGGGTGCGGGCCGGCAACCCGTCCTGGGGCTGGAACCGCGAGTACGCCGCCAAGGTGACCGCGCCCACCATGATCGTGGTCGGCGAGCAGGACAACCCGGACGCGCGCGGCGTGCTGCACGGCGATCTGACCGGGACCGACTCCCGGGTGCTGGTTACCATGGGATGCGCGACCCACTTCGCGAACTGGGAGAGCGCCCAGTACAAGTTCATGCACCGGTCGTCGCTCGAGTGGCTGTCGGAGGGGACCTTTCGCGGACACCGCAGCGGCGTGTACAAGGTGGGGGTCGACGGGGCCGATCCGACGGGCGAGTGATGGCGTTCACGTGTGAAGGGCCGGAGTCGGCGCCGATCCGTCGCGCGGGTGACCGCCGCCCGGTGGGCCTTCGTCCGGCCGCGGTCCCGGCGGTCCGCGGCCGGACCCGTCGCCGCGCCGCGACCGGCGAAGACGGCGGGGCTTCCCGTGGCGCCGGGACCGGCGAGCATGGCCGGACCCCCTCCAGCGCCGCGACCGGCGAGGCCTGCCGCCACGGGCTGCTGGCCTTGACTCTGTTACTGGCGGCGGCCGCGGCGGGGGCGCAGCCGCTGGTCTCGCCCGCCGACGCGGCCGCGTTGCGCCGGCTCATGCCGGAGGCCGTCCACTTCGAGCTGCACGACCGGAGTTCGCGGCACTTCCGCGCGTTCGCGGCGCCCGAGGCCGGCGCCGCCCCCCGGCTGATCGGCCTGGCCTTCTTCACGACCGATCTCGCCCCGCGCATCTATGCCTACAAGGGTCGCATCACGAGCCTGGTGGCGATGGACCCCGGCGGCCGCCTGATCGGGGTGCAGGTGGTGCATCACTACGAGCCGTTCGGGTACTTCTCGATCGACCTGCCGGGGTTCACTCCGCAGTTCGCGGGCAAGAGCATCCTCGAGCCCCTCGAGGTCGGAGGGGACATCGACGCCGTCTCCCGCGCCACGATCACCATGGAGGCGGCGACCCGCGCGATCCGGCAGGGCGCAAGGCGGCTCGCCCGCGATTTCCTCGCCGAGCAGAGCGCGGACCGTTGAGTGGTCGGTTCGAAGGATCTCGGCGCATCCGGGGCCGCGCGTAGTCGAACCGACCGTCGAGAAGGTCGGATACTCGTCGACGCAGGTTCCCCTCGTCCGCGCGTCGGTGAACGAGAGCGTCTGCGCCTCGGCGTACCGCGGCAGCGGGGCGAGAGCGAGAATCCCGGCGCATCCGGGGCCGCGTCCGCGGCCCTCTCAGCTCCCGGCGTATCGGGCTTCGAGCCGGGTCAGGCGATCTTCGATTCGGGCGAACCTGGTGTTGGTCTCGGCCTTGAACTCGTCGAACTGACGGGTGAGCGAGAGCAGGCCTTCGGCGAGGAGGCGTATCTGTCCTTCCAGGCGTTCGGCAACCGCGTCGAAATGCGCCCGCGTGCGCTCGCCCTCGGCCCTCACCTCTTCCTTGGTGGCGAGTCCGGCGACGGCGTTCCGCAGCTCTTCCTTGGTGGCGAGCGGGGCGATTGCCTTCTGGAGGTCGTCCTTGGTCGCCAGGGTTGGCAGGATCTGCTCGATCCGACCGACTCGGCGATTCAGGTTATCGAGTACTTCTTCCATCGTCCGGCCGTCCACGGCACCCCCCCTTCGCCCGCCCCGGCTGCGATGAGGAGGCCGCCGTCCTGCAGGTGGGCATTCTATCATCGGTTCCATGGCCCGTACGTCGAGCAAACAGCGTGCCACTCGCGATGTCCGCGGCTCGGCGCCCGAAGGACGTTCCGCCGCCTCGGCCGGCCGTGCGACCGCCGGGCAGATGCTCATCCTGACGGGCTGCTCCACGCGAAGGATGTTCCGCCGCCTCGCCCGCCCGTGCGTCAGGGCCGCGAGGGGCGCCTGCCGGCAGTCCTGCGCCCGAAGGCCGTTCCGCGGCCTCGGCCGGCGGTCGAGGCCGCGTCCGATCCGTCCGGGTTGGCTCCGGCCGCGGCGGATGGGGCAGAATGGGGACGCGCGGGCCGCGACTGCCGCCGGCGTGGCGTTCCGCCCTGCTTCGGCAGCCTTCGGGTGTCTCCATGACCTGTGGTTCTCCCCGCGTGACCGTTGTCGGCGCCGTGCTGCTCTTCGTGCTGGGTATCGCTCCATCCGCGGGGGCCCAGCCCGCCCCGGCCGAGCCGCCGCCGCTGTCTCTGGACGATCTCGCCGCGCTCGACGCGCTGCTCGAGGAGGAAGCGGAGGAAACCGCCGCCCTGCTCGATGTCGGCGCGGCCGTCGACGTCGCGGTCCTGGGGCTCTTCTTCGCGTTCGCGGTGTTCAGCTTCCTGAGGAAGGACGACCGGCTCAAGGTCGTCAGCCTCGTGATGGCCGTCGCCTACCTCGGGTTCGTCAAGGCGAGCCTGGTGTCGGTGGTCGACATCTTCGGGGCGATGCGCGGCAGCCTGCCCGCGTGGACGGACGGGCAGGCCTACTACCTCCTCATCGCGTTCACGCTGGTCTCGACGGTGCTCTGGGGACGCCTGTACTGCGGGCGGATCTGCGCGTTCGGGGCCCTCACCCAGCTGATGGACCGGGTGGTGCCGGCGCGCCTTCGCGTCGAGCCGCCGGCGTGGCTCGACCGGCGTCTCGTCTATCTCAAGTACGGGATCCTCGCGGTCGCCGTCCTGTACGTCCTCGCGGGCGGCGACACCCTCATGTACCGCTACATCGAGCCGTTCTGGATGTTCACCCTGAGCGGCAACGCGGTGATGTGGACGCTGCTGGCGCTGCTGCTGGCGGCGACGGTGTTCGTGCGCAACCTCTACTGCCGCTACCTGTGCGCGGTCGGGGCGGGCCTCGGGCTGCTCTCCAACCTCACCGTGTTCCGCATCAAGCGCTGGGGCGAGTGCTCGACGTGCAAGCTCTGCGAGAAGACGTGCGAGTGGGGGGCCATCGACGGCCCGAAGATTCTCGTCAGCGAGTGCGTGCGGTGCGACGACTGCGAGCGGCTCTACGCCGACGAGGACCGCTGCCCGCACTGGCTGATTCAGAAGCGCGCGGCCGCCCGGGCGGCGCGCGGGTGAGGAGCACGCCGTGAAGCCGAGCCGCCGTCCCGTCACGCTTCGTCGCACGGGCGCCGTATGCCCGCCTACGGGCGCCGTATGCCCGCCTACGGGCGCCGTATGCCCGCCTACGGGCGCCGTATGCCCGCCGGCGCCTCCCGGGGCCTCGGTGCAAGGCGGGGTCTTGCCGCGGGCCGCCGCCAATCGCAATGGCGTTGTGCTGCTGGTCGCGGGCATCGCGATCGTGACGGGCGCCGTCACCGCCGGGCAGGGCCGCACGGTGTGGGACGGCGTCTACACGGCCGAGCAGGCCACCCGCGGCGCCGAGGCCTACGAGCAGGCGTGCGCCGAGTGCCACGGGGCCGACCTCGGCGGCGGCGACATGGCGCCCAGCCTGGCCGGGGTCGAGTTCATCTACAACTGGCACGGGTTCTCGGCCCGCGACCTCTTCGAGCGCCTGCGGGTCTCGATGCCCCCGGCCCAGCCGAACAGCGTGGGCCGGCAGGAGAAGGCCGACATCCTCGCGTTCATGTTCGAGGCGAACGGAATGCCCGCCGGGGACACGGAGCTGGCCGCTCGGGCCGGCCCCCTCGGCGCGATTCAGTTCCTCGCCGAGCCCCGGTAGCGGCGGGGCGGCCCCCGAAGCCCCGGTGGCTGCGCGTCCGTCAGTCGGCGGCCGCCGCGCGGGGCGGGGGAGACTGAATCGCCTTGGCGGCCGCCCAGAGGGCGCCGGCCATCAGCAGCAGGAGCACCATCCACCCCATCGCGCCGGTGAACATCGCCCGGCTGAACGCCTCCCAGGTAATCGGGAACTGGGTGAGCACCCCCCACCGCTCGGTCATCCAGTGCCAGCTCGTGTGGGCCACCAGCGTCGACAGCAGGATGGTGCCGACCTTCTCGGCCACCACGTAGCGGAAGAGCAGGTGGAGCCCCGGCACGAGCACCGTCAGCACCAGCAGCTGGCCGAGCTCGACCCCGATGTTGAACGACAGCAGCGACGTGAGGAGGTGCGATCCGGCGAACTGCAGGGTCTCGCGCAGGGCGAACGAGAAGCCGAACCCGTGCACGAGCCCGAAGATGAACGTGATGGTCCACCGCCGCTGCACGTTGGCCCCGAGGATGTTCTCGAGCGCCATGTAGACGATCGACGTGGCGATCAGGGTCTCGACCAGCGGCGGGAACCACAGGGCGTCGGGGGCGAGGTCGTAGGCCGAGGCGATCAGGGTCACCGAGTGGGCGACGGTGAACGCGGTGACGATGATCGCGAGCGGCTTGAACCGCCGGAACGGGATGACGAGGCAGGCGAGGAACAGCAGGTGGTCGGTGCCGTCGAGGATGTGCTCGAAGCCCATCGCCACGAACCGGAACGCGGCCTGGTGCCAGCGCGGGTCGAGGCGGACGACGCCGGGGTCGCCCCGCAGTTCGAACGCCCGCTCGGCCCCGCCCGGGGGGAGGAACCGCAGGACGGTGACGACCCGCAGGCCCATCCGCTCGAAGCTCGGGCGGATCGAGAAATCGGATCGGTCCGATTGGATGTCGTAGTCGAAGAGGACGTCGAGCATGGCCTGCTGCCACACGATCTGGGTGTCGGCGGGCAGCAGGGGGCCCTGGACGTCGGCCAGCGCGCCCTCCCATGTCTCGAAGGAGCGGTTCGAGGGCAGCGAGATCCTGATCGCGGAGATCTCCGGTTCGGGGAGGGGCGCGTCGTTCTCGAAGATGCGGACCTCCTGCCCCATCCAGACCATGGCGGCGTCGGTGAACTCGTCCCGCTCGCGCGCCCGCTCGAAGTCGAGGTAGCCCGGCCCGACGGTCGGGAACGCCATGTCCGAGAGCGCCTCGAGCGGCACCCGCACGAGCAGCCGCAGCCGCTGCCCCTCGGGCTTGACGAAGGCCTGCACCGTCACGTCGCCCGGGATGTCGTGGGCCGACTGGGTGGCGGGGAACGCCAGGAGCAGGCCGGCGATCGCGACGCCCTGGAGGAGGCGCCCGCGGGGAATACGCGACGGCCGCGAGCCGGTGCTTCCGGCATCGGCGACGCCCGGCCGCGGGCCGCCCCCGGCGGACCGTTGCGGGCCGGCGTTGCGGGTCGAATCGCACGACAGGGGACGTAGGCGGGTCGGCATGGAAAAGATAGCGCAATTCATGAGGTTTACAAGTATACTGGCGACTCCCCGAAGGGGGGCTTGGCGCCCCGGTTTGTACGGGGCTTGGCCTGGTTTTCTTCCGGGGCGGCTCGTTCGAGTTGCGGTTTTTGTACGTACGCGTTGCGGGCCGGAAAGGCCTTTGCTACACGAGGTAGCCGGCGCGGGTCGGCGCAGGGCGCCGGGTTCAAGGGAGGTAAGTCGATGAATCGGAAGCAGCATCTTCTATTCGCAGGCGCGCTGGCGGCGGCGGCGCTGGTCGTGGTGACCGCCACCGGCGCCCAGGAGCAGGGTGGCGGGAGCGCCGCGCTCTCGATGGACCCGAACGACGGCGTCCCGACGTTCGAGGTCGATCCGCTGTTTCCCAAGAACCTGCCGAACCACTGGCTGATGGGGCCGACCATCGGGGTCGACGTCGATGCCGACGATCACATCTGGGTCGTGCACCGGAACACCACCAATCAGTTCGTCCTGAACACCGAGATTGGCATGACCACCGACCCGCCGGTCGCGGAGTGCTGCCAGCCCGGTCCCCCCATCCTCGAGTTCGACCAGGAGGGGAACCTGCTGCAGGCCTGGGGCGGCCCCGGCACCGAGACGGGTGACTACACCTGGCCGCTGTCGAACCACGGGATTGCCATCGACGGCATGAACAACGTCTGGATCGGCGGCAACGGCGGCACCGACTCGCACGTGCTGAAGATGGACCATCAGGGCAACTTCCTGATGCAGGTCGGCATTCCCGGCGCCCGCATGACCGGTCCCGTCAGCGAGCGCACGGGCCAGGCGACCCCGCAGCGCAACAGCCACGCCACCGACAGCTTCGGCCGGGTCGCCGAGATCGGGATCGACAACGAGGCCAACGAGGCGTACTTCGCCGACGGCTACTTCAACCGCCGGGTCGCGGTCGTCGACCAGGACAGCGGCGAAGTCAAGCGGTTCTGGGGCGCCTACGGCAACGAGCCGGACGACGACCTCGACCTCGGCCGCTACGAGCCCGGCGGCGACCCCACCTCGCAGTTCCGCGGCCCCGTGCACTGCGCCGTCATCGCCGACGACGGCCTCGTGTACGTCTGCGACCGGGCGGAAGACCGCATCCAGATCTTCCAGAAGGACGGGACGTTCGTCTCCGAGCACATCGTTGCCCCGCTCACCCGCTCGCAGGGGTCGACCTGGGACATCGCCTT
Organism: Vicinamibacterales bacterium; assembly: GCA_963663815.2. Taxonomy (GTDB): domain Bacteria; phylum Acidobacteriota; class Vicinamibacteria; order Vicinamibacterales; family UBA8438; genus JAJEEA01. The sequence goes on along the minus strand of OY760734.1, from coordinate 2,776,863 downwards.
CTCCCACGATGACGAGCAGCGCTGGATCTACCTGGCCGACGGCCAGAACATGAAGGTCTACATCATCCAGCGCGACACCATGGAAGTGATGACCGCGTTCGGCGACGGTGGCCGCCAGCCCGGCATGTTCTTCGCGGTGCACAGCATCGCCACCGACTCGGACGGCAACATCTACACCACCGAGACCTACGAGGGGTCGCGGTTGCAGAAGTTCGTGTTCAAGGGCTACGGCCCGGTGCCGGAAGGCGCGGAAGGCATCAAAAGCCAGGGCGTGCTCTGGCCGACCGGGAACTAGCTGTCGGCGCCGTGGCACGGCGCCGACGACGATTTCCGGCCGTGAGAAGCTCGTGAAGTCGTGAGAATGGCGAGGCCGGTCCCCGCGTGCGCGGCGGGCCGGCCTTTCCTGTTAGATGAGGCCGCGTCGGCATCGCCGCCGGCTCGGCCCCGGGGAGGGGGAGTCGATGATGCGGTGGTCTGGTGCGAAGGGGGTTCTGGCGTCGGGCGTCTGCGCGGCGGCGATTGCGGCCGGCGGCTCCGGCATCGCGGCACAGGACGCGCTGACGGAGGAGACGTACGGCCCGACGATGAGCGAGATCCGTCTCATCGTGGGCGATGCCGAGCTGCACGTCGACGCGCGGTACTGGCCGGAGCTGGGGGAGGATCTCGACAAGCTGTTCCCGATGTTCCGGCAGATCGAGGCGTTCTGGACCGAGCGCGGAAACGACGATGCGGTCGCCAGGGCCCTGACCACGATCGAGGCGCTCCGGGAGATCGGCAACGCCGGGATCGCGATGGACCAGGGCAGCGCGCGGTCGGGCATCAGGGCCCTCCGCGCCACGTGCGCGTCCTGCCACGACGCCCACCGGGAGGAGACCGCGGACGGCTACCGGATCAAGCCGGGCTCGTAGTCTGCCCCATGGAACGGCGCCGCCTCCGGCCGGAGGCGGCGACCGGCGCGAGTGTCGTGCGCTGCAGGAGCTTCGCAACAGCGAAGCACCCCGGTCTTCCGGGCGAAAGGAGTCGATGATGCGACGACCGCTCTTGCGTATCGCGGTGGCGGCGGTGGCGTTCGGAATCGTGCTGGGCGCGGCGGCGCTCTCCGAGGCCCAGGGCGTGAAGCGGGGACAGGTCACCGACGAATGGGACAACCCGCTCGCCGGCGCCACGGTGCTGGCCGAGTCCGCCGGCGCCGACGGGACGTCGCAGAACACGACGACCGACGACGACGGCAACTTCTCGTTCATCGGGCTCGGGACGGGAGACTGGGCGTTCACCGTGCTCCTCGACGGCTACCAGGGCCTGCAGCAGGTCGCCAACGTCCGCCGGCTCGGGCAGACTCGGCCGTTGCGCTTCGAGATGCCGGCCCGCCCCGGCGGCGGCCGTTTCCGCGAGCGCACCGAGTTCCGGGCCGAGGGCGGCACGCCGCGGTTCCGCTTCGAGGAGGACGGGAGCTTCGAGTTCGAGGACGAGGACGGCGAGGGAGAGGGCACCTACGGCATCGTCGAGCTCACCGCGGTCCTCGTCGTGCGCGAGTACGACGGGCCGGACGACAAGTTCAGCTTCCGGGCCCCGGTGGTGGTCGAGTTCCCGAGCAACCAGTTCAACTCGATGACCCATAACGGTGAGCAGCTCGCGAAGCGGTAGCCCGGGAATCGTCGCCGGGCGGCCTTGCGGTCGTGGAAGTCTCGCCGGCGCGAGACTGCTGCGCCGCAGGGATTGCCGCCCGACCAGCCCTGCCGGGAGTCTGCACCGTTCCGCGGCGCAGACTCCCGGGGCCGGCGTGACCGTGCGCGCGATGGGGCGGCGGCGGTCGTGGCTGGCGTTGGCGGCGTGGGGGGTGATGACCTCGGGCGCCGCCGCCGAGGTCGTCCGGCTCGACATCACGTCGCGCACGTCGTTCGGCGCGGACGTCGAGTCGAAGGTCGGCGCCTACGAGCGGCTTCGCGGGCGCGTCGTCTACGCGCTCGATCCGGAAGACGCCGCCAACCGGGGCATCGTCGACCTCGAGCTCGCGATTCCCGACGAACGGGGCCGGGTCCTGTTCTACGGCGACATCGAGATCATCGCGCCGGTCGACCGCGCCCTCGCCCGGCCCACCGTGCTCTACGTCGTCAACAACCGCGGACGGCGGACCTGGGGCGGCGAGCCGTTCTTTCTCGAACGCGGCTACGTGACGGTGACGAGCGGCTGGATCGCCCAGGTGCCCGTGACCCCGGGCCTGTTGCGGCTCGAGGCGCCGGTGGCCTTCGATCCCGACGACCGGATACCCGTGCTCGGGACGGTCCGGGCCGAGCTGTCGACCGACGCCGCGGCCGACCGCCTGCCGGTCGGCGACCGGAGCCAGCTCGCGTTCGAGCCGCTCATCAGCGGCCTGCCGTCCGCGACCCTGACCCGCCGGATGCGCGAGCAGGACCCGCGGGAGCCGGTGCCGCGCGACCGGTGGCGCCTCGGGGCCCGCTACGACGGCCTCGACGAGGGCAGCGGGCTGGTCGAGCTCGGCATGACCCTCGCGGGGGGCTTCGAGCCCGGGGTCATCTACGAGCTCGTCTACGAGGCGCGGGGATCGGTGGTCCAGGGCGCCGGGTTCGCGGCCATCCGGGATCTCGTCTCGTTCCTGAAGCACGATCGGTCCGCCATGAACCCGCTCCGGCGACCGGGCGGCGCGCCCGTGGCCGAGCGGGTGATCGGCCAGGGGCGGTCGCAGAGCGGCCGGGCTCTGCGGGCGTTCCTCTACGAGGGGTTCAACGCCGACGAGCGGGGCCGGCAGGTGTTCGACGGGGTCATGCCGACCGTGGCGGGCGGGGGGCGGGGGTTCTTCAACCACCGCTTCGCGTCGCCGACCCGCACCGCGACCCAGCACCTCGGCCACCTCTATCCGGTCGACCTCTTCCCGTTCACCTACGGCGACGAGACCGACCCGTTCACGGGCCGGACCGACGCATTGCTGCGCCGCGCCCGGGCGAGCGGCACGGCGCCCCGGGTCATGCATCTCGACACCTCTTCCGAGTACTGGCATCGCAGCGGCTCGCTGGTGGTCACCGACCCCCTCGGCGAGCGCGACGCGGTGCTTCCGCCGGAGGTGCGGGTGTACGTGGTCGGCGGCGCCCAGCACCGCCCGGCCCGGGCCCCGTCCGACCGAGGGCAGCTGCCGGTGAACCCCAACGACTACGCGCCGATACGCGAGGCGCTCTTCCTGGCCCTCGACCGGTGGCTGACCGACGGCATCGAGCCCCCGCCGAGCGTGCATCCCCGCATCGGGGACGGCACGCTGGTGGGGTGGACGGCGTCGGCGGCGGGATGGCGGGCCCTGCCCGGCGTCTCGTACCCGGCGGTCATTCAGCAGCCCGAGCGAGTCGACTACGGCGAGGAGTTCGAGAGCCTGCGCCGGATCGGTCTTCATCCGCCCCGCCGCACCGGAGAGCGCTACGGGGTGAAGGTGCCGGCCCTCGACGCCGACAACAACGAGCGCGGGGTGCTGCGCCTCCCGCGGCTCGCGGCGCCGGTGGCGACCTATACGGGGTGGAATCTCCGCAACCCGGCGATCGGCGCCCCCACCGAGCTGCTCGATCTGCAGGGGGGGCGGATCCCGTTTCCGCTCACCGGGCAGGAACGCGAGCGGACCGGGGACCCGCGCCGGGCGGTGACGGAGCGGTACGCCGACTTCGCCGACTACCGGGCGCGCTACCTGGCGGCGGCCGAGCCGTTGGTCGCCGGCCGCTATCTGCTTCCGGCGCACCGCGGTTCGTTGGAGGCGGTGGCTGAAGAGCACCGGCCGTTGTTCGCGCGGTGAGCGCATCGACGAGAGGAGTGCGGGGCGCGGCGACTCGTCCCGGGCGGACCGGCGGCCGGAAGCAGCGGCTGGCGGCGGAGCCGGACCGTCAGGAATCTGGATTGAACGGGAGCGGGCCGGCCGGCGCCGACGCGTGCGGGCCACGCCGGGTCGGGCCATCCGGGGCTCCCGCCCGCATCGGGAAGGGTGAGTGCATGTCCGAACGATTGATGCGCGCGTCGCGGTGGTCGTTGTTCTTCGTGCTGTTGCTGGTGGCGGCGCCTGCCGCGGCCGGGCAGGACCTGCCGGTCACGCCGCCCGTCCAGCTCGGCCTGGACCCCGAACGCCTGGAGCGGATAGTCACCCTCGTCGAGGACGCGGTGGATCGGCAGGAGGTCGCCGGCGCCGTCACCCTCGTCGCGCGCCTCGGCCGCGTCGGACATCTCGAGGCGGTCGGCTGGCGCGACGTCGAGCGCCGGGCGCCGATGGAGACCGACACCCTGTTCCGGATCGCGTCGATGACCAAGGCGGTCACCAGCGTCGCGGTGATGCAGCTCTACGAGTCGGGGGCGCTCCTGCTCGACGACCCGGTGTCCCGCTACCTGCCCGCGTTCGCCTCGGTCGAGGTGCTCGCGCCCGGCGACGGGGCCGGCCCGCGGTTCGCCCCGCTCGACCGGCCGATCACCATCCGGCACCTGCTGACCCACACCTCCGGCCTCAGCTATCGGTTCCTCGCTCCGCCGCCGCTCGCGCCGCGCTACATCGCGGCCGGCATCACGGACGGGCTCGCCCAGACCTCCGGCACCGTCGGCGAGATGGTCGACCGGCTGGCGACCCTTCCCCTGCTGCATCAGCCGGGGGCACGGTTCACCTACAGCCTGGGGGTCGACGTGCTGGGGCGGGTCGTCGAGGTCGTCACCGGCGAGTCGCTCGCCGACTACATGACGGCCGAGATCTTCGAGCCGCTGGCGATGTTCGACACCGGCTTCCACCGCGACCCGGCGGACGCCGAGCGGTACGCGTCGGTCTACGCGCCGGGGCCGGACGGCCTCGTCGAGGTGCCGGACGCGCCGGTGTCGAGCCCCGACGGCCGCACCGTCTACTCGGCCGGCTATCCCTACGACGGCCCCCGGAGCTATCACTCGGGCGGCGCCGGGCTGACCTCGACCATCTCCGACTACGCGCGGTTCCTGCTCGCGCTCCTCAACGGCGGCGAGCTCGACGGCGTCCGCATCCTGGGCCGCCGCACCGTTCAGCTCATGACCCGCGATCATCTGGCCGGTCTCGGGGTGCCCGACACCGGCCAGAGGTTCGGGCTCGGGTTCGCGATCTCGGGCGACCCCGGCGTCACCGGCGGCCCCCGGTCCGAAGGGGCGTTCGGGTGGCTGGGCTTCTTCAACACCGTCTACTGGGTCGATCCCGAGGAGCAGCTCGTGGCGATCATCATGACCCAGCTCTATCCCAACAACCGGTCGCGGCTGACGGACCGGTTCGAGGTCGCCGTCTACAGCGCGATCGTCAACTGAAGTCAACTGAAGGAGCGGAACAAGATGCATCGGGCGAAGATGGCCGGCGTCGCGCGGCTCTGCGTGGCGGCGGCGTACCTGTTGTCGGCGGTCGCGGTCGCGGTCGCGCCGGCGGCGGCGCAGGCCGGCGGCGACGCGGACCGGTTCTGGCCGGAGTGGCGCGGGCCGCTGCACACCGGGGTCGCGCCGGCGGGCGACCCGCCCGTCGAGTGGAGCGAGTCGTCGCACGTGCGCTGGAAGGTCCCGGTGCCGGGGCTCGGCTCGGCGACGCCGGTCATCTGGGACGACCGGATCTTCGTGCTCAGCGCGGTGCCCACCGGCGAGCGGTCGCGCTCGGGCCCGGGGTTCTTCTCGCGGCTCGCCGACCGGTTCATGCGCCGCGACTCCGCCACCGATGTGCTGCAGTTCGTGGTCCTGGCCATCGACCGCCGGGACGGCCGGGTGCTGTGGGAGCGCGTGGCCCGCGAGGAGACGCCGCACCAGGGCAAGCACGGAACGAACACCTGGGCCTCGCCTTCGGCCGTCACCGACGGCGAGGTAGTGTGCGCGTTCTTCGGGTCGCGCGGGCTGTTCTGCTACGACCTCGACGGCCGGCCCCTCTGGGACATCGATCTGGGCGACATGCGCACGAAGATGGGCTTCGGCGAGGGGGCGTCGCCGACCCTGTATCGGGACCTGCTGATCGTGCCCTGGGACCATGAGGGCCAGTCGTTCATCGCGGCGTTCGACAAGCGGACGGGGCGCGAGCGCTGGCGCACGCCGCGGGACGAGGAGACCTCCTGGAGCAGCCCGCTCGTGGTCGAGGGCGAGGACGGCGCTCAGGTGGTGACGAGCGCGACCGAGGCCGTCCGCGGCTACGACGCGGCCACCGGGGAGCTGCGGTGGTGGGACGAGGGCGTGACCGAGAACGCCATCCCGTCGCCGGTGTCGGCGGGCGGGCTCGTCTTCGTCACCAGCGGATACCGCGGCAACCGGCTCGCCGCCATCGACCTGTCCGCGGCCGCCGGCGACATCCGCGGGTCGGACGCGGTGGTGTGGTCGGTCGACCGCGACACGCCCTACGTGCCCTCGCCGCTCCTGCTCGACGGCCAGATCTACGTCCTCAAGAGCAACTCGGGGGTGCTGACGGCCTACGACGCGGCCACCGGCGCCAAGCGCTACGGCCCGGAACGGGTGCCGGGCATCCGCAACGTCTACGCCTCGCCGGTCGCGGCGGGGGGACGGCTGTACGTGACGAGCCGCGACGGCGTGACCAGCGTGCTGCGCGCCGGGCCGGCGTTCGAGGTGCTGGCGACCAACGTCCTCGACGACGATTTCGATGCCTCGCCGGCCATCGCGGGCGACGAGATCTATCTCCGGGGACGGCAGTTCCTGTACTGTATCGCGGCGGACTGACCGGGATCTGGGCGTGAGGCGGTGATCGATACAGACCTGCCAACTGCACCCGGACGAGCGGACGGGCGACACGTGAGAATCACCAGCATCACGGCCGGCGCGAGCGGCATGTACTGCGGCAGCTGCATCCGCGACAACGCGCTGGCGGCGGCCCTGACCCGCCGCGGGCACGAGGTCACCCTGCTGCCCTTGTACACCCCGACCCGGACCGACGAGGAGAACGTCAGCCAGAAGCGCGTCTTCTTCAGCGGCATCAGCGTGTACCTGGAAGAGTACGTCTCGCTGTTCCGCTGGACGCCGTGGCTGCTCGACCGGCTCTGGGAGTCGCCGTGGCTGCTCAAGCTCGTCTCGGGGCGCATGCAGACCGACCCCGGGCAGCTCGGCGGGCTGACCGTGTCGATGCTCGAGGGGACGCACGGGCACCAGCGGAAGGAGTTCGACAAGCTCGTGCACTGGCTCCGCGACCAGCCCCGCCCCGACGTGATAGACATCTCGAACTCGATGCTGATCGGCATCGCCGAGCCCCTCAAGCGGGCGCTCGGCTGTCCCGTCAACTGCACCCTGCAGGGTGAGAACATCTTTCTCGACCACCTGCCCGAGCCGTACCGGTCCCGGGCGCTGAGCCTCGTCCGCGGGCAGGTCGCGCACGTCGACTCGTTCGTGGCGGTCAGCGACTACTACGCGGGGTGCATGAGCCGGTACCTCGAGATCCCCGGGGCCAGGATGAACGTGGTGCCTCTGGGGGTGGACATCGACCGCTTCCGACCGGGTCCGGACGATTCGGCCGACTCGGTGACCCTCGGCTACTTTGGCCGCATCGCCCCCGAGAAGGGGTTGCACCGGCTGTGCGACGCCTACGCGGCGCTGCGGGCGCGGGGGGAGCTCGACGGGTGCCGGGTCGAGCTCGCGGGCTACCTCGGCCCGGAGCACGCGGAGTACTGGCGGAAGATCGAGAGCGCGAACGCCCGACGGGATCTCGCGGGGGACGTTCGCTACCGCGGGGAGCTGACCCTGGACGACAAGGTCGCGTTCCTGCAGGGCCTCGACCTGTTCGTGGTGCCGGCGGAGTACGACGACCCCAAGGGGCTGTCGCTGATCGAGGCGATGGCCTGCGGAGTGCCAGTGTTGGCGCCGCGCCGCGGCACCTACACCGAGCTCGTCGAGCGCACCGGCGGCGGGGTACTCGTCGAGCCGGAGGACTCCGCCGCGCTCGAGCAGGCCCTCGCCGCGCTCGCCGCCGAGCCCGGGCGGCGGGCCGAGCTCGGCCGGCTCGCCGCCGAGGGGGTGCGGGCCCGCTACAGCACCGACGAGATGACGAGCCGCGCGCTCGACGTCTACGCGCGGTTGACGGCGGGAGCGGGAGGGTGACGTCAAGACGCCCGTCGCGACCGGGCGAGCCGGTCCAGTGGCCCCGGCCGTGAAGTTCGCGAAGGCTCTGAATCCCGGCAAATGCCTGTATCGATCACTGCCCTGACGGAGGGAGCGAGGGAATGATGTCGAGATGCCTGTCGATCCTGTCGGCGGTCCTGATTGCCGCCGGCGCCCTGTCGTGTTCGGGCGGCGAGCCCGCGGGTGAGACCGATGCCGGCGCGGCCGAGGCCGGCCTCACCTCGCCCCGCCTCTACATCTTCGACTGCGGGCATCTTCGGGTCGGCGACCCCGGACGGTTCTCGCTGACGATGGACGAGGTGTCGACCCTCGAGCTCTCGGTGCCGTGCTACCTGATCGAGCACGCCGAGGGCAGCCTGCTGTGGGACGCCGGACTCTCGGACGCCCTCGCCGGCGAGGCGGAGAGCGCGCAGTCGAGCGGCAGCGTCGCCACCGTCACCGCCACCCTGCGGGCGCAGCTCGCCGAGCTCGGCTACGAGCCGGCCGACGTCACCTACATCGCGATGTCCCACCTGCACTACGACCACGCCGGCAACGCCAACGACTTCGCAGCGTCGACGTGGCTCGTGCAGCGCCCCGAGCACGAGGCGGCGTTCAGCGACGACCCCGCCGCGTACCGGTTCGACCCGCAGTACTACGGCGCCCTCGAGACGGCCGAGACCCTGATTCTCGACGGCGACCACGACGTGTTCGGCGACGGCACGGTCGTCATCAAGTCCGCCCCCGGGCACACCCCCGGCCACCAGGTGCTGTTCGTCGATCTGGCCGAGTACGGCCCCGTCGTGCTCAGCGGAGACCTCTACCACTTCCCGGAGAGCCGGTCGCTGAAGCGGGTGCCCACGTTCAACTTCGATGAGGAGATGACCCTGGCCTCGATGGACCGCGTCGAGGACTTCCTGATCGAGACCGGCGCCCGGCTCTGGATCGAGCACGACGTCGCCGAGAACGCCCTGCTCGACAAGTCGCCGGCGTACTACGAGTAACGCGGAGGACTCCGATGCTCTCCACGCCCGGTCATCGACGCGAGGTGGTCGCCGCGGCGGCGGTGCTCGGCGCCGCGGTGCTGGCGGATCACGACCTCGCCTCCTCCGGTCACGGCGTCGCGAACGGGACGAGCTCCTGGCCGCCCGCCGGGGGCGCCTCCCGCGTCCGGAGGCGCCCCCGGCGGCTTGCACTACCGCCCCTCGTAGATGAGCCCCACGATCTGCTCCACCCGCCCTGCCGGCGCCTGGAAGTCGCTGTACTCCTCGGGCACCGAGTACGCCGCCACCGTCTCTTCGACGCTCTGCCCGGCCGCGGCCCCCGCCTGGGCGCGGGTCAGCAGGTCGTCGTAGAACGCCGCGTAGTCGACGAGGTCGTCCCAGACCAGCGGGTCGTCGTTGTGCCCGGGGATGATGACGTCGACGTCCTCGATGGCGTCGACCGCGTTCTGCAGGGTCCGGCCGAACTCGGTGGCGCTGCCGTTGGTGTTGTCGGCGTCGATGAACGGGAGCCCCTTGCGCGCCATCATGTCGCCGGTGTGCATGGCCCGGGCCTCGCGGAACACTACCCACGTGTCGCCGTCGGTGTGGCCCCGCCCGAAGTAGTAGAGGTCGATCTGGTCGGCCCCGCTGAACAGCGACGTCCGGGTCGCGAAGGTGATCCTGGGCAGGAACCGCGCGTCGTCGCCGGTGAACGCCTCGCAGTTCTTGATCGACCCGCCCTCGAACCCGGCGCCGTCGGCGCAGTCGGTGCTGGCCATGTGTCCCGCGGTGTTCTCGTGCACCACGAAGTCGACGGTGTCGGGGAACTCGGTGTTGGCGCCGCTGTGGTCCCAGTGGGTGTGGGTGTTGATGATCGTCGTCACCGGGTTGTCGGTGATGCGCGCCACCTCGGCCAGGATGTCCTCGCCGTAGCCGCGGATCTTGGTGTCGACGAGGGTCACGCCGGAGGCGGTCACGAACACCGCGGTGTTCCCGCCGGTGCGCATGCCCTGCTCGGCCGGGTCCGACGTCAGTACGTACAGGTTGTCCGCGAGCTGCAGCTGGCGAATGCCGAAGCGGTCCTGCCGCGCCTCGTTGGCGGCGACCGCGGCCAGGACGGCAACCGCCGTCAACGTGGTCAGGCAAATCGTGCGTCTCATCTGTCAATCTCCTCCGCGCCGCCGGCGCCTCCCGTTCGACACGACGCCGGCGGCGCCCCCGGCGTAGTTCGTTCCGACAAGGCCTCCTGAACAGGAGCCGTTCTGCCGAGATTCTATTGTGAATCGGGCCTGCGGGAGATCTCGAGTGGGGATGCGCAGACGCGCCCCGGCGGTCGGTGGTACGATGGCTGCCGGTTGCGTCGATCCGCGGTTGTGTTCCGCACTTTACCCGCCGGGTCGGACGTTCGGGGGGCGGAGCGCGTGCCGCGGCGTCTGGCGCTCGGAGCCGCATGCCGGACGGCCCGGGCGGGGTACTTCGTCCGGCGACGGGTTGAGCGTCATGCACGACAGGCGACCTGGATTGCGGCGTATCCGTGGCTACGCGGCCTGCGCGGCGCTGGCCGTCTGTCTGGCGGTGCTCGGTCCGCTCCGCGCGGGGACCAGCGTCGGCGTTGAGCCGGACGCGGCGTTCGAGCCGGTCGTGTCGCGGCTCGCGGAGCTGCCGCGCATGCGGTCGCTGCTCGTCTCGGTCGACGGCTCGCTGCAAGTCGAGGAGTACTTCAACGGGGCGAGGCCGAACCGGGCCGCCAACCTGAAGTCCGCCTCCAAGAGCCTCATCTCGCTGCTCGTCGGCATCGCCGTCGACCGCGGCCACCTGGCCGTCGACGACACCGTCGACCGCTTCTTCCCCGACCTCGTCGACGACCCCGCGAAGCGCGGCATCACCGTCGAGGACCTGCTGACCATGCGGTCGGGCCTCGAGACCACCAGCAACCGGAACTACGGCCGTTGGGTGGCGAGCCGCCACTGGGTCCGCCACGTGCTGACCCGGCCCCTGGTGGCCGAGCCGGGGACGCGGATGATCTACAGCACCGGCAACACCCACCTGCTGTCGGCGATCGTCGCGAAGGCGTCGGGCATGAACACCCATCGCTTCGCCCAGCGCTACCTGGGCGAGCCGATGGGGATCTCGGTGCCCCGGTGGACGACCGACCCGCAAGGGGTGTACTTCGGCGGGAACGAGATGTCGATGCTGCCGCGCGACATGCTGGCCATCGGCGAGATGTACCTCAACTGCGGGCGCGTCGGCGTCCGGCAGATCGTCTCCGAGGACTGGGTCCACACGTCGATAGTGGCGCACGCGACGCGGACCCGGAGCCCGGACCGCGCCTACGGCTACGGTTGGTGGGTGCGCGATCTGGCCGGCTACGACGCCTTCTACGCCTGGGGCTACGGCGGGCAGTTCATCTACGTGGTGCCCGATCTGCGGCTGGTCACGGTGATGACCTCGTCGCCCAACCCCGGGCGGACGTTGCGCGAGCACCGGCGATCGCTGTACAGCCTGATGGAAGACGAGATCGTCCCGGCCGTCGCGGGCCGTCGCCGGCCCTCGTCGCCCGCTGCCGCCGCCGGGTAGCCGCGGGGGGCGGAGGGCGATGGTCCAACAGGCGCGCATCACGGGTCGGATCGAGCCGCGCAAGCCAGGTCGCGTCGTCGATGGTCGGTTGAGCGCGGGCGGACGCCGCCTCGCGCGAGGAGCCTGCAGACATGATTCCAAGCAACCGTCGTTTCGCGGGAACGCAGAGGAACGGGCGCGGCGCCGGGCGCCGCCGCATCGCTTGTCTCGTCGCCGCGGCCCTGCTGGCCGCGCCGGCCGCCTGGGGGCAGACCGGGGCCGGCGCCCAGGGCGGAGAGTGGCGCTACTACGGCGGCGACGAGGCGAGCACCCGCTACTCGCCGCTCGACCAGATCGACCGGGACAACTTCGAGGAGCTCGAGCTGGTGTGGCGGCTCAAGACCGACAACTTCGGCCCCGAGCCCGAGTACAACTTCCAGTCGACGCCGCTGATGGTCGGCGGGGTCGTCTACACCACCGCGGGCACCCGCCGCGCGGTGGTCGCGGCCGACGCCGCCACCGGCGAGTACCTGTGGATGCACCGCCTCGACGAGGGCGAGCGGGCGGAGGTGTCGCCCCGGCGCCGGTCGGGGCGCGGGCTCTCCTGGCGGGACGACGGCGGCGACGGGCAGATCATCTACGTCACCCCCGGCTACCGCATGGTGGCGCTGAACGCGGCGACGGGGCAGCGCATCGCGGGCTTCGGCGACGACGGCATCGTCGACCTGATGCAGAACATGGACCAGGAGATCGACCCCCTCGGGGGCTCGATCGGCCTGCACTCCACCCCGCTGGTGGCCGGCGACACCATCGTCATCGGGGCCGCCCACGTGCCCGGCAGCGCCCCGGTGTCGATGCGCAACACGAAGGGCTACGTCCGGGGCTTCGACGCCGACACCGGCGAGCGGAAGTGGATCTTCCACACCCTGCCGGGCGCCGACGAGTTCGGCAACGACACGTGGCTCAACGACTCGTGGCGCTACACCGGCAACACCGGGGTGTGGGGGCAGACCAGCGTCGACCTCGAGTTGGGCATCGTGTACCTGGCGACGGAGATGCCCACCAACGACTACTACGGGGGGCACCGCCACGGCGACAACCTGTTCTCGGACAGCATCGTCGCGGTGGACCTGGAGACCGGCGACCGCCTGTGGCACTTCCAGGCCATCCACCACGACGTGTGGGACTGGGACTTCCCGTGCGCGCCGATCCTCGCAGACGTGGTCATCGACGGGGTCGAGCGGAAGATCGTGGCCCAGCCGAGCAAGCAGGCGTGGCTCTACGTGCTCGACCGCGAGACGGGCGAGCCGATCTGGCCGATCGAGGAGCGGCCGATGGAGCAGTCCGACGTGCCGGGCGAGCTGCTCGCCCCGACCCAGCCGTTCCCGACCCGTCCCGCCCCTTACGACCGGCAGGGGGTGGGGGTCGAGGACCTCATCGACTTCACGCCCGAGCTGCACGCCGAGGCGCTTGCGCGGGTCGCCAACTTCCGCATGGGCCCGATCTTCACGCCGCCGGTGGTCGCCGATCCGGACGGGCCGTACGGGACGCTCATGCTGCCGTCGGCCGGGGGCGGCACCAACTGGCCGGGCGGATCCCTCGACCCCGAGACCGACATCTTCTACGGCTACTCGTTCACCAACGTGACCTCGCTCGGGCTCGTGAACGATCCCGAGCGGTCGGACATGGACTTCATCCGCGGCAACCCCGCCGGGGTGGCGCCGCGCGACCGGGCCCTGACCATCCGCGGGCTGCCCCTCGTCAAGCCGCCGTGGGGCCGCATCACCGCCATCGACCTGAAGACCGGCGACCACCTCTGGCAGATCCCGCACGGCGAGACGCCCGACAACGTCCGCAACCATCCCGATCTGCAGGGGGTCGAGATTCCCCGCACCGGCCGCGTCGGCCGGGTCGGCACCCTCATCACGAAGACGCTGGTCATCGCGGGCGAGCCGGGGACGTTCACCACGCCGTCGGGCGAGGTCGGCGCGATGCTGCGGGCCTATGACAAGACGACCGGCGAGGAGGTCGGCGAGGTGCTGATGCCGGTCGGGGTGTCGGGGTCGCCGATGACCTACATGCACGACGGGGCGCAGTACATCGTCGTCGCGGTCAGCGGCGGCGGGCAGGCCGGCGAGCTGCTGGCGTACCGGCTGCTGGACTGACTGGCGCTCGCGCGGCAGTGCGCTGCGGGGCGGCGGGCCGAGCCCGTGTCATGCGTGAAACGGTGCGGGCCCGGCGGGCCGGGTCCCGAGACGCGCGGATTCGGCCTGCGCGTCTCGGGACCGCGGATTCCCTCTTCTCAGCGGTCGATGTGATCGCGGAGTGCCTGCCAGATCTCGGCATGCTCGCGCCGCATCTCGGCGTGTTCGCGGCGCATGGCGTCACGGATTTCGATGTGTTCTTCGCGGATCGTGCGTCGAATGTCGGTGATTGCCGCCTCGAGCCTCGCGACCTCCGACGTGATCCTGGCGTCGAGGCTCAACGTGTTCCACAGCACGCCGAGCACCGCACAGCACGCCGAGCACCGCAAGGAGAATCGGCACGCCGACCCCCATGATCGCGATGGTCTCCTGAGACCATCGAATCGACTGCCGCCGCCGCGCGGCGGCGGCCGGAAGGGTGTCTGCGGGTTCGGTCATGGCATGTGCAAAACGCAACACAAGAAGCATAATCCGCAGGCGTTCCCCTATGCAATCGACGTCCCGCCGTCCACGGGTATGACCGCGCCGGTGGTGTAGGCGCCGGCCCGCGACGCCAAGTAGATGGCGACGCCGGCCATGTCCTCGGGGCGGCCGATGCGGTGCAGGGGGCAGCGGCGCTCGATCTCGTCCCGGAACTCAGCCAGGGACGCCTCGGTCATCCTGCTGGGGAAGAACCCCGGCGCCACCGCGTTGACGGTGACGTGGCGGGGGGCCAGCTCGAGGGCCAGCGACCGGGTCAGGTGGTGGACGGCGGCCTTGCTCGCCGAGTAGGGGAAGGTGCCGTTCTCGAGGATCGTCGGGGCCCTGAGGCCGTCCATCGAGCCGATGTTGATGACCCGGGCCGGATTCTCCGGAGTGGCCGAGGCGGTGAGCAGCGGGGTGAGGTCGCGGGTCAGGAAGAACAGCGCCGTCACGTTCAGCTCGATCACCTTGCGGAACCCCGACTCGGGAAACGCCTCGTAGGGCGCCCCCCACGCCGCGCCGGCGTTGTTCACCAGGATGTCGAGCCGGGAGGTCCGCTCGCCGAGGGCCTGCACCAGCCGGCCACGGTCCGCGTCGTCGGCGACGTTCGCGGGCAGGGCGTGGCACGGCCCCGCCGCCGACAGCTCGGCCGCCGTCCGTTCGCAGGCGTCGGCCTTCCGCGACGAGATCCAGACGGTCGCCCCCGCCTGCAGGAAGCCCTCGGCGATCATCCGCCCGATGCCGCGCGAGCCGCCGGTGACCAGCGCCGTCCTGCCGGTCAGATCGAAGAGGGTCGCCGTGTCGATGGCGTTCCCCGGGGGTGCGGCGCCGTTCATTGCTCGACGAGGGGCAGGAACAGCGAGATCCGGTCCTCGGTGCCCACCGCCCGCGAGATGTGCCCCTGGCCGGTGGTGTCCTCCGCCAGAAGGATGTGCCCGGGGTGGAGCCGGATCGCCGTCCCGTCGCCGATCACCACCTCGCTCTCGCCGCTCAGGGTGATGACGTACTGCTTCCGCGGGGCGGTGTGCCAGTCGATGAAGTAGTCGGGCGAGGTCCGCCGGAACTGCACGCTCGTCACGTCGACCGGCTCCGAGACCTCGGTCGCGCCGCGCGGCGCCCCCAGCGGCACGTCGTACTCCTCGGCGTGGGTCTTGCCGTCCTCCCCGGTGTAGATGCGGGTCACCTTGATCGGCGTCCGCTCCTGGGCGGCGGCATGGCTCTCGCCGGTCCAGTGCAGGGCCACGAGGGCCAGGGTCGGCACCCAGCCGAGCGCAACGGTCACGATGGCGATTCTGCGGAATGAGGGCATGTCTCTGCTCACTGCGGCGACGGCGCCGCTCACCGAGGCGGCCGCTGCCGTTCATTGAGGCGACCGCGCCGCCCGCTACGGCGGCGTGCCGCGATTCCGAACCTCGAACGAGCACCTATATACCACGCTGCCGGCCACCCTCGCGCACCGGCCGCCGGTGGGGAGTCGACCGTCCTGGACCGAGCCTTCCCCTCCGGCCACCGACACGTCCCCGGCAACCGCCAGAAAACGGGCAGGAGCATGGGCGGTTGTCGTGCGGACCGTCCGGTATGGTCTCGGAATTCGACACGGCGCGCCGGTGGGCATGGTCTCGGGCTGCAACGGCATGTCATGCGGGTCGTGGCCGGGATTCGACACGGCGCGCCGGTTCGCGCCGGTGGGTATTCCGGCCGGCCTGTGGTAGCTTCCGACGATGCCTGCTCCCTCCATCCTCGAGCGGCTCGGGCTGCACCGCCCCGAGCTGCGCGCCTGGGCGATGTACGACTGGGCCAACTCCGCGTTCATGGTCACCATCGTGACCGCGGTCTTCCCCATCTACTTCTCGTCGGTGGCGGCCGCCGACCTCGAGCCGGCGACGGCCAGCTTCCGGTTCGCGGTCACGACGACGCTGGCCCTCACCTTCGTCGCCGTCCTCGCGCCGGTGCTGGGGGCGCTGGCCGACTTCGCGGGCATCAAGAAGAAGATGCTGGGGGCCTGCGTGGGGCTCGGGGTGGTCGCGACCGCTTGCATGTTCTTCATCCAGCAGGGCGACTGGGTGCTCGCCGCGCTGCTGTTCGCGTTCGCCAACATCGGGGTCACGTCGAGCCTCGTGTTCGCCGACTCGCTGCTGCCGCACATCGCCAGCCCCGCCGAGCTGGACCGCGTGTCGACGGCCGGCTACGCCCTCGGCTACCTGGGCGGCGGCCTCCTCCTCGTCGTCAACCTCGCCTGGATCCAGCAGCCCGAGCTGTTCGGGCTCAGCGGGGCGGCCCTCGCGAGCCGGCTGTCGTTCCTCAGCGTGGCCATCTGGTGGCTGGGGTTCTCGATTCCCCTGTTCCGGAAGGTGCCCGAGCCGCCCCGGACCCTCGAGGCGGACGAGCACGCGGGCGAGAGCGCCATCCGGGCGTCGTTCGTCCGGCTCGGCGAGACGCTGCGCGAGCTGCGCGGGTACCGGCAGGCGTCCCTGATGCTGCTCGCGTTCCTCGTCTACAACGACGGCATCGGCACCATCATCCGGATGGCCACGACCTTCGGCACCGAGATCGGTCTCGAGCAGGGCGATCTCATCACCGCCGTGGTGCTGGTGCAGTTCGTCGGGGTGCCGTTCGCGTTCGTGTTCGGACAGCTGGCCGCCCGCATCGGGGCGAAGCGCGCGATCTTCCTGTCGCTGGTGGTCTACACCGTCATCAGCGTGCTCGCCTACGGCATGACCACGGCGACGGGGTTCTACGCCCTCGCCCTGCTCGTGGGGATGGTGCAGGGGGGGAGCCAGGCCCTCAGCCGGTCGCTCTTCGCGAGCATGGTGCCCCGCCACAAGTCGGCGGAGTTCTTCGGCTTCTTCGGGGTGTTCGAGAAGTTCGCGGGCATCATCGGGCCCGGCGTGTTCGCGGTCATGATCCTCCTGACGGGGTCCAGCCGGGGCGCGATCCTCTCGCTGATCACGTTCTTCGTGGTCGGCGGCCTGCTGCTGTCGCGGGTGGACGTCGAGGCCGGACAGGCGGCGGCGCGCCGGGCGGAGGCGGACCTTCGGGCGGCAGGTGACACGTAGTCAGGTGTTGCACCCTTGCCGTCCGGATTGCGACCGGCAACGGGTGGCTGGCGCTCTTCGTCGCCGTTGCCGGGGGGGCTGGGCGGGCGCTCAGGCTGGCGCTTCAAGAGCGGGCGTGGTCTCCGCGGGACCCGGCGTCACGCCCTCCTCGTCGAACACCTCGCGGGCCAGGCGGAACGCCTCCACGCCGGCCGGGATGCCGCAGTACACCGCGACCTGCAGCAGCGTGTCCCGGATCTCCTCGACCGTGCACCCGTTGCGCAGCGCGCCCCGGACGTGAGTCCTGAACTCGCCGCTCCGGTTGAGGGCGGCGATCATCCCGAGGTTGATCAGGCTCCGCTGACGGTCGTCCAGCGTGGACCGGGTCCAGACCCGCCCCCAGCAGTACTCGGTCACGAGCTGCTGGAACTCGGCGTTGAACGCGTCGAGGCCGTCGAGGGCGCGGTCGACGTACTCGTCGCCGAGCACCCGCCGCCGGGCCTTCAGTCCGCCTTCGTCCAGTGGTGTGGTCATCGCAGGGTCTCTCGTGTCGGGGGCGGCAGTGAAGCGCGAGTGTACCATTCGGGTCCACCTGCCCGCCGCGGAGTGCCCGCGTCCAACGCGTGGGTTCCTTGCCGAGTCCTTCGCCGCCCGCCGGCCACCGGGGCGGCGGCGCTCCGCGTCGAGTGCGGGCTCCGGTCTCGGGGTGCGGCGGCGGACCACCGGGGTGGCGGCGCTCCGCGTCGAGTGCGGGCCCCGGTCTCGGGGTGCGGCGGCGGACCACCGGGATGGCGGTCCGGGTCGGGCGCGGAAGGGCCTGCCGGGGTCGGCCTGACGAGGAGGGAAACCGGATGGACTTCAGTTTGACGGAAGAGCAGCAGGCCCTGCAGGCGGCCGCGCGCGACTTCGCCCGCGGCGAGATGACGGCGGTCGCCGAAGAGACCGAGCGCGATGCGGCCCCGCTGTCGCGAAGCTGGGTCAGGCGTTACGCCGAGATGGGGTTCCTCGGGGTCAACATCCCGCCCGAGCACGGCGGCCTGGGCCTGGGGAACGTCGAGGCGTTTCTCGTGCTGGAGGAGTTCGCCAAGGTCTCCTCGGCGGTGGCGTTCCCCATCTTCGAGTCGGTGGCCGGCCCGGTCCGGGCCGTGGAGCACTTCGGCGGCGACGCCCTGAGGCGGCGGGTGGTCCCCGCCGTGTGCCGCGGCGAACTGATCGTGGCGGTGGCGATGTCGGAGCCGGACGCGGGGACCGCCCTCACCGACCTGCGCACGCGGGCCGAGGTCCGCGGCGACCGCGTCGTCGTCAACGGCGCCAAGCGCTGGTGCTCGGGGGGCGGGCACTCCGACGCCTACCTCGTCTACTGCCGCCTGTCGGACGCGCCGGGGGCCAGGGGCATCGGGGCCGTCTACGTCGAGAAGGGGACGCCGGGGCTGACCTTCGGCGAGCAGGAGCGGCTGATGGGGTTCCGGGGCATTCCCGAGTCGGACCTCTACTTCGACGACGCGTCGGTGCCGCTGGACCACCTCGTGGTGCCGGCCGGCGGGTTCCCGAGGCTGATGCGGGCGTTCGATCTCGAGCGCTGCGGGAACGCGACGATGGCCCTGGGGCAGGCGTCGGGAGCGCTGGAGGACGCGCTCGCCTGGGTGCAGGACCGTCGGCAGTTCGGCAAGCCCATCGTCGAGTTCCAGGCGGTGCAGCTGAAGCTGGCGGAGATGGCGATGCGGGTCGAGGCGTCGCGGCTGCTCATTCACCGCGCGGCCCGGAACGCGGACGGCGGGCTGCCGTCGATACTCGACTCCAGCATCGCCAAGTGCTTCGCCAACGAAGCGTCGCGGGAGGTCACGGGTGCCGCGGTGCAGTTGATGGGGGGCTACGGCTACTCTCGCGAGTACCCCATGGAGCGGCGCATGCGCGACGCCTGGGGCTGGGGCATCGCCGGCGGCACCATCGATATCCAGAAGGTCAACATCGCCTCGGCCCTCGCCGGCCGACGGTTCGACCAGCGGCGCTGAGCCCCGTCCGCCCGGTTGGCCGCGCAGGCGGCGGTGCAGCGGTGGTGGTCGCCTCCGACCATCACGGCCGAGGTCGGGGCCGGCTGTAGCTGTCGGTCTCGCGGAGTCGCGGGCGGCCGCCAGCCGCCGACCGTCGCCCGACGGTGGTCCCGAGTTGACGCTCCGTACCCGGTTTGACACACTTTCGGTGCCCCGGCCGCCGGCCGCGGGTCGTCGAGGCGGGGGGCGCGAGCGGCATGGGGTATCGGGATCTGTTCGACCTGCAGGGGCAGGTAGCGGTGGTGACGGGGTCCTCTCGGGGCATCGGCCGGGCCATCGCGGAGACGCTGGCGGAGGCGGGGGCCCGGGTGGTCGTCTCGAGCCGCCGGCTCGAGAGCTGCCGGCCGGTGGCCGACGCCATCAACGCGGCCGGCGGCGAGGCGGCGGCGATTCCCTGCCACATGTCCCACCTCGACCAGGTGCGGGGGCTGGTCGACGCGGCCCTCGAACGCTGGGGCCGCATCGACGTGCTGGTCTGCAACGCCGCCGTCAACCCCCACTTCGGCCCGATGGCCGACGTGACGGAGTCGGCCTGGGACAAGATCCTCGCCACCAACGTGAAGCACAACCTGTGGCTGTGCAACCTGGTGCTGCCCCAGATGGCCGCCCGGCGCGACGGCGCGGTGATCATCGTGTCGAGCATCGGCGGGCTCAAGGGGCACGACACCCTCGGCATCTACGCCATCTCGAAGGCGGCCGACCACCAGCTCGCCCGCAACCTCGCGGTCGAGTGGGGGCGCAGCAACATCCGCGTGAACTGCATCGCGCCGGGGCTGGTCCGCACCGACTTCGCCCGCAAGCTGTGGGAAGACCCCGAGCACCTGCGGGAAGCGGTCGCCGCCTATCCCCTGGGACGCATCGGCGAGCCCGAGGACGTGGCCGGCGCGGCCCTGCTGCTGGCCGGGCCGGCCGGCCGCTTCATCACCGGTCAGGTGCTGGTCGTCGACGGCGGCGCCACCATCTCGTCCAAGCGTTACGACTGAGCGGCGGGCGCCGCCGCCCGGTCGCCTTGTCGCGGAGCCGATTCCATGAGCATCCAGACCTTCCTGACCCTTCACCTGATCTCCGTCCTGCTGATGTCCGGCGTGACGTTCGCCGCCTTCGCGGCGCCCCATCCCGACAACCGCCGGCGCATGTTGATGGCCTCGGGCACCCTCAGCCTGCTGGTCTTCCTGAGCGGCTTCGGGGTCATGGGCATGATGGGGCTCGGATTCCCCGGCTGGGCCCTCGTCAAGGTCGTCTGCTGGCTGGTCCTGTCCGGCCTCACCGGCATGGCGTTCCGGATGTCGGACCGGATCCCGATGCTGCAGGCGGTGGCCGCGGGCGCCATCGTCGTCGCCGTCGTGATGGTCACCTACCGGCCGTTCTGACGCGGGGCTCCCTCCAGGCGCCGGCCGTCGCGGGGCGTTCCCGCGCCGGAAGCGGCTCGGCCCGGTACAGCGCGGCGGTGTTGCGGGCGGCCGACCACAGCAGGGCGGCGGCCATCCCCGCCGTCGCGGCCACGCCGCCGACGTCGAAGAGCAGCCAGGACCGCCCCATCAGCACGACCGAGGGCTTGGCGAGCAGAGCCAGGGTGCCGACGGCGAGGACGATGCGCAGCTCGGTCGGGCCGAACTTCCACGTCGACATCCGGAACACGCCGCAGGCGTGGGTGGCGAGATAGCTCTCGGCCGAGACCATCAGGTAGGCGACGAGCAGCCCCAGGGCGACGAGAGGGCTCATGTAGCCCGAGGCCCCGAGCCCCCCGAGAAGCGCGCAGGTCCCGATGAGGTCGACCACGTGGTCGACGTAGAAGCCGTATCGGGGCCGCTGCTGATTCCGCACCCGGGCGAGGGTCCCGTCGAGGCTGTCGCCGAACCAGTTGACGATGAGGCCGGCGACGACGAGCACCAGCCCCGCCGGATTCCGGCCCGCCATCCAGAAGGCCAGCCCCGAGCCCACCATCGAGGTCAGGGCGAGGGCCGTCAACAGGTCGGAGGTGACCCACTCCGGCAGGCGCTTCGCCAACCAGAGCAGGACACGCCGCTCGCACGCGGCCAGCAGGCTTCGGTTCTCGCGGACGTGGGATCGAACGACGGTCTCGGACATGTCACACTCCCTTCACGGGGGAATGCGACATCAGCGCCCGCAGGGGCTCACGGCGGCGGGACGGGCCTCGATTCGTGAATGGTGCGGAAGGGGGGACTTGAACCCCCATGGGACTAGGTCCCACAGGCTCCTGAGGCCTGCGCGTCTGCCAATTCCGCCACTTCCGCAGGTGGGGGGAAACGCGTCGCAGGCCAACCAGTATACCCCAAGACAGCCGGCGCCGGCTGGCGCCGGCGCCGGCGCAGGCTGGCGGCCCCGGGGCCGTTCCTCACGTATACTCGTCTCGTGATCGGCGGCCGGCGCCGGCCGCCGAACGGGGTGATTCGTGACAGGCGCCGCCGATGCGCGGCGGCGGCGCGGTGCGCGGCGGCGCATCGAGGAGGCAGACTGTGGGGGTCAAGGGCGGCGTCCGGTTCATCGTGGTCTTTCTGTTGCTGGCGGTCTTCGCATCGATGGCCGGCGTCGCCGTCCTGTACTTCCTGGTGTCGCGGCCGCCGTCGGTGGCCTCCGACTCGGTGCTCGTGCTGCGGGTGCCCGGCGGCCTGACCGAGCACCGCCGGAACCCGCTCCTGACGCCCTTCACGGGCGGGGGCCCCACGGTCCGGTCGGTGGTCGACAGCCTGCGGAAGGCGAAGGCGGACGACCGCATCGAGGGTGTGATTCTGAAGCCGCTGGGGTCGCAGCTGTATTGGGGGAAGGCGCAGGAGATCCGCGACGCGGTGCTCGACTATCGCGAGTCCGGCAAGCCCATCGCGGCGTTTCTCGAGTACGGCGGCACCCAGGAGTACTACGTGGCGTCGGCGGCGGACAAGGTCTACCTGATGCCGGGCAGCCCCCTGGAAATCGTGGGCCTCGCCCAGTACGAGATGTTCCTCCGCAACGCGCTGGACAAGGTCGGGGCCTATCCCGACATCGTGGCCGCGGGCGACTACAAGACGGCGGCCAACCAGTACACCGAGACCACGATGACCCCGGCCCATCGCGAGATGGCCGAGTCGCTTAACCGCGACCTCTACGAGCAGCTGGTCGAGGGCATCGTCGAGTCGCGGGGCCTGGCGAGCGACGAGGTGCGCCGGCTCGTGGACGATGGACCGTTCCTGCCCGAGGATGCGCTGGCCGCGGGTCTGGTCGACGGGCTCGCGTACGCCGACGAGCTGAAGCACCGGGAGCCGTTCGACGCCGACGACTGGCGGGAGATCTCCGACAGCGACTACCGGCAGGTGGGTCTGCAGGCGGTGGGCCTGAATCAGGGCGAGCGCATCGCCCTGATCTACGCCGTCGGGGCTATCGCCTCGGGGCCCGGCGGCGTGGACGTGATGGGTGGGGAGGTGCTGGGCTCCGACACGCTGGTGGAGGCCATCCGCACCGCCCGGGACGACGACTCGGTGCAGGCCATCGTGCTGCGCATCGACAGCCCCGGCGGGTCGGCGGTCGCGTCCGACGTCATCTGGCGCGAGGTCGGGCTGGTGCGGGAGAGCGGCAAGCCGATCGTCGCCTCGATGTCCGATCTGGGAGCCTCCGGAGGCTACTACATCGCCATGGGGGCCGACGCCATCGTCGCGCAACCGGCCACGCTGACCGGATCCATCGGGGTGATCTTCGGCAAGTTCACGACGGGGGGCACCTACGAGAAGCTCGGGGTCGACATCGAGCCGGTGAGTCAGGGCCGGTTCGCCGAGATCTACTCGCCGGTGACCCGGTTCTCGGACGCCGAGCGGGCCAAGGTCCAGGAGCACGTGGACGCCATCTACGAGCAGTTTCTCGCCAAGGCGGCCGAAGGGCGGGAGACCACGCGCGACGTCGTCCACGCGGTGGCCCAGGGCCGCGTGTGGACCGGCCGTCAGGCGCTCGAGCACGGACTGGTCGACGACCTCGGCGGCCTGAGCCGGGCCATCGCCCTGGCCAAGGAGCAGGCCGGCATCGACGCGGACGACGAGGTCCGGCTGGTGGTGTACCCGCGCCCGAAGAGCTTCTTCGAGCTGCTCGACGAAGGGCTCCCGATGGCCCGCGTCCTGGGGGCGCTGGCGGGGCTCTCGCCTCCCGAGGCCGCGGCGGTGGGAAGGGCGGCCGCGCCGGTACGCCTGTTCCGTCCCGGCGAGCCCCTGGCCATCATGCCGGGCGCGCTCGTGCCCTGAGCGCCGCCGCACGACCCCTGGCGGTCGCTTGGAGTCTCGCTGGACGCGAGACTTCCGCGGCTCGGATTGCCGCCCGGTCGGCCCCGCCGAGGAGTCGCCGCCTCCCGCGGGAGGCGGCCCCGTTCTACGGCGCAGGCTCCTACGCGGTCGCCTGGGCGAAGGCCCCCATGTCGATGTCGATCGGGATGCGGGCCTTCGCGTTCTCCATGTACGCGGTGAAGAACTGGTTCTGCCTCTCCAGAATCAACTCGTTGCGCAACCGTTCCCGGTTGGCCTGGAAATCGGCCCGGTCGGCGTCCTGGCGTTCATGGACGTGAACGACCACGGCCGAGTTGCCGGTCAGGACCGGGTCGCTGGTCTCGCCCGCGTCCAGCGAGAAGGCCACCGCCTCGACCTGGGCGTTGACGCCGATTCCCGGCACCCCGGCGCCGCGGGCGATCAGGCCGGTCTCGTTCACCTCCAGCTCCTCGGCTTCCGCCGCGGCGCCGAAGTCGTCGGCGTCCTGCAGGAGCCCGGCCACCGAGTCGGCGCGCTCCTGGGCCATGACGAACGCCTTGCGCCGGATCACGTCGTCCCGAACCCGCGCCTCGACCTCTTCGAGGGGCGGCACGTAGGGCGCCTGGATGCCGGTGACGGTCACGAACGCCGGCCCCGTCGGCGTCGGAATCGGACCGGCTACCTGGCCCTCGGCGAGTTGAAAGGCCTGCGTGGTCACGTCGGACGAGAAGCCCAGTCCGAGAATCGGCTCGCCCAGCGCGGCGAACCCGCTCTCCTGCGCCTGGAGGCCGCGCCGCGCCGCCGCGGCTTCGAGGTCGGCCGCCTCCGCGACCTCCGCCGCCATCGCCTGGGCAAGGGCGCTGGCCCGCGCGTCGGCGCTCTCCTGCTGCAGCAGATCGACGATGCTGTCCCGCACCTCGTCCAGGGTCTGGCTCGTGCCGCCGGTCTTCTCGGTCGCCTTGATGACGTGGACGCCGAACATGCTGGTGACCGGATCGCTGACCTCGTCCTGCTCGAGGGCGAACGCCGCCCCCTCGAACTCGGGCACCATCTGCCCGCGGGCGATCTGTCCGAGGTCGCCGCCGGCCTCCCGCGTGCCTTCGTCGTCGGAGTGCCGCCTCGCCAGCTCCCCGAAGTCGGCGCCGCCCCGCGCTTCCGCCACGATCGACTCCGCCCGGGCCTGCACGTCCGCGGTCTCCTGGTCCTGCGTCCGGAGCAGGATGTGGCTGACGCGCAGGCCGACCTCCTCGGTATAGCGATCGAGGTTGTTGTCGTAGTACGCCTGGACCTCGGCGTCGCTCGGGGTGAACGACGCCTTCAGGGCGGGGACGTCGATGAGCACGAAGCGGAGCCGGCGCTTCTCGGGCACGAGATAGTCGTTCGCGCTCTGCTCGAAGAGGGCCGCCACGTCGTCGTCCGTCGCTTCCAGGCCCTCCCGGTAGTCGTCGGCCCGGAACGAGATGGCGCTCAGGCGGACCCGCTCGTTGCGGCGGACGTGCTCGCGCTCGACGTCCTCGTCGCTGACCGTGATCCAGTCGGTGACCGCCGCCTGCAGGCGCTGGAGCATCAGCGAGCGCCGCACGTTCTCCTCGAACTCGGCCGGCGCCATCGGCGGCTGCTGCATCCGCAACATCTGGAGGTAGGCGGCCTCGCCGATGAACGCTCCGTTCTGCTGGAATGCGGGGAGCGACACGATGGCCTCGCGCACCTCGGCGTCGCTGACCGTCACGCCGAGGCGTGCCGCTTCCTGCAGCGCCGCGTACTCGTCGATGACCTGTTGCAGCAGCTGCCGATCGATGCCCATGGACCGCAGGAGGTCCGACGTGATCTCGCCGCCGGACTGGACCTGGTAGCTCTGCAGCTGGCGCCGGTACAGCGTCTGGAATTCGCCGATGGTGATCTCCTGGTCGCCGACCTGGGCCAGCACGTCGGTCAGAGCCCCGGGGGTTTCGGGGGGAGGCTGGATCAGGGGGAACCCGAGGACCAGCAGGGCGAAACCGGCGAGGGCAAGGCTCCACTTCAGCCACGCCTTGTGGCGTCGCATGCGATCCAGCATCGTCATCGTCTGATCAACTCCCTGAGTACCGCGTTCGTCTTCGTCCGGGGGGTCCGGCCGCGCCGACGGTCCGCCCGCCTTCGGGGCGGGCCGGCCTCCGGGACGCGCGCCGGCCACCACTATATACAGTCGGTACATTTTATGACACGATGCGCAATGCATCGTCGAGCCGGTCGGGTGCCGACACCCCATGCACTACCGGTTGGGTGGGGGTCGGCACAGACCGCAGGATATGCTATAGTCTCCCCATCCGGCGGGTCAGGGAAGGAGTGTTTCCGATACCGGGGGGAATCATGTCGCCTGACTGGAGAGGGGCTGCCGCGCGGGACTTTCCTCTGATGGTCGACCGGAGTGGCGGCCGTTGCCGGCGGCGCCCCGGACGGCTTCGGTTTCGTTCTTCGCTTCCAACCGGCGCGTTCGCCCGGATCACCGCGGCCGGATGCCTTCCCGGGGCCTCCGCGGGCCTTGTCGGCACGCCGTCGTCGGCTCATCCTGCATGCGCCGAGCCCCGGCCCGTATCGCGGATCGCGCGACACCGTTACAATGCCGTCGGCCGGTCGGTCCGTCTCGGCCGGCGGCGGCTCTTGCGGGTGAGATGGTCGTGATTGCTCGGAAGAACCCCGGGGAGTCTTCTCGCGGCATGCGGGCAGCGGCGTCTCTGTTCGACACTGCCAGTGGCGCACCCGTGCGCGGACGGCGCCGTCCGCGGCGGCTTCCGGAGGAATTTCCCTCTTGAGTGTCAGCTCTCTGTTCTCGTTGTTCTCGAGCGATCTCGCCATCGACCTCGGCACCGCCAACACGTGCGTCTATGCGCGGGGCAAGGGGATCGTGCTGAACGAGCCGTCGATCGTGGCCATCAACAAGGTCACCGGGCGTACCGAGGCAGTGGGGCGCGAGGCGAAGGAGATGCTGGGGCGCACGCCCGGCAACATCGTCGCCATCCGGCCGATGCGGGACGGGGTCATCGCCGACTTCGAGATCGCCGAGAAGATGCTGACCTACTTCATCAAGAAGGCCCACAACCGGACGGTGTGGGTGCGTCCCCGCATCGTGATCGGGGTGCCGTCGGAAATCACCCAGGTCGAGAAGAGGGCCGTCAAGGACAGCGCCTATCGCGCCAAGGCCAGCGAGGTGCATCTGGTCGAGGAGGCGATGGCGGCGGCCATCGGCGCGGGGATGCCGGTGACGGAGCCGTCGGCCAACATGATCGTCGACATCGGCGGCGGCACCACCGACATCGCGGTGATATCGCTGGCGGGCATCGTCTACAGCAAGGCGGTGCGCGTCGCCGGCAACGAGATGGACGAGGCCATCATTCAGTACATCAAGAAGACCTACAACCTGCTGATCGGGGAGCGTACGTCCGAAACGATCAAGATGAAGATCGGATCCGCGAGCGGGCTCGGCGATCGCATCACGATGGAGATCAAGGGGCGGCACCTCGTCGAGGGCGTGCCGAAGACGATTACGATCACCGACGAGGAGATACGCGAGGCCCTGGCGGATACGGTTCGCGTGATCGTCGACGCCGTGCGGGTCGCGCTCGAGCGGACGCCGCCCGAGCTGTCCGCCGACATCGTCGATCGGGGGATCGTGCTCACGGGCGGCGGATCGCTGTTGAAGAACCTGGACAAACGGCTGCGGGAGGAGACGGGCCTCCCCCTGGCCCTGGCCGAGGATCCGTTGGCATCGGTCGTGCTGGGCGCGGGGCGGATGCTGTCGGACTTCGGGCTGTTGCGAAAGATCTCGATTGATTGATCTAACGCGTCGCACCGGCGTTTCCCTGCTCGTGGCAGTCGTCGGCCACCTCGTGCTGCTGTCGATGCAGGCGAATACCGCCTCGGGTGCGCCGGTGTTCCAGACCGTCACTTTCGGCGTGTTCTCCGAGGTGCAGCGCGCCGTGAGCGGCGCGGTGGCGGCGGCCGGGAGACTGTGGAGCGACTACGTCGAGCTGCAGGCGGTCCGGAGCGAGAACGAGTCCCTCCGTCGCGAGCTCGACGCGGTGCGTCTGCAGTGGCAGATGGACCGGGCCGGCGCGCAGCGGGTCCGGGGCCTCGAGGCGCTGCTCGGCCTGCAGGCCAGCGCCGGCCTGGAGACCGTCGGCGCCCGGATCATCGCCGGCGACGCCACGCCCTATTTCCGAACCGTGACCATCGATCGGGGGCGGCGTGACGGAATCCGCCCCGACGCCGCGGTCCTCTCCGCGGCCGGGGTGGTGGGGCGCATCGTGGGCGACCCCGGCCATCGGGCGTCGCGGGTCCAGCTCCTGATCGACGCGAACGCGGCGGCGGGATCGCTCATCGAGCGAAGCCGCGTGGCCGGGCTGGTATCGGGAGGCGCTGGCGACCGGCTGCTCCGGATGGAGTACGTGTCGAACCTCGAGGACGTCGAGGTCGGGGACACCGTCGTCACGTCCGGAAGCGACGGCATCTACCCCAAGGGGTTCGTCATCGGCGACGTCACTGTCGTCCGGCGCGGCCCCGGGCTGTACCGGACCATTCACGTGCGTCCCCGGATCAGGTTCGGCGACCTCGACGACGTGCTGGTGATCCTGCCCGGGTCGCCGCCCCCGGTCTCCCTGGCGGCGGCGGGCGGTGGCGGGTGAATGGGGACCGCGTGGATCGGGCTCGGCCTCGCGTCGGCGCTGGCGGTACAGACGACGCTCGTGCCGACAATCGCCGGGACCGGAGCGCCGGTCGACCTGGTGCTCATGGTGGTCCTCGTCGTCGCCGTCGCGAACGGGCCGCGGGCGGGGCTGTGGACCGGCACCGTCGGCGGGTTGCTTCAGGACACCCTGTCCGGCGGCGTGATCGGGATGGGCGGCTTGGCGAAGACCCTGGTGGGGTATCTGGGCGGTCAGTTCGCGGCCCAGTTCATGGTGACGCGGCTCTGGCACAAGGGGCTGTTGTTCATCGGCGGCTCCCTGTTGCACGCCGGGTTGTTCGCGGGTGGCTACAGCCTGTTGTTCGATGACCGCATCGTGATCACGCGGGGAGACCTGCTGGCGCAGGCGGTCGCCAACGCCATCCTGGGCCTGGTGGTGGCGGTGGGGTTGCAGACGATTCCCGACGAGGTCGAACGACAGCGCCTGCTCGGGCGCTGGCCCGGCGGCCGCCACGCGGAGTAGGCCCGAGAAGGATGATGCGCATGTCCAGGGTTATCGCACCGGCGGGCCGGGGGCGGGCACAGGACGGCCTCGCCCTGTTGCTGGCGTTGTGGCGGTGGGGCATCGTTCTGGTGTTCGTGGGGCTCGCAGTCGGATTCTGGTTCTTTCAGGTCGTCAAGTACGACAAGTACCGGCAGCTCGCCGAGAACAACCACCAGCGGACCCTGATCCTGAGCGCCCCGCGCGGCGCCGTCCTCGACCGTGACGGCCGCGTGCTCGCCGAGAACCGAAACTCGCTCAACATCACGCTGTCGCGCGAGCAGGCCGAGGATCTCGACGGCACCCTCGCCCTGCTCTCGGAGCTGTCCGGGGTGCGGTTGTCGGACCTCCAGTTCAACCTGGAACGCCATCGCCGGGACCCGCCCTACCGTCCCGTGGTCCTGATTCGCGACGCCGCGTTCGACCAGGTGGCGGCAGTGGCCGCGCATGCCCGGGAGTTGCCGGGAATCTACGTCGATCAGGTTGCCGTCCGCTTCTACCCGGCGGGTGAGGTGGCCGCGCACATCCTGGGCTACGTCGGCGAGGTCAGCGACGCCCAGCTGGCGACGCCCGAGTTCGAGGACCTGCGCCGCGGGGCGATCGTCGGCAAGTCCGGCCTCGAACGCACCTACAATCGGCTGTTGATGGGTCGCGACGGCGCGCGGCGGGTCGTCGTCGACAATATCGGTCGCGAGATCCGCGTCCTCGACGAGCGGTTGCCGCGCGAGGGCCGACAGATTCAGCTCACTCTCGACTACGATCTGCAGGAGGCGGCGGAGGACGCGTTCCGCGACGCCGGGTTCAACGGGTCGGCGGTGTTCCTCGACCCGCGGTCGGGCGCGGTCCTCGCTCTGGTCAGCCGTCCCGCCTACGACCCGAACGTCTTCGCCCGCGGCATCGACAGCGCGACCTGGGGGCAGCTCAATCGGGACCCTCACCGCCCGTTGAACCACCGCGCGCTGCAGGGGAGGTACTCGCCGGGGTCGACGTTCAAGGTGGTGATGGCGGTGGCGGCCCTCGAGGAGGGGGTGGTCACCCCCGATTTCCGCGTCGCGTGCGGCGGCGGGCGCTTCGTGCACGGACGCTTCTTCCGGTGCCACTCGGCGCACGGCTCGGTCGACATGCGCGAGGCGCTCGAGAAGTCGTGCAACTCGTACTTCTACGCGCTCGGTGAGAAAATGGAGATCGACCAGATCCACAAGTGGGCGACGGCCCTGGGGCTGGGCGAGTTCTCGGGCGTGGACCTGCCGCACGAGGTGCGGGGACTGATGCCGTCCACCGCTTGGAAGCGTGAGCGGCGCGGCGAGCGGTGGTACCCCGGCGAGACCATCTCCGTCGCCATCGGGCAGGGGGCGGTGTCGGTGACGCCGATGTCGCTGGCGGTGATGATGGCGACGGTCGCCAACGGCGGCACGCGGGTCACCCCTCACCTGCTCAAGGCGGTCAACGAGGGCGAGGGGTTCATGCGGAGGCCTCGCCCCGTGCCGCGGTCGCGGGCGCGCATCAGCCGATCGACGCTGGACGTGGTCACCGAAGGGCTCTGGTTCGTCGTCAACCGGGCCGGGACCGGCCGGCGCGGCCGCATCTTCGGGCGGGACGTCATCGGAAAGACCGGCACGGCCCAGGTGATCTCCCTGCAGGGACGGGCCGCGGCGTCGGGCAACTCCGAGCAGGACTTCCGGGACCACGGGTGGTTCGTCTTCGCGGCCCCGGCCGGAGCGCCGGAGATCGCGGGCGCCGTCTTCGGCGAGCACAACGAGCACGGTTATCTCTCGGCGCCGATCGCGAGGCACGTCATCGAGACGTACTTCGCCAAGAAGGAGGGGCTGCCGCGGCCGACGGTGCCGGTTCCGGCGTTCGCGAGGAGGGCGTGGGACGCTCCGGCCGCCACGCCGGCCGGAGCGGGGGATCAGTAGGAGTCTGCGCCGTAGAACGGCGCCGCCTCCGGAGGAGGCGCAGACTCCCTGGAGGGTCGGCTGGGCGCCAAGCGGAGGTCGCGGCGCGACCTTGCGGTCGCGTCCGGCGACGACTGGCGGGCGAGGAGGGTCGGCGAGACCTGTGGCGGGGCCGCCGCGCGGCCTCGTCCGGGACACGGGTTGGCAGATGCTGGAGCAACGACTCTACCGCCACATCGACTGGCTGCTGCTGGGGGCGTTGCTCCTGCTGTCGGCCATCGGCGTGGCGATGATCTACAGCACCACCTACGATCCGACGACGGGCGGCGCCAGCCCCCTGGTGACCATCCAGCTGTGGGCCCTGGCCCTGGGCTTCCTGGCCTTCGTCATCACGCTGTCGATCGACTACCGGTGGTTCGCCGACCTCTCGGTGGTGATCTTCATCGGCCTGGTCGGTCTGATCGCCTATGCCTTGATGTTCGGAACCGAGGGCGGCGGGGCCCGCCGGTGGATCGATCTGGGGGTGTTCAACCTCCAACCTTCGGAGTTCGCCCGCATCGTGGTGGCGCTGGCGTTGGCGACGCTGTTCGCGCGCCGGCGGCGGGAGGTGCGAAGCCCGTTCGAGTGGGCGGTGGCCGGGCTCGTCATCGGGCTCCCGTTCGTCCTGATTGCGCAACAGCCCGACCTCGGCACGGCGGCGACCCTGCTGCCGGTCGCGTTGGCGATTCTCGTGTTTGCCGGACTTCCGTTGCGCTACGTGGGCATCCTGATGGTGCTGGGAACCCTGAGCGCGCCGGCGGTATGGGCCTACGGCCTGGAGGACTATCAGCGGGAACGGATCCTGAGCTTCCTGGACCCCGAGAAGGACCCTCGCGGGTCGGGGTACCAGCAGCTTCAGGCGCGCATCACGACGGGGTCGGGGGGGGCGACGGGCAAGGGGTTCCTCAAGGGGACCCAGAGCCAGTACAACTTCCTGCCGGTCGCGCACAACGATTTCGTTTTCTCGGTACTTGCGGAAGAACAAGGGTTTCTGGGCGTGGTGGTTGCGCTCGGCTTGTATCTGTTCGTCATCCTGCGTGGGATGGATGCCGCTCGACTGGCCAAGGACCGTCTGGGCATGTATCTCGTCGTCGGGATCATGGCCGGGTTCACGTTTCAGGTGATCTACAACATCGCCATGTCGGCCGGACTGGCGCCGGTGAAGGGGCTCACCTTGCCGCTGATGAGCTACGGCGGCTCATCGGTGATTGCCACGCTGGCGGCCTTCGGATTCGTGCTCAACGTGCGAATGCGCAGGTTCACGAACTGAGCGCAGCTCTCCCACCGCCTCACGACGTTCGGAAACCCGCCTCCGGCGCCCGGGCATGGTGGCCCGGTGCGCCCCCGAATCTGGTCGACACGCCGGTCGGATGGCCCCGGGATGAAGCGGCCATGCCGGCCGGCAGGGACGCCGTCGAGCAGCCGGTGCGCCGGTCGTTCGTTGACGCCCGGGCATCCTCGCGGGGATGCCCGGGAGTCCGAGCGCAGGCCGGGGCGCGGCGGCGTCACCGCATCCGGAGTTTCAGCGATGAACAAGGAGATGATCATCTCCGCCAGCGGCCACGAGACGATGGCCGCCATCCTCGAGGACGACGAGGTCGTCGAGATCTCCGTCGAGCGCGACAAGTCGCGCGGGGTCGCCGGCAACATCTACAAGGGCCGCGTCTCGAAGGTGCTGCCCGGCATGCAGGCCGCCTTCGTCGATCTCGGACTCGAGCGCGACGGCTTTCTCTACGTGTCCGACGTCATCGACCCCATGGCGTCCCTGGAAGGCATCGAGGCGACGGACGCGGAGGGCGCGGCGGGAGAGCCGCCCGCCGCTCCCGAAGGCCAGGGCAACGGCGGCTCCCGCGGGCGCGGGCGCGGGCGCGACCGCAACCCCACCGACCAGCCGATCGACAAGCTGCTCACCGCCGGTCAGGAGATCGTGGTCCAGGTCGTCAAGGAGCCGCTGGGGACGAAGGGGGCGCGCATCACCTCGCACGTCACCATTCCCGGCCGCTTCCTGGTGTTCATGCCGACGGTCGAGCACATCGGCGTGTCGCGCAAGATCGTCTCGCGCGAGCAGCGCAGCCGCCTGCGCCGCATCGTTCGCGATTTCCGGGCCGAGCACGAGATGCCAGGCGGGGTGATCATCAGGACCGCCGCCGCGGACCGGCCCGAAGAGGACATCGTCAGCGACCTCACCTACTTCCACGAGCTGTGGTCGGACACCCTCAAGAAGAGCGAGTCCCGGCGGGCCCCCGCCGTCATCCACCGCGAGGAGAGCCTCGTCGCCAAGCTGTTGCGCGACCTGCTGACGGACGACTTCTCGGCGATCCGCATCGACCAGCGCGGCGAGTACCGGAAAGCGGTGAAGCTGGTGCAGCGGATCATGCCGGACCTCGTGTCCCGCGTGCACCACTACGACAAGAACTTCCCGATCTTCGAGGAGTACGGGGTCCAGTCGGAGATCGACAAGGCGCTGCGGAGCAAGGTCTGGCTGAAGTCCGGCGGCTATCTCGTCATCAACCAGACCGAGGCGCTGGTGGCGATCGACGTCAACACCGGGAGGTACGTCGGGAAGCGGACGGGGCGGCTGGAAGACACCATCGTGAAGACCAACCTCGAGGCGGCCAAGGAGATCGTCCGCCAGGTCCGCCTCCGCGACCTCGGCGGCATCATCGTGCTCGACTTCATCGACATGGAGGAGCGCAAGAACCGCCAGAAGGTCTACCAGCTCTTCGAGCAGGAGATCCGCCGGGACCGGTCGCCGTCGAAGGCGGTGCAGGTGTCCGAGTTCGGGCTCATCATCACCACCCGCAAGCGCGTCAAGCAGAGCCTCGAGCGGCAGCTGACCGAGCCCTGCCCGTACTGCTCCGGGAGCGCCGTGGTCAAGTCGACCTCGACGATCTGCTTCGAGATTCTCGCCGAGCTGCGGAAGGTCAGCGGCGACCTGAACGGCCACCGCATCCAGCTCCGGGTCAACCCGGACGTGGCGCGGGCCCTGGAGTCGGAGGAGCGGGGGGTGCTGAAGGAGATCGAGCGGACCCTCGATCGCGAGGTCACCCTGCGCTCCGACGCGATTCTGCACCACGAGCAGTTCGACGTGACGGCGATGTAGCCGGGGCGCGGGGCGCGACGCCTCGAAGCCGGGCGCGGGCCATCGAATCGCGTCGAACGCGCAGCTCGACGTGACCTCGGTGCAGCCGGCCGGAGGGTTCCCGGGTCACCGGCCGTCCGGGCCCGATGCCGGCCAGCGGACCGCCGGAAAGTGCCGGATCGTGCCGCGGCCCACGACGATGCCCTCCTCCTGAAGGAGCCGCCGCTTCCGAAGCGGGTCGCTGTAGCCCCCCAGGCGGCCGCCGGAGCCCACCACGCGGTGACAGGGGACGCTGGGCAAGCGGCAGGTGCGCATGATCGTGCCGACCGCGCGCCACGCCCGCGGACGCCCGGCGAGGGCCGCCACGTCTCCGTAGGTGGCCACCCGGCCCCGGGGAATTCCGCGGACGACCGCGACGACGCGCGCCCGAAACGAACCGTCCGGGGATGCAGTCGAGACGGTCACGGTCCCTGAAGAGAATCGCGCCCGGCGGGGGCCCTACTCCGTCGGCGTCGTCTTCCACACGTCGTGGATCAGGCCGACCTGGATCAGCTTCGTCGCGAAGACGATCTGCCCGGCGTGGGTCGTGAAGTGGAGCACCTGGTTCAGGATGAGCTCGCCGAAGGTGAGGGTCTTGCCGTTCAGCTCGGTCGTCTCGCCGAGCCGACCCGCGTCGAACCCGGCGAGCACCCGGTCCGCCTCGGCGACGGCGAAGTCGAACCGGGCCAGCAGGTCCTCCTTCGGCAGCGGCCCCGGCTCCGCGAACTCCGCGTCGCGGTCGCGCCGATAGCCGTTCCCGCCCACCCCATGGCCGATGTAGAGGCGCGTCGAGCCGCACAGGTGCAGCACGAGGTTGCCGACGGCGTTCGACTCCTCGTTGGCGCGCCACCACATCTGGCCGTCGTTCAGGGCCTCGATGCAGGTCCGCACCTGTCCCGCCTGGTGCGCCACGAGGCGCTTGCGGGCGGTGTCCAGCAACAGTCGGTTTCCAGCATCACTCATCGTCGAATCCTCGCCAGGAAGTCGGCCGCGCGACTTGCGGTCACGGCGCGACTTGCGGTCACGGCGCGACCGTCGGTCGCGTTGAAGCTCCGGTGACGCGAAGCTCCTGCGGTTCGCCGACGATGCGTGGGGCGTCCGCGTGGCTCATCGATACACCCTGGGAAAGTAGCACACCCCGGCGACCCCGACATCGTACACGGCGCAGGCCGTCGCATACCAGGGCGGCATCGACTCCGTGGGCAGCATTCCCGCGCCGTGGAGCAGGCCGACCCCGGCATGAGCCGCGAACGCCAGCGCCACCAGGGTCAGCGCGGTCGGAGGATCCCTGGTTGCCGCGACCGAGGCCAGCACCAGGAAGCCGACCGCGAGCGCGATGTCGAGTCCGCTGCCGGCGGTCGATTCCTGCGCCAGCGCGAACCCGACGTAGACCCCGGCGAAGAGCGCCAGCATCATCGCCGCGAACTGGGCCAGACGGAGCTCGGCGACGAGCCGGGCCGGGGAGCCCGGATCCGCCCTGACCGCGGCGAGGGCCAGCCTGACCAGCATGATCCCGAGCGCGACGCCGGCGACGAGCAGGACGCGCGCGGTGTCGGTCATGGTCGGTTGCAAGGGCCCGTGTCTCGGGCGAGGAGGCCGCCGGCCTGACCATCGGGTCGGCGCGCCGGCGGAGGTCTTCATCATGATACCCGCCGGACCCCTCGGCGCCGCGGCCGGCGGCGGGCAATCGACGCGTACTCGTCCCGAAGCGTGCGACCCCGCCGAGTTCGCTCCCGGCGCCGCGCCCGGGCTCGTCACCCCCGGCCGCGTGACCCGGACGATCTCCGATCTCGACCCCGACCCGCGTATGATCAGCGGCGGCATGACCGCGAGACGGCTCGAACGCCTGGTTCCGTCCGACTGGCGCCTCCGACTCGGCCCGGTCCTCCTCGCCGCCGCGCTCGGCGGCGGCGCGTACTGGCTGCGCGATCTCGTCGACCCCCGGATGCGCGCCGTCGCCGGCATCGTCGCCTTCCTCGCGGTCGCCGCGGCCTGCTCGGCGCGGCTCTCCGACGTGAGCTGGCGGCTCGTCGCGCGGGGGTTCCTGCTCCAGATCGGGCTCGCGGTGCTCATCCTGAACGTGGAGATCGCCGGCGTCCGCCCGGGGTACGCGCTGTTCTCGGGCCTCGCGGCGGTCGCGACCCGGTTCCTCGAGTTCACCAACGCCGGCTCGCGGTTCGTGTTCGGGGTGCTGGCCGACCCCGGGCAGATGTCCGCGCTCTTCCCCGACGGGTTCGTGCTCGCCTTCGCCTCGCTGCCCATTCTCATCTTCATGTCGGCGGTGTTCACGGTGCTCTATCACCTCGGCGCGCTGCAGGTGGCCGTGAAGGTGATGGCCCGCGTCATGGCGCGGGTCATGGGCACGAGCGGGGCCGAGAGCCTGTCGGCGGCCGCGAACGTCTTTCTCGGGATTACCGAGGCCCCGCTGATGATTCGGCCGTACATCGCGGGGATGACCCAGTCCGAGCTGCTGGCCCTGATGACCGGGGGATTGGCGACCATCGCAGGCACCGTCATGGCCATCTACATCGGCCTCGGCGCCGACCCCGTCGGGGTCCTGACCACCAGCGTGATGGCGGCGCCGTGCGGCCTCTACCTGTCGAAGATCCTGCTGCCGGAGACGGAGACGCCGGCCACCGCGGGCACGGTGCGGGTGGCGGTGGAGGGCCGGTACGTGAACGTCATCGACGCCCTCGCGGGCGGCGCGACGGACGGCATGCGGCTGGCCATGAACGTGGCCGCGATGCTGATCGCGTTCCTCGCGTGCATCGCGATGATCGACTACGGCCTGGGGCTCGTCGCGCCGGGCCTGTCCCTGGCGGTGATCTTCGGGTGGCTGTTCTCGCCGGTGGCGGCCCTGCTCGGGGTGGCGTCGGCCGACCTGCCGGCGGTGGCCGACCTCCTCGGCACCAAGCTCGCCACCAACGAGTTCGTGGCCTTCGTCAAGCTCGACACGGAGTACCTGGACACGGTGAGCGACCACACCCGCATGGTGGCGACGTTCGCCCTGACCGGCTTCGCCAACTTCGGCTCGATCGGGATCCTCCTCGGCGGCATCGGCGGCCTCGCCCCCGAGCGGCGGCCCGACCTTGCACGCCTGGGGCCGGTGGCGTTGCTGGGCGGGTTTCTGGCAACATTGATCAACGCCGCCATCGCGTCGGTGCTGCTGTAGCGACGCGGTGCGGGGAGCGGAGGACGGGGCCGGATGCTGCCGACAATCGGATGGGAAGACGGCGAAGTGGTCATGATCGACCAGCGCAGGCTGCCGGCCCGGGAGGCGTACGTCCGGTGCCGCAGCGGGCGGGAGGTGGCCCGGGCGATCCGGACGATGGTCATCCGCGGGGCGCCGGCGATAGGCGTCGCGGCCGCGATGGGGGTGGTGCTGGAGCTGCGCCGGAGCACCGCGTCGGGGACCGCGCAGCTCGCCACCGAGTTCTACCGGACCTGCGATCTGCTGGCCGCCACCCGGCCCACCGCCGTCAACCTGTTCTGGGCCATCGCCCGGATGAAGCGGACGTTCGCCGACGTGATGCGCGCGGGGCGGTCGGTGGCGGAGATCCGGGAGGCCATGGACGCGGAGGCCGCGCGCATCCACGACGAGGACGTGGCGAGCTGCCGGGCCCTGGGGCGGCACGGCGCCGCCGTCGTGCCCGAGGAGGCCCGGGTGCTGACCCACTGCAATGCCGGGGCCCTGGCCACCGGCGGCTACGGGACCGCGCTCGGGGTGGTCCGGGCGGCGGTGGAGGCGGGAAAGCGGGTCGCGGTGTACGCCGACGAGACCCGGCCCTTCCTGCAGGGCGCCCGGCTCACCGCGTGGGAGCTCGTGCGCGACGGCATCGAGACGACGGTGATCACCGAGGGCATGGCCGGATCCCTGATGCGCGATGGCCGTGTCGACGTCGTGGTGGTGGGGGCCGATCGGGTCGCCGCCAACGGGGACGTCGCCAACAAGATCGGGACCTACACGGTGGCGGTGCTCGCCAGGGAGCACGGGGTGCCCTTCTACGTGGCGGCCCCGGTGTCGACCATCGATCTCGAGACGCCGGACGGGGCGGGCATTCCCATCGAGGAGCGCGACGCCAGGGAGATGACGCACCTGGGCTCGGCCCGGCTCACGCCCGAGGGCGCCTCGGTCTGGAACCCCGCGTTCGACGTCACCCCGGCCCGCCTCGTGGCCGGTATCATCACCGAGCGGGGCATCTGCCGGCCGCCGCTCGCGGACAGCCTGAGGGCGGTCTGCGCCCCCGCTGCGATCCCGGCATGACCACCGTACTCGCCATCGAGACCTCGTGCGACGAGACCGCCGCCGCCGTCGCCACGGGCGACGAGACGGGGCCGGGGTCGTGGGCTATCCGGTCCAGCGTCATCGCCTCCCAGGTCGACATCCACCGCGAGTGGGGCGGCGTGGTGCCGGAGCTCGCCTCGCGCCAGCACCTGCGCGACCTGTGCGGGGTGGCGGAGCGGGCGCTCGGCGACGGCGGCGTCGGCTGGGGCGATCTGGACGCGATAGCGGTCACCCAGGGGCCGGGCCTGGTCGGCTCGCTCCTGGTGGGGGTGGCGTTCGCGAAGTCCCTCGCCCTGGCCCTGGGGCGTCCGCTGGTCCCCGTGCATCATCTCGCCGGACACATCGAGTCGCTGTTTCTCTGCCGGCCCGACCTCCCGCTGCCGGCCGTGGTGCTGGTCGTGTCGGGCGGCCACACGAACCTGTACCACCTGCCCGAGGCGGGCCGCTACGAGCTGGTGGGGCGGACCCGTGACGACGCGGCGGGGGAGGCGTTCGACAAGGTCGCCAAGCTGCTGGGGCTGACCTATCCGGGCGGGCCCGTGATCGACCGCATCGCCCGCGGCGGCGACGAACGGGCGGTCCGGTTCCCGGTGGCCCGAATGACCCACGACGACCGCGTGGCGGGGCCGCCCACGGTCACCCCTCCCGGCTTCCCCCGGCGGGGGGACGGGCGCATGGACTTCAGCTTCAGCGGACTGAAGACGGCGGTCGCCCGGCACCTGCAGCGCCGCCGCGCCGAGGACGCGGGCCCGATGTCGGCGTCCGAGCTCGCGGACGTCTGCGCCAGCTTCCAGCGCGCGGTCATCGACGCCCTGCTCGACCGCACCTTCGAGGCGGTCCGCCGGTTCGGGGCCCGCGGCCTGGGCATCGCCGGCGGGGTGTCGGCGAACAGCCGGTTGCGGGAGCTCGCGCTGGCGCGCGGCGAGAAGAAGGGCGTGCCGGTGGTGCTGCCGACCCTGCACCTGTCGACCGACAACGCCGCGATGATCGCGGCCGCCGGGCTCCGGCAGATCTCGGCCGGGGTGACCGCGCGGCTCGACCTGAACGCGGACCCGGCGCTTCCGCTCGCCGCCGGGGGCGGAACCCCGCGTCGGCCCGGGGCCGGCGAGGGCGCCGGCGGGTCGTAGCCGCCGCGGCGGGGTGAGGCGTGGGAAACGAACGGGGCGGCGACCGCTCGGTCGAATCCCGGGGGGGAGCAGGACCATGACACCGACTCGCGACCAGGCGTGGGGCCTGCTGACGGAGTACACGCAGAACGACCGCCTGCTGAAGCATGCGCTGGCCGTCGAGGCGGCGGTGCGCGGCTACGCGCGGGAGCTCGGCGAGGACGAGGAGGCGTGGGGCATCGTGGCCCTGCTGCACGACTTCGACTACGAGCGCTGGCCGAGCTCCGAGGACCATCCGTACCGCGGCTGCGAGATCCTGCGGGAGCAGGGCTACCCCGAGCACGTGATGCGCGCCATCCTCTCGCACGCCGACTACACCGGCGTGACCCGCGAGTCGCGGCTCGAGCACACCCTGTTCGCGTGCGACGAGATGGCCGGCTTCGTGACCGCCGCGGCCCTCGTGCGGCCGTCGCGGAGCGTGCTCGACCTCGAGGCCAAGTCGGTCCGCAAGCGCATGAAGGACAAGGCCTTCGCGCGGGCCGTGTCCCGCGACGATCTCCGGCAGGGGGCCGAGGAGCTGGGCCTCCCCCTCGACGAGCACATCGCCAACGTCATCCGCTTCATGCGGGCCGCCGCCGACGCTCTCGGGCTGCGGGGCAACCTCTGACCGCCCACCGATCTCCGCGTCGCGCGAACCCTGGCGGGTCGTTCTCCGTATCGCTACCTGAAGCATGACGATTCCTCCAACGGACGTCGAGCCCGTCGCCCGCCTCGACGGGGTGTCGGTGCGGTACGGCGAACGGGCCGCCCTGCGCGACGTCGCGGCGACGTTCCCCGCCGGGGCGGTGGGCCTGCTGGGGCCGAACGGGGCGGGGAAGAGCACCCTGCTGAAGGCGCTGCTGGGCTTCGTGGCGCCCTCCGCGGGCCGCATGCAGGTGCTGGGGCTCGACGTGGCCGTGAGTCCGATGCAGATCCGGGCCCGCCTCGGCTACATGCCCGAGTCGGACGGCCACATTCCCGGCATGAACGCGGTCTCGTTCGTGGCCTACTGCGGGCAGCTCGCGGGCCTGCCGCGCAGCGATGCGATGCAGCGCGCCCACGAGGTGCTGTACTACGTCGGCCTCGGCGAGGCGCGCTACCGCAACCTCGAGACCTACTCCACGGGCATGAAGCAGCGCATCAAGCTCGCGCAGGCGCTGGTCCACGACCCCGACCTCCTGTTCCTCGACGAGCCGACCAACGGCATGGATCCGAAGGGCCGCGACGAGATGCTGCGCTGGTGACGGACTTGGCGACCCGCAAGGGGGTCAACGTGATCGTGTCGTCCCACCTGCTGCCGGACGTCGAGGCCACCTGCGACCAGGTCATCGTGATGCACCGCGGCGCCGTGGCCGCCCAGGGGGCGATAGCCGACCTGAAGGCGGGCCGCCGCGAGGTCTTCGAGGTGCGGGTCAAGGGCGACGCCGGCGCCTTCATCCGGGGGCTGGAGGCCGGCGGGCTGGAATGCCGGGGGTCCGGGGAAGAGGTCATGCGGGTCTTCGTCAAGCCGGGCCAGGGGCCTCGCGACCTGTTCGAGGCGGCGGTGCGGCACCGGGTGCAGGTGCGGCACCTGCGGCCGAGCGTGCCCACCCTCGAGGACGTCTTCGCCGAGGCGGTCGGGGAAGAGTGATGCCCATCCACGATCAGAGCTACCGGCGGTACGACGGGAGCCGGACCGGGCCGGGGGCGGCGTGGCTGGTCATCGCCGCCGCCGGCATTCGCTCGCTCCTGGCCCGGAAGCTGTTTCTCGCGGTGATGCTGGCCGCGTGGGGGCAGTTCTTCGTCCGCGCGGTCACCTTCTACCTGTCGGCGAACTTCCCGAGCCTGAACGTGCTGGCGCCGTCGGTCGAGACCTTCCGGCAGTTCTTCGACATTCAGGAGATCTTCGTGCTGTTCGTGACCGTCTACGTCGGCTCGGGCCTCATCGCCAACGACCGGCGCTCGAACGCCCTGCAGATCTACCTGTCGAAGCCGTTGAGCCGCGCCGAGTACGTCGCCGGCAAGCTGGGCGTCCTCGCGTTCTTCCTGCTGCTGGTGACCCTGGTGCCGGCGCTGGCGCTGCTGATGCTGGAGGTGATGTTCTCGGCGAGCCTCGCCTTCCTGCTCGACAACCTCTTCCTGCTGCCGGCGATCACGTTGTACGCCCTGATGGAGGTGTCGCTGGCCTCGTTCACGATGCTCGCCCTGTCGTCGTTGTCGACCAGCGCCCGCTACACGGCGATGCTCTACGCCGGCGCCCTCTTCTTCACCGCGGCGGTGTTCGCGATCCTGCGCGGGGCCACGGCCAGCACGATGCTCGCCTGGCTGTCGCTGCGGGCCAACGTCGAGCAGATCGGCGACGTCATCTTCCGGCTCCCGCCCCGGTTCGAGTCGCCGTGGCCGCTGTCCGTCCTCGTGGTGCTGCTGTTGATCGGCCTGTCGGCCCTGGTGCTCGAGCGCCGGGTGCGGGGGGTGGAGGTGGTGACGTGAGCGCCCCCGTGGTGGCGGCCGACCACCTGTCGAAGTGGTACGGGCAGGTCATCGGGCTCAACGACGTCTCGGTCGAGGTCGGCCCCGGCGTCACCGGGCTGCTGGGGCCGAACGGCGCCGGCAAGTCCACTCTGCTCAAGCTCGTCACCGGCCAGCTCAAGCCCAGCAAGGGCGGCGTCCGGGTGCTGGGCGAGCCGATCTGGGACAATCCGCCGCTCTTCTTCCGCCTCGGCTTCTGCCCCGAGCAGGACGCCTTCTACGAGCGGATGACGGGCATGGAGTGGGTGTCGGCGCTGGTGCGGCTCAACGGGCTGTCGGAGGCCGAGGCGGCCGAGGCGGCCCGGGGGGCGCTCGAGACGGTCGACCTGCTCGAGGCCGCGGACCGGAAGATCGGGGGCTACAGCAAGGGGATGCGCCAGCGGGTGAAGCTGGCCCAGGCCATCGCCCACGACCCCGAGCTGCTGGTGCTGGACGAGCCGCTGGCCGGGATGGACCCGATTGCGCGGCGCAAGGTGATACGGCTGGTCAAGGACTGGGCCGCCCGGGGGAAGAGCATCCTCGTATCGAGTCACATCCTGCAC
The DNA here is from genome assembly GCA_963663815.2 of Vicinamibacterales bacterium. GTDB lineage: Bacteria > Acidobacteriota > Vicinamibacteria > Vicinamibacterales > UBA8438 > JAJEEA01. Next base: position 2,734,558 of record OY760734.1, on the reverse strand, counting down.
GAGATCGAGGCGATGACCGCGACGATCCTGCTCATGCACAACGGCCGGATCCTCGCCGAGGGCAACATCCACACGATTCGCGACCTGATCGACGAGCATCCTCACCAGGTGCGGATCCGGGCCGGCGATCCGCGGGGGCTGGCGCGCGGCCTGATCGGCCACGACGACGTGCTCAAGCTGCAGTTCGAGGACGGCGCGGTGGTGCTGGAGACCTCCCGGCCCGACGCCTTCTACGGCCGGTTGACGGAGGCGGCGGCCACCGGTGCGCTGGGCGAGATCCACGAGGTCAGCTCGCCGGACGACAACCTGCAGGCGGTGTTCGACTACCTGGTGAAGTAGGTCCTCCCGACATGCCCGATCCGAACGCGTCCCCGCCGTCGCCGCCGACGCCGGCCCGGCCCTCCTTCCTGGGGTCGGTGGCGCGCATCTACGACCTGTCGTTCGACCAGATGCTGTGGTCGCGCCGGACCGTGTTCATGGTCCTCGTGGTCGGGGGGCCGGTGGCGGTGGCCCTGATCCTGCGCCTGCTGGTGTCGATGGACCTGTTCGACGCGAGCGGCACGATAGAGGGCCGCCCGGTGAGCGTCGACGGGCCCGTCATCTTCGGGCTGATGATCTGGGGCTTCTATCTGAGCTTCTCGGTGCCGTTGCTGGGGGTGTTCTACGGGACGGCGCTGATCGCGGACGAGGTCGAGGACCGGACCATCACGTATCTCTTCACCCGTCCCGTGCCGCGGGGCGCGGTCCTCGTCGGCAAGTACCTCGCCTACCTGGTGTGCGCCGGACTCCTGGTGCTGCCCTCTGTGATTCTGGTGTTCTTCCTCGTGGTGCCGCTCCTCGGCGGCAGCGTCGGCGCCGGCTTCCCCGACCTGCTGAAGGACCTCGCCCTCCTCGCGGTCGGGCTCGCCGTCTACGGGGCCCTGTTCGCCCTCGTCGGCGCCCTGTTCAGGCGGCCCCTCCTGACCGGCCTCGTGTTCATCTTCGGCTGGGAGCCGATCGTGATCGTGGTGCCCGGCTACATGAAGCGGTTCACCGTGTCGTACTACCTGCAGGGGCTGGTCCCCCACGCGATGCCCGAGGACGGCTCGGTGACCGGCCTCGTCCTCCAGGTCCTGCAGGCCAACGAGATCCTGCCGTCGGCGACGGTCGGCATCGTGGGGCTCGCGGTGATCGCGATCGGAGGACTGGCCCTGGCGGTCCGGCTCGTCGAGCGTCGCGAGTACGTGCTCGAGCAGTGAGCCCCGCCCCGCGCCGCCGCCACGGCAACGGTATGATAAGGGCGAGTGTGCCAGCGGGCGCACGGGTGATTTCGATGATGGCCTCCATGTCGCGCCGGACGCGCTACGTCGCGCTCGCCTCCGGCGGGGTGCTCGCGGTCGGGCTCTGCAGCGGGCTGGTCGCGTATCTGAACCGCGGGATCGTGCGCGGGGTCGCGGTCGACGCTCCCCCCGAGCTGGCGTTCGTGCCCGCGAACGCGACGGCCGTCGCCTACGCCGACCTGCGGGCGGTGATGGACTCCGAGTTCCACGAGCGGCTCCGGCAGATCGCGCCGGACGGCGTCGGCCGCGAGCAGCTCGAGCGGTACCTGGGCCTGAGCGTCGAGCGGGACATCGATCGGGTCGTGGCGTTCTGGGCGCCGGAGCCGGGCGCGGACCTGACGTCGTCGGAGGCCGCGTCCGGACTCGCCCTGTTCGCCGGGCGGTTCGACTCGGCCCGGCTCGAGACGGTGGCCCGCAACGGCGGGGCCGTGGTGAGCGAGGAGAACGGCGTCCGCATCGTGAGCCGCGAGGCCGACGGCGTGGGCCCGCTGGCCATGGCGTTCCTGGCCCCGGGACTCGTGGCGGTGGGAGACCCGGCCACGGTTCGGCAGGCCGCGGGTCGGGGGGGCGGGGGCGCCGGCATCGCCTCCGACGAGTGGATGATGCGCCGCCTCGACCGGGTCGACCCCCGGAGCAGCGTCTGGGCGGTGGGGCGGTTCACCGATTCGGGGCTCTTCGGGTGGGTGCCCGAACGGGTGTCCGAGCAGCTGCCGCCGGTGACCGCGTTCGCGGTGGAGGGTCGGATCAACGGCGGCGTCGGCCTGTCGCTGACCGTCGAGGGCCGTGACGACGAGGCGGCGCAGAACCTGCGCGACGTCGTCCGCGGTTTCGTGGCGCTGGCGAGGATGCAGTCGCTCGGGTTCCCGGAGCTGCAGGCGATTCTGGACTCGCTCGAGACGGGGGGGACGGGGACGGTGGTGACGTTGTCCTTTCATCTGTCCGCCGATGCGCTCGACTTCCTGCTGTCGATGGCGTCCTCGGGCGACGCCTCCTGAGCCGGCTCCCGCGCCGTCGGCGGCGGGCCCCGCGCCGCGTCCGGTCGATCGCGCGGGGGCGCCGCGCCCCGGGCTCCCGGCCCGCCCGGGCCGACCCCGTCCCGCCAGTCCATTTGTTATGATCGGGGTCTGCGGTGAACGACCCGCGCGGCACGGCCCCGTGCCGCGCGGGCGGTGACTGCCGGCTCGTCGCCGACCGCCATCCGGGCCGGGGGGGCCATGGCGAGACCGCCCCGCCGCCGGCGGGGCGGCGGACTCCTGCGGTCGGCGCGTCCATGCATCAAGGGAGCAGTGTGACAGACAACGGGGAAGCAAGGGTCGTCGGCGTGCTGGGATGCGGACTGATGGGCTCGGGCATCGCCGAGGTCTGCGCCCGGGCGGGGTACCGGACCATCGTGCGGGAGGTCGATCAGGCCACCGTCGACGCCGGGCTGGGCCGGATTGAGCGGTCTCTCGACAAGGGCGTCGCCCGCGGCAAGATGACCCGCGACGCGCGGGACGCGGCCGTGGGCCGTCTCAGCGGCACCGCCCGGTTCGAGGACCTGGCCGAGAGCGACCTCATCGTCGAGGCGATCGTCGAGAGCGTCGACGCCAAGCGGGCGGCGTTCGCGGCGGTCGAGCCGGTGGTCGGCCCCGGGACCGTGCTCTGCTCGAACACCTCCTCGGTCTGCATCACCGAGCTGGCGGCCGCGACCTCGCGGCCGGACAAGTTCATCGGGCTGCACTTCTTCAGCCCGGTGCCGCTCATGCCGCTGGTCGAGGTCATTCGCGGGCTGTCCACCACCGACGCCACCTGGGAGCGGGTCTTCGCGTTCGCGAAGTCGCTGGGCAAGCAGCCGGTGACTGCGCCGGATCGGCCGGGCTTCATCGTCAACCGGCTGCTCATTCCCTATCTGCTCAGCGCGGTGCGGGCCTACGAGCAGGGATGCGGCACCCTGGAGGACATCGACACCGCGATGACGCGGGGGTGCGGCCACCCGATGGGCCCGTTCACGCTGGCCGACTTCATCGGCCTGGACACCACGTTCTACATCGCGAACATCATGTTCGAGGAGTTCCGGGACCCGGCGTACGCCCCGCCGCCGTTGCTGAAGCGCCTGGTGCTCGCGGGTCGGCTCGGACGCAAGACCGGTCATGGCTTTTTCAAGTACTGAGCCGGCGCCCTCCGCCGTCCGTGCGCCGCGGGACGACGACGCATCCGTCGCCGACGCGGTGCGGGTCCTGCTCGCGGGGCTGGGCGAGGACCCGGCGCGCGAGGGGCTGGCCAGGACCCCCGACCGGGTGGCGAAGGCGCTGCGGTTCCTGACCAGCGGCTATGATCGGGACGTGGACAGCGTCGTCAACGACGCCCTCTTCACGGTGGACTACAGCGAGATGGTCATCGTGAAGGACATCGACTTCTACAGCCTGTGCGAGCACCATCTGCTGCCCTTCTTCGGCCGGTGCCACGTCGCCTACGTGCCGGACGGGAAGGTCATCGGACTGAGCAAGCTGCCCCGGCTGGTGGAGGTGTTCAGCCGCCGGCTGCAGGTGCAGGAGCGGCTGACGAGCCAGATCGCCGAGACCATCGCGGCCAAGGCGCACCCCCTGGGTGTCGCCGTGGTCGTCGAGGCCACCCATCTGTGCATGGCCATGCGCGGCGTGGAGAAGCAGAACTCGGTCGCCCTGACCAGCGCCATGCACGGCGTGTTCCGCACCGACGCCCGCACGCGCATGGAGTTCCTCAACCTGTTGAGGCCGGGGAGCGGCGCCGCCGTCCTCCGGCACGTCACGGAGCACGCGATCCATGCCGAGCACAGCTGAACGTCGTCGCCGGCGGCGGTTGCGGACGGCGGCGATCGCGGCCGCGATGGCGGGCGTGGCCATCGCCTCGACGGGCGCCCAGTCGCGCCGCGTCGAGCCGGCCCAGGTGGAGTGCCCGTCCGTGCTGGGCATCGGGGTCGACACCGACCGCACCTACTGCGACGTGCCGATCGGCGACGAGATCGCCGACGGCGTCCTCGTCCGCATTCCTCCGCACCGCGGGCCGGCCACGGTGACCTTCACCCTGCACGGCCGGCACACCTACTCGGAGGACGAGGTGGCGCGGGGCCGGGGCTACGCCCGGTACCTGGCGACCACGGTCGTCGCGAGCTCCGAGGAGGTGCTGGCCCGCCCCGTCGTCCTGGCCGAGTTTCACGGCGCCTTCGACCTCGTCGATCGGGTGGGCGGCGGGGCCGGACCGGGCGGCGTCAAGGCTATCGCGCCGGTCGGGGCGGAGGGCATCCGGGTGATCGTGCCGTCCAACGTCACGGAAATCAGCATCGTCGGGCTCGAGCTCGAGGTCCGGCGCGTCGACAGCCGGGAGACCCACATCACGCGGGGGCGCGCCATCGCGCTGGTCAGCGACGTGCACGTGGAGTACCGCGCACGATAACCATGGGGCATCAACACACCGATCCGGATCGCGTACGGGACGTCATCGTCGTCGGGGCGGGGCCGGCCGGGCTCGCGAGCGCCATCGCGGCGCGGCGCGAGAGGCTCGACTGCGAGGTCTTCGAGCGGAGCGCGCTCGTCAACTCGATCCTCAAGTTCCCGACGAACATGGTGTTCTTCACGACCCCCGAGCTCCTCGAGATAGGGGACCTGCCGTTCGTCACCCCCTACGCGAAGCCGACCCGCGACGAGGCCCTGCGCTACTACCGGCGCACCGTGGACGCGTTCGACCTCACCGTCCGGCTCGGCTACGAGGTGGCCTCCATCGGCCGGCAGCCCGGCGGGGACGGCGCCGCGGTGCTGGCCGTCGACCTCGAGCATCCCCACGAGGGTGCGTTCCGGCGGCTCGCCCGGACCGTCGTCGTGGCCGTCGGAGCCTACGACTGCCCCAACGTGCTGGGCATTCCCGGCGAGGACCTGCCCCACGTCTCGCACTACTACACCGAGGCGCATCCCTGGTACCGGAAGCAGGTGGTGGTGGTCGGGGGAAAGAACTCGGCGGCCGAGGCGGCCCTCGAGCTGTACCGATCGGGCGCCGGCGTCACCCTCGTGCACCGGCACGCCGAACTCGGAGACGGCATCAAGTACTGGGTCCGGCCGGACATCGAGAACCGCATCGCGGAGGGCTCGATACCCGCGCGCTTCGAGACCCGCGTCGTCGAGATCCGGGCGCGGGAGGTCGTCGTCGAGTCGGCGGCGGGGCGGGACGTGCTGCCGGCCGACGCCGTCCTCCTGCTGACCGGCTATCATCCCGACACCGCGATGCTGGCGCGCTTCGGCGTCGACGTCGACGCCGATACCATGGTGCCCGCCCACGATCCCGAGACCTACGAGACCAACGTCCCCAACCTGTTCCTCGCCGGGCAGGTCATCTCCGGCATCCACAGCGGACAGATCTTCATCGAGAACGGCCGTTTCCACGGCCAGCGGGTGATCGGCGAGATCGCCCGCCGCCTCGCCCCGGCCGGCGATGCGGTGCCGGCGTAGGGCTCCCGCGATCCGCGCGGCCGGCGCGAAGCGCGAATGCACATCATCATCCACCGCCGCGGCCCTCGGCAACAGCCGACAGCCTTCCGCGGTGCCCGGTGAGACGGGGAGCTCGTGCGGACTATTGCGGCCCGGGCCGGCCCGTCCGCGCGGCGAAGGCGTGCATCTCGATCAGGTCGATGAGGGCGCGCGAGCGGGCGGCGATGTCGTCCTGCTCGAGGAGGGCCTGCTTCTCGACCGGCTCGAGGTCGAGGTACTGCGCCAGGGTGTTGACGAGGGCGTCGTCCCCCATGTCCGCGGGCACCATGCGGCGCCATCCCGCGTTCTCGAACCGACCGGCGAGCAGGGGGTCGAGGCGGGTCCGCAGCCGGCGGAGCTCTTTCCGGATGCGCTCGGAGTCGGTCTCGGGCAGGGGGGCGACCTCTGCCCGGCGATAGGCGCGGCCGCCGACCTCCAGGACGATGCGGAAGCGCTCGATGCCGCGCAGGATGATGTTGGAGCGGCCGTCCGGCAGGCGTTCGGCATGGCTGACGAGGCCGGCGCAACCGATGTCGTAGACCGGCGGCGGCCCGTCCCCGGGCTCGCCTCCGCCCTTCTGGAGGGCCATGCCGATGATGCGGTCGCCCGACAGGGCGTCGCCCAGCATCTGCCGGTACCGCGGCTCGAAGATGTGCAGGGGCAGGCACACCGACGGGAACAGGACGACGTTGGGCAGCGGGAAGATCGGGATTGTCGAGGGCAGCATCATGACGTCGGCAGCCCGCGAGACCGTGCGGCCTCGTGCACCGGGCTCCTCCAGGTCAGTGCACGGTCCGGGTCTTCTTGTCGAGGAAGTCCATGAGGACGTAGCGGCCCAGCGTCCGGGGCGTCGTGAAGTAGGCCTTGCCGTGGCAGATCGCGGTCACCCGCTTGACGAAGCTCACCAGCTCGTAGTCGCGCGCGAGCATGAAGGTGTTGATCATGATGCCCGCCTTGCGGCAGATGGCGACCTCGGCGAACGTCTCGGAGATGACCCAGGGGTCGAGCCCGAAGGCGTTGCGGTAGATCTTCCCGTCGGGGCGGGTCAGGGCCGACGGCTTGCCGTCGGTGATCATCACGATCTGCCGCATCTCGCTCGGCTGCCGCTCGAGCAGGCGGCGGGCGAGCCGGAGGCCCTCGCGGGTGTTCGTATAGTGGGGGCCGACGCGCGCCCGCGCGAGCTGGCGCAGGGGGATCTCCTCGGCCGAGTCGTGGAACAGGACGACGCGCAGGGTGTCGCCGGGATACTGGCGCCGGATGAGGTTCGCGAGGGCCAGGGCGACCTGCTTGGCCGGCGTGAACCGGTCCTCCCCGTAGAGGATCATGCTGTGGCTGCAGTCGAGCATGAGGACGGTCGCACAGGTGCTCTGGTACTCGCCCTGGGCGACCATGAGGTCCGCGTGCTCGACCTCGATGCCGGGTCCGGCGATGGCGTCGCGCCCCATCCGCTTGACCGCGCTCAGGATGGTCGCGGCCGCGTCGAGGTTCATGGTGTCGCCGAACTCGTAGGGCTTGGGCGCCCCGCCCGCTTCCACCCCGGCCGCGTAGTCGCGCGTGTCGTGCCGGCCGACGCTGCTGTGGCCCACCGAGCCGAGCAGGTCGCGCAGGGCGCGGTACCCCAGGAAGTCGAGTCCCTTGTCGGTCACCTCGAACCGCATGGGCGGCGCCTGTCCCTCGCCGCCGCCGCGGCCCTCGCGGTCGCGGGCCGCCGCCTCGAGGTCGGGGTGGCGCGTGATGTAGCCCTGCTGCGCCATCTGGTCGATGAGCCGGTCGAGCAATTCCTCGATCCGTGACGCGCCGTCGCCGTCCGCGTCCGCCGCGTCGCCCAGCAGGTTGAGGATCGTCTCGTCCGAGAGCATCCCGCCGTTCAGCAGCGCCTCGAGGATCGCGTCGCGAAGCGCCTGCTCCGAGCGCTGGCCGTCGTCCGCGTCCGGCTCGCCGGGCTCGCCCGAGGCCTTGCCGAAGCCGCTGTCGAGGAGCAGCCGGGAGAGCTTCGACACGAGCTCCTCGATGTCGAGGCCATCGAGCTCGTCGCCGGTGTAGCGGGTGTAGCGGTACTTCATGGTCGGGGGCGCACGCGGATTCCCCGCTCCCTAGTTGTAGTACTTCTTCTTCCCGGGCGGGATGCGGACATCGGTCTCGAATGCCTGCTCCGGGGTCATGGGCTTGCGCCGCTTCGTCTCCACCGCGCTGTACTGCCAGGTGTCGTTCCGGCTGATCTTCTTCTGCGCGTAGAGCCCCTCGATGATGAACTCGACGGCGGAGGCGAGCACCGGGGCCGGCTCGTCCGGGTCGACCCGGAGGTGGCCGGCCAGCTCGTGCAGGCCGTGGATCTGGCCGGTCTGCTCGAGGAGATCGGCCGCGGAGGTCGCGTCGCCGAGGTCGAGCGTGCCTCCCAGGTCGAACCACTCGACCACCGCGCCGGTGTCGACGGTGCTGAACCACCCCTCGAACACGCGCCCCACCGCGGTGCGGATGACGTCGCGGGCGACCTCGTCGGCCCCGCGCAGCTCGCCCTCGTATTCCAGCTCGAACTTGCCGGTGATGGAGGGCAGGGCGGCGTAGACGTCGGCGATGCGGACCGCCGCGGCCGTCTCGCGATTGACGAGGGCCCGCCGCTCGGCGTTCGACACCGCGTTCTCGAGGCACGTGATCGGCATGCGCTGGCTGACGCCGGAACGCTTGTCGATCTTGCCGTGGCCGCGGGCGACGAAGGCGACCTCCTCGACGATCTCGCTGATGTACGGCGCGATGCGCGGCGCCCCCGCCCCGTCGCCGGACCGCGCGGTCCACGCCTCCTGGCTCGTGATCGCCATGCCCTCCCGGCGCGTCTGCGGATAGTGGGTGCGTATCTCCGAGCCGATGCGGTCCTTCAGCGGCGTGACGATCTTGCCTCGGGCCGTGTAGTCCTCCGGGTTCGCGGTGAACGTCATCACCACGTCGAGGGGCAGCCGCACCGGGTAGCCCTTTATCTGGACGTCGCCCTCCTGGAGGATGTTGAACAGGCCCACCTGGATCTTGCCGGCGAGGTCGGGCAGCTCGTTGACGGCGAAGATGCACCGGTGGGCGCGGGGAAGCAGCCCGTAGTGCATCGTGAGCTCGTCGGACAACTCGAGCCCGGCCCGCGCCGCCTTGATGGGGTCGACGTCGCCGATCATGTCGGCGATGGTGACGTCCGGCGTCGCCAGCTTCTCCACGAGCCGGCGTTCGCGCGGGAGCCACGCGATGGGCAGATCGTCGCCTGCCTCCGACGCCCGGGTGCGGCATTCGCGGCACAGGGGCGCGAGGGGGTCGTCGTTGATCTGGCATCCCGGCATCACCGCCACCGCCTCGTCGAGCAGCGACACGAGAGCGCGCAGCAGGCGGGTCTTTGCCTGGCCGCGCAGGCCGAGCAGCACGAAGTCGTGCTGCGAGAGCACCGCGTTGACGACCTGCGGAATCACCGACTCGTCGTAGCCGACGATGCCGGGGAACAGCGGCTCCCCCCCGCTCAATCGGCGGGCCAGGTTCTCCCGCAACTCGAGCCTGACGCTGCGGTGCGGAAGGCGGCCGGCGTCGACCGCCTCGCGAAGCTCTCCCAGACTTTCCGGTAACGGCATGATGCGATCTTAGCAGCCCGTCGACCTCGTCCGCCCGCGGCCGCCCGCTCAGCGCCCGGCGGCCAGAGCCTCCGCGGTGACGAAACGGGGCTGGATGTCGATGGGGATGTGCCCGAGTCGCTCCAGCGCCTGCCGAACGGCCGGGGTCACTACCCCCCGGGTCTCCAGAATCCGCTGCGCGGCGTCGAAGTCGCCGGTCGCCTGCACCGTCATCAGCTCGCGGGCGAGGGCGGCGACGGTGTCCCGGATGCGTCCGTGGTCGACCGCGAAGCGCCCGTCGACGTCGACGACCACGGCTCCGGCGTCGAGGAAGGTGTTGAGCTGGATGGCCACCCCGCGCCCGTGCGCCTCGTTGATGCCGAAGCGGATCGAGCGGAACGTCGACGCGAGGAACGTCGTGTACATGCTGCGCTCGAGCGACCGGTCGACGACCCCCCGGTCGATCAGCTCGCGGAGGGCCCAGAGGCCGGCGATGTCCGCCTTGGCCTCCTCGATGGTGCTGTGGGTCTCGCGCAGCTCCTGCCGCACGGTGGTCCGCCGGCCGTCGACGGTGATGGTGCCGGGGCCCAGCCCGTGCATGAGCTCGTGCATCAGGATGTGGGTGAAGAACGCCTCGAACGAGACCTCCCTCTGTTCAGCCGGCCGCAGCGTCACCCGCGAGATGGGAGTCAGGACGCGCTGGAACTTGGCCTCCTGGACGTTCTTCAGCATGACCCGCTTGGAGCCCTGCTCACGCACCACCCGCTCGTCGTTGGGCAGGTTGAAGGCGGCGGTCTGGACCCCGCTGTTCGCGTCGCCGGCGGTGAAGACGACGTTGACGACGCGAATCGGGGCGAGGGCGCCGAGGGCCGGGTTGCGGAACCGGGGAGCGATGGGCAGCGTGTCCTCGAGCCCCTGGAGCTCGGCGCCGAAGCGGTCGAGCTGGGCCGTCTCCGCCGCGTCGCGGAGGGTGACGAACGCCTCGAACGCCGCCTTGTAGTTGAACCACTCGTCCTCGTAGACCTCGTAGGGGCCGATGGTCGGCTCGACCGCCGAGTCGAGCTCCATCCACGCCACGTCGCTCTCGTAGTAGTCGTTGCTCGCGAAGGCGGCGGCGCGGGTCTCCAGATAGCGCCGCAGCGTCGGGTCCGCGGTGGCGCGGGCGGCCGCGAGGAGATGCGCGGCGGCGATGGCGAGCGGGCCCTGGTACTCCAGGCTGTAGGGGACGCTGGCGAACCCGCCGGCCGGATCGCGGCGGATGGTCGTGAAGAACCCGGTGGCGGCGGTGCGCGCCGGACCCTCCAGACCGTCCAGCCACGCCACGACCTCGTCGCGCGTCGCGCCGGCCGGATAGTAGTTGGCGCCCTCGGGCTTCGGGGGCGCGCCGGCGACGAAGGGCCGGTCGTCGTCGATGCGCGACCACGGGCCCTTGTTGAGCAGGAAGAAGTCGAGGGCGGCCCGCCCCGCGGCGCTCCCGTCTTCGGCCAGCGAGATCAGCATCGCGGGGTTGCCGGCCCAGACCTGCTCGAGGAAGAGCCCGTCCATCACGCGGGCCGCGTTGACGATGTGGCCGAGCGCGCGGCGCTCCGAATCGGGCAGCCCGGACAGGTCCGCCCCGATGTCGACGGGTGCGAACAATCGCGTCATCGTAGTTCCCTGGCCCCCCGCCGCGGTCGTCGCGCCGGCGAGGGCGCAGACGCCGGCGACACCGGCCAGCAGGACGGTTCCAACGCCGCCGGACAGTCTCCGCGTCTTCGTCATCCCCGTACCTCCAGTGTTCGTGCGGCTCGGTACCATCATGGAACGGTCGGCCGGGCCGAGGCAAGACGGGGCGGGTTGCTACACTGGTGGTTGGCCGTGCCGGGGCGCGGTCGCCGGAGTCCGGCTGCACGCGGCGGCCTGTCGCGCCGCATCCGGGTCGGCGAGGGCGCCGAGCGGGCTCGAGGTGATTCGCGGGCGCCGGGCGGTCGCGCGGCGGGGCGTGCGGAGAGCGGCGGCGCCCGTTCTACCCGGGACCCGGCGGGGGGGGCGCTCGCCCGGGGTCGTCGCCGTGAAGCGGCGCGCAGGGTCGGTCGAGGGCCGGGCGGGGGAGACCGCTCCGCGACATCGAGGTCGCTTGGGAGTCTCGCTGGCGCGGGTTTTCCGCGGGAATCCGGGGACCGGGGCTTCCGGCACCGGCGGCAGGAGAGTACATGACGAGCTCGACGCAGGTGGCGGTGATCGGCGGGGGCCCGGGCGGGTACGCGGCCGCGTTCCTCGCCGCGGACCTGGGCATGCGGGTGACCCTCATCGACGAGGCCCCCAACCCCGGCGGCGTGTGCCTGTACCGGGGGTGCATGCCGTCGAAGGCTTTGCTGCACGTGGCGAAGGTGGTGACCGAGGCCCGGGAGGCCCGCGCCTGGGGCGTCGATTTCGGGGAGCCGGCGCTGGACGTCGATCGGCTGCGGAGCTGGAAGGACGAGGCGGTGGCGCGGTTGACGGGGGGCCTGGGCCAGCTGTCGACGCAGCGCGGGGTGACCTGGCTCCAGGGCCGGGCCGAGCTGTCGGGGCCCAGGTCGGCGCGGGTGACGGGGGCGGACGGAGAGGTCACCGCGCTGACGTTCGAGCACGCCATCCTCGCCACCGGGTCGAGGCCGGCGGCGCCCGGCGCGCTGGCTCTCGACAGCGACCGGGTGTGGGACTCGACCCGGGCCCTTGAGATCCCCACGGTGCCGGGGTCACTGCTCGTGGTCGGCGGCGGCTACATCGGCCTCGAGCTCGGCTCGGTCTACGCCGCCCTCGGCTCGAGGGTGACGGTGGTCGAGATGACGGCCGGACTGCTGCCGGGGGCCGACCGCGACCTCGTGGCGGTGGTGGCGCGCCGCCTCGCCGCGCTGTGCGAGTCGGTGCGGCTGGAGACCACGGTGACGGCGCTGGCCGAGGACGGCGACGGCGTCCTCGTGACCCTGCGGGGGTCGGCCGGCGAGTCCGCGCAGCGGTTCGACCGGGTGCTGGTCGCGGTGGGCCGGGTGCCGAACTCGGACGTGCCGGGGCTCGACCGGACCGCGGTGCGCCGCGGCCCGCGCGGGTTCGTGGCCGTCGACGGGCAACGTCGCACCGCCGAGCCGACGATCTTCGCCGTGGGCGACCTGGTGGGCGAGCCGATGCTGGCGCACAAGGCCAGCCACGAGGCGCGAATCGCCGTCGAGGCCATCGCGGGGCACAAGGCGGAGTTCGAGCCGGCCGCCATCCCCGCCGTCGTCTTCACGGATCCGGAGGTCGCCTGGTGCGGCCTCACCGAGACCGCGGCCCGGGCCGAGGGACGGAAGGTGGAGGTGGCCAAGTTCCCCTGGGGGGCCTCCGGGCGGGCGGTCACCCTCGACCGGCCGGCCGGGGTGACTAAGCTCGTCATCGACCCCGAATCGGAACGCGTCCTGGGCGTCGGCATCGCGGGAAGCGGGGCCGGCGAGCTGATCGCGGAAGGGGTGGTGGCCATCGAGATGGGGGCCACCGCGTCGGACCTGCGGCTGTGCATCCATCCGCACCCGACCCTGTCCGAGACCCTGATGGAGTCGGCCGAGGTGTTCTTCGGCCAGAGCACCCATGTCTACCGGCCGAAACGGCGGCGTTAGGGCAGCTGCCGGAGCGAGCTGCCGGTCGCGCCGGCGCCTGCCGCGAGCTGCCGGTCCCGCTGGACTTCGTGGGCGCGAGCTGGTGGTCGCGCCGGAATCCGCGTTGGCGCGCAACCTGTGCGGCGTCGGCGCCCCGACAGGCGGCGCTACCCCGCGGCGCGGGTGGCGGCGGCGACCGCATCCGCCTGCTCGTGGGCATGGTAGGAGCTGCGCACGAGCGGCCCCGACTCGACGTGGGCGAAGCCGAGGCCCGCCGCGACCTGCTCGAGGGCGGCGAACTCGTCGGGGTGGTAGTAGCGCGCCACCGGCAGATGGGCGGGCGACGGCCGCAGGTACTGGCCTATCGTCACGATGTCGCACCCCGCCTCCCGCAGGTCGGCCAGCGCCGCGACGAGCTGGTCCCGGGACTCGCCGAGGCCCACCATGATCCCCGACTTCGTCGCGACGGCGGGACGGTGGCGCCGGGCGTGCTCGAGCAGCCGCAAGGCACGGTCGTAGCTGCCGCCGGGGCGGGCGCGTCGGTACTGCGCGCGCACCGTCTCGAGATTGTGGTTCAGGACGTCCGGCCGTGCCGCCAGCACGATGTCGAGAGAGGCGGTGCGCCCGCCGAAGTCAGGTACCAGGGTCTCGATTCGGCAGCCCGGCGACCGGGACCGGATCGCCGTGATGGTGTCGGCGAACGCCCCGGCGCCGCCGTCCTCGAGGTCGTCCCGGTCGACCGACGTGACGACCGCGTGATCGAGCTCGAGGGTCCCCACCGCGGCCGCGACGCGGGCCGGCTCGTCCGGGTCGACGGGGCCGGGCCGGCCGTGCTCGACGTTGCAGTAGGCGCAGGCCCGCGTGCAGACCCCGCCGAGGATCATGAACGTCGCGGTCCCGTGGTGCCAGCACTCCCCGATGTTGGGGCAGTTGGCTTCCTCGCAGACGGTGTGCAGGCCCTGTTCGCGGACGAGCCGCTTGAGGCGTCGATAGCCGGCGCTGCCCGGCGCACGCACCCGCAGCCACCGCGGCTTGGCGGCGGCCGGCACCGGCTCGGGGCGAACCCGCCGGCCCCGGAAGAAGGTCGCCGGCACGGCCAGGGCTGCCGCGTGTCCATCGTCCGGGGGCGCCATGAGCGGATCGTACCGCTTCGCCGCATCGCTGCGCAACGCGGGACGCCCCGGCCCTGCGGCCGAAGCGCGGGCCACGCTGCCGGCGCCGCCGGGGGCGGTAATCGGATTCGCCGGGCGAGCGAAAATCGTGTAAACTTGCGCCGGTGCCGTGTGGGTACCGTCACGTTGCCCGTGTGGATGGCGTGGCCGCGTCCCGACCGTCCGGCGACCTGGATGCCAGGTCGCCCATGGGGCCGGCCAGCGGGGAAGACGAGGGTCGGCGGGGCGGGAGGCGCCGCCGCGTTCTTCGGTTGACGAAAAGGCACCGCAAGGCCGGGGCGCATGCCGGCCCACTCGGACTGACACTCTCACTTTCGGCTGATCGGTCCGTGATTACACGGTGCCGCGGCCGGTGAACGACACGGAGGAGTCGATGGCGTACAGCATTTGTGAACCCTGCGTCGGGACCAAGGACACCGCCTGCGTGGACGTGTGCCCGGTGGACTGCATCCACCCGCGCAAGGACGAGGAAGAGTTCGAAGCCGAGACGATGCTCTACATCCATCCGGAAGAGTGCATCGACTGCGGCGCCTGCGTGCCGGCGTGCCCGGTCGAGGCCATATTCGTCAACGACGAAGTGCCCGACCAGTGGGAGAGCTTCATCGAGACCAACGCCAACTGGTACGAAGGCAAATAGACCGAGCGAGCCTCCCATGGGTTTGATAGACCATCGTTTCGAAGACAACTTCATCACCACGAACCTCGACAAGGTCCTCAACTGGGCGCGTCAGTCGTCGTTGTGGCCGATGGGGTTCGGCCTCGCCTGCTGCGCCATCGAGATGATGGCGACGTCGGCGTCCCGGTTCGACATCGCGCGGTTCGGCGCCGAGGTCTTCCGCGCCTCGCCGCGTCAGGCCGACCTGATGATCGTCGCCGGCACCGTGACCAAGAAGATGGCCCCGGTTCTCCGCCGCCTCTACGACCAGATGCCCGAGCCGAAGTGGGTCATCTCCATGGGGAGCTGCTCGAACGCGGGGGGGCCGTTCCCCACCTACTCGGTGTTGCAGGGCGTGGACAAGGTGGTGCCGGTCGACGTCTACGTGTCGGGATGTCCGCCCCGTCCCGAGGCGCTTCTCTACGGCCTGCTGCGCCTGCAGGACAAGATTCGGCGCGAGAATACGGTGTTGCGGAAGGAACGGGTCGTCATGGCGGGGCAGACCGAACCGATTCTGATCGAAGACCGGGGGTAGCGGCCGTGCAGCAGTTGTCGAAGCTCTTTCGGATGGTGTTTCTGGTTGACCTGATCAAGGGGCTCCTGGTCACGCTCCGGTACACCCCGCAGCCCGCGTTCACGTTTCAGTATCCGGCCGAGCGGCGTCCCGTCGCGCCCCGCTTCCGGGGCGTGCTCCGTCTGCAGGTCGAGCCGGAGACGGGCGCGCAGACCTGCATCGTGTGCGATCAGTGCGCGAAGGTCTGCCCGGACGAGCTCATCTTCCTGGGCGGGCACCGGGAGCCCGGCCACAAGATCAAGGTGCTCGACTTCTTCGACTTCAACCTGTCGCGCTGCAGCTTCTGCGGCCTCTGCGCCGAGGTCTGCCCGACCAAGCCGGTCAAGGCGCTCATCATGAGCGAGGACTACGAGCTCGGCAGCTATGATCGCCAGAAGCAGATTCTGCGCGTCGACGACATGTACGACGGCGTCGCGATAGAGCAGTACACCCGCTAGGAGTCTGCGCCGTAGAACGGTGCAGACTCCTGGCAGGGTTGGTCGGGCGCCCAGCGGAGCCGAAGGCGACGATGGGCGGGCTAGCTCTCCCGGCGCCGGGTCCGCCGTTCCGGTGGAGGTGATATGAGACTCGCGTCACGTGCCCTGATGTTCGTGGCCGTGCTTGTGGCTCTGTCCGTTGTCCTCGGCGCGCAGCCGACGCCGACCGCGTCGCGAGTCGAGACCCGCATTCAGCTCGGCAACCTGCTGCTCGGCGACATGCGGTACTGGGAGGCCATTCGCGTCTTCGAGGAGGCCCGGGAGGGCGCCACCGACGAGCAGCGCGTGCGGTCCTCCTCCGGGCTCCTGAAGGCGCTGCTGCCGGTCGCCGAGTTCACCCGCGCGCAGATCGAGGCGCAGGTCCTGCGAGAGCTCGCCCCGGGCGATGCCGAGATGACCGCCCTCGTCGGCGATGCCCTGTGGGGCGGCGGGTTGTTCGACGAGGCCGAGCAGCTGTATCGGGACGCGCTCGCCGTCCACCCCGGGTCCGGCGCGGCCCGTCTCGGCCTCGCCAGGAGCCTCACGACCCGCCAGCGCTACGAAGAGGCGCTCGACTGGGTCCAGGCCGCCCTCGAAGCGACTCCCGATTCGGCCGCGGCGTACCACACGCTGGGGTACATCCACCGGCGCATGCGCCGTTTTCCGCAGGCCGCCGACGCCTACGAGCGGTATGCCGAGCTGCTTCCCGGTTGGCTCGATGCCGAGAAGGTGGACTGGGCGCGCGCGGAAGTGCAGTTCCTGCGGTCGTTCGGCGACCGACCGGCCCTCGAGATGCTGGCCCCGGGGCAGCTCCACACCATTCCGTTCAGGCTGGTCGGCGACAAGGTCATCGTCCAGGGACGGGTCAACGGCGGCGACATCATCGACTTCGTGATGGACACCGGGGCCGAGCAGACGGTGCTGTCCCAGCGCGCCGCCCAGCAGCTCGGCGTGCGTCCGGTCAGCACCACCCTGTCCGCCGGCGTCGGCGAGGTCGGTTTCCGGGGCCTGCAGGCCGGCCGGATCGAGTCGCTCGAGTTCGGCTCCCTCGGCATCCGGAATCTGCCCGCGTTGATCAAGAGCCCCCCGCTCGGGGGCCTGCCGACCCCCGAGGCCGAGGCGTTCTCGCCGCTCGCGGTCGGGCTGTCGATGATCGTCGACTACGCGCGCCGCGAGGTCGTCATCGGCGAGGAGCTTCCGGACGAGCCGTTCGATGTCTCGATGCCGCTCAGGCAGCACCGGCTCGCGGTGGTGCGCGGGGTCGTGAACGACCAGATTCCCCGGAGCTTCGTGGTCGACACCGGCGGCGAGGTCATCTCCATCAGCCGCGGCACCGCGAACCTTCTGCCGCCGCTGGAAGTGCGGCAGGTGCCGGTCAACGTGTACGGGACGTCGGGTTGGGACGAGCAGGCGTACCTGCGCCCGGGCACGTCGCTCGCCTTCGACCAGCTGCTGTATCCCAACTACTCCGTGGTGGTGTTGAACCTGCACCGTCCCAGCGCCCTGCTGGGGTTCCACATCGGAGGCACCGTCGGCCACCACTTCCTCAGCGACTACCGGGTCGTCCTCGACCTGGCCCGTAGCGAGATGCGGCTGACGCGCCTCTGACCGGCCCGGCTCGTTTCCCGTCCTCATCGATTCCGGCAGACAGCGACAGGCCCGCCCCGGCGTTCGACCGGGCGGGCCTGTCGCTCGTCACGCCTCGTCGGCGGCCCCGCCCCCTCGCCCCGGTCCGGCGGGTGGCGCTGGCGCGGGCCCGCCGACGTCAGAAGTCGAACCCGATCCAGAAGTCGAAGCGCGGATTGCGGAAGACGCTGCTTCCGCCGCGGGACGCGAAGAGGATGTCCTCCCACTGCTCGTTGAACAGCGTCCGCCACGACCAGTCGAAGTGCATGGGGATGCCGATGACCGACGTCGTCAGACCGATGCCGTAGGACGCCCGGCTGTCCACGAGCCTGAACCCCGAGACCTGGGTCGCGTCGCCGAACACCTCGTAGTACTGGCCGGTCAGGGGGTTCTGGCCGAAGCCGATGGTCGGGGTGATCGTCTCGCCGCCGGTGGCGAGCCACCGGAACGGCTGGTCATTCAGGCTGGCTCCACCGAGGTTGAAGAAGAAGGCCCCCCGGATGCCCCCCATCAGGCCGATCGGCGTCAGCATCGCCTCGATGAGGGGGAAGCGCAGCTCGGCGTTGAGGAACGCGGCGTTGTGTCCGATGAACTCCAGAAACTCGTAGCCGCGCATCTCCGAGTTGCCGCCGAAGTAGAGGAAGTCCGGGAAGTCCCCGAAGCTCTTGAGGGCGCGGCCGCGCAGGGCGAACACGCCGGTCTCGCCGATGCGCAGGTAGTAGCGGGCGTCGGCGTCGAGGGTCTTCTTGCCGAGAAACGTGCTGCCCACCGTCGGGGCGTACTGGAAGGCGAATCGCATCGTGTTGCCGGACACCGGCCCGAACTCGCGGAAGACGGTGGTCTCCTGGATGAACGAGACCCCCACCGGCATCTGCGAGCCGCTGCGGAACAGCCGGGTGCCGAACTGCTGCTGCTGGTACTGATCCGACTGCTGCTGGAGGAACGGGTCGTTGAACCGCTCGTTGAAGTGGAACATGCCGCCGGTCAGCTCGATGCGCCGGTAGCGGTCGAGCGGATAGATGCCGAAGGCGCTTCCGCCCCGTATCGTCTGCACCGCGAGCGCGTCGTCGCGGCTGAGGAAGGCGAGCGACGGGGCGTAGAAGCCGGCCGCGCCGTAGAAGAACATCTCCTGCGAGAATCCCTGCAGGGCGTACTGGAAGCGGCCGCTCTGATTGAAGTACGAGCCCGAGAACGTCCGGTACTGGGCTATGGAGTAGGCGAAGAGGCTGAAGCTCTGATCGCCGAGGACGTCGGAGAACGAGACGGCGGTGCCGCCGAGGACGTCGCCGCTATTGGTGAACCCGAAGTTGATGGGCGGCGCGCCGTCGAGGAACATCTTCTCGAACCGACCCTTGCGCCGGTTGTTGGCGGTCACGAGGGTGTGGGTCAGCGGCGCCTGGAAGTCGATGTTGGGGCCCGGAGCGCCGAAGTCCGACGTGAACGCGGTGTACAGCGGTTCGTCCCGTTCGACGGTGTGGATGCCGTACTCGCCCTTGAAATAGGTGACGAAGGCGATCCGCGCCCGGGGGGCGCCGGGCAGCACGACCGTCGAGACGTTGCCGGTCGCGGTGTCGGTGTACTGGCGCAGCTCGCCGTTGTTCAGGTCGAGCGTCCAGACGTTGAAGATGTCTCCGTTCGCGGCCACGTCCGGGTCGACCGGGGCGAGCGGGTCGACGGCGGTCGATGAGAAGACCACGGTGTTCTCGTCGAGGAACTGGGCCCCCGCCTCGCTGAACGTGCCGAACGTCAGCTGCGTCTTCTCGCGGGTGGCGAGGTCGAGCTTGAACAGCTTGTTGTTGCCGCTGATGCGGGCGACGTAGACGACATAGGAGCCGTCGGGAGAGAACGTCGGGGCATAGTCGGCGAACTCGTCCTCGGTCAGGTTCGTGATCTCCTCGGTCTCGAGGTCCAGCAGGTAGATGTCGCCCACCGCGTTCTGCAGGGCCGAGAAGACGACGTGGCGGCCGTCGGGCGAGAAGTCGGGCGACTCGGGCGCGTCGACCGTCGGCAGGTCGACCATCTGCTCGGTCTCCCGGGTCACCACGTTCTGCAGCATCAGCGACCGGTACTTGCCTTTGCGGACGAAGTAGGCGAGGCGGTCGTCGACTCCCGACCACGACATCCACGGCACCGCGTTCCACCGGGCGCCGGGAAGCTGAATCGACTCGTACCCGAGATCCTGGTTGAAGCCCTCGGTCAGGTTGCCCACGACCTCGCCGTCCTCGGTCGACAGCAGGATGATGTCGATCTCCCTGTCCTTGCGGTTGATGGCGTAGGCGGCGAGGAGGTCGCCCGACGGCGACGGCTCGATCGAGTAGACGGCCAGGTACCGCGTCTCGAAGGGGTCGGGGGCGAGGTCGCGGCCGTAGTCGTCGGGCCGCTCCTTGTCGCGGAAAGCCTGGAACCGGCGCCGGATGTACGACTCGAACTCGATGTCGAACTCCTCGGCGGGGATGTTGAACGCGTCCTCGTAGATGTCGCTCTCGCCGCCGATCACCGACTTGCGCAGCGAGAACAGGAACTCCCGGACCCCGGCCATGCCCCAGCGCTCTTCGATGAACTCGAAGGCGGCGTGCCCGAGGTTGTAGACGAGCCGCGGGCTCGCGTTGATGCCTCCGCCCTGGAAGTCGCTCATCTCGGGCAGGGTGTCCGAGAGGGCGGCGTCGCGGACCGTCATCAGGTCGAGGGGGCGCCACACGCCGCCCATGTAGTCGGCCAGCCCCTCGTCCACCCACAGGGGAATGCCGCGCCGGATGACCGAGCGCGGGATGATGTCGAACGCGAACTGGTGGGTCAGCTCGTGGGCGATCAGCCGGTAGAGCTGGTCGGGCGGCTCGTCGATGGGCAGCACGATGCGCTGCCGGAACGGCTCTGCGAAGGCGCCGACGCCGTCGGACACCACGCCCGGAATGATGTTCTGCTGCTCGAACTCGCTGTGCGTCTTGAAGATGACGAGGGGAACGAGGTTCGCGAGGTCGTGGGTCAGGTCGGCGCTGATCTGGGCGTATGCGCTCTCGGCGTAGCTGGCGATGCGCTCGAGGTGCTCTTCGACGTCGGGGTAGTAGAAGATCTCGAAGTGGTCGGTGGTGTAGATGTGCCACTGGAAGTCGTCGTACTTGACCCGGTTCTTGCCGTAGTAGGGGAAGAACTGGGTCGCGGCCTGGGCCATCGCGTCGACGGACCAGCCGAGGGCCAGGGCGCCGATCAGTACGGCGCGGACCACGCGGCACCGGATGGCGCGCCCGCAGGTGGTGCGGCTCATGTTTTCACCTCGTGAGGGGCCAGCGGCGTGCGGCGGGAGCTGGCGAAGAAGTCGTCTCATCTTAACTGTAGCGACAGGGTGGTCGCAACGTCGCGACCGTTGCCCGATCCTTCCCGAGATCGATCCTAGCAAGAACCGCGCCCGGTCGCTGCTCCCGCTCGCCGCGGGCCCGTTGCGCGGCCGCCGACGACAGGAGTCTCCGCTGCGGTCGCGCCGCGTGCGGTCTGCGGTCGGGTCGAGCCCGATGTGCTCCGCCCTCGCGCGTTGCGGGGCGGGCGCGCCACGGTCGGTCGGCGTCTTCGCCGCTCTCCGTGCAACGCGGAGCTCCGCCGCGGCGTGTCCGAGCCTCCGGCCCCGATCTGCCTGCCCGAGCCGCGCGCAGCGAAGCCTCGCATGCCCGGCGGGTGTCTCCCGCAGGCGAAGGACCGACCACGAGAGAGGACATGGACAAGCCCGCTCGCGGTGTGCGACGCTATTGGGCGAAGGCGACGCGCGTGGGCACGGGTCCGGCGCCGGCCTGACGAGAGGAGCCAGTCATCATGACGTTGCGTTGGATGGTCGCGGGCGCGGCCGCGCTGGCGTTGGCGATGTCCACCTTGCCGGCCGGCCTCGTGTCATCCCATGCCCACCCCCACGGGCGCGTCGCGGCCGTCGGCGGCTCGGTCTTCGGCGGCGGCGCCGCGCCCGAGGCCGCGGCGTGCGATGCGGGGGCCAAGCCGGCCGACTACGATTTCGTGCTGCAGGACCACAACGGGGAGGACGTCGACTTCCAGTCGCTGCGCGGCAAGGTCGTGCTGCTGAACTTCTGGGCGACGTGGTGCGGCCCCTGCAAGATCGAGGTGCCCTGGTTCGTCGAGTTCGCCGAGCAGTACGCCGACGACGGGCTCGTGGTGCTCGGCCTGTCGGTGGACGACACGGTCGACAAGATCCGGGATTTCGCCGACGACTTCGACGTGAACTACCCGATGCTCGTGGGGCTGGGGCGCGAAGACTTCCAGGAGGCCTACGGACCGATCTGGGGCGTGCCGATGACGTTCTTCATCGACCGCGAAGGCACGGTGTGCCGCACCCACGCTGGCATCGCGCCCCGGGACGAGTTCGAGCAGGACATCGTGGACCTGCTGTAGCGGACGGGTGGCCCGGCCGCGCGGGAAGCGGCCGGCGTCGGCGTACTCGGGGCGGGACGCGGGCGCGCGACTGGTGTATGATCCGCATGAGGGTTGTAGATGCTGAAAGGGTTCGTCCACGCCGAGCTGTCCTGTGGCTGTCGACTCGCGTTCCGCGAGGGGGTAGAGGGTAGCCCGGTCACCGTCGTCGTCGACCGGAAGGCGCCCGGCTGCGTCCTTTCACTCCACGTGCGGGGGTTCCCCGTCTACGACTATCGCGAAGCGCTCAGGCCGTCGACCCGCATCAGCCCGATGGAGGAAGAGGGCTACGAAGAGGAAGGGTGACGGCCGGGGCATCGTCCCATGACCAACCTTCTGCCGTCGGAGTTCGACGTCGTCTGCCCCTGCTGCGGCGCCGTGCAGACCGTCGATTCGCGGCTGAAGCGCGTCGTCTCCCACCAGGAGCCCGAGTCCGAGGACAAGCCCGAGCTCGACCAGGCCCAACGGATCCTCGCCGACGAGGCGGCCCGCCGCGAGGCCCTGTTCGAGCAGTCCGTGAACGACGAGCGGAGCCGCGGCGACGTCCTGTCGAAGCGCTTCGACGAGGCCCTCGAGCGCGCCCGCCACGAGCCCGTCACCCGACCTGCCCGCGACTTCGATCTCGACTGAGGGGCACCAGCCGCGCCTCCCGCATTCGGAGGGCGTGCTTTCCAATCCTGAAATGAGCCTGAAGCGGCGGCACGTGAACCGAGGTGACGGCGGCCGAATCAGCGGACCGAAACAGGGGTCCTGGCGCGGGCTGCGGTGAGCCGGCGCACACTGACCGACATTATCCGTCATGGGCGGGGCCGAGGTCCTCCGGTTCCTGGCCAGCACGTCAATCCTGCTTGGGCGGAGGGGTTAGGCGCCCGGGGTGCCCGCCGGGGGTCCGCCGTCGTCCGCCACCGCCGACTCCACCCCGAGGCGGCGGTTCGGGTCGGCGACCGGCGGTCGGCTCGTCCCGTGGCCGGCCTTGATGCGTCTGTGGCCCGTGGTCGGTCACCGGTGCCGTGGTTCCGGCGGCCGCCCCGCCTGACCAGCCCGACCTCCAGGTCGGCACGCCGACCGAAGGGCGGCGTGCTGCGGCAGCGAGAGCGGCGGTTCCGGTCCGGCGCGGCGTTCGGAGCGGGGCGGGTCCAAAACGGAGCGGGTCCGAACCGGGGAGCCCGAAGCCCTGGGTAGATTCGACAGCCTCCAGGCCTTCCGCCGCTTTCCGGTAACGCGCCTGCCGCTCCGCGTTCGTCAACGCCACGACCAACTCCACACCGTTACGTAACGGACCGGTGACAGGCGGCTCGGCGCCCGGACGTCACGGCTGTCGAGCGACGGCGGACTCGGGGCAACAGCGGACCGGGAGCACGGGGCCTCCGAACGGGTCTCCCGCGGCGCCGGGGGGGGGCGCGTGTCCTGCCACGGCGTCTCGTGGACGGCCGGGACGTCCCGTCCAGGCCGGGCCGCAAGGCCCATATCTGCAATCCGAGTTGCGGGACGGCCGGTGTGTCACCCGCAGGGCCGTAGCGCAGCGGAGGACGCGCGGAGCGCGTTGACACGCTGGCCGGCCCGCAGCTACGCGGTTCGAACGGGGAGCACAAACCCGGCGGCGGCATCCGGGGCTGCCTCTTGCCGGCGACCGGTGCGGGCAGCCGGCGACACGCCAGCCACCCGGCGCTGCCTCCATCCCCTCCCCCCCCCGTCCGCCGGTGCGGCGACTCATGGGCCGGGCGTCGGCGACACCGAGCTGCGGGTCGACGCCGCCCGTCGCCGCGGGTATTTCAGGCGGCGGGGTCGATGGCGGCGAACAGGCGGTCGCGGGCCTGGTTGAGGGCGCGTGCCGCGTCGTTGTCGCTCATGGCGGCGGCGACGGCGTCGAGCTCGTCGAAGGAGGTCCCCGGCTTGAGGCAGTCGGCGGCGTCGGGCAACGACTTGAGCTTCTCGTAGGGGGTCATGACGTTGGCGTGGGGGTAGCGCTTGCGGACGCGGCCCTTGGCGTCGACGACTTCGACGGGGAAGAGACAGGGGCGGTGGAAGTTCAGGTAGGGGGAGAGGACCCGCTGGGTGAAGGCGTTGACGCGTTCCGCGTAGCGGCTGGGGATGTGGCCGTATCCGAGGTGCTTGCGGATGACCGAGCCGTTCTTGCTCTCGACGAGGGCGTTGTCGTTGCTGCGTCGGGGGCGGGATTTGGTGAACTCGTCGACGTGGAGGGCCTGCAGCAGGGCGGCGACCTTGCGGTTGATGAACTCGGTACCGTTGTCGGCGTGGAATCCGCGGACGATGAAGGGGAACGCCCGGAGCAGCGCTTCGAGGACGGGGGCGAGGCAGGGCGTCTCGATGCGCTCGAGGGAGCCGACGAACTGGAACTGGCTGACCTCGTCGACGAGGTTGAGGTGGTAGAGGCCCTTGATGCCGTCGAGGTCGCCTTGGTGGACGGTATCGACCCGCAGGTAGCCGGGTTGCCCGTCGGGCCGGGGCCGGCGGCGCTCGCCGATGGCGATGTGCACGGCGCGGGTCGGCGCGGGCATCGTCCCGCGGCGGCGCTGATAGCTGGTCGAGTGGCGCAGGTTGTAGAGATGTCCGTTGGAGATGGCGGCGAGGCGCTCGAAGCGGTGGTCCCCGAACACGTGCAGGGCCCGGATGCAGAGCTGGCGGGTGGCGGGCCCGGAGAGGGTGCCGTGGAGGGCGTCGACTTCGGCGAGCAGCCCGATGTCGGCCTTGGTGTAGCGGCGGGGGAAGGGGCGCCGGGGGCCGCGGCGGTCGGCGATGGCGCCCGTGGCCCGGTGCTGGCGCAGCAGGCGGGTGACCTGCGCTCGCGAGAGGCCGGCCACCCTGACCAGGAACCGGCGGAGCAGGCCCTTGTCGGCCTTCCCCCGGCCGGGGTAGTCGAACCGTTCCAGGGTCTCGGCCACGAACGCGTAGGCCTCGGCCCGGGTCTGCGGCCGCAGGTCGAGCGGTCGGCTGTCGGCCAGGAACTCCCGAATCTGGTCCAGGGTCTGCAGGCGCTGGGTGTCGAGTCTCACGATCATCCTCCGATGATCCGGGACCCGGCCCCTTCAGGCTCATTTCACGTTGGAATCAATCCTCCCTTCAGGCTCACTTCTGGTTGGACAAGGCGGAGGGCGAGCGCAGACCGAAGCATCGGGTAGACTTCCGCCGATGCAGACCCCCGCTTCAGCAACCGGCGGCGCCGGGCCGACCGGCGGCTCGGCCTCGCCGCCGAGAGTCTTCGTCGGCACCTCCGGGTACAACTACACGGAATGGAGGGGTAGCTTCTACCCCGAGAAGTTGTCCCCCAAGAAGATGCTGCCCTTCTACGCCGAGCAGCTGCCGACCGTCGAGATCAACTACACCTTCTACCGCATGCCGACCGAGCGGCTGCTGGCCGGGTGGTCCGACCTGACCCCCGACCACTTCCGCTTCACCCTCAAGGCGCCGCGGCGCATCACCCACGAGGCCCGGTTGCGCGACGCCGGGGACCCCACCGCCGCGTTCTGCGGGGCCGCGCGAACGCTGGGGCCGAAGCTCGGCGTCCTGCTGTTCCAGCTCCCGCCGTACTTCAGGAAGAGCCTGGAGGTCTTCGACGAGTTCCTCGCCGTGCTCCCCGCCGGCGTCCGGGCCGCGTTCGAGTTCCGTCATGCGTCGTGGCACGACCCGGCGGTGTTCGAACGGTTGCGGTCGCGCGGCCTGGCCCTGTGCATCGCCGACAGCGAGCGGATGACGACGCCGCTGGAGGTGACCGCCGACTACGCCTACTTCCGGCTGCGGGACGAGGGCTATGGGCCGGACGACATCGCCCGGTGGGCGGAGACGATCGGCGCGAGCACCCGCGGTTGCGGGGAGGTGTTCGTCTACTTCAAGCACGAGGACAAGGGGAAGGGCCCCGAGTTCGCCCGCCGGCTCATCGACGCGCTGCCCGCGGCGGGCCGGGGGACTGCGCCGTAGAAAGGCGCGCCTCGGAGGAGGCGCCGTCTACCGATGCGGCGACGTCCTGACCCGCCATCTGTACCCGCACGACCTCCACGGCCCGCCGTTCGGCCCAGTAGCCGTCGAAGCCCGGCGCGGCGCGCGCGTAGAACCCGCAGTGACCTCCGTGGGGCGTGACCTGCACCGTGACGTGCGGGTTCGAGGCGATGCCCGGGTCGCCGAACTGTTCCGGAGGGACGAACGGATCGTCGGCGGCGCTGACCACGAGGGTCGGCACCCGCACGCTCTCGACGACCCGCAGGCTGCTCGCCCGGTGGTAGTAGTCGGCGGCGTCCCGGAATCCGTGGTGGGGGGCCGTGAAGCGCTCGTCGAACTCCCGCACCGTCCGCACCCCCCCGAGCCGGCTCAGGTCGAAGCGGTCCGGCCACGCCCTCGCCTTCCGTCTCATCCGGCGCTTCAGGTTGCGCACGAAGTTCCACTGATAGACGCGGTTCGACCGGCGTTCGAGGGCCTCGACGCACATCGCCAGGTGCAGGGTGGGCGAGACCGCGACGATCGCCCGGAGCTCGGGCGGCGCGTCGGGCCCGTAGTCGCCGGCGAGGCGCACGGCGACGTTGCCCCCGAGCGAGTAGCCGGCGACCGCGATGGCCGGCAGCCGGTCGAGCGCTATCAGCTCGTCGATGACCGCCCGCGGGTCGGCCGAGAGCCCCGAGTGGTAGAGGCCGGCGGACAGGGCCTCGGTGCCCCCGCAGTTGCGCTGGTTCAGGAGCACCGCGTTCATGCCCGCGGCGAAGGCCTTGTCGGCGAGGCCGCGCATGTAGTGGGCCCGGCTCGAGCCCTCGAGGCCGTGCAGGGCGATGAGCGTCGCGTGCCGGCGCGGCTCGGGCTGCCAGTGGCAGTGGGCGAGCACGCGCGCGTCGGGGGCGACGTCGAAGTAGCGGGGCTCGGGCGGCGGCAGGCGCGGGAAGCGCCGGGTGCGGCCCCAGGTGAACAGGGTCATCCGGTGTCCGCCCCGGAGGCGCGGATGCGCGGCGTAGCGGTCGGCGGGGCCGCCGCGGGAGATGGCTTCCGTCATCGTCGGGGCCTCGCCGCGGGCTCCCGGTCGTCAGCGGTGGGGCCGTAGATCGGGGGTATCCGGCATCCCCGCAAGCGAAGGTAGACGCTGAGCTGGCCGCGGTGGTGGATGAGGTGGTTCAGCACCAGCACCTGCACCATCGCTATCCGGGGCAGCGAGAAGAGCACTCGACCGTCGCACCGCAGGGTCCAGTCGGCGACGAGCTCGTCGTCGCGGCGTTCAACGAGGGCGCGGCGGCCCGCCGCCGACCCGACGTCGAACCGGTCCAATGCCGAGGCGACCGACGTGGCGGCGGCCGGCTCGGGGACCTCGGCCAGGTCGCCGCTCTCCTCGTCCATGATGCCGCAGGTCCAGGCCGGAATCTCCGCCAGGTGGCCCGTCAGCTCGGCCACGGTCCGGGCCTTCCCGCCGGGGCACCACGCGAGGTCCGCCTGCGGCACGACCTCAAGGAGGCGCTTGGTGGTGCCGATCTCCCGGTCGAACTGGGGCAGGAGAATGTCGATGAGAGGCATGACGGTGGCGGACGCGCGCGGCGATTGTACCCGTGAATCCGCTCGTTTGGGCGCGGGCCAAGGCCGCGCGCCCGTCTCGGCGGTGCACCAGTCGCCGTCTCCCACGCAGCAGGACGTCCCGTCACCGGCTTCGGGCAGCCTGGGTCGGCGGCCGGCCGCTACCTCTCGTCACGGGCCAGCTTCTTGGCCGCAGCCTTTTCGATGATCTCCCGCAAGGCCTTTCCGGTGGCGCCCCCCCGGGCGGCGGCGCGCCCCGTCACCCACACGTCCGGCAGGTCGGCGGCGAGGATGTCGTCGAAGTCTCCCTCGCTCTTCACGCTGAGGGGCGCGAAGGTGGTGATGTCGAGAGGGCCTGACCAGAAGTCGCGGTGCTTGATGAGCAGCCAGCTCCTGCCGCGTTGCGACGGGGAGGTGTCGGGCCGGTCGCGGGTCCGGACGAGGGCCCACGAGCCCTTTAGCTTGTAGCCGTCGAGGGTGAACTTCAGGTCGCCCTTGCCGAGCGCCTCGCCGACGTCGTCGACCTCCGGGCTCCAGGTCCCGTAGTCCCACAACATGACGATGCCCTGGCCGTAGCCCTCCGGTATGACCCCCTCGAAGTCGCCGTAGTCGCGGGGATGGTCCTCGGTCTGCACCGCGAGGTGCCGGTCGCGGTGGTCGAGCGACGGGCCCTTCGGCACCGCCCACGACAGCAGGACTCCCCCGTGCTCGAGCCGGAGGTCGTAGTGCAGCCGGCTTGCGAGGTGCTTCTGCACGCAGAAGTACAGCGGCTTCGGCTTGGCGCTCCGGCGCCCGCGCGGCTCGGGGTCCCCCGGCGGCTCCGGCGTCTTCGAGAAGTCGCGCTTGCGACGGTACTCGTCCAGAGGCATGGCCGGGAGAATAGCAGAGAGGCATCACCCGGGGCCCCGGGCCCGCGTGTCAGTCGACGTCGCCGGCATCGCGCATCAATTCCGACAGCAGAACCCGCCGTGCCCCGGATCCGCGATGCAGTGCCATGATGTGGTCCGGTTCCGACATGAACCAGGCAAACGACCGCCACGCCAACTTGCCCATCGAGCGCCTGAACGCACCGGCGTCACGGTCGGCATAGGCGGTCACGAACGCCAACTGTTCTTCGTGGAAGCCGGCGTCCGCTGCTATCGTCATCAACGCTGTCTGGCGGGCCTCGCTCACGGGACCGTCCGTCGCGACCACCTCGACGAACACGAGCAGGGGGGCATAGGGACCAAGATCGACCAGGATCACGTCCGGCAGGTTGCGATCCGGCTGGATCACCAAGCCGATCTTCCGGGCCAGCTCGTCGTCCTGCGCCACGACCTGGTGTCGGCTCTCGCTCAACCAGATGACGCCGGGCTTGTCGAGAAAGCGGCGGGCGAAATCCTCGACCACCGCCTTCGAGATCACGGAGCTGGGACCCGGCTCCATGCGCCGGGTTTCGCCATTCGGAAAGGTAACGAGCACTCGCTCCTTGCCCGCGACGGCGCCCTGGCGCACGATGGCGATACGGGCAAGCGCGCCGGGCGCCAGATTCGCTTCCTGCCAGGCTTTCATGGCAGTTCCCAACGCACTCCCCGTCACCGCGGGATCGAACAGGGCCGCAAAGGCCTCCGTCAGCGCATACCGCCCCTTGGGTGATGTCGTCGATAGTCCCCCCCGCTCTACCACGGCCCCGAGGCGCACAAGTCCATCGCGCAGGGTCTCGTCCCGAATGGGCTCCCGGGTGTTGGCGGCGTACCATCGGCCGGCGATTTGGTCTGTCGCAGGGCGCGTGGACTGTCTCGCCCAAGCCGCTCGGGCCGCGTCCGCGATCAAGGCAGCCTGGGCGTCGGTCATGCGCGTCACCTGGTCGGGGCGAAGCCAGGTGTCGTTGCCTTCCACCGCGCCCGCGTAGAGCATCACGAAGACAGTCTTGGCGGCGATCTCGCGGGTCACATAGTTGCGGTTCGCCGTTCCTTCCGGGAAAACCAGCCCCAGGCGCTCATGGATTGCGGGCGGCGGCAACAGCGGTGGCAGAGGCATCAGCCCTGAACCCGAGTGGCGTACAGGTGTTCCGCCGCCCTGTGCAGCGTCTGACGACTCGCGCGAGATTCAAGCAGGCTTTCTATCTCCCGCACGTCTTCCGGCGGCGGGAGCGGCAACGCCTGGAGCTCGTAGGCGGAGACCGCGACACTGCCATTGATGCAACGGAACACTTGATCGACCACGTTGCTGTTGAGCAGCGCCGTCAACGCGGCCGGGGACACGCCGGGCGCGCCGTCCAGGGGCCTGATCATGTTGAGGTGGTTCTCGACGACCACCGCGCCGTGCTCGTCGATGAACGAGGCGGGCAGCTCCGCTGCGATCAGTCGCCGGCACTGCTCCTTGGCTGTCGTCCTCTGCACGAGTGCGCACGGGAAGTCGGTCACGACCCAGGACTCTTCCGCCGTCGGCTGAAAGTACGGCTTGTGGTTGCGCTTCTTCGCCCGGAACTCGAAGATGCCGTCGGGGCGCACGGATTCGGCCCACACGAGCGGGTAGCGCCCCCGGCCGGGCCGGTCCCGCAGACCATCCTTGTGCCGGTTCCAGACCAGAGGCCCGGTGCTGACGGTATAGCCGTAATCCTTGAGGCGGCAGGGAAGTCGCCGAGCCCGACGCAACAGCACCGTCTGCGTCGGCGTGCGCGGCACGAGCCAGGGATTCGCCGGCTGCGCGGGAAGCCGGAAAGAGCCGGCGGCGGTCGTCGCAATGGAGCCGTCGGGCCGCGGAGAGATGAAGTGTACCCGCCCGAGGCCAGGCGCGCCCCGGCTGCGATATACCGCGAGCAGGGTTTCCTGCAAGACATCGGCAAAGACCCCTGAGCGCGTCTCGACAAAGTCGATGCTGACCGGCGGCGCTTCACGGCCAAGCAGGGCGCGAAGGGCCTTGAAGTACTCGCCGGCGAGGAAGCTCGTTGGCGTGACATAGCCGACGACGCCGCCCGGCCTGGTGAACCGCAAGGCCAGATCGGTGAACACGCCGTACAGGTTCGCATGACCGAAGAGGCCGCGCTTGAATCTCGCGCGCAACCGAGGCGAGAGCTTCAGGCGCCCGTACGGGGGATTGCCGACGACGAGATCGAACGGCTCCGATGGTGGGGGCTGTTCGAGGCTGTCGCAGACCCGCACCACGGGGCGGAGGGGGAGGGTTGCGTCGCTACGGAAACGGCGCAGGGTCACATCCAGAAAGACCTGCGTCATCCAGGCGGCGAAGGGGTCGAGCTCGAACCCCGCCAGACGGCCGTGGATGCTCGCGAGGACGGCGTCGGGCCGGCAGCCGGCCAGGCTCTCCGCCATCCGGCGCGCTACCGGCGCGAGGAACGCGCCTCCGCCGCAGGCCGGATCGAGCACCCGTGCGGTCCGCCAGTCGACGCCCGCCTCGGTGGCGAGATCCAGCAGACGCTCGCACAGCGCGGGCGGCGTGTAGTACGCACCGCGGTCCGCCCGGAACCGATCCGGCATCATCCCCGTGTAGAGGACCCCAATCAGGTAGCCGGCATCCACCACGGGGAGCGCAGCCGCAGCGTTCCCGATGGTGCCGATGAGGTTGGCAGCTTCTTCCGTGATGGAGGACAGCTCGACGTCGGACGGGGGCTTGCGCAGGGGCCGAGGGACGCCGGGGCCGGGCGGTAGCCCGCGCCAATAGGCGGAGACGACCTGCAGGACGACCGCTCGCGCGAGGGCGAGGCGGTGTTCACGCTTTGCCGACACGGCGAGCCGGCGGACGCGAAGCAGGGCTTCTCGCACCGCGGACGGGAGGGGCGTTGGCAGAACGGTCCTCGCGGCTGCCGCCATCTTCAACGCCCCTGTGCCGGAATGCGCACGGGCGCCTCAGCGACCCGCCCGGCGCTCGGGAGAGAGACCGAGAGGGAGCTGCATCTCGTCTTGCGCATGCCGATCGAGAAACTCGACGGTCGCCTGACGGCCCAACCACGCGAGGGAGACTCGGTACTTCTCGGCCAACGCCGACAGCTCCCGGTATTCGCGCTCGTCCAGATTGACGGTCACACGGTGTTTTGCCGGCATCGGGTTCACCAGTCGGTCTGACCGTCGGCGGTGCGTCTGCTGCAACCTGCAGCAGTGTGCTACACGGAAGCCCTGACCGTCAAGGATCTTCGCGTGCCGGAGCTCCAGCGGGAAGCAGTCGGCGACGCGTGTCATGGGTGCTGATGCAGAAGGCGCGCGGAACGTCGGACGCGGCTTCGGCACGCGTCGACGCGGCTTCGGCACATAATGCACGCGGAGACACACCCCATGCTGACGGCCGTCTTGCTCTATCTCTCCGTGCTCGTCCTCGTGGGCGCGTACCGCAGCCGCCGGGTGCGGACCGGCGACGACTTCCTCGTGGCGGGCCGGGCCCTGCCGGCGCGGGTGCTGGTGTTCACGCTGCTCGCGACCTGGATCGGGTCGGGCAGCCTGTTCGCGGGGGCCGGGCTCGGCTACCGGGCCGGCTTCCCGGCCCTGTGGCAGTCGGCGGGCGCGTGGGTGGGCATCGCCCTCGTCTACTTCATCGCGCCCCGGGTGCGCCGCATCGCCCAGTACACGGTGCCCGACATCCTCGAGCTGCGCTACGGGCCGGCCGCGCGGGTGCTGGGCACGGTGACCACGGTGCTCGCCTACTCGACCATCGCAGCCTACCAGTTCCGGGGCGGCGGCCGCCTCCTGTCGTCGGTAGCGGGCGTCGATCCGGACACGGGGGCGTTCATCACGATGGCGTTCTGCGTCGTGTTCACGGCGCTCGCGGGCATGCTGTCCATCGCCTACCTCGACGTCGGCAACGGCCTGCTCATGACCATCGGGGTGGTGCTGGCGGTGACTTTCATGGTCGGCGACGCGGGCGGGCTCGGCGCCGCGGTGGGAGCGCTCCGGCCCGACCAGGTGTCGCTGTTCGGCACCCTGGGGCCGCAGGCGTCGCTGGCGCTGTTCCTGCCGACGATGTTCCTGCTGCTCGGCGAAGCCAACATGTACCAGAAGTTCTTCTCGGCCCGCGACGAGCGGGCGGCCCGGCTCGCGGTCGGCGGGTGGATCGTGGGCACGATGGTGGTCGAGACGCTGATCGACTCGACCGGCGTGTTCGCGAGCACCGTCACGCCGGGGCTGACCGACGCGCAGTCGGAGGAGATCGTCATCCGGGTCGCGACCGACGTGCTGCCCCCGTTCCTGGGCGTGGTCCTGGTGTGCGGGGCGGCCGCGATCATCGTCTCGACCGCGAACAGCTTCCTGCTGACCCCCGCCACGAACCTCATCCGGGACGTGTATCAGCGCTTCGTCGACCCGTCGATGACCGGGGCGCAGGTCATCGTCTACACCCGGGTCATCGTCCTGATTCTCGGCCTGTTCGGCTACGTGGCGGGGAGGTTCTTCCCGACCATCCTCGCAATGGCCCTGTGGGCGTACACGATGTACGGCGCGGGCATCACCCCCGCGCTTCTCGGCGCCCTGCTCTGGCGCCGCGCGACCCCGGCCGGGGGCGTGGCGTCGATCCTCGTGGGGATGGTCACGACGCTCGGGTGGGAGATCGTCGGGCTCGCCCGCAGCGTCGAGGGGACGCCCGCCTATCCCCTGGGCCTGGAGACCGCGTACCCGGCCCTGGCGCTGTCCATCGGGACCCTCGTCGTGGTGAGCCTGGCGACGCCTCCGGTCGCCAGGCCGGCGGCCCTCGACGGCGCGGCTGCGTCTTGAGGCGGCCGTGCGCGCCCGCTACGAGCGTCGGCGGGCAGACCGCCGGGGCGTCACTTCTGCTGCTGGGGCACGAAGTCCGGGGGCGGGGCCGACTCTTCGCCGAAGAAGAACTCCTCCATGTACTTCGCCACGAGGTCCTGGGCCTCCTTCTGCCAGGGCATGAGACGGTACTCGTTGAGGATCATCGTCATCCGTTCTTCCCACTGCTTCCAGGCGTCGGCGGAGACCTGCTCGTAGATGCGCCGGCCCAGCTCGCCGGGCCAGGGAGGCTCGTCGAGCCCGGGCAGCTCGCGCTGGAGCTTCACGCACTTCACGGTTCGGACGGGGGTGTCGGAATCAGGCATGGGGATCGTTCCGCTGGCGGCGCCGGTCGCCGGGATCGTAACATGGGAAGGTTGGATGGGTGAGGTCGCCGTCCCGCAATTCCACGGCGCGCCGCGGGCGGCGGGTGTAGAGTCGCTCGAGGACGCGCCGACAGGCAATGACCCATCACGAACCCATCCGCGGCGCCCGCCGGGCGGTGGCGCTGGCCGGGGTGCTGGGGGGGACCTTCCTCGCGGCCATCGAGATGACCGTCGTGGCCGCGGCCATGCCGACGGTCGCCGGCCAGCTCGGGGGGCTCGCCTGGTACAGCTGGGTCTTCTCCGCCTACCTGCTGGCGTCGACGGTCTCGATTCCCCTGTGGGGCAAGCTCTCCGACCTGTACGGGCGCCGGCGCTTCTATCTGTGGTGCATCGGCATCTTCCTGGTGGGCTCGGCCCTCTCCGGCGCGGCCCGCTCGATGCCCGAGCTCATCCTGTTCAGGACCCTGCAGGGCCTCGGGGCCGGCGGCCTCATGCCCCTGGGGATGAGCATCATCGGCGACCACTACACGCTGCGCGAGCGGGGCCGCACGCAGGGGCTGCTGAGCGCGGTGTGGGGTGTCGCCTCGGTCGCCGGGCCGCTCGCCGGCGGCTACATCACGGCCCTGCTCTCGTGGCGCTGGGTGTTCTACCTCAACATCCCGTTCGGCATCCTCGCCGCGGTGGCGGTGGGCGCCGCCCTGCGCGACCCGCCGCGGGGCGTTCGGCGCACCGTCGACTACGCGGGGGCGGCCCTGCTCGCGACCTCGGTCACCCTGCTGATGCTCGCCGTCGGCCAGACCGGGGTGGCCGGCCGCGGGGCGTGGGTTGCGCTCGCCGGTGGGGCCGCGGCCGGGTTCGGCTGGTGGCTGGTGCGGGTCGAGCGCCGGGCGGCCGAGCCGATGGTGCCCGTCGATCTGCTCGGCGACCGGATGGTGGCGTCCATCGGGGGCATCGGGCTGCTCGTCGGCGCGGCCATGTTCAGCGCCATCTCGTACGTGCCGCTCCTGGTGCAGGAGGGGCTGGGGGGCACCGCGGTCGAGGCGGGCCGGGCGCTTACGCCGCTGGTCCTGGGGTGGGTGGTCGTGTCGGTGATCGCGGGCCGGCTCGTGCACCGCACCGGCTACCGGCCGATGGTCGTCGGCGGCCTGAGCATCGTCACCGTCGCCTTCGCCGGGCTGGCCTCCATCACCGCCGATGCGCCCGGCTGGCTGCTTCGGGCCGAGCTCGCCCTGATGGGCATGGGGATGGGGATGGCCATGCTGTCGCTGGTGCTGGCCATGCAGAGCGCCGTCGCGCGGCGGCACCTCGGGGTCGCGACGTCGTTCGGGCAGTTCACCCGCAGCATCGGCGGGGCGGTCGGCGTCGCCCTGTTCGGCGCGGTCATCGCGGCTGCCGTCGCGTCGAGCGGCGACCCCTCGCCGGCCCGCATGCTCGAGGCGATCCACCGGGTCTTCGGCCTCACCGCCGCCGTCACCTTGCTCGCGGTGCTCGCGGCCGTGCGCATGCCCGGCGGCCGCGTCTCCGACCTCGTCCACCCCGACCACGCGCCCGTCCCGGCGGCGCCGCGGGAGGCGTGACCATCCGCGAGTCGAGGCGTGACAAGGCGTGCCTGCCTCTCAATGGACGGACGCATCCCCGCCGGCTGCGGAGTCCGCCGGCTCCTGTCCGTCGCGCTGCAGGGTGGCGGTGACGACGCGGGCCACCTGCACGCGGGCGTCGTTGAAGACGGCGCCGCCGCCGATATCCGTCAGGTCGTCGGGGACGAGGGCGTTGGCGGTGGCCCCGTTCAGGGTGCTCATGCGCCACAGGCCCTTGGGGAGGGCGACGGAGCCGCGGCGGATGCCCGCGTCGAGCGCCACGGGGCAGTGGACCTCGCCGAGGGCGTTGAAGACACGGGCGGTGTCGCCGTCGGTGAGGCCGCGGGGCTCGGCGTCGCCGGGGTGCATCTGCAGGCTGGCCACGCGCTGGCGCAGCTCGCCGAGGGTGGAGTTGACGGTCTTGCCGGTGGACGGGGAGATGAGGGCGAGGGGATAGTCGGCCGTCGCGGGGTCGGGCCGGTAGCGGTAGATGCCCTCGGGGCTCTCGCGCTCGAGCTCGTCGGGGAACAGCCGAACCTTCCGGTTCGGAGTCCGGGGATGGACGTCGACGAACTGGACCGGCGCGCCATCCGCCACCCCGGCCGCGATGCCCGTCTCCAGGAGCGGGCCGCGCGCCTCCTCGGGGAGGGCGGCGGTGAGCTGGAGCAGGGCCTCGACGTCGCTCTCGTACCCGGCCCCCACGTCCACGCCCAGGCGGCCCGCCAGCTCCGCGAACACTTCCACGTTGGGCCGGGAGGCGCCCACCGGCTCGATCACGGGCCGGGCGAGCTGCAGGTTGGTCGACCCGTAGCTCCGGGCGATGTCGTAGGACTCGAGGAACGTGGTGGCGGGCAGCACGACGTCGGCGAGCTTCGCGGTGTCGGTCATCACCTGGTCGAGCACCACCGTGAAGAGGTCCTCCCGGGCGAGTCCTTCCAGCACCCGGTTCTGGTTGGGCATCGTCACCGCCGGGTTGCAGTTGTAGACGAAGAGCATCTTGATCGGCGGATCCTGCAGCTCGAGCAGGGCGTGGCCCAGACGGTTCATGTTGACGACCCGGGTGTCCGGCTCGGGGCTGCCGATCCACGACTCGGCCGAGAGGTTCCAGGCGCCGGAGTTGCTCATCGAGTAGCCGCCTCCCCGGACCCCGAACTTGCCGGCGACGGCGGGCAGGGCGAGCACCGCGAGGGCGGCGTTGCCGCCGTTGCGGTTGCGCTCGAGCCCCCACCCGCAGCGGATGACGGCGGGAGAGATGTCGGCGTACATCTCCGCGAAGCTCTCGATCAGCCCGGGGTCGAGCCCGGCGACCTCGGCCGCCCGGTCGAAGGTCCATTCCGCGCAGCGCTCGCGCAACCGGTCCGCGCCCTCCGCGTGGGCGGCGATGAACTCGTCGTCGGCCCGGTCGTTCTCGAACAGGTACCGGTGCAGGGCCAGCGCGACGGCGACGTCGGTCCCCGGCCTCGGAGCGAGGTGAATGTCGGCGCGGCGGGCCAGGTTGGTGCGGCGGGGATCGATGACCACCAGCGCCGCCCCGGCCTCCTGCGCCGCCTTGATGTGCGGCACCAGGTGGATGCCCGAGCTCGACGGGTTGGCGCCCCACACCACGATGAGCCGCGCGTGGCGGTAATCGGCGTACGTCACGCCCGGCATCTTGCCGTAGAGGGCCTGGTTGGCGGTGCTCGTGGGCAGGGCGCACACGGTTCGGGCGAGCCGCGACGCGCCGAACTCCCGGAACAGCCGGGCGTCGACGGTGTCCTGGGTCAGCAGGCCGTTCGAGCCTCCGTACGAGAAGGGCAGGACCGCCTCGCCCCCCCACGTGTCGCGAACGTCGACCATCCGGCTCGCGATCATCGCCAGGGCCTCTTCCCAGCTGGCCTGCCCGAACTCGCCGTCGCCGCGCCGGCCCTGGCGGACGAGGGGCTGGGTCAGGCGGGCGTCGCCGTACACGCGCTCGCCGAACCGGCGGACCTTCCCGCAGATGTAGCCGTCGGTGACCGGGTTCCTGCGGGACCCGTCGATGGAGACGATTGCGCCCCGCTCGACCGCGACCTCGAGGCTGCAGGTGTCGGGGCAGTCGAGGGGACACACGGTGTGGACCGTCGAGCGGCCCCAGGTCAGCTCGTCGTCGGCCTTGGACATCGGGCCAGTTTATCACCGGGCTCGGCGGGTGCGCGGGGGCGCCATGGCGGTCAGGTCGGCGGCCGCCGGAGTCGAGGCTGACGCCCGCGCGGCTCGCCGTTGGCGGCTGCGGCTGGTGTAGGGTACCGACATGGCGCGGAAGCGATCCCGGCCCGAACCGGTCCGCCGCGGGCCGGGCTGGCCGCACGCGGCGCTCGTCGGGGCGGCGATGGTGATGGCGGTAGCGCCGCTCTCGCGTGCCGCCGTCGAGTCCGCGTACTCGGGCGGCGTGTATCCGATCGTGCGGCAGCTCGTGACGGCGGCGACGAGCCGGATACCGCTCGTGCTGTTCGACTGGCTGCTGCTCGCCGGCGGGTCGGCCATCCTCGGGTGGGCCGCCTGGCGCCTGGCGCGTCCCGGGCGACGGCGTCGGCTCGGCGTGCTCGGCGCCGTCGCGGCCCGGCTCACGGTCGTCGCCGCCGTCGTCTACCTGGTGTTTCTCGTCACCTGGGGTCTGAACTACCGCCGCGAGACCCTCACCGCGAAGCTCGGCTACCGCGCGGATCGGGTGACCGCGGCGGCCCTCGACGAGCTGGCGGCGGCCGGCGTGACGCATCTCAATCGGTTGTTCGAGGCGATAGAGGCGCGGTCGTGGCCGCAGCTCGAGGAGCTGCCGGACGAGCTCGGCCCCGCGTTCGAGCGCGCGCAGCGCGAGCTGGGCCTGTTGCGCCCCGCCCCCGCCGTCGTGCCCCGGCGTTCGCTGCTGACGCCGTACTTCCGGCGCGCCGGCATCGACGGGATGTTCGACCCGTTCTCGCTCCAGGTGCTCGTGAACGACACCGTGCTGCCGTTCGAACGTCCGTTCGTCACCGCGCACGAGTGGGCGCACCTGGCCGGCTTCGCCCACGAGGCGGAGGCCAACTTCGTGGCGTGGCTGACGTGCCTGGAGGGGGACGAGCGCATGCAGTACAGCGGATGGCTGAACCTGGTGGGGCGCCTGCTCGGCGCGGTCCCGGAAGCGTCGCGAGCGGCCCTCGGGGCCGAG
The DNA here is from genome assembly GCA_963663815.2 of Vicinamibacterales bacterium. Classification (GTDB taxonomy): domain Bacteria; phylum Acidobacteriota; class Vicinamibacteria; order Vicinamibacterales; family UBA8438; genus JAJEEA01. The sequence goes on along the minus strand of OY760734.1, from coordinate 2,696,425 downwards.
CTCGGTCCGGGCCCCCGCGCCGACTACGCCGCGGTGCGCGCGCGGACCAGCCGGGCGGTGCCGATAATCCGTGAGAACGCGCGTCGGCTGAACGACAGCTATCTCAGGGCCAACCGGGTGGCCGGCGGCGTGCAGAGCTACGGCGAGGTCCTGCAGCTGGCGGTGGGCACCGACCTCGGGCGCCGGCGGTGGCCCGCGCCCGAGCCCGGGCCGCGGTCCGGGGCGGAGTGACGCAGGCTCGCCGGCCGTCCGTCCGCGGTCGCCGCGGCCTCCGGCGCGGGGTATGATCTCCCCGCCATGTTCAAGCTGATTCCCACCGTGCGCGGCGGCGCCGCCAACTCGCCGCTCCTGTTCAACCGCTACGCCAGCGTCGAGGAGGCGCGCGACGCCACCAAGGCGTTGATCCACGAGAACGCCCGGGTGACCCGGGTCATGATCGTCGACGCGTCCGTCGACGGCTCGAAGTTCGTCGAGTGGATCGAGCGGTCGTGACGCGCGACGGGGGGCCGCCGGCCTCCGGGGGGAGCCGGTCGTCGACCGCGGGCCGGCTTCTCGGCGCATTGGCCTGACAGACCTGCCCGCGCCCGACAAGTCCGCGAGACCGGCTGTTTCCGGGCACCGGTCGAGGGTCGCGGTGTCGAGCCCGCGGACGCTCCACCGTAGCGTCGTTGCTGCGACAGACCACCGGCGCGCCAGGGTGGCCCCGCCTGGGCTCAGCCGCGCAGCCCCAGATTGTCGACGATGCTCGTGACGGCCCGCGCGCGGTTCAGGGAGTAGACGTGGAGGCCGGGGGCCCCCCCGGCCAGCAGGGCCTCGCACTGGCGGGTCGCGAACTCGACGCCGAAGTCGGCGACCGCCTCGGCGTCGTCGCCGAACCGCTCCAGCTTCTCGAGCAGCGGGGCCGGCAGCGTCGCCCCGCAGATGGCGGTGAACCGCTTGATCTGCTGCGTGCCCAGAATCGGCAGCACCCCCGGCGTCAGCGGAACCCGCACCCCGAGGGTGTCCACCAGGTGGTCCCTGAAGGCGAAGTAGTCGTCGTTGTCGAAGAACAGCTGCGTGAGCACGAGGTCGGCGCCAGCGTCGATCTTGGCCTTGAGCCGCTGCCAGTCGACGTGCTTGCCCTCGGTGCACGCGATGTGGCTCTCGGGGAAGCCGGCGGTCCCGATGGAGAAGCCGCCGAGCTCCCGGATGAACGTGACGAGCTGGTACGAGTACTCGAACCCGCTCTCCAGCTCGGCGAGCTCGTCCACGTTCTGCGGCGGGTCGCCGCGCAGGGCCAGGATGTTCCGGATGCCGCGCGCCCGGGCCTCCAGCAGATACCGCTCGATCTCGGGGCGCGGCGTGCTGATGCACGTCAGATGCGCCATGGCGGTGGCCCCGTGTTCCCGCTGGATGCGGTCCGCGATGTCGAGGGTCTTGTCCCGGGTGCTGCCGCCGGCGCCGTAGGTGACCGAGTAGAAGTGCGGCCGGAGCGCCTGCATGGTCGGCAGGGTCCGCTCGAACAGCGTGGTCATCCCCGCGGGGGTCCGCGGCGGGAAGAGCTCGAACGAGATGACCGGCCGGCCCGCCCGCCGCCCGCCCGCGTAGATGTCGCGCACGAGCTCGGCGGCGGGAAGGGTGGCGCCCGCGCCCGCCGGCGCGCGGCCGGAGACCCGGTCCGTCGCTGACGTCATACGAACCACTCGAAGGGTTGTCGCACCGGGGGACAGTACCACCCGGCTTCGCGGCCTGACAAGCGCGCCGGCGGTTGCGTCCCGCGCCGGTTGCCCGTATAAAGGCGGCCACGGGACGATTCCGGGCCGCTATCCCGGCGTCGACGGCGTCGACCGCGGGCGGTGTCGGCTCGACCGGGACCGCGCGGCCCGGGGCGGCGCGCCCGGGCGACTCCTGCCGGGCACTGGACAGGGAGAACAGGCAGCCATGAGCACAAACGACCCCTCGTCGTCGCGCTTCACGCCGTTCGTGCCCGAGGAGACCGACCTGCCGGAGCTGACCGTCAGGGCGGTGCTCATCGGCGTCGCGATGGCCATCGTGCTCGGGGCCGCCAACGCGTACCTGGGCATGCGGGCCGGCCTCACCGTCGCGGCGACGTTCCCGGCCGCGGTGGTGGCGATGGCGGCCCTGCGGGGGCTCGGGGGATCGGTGCTCGAGGAGAACATCTCGCGCACCACCGCCTCGGTCGGCGAGGCCCTCGTGGCGGGGGCGATCTTCACGATACCGGCCTTCGTCATCAGCGGGGTGTGGGACGAGCTGCGCTACTGGGAGAGCACCGCCATCATGCTGACGGGCGGGCTGCTCGGGGTCCTCTTCATCATCGTCCTGCGGCGCACCATGGTCGTCGAGGCGGACCTGCCGTTCCCCGAGAGCGTGGCCGCGGCGGAGCTGGTGAAAGCGGGGCAGGGCGGTCAGACCGGCGCCAAGTACGTGTTCCAGGCCATGGGCATCGCCGGTGCCTGGGAGCTCGTCAAGAACTCCAACGGCGTCCAGATCGTGTCGAGCTCGGCCACCACGTTCGTCGACCTGGGGCGCTCGACCATCGAGATGCTCGGCCAGCAGGTGCGCCATGCCGGCGGGTTCGTCCTGCAGTCGCCGGACGCCTCGCCGGCCCTCGTCGGGGTGGGGTTCATCGTCGGCCCGTCCATCGCCTCGACCCTGTTCGCGGGGGCGGTGCTGGGCTGGCTGCTGCTGGTGCCGCTGGGGCTCTTCCTGAATCCGCAGGCGGCGGCGGATACGGTCGACGCGGCGGCGCTGCTGACCCTCGGCGAAGAGGTGTGGCTGAAGCAGATTCGGCCGCTCGCGGTGGGCACGATGATCGTGGCCGCGTTCTACACGCTGTTCAATCTGCGGACGGCGCTCATCGAGGGCATCGGCCGGGCGTTCACGGACATTCGGAGGGCGCGGACCGGCGCGGAGGCGGTCACCCGACAGAACCTCGATCTGGACTTCAACAAGATCGGCGTCGCCATCGCCGTGATGGCGGTGCCCCTGCTCGGGCTCTACTGGTTCTTCAGCGGCAGCATTCCCGGCGCCATCGTGCTCACCGTGGTCATGATCGTCCTCGGGTTCCTCTTTGCGGCGGTGGCGGGCTATCTGGTGGGGCTGCTCGGCAGCTCGAACAACCCCATCAGCGGCCTCACCCTCAGCACCCTGCTGATCGCGGCGATCCTGATGGTCGGCATCGGGGTCACCGGCCCCGCCGGCATCCTCGGTGTGCTGGGGGTGGCGGGGGTGGTCTGCTGCGCGGCGGGCGTCGCCGGCGACATGCTGCAGGACCTGAAGGTCGGCCACATCCTCGGCGGGACCCCGTGGAAGATGGAGGTCGGCGAGATCATCGGCGTGGTCGTCGCCGCGCTCGTCCTCATTCTGCCGATGATGGTGATGCACGAGGTCTACACCATCGGCAGCGACCTGCTGCCCGCCCCCCAGGCGGGGCTGATGGCGCTGATGGCGGAGGGCATCGTCGGCGGGGAGATGGCCTGGCCCCTCGTCATCACCGGGATGTTCCTCGCCCTCGGGCTCATTCTCATCAACTCGCCCTCGCCGATGCTGATCGCGGTCGGCATGTACCTGCCGTTCTCGGCCACCGCCGCCATCTTCGTCGGCGGGCTCATCGCCTGGATGCTGTCGCGCGCGCTCGCGGCCCGCAACGCCGGCGAGGCGGCCGTCACGAAGGCGAGCAACACCGGCGTGCTGCTGTCGTCGGGGTTCATCGCCGGGGAGGCGCTGATGGCGGTGCTGCTGGCGTTCGTGGTCGCGGGAGGGACCGCGGCCGGGGTCGACCGGGTCCTGCCGTCCATCTCCCAGAGCGCCCTGCTCGGGGCCCTGGTGTTCGTCCTGCTGTACTACCTGCTGGTCCGGTTGCCGCTGGCCGCGAGCGAGGACGAGCCGGGTCCGGGCGCGCCGTCGTCGTGATCTCCTTCGAGGCGCGGCCGCGGCGGCTGCTCGACTGGCGCGAGGAGGACGGCCGCTGCGTGCTCCTGCGCCCGCGCTTCGGCCCGAGCCGTCCGGGGCGCTGGCTGGCCGGGCTGGCGGGCGACCCGCACTACCGGATCCGGCTCGACGAGGTGGGGACGCTGATCTGGAAGGCGTGCGACGGCCGCACCTCGCTGGCCGAGATCGCCCAGGCGATGCGGTCAGCGTTCGGGAAGCGGGTCGAGCCGGCCGACGAGCGGCTGGGGCGGTTCGTGCGCCGGATGCTGAAGGGGCGGATGATCGCGGTGGAGGAGCCTGACGGATCCCAGTGACCGAGCCGGCGTTCCCGCAGGAAGGCGTGTCCGGAGCGACCGGGCGGCAGCTCCCGCTCCGGCAGTGGTCGCAGGGCGATGGTTTCGGGCTGGAGGCGTCACGCGCCGGGGGTTCGGAACACGTCGTCGACGTTCAGCGTGAAGCCCGTCAGGTTGGGCGACCTCAGACCGACGGCCGGACCCGGTTGGCCTGCGCAGCCGGATGTGTAGCATTTACCCAATGAGATGGCAGCGTTGGCGCACATCAACCGGGGCCAACAGGCCAGCTCGAACCTTCAGGGTAGTCCGCCGGAGCTCGAACGCGGCGTGTAGCGGTTGGTGATGGGAAGCCGACGGTCCCTTCCGAACGCGCGGACGGAGATGCGCACCCCCGGGGGGGCCTGGCGGCGCTTGTACTCGGCGAGGTCGACCATCGCGACGATGCGGTCGACGAGGGCCGGGTCGTGGCCGGTCGCGGCGATGTCCTCGGGACTGCGGTCCTCCTCCACGTACGCCTCGAGCACCGCGTCGAGGGTGTCGTAGGGGGGCAGGCTGTCGGTGTCGAGCTGGTCCTCGCGCAGCTCGGCCGTCGGCGGCTTCTCGATGATGTTGGCCGGAATCACCTCGCCGTCGCGGTTCCGCCAGCGCGAGAGCCGGTACACCCAGGTCTTCAGCACGTCCTTCAGCACCGCGAAGCCGCCGGCCATGTCGCCGTAGAGGGTGGCGTAGCCGACGCTCATCTCGCTCTTGTTCCCGGTCGTCAGCACCAGCCACCCGAACTTGTTGGAGAGGGCCATCAGCAGGTTGCCGCGGATGCGCGCCTGCAGGTTCTCCTCGGCCACGTTCGGGGCGGCGCCGGCGAACGGCTCGGCGAGGGCGCGATCGTAGGCGCCGGCGAGGTCGGCGATGGGCAGCTCCATGAGCTCGACTCCCAGGCGGTCCGCCAGCTCCCGCGCGTCGTCGCGGTTCGCGGCGGCGGTGAACCGCGACGGCATCGAGACGGCGGTGACCGCGCCGGGGCCGAGGGCGTCGGCTGCGACGGTCAGGGCGAGGGCGGAATCGATGCCGCCGGAGAGGCCGAGCACGCCGTGCCGGAACCGGTTCTTCCGGAAGTAGTCGGCGGTGCCCAGGGTCAGCGCGCGGTAGGCCTCGGCCTCGGGGTCCAGCAGCGGCGCGACCCGAGGGGCCGGCTTCGCCGGGTACGACGGTCCGCCGGTCTCGGCCACAGGCAATCGCCGTTTGCCGAGCGGCTCGCCCCTGGTCGAGGGCGGACGGGTCATCGCGGCGGCCTCGGCCGTTCGCAATCGCCGTTTGCCGAGCGGTGGCTCGGACGCGCGCGACGTCGCCTCGGTCCCGACCGCGACCGATCTCACGCGGTCGCGATCCGCGCCGGCCTGCCGCCAGCGCGGGTCGTGGAGGCGCCGCCGCGTGGCCGAGACGGTGTCGAGGTCGAACACCAGCATGTCCTCCTCGAACTGGGCGCCGCGCGCGACGACCCGCCCCGCGGGGTCGATGACGAGGCTGTGGCCGTCGAAGACGAGCTCGTCCTGGCCCCCGACCGCGTTGCAGAAGGCGACGAAGCAGCCGTAGTCGGCCGCCCGCTGGGCCAGCATCCGCTCGCGCTCGATGCCCTTGCCCCGGTGATAGGGCGAGCCGGACAGGTTGACGAGGACCACCGCGCCGCCGTTGATGGCCGCCCACCGGCCCGGTCCCCCCGGGTACCACAGGTCCTCGCAGATGGTCACGCCGACCCGGACGCCCCCGAGGTCGAGGACCAGCGCGGCGTCGCCTCGCGCGAAGTAACGCTGCTCGTCGAAGACCGCGTAGTTCGGCAGGAAGTGCTTCCGGTAGGTGGCGGCGACCTCGCCGCCCGCGAGCACCGCGGCGGCGTTGTGCAGATCGCCGTCCAGGGCCGGCACCCCGACCACCGCGACGGTATCGGTGACCGACGCCGCGAGACGCTCGAGGCCGGCCGCCGCGGCCTCGGTGAAACGGGGATTCAGGAGCAGGTCTTCAGGCGGATACCCGGTGACCGACAGCTCCGGGAACACGGTCAGGTCGGCGCCGCGGGCCGAGGCCCGGGCGACGAGGTCGCCGATGCGGGCGAGGTTGCCTTCCAGATCCCCGACCGGCAGATTGCACTGGCACAGGGCCACCCGCAGGGTGGCGCCGGCGGCGGACGTCGGCTTCGGATCGGTCGGCATGGCGTCGCCGCTTCACGATATCACCCCGTCGACCCGAAGCCGTCCCCCGACCGCGAGGTCTCGGAGAGGTCGGCCGCCTCGACCACCTCGACCTCGACCACCGGCGTCACCACGAGCTGCGCCACCTTCATGCCCCCCCGCACGCGGAAGGTCCGCCGGCCGTGATTGATCAGGAGGATGCCGACCTCGCCGCGATAGCCGGCATCGATGGTGCCGGGCGCGTTCAGCACGGTGACGCCGTGGCGCAGGGCGAGGCCGCTGCGCGGTCGTACCTGGCCCTCGGTGCCGGGGGGCAGCTCGATGGCGAGGCCGGTGCCGACGAGCCGGGTCTCGCCGGCCGGAATATCGACGCCGGCGGCCGCGAACAGATCGAGGCCGGCGTCGCCGGGATGCGCGCGCTCGGGCAGCCGGGCGCCAGCCGTATCGAGACGCTTGACGGTGAGCCGCATGAGCGGGAGGTCGTGTCCGGCCCGCGTCAGCGCGTGACCTGGGGCGCGGGCAGGCCGGCGGTGTCGAACCCGATCGCCTCGGCGATCTCCAGCAGGCTGGCCTGCACCGCCCGCACGTTGCGGGGGCCCATGCCGAGGAACTGCTTCTGGACGGGCAGGAGGTCCTCGAGGGCGGGGTCTGCGAACTCGAAGAACGGGGCCCGGTGAATCAGCCGGACGTCGCGCTCCAGGACCGGCGTCTCGAGGAGGTTCCTCAGGGCGCGCAGCACCGTCTCGTCGAACTCTTCCCCGGCGCGTCCCAGCTCGGTGTAAGCGCTCGCGAGCAGCGGCTGCAAGGTGTGAAAGAGCTCGGCCGCCACCGTCGGGTCGATGGCCGCCACGATCTCCGCGTGGGTGTCGTAGCGGGCGTGGCTGAGCGGATCGACGCGGAGCTCGGGGGAGGCGCCCACGGCCTGGAAGCGCCGGGTCGGCCGCCACGGGGGCAGGTGCTTGTCGGGCGTGTGGCCGTCGGCGACGTTGTCCACCACCACGACGAAGATGCGGACCAGATCGTCGGGAATCAGCCAGGCCGACAGGCCGGGGTGCGACGAGAGCGCGGTGACGAGGTCGCGCACCATGCCGTCGCTCCGGTCGAGGGGTACGGGCGGGCCGGGCGCGGGCCGGACGACGTCATCCCGCTCTGTCGGCGACGATGCCGGCGCTTCCGCGACGGGGGCCGGCTCCTCGATGGGCGGGTCGGCGACGAAGAAGTCGTACGAGGCGACCCCGGCGACGATCGCCAGCGCGACGACGCCCACGAACGGTCCGGTGGGCCGGCTCGGACGTACCGCCATACACGAGACCCCGATCCGCAAAGACTGCCGTTACGACGCTTGCGTCACCTGGCCCGGAAATCGCCGCCTGCGGCTCCGATTGCCGCCCAACCAACCCTGCCAGGAGTCTGCACCATTCCACGGCGCAGACTCCTAGTCCATCATAGGACAGACGCCCGCGCAAGGCCAGCCTTCAGGGACCGATGGTGCCTTCGGATGCGGCCGAGAGCGCCGATCCGCCCGTGCCGGCGCCGTTCTGCTGCAGGATGTAGGCGACGATGGCGGCGAGGGTGCCCTCGTCGGGTTGGCGGCCCGCGGGCGGCATCGCCGCCTTGACGTAGCCCAGCAGCTCGCGCACCGGGCGGCCGCCCCACATGCTGCGAAACGCCGGTCCCGCGAGCTCGGGGGTGTCGAGGCCGCCGCTCAGGTCGGGCTGGTGGCACGAGGCGCACACGTTGCGGTAGGCGACGGCGCCGGTCCGCGCCTGGCTGGCCAGGTAGCCGGCCGGCGTCGGGGCGGCGGCTGTCGCTTCCGCACGGGGCAGCAGCCACCCCCGGATCTCGCCGTCGGGGTTGTTCCGGGTCGCTATCTGCACGTAGTACTCGCCTCGGCGCAGCGCCTCGACCTGCGTGTCGTCGAGCTCGATCTCGCCCTCGACGCGGCCGGACGCGGCGGTGGTGACGTCGAGGGCGAACACGGCGGGGCCGCGCCGGGCCGGCGGCGCCCGGTGGAGACGGGCCGCGGTGGCGGGCGAGCTCAGCCCCTCGAAGGTGCCGGCGATCGTGAGGGCGCGGCCATCGAGCACCGCTTCGGCCTCGCCCGAGCCCGACACGTCGGGGCGCGTCGCGAAGTCGACCGGCACGACCGAGAGGCGGCCGCCGAAGCGGGCGCCGTCCTGTGCATCCGCGGCCGATGCGGCCCCCAGCATCGCGCCGATGCAGGCGAGACGGACCGCGAGCCCCGCCGCGCCGCAAGTGCCGCACCGTTCCCGTCCGGGCGTCTCCGGCGTCGTCCTGCGATGGTCCATCCGTCACTCCCCGACGTCGGCGGTCACCGCGGCCGCCCGCGCCGTTTCCTCCGGTGCTTCCGTCGCCGGCCCCTCCGCCGCCAGTGGGTCCGTGGCCGGCGGGTCCGTGGCCGGCGGGTCACTGGCCGCGGCGGGGGAACCCGAGTCGCGGTCGGTCCTCGAGGTGGCCGGCAGGTCGGCGGCCGGCAGGTCGGCCAGAACTTCCTCGTTGTGCTCGCCGAGGGCCGGCGGAGGCCGGTCGACGACGGCCGGCGTGCGCGACAGCTTGATGGGGTTTCCCAGTGCCTGAATCGTCCCGAGCCGCGGGTGGTCGAGCTCCACCACCATGTCGCGCGCCGCGAGCTGCGGGTCGGCGAGGGCCTCGGCCAGCGAGCGCACCTGCCCGCAGGGGACCGCGTGCGCCCGCAGGCGCTCGATGACGGCGTCGCGGGTCCAGCCGCCGAGCAGCGACCCGAGCCGGGCCTTGAGCTCGCCCCGGTGCCGCATGCGCTCGGTGTTGGTCACGAAGCGCGGATCCGTCTCCAGCTCCGGCTCGTCGATGGCCCGGCAGAACTGGCGCCAGAGCCGCTGGTTGCCGACCGCGATCATGACCAGCCCGTCGCTGACCTCCAGCGCTTCGTACGGCGTGAGCGAATGATGGTCGTTGCCCTCGCGGCCCAGCTCTTCGCCGGTCGCGAAGAGGACGTTGGCGGGGAGGGCCAGCGTCGAGGTCATCGAGTCGAGGAGGGCGATGTCGACGTGCTGCCCCAGCCCCGTCTCGTCGCGGTCGCGCAGCGCGAGGAGGATGCCGTTCATCGCGTACAGCCCGGCCAGGAAGTCGGTCATCGCGACCCCGACCCGCGTCGGGGGGCCGTCCCGGGCGCCGGTGACGTGCATGACCCCCGACTCGCCCTGGATGACCGCGTCGTAGCCGGGCAGGTTGCGCCGGGGGCCCTGCTGGCCGTAGCCGGTGATGGAGCAGTAGACGAGCTGGGGATGGTCGCGGCGGATCGACTCGTAGTCGAACCCCAGCTTCTTCAGGCTGCCCGGCCTGAAGTTCTCGATCATGACGTCGGCGTCGGCGAGCAGGGCCCGCAGCGCGCCGGCCCCGGCCGGGGTCTTGAGGTCGAGGCCGACGCTCCGCTTGCTGCGGTTCAGCCCCAGGAAGAAGGTGCTGACCCCGTCGGCGAACGGCGCCCAGGCCCGGGTGTCGTCGCCGTGCGAGGGCTCCTCGACCTTGATGACGTCGGCCCCCATGTCGCCCAGCATCATGGCGCAGTAGGGCCCGGCAAGCACCCGGGTCAGGTCGATTACACGCAGCCCGTGCAGTGGAGGCATCGCAGGCACGGGATTATATCGTCACCGGCGCGGGCTCCCGTGTTCCGGCGTCGCGCGCGTGTCCCGGCGTCACGGATCGGGTACGATCGTCGGATCCGTGCCCGTCCGGGGCCGGTCCACTATCGTTCGACGCCGCAATCGGGGACACCATGTCATCTGCCACCATCATCTGGACGAAGATCGACGAAGCTCCGGCGCTGGCGACCTGGTCGCTGCTGCCGATCGTGCGGGCGTTCGCCCGGGGGACCGGGGTCGAGATCGAGACTCGCGACATCTCCCTCTCGGGGCGCATTCTCGCCGCGTTTCCCGACCGGCTGCGGGAGGACCAGCGGATTCCCGACCACCTCGCGGCCCTCGGCGAGCTGGCCCGGACGCCGGCCGCCAACATCGTCAAGCTGCCCAACATCAGCGCCACCGTCCCGCAGCTGCGGGCGGCCGTCGCCGAGCTGCGGGGCCAGGGCTTCGACGTTCCCGACTACCCGGAGGAGCCGGCGGGGGACGACGAGCGGGCGATACGGGCCCGCTTCGCCGCCGTGCTCGGGTCGGCCGTGAACCCGGTGCTGCGCGAGGGGAACTCCGACCGCCGCCCCGCCGCCGCGGTGAAGCGGTTCGCGCAGAAGCATCCGCACCGGATGATGAAGCCGTGGCCGGCCTCGGGGTCGAAGACCCGGGTCGCCCACATGCTGGAGGGCGACTTCTTCGGCAGCGAGCGCTCCGTCACCGTCGAGAGGCCGTGCGACGTGCGCATCGAGTTCGTCGACGCCGGTGGGGCGGTCACCGTCCTGAAGGAGAAGGTGTCGCTCGAGGCGGGCGAGGTGGTCGATGCGGCGGTCATGAACGCGGCCGCCCTGCGGGCCTTCTTCAGCCGGACCATCGAGGAGGCGGCGAAGGACGGCGCCCTCCTGTCGCTCCACCTCAAGGCGACGATGATGAAGGTCTCCGACCCCATCATGTTCGGGCACTGCGTGTCGGTGTACTACGAGCCGGCCCTGCAGAAGCACGCCGAGGCCCTGCGCGCGGTCGGCGCCAACGTCGACAACGGCCTCGCCGGGGTGCTCGAGAAGGTCGCGACCCTGCCGGCGGAGGAGCGCGCGGCCATCGAGGCCGACATCGACGCGGTGTACGCGGCGCGGCCGCCCCTCGCGATGGTCGACTCGCGCAAGGGCATCACGAACCTGCACGTGCCCAACGACGTCATCATCGACGCGTCGATGCCCAACGTCGTGCGCGACGGCGGCCGCATGTGGAACGCGGCCGACGAGCTGCAGGACACGGTGGCGATGGTGCCCGACCGTTCCTACGCCACGATGTACCAGGCCATCATCGAGGACTGCCAGCAGCACGGGCAGCTCGACCCCGCGACCATGGGCAACGTGTCCAACGTGGGGCTGATGGCGCGCAAGGCCGAGGAGTACGGCTCGCACGACAAGACCTTCACCGGAACCGGCCCCGGGACCATCCGCGTCGTCGCCGGCGACGGCGCCGTGCTCCTCGAGCAGCCGGTGAGCACCGGCGACATCTTCCGGATGTGCCAGACCAAGGACGAGCCGATCCGCGACTGGGTCCGGCTCGCGGTCAGCCGGGCCCGGGCTTCGGGCGCCCCGGCCGTGTTCTGGCTGGACGAGGCGCGGGCCCACGACGCGCGGATCATCGCCAAGGTCCGCGCTTGCCTGACGGACCACGACTCGGACGGGCTGGACATCCGCATTCTCAGGCCGGTCGACGCCATGCGTTTCTCGCTCGCCCGGGTCCGCCGCGGCGAGGACACCATCGCGGTGACGGGCAACGTCCTGCGGGACTATCTTACCGACCTGTTCCCGATTCTCGAGCTGGGCACGAGCGCCCGGATGCTGTCGATCGTGCCGCTCCTCAACGGCGGCGGCCTCTTCGAGACCGGCGCCGGCGGCTCGGCCCCCAAGCACGTCCAGCAGATGCTGCGGGAAGGGCACCTGCGCTGGGACTCGCTGGGCGAGTACTGCGCCCTCGTGCCGTCGCTCGAGCTGATCGCGGAACGGACCGGCAACGCGAGGGCGGGGCTGCTGGCGAGGACCCTCGACCAGGCCATCGGGACTTACCTCGAGAACGCCCGTTACCCCTCGCGGAGGGTCAACGAGATCGACAACCGGGGCAGCACGTTCTACCTCGCGCTCTACTGGGCGCAGGCCCTCGCCGCCCAGGACGAGGACGCGGAGATGAAGGCCCGCTTCGCGGCGGCGGCGGCCCGCCTCGACGAGAACGAGGCGGCAATCACCGGCGAGCTGCTCGCCGCCCAGGGGAGTCCGGTCGACGTCGGCGGCTACTTCCGGCCCGACGACGCCCTCGCCGAGCGCGCCATGCGGCCGAGCGGGACCCTGAACGCGATAGTCGACGGCCTGTAGCCCGGACGGACGGGGACTGCTGGGTGGCCGACGCCGTCCGCTCTCGCCGCGGCCGGGGCAAGGGCCCGGAACGCGAGCATCTACTGGGCGTGCTCAGATCGACTGTTGGCGGACGCGGCGGCCGCCCCCTGCGAAGGGCGGCGGACATCGCCGAGACCTTCCGGCAGCGCCGCGCGCTAGTCGGGGAGGCGTGAGACGGCGTTCAGCGCCCCCGCCCTGGGGTGATAGCAGGAGTCGCAGGAGCCGTCGGCGTCGCCACAGGCGCAGGGTCTCCCAGCGCTTTGGTGCGTGTGGGGGCGTCGCGGTGTAGTGGAGAGGAAGAGCCATGCGTACCACCCTCGATCTCGACGAGGACATCCTGAATGCAGCGAAGGTGCTTGCGGCGCAGGAATGCAAGCCCGTCGGACAGTTCGTCTCCGAGCTCCTGCGGGAGGCGTTGCCAGCTAGAGGCGGCGGGACGAGCGCCATGCGGGCGCGCGAGCGGTACGGGTTCAGGCCGATCCCGGCCGGCGGGTCGGTGGTGACCAACGAAGTCGTCAACAAGATTCGCGATGATCTGGGCGTTTGAACGTTGAGGGCGTTGCTGGACGTGAACTTTACTCGTCGCGTTGCTCGACGAGAACCACACGCACAACTCGGCGGCCGAGACTTGGCTCGCGGGCAATATCCACCACGGTTGGGCGTCCTGCCCGCTGACGCAGAACGGCTGCGTGCGCATTCTGTCGCAACCTGCGTATCCGAACACGCTGAGCGTTGCCGACGCCGTGATGCGGATGCGAACTGCGATTTCGGGACCGTACCACCGGTCGTCTCGCGCCCCCGGCAGTTGACGGATGTCTATCTTCTGGCCCTGGCTGTTGAGCACGGCTGTCGCCTCGTGACGTTCGACACGTCCATTCTCGTGGCAGCGGTGCGCCGGGCGGCACGTCCATCGCTGGTCGTCATCTGAAGGTCCTGCTCGATGAGCCCCAGCACAGGGACACCAAGAGCTGCCACCGCGGGGCGGACTCACGGACTGCCCCCGCAGTCGGGGCAGTGGGATTGGGGGCCAGTGTAGGCGGTGATCCAGCCGCCGTCAGCTTCCTGAAGAACTAGCCCAAGTTTACCAACCCAAAACCCAACCTATTGTAGGTAAAGGGCTTACGGCGACAATAATTCCCGAGTGGCACTACAAACGTGCACGAAACCGGTGAGGGGGGGCGGTCAGACGACGGTCTTGCGGACGCCCCCGGGGTGCGGGTCGACGCCGAGCGCGTCGTAGATGTCCCGCTGCCCGGGTTCGGCTTGCGTGGCCGTGCGCACGTGCAGCGTGCGCCCGTCGGGGCGTCGGAAGGTGGCGGTGACGCGTTGCTGGCCGTCGAGGATGCGGCGCAACGTGGTCCAACTGGCGGCGTTGCCGTGTGCGCGCAGTCGGGTGCGGATGACCTGGACGAGCTGGTAGGCGATGACGGTGATGAACAGGTGGCCGTCGGCCCGCCGCGGCTTGTGATGGTAGATGGGGCGCAGGCCGAGCTCGGACTTGAGCGAGCGGAAGACGGCCTCGACGTCGGTGAGGGTGGTGTAGGTGCGCCACAGGGCGTCTTCGTCCCACGCGGTCTCGCTGCTGCGCAGGCAGTAGACCCCGGGATGGGTGGCCATCGAGCCGTCCCGGGGACGGCGGGTCCAGGTGAGGGCGACGGCCTTCTCGCCGGTCTCGTCGGCGGTGACCCCGATCTGGTAGTGCGAGGCGACGCGGGAATGCTTCGTCTTCAATCGCCCGATGCGCTGCCGCGACTCTGGGGCCGTGGTGAGCCCCAGGCCGCGCCTGGCGCGGCGGGGCGGCCAGGAGCGATGAGACTGTGCTGGAAGGCGGTAACGGCAGCCGGCTGTTTCTGATCTCCTGCGTGAAGACCAAAGGGGCGATGCCGGCGGCGGCGATGGACCTCTACACCTCCAACTGGTTCCGAAAGGCGAGGGCCTGTGTGGAGACGACGGGATGCCCGTGGCGCATCTTGTCGGCGCAGTACGGTTTGATTCATCCGGAAGAAGAAATCGAGCCCTACGAAAAGACCCTGAACACGATGCGTGTCGAGGAACGGCGCGCTTGGGCCGGCCGCGTGCTTGCCGCGCTCGTGCCGTGCCTCGACGGCGTTGATACGGTCGTCTTTCTTGCGGGCCAACAGTATCGACAGTTTCTCGAACCGCAATTGCACGAGCGGGGTCTTGCGGTGCGCGTCCCGATGAGCGGCTTGCGGCAGGGCCAGCAACTGGCGTGGCTCAACGCCTGTCTTCATGGCTGACCGCCTCACTTTTCCCCGTCCCAGGAGCGGCGGGCCCGCCCCGGGCGAAGCCGCGGCCGGCACGGTGGGCCGCGGCCCCCTGGCCGAGCTCCGCGCCCTGGCAGGCCAAATACGGGGCTTGGCGCGACCAGCTGCCCGAGTCCCTCGCCGACTCCAGGACCGCCGAGCTCCTCAAGGGCGCGACTGAACGCCTCGGCGCACGACGTCCACACCGAGGGATCCGAGGGAGAATGTGTCTTCATGGCTGACCGCCTCGCCGACACGCAGCGTTTCTACGACCTGCTCGCCCGACTCGAAGCCCGCATCTGCGGGAAACGCAAGCTTGCCGACTGCAACGGCCGCAGGAAGTGGCCGGAACGCGGGGTCTACTTCTTCTGCGAAGACGGGGAAGAGCGCTCCAGATCGGGCAAAGGGTTGCGCATCGTGCGGGTCGGAACCCATGGGCTGACGGCCGGGAGCCGAAGCACGCTATGGAAACGGCTGAGGCAGCATCGCGGCTCGGCGAGCTCCTGCAACGGGAACCATCAGGGCTCGATATTCCGCGGGCTCGTCGGCAGGGCGCTGGCGCAGGAGGACGGCATCGATCTGCCGCCATCCTGGAAACGTCCAGGCAAGGCGGCGAAGCGGCGTGGGCTCGACCGGGTCGGTGTCAGGGGGCGGTCGCCCCGCGGGCTGACGGAGACGGAACTCGAAGCGCGAGTCAGCTGCCATATCCGTGCCATGCCGTTTCTGTGGCTGAACGTCGGAGACGAACGCGGCCCGGGAAGCGACCGCGGAAAGATCGAGCGCAACGCCATTGCGCTTCTGAGCGGCTATCGCAAGGCGCTGGATCCGCCGTCGCCCAGCTGGCTCGGCCGTTCCAGCGACGACTGCCGCGTCCGCCGCTCCGGCCTCTGGAACAGCAAGCACGTCGATGAGGACTACTGCCCGTCCTTCCTCGACGACATGGAGAGGTGGATAGAGGTTCCCTGAGGTCGGTGGTCAGTAGCTCGCTGAGCCGGATCGGCTTGTACCCCGGTGCACCTCGCCGAGCTCCACGCCCCCGAGCATCCGGCCGTCGCGCCCACCGTCGACTCCCGTCTGCCTTCGACCGGAGCAAAGAGCATCGGGGCGGCCGCGCCGTCCGCCCCGGAATCTTCGCTCATCGATTCATCCGCACGCCCGACCGGATCGCCGATGGGGACCTCCCTGACGGGCGATCCCCGGACGCCTCGAACAGCGCTTCGTCGAGCGGGGTCCCCGGCGCAGTTGGTCAGACGCCGACGCAGAAGCCGTCCCGCCGCGGGTCGCCCGCCCCGCCGAGCACGTCGCCACGGCGCTCGGCGGTGTGCGCGCCGCCGAAGAACACGCTGCGATCGTCCCACACCTGGTGCGAGGGCCACTCGTGCAGGGCCTCGGCGATGGCGTCCCGGTCGTGACCCCCCTCGACGCTGAGCAGCGGGCCCTCGACGTGGATGCGGGGCGCTCGCACCGCCGCGCCCACGTCCATCGCGTGGTCGACGAGGTTGACGATCACCTGCAACACGGCGCTGCGGATGCGGTTCGAGCCGCCGGAGCCGGTCGCGACGAGCCGGCCGTCGGGCCACCGCAGCGCGCTCGGGGCCATCATCGACGTCATGCGGTGGCCGGGCTGCCAGCGGTGGAAGCCGCCGGGGTTGAGGTCTTCCTCGCCCAGCATGTTGTTCAGCATGACGCCGGTGCCGGGGACGACCCGCCCCGAGCCCTCCCCGTTCGACAGCGTGAGGCTCGCGAGGTTGCCCCGGACGTCGATCACGCCAAGATGGGTCGTCCCCCGGGCGGCGTGCGCCCGTCCCCGCACCTCGTTCCGCCACCGCGCCAGGAGCGCCGGGTCGAGCATGCGCTCGTTCGAGCCTGCGGACTCTCCGTCATGCGCCTCGGCGCGGGCGGACCGGGTGGCGCGCATCACGTCGGCGAGCATCGCGACGGCCGGGCCGCTCCCGGGGGGCGCCGCCGCCACCGGCAGGGCGTCCAGCAGGCCCAGGCCGAACCCGATGAGCGCGCCCCCCGCCGAGGGCGGCGGGTTGGTCAGCACCTCGACGCCGCGGTAGTCGAGGGCGAGGGGCGCCCGGACCTCGGTGCGGTACCCGGCGAGGTCGTCGAGGCCGACGAGGCCGCCGGCCCGCAGGTCGTCGACCAGCGCCCGCGCGACCGCGCCGCGGTAGAAGACGTCGTCCCCCTCGACGGCCATCAGCTCCAGGAGGCCGGCGAGAGCGGGATTGCGCAGGCGTTCGCCTTCCGCGATCAGGGCGCCGCCCGGGCTCGAGTAGAGCGCGAGGACCTCGGGGGTGGCGCAGAGAATGGGCCGCAACAGGTGCAGGAAGTGGGCCTGCAGCGCGGTCATCTCGACGCCGTCGCGCAGCAGGGCGCAGGCGGGGGCGACGAGGTCGGCCGCCGGCAGGGTGCACAGGTCGCGGTGGACGTCGAAGAGCCCGCGAACGACGCCCGGCACCGCGACGGTGCCGCGGCCGATGTGGAACTCCTGCCGCGCGGGGCCGAAGTCGACGACGACCGGCTCGAACTCGACCTCGTCCGCCGGCAGGCGCCGCCTCGGCGTCTGCACGAAGAAGTCGTAGAGCCGCGGGCGCCCCGCGGCGGGCACGGCGAGGAGGAACCCGCCCCCGCCGAAGGACGCCAGGGCCGGCTCGCAGGCGCAGGCGGCGCAGAGGGCGGCCAGCGCCGCGTCGAAGGCGTTGCCGCCGGCGCGCAGCACCTCGCCCGCCGCCTCCGCCGTCAGCGCGTGCCCCGCCGCCACGACCCCGCGTCGCCCGTGCATGACGCGTGATGATAGCGGATGCTGCGCCGTGGAACGGCGCCGCCTTCGGAGAACGTGCGGGCTGCCCTGGCGGGTTGGTCGGGCGCCGAGCGGAGGCCGCGACGCGACCTTGCGGTCGCGCTGGGAGTTTCGCGGGCGCGAGACTCCTGCGGCGACGATTGGCGGGCTCGCCCCGTTGCCGGGCCGCCCACGCATCCGGCCGCCCACGTATAATGAGGGCCTTTCGCCCTTGGAACGGTGCCCTCGACCATGACAGACGCCTTCATCTACGACGGAGTACGCACCCCCTTCGGCCGCCACGCCGGGGCCCTCGCCCCCGTGCGCCCGGACGACCTGCTGGCCGGCCCCATCGCCACCCTGATGGCGCGCAGCCCGTTCAGGGCCGAGGACGTCGAGGACGTCATCGCCGGCTGCACCAACCAGGCCGGCGAGGACTGCCGCAACGTCGCGCGGCGGGCCGGGCTGCTCGCCGGACTGCCGGTGGAGGTGGCCGGCATGACCGTCAACCGGCTGTGCGCGAGCGGGCTCGCCGCGGTCGTGGACGCCTCGCGGGCGGTCGCCTGCGGGCAGGGCGACCTGTTCATCGCGGGTGGGGTCGAGAGCATGAGCCGGGCCCCCTTCGTGATGGCCAAGTCGGAGCGGGCCTTCGGGCGCCAGCTCACGGTGCACGACAGCACCCTGGGGTCGCGGTTCTCCAACCCCAGGACCACCGCCCAGTACGGCGACCACGCGATGCCGGTGACCGCCGACAACGTCGCCGCCGACCTGGCCATCACCCGCGCCGACAGCGACCGGTACGCCGTCGCGTCGCAGCAGCGGTTCGCCCGCGCCAAGTCCG
Source organism: Vicinamibacterales bacterium (assembly GCA_963663815.2). Lineage (GTDB taxonomy): Bacteria > Acidobacteriota > Vicinamibacteria > Vicinamibacterales > UBA8438 > JAJEEA01. The sequence goes on along the minus strand of OY760734.1, from coordinate 2,678,104 downwards.
CCTGCTTCTACAAGGACGAGCTCGACCCGGTGACGGTGCCGGGGCGGAAGCGGGGAGAGCAGACGGAGGTGGCCGACGACGAGCATCCCCGGCCGGGGACCTCGCTCGAGAAGCTGGCGACGCTACGGCCGCTGTTCGAGGGCGGGGTGGTGACCGCCGGCAACGCCTCGGGCATCAACGACGGCGCGGCGGCGCTCGTCGTCGGCAGCCGCGCCGCCGGAGAGAAGGCGGGGGCGGCGCCCCTCGCGCGGGTGGTCTCGGCCGCGGCGGCGGGGGTCGAGCCGCGGGTCATGGGCCTGGGGCCGGTGCCCGCGAGCCGGAAGGCGCTGGCGCGGGCGGGGCTGACGCTGGCCGACATCGACGTCATCGAGATCAACGAGGCGTTCGCCACCCAGGTGCTGGGGTGCCTGAAGCTGCTCGAGATCGACCAGGACGACAGCCGGGTCAACCCGAACGGCGGCGCGATCGCGGTCGGCCATCCCCTGGGCGCGTCCGGCGCTCGGCTGACGCTGACCGCGACCCGGCAGCTCCAGCGGTGCCAGGGGCGCTACGCCCTCGTGACCCTGTGCATCGGCGTCGGCCAGGGCCTCGCGGCCGTGCTGGAGCGGGTGTCCTGACCGGGACGCCCAGCCATGGCTGACGAAGCGACCGCCGCACCCCCCTCCTCTCCCGTCCGGCCCTGGCGGTTGCTGGCGCTGGCCGGGATCTACGTCGCCATCGCCCACGTGCTGCCCGCGCCCGAGGGCATCGCCGCCGAGGAGTGGCGCCGGGTCGGCGTGTTCTTCGCCACCATCGCGGGGCTGATGCTGCAGCCGATGCCCGGGTCCCAGGTGGTGCTGGTGGGCATCACCGCCCTGGTCGTCGTCGGCGGGTTGCCGATGGACCGGGCGTTGAGCGGCTACTCCTCCGCGTCGGTGTGGATGGTGCTGATGGCGATGCTCATGTCGCGCGCCCTGCGCGACTCGGGGCTCGCCCGCCGCATCGCCCTGTGGTTCATCCGGGCCATCGGCCGCACGTCGCTCGGCCTCGGCTACGCGATGCACCTGACCGACCTCACCCTGGCCACCGGGGTGCCGTCGATCACCGCGCGCTCGGCGAGCATCGTCTTTCCCATCGCCCGCAGCATCAGCAGCCTCTACAAGTCGAGTCCCGGCGCGTCGTCCGCCATTCTGGGGACGTTCCTGATGACCTGCCTGTACCAGGGCAGCGTCATCTCGTCGGCGATGTTCTACTACAGCAGCGCCGCCAACCTGCTGCTCGGCGAGCTGGCGGCGGAGTACGCGGGGGTCACCATCACGTGGGCGAGCTGGTTCACGGCCGGCCTCCTGCCGGGGCTCGTGTCCAGCGTCTTCGTGCCGTGGCTGGTCTACCGGGTGATTCCGCCCACGCTGAAGGAGACGCCGGCCGCCTCGAAGTTCGCCGGCGAGCAGCTGGCCGCGCTCGGCCCCATCCGGGGGCGCGAGGCGGTGGTGGGCAGCGTGTTCGTCGGGCTGATCGGCTTCTGGGTCGCGTCGTCCTACGTCGCCTGGCTCTCGCCGACCCTCGTCGCCCTGCTCGGCATCGCGGTGCTGTTCACGACCCAGGCCCTGACCTGGGACAGCGCCCTGAGCGAGCGGTCGGCGTGGGACATCTTCGTGTGGTACGGCGGCCTCCTGATGATGGGCGGGGTGCTGAACGACACCGGGGTGGCGACGCTGTTCGCGGAGTGGTTCGGGTCGTGGTTCATCGGGGTCCCCTGGGCCGTGGTCTTCGTCGCGACCCTCGTCATCTACTTCTACGCGCACTACTTCTTCGCGAGCACCACCGTCCACGCCCTCGCCATGTACCCGCCGTTCCTGGCCCTGCTGGTCAGCCTCGGGGCGCCGGCCCCGGTGGTGGTGTACAGCCTGGTGTTCATCAACAACCTGACGGCCGGGCTCACCCACTACGGGACGACTACCTCGCCGATCATCTTCGTCGAGGGCTACGTCAGCCTGAAGGACTGGTGGCGGGTCGGCTTCTACGCCTCGGTGGCCAACCTCGCGATCTGGATTCCGGTGGGGCTGCTCTGGTGGAAGATCCTCGGGTTGTGGTGAGGCGGTGAGGCGAGCGTGCCGGCGGGCAGGTGCCGCATCGGGTCCGTGGTCGTCGGGGAGTCCATCGGGTGAGCGCGTCCGGCGCGCAAGAAAGCAAGCAGAGGGAATCATGACCGGATGCACAGCATGGCGGCGTGCCGGCCGGCGGGCGGCGCTGGTCGCGGCGTGGTGGCTCGCGGTGGCGTGCGGCGGTGGCGGCCAGGCCGGGCCGGTGGACCTGCTCGTGACCGGGGGCCGGGTCATGGACCCCGAGACCGGGCTCGACGCGGTCGCCAACGTCGCCGTGCGCGACGGGTCCATCGTCGCCGTCGGCGACGAGCGGCCAGAGGCGCGCGAGGTGCTCGACGCGTCGGGTCTCGTCGTCGCGCCGGGGTTCGTCGACCTCCACGCCCACGGCCAGGATCCGGTGAGCCAGCGCTACCAGGCCCGGGACGGGGTCACCACCGCGATGGAGCTGGAGATTGGCGTCTATCCCGTCGATGCGTGGTACGCCGACCGCGAGGGGCAGGCGCTCATCAACTACGGGGCGACGGTCAGCCACCAGGGCGCCCGACGCGAGGCGTTCGGCGCGGTCCAGACCGAGCGCAACGACGAGGGGACCTTCACCCTGGGCCGGGGCGGCGCCTACCTCTACGAAGAGGCCTCCGAGGAGGAGCTGCGCCTGGTCGCCCGGCTGATGCAGGCGGGGCTCGACCAGGGCGCCCTCGGCTTCGGGTTCGGCATCACCTACACGCCGGGGGCGAGCCACGAGGAGATCTGGCGTCTGTTCGCGGCCGCCGCGGAACGCGGGGCGCCGGTGTTCATCCACCTCCGGTCGGCCGGGGCGTTCGCCAGCCGCGAGGCCATCGCGCCGTTCCAGGAGGCCATCGCCAACGCTGCCGCCACCGGTGCCGCCCTGCACATCGTCCACATGAACAGCAGCGCCGGCGAGTCGGCCCCGGCCGCCCTCGAGCTCATCCGGGGGGCGCAGGCGCGCGGGGTGGACGTGACCACCGAGGCCTATCCGTACACGGCCAGCGCGAGCCTCATCGAGTCGGCCCTGTTCGACGGGTGGCTGGGCCGGAGCCCCGACGACTATGCCCGCCTGCAGTGGGTCGAGACCGGCGAGCGGCTCACCGCGGAGACCTTTCGCCAGTATCGGGAGGAGGGCGGCTGGGTCATCACCCATGGCCGGTCCGAGGACACCAACGAGTGGATCGTCGCCCAGCCCGACGTCATCGCGGCGAGCGACGGCATCCCGTTCAGCCAGGGCCGGTCCCATCCCCGGGGCGCCGGCACCTTCGCCCGCATCCTCGGCCACTACGTCCGCGAGCGCGGCGCCCTGTCGCTGATGGACGCCCTGCGCAAGATGACCCTGCTCCCGGCGCAGCGGCTGGAGGCGGTAACCCCGCAGATGGCCGCCAAGGGTCGCGTCCAGGCCGGCGCCGACGCCGACCTCACGCTGTTCGACCCGGACACGGTCATCGACCGGGCGACCTACGACGCGCCCGACCGCTACTCGGACGGGATTCGCCACGTGCTGGTCGGCGGGACCTTCGTGGTCAGGGACGGGGAACTCGTGGAGGAGGTGTTCCCCGGCCGGCCGATTCTCGGGTCGGCGAGTGGGGAGGCCGCGCGGTAGATGGCGCTGACCTGGCCCGGGCGTTGCGGGTGAACGTTCCCCGCACAGTCCGGGCGTGAGTCTCCCCATGGACAGGCGCAGGCTCCCTGTCGGCATCCAGACGTTCCGGGAGATCCGGGAGGAGGGCTGCTACTACGTCGACAAGACCTCATATGCCCGACGGCTGGTGACGACGCCGGCAAGCACTACTTCCTGACGTGGACGCCATCGCGCCCGAGGCGCTGCTGTTCCAGACGGGCTACCTCACCATCCGTGGCGAGGATCGGCGCGGCGGACGCACCGTGTACCGCCTGGGGTACCCGAACCGGGAGGTCCGGCAGGGGCTGAGCGAGAGCCTGCTGGACCGGTTGGCGCCCGACCCGAGGCGGGAGCGCCACGCCGCCCAGCTGTACGACGTGCTGGCGGCGGGCGACGCCGCGGGGGTGGAAGCGCCGTTGCGGGCGCTGCTGGCGGGCATTCCGCACGACTGGCATCGCAGGAACGAGATCGCCCGTTTACGAGGGTTACTGGGCGAGCGTGTTCTACGCGGCGCCGAATCCCGCGACATCGTCGCGTTCGAGACCGAGCTCGCCTGAGTGATGCGGAGGGACTCGAGAACAGGAACACCGCTCGATCCGCTCAATCTTCGCGATGGAACGAGGGGGCGTCGCGGGATTCGGCCCGGGTTGCGCCGGAACGCGCCGCACGGGCGACGCCAGCACTCGCGAAGTACACTCATCGTGGTTCTCCTCCGGCAGCTCCCGCCAGCCGGTCGATCCGATAGACAGTTACCGACGAACTCACTCGGCGCGCAGGGCAGTCGCCGGACTCACTCGCGTCGCGCGTCGCGCGGGCCAGACGCTCGCGACGCCGGCGACGACGGTCAGCACGCCGGCGACGGCGGCCAGCGTCGCGGGGTCGCCGGGGCTCGTCTGCACGAGAAACACCCGCAGGAGCGGCCCGATCGCGAGCGCGCCGGCGATGCCGGCCGCCAGACCGACGCCCAGCGAGGCGAACGCGCGTCTCGTGAACAGCCAGACGATGTCGCCGCGCCGGGCGCCGAGCGCCATGCGGACGCCGACTTCCTGCCGCCGCTGCGTCACCGAGTAGGCCGTGACGGCGTACAGACCGACCGCCGACAGCACCACCGCAATCCACGCGAAGGCGGCGAACATCGCGGCGAACACGCGCACCGTCCAGCGCGACTGCGAGATCGTCTCGTCGAGCGGCACCAGCCGCGCCAGGGCGACGTCGGGGTCGAGCGTCCAGATGCGTTCGCGGACGGCCGTGGCGGGCGAGTTCGCCGACGACGCGCCCCGCACGAGCAACCAGGCCACCGGTCCGGAGGCCGGCGTGCGCGGCACGTATACGACCGGGTCGAGGTCCTGCAGGTTCAGCGTGGGCTGCTGTCGCACCGAGGGCGCCACGCCGACCACGGTGAGCCAGGTGTCGGTGTCCTGCGGCGAGGGTGGCCTCCCGCTCAGGCGAATGCGCCTTCCGATCGGTTCCCGATCGGGGAAGAACATCGCGGCGAAGCGTTCGTTGATGATCGCGTTCCTGCTTTCGGCCCTCATGTCCGCTCCGGTGAAGGCGCGACCGCGCATCAGACCGACTCCCAGGGTCTCGAAGTACGCCGGGCTGATCGACACCATCGAGACGCTCGGCCGCGGCGCATCGGGCGCGTCCGCACGGCCTTCGACCGACAGCTCGCGGCGCGGAGCGCCGATGAAGGGCACCGTGTTGGCGAAGGCCGCCGCGCCAATCGTCGACAGGCCGCCGAGCTGCTCCTCCAGTTGGCGAAAGAACGCCGCCCGGGCTCCGGGCGTCGGATATCGCTCGGGCGCGAGCCGAATCCGCGTCGACAGGACGTTGGTCGGGTCGATCACGAGGTCGGCGCGATACAGCGACATGAAGCTGCGCGTCATCAGCCCGGCCCCCGCCAGGACCACGAGCGTGAACGCAAGCTCCACCGCGAGCAGGCCGGCGACGAACCGTCTCGGCCGCGCTCCGAGCGTGGCGGATCGCCCACCCTCCCGCAGGCCGTCCATGACATCGCTCCGTGCGAGACGCACGGCGGGCCAGAGACCGGAGATGGCGACGCTCACCACACAGACCACCACGACGAACAGGAACACGCGGCCGTCCATCGTCCACCGCAGCCAGTACGGGAAGTTGATGCTCGCGAGCGTTTCGCTCAACAGACGCGTCGCCAGCATGGCGAGCACGACGCCTGCCGCGCCGGCCATCGCGGCGAGCAGCGCGCTCTCGACGAGCAACTGGCGCAGGACGAGCCACCGCGTCGCCCCGTGCGCCAGCCGAACCGCGGCTTCCCGGGTACGAGCGAGCGCGCGCAGGAGCAGGAGGTGGGCGACGTTGACGCAGGCGATGAGGAGCACGAGGCCGACCGTGGCCATCAGCGCGATGAGAAACGGTTGGATCGGACGGTTGTCTCCCGTGAACGGCGACACCGTGACGGCGGTGGCGCGGCTGGGCTCGGGCAGGTCGCGGCCGAGCCGAAGGGCGATCGGCTCGAGCTCGGCGACGGCCTGGGTCGGCGACCGGTCGGGGCCGAGCCGACCGACCACGTCGATCACCCGCGCGTTGAGATCCTCCGCGTATCCGGGCATCGCCGAAAGTGGCAGCCACAGATCGGCCACCATCGGGAACCGGAAGCCTGCGGCCATGACGCCGACGATGGTGACCGGAACGTCGTCGACGGTGATCGGGCGGTCGAGAATCGATGGATCGCCGCCGAAGCGGCTGCGCCACACGCCGTCTCCGAGCAGCGCCACCGCCGGTGCGCCGGGACGATCGTCGTCCGGCAGGAACGTGCGACCCAGGGTCGGGCGCTCGCCGAGGAGATCGAACGTGGCGGCGGACACGTAGGCGCCGGCCACCGGCTCGGGCGACCGGCCTCCCTCGCTTACGGTCGCCATCGTCTCGCGGAAAGCGGCGATGCCGGTCAGCGTCGAGGCGGAGCGCCACGCCTCGAGCTCGCGGGGCGATACGCGTGCCGGGCGCTGCGACGCGTCGAGCACGCCGAGCCGCACGATGCGGTCCGGCTCGTCCACGGGGAGCCCCCGGGTCACCGCGTTCACGATCGTGAACGCCGTCACGCTTGCGGCGATGCCGCACGCGAGCGCCGCCACCGCCGTCGCCGTGAACCCGGGACGCCGCGCGAGGCCGCGCGCGCCGATGCGCACGTCGGTCCGCAGGTCGTCGAGCCACGGCAGACCGCGCTGGTCGCGCAGCGCCTCCATCGCCTGGGGAAGGCCGCCGAGGCGCGCGCGCGCCCGCCGCGCGGCCTCGGTGGGCGGGTGGCCCTTCGCGCGAAGCTCCTCCTCCGCGTGCTCGAGGTGGAAGCGCAGCTCGCGCTCGAGATCGTGATCCGTCGGGTCGCGCCGGAGCGCGCCCCACAGACGAAGCAGCCACTCGCGAAGCATGGCCATCGTGTTTCTCCTCCGTCGGCCGGTCGCTCGCCGGCCGGCGGTCGTCGCCATTCCCGTCGCGGCCGGCGGTCGTCGCCATTCCCGTCGCGGCCGGCGGTCGTCGCCATTCCCGCCCCGCCGGCGGTCGTCGCCATTCCCGCCCCGCCGGCGCAGCGACTCGCGCGGGCTCGTCAGTGACGACCGCCCGCCGTCGTCGCCGGTTCCTGAAAGAGCGCATCGATGATGGAGACCATCCGGTCCAGGCCGCGCTTCCCGGCCGCGACGTGCCGTCGCCCGGCCGGGGTGATCCCGTAGAACCGGGCGCGCCGGTTCTTCTCGGTCGTGCCCCACCGCCCCCGCACGAGGCCGCGCTGCTCGAGCCGCATCAGGGCGGGATAGAGCGTGCCCATGTTGAGGACGAGGACGCCGCCCGAGACCTGCTCCAGCCTCGCCGCGATCGCGTAGCCGTGCGACGGGCCGAGCGAGACCAGCGTCTGCAGCACCATCAGGTCGAGGGTGCCGCGAAGGACCTCCGTCTTCGAGGGCTGTGCATTTGGCATTCCAATGAAGCGTATCAGTGCATTATTGGGATGTCAAATGGAATAATCCGGGCTCGGTTGCGCGGGGGGATGCGCGCCACGCGCGTGCGAGGCGCGGGGAGCAGTCAGCGGCGCCACGTGGGCAGCGGCAAGCTACGGCGTCACCGTCAGTGTATGATCCACGAGCCGCCGATCCGACGTGAGAAGCTTCAGGTCCTCTTCCTGGGCCTGGACCAGCAGAAGCTCGTCGAACGGGTCGCGGTGGGGGATGGGGACCGCGAGCCTCGCGGCGGCGTGCGTCACCGCCATGGGCAGGAAAGTCACGTCCTGCCGTCCAAATGCGGTGATGACGTCTTCGGGGTCGAAGCGGCTCTTGCGGGCGCCGGATGCGTGTCGAGAGTGGAACTTCAGTCGCATCTCCCAGATCGACACCGCGCTCACGTAGAGGTGGGCCGCATGCGCTTCGAAGAAGCGGCGCTCGGCGTCGGAGAAGCTGCCGCCCGCCGCCATGAACCGGTAGAGATAGAAGGTGTCGAGGAGGATGTGCACGGTTCGCCGCCTACTCGTCCTCGAGGCCCAGCACCCGGCGGCTGAACGCGGGGTCGTTGAAGGCGGCCCTCCATTCCGCCACCTCATCCTCCGAAGCGTCGCCTTCGATGCCGAGCTCTCGGAGGGTCTCCGCCAGCTTCTCGAAGTCGATCGCCCCGCGCGGGCGGCAGCGCACGAGCTCGGCGGCGGGGACGCCGTGCTTCGTGATCACGACGCGCTCGCCCTTCTGGGCGGCGGCGATGAGCTCCGACAGCCGCGCCTTGGCTTCACGTACGGCGAGTTCCATGTGGGGCCGTCTCCTCGTCCGGTCGACAACGATCCACTATACGGCCGGCTCGGGGGGAGAAACAAGACTACAGCGTGACTACAACCCACGCGACGCATGCCGTCGGGTTGCGGGCTGTGCCTCGGTCCCGGCCTGGCAGGGTCTCACGCCGGTCGGTCCTCCCGGGTCGGGTGCGTGGCGGCAGCCGACGGGGTTGGGGAGCCATCGAGCAAATCCGGGCCGGGGGACGGTCCGACGGCGGGGCGCGCAGTCGCGGTCACGCTCTAGCCGCGCCTCCCCGTTCCGGTCGTCGGTTCGGTAACCGTGGACTCCGGGGTCAGCAGGGCCGCCAGTCGCGGACCCGCGGCCACCGCGTCCGCCGCGCCGATCTCCAGCAACCGGTGGATGTAGTCGGGCTGGAACATCAGCAGGCTCAGCAGGTCGGGGCTCGTCGTCTCGCGCGACCCGAGGCCCCGGGTCATGTAGCGGAACGCCCGCGGAAGTTGCGGCTCGAACTCGAGGGACAGCCGGCCGAGGTCCTCCGACGGGCGGATGACGACGAGCTCGACGGGATGCAGGCCCTGCCGGCGGTGGGGAGGCAGGTCCCGGATCAGCGAGTTCAGGCGCTGCAGGGTCAGCCCGTCGTGGTCGAGGTCGTCGAGGAACATCGCGTTGAGGAGCTGGCCGCCGATTTGGGCGGGCGGCGGGTAGTCGTGGATGACGGGTTGGCTGGCCTCCTGCGTGATGCCGCGGTGGCGGTTCGAGACGGCGAGGATGCGCCGGGCGCCGAGGTGGATGGGGGCCGAGCAGGGGGCCATCATCCGGATGCCGCCGTCGCCGTGCCAGCCGTCGTCGAGGCGCACGGCGGGGAAGAACAGCGGCAGGGCGGCCGAGGCCATGACGTGCTCGACGGTGATGGCGACGCGGCGGCCGCGCCGGTAGGGGCGGTTCCAGTCCTCGATGTCTCCGCCCTGCACCCAGATCACCGACTGCCCGGTGCTGTAGCTGCTCGTGGAGATGGCGAGCGACCGCAGGCGGCCCGCCTCGAGGTTGCGGGCGATGCCGGCGATCTCACCCTTGTGGTTCGGCTTCAGCCGCTCGTACAGCGAGGCGCGGAGGGGCGCGGTGTCGAGCAGCCCCCGCACCCGGGGCGCGAACGTGGCGCCGCCCGACAGGAGCCGGATGCCCCAGCGCGCGACGAGGCCGGCGAGCGAGCCGCTGTCGACCCGGAATACCCGGTCGACCCGCTGGCCCCGCCAGTGCTCGACGAGGTCGCGGACGGCCTCGGCCAGCGAGCCCTCCCGGGCGGCCAGATAGGTGGCGTTGATGGCGCCGGCCGACGTCCCCACGAGGATGGGGAACCGCGCCGTGGGGTGGCGCCGGATCAGCTCTCCGAGGAAGCCGACCTGGTAGGCGGCCCGGGCGCCCCCGCCGACGAGGACGAGGGCCAGGTCGTCCCGCGCGGGCGGGGGCGTGTCCGGGGAGCTGGACGGCGCCACGGGCTGCTAGTGGGCCAGCGGATCGGGCCGAATCTGGAACTTCACGAGGTTCCCCTGCGTGCCCTTGCCGCCCTCCGAGTGCCAGACCGCGTTGGTGCCGTAGTCGGCCCACACCGCGCGGCCCTTCCACCCCGTGTCGGGATCGTCGATGCGGCCGTCCATGCCGCGGGAGTAGAAGCCCATCGGGTACGGCACCCGCAGAATCACGAACTCCTCCTCGTCGGGGAGGAACGCGAGCAGCGAGTCGGACGTGCTGCCGGTGGCGATGGGCACGTTGGGGCCGAGCCCCAGCGTGTCGTGCTGGTCGACCCAGTTGTAGTAGTGGAAGTCGGCGCTGCCGTGGGTCGAGACTCCCTTCATCTGCGGTCCCGGGGTCGCGTGCAGGGTCCACCCCTGCGGGCAGTGCTGCCCGGTGGCGGTGGGGCCGTTCAGCACGTCGCACCGGCCGCGGTCGAAGCTGGCCATGTGCCCGCTGCCCGACAGGGCGGTCCACACGACGCCGTCGGTGGCGATGTCGATGCCCCGCGGCGAGAACCCCTGGATCGGCGCGTCGGGGTTCTCGAACGGCGGCTGGTAGTACTCGGCGATGCACGTCTCGGGGGGATTGTCCCCGAGGGCCAGCCGCACGATCTGCCCGGGCACCCCGCCCGAGGCCGCCCACACCACGCTGTCCGCCGTCGGGTCGGGGACGATGCCGTACCATCCGCCGCCCATCTCCTTGTCGAGGGCCGGGTCGGCGTCGCCGGCGCGGCCCACCCACTCGGTGATGCGGCCGTCGCCGTTGGTGTCGACGATGAGCGGGCACCAGCCCTGCGCGGCCTGCGCGTCGCCCGTCTCCTCGTACACGTCGACGTCGAGCCAGCCGATGACGGGGCCGACCGAGCTGAGGTACAGGCGCTCGCCGTCCTCGTAGCCGAACTGCAGGTGGTGGGTGTTGAAGCAGGTGTCGATGAGCTCGACGTCCTCCGTCGCCGGATCGTAGTAGGCGACGTGCCGCGCCGCCCGGTTCAGCGGGTAGTGCTGCGCATAGGGGTTTTCCGATCCTTCCCGGCACCACGCGGGGTTGCCGGGACCGCGGATCTGGTGCGTCATCCACACCCGCCCCTGCCCGTCCATCATCGGGTTGTGCGGGTTGCCGGGGTTGTTCCAGATGAGCTCGTCGCCCCAGTAGATCGACGGCTCGAGGTTCTCCCGGTCGATGTAGGACCGGAAGTCGCCTTCGCCGGGCGTGTCGCGCACCGGCAGGACCACCTCGCGGGCCTCGTTGGTGCGCGGGTCGACCCAGACCAGCTTGTCGTTGGCGAACTCGACCCCGTAGACGGGGCCGCCGGCGTTCACCCGCGGGTTCCGCTTGTCAGTCGCGATCTCGTCGTGGATGTAGCCCGCCTCGCCGCCCCACTCCCACAGGGTCAGCACCACGTTGCGCTCGCGCCCCCGCGGGCGCGGCGGCGCCGGGGGCACCTCGCCGGCCATGATCCGGTCCGTCCAGTCGGCGTACATCGCGACGGCGCGCTCGGCCCCGAAGCGGCGCAGGTAGCCGTCCATCAGGGCGCCGCGCTGGCCCACGCGGACGCGGTGCGCCCACGCCGCCTCGGTCGAGTCGAAGTCGCCGGGGTTCAGCACCTCGCGGGTCGCCTGGTTCCCGAGCTGGTGGCAGAGCTGGCAACCCTGCTTCAGGCCGTCGATCCAGGCCGCCTGGTGCCGCATGCCCGGCGAGATGCCGTTGCCGGAGTCGCCGGTGCCGGGGAACTCGTCCTCGGCCGGCACCTCCACGAGCGAGTACCAGTAGTTGGCGGGGTAGACCTGCGCCGCCTCGCGCGCGTCGGCGGCGAGGACCGCGTCGAGGTTGAGCGAGTCGCCGGGCCGGCCGGAGACCGGCTCGGAGTCCCGGAGGCCGTAGCCGCGGACCCAGATGTCGTAGGTGGCGTCGGGCAGGTCGGGCAGCACGTAGCGCCCGTCGTCGTCGGTCACCACGATCTTGCGGAACCGGGTGTCGAAGTCGTCGGTCTCGGCGATCACCCAGACTCCCGCCTCGGGGCCGCTCGGGCTCCGCACGACGCCGCCGATGTCGTCCGCGTCGAGCGGCGCCTGGGCGGTCGCCGCCACACCGAGCCAGAGCGCCGTCATGGCCGCGATCACCAGGGCGGCCATGAACGCCGGCATGCCGCCGATACCGCGTATCAGTCGCGTTTGCATCGTCTCGTCCCCCGTTGCGCCCAGACGACTTCAGCGACGGCCGCGATCGGCACCGAGGGCCGCCGCACCGGTCGTCCGTTCCTGGAGCCCGTGGCGAGGCCCCCCCCTGTGTTCAACGCGTACGTTGTAACACCAATGTCGCCGTGTCAATCCTGGAGTCGTCCGGTTTGCGGAGCGACCACCGCATCATCCAAGCGCGGAGAGTCGTCTGGACTTAGATCCCGCCACATCCCCATCGGCATCCTCCACGCGCGGGAAGAGTGATGTCGAGGTCGGAGTGGTCCCGGCCTGGCGGACGGTCCGGCCTGGTGAGGTCGGCCGTGGTGGGCCCGGTCGGCCGGTGAGCGCAGGCCGGCCGCGCCGCCCGTCAGGCGGCCAGAATCGGCGGCCGGCGGCGCCGGCAGTCGGTCGCCTGCTCGAAGGCGTGGGCGAGCTGCAGCACGCCGAGGTCGTCATAGGGGCGCCCGACGATCTGCAGCCCCACCGGCAGGCCGGCGGGCGTGAACCCGCAGGGCACCGAGATCGCGGGATGGCCGGTCGCGCTGACGAGGTAGCACGACTTCATCCAGTCGAGGTAGGTGGGCAGGGTCTCGCCGGCGATCTCAGTCACGTACGGCTGGTCGACGTCGAACGGCGCGACCTGGGCCACCGTCAGCACCAGGAAGTCGTGCTCCTCGAACCAGGCCCGCAGCCGGCGGTGGAGGGCGGCGCGTCGGCGTTCCGCCTCGGCGATCTGCGGTCCCCGCAGGGCGCGGCCGGCCTCGATGTTCCAGACCACGGTGTCCTTCAAAACGCCGGGATGGCGGTCGAGGATGGGGCCGAACGCGAGGTCGAAGTACCAGGCCCGCCAGGTGGTGAAAACCTCGTGGGCGCCGTCGAGGTCGGGGGCGCTCTCGTCGGTGAGGCATCCCAGGTCCTCGAATACGGCCCGGCCGCCCTCGAGGACGGCGCGCACCTCCGGCTCCACCGGCAGCACGCCGAGATCGGGCGACCAGCCGATGCGCACGCCGGCGAGGTCGCGATCGAGGGCGCGGCTCGCGGCGACAGGCGGCACCGTCAGCGACAGCGGGGCCCGCGGGTCGGGGCCGGCGATGGCGTCGAACAACAGGGCTACGTCGGCCACGGTGCGGGCCATGGGGCCGTGGACGTGGAACGAGAACCACGGGGCGGCGCTGGGCCAGCGCGGCACCCGGCCCGACGACGGGCGGAACCCGACGACGTTGCAGAAACTGGCGGGGTTCCGCAGCGAGCCCCCGAAGTCGCTGCCGTCGGCGACCGGCACCATGCCGGTGGCGAGGGCGACGGCGGCCCCCCCGCTGCTGCCGCCGCACGTCTTCGACAGGTCATACGGGTTGCGGGTCGCCCCGAACACCTCGTTGAAGGTCTGCGACCCGGCGCCCAGCTCGGGCGTGTTGGTCTTGCCGAGGGTAATCGCGCCGGCTCGGCGCTCGCGCTCGACGATGAGGGCGGTCTCGTCGGGCACGTGGTGCTCGAAGGCGCGGCTGCCGAACGTGGTGCGGATGCCGGCGGTGACGAAGAGGTCCTTGTGGGCGACGGGAAGGCCGTGCAGAGGGCCGACCTCGCGGCCGGCCGCGAGGGCCGCGTCGGCGGCGTCGGCCGCGTCGAGGGCGGCGTCGGGCACGCAGGTGACGACGGCGTTGACGTCAGGATTTACCCGGTCGACGCGGTCGAGATGGGCCCGCATCACCTCGCGCGCCGACACCGCCCGGCCGCGGATCAGCTCGGCGAGGCGGCGCGCCGGCAGGTCGCACAGATCTCCGGTCACGTCGGGAGCGCGATCAGGCATCGGGCGTCAGTGTACACGCCCGCCCGGCGCTCCCGCGGTCAGGATCGGGCGGCGCCGCCGTTGCCGCCGGGCCGATGCGGCGCCCCGTGCCACGCCGAGACCCACGCAGTGCCCAGCCGCGCCCACGCGCTGGTCGTGTGGGCGGCCCAGAGGGTCGGCTGCAGGGCCCAGTGAGCGACCCGGGCCGGGCCGGTCTCCCGCCGCGTGTACGCGACGGCCTGCCTCGGGGGCGACAGCAGGGCCTCGCCGACCAGCACCTCCCGGCCTTCTTGGTTGACGCACACGGTCTTCAGCCGCACCCGGTTGCGCTCGGGCAGCCGCTCCACCACCTCGACCCGCGCGGTGATGCGATCGCCGAAGTAGACGGGCCGGGTGAACGCGATCTCCTGGCCGACGTAGATGCAGCCGGGGCCCGGGAGCTTCGTGCCCAGCACGGCGGAGATCAGGGCGGCCGTCCACATGCCGGGCACGATCGGCTTCTCGAACCGGGTCGAGGCGGCGTACTCGTAGTCCTGGTGAATGGGGTTGTGGTCGCCGATGGAGTCGATGAACTCCGCCACGTCTCCGGCGGTGGCGACGCGGGCCAGCTCCGCCGTGTCGCCGACGGTCAGGTCCTGCAGGGGGCGTCCTCGCATCCGTCCCATCCGTCTCCGTCCGCGCGGGCTATGCCCGGCCGCGGCGCAATGGTCGTACTCGTCCGTCCGCCGTCCCGCCCGACGCCTCGGCGTCTCGCGGCGGGAGCGCCGGTAGTATGGTCGTCGCGTCCGGCCGCCGTCACGCTCGGCGCTTCGGCGTTCGCGCGCCGCCGCGTCCGGTCTTCGCGGCGCTGCCGCCGGTTTTTGCGGTGCTGCCGCGGGCCTTCGCGGTGCTGCCGCCCGGCCTCGCCGCACCGGCGTCGGCTTTCACGGCGCCGGCGCCGGTCTTCCCGCCCGCGGTCTTCCGTCCGGTCGCCCGGCGCGGCTGGGGCCGGTCGCCCGCGTCCGGCGCCGCGTCCGGGGGGCGGTCCCCGAGGGCGTCGAGCTTGTCATCAAGCCCCTCGAGCTTGTCGCCGAGCGCCTCGAGCCTGTCGCCGAGCCCCCCGAGCTTGCCATCGAGCCCCTCGAGCCTCCCGAGCTTGTCGTCGAGCCCCCCGAGCTTGTTCTTGAGCCCGTCGAGCCTCGCGAGCTTGGCCTCCAGCTCCCCGAGCCTGTTCTCGATCGCCTCGAGCTTGTCCGCCTCGGCCTTGTCCTCGGGCTTGTCCGCCTCGAGCCTGTCCTCGATCGCCTCGAGCCGATCATCGAGCTCCATCATCTGCCGCGACAGGCCGACCACCTGCTCGCGGGAGGGCAGGCCGACGGCGTCGATCGCGGCCTTGCCGGAGCGCTCCACCGCCTGCCGGGCCTTGCCCTGGACGGTCAGGAACTGGTCGAGGGTCTTGCCGAGGGCCTCCGCGAACGCCTCGGTTCCCATCGCCTGCTCGAGGGCCCGGCTCCACGCGGCGATCCAGTCGTCGAGGAATCGCTTCCACTGGGCCAGCACCTCGGGATCGATGGGCCCCGCCCCCGTGAACGGGGACGCGTTGAACGGACCCGCGTTCGAGAACTGACGCCAGAACTGCGCCGGGTCGGGCGGGGGAGGGACCTGGCCCTGGCTGGCCATCTGCCGGACCGTCTTGATCCACGCGTCGGTGCCCGCCTCCACCTGCTTCCGCCACTGCGCGAACAGGTCGTCGCGGTCCGAAGTGGGGTCTGCCATCTGAAACTCCCTGGCCGGAAGGCCGTCGCCTCCGGGCTCCTCTCTCCAACCGACCGAGCCTGCCGCGAAACCGCGCCGTTCGCCGCGCGGGTTCCTACGATCGCGCCGCGAGCCAGCTCGCCACGTGCGGCCAGCAGTCGCGCGATGCGCTCCGGCCGGCGATCAGCGAGATGTGGCCGCCGGGCAGCTCCATGTAGTCCTTGTCTCGGCTCCCGACGAGGTCGACGAGCGCCCTGACGCCCGCCGGCGGGGCGATGTTGTCGTCCCGGGCCCCGACCACGAGGAGGGGACAGGTGATGCTCTCCACGTCGACCGCCCGGCCGTTGAGCTGAAGGGTGCCCCGGGCCAGTCGATTCTCCTGGTAGAAGTCGGTGACCCACTGCCGGAAGAACTCGCCGGGAAACGGCACGTACTCGGAGGCCCACTTCTGGAGCGCCTTGTAGCCTTCGAGATAGCGGTCGTTCCAGGCGTTCCACCACAGGTTCAGGCCGGTGCTCATGTCCATGGTGGGGCGGAGCAGCTTGAAGCCGAGCTGCACCATCTCGGCCGGCATCTGCCCCAGGGTGTCGACCAGCTTGTCGACGTCGAAGTACCGGGGGTCGAGCCAGCAGCCGAAGAGCCCCGCGTCCTCGAAGTCGATGGGGCCGGCGAGGTTGACGAGGTTCTTGACCGGGAACTCGGGGTGGCTGCCGAGAAAGCTGACCGCGAGCGGCGACCCCATGCAGTAGCCCACGACCGAGCAGGCCTCGGCGTCCGCGTCGGCCAGCAGCTTCCGCCCCATCCGGGGCAGAATGCGGGTGGCGCAGTCGGCGAAGGTCAGGTGGTCGTCCTCGGGGCCGAAGACCCCCCAGTCGAGCAGGTAGAACGGAAACCCCTGCTCCACCATGTAGCCGATGAAGCTGGCCTGGGGCAGGAGGTCGAAGACGGTGGGGCGGCTGATGCCGAGGTTCGGAACGAAGAGCACCGGCGTGTCGTAGCGGGCCGTGCCCTCGTAGCGGTACAGGCGCGCCTTGTGCTTGCGGTAGACCTCGCGCCGCGGGCTCTGGCCGACCGCCGGCTCGTTGGACTCGGCCACGAGCTCGCCGATGTTGCGGACGCGCTGGATGGTGCGCTCGAACTCGGTCTGCCAGGCCGACCAGGCGTTCGCGTCGCTGGCGGTGGACTGCACCGACATGCCGGTCATCTCCTTCCGCGGGGACGAACGCCGGCGCGGGCCGGATTCGTCATCGAGAGCGGGCGTGACGGCCCGGTCGCCGGGCCGTCACGCCGGAGCGAGTCCGCGAGTCGCTACGCGGCGGACTTCGCAGCGGGCCTCGTCCTGGCGGTGGTGCGGGGAGCCCCCTTCGGCACCGCGCTGGCCGCGCGCTCGGTCCACATCTGCGCCCACGCCGACTGGGCCGCGCTGACTTTCTCGACCGACTCCTGCCACGCCGCGAACAGCTTCTGGTTCTCGTCGTCGATGGTGCCCAGCATCTTCACCGGCACCGCCTTGCGGACCATGCCGAAGTAGCTCTCCCAGAGCTCGCTCTGGGCCTCGGTCCAGCGGGTGCTCAGGGCCTGGGTCTGCTCGGCCCAGTCCAGCAGGTCCTGGGGGATGCTGGGGACGGCCGACGCGCTGTCGGCGAGGCTGCGGATGGCCGCCTTCTGCGTGTCGAGACCGTTCTTGACCGCCTCCTCCCAGGTGTCGACGGCCTTCCGCCAGGTCTCGGCGAGCTGGGTCTGGCTGGCCTGCTGCTCGGTCGCCTCGGCCCAGCTGCTCCACAGCTTCTTCTGGGTGTCCGTCCACGCCTGCAGCATGTCGTCGGTCTGCTTGGTCCAGTTGATCATGGGGATTCTCCTCGAGAACGAAGAATGCGAGCCTGAGCCGGCGTCCGTGCGCGGCGCCCTCGCCGCCCGCCGTGGTCCGACCCGTCGAGCGACCCGAGGATGGTAACAGGGACTGGTAACTTTTGCAAGCACTTCTCACGACGGGTCGGCGGGGGGTTGCGCCGAAGCTCGATCCGCCGGGAATCACCGGGCGGCGTCGTTCACCTTGCGGAACGACTCGTACATCTCGACGAGCATCTCGCGCTGGCGGGCCGACAGGTAGGGGTCGCGGCGGATGGCCTCGACGACGTCGCTCGCCTCGCCCTCCGACGGGTCGAGGATTCCGGCCTGGGCGTACAGCGTCTCGGCGGACATCTCCAGCCCGTCGGCGAGGGCCTTGAGGACGAAGCTGCTGGGGTTCCGCAGGCCGCGCTCGATCTGGCTGAGATAGGCGTTCGAGATGCCGCACACGTCCGCGAGCTGGCGGACCGAGAGGTGTCCCAGCTCGCGCTGGCGGCGGATGAACTCGCCGAGGCCGACGTCGGGACCGGATCGCTTGGCGGACATACCCTTGGCCGGCGGGTCTACATCTCGAGACCGCCGTTGACGGTGAGGATCGCGCCGGTGATGTACCCCGCCTCGTCCTCGAGCAGGAACCGCACGCAGCGCGCGACCTCCGAGGCCTGCCCGAGACGGCCCAGCGGGATGCGGTCGACGATCTGCTCCATCACCGGCTTGGGGACCGAGGCGACCATCTCGGTCTCGATGAACCCGGGGGCCACGCAGTTGACGGTGATGCCCTTGCGCGCCACCTCGAGGGCGAGGCTCTTGGTGAACCCGAACTGCCCTGACTTCGACGCCGCGTAGTTGGCCTGCCCGATGTTGCCGCTCTGGCCGATGACCGAGCTGATGTTGACGATGCGGCCGCTGCCGCGCTCGGTCATGTGGTTGAGCACCGCTTTGATCATGTAGAACGCGCCGGAGAGGTTCACCCGGAGGACCGCGTGCCAGTCGTCGACGGTCATCTTGCGCACCGTCTTGTCGACGTTGATGCCTGCGTTGTTGACCAGGAAGTCGATGCGCCCCTGCTGGTCGATCACCTCCCGGATCACCCGAGCGCAGGAGTCGGGCTCGGCCACGTTGCCCTGGTGCAGCGAGATCGAGCGGCCCTCGGCCCGCAGGCCGGCCGCGAGGGCCTCCGCGGTCTCCGCCCCCCGGTTGTAGCCGGCCGCGACGTGGGCGCCGGCCTCGGCGAGGCACTGCGTGATGGCGGCGCCGATGCCGCGGCATCCCCCGGTGACGACGGCGACCTTCCCTGTGAACATCCTGATTCCTCCACGTCTGCCGACCGTGAGACGGCCCCGACGCATTCCGCCAACGATGTATCTTGCCCGGGCTGCGTCGCTCTCCGTCGCCTGACCCGATGCGCTCCCTCGCCACGCCCGGTGCCGCGTGGGGCTCTGCCGCCGGTTGCGGCGGCGACCCGGCGAATCGGCCCGAAGCGTAACACGGCCGCCCACGGACCCGCGGGCGCCGGGACAGCCGGCGTCCGCCGCCGCGACGTCGAGAAGTCAGCTCCCGAAGGCCGCCTCCACGTCGGCCGATGACGACGTGTGGGGAGGTGCCGGCAGCGGGCCGGCGTCAACCGCCGCCGGCGGCCCCGTCCGCTCCGGCGCGACGACGGCCGGGTCGACGCGCAGGACCGCGTAGCCGGCGACGGCGCCGGCGCCGAAGCCGGGCGTGAACACGCGGGTCGGCGTCGAGAGCACGCCCTCGCGGACCGCGTCGTGAATCGCCAGCGGAATGCTCGCGGCCGAGGTGTTGCCGACCCGGGCGATGTTGAAGTACATCCGGTCGCGGCCGATGCCCGCCTGCTCGGCCAGATCGATCACCATGCGCTTGTTGGCCTGGTGCGGGATGATCAGGTCGACCGCGTCGATGAGGGTCCCCGGCTTGCCGTCGGGATGGGGCAGGGCCTGCAGCTCCCCGATCATCTGCTCCAGATAGCGCTTGACGAGCGCCTTGACCTCGGGCCCGTAGACGGTGATGTCGCAGCCGAACTCGACGTTGGGCCAGATGATCGAGTTCACCTGGCTCTCGGGGCCGCTGGCGTAGGTCTGCAGCACGTCGATGTCGCCGGGGGCGCCGTCCGCAGCCGGGGCCACGACGAGGGCGGCGGCGCCGTCGCCGAAGATCATGCGCGACGTGCGCACGCTGCCCACCTTGTCGGAGAACTTCTCGGCGCAGACCAGCAGGATCGGACGCCGGACCTCCTGCAGGATGCGGGCCGCGTCCACCAGGCCGTAGGGAAAGCCGGCGCACGCCGCGACGAGGTCGACCGAGGTGTGGGTCTGGAGCATGCCGAGCTGTCCGGACAGCCAGGTGGCGGCCGAGGGCAGCAGCCGGGTGTTGGTGCAGGTGCAGAAGAGGACCGCGCCCATCTCCTCGGGCGACCGGCCGGCCCGCTCCAGCGCGCTCAGCGCCGCGTCGAGGGCGAGGTGCTCGAGGCCGCCCTCGGTGTAGCAGCGGCTCTCGATGCCGGTCTTGGCGGCAATCTGCGCCGCGCTCATCGGCGACCAGTTGGACGCCGAGTTGCGGATGATGTCGTCGTTGGTGCAGAGGAGCTCGCCGCGCCGCACGGCGAGGGCCTCGATGCGGGGCTGCACCGCGAACTGGGACCGCACCTGCACGGGTGCGAGGGGGGTGACCGGGTGCCGCGGCGGCAGGGCCGGGGGAACGCGCGGCCGGCGCGGCGCGCCGTTCTTCACGCGCCGGATGAAGTCCATCACGTCCGTGGTGCGGGGCTGGTAGACGATCACGACGTCGTCGCCCTTCAGGGCCCCCACCGGGGTCAGCCGGGTGTCCGAGCGGTCCCACGGATACTGGTTGTGCAGGGTCATCGTCCAGCGCCGCAGGGCCTCGAGCTCCGGCACGCTTTCGTGGCAGTCGAGGATGTCTCCCAGGCTGAACCGGGGATAGTCCGGCTCGAACAATCCGAGCCGGTACACCAGCTGGGAGCCGGTGGCGACGGCCTCGGTGACCGTCGGCTTGATTGCCGGCAGGTCGGTCGCGTGGTGCCGCTTGTGGCGGAACACGTCGAACAGCATGCGGTACAGCTCGTGCTCGACCTCGGGCGACCACGCCGCGGGCAGCTGGCGGTAGCAGGCCTCGACGGCCGCGACCTTGCGTTCGCCGTCCTCCCAGGGCGTCAGGGCCGGGATGAAGAGATCCTCGCGGCGCCTCGGCACGTCGCGCCACCGGGTCGGCCGCTTCTCGTACATCGTGATGACGTAGCGGTTCATCCAGAACAGGTGCAGCCCCAGATCGCGCAGCAGCTCGTAACGGTTGGCGTACCCGCCCGATTCCGCCCGCGCCGCGATCTCCGAGCCGGTCGGCGCCTTGACCTCGAAGTCGCGCCGCACGATGGCCTCGAGGTCGTCGACGGTGTCGATCGACGAGAAGTCCGGTTCGGGAAAGAAGTTGGACGGGAAGACGAGCCGGCGGTGCGAGTTGACGACAAACGGTTTCATTTCGTTCTGTCTCCGATGCCCGATCCGGGAGTCCCGTCGGAGCAGCGGGCCCCCGGCGGGGTCCGCGTGAGCCCGACGCCGGCGCCGTCGGGCGGGTCATGCTTGACGCGATCAGCGCCGATCGTCGAGGTCGGCGAGAATCTCCTCGATCCAGGCTGCGGTCTGGAGCCGCTGGGCGGTGGCGGCCGCGTCCCGCCCGGCCCACGGATAGTCGCTCCAGGCGCCGTCGGAAGCCGGGGCGTCGAGCCGCGGGGCGGCCGTCGGCGCCGTCAGGGGGCCGTGCTCTTCCACGAGGAAGTCGCTGCGCGCTGCTGTCATCGTCGAGTGTCTCCAGGGTGTCGGGTCAACCGGTGGCGCGGGGGCGGAGCGAGTGCGGCTCGCTTCCGCAGTTACGTTAAGCAAATTTGATGCCATGCGAGGACGCGTCGCGGCGTGCCTGCAGAGACGGCGGTATCCGACCGCCGGGACCAATGCGATCCACATCCCTGTTCTTGCCCCGCGACCTGAATCTACGTTCTTGTAGAGGCGTGCCGAAGGAGGGGTACAGCCGTGGCCGAGTCGTTCACGGGCCGAAGCGACCCGCCGGTGGACCGCCGCGAGACTCGGGGCTGCCGCTCAAGAGCGGCAGCTGTTCCCGAGAGCAGCCTATCGGCGCATCGCAGTCTTGATTGTATCAGTACCCGATGGCGAACAGCTCGTTCGCGGTCCGGATGTACCAGATGCCGTCGACCAGGGCCGGCGAGGCGAGGGTGGGGGCCCCGATGTCGTTGACGTGCAGGATCTCGAAATCCGGGCCCGTCTTCAGCACGAAGGTCTGGCCCTCGTCGTTGGTGACGAACAGCTTGTCGTCGACGACGATCGGCGACGCCGAGATGCCCTCGCGCCGCGGGCGACCGAGGCGCTCCTGCCACACCGTCTCGCCGGTCCGCGCGTTCAGGTTGGTGAGGATGCTCGACATGTCGTTGATCTGGTACAGGTAGTCGCCGTAGACGGTCGGCGACGGCACGAACGGCGAGCCGCGGGTGATGCTCCACTCGACGTGGGTGCGGGTGACGTCGCCGCGTCCGCCGGGCCGGATGGCCAGCGTCGGCCCCGCCCGGCCCGAGGCGCAGTAGACGAGCCCGTGCCCGACCGCGGGGGTGGGGATGACCTCGCGCAGCATGCCCTCGCAGCGCCAAAGCTCCTCGCCGGTCGAGGGATTGTAGGACAGGACGTACCGCTGGCTGCTGACGATCAGCTCGTCGTGGTCGCCGACGCTGATGGCGATCGGCGTGCCCCAGCCGACCCGCGCCGCCCGTGGGGTCCGCCAACGCGTCTCCCCGGTGCGCGCGTCGAGGGCGATGACGAACGCGCCCCGGTTCTGGTCCTGATAGATGATGATGCTGTCGCGGTAGAGCAGCGGCGACCCGGCGGGGCCGTGGTAGTTGTCGATGCGGCTCAGCTCGTGGTGCCAGACGATGTTGCCGTCGAAGTCGACGGCGAGCAGCCCGCGGCTGCCGAACGAGGCGTACACCCGCTCGCCGTCGGTGGTCACCGTCGCCGACGCCGGGCTGTTCTTGCCGTGGGTGCGTTCGCCCGGGCCGTTCGGGGCGTCGGCCTGCCACAGCAGCATGCCGTCGGACCGGCGGTAGCTCAGAATCGAGACCCGCCGCCCGCGGTCGCGAGAGGTGGTCAGGAAGATGCGGTCGCCCCACACGATGGGCGAGGAATGGCCCCGGCCGGGCACCGGGACCTTCCAGAGGACGTTCTCGGTGTCCGACCACCGGTCGGGGTATCCCGTGCCTTCGACCACGCCCTGTCCCGAGGGTCCACGCCAGCGCGACCAGTAGCGGGCGCCGTCGCCCTCCGGGGGGACCATGCGGACGCCGGCCGAGTCCTGGGCCGCCGCCGCGGGCGCGAGGGCGGCCAGCATGCCGAGCGCGACGATCACGACGGCGAGACGGCGGGGGGCTGCGTTGCTCCGTTTCACGGTGCTTGCTCCTGGTGGACGGCCCTGGAGGCGGGCCAACGGCTGAACGGGCGCCACATGCACGGAAGACTGTCGAGGCCGTCGCAACGTTTCTCCAACACAGCCGCTAATGGCTCATCGCGTAGAGCAGGACGTTGATGCCGAGGGCGTAGCCGTTGGGCGAGAACTGCTGGAAGAACCGCGGGTCCTCGCCCTCCCGCTCCCAGGCGTCGGCGACGTCGGTGTTGTGCGACATCAGGACCAGAATGCGCCCGTCCTCGTCGGTGATGGCCCGCAGGTGGGCCTCTTCGCTGTCCCGGCCGCGTTCCGACGTCGTGCCGCCGCTGCGCCACCAGAACTGGATGGCGGTGATCTGCGGGACCTCGTCGATGTACATCAGCGACCGGAACACCGGGTGGTCGAGCGGCAGGTCGCGGATGGGGTACTCGGCCGGCGGCAGAACCCGGCTGATCTCCGACTGCCAGTGCTGCCACGCGGCGGTGCCCCAGAAGTCGTCGACCCACAGGAACCCGCCCTTCAGCAGATAGTTGCGGAGCTGCGTGATCTCCGACCCGCTCAGGCCGATGGTGCCGGCGTCGGCGGCCATGATGAACGGGCAGTTGAACAGCTCGCGATCGGTGAGCGACACCACCCAGTGGTTGGGCTCGCCCCGGCGGTCGAGGCTCACCTGGGCCGTCGTCAGGTCCGAGAACCGGAACATCAGGTTGATGCCCGCGTACGGGTAGTCGGTGATCCAGCCCATGCCGAGCGCCTCGTAGCGGACGCTGCGGTACATCAGCTTGCAGAACGCGAAGTCGCGGTCGGGCATCGAGGGGGGCGGATAGCGGGGGGGCATGTTGCCCTCGCCGAAGAACCGCTGTGCGCCGGCCGCGGCCGCGAGCGAGGCCACCAGGCCGACGGCGAGCAGCAGGGCGATTCCCGCCGGGAGACGGCGCCGCGCGATACGCATGTGCGATCCTCCGCCCGTGTGGGTTCCTCCGCGCCGCTCGGGCCGGTGTTCTCCACCGGTGACCGCCGGCCGTCCGACCGAACCCTTATACCATGGAGGCCGCTCGACGTTGCCGGCGACGTGCCGCTCGCGGCCAGGGTGTGCGCGAATTCCTGCGGCGACGATTGGCGGGCCACGCCGATGTCCCCCCCGGGGGGGCGGCGGTGCGGATGTCCGTGTTGCGTGCCGGCTCCATTTGGGTCAGCATTGGGAATACAAGGGGGGTCAACCATGGCGCTTCGAATCAACCAGCGGGACGAGGGTCCGGTCACCATTCTCGATCTCTCCGGCAAGGTGGTCGGGGCAGGGGGGGAATCGCTCGCGGACCGAGTCGAAGGTCTCATCGGCGGCGGGCGCAACCGGCTGCTCCTGAATCTCGGGGCCGTGTCCCACATCGACAGCGCGGGGCTCAGTTGGCTGCTGTCGATGCGCAGCGCCGTCGTTGGTGCGGGCGGCCAGCTCAAGCTCCTCAACCTCACCGAGCGGGTCCAGGACCTGATAGTGACCACGAAGCTCGAGATGGTGTTCGACTCGTTCGAGTCGGAGGCGGACGCGATGCAGAGCTTCTCGTGAGGCCTCGGCGGATTGCCCTTGACAGCCCGGAGACGAGAGTCGCGCGTTGGCTGTCCGGGCATCGTCCGATCGCCGATCCGGGCGGTCGGTTGGAATGCGGCCACCGTCTACCCGGCTGGCCGGGATCGTGGAGTCACGCCCGACATGCGGTCAGGACGAACCATGACAGGGACACGGCGCCGGATGCGGTGGAGCGCCCTCGCGATGATCGTCGCGGCGGCGACGGTCGAGGTGGCGGCCCAGGACTGGCCGCAGTTTCTCGGGCCGGCGCGGGACGGGCGCTACGCCGGCGCGCCGCTGGCCGCGAGCTGGCCCGACGGCGGCCCGCGTCGCCTGTGGTCCAGGCCGGTGGGGGCCGGCTTCGCCGGTCCGGTGGTGAGCGGCGACCGCGTCATCGTGTTTCACCGCGTGGGGAGGCGGGAGGTCGTCGAGGCCCTCGACGCCGCGACCGGCGACACCGTCTGGCGCTACGACTACCCGACCAGCTACCGCGACGACTTCGGGTTCGACGAGGGGCCGCGGTCGGTGCCCGTCGTCGCCGACGGGCGGGTGTACACGTTCGGCGCGCAGGGCCAGCTCCACGCCGTCGATCTCGAGACCGGGGCCGGGGTCTGGCAGGTCGACACCCACGATCGCTACGGCGTGCGCAAGGGGTTCTTCGGGGCGGCGGGCTCGCCCCTCGTCGAGGACGGGCGGGTCATCGCCAACGTGGGCGGCCGCCGCGGCGGCATCGTCTCCTTTGACGCCGCCACCGGCGACGAGCTGTGGACCGCGACCGACCACGAGGCCAGCTACTCGTCCCCGGCCGCCGGCACCTTCGGGGGGCGGCGCCTCGCCCTCGTCTTCACCCGCACCGGGCTCGTGGGGCTCGATCCCGCCTCGGGCGAGGTCCGGTTCGAGCTGCGGTGGCGCTCGCGCCTCGGGGCCTCGGTGAACGCGGCCACGCCGCTGGTCCTCGGCGACAGCGTGTTCATCTCCGCCAGCTACGGCACCGGCGCCGCCCTGCTGAGGATAGAGGGCGGGACGCTGGCCGAGGAGTGGTCGGGCGACGACAGCATGACCAACCACTACGCCACCGCGGTCGAGCACGACGGCGTGCTGTACGGCTATCACGGCCGGCAGGAGTACAGCCCGAGCCTGCGGGCCGTCGACGCGCGATCCGGCGCCGTCCGCTGGAGCGAGGACCGCTTCGGCGCCGGCACCGTCACCCTGGCCGGCGATGTCCTCGTGATTCTGCGCGAGAGCGGCGAGCTGATGCTGGCCGAGGCGACCCCCGAAGCTCTCCGCCCCCTCGCGCGCGCGAGGATTCTGCCGGGGGTCGTGCGCGCCTACCCGGCCCTGGCCGACGGTCGCCTCTACGCACGGAACACCGACACCCTCGTCGCCGTCGATCTCCGCTGACCCGCGGGGGGGGCGGCTCGCGGCGCGGGAGGGATTCCGTCCGGCGGCGCCGACCTCAGAGCCCCTCCGCGCAAGCGCTCGCGAGTCCGACCGCTTCCACTCGTTCCCGCAACGGGAACCGGGAATCGCCTGGGAACACCACGAGCAGGCGGTCGAGCATCAGGTCGGTCAACGCCGAGTGCATCGACCGCGTGAGCCGCGGCTCGTCCGCTCGAGCTCCAAGCATGAATATCCAAAGCGCTACTTCAGATATTCATGCTTGCGTGGCGTTCACGGCGTCTCCGGGCGGCGCCAAGAGGCTGGCCGGATCGGACCGAGCATCCCTCAGCATTGAGAGCCCCGGAGGAGCCCTCCCCTGTCCTCACTCGCGCAGGGCGAACGTCGAGAGAGAGTGCCCGGCGATGACCGCCACGTACTGCCGGCCGGCCACCTCGAAGGTCATCGGACCGTTGGTGATCTGACCGCCGAGGCTTGTCCGCCACAGGAGGTCGCCGTTGCGCGCGTCGAGGGCCTGGAAGTAGCCCGAGCGGGTGCCCGTGAACAGCAGGTCCGACGCGGTGGTGAGAATACCGCTGCTGGTGACGTCGGTCATCTCGAACTTCCATTGCGGCACGCCGGTCAGCGCGTCGAGCGCGACCACCGCTCCGGACCCCGCTGCGTCGGTCCAGGTGTTGATGGGGCCACGCGTCAGCCCCGGCACGGTGGGCGCGTCGGGCACCGGCGCCGCCGTCCTCGGCCGCCCGCCGACGAACGAGCGCCCCGGCACGTACTCCTGCGGCTGTCCGTCGAAGACCGACGCATAGTCCTCCCACGCCGGGACGTAGAACAGCCCCGTGCGGGGGCTGAAGGACGGCGAGTACCAGTTCGTCCCGCCCTGGACGCCGGGGAAGGTCGGCGCCCCCGGCGGCTGGGGCGTCTCGACGGGGCGGCCGCTGTCGTCGAGCCCCTCCGCCCAGTTGACGGTCACGAAGGGACGGCCGGTGAGGAAGCGGCCCGTCGCGCGGTCGAGCACGTAGTAGAAGCCGTTGCGGTTGGCCCAGAGCATCGCCTTCAGGGTGACCCCGCCGCGCTCGAAGTCGGCGAGCACCGGTATCTGCACCGAGTCGTAGTCGTAGGGGTCGTTCGGCGTGAACTGGAAGTGCCAGCGCAGCTCGCCGGTGTCGGCGTCGAGGGCGACCACCGAGTCGGAGTAGAGGTTGTCGCCCGGCCGCTGCTCGCGGTTGAAGTCGGGTCCGGGGTTGCCGAGGCCCCAGTACATGAGGTTCAGCTCGGGGTCGTACGACCCGGTGAGCCACGCCGCGGCGCCGCCGTGCCGCCACGCCTCGGGGTCGCAGTAGGTCTCGGGATTGGGCGGGCACGGCTCCCATGTCTCGTGCCCCGGCTCGCCCGGCCCGGGGATGGTGTGGAAACGCCACGCCTCCTCGCCGGTGGCCGCGTCGAGGGCCGCGATGAAGCCGCGGATGCCCCGGTCGCCGCCGGCCGAGCCTATGATGACCTTGTCCTTCACGACCAGCGGGGCGAGGGTGAACGAGTAGGCCAGCTCCTTGTCGGCGAGCTCGACGTCCCACAGCTCGGCCCCCGTTGCTGCGTCGAGGGCCACCACGTGGGCGTCGAGGGTGGCCATGAACAGCCGGTCGCCGAGCATGGCGACGCCGCGGTTGTTCGAGCCGCAGCAGGCCCGGTGGTCGGGCGGGGTCGGATAGCGGTAGACCCAGAACACACGCCCGGTCCGGGCGTCGAGGGCCACCACGTCGTTTGGCCGCTGGGTCAGGTACATGACGCCGTCGACGACCAGCGGCGTGGCCTGCCAGGGGCCGAAGACCGGGGTCTGGTAGACCCACTGCAGCTGCAGGTCCTCGACGTTGGCCGGAGTCACCTCGTCCAGATCGCTGTAGCGCTGGCTGAAGTAGGTGCCGGAATAGGTCAGCCAGTCGGCCGGCGCCTGCGCCGCGTCGCGGAGACGCTCGAACGGCACCTGCGCCGAGGCCGCGCCCGTGGCGAGTCCGCCCAGGAGCACCGCCAACCCGATCCGCCGCATCGTCTGGTTGGTTCGCATCGTCCGCCTCACCCTTTCAGGGACACGAGGTACGCCAGCAGGTCGGCCAGCTCGTCCGCGTCGAGCCGGTCGCCGTAGGCCGGCATCGGCGATGTCGTGAGGACCCGGAGCTCGCGCAGATCCGCCTTGTCGAACGACCGCAGCCGCGCGTCGTCGTCGAGGACCTGCACCGTGTAGGTGTCCTCGTTGAGCCGCCGCCCGGTGACCCGCTCGCCGTCCGCCGTCACCAGCTCGACGGGGCGGTCGATGGGCCGCATGGTGCCCGTCGGGTCGAGCAGCGACCGCCGCAGGGCGCTCGGCGCCCGCTCGGCGCCCACGGCGGTCAGGTCCGTCGCCGCCCGGGGCCCCCGGCCCTGCACGCGGTGGCAGTCGAGGCACGCGCCCCGGCCCTCGAAGAGCGCCCGGCCGCGGGCTGCGTCCCCCAGCGTCACCGCGTCGGCCTCGTAGGTCATGTTCCGGAGGTAGGCGACGATGCCGGCCATCTCCGCCGCGTCGAGCTCGAACGCCAGCATGCCGGTGCCGGGGATGCCGGTCCGGATGACCCCGATCAGGTCACGGTCGGTGGCGGCCCGGCGCAGGGGGCCGTTGCGCAGGTCGACGCCGGCGATGGCGTCCCCGGTTTCGCCGTGGCAGCTCGCGCACTGCGCCAGGTACACGGCGAGGCCGTACTCGATGTCGGCGGGGTCGTGCTCGACGTGATCCTGCGCGCGTCCCGCGCCGGTTGCCGCGGCCAGCCAGATCGTCGCGACGACGATCCGGCGCCACCCGAACACCCTTCGTTGCATGGGAACGTCCTCCTTCGAGCCTCCGGGGCGCTCACTCCGGCAGGGCCAGGGCCACGTACTCGCTGGGCATGTCCTCCCAGCCCACGGTGACGACGATGTACTGCCGGCCGTCGACCATGTAGGTCATCGGCGCCGCCGTCGTGCCCCCGGGCAGCTCCATCTCCCAGACCACGTCGCCGGTCAGCTTGTCGTAGGCGCGGAACATCTTGCCGCCCGCCCCGCCCCATATCGGCTGCAGCACCACGACGCCGGCGTTGCCGCCCTCGCCGAGGAAGACGAGCGACTTCGTCACCAGGGGCGACACCCGGCCCGGCTGCCCGAGCGGGGGCAGGTCGAGGTCGTTCAGCATCGGATGGTCTCGCGGCCCGGCGCCGTTGGCCTTCGACCAGAGGATCTCGCCCCGCTTCAGGTCGATGGCGACGAGGCGGCCGTACGGTGGCTTGAAAATCGGCAGCTCGTTGGGGCCCTGCAGCGGCGCCAGCGTCTCGACCACGAGCCGCATGTCCGAGCGGGGATGCTCGGACGGCACGATGCCGATGACCGCCTCGCTGTGCACCGACGGTACGTAGAGGATGCCGGTCTCCGGATCGACGGCCGAGCCGCCCCAGTCGGCGCCGCCGACCACCCCCGGCATCTGCAGGGTGCCCTTCGTGCCCCCCGGCGAGTCGTCGACCATCGACGGCGCGGTGAAGATCGGGCCCGTCACGTACTGCTCGAACACCGCCAGCGCGTCCTGCCGGAGCTCGGGGGTGAAGTCGATGAGGTCGTCGACCGTCGTCCCCTGCTGGTCGAACGGCGGCGGCTTCGTCGGGAACGGCTGGGTCGGCGCGTACCACTCGCCGGGCACGTCGCCGGGCGGCACCGGCCGTTCCTCGATCGGCCACACCGGCTCGCCCGTCACCCGGTTGAAGACGTAGGTGAACGCCTGCTTGCTCACCGCCGCCACCGCCTTCACCGGCTCGTCGCGCCCCTCGACCTGGAGGTCGAGGACGTTGGGGGCGGCGGGGAAGTCGTAGTCCCAGATGCCGTGGTGCACCGCCTGGAAGTGCCAGACGCGCTCGCCGGTGCGGGCGTCGAGGCACACGATGCTCTCGGCGAACAGGTTGTCGCCGGGGCGGTAGCCGCCGTAGTAGTCGTTGGTCGGGGTCGAGAGCGGCACGTACACCAGGCCGAGCTCCTCGTCCGCGCTCGGCCACGCCCACATGTTGGTGTTGCCGCTATATTCCCAAGAGGGCCGGTCCTCGTTGATGGCAGTCAGCCAAGTCTCGTTGCCGACCTCTCCCTCCTGCGGGATGGTGTGGAATATCCAGGCCTGCTCGCCGGTCCTGACGTCGAAGCCGCGCACGTCGCCCGGCGGCATCTCCTTCATCGCCGGCATGTTCGGGTTGGTGACGTCGCTCATGGCCGAGCCGATGACCACGATGTCGCCGACCACGAGGGGCGGCGACCCCCAGCTGAACGTCTCCACCGGCTCGTCGAACCCCTGCGTCAGGTCCACCTCGCCGCCGTCGCCGAAGTCGGGATAGCGCTCGCCGGTGCGGGCGTCGAGGGCCACGAGTTGCGAGCCGACCACCGCGAGCACCCGGGCGTCGTCGCTCTCCGAGTCTTCCCAGTAGGCCACCCCGCGGGTCTGCCGCACGCGGGTGAACGGCTCGCCGTCGCGGTCGGGCGGCGTGTCGAACCACAGCACCTCGCCCGTCATGGCGTCGAGGGCCGCGACGGTGCCGAGGGCCGAGCTGATGTAGAGCCGGCCGCCCGCCATCAGCGGCGTGTTCTGCGAGGCGATCGACGGCGTGAAGTCCTCGCGTCCCTCCCGCATCGCGTCGGGCAGCACCGACTGCCGCCAGGCGATCTGGAGGTCGCCGATCGTCTCCGCGTCGATCTGGTCGAGCGGCGAGTACTTGGTGCCGGCCGCGTCGGATCCGTACGACCGCCACTCCACGTCCTGGGCGTCGGCGGTCGTAGCGGCGACGGCCACGCAGATCGCCGCGACCGCCGTCCGGGCGAGCATCTTCTTCCGCATGTCACGTCTCGAAGGTCGTGTTGTCATCGTCGCCGCCTCGGCAAATCGATCCGTGTCGTCTCCACGGTGGGATTATAGCCACAGGGACGAAACACCGGCCCGCGTGATGACACTCGGACCTCCGCCCCGACATCCCGATTTCCGTCGCTACGTCGGCTCCGCACCGCTGTCCAGGCGATCGACGAGCCGCCACACGTCCGTGCTGGGATTCGACCGGTGTGGCGAGTCGTTGCCGGCATGGCGTTCATCGAGGGTGCGGGCGCGCTGCTTCGCGGTCCGGAAGGCCTCAACAAGCGTTCCCCATGCTGCGTCGGCGATCTTCTTGCCGTCGGTGAGGCCGAGTTCCCGCGACAGACGTTGCACGTCGTGGCGATGGATGTGAGCCGTCTGGTCCCGGGCGTGGAGCACGAGCCACAGCTCGATGCACGGATTGGAGACCGCCACCTCGATTCCGCTCTGCTTGGCTTCTTCGATGGCCTGTGCCAGCTTCTTGTGCTCGTCGGTATCGAATACGCACCAGATCTCATCGAACTCTGGATGCCGGCGGGGACCTGTTCGTACGTGTTTCCGCGCGCAATCAACCAGCGTAGTGGGTACCATCGGGGCCGTCCAGACGCGTACCGGCGGCTGGGCCGCGGGCCGGCGTCAGAGCGCGGTCTCGGCTTCCGGGCCCCCATGCAAGCTCGACAGGCGGGAGAGCAGTTCGTCGGCGTCGTCGCAGGCGGTGATGAGATCGAAGGCCTCGGTGAGGCGGCGGGGGTCTTCGATGCGGGCGAGGGCGTCGGCCGTCAGCGCCGCGGTGGCGGGACCGAACTTCTGCGCCGCCAGCCTGCGGAGGAGAGCGCGTTCGCGGGCGATGCCCTCGGCGCGCCCCTGCGCGATGCCTTCGGCGCGGGCCTGCCGGCGGTGGCGGCCGAGCTGCGGGTCGTCGTCGGGGGTGGTGCCCTCGCTCTCGCCGAGCCGCCGGCCCACCCGCGTCAGGTCGGCCAGCGTCCGCGGCCCGAGGCGCGGCTCGTTCAGAGAAGCATGGATCTGCGCGGCCGTCCACGTGGGGAGCGCGCGGCTCTCGTCGACGATGCGGAATCGGCCCGCGTCGAGCACGTAGATCGTCAGGCCCGGCCGCACGCCCCGGGGACGGTTCGGCGACGGCTCGTCGGGCGTGTCCACCCACACTTCGGGGAAACCCCACGCTTCGTACACCGGCAGCTTGTTGCGCCGGACGTCGGTGGTGTGATCCACTTCGAGAATCACGTCCGGCAGCGGGTCCACCCCCAGCACGATGGCGGGGTCGCGCGGCCGCCAGACCTCCCGGTCCAGGTAGATGGTCTGGTCGCCCACGAGCACCTGCCGCGGCCGGCCGTCCGTGTCCCGCTCCATCAGGTAGACGGCCCCGGCCAACAGGAAGCGCGATCCGCGCTCCTGACCGAGGCGGGTCAGCAGCTCGCTCAGCAGGTTCGGGGCATTCTCGTGGACGGGGCCGGCGTCGCGCATCACCCAGGCCGTTCCCGTCTCGCGCGACCAGTACTCGATGCGTTCGTCGTAGGCCCACACGTCTTCCCAGGTCGGCAGCGGGACGGCGTCGCAGCCCGGGAAGTCCTGGGCCGCGGTCGGGGTCGGCGCGGCCGGCGTGCCGGCGTATCGGGTACGGGCTGTCGGGGAGGGGGTGAAGGAGGCCATGCGCCTGTGCTCATTATCGCACAGTCGACCTGTGCGCGGCCGCTTCGAGGACCTGCGCGTGAAGCCGCCGGGCGACACGTTCCAGTCCGGCCGGAAGAACGGAGCC
This sequence comes from Vicinamibacterales bacterium, assembly GCA_963663815.2. Lineage (GTDB taxonomy): Bacteria > Acidobacteriota > Vicinamibacteria > Vicinamibacterales > UBA8438 > JAJEEA01. The sequence goes on along the minus strand of OY760734.1, from coordinate 2,645,498 downwards.
GACCCGGCGCAACAGAGCGGCAAGCCGGTGCGCGAACGCGCGGGACCCGCGCACGCCGCGCCCTGCACGCACGCAGAGGGGCCAGATACAATGCGCCGTGGGAGTACAGGCGATGATCATCCACGATGCCGGGATCCGGAGACTCGCGGCGGGTGCGGCGTGCGCGGTGGTGGCCGTGCTGGCCGGCGCTGCCGCCGCACGGGCGAGCGACTGGCCGCAGTTCCGCGGGCCGACGGGGCAGGGGCATGCGCCGGACGAAGTCGTGCCGCTCGAGTGGAGCGAGACGGAGAACGTCACGTGGAAGACGCCGGTGCCCGGCAGCGGGTGGTCGTCGCCGGTGGTGGCGGACGGGCGGCTCTGGCTCACGACCGCGCTGACCGACCCCGCCGCGGGCAGCTCGCTGCGGCTGCTCGCCTTCGACGCCGAGACGGGCAGCCCCGCCCTCGACGTGGAGGTCTTCGACAGCAGCGAGGTCTACCCGCTCAACCCGAAGAACGGCTTCGCCTCGCCGACGCCGGTGCTCGATCCGGATGGCGAGCGGGTCTACGTGCACTTCGGGGCCACCGGGACCGCGGCCGTGAGCACCGGCGGCGACATCCTGTGGCGCACCCGCTTCCCCTACATCTCGCAGCACGGCAACGGGGGGTCGCCCATCCTCCTCGACGGCAAGCTCATCGTCAGCATCGACGGCTACGACGTCGCCTATCTGGTGGCCGTCGACGCCCGGACGGGCGAGGAGCGCTGGCGCTCGGTCCGGCCCGATCCGGTGTCGCAGGCCTACTCCACGCCCATCGTCATCGACGTCGGCGGCCGCGAGCAGATCGTCAACGTCAGCGCTTTCCGGACCTCGGGGCACGATCCGGCGTCGGGGAGGCAGATCTGGGAGGTCGTCTATCCCCGGGGTTTCTCGAACGTTCCCCGGCCGGTCTTCGGCCACGGGCTGGTCTACGTCTCGACCGGCTTCCAGCAGCCGACGCTTCTGGCGATACGCGCGGACGGCGCCGGCGACGTCACCCGGTCGCACGTCGCGTGGCGGCTGCGGCGGGGCGCCCCGCTGACCCCTTCGCCGATTCTCGTCGGCGACGAGCTGTACATCGTCTCCGACTTCGGCATCGCGACCTGCGTCGACGCCCTGACCGGCGAGATTCACTGGCAGGAGAGGCTCGGCGGCAACCACTCGGCGTCGCCGGTGTTCGCGGGCGGGCGCATCTACTTCCAGAACGAACGGGGCGTGACGACAGTGCTCGCGCCGGGCGCAGAGCTCGACGTGCTGGCCCGGAACCGGCTCGACGGCTCGACGCTGGCCTCGATGGCGGTTTCCGACGGGGCGCTGTTCCTGCGTAGCGACGCGCACCTCTACCGCATCGAGGAGTAGCCCTGATTCTCGCCCCGTCGCGCGGACCCGGGCGTTGCGCCAGCAGGATGCCGTCGCCCGCTCAGGTTGTCGCCATCCTCCCCGCGCCGGCTCGCTACTGGATGACCGGGTTCACCCACCCGGCCGGCAGCACCTTGTCGGGGTCGGGGCGGATGCTCAGGTAGGTGACGTGGTCGGGAACCGCGGTCCACCCGTGGAACACCCCGCCCGGGATGACCACGACGTCGCCCTCCGACACGTCGCGGATCTCGCCGCCCTCCGCCGTGGCGCGGTAGCTCTCGCCAACCAGCACCGTCACGATGTGGCTGTCGGCGGGGATGTCCTGGCGCTCGGATATCGTGCCCCCGGTCATCAGGGTCCCGGCCCCGGAGACGATGTAGTAGACCTCGGTCACCAGGGTGTGGACGATGCCGCGGGCCGTCGTCCCGGTCGACTCCAGGGCGTCGCGGTGGAGGATGCCGACGGCCACGTTCGACTTGCCGATGTCGACCACCTTCACCTGGCGGTCGACCCCGCCCTCGGGGGCGTTCCTGACCGCCATGTACTCCTCGACCGTCACGTCCGTGGCGGCGGTGATCTGGCCGGCCGCGGGCGCCGCCGCGACGAGCGCGGCGGCGAGCCCCATCGAGCACCTGAGCAGAACCGTGCGCATGTCCACTCCTAGTCCCGCACCAGCGGACGCCACGCCAGCTCCCAGCTCAGCGGCGCCTCCTCCGGCAGGTAGCAGATCTCATGATCGCAGGCCTGGTACTCCAGCACCCCTTCGACCTGCAGGGTGGCGCCGGGCTCGGAGGCGAGCGCGTCGATGTCGCGGCGCATCGGGATCGTGACGTCCTGCACGAGCCGGAACGGCTCCTCGTAGACCTCCACCGTCTCGTCGAGGGGCTCGAAGTGATACATCTCCGACGGCGGGTAGGTCACGTCGTGGCCCCGCAGGAAGTCCGGCGCGGTCAGGCGCAGGCGGATCACCTGGTAGCCGTGGTCGCCCGGCGCGTAGACGTGCATGTCGGTCTTCGGGGTGACGTCGACCACGAACGACAGGCGGTTGCCCGGCGCGACCACGTCGTCGGTGGCCCACACGAGGGCCTCGAGATGGTCGGTGGCGACGCGGGTCGCGGCCCGGTCGGCGGCGCCGGCTATCGCGTCCCCGAGGCGGACGGCGATGCTCGACACCGTGGACCGCTCCTGGTACGCCGCCTCGAAGAAGCGCGAGGTCACGCGGCCCGCCGTGTCCAGCATGAACGTGCCGGGATAGGGGATGCCGTAGAGCCGGCGCATCATCTCGCGCCGCTCTTCGGGCGCGCGGGCCGGGTCCATCTCGTGGTTCAGGAGGCCGTATTCCCGGATGGTGGCCGAGCCTTCGTCGGACAGGAGCGGAATCTCGATGCCGCGCGCGTCCGCGAACCCGGCGAGGGTCGCGACGGGGTCGTAGGTGACGACGGCGACGCCGAGGCCCTGGTTTTGGAGGTTGTCATAGCGGCTTTGCAGCTCCACGAGCTGCGTCTTGCAATACGGTCACCAGTCGGCCGAGCGGCTGAACACCAGCATCAGCCCGTTGGGCCCCGTCAGCGACGCGAGGTCCCGCGCCGCGCCGGTCTGGTCGGGGAGCGAGAAGGCGGGCACGACGTCGCCGACCTGGGGTCCCAGCCCGTCGACGTCCGGCAACGGCGGCGCCTGCGCCGTCGCGGCCGATGCCGCCCCCAGCGCGAGCAGCCAGCACAGCGTCACGATACGTGCGATTCTCATCGATTCACATCTCCGATCGTCATTCCGCCCCCGGCCCTGCCGGACGCTCCTCGTTCCACCCTCATTGACGCGGCCGCCACGGACCGAGCCGATCCGCATGCGCTGCCCGGGGCACCGATTCCCTTCACCGATGTTCGTCGGCATCCTGATGGACACCGAGCACCATCGGTCGATTCACCGATGTTCGTCGGCATCCCGATGGACACCGAGCAGCCATCGGTCGATCATGAAGGCGCGGGCCTGCGCAAACCTGCCCGGGGGCTTCGGCGCTCTTCCGGCGCACACGCCCGACGCCCTCTATCATAGCGCCGCACCGAGCGGTCCTCCGTCATGGCGCATCGCCGAGCGCCCGTCTCTGCGGAAGCAGCCGGTCGCCCCGGCCCGGCTGCTACTCCGGCAGGGCCAGCGCCACCAGTTCCGGCACGTCGCCACCCACGGTCAGCGCGACGTACTGCCGTCCGTCGTGCAGATAGGTCATCGGTGTGCCGATGGGGCCGCCCGGCAGGTCGACCGAGCCCACGATGGCGCCAGTCGCCTTGTCCCGTGCCACCAGCCGCGGGCCGTCATCGGCCCCGCCCGCGGTGAGGCCGCTCACGACCAGCGTCTTCGTGATCACCACGCCGCCCCGGCCGTCGCCCCCGAGCGGCGGCAGGTCGAGGTCGCGCAGCGCCGGATGCCGGCGGACGCGGTCGCCGTCGCCGTTCGGCTGCATCCACGCGTGCTCGCCCCGCGTCAGGTCGATCGCGGTCATCCGCGAGTAGGGCGGCTTCAGCAGGGGCAGCCCGTTGGGCATCCGCGGCTGGACGCCGGCGGCGAGCCCCCGCATCGTGAAGCGGAGGTTGCCGCCCTCGGCGGGATCCGGCGTGTAGTACTTGATGACGGAGAACCGGTTGACCGAGGGCACGTAGAGCAGCCCCGTCTCGGGGTCGACCCCCGAGCCCGCCCAGCCCGCGCCGCCCCCGACGTGGGGGCGCTGAATCGTGCCCTGCAGGCCGCCCTCGTAGCTGAGCGTCGGCGGCGAGAAGAGCGGTCCGAGGCGGAAGTTGCGCACCGCCTCGACGGCCATGGCGCGAATCTCCGGGGTGAAGTCGACGAGGTCGTCGATGCCCACCCCCTGGTACTCGAACGGCGGCGGCCTCGTCGGGAACGGCTGGGTTGGCGACAGCACCTCGCCCTCCATGTCGCTGTCCGTCTCGACCGGGCGCTCCTCGATGGGCCACACCGGCTCGCCGGTCACGCGGTCGAAGACATACGTGAACCCCTGCTTGCTGACCTGGGCGATCGCCTTGACGGGTTCGGGGCGGCCCTCGACGGCGACGTCGACGAGGCTGGGGGCGGCGGGGAAGTCGTAGTCCCAGACGCCGTGGTGCACCGCCTGGAAGTGCCACATCCGCTGGCCGGTCTCGATGTCGAGGGCCACCACGCTCTCCGCGAAGAGGTTGTCGCCGGGCCGGTGGCCGCCGTAGTAGTCGCCGGTCGGCGTCCCCGTGGGCAGGTACACGTAGCCGAGCTCCTCGTCGGCGCTCATCGGCGGCCAGACGTTGGCGTTGCCCGAGTAGCGCCACGACTCGTTGCCCCAGGTGTCGGCGCCGAAGTCGTCCGCCTGCGGCACGGTGCGGAAGACCCACCGCACGTCGCCGGTGCGCGCGTCCACCCCCTTGATCCAGCCGGGCGGCGCCTCCTTGGCGATGACCCCGTCGGAGATGACGTTCGGCGTGACCACCACGTCGCGGGCGACGATGGGCGGCGACGCCACCCCCATCAGGTTGCGGCCCCGCTGGTTCGTGCTGCCGCGGTCGGCGCGCGGGATGCCCTCCATCAGGTCGACGCGGCCGTTGTCGCCGAAGTCGAGCACCGGCGCGCCGGTCTCGGCGTCGAGCGCGATCAGGTACCCCTCGTGGGTGCCGAAGAAGATGCGCGCGTCGTCGCCGTCGCTCCACCACGCGACCCCGCGCGAGTTGTAGAAGTGGGTCGGCCGCCCGCCGAGGTAGACCTGCGGGTCGTGCACCCAGATCGTCTCGCCGGTCGCGGCGTCGATGGCCGCCACCTGGTGCAGCGCGGTCGAGATGTAGACGACGCCGCCCGCCATCAGCGGCGTCGCCTGGAACATCCGGATGCCGAGGCGCGGGACCTGCTCGCGCAACCGGTCGAGATCGAGCGACCCGTCGGCCGACTGCCAGCGCCAGGCGACCTCGAGATCGCCGAAGTTGCCGGCGTCGATCTGGTCGAGCGGCGAGTACTTGGTGCTGCCGGCGTCGCCGCCGTAGCTCCGCCACTCGCCGTCGGCGGCGCCGTACTGGGCGCGCGCCCCGGCCGGGAAGAGCGCGGCCGCGCACCACGCGAGGAGCATCACGGGAACGAGGGCCATCGAGCGGCGCCGCGTGCACTGCATCGTCACCTCCAGCCTCCACTATACTCGCGTCGTGGACGCGGATGTGGACGTGGACGGTGATGAGAGGCGACGCACGCGCGAGGGTGCCGGTGGTGGAACAGGGTGACATGGCGGAGTGGCTCCGCCGCCTGCGGGAGGAAGCGGATCCGCGGCGCCGCCGGCTGATCATGCTCGGGCTGCTCACCGCACGCCTGTCGCCCGGGGGCATAGAGCCGATCCTGGTGGGCGGCGCCGCGCTGGAGTTCTACACCGCCGGTGGCTATGCGACCGGCGACGTGGACCTGGCCCTTCCGTTCGGGCCCGAGGTGGACACCGCGTTCGCCGCGCTGGGCTTCGAGAAGGAAGGGCGATTCTGGTACCACGCCGACCTGGACCTGTTCTTCGAGGCGCCGGCGCCGGCCGGGCTCCCGGGGGAGGATGCGCCGCGGACGGAGGTCGCTGTCGAGGGCCTGCGCGTGGTGATCATCGGCGTCGAAGATCTGCTCGTCGATCGCCTCCGCGCCTGGGTACACTGGAAGAGCGACGAGGACGGACGCTGGACTCGGCGGCTCGCGAAGCTCTACGCGCACCGTATGGACTGGGGCTATCTGCGAGCGCGGACGAGGGATGTCCCGGAGGAAGCCGAGGCCCTTCAGCGGATCGAGCGCGAGGCGCGCCGCCCATGATCGACTATGACGAGTTCCAGGCGGAGGTGCGGCGACTGAAGCGCGAGCGCTGGGCGAAGATCCTCGCCGCCGAACCGGAGGGGCGGGCGCCCGGGAGGCGGCCGCGCGACCCGGACCAGGAACGCGTGCTGCTGAGGATGGACCGCGCCCGGCTGCAGCGGGAGCAACCGTTCCTGTTGTCGTCGAAGCCGCGTTCGGACTGACCGCCGCGCCGGACGGCGTCAGTGGCGCTCGACGACGATCTCGGCGCCGCTCGGGACCGCCGCCAGCAGCGTCGGGTCCCCGTCGATGACGCCCATGACGTTCACCGCGCTCGCGGGCCGAATCTCGTCTCCCCGGCTCATGGGCGTCGGTCCCCAGAAGAGACAGAGCGCGGTGCCCGGCGGCCAGTAGGCCACGGCTCCCTTGTCGACCGTCTGCGCCGCGTCCGGCGCTTCCGCCACGTCGACCGGTATCGGGAAGTAGATCTCGTCGCCCCATGTCTGCACCCGGCCGGTGATCGGAAGCGCGCCCCATATCGCGTCGGCGGTGGCAGAGTCGTTCAGCGCCGCGGTCACGGCCACCTCGCCGGCGCGTATCCGAATCAGTCTGTCGCTCATCGTTCCGGCCGCGGGCGGCGTCTCGATATGGGGCGAAGCTGCTTCTCGCTGCCGCCGAGGGTCGCGAGGCCGCGCGCACTCTCGCGCGCGATCAACGCTTCCAGCCCGCGTCTCACCAGCGTCGTATGTTCCCGGATGCGGGTCAGCCGCGCGGCTTCGCGGAGCAGGTGGTCGTCGATGTCGAGGGTCGTCTTCATTCGCACCGAATATGCCTGTGCCGGGTGCGCCTGTCAATCGGCGGTTGGCGGCGCGCACGACCCACGTGCGATCATGACGGCATGGAGAGCACCGCGCCGGCCGGGGCGGCGCGCCGCCGGCGCCGGCTCGTCGACGCGGCGGGTCTCGGCTGCGCCCTTGGATACGGCGTTCTGGCCTGGGCCGCCCGGCAGCCGGGGGAACCGTCGCTTGTCCTCTTCCTGGCCATCGCCGGGTGGACCTCGCTGCTGACCTTCGGCCTGTACGCGGCGTGGGGCCGTTGGGGCGACGGGTCGTTCCCGGCGGGGCGCCTGCTCCTCTGGGCAGTGGTCTTCCGCGCCTGCGGCCTCGTGGGCGGTCCGTTCTTCGAGGACGACTTCTACCGCTATCTCTGGGACGGGTACCGTTTCGCGCAGGACGGGACGCCCTATGGGGTGGCGCCGGAGGCGTTCTTTACCGACCCGGGGGTGCCGGCGCGGTTCCAGTCCATCCTGGACCAGGTCAACTACCCCGAGCTGCCGACCATCTACGGGCCGGTGACCCAGCTCGTGTTCCTCGCGGCGTACGGGCTGCGCTCCGGCAGCGTTTTCGCGCTGCAGGCGGTCCTCGTCATCGTCGACCTGCTCGCGATCGGACTGCTGCTCCGGATGGCGCCCGCCCGCGGCGTGTTGCTCTACGCCTGGTGTCCGCTGGTCGTCAAGGAGATCGCCTTCACCGCGCACCCGGACGGCGTCGCGGTCTGCCTGGTGCTGGCCGCGGTGCTGCTGGCGCGGGACGGGCGCCTGCGGGTCGCCGCCGCCTGCCTGGCCCTGGGCGCCGGCGCGAAGGTGCTGGCGCTGCTGATGGCGCCGCTCGTCCTGGTGCGGGGGCGTCCCGGGCACTGGGCGGTCTTCGGCGGCGTGCTGGCGCTCCTGTACTTTCCGTTCGTCTGGCAGGGCGGCACCGACCTCGCGACGCTCGCGGTGTTCGCGCGCGAGTGGGAGTTCAACGCCGCGCTGTACGGGCTGCTGACGCCGTGGATGCCCGGTGGGGCGGCCCGGCTGGCGTGCGGGCTGGCGGTGGCCGGCGGGTGGAGCTGGTACTACCTCCGTCACCGGCGGGGCGGGGCGGACGTGGTTCCCCGCGGTGACTGGGTCTACGGCGGGTTCCTCGCCCTGTCGCCGGTCGTCAACCCCTGGTACCTGCTGTGGCTGCTGCCGTTCGCGGCGATCCGGCCGACCGCGTGGGCGTGGACGGCGTCGGCGACGGTGCTGCTCGCCTACGTGACCGGGCTCAACCTGAACGACCTGGCGATGGATCCCTTCGGCCATCCGCCGTGGGTGCGCCCGGTCGAGTACGGCCTGATCGCCGCCGCGATCGGGTATCCGTTCGTGGCGGGCCGCCGCGTCCGCCCCGAGGCCGACGGGGGCGCCGGCGGGCCGTGAGGGGCGCCTGCGGTCGCAGAACGCTGCGGGCTGGAGAACGCCCGGACGAAGCCTGCGGGCTGAAGAACGCCCGGGCGGAGCCTGCGGGCTGAAGAACGCCCGGGCGGAGCCTGCGGGCTGAAGAACGCCCGGGCGGAGCCTGCGGGCTGAAGAACGCCCGGGCGGAGCCTGCGGGCTGAAGAACGCCCGGGCGAAGCCTGCGGGCTGAAGAACGCCCGGGCGAGAGGGCGTGTCGAGGGAGCGCTGTGGCAAGATGGGCATGACACGGGGCGGGCGCGGGCGGGCCGGCCGGGAAGAGCGGACGCGGTGTACAGGGAGCTGACGGTCGGTGTCGTCGTGCCGGCGCGCGACGAGGAACGGAACGTCGGCGACGTGGTCCGCGACCTGCTGGCCCTGCGCGGCGACGGGGGAGCGCCGCTCGTCGACGACTTCGTCGTCTGCGACAACGGCTCGACCGACGCCACCGCCGATCAGGCGCGCGCGGCGGGGGCGCGGGTGGTGCGCGAGGAGGCCCCCGGCTACGGCATCGCATGCCTCACCGCGCTCGGCGCGCTCCGCCCCGTCGACGTGGTGCTGTTCACCGATGGCGACCGGTCCTTTATGGCGGAGCAGTGCGTCGGGCTCCTGGACACGATCGCGGACGGGGCCGACTTCGCGGTGGGCTCCCGCGCTCTCGGTCGGCGGGAGCCGGGCGCGCTGTCGCCGCCCCAGATCATGGGCAACCGCCTCGCCGGCTTCCTGATTCGGGTTCTGTGGGGGGGGCGCGTGACCGACCTCGGGCCCTACCGCGCCATCCGCGCCGGGGCGTTGCGCCGACTCGACATGCGGGACCGCGCCTACGGCTGGACGGTCGAGATGCAGGTCAAGGCCATCCAGCACCGCCTTCGCACGGTCGAGGTGCCGGTGGATACGGTGCGGCGGCGTTTCGGCGTCTCGAAGGTGGGCGGCACGGTCCGCGGCGTCATCGGCGCGAGCATCGGCATCCTGTCCATGATCGCCCGGCTCCGATGGCGGCAGGTCCTGGCGGCCCCGGGTGGCGCGGCGCCGGGAGAAGATTCCGAACTTCGGCAAAAGAGGGAGAAGACAAGACAATGACACGAAATGCGCACGCGCCGCGGAGACGTACTCCGCGGCTGGCTCTCGCCGGCCTCGTTGCCCTGTCGGCGCTCGCCGTCGCCGCCTGCTCGGCGCCCCGGCCCGAGTCGGTTCCCTTCTGGGACGAACGCGACGACGCCAACCCCGAGCAGATCGACCACGACCGTTGGCAGGCTGTTCTCGACGCCTACGTGAGCCCCGACGAGACCGGCGTCAACCTGTTCGACTACGCGGCCCTGCAGGCCAACGCCGCGGACCGGGAGCGCCTGACCGGCTATCTGGACGACTTGCAGGCCATCGACCCTCGGCGCCTCGCGGCGGCGGAGCAGATGGCGTACTGGATCAACCTCTACAACGCCCTGACCGTGCAGGTGGTGCTCGGCGACTATCCGGTCGACTCCATCCGCGAGATTCACGAGGGCGTGGTGCCCCTCGTGGGGCCGTGGGGCGATGACCATGCCTCCGTCGCCGGGCAGCCGCTGAGCCTCGACGACATCGAGCACCGCATTCTGCGGCCCATCTGGAAGGACCCCCGGATCCACTATGCCGTCAACTGCGCCGCCTACGGCTGCCCGCATCTCCTCGCGCGCGCCTTCACCGCCGAGAACCTGGAGGAGAATCTCGACCAGGGCGCGAGAGACTTCGTCAACCACCCGCGCGGGGTCGAGGTGCTCGACGAGGCCTTCGCCGTCGCCTCGAGCATCTACGCGCCCGACTGGTACCGCGAGGACTTCGGCGAGACCGATGCGGACGTCATCGCGCACTTCCTGCAGTACGCGGAGCCCGAGCTGGCCGAGCAGCTGCGCGGCTTCGACGGCATCATGGAGTTCGAGTACGACTGGAGCCTCAACGCGCCCCCCGCGGCCGCCGAGACCACGCACGAGCCCTGACGGCCCGTGGCGGCACCCCGTCGCCATGGTGGAATGCCGCGGGCCTTCCGGCCGCGGGCTGCCGGTACAAGCAAAGGCGCCGCCCCGGACGCTCCGGGACGGCGCCTCTACTGCCACGGTGCGCCGGCGCGATGAAGCGCCGGCCGGGACTCACGGCGAAACCCGAGCCGCGAGCTCCTAGAAACTGCCGCCGAAGCCGAAGCTCAGGCCGGCGCCGAAGATGCGCGATGCGGCGATGTTGCGCCCCCTGACCACCTTACCGAAGAACCCGTTCACGCTGACGAGGTCGGTGACGTTGGCGATGAGCCGGGCCCCGACGATGTGGCCGTCCTCGTGCAGCCCGGGGAACCGGCTCGGCGAGAAGCCCTCGCCGCCGATGTCGATGCCGGACAGGGCGTTGACCATCCGGTAGTCGACGCCGAGGGTGACGACGCTGCCGGCCGGGATGAACACGCCGAGGTTCACGAACATCTCGTTGGGGATGTCGACCTGGTCCCCCGCCATGGCCCCCACCGCGTCGGGGTTGACCTCGGTGCTCGTGCGGGCGCGGTAGCCGATCTCGCCCGAGAACCCGGCTGCGCTGCCGAACCTTCCGATGATGAGCGACGTCTCGATGCCGTTGCCGCCGTCGCCCAGAGAGTTGATGTAGCCGGTGTCGTAGCCGCCCGCGACGATCGCGCCGACCCGCAACGCGACGCTCGGCGCGTCGCTGATCAGCTCGTCGACGAAGCGCCACGTGACCGCGACGTTGGAGTCGAACAGGCCGCTGTAGCCCTCCTCGCCCCCGGAGGGGCCGGCCGCGCCCGGCAGGGAGCTCGACGCCCAGGCCGACTGCACGTCGAGGGCCACCGCGTCCGTGACCGCGTAGTTGACGCCGAACCACATCGTGTTCTGCGCCAGGTGCGAATCGGCGAGCGGACCCGGCACCTTCTCGGTCTGACGGTAGAACTCGGTCGCGTTCTGGTTGGCGAACGTGAGGTTGACGGACCCGGTGCCCGGCTCGGCGATCCACGGCGTGCCCTGTGCGGATGCGGGCTGGACCGGCAGGGCCGAGAGCAGGGCCGAGCCGGTCAGAAGGGTCAGGAGCGAGCATCGTGGATTGCGCATGGTTCTATCCCTGTCTTTTACGGTCGCGTGCATGGATCCCTGCCGCCTACAGCTTGTAGCGCCGGGTGAGGAAGTAGTGCACCAGCTCCATCTTGAGCTGGCAGTCGTCGGCTCCTGCGCACAGGACCTGGACTGCCGCGTCGTCCGGCGAGCCGGTCTCGTCGCCTTCGTAGGCCGCCTCGAGACTGGCCGTCAGGCTACGCGCGCGGTCCTGGTCGAGGTCGCCTCTCTGGAGCGGACAGTCGTTGCAGACCAGCTCCCTGAACGTGAGGGCCTTGCCCTGCGAGTACGCAGCGCGGGGGCTCACCTTCCCGGGGCCGGGTCCGATTGAGCCCGACGCCGAGACCGACGCGTGATAGAGCCCGATGCTCGCGGCTAGCACAGCGGCCGAGAAAACCCAACGCTTCATGGTTGACTCCTCCAAGGAAGGAATTACGTTGTTGCGGAGCGCGGAACTCCCTCGCCACGCCATGTCCGGCAGGCGACGGGCCGTTCCCCGTGAGACTCGCGACGGAGCGGAGTGTTAGCCACTGTATCAGGAACCCGCGGCGTTCGCACCCAGTCCGCCAAGGGTTCCGCCGGGCAGGGCGCGACGTGGAAACACGTCAGGCCCGCGGGGGCGGCGAACGGGACGCGGTCGGGCGGCCGAGCGCGGCCCGCGCCTGATCTCGGTCCGCGGAGCACGCGGGTTGTGCGGGTTGCACCGTGGATACGGGTGCAGCGGAGACTTGCCGGTCATGGCTGACGGATTGACGTCGAGTGTTCATGAACGTACATTTCATGTCACGTCCACGCTCCGTCGACCTCATGCCCCTCTTCCCGCCGGACGAACGCCGCACCGTCGAGTCGGTCGCGCGGCTCGCCGCCTGCAATCCCTTCGTGCCCGAGTTCGTCGAACGGGAGCGTGCGCTCCTGGGCCCGGACCACGCGGCTGACCGCTCGGTGTGGAACCTGCGCGCGCGACCGGAAGCGGAGAACCGGGCCCTCGCCATGGTGGGCGTCATCGCCGAGCGGGCCGCGCGCGGCGCCCGCGAGCGGCTGCGCAAGCGGCCGGCCGCGACGCGCGACGAGCTGGTCCTCTACGGTCAGCTGGTCGTCTACACGTTGTTTCAGCGCTACGCGGAGCCCCTGCAGCAGGTGGATCTGGATTCCGCGCGCGGGCGGGGACGGGTCTCCTGCTACCGGCAGTTTCGCCGAGACCTGGAGCACTTCCTCGCGGTGCCCGGGCTGCGGCTGCCGGGGCGCGTCGACCCCGCGCACTTGTTCGCGTGCTTCCATCAAGTCGGTCGCGCCTTCCGCCTCATTTATCGCCATATCATCGGCGCGTCGCGTCCGGCCGCGCACCTGCGCGTGGAGGTGTGGCAGTCGATCTTCACCCACGATCTGTTCCGCTACTGGAGATCCCTCTACGACCGGATGCACGACATCACGACCCTGATCACGGGCTCCTCCGGCACCGGCAAGGAGCTGGTGGCGCGCGCGATCGGCCTGTCGCGCTACGTGCCGTTCGACCCGGAACGCGAGGCGTTCGCCGCGACCCTCGACGGCGCGTTCCACACCTTGAACCTGTCGGCCCTGTCGCCGACCCTCATCGAGTCGGAGCTGTTCGGCCACCGGAAGGGCGCCTTCACCGGGGCGGTGCAGGACCGGGTCGGCTGGCTCGAATCGTGTCCCGCCGTCGGCACCGTGCTCCTCGACGAGGTCGGCGAGATCGACGCGTCGATCCAGGTCAAGCTGCTGCGCGTCCTCGAGACGCGCGAGCTCCAGCGCATCGGCGAGACCACGCCCCGCGAGTTCAAGGGAAAGCTCATCGCGGCGACGAACCGCGATCTGGCGGCCGAGATGCGTGCCGGACGGTTCCGGGAGGACCTCTACTACCGGCTCTGCTCGGACCTCGTCGTGACGCCCTCGCTGCGCGAGCAGCTGCGCGACGCCCCGGAGGAGCTGCGTAACCTCGTGATCTTCGTCAGCGAGCGCGTGGTCGGCGAGGGCGGTGCCCTCGAGCTCGCCGACGAGGTCATGGCGTGCATCGACCGCGACCTCGGCCCCGACTATCCCTGGCCGGGGAACGTGCGGGAGTTGGAGCAGTGCGTCCGGAACGTGCTGGTGCGCAAGCACTACCGGCCGCCGGCGACGGCGCAGGCGACCGACGACGACATGGCCTCGGCCCTGCACGACGGCGGCGTCACCGCCCGGCAGCTTGTCAGCCGCTACTGCACGACCGTCTACGCCCGCACCGGCAGCTACCAGGAGACCGCGCGCCGGCTCGCCCTCGACCGACGGACCGTGAAGCAGCACATCGATCGCGATCTGCTCGACAGATTGCGCGCCGGCACCCCGGCGGCGTCCTCCTGACCTCCCCGTCCCCCGCGGATCAGGGAAACACGCCAAGGGACAGGTAGGACCGGGCGACCTTCTCGATGGCGTTGGCCATGGCCGCGATGCGCAGCGAGCCCGTCTCGGGGCGGCGCGCGAGGGTCTCGCGGATCTCGCGGTAGGCGACGGCCATGATCTCCTCGAGGCCGGAGTTGACCACGGTGAGCTCGTCCGGCCCGCGCACGACGGAGGCGCGCTCGTCGGGCGTGAGCCGGTCGCCGGTCGCGTTCTCGATGGTGGACAGGATGCGGCCGTAGGTGCTCTCCTGGTACCGCTTCTCGATGCGGCCGAACCCGATGTGCGACAGGTTCTTGAGCCACTCGAAGTAGGACACGATGACCCCGCCGGCGTTGGCGTAGATGTCGGGAATGACGAGGACGCCCTTGTCGGCGAGGATGGCGTCGGCCTCCGGCGTGGTCGGGCCGTTGGCTCCTTCGATTACGATGCGGGCCTCGATGCGAGGGGCGTTCTCGTCGGTGATCTGGTGCTCGAGGGCGGCGGGAATCAGGACGTCGCAGGGCAGCTCGAGGGCCGCGCGGGTGTCGGCCAGGGTCGTGGAGCCGGGGCAGCCGAGAATCGAGCCGGTGGCGGTCCGGTGGCGCTGGACGGCCTCGGGATCGAGGCCGCGGGCGCCGGCGATGGCGCCGTCGTGCTCGGCGATGCCGACGATGACGGCGCCCGCCTCGTGGCACGACCGCGCCGCCCAGTAGCCGACCTTGCCGAACCCCTGCACCACGATGCGCTTGCCCGCGACGCCGGGGCCGAGGCCGATGCGCCGCATGTCGTCAGGCTCGTCGCACGCCTCGCGCAGCACGTAGTACAGGCCGCGCCCCGTCGCTTCGGTACGTCCCCGGATGCCGCTCAGCTCGACGGGCTTGCCGGTCACGCAGCCGAGGGCGTCGATCTGGTCCGGACGGAGGGCCGCGTAGGTGTCGGCTATCCAGGCCATCTCGCGGCTGCTGGTGCCGTAGTCGGGCGCCGGCACGTCGACGGCGGGGCCGATGAAGTTCTTGCGCACCAGCTCGTGGGTATAGCGCCGGGTGATGCGCTCGAGCTGGTCGACGGTGTAGGCGCCGGCGTCGATCTGCACCGCGCCCTTGGCGCCGCCGAAGGGGATGTCGACGATGGCGCACTTGAACGTCATGAGGGCCGCGAGGGCCATGACCTCGTCCTCGTCGACCTGCGCGCTGTAGCGGATGCCGCCCTTGAGGGGCAGGCGGTGGTGGCTGTGCTCGACCCGCCACGCCCTGACGACCTGGATGCCGCCGTCGGACTGCCGCACCGGAAAGTCGAAGCGATAGACCGCGTTGCAGCGCTTGATCTGGTCGAGCAGGCCGGTCGGGTGATCGCTGAACGAGGCCGCGCGGTCGAAGATGCTCGACAGGTCGGAGAAGAAGCGGTGGCGCCTGGTCATCGCGGGCATTCGGACATGCCCCGCGCAGCAACGCAGGCTGCGCGGGGCATGCAGTCGTCTACCACCGGCGCTACGGCAGCGCGTAGGCCGCCAGGGTGCCCGACCGGCCGCCGCCGCTCGTCGCCAGGACGATGTACTGCCGGCCGTCGACCTCGTAGGTCATCGGCGAGCCGCTCTGCGGGGCGGTCATGTACACCGCGCCAACCTCCTCGCCGGTGGCCTTGTCGTAGGCGCGCAGCATCGCCCCGGCCTCGCCGGCCTCGGTCGTGTAGAAGCCCGATTCGCCGGCGACGATCAGGTTCTTCGTCACCAGCACGCCGACCCGGCCCGGCCAGCCGGTGCGGCCGATGTCCTGGCCGTCGAGCAGGGGGTGGTTCCGGATGTTGTCGGGCGCCTCGCCGTGGGGCACCTGCCAGGCGATGTCGCCGGTGTTCATGTCGACGGCGGTGATGCGCCCCCAGGGCGGCTTGATCATCGGGAACCCGTCGATGCTCGTCGACGCGTCCCGGAAGCTCACGCCGTCGGGCCGGCCGCGGATGAAGTCCATGTCCGACCGCTCGGGGTCGTTGACCAGCCCCAGGGCGCCGATCTGGGTCTTGGTGTAGACGTAGAAGAAGCCGGTCTCGGGGTCGGCCGACGCCCCGGGCCAGTTCACGCCGCCCGTCGAGTTGGGGAGCTGCAGGGTGCCCAGCATGCCCGGCTCGGCCACCGTCGGCGGGTCGTAGAGCCAGCCGATGGTGTGGCGGTTGTAGATCTCCATGGCCCGGGTGAAGAGCTCCGGCGTGTAGTCGACGAGGTCGTCGATGCTGAGGTCGACGTCGTCGAGCGCGGGCGGCCTCATCGGAATCGGCTGGGTGGGGGCGTACCACTCGCCGGGCACGTTCCCGGCCCGCACCGGCACCTCGGGAATCGGCCACACCGGCTCGCCCGTCTCCCGGTCGAGCACGAACATGTAGGTCTGCTTGGTGGGCAGGATCAGGGCCTTGATCTCCCGACCGTCGACGGTAATGTCGAGCAGCACCGGCGCCGCCGGCAGGTCCCAGTCCCAGATGTCGTGGTGCACCGTCTGGTAGTGCCACGCCCGCTCGCCGGTGTCGAGGTCGACGGCGACGACGCTGCCCGAGTACAGGTTGTCGCCGGGCCGGTGGCCGCCGTAGTAGTCGCCGGTGGGCGCCTCGACCGCGAAGTACGCCATGTTCAGATCGGGGTCGACGCTCCACTGCGCCCACACCCCGGTGTTGCCGGTGTAGCGCCACGAGTCGTTCAGCCAGGTGTCGTTGCCGAACTCGTCGCCGCCGGGAATGGTGTGGAAGATCCACTTGCGCTCGCCGCTGCGGGCATCGAAGCCGCGCACGTAGCCCTTGACGTTGGTCCGCGACGGCGGGGCACCGCCGGGCCGGTGGGCGGCCCCGATGAGGACGGTGTCGCCGGCGACGATGGGCGCCGCATGCAGGCCGATCTCGGAGGTCGGCTCGAGGTCCTGGTCGATGTTCTGCTTCAGGTCCACGATGCCGTTGTTCCCGAAGGCCTCCTCCTCGTAGCCGGTGCGGGCGTCGACGGCCACGAGCTGGTAGCCGGGGGTCACGTAGAAGACGACCCCGTCGCCGCCGTCGTCCCAGTACGCGAGCCCGCGGCCGGACAGCCGGCGCGGCGCCGTCTCGCCGCGCTCGCCCTCGTCGACGCGATGCATCCACAGCAGCTCGCCCGTCGCGGGGTCGAGGGCGACGGCCGCGCGGCGCGACCCCGCGGTGACGTAGAGGATGCCGTTGACCATCAGCGGCGTCGACTGGTAGTTGTTTTCCGGCCGGGGGCCGAAGCTGTCGGTGTTGAACTGCCAGGCGAGCTCGAGCTCGCTGAAGTTCTCGGCCGTGATCTGGTCGAGGGGGGAGTAGCGGTCGTGCGAGAGGTTGCCGCCGTAGGACGGCCACTCGCCGTTCGCCGTCGACAGCTCCTGGGCCGCGGCGATTCCCGGGAGGGACAGCAGCACGGCCGCCGCGGCGGCCGCGATCGTCATCGATCTCGTGCTCATGAATCGTACCTCTTCGGTCAGCGGACGCCGCGCGCCGATGCTCCACCGGATTGCGGCGGCCGGGTCGATGCGAACGTGCAAAGAGGCAATGATAGCGAAAAACGGCGCCGCGCGGGTTCGCCGCCTTGTCGCCGCGGCGGCGGGACCGGTGGGGGCGGCCGGCCGGTCAGCTCGCCCGGATGACGCTCAGCAGCTCGGGCAGGGTCGGCCGCTTGCCGTGCATCAGCAGGGCATAGCGGAAGATCTTCGCGGCCAGCCAGCCGGTGGCAACGATGGCGGCCGCGAGCAGGCCGATGCCCAGCCAGATCTCCCACAGGGGCGGCGTGAGGACGTTCACGCGGGCCAGCATGACGAGCGGGGTCAACGGCGGGAGCAGGCTCAGCACCCGGGTCGCGGCCGAGCCGGGGTTGGCGATGACGTAGAAGCTCGACATCAGCGCCACGACCATCGGCAGGACCGCCGCGAACATCGCCTGCCCCAGCTCCTCGGTGCTCGTGCAGGTGGCGGCGATGGTCGCGAAGAACACCGAGTAGAGGAAGTAGCCGAGCGCGAAGAAGATCGAGAAGTAGACGATCAGCTCCACGCTGAGGATTGCGCCGAGGTCGAAGTCGGCGAGGTCGGGGCCCATCGCCAGCATCGGCGCCGCGTAGAGCACGCCGAGCAGCAGCGCGCCGACCCAGATGCCGAGCTGGGTCAGGCCCGACCCGAGCACCCCGAGAATCTTGCCGGCCATGAACTCGGTGGCGGTGACCGCCCCCAGGATGACCTCGATGAGGCGGGACGACTTCTCCTCGACGATGGCCATCGCCATGCCCTGGCCGTTGATGAGCACCGCCATGTACAGGAGCATCGCGAGGGCGAACGTGCTGAAGAACGCGGCCTCGAAGCCGCCCTCCGACTCGCCCTCGTCCGACACCGTCACCGCGTCGAGATCGAAGCGCTGCCACGCGCGGACGCGTTCGGTGTCTACGCCGGTGCCGGCGACGAGGCGGTCGAGGAGGGTGGCCTCGATGGCCCGCTCGATGTCGCGCAGCATCACGGGGTTCCCGGTCTCGCGCGCGTAGTAGCGGCTGCGCGCGCCGATGACGGGATCGGGGATGAGCACCAGGTAGCCGTCGAGGCTCCCGTCCAGGACCGCCTCGGTGAAGGGCTGCCGGACGCTCTCCGAATCGTCCGGGACGACGGTCTGCTCGGCGACCTCGACCCGCGGCTGCTCGATGGCCGCGAGGTGCTCGGCGAGGGCCGGCGCGAGGCCGGTCTCCGCATCGACCACCGCGATGCGCAGCTCGTCCGTTCCCGACGACGTGAACAGCACCGGCATGATGAAGATGTAGCCGCCCATGAGCAGGGGGATCATCACCGTCATCAGGATGAAGGCCTTGCTGCGCACCCGCGTGAGGTACTCGCGGCGCGCGACCTTGGCGATCTGGCTCGGATTCACGACGCCACCTCCGCGGCCGGCGGCGTCGACGCCCCGACCCGTTCGAGATAGATGTCCTCGAGGCTCGGATGCTCGAGGCGCACCGAGCGGATCGCCACCCGGTCGACCACGGCCCGGATGACCGCCTGCGGGTCGGCCCCCGCATCGAGCTCGAGCCGCGCCTCCTGTCCCGTGTCCTCCCCGCGGCGCACCCCCGGCAGGTCCGTCAGCGGTCCCGCGCCGTCGCCCTCGTACTCCACGGCCACGGTGTTCCGCCCGTAGCCGGCCCGGATGTCGGCGAGGACGCCGTCGAGTACCGGCTCGCCCTGGTGAATCAGGCAGATCGACTCGCACAGGGCCTCGACCTGCTCCATGAGATGGGTGGAGAGGACCACGGTCGCGCCGCGGTCCCGCTGCTCGAGGATGAGGTCCTTGAGGAGGCGGCTGTTGATGGGGTCGAGCCCGGTGAACGGCTCGTCGAGGACGATGAGGTCGGGCTCGTGGATGACCGCGGCCGCGAACTGCACCTTCTGCTGCATGCCCTTCGAGAGGTCGCCGGTGTCCGATTTGGCGTTGGCGGCGAGGCCGACGCGATCGAGCCAGACGTGCGCGCGCCGGTCCGCCTCGGCGTGGTCGAGCCCGCGGATCGCGGCCAGGAACGCCAGCTGCTCGGCCACCTTCATCTTGGCGTAGAGGCCGCGCTCCTCGGGCAGGTAGCCGACCCGGTGCCGCACCGCCAGCGGGTCGCGCGAGCCGAGCAGCTCGACGTGTCCGCCGTCCGGGACGTAGAGGCCCAGGCTGGTGCGGATGGTCGAAGTCTTGCCCGAGCCGTTGGGCCCGAGCAGCCCGAAGATCGCGCCGGCGGGTACCGTCAGGTTCAGGCCGGCGACCGCAGTGGTCCCCGCGAACGTCTTGACCAGGTCCTCGCAACGCAGGGCGGCGGTCGGCATCGTCACCTCGATTCGGATGTGATGGCCACGGCCGGGCCGGGCGGTCCGGCCCGGCCCGGCGTTTGCACAGTACTACGACGCTGCCGGTGGTACATTCGTTCCGGGACGCCAGCGCCGAACGGAGCGCCGCACCGAAGCCGTCCGCAGGCGCATGACGAATGCGCTCGGGGCTCGCGAGGCCGGCGTTGCCCGATCAGCGATGAAGCTCTACGCGCTCGGGGACCTGCATCTCGGCCACCGCGCCAACCGCGAGGCCCTCGCGGACTGGCGTGCCCGGCCCGACGACTGGCTGATTCTCGCCGGCGACGTCGCCGAGTCGATGACCCTGATCGAGCTCGGCCTGCGGGCCGCGGTCGAGCGGTTCGCGAGGGTCTTCTGGGTTCCCGGGAACCACGAGCTGTGGACCCACGGCGGGGCCGGTCCCCGCGGGGCGGCCAAGTACGAGGCGGTGGTCGAGGCGTGCCGGCGGCTCGGGGTGGTGACCCCGGAAGATCCCTACGTCGTGTGGCCCGAGGCGCCGCGGTGCGTCATCGCGCCGCTGTTCCTGCTCTACGACTACAGCTTCGGGCCCGACTCGGTCCGGCCGGAGGGGGCGGCGGCATGGGCGGCCGAGGCGGGCATCCGCTGCGCCGACGAGCGCTTCCTCGCCCCCGATCCGTATCCGTCGCGGGCCGCCTGGTGCCGCGCCCGCATCCGCGAGACCATGCCGCGGCTCGCCGAGGCGGCGGCGCGGCATCCCCTCGTGCTCGTGAATCACTTTCCCCTGCGCCGCGACCTCGTTCGGCTCCCCCGCATTCCGCGGTTCCGCGTCTGGTGCGGCACCCGGCGCACCGAGTCGTGGCACCGTCGTTATCGCGCCAGGGTGGTCGTGGCCGGGCACCTGCACGTGCGCACCACCGACTGGATCGACGGCGTCCGGTTCGAGGAGGTGTCGCTGGGCTATCCCCGGCACTGGCGCCGCGACCGCGGCGTCGACGGCTATCTGCGCGAGATCCTGCCGGGGCCGCCGGTGGCCCGGTGGCGGGAGGGGCCGGTGCATCACCGATGAGCACGAGCCGGGCGGCGCCGGGGAAGGGCGGCGCGCGCTTCGGCGAGGCGCCGGGGGCGGCCGCCGGACCCGACGCGGTCATGCCGCTCCCCGCGGCAGAGGCGCATCTGTGGGCGGCACGGCCCGCCGCGTTCACCGACGCGGCGCATCTCGATCGGCTGCGGGCGATACTGACCGAGGAGGAACGCGCGCGCGCCGACCGCTACCGCTTCGCGCACGACCGCCGCACCAGCCTGGTGACCCGCGCGCTGGTGCGTGTCACCCTGTCCCGGTACTGCGGCGTGCCGCCCGAACGGTGGCGGTTCCGCGCCAACGACCACGGCCGGCCCGACGTCGCCTCGCCCGCCACGTCGCTCCGGTTCAACGTGTCGCATACCGAGGGCCTCGTCGTCTGCCTGATCGGCCGGGGACGCGAGCTCGGTGTCGACGCGGAGAGCCTGGGCCGGGACCGGCGCTGGCTCGACCTCGCGGAGCGCTTCTTCGCGCCGGCCGAGGCGCGCGCGCTGCGCGAGGTTCCCGCGGCCCGGCGACCGCTGCGGTTCCTCGA
This sequence comes from Vicinamibacterales bacterium, assembly GCA_963663815.2. Classification (GTDB taxonomy): domain Bacteria; phylum Acidobacteriota; class Vicinamibacteria; order Vicinamibacterales; family UBA8438; genus JAJEEA01. The sequence continues at coordinate 2,624,226 of OY760734.1, read as the reverse complement.
GTACTGGACCCTCAAGGAGTCCTACGTCAAGGCGCGCGGGCGCGGCCTGACGCTGCCGCTGTCCGGATTCTGGTTCGACCTGCCGGCCCCGGCGCCGGACCGCATCCGCATCCGCTTCACGCCGGCCATTGATGACGACCCGGCGCGATGGCAGTTCTCGCTCGACCGCCTCGGGGCGGACCACGTCGCGGCGACGGCCATCGACCGGGCGGACGCCGCGCGGGTGCGGATCGTGCACTACCAGGCGGTGGCGCGGAGGGGCGACGTTTCGTCCGATGCGCCGCCGGTGGCGGGGCGGATGCTGCTCGATCCGGGGTCGGGGGAGGGAAGCGAGCCGGAGTCCGCGCGCCAGGAGTCTGCGCCGTAGAACGGTGCAGTCTACCGACCCAAACGTCCGCCCGCGTTCCTGACCGTCCGCCCGCGTTCGCCAGCGTCAACCGTCCGCCCCGTTTTCCGCCCGGATTCATTGGCCGAACCGCCCCGCCCGTCCGAAACCTGAACGTCCGCGAACGCCGATGAACGCCCCGAAAAAACCCGTTGACCGTTCTCCGTATCTTGTGCAAGACTATATGCACGGTCGGAACACGGGACACGGGAGACAGGGTCATGACACGGCGCAAGCACACGGCACGCGACATTCCGAAGCTGGCCAAGGGTATCCATTGCTTCGACCCGACACTCTACCTCAGAGTGCAGGGGACCGGGGCGCGTAGCTGGATTCAGCGAATCACCATCAACGGCCGGCAAGTGGATCGCGGTCTCGGCGGCTGGCCCTTGGTCACGCTCGAAGATGCCCGGCTCACGGCACTGTCGAACCGCCGCGCCGTCCGCGCCGGCCGTGACCCGTTCACGGACCGCGACAACGCCCGGACCGCCGGGACCGCCCCGACGTTCGAGACTGCCGTAGACGCGTGGCTTGAGTCCGTCTCCGGCAAGTCGGCGCTGTCCATCAAGGCGTATCGATCAACCTGCAACCGTCTGCGGCCGTTGTTCGGCCGGCCCGTGGCGGACGTGTCGCGGACGGAGCTGATCGCCGTGCTCCAGGGCATCGCCAGCACGGCGAGCCGCGAAAAGGCGTTGAAGGTCGCGCGGCGGATTTTCGACGTGGCCATCGTCCGCGAGTGGCGCGGTGACAACCCGGCCGAGAACGGCGGAATCCGGGCCATCGTCGGAATCGAGAACGGCAAGGTGCACGGCAACCATGCCGCGGCCGATTTCGCGGACGTGCCGGGCGCGTTCGGGCGGCTCACCGAAGCCGGAACGCCCGCGTCCCTCTGCATGGCGTTCATCGTGGCAACCGGACTCCGGCTCTCCGAAGCGGCCGGACTCCGATGGGCCGAGATCGACGACGGGGCCGCCGTCGTGACGATTCCGGGCGGGCGGATGAAGGGCAGCCACGGCGACCACCGGATACCCGCGACGGATGCCGTGCGGGCCATCCTCGCCGCTCGCCGGGGCGCGGGCCGCGGGCCGCTCGTGTTCGGCCCCGCCGCGCCGTCCGCGGATGCCGTGCGGAAAGCCGCGAAGCTGGCCGGGCTGCCGAACGCACACGGCGTCCGCGCGTCGTTCCGCAGTTGGGCCGCGGCAACCGGACAGGACCGCGAAGCCGCCGAGCATCAGTTGGCGCATGTTGTCGGCGGAAAGGTGGAACGCACCTACCAGCGCGACGACCTGCTTCAACGTCGCCGGACCCTGATGACCGCGTGGGCGGACCACCTCACCCGATAGGGTTTGACGTTGGAAGTTTGATGATGTTACGCTTTGTTCGAAGGTGCCAAGGAGACGATAGACGCTGGCGCGAACCAAGCGCGTCGGCCAAGCCGCCGAAGCAAGGGCATCGGGGCGGCGGGAGAGTTCTCCGATGGCCACCACCACCAACAACCCACCCGTCCGCATGATTTCGCTCCGCGAGCTGGAGCGCAAGCTTGGCGGTCTGTCGCGCACGTCCGTCTGGGCGTTGCGGCGGTCGCCGGACTTCCCCGCCGCGGTCCTTCTCGGGAACGCCCCGCGATACATCGAATCCGAAATCGACGCATGGCTGCTCACGCAACCGCGCCAGACGGCGGCGGCGGCGTGACGTGAAACGTCCAACGTTGGACGTGCTACACTTCCGAGATTGATGATGTCGGCGAAATCGCCAAGGAGACGACTTGCCAGCACGGCGGGCATGGTGCCCCCGCCGAACCCCGGCCTTGCTCAAGGGCCGGGGCGGCGGGTGCTGGATCACAAGCAGGGGAAGGGGCCCCTAGCTCATGGTCAATCCTACCACGGCGACAACGGCGAACCAAGCTGAAACCCCGCGCCTTCCCGGCCTGATCGGCGCGGTCACCGATACGTCTTGGCCGCGGCTCTCCAAGGGCCGCAGGGCTCGCCTGACGGGCCTTGCCGGCGGTCTCAAGGGCGTCGACCTTGCCGTGTTCCTCGTCATGGCCGAACACGCACGTGGCGACGGCCGCGGCATGCGCGCGTCCGTCTTCACGCTGGCGGATGAAGCGGGTTACTCGATCAGTCCGGTCCGGCGCGCTCTACGCCGTCTTGAGGCGGACTATTGGGTGCGGTGCGTGCACCGTAGCAGGGGTGGGCTCATTGCGGGAACCGACCAAGTGAACATGACAAGCACCTACACCGTTCTGGCGCTGGCGACGGACCCGCGGCCGAAGCTCACGAAATCGAAGCGGAGAGCGGCGCTGTTCCCGGACTGGCGGGAACGCCCGCTGCCCCAGTTAACGCCCGTGAACGTCTGTGAAGCCCGGTCGCAGCGACCGACAAGAAGCCCGGTCGCAGCGACCGACAAGCGAAGCCCGGTCGCAGCGACCGACAAGAAGCCCGGTCGCAGCGACCGACAATGATCTTGATCTTGTCACCGGCCTGGCGGCCGCCGCGACAACCGAGACGGAAAAAGCGCGTCTCGGCCGTCGCGATTCGTGACAAGATTTCGGAAAGAGCGAAGTTTCCATGGAAAGGGTTTCTGCAATGACGAGGGAACGGAACCGCTTTGAGGACCTGCACGGCCGAATCAGCGACGCCGCGGCGGCGATGCAGCCGCTGCACCTGTCGGCCGGTGAGGTGGTGCTACTGGACAAGATCGCCGCCGCGGCGTTGAGTGACGCCGAGGCGAAGGAGCAAGACCGGCTGGATCTCTTCGAGGAAGCGGACCGGGCGCAGGCGCGGCGCGAGCCGGACGGGCGCTGAAACCTGCGAGGATGCCCCGGGATGGGCTTTCACGGCCCGGCGAAGGGGAAACATCGTCCGGGCCCGGTGAACGGCGCTCAGAGGGCTTGAGAGAAGGGGGAGAAGACGATGGCGACCGAGAGAGTGACGCTGACACTCGTGGACGGGGATCAAACACAGCATTACCATTTGCCGGGGGCGGACAACTACGAGGCGACCAAGAAGGCGTTGGAGGGAGTGAGGTTCGAGCCGGTGGAGTGGGTCAATGAGGTTGACGATCCGATGGTCACGGATGGAGATCACTACTGGCGGCTTCCGGGCAAGGACCATGGGGACATCGTGACGGCGCTGACGGCGGCGGGCTTCGTGCTGTTCGATTGCATCGGGGCGCTGTTGGATGAGCAAGAGGGAGGGGCCGGGGACCCCTGAGGCCGTTTCTGGGGCGTGGGACGTTGTGCGCGGGGGGGCCGTTGCACGCACACAGACGGAGGGTTGCCATGGCGGGGCTGACTGGGCTGGAGCGCTACATCGGCGGGCTCATCATCGGGCAGGGTCGGCATGTGGGCCAGCCGTTCGCGGTGCTGCCTTGGCAACGGCGCTTTCTGCGGGGCGCCTTCCGCCAACCCGACGACGCGGGGCTCACATTAGGCCGGGGTGGTGGCAAGACGACGTTGATCGCGGCGCTCGGGGCGGCGTGCGTCGACGTGGGCGGTCCGCTGGTCGAGCCGAACGCGGAGAGTGTCATCGTGGCGTCGAGCTTCGATCAGGCGCTAATCGCTTTCAGGCACGTGATCCACTTCCTGCGGCCGACCTTGGAGGCTCACAAGCGGCGGTTCCGGGTGCAGGATTCGGCGAACCGGGCGACGATCGCGGACCGGGACACCGGGGCCATGCTGCGGGTGCTCGGGAGCGACCCGCGGCGGGCGCACGGGTTGGCCCCGAAGCTGGTAATCGGTGACGAATTGACGCAATGGCCGGCGACCCGGATCGATGCGATGCTGGCGGCGCTCAACACATCACTCGGAAAAATTTTTGACTCGCGGGCGATCTGGATCGGCACGCGCCCGCCGACGAAGATGCATCCGTTCGCGCGCATCCTTGCGGGCGACCTTGGATACTGCCAGGTGCACGCGGCCAAGAAGTCAGACCCCCCCTACCAGCGGCGCACGTGGCTGAAAGCGAATCCCGGACTGAATCACCTACCCGACCTGGAATCGCGAATCAGGCGTGACGCTGCGAAGGCGCGCCGCGATGAGAGCGAGTTGCAATCGTTCAAGGCGCTCCGGCTCAACATGGGCGTCGCCGAAACGCTGGAGTCCATGTTGCTCTCAGTTGATGACTTCGATCGGATTTGCGGCCGGCCGGTCCCGGACCCCGAGGGCCGGCCGATCGTCGGCGTCGACTTGGGCGGCGGCCGGGCATGGAGTGCTGCCGTGGCGCTGTGGCCAACCGGTCGAACCGAGGCGCTTGCAGTGGCGAACGGAGAGACTGAGGTTGCCGATCAGGAGCGACGCGACCGGGTATCCGCGGGAACCTACGCGCGGCTGTTCGCCACGGGGCTGGTTACAACGGACGGGTCGCGCCGTGTCCCGCGGGTCGAAGCGGTTGTTGACCGCGTGCGCGGCTGGAACCCAAGCGTGATCGTAGCCGACAGATTCCGGTTCGATGAGCTGGTCGACGCACGGCCGCCGTGCCCAGTCATCGCGCGCAAGCTGCTGCCGTCCGAATGGGACCAAGACATCCGCGCTTGCCGGCGCATCGCGGCGGACGGTCCGCTGTCGTGCGACCCCGCCAGTCGGCCCCTGCTCGCGGCGTCGCTTGCCGTCTCCGAAGTCAAGACGGACGAGAACAACATCTCTCGGCTGGTCAAGCGCGGGACGAACAACTGCGCGAGAGACGACGTAGCGGCGGCGCTGTGCCTTGCGGCCGGCGCTTGGTCTCGCGCCCCCAAGCCGCGGGCGCGCGGGACATACCTCGGGCTGGTCGGGTGATGGGCCGCCGCGCATGGCCCGGCCGCGAGTGGCGACGTTGGGCGCGACTCCGGCGCGCCGTCTTCGACCTGGACTGCTGGCGCTGCCGGAAGTGCGGAAAGGCCGGTCGGCTGGAATGCGATCACGTGGTCCCGATCTCCCGCGGTGGCGACCCGTGGAACCTGTCGAACCTTCAAACCCTCTGCCGCGGCTGTCATATCGAGAAGCACCGGCCCCCGGTCGACCCCGAGCGGCAACGTTGGTTAAACCGTTTGAGGGAAAGCGGTTTAGAAACATCCAACGTTGGACGTTTGAGGTAAAGTTACTCGGACGCTTGACACGGCGTGTTACTCTGGTATGGACATTCGTTTATTGTTCGGTATGAGGTAACGCGCTGTGACCAACACTCAGAAGCTAACCATTCGCGCGTCCGAGATCCGGCAGCGATTGAACGAGATCGCGGGCTTGGAGGGTGACGCGCTCACCGACGAGATCCGCGCCGAGAGCGACGGGCTCACCACCGAGTATCGCGACTGCGAAACTCGGCTCCGCGCGGCCATCGCGGCCGAGCCGGGCAGCGTCGAAACGCGGGTCGAGACGATGGACGCCGAGGCGCGCGAGCGGCTGGAGCTGCGCGGCCGGGTGTCTCTTGGAAGCTACCTCACGGCGGCGCTCGCGGGTCGTATCCCGAGCGGCCCGGAGGCCGAGTTCAGTGCGGCGTTCAAGGCGAAGCCGGGCGAGATTCCCATGGACCTGTGGGAGGCCGACCGGCCGGCCGCGACCGAGCATCGCGCCTCCACGCCCGCGCCGAACACGGGCACCGGCGTCACCGTCGCGCCGGTGCAGCCGTTCGTCTTCGCGCCGTCCATCGCGCCGCGGTTGGGCGTCGACATGCCGTCCGCCCCGAGCGGCAGCTACTCGGAAATGACGATCAGCACGGCGCTCCCCGCGAGCCCCAAGGCGAAGGGGGCCGACGCCGCCGACACGGCCGGCGCACTGACGCCAGTGACCGCGGCCCCGCGGAGGATCTCCGCGCGCATGTCCGTAACGCTGGAAGACGTGGCCAGCGTCGGTCAGGCCAACTTCGAGTCGGCGCTGCGCCAGAACGTCAGCATGGCGCTGAGCGACGCCTACGACAACCAAGCCGTCAACGGCGACGGCAACGCGCCGAACGTCAACGGACTCATCAACCAGTTGACCGACCCGGCCAACCCGACGGCCGTCGCCGGGTTCGATGACTTCGTGGCGGCGTTCGCCGACCAGATCGAAGGGCTGTGGGCCGGCACGATGAGGGACGTTTCCCTCGTCGCCAACGTCGACGCATACAAGCTGTCGGCGAAGACGTTCCGCGACCGGGTGATCGACACCGGCCAGCGTGGCGGCGTCAGCCTGGGCGATCAGTCGTTCGCGGACTACGCGGCCGAGAAGACCGGCGGCTGGTGGACGAACAAGCGGATGCCGGCGACCGCCAGCACCATCGCGCGGGGCATCGTCTACCGCATGGGCCGGCCGGGCCTGCGGACCGCGTGTCATCCGACGTGGGGAACCGTCAGCATCGACGACATCTACACGTCGAGCCGGAGCGGGCAGCGTCACTTCACCGTTCACACGCTGGTCGGTGACAAGGTGCTTCTCGTGCAGCCGGCCGCCTACGGGCTGGTCGAGTTCAAGGTCGCGTAAGGAGTCGGGCCGGCCCCCTTTCCCGGCCGCTTGCACGGGCGGCCGTTTCCAAGCCGGTCCAACAGGGGGGGGCGCAGAGTCGCCAGCTTTTAGCGCCCCCCCCGCCTTTCCATGCCTGAGATCCAAGTCGTCACCGGGCCGCCGTTCTCCGGCAAAGGCCGGTACGTTCGCGACGAGATAGAACGGCGCGAGGGCGAGGGCGAGCTAGGGTTGGTAGCGCTCGACTTCACGGCGCTCTATACGGCGTTGGTGCCGGGCGTGCAGAGTTCCTTTCGGGACGAAGCGGTGTCGGACAGCGGCGCGCCCCGCATGGTGGCGTATGTCTTCCAAGCCGTGGCGGCGGCGATCAAGCTGCGGGAGCTGAGCGGGTATATCTCCACGCAATCGCCCCGTCAGGCGCTCCGGCTGGCGGACGGGCTGGCGGAGCATACGCCGGCCCGGCTGATGGGCCGCGCCCCCGGCGGCGGGCTTGTGGAGATATCCGCGGACGTGGGAGACATCGCGGAGCGGGCCGGCTACCACTTGACGAAGATGGGCCGCGTCGTCCCGCGGGCGCTGGCGGCGGCGGCCGTGGGCGACTGCCGGAGGCAGGCGCTCGCCTACCTCCGCGAAGCCCCGGCGCTGGTCGGGCGGGCGCGTGAAGTCAGGCGCTCCGGCCGCGGGTGGAAAGTGGGCGAAGTCAAACGGCCGTTCGACCGGGCGCTGTGGGAGAAGGGGCTTACTCCGCGCGGCAAGGAAGCGCTCAACGAGTTGAGGGAATTGGGCAACGCCGAGCCGAGCCCGAGCGACGTGATGGCGTTCCTGCTTCGCAACCGAACGGCAGAGGGTTAGACCATGGATGAGATCAGGTGCGCCGTCGAGGTTCGCGCCGACGACAGCATGGCCAGTCCGGGCCGGCTGTTCGGGACGTTGCTGCGCTACGGCGAGCGGGCCGCGGGCGGGCGCTCGGAAGTCTTCGAGCCCGGCGCGCTGGAGTGGCCGGCAACGGGCGTCGTGATCAGCCGTCAGCACAACCGGCGCTCTCCGATCATGCGCGTGGTTCCCGAGGTTCGGGATGGGGCAGTGGTGGTCGACGCTCCCCTGCCGGACACGGCGGCCGGCCGCGATGCCGCGCGTGAGATTCGGGACGGGCTGATGGTCGGGTTGTCCGTGGAGTTCCGGGCGGCGCTCCAGACCTACACGGCCGGCGTGAGGCGCATCAAGCGCGCCGTCCTGTCCGGCGCGGGGCTGGTCCACAATCCCGAGTATGCGGGCTCGCGCGTCGAGGTTCGAGCGAAGGGGAAGCGGCGGCGCGTATGGCTGTGACGCTGACCGCGGCGGCGCTCGCGGAGGCGATCCGCGTCTGCGATACGCCGGAGGAGACCGCCCAAGTCGAGCGGTTGTTGGCCGTGGCGACGGCGTTGGTGGTGAGGCACGCGCCCGACGCGCCCGGCGACATCCACGGCGAGGCCGCGATCCGCGTGGCTGGATACCTGTTCGATATGCCGCAGGCGGCGCGTGGGGCCGGCTACGCTGACGTTCTCCGCAACTGCGGGGCGTTGGCGCTGATGCTGCCGTGGCGGGTCCACCGGGCGGGAGCCGCCGACGAGGGGGGGACGACGATGGCGGAAACGACGGCGGCTGGAGTCTCGCTCCCCGGCGTGGTGGTCGGTGAGCCCGTGATCGTCCAGGTCGGCACGGCGCCGGCCCCGGTCATGCTGACTGGCTACAACCGGTATTTGGTCCGCAACCGCGGCCCCGGTGTAGTGCTCGTTGCCGTCGCCGCAATGGCGCCGGGCGATGGCGTGAGGCTGGCCGTGGGCGACGCGACGCAAGTTGCGCTGTCGGAAGGTGACGGCCTGATGCTGTGGCTGTGGACCGCGGGCGGCGGCGCGGAGGCCTCCGTGGTGCCGACCCTGGCGACCTACTGATGGCTCTCGACAGACCGGCAACGGTCCGCATCTTCGCGCCCGGCACGCGCAACGGATTCGGCCGGTGGGTTCCCGGCGCGGGGACCGACTACCGCCTCTGGGTGTCGCTCGTGGAAAGCGCCGACCCGCGGCTGCTCGAGCCGGCCGGCGCGCGCGTCGAAGGGACGGCGACGTTCCGCGTGCGGTGGTTCCGGGCGCTCGCCGATGCCGACCTGGCGCTGTCCCATGAGATCGTCGTGGACGGCCGGGCCTACCGGATCACCGACCGCCGCGAGAGCGACGCCAGTGCGCTCCGCACGGCCGTCGAGCGGGACATCCGGCAGCGGCGGCGCTGGCTCGTCCTGACGTGCGTCGAGGAGCGATGATGATCTGGCCCTTCAAGCGGCGCACCGAAGTCCGTAGCAGTGGGGGCGGCGGCTACGAGGCGTCGCTTCTGGCGGCGTTCGAGGCGTCCGCGACCGCTACCCCCGCACCGACCGCGACGGGGGCGCTACAGGCCGCGTCAGGGCTTGTAGCGCGGTGCTGCGTATTTCGGTGAAGTGGAACACCGATTTCGGGGATGTGGAACACGGATTTCAGCGAAGTGGAACGCTCGTCGGAGCGCAGCGACGTTGAGCGGTCGGTCCCTCCCATTCGGCACCTGAGATTCTACCCGTGCCCCCGCCGTGACAGCCGTGTGTTCGAAGAGTACAACGATCCAGATTGCAGACCTGCTCGAGCAACGCCCGGTCGCCGACCCGGCGAGGGATTCCGCGAGCTGCGGTTCGCGGAGACGACACGCTCTTCGTCGTCGGAGCAGCCGAACCGACACCGGTTGGCGCGTAGCGCCGGGCTGCTCTTCGTGGGGGCGTCGTTCTGTGGCCGCGAGACCTCCGGTCCGCCGGCCGCCGGTACCGGACCCGGGACTCGCCGGCCTGCCGCCGCTCCCGGTAGCGCGCCTACCGCTCCGCGTTCGCCAACGCCACCGGTGCTGTCCCGCGCCGTTACGTAACGGCGCGGGACAGGGCGGCGAAAGGCGGCTTGGGAGCCCGGGACCGGCCGGGCGCTCACGAGGTCGTTGAGCACTTGGCTCACCTGGTTTCCCCCGTGCGAGTCTTCGGAGCGCGGTGCGTCCGTCGCATCGAGCGGCCCTTCAGCTCGATGCGATGTGCGTCGTGGAGCAGGCGGTCGCAGATGGCGTCGGCCTGGTTGGGGTCGCCGATGACGGCGTGCCAGTCGGTGACGGGCAACTGGCTGGCGATGAGGGTGGAGGCCCGCTCGGCCCGGTCCTCGACGACCTCGATGAGGTCGCGGCGTTCGGCGTCGCGGAGCGGTGCGAGCATCCAGTCGTCGATGGCGAGCAGGTCGAATCTGGTCAGCCGGGCGAGCAGCCGGGCGTAGGAGCCGTCGCCGCGACCGACGGCGAGCTCGTGCAGGAGGCTCGGCATGCGGACGTAGCGCGCGGTGAAGCCGCGGCGGCAGGCCCGTTCGACGAAGGCGCACGCGAGGAAGCTCTTGCCGATGCCGCACGCCCCGGTGACGATCAAGTTGTGGCGTTCGGCGATCCATGCGCAGGTGCCCAGGGTCAGGACCTGCTGGCGGTTGAGCTGACGGGGATGGGTGAAGTCGACGGCCTCGAGGGTGGCGGGATGACGCAGCTTGGCGGTGCGGAGCCGGCGGTCGAGCTTGCGCTGCTCGCGGGCCGTCCACTCGACGTCGACGAGGAGGCCGAAGCGTTCCTCGAAGCCGAGGACGGCGGCCTCGGCGGTCTGGAGCTGGTGCCGGCAGGCGTCGGCCATGGCGCCGAGCTTCATGGCGTTGAGCTTGTCGAGGGTCTGTTCGATCAGCATGGGTCCTCCTGGGTGGCTGCGGCGTAGTAGTTGGCCCCGCGGATGTTGGTGTGGATGGGCGTCGGGGTCGCATCACCCGGCGGCTCCAGGGGCAGGCGGTCCTGGCCGGCGGCGAGGATGTTCTTGACGGTGCGGTAGTGGCACGAGCCGATGGCCAGCGCGCGGGCGCTGGCGGCGTTGAGCCGGCCGTCGCCGTACCGCCGCCCCAGCTGCATGATGCCCAGCACGGTCCGGTATCCCTGCTCGGGGTGGGGGCGGCTCTCGAGGATGCGGGTGACGAGTTGGGCGGTCGCGGGTCCGACCTTCTCGGCCCAGCCGATGAGCCTCGAGGGCGTCCACTCGGCGTGGGCGCGATGGGCGCTGGGCATGTGCTCGGCCACGGTGGACGGTCGACGGTCGTGGCGCCGGGGGTGGGACGCCACGCGCCGGCCCTTGAAGAAGACCTCGACGGTTGCGGCGGAGTGGCGGACCTCGACCTGCTCGCGGACCAGTTGGTGGGGCACGCTGTAGAGGTGGCGGTCAATTTCGACGTGGTAGTCGATGTTAAATGTGGTGCACCACATTTAACATCTTCTGTGGCCTTCCTCCTTATGTGGTGTGCGAGCGACTGATCGGGGCTCCGTCGAATGTCGCGGGCGATCCGGGGCCACATAATGGTTGCGGTGTCTACAATGCGCGCAGGAAGGCCATGAGCCCTGCGTCCTCCCGCCAACGCTTCGCCGGGTTGTCCTCTTGCACTTCGCAGAGCGCGAGTGCTTTGGCTTTCATCTCAAGGTCGACCTCTGCGTAGATGTTCGTGGTGGTGAGCGACACATGACCGAGCCAAGCGCGAATCGTGTTGATGTCAACGCCGGCCCTCAGCAAGTGCGTCGCCGTGGTATGTCGAATCACGTGAGGACTGACTCGTTTGGCAGCCAACGACGGGACCTGCACGCTGAGCCGGCGCACATGGCGCGTGACGAGAGTGTGAATCCCGAATCGCGTCAGGGGGTGCCTACAGCGATTGAGAAACACGCGTTCCGTTGGAGCCCGACCGTGGGTCAGAGCACGTAGCTCCGTGACGGTCCGCGACCAGAGGGGACAGTGGCGGACCTTGTTCCCCTTGCCGAGGATCCTGACCGACGCATACCCGTGGTCGCCAAGCTCGAGGTGGCCCACGGTGAGCTGGGCGGCCTCATCCGCGCGTGCGCCCGTGTTGTAGAGAAACAGGAGGACGGCGTGGTCTCGACGACCCTGTGGCGTGTTCCGGTCCGGCGCAGCCAACAGGGCGTCGATTTCTGACTTCTCGAGATAGGTTACGGGTGTCTGCCCGCATTTCCGAAACGGGATGTCGCGGATGTGGCCCGACCACTCGATGTGCTCCGGACTGTGTCGGCCGACGAACCCGGCAAACGCACGAATCGCGGCGAGGCGTTGATTACAGGTCGCTGGGGAGCAGCCTCGGGTGACGGTGATTGCGTGAAGAAACTGCCGCACCCGATCGGCGCTGAGGTCGTCGACCGCGAGTCGGTCGACGGACACGCGAGCGCGGTCACTGGCGAACGGCACCAGCAGGGCCAGCGTATCGCGGTAGCTGCGCTGGGTGTTGCGCGCGAGGTTGCGCTCGTGCACCAGGTGCTCCAACAAGAAGCGACGGATCCATGGGCCGAGTCGGGTGATGGTATCGCGCATCGTCGTCCTCCATGCTGGCATAGCGTTCGAACCGGACACAGGCGGCGCGCAAGAGCTCCGGGGTCATCGTGAGGTACGCCTGCGTGGCCGCCACGTTGACATGTCCCAGGTACGTTGACAGATGGGGCAGGAGCGTTTGTACGTCAGCGCCGCCGCGGTACCACGTCGTCAGGCGCCGGACAACGAACGTGTGGCGGACGTCGTGCAGCCGTGGCTGGTATCGAGCACCGTCCCGTCGGACCACCCCGGCGCAGTGCCGCAGCTGCGCAAACGCGTGCCGGAGGGTCGGGCCCCGGAGGGGCGCCCCGTGGCGATCAACGAAGAATGCCGTCGCCTCGTCCTGGGGCGCGCCGTCGATCTGCTGTCGGTCGGCATAATGCTGTAGCGCCCGAGTGAGGTCGGCCCCAAGGGGCACGAGCCGTGTCTTGTAGAATTTCGTCTCGCGGATGGTCAGCAGCGCGACGGAGAGATCGACATCGCCCCATGTGAGTCGCCGTGCTTCCCCGACACGCACCCCGGCGCCATACAGCAGCAAGAGGAGTGCTCGGAAGGTGTGCGGTTCGATGTGGAGGGGCGGTCGCCGATAGTGTGTCGTCGCGTTGAGGAGCCGACCCATCTCGGCGCGCGTGAAGATGTACGGCTCGATCGACGGCGGCAGTTTCGGCACTGTGGTGGGCAGCGGGGTTTGCGCGACCCAGTGCCGCCCGACCGCGTAGCGATAGAATCCGCGCAGCGCAGAATACTTCCGATGCCAGTACCGCGTGAGCGGGCCGGTACCGTTCACGAAGGCATGGACGCGGGCGACCGGGATGTCGGCGAAATCAACGGTCTCGCCGACGGCGCGGCAGAACGTGCCCAAGACGCTGGCCGTGGCGCGGAAGTCTGCGCCAGTGGCTTGCCGCAGCGCGACGTACCGATCGATGGCTTCGCGGAGAGTCATGCGAGTCCCTCCAGCGAGGCATCGGCGACGCGCCGGAGATTCTCCAGGTCCACCTTTGCGTAGACGCGCGTGGCAGCCGGTGTCCGATGTCCGAGATACTCGCCGATCTGCCAGAGGGAGAGCCCCTGCTGGAGCAGGCGCGTGGCACACGCATGGCGCAAGGCATGGGGGCCCTGATGGCGGAGGGGCAGGTCCAACGGCCGCAACCGACGATTGACGACCTGCCACAGGGCACTGTTTCCCAACGGTCGAATCGGCGCCTTGAGGGACAGAAAGATCTCGCGCTGGGCACACGAGTGCGGTCTGATTCGCAGGTACCGCACGAGGGCATCACCGACAGGTTGGCACAGTGGGTAGCGTTGCATCCGCGGCCGCTGTTTCGACCGCGTGACGGTGAACACCTCTGCGTGCCAGTCGATATCGTCGAGGCGCAGCCGGCGCACTTCGCCGACCCGCAAGCCATACACCGCGAAGAGGAGTAGCAGCGCCCGGTCCCGGATCTGAGCGGGCGTGTCACCCTGCGCGTCTGCGCACAGGCGTCGCACCTGGTCCCAGGTAGGCCCCGCGGGCACCTGTTCGCTCGCGTAGACGCGGGGCACCAGTATCCCCGCCGCCAGCCCCGGGGCGCACCACTGTCGGCGTTCGGCGTACCGGACAAACGACCGAAGCGTGTAGACATAGGTTCGGATCGAGGCGCGTGTGCAGCCATCGCGGATGCCCTTCCGGGCAATGGCATCATCGAGGTCCACCAGGGTGAGATCCCGCATACCATGTCCATCAGCGAAGAGGCGTCTGAGGAGCTCTCCAATCGACTTACATCGCGTGTAGACGGTCGATGGAGCGAGGCCTTGTTCAGCGCGCATGTAGTGGGCATACTCCGCGACCAGAGCCGCGCCCGGGGCGTCAGCTTTGCGGGGCTCATGTAACCGCCCCAGGAATCGCAGCCATCGGACCGCGGTCGACGTGAAGATCGCCCGCGCCAGCGCGGCGTCTTTCCGGGCGTGATGCAACGGCGTGCGAGACACCCATCGGTCGGCGGCAGCGTGGATCTCCTCCAAGCAGATCTCCCCGGAGGGTTGCAGGTCCATCGTCCGAGTCACGGCGAGCTGGTACGCGGCAACGCTCTTCAGCGTGGCTCCCGCCGCACCTTGATCCGCACGGTGGTGGAGATAGCCGAGGCGTTGATCGGACATCGGGGCAGCGACATAGCGCTGAACGGTCCGCCGACAGGTGAAGAGTTGGTCGAACATGGCTCGAATCTCCTTGAGAAGGGTGAAGACTCGATCATGCCCCGGATCTGTTTATGTGGCGTGTCGCCGCCAGAAATGCCAGGTGCCACGGCGGGAAGCCGCAACTGCACCACATAAGGAGGAGGGCCACAGAAGATGTTGACGCGACAGACCTTCCAGCGCGCGAGGACGTAGCGCGTGACCGGCAGGGGCCGCAGGGCGGGGCGGTCGAGTTGCTCGTAGAGGGCGCGGCGGCTGACGCCGAGCTTCTTCAGCGGCCGGTCGTTGAGCGCGTCGAGGAGGACGCGGATCGCCCGGTTCAGAGCGCCGAGCTCGAAGAAGGTCCGGTCACGGAGCCGGGCGAGTATCCAGCGCTGGACCAGGAGTACGCTGTTCTCCGCGGCGGCCTTGTCCTTGGGTTTCCTCGGCCGCGCGGGCACGACGACGGCGCCGTAGTGGTCGGCGAGGTCCTCGTAGGTGCGGTTGACGTCGGGCTCGTAGCGGCAGGGGCGGGTGATGGCGCTCTTGAGCTGGTCGGGGACCCACAGGGCGGTCGCGCCCCCGAAGTACTCGACCATGCGGACATGGGCGCCGACCCAGTCGGGCAACTGCTGGGTCGCGGTCGCCTCGGCGTAGGTGACGCCGCTCGCCCCGAGCACGGCGACGAACAGCTCGACCCGCCGCAGCTCCCCCGTCTGCCGGTCGACCAGGGCCGGCCGCTTGCCGGAGAAGTCGATGAACGTCTTCTCGCCGGCGCGGTGGACCTGCCGCATCGACGGCCGCAGCCGCCGCGCCCACTGCCGGTAGATCCCGCAGAACCGGGTGTAGCGGTAGCCGTCGGGATGGACCCCGGCGTACTCCTCCCAGAGAAGCTGCAGCGTGACGCCGTCGCGCTTCAGCTCCCGGTGGATGTACGCACAGTCGGGCCGGACCCGGTCCCGCACCGGGGCGGCGCGGGGGAACAGCCGGGCTTCGAGCACCGCGTCGTCCAGGTCGGCCGGCAGCGGCCAGCCGAGCCCGCATTCCGCCGCCCGCCGCAGATAGCGGTTGACGGTCCCCACGCCGACGCCGCAGGCCCGGGCCACCGCCTGGTGGGACAGTCCCTGCCCGTGTGTGAGCCGCAGTACCTCGCGAATCTTCCTCATCAGCAGCCTCCGTGCCGGCATCGCCTCACCCTCCCTTCGGAAAGGTGAAGCGTGCCGCGATCAGGCTACCGACGAGCGTTCACGACTCCGGAACCGGTGTTCCACTTCCCCCGAAATGCGTGTTCCACATCCCGAAATCCGTGTTCCACTTCCCGAAATCGATGTTCCACTTCCTCCGAAATCGATGTTCCACTTCGGCTGAAATCGGTGTTCCACTTCCTCTGAAATACGCAGTGCTTCGCAGCGGCCACGGTCGACGGGCCGGCGAACCTCGCCGGGGCCGTGACGCCGGGCGTGCTGTCGCTGATCGGTCGGGCGTTGATCCGCCGTGGGGAGATCGTCTTCTCGATACACGTCGACCCGGCCGGCCGCGTGCGGCTCGCCGTCGCCGGGCATCATGACGTGTATGGCCCCCCGGACCCCGCCGAGTGGACCTACCGCGTCTCGGAGTATGGCCCGTCCGGGACCACGACGCGCCACTTGCCGGCCGCGGCCGTGGTTCACGCGATGTTCGAGGCCGACCCGATCAGGCCGTGGTGCGGCGTCGGCCCGCTCCAGTCGGCGGCGCTCGCGGGGAAGCTCTCCGCGGAGACGGTAGCGGCGCTGGCGGACGCGGAGAGCGGCCCCCGCGGCGGGTTGCTGCCCCTGCCCGTCGAGGGCGACGATCCCACGGTAGGCGACCTGAAACGGGATATCGCCAACCTGCGCGGCCGGATCGCCACGGTTGAGAGCGTGCGGACCATGCACCCCGGCGCGGCCGGCAACGCCCCCGCGGGCGACTGGGACGTGAAGCGGATCGGCGCGAAGCCCCCGGACGCCGAAGTCGAGTTGCTAGGCGTCTCCACCGTCGAGGTGCTTGCCGCGTGCGGCGTGCCGGCGTCGCTGTTCACGAAGTCCGAAGGCACCGCGCAACGCGAGAGCTTCCGCCGTCTCTTGCACTCCACCGTTCAGCCGCTCGGGCGCATCGTCTCGGCCGAGCTGTCGGACAAGCTGGACGCCGACGTTCGGCTCAACTTCGACCAGCTGTTCGCGGCCGACCTGAGCGGCCGGGCGCGGGCGTTCCAGTCGATGGTGGGCGGCGGCATGGACCCCGGCAAGGCCGCCGGGCTCGCCGGGCTCATGGCCGCGGAGTGACGGCATGGGAGTCGGATTCCACAGCGAACCGCCAATCCCGCCGTCGAGCCCGCCGATCCGCAAGTGCGTCCACTGCGGCCGCGGGTTCTACACGTCCATGCGGCCGCCCGTCTGCCTCGACTGCCGCTGCCCCGCGGCCCGGCGGCCGGCCCCGGACCCGGACCCTCGGGACGTGCTTGACCTGCTCGATGGCCAGACGACGACGGACCTCGGGGCCTTGGCCTACCTGCTCGATCTGCTGACGTGACCCCCGCGTCCGGGGTATGCTCCTCTTGGCGGTGTCCGCTGGCGTGCGCCGATGTTCGCTGGCGTTCGCGCGACGTGGTTGTGTTCGGTTTTGTGAAACCTCCCGGCCCGGAATCGAAAACCCGCCCGGATTCATTGGGCGAATCGCGAATCGTCAAGAGTCCGGTGCAGACTCCTGGCAGGGTTGGTTGGGCGCCAAGCGGAGCCGCAGGCGACGATTGGCGGGCCAGGAACACGCGAGGCCGACACGTTCAGCAGGTCGCGGACCCGCAGCGGCCGGTGCAGCCGGTCTCGATCACGGCCCGACGCGGCGGAACTTCTGGATGCGCCGGCCCTCCTGCTCGGCGACGTAGACGTGCCCGTCCGAATCGACCCCGATGCCGTGCGGCAGCGTGAACTGGCCGCGGTAGCGCCCCGGCCCGCCGCCGAAGCTGGAGACGACCTCTCCGCTGCGGCGATCGAGGACGTCGACCATGACCCGGTTCTGGTTCACGACGTACAGCCACCGCTGCTCGGGGTCGGGCGAGAACGCCACGACCACCGCCGTGCCCCGCGTGCCGCTGGGACGTCCCTCGGGAGAGGTCCGCGGCTCCCAGGGCACGTCGATGTTCCGGATGAAGGTCCCCTCGCGGTCGAACACCTGAATGCGGTCCGCCTCGCGATCGCAGACGTAGACGAGGCCGTCGTCCGACACCCGCAGGCAGTGCGGCACCGGGGTGACGTCCCGTTCCTCGTCGGTGCGGTGCAGCGGCCACTGGCGCAGGAACCGTCCGTCGGGAGACAGCACCGCGATGCGCCGGTTCCCGCCGGGGAGCTCGCCGTCCGCGACGTAGACCTCGCCGGTGCCCCGGTGGACGTCGATGCTGGCGGGCAGGAAGAACTGCGCGCGGTCGGAGTTCAGGGGCTCCCCGTCACGGGTGCCGTCCGAGGAGTCGTAGCGTCCCGCCTCGCCGATGCGGAGCAGCAGTTCGCCGTCGCGCGAGTACTTCTGCACCACCCCGGTGCCGGCGGCGATGATCCACAGGTTGCCGTCGGCGTCGGCGTGGCAGTCGTGGAGACGGCCGCCGAGGGTCTCGGGGTCTCCCCACGACCCGACGACGTTGCCCTCCGGGTCGAACTCGACGATCGGCGGCGCCAGCGTCGCGCCGTCGAGATCCTCGGGGACGACGTTCTGGCGGTTGAGGGCGAAGACATGGCCGCGGTCGTCCACGCACATGCCCCCGAGCCCGCCCGTCAGCATGCGATCCGGCAGGGGCAGCTTCGGCCACGCCGGGTCGAGCTCGTGCCGCGGGGCCTCCTGCCCGCCGGCGCCCGCCGGCAGGGCGAGGCAGAGCCCGCAGAGGACCCACGGCGCGACGGCCCGCAGCATGGGGCTTCCCGTCCTGGGCCGGTTCCGGTGTGATGCGCTTGCCGGCATGCCAGGTCCTCCTACGCGGCGGCCATCTGCGCCAGGACCAGCTCGCCGACGCGGCCGATGACCAGGGCCGTGACCCCGAAGAACATGCCCGCGAGCAGGAGGATGGCCAGAGACCGGCTGAACGAGACCGAGAACAGGTTGCTGACGTAGGAGATGACGGTGATCGCCATCCACGCCGGGAGGAACAGGAAGATCCACGAGGCGTGGTCGATCACCGCGACGGTCGTGAGGACGACGAAGAGGCTCAGGATGAGCACGCCCATGGCGTTCGTGAAGGCGTGCCGGAACGTCACGTGCCCGGCCTCCATCGCGGTGCAGGCGAAGTAGAGAGTCGAGCCGTAGACGAGCTGCGCCACCGCGGTGGCCACGAACAGGCTCAACGTCATGAGAACAGGTGTCATGAGATTCCTCCAGCCCGGAATCGGCGCGGCGGCGCTCCCGCAACGCCGGAGCCGCAACCTTACCACAGGCCGCACGCCCGGAAATCGTCGCCTTCGGCTCCGATTGTCGCCCAACCAACCCTGCTGGGAAGTCTGCACCGTTCTACGGCGCAGACTCCCGGCTAGCGGCCGCCGGCGCGTGCGGCGGTGCGCCACGACCGGAGGGCGCTGGCAATCGCACGGCGGGCCGCTGCCGTCCCCTGGTGATGATTGACGAAGTAGCAGAAGACCACCGGCGCCTCTGATCCCGGATCGAGGATGCCGGCCAGCGCGACGGTGTGGCGCAACGTGCCGGTCTTGGCCGCGACCGGGGGCACGCGCGGCCACGCGGCCAGGGTGCCCTCCCCTGGCCCCGCCAGCGCCTCGAGCAGCCTCGCGCCCCAGGGCTGGCGGGCCGCGTGGGCGAGCACCCGGACCACGGCGGCCGGCGTCACGAGGTTGGCGGCAGAGAGTCCGGAGCCGTCGCGGAGCGACAGATCTTCGGGCGCTCCGCCGTCCTGCCGGAGATCGAGGGCGAAGTCGGCGATGACCTCGACCCCGTCGTCGAAGCGGCCGCTTCCCGCCACCTCGAGGCCCAGGGTCAGGGCCAAGGTGTCGGCGTACCAGTTGTGGCTCCGGGTGAGGAGGCGGTCGAGCAGATCGTCCAGGGGGGGAGAGTGGAGCTCGGCCAGCTGCGAAGCCGGATTCGCCGCGGCCGGCCGCGTTCTCTCCAGCCTCACCAGACCGTCGACGGCCACCCCCGCCTCGCCGAGGGTCGCGCGCAGGCGGCGGGCCGCGCGCAGGACCGGCGCGGGGTCGCTGACGGGCACCACGAACGGGGGCTCGCTGAGGGGGTACTCGCCGCGGAGCAGCAGCGTGTCGGTTCCCCAGACCGGCAGGAAGTCGAGGGTGCCGGCCCCGTGCCGGTCCCGGCCCGCGGTGGTCGTCAGGTTGAGCACGCTCACGCCGTCGGGCGCCTCCACCCGGGCCGGCGCGCCGATCGTCGCACCCGGGGCCACCCGCACCGTGATCGTCGCCTCGTCGACGGCGAGCGGGGCGGGCGGGGTGCCGTGCCGGTACGGCAGGTCGCCGAAGCCGCGGTCGAGGGGGTGCGGGCGGCCGGGAAATCGGCCGGCGTCGACCACGAGATCGCCTCGGATGCGGGTGATCCCGCGCGCACGGATCTGTTCGGCCAACGCGGCCAGCGGTTCGGCCGCGCCGCCCGGGAACCGGTCCCGCGCCCACGTGGGGTCGCCCCCCGGCTCGATGACGAGGTCGCCGTCGAGGACCTCCCCGGCGACCGCGGCGGCAGACGTCAGGCGGGTTCGCCAGCGGTAGTCGGTCCCCAGGTGTTCGAGGGCGGCCGCCGCCGTCACCACCTTGAGCACCGACGCGGGCACGAAGAAGCGGTCGGCGTTCAGCGCGTCGATCACGTCCAGCCGGCCGTCGTCCCCGATACGAGCGGCAAGATAGCCGTGGTGCGCGCCGTCGCCGGGGGCGCGCTGCGCGGCTGCGCCGCGGACCCCGGCGAGGGCCAGGCAGACGGCGGCGAGGCCGACGAGGACCGCGCGGCGCGCGGTCCGGGCGCGGCGCGTTATGATCTCATCCATCGTTCCCCCGGGGCTCGCGCCGGTCCCGTAGCGGTGCGGTGTCGAGAGCCACAAGGCGCACGGAGCACTTCGAACGGGACGGCCACGCCGAGGTGGCGAAACTGGTAGACGCACGAGACTTAAAATCTCGTGACCCTTCGGGTCGTGCGGGTTCGATCCCCGCCCTCGGCACTTCGTTCGCCAGCCCGTCGGTCACTCCGAACTCGCGTCTGGTCCACGTCGTCATCATGCCGTCCGCCCCCCTGTCGACGGAATTATAGCGGGCCGGATGGTCCGGTCACGCGATTGAAGGAGAGCGACATTCATGGAGGAGCCACTGCGGGTCCTCGCGTTCGCGGGCAGCACGCGCCGGGCGTCGTTCAACCGGGCCCTCGTCCGGATTGCCGCCGCCGGGGCGCGCGAGGCGGGCGCGGCCGTCACCGAGATCGACCTGCGCGACTACCGCCTGCCGGTCTTCGACCACGACGACGAGTCGGAGCACGGCAAGCCGGAGCCGGCCCGGACGCTGAAGCGGCAGTTGATGGACCACGACGCGTGGCTCGTCGCCGCGCCCGAGTACAACAGCTCGATCACCGGGGTGCTCAAGAACAGCATCGACTGGGCGTCGCGCCCCGATCCCGACGATTCCGGTCCGCTCGTGGCATTCCGCGGCAAGCTGGTCGTGCTGATGAGCGCCTCGCCGGGGGTGCTGGGCGGGCTGCGGGGGCTGGTGCACGTGCGCGCGATTCTCGGCAACCTCGGATGTGTCGTCCTGCCGGACCAGGTGGCGGTGCCGAAGGCGAAGGAGGCGTTCGACGCCGACGGCCGGCTCGTCGACCCGCAACAGCACCGGCGCATTCAGGGTCTCGGCCGCACCCTGGTGGAGCACGGAACGAGGCTGTTCGGATGATCGGCGGCCGCCCTGCGCGATCCGCCGCGCACACGGCCGGGCCGACCGGGCATGCGGGCCGCGCCCTCTCCGCGAGGGCTTGCGCGCCGGCCGGGATCCGGTGATGAGGCCCACGGCCCCTGCGGCGGGCTCCGGAGGCGGCGCGGACGGTCGATCGCCAGCGGGGATGGTCGTGGAGGCGGCGACACGATGAGTACGTCGGGCTCGGCGTTCTCGCAGGGGCGCTTCGCCCGGGAAGCGGTCGGCAGCGCGGCCCGCCGGGCGGGCATTCTGCTTGTGCTCACCGCCGTCGCCACGGTGGTCGCGGTGGTCGGACGACTCTCCGCCGACGCCGATCAGCCCGCGCTCGTCGACTCGCTGGCCGCCGTTGCCGGCAACGCGTGGCGGTATGGCGCGGGAGGCGCGGGGCGGCTGGTCTCGGGCCTCACCCTGATTGCGGCGGCCTGGTATCTGCCGCGGATTCGCCCGGGGGGGCCGCGCTTCGCGACTCCCGTCGCCGCGGGAATGCTGTCGGCGTCGGGGGCCTGCACCGCCGTTTCCGGCGCCTACGCGGTGCTGATGGCCTTCGCCGTCGGCGATGTCGACGATCCCGGCGCGCTCGCCGCGGCGGCGGTCTCGCTGGAAGTGACCGCCCGCCTCCGGCCGCTATTCGGTTCGATCGGCTTCATGCTCGCGGGCGGGGCGCTGATCGTCATGGCGCCCCGGCAGTGGCGTCTCGAGGGCGCCTGGAAGCGGCTTGCCCCCGTGTCGGCGAGCCTCGGGATTGCGATGCAGTCGATCTGGATCGATGCCGCGACCGTCGTGCACCAGGTGACCGGCATCGCGTTCACGCTGTGGCTCGTCGCGGTGGGCGGCGTGCTGTGGGCGGGCCGGGTCGAATCGCGGGAGGCGGTCTCGACGTGAGGGACCGCGGGCACAGGCAACGAGGTCGCCGGCGGGACTGGCGGGAGCGCGCGCCGCGATGGGTGGACTGCGCGGCTCCGCGCGCCGTCCGAACCGCGGACCGCCTGCCGGCGCGGGCCGCCTGCGTTCCGACCGGCGCAGGCGTCCGCGCCTGCCGCGGCGGATGCGCTACCGTTCGGGGCGGAGCGCGGGCGCCGCCGAGGGTTCGCAGCGGCGCGGCGCCGGGTCGTGCGGACGTGGCGGGACGGCGCGGCCCGATGACGCGCGGAGCCACCGTGAGCGCGGGGTCGCTCGTGGCGACGACCGCGCCGCTTGCATTGCCTGCCGGTGTTCATTAGGATTCCGCGCGTGGGTTCGGCGGAGACGACGCTTTCGGTCGCAGCGAATGCCGCCGGCAGGAGGAGCCTTGATGGCCACCAGAATTCGAGTCCGCAAGGGAGATACCGAGGTCGAGTACGAAGGAAGCGAACAATTCCTCAAGACCGAGCTTGCGAGCCTGCTTCAGGCCGCCTCGACGTTCCCTGCGGGTTCCGGCGCGCCGGCTCGGCTGGTGGCCGCCAGCACCGCCTCCCCCGGGAAGCCTCCGGCGAGAAAGACGTCCTCGAAAAGGACCTCCGCAACAAGGACGTCCAGCACGGAGACCGCCGAGAGTAAGAGCTCGGCCATGAAGACCTCCAGCGCGAAGGCCTCCGCGCCCGCCGCGCCCACCAGCCCCGAGCCCGACGGAAAGGCCGCGGCCGGCTCGGATTCGAAGGCGCCGCCGGCCTCCCCGACGGCCGACATCGCCGGGAAGATCGGATGCAAGCACGGCACCGACCTCGTGCTCGCCGCGTCAGCGCAATTGAACATCGGGGCGGGGCAGAGGTCGTTCTCGCGGGCCGCGCTGCTCGGGGAGATGAAGACCGCGACAGAGTACTACCAGCCGGTATACGGGAAGAACCTGAGCAGGTATCTGAGGAATCTGATCAAGGAACGGCAGCTCGCCGAACCACGCCCCGGCGCGTACGCCCTGACCGCGCCCGCACGAAGAGAGATCCGGAGGATTCTCGCGGATTAGCTCGGCGGCGCTCTATCGTCTCGATGCCGTGAAGCCCGCCAGGGGCGCCTGGGCCATGAAGTCGTCCCAGTAGCCATCGCCGTGCTCGGACGGCTCGAGCATCGCGTCCACCCAGCGGAAGTCCTCGAACCCCGCGTCGCGCGCGGCCGCCGCGTAGGTGGCCGGCTCCAGATAGTAGTTCTCGAACTCGAAGGTCCGGCCGTCGTGGTTGGTGATCTTCCACAGGACGGGGTCGCCTTCGCGGGGCGGGTGCGGGCAGGTCCTGCCGAGCCCGTACTTCGCCAGCGATTCCCCGGGCCGGGCGGGACGGCGGACGTTGTCGTTGAAACCGACGAGCCGCCCCCCCGGCTGCAGGGCGCGGCGGCAGGCGCTGAAGAGGCCGACGAGCTCGTCCCGGGTCCGGGCGTAGTTGAACAGATAGATGGCGGTGACGATGTCGACGGGCTCTTCCGGCGAGAACACGGCGGCGTCCGACCGGACGTAGCGGCAGCCGAGCGGTTCCCTGCGTTCTTCCGCTCGAGCAAGCGCGATCATCCCCTCGGAGATGTCGACTCCGGTCACCGCGGCCGCGCCGCAGCGCTTGAACTGGCGCGCATAGACGCCCTCGCCGCAGGCGAGGTCCGCGACCGTCCGGTCCCGCAGGTCGCCGAGGAGCTGCATGATGGAATAGCGCTCGATGAAGTGGCGGAACAGAAGCCACTTCGATTCGCGGTACTGGTCGGCGATGGAATCGTATACCTGCTCTTCTGACATTGTTCGCTGCCTCTGACGTCTCTCGTCGCCGCGGCCCGTGCCTTGCCTTGGGGAGCCTCGGGCCCCGTGACCCGATTGTACCGCCGCTGCGCGACGACGGCCCGCGGCGGCGCCGGGCGGCCACACGGGGCGGTGTGCGCCGCCTCGAGACAGGCCGATCGCCGGGCGACGAGGTCGGCGTCGTGCGCGGTGCCGTGGACGTCGTGGCCGCCCGATTCGCGCGGACGTCGTAGTTCACCGAGTGGCAGCCATCGCACAGCGGCCCCGTCGGCCGCTGCATCTGGTCCTCCGGATAGTGCTCGACCCACCACTCGGTGCCGGCGTGGGCGCCGTAGCGGCGGATCACATGGCTCGACGCCTCAACGTCTCGCTTCCCGAACGAACGGTGGAGCTCATCGACCGGGTTGCCGGCAAGGGGCGGCGTAGCGCTCTCATCGACCGCGCGGTCGTCCGGTACGACCATGAGGCCGGTCGGGCGGGCCCTTCGCCCGAGTCTCGCCCTCAACGATCCGCGCCCCGCCGGGCGTCGATGACGCGTCCGTTCTCGTGCGCGGGCGGCGGGGCGCGGGCGGCGACGTGCGCTCGGAGGAATCGGTTGTGAGCTTCGTTGGCGACTGATACTGTTGTGGCCATTCGTTGGGGGCGACCGGGGCGTCGCCGGATGGCGGCGATGGTTCTCGCGGGGTGCCCGCATCCGGTGACTGCGGAGGTGACGCGATGAAGCTCGAACGGAACGTCCTCGTGGCTGGGCTCGCGGGGTTCGCCTTGGCGTTCGGCCTGGGTGTCAAGGGCGGGTTCGGCGCCGGGGCCGCGCAAGAACCGACGGACGACGCGGCGCCCGCGGCCTACGTACCGCCCGCCTTCACCCCGGAGTCGCGCGACCTCGGCCAGGCCGACGTCGAGCGCCTGATGGACGAGCTGTCCAACTGGGGGCGCTGGGGTCCCGACGACCAGCTCGGGGCCGCGAACCTGATCACGCCGGAGAAGCGGCTCGCGGCGCTGGCCCTGGCCACCGAGGGCGTCACCGTCTCGCTCGCGCACCGCGTCCTGAAGGACGAGGCCGACGACGTGCCGCTGCCGTTCGGGCACCGCATGCTGGGGGTGCCCGACGAGGAGGCCAAGTCGGCGTTCTTCGGCGGCGTGAGCGACAACTACCAGGTCAGCTACCACGGCTACTCCCACAGCCACATCGACTCGTTGTGCCACATCCTCCACAAGGGGCGGATGTACAACGGCGTGTCGCAGGACACCATCACCGAGGCGGGGTGCTCGAACGCGTCGATCGTCAACCTGCAGGGCGGCATCGTGACGCGCGGCGTGCTCGTCGACGTCCCGCGGCTGAAGGGGGTGCCGTACCTCGAGCCGGGGACGCCGATCTACACGGAGGACCTCGACGCCTGGGAGGAGATGGCGGGGGTCACGGTGCAGCCCGGCGACGCCGTCTTCATCCGCACCGGCCGGTGGGCCCGGCGCGCCGAGGTCGGCCCGTGGAACATCTCGCAGAACGCGGCGGGGCTGCACGCCTCGACGATGCCGTGGTTCAAGTCGCGGGACGTCTCGTTCATGGGCAGCGACGCGGCCCTCGACGTCGTGCCGTCGCTGGTCGAGGACGTCCGCCTGCCCGTGCACCTGCTGACGATCGTGGCGATGGGGGTCGACCTGTTCGACAACCAGGACCTGGAGGCGCTGGCGGAGACCGCGGCGTCGTTGAACCGCTGGGAGTTCACGCTGGTCGCGGGGCCGCTGGCGGTCGAGAACGGCACGGGGTCGCCGGTCAACGCGCTGGCGATCTTCTGAGGCGGGACGGTTCGCAGCGGCGCCGGTGGCCGTGGGTTGGTGCGCTTCGCCCCCGGACCGTCGCGGGCGTCGGCGGGCTTCAGGGCGCCCGCGCAACGAGCCCCGGCGAGGGAGTATATTGGGCGCGTGACGACAGCGGTACGAACGCAGCTCCGGGAAGCAACGCGGTCAGGCAGGCGACATCGCTCGTCACGGTGACGGTTCCGTGAAGCGAAGGACCGGTGAGGAGGAAGACGATGAGCGGCACACACCCGAGCCGGCGGCGGTTTCTGAAGAAGGGCGCGGTGGCGGCCGGCCTCGTGGCGGCGCCCCCGGCGGCGGCGCTGGAGCTCGCCGGCGGCTCGTCCACGGCCGCCGCGCAGGCGCCGGTGGTCACCGACAGCAACGCCATCGAGAGCGTGCTCTACGGCCGGCGCTCGCGGTTCGTCACGACGACGCGCGAGATCGAGGGGCGCAGCCACTACACGACGCCCCGCATCCGGCCCAATCCGCAGCGGCCGAGCGCGAAGACCCCGCTGGCCGAGCTGACCGGCACCATCACGCCCACGTCGCTGCACTTCACGACGCAGCACTACTACGGCATTCCCGACATCAACCCGGCCGAGCACACCCTGATGGTCGAGGGCATGGTCGACCGGCCGCTCGTGTTCACGATGGACGAGCTGCACCGGCTGCCGTTCGTCTCGCGCGTGCACTTCCTGGAGTGCGTCGGCAACCGGCCGAGCCCCCGGGGCGCGACCGTCACCGCGACGCACGGCCGCATGGGGTGCAGCGAGTGGACCGGGGTGCCGCTCTCGGTTCTGCTCGGCGAGGTCGGGGTGCGCGACGGCGCATCGTGGATCATCGCGGAGGCCGCCGACGGCGGGCGCCACACCAAGAGCGTCCCCCTCGCCAAGGCCCTCGACGACGTGCTCGTCGCCTACGGGCAGAACGGCGAGCCGGTGCGCCCCGACCACGGCTACCCGCTGCGGCTGCTGGTGCCGGGCTTCGAGGGCATCTACAACGTCAAGTGGCTCAAGCGCATCAAGGTCGTCGACCAGCCGTACCTGTCGTTCCAGGAGCACTCGCGCTTCCTCACCCCCGACCCGAAGACGCAGCGCGACGCCTACGACTTCGGGCCGAACTCGGTCATCACCCGGCCGTCCGGCGATCAGCGGCTGGAGGCGCCCGGCGCTCACGTCATCAGCGGGCTGGCGTGGTCGGGCAGCGGCAGGGTGAGCCGGGTCGAGGTGTCGACCGACGGCGGTGCGACCTACCAGGAGGCGGAGCTCGTGGGGCCGGTGCTGTCGAAGGCCCACACGCGCTTCTGCCTGCCGTGGCGCTGGAACGGCGACGAGGCGGTGCTGCAGTCGCGGTGCCTCGACGAGCGCGGGCAGCTCCAGCCGACCGAGGCCGAGTACGCGCAGTACTGGGGCCTCACCCGGGGGCAGCTCTACGGGACGATCCAGAGCCAGCTCGGGCACTGCAACTGGATTCAGCCGTGGAAGGTAGGTTCCGATGGCAAGGTCACGAACGGGCTGGAGCCCGTCGACGTCGTGGTCGACGTGCACGCGTAGAAGTCTGCGCCGTGCAACGGCGCGGACTTCTGGAGGGTTGGTCGGGCGGCGAGCGGAGCCGTCAGGCGACGCTCTCCGGGCCAGGAGCCTGCGCCGCGAAGCGGCGCCGCCTCCTGCCGGGGGGCGCCGACCTTCCGGCGCGGTCGATTGGGCGGTGGTCGGAGCCGCGGGCGGCGATTTCCGGGCTGGCGGGATGCGCGCTGCGTGCCTGCGCATCGCGGGCGCGCTCGTCGCGGCCGGGGTGCTGAGCACGGCGGTTCACGCGCAGGAGGCGGCGTCTCCCTCCGGCCTCGGCCGCCCTCCCACCGCGGCCGAGCTTGGCGACCGCATCGTCGGGCCGGACGGCGCGGACCTGCCGGAGGGCAGCGGCAACGCGGCCGAGGGCGCGCTGGTGTTCGTGCGCCGGGGCTGCTCGACGTGCCACGGCCCGACCGCGGCGGAGGGTCCCTCGATCGCCCTCGTCGGCGGCGACGTCACCACCCGCACCAACTACTGGCCGATACGGCACTGGCCGTTCGCGCCGGGCATCTGGGACTACGTCCGCCGCGTCATGCCCTACGACCGGCCGGGCATCCTCACCGACGACGAGGCCTACGCGGTGACCGCGTACCTCCTCTATCGGAACGACATCATCTCCGAGGAGGACGTCATGGATGCGCAGACCCTGCCGCAGGTCCGCATGCCCCGCCGCGACGACTACGTGATGCCCGGCACCTGGACGCCGGAGACCCGGCGCGGGTTCCGGCTCGAGTCGGACCGGTGAGCGCTCGGGGGCGGCGCCTCGCCTCTCGCGCCGTGCCTGGAGACGGGAGGTAGTGCAGATCAGCGTCATAGTTGCTGGATTTCATGAAAATCAGCGACAATGATGCTGATATGTACCGGCGCGTCCTCGATCTGCAGGCCCTCGTCCGAGACCGTTCTGTTTTCCTGCTCGGCCCCCGCCAGACCGGCAAGAGCACCCTCGTCCGCCACATGTTCCCCGAGGCGGCTGTCTACGATCTGCTCGAAGCCGACACGTTCCGGGAGCTGAACAACCGTCCCGAGCTTCTAAGGCAGACCCTGGACCCGCGCCGCGAGATCGTGGTGGTCGACGAGATCCAGAAGTGCCCGGCGCTGCTCGACGAGATTCATTTGCTGATCGAGCGGAACCGGTCGCTCCGGTTCGTGCTGACCGGCAGCAGCGCCCGCAAGCTCAAGCGGGGCGGCGCCAACCTGCTCGCCGGGCGGGCGCGCGTGGCGCGTCTGCACCCGCTGGTGTCGCCGGAAGTCGGCGACGACAGGCTTCTCGATCGCGTGAACCGCGGCGGCCTGCCGGCATTCCTCGACGCGCCGGCATGGCGTGACGACCTCCGGGCGTACGTCGGGACGTACCTGAAGGAGGAGGTGCAGGCCGAAGGGCTGACCCGGTCGATCGGCAACTTCGGCCGCTTTCTCGACGTGGCGGGTCTCACCAACGGCGAGCAGGTCAACTTCGCGAAGGTCGCCTCGGATACGGGACTGGCCCCGAGCACCGTACGCGAGCACTACCGGATCCTCGAGGACACCCTCGTCGGCGACCAGCTTCCCGCGTTCCGCGGCACCCGCACCCGCAAGCCGGTGGCGACGGCCAAGTTCTACTTCTTCGACGTCGGGGTCGCCAACACCCTGCGCCGCACCGGCGTCATCGAACCGGGGTCTGACGCCTACGGCCGCGCGCTGGAGCATCTCTTGTTCCTGGAGGTGCGAAGCTGGCTCGACTATCGGCGCCGCGACGACCCCTTGACCTACTGGCGCAGCCGGTCGCAGCTCGAAGTCGACCTCGTCATCGGCGATGCGGTCGCCATCGAGGTCAAGGCCAAGTCGCGGGTCTCGGTCCGCGACTGTCGAGGCCTGCTCGCTCTCGCCGAGGAGATCCCGCTCGAGCGGAAGCTGGTAGTCTGCCACGAACCCCGTCGCCGGCGGGACGACCACGGGGTCGAGATCGTGCCGGTGCATGAGTTCCTGCGAGAGCTTTGGGACGGTGGGGTACTCCGGTGACGCTCACCGTACGCGATGGCTGCCACCTACCACAGCACGGACGCCGGGTAGTCGGCCAGGATACGATCCTTGGTCACCAGCATCATGTTCTCGCACATTGCCTGGGCGACGAGCAGGCGGTCGAACGGATCCCGATGGTGCCAGGGCAGTATCCATGTGTCAAGCCTCCGAATCGAGGAAGCCGTAGACCCGATGGGCTGATCTCCCCCCCGGCCGCGACCCCGACCCACGCCGTCGAAGAGCGACGGCGTGGCGACGTGAGCCGGACCCATAACGGGTCTCAGGGCCTTGGAGCGGGTTCCCCTCGCGCACCGTTGCCCGCGGCCGTCAACCTGCTGCGCGGGTCCTCCGCTCCCGCTCGGGTCCTCCGGGCGACCGGCCGTTCTCCCGGTCCGCTGTTGCCCCGAGCCTGCCGTCGCTCGACTGTCGTGAACGTCCGGGCACCGAGCCGCCTGTCATGGGTCCGTTACGTAACGGTGTGGAGTAGACCCCGGCGACAGCTTCCCCTTGGCAGCCACGAAGGGGGGAGCCGGGCGCCGGCATCCGGAGGCCGTGGGCGTCGCAACTCCTGTCGTCTCGGCCGCCGCATTCTGGACTCACGTCGACCGCCCCGATGGTTGCGGCCGGGGCATCGTCAGACCGACAGTGTCGGCGTGTGCTCGCCACCGTCAAGGCGCGCCGCTTCGCGACGCCCCCGCTTCGCGGCGCTGCGGCCTTGACGCCGGCTCCGCGCACGCTCCAGACCGGCTTTTTAGCTGACGATGCCCAAGCATGACCCCCTACACGTTGGCTCGACGGCCTGACCGCGGAGGAATCGCTCACACCCACGGAAACGGGTCACGCTTCGACGAACGGCATGCTTGCGGAGGGCGCTGCCGCGCTGGCCCGACCAGGCCGGTCCTGCTGCCAGCAGCGATCCTGTCCGAGGAGCGCGTTGGCCAGCACCAGGAGCTTGCGCATCACCGCGACCACAGCGACCTTGCCCGGCTTCCCCTGACCGACGAGCTGGCGGTACTTCGCGCGCAGCTCCGGGTTGTGACAGATCGCCGCCAGGGCCGGCATGTAGAGCAGCCGCCGAGCCCGAGCCCGGCCACCCTGGATGAAGCTCCGGCCCTGCCAGGTGCCCGACTGCCGAGTGACCGGCGCAAGGCCCGCCAGACTCGCAACCGCTTTGGCGTCCAGGCTGCCCAGTTCCGGCATCTGGGTGAGCAGACCCGCCGCGGTAACCCGAGACACGCCCGGGATCGACGTCAGGATCTCCGTCCGGCGGGTCAGCACCGCGTCTTCCGAACAGCACTTCTCGATCTCGGTGTCGATCGCCGTCAGCTGGCGGTCGATCTGCGACAGCCGGTTCGTGTTCTGCCGCCGGAGCAGAGGGTGCTGAAGTTGCTTCTGACGGTTCAAGGCGGCGGTGCGGTCCTTGACCAGAGCGTCGCGCGCCACCTGCAGTTCCTCGAGGGCGCGCCGCGCCGGCGACGATGCCTCGGTTCGCCGAAGGTCCAGTGCTGCCCCCATCTGCGCCAGCATCCGTGCGTCCACCGCGTCGGTCTTCGCCCGTTGGCCGATGGCCTGCGCGAAGCGCCGCGCCTGCAACGGATTCACCCGCGCCAGCGGCAACTCCGCCTCGAACAGCGCTTCCTCGAAGGCCCGGTGCCACCGGCCGGTCGGCTCGTACGTGACGGTGCGAACCGGGCGCTCCACCCACGCGATCAGCGCCTTGAGCCCCGCCGCGTCGTTGGAGAATCGCGCGGCCTTGCCCGCCGGGACCATGTAGGCGTCGAGATGCGCCTTCGAGATGTCGACGCCGACGCTGTTGGGGATATCATCGGTCATCTTCCCTGTGCTCCTGTGCTTGTCATTCGAGCCTCAACGCTCACGTATCCATCCAGGACTCGGGAAGACGGTGGCGACCAAACTGCCCTACGGCCCCTCGACGGCCTGCGACGCGCACGGTCCGACCACCGCCCGCCCAGCGGCGCCTGGCTAGAGGCGCCGCTGGGATGGGCCATCCCAAGGCCCATTCGAGCCAATGGTAAACAGACAAGCGCCGCGACCCGGGCACAGTGGGTCGACTCGATGGTCAGCCAACGTGCGCCGATACGCGAGCGATTCTCTTCGATGACGACTGGCGCAGGTCGACGGTGTCCGGGACGAGGTCGCTGTGGAACAGCCGGCGCAGGAAGGTGCGGAACAGCAGCCGGAACTGCTCCCGTCCTCGTCGAGGCCGCCGCGGCCGTCGCGGTCGCCCGTCACAGCTTCATCGCCTCCATCAGCCCGCCCGCGACCTCGCCGGGGTCGTCCTGCACCGCGAGCTGCGTGAACCCTGCTCGAGCGTCAGCGACCGCGGCGTGACCGCGGCGCGCTCACTCGTGACGCAGCGCGACCAGCGGATCGAGCCGGGCCGCACGCCGCGCCGGCCGGAGACAGGCGACGACCGACACCGCGGCCAGGAGGGCCGCGACCGCGAGCTGGGTGACCGGATCGGTCGGCCGCGTCTCGACCAACCAGGTCTCGAGCAGCCAGCCGACCGTCAGTGCGCCCCAGATGCCGATGGCGAACCCGATGCCCAGCGGGACGAGGCCGCGCCGAAATATCATCCAGCCCACCTGACGGGCGTGGGCGCCGAGGGCCATGCGTACGCCGATCTCCTGCGTGCGCTGCGTCACGGCATAGGCGGTCACGCCGTACAGGCCGACGGCCGACAGGACCAACGCGATCCAGGCGAACGCGGCCAGGAACGAACCGATCAGGCGCGGAAAAAAGAGTGTCTGCGCGAGCAGGCCGTCCAGCGTCCACACGCGCGCGAGTGGAAGATCCGGGTCGAGCCGGCTCACGATTCCGCGCACGACATCGGCCGCCGCGGCGGTGCCGCGCTCACCGCGCACCACGAGGTGTAGTAGCGGCGTCGATTCCCCGCGGTACGGGACATAGGCGATGGGCCCGGCCGCCACCGCCATGTTCTGTCGCACCGTGGGCGAGACGCCCACGATCGTCAGCCACCGCGGGTCGTCGTCCGGCGCGTCTCGAGGCGTGAGGCGAATCCGCCGGCCGAGCGGATCCTCGTTCGCAAAGAACAGGTCCACGAAGCGGCGATTGACGATTACGCTGTCGTTGCCGGCAATTCCGTCGCGCTCGTTGAACTGGCGGCCCCACTCGAGCCGCAGGTCGAGCGCCTCGAAGTAGGCGTCGGCAATCGTGATGACGCGCGCCGTCGGCGGTGGCTCGCCGTCGAAAGGGGGGCGGCCGTCGATGGTCAGCTCTCGGCGCAGGGTCCCGATCGGCGCGAAGGGGACCGCGCTCGCGTGGGTCGCGGACGTGATCGACGGGCTGGCCGCCACCCGTTCGGTAAGGGTGCGAAGGAGCGTGGCGCGCTGGTCGGCCGTCGCATAACGGGCTTCCGGGACGGAGAGCGCGATGGTCGTCACGCCGGTGGTGTCCAGGACGCTGTCGGCGCGGGCAAGCACCAGAAGACTGCGGGTCATCAGGCCGGCGGCGGCCAGGAGGACCAGTGTCAGGGCCAGCTCGGCCGTTAGCAACCACTGCATCCAACGGTGCGCCGGATGGCTCGCGGTACCGGTTCGTGCGCCCGCCGTCCCGACGTTGCGCCTGCTTCCTTTCGACGTGTGCAGAGCCGGCGCCAGCCCGAAGATCAGCACGGTTGACAGACACGTCGCGAGCACGAATGCCAGCCCGCGTCGGTCGATGGCGAAGTCGTACCAATAGGGAGCCACGAGCGGCTCGATGCTCGCCGAGAGCAAGCGCGCGCCGAGGAGTGCGAGGCCGAGGCCGAGCACGCCGGCGAGACCGGCAACCACCAGACACTCGGCCACGAGCTGCCGCACGATGCGGGCGCGGGTCGCGCCCAGCGACACTCGCATGTCGACCTCGCGGGAACGGCGCGCGGCGCGGGCCAACACCAGACTGGCCGCGTTGGCGCAGGCGATGAGGAGCACGATGAAGGCGGCGGCCATCAGTGCCGTGAGTGCCGACCGGGTTACTGCGCTGTCGGCGTACTGGTCGTGGAATGCGCCGACCCACGACCGGAACCCCGCGTTCGTGTCCGGGTAGGCGGCAGCCAAGCCGCCTGTGATGGCGTTGAGCTCCGCCCGCGCCTGCAAGAGGCTCACGCCGTCTCCGAGGCGCCCGACGGCTCGGAAGGTCCGCCGGTCACGCGCATGTTGCGCAAGGTCCGGCGTGAGCCACAGGGGCTGCCACAGCTCGGCCCACCTCGGAAACGCAAAGCCCTCGGGCATGACGCCGATCACGGTTGCCGGCGTGGCGTTGACGCTGACGACTCGATCCACCACCTCCGGGTCCGCGGCGTACCGGCTGGTCCAGATGTCGTACCCGAGCATCACCACCGCCGGCGCTCCAGGGCGGTCGTCCTCCGGCCGGAAGTCGCGGCCGAGGGCCGGCTCGATGCCGAGCAGGCGAAATGCGTTCGCGGTGACGCGGGCGCCGTAGACCCTCTCGGTCGCCATGCCCGGATCGCCGACGTTCATCGCCGGCTCGCTGTAGGCGGCGAGCCCGCCGAAACTCGTTGCCGCGGCGCGCCAAGCCTCGAGGTCGAGGCGCGAGATCCCCTGGTCGCGTCCGTTGGCGTCGCGCATCGTCAGCGCCACGATGCGGTGCGGATCGTCGACGGGCAGACCGCGACGAAGCATCGCGTCGTAGACGGTGAACCCGGTGCTCGTCAGTCCGATGCCGAGCCCGAGCGCGAGAACCGCCGCCGCCGCGACCCAGCGTTCCTTCACCAGCAGGCGCACCGCGAACCGCAGGTCCTGCCAAGTCTCTTCCAGCCATCGCGTGCCGCGCGCGTCACGGCACATCTCCTTGACCTGATCGAGGCCGCCGAAGTCGAGTCGCGCCTGCCGTCGCGCCTCTCGCTCGGACATCCCGGCCCGTACGTGCTCGGACACCTGCCGCTCGACGTGGTCGCGCAACTCGTTGTCGAGCTCTCCTTCGAGCCGGCCGCGTTGCAGCAAACGGGTCCACCAACTCATCGCGCACCTCCGCCTGCGGTTCGGAGAATCAGGCCGACGGCCTCGGCGAGCCGGGCCCAGCTCTCGGTCTGCTCCTGCAGGCGGGCCCGGCCCTTCGGCGTCAGCCGGTAGAACCTGGCGTCGCGGCCGGTGTCGGACGGCTTCCACTCCGCCGCGAGGAGCTTCCGGTTCTCCAGGCGGTGGAGCGCCGGATAGAGCGACCCCTGCGGCACTCGCAGCACGTCGCGCGAGATCTGCCTGATGCGCTGGGCGATGCCATAGCCGTGAATCGGCCCGTTGGCGGCCACCTGCAGCACCAGCAGGTCGAGGGTGCCCTGGGGCAGTTCGGTCTTGGGTGCGTTCATCGCTTGATGCCTCTTACTTCTACATATAAAGGATCACGTGTAGAAGGTCAAGGCGTTCAGGCCGCCGGGAGCTGCGGAGGGGAGCCGATCGGGGGTCAGACGGCGAGAGATCGCGAGAGCGCGTGCGAAACGGCCTGGCCGTCGCGTTTCGACAAGGCCCCGAGCTTGCGCACCAACAGGGCGTCGTCGAGCGTGAAGAGCTTGAGGCGGACCCGGCAGGGGACGTGGAGACCGGCCTGGCGCCAGTCGCGTATCGCGACGTCGCTCGGCCAAGCGCTCCGCGCCGAGGTGATCATCGCCAGGATCGACTGAGCATGGGCATGGTTGAACGCAGCCGAAGACACTACCAGCGCCGGCCTGCGCTTCACCGCGAGCCGGTCGGTGAACGGGAACGGCACCGCGACGACATCGAGCCGCTCACAGGTCACGCCAGGCGTCCTCGTCCTCGGGCGAGGCCCACTCGCTCACCGTTGCCGAAAGGCCTTCCAGGTACTCGTCCCGGCCTCTCGCGACCTTCCGCACGATCAGGTGGTCGCCCTCGATCTCGAAGGCGACCACGTCCCCTTCGAGCAGACCGGCCCCTTCTCGGATGCGTTTGGGAATGGTCGTCTGGCCGCGCGCCGTGATCCTCGCTACTTCCATGCCTGAAACTATCACATTTTCTGTACTGTCATCAAAATCGTTCACTCCGTCACCTCCGAAATACTGATTTGCCGTCTGCGCCCCCGGTTGTCCTCGCGCGTCGCCTGGAAGGCTCAGATATCTTCAACGATTCGCGTTCCCGCGACCGCTCGCACGCGCTTCGCCAGCGGGAAGCTGTGATCGCCGGCGTGGATCACGTCGAGCCGGCTCAACCCGAGGTCGTCGATCGCCGCGCGCATGGAGCGGGTCAGGGTGGGTGCG
Organism: Vicinamibacterales bacterium; assembly: GCA_963663815.2. Taxonomy (GTDB): domain Bacteria; phylum Acidobacteriota; class Vicinamibacteria; order Vicinamibacterales; family UBA8438; genus JAJEEA01. The sequence goes on along the minus strand of OY760734.1, from coordinate 2,588,634 downwards.
CTCGTGCGCTTGATCTCGAAGCCCCGCAACCGCGGTCCGCGTTGCACGACGAGGTCGACCTCCGTCCCCGAGTGCGTTCCCCAGAAGTAGCACTGCCGCTCGTCGACGCCGAGGGCCTGGATGAGGTTCTCGATGATGAAGCCCTCCCACGACGCGCCGATCTTGGGATGACGCTCGAGCTCGGCTCGGGTGGTCACGCCCAGGAAGTGGTGGAGGAGTCCGGAGTCGCGGATGTACACCTTGGGAGCTTTCACCTGCCGCTTCTTGAGACTCGCGCTCCAGGGCTTCAGGCTCCGCAGCATGTACGTCGACTCCAGGGCGTCGAGATAGCGGCGTACGGCGTGGTGGGAGACGCCGAACGCCCGGCCGAGCTCCGACCCGTTCCACACCTGCGCGTGATAGTGCGCGAGCATCGACCAGAAGCGCTCGAGGACCGCGCTCGGGACGGCGATGCCGAGCTGCGGCACGTCGCGCTCGAGAAAAGTGCGGATGAAGTCGCCCCGCCAGCGGAAGCTGTCGGCATGGCTGCGGGCGGTGAAGGACGGGGGGAAGCCGCCGCGGAGCCAGAGGCGGTTCGCGTCGCTGGGGGTCATCTCGGGAAGGGTGAACCCGGGCAGCTCGTAGTGGGCGACGCGTCCCGCCAGGGTCTCGGCGCTCTGGCGAAGGAGGTCCGGCGAGGCGCTGCCGAGGACGAGAAAGCGCGCGGGCCGCCGCGGACGGTCCGCGAGGACACGCAGGCTCGGAAACAGATCCGGACGACGCTGGACCTCGTCGACGACGACGAGACCTCGAAGCGGCTCCAGGGTGAGGAGCGGATCCGCCAGACGCGCCACGTCGGCGGACGACTCGAGATCGAAGACGTGCGTCGGCCCGGTCCGGCGACGCGCGATCTCCCGGGCCAGGGTCGTCTTGCCGACCTGACGCGCCCCGAGGAGGGCGACGACGGGCACGCGAGACAACAGGCGCTCGAGGGCCCTGCGGTGCCCGTCGCGGGGGACCATGGCGGCCACGATACCATGAAAATTGGACGCCGTGCGTCCAATTTTCACACAAAGGGTGGGGGACGAGACCAGAGAATAGCACGGCCGCGCCCGCGATGCGGGTGCAGCGCTCTTACTGTCGCAGCTCCGCGCCGATGTCGAGCCGCGCCACGCGCGCCGCCGGCCCGGCGCACGCGGCGAGCGAGACGCCGAGAATCAGGCAGCAGACGGTGACGATGATCCACGGGTTCGCGACGGCGGTCTCGAACAGGGTCAGGTTCAGCATGCGGCCCGCCGTGACGGCCACGAGCACGCCGGCGCCCAGGCCGGCGAGCACGCACGCCAGGGTCGAGCGGAGCAGCCACGACACCGCCCGGATTCGGGTCGCGCCCAGGGCCTGTCGGAGCGCGAGCTCGCGCCGCCGGCGGTTCGCGACATCGCTCACCATGCCGAACACGCCGATTGCCGCCAGCAGGGCGGACCCGAGCCCGAACGGGAGCAGCAGCGCACTCTGGAACCGCTCACGCGACAGCGCCCGCTCGACGAGCTCCGTCGTGAGCCGCCATCACGTCCCGGAAGAACCGACGCCGCGCTGCCGCGTCGGGGTACCGCGCGCGGCTCGGGTTCACGGATGCCGTCAGGCCGCCCTCGCGGTCGAAGCCCACGTTCGCGCCGCGCAGGTTGGCGAAGCGCCGCGGCCTGGTCCCCGATGATCGCCCCCGGCCGTTGCGCCTCCCGTCTCGCCACGATGCCGTCGAGCTCGGAGGCCGCCTGCTCCCGCGATACGCCCGGGCGCAGGCGCCCGACCACCTGAAGGAACCGTGCGGTTGTTCACCAGTCCGCGCCGCGTGCCGAGCGCCGTGAAGACGTCCACCCCCCGGGGGAAGACGAACCCGGCCGGCAGCACGCCGATCACCGTGAAGTCGACGCCGGTCAGCGTCAGGCCGGACCCCACGACGCCGGGGTCCGCGCCGAGGACGTTCCTCCAGAACGCGTGGGTGAGGACGACGGTCGGCCGGGCTCCCTCGCGGTCGTCCGCCGCCAGGAAGGTGCGCCCGAGGAGGGGCGGCACCGCAAGGGCGTCGAAGAACTCGCCGGTGACGCGTGAGCTCTCGACGGTGACCGGATCGCGCCAAGCGTCGACAGCCTGCGGACGTTCGGCGCAAGGATATCGGCGCACCCGCGTCCAGCGTGGGTGGCACGAGTCCGGTAGCGCCTGCCTGCTGATGCTCGGCCCGCCAGATCGCGGATCGCCCCCGCAACCAGGAAGATTGGACGGCGCGCGTCCAGTTGCCTGGCAGTCGGGGATTGGCGGAGCCACCGCGAACAGCGTCCGCGCGGCGGCCGGCGCCGCCCGCCTCAGATGAACTCCGTGCCGCCCTTGCGCGTCAGGTAGTCGCCCGAGACGCTCTTGAGGATGACCCGCCCGAACTCGGCCGACTCGCGTTCCGCGGCGGGCTTCACCACGACGCCCTCGCGCACGTGCTTGCCGCCGAGCGCGGTCGCGCCCCCGGTGTGCTCCAGCATCACCGCCGCGCTGAACGGCCCTCGGTACAGCACCGGCACCAGCGGGAACAGGTCGCCGAGCGACGACTCGACCTCTCCCGGCGGCAGGTAGCGGCCCCGGCCGGGCTCGCCGACGTAGGCGTCGAACACCCGGAACGCGGGGTTCGGCTCGCCGTAGTGCAGGTCCTGCACGCCCCGTCCGTACACCTCGCCGAGCACGTAGAAAGCCTGCCCGTCCCCGGCGACGCGGGCGCGCGCCGTCTCGAACGGCTCCTCGAAGGCGCGCCACGTGCGCACGTAGAGGTTGGTCTGGTTCGCCTCGTTCAGGATGAGGGCCATGCCGCGGTCGGACATCCCCTTCGACGTGACGATGGGGCCGTGGTCGGGATGCCAACCCAGGCAGCACCAGGTGCCGTGCAGCTTCTCGGTGATGACCACCGGCTCGCCGTCGCGCAGCTCGTCCGGGTACTTCTTGACGTTCTCGATGTCGTAGCGGAGCGTCGCGCCGTGCACCGGGCGCACCTCGCCCTGCATGGCGATGGGGATGGGCGGCTCGTACTTCACGAGCTCCAGCAGGTCGGTCACCGTGTCGCCCTCGGCCACCGGCCGGCCGCGGACCATGCCGTCGCGCACCGGGTAGACGAGCCCCTGCGACAGCGCGCCGCGCAGCTTCACCGCCTTGACGCGGTTCTTCTTGCTCCCCGCGAGCTTGCCTTCGAGGCCGAGCTCGGCGATGAGCCAGTCGGGGCAGACGGACCCCTCGGGGATGTACGCGGCGAGGTCGCCGTCTGTGAACGAGCCCTTCCCGACGACGCAGCGGAAGCCGCCGACCGCGGCCAGCTCCAGGCGGTCGGCGTTCGGATGCAACTCGATGCGCAGGGCGTGGATTCGGGATTCGAAGGTCGCCATGATGGTTCTCCGTGACAGGTGGAACCAACCATTATGACGGATTTCGGCCGCAACGGATCGGCCCCATTCGGCCCCATTGCGCCGGGGCCTTGACGGCCTACCCCGCCGTCCCTACCATCATGCCGTGACGGTTACCATCGACCGTGCAGGGCGCATCGTCGTGCCGAAGAGCCTGCGGGAGCGCTTCAACCTGGTCGCCGGCGCCGAGCTGGAGATGGTGGCCGTCGGAGACTGCCCGCAGCTTCGCAGGGTCGACGCGGAACCCGTCCTGGTCCGGAGGAAGGGGATTCTGGTGCATCGCGGAGGCGTTCGCACGAACATGGATATCGCGACGTTCATCCGCGGGGAGCGTGACTCAAGGAGCCGCCGCGTACTTCCCGAGGGTTCGGAGTAGTGCTCGTCCTCTACTGACCGTGGAGCAACCCATGCCTGACCGTCGTTCGCGCATCCGCAACACCATCGCCATGATGGGCGCCGTCGTCTGCCTCGCGGCGATCCCCCTCGACGCCGAGGACTGGCCGCAGTGGCGGGGCGTCGACCGCGACGCGGTGTGGCGCGACACGGGCATCGTCGAGCGGTTCGCCGACGACGGGTTGATCGTGAAGTGGCGCACGCCCATCCGCGGCGGCTTCGCGGGGCCGGCGGTGGCCGGCGGACGCGTCTTCGTCCTCGACTACCGGGAGACGCCCGGCAGCCGCACCATGGACGGTCACGAGCGCCTGCTGGTTCTCGACGAGGAGACCGGCGACGTGCTCTGGACGCGGGAGTGGCCCGCCGCCTACCGAAACATCCACTTCAAGTTCGCGATCGGCCCGCGGGCCACCCCCACCGTGGACGGCGACCGCGTCTACATCCTCGGGGCGGCGGGGACCCTGTCGTGCTTCGAGGTCGAGACCGGCGACCTGCTCTGGCGGGTGGACACCGCCGCCGACTACGGGGTGACGGTGCCGGTGTTCGGCGTCTCGCAGTCGCCGCTGGTCGAGGGCGGCCACCTCATCGCCCTGCTCGGCGGCGAGCCCGACGCGATGGTGGTGGCGTTCGACAAGATGACCGGGGAAGAGGCATGGCGGGCCATCGAGACGACCTCCGAGCCGGGCTACTCGTCGCCGATCGTCATCACCGCGGGCGGTGTGCGCCAGCTCATCGTGTGGCACGCGGCGGCGGTGACGTCGCTCGACCCGGCGACCGGCGCCGTCTGGTGGCAGCACGACTTCGTGGTCCCGAGCGGGCTGACCATCGGGACCCCGGTGCGGAGCGGCCGGTACCTGCTCGTGACCCAGGTGGAGAACGGCGGCCTGATGATGGCCCTGAACTCGGACCGGCCGGCCGCGCGCCCCCTCTGGAGCGGCGGGAACCCCAACCGCACCGACCGGCCCCCGCAGGGTGCGACGCTGGGGACCCCGGTGGTCGCGGGCGACGCCCTGTACGGCCTCTCCAGCTACGGCGAGTTCCGCGGCCTCGACGCCGCCACCGGCGAGCGGCTGTGGTCGACCGACCGGCTGACCCCGCACGAGCGTTGGGCCAACTCGTACCTGGTGCAGAACGGCGACCGCTGGTTCGTCGTCAACGAGACCGGCGAGCTCGTCCTCGCCCGCTTCACGCCGGCCGGGTACGAGGAGGTCGACCGCACCCACCTGCTGACGCCCACCACCCGCACCCGCGGCGGCGCCTCCGGCCGCTGGGACGACCGCGCCGTTCTCTGGGCGCACCCCGCGTTCGCGAACCGGCACGTGGTGGCGCGGAACGACGCCGAGGTCGTGCGGCTGTCGCTGGCGGCCGAGGACTACGAGTAGCCGAAAGCCGCGCGGCCGCGGGCTCGCGCGGGGTTCCAGGGAACCCGCCGCCGGCGGTCTCCGCTGCCGCGTGGCGGCGAATGAACCAGTCGCAGGCGGCCTGCACTCGCGCGGCGGCGGAGTCGCCGGGCGTCAGAACCAGTCGCAGGCGGCCTGCGCTCGCGCGGCGGCGGAGTCACCACACGTCTTGCAGGAACCAGTCGCAGGCGGCCCGCACTTCCGTGCCGGCCGGCAGGTCGGCCGGCAGGCGGTCGTCCGTCAAGGTCAGCAAACGCTTGCGGGCGCGCGGAAACAGCTCTCCCGCGGCCGAGAGGGCGCGGAACTCGCGCGCCGCCGTGGAGGGGTCCGACAGGTCGGCGCACACCTGGATCAGCTCCATCCCGCCGGCCGCATCGCGGGCGAGGAAGTCGACCTCGTAGCCCTCGGGGGTCCGCACGTACGTGACCTCGAACCGCCGGCGCTCCAGCTCGATGAGGACCGCCGTCTCCAGCGCGTGTCCCAGGTTGGCCCGCCCGGTGCGGTCGAACACGGGGATCAGTCCCGCATCGACCGGATACGCCTTGCGCGGATTCACCATGCGCTGGCGTTCCGACGTCGATTCCATCCAGACGATCCGCACGAGAAAGCAGTCTTCCAGATAGCCGAGCAGCTGATGCAGGGTGTCCTTGGCGATGGGGAGGCCCTGCGACCGTAGCGCCGCCCGGAACTTCTCGATGCTGAACAGACCGCCCGCGTTGCCCAGCAGATGCCGCACGAGCCATCGCAGACCGGCGACGTTGCGCACCGCGTGGCGTTCGACGACGTCGCGCAGTATCGCCACGTCGACGTAGTCGCGCAGGAGCTGGCGCCGCGACGACGCGTCCAGCCCCTGCGCGTCGGGAAAGCCCCCGGCGTCGAGCCAGTCCAGCAGGGCGCGTTCGAGGTGCGCGCGCTCGCGGCCGGTCAGGGCGGCGGGATCGTCGGGGCGCCCCCGCCCCTGATGGCGCAGCGCCTCTTCGAGACCGAAGGGATGCATCGGCACCTGCCACGCCCGGCCTCGGAGCGCGGTTGCGATCTCGCGCGACAGAAGGGCTGCCGACGATCCGGTGATGAACACCTCGGTACGCTCGGCATCGAGGACGCGCCGGACGAACCGCTCCCACCCCGGCACGACCTGGATCTCGTCGAAGTGCCAGGTCACCGTCGCGCCGTCGTCCGCGTCGGGAAACCGGCGGTGGTACTCGGACAGCAACAGGTCGAGGCGGGTCGCGTCGAGGTCCGCGAGGCGCTCGTCCTCGAACGAGACGTACGGCAGTCGCTCGCGGGGGGCGCCCTCTGCCATGCGCTCCCGGCGAAGCTGGTGCAGGAACGTCGTCTTGCCGGCGCGGCGCATGCCCGTCACGACCGTGACCTTGCCGGGAAAGCGCACCCTGCCGAAGACGCGGCGCGGGGTGAGCCCGGGCAGGGGTTTCCGCACCGAGTCGGTGAGCTGCTCGCCGAAGACTCGCCTCAGCCGCGGGAGCTCCGCCTGCGCCATTCGCGGCATTTTATCCTTATGTAAAGGATAAATAAAGGCCCATTTATCCTTGGATCGTTGGCCAGCCGACCGGCAGGTCCGGGCAGTCGCCATCTCTCCGGTCTCACCAGAGATTTGACGGCTGAACGGTTCAAGTGCACGATGGGCGCGGTGGCCGTCAAGACCATCACCCTCGACCTGGACGCGTACGAGGCGCTGCGGCGGCACAAGCGAAGGGGCCAGTCGTTCTCGCAGGTGATCAAGGAGCACTTCAACGTGCCGAAGACCGGGCGGGACCGCAGGCGGCCCTCGAACGGTTCGCATTGAGCCCCGACACGCTCGACGCCATCCAGGATGTCGTGCGGCGCCGGGCCGACATCGTCTCGTATTGATCGTGGAGCAGCCGAATGCCTGACCGTCGTTTGCCGACCCGGATGATCATCGCCATCGCGTGCGCGTTCGCCTGTTTGGCGGCGGTCCCGCTCGCCGCCGAGGACTGGCCGCAGTGGCGGGGCGTCGACCGCGACGCGGTGTGGCGCGAGACCGGCATCGTCGAGCGGTTCCCCGACGACGGGCTGATCGTGAAGTGGCGCGCGCCGGTGCGCGCGGGCTTCGCCGGGCCCGCCGTCGCCGATGGACGCGTCTTCGTGCTCGACTACCAGGAGACGCCGGGCACCCGCACGATGGACGGCCGCGAGCGGCTCCTCGCCCTCGACGAGGAGACCGGAGCGGTCCTCTGGACGCGGGAGTGGCCGGCCACCTACCGGAACATCGTGCCGGTGTTCGCCACCGGACCCCGGGCCACGCCGACCGTCGACGGCGACCGCGTCCACGTCCTGGGCGCGGCCGGCATGCTGTCGTGCTTCGACACCGCCACCGGCGATCTGCTCTGGCAGATCGACACCGCGGCCGACTACGGCGTCACGGTGCCGGTGTACGGCGTCGCGCACTCGCCCCTCGTGGAGGGCGACCTGCTGATCACGCTGCTCGGCGGCGAGCCCGACGCCATGGTCGTGGCGTTCGACAAGACGACGGGGGCCGAGGCGTGGCGCGCGATCGACACGGTCTCGGAGGCGGGCTACTCCTCGCCGATCGTCACCACCGCCGGCGGCGTGCGGCAGCTCATCGTCTGGCACCCGGCGGGGGTCACGTCGCTCGACCCGGCGAGCGGCGCCATCTGGTGGCAGCACGACTTTCCGCTCGCGAGTCTCCTGACCATCGGCACGCCGGTCCGCAACGGGCGCTACCTGCTCATCACGCAGGTCGAGAACGGGGGCCTGATGCTGGCCCTCAACCCCGACCGTCCGGCCGCCCGCGTGGTCTGGACGGGTGCGAACCCCAACCGCACCGACCGACCGGTGCAGCGATCCATGACGTCGACGCCGATCGTGACGGCCGACGCGATCTACGGGCTCAGCAGCTACGGCGAGCTGCGCGGCGTCGACGCGGCGACGGGCGAGCGGCTGTGGTCGAGCGACCGGCTCGTGCCCCAGGACCGCTGGGCGAGCTCGCACCTCGTGCGGCACCGCGACCGCTCGTTCATCTCCGTCGAGACCGGCGACCTCGTCATCGCGCGCTTCTCGCCGGCCGGCTACGAGGAGGTCGACCGGACGCACCTGCTGACGCCCACCACCCGCACCCGCGGCGGCGGCTCCGGCCGCTGGCGAGACGTCGACCGGCCGGTGCTGTGGGCGCACCCGGCGTACGCGAACCGCCACGTGTTCGCGCGCAACGACGCCGAGGTGGTGCGCGTGTCGCTTGCGGCGGCCGATTACGAGTGAGCGGAAACCCGTTGCCACCCCGGACTGGCCGTGGAGCAGTCGATGTCTGATCAACGTGCGTGCAGCCGGATGAGGGCTGCGATTGGCTGTACTCTCGTTTCTCTGGCCGCGGTCTCGCTCGGCGCCGAGGACTGGCCCCAGTGGCGGGGCGTCGACCGCGACGCGGTGTGGCGCGACACCGGCCTCGTCGAGCGGTTCCCCGACGACGGCCTCGCCGTCAAGTGGCGGGTCCCCGTGCGCGGCGGTTTCGCGGGGCCGGCGGTGGCCGACGGGCGCGTCTTCGTCCTCGACTACGCGGAGACGCCGGGCAGCCGCACCATGGACGGCAACGAGCGGCTCGTGGTCCTCGACGAGGAGACCGGCGACCTGCTGTGGACGCAAGAGTGGCCGGCCACCTACCGCAACATCCACTTCAAGTTCGCGACCGGACCCCGCGCCACCCCCACGGTGGAAGGCGGCCGCGTCTACATCCTCGGGGCGGCGGGCATGCTGTCGTGCTTCGACACGGCGACCGGCGACCTCGTCTGGCGCATCGACACCCAGGCCGAGTACGGCGTCACCGTGCCCGTCTACGGCGTGTCGCAGTCGCCGCTCGTCGAGGGCGACCTGCTGATCGTGGTGCTCGGGGGCGAGCCCGACGCCAAGATCGCCGCCTTCGACAAGGCCACCGGCGAAGAGGTGTGGCGGGCGCTGGAGAACAACTCCGAGACCGGCTACGCGTCGCCGATCGTCATCGACGCGGGCGGGGCGCGGCAGCTCATCGTCTGGCACGCGACGGCGATCACGTCGCTCGACCCCGCGACCGGCGAGGTCTGGTGGGAGCAGCCTTTCGCCATCGGGGGCGGGCTGTCGATCACGACGCCGGTGCGCAGCGGGCGCTACCTCGTGGTCAGCCAGTTCTTCAACGGCGCGATGATGCTGGCCCTGAACTCCGACCGGCCGGCCGCGCGGGTGCTGTGGCGGGGGCGCAACCGCGGCGAGCTGCCCGAGCAGACCGACACCCTGCACGCCATCCTCTCGACCCCGATCGTGGTCGGCGACCACCTCTACGGCGTCGGGAGCTACGGCGAGCTGCGGGGCATCGACGCCACCAGCGGCGAGCGGCTGTGGCAGAGCGATCGCATGAACGCCCAGGACCGCTGGGCCACCGCCTACTTCGTCCGCAACGGCGACCGCTACTTCGTGACCAACGACTCCGGCGACCTGATCATCGCGTGGTTCACGCCGGAGGGCTACCGGGAGATCGACCGGACGCGGCTGCTCGCACCGACCACCCGCACCCAGGGCGGGGCCTCCGGCCGGTGGGGAGACCGGGCCGTGCTCTGGGCCCACCCCGCGTTCGCGAACCGGCACGTCGTCGCCCGCAACGACGCCGAGGTGGTGCGGCTGTCGCTCGACGCCGCCGACTACGAGTAGGGGCCGGGCGAACGGATAAGCGGTGCGCGCCGGGACCTTGAAGAGGAACCCATGCTGGACACGCTGACGCGGGACATCCGCTACGGCCTGCGCTCGCTGCTCGGGTCGCCGGGCTACGCCCTGACGGTGGTGCTGACCCTCGGGCTGGGCATCGGCGCCAACACCGCCATCTTCAGCCTCGTCGACGGGGTGCTGCTGCGGCCGCTGCCTTATGCCGACGGGCACGAGCTGGTTCTCGCCCGGCAGCAGGCGCAGCGGGCCGGCTCGGCGAACATCCCCTTCTCGGTCAAGGAGATCGGCGACTACCGCGAGCAGCTCGCGACCCTCGACGGCTTCGTCGAGTACCACGGCATGTCGTTCACGCTGCTGAACCGTGGCGAGCCCGACCGCGTGCTCACCGGCGTGGTATCGGCGAACTTCTTCGACGTGCTCGGCGTGCAGCCGCTGCACGGCCGGACGTTCCGCGACGGGGACGACGACCTCGGGGCCGAGGCGGTGCTCGTGCTCAGCTACCCCTACTGGCAGCAGCGCTTCGGCGCCGACCCCGACATCGTGGGCCAGGTCTTCGAGATGAACGACCGGCCCCACACGGTGGTCGGGGTGCTGCCCCCGGCTCCCCAGTACCCGCGCGAGAACGACGTCTACATGCCGACGTCGGCGTGTCCCTTCCGCGCCCGCGCCGAGGCCCGGATGGAGGAGGACCGCACCGCGTTCCGAGGCATGACCGCCTTCGGCCGCCTCGCGCCCGGCGTCGGGGTCGACCGCTTCGGGGCCGAGCTGGCCACCGTCGCCGGCCGCCTGCAGCGCGCGCATCCCGAGACCTATCCGGACGACTCGGGCTATACGGCGACCCCGCTGCCGCTCGCCGACGAGCTGACGCGCGAGGCGCGCCCCACGCTGCTGGTCCTGCTCGCCACCACCGTCCTCGTGCTGCTCATCGCGTGCGCCAACGTCGCCAACCTCACCATGGCGCGGATGAGCCGCCGCGAGCGCGAGCTCGCCCTCCGGTCCGCCCTGGGCGCCGGCCGCGGGCGCCTGCTGCGACAGCTCGTGACCGAGGCGAGCCTCCTCGCCCTCGCCGCCGGCGCGTTCGGCCTGTTGATCGCGTGGCTGAGCCTCGACCTGCTGGTGGCGTTCGCGGCGCTGTTCACGACCCGGACGACGGAGGTGGCCGTCGACGGCCGGGTGCTCGCGTTCACCCTCGGGCTGTCGCTGGCGACCGGGGTCGCGTTCGGCGCGGCCCCCGCCCTGGGGGGGCGGCGCGACGTGTCCGCGGCTCTCAAGGACGCCGGCGCGCACACCACCGACACCCCCGCGCGCCACCGGGTGCGGGGGCTGCTGACGGCGTCGCAAGTCGCCGCCGCCTTCGTGCTCCTTATCGCCACCGGGCTGCTCCTGACCAGCTTCTACCGGCTGCAGCAGGTCGACGCGGGGTTCGATGCCGAGCGCGTGCTGACGGCGGAGGTCTTCCCCAACTGGTCGAAGTACACGACCCAGGAGAGCCGCCGCCAGCTCTTCGCCGACGTCCTCGCGCGCCTCGATGGCCGGCCCGGGCTGACCGCGGCGGCCGTCGCCAACGGCTTCCCGATGGCGAGCGAGGTGGGGCAGCAGCAGCAATTCGCCATCGAGGGCCGCACCTACGAGGACCCCGACCTGCGGCCCGAGCTGGAGACGCGGGTGGTCAGCCCCGACTACTTCCCGGCCGTCGGGATCCCCCTGCTCGCCGGCCGCACCTTCACCCGGCTCGACGACGCGGAGACGACGCCGGTCGCGCTGGTCAGCCGCTCGCTGGCCGAGCGGCACTGGCGCGACGGCGAGACGCCGCTGCAGCAACGCATCACCCTCGACGACGGCGAGACCTGGGTGACCATCGTCGGCGTCGTCGGCGACGTGCGCGACCACGGCCTCGACCGCGAGCCGCCCGACCAGCTCTACCGGCCGTTCCTGCAGGGGGCCGGCTCGCCGACCCGCGTCCTCGTGCGCGCGCAGGGCGACCCGCGCGCCTTGAGCGCCCAGGTGCGAGACGCGGTGCACGCCGTCGACCCGGAGCAGCCGGTCGAGAGCTTCCGCACCCTGGCGGAGACCCGCGCCGGCACCACGGCGACGCGGCGGCTCTCGGTGATGCTGCTGAGCCTCTTCGCGGGGCTGGCCTTCTTCATCACCGTCAGCGGCATCGCCGCCGTCATCGCCACCTCCGTCAGCCACCGCACCCGCGAGTTCGGCCTGAGGCTGGCCCTGGGGGCCGAGCGCCGGTCCATCCTGGCCATGGTGCTGCGGCAGGGGCTGGTCCTGGTGGTGGTGGGGCTCGTGGTTGGCACGGCCGCCGCGGCGGCGCTGTCGAGGACGCTGTCGAGCTTCCTCTTCGAGACCCAGCCTGCCGAACCCGGCGTCTATGCGGCCGTGGTGGTCGTGTTCGTCGCGACCGGCCTCGCTGCCTGCTACCTGCCGGCGCGACGGGCGATGGGCGTGGATCCGCTCGTCGCCTTGCGGGAGGAGTAGCGGGGGACCAGGCTTGTTCAGGCCGCTGCCGTCGGTGCGGCTCAAGGGGCTTCGATGAGAAGGAGCTTGCGGCGATTTCGGGCAGTCACGCTGGCCGCGCTGGCCATCGTTGGTCCGGTTGCGCCGAAGGAGGCGAAGGGGAAGACCGGTCAGTGGGTGACGCTGGCCGCGTTGGCCATCGTCGGTCTGGCCCCGGCGGGCGCCGTGGCCCAGAGCGAGGCCGACGCGCCGAGCGAATGGATCTACTTCGGCAGCACCCGCGCGTTCACCCGGTACGCGCCCCTCGACCAGATCGACAGGAGCAACGTCTCCTCGCTGCGGGTGGCGTGGCGGCGGCCCGCCGTCGACGCCTCGGTCACCGGCGCGTTCCCCGAGCTGGAGCCGTCCGGCTACCTGCGGTCCACCCCCATCCTGGTCGACGGCGTCCTCTACGCGTCGAACGCGGTGGGGCTGGTCGAGGCGTTCGATCCGGGCACCGGCGAGTCGCTGTGGCTGCAACCGCCGCCGCTGCCGACCCTGGCGGGCGTCGCGGGCCGCGGCGCGCACGGCGTGGCGTTCTGGTCCGACGGTGAGGACCGGCGCATCCTCGCGTTCCGCAACCGGTTCCTGTACGCCCTTGACGCCGCGACCGGCGAGCCGATCGCCGGGTTCGGCGACGGCGGCCGCGTCGACCTGACGCCCGAGGGCGCCCGCAGCGCGCACGGCGGGGCGAGCCCGATCGTCGTCGGCGACGTCGTAGTGGCGGCGGGCACGGTGGACGGCGCGGGCGACAGCGGCGTGCGGTGGCGCAGCAGCGCCCCGGAGAACGTTCGGGGCTACGACGTGCGGACCGGCGCGCTGCGGTGGACGTTCCACGTGGTGCCGCGTCCGGGCGAGTTCGGGGCCGACAGCTGGGGCGCGGATTCCCTCGAAGCGTCGGGCGACCTCGGGTCGTGGTGCTGCCTGAGCGCCGATCCCGAGCTGGGCTACGTCTACGTGCCGCTCACGGCGCCGACCGCCGCCTACTACGGGGGCCACCGGCCCGGCGACAACCTCTTCTCGAACAGCCTCGTCGCCCTCGACGCGGCCACCGGCGAGCGGGTCTGGCACTTCCAGATGGTGCACCACGACCTGTGGGAGTACGACACCGTGGGGCCCCCCACGCTGGGGGAGATCACCGTCGGCGGGCGGCGCATCCGCGCCGTGATGCAGCCGAGCAAGACGGGGTTCCTGTACGTGTTCGACCGGGTGACGGGAGAGCCCGTCTGGCCCATCGAGGAACGTCCTGTGCCGGCGTCGACGGTGCCGGGGGAGCAGGCGTCGCCGACCCAGCCGTTCCCGACGCGTCCCCCGCCGTTCGCGCACCAAGGCGTCAGCGTGGACGACCTGATCGACTTCACGGCCGAGCTGGAGGAGCAGGCCCGCGAGGTCGCCGGCCGCTTCGTCCTCGGGCCCCTGTTCACCCCGCCCTCCCTCGTCGGCGACGGGCCCGGCGGCACCGACGGCACCCTCGCGCTTCCCGGCTCGTGGGGGTCGGGCAACTGGAACACCGGCGCGTTCGACCCCGAGACCGGCCTCTACTACGCCTTCTCCCACGTCGTGCCGCGGGTCTACCGCCTCGCCGACGCCTTCGGCGAGGAGAACGCGGAGATGGCCTACTACAGCCCCAACCGCGACGCGCCGTACCCGGACGGCATCCCCCTCGTGAAGCCGCCTTGGGGCCGCATCACCGCCATCGACCTCAACCGCGGCGAGCTCGCCTGGCGGGTCGCCAACGGCCGCGGGCTGCGCGACCATCCCGCCCTGCGCGGGCTCGACCTCCCTCGGCTGGGCATCGCCAGCCGCCCGGTGGCCCTGGTCACCGCGACCCTGCTGTTCATCGGCGACGGCGGCAACGTCTTCGGCGGCATCCAGGACAACATGTGGGGCACGGCCTTCCGCGCCTACGACAAGGCGACCGGCGCGGTGGTCTGGGAGACGGAGCTGCCGGCCGGGACGACCGGCGGCCCGATGACCTACCTGCACGAGGGGCGGCAGTACATCGTCGTCCCCGTCGGTGGCCGCGACCGGCCGGCCGAGTGGGTGGTCCTGGCCCTGCCCTGACGGGCACGGGAATATCGGCGTCAAGCCGGGTCGTCGTCGAGCATCTCTCCCAGCAGGTCGTCGTCCTTGCGCAGCGGTTTCGACACCCGGCCCACCGAGACCGGGTTCAGTTTGGCCAGCGTGGTTGAGCGGGTGCCCCCTCGTCGCCGTTGCTCCACCGTCGCTTCCATGTCGTATTGCCAGAGGGCCTTGTCGATCACGCGCGGCGTAACGTCACCTTCTTCGCCAGCACTCCATCGCCTGAGCAACCGCGTATAGCGCCGGAATTCCTCAGGCTTGAACAGCGTGCGCCTTCCCCGGTCGAAAGTCGGGGATCCAGTCAGCCTGTGCAACGCACGCCAGGTGCGTGCGTCCAGGATTCCGAACATGTCCGGGTTCCACGCGGTGAGGAATACCGATGCGGTCGGGTAGCTCACGGCGTTCAGCTCGTTCAGGACGTCCGCCGCCTCCTCGGGAAACTCGGGCCGTTCGTCGGCGCATCGGGCGGCGGCCGCCGTCGCTCGCCTGACGTCCTCATCCGAGTTCTTCGTCGAGAAGTTCCCCCCTTGGCGATCCGTCTTCCATTTCACGAGTTCGGACGCCTGCGGACCCGTCAGGTACCCCTGGTTCCGGAAGTCGGCGCCCCTTTCGACGAGCGTCTTCTCGCCCTTGCGGTAGGAGAACTTCTTCGCCCGCGTCAGGAGTGCGCCGCCGGGGAGCTCTCTCTTCAACTGGTCCACGAGCTCGTCGATGCCGGCGTCGGCGAACGGATCGACGGGCTCGAAGGAGATCCGGAGACGTGTCCCTGTGCTCCTGGCGAGCGCCTCCAACGTGCGGGTGGAGGGATTTCCCCGCCCGCACTCGAGTCGAGCGACGACCGACTGGGTCGTCTCCATGCGTTCGGCCAACTGGGCCTGGGTGAGCCCGGCGCCCAAACGCGCCTCGATCAGCGAGCGCGTTAGCGTGAACTCGGCGTCGAGATTGGCATAGGCCTCACGATACGCCGGGTCGCGGCTCCATTTCCGGTGCAGATCCCGTACCTTGCTCATTCGATCACCGTGCGCGCCCGCCGCAGGGCCAGCCGCACCTCGCTGGCGGGCGTCTTGCGTGTCTCTTTGACGAACACCCGTACCACCACGACGCGTCGAGCTCGGACCGTGACGTAGAGTGCTCGGGATATCCCGGCGCGGCCGGTCAGGCGCATCTCCCAGAGTGGACCCTGCACGTGCTTGACGTACGGTTCACGCACATGTTCGAGTCCGACTGCGGCGATCAGCTCGCTGATGCGCACGAACCGGGCGCGCATGTCGGCGGGCAGGGCGTCGAGCTCCCTGTCGACGGTCTCGTTCAGGGCCTCGACCGACCAGCGCACCAACGCAATATAGCATATATGCTATGCGCGGGGTTGAATCCGATTGCCGCCCTTGACAACCCGTTCCGGGAGCGGCATGGTTGCGGGCAGTGTCCGTGAGGGCCAGTACCGCGATTCGGCCCGGCGAGAGTCGGGGTGGGCGGTCGAGACGACGGGAGGACCGATGACTGCCGCAGGCCTGTGTCATCGAAAGCCGTTTCGGAAGAGGTCGACCGCCGGGCTCGCCGCCGCTGCCTTGGCGCTGGTCCTCGTCGGTGCCGCGCCTGCTGCGCTGGCCGAGACCCGCGGCTACGTGATCTCCATGGTCCACACCGCGACCTGGGGGAACACGGACACCTGCCCCCAGGGGGACAACGGCGGACTCTCCGATCTCAAGGTGCGCCGCCTCGTCGGCCGGGGCTACGGCGTGGACGAGGCGAGGGCCATCCTCGCCGGCGGCGGCGTGGACGCGGACGGCAACCGGGTGCCGATCAACGAGCTGCCGCGCCTCGATGGCCGGGAGGTCAACCCCGGCAACGTGCCCGTTCTCGTCGCCGACCCGCGGATACGCACCGCGGAGGGCCGCTTCGCCCACGGCTTCAATCTGAACGGCGTGGTTGAGCCCGACGCCTTCGAAGATCCCGTGAGCGGCGAGCAGGGCGTCGACAACCGGATGTGGCGCGCGCTGGGCTGCTTCGAGGTGTACCAGGTGCGGCGGCCGGTGCGGCCCTACAACGAGGACATCGCCTGGGACACGGCGCTGGACGCGATGCCGGCGTGGCTGATGTCGGTAACCGGGGACGACCTGGATGGCGACGGGGACGTGACGGTCACCTTCGACCGGTCGCTGAACGTGGCGATGCGCGACGCCCGCGGCGGGGTGCTGTCGGGCGCAAGCTACGTCGTCGACCCCGACCCGCGCTCGCACAGCGTGTTCGCGGGGCGCATCGAGGACGGAGTGCTCACCATCGATCCGGGCGACTTCTCCATCCAGGGCGAGTCGCAGTTCTACGCGATACTGCGGTTCACGGGGACCCGGCTGCGCCTGGAGATGGCCGACCACGGCGGCGCGTCGGGCATCATCGGCGGCTACCAGCCGTGGCGCGACTACTTCCACTACCTGGCGATACGCGGCGAGGAGAACGCCCAGGTCGACCTGCCCGGGGTGTACTACGCGATGAAGCGGCTGGCCGACGCAGTGCCCGACCCCGAGACGGGGGAGAACACCGCCATCTCCGCCGCCTACTTCCTGGAGGCGGTGCCCGCCTTCCACGCCACCCTCGGCGGCGAGATCGTGGCGGACTCGGTGGGCCCCGGCCCCGAGCTGAGCGGCCCGGCGGTGCACGAGAACGTGACGCTGGACCCGGATTGAGTGGGCCCCGGCCCCGAGCCGAGCGGCCCGGCGGTGCACGAGAACGTGACGCTGGACCGGGATTGAGTGGGCCCCGGCCCCGAGCCGAGCGGCCCGGCGGTGCACGAGAACGTGACGCTGGACCGGGATTGAGGACATGGACACGAGGTTTCGCATGCGGCGGTTCTCGCGCCTGCCGGCCCTGCTGGCGGGCCTGATCGTCGGCGTGTCGTCGGCACCAGTCGCGGCAGAGGAGCTGACGTTCGTGCGGCTCACGCCGGCCCAGTATCAGCGCGCCGTCCACGACATCTTCGGCCCGAGCATCCGGGTCGATGACGGCAGCTCGATTCAGGGCGTCCGTGACCGGGGGCTGCTGGCCCTCGGGGCCCGGCGGAGCACGTTGACCGCGGCCGAGCTGGAGCGCTACGAGGCGCTGGCGCAGCAGGTCGCCGCGCAGGTGACCGAGCCGGGGCGCAGGGCCACTCTCATCGGGTGCCGGCCAGCGGCGGAGGACGCGCCTGACGACGCGTGCACAGCAGGGTTCGTCGCGCGGGCGGGGCGGTTCCTGTTCCGCCGGCCGCTGACCGGCGGCGAGACCGACCTCTACGTGGCGGTGGCGCGCACCGCCACCGAGACCCTCGGCGACTACTACGCGGGGCTGCGCGCGGCGCTGGCGGGGATGCTGGTGGCGCCGGAGTTCCTGTTCCGCGTCGAGCGAAGCGAGCCGGACCCCGCCGACCCGGACCGATTGCGGCTCGACGCGTGGTCGCGGGCGTCGCGGCTCAGCTTCTTCCTGTGGGACAGCGCCCCCGACCACCTGCTCCTCGACGCCGCCGAGTCGGGCGAGCTGCTCTCGCCGGAGGGGCTCGAACGGCAGGTCGAGCGGCTGTTGGCGTCGCCGCGGGCCGAGCGCGGGCTGCGCGCGTTCTTCTCGGACATGCTCGAGCTCGACCGCTTCGCCACCCTGTCCATCGACTCGAGCCTCTTCCCCCGGTTCACGAAGAACGTCGAGGACGACGCGCGCGAGCAGACCCTGCGGACCGTCGCCGACCACCTGCTGAACCGGAACCGCGACTACCGCGACCTGTTCGTCACCCGCGACACGTTCCTCACGCCGCCGCTCGCCGCCATCTACGGGGTGCCGCTGCCGCGCTCGCAGGAGCTGGGCGGGGCGGTGCCGTGGGTGCCGTACCGGTTCCGCGACGGCGACAGCCACGTGGGGCTCCTCGGGCAGGTGAGCTTCCTCGCCCTGCACTCGCATCCGGGGCGGTCGTCGCCCACCCTGCGCGGGCAGGCGGTGCAGCAGATCTTCCTGTGCCGGACGGTGCCGCCGCCGCCCCCGGACGTCGACTTCAGCCTGCTGCAGGACACCTACAATCCCGACTTCCGGACGACACGCGACCGCCTCGCCGAGCACCGGCGGAACCCCGCGTGCGCGAGCTGCCACAACCTGACGGACCCCATCGGGCTCACCCTCGAGGTGTTCGATGCGGCCGGCGGCTACCGCACCATGGAGAACGGCGCGCCCATCGACGCCAGCGGCGTGCTGAACGGCCGCAGCTATGCCGGACCGGCGGGGCTGGCGGAGGCGCTGCGGGACGACCCGCGGGCGGCGTCCTGCTTCATCGAGCGGGCCTGGTCCTACGGCGCGGCGCGCCCGCCGACCGACGGCGAGCGCGCGTGGCTCGCCGAGGTCGAGTCGGAGCTCGTCGCGCGCGGCGTGAAGTGGCGCGACCTCATGCGGCGAATCGCGCGGCATCCGGACTTCTACACGGTGGTCGCGGGCGCATCGTGACGGGCGGCCCTTTCGGCCGCGGGCTATCGAGAACGAAGAGGAAAGCGACATGAATGCGACACGCGAAATCGGCCGCCGCACCGTGCTGCGGGGCATGGTCAGGGGCGGCGCCGCGGTCACCGTCGGGCTGCCGGTGCTCGAGTCGTTCCTGAACGCCAACGGCACCGCCTACGCCGCCACCGGAGCGGCGCTGCCGCCCTGCTTCGGCACGTGGTTCTGGGGGCTCGGGCTGATCCCCAACCACTGGGAGCCCGCCGTCGCCGGCCCCGACTACGAGATGCCCGAGCACCTCGCCGGGTTGAAGCCCATCCGGTCCAAGATGAACCTGTTCAGCGGCATGCAGGTGTTCCTGGACGGCAAGGTCAACCAGAACCACTACTCGGGGGCCCAGGGCCAGGCCACCGGCATGGTGTCGCGCAACGGCGGCGACTACTCGACGAGCATCGACACCCTCATCGGCGACCACATCGGCCGGGGCACGCGGTTCCGCTCGCTCGAGGTGACCTGCGACGGCGACGCCAGCGCGAGCTGGAGCGCGCGCGGGTCGAGCGGCCTCAACCCGTCCGAGACGTCGCCCCTCGCCCTCTATGCCCGCATCTTCGGCGACGGCTTCCGCGACCCGAACATTGCCGAATTCCAGCCCGACCCGGCGGTGATGGTGCGGCACAGCGTGCTCTCGGCCGTGTCCGAACAGCGCCGGAAGCTGATGTCGTCGGTGTCCGCGTCGGACCGCGCGCGCCTCGACGAGTACTTCTCGTCGGTGCGCGATCTGGAGCAGAAGCTGGCGTTCGAGCTCGACCGGCCGGCGCCGCTCCCCGCGTGCAGGGTGCCGGAGGCGGGGACGGAGGAGATCGGCGCCCTCGTCGAGCAGGTCGAGCGCACCCACCGGCAGTTCGCGCGGCTTCTCGCCCACGCGATGGCGTGCGGCCAGACGCGCATCTTCAACCTGACGATGGGCTCGGCGTTCTCCCGGCTGCGCCTGCCCGGCGAGGTGAACGCCTACCATGCGCTGACCCACGAGGAGCCGATCCATCCCGAACTCGGATTCCAGCCCGGCTGCAAGTGGCTGGCCGAGCGGATGATGGACTTCTTCCGCGAGTTCGTCCAGACGCTGGACGGGATCCAGGAGGGCGAGGGCACCCTGCTCGACCGCACGGTGGTGTTCGCGTTCACCGACCACGGCGAGGCGCGCATGCACTCGATGAAGCGCTACCCCATCCTCACCGCCGGCAGCGGCGGGGGCCGGATGAAGACGGGGCTGCACGTCGCGGCGGAGGGCGACGCGGCCACCCGCGTCGGGTTCACCATCCAGCAGGCGCTGGGGCTGGTGAGCGGCCAGTGGGGCACCGAGTCGAACCAGGTGTCGCGGCCGTTCAGCGAGGTGCTGGCCTGACGCCGGGGCGCGGGCCGCGGGGCTGGAGACTTGCCATGATGCGTTTGCGATGGGATGGGCCATCGGTTCGGTGCGCGGCGGTTGCCGTGGCGGCGGTTGCCGCGGTCGCGTTCTTGCTGGGCGGGCCGTTCCCGGCCTTGGCGGAAGAGGGCGATGCGCCGGCGACCGTGCCCCCCGGGGTGACCCTGGTCGAGGTGGTGCGCGAGCTGCAGGCGTCGGCCGCCCAGATGCTCTGGACCCGGCTCGGGGACGAGGAGGGCCGCACCCTCCTGTTCGCGGAGGACTATCTGACCGGCGGCGCCGCCTGCGTGGCCGCCTGCGCCGGCGAGCTCCCGCCCCTGCTGGCGCCCGCCGGCGCCGAGCCCTTCGCCGACTGGTCGCTGCTGCGCCGCCCGGACGGACGCCTGCAGTGGGCCTACCAGTTGCGCCCGCTGCACACCTGGTCGCGGGAGGAGGAGCCGGGCGAGGTCGCCACCAACGTCGCCCTCGCCGAGACCGCGAACCTGAAGCTCGCCGAGCGGCCGGAGGCGGCGGGGGCGCTGATGCCGCCCCCGGGGTGGCGCGTCGCCCGCTTCGAGCCGCACCGGTCCATCGCGGCGCCCGACGGCATCGAGGCGAGGCTGGTGCTGTCGGCGCAGGCCGTGGTGCTCGCCGACTTCGCCGGGTTCACGCTCTACGCGTTCGACGGCGACGCCGCGAACGACGGTCAGGGGTGCTCCGATCGTGGATGCGAGATGGACTGGCTGCCGGCCATGGCGCCCGCCCTGGCCCTCGACGTGGGCGACTTCTCGGTGGTGAGCCGCGGGGACGGGTCCCGGCAGTGGGCGTACCGCTGGCGGCCCCTCTATCGGTACCGCGGCGACTTGCTGCCCGGCGACGCGCACGGCCGCGACGCCGACGCGCGCTGGCGCCTGGCGGTGCTGACCGAGAGCTTCCGGCCGGCGCGGGTGGCGGTGACCGCCCTCGAGGGCTACGGCGACGCCCTGTCGCTCGCGGGCATGACCCTGTACTCGGGCTCCGCGTTCCAGAAGTACTGGGGCGGGCGCAACCTGCGCGACAGCTTCAAGAACTCGTGGCGCCGGGGCAGGCGCCTGGGCGGCGACGCGTGCGCCGACGACGACTGCCTCGCGCTCTGGCGTCCGTTCCCGGCGCCTGCCGACGCCCGGTCGACGGGCTTCTGGGAGGTCGTCGCGCGAGGCGACGGGACCCGCCAGTGGGCCTACAAGGGGTACGCCCTCTATACCTACGCCGATGACGAGGCGCCCGGCCAGAACCGGGGGCAGGCCACCTACAGCTTCGCGAAGCCGGACGGCAGCCCGGACGACATCGAGCGCGCCGTCTGGCTCGCCGAGCTCGGCGACACCTACGGCGGCGCGGGCGTGTACTGGAACGTCGCCAAGCCCTGACGCGCGCTGACGTCGACCGCGGGCTCCCAGCCCGACTATTCGGGGAACGGGTCGAGAAAGTGGACCTCGCCGTCGAGGGCGCCGGCCTCGACGCCCACTGCCGCCGCCTCCGGCGACGCCATGTACGCCTCGGCTCTCTCCCGGTCCTCGACGTCCAGGAGGAAGAAGACCTGATCGGGCGCGTCGACCGAGCGCCACACGTGAAGGACGGTCAGACCCGCCGCCGTACCCGCGGCGGCCTGGGCGTCGAAGACGCGCTTCCACCGTTCCACGTCCCGCACGCGATTCCGAACCAGCAGCACCATCGTTGTCTCCCGTGGCCAGACCACCCGGGCAGCCCGGACGCGAAGCGAGGATTGTCGGCTGAGGAAGCCCGACTCGGAGTCTCCCGCCTGCCGTCAGGAGCAGCAGGTCGCGGGCGCGCCGTCAACGGCGGCGCCGGCGGGACTACTGCCGGCGACGGTCTTGTCGAGCCGGCCGGCGTCGCCCGACTTGACGTACCACTCCCAGCGCGCCCCGTCGGGGTCGGCGAGCCAGGTCTCAGTCTTCTCCGCGTAGCAGCAGACGGTGTCCTCGACGCCGGTCGTCTCGAGCCCGGCCCCGCTCAGGCGCCGTTCCGCCGACCGGACCTCCTCGGCCGTCTCGACCTCGACGCCGAGGTGATTGAGCGTCGCGCCCTCCGGACCCTCGAAGAGGACCAGCTTCAGCGGCGGGTCGGCGATGGCGAAGTTCGCGTAGCCGGGCTTCACCTTCGCCGGGGGCGTGCCGAACAGGCGGGAGTAGAAGGCTATCGCCTTGTCGAGATCGGTCACGTTGATGGCGAGCTGTACTCGAGACATGAGGTGCTCCTGAGGTCGCGGCCGACCCTGTCGGCACGATGGGCGCAGTGCGCCGAGTGATTCGGTGACGACGCGGGGCCGATGCAGCGAGCGCCGATTGACGTTGCGACGACGTGCCGAGCCCGTCGCTCCGGCCATCGGCCACCCATTGTACCAACGCCCGCGGCGGGGACTGGACGCCGCTGGTCACGGTGTCGTGACCTGTGTTCCTGTAGCATGAACGGAGACGCGGCTGCCGTTGCGGCGCCGCGCCGTTGTTCGGTGGGCCATCGCCTGCGGCTTGGGTGTGTGCAGGCGCCGGCGGCGGACTCCTGCTCATGCGAGCGGGAGAGCGCGCGGTGGTCGACGCAAACGCCTGGACACATCGATCCCGCGACCATCGGGGCAAGGGAAGAGAGCAGCCACGTGGCCACCGCCCAACCCGCCGACAAGCTCACCTACGAGGACTACTGCGCCGCACCGGCGGACGAACGCTACGAGCTGCTGGACGGTGACCTGATCATGGTTCCCGCCCCGAATCTGAAGCACCAACACGTAATGGGAAACCTGCACTACCACCTGAGACAGTTCATCACAGAGCACGGAACAGGGCGACTGCTCCTCGCACCCTGCGATGTGTTCCTGTCCGACACCAACGTCGTGCAGCCAGACCTCCTGTTCGTGTCCCGGCAACGCGAGCATCTGCTGAGCGACGGCGAGAAGGTGCGGGGTGCGCCCGATCTCGTGGTCGAAATCTTGTCTTCATCGACCGCCGACAAGGACCGGGGCTCCAAGCGCGAACTCTACGGCAGACACGGGGTGGCGGAGTACTGGTTGGTCGACCCGATCGGCGACACCGTCTCGATCCATCGCCAACGCGGGGGTGTACTGGCAGCCGCCGACACCTTCAGCCGGGGACAGACGCTACGCTCGCCGCTCCTCGCCGGCCTTGAACTCCGCCTGGACGACGTCTTCTCGTCTTGAGGAGTGCCGTACCAGCTGCGCGAGCTGGAGCAGCCGGGCGTCTGGTTGTGGATGGATACAGCACACACACCCCAGGCCGTCAACGAGACGCGAATGTGGGACTCACCGTGGGTCTACCGGAACGCGAACGGATAACCCATTTATTTTTCAGCATTTTACACGCAGCCCGGCCGAAGCGGGGATGGACCCCGCACGCGGCCGCCGGCGTCTACCTGCGGAAGGCAGCCTCGTTCCCCGTGATGATGGCGTCGCGCAACTGCGAGGAGATGTCCCCCACATGGCCCGGCGAGTGGGGCAGCAGGTTGGTGTTGGCCTTCGACGACTGGCCGATGTCCTTGAGCATGTCGAAGTACTGCGTCATCAGGATCAGGTTCATCACGTCCTGCGGCGACGTGCCGGGGACCGTCCGCTGGAACTCGTCCACCGACTCGCGCAGCCCCTCGACGATGGCCTGCCGCTGATCGCCCATACGCCGCGGGGCCGCCACACGCGGGTGATATCGATGAGAAAGGCGAACAGCCGTGAAGCGAAACGCTATCGCGAGCGACTTGCAGCGCGTTGACGCCCTGCGGGACGAGGATATCGACTACTCGGACATTCCGGAACTGGACAACGACTTCTTCCGGCAGGCGCGGGTGGTCGTCCCTCCGGGCAAGCAACAGCTGACGATCCGTCTCGACACGGACGTGCTGGCCTGGCTGAAGGCTCAGGGAAAGGGCTATCAGAGCCGAATCAACGCCATCCTGCGCGCCTATTACGAGGCGCACCGGGACGAGGCGCGATGAACGCAAGGGCTCTCGACGATACCGCCGCCCGCCCCGGGCCGTGGGCAGTCGGGCACGGCTGCGGCGCGATGGGCGTCCTTGGGCTGTCGCGGAGGGCCGCCCGTCCCTCTCGAAGACATCTGCCGCGACGGAGGCCCGGCCGATCCCGCCGGATTGCGTCTCGGCCGGCGCGGGTGTACCCTGCGATACACGCATGGGTTTCTTCGGGTACGTCAGGAGGTCAGGCATGAGAATGCTGTCTGTCGGCGTCGTGGCGCTCGGCGTGCTGCTGGCGGGGGCGGTGGTGTCGGCGCATCACTCGTTCTCGGCCGAGTTCGACATCGATCAGCCGGTCACCCTGGAGGGCACGCTGACCGAGCTGGAGTGGGTGAACCCGCACGGGTGGATTCACATGGACGTCGCCGGTCCGGACGGGGCGGTGGTGAACTGGGCGGTGGAGATGGGGAATCCGACCGCGTTGCTGCGGCGGGGCCTGCGGAGGAGCGACTTCCCGCCGGGCACGGAGATCGTGGTCGACGGCTACAAGGCCAAGGACGCGACGCCGACCGCCAACGGCATCACCATCACCTTCCCCGACGGCCGCAACGTGTTCGCGGGCTCGTCGGGCACGGGTGCGCCCGAGCCGAATCGCTAGCGGGCCCGAGGTGGGACACCGCGTTGCAGCGAGGGCGCGAGTTGTGCCGGCTGGCTGCAAGGGGCGCCAGCGAGCGAAGATCGCCCGTTGATTCCCGGGTCTGGCGCGGCGCGCCGGACAGTCCGTGGCGGAGTTGCTGATGACTACTTTCAGCCTGTGCGTGCGAAGGTGCGGTGAGACGGTCCTGGTGCTGAGCCTGTCGGCGCTGCCGGCCGCCGGTCAGGCCCAGCCGGCGGAGTCCGGGGCCGAGGCTTGGGCGCCGCCGAGGACCAGCGACGGCCACCCCGACCTGCAGGGCATCTGGCAGGCGTTGAACACCGCCGCGTGGGACCTGCAGGACCACGGGGGCAGCCTGGGCGTCCCCGCCGGCCAGGGGGTCGTGGTGGGCGGCGAGATCCCCTACCAGCCGTGGGCCCTCGAGCAGAAGCAGCGGAACTTCGAGAACCGGGCGACGGCCGACCCCGAGGCGCGGTGCGCCATGCCGGGGGTGCCGCGCATCACCTACATGCCGTACCCGTTCCAGATTCTGCAGTTCTCCGACCGGGTGCTCATCCTCTACGAGTACGTCCACGCCACCCGGACGGTGTACATGGACGGAACGCCGCATCCCGAGGGGCACATCGACTTCTGGATGGGCGACTCCCGCGGCCGGTGGGAGGGGGACACGCTGGTGGTCGACGTGATCCACTTCAACGACGAGACGTGGTTCGACCGGGCCGGCAACTTCCACAGCACCGCGCTGCACGTCGTGGAGCGCTACACCCCCACCGGCCCCGACCACCTGCTGTACGAGGCGACCATCGAGGACCCGGAGGTGTTCACCCGGCCGTGGACCATCCGCATGCCGCTCTACCGGCGGCAGGAGGCAGGCGTCCAGCTTCTGGAGTACGAGTGCTACGCCTACGCGGAAGAGGATCTGGCGGTCGGGGCCCGATGAAGGGCCGCCTGGGACGGTGACGGGAATCAGATCGGCCACGGTGCCAGGCGCCCGAAACGGTCGAGACGGGCTGAGTTCAAGTGCAGTTGGCAACCCTCATGTCAATCCCCGTCCTTCGTGGAGGCCGGGCGGTGGTGGGCGACGGAGGGGCTCCGGGGAGGGGTTCGACAGCCGGGGGCGGGACCCCGCGCCGCAGCGGGATCACGGGTCCGTTTGCGGCGGCTCTCGGCGCCGCGGACGGCCAGGGAGAGGTCACGATGAACAAGAGCAGATACGCTGTCTCGAGTATCCTGGCGGCAGCCGGCCTGATCGCGGGCGGCCTGCTGCCGTCCCCCGCCCTCGGGCAGTCGACGTCCGCGGCGGCGTCCGGGGTGGAAGCGGAAGCCGCGTCCGGGGCCGAGGGCAACCAGGAGGCGGAATCGGCGTGGTCGCCGCGTCGCACCGCCGACGGCCGTCCCGACATGCAGGGGTACTGGGACGGGGGACCGGCCAACGCCTCGCACAGCATCGAGGACGGGTGCTGCGATGCGATCCACGCGCGCATGCAGAGCCGCGGCCCCGAGCGCCTCGGCCTGCCCTTCAAGCTGATCGTCGACCCGCCGGACGGGCGCATCCCCTATCAGGCGTGGGCGGCGGAGCGGCGCACGGAGCTGCTCTACGACATGGAGACGCCCACCGAGCTGGCCCATATCGACCCTGAGGATCGCTGCCTGCTCCTGGGCGCTCCACGCAGCAACTACCGCGGCGACATGGAGATCCGCCAGAACGACGGCTACGTCGTGCTTCAGTACGAATGGGCCCACGCCTATCGGATCATCCCGACCGACGGGCGCCCGCACGTCGGCGCGGGCATCGCGATGTACAACGGCGACTCGCGCGGTCGCTGGGAGGGCGACACGCTGGTCGTCGAGGTGACCAACTTCAACGACGAGCCGTGGCTCGATTCCCACGGCAGCTTCTACAGCGAGAACCTGCGGGTGGTCGAGCGCTACACCCTGCTCGACGACGACACGCTGCGCTTCGAGGCGACCCTGGAGGACCCCACCGTCTTCACGAGCCCGTGGACGCTGCGGTTCGACATGGGGCGCATCGGGCGGGACGGCGAGTACGAGTTCTTCGAGGAGGCGTGCTCCGAGGGCGTCACCAACGAGCACCGTCTGGCCGCGGGCCGGCAGGCGGTGGCGAGGGGCGAACGGTTCATCCACACCCACGAGGAGCCGTGAGCCGTGTTCCACGCCGCCCCGACCGGATGTCCGGGCTTCCTGCCGGGACCGCCCGCCGTCTCCATCGTGGTCGAGGACCACTGGAGCGAGGTGGCCGAGGTCGTGCCGCGGGAGCGGTTCTCGCCAGTGCGCATCGCGGCCGGCCTCGAGGTGGGGCCGGTGCCGCCGCCGCGGGCGGTCCGCCGCGAGTACGCCACGCCGCTGCTGGGCACGGCGAGCGTCGTCGTCGATCCCCCGCCCGCGGGCCGGCGGTGAGCGGCGCTCCCGCCCTCCGGGACATCCGACGTCGCTCGCCCCCCCACATCGCGAAGGAGTTCCATGCGGAGACAGTTGCAGGTTCGTCTCGTCGGGGCGCTGGTGACGGTGGCCGCGGCAGGGGTGCCCGGTCCCGACCCGGCCGCCGCGCGGCAGGGAACCGAAGCGGGCGGGTTCACCGAGGCCCAGTCGGCGGCCGGGCGGTCCGCCTACGCGGGTGCGTGCGCCGAGTGCCACGGGGCGGGCCTCGACGGCGGGTCGCACGGGCCCGCGCTGACCGGGGTCGGCTTCGCGAGCCGGTGGGGCGGGCGGACCGCGGCCGAGCTCTTCGAGTACGTCCGCGAGGAGATGCCCCCGGGGCTGGGCGGCACGCTGAGCGACCAGGCGTACCTGAACCTGACGGCCCTGGTGCTGCAATCGAACGGACATGCGGCGGGGGGCGTCCCTCTGACCGCGGATGCCGCAATGACCATCGGCGGGGGCCCCGGCCCCGACGCCGCGGCGGCGACGGCGGCCGAGCCCGAGGCCGGTGCCGATCCGGCGGCGGCGATCGCGGCGGCGCCGGGCCTCGGGGCGCAGGCGGAACCGGCCGCGGGCGCCGAAGCCGAGGCGGCGGAGGACGCCGCCGGCCGCACCACGCGCTACGGCCCCCCGCGCGCGCTCGGACTGACCCCGGTCACCGACGCGCTGCTGCAGGACCCCCCGCCCGCCGACTGGCCGAGCTGGCGGCGGACCCTCGACAACCACGGCTACAGCCCCCTCGACCAGATCGACCGCGACACCGTCGGCGGCCTGCGGCTGGCGTGGGCCGTCGCCATCGAGGACGGCAACAGCCAGACCACCCCGCTCGTGCACGACGGGGTGATGTTCCTCGCCCATCCCGGCAACGTGGTCCAGGCCCTCGACGCGAGCACCGGCGACGTGCTGTGGGAGTACCGCCATCCCCTGCCCGAGGACGCCGCGCGCTGGGGGGCGACCCGCACCCTCGCGCTCTACGGGGACAAGGTGTTCCTGGCCACCTACGACGCGCGGCTGGTGGCCCTCGACGCCCGCACCGGCGACGTGGCGTGGGAGACGGTCAAGGCCGACTACACCCAGGGCTTCATGCAGTTCGGCGGCCCCGTCGTCGCCGACGGCGTGGTGGTGAGCGGCATCAACGGGTGCCAGCGCTACAAGGACGAGACCTGCTTCATCACCGGCCACGACCCCGACACCGGCCGCGAGCTGTGGCGCACGTCGACCATCGCCCTGCCCGGCGACCCGAACAGCGGCTCGTGGGGGGACGTGCCGCCGCACCTGCGGGCCGGCGGTGACACCTGGATCCCCGGCAGCTACGACCCGGGTCTCGACCTCTTCTACATCGGCACCGCCCAGGCGAAGCCCTGGGTGGCCGCGAGCCGGGGCATGTCGACGCGGAACGACGCGCTGTACACCAACTCGACCCTCGCCCTGAACCCGCGCAGCGGCCAGGTGGCGTGGTACTTCCAGCACGTGCCGGGCGAGACGCTGGACATGGACAGCGTCTACGAGCGGGTGCTCGTCGACGTCGACGGCCGCGAGCTGCTGTTCACCATCGGGAAGGACGCCATCCTCTGGAAGCTCGATCGCCGCACGGGCGCCTTCGTCGACCTGCGGGAGACGCTGTTCCAGGACATCTTCGAGTCGATCGACCGCGAGACGGGGCGGGTGACCTATCGGCGGGACATCCGCGACGCCGGCCTCGGCGACACCGTGCAGGCGTGCCCGGGGCTGTACGGCGGGCACAACTGGCAGGCGACCGCCTATCACCCGGAGACCGGGGTGCTGGTCATCCCCCTGCACCAGATGTGCATGACCCTGACCGGCCTCCCGGTGGAGATGGTCGACGGCGGGGGCGGCGAGGCGGGGCTGCCCCAGCTCCTCGAGATGCCGGGCACCGGCGGCAACGTCGGACGGCTCGCGGCCTACGACGTCCGCACCATGGACGAGCTGTGGAGCCACGAGCAGCGCGCGCCGTTCCTGACGTCGGCCCTCACGACGGCCGGCGGGCTCGTCTTCGCGGGCGGCGCCGACCGCCGGTTCCGCGCCCTCGACGTCGGCACCGGCGAGGTGCTCTGGGAGACCCGCCTCGGCCACGCCGTGCACGGCTTCCCGATCACCTACTCGGCCGGCGGCCGGCAGTTCCTCGCGGTGCCGACCGGGCTCGGCATCTTCAGGGGGCTGACCGCCACGTTGAACCCGGAGATCCACCAGGCCCGGACCGGCAACGCGCTCTACGTGTTCGCGCTTCCGGAGTGACCGCGGCCGGCGCGAACGTCGTCGAGGACAGTGATCGACATGAAGTTGCCGACCGCACCCGGACGCGGCCCGTTTTCCGCGGCCAGGCGCGCCCGGCGTACGGCAACCTGGTGGCGCGTCACGTCCCAATCTCCGGACACGGACATGGGTTTGCGGCGCGCTATCGTTGACGAATCACAGCGCCGCACACCCGCACGTCCGGTCATGGCGCAGCAGTAGTTCCGTCAGTGTTCCAAGGAGCAATCATGCACGCACGCCGCTTCGTCTCGTCGTTCCTCGTCGTCCTCGGTCTGTTGGCGCCGCTCGGGTTGCCGGCCGCCGTCCACGCCCAGGCCCCGGAGGAGTTCGTCCCCGTCACCGACGCCATGCTGCAGGACCCGGACCCCGAAGACTGGCTGATGTGGCGGCGCACCCTCGACACCCTGGGCTACAGCCCCCTCGACCAGATCGACCGCGGCAACGTCGGCGACATCCGCATGGTGTGGACGCGGGCGCTGGGGCCGGGGCTGCAGCAGGGGACCCCGGTGGTCTACGACGGGGTGATGTACATGCCGAACCCGCGCGACGTCATCCAGGCCCTCGACGCGGTGACCGGCGACCTGATTTGGGAGTACCGCCGCGACCGGCCCGACGACCTCGCCGATTACATGATCGGCAGCCTCACCGACACCAACCGCAACATCGCGATCTGGGGCGAGCTGATCATCGACACAAGCGGCGACGACTACATCTTCGCCCTCGACGCCAAGACCGGTGAGCTCGTGTGGGAGACCGAGGTGCTCGACTACCGGGTGCATCCCGCCAACCAGACATCGGGCCCCATCGTCGCCGACGGCAAGGTCGTGTCGGGCCGGAGCTGCGCCCCGAAGGGCGGCCCCCACGCCTGCGTCATCGTGGCTCACGACGCCACGACCGGCCGCGAGCTGTGGCGCCGCCGCCTCATCCCCGGCCCCGGCGAGCCCGGCAACGAGAGCTGGGGCGCCGTCCCCTTCGAGGAGCGGAAGCACGTGGGCTCGTGGATGGTCCCGAGCTACGACCCCGAGCTGAACCTCGTCTACGTGGGCACGTCGGTCACCTCGCCGGCGCCCAAGTTCATGATCGGCGGGACCGATCTGAAGCACCTGTACCACAACTCGACCCTGGCGCTCGACGCCGACACCGGCGAGATCGTGTGGTACTACCAGCACCTGAACGACCACTGGGACCTCGACCACCCGTTCGAGCGGCTGCTCCTCGACACCGCGGTGTCGCCGGACCCCGCCGTCGTGCCCTGGATCAACCCCGGGCTGCAGCCGGGCGAGGTGCGGAAGGTCATGACCGGCATTCCCGGCAAGACCGGCATCGTCTATACCCTCGACCGCGCCACCGGCGAGTTCCTCTGGGCCATGCCCACCACCGCGCAGAACGTGGTCAGCGGCATCGACGGCGCGACCGGCGCGGTGACCGAGAACGCCGAGCTCGTCTTCGAGCGCGAGGGGCAGGACATGCTGATCTGTCCGAGCTTCGTGACCGGCGGCAAGGACCACGAGGCCGGCGCCTACAGCCCGCTCACCGGTTTGATGTACTACCCCCTGCGCAACGTCTGCGCGCGGATGATGGCGACCACCGAGGGCGGCGTGACCCTCTACAACCTCGCCCAGCGCCAGCAGATTGCGCCGGGTACCGACCAGGTCGGCGCCGTCTACGCGATCTCGGCCGAGACCGGCAACACCGCCTGGATTTACGAGCAGCGCGCCGGCACCACCTCGCTCATCACCACCGGCGGCGGGCTCGTCTTCGGCGGCGACGGCAACGGCCGGTTCCGGGCCCTCGACCAGGAGACCGGCGAGTCGCTCTGGGAGATCAACCTGGGGACCTCGGTCACCGGCTTCCCGATCACCTACGCGGTCGACGGCAAGCAGTACGTGGTCGCGAGCACCGGGTCGTCGTTGAGCTCGCGCGACAACATGCGCCTGACCCCGGAGCTGCGGCCGAGCAACGGCAACAACATCTTCGTCTTCGCACTGCCGTAGCCCGGAGAGCGTCGCGTTGCGGCTGCGCCGCCGCCGCGTGGCGCAGCCGCCCCGACCCATCCTCCAGGGAGTCGCCGCCTTCGTGCCGGAGGCGGCGACTCCCGCGCGGGCGGCGCGGTACCGCGGCGCAGACTCCCGGCACCGGCAGGGACCGGTCCCGTGACGTCCTTCAGGGCTCTGCTAAAGCTCACCGGCGGGGGAATCATCGTCCTGACCTTCGCTTTCTGGCAGACCTTCGGGGTCTGTCTCAGGCGGTGGTTTCCCCTCGCGGCCCGGCGCTACGCCAACCGCGTCACTTCCCTCGGATGCCGGGCGTTCCTGCGCCACTGGGGAATCACCGTCACCCTCAGGAACGCGCGCCACGTCGCGCCCGGGCAGGCGTGTCTCTACGCCGTCAACCACCTGTCCTACCTGGACATCCTGGTCCACGGGGCGCTGTTTCCCTCCACGTTCGTCACGTCGCGCGAGATGCACGGGACCCCCTTCCTGGGGCACATCTGCCGCTTCGCTCAGTGCTTCTTCGTGGACCGCATCAGCCGGAGGCGGCTCGCGCAGGAGATACGGGGCCTCGCCGCCCTGCTCGAGAGCGGCGTCCCCGTGACCCTCTTCGCGGAGGGCGCGGCGAGCGACGGGTCCGGGGTCCGCCCCTTCAAGAGCCCCCTGTTCAAGGCTTGCGCCGTGGCGGGAGTCCCCGTGCTGCCGCTGACCCTGAACTACCGGGCCCTCGACGCGGTTCCCGTCGGCCCCGGGAACCGGGACGACGTCTGCTGGTACGGGGGCATGTCTTTCTTTCCCCACGTCTGGCGGCTGCTCCACCACCGCCGCATCGAGGTGGACGTCGTCGTCTCCGCGCCCATCGGCGGGACCGACTACCGGGACATGGCGGAGAAGGCCCGCGACGCCGTGGCCGGTTCCCATGTCTCCCTCGCGTAATCCGGGAGTCCGCGCCGTTCTGCCGCGCAGACCCCTCGGCCCGGCCGAACTACCTGCCGGCCGGCACGCTCCGCGGCGCCGCGGGTGACCGTTGCGGAAGCCGTCGCGCGGGACTCGGCGGGTGGGACGGCCGCCCCCTTTCGGGATGCGCAGTGGGGAGTGGCGCTATCGACTCGACCGTCGAGATACGTGCGACGGTCACTTTGTGGCCGCGGCCGGGGCGGACTTGCGGCCGGCGGCCAATGTTCTTGGGTCGACCATGACACAATGGTGAAATGGCCGCCATGGTTCCCCCCGCGATAGACCGCGCCGAATACGCCGCTCGGCCGAACGCGCCGAAGCCGAAGCCGACCGCGGGCTCCGACTTCCCCGGCTGCGACGCCGTCTCGCTGCCGACGTGGGACGACGTGTGGGCCTACGACGGGCGTATCGAGTACTGGTTGCGCGAGACGGGGACAGCCTGGGTGCTGCGCGACGCCGGCCCCGTCCACGAGACTGCCCCGAACCTGTTGAGCGAGCTGCTGACCCGCATGTGTCTGGAGCGCGGGTCGCGCTTCCTGTTGGCCGGGGCCGTCTACCTGATGGAGCGGGAAGCGGACGGCAGGCCGCGGCAGGTGCTGGTGGCCGACCAGACCATCTACCTGGACCGGAGCGTCTGGCTGCCGCGCGACCCCGCCATCGTGCTGGGGGTGGACCCCCTGCCGGACGTGATCCTCGAAGTGGATCACACCACCGACGTCCGGCGCAACAAGCTGCCCGTGTACGAGGTGTGGGGTTCCCCGAGGTCTGGGTGGACACCCCGGACGAGCCGTCGCCGAACCGGCCCCGGCGCCTGCGACCGGGCCTGACGATCTACGTGCTCGACGGCGGCCGCTTCCGGATCGCGGACGAGAGCCGGGCGTTCCCCACCTGGACAGCCGCGCAGCTCCACGCCGCCCTGAACGAGAGCCGCCTCAGCCCGCGCACCCTCGCCGACCTCACCCGGGTGGGCCGGCGGCTCGGCCGGCAGGAGGGCACCACCCCCGACGACGACCCCCAGCTCGGCCGCCACCGCCGGCAGGCCCACGACGCCGGGCTCCGGGCGGGCCGCGCGGCGGGCCTCACACGAGGCCGGGCCGAAGGTCTCACGCAGGGGCGTGCCGAAGGTCTCACGCGGGGGCGCGCCGAGGGCATCGCTCTCCAACGGACGTTCCTCGGCCGGCTGGCCGCGCAGAAGTTCGGGCCGCTCACCTCGGAACGGATCGCCGACCTCCTGGCCGGCATCGAGGACCCTGATCGCCTCGCCGAGGCCGGCGACCTGATCATCGCGTGCGACGACGGCGACGACCTGCTCACCCGCCTGTCATGAGACGGGCTCGTGCTCGTGACGAGCATGGTCACGAGGAGCGTTCCGCGGTTGCCTCGCCAATCAGCCGCCGGGTCTGGCCGACGAGATACAGGGGCAGAGACAGCAGCTCGTAGCGCACCGTCGTGCCATCCGGCAACTTCCTGGCGTCTTGCAGCAGGCTTGGCGGGTCGCCGTTGAAGCGCACGGCGAGGCCCGAGGACTTCTCGCGGATGAACTGGTGCAGCGACCTGAGCGAGCCGGTGGCTCCCGCCTTGACCTCGACCGGCTCGAGGTTGCGTGCCTCCATGATCACCGCTAGTCCCGGTTCGTGTCTTCGCAGCCACTGCCGGTGTATTTCACCGCACTCGCGCAAGTACGATCGGTATTCGGGCTTCTTGTACGCCTTGTAGGTATTCCTGTTGTCCCTGACCACCGCCGTGAGCTTCGCGAGTGCCAGCACCGCATTGGTTCAGGTAGCACCAGCATGCCAAGTCACGGATACCGGTATCGAGCCGGATGTCTTCGACCAGGGACCGCAGGTTGCGCAGCGTCGATTGGGACCGCCTTTCGCCACGCTGGCCCTCGATGCACAGCTCGCGGCGGTCCAGTCGATGGTGTTCGACCAGTTGGAGCACGTGTTGTCACTTCGCGTGTGTGTTGGGCACGATCGAGCTCGCCACTGGAAGGGGGAACTGGACAGACTGGCAAAAAGGGGCGTGCTGAAATTAGAGGTCGACTGGTTCAGGGCAATCAGCGCGCCGGTGCTGCTCGTCGTCCACGAATGTGAAGCATCAGGCCTGTACTGCTGCTGGAACACGTCGTGTTCCGCCGGTCGCTGATCATTGTTGAGGATGCGTGCCTGGAATCTGAATCCTCTACGTTCCGAGTAGGAGTACCGCCCCGTGCAGGCCATGCTCGGCGTGTAGGCCGATGCGGGTACGTTTCGCTTGTCCTCGATTTCGTCGAGTTTCTCCGTATACCAGGCAGAGGGTGATGGGGGCGATGGACCTCGGGGGCGAGCTGGGGGCGAAGATCTTCGTCATGTGGGGCGGGCGCGAGGGGACCGAGACCGACGACGGCCAGCCGGATCCAGTCCCGGGGTGACGCGTGGCCGAACCTCGAAGTGAAGTCCTTCACGCTCCTGGAGACGGCCGATGATCTCGAACAGGTTTCGAGCCTGCGGATTGCCGTTGGGTCCCAACATGCGCATGAGGCTCTTCGGCGACTTGTCGGTCAGCTCGCCGAGCGCCGGAAAGCCGATGGTGGCGTTGACATAGTCGCGCAGCACGGCCTTGCCGGTCTCCACGTCGCCGGACAGCAGGCACTCGATCCCCTCCCTCAGCAGCTCGTGACGGAAGGCTGGATCACGCCGGATGCGAGCCTGGATCGTCTCCGTGAAGTCACGTGTCAGGGACATGGTTTACCCGGTCTCCTGTCGTTTTCGCCGACTGTACTCTCGCCACAGGCCCCGTGCGGTCTCGATATCGCTCTGCTGGCGCTTCTTGGTTCCACCGCCCAGCAGGATGATGACGGTGTCGCCATCCCTGCCGAAGTACACCCGATATCCGGGGCCAAAGTCGATCCGGCTCTCGAAGACGCCA
The DNA here is from genome assembly GCA_963663815.2 of Vicinamibacterales bacterium. GTDB lineage: Bacteria > Acidobacteriota > Vicinamibacteria > Vicinamibacterales > UBA8438 > JAJEEA01. The sequence goes on along the minus strand of OY760734.1, from coordinate 2,553,112 downwards.
CCGCCCACGCCCTTGGCGCTGGCCAGGTTGCCCTGCTCAATCCGGCGCAGGGCGGTCGTCACCTTGGCCGCCGCCTGAGCGTCGAGTCGACTGAACCACCTGTCGAACGGGCTACGGCCGTCGTGGCTCGTGTACTCCCTGATGTCGACCACTGGCGTCTCGATGGTAACACGAATGTTACCAATGGGCGACGTCGAGTCCGGAATGCCGGGCCGCCGCGCGAGGCCGGGTGTAGTACGCGACACTCGCGTCGCATGCAGTTCGGAGGCCGGAAGGTCCGGCAGCGGTGCCGGCCCTGCGTCGTGTCACCACGTCGGCAGTTCGGGGACGCCGACGCCGGTCGGGTCGTACTCCAAAGGCTGCCCGGCTTCCGTGGACAGCAGACTCAGCAGGAACGGATAGATGGCCTCCATCCGGAACTCCGCCGACGCGCCGGGTTTCCAGTCGACGCTGCCTCCCACCGCGAAGCCCGCCGCCGACAGCGGTCCGAGAAGGGCGGGGATGTCCGTGACGACATGGAGGGCGACGTCGCTGTCGCCCTGCCCGTCGGTGATGAAGGGCGGTTGGTGGTCGCCGAAGACCAGGGCGATGAACCCGGGCTCGACGCGGCGGCGGAACGCCGCCAGCAGCAGCTCCCATTCGTAGGCGACGGTCACGAAGTAGCTCCGCTTCCAGCCCTGGGGAACCGTCAGCGCGAGCTCCACATAGTCGGGGCGGGTCTCGATGAACGAGGGCTGCGGGTCTTCGAGATCTGCCACGTCCTCCACAATCCGCGGGGGAGGCTCCCACGCAAAGTGCGTGGACACGGTGAGGAAATGAAGGAGCCGAGGTCGCGGGTGCCGGTTCCAGTGGTTCGCGAACGCGTGCTCCAGCGCCCACTGATCGGGCACGTGACCGAACCCGTAGAGGAAACCGTCGTACGAGAAGTCCTGCCGGAGGATCACGTCGTCGTAGTCGTACAGGTCCTCTTCCCACGTGGCGCCGGGCTGCACCGACAGCGTGTAGTACCCGTGGCGATCGAGGTACGAGATCAGGTGGGGATAGCGACGGGCCATCCGTTTCCAGGCCCAGTACGTCGAATGGCTGTCGATCCGTATTCCGCTCAACGCCGACGCCGTGCTCATCCAGGACCCTCCGCCGCTCACCGGCGCGGCCGCGAAGCGCGTGAACATCGGCAGTCCCAGCGTGTCCAGCTCGCGCTGCACCCGGTCCATCAGCCCCCGTCGCGCGACACGGTAGTCGTCGTCGGCCCACAGCGTGGCGCCATAGGACTCGACGCCGAAGAGAAAGAGGTCGGGGCGGCGCACCGGCGCAGTGTCGGCCAGGCCCGCCGCCGCCGGGAGGGCGGAACGGTTCAGCGCCTCGACGGTGGCCAGCACGTCCCGGGACCGCTGCAGATTGGAGTGAGCATGCTTGGCCTGGAGCTGAACGACCGGATCGTCCCGCCCCACGCCGAACCACGACAGCGACAGCACACAGTAGGCGTTGACGATCACCCATCCCGCGGCCACCGGCCGCGAATCGAGACCGTCGCCCCAACGCCAGACGGCCGCCAGGTACCGCGCCACCAGCATGCCCAACCCGGCGACCGCGGCCACGAGGGCCGCGGCGTACAGGAGATCCGTCAATCCCCACGTGTCGCGCACGAACACCCACGCGCTCTCGAGCATGAGAGCGTCGTCGAGCAGGGTGCCGGGGCGGTCGAAGAGGGCATGAACGAAGCCGGTGTACGCCATGAACGCGAGCAGCACGACGTAGGCGGACCACGCCAGCCGTATCGCGGTCGTCTTCCACGCGCCGGCGAATCGGCTGGCGAGAATCATCGACGAGACGATGAAGACCCAGTCCGCGCTGACCCGGAAGATGTCCATGTTGCCGCGTCGGACGAACAGCTGCATGACGTATTCGTAGGTGCTGCGTCCGAGTCCCGGCCATCCCCAGTCGTACTGTCCACGAGGGTGTTCCAGGGGAAAGAAGGGCCAGAAGGCGTGCTCCTGCGAGACGATGAGATAGAGCGGAACGAACAACAGCAGATCGAGCGCGACGAACCCCGCCGCGATGCCCGCGCCGGCGGGGAGCGACCTCCCGCACATCCACTCCGGGACGTGGAGAGTCAGGCGGATCTCAGGCATGGGCGCGCGTCCCTGACCGGATCATGGATGGCGGGTTGGGTGACGCGGGCCGCGAGGCGACGGTGCGGCCCGCGTCGAGAATCAGGGTGACACCGACCGTCACTTCGCGTCGAGCCGGCGGATCCTGAGGTTGCGGAACGCGACGGGGTCGCCGTGGTCCTGGATGGCGATGTGCCCGCGCGGCTCGCGGCCATACCGCGGAATCGAAGCGAACTTGCTGGCCATCATCCGCTCTTCCCAGTCGGGGCCGCCGAGCTCGTACTCGAGCAGCTTCTCGCCGTTCATCCAGTGCTCGACGCGGGCGCCGTGGACGACGAGGCGGGCGGCGTTCCACTCGCCGACGGGCCGGGTGACGTCGCGGGCCGGCGGGTGGACCGCGTAGTTGCTGGCGGCCGACGTGATGGGGGCCTGCCCGTCGCGGTGGCCGGCGTTGTGCAGGATCTGGAACTCCGGCCCGGTGTGCCACGCCGGGCCGTCGCCCTCCGCGACGCGGAACATGACGCCGCTGTTGCCGCCTTCCTCCACCCGCCAGTCGAAGCGCAGGTCGAAGTCGGCGAACTGCTCGACGGTGATGATGTCGCCGCCGCGGCCGACCCGGGCCATGGCGCCGGCGACCGCCTGCCAGCCGTCGGGCACGGTGTCGCGCCTGTATCCGCGCCATGCCGCGAGGCTCTCGCCGTCGAAGAGCAGCTCCCAGCCGTCGGCCCGTTCCTCGGCGGTCAGGGTGTTGGCGGGGGCTTCGTCGGCGGCCGGCGCCGGGGCGCCGATGGCCCAGGCGATGCCCTGCAGCAGGTGGGTCTGGAAGCGCGGGTCGTCCCACACCTCGGGTCGGTGGCCCAGCGCCGTGTAGAAGACGCGGCCGTTGCCTTCCTGCCGCGTCCAGGCGAGGGCGAAGTCGCCGTCGTCGCGGCGGATGTTGCGCGCGTTCATGTCCACCGAGCCGGTGTCAAGGCTGAGCAGCACGTCGACGTCGCCGCGCGACCACTCTCGATGCTGGTAGATCTCGTCGTGGATGCGGAACGACTCGCCGAGGTGCCGGGTGGCGGGGTGCTGCCCGTCCTCGACCCGAACCGTGACCTCCTGGTGCCAGGGGTGGCCGTCGAAGTAGCCGCCGATGAGGGCGAGGTAGTCCGGCCACTCGTAGAAGGTGTCGGTGGCGCTGTGCACGCCGACGAACGCCCCGCCGCCGCGCACCCAGGCGAGCAGCGCCGCCTTCTGCGCGTCGTCCATGGGCAGCTCGCCGGTGGTGAAGAAGACCACCGCGTCGTAGTCGGCGAGCGTCTCGGCGGTCAGGGTGGAGGCGTCGCGGGAGACGGTCAGATCGAGGCGTCCCGATTCCTTCGCGATGCGCGTGAAGACCGTCTCGGAGTGCGGCAGGACGGGATGCGCGAACGCGGCCGACTGCGTGAGATAGAGGACCCTGGCCGGGGCGGTCTGCGCGGCCGCCGGGGGCTGGGCGGCGACGATCGCGAGGGCGGCTGCCGCCAGGATGACGAAGGGATCTGCCTGTCGCACGGTCCACATCCTTTCCGCGGTTGGCGTCGTTCCGTGCCCCTCATGGTACAGCGTCGATGGCCCGTGGCAAGCCCCGCCGCATTCGCTCGGCGAAGGATGACGCGCGCCATCCGGCCCGCGCGGCCCGGCCGTGCCGGCGGCCCGCGGTATCCTATGGGCCGATGGCGGTGCTGGGGCTCGATGTCGGAACCGGCGGGTCGCGGGCGGTGATCGTCGACGCGGACGGGGCCGTCACGGCGACGGCGACCGAGCCGCACGCGGCGTTCGACTCGCCCCGCACCGGCTGGGCCGAGCAGCATCCCGGCGACTGGTGGCGCGCCTCGCGGGCGGCGATCCGGGCCGCCCTTGCGGCCGGGGGCACGGCGCCCGGCGACATCCGGGCCGTGGGCCTGTCGGGGCAGATGCACGGCGCGGTGCTGCTCGACGCGGCGGGGGAAGTCGTGCGGCCCGCCATCATCTGGTGCGACCAGCGGACCGGCGCCCAGTGCCGGCGGCTCACCGACGAGGTCGGGGCGGCGCGGCTGATCGAACTGGTCGCCAATCCCGCCCTCACCGGGTTCACCCTGCCGAAGCTGCTGTGGGTGCGCGACGAGGAGCCGGCGCGCTGGGACCGCGTGCGGACGGTCCTGTTGCCCAAGGACTACGTGCGATGGCGGCTCACCGGCGAGCGCGCCACCGACGCGGCCGACGCCTCCGGGACCCTGCTCTTCGACGTGGCCGGCCGGCGCTGGTCGACCGAGCTGCTCGGACAGGTGGGGATCGAGGCGGCGAGCCTGCCTGCCGTTCACGAGGGGCCCGCGGTCACCGGCCGTCTCGTCCGCGCCGGGGCCGAGGCCACGGGCTTGGCCGAGGGGACCCCGGTGGTGGGCGGCGGGGGAGACCAGGCGGCGGGTGCGGTGGGCATGGGCATCGTGCGGCCCGGCGCTGTCAGCGCCACCATCGGCACGTCCGGCGTGGTGTTCGCGGCCACCGACCGGCCGGCGCGCGACCCCCGCGGGCGGGTGCACACCTTCTGCCACGCGGTGCCGGACCGCTGGCACGTCATGGGAGTCACCCAGGGCGCGGGGCTGTCGCTGCGCTGGCTGCGCGACACCCTCGGCCCGCGCCCGGGCCCGGGCGCGGAGGCGGCCGGCCCGGAAGCGCGGGGCGACCCCTACGACCGGCTGTGCGCCGAGGCGGCCGATGCCCCGCCGGGCGCCGACGGGGTCCTGTGGGCGCCCTACCTGATGGGCGAGCGGACGCCGCACCTCGACCCCGAGGCCCGGGCCGCGCTGGTGGGGCTCTCCGCCGCGCACGGCCGGTCGCACGTGATCCGCGCGGTGCTGGAGGGCGTCGCCTTCAGCCTGCGCGACAGCCTGACCATCCTCGAAGAGATGGGGGTGCCGGCGACGCGCATCCGGCTCGGCGGGGGCGGGGCGCGGTCGCCGCTGTGGCGCCAAATCCAGGCCGACGCGTACCGCCAGCCGGTGGACGTGCTGTCGGCGGAAGAGGGCGCCGCCTACGGCGCGGCGCTGCTCGCGGGGGTCGGCGCCGGGGTCTGGGGCTCGGTGGACGAGGCGTGTGCCGCCGCCGTCCGGGTGGCGGGGACGGTGGTGCCTGAGCCCGGCGCGATGGAGACGCTCGACCGGCAGTACCGTCGCTTCCAGACCCTCTACGGGGCGCTGCATCCGCAGGCCGGCGCGTGAGGGTGGCGACGAGCCGGTGACGGCGGTGGGATGGAACCATGTCTGAAGATGCCTACGCTCCGCGTCCGGAGCACAAGTTCTCGTTCGGCCTGTGGACGGTGGGCAACCCCGGCCGAGACCCGTTCGGCGAGCCGGTCCGGCCGCGGCTGAGCCCTGTCGAGCTCGTAGCGCTGCTCGGCGAGGTCGGCGCCTGGGGCGTGAACCTCCACGACAACGACCTCGTGCCCATCGACGCGACGGCGGCCGAGCGCGACCGCATCGTGCGGGAGTTCCGGCAGGCGTGCGGAGACCACGGCCTCGTCGTGCCCATGGTCACCACCAACCTGTTCACCGACCCCGCCTTCAAGGACGGCGCGTTCACCGCCAACGACCCCGCGGTGCGGGCCCTCTCGGTCCAGAAGGCGATGGGGGCGATGGACCTCGGGGCCGAGCTGGGCGCCCGGATCTTCGTCATGTGGGGCGGGCGCGAGGGGACCGAGACGGACGGCTGCCGGCGCCCCGACGTCGCCGTCCAGCGGTTCCGCGAGGCCTTGAACTTCCTGTGCGAGTACTCCATCGCCAGCGGCTACGACTACCGCTTCGCCCTCGAGGCGAAGCCGAACGAGCCGCGCAGCGACATCTACTTCGCGACCACCGGCGCCTATCTCGGGTTCATCCCGACCCTCGATCACCCGGAGCTGGTGGGCGTGAATCCCGAGGTCGCCCACGAGCACATGGCCGGCCTGAACATGACCCACGCGGTGGCCCAGGCGTGGGAGGCGGGGAAGCTCTTCCACATCGACCTGAACGACCAGGTGATCGGCCGCTACGACCAGGACTTCCGGTTCGGGGCCGCGAACCCCAAGGCGGCGTTCTGGCTGGTGAAGTTCCTCGAGGAAGTCGGCTACGGCGGCCCGCGCCACTTCGACGCCCACGCCTACCGCACCGAGGGCGTCGAGGGCGTCAAGGACTTCGCGCGGGGCTGCATGCGCACCTATCTCATCCTGAAGGAGAAGGCGGCGCGGTGGCTCGCCGACCCCGACGTCCGCGCCCTCCTCGCGGGTCTCGACGTGGCCTCGCAGGCCGCGCCCGGGTTCGGTGCGTTCAGCCCGGACGCCGCGGCCGCGCTGAAGGGCCACCGGTTCGACCGGGCGGCGCCGGGGGGGCGGGAGCTGGCCTACGAGCGGCTGGACCAGTTGACGACGGAGATTCTGCTCGGCGTGCGGTAGCCGAGGGTTGGAAATCGAAACGAGAGCAGTTGCAGGGAGGCGTTCATGACTCAGTCCACAGGTATCCCGGTCGGCCTCGTCGCGGCGGCGGTGTTCGCGGTGGCGGCGTTCGCCCCGGTCGCTCTCGCGCAGTCGGCCGCGCCGGACGACGCCGGCCTTCCCGTCGCGAGCCCCGGCGCGGCCGAAATGTCCGCCGACGCGCTGGCCCGCATCGCGCCGGCCATGCAGGCCTACGTCGACGACGGCCGGCTCGCCGCGGTGATGACGATGGTCGCGCGCCGGGGACAGGTCGTCCACTGGGAGGCGGTGGGCACTCGCGACACGTCGACCGGCGATCCCCTCGAGCGGGACGACATCTTCCGCATCTACTCGATGACCAAGCCGGTGACCAGCGTCGCGGTGATGATGCTGGTCGAGGAGGGCAAGGTCGCGCTCGACGACCCGCTCTCGAAGTTCGTGCCCGAGTTCGCCGAAGTGCAGGTCCTGGCCGACGGCGGCGACCGCGTCGCGGCGGAAGGTCCCATCACCGTCGAGCACCTGCTGACCCACACCTCGGGGCTCACCTACGGGTTCTTCGGCGACTCTGCCGTCGACCGCCTCTACAACCAGGCCAACCCTCTCGCCCTCGCCGAGGACCTGGAGGACTTCGGCCGCCTCGTGGCCGAGCTCCCGCTCATCGCCAGCCCGGGGACGCGGTGGAACTACAGCGTGTCGACCGACATCCTCGGCCGCGTCGTCGAGGTCGCCTCGGGGCAGGCCTTCGACCCATTCGTCGAGGCGCGCATCCTGGGTCCGCTCGGCATGGACGACACCGCGTTCTGGGTGCCCGAGGAGAAGCGCGGCCGGTTCATGGCCAACTATGCGAAGCTGGGCGACCGGCTCGTCGTCGCCGACTCGCCGGTGGACGGCCAGTACACGCGCCCGCCGGCGTTCCCCTCGGGCGGGGGCGGCCTCACCTCGACCGCGTCCGACTACATCCGGTTCGCCCAGATGCTGCTCGAAGGGGGCAGCCTCGACGGCGTCCGCATCCTCGCTCCCGAGACCGTCGCGAAGATGCGCTCGAACCACCTCCCCGACGCGTTGGTTCCGATCGAGCTGGGGGCGTTCCTCAGCCCCGGCTACGGCTTCGGCCTCGGGTTCGCGGTCATGGTCGACGCCGAGGCTTCGCCCGAGCCCGACAACGACGGCGTCTTCCGCTGGGCCGGCGCCGCCAACACGTTCTTCTGGATCGACCCCGAGGCCGAGCTCGTCGGCATGGTGTGGACCCAGTTCATGCCGTTCGCCGCCTACGACCTGGAGCGCGAGTTCCAGACTCTGGTGTACGGGGCGATCGAGTAGCGGCGCCGGCAGGCCTCAGTGAAGTCCGGCGGGCCGCGCCAGCAGCCGCGGCCCGCCGGATGGGTTCGCTCCCGTCCTCGGAAGAACGCGGCATCGGTCAGGCGTTCGCGCACCTCCGCCGAGTCGGCGACGGTGCCCGCGCTTCGTTCTCGCGTCATGTGGGCGTCCCCGCGGTCTCTTGCCGAGTCATGCGATCACACCCCACGGAGAGGGCGCCGTCGCTCTCCGGTTCGTTGACCTTGCGGGTCGCTATGGGCCCAGGAACTCGTAGACGCTGGACATGACCCGGTCGAGGTCCCGCAGCTCGCACTCCCATATCGTCAAGACTCTCCAGCCGGACTGCTCGAGCGCAGCGGCGTTGTTCCGGTCGCGGCTCCGGTTCGCCGTCAGCTTGGGTTTCCAGAAGCCGACGTTCGATTTGGGCAGGCTGGCCTTCGGGCACCGTGGATCGGGGTGCCAATGCCAGAAGCAACCGTTCACGAAGATCACGGCGCGGCGCCGCGGCAGCACCAAGTCGGGCGTGCCGGGTAGATCCCGGCGGTGCAGCCGGAAGCGGTAACCCATCCGGTGCACGATGGACCGGACGATGCGTTCCGGCTTCATGTGGCGCGACCGCACCCGCGACATGCACCTGGACCGCTCGGCTGCGCTCAGGTTGTCGGCCACGATTCGGTCCGTTCGACCATTCCGCCGACGACCCGAAACAGGTCGCCGCCGCACGTTCTTCGCGGGCGCCTGCCGCCGGGCGGGCCGGAAGTGGTCGAAGCCATGAGTCGAGCCCGGATCTGCGTGTACGGCCGACCGGAACCGGGTGGGTGTCGGCGAAGAGCGCTCGGGCCGAGTCATCCCTCGACTTGGCCGATCGCCCGTGCCTGCCTGCGCCGGGGGCCCGGCAGGTGCAGCGGCGCCGGCAAGTCGACTGTCCCGAACTCTTGCCGTGTCTTCGGACAGAGACGTTGCCAGTCGCAGGCCGCGCACTTGTCCGCGTGCGGCCTCATCGGGAAGTCGCCCGCGATGATGCGTTCCGCCGCCCACTCCACGTTCGCCGTCGCAGCCTCGACGGCGGCGTCGTCTACGGGGACCTCGATGCGCTGGCCGTCCTTGAGAAGATGGACGTGACCGGTCCGCGCGTTGGCGTCGAGCACGTCCGCCGCCGCCCTGGCGTAGAGCTGAACCTGCAGCGCAAGCTCGTTCCAGTCGAGTTTCGGGTTGTTCTCCGGGTCCGGGCCGCCCTCCATGGACTTGAAGTCGATGACGTTCGCGTCGAGGATGTCCCCTTGGTCGTCGAGGCGAACCAGCAGGTCGATCGATCCGCTGAGCACGGAGTCGCGTAGCGGGATTTCGAAACGAACCTCGAGCTGGCGGTGACGTACGAAGTCGTCGCCGTAGCCATCGGCATAGCGGCTGACAATACCGGCGGACGCGTCGGCGGCGCGCTCGTAGGCGCCCGGCCGCTCCACCGGATCCCGGCTCGGCGGCACGTGTTTGAGATGGAAGATCCCGCGTGCGACCGCTTCGGCCTCGGCGGGCGTGGGCGCGCGCTCCGGATACTCCTCGTGTAGCTTCCCGACCGCTGCGTGTACGGTCTGGCCGAAGCCGAACATCTCGGGAATCGGTGGGCTGAAGCCCCAGACGTAGCGGAACTTGTAGTCCCGCGGACAGCGCAGGTAGTACCGGATCTCGGAGAAGGTCGTCGGCAGCACCGTTTCGTCCGCCCGGCGGCGCGGTGTCGCCGCCGGCAGATCGTTCGGCGGCAGCTCATGTGCCGGCGGCGTGTTCCGCGCCACTTCCGTATCCCTCAGCCGGGCGGAAAACGGTGATTCCTTGCGGGCTCTCTTGCCTCCCGGGAGCAGTCTGGCGTGCGTCACGTACAGGAACCGCTCGGCACGGGTCATGGCCGTGTAGAAGAGCCGGGCTTCCTGTTCGCGGTTGTTGCCGTACGCGAGTCGGGGGGGCTGGACCGCGTCACCGATCACCTCGGGGGGAAGCCAGCCGTCGTACTGGCTGTTGCGGCCGGGGAAACGCTGGCGCTCCGCGTCGACGATGAAGACGACCGGGTACTCGAGACCCTTGGCCTTGTGGACGGTGGATACCGTCACGGCATCGGGGCGCCGCACCGCGCCGTCCATCGCCGACTGATAGCCGCTCTCGCCGATGTTCTGCATGAAGTTCAGGATCGCCCCGAACCTCTGAGGTGTGTCGATGCTGACGTACACCGTCTCGACGTCCTGGAGCAGCCGGCTCAACATGCCGATGTCCGCCGCCACGCCGTCGTCCATGTCGCTGTCGGCGAAGTCGCAGGCGGCGAGCAGATCGTGAAGAAGTTGCTGCGGGAATACACGCCGCCGTTCCACCTCGGGCGGTGTGTGGATGCGTCGGCCCCAGTCGGCGTAGAGTTGGGTCACCGCCGCTGGCCGCACCCGGGGGAATACAGGCCGGACGTGCTCTTCGACGAAGCCGAGCACCGTATCGCGGTCGGGCGACCTGTGGCGGAGCAGTGCCATCGCCTCGCGCAGCACGGCGACTTGCGGGCGCCCGAAGACGCTGCCGCCGGCCTCCAGTGTGTACGGTATGCCGTGGGCGTCGAGCGCAGCGGTGAATGCGGATGATCGGGCTGTGCCGTCTCGTTCATCGCTGCCGGTAGACCGCATCAGGACAGCGAAGTCGGCGTAGGTGAGGCCGCGCCGCCCCTCGCCGTCGGCGTAGGCGCTGCCGAGCAGCGCCGAAATGCGGCCGGCCACCCATTCCGCCTCGGTCCTGCGATCCTCGAATCCGAACACGCCGAGCTCATGTGGACCTTGTCCCGGGTCTGCGGTTGGGGACTTCGTCAACCGGTTGGCGCCGATCTCGGCACGCACGAACTCGTCCGTGCTGCGCACGATCAAGGGCGTGCTCCGAAAGTTGTGAGCCAGGGTGTGTCGGCTCGCGCCGGGGTTGCGATCGCTGAAGCCCAGGACGTTCTGCACGTTGGCGCCGCGCCATCCGTAGATGCTCTGGTCGTCGTCGCCGACGACCGTGAGCGTCTTGCACCTGGATCTGAGCGACCGAACCAGTTGTTCCTGAAGGGGGTTCGTGTCCTGATACTCGTCAACGAGAAGGTGGCGAATGCCGCTGATGGCCGTAAGCGTCGGCGGATCATCGGCTTGCAGACGATCGACGATCAGCCTGATCATCGACGAGAAGTCGATGTAGTTCGACCGGTCCAACAGGTCGTGGAGTCGGGACAGCGCCTCGCCGAGATTCGGGTCGTGCGACGTGACATCATTGAGGTCCAGCCCCTCGTCGTGCAGGTTCGCCCAGGCGTCGGCCAGCGCGGTGATCTTGGGAAAGAAGCGCGGTTCCCGGCCCCGGAAGCGCTGGATCCCCAGCGCCGGGTAGCGGGAAATGAGGAACAAGTGCAGGCCGTTCTGGTCGAGAACGTCGAACTGGCGGTAGCGCGCGTCGACACGCACGAGCATTTCGCGGCAGAACCCGTGGATCGTCCCGATGCGGACCTTTCCGACCTCCGTCGCCGGCCGGCCCGTCCTCGTCAGCGCGGTGGCGACGCGCTGTTGAATCGAGTCCGCGGCCTTCTCGGTGAACGTGAACGCGACGATCGAGGCGGGGTCGGCTCCGCGTGCGATCAACCACGCAATCCGGTAGGCCAGCGTCCGGGACTTGCCGGATCCCGCACACGCGATGACGAGGACGTCCGCACTCTCGTCCGTCGCCGCGGCGCGCTGTTCGTCCGTAAGGTCCTGCCTCAGAACGTTGTAGATGTCCGTGGAACCAGTCATTCCGCCGCCCCCGCCGCCGTGTTGCGTATGCGCCGGAGCATGCGCGCCTGTGCGGCGACGAATCCGGGCGGAATCGCGTTGCCGACCATCTCCGCCGCGGCGTACTTGCCACGGCGCAGCGAGACGCGGTGACCGCCGGGGAACCCCTGCAGCAGGAGAGCCTCTCGGACGGTGATCGCCCGATCCTCCTCGGGGTGCAGGAACCGCCCCTTGCTGGGGTTGATGCAGCCCCCCGTGATGGTTGGAGCCGGGCCGTCCCACGCCATGCGGGCGTAGATGTGGCGTCCCCAGCCGTACCCGTGCGGCGCCACGCGCCGGTGGCACTCGAGCTGCTGGTTCTCGGGAAGCTCGGCGCGGCTGCCGCCGTCTCTTCGGATCCCGGCCGACGTGCTGCTGCGCCCGCCCGACCGCACCCGCGACCAGCCGCTAGCCGAGCTCGACTGGCGCCGGGTTCCGCTCAAGGCGATGGCGAAGCGCGGCTGGATACCTGAAGCGCCCCGCACCGCGGCACGGGCGGCGGAGTTGATCGCGAAGCTGATCGAGGACGCCGGCGGCGAACGCGTCGCATCCGCCGCCCTCTACCGCAAGACCGACACCATGCGGGCGAACGCCAAGACGGATCCGCATGCGCTGAAGGCCTGGTGTTGGCAGGCGTTGGCAACCGCCAACGGCGCCCGGCCCGGCGCCGACTACACGCCCGGCGCCGTGACGCTGGACTTCCTCGGGCAGGTGGCCAGGCTGAGCGCATCGCAGGACGGGCCCCGCCGCGCGCGGGAGCGCCTGCGAGAAGCCGGCATCCCCCTCGTGATGGTCGAGCACCTTCCCCGGACCTACCTCGACGGCGCCGCCCTGCGGCTCGGCGACGGTCGGCCGGTGATCGCGCTGACCCTTCGATACGACCGGCTCGACAACTTCTGGTTCTGCCTGCTGCACGAGCTGGCACATGTCGGCCGGCATATGGACAACGACGACGGCCACGCCTTCGTCGACGACCTGTCGTTGCGCCGCGTGGACGCGGGGCGGCAGGACCCCCGGGAGGCGGAGGCCGACGAATGGGCGGAAGAAGCACTCATCCCACGGGCGGCGTGGGACGCGAGCGCGGCTCGGCACAGCCCCACGCCGATGGCCGTGCTCGAACTCGCCCAGGCGCTGCAAGTACACCCGGCAATCGTCGCCGGCCGGGTGCGGTACGAGCGACTGAACTACCGGCTGCTGTCGCAGTTCGTCGGAACTGGCGAGGTTCGCCGGCAGTTGCGTTGACGTTGGGGAAGGCGGCCGCCCGAATCACGGGAGACACTCGATGACTGGACCTTGGCGCTGCGTCGGGGCGGGTCAGGGCTTCCGCTGACGGGCTTCCACCATGGCCACGCGGCCGGCCGCCCGTCGAGCCGGCCGTGCGCACCGCGGGCGCGGCGGGCCCCGTGGAACGGAGCGGGGGGCGGTACGGCGCTGGACGAGTCGGCGAGCGTCGACTCCGTCGCCGGCCGCAGACCCGGTGGGGCTACAATCGGGTCAGTTCGGAACGCGCGGCGCAACGAGGAGGGAGGAACACCATGATGGAAAGCCTGCAGTTCATCTTCCGATGGCTCCACGTGTTCGCGGGGATCATCTGGATAGGGCACCTCTACTTCTTCAACTTCGTGAACGCCCAGATGGCCGCGAAGCTCGACGGGCCGACGAAGCAGAAGGTCGTGCCCGAGCTGATGCCCCGGGCCCTGTTCTGGTTCCGCTGGGGCGCGGCCTGGACCTGGATCACGGGGGTCCTGCTGCTGCTGCTGATCTTCTACCACGGCGGCCTGACCCTCGCCGTCGACGCGAGCTGGGGGGCGGGCTCGATCGCCATGGCCGTGCTGACCTTCGTGGCCGTCTTCGGCTACGACGCGCTGTGGAAGAGCGGGCTCAAGTCGAACGTCCGCGCCGCCACCATCGTCTCGTTCGTGCTGCTCGCGGCCGTCGTCTTCCTGTTCGTGGAGGTCGGCGGCTTCCTGCCGCGCGCGGTCCTCATCCACACCGGCGCGATGTTCGGGACGATGATGGCCTTCAACGTGTGGTTCCGCATCTGGCCGGCGCAGCAGCGCATCATCGCCGCGGTGAAGGCCGGCAAGGCGCCGGACCCCGTCGATCCGGCCCTCGCCGGGCTGCGCTCGAAGCACAACACCTACATGTCGTTGCCGCTGCTGTGGGCGATGGCCAACGAGCATGCGACCCCGTTCTTCGGCGGCAACCTCGGGATTCCCGGCGACTATTACTGGGTGGCGTGGCTCGCGGCGGTGGTGCTGGGGTGGCACATCATCTTCCACTGCTACCGCATCGCCGGCCGCGTTTCGGGAATGTGAGGCCGGTTGGCGGCGTGCGAGTGGGCCCGCCGAGCTGTCTCGGCGGACCCAGCGGGTGGTGCGCGGGCGCTGGTGTCGGCAGGGTGCTCCTGGCAGGGAGCTCGGCCGGGCCGGGCCGCGCGAGGCGGGCCGACGGAGTGCGCTGAACGGGTGGTGCGGAAGGGGGAGTAGTCTGTTTCCAGCAGATAACCCGTCCGCTTCGGCTCAGCGCAGGAGCCCTTGCGTTCGCACCGGACGCGGCCGGCTCGAGGCCCGAGCCCGGCCGCGCGACACCCCGGCCGACGGAATGCGCTGAACGGGGGGCGCGGGAGGAGGTCCGTTGAAGCAGATAACCCTCCCGCTTCGGCTCAGCGCAGAGCCCCGACCCGGGTGCGGGGCCGCGGCGACCGGAGGTCGTCACGCGGCGGCGCGGCCGAGGAAGTCCTGGATCACGTTGGGCGCGGTGGTGTCGAAGCCGACCACGTCCAACATGCCGGCGTCCTCGGGGTCGGCGATGCTGCACTCGGTCGCGGTCATCGCCGCCACCACCAGCTTCGTGCCGACGACTCAGCCGAACATCTCGTCCACCGGCAGCCGCAGTCCGGCGACGCCGGTCGACGTCACCGTTTCGCCGCCCGACACGATGCGCTCCCTGCCGTAGCCCTCGGGACCGGGGCCGGTGTACACGGTGACCGTCTTCGCCCCGACGTCCACGATCCACATCTCGGGGATCCCGGCCCGGCCGTACCGCGGCGCCTTCTCGAGCCGGTCGTAGAGCAGGGACGAGTCGGCCACCTCGATGACCAGGAGCACGTCGCCGGCTTCCGGGTGCTGCTCCTGGTAGGCGCTTCCGCGCTGCCGCGCCACGACCACGTCGGGTTGCGGCTCCGTGTGCCGCCCCAGACGAATCGGATTCTGGCTGCTTACGTACGCGGTGTCGGCCAGGCGGGTGATCAGCAGCCGCACGAGGCGGTTCACGATCCAGGCGTGCGGGGGCCCGATGGGGTTCAGCGTGAGGATCTCGCCGTCGATGAGCTCCACGCGGTCGCTCGAGCTGAAGATGCCCGTCTGGCCCATGCGCGCGAAGTCGTCCACGGTGAAGAGGTGGCGATGGAAGGTTGCGGTGGCCATGGCGCTTCCCTGACCAGTCGAATGGTCCGTGGCTCCGTCGCGGCGGCGCTCGGTCCGGGCGGCGGCCGGACCGAGCGCCCGCCGGTGGTTTCCTGCTATTCCCCCAGTGCGAACACCCAGAGGACGCCGCCCTGGGGCACCTGGACGTTCCGCTCGAGGTGCTGGTTGACGGCCCGCTGCATGCCCTGGGCGTCGACCCCCCAGCCCGACTGGACGGCGATGTACTGGACGCCGTCGACCTCGTAGGACGAGGGGACGCCGATGACCCCCGAGTTCGTGCGCTGCTCCCAGAGGACCTCGCCGGTGGCGGCGTCGAACGCGCGGAAATAGCGGTCGTGGGTGCCCCCGGCGAAGACGAGGCCGCCCCCGGTGGTCATGATCGGGCCCCAGTTCTGCGACTCGGGGAACTCGTGGGTCCAGACCTGCTCGCCGGTCGAGAGGTCCCACGCCTGCAGCTCCCCGAGGTGGTCGGCGTCGTTCACCACGAAGACCTGGGACGAGGCGCCGGTGAACGCCCGGCCGGGGACGTACTCGACCTCGCGGCCGACGATGGTCGAGCACAGGTTCTCGTTGGCGGGGATGTAGAGGTAGCCGGTCTGGGGGCTGTAGGCGGCCGGAGGCCAGTCCTTGCCGCCCCACAGCGACGGGCAGAAGGTGGCCGGCCGGTTCGTGCCGGGCTTGCGCTCCGCGTCGTACTCGGGGCGGCCGGTCACCGGGTCGATGGCCGTGAACACGTTCTGGTCGACGTAGGGCTGGGCGTCGACGAAGGTGATGGCGTCGGGCTCGCGCTCGAGCATCCACAGGTAGCCGTTCCGGGCGGGGTGCACTAGCGTGGGGATGGTGCGGCCGTCGCGGGGGACGTCGATGAGGAGCGGGGCCGAGACCTCGTCCCAGTCCCACGACCCGTTCCAGTGGTACTGGTGGTGGCCCTTCAGCTCGCCGGTGTCGGCGTCGAAGGCGACGACCGAGTTGGTGTAGAGGTTGTCGCCGGGCCGCTGGTCGCCGATCCAGGGGCCCGGGTTGCCGGTCCCCCAGTAGGTGAGGTTGAGCTCGGGGTCGAACGAGCCGGTGATCCAGATGGAGGCGCCGCCGGTGCGCCACGTCTCGCCCGGCCACGTCTCGATGCCGGGGTCGCCGGGACCCGGGATGGTGTGGGTCCGCCACACCTCCTCGCCCGACTCGGCGTCGTAGGCGGCCACGAAGCCCCGGATGCCGCGCTCGCCCCCCGACGGGCCCACGAGGACCTTGCCGTTGGCGATGAGGGGCGCGATGGTCATGTAGTAGCCGGTGCGGTAGTCGGCGACGGCGGTCTCCCAGACCAGCTCGCCGGTCGTCGCGTCGAGGGCCACCACGAACGCGTCGTGAGTCGTGTAGTAGACCTTGTCGCCGTAGAGCGCGACCCCGCGGTTGGTGCGGTGGGGATGGGCCATGTCCTCGGGGAACTGCCGCTGGTAGAGCCACAGCTGGTCCCCGGTGCGGGCGTCCACCGCGATGACCCGGTCCTCGGGGGTGGTGATGAACATGATGCCGTCGTTGACGACCGGCGGCGACTCGTGGCCCGACGTGACGCCGGTCGACAGCAGCCACACCGGCTCCAGACTGGCGACGTTCCCGGTCGTGATCTGGTCGAGGGGGCTGTAGCCCCAGCTGTCGTAGGTGCGGCGGTACATCAGCCAGTCGCCGTCGGCCGGCGACTGCAGCCGCTCGTCGGTGACCGGGGTGTAGGTGGGTTCCTGCGCGGCCGTCCCCGGCGGAACCGCCAGCGTGAGCGCGGCGCCCACGGCGCCCGCGGCAACGAGTCGTATCGGAAGTCCTGCCATTCGTCCTCTCCTGCCTGTGCCGTTCCTGTGCTTCGTGCTTCCGGCCGCGGTCCCTCGTCACGCCCGGCCGGGCCGGCGCCTCGCCGATCGCCGCGCCGCGCTGGATCCCTGCCGGGGCCGCCCAGCCTCGCCGGGGCGCGAAGGCGGGGAGCCATGGTTCCGTGCACGACCCGAGGCCGCCGGTTCGCACGCGCTCGCCCCGGCATTATGACGCGAACACGGCGGCGGGCGCACCGCCGGTTCATCGGCGGCCGGTGCGGCGGGGGACCGGCCGCCCCGGAATCGCCACGCGCCCGGCCGGGGTCGGAGGATGGCGCAACCTGTCAACGGAACGGGGGGCTCGGGCGTCCTGTAGGGGTATGCGACAATTGGGGGATGGCGTACAGGGAGTCGGAACGATGATGCCCGGGGTTTCCGGGGGAGCGGTGCACGGCTGCGTCTCGCGGCGGCTTCCGGGTGGGCGGGCGGTCCGCGGCGAGAGCCCCTCCGGCGGCCTCGGCGGCAGCCCGGGCATCCGGTCCGGGCTCCTGGCGATGCTGCTCCTGCTCGCGTCGGTATCGGCGCCCGCACAGCCTCCCGCATCGGCAGCCCGCGGCGACGCCGTCGCCGTCGTGGCCTTCGCCAACATCACCGGAGCGGCCGAGGACGAGTGGATCGGGTTCGGCATCGCCGAGACCATCACCGCGGACCTCGCCGGCCTGGGCACGGTGGCGGTGGTGGGCAACGACGCGGTCGAGGCGGCGCTGCGCCGGGCGCGCGTCGATCCGGGCGCGGCGGTGGACCTGAGCGACACCCCGGCGGTGCAGGCGGGGCGGGCGCTGGGCGCGCGGTGGGTCGTCAGCGGCGGATTCCAGCGGCTCGGCCAGCAGGTGCGGCTGACCGCGCGCATCGTCGACGTGGCGACGGCGGCGGTGCAGCACGCGACCACCGTCGACGGCGTGCTCACGGATCTGTTCGACCTGCAGGACCGCCTGTCGGCCGACCTGCGCCGGGGGCTCTCGGCGTCGGGGCCCGCGATGGCCGCGAACGTGCCGTCCCCGGGCCTCGCGCCGCCTCCCCCGATGCGCCGGCCGGGCGCGCCGCGCGGCCCGCTGGGCGGCGACGCGCCGGTGGCGGAGGGAGGCCGGCCTCCCTTCGTTCCGCCGGGCGGCGGCGCGGGCGCGGGGCGTCGGCCTCCGTTCGGCGGCCCCGGCGGCGATGCGGGCGCGGGGCGTCGGCCTCCGTTCGGCGGCCCCGGCGGCGATGCGGGCGCGGGCGCGGGGCGTCGGCCTCCGTTCGGCGACCCCGGCGGCGATGCGGGCGCGGGCGCGGGGCGTCGGCCTCCATTCGGCGACCCCGGCGGCGACCCGGCCGCAGGAGCGGGCCGCGGAAATCCCTTCGGCGAGCCATCCGGTGCGGGCGCGGCCGCGGGCCGTCCGGCCGGCTTCGGGGCGGCGGCGTCCCGCATCATCGGCGACCCCGCGCCGCCCGTCGCCCCGGAGACCCTCGCGCGCGATGCGGCGGGACGGGTGACTATCCGCGCGGTACCCCTCGACCAGGCGCTCGACGTCGACGGCAGCCTCGACGAGGGCGTCTACGAGATCGTGCAGCCGCTGACCGGCTTCGTGCAGCAGCAGCCCGACGAAGGGGCGCCGGCAACCGAGCGAACCGAGGCGTGGGTCTTCTACGACGACAACAGCATCTACGTGTCGGGGCGCATGTGGGACTCGGCGCCGGAGTCGCGCTGGGTCGCCAACGAGA
Organism: Vicinamibacterales bacterium; assembly: GCA_963663815.2. Taxonomy (GTDB): domain Bacteria; phylum Acidobacteriota; class Vicinamibacteria; order Vicinamibacterales; family UBA8438; genus JAJEEA01. The sequence continues at coordinate 2,534,452 of OY760734.1, read as the reverse complement.
TGCAGCGCGACTCGTTCCAGATCATCCAGAACGACACGTTCAGCGCCGCCTTCGACACGTTCTACGACCGGCGCAACGGGTTCGCGTTCATGGTGAACCCCATCGGGGGGTTCTTCGACTACCAGATCACCGACGAGGGCAACCCCAACAGCGACTGGAACCCGATATGGGACGTCCGGACGGGGCGCTTCGACGGCGGCTGGACGGTCGAGATGGAGATTCCCTTCAAGTCCATCCGGTTCCCGGGCGGCGAGTCGCAGGTGTGGGGCATCCAGCTCGGCCGCAACGTCCGCTGGAAGAACGAGTGGAACTACATCACTCCCGTCGCCATCTCCGCCGGCCCCGGCATGTTCCGGCTGTCGGCGGCGGGCACCCTGGCCGGGCTGGAGGTGCCGTCGGGCAACCGGACGTTCGAGATCAAGCCCTACGGCATCGGGTCGTCGGCCACCGACGTCAGCTCGGACGTCTACAACCAGGGTGACGCCGACTTCGGGGTCGACGTCAAGTACGGCGTGACCGAGAACCTCACCGCCGACTTCACCTACAACACCGATTTCGCCCAGGTCGAGGTGGACGAGGCGCAGGTCAACCTGACGCGCTTCAGCCTGTTCTTCCCTGAGAAGCGCGAGTTCTTCCTCGAGGGCCGCGGCATCTTCGACTTCGGCCGCGGGGTGCAGTTCGGCGGCGGCGGCGGGCCCGGGGGCGGCGGCAGACCGGGGTCGGGCGGGTTCTTCGGCGGCGGCGACGTGCCGACCGTCTTCTTCAGCCGGCGGATCGGTCTCGAGTCGGGAGCCACGGTGCCCATTCAGGCCGGCGGGCGGCTGACCGGCAAGGTCGGCGACTTCACGGTCGGGGCCCTGAACATCCAGACCGACGACGTCATCGACGTCGCGGATCCGACCAACTTCACGGTGCTCCGGCTGAAGCGCGACATCCTGCGCCGCAGCGCGGTGGGCGCCCTCTTCACCGGGCGGTCGGTGTCGCTCAACGGCGACGGGTCGAACGAGGCGTTCGGCGTGGACGGCGTCTTCTCGTTCTACGACAACGTGAACTTCAACGGCTACTACGCCAAGACCCGGACCCCGGGGCTCGTGGGCGAGGACGAGAGCTACCAGGCCGCGTTCACCTACAACGGCGACCTCTACGCGGTCAGCGTCGACCACCTGCTGGTCGGCGACCATTTCAACCCGGAAGTGGGCTTCATGCGCCGCGACGACTTCCGGCGCACGTATCTGCAGGGCAAGTACAGCCCCCGCCCGGCCGGCATCCAGGCGGTGCGGCAGTTCACGGTCGGGGGCAGCTACGACTACTTCGAGACGGTGGCCGGCGTCCCCGAGTCGGAGCTCGCCCAGGCCAACTTCCAGATCGAGTTCGAGAACAGCGACCGGTTCAGCGCCGACGTGCAGCGGAGCTACGAGTTCCTGGACGTGCCGTGGGAGCGGGTCCTCGGCACCGAGTACACGATTCCGGCCGGAGAGTACGTGTTCCAGGACTACTACCTCTCGTACTCGATGGGGGCGCAGCGCCGCCTGTCGGGCAACCTGTCGCTGCAGTACGGCGAGTTCTACCACGGGGAGATCACCTCGGCGGGCTACTCGCGCGGCCGCATCGAGGTCACCCCCCAGTTCTCGTTCGAGCCCAGCATCTCCGTCAACCACGTCAAGCTGCCGGAGGCGACCTTCACGGCTCCCCTGGCCGTCACCCGCCTGACCTACACGTTCAACCCGCGGCTCTTCTTCAGCGGGCTGCTGCAGTTCAACCCGACACGCGAGACGCTCAGCACCAACCTGCGGCTGCGGTGGGAGTACCGTCCCGGCAGCGAGCTCTTCGTCGTCTACAACGACCAGCGCGACACCGTGCTGGTGCCGGACCAGCGGTTTCCCATGCTCCAGAACCGCGCTTTCGTTGTAAAGTTCACCAGACTGTTCCGCTACTGATCGGCGGCCGCCCCGACCGGCGCGAGTCGGCGCGGACCGGGGTCGGCCGGCACGGGGCGGGACGGCCGGTGCGTTGCGTGATCGGTCGTACGCTGCGTGATCGGTGGTGCGCTGGCGGCAGGATGCGTGTGTCCGGGCGGCGCATGGCGAAGTTGGGGGGATACCTCGCATGCGGAGTGCACATACCATGTCCATTCGTCGCTTGGCTCTCGCCCTGACCGCGGCCGCCGGTGCCGCGGCGCTGCTGCCGGCGGCGCCGGCCGGCCTCGCCGCCCAGGGTCCGCCGCCCGCGCCGGACGCCGCCGTCGACTTCCAGCGCGACGTGCGGCCGATCCTGGCCGACAACTGCTTCTCGTGCCACGGTCCGGACGAGGGCACCCGCCAGGCGAGACTGCGCCTCGACACGCAGGAGGGGGCCTTCGGGGCGCGCCCGCGGGGCGCCGCCGTCGTGCCCGGCGACGCCGGGGCGAGCCTGCTGCACCAGCGGATCGCCCACGCCGACGACCGCCTGCGGATGCCGCCGCCGGCGCTGTCCAACAAGAGGCTGTCGGCCGACCAGATAGACGTGCTGACGCGCTGGATCGAGGAGGGCGCGTCCTGGGACCAGCACTGGTCGTTTGAGGCGGTGGCCGAGGCGGCGCCCCCCGGCGTGGCCGACGAGGCGTGGGGGCGGAATCCCATCGACCGGTTCGTCCTCGCGCGGCTCGAAGCGGAGGGGCTGGCGCCCGCGGCCGAGGCCGACAAGCGCACCCTCGCCCGCCGCGTCGCCCTCGACCTGACGGGATTGCCGCCCGACCCCGGCCTCCTCGCCTCCTATTTGAACGACACCTCGGAGACCGCCTACGAGACCCTCGTCGACCGGCTGCTGCAGTCGCGGCACTGGGGCGAGCACCGCGCCCGCTACTGGCTGGACGCGGCGCGGTACGGCGACACCCACGGCATCCACATCGACAACTACCGCGAGATGTTCGCGTATCGCGACTGGACGATCCGGGCGTTCAACGAGAACCGGCCTTTCGACGACTTCGTCGTCGAGCAGGTGGCCGGCGACCTCCTGCCCGAACCGAGCCTCGATCAGCTCGTCGCCACCGGCTTCCAGCGCAACAACATCACCACCAACGAGGGCGGCGTGGTGCCCGAGGAGTACGAGGCCATCTACGCCAAGGACCGGGCCGAGACCATCGGCAACGTCTTCCTCGGGCTGACCGTCGGCTGCGCCACCTGCCACGACCACAAGTTCGACCCCATCGCGCAGAGCGAGTTCTATGCGATGACCGCGTTCTTCCGGAACACCACGCAGTACGTCATGGACGGCAACGTCTCGGACCCGCCGCCCATCCTCGTGGTGCCCGATGATGCGGACCGCGAGCTCTGGCACGAGCTGCGTGACGAGGCGGTCGAGCTCGACGCCCGGCTCGACGAGCGCGCGGTGTCGGTGAACCCCGACTTCATCGAGTGGCTCACCCGCGGCGAGCACCGCGAGGTGGAGACGCCGCTCGAGCCGTCGGCCGAGCTGCTGACCCTGGCCCTCGACGACCCCGCCGGCCCCGCCGTCGTCCGCGAGGGCGAGCGGCGCCCGGTCGCCCTCGAGTCCGGCGTCACCGTCGAGGACGGCCCCGACGGCCATTCCGCCCTGCGCTTCGACGGCGAGTCGTGGGTCGAGCTGCCGTCGCTGGACCTCGACAGCGACACGCCGTTCTCCATCGCGATGTGGATCTACCAGCCGGTGGGCGAGGGCAACTTCGTCGTGGCCGGCCAGTACGACCAGGAGGACGGCGCGCGCGGCTGGGCGGTGACCCTCGGCTCGCGGCAGCTCAACTTCCGGCTGACCGGCGAGCGGAACGAGCGAGGCGCCGCGACCACCGCCCGCGTCGGGCCCATCAACACGAAGCGGATGCCGGCCGGGGAGTGGACCCACGTCGTGCTCACCCACGACGGGTCGGGCGAGCGCGGCGGGCTTCACGTCTATCAGAACGGCGAGCGCGTCGAGGAGCAGGGCAGCGAGTTCTTCGCGAGGGCGGAGGGCAGCATCGTCACCGACCAGCCGTTCTACCTGGGGCGGGGCGGCGCCGTCAACCGCGGGGTGCTCGAGACCCGCCACTTCGCGGGCGGGGGCATCGCGGATCTCCGCGTGTTCGACCGGGCCCTGACGGTGCAGGAAGCCAGGGTGGTGGCCGAGTGGCGGACCCTGCGGGGCGCGACGGCCAGGTCGCCGGAAGGCCTGACGATGCCCGAGCGCGACATCCTGCGGCTGCGCTACCTCAGCATCGAGGACGAGCCGTACCGCGGGCTCCAGGCCCGGCGCCGGGCGGTGGACGACGAGTGGCGCGAGGTCCGGCGGCGCGGCAGCATCACCCACGTGATGCAGGAGCGGGCGGACGGCGAGGCGGCGGCCCACGTGCTGGAGCGCGGGGTGTACGACCAGCCCCTCGAGCGGGTCCTCGCGGGCACCCCGGCGGCGCTGCCGCCGATGGCGGAATCATGGCCCCGCAACCGGCTCGGCCTCGCGCGGTGGCTCGTCGACGACGCGAACCCCCTGACGGCCCGGGTGACCGTGAACCGGTTCTGGCAGCAGCTGTTCGGCACCGGGCTGGTGGCGACCAGCGAGGACTTCGGGGCCCAGGGCGAGACTCCCTCGCACCCCGAGCTGCTGGACCACCTGGCCGCCGGGTTCCGCGAGTCGGGGTGGGACGTCAAGGGGTTCTTCCGCACCCTGGTGACGTCGGCCACCTACCGGCAGGCGGCGGCCGCGACGCCCGAGAAGCTCGAGCGGGACCCGCAGAACCGGCTGCTGTCGCGGGGACCCCGGTTCCGGATGGACGCCGAGATGGTCCGCGACCAGGCCCTGGCCGCGAGCGGGCTGCTGGTGCGCACCGTCGGCGGGCCGAGCGTGAAGCCGTACCAGCCCGAGGGGGTCTGGTCGACCGTGGCCATGCCCCAGAGCAACACCCGGGTCTACGAGCCTGACAGCGGCGAGGACCTTTACCGGCGCAGCCTCTACACGTTCTGGAAGCGGTCGGCCCCGCCGCCGTCGATGGACATCTTCAACGCGCCGACGCGCGAGCACTCGACGGTGCGCCGCGAGCGGACCAACACCCCGCTCCAGGCCCTCGTGACGATGAACGACACGCAGTTCGTCGAGGCATCGCGGCACCTCGCCCAGCGGGCGATGCGCGAGGCGGGGTACGGCTTCGACCAGCGCCTCGACTACCTGACCACGCGGCTTCTCGCGCGCAACTTCACCGCGCCCGAGCGGGCGGTGGCGCGGCGCACCTGGGACCGCTTCGTCGACCTGTACGGAACCGACGCCGACGGAGCGCGGGAGCTGCTGGCGGTGGGGGAGTCGGCGCACGACGCGGCGCTGCCGACGACGGAGTCGGCGGCGTGGACCATGCTGGCGAGCCAGCTGATGAACCTGGACGAGGCGCTGAACAAGTAGGGCGCGGCCTCAGGACGATGGTCGGCGTCAATTCGCCGATTACATTGGGGCGCAGGCCGTCTTGCGCGGCCCTGCGCTCGTGCACGCGGCAAGGCGGTTCCCGGCAACGACGTTCTCGACCCGAGAGGTAACGATGCACCCATTCAAGGAAGCCGTTCGGGCCGAGACACGGCGTCAGTTCTTCGGCCGCACCGCCCGGGGTATCGGCGGGCTCGCGCTGGCCAACCTGTTCGCGGACGATGCGTTCGCGCTGCCCGGGCAGGCCCCGGCGGCGGTGGGCGGGCTGCCCTCGCTGCCGCACTTCGCGCCCAAGGCGAAGCGCTGCATCTACCTGCACATGATGGGCGCCCCGCCGCAGATGGACCTGCTCGACTACAAGCCGAAGATGCGGGACTGGTACGACAAGGACCTGCCTGAGTCGATCCGCCAGGGGCAGCGGCTGACGACGATGACCTCGGGGCAGTCGCGCTTCCCCATCGCCCCGTCGGTGTTCGAGTTCTCCCAGCACGGCGACGGTGGCGCGTGGTTCTCGGAGATCCTGCCGCACACCGCGAGCATGGCCAACGACCTCGCGGTTATCCGGTCCATGCACACCGACGCCATCAACCACGAGCCGGGCATCACGTTCATCCAGACCGGCCAGCAGATTCCCGGCCGTCCGTGCATCGGGGCGTGGTTCGCCTACGGCCTCGGCAGCATGAACGAGGACCTGCCGACGTTCGTGGTCATGAACGCCGAGCGCAGCCATCCCCGCGCCGGCGTCCAGGCGATCTCCGCCAAGCTGTGGAGCGCCGGGTTCCTGTCGCCGGAATACGCGGGGGTGGGGCTGCGCACCGGGGCCGACCCCGTGCTCTACCTGCGCGACCCCGACGGCGTGTCGCCCGGCGTGCGGCGCGAGATGCTCGACGGGCTCGGCGAGCTGAACCGGCTGCGGCACGAGCAGGTTGGCGACCCCGAGACCCTCGCCCGCATCGAGCAGTACGAGATGGCGTTCCGCATGCAGTCGTCGGTGCCCGAGATGGCCGACCTCTCGAGCGAGCCCGACAGCACCTTCGAGCGCTGGGGCGAGGAGGCGAAGCAGGCCGGCAAGTTCCAGAACGCGGCGCTGATGGCGCGGCGCCTCGTCGAGCGGGGCGTGCGGTTCGTGCAGATCTACCACCGCGGCTGGGACGTGCACTCGTTCGCCCCGCAGGTGCTGCCGGCGCAGGCGCGCGACGTCGACCGCGCCGCGTGGGCCCTCGTCCAGGACCTGAAGGAGCGCGGGCTCTTCGACGAGACCCTCGTCATCTGGGGCGGCGAGTTCGGCCGCACCATCTACTCGCAGGGCCGGCTCACCCCCACCGACTACGGCCGCGACCACCATCCGCGCTGCTACAGCCTGTGGATGGCCGGCGGCGGCGTCCAGGGCGGCACGGTGTACGGCGAGACCGACGACTTCTCGTACAACATCGTCAAGGACCCGGTGCACATCCGCGACTTCCAGGCGACCATCCTGCACCTCTTCGGCATCGACCACGAGCGGTTCACCTACAAGCACCGCGGCCTCGACGCCCGGCTGACGGGAGTCGAGCCGGCCCGGGTGGTGCACGAGATTCTGGCGTGATTCCTCCGGTGGCCGGGCCTTGGGGCTCGGCCACCGGCATTTCGTGCGTGGCGACCCGCGCAACCGTCGTCCGGTCCACCTAACTGATCGGCCACCGGCTGCCCCGTCCAATCGGATGTACTCCGCCGCAGGTGTGGGCCGCAGTCGCAGCTCCTCACCGTATCCCCCCGGCTCCCGGAACGGCTGGTGCCGTTCCGCGGGTTGAGGGCGACATCGTCGCCGCATGCGCCAGTCGGCTCCAACGCGACGACCTGGTGGCTCCCCGGCGTAGCGCCCGGTACGACTACAATCAAGAGAGATGCCAAGGAAGAAGCGTGCTGGAACGGCGGCGGTCGAGGTTCTCGATCCGCGCGCTGACGAGGGCCTGCCGGTGCTGGCCCGAAGGGAGTGGAGCGCGTGATCGACCGCATCGTCATCGAGAACTTCAAGAGCCTGCGACGAGTCGACCTGTCGTTGGGTCGGGTGAACCTGTTCCTCGGCGCGAACGCCAGCGGGAAATCGAACTTCCTGGATGCGCTCCGCGTGCTGCAGGGTATCGGGAACGGCTTCACGATCAGCGAGATCCTGGACGGCAAGCCGAAGAGCGCAAGCAACGAGACATGGGACGGTATCCGTGGCGGAAGCTCGTTGGCGCGAAGCGCTGGGAGCGGCGAGAACGCCGCAGTTTCCATCGAGGTGCAGGGCCAGTTCATGTCCCGCAGTCCCTGGGCTTTCGTCCAAGCCGAGGATCCCCGGATAGCAACGCTGAGCTCCTGGCCCACTTGGGGGTTCACCATCGGCTTTTGGCCGGAGAGCGGCCGAGTGATCCGCGAGCGCTTCGCTCTTGGGCAACACGTCGTCTACCAATTCTCAGGGGAGATGGATGACCGGGGTCGGGGTGTTGCGCACTACGATTCCGGCACGGGAAACAAGGGCATTTTCTCCATTGATGCTCATCAACCGGTGCTCAGACAGTTCGCCAGGCGGTACAACCGGAACCTGTTCCGTGATTGCCCGCGAGAGCACCCGGAACTCGCGGCGAAGACGGCCACGCTGCTGGCGAACGCACAGCGGGTAGATCCGACGCCGGCCCGTCTGCGCGGCTACTCCAACGCCCCGAATGCGCGACGGATGGGCGACAACGGGGAGAACTTCGCGGCTCTCGTCAACACGATTTGTCAGGATGACAAGGTGAAGGACGCGTACCTGTCTTGGCTGCAGGAGCTTCGTCCAGAGGAGGTGACGGACCTCGGGATCCTGCGCGGAGCGCTGGGGGAACCACTATTCGTGCTTCGTGAGGCGGGCCGGAAGTTCGCCGCGCCTGCCCTGAGCGACGGTACCCTGCGGTTCGCGGCGCTCGCCGCGGCGTTCTTTCAGCCGGACATGCCGAAGTTGATGACGATCGAGGAGATCGAGAATGGCGTGCACCCCAGCCGGCTCGGTCTGCTGGTGGAGTTGTTGCGGAGTCAGTCCGAGCTGACGGGCACCCAGATCATCGCGACCACGCATTCGCCTCTGCTGATCGAGTGGCTTGAGCCGGAAGAACACGAGACGACGTTCTTCTGCAAACGAGACGAAGAGACGGGCGAATCTGAAGTCCGGTCTTTGACGGAAGTGCCTCACTTCGCGGCCACCCTGAAGAAGCAGGGACAGAAGATCTCCGATCTCTTCTCCGAAGGCTGGCTGGAAGCGGCGCTGTGAGCTTCAAGGTGCTCGTCATCGCGGAAGATCCCACGAACGACAGGTACATCCTGACACCCTTGGCGAGGGCGGTCCTGGCCGACGCGGGAAAGCCGTCGGCGGTCGTGAAGCCGATGGCGAACCCGCGGGTCAGGGGATACGACCAAGCCGTGCAGGCGATTCGGCACCACCTCGCCGACAGGTACGCGATGCAGGATATCTGGTTGTTCTTTCCGGACGCGGACCGCGCAAAGCCCGATGCGATGCGGAGACTTGAGGAAGAGCTCGCCGGACGGGGGATCACGTTGTTCTGCTGCATCGCGCAACCGGAGGTGGAGATCTTCGCGTGCGTCCCGTTCCGAGAGGACATGCGCGAAACGTGGGACAGCGTCCGCGCACATCGACGAATGAAGGAAGAGATCTTCCAGCCGCTCCTGGACAAGCATGGCGCCCGTGAGCAGGCGGGAGGGGGTAGGAAGTCGATGATCAGGCAATCGCTTCGGAATCTCCCTCTGCTGTTTCGACTGTGTCCGGAAACGAGGCTCCTTCGCGATCGAATCGCGGATCATCTTCAGGAGCGTGGCAATGCCAGGTAGCCGATACGGGGGGTCGCGTAGCCAACGCCCGGAATCGGAGCATCGTGAAACGGAGGACGTGATCGCGACGCGCGACACACGGCTCCGCGCCGCCGCCGGACTCCGCAGTGACGCCGCTCGTGACGTCGAACGGTTGCGGTCCCGCGGCTGGACACAAGCGGACTTCGCGCGGGCGCTCCGAGAGACGCTCGGCTCCGGTGAGGACGGCCCGAGTTGATCGAGCCCGTGTCGCGCGCGCTGTTCCACACCCTCGCGGCGAGCGCGACGGTGAAGCGGCTCGCCTCGCGCTACGGGATGCGGGAGGGCCGGTTCGCCCGGCGGTTCATCGCGGGAGAACGGGTCGGCGATGCGCTCGATGCGGCCCGCGCACTGGCGGACCGCGGCATCGGCTGCACCCTGAACCAGCTCGGAGAGGCCGTCACGGCGGCGCCCGCGGCGGCGGCGACGGCCGATGCCTATGCCCGCGTGGTGCAGGGCGCGAGCGAAGCCGACCTCGCTTGTCAGATATCCGTCAAGCTCACCCAGCTCGGCCTGGGTGTGGACCCCGCCGCCTGCGAGGTCAACCTGCGACGGGTGCTCGACGCGGCCGGCGACGGGTGCTTCGTGCGCATCGATATGGAGCAGTCGCGGTGGGTCGACCCCACCCTCGACGTGTTCGAGCGCGTCTGGCGGGGCGGCCATCGCAACGTCGGCGTGGTGCTGCAGTCCTATCTCTACCGGACGGCCGACGACCTCGTCCGCGTGAACGCGCTCGGGGCCCGGGTGCGGCTCTGCAAGGGCGCCTACCAGGAGCCCCCGAGCGTCGCCCACCCGCGGAAGGCGGACGTGGACGCGTCGTTCGTGCGGCTGATGCACTCGCTCCTCGAGGACGGCGTCGACCCGGCGTTCGCCACCCACGACCCGGAGATGATCGCGGCCACCCGCGCCCAAGCTCGCGACCTCGGCCTCGCGCCCGAGCGGTTCGAGTTCCAGATGCTGTACGGGGTAAGGCGCGACCTGCAGGCCCGGCTGGTCGAGCAGGGGTACCGGGTGCGCGTCTACGTGCCGTTCGGGAGCGAGTGGTTCCCCTACTTCATGCGCCGGCTCGGGGAACGGCCGGCCAACGTGCTGTTCGTGCTGAGGAGCCTGTTCCACGAAGGGCGGGGCTGACGCGGTGGCCACCGCTGCCCGCAACGAGCTCGATACAGATGTCCTGGAGTCTCTTCCACGAGGAGAGCGGTCTGGACGGCCGAGCGCCGTTCCGTGCCGCCGTGCGATACTCGCGGCATTCCGCTTCGTCAAGACGGCGGGTCCCGTCAGCGCCGAGGATCACCACCACGTGCCGCACGCGGTGAGCCACGAAACGCGGAGTCGAGCTACCCGCGGTCCTGGGCGTACGGCGCGTCCTCTTCCCGAACACGCACGCTGGAGCGCTGGCGGCGGCGCACGATGCGGGCGACGGCAGCGGTACGCTCGTCGCGCGTCACGCTGCGCCGCATGCCGGCCACCGCCTCGCGCACGTCGGCGGGCGTGAGGCTGCCAAGGAGGTTCGAGACCGCGAGCGGCCGGGGGACGGCGTGAGGACGCAAGGCGAGGAAGTCGAGCTCCGGGTTGTCCTCGCCGTCGCGGGGGCGGAAGAGCCACAGCTCTCGCACGCCGAGATCGGCGTAGCGGGCGATCTTGCCTCGGGCGGCGCTCGTGATCTCGACTTCGACGACGAGGTCGGGCGGGGTCTTCTCGAAGAACGCGTCGGCCGCGTCTTCGCCTTTCGTCAGGGCCTCACGATAGGCCAGTGCGTTTCCGCCGATGTAGAAGGCGCAGTCGGGCTCCATGCCGGTGCCGGGCGGGGCGCCGGGTTCGCGGAGGCGGGAGGTGCGCAGTCCCCTGACCGCACCCTGGAGCGTGGTGGCGGCGATGTCGACGATGTCGTCGAGAATCTTCGACAGATCTTCGTGAAGGCGCGACGGGGCCATCAGGACGATGAGCCCGCCGACCGGGTCGAGGCATACCCGCCGAAACGAACGGGTCCAGTCGATGACCGCGAGCTCGGCAATGGTTCCGGCGTCGGCGCGCAGGACGTGGATGGTGGACCCGAGCGGCCCGACGTGCATGGTGGCCTCTCGATTCCCCGCGACAAGGACTTCGGGCTCAGCCATCGTCATAAAAATAGCACGGGTTGAGCGATTTGCGTTACACCCGATGCGACTTCGCCGAGGTCGAGACGCGCGTCGTCGTCTGCTACGGTCGGTCTTCGGCCTCGGCTTTCCGGCCGGAGCTCACGTCGGGCAGGTAGCAGACGAGCCGGTGCGCGTCGTCGTCTGCTACGGCCCCTCCTCGGCCTCGGGCTCCGGCCGGAAGCTGACGTCGGGCAGGTAGCGGACGAGCCACTGCTCGCTGCGGGTCACGATGCCCGACAGCTTGGCCAGCACCTCGAGCGCGGCCGGGGCGCCGAGGGCGCGGGCCATCGGCGACCCCTGGTCGAGGGCCGCGAAGTTCTCGACGTGGAAGACGTGCACGTACCCGCCCTCGCCCCCGAACGTGAGGGCGCCGGTGGTGTGGTGCATCTCGGCCTCGTCGAAGTGGGGCAGGACGTCTTCCGCCATCACCCGCAGGTACTCCTGCTCGCGGCCGGGCGCGATGGACACCATCTGCACGAGCATCAGCGCCGGTGCCTCGCCCTCCGGCAGGGGGTTGTCGAGGGTCGGCGCCGTCCGGACCGCGTAGGTGGCGCGGCTCGTGATGACGTTCCGGATGCGGCCGACGATGCCGGCGCGGGGGCCGTCGTCGTCGCTGGCGCGGTCGAGCTGGGCGAAGTTGGCGAGCGGGGTGGTGATGACGAACCGGTAGGTGTCGCCGAAGACGGCGGTCCGGCTCACGCTGCGCCACGGCACGCCCGCCTCCTCGTCGACGGCCGAGATCTCCCGTTGCGCGGCGAGGAACTCGCCGACGCGGGCGGGGTCGACCTGCACGATGGTCATCTCGAGCCAGGGCGGCGGGTCCTGCGCCCGCGCCGGTGCGGCGGGCAGCGCCGACAGCAGCAAGGCGAGGACGAGAGGCACGCGCAGAAGTCGGAGGGTCAGCACGTCACGCAGTTGTTGTTGTTCTTCGAGCCGAGGCTCTCGAGCAGGGCTACCGTCCGGGGAATCGGCGACACCCGCTGCACGGGGCCGTTGGCCATGTCCGCCGTGGTCTGGCCGCGCCGGCTCACCGCGGTGACGTCGCCGCCCTGGTCGACGAGGTAGAGAATGAGCTCGTCGTCGCCGCGCGCGGCCGCGTGGTGGATGGCGTTGTAGCCGTTGTGGTCGCGCTGGTTCACGTCGGCGCCGAGCTCGACCAGATAGCGGACGGTGTCGAGCCAGGCGTCGGGCGCGTGGCGGTGGGCGTTGCCGGCGAACCCCTCGCCATAGCCCACGCCGGACGCGGCGTGAATCGGGTACACCGCCGGATCTCCCTCCTTGTAGGGCGGCAGGCCCGACGGGTCGGGGCCCATCGTCGACACCTCCGTCGCCACCCAGAAGCCGGGCGCGGCCGGCAGCGCCGCCGGCCCCGACGACTCTTCGTCGTCGTTCTCCGCGGTGGTGCCCCCGCGCGCCCGCCGGAACGGCGGGGCGAGGGTGGGGACGTGGGGGGCAGCGCCGTGCTCGACGAGCAGGCGCATCGCCGGCAGATCGGTCGCGTAGGCGGCGCGCCAGAACGTGGTCGAGCCCTGGGTGTCGACGAGGCCGCAGTTCCGGTTGCCGCAGCCGCTGTAGACCATGTACCAGGGATGGCGGGTCACCCGCGCGTTCGGGTCGGCGCCGGCGTCGAGTAGCGCCGCCATCACGTCCAGATAGGTCGCCTGCTGCAGACCATGCTGCTGGGGCTGGGGATAGCGGGTCCTCGGTTGCCACTCCGCGTTGACCGTCGCCCACAGCGGCGTCACCCCGTTCAGGTCGGACGCGACGTTGGGGTCGGCCCCGCGGTCGACGAGCATCAGAACCAAATCGAAGTGCGCGTTGATGGCGGCCATCAGCAGGGGGCTGGTGCCGTCGCCGTCTCCGACCTGGTCGATGTCGGCGCCGCCGTCGAGCAGGGCCGTCGCCGCCCCGACGTGTCCCTGCCGCACGGCGTGGAGCAGGGCCGTCAGCCCGCCCTTGGTCTCGATCGACGGGGGTCGCGCATTGGGGTTCTCCTGGGCCGGCGGCACCTCGCCGGACAGGTAGCGCGCGCGTCCGGCGAGCACCGCGGCCTGGACCTGGCTCGGCGTCGCCCGCGCGTCGCCGGCCTCGAACGCCTCCATCACCGCGCGCTGGCGCCGCCGGGCCTCGCCGGCGAGGCGGCCGTCCGCGACGACATCGATGGTCTTCGAGGCGATCGAGGGGTCGGCGCCCCGTTCGAGAAGGACGCGGATGGCCTCGACGCGGTCCCGCGCCGCCGCGAACATCAGCGGCGTCTGTCCCCAGGCCGCCTCTCGCGCGTCGGCGTCGGCGCCGCGGTCGAGCAGGGCGGCCACCGCGGCCGCGCTCCCCGCCGCCGCCGCGAGGTGCAGCGGGGTCGCACCGGAGTTGCTGGTGGCCGCCGACACGTCGCCGCCCGCCTCGGCGAGCCGCTCGATGACCTTGGCGTGCCCCCCCGTGCTCGCCACGTGCAGCGGCGTGTAGTGGCCGATGCGGGTCACCGCGTCGACGCCGGCGCCGGCCTGGAGGAGGACATCGACCAGCTCCGCGTCGCCCCGCTCGGCCGCCCAGTGCAGGGCCGACATGCCGTCCCCGTGGGCGGCATTCACGTCCGCGCCCTCCTGAAGCAGCGCGCGGACCGCGTGCAGGTCTCCGATGCGCGCGGCGTCGGCGACCGGCGCGTCGCCCGGCGCCGCCGCGAGGCCGCGGACGGCGGCCAACCCGCCGGTCGCCACGGCGGCGGCGAGCGCCGCGACGACGATCTTCGCGACGCGACCCTTCGTGCGTGACACATGCACCGCGTTACCCTCCCGCTTCCGTGAGGTTCGGATTCGCCTGCCCGGACGCGACGTCGCGGCGACGGCCGGCACGGCGCGCCGTCGGGTCGCTCGCGCGCGGCGCAGCCTCTCTGCGGTCTGCGCGTCTCTCTCCGTGGCGTGCGCGTCCGACACCGGCAGGGCGACTGCCGCCGGCGCCCTGCGTGCGTGGCGCGTTCGGCGCGCTACCCTCCCGCCTCGGTGGTCTCCGGCGCCGTCGGCCCCGACAGCGCGAACGTCCCGTTGCTGTCGCCGAAGTGGTCCGTCTCGAGCCCCAGCGACTGCATGAGCGTCAGCATCGCATTCGCCATGGGGGTGCCGTCGGCCGCCTTCAGGTGCAGGTTGCCCCGGAGATGGCCGTTGGCCCCGCCGAGCAGCACCAGCGGGCAGCGCCGGTGGTTGTGGATGTTGGCGTCGGCCATCGGCGAGCCCCAGATGACCGCGGTCTTGTCGAGGAGCGACGCGTCGCCCTCCGTCGCCTGCTGCAGCTTCTCGAGGAAGTACGGGAGCTGCCCCACGCGGTACTGGCAGATCGTGTTGAAGTCCATGATCCGCCCCTCGTTGTTCCCGTGGTGCGAGGCGGGGTGGAACGGCCGGTTGCTGCCGCTCTCGGGGAACACCCGGTTCTGGGCGTCGCGGCCCGTCTTGAACGAGATGACCCGCGTCATGTCCGTCTCCATCGCCAGCACCTGGAGATCGAACAGCAGCTGCATGTGCTCCGAGAACGAGTCGGGCACCCCGGGCGGGGCGTCGGGCAGCTCGCGCGGCTCGGCCGCGCCGTCGTTGCGGCCCTCCACCATCTGGATGCGGCGCTCGACCTCGCGGACGTCGTCGAGGTAGCGGTCCATGCGGCGGCGGTCGACGGAGCCCAGCTCGTTGCGCACCTCGGCCACGTCGTTCAGGATCCAGTCGAGGATGCTGCGCCGCGTCGCCCGGCGCTGGGCCCGCTCCTCGGGGCTGCCGCCGGCCCCGAACAGCATCTCGAAGGCGACGCGCGGATCGCGAATCATCGGCAGCGGCTCGCTCGGCGACGACCAGCTGATCGAGTCGGTGTAGGCGCACGAGTAGTTGTAGGTGCACCCGCCGGCCTGGTCGAGGTTCTCGATGCAGAACTGCATGGACGGCATCGGCGTCGACTGCCCGAACCGCTGGGCGTAGAGCTGGTCGAGCGACGTGCCCACGAAGAGGTCCGACCCCTGGGTCTGCTTGGGGTGCGACTGGGTCAGGAACACGGCGGACGACCGGAAGTGGTCGCCGCCGATCTCCGGCGGGCTGAACGCCTCGGCCATCCGCACGTCGGTGTTGCTGACGATGGTGAGCTGGTCGCGGAACGGCTCGAGCGACTTGAGGGCGTTGTCGGGCAGCAGCTCGAAGTCCGCCCCCACCGTGGCCGGCGCGAACAGGTGTTGGCTCGCGCCCCACTCGTTGCAGCCGGGCAGCCCGTGCACCTCCTCGATGCACACGAGGCGGGTCACGTCGGAGACCGCCGCCATGGCCGTCCGCCCGAGCCGCCCCGCCGGCGCCATCGCGTCGAGAAACGGCAGCGCCACGGTGGCGCCCATGCCGCGCAGGAACGTCCGCCGGGGCAGGTGCTTTCCGGTGATGAACGCCATGAGGTCTCCTCTGAAGCGGTCGAGCCCGGCCGCCGGGCCGGGGTCCTCGCCCGAAATTCTTGCTTCCACGCGACCGCAACGTCGCGCTGCGGCATCCTGACTTGCCGCCCAACCAACCCGGGCCGGGGTCTCTGCGCCGTTCTACGGTGCGGACCCCCGGGGTTCCCGACTACGCTGAAACGCGTCGCTGCCGACCACCCCGAGGACGAACGACGCCATCCGGTAGTCGTTCGCCTCGGCCGCCCGCGTGACGGCGCGCACCGTCGGCTGGTCGAAGTGCTCCACCCGCCGCCCGATCGCAAAGGCCAGCAGGTTCTCGGTGAAGGTGCGGACGAGCGGAATCGGCCGCGCGAGCAGGGCGTCGACGAGCTCGCGGGGGGTCGACACCGGGGTGCCGTCGTAGTAGTCGCCGCGCGTGTCGAGGGGGACGCCGTGCTCGCGCACCCGCCACTTCGCGGTGACGTCGAAGTTGTCGAGGGCCAGCCCGATGGGGTCGATCAACCGGTGGCACGAGCTGCACGCGGGGTTCGACCGGTGCATCTCCATCCGCTCGCGGGTCGTCAGGCGCCGGCCGTCCCGGGTCTCGTCGGTCTCTTCCAGGGCCGGAATGTCGGGCGGAGGCGGCGGGGGCGGGGTGCCGAGCAGCACTTCCATGACCCACTTGCCGCGCAGCACCGGCGACGTGCGGTTCGCGAGCGACGTCAGCACCAGGATGCTGCCGTGTCCGAGCACCCCGCGGCGGCTGTCGTCGGGGTAGTCCACCCGCCGGAAGTGGCGGCCCGCCACCCCCGGAATGCCGTAGTGCCGGGCCAGCCGCTCGTCGACGAACGTGTAGTCGGCGCGGTAGAGGTCGAGCAGGCTGCGGTTCTCCTGCACGAGGTTCGCGAAGAACAGCTCGGTCTCGCGCCGCATCGCGCGGGCGAGGTTCTCGTCGTAGTTCGGGTAGAAGTTGGGGTCGGGCCGGACCTTGTCCATGTCCTGCAGGCGGAACCACTGGGCCGCGAACCGGGTGCCCAGCGCTTCGGCCCGGGGGTCGGCCAGCATGCGCAGGGCCTGCCGCTCCAGCTCCTCCGGGGTCAGGCGGCCCGCCTCGGCCAGCGTCCGGAGCTCGTCGTCAGGCGGCGTCCCCCACAGGAAGAAGGACAGGCGCGAGGCGAGGGCGGCGTCGCCGAGGCGGTAGCCCCGCCGCGGCGCGTCGACCGGCGCCCGCTCGAGCCGCAGCACGAAGTGCGGGCTCGCGAGCATCGCCTCGAGCGCGGTCCGCACCCCCACCTCGAAGCCGCCGGCCGCCACGCCCTCGTCGAAGAACGACAGCAGCCCGTCGACGTCGCGGGGGGTGAGGGCCCGCCGGTACGCCTCGCGGCCCAGGCGCTCGATGATGCGGCGCGCGCAGGGCCGGGCCTCGTCGGGGCGGGTGGGCCGGCAGGTGAAGACGCGCTGCCGGCTCGGCGTCTCGGAGAGGCCGGTGACCCCGTGGGGGCCGGTGACGACGAGGTCGCGCACGTGCGGCAGGGTGGTGACCCCCGCCCCGCCCGAGCCGCCGCCCGCGAACGACCAGTCGTGGGGGCGTATCAGGTCCTCGTAGGGGCCGTCCGCGCGCCGGATGAACGCCGCCGCCACCCGGTGCGGCCCCGCCCGCACGAACACCGGCGGCGTCTGCGTGCCCACCCCGCCCCGGCCGTCGGCGTCGACGCGGCGGTCGGTGTCGTAGTGCAGCAGGGCCACCCGCTCGCCGTCGATAGAGACGTCGATGTCCTCGATGCGCGTGTTCGCCCCCGACGTGAACGTCAGCCCGAAGACGTACTCGGCGTCGGCGGGGAACACGTGGTCGACGACGATGCCGCCCCGGGTGCCCCAGGGCGCGCCCTCGACGTGGTCCCACGGGTGCTGCGACACGTACTCGGAGTTGGAGTAGGTGTGGTCGACGGCCCGGCGGCCGGGCTCGCCCACAGCGAGGCGGGCGATGGCGCTCGCCGCGTTCAGATAGGCCTCGAGCAGCGTCGGCGACAGCGTCTGGGCGTCGGCGATGTTGTCGAAGTTGGCGCTCAGCTGGTCGAGCGGCAGCCAGTCGCCGGCGTCGACCTCGAGGCCCAGCAGGTCGCGGACGGCCCGGGCGTACTCGGCCCGGTTGAGGCGCTGGAAGGGCCGGCCCCCGGGGTCGGGGGCGACGCCGGCGGCCTCGTCGAGCTGATCCTCGAGGGTCTCGACGAGGGCGCGGAGGTCGGCGCCTTCGGGCCGGCGCGGCCCCGGCGGCGGCATCATGCCCGCGCGCAGCTTGCGGACCATCTCCTCGGCGATCTCGGGATGGTCGGCCGCCGCCGTCACGTCGAACCGCTCCAGCGACAGGTTGCCGCGCAGCGTGCGGTCGTTGTGACAGGTGACGCAGGTGCCGCGGACCACGCGGCCGGGGTCGCCGCCCCGCACCGACTGGGCCGAGGCGAACTCCGCCCCTCCCCCCGCCAGGAGGACGCACGACACGGCCGTGATGAGGATGGTCCGTGCCTTCATGGATGCACGTTGACGCCAACAGTCTAGCCCCGTACCGACGGCGGATTCAAGAGTGACGCCGAGCTCGACGCGGACACCGGGCGCGCCGCCGCGAACGGCTCTCCGGCAAGACGCCGGCGAGCATCGCCTCGTCGCGTCGGCGGAGAGGCGGACCTCAGCTCCAGCCGTCGACCGCGTAACGCGACACCGCGCCGTCGTCGAGGACGACCCCGAGCCCCGGCCCCGACGGCAGGGCCACGCCGCCGGGGACGACTTCGAGGGCGGTGGAGAACAGCCGGCCGAGGTTGAGGACCTTGAAGTCGGTGAAGTACTCGACCCAGGCCGCGTTCGGCGTCGCCGCGACGAGGTGCACGTGCAGGTCGGCGAGCCAGTGGGGGGCGACGGTGAGGTCGTGGGCCGCGGCCAGCCCCGCGATGCGGCGCCACTCGGTGATGCCGCCGCAGACCCCGGCGTCGGGCTGGAGGACGTCGGCGGCGCCCTGATCGACGAGCTGGAGGAAGTCCCACCGGGTCGCGTGGATCTCGCCGGTGGCGACCGGCGTCTCCACCGCGGCCGCCACGCGGGCGTGCCCGTCGACGTCGTCGGGCATCAGGGGCTCCTCGATCCAGCCCGGCTCCCACTCCTCCCACGCCCGCACCGCCCGGATGGCGCTCGCCGCGTCGCGCCAGGCGTTGTTGGCGTCGAGGAAGAGCTCGACGCCGGGGCCGACGGCCTCCCGGGCGGCCGCGATCCTCGCCGCGTCCTCCGCCGTCGACACGCCGCCGACCTTGATCTTGACGGCGGTGAAGCCCATGTCCACGTAGCCGCGCACCTCGGCGGCGAGGTCGTCGGGGGTCTTGCCCTCGGCGTAATAGCCGCCGCTCGCGTAGGCCGGCGTCATCCCCGTGCGGTAGCCGCCGAGGTAGCGGTGCAGGGGCAGGTTCGCCTCACGCGACACGGCGTCCCACAACGCCTGGTCGACGGCGCTGATGGCCCGCACCACCGCGCCCCGCCGGCCCTGGAGCAGGGCCTCGCGGAACATCGCCTCCCAGATCGCCTCGACGTCGTGGGGGTCGCGTCCCACCACGAGGTCGCGGAGCAGCTCGCGCACCGCGAGGGTGGCGAGCCGGCCGCCCCGCGTGCCGCCGTAGCAGAAGCCGATGCCCTCGGCCCCGGTGTCGGTCCGCACCCGGACCAGCGTGTAGTGGCGCTCGGCCACGGCCCGGGTCGCGAACGCGATGCCCCGGTCCAGCGGCACGACGCACGTGGTCGCCTCGACGGCGGTGACCCTCACGTCGGATTCCTTTCGGCTAGAACATCGCGATCGGGTTGACCGGCGACCCCGTGCCGTTGGGAATGGGCAGGGGGGCGATGGTCACCATGAACTCCCACCGGTTGCGCTCGGCCGCGGCCTCGGCCAGGGCCTGGAAGTCGGCCCGGTCGAGGACCTGGATGCCGAGAATGGTCAGCGCGAAGTTGTGCAGGGCGGTGCGGGGCAGGTCGCCCTCGGGCTGCGGCACGTAGCCGGGCGTCTCCCAGCCGGCGATGGCCACGTCCCGCTCCTTCAGCCACGGAATGACGTTGTTGTCCAGGCCCGCCGCCTCGCGGCCGGTGTCGAAGGGCCCCAGGGCGTCCTGGCGGGCCCACCGCCCCCAGCGGATGAGGAAGGCGTCGCCGGGGCCGACGCGCACGCCGGTCTGCGCCTCCCACGCCTCGAGGTCCTCGACGGTGATGCGCGTCCCCGGCTCGAGCCACGGCACGCCCTTGAGGCGCGGCATGTCGTAGAGCACGCCCCGCGTCACGAGGCCGTTCTTCACGGTCATGATCGAGTTCTTCAGGGCCCCGCCCTCCATGGTGACGAGGCCTTCCACGTCGTAGCCGTTCCACATCTTGCCGTCGAAGAAGACGTGCGCGAAGGCGTCGAGGTGGGTGGTGCCGGGGCCGTGGATGCACGGGTAGGCGATGGTGTCGCTGGCCCCGGTGCGGGTCGCTCGCGACATCGACCACTCGACCGGGCACGGCACGTCGGCCGAGCGGTAGTTCTGCGCGTTCGACGAGAGCGAGACGGTGTGGCCCTCGGTGACGAGGGCCGCCGCCTCCGCCCGCTTCGCGTGGGTGATGAGATTGGCCATGCCCAGCTCGTCGTCGGGGCCGAAGCGGCCCCAGTTCGAGAGCTCGGTCAGCCACCCCTCGAACTGCTCGGCGCTGACGAGGGGGGCCGACGTGTCCGGCTCCTGCGCCCGGGACCCGACGGAGAGGACCGCCGCGCAGGCGGCGACTCCGAGAAGCGGCGACAGTCGGCGTAGTGCGGTCATCGGGCGATCTCCCTCTTGTGCGGTGCGTCTCCGGAGCCGCGACGGTCGAGCGCGGCATGCGCGTCGAACGGGAAGTGCGGCCATTATAGGCGGGCGGACGGCGGCGGGGCCGCCGGGGCGGCATCGGGCGGGGCTTGCCCCACGATATAATCTCTCCCGCAAGCGGAGGAATGGACGCGGGTGCGCCCCACCGTTCGGGCCGGGGGGCGGTCGAACGCGGGGCGGCGTCCTGGCGCCGGATCGACGGTCGGCCCCCGGCGGTGCCCTTCGCGGAGAGCGGAAGCGAGCGCGATCTTGCGCCGCAGGAGTCTTGCGCCACCGAGCTCCTGCCCCGCAAGCACCCAAGGAGACGAGATGCGAACGAGGACCGCGATAGTCGCCGCCGCCGTGCTGCTTGCGGGGTCGTGCGGCGGAGAGCCGCCGGCCGGGCCGCCGTTCCGGACGGACAACACCGTCCAGATGCTGATGGCGAACATGCTCGACCCGGCCGCCGACCTCCTGTGGGACGCCGTCGGGACGATAATCGACGAGACCGGCGAGACCTACTGGGAGCCGGAGACCGAGGAGGACTGGCTGCAGGTGAAGCTGGGGGCGGTGGCCCTCGCCGAGTCGGCCAACCTGCTCGTCATGGAGGGCCGCGCCCGCGACCAGGATCAGTGGATCCGCATGTCCGAGGCGATGGCCGACGCGGCGATGCTCGCGTTCGACGCCGCCGAGGCCGAGGATCCTCAGCGGATATTCGATCTCGGCGAGGTCGTGTACGAGACGTGCAACAACTGCCACACCCTGTACTGGGTGGACGACGCGGATCGGGGCCGGGCCATCGAGCCGGGGGCCTAGTGCTGCGTCATGACTGAATGTTCGGGTGCGTGGGCTGTGATTCGTCAACGATTGCGGGCCCTGGACCAATGTCCGTGTCCGAAGATTGGGACGTGACGCACCACTAGTGTCCGCGGTCCGGCCAGGAGCCCGCGGGAGCTGCGGGCCCTGGCCGCGGCCTCCCGGTTCAGCACGGGAGCGGTCGGTGTCGAGCCCATTCATCCTCTGTCGCCGGGTCCTCGTCTATACCCATCGCTGGCTCGGCATCGCCGGCAGCCTGCTCTTCGTCGTCTGGTTCGCCTCCGGCATCGTCCTGATGTACGCGGGCATGCCGGTCCTCGACTCCGGCCGGCGCCTGGCGCGGGCGCCGGCCCTCGACCTGTCGACGGCCCGCCTCGACGTCGGCGAGGCGGCGGTCCGGGCGGGCTTCGCCCCCGCGCGCATCGTCGTCGGCATGCACGGCGACCGGCCCGTCTACCGGCTCGCGGGGCGCGCCGGCTGGACCACCATCTACGCCGATACCGGCGAGGCGGCAGGCGGGTTGGGCCCCGATCAGGCCATCGAGATCGCGCGGCGGTTCGCGCCGGAGCACGCGGGCACCGTACGCTACGACGCGCGGCTGACGGCGCCCGACCAGTGGACGCTGCAGAGCGGAGCGTTCTTCCCCCTCCATCGCGTGGCCCTCGGCGACGACGCCGCCACCGTCCTGTACATATCCGACCGCACCGTCGAGCCGGTCCTCGAGACCACCCGCCGGGGCCGCGTCTGGGCGTGGCTGGGGGCGGTGCCGCACTGGCTGTACTTCACGCCGCTCCGATCGCGGGTCGCCTTCTGGTCCGACGTGGTGATCTGGCTCTCGATACTCGGCTGCGTGCTGGCGCTGTCGGGCATCGTCTGGGGGCTGTGGCGGGTGGCGGCCTCGACCGCCTACAGGCTGCGGGAGGGCCGTTCGCATTCGCCCTACGCCGGCCTGATGCGGTGGCACCACTACGCCGGCCTCGTCTTCGGCCTCTTCACCTTCACGTGGATCTTCAGCGGCGGGCTGTCGATGGACCCCTGGAGCTGGCATCCGGGGACCGGGGCGACGGCCGCGCAGCGCCAGGCGCTGGCCGGGGGGCCGCTGCGTCTCGGCCCCCTCACCGTGGACGGGCTTCGCGCCGCGGCGCGCGAGCTCGGCGAGTGGTTCGAGCCCAGGGAGCTCGAGGTCCTGCAGCTCGCGAACGAGCCGCACGTGCTGGCCGTCGACCCCGCCGGAGCGCCCCCCGAGGGTCTGACGCTGCCCACGACGCTGGCCACCCTGCGGTCCCAGGTCCCCGAGCAGCGGCTCGTCTCGATGCTGCGTCCCGACGACGGCGCGTTCGTCCGGTTCGGCGACGAACGGATCGAGGCGGCGGCCGGTGCCGCCATGCCCGGCGCCGCGGTCGAGGAAGCGATCTGGCTGCGGGCCTACGACGACTACTACTACGACCGCGGCCGGCGCCAGCCCCTGCCGGTGCTGCGGGTCCGGTACGACGACGCCGCCGACACGTGGCTCTACCTCGATCCCCATCGCGGCGCCGTCGTCCGGAAGGAGGAACGCCTGACCCGGCTGAACCGCTGGCTGTACCGGGGCCTGCACGGCCTGGACTTTCCGTTCCTGTACTCGCGGCGTCCGATGTGGGACGCGATCGTGATCGGGCTGAGCCTCGGGGGCATTCTCGTGAGCGTGACCTCGGCCGCCCAGGGGTGGCGGCGCCTGCGCCGCCATGCCCGCCGCCTGCGGCCGCCCTCCTGACGCGAGTCCGTCATCCCCCGCCGTCGGTTTCTTGACCTTGACAAGGCTGCGAGGTACACTCCGCGCCTGCCGCGACGGTTCGTGCCGGTCGCATTGGGGCCCTGCAGCTCGATGCCCGCGGGGGCGAATGGCCGGGACGCACGGCGCGGCGGTGCGGCTGGAAGGCGGGAGCCGCGTGGCGCGGCGGCGCGAACCGGCGGAGGAGGTCGCCGCTGTCCCGAGGAGAATCGCCGCGCCGCGCCCTGACGTTGCACAGGGAAGTCCTGTGTTTCCTCCCTCCGGGCGGTCGACCTCGGGGCCGGACGAAGCACGCGGTGGGTGCGAGACGACCGAGGGGGGGTAGCAGGGGATGATTGCCAGCCTGTTCGAGTTGATGCGGCCCCTCTTCGAGTGGGTCGACGCGTTGCCCAGCAGCATCTCGTTGCGGGAGTCGCTGAACGGCTACGTCTACCTGCTGACGGCCCACGTCGTCAGCATGGGGCTCGTGGCGGGGGTCATCGCCTACTGGGACATGCGGCTGACGGGCGTGGCCCTCCGGTGGGTTCCGGTGTCGAAAGTGAAGTCCGGGCTGTTCCCCTGGCTGTACGCCGGCGTGCTTATCAACGCGGGCACCGGCTTCGTCATGCTCTACAGCCAGCCGATGCGGTATTATCCGAACTTCTGGTTCTGGTTCAAGATGGGGATGCTGATCGTCCTGGCTCTCAACGCCGCGTACTTCCATCAGAACATCGAGAAGACGGTCGACCAGTGGGAGCGCGATCCGGTGGCCCCGCTCAAGGCCCGCGTGGCCGGCTACGTGTCCCTGGCCCTGTGGGCCGGGGTCATCGTCACCGGCCGCATGACCGCCTACAGCGGACTGGTGCCCCAGTGGTGGATCGACCTGGGGCTGGGGTAACGCGATGCTGCTACCGTTCTTTCAGTGGATGGGGGAGCTGGGCTTCAGCGCCTACTTCCTCAACTCCGTCTGGCCCACCCCGATCATCCAGTGCATCCATCTGCTGGCGGTGTCGGTGTTCGCCGGCGCGGTGCTCGTCGTCGACCTGCGGCTGCTCGGCCGGGGGGTGACCTGGGCGTCGATTCCGGACCTGGCGCGGGCGGCGCAGCCGTGGCTGGTGTGGAGCTTCGTGGTGCTCGTGCTCACGGGCATTCCGCAGATGACCTCGACGGCGCTGAAGCAGTACTACAGCCCCTTCTTCTGGTGGAAGATGGAGGCGCTGTTCGTGGGCGTCGTAGTGACGTTCGTGATTCGTCGAATCATCACATCGAAGGAGGAGGGGCACTTCGGGCCGGTCTGGCCAAGGGTGGTGGGGGTGACGTCGATCGCGCTCTGGACGAGCGTCACGATCGGCGCGCGCCTCATCGGACTGTTGTCGTAGGGTTGTATTCTCGTTAGGGCAAGCTCGGGGTGGCGCGGAGCCCGCGGTCGTGCGGGGTCCCCGCCGGTCAGACACGCATGGGCGTGTGAGGGAGACACAGAGATATGCGAAATCGGCTCAGAACAGCAACGATTGCCGGACTGACGGCGGCCGTGATGGTCTTCGGCCTGACGGTGGCCGTCCAGCCGGCTCAGGCGCAGGACGAGTACATGGCGCCGCGCACCGCCGCCGGCAACCCGGACCTCAACGGCATCTGGCAGGCCATCGGCTCGGCCCACTGGGACATCGAGCCGCACGCGGCGCGGTTCGGCCCGGTCGTCGAGCTGGCGTCCCTGGGCGCGATTCCCGGCGGCCTCGGCATCGTCGAGGGCGGGGAGATTCCCTACACCGACGAGGCGCGGGCCCAGCAGCAGGAGAACCTGCAGTACTGGCTCGAGCGCGACCCCGCGGTGAAGTGCTACATGCCGGGCGTGCCGCGCGCGACGTACATGCCGTACCCCTTCCAGCTCGTGCAGACGCCCGAGTACGTGCTCCTCGCCTACGAGTTCGCGAGCGCCAGCCGCATCGTGTACATGGACCGCCCCGACTTCGAGGCGCCGGTCGACGCGTGGATGGGCCACAACATCGGCCGCTGGGACGGCGAGACCCTGGTCATCGACGTGACCGCCCAGGTGCCCGACACCTGGCTCGACAGCTCGGGCAACCACCACAGCAACTCGCTGCACGTCGAGGAGCGCTACACCGCGATCAGCCCCAACCACCTGATGTACGAGGCGACCATCACCGACCCGGAGACCTACACGCGGCCGTGGACGATCAGCCTGCCGCTGTATCGCCGCATCGACGACAACATGCAGCTGCTCGAGTTCAAGTGCGTCGAGTTCGCCGAGGAGCTGATGTACGGGCACCTGCGCAAGGACCCCGACCTGACCCCGGTCTTCCGGGCTTCCGGCGTCGGCTCCGACCGGCAGATCGTGCTCGAGCCGCCCCAATAGGGGGGCGATGCGGGCGACCCGAGTCGGGGTATTGACACGGGGCGGAGGAATTTCGATAATCACCGGAGTGTGAGCTTACACAGCGAGGAGGCGTCAGAGATGAGAAGAATGCTAGTTGTCGCGGCGGTAGCGGCCTTTGTGGGTCTGGCCACCGTCCCCGGGGATGCCCATCACGCGTTCTCGGCTGAGTTCGACGCCAACCGTCCGCTCCACCTCGAAGGGGTGGTGACGCGGATGGAGTGGATCAACCCGCACGCGTGGGTCCACCTGGACGTCACGAACGAGGACGGCTCGGTCACGAGCTGGATGGTCGAGGGCGGCACCCCGAACACGCTGCTGCGTCGGGGCTTCAACCGGCAGTCGCTGCTGCCGGGCACCGAGATCATCGTCGACGGCTACCAGGCCAAGGACGGCTCGAACAAGGGCAACGGCCGCGACCTGACCTTCAGGGACGGCCGCAAGCTGTTCATGGGCTCGTCGGGCACCGGCGCTCCTCGCGACGGCGCCGACCCCACCGAGCCCGAATAGGCCGGCAAGCCGCAAGGCAAGCTTGGGAAGAGGCCCGGGTGCGCAAGCATCCGGGCCTTTTTTCGTTTGCGGCCGTCGGCTTGCAGGCCGTTCGCGCTTCGGCCGGGTTGCGGCCGGCGGCTTCGCGGGCCGGTCACGCCTCGGCCGGGTTGCGGCCGTCGGCTCGCCGGCTGGTCGCGCATCGCCGGACGGAGCTCGGCGTCGCGAGTCTGGCGCCCGGCTCGCGGCTCGCGTAGAATGACCGTTGACGCCATGGGTCGCCGCACAGTGCCCGGGATGCTGCTTGCGCCGCTCGCCGCGGGCGTGGTGTCGGCGGCCGTGTCCGGCCAGCCGGCCGACCGCGGAGACGACTTCTTCCGCACCGGGGTCGAGATCGTCGTGATGGCGGCCACCGTCGTCGACGCCGACGGACGGCTCGTGGGTGACCTCGAGCGGGACGACTTCCAGATCTTCGAGGACGGCCGGCCGCAGCCCCTGACCCACTTCACCCGCGAGCGCGTTCCCCTCAGCGTGGGCGTGGTCCTCGACGTCAGCCAGAGCATGTTCGGCCAGCGCATCGACGACGCGCGGCTCGCCCTCGATCACTTCCTTACGGACCGGCTTGACGTGGGCGACGAGGTCTTCATCAGCGTGTTCAACCACGAACCCAGCATCGCCGTGCCCTGGACGGTGGGGCCGCGCGAGCTCCGGAACCGGCTCGATGACGTCCGGCCCTGGGGCGGCACGAGCATCTACGACGCGATGATGAACGCGTTGCCCCTGTTCGAGGACCGCGAGCATCCCCGTGCGGCGGTGGTGCTCATCTCGGACGGCTCGGACACCGGCAGCCTCGCCAACGTGCGGGACGTCCGCCGCCAGCTCCGCCGCAACTCCGCATTCGTCTACGCCATCGCCATCGACGCGCCGGATACCCGCGCCATCAACGATCGGGTCAATCCCTCCGCGCTGCGCGAGATCACCACCGAGAGCGGCGGCTACACCGAGGTGGTGCGCGACAGCCCCGAGCTGGGGCCGGCCACGGCGCGCATCGCGGAAGAGCTGAATCACCAGTACATGCTCGGGTACCGGCCCACGCGGCCGGCCGACGGCAGCTATCGGTCGATTCGGGTCCGCATCCAGGGACGGGACCATACGGTCCGGACCCGCCGCGGCTACGTCGCCGACCCGACGCGCCGCAACTGACGGCGGCCCGCTGAAACCCACAGAAGGAAGCCATGTCTTTACTCTGGAGGCGGTCCCTGCCGCTGCTCCTTGCCGCGCTCGTGTGCTCGTCGGTTCCCGGACTTGCTCAGGACCGGCCGTCCATCGCCGAGCGGACGGCGGGCATGGAGCGGCTGAGCGGGCTGCTGCCGCTGTACTGGGACGCGGGAGCCGGCACGCTGTGGATGGAGGTCGCCCGGCTCGACCACGATCTGCTCTACGTACGCTCGCTCGCCGCCGGGGTCGGGTCGAACGACATCGGGCTCGACCGCGGGCAGCTCGGGGCGACCGCCCTCGTCCGGTTCGAGCGCGTCGGACCCAGGGTGCTCCTGGTCCAGCCCAACCAGCGCTACCGGGTCGACACCGGGAACCCCGACGAGGCGCGGGCGCTGGAGGAGGCGTTCGCGACCTCGGTGCTCTGGGGGTTCACGGTGGAGGCCGAGACTGACGGGACGGTGCTGGTCGACGTGACGCCGTTTCTCCTCCGCGACGCGCACGGCGTGGCGGACCGGCTGCCCGGGACCTACCGGCTCGACGAGAGCCGCAGCGCCGTCCATCTGCCGCGCACCCGGGGGTTTCCCCGCAACACCGAGCTCGAGGCGCGGCTGACGTTCACCGGCGACCCGCGGGGCGGCGGGCCGGGGTTCGGGCGCGGCTCGCTCGGGGCGGTGGCGCCCACTGCGCGGGCGGTGACGGTGCGCCAGCACCATTCGTTCGTCGAGCTCCCGGACGACGGCTATACGCCCCGTCGCTACGACCCTCGCTCGGGCTTCGGGGCGCTGACCTGGGAGGACTACGGCGCTCCGCTCGGGCAGCCGATGACGCAACGGTTCCTGCGGCGCCATCGTCTCGAGAAGCGGGACCCCGCGGCCGCCGTCAGCGAGCCCGTCGAGCCCATCGTGTACTACCTCGACCGGGGGACGCCGGAGCCTGTCCGCTCCGCCCTCCTCGACGGCGCCCGGTGGTGGAACCAGGCGTTCGAGGCGGCCGGCTACCGCGACGCGTTCCGGGTGGAGATGATGCCCGAGGGCGCCGACAACCTCGACGTCCGTTACAACGTCATCCAGTGGGTGCACCGCTCGACCCGGGGCTGGAGCTACGGCTCGTCGGTCACCGACCCCCGCACGGGCGAGATCATCAAGGGGCACGTCACCCTCGGCTCGCTCCGCGTCCGCCAGGACTACCTGCTCGCCGAGGGGCTGCTGTCGCCCTACCTCGACGGCGACGAGGAGCCGGCCGAGCTGTCCGAGATGGCCCTCGCCCGCATCCGCCAGCTCTCGGCCCACGAGGTCGGGCACACGATCGGGCTCGGCCACAACTACTACGCGAGCGAGCAGGGGCGGATCTCGGTCATGGACTATCCGCATCCCCTGGTGACCGTCAACCGGGACGGGCGCATCGATCTGTCGGACGCCTACGACGTCGGCATCGGGGCCTGGGACGAGGTGGCGATTCGCTACGGCTATCAGGACTTTCCGGCCGGGACGGACGAGCCGGCGGCCCTCGGGGCGGTGCTCGACGCGGCGTGGGACGCGGACCTCCGGTTCCTGACCGGGCAGGACACCGGGGCCAACCCCCGCGTCCACATCTGGGCCAACGGCACCGACCCCGCGGCCGAGCTGCTGCGCATGCTCGAGGTGCGGCGCGCCGCGCTCGACCGGTTCGGGGAAACCGCGGTGCGGAACGGCGTCCCCCTGGCCCGGCTCGAAGAGGCGCTGGTGCCCTTGTTCCTGCACCATCGCTACCAGATCGAGGCGGCGGCGTCGGCCCTGGGCGGCGTCGACTACAACTACGCGTTCCGGGGAGACGGGCGCGAGCCGCTCCGCGTGGTGCCGGCGGCCGACCAGCGGGCGGCGCTCGACGCGCTGACGCGGACCCTGCGGGCCGACGAGCTCACCGTTCCCGTTTCGGTGGTCGACCTCATCCCGCCCCGCCCCGCGGGGTATGGACGCCATCGCGAGCTGTTTCCCCGCTACACGGGGGCGACCTTCGACCGCATCACCCCCGCGGTGGTCGCCGCCGACCTCACGGTGTCGGCGCTGCTCCGGCCCGACCGGGCGGCCCGGCTGGTCGAGCAGCACGCGCTGGACGGCGGCCTGCCGGGGCTCGTCGAGGTCATCGACACGCTGTGGGACACGGCTTTCGGGGAGCTGTCCACCGACGGCTATCAGGTCGAGGTGCAACGCGCGGTGCAGCGGGTGCTCGTCGATCGGCTGATCCGCCTGGCATCGGTGGCCCCGATGGGCCAGGTGCGCGCGGTCGCCGCCCACCGGCTGGACCGGTTCCTTGGCGAGGGGTGGGCGACCAGCGGTCTTGGCGAGCTCGACCGGATCGCTCATGCGGCGCACGTGGGCTCCCTGCGCCGCGACGTCACCCGTTTTCTCGAGGCCCCCGCCGACGTCGTCGAGGCGTGGGAGCCGCCGTCGGCTCCCCCCGGCAGCCCGATCGGCGATCCGGGGCTTCACTGGTTGCCGGAGCCGTTCTGCTCGCAGTGGTCCGAGCCCGTCCGGTGGTGACGTCCCGGGCCCGCGGCGGCAGTGGACCCGGGCCGGTGCTCCGGGCCCGCGACCTGCACAAGCGCTACGGCGACGGCGAGAGCGCGGTGGACGCGCTGCGGGGGGTCGACCTGGAGCTCGCGGCCGGCGAGTTCGTGGCCGTGGTCGGACCGTCCGGATGCGGCAAGTCGACGCTGCTGCACCTCTGCGGGGGCATGGACCGGCCGACGGCGGGGACGGTGGCCGTCGACGGCGTCGACCTTGCCGGCCTGGACGACGAGCGGCTGACCGCGTTGCGGCGCGACCGGGTCGGCTTCGTCTTCCAGCTCTTCAACCTGCTTCCGACGCTCACTCTCGCCGAGAACATCGCGCTGCCGCTGCTCCTCGCCGGCGCGCCACGAGGGGACGGTCTGGCCCGCGCCGAGGAAGGGGCCCGGCGGGTGGGGCTCGCGCATCGGCTGCACCACTATCCCGCGCGGGTCTCGGGGGGTGAGCTGCAGCGGGCGGCGGTCGCGCGGGCGCTCGTGCACCGGCCCGCTCTCGTCATCGCCGACGAGCCGACCGGCAACCTCGACTCGGACAACGGCGGGCGGGTGCTCTCGCTGCTGCTGGACTTGAACCGCGAGACCGGGGTCGCGGTGCTGTTGGCCACCCACGACCAGGCCCTTGCCGGCGCCGCCGACCGCGTGCTCCGCCTGCGGGACGGCGCCGAGGACCCCGGACCACCGGCGGGGGTCCGTGTCCCCGCCCTGATCGAGACGTGACCCTCTTCCGCCAGTTCATCGTGCGGGCGTTGCGGCGGGACCCGGCGCGGGGCGTCGTCACCGTCGCGGGGCTGACGCTCGGGGTGGCGGTGGTGGTGGCCATCCGCCTCGCCAACACCGCATCGGTGCGCGGCTTCGAGACCGCGCTCGACGTCGTCGCGGGCCGCACGTCGCTGGAGATCGTGGGGGCGGGGGTCGGGGTGCCGGAAGAGCAGCTGGCCGGCATGGGGTGGCTGCGCGAGTACGGGCGCGTCAGTCCCGTCATCGATCGCAACGCCCGGCTCGAAACGGCCGACGGCGCCGGCCACCGGCTCCGCGTGCTGGGGGTCGACGTGCTGCGGGACCGGCCGTTCCGGGAGTACCAGCTGCTGCGGTTCTCGAGGCAGGGGCGTCCCCCGCGGCCGCAGGAGCTGCTCGACGTCCTGCTCGACCCTGCGTCGATCGTGCTGACCGAGCGGTTCGCACGGCGGCACGGCATCGACGTCGGGGCGCCGGTGCGGCTCGTCGTCGGCGATGCGGTGCACGAGATGGTCGTGCGCGGCCTGCTGCTCGACGAGGGGCCCGCCCGGGTGGTGGACGGCCGGCTGGCTCTCCTGGACATCGCGGCCGCGCAGTGGCGCTTCGACGGCCTCGGCTGGGTCGATCGGGTCGAGATTCAACTCTTCGAAGCGTCCGCCGTCGACGACGTCGAGGGCGCGATCGCGGCGCGGCTGCCGGCGGGGCTCCGGGTGCAGCGCCCCGCCCAGCGGGGGCGGCAGGTCGAGCGGATGCTCGCCGCCTTCCACTTCAACCTCACCGCGTTGTCCTGGATCGCGCTGGTCGTGGGGCTGTTCCTGGTCTACAACACCGTCGCCGTCTCGGTCATCTCGCGCCGCGCCGAGATCGGCGTCCTGCGCGCCCTCGGCGCGACCCGCCGTCTCGTGCTCGGCCTGTTCCTGGGCGAGGCGGCGGTGCTGGCGGCCCTGGCCGCGGCGCTGGGCGCCCCGTTGGGATGGGGGCTGGCCCGCGCCGCGGTGGCCCTGACCTCGACCACCGTCAACACGCTGTACGTGACGTCGCAGGCCGTGGTGCCGCCGCCGGGGGCGGCGGACCTGGCCCTGGCGGGGGCCGTCGCGATTCCCCTCGCCCTGATCGCGGCGGCGATGCCGGCGGCGGAGGCGGCGGGGGTCACGCCGATCGCCGCGGTGCGCCCGCCCGACGGGGGAATGGGCCGCGGGCGGTTCCCGCGGCGGGCGGCCCTGGTCGCGGCGGGGCTGTTCGCCGCCGGGGGGTGGCTGTCGACGCTGGACGCGGTCGGGGGGCTCCCGGTGTTCGGCCTCGGGGCGGCGCTCGCCGTCGTCTTCGGGGCGGCGGCGCTGGTGCCGGTTCTGCTGGAATGGCTGCGCCGCCGGGGCCGCGCGCTCCTCGCCGGCCGGTTCCGCATCGAGGGCCTGCTGGCCCACGCGAACCTGTCCGCGTCGGTGTCTCGGCTGGCCGTCTCGGTGTCGGCGCTCGTCGTCAGCCTCGCCATGCTCGCGGCCATCGCTATCATGGTCGGCAGCTTCAGGGAGACCGTGGCCTACTGGGTCGGACAGACCCTGCAGGCGGATCTCTTCGTGGCCGTCGCGGACGGGGGGCGGGTCGGCGCGTCCGCGGGGGTCTCCGAGGCGGCCGAGCGGCGGATCGCGTCGCACCCGGCGGTGGTCGCGGTGGACGGTTTCCGTACCGTCGATCTGCCGTACGGCCCCGACGGAGACCTGATCGTCCTGGGCGCGGGCCGCTTCGAGGTGCTGCTCGAGCACGGGGCGCTGCTGTTCAAGGCCCCGGCGGACGGGCCGGCGGCCATGCGGCGGGCGATCGGAAAAGACGCGGTTGCGGTGTCGGAGAGCTTCGCAATCAAGCACCGGGCGGCGGTCGGCGACCGCATCGAGCTCGACACCCCGCGGGGGCCGCGTCCGTTCCGTGTGGCCGCCGTGTACTACGATTACTCGAGCGACCGCGGCATCGTGGTGATGGACGAGACGACCTTCGCCGCCCACTACGCCCCCCGCCGGCCGGGCGGCCTCACGCTCTACCTGACGCCGGGCGCGGACCCGGAAGCGGTGCGCGACGAGCTGCTCGCCGCGGCCGGCGAGGAGCACCGGCTCTTCATCCGCACCAACCGGACCCTCCGCGCCGAGGTGCTGCGCATCTTCGACGCCACGTTCGCCATTACCTACGCGCTGCAGGCCATCGCCATCGCCGTCGCGATCCTGGGGGTGGCCGCCACCCTGCTGACCCTGGTGCTCGAGCGCCGCCGCGAGCTCGCGATGCTGCGGCTGGTCGGGGCCGGCCGCCGGCAGATCCGGCGGATGGTGGTCATCGAGGCCGCGATGATCGGGCTCCTCAGCCAGGGGGTGGGGCTGGCCGTGGGCGTCGCGCTGTCGCTGATCCTGATCTACGTCATCAACGTGCAGAGCTTCGGCTGGACCATCCAGTTCCATCTGCCTCTCGGGTTCCTCGCGCAGTCGACGGTCCTCATCGCGGCCGCCACGGCGCTGACCGGCCTGTATCCGGCCCGGGTGGCCTCGCAGGTGGCGGCGGGGGCGGAACGATGAGCGATGCCCGCCACCGTGCGGCGTCGCCGGTGTGTCGGCGTGCGGCCGACAGCCCGTGGCGGGAGGTCCGCCGCCAGCGACGGGCGGCGCGTTCCGTGTGGACGGCGGCGTTTCTCGGCTGCCTCTGCGCCGGGGCCGCGCTCGGCCAGGAGACCGGCGGCCTGGTGACCCCGGGGGGCTGGCGCCAAGCGGAGCCCGGCCATGTCTGGCAGTTTCCCCGGGACCACGGCAGCCATCCGGAGTACCGCATCGAGTGGTGGTACTACACCGGCAACCTCGCCTCGGACCGCGGCCGCCGGTTCGGCTACCAGGTGACCTTCTTCCGCGTCGGCGTGGACCCGGCGCCGGAGAACCCGTCGCGGTGGGCCGTCCGCGATCTCCACATGGCCCACCTCGCGGTGACCGATCTCGGGACCGGCCGCCATCTGTTCGGCGAGCGGCTCGATCGCGGCGGGCTCGGCTGGGCCGGCGCGGGCGAGGAGACCCTCGACGTCTGGAACGGCGATTGGCGGGCCTTTCTCGACGGCGGCCGCCACCGGCTGGAGGTGGTCGACCGGTCGTTCGGGGTCGAGCTCGACCTCGAGCCCGGCAAGGGGCCGACCCTCCATGGCGAGAACGGCCTCAGCCGGAAGGGACCGTCGGCCGGCAACGCCTCGCAGTACTATTCGATGACCCGGATGCCGACGACGGGCCGGGTCCGGCTGGACGGCGAGTGGACCGACGTGACCGGCGCGAGCTGGATGGACCACGAGTTCGGCACGACGTTCCTCGAGCCCGGTCAGGTCGGCTGGGACTGGTTCTCGCTGCAGCTCGACGACGGCGCGGAGCTCATGGTCTTCCAGCTGCGCCGCGCCGACGGGGGGCCCGACGACCACTCCGCCGGCACCTGGGTGGCCGGCGACGGCGCGGCGACGGCGCTCGATCGGCAAGACGTGCGCCTCGTCCCCGGGCGGCGGTGGACCTCGCCGGCCAGCGGCGCCGCCTACCCCGTCGAGTGGCGCGTCGAGCTGCCGGGGCGGCGGGCGAGCCTCGCCGTCACCGCCGCCCTCGACGCCCAGGAGCTGGACACGGGCGCCTCGACGGGCGTGACCTACTGGGAGGGCGCGGTCACCGTGACCGGCCGGGTCGACGGCCGGCAGGTCCGGGGGCGCGGGTACCTGGAGATGACCGGGTACTCCGGACGCCCCATGAGCGAGGTCTTTCGATAGAATTGGCCTGTGGAGGCGGGTCGCGGGTCTCCAGCACCTGCGTGCCGGCTTGGGCGTATTCTGTCGAACGGCCGGCGGGCGGACGGCTCGGCGACAAGACTGTCGCCGGGGGACCGTCCAGGTCGGGAGCTTGCGCGTGGAGAGGCAGGGTCGGATGTCGATGCGAACGTGGCCGCTGTGGTTCACGCATCGGGGTGTCACGCTTGGGCGAGGCTTCATCGCCAGGGTCGAGCTCACCGGCCGGCTCGTGGCGCATCAGGATTCGACGGGAGTCTGGCTGGAAGGCGCGACGCCGGCCGGGCTCGTGATCGACGCCGGGGCTTCCGCGGTCGACGAGGTGCAGCCGCTGGTTCGCGAGATGCTGGTCGGCACCCTCGACGCGTTGGCGAGGGACGCTGCGACTTTCCGTGATTTTCGAGACGCCGTACACGCGTTTCTGAGCACGACGGATGAGACCGCGATCAAGGAATGGCGCGATGCAGTCGAACGCGTTCGGAGCACCCGGGAACGCCCCGATGGTCTCGACGTCTGGCCGGCTGACCGCGAAGCGTCCGTCACCGTGGCCGAGATGGCGGTCGAAGACCTCACCCCCGTGGAGACGACTCCGCCGATGGACTATCTCCGAACGGCAGCGTAGTGGCGGCGGAGATCCGGGTTCTGGACGTCCTCAAGATGTTGCAAGCGTGCGCCCCGACGCATCGTGTCGTGGAGACGACGCATTCCTTTCTCGTCAAGCCGGCGACCGGTACGGGAGTGGTGACGGCCGTTTCCGTCGGGACCCCATCTGAAGCTCGAACGTCGGAAGATCCGAAGCAGCGCCGTCAAGTCTCTCGCGAGAAAGCTCGGCATTCTCGATTGCGCGAGGCGGCATCTGCCCCTCTAGCACTTCGAGCCGCCGGGATGCCCGGCACTGGCTCCGTTCGATGGACTCGCCTCTTGCGCATGCCCCATCTCCCTCCCGATCCGCGCCGGTGTTGACATTGCATCTGCCCGCATCCGGTCAGTCGGTGGTCCGGCGGCCCTTCGCCGCGTCGGCGTTCCTGGCCATCGTGTCCGCGCTCTTCGCCACGGGCGTTCCAGGAGCGGCCGCCGCTCCGAGTGCGCCCCAGGGCAGCGGACTGCCCGGCGCGGCGACGGTGCCGGGAACCCCGGCGGCGGGGATTCCCGAGCCGCAGGAGGCGCCCGGGGGCGACACGGCGAGCGTCGGCGGGTTCGCCCTCGCCGGCGTGCCCGACCGGCCGACTCCGCCCCTTCCCCCGGCGGTCGTGACCCGCGACGCGCAGGGCCGAGCGTCGGTCCGGGCGGTCCGCCTCGCCACCGGCATCCGGCTCGACGGCGTGCTCGACGAGCCGGCGTACGAGGCCGTGCCCGCCATCAGCGACTTCGTCCAGCAGATGCCGGTCGAAGGCGCGCCGGCGACCGAGAAGACCGAGGCGTGGATCCTGTTCGACGAGGAGAACATCTACGTCAGCGGTCGGGCGTGGGACTCGGCCCCGCCCGGCGAGTGGGTGGCGAACGAGATGCGGCGCGACACCCCCCAGCTGCGCGAGAACGACTCGTTCTGGGTCGCGTTCGACACCTTCAACGACCGCCGCAACGGGGTGGCCTTCTACACCAACGCGCTGGGGGCGATCGGCGATTTCGGCATCACCAACGAGGGCAACCCCAACGGCGACTGGAACCCGGTGTGGGACGTGCGCACCGGACGGTTCGACGGCGGCTGGACGGTGGAGATGGAGATTCCGTTCAAGTCGCTGCGCTACCGGCCGGGCCCGCTCCAGCAGTGGGGGGTGCAGATTCGCCGCCTCGTGCGCCGGAAGAACGAGCAGACCTACATCACGTCGGTGCCGATCGCGGCCGGCCGCCGGGGCTTCTTCCGCATGTCCGACGCCGCCCTCCTCGTGGGCCTCGACGTGCCCGACAGCGGCACCAACCTCGAGATCAAGCCGTACGGCATCTCCGGGGTCACCACCGACCTCACGCTGGACGAGCCGCGGCGCAACGACGGCGACGGCGACTTCGGGGTGGACGTCAAGTACGGCATCACCCGGAACCTGACCGCGGACCTGACCTGGAACACCGACTTCGCCCAGGTCGAGGTGGACGAGCAGCAGGTGAACCTGACCCGGTTCAACCTGTTCTTCCCCGAGAAGCGCGAGTTCTTCCTCGAGAACCGCGGCATCTTCGACTTCGCCCGGGGGGGCGGCCCCAGCCTTCGCGACGGCGCCCTGCGGCTGATCGGCAGCGGGAGGTCCAGCGAGGAGAGCCGCGCCCCCACGCTGTTCTACTCCCGGCGTATCGGGCTCCAGGAAGGCGCCGTGGTGCCCATCGTCGGCGGCGGGCGGGTCACCGGCAAGGTCGGCGCCTTCGACGTGGGAGCGCTGAGCATGCAGGCGGATGACGCGCCGAACGCCGGCGTCGAGGCGACCCACTTCACCGTCGCGCGGATCAAGCGGGACATCCTGCGCCGCAGCGCCGTCGGGGCCCTCTTCACGAACCGATCGGTGTCGCTCGCGGGCGACGGTGCCAGCCAGACCCTGGGCGCCGACGGCACGTTCTCGTTCTACGAGAACGTCAGCGCCGTCGCCTACCTGGCCCGGACGCGGACGCCGGGCCGCCAGGGCCGCGACATGAGCTACCAGGGGCAGCTCACCTGGAACGGTGACCGCTACGGGTTCCAGGCCGATCACCTGACGGTCGAGGACAACTTCCGGCCCGAGGTCGGGTTCTGGCGGCGCGAGAACTTCCGGCGCTCGTTCGGGTCGGCGCGGTTCAGCCCCCGGCCCGCCTCGATCGACGCGATCCGCCAGTTCCGGCTCGAGGGCGCCTTCGATTACGTCGAGGCCGCGGACACCGGCTTCGTCGAGACCCGGCAGACGCAGCTCGCGTTCCTGACCGAGCTCGAGAACAGCGACCGCATCGGCATCTCGGCCGCGGAGAACTACGAGTTCCTCGTCGAGCCGTTCGAGCCGGGGCGGGACGTGGTGCTGCCCGTCGGCGGCTACCGCTTCCGCGACCTCGAGACCACCTACACCCTCGGCGGGCAGCGCCGCCTGAGCGGCGTCGTCACGGTGCGGACGGGCGAGTACTATAACGGCACCATCAGGTCCGTCGGCTTTCGGCGCGCCCGCTTCGTCCTCGTCCCGCAGCTCGCCGTCGAGCCGACGGTGTCGGTGAACTGGATCGACACGCCGCAGGGGTCGTTCCGCGCCGACCTGCTCGTCTCGCGCATCACCTGGACCCTCTCGCCGCGCATGTTCTTCAGCGGCCTCGTCCAGTACAACTCGAGCACCCGCACCGTCAGCAACAACCTGCGGCTGCGGTGGGAGTACAGCCCCGGCAGCGAGCTGTTCGTCGTCTACACCGAGGACCGCGACAGCGACCCGCTGAGGCCGGACCGGTTCTCGGCCTCGGGGCTCCGCAACCGCGGGCTGGTGGTGAAGGTGAACCGGCTGTTCCGTTTCTGACCCGGCCCCGCGATTCCCAATTGCGCCGGCTTTGCGGTATAACCACCGGCGAGAGGAGCTTGTTCGATGACCCATCCCCTGTCTCGTCGTCACTTCCTGCACGCGGCCGGCGCCGGCGCCGCGTCGGTCTGGATTCCCAAGCCCGTCAAGGGCTACAGCGCGGCGGAGATGCGGCAGCAGGCGCTCGGCGGCCGGGTCGAGGCGGGCATCTCCAAGTGGGACCTCGACACGCCCTGCCTCTGCGTCGACCTGGATCGCCTGGAGGGCAACCTGGATCGGATGCAGACCACCGTCGCCCGCAACGGCATCGCCAGCCGCCCCCACGCCAAGACCCACAAGTGCCCGGCCATCGCGCGGCTGCAGATCGCCACCGGGTCGGTGGGCATCTGCGCCGCGAAGCTCTCCGAGGCGGAGGTGATGTTCGAGCACGGCGTCGAGCAGATCCTGTTGACCACGGTGAACGTGAGCCCGCGCAAGATCCGCCGCGCGATGTACCTGCGGAAGTGGTGCGACGGCTTCGTCCAGGCCGTCGACACCGCCGCCAACGCCCGCGACCTGTCTGACGCGGCGGCGGAGGCGGGGGTCGTCGCCGACGTCACCGTCGACGTCGACCCCGGCGGGCACCGCACCGGCATCACCCCGGGGGCCCCCGCCCTCGAGCTCGCGCAGCTCGTCGACACGCTGCCTGGGCTGCGCCTGCGGGGCATGCTGTGCTACGACGGCGGCTCGCAGCACGTGACCGGCTTCGCCGAGCGGCGCCAGCGGACCCTCGCCAATCTCGAAGCCGCCGCCGATACCGCGGACCGCATGAAGCGGTCGGGGCTCGACACCGGCATCTTCAGCGGCGGCGGCACCGGCACCTACAACATCGACCACGAGACGCCGGGCCTGACCGACGTGCAGGTCGGCAGCTACGTGTTCATGGACGCGCAGTACCTCGGAATCGGCGGCGAGGAGGACGACGAGGTCTACAGCGACTTCGCCCCCGCCCTGACGGTGCTGACCACGGTGCTGAACGCCCAGTACGAGGGCCGCGCCACCACCGACGCCGGCGCCAAGGCCAACACCATCAACCGGCCCTGGCCGATCGTCGCCGGCGAGACCGGCATGAGCTACACGTCCGGGTCGGACGAGTTCGGGACCCTCCGCTACGAGGAGAACGCCAGCCGCACCTACCGCGTCGGCGACAAGCTCGAGCTGATCGTGTCGCACTGCGACCCAGTGGTGAACCTCTACGACCAGCTCTACGGCGTCCGGGGAGACCGGGTCGAGGCGGTGTGGCCGATCGCGGGGCGGGGTATGTCCATCTGACGGCGGCGTTGCTGCTGCGCAAGCGTCTCGCGGCGTTCTTCGCCAGCAACCGGCGGGCCGACGAGCTTGTCTTCAACGACCTGTTCCGCCCTCGGCCAGGCGCCGGTTGAGCGACGGCGATGCATCGTGCGCATTGTGAGGCGATCATCGCGACGCTCGCGCGCGCGGCCGGCCGTGCTGTTCTGGCCCAGGGGAACCGGGACCACGTCGTCGCTATGGAGAGTGGCGGGGGAGCTCGTAGCCGATCATGAACAGGGCCGCCTCGAGTGCCCGCAGGCGATGATCGGCATCGAGTTCGCCGAATCTCCCTTCGCAGCGCACCTCACTCAGGATCCACGCAGCCCATACGTTGCACTCCGCCCACGTCCGGGGATCGGCGTGATTCAGCCGCGGGAACTGCAGGCGGCCCGCCGACGGGTTGCGGTTGTGGTTGCCCTTCCCGGCCAGCCACCGGAATCGCAGCGATTTCGGGACTCCGGGGAGTCCCTCGTCGTAACAGTATCGCCGTACGAGGTAGCCCATGGCCGCGCCCACCCGCCCGTCGTAGATCGGAAAGTCATGGAGCATCAGCGAATAGACCTTGGTCCACCCCGAGTTCATGTACTGCACACCGCCCAACTGCGACGTGTCCGCCCGGGACGGCTCGAGCCGGCAGGCAGCCGCGCGGAATGTCGGCAGCGCCCCCTGGCCCAGTCCGCACAACTTCTTGCCGTTGCGGGGTGAGACGCCGCCCCATCGCAGGACTTCGAGCGCCGCCGCGACGAAACGACAGTTGTCCCCGGTTTCCTTCGCCGCGCGCATCTTGCAGCGGAAACCATCCAGCTTCTCTTGCGTGGCCGCGAAGTCTTCGCCACCCCAGCAGTACCTCTCCTGCGCCTCCCAGAGGGAACCGCAGTGCCACCGGCAGAACGGCCTCAGCATCCGGTAGCTGTGCTCGAAGGGTTCTGTGCCGGCTACCCTCGGGCGAAGCCACTCGATGAAAGCCTTCACGCAATCGCGGCCCAGGTACTCCCCGCGATTCAAGGGACGCCTTCCATGGTCTCGCCGCTCCGCTCCGCGCGCGCCGGCGACCCGTCCGCGGGCCGTCACGCTTCCTCCCGGTCCTGCAGGAACTCCCGGTAGGCTGCCGGGTCGGTGTTCCGCAGGCGCTCCTCCAGGACCGCTTCCGGCGTCTCCCAGGACCAGGGGATGTCGTTCATGTCCATGACGAACGCCAGATGCGTCTTGCGACAGGAGATGCCGGCGCGGTGAGCGCGGCTGGGCAGGGCCTCGAACGCGCCGGCGGTGTCGGACGCGGAACGCGCGGATGTGGATGCAGGACGTCTCGCACGGCGCGCGCCGCCGGCCGGTCGGCGCCCGTGCGGCGGGCGATCGGACCCCGGTTCGTCGGCGGGGCCGAGGCGCCGCCAGCCCGAGGGGGTGACCTCGTAGCGTATGGGGCTGCCCTCGACCACGCGGCAGTAGGCTTCGACGAGAAGCCGTGGCACGACGCAGTCGCCCACGAGGCGGTACCGGAAGCCGCCGTACATGCCGGGCACCTCGAAGCAGACCTTCTTGCCGCCAAGCTCGAGCAGCGGCTCCAGCTCCGGCAGCCGCAGGGAGGGCGCCCGCCCCGGACGATGCTGGCGGATCACTGCGTGGAAGTGGCGCTGAAGACTGGCGAGGACGTGTGCGGGCAGGCGGCGCCGCCGGTAGACCGGCGTCAGGATCGGAATCAGGGAAGGCCGGCCCCGCCGGCGGGCGATGTCGATCGGCCGTTCGCCGTCGCGGGTGCGGAGCGTCCGCCAGGCGCCCATGTCGATGAGCCGGTTCGCGACCCACGCGGGGGCGCCGCCATGGGCCGCCTGGTGAAGGGGCGCGTAGCGCGAGCGGCCGCCGGGGCGGCTCGCGTTCACGCACTCGGGGTGGTCGTCGAGGATGCGGAGCACCCGCGGCCAGTCGTAACCGCGCGCGGCGTCGGCCAGCTCGTGCCGCACCCGGAGACCTCGGTAGGGAGCGCGTGTGCGATCGTGGACGCCGATCCCGTGCCATCTCGCTTGTTCCATGTGCCTCCTCGTCGAGTCGTGGTCCCGAGCGGCGGCAGACCCGCCATCCTCCCATTCTCCGGACACGCGTGTCAGAACCTGTCAGTGCGGTGCCGGGACGGCCAGGGCAGGCCCCCCACGCGGCAGACGTACGGCGACGAGCGTCGAAGAGCGTCGAGGGGTGTGGCGTTCAAGAATTATCCTGTAGTTGTAGGAATTGACAAGAAGTATACGCCGAGTCATGGACTCTTGTCAAGGTCGACAAGAAGATATGCTTCGTTGTATGGCCTCCGGTGCGGAGCATCAGTACGATCCCGGCATCTACCCGCCCTTCGCTGTCACCGTCGACCTGGCAGTCTTCACCATTCGCGACGATGCACTGCAGGTGCTGTTGATCGAGCGGGGCGCCGAGCCGTTCCTGGGCGGCCGGGCGCTGCCCGGAGGCTTCGTGCAGCCGGACGAGAACCTCGATCAGGCAGCGGCCCGGGAGCTGGTCGAGGAGACCGGGCTGCACGCGGAGGCGGACGTCTGGCACCTGGAGCAGCTGGCCAGCTACGGCGCTCCGGACCGCGACCCCCGCATGCGGGTCGTGACGGTCGCGTACCTGGCAATCTGTGCGCAGCTTCCGGCGTTGCGGCACGGCGGAGACGCCGCTGCGACCGCCCTGATCCGGTTGGAGGAAATCGAGCGCGGTGCCGTCCGCTTGGCGTTCGACCACCAGCGGATTGTGCAGGACGCCGTCGATCGGATTCGGTCCAAGCTGGAGTACACGGCCCTTGCCGCGAAGTTCTGTCCCCCGACGTTCACCATCAGCCAGCTTCGCCGGGTTTACGAGATCGTCTGGGGAACGCGGTTCGACGCGGGCAACTTCCACCACGACTTTGTGGCCAGCGGCGCCTTCGAGCGCCGGGTCGGGGCGGCGAGCGGTCTCTGGTCCGGTCGCGGGCGGCCGGGAGTGCTCTGGTCCGTCCGCGATTGGGCCGACGCCGACCCGTTCGCGGTGACCCTCGAGCGGCCCCCCGCCAAGCGAAGGCGGCCGGTGCGGCGCAGGAAGCTCGATGACGGGCGACCGGGAGTGTCGAGCCTGCCACGGCGCGAGTACGCGGCGTTGTTGCGTGAGGCTGTCGAGGGTTACGACTATCCGCCGGTCGTCTACGATTTCCGCGAGGCGAGAGAATCCCGGTGCGAAGACATGCCAGGCGTCGAGGAACGCATCGGTGCACTGCTGCGCAGCCCGGACTCCGCCCGCATCAGGGACGGCTTGTCGAACGTGCTGTACTGGGGATACGCACGGCAACCGCGGCGGCGGGACGCCAAGGTGCGTGACTTCCGGGACGCGACTCCCACGGGCGATCCCAAGCTCCATCGGTTCGCGGAACTCGTCGGATCGATGGGAGAGCGGCCGCTGCCTGGCGCCGCAGGGTCGGAGCTGCTGGACTTCAAGCGGTTGATACTGCGCCAGTTCGGTCAGATGTCGTTCGTCACCAAGATCCTGATGTTCCTGGACCCCCGATTGCCAGTGCTCGACCTCAAGGTGGCCCGGGCGTTCGCGAACGGCGCCTTCGCGCCGCTGGCCGACCTCCGATTCGACAAGGGCGGCATTCGCATCACTCTGAACAATGCGAGAGCCTATTGCCGCTGGGCGCGCTGGTGCGGGGAAATCGCCGGGCTGGCCAACGAAGAACTGCCTTCTCTTGGCCGTGGCCTGAGAGCCGTCGATGTCGAACGAGTGCTCTTCACGCTTGCCGACAAGTCCGCTCAAGAAGACCGCGCACGCAAGCTCCTGGGCGGTCCGGAAGGCTGGACGTTCGATTGCACGTAGCGTCGCCCGAGGCAGTCGGTCGTGGGATCGTCCACCGCGAGCCGCTGATGAACCTCGCGGCACCCGGCGAACGTGCTGGCGTCGGCGGTCGCCGGCCTTGGGAACGACCCGCGTGCACCCACCAAGCCCATTCCTCGCGCGGAACGCAGCCTGCGCGCTATACTGCGGCTGTCGACACGGAAGCGCGATGACCGACCCCGCTGACGACACGAAGCTCGCGCCGCCCGAGACGTTCATCGACCGTCGGGGAAGCGCCCGGGTCCGGGCCGACTGCGGCATCGTGGTCCCGGCGGACGAGATCGGGCCCGACAGCCGCACGGTCGCGCGACGCATCGCGAGTGCCTGCGCGGGGTGGCGGGAGCCGCCGACCTCCCGGGAGTTCTTCGGCGCGGTCCGGGCGGAGAAACCGTCGCCGCGGCAGGCCGGCATCGTCACGATGTGGCTGCGCGAGGCGACCGACGACGAACTGATCCTCGCGTGGACCGAGGAGGCGTACACCTTCCGACAACTCGCGAACGCCATCCACAGAAGCGGCGCCGCAGACAGCTACCCGGAACGCAACCGGGATCTGAACAGACTGTCTGAGCGA
This sequence comes from Vicinamibacterales bacterium, assembly GCA_963663815.2. Lineage (GTDB taxonomy): Bacteria > Acidobacteriota > Vicinamibacteria > Vicinamibacterales > UBA8438 > JAJEEA01. The sequence goes on along the minus strand of OY760734.1, from coordinate 2,490,904 downwards.
TGACGGAAGAACTGTCGCTTCCTGAACCGGCAGCCGGGATCCTGGCCCGGACCCACGCCATCCTCGACCAGCACGTGACGCCCCACACGCCCGGGCGGGACGGCTGGGCTCTGGGCGGCGGAACGCTTCTCGGCGCTCGGTGGAAGCACCGGCGAAGCACGGATCTCGACCTCCACATCCATCCTGACACGGGACTCGCGCTGCTGCAGCAAGAGCACAACCCGGAGCTGTGGCGCAAGATGAGAGCGGCGGGAGCAACGCGGATCGATCTCGAGAATCCGCCGACGATCCACTTCCCCGAAGGCCGGATCGAACTGCTCAGGACTCGGATCACACCCACCCTGCGACCGAGATACGCCCGGTTCGAGAGCGGCGTCGCGAAGGTGCTGAGCACGGCGCAAGTGCTCACGGCCAAGCTGAAGCACCGCCGGCTGTTCGCGCCCGTTCGAGACCTCTACGACATCGCGGTCAGCGCGAGAACCGAACCGGTGGAGACCGCGATCGCGGTCAACAGCCTCGACGAACGAGAGTTCGGCGCGACCCGGGCCCGGTGGCTGGCGCGGCAACCGCTGTACCAACGCGACGCACGCGAAGAGCTCGCCGGCGTTCCCGAAAAGTACGAGGCCATCCGGTCGGACCCGGCGGCTCATGCGACGAGCGTCCTGAAGGCGGCCCGCTACCACACGATCGACATCCGCGTAGCCGGGAACGCCATCATCGTCCGAACGGCGAACGAGACGACCCGACAGCAGCACGTGTATCGAACGATCCAGGACGCGCGCACCGGCTTCGAGGAACTCGGCGTCAACGCCGCGTTGCGCAGCCGGGGCTGGAACCCCGGAGACATCCGGAACGAAGCCAACAACGCACTCGATCGTGGAGCCGACGCCGCGATCCTGTGTCTGGCCGGCGACGAATCGACGACCCGTGCACCCCGGGGGTAAACCCGATCCCGAGCCCGATAACCCGCTCCGGACGATGCCCTTCGAGGCCGTTCGGCCCGGGTCCGTGGGCGGCTGCGGTATAATCTCAACCCATGTGGACGAAGCTTCAGAACACTCCCCGCAAGCGGGCGCCCCGCAAGGTTGCGGTGGTAGACCCCGAGCACTGCTTCGGCGCGTTCGCGTGCTCGATCTGTCAGGCGGCCTGCCCCGTCGAAGACTGCATCGTCGAAGAGAAGGACGCGAACGATCGCTGGGTGTGCGCGGTGCGCATCGACAAGTGCATCGGCTGCGGGCTTTGCGTCACCATCGGCAACCCGACGGCGCCCGGCAAGCGCGACTTCGGGTGCCCGGCCGACTACGACGCGATCGACATGGTCGACTATGCGGACGTGGTGACAGCCGTCGAGTCGGAGCTGGGGTCCGACCAGGCGGCCGAGTCCGAGTCGGCCCCCGCCTGAGCTTGGCGCGGGCAGGGTTCGACCCGTGACGCGGGGGGCCGTCACTCCTGCGCCGTATCGCGGTTGTCCAGCTCCATCAGCGGCGTATCAGGGTCCACCCGGTCCCCGATGCCGCATCTGACGGCGGTGACCCGGCCGTCGCGCGGCGCCTTCACCGGAAGCTCCATCTTCATCGCTTCGAGGACTACCAGGGTGTCGCCCCGCGCCACCGCCTGACCGGCGGTGACCGCGACCGCGGTCACGATGGCGGGCATCGGGGCGCGGATGGCCCCCGCGTCGCCGGCCGGTTCGGGGTCGCCGACGGCCGCGTCCGGGGCGCGCGTCCAGCGAAAGGCGCGGCCGTCCACCCAGCCCCACTCGACGCCCGGCCCGCGGGCGATGACCACCTCGAACCGCCGTTCTCCCATCGAGACCCGGTAGCTGTCTCCTTCGATCCGCTGCACCTCCACCGGCTCGTTGATTCCGTCGATGCTGACCCGGCCGGCCCCTGCGTCCGCGTCGCGGGCGATCGACTCCACGGTCAGCTGCCGGCGCGGGCGGGTCATGAGAGCCGCCAGCCCCCGAGGGTGGCCCAGGGATCGTTTGCCGTGGCCGGGGAGCCCGGCCCGCCCTCGGGGGCGGCCGGGCGGAGCCGCGCGTCGACGGCCAGCGCCGCCGCCAGGGCGAGGGCCGGGCCCTCGTCGTCCTGGGCCAGCAGGGCATCGAGCTCGGCGTCGAGGAACCCGGTGTCGACCGGCCCCTCGACGACCCGCGGGTGGCGCAGGATGCGCGACAGGAGCTCGAGGTTGGTGCGCACTCCCAGCACGACGTAGCGGGCGAGGGCGGCCCGCGCCCGCGCCATGGCCTGCGCTCGCGTCTCCCCGTGGACGACGAGCTTGGCGAGCATCGCGTCGTAGGCGGGGGAGACCACGCTGCCCTCGACGACCCCGGCGTCGACGCGGATGCCGGGGCCGACCGGCTCCCGGTAGCGGAGCAGGGCGCCGGCGTCGGGGAGGAAGCCCTCGGCCGGCCGCTCGGCGTAGACGCGGCACTCGACGGCATGGCCGCGCACCGTGATGTCGTCCTGCGACCACGGCAGGCCGGCCCCGCCCGCCACCGCGAGCTGGGCGTGCACGAGGTCGCGGCCCGTTACCAGCTCGGTGACGGGATGCTCGACCTGCAGCCGGGTGTTCATCTCGAGAAACGCGACGGTCGCGTCGTCGCCGGCGCCCTCGACGAGGAACTCCACCGTCCCCGCGTTGCGATAGCCGGCGGCCCGGGCGGCGGAGACCGCGGCATCGGTCAGCCGCGCCCGCACCGCCGGCGCGAGGCCCGGGGCCGGGGCCTCCTCGACGACCTTCTGGTGGCGCCGCTGGATCGAGCAGTCCCGCTCGTGCAGGTGCACGACCCGCCCCGCGCCGTCGGCCATAATCTGGACCTCGACGTGCCGGGGGCGGACGAGCAGCCGCTCGACGTACAGCGTGCCGTCGCCGAAGGCCGACGCCGACTCGCGGCGCGCCTCGTCGATCGCCTCCCCCAGGCGGTCGGGAGTTCGCACGGTGCGCATGCCGCGCCCGCCGCCGCCCGCCGACGCCTTCAGCAGCAGGGGATAGCCGACCCGCTCGGCCACGGCCGTCAGACCGGCTTCGGTCTGGTCGGCGGGGGTCTCGCCGGGGACGATCGGCACTCCCGCCTCCTGCATCAGCCGACGGGCCTCGATCTTCGAGCCGAGGCGCGCGATGACGTCGGCGGGGGGGCCAACCCACACCAGGCCGGCGTCGGCGCATGCCGCGGCCAGCGCCGGGTCCTCGGACAGGAAGCCGTAGCCGGGGTGGACGGCGTCGGCGCCGGTCTCGCGGGCGGCGTCGATGATGGCGCCGACGTTCAGGTAGCTGTCGCGTGGATGCGGCGGGCCGATGGTGACGGCCCGGTCGGCCGCGCGCACGTGCGGGGCTCCGTCGTCGGCGGTGGAGCACACCGCCACCGACTCGATGCCCAGCTCGCGGCACGCGCGGACGATGCGCAGGGCGATCTCGCCCCGGTTGGCGACGAGCAGCCGGCGTATGAGGGCCGCCATGGTTGTCACATGCGGAAGACGCCGAACTTCGGGTCGGCGAGGGGCGCGTTGGCCGCCATCGACAGGCCGAGGGCGAGGGCGGGGCGGGTCTCGGCCGCGGTGATCACCCCGTCGTCCCACAGCCGGGCCGTCGCGTACCACGGAGAGCCCTCGTGGTCGTAGCGGGCGAGGATGGGGTCGCGGATGGCCGCCTCGTCGTCCGGCGTCAGCCCGCCGCCCCGGCGCGCCTGCTGGTCCCGCTTCACCGTCACGAGCACGCCCGCCGCCTGGGGGCCGCCCATCACCGAGATGCGCGCGTTGGGCCACATCCACAGCAGGCGCGGGTCGTAGGCGCGGCCGCACATGCCGTAGTTGCCGGCCCCGAACGACCCGCCGACGATGACGCTGAACCGGGGCACGACGGCGTTCGCCACCGCGTGCACCATCTTGGCCCCGTCCTTGGCGATGCCGGCCCGCTCGTATTCCCGGCCGACCATGAACCCGGTGATGTTCTGCAGGAAGACGAGCGGGACCCCCCGCAGGTTGCACATCTGGATGAAGTGCGTGGCCTTGAGGGCCGACTCCGAGAAGAGCACCCCGTTGTTGGCGATGACGCCGACGAGGAAGCCGTGGAGGCGCGCGAACCCGGTGACCAGGGTCGGGCCGTAGCGGGCCTTGAACTCGTCGAAGCGGGAGCCGTCGACGAGGCGTGCGATGACCTCGCGCACGTCGTACTGGCGCCGCAGGTCGGCGCCGACGATGCCGCCGATCTCGCCCGGGTCGTACCGCGGGTCCTCGGGCGCGGCGACGTCGCGGGGCGGCGGCTTGACGGCGTGCAGGGTCGAGACGACGGTGCGGGCCGTCTCGAGCGCCTCGGCGTCGTTCCGGGCGAGGTAGTCGGCGACGCCCGAAAGCCGCGTGTGGACGTCGGCGCCCCCGAGCTCCTCGGCCGGGACGTCCTCGCCGGTCGCCGCCTTCACGAGCGGCGGCCCCCCGAGGAAGATGGTGCCCGTGCCCTCGACGATGATCGTCTCGTCTGCCATCGCCGGCACGTAGGCGCCGCCGGCCGTGCACGAGCCCATGACCACCGCGATCTGCGCGACGCCCGCCGCCGACAGCCGGGCCTGGTTGTAGAAGATGCGCCCGAAGTGCTCGCGGTCGGGGAACACGTCCGCCTGCATCGGGAGGTAGGCGCCCCCGGAATCGACGAGATAGACGCACGGCAGCCGGTTCTCGAGTGCGATCTGCTGCGCCCGCAGGTGCTTCTTGACGGTGACGGGAAAGTAGGTGCCCCCCTTGACGGTGGCGTCGTTGGCGACCACCATCACCTCGCGGCCGCCCACCCGCCCGATGCCGGTGACGAGCCCCGCCCCCGGCGCCTGGTCGTCGTACATGCCGCCGGCGGCCAGCGCCGACAGCTCGAGAAAGGGGGTGTCGGGGTCGAGCAGACGGGTCAGCCGTTCGCGCACCGGCAGCTTGCCCTGCTCGGCATGCCGCCTTGCCGCCGCCTCGCCGCCGCCCTCCCTGGCCCGCGCCCGCCGGGCCTCGAGGTCGCGCTCCAGCGTCTCCATCGCGCGCAGGTTGGCCCGGAACTCCTCGCTGCGGGTGTCGACGCTAGTCGGCAGGATGCGCATGGGGCGCCCATCCGGAAGTCGAAGACCGACCAGGCCGGCCTCGTGTGTCGATGCCGGACGGCGGGATGCGCGTGGTGAGAGCGCCGTCCGGGGCCGGGCGGGAGTGGCGTCCGTGGAGCGGCGCGGTGCGGGTTGGCCGTACGGCCATGGGAGCCGCCGGCGGCGACGGCGGCGTGGGGAGCCAGCGGGCAGACACCCGTTGCGCCGCGTCCGGCGCTCGCGAACGGAACGACATCCTCCAGATTATAGTCTCGCGTGTGGGGTGCGCCCCGGGCCGGGCGGCCGGGACGGCCGCGGGGGCCGGGCGCTCCTGATACTCTCTAGGGATGCGCATCGCCTACCAGGGTGAGCCGGGCGCCTACTCCGAGGCGGCGGCCCTGCGGTTCAAGCCGTCGGCCGACCTGCTGCCCTGCGAGACCTTCGGGGCGGTGTTCGTGGCCGTCGAGGAGGGCAGGGCGACCCACGGCATCCTGCCCATCGAGAACTCGAGCCACGGCACCATTCACACCAACTACGACCTCCTGCTGAAGCACGGGCTGCCCATCGTCGGCGAGGTGAAGCAGCCCATCGTGCACAACCTGCTCGTGCTCGAGGGGACGACGCGGGATCAGCTGCGGCGGGTGTTCTCGCACCCGCAGGGCCTGGGCCAGTGCGAGCGGTTCCTCCGCACCCTCGACGTCGAGCTCGTGCCCACCTACGACACCGCGGGCAGCGCCAAGCTGATTCGCGACGGCGGGCTCCGAGACACCGGGGCGATCGCTTCCGAGCGCGCGGCCGACGTGTTCGGCCTCTCGATACTCACGGCCGGGGTGCAGGACTTCGCCGACAACACCACCCGGTTCCTGCTGGTCGGGCGCGACGCCACGCCGCTGGGTCCCGCCAACAAGACGACCATCGTGTTCACCGTCACCAACGACGCCGGCGCCCTGTTCAAGGCGCTGAGCGTGTTCGCCCTGCGCGACATCGACCTGACCAAGCTCGAGTCGCGGCCGATCCCCGAGCGGCCGTTCGAGTACCTGTTCTACGCCGACCTCTCGGCGACGCGCGACGATCTGCCCTGCGCGCGCGCCCTGATGCACCTGGCCGAGTTCGCCCCGTCGCTCAGGACGCTGGGGTCGTATCCGCGCTGGGAGGAACCCGAGCCCGACTAGATGCCCAACCGCCTCGCCGACGAGCCCAGCCCCTATCTTCTCCAGCACTGCAACAACCCCGTCGACTGGTATCCCTGGGGGGACGAGGCGTTCGCCCGCGCCCGCGCCGAGGACCGGCCCATCTTCCTGTCCGTCGGCTACTCGACGTGCCACTGGTGCCACGTCATGGAGCACGAGTCGTTCGAGAACGCGGACATCGCGCGGGTGCTGAACGACAGCTTCGTCCCCGTCAAGGTCGACCGGGAGGAACGCCCCGACATCGACCGGGTGTACATGACGTTCGTGCAGGCCACGACCGGCTCGGGGGGGTGGCCGATGAGCGTGTGGCTCACCCCCGACCTCAAGCCGTTCTACGGCGGCACCTATTTCCCCCCGTCCGCGCGGTGGGGGCGTCCCGGGTTCGTGGAGATCCTGACCGAGATCGCCAAGCGCTGGCGCGAGTCGCGCGCCGAGCTGGCGACGTCGGCCGACGGCGTGATCGAGCGGCTGCGGGAGGCGCAGCAGAGCCGGGGGGCTTCCGGAGGCCGGATGCCCGACGCCGCGCTGCTGGCGGGCGGGGCCGGCGAGTACACGGGGGCCTTCGACGCGCGCAACGGCGGGTTCGGGGGCGCGCCCAAGTTCCCGCGGCCGGCGGAGCTGTTCTTCCTGCTGCGCGAGCATGCGCGCACCGGAAACGTCGAGGCCCGCCACATGGTGCTCGAGACCCTCCGCGCGATGGCCCTCGGCGGCATGCGCGACCACGTGGGGGGCGGGTTCCACCGCTACTCGGTGGATGCCGGGTGGCGGGTGCCGCACTTCGAGAAGATGCTCTACGACCAGGCGCAGCTGACCGTCGCGTTCCTGGAGACCGCGCAGGCGGCGGGCGAGCCGTCGTTCGCCGAGGTGGCCCACGACACGCTCGCCTACGTGCACCGCGACCTGCGCCACCCCGACGGCGGGTTCTTCTCGGCCGAGGACGCGGACAGCCTGCCGGCGGAGGACGGCGCGGCGGAGGGGGGCGGTGCGGCCGCGAAGCGGGAAGGGGCGTTCTACGTCTGGGCCCAGCCGGAGATCGCGGCGCTGTTCGGCGACGACGCCGACGTGGTCCGCTTTCGGTACGGCATCGAGCCGGACGGCAACGCCCCCCAGGACCCGCACGGCGAGTTCACCGGCCAGAACCTGCTCTACGTGGCCCGCGGGGTCGACGACGTCGCGCGCCTGAGCGGCCGGTCCATGGAATCGGTCATGGCGGTGCTCGACGAGGCGCGGCCCCGCCTGTTCGAGGCGCGGGGCGCGCGTCCCCGTCCATCGCTGGACGACAAGGTGCTGGCCGGCTGGAATGGGCTGATGATCGCGGCGTTCGCCCGCGCCGCAAGGCTCGCCCCGTTCGGCGAGCCCCCGTCTCCCGACCCCCTCGCGGCCGCGGTAGATGCGGCCCGCTTCCTGCGCGACAACTTGTGGGACGGGGAGCGGGGCGTGCTGCTGCGGCGGTTCCGCGACGGGCGGGCGGGCATCGACGGCTACGCCGAGGACTACGCCTGCGTCGTGTGGGGGCTGCTTGAGCTGTTCCAGGCCGGCGGCGACCCGGCGTGGCTCGACTGGGCGAAGCAGCTCCACGCGGCCCAGGCCCGGCTGTTCCGGGACGGCGCGGACGGCGGGTGGTTCAGCACCAGCGGCGGCGACGCCAGCGTCCTGCTCCGGCTCAAGGAGGACTACGACGGGGCCGAGCCCTCGGCCGCATCGGTGACCGCGTGGAATCTCCTCGGCCTCGTGCATCTGTCCGGCGGGGCGGAGGCGGGGGCGTATCGCGATCAGCTCGAGCAGACCCTGCGCCGGGTCCCGGCGTCGGCGCAGCTGGCGCGGGTGGTGCCCATGATGATGGCGGCGGCGTCGGCCGCGAGCGCGGGCGTGCCCCAGGTGGTCCTGCTCGGTCCGCGCGAGGCGGCGGCGACCGGGGCCCTGCACCGGGTGCTCACCGAGTCGTTCCTGCCCGGGGCGGTGAGCCTCGTGGTCGAGCCGGGCTCGCACCAGCGCGAGATCGCGGCGCGGCTGCCGTGGACGGAGTCCATGCGGATGCTGGACGGCCGGCCGACGGCGTACGTCTGCCGCGACGGCGCCTGCGAGCAGCCGGTTGCCGACCCCGAGGAGCTCCGCGCCCGGCTCGCGGCGTTGACGGCGCACCGCGCGTCGGCGGACCGACCCTGATCGCGCGGAAGGAGCCAACCCATGACCTTCGACGTCGAGGTGTTGCTGAAGGGGACCGACGAGGTCGTCACCGAGGCCGTGACCCACGCCGGCCCCGAGCCGCCGGGCTGGACCGACGGGGACGTGCGCGAGGTGCTGCTGTCGATTCTCCGGGTGTTCGATCGGGTGAACCGCCGCGAGGCGGCCGAGCCCGACGAGGTCTCCCTGCGGGGGTTGAGCTGGATCGTCACCGCGGCCGGCGCCGGGGTCGCGATCGCCATCGAGATCCCGAGCGGGGCCATCGCCGCGGGCCCCTTCGACCTACCGGCCGACGAGCTGACCCAGATGATCGCCCGGGTCATCTCGTCGAGCGCCCACGCGCCGCAGGTGCACTGACTTCCGAGCGTCGCGCCAGATGGACCGCGGCCGGGGTCGGGGGAGAGACGGCGAGGGATGGTGCCGGAGGTGGGGGTCGAACCCACACGGGCCGTAAGGCCCACGGGATTTTGAGTCCCGCGCGTCTGCCAGTTTCACCACTCCGGCACGGAGGGCCTCTAGGGGCGCACGACGCCGTCGGCGCGCCACAGGTGCAGGGTGCGCGGCGTGCCGCGCTCGTCCTCGAACTCCCGGGTCACGTCCGGCCGCCAGTCGCCCATCCGAAAGGCGTGCGACACGATGCGGGCGCCGGGCCTGAGCTGCCTCGTCAGGATCGGGCGCAGCCTCCGGTTGGACGAAGACAACAGGTAGAGGGTCACCACGGTGGCCTCGGATACGTCCGCCTCCATCGCGTCCTGCCGGATGAAGGTCACGAGGTCCTCGACGCCCCGGCGCGCCGCGTTGGCGTTCGCCTCGGCAATCCGCTCCGGGTCGTAGTCGATGCCGACGCCGCGGGCCCCGAAGCGCTCGGCCGCGGTGATGACGATGCGGCCGTCGCCGCAACCGAGGTCGTAGACGACGTCGTCGCTGGTCACCTCGGCCAGCTCGAGCATCCGGTTGACGACGTCGTACGGCGTGGGGACGTAGGGCGCCAGGTTGTCTCCCGGCTGGCGAGCGTTCACGGCCGTCGGGGCGAGCGGCGCCAGCGTGGCGACCGCGAGCACCGCTGCAACTATCGCGGCCCGTCTGCGCATGAGATTCTCCTGATCCGACCCCGATCGTACGAGCCTTCCCTTAACTCTACAGTACTTTCGATGCGGCCCAGGCGTCTTCCGGCCGGGTCGGCCGCCGTCTCCAGCCGCTCCGGAGCCCCGCCGTCCCGGGGGCGCGAAGTCCGTAACCGTCGAAAAATGATAGGTTTGCCGTTGATCCGATCACTTGGATGGCCTATAATGAGAAGATTTCGCGCGCCATAGCAGGATTCCAACTGGGGGGTTACGTGAAGTTCGAAGTTGGAGACAAGGTCATCTACCCGAACCACGGTCTCGGGGTCGTGCAGTGCATCGAGACCCGGACCATCATGGGGACGACCTGCGGATTCTATTCGTTGCGTATGGCGGACAGCGACACCACCGTGCTGGTTCCGCTCGACAACGTCGATGGCGTGGGGCTGCGTCGTGCGATCGGTGACAGGGAGGTCAAGAAGCTGTTCACGTTGCTCGGGAACGGCAAGATCGACAATCACCAGAACTGGAAGGGGCGTTTCAAGGACAACTCGGACAAGATGCGCACCGGCTCGATCTACGACGTGGTGGACGTGCTGAAGAACCTGACGTTCCTGGCCAAGTCGAAGAACCTGTCGTTCCGCGAGAAGCGGATGCTCGACCGGGCGAAGTTCCTGGTCGTGTCCGAGATCTCCGAGGTCGTGGGCGCCAGCGCCGAGGCCATCGACGAGAGGGTGAACAAGGCGCTCGACCGCTGCTTCGTCAACCGGGACCGGGCCATGGCTCGAGCCAAGGCGGCCAAGACGAAGGCGGCGGCCGGGAAGACGGCGAAGGCGCCCGCCGCCGGGCAGGCCCAGGAAGCCCGTGCGTCCTGAACGCTGATCGGCGTTTCGGAGAGCCCGGTCCGGCGTCCGCCGGATCGGGCTCTTTTCGTATGCGCCGGGACCTCCACTCCGCCATGCGCGTCCCGTGGTCCACCGTCGTCGCCGCCGTGCGGTCCCTTGCCGCTTACGTGCTCGTCTCCGCCTACGTGGCGGTCACCGCGCCGGTGGGCATGCTGATCGCCCTCATCGTCCGGCATCCCGGCGTGCTCTACTGGTTCGGCCGCCAGGGCGTGCGCATCGGGCTCGCCACCGTCGGCATCCGCTATCGGGTCGCCGGCGCCGAGCACGTCCTCGGCCGCCGTGCATCCGTTTACTGCGTCAATCACACCAGCAATCTCGAGCCGCCGATCGTCTACATGGCGCTTCGCGCGGTGCATCCGAAGCTGCGCATTCTGTACAAGGCCGAGCTGCAGAGGCTGCCGCTGCTGCCGGCCGCCTTCGGCATCGCGGGCTTCGTTCCGATCGAGCGGCGGAATCGCGAACAGAGCCGCGCCGCCATCGACGCCGCGGCCGCCGCGCTGAGGGCGGGCTTCTCGTTCCTCGTCTTCCCCGAAGGCACCCGGAGTCGGAGCGGTGAGCTGCTGCCGTTCAAGAAGGGCGGATTCGTGATGGCGATCCGGGGCGAGGCGTCGATCGTGCCGTTGACCATCCTCGGCGCCGGCGAGGCGATGCGGCGCGGCAGCCCCATCATCCGCCCGGTGACCGTCAGCGTCCGAATCGGCCCGCCCATCGAGTCCCGGCGGTTCGGCTTCGGCCGGCGCGACGAGCTGATCGCGGGCACCCGGTCTGCGATGGAGGAGCTGCTGTCGGCCGGTCCCATCCGCTGACGGCGGCCGGGAGCTCGGGCCGGGCGTCTGCGCCGCAGAACGGTGCAGACGCCGGCAGGGTTGGTCGGGCGGTGAGCGGAGCCGAAGGCGACGATGGGCGGGCTAGGAACCGCCGGTGGCGAATCGCAGCGTGTAGGGGACCAGCGCGGCGCCGTCGACGGCCTCGATGCCCTCGTCGAGGGTCACTGCGACGGGCCGGTAGGGCAGCAGCGGCTCGGCGAGCTGCACGTTCAGGACCCGGTTGCGGGGGCGATACTCCACCGCGAGCTCCAACGTGCCGTCTCCGGCCGCGCCGGCGACCTGGGCCGCGCCGACATAGACGGCCCGTACGTTGCCCGCGAACGAATCGGGGGCCATGTCGCGTGAGAACTGGAACCGGATGAGGGCGTCGAGGGCAACCCCGTCGTCGTCCTCGGTCGGGGCCGAGAAGATGACCTCGGCCGGAAGCCGTTGCTCGGGTCGGGGGGCTTCCCGGCGCGTCGCGGCCGGCGCGGGTCGTTCCACGGAGGCCAGACGCTCGGCCTCGATCGTGGTCAGGCGGTCGCCGCCGCCGACGACCCCGGTCACCTGCAGCCAGCGATTGGTGTCGACCCGGGCCATGACGTCGAAGTCGAAGCCGTCCCCTTTGGGCTCCATGCCCACGACCCAGATCGCGGCGTCGCCGGACTGCAGCACGAAGTCGTCGCGGGTGTTGCCCGGCGCCTCGGGGAGGTCGCCGAACAGGTTGCGGGCGCGGAACCGGCCGGTCACGGTGACCGTCCGATCGCGATAGCGGCCCGGTTCGAGCGAGATGGTCCGGATGGTGGCGCCGTCCGGTTCGTCCGCCCGCCGGGTGTCTTCGGCGATCAGGAGCCGCAGCTCCCCGCTCGACGGCCAGGGCTTGGCGAGCAGGCGTTCCGACATCGCCGCGATGCCGTGGCCGGCCACGCGCGGGTCGTTCGGCTGGAGCCGGCCCACGTCCCAGAAAGTGCCCTCGATCTCGATCTGATCGCGTTCGTCGGCGACCGGGGGGGCCACGTACAGGGCGCGGATGCGCCGGTCGCCGTCGCTGACGAACACGTCCTGCAGATCGCCCTCCGGCGTGGCGCGCACCACCACCGGCTGCCGATGGAAGAAGCTGGGGTAGGCGTCGAGCGCGGCCAGCGTGGTCGGCATGTAGCGGGCCGACTGGGCGGAGAGGAACGCGGGGTGGGCGATGCCCGCGAGCGACAGGAGCGCGACGGCCAGCACGGACCGCCGCCTCGAAGGCGGCGCCGGCCGGTCCGGTGCGGCGAGACAGGGTTCCCCGCCGGTTGACGTAGCGCGCACGGCAGTATCCTAACATATACTCTTTCGAATCAGTTGCGGCGACAGAGGGGCCGCCGGGCGGCTGCCCGTGGTGCGATGGCAGAGCAGGTTTCCGAACAGACCACCAATCGGTTGTCGCTGTATCTTCGGTTCCTCAACGAGCTCGATGCCGGCGGCGTGCGCACCGTGTCGTCCCAGATGCTCGCGGCGCAGTTCGATTTGAACGCCGCCCTGATTCGCAAGGACCTGTCGCACTTCGGCGACCTCGGGGTCCGGGGGGTGGGATACGTCGTTGCGGATCTCCGGCAGCGGCTACGGGAGATTCTGGGGCTCGACCGGCGCCTCAACGTGACGATCGTCGGCGCCGGCAATCTGGGTTTCGCGCTGGCCGACTACCCGGGATTCCGCAAGGAGGGGTTCCGTATCGTCGCCTTGTTCGATACGCTTCCCGAGAAGGTCGGAGGCCGGTCGCGGAGCGGCGTGCCCATTCACGACATCCGCGAGCTGAAGCAGGTGGCGCAGCGGGAGCAGATCACCATCGCGGTCGTGGCGGTGCCGGCGGAATCGGCGCAGATGGTGGTGAACACGGTCGTCGAAGCGGGCATCAAGGCGCTGCTCAATTTTTCGCCGGGTGCGCTCCGGGTGCCTCCGGACGTCAAGCTGAAGAGCGTCGATCTGACGGTGTCGCTGGAGAGCCTCTCCTTTCATCTGGCTCGCGGCGAGGGCCGGCCGGCGCGCTGAGGGCGCAACCATGCGTTGGAGTCTCGCCGGGGCGACACTGCCGGGGGCAAACGCCGGACCATGACCGTGACCAAGCCGGATACCGCAGCCGGGGAGACGGAGATGCGCCTGTCGCACGTGGATGACGAGGGCCGCGTGCGGATGGTCGACGTCGGCGCCAAGGCGGTTACGCGGCGCGAGGCGGTGGCTCGCGGCTCGATCAGCATCGCCGCGGACGCGCTGGGCCTGATTCGCGACGGGCGCATCGCCAAGGGAGACCCGCTGCAGGCGGCGCGGCTGGCCGGCATCATGGCCGCGAAACGGACGGCCGATCTGATTCCGTTGTGCCATCCGCTGCCGCTCTCGCACGTCGAGGTCGACTTGCGGGAACGGGCGGGCGGGTACGATATCGAAGCGATCGCGCGCACGACCGCGCGGACGGGCGTGGAGATGGAGGCGTTGACCGCGGTCGCGGCGGCCGCGCTGACGGTCTACGACATGGTGAAGGCGGTCGACAAGACGATGGTGATCGGCGACATCCGCCTCGTGCGGAAGACGGGCGGCCGGAGCGGCGAGTATCGCCGGGAAGACGAGCCGGCCGCGGCCGGACAGGAGCAGACGACATGACCGAGCCCAACATCCGGACCCTGGCGGAGCTGCCGTTCCACGTGTCCGGACGCTTCTCGAAGCCGGTGCTGGCCGGGCGCTGCGTGGGCGACCAGGTCCGCGAGTGGTCGAGCCGGCAGCTCTTCGACGAGGTCCGGGACCTGAGCCTGGGACTGGAATCTCTGGGGGTCCGGCCCCGCGACCGGGTCGCGATTCTGTCGGACAGCCGTCCGGAATGGGTCATCGCCGACCTCGCGACCCTGACCGCGGGGGCGGTGACCGTGCCGGTCTATCCCACGCTGCCGGCCAACCAGGTCGGCTACATCCTGGCCCACAGCGGCGCCCGGGTGGTGGTGGTCGCCGACGAGGGGCAGGCGGCCAAGGTGCGCGAGGCGCGCAGGGAGGCGCCGGCGGTCGAGGCCATCGTGGTCGTCGAGCCGGACGCGACCGAGGCCCGGGCTCCCGGGGCGGGTGCGGCCGGCCCCGGCCCCGCCGGAGCGGTTGGGGCCGAGCCGGCGGCGGCCGCCGAAGCCGGTGCTTCCAACGCGGACGGCGCCGAGGCGGGTGCTGCCGATGGGGAGGTCGAAGCCGCGTTGAGGGAGTACTCGCTGGCCGAGATCATCGAGCGCGGGCACCACCGGCTCATGACCGAGGACGGTCTGGGGCGCGTCTTCAAGGAGCGGGCGCACGCCATCGAGCCCGACGCCCTGGCGACCATCATCTACACGTCGGGCACGACCGGACACCCCAAGGGGGTGATGCTCTCCCACCGCAACTTCCTCGCCAACATCGCCGACGTCAACCTGGTGATAGGCACCTCCGAGGCGGACACCGCGCTGTCTTTTCTCCCGCTGAGCCATGCGTTCGAGCGGACCACCGTCTACATGTACCTGTACAACGGGGCGACGTTTATCTTCGCCGAGTCGCTCGACACGATCGGCCGGGACATGCAGCAGGTGCGGCCGACGGTGATGACCGGCGTGCCGCGGGTCTACGAGAAGCTCCGGGCGCGGGTGGTCGCGGCCGTCGCCGAGGCGCCGCGGGTGCGTCAGGCGCTGTTCGCGTGGGCGGTCGGGGTGGGTCATGCGGCGGCCCGCGCGCAGCTCGCGGGCCGGGCGCCGGGCCTGCTGACCCGGCTGCAGGCGCCCCTCGCCGACGGGCTCGTGCTCTCCAAGATCCGGGCGCGGACGGGCGGGCGCCTGCGGTTCGTGTGCTCCGGCAGCGCGCCCCTGAGCCGCGAGGTGGCGGAGTTCCTGTTCGCCATCGGGCTGCCGGTGCTCGAGGGGTACGGCCTGACCGAGACCGCGCCGGTGCTGACCGTCAACCCGCTGGGGGCGGCCCGGCTCGGCACCGTCGGGCCCGCGCTGGCCCACGTGGAGCTGCGCATCGCCGAGGACGGCGAGGTGCTGGCCCGAGGCCCGAACGTCATGGTGGGGTACTACGACAACCCCGACGCGACGGCCGAGTGCATCCGGGCGGGGTGGTTCCACACCGGCGACATCGGCCGCCTCGACGAGGACGGGTACCTGTCGATCACCGATCGCAAGAAGGAGATCCTCGTCACCGCCGGCGGCAAGAACGTCGCGCCGCAGCCGATCGAGGCGCTGCTCAAGCGCGATCCCATCGTCGCCGAGGCGATGCTCGTCGGCGACCGGCGCCCCTACGTGTCCGCGGTCCTGGCGCCGGACCTGGCGACGCTGGAGCAGCGCCTCGGGGCGGGCGCGGCGTCCGACGGCCTCGACGACCTCGTGCGGCGCGAGGACGTGCGCGCCCTGTTCCAGCCCATCGTCGACCAGGCCAACGCCGAGCTCGCGAGCTTCGAGCAGGTCAAGCGGTTCGCGCTGCTGCCGGCGCAGTTCTCCATCGACACCGGCGAGCTGACCCCCACGCTGAAGCTCAAGCGCCGCGTGGTGACGGAGCGCTGGAACGACGTCATCGAGGGGATATACGACGCCTGACACTCGCGCCCGCACCCCGAATTTGCCACGCGGCGAAATACTGTCTAAGCTGAAACCAGTGATGGTACTTCCAAGGAGGACCCATGCACGCAGGGCTCGTACGACGTAGCCCTGGCTGGCGCGCCTGGATCGTCGTTCTGGCGATCGCGCTGGTCGGTGCCGCGTCCGCCGCGGCCGCATGGCACGGAGACCATGCCGGCGACCAGGACTGTGCGGTCTGCCAGCTGCGTCACCAGCCTGCCGCCGAGCTGTCCGGCAATCTCGAGATCGGACCGGCAGACGTCGCGGAGCTGCTCGAGCAGCTTCCCCGTGACGTATGGATCGCGTCCGATCGATTCTCCCGTCTCCCCGCCCGCGCTCCGCCCGCCCCGGCCCAGGGGCTTGCGCGGTAGGAGTCTCGCGTCGGCGAAGCTCCCAACGTGACCGCAAGGTCGCGCCGGCTTTCCCTCTTACGTTGCATTCATTGGTCGCATAGCGGTCGCCGCGGTTGGCGGCGCGCGCCTCGGTCCACGTTCGGACGTGCCCGTGGCGCGCCCCCGCCGTGCCGGCGCCCCGCGGGGGGGCGTCCATTCCGCTGGCGGTCGGCCGGCCGGCCGGTTCGGCCACGGCAGCAGGCGCGGGTAACAGCATGTGTGGAGACAAGGGGCATTCGATGAACGGATTGACGACGACACGTTTCGCGGCCGCCCTGGCGGCGGTCGCCCTCCTGGCGGCGCCGGCTCGGGGGCAGGAGGCCGGCGCCATCGCCGGCCTGGTCACGTTGACCGAGAACGGCGGGCCGGTGCACGGCGCGGTGATCGTGGTCGTCGGCGCGGGCGCGGTCGGCCTGACCGATGAGGACGGCGCGTTCGAGATTGATGCGGTTCCCCCCGGCACCTACGAGGTGCTCGCCCAGCGCGAGCACCTCACTGCCGGCCGGCAGGCCGTCACCGTCGCTCCGGGGGAGACGGCGATGGTGGACTTCATGGTCGGCCTGTCGGCCGTTCACGAGGAGCTGACCGTCACCGCCTCGGCTGGCGGCGCGGAGACGACGCTCGAGGCGTTCAACGCGGTCACCACCCTCGACTCGTTCGACGTCGCCGCGCAAGGCGCCAACACCGTCGGCGAGGCGCTGCGGAACGAGCCGGGCATCGCGACCCGGAGCTTCGGGCCCGGCTCGGAGCGGCCGATCATCCGCGGCTTCGATGGCGACCGGGTGCTCATTCTCGAGGACGGCATCCGCACCGGCGACCTCTCGAGCCAGTCGGGCGACCACGGCGTCACCGTCGATCCCAACGGGGCCGAGCGCATCGAGATCGTCCGCGGCCCGGCGACCCTGCTCTACGGCTCGAACGCGGTCGGCGGCCTCGTCAACGTGATCACGCCGCACGAGAGCTACCGCGACTCGCTGTTCCAGGGCACGCGGGGGCAGTTCACCGTCGACGCGGGGAGCGCGAACGCCCAGGCCGGCACCGCGGCCAGCTTCCAGCACGCGCAGGGCAGCGTCCTCTTCTGGGGCGGCGGCAGCCTGCGGCAGACGGGTGACTACAGCACCCCGGACGGCACCGTCGAGAACTCCGCGACCGAGCTGACGAACGCGCAGGCGGGGGTCGGCTGGTTCGGCGACCGGGCGTTCGTGAGCGGCGGGGTCAGGGCGGAGGACGGCCGGTACGGCGTGCCGTTCGCCGGAGAGTTCCACGGGGCGCACGGCGACGAGGACGACCACGGCGACGAGGACGACCACGGCGACGAGGACGACCACGACGAGGACGACCACGACGAGGACGACCACGACGAGGACGACCACGAGGACGAGGACGACCACGAGGACGAGGAGGCACACGAGGTCGCGATCGACCTCGCCTCGCGGCGGCGCGTCGGTCGTTTCGACGTCGGCCTGCGCAACCTCACCAACCGGGCCATCGAGGGCGTTCGCCTCACCGCCAACGTCATCGACTGGGGCCACGACGAGCTGAATGTCGAGGAGGGCATCGAGAGCATCGGCACCCGGTTCACCAACCGGACCACCATCCTGCGCGCCGAGGTCGACCAGCAGCAGACGGCGCGGCTGTCAGGCCGGTTCGGGGCCTGGGCCCAGATGCGCGAGTTCGAGGCGGTCGGGGTCGAGGCCCTGGCGCCGAGGACGGACCAGACCTCGTTCGCCGCGTTCGCCTACGAGGAGGTCGACTTCGGGCGCTTCCGGCTGCAGTTCGGCGGCCGGGTCGAACGGAACGACTACCGGCCCGACGAGCGTCCCGAGGGGGCGCACGACGACCACGACGACGGCGACGACCATGACGACGACGATCATGACGACGGCGACGACCATGACGACGATCATGACGACGACGACCACGACGACGGCGACGACCATGACGACGACCATGACGATGACGACCATGACGATGACGACCATGACGACGAGCACGGCGAGCTCGTGGCGCCCGACCCGCGGGACCGGCAGTTCCTGGGGAACTCGGCGTCGTTCGGCCTGCACGCCGATCTCGGCGCGAGCAGCGCTTTCGTCGCCAACGTCACCTCATCGCACCGTGCTCCCGCCCTCGAGGAGCTGTACAACTTCGGTCCCCACGTCGGGAACCTCGCCTTTGAGATCGGCAACCCCGACCTCGACGCCGAGACGACGCTCGGCCTCGACCTGAGCCTGCGTCACCAGTCCGGGCGCGCGCGGACCAGCATGAACTTCTACGTCTACGAGATCGGCAACTTCATCTTCGGCGAACGCACCGACGAAGAGGCCGACGGCCTCGCGGTATTCGACTTCCACCAGGGGGACAGCAGGTTCAGGGGCTTCGACGCCCGCGCGAGCTTTCGGCTGGGGGGACGCGCATGGACGACCCTCGGCATCGGCTACGTCGACGCGAGGCTCACCGCCACCAACGAGCCGCTGCCGCGCATTCCGCCGCTGCGGGGGACGCTGAGCCTCGATCTGCCGTACGGCGGGTTCACGGTCAGCCCGGAGCTGGAGTTCGCGGGCGCCCAGGACCGCGTGTTCCACGGCGAGACCGAGACCGAGGGCTACTCGGTCGTCAACCTGCGCGCGTCCTACGTCTGGCCGCGCCAGCACGCGGCGCACGTCCTGAGCTTCACGGGCTACAACCTGACCAACGCCCTCTACCGGAACCACGCGTCCTTCATCAAGGACCTGGCTCCCGAGATGGGCCGCGGCGTCAAGTTGGGCTACTCGGTGCGGTTCTTCTAGCCCGGAGAGCGCGGCTCCGCTCACCGCCCAACCAACCCTGCCGGGAGTCCGCGTCGTTCCACGGCGCAGGCTCCTGGCCGCCGCCGGGGCATCATCGCAACAGCTCTCTTCGCGGCCGGGCGCCGCAAGGGAGCCCGACGCGTCAACGGGATGGGGCGTCCTCGTCGGCGGCGGCCACGGGGTGGGAGGGTGGCCGGCCGTCACGGCCGGTCCGTGCTCGTGAGGCCGGCCGGTACCGCGTCAGAAGATCGTGGCGTTGGACAGGGGCCACCAGCGGAGCTGCACCTTGCCGATGACGTAGCGCTTCGGCACCTGGCCCCAGTGGCGGCTGTCGGAGCTGTTGTTCCGGTGGTCGCCCATCACGAAGTAGTGGGCGTCGCGAACCCGCTCGGGACCCAGGTTCTCGTGGCTCCGGAACCGGGGCGGCACGTACTCGTCAGGCAACGGGACGTCGTTGACGTAGACCTGTCCGGCCTCTATCCGCACCTCGTCGCCTTCCTCCGCGATGACCCGCTTGACGAACGACTTGTCGGGGTCGCGCGGGTAGTAGAGCATGACGATGTCGCCGGGCTCGGGCTCGCCGAAGAACCGGTAGAGCGCCTTGTTGACGATCAGCCGGTCCTGGTCCGCCAGGGTCGGCTCCATGCTGCGGCCCTCGACCCGGGCGACCTGGAACCCGAAGGTCACGATGAGCGTGGCGTAGACCGCGGCGGACGCGAAGGTCTTGACCCAGGCCACAATCTCCTCGCCGGCCCGCGCCGCCAGCGCCGAGCGCTGCGCCCGCCGCTGGGCCTCGTAGGCCTGGCTGGGGGACAGCAGGTGCTGCGGCGGGCCCTCCTCGGCCGTTCCCGCTAGAGGCTCAGGTACTCCCGCAGCCGCTTGGTCTGGGTGCGGCTGACCGGAATCTCCGTACCTTTCCCGTCCTTCATCCTCAGGATGTAGTTGCGGCTGAACCAGGGCACTATCTCCTTGATCTTGTTGATGTTGACGACATGGGATCGATGCACGCGCCAGAACACCGCGGGGTCGAGGTGCGAATGCAGCTCGTCGAGCGTCCGGTAGTTCGACGTGCCGGACACGGTCCCCGTCACGATCGTGATGACGTCGTCGGCCAGCGAGGCGTAGACGATGTCGTCGGCCTGAACGAGCAGGAAGCGGTCGCCCGCCCTGATGGCCAGACGCTCCCGCCGGTGCTGCCGCTCGGCTACGTATTGGACGATCCGCTCGAGCTCCCGGTTCGCCGCCGCTCCGTCCGGCGGCTCCGGCGGGGTCGCCAGCAGGCGCCGCACACGTTCCACCGACCGGGCGAGCCGCGCCGACTCGACCGGCTTGAGCAGGTAGTCGACGGCGCTGACCTCGAACGCCTCGATCGCGTACTGATCGTAGGCGGTCACGAAGACGACCCGGCTCCCGACCCCGCGCTCCAGCAGCCGGCGGGCCACCTCGAACCCGGTCATGCCCGGCATCTGGATGTCGAGCAGCACCAGATCGGGATCGAGCGACTCCGCCAGCGAGACCGCCTGCAGCCCGTCGGCCGCCTGGTCCACCACCTCGACGTCGTCGAGCTGCTCGAGCTGAAAGCAGAGCTCGTTGCGCGCAAGCCGCTCGTCGTCGGCGACCAGAACTCGCAGAGGCATTCTATCCTACACGGTCGCGGTTCGCGGCAACGCCAGCTCCGGAATCTCGATGCGGGCGCGCGTCCCCTCTCCGGGCGCGCTGTTCAGCTTCAGATGATAGTTGGCGCCGTAGATGACCCGGAGGCGCTCGTCCACGTTCTTCAGGCCGATGCCGCGCCGTCCGCCGGGGTCGGGGGCGTCGGTCGCCATGCCGAGCCCGTCGTCGACGACCTCGATCACGGTGTGGCCGTCGACGCGCCCGCTCGAGATGGTGATCCGCCCGCCGCCGACCTTGCGGGAGATGCCGTGCTTGATGGAGTTCTCCACCAGGGGCTGCAGCAGCATGCTGGGCACCATCTGGGCGAGGGTCTCGGGGGCGATGCGCTTCTCGACCACCAGCGTCTGGCCGAAGCGGACGGTCTCGATGTCCAGGTACTCGTCGATCGACTCGATCTCCTCGCGCAGGGTGACGAAGTGCTCCTGGCTCCGCAGCAGGCGGCGCAACAGCCCCGACAGCTTGCCGATGAGCACGCGGGCGGTCTCGGGCTGCGAGCGGATGAGCGACGAGATCGAGGTGAGGGTGTTGAACAGGAAGTGGGGGTTGATCTGACTGGCGAGCGCCTCCAGCCGGGCCTGCATGAGCAGCTTCTCCTGCTCCTGCAGCCGATGCTCGATACGGGCCGCGTTCCAGATCTTGATGGGGATGGCGACCGACATGACCGTCGTCAGCACGATCACCGGTATCAGCCAGACCTCGGTCGGCTCGAGGGCGAACAGCCGTTGGGCGCCGAACCGCGCCGCGAGGGCCTGCCGGAGCAGCTCGAGGCATATCGGCCCGGCCATCAGGGTGAGCTGCCAGTCGATGCGGAACCGGCCCGCGAGCCGCCACGTGTGCCGCCGCAGGGCGGTCACCAGCATCGGCGTCACGTGCCAGATCGCCTCCTTGGGGCACAGCTCGCGCAGCCCGCCGCCGGCGAAGCCGCAGCCGACCATGAGGATGATCGCGATCCACTCGCCGGCCATCAGGGCCGGGAGCCCGACGAGACCGCCCACGATGGCCCCCGCGTACGGGCCCGCGATGAGCCCGGCCAGGAACGAGCCGGCGAGGGACAGGTCGGCCGCCGCGTAGTTCAGGAGGAGTCGGGAGATGACCCCGATGCTGACGGGGATGCCGAAGGCGAAGGCGAAGGTCAGCCGCTCGCGCCACGCCCGTTTCTCGGTGAGGAGAATCCGGCGGAACTGGCCGAACCGGACGAGCATGGTGGCGAGCGCCGCCACGAGCGCGATCTTGACCATCACGGTGGTCAGCAACGCCTGCTCGGGCGTGAGGAACGTGACTTCCTGCATGGACTGCGGGGGCGATGACGGCGCCCCGATTCGCCGCGGGACGACCTTGGCCACTATAGCGGCGCTCTCTTCGGCCTGTCAAACGTCGCGAGGGCGGTCAAAGCACTGCAAGCCAACGGGTTAACGGCCGGCCGAAGCACCCCCGGAGCTCGATGGCGAGCCGGTGCGGACCGGTTCCGTCCTTGCCCATCGGTCGGCGAAAGGGTATAGTCGCCCGGTTGCCTTTCTCGCGGTTCTCGTGCGTCGAGACCGCAGGGCTTCCCCGAGTCCACCCTTCGACCGACAAGCGGAGCGCATTGCATGTCCCTACAGCTGCAGGAGTCGGACCCCAAGAAGTCCGTCACGCCTCCGGACGCCGCGACGCGCACGCTGTCCGTTGCGTCGGTCGAGACCGACTTCGTCGAGGAGGTCTACGAGAAGATCGCCTCGGTGTACGACTTCACCTTCGGCCCGACCCTGCACGCGGGCCGGGTCGAATCAATCGGGCGGCTCGGCCTCTCGCCCGGCGACCGCGTGCTCGAGGTCGGGGTCGGCACCGGCATCAACGCGGTGCTGTACCCCCGAGACTGCCGCGTCACCGGCATCGACCTCTCGGCGTCGATGCTTGAGAAGGCGGAGCGTCGCCTCGCCCGGCGCCGGCGGACCAACGTCCGGCTGATGCAGATGGACGCCGAGGCGTTGAAGTTCCCCGACGACTCGTTCGACGTCGTCTACGCGCCGTACACGATCAGCGTGGTCTCCGATCCCATCCGGACGGTGCACGAGATGCGGCGGGTCTGCCGCCCCGGCGGCCGCTTCGTGTTCCTCAACCACTTCATGAGCACGAGTCGCCTGGGGGCGAAGATCGAGCGCTGGATCTCTCCCGTCACCGTGCATCTCGGCTTCAAGGCGGACCTCGATCTGCCGGCGTTCCTGGCCCAGGCCGGGCTGGAGCCGGTCTCGATCGAGAAGGTCAACATTCCCCGCATCTGGTCCCTCGTCACCTGCATCAAGGACGCCTGAATCGCGGCGCACACGTATCGCGGCCCCGGCGCTCATCGGCCGGCGCCGGCCTGGTCATCTCATGGCACGCCACGAGCGCGACTTCTTCAACGAACGCGAAGAGCTGAAGCCGGCCACCTTCACCTGCCCCAAGTGCCGGCACCGGGCCGATTACCAGGTGCGGTGGATCCGGCGCCTCAAGAAGGAGCGCCCGCCGCGCGGGGCCGACGCCGAGGACCGCGAGATGCACCGCAAGCTGCGCGACTACATGGTGCGGGTCGACGACATGCTGTCCTGCCCCCGGTGCCGCCGCCGGTTCGAGATCCCCTCGCACCAGTCCATCGCCTTCCTCTGAGCGGAACGCGGGGCCGGATCTACGGCTCGGGACGCCCCCCCCCCCCCGAGGCCCCCCGCGGTCGGCCGGCAACGGGGGAGAGTCGGGCGGGGGGGGGGACACGGGCTCCTACGCGCCCCTGCGGTCCCTCAGCATCCGGTCGAGGCTCCAGTCGCCGGAATCGCGGCTCGCGAGATAGAGGAACAGGAAGCAGAAAAGGACGGCGGGCTCGCCCTGGTTCACGATCGGCCAGATGCTGCCGCGCGGCACGTGGGCGATGAAGAACGCCACCGCCATCTCGCCGCTCGCGATGAACGCGGCCACGGGGGTGAACAGGCCGAGGGCGATGAGGGCGCCGGTGGCCATCTCGATGATGCCGGCGAGCCCGAGGCGGGAGCCGAGCGCGACGCTCTCCTCCATGCCGAGGATGCCGAAGATCTTCTGGGCGCCGTGCTGGAAGAACAGCACGCCGGCGACGATGCGGACGGTGTCGTGGATGCACTCGGTGTAGGGCTTGAGGAACTGCATGAGTCACCTCCCGGTTGACGGTTGACGGATACCGGGCTCCACGGTGCTACCATGGTCGGCCGTGCCGGCGTCGACGAAGGCCGGCGGCAGGAGGAGCCCGGTGACGACGACGACGACTACCAAGGCGAGGACGATGCGGGCGGCGCTCTGTCTGTTGATCGGCGCGGTCGTGGTGCTGGGCGCGGTCGCGGCGGCGGCGCAGTACGGCCACCCCCTGAAGGGGTCGTGGAGCGGCGACTGGGGACCCGACGCCGACAACCGCACGCGCCTGCTGCTCGTGTTCGACTGGGACGGCGAAGCGGTCACCGGCACGATCAATCCCGGTCCGAACCCGGTGCCAATTGCGACCGCGTCGCTCGATGCGTCCACGTGGACCCTCCGTTTCGAGGCGGTGGACGAGGGCGCCGACGGGGACCCGGTGCGGTACGTCGTCGAGGGCGAGCTGCAGAACATCGGTTCCTACAACCGCGTGCTCACCGGTTCGTGGACGCAGGGGGAAGTGACCGGCGACTTCACCCTCATGCGGAACTGAGCCCGTTCCGCGGATTGCCGCTCGCCGATTCGCTCCCCCGCCTCTTCCATCGGCGGTCGCCGGCCGCTTGCCCGCGCGCTGGCGCTCCGGGGCGGCCCGCGCCGGAACGCCGCCCCGGATACGATCCGCCTCCGGCCCTCGCTACCGGCTCCTTACCGGTTGCCGAAGATCGGCTGTCCGAAGTCATCGGTCAGGTGGTAGAGGTAGAGATTGTTGTCCTGACAGATGTACTCCAGCAGCTCGCCGTTCGGCATCCACGGGATGTCCCATCCGACCGTCCACGGTTCCGTGTACGCCCCCGGGTCGTCGAGCGTCGCCTCGTAGCGCAGCGTGTTCTTGTCGGGCCGCGAGAACCGCTCGACGAGGTGCAGCTGGTCGGTGTGCGGATGGCCGAAGAAGTCGATCCAGGACGTCTCGTTGAAGCCGACCACGTCGACGACCAGCGTGTCTCCCTCCCAGTGCCCGACCGAGTGCCCCAGGAACGTGGGGTTCAGGGCGTCGCCCTCCGGATGCGGCCGGCCGTCCATGTAGATCTCTCGCCAGACGTGAGTGGCGCCCTCGAAGATCATGATGATGCGCTCCTGTTCGGGGAGCTGGATGAACTCCATCGGATAGGGCGTCGCCATCATCCGGGGGCCGCCCGGGGGCAGGCAGTAGCCCTCGGGGTCGTACTTGGACTCGTTCTCCGAGTTGTAGTCGTAGATCGCGGCCGACCACGGCATGAACGGGATGTGCGGCTCGGCCGCGGACCCGCCGCGGCCGCCGCGCGAGCTCGCGGGCGTGTCCGGGGGGGCCAGCGGCTCGCCGTCGGGCCCGATGGCCCGGGCCGCCATGTTGGTGATGTAGGGCACCCGCCAGACGCCCTTCTCGCCCGCGACCCGTCCGAGGTTGGGGGTGCCGTCGGCGAGGCGCGGCGTCGGCTCGGGCGCGGCCTCGGACTGGCCCGCCGCCGCGTCGGCGGCGTTCATGGACAGACAGGCGGCCGCGCCGGCGGCGACCAGCGAGGCCGCGGCGACGCGCCGCCGGGCTCTCGGCGTTCGCAGGCGCCCGGTCATGGCGTCTGCCCCTGGCTCGAGGCCGCGAAGAGGCGCTCGCCGCTCGTCGCGAGCAGGACCACCCGCGCGTTGGCGCGGCTGGACCCGTCCTTGGCGAGGCTGCCCTCGACGCTGACGACGTCGCCGATCTTCATCGAGTTGCGGGTCCAGCCCCGCCGCATGAGGCCGTTCGGGCTGCCCATCTCCCAGCCCCAGCTCGTCACCGCGCCGTCGTCCTCGGTGACGTCGATGAAGAACCAGACGTGCGGGTTCTTCCACTCGACCTTGGTGACGATGCCGGTGAGCTCGACCGGCTGATTGGCGTCGAACTCGGCCGAGAAGGAGTGGTGCGCGTGCACCGTCCCGGCCAGAAGCAATCCCGATCCGACCATCGCCGCGAGCAGTCTCGCGCCCATACGCTAGCCTCCCGTCCTCTCAGTCCGCACGGTGAATCGATATGAGGTCTGCCGACTGCGCTCGGCTGTCGCCCGTCTCCCGCGGCCACGCGCCTGGCACGCGGCACGTCCCGGGGTCGCGGACGGCACCCGTTGCTTCCCGTCTCGGCGACTCCGCGCCGTCCTCGCCCGGGTCGACCCCGACCGTTTCTTCCCTATCTCGGGGACTCCGCGCCGTCCTCGCCCGGGTCGTCCTCGACCGCCAGCCCCCCCACGATGCCCTCGACGCGGTGCCCGATCTGAATCGCCCGCAGACGCTCGATCTCGACCGGGCTGGCCGCCATCGGGTCGACGTCGCCGCACGTGAAGGCGCGCAGGGTGCATTCCGAGGTGGTGTGCACGATGCCGCGTTCCTCCATCATCCGCGTCATCAGCGCGGCCGCCTCCTCCATCATCACGATCGCGTTGTTGGGGCGGAACGTGCCCACGCCGATGGCGTAGTCGATGGGCATCAGGGGCTCGATGCTGCCCCCGAAGGCCCCGTCGTTCTTCTTGCCGAGGTCGTGGGCGCCGAGGTCCGCGCCCTGGTCCACGAGGTACTGGATGATCGCGACGTCTCCCATGTTGGCGGCGACCATCAGGGGCGTGATGCCCGCGTCGTCGGCCCAGTTGACGTCGGCCCCGAGCTCGATGAGCAGCCTGATGACCTCGAGCCGCTCGGCGAACGACTTGCCCTGGCTGTAGCCGTCGATCCAGCCGTGGCCCGCGGCCGCCAGCAGCGGCGTCTCGTTGTCGCTCGACCGGATGTCGGGGTCGGCGCCGTACTCGAGCAGAAGCCGGACCAGCTCGAGGTCGGCAGAGTACGCGGCGCGCATGAACGTGGTGGCGAACCGGATGCGCGGCGAGCCGCCGAAGTTGCGGCGCGAGCGCGGGGTCTTGTCGACGATGCGGTTCGGGTCCGCCCCCGCCTCGAGCAGCTTGCGGATCAGCGGCAGGGGGTCGGCCGTCACCGTCCACGGGAACCCGGGGTTCCACTCCATGTTGCGCCGGTCGACGGCCCAGAACAGGGGGGTGAACCCCTCCGCGTCGGGGTGGTCCACCCGCGACCCGCTGTCGAGCAGGAACGACGCCAGCTCGTAGTTGCCGTTGTAGATGGCGAGGCCCAGGGCGTCCTTCCCGTCGCTGGCCATCGCGTCGACGTCGGCGCCGCCCGCGACGAGGAGGCGCGCCGACGTCAGGTCCCCCTCCCGCGCCGCGAACAGCAGGGGCGTGAACCCGCCGTTCGAGTAGCCCACGGGCTCGGCGTCCGGGTCCGCGTCCTCGGGCTCGGGGCCCTCGCTGCCGGCGGCGTCGGCCACCGGGTAGACTCTCGATCTCGCGTCGACGTCGGCGCCGTGGGCGACGAGCAGCTCGACCGCCGCCGCGTGGTGCTCGGCCACCGCCCACATCAGCGCGGTGGTGCCGCCCCACGTCTCCGCCCGGTCGACGTCGGCGCCGCGGTCGAGCAGCACGCGGACGGCGTCGGGCCGGCCCGTGCGCGCGGCCATCATGAGGGCGGTGTCGCCGTCGGGGCTGAGGGCGGCATCGGGGTCGAGCCCCGCGTCGAGGAGGCGCTCGATCATCGCCGCGCTGCCGTTCACGGTGGCCAGCCGCATCGGGGTCGACCCCGCGTGGTTCGCGGCGTCGAGCGATGCGCCCGCGCGTATCAGCATCCCGGCCGTCTCGTGATCGTCCCACCGCACCGCCCAGTGCAGGGCGGTGGTGCCGTCGACCTGGGGCGCATCGACGTCCGTGCCCTGCTCCAGCAGCCGGCGCACCTCCGCCGCGTCCCCGGCCATGGCCGCGTCGGCCACCTCGCTCGCCGCCGCGGCGCCGGCCGCGGGGCCCACGAGGACGATGCAGACCCCGAGCAGGCCTGCCATCACCGATCCGTGCATCGTCGGGCGCGTCCAGGGCATGAACGGTCTCCCGGCCGTGGTCCGGCCTCAATAGTCGGTTGCCTTGCTCTGTCTTCTACCACTTTGGCCCGCGATGCACAAACCGGCGGGCCGGCGCGAGGGGCCCGCGGTGACTCGTCGGGTTGCACCGGGACCGGCGAGGGCCCGGGGGGCCGATCGAGCGCCCGCGCGAAGAGCGGCCGTGGGGCGAAGAGCGTCGGCAAGGCGCGGCGAGGGCGAAGAGCGCCCGTGGCGGCAAGGCGCGGCGAGGGCGCAATTCGGTCATGGGCAGCCGCGGACTGCATCCGTCCGCGGGGCACCGCCGGCCACGGCGGGCCGGACGGCGCCCTGCGGAGAGGCATCGCCATTCATCGGGGACTCACCACGGTTGCCGCGGAAGGGGTTGCATTGAAGCGATGGTTCCCGCATAGTTGTCGACACCTGTCAACCGCCAGGGCACGGTGGGTTCGTACACCCGGCGCGTCGGCCGCGTCCCCTCGCGGAGCGCAAGACGGCCGGGCCTGGAGTCGGCATGCTGCAGCGACTCGTCGTCGTCGGTTTCGCGGTGATGACGGCGTTCCCCGGCATCGTCGGCGCCGCCGCGCCGCGGGCGCAGGAAGGCGAGGCGGCCGCCGCCCCGGCCGCGCACAGCGAGCTCGTCCGGCGCTACTGCCTCTCCTGCCACAACGACCGCACCCGGGCCGCGAACCTCTCGCTCGAGGGCCGCGACCTCGCGGCGGTGGGCGAGGACCCCGAGCTGTGGGAGAAGGTGGTGCGCAAGCTGCGCGCCGGCATGATGCCCCCGCCCGGCCTGCGGCGCCCGCCGGAGGCGGACTACGCCGCCTTCCGCGACTGGCTCGAGGCGGAGATCGACCGGTCGGCGACGTTGAACCCGGGCACCAAGGTGCTCCACCGCCTGAACCGGACGGAGTACGCCAACGTCATCCGCGACCTCCTCGACCTGGAGATCGACCCGGCGACCCTGCTGCCGGCCGACGACTCGAGCCGGGGCTTCGACAACATCGCGGGGTCGCTGACGATCTCGCCGACCCTGCTCGAGACCTACGTCAGCGCCGCCGCCAAGGTCGCCCGCATGGCGGTCGGGTACTGGAACACCCCCACCGAGGCGACCTACATCAGCCGGACGGACAGCTCGCAGAACCTCCACCTCGCGGGCATGCCGCTGGGCACCCGCGGGGGCATGGCGGTGCGCCACGTGTTTCCCGGCGACGGCGACTACACGTTCACCATCCGCAACCTCGGCGTCGGCACCTACATTCCCGGCGAGCAGCTCGAGCTGTACATCGACGGTGAGCGGGTGCACGGGTGGCGCTACGCCGGCATGGGCGCGTTCCGGGGCATGGACGCGGCGCGCGACGGGCATCTGGAGGTCACCCTGCCGGTGAAGGCGGGCTCCCGCCTCGTGGGGGCCACCTTCGTGGCGACGAACTTCAGGCCGAGCCTCGACGTCGCCAAGCACTTCGAGCGCAAGTCGCTCGAGAACGGCCGGGTGCGCGAGCTGACCACCTATCCGGCCATCGGCGCCATGAACATCCAGGGGCCCTTCGACGCCACCCGCGCCACCGACTCGCGCAGCATCCGCAAGGTCTTCACGTGCCGGCCGTCGCTCGCCGGCGAAGAGGCGCCGTGCGCCCGGGAGATCCTGTCGGCGCTGGCCCGGCGCGCCTTCCGGCGTCCGGTGACGGCGGGCGACCTCGACGCCCTGATGCCGTTCTACGAGGAAGGGCGCGCGCGGGGGACGTTCGAGGACGGCATCGAGCTGGCGTTGCGGCGCATTCTCGCCAGCCCGCAGTTCCTGATCCGGGTCGAGCGCGAGCCGGTGGACAACCGGCCGGGCCTCGTCTACCGCGTCGGCGACCTGGAGCTCGCGTCGCGGCTGTCGTTCTTCCTGTGGAGCAGCATTCCGGACGACGAGCTCATCGACGCGGCCAGCTCGGGTGCGTTGCGCGACCCCGCGGAGCTCGAGCGGCAGGTGCGCCGCATGCTCGCCGATTCCCGCTCGGCGAGCCTCGTCGAGAACTTCGCGCAGCAGTGGCTGTACCTGCGGAACCTCGCGACGACGGCGCCGGCCCAGGCGGTGTTTCCCGACTGGGACAACGAATTGCGCGAGGCGTTCGCCCGCGAGACGGAGCTGCTCTTCGAGAGCGTCCTGCGCGAGGACCGCAACGTCGTCGACCTGCTGACCGCCGACTACGCGTTCCTCAACGAGCGCCTGGCCAGGCACTACGGCATTCCCGGCATCTACGGCTCGCACTACCGGCGCGTGCAGCTGGGGGCGGACCTCGACTATCGGCGGGGGCTGCTGGGGCAGGGCAGCTTCCTGTCCGTCACGTGGGTCCAGAGCAACCGCACGTCGCCGGTCAAGCGGGGGGTCTGGGTGCTCGAGAACATCCTCGGCACGCCGCCTCCCGAGCCGCCGGCCAACGTCCCGGCCCTCGAGGAGACCGGTGACGGGCCCGACCGCGTGCTCAGCCTGCGCGAGCAGATGACCCTGCACCGCGACAGCCCCGCCTGCGCGAGCTGTCACCGCATCATGGACCCCATCGGCTTCGCCCTCGAGAACCTCTCCGCCGACGCGCAGTGGCGCCTCAAGGACGGCGGGGAAGGGGGCACGGCCATCGACGCGACGGCGGTGCTTCACGACGGCACCGCCGTCGACGGGCCGGTCGCCCTTCGGCAGGCGCTGCTGCGCTACTCGCCCCAGTTCGTGCGCACGCTGACCGAGAAGCTGATGACCTATGGGCTGGGGCGCGGGGTCGAGTACTACGACATGCCGGTGGTCCGGTCGATCGTCCGGGACGCGGCCGAGGACGACTACCGGTTCTCGTCGATCGTCCTCGGCATCGTCCGGAGCCCGCCGTTCCAGATGCGGATGACGCCGGCCGATGGGACCGCGGACGCCGCGACGGCCGCGGGCGGGCAATGACACGAGTCGAACGCTGCTGAGGAGTCGCTGATGTTCAACACAAAGAAGCACATTCCCCGCCGCACGTTCCTGCAAGGCGTTGGCGTCACCGTCGCGGTGCCGCTGCTCGACGCGATGGTGCCCGCCAGCACCGCGCTGGCGAGGACCGCCGCGAGCCCGGTGCCGCGGTTCGCGGGCATCTGGCATCCGCACGGCGCCTCGCCGGGCTACTGGAGCCCGCTCCAGACCGGCCGCGACTTCGACTTCTCGTTCATCACCAAGCCGCTCGAGCCGTTCCGCGACCGCACCGTGCTCATCAGCGGCCTCGACTGCACCGCCGCGTACTCGACGGTGGACGAGCCCGGGGGGAACCACGCCCGCGGCGCCGTCTTCCTGTCCGGGGCGCGGCCGAAGCGCGACGCGGTGACCCCGTACCTGGACGTCACCATCGACCAGACGATCGCCGAGCGGTGGGGCCGCGACACGCTGCTGTCGTCCATCCAGCTCGGCGTCGAGGACCCCAGCGGCAACAGCGGCAACTGCAACTGGGGTTACAGCTGCGCGTACACCAACTCGGTCTCGTGGGCGACCCCGACCACGCCGCTGCCGACCGAGATCAACCCGCGGATGGCGTTCGAGCGGATGTTCGGCGACGGCGCCAGCCCCGAGGAGCGGCGGGCGGGGCGGCTGCAGACGGTCAGCGTGCTCGACTCGGTGACCCACGAGCTGGCCGACTTCAAGCGCGACCTCGGCCCCGGCGACCGCACCCGGCTCGACGACTACCTCGAGAACGTCCGCGAGCTCGAGCGGCGCATCCGCATCGCGACGAGCAACCCCGAGGTGGAGCTGTCGGGCGAGGTGCCGTTCGGCGTTCCCGAGGTCAAGGACATCCACTTCAAGCTCATGTACGACCTGATGGTGATGGCGTTCCAGGCCGACATCACCCGGTCGGCGACCCTCATGCTCGGCCGCGACCTGTCCGCGAGCAGCTTCCCCGAGTCGGGCTACGAGGGCGGGTGGCACGGCACGTCGCACCACGGCGACATTCCCGACAACAAGGCGAACTACGCCAAGGTGAACCGGTACCACGTCGAGAACCTCGCGTACTTCTGCGACAGGCTGCGGAACGTGCCGGACGGCGACGGGACCCTGCTCGACCACGTGCTCATCTACAAGAGCAGCAACATGGGCAACTCGCACCGCCACGCCCACGAGAAGGTGCCGGTGATCCTGGTCGGCGGCGTGGACGGGACCTTCAAGGGGAACCGCCACCTCGTGTTCCCCGACGCCACGGAGCGGACGTCCAACCTGCTGCTGAGCATCCTCGGGCTCTACGGCATCGAGCGGAAGAGCGTCGGCGACAGCACCGGGCCGCTGTCCGTCGCGTGAGGCGCGGACCGGCTCGGGACGCGAGGAGAGGATCGGTGGTGTCGGGTTGGCCGACGGTGACCGGGACCCTGTGCCGGAGATGGGGCGTGGCGGCGGTGGCGGCGGCCCTGCTCGTCGGGGCGGCCGCGTCCGCCGAGGCGCAGGGCAATCGGCGCGCCGCCCGACCCGAGGTGCGGCTGCCGGGAGGGCCGGTCCGGCAGGTCATCCTGCGCTCGTGCACGACCTGCCACGGCATCGACGACTATGCCTACAACGCGCTCGACAGGGCGGGGTGGCGCGAGCTCGTCGGCGCGATGGAGGAGAAGGGCGCGGTCATCCCGGACGGCGACCTGACGGTGCTGCTCGACTGGCTCGTCGCCGAGTTCGGTCCCGACTCCACCCCGTTTCCCCGCGAGTACGTCGTGGTCCCCGTCGACGACGAGGTCTTCGCCGACGCCGCTACCGCCAGCGGCTATCTCGCCGCGACCTGCACAATCTGTCACTCGCTCGACCGCATCGAGACCGCCCGCTTCGACGAGAGCCGTTGGCGGGCCACGGTGACGGACATGCGGTCGAAGGGCGCGCCGGTGGCCGAAGAGAACCTGGACGCCCTCGTGGACTACCTGGCCCGCACGCGCGGCGCGGAGTGAGCCCGCTCATCGGCTCCATTCCTTACCGGCTGGGCGGCAGCCGGCAATCCTGCAGTCGGCGGAGAAGTGAGATGACGAGAACACCGGCCGTTGTTGCGGCGATGATCCTGGGCGTCGGGCCGTTGGCGGCGGCGCAGTCCGCTGACGGGCCCGGCGCGGTTCCGGGCGCCCAGTCCGGGGCGCCGGCCGCGGACACGGCGCAGGCCCCGCACCAGGTGCTGTTCAACCTGTATCAGACGCCGGTGATGACCGTCTTCATCGCCGACGCCGACGGCGCCGACGCGCGGGCGCTGGTCCCGGACCTGGGGCTCGAGTACTCGCCCGCCTTCTCCCCCGACGGGCAGTGGGTGGTGTTCACCGCCGAGCCGGACGGGCAGGCCGACCTCTATCGCATCCGTCCCGACGGGACCGGGCTCGAGCAGCTCACCGCTCACCCCGCGTTCGACGACCAGGGGGCCCTGTCGCCGGACGGCCGGACCCTGGCGTTCGTCTCCACCCGGGCGCGGGGAACCGCGGACATCTGGCTGCTCGACCTCGCCTCGAAGACCGCCTCGAACCTGACCGACCACCGGTCGGGCAACTTCCGGCCCCGCTGGTCGCCCGACGGGGCGTGGATCGCGTTCACGTCAGACCGGGACTCCGATCCCGGGGACCAGCCCGGCATGTGGGAGCACCTGCAGTCGACCGGCGTCTATCTCGTCCGGCCCGACGGCACGGGGCTGCGCCGGCTGACCGCCCCGGGCGGGGTGGCGGGCAGCCCGTCGTGGTCGGCGGACGGCGGGCGCGTGCTGTTCTACGAGACCGACCCCGTGGGCGCCTACCTGGCGAAGAGCGGCGGGTCGCGCACCGAGCTCGCCTCGGTGGACGTCGCCACCGGCGAGCGCGTCCAGCTCACCGCGTCGCGGGAGACGAAGCTGTCGCCGGCCTGGCTGCCGGGGGGGCGCATCGGCTACGTGAGCCGCGCCGGGGGAGACCGGGGCGGCCTCAGGGTCCGGCATCCCGACCGCCGGGTCGAGACGGTCATCGCGGGGGCGGTGCGCAGTCCGAGCTGGTCGCCCGACGGCGGGCAGGTGGTCTACGAGCGGATCGAGCGGCTCGGCTACACCCAGCACATGGTGCCCGCCTTCAGCCCCGACCCCGAGTTCGAGCTCTTCCTGCACGAGCCGTTCGTGTCGTTCTCGCCGGACGGCGACAGCATGATCTTCAGCCAGTACCGCGATCGGTTCTCCGACACCACCGGGCTCGAATCGTCGAACCCGAGCGACTCGAGCCTCGAGATCATGTCCGTGGACGGCGCCGGCCAGCGGACGCTCTTCCACCGCGAGGGGACCAGCGCGTTCGCCGCCGACTGGTCGGCCGCCCGAGACGAGATCGTCCTCTCCGTCGGCCGCTACTTCCGGCGCCCCGGCCTCCCCGCGGCCCAGGTCGCGGTCATCGATCCCGACGGCTCCGACCTGAGGCTGGTGGTGGACGACGAGGTGAACAACGGGTTCCCGAGCTGGTCGCCCGACGGCGACCACATCGTGTTCAAGGGGGGGCGCCGGCTCTTCGTCATCCCCGCGGACGGCGGCGAGCCGGTCGCACTCACCGGCCCCGACTACTACAGCAACTTCCCCCACTGGTCGCCGGACGGCTCGCGCATCCTGTTCACCTCGAACCGCGATGGCGACTTCGAGCTGTACACGGTCCGGCCCGACGGCACCGACCTCCGCCGGCTGACCCACGCGCCAGGCAACGACGCCCACTCGACGTGGTGCGCCGGCGGCGAGTGGGTCGTCTTCAGCAGCTCGCGCACCGGGTTCAAGGACGAGATGGCCCTCTACGACTCGGTACCCCAGCCCTACGGCGAGATCTTCGCGATGCGCGCCGACGGCACCGACGTGCGCCAGCTCACCGACAACAAGTGGGAGGACTCGGGCGCGGTCTGCGTGCCGGAGCGGGCCGGCCGGCTCCGGTAGGCTCGTGGGTGCGTCCCTCCCTGGGTGTGGTAATATCGCGTCCGATATGAAAATGATATCGGTCGGCGTAGTGGATTCAGACTACGAGAGCTTCCGGAAGGCCTCCAGGGCGCAGGGGCGTCCCATCGCCCAGCTGATTCGCGAGGCGATGGCCTTCTATCGGCAGGAGCGTCTGGAACAGCGGAGCCCGTTGCGGGACGTTCCGGCCCTCGCCGGCCACCGTCTCGTGAGCGACCTGCCTGATCGCGGCGATCTCTACGACGAGATGTATCGGGACGTCATCGAGCGCGAGCCGTAGTCCATGCGATACGGCGTCGACACCAACGTGCTCATCTACGCGCACTTGCCGGTCTTCGCCGAGAGCGAGCGCGTGCGAACGTACTTGCGGCGCGCGCTCGCCGACAATCGGTGCCGCATCTCGCTCACGCCGCTCGTGCTCCATGAATTCGTGCACGTGGTCACGGACCGGCGGCGGTTCGAGCCGCCCGTGACGATGCCGGAGGCGCTGGAGATTGCCGGGGGCTACCTCGACCGGAGCAACGTCGAGTGTCTCGCGGTCGACGAGGGCAGTCTGCGGCTGGCGTTCGACCTGCTGGATGTCCATGGGCTCGGTCGGCGGCGAATCGCCGACACGTTGCTGGTAGCGACCCTCCTGTCGCATGGCGTGAAGACGATCGTGACCTGCAATCCGGCCGACTTCGCTCTCTTCGACGACCTCGCCGTGGTCGATCCGCGAGCCGCTGCGTAGAGACGTGGCAAGCTCCTGGGGTCAATCCTGCTCGGCGAGCAGCTCCCGCGTGATGCGCATGGCCGTGTGGGCGGCCGGGGCGCCGCAGTAGATGGACTGCTGGAGGATGATCTCCTGCAAGTCGCCGGCCGTGAACCCGCCCTGCGCGAGTGCGGCCCGGACATGGAGCCGGAACTGGTCCCACTGCTTGAGGGCCAGCAGCGTGCCGACGACCAGCACCCGCCGGGTCCGCTCGTCGAGGCCGGGACGGGTCCAGATCTCGCCCCACGCATAGCGGGTGATCAGGTCCTGGAAGTCGCTGCTCGCGTCCGTCGTGTCCGCCACCACACGGTCGACGTAGGCGTCGCCCAGAATCTCGCGCCGAACCCGCATGCCCGCGGCATGTCGCTGCTTCTCATCCATCGGTTGTCCGTTCCCTTGCGCCATCCGAGTCGCCTCGCGGTCCGCATGTTGCAACGGCGGTCCTCGAGCGCGCGATCATACCGCATGGCCGCGTCGACCCCCTCTCGGAGAGAGCACCCGGGTTCGAAGGCCGACGTGTCATCCCGGGATGCGCGTGAGGAAGGCGAGGACGCCGGCGGTGAAGGCGTCGGCTCGCTCGACGTTGGCGAGGTGGGCGGCGTCGAGGGCGAGCAGCTCGGCCCCCGCGACCTGCTCGCAGATGGCGCGGCCGGCGGCCGGCGGGGTGGCGTTGTCGTCGGCGCCGGCGATCACGAGCGTGGGGCGCGCGATGCGCTGCAGATCGGCGCGCAGGTCGGCGTCGCGGAGGGCGGCGCAGCATCCGCCGTAGCCGGCGGCGGAGCAGCCGCCCA
Organism: Vicinamibacterales bacterium; assembly: GCA_963663815.2. Classification (GTDB taxonomy): domain Bacteria; phylum Acidobacteriota; class Vicinamibacteria; order Vicinamibacterales; family UBA8438; genus JAJEEA01. The sequence goes on along the minus strand of OY760734.1, from coordinate 2,454,772 downwards.
GCATCCGCCGGAACCGGTCCACGGTCTCCGGATCGGCCCGTCGAAACCGGGAAGTGAACCAGCGGGCGACGGCCGGCTCGACGAGGGCGCGCATGCCCAGCGTCTCGGCGTCGCGGATGCGCCGGTTCCAGAGGGCCGTCGTGCCGATGCGGGCGCCGGTGTTGGCGGCCACGACGCCGTTCACCCGTTCGGGCGCGTGCACCGCGAGCCAGAGGGCGGTCTGTCCGCCGAGGGAGACCCCGCAAACGTGGGCGCGCGGGGCGCCGGCGGCGTCGAGGACGGCGAGGGCGTCGCGTCCGAGCCGGTCGAGGGCATAGGGGCCGGCCGGCGCGTCTGATTGTCCGTGCCCGCGGGTGTCGAACCGAATGACCCGGAAAGCGGCGGCGAGGGGGTCGATCTGGGGGCTCCACAGGTCGACGGTCGTGCCCAGCGCATTGAGCAGCAGCAGCGCCGGAGCGTCCGCCGGCCCCTGCGCGCTCCACGACAGGCGACACCCGTCGGCCTCGATGTCAGGCATGGTCTCCGATTCGGACGAGGGCGCGATCGATGTCAGGCATGGTCGTCGATTCCGGCGAGGGCGCGCTCGATGAAGTCTCGCGAGACGCCCAGGTAGTTGTCGGGCGACAGCAGCTCGTCGATGCGCGCGCGGTCGAGGTGACGGCTGACGTCGGGATCCTCCGCGAGCAAGTCGGGGAGGGGCCGTTCCTCTTCGGCGGCGCGGCGGCAGGCGGCGGCGACGCGCGCGTGCGCCTCGTGCTTGCCGATGGACTCGGCCAGGGTCATCGCCACCGCTTCGGCCAGCAGCCCGCCGCCGGACGCGTCGAGGTTGGCGCGCATGCGGTCCGTGTCGACCGACAGGCTCTCGAGCGCGTCCGCCGTCGCCCGGGCCCCGCCGCCGGCGACCAGCACCAGCTCGGGGAGCACGTCCCATTCGACCTGCCAGCCGCCCAGGCCCCGTTCGTGCTCCTGGACCATCGCCCCGAGCAGGTTCGCGACGAGGCCGGGGGTGCGTCCCGCCGCGGCCAGCGCCACCGAGGCCGATACGGGGTTGCGCTTCTGCGGCATCGTCGACGAGCCGCCGCGTCCCGCCGCCGTCCCCTCGGCGACCTCGCCGACCTCCGTCTGGGCCAGCAGGGACAGATCGCGGGCGATCTTGCCGGCGGCGCCGGTGGCGACGCCGAGCGCGCACCCGAGCTGCACGAACCGGTCCCGGTGGGCGTGCCAAGGCGTGGCCGCCGCCTGCAGACCGAGGCGGGCCGCGAGCGCTTCGGTCACGGCGAGGCCCCGCGCGCCGAGGGCGGCCAGGGTGCCGGCGGCGCCGCCGAGCTGCAGCACGAGGGTGCCCTCGAGGGCCGCCGCCAGCTGCCGCCGGGTCCGGCCGAGGGCGTCGGCCCACCCCGCCGCCTTCAGTCCGAAAGTGATGGGTGTCGCTTGCTGCAGCCAGGTCCGGCCCGCCATCGTGGCCTCGGCGTAGCGGAGGGCGAGGCCGGCCGCGGCCTTCTCGGCGCGGCGGAGGTGGCCGGCGACGGCCGGCGCCGCGGCCCGGAGCTGCAGCACCAGGCCGGTGTCCATGACGTCCTGGCTCGTCGCGCCCCAGTGCACGTAGCGCGCCGCGTCGGGGTCCGTGTCGGCGACCCGAGCGGTCAGGTGACGGACCACGGGGATGGCGGGGTTCCCGGCGGCGGTCGCCTCCTCGGCGAGGCGCGCGCGATCGTACAGATCGGCGTCCGCCGCGGCCCGGATGGGCGCGACGCACGCGACGGGCACGACGCCGACGGCCGCTTCCGCCGCGGCGAGCGCCGCTTCGACGTCGAGCATCGCCTGCAGCTGGGCCCTGCCGTCGAACCGCGCCATGAGGTCGCGATCGCCGAGCAGCTCGGCGTGGAGGCGGCCGTCGGCGGTCATGCGGGTCACACGTCGAAGAAGACCGTCTCGTCCGGCCCCTGCAGGGCGATGTCGAAGCGGTAGGCGCCGTCGCCGCGGGACGCGGCGACGAGGGTCGGGCGGCGGTCGGGGGGAACCCGGGCCAGGACCGGATCGCCGGCATTGGACGGCTCGTCGTCGAAGTAGATGCGGGTGACCAGTCGCGCGAGCAGACCGCGCGCGAACAGGCCGACCACCAGGTGCGGCGCCTGCAGCCGCCCCGGCCCGGGCACCCGGCCCGGCTTGATCGTCTCGATGCCGAAGCGGCCGGCAGGGTCGGTATGGACCCGTCCGAACCCGGCGAACGCAGGGTCCGGTCCGCTCGACCGCGGGTCCTCCGGATGCTGGCACCGGCCGGCCGCGTCGGCCTGCCAGACCTCCACCAGGGCGTCCGGGACCGCGGCTCCCGTCCCGTCGCGCACGACGCCTTCCACGCGGATGGGAGCGCCGGGAGTCTCCTCCGCGCGCAGCCGCACGCTGCCGCGCTCCGGCACGAGGATGGCGAAGAACGGCCCGACCGTCTGCGACGGCGTCGGCGAGGGCACCGGGTCAGGTCTCCATCGGCGTGGCGTCGCGCCCGCGCAGGACGATGTCGAAGCGGTAGCCGAGGGCCCAGCCGGGCTCGGTGAGGTCCAGCTCGAACGACGCGATCAGGCGGCGTCGGGCCGATTCGCCGGGAACCGCGTTGAAGATGGGATCGAAGGCGAGCACGGGATCGCCGGGGAAGTACATCTGGGTCACCAGCCGCGTCAGGAAGCTGCGCCCGAACACCGAGAAGTGCACGTGGGCCGGGCGCCAGGCGTTCTCGTGGTTCTGCCAGGGGTACGCGCCGGGCTTGACGGTCACGAACCGGAACTCGCCGTCCGCGTTCGTCAGCGCCCGCCCCGCGCCGGAGAAGTTCGGGTCGAGAGGCGCCGCGTGCCGGTCCTCGGCGTGGGCGTACCGGCCGGCGGCGTTGGCCTGCCAGACCTCGACCAGGGTCTCGGGGACGGGCCGGCCGTCCTCGTCGAGAATCCGGCCGGCGACGACGATGCGCTCGCCGAGCGGCTCGCCCGGGTGCTGGCGGGTCAGGTCGTGGTCCGTGGGCCCGGGGGCGGCGTGGCCGTACACCGGACCCGTGATCTCGGAGAGGGTCTGGGGGATGACCACGAGCGGCCGGGTCGGATGCCGCGCCGCCGTGGACCGGTAGCCGGGGGCGTCGTTCGGGGGATGGCAGCCCGCCGCCGGCCGCCGATACCCGTGAACGCTCGTCGTGCCCATGTCGTCGTGCTCCGGGCCTCTCGGGACGCCCGCCCGGTTGCCCGTGGTTGCTCGCGGCTGCCCGGATTGTTGCTCGCGCCTGTATGATACATGGAGGGCGTTCTGTGAGGGCGGTCTTGCGGGGGGCACTCGGCGGATCGTTGGCGGCGTGATTCGGGCCGCGCCGGCCGGCGAGTCGTGTCCATCGAAGCCTCGCGTCGGCCGCGGGCCGCGTCGGCCGGTACGCCGGGTCGGAGGCGGATGGCGCGGGCCCGCGTGCTGCAATCCACCTCGCGTCCCGATAAGTGAGAGCAATGAGCCCATTCGCGGATCGGCCGGACCCTCTGTCGAGGAGTGAGACGTTGCTTTCAAGGCAGTCATCGACGCGTTGCGCCGTCGAGGCGATGGTGGTGCTCGGTGTGCTCTTCATCGGAGGGGCGGCGCTCGCTCAGTCGGGCGGCGGCGAGACCGCGCCGCGACCCGCCGCGGACGGTCGGCCGGTGGTCGCGGTGATGCCCTTCGTGAACGTCTCGGGCCGGCCCGGCGACGACTGGCTGGGGGCCGGGATTGCCGAGACGGTCATCTCCGGCATGCAGCGGTCGGGCGGGCTGTCGGTCGTCGACCGCCATGCCGCCGGGGTCGGCGGACAGGGGGGCGGGGCCCCCGGCGACGAGGATCGGGCGCGTGCGGAGGCGAGGGAAACCGGCGTCTCCTGGCTCGTGGCGGGTGGTTTTCAGCGGGTGGGCGAGCGGTTGCGCATCGTGGCGCGCGTCATCGACGTCGAGACCGGGGCGGCCCGCGAGATCGCCAAGATCGATGGTCGCGCCGACGAGCTGTTCGCGTTGCAGGATCGGATCGTGACGGAGGTGGCGCAGAGCCTGGGGGGCCTGGTCGGCGCGGAGGGACCGGCTCCGGCCGCCCGGCGGGTGACGGCGGCGCTGGCGGCGCCCGTCGCGAGACCGAACGCGAGGGGCCGTCGGGCCCCCGCCGGGCCCCGCCTCGCATCCACGGTCGCGCCGCCCGGCGGGGGCCGACTCGCCGACCCCGTCGAGCCGGGCTCGCTGCTCGCGGGGCGCGGCCCCCGGAGCCCGGCGACCCCGGCCGGCGGCGGCTCCGCCGGCGGGGTCGCCGGATTCGCGCCGGTGCCACCGGCCGGCGATGCCGGCGTGCTCACCGGGCGGGCGACGGTGCGGCCGCGGCGGACGACGACCCCGCCGACCGTCGACGGCCTGCTCGACGACGCGGTGTGGAGCAACGCGGCGCGCATCACCGAGTTCGTCCAGCGCGAGCCGGTCGACGGGGCGCCGGCCAGCGAGGACACCGACGTCTTCGTCGCCTACGACGACACCAGCCTCTATCTGGCGTTCCATGCCAAGTACGACGACCCGGGGTCCATGCGGGCGAACCGGGTCGATCGCGACCGGGCGGGCTTCGGCGACGACACCATCTCGGTCTACTTCGACACGTTCCTCGATCAGCAGCGCGCCTACGTGTTCTCGGTGAACGGCTACGGCGTGCAGGGCGACTCCATCGTCTCCGGCGGCCGCGGCGGCGGGTTCAGCGGCGGCGGCCGCGGCGGCGTGCCGCGCGGCGACCGGTCGTGGGACGCCCTCTTCGAGTCCGGCGGCCAACCCGTCGCGGACGGGTTCACGGCCGAGATGGCGATACCGTTCAAGAGCCTGCGGTACCCGGCGCGGCCCGGCAACGCGCCGCACACGTGGGGGTTCCAGATCGTCCGCCAGGTGCGGGACAAGGACGAGACCATCGTGTGGTCGCCGGTGTCGCGCGACATCGCCGGGTTCCTGCCGCAGATGGGGGTCCTCGACGGCATGAGCGGCCTGTCGACGAGCCGGAATCTCGAGCTGCAGCCGACGTTCACCGCGTTCCGCTACGGCACGTTCGACGAGGCGGCGGGAGGGCTCGTCGACGGCGAGCCGAAGCCCGACGTCGGGGCCAACTTCAAGTACGGCTTGACGCCCAACCTCATCGCCGACTTCACCCTCAATCCGGACTTCTCGCAGATCGAGTCGGACCGGCCCCAGGTCGAGGTGAACCAGCGCTTCGCCCTCTTCTATCCCGAGCTGCGCCCGTTCTTTCTGGAAGGGGCCGAGATCTTCCAGATACAGGCGCCGGTCACCGTCGTGCATACCCGGACCATCGTCGATCCGCAGTACGGGACCAAGTTGACGGGCAAGGCCGGCAAGACCACGCTGGGGGTGTTGTTCGCCAACGACGAGGGCCCCGGATTCGGGGTCGACGACCGTACCGATCCGGCGTTCGGCCAGACGGCGCAGACGTTCGTCGGCCGCGTCAAGTACGACCTCTACTCCGAGTCGTTCGTGGGGGCGGTCGTCACCGATCGCGAGTATCTCGACGGGTACAGCCGCCTCGTCGGCGCGGACAGCAACTTCCGGATCGGCTCCACCCACCAGCTCGGTTTCCGGGCCTTCGGCACCGACCGGCGGCTGGCGCAGGCAGGCGGAGAGAGCGACGGCTATGCGCTCGACTTCGGGTTCCGCAAGCGGGGCCGCAACCTGAGCTACTCGGTGGACTCGATGGCGCTGTCTCCCGACTTCCGGACCGACGTCGGGTTCGTCCGCCGGACGGACCAGCGCGAGACCGAGGCGCGGCTCGACTACCTGTGGTGGCCGCAGAGCTGGGTGATCAGCTGGGGGCCGGAGTTTCGCTACGGCCGCAACTACAACTTCGACAGCGTACTCGAGGACCAGAACCTCCGGGCCGGGGTCAGCGCCAACTTCGCGAAGAACGTCCGCTACAGCTTCGATCTCGACCAGGACATGGAGCGCTACTACGGGTTCGACTTCGACAAGCGTCGCTACCGGATGTTCGGCAACGTCAGCACGAGCCGGATCTTCTCGTTCGGCACCGGGTTCGACTGGGGGGACGAGGTCTACTTCGACCCGGTCAACCCGTTCCTGGGTCGCGAGAGCGGCTTCCGCACGTTCATCAACTTCCGGCCGGTGTCCCGTTTCGCCACCAACATCAACATCACGACGAGCCGCTTCCTCGATCCGCTGGGCCTCTTCGTGGCCGGGCTCAACGAGGGCGAGCGAAGCGAGGACGGCGAGATCTTCAACGTGAACATCTTCCGCGCCCTCAACACCTATCAGGTCACCGACCGGCTGGCGCTGCGCAACATCACCGAGTTCAACACCTACCGGGGGACCGTCGGCCTCAACCTCCTGGCCACCTACCGCGTCAACTCGGGGACCGCGTTCTACGTCGGGTACGACGATCACTACCAGCAGTACGAGCAGTTCCACGACGACCAGGTGAACATCACCGACCGCGGCTACCTGCAGACGAACCGCGCGGTCTTCACCAAGATTCAGTACCTGTTCCGGTACTGACCGCGGCTGGCTGCCTGCAGACGAGCGGCGCGGTCTTCACCAAGACTCAGTACCCGCTCCGGTACCGACCGCGGCTGGCTGCCTGCAGACGAGCGGCGCGGTCTTCACCGAGGTTCGGTTCCGGTACTGAACGGCCGGCGACAGACCGTGAAGGCTCGAGCCCTGCATCCCTGGCGCGTATCCCATGCCGAGGCGGTCGGGATTCAGGAGGGGTTGCGCCCGCGGCTGGTCGTCACGCCGCTGCCGAAGGAGCCGCGGTTGGCGGCAGGGGCCGACGTGGCGTACTCGCGCCGCACGCATCGGGTGTACGCCGCCGTCGTGGTGGTGGAGCTGCCGTCGCTGACGACGGTGGAGACGGTCGGGGTGACGCGGGCGGCGACCTTCCCCTATATCCCCGGGCTGCTGTCGTTTCGGGAAGTGCCGCCGTTGCTCGACGCCTTCGAGCAGCTCTCGCGGACGCCGGACGTCGTGGTGTTCGACGGGCAGGGGCTGGCCCACCCGCGCCGGTTCGGTCTCGCCTGCCACGCGGGGCTGCTGCTCGACCTGCCGTCCATCGGCTGTGCGAAGACCCGGCTGGTGGGCGAACACGACCCCGTGCCCGATCGCCGGGGAGCCTCCGCGCCGCTCCGCGTGGAGGGTGAGACCCTGGGGGCGGTGCTCCGCACGCGCCGGGGGGTGAACCCCGTCTTCGTCTCGCCGGGGCATCGGGTGGACACGCCGTCGGCCGCGGAGCTCGTGCTCGCCCTCGCGGCGCGCTACCGGCTTCCGGAACCGCAACGGCGGGCCCACCACGCCACCGTGGCCCTTCACGCAAGGGACCGCGGCGAGCCCGCGGCCCGGGTCAGGAGGTATGCGGACTTCGTGCCGAAGCGCCCGCGGTGAACGGTTGTGGCCGACGGGCCGGACCCGGCGCCCGTACGCAGTCGGAGGGGCCTCGCGCAGGATGCGGAGCCGGTGGCCATCGACCGGCTCCGCATCCTGCGCGGGGGGACGCTACTGCTGCGGCATGCGCGCCGGGACGTTGCCGTCCAGGGTCACGAGAATCTGCAGCCCCCGCCGCTCCGTTGCAACGCCGATGGCGGGCTGCGCCGACGGACTGCGGGGCTGCCGGTAGGTGATGCGGTACTGGTTGCTCACGAAGCGGTGCTTCCGGGCGATGTCCCGGCCTAGGGCGGTGAGCCTCTCGATGATGGCGGTGCCGACGGCGATCCGTTCGAAGCTGCCGCGCGTGACCTGCATGAGCGCATTGCCGAAGTTGAACTGCTGGGCGCCGGCGCCCAGCCCCTGGCCGCTGATGAACAGCAGGGTGTGGACCTCCACCGAGTGCTCGACCATCCGCTCCACCATCCGGTCCACGCGTCCCTGCTGGCTCGAGCTGTTGTCCGCGCCGTCGCCGCTTACCATGACGACGACCGGGTAGTACCGACGCTCGTCGTCGTCGTCGATGCGGTTCGTCTCTTCGACGAGGGCGTCCAGGAACCGCGCTCCGGTGCCGCTGTCCGGGGTGATCAGGGAGATGTTCCCCTCCAGCTCCCCCCGGTCGGACGTGTGACGGGTGATCCACCGCGGTTGCCGGGCCAGGGTCAGGACCGCGACCTCGATCTCGGCCGGGAGCTCCCGCAGCAACGCCCGCAGCCCCTCGCGCATCTGCGGCACCACGCTGATCGCCCCTTCGCTGTTGTCGAGGAAGACGGTGAGCCGAACCGGCCAGTCGACGGGCTCGAACCGCGTCGTCTCGAGGTTCTCGCCGTCCCACTGCACCACGATGTCCTCTTCCGTGAGGCCGGGCACGGCGTTGCCCTCGGCGTCGGCGACGGCCACATGCAGGACGTGCTCCTGGGCCTGCACGGGCAACGAGGCGCCGAAGAGGCAGAGCGCGGCGACGAGCGCCGGCGTGCACGACGGCCGGAGACGCCGGATCGGGATCAGCATGGGACCTCCAGTTCGTGGCAGCCGGATGGGGGGGGAGCGCCGCGCGACGGAACCGGCGCGTCGCCACGAAGGCCCATTGTAGTCGCTCCGGCGGCGGGGCCGGCGAAGAAGTGCCGGACGGCGCCGGTGCCGGCGGTTCGACCCCGCGGCGGCGTCGCCCGGCCGGAGGCTATAATGTGCCCTTCGCGAGACGGATGGCGCAGTCGGCATGCGGACTGCGGACGGCATGGCAGATCACCCCGACACGCCGTGGTACCGGCAGGTCGACGGACAGCAGCGGCGGGCGTTCGTCGCCACCTTCCTGGGTTGGCTGCTCGACGCGTTCGACTTCTCCATCCTCACGTTCATCCTCATCGACATCCAGAACAGCTTCACGGTCGATGCCGCGCTGGCCGGCGCGCTCGGCACCGTGACCCTGTTCTTCCGGCTCGCGGGCGGCCTCGGCGCCGGCATGATGGCGGACCGGTGGGGGCGGAAGCTCCCGCTGATGCTGTCGATCCTGTGGTTCTCGCTGTTCGCGTTCCTCAGCGGCTTCTCCACGTCGTACGCGATGCTGTTCGCGTGCCGCGCGCTGTTCGGCATCGGCATGGGCGGGGTGTGGGCGGCGGGCATGCCGCTGGCCCTGGAGCACTGGCCGACGCGGCTGCGGGGGCTGGCGTCGGGGCTGCTGCAGGGCGGCTGGTTCTGGGGCTACATGCTGTCGGCGCTGGTCTTCTCGTCGGTCTACCCGCTCTTCAGCGCCGTGCCCGATCCGTTGAGCGCGTCGCCCGCGTCCACGCTGGGCTGGCGGGTGGTGTTCTGGATCGGAGGCGTCCCGGCCCTGCTCGTGCTGTGGATTCGGACCGGCGTCCAGGAGAGCCCGGTCTGGCTCGAACGGCAGCGGTCCCTCGAGACCGGGGGACGCGAGGACCTGAGGGACCGGGTGTCGCTGGTGCGGCTCCTGCAACCGGATCTGCTCTGGGTGACGGTGCAGAGCTCGCTGCTGATGTCGGCGTTCATGTTCTCCTACCAGGCGATCTCGTTCTGGTACCCCACGTTCCTGCGGGGCATCGGCGTCGACCCCCTGCCGTACGTGGTCGGCTTCAACGCCGGCGCGATCCTGGGCGTCGCGGTCTGGGGCCGGGCGTCCGAGGGCGCAATGGGGCGCCGGGGCGCGGTGTCGCTGGCCGCGCTGCTCGGCGTGGCGGCGGCCCCGCTCTTCCTGGCCGCCTCCGGTCCGGCGCGGCTGCTCGCGGGGGCGGTGCTGATGGGGGCCACCGGTGGTGGCATCTGGGGGATGGCCCCGGCCTATCTCACCGAACGGTTCCCGACCGCGGTGCGCGGGGTGGGGCCCGGGTTGTCGTACCACGTGGGGGCGGCGGTGGGGTCGGCGACCCCGCTCGTGCTGGGGCAGCTGCAGGACGGCGGCATGACCACCGGCGGGGCGATGATCTCGTGCATCGTCGCGGGCGGGCTGCTGGTGGCGGCGGTGGTGTGGCTGGGACCCGAGACGCGGGGGCGGCGCTTCAGCGCCGTCGACTAGCCCGGAGAGCGTCGCGTCAGGCTCCGCTCGCCGCCCAACCAACCCGCCAGGAGTCTGCACCGTTCTACGGCGCAGACTCCGGTCCAGGAAGTCGTCGCCCCCGGCCGGACCGTTCCGAGGCGCAGACTCGCGGGCGGAGCCGGCGGCGGCAGGACCCTGCGTCACGCAGGGACAGCGGAGGGCGGCGCCGGACGGTGAGGCGTCAGGAAGGGTTGCCGCGCAGCGGGCCTCCGGTCGAGCGGCTCGCTTGCGAAGGGCCGGGGAGTGGACATGAGACGGCAGGGATGGCTCGTGGGAGCGATGCTGGCGGCGTCGCTGGTCGGCGGCGCGGTATCGAACGTGGTTCTGACCGCGCGGCTCGGCGCACAGGGAGCGCAGGTGGTCACCGCCGCGCAGGTGAACATCGTCGACGGGACGGGGCGGTTGCGGGCGATTCTGTCCGGCGACGACGAGCGCGGCCAGGCCTCGCTGGCGTTCTATGCGCCGGACGGAGCGTTCCGGGGGCTCGTGGGGGTCGACGCGGCCGGGCGCCCCGTCCTCCGGTTCACGGATCCGGCCGGCGCCACCCGAATTCTCGCGACGGTCGGCGAGCGGGACGGGATGGTCACGGTGGGAGACGAGGCAGCGCGCCACGCCCTGATCGGCTCCCAGTCCGGCACCCCCTTCCTGGGCCTGTCGGACGGTCGACGCCTCCCCGTGCAGCTGACGCTGGGCGGCCAGGGGCAGCCGCGAGTGAACCTGTTCAACAGCCGGGGGCAGCTGGGCATCGGCATGGTGGTGGGCGCCGACGATGCGCCGTTCCTGTCGGTGTTCGACCCCGGCGGCTCGCAACGCCTCGCGCTGGGGACCGTGCAGGGCTCGACGGTGGTGAACCTCACGGACGGCGTCCGGCCGCGCCTCGTGCTGGGCGTCGCCGAGAACGGCCGGGCCACCGTCGACTTCTACGACGAAGAGGGTGGCATCGAGCGGCAGGTCGCGGCCGACACCCGGTGAAGGCCGGACCGCGCCCCGGCGACGGCGCGCTCCCGGCCGAATCGATCGGGGGCGGCATCGCGAGGCGGCGGTCGGGGTCGCGGGCGACGACTCCCGGACAGGGAGTTCCGAGCCGAGAGTCTGCAGCGTCCTCCGCAGTATCCCGGCGCCCCCCGTCCCACGGCCGACGGCCCGGCGCCGGGTCACGACCCAATATAATGTGAGGCGTCCGCGACGGAGGTCATCGAATGCCAGGACGGATGGTGGAGTTCGCGAGCAACGGCTCGACCGGCAGCGGCTACCTCTCGACGCCCGCCGCCGGCGGCGGGCCCGGGGTCATCGTGCTGCAGGAGTGGTGGGGGCTCGTCGATCACATCAAGGACGTGGCCGACCGGTTCGCGGCCGAGGGGTTCGTGGCGCTGGCGCCGGACCTCTATCGCGGCGAGAGCACGACGAGCCCCGACGACGCCGGCAAGCTGATGATGGCGCTCGACATCGGGCGGGTCGAGAAGGACCTTCGGGGCGCCATCGCGTACCTGCTCGGGCGCGACGAGGTCACGACGGCGCACGTGGGCACGGTGGGCTTCTGCATGGGGGGCCAGCTGTCGCTCTACGCCGCCTGCGAGAACCCCGCGGTCGGCGCCTGCGTCGTCTTCTACGGCATCCACCCGAACGTCAAGCCGAACCTGTCGGCGCTCGCGGCCCCGGTCCTCGGGTTCTTCGCCGAGCGCGATGCGTTCGTCCCGCCGGCGGCGGCGCGGCAGCTCGAGCAGGACCTTGCGGCGGCCGGCAGGTCCGCCGACATCACCGTGTTCGACGGCGCCGATCACGCGTTCTTCAACGATACGCGTCCAGACGTCTACGATGCCGGGCGCGCCGCCGCCTGCTGGTCACGCATGCTCGCGTTCTACCGGGAGCATGTCCGATAACCCCGATGGCCGCGGCCTCTTCGCCTGGCTGTCGCGCCTGCGCTCGTGGCAGCTCTTTCTCGTCGCGGGCGCGCTGTTCGTGGCCGATCTGCTGGTCCCGGACCCTATTCCTCTCATCGACGAGATGATGCTGGGCCTCGCGACGTTGCTGTTGGGGCGGTGGAAGCGTCGGCGCGACGTGATCGATCCGCCGTGACGCGCGGGCGGGAGCAGTGGGTGTCGTTGCAACTCTGACGGGCTCGGCTCTGCTCGTCGCCCGGCGGCAGTGACGCGCGGGCCGGAGCGGCGGGGCTCGTTGCGGCGTCCACCTCTCGCCGGTTCCCCCCGCCATGAGCGCAGGAGGGGCCGGCGAGGCGACGACCAATCGGAGGGCGCTTCGACGACGAGTCCGCCGGGGAAGGCGCGCGCCCGGTTCGGAACCTGAGAGCGATCCATGCCCGGCGACTCGTTCGGACACAGCTTCCGCATCACCACCGCCGGCGAATCGCACGGCCCCGGCAACGTCGTCATCATCGACGGGTGTCCGCCCGGCATCCCCCTCGCCGAGGCGGACCTGGCCGAGGACCTCGCCCGGCGGCGGCCCGGCCAGAGCCGAATCGTGACGCCGCGGAACGAACCCGACGCGCCGGAGATCCTGTCCGGGGTCTTCGAGGGGCAGACCACCGGCACCAGCATCGCGATTCTCATCCGCAACGTCGACCAGCGCGGCCGCGACTACGCCGACATCCGCGACAAGTACCGGCCCGGTCACGCCGACTACACCTACGACGCGAAGTACGGCCGGCGCGACTACCGCGGCGGGGGTCGCGCGAGCGCGCGCGAGACGGCGGTCCGGGTGGCGGCGGGGGTCGTCGCCAAACGCATCATCGCCTCCGCGTTCGGCGGCCGGGTGGTCGGCTACGTCCGCCAGGTCGGGGACGTCGTGGCCGAGGTGCCGGACCCGGCCGCGGTGACGCTGGAGCAGGTCGAGAAGCTGCCGGACGGCGCGCCCAACATCGTGCGGTGTCCCGACGCGGCCCGCGCGGCCGAGATGGTGGCGTTGATCGAGGAGCTGCGCGAGGCGCGCGACTCCATCGGGGGGGTGGCCGAGATCGTGGCCGCCGGGGTGCCGCCGGGGCTCGGCGAGCCGGTCTTCGACAAGCTGAAGGCGGATCTGGCGAAGGCGCTGTTCAGCCTGCCGGCGGTGCTGGGGGTCGAGTACGGCGTGGGGTTCGGCTGCGCGGCGCTGCGCGGCAGCGAGAACAACGACCTGTTCCGCCCCGGGGAGGCCGGCGCCCCGTCCGCGGGCCCGCGCATCGTCACCGACACCAACCGCCACGGCGGCATGCTCGGGGGCATCTCGAGCGGCATGCCCATCGTGCTGCGGGCCGCCGTGAAGCCGACGAGCAGCCTGCCCCGCGAGCAGGCGACGGTGACCACCGCCGGCGAGCCCGCCACCATCCGGACCAAGGGGCGTCACGATCCCTGCCTGCTGCCCAGGTTCGTTCCGATGGCGGAGGCGATGGTGGCCATCGTGCTCGCCGATCACTGGCTGCGCTGGCGGGCGTCGTCGGGGCCGGGCGCCGGTTGAGGCCCGGGGGGCGGCAATTCGGGCGGCTTGTCGCCTGGTCCGCGCACGCCGGACGATGCGGCGGCCGACCGGCTGCGGACACCGGGCGCGGAACCCGCGGCTCGTCGCGTGGGCTGGGCACGCAGCCGTTTCCGGGAGCACGCGAGCATCGTCTGCTACGGGTTGCCGCGATTTGGAGGGCGCGGTGTGTCAAAATGCCCGATCGACGGGCATCGCTTGCTTCCGAGCGTGCGATCGAAGCCGCGATGGGCCACCGGCCGGAGTCTGCGACGCAGAACGGTTCGGGAGCGCGGTGGGTCGGCCGCGCCGATGGCGGAGCCGCCGGGCGGCGACTTCCGGCCCTTCGATGGGAACAGTCACAACCGTGGAGAGAGCATGATCATGCGCAACACCATTCGTATTCTGCTGGCCGTCGCGTTGGGCGGCATCCTCGCGGGCCCGGCCCCGGCTCAGGACCTGCTGGGGCCGAGCGAGGCGCTGCCCTACGAGCCGGTCGAGGGCTGGCTGCAGCCGTTCGCGGGCGAAGGCTTCGCCTTCGGCGGCAACTCCGGCGTCTTCGTCGAGTCGCCCGACCGCATCTTCGTCCTGCAGCGGGGCGAGACCCGGCTTCCCGACCCGGTGCCGGACGGCTTCGACGGCTACGCCGGCTCCATCGGCATCAACACCCTGCGCGAGGCCGAGCGCCGGACGTGGCAGAACTGCATCTACGTCGTCGACGGCGACGGGAACGTGGTCGAGGTCTGGGACCAGTGGGACCATCTGTTCGAGGGGTCGGACGGTCCCGGTCCGCACCGCATCCGCATCAGCCCCCACGACCCGGAGCGGCGGGTGTGGGTGGTGCACGAGTCGGCGCATCAGATCTTCGTCTTCTCGAACGACGGCAGCGAGCTGCTGGCGACCCTGGGCGAGAAGAACGTCCCCGGCGACGACGAGACGCACCTCGGGGGGCCGCAGGACGTCGCGTTCCTGCCCGACGGGCGGGTGCTGGTGGCCGACGGGTTCATCAACTCGCGGGTGATCATCCTCGACGCCGAGCTCAATTACCTGGACGAGTTCGGACGCGCCGGCGACGGACGCGGCGAGTTCAACGTGGTGCACTCGATCGCCGTCGGCCCCAACGGCCGCATCTTCGTCGCCGACCGCAACAACCGCCGCGTGCAGGTGTTCAACCAGACGACGCGCGCCGCCGTCTGGTACCACCCGAACATCGCTCCCATCGCGGTCTGGCCGGGGTTCGGCCTGCCCCTGGACGTCATCGTGAACGAGTACGAGGTCTTCGTGACCGACCTCTCGCCGGTCAAGATCGTCAAGCTCGACTTGAACGGCAACCCGCTGGCCCAGTGGGAGCTCGCCGACGACGGGCCGAACGCGTTCATCGAGATGCACTCGTTCGCCGTCGACGGCGAGGGCAACCTGTACGGCGCCGACAACCAGTACGGACGGCTGCAGAAGCTCGTGCCCAAGGCCGACGCCAACCGCGCGCTGCTGATCGGGCAGCCGTTCGTGGAGGCCGAGGCGGGGCAGTAGCGTCCGCCCGGGTTGCGGCCGGACGTGGGCCTGAGCCTGGAAGAGGGTCGCCGCGGGAGTCCGCGCCGTCGGAACGGCGCGGACTCCTGTAGGATTGGCTGCGGTCCCACAGCGGAGCCGCGGGCGACGATCGGCGGGCTGGTGGCCCGGCCGCCCGGGGTGCGGCTCTGCACGTCGGACGGAGGAGGATTCGAGATGGCAAGGGGCAGCATCGTCAAGATCGTCGCCGGCGCGGCCGTGCTGGTGGTGACGTTGGGTTTCGGGTGGCTGCTGGGGAGGGCCGGCGTCGGCCAGGAGGTCCCGGTCGCGTCGCTGACCGAGCTCGAGCGCGAGTTCGCCGAACGCATGCAGCAGGTCGTGCTCGTCGGCAACTTCACCATCGACGGCCGCGAGACCGGCGGCGCCAGTCCCGAGCGGTACGAGATCGCCAGCGTCGCCAAGGTCGGCGACGACACGTGGCGCTTCGACGTGCGCATGGTCTACGGCAACTTCGACGCCACCCTCCCCGTCGTCGTCCCCATCGTCTGGGCCGGCGACACGCCGATGGTCTCCATCACCGACTTCGGCATCCCGGGGCTCGACGGCACCTTCACCGCCCGCGTGTTCTTCTACGAGGACCGCTACGGCGGCTCGTGGGAGCACGCCATGGAGCGCGGCGTCTTCGGCGGCCTGATGTACGGCCACATCGAGCCGATGGCCGCCGGCTGACGCGCGAGTCGGCGACCGGACGACGCGCGTCCGGCCCCTGGGCCGGCGGCGTGCCCGCATGACCGGGTCGCGCTTGGTGTGGTTCTTGATGGTTGGTCGGTGAAGATTGCTGTGCGGCACGCCCGGGAATGACCTTGGGCACCGTGTGCATCGGGAGTGCGCCATGGATGTGACCACGCTGTTGGGAGGAATCAACATCGCGGTAACGCTGGGCGCCGGTTTGCTGCTGTGGTGGGGGCTGTCGGCCAAGTTCGACGAGGTCGAGCATTTCCTTGCGGCGAAAACGGAGACTTGCCAGACCGGGCCGACCGCATCAAGGACCGTGTCGCGGCGGAGCGCGCGGCCGTGTCGCGGCGTTTCGAGCACCTCTCAAGACCATCCGGGTTCGTTCCGATAACGTGAACGGGTTCGGCATGCCCGGCTGATCGGCGGCTGTGACAATCCGGTTCGCCCCTTCCGGGGGGCGGCGGCCGCCTGTCCACGTCCGTGACGACAGGCGTCTGGCGGGCGTGCCGCCCCGGTTCCGAAGAACCGCGGAAGGAGGAGGCCTGGGGATGGCGGACTCGACGATCGAGTGGACCGACGCGACGTGGAATCCCGTCGCTGGCTGCACCGTTCTCTCGCCCGGCTGCACGAACTGCTACGCCATGCGCATGGCTTCCAGACTGGCCGCCATGGGCCAGGAGAAGTACCGCGGTCTCACGCGTCCGAGCGGCGGACGGCAGGTGTGGACCGGCGCAATACGGTGCGACGAGGCGAGCCTCGACGTACCCCTTCGCTGGCGAAAACCGCGTCTGGTGTTCGTCAATTCCATGAGCGACCTGTTTCATGCCGACGTGCCGGAGTCCTTCATCGCCAAGGTGTGGGCGACGATGAAGGCCACGCCGAGGCACACGTTCCAGATTCTCACCAAGCGGCCCGAGCGCATGCGGGAGGTTGCCAAGCGGATGGCTCTTCTGCCCAACGTCTGGCTGGGAACCAGTGTGGAGGCGTCCGAGTACCTGGGGCGTCTTCGCGAGCTTCGAACGACTCCCGCGGCGGTCCGATTCGCGTCGTTCGAGCCGCTGCTCGGTCCGATCACCGACGCCGACCTGAGCGGCGTGCACTGGGCCATCGTTGGGGGCGAGAGCGGCCCCGGTTCACGTCCCATGAAGAGGGAATGGGTACGTGATCTTCAGGTTCAGTGCGAGGACCAGGGAGTCGCGTTCTTCTTCAAGCAGTGGGGCGGGACACGAAAGAAACGCGCCGGCCGGGAGCTGGACGGCCGTACCTGGGACGCGATGCCATTGGTCGAGGAGTGGCCGCGGGAGCAATCCTCCATGCTTCCGTAGCGCGGAGAGCTTGACTTCGACCGATTCGTGAAAGCATGGCCGGACGATCGAGCCGGGCTCTCCGACGGATTGACGCTTCGACGACGACGGTGAGCAAGCGTGCTCGCTTTCTCAGCGCAGGGACAGGATCACGAAGTCCCCCTTCTCGGGAACGTACTTGGGCATTACCAGGCTTCCCGACCGACCGGGGGGCCCCAATCCGTCTCCTCGACCTCGTAGTCCTTCGGCATTCGGGCCACCAGCGCACGCAGGTCGTGGCTGCCGCGCACGCGATACGGGCTCAACGATGCGTCCCTACGGGACTGACACCGCACCTGATCGCCGACGTCGATCCGGGCCTCCGCCGGCACCGACTTGGAGAAGCGAAGTCCCTGGCTTTTCCCCACTTCTGGACTCGGGTGACCATCTCTCCGCTCGCGTTCGTTGAGGTGGATACAGAGTATAGCCGGCGCCGATCACGGCGCAACGCCGGCCCTACCCCCGCTTCCGGTCGAGGAACGCCTGCATGCGCTGGCGCGGCTCGTCGGTGTGGTAGGCGGTCGTGAACGAGCGGATGCCGACCTGGATGGCGTGGTCGAGGGGCAGCGTCTCCCACCGCTGGACCAGCGCCTTCTGCAGCCGGACGGCGCCGGGGCCGGCGGCGGCGATGGCGTTCACCCACCGCGCGGTCGCCGCGTCGAGCTCGGCGGCGGGCACGACGCGTTCCACCAGCCCCCAGCGCTCCGCCTCGGCCGCCGAGATCGGCTCGCCGGTGTAGACGAGCTCGCGCGTCCGGCCCGCGCCGATGAGCCGGGGAAGCAGCGCCGCCTCGATGACCGACGGGATTCCCACCTTGACCTCGGGCATGCCGAAGATCGCGTCGTCGCTGGCCACCCGGAGGTCGCACGAGGCGGCGATCTCGACCCCGGCCCCGAGGCAGTAGCCCCGTATGCGGGCGATGACCGGCACCTGCAGCCGGCGGATGGCCGCGCAGGCGAGGTGCAGCCGGCTGATGAAGGGATGCGTCGTCTCGTGGGAGAGCTCGGCCAGCTCGCGGATGTCGGCCCCGCCGATGAAGGCGCGCGGCCCCGACCCCGTCAGCACGACGCAGCGCAGCTCGTGCTCGCCGCCGAGGGTGCGGAACGCGGTGATCAGCTGGCGGATGAGGTCGCTGTCGACCACGTTGAGGCGCGCGGGGTTGTGCACGGTGACGCGCGCCAGCCGGCCCGCGTCGCCGAGCGGCTCGATTGCGGTGCGGACTTCGGGAGTATCGTCAGAAGGCATGGTGGGCTCCGTGGTCGCGGGTGGCTCGGGGCGCCGGCGCGCGCGGCGCGGGACGACGGACGTATACTGACGCCATGCCCAAGTGTAACGAGATCACCGGTCCCCTTGCAGGCCTGTTTCTGTCGTGCGCGGCGCTGGCCGCCGCCCAGACCGGCGCGGTCGGGGGAGAGTGGCCGACGTACGGCGGCGACCTCGGACACACCCGCTACGCCCCCCTCGACGCGATAACCGCCGACAACTTCGCGGACCTCGAGATCGCGTGGCGGTTCGGGACCGACAACCTCGGGCCGGTGCCGGAGACGCGCTTCCAGTCGACGCCCCTCGTGGTCGACGGGGTGCTCTACTCGACCGCGGGCTCGCGCCGGGCGGTGGTCGCCCTGGACGCGGCGACGGGCGAGCTGCTGTGGTTGCACCGCCTCGACGAAGGGGCGCGCGGGGCCGCCGCCCCGCGGCAGCTGTCGGGCCGCGGGCTGGCCTTCTGGGACGGGGGCGAGGGGGGCGAGCCGCCGCGGGTGGTCTACGTCACGCCCGGGTACCGGCTGGTCGCCCTCGACGCCGCGACCGGCCGCCGGGTCCCGGGCTTCGGCAGCGACGGCATGGTCGACCTGAAGCGCGAGAACGACCAGCAGATCGACCCGGTCACCGGCGAGGTGGGCCTGCACGCGACCCCCATCGTCGCCGGCGACGTCGTCATCGTCGGCGCCGCCCACCGCACCGGCGGGAATCCGCGGAGCCGGGCCAACGTGAAGGGCTACGTGCGCGGCTACGACGTGCGCACCGGCGAGCGGCTGTGGATCTTCCACACGATTCCGCGTCCCGGCCAGCTCGGGCGCGAGACGTGGCTGAGCGACTCGGCCGTCTACACCGGAAATACGGGCGTGTGGGGCCAGATCTCGGTCGACGTCGAGCTGGGGCTCGTCTACCTGCCGGTGGAGGCCGCGACCGGCGACTACTTCGGGGCCAACCGGCCCGGCGACAACCTGTTCGCGGAGAGCCTGGTCGCGGTCGATCTCCACACCGGCGAGCGCCGCTGGCACTATCAGCTCGTCCACCACGGCATCTGGGACCACGACATCCCCTGCGCGCCGATCCTGCTCGACATCGTCATCGACGGGGAGACCATCAAGGCGGTGGCCCAGCCCACCAAGCAGGTGTTCCTCTACGTCTTCGACCGCGAGACCGGCGAGCCCGTCTGGCCCATCGAGGAGCAGCCAGTGCCGGCCGGCGACGTCCCCGGCGAGTGGTACTCGCCGACCCAGCCCATCCCGACCCGTCCCCCCGCCTACGACCGGCAGGGCGTGACCGTCGACGACCTCATCGACTTCACCCCGGAGCTGCGGGCCGAGGCCGAGGAGCGGGCGTCGTTCTACAAGCTGGGCCCGATGTTCACCCCGCCGGTGGTCAGCCGGCTGGACGGGCCGCTCGGCACGTTGATCGCGCCGGCCCAGGGGGGCGGCACCAACTGGCCGGGCGGCTCCTACGACCCGGAGACCGGCATCCTCTACGTGTCGTCGAACAGCTCGCTGGGGTCGCTGGGCATCGTGCCCCCGTACCCGGGGCAGTCCGACATGGCCTACATCCAGGGCAACGCGGTGACCGGCCCCCGAACCAGCGGCGGCGCGGGGTCGGCCGCCGGCGGCGGGCGGACGAGCTTCACGGTGCCGCCCCGCCCCCGCCTGACGGCCGAGCAGCGCGCGCGGGCCCAGCTCACTATCCGGGGCCTGCCGATGCTGAAGCCGCCCTACGGCATCATCAGCGCCATCGACATGACGCGGGGCGAGATCCTCTGGCAGATCCCCCACGGCGAGACCCCCGACCACATCCGGAACCACGAAGCGCTGCGGGGGCTCGACATCCCCCGGACCGGCCAGCCCGGCAGCGTCGGCACCCTGGTGACGAAGACCCTGCTCATCGCCGGCGACGCCCAGACCACCACCGACGCCTCGGGCGAGCGCGGCGCGATGCTGCGGGCCTACGACAAGGCGACGGGAGGCGAGGTGGGCGCCCTGTTCATGCCCGCCCCGCAGACGGGCTCGCCGATGACCTACGAGCTGGAAGGCGTGCAGTACCTGGTGGTCACGGTGAGCGGGGGCGGCCGCTCGGGCGAGCTGCTCGCCTTCCGGGCGCCGCCCGAGTAGCGACCGGCCCGCGGCCGGGTTCGGCTCGGCCCCACCGCCGCGGGCCGGGCGTATGGCCTCGACGGTTTCTCCATGTCCCGCTTCTTCAACACCACCGGCCCCGTGGTGGCGACGAACTACTACTGCATTCCGCCCCTCGACCGCCTGGACCTGCGTGATGTTCTCGACCTGGTCCGCACCGAACGGTATTTCGTGCTCCATGCGCTGCGGCAGACGGGCAAGACCTCGATCCTGCTCGCTCTGCGGGACCTGCTGAACAGCGGCGCAGAAGGCGGCTACCGGTGATGAAGCACGCCGGTGGTGAAGCCGAGCAGCAAGGTCGACGTCGTAGCCGCGGTCAGAAGTCCCGCTCGTAGCGCCAGGCGCCGTCGAGCATCCAGATGCGGTGCCGCGGGCCGGCGCAGTCGAGGTCTCCCGTCTCGTAGCCGCAGTCTTCTGCGTACAGGGCTACCCGCCCGCCGTCGACCGGATGAATGCGGCCCAGCAGGCGCTCGCGGGGCCAGGTGTCGATGTCGGCGAGCGCGTCGGCGACGGTGGTGTGTCGGGCGAGCCGGGTGCTCAGGGCGAACGTCGGGTTCGCGAACTGGATGCGCTGGTCGCGGTGCGCCTCGAGGGCGTCGGGCGGCCGCCACCACCGATGGTCGTGGATCTCCACGCCGTCGACGCGGATCGCCGCGGGGTCGGCCGCCGCCGCGAAGAACCAGGTGGCGAACCGGATGGGGCTCGTCGCCGGCGTCGTCCACTGGCAGACGGGATGCAGGGTCGCCGGGTCGACCGTCACCCCGGCCTCCTCGAGCGCCTCGCGGGCCGCCGCCTGCCGGGCCGCCGCCAGCTCGTCGGCCTCGCCGCCCGGCCGGTGGTCGCCGGGGTCGATGCGCCCGCCGGGGAACACCCAGTAGCCGCCCATGAACTTGAGGTCGGGGCTGCGGCGCAGGTAGAGGATCTCCGGTCCGCCGGGGGTGTCCCGCAGGAGCACCACCGAGGCGGCGGGGCGGGGCGTCGCGACGGGTCGAGGCTGGTCGTCCACGGTCTTTAGTGTACCTGCCCCCGCAGGTGGCAGCGCCGGGGCGTTGCACCGGGGGGCGGCGATGGCGGTGCCCCGCCCCTCCCGTGCTACGCCCCGCAGGTGGCGGCGCGGGGCGTAGCACGGGGGGCGGCGATGGCGGTGCCCCGCCCCTCCCGTGCTATGCTTACGGGTTGGCCGCACCCCGTCGGACCCTCCCGTGGCGAGACGCTCCACGGTCGGCGCACCGTGGCCGTGACGCCCCATGTCCTCCCTCGATCTCGCCGTCGTCGTGTTGTGCAGCGTGGCCGGATTCACCCTGCAGGGGGCCGTGGGCTACGGCATGGGCATTCTCGGCACGCCGATCCTGATCCTGATCGATCCCCGGCTCGTTCCCGGCCCGGTGCTCGCGTCGACCATGGTGTTCACGCTGATGGTGACGGTGCGCGAGCGCCGCGGCATCGATCTCGGGGGAGTGGGCTGGGCGCTCGCCGGACGCGTCGTCGGAACGCTCCCGGCCGCGGCGGTGCTGGCGGTGCTGCCCCAGAGCCAGCTGAGCCGGGTGTTCGGCCTCATGGTGATCCTGGCCGTCGTGATCAGCGTCTCCGGGGTGCACGTCCGGCCCCGTCCGTCGACGCTGCTGGCCGGCGGCGTCCTGTCGGGGTTGATGGGAACGGTGGCCGCGATCGGTGGGCCGCCGATCGCGTTGCTGTACCAGCACGCCTCCGGCACGCGGTTCCGGGCAACCCTGTCGAGCCTCTTCTTCGTCGGCACCATCATCTCGATCGCCGCGCTGGTGCCGGCGGGCCGTTTCGGCGGGCCCGAGCTGCGCCTGACCCTGCTCCTCCTGCCGGGCGCGGCGTTCGGCTTCCTGGTGTCTCGCCGCCTCGCGAGCCGGCTGGATCGCGGCTACACGCGGCCGGCGGTCCTGGCGGTGGCCGTGATCGCGGGGCTCATCGTGGTGGTTCGCTCGTTCGTCGGGTCGGGCTACTAAAGTCCGGCGCCCGGACGGCCGAAATCGCGGGTATGGGGAGCGTGTCCTTCCGAGTCGGGATGCTGGGCCTTCCCGTCCGGGGTGCGGGTGGCGGATTGACGCTGTCGATGCGATGGCGGCGCCGGTGCGCGGGCTCGCTTCTGGCGGCGGGTCTGCTGCTCGGCGGGGCGCCGGACGGGGCGTCGGCCCAGAGCCTGCGGGGGAGCAGCGCGTCGCTGGACCGCCAGGTCGCCCAGGCCCGGCGCCACGACTTCACCCATCTGGCGAGCGCCGCGCAGCTGCGCCGGTTCGTCGACGCCGGCCTGCTCGTGCACGTCGGCGGAAACCGGGACTACACCCTGGTCGACGTGTCCTTCCCGTTCGCCCGTCCCGAGGCGCGGGTGTTCATCGAACGGCTGTCGTCGCAGTACCGCCGGGCCTGCAACGAGCGGCTCGTGGTGACGAGCCTGACGCGGCCCCTGTCCCGTCAGCCTCGCAACGCCTCCGACCGCTCGGTCCACCCCACCGGCATGGCCATCGACCTCCGCCGCCCCGGCGGGCGCTGCCGCGGTTGGCTGGAAGGGGTGCTGCTGTCGCTGGAGGCCCGGGGAGTGCTCGAGGCGACGCGCGAGCGCCGCCCGCCCCACTATCACGTGGCGGTGTATCCGAAGCCCTACGCCGCCTACGTGAGACAGGTGACGGCGCGAGCCGCCGACGGGACCGGGGAGACCCGGGCGGCGGATGCGGCCGCCGTCCACGTGGTGCGCCGCGGCGACTCGCTCGACCGGATCGCCCGCCGCTACGGGGCGACGACCGAGGCGCTGCGGCGGGCGAACGGGCTCACGTCGTCCCTCATCCACCCGGGTCAGTCGCTCCGGGTTCCCGGGGCGCAGCCGCCGACGGCGCCAGTCGCGCGCGGGGCCGGGGAGACCCGGGCGGCGGACGCGGTCTCCGTCCACGTGGTGCGCCGCGGCGACTCGCTCGACCGGATCGCCCGGCGTTACGGGGCGACGACCGAGGCGCTGCGGCGGGCGAACGGGCTCACGTCGTCGCTCATCCACCCGGGTCAGTTGCTCCGGGTTCCCGGGGCGCAGCCGTCCACGGGAGCCGCCCGCGGGACGGGGGAGGCCCGGGCGGCGGATGCAGTCACCGTCCACGTCGTGCGCCGCGGCGACTCCCTCGACCGGATTGCCCGGTTGTACGGGGCGACCGTCGCAGCGCTGCGGCGGGCGAACGGGCTCACGTCGTCGCTCATCCACCCGGGTCAGTCGCTCCGGGTTCCCCGGGCGCGACCGTAGACGGTCCCGCCCGTTCCCCCCGGTCCGCGAGACAAGCGCTGTATTGTTGCGGCCGGAGCCGGTTAGAATACCGCGTGCGGCACGGCGCTCGCCGCGTGCGGCGGGTTGCGGCGTTCTCGTGCGGCGGGCCGCGACGTTCCCTGGAGTGGTGACTAGATGAAGATGACGTCCGTTGTATTGACGGTGGCCTTGGGACTGTTCGGATCGGCGGCGGCCTGGGCGCAGGACATACCGCGCCTCTCGAACGGGCTTCCCGACATGAGTGGCATCTGGCAGGTGCTGAACGAGGCCAACTACGATCTCGAGCCGCACATGGCCCGGCACTCGATGCAGATGCGCCCGGGGCCGGTGAACCCGGTGCCCGCGATTCCGACCCTGCGCCTCGGCGCGGTCGGGGCGGTGCCGGGCAGCCTGGGGGTCATCGTCGGCGGCGGCGGAATCCCCTACACCGACGAGGCGCGCGCCCTCAAGGAGGAGAACCGCGCCAACTGGATCGACCGCGACCCCGAGGTCAAGTGCTACATGCCGGGGGTGCCGCGCGCCACCTACATCCCCATGCCGTTCCGGATCGTCCAGAGCGAGAACGACTTCTTCATCGCGTACCAGTTCGCCGGCGCGGTGCGCGACATCTACCTGGACAATCCCGGGCCCTCGCAGGTCGATTCCTGGATGGGGTGGTCGGTCGGGACCTGGGAGGGGGACACCCTCGTCGTGGAAGTGACCGGCCTTCACGACGCCACGTGGTTCGACCGGGCGGGCAGCCACCACAGCCACCAGCTCCGCGTGGTGGAGCGGTACACCATGCTGGGGCCGAACCATATCGACTACGAGGCGACGGTCGAGGACCCGGTGGTGCTGACCGAGCCGTTCACGATCAAGATGCCGATCTACCGCCGCATCGAGGAGAACGCGCGGCTGATGGACTTTCGCTGCGTCGAGTTCGTCGAGGAGCTGATGTTCGGCGAGTGGCGCCGCGAGCCGCTGCCGCGCTAGGAGTCTGCGCCGTAGAACGGTGCAGACTCCTAGCAGGGTTGGTTGGGCGGTGAGCGGAGCCGCAGGCGACGCTCTCCGGGCTAGCAGCCCGCGGCGGAACCCCCGTTGCACCGGGAGCGGCGAGACGCCCGCCCGACAAGGCGCGACAAGGGGGAATATCGGGCATATTCGACCGAGGAGCAACGCAGCTAGGCGGGATGGGTCGCCGCTCGAATGCAGCCGGGACTTTCGCCACGGGCTGCCGGGCTTGGCAGGTATCGGGCCAGGAGGTTGAGATGGGTAGTCGAATCGCAGGCGTTCTCGGCGCACTGGCGGTGGTCGGGCTGGCGTCGCTGCCGGCGGCGGCGCAGAGCGGCGACATTCCCCGCACGCCGAGCGGCCGTCCGGATCTGTCGGGCACCTACGACGTGTCGACCCTGACGCCGATGCAGCGGCCGACCGAGCTCGGCGAGAAGATGTCGCTGACCGACGAGGAGGCGGCGGCGATCGCGGCGGCGGAAGCGCAGCGGATGGCCGAGCGCAACGCCCCCAGCGATCCCAACCGCGGGGCGCCCCCCGAGGGCGGCGACGGGTCGCGCGGCGCGGCCGGCAACGTCGGCGGCTACAACTCGTTCTGGATCGACCGCGGCACCGGCGCGTACCAGATAGACGGCGAGTGGCGGACGTCGATTCTGATCGACCCGCCGAACGGCCGCTTTCCTCCGGTGACCGAGGAGCGGCAGGCGGCGGTCCGGGCGGCCTTCGCGGGCGGTCCGCCGCGGCGCGCGCAGAACGACGGGACCGCCTACTGGCTCGAGGCGGGGCTCGACGCCCCCGGCCCCTACGACAACATGGAGCAGCGTCCCTACGCCGAGCGCTGCATCCTCACCTTCGGCTCGACGTCGGGGCCGCCGATGCTGCCCGCCCTCTACAACAACCACAAGCGGATCGTGCAGGGCGAAGACACCATCGTGATCCTCATCGAGATGGTGCACGACGCCCGCATCGTCCGGATGAACGCCGAGCACGACCCGCCCGAGATCAGGAAGTGGCTGGGCGACTCGATCGGCTGGTGGGAGGGCGACACCCTGGTCGTCGAGACCACGAACTTCGTCGACCGGCCCGCGTTCCGGCAGGGGACCGGCAACATGACCGTGACCGAGCGTTTCCGCATGCAGGACGCCGACACGCTCGTCTACACGTTCACGGTCGAGGACCCCACGGTGTGGACGGCCCCGTTCACCGGCGAGTACGCCTGGCCGCGAAGCGAGAACAAGGTGTTCGAGTACGCCTGCCACGAGGCAAACTATGCGCTCGAGGGCATCATGAAGGGCGCCCGCCTGCTCGAGGCGGACTTCCGCGGCGAAGAGCCCGAGGGCGTGGCCAATCCCACCCGCTAGGAGTCTGCGCCGTAGAACGGAGCAGACTCCTGGCAGGGTTGGTTGGGCGGCAATCGGAGCCGAAGGCGACGATTTCCGGGCCAGGAGACGATTCGACAGTCAGGAGAAGGACGATGCGCAAGCAGACCCGTGTGCGGTTCGGAATCGGTATGGCCACGACTCTCGTCCTGGCCGGATTGGTGGTGGTCGGCAACCCGCCGGCGCAGGCGCATCACGCCTTCGGCGCCGAGTTCGACCCCAACCGTCCCGTCGTGCTGCGGGGGCCGGTGGTCCGCGTGGAATGGGTGAACCCCCACACCTGGATCCACGTGGAGCATACGGCCGAGGACGGCAGCACGCAGGTCTGGATGGTCGAGGGCGGCACGCCGAACACCTTGCTGCGGCGCGGGCTGAGGCGCGACTCGATTCCCATCGGCACGATGATCGTGGTCGACGGCTACCAGAGCAAGGACCGCAGTGCCCGGGCCAACGGCCGTGACGTGACGTTCGAGGACGGCCGCAAGTTCTTCATGGGCTCGTCCGGCACCGGCGCGCCCCTCGACGGCCGCGATCCGACCGAGCAGCGCCGCTAGGAAGCCCCCCGCAGCAGGAGTTTCGCTCGCACGAAACTCCTGCTGCGACCACATAGGTCGCCCAGCCTGGGAGACACGAAGGTTCGCGGCGGCTCCCAACGCAACCGCAAGGCCGCGCAGCGGCGCGGGAACCTTACGCGGGATGGCTGGCCGGCGGGACGTCCGAGCGTCCGGGGTCGGTCGACCGGCTCTGCGTCCGCGGGGAGCCGGGGAGCACCGTCGTACGCTCCAGCAGCCAGACGACGTTGACGGCCACCGGACCGCCCCACGCCCGGGCCGGCACGAACCGGACGTCGGACGCCAGCCGAGACAGGGCCCGCTGGAGCTCGGCGTCCCGTGCGGCGCCGGCCGCGACGCTTCCGGACCCTCCGGCCGCATGCTCGCCGGGGGTGTCGCGCCGGCCGTCCGCGGAGTGCTGGCGGAGCACCTCGACCGAGGCGAGCTCGCCCTCGCGGGTCACCACCGCGGCCAGCGCCAGATTCTCGAGCACCAGCGGCGGAAGCGGCCGAATCAACATGGCGGCGGCCTGCGTGTCTGCCCACACGTGCGGCAGACTGACCCCGGTCTCGAACCCCAGCAGGGGATTGGCATTCGATCCGAGGCTGTTGGAGCCTTGCAGGAATCCCGCCAGCGAGTGGGGATGGACGGGCGGCGAGAAGCTGAGGGCCATGGTCACGAAGACGCCGGCCACCAGCATCGAGGCGGCCGCGCCGCCGACGACGCAAAGGCGCTGCCCGTCCGCGGCGACCTCTCGAAGCCGGTGTTCGAACGGGCGGTGGGGCCCGGCGGGCACGGCCGCGAGCACGCGCGAGGCGAGGCCGGCGCAATCGGCCTCGTCCGGCCGGTGCTCCGTGGCGTACTCGCGCAGGGCGTCGCCGATCGCCGTCAGGTCGTGTCGGCCGCGCCGGCAGCTCACGCAGGCATCCAGGTGAGCATCGAGAGCCACCTGTCGTGCGACCGGGAGCTCGCCGTCATGGGCCGCGGTCAGCCATTGACGCGCGGTACGGCAACGGAGTGTCTTGGTGCCAGTCATCGGAACACGTGCCTCAACTCTGCGCGCAGGGTCTGGCGGGCGCGCGCCAGTCGCGACTTCACGGCGGCGGTCGAGACGCCGAGCGAGAAGGCGATCTCGGCGTACCGCATGCCGTGCAGCTCGCGCAGCACGACGGCCGAACGCTGCTCGAAAGGCAGGCGGCGCAGGGCCTGCCACAGCCGCTGGCGCAGCTCCTTCCGGTCGAGCGCGCGCTCGGGCGACGCTGTCGCAGCCGGCGCCGGCGGGTCGATGAACGCCGACTCCAGCGACACCTGCTCGGACCGCTTGCGGCGGCGCCACCAGCGTTGCTGGTTGCGGGCCTGGTTCACCGCGATGCGATAGATCCAGGTCTGCAGCGCCGAGTCGCCGCGGAAGCGGTGAATCGAGCGAAACACCGTCAGGAACACGTCCTGGGAGAGGTCGCGGGCGTCCTCGGGGTTGCCCAGAAGCTGCAGGGCGAGGTGATAGACCATCCGCTGGTGGCCGTGGACCAGCTCCTGACAGGCCTGCCGGTCGCCGGCCGCGCAGCGCTCCGCCAGCTCGCTCTCGGAGGTTGTCGTTTCCGCCCAGTCGATGGCTCGGACCGGTTTCACCCCTGCCTCCCGTGCTGGAGTCTTCCGCCTGGCCCGGTAGTCGTCGCCTTCGACTCCGATTGCCGACCAACCCGGCCAGGAGTCTGCACCGTTCTACGACTCACACGCCTCGAGGCGATCCGCGCGCCCCGCGGAGCGAACGGACCATCGGCGGAGCCGTGTCATGGGGCGGACCGCCGGGCGCGTCTGACGGTCTGGAGACGGCGATCGACCTCGGATCAGCCCCTCTCCCTAATTGGATGCCGCTCGGCGGGGAAAGTTCCGCTCGACGGCGGCAGTGCGGAGTGTGCCCCCCCCGGCATCGCCGTTGAACCGCCGGCCCGTGCAGGGTAGGATACACGGATCGGACGGGGCAATCAGGCCCCGCGGTCTCGGCGCGGTGGGCTCCGGGACGGGTTCAGCAGACGGGGGGCGGACATGCTCAGTCGTAGTCGCGTGACGGCCGGCATCGCCGGCTTGGTGGTGGCGCTCATCGCCGCGCCGGTGGCGGCGCAATCCGAGTCCATGGCGCAACGGACGCCGCACGGCGATCCGGACATCTCGGGGATCTTCACCTTCCGCACCATCACGCCGCTGGAGCGGCCGGCGGCGCTGGCCGACAGGGCGACCCTGAGCGCCGAGGAGGCCGCCGCCTTCGAGGCCTCCGAACGCACGCGGCAGAACCGCGATCTGTTCGACCCCGAGACGGGCGCGCCGAACGCCGGCTACCAGTCGCGCGCGGAGGGCGGGGTGCTGTCCTACAACGAGTTCTGGTACGAGCGCGGGGTAGAGCTGACCGCCGACAAGCGGACCTCGCTCATCGTCGATCCGCCGGACGGCCGGCTGCCCTGGCGCGAGGAGAGCCGCGAGGCCCGCGCCATCAACCGGCTGAACCTGCGCAACGGCTTCGCCGACCACTACACCGACCGCAGCCTGTCGGACCGCTGCATCATGGGGTTCAACGCAGGGCCGCCGATGACGTCGGGCGCGTACAACAACAACGTGCTCATCCTGCAGACCCCCGGCTACGTCGTGATCCAGAACGAGATGGTGCACAACGCCCGCATCATTCCCCTCGACGGAAGCCCCCACGGCGAGATCCGCCAGTGGGTCGGCGACTCGCGCGGGCACTGGGACGGCGCCACCCTGGTCGTCGAGACCACCAATTTCCGGGGAGAGACCGCGGCCCGCGGGTCGAGCCGGGACACCCAGCTCGTCGAGCGGTTCACGCGGGTCGATCCCGATACGGTGATGTACGAGTTCACCTTCACCGACGAGAACCACTTCACGCGTCCGTGGACCGCGGCCATCCCGTTCCGCCGGACCGACGGCCCCCTGTTCGAGTACGCGTGCCACGAGGGCAACATCGGCATGCACGGCATCATGGCCGGCGCCCGCGAGCTCGACACGCAGGCGGTCGAGGGGAGCCGCTAGCGACACCGGGCGCCGGTGGCGAAACCGCGTCGAGCCCCGCCGGTCGAAGGCGGCGGGGCTCTCGCCACGGGCGCCCGGCCCCCATCGAGAACCCGAGAGCAGGACGGATTGACTGGTCAGAGCGTCGCGGGCGGCCAGGCGGTCCGGTAATCCATGGACTGGACCGCGCTCTCGGACATCCTCCGGATCCGCTCTCAGGAGCTGCTGGGGACCGAGCTCGACCAGATCCGGTTCACCGACATCGGCCTCACCTACTGGCTGTCGGTGGCCGTGGTCCTGGTCGGGCTCGCGACCCTGGCGCGCCTGTGGGGCCTCGCCCGCATCCACCACCGGCAGCATTCCGGACACCGCATCGAGCCGCGCTTCCGGCGCGGGGCGCTGGGCCGCACCCTGTATCACCTGCCGAAGGTCCTGCTGGGCCTCGCCCTCGCGATCATGCTGATCGCGATGGCCGACCCCTACCTCACGTCGACCGAGGAGACGGCCGGCGAGATGGAGTCGCGCATCCGCATCGACCTCGTCGACACGTCGCTGTCGATGTCGTGGGAGCTGCCGGGCACGGGGAGGTCGCGGGCCGAGGTCGCGCGCGAGGCGCACCTCGAGTTCCTCGAGATGCGCCAGGCCAAGAACGACCGCGTGGCGTTGTGGCTGTTCTCGTCTTTCCCCTACATGGTCGACGACTTCGTCATCGACGACGAGCAGTACTACTTCCAGGTCATGGACGCGCCGTACGCCATCGTGCGCATCCTCGCCGCCCAGTCGGGCACGCCCATCGATCAGATGTACGTTCCGCCCGACAAGGTGCGCATCATCGACCGGGAGGGCAACACCAACATCGTGCGCGCCCTGCAGTCGGTGGTGCGCCACTTCGACCGCGACGTCGCCCTCCTGGGGCGCGGCGCCACGCCCCACCGCGCGGTGCTCATCGTCACCGACGCCGACGTCGACGAGATTCCCGAGGCGGAGTTCGTCGCGTTGAGCCAGCGCAACATCGTCCCCTACATGATCTTCATCAACGCCGCCGACTCCCGGCGCGCCACCCGCACCGGCCGGAGCGCCGCGGCCCAGCCGGCCAACAACACCCAGGGGCTCATCGACATGATCCGGGCCTTCGGCGGGGACTACTTCGACGTCGCCGACGCCGACGGCCTGGCCCGCGCCTACGAGGCGATCGACAACGCCGAGACGGTGGCCGTCGAGCTCTCGCACCGCGCCGTCAGGGTGCCCATCTACGCGCGGTTCCTGCTGATCGCCATGGCCCTGTTCCTGGTGGGCATTCCCGCCGGGTTCCTCGCCGAGCTGGTGTGGGGAACTAATCCGTAGCCGCCAGGCAGTCCGCGGCGTGCTGCCGGGTCGACCGGCGTGTCGCGGCCCACGTATACTGTCGGCACAGGTCCAGTCGAACGATGACACCGAGACAAGAGTCACTCTTGGGAGAAGACGTGCGCCAAGCGTCTCCGGACGCCATCAAGAAGGTGCTGGGTAAAGTCACCCGATCCCTGACCGCGCTGGCGAAGGCCGTGAAGGCGGACTCGGGACAGGCGTACTCCGCGCGGGAGAAGGTCGTTGCCGCGTTGCGGGATCTGGACACCAGGCTTGACGGATGGGTTCACCATCTCGACGGAGAGCAGGCTGCGCACGTTCAAGAGAGGGAAGCGGCGCTCGATCGACGCCGGGAAGATCTGAGGCGAGCGGCAGAGGTGGTGGGCTGGAAGGTGCGGCGGCGGCGCGACTACGACATCGTCGACTGCTTTCGGGTGGACTACAAGAAGGACCGTGTGACCGTCCGGCTCGGTAGCGAGAGGCTGGATGTGTTCGACGAGGCGGATGGGAAGGGGCTCTTTTCGCGCCTGTGCGCCGCCCGGGAGGCGCTCGACCGGGTTCCGTTCGACAGACTCGGATTCCTCCAGCATCTGAAGGATGCCGTCGGTGTGGCGGGGGCGCTGAGGCGGGATCGCAACGGTAGGGTACCGATTCGCAAGCTGTATCCCTTGGTGGTCCTGGTCCGGCAGATCCAGAACGAACGCTTCCTCAAGCGACCGGATTCGAAGACGTACGCCGACTATCCGATGACGCAGTTCATCTACGACTTCGCGCGGTTCGGACGCGAGGGCTGGAAGACGGAGCGCGGTGAACGGGTCTCCAACCAGCCGCCCAACATGGCTACCGTTGCCAAGGGTGCAAGCGTGACACTGCCCGTGCTCGACGGACGAGACACCGATGGCGTGCAGCTCGGCTCGATCTGGATCGAACGGAGCCGTTCCGCGTGAATCCGCTGGAGGTACTGGCGCATCTCGCGGAGGTGGGCACGCCAGCCGGCGGCGGCGTGGACGTGATCAGGGTGTCGGCCGGCCTGCGGCAGACGCTGGAACGGGTTGCGCGGGAAACGCTGCCGTTCGTCGCGGCCGGGGGCAGCGATCTGCAGTTCGTCTTCGGTCCCAACGGGCGCGGGAAGACACACTTCCTCAGAGCTGTTTCGCAATGGGCGCGGGAACACGGATTCGTCACGGCCTACGTCGAGTGCCAGGACGATCAGAGTCCGTTCAGAGAGCTGCGCCAGACGTACCGAACGATCGCGGCCCGCATGGAGCCGCCGGACGGACTGGAGACGCAGCCGTTCTTCGGGGTGTCCGGGGTCGCGAGGGTCATCGAGGCGCAGTTCATCGCCCGTGACGTCGCCGGGCGGCGGGAAGTGGTCGAGCGCCTCAGGGACGACAAGGCGCTGGCGCCCGACTTCCGCAATCTGGTCCTGGCCTATTGCACCGCAGCCGTCCTGGACGGTGGCGATGAGGAACTGTCCGAACGCTTGGAGGCACTGCTGGCCGCGACCTCCACCTATCGAGTGACGCTGGGCGAGCTGTATCGGGCACATTGGAACCTGCCGAGACCGCTCGGCAAGCTGGGCAGACGCAACGCCGCGATCTGGCTGCGCGCGTTGCTGTCGCTGCCGCGCGTGCTCGGATACGCCGGTCTCCTGGTCCTCTTCGACGAAACGGAGACTGGGTCGCGCGGCCACGTTCAATCGGTCAGCGCATACTTGCGCGGTCGCTCCCGCCAGCTCCAGAGGCACCTGGCGCACGTGAGGACGTTCATCGACCACATGGCCACCGGGGAGTTTCGGGGTTGCGGGGTGTACTACGCGGTCACGGAAGAGTTCATCGTCGACGCGAGAGCGCATCTTCAGGCGCTGAGCCAGCGTATCGAGCGACCTCGCCGGGTCGACGCGCGCAACCCGCGGGCGGTATGGGTGGATCTCGACGAGCTGACCGTTCCCGGTCCGCGGGAGCCGGCGTTCTTCGAGGAACTGGCCGGGCGTATCGTCGGAATCGGTCGGGAGGCGGGGCTGCCGGCCGCCGACGCGGACCGAATCCAGCGCGAGCTTGGGGCGCTCGCCGTTAGCCATGTCTTGGATAACATCAACGAGGGTGCCGTGCGCGAGTTCGTCAAGGAGGCGGCTGCACGTGTGGCCCAGGAACTGAGTTCATGAGGGATGGACGTGAACGAGCGTGAGGCCCGGCAGATCTGGGCGCAACTGGGCGAAGAAGGCAAGGCGCCGGCGGAGCTCGCGCGGGCGGCCCGAGTCCTTC
Source organism: Vicinamibacterales bacterium (assembly GCA_963663815.2). GTDB lineage: Bacteria > Acidobacteriota > Vicinamibacteria > Vicinamibacterales > UBA8438 > JAJEEA01. The sequence goes on along the minus strand of OY760734.1, from coordinate 2,421,503 downwards.
CGGACTATACCGCCGGCATCCAGCCCTGGCTCGATCGTCTGGTGCAGCGCTACCTTCGCGGGCTGTGCCGGGAAGAAGCGCACTACAAGCTGGTCCTGGCGGACTACGGCGGCGGGAAAACACATTTTTTGTGTTCGTTCGGCGCGCGCGCGCTGGACGAGGGATTCGCCGTTTCCTACGTGCCGTGCAGCGTCGGATTGAGCCTGGACGAGCCCTTGGAGGTGTACAAGGAGCTCGTCAAGAACCTGCAGCAGCCGGGAGAGAGTCCTCGGGGTCTGCAGGCGTTGCTCGAGGCGGTGATCAGGACGAAGCGGGAAGAGATCGAGCGCGCAGGGGCGCCTGACGTGGACGGCGCCTTTCGGCGTTGGCGCTTGAGTCTGCGACGAGACGACTTTCCGGAGAACGCCTTCGGTCGGGTGATGGCGGTCGCGCTTGAAGCTGCCGAGGGCGAGGAGACGACTGTCGGAGACGCTGCGTTCCACTGGCTGCGGGGCGAGCCGGACATTCTCAACCGGGGCGACCTGCAGGAGTTGCGCCTCGCAAGGCTGCGGAAGGCGGATCGAAGGACATTCGGCAGGAATCTCCTGCTGTCGCTGGTCAAGTTTCTGCCGCAAGCCGGTGTGCACGGACTCGTCCTGTTGTTGGACGAAGTGGAAACCCTGTCTCAAGTCCGGGGCAAGGCGCTGCTGCGGATACTCGCTGCGATGCGCGTGTTTCTCGATTCGCCAGCCGGCGTTCCCGGCGGCGTCCCCCTGTGCGGAGTCTTCGCGGCGACACCGGAGGTGCTCGACGGCGACAAGATTGGCCAGTACCGGGCCCTGAAACAGCGCCTTGCGGTCAGGGGCGCCTCGTTCGCGGAGGGTAACGACCTCGCCGTTCAGTTGCCGCTCCGCGAGGTTGCACCGCAAGAGGTGCTGCTGAAGGAGGTCGGGGGAAAACTGATCGAGATCGGCACGCGCGCCACCGGCCATGCGTTCGATCCGGGGTTGCAGGCCGAGAACGCCCGGCGCTTGGCGGACGTTGCCTGCGAACGGAACCTCGACGTGGACGCCCGCCGCCTCTTCGTCAAGACGTGGGTGAACCTGCTCGAACTCCAGGCGCAGGCCGGCGAGAGGTCGATCGGACGGGATGAACTGGTCGATCGGTACGAGGGGGTGTTCAACAGATTCAAGAGCGACGAAGCGAACGGCGAGAGCCACGAACCATGATCTCCGGGGATCGAGTCAGGCATCCGGCGCTCGGGGCCGGCGTCGTCTTGGGGGTGCTCGCGCGGGGACGGGTTCCCGGCGCCCGGGTGGACTTCGGCTACATGGTCGATTGGGTGCCCCAGAACGAGTTGGCGCCGGGCGGCAATTTGCGCGTGCCGGGTTCGGGAGACGAAGCGCCTCGGGATGAGCCGGAGCACTGGAAGCCCTTGGGCACGCTGACCGAGAGCGTGGTTGGCGCGCGCCGGGCGGTTCTGGCGCTCAAGCTCGGCCAAGTGCTCCAAGAGGACGTCCTGGACCTGAGCGTGGGCACGGAGACCGCCGAAGCGCTGCTGAGGAGTGCGGTTGGTCGCGCAGTTCGACGGAAGCCGGCGGCCATCCTCGTGAGCGGGCGGTACGGCGCCGGAAAAACCCATCTGCTGACGATGCTGGCGTCCCTGGCGGCGCAAGAGGGGCTCGCCACGGCTTCGGCGCTACTGGACGGTGAGGGCGTGACGCTGGCGGATCCGATGACGATTCTCGAGCCCGTCCTGCGCTCGCTCTGCTTGCCGGGGGAGTCCGCGCCATCCGGCGTAGGCCGGTGGCTTGCCGAGTTGCGGAGACGTGGCAGTCGTTGGGACCATGGCCGGCGGCAGCCATCGCGAATCGCCGCAGCTGTCTTCCAGATTCCAATGGCGGATCTCGACGATCCCGATGTCCTGGAGGCGTTGGAAGACTACCTCACGACGAGTCTGCCTGTTTCGCACGCGAACCTGAGGTTGCGAAGGCTCGTGCGGCAACCGGTCCAGCTTCCTGCCATGAAGGCGCACCGGATCGCCGAGCGGGCCGAGCGGTTCTGCGAACTGCTGCGGGACTGGGCGGAGTTCTGCGAGACGGCCGGAGCCAGAGGGCTTGTCGTGGTCATCGACGAGGTGGATGTCGAGTATGCCGCGACGCTCTGGAGCGTCGGGCGCCGCAGGCGCAGGCAGCAACTGCTCCAGGCATTGAACGATCTCCTCGGCCAGCCGGTTCCGCTCGTGATCGCGTTCGGGAGCGCACCCGCCACGGACGAGGAAGCAGCGAACGACGCGGCGCAGGATCTCACAGAGCGCATGTCGCGGATTCAGCAGATCGACGCGCCGCGGCCGGATTCGGCACAGATGCGGGAATTGGGCAGGCGCCTGTGCGGCTTGTACAGCAGGGCCTATCCGGAGTGGGGCTCCGGCGTCGACGAAGGGTCCATCGAACGCGCGATAGACGAGCATGCCAGGCGGTACGCCGAGGGATACGGAGAACCTGGTGATCCTGCGCCGCGCCGGTTCGTGCGCGAGCTGTTGGAATGGCTGGACGTGGCGTTCGATCAGGATTCCATGGACACCGATGAGGCGTGACGGGCATGAGCGGGCCGGTGAGTGACCGCGAACTCGTCCGCGCCCTCGGGCCGGTCGGCGGCGCCTTCTTCGGCAGCTTCAGAACCCTGCGTGACGTGCAGCGCGCCGCCATTCCCCGGATCCTGGAGGGTCGGGACGTTCTCGTGGCGTCGGCTACCGCGTCCGGCAAGACGGAAGCGGTCCTGGCTCCGCTGGTCGCCAGGACCCTGGACCGCCAGCCCGCTCATGGATCCGGAATCCGGATGCTGCTGATCGCCCCGACGCGCGCGCTCGTCAACGACCTTGCGGCGCGCCTCGACCATCCCCTCGGGCGGCTGGGATTGACTTGCGGCCGCCAGACCAGCGATCACAGGGACAAGCACAAACGCCCGTTCGCCCTTATCACGACCCCGGAGTCCTTCGATTCCATGCTCTTGCGGGACGGGCGGATGGAGGGCGGGCGGATCACTGATCACCTGCTTGCCACCGTGTCGGTCGTCTTCGTCGACGAGGCGCACCTGTTCGACGGTACCGCCCGAGGCGACCAACTGTCCTGGCTGATGGGTCGGCTTCGACGCGTTCGGCGCCTGACCGACGAATTGGGGACGCACGGTTGGGCCGGCCTCCAGGTTTGCGCGGGAAGCGCCACGATCAGCGACCCCCAGGGTCTTGCCCGGCGGTTGCTCGGGCCGTCGGCCATGGCGGTCGAGGTGCCGGGCACACGCGAGCTCGAGGTCTTCGGGCCATCCGGCGCAGCTGCCTGGTTTCCGGTCGAACCGTCCCTGGACGCAGTTGGACTGCGTGACCGCCTCGAACTGGCGCCTGCCGAGAAGTTCGCGGAGGCGGCGGAGCGTCGTATCTGGCTGGCGCTCTCGGGTGCGGGCGACACGCGGTTGCGGAAGGCGCTCGTGTTCGCGCCGACACGCAGGCTCGTGGACACGCTGTCGACGGAACTGGCCGCTATGTTGCCGCGTCGGCGCGCCATCAGAGTTCTGGCCCACCACGGCAGTCTGGAACGCACGGTCCGCGAACGTGCGGAAGGGGCGTTCGCGGCGGCCGGGGACGCGGTGCTCGTGGCGACGACCACGCTCGAAGTTGGTGTCGACATCGGCGATGTCGATTTCGTCGCGCTGATCGGCGCGCCTCCGGGGACGCGTTCCCTGCTGCAGCGCATCGGGCGGGCTGGGCGGAGAATCGGCTGCACCAGGGTGCTGGCCCTGCCCCGGACGGCGGTCGAGCAGGCGGCGCTGGCGAGCATGCTGATCGCGGCGCGAGACGGGCGACTGGAGCCAGAGGGCTATGCGCGCCGCTGGTCGGTCTTCGTGCAGCAGGCGGCCAGCTTCGTCGCGCAGGGCAGACCGCGGGGCCGAAAGCGCAGCCACGTGGTCGATCTGGCCCAGGACGTCTGGCCGGAGGACGAACCGGCGAGTGTCGACGCGATCGTGGACCACCTGCTCGACGAAGACCTCCTCATCGAGGACCGGGGGCGGCTCTGGCTCGGCGAGCCGTGGGCCGACCTGTTCGATGCCGGCGGTCGCGGGATGCACGCGAATTTCGATTCACCGGGCGCAGGCGTTCCCGCCGTCGACGCGAGCACTGGCGAGGTCATCGCGTACGTTGCGGGCCCGCCCTCGGAACGCAAGGGGTTGGCGCTTGGCGGACAGAGTTGGGACATGGAGACGGTCAGCGGCGAGATCCTGCTGAGGCCTCGCGGCGCCCGTTCGGCTCGGGAGGGCTTTCGGTATGTGGCCAGGCGCGCGCCGGTCAGACGTGAGTACGCAGTGCACGTCAGGCGCGGCCTGGGCATGGAAGAAGAAGACGCGCCGCTGGTCGATCTGTCGTCAGGGTTGGCTTGGTTCCACTTCGGCGGGGCCGAGTACGAAGTCGCTCTGTGCGAACTCGTTCAGGGATTGCGGCCGATCGGGGCGCTGGCCGGATTGGCGGTGCGAGTCGATTCCGGCGGTGTGTTGTCGTCGACGCGGCTCGATGTCTCCGAAAGCAGGCTGCGTCAGGTGGTGGACGACCGCTTCGCGGACCTGGAGCGGGTATTGGCCGTTGGTCCGTATCAGCACGCGCTGCCGGAAGCACGCCGTCGGAATGTCGTCGCGGCCCTGATGGACGTGCCGGTGTTTCGGCGTTGGTTGCAGAGCCGTCGGGTATGGCGCATGACCTCGGACGATTCGCGGTGCCGCCACGTACGGGCAATTTGACCGCCTGGATTCCGCTTCTGCCACAGGGTTCAATGGTGTAGCTGCGTTCGTCGACAAGATCGGCGCCCTCGGCGGGCACTATCGCGACGTGATCGATCCGCCGGCGGATGCGCCGGCCCGGTGCAGGGGGTACGACGGGTGCTCGCGGTCGCTGTCCACCGTCTTGCTCGGCAAGATCGTTCGGGTCTTCTCGACGAGGCCGATCGGGTCTGGGTGTTTCTCGAGACCATTCAGCAGCCTGGCTGCCGCCCGTGGCAGCTTTCCGCCGGTTCCCCGGCACAGGGCCCCGATGCCGGCGGCCGTCTGTTCGATGACGTCGATGGGGTCAGCGTCGTCGCTCGGCGGCCAGCAGGCGAGAAGCCCGGTCTGTATCCACTGTTCGAGCGCTACATCCTCGATCGTCCACTTGACGAATGTGTCGTCGGCGTCGTGCAGCAGTCGCTCAGGCCGGATGCCCCATTCGGCTCCGTGCTTGATGGTCCACTTGTTGACCTCGATGTGGTCGATGCTACGCAAGTTGCTGGTGAGCAGCATCGTCGCCCCCAGGACAAGGCTCTCGGCGACTATTCTCGCGTCTGGGCGATCGGGAATGTCCTCGGGGTCGGATCCCGGAAAGCAGCGCGGGCTGATCTCGGTGAGAACCCGTTCGGCGAGCTCTTCCTGTTCCGGGTTCACCGGAACGATGCGGTACGGGCTCTCGGGGTCCCGCCACATCCTGGCCCACCAGACCTGCTGCTCCAGGTCGTTCACCCGTTTGGCCGAAATCTCTGCCGCCCGGGTCTCGAGTTGCTGTTCGGCGACGCTGACGTCCTTCTCGGTGCTGATGGCCCCCAAGGGTGCAAGCTCGGTGGCGACTGTAGGGGTTGCGAGGACTTGTCGTCCGTGAAGCTCCTGCCATGCGGCGTGGAGCTTGCGTTGCGTCGGGCGCTTCAGCTCACTGGTGTCGACTACGAGCATTGCCGCTTCGTTTCGGGTGCCGCGTCTCGAGCGGCCGCGCGCACGCGCTCTTCCCGGAGACGCTCGAATGGTGTTCGGATCCCGCTCGCCCGGTGGCGTGGTCCGTAGTACCACCGGTCGGCGAGCTGTCGTATCGTCTCCTCGCCCGCGTCCTCGCCGAGCTGTTCCTGGGCCCGGTCGTACAGTCTCTTCCGGAGCTCACGGTCGCTTGTCACGGTTCGGCTCGGCATGACTCGGTGTGCCCCTTTCGCTGTGTTGAGGCGTTCGTCGAGTCTATCGCGTCTCGGCCCGTTCCGGGGTGCTTCGCGTACTTCGCCTCCCCTGCCGCACCGTTGACGATCCGGTTTCTCGAAGCAGGATGGCCGGCTCCGCCTCGCGGGCGGCATGGTGGCCTTGCACGGTCTACGGGAGCAGCTGGACGGTTCGGGCCCAGGACCGAGGGGGCCGGGCCGGCCGCAGGGCAGCCACGGCCGATGCGAACGCCCCGGCCCTAGCCACCCTGGCCCGGAGAGCCTCGCCTTCGGCTCCGCTCGCCGCCCAACCAACCCTGCCAGGAGTCTGCACCGTTATTCGGCGCAGACTCCTGGGCGCTCAGTCGTTGGTCGACTCGAACTGCGCTTCGACGGCCATCAGGGCCGCCTTGATGGTCGAGGCCCAGATGCGCGTGCCCTTCTCGTTCAGGTGCAGGCCGTCGTCGATGAAGATGTCGTCCATGACCGTCCCGTCCGCCTGCAGGAACGGGGTGGCGACGTCGATGTAGTGCACGCGGTCGTCGGCCTCGGCGACCTCGTGGTACAGCGCGTTGGCCTCCTGCGCCTTGTCCCAGAACGCAACGCGGGCCAGGCTCGGCTTCACCGACATGGCGTAGACGCGGGTGTCGGGCAGCTCGGCGTGAACCGCCGCGATGATCTGCTCGAGCTCGGCCGCGATCGTGGCCGGAGGCACCATGAACCGGCCGGTGTCGTTGTCGCCTTCGTAGATGACGACCGCCCGCGGCTGGTACGCAATCACGACGCGGTCGACGAAGTGCAGCACGTCGGCCATGGCGCTGCCCCCGAACCCGCGCGGGATCACGGTGAGTGGGGAGAGGGCCGCGGGCATGGCGTCGTTCCAGCGGGCGATGCTCGAGCTGCCGGTGACGACGATGGCGCCCGGCGGCGGCATGTTCTCGCGGTCCGCCGCCTCGAACGCCTGTATCGCGCCCTCGTAGCGGGACGGGTCGATGGGCAGGGCCTGGGCCGCCGCCATCGTCGCGACGCCGGCCACGAGGAGTGTCGCCGCCGCTATCGATCTCAACCGTACCATCTTCATCTGTAACCTCCTGGTTCCATTGGCGTTCTAGTCGATGTTGCCGATTATAGCCGCCGCGGGGCGGCCGGTCTTCGCCGTTCTCGACGCCATCGCGGGCTGCCCCATGGCTTCGTCGACCTCGACGCGTTGGCGACGTCGCCGGCGACGTGGCGCCAGGGTCGGGGAGTCTCGCCGCTCTCGAGCTGATACGCGACGGCCGCGCGCCGGCAGCGATCGCTGCGGGGCCAGGGCAGGGCGCTTCCGGCACGTAGATGCTCTCGCCGTTCTCGAGCCGATACGCGCCGCCCACCTGCCGGCCGCGATCGCTGCGGGGCCAGGGTCAGGGCGCTTCCGGCACGTAGATGATCTCGCCGCTCTCGAGCTGGTACGCGACGCCCACCCGCCGGCCGCGGCGCCCCGCGGCGTCGTCCACGTCCTCGGCCCGGTAGCGGGTGATCTCGCCGGCCTCCTGGGTGATGATCTCCATCTCTTCCGTGCCCGGGTTCTTCACCATCGTGAAGTCCTCCTGCGTGAGGAACTCCGTCAGCTGCCAGCGGCTGACCATCGCCACCATGAGGGCCACCGCGAAGACCATCGCGACGTCGAACAGGTTCGCGATGGCGCCGAGGGGGTCGCTGTCGTCGTGAAGCGAAGCGCCGATTCTACGCCGCCGTCTCCTGCCGGCCATCCGGTCCTCCTTCCGCAGGCTTCCGCGCCCGCTCGCCGACGAGTCCGCTCACGAACTCGAGATCGTTGAGCGCCTCGGTGTGCCAACGCTGCTTCGCCTGCTGGACGGCGAAGCCGATGCCGCCGACGAAGAGCCCCACGACGGTGGTCGAGAAGGCCACCTGCAGGTTCTCGGCCATCGCCACGATGTCGCCGGCGGCCAGACCGACGAGGGCCGGTCCCATCGGGATGAGGGTGCCCATCAGGCCGAGCATCGGGCCCAGCCGCGCCATGGTCCGCGCTGGTGCGAGGTCCGTCTCGCAGCCCGCCTCGAAGTCGGCGAGCACCTTCTCGCGGTGCGTCGCGGAGCCGCCGTGGTCGAGCAGGCGCGCGACCGCCGGCGTCCAGTGCGCCTCGGGGGGCAGGTCGGCGTCGCGCAGCACCGCCTCCAGGTTGCCGCGGTCGAGCTGGTCGAGCAGCGGCCGCAGCGCGCTTCGGAACCGGAGCCGCGACAGCCACGCGCCGTAGGTGCGTCCCACGAGCAGCAGCGCCCGGCCGAAGAGGATCAGCAGCAGGACGATGACCGGCACGAGCAGGCCGGTCGAGAGCAGGTACAGGGTGCGGGTCAACAGCTCCATGACTTGGGACAGTGATCGTTAGAAGTTGCCAACTACATTGCAGCAAGGCGTGGTTGCCGTTGGCCCGGCTACTCGGTGCTTGGGATTCAATTGTCGTCGCTATCCTTGGTCCGCGAGGCGGCGCAGGCGCCGGCGATGGCTCCAGTAGCCGATGAGGACGCCGAGGGCCGCGGCGCCGGCGACGACGGCGAGGGGGCCGGCCTCGACCGCGGCCCCGGCGCTCCGCCCTCCCCCCTGCAGCGCGAACGCGGTCAGCCCGGCCGCGAGCACCACCTGGCCCACGTGCACGAGCAGGCGCAGCTCGGCCCGGAGGTCGCGGTCCGGCAGCAGCCGTCGAATCGCCTCGCTCCCCCCCAGGCCCGCGACGACCACGGCGAGGCACAGCGCCAGCGCGGTGGTCGAGAAGCTCCACGCCGACGCCGCGTGGAACGCCTTCACCTCCACGTAGAACAGGGCCGGCGCGGGGATGATCCCGACGTGGCGGGCCGCCAGTCGCTCGAACCAGCGCAACCGCCGGCCGTGCTGCGCGCCGAGCAGCAGGGCGACCCCGCCGCAGCCGAGGGCGCCGTCGAACGCGAGCAGCGCCGCCAGCGTCTGGACGCCCGTGCCGTCCAGCCCGCCGACGAACGCGGTCAGGCTCTGGCGCACCGCGAGCGGGTGCAGGGCGTAGACGGCGGCGGCGACCGCGGCCACGGCCAGCCCCCGCGCCCACCGCCGGTCGACGGACGCCGCCGCCAGCAGGAGCAGGACGACGCCGGTTCCCGCGACGATGTCGAGTACCGCCTCCATGGCTCACGCGTCAGGTCGTGCTCCGCCGCCTGCGCAGGACGAGCAGCGCGAGCACGAAGAGGCCCGCCGCGAGGGCCGCCCCCAGCCACGCCAGGCGCGCCGGGGTCGGCGGGGCCGCCGCCGCGTCCGCCGGCCGCGGCTCCGCGTCCTGCTCGGCCAGCACCACGCTCGCCTCCGTCAGCTCGACGCTCGTCGTCAGGGCCTGCTGCAGCTCGCGCCGGTAGCTCGCCGCGAGGTCCGCCGGCGCCTGCTCGGCGATGAACGACGCCAGGGCCGCATTGTCGCAGACGAACCCGCTGCAGCCCGCCTCGAACTCCTCCACCAGCCGGGTGTGCAGCTCCGCGAGCACCGCCACCTGTTGCGCCGTGGCGTCCCACAGGCCCTTGCGCACCGTCTCCAGCATCACCGCCGTCATCTCCTGCAGGGCATAGGGGTTCTCCCGCCGGAAGAAGTCGTGGACCCCGAGGTCGTACCGGTCGTCGACGTACACCTCGTACAGCTCGTTCCAGAGGGTGTCGTCGATGGCGGCCGGCTTCATCACGTTCCAGCCATAGGTGTTGCGGAACGTCTCGGCGAAGTGCTCGGCCGACGAGGCCCCGCCCTCCTGCATCTCGCCGATGTAGGAGGGGTTCAGCAGCGTCGACCGCGCCTCGGTCCAGATCGTCTCTTCGAGGTCAGTCACCCGCGGCCGGTTCATGTTGCGGAAGTCGTTGAAGTAGGCGTCGGCGTCGCGGCCGGTCACGTGGCGGACGGCCGCGCTGAGTCCGCCCATGAACTCGTAGACGTGGTCGAGGCTCAGCGCGCCCCAGGTGTGGCTCTGCCGCGGCTGTACGACGACCTCGGTGCCGGCGAGGGCCGCCTCGAAGATGCCCTCGGCGTAGAAGCTCCAGAGTTCGCCCTCGTCGTAGACGGCGCCCATGTTGCGCAGGTACTGGCCGGCGACCTCGGCGTCGTCCTCCCAGCGGTCGCCGCGCTCGACCATCTCCATGATGGCGGTGCCGTAGTTGCCGTTGACGCCGCCGAAGACGCGCAGCGTCGAGTAGCGGCGCGCGTCGGCGGGGGAGAGGCCCCTGGCCATCATCACCTCCTCGGCGCGCAGCCGCCCCTCGTGGACGAAGTTGGCGTGGGCCTCGGCGTCGCGCGCCTCCGCCGCCATGGCGACGGCGCGGTTGATGAGGGCGAGGCGCGAGGCGGCGAGGTCGCGGAGCTGGCCGGCGGTCTGGACGACGACGTCGATGCGGGGCCGGCCGAGGTCGGCCGAGGGGATCAGCCGCAGGTCGCCGACCCGCCCGCGCGGGTCCCAGACCGGCTCGACCCCGAGGAGGTAGAAGACCTGGCCGATGGTGGCCCCCTCGGTGCCGATGAAGTCGGTCGGCCAGAGGGTGAAGGCGACCTTCCGGGGCCAGGCGTCGTGCCGCCGCCGGTGCTCGTCGATCAGCGACTCGGCCAGTCTGCGCCCCACCGTCCACGCCTCCCGGGACGGCGTCTGCTCGGCGTCGATGGAGAAGAGGTTGCGCCCGGTGGGGACGGCGTCGGGATTGACGATGGGGTCGCCCCCGGGCGAGGGCTCGACGTAGCCGCCGGCGAGGCCCCGTACCACGCTCTCGAGCTCGAGGTCCGAGCTGTCGCGCAGGCCCTTCCGGTGCCGGTCGACGCCGGCGACGCCGGCCTTCAGCACGAGAAGCGGCGCAGTGAGCTTCGATTCCCCGTGGGCCTGCTCGAGGTCGGCCGGAGAGACGAGGTCCGCCATCACCGCCTCGACGCTCTCTCCGTCCGCCCGCCGCGCGTAGGCGCGCCGCGCGGGCTGCCGGTAGCGGCGCTCGAAGAGCGCGGCGTCGTCGAGGATGTCGCTCTCGACCACGCCCTTGGCGATGTCGATGCCGGCGAGGCCGTAGGCGATCGGGTCGATCGCCATCAGCTCCGCCGTCCCGTGGATCTCCCCGTCGGAGAACGCCTTGCCCAGCGTGTAGAAGCCCTGCACGACCTTTGCCCCGTCGATCGTCTCGACGTGGTTGCTCAGCCGGAAGTAGTCGTCGTCCGACCACGCCTTCTCGGGGTCAAGGTCGAGGTCCACGTGCAGGTCCATGTCCACGGCGAGGCGCCGTATGGTCCTGGCGTGCTCCGCCCTCACCGGGCCGTCGGCCGAGTTGCGGTAGCGGTCGAGCCGGTCGCCCAGGGGGCGCAGGCCCTCGTACAGGCCGCCCTCCATGAAGGGCGGGGTGAGGTGGGTGACGGTGGCCGCATAGGCGCGCCGCTTGGCGATGATGCCCTCGCCGACGTTGCTCATGATGTAGAGGTAGACGTGCGGGATTCCGCCGATGAGCGCGTCCGACCAGTCGAACGACGACAGCGCAATCTGCTTCCAGGGCCTGAACTCGAGGCTCCCGTGAGTGCCGAAGTGCATCACGGCGTCGGCCTCGAACGCGCGCCGGGTCCACAGGTACGACGCCACGTAGGGATGCGGCGGCGCCTCGAGCGTCCCGTGCACGAGGCGGAACGTGTCGTCGCCCACCCCCGGCATCGGCTGCGGGAGGACCACCACGTTGCCGAACTGCACGCGGGCGACGGCGATGGCGGCGTCGTCGCCGCCGCCGACCGTCATGTACTCCCCGGGGGCGGGCCCGTACGCCGCGGCCACCGCCTCCCGCATCGCCGGCTCGAGGTGCTCTTCGGTCCATTCCGCGTACTGGGCGGCGGACACCAGGGCCGGGTCGCCCTCGGCCACGTACTCCTCGAAATCCCCGCGCGCGTACGGACCGAGCACGGGCCCCTTCGCCTGGATGAGCTTCCAGAACTCGTCCTCGGTCTCGGGCAGGCCCTCGACCGTGTACCCGGCGTCGCGCATGGTTCGCAACAGGTTCAGGAGGCTCGGCACCACCTCCATGTTGCTCGCGGTCATCGCGTTCTTGCCGGGGCCCTTGTAGTAGTAGATGGCCACCCGCTTGTCGCGGTTGGGGGTGGCCTTCAGGGCCAGCCAGCGTTCGACGAGGTCGCCGAAGGTCTCGAGCCGCTCGGGCATCACGTCGAAGATCTCGTAGCCGTACTCGTCCTCGAACTCCGCCGCCACCGCGTAGGGCGCCACCCCGCCGTCGAGCTCGGGCAGCACGACGCTGAGGGTCAGCAGGCCGCCGGCCATCCCCTGCTGGTCGGCGATCCACTCGTCGTGGTTCTGGAAGACCGACACCGCGGTCAACATCGGGATGTTCCGCTCGCGGAGCCACGCGATCGCCTCGCGCGAGCGTCCCCGGGAGAGGCGGCCGTGGGGCATGAGGACCACGAGATCCGGATCGATCTCCTGCAGGAACTCGAGCCGCTTGTCGTTGCTCGCGATCGGAAAGACGTTCCAACCTCGCGATTCGAGCGCCCCGATGATGGCGTCGACGTGGTCGCGGTTCGCGTTGAAGGGGCCGGGCACGCTGGTGAGGAGGGCGATGGTCGGGGCATCCGGCCTGGCCAGGCCCTGCTCGGCGTAGTAGGCGCGGAAGGCGTCGACCGTCTCGAACGTCAGGCGGTCGTCGAGGTGGAAGAGAACGTCCATCGCCCGCTCGGCGGGAGGCTGCACCGGATCCGAACGGAACGCCTTGCCGTCGAGCTCGGCGCGGGAGAAGTTCAGCAGGCGGGCGTAGTTCTCCGTGCCCCCGAACCGGAAGTAGCCGCCGACGTGATCGAGCTGCCGTCCCTCCAGGTTGGTGACGTCGTGCTCGGGGTTCGACGCGCCGCGGACGAACAGGCGCGCGCCGCGCCGCCCCGCCTCGCGGAGCTGCTCGATGTGCGTCTCCTGCAGCTCCAGGCCGCGCCCGTGCACGTACACGACCGGATAGGACGCCGCGCGATGGAGGGCGTCGAGGGCGAGCGGCTCGATGCGGACCGCCTGGTCTCCGCGCGCCCTCTCCAGGCGGGCGAGCTGGACGCCCCGGAAGTTGACGAACGCGATCGGGGTCGGCGCGAGGTAGTGCCGGTAGATGCCGGCCGCGGCTCCGAGCGCCACCACCGCGAGGGCGGCCAGGAGAATCGTCCTGCGGCGTGCCTCGGGCCTGAAGAGACGCAGTCGCGTGCCCGTCCGTCTCGTCGCTTCCATCATCACCCTGCTCCTCTACCGTTCCGCGCGCCTACCTGGCCCGCCGTTCGTCGCCGCAAGTCCTGGCGCGAGGAACGCCGCTCCCCCGGCCGGATCGCCAAGGGTTCGCGTCGTTCCTCGCGCGGGCTCCTAGAACGGCGTCACTGCCAGGCTCACCGAGTACATCCGGGCCGCCGTCGGGGCCCCGAGAGACTCCTCGTAGTAGGCGTCCATCAGGTTCAGCACCTGCACGCCCACGCGCAGGTCGTCGTTGGGACGGAGGTAGAGTCCGAAATCGGTGCGGACGTACTCCTCGAGCCACACCGGCCGGCCCCGCGACGTCTGGAAGCGGTCGTCGACCCACCGCTGATCGACGGACCCGGTCAGGCGCCACGAGCCCAGCCAGGCGCCGACCTCGAGGCCCAGGTTGACCTTGTGCCGCGGCACGCGGGCCAGCAGGTTCCCGGTCGCCAGGTCCTCGCTGTCCGTGTACGTGTAGTTGCCGTAGTACTCGAGCCAGTCGGCGGCCTGCCCGTTGGCCACCAGCTCGACGCCGGTCGAGCGGGCCTCGGCCACGTTGACCCAGTCGAAGTAACTGCGGTCGGCCGAGGCGATGAGCTGGACGAGGTCCGTCATGTCGTTGTGGAAGACGTTCATCTCGGTCCGGAACGAGCGGCTCACCTCGTGCTGGATACCCCCGTCGAACGAGATGATGTACTCGGGCCTGAGGTCGGGGTTCGGGAAGCCGGGCGTGGTGCCGTGGAAGACGACGTTCCCGAACAGCTCCGACAGGCTCGGGGCCCGGAACGCGCGGCCGGCGGAGGTGCGGAGGCGCGTCGTCGGCGTGATGGAGTACAGCATCGCGACCTTCGGCGAGGCGACGGTGCCGAACCGGGAGTGATAGTCGAAGCGCAGGCCGGGGACGAGCCGTACTCTGTCCGCCACGTCCCACTCGTCCTGCACGTAGGCGGCGGCGACGTTGAACCGTTCCCGCGATCCGTCCGACAGGGGAAAGACGTCGCCGAGGGGCGGGTCGCGGACGATGCTGACGAACGGGTTGACGGCGCCGGCGGCGAGGAGGTCGGCCTGCAGGCCCATGGCCTCCGCCGCGAGGTCGGCGTCGGAGCCGAGCAGGTTGGTGCGGTCGGCGATGAGGCTGTCGCCGAAGTTGCCGCGGTCGAGGACATAGGTGGCCCCGAAGACGACGGAGTGGCTCAGGCTCGGCGTCCAGCTGAGCTGCGGCTCGACGAGCAGGCTCTGGATGTTCGTCTCGCGCCGGGTGAGGGCGGCGAAGGGGTGGGCGCCGCGCTCGACCGACTCGCTGAGGCCCGATCCGGGGAGCCCGGCGATGGTCGTCTGCCGCGTCGGCGTGCGCGTGTAGTTCTCCTGGAAGATGTGTGAACGCAGGTCGCGCTGGCTGACCTTGAGCTGCGCCGCCAGCGGGCCGGCGCCCCGGTGGCGGAGGATGCCGCCGAAGTTCACCGACGTGCCGGTCCGCTGCTCGTCGACGGCCATCGGCAGACGCGCCGTGAGGTCGAGCCCCGACGTGTAACGCGAGATCCGCGGCAGCAGCGTCGCCGTCCACCCGTCGGCGGGGGCGAAGTCGAGCCGCCCGCTCAGGCGCACGTCCTCGTAGCCGACGTTCTGCAGCGGGACCGTCCTCCCTCCGCTCACACGCGTCTCGCGGTTGTAGACGTTGTCGATGCGGCGGCGGTCGGCCGTGAACGAATAGCCGACGGGTCCCGATTCTCCGCGGGTCGACCCGCCGAACTGGTAGTAGCCGGAGTTTCCGCCGCTCGCGAAGAAGTCGGCCGTCGGCGGCCCCGCCCCCTGCCGGGTGATGGCGTTGATGGCCCCGGCGAAGGCGTTCGCCCCGTAGAGGCTGGAGAAGGGTCCGCGAACGACCTCGACCTGCTCGACCGACTGCACCTGCACCAGGTTCAGCTCGGCCAGGGTGCCCGTGCCGAGGTCGTTGGCGGGGAGCCCGTCGACGAGGAAGAGCGCCCGCTTGGTGCCCGGGACGCCCCGCACGACGAGCATCGAGTTGGCCCGGGCCGCCATCCCCGATCGCTCCACGAAGTCGATGCCCGGCGTCCGGCGCAGGAGGTCCTGCAGGTTGCGGGCCGGGGACGCCTCGATGGTCTCCGCGTCGAGCACGGTGACGCTGGCCGCGACCTCGGTGAGCGCGCGTTCGGTCTGGGTCGCGGTCACCACCACGCTCTCCTCGAACTCCAGCACGGGGAGCTCGAGGTCGATCCGCGCCAGCTGTCCCGCCGTCACCGTCACCGGCGACGTGAGTGCCGCGAAGGCCTCCCGCGTGACGGTCAGCTGATACGTGCCGGAGGAAACGCCGTCGATGACGAACGTGCCGTCCGGCCCCGTGGTGGCCGACATCCCCGTGCCGTCCAGGACCACGAGAGCGGCCGGCAGGGGCGCGCCGCCGTCTTCGGCAACGACGGTTCCCTGAATGGAGCCGGCCTGCCCGAGCGCGGATGCAGGGGCTGCTGCGAGCAGTCCGACCGCGACGAGCGCGACCGAAGCGAAACGAAGGGTTGCACGACGACGTACAGGCTTTCTCACTCCACACCTCCGCGGCGGTTGCGCACGCGGCTCCTCGGCCAGCGAGCTTCCGCCGTTTCCCACGGTTCCGATGGCCGACACGCGGACGCTGTCGCGAGGTCGCCCGGGTCGACGTAGCGACAGGAGGTGTCAGGCGGGCGGTCCGCGGGGGAGGCGTGGGTCGAGCGCGGTCGGCAGGGCGCCACGGCGAGGGGCCGAAGCGGCGGCCGGCGCAAGCGCGGCCGGCGCCGCGGGCGAGGGCTCCGCCGAGATCGCCAGGGTGGAATGGTCGCGGAGACAGCAGACGATGCAGTCGTGGTCGTGGCCGTCGAGAGCCCGGTCGTCGTGTCCGTGAGAGAGGAAGCCGGCCGGCAGCAGGACGCACGCCAGCACCAGCGCCGCGGACGCGATGGGCCGGTTCGGCTTCGTCATGGCTCGTGCTTGCGATGGCTCCTGCTTGCGTGGCGACGGGACGGATTCGCCCAGCTGCCCGGTCGCGCCGGCGCGCCCGATGCGGATCAGCTCCCGGGCCGTCCTGACAGGCGGATTCGCCCGGCTCAGCGGCCGGTCGCGCCGCCGCGCCCGATGCGGATCAGCTCGCGGCCCGTCCTGACGAAGAACGCGCCGTCGACGGCGGCGACCCCGTACAGCCGAGCCGAGACGGTCAGCGTGCTCCTGGCCAGCTCGACCGGCTCGGCCGCGTCCGCGGCGAAGACCGAGGCCGCGCCGTCGTTCCCGAACAGGTAGACGCGGTCCCCGTTGACGATGGGCGTCGCCCACGCCGGCGACGGCAGGCGGACCGCCCATCGCGACCGGCCGGAGTCCAGCTCCAGGGAGCGGATGACGCCCCGGGAGTTGGTGAACCAGACCGACTCGCCGGTCACCACCGGCGACGACATCGACGCCGTCGCGCTCTGGCCGCGCCAGAGCACCCGCTCGTTCCCCACGCGCCCGCGGTGGTCGATGGGCAGGGCGAGATTCGACCCCGAGTCCATCGAGGGGACGACGATGCGCTCGCCGGCGATGACGGGCGACGGGAGCCGGTTGCCGGAGAGGCCGTCGAGCCACCAGACCCGTTCGCCGGTCCCCGCGTCGTAGGCCTCGACCCCGCCGTCGACGCTGACCACGACGAGCTCGCGGCCGCGCCGCGGCACGATCGTCGGCGTCGTCCAGGACGACCTCGCGGGACGGTCCGCCTTCCACCGCGTCTCGCCGGTGGCGGGGTCGACGGCGAGCAGGTACGACGGTCCGTCGTGGGCGGCGAGGACGAACAGCGCCTCGTCGTTGCCGGCGAGCGAGCTGCCCAGCCCGTAGCCCTCGATGGCGCCGTAGTCGGCCTTCAGCGACCGGGACCAGACGGGCTCGCCGTCGTGGCTCAGGGCGCCGAGGTCGCCGCTCTCGAACAGGTAGTAGACGCGCTCGGCGTCGACCCGGGGCGTCGGCGCGCCCTTGGCCACGAAGTTGGTCACCTCGACGGGCTGGCTCGACGCCAGGGTGTGGCGCCACCGCAACTCGCCGGTCTCGGCGTCGACCGCCTCGACGATCTGCGTCTCGCGAAGCGGGCCGTCGATGGCGGTGACGAACACGACGCCGTCCCACACCACGGGGCTCGACTGGCCGTAGCCCCCGAGCGCGTGCCGCCACGCGATGCCGTCCTCGTCCGACCACGTCAACGGGAGGTCGCGGGCCTGGCTGTGACCGAACGCCGGTCCCCGGAAGCCGGCCCAGCGCCTGGCGCCGGTCAGGGGAGGCCGGTCGCCGGCCGCGCCCTCCGCGCGCCGCGGCGCGTCGGCGATGTCGCTCGGCCGAAGCGAAGCCGTCTCGACCCGGTCGACGATGGCATGGGTCCGGCCGTGCGCGGCCCCCCCCACGATGTGCAGCACGCCCGGTGCGCCCACCAGCGCATGCGCGCCCGGCCCGCCACCAGCGCGTGGTTGGCGCGTTCCGGCTCGATCTCGTAGGCGAGCGCGTGCCAGGCGCGCGCGTCGGCGTCGAGGCGGAACAACTGGTTCAGCTCGCTCGCGTACAGGCTTCCGCCCGCCGCGGCGAGGCCCAGGCCGACGCCCCGGGAGCGGCCGCGCACCGGCGGGGCGGGCGCCGGCGCCAGGGTGCGGGTCCGCGGGTCCAGCCGATGCACCTCGAGCCCCGGCCCGCGGGGCGTCATGCCGCCCGCGACCCAGATGGCGTCGCCGTGGACGGCCGCGTCGAGCGAATGGAGGCGCAACGAGGCCGTCTCGACCACGGTCCAGGCCACGGGGTCGGCGTCGAGATCGGCGACCAGCACGTCGTCCCGCCAGTCGTCGGCCGGCACGGGGGGCGGCCGGCGCCGGCGGCTGGACGCCTGGGCCTCGGCCGAGGGCGCCCAGCCGCCCATCACCCAGAGCTCGCGTCCGACCACGACCGCCGCGTGGTCCGTCCTGCCCGACGGCATCGGCGTCAGGCCGACCCAGCGTCGGTCACTCCAGTCCCACCGCTCCAGGTCGGGGCGGGCGCGACGGGCGCCCGCGGCCTCGACCCCGCCGACGCGGTAGAGGTCCTCGCCGTCGCTGACGAGCACGGCCCCGCGTGCCGCATCGCCGGTCCAGACCGTGGTCCACGACGTGTCCGCGGGCGAGAGCGCGTAGAGGGCCGCCCTCCCGCTGCTCGCGGCGCCGCGGGAGGCGGGCGGCCGGTCACCCGAATGGACGTAGAGCACGTCGCCGACCCACGCCCCGGACGCGTCCGACGACGCGTGCGGGAGGGGTGGCGCGGTCTCGGGCGGCGCCGCCGGCGCCAGGGGGGACTGAGAGGGGAGCTGCGCGTGCAGCGTCACGCCGGCGCCGGGGCCCGCCCCTGCCGCCAGCACGACTGTCAGGGCGCCTGCCGTCGAGATGCGTCGCATGATCGTCTCCTACCTCCGAAACGGCTCGAGTCACGCCGGGCCGGGCCGAGGTCCGGCACGTCCTGATCAGGTCGTTCTCCGCCTCCGCAGGGCGAGCAGCGCCAGCCCGAACAGACCCGCGACCACGATCGCGCCGAGCCACGCGAGGCGCGACGGGGTCGGCCGGTTCGCCGCCGCGTCCGCCGGCCGCGGCTCCGCGTCCTGCTCGGCCAGCACCACGCTCGCCTCCGTCAGCTCGACGCTCGTCGTCAGGTTGCGTTGCAGCTCGCTGCGATAGGCGGTCGCGAGGTCCGCCGGGGCCTGCTCGGCGATGAACGACGCGAGGGCCGCGTTGTCGCAGACGAAGCCGCTGCAGCCCGCCTCGAACTCCTCCACCAGCCGGGTGTGCAGCTCCGCGAGCACCGCCACCTGTTGCGCGGTGGCGTCCCACAGGCCCTTGCGCACCGTCTCCAGCATCACCGCCGTCATCTCCTGCAGGGCATACGGGTTCTCCCGCCGGAAGAAGTCCTCGACCCCGAGGTCGTGGCGGTCGTCGACGTACACCTCGTACAGCTCGTTCCAGAGCGCGTCGTCGATGGCGGCCGGCTTCATGACGTTCCAGCCGTAGGTGTTGCGGAACGTCTCGGCGAACGTCTCGGCCGACGAGGCCCCGCCCTCCTGCATCTCGCCGATGTAGGCCGGGTTCAGCAGCGTCGACCGCGCCTCGGTCCACACCGTCTCGGTGAGGTCGGTCACCCGCGGCCGCTGGGCGTTGCGGAAGTCGTTGAAGTAGGCGTCGGCGTCGCGTCCGGTGACGTGGCGGACGGCCATGCTCAGTCCGCCCATGAACTCGTAGACGTGGTCCAGGCTCAGCGCGCCCCAGGTGTGGCTCTCCCGGGGATGCACGACGACCTCGGTGCCGGCGAGGGCCGCCTCGAAGATGCCCTCGGCGTAGAAGCTCCAGAGCTCGCCCTCGTCGTAGACCGCGCCCATGTTGCGCAGGTACTGGTCGGCGACCTCGGCGTCGTCCTCCCAGCGGTCGCCGCGCTCGACCATCTCCATGATGGCGGTGCCGTAGTTGCCGTTGACGCCGCCGAAGACGCGCAGCGTCGAGTAGCGGCGCGCGTCGGCGGGGGAGAGGCCCCTGGCCATCATCACCTCCTCGGCGCGCAGCCGCCCCTCGTGGACGAAGTTGGCGTGGGCCTCGGCGTCGCGCGCCTCCGCCGCCATGGCGACAGCGCGGTTGATGAGGGCGAGGCGCGAGGCGGCGAGGTCGCGGAGCTGGCCGGCGGTCTGGACGACGACGTCGATGCGGGGCCGGCCGAGGTCGGCCGCCGGCATCAGGCGCAGGTCGGCGACCCGCCCGAACGGGTCCCAGACCGGCTCGACCCCGAGCAGGTAGAAGATCTGGCCGATGGTGGCCCCCTCGGTGCCGATGAAGTCGCTGGGCCAGAGGGTGAACGCGACCTTCCTGGGATAGGCGTCGTGCCGCCGCCGGTGCTCGTCGAGCAGCGCTTCCGCCAGACCGCGCCCCACCGTCCACGCCTCCGGCGACGGCGTCTTCTCGGCGTCGATGGAGAAGAGGTTGCGCCCGGTGGGCACGGCGTCGGGGTTGACGATGGGGTCGCCCCCGGGCGTGGGCTCGACGTAGCCGCCGCCGAGGCCCCGCGCCACGCTCTCGAGCTCGAGGTCCGAGCTGTCGCGCAGGCCTTTCCGGTGCCGGTCGATGCCGGCCACGCTCGTCTCCAGCGTCAGCACCGCCCGGGCCAGCTCCGCGTCGCGGGCCGCGCGCGTCTCCAGCTCGATGCCGCCGGCGTCGACGGCGGCGTCGAGGCGCGGGTCGAACGCCGGGTCGTCCAGGATCTTCCGCAGGCGATCCGCGGCCGGCGCGTCGACGTCGTGAAGCTGGTCCCGGAGCGTCGTGCGGTGCTCCCGGTAGAAGGCCGCCGCCGAGAGCGCCCCCTCGATGTCCTCGCTGGCGGCGGTCACCAGCTCGCCCGCCGACTCGTGGCCCCACGCCCGCCCGAGGGCCTCGACCTGCGGCGCGTCGAGGGCGAAGGCGAGCCGCTCCGACGCCAGCCGGCGCTTCTCCTCCTCGACGCGGTCGACGAGTCCCGGATCGTCGAGCAGGGCGAAGGTCCGCTCGCGGAGGGCCGCGTCCTGCATCGCCTCGAGGAGCGCGAACACGTCCGGGTCGTCGGCGATCTCCAGCGCCTCGGCCATCGGCGGGATGACCGCGGCGATGGTCCTGGCGCGCTCGCGTTGCACCGGATCGAGCAGCTGCGACGTCCGCGCGAACTCCTGCTCCGACTGCAGCCGCTCGATGAACTCGACCTTCCGCGGATGCGGCAGGACGCGCGCCACGAGGTCCTCGAGCTCGCCTGCGCGGGCCTCCGGCACGGCCGCGCCCGGCCGGTTCCGGGTGCCCGCCCCCATCGAGATGAAGCCGCGGATGATGTCGTCGTCCGACGGCCGCCGCGACGCCTCGCGCCAGGCGTGGGCGTGCTGCAGGTCAGCGTCGGCCACGAGGTCGGCGAGCACCGCCCCGGCGTTCGCGCCGGCGACGCGACGCGCGTAGGCGTCGCGCGCGCGCCGGCGGTAGCGGCGCTCGAAGTACGCCTCGTCCTCGAGGTCGGCGGCTTCCACCGCGCCCTTGACGGTGTCGATGCGGGCGAGGGCGTAGGCGATGGGATCGATGGCCATCAGCTCCGCCGTCGAGTCGACCTCGGCCGCCGTGAAGGCGCTGCCGAGGGTGTAGAGCCCCTGCGTGACCTTCTCCCCGTCGATGGTCTCGACGTGGTTGCTCAGGCGGAACATCTCGTCCGCCGACCACTCGGCGTCGGGGTCGAGGCCGAGGTCCACGTGCAGGTTCATCCCGGTCGCGAGCCGCCGGATCGTGCGCGCGTGCTCGGCCCGCACCGGGCCGTCGGCCGCGTTGCGCCAGCTGTCGAGCCGGTCGCGCAGCGGGCGCAGCCCGTCGTAGAGCCCGCCCTCCATGAACGGCGGCGTCAGGTGGGTCACGGTGGCCGCATAGGAGCGGCGCTTGGCGATGATGCCCTCGCCGACGTTGCTCATGACGTAGACGTAGACGTGCGGGAGCCCGCCGACGAGGGCGTCCGCCCAGTCGAATTCCGACAGGGCAATCTGCTTCCACGGCGTGAACTCCAGGCTGCCGTGGGTGCCGAAGTGCATGACCGCGTCGGCCCCGAAGGCGTTGCGGGTCCACAGGTAGGAGGCCACGTAGGGGTGCGGCGGCGCCTTCCGTGCGCCGTGCACGAGCCGGAACGTGTCGTCGCCGGCGCCCGGCAGGGGCTGCGGCAGGATGACGACGTTGCCGAACTGCACGCGGGCGACGGCCAGCGCCGTGTCCTCGCCCTCGCCGACCGTCATGTACTCGCCGGGGGCGGGCCCGTACTGCTCGACGACGGCGTCGCGCATGCCCGGCTCGAGGTCCGCCTCCACCCACGCCGCGTACTCGGCGGCCGGCACCAGCGCCGGATCGCCGGTGGCCACGTACTCCTCGAACGCGCCGCGCGCGTAGGGCCCCATCACCGGCCCCTTCGCCTGGACCAGCTCCCAGAACTCGTCGTCGGTCTCGGGCAGCCCCTCGACCGTGTAGCCGGCGTCGCGCAGCGAACGCAGCAGGTTCAGCAGGCTCGGCGCGACCTCCAGGCTGCCGGCGTTCATGGCGTTCTTGCCGGGTCCCTTGTAGTAGTAGATGGCCACCCGCTTGTCGCGGTTGGGCTTGGCCTTCAGGGTCAGCCAGCCCTCGACGAGGTCGGAGAAGGTCTCGAGGCGCTCGGGCAGGGCGTCGAAGATCTCGTAGCCGTCGGCGTCGGTGAACTGCGCCGCCACCGCGTAGGGGGCCACCCCGCCGTCGAGCTCGGGCAGGACCACGCTCATCGTGAGCATGGCCCCGGCCATGCCCTGCTGGTCGGTCACCCAGTCGTCGTGGTTCTGGAACACCGACACCGGCGTCAGCATGGGGATGTTGCGCTCGCGCAGCCATGCGATGGCCTCGTCGGCGCGGCCCAGGGTGAGCCGCCCGTGCGGCATCAGCACCACGAGGTCGGGGTCGATGCGCTTGAGAAAGTCGAGGCGCTTCTCGGCGCTGGCCATCGGGTAGACGTTCCACGCGCGGCCCTCGAGGGCGCGGATGAACGCGTCGACGTGGTCGCGGTTGGCGTTGAAGGGGCCGGGCACGCTCGTGATCAGGGCGATCTTCGGCGCGTCGGGCTTGGCGAGCCCCTGCGCGTCGTAGTAGGCGTCGAACGCGTCGACGGTCTCGAACGTCAGGTCGTCGTCGAGATGGAACAGCACGTCCATGGAACGCTCGACGGGAGGCTCGACCGGGTTCGCGCGGAACGACTTGCCGTCGAGCTCCACGCGCGAGAAGTCGAGCAGCCGGGCGTAGTTCTCGGCCCCCCCGAACTCGAGGTAGCCGTTGGCCGCGTCGAGCTGCGCGCCGCGCAGGTTGGTGACGTCGAGGGCCGGGTTCGTGGCCCCCTGCACGAACAGGCGCGTCCCGCGGCGGCCGGCTTCGCGCAGGTGCTCGAGCTGGGTCTCGTCGAGTTGCAGGCCGCGCCCGAAGACGTAGGCGACGGGATAGTCGGCGACGCGGTCCAGCGACGCCAGGTCCAGCGACTCCACGCGCACCGCTGCGCTCTGGCGGGCGCGCTCGATGCGGGCGAGCTGAAAGCCGGGGAAGTTGACGAAGGCGACCCGAGTCACCGCGAGGTAGTGCTGGTAGGCGGCGAAGCCGCCCCAGAGCACCGCCGCCGCGAGCAGGGCCGTCGCGATCCGGCTGCGGTGGGACCACAGGTCGGCCAGCCGCGTCCGCACCGTCCGCACCCGTGCCGGTTCTGTTCTCGCGGTCATTCGGGTCTCCTTCGTCTGCTGCCGCGGTTGGATTCAGTCGAGCTCGACGATGGTGATGGCGTTCCAGTTGTTCATCGGGATGAGCAGCCGGTTCCGCTTCGAGTCGTAGGCCATCGAGGCGGCGCTGGGAATGCCGGACGCCACGACCTCGGCCGCCTCTCCCGGACGGATGCGCGAGACGGTGCCGATCCTGACGCTGGAGACGTACTTGGTGCCGTCGTCCAGAATCACGAGCCCGTCGTTGCCGCCGTCCACCGCGTGCTCGGTCCCGACGAGCTCTCCGTCGGGCGAGAACGTGAGCACCGCGTTGTCGTTGATGTTCACCACGACGATGTTGCCGTCGGGGTCGAAGGCGACGCCGTTGGGCCGGGCGAGCGGCGCTCCCTCGACCACGACCGACGAGTCTCCGTCCGGCCCGATCCGGTACACGCGCCAGGTGGCGCTCTCCTCGGTCCCCGTCTGCGTGGCCCAGATGGTGCCGCCCTCGGCAACCTCGATGTCGTTGAAGCGCTGTGCGTCCTCCACGACGACGTGGCCCCGCGGCTCGCCGCTCTCCATGTCGAACCAGCGCACGACGTTGATGTCGGCCACGTACAGCAGGCCGTTGACGATGTCGCTGCCGAGGGGGTGGTTCAGGGTCAGGCCGTTCCGGTCGACGCCGATCCACTTCAGGGTGTGGGCGCTGCCGTCGGGATTGATCAGCGAGATGTAGCCGTCGTTCGGGATGACGTCCTGGGCGATGCCGGCGTTGACCGCGACGTACAGGTCGCGGGCCTCGTCGTAGGCCATGCTCTCGGCGAACCGGAAGCCGCCGAAGGTCTTGGCGTTCGACGAGAGGTCGAGCGGCGCGCCGGCCATGAACGGCTGGTCGGCCGCATCCTGGGCCTGCGCCGGGGTGGCCGCCGCGCCGGCCATGAACCCGGCCAGCAGCGCGGTGGCGACCATGCATCGAGAAACGAGTGATTCTCCACGAAGATGTGACATGAGCTTCTCCTCTGTTTTCGGAACGATTACCGACGTGGAACCCGTCGCGCCGGGGCGCTCCGGCGCCTGCGCGTACACCGATGGCCGTCCGGGCAACGAGCGTTACAGAAGTGCGTGGGTGTCGCAGGAGCGCGACGAGGCGGCTACGCGGGCGGGCCGCGCGTCGGGCGGATGCCGAGGGCCGCGGCGCGTGCGCCGCCGGGGCGGGCGGACACGACGGCGTGGGCGACGAGATCCGGCGCCGACGGCGCGGGCGTGCCGTCCGGTGCGATCTCCGACAGGTGCCGGAAGTGACAGGCGTCGCAGTCGGTGTGGCCGGCGGTCTGCACGCCGGCGTCGTGCTCGTGGAGCGCGGCGCCCAACGTCGCGAGCGCGACCACCGCGAGCACGATGAGCAGGGCCGTGCCCCGCTTCAACTGCATAACCCATCTATTGAAGATGCAAAAGCGACCCGGAGTCAAGCGCGTTCGTCCGGGCCGCCCCGCCCGGGGGTCGGGTTCCCGCGCTGCTTGCCACATCGAGCCGGTCTCTGCTAGGGTCGAAAGCGGATGGTCGACAGAAGACCCGTGCACGCGGGGCTCCCACGACGCGGCTCCGGCCGGCGCGCCTGGCTCGTCGTTCTGGCGATGGCCCTGGCCGGCGTCATGGCCACCGAGGTCATCTGCCACGAAGAGCACGAAGTCGACCAGGACTGCACGGCCTGCCAGCACCGTCACCAGCCGGTCGCCGACGTGTCCGGATCCCCGCGGATTGAATTCGCGGACATTCCGGAGTCCATCGAACCGGCTGCCGACGGCGAGTCGATCACTTCCGGTCACTTCCGCCGCCTCCCCGCCCGCGGCCCGCCCGCCTAGTTCCCGTCACGCGTTGCGTCTCGTCCATCGTTTGCCGACGGCTCAGTCTGCCGAGCGCCAGAGCGTGCGCGTTGCGGCAATGGCGCCTGTCCGCGGCCGACTGCGGTCGGCGGTGTCGTGTCTCGCACCCGTCCAGGGTGCTGTCTCCTGACGCGGCGCGCCCCGCGCGTTCTCGGCAGCGCGATGGAAACGGGAACAAGGTCACGAGGGGTGGAACTCGGGAAGGGCGATTCTGATGTATCGATTGACAGCGACAGGTGTTCTTGCAGCGGCGCTGGCCGTCCTCACGGCGGCGCCGGTCCTTGCCCAGGAGGAGACCGGCACGGTGCTCGGCTCCGTGACACTGGAGCAATACTCCATTCACGGCGCGGTCGTCATCGTCGTAGGCACGGGCAAGTTCACGTTGACCGACGAGCTGGGGAGGTTCCAGATCGACGGTGTGCCGGCCGGCTCCTACGACGTTCTCGCGCAACGCGAGCACCTGACCGCGGAACGGCGCACGGTGACCGTCGATCCGGGCGGGACGGCGACGGCGGACTTCGAGATCGGACTCTCGCCCGTTCGCGAGGACGTGACGGTGACCGCCTCGGCGGGCGGCACCGAGACGACGTTCGAGGCGTTCAACGCGGTCACCACCGTGGACTCGTTCGACATCGCAAGAGAGTCGGCCGCCGGTCTCGAAGACGTCCTTCGGAACGAGCCGGGCGTTGCCATCCGCGGCTTCGGCCCCGGAGCGAGCCGGCCGATCATCCGCGGCTTCGACGGCGACCGGGTGCTGATCCTGGAGGACGGCGTCCGCACCGGAGACCTGTCGAGCGAGTCCGGCGACCATGGTGTCGCGGTCGACCCCGACAGCGCGGAACGCATCGAGATCGTGCGCGGGCCGGCGACGCTGTTGTACGGCCCGAACGCGGTCGGCGGGGTCGTCAACGTCATCACGCCCCACGAGAGCTACCGCGAGTCGCTGATCGAGGGCACGCGGGCGCAGTTCAGCGCCGACCTGGGGAGCGCGAACGCGCAGGCCGGCAGCAACTTCGGTCTGCAACACGCGCGGAACGGCGTGCACTACTGGGCCGGCGGCGGCATGCGGCGGACGGACGACTACGCCACGCCCGAGGGGACCGTGGAGAACTCCGCCACCGAGTCGAGCACCGTGCGCGCCGGGGTGGGCTGGTCGGGCGACCGGCTCTTCGCGAGCGCCGGGGTGACGTCGAACGGCGGCCGCTACGGGGTGCCGTTCGCCGGCGAGTTCCACGGACACCACGAAGGCGAGTCCGGCGGGCCCGGGGACGACCATGGCGAGACGGCGATCTCACTCGACTGGCAGCGTCGCGCGGGGCGGGTCGACATCGGTCTCCAGGACCTTGGCAACCGCGTCATCGAGGGAGCACGGCTCAGCCTGAACGTCGTGGATTGGCACCATGACGAGCTGGAGAGCGAGGCCGGGCGGCAACGTGTCGGCACCCGCTACAACAACCGCACCTACATCGTTCGCGCCGACCTGGACCAGCGGCAGACGGCCCGTCTGGCGGGGAGGTTCGGCGTCTGGACGCAGGTACGGGACTTCGAGGCCGCAGGAGTCTAGGCGCTGGCGCCGCGGACCGACCTGTCGTCCTTCGCGGCCTTCGCCTACGAAGAGCTGAGCCTGGGGCGCTTTCGCGTGCAGTTCGGCGGTCGGGTCGACCGCGACGACTACCAGGTGGCGGAGCGCAGCGGCGGTGCGCACGATGGGCACGACGATCACGATGACGGGCACGACGATCATGATGACGGGCACGACGATCACGATGACGGGCACGACGATCACGAGGAGGGCGGGGGGCACCCCGAGGCGCCCCACGCGCGCGACCGCGGCTTCGCGGGTGCATCCGCGTCGGTCGGACTCCACGCGGACCTCGGGGCCGGCAACGCCCTGGTCGCCAACGTGACCCGCTCCTACCGCGCCCCGGCCATCGAGGAGTTGTACAACTTCGGTCCTCACGTCGGCACGCTCTCCTTCGACGTCGGCAACCCGGACCTCGACGCCGAGTCCACCCTCGGACTGGACCTGAGCCTGCGGCACCGCGGCGACCGCGTCCGGGGCGAGCTGAACTTCTTCATGTACGACATCGACAACTTCATCTTCGGCAACCGCAGCGGGGCGGTGGCCGACAACCTGCCGGTGTTCAACATCCTGCAGGGCGACAGCCGCTTCTCCGGTTTCGACGCCCGGGGCAGCACCCGGCTCGCGGGACGGACCTGGCTGACGCTCGGCCTCGGGTACGTCGACGCGCGGCTGACGACGACCGGCGAGGCGCTGCCGCGGATTCCGCCGCTGCGAGGCACGCTGGACCTCGACATCCCCTACGGCGCGTTCACGCTGAGCCCGCAAGTGGAGCTCGCGGGGCGGCAGGCCGACGTGTTCCGGGGCGAGACCGAGACCGAAGGCTATTCCGTGGTCAACCTGCGCGCGTCGTACGCCTGGCCGCGGCAGGACATGTCGCACATCCTGTCGTTCACGGGCTACAACCTGACGAACACGCTCTATCGCAACCACACGTCGTACATCAAGGATCGAGCCCCCGAGATGGGCCGCGGGGTCCGGGTGGGCTACGCGGTGCGGTTCCACTAGCCTGCATTATTCGCGAAGGTCGAGAATCAGTCACCGACGGGGCCTACTCGACCGCGAGGGAGCCTCTCGGACGCGGCGGCGGGCGCGGCAGGAGGCGTAGAGTGGCCCTTCACGGCGCCGGAGCGGTCGCGGAGGCCAAGTTGGGGGAAGGCTTTGCCGGTACGGGCGGTGCCGCCCGGGACCGAGGCGTGCGCCGAGCCTCGCGCGGGCTCTGACTAACCCGCGTGGGCGCCAAGCGCAAGGGCGATGCGCCGCCACGCGTGGAGATGGGGTGTCGCCCGTGGTAGATGCAGGACGATGCGGCGCGCCGAGCCGACGACATGCACCCCCAGCTTCAGCAGCCGGTCGCGCAGCCACGTCACCTGGGTGCGGGCACAGCTGGTCCGCGCCGCCCGCAGCCGCAGCTCCTGCATGAGTACGTAGGCGGCCGCGGTCAGCAACACGCGCAACTGGTTCGCCAGGAACTTGCAGCAGCTCGTGCGGTCGATCTGCAGGCCGTCCAGCAACTCCTTGATCCGGTTCTCGATGTCCCCGCGGGCGCAGTAGACCCACTCGTAGACGAAGCGCGAGCTCTCCAAGAGATTCGTCACGACGAAGCGCGGATTGTCCCGCGGCTCGCGACCCTTGAGCCGGACCACCTCCGCCTTGATCACGACCCGGCGTTCGTGGCCCCACGTGCCGGCTGCGTAGCGGGTGTCGGTATAGACGTGCTCGGTTCGGCCACTGGCCTCGCTCTGCGCGCGGGCCACCGCCATCGCGGATTCGGCATGCCGCTGCAACACCGCGTTCTTGCCCATCGCGACCACGTAGTCGAGCCCCGGTTCGGCATCCAGGAAATCGAGGATCTCCGGGGTCGCAAAGCCCCCGTCGAGCCGGACGAGAAACGGCGTCGACGGAAACGCCGCCCGCAGCATCGGCAGCAGCCGACACAGCAGGCCCAGGGTCCCGTCGGCCGCCACCGCGTTCCCCGGCCGCAGCACCGCCGCGCACAGATACTGCTCCTTCTCGTCGTTGAAAGTCAGGAACGCGAGCAGCGGCAGATAGCACCAACTGTCGTAGTGCCCGTTGAAGAACGTGAGCTGTTGCGCGCCATGCGTCCGGTCGTCGGTCGGATCCAGATCGATGGTGATCCGCCACACCCGCCGGTGCAGGCGGCGCCGATGCCGCTCGATCACGCTCGCCGCCAACTCCCGCGCCATTCGGTAGAGCGCGCCGCGGCCCGCGCCGTTCTCGAACCGCGAGATCGTCGGCTGCGACGCCAGGGGCGCGCCGGCCACCGGGTCTCGCCCGAGCAGTAGCTTGTGGATGGGGTCCTCCGCCAAGTGGTCCGCGTCGTTGCCGTCGGGATGACCGCACGCGATGCCGAAGATCCGCTGTCCGACCAGCTCCGCGAGCGTGTGCCGAATCTTCTCCGGCGCGCGCTTGTCGGCGAGACACCCGGCAAACGCCTTGACGAGGCCGTACACGCGCTCGGCCGCCTTGAGCAGGACGCCGCCGCCGTCGGAACTCGCCTGCTCGCGGTTGAACGTCGCGACGAGGGGCTTGTCGAAGAGATCCGGGAACAGGACAGTCTGTGATATCTTGTCGGGTGTCACGCAGGGGTCTCCGTTGTGGCTAAACGCTTGTCAACACAACGTTTGTACCACACGGAGGCCCCTGTGTCTCCCCCAGAATCACCATCTTCGCGAATAATCCAGGCTAGCAGCCCGCGGTGAAACTCAGCCCCGCCACCTTGGCGCGGCGCAGGTACTCGCCCACCGTCGACGGCGACGTCCCCAGGCTGCGGGCGATGGCTCGGACGCTCAACGCTGCGGTGAAGTACAGCCGCAGCACCTCTCGAATCTTGCGCATGGACAACCTCCTGTTCGCCAGCGTTCGTCCCTCCTGCAAAAGCAGGAAGATCTCACGGCCGGCGGGTCGCCCCGCGCCGCTCAGCTCCGACGGGGGGTGATCGGTTTGGACCGGAAATCGGTGATCGGCTTCGATCGGAATCAGTGATCGGCTTCGACCGGAATCAGTGATCGGTTTGGACCGGAATACGCCGTCGACACCGTTGGGCGTCACCGCGCGCGTGGCGCCGTCCTGGGGCGGCCAGGCGCAGAGCGGGGCCGCGGCGCTCTGGGGCCGCGAGACGATGGCGGGCCTGGCGCAGGGCGGCGCCGCGCAAGGCTACCGGCTGAACGGCGAGGTCGGCTACGGACTGCCGGTGGGCGGCCGCTTCGTGGGGACGCCGCGGGTCGGCTTCTCCAGGTCGGAGCACAGCCGGGACTACCGGGTCGGCTACGGCCTCGGGGTGCTGGAGACGCGCAGCCTGAACGTCGAGGTGGGCGTCGACGCCCTCCGGAGCGAGAGCCCGATGCAGGGCGAGGCCAGCAACGCGCTGCGCGGTCAGGCTTCGTTCAGCTGGTGAGACGAGGTGTCGAGAGGCGGCGCACTGCACCATCCCGATCCAAATCAAATGGATGGGATCTCGCTGCTGTTGTCGCCACCGTCTTCCCTGTTTCCTGGAGGTGACCAGTCTACCTGGGTCAAGTTGAGCAGCTTGTGCTCCGGTTTCTGGGGTTCCACGATGACTATCGTCGTGTTTCGCCCGGTCCATATGTTGTCAATGGTGTCGTTCAGCACTGCCTGGGCGTTGCGGTATTGCGCTTCCAGAAACGCGTTGATGCCGTCCCGTTCCATTCCCTCGGCGAGTTCCTCGGCGCTTCTGTACGTTCTGGTCCGTTCCTGCTTTCCGGCTGTTCGCGTTTCGATCTCCGCTCTCCCGTCCACGGTTCGGAGCGCGAGCCGTTCGTATCGGCTCTCGAGTATCGCGTCGTTCGCGTAGCCGACGGGATCGTCCTGGATCGGCGTCAGCCCTTCTGGGACTCCCTCGAGTTCCCTGGTCTCAGTTTTGTACTGCTCTCGAGTGATCGTGTAGACGGTGAGGATTCCGTCCAGTGTCACGTCGTCTACGGCGTTGACCGCGATTTCCAACGCCTCGGGGTCTGCCCTCCGGCATACCGCGATGTCGAATACGTCCCGTCCTGGGCTGCTCATGCCCCGTCCCTTGAGCTTTCCGGTCATGATCTGGGCGTTGCTCAGGACCGCGGTTTCTTCGCCGTCTACCACCGCGATCCGTTCACCTTTTTCCGGCGTCGGTGCTCTCAGGTTGATGTCGATGTGGTTGTCTTTGTCGCGTTCGAACTCGATCCGGGGAAAGTTCGGGTGCTCGACCCGGTACCCGTCGCACGCTCTGGCTGCTCGGTCGAGGATTGCCCGGCCGTCTTCCTTGGTGATCAGCCGCAGGTAGATGTCCACGTCTCGGCTCAGTCGGTGGTTCCACTGCGCGTTCAGGATGCTGCCGCCTCCCAGGCGTTCCCCCTTTTGGTTTTCGGTGTGCGGTCGCACGTGGGTCTTGAAGGCCGGCCGAAGCTTTGCGAGGATCCTGCGCGGTTGTCCCCTGAGTGTCAGTTCCGGCTTCTTGTCTTCAGTCATGTGACTGCGAATCGGTTTATCTGCCGGGCACCCTCGCCCCGCGTCAATCCGACTCGGTGGAGTGCTTGCACGAGTTCTCGCCAGCTGTAGGCGCCTTCGAGCCGCGCCTTGACTTGTTCCAACGTCTCTGCTTCGTGGTACCACGTCAGCAGGATGGCTGTTTCACGGTCGTTCCCGGTGGGTTCGTGCACGGCTCGGTAGAACTCCTCGGGGGTGGGAATGCGCTTCCATCCCGCGCAGCTCATCCGCAGCCGACCCTCCACCGTCGGGCTGTTCTTGCCTACCTGTCCACTCGCTTCGTTGTCGAAGGCCTCGGGCGCCTTCAGCTCATCGAGGTTCTGCGCCATCTGCTTGGTCTTCGTTGCGTGCGTGTCTTTCCCAGCCATCTCTTGGCTCTTGTCGCTCATCCGTTTCGGCGACGCCGTCCGGAAGACCCCATTGTACCTCGCCCGCCGCTTCTCCGTTTCGACCGAGAGCCGGTGCCAGGCGCTTTGGCTGTGTCCGTGTCAGCCCGCTTCGGACGCCTTCAGCCGGTGCCGGCGGGAAGGCGCCGGCGGTCGTTTGGACACTGCCGGCGCTTCTTCGATCAGGTCGGGCGCTATCAGACCGCCGAGAGGGCCTTCTTCTGGCCCAGAGTGGCGAGAACGGCGCCGGTCGACCGCCGGCAGGCCGACTCGATCCCCGTGTTCACCTACGAGCGAGAGCCGACGTCCGCCGTGGTCGGACGAGGTCTCGGTTGCCTGGGACTGGGTGCACGACATCATTGTTGGATGGCGTCAGGCGGCCTTCGCGGCTCGTCGCTCCCAGAAGTCTTCGAAGCGGCCGCGAGGATGCAGCAGCGCAGGGCGAGGCGGGCGTTGGCGCCAGCGACGGTCCGGCGCATGCCGGCGCGCTTGAGCCGTGCGCCGATCTGTTTGCACCCGGCCTCGACGACGCCCGAAGACACGCAGAGGCCCCGAGCCCGGAACCGCGGATAGCGCATCCGGTGTCCCGGCGCTTTCAGGTCGCCTCCGCCGGCGGGCGCGGACGCCACAGCTGGTGGATCACCCAATCCAGGTCCAGACGCTCGCCGCGCCAGTCGGGCGTGAGGGTGTCGGGGTCGATGGAGACGCCCTCCCGGTCGAGCCGCGCCCTCACCGGCGCCAACGGCCGACCCGTCCAGTCCGGCGGCGCCGGCGCTTCCGGCAGCGGGCGGCCGTCCGGCCCGACGAGCTTCACGTCTCCGGCCGCATCCAGCGTGACCCGGAACCCCTCCTCGTGCACGGCCCGGTGGTGCCGCCGGCATAGCAGGACCAGGTTGTCGAGCGCCGTGGCGCCGCCGTCGGCCCAGTGCCTGATGTGGTGAGCGTCGACCCGGACGTGCCGGCACCCAGGAAACCGGCACTGGCGGTCGCGGGCGTGCAGTGCCCGGCGCAGGGCCGGCGAGATGGTCCGCGTGCGGCGGCCGACGTCGAGGATCTCGCCGCCGGGGCCGTGCCGCATCCCGACCGTGGCCGCGTCGCAGGCCAGCCGCCGCGCCGTCTCCGCCGAGATGTGGATGCCCCCCGCCTCGTCTAGCACCGTCTGCCCGCGGACGGCCGGGGTGGACGCGGCCGGACGCGGTCCCGACGCCGCCGTCGCCGACGTTCCCGTGGGGACGCCGGAAGGGTCGCCGTGTCCTTGCGATCCTGACGCTGCCGCGGGGGCTCCCTCGGAAGCGTGCGGGCAGCGGTCGCCGGGCTCCGAAGCGGACGCCGCCGCCGGTGAGCCCTCGGAAGCGCGCCCGCCGTGGCGCCGCGCTGATCCCGACGCCGCCGTCGCCGACGTTCCCGCGGGAACGTCCGGCGCCGCGGGAACGTCGGGCGTTTCGGGAGTGTCCCGCGTTTCGGTCAGGGCGTCCGCGTCCACGTGCACCACCACCTGATACCGGTCGCCCGCCGTCCCCCGGTCGAGGCCGCCCGACAACGCGCACTCCGCAACCACCCCCAGCGCATCCGCCTGTCGCTGCGCGAGCGTCGGCGCCTCGGCCTCTGCGCCGGGAACGGCCTCTCCGTCCGCGACCACCGCCGGCGCGACGGCCGCGTCCGCGCCGCGGGCCTGGTCGCAGACCGCCTCGAGCGCCCGCCGCACGACCGCGCCCACCTCCGGCGACAGCCGGCCCCGCACCACCACCATCCCGTCCTCGTCCACCCACGTCCGCAGCGACCGCGTCTCGTGCCGACGCCGGTCCTCGGCCTGCTCCGCCAGGCGGTCCACCCGCCGCCACGCCCGTACGATCTTCTCCACGTGGGCGGCGGTGCCCGACAGGGCCACGTTCAGCAGGTCGTCCTCGGCCTCCGGCGTCGCCACCCGCGTGACCGCCCGCATCTTCGAGTACGAGACCCTGCCGCGCCGCATCGCGTCGCTCAGCTTCGGCTAGGAGTCTGCGCCGTTAGGGCGGTCGCCTGGATTCCGAGCGTGCGATTGGGGGGGCGGGGCGCCGGTTCGGTGAGCCTCCGGGAGTTCCTGGACGTGGCGCTGCACGAGGGTCGGCGGACCACTCGACGGTGGCGCGCACGCGCCGGCGCATCGACCTGGAGACGCATCAGGCGGTCTTGCGGCGGGTGCTGCAGCGGCTGAGCGACGCCGGCTTCGTGAAGCGCAAGACGATCGGCATCGACGCGACGAGGCTGGAAGAGAACGCGGCGTTGCGGAGCATCGTCCGCCGGGACACGGGCGAAAGCTGCGACTATCCCGCGACGGTGGCGCCATCGCGGTGGTTGCGCCCCTTGACGGACTCGCGCAAACGCGCTACAACGGTGCCCATGAGGCGAAGCCGGTCGACGCTGTTGCGGTGGGGCGCGGTCGTCGCGCTCGCGCTGCTGGCCGTTGCCGCGACGCCTCACTTCCACGACGAGGCCGAGGGCCGCGGCGACACGTGCGTCCTGTGCCACGCCCAGGGTCCGCCTCTCGTCGCGTCCAGCGTCCACGAGCACCCCGATCCGGCGGCCAGCGGCAGCGCTTGCGCGCATGCGCAGGGACATGCCCGTGCCGTGGTGATCGCGGGGCACGGCTCCCGGGCGCCTCCCGCCTGACGACTCGCACCCGTCAATCCCAGGTTTCGTAGTTGCGTCGACGCGCCGTCGGCGCGTCGGCGGCGGTTCCGCTCTTCTTCAGTTGGAGGGGGGAGTCCCGGTGATCCGTCCCCGGGACCCCGAGCGAGATCCATGAGCGAAGTTGTGACGATGGAGGCGCCGGCCGCGTCCGGGGCCGTAGCGTCGGCGCCGGTGCTCGAAGCGCGCGGGCTGTCCAAGCGGTATGGAGACGTCGAGGCCGTCGCCAGCCTCGATCTCCGCGTCGGGCCGTCGGAGATCTACTGCCTGCTGGGCCCGAACGGCGCCGGCAAGACGACCACCATCCACCTGTTCCTCGGCTTCCTCGAGCCGTCGGCGGGGAGCGTGCGGGTGATGGGCCTCGACGTCGCGGCCGAGCCGCTGGAGTCGAAGCGGCGCCTGGCCTACGTCCCGGAGCAGGTCATGCTGTACCGCAACCTCAGCGGCCTCGAGAACCTGGAGTACTTCGCCGCCCTGGGCGGTACCGGGTCGCTGGCCCCGGAGCGGCTGACCGACATCCTCGTGGGCGCGGGCCTGCCGCCCGACGCGGTCGGTCAGCGCGTGTCCGAGTACTCGAAGGGCATGCGGCAGAAGGTCGGCATCGCCATCGCCATCGCCAAGGAGGCGGGCGCGCTGCTGCTCGACGAGCCCACGTCGGGCCTCGACCCCAAGGCCTCGAACGAGTTCTCGGAGCTGCTCGAGCGGCTCAGGGACCGCGGCGTCGCCGTGCTGATGGCGACCCACGATCTGTTTCGCGCCAAGGAGACCGGCACCCGCGTCGGCATCATGCGGCACGGGCGCCTCGTCAACGAGATGAGCACGGACGAGATCGGCCACGCCGATCTCGAACGCATCTACCTGGAGCACATGCACGAGTAGCAGCCAAGGCGCCAAGCGGAGCCGAAGGCGACGATTGGCGGGCTGGGAGTCACCGATGATCAAGCACATCGCCCGGAAAGAGTTCACCGACGTGGTCCGGGACGGCCGCTTCCGCTGGTGCGCGGCCCTGGTGGGGGCGCTGCTCCTGGTCTCGCTGGGACACGGCTGGGTCCAGGCGCGCCAGGCGCAGGTGGAGCTCGCGGCCGCGCAGGCCACCGCCCGCGACCACTGGGAGTCGCAGGGCGAGAAGAACCCCCATTCGGCCGCCCACTACGGCATCTACGCGTTCAAGCCCCGCCTCGCCCTGTCGTTCGTCGACCAGGGGGTGGACCCCTACACCGGCACGTCGGTGTGGCTGGAGGCCCACCGGCAGAACGAGTTCCTCATGCGCCCGGCCCAGGACGCGACGGCCGCCCAGCGGGTCGGGGCCCTGACGGCGGCGCAGGTCCTGCAGAACCTGGTGCCGCTGCTCGTCATCCTGCTCACGTT
The DNA here is from genome assembly GCA_963663815.2 of Vicinamibacterales bacterium. Classification (GTDB taxonomy): domain Bacteria; phylum Acidobacteriota; class Vicinamibacteria; order Vicinamibacterales; family UBA8438; genus JAJEEA01. The sequence continues at coordinate 2,385,680 of OY760734.1, read as the reverse complement.
CGGCACGCTGGCCGGTGAGCGGGAGCAGGGCACGCTGCGCCAGCTCCTGGCCACCGGCATCGCCCGGCGCGAGCTCGCCGTGGGCAAGTCTCTGGGCGTGGCCGGCGCGCTCGCGCTGCTGCTGGTGCCGGCGGCGGTGGTGGGCGCGGCCGCCCTCGTCGTCGGCAGCACCGGTCCGGCGGCGTCGCCCCTGGCCCGGGGCGCGGTCCTGGCCGGCGTCTACCTCGCCTACTTCGCCGCGTTCGTGGGGATGGGGCTGGCCGTGTCGGCGTGGGCCCGCTCGGCGCGCACCGCGCTGGTCGTCCTCCTGGGGGTCTGGGTGGTGAACGGGCTCGTGGCCCCGCGGGCCGCCGTGGACATGTCGAAGTGGGTCCATCCCACGCCGTCCGCGGTCGAGTTCGCGCAGACCCTGGAGCGCGAGATGGCCGCCGGCGTCGACGGCATCGAGCGCCCGGACCGGGCCGCCTTCGGCGAGCGCCTCCTCGCGGAGTACGGCGTGGAGCGGGCCGAGGACCTGCCGGTCAACGAGGTCGGGCTCTACCTGCAGGAGAGCGAGGAGTTCGGGAACCGCATCTTCGACCGCAACTACGGCGCGTTGTGGGACACGTTCGAGCGCCAGGGCCTCGTGCACGAGGCGCTGGCGGTGGCGGCGCCGCTGCTCGCGGTGCGCACGCTCTCGATGGGGCTGGCCGGCACCGATGTCGAGCAGCACCGGCACTTCGCGACCGCGGCCGAGACGTACCGCCGCGACCTCATGCGGCAGATGAATCTCGACCTCGCCGAGAACTCCCGCACCGGCGAGCTGTACACGGCCGGGCCCGAGCTCTGGGCGGAGGTGCCGCCCCTGCAGTACGACGCCCCGACGCTGGGCTGGGTCCTCGGGAACCGGATGCTGTCGCTCCTCGTGCTGGGGCTGTGGCTGGCCGGCGCGGTGCTGCTCGCCGCGAGGCGCGTGCAACGCGCGGAGGTGGCGTAGCCATGACCCTGCGCACCGTCCTCCTGAACGAGTGGCGCCTCCTCGCGGCCGACCGGGCGCTGCGGGTCGTGCTCGGGGTCTTCGCCGTCCTCTTCGTCTACGCGCTGGCCAACGGCATGGCCTGGGCGCGTTTCCAGGAGCGGACGGTGGAGGCGGCGCGGACCGGCAACGCGGAACGCGTCGAGGCCCTGGAGCAGGAGCTGGCCGACATCGCCGCCGGGGGGCGGCCGTCGTCGCCCTTCCGCGACCCCCGCGCCCCCAACGTCCTCGGCGGGGCCCGGGGCGCCCGCACCGCGGTGCTCGAGCCGGGGCCCCTGACCGCCCTGGCGGTGGGGCAGAGCGACCTCCTGCCGTACTACTACGACGTCAGCATCTACACCAACGAGGCGACCTTCCAGCAGAACGGGGAGGTCGAGAACCCCCTCAACCTGATGGTCGGCCGCTTCGACCTCGCCTTCGTGACCGTCTACCTGTTGCCGCTGCTCGTGCTCGCGCTCAGCTACAACGTCCTCTCGGAGGAGCGCGAGCAGGGGACGCTGGCCCTCACCCTCTCGCAGCCCGTGTCGGCGCGCGACGTCGTGCTCGCGAAGCTCGCGTTCCGGGCGGTCCTCGTGGTGGGGCTGGCCGCCGCCGTCTCGCTGCTCGGCATCCTCGCCACCGGGGGCTTCGGTTCGCCGGGCCGGGTGCTCCTCTGGTGCGGGACGGTGACGGTGTACGCGCTGTTCTGGTTCGCGCTCGCGGCGTGGGTCAACGGCCTGCGGCGGTCCTCGGCCTGGAACGCCACGGCCCTCGTGGGGGCCTGGCTCGTCCTCGTGGTGGTGCTGCCGGCCGCCGTCAACATCGCGGCGGGCCTGCTGCATCCGCTGCCGTCCCGCGTGGAGATGATCACCGCCCAGCGCGAGGCCTCGAACGACGCCGTGAACCAGCGCAGCGAGCTGCTCGCCCGCTACCTGGAGGACCATCCGGAGATGGCGGGCGGGGTGGTGGCCGAAGAGCCCGGCCTCGGCGCCCTCGCCTGGGCCGCCACCGACGCCGTGAACAGCCGCCTGGAGGAGGTGACGGCGGTGCACGACGCGCGCCGCGCCGACCAGCTCGCGGTGGTGCGCCGCTACCGCTTCCTGTCGCCGGCCCTCCTGGCCCAGGAGGTGCTCGTCGACGCGGCGGGGACGGGCGACGCGCGCTTCGCCCGCTTCCGGTCGCAGGTGCGCGCGTTCGCCGACGAGTGGCGGCAGTTCTTCGTGCCGGCGATCCTCGCCAGCGAGCGGATGGACGCCGGGGTGCTTCCCGACGTGCCGGTCTTCGGGTTCGTGGACGAGGAACCGGCCGACGTCGCCCGTCGTGCGGTCGTTCCTCTCTTCGTCCTGGGCGGGCTGGTGGTGCTGGTGAGCGCCGGCGCCGCGGTTCGGCTGGGGCGCGTGCGCGGCGCGGACTGATCTGCACGGCTGCCATGCCCGCTCGCCGGTTCCGGGCCGGCATGGCGGCCGAGGCGCGCACTGCCCCTCGGCCCCCCGCGCTCAAGAGCGCAACATTCCGTTCGGACTCAACGGTCTACAGTGGTCGGTTCCGGAACAGCGCTACTCGACACCTTCCATCAGGTATTCGACGAGCGCGGGCACGATGATGTCGGGCCGCTCCAGGTGCGGCACATGACCCAGCCCGGGAAAGAGCAGCGTGCGGCCGTTTCCGTTCGGGACCGTGTCGGCCAACACCTGCATTCGCTCCTGGAAGACCTCCGCCGGACCGAGCAGCAGATCCTCCGCGCCCCCGAAGGCGAGCGTCGGCACGTGGATATGCGGCCAGTCGTAGACGACAGGGTCCTGGTAGAGCATCTGGCTGATGATCGCCTGCACCATGGCGAGGCGCGGGTAATCGGAGCTGAGGGCCCACGACGAGCGGATGCGGGTGTAGAGCTCGAACTTGTCGTTCCAGGCCGACGGGTCGTGCCCGACGTACCGGCTGAGGCTCCGGCGGGTGCTCTGGTAGTCGGTCTGAAGGGTCCGCTCGTAGATCTGATCGACCGGCGTCATCGGGCGGTTGAACCGGTTGTCGGAGAGGCCGATGGGGTTGTAGATGACCAGCCGCTCGACCGAGTCGGGATACTGCGTGGTGAAGCGCGTCGCGAGCATGCCGCCCATCGAGTGGCCGACCGCCATGACCTTGTCGATCCCCTCGTGCTCGAGGATGAGCTGCGTGTTGCGCGCCTGCGTGTTGAAGTTGTAGGGCGCGATCGGCTTCGACGACTTGCCGTACCCGATCTGGTCCGGGACGACGACGCGGAATCCGGCGTCGGTCAGCCCGTCGATGATGTCACCGAAGTAGAAGCCGCCGAAGTTGTTGCCGTGCATCAGCAGGACGACGTGGCCGTTGGCGGTGCCGGTCGGTGGGATGTCCATATAGGAGATGCGCACGTCCTGGCTGTAGACACTGATGTCGAGATACTTGCTCGGGGCCGGATACGGGCACTCGTCGCAGGTGATGCTGCCCGGCTTGATGTCCGTCGGCGTCGGTGCCGGCGGCAGAATGTCGCGGCCCTGGGCGCCGGCGACGGCCGCCACACCGAGAATCACGAGCAGCGAGGCGAGTGTTCTGAAATGAACGAGCATGGGTCCTACTCCCTGGTCTGGAGGTGTCGGTCGATGTACCATCCGCGGGCACGGGGACGGAAGTCCGCGGAAGACGGCTACCACGATCCTGCAATAATACAATACGACGCCTCAGGATTTCGTGTGGGTGCCCACGGCGTCCGGGTGGACGTCGAGCCCTCCGAGGTGGAAGCAGCTGGCGTTGCGGAAGCGCTCGCGATTGCGACAGCCGCGGCCGAGCCGCTTGATCCACTGGATCATCGACCGCGCGATGCCCCGCTCCCGGCAGCGGGCCCCGAAGGCCGGCGACGTGTGCTGGCAGCCCAGGTCGGAGTGACGGATCACCGCCCCCGGCCGCCGGTGTGTCACCGCCATCTCCGGCGCATCGACCACGAGCGGGGTTCGAAGATGCCCCACCATCGCTCAGCCCACGACCCGACGGTTGAACACGTCGAGGACGATGGCCAGACACAGGAAACCTGCCAGGGTCGGGATGCAGGTGATGTCGGGCGCCGGCCGGGCCTGGGCATTCCGCGGCGTCCCCACGGCGCTCCAGTCACCACCGCACCTGTTGACTTCGAGGCCCGCGATCGGCGTCAGGTTCACCGAGGCCCGCGCGTCCCGGTGTTGGGTCGGGATGAGGGGGCACGTGCCCGCTGTACCCGCCCTGGAGAGAAAACGGCGTAGGCCTCGGTGGAATGCGTGGTACGATGATTGTGGTGAAGGCAACAGTTGACATTCGTGACGAATTGCTCGCCCAAGCTCGTACGCAGCCCGCTGGTGAACGCACTACGCTGGCTGCCGTGGTCGAGGAGGGACTAGTTCTCTGCCTGCGTTCGGCAGCACCGCGTGGCTGGGCCATGAACCCGTTGCCGGTGTCTCCACGCCGCGGTGGCTTGCGGTTCGGCATCGACGGCTCCTGCAATCGGTCCCTTCTGGATGCGGCGGACCGGTGATTCCGGATGTGAACGTACTGGTCGCGGTATTCCGACCCGACCATGAACACCATGTCGTTGCAGCTACTTGGCTCAACGACGTCCGAAACGCCTGCACGAAGGGAGACGCCAGTTCTGCCGCCCATGGTGGTTGCCGGTTTCCTGCGGGTCGTCACGAACCACCGCGTGTTCATCGATCCCGATCCCGTTCAGGACGCCATAGCGTTCGTCGACGCTCTGCTGGAACCCCTGGTGCTGAAGTCTGCCCGTCCGGCCACGAGTGGCCCGTGCTGCGAAAGAAGCTGATAGAGGGGAATCTGGAGGGCAACCTCGTTACCGATGCGTGGATAGCGGCGGTGGTCCTGCACCCATCGGAGTCCCTGGCCACGTTCGACAAGGACTTCCGCCAGCTATTGCCCGCTCACGCGCTCATCTTTCTGGGCAGATAGGGACGCTCGGCCATTGCCTCGGCGTCACGCGCAGAATACCGGGAGAAAGGGAACATGACCGACGAACGAATCAGCCCGACTGGCAGTGTAACACCTGAACCGACCTGTACCGAGTGCCGGCGTCGGCCGCGGTGGGCCGGATCGGACCGGGCGGGCGCGTTGGCGCGGCTCGGGGAGTCCGCATCGTGACCTGGGCGATATCCCGTAAGCCGCTACGGCCGGGCGCGCTGGTGACGGCTGGCGACGTGTGCCACCTGCACCCGGACCGAGCCGCAGCCGAACGGTGCGGCGCGTTGATGGGCGGCGACCCGGACCTGGTGAGGCTCGAGAAACACACGGCGCGGGTTTACCGGGTGCTGTGGTCCCTTTCGGACGTGGCCGGGGGCGAGCTACGGAATCCAGCGCGCCGGCCAGCATCGCCACCCGCGCAGCGAGCCGGCGCCGTTCGGACCTCGCCGAGGAACGTCCGCATAAGCGGCCCGGTGGCGGCGCGCGCCGTATGGGAGCGGCTGATGGGGGGAGAGCCATAACGGCGACCCTAGCGGATGTTGAGCGGGTGGTGTCCGGCCGGCCGGGTCAGATCCCTGAAGCGACCGGGTCAGGGAACGGCGGCGACAGTCAAGGTCGCCGCCGACTTGGTCGTCCGGCCACCCCAGCGTCGAATCGGACGCAGAAGCGGTGACGGCCTTGGGGCCGGACGGCGCGGCTGGTACGCCGTCGTCGATGCGGGCGGAGCTGGCGGCGAGTCGAGACGGGGCTTCAGGATTGCGTCAGGAAAACTTGCGAGAAACTTCAGTTGTCGGGCGCTCCCCGGCCGTCACAGACTCGAACGTGAGTGCTGGATGTCGGAAGGAGCGCAGTTGTTCACAGCGAATCGGACCAACGGACGGAGCAGTTTCCGCGGGACTTGCCTGCTCGCGGTGTTGGTCGTGGCGGCGTCGGGGTTGCTGGAGGCCCGGCCGGGGCTGGGGCAGGCGGCCGGCTCGGTGCGGGGCACGGTCGTGGACGACGGCGGGGGAGCGCCGTTGGCGGGGGCCGTCGTCACCCTCGAGGAGATCGGGCTCTCTACGACCACGGCCGAGGACGGGGCGTTCGTCATCGCCGGGGTCCCCGCCGGCGACTACACCCTGACGGTGACGCGGGAGGGGTTCGCACCGCTCGCGTCCGGCGTCACGGTGGCCGCGGGGCCGGCCGTCCCCCTCGATCTGCGCCTTCCGGCCGCGGAGTTCGAGGAGCTGGTGGTCGTCACCGGGGTCCGGGGCGAGCTGGGCCTGGCCGCGGAGACGGACACCGGCAGCCGTCTGGGCCTGAGGGCCCTGGACGTGCCCGCGTCGATCGACGTCATCGACAGCTCGGTCATGGAGGCGCGCGGCTATCGACGGATCAGCGATGCGGTCGAGACCACGCCGGGGGTCGTCGTGGGGCAGAATCCGGCCGCGCCGTCGAGCTTCTCGATGCGCGGGTTCACGCGGTCGCAGGTCACGGTCCTGCGGGACGGCATCTGGCTCGGCCCCGCCAACATGGTCATGCGGCCGCAGAACACCTTCAACCTCGACCGGGTCGAGGTGCTGCGGGGGCCGTCGTCGGTCCTCAACGGGCAGGGCGCGGTGGCCGGCACCGTCAACGCCATCACGAAGCAGGCCACGCCCACGGCGGCCCACGAGTGGAACGCGCTCTTCTCCTACGGGCGCTTCAACACCCACCAGACGGCGGTCGGGGTGAACGGGCCGGTGAGCGAGTCGCTCTGGTACCGGCTCGACTTCAGCGGCTACGGCTCGGACGGCCACGTCGAGCAAATGAACCCGAGCTCGTCCAACCTCACCGGCAGCCTGTTGTGGCGCCCCGCGCCGCGGGCCGAGCTGCGGTTCAGCTTCGACCTTCTCGACGACGACGTCGGGTCGTACTTCGGGACGCCGCTGCTGCCCGTCGCCCACGTCGTCGAGCCGCTCGACGTCATCACCACGACGACCGGCGAGGGCATCGACGCGCGGACGCGTTTCCTCAACTACAACGTGGGCGACGCGGTGAACGACTCGCGGCAGCTCCTGTTGCGCTCCGACGTCGAGATCCGCCTGAGCGACGCCGTCACCCTGCGCAACACCGCGTACGGGTTCGGGGCGGACCGCGACTGGCAGAACGGCGACGGCTTCGCCTATTGCACGGCGGTGGTCGACGTTTGCCGGCGGGTGGGCGAGGTGCAGCGGTACTACGGCTACTTCTGGCTCGACCACGACCAGCGGCTCGTCGGCGACCGCGTGTTCCTCGACGTGCGCACCCCGACCCCGGGCGGCGAGAACCGGATGGCGATCGGGCTCGAGGCGTCGGCGCTGGACTTCGAGCGGACGCGCGGGTTCCGGATCGACGTGCCGCAGGTGCCCGGCGACGGCGTCGATCTGCTGGACCCGGAGCCGGGCGTCTACGGACCGCGGGAGCTGCGCGGCATCGCGCCGACCACCATCGACTCGCGCGCCTTCTTCATCGAGAACTCCCTGCCCCTGTCGAGCCGCGTGCGGGTGGCGGGGGCGCTGCGATACGAGGCGATGGACCTCGAGCGCGTCAACCTGAATGCGGCGCACGACCCGAGGGCGGGGGGTTCGAGCGCGCGTTCCGGTGGTGGAGCTGGCGCGCGGGCGCCGTCGTCGACCTCCGGAGCGGCCTCGTCGCCTACGGGCAGTACAGCAACGCGAAGGACCCGGTGGACGCCAACATCTTTCTCGTCAACGCCAACCGCGACTTCGACCTGACCGACGCCCGCCAGTGGGAGATCGGCCTGAAGGCGGACCTCGACGGCGGGCGCGCGCAGCTGACCGCGGCCTGGTTCGACATCGAGCGGGACGACGTGCTCGAGCAGTTCGCCCGCGACAGCGCCACGACCATCGGCGGCATCGCCTCGCGCGGCCTCGAGCTCGCGGCCGCGGCCAGTCCGGCGGCGGACGCGCGCCTCGGGGCCAGCGTGGCCTGGACCGACGCGGTCTTCGCACCGTCGGCCAACTTCGTCCAGTTCGCGGGGAACACGCCGCCGAACGTGCCGACGGTCCTCACCAACCTCTGGGGCAGCTACCGCAACATCGGCGGGGGGCCGATGGAGATCGGCGGCGCGGTGCGGGTGGTCGGCGACCGCCAGGCCAACAACGCCAACACGATCGTCCTCAACGGCTACACGCGGGCCGACGCGTGGGTGGCGTGGGAGCGTGACCGCGTCCGGGTGACGTTGAACGTCGACAACCTGACCGACACCGCGTACGCGTCCTGGTCCGACGTGTTCTACCTGGGGCACACGGATCCGTCGTTCTTCTACGCCAACACGCTGATGCTCGGCGCGCCGAGGACGTACTCGGTCATGCTCCAGACGCGGTTCTAGATCAGGTCATGGGGCCGCGGGGCGGGACGGCAACGCGCATCGGGTCCGGCGCGCGGCGATGGTTGATCTGGACGCACCGCTACGTCGGGATTCCCCTCAGCCCGCTGTTCGTGCTCTGGTTCGTCTCCGGCGTCGTGATGATGTACACCGGCGGCATGCCCGAGCTGACGCCCGAGGAGCGGCTCGAGCGGCGGAGCCCCCTCGACCTGTCGGGGGTGCGCCTGACGCCGGCCGAGGCCGCCGAGGCCGGCGGTGTTCCGGCCCCGCCGGTCGAGGCGAGGCTGCTCTCGGTCCTGGGGCGGCCGGCGTACCGCTTCGACGCCGTCACCGTCTTCGCCGACGACGGCGCGCGGCTCTCGCCGATCGGGGCCGACGAGGCGCGCGAGGTGGTGCGGCGGTTCACCGGGGCGCCGGCATCGGCGATAGCCTACGAGGGCCTGGTCGAGCAGTCGGACCAGTGGATGCTCATCGCGCAGCAGTTCCTTCCCGCCCACAAGCTGCGGGTGTTGGACGGCGCCGGCACCCAGGTGTACGTCGAACGCCGCACCGCCGAGGTGGCGATGGTGACCACGCGGCGAAGCCGGGCGTGGGCCTGGCTCGGCGCCATTCCCCACTGGTTCTATCTTCCCGCGCTGAGGGTGGACCGCCCGCGGTGGGAAGCGGTCATCGTCTGGACCTCGGCGGTCGGCTGCCTGATCGCCCTCTCGGGCCTGCTGCTCGGGGTGACGCAGTTTCGGTGGCGCCGGACGTATCGCGGCCGGCCGCGCATTCCCTACGCCGGCGGACTGCGCTGGCACTACCTCACCGGCGTCGTCTTCGGGCTCGCGACGGCGACGTGGGTCTTCAGCGGCCTGTTGTCGGTCCAGCCGTTCGCGTGGATGACCGCGGAGGGTCTGCAGGTGCCCCCGGGCGCGCCCGCCGGCGGACCGCTCGTGCCGGCCGACTTCCCCGCGATCGATCGGGCCGCGTGGAACCGGGCCACCGCCGGGCGGCCGGTCCAGGAAGTGACGCTCCTTCGCATCGACGGCGGGGCGTACTACCACCTGCGCGTCGCGCGCGGGCACCGGCGCCTGGGGCGCGGCCCGGCGGGCCCGGCGGGAGCGGGAGGACCGGAGCGGTTGCTGCTCGAAGCGGGGACGCTGGCGGCGCGCCGGTCCCCGGTCGACGCCGGAGCTCTCGCGGCGCGGCTGCGGGCGGCCCTGCCCGCGGCGCCGATGACCGACGCGGTGCGGCTCGACGAGTACGACGCCTACTACTACGGTCGCGGCGCCGGACGGCCGCCGCTTCCGGTGGTGCGGGTTCGGTTCGGCGACCCCATGCGGACCTGGATCTACGTGGACGCCACCACCGCCCGAACCGTCCACACCGTCAATCGATACGGTCGGCTCGAGCGCTGGCTGTTCAACGGGCTGCACAGCCTCGACTTCGCCTTCTGGTACGACCGGCGGCCGCTCTGGGACGTCGGGCTCATCGTCCTCATGCTGGGGGGGCTGGCATCGACGGGCATCGGCGTCTGGCTCGGCGCCGGACGGGTTCGCCGAGCCCTCGGCCGCGATACCGCGCACCCCTGTTAGGGAGCCGCTCCCGCCGGCGTTTGGCTGAGGCCACGGTCCACCGCGGTCAGGAAGGCGTTCGCCAACCGTAGGATCTCGGTTGTGTGGTCGATCATCACGGCCTTGCCGCGAGGACGACGGTTTCGGTTCTTCTGGGCGAAGTCGACATCCATCTCGTGCACGATTTGGTTGCGCGCGCCGAAGATGCGGTCCAGCAGCCTCAGGTCGGTCGCGAGCGCGGCCGACGGGATATCAAAGTACGACGCTGCTCGCAGCACCTGTCGCAGGAGACGATTACCGGGCCAGGAGTCTGCGCCTGCGTGGGCGTCCGCGCTGTTCCACGGCCCGGACGCCTACGCCGCGTGCACCGTCCGCCCGCCGACCACGGTGCGCACGACGCCGATGTTCTTGATGTCGTCGGGGTCGGCGTCGTGCGGGTCGCGCTCGAGGACGACGAAGTCGGCGAGCTTGCCGGCGGTGATCGAGCCCTTGTCCCCTTCCTCGTAGGACGCCCGCGCCCCGTTCAGGGTGCCGATGCGTAGCGCCTCGTCCACCGTCACCCGCTGGTTGGCGCCCCACACCTGCCCGTCGAAGTCGCGGCGGGTCACCATGCTCTGAATCGCCATCAGCGGCGAGAACGGCCCCGGCGTGTAGTCGGACGCCCCCGCCACGGGGATGTCGTAGTCGAGGAAGGAGCGGTGCGCGAACATCCACTCCATCTTCTCGGCGCCGTACTCGCGCCACTTCTCGCCGTGGAAGTGGACGTAGGTCCAGAACGGGGTCGGGATCGAGCCGGTGTCGCGGATGCGCCGCAGCAGGTCGGGGTTGACGAGCGAGCAGTGCTCGATGCGGTGGCGGCGGTCGGGGTGCGGCCAGCGGGCGAGGACCCGCTCGTAGGCGTTCAGCACCATGTCGATGGTGACGTCGCCGTTGGCGTGGATGCCCACCTGCCAGTTGCTGCGGTGCCCCTCCTCGACGGCGTCGTGAATGTCGTCCTGTGACATCGTCAGGATGCCGTAGTCGTCGGGCCGGCCCTCGAACGGCGTGCTCATCCGCATGGTGCGTTCCGAGGCCGAGCCGTCGGCGCCGTACTTCACCCCGCCGATGCGCACCCACTCGTCGCCGAGGCCGGTGTAGACCCCCGCGGCGCGCAGGTCCCGGTACGGCCCGCGGACCATGGCGTAGACGCGGTGGCGCAGCTCGCCCGACTCGCGGGCGTCCTGGTAGGCGACGAGCCGGCCGCGGCCCGCCCCCGCGTCGTGCACGGTGGTCAGCCCGGCCGCGGTCATCAGGCCGGAGATGTGGGCCATGCCCTCGCGGGCGCGGGTGCGCTGCTCCTCCTCGGTGAGGTCCTCGCGCTCGCCGACGTCGGCGAAGACGTCCCGCGCGTGCTCGGCCACCATGCCCGAGAGCTCGCCGTCGGGGCCGCGCGCGAACCGGCCGTCGGGCGGGTCGGGGGTGTCGCGGGTGATGTCGGCGAGCTCGAACGCATGGCTGTTGAACCAGTTGGTGTGCCCGCCGCGGTGGGCCACGTTCACCGGGTGGTCGGGCACCGCCTCGTCGAGGTGGGTCCGGTGCAGGGGGCCGTCGACGACCTTGGTGTCGTCGAACATGAAGCCCCGCACCCAGCGCCCGGGCGGGGTGTCGAGGGCCTTGCTCCGCAGGGCCCGCTGGATCTCGGCCACCGTACGCAGGTTGGTGTCGACGCCGTAGAGCTCGTTCACGCCGCTGGGGTGCGAGTGGGTGTCGATGAACCCCGGGGTGACGGTCATGCCCTCGGCGTCGATCACCTCGGTGCCGGGGCCGACGAGGTTGCGGATGTCGTCGCTGCTCCCCACCGCCACGAACCGGTCTCCCCGGACCGCGAACGCCTCGGCGCGGGGCAGCGCGTCGTCGACGGTGTACACGCGGGCGTTGACGACGGCCAGATCCGGCGGCCCTTCCACGGCGCCGGGCTCCTGGGCCGCCGCCACGGGCAGCCTCGCTACGCCGGCCCCGCCGGCCAGAACCGCGCTGAAGCCGAGAAACTCCTTGCGTGTGTAGGTTGCCATCGCCAATCCTCCGTCTGGCCGTTCAGTACTCGCTCGCGTCCAGCGAGACGCGGATGATCTCCTCGTCGTTCCGCACCAGCACGTGGCGGTTGGCGAACGCCGGGTGCGCCCACACCACGAGCCGGTCGCTCTGGCCGTGGCGGAAGCGCGACCCAGACCCCGCGCGGCTGCCGCCGTACCCGGACCGCGACGTGGGGTGGATGAGGTGCGTGCGGTCGAGCTCGACGTAGCCCTCGGGGTTGAACCGGGCGATGATGAGGTCGCCGTTCTCGTTGTAGACGAAGTAGCGGTCTTCGTGCTCGACGAAGTAGGCCGAGCCCCAGCGGTTGCGGTTGGTCAGCCCCTCGGCCTCCCAGACGCGCTCGCCGGTGGCGGCCAGCAGGCCCCGCACCTGCCCGTGGCTGCCGATGCCGTAGATGTAGTCGCCGACGACGAGCGGGGTGGTCATCACCGAGTGCAGGCCGGTCTCTTCGGCCACCTCGATGCCGCCGTCGAGCACCCGGCTGCTGCCGTCCTTCCACAGGGCGGTGGCGCCGGGCCGGTCGAGGGCGAGCCGCATCATCATCGAGCCGCTGTAGAAGCCCGAGATGAACAGGTGGTTGCCGCTGTGCACGGCGTCGGCCACCGTCATGTTGGCCCGCCCCGCGAACGGCTCCTCCCAGTAGACCTCGCCGGTCTCGGGGTCGAGCGAGGAGAGGCCGCGGGGATGCCAGACGATGAGCTGGCGGGCCCCGCCCGCCTCGATGATCAGGGGCTGGTTGTAGCCCATCTCGGTCCGGGTTTCCAGCGCCCGCCACACCTCGTCGCCGGTATGCTTGTCGAACGCCATCACCAGGGCGTCGGGCTCGCCGCCCACCAGGAGGATCACGCGGTCGCCGTCGATGAGGGGCGCGCTCGACGTGCCCCAGATGGGAATGCTGGTGTCGTACTCCGCGACGGTGTCCTTCTCCCAGACGACCGTCCCGGTCGCGGCGTCGAGGCACAGGATGCGCCCGGTCGACCCCGTCACGTACACCCGGTCGCCGTCGACGGTGGGGGTGGCGCGGGGGCCGGTGGCGTAGGTGAACATGAGCATCCGGTAGGTGGTGGTCCACTCGTGCGACCAGAGCACCTCGCCGGTCTCCTCGTCGAGCGCGAGCAGTCGCTCGGTGCCGTCCATGGTCCGCGGCTCGGTCTCGACGTAGTCGAGCACGAAGACGCGGCCGTCGGCGACGGCGGGGCCGGCGTAGCCGCCGTTGACCGGGGCCCGCCACTTCACGGTCAACCCGGCGTCGGGGAACGCCTCGAGAATGCCGGTCTCGGTCCACACGCCCCGCCGCTCTTCGCCGCGCCACTGCGGCCAGTCCTTGGCCGACAGGCCGGCCGCCGCGGTCAGCGCGAGCAGGGTGGCGAGCAAGGAAACGGGAAACACGGGCGGGCGTGTGCTACTCGGGCCGGGAGCGGTGCGGAACGTGGATGGCTGCATGACGACGCCTCCTCATCGAAGAAGCCCGTGGCGGGACCACGTCGCCGCACCGGTGGCCCGGCCACGGCTCGGCCGGTGGGCTGCCGGGCCGCGGCGCATGGACCGCGGCCCGGCAGCGGGCGGATACGCGGCCGGACCGGACATCGCGGCTTGGCGATGATGCCCGTCCAGCCAATCCTGCGGGGAATCGGCGCCCCTGCGGAGGCAGCCCCGGCTGGGGAGCCGGCGCTCCTGCGGAGTCAGCGTCTCCTGCGGCGCAGACTCCTACTGGCCCAGATAGTCCTCGTCGCTCACGGGCCCGAGCCAGTCAGTGGGGCCCTCGCCGCCGACGACGGTGAGCTGCACCATGTACGAGTCGGGGGCGGCGCCGTGCCAGTGCACGACCCCGGGGCCCGCGTAGTAGGGCACGCCCGGCTCCATCTCCTGCAGCGGCTCGCCCTGCACCTGGGTGCGCCCGCGCCCATCCTCGGCCATGATCACCTGGAACCCGCCGTGGCTGTGCCAGTTCGACCGCGCCCCCGCCTCGAACCTCAGCCGCAGGGCGCGGATGTCGGAAGCGTCCGGCCGCGACGGGTCGCCGCCGACGAAGTTGCTCTGGGCCGCGGTGATCGTCGAGCCCTGACCCAACATCCACGCCCCGGCCGCCACGAGCACCAGGGCCAGCATCAGACTGAACCGAGTGTCGATCCGTCTCGCCATGTCGTTCCTCCTCCAGTTGATCCGTGTCGGGTAACCGTATCACGGCACGGCGGCAAGCATGCCCAGGTTCATCTTCCTCGAAGCTGGGCGCCCTGGAGGCGTGGCGGGTGCAATGCGGAACGGCGCCGGGCATGCCCGGCTTCATCGCCGTTCCTCGCGAGCGAGTGCCATCAGGGCTGCTCGATGGCCGGCTGAGGAAGCATGGCTGCCCGATGGCGCACTCAGGCCCGGCCCGACCGGCGGCGCCTCACACGATCTCCGGGATGTACTTCTCCCGCGCCAGATGCCACAGCGAGGCGAGGAACGCGGTGAGGGGGATGGCCACGATCAGCCCGAGGATGCCGCCGAGCGCCGTGCCCCAGAAGAACACGGCGACGATGATCGCCATGAAGTGCAGCCCGGTGCGCTGCCCCATGATCTTCGGGGTCAGGAACCAGCCCTCGATCTGCTGCACCACCAGGACCACCGCGAGCACCAGCAGGCACGTCACCCACCCCCCATCGGCCTGGAAGAAGGCGATGGGAATGGCGACGGCGAGGCCGATCATGTTCCCCAGGAAGGGGATCACGTTGAGGAGCCCGAGGGCGAGGCCGATGACGAACCCGTAGCGCAGGCCGACGAGGCTGAAGCCGGCCGCGAACAGCAGGCCCTGCAGCAGCGCGATGATGAGCTGGCCGCGGAAGAACCCCACCGTGATGTCCACGAACTCGTGCATCAGGTAGGTCACGTCCTCGCGGGTCCCCGGCTTCAGGAACGGCAGCACGCGGTCGGTGTCGAGGCGGAAACCGGCAGTGAGGAACCAGGCGAAGTAGACGGGGGTGATGATCCACGACAGCAGGGCGGCGAGCCCGCGCGCGACGCCGAAGCCGACGGTGACCGCCTGCACCCCCATGGTCTGGAGCCACTCGAAGATCGCGGCCTGCTGCGCGACCGCGATCTCGCGCAGCCGATCGCCCATGCCCGACGACTGAAGCAGCTCGCTGGCCCGCGGCAGCTCGTCCTCGATCAGCTCGCGCGCGTTCGCCCACCACTGCGGCACCTGCGCGGCGAGGCCGACGACCTGCTCGACGGCGAGGTTCCCGAAGAACGACACGAAGACGCCCAGCGGCACGAGGGCGGACAGAAAGACGGCGGCGACCGCCGCCGGCACCGGCAGCCGCCCGGGACCGCGAAGCCAGTCGTAGTAGGGGCGGAAGACGAGGGCCGCGACCCCGCCCACCGCCAGCGGCAGGAACACCCCCGAGAAGGTCCGGAGGAAGAGGGCGGCGAGCCACCCCAGGAGGCCGATGGCGAGCAGGATGACCAGGGCCGAGACGGTGGTGATGGCAGCCGCGATGGTGTTGGCCTGCCGGGGGGTGAGCTCGAGCGCCATGGACGGTCTCGCGAAACTGCCCGCATGGTACACGAACCGGCCGGGCCGGGTCCGCGCCGCGGTCGAGCCCGGGGAAGAGCGTCCGCGCCATGGCGCCGTTGCGAGAGCCGGCGGACTCCAGGCAGCGCGAGCAGTTGCTCTATCTGGAGGCGCGGCTGCTGGACGACTGGGACCTGGACGCGTGGCTGGCGCTGTAACACCCCGGACGCGCGCTACGTGGTGCCCACGACCGACCTGCCCGAGGGCGACCCGCTGACGGCCGCTCCGACGTGCGCCTGCGCCGGGTGGACGGGCGCCTGCGCCTGTGCTGCAAGCGCACCGTCCTGGACCACGAGCCCCTGTCCGACCACGGGGCGTTGAGCATCATCTTCTGACCCTGTCGCCTCTGGCCACCGCTTGCGCCAGACCCGGTTCGGGGCCATCATTGACGCGTTGCGAAGCGCCGAGAAGATCCCTATCCAGAGGAGGGTGAAATGAGCCGTCTGTCTTTCGCCGTCGCGTCCGTCGTCCTCGCGGCGATGCTGGCGCCGGCCGCAGCAGTGAGCCAGCCGTCCGAGGCGCCGCCCTCGCCTCGCACGGCCTGGGGCGATCCCGACCTGCAGGGCATCTGGAACAACGCCACCCTGACCCCGTTGCAACGTCCCGCGAACCTCGCGGACCGGGCGTTCCTGACGGCGGAAGAGGCGGCCGGCCTCGCGCAGCAGACGGTCGAGCGGAACGCCGAGCTGCTCAGCGCCCCCGCCCGGCGGGCCGAGGCGGGCGGCAACGTGGGGGCCTACAACAACTTCTGGATGGAGCGGGGCACGTCGGTTGTGCCCACCATGCGCACGTCGATCATCGTCGATCCGGAGGACGGCCGGCTGCCGCCGCTGACGCCGGAGGCTCAGGGCAGGATGGACTCGGACGAGGCCCGCCGGCTCGCGCGGATGCGCGGCGGCCAGGAGCCGGTCGAGACCTGGGAGCAGCTCGATCTGGGTGACCGTTGCCTCTGGTACCGCGGCATCCCCTCGTTCCCCACCGGCTACAACAACAACTACCACATCGTGCAGACGCCGGACATGGTGGCGATCCTGCAGGAGCACATCCACGACACCCGCTTCATCCCGCTCGACGGGCGGCCGCACGTGACGGGGAAGATCCGCCAGTTCGCCGGCGACTCGCGCGGCCGATGGGAGGGGGACACCCTCGTGGTCGAGACCACCAACTTCAACGAGCACGCGTTCATCCGCAACTTCAACGGCAACCTCAGCACCGACCTCCACGTCGTCGAGCGCTTCACCCGGCTCGGCCCCGACACCCTCGGCTACGAGTTCACGGTGACCGACCCCAACACGTGGACCCGGCCGTGGAGCGGGTCGCTGCCGATGTCGCGCCTCGACGGGCAGATGTTCGAGTACGCCTGCCACGAGGGTAACTACGGCCTGACGAACATCCTCGCGGGGTCGCGGGCG
The DNA here is from genome assembly GCA_963663815.2 of Vicinamibacterales bacterium. Classification (GTDB taxonomy): domain Bacteria; phylum Acidobacteriota; class Vicinamibacteria; order Vicinamibacterales; family UBA8438; genus JAJEEA01. Next base: position 2,368,786 of record OY760734.1, on the reverse strand, counting down.
GAGGAGCTCGCGGCGGCGAAGGAGTAAGCGCGGCAGACGATGATCGCCGCCTGCCGGCTCCCCTTGCCGGGCGACCGGCGGACCCTAGTGGGAGAGAGTGGTCAGCGCGGCCGTCGTTTTCTGCGGACCTGACCGAAGTCCGGCGCAGGCCTGATTCCAGGGTGTTCGCCGGGAGACGAGAATCGTTCAACGCATCGAAGGGATACCGATCGCCATGAAGTCGACGTACCGCCTGCTCGCCGTCGTCCTGACCCTCGCCCTGCTCGCGCCGCTCGCGGCGCGGGCCGACGTGTCGTCGGTCGAGATCACCGAGCGCGGCCCCATCGAGGACGGCCGCGCGTTCGGCGACGCCGGCCCCTACGAGCTGATCGCGGGCCGCATCACGTTCGCGGTCGACCCCGCCGATCCCCGGAACCAGGTCATCGCCAACCTCGACCGCGCGCCCGTCAACGCGGACGGCATGGTCGAGGCCACCGGCGACCTGCAGATCCTCGCCCCCGCCGACCCGGCGCGCGGGAACGGCGTGGTGCTGGTGGACATCGCCAACCGGGGGCGCCTGACCGCGCTCGGGTTCAACCGCGGCGGCAGCGGGCCGTTCGGCGACGGGTTCCTCATGAAGGAGGGCTACACCGTGGTGTGGGTCGGCTGGGAGTTCGACGTGCCCGAGGGCCGTCCCATCCGCTTCACCGTGCCCTCGGTGGACGGGGCCCCGGTCGGCGGGCTCGGCTTCGCCGCCGTCCGCGACATCGCTTCATGGATCAAGCACGACCCCGACGCCACCGTCACGGCCGGGCATGCCCTGTCGTTCGGCTCGTCGCAGAGCGGCCGTTTCCTCCGCACCTTCCTCTATCTCGGCTTCAACACCGACACCGAGGGGCGGCGGGTCTTCGACGGCGTGATACCGCACATCGCCGGGGCGTCGCGGCTCGACCTCAACCAGCCCGGGGCGACGCCGATCTCGCTCGGCATGTTCGACGCCACCTCGTTCCCCTTCGCCGACGCCGCCCTGCGCGACCCCGTGACGGGGGCCGTCGACGGCACCCTGGGGAACGAGCGGAGCCGGGACAACCAGCCCCGCGTCCTCTACACGAACACCGGCGTCGAGTACTGGGGCGGCGGGCGGGTGGCCACCCTCGTGCACGCAACGCCGGACGGCGAGGCCGACATCGACCTGCAGGAGAACGTGCGCTTCTACCTGCTGGCGGGCACCCAGCACGGCCCCGGCCCGTTCCCCCCGCCCGAGCCGGGGAACCGGCAGGAGATGGGCAATCCGACCGACTACTGGTGGAACATGCGGGCGTTGTTGACGAGCCTGAAGGACTGGGTCGTCGACGGGGTAGAGCCGCCCGCGAGCCGCCATCCCCGGTTCGCCGACGACAACCTGGTGGCGCCGCGCGACCTGGGGTTCCCGGCGATTCCGGGCGTGAGGCAGCCGCACGACCGCACCGGCGGGACCCGCGTGAGCAACCCGTTGCTCGCCGGGGCCGACGACGCCGGCGTGCCGCTGCCGATGCTCGTGCCCGCGGTCGACGCCGACGGCAACGAGACTTCCGGCATCGTGCATCCCGAGGTGGCGGTGCCCCTGGCCACCTACACCGGCTGGAACTTCACCCATCCCGACGCCGGCGACCCCGATACGCTGGTGTCCCTCGCGGGGTCGTACGTGCCGTTCGCGGCCACGCGGGCGGAACGCGAGGCGGCGGGAGACCCGCGGCCGTCGATCGAGGAGCGCTACGCGTCGCGCGACGAGTTCATGGAGAAGGTCGGGGCGGTCGGGCACGCGTTGGTCGACGACCGCTACCTGCTGGCCGACGACCTGCCGGCCATCCTCGAGCGGGCCGGGCGGCACTGGGACCTGCTGAACGGCGACCGCTGATGCCGTTCCGCCGCCGGTACCGTTCGGGGGACGGTACCGGCGGCTCGTCCTCGACGCAGAGTCTGCCCGCTCAGTCCGGGTCCTCGAGCGAGTCGTAGAACTTGATGATGTCGCCGCGGTCCTCCGACTCGTTGAATGCCATCCCCGCCCGCGGGTGCTGGTTGAGCACCCCGGTCATCATGTAGGGGTAGTCGAAGCCCCACTTCAGGGCGTCGCGCATCGGCTCGATGTGGTGCTGAATGCAGTGGAGCACCGGGCGCAGCCGGAACTTCGGGTTGTGCAGGAAGCTGAGCAGCAGCTCCATCGGGCAGTTGCCGGCGCCCCGGCCCAGCCCCGCCATGCTCGCGTCGAGCCGGTTGGCGCCCCGGATGGTCGCCTGGATGGTGTTGGCGAACGCCAGCTGCCGGTTGTTGTGGGCGTGCATGCCCACCGCCTTCCCGGCCGGGGCCGCGTAGGCCAGGAACGTGTTCATGTAGCTGTCTATCTGCTCCGCGTACAGCGCCCCGAAGCTGTCGACGATGCAGATCGTGTCCGCCTCCGACTTCCCCACCAGGGCCAGCGCCTCGTTCAGCTCGCGGTCCGGCACCGTCGAGAGCGCCATCAGGTTCAGGCTCGTCTCGTAGCCCTGGTCGTGGGCGTGCTTGATCATGTCCAGGGCCAGGGGAATCTGGTGGATGTAGGTGGCGACCCGGATCATGTCGAGGACGCTCTCCGACTTCGGCAGGATGTCTTCCCGGTAGTCGCTCTTGTCGGCGTCGGCCATCGCCGACAGCTTCAGCGTGGTGTCGTTGTCTCCTACGATGCGGCGGAGGTCGCCCTCGACGCAGTGCTTCCACGGGCCGAACTGCCCCGGCGGAAACTGCCGGCGCGAGTTGATGTAGCCGATCTCCATGTAGTCGATGCCGCTGTCGACGCACGCCTGGTACACCGCCTGCACCGTCTCGTCGCCGAACTGGTGGTCGTTCATCAGGCCGCCGTCCCGGATGGTGCAGTCCATCACCTTGATCTCGGGGCGGTACGACACCCAATCGCTCGCAGGGCTCGCCTGCGGCCCTTTCTCGCTCATCACGCGGTCTCTCCTTTCGGGGCGATGACCTGGAGCCCCCTGCCCACGGCTCGCGGCACAGCTCCTCTCTCCGGGCACGCGCGGCTTGTGGAACAGATGATCCTAGCTCATCACGGGCCGGGAGCGGCCATGCCGGTCAGAAGTCCCGGCGGCGGGAGTAGAGGATGACGTGCATGGAGAGCACGTCCTTCCGCGTCACGACGCGGGCCGGGTACCGGTGGTTGTACGACTCGAGCACCCAGCCGCCCCGCGTCTTTCGCACGAGACGAATCAGCCGCTCGTCCGGAGCGAGCTGCACGTAGGCCTCGTCGCCGTCCTGCACGCGGCGGCCGGGGGTGACGATCGCGATCGTGTGCGGGGGGTACGCGGGCGCCATCGAGTCGCCGCGGATGTGGACCCCGTAGGCGCTCGCGTCTTCCACGTCGCGGGGACGCGGTATCCATCGCTCGATCTCGCCGGGCGGCGGCGCGTCGTCCCTCCAGGGCGTGCCCGAGGGCGCGGCGGAGCCCTCCGCCACCAGCGGGATGCTGCCGGCCGAGTCGGTCCCGTAGTCTATCCGTGCCGGCTCGACGTCCACCGCCTCCCGTGCCTCGCGAACCTGATCGTAGTCCGGGTCCACCCCGTCCAGGAGCTGATCGATGGTGCAGCGGAGGACCTTGGCCAGCTTCATCAGCGTCTGCGTCTCGAGGGTCCCGTAGCGGTCGTTCTCCCAGTCGGACACCTGAGGCTGCGGGACGTGCAACCGGTCGGCCAACGCTCTCTGGGTCGAGATGCCGGCCGCCAGGCGCAGCCGCTTGATGTTCTGCCCGAGCGACACGACGCTCAGGTTACCGTATCGGCGTTACACGTGCAAACACGTAGTTCAATGGAATCAAGACGTTAGCGTCAGAGCGAATAATGATTGCACGGATACGCTCTATAACGTATATTTTTGACACGATGCTTACCGCGAAGCAGCTCGCCGTCCTGCGCGCGGAACCGGGCACCAATCGCGTGGCCAAGGCGATTGCGCTTGCCGGCGTGACCCAGGGCGCCGTCGCGGCGGCCCTGGGCTTTCCGCAGCCCTACATCAGCGACGTCGCCCGCCGCCGGTACCAGACCATCACCGTCGCGAACGCGAGGAAGTTCGCGCACTACTTCGGCTGCTCCATCGAGGACCTGTTTCCCGCCCCCCGGCCGGCGGCGCGCTGACGCACGAGCGGGCGGCCGTGTGCAGGGGCCGCTGTCGTCCGCGTTCCAACCACCCCCCGCAGCCGCGGCGCGTTGACGTTGGTGCGGGGGGCCGTGTGCAGGGGGTGGTAGTCTGTCGGCCGGGGCGGGGCGGTCCTGCATCCCGCCCGGCTGGTCGACTCCATGCCCACCCATTCCGTGAAACGTCATCTGCGCATCGAGACCGCGGCCTACGACGCGATGATCCGCCGGTTCATCCCCGGCTACGAGACGATGATCGAGCTCGTCGCCTCGACCCTCGCCGCTTCCGGCCCCGATTGGGTGATCGATCTCGGGGCGGGCACCGGCGCGCTGTCGGAGGCGATCCTCGGGCACGACGGCGCGCGCACGGTGGAGCTGATCGACGTGGACCCGGAGATGCTCGCGCAGGCCCGCCGCCGGCTCGAGCGGTTCGCAGGGCGCGTCCGCGTGCGGGAGATGTCGTTCCTGGCCCCGCTGCCGACGTGCGATGGAGCGGCGGCTTCGCTCGCCCTGCATCACATTCCCGAGATGGACGAGAAGCGCGCGCTGTACAGCCGAATCCGCGCGGCGATCCGGCCGGGCGGCATCTTCGTGAACGCCGATGCGACGATGCCGGCGGACCCGGCCGGGCGGGAGGCGGCCCGTCGCGTCTGGGTCGAGCACATGATGGCGTGCGGCATCGACGAGGCGCGGGCGTTCGAGCACCTCGAGGAGTGGGCGGAGGAGGACACCTACTTCCCCCTCGACGAGGAGCTGGCCGCGATGCGGGACGCGGGCTTCGACGCGGAGTGCATCTGGAACGAGGCCACCATCGCGGTCGTGGTCGGCCGGACGGGATGAGCGCGCGGCCCGGAACGGCGGGCCCGCGCCGGTCGCGGAGCCGGCGCCGCCGCCGGGCTGGTGTGGAACCGCGGGGCCGTTCGCCTCGGGCTCCTCGTGCTCGCCCGAGACATGGGCGTCGCCGAAGCGGGCGCAGAGTGGGGGGCCGCGGGGCTTTTGCCTCGGGCTCCCAGAGGGTAGGATCTGCGGCATGATGAAACTGATGATCTCACGTTCGCTGATTGCCGCCGTCGCCTTCGGAACCTGCTCGCTGGCCTTCGCCGCCGGCGCGGGCGCCCAGGTGACGATACCCGCGCCGGACGACGTCGCGGCCGCGCCGGCCGACGCCGAGAGCACCGCCTCGGGGCTGACCTCGCGGGTGCTCCAGACCGGCACCGGCGCCGCGAACCCGGGCCCGACGAGCAACGTCACCGTGCACTACACGGGCTGGACCACCGACGGTCGCATGTTCGACAGCTCGGTGGCGCGGGGCCAGCCCGCGACGTTCCCCCTCAACCGCGTGATCCGCGGCTGGACGGAAGGGCTGCAGCTGATGGTGGTCGGCGAGAAGCGGCGGTTCTGGATTCCCGCCAACCTCGCCTACGGCAACAACCCCGGCGGCGGCCGGCCGGGCGGCCTGCTGGTGTTCGACGTCGAGCTGCTGGGCATCCGCTAGCAACCAACCCTGCCGGGACTCTGCACCGTTGCCGCGGGGCCGGGTTCCGGGTTTCCTTGAAGAGTCAGAGAGGCCCCATGGTCCGTCGAATCACGCTCGCTTCCGCGCTGATCGCCTTTACCTTTTCCGCCGCGCCCGTGTCCGCGCAGGTCGAGAGCTACGCGCCGGTGACCGACGCGATGCTGCAGGACCCCGACCCGGCCGACTGGCTGAGCTGGCGGCGCACCCTCGACGGCCAGGCCCACAGCCCCCTCGACCAGATAGACACCGGCAACGTCGGGGACCTGCGGCTGGTCTGGAGCTGGGCGCTGCGTCCGGGGCCGCAGCAGACGACCCCCCTGGTGCACGACGGGGTGCTGTACATCGCCAACCCCGGCGAGATCGTGCACGCGCTCGACGCCGCCACCGGCGACCTCATCTGGGAGTACGAGCGGGGCGCCGAGGCCCCCGGCAACAGCTTCGGGGGGCCGCCCCCCGGCCGCATGCACCGCAACATCTCGATGTACGACGACAAGATCTATCTGAACACCGCCGACGCGCACGTCGTGGCCATCGACGCGCGCACCGGCGAGGAGGTCTGGGACACGGACATCGACCAGGGGGTCGGCTACCAGTTTTCGAGCGGCTCGATCGTCGCCGACGGCCGGGTGGTGTCGGGGCTGACCGGCTGCGGCCGCTACCGCGAGGAGAGCTGCTACATCGTCGGCCTCGACGCGAACACCGGCGAAGAGCTGTGGCGCACCTCGACCGTCGCCCTGCCCGGGCAGCGCGGCGGCGACACCTGGGGCGACCTGCCCCCGATGTTCCGGGCCGGCAGCGACTCGTGGATTCCCGGCAGCTACGACCCGGTGACCCGCACCCTGTTCCACGGCACGTCGCAGGCCAAGCCGTGGGCCCGCGCCGTGCGCGGCACCGACGGCGACGCCCTCTACACCAACTCGACGCTGGCCCTCGACCCCGACACCGGCGAGATGAAGTGGTACTACCAGCACCTGCCGGGCGAGACCCTCGACATGGACGAGGTATTCGAGCGCATCCTCGTCGACTACGACGACCGGCGCTCGGTGTTCACCATGGGCAAGATCGGCGTCCTCTGGGAGATGGCCCTCGAGACGGGACGTTTCCGCGGCGCCCACGACCTCGGCTACCAGACGGTCGCGGACATCGACCCGGTGACCGGGCAGGTGACCTATCGCGACGGCACCATTCCGGTGATCGGCGAGGAGATCTACTGGTGCCCCAGCACCGCGGGGTTCAAGAGCTGGCGCGCGATGTCGTATCACCCGGGGCTCGAGGCGTTCTTCATTCCCATCCACCTCAACTGCGAGACGGCGGTCTTCGGGCCCGTCGACCGGGTGGCCGGGGGCGGCGGCACGGGGCCGGTGCGCCGCACGAACCACCACCACCCCGACAGCGGCGAGCAGCTCGGCGAGTTCCTGGCCATGAGCATGCGCACCGGCGAGGTCATGTGGCGCCGGCGCTTCCGCACCCCCATCAACAGCGCCGCCCTCACCACCGCCGGCGGCCTCGCCATCGCCGGCGGCTGGGACCGCCAGGCGTTCGCGTTCGACGCGAGCACCGGCGAGACGCTCTGGGAGACCCGCCTCCCGACCTCGATCCAGGGCTTCCCGATCACCTACGCGGTCGACGGCCGGCAGTACGTGGCGATACCGACCGGGGCCGGCGGGGCGAGCTGGGGCGGCATGCTGCCGAGGGACCTGACGCCGGAGGTCCGGCGTCCGGTAGGGGGGAACGGGATTTTCGTCTTCGCGCTTCCTTAACAACCAGGATCATTCCAGAAGCGTCCGATCTCGTCCAGATGAGGCCGTAAACTGCTGACTAGTAATAGTTTATTGATTCATCGTCGCGGACTGAGCGGGTCAGGAGATGCGATGGAATCCGGCTACATCCAGTATGCAATGGAGGAATGAATGTTGTAGCCAGGCCCCCCGACACACCCCGCAGAACCAAGCGCCAGGGCCGTCATCCCGACAAGGCCCTCTCGGCCGCCTTCGTCCGTTCCGCGCCGCCAGGACGGCACGCAGACGGGAACGGCCTGTACCTGTTCGTTCAGCCGACCGGAACGCGAAGCTGGGTCCAGCGGCTCGTCATCCGCGGATGTCGCCGCGAGCTCGGCCTCGGCGCCGCCGGGCTTGTGTCCCTCGCCGAGGCCCGCGAGCTGGCCCTCGCCAACCGCAAGCTGGCCCGGACCGGCGGCGATCCCCTCTCCGAGAAGCGCCGCGCCGAGGGCGTCCCGACCTTTGCCGAGGCCGCCGAGCGCGTGCTTGAACAGAAGCGCGGCGGCTGGCGCGGCCGGTGGCACGCGCAGAACTGGTGGCGCAGCATGGAGCGCTACACCTTCCGCCGCATCGGCCGCCGCCCGGTCTCCGAGGTCAACACGGCCGACGTGCTGGAGATCCTCACGCCGATCTGGCACGCCAAGGCGGAGACGGCCAGGGCCGTTCGCCAGCGCATCCGCTCGGTGCTGGAGTGGGCGATCGCGATGGACCTGCGGAACGACAACCCGTGCGACCGGGTGCTGCCGGTGCTCGGTCCGCAGAACGACATCGTCCAGCACCATCAGGCGCTGCCCCACCAGGCCGTGGCCGCGGCCATCGAGACGGTGCGGGCGTCGGACTCGGCACAGCCCGCCGTGAAGCTGGCGTTCGAGTTTCTCGTGCTGACGGCGGCGCGGTCCGGTGAGGTGCGGTTGGCGACGTGGGCCGAGATGAACACGACGAACCACGTGTGGACCATTTCGGCCCTGCGGATGAAGGCGAAGCGCGAGCACCGGGTCCCGCTGTGCCGGCGGGCGGTCGAGATCCTCGACGCGGCGCGGGCACTTGGTGACGGCAGCAGTCTCGTGTTCCCCATGTGGAGCGGAAAGGCGATGTCGGCGTCGACGCTGCCGAAGATGCTCCAGTACCATCGGATCGCGGCCGTGGCGCACGGCTTCCGCTCGTCGTTCCGGGGTTGGGCGGCCGAGGAGACGGACCACCCGCGGGAGGTGATCGAGGCGGCGCTAGCGCACGTGGTCCGGAACAAGGTGGAGGCCGCCTACGCCCGGTCGAACCTGTTCGAGCGGCGGCGGCGGCTGATGGACGACTGGGCGGCCTATCTCGCGGCAACCCGTCGTCCCCGCTGAACAACAACCTCCGGAAAACGGCCTTGGGGGGCACAGGGGGGTGATGCGGTAGCCCACCCCTCTGCCCAGCGGGGCTGCCGGAGAAATTTCGCGCGCTGTGCGCGCATTGCCGTTGCCGCGCTGAGCGCGGCAACGGAGACGAGGAGTTCAGGCTGGCAAGGGCACACACAACCATCGTCGAGGAAGGACGCTGCTGGTGGGGCGTGACCGGCACTGGTGCTCTCCGAGGCGTTCCTCGATGAGCGCCAGAACCGCGTCGGCGAACGACGCCGCTCGCAGCACCGTCCGCACGACCCCGCCATCACCGACCGCGAGCCCGAACGTCGGCGCGGGCAACACGCCGTCCTCCACGTGCTGCGAGAAGCGCCCCGTGACCCCCACGACCGACGCGAGATACGCGCCCGGGGGCTGGCCCCCACGTCGGAAGACCCCAAGAAACGAGATACGCGGTACGTCGAACCCCGTCATCACCGGGAGCATGCCAGTCCAAGTACAGTCCCATCAGTCACTTAGCGCGAAACACGAAGACCTTGCGGGCAGGCCCCGAAACCGGTTGAGTTACCCTGAGCGACCCCTGTCCGGGCCGTAACACTCCCTGCCCCCACAGCAACGGGGGGCAGCGCGTCTCACTCCCGGTCCAACCGGGGTCGCTCAGGGTCCATTTTTCCTTGCAGGAAGGCTCGGCGAACACGGGCTCGTGGTCGCGCGCGACCACGACGGCGGCGCGATGCAGGCAGTCGGCGACGAGCCGAACGACAGCCGGCAGCACCCGCCGGTCGCGGCCGGCGGCAAGGGGTCCGAGGGCAGCGCAGCCAGCCGCTCGGCGACGGCGGCGGCCTCGTGTTCCCGATGCGAAGCGGGCGGCCGCTGTCGCCGTCGACGCTGCCCAGGATGCTCCAGTACCACCGGATCGCCGCCGTTGCTGACGGCTCCCGATCCTCGTTCGTTGTCGCGGCGGCAAGAGGGCCGTGTGGCCACCTCACCGCATGGACGCTCGGGAAGCTCCCGCCCCGCGACCCGAGAGCCGGGTTCGCGACCGCGCGGGAACTGAATCGGCGAACGTCACCGCTTCCTCGCACCGGCCGTGCGCGTTGAGCATTGCTGAGCAGTCGACAGCGCGGCTTGCGCGGCCGGTGGCACGCGCAGAACTGGTGGCGGAGCATCGAGCGCTACGCCCTCCCCCGCATCGGCCGCCACCCGATCTCCGAGGTCAACACGGTCGACGTGCTGGAAATCCTCACGCCGATCTGGGCACGTCAAGACGGAGACGGCCTGGGCCGTCCGCCAGCGCATCCGCTCGGTGCTCGAGTGGGCGGTTGCGATGGACCTGCGGAACGACAACCCGTGCGACCGCGGCTGCCGGTGCTCGGCCCGCAGAACGACATCGTCCAGCACCATCTGGCGCTGCCGCACAAAGATGTAGCCGCGGCCATCGAGCGGATGGGGGACTCGAAGTCGGCGCAGCCGGCCGTCAGGCTGGCGTTCGAGTTCCTGGTGTTGACTGCGGCGCGGGCCGGCGAGGTCCGGCTGGCCACGTGGGACGAGATCGAGCCGGCCGGCGCGGTGTGGACGGTCCCGGCCGCGCGGATGAAGGCGAAGCGCGAGCACGGGGTCCCGCTGTGCCGGCCACCACGAATTCAGCGTAAATGACTGATGATAAATCGCTTAAGTGTATTCTACCGGGCGCACTTCCCCTTTTTGTTTCCCTCTTTCCGCGCTGGACTCTGCTGGACCACCGTAGCCACGTGTGGACGTGTGGACCACACCGTCAAGGACAAGCGGCAACGCCGACCCCAATCCGAGCCATACCGAGGACGGCCATCGAAAACCGCTTGCGGCGTACTTCGCGGTGGTACGCAGGATCGTCCAACGATGTCGCCGGCACTGCATGCCGCGCTGGGTGTACCGTCACGACCGCTAGCAGCATCGTTCCCCCGAGCATCACTAGGCCGGCAGCAAACGCCATGCGCCAGCCCCCTACCATAGCCACGGCTGCGACCACCACGAACGAAACGAGACACCCGTTATCCCCGAGCGGAGGCGGAGGAACCATCCGTCATCTCGTCATCTCGCAGCCTCGCGGTGAGCGTCGTACCAGTCACGCGCAAGCCGCTGGGCCTCCGAAATCTGCTCAGGCGTCATCCTCGCTGTGAGTGCCATCCTCAACTGGCCGGCCTCCAGATCCCCTTGTGCACCAGCTAGATTGAGCCACTTGTGGGCGATGACGAAGTCCTCTGGCACGCCAGCGCCGAGCATGTAGAAGACCCCGAGCTTCGCCTGGGCCGCTGGATTCCCTTGATCAGCGGCAAGACGGAACCACCCGATGGCTGACTCCTGATCCCGCGGGACACCTTCCCCATCCAGGTACATCTGACCGATCCGCACCTGAGCATGGACATACCCTTGTTCGGCCGCAAGCCCGAACCAGCGCGCAGCCTCCGGGTGATGGCGCTCCACCACACACCCATGGTAGTACGCAAAGCCGAGAACGTTCTGCGCTACTGGATGTCCTTGTTCGGCCATCTGGGCAAGCTGGTTGACTTCAGCAGCAGTCACCTCGACGCCCTCTTCAAGGAGATCGCATTGGGCGGCGGCGGACGTAGAAAAGCTAATCCAAGCAACAAAAACCATCGCCGCCCAAACGCGCATGGGATCCTCCTTCAGAACCAATGGCACACGATCTGTGAGCGGGGCGAATCGCCGTAACGAGTGGCCCGTCAATCCGCGGAGAGGTTTGGCGGCTGGGATCATATCACCATCCTGTCCGCCGCCGGCCTCGTCCTCCTTCCCGGCGGTCGCGCCCCGGCAAGCCTTCCCCTTGGTGGAGGGAGCGACCCCGCCGCGGCAGGTTTGACGGGGTGCCCGGTCAGCACTCATGCCTGCCGGCGATCGGCCCGGCGACGGCTGCATCGACGGCGCCTGCTGCGGAGGCCATCGACGAGCCGCCGCCGACGTTTCGCGAGGTCGTGAAGCTGCGGGACATCGAGAGGCGCCCGAACGCCGAGGTCGCGGACAGGCTCCACCTCTCGCGGCAGCACGTGGCGGTGAGGCGGCACCGGGCCTACAGGCTCCTGCGCGCTCGGTTGCTGGGCGAGCGGTGACCAGTCGCCTCGGCGAGTGGTGGGGCGGAGGACAACATGGACTCGGCGCGGGAGGGCGTACGCGGCGCCGGAGTTGAAGTCCACGAGGGTCGGGGCAGCTCCCATCAGGGCGGCAAGCAGCGTGAGGGGCGACGAGAGGCTTCCTTCGCTGCCGCCCAGCAGCGCGCCGCCCGTTGCATAGAAGGCGAGCGCCCCGACCGCCAGATCCACCGCGATCCACCGACTTACACGGCGCCGGGGCTGAGCACGGCCGCCTCGAACCCGTCGCTCTCGACCCGGAGCACGGGCCGGGAGCCGCGATCCGCGGTCACCTCGACGGGCGCAGTGCCGACCGGCTGCCCGTACCAGATCAGCCCCCCCTGTGCCCCATCCCGGGTCGTGTTCCGGAGGTCGTTCAGCGGGGACGAGGGCTTGCCGCGAGATAGGCTGCCCACTCGTCCATCAGCCGCCGGCGGCGTTCGAACATGTCCGACCTGGCGTAGGCCGCCTCGACCCTGTTCTGGACCACGTGCACCAGCGCCGCCTCGGTCACCTCGCGCGGGTGGTCTGTCTCCTCTGCCGCCCAGCCCCGGAACGACGAGCGGAAGCCGTGCGGCACGGCGGCGACCCCGTGCTCCTTAAAGACGGTGGAGAGCGGTGTGTGGAGCAGGGGCTTGACGCGCGGGCCGGGGAACCCGAGCGGGCTGTCGCCGCCGCCGAGCGTCCGCGCCGCGTCGAGGATGTCCACCGCACGCCGGTAGAGCGGGACCCGATGCTCGCGCTTCGCCTTCATCCGCGAGCCGGGACGGACCACACGTGGCTGGTCCGGTCCATCTCGGCCCACAGCGCCCCGCGCACCTCGCCCGAGTGCCCGGCCGTCAGCACCAGGAACTTGAGGCCAGCTTGAGGGCCGGCAGCGCCCGCGCGCCGCGCACCGCCGAGACCTCGGCGTGGCGCGGCGCGGCAGTCTGTGCTCCGGTGCAACTCTGGAGCGTTTCAGTCGCGGCCGAAGCCGCGGGGCAAGTCGACGTCGAGGGCGTCGAGGTCGCACACCTCGTCGAGGCGTTCGGCGGTCCGGGAGTTGGTCAGGGCATCGGGGAGCTGGTCGCGCCAGTCCTGGTACTCGGCCTGCAGGATCCGGAGTTCGACCAGGGCCGCGGCCCACCGCGCCGGCCGGGACTTCGGCCGGGCCGGACGCTACGGCTGAACGGGGACGCCAGCGGCGCGGCGCTCGCGGAAGCGGCGTTGCCGTTCAGCGGGGGTGAGGGCCATCCGAGTCCTATTGTAGCGCCGTTACGTAACGGCGCGCCGGCGGGGGTTCCCCGCAGCGAGGCCCCCCCATGGAGCCCTCGGCCGCGATCGCTGCGGGGGAGTCTGGTCTCGCCAACCAGTCCTGCTCGACAACTTCTCAGCGCGGCGGAGCCGCGATAGACTCGTTCCGTTAGGTTGATGAGATCGAGGACGACGATGCGATGCAGCCTGTCGGCGGGCGCGGGCGCCCCCAAGGCGGTGTGGAAAACGCGCTGCACATGGTGGGACGGTCCTGGGCAGGGTCTACCGATATTTCCGATGACGATGCCCTGCACGAGTTGCTCAGGCTCAACGGCGGGCACTGAACAGAGGCATCGGAGCGGGCCTGCACACGACGTTGTGCCGCCGCTGGACGCAGTCGACGGGAACGCGAGGGTCGTACCGGAAGCGCCACGGCCGTCGGGCGGAGCCTTGACCGTTCTGGTGTAAGCTAGGGGTTGAGGGGGGGGAGGCGTCATGGGGGGACTCGCACACGACCCGGCTTGGCGCGCAGCCCGGCATACCGTCTGGAACTGCATGCTGGATGCGGCTCGGGTGACGATGTACGCCGAAGTGAGGGGGTCGCACTATCGAACGCTGCATGGGGCCTTGCGTACTGTACTCTTGCTCTCTGCGACGGCCAGCGCGACAGCAATCCTGGACACGGCGCTGGGCGAGGCGTCGTTGGGCGGCGTCTGGCGTCTTGTCCCGAACGTGTTGATCGCGGCGGCGGTAGTCATCGATTACGTGGCGGACTTCGGGAAGAAGATCGCGGCGCTGAACTTGGCGAAGCGGACGTCACAGCGCTTGGTGGAGAAGGACTGGCGTCAGCTTTGGGACGACATCGACAGCGGCGCGGCCACGGTCGAGGAGATCCGGACTCGCAACACCGCACTCATGAACCAGCTTCACGAAGCGACCGGTCCCATGGACGAACACGTGAAGGTCGACGACAAGGCCAACGACATCTCGACAAGACGTGCCTACAAGGTCATGGAGGCCCAGTATGCCGCCCAGTAACGGAGGCCCTTCTGGCGGGGGCGGCCATTCCGGCGGGCCGGCTCGTCCTCCAGCGCCCCCGCCCCCACCCCCGCCCCCACCACGATAGGCGGATCCGCTGTTGACCTGTCGCCACTATGGCTGGCTGTGACGCCCAGATAGCGCAGGCATGCGGGGCCGCAGCATCCACAGTCAACGCCGCATGGGTAGCGGCCATCAGCGCCGCCATTGGGGCGCTCTTGGGGTTGGGGGTCGTCGCCCGGTGGTATCTTCTTCGACGAGTTCTGAGAGGTAGCGCCGCCGCGCTGATCGCCCTGCTGGATGATTCGTCACTCGACACGACGATGACCCCGCACGGGATGTTCTGCGCCGGTCGGCTCACCAGCCGTTCCAAGAGCGTCTACATCGCCGTGGGATCTGAGCGGTACACCCTGTGCATGCGTGATCTGGACCGACTTCGCGAGCAGGGGTACGTTATCAAGACCGCGACCGGCCAGTACCGACTGTCTCGCCTCGGGCGGATCCTGCTGGAGAAGCCGGACAACTGCCGGCTGCTGGCGAAGGGAGTTGCGCGGGCCAGACGCAACCGCCTGCCCCGTTGCGCTGGCGGTTTCTGGTTCCGATGCCGGTGCGAGACGTACCGTCGTCGGACCGCTGGGCGCGACGTACCGCTGCCCTACTTCATCGGGCAAATGCTACATTGGCGGGGGTTGAAGAGCAGTTTGGGCGGAACGTGAGCGGAGTGGCTGAGACCGGAAAGCACTCGCGGGTGGAGTGCGGTCCGACGAATTCCGCCTGTGACCGCCCCGCCGCGCGCAAGCGGTGTAGCCTCGCCAGCGCGGTGTGACGCGTCGGATTCGAGTTGGCAGCGCAGCCGGCCTCCTCCGGCGTCGGCTCGGTACTGGCCCGGCGCTCGGCCCCGTCGGACGGCGGGGGAGCTGCTTGGGCGGTCCGCGGAGGTCGTCTGAAGTGCTGCGGCTTCCCGTTTGCAATGAGGGGTACAACGAGGGAAGTAGAGCTTGGCCTATGGATTTAAGTCCATGTTTTTGAATTACTTGCGGGATTTGCACAGTTAACGCTGCCCGAGTAGTCGACGCGTTTCGGGGACAGGTCGGGGCCTGCCCGCCAAGGAGGCGGGCAGGCCCTTTGTCGTTCGCGGAGGAGTGTGGAGCGCCGAGTCCGGCAGGCGCCGCCTTGCGGGTCGGCTTGCCGCGCCGGCATGGCGGGAGCCGGCGCGGTTCCGCGGCGGACTCCGGGCACGCTCCCCAATCCAGTTACAGCCCCGGGTCCGGCCTCGGCATCAGCTCGGCGAACGACGCCCCCTCCATCCGGTCGAACTTCTGGGTCCGCCCCATCAGGGTGTCGACCCCGTACCAGCTCCCGTTCGAATCGACCGAGATCTGGTGCAGCTCGCGGAATTGGCCGGGGCCGTCGCCCTCGAGGTCGAAGGCGAAGAGCTGGTTGCCGTTCACGTCCGCCTTGGCCATGCGCGGCGGCCGGTTGTCCACCACCCACACGTCGTACCCGCTGGTGTAGATGTCGCTCGGGAACTCGAAGCCGGGCCACGTGCCGATGGGCGAGATGTTGGGGTGGTACCACACGGAGCGGGTCGTCTGGTTGAAGACCTGCACCCGGTCGTTGTTCCGGTCGGCGACGTAGATGTTGCCGCGGGCGTCGGTGGCGACCGCGTGCACGCCGTCGAACTGGCCCCGGCCGCCGCCGTTCACGCCCCAGTGGGTCACGTAGCCGCCCTCGGCGTCGAGCTTCACGACGCGGGAGTTGCCGCTGTCGGCGACGAACATCGTGCCGTCGGGCAGGAACGCGATGTCCTGCGGGCGGTCGAAGTGCGTCTCGTCGTCGGCGGCGACGCCTTCCTCGCCGAGCGTCATCAGCAGCTCGGAGCCGTCGTTCGAGAACGCGTAGACGACGTGCTGCGTCTCGTTGACGACCCACACCCGGCGGTCCGGGTCGAAGGCGCTGATCCGGATCCGGTGCGGGCCGTTGGTGCCCTCGAAGAGCGAGTCCCACTGCGTCCACGACTCGGTCAGGTTGCCGTCGCCGTCGACGACGAAGATGCTGTTGCGCCACACCCGCTGGCCTTGCTCGGGTCGCACGGCGTCGATGCCGATGGACCCGACGAAGCCGGCGAAGCCGCCGGGCAGCGGGTCGGGCAGCCGCATCTCGCCGCGCTGCACGATGAAGATGCGGTCCGGCGACTCGGCGAAGACGCCGGCGTGGGAGCCCCAGGCGAACCCGGCCTCCGCGAACGGCTTCAGCCAGCCGTCGACGACGTCGTAGGGGCTCTCGCCGACGACGAGGCGCTCCTGCAGGGACGCGGGCCCGGCCGCGAGGCCGGCGCCGACCATGACCGCGAGTGCAAGAACTGACGTGCGCATGGTGATCCTTCCTTTCTTTCCTTTCTTGTAGTCGCCACTCTCGTAGTTGCCACTCGGTGTTTGCCGCTTGCGGTCCCGCGGCGGCCGGGCGTCTGCACTGCAGCGCGGTGCAGGCTCCCGGCCGGTTGGTTGGACGGCAAGCGCAGGCCGCGGCGCAACCTGGCGGGTCACGGCGCGACCCTCGGTCGCGCAGGAGCCTCGCCAGCGACGCTTCTGCGGCGACGATTCACGGGCTACCGCGAGCCCTCGACCGGCTGCGTGTTGAGGCGCCGGGCGCCGGCCATGATGCCGTGCAGCCCGTAGTTGCCCTCGTGACAGGCGTACTCGAAGATGGGGCCGTCGGTGCGCCGGAAGGGAATCGCCGCCGTCCACGGCCGCGTGTAGTTGTTCGGGTCGTCGATGGTGAACTCGTAGAGCACCGTGTCGGGGTCGATGCGCGTGAAGCGCTCGACGAGCTCGGTGTCCTTGGACGAGCCGCTGAAGTTCGTCGCCTGCCGGAAGTTCCGAGTCTCGATTATCAGCGAGTCGCCCTCGTAGCGGCCGCGCGAGTCGCCGACCCACTGGGGGACGTCGCCGTGCCCGCCGTCGCCGACGGGAATGATGCGGGTGTTGTGGATGTGCTCGTTGAGAATCGTGACGTACCCCGGCGTCTGCAGGATCATCACGTTGTTGTTGTAGGACCCGGGGCGCATCGGAGGTCCGGAGTTCGAGCCCATCAGGCAGCGGTCGCCGAGGCTGCGGTCGGTGTAGTGGTCGGCGAACCCGTTGCGCAGGTTCAGGCGCCGGAGGCGATTCTGCTGGACGAAATCCGCCGTGTAGGGAATGCGCCCGTCGGGGGGATCGACGACCAGGGACGTCCGCTTGTCGCTCGTCAGCTCGATGCCGCGCTCGTACCAGAACTCGTTGTAGGACAGCACCCCGCCCTCGGCCCGCGGCTGGTAGCCGGCGCTCGGGGCGCCGGACTCGGGGTCGAAGAGGTCGCGGTTGAGCCGCGTCCGCTCCGACGCCTCGAAGGCCGCCGCCGTCTCGGGATCGAGCGTGGCCTGGTCGGCGAGCGCCCGGGGCCGCTCCAGCGGAGTGAGGGTGCGGAACGTGAACACGCCCGAGACGTCGGGGTACTCGGCCGGCAGGGCGGTGGCCTTCGGGCCGTCCGGGGCCTGGGCCGGCGCGGGGAGCGGTGCGAGCAGGAGCGCGAGGACCGTGAGCGATCCGGCCAGGCGTCTTGTCGTCATGGGTGACCTCCGATGGTTGCTTGGATGCTTCGCGCAAGGCCGCCGAAGCACGGGTCGGTTGTCCGGCAGCACGTTCGAGTCCGGTCTTTCCAGTGCCCATCCTATCGTCGGACGCCGCGGCGTTCAACGCTTCCGGCCCGGGATCGGCGGGCGATGGTTGCGTCCGGTCCGTACGGTGGGCGATCATGCCGGTGCGCCGCAAGTCGACCGGACCGCGCCGGGCAGCCCCCGGGGGGGGCGCGCCGCAGCGAGCGGTGAGGCGCCCGGCCGGCGAGGCGCGGCGGAGGGGGGCACGTCCGCCGGGGTGTCCGAGGGCACGCAGCCGGACGGGATGCACTGCTGATCGAATGCCGGGGTCGATCGTCACCGGCGGGCGGGTTGGCGGGTGGCGGTGGCGCACTTCCCCGAGGAGGGTTCGCGCAATGAAGACGTATGGGGTCGCACGGTGGTGGCTGTTGCCGGTCGCGGCGATCGCGGGCTTGGCCTGGATCGGGCCGTCGGAGGCGTCCGCCCAGCCGAGTGAGAGGAACATCGCGTCCGGGCGCCGGTTGTACCACCAGAAGGCGGACTGCCAGGCGTGTCACGGCTGGTCGGGCGACGGCATGAAGATGGACAACCAGTCGCCCGACGGGGCCAACCTGCGCGAGAGCGGCCTCGGCCGCGAGCAGCTCGTCTTTGTCATCAAGTGCGGTCTGCCGGGGCGCGAGATGCCCGCATTCGACCGGCTCGCGTACACCGACGATCGCTGCCTGGGCCGGACCCGGCGGGACCTCCAGCGCATGGGCCTGAGGCTGCCCGAGCCGGGCGCGACCCTGCAGAACCGCGAGGTCGAGCGGCTCGTCGACTTCCTGCTCGCCAAGGTCGTCGGTCAGGGCGAGATGAACCGCGAGCGCTGCATCGACTTCTGGGGCGAGGAGGTCGACGTGTGCAACACGCTGCCGTGAGCCTGGCGGCTTGCGGACGACGGACACCGGCCCGGCGCGTCGTCCGGGCCCATCGCGAGGAGAGTCGGCATGAGTGACGTCATCGAAGGGCTGGTGCGGCGGTTCGAGGGCGGCGGAATGACCCGCCGAGAGCTGGTGGTGGCGTTATCGGCGGTGGTGATGGCCCGCTCGGCGCCCGCCGCGGCGCCGGCCGCCCAGGCCAACGCCGCGCCGATTCCGGTCACCACCCTGAACCACGTGACCCTGACCGTGAGCGACGTGCAGCGCTCGGTCGAGTTCTATCAGCGCGTGCTCGGCCTGCCCCTCGTCACCACGCAGGGGACCGAGGCGGACTGGTCGGCGCCCACCGTGCCGGTGCTCGGCATCGGGGACGGCCCGCAGTTCATCGCGTTCGGGCGGGGCTCGACGCCGTCCATCAACCACTACTGCCTGGGCGTGGAGGGGTTCGACGCCGCCGACGCGGTCGAGCGGCTGGCCGCCCACGGCATCACCGCTCGCATCCGTCGGCGCGCCGACTCCGATCCCCCGGCCGAGGAGCTGATGTTCAGCGACCCCGACGGCATCGCCGTGCAGCTCCAGGACGTCAGCTACTGCGGCGGGTCGGGGGCCCTCGGCGACCTCTGCGATCCGGACGATCGCCCGCGCGACCGTTGACGTCGGGAGGGCAGTGATGGGTCCTCGAATCGGCGCGGTCGTCGCAGGGCTGTTCGGCAGCGTCATCCTGATCATGGCGGTGCAGGCGGTGGGTACGTGGCTGTACCCGCCGCCGCCCGGCACCGACTTCACCGACCCGGAGGCGGTGGCGGCCCTGATGGCGCAGATACCGCTGGGGGCGCTGCTGATGGTCGAGCTGTCCTACGTCGTGGGCAGCCTCGGCGGCGGCGTCATCGTACGGCGGGTGAGCCCGGACCGGGCCGCCGTCCTCGCCGCGGTCCTGGGCGGGCTGCTCACCCTCTTCGGCTTCGCCAACCTCGCCGCCATCCCGCATCCGCTCTGGTTCGGCGTCCTGTCGACCGTGACCTACGTGCCTTGCGCCCTGCTCGGCGTCGCCGCCGGGGCGCGCCTGCGCGCGGGGTGACCATCAGGCCCTGCCTCGGCGTCGGCCGCCCATCGGGCGGCGGGCGGCGAGCAACCGGGCGGCGGACTTGCCCTTGTCGCGAGGCGGTCGCTAGAATGAGTTGACACGCCCGATTCAATCTGCGTTCAGGGAACATGCCTCTGCAGGACGGTTTCCGCTTCCGCCAACCCTCGGAGTCCAGCTTGGCGTGGCCATCCCCGCCGGCGCCGCAGCTGCTCAGAACACCGCAATCGGGTTGAGCGGCGACCCCGTCCCGCCCTCGACGGGTATCGGCCCGGCCGTGAGCATGAACTCCCAGCGGTTCTCCCGCGCCGCGGTTTCGGCGAGGGCCTCGAGGTCCATGTTGTCGAAGATGTTGGTGCCGAAGCCGGCGATGAGCATCGTGTGGACGGGCTGGGTGACGCCCTCGACCAGCGACGGCATGACGTCGGTGGCGGCGTCGCTGCCCACGAACGCCACGCCGCGCTCCTTGATCCACGGCAGCACCGACGCGTGCAGCCCGGCGCTGTTGCCCGACACCTGCCAGGGGCCGAGCTCGGCGCGGCGCGCCCAGCGGCCGGTCCGCACGAAGATGACGTCGCCGGGCGACACCGTGACCCCGGCCATCTCCTCCCACGCCTCGATGTCCTCGACGTAGATCGGCGTCTGCGGCTCGAGGTACGGCACGCCCTTGAGCCGCGGGAAGTCGAGGAGGATGCCGCGGGTGACGATGCCCTGCTTCAGGTTCTCGATGCCGAGCTTGCCGCATCCCTCCGGCGTGCTCGCCGTCGGCGGGATGTCGTTGTACATCCGGTCGTTCCACAGGAAGTGGCAGAGCGAGTCGATGTGGCTGACGCTGTAGCCGTGATAGGTGAACTCGTAGGTGTCGCTGCGCAGCGAGCGGCCCATGGTGTGGTTGAACGACCGGTCGGGGTTGTCCACCTCGGGGTCCGGCATGGGGTTGTGCGACAGCGACACGGTGACGCCGCGCCGCACGAGGGCCGCCGCCTCGCGGGTCTTCTCGGGGGTGATCAGGTTCATGGTGCCGAGCTCGTCGTCGGCGCCCCAGCGGCCCCAGTTGTTGATCTCCTGGAACAGCGCGTCGAACTCGGCGATGTTCCGGGGGGCGCGCGGCTCCTGCGCGTGGACCGCGACGGCCGCCGCGAACGCTACCGCGGCGGCGATGGCTCCGAGTCGGACGAATGCGGTGCTGGACCTGCGTGTCATCTGCCTGCTCTCCCGAGTTGTATTCGTGATGATGCTTCCGATACGGGCACTATGCTAGCGCGGAACCGTAGCCGGCGGCTCCGATTGCCGCCAACCACCTGTCAGGAGTGGGCGCCGTCTTTTTCCTCCGCGGACTGCGGGCAGGACTGACGAGCGGTGCCGGGAGCCGCCTGGAGCCCGGCGCGCAGGCGTTCGACGGCGGCCTCGAGGGTCTCCATCGACCGGCAGAACGCGAACCGGAGATAGCGGCTTCCCTCGTCGCCGGTCGCGTAGAAGTTGTCGCCGGGCACCGTCGCCACGCCGACCCTCTTCACCAGATGCATGGCGGCCTCGGTGGGCGGCATCTCCGCGAGCGCAGGCACCGTCCGGTAGTCGGCGAAGAGGTAGTAGGCCCCCTCGGGCGGGGTCACGGTGAAGCCGACCTCGCGCAGTCCGCCGACGAGCCGATCGCGCTTCCGCCGATAGTCGCCGGCGATGCCGTCGAAGAACGTCCGCTCCTGTTCCAGCAACGCCACCGCGCCCTTCTGCAGCGGCGTCGGCGCCTGCACGACGAGGTTGTCGTGCACCGCGCGCAGCCGCCGCGTGTACCGCGGCGGGGTCAGGACCCAGCCGATGCGCCACCCCGTCGCGCGCCCCGTCTTCGAGATGGAGTTCACCACCACGGTCCGTTCGGCCATGCCCTCGAAGCTCGGCAGGAAGAGATGGCGGTGGCCGTCGAACGTGATGTGCTCGTAGATTTCGTCCGTGATCGCCAGCAGATCGTGGGTTCGGCACAGCTCCGCGATGAACGAGAGCTCGTCGCGGCTCAGCACCTTGCCGGTCGGGTTCTGCGGCGTGTTCACGACGAACGCCCTGACCGACGAGTCGGCGGCGGCGGCGCGCACCTCGTCGCGGTCGAGCCGCCACGTGCCGGCCTCTCGGTCCTCGCGCAGCGTCACGAACCTCGGAACGAGCCCGAAGATCGCCGCCTGCGACGGATAGAGCTCGTGACAGGGCTGCATCACGACGACGCCGTCGCCGGGCTCGAAGAGCGCGCAGAACGCGGCCGCCATGCCTTCGCTCGCCCCCAGCACCACCGTGATCTCGTTCTCCGGATCCGGGCGCCGCCCGTAGAGCCGGTCGGTGCAGTCGGCAATGGCGCGCCGCAGCTCGGGAAGCCCGAACGGAAACGAGTACTGGTTGAACTGGTCGCGCGGGTTCCGCGCCCCGGCCAGCAGCTCCTTCAAGGGCAGATCGAGCGCCTCGTCGCCCGTCGCGCCGCGCGCGGTCAGCAGGTCTCGCAGCGTCATCGACTCGACCTTCCGGCGCTGCGCCTCGGTGCCGCCGAGCATCGCCGCGACCCCGCTCCACACCATGTCGTACACGGGCGCCTCGTCGGTGAACCCCTGCGACAGGTTCACCGCGCCATGCTCGATGGCGAGCCGAGTCATCCGACGAATCAGGGTCTCCTCGACATCCACGGTGCGCCTCCCGGCAGCGGTTGCAGCCGCCCCGGCCGCGATGGCCCATCGTAACCGGAAGCGTGTGCGGCGGCGTCCCGTTCCCGCTCGGCGGTCTCCGCACGGCCGCCGTGGCTGCCGGTGTCGCCCCCCCGACTCGTGGAATGCCGCGAGCTCGTCCTCCGCCCGGTCCGGCGCGACCCTGCGTCGATCATCGTTGCGTCTTCGCGGACGGCGGTTGACATGGGGCCGGTCCGACAGTAGCGTGGCGAGAACCGACGACGGCTCGGATGAGGAAGGGGACGCACATGCAAGTGGATCGACGCAAGTTCTTCGCATCGGTGGGCGGGGCGGCGGCGGTGGCGGCCATGGGGCACGAGGACCGGGCCGAGGCCCTCGAGCACTACATGACGGATCGGCTCGATCGTCGCGTCGGGCTTGCGGAGGCCGCGCAGGCGTCGGCCGAGCTTCGGGTGCCGCGCGGAACCGGCAACCTCTACAAGCCGACCGCGAGCGGCTTCGAGCCGATGCCCGACAAGCCCACCCTGGTCGACTTCTTCGAGCGCCGGTTCGCCCCGGCCCGCCATGTCCTGCAGAGCGCGAACCGGGCCGTCGAGACCGGCCAGCCCGAGCGCACGGTGTTCGCGTGCCTCCTGCACGACGTGACCCAGAACCTGATCAAGGCGGACCACGGCTACTGGGGTGCGCAGCTCTTCGCCCCCTACGTGGACGAGCGCGTGGCCTGGGGGATCAAGTATCACCAGGCCCTGCGGTTCTACGCGGACGACTCGGTCGGCTACGAGTACCCCGACATGTACAACCGTATCTTCGGGGTGGACTACGAGCCGGACGAGTACATCAAGAAAGACTACGAGTTCGCGCGGTACCATCGCTACTACATGGAGGCGCGGCTCGTCACGGTCAACGATCAGTACGCCTTCGACGAGAGCCAGCGCGAGATCGGGATCGAGGAGTTCACCGACGTCATCGGCCGGCAGTTCAAGCAGCCAAAGGAAGGGCTCGGCTACGACAACAGCCCGGTCGCCCACATGTGGCGGTCGATCATCAATCCGGATCGACCGCTGTAGCCGTCGCGCGCATGGCGGCCGCGGGGTCGGGCCGCCCGGCCGGACCTCGCGGCGCCATGCGTCGTGCCCGGTCGGGCGCGCCCGGCATTCCCGGCTTCCTCCGCCGGCAGCGGTGCAGCGTTCCCTCAACGGATCGACACTGATGCGGCCGCGGCCAGGCTCCCTCCTCCGGCGGACAGCTCGACGTGGCATCGGGAGGACGCGGTGACCGTCGCGGAACCTCGAATCACGAATTCCCGGGTCTCGCCTGCCGCCATGTCGCCCAGAGCCTGTTCGCCCAGTCTCTGGGCATCCATGAATGCGATGACGCGCGCCGACGACAACGGCGCCACGGCGCGGACGGTGCCCTCCACCACGACGTTCGCGACCCCGACGGCGTCGGCCTGACAGCTCGTCACCTCCAACTCGGCAGAGAGCCTTCCCTGCTCGACGGTGACCGCGAATGCCTGCATCGCGCTCAGGCCGCCGGGGTCGCTCGCGGCGACGGTGACGTCCGCCGTGCCGAGAGCTCTCGCCAGCAACGTGAGCGTGCCGTTCGAGACGCTCGCCGTCGCGACCCGCGTATCGCTGGACGTCGCCTCGAAGGTCAGCGGGTCGCCGTCGGGATCGGTGAAGTGCAGCCGCAGGTCCACGGTCGCCTTCTCGCTCTCGTTCAGCTTCAGCGTCCGGCCGAGGAGCGGTGCGGAAACCAGCGGTGCGCGGTTGGGGGGTGGCTCCACCGTCGCGGTGAAGGTCTGGGCAGCGGTCAATCCGTCAGGGTCGGCCGCGGTGACGGTGACGTCCGCCATGCCGGCGCTCACGGCGGTGATGGTGAGGGTGCTTCCGGCGACGGCCACGGTGACGACCCGGGCATCGCTGGAGGATGCCGTGAAGGACAGGGGGTCGCCGTCGGGGTCGGTGAAGTGCAGAGTCAGGTCGACGGCGGCGGTCTCGTTCTCGTTCAGCCTCAGGGGCTGGTCCGGAATCGGGGCGGAAGCTCGTGGTGCGCGGTTGGGCGGCGGTTCGGTGGTGACGCGGAAGGTCTGGGCGGCGGTCAAGCCGGCGGGGTCGGCGGCGGTGACGGTGACGTCCGCCATGCCGGCGCTCACGGCGGTGATGGTGAGGGTGCTTCCGGCGACGGCCACGGTGACGACCCGGGCATCGCTGGAGGCTGCTTCGAAGCTCAGCGGTTCGCCGTCCGGCTCCGCAAAGTAGCCCTGCATGTCGAGTTGCTCGTGGCCGCCCACGGGCACGTCCTGGTCCGGAATGGCCTGGGATGCCTGTGGCGCCCGGTTGGCAGGTGTCGTGGGTGGCGTGGGCGCGATCGGGTTGCCTTCCTGGCCGCCGCATGCCAGCGCCGCCGCAAGTACGCCACCGGTCAGGAAGCGAAGTGGATGCTCCATGGAGTCCTTCGTCGTGACATGGCCCGCGGGTGCCGATTCGATATAGGATGCCGGTGCGGCGGCGACGCACCTTCCCCTGGAAGAAAGTGGAAAAGGACCTTCGGCCGGACGAATCGACCTGGTATTGCCTGCGGCGGGACGGGGTCCCGCAACGCCGAGGCTGGATCGTCGACGCCGTGTCCCGTCGGATGCCGGACCGGCTCGGTGCGCGCGAGGGCGACGTCGTGGAGGTCTGCGTGTCGAGTGGCTATCGCTCCGTCGCGCCCGAGCGGGTCGATCGCGTGTTCTGCAATCGTGCGCGGGGCGTGGTCGGCATGGAGATCGAGTATCGGGGCGAGGTCCATCGCCTCGCCCCGACCCGCATGCTTGCCGCGAACCTCGGGTTTCCACGGGCGCTGGAGAAGTTCCTGGAACGGCGACGAGCCAGCGTTGCCGACTTTGCCGCGGGCGGCGGTCTGCGTGCCTTCTCCGCTCGGCAGTTCCTGCTGACCCGCAGGGGCGGCACCGAGGTGACCAGGATGTTCCGCGGCGGGTCGGTCGTGCCCCCGTCGCCGGGCGCCGGGGAAGACCGCGCGGCCGACCTCGCGACCGGTATCGCCGGATGGATGCTCCGCAATCAGGCGACGGACGGCTCGCTGCCGTACAAGTACTGGCCGAGCCGCGGGGTGGTGGCCCGCTCGGACAACGCCATCCGGCGTTTTCTGGCGACCCTGGCCCTCGCGCGATGGGCGCGACGGCGGGGTGACGCGGTTGTCGGTGAAGCAGCCTTGAGGAACTTGCGCTCCAACTTGTCGCGGTACTTTCGACCCATGGGAGACGGGCGCGGTGCGATCGTCGAGCGCACGGGAGCGAAGCTGGGTGCGGCGGCGCTGGCCGGCCTCGCAATCCTCGAGACCCCGGGGGCGGAAGAGTTCGCGCGCGAGCTGGAAATGCTGGCGGCCGGCGTCGAGTCGCTGGCGGACGAGGAGCGGGGATTCCGCACCTTCTTTTTTCCGCCGGAGCGCGACGGTCAGAACTGGAACTTCTATTCCGGCGAGGCGATGTTGTTCTGGGCGGAGGCGGTGCGGCAGCGACTGGCGTGGGCGCCATCTACCGAGCGGTGGTCGACGACCTTCTCGCGGTGCCGCGCGCGGCACCTGGAGGCCAGGAATCCGGCGTTCGTGCCGTGGCATACGCAGGCCTGCGCCTCGATGTACGAACAGACGGGACGCCGGGAGCTCGCGGACTTTGCGCTCGAGATCAGCGACTGGCTGCTGCCGATGCAGCAGTGGGACGGGTTGGCGAGCGACCTGCGCGGGCGCTTCTACGATCCACGCCGGCCGGAGTTCGGTCCGCCGCACGCCGCCTCGACGGGGGTGTACCTCGAGGGGCTGGCGGACGCGGTGAAGGTGGCCCGGGCGGTCGGGGAAGAGAGGCGCGCGGCCGCCTGCGAACGTGCCGTCGGGCGAGGCCTGAGGTCGTTGCGGCAGCTGCAGTTTCGTGACGAACGGGACGCGTTCTACGTTTCCAGGAAGGGGCGGGTCATGGGCGCGCTCCGCACGGAGGTGTACGACAACACGGTGCGGATCGATTCGGCGGCCCATGCTCTGTTGGCGGCGGCGAAGATCTCGGAACTTGATCCTCAGTCCGCCGGAGGCAGGACGTAGTATCCCCGACCGTCGGCGGGCAATACGTCGAATATCAGGTGCACGCGAGGTTCGTCGGTGGGGTTTCGCGCGTCGTGCCTGGTCTTGTTGTCGAAGGCCCATAGCTCGCCTGCACGCATCACGACGGTTTCGCCTCCGCAGGTCAGCGGACTGCCTCCGGGGCTCCGAAGCACGAGGTGGAAACGGTCGCGTACGCGGTAGTACGCGCCGGCGTCCACATGGGGGCGGACCCAGCCGCGAGGCTGGAGGGAGACGAGGGTGGCCCGTCCGAGCTCGCCGTCTTGGCGCGCGGCGATTTCCCGACAGAACCTCAACGCGTGCGGGAAGCGGGCGGCGAACCGCGCGGTGCGGCTCTCGTGTACGTCGTTGGCGTTGGTAGCGCCGGGCGGCAGGGGTTTCCTGGCGACGCGGAGAAATATGTTGAGGGTGTCGCGTTGGCAACGGACCTTGCTCTGGCGGCTGGTATCGGCGAGCCAGAGATCGGACGCGGCGTCCAGCTCGGCGAGAAACGGCGCGACGTCGATGTTGTCGGCGATGCAGGTAAAGCGCGACGCGACATCGGGGGCTGCAGGAACAGGGGCAGCGTCCTCGTTGCTTGCTCTCCCGAGTGCGTCTCGAGAGGGACTCATGCCGTCATTCCCTTTCCGTTTCGTGGAGCTTCCGGGGAACCCGTGACGATGTCCGGCAAGGTCGTCCAGGCCTGGAAGCCGGCAGCCTTGCGCGACCCTGACAGCAGTCGACGGCGAGGGACGCGGATGCGAGCCCCGGGGCGGGGATCCCTCATGACCAGGGGCACGCGATAGCTGTCAGTCATCATCATCATCGTCACCATCTCCGTCCCCGTCGCCATCGCCGTCTCCGTCCCCGTCGCCATCTCCGTCTCCGTCGCCATCTCCGTCCCCGTCCCCGTCTCCGTCTCCGTCTCCATCTCCATCTCCGTCGCCATCGCCATCGCCGTCCCCGTCTCCATCGCCGTCTCCGTCCCCGTCTCCGTCCCCGTCTCCGTCCCCGTCTCCGTCCCCGTCTCCGTCGCCGTCTCCGTCCCCATCGCCGTCTCCGTCTCCGTCTCCGTCGCCGTCGCCATCGCCGTCTCCGTCCCCGTCTCCGTCGCCATCTCCGTCCCCGTCGCCATCTCCGTCTCCGTCGCCGTCGCCGTCTCCGTCGCCATCTCCGTCGCCGTCGCCGTCTCCGTCGCCGTCTCCGTCCCCGTCTCCGTCCCCGTCGCCATCGCCGTCTCCGTCTCCGTCGCCGTCTCCGTCTCCGTCCCCGTCCCCGTCTCCGTCCCCGTCGCCATCGCCGTCCCCGTCGCCATCTCCGTCGCCATCGCCGTCCCCGTCGCCATCTCCGTCGCCATCGCCGTCCCCGTCGCCATCTCCGTCCCCGTCGCCATCTCCGTCGCCATCGCCATCCCCGTCGCCATCTCCGTCCCCGTCGCCATCCCCGTCGCCATCTCCGTCCCCGTCGCCATCTCCGTCGCCATCGCCATCCCCGTCGCCATCGCCATCTCCGTCCCCGTCCCCGTCCCCGGCGAAGGTGACGGGCGCGGACCGGACTATAGTGATGGCGTCGTCACCGTCCTCGGACTCGACCGAGGGCAGCCCGTTGAGCGTGTGACGTCCGTCCCCGCCCCAATCTCCGTCCCAACCCTCCCCTTCCCAGTCGCCTTCGGGCTCCCCATCCCCATCACCGTCCCCGTCGCCGCCCCCACCTGCGGCCGGGCCCCTGGGTATGGCGCTCGGTGAGGTGGGCAACAGGGGATCGCTGTCGTCCCCGCAACTCGCGATGAAGAAGATCGCGAGCGTCAGACAGCAGCAGGCTCTCGCCTGAAGTGAGAACCGCCGGCCGTCGACCTTTTCCTCGGTTTCGGTGTCGGAGTCCGGCCGGAGATGAGTAGCCATGAGGTCGTCCCCATTCGAAGGGCAGTCGATCGGGCGTGGCGGATGTCCTTGAACATGGTGTATCACAACAGGTTCGATAGTCCCAAACCTGTAACTGAGACTCAATTCAAGAACGATATCTGCGACTGAGACTCGTTCGCGTAATGGATATGAAAGCACTCGCGATGGTGGAGGTCCGCAGGATGCCTGCGTGGCCGCGAGCGACACGGGTACGCGAATGGCACGGGTTCGGCGGCCCGGCGGGTCCGTCGTGGGGAAGGGCTCGTAGAGCCGGCACAGCAGCTTGGCGAGGGTCGTCTTGCCGGCGCCGTTCTGGCCGACGATGGCGAGCGACGAGCCGGCGGGCAGGGTCAGCTCGATGAGGCCGACGTGATGAAGTCCATCGGGGCAGGATGGCCAGGAACTTTCATTCGGGGCGGGCGCGGAGGCGCTGGTGCGGGGACGTGACCATCAGTCGCTTTGCGATGGCGACCCGGCCGCGGAACCTGCAACCAGCTCCGCGCCGGCCCGCGCCGCGGCTGCGAGAAGTGTTGCGTCCCGGGAAGCGATCGGCAGTGTGCGGCGCATGGCCACTTCCAGGTAGACGGCGTCGTACAGTGACAATCCGTGCTCTTCGGCCAGCGTCGACGTCCGGCCGAACGCGGTCCTCGCATCGCCGTCGTCGACGGTCAACGCCAATCCGGACAGTCGATCGATCGCCCGTGTTCGCTCCGACGCGGTGAGCAGCTTGCGTCGTTGGGCGACGAGAAGTCCGTTTGCGACCTCGAGGTACCACAGGGGCGGGACGACGACCATCGCGCCTTGCTCGATGCGCTCGAGCAGTGCATCCGATTCCGCCGAAGCCTGACTTGGCCTGACCCACGCGAGCGCCATGGAGGCGTCCACGACGAAGGCGTTGTTCACCGGCGTCCCGCCTCGATGAGGGACTTGACCTCGGCATCGGTGAGCTTCGACGACTCGCGTCCTTCCCGTGCGGCGATTTCCTTGCGCAGGTCGCGCAAGCCGGCCACGGCTGCGCGCACGTCGTGCAGACTGGCTCGGCCGGCCGGAACGATGCGTGCCACGGGACGCTCATGGCGGGTCACGACGATCTCCTCGCCGCGCGAGACACGGTCGAGGAGCTTGCCGAAGCGGGTCTTGGCCTCCAGTGCGGTGACGCTGGCAGTCATGTAGTAGAGCCCTCACGGAAATGACTATTGACTAGCTATTTTATCACGACCGCCTGTTTCGGCTCGGTGGGGGCGCGGGTTTCCTCGATCCCGCCCGGCGCCTCCGGTTCGTCGTGCGCATGACGATGGGGCGAACTCGCGATGCGGACGTCTCAGGAGGGCGCAGGCCGGCTATAATCAGGCTCGCGTCACATCAGGAGGAAAGCCATGAACCATCGAATGCTCGCCGCGGCCGGAGCCTTGGCCGTGCTGGTCGTGCTGTCGGCGCCGGTTCCCGTGTCGGCCCAGAGCGAGGCGGAGGCGCCGCGGACGCCGTGGGGCGACCCCGACCTGCAGGGGGTCTGGGACTTCCGGACCATCACGCCGCTGCAGCGCCCCGAGGATCTCGGCGACCAGGCGTTCCTGACCGCGGAGGAAGCGGCCAATCAGGAACGGGAGGTCGTGGAGCGCAACGCCCGGTTGTTGAACGAGGCGGCGCGCCGCACCGAGGCCGGGGGCAACGTCGGCGCCTACAACAACTTCTGGATGGACCGGGGCACCCGGACCGTCGGGACGCGGCGGACGTCGCTCATCGTCGACCCGCCGAACGGGCGCATCCCGCCGTTGTCCGAGGCGGGGAAGGCGCGGGCCGACGCGCGGGACGAGTACCGGGCCGCGCATCCCGCCGACTCGTGGGAGGACCGCAGCGTCGGCGAGCGCTGCGTGCTCGGGTTCAACTCGGGGCCGCCCATGGAGCCGCGGGCCTACAACAACCACATGCAGCTCTTCCAGACCGCCGACCACGTGGTGATCCTCAACGAGATGGTCCACGATGCGCGCATCATTCCCCTCGACGGCGGCTCGCTGGCGGAAGGGGTGACCCAGTGGATGGGCGACTCGCGCGGGCGCTGGGAAGGCGACACCCTGGTCGTCGACACGACCAACTTCTACAACAAGAACTCGTTCACCGAGCGCTACGGGGCGACCCCGGCGATGACCCTGCAGGAGCGGTTCACGCGGGTCGACGCCGAGACGCTGGTCTACGAGTTCACGGTCGAGGATCCCGAGACCTGGACCGTGCCGTGGACGGTCGAGGTGCCGATGCTGCGCTCGGACGATCAGGTCTGGGAGTACGCGTGCCATGAGGGCAACTACGGAATGGACGGCATTCTCGCCGGCCACCGGGCCGAGGAACGCGATGCGGCGCAGGACCGGTAGGGGGCCGCGCCCCGGGACGGCGCGGACCGCCGGGTTCCTCGCCGTCTGCGTCGCGGCCGGTGTCGTGGGCCTTGCCGCCCCCGCGGCCGCGGCGCAGGACCATCCCGGCGCCGGGCCCTACCAGCGCGTGTGCCAGCTCTGTCACGGCGCGGGGGGGCGCGGCGACATCGCCCCCGGCCTCGTCCCCCTCGGCTACGACGCCGAGTACGTGCTCGCCGTGGTGCGCGAGGGCTACAGCCAGATGCCCCCGATCTCGACCCGCGAGCTGACCGACGACGAGGTGCGGCAGGTCGTCGGCTACCTCGATGCGCTGTCCGGCCCGCCGGCGGAACCGCCTGCCGAGGTCGTGGCCGCCTCCGCGTCGTCCGAGGCCGGGGGAGGCGAGTTCCGCGCCGGAGGAGGACAGTCTCAGGCCGGCGCCGCATCGGGCTACGACGGCCCCCGGACCCCCGAGGGGCAGCCCGATCTGAACGGCTTCTGGCAGGTGCTGAGTTCGGCGGCGTGGGACATCCGTCCCCACAACGCCCAGGACGGCATTCCCGCCGGGCTCGGGGTGGTCGAGGGGGGAGAGATCCCCTACCAGCCGTGGGCGGCCGAGCAGCAGCAGGAGAACTACGCGAACCGGCTCACCGCGGACCCGGTGCGGCAGTGCTACCTGCCGGGGGTGCCGCGCGTCACCTACATGCCGTTCCCGTTCCGCATCCTGCAGACGCCCGACCACGTCGTCGTCACCTACGAGTTCGCCCACGCGGTGCGTATCATCTACACCGACGGCAGCCCGCACCCCCTGCCCAACGACTTCTGGATGGGCGACTCGCGCGGGCACTGGGAGGGCGACACCCTGGTGGTCGACACCACCCACTTCAACGGGCGCACGTGGCTCGACGCGGCCGGCAACTTCCACAGCGAGGCCCTGCACGTCGTCGAGCGCTATACGCCGACCACCCCCTATCACATCGACTACGAGGTCACCCTCGAGGACCCCAACGTGTTCACCCGTCCGTGGACCATGCGCATGACGCTGTACCGCCGGATGGACGAGGGCTTGCAGATACTCGACTACGACTGCGTCGACCATCTCCTGCAGATTGCGGTCGAGCAGGGAGAAGGAGCACGATGATGAGCGCTCGACGACTTCTCGGCGCGGCGCTGCTCTTCGCGTTGGCCGCGGCGCCCGCCGCCGCGGGCCAGGACGGCGACTACGAGCCCCCGCGGACGCCGTGGGGCGACCCCGACTTCCGCGGCCACTATCTGCCCGGCCGGTCCCAGCCGATGGAGACCCCCGCGAACGACTCGTGGCGTCGCCCCGAGGGCGCCAACCTCGGGCAGGGAGCGGCGTTCTCCCGGTTCTTCGAGCCGGATCCGGACGCGCCGCCGCGCCCGGGGCGCATCCAGAGGCCGATGGTCGTCGACCCGCCCGACGGCCGCATTCCGTTCCAGCCGTGGGCGTCCGAGCGCCGGGGCGAGGTGATGGCGCGGCAGGACGAGCTGGAGCACCTCGACCCGCGCGTCAAGTGCCTCCCCGCGGCCCTGCCCCGCGCGCACCTGCCGGTGGGCTACAACACCTACCAGATCCTGCAGGTGCCCGGGCACGTGGTCATCCTCTACGAGTGGAACCACCACTCGCGCTACATCCCCCTCGACGGCAGCCCCCACCCCGACCCCAAGATCCGCCTCGGCATGGGCGACTCGCGCGGCCGCTGGGAGGGGAACACCCTCGTCGTCGACGTCACCAACTTCACGGAGAACACGTGGCCGGTGGGGCACGGCGCGCCCCCCGAGGGGGCCCCGGCGAGCGCCCTCGCGACCGGGCACGGCGTGTTCCACAGCGGCAACCTGCACGTGGTCGAGCGCTTCACCCTGGTCGACGACGACACCATCCGCTACCGCGCGACCATCGAGGACCCCGAGGTCTTCACGCAGCCGTGGACCATCGAGTTCGACGCGCTGCGGCGCGCCCCGGACGACCACATGCTGTTCGAGTACGCCTGTCACGAGGGCAACGGGCGCAATCTGTCGCTCATGACCGGCGCCGACCTCGAGGACATTCGGGTGAACCCCATCAGGTGAGACCGGATGAACCCCATCAGGTGAGAACAGGTGAACCCCACCAGGTGAGACCGATGCGAAAGACTGCCATCTCGTTCATCGCCGCGGCCGGCGCCCTCGTCCTGCTCGCGCCGGCCGCACCGGCGTCCGCGCACCACGCCTTCTCGGCCGAGTTCGACGCCAACCGGCCCCTGCAGCTCGTGGGCACGGTGGCGCGCACCGAGTGGATCAACCCCCATTCGTGGATTCACGTCGACGTCACCGCCGACGACGGCACGGTGACGACCTGGGCCATCGAGTGCGGCGCTCCCAACTCGCTGATGCGGCGCGGGCTCAACAAGAACTCCATCCCGAACGGCACCGAGCTCGTCATCGACGGCTTCGGCGCCAAGGACGGCTCGAACACCGCGAACGCGCGCGACATTACCTTCCCCGACGGGTCGCGCTTCTTCGTGGGGTCGTCGGGCACCGGCGCGCCGTACGAGCGGAACCGCTGATCCGGCGGTCGTCCCGAGCCGGCACGCGACGGCGCGGGCCGTGGCGGCCGGGACTGCCGCTGGCCCCCGACGGCATGACGTTCGGCAGGCGGCGGCCGCGCGAGAGCCGTGGGCCACGCACCAAGCGCCTGTCCGTCAGGGCTCTGCCCGGCGAACACCGGCCACTCGGTCGAAGTCCCGGTCGTAGCTGACGATATCGGTGATTCCCCGTTGCGCCATGTGGGCCGCGGCCAGCGCATCCTCGAAGTCCAGGGTCGGCGACGACCCGTAGGTGTCGAGCGCCTCCAGCCAGACGCGCTTCTGCGGAAGCCTGAGGCCGCGAAGCGTCAGCAGGGGCAGGAGCCGGGCGCGAATCTGCTCGTGGCTCAACCGATAGGGTAGACGCGGCGAGGAGAGTACGTAGACCACCTCGGCGATGATGGCCTCGCAGGTCGCGAGCTCTTCTTCTCCCCGCTGCAAGCGCTGGAAGAGTTCGTAGCAGGCCCTCGCCTTGGCCTCGTCATCTCTGGTCAGGTACCGGAGAATGACGTTCGCGTCGAGGAACCTCACGTTCCGCTCATCTTCTGCAGGGTCCGCTCGGCCCTGGCGTCCCTGGCGGCCCGAGACAGCTCGTCGAAGTCCTGGGGCTCGCCGGCCGGCTCGACCGATCCGTACGCCGATTCGAGGCTGTACGAGACGGGCCTCAGGCGCACCTCGCCGTCGGCGATGGTGAAGGTGACCTTGTCTCTGGGCTTCACGCCGAGCACGCGCCGCACCTCGGCGGGAACGGTGACCTGGCTCCGTTGCGTAATCGTGGTGGTGATTTCCTTCATCCTCGAGTCGAGCAAAAGCAATGACCCATGTCCTATTCAATGGTGAACAAGTATATCATTGAACCGGAAGGGAATGCACCCATGAACCGATACGCACACCCCACCGCCACCACTCCGCTCGCCCTCCTGCTGCTGGCGACCACGGCCTTGCCGCCCGCCGCCGCTCAGGCGCAGTCAGCGGCCGACGATTTCGTCCCCGTCACCGACGCGATGCTCCAGGACCCCGCGCCCGGCGACTGGCTGACTTGGCGCCGCACCCTCGACGGCTGGGGCTACAGCCCGCTCGACCAGATCGACCGGGACAACGTCGGCGACCTGCGCATGGTGTGGACGCGCGCGCTCGGCGCGGGCAGCCAGCAGGGCACGCCGCTGGCCTACGGCGGGGTGCTCTACATGCCGAACCCGCGCGACGTCATCCAGGCCATCGACGCGGTCACGGGCGACCTGCTCTGGGAGTACCGCCGGGCGCGGCCCGACGACCTCGACGACCACGTCGCGGCCGGTCTGTCCGAGGCGAAGCGGAACATCGCCATCTACGGCGACCTCATCGTCTCGACCAGCGCCGACGACTACGCGTACGCCCTCGACGCGGCGACCGGCCGGCTCGCGTGGGAGACGCAGATCCTCGACTACACGGTGAACCCCGCCCACCAGTCGTCGGGCCCCATCGTCGCCGGCGGCAAGGCCGTCTCCGGCCGCGGCTGCATGCCCGAGGGCGGCCCCGAGGCGTGCGTCGTCGTCGCCCACGATGCGCTGACCGGCGAGGAGGTGTGGCGGACGCGGCTCATCCCCGGTCCCGGCGAGCCGGGCGACGAGACGTGGGGCGGCGTGCCGTTCGAGGAGCGGCGCCACGTCGGCGCGTGGATGGTGCCGAGCTACGACCCCGCGCTGAACCTGGTCTACGTCGGGACGTCGGTCACGTCGCCGGCCCCGAAGTTCCTCCTCGGCGGCGCCGAGAACCAGCACCTGTACCACAACTCGACCCTGGCCCTCGACGGCGACACCGGCGAGATCCGCTGGTACTACCAGCACCTGAACGACCACTGGGATCTCGACCACCCGTTCGAGCGGCTGCTGGTCGACACCGCGGTGGCGCCGGACCCGTCCGCGGTGAGCTGGATCAACCCGCGCCTGCAGCCCGGCGACGTGCGGCGGGTGGTGACCGGCATTCCCGGGAAGACCGGCATCGTCTACACCCTCGACCGGGCCACGGGCGAGTTCCTCTGGGCCACGCCGACCATCACCCAGAACGTCGTCGCCGACATCGACGGCGCCACCGGCGCGGTGACCGAGAGCGCCGAGCTCGTCTTCACCGGCCGCGGACAGCAGGTGCTCGCGTGCCCGACCTACAACGGCGGCAAGGACTGGGAGGCCGGCGCCTACAGCCCCCTCACGAACCTGATGTACTTCCCCCTGCGGAACACGTGCGCGCGGATGATGGTGGTCGAGAGCGCCGAGACCCTGGCCCTCGAGCTCTACTCGCTCGCGGTGCGCAACGAGATCGCGCCGGGCACCGATCAGGTCGGCGCCGTGCACGCGATCTCGGCCGAGACCGGCGTGACGTCGTGGCGCCACGATCAGCGCGCCGCCACGACGTCGCTCGTCGCCACCGGGGGCGGGCTGGTCTTCGGAGGCGACGCGAACGGCCGCTTCCGCGCGTTCGACCACGAGAAGGGCGAAGTGCTCTGGGAGATCAACCTCGGCTCGCCCCTGACCGGCTTCCCCATCACCTTCGCGGTCGACGGCCGACAGTACGTCGCGGCCAGCACCGGGGTGGGGGGCAACCCGCTGGCGTTCCTCGCCCTCACCCCGGAGATCCGGCCGAGCTTCGGGAACAATCTCTTCGTGTTCGCCTTGCCGGAGTGAGGGTTCATCCACGGACGCGTACCGGGACGCAAGGGACTTGGGCGGTCGAGTGTTTCTGCCGCCGCGGTCCCGAGGCCATCGACTACGAGGTGACGGGTCGACGACTACCACCCTCGGCGGTTTCGGGGTCCAGTCGACGAACTCCGCCCAGGCGTCCATCAACCACGCCACGCTTCGCGAGGAGGTCGCCGCAACGCGTACGCCCGCTCGGAGCCCGAAGCCGACCGCACGGAACAAGGCGCTCGACGGCGACGGTGCGGGCGACCGCCCCCCCGGCCGGCCAGAGTTCCGGGACCGCACCCCGGCGGCCGCCGTACGCGATAATCGAGCGCAGAACTTAAATGCGCGACGCACACGGCCCCCTGACTCGACCGCCGGAGACTTCCCCTGTGCGCCTGCCGGCGCCGGAGGCGTTCCCCGACGACTACACCGCCGCCGACACGCTCGTCAGATTCCGCCCGAACGCCGACCCCGCCGAGATGGGCCCCGACTCACGGACGATCCGCAGCGTCATACATCGACGCTGCTGCGGCTGGCGGAGACCTCCCACGCCGCGCGAGGTCTACGACGCCATGCGCGCGTCCGAGCCGACGAAACGCCAACTCGACGCGATGACCGTGGTTCTGAACGAATCCACCTTCGACGAGGTCGTACTCGCGCACCTCGAGGGGGCATTCACCTGGCGGCAACTGGCCCGCGCAGTGCACCGGCAGGGGGGCGTGACGCCGGGCCGCAGACGCGCATTCGCCCGATTCGCGCGATCCCGACCGTGAACGAGCTGACGCTCCCTCAACCCGCCGCCGGGGTCTGGGCCGCCACGCGGGACGTGGTCCACCAGATTGGACCGACAGGCGAGAACGAGCCGGTCATCCCCCCTCACCTCGGCGGCGGAACCGTGCTCGCCGCCCGCTGGCGCCACCGAACGAGCACCGACATCCGCGACGCCTACCTCGACGACGAACGGCTGTGGACCAGCAGGCAGCACCGCATTGAGCCCGACGAGCTCGTCGAGCGCGCCGTCGACGCGATCCACAACCACCGCTACCGGCGCCTTCGAGTCGACGTGGATGGCGACCGGATCACCATCACGAAGACCATTCGGGGCCGAGCTCTGCCGCCGGAAACCTACCCCCGCAACGATCCGGCCGGGGCCGTCATCCAATCCGGCCTGGCGGCCCACCTCAACGAGAACGGGCCCGTTCCTCCAATCCAGTTGTACGACGCGATCCGGATGTCGAATCACCGCAACGTCACCATGACGATCTTCGACAGCGGGGGAGCCGGCCTGACCTGGCCCGCCGAGGAAACCGAGTGACCTGGAACCCGTCAACTTCGCGGTGCCTGGCCGGGCGCCAGCGGCAGAGAAATGCAATCTCATCCCCTCGCGTGGCTCGGCGGCGCATCTGACGGAGCGGTGCGCCGCGGTGATGGCGCTAGAATAGGCGCTGATGCAGACACGATCCCTCGTTGTCCGTGAGGTTCCCGGCCTTCTCGTCATCCTGCTGGTCGCCGCGCTGGGTGGCGCGCTCGCGGTCCCGACCGCGCAGGCCCAGCCCGAGTCCGACTTCGTGCCGGTCACCGACGCGATGCTCCAGGACCCCGCGCCCGGCGACTGGCTGATGTGGCGCCGCACCCTCGACGGCTGGGGCTACAGCCCCCTCGACCAGATAGATCGGAACAACGTCGGCGACCTGCGCATGGTGTGGACCCGCGCCCTCACCGAGGGGCGCCAGCAGGGCACGCCGCTCGCCTACGGCGGCGTCCTCTACATGCCCAACCCCGCCGACGTCATCCAGGCCATCGACGCCGTCACCGGCGACCTCGTCTGGGAGCACCGCCGCGAGGTGCCCGACGACATCGGCGACTACGTCTTCAACACCCTCTGGCAGAACAACCGGAACATCGCCATCTACGGCTCCACGATCCTCGACACCAGCGCCGACGACCACATCTTCGCCCTCGACGCCGAGACCGGCCGGATGGTGTGGGAGACGCAGGTGCTGGACTACCAGACCCATCCCGCGACCCAGAGCTCCGGGCCCATCGTCGCCGACGGCAAGGTCGTCTCGGGCCGGAGCTGCATGCCCGCGGGCGGGCCCGACGCGTGCGTCATCACCGC
This sequence comes from Vicinamibacterales bacterium, assembly GCA_963663815.2. GTDB lineage: Bacteria > Acidobacteriota > Vicinamibacteria > Vicinamibacterales > UBA8438 > JAJEEA01. Next base: position 2,330,626 of record OY760734.1, on the reverse strand, counting down.
CCACGATCCCGACACCGGCGAGGAGCTGTGGCGGCGGCGCACCATCCCCGCGCCCGGCGAGCCCGGCGACGAGACCTGGGGCGGGGTGCCGTTCGAGGAGCGCCGGCACGTCGGGGCGTGGATGGTGCCGAGCTACGACCCCGCGCTGAACCTGCTCTACATCGGGACCTCGGTCACCTCGCCCGCTCCGAAGTTCCTCATCGGCGGTGCCGATCTCCGGCACCTCTACCACAACTCGACCCTCGCCCTCGACGCCGACACCGGCGAGATCGCGTGGTACTACCAGCACCTCAACGACCATTGGGACCTCGACCACCCCTTCGAGCGCATGCTCGTCGACACCGTGGTCGCCCCCGACCCGGACGCCGTCGACTGGATCAACCCCCGCGTGCAGCCCGGCGAGGAGCGGCGGGTGATGACCGGCATCCCCGGCAAGACCGGCGTCGTCTACACCCTCGACCGCGAGACCGGCGAGTTCCTGTGGGCCACGCCCACCATCACCCAGAACGTCATCAGCCACATCGACGGCGCGTCGGGCGCGGTGACCGAGAACCCCGAGCTTATCTTCAGGGGAGCGGGGCAGCAGGTGCTCACCTGCCCCCACGCCAGCGGCGGCAAGGACTGGGAGGCGGGCGCCTACAGCCCCCTGACCAACACCATGTACTTCCCGCTGCGCAACGTCTGCGCGCAGATGATCGCCGAGGGCCCCGAGAGCACCTCGGTCTACGCCATCAACTGGCGCCCCGAGATCGCCCCCGGCACCGACCAGGTCGGCGCGGTCTGGGCCATCTCGGCCGAGACCGGCGAGACCGCCTGGGTCCACGAGCAGCGCTCGGCCACCATGTCGCTCGTCGCTACGGGCGGCGGCCTCGTGTTCGGCGGCGACGTCAACGGCCGTTTCCGCGCCCTGGACCAGGAGACGGGCGAGGTTCTCTGGGAGATCAATCTCGGCTCGGCGGTCAGCGGCTTCCCGATCACCTATGCCGTCGACGGGCGCCAGTACGTGGCGGTGAGCACGGGCACGCCGCGGTTCGTCAACCTGACCCCCGAGGTGAACGCCGGCAGCCAGGGGAACAACCTGTTCGTGTTCGGTTTGCCGTGAGTCGGGCAGATTCATGTTGGCGGACGGACGCGGCGTCCGAAGCGCGCGCTCTCGTCGAAGAACCTGCCGCCGGACCGTGAAGGAAGCTCGTCTTGGAAGCGCCCGGTGAGGACGTCGTCGTTCGCAGCGTCGAGTCCGTGCTGGAAGGCGGACCGACGAAGCTCGAGTCCTGTCCGAACTGCGGATCGGACCGGGTCGAGAGCTTCTGCCCGTCGTGTGGCCAACGTGCGGGAAGCCTTCACACGTCCATCGCCGCTTTCGCGCGCGAGATGCTGGACGGCCTCTTCTCGTTCGACTCACGCGTGTGGCGCACGCTCATCGTCCTTCTGCTTCGGCCCGGCCACCTGACTCTGGAGTACTGGCGCGGAAGGCGCGCGCGCTTCGTGGCGCCGTTGCGGCTCTACCTGTTCGTCAGCTTCTGCGTGTTTCTCTTCCTGGCGGCCGTCGCGCCGCAAGACGTCATCGACACTTCAGGCCAGGAGTCCGACGCGATGGTGAGCATCGGGCTCGACGAGGATGCTCCCGCCGACCTGGACGACCTCGGCGCGGACTCTCCGCCTCTTGTGCGCTGGTTCGTGCAGCGCGTCCTGCGGCCGATGATCGAGGAGCCGGAGCGCGCCGGGGCCCTCTTCCTCCAACGGCTGCCCTGGGCGTTCTTCTTTCTCGTGCCGGCGTTCGCGGCGCAGCTTCGACTGCTGTATCGCCGGCAGGAGCGGTTCTTCGTTCCGCACCTCGTCTTCGCCCTTCATTTCCAGACGGCGGCGTTCCTGTTGTACACCGTCGGCATCGCCGTCGACGCGATCTCCGGCACGGAGGGAGCCTCCTCGCTCGCCGGGCTGGTCCTCCTCGCGTTCCTGTTCCTGTCGCTGTGGCGCGCGTACGGGCAGGGTCTTCTGAAGACCCTGGCCAAGCAGGTCGGTCTTCTGTTCGTGCACTCGATCGTGATTATGCTGGCGATGCTCCTGCTGCTGGTCGTCACGGGGTTGACCGCGTAGCGGCGGCCGGAAGCACGGGGCGGACGCATCCGCGGGGCACGTCGGAGCGCCGCGGAAGGTGCCGGGGCGGACATCCGGGGGCTGCCCCGGCACGCCGCACGCCGCCGCCCGCTCGAATGGCGGATTTCGGGTGGTTGTCAGCGCGGATTCGCGCCGCCCGGCCGTGCGGTGGGGCCGGATTCGCCGGACCGGATTCGCTCGAGGGGGCCGCCGATCCGGAACGGCACCACGGTGCCGCGGGCGCGCTCGGAGTCTTGGGGTGCTTCCGCGTCGACCTCGAACGGCCGTCCGATGCGGTTGCCGGCGACGTCCTCGAGGGTTGCCGCCGCGACCAGTCGGTATTCGCCCGGCCGCCACGGCGCGCGCGGCGTGAAGGTCCAGCGCGTCTCACCCTGCTCTACCCGGATCTCGCCGGCCAGGGGCCGGCCGTCGCCGGTCGCCACTTGGAGCGCGCGCTGCAACAGGCCGTAGTCCAGCGGCACCGGAAAGCGCACCGCGAGAGGATCCTGCGTGCCGCGCGCCGGGAGGTCGAGTTGCCAGGCGGCGGGATCGAGGGCGCGCTCCCGCGGCGGACCCACCCGGTACTCGCGACGGAACGGCGCGACGAGCGGCTGGCCCGCGGCGTCGCGCCAGGCGGCATCGATCACCAGGGTGTACCTGCGATCGGCCGCCAGCGGGCGGCCCAGCTCGGCGTTCGGCCGGATGCCGCGCTTGACCCGCCCGGGGTCGTAGAGAACGGTGAAGCGCGTGCGGTCCGCGTTCCACAGGTCGACGTCGAGCGGCAGGAACGGATCGGCGACCGGTTGCCCGTGCTCGTCGAGCAGCCGGACGTGGGCATTGCCCCCGCCCAGCCCCATCGGGGCCGAGAAGACGACGTACAGGCGGAGGTGGTTCTCCGGCACCTCGGGACCGGTCGGGTAGACGGCGACGACGCGGGTCGACGGCTCACGGTCGGGAGCGGGCACCTCGACCGTCGCGCGGAGCGCGCGCGGCGGGGTGGGCGCGGAACGGCCGCGCGCGGACGGGAGGGACGACGGATCGAACACCACCTCGTAGCGTTGACCCGGATCGAAGGGAAACCGGGGAGTGAAGCGCAGCACGCCAGCGCGCACGGCATGGTCGCCGAGGACCGGCGGCACCTCCGCGGGGGCCGGATCCGCCTGCGCGACGTGGACGCGCAGGATTGCCTGCCACGCGTCGCGCGACAGCGCGGCGCGTTCAAGGTGCGCGAGGTCCGCGGCCGCCAACCCCGCGACGTCGATGGTCCGCTGCCCGGAGGGCGAGGTGGCCAAGCGGATGCGCGGCGCGCCCGCGGCGGGTTGCAGCGCCGGGCCGCTCGTCTGCGAGCACGCAGGGGAGAGCGCGAGGGCCGCCACCACGGCGGCGGCCCTCGCCGCATGTCTCATCTTGAGGCAGGCGCCTACGGCAGCGCGACCGCTTCGAGGTTCAGCCCGCCGCCCGCGGCGTCGACGAGCAGCATCGCCCGGGAAGCATCCAGCCGATCGAGCTGGCGCACGCCGTCGAGCGACGCGATGGTCTCGAACGGTACGCCGGCAGTGTCGGGGATCGGGTCGGCGATGGCGTCCGCGGCGGCGAACGGCGCCGTCGGCACCTTCATCACGCCGCGCTGGTTGTTCGACAGCAGGATGTAGTCCTGCCCGTCCTTCTCGTAGACGATCATGTCGATGGGCCGGTTGCGGTTCCCGAACTCGGCGATCGTCGTCCCCTGAATCTTGCTGCCCGGCTCGAGGGCCGCGATGGGGAACTTGACGAGCGGGGTGCACAGGTAGCTGGCGACGATCGACGCCTCGCCGTCGATCTCGTACGGCACGAACGTGAACACCGGCGAGAACGTCTCGAGCTGGCCGTGCGACCCGTGGTAGATCTCGACGCTGGTCCCCGCGTCGGCCACCCGGAACGGATAGGGGATGACGCGCATCTTCGACGCGAACTCCTCGTTCGACAGGCCCGAGACGAACAGGTTGCCGTCGATGTAGGCCATGTGGGTGATGGTCTGCACGCCGATCAGCCCCGCGGGGTCGACCTCGTCGGGGTAGTTGGCGATGGGAATCTCCCGCCCGCCCGCGAGCACCAGCGGCGTCTCGGCCGGCGGCGGATTAGGCACCCCGATGCGCGTGTAGCGGACCTCGTCGAACGAGACCACTTCGATCTCGCCCGCTCCGTCCACGCGCAGAAGAACCGGCACCGCGCCGGCCCCCAGGCCGCGCATCACCGAGAGCCAGGTGTTGCGCGTCTGCGGGTCGACCACCATGTCGGTGACCAGCAGGTTGCCCGCATCGATGCCGAGCAGCCCGGCGACCTTCCGATCGATCTCAGGGACATCCTGCGTCCCGGGCACCCCGCCGGCCATCTGCTCGCCGAGATGCAGGGCGGTGATGGACACCTCCTGGGCGTCGGCCGCGAAGAGCACGCCTTCGGGCCCGAACGCCAGCTTGTTGATGTGCCGGAACTCGGGCGTGACGCCGGTCGTCGCCTCGGAGTTGGCCGTCGGCCGGGCTCCGGCGACGGCCAGACCCAAGCCGATGACGAGCAACAGGGCGAAACGGATTGTGGACATGCAGGTCTCCTTCCAGCGCATCATACGGGTTTGTGCGGTCCCTGGCCCGCCCACCGTCGCCTGCGGTTCCGCTGGGCGCCCAACCAACCCTGCAGGAGTCCGCGCCGTTCCGGGGCGCAGACTCCTGGCACGACTTGGCAGCCCGGGGCCGGAGTCGCCGCCGCATTCGAGCGCCGCTCTCCGTGCCACGCGGGGTCTCACCACGGGACGCAGGGAGCGAGCGGACCGACGCGGCCAATCTGCACGCGTCAGGGCGCCGCGACGGCCGCGCTCCACGCGGCGGCAGCCGACTTCTTGAGCGTCTCGGCGTCGGCGGGCAGCAGGTACCGCCCGGCGACCAGTGCGTCTGCCGCTTCGCCGTAGCGCCGCACGTACTCCGCCTCGCCGCCGGGATAGCGCTCTTCCAGGGAGAGGCGCGAATCGCCCGACGCCGTCCGCTCGTCCTTCGTCCGCGGGAACGGAATCGTGGAGCCGTTCACGCCGCACAGGTCGCCCTCGGCGAAGCCCGCCGCGCGGACCGCCTTGCCCAACGTGGCGAGCGGGGCCGCGACCTCCGGCACGATCACCCCCGCCACGAGGTTGCCGTCGGCGTCGAGGCCCGGCACGAACAGCGGGTAGCGCTCGTCGCTCTCCTTCGGCGGCCAGACGGAGAAGTCACGCACCCCGAGCGTGCTGATCGCGCCGTTGTAGGGACGGTCCGGGATGGTCGGATACTGCTCGCCCTGCCTGTCGACCGTCACCGCCGTGCCGTCGGCCACCGACGGCGCGCGCGTCGCCGGCGGCTCGACGCCGTTGCGCACCCACTCGACCGTCGCGTCGAACGCCGCGCGGTAGTACGGCCACGGCTGCACGGGGTTGGCGGGGTCGCGGCACCCGGCGGCGCCCTGCGAGTGCGCGGTCGCGAGCATCCAGTAGCGCACGTTCGGCGGCAGCTCGAGCGCCCGGCCGCTCGTGTCGGTGACGATGAGCGAGGCGTGGGCGCCGTAGTACTCCGATTCGGCGTCCACCTGGATGATGTTGGGGCAGGTGCCCGAGGCCGTGCAGGCGGCCAGCAGCCCGTCGGTCCGGCCCGTCAGCGGATCGGTGGTCGTCGCGAACGTGAACGGGAACTCGTCCATCGGGTAGTTGTGGTCTTCGTGCTGGCGCGTGTAGCGGCCCGTCTGCGCGAAACGGGCGTTGACGAAGGTGCGGCGGGCGCCGCCGACATACGGGGTCATGCCGTCGAAGACGCGCCGCCCCTGGGGATCCTCGTTGAAGCCCTGGTAGACGAAGTCCCTGGCCATCCGGCCGCTCTGCGAGGACCCCACGGCCACCGCGTGGTCGAGCACCGGCATGCCGTCCGCGAAGAGCGGGTTGGGCGTGCCCCGGTCGTCGGCGGGACGGTAGCGCGCGAACGACACGAGATCGCGCATGCCGCTGAAGCCCAGGCCGTGGACGATCGGGTCCCGGGCCTCGTACACGAACTCGTAGATGGTTCCCGCATCGGTTCCGGCGGGGGGCGTGATGGCGACCGTCATGTCGTCGACGTAGCGCCATCGGTCGGCGGGAACCGTCCGGCGCGGATCGTCCTGGAGCTGACGATGCGTGAGGGTCGCGGCGGTCTCGTCGAGCGTCACCGCGGGATACGTCAACCGCCCGAAAGCGGCGCTGTCGGGGTTCTGCCATTCCTCCATCGAGGCGCCGGTGATCGTCCGGCCGCCGTCGGTAGCGGGCGGCAGGGTCGCCAGCACCGGACGCGGGTCACCGGCGCCCGGCGCGCCGTGCAGCCAGCCGCTCGATACGTAGGTGTAGCCCTGGTCCATGAGGAACGCGTTGCCGGCGTTCCCGGCCGCGTAGCCCAGCCCCGCCTCGTGGAAGTAGCCGAAGACGATGTTGCGGCCGCGGTTGTTGATCTCGTACACCAGAACGCCGTTGCCCCTGCTGATGTCGACCGGCTTGAGAATGTCGACCTCGAAGGTGTACTCGACCAGCCCGTCCGCGTTGCGCGGGGCGTTCTCGAGATCCACGATCCCCGCATCGAGGGGGGCGCTCGGATCGGCGACCGCGGTGGCCGTGCCGAGCAGAATCTCGTACGGGCCCACGTCGCCGAACGACCGGCCGCCGAACGCCGGCTCGCGGCTGGTGATGTCGAGCCGGGTGACGCGCGAATGCGCGAGCCCCGGCGACGCGGATTCTGGCTGCTCGCCGGCGACCTGACCCGCGCTCAGCCCTATCCCGAGTACGACCGTCAACAGATGGCGTCGGAACCGCATCGCTCACCTCCCGCCGCAATGATACAGTGGCAGCGAGGGGGACACGATGGTGGATCCGACCAGACGCACGATACTGAAGACGGGCGCGGCGGCGACGGTTCTCGCCGCCACGCGGACGTTCGCAGGGCAGGCCGGCCAGGACGGAGCGGCCATGTCCTTCTACGAGAGGGGCCCCGTTCGCATCCGCTACGAGGAGGTCGGCTCCGGCTTCCCGCTGCTCGTCATCCCGGGCGGCGGACTGAACTCGGCCGTCGCCGGTCTGGCCACGCATCCCTTCAACCCGATGGAGGAGCTTGAAGGAGGGCACCGCGTCATCGCGGCCGACCTGCGCAACTCCAACCGCGGCCAGTCCTCCGGTCCGCTCGAGATCGATCGGCCGTGGGACTCGCATACCGACGACCATCTCGGCCTGATGGATCACCTGGGCATCGACAGGTTCATGGTCCTCGGCTTCTGCATCGGCGGCCCCTTCATCTGGAACCTGCTGCGGCGGGCCCCCGATCGCGTCGCCGCGGCCGTGCTGGCGCAGCCCAGCGCGTGGAGCGCGGAGCATCCCACCCTGTTCTACGACAACAACATGGGGGGTTGGGGGCCCGATCTCGTCGCGCGCCGTCCCGAGATCACGATGGACATGGTCGACCGGTTCCTGACCAGGATGTACCGCGCCAACGCGGACTTCGTCTTCACCGTGACGCGAGACTTCGTGCGCGAGCTGCAGACGCCGATCCTCATCCTGCCCGACGACATCCCGGCGCATCCCTACGACGTCGCCATCGAGGCGGCGATGCTCGCGCCGCGGTCCGAGCTGAGCATGTTCCCGTGGAAGCAGCCCGAGGAGCGGATCCCGCTGGCCGTGCGCCAGATACGGTCCTTCCTACGGGCGCACCGGCCGGCTTCCGCTTGAGTTGGGGGCGCGCGGGGAACCTGCTCACGGCGAACGGGCGGGCCGGGTCGGGAACGGCTGGGTCGGCGGCGTCCGTTCGCCGGGCACGTCCGACCGCGGCACGGGCCGCTCCTCGATGGGCCAGACCGGCTCGCCGGTCACGCGGTCGAAGACGTAGGCGAAAGCCTCGGTCTTCCGCGACCTCGCAGACGATCTCTCAGCCCGCGACCGTCCGCGGCGAGGAAAGCCGGGCCTTGGGGGTATACTGCCGGCTGCGGCAGCGGATTTGCGGGTGACCCTCTCGCGTTGGCGATGCTCACGGGTGGCTCCGTGCTGCGCTGGGGTCCAACCACGGTGCGGGACGACCCCCACCCCGGAAGAATTCGTGCCCGGGATGTCTCCGTGGGCCCCACCGGAGAGGAGCCGCCGCCGGGGAGCGGCACGGCCGCGGAAGAGCCAGGGGCTATCTGGTGCGGCTCCGGTGACTCGCGAGCTGCCGGTTGGATGTCGGCTATCGACGGCGCAAAAACCCGGGGCGCGTGCCCCGAGCCAAGGAGTGAGGCATGAGGCTGTCAACCAAGCGGCGCGGCTGGACGTGGATTCCCGTCCTGTCGCTGCTCTGCGTTCTCGGCGTATCGGCGGCCGCGGCCGCCCAGGAGGGTTCGGCCGGCGACCCGTCGCAATGGGTCATGCCGAACGCCAACTATGCAGGCTGGAACTACAGCCCGCTCGATGAGATCAACGTCGACAACGTCGACCAGCTCACCATGGCGTGGACGATGCAGCTCGGCGTCCACGATTCGTACGAGGCCTCGCCGCTCGTGATCGGCGACACGATGTACATCGTCACCCCCGAGCCGAACTACGTCTACGCGCTCGACCTCGCCCGCGACGGCTTCATCAAGTGGGAGTTCCGGCCCGAGATCGCCGACTCGGAGCTGACCCGGAGGAGCGCCTGCTGCGGCGCGCAGACCCGCGGCCTGGGCTATGACGACGGCCGGATCTTCTTCGCCACCCTCGACGGACAGGTGTTCGCGCTCGACGCGGAGACCGGAGAGCAGCTCTGGCAGGCCGAGAACGCGACCGTCGAGACGGGGGAAACCGTCCCCGGCATGCCGCTGGTGGTCGGCGACAAGGTCATCGTGGGCGTGGCCGGCGGCGAGCGCGGCGTCCGCGGTCACGTCACCGCCTACAACCTCGACGACGGCCGGTTCCGGTGGCGGTACTACAGCATGGGGCCGAACAACGAGGTGGGCATCGGGTCTCGCTTCGCCCCCTTCTATCCCGACGACCGGATCGCCGACCCGGCCCTCGACACCTGGGCCGGCGACTCGTGGCGGCGCGGCGGCGGCGCGGTCTGGGGCTGGTTCACGTACGACGCCGAGCTCAATCTCTTCTATTACGGCACGAGCAACTGCGCCCCCTGGAACCCGGACTACCGCCGGGAGTGGGGCGTCGTCGAGCTGGACGAGGACGGGGGCCTGACCGGCTACCGGAACAATTACTGCGCGTCGATCCTGGCCCGCGACGCCGACAGCGGCGACCTGATCTGGGCCTACAACATGACCCCCCAGGACCAGTGGGACCTCGACGAGCCCAACGTGAACCTCCTCGTCGACCTCGAGATCGACGGCGAGGTGCGCAAGGCGCTGGTCCGCCCGGCGAGGAACGGCTACTTCTACGTGTTCGACCGCGCGACGGGCGAGATGCTCCTCGAGCCCTGGATGTTCGTCTACAACGACATCTTCGACGGCATCAACATGGAGACCGGCCGTCCGCGCTACGACATGACGAAGATGATGTTCACCGACGTCGAGGATCGGCAGCGGTACCTGCCCGACGCCGAGAACGTCGCCATCGGCTGGTGTCCCGGCATCGCCGCCCGGAACTGGCAGAACGACGCGTTCTCGCCGCGCACCGGACTGGTGTACACCCCGACCTCGAACAGCTGCGATCGCCTGAGAATGGTCGAAGGCGAGTACGTGCCGGGGAACGACTACACGCTCCGTGAGCGCGGCGGCAACGCGCCGGACCCGCCCAATGCGGAGGTCGTCAACGAGCTGCAGGCCAACGATCCGGTGGCGGGCGAGACGGTCTGGCGGGTCCAGTGGACGACCGCCAACAACGCGCCGGTCATGGCCACCGGCGGTGACCTGCTCTTCCAGGGCGGCCCCAACGAGGGCGTGGTGCGGGCGTTCGATGCCCGCAACGGGGACATCGTCTGGGAGTTCCGGACCGGCAGCAACTTCCGGGCCTCGCCCATCACCTATCTCGGGCCGGACGGCCGGCAGTACGTCGCCGTCATCGGCAGCCAGCGCCCGGGCAGCGTGCAGATCACGCCGGACGCGGATCCGGACGCGGTCGCCCGCTTCCGCCGGGCGGGCAGCGCGCTCTACGTGTTCGCGCTCCCGCCGTCCCGCGACTGAGGGGCGAGCGGGAGACGCGCGGTGAGGCGCCTGCGGCCCGGCCCCGGAGCCGCCGGCGCCTCACCGCATCCGGTCACGCGGGGTTCACCACGGGCTCGCCGGACACAGTCGATGCCCAGACTCCTGGCAAGCCTCGCGGCTCCGCGGTCCTCGTCGCTCCGGATCCGCGCGGTGGCGCTGACCTGCGCCTGCCACTGTATCGTTGCGCTCGCCCCGTACGCCGCCGCTTCCCAGCAGACCAGCGCGTCGGACCCGGTCAGATCGGCCGTGGTGACGGCGGTCACCTCACCGATTGTCATCGACGGGTCGCTCGACGAGGCGGCGTGGCGGCAGGCGCCGACCATCGGCGATCTGGTCCAGAGAATCCCCGTGGCCGGCGCGGCGCCGACGGAGAGGACCGAGGTCAGGCTGCTCTACGACGAGGACAACCTCTATATCGGCGTCCTGTGTCACGACGCCGAGCCCGACCGCGTGCTCGCGTCCCAGATGGCGCGCGACGCGAGCCTGAACGCCGACGACCGCCTCGCCATCGTGCTCGACACGTTCCGCGACCAGAGCAACGCGTTCCACTTCGCGACCAATCCGGCCGGCGCCATGGTCGACGGCCTGGTGTTCGCGAACGGCGAGACCAACGACGACTGGGACGGCATCTGGATCGTGCGGACCGCGCGAACCGGCGCGGGGTGGAGCGCGGAGTTCGCCATCCCCTTCAAGACCCTGAGCTTCCCGTCCGGCGAGACCGTCTGGGGCTTCAACATCAGCCGGACGATTCAGCGAAAGCTGGAGGAGAACCGCTGGACGGGGGCGCGCTTTCAGACCCAGTTCTTCCAGATCTCCGAGGCGGGCCGGATCACGAATCTCGAAGGCCTGCAGCAAGGTGTCGGGCTCGACATCCGTCCCTTCATGGCGCGGCTCTGGCCGCGCCCGGACACTGGCGGCGACACGGTCGTCGGCAAGCCGGGCGTGGATCTGTTCTACAACATCACCCCGAGCCTCAAGCTGTCGTTCACCGCGAACACCGACTTCGGTGAGACGGAGGTGGATGCGCGGCAGATCAATCTCACGCGTTTCTCCATCTTCTTTCCCGAGAAGCGGACGTTCTTTCTGCAGGACGCCGGCGTCTTCAACTTCGCCACCACCGGCATCGATCCTCCCGGCGGCATTCCGGGCACCGGGGCCGAGATCTTTCCGTTCTTCAGCCGGAGAATCGGCCTGCTCGGCGGGCAGGAGGTGCCCATCGACTACGGCGCCAAGCTGACCGGGCGAGTCGGCAGGACCGAGGTCGGCATGCTCGACGTGCGTACCCGCGGCGTGCCCGACGCCGACTCCGGCAACCTGCTGGTCGGGCGCCTCAAGCGGAACTTCCTGGAGCAGTCGTACGTGGGCGCCATTCTCACGAACGGCGATCCCGCTTCCGCGCTCTCGAGCAGCACCGTGGGCGTGGACATGCGGCTGGCCACCTCGAATTTCCTGGGCGGCAATCGAAACATGGTCGTCAACGCCTTCGGCCTCAGGAGCAACAACGAGGGCGTCGCCGACAACAACGCGTCCTTCGGCTTCGGGGCGCAGTATCCCAACGACAGGTTCGAGGCCCAGATTCTCTGGCGCGAGATTCAGGAGAACTTCGACCCGGCGATCGGCTTCGTGCAGCGCAGCAACGTGCGGATGCTCCGGGTCGCCGGCAGCTTCAACCCGCGCCCGAACCCGTCGACCGGCATTCAGCAGATGTACCATGACGTCTTCTACACGCGCTTCACCCGGCTCGACAACGGACTGGTCGAAAGCTGGGACATCTACGCCACCATCGTCGACTGGCACTTCAACTCGGGGGACTCGCTGCACAGCCTGTTCGACCTGAACCCGACCTACGAGCGCCTGTTCGAGCCCTTCGAGATTTCCCCCGGCGTCGTGCTTCCCGCGGGCGAGTACCGCTTCATGCCCATGCGGATCTTCTTCACCTCGGCGCAGAAGCGGCGGGTTCAGGGCAGCGTCGGCCTGACGTTCGGCAACTACTGGTCGGGCACCGCGCAGTCGCTGCAGACGGGCATCAGCTACAAGCTCCCGCCCAACTTCCTGGTCAGCTTCAATGCCAACCAGACGTTCGCCAGCCTGCCGGAAGGCGAGTTCGTGGCCCGCATCTACAGCTCGGAAGTGAACTACGCGGTCTCGCCCTTTCTCACCTTCTCGAACCTGATCCAGTTCGACAACCGATCGGGGAATCTCGGCCTCCAGAGCCGCGTGCACTGGACCATAGAGCCGGGAAGCGACCTGTTCTTCGTATTCGGCCAGGGCTGGGTGCAGGACCTGGAGCGGGGCTACCGCGAGTTCCGGAGGCAGGACTCGAGGCTGGCCACCAAGCTCCAGTACACGTTCCGCTTCTGAGGAGGCGCCTCGCGGGGGAGGCGCGGGAGGTGACCACATGGTCAGTCGACGACGGTTCAACACGCTGCTCGCGGGCACCGCCGGCTGGGCCGCTGCGGGTCGGCTCGGCACGGCCGGCGCGGGTCGGCTCGGCACCGCCGCCGCGCGATCGCAGCCGCGCGGCGCCGTGCATGCCAGCCTGGGCGCGCGGCTCTACCGGGTTCGCCGCGACGGCGATTCCCTGGTGCGGGATGCGCGCCCGGTGGTCCTGCCCGCGCAGGTGCAGGAGGGGTGGCAGCATCCGTCGGGCCGCTACTTCTACATCGCCAGCAGCGACCAGCGCACGTCGACGGCCCGCGTGCGGCATCACTACCTGAACGCGTTCCGGGTCGATTCGTCGGGAGACCTGCAGCCGCACGGCGGAGCGGTGGAGTTGCCGCACCGGCCGATCTTCATCACCGTCGACCAGGGCGGCGAGTACCTGCTGTCGGCCTACAGCTTCCCGAGCTCCCTCTCGGTGCACCGGCTCCACGCCGACGGGTCGATCGGCGACATGGTCGAGCAGCGGGCGAGCCTCGACGCGGGCTACTACGCGCACGCGGTGTACGTCATGCCCTCGAACCGCGCGGTCCTGCTGCCGGCGCGCGGCAACGAGCCCGAGCCCGGCGTCCACACCGAGGACCCGGGCGGCCTCTTCCTGTACGGCTTCGAGAACGGTCAGCTGACCAACAAGCAGACGGTGGCGCCCGGCGGGGGGCTCGCGTACCGCGCGCGGCACGCCGACTTCCATCCGTCGGGCCGCTGGGTCTACGTCGATATCGAGACCCAGAACCTGCTGCACACCTACGCCATCCGAGGGGACGACACGCTTTCGGAAGAGCCCGTGTTCGTCCGCACGACGCTGGCCGCGCCCGAGGCCTACCGCGGCGGGCAGACGACGTCGTCGATCCGCATGCACCCGACCAACGGCCGCACCCTGTACGTCGCGAACCGGGGCCGCGGAACGGATACCTTCCGGGGCGAGACGGTGGCGAACGGCACCGAGAACACCATCTCGGTGTTCGCCGTCGATTCGGCCACCGGCGAGCCGACCCTGGTGCAGACCATCGACTCCCGCAGCATTGCCGTGAGGACGATGGCGTTCCAGCCGGACGGCCGGTCGATGGTCGCCGCGAGCCCGGAGCCGGGGCAGGTCCGCGCCGGGGAGCGCCTGGAGACCGTGCCGGCCGCGCTGACGCTCTACGACATCGAGGCGGACGGCCGCTTGGCGTTCAGGTCCACCCTTCCCGTCGACACGCGGGGCGAGTCGATGTTCTGGTGCGGAGTCGTCCGGTATTGAGGCGGTGAGGCGGCACGGGGGCGGTGGCGCCGAGTCGTTCCGGGACCGCGGCCATCGTCTGACGTCTGATAGAGTGCTGCCGCGCTGCAGCCCGAACCGAGGCGTGGACGGGAGCCGCTGGCGCCGGTCGCCGGTCGCCGGAACGCGGCCGGGCGGAATCGGGCAGGGCGGCCATTCCACGGCAAGCGCCGGCGAGCGCAACGCCGTAGAGCTCGAGGCACCAAACTTCACTTCCGGGAGCGTGCGATGTTCCGACAGCGTCTTGGACTCTTTCTTGCCGTGCTTGCCCTCGTGCCGTTCGCGCCGCTCGTCGCGGCGGGGCAGTCCGGCGAAGATGCCGGCTTCGTGCCCGTCACCGACGCCATGCTCGAGGACCCGGCGCCGGACGACTGGCTCATGTGGCGCCGCACCCAGAACGGCTGGGGCTACAGCCCGCTCGACCAGGTGAACCGCGACAACGTCGGCGACCTGCAGCTGGTGTGGACCCGGGCTTTGGCCGAGGGCGCCCAGGAGGGGACCCCGCTGGCCTACGGCGGCGTCCTCTACATGCCGAACCCGAGAGACCACCTGCAGGCCATCGACGCGGTGACCGGCGACCTGCGGTGGGAGTACCGCCGCGACATCCCCGAGGACGTGCCCGAGATCATGGGCGGCCTGACCGACAACAACCGGAACGTGGCCATTTACGGCAGGCTCATCATCGACACCAGCAACGACGATTACATCTACGCCCTCGACGCCGAGAGCGGCGAGCTGGCCTGGGAGACGCAGATCTTCGACTACCAGGTGCACCCGGCCCGGCATTCCTCGGGCCCCATCGTAGGCGGGGGCCGGGCCTTCTCGGGCAGGAGCTGCCGCCCGCGGGCGGGGCCGGTCTCGTGCGTCATCGTCGCCCACGACGCCGCCACCGGCGAGGAGCTGTGGCGGACGAGCCTCGTGCCGGGGCCGGGCGAGCCCGGCGACGAGACCTGGGGCGGCGTGCCCTACGAGGAGCGGATGCACGTCGGCTCGTGGATGGTGCCGAGCTACGACCCCGACCTCGACCTCGTCTACGTCGGCACCTCCGTCACGTCGCCGGCCCCGAAGTTCATGCTCGGCGGCGTCGACAACCGCCACCTCTACCACAACTCGACCCTCGCCCTCGACGGCGACACGGGGGCCATCCGCTGGTTCTACCAGCACCTCAACGACCACTGGGACCTCGACCACCCCTTCGAGCGCATCCTCGTCGACACCGCGGTGGCGCCCGACCCTGACGTGGTCGCCTGGATCAACCCGCGGCTCCGCCCCGGCGAGGAGCGCCGGGTCATGACCGGCATTCCCGGCAAGACCGGCGTGGTGTACACGCTCGACCGCGAGACCGGCGAGTTCCTGTGGGCCACGCCGACCATCGCGCAGAACGTCATCAGCGACATCGACGGCGCCACCGGCGCGGTCACCGAGAACAGCGAGCTCATCTTCACCGACCTCGGGCAGGAGGTGCTGTCGTGCCCGTCCTGGGGCGGCGGCAAGAACTGGCCGGCCGGCGCCTACAGCCCGCTGACCAACACCATGTACTTCCCGATGCAGAACACCTGCGCGCGGGTGCTGTCGACGATGGAGGGCGGGCTCGCCATCTACCGCCTCGCCGCCCGCTTCCAGCTCGCGCCGGGGACCGACGACCTCGGCAGCGTGTGGGCGATCGACGCCGGGACCGGCGAGACGACGTGGCTGCACGAGCAGCGGGCCTCCACCTACGCGCTCGTCGCCACCGGCGGCGGGCTCGTCTTCGGCGGCGACGGGAACGGCCGGTTCCGGGCGTTCGACCACGAAACCGGCGAGGTGCTGTGGGAGATCAACCTGGGGTCGGCGGTCAGCGGCTTTCCCATCACCTACGCGGTCGACGGCCGGCAGTACGTCGTGGCCAGCACCAGCGCGCGGAGGTCGGGCCTGACGCCGGAGCTGCAGCCGAGCGCGGGGAACAACCTGTTCGTGTTTGCGCTGCCTTGACAACCAACAATAGTCCGCCAGCGTCCGGGGCCGTCCAGGACAGTCCGTAAAATGCTGAGTCATAATCGTTTATGGTTCTGGAGGCACGGACTGACCGGATCGGAACGTGCGGTGGAATCCACCTCAATCCCGTATATAATGGGGGAATGGATGTTGTGGCCAAATCCGACCCCTCGCCCCGCAGAACCAAGCGCCGGGGCCGCCATCCCGACAAGGCCCTCTCGGCCGCCTTCGTCCGTTCCGCACCGCCCGGACGCCACGCGGACGGCAACGGGCTGTACCTGTTCGTCCAGCCGACCGGAACCCGAAGCTGGGTCCAGCGGCTCGTCATCCGCGGCCGGCGCCGCGAACTCGGGCTCGGCGCCGCCACGCTCGTCCCGCTCGCGAAGGCCCGCGAGCAGGCCCTCGCCAACCGGATGCTGGCCCGCTCGGGCGGCGACCCCCTCTCGGAGAAACGCCGCGTCCAGGGCGTTCCGACGTTCGCCGAAGCCGCCCAGCGCGTGCTCGAACAGAAGCGCGGCGGCTGGCGCGGCCGGTGGCACGCGAAGAACTGGTGGCGGAGCATGGAGCGGTACGTCTTCCCCCGCGTCGGCAGCCGGCCCGTGTCCGAGGTCAACACGGCCGACGTGCTGGAGATCCTCTCGCCGATCTGGCACGTCAAGGCGGCGACGGCCAGGGAGGTCCGCCAGCGCATCCGTGCGGTGCTGGAGTGGGCCATCGCCCTCGACATGCGGGACGACAATCCGTGCGACCGGGTGGTGCCGGTGCTCGGTCCGCAGAACGACATCGTGACGCACCGGCAGGCGCTGCCCCACCAGGAGGTGGCCGCGGCCATCGAGACGGTGCGGGCGTCGTCGTCGCCGCAGCCGGCCGTCAAGCTGGCGTTCGAGTTTCTGGTGCTGACGGCCGCGCGCTCGGCGGAGGTCAGGCTCGCGACGTGGGACGAGATGGACGTGGCCGGCCGCGTGTGGACGGTGCCGGCTCTGCGGATGAAGGCGAAGCGCGAGCACCGGGTTCCACTCTGCCGGCGAGCGGTCGAGGTCCTCGACGCGGCGCGAACGCTCGGCGACGGCACGCCGCTCGTGTTCCCGATGCGGAGCGGGAAGGCGGTCTCGGCGTCGACGCTGCCCAAGATGCTCCAGCACCACCGGATCGCCGCGGTGGCCCACGGCTTCCGCTCGTCGTTCAGGGACTGGGCGGCGGAGAAGACGGACCACCCGCGGGAGGTCATCGAGGCGGCGCTCGCCCACGTGGTGCAGAACAAGGTGGAGGCGGCCTACGCCCGGTCGGATCTGTTCGAGCGGCGGCGGCTGCTGATGGACGACTGGGCAGAGTACCTCGCCGGCAAGGGCCGGTGATGCGCCCCTGACTCCCAACGGCTGGGGCCGAAGTCCCGGTCGACCTCACGCGGGGGTACCCGGCCCGCCTCGACGGGGTTGATCAGCGCGAGCGGGTCGAGGGCGGCGGCCAGGGCCTGGGCCAACGGCTCGAGCCTGGCCTGCACGTGATTGGTCAGGCCGGCGAGGATGCGGTCCGGTGGATGCCCGGCGACGAGCCCGTCGAGTATGCGCCGCCCGTTGACGCCGACGGCCAGGGCCGGCTGGCGAGACGGAAAGGCGCCAATTGGCGCCTTTCCCAGAAGAAGCGGGCGGCGGCCATCAAGAACGATCCGGACCTGGCGCCGGCCGTGGAACACGTCACCGTTGCCGACGCGTACCGGATCCGGGAGGAGGCGGCGAACTCAAGGCCGGGGTCGGACCGGGGGCGGCGTCGACATCATCGCTACGATGCCGCTGACGGCGCAGGGCCGTCCTTGGGGCATCGGCCGCATTTTTCTACTTCCGCGGAGCGGACAAATCCAGCCTGAGCGACCCCGCGGTGCTGACCCAGGAGTGACACCTTGGTTTCACGCTCTGGGTCAGAAACGAGTAGTACGTAGCGGGGTCGCTCAGGTACTGTCTACCATTCACTATGCAGAGTTCCGCATAGGCAGTGCTATGCGGAGTTCGGGACTATGCGGAGTCGGTTGAGGGTTCGCTCTCAAGTACCTGTCAAGACGAGGGTTACGTGAGCTGACCGGTTCGGGGTACTCCGCATAGTTTGGGATGCTTCTATCCGGCCAGATTGGCCGGAAAGGAGCACGCCCATGACCGTTCACGGCTCGTGGACCGTCGACCGCCTCGTCGACGAGTACACCCACCACCAACGACGTACGCGCGGCTTGCGCCCTCACACGTTGCGCATCCGCGCCTGGTTCGCCCAGAAGCTCGTCCGGGCCACTCTTGGCGCAGACCCGATCGACCCCAGCCGCCTGACGCCGGCCGCCGTGGTGGCGTTCATCACGTCGCTGCGTCACCGATTCTCTCCCGCGTCGATGCAGACCGCGCGGTCATCGTTGCGGTCGTTCTTCCGGTTCCTGCGCGTCGAGGGATTCTGCGGCGACGCACTTGAAGCGGCTCTCCCGACCGTCGCCCATTGGCGGCTTGCGACGCTCCCTCGTTCCCTGACCGAGCAACAGGTCAAGCAGGTGCTCGCGTCGTTCGACGCCTCCACCCCGTGCGGGCATCGCGACCAGGCAATCGTGCAGTGCTTGGCGACCCTGGGGCTGCGGCCCGGCGAGGTCGCCAACCTGTGTCTGGACGACATCGACTGGCGCGGCGGCACCCTGCAGATACGCACCCGCAAGAACCGTCGAGGCGCCGTGCTGCCGCTGCCCCGCGTGGTGGGGCAGGCGCTGGTCGCCTATCTGAGCCGGGAGCGTCCGGCGACCGACGAACGCCGGGTGTTCGTCGTCCACCTGGGAGATCGTCGCGGCAAGCCGCTCTCGAGCCCTGCCGTGTCACGTGTCGCGACATTCGCGGTTCGCCGGGCGGCAGTCGACGCGCCGCACACCGGCGCCAACGTCTTCCGGCACACCGTCGCCACCAGCATGGTGCGAGCGGGAGCCAGCCTCAAGGAGGTCGCTGACGTGCTCGGCCATCGCAGCCTCGACACCACGATGGTCTACGCCAAGCTCGACCTGCCGCGGTTGCGTGAGGTCGCGCTCCCCTGGCCGGAGGTGCGCCGATGACGCCTCCAAACTTCCATCATCTGGTCGACGAGTACCTCACCGCGCGCCGCGGACTGGGCTTCGGCCTCGAATCGCAGGAGTGGTTCCTGAGGGACTTCGCCCGCCATGCAGAGCGGGTCGGACACAGCGGGCCCGTGACAATCGAGCTCGCGGTCCAGTGGGCACGATCCTCCTCACGCTCAAGCAATCCGGCGCAGGCTGCACGCCGACTGACGATCGTGCGGCAGTTCGCCCGGTACCGCGCACTCGTCGAACCGGCCACCGAAGTGCCGCCGGTCGGGCTCCTGGGACGCATCCCGACGCGCCGCTCCACGCCCCACATCTATACCGAGGCGGAGATCGCCGCGCTCCTGCAGCAGGCACGCTGCTTGCGGCCCCGAGGCGGGTTGCGACCCGCGACCTATGTCGCGTTCTTCGCCCTGTTGGCGTCGACCGGCCTGCGGCTGTCCGAGGCCTGCCGTCTCACGACCGACGACGCCGACCTCGTCGACGGCATCCTGACCATCCGCGAGACCAAGTTCCGCAAGTCCCGGCTCGTCCCGCTCCATCCGACCACGACCCGGGCACTGCGTCGCTACGCCAACCGCCGTGACGCGTGTCTTGCCGCACCCGGGTCTCAGTACTTCTTCCGCACCGAGCATTCGCCCCGGCTCACTCACACCGCTGTGAAGAGGATGTTCCGCAAGCTCAGGCGGCGTCTCGGCTGGACCGCGCAAGGGCGTACGTCCCAACCGCGCATCCACGACCTGCGCCACAGCTTTGTCGTTCACCGGCTGCTGCGCTGGCACCGGGAAGGCGCAGATGTAGATCGCAAAATCCTGGCTCTCGCAACCTACCTCGGCCACGCCAGGGTCGCCCACACCTACTGGTACTGCACCGGTGTCCCCGAGTTGCTCGCCACCACCGGGCAGCGCTTCGAACGCTTCGCCCACCGAGTGTCGGAGCGCCCGTCATGACCTCCGAGCGGGCGTTCCCCGCACTCCTGCAAGAGTTCTTCCACGGGCGCCTCATCGCACAACGGGGCGCCAGCGCGCACACGATCGCCAGCTACCGCGACACCTTCACGTTGTTCCTCGGGTACGCCGCAGAGCGCACCGGACGCACCCCCTCGGCGCTGACCCTCTCGGATCTCGGTGCGCCCATGGTCCTCGGCTTCCTCGACCATCTCGAGACCGAACGCGGCAACTCCGTGCGCACCCGCAACCTCCGGCTCACCGCCATCCGGTCCTTCATGCGCTACGCCTCGCTGCGCGAGCCACCCCTGCTGCCCGTCGCGCAACGCGTCCTCGCGATTCCCGTCAAGCGCTTCGACCGGCCCGTCCTCGGCTACCTGTCCCGCGACGAGATCACGGCGATCATCGACGCGCCCGACCGGTCCACCTGGAGCGGGCAGCGCGACGCCGTCCTCTTCGCCGTGCTCTACAACACCGGCGCCCGCGTCTCCGAGATCACCCGGCTGCACGTCGCCGACGTGCTCGTCGACCGGGCGTCCTCACTGCTTCTGCACGGCAAGGGACGCAAGGAGCGTGTCGTCCCGCTCTGGAAGAGCACCGTAGCGCAACTGCGGAGGTGGCTCCTCCGAATCGATGGAAACCCCGACGCCCCCGTGTTCCCCAATCGCGCGGGCAAGCCCTTGTCGCGCTCCGGGGTAGAACATCAACTGCGCGTCGCCTGCCGAAAGGCCGCGGAGCGTCACCCGTCGCTCGCGACGCGGCGGATCTCGCCCCACACGCTGCGCCACACCACCGCGATGCACCTGCTCCAGTCCGGAGTCGACATCACCGTCATCGCCCTCTGGCTCGGCCACGAGAACACCGCCACCACCCACCAGTACGTCGAAGCCGACCTCGCCATGAAGGAGGCGGCACTCCGGTGCGTCGACGATCCCGCACCTCAGCCACTCCGGTTCACCGCCACCGACCGGCTCCTCAACTTCCTGGAAGGCCTCTGACTATGCGGAGTACCGCTCCACGCAAATGCCCTAGTCAACGCGGCCCGCCGAGCCAACTCCGCATAGTCCCGAACTCCGCATAGCATCTGGGCGGTGACCCAAACGGTGTTGTTGTCGCAGCGTAAGTGTCTATTTTTCAGTAGTTTGAGTTGTGGGGGGCATGGAATTAGATCCACACTAGGCGTGGAAATTGGGTCAGGTCGATGGCTACCACGGATTGGGTCAGTACCCAGCGACGAAAACGGAAGGCGCTTGGCGACCTCGGTGCGCGTCATCTCGATGTCGATGATCAGAAACCCACCGAGCCCGGGTCGGCGCCCGGCCCTGGTCGTGGAACTCGGCAGGCGGCAGCCCTGACGCCCTCGCCAAGGCCGGCGTCGCCCTCGTGGTGCTCAAGTAGAACATCCGGGTCGGGGGCAAGCACGACATCCCGACGAAGGTCATGGTCACCACGCTCGTCGCGCTGTTCGCCGAGGTGGAGCGCGACATGATCTCCGAGCGCACCCCAGAGGGTCTCGCCGACGCCAGGGCCTCGGGGCCGGAAGCTCGGCCGTCCGAAGGGCTCGCTTGGCGTCTCGCGCCTCGATGGCAGGGAGGACGAGATCCGACGCTTCCTCGAGCTGGGCGTCTCGAAGACCGCCATCGCCGAGCGGGTAGACTTCAACTGTTCGGGCGTCATGGCGCCACGCCGCAGGGTCAGCCCGTCGTCCCGCCCTCCACGAGCGTTCGGACGAGCCGACCCGGGAGATCACGCCCCGGCGCCATGGCCGGGGCGTGTCACGGTACGGCGTCAGCGAAATCCCGCGGCTCGGCCGGTCCGGCCGCGGGAAGCGCAGCGCCGCGTCTCGGCCACGGTCAGCGGCCCTCCTCCTCGAAGCTGCGAAGGTAACGGGACACGGTGATCCGCGCGCAGCCGATCACCTTCGCGATGCGCCCGAAGCCGAGACCCTGGGCGCGAAGCTCGACCATGCGCGCGACCGCCTCGGCCGACATCGGCGGGCGCAGGAACCCGCGCCTGACCGTCACGCGGCCGCGCCGGCGCAGGACCTTCCGGTCGGCGAGGGCCGGCATCGAGCGCTCGTCGTCGTCGACGTCGGGCGCCTGCTTCGCCAGCTCGTGCCAGTCGACGGCCGCGCGCGTCGGCCCGCCGTCGACGGGCTCGGGGTCCGGCATCTGGTCGAGGAGGCCGTCGCCGCCGCGCCACGCGACCTCGAACTCCTGCTCGGGGCTCACGGCCGACTCGCGGACGACCGTCGTCAGCGGCTCGACCCGGTGGTAGACGACCGACAGCCCCGTCGTGTGGCCGGCGCCGGTGCGATACGACACGTCGGCGAGAGCCGAGCTCACGGCCGGACTCGCCAGGGCCGCGGCCAGCGCGGAGCCCTGCAGGCGCAGCTTCGTCGCCACGCGCAAGGCGCGGATCGTCGAGCCGGCGCCGTCGATCGAGCGGACGACGATCTCGGAGCCGACCCGGAGCGGCCGGCCCTCCCGGAACGGAGTCCCGCCGCCGTCGCGGAACCGGTCCCTCCTCGATTTGCGGACGCGAGTGCTGGCCATCGTTCACTCCTCCTGCGGCGAGTCGCGTCCGGCCTCATGCCGATCCGCGCTCGTGCGCACACGTCGCGCCGCAGGACCCCTGCCCGCGATTCCGGGGTCAAGGAGCCCTGAAAGGGACCGCTGCCCGGGGTGTCTAATCGACCGGCCGATGCTTTTCGGCGCCGGCGTTCAGGCCGGCCGGCTCGGGAGAGCGGTCCCTCGCGGGCATGGCGGTGGTGGTGGGGAGGGCGGTGGTGGTGGTGGGAAGGAGCCGGCCTGCGGCGAAGCCGCGTTCTTTGCCGGCGACGTCAAGGTGAACAAGCGGAGATTCGACGGCCCGGGCGTTCAGCGGCGGCGCTCGCTCTTCGCTAGCGCCGTCCTTGAAGCCGGAATCTGCGAGAGGCGCACCCGTCTGGCCGGCCCGCAGTTCAGGCCGGCCGGGTGCGCCGTCGCAAGGGCAGGGGTTCGCCGCCCATCCCGTGGCCGTCGCCCTTCACGGCCGCGGGATGGAGGCCGGACCGCAGTTCCAGGTCCGGCCGGGGGCGGCGTCCGCCCCGCCGGCGGAGCCGGCGTTCGGAGCGGGTTGGTCTTCAACCCGCTGCGGGGGCGGATGGGACGACTGTGCGTGCAAGCCAACCTCTCAACCTGGCACGGCGTGAGCAGGGAAAGGACGGGCGCCGGGGGGACGACGACGCGGTCGCGGTGGAGAGCGTCGCGATCACCGTCGACGAGAATCGCACTCCAACGGCGCGGGGTCGTCCCGGCGCAGTGGTAGCATGGCTCGTGCTCGATACCGACACGCCCGCCGGCTGGCGCCCGGAACCGATTCGCCCGAGACCCGCCGGATCCGGCGTTCCTCGCGCACGGTCCACGCGGTGTGGCGCGTGGCCGACTCCTGTGCGGCATGGAGTCGTTCGGTCCGCCCGGTGGGCGCCGGCACCCTCGGGCGCTCGCCGGCAAGGCAGGCTTCCCAATCGTCCATGAGGCGCCGCCGCCGCTCGAACAGGTCCGGCCGTGCGTACGCCGCCTCGACCTTGTTGCCGACGACGTGGGCGAGCGCCGCCTCGATGACCTCGCGCGGCTGGTCCGTCTCCTCGGCCGCCAGTTCCCGGAACGTCGACCGGAAGCCATAGGCCACGGCCGGGATGTTGCAGTCCTTGAGGATCCCGGCGCACGACCCGGAGCCGGGTGCGCCGCGGGAGGCGGAGACGTGAACGGCCGGGACTGCGGACCCCACCGGTTCCGGTCCGGTGCGCCATCCCGGAATCCGGCGGTCGGCCGGCGTGTCGTGAGCGTGGTGGACGGCCGGGACGCCCCGTCCAGGCCGGGCCGCAAGGCCCATAACTGCCATCCGAGCTGCGGGGCGGGCGGTGTGTCATCCGGAGGACCGGAGCATCGCGGAGGACGCGCGCCAGCGCGTTGACACGCCGGCCGTCCCGCAGCTACGCGGGAGCCGGCGCACCATGGAGCTCCTCGACCTGTCGCCGGTCGTTCGCCGTCCAGGCGGTACGGTGTCCATGGTCTCGCCTCGGGCCTGCGCCCGGGGCCGGCGTTGGAGCATTACCACATTCTCCTACTTCCGCGGAGCGGACAAGTCCAGCCTGAGCGACCCCGCGGTGCTGACCCGGAAGTGACACCTTGGTGCCACGTTCCGGGTCAGAAACGAGTAGTACGTAGCGGGGTCGCTCAGGTCTTGAGTGTCATCGTCATGCTGATCCAATCAGTGTCGTCTACCAGACGGAAGTCTCTGTCTGTCATGGGTTTGCGTCGGTTGGGCTTGGCACCAGGGCCGGCGCTGCCGTGACATCTGGATCAAGTGGATGAATGTCACCGATCGGGTCACGACGCGTGGCATCATCTGCAACTTCGGTCACGTTGATGGCGAGTGGGCGGCATCCCGAAGGTGAAAGCTGGAATGCTCGACGGACGGCTCGCGCTACTGTGTCATGTCATGCGGCGTACAGACGTATTCCAGATCCGCATCGAACCCGAACTCCGCGACCGCCTCGCGCGACTTCGCGATGAACGGAACGTCAACGTCAGCGCCTGGGCTCGCGACGTCATCGCGGCAGCACTCGACCGCGAATTCCCGGCCGACCTCGAGGCGCCGAAGAGACAACCCCTCGCCGGCTGGAGATCCTGCAAGCTCGACGACGGCTGGGGCGCCGTGCTCGACGGACCCGATGTCGCCGCCCTCGCGGAGGACCCGCGTGGAACTTCGATCAGCATCACCGACAGCCGGGGCGGCTCCTGGACGGCCGCGATCACCGAGGTCGTCTCCCGCAACCAGCAGCGCATCGTCGTCCGCGACTCCGGCCGGCCGTAGGGGTTCACGCCCTGCTCGACACGCTCCCCGTCGCCGAGGAGAGCATTCAGCCCCCTCGACTCCTGGATGGACGTACGGCGTGACGCCGCGCCGGTTCGGCCGCGCCGTCGATGCGTCCCGTCGAGCGGGCTTGGGTGGGGCGGATGCGTCGGCACCGACCGCGGCGGCGTAGTCCTCCCGGTGGGCAGCCCGCTCACCATCCTGCGGCTGCTATCATTCCGCCCGCGGCGAGTGCCGCCGGACCGCCCGCCCTGGTAGTCGACACGGTGCCCCTCCTGACAACAGACGACCCCGATGACCGACGGCAACCTGACGAAGGCGGCGCTCATCCAGGAGGTGGCCCACGCCGCCGGCCTGACGAAGAAGCGCGCCGAGATGATCGTTGACACCGTGTTCGGGAGCATCGTGGAGACGCTGCACCGGGGAGAGGAGGTCGAACTGCGCGGCTTCGGCAGTTTCCGTCTCCGGCGCCGCGAGCCGCGCGCGGCCCGCAACCCGAGGACCGGCGACCGGGTGGACGTGGCGTCGAAGCGCATCGCCTACTTCAAGCCCGGCAAGGAGCTGAAGAAGTTGATCAACCGGGAGCTGGCGCAGGCCGGACCGCCGACGTAATCCTCTCCCGCGTCGATGTGCGATGCCGGTCCGTCGCCGTCGCCAGCGCGGCAGTCGGTTGCGCCAGACCCAGGCGCGCAGGGCGGCCGCCGTCCGGCCCATGCGCCTCGCGAGACGCTCCCCTCTCGAGCGCCGGGACGTGTGACGCCAGCGCACCATGAGCTCCTCGACCTGGCGCCGGCCTGAGCGACCCCGCGGTGCTGACCCAGGAGTGAAGGCGCTTGGCATCCTGATTGAGGCAGGTATGGACCACGGGCGTGCAGGTACGGGGGAGTATCAATTGATATCCATGTGTGTCTTGATGATAGTGTCTGTGTTCATCCCGATGGCGTTCTGCGCTCTCTGTCCAGGTAACGGCCCCGTCGTGCATGAGCCGGCGTCTTGCGTTCGAACGAGTCGGATCGGGCGTACGCCGCCTCGGTGTGGTTGCGAACGGCGTGGGCGAGTGCGGCTTCGACTACTCCGCGGGGGTAGTTGGTCTGTTCGGCCGCCCAGTCCCGAAACGACGATCGGAAGCCGTGCGGATCCCCTACATCCGTGGCGGCGTGCCTGGCGGCGGGCAAGGTGGGCGAGCTGACGCAGATGCTGGTCTCGGGCGCCGGTAACGTCGGCTCGGGAGCGTCGACCCGCGCGATGCAGACGGCGGCGGTGGCACCCGTTGGAGCGACCACTTTGGCGACTGATTTGCCCGCGTGCTCGTCTGGGGGACCGGCGCACTTGGCGCTCGCTTTCGCGATCGACTCATCCCCCGGACCGACCCAGCCGGCGTCATTGCCATCACCCTCGTCGGCACCGTGGCTTGGGGTTGCTGCTGGTCGTCCTGTGGCGGCCAGCCCTTGGGGGCGCCGTACTTGTCGGCCTGTGCCTGGACGCCGTCCCTGACGCCGCCCAGCCACGCTGGTGCTGAGGTCGACCCGGCGTCGGCTGGCGTCGGCCCCAGTTTTCAGCTAGGATTCCCCGCACACGCGGGGATGGACCCGCGGAAGGGGATGGACCCGCGCGCGGGGATGGACCCGCGGAAGGGCAGGCTAGAGTTCCAGACCATGTCGTCGCGGAACCGGCGCACGTTCGGTTCGTTGATTCGTCGTGCGCGAGTTGCGGCATGTCGCCACGCGAGGATCTATTCATGTAACTCATTGAAAAAAGGGCATTTACCCCCCCCCCCCCCCCCCCCCATTTCTGAATCGCCACTTCACCTCGGCCTCGGGAAGTGCTCGTCCTGCATTGTGCCGGCGTAATCCGCCAAATCCGAAGATCCATATGGAGGCGGTGAGCGTGCGCCTGAAGACCCGTCTGGCCGCGGCCGGCGTCGCGTACCTCGTCGGCTTCGCGGGAACGGCTGCCGCCCAGACCGTTGCGGTCACCGCCCGCGATGGCCTCGGTGGGCGGGTCAAGACCGGCCATGGCGAGAGCGCGAGCCAGACCATCGCGGTGACGGTGAGGTCGTCGACAACAACGGAGATATCCGATCGTGCAGCGCTGGAGGCGCTCTACGACGCGACCGGCGGGCCCGACTGGACGGACAACACGAACTGGAAGACATCGGCTCCCTTGGGTGAGTGGCACGGCGTGAAGACCGACGCGGACGGCCGGGTCATCGACCTGCTTCTCAGCGATAACGCGTTGACCGGCCCGATCCCGGCCGAACTCGGAAACCTGGAGAATCTCGAGAATCTGGGCCTCGGCTTCAACGCGTTGACCGGCCGGATACCGGGGGAACTGGGAGCCTTGGCCGGCCTTTGGCAGCTCCACCTCGCCGGCAATGCCCTGAGCGGCCCGCTCCCGGCCGAATTGGGAAATCTGGCGAACCTCGGCTCGCTGAGTCTCCAATCGAACGAGTTGACCGGGCCGATCCCGGAGGCACTGGGAAGACTGGTGAACCTCTGGGAGTTGCAGCTGGACGGGAACGAACTGACCGGCCCGATTCCGGCCGACCTGGGACGCTTGGAGAACCTGGAGTTTCTGGTCCTCGGCTTCAACGCCTTGACCGGCCCGATACCGGTGGCCCTGACTGACCTCGGCAAGCTCCAGCTGTTCGACGTGTCGCAGACCGACGTCTGCATTCCGTCCGATCCTGCGTTTCGGCGGTGGAAGGCGGCGATCGAAGCGCGCGGAGGGAGGTTCGTGGGCGCGTCCTCGTGCGACAACGACCACGCGGGTGACCGTGCGGTGCTGACGGCGTTCTACGACGCGACCGGCGGCCCGAACTGGACGAACAACACGAACTGGAAGACATCGGCTCTCCTGGGCGCGTGGCACGGCGTGACGACCGACATCGACGGCCGCGTCACGGATATCGAGCTCGCCGGGAACGAACTGAGCGGCCCGATTCCGGCCGACCTGGGCGACCTGGAGAACCTCCAGACGCTGAGCCTCGGCTGGAACGAGTTGAGCGGCCCGATTCCGGTGGCCCTGACTGACCTCGGCAAGCTCCAGCTGTTCGACGTGTCGCAGACCGACGTCTGCATTCCGTCCGATCCTGCGTTTCGGCGGTGGAAGGCGGCGATCGAAGCGCGCGGAGGGAGGTTCGTGGGCGCGTCCTCGTGCGACAACGACCACGCGGGTGACCGTGCGGTGCTGACGGCGTTCTACGACGCGACCGGCGGCCCGAACTGGACGAACAACACGAACTGGAAGACATCGGCTCTCCTGGGCGCGTGGCACGGCGTGACGACCGACATCGACGGCCGCGTCACGGATATCGAGCTCACATGGAACGGACTGATCGGCCCGATTCCCCCCGGAGCTTGGGAGCTGGGTGCTCTCCAACGCTTGTCGCTTGCGGGGAACGACCTCACCGGTCCGTTACCGCCCGAGTTGCGCAAGCTGACCAACCTCAAGTGGTTGAATCTCTTCGGAAACGAGTTGACGGGGCCGATTCCCGCCGAACTGGGCGGCTTGACGAACCTCCAGACGCTGAACCTCGGCTGGAACGAGTTGAGCGGCCCGATTCCGGCCGACCTGGGCGACCTGGAGAACCTCCGGGAGCTGTACCTCCCCGGGAATGAGTTGACCGGCCCGGTTCCCGCCGACCTGGGCGACCTGGCGAACCTCCAGACGCTGAGCCTCGGCTGGAACGAGTTGAGCGGCCCGATTCCGGCCGACCTGGGCGACCTGGCGAACCTCCAGACGCTGAGCCTCGGCTGGAACGAGTTGAGCGGCCCGATTCCGGCCGACCTGGGCGACCTGGAGAACCTCCGGGAGCTGTACCTCCCCGGGAATGAGTTGACCGGCCCGGTTCCCGCCGACCTGGGCGACCTGGAGAACCTCCAGACGCTGAGCCTCGGCTGGAACGAGTTGAGCGGCCCGATTCCGGCCGACCTGGGCGACCTGGCGAACCTCCAGACGCTGAGCCTCGGCTGGAACGAGTTGAGCGGCCCGGTTCCCGCCGAGCTGGGCAGCTTGGTTGGCCTCGAGGAGCTGTCTCTGCACGAGAACGAGTTGACGGGTCGACTGCCCATCGAGCTGGGCAACTTGGCGAGTATCGAGCGGCTGGACCTGTCCTACAACTGGGGCCTGTCGGGACCGCTTCCCGCCGGTCTGGAGCAGTCGGCTCTCGAGGAGCTGGACGTCTTCGTGACGCAGACGTGCGCACCCGCCTCCTGGGATGAATGGCTCCCGACGATCGAGTTCTGGGGGCCTTCGTGCGAGGCGGAGCCGGACGTGACGATCGACGTAGCCGTCGTCTATACGCCAGCCGCGCGGGAATGGGCGGGCGGCGGCGCCGGCATTGAGGCGGCGATCGACCTCATGATCGCCGAGACCAACGAGGCCTACGCGGCGAGCGGCGTGCAGCAGCGCTTGGCGCTGGTCGGTCGGTCCGAGGTGCCGTACACCGAGGAGTTCCCCGAGCTCGACCTCGACCGCCTCGCGGATCCGTCGGATGGCCACATGGACGAGGTGCACGCCCTGCGCGACCGGACCGGCGCCGACCTCGTGCATCTGATCTCTTTCGACTCCTACGTTTGCGGCATAGCGCAGCTTCCCGGCGTTTTCGGGCTCACCAGCATCGACTGCGGCGGCATCACCTTCGCGCACGAGCTCGGGCACAACATGGGGCTGCGTCACGACCGGTTCCAGGTGGACCTCGGCGAGGGGAGCCTGTCTTCGCACCCGGCCTACGGCTACGTGAATCAGGCGGTGTTCGGCGCCGGCGCGCCGCAATCGGCTCGCTGGGTCACGATCATGTCCTACCGCGGGCACTGCAGGTTGGCCGACGTCGCCTGCTCGGAGCTGCCTCGCTTCTCGAACCCCCGTCAGCGCTACGGCGGCGACCCGTTGGGCGTCCCCTTCGGCACGGGGTCGGGGCTGAGCGGCGCTTCGGACGCGGCGGCCGTCCTCGAAGCCATGGGGCCCGCGGTGGCGGCTTGGCGGGACCGCTCCACCGATGCCGCCAATCGGCCCCCGGTGGCGGCGGGAACGCTGCTGGACCGGAGACTGGAGTCGGTGGGCGATGTGCTCGGGGTGGACGTCTCGCAGGCGTTCGTCGATCCCGACGGCGACGTGCTGACCTACACGGCGGCGTCCGCCGAGCCGTGGCTGGTCCGGGCGCAGGCGACGGGCGCCGTCGTGACCCTCACGGGGGCGGGCGAGGGGACGGCGACGGTCCGGGTGGCGGCGACCGATCCGGGCGGGTTGAGCGTGTCGCAGGCGTTCTCGGCGACCGTGGAGGGGCCCGCCGACCCGGACCCGCAGGGCAGCGTGGAGTCGGACCGGAGAGCGCTGGAGGCGCTCTACGACGCCACCGATGGTCCGAACTGGACGGACAACACGAATTGGAAGACATCGGCTCCGCTGGGCGAGTGGCACGGGGTGACCACCGACGCCGACGGCCGCGTTACGGATCTGTCGCTCTACGACAACGGCTTGGCCGGCACGCTTCCGTTCGAACTCGCAGGCCTGACGAACCTGGAGGGGCTCTACCTCGGCTTCAACGACTTGACCGGGTTGGTTCCTCCGTGGTTGGGGAGCTTGACTCACCTGCGATTCCTGGACCTCTATGGGGATTGGTGGAGCGCCGCGAGTCTGCGCGGCCCGATCCCGGCCGAACTGGGCAACTTGGCGAACCTGGAGCGACTCGACCTCGACTTCAACGAGTTGACCGGCTCGATTCCGGTCGAGTTCGGAGAGTTGGCGAAGCTGGAGTGGCTCGGTCTTGCCAGCAACGAGTTGACCGGCCCGGTTCCGGTGTCGTTGGGAAACCTGCCCCGTCTCCGCTACCTAGGGCTTTCCTCGAACGAGTTGACGGGCCCGATCCCAGCCGAACTGGGGAGCTTGGCGAACCTCACCGACTTGTACCTCGATTGGAACAAGTTGGCCGGCCCGATCCCGCGCGAACTGGGAGACCTGAAGAGCCTTCAGTACCTGGAGCTCCAGGGGAACGCCCTGACCGGCCGAATTCCGCGCGAGCTGGGGAGTCTGCCGAGCCTCTGGACGCTGAACCTCTCCCACAGCGACCTGTCGGGGCCAATCCCAGCCACGCTCGGGAGCCTGGCGAACCTCGAACGACTGGACCTGTCCTACGCCTGGGGCCTGTCCGGACCGCTCCCGGCCGGTCTGGAGCAGTCGGCTATCGAGGAACTGGACATCTTCGTGACCCGAACCTGCGCGCCCGCCGCCTGGGATGAATGGCTGGCGACTATCGAGTTCTGGGGGCCTCCGTGCGAGACGGAGCCGGACGTGACGATCGACATCGCCGTCGTCTATACCTCGGCCGCGCGCGAGGCGGCGGGCGGAACGGCCGGGATCGAAGCCGAGATCGACCTCTGGATCGCCGAGACCAACCAGGCCTACGCCGCGAGCGGGGTGAACCCGAGTCTGGCCCTCGTGGCCCGGTCCGAGGTGGCGTACACCGAGATCGACCCGGACGACGTCTACCGTCTCGCGGACCCGTCGGACGGCCACCTCGACGAAGTGCACGCCCTGCGCGACGACGTAGGGGCCGACCTCGTGCATCTGATCGTGAGCGACCCCGACTACCCGGTTTGCGGCATCGCCGCCGACATCCCCAGCGTCTTCGGGCTCACCCTCCTCGACTGCGGCGGCATCGTCTTCGCGCACGAGCTCGGCCACAACCTGGGGCTGCGTCACGACCGGTTCCGGGTACAGCTCGCCGAAGACAGCGCGCTGTCGCACCCGGCGTACGGCTACGTGAACCAGGAGATGTTCCGGGCAGGCGCCCCGGCGTCCAGCCGCTGGGCCACGATCATGGCGTACGAGTGGTTTCAGTGCGGGCTGACGGACGCCAGATGCTTGAGCGTGCCACGTTTCTCGAATCCGCGGCAGCGCTACGAGGGCGACCCGCTGGGTGTCGCCTTCGGCACGGGGTCGGGGGTGACCGGTGCGGCCGACGCGGCGGCGGTCCTCAATGCGACCGGTCCCGCGGCGGCGGCGTGGCGGGATCGCCCGCCGCGCGTCAACCGCGCGCCGGTCGCGGTGGGCACCCTCCCGGACCAGCGACTGAACCTGAACGGCATGCTGACCGTCGACGTGTCCCCAGCGTTCGACGACCCCGACGGCGATGCGCTGACCTACGTGGTATCGTCGTCGGCGCCCGGCGTGGCGACGGTGCAGGCACTGGGTCCCCGCGTGACGCTGACGGGGGTGGGCGAGGGCGTGGCAACGATGCGAGTGACGGCGACCGACCCTGGCGGCCTGAGCGCGACGCAGCGTTTCAGGGTGACGGTTGCGGCTGCGCCAGCGCCCTTCACCGACGACCCGATCCAGCCCGGAGTGACGCCGATCAAGGCGGTTCACTTCACGGAGTTGCGAACGCGGATCGACATCCTGCGGACCACAGGCGGGCTGCGAGGGTTCCGCTGGACGGACCCGGTGCTGCGGCCGGGGGTGACACCGGTGAGGCTCGCGCATCTGCTGGAGTTGCGGCAGGCGCTCGACGAGGCGTTCTCGGCGGCGGGACGACCGGTGCGGCGGTGGACCGACGCCGCTCCTTTGGGGGGAGCGACCCCAATCCGGGCGGTGCACCTGACGGAGCTGCGCGCCGCGGTGGTGGCGTTGGAGTGAGGCAGCTCGGGCGCGGCAGGAGCGGCCGGGCCCGGCGCCTGGAGGGCTGAGATGGACTCAAAGAGACACGTTCCGCCATCACCGCGCGGTGGGGGCTGGCCCCCGGTACTGGCAGGGATACTGCTGCTGGCCGCGTTGGCGGCGGGTCAGGCGGCGGGGCAGACTGCCGGCCTATTCCGGTCGGTGGAGGCGGCGACAGTGGTTGCCGCTCCCGGTTCCGAGACCCCTCCCGATTCGCTGACCTTGCGGCGGCGTCTGGTCGCCATCGACTTTGGGCAACTCTCGCCGCCGGTGGACGCGGCGGCGGGCGTGGGCGGCGCGGCCGGACCCTCGGGCGTGCTGCGGCTGAACCTGTTCGACGACGCGACGTTCACCGGGCTGGTGGAGCGGACGGCGCCGACCTTCTCCGGCGGCTACTCGCTGTCGGGGCAACTGGCGGGCGTCGAGATGGGCACGGTGACCCTGGTCGTGAACGGCGAGGTGGTCGCGGGGACAGTGAGGACGCCGGAGGCCACCTACCGCATCCGGCCGGCCGGCGGCGGGTTGCACGCGATCAGCCAGATCGATCCCTCACGGCTCCCGCCGCTGGGCGAGCCTGTTCCCCGGCGGCGGGAATCCGACATCGAAAGGAGACGGCAATGACCGGACTCAGATCAACGCGATCCGTTGGAGGTGCGTTTCTCGTGTGGCTGGCCGCCATCACCGCGGGCTCGAACGCGAGCGGGCAGGGCACGATCGAGATCCCGCTGGGCGAGCTGGACCCCCACGAGCTCCAGAGACAGATTGAGGCCTCTCGGTTGAGCGGCGAGGAGTTGGAGCACTTCACGAACACTCTGCTCGACGCGGCGGCACGCGGTGCCATCGGACAGATCCCGACGGACCGGACCCTGACCCTGACGTTCACCGTACGGCCTGACACCGCCGGCCTGGAGCAGGTGCAGCAGCACGCCCTGACCTTCACCTACACACCGGCCGACCGGTGGGTACGCACGCAACTCCAGCGCCAGAACGGCAGCGAGTGGGAACCCTTGCTCGACGGGTACGGGGCCGACGGCCGGCTGTTCGTCTCGTACGGGGTCCATGCCACCACCGAGCCAGTCGAGTGGCGGTTCGTGATCCAGGAGCGGAACCAGGATGCCGAACTCACCTACAACGTCACCCTAGTTCGCGAACACTCGCTCCTGGGCGGTCCCGCCTCCCAATCGGATGTCACCGTCTCCGACGTGCGGCAGTTCAAGCAGTCGAGTGCGTTCTACCGCATCGAGGGGACGGTGTCGAACAACGCGTCAACGCCGCTCACGGGGCTGGCCAGGGTGCGGTCTTACGTCTACGACGCTCAAGGCAATCTGCTTGCTGAGGACTCGGACACGCTCGGCTCGACAACCCGTCAGGGCGCGAATGCGACGTTCTCGATTCTGGTAGCGAGTCGGGACGTGGCCGGCGCCTCGCGCTTCGAGCTGAAGGTCTTCAACCGGGTCAGCAGCACGGATGTCGAGTTGTCGTGCGGAGGCTGCGAGAGCCGCCCGTGGCAGTCAGACGGGGGCGGCACGAATCGTGCTCCTCAGGCTTCCGGCTCAATCCCGAGCCAGCGGCTGACCGCGGGCGCGTCTAGCACGCGGGTGAACGTCGCCCGGTACTTCACCGACCCGGACGGCGACACGCTGACGTACTCGGCCAGGTCGAGTGCCCTTTCCGTGGTTTCCGCCTCGACATCGGGGAGCACCGTGACGCTTTCACCCAGCGGTTCGGGGAGCGCTACGGTGGCGGTGACGGCGCAAGACCCGGGCGGCCTCACCGCGACTCAGAGGATCTCGGTGACCGTGTCTGGCGGCGGCGGGGGGAGTGCATGCCGCGTCGGGCAGCTGCTGAATCCAGGGGACTACTGCACCGTCGACATCCCCGGCGTAAACGTCGGTACCAACCGGTTCGAGGTCCGCTCGGATGGCCGCGGTTGTTTCGGCAACATTTGCTCAAGTGGCAATGTGAACCTCAGCGGGTTCAGGGCCAGCAGGGTATCGGGTACGTCACAGTGGCGGATAGACGCTCTGCCGTAGAAGGGTCGGACCCGGATGCGTGAGGGAGGAAGCGTGAGGGGGCAAGACCCGCACCGGGAAGCGCCGTACTTTCCCGGTCCGCACTTTGTGCTTGCGGCTCAACCACTGGCGCAGCCGCCGGGTCGCGTGCCGGTCAATCGCTACGTAGGCCGGGCAGACCTGTCCCAGGGTGAAGTAGTTCGAGCGACAGGATTCAAGCAGAAGGCTGTTGGCTATGCACAGGACTTCGTACTGGGGCGAGTTGGCTCCACCGAGGGCTGCACGGCAGTGGATCATTGGAACGGCGCTCGTGTCTGCGCTCGCGGGCACGGCCGGCTGCGAAGGCAGCCCGACAGCGCCATCCGGGCCGGGCTTTACCGTGACCGTCTCGACCTGCGAGGGTGAGTACCTATTTGGCAACAGCGGCCTTGCCGACGTCGAAATCGGGGGGACGGTCCACGCACACCGAGACCTGACGACCGTGGAGGTAACCGCGTTCGCGAACGGCGAGCGCGTGGGCATCGATTTCCTGGGCTTCATGTCGGAGAACGAGACCGAGCGTTTTCACGTGACAGGGAGTGTCATCCTGAGCGGCTCAACGGTGGAGTGCAGAGCCGAGGTAACCGCGCGAGGGTGATCGCGGACCAGCCGTGCGCGCAGCAGACTGCCGCGTACGGCTGGCCTGCGGATCTCTGCGACGACGCCCTCCGCGAGTTGCTGGCGCTGTACGGGGCGGGCGCTGAGCAAGCCGCGATACGGTGCGGTCCGTAAACAGCTGCGATTGTCCTATGGATTCCCGCTCCGGATGGGGGAATCGACGAGGGAATCAGGGCTGATGCACTCACAGTAAGTCATTTATTATGAAGGACTTGCGGACATTCACCAGCTAACGCTGCCTTGACACGTGTGGTCACGGCTATCGCTCGGGCCCCGAAGTCGGTCCGTGCTCTACGACGGCCTGCTCCACGGTTTCGCACCACGCAACGAGCGTGTCCACTTCATCGTTCGTGAAGGGCCGGTCGATGGGACACCTCAAGTCTCGGCCAGCAGCCGTGAACAGTCCCGTTGCCTCCGCCGATTTCCGGAGTCGGTCGACCGCCTCCGCAGGCGCGGCTGTCTTCTTCTGGATGCCCGCGCGGTCGCGCAGGGCCGTATAGATCGACTGCCTGTACACGCTACCGGGTGGGTAGGCGTAGCAGACGACCACTCGCGTACCGTCAACATCGACACCGACTGAAAAGCCCTTGGTTCCCCAGCGGACGGACATGGACTTGCGTCGCGCCAAGTCGAGAATCGGGGAAAAGACGGCCTTCCCGTGCTTGTCACAGGACTTCAGGAACCTGTCTTCCGACACGACCGGTAGACGCTCGGAAGTCAACCGGCGCGGCTTCGCGTGTTCTCTACCGACGACGACCTCTTGAGACAGCAAACGGCCGCCACCGGCGGCCCGGAAGAACGTGAATTCGACGCAGGTGACACGGATTCCCTTAGTTCCCAGGAACGACGCAGTTTGCCTGATCTCCGGCGTCACCCGCTGGCCGATGATCACGATGCGTTGATCCTTGTTGAAGGCGATGGCCTCGGACTCGCCGATTCCGAAACACTGCCGGTGGTGGTCGGCGAGACTCGCGGAGTCGTCATCGTGATACGCGCGGAGAATGCTCTCCAGCGCGTCCACATCAAGCGGCGCGGCGAACGCGCCGTATTCCAGTGCTTGCGCTACGACGTCCCGCGGCGTGCGGCCCCGTTTCAGTTCGACAACGACCACGTTGCCCTCCCGATCCACGCCAAGCAGGTCGATGGCCCCACCAAGTTCCGTCCGAACCTGACGTCCGATAACCAGAATCCGCTCGTCTTCGAGAATCCCGTCGGGGTTGGACTCCAACCACTCCTCGAGGACGGATTCCTCATGCTCGACCTCGAATGGCAACTGCTCGTACTCCGTGAA
Organism: Vicinamibacterales bacterium; assembly: GCA_963663815.2. Classification (GTDB taxonomy): domain Bacteria; phylum Acidobacteriota; class Vicinamibacteria; order Vicinamibacterales; family UBA8438; genus JAJEEA01. The sequence continues at coordinate 2,294,202 of OY760734.1, read as the reverse complement.
CCCGCCGTCGGACTCAACGCCAAAGACTCTCATGTCTGATCATGCTATCCCATGCAACAGGGAGCCGTCCCCGGCAATCGTCGGCTCGTGCTGCAGAGGGATCCAGAGGTCGGGGGGAAACGCGCGGACGGTCTCGCCGAAGAACCCCGGCGCCGCCACCCCCCGAAGGAAGTGTCCAACGTCGGCGAGCGGGGAACCGGAGAGCGCGAACTCCCAGTCGAGCACCGCCGCTGCTACCCAACGGCCGGCCACTTGCCGGACGATGAGGTTGCGCCCGCCGAAGTCGCCGTGCACGAGCGACGTTTGGTCCGCGGCCCGGCGAAGGTCGGCGGCGTGCGACCACATCGCTGCCTGGGTCCTGTCGATCAGCGCGGCGGGGACCCGTCTCTGCAGCATCGGGGACGCGAGACACCGGTCCAGGGGTACGCCATGGTTCATTTCGAGTGCCCCGCAAGGTCGGTCGGCAGTGACGGTCGGACTGCTCGGTCTGCTCCTCGACGGACTTCGCCGACTGGCGTCGTCCGCGTCAGCAGGTGCCTCTGCCGCCGTCTTGGTTGACGAGTGCACTCGATGTGTATTATTTACACATGAACAGTGCGGCAGTCATCAAGCGGCTCCGGCGAGCCGGCTGGGTGCTTCGGCGTGTGAAGGGCAGCCACCATCACTTCACGCACCCGACCAGGCCCGGCGTTGTGACCGTACCGCACCCGCGTCGAGACGTCATGCTTGGCACGCTGCGAGACATCTTCCGGCAGGCAGGCTGGAAGTGGGGGGATCGGTAGGATGCAGTTTCTTGTCGTACTACACACAGAAACGGATCGCACCGACTACGGCGTCACCGTGCCGGACCTGCCGGGCTGCGTGTCTGCCGGTGACACGCTGGAACAGGCCCTCGCCAACGCCGGGGAGGCAATCCTTGGCCACCTGGAGGTGATGGTCGAGGATGGAAGGCCCGTCCCGGAGCCGAACAGCATGGTACCGCCGCTCGGCCCCGGTCAGATGATCGGCGCCGTCAAGGTCGACCTTGCCGAACTGGAGGCGCTTCGCGAGACGGTCCGACTGAACATCTCGATGGCGCGCGGCACGCTGGAACGCATCGACGAGGCTGCCAAGCTTGCCGGAACCACCCGTTCGGGATTCCTTGCGATGGCAGCCCTGGAGCACATCAACCGGCGCCAACAGGCCAGTTGAATCCTGGATGCAGCGCGCGCAACGTCGTGGCGGGAGCGGTGACCGGCCGAGTTCATGCTCGGCGGCGTCGACAGCCGCCACCTCAACCACAACTGATGGACGTCGGGTTGCGTGTGCTGACGACGGTGGTCCTGGTCGCTGGCAGGCGGCGGGAACCCGGAGGCGTGGTTCTCACTCATGGCCACTCATGGCCCCTCGGCAGGGGCGAGGTCGAGGGCGTCGAGCACGTCCTGCCACGATCTGGCGCGTGAAGATGAAGACCCGGTCGCCGACGATGATCGGCGTGGCGTAGCCCTGGCCGACGGGTACGGTCCACCGTCGCGTCAACTCGGCGGGCCAGGCGGACGGCTCGACGAGTTCCCGGTGCTGGCGCGGCTGCGGTGCTGATTGACCCGGGGCGCCGATCCGGAGCCGGAAGGGCGTGGCCACTGGTTGCCCGGCGACGAGCCTCCGTCCTGGCATGGTGCCCAAAGATCCGTCGCGGCCGGCGTCGGACTTCGCCGGGGCTCGGTTCCGTCTCTGCCATTCCAGACGGACGGCGGGGAGGAAACGGAGGATCCGACGCGGGTGGTTTATCGCCCCGGCGCGCTACAATTCCCGCGTGGTCAGCGACCCGCGGCGAGGTCCCGTCGAGGGCGGCGTGTTGAGCGCGGACACATCGCCGGAGATCGAACGTCTGCAGATCGAGGCGTGGCGGCGGATGTCGCCTCTCGACCGGTTGCTGGCGGCCAATGCCCTCTCGCGGCAGGTTCAGGCGCTGGCCCTCGCGGGCGTCCGACATCGCCATCCTCATGCGTCGGAACGCGAGTGCTTTCTCCGGCTTGCCGCGATCAAGCTCGGTCGCGAACGTACGGTCCAGCTGTACCCGGACGCGACGGGTCTGTTCGAGCCGTGAGCATCGACTTCGAGCCGCTGCAAGTGGCGCTGTCGGTGGCGCGCGCCCTCGAACAGTGCGGCCTGCGCTACGTCGTCGGCGGATCCCTGGCAAGCTCCGTGAGCGGCGAGCCCCGCTCGACCCTCGACGTGGATCTCGTGGTCGCCATCCATGCGGCCGACGTCAAGCCATTGCTGGCGGCGCTCGGCGACGACTTTCATGCCGATGCGGAAGCTGTCCACCGGGCCGTGCGGCGGCGGTCGAGCGTCAACGTGTTTCACCAAGCCACCTCTACGAAGGTGGACCTGTTCGTGCTCGGCGGATCTCCGCTCGACGAGCAGGCGTTGGAACGTCGCGTCCGCCTGCGGGTCGCCGCGGACCCCGAGCGCTTCCTGTACGTCTACACGCCCGAAGACATCCTGTTGCAGAAGCTGCGCTGGTACCGTCTCGGCGGCGAGGTTTCGGATCGCCAGTGGCGCGACGTTCTCGGGATCGTGACCGTCCAGGACCGCGGATTGGACGAGGAGTACCTGCGGCGCGGCGCGGACCTCCTGGCCGTCACCGACCTGCTCGAGCGGGCGCTACTGGAAGCGAGAAGAACGTGAACTTTCGGCTACCGGGGCTCGAGGCCAAGCCGGTCGGCAACGAGCTGCTGTGAATGCAGCGGGGCGAGATCCGGGTCGTCAGCCTCGAGCCCTTGACAGTCATGAGGACTCCTGTGCCGACGATTGTGGTCCGGATTCTCGCCGCGGCGACGAGCACCGGGAGGCGTCACTCTCGCTCATGCCCCTCGGGAGGGGAGAGGTCGAGGGCATCGAGCACGTCCTCGCAAGCTCCGTGAGCGGCGAGCCCCGCTCGACCCTCGACGTGGATCTCGTGGTGGCCATCCAGGCGGCCGACGTCGAGCCGTTGCTGGCTGCCCTCGGCGACGACACTGGAGGCGCTTCGCGAGACGGTCCGATTGAACACCCCCATGGCGCGCCGCACGCTGGAACGCCTCGACGAGGCTGCCAGGCTCGCCGGAACCACCCGTTCGGGATTCCTTGCGATGGCAGCCTTGGAGCACATCAACCGGCGTCGACAGACCAGCTGAAGCCCCGAGATTCGCTCGCCGGTGACGGCCACCGGCAGGCCGGCAACAGTTGACATGCAAGCACGCGCTTGCATATCATGAGCCCTGACATGCAAGCGGGCACTTGCCTTGGACTGGTTTTTTGTGGACGTGTATCGCGCGATCGCTGACCCGACCAGACGAGCCATCCTGGACGAACTCGTCGACCGGTCAGGTCAATCGCTCTTTGAGATCTGCGCACGCCTGACCATGAAGCACGGCATCGACTCCTCACGGCAGGCGATCGCGCAACACCTGGACGTCCTGGAGGCCGCCGGGCTGATTCGCACGAGGCGCGAGGGGAGGTCGAAGCTCCATTGGTTCGAGGGCGGCCCGCTGACGGCCATCGCGGAGCGTTGGCCGATTCTCGACAGATGAAAGGGCATTCGAAAGATGAGAATCCACCTGGCCGGCGTTTTCGTTGACGACCAACAGAAGGCACTACGCTTCTACACGGAAACGCTCGGCTTCCAGTTGAAGCACAACATCCCCCTGGGAGAGCACGCCTGGATCACGGTCGTATCCGAGGAAGCTCCAGAGGGGACGCAGTTTGTCCTCGAGCCTGATGGCCATCCCGCGGTGCGTCCGTTCAAGAAGGCGCTTGTGGAGGACGGCATCCCCTATACGTCCTTCGCGGTCGACGACGTCAAGGCCGAACACGAGCGTCTCGTGGCCAGAGGTGTGCGGTTCGTACAGCCGCCGACAGACCTCGGGCCTGTCATTACCGCGGTATTCGACGATTCGTGCGGCAACTTGATCCAGATCGCAGAGGAGAAACCTCAACCGTGACGATCCTGGCTATGGACGTCACTCTCGCTCATCGACTTCGGAAGGGGCGAGGCCGAGGGCCTCGAGCACGTCCCGCCACGAGACCAGCTTGAAGTTCTGGTTGGCCTCGGCGCCGTCCGGGGCGAGGTTGACGCCGTCCTGCACGACGAGCAGGCCCATCGGATAGCGCGGACCGAGCGGGGCCGAGACGACGTGCAGGCCGTCGGTGTCCTCGATGCCGTCCACCGCTCCTGCCTCGCCGACGCGGAAGGTCCCGCGGTAGGCGTGCGGCGGGGCGCGGTCGTAGACGACGTAGGTGTGATTCCCCTGGCTCGACGCCACCAGGTAGCCGTCGTCGGGACCGCCGCCCGGCGGCGCGTAGATCGACAGGCCCTCGACGTGCGACGCCAGGTGCCCGCCCGCCGGCTCGCCCACCCCGACCCGGTCGACCGCGACCCGCTCCGCCGTCGACAACCCCGGCTCGGCGCGGTAGCGCCAGATGCCGACCTCCTCCTCGCCGATGAACAGCCATCCGTTGGCGTCGTCGGCGACGCACCCTTCCGTCTGGCTCCCGACCGCCCACGACCGGACACGCGTGCCGGTCATGCCCGAGCCGCCGCTGTCCAGGCGCCACTGCTCGACCGCGCCGCCCTGGTCGTTGGCGAAGACGTACAGGTCGCCGGTCGCCGCGCTGCGGTACAGGCAGAGGCCGTACGGGTCCTCGTCGAAGTCCGGCGAGATGGGGGCGTCGAGCAGCGGGGTCAGAGCTCCGCTGTCGGGATGGAGCCCGAGGACGTCGATCGTCCAGGTGGTGCGGTTGGTGGCCGCGACCACGATCGTGTCCTCGCCGCCGACGTCCACGCCGTCCCGCAGATCGACGTTGTTGACGCGTCCGACGTCGTTCGTCGAGACGACGGCGCCGTCGAGGCCGTACACGACGAGACCGCGCAGCTTGTTGGTGGCGACGATCAGGCTCGCCTCGGGGTCCGATTCGTTGACCCAGACGGCGGGGTCGTCCGCCGCATCGCAGGCGTCCGGGACGGGCGTCGTCTCCGCCGTCGCCGCGACGGCCCGGGTGTCGGCGGGCTGCGGCCCCGGCTCGGGGGTCATGAGGTCCGTCAATGCGCACCGGACCATCGTTCCCGGGCTGCACCCGGCGACGCCGAGAGAGCAGAACGCCAGCGCCGCCGCGAGCCTGCGTGTCTTCATGAGGTTGTCGCTATCGGTCCGGACGGCTACTGCAAGGAGAAGGCGACCAGCTCCGCGATTCTCTCCTCATCCAGGGCCGCCACGACGAGGTATTGCCGGCCGTCCGCCCCGTACGTGATCGGGAACCCGGTGGTCGGACCCCCCGGCAGCGCAAGCTCATGGACGACGTCGCCCGTGCGCTTGTCGTACGCCCGGAGCACCGGCGCCCCCCGCTGCCCTTCGCCCGCGAACAGCAGGGTGGCCGTCGCGAGCAGTCCCGAGCTCTGCGTGAGAGTCCCGGTCCGCGGCACGTCCACGCCCTGCAGGTCGGGATGCCGCCGGACGTACTCCGGCGTCTCGCCGTGCGGGATCTGCCACAGCATCTCTCCCGCGGAAAGGTCGATCGCGGTGATCCGGCCGTAGGGCGGCTTCAGGAGGGGCAGGTCGCGGACCGTCGGCACACCCCGCGAGAACGAGATGTGGTAGCGCACCCCGGTCCCCTCGGTGCCGTCCGTCAACCCGAACAGCGTCGGCCGCGTCTGCGACGGCACGAAGAGCAGGCCCGCCTCGACGTCCACCGCGCCGCCCGGCCAGTTGACGCCGCCGCCGGCGCCGGGGGCCCCGAGGGTCCCGAGGTTGACGCCGGGCTCGATCAGCGACGGCGGCGTGTAGAGGGGCCCGAGCCGGATCTGCTCCACGATGCGCAGCGCCTCGGCCCGAAGCTCCGGCGTGAAGTCGATCAGGTCGTCCTCGGTGACGCCCTGCTGGTCGAATGCGGGCGGCCGGGTGGGGAAGGGCTGGGTCGGAGAGGTCCACTCGCCCGGAACGTCGGACTCCCCGACGGCCCGCTCCTCGATCGGCCATACCGGCTCGCCCGTCTCGCGATTGAGCACGTACGCGAACCCCTGCTTCGAGAGCTGCACCAGCGCCTTGATGGCGACCCCGTCGACCTCGATGTCCACGAGGATGGGGGCGGTGGGAATGTCGTAGTCCCAGAGCTCGTGATGGGTGAGCTGGAAATGCCACCGCCGCTCGCCGGTCTCGGCGTCGAGGGCCAGCACGGAGTTGCCGAACAGGTTGTCCCCGGGCCGATAGCCGCCGTAATAGTCGTTGGTCGGGGTCTCGGTCGCCACGTAGAACAGGCCGAGCTCGGGGTCCGCGGTCACCGGCGCCCAGTGCCCGACGTTCCCCGTGTACTTCCACGAGGCGTCGAGGAGCTCCGGACGCTCCTGCACCCAGTCGTGGGTGCCGGTCGGCACGTCCCAGAGCGACTCGTCCGCCTTCAGCCAGGTGTCGACGCCGAACTCGCCCTCCTTGGGGACCGTGTTGAAGCGCCAGAGCATCCGGCCCGACCGCGTGTCGTAGGCCACGATGTCGCCGGGCATGTTCATGGGCCAGACCTCGTTGGGGGAGGCCCGGGTGGGCACGCTGCCGGTGTGCAGCGAGATCGAGGCGATGAGGGCGTTGCCGAGAATGGCCGGCGGCGACGTGTTGGCCACCCGGCCCGCCCGCTCCGCGGCCGTCCGCTCGCCCCAGCGCAGGTCGTCCATCATGTCGACCACGCCGGCGGTGCCGAAGTCCAGCACGCGTTCGCCCGTCCCGGCGTCGAGGGCCACGAGCTGGAAGCTCGGCGTCACCACGAAGATGCGCTCGTCTCCCGCCCCGTCCGACCAGTACGAGACGCCGCGCCCGGCGCTTCGCGCGACGGGCTCGATGATGTCGCCCCACCGGCGCTCGTTGTCGCCGGGGTGCCAGTTCCAGACGGGCTCGCCGGTGGCGGCGTCGAGGGCGACCACGCTGCGCTGGTTGCCGATGGTCGTATAGAGCACGCCGTTGACCACGATGGGGCTGATCTGCGTCCGGCCGGACGGCGGCGGCGTGCCCTGGTCCCGCGCGCTCCAGCGCCACGCCACCTCCAGATCGCCGACGTTGCCGGCGTCGATCTCGTCGAGCGGCGAGTAGCGGGTGGCGCCCGCGTCCGCCCCGAACACGCCCCATTCCCCGTCGGCGGCGCCGTCCTGGGCGCTCGCGCCGACGGTTCCCAGACACGCGGCGACCGCGACCGCCGCGAAACGGATCAACAGGTGTCGAGCGGAAAGCGTTTTGCACATGCGGCCCATTCTACTCTCGCCGCCATCCGGGGCGGGTCTTCGGCGACGCAGACACCCGACGATGGCCAATCGACGACCGGCAGACGCGAAGGTATCGTCGAACCGCCCGACCGGCCGACGGCGAGCCGCGCCGGCCGGTGTGGCGCAAGCACCGGGCCGGCCGCGGCGGCGACCGGGGTCATCGGCTGCGACCGGCCTCGCGTCGTCGATCCGGTCGCCCGGAACGGGAAGCGCCCGGAGCCGTCCCGGAGCCGATCGTGGACGAGGCGCTCGCCCGCCTCGTCGCGATCCTGGCGTGGACGAGGAGGCTCGTGGCCGGCCGGGACGGCCGGGGATCTGTGCTAGCATGTGCCGTTTCCGGCCGTTGGCAGTGCGCTTCGGGGAGGTTGGCCGTCTTGACGGAGGTGCTCGGCGAAGGGGTTCGGCTCATGCTCGCGGGGATGGGCGTGGTGTTCGTCCTGCTCACCCTGCTGGTCTTGGCCGTCAAGGGCATGTCCCGCCTCGCCCTCGCCGTGGGCCCGCCCGTCCCGATGCCGGACGCCCCCGCCGTGCCCGGCGTCGAGCCAGGCGGGACGGAGCTGATCGCCGCCATCTCCGCGGCGGTGACTGCATATCGAAGGGACGCGCGGCAGCAATGAAGAAACCCCTGGCCATCACCGAGCTGGTGCTTCGCGATTCCGCCCAGTCTCTGCTCGCCACCCGCGTCCGCATCGACGACATGCTGCCGATCTGCGAGAAGATCGACAAGGTCGGTTTCTGGTCGGTCGAGCTGTGGGGCGGGGCGACGTTCGACGCCTGCATTCGCTACCTCGGCGAGGACCCCTGGGAGCGGCTGCGCCGGTTCCGCAAGGCCCTGCCGAACACGAAGACCCAGATGCTGCTGCGCGGGCAGAACATGCTGGGCTACCGCCACTACGCCGACGACGTGGTGGACGCGTTCGTCGAGAAGGCGGCCGGGAACGGCATGGACGTCTTCCGCATCTTCGACGCGATGAACGACATGCGGAACGTGGAGGCCGCGGTCAGAGCGGTGCTGAAGACGGACAGGCATGCCCAGGGCGCCATCTCCTACACGATCAGTCCGGTCCACACGATGGACACGTGGATCGATCTCGGGAAGCGCCTCGAGGACATGGGCTGCCACTCGGTCTGCATCAAGGACATGGCGGGCCTCATCAAGCCCTACGTGGCCGAAGAGATGGTGTCGAGGCTCAAGGAGACGCTGTCGGCGCCCGTCGCGCTGCATTCCCACGCCACCACCGGCATGAGCACCGCGGCCATCGTGAAGGCCGTCGAGGCCGGCGCCGACATGGCCGATGCCGCGATCTCGTCGATGAGCCACACCTACGGCCACTCCGCGACCGAATCGGTGGTCGCCATTCTCGAGGGCGGGGACCGGGACACGGGCCTCGACCTCGGGCTGCTCGAGGAGATTGCGGCCTACTTCCGGGGCGTGCGCAAGAAGTACGCGAAGTTCGAGGGGTCGCTGCGCGGCATCGACGCGAGGATCCTGACCGCCCAGGTCCCCGGCGGCATGCTGACCAACATGGAGAACCAGCTCCGCGAGCAGGACGCGGCCGACCGGTTCGACGAGGTCCTCGTGGAGATGCCGACGGTGCGCGAGGAGCTCGGCTTCATTCCCCTGGTCACGCCGACTTCGCAGATCGTCGGGACGCAGTCGATCGTCAACGTGCTGTCGGGCGAGCGCTACAAGACGATTACCCGGCAGACGGCGGGCGTTCTTCGCGGCGAGTACGGCCGCACGCCCGCGCCCGTCGACGCCGATCTGCAGAAGCGGGCGCTGAACGGGGACGATCCGGTGACGTGCCGGCCCGCCGATCTGATCTCCCCCGAGATGGGGAAGCTGACGGCCGAGGTGGACGGTCTGGCGAAGAAAGAGGGTTTTCGGCGCGCCGGCGATCCGGTGGAAGACGTGCTGACCTACGCCTTGTTCGGTCAGGTCGGGCTGAAGTTCCTCAAGAACCGGAACGACCCGTCGGCGTTCGAGCCGCCACCCTGGGAAGAGGCGCCCGGCCCGACGCCTGCGGCCGCGCCGGCCGCCGCCCCCGCAGCCGACGCGGGCCCGGCCCGGTACCGCGTCAACGTCAACGGGACAGCCTACGACGTCGAGGTCAGCCCCGAGGGCGCCGTCGACTCGATTCAGCCGGCCCGCCCGCCGGCGCCCGCGGCCGGGCCTGCCGCCGCCCCCGCGCCGTCTGCCCCCGCGCCGGCCGCTTCCGGCGAGGCGCTTCCGTCGCCGCTCTCGGGAACCGTGCGCGCCGTCAGGGTGCAGCCCGGGCAGGCGGTGGCCGCCGGCGACGTCGTCCTCGTGCTCGAGGCGATGAAGATGGAAACCAACGTCAGCGCCCCGCGCGCGGGCCGCATCGTCTCGGTCGCCGTCCAGGAAGGCGTCCAGGTCCGGAAGGGCGACCCCCTGCTCCACATCTCCTAGCAGCCGTGATGAGACCCCGCGTTGCACTGCGCCCGGAGGGCGCCGGCAAGAGCCGAAGCGCGGGATGCATCGCGGCTCGAATGCGGCCGGGACTTTCGCCACCGGTTCCTTCCGCGCAATCAGTCCCGAGACTTCGGCCTGGACTCATGGAACGCGCCGCATGCCATCCGATCTGCTCCTGAGGCTCTGGGAAACGACCGGCCTCGCGAACTTCGGCGGGATCGGGCCGATCGCCATGATGGCGGTCGGCGGCCTCCTCATCTATCTCGGCATCTCCCGGCGGTTCGAGCCGTTGCTGCTGATCCCCATCGGGTTCGGCGCGATCCTGAGCAACATTCCCGTGGCCGACATCGGCGGCCCCGACGGCATTCTCGGCTACTTCTACTCGGTCGGCGTGTCGACCGGCATCTTCCCGCTGCTGATCTTCCTGGGGGTCGGCGCGCTGACCGACTTCGGCGCCCTGATCGCCAATCCCAAGACGCTGATGCTGGGCGCCGCGGCGCAGTTCGGCATCTTCTTCACCCTGCTCGGGTCGCTGGCCATGAGCGAGCTCGTGCCGGGCATCGAGTTCTCGCTGCAGGACGCCGCCGCCATCGGCATCATCGGCGGCGCCGACGGCCCGACCGCGATCTTCCTCGCCTCGCGGCTGAGTCCCGAGCTTCTGGGGGCGATTGCCGTCGCCGCCTATTCGTACATGGCCCTGGTCCCCATCATCCAGCCCCCGATCATGCGGGCGCTCACGACGGAAGAGGAACGCGCGGTGGCCATGGACGAGCTGCGCCCGGTGTCGACGACCGAGCGCATCCTCTTTCCGTTCACGGTCCTGCTGCTCGTCGTCCTGCTGCTGCCCGCCGCGTCGCCGCTCATCGGCATGCTGATGTTCGGCAACCTCCTGCGCGAGGCGGGCGTGGTCGAGCGGCTGTCTCAGACCGCGCAGAACGAGCTCATCAACATCGTCACCATCCTCCTCGGCCTGACCGTCGGCTCCCGGCTGGCCGCCGACACCTTCCTCACCGTCGAGACCATCGGCATCCTCGCCATCGGGCTCGTGGCGTTCGCCGTGGGCACCGCCACCGGCGTCCTGATGGGCAAGGCCATGCACCGCCTGAGCGGCGGGCAGGTCAACCCGCTGATCGGCGCCGCGGGGGTCTCGGCGGTGCCGATGGCGGCCCGCGTCGTCAACAAGGTGGGCCTCGAGTCCAACCCGAACAACTACCTCCTGATGCACGCGATGGGCCCGAACGTGGCCGGGGTGATCGGCTCGGCGGTGGCCGCCGGGTTCCTGCTGTCGATGTTGGGGTAGTCGTCTGCGCCGTGGAACCGGTGCGGACTCCTGGAGGGTCGGTTTGGCGCCAAGCGGAGGCCGCCACACCACCCTGCGTCGGGTTCGGCGCAGAATCATCTTTCCCCGAAGCTGTTCCGGGTAGCGCCGGCAAGTTCCATCGCGATAAAGTGACATGTACGGCATTTTGCCGCCATGAAATTCGATCAACTGCTGGAGATCGTCGGCGACGAGCCCCTGTTCGAAACCGGCCTGCTCCTGGCCGGCGCCGTCGACCCCGCCGACGTCAGGCGCCAGCTCGCGCGTTGGACCCGGACCGGCCGGCTCCACCGGTTGCGGCGGGGACTGTATGCGCTGGCGCCTCCCTATCGCCGATGTGCGCCCCACCCCTTCCTCGTCGCCAACCGCCTCGTGCCGGGATCCTACGTCAGCGGCCTCTCCGCGCTGGCGCACGCGCAGCGCATTCCCGAGTACGTGCCCGAGGTGACCAGCGTGGCCGCCGCGCGGCCCGAGCTCCGCAGCACGGCGTTCGGCCGGTTCTCGTTCCGCCACCTGAAGGGCGACCTGCTGTTCGGCTATCGGTGCGTGGAGGTGGGCGGGCATCAGCAGGCGTTCGTCGCGCGGCCCGAGAAGGCGTTGCTCGATCTCGTCCACCTGTGTCCGGGCGGCGACGAATCGCCCCATCTCGCCGGGCTGCGCCTCGACCTCGACGCCCTGGACCTAGACCTGATGGAACGGCTGGCGGCGACCGCGGCCCGGCCGAAGCTGCGGCGGGCGGCCAGGCGAGTTCGCGCGATGGCCGGTGATCAGGCGGACATCTGCGAGGTCCTGTGAAGGACCATCTTCTCGACCTCGTGCGCGCGGCCGATCCGATGCAGGGCCGCAACCGGGCCCGCGAATACCTGCAGGCCCGCATTCTCGGCGTTCTGCAGAAGGCGGGCGCAATGGTGCCGCTCGCCTTTCACGGCGGGACCTGCCTGCGCTTCCTCTTCGCGCTGCCGCGCTATTCCGAAGACCTCGACTTCACGCTCGAAGGCGACCCGTCGCGGTACGATCTGCGGGCCTGGCTGAAGGCGATCCGCGCGGAGCTGGCGCGCGAAGGCTACGTCGTCGACCTGTCGATGCGGGACAGCCGGACGGTGCACAGCGCGTTCGTGCGCGTCAGGGGCATTCTGCACGAGGCGGGACTGTCGCTTCGTCGGGAGGAGGCGCTCGCGGTCAAGATCGAGGTCGATACGCGTCCACCGGCCGGCGCCGTGCTGGACACCCGCCTCGTGCGCCGCCACGTCACCTTGCGCCTCTGCCATCACGACCGGGCGTCGCTGCTCGCCGGCAAGCTCCACGCCGTCCTGCAGCGGTCCTACACCAAGGGGCGGGACCTGTACGACTTGATCTGGTACCTGAGCGATCCGACGTGGCCGGCGCCGAACCTGACCCTGCTGAACGTGGCGCTGCGGCAGACCGACTGGGCCGGCGCGGAGCTGAACGCCCGAACCTGGCGGGAAACCGTGGCCGCCCGAATCGACGTCCTCGACTGGGACCGCGCCGTCGCCGACGTCCGGCCGTTCCTCGAGCGCACCGAGGACGTGGAATCGCTGACCAAGGAGAACGCGGCGCGGCTCCTGACGGAGCACATTCGACCTGATTGAAGCCGCCCGTGACGGTCGCCGATGGCGGCCAGGCTGGTCGCGAGCTCGCACCCGTCCGTCGACGACCAAGGTAGGGCGGCTGTCCTCGCAGCATCGTCGACGGGTGTCGTCCGACGGCACGGCGTTCGGACACGACAACCGGCCGGTCCGCCGTCTCACTCGTCCTGGAGCGCGGTCAGAGGGTCGACGCGGGCGGCGCGTCGGGCGGGGAGCCAGGCGGCCGCCGCCGCGATGCCCGCGAGGAGGGTGGCGGCCTGAACGATCGTGACCGGGTCGGTCGGGGCGAGGCCGTGAATCAGGCTCGCCACCAGGCGTCCGGCTAGCAGCACCATCCCGACGCCGGCCGCGACGCCCGCGGCGACGAGCACCAGCGACTCGCGCAGCACCATCCAGGCGATGCCCGTCGCCTGCGCTCCCAAGGCCATCCGGATGCCGATCTCGCCGGTGCGCCGCGTCACCGTGTACGAGGCCAGCCCGAACAGCCCGATGGCGGCCAGCAGCGTCGCCAGCCCGCCGAAGGACGCATAGACGACGGCGTGGAGGCGCTCGGCCGACATCCGCTCCGCTATCGCCGCGGTCTGGGTGGTGACGTTCATGATCGGGAGCCGGGGATCGACCTGGCGGACGCTCTCGCGCACCGCCGGCGTCAGCGTGTTCGGAGGACCGGCAGTCCGTAGCGCGAACGTGGCGGAGCGCAGCGGAGACTGGACGGCGGAGCGGAACACCGTCGGCGGCGCCGCGCCTCGCAGGTCGTCGTAGCGGGTGTCCCGGACGACCCCGACGACCTCGACCTCGCCCCGCTCCTCGGGGTCGAATCCGAACCGCCGGCCCACCGCGTCGTCGGTCCCGAACAGCTCCGTCGCGGCGGCGGCGTTGACCACCGCGACGCGAGGCGCGTCCGCGTCGTCGCGCGGCTCGAAGCCGCGTCCCGCGAGCAGGGGGATCTCCATCGTGTCGAAGAAGCCGGGGGCCACCGTCATCATGTGCGTGCCGCGACCTGCCCCGGTCTGCCCCTCGACGTGTACGGTGCTCATCCACACCCCGCCGCCGAGCAGCGCCGTCTGCGCCATGGTGACCGATCGCACGCCGGGCAGCGCCCGCAGGCGGTCGCCGATGCGGGCGTACAGCGCGACCGACCCTTCGGGGTCGTAGCCGCTCCGGGTCGAGTCCAGTTGGAACAGCAGCACCTGCTCGGGGTTGAACCCGACGTCGACGCCGCGCAGGTTGGCCAGGGTCTTCAGGAAGAGCCCGGCGCCGACGAGCAGGGCCAGCGACAACGCGACCTGGGCCACGATCAGGGTCCGGCTCAGCCGCGAGCGCGACAGCGCCACGCTCCGGCTCTGCTCCTTGAGCGCGTCCGACGGAGCGGCGCGGGTGGCGCGCAGGGCGGGCACGAGGCTGAACGCGATGCCGGCCGCGAGGCTCAGCCCCCCCGCGAAGGCGAAGACCCGCCAGTCGAACGGGCTCGCCTGACCGAACGGCAACAGGCGGCGCGCCGCCCACGCCACGGGCAGGGCGAGGGTCCCGCCGGCCGCGGAGAGGAGCAGGCTCTCGGTCAGCAGTTGGCGAACCAGCCGGCCGCGCGTGGCGCCCACGGACATGCGGATGGCCACCTCCCGCTCGCGCGAGGCTGCCCGCGACAGCAGCAGGTTGGCCACGTTGGCGCACACGATGAGCAGCACGAGGGCGACGACGACGCCGAGGACGAGCGCCTGGCCCGACGACCGGGGGCTCGCGTCGTAGAGCCCCTGCCGGCCGGAGGAGACGAGCAGCCGCGGCTCGGCGCTCCGGTTCCGGTTCCGCGCGAGCCCCCGCTCCTCCTCCGGCAGACCGTCGAGGAACGACGCCAGCGCCGATTGCGCGGCGGCCCGGAGCACCCCGTCCAGGTTGCCCTGCACTTGGGCCGGCGTCGCCCCCGGCGCCAGCCGCCCCATGATCGGGAGCCACCAGATGGTCGCGTCCGTGAGACTGCCGTAGCCTTCCGGCAACCGCAGGGTGGCGAGGGGCAGATGCACGTCGGCCGCCGCGGCGTCGGGCCGGCGAATGCCGACGTAATCGGGCGGCAGCACACCGACGATGGTGGTGGGGAGGTCGTTGACGCGGATGACCGTGCCCACGGGCCTCGCCTCCGGGCCGAAGCGGCGTTCCCGGAACGAGTGGCTGATCATGGCCACCGGCTCGGCCCCCGGCCGGTCGTCGTCGGGGACGATGGCGCGGCCGGCGGCCGGTTGCACGCCGAGCACGCGGAAGTAGTCGCCGGTGGCGGCGAGGCCGGTCGCGATCTCGGCCCGTCCGTCGACGACCAGGGTCAGCGACGTCGGCGTCGCCGCGAACATCCCGTCGAGGGTCTCGCCGGCGTCGCGCAGCGCTTCGAACGCGGGGTAGGAGAAGGACCCCGAAACGCCGATTCCCCCGGTGGCCCCCGCGGACATCACGCCCCGGGCCGCGCCGTTGTCGCCGGTCCAGCGCAGCCGCACGAGACCGTCGGGATCGGCCACCGGCAGCGTCCTGAAGAGCATGCCGTCGACGGCGCTGAACAGCGCGGTGTTGGCGCCGATGCCCAGGGCGAGCGAGACCAGCACCACGAGCGTCCAGCCCCGGGCCTTCCCCAGCACCCGGACGGCATGAAGAAGGTCGCTCAGCATCCGCGCACCTCAACGCAGAGACTCATTGCGGACGCGCCGGTTCGAGCGGCGGGGAGTGCGCCCGCCCTCCCCGGACGGCGGGACCGTCCGGGGAGAGCGGAGCCGACGGTCAGCGCTGGTCGAGCGCGAAGACGAACAGGTAGCTCGAGTTCTCGAGGTTGTCGTACCTCACCGGGTGCAGGTGGCGGCCGCTCGACTGCACCGCGACGTACTGCGTCGGCCCGATGGCGTAGGTGACGGGGGCGCCCTTGAGGGGGGTGCCGACGTTGAAGCGCCACAGCTCTTCGAGCGTCTCGTCGTTGTAGGCCACGAGCCAGCCGTCCTGGAGTGCCGTGAACACGAGGCCGCCGGCGGTGGAGGTGACCCCCGAGCGGATCTCGATCTCGGTCACCGCCTTCCCGATGACCTCGTGGTCGACCGCGTCGAACGCGGTCAGGGCCCCGTAGTAAAGGTCGCTGTCGTACTGGCGGCGCTCGCTGCGCTGAGGATCGATGTCGCCGGCGGGGCTGGCGGGGACCATGGCGGCGCCGGTCTGCTCGAAGCAGCCCTCGGTGCCGACGCCGTAGGCGATGTGCTTCACGGGGTTGTAGGCCATCGGCTGGTGGGCGACCCCGCCGTGCCAGGTCGGGCAGGCCCGCTTCATCTCGTCGCGGTCGCCGCGCATGGCCCGGGCCTCGGGGTTGTAGATCTGCACGTCGAGGTTCGGGTCGTACTCGACGGGCTTCCCGGTCACCGGGTCGAGCCCCGCCGTCCAGTTCAGGTCGTTGACGTACTGCGCGCCGCGGATGAAGCTGCCGTCGGTGCGGTCGAGGGTGTAGAAGAAGCCGTTGCGCGCGTAGTGGGAGACGACCTTGCGCATGCGCCCGTCGATCTCGAGGTCGTAGAGCATGTGCACGCCGACCTCGTCGTAGTCCCACGAGTCGTTGGGCGTGTATTGGAAGTGCCAGGCGAGCTCGCCGGTGTCGATGTCGAGGGCGACGGCGCTGTTGGTGTAGAGGTTGTCGCCGGGGCGGAACTCGGCGTCGTAGCCGGGGAACGGGTTGCCGGTGCCGACGATGTAGAGCCTCGTCTCGGGGTCGTAGGACCCGGTCTGCCAGATGCCGCCGCCGCCGGTCTTCCAGGCGTTGTGGTCGTCCTTCCAGGTCTCGCTGCCGGGCTGGCCGGGCTCGGGCACGACCCACCAGCGCCACAGCTCGTCGCCGGTGTCGACGTCGAGGGCCGCCACCCAGCCCCGGGTGCCGCCGTCGCCGGCGCCGTTGTGCACGATGACCTTGCCCTCGGCGACGATCGGCGCGGTGAGGAAACGCTCGCGGCGGCCGAACTCGTTGACGCTCGTGACCTCCACGTCCCACATGATCTCGCCGTTCTCGCGGTCGATCGAGATGACCCGGCCGTCCGGCAGGTTCTGCAGCACCCGGTCCTCCCAGAGGGCGATGCCGCGGCTGCGCGAGGTGTTGCCCTCGTGGTCGACCCCGGGGTCGGCGATCCAGACGAACTCGCCGTAGTTCGGGTTGCGGGCGTCGATCTTGTACACCGTCCCCCAACCGTCGCTGGTGTACAGGAAGCCGTTGTCGACGAGGGGGTTGAGCTCGGCCTCGGGGCCGTTCCGCCCGGTGTCCTGCATGCCGCCGAGGGCCAGCGCCCACACCATGCGGAGGTCGCCGACGTTGTCGCGGTCGATCTGGGTCAGCCGCGAGTAGCGGGTCGACGTGTAGTCGCCGTTCATGAGCAGCCAGTTCTGCGGCTCTCTCTCGGCGTTGACCAGCCGGTCGCGGTTGACGGTGAGGCTGTACTGCCCGTGGGCCGCGAGCGTCGAGGCGACCACCAGGAGCGCGGCGGCGCAGGCGGTTCCGACCAAAGAGTGCTGGCGCATGCAGTTCCCCTTTCTGGACGTTCGGATCGATGTAGCTTACACCGAAGACGCCGTTCGGCGGGGGTCGAGAGGGTGCCGCGCGCAAGCGGGCCGCAGGCCGGGCTGGCCCGCCAATCGGCGCGTCAGTGAGACTCCGACGCGACGGCAAGGGTCGCGCAACGGCCTGTGCCCGGCGCCGACCAACCCTCCGGCCGTCGACGCCGTTCTCGGCCCGGACTCCTAGCCGAACATTCCGTAGAGCGTCAGCAGGACGCCGCCGGCGATGACCGAGCCGAGCTGGCCGGCGGTGTTGGCGCCCATCGCGTGCATGAGGACGTGGTTGGTGAAGTCCTCCTCCTGCGCCACCCGCTGCACGAGCCGCCCGCTCATGGGGAAGGCGCTGATGCCGGCGGCCCCGACGAGGGGATTGACCTTGCCGCGCGACACCGCGGAGAGCACCTTGCCGAACAGGATGCCCGCGATGGTGTCGAGGGCGAACGCGAAGAGGCCCAGGCCGAGGATGAACAGGGTCTGCGTCTGCAGGAACGTCTCGGCCTGCATCAGGCTGCCGACGGTGAGCCCCAGGAAGATCGTCGACAGGTTGGCGAGCTCGTTCGACGCGGTGCTCGCGAGCTGGGCGACCACGCCCGACTCCTTCAGCAGGTTGCCGAACATCAGCGTCGCCACCAGCGGCGCCGAGGGCGGCACGAGAATGCCGATGCCGATCGTCACCACGATGGGGAAGGCGATGACGGCGCTGCGGGGGACAGGGCGCGGCGCGTACTCCATGCGGATACGGCGCTCCGCCCGCGTGGTGAACAGCCGCATCAGCGGGGGCTGGATGATGGGGACCAGGCTCATGTACGAGTAGGCGGTCACCGCGATCGGGGCCAGCAGCTCGGGGGCGAGCAGCGACGAGACGTAGATGCTGGTGGGGCCGTCGATGGCGCCGATCACGGCGATCGAGGCGGCCTGGTTCAGGGGGAACCCGAACAGGGTGGCGAGGATGAGGGTGGCGAAGATGCCGAGCTGGCCCGCCGCCCCGAGCAGCGCGAACATCGGCTGCGACAGCAGGGGGCGGAAGTCCATCATCGCCCCGATGCCGATGAAGATGAAGAGGGGGAAGAGCTCGGTGTCGATGCCGAACGCCTTCAGCAGCTGCAGCATGCCCTCGGGCTGGTTCATCGGCGAGTTGGGCAGGTTGCCGAGCAGCACCCCGAAGCCGATGGGCAGCAGCAGGGTGGGCTCGTACTCCTTCGCGATGGCCAGATAGATCAGGAGCCCGCCGATGGCGAACATCAACAGCGCTTCGGGGGCAATCGAGGGAATCATGAAGACGGGTGCGCGCCGCGGAGAGCGGACGGGCGGCGCCTTGGAAACCGCAGCCGGCTCAGGGCACGAAGGACACCAGCGGCTCGCCCTGCGCGACCCGGCTGCCCTGGGCCACGTGCACGGTGTCGATGCGGCCGTCGCGCGGCGACCGGATGACGTTCATCATCTTCATGGCTTCGAGCGTGAGCAGCTCGTCGCCGCGGGCGACGGTCTGCCCGGCGGCGATGGCGATGGAGGAGACCACCCCGGGAATCGGCGCGATCATGCGGTCGGGATCGCCCTGGCCGACGGTGGCGGCCGGGGCCCCGGCCGCCACCGTCGGCCTCACGCCCGCCGCCCGCGGCGCGGGGTCGCCGAGCGGCACGTCGGTGCTGTCGGACGGCTCCACGTCGACCGAGAACGTCGTGCCGGCCACCGTCGCGGTGACCGGGCTCGCATACGGGTCGTCGATCTCCACGTAGTACCGCCGGCCGTCGACGGTGACCCGGTAGCGGCTCACGATCGCGCCCCCGTCCGGCGCATCGGCCGGCTGCCCAGGCGCCGCGCGAGGTGGACGTGCCGCCAGTGCGACGGCGTCCGGTCGGGAACGGCGGGGGCCGGCGCGGCCGTCGCGCGGGCCACCGCCACCGCAATCGCGACGGCGCGAAGCCGCCGCTCCCGCTCGCCGTCGGTGATGCGGCCGAACGTCGCCGGCTCCGAGCCGGGGACCGTCTCGAGCAGCCACTGCGCGGCGCGGGCCGGCCACCGCGCGGTCAGCAGGTACATCAGGCCGAGCAGCCCGGCCAGCGCCGCGAACAGGATGACGGTGCCGTAGGCCGAGATCTCCAGCACCGTCTCGAGTTGGGAGAGCATTACAGCGGAATGTTCCCGTGCTTCTTCGGCACGGTGGCGGTCTGCTTGTCCTTGAGGAAGTCGAGGGCCGCCGTCACCCGCGCCCGGGTCTCGCGGGGGTAGATCACGTCGTCGATGTGCCCCGCCGCCGCCGCCACGAACGGCGAGTTGAACTTCTCCTGGAACGAGTCCTGGAGCCGGGTCCGCTCGGCGTCCCGCTCGGCGGGGTCGAGAGCCGCGAGCTGCCGCGCGTACAGGATGTTGACGGCGCCCTTCGGACCCATCACCGCGATCTCGGCCGACGGCCAGGCGAGGCACACGTCGGTGCGGATCATCTTGCTGCTCATCACGATGTAGGCGCCGCCGTAGGCCTTGCGCAGCACGACCGAGACCTTCGGCACGGTCGCTTCCGAGTAGGCGTACACGATCTTGGCGCCGTGACGGATGATGCCCTGCCGCTCCTGCCCGCTGCCGGGGAGGAAGCCGGGGCAGTCGACCAGGGTCACGATGGGGATGTTGAACGCGTCCGAGAACCGGATGAACCGCGCGATCTTGTCGGAGGCGTCGATGTCGAGGACCCCGGCGAGGTGCGCGGGCTGATTGGCCACGAGCGCCACCACCCGGCCCGCGATGCGGGCGAACCCGACGACCGCGTTCGGCGCGAAGTCCGCCTGCACCTCGAGGAACGAGTCGCGGTCGGCGATGAGGCCGATGGCGTCGCGCACGTCGTAGGACAGCTCGGCCGATTCCGGAATGAGCCCGTCGAGGGCCGCCGTGTCCGGGATCAGGGCGTCGTCGGGCGGGAGGGTCGGCGGATCGTCGACGTTGTTGGACGGCAGATAGCCGAGCAGCCGCCGGGTCAGCGCGAACGCGCCGTTCTCGTCGTCGGTCACGAAGTGCGCGACGCCCGAGCCCGCCGCGTGGGTGGTGGCCCCGCCGAGCGTCTCCACGTCGACCTCTTCGCCGGTGACGGTCTGGATGACGTCGGGCCCGGTGATGAACATGAAGCTGTTGCCGCGGGTCATCACGACGAAGTCGGTCAGCCCCGGCGAGTAGACGGCGCCTCCCGCGCACGGCCCCAGCATCAGGCTGATCTGCGGCACCACGCCGCTCGCCTGGGTGTTGCGCCAGAACAGGTCGCCGAACCCCGCGAGGCTCCAGACCCCCTCCTGGATGCGGGCCCCGACCGAGTCGAGCAGGGCCACGATGGGCAGCCCGCTGCTCGTGGCCGCCTCGAGCAGGCGGCCCACCTTCATCGCCTGGACCTCGGAGAACGAGCCGCCGAGCACCGTGAAGTCCTGCGCGAAGATGGCGATGCGCCGGCCGTCGACGAGGCCGAACCCGGTGACGACCCCGTCCCCGGCGTGCCGACTCTTCTCGAGCCCGAAGCCGGCGTGGCGGTGCTCGACGTACGGCGCGAGCTCCTCGAACGAGTCGGCGTCGAGCATGCGCTTGATGCGCTCGCGCGCGGTCAGCTTGCCGCGGGCGTGTTGCGCGTCGATCCGCTCCTGACCGCCGCCCCGCCGGGCCGCGGCGCGGCGCTCGGCGATCAGGTCCGGGCCGGCGGCGGGCGGAACGCTCTCCGGGGGCAGGCCGCCGGCGGGCGGCTCGACGAGCGGGTCCCGATTCGCGGTGCCGGAAATACGCTCGGGCGGCAGGTCGTCCGCGGGCGGACGGTTCGCGGCGTCGGCCGGCCGGGGCTCGGTCCCGGCGCCCGCCGCCATCGGGTCGGGCACCGGCGGAAGGGCGCTCCCGGATGCGCGGTCCGGCCCGTCTGCCGGCGCGGAAGAGTGCGGCAGCCCGGGCGCTTCGGCCTCCCCTCCCGAGGGCTCGGTGGCCTCGCCGGGAGCGGCCTCCGGCGCACCGGTGGCGGAACGCATCGGAGGATTCGCCGCGTCCAAGGCCTCGGACGCGGGCGGGCCGTCGGCGCCCTCGCGCTTCCGCGACCGCCGCCGGCGGTTCCAGTTGCGCAGCGACGCCAGCACCGTCCCGCCCGCGACCGCGGTGCCCGCCGGCACCACCAGCTTCAGCGCCTCGCCATCGGCGGTCGTCGCACGATCCCCGTCGCCGGCGACGGGAACCGTCGCGTGGGCCGGCTTCTCGTCCAGGGGCGCGTCGCCAGAAGTGTCAGCCATGTCGGCTAGCCATTATACCGGGAACCCCCCGTACCTGATGGACGACCCAACCCCGCGTGGACCGATGGGTGCGAGACCGACCCTCCGGAACCGGTTGCCCGCCTCCGCATGTACGCCCGAATGACATATGGAGCCGGCTGGTGAAGATGCCGCTTGGGTGCCGGAGGCGGGAGGCGCGCGAAGCCTGACGCGTGCATCGATGTCCGCATGGTAGCACGACCCGCCGGACGGCGGGAGCCGGGTGGAGGCCGGGCAGAGATTTGGTTTCGCGACCGGCGCCGTGTTGGGTGATAATTGCCGTGGTTCGTCACCCGCGTGCATCGACAGGGCGACAGGTGTCATGCGGAGTAGAAGGAGCGTTCAGATGCCTCGTAGAAGCGTGGCCGGCGGGTGGCCGGCCGTCGTGGTCGGGTTGGCGCTGGCGGCTCCCGGTTGGGCCGCCGCCCAGGAGCCGGCCGCATCGGGTCAGGCGGACGTGCCGTACCAGGCGCCCCGGACGCCGCACGGCCACCCGGACCTGCAGGGGTTCTGGTCCAACCAGACGTACACGCCGCTGGAGCGGCGGGAAGGGGTGGAGGGCGAGTTCTACACCCCCGAGGAGCTGGCGCTGATCGAGAGCGGCGCGGCCGGCCGCGAGAGCGCGCAGACCGAGCCGGGCACCATTCCCGACGTTCACTACGACTTCACCCAGTTCGGGCTCGACCGCAGCCAGTCGGCGCGAGCCCGGAACCTCCGCACCTCGATGATTGTCGATCCCCCCGACGGACGGCTGCCGCCCGTCAACGCCGAGGGGCGGCGCGTGGCGGCGGAGCGGGCCGAGGCGCAGGCCCGGCTCGGGGGGCGGTGGGACTCGGCCGAGGCCAACCAGCTCGACGACCGGTGCATCATGATGCGCGGGGTCGGGCCCCCGATGATGCCCAGCGGGTACAACGCCAACTACCACATCGTGCAGGCGGCCGGCCACGTGATGGTCCTGTCCGAGATGATCCACGACGCGCGGATCATCCCGCTCGACGACCCCGCGGCGCCTCCCGGGGGCGTGCAGCAGTGGATCGGCCTGTCGCGGGGGCGATGGGAAGGCGACACCCTGGTCGTGGAGACCACCAACTTCAACGGCAAGAACCCGTTCCAGGGGTCCGGCGACAGGATGAGGGTGACCGAGCGCTTCACCCGGGTGTCCGACGACGTGATCGAGTACCGGTTCACGGTCGACGATCCGGGGACCTGGGACCGCCCGTGGACGGCCGTGAACCTGATGCAGAGAACCCGGGGGCCGCTGTTCGAGTTCGCCTGCCACGAGGGCAACTACGGGCTCTACAACACGCTGGTCGGCGCCCGTCTGGAAGAGCGGCTCGCGGCCGAGGCGGCCGAGGCCGAGCAGTCCAGGGACAGGTGACATGGCGATGCGCACTCGTGCAGCGACGATGACGTTGGCGGCGGTGGTCGCCCTGGGAGCGGTGTCCGCGGCGGGCCAGACCTCGGAGTACCGGGCGCCCCGGGCGCCGGACGGCCGCCCCGACCTCAACGGGATCTGGCAGGCGATGAACTCGGCCCACTGGGACGTCGAGCCGCACTCGGCCGGCCCGAGCGTGGTTCGCGAGCTGGGGGCCCTGTCGGCGGTACCCGGCGGTCTCGGGGTCCTCGACGGCGACGCAATTCCATACACGCCCGAGGCGCTGGCCCAACGGAACGAGAACCGCGCCAACCGGCTCGAGCGCGACGCCGCCATCAAGTGCTATCTCCCCGGCGTGCCGCGAGGCATGTACATGCCGTTCCCCTTCCAGATCATCCAGAGCCGGGCCCACGTCATGATGCTCTTCGAGTTCGCCGGCGCGGTGCGCACGGTGTACATGGAGGACCAGATGGACGCCCCCGCCGACAGCTGGATGGGGTGGTCGAACGGGCACTGGGAGGGCGACACGCTCGTCATCGAGACGACCGGGTTCTACGGCCAGACCTGGTTCGACCAGTCCGGGAACTTCCACAGCGAGGCGATGCGCGTGGTGGAGCGCATCACCCCGCGGAGCCCCGACACGCTCTGGTACGAGGCCACCATCGAGGACCCGAACGTCTTCACGCGGCCCTGGACGATGCGGATGCCCCTGTATCGGCGGGTGGAGGAGAACGCCCGCATCCTCGAGTTCAGGTGCGTCGAGTTCGTGGAGGATCTGATCTACGGGCACCTCCGCAAGCAGCCCTAGGCGTCTGCGCCGTGGAACGGCGCGGACTCCTGCAGGATTGGTTGGGCGCCCAGCGGAGCCGAAGGCGACGGTGGGCGGGCCAGGATGCCGGCAGGTAACCGTTCAGGAGGGGAACCATGCGTACGAAGCTCGCTTGTGTCGTCGTCGGCGTCGCATTGCTGCTCGCCGCTGCTCCGGTGTCGACCCATCACGCGTTCTCCGCCGAGTTCGACATCGAGAAGCCGCTGAACCTGACCGGCAAGCTCGTCCGGTGGGAGATGATCAACCCGCACTCCTGGTTCCACATGGACATCGAGGACGAGGAGGGGAACCCGGTGCGGTGGATGATCGAGGGGGGGAGCCCCAACGAGCTGATCCGGAACGGGGTCACGAAGAACACCCTCGAGATCGGCATCGAGCTGACCGTCGAGGGCTACTACGCCAAGGACGGGACGCCCAAGGGGGTGGGCAGGAACTTCCTGCTCGCCGACGGCGAGCGGCTGTTTCTCGGAGGGTCGGCCCCGCCGGTCGCGCCCGCGGTTCGATAGTCCGGAGAATCGTCGACTGGCGGTTCCGTCGCCGCGTTGCGGCGCAGCCGCCCCAACCAAGCCTCCGGGTTCCGCACCGTTCGTCGGCGCGAATTTCCGGATCGTGAACAGGGAGACGTCGATCATGCGAGCAATCATCGTGGCGGCGGGTGTCATCGCGCTGTCGCTGGCCGGCGCGGCCGGCGCGGCGGCCCAGGAAGTCCCGACCTACAACGAGCACGTCGGCCCCATCCTGCTCGAGAACTGCGCGAGCTGTCACCGGCCGAACCAGGTGGCGCCGATGTCGCTGCTGTCCTACCGGGACGTACGGCCGTGGGCGCGCGCGATCAAGGCGAAGGTCGAGGCGCGCGAGATGCCGCCGTGGTTCGCCGACCCGCGGTTCGGCAAGTTCTCGAACGACATGAGCCTGAGCGACGACCAGATCGCGGCCATCGTCGCGTGGGCGGACGCCGGGGCCCCCGAGGGGCCGGGGCCGGCCCCCGACGCCCCCCGCTTCTCGGCCGCGGGCTGGAGCCATCCGTCGGGGCAGGAGCCGGACTACGTCATCGAGTTCCCCATCGCGTGGCAGGTCGATGCGGAGGGGGAGACGCCGAACTTCAACCTGTACACGCCGCTGCCGTTCGACGATGTGATGGCGGTGTCGGCGACGCAGGTGCGGCCCGGCAACTACGCGGCGACACACCACATCACCACCGGCCTCGTCAACATGCCGGCGGGCATGGTGCTCGGCCGGGGGGCGGCGTGGACCGGCGGTCCCGAGGTCGACTACGTGCCGATTCGGGACCCCGACGTCGATCCCGAAGAGGTGGCGAGGCTGACCGCGGACGGCCGCGCCCAGCGCCGGGAGCTGAGCGCCGAGGCCCGTGAGGAGGCCGCGGCGCAGCGGGCCGGCTTCGGGCCCTACATTCCCGGCGTCGGCGCCGACGTGGCCCGGCCCGGTCAGGTGCGGGAGATCCGCGGTGACCTCTTCGACTACATCATCTGGAACCTGCACTATCAGGCCACCGGCAAGCCGGAGACGGCGCGGCCCTCGATCGGGGCCTGGCTGGCCACCGAGGAGCGGTCGCAGCGGGTCCGCAGCCTCAGCCTGAACGAGACCACTTCCGAGAACGATCAGCTGATCGCGCCGCCGCCGTTGACGCCGGAGGAACGGCGCGCCAGGGCCGCCTCCCGGCAGGTGGGGCAGGGACTGAACCCGCTGCTCGCGCCGATTCCCCCGAACGACGGGAACTGGACGGTGACGGGCATCGGGGGCTTCCAGAACGACGCGATCATCCAGTCGATGTTCGTCCACGCCCACGTCCGGGGCAAGGACTTCACCTGGGTGCTGACGTATCCCGACGGCCGCGAGGAGATACTGCTGCGGGTCCCCGACTACGACTTCGACTGGCAGTTCGAGTACGAGCTGGCCGAGCCGATTCGGGTGCCGGCGGGCAGCACCGTGAAGTCGGTCGCCCGCTACGACAACTCGCGCAACAACCGGCGCAACCCGGCTCCGCACAAGGAGGTCTACTGGTCGGAGCAGAGCTGGGACGACATGTATCTGACCAGCGTCAACTACACGCTGGTCGAGGAGACCCCGGCCGACGACGACTAGGGGTCTGCGCCGTAGAACGGTGCAGACTCCTGGCAGGATTGGTTGGGCGCCAACCGGAGCCGTAGGCGACGATTGGCGGGCCAGGTCGGGGGCATCAGGTGAGGCGGGACGGGGGCCGCCGACGGCGCCGCCCCCGTTCCGTGCGTCGGCGGCCCGCGGGTGGCGCCGCGGGCTCTCGCCGCGGGCCGCCGGGTCCCCGCCGATCCGCGCGGGGCGACGGCGACAGGAGACATCATGCGGAACGTGGCCCTATCGGTGTGCCTGCTTCTGGCCGTGGCGGCATCGGCAGCGGCGCAGACTCCCGCCGAGCTCGAGGCCGAGCCCATCGTCAAGCTGCAGCCGGGCGAGACCGAGGTGGACGGGCAGTGCCTGACCGAGCAGGAGCTCGACGTCATCGCCCGGCTCAACGCCCTGCGCCGGCCCACCCTCGGCGTCGAGGGCGACAACGAGGGCGACGACCCCGCCCCGTTCGATCCGCACTACTTCGTCGGGCGCTGGGAGGTCGAGGGCGTGCTGCCCGACTCGCCGCTGGCCGAGTCGAGCGAGTTCGTGGGGACCGAGACGGTGCGCCACGTCGAGGGTTGCGCCTACGCGAGCACCATCGAGGCGTCGACCTTCGACGGCGACGTGACCGTCGAGTCCATCCTGGTGTACGACCGGCGCATGAAGTACCTGGTGCGGCTCGAGGAGGACAGCCGGGGGTTCGAACTCCTCAAGGTCGGCCGGCTCGGCGGCGATCCCGGCGGCTACTTCTCCCACCACTGGGAGGCGGTCCCGATCGAGCGTCAGGGCGGCCGGGTCCGGCTCGCCGGCCGCACATTCATGCTGTCGCCGTTCCACTACGACGTCCGCATGCGCATGTCCGTCGACGGCGAGCCGTTCGTCAACTACGGGACTCTGCGCTGGCGGCGCCTCGACGAGCCCTGAGCCCGGCGTGGATCTGATGTGCCGCACCCGTGCGCAGCACGTGGATTGTGCAGTTGGAGCGGCCGGGCTATACTCGGAAGCATGGTCGAGTTGCTCACGGCTGTCGCTGCCGTGATCGGTGCCCTTGCCGGACTCGTGAACTCGTGGCAGATTGCACGGTTGACCGGCCGCGTCGATTCCATTGAACAGACGCAGCACCATGTCCTCGGGGCGTTGATGTACGGTTCCCCGAAACAGGACTGACCATCCCCGCGGATGCTGTCCAGCAGAAGTGACCCGCAGACGCGGACCCGTCGTCCGGGGTTTCGGCTTGCGTCTCATGCGCCGTGGCGTGACCCGGTTTCCTCCCTCCGGTGAGCGAAGAGCCAGCGCACGTCCACCGCGAACGAACCGATCAGCAGCATCAGGGTGACCGCCGCTCCCGCCGCGGCGAGCCCCGCGGGGACTATCGGGGCGAGGCAGACGACGAGGGCGACGCCCTGAGCGACGCATCCCGCCTTGCGGCGCAGCCGTTCCGGCAGGGGAGCCCGCAGCCAGGGGCGGATCCAGCCGGCCGCCACGAACAGGTAGCGGGGCGCGCCCAGCAGCAGGATCCAGGCGTCGATCCGCCCGCTCCGCCACACCAGCGCGGCCAGCACCAGCATCAGGAACGAGTCGAGCTCCATGTCGAATCGGGCGCCGAAGGCGGTGGCGGTGCCGGTGCGCCGCGCCGCGTACCCGTCGACGCCGTCGAGGCACAGGGCGGCCGTCGCCAGGCCGAGGATCCACCAGAGGCCGGGGCTCGACAGGCCCTGCGCGTGCGGCACGAGCGCCGCGAGCGAGGCGACCAGCGTGCCGCGGCCGGCCGTGACGCGGTTGGCTGGGCCCAGGCCGGGCCAGGGCTGGGCCGGCAGGAGGCCCTGCACCGCCGCCGCGAAGAGGCCCCAGGCGGCCGCCGCGGCCGGGACGTAGTCGCGCGGCAGGTCGAGCCGCCGGGCGGTGGCCCCGGCGACGAGCAGCAGCGGCACCAGGCCGACGGCCAGCTCCGCGGCCACGCGGCCCCTTCCGTGGACGGGCGGACCGGACCGGGGGTGGGAGGTCGTGGCCGGCATGGTCTGATAAGGTGTCGGCGCTGGACTCGCGATGGTGGAGCCGATCACCGCACGTCAGTTCTGGATCGAGGCGCCCGGCCGCGGCGCCATCGTGGGCGCGCGCCTGCCCCCGCGGCGGGGCGACGAGCTGTCGATCCGCACGCTGTACTCGGGCATCAGCCGCGGGACCGAGGCGCTGGTGTTCCGCGGCGGGGTGCCGTCATCACAGTATCAGGCGATGCGGGCGCCGTTCCAGGAGGGAGAGTTCCCCGGCCCCGTGAAGTACGGCTACAGCAGCGTCGGCCGGGTCGTCGACGGGCCCGACGACCTCGACGGCCACGTGGTCTTCTGCCTCCATCCCCACCAGGATCGCTACACGGTGCCGCGGAGGGCCGTCACGCGGGTGCCGGCCGGGGTGCCGCCGGGCCGGGCGGTGCTGGCCGCGAACCTGGAGACCGCGGTCAACGTGCTGTGGGACGCCCGGCCGGTGGTCGGCGACCGCATCGTCGTCGTGGGCGGGGGGGTGGTGGGGCTGCTGTGCGCCTGGCTCTGCCGGGCGACCCCCGGCGCCGAGCTGACCCTGGTCGATCCGAACCCCGCCCGGGCGCCGGTCGCCGCGGCGCTGGACATCCCGTTCCGGACGACGGCGCCGGAGCGGGCCGACGCCGACCTCGTCATCCATGCCAGCGGCCATCCCGACGGGCTGGCCGCGGCCCTCTCGGCGGCGGGGGTCGAAGGCGTCATCGTCGAGGCGAGCTGGTACGGCGACCGTTCGGTGCCCCTGCCGCTGGGCGAGGCCTTCCATGCGCGGCGGCTCACGGTGCGGAGCAGCCAGGTCGGCCGCCTCCCGGCCGACCGCACGCCGCGGTGGGACCACGCGCGCCGGCTGGGGCTGGCCATGACGCTGCTGGCCGACGCGCGCCTCGACGCGCTGATCACCGGTGAAGACCGGTTCGAGGAGCTGCCGGCGGTGATGGCCCGCCTGAGCCGCGCTCCGGGAGACACCCTCTGCCATCGGATCCGCTATTGACCCCCGGCGTCTCGAGAAACCATGTACAGCCTCAACGTTCGCGACCACTTCATGATTGCCCACAGCTTCGAAGGCGAGGTCTTCGGCCCCGCCCAGCGCCTGCACGGGGCCACCTACGTCGTCGACGCCACGTTTCGCCGCCGGGAGCTGGACGACGACGGCCTGGTGGTGGACATCGGGCTGGCGAGCCGGCGCCTCGGCGCGGTCCTCGCGGAGCTGAACTACCGCAACCTGGACGAGGAGCCGAAGTTCGCGGGGCGGAACACGTCGACCGAGCTCCTTGCCCGGCACATCTTCGACCTGCTCGCGCAGGCCGCGCGGGAAGGCCAGCTGGGCCCGGGCGCTCGCGGCCTCGCCTCCATCTGCGTCACGCTGCGCGAGTCGCACGTCGCCTGGGGCAGCTACGAAGGTCCCGTGTGAGCGCGGCCGGCCTGCACGTCGTCGTTCCCGGTCCGATCGACCAGCAGACCGGGGGTTACATCTACGACCGCCGGATGGTCGACGGGTTGCGAGGGCAGGGCTGGCGGGTCGACGTGCACAGCGTGCCCGGCGCGTTTCCCGCCGACGACGCCGGCGCCGGCGCCCGGATGGCGGCGGCGCTGGCCGGGCTCCCCGACGGCGCGCGGGTGGTCATCGACGGCCTCGCCCTCGGGGGGCTGCCTGCGCCGGTCCACGCCGAGCGCGGGCGACTGCGCGTCCTCGCCCTGGTGCACCACCCGCTCGCCGACGAGACCGGCCTGGACGCGTCTCGGCGCTCGCGGCTCGAGGCCCTCGAGCGGGAGGCGCTGGCCGCCTGCGCCGGCGTGCTCGTCACCAGCGCGTTCACCGCCCGGCGGCTCGAGGCCTACGGCGTGACCCCCTCGCGGGTGCGGGCGGTCCGCCCCGGCACCGACCCGGCGCCGCTCGCCGCCGGCCCGGAACCGGGAGACCCCCCGCTGCTGCTGTCGGTGGGGTCGGTGACCCCGCGCAAGGGCCAGAGGGTGCTGGCGGCGGCCCTGGCCCGGCTCGCCGCCCTGCCGTGGCGCTGCGTCTGCGCCGGCAGCCTCGAACGGGACCCGGGCTACGCGGCCGGGGTCGCGGCGTTCGCGCGCGAGGCCGGTGTCGCGGGCCGGCTGCGGTTCGCGGGCGAGTGCGCGGCGGCCGAGCTCGACCACCTGTATCATCGGGCCTCGCTGTTCGTGCTTCCTTCGTACTACGAGGGCTATGGCATGGCGCTGGCCGACGCGCTGGCGCGGGGCCTCCCCGTCGTCAGCACCACCGGGGGGGCGATTCCCCACACCGTGCCGGCCGACGCGGGGGTGCTCGTGGCGCCCGGCGACGAGGCGGCGCTGGCCGACGCCCTGCACCGCCTGCTCGTCGAGCCGGGCGGCGCCGATGGCCGCGGGGCGCTTGCGGCGGCGGCGCGCCGCCATGCGAGGGAGCTGCCGGACTGGCCGGAGGCGGCCCGCCGGTTCGCCGAGGCGATACTGGCATTGACGCCCGATGCGGACGCCTGACGCCGACCGCCGGGCGGCGCGCGAGCCGGCGGATCGGCGGGCGCGGGACGGGGCGCTGCAGGAACGGCTGCATGAAGACGCTGGAACCCGCCGGCCGACGCGGCGCGAGCCGCTGGATCGGCGGGCGCGGGACGGGACGCGGGCGGAGCGGCCGACGGAGGCGTTCGACGCCGGCCGGCTCGGGTCGTTCGCGTATTCCGGGCGCCCCGGGCAGGCATTGAAGCTCCATGGAGACGTTTGACGCCGACTGGCTGGCGTTGCGCGAGCCGGCGGACCGGCGGGCGCGGGACGGGACGCTGCCCGAGCGGCTGCGCGCGGCGTGGCGTCGGCAGGGCTGGAGCCGGGTGGTGGACCTCGGCAGCGGCACCGGCGCCAACCTGCGGTACCTTGCCCCGCGGCTGCCGCCGGGGCAGCGGTGGACCCTGGTCGATCACGATCCGCAACACGTGGACCGGCTGCGGCGGCTCGAGGCGCCGCCGGAGGTCGACGCGGTCGACGCGGTGGCCCGCGACCTCGCGACGGACGGGCTCGCGGTCGTCGAGGAAGCGGATCTGGTGACCGCCTCGGCCCTGCTGGATCTGGTCTCGGAATCGTGGCTCGCCGGTCTGGTGAGCCGATGCGCGGACGCGGCCAGCGGAGCCTGCTTCGCGCTGACCTACGACGGCGAGGTGCGGTGGATGAAGGAATCGGCGGCAGGATGGGGGGTCGAGGGTGACCCCGACGACGACCTGGTATGGGACGCCGTCAACCGGCACCAGCGCGGTGACAAGGGGTTCGGCCCGGCCCTGGGGCCGACGGCCGCGCCCCTCGCCGCGCGGCTGTTCCGCGAGGCCGGGTACCGCACCTGGCTCGCCGGGAGCGCCTGGCGGCTCGGGGCCGCCGATGGCCGGCTCGCGGACCGGCTCGTCGAGGGATGGGCGGCGGCGGCGGCCGAGCTGAGGCCGGACGCGGCGGACCGGGTCGCCGCGTGGGCGGTGCGCCGCCGGGCCGCCCTGGCCCGCGGGTCGTGCCGGGTGACGGTGGGGCACCGCGATCTGCTCGCGCTGCCGGGTGGCGCCGAATGAGCCGGGGCGCGCTGCCGGCGCCGGAGCTGCCGCGGCGCGGCCCGGGGCGCCTTCCTCTCTTCCTGCGGGCGGCGGTCAGCCTGGGGCTGCTGGCCGGCCTCGCCGTCTGGCTCGACGCCGGCGCGGCGGTGTCGCGGCTGGCGTCCATGCAGCCGTCCTGGGTGCTGGCCGCGCTCGCGGTCTCCGGGGTGCAGGTGGCGGTGCTCGCGTGGCGGTGGAGCTTCACCGCCCGCCGGCTCGGCGTCGACCTCCCGTGGCCCGTCGCGTGGCGCGAGTACTACCTGTCGATCTTCCTCAACCAGGTCCTGCCCGGCGGCGTCCTCGGCGACGTGGCCCGGGCCTGGCGTCAGGTGCGCTCGCAGATCCGGGTGCAGGCGCCGGGGGGGCCGGCGGTGCGGGCGGTGGTGTTCGAGCGCCTGTCGGCGCAGGTGGTCATGACCACGGCGGCCGGCGTCTCCCTGCTCTTCCTGCCGGTCACGGTGGCGCCCGGGTCCCGGCCGGCCATGATCGGGGCCGGGCTGCTGGCGGGAGGCCTCGTCGCCGCGTTGGTCGTGTGGATGCGCCGGCAGTCGTCCCAGTGGTCGCTGTTCGGGCCGATCCTGGCCGAGGTCGGGGCCGCCCACCTGACGCCGGGCGCGTTCGCGGCGCAGCTCGCGAGCGCCCTGGTGGTCGTGGCGACGTACCTGGCGACGTACCTGCTGGCCGCGAGAGCGGTGGGGGTCGAGACGCCGCTGCCCGTCCTGCTGCCCCTCGTCGCCCCCGTCCTCATGTCGATGCTGATTCCGGTGACGGTGGCCGGCTGGGGGCTGCGCGAAGGGGCGGCGGCGGTGCTCTGGGGCGCGGTGGGGCTGACGGCGACCGACGGCGTCGTGGTGTCGATCGCCTACGGGCTCCTGGTGCTGGCCGGCAGCGCGCCCGGCGCGGTGTTCCTGGCCTTCGGCCTCCGGCGCGGGCGCCCGCGCCCCGGGGCACCGATCGAGTCGGCGGTCGGAGCGGAGCCGCGCCTCGGCGGCGGCCTGACACGGCCCGACGTGCGGGCGCCAGCCGCGTCAGCGCAAGTCGAGGTCGAACAGCACGTCGTCGCCGAGCTGGAACTGCCGGCACGGGGGGCGCAGGGCGCGGTCGAGCGACGGGACGGGCGGCAGGGTGAGGGCGTGGCGGCCCGATCCGATGAGCAGCGGCGCGACGGCCACGTGCAGGCGCGTCAGCACGCCGGCGCCGAGGAACCGTGAGACGGTCACTCCGCCCCCCTCGACGAGGATCCGCGACAGGCCCCGGGCGTGCAGGGCGGCGATGATCGCGGACGGGGCCAGACTGCCGTCGGCGGACCCCTCGTCGTCCGGCAGCTCCAGGACGTCCCGCCCCGGCCGGCGGGCGGCCCCGCCGGCGGAGGTGCGCCGGACGACCACGGTCTGCGCCGCGCCGTCACGGAACACTGCGCGGTCGGCGTCCAGGCGCCCGTTCGGGTCGAGGACGACCCGGACCGGGTTCTCGCCCTCCACCTCCCGCACGGTCAAGCGGGGGTCGTCGGCGGCGACGGTGCCGGCGCCGACCACGACGGCGTCGACGAGGGCGCGCAGCCGGTGCAGGCGGCGGATGTCGGCCGGGCCCGTGATGTAGTGCGAGTGCCCCTGCTCGGTCGCGATGCGGCCGTCCAGGCTCTGGCCGATCTGGCCGATGATCGGTCGAGGGTCGAGCTGCAACGGCAGGTACAGATCCAGGAGGTCTCGTGCCGCGTCGCTCGGCGGGGCCGAGGTCCGCCAGGCGCCCCCGGGGTCGACGTGCAGCCACACCCCGCCGCTTGCATTATGATCGTCTCGGACGATGCGGCTCGTCGCACGTTCGTCGTGGGGCACCGCACGCAACAGTCTCCAGGCGGCGTCTTCGGTCAGGAGTGGCGGCACCGGTCCTCCATCGTCACCTGACGTATCGTCACTTCCGGGGGCGCAGGCGCGAGACAGTGATTCGAAACATGCACGACGCGGAACGCGGGCTGTTCGACCTCCGACAGGGACGGCCCCTCTATGTCAGTGAATCGTCGGGGACCGCCGGGGAGCCGGGCGTCCTGCTGGCGACGGTCGAGACGCTGAGCCAGCAGACCCTCGAGACCCTGCGCCGGCTCGACACGGCGCCGCGACTCGCGGTGACCCACCATAGGGCCCGGGCCATGGGCCTCGTCAACGGCGGTTCCCCCCGGGACGTGAGCCTCGGGCTGAACGGGGCGACGCGGCCGGAGCAGATTCTCCGCCTGTGCATGGCGGCCGGGCGGTTCAGCGCGCCGGATCTCGATCCGCGGCCGGCCACCACGCCGGAGACGAGCGGGCTGGCCCTGGCCCGGCTGGGGGGCCTGCTGCCCGCGATCGTGGGCGTCCCGGTGAACGGACGGGGGGGCGGCGAGCTGGGCGCGGGGCTGGCCAGCGGGGAGATCCTCTCGGTGACCACCGTGCAGGTCGAGGCGCTGGCCGCCGACGAGCGCGTGGAGGTCACCCACGTGAGCGACGGCCCGGTGCCCCTGGAGCACGCCGAGGACGCCCGGTTCATGGTGTTCCGCGAAGGGAACAGCTTCCGCGAGCACGTCGCGGTGCTGATTGGCGACCCCGCGGGCTGGCCGGACCCGGTGCCGGTCCGGCTGCACTCGGCCTGCCTGACCGGCGACCTCTTCGGCAGCCTCCGTTGCGACTGCGGCGAGCAGCTGCGCGGGAGCCTGCGCGTCTTCACCGCCGGCGGCGGGGGGGTGCTGCTCTACCTGGCCCAGGAGGGGCGCGGCATCGGCCTCGGGAACAAGCTGCGGGCCTACTCGCTGCAGCATACCGGCCTCGACACCGTCGACGCCGACCGGGTTCTCGGGTTCGGCGACGACGAGCGGCTCTACCGCGCCGCGGTGGAGATGCTCCGGCATCTGCGGGTCGAGCGGGTCCTGCTGCTGACCAACAACCCGCAGAAGGTCGAGGCGCTGCGCGACGGGGGCATCGACGTGGTCGAGCGCAAGCCCCTGTTCGGCACCCTGAACCGTCACAATCTTCCCTACGTCAAGGCCAAGGTCGACCGGGCCGGCCACTGGCTCACCGACATGCTCTCCGGCGCCCACGGCAACGACTAGTGGTCCGTCACGCCATGATCTTCGGGTTCAGATCTGACCTCATGGCCGCATCGTCAACAACTTGCCAGCACCGCATACCAGAACATCTAGCTGTGGCGCTGCACTAGCCCGGCCCGCGAGGCGGGCCGGGGGGCGTCGAGCGGCGGCTCGCGCCCGGGGAAGCGCGCCGTACATCTCAACCGGCGTCACGGAACAGGTCCTGCATTACGTGGTAGCCGGCCCCCCGCATGCCCAGGCGCGCATAGGTGGCCTGCGCGGTCGCGTTCTCGTGTTCCACGTAGAGCCTCAGCCCCACCACCCCGGGGTCCGCCGCCGCCAGCTTCTTCAGATGGCCGTAGAGGGCGCGGCAGACGCCCCGGCGGCGGTGGTCGGGATGCACGTACACGCTCTGGATCCACCAGATGTCGCCGTTGCGCCAGTCGCTCCACTCGCGCGTGTGCATCATCTGGCCGACGACGCCGCCGTCGCACGCGACGTAGTACGCGCCGCGCGCCGCGTTCGACAGGATCTCCCTCACGCCGTCGCGCAACGTCGCGCGATCGAGGAGGATGTCCTCGCTCTCCTCGGCAAGCCGGACATTGAAGTCGACGATCGTATCCAGGTCGCCGAGGGTGGCCGTTCGGATGGCGAGGTCGCTCATCTGTCGTCTCCCGATACGATGTCTCCCGATCCGAAATCCGGGTGCTTCCCACCGAAATCCGGTTGCTTCCCAAGGCCGCGCTGCCTTCGACCGGTGGGGCGTCGTGCCCGAGCACCATGTCCGTCGGCATGCTCGTCGCGCCGTCGTCTTGCGGCCCGCTGGCGCTCTCCGTCGGTAGCGGGGTCTGTCAGGGACCGCCAGCCAAGGGTGGCGATCTTCACGCCAGACGGTCCAGCGGAAACCGGCGAGCATCCTGTATCACGTCGGCCAGCACCCGTCCGTAGTGCGCCACGAGGGCCGCGCCCAGCCTGGCCGTTCCCAGCGTTGCATCACCGGTGACCCCCTGCCGGTTGAGATCCCCGGCCAGCCAGGCGAACGACGCGCCGCCCTCGGCCGAGACCTGCCGCAGCGTGCCGCTCAGCTCCTCGTCAAGGGACGGAAACCGCCTCACGGCGTCGAGGTGCACGAGGTCGGGCTGGAGATGCAGCATCATCGCCGTCTCGACGGCGCCGCCGTGCAGCCCGAAGCGCCATTCCTCGTCCGGGAGCCCGCCGTCGGGGCGCGGAGCGTCGAACCAGCTCGATTTGACCACCAGCAGGTCATGCTCTTCCCGCAGCCGGCGCGCTGCGAGGTCGATCACCGAAAGGTTGCCGCCGTGGCTGTTGGAGACGACCAGGCGTCGCACGCCAGCGCTCTGGACCGCCGCGCCGGTCTGGACCAGAGACTCGACGAGCAGCTCGGGCGTCAGGCTGAGCGTGCCCGCGAACCGCCGGTGCTCGCCGCTCGTGCCGACCGCCTGCGGCGGCAGCGCCCGGACCGGGAGGTCCGGAGGCAGCCGGCGGAATGCCTCGGCC
Organism: Vicinamibacterales bacterium; assembly: GCA_963663815.2. Classification (GTDB taxonomy): domain Bacteria; phylum Acidobacteriota; class Vicinamibacteria; order Vicinamibacterales; family UBA8438; genus JAJEEA01. The sequence goes on along the minus strand of OY760734.1, from coordinate 2,258,275 downwards.
AGCAGGCCGAGGCCGATCTCGAGGTCGGTCGAGAGCGGCAGGTGGGGTCCGTGCTGCTCGATCGCCGCCACCGGCAGCACCACCACCGGGTCTTGCCCGACGAAGGCCGCCGCCTCGACGGTCGTTAGAGTGTGCCAGTAGCGGATCGGATTGTCCGGCATCGAGATGGTCAACCTCGAGCTTTCCTGAAGTCGGCCGCTGCCATGCCGCCCTCAGGGGGCGTCTCGGCATCGGAGCCGTCGGCACCGTGCGCGTCCGCCGGGGCTCTCGCAGGGACAGCCCGGCGGAAGAGCGCGAGATCGTACCCGATCCATCCCTTCGCCAGACAGGTCTGCAGGGCGGTTCCGCCCACCAGATGCCCGAACCGCGTCCGGTCGAGAGGCAGCCATCCGCAGATGGCGATGAACGCCGCGGCCAGACGGTCCCGCGGACGCCCGAGCCGCAGATGCGGCGTGAGGTCTTCCGTCGACAGGTGCTCGAACCCGGCCCGCGCCGCGAGGGCGCGCAGCTCGCAGAAATGGAGCAGGGTGTTGAGGTGCCAACCCCGCCGGAAGCGTGCGACCGCCCGCCGGGCCGCGGGGCCGTCGGACGGCCGCAGGAAGTCGTCGCAGATGGCCAGGAGCCCCCCCGGGCGGACGATCCGGGCGGATGCGGCGAAGAAGCGGGCCGGGTCGGGCCCGTGGACCAGCGACTCGATCGCGTAGGCGAGGTCGGCCGGCGGAAGGTCCGGGGGCGGCTCGCAGTAGTCCGCCTCCAGGCACCGGACCCGTTCGGACAACCCCGCATCGCGGATGCGCCGCTCCGCGTGGCGCACCTGAACCGGGCTCAGGGTGAGCCCCGTGCCGCGGATGGGCAGGCGTTCTGCGAGGTGGCAGAGGCTTCCCCCCACCCCGCAGCCGAGGTCGACGACGTGCGCCGGTCGCTCGCCGGCCGGCAGCTCCCGCAGGCGGGCGAGAAGCCGGTTCTCGACGTAACGGAACGCCGCCTCCGCATCCTCGACGCCGGGGCCCCAAACCGCGCGGTGCAGCGCCCCGGCCCCGCCGCCCTCGCCGTGGGCGACGAAGTTGCCGGTGTTCCTGTCGTAGTACCGCCGCACGTCGGCGGTGTCGAACTCGGGCATCATGCGCGCTGCTCGCCATGAAGTCGGGACGGTACGGGTCGAGATTGCATGGTAATGCTTGCGGCGGTCGCGGACGAACCATCAAGGGTCCCTGCCCATCCGCACCACCGCCATGCGATGGCCGTCGGGAAGCGCCACGGGAGTAGTGGGTCGCGGCGAGCCCCCGAACCGCCCGTTCGTGAATCTCGAGATACAGGCGGGCCTCATCGTCGCGAAGGGGGCGAACGGCCACGGCCATGCTGCAGATTGTAGCCGGCCGTGGCGGCGGTCGATCTGCCTGCGTCGGAAGCGGCGGCGCGGCATGACGGGCCGGGTCGCGAGCGGGGCGGGGACCGATGGTTCGGCTCCGCTCACCGCCCAACCAACCCTGCCAGGAGTCTGCACCGTTCTACGGCGCAGACTCCTGGGGCGTCTCCAGCCGCGCGTAGACGTCTCCCGACCGGCGCCTGGCGGGGCCCTTGCGGAGGCCGTCCATGAGGGCATCGCCCTCCACCCAGCCGGCGGCGGCGAGCTCGTAGGACTCGCCGGCCGACCAGTTGAAGCGGTAGTCGCCGAGGGCCTGCAGCCGGTCGACGCAGGCGCGCGTGTAGTCGAGGGTGCCGGGCAGGTACTCGAACGACAGCGCGGGGACGGGTTGGCTGAGCCCGGCCAGCACCGCCGGCTCGCCTCCCTCGACGTCGATCTTGACGAACGTGGGCAGGCCGAAGCGCGCGATGAGGGCGTCGAGGGTGACCAGCTCCACGTCGATGTCGCGGTTCCACCGCACGCCGGCGAACACCCGATCCCGCTCGCGGGCGGCCCGCCACGCGGCGGCCAGGGTGGTCATCGTCGGGGTCCGGTCGCTGATCGACAGTGTCGCGACGCCCGCGTGGTCGCCCACCGCGGCCTCGAGAATCGAGACCCGCGGATGGCGGCCGAACAAGAGGCGGAGGAGCCTCGCGAAGTCCGGCTGCGGCTCGAGCGACACGACCCGGCAGCCGAGGGCGGCGAGGGCCCGGGTGCGGTTGCCGGCGTGGGCGCCGACGTCGAAGACGAGGTCGCCGGGGCCGGCAAGGGTCGCGTAGAGCCGCCGCAGCCGCCGCTGGCGCAGGGGAATCGCGTGATAGACGGCGAGGGATCGGACCAGGCCGTAGATGCGACTCGGGTGCGAAGACTGCATGGCGGTGCATTCTGCGCCGGACCGGACGCGGTTACAATGCCTGCAAGATGCCAAGTGCAAGCGCCAACGGCCTGCGGCTGCTCTCGGTGGTCCTGGGGATCTTCCTGATCTCCATGGGATACGGCAAGCTCGACTGGGCGGGCGACAGCAGCCTGCTCGAGAACGAGCTCCGCAACTTCTGGGGACCGGCGCCCGCAATCAGCAAGCTCTACATCGACTGGTTCGCGATGCCCCTCCACCCGGTCCTCGCCCGCCTCGTGCTGCTTGGCGAGCTGACCACCGGGCTGGCCCTGCTGGCCGGCTACCGTCTGCGGCTCGCGGCGCTGGCGGCACTGTTCATGATCCTCAACTTCCACTTCGCCATGGGCCTCCTGTTCTCGTCGGCGTACCTGACCAACGGGTACGCGCTGCCGGTGGCGGGCGGACTGGTGGCCCTCGCCGTCGGCGCCCGGGGGCTCCCGTACTCGTTGGACAGCTAGCAGCCCCGGTGGAGCCGCGGGGCCCTCGCCGGGGCTCCCGCCCGCGACAGCGATGACGAACGAGCCGGGATGGAGCGGAGCGGGGCTCGCCGCCGTGCGGCGCGGCGCGGCCCTGTGCGCGGCCCTCCTGCTGGTGAACGTCTCGCTCACCTTCGCCAACGTCTGGCCGACCCTCGGCGTTCGGTTCAACCGCGACCTGTCGGCGGAGGCGGCGGCCGGCGTGCTCCTGCTCGTGGCGATGCACGCGTGGGGGCGCCCGCCGCGCGCCGCCGTCCGGTGGCTGGCCGCCGCCTGGCTGCTGCTGGCGGTGGGGCGGTACGTCGAGGTCACCGTGGCCGGCCTCTACGGCCGCGAGGTGAATCTGTACTGGGACATGCAGCACGTGCCGAAGGTCGGCGCGATGTTCGCCTTCGTGGCCGATCCATGGCTCAAGGCGGGGTTCCTGGCGGGGGTGGTCCTGGTTCCGCTGGCACTCTACCTCGTGGCCCGCTGGGCCTGGGGAAGCATCGCCGGGGCTGTCGACCGTCCGGCCGCGCACCGGTGGCTCGGCGGTGCGGCCGGCGCGGTGCTGCTGCTCGGCCTCGCGCAATGGGGCGGCGTCGAGGCGCCGGGCGGCGTGCGGGTGGCCGCGCCCGTGTCTCCCGCCTTCGCGCGCGAGCTGGGCGAGCTGGGCTACGAGGCGAGCGGGGCGGGCCTGCGCGACCTCGGCCTGCCGCCCGCGATGGGCTCGGACCTGTCGCGCGTCGCCGGCGCCGACGTGTTCGTCATCTTCCTCGAATCGTACGGCGCGGTCAGCTGGGAGCGCGACAGCTTCGTCGAGGGGCTGGCCCCGGCGCGGCGGGGGTTCGAGGCGGCGGTCGCGGAGACCGGCCGACGCATGGCGTCCGCCTACGTCGAGTCGACCACCTTCGGCGGCGAGTCGTGGCTCGCCCACATCAGCCTGCTCTCGGGCACCGAGGTGCGCGACCCGGCCGCCAACGTGCGTCTGATGGCCCAGGAGCGGGACACCCTGGTGAAGCTGTTCGGGCGCCGCGGCTACCGCACCGTCGCGATCATGCCGGGGCTCCTGGTGGGCTGGCCGGAGGGCGCGTTCTACGGCTTCGAGGCGATCTACGACCACGCGCGGCTCGACTACCGGGGGCCGCCCTTCGGGTGGTGGGCCGTCAACGACCAGTACGCCCTCGCGCGCGTCGACGCGGCCGAGATCGCGCCGGCCGGCCGGCCGCCGGCCTTCGTGTTCTTCGCCACCATCTCGACCCATGCGCCGTTCGTGCCGGCCCCGCCCTACCAGGCCGACTGGGCCCGGGTATTGAGCGAGGCCCCGTACGACCCGGACGACCTCGACCGCGCGTGGTCGGCCTGGGCGGACTGGACGAACCTCGGCCCGAGCTACGTGGAGGCGCTGCGGTACGCGTTCGCGTATATCGGCGGCTATCTCCGGCTGCGGGCGGACCGCGATCTCGTGCTGGTGCTGGTGGGCGACCACCAGCCTCCGGCCCTGGTGAGCGGGGCCGGCGCGTCCTGGGACGTGCCGGTGCACGTCGTGGCGAGCCGCGCGGAGCTGCTCGATCGCCTCGTCGGAGGTCACGGGTTCGCGCCGGGGCTCGAGCCGCGGGGTCCCGCCGTCGCGCGCATGGACGGCTTGCTGCCGATTCTGCTCGATGCCTTCGGCGACAGCGCGGACGCCGAGGTTCCGCCGGGGCCGGCGGGCGCGGAATGACCGCGTCGGGACGGTGACGGAGGGTGACGGAAGATTGCCCTCTGGCGGGTGGCATGGCGGTTGAGGGTTCGCGCCGGCGCCTCCCGCAGCCCGAGACGCGCATGCCTCCCTCCCGGGTGTTGACGGGCCGCGTTGCCGAGCGCCCGAGGCGGTGAGAGTCGGGCTGTGCCCGAGGGCGGTCGACGACTTCTCGTCGAGCACCGTCCTTGCGGCGGCGAATACCCCGGCGCGGATGACGTAATGAAACGTGAGGAGCGGCCGGCGGCGTTGCGGCGGCGCCCGGCGGGGCGCCGGGACCGACGGGGCGCAGGATGCGCCGCGGGGTCGACTGCCGCGGGGACTTCGGCGCGGACGGCGGGTTGGGCGCTCCGGGAGCATGACCGATGGCGCGTGCATGGGAGCTGTTCTGGGACTGGTCGAACCTGATGGCGCTGGGCGGCGACGCCGTCACCTACTCGGCGATGGCGCTGGTGGGTACCGTGCTGTTCCTGCTGCGCCTCGCCCTGGCGATGTTCGGCGACGTCCTCGGCGACTTCGAGATCGACGTGGACACCGGCACCGACGCCTCGTTCACGCTGTTCTCGCTGCTGTCGGTGATGGCCTTCATCATGGGCACGGGCTGGATGGGGCTGGCGTGCCGTTTCGACTGGGGGCTCAGCCGGCCCGTGTCGGTGGTCATCGCGGTCGGGTTCGGCGCCCTCATGATGTTCCTGGCCGCCGGCCTGATGTACGTGACCCGTACCCTCAACCGCACCGTGACCTACGACCTCGAGACGGCGGTGGGGAAGACCGCGCAGGTGTACAGGACCATTCCCGCCAGGGACGGCGGTCACGGACAGGTGCAGGTGACGGTGTCGGGGCGGCTGATGACGCTGGACGCGGTCAGCGACGGCGACGCGCTGGACGCCTTCAGCGATGCGATGGTCGTCGGCGTGCGCGACGACGAGACCCTGATCGTCGCTCCCCACGGATGAGGCGGCGCGCCGACGCCCGGCGGCCGGCGAAGGCGGGCCGCCGGGCGCCCGCGCCGTGACTGACGAACGGGCGCAGGGACGATGGCGCCGGACGGCCGGGGAGCGACGGCCTCGGGCGGGGATGCGGCCGGCGGAGACGGGTGGCCCGACGCTTGCCTTGCAACCCCGCAGGCGCCCGCAGGGTCGGTTCCGGCGGCCGGCCGGGACCGCGAACCGACGGTCTTTCATGCGGGATGGAGCTTCCGGACAGGTGAAGCGGGAGGCAGGTGACGGATGACCGAGATGATCAACTTCGGCACCCTCGGGGTGGTGGCGACCATCGTCCTGTTGATGCTGTTCGTGCTGACGATGCTGACCCGTCAGTACCGGCGGTGTCCCTCCAACCGGGTGCTCGTCGTCTACGGCAAGGTCGCCGGCTCTCGCGCCGCCCGCTGCCTGCACGGCGGCGGCACCTTCATCGTGCCCCTGCTCCAGAGCTACGCCTACCTCAACCTGGAGCCGATGACGATAGAGATCGAGCTGACGAGCGCGCTGTCGAAGAAGAACATCCGGGTCAACGCGCCGTCCACGTTCACCATCGGCATCTCCACCCGGCCCGACATCATGAACAACGCGGCCGAGCGCCTGCTCGGCCTGAACGAGAAGGCGATTGCGGCCCAGGCCAGCGACATCATCCTCGGCCAGATGCGCCTCGTCATCGCGACCCTCTCCATCGAGGAGATCAACCAGGACCGCGAGAAGTTCCTCGACCTCGTCAACAAGAACGTCAGCACCGAGGTCAACAAGATCGGGCTCGAGCTGATCAACGTCAACGTGCGGGACATCACCGACGAGTCGGGCTACATCACCGCGCTGGGCAGGAAGGCGGCGGCCGAGGCGATCAACCAGGCCAAGATCGAGGTGGCCGACGCCGACCGCTCGGGCTCGATCGGCGAGGCGAGCGCCAACCGCGAGATGGCGGTCGAAGTGGCCCGCCAGCAGGCCGACTCGGCGGCGGGGCAGAAGCAGGCCGAACGCGACCAGCGTATCAAGGTGGCGAAGCTCGAGGCGGAGGGTGTCTCCGGCGAGGCGAACGCGACGCGCGAGCAGGAGATCGTGGTCGCCGAGCAGAACGCGCTGTCGGCGCAGGGCAAGAAGCAGGCCGAGATGGACCAGCGCGTCAAGGTGGCCTCGCTCGAGGCTTCCGCCGTGCAGGGCGAGAACGAGTCGAAGGCGAACATCGCCGACTACGAGGCCGGCCTCGCCGAGCGCCAGGCCGAGGCGAAGCGGCGCGGCGAGATCGCCCTCGCCGACGCCGCCCGCGACGTGCTCCGGGCCGAGAAGGAGCAGGAGCTCGCCCGGCTCGAGAAGACCCAGATCGCCCAGCAGCAGATCGAGCGCCAGAAGATCGAGATCGACGCCGAGGCCGAGGCCGAGAAGATCCGCCGCATCGCCCAGGGCGAGGCCGACGGGGTGCTGGCCCGCTATCTCGCCGAGGCGGAGGGCGTCCGCAAGGTGCTCGACGCCAAGGCCGCCGGCTACGAGAACTTGCTGCGCATCTGCGCCGAGCGGCCCGAGCTGGCGCCCTCGCTGCTGATCGTCGAGAAGCTGCCGGAGCTGGTTGCCGAGCAGGTCAAGGCGATCCAGAATCTGAAGATCGACAAGGTCACGGTATGGGATTCGGGCGCCAACGGTCAGGACGGCAACGGGGCGACGGCGGGCTTCCTGCGGGGGCTCATCGGGGCCCTGCCGCCCCTCCACGAGCTGGCCGAGCAGGCCGGCATCGACCTGCCGGCGGCCCTCGGCAAGGTGCAGAACCCGCAGGAGCGGTCCGACGACCGGCGGGGACCGGGGTGAAAGCGGGCTGCGGCCTCCCCGGCGCGATCGGCCGGCGGCGCCGCGCAGGCCGCCCCGCGGCACGAGCCGGCCGCGCGGCCCTCGGGCTTCTCCTGGCGGTGGTCGTGGGGGCGTGGCCGGCGCCGCCGGCCGCCGCCCAGGTCACCCTCGACGTGATGACGTTCAACATCCGGACGTCGAACGTCGACGACGGGGTCAACGCATGGCCCCATCGCCGCGATGTGGTGGTCGAGACCATCGCCCGGGCGGCGCCGCACATCCTCGGTCTGCAGGAGGCGCTCGACGAGCAGATCGCGTATCTGCAGGCGATGCTGCCCGAGTACCGGTGGATCGGCGTCGACCGCGGCCTCAACGGCGGCCTCGGGCTGAGCGAGTACACGCCGATCTTCTATCGGCACCGCGACCTGAGCCCCATCGCGTCGGGCAACTTCTGGCTCACCGACACCCCCGACGTCCCCCCGCCCCCGCGCGTCGAGCCGCGGAGGCGGTTCCGCCGGCCGCGGGGCCGCATCGTCACCTGGGCCCGGTTCTACCACCGGGCGAGCGGCCGAGAGGTCTACGCCTTCAACACCCACCTGACCTTGCGCCAGGGGCCCCGCCAGTACCAATCTGCTCGCCTGATTGCCGACCGCGTTGCCGCGTTGCCGGCGGGCAGCGCCGTCGTCGTCACCGGTGACTTCAACGCGAGCGCCGGCAACACCGAGACGTGGCGCATCGCCACCGAGAAGGGCTTGCGGGACGCGTGGCTGGCGGCCGGCGAGCGCCGGGGCCCGCCGTTCACCAGCAACGGCTTCGGTCCGCCGCCCCCTCAGGACCAGGTGTGGCGAATCGACTGGATCCTGGTCGGCGGCCCGCTCATCGTGCGCATTGCGCAGACCGTGGTACACGACGACAACGGACGATATCCCTCCGACCACTATCCTGTCGCCGCCCGCCTTGATTGGCCCCGCGAACCTGCGCCGTAGAACGGCGCGGATTCCTGAAGGGTCCGCCGGCGCGCCGCTTCGACACTCGGGCGCAATCCGTCGATGACCGGTGCAGGACCGAGACGAAGAAGCAGAGCCGCCGGCGCCCCGCGGGCCGCAAACGCCGCCCCCACGCCTGCGGGGCTTGCCCACCCGCCTACAATTGGGTATGTCGCTCGCTGCGCAGATCATCGACCAGCAGGTGTCCGGCATCGTCGAGAGACACTCGGCAGCCTTCTCCAGCGAGCTGCGGCCGGGCGCCGACGAACACCGGATGCGCTCGCTCGCCTTCCTGTTCCTCGTCGCCAAGACCGCATTCGACCTGACCGACGAGCAGACGTTGGACGGAATCGTCGACGGGGGCGACGACTTCGGGATCGATGCGCTGTATTTCGAACCGCCTGAAGATGGGGAGGTTGACGTCACCCTGGTGCAGGGCAAGTACAAGAGGGAGCTCGGCGGAGAGTCGGCGTTCCCCGAGAACGGGATTGCCGGGATGGTCGCCGCCCTCGGCGCGCTGTTCGATCCGGCGCGCCCGGTGCAGTTGAACCGGCGTCTGAACGAGCGGGTCGAAGATATCCGTTCGTTCGTCAAGGATGGCGCGATTCCGCGCGTGACCGCGGTCGCCGCCAACAACGGCACGCGCTGGACGGCGCAGGCGCAGCAGCGGATCGACAATGCGGCTCGGGACTTCGGAGACCAGGTGGCGTGGCGCCACATCGGAGCGGAAGAGATTCTCGCTCTCTTGCAGGCGCGGAGACCCATCAACGCCGACCTGAGGCTCACCGGCGCCGCCCGGGTCGAGACCTTCGACTTTCGGCGAGCCCTGACAGGACGCATGTCGGTCGCCGAGCTCGCACGGCTGACCGACGAGTACGGCAATCGGCTGTTCGACAGGAACATTCGGCGTTGCCTGGGGTTGGCCGGCAACCGCGTGAACGAGGCGGTCGCAGACACCCTGCGGTCACGGGGGCAGCGGTCCAACTTCTACTTCTACAACAACGGGATCACGATCACGTGCTCACAGTTCCGGCACAACGCGCTCCAGGAAGAGAACTGGCGCGTCCAGGTGAACGATCTGCAAATCGTCAACGGCGGACAGACGGCGCGCACCGTCCAGCAGATGGCGCGGGAAATCGGTCTGGAGATCGGCGAGGCGGAGGTGCTCGTCCGGATACACGAGCTCGAGCAGAACGATGCCGAGCTCGTAGAGGCGATCACGTTCGCTACGAACAGCCAGAATCCCGTGGACCTGCGGGATCTGAAAGCAAACGACGCTCGCCAGGAGGCCCTCGGGCGGTCGATCTCCGAATTGGGGTACACCTACCGGGCCAAGCGGGAAGACGGGGCGGTGTCGCCCGATGAGTTCACGAGCGCGGTCATTGCCGAGGCCGTCCTCGCGATCTGGCGGCACCGACCGCACCAGGCCCGGTTCCGGGGTCGAGAGCATTTCGGCGCCTTGTACAAGATTATCTTCAAGGACGAACTCAACGGCGCGCAGGCGGTCATAGCGGCCCTGTTGCACCGGCACGCGGAGAACCGACGCAAGCGCCCGCCGGAGAATGCACCCGACTTCCTGGCCTACGGCTCGCGCTTCATCGCCATGCTGATGGGGGAATATCTCCTGAAGGAGATGGATATTGCGCTCTCTCAGCTCGACCACCGTAATTTCGAAGCCGCCCGGGAATTGGTGGAGCGCAAGTCCGACGACTACCTGAATCGGGCGGCCGAACGAATAGGGGAAGCGCTCGGTCCCTTGTTCACCGGACGAGAGCGGACACTGCAGAGACTGTCGGCGACTTTCCGCCGGGCAGACCTGGTCGACGCGCTGCTGGAGTCGGTCGAGGCGTAGGGTAGCGGACGAAGTGCGCCGCTTCCACCGCGACCGTCAGGCCGCGCGGCGACCAGGGCCGGGCTCGCCGGCTACAGGTAGCGCCGCGGTACGTCGAGGAGCACGCGTCGGCGCCTCAGCTCGGCATAACGGGGGCCGAGCCGCCGGGGATCGATGGGACCGGACAGGTCCGCGTCCACGGTCAGCCGGTCGGGAAGATAGCGGCGGCAGTCTCCGAACTCGTCCTCGTACTCGGGCGTCGGAAAACCCAGGGTCAGCACCGACCGGCCGTCGCGGACCTCGACCGTGTAGAGGGGGTTCACCGCGAGGACGCCCGCGACCTCGCCCGGCGCCGGCGCGGGCAGACGGCGGCGTATTGCGGTTCTGCGGCTCGCCACGAGGGTCAGCGAAGGTTCGCCGCGGAGCTGATCGGGCGCCCGGTCCTCGGTCAGGTCGACGCACGCCTCCTCGATCAGCCCGTCGAGCAGCCGGGCGTCGCTGAACAGGGCCGGCTCGAACGCCGCGAACAGATCGCGGTAGGCGGACGGGGTGAGGGGGTCGCCGGCCGAGAAGTTCTCTCCCTCGGAGCTGTGGAGGTGCGGCAGCGCGACGATGCCGTCGGGCCGCGCCACCCTCATCATCTCGTCCGCGCAAAGCCGCTTGTGCCAGATGTACGGGAAGGCGTCCATGAGGACCACCAGCGAGAAGCGCGCCGTCGTGAACGGCAGCGGGGCGTCGGCGCTGCAGCACACGGCGTCGGCGCCGGGCGCGGCGAGGTGGGTCGCGAGCCACAGCTTGCGGAAGTACAGGTCGGCGATGACCGTCCCCTCGCCCGGCGCCGGTCCGCCGGGGTCGGCGAGCGCGTGCGCCAGGTGACCGGCGCCCCCGCAAAGGTCGAGCCAGGGGCCGCCGATCCGGGCCGCGGCGCGGCCGAGGACCCGCAGCAGGGCCTCGGCGGCGACGAACGTCGGGTCCGAGAAGCGGTGGAGGAAGTAGGTGCCCTCGGCGTCCGGGGCGAGCACCGTGACGGCCTCGCGATACGTGAGTCCCGCCGCCTCGTGGGTGCGCGCGAGATTCGCGGCCTGCGCGCGGTCGATGTCGAGGGCGGTGGCCAGAGCCCCGTCGCGGTCGCCGCGCTCGAGGGCGTGCATGGCGGCCCGGGTCGGGTCGTCGGCGAGCAGGATGGGGATGCCCGCGACGATGGGAAAGGCGCAGCACTGGCAGCCGAGCACGCCGGCCTCGACTCGGGTCTCCGAGCGTGCGAGGGCCGCGTTGTCGACCAGCCACAGCCGGGTCCCGCAGAACGGGCACCGCATCCAGTCGAGAAGCGCGATCTGCATGGCCTGATCCCGCCAGCCGGAAGTCTCGGAACCGGCTCGGCACTTCGGGCTGGCCAGGAAGTCGTCGCCGGAGCTTCGCGCCGGCGAAGCTCCCCACGCGACCGCGAGATCGCGCTGCCGCCTCCGATTGCCGCCCGACCAACCCTGCCAGTGAGTCTGCGCCTCCTCCGGAGGCGGTACCGTGCTACGGCGCAGACTCCTGGCCGCCTGCCGCGGACCGCGCGCCGGCGGCATCCGCGGCGGCCAGACTATCGATGATCGTGTCGCCCTGCGCCCCGACCTCGGAGCGCCGGTAGTGCTCGGTCCCGAGCAGCCGCGCCGCGTCGTCCTCGTCCACGAACCGCAGCGCGCCGTCGTCGAACTGGCTGCGGTGACAGCGCAGGGCCCGGAGCTTCCGCGCGGCGTGGTCGCGCGCGTGCACGACGAGGGTCGGCGGAGGCGCCCCGGCGCCGAACGCGTCGGGGTCGGCGACGCCGAGGATGGAACGCGCAAACGAGCCCGGGGGCCGTCGCCCGGCGCTCACGCGGGCGGCGTGGTCGACGACGGCGCGCATCGAACCGGGCGGCAGGGTCGCGTGGAACAACGCCGGCGCCCGGCGGCCGAGGGCGGTCACCACCGCGGTGGTCCGCTCGTACGCCGCGATGTGGTCGGGGTGCCAGTACAGGCCGTCCGCGTCGAAGGTGACAACGACGTCCGGGCCGGTGCGCACCATCTCGTCCAGGATGTCGGCCTCGAGCCGTTCCGGGAGAATCCACGGCAGCATGCCGTCCTCGTGCTCGAGCAGCCGGACGCGGGTGACGCCGAGCACGCGGCACGCGGCCCGCAGCTCGCCGGCTCGCACCTCCCGCAGGGGCCGGGCTCGGGGCCGGGCTGCTCCGCAGCCCGTCTGCCCGTGCTCTCCGTGGGTCAGGCAGAGCAGCGACACCCGCACCCCGAGCGCCGCGCACCACGCGAGCAGCCCGCCGCTCGCGAGGGACTCGTCGTCCGGATGGGCGAAGACCGCGAGCAGCGAGGGCGGGCCGCCGGCCGCCGATTCGGGCGGCGGGGCGACGTCGCGCGACCCCTCGTGCCCATTCACTGCCGTCCACCTCCGCGTGGGGCTTCCGGTCGACGGACATCACCGGCAACGCCGGCCAGCTTGCGCCCATCTCCGCGTGGGGCTTCCGGTTGACGGACATTGACGGCAAGGCCCGCCAGCTCGCGCCCATTCACTGCCGTCCACCTCCGCGTCGGGCTTCCGCGCGCGGGAGAACCCGGGGGGAGGGCGCCTGTGCGGGGGGAGTCTCCGGAGCGGGAGCCCGGGGCCGGGCGGCGCGGCCCGCGGCCGTTTCCGGCTGCGAGCGGTGCGCCGCCACGATCCGCCGGTACGCGTCGACGTGTGCGTCCACCATGCGCTCCGGCCGGAATCGCTCGAGCGCGCGCGCGCGCGCCCGACCGCGGTCCAGGGCCAGCACGTCGTCCAGGCCGCGGACGAGGGCGTCGAGCGAGGCGTAGGCGTGTCCGGTCGAGCCCTCGTCGACGAGCTCGCGCACCGCACCCCGGTCGAGGGCCGCGATCGGGGTGCCGCACATCATCGCCTCTATCAACACCAGCCCGAACGACTCCGCCGCCTGCAGCGGATAGAGCAGGGCGCGCGCCCCCTGCAGCAGGGCGACCTTGGCCGCGAGGTCGGCCTCGCCGGCGTGCACCACGCGGTCGCCGTCGACGAGCGGCGCCACCCGGTCTCGATAGTACTCGTTGTCGGCGGCGGCGAGGATCAGGCGGTGACCGGTGCGCCGGGCCACGTCTATCGCCTCCAGGACGCCCTTTCCGGCCGTGAACCGCCCGAGGAAGAGCAGGTAGTCATCGGGGTCCGGCCGGTACCGGAAGACGCCGGGGTCGACCGCGTGGTGGATGGCGCCGGCGACGGCGAGGCCGGCCAGGAGGTCGGCCTGCGCCTGCGAGACGGCGATGAACGGCGCCTCCGGATAGCGCGACCACAGCGCCACCTCGGCCGGGGACGGCGCATGGTGCAGCGTCTGTACCACCGGGACCGGCGAGGTCCGCGTCCACGCCAGAGAGAGCGGGGCGTACTCGGCCTGGTAGTGGATCAGGTCGAAGGCCTCGGCGCGCTCGACCGCGGCGGCGAGGTTGAGCAGCTCGCACAGCTCCCACGGCCACAGGTCGGTGTCGCGGTTGTAGCCGTCGGCGAAGACGGCGTGCAGGCGCGCGTCGGTCGTCGACGACGCGGTTGCGAAGAGGGTGACGTCCTGCCCGCGGGCGACCAGCCCGTCGGCGAGCATCGCGGTCACGGTCTCGATCGACCCGGAGCGCGCCGGCGGGATGGACTGCGCCACCGGCCCGACGAGGGCGATGCGCAACGGGGGCGCCGCGGCTGCCGCGGCCGCGGTCACGCCGAGGCCCTCTCGAGCAGGGGCGGAAGCACGCGCGAGGCGTCGAACTGCTCGCGGGCGACACCGGCGGCGGCGCGGGCGTGGGCCGCGTAGTCGGCTTCGAGGCGGGCGAGCCCCTCTATCGCCTCCTCGGGACTCGAGAACGCGAGCAGCCCGGTGCCCGCCGGCAGGTGCGCGCTCCAGCCGGTGTCCTGGACGAGGGCGGGCCGGCCCGCGGCCAGGTAGCACTCGGTGCGGTCGCTGAACCAGCCCGAGCGATGCGCGACGTAGGCGTGCTTGGCCACCCCGAACTCGGCTTTCGAGCCCTGGATGAACGCGCGGTAGGCGTCGGCGGTGCGCGACACCTCCATCGCCGGCACCGGTCCCCAGCCGTGCTCCGCGAGCAGCCGGTCGGGGCCGTTCACCGCGAGGCCGAAGCGGCTCGGGGTGCGGCGCGGCAGATCGAGGAACCGCAGGAACTCGCGGTCCTTGTTGCCGTCGACATCCTCGAAGCTCTCGGTACGCCACGTCATCACCGTGGTGAACCGGCCCCGCGCGGCCGGGGCCCGGGTGCGCCACAGCCCGGTGACCACCGGCTGCCAGGTCTTCTCCCAGCGGAAGTCGCCGGTGGGGACGTCGCAGGCGGGCGTGCCGATGTTGGCGCCGAAGGTGAACAGGTGGTCGAAGCGGCGGAAGAAGTCGACGTACCACGGCACGCCCTTGGCGATCGCGAGCTGGGTGAAGACGGGGTCCGAGTCGATGAACACCCGCCGGGGGATGCGCGCGTACTCGTCGCGCCAGAACCACGTGCCGCCCGACAGGTTGATCAGCAGATCGGCGTCGGCGCAGTACGCGCGCACCGCCTCCTTCGAGAGGCCGTGGTAGGCGCCGTCGTAGTTCACGAAGCTCCACCGGTCGCCGAGCCCGTGCGGCGCGAGGGTCTCGTGGATGTGCCGGGTGCCGTAAGACGGGTCGAGCGACACCGCGTCCTGCTCGGGGTCGTAGACGCACTCGCCGGTGTCCTCGACGTAGCAGACCTCATGGCCGAGCGCCCGCAGCCCGACCAGGTACATCAGCGAGCACCAGGCCACGCCTCCGAACGGGTAGCGGCCGATGATGCCCGCGAACAGGATCCTCATGGGACCGCCCGCCCGGACCGCGGCTCCTCGCGGCGCCGCGGACCGCCCGACCCATCCTCCGGGAGCCGGCGCCGTCTCACGCGCAGGCTCCCGCGTCCTCGAGGAGCTCGTCGACGGCCGGCTCCCGCGCCGGCCGGCCGAGGCTCAGGCGGTTGCACATCGCGCGGTACAGCTCGTTCGTCTCGATCAGCTCGTCGTGCGGTCCGCTCGCCGCCACCAAACCCCGCTCCATGACCAGGATGCGCGTGGCGTCGCGGATGGTCGACAGCCGGTGGGCGATCACGATCGTCGTGCGGCCGGCGCGGAGCCGCCGCAGCGCGTCGATGACCGCCGCCTCGGACATCGCGTCGAGCGCGGACGTCGGCTCGTCGAGGATCAGGATGGGCGCGTCCTTGAGCAGCGCCCGCGCGATGCCGATGCGCTGGCGCTCGCCCCCGGACAGCGAGGCGCCGTCCTCGGCCACGTCCGTCCGGTACCCGCGCGGGAGGCGCACGACGAAGTCGTGGACGTGGGCGGCGCGCGCCGCCGCCTCGACCTCCGCGTCCGAGGCGTCCAGCCGGCCGTAGCGGATGTTGTCGGCGATGGTGCCGGTGAACAGGATCGGCTGCTGGGGGACCAGCGCGACTTGGCGGCGCAGCGACCGCAGCCCGTAGCGCGAGGCGTCGACGCCGTCGAGGAGAATCCGGCCGCCCTGTCTCTCGTACAGCCGCGGAATCAGGTTGGCTACGGTCGTCTTGCCGGCGCCGGTGGGGCCGACGAGGGCGACGAGCTCGCCGGGGCGGGCCTCGAAGCTCACGCCGTCGAGAACGGGCCGGTCGGGCTCGTAGGCGAAGTCCACCCCCTCGAACCGGATGTCGCCGCGCAGCCCGTCCGCCGCAACGCTGCCCGGCGCGTCGGCCGCCTCCGGGGTCAGCGACAGCAGCTCGCGGACGCGGCGCGCGCTCACCACCGCCTGCTGCAGCGTCCCGGTGGTCCGGGCGATCTCCGAGATCGGGGTGTACACCGCGGCGAGATAGGCGACGACGACGAGCAGGCTCCCCACCGTCAGCCGGCCCTCGAGGACGTGCAGGCCGCCGACGCCGAGGACGAGGGCGGTGCCGAGCAGGGTCACCGCGGTCACGGTGACGGAGAAGATGGACTCCTGCCACGTCAGATCGAGCCGCGCGCGCCGGGTCCGGTCGCCGGCGTCGGCGAAGCGATCGAGCTCGTAGCGCTCGCGCGTGAAGCTCTTGACGGCGGCGATGGACGACAGCACGTCGAGTATCCGCTCGATGAGCCCCGATTCCAGGCTCTTGACCCGCTCGGCCTGGTCGGTCATGGTCCGCGCGTGGCGCCGCAGGCTGAGGTACAGGAACGGCGCGACGCTCAGCGACAGCAGGGCCAGCGTGGCGTCGAGATAGAGGAGCACCCCGAACATCAGGGCCAGGTTCATCCCGGCGACGGTCAGGGGGAACACCCCGCCGATGACGAGGTCGTCCACGCAGTAGGCGTCGGCATCGAGGCGGTACACCGAGTCGGCGGTCCGGGACGCGACGTGGTGGCGCAGCGGCAGCGCCTGCAGGTGATGCAGCAGCTGCTCGCGCAGCCGGTAGACGACGCGCTGCGCCATGTCGACCTGCATCTGCGTATGCGCCATGCGCACCACCTCGGCCCCGAGCTGCACGACGACGCCGGCCACGACCACCGCCAGCAGGAGGATCACGGCGTCGTCGAGGGCGGCCGGCATCCGCGCCGCCACCGCGGGGGGGAACGGGGCGCCGCCCAGCACGTTGTCGACCAGGACCTTGAGCGGCCAGGGGGCGAGCGCGGTCAGGCCGGTCTCGGCGAGGACGAGGGCCACCACCGCGAGGGCGCGCCCGCGGTACGGCTTCAGGTAGCCGAGTATCCAGGCGGCGAGGTTCACCACGGGATTCTACCAGTCCGGCCGCGGCGCGGGGGGCGACGGGGAACGGTCGCGCCGCGGCGTGGGGCGGTCTCGGTGAGGTCCGCCCCGGCCGGCGAGCTCCCGCCTCGGCGGCTCCGCGCGTCGGGCTCGTCCAGCTCGGCGCGCAGAACGTGCTTCTGGATCTTGCCGACGGCGGTGCGGGGCAGGGCCGGGCGGAACGCCACCCGCTGCGGCACCCGGAACCGGGCGAGCCGGCCGCGGCACCACTCGATGATCTCGTCCTCGCGCAGGGCGTCGTCGCGCGGCACCACGACGGCGAGGATCGCTTCGTCCCGCATCTCGTCGGGCACCCCGATGACCGCGCAGTCGAACACCCCGGGATGTTCGCGGATGGCCGCCTCGACCTCGCTTGCGGCGACGTTCTCGCCCGCCCGCTTGATCATGTCCTTGGCCCGGTCCACGAAGTGGTAGTACCCCTCGGCGTCCTGCCGGGCGGTGTCGCCGGTCCACAGCCATCCGTCCCGGAGGGTCGCGGCGGTCGCCTCCGGGTTCTTGTGGTACCCCTTCATCAGGGTGCGCCCCGGCGTTCCGCGCACGACCAGCTGCCCCGCCTCGCCCCGCGCCACCGGCCGCCCGTCGTCGTCGACGAGGTCGGTCGCGTAGCCGTCGACGGTTCGCCCCATGGACATGTTCCGGCGCTCGCCGTCGACAGGGTTCATGATCGGGGGCCCCATCGTCTCGGTCATGCCCCACAGCTGCAGCAGCTGCGCCCCGAACCGGTCGCGCCACTCGTCGAGCTGAGCCGGGGTGACGTTCTGCGCGAACAGCACGACCCGCAGCGGATTCGCCCGGAGCCCGGGGCGCCGCGGCTGCGCCAGCAGCATCCGGATGGGCGCCGCGAACAGGCTCGACGCCGTGCACCGGTGGGCGATGGCCAGGTCGAAGTAACGGCTCGCGCTGAAGCGCGCCGTCATGACCATGCTCGCGCCGGCGACCAGGGTGCTCATCGTCGAGTAGTACTGCGCGTTGCCGTGGAAGAACGGCAGCACCACGAGATGCCGGTCGTCGCGGGTGAGGCCGATGTGGCTCGCCACCGTCCGCCCCGCGCAGAGGTAGTTGGCGTGGGTGACGAGGACCCCCTTGGGCCGCGCCGTCGTGCCTGACGTGTAGAGAATCGCCGCGTCGTCGGTTGGACCTGGAAGCGGTCCCGGCGGCGGCGTGTCGGCGCACGTCGCGGCCAGCGCGGCGAGGCTGGTCGTCGGGGACGGCGCGCCGGGCCCGCAGACGAGGACCGACTCGATGCTCGGGCGCCGCCGGGCGACCGCCTCCGCCGTCTCCAGGTGCGCCGGCTGCGTGAAGATGAGCCGGCTGTCGGAATGACCGGCCAGGTACTCCAGCTCCGCCGCCGACGAGGCGGTGTTGACGGGCACGATGACGGCGCCGATCGCGGCCGCGCCGAACCACAGGTCGAGAAACTCCGGACAGTTTCCCAACAGCAGCGTCACGCGGTCGCCGCGCCGGACGCCGAGATCCCCGAGCAGATGGGCGGTCCGGTTGACGTCTCCCGCGAACTCGCCGTACGTGCGCGTCGACACGCCGCCCCCCAGGTCTTCGAAGATGACGAAGGGGGCATCCGGGGCGGTCCGGGCGCGCTCGACCACGAGGGAGCGCAGCGTCGAGCCGCCGTTCGGGGCGTCCGAGGCCGGGTTCTCGGCGAGGGTGGACTCCGGAGGCATGTCGGCTTCCCCGGGGACTCAGCGTCCGGCTCCGCGACAGAGTCGGAAGGCGCAGAAGGCGCCCAGCGCGGCCTTGAGAATCTCGAGGCTGGTGTAGGCGGTGTGCAGGATTCCGAAGGTCGCCAGACTCGGTGGCGGAGGGTCGCGGGAAACGAAGTCGAGGCTGCGCCCGAGCGTGATGATCGGGGGCGTGACGACAATCGTCAGGGCCAGCGCGATCGCGAGCATCGCGCCGACCAGCCAGCGGAGCGCGCGATCGTCCCACACGCCGAGGACCAGCCAGAGGGTGAGGCAGCCGAGCGGGAGCTGGAAGAGGTTCCAGTACCGAAAGAACAGGCGGTTGAGCTCGGAGGACAGATACCGCAGCAGATCGCGGGCGGCGGGCGCCCCGAGCTGGTCCACGGCGTCGGCGAAAGCCGGATGCCCGCCGGTGGCGAGCAGGCGGTCGATGGTGTAGAAGTTCTGGGTGGCCGCCACGCTGATGCAGACGGTGCCCATGACCCACAGCCCGAGGCAGAAAGTCGCGGCACGAGGCTTCAAGGCTCTACTCCCTCCGGGCGCCCGTTCCGGCGCGGCGGACCCGCGCCGACGGACGCGTCCGCCGCGTCCACCCCTGCGCGGGGGTCGAGCGGCGCGTTCCCGGCCCCGGTCGCCGCCAAAACTCGTGAAACAAGCGTCCCTTTCGAACGAACCGAGCGAGAGACGGTGTCAAGAGCGTATAATACGTGCGCGCTGGCTGTCGCGAGCCGTGACGGGGGCGGTTGACCCTCGGCGTCGAGTTCGGACCGGTGGAAAACCCGCCATTACAGGTTCACGGTAGACCATCCGACAATCTGGGCAAGACGAGGAATTGCGCCCGCGGGGCTACCGAACGCGGGTCGCCTGGTGGGCACGCCGGTCGCGCCGAGCACTGACGTTCGGGATGGCATCCCGGCCGGCGCGCGGGCCGGGGCGGAGGGTGCCTGCGGCTTCGCGATGCATCGAGCCGCACGGAAGAGCCGAGTCGCTATCCATGGGGTCCCAGCTGAGCCTGAACACCGAGACCCTTCAACAGGTGGTCACCGTCGACCCCATCTGTCTCGAGCCGCACACTCCGGTGCGCGAAGCGTTCGAGCGGATGAAGGAGCAGCGGCGGGGCGCCGTGCTGATCTGCCGGGAGGGCAGGCTGACGGGCATCTTCACCGAACGCGACGCGCTGGCCCTGATGGCTGACGCCGTCGACCTGAGCCTGCCCATCGAGCGGGTGATGACCCCCGACCCGGTGGCCCTGTCCGAGCACGATACGGTCGGCACGGCCATCACCAGGATGGCGCAAGGCGGATACCGGCGGTTGCCCATCGTCGACGCCGAAGGCCGGCCCGTCGGGTTCGTCAAGGTCGGCAGCATCCTGCATTTCCTGGTCGATCACTTTCCCGCGACGGTGTACAACCTGCCGCCGACGCCCCACCATTCGACCGTGGCGCGCGAGGGGGCCTAGGGACCTCACGCCAGACGCAACCGCGAGTATCAAGAGAATGACGCCCGAGTCGACCGCGACGGTCTCAACCGAAGAACTCCCGGCATCGACGCCCCTGCCGGCCTCCGCGAAACGGACCATCCGGCTCGACGGGGCCACGGTCAGGCTGGCCGGCGATTCCGGCGACGGCATGCAGGTGGTGGGCGGCCAGTTCACCAACACCTCGGCGCTGGCCGGCAACGACGTCGCCACGTTCCCCGACTTTCCGGCCGAGATTCGCGCCCCCCGCGGCACCCTCGCCGGCGTCAGCGGCTACCAGGTGCAGTTCGCCTCGCGCGACATCTTCACGCCCGGCGACACGCTGCAGGCGCTGGTCGCCATGAACCCCGCCGCCCTCGTCACCAACATCAAGGACCTCGAGAAGGGCGGCATCCTCATCGTCAACGACGAGAGCTTCAAGGCGAAGGACCTGAAGCTCGCCCGGCTCGAGACCAATCCTCTCGAGGACGGGACCGTCGACGACTACCGCGTGATCAAGGTCCACCTCGACACCCTGAACCGCGCGGCGGTGAAGGAGGTCGAGGGCCTGAGCTCGAAGCTGCAGGACCGGTGCAAGAACTTCTTCGCCCTGGGGCTGATCTACTGGCTGTTCGGCCGAGACATCGAGCCGACGCTGCGGTTCGTGCGGGACAAGTTCGGCAACAAGGCGGATGTCGCCGACGCCAACGAGAAGGCGTTGCGCGCCGGCTGGTACTACGGCGAGACGACGGAGGCGTTCGACCACAGCTATCAGGTCGAGCCGGCCCGGCTCGCCCCCGGCACCTACCGGAACATCATGGGCAACCAGGCTCTGGCCTGGGGGCTGGTGACCGCGGCCCGGCTGAGCGGCAAGGAGCTGTATTGCGGCTCCTATCCCATCACGCCCGCGAGCCCGGTCCTCGAGGAGCTGAGCGCGCTGAAGCACTTCGGGGTGCGCACCGTGCAGGCGGAGGACGAGATCGCGGCGATATGCTCGGCCATCGGGGCGGCCTTCGGCGGCGCGATGGCCGTCACCAGCTCGAGCGGCCCGGGCATCGCGCTCAAGGGCGAGGCGATGGGGCTGGGCATGATCCTCGAGCTGCCCATGCTCGTCATCAACATCCAGCGGGGCGGCCCCAGCACCGGCCTGCCCACGAAGACCGAGCAGTCGGACCTGCTGCAGGCGATGTTCGGCCGGAACGGTGAGTCGCCGCTCCCGATCATCGCCGCGCGCAGCCCGAGCGACTGCTTCGAGGTGGCGCTGGAAGCGTGGCGCATCGCCACCCGCTTCATGACGCCGGTCATCCTGTTGTCCGACGGCTACATCGCCAACGGCTCGGAGCCGTGGGCGATACCGGACATGAACGACCTGCCGCGCATTTCGGTCGAGCATCCCGGGCCCCCCGCCAACGGCAAGCCGTTCCTGCCCTACGAGCGGAACGAGCGGCTGGCCCGTCCCTGGGCCCTCCCCGGGACGCCCGGTCTGATGCACCGGGTCGGCGGCCTCGAGAAGGAGGACGTCACCGGCAACGTCAGCTACGATCCCGAGAACCACCAGCACATGACGAACATCCGCGCCGAGCGGGTGGCCCGGATCGCTGACGACATTCCGCCGCTGTCGGTCGATGGGCCGCCGCGGGGCGAGCTGCTGGTGCTCAGCTGGGGAGGCACCTTCGGCGCGTGCACGAGCGCCGTCGACGAATGCCGGGCCGGCGGGCTCTCGGTGGCCCATGCGCATCTACGGTATCTGAACCCGTTTCCCGCCAATCTCGGTGAGGTGCTCGCCGCCTACGAGCGGATTCTCGTGCCGGAGCTGAACACGGGGCAGCTCCGCATGCTGGTGCAGTCGCGCTTCCTTCGGGAATGCGTGGGGTTGAACAAGGTCAAGGGCAAGCCGTTCACGGTGTCCGATGTCGTATTCAAAATTAGAGAACTGGTGGCGTAGGGTTGCCCTCGGGCAGCAGGAGACGGCGACTCGCGGCGACGCGGGGGTCGCGCTGGCGGAGCCGTCGCCGGGCAACGGCGGCGGCGGCGGGCCGGTCGAGGCGGCAGCAGAGGCGGCCGCGCCGGTGAAGCTGCCGGTGCTGAAGGCGGCCGACTTCGCCAGCGACCAGGACGTGCGCTGGTGCCCGGGATGCGGGGACTACGCGATTCTCGCGCAGATGAAGAAGATGCTGCCGTCGCTCGGCGTGCCGCGCGAGAAGATCGTCTTCATCTCCGGCATCGGGTGCTCGAGCCGGTTTCCGTACTACATGAACACCTACGGCATCCACAGCATCCACGGCCGGGCGCCGGCCTTCGCGACCGGGCTCAAGGCGGCGCGGCCCGATCTCATGGTATGGGTGATCACCGGCGACGGGGATGGGCTGAGCATCGGCGGCAATCACCTCATGCACGCCATCCGCCGCAACCTCGACGTCAACATCGTGCTCTTCAACAACCGCATCTACGGCTTGACCAAGGGCCAGTACTCGCCGACGTCGCCGCTCGGCAAGAAGACCAAGACCTCGCCGATGGGGGCCATCGACAACCCCCTGCACCCCCTGTCCATCGCCATCGGCTGCGAGGCCACGTTCGTGGCGCGCTCCATCGACACGCACATCAA
The DNA here is from genome assembly GCA_963663815.2 of Vicinamibacterales bacterium. Taxonomy (GTDB): domain Bacteria; phylum Acidobacteriota; class Vicinamibacteria; order Vicinamibacterales; family UBA8438; genus JAJEEA01. The sequence continues at coordinate 2,235,640 of OY760734.1, read as the reverse complement.
GCACCTCGAGGGGGTGCTGCGGCGCGCGGCCGAGCACCGGGGCACCGCCTTCGTCGAGGTCTATCAGAACTGCAACGTCTTCAACGACAACGCCTGGCAGTACGCCAGCGACCGGCAGACCAAGGCCGAGCACACCATCGAGCTCGAGCACGGCGCGCCGCTGGCCTTCGGCCACGACCGGCAGAAGGGCATCCGCCTCAACGGCCTGGAGCCCGAGGTGGTCGCGCTCGGGAACGGCACGACCGAGGCCGACCTGCTGGTGCACGACGAGAAGGCGTCCGAGCCGAGCCTGGCCTATCTCCTGAGCCGGCTCCGCCACGAAGACGGGTTCCCCGAGCCGATCGGCGTATTCCGGGCCATCGACGCGCCGCGGTACGAAGAGGAGCTCGGGACGCAGGTGGCGTCCGCCCGCGAACGTTCGGGCGAGGGCGACTTGAACGCCCTCTTCAACTCCGGCGAGACCTGGACGGTCTCATGAACTGCCCCTGGTGCGGGGCCGACAACCTCGACGGGGTCGACGACTGCGCCGCGTGCGGCCAGTCGCTGAGCGATGCCCATCTGCCGGAACCCCCGACCATCGTCGAGCGGAGCCTCCTGACGGACCACGTGCAGGTCCTCTCGCCGCAGGAGCCGGTGGTGGTGGCGGCCGACACGCCCGTCCGCGACGTGCTGCGGGCGATGGTGGACGCCGGGACGGGATGCGTGGTGGTCGCGGAGGGGAAGCGGCCCGTCGGCATCTTCAGCGAGCGCGACGCCCTCGTGGGCCTGAGCACCGAGGCGCCCGCGCTGGGCGACCGGCCGGTGTCGGGCTTCATGACCGCCCCCCCCGAGACGCTGGAGCCGGACGCCAAGGTCGCGTTCGCGGTGCAGCGCATGGCCGTGGGCGGCTATCGGCACATCCCGATCGTCGGCACCGGGGGAGAGCTGGCGGGCATCGTCTCGGTTCGCGACATCCTCCGCTATCTGACCGACAAGATGGGCGAAGACCAGGGGCTCGCGACGTAGCGACGCAGGTTCCTGGAGGGTCGGCCGGGCGGCAATCGGAGGCCGCAGCGCGACCTTGCAGCCGCGTTGGGAGATTCGCCGGCGCGAGACTCCCGGGGCGATGATTCCCGGGTCAGCCGGGAGGAGGGCCGGAATGGTGGCAGGATGGTTCGCGGCGGGCGCGGCGATGGCCGGGCTGGGGGTCCTGCTCGGGGCGTTCGGGGCCCACGGGTTGCGCGAACGCATCACGCCCGACCTGCTGGCCGTCTACGACACCGGCATCCGCTACCACCTGATCCACGCGCTGGCCCTGCTCGCCGTCTCGTGGGCGTCGGAGCGCTGGTCGAGCGCCTGGGTGGGCGCCGCCGGCTGGCTGTTCGTGGCCGGCATCGTCGTCTTCTCCGGCAGCCTCTACCTGCTCGCGGTCACCGGCACCCGCTGGCTCGGCGCCATCACCCCCATCGGCGGCCTCTGCTTCCTCATCGGCTGGGCGGCCCTCGCCGTGGGCGTGCTGCGCGCGGGCGGCTGAGCGCGGTAGCGGCCGGACCACCGGATCGCCCGTGGGGAGGACGGTCGGGCTCGACGGACTGGTAGCCGTCGCAGCTCCGCATCGGAAGGCTCGGATATTTCGAGAACCGCCCGTCGTCGTCGGACCGTCCGCACCGGTAGTAGGCTTGGTCGGTACGGGAACGGACGACGCGGGCGTGGCGGCAATGCCGGCACAGCCCCACCCGGTCGTCGCGATCAGCCGACTGCATCGCCGGTCCAACGGATCCAACCGCGGCCATGGTGGCCGAAGTCGCAGTGGCTCGGGTGCAGGACGTCCGCCAGGATCTCCGCCGACTCGACGACGCGCGGGCCCGGGCGGTTGAAGTATTGGTTGCCGTCGGTCATGAACACGCGTCCGTTCCGGACGGCGGCGAGCCGCGGCCAGATCGGGTGGGAGGCGAGCGGCGGCATCTCTCGGGACGCACGCTCGATGTCCCATCCGCACGGCATGACGGCGATCACGTCGGGGTCCGCGGCGGCGAGGGCCTCGATGGAGAGGCTGCCCGAATGCTCGCCCGCCTTCCCCAGGACGTCCACGCCGCCGGCCCGCTCGACGAGCTCGGGCACCCAGTTGCCGGCCGCCATCAGCGGATCGATCCACTCGATGCACCCGATGGACGGACGGGGCCCCTCCGCCCCCGCCCGCGCTTGAACCGCGTCGAGTCCCGCCGTGAGGCGGTCGACGAGCGCCTCGCCGCGGTCCGGGGCGCCCAGGGCCGACGCCACCGTCCTGATGTCGGACCAGATGTCGGGCAGCGACATCGGCTCGAGCGACACGATGCGGGGCCGCGAGCCGACGAGCTCGCACACCGCCGCCTCGACGTCCTTCAGGCTCACCGCGCAGACCTCGCACTGCGTCTGGGTGATGACGACGGTCGGCGCGAGGCGGTCGAGGACGCCGGCGTCCACGCGGTACACCGAGAGCCCGTCGGCGACGATCGCGCGCACCTGGTCGTCGATGGTGCGGCCGGCGGCACCGACCTCCACCTTCGACGCCGAGCAGACCGGGAGCCGGGCCACGGAAGGAGGATGGTCGCACTCGTGGGAGCGGCCCACGAGCCGGTCCTCGAAGCCGAGGGCGCAGACGATCTCGGTCGCGCTGGCGATGAGGGAGACGATACGATGCGTCATGTCAGTACACCCGCAGGGGCACCGCGCCGCCGGCGGCCAGGCCGGCCCGGCGGGCGCGCCGGTCGAGGGTCTCCAGCGCCCTCCGGCCGGTGTCGCCGAGGTCGGTGGTCCAGTCGTTCACGTAGAGGTCGACGTGCTGGAACATCACGTCGTCGCTCAGCTCCTGGGCGTGGCGGCGCATGGTGGGGACCGTCTCTTCGCGATGGCGCCGGCCGTGGGTGAGCGAGTCGCGGATGACGGCGGTCGCGGTGTCGATGGTGTCCGCGCCGAGGGCGTGACGCGCGAGGATGCCGCCGAGGGGAAGGGGAGCGGCGGTCGCCCCCTCCCAGACCGTGCCGAGGTCCTCGACGAGGGCGAGCCCCCGCGCGCGCCAAGTGAAGCGGCCCTCGTGGATGCAGACGCCGAAGTCGGCGTCGCCGGCCTCAAGGGCGGGCATGATGTCGGAGAACACCACCTGCTCGAGGGCGCCCTCGCCGGCGTGGAACAGCTCGTAGAGCAGGGTGGCAGTGGTGTGGGCGCCCGGGCACAGCACGCGGGCGGGCCGCGAGCGGCCGCCGGCCGCGGCGACGGGGTCGCGGGGATGGGCGCCGGGACGGGCGGCGAGCAGCAGCGGGCCGACGCCGAAGCCGAGAGCCGAGCCGACGGGCAGCACGCCGAGGTCCTCGCGCAGGAGGAGCGCGGCGTGGAAGCTGGCCTTCGCCACGTCGAAGTCGCCGGCGAAGAGCCGCCGGTTCAGCTCCTCGACGTCGAGCAACTCGACACGAAAGTCGAGGCCCCGCGGGTCCACCTTCCCCTCGAGGACGCCGTGAAAGGCGAACGTGTCGTTCGGGCAGGTGGAGATGCCCAGGTGGATCGGCGTCACGGGCCGCTCCAGTCGGGCCGGTCGAGCAGGTCGGCCGCGACGAGGTAGGCGGCGTCGAGGGCCTCCGGGATCTGCCAGCGCTCGAACCGGCGGTCGCCGACCGCGTTCGAGATGCCGCGGACGATGGCCACCGGCACGTCGGCGAGCCGGCAGGCCAGCGCCACCGCGAAGCCCTCCATGTCCTCGGCCGCCGCGTCGGGAAACAGCGCCCGCCGCTCGCGGGTCTCGCCGTCCGTCGCCGACGCCGTGCACACGGTCAGCAGGGGCCCCGCGGCGGGGGGGACGGGACAGGCGAGAGGCAGTGCGTCGGGCCCGATGGCCTCGCCCTCGCCGCCGCGCGGCCAGTGGCGGAACCCGAGGTCGACCGCGGGCACGAACGTGGCGACGCCGACCCCGACGCCGTGCATCAGCACCGACGGAAACACCGCCGCGGTGCCGACCGGGAGCCCGCCGGGGTCGAACGTGCCGGCGATGCCGACGAGAATCACGCGCTCGGGCTCGTGCACCGCGATGGCGTCGCGGGCCCGCGCCGCCGCCGCCACGGGCCCGAAGCCGCACAGCTCGCACGGCGCGTCGACCCCGAAGCCCCGCTGCCGGGCGAGGTGGCGGCGTTCGATCTCGGTGGGGACGAGGACCAGGGTGTGGGGAGCGGCCACGGGCAGTAAGTGTATCGCGGGCGCCGGCGGCTACGCCCGGAGGTCGTAGCACTGCAGCCGCGGCGTGGCGCCGGTGAGCAGGTCGCGCGAGTTCTGTACGAAGTAGAGCAGGCCGCGGCTCAGCACCGGCAGCGTCCACGACTCGTAGGCGGCGGCCAGCCAGGCGCGGGAGATCTCGCGGTAGCCGTCCGGGGTGAGATCGAGCCACAGCAGGTGGCCGATCTCGCCGAGGGCGAGGAAGTGGCCGTCGACCGCGAGCAGCGACCCCCGGGCGGTGCCGAGCTGGACCCGTCGCTCCCGCCCCCCCTGCTCGAACGTCTCGGGCCACAGGGGGGCCTCGCGCCACACCACCTCCCCGGTCGCGGCGTCGACGCACGCGAGCGAGGAGTCGCCCTGGTTGCGGCCGTCGAAGCCGTAGAGGTAGCCGTCGTGGTGGATCGCGGTGTTCCAGTGCAGGGCGAACTCGCGGGTCGTCCAGACCACCTCGTGGGTGAAGTCGGGAAGGACCCGAACCAGGGCGCCGCCGGTGCGGTAGCTGGCGGAGACGAAGACCTTGTCGTCGAACACGACCGGGCACGAGGCGTTGACCGACTCGTAGGTCCGGCTGCGGAACGGGAACGCGAAGTCGACGGCCCCGTCTGCCGGGTCTATCGACAGCAGGCCCCCGGCGGGCGGCGACGATTCGCCGCCCGCGAACACGAAGACCCGTCGCTGCCCGTGCACGACGGCGGGCACCGGGGAGGCGTAGCTGGGGCCCCAGTCGCCGGCCCGCCACAGCTCGGCCCCGGTGGCCGCGTCGAAGGCGACCACGCAGGCCCCGCGCGGCGCCCCGACGTTCACGATGACGCGGCCGTCCTCGACGAGGGGCGTCGACGAGGTGCCGAAGAAGTCCTGGTGCACGTCGTAATCGGCCCGCAGGTCGCGGCTCCACAGTCCGCGTCCGGTGGCGAGGTCGAAGGCGTGCAGCCGACTCTCGGCCCCGAGGGTGAACACGCGCCCGTCCGCGATGACGGGGCTCGAGCGGGGGCCGTTGTTGTAGCCGTAGCGGTCGCGGTAGCGGGTCGGGTAGCGGAAGTCCCACTCGAGCTCGCCGGTCTCGGGGTGCCGGCACTCGACCACCTCGTGGTCGCCCAGCCGGTGCAGGAACACGAGGCGGTCTCCCGCGATGGCCGGAGACGTGTAGCCCGTGCCCTTCTCCATCTCCCACACCAGCGGCGGGGGCAGCGACCGGCTGAGGCGGGTCTCGGTGGATACCGCGTTGTGCGTGGGGCCGAGGAACGAGGCCCAGTCGTGCGTGACGGCGTCGGGCGACAGCGGGCGCGGCGGGCTCCGCACCACCGGCTGGGCGCCCGCCGTCCCCGCCGTGCCCCCAAGGACCATCCGGCCGGCGAGGGCCTGCAGCAGGGTCCGGCGCGAGAGGGCCTTCATGGGCGGCGATCCTATCCGTTCCCGGATGCCGAGGAAAGCCGGGGGGCTATAATTCCCGGGTTCACCGGGTGCGGCGAGACGGGAAGCGGGCGGAAAGAGCAGCGGAAGAGAGGATGGACGTGGCCGACACCGGTCCCAAGAGCGCGGTCGAGCTGGCGATGGAGCGTCTCCGGCGGCAGGATGCCCGGGCTGGGGACGACGCGGGGGGCGCCCGCCCCCTGACGGACGAGCAGAAGGAGGCCATCGCCGCCGCCCGGCGCGACTACGAGGCGAAGGTCGCCGAGGCGGAGATCCTGATGAGCTCGAAGCTGGCGGGGACGTTCGATCTCGATGGCCGGCGCGAGATCGAGGCCAACCACCGCCGCGACCTCGGCCAGTTCGCGTCCTCGCGCGACCGGAAGATCGCGGCAATCCGGAAAGGCGACGGGTCGTGACGAAGGCCGTCGTCGTCGCCCTCACGCTCGTGAACTTCCTGCTGCTCGTGCCCGGGGTGATCCTGCCCGTCTACAGCGTCACCATCACCACCGAGGTCGCGGCGTCCATCATCCCCGACCCGGTCGAGGTCACCGTCTACGAGCAGACGCGGTCGATTCTCGGCACCGTGCAGGAGCTGTGGCGCTCGGCCGACTACCTCGTGTCGTTTCTCATCCTGCTGTTCAGCGTGATCGTGCCGGTCACCAAGGCGGGGTTGCTCCTGGGGTCGATCTACGCGGTCGGCGACGCGGTCCGGAAGCGGCTGGTGCTCGCCGTCGACCTCGTCGGCAAGTGGTCGATGGCCGACGTGTTCGTGGTGGCGGTGTTCCTGGCGTTCCTCGCCACCCGCGACCAGGCCCAGGCCAACAGCTTCAGCGTGCCCGTGCTCCTGCGGCAGATCGACGTGGACATGCAGACCCGGCTCACGTCCGCGCTCGGACCGGGCTTCTACTGCTTCCTGACTTACTGCCTGTTCTCCGTCGCCTGGACCCAGGTCCTGAAGTACCGCCGCGCCGCCTGAGCGGGCGCCCGCGTGGTCGCCCGGGTGATACCATCGGCCGGATTGTCACCCGCCGTTCTCGCGGCCCGGCCGGTGGCGCGGTCGCCGCGGCCGGGCAGACAAGAAACGAGGATATGTTCATGAGGTTCCGCAGCATCGCCGGCATGGCCGCCGGCATCGCGATCGTCCTTTCCGGCTCCGTCCTGTCCGCGCAGGACAACCCCGTCGTCGTGATGGAGACCAGCCTCGGGGCCATCACCGTCGAGCTCGCCCCCGCCGAGGCGCCGATCAGCGTCGACAACTTCCTGCAGTACGTGGACGCCGGGCACTATGACAACACCACGTTCCATCGCGTCATCCAGACGTTCATGATCCAGGGCGGCGCCTACTCGCCCGAGGGGCGCACCCGGCCCACGCGGCCTCCGATCGAGAACGAGGCGCAGAACGGGCTGCTGAACAACCGGTACACGATCGCGATGGCCCGGACCAGCGAGATCCACAGCGCCACCGACCAGTTCTTCATCAACACCGTCGACAACAACTTCCTCAACAACGGCGTGCGCGACTTCGGCTACGCGGTGTTCGGGCGGGTGATCGACGGAAACGACGTCGTGGACCGCATTGCCGCCGTTCCGGTGTCGAACACGGTGCCGAACGAGGCGGTGGTCATTCAGTCCATACGCCTGCAGTAGGAGGGCGCGCCGCAAGAGCGGCGCAGGGCTTGCCGCGAGTCGTGGCGGCCGGCGGCCCGTAGCGATTCCCGGGCTGATCGGGGCCCGTTCGCACGGTGAGGACGTCGCCGTGGCGCGCTGGAAGCGGCCGGGAGTCTGCGCGGTTGGACGGCGCGGGCTCCTGGAGGGTTCGTTGAGCGCCAAGCGGAGCTGAAGGTGACGATTGGCGGGCCCGGGCGCCCGCGGAGCCCACCGGGCGGCGGCCAGGCGGAGCACGATGCGTGACCGTTGGTACGGCGACGACCGAGATGTCGTGAAGTGGAGCGCCGTCGTGCACCTCGCACGCCGCGAGGCGATCGCGGACGTCCTGCACGCGGCCCTGTACCGGCCGGACGACGAATGGCCGCGGCTCGCCACCGCGCGAGGTCCGGCGCCGTTGCCCGACGAGGTCGTCAGCCACTTCCGCGACCTCGACGACCTGCAGCGGCTGGCGGCGGCCGCCGGCCTGCGCATCGCCGTCGTCAAGGAACCGTTCGCTGATCGGGCCGCCGGCCGGCCCGCCTACTTCCGGCGCGTATGCGAGCGGATCCGGGCCCACCCGGCGCCGGTGCTGGTGCTTCTCGACCCCGACACCGGACTCGTGTCGGAGGCGCCCGGCCCTCAGTACGTGGCGTCGGACGAAGTGGCGCAGGTATTCGCCGCCCTGCGGCCGGGCGATCTCCTCGCCTGCTATCAGCACGCCCGCCCGCAGAAGGACTGGCGCGGGCGGGCCCGGCGCGCCTTCGCGAACGCGCCCGGAGTGCCGTCGTTCGAGGTCGAGGCCCTGCGCTCGGACCTCGCCCGCGACGTGCTCGTGCTGGCGGTGAAGAAAGGGGAGTAGAGGTGCGGTTGGGGGCGGTGCTGCCCATCGTGGGGTTGGCGTTGGCGACCACCGCGTCCGCGCGCGCGGGTCAGTCCGACTTCTGGTTCACGGACGAGCTGGCCCCCTACCGCGAGCTGGTCGGGGCGTATCGCGACGAAGACTCGGGAACCGCGATGGCCGGGGTGCGGGCGATGGCCCCGTCCGCCGTGCACGACCTGCTCGACCGCGTGCGCGAGCCGGACACGCGGTTGACGGGGACCGAAGCCGATCCGGCCCTGAACGAGCGGCTGTTCCGGAATGCGGCGATGCTGCACCTCGACCTGGCCGAGCTGCTTCGCTCGCGGGGGCTGCACCGCGACGCCGAGGATCAGATCGAGATCGCCGTCCGCTGGGTGAACCTGTCGGAGCGCGATCCCGAGCCCATCGGTTCCTTCCGTCGCCGCTGGTTTCTCGGGGCGGCCCTTCTCGCCTTCGAGCACGGCGGCTGGCAGGACGGAGTGACGTTCTCGGATCTGGCCTGCGGGCTGCTCCCCGACGACGTGGCCTTGCTGACGGCCGCCGCGTGGTTCAACGAGGGTCTCGCGCTGGCGCCGCTCGACCCGGCCGAGCTGGAGCGCGGCGGCCTGACGCGGCTGCAGGAGCGGAAGCGCAGCCGGTTGCTGGCCGCGGCCCGGCGGGCGGGGGCGGCGTTGCGGGTCGCCCCGACCGCGCCCGAGGCGACGCTGCGGCTGGCGAGGGTCCGGATGCTGCTGGGGCAGGGCGAGTCGGTGCGGGCTCAGCTGACGGGCCTGGTGGAGCGCGGCGGCGTCCCCCGCGCCCATGCCTACCTGGGCCGGCTGCTTCTCGGCCGCCTGCATCTCGAGGCCGGCGAGCCGGCCGAGGCCGAGCGCCGGTTCCGGGACGCGGTCGCGTTCGATCCGCAGGGGCAGGCGGCCCGGGTCGCGCTCGCGCGCCTGCTCGAGGGTCAGGGCGACCGCCGGGGGGCGGCCGCCGTGCTCGATCCGGTGCTGCGGGGCGAGCTCGGGACGGCGATCGACCCCTGGGTCGACTATCTGCTGGGCGTCGGCGCCGGTCCCGACCTGCGGGACGACCTGCGCCGGGAGGTGCGGCGGTGATCCGGACGCGCCTGCACCGGTCTCGACCGCATCCCGTCCGCGCGGTCCGGCATCGAGGAGGCGCGCCGACGATCCGGACGCGCCGTCGCCGGCCTCGGCGGGGAGCCTGCGCCGTGGAAGTGTCATGCCGGCGAGGCTGCCCGCGCGACTGCAGGGTCGCGCGGGCCCGTGACGAGACCGCACGGCGCGGCTTCCGCCACCTGCTCCTGGGGGCGTTCCTCGTCTCCGTCATCGGCGCCGGGGCGGTGCCGGCGGCGGGGCAGATCTTCCGGAGCGGGGTCGACGCGGTGGCCGTCGACGTGCTCGTCACCCGCGGGCGCGAGGCGGTGTCGGGGCTGACCGCGGACGACTTCACGGTCCTCGACAACGGCGTGCCGCAGGACGTCGCGGCGGTCCTCGTCGAAGAGGTCCCCGTCACCCTGCTGCTGGTCCTCGACACGAGCGGCAGCGTCCGCGGCGCGGCCCTGCGCCAGCTGCGGGCCGCCGCCGAGGCGGCGGGAGAAGCGCTCGGGCCGGACGACCGGGTCGGCCTCGTGACCTTCTCCGACAAGCTGCGCCTGGCCGTCGAGCCGCCGGCCGCGCCGGCCGGCCTCCCCGACGCCCTCGCCCGGGTCCGGGCCGGCGGTGCCACCGCCCTCTACGACGCCACCCTCGCGGCCCTCGCCCTGCGCGACAGGACGGTCGGGCGGACGGTGGTGCTCGTCTTCAGCGACGGCTACGACACCGCGAGCTGGCTCGACCCCCTCGGCGTTCTCGACGCCGCCCGCCGCAGCGACGTCGTCGTGTACGGCGTGCGCCACGACCATCTCGCCCGCGAGGGCTGGCGGCAGCGCGAGGGGCGCGGGCGGGCGGGCCGCTGGTTCGCGGCCGAGCCGCATCTGTTCGGTCAGGAGTACCTGGCCCAGCTCGCGGCCGACACCGGGGGCTCGGTGTACGTCGCGGCGGACCTCGATCGCCTGCGCGACGTGTTCTCCCGGGTCGTCAACGAGTTCCGGAGCCGCTATCTCCTCACGTACACGCCGCAGGGGGTCGACGCCGGCGGCTGGCACGAGCTCGAGGTGCGGGTGCGGGGGCGCGGCCGCCGCGTTCAGGCCCGTCGCGGCTATCTCCGCTGAGGGGCGGGAACCGGGGGACCGGGGCGGCCCCGCCATTCCCGGCCGGCTCTTCACGGTGGAGGAGGCGCGGGAGGGGGCCTCCCCGAGACGAGAGCGCGGGTGACGCCGCTGCTCGCCGGCGTCGCCCTCTTCGCCTGCTGGCTGCCGGGCCGCCGGGCCGGCAGCCTCGACCCGATGGACGCCCTCCGCGTGGGGTAGGCGCAAACCTGGAACGCAAGGGCGGCTTTCGTGCAGGAGAGTCCGCTAGTGGCGGGGTGCGTACGGCGCTCCGCGGGCGTTGAGGCCGTCCCCGCGCACGTCTACCCGGGGCGTCGGCGTGCCGGCGTCGGCGGGCGCGACGGTCACCAGGTACTGCGTCCCCAGCTCGCGGCCGATGCCTGCGAGGGTGTCTCCCAGCGCCGCCGGCTCGTCGATCCGCTCGAAGCGGCCGCCGGTGGCGGCGGCGAGCCGCTCCAGGTTCGGGAGGGGAACGTCGGTGACCGAGACCCCGGAGAAGAGCACCCCATGGGCGGTGAGCAGGTCCACGAGCCCGTCGACGTCGCCCGACAGGTCGGCCGCTCGCCGCCGGCCGCGCACCTGCGAGGACTGCAGCTCGGAGCGGGCCATCTCGCTCGCCTGACCCAGCATGACGACGACGGGGCGGGCCGCGCCACGGGCGTGGAGATCGTTCACCGCCTCGACGAGGGCGTCGTCGAGCTCGCCGTCGACGCTCTGCATGTCGAGGATGCTCGCGTCGTCGAGGGCGCCGACGAGGCTGGCGATGCCCGCGTTGAGCTGCCGCTGGGTCACCGCGAGATTGTCGAAGACGGCCACGATCTGGACGGCCCGGGGTACCGGCCTCACCTCCACTACGTCCAGTGCGACCCCGCCGGCGTGGACCGTGAAGTCCTCGCGCGTCAGGTCCACCGCCGGTACGCCGTCCTCGTCCACCACCGTCACGATCAGCCGGGTGGACGGCTGAGCAAGCGCCGCCGGCAGGACGACGGAAGACATGAGAATCGCCGCGACCGCGTGCGTTGAAGAGCGGATCGATGTCATGGGGCGCTCCTGGACCAGGCGGACTGTCGAGCGAGGCCTCGTCATGGCAGGGATCACGAGTCAGGCCGGCGGCAAGAGCTCTGCGAGAAGCTGCGCCGGGTGCACCGCCTTGGCCTCCGCGAGGTCGTGCACCTGGTGCCGGCAGGACACCCCCGCCGCGACCAGTCGTTCGTTCGGTCCCAGCGCGCGGGCGGCGGGCAGGAGCCGCCGCTCGCCGATCTGCCGCGACAGGTCGAAGTGCTCGCGGGCGTAGCCGAAGGACCCCGCCATGCCGCAGCAGCCGGCGTCGAGGTCGATCACCTCGGCGCCGGGAATGCGGGACAGCAGGGCGCGCGCCGGGGGCAGCAGGCCCAGCGACTTCTGGTGGCAGTGTCCGTGGAGCAGGAGACGTTGCGGGCCCGGCTGCAGGTCGAGGCGGACGGCGCCGGCGCTCAGCTCGCGTTCCAGCCACTCTTCGAACAGGACGCAGGCGTCCGCCACCTCGCGGGCCCGCCGTTGCGCGTCGCCGCGCAGCAGCGACGGGAGGTCGTCGCGCAGAGAGGAAAGGCAGCTCGGCTCGAGGACGACGACCGGTCGCCCGGCCGCGGCGAGAGGATGAAGGCGCGCGACGGCGTTTTCGCCGCGGCGACGCGCTTCCCGCAGCAGGCCCTGGGAGATGAGCGGCCGGCCGCAGCAGACGTCGGGTCCGAGGGAGACCCCGACCCCCACGCGGTCGCACACGGCTGCCGCCGCCATCCCGATCTCCGGGTGGTAGTAGTTGGTGAAGGTGTCGGCGAACAGGACGACCGACGAGCCGTTGCCGGCGGCGGGGCGCGGACGCGCGCGCCAGTGCCCCCGCAGCGTGCGGTGGGCCCACCGGGGCAGCGCCCGGCGGCGGTCCACCCCCAGCAGCCGCTCGTTCAGGGCGCGCACCCACGACCGGCCCAGCCACGGGTTGATGAGCCTCGCGAAGGGACTGGCCGCGGCCGACAGGTCGCGGATGTGCCCGAGCAGCCGGGCCCGTAGCGGCGTCCCGTGCCGGGCGTGGTAGTCGGCGAGGAACTCGGCCTTGAAACGCGCCATGTCCACCCCGACCGGGCACTCCGCCTTGCAGGCCCGGCATTCCAGGCACAGGTCCAGCGCGTCGTACACCCCCCGGTCGCCGAGACCCGCCTCGTCGAGGCGGCCGGTCATCGCCGATCGCAGGGCGTTGGCCCGCCCCCGGGTCGAGTGGGTCTCGTCGCGGGTGGCCATGTAGGACGGGCACATCGTGCCGTCCAGGGTCTTCCGGCACGCGCCGACTCCGCTGCACATCTCGACCGCGCGGCCGAGGCCCCCGAACGCCGCGTAGTCGAAGAAGCCCTCCGGCTGCGGGGTCTGGTAGTCGGGGCCGTAGCGGAGGTTGGCGGTGAGGGGGGGCGCGTCGACGATCTTGCCGGGGTTGAACACCCCCGCCGGGTCGAACGTGCGCTTGACGGTCCGGAACGCCTCGTAGAGCTCGGGGCCGAACATCCGCTCCATGAAGGGGCCGCGCACCAGCCCGTCGCCGTGCTCGCCCGAGAGGGCGCCGCCGTATTCGAGCACCAGCGCCGCGATGTCGTCGGCGATCGCCTCGAACTGACGCACCCCCGCCTCGGTCTTCATGTTGACGACGGGGCGCACGTGGAGGCAGCCGACGGAGGCGTGCGCGTAGACGCCGGTGGTGCTGCCGTGGCGCTTCACGACGTCGAGGAACCGGGCGATGTAGTCGCGCAGCCGCGCCGGCGCCACCGCGGTGTCCTCGACGAACGAGATGCTCTTGGCGTCGCCCTTCATGGCCATCGACAGCCCCAGCGACGACTGCCGCAGGCGCCAGATGCGGGCCTGGGCGGCGGCGTCGACGGCCCGGGACGCGCGGCAGGCGATGCCGCGCTCGGCGAGGTCCTTCTCGATGGCCTCGAGGCGGCCGGGCAGCTCGGCCGCGTCGTCGGCGTAGAGCTCGACGCAGAGCAGCGCGCCGGGCGTGTCGTCGCCCTGCAGCACCGCCCGGCGCAACGCGTCGAGGGTGGGGCTCTCGCGGGCGTGGTCGAGGATGAATCGGTCCATCACCTCGACCGCCGACGGCCGGTGCTCGAGGATCGCGGGGGTGGCCCCGAGGGCGTCGAGCAGGTCGTCGAACTCGATGGTCAGCACCGCCTTGGCGTTGGGCAGCGGCACCAGGTTCACGCGCGCCTCGACCACGAGGCCGAGGGTGCCCTCCGAGCCGACGATCAGCTCGGCCAGGTTGAAGGGCCGCGACGGTTCCGTGAACCGGTCGAGGTTGTAGCCGCCGACCCGGCGGAGGATCTTGGGGTAGCGACGGTCGATCTCGTCCGCGTGGGCCGGCGTCAGCTCGCGCACCATCCGGTAGCACGCGCCCTCGAGGGTGTCGGCGGCGCACGCCGCCTCGAGCTCGTCCGGGGCGAGCGGCCGCAGGTGGGCGACGGACCCGTCGCTCAGGGCGACGTGGAGATCGAGCACGTGGTCGATGGTCTTGCCGTACAGCACCGAGCGCGCGCCGCTCGAGTTGTTGCTGATCATGCCGCCGACAGTGGCCCGGTTGGCGGTCGAGATGTCGGGGGCGAAGCGCAGCCGGTGGGGCGCGAGGTGCGCGTTGAGCTCGTCGAGGACGATGCCGGGCTCGATGCGGGCCCACCGCTCCTCGGGGTTCACCTCGAGCACGCGGTTGAAGTACCGCGACGTGTCGAGCTGCAGCCCCGCGCCGATGGCCTGGCCCGCCTGGGAGGTGCCGCCGCCGCGCGCGGTGATCGACACCCCTTGCCGGCGCGCGATCTCGATGGTGCGCAGCACGTCGTCGCGGTGGCGGACGACCACCACGCCGGTGGGCTCGATCTGGTAGACGCTGGCGTCGGTCGAGTAGAGAGAGCGGCTGATGCGGTCGAAGCGCACCTCGCCGTCGATGCACGCCTCCAGATCGCGTTGCAGGCTGTCGCTCACGGGGGGAGTATATCCCCGCCGGAGCACCGGCGAATCGTGGGGGCAGGGGATGGGTCCGGCGGCGGGATGATAGATTGTCCTCGACTTCATCCGACCCCGTCCGAACCGGAGAGCGCGCGCATGTCCTACCGAGCCGGCCGTCACTTCCTGCAGATCCCGGGACCCACCAACGTGCCCGACCGGGTGCTCCGCGCCATGTCGCAGCCCACCATCGACCACCGTGGCCCTGAGTTCCAGGCCCTGGGGCGCGAGTTGCTCGACGGGGTCCGCGAGGTGTTCGGCACCACCCGGCCGGTGGTCATCTTCCCCGCGTCGGGCACCGGCGCCTGGGAGGCGGCCCTCGTCAACGTGCTCTCGCCCGGCGACCGCGTCCTCATGTTCGAGACGGGGCACTTCGCGACCCTCTGGAAGCAGATCGCCGAGCGCATGGGCCTCGACGTCGAATGGGTGCCCGGCGACTGGCGCCGCGGCGTCGACCCCGCGCAGGTCGAGGCGCACCTGCAGGAGGACCGCGGGCACACCGTCAAGGCGGTGTGCGTCGTCCACAACGAGACCTCGACGGGGGCGGCGAGCCGCATCCCGCTCATCCGGCACGCCATCGACCACGCCCGGCACCCCGCCCTCTACATGGTCGACACCATCTCGTCGCTGGGGTCCATCGACTACCGGCACGACGAGTGGGGGGTCGACGTCACGGTGGGGGCGTCGCAGAAGGGCCTGATGCTGCCGCCGGGGCTCAGCTTCAACGCCGTCGGCGAGAAGGCCCTCGCCGCCCACGGCCGCGCGACCCTGCCGCGCGCGTACTGGGACTGGAGCGCGGTGCTAGCGGCCAACGAGAAGGGGTTCTTCCCCTACACGCCGGCCACCAACCTCCTCTACGGGCTGAAGGAGGCGCTGGCCATGCTCCGCGAGGAGGGGCTGCCGCAGGTGTTCGCCCGGCACGCGCGCCACGCCGAGGCGACGCGGCGGGCAGTCCGGGCGTGGGGCCTCGAGATCCTGTGCGCGGTCCCCGAAGAGTACAGCGACTCGATCACGGCGGTGATGATGCCTCCCGGGCACGACGCGGACCGCGTGCGGGCGGTGGTGCTCGACCGCTTCGACATGTCGCTGGGGGTGGGGTTGACCAGGCTCGCCGGCCGCGTCTTCCGCATCGGCCATCTCGGTGATCTGAACGACCTGAGCCTGCTCGGCACGCTGGCCGGGGTCGAGATGGGGCTGCGGCTCAGCGAGACGCCGGTCGCCGCGAGCGGCGTCGAGGCCGCGATGCGGTTTCTGGAGGAGCGCGCACAGGCCGCGCCGCGGCCCTGAAGGAGCTCGACCCCGCTTCCGCCGGAGGGTGACCCGAAGCCGCGCCACGGAGTCGCCCGGACCGCTCGGGACAGCGACCGTCCACGACCCGACGACGCCGGGAAGACGAGTTGCGGCGAGTCGCGGACGGGCCCCAGCCGCCCGTGTCCGGGACGCTCGGGTTGATCGGACGCCGGCCCTGACGGAGAATGCTCCGAGCCGCGCGGGCCGCGTGCGGGCGTGCGGCGGGACGGGCGGCGGTGGAAGCGCCCCGACTAGTGGGAGAGCAGAGATGAACGCCAGGCAGAGACGGTCGGGCGGCGGTTTGGTGACGGGCATCTGCATGCTCGCGGTCGCCGGCGGCGCGCTGCTGGCCCCGGTGGGCGCGGCGGCGGGCCAGGCGGGGGACGGCGACGTGACGTACACCCGGGACGTGCTGCCGATCCTGCAGCGCGCCTGCCAGCAGTGCCACCGGCCCGGCTCGGTGGCCCCGATGTCGCTGCTGACCTACGAGGAGGTGCGGCCTTGGGCCCGCGCCATCCGCGACAAGACCGCGCAGCGCGAGATGCCGCCGTGGTTCATCGAGCGCAACGTCGGCGTCAAGCGGTTCAAGGAGGACCCGTCGCTGTCGGACGCGGAGATCGCGGCCATCGGCCGCTGGGTCGACGCCGGCGCCCCGCGCGGGAACCCCGCCGACGCTCCGCCCCCGATCGAGCTCGCGTCGCTTGAGGAGTGGCGCATCGGCACCCCGGAGTGGATCGTCGAGCTGCCCGAGCCGGTGGTGGTCGGCGACGTCGACGCCGACCGCTGGCTCGACATCTGGGCCGACTCGCGGCTGACGACCGACCGCTACATCAAGGCGGTCGAGACCAAGCCGTCTCCCGGCGCGCACCGGGTCGTGCACCACGTGGCCACCTCCATGCGGTGGGAGGAGGAGGACGGCGAGGAGGGCGGCGGCTTCCTCAACGAGTACGCGATGGGGAAGAACGGCGACATCTTTCCCGACGGCACCGGCCGCCTGATTCGGGCGGGGACCCAGATTCGCTTCAACATGCACTACAGCTCGGTGGGGGAGGAGATCGTCGACCGCACCCGGGTCGGCTTCCAGCTCTATCCCGAGGGCTACGTGCCCGACCGGGTGCTGATCTCGCGGCACGTCGGCGACAGCTTCGACACCCTCGACATCCCCGCCGGCGCCGACAACGTGCGCAGCGACGGCTACTACGTGCTGCCCGAGCCGACGCAGGTGACCGCGTTCCAGCCGCACATGCACATTCGCGGCAAGCGGATGTGCCTCGAGGCCATCCATCCCAGCGGCCTCATCGAGACGCTGAGCTGCACCGGCCACAACTTCGGCTGGCACATCGTCTACAACTACGCCGACGAGATCGCGCCGCTGCTGCCCGCGGGCACGATCCTCCACGTCATCGGCTGGCACGACAACACCGCCGCCAACCGCTACAACCCCGACCCGAAGAACTGGGTGGGGTTCGGCAACCGGTCGATCGACGACATGAGCTTCGCGTGGACGAGCTTCTTCCACATGCCGGAGGATGTCTACGAGCAGAAGCTGGCCGAGCGGCGGCGCGGGCGCAGCGAGTAATGCGGAGGGCGCCGTGCTGATTCTCCACCGAGCCGGCCGGGTTGCCGCGGCGAGCCTGCTGGGCTTCGCGCTGGCCGCGGCGCCGGCCGCGGACGCGCAGACCTACCACAGCGGTCAGAACCTGCAGCCGGTCTTCGAGGGCTGGACGCAGAACCCCGACGGCAGCTTCGACATGCTGTTCGGGTACCTGAACCGGAACTACGAGGAAGAGCTGAACGTTCCCGTCGGGCCGAACAACTTCCTCGAGCCGGGCGACGTCGACCAAGGGCAGCCGACGTACTTCTACCCGCGCCGGCAGCGCTTCGCGTGGCGGGTGACGGTGCCCGCCGACTGGGGCGACCGGGAGCTGGTGTGGACGGTGACCGCCCACGGCCGAACCGACCGCGCCGTCGGCTGGCTCGTGCCCGAGCAGATCATCGACGAGCAGGTCATCGCCATGAACCGCGCCGGCGGCGGCGCCCCCGAGATCGAGAACGACGCGCCGTCGATAGAGCTGCCCGAGGGCCATAGCCGCACGGTTGGGGTCGGAGAGACGCTGTCGCTGACCGCGGTCATCGCCGACGACGGCGTGCCTGAGATGCGTCCGGCCCGCAACAGCCGCCCGCCGGGCCGCCGCAACGCCCTCGGCCTGCGGCTCGCCTGGATTCAGTACCGCGGGCCCGGGATGGTGGACTTCGACCCGTTCGTCCGGCCGATGGTCGACCACACGCCGGGGTGGACCCCGCCGCCGCTCCCCGAAGACGGCCGCATCGTGACCACGGCCGTCTTCAGCGAGCCGGGCACCTACGTCATCCGGGCGATGGCCGACGACGGCTACCTCTACACGCCGGCCGACGTCACGGTGACGGTGACGCGGTAGGACTGCACGCCGCGGAGCGGCGGTCAGTCCTGGACGGTCGGCAGGGCGGCAAGCGGAGCCGCCAGACGACGCTTTCCGGGCGAGACGCCGGGGCAAAGGAGAGAGCGATGCACAGGACGCTATTCGCGGCGATCGGTGTCGTGGGCCTGATGTCCCTGGCGCCCCTGGCGGGCTGCGGCGGCGAGGGGCCGGCGGAGGAGGTGGTCGAGGAGGCGGCCGAGGCCAACCCGATGGACCGCTTCGCGGGCGCGTGGTCGCTGGTGCGCAGCGAGCGCCGCGACGCCGAGGGCGAGCTCGTCGGCGAGCCGAGAGAGGACCGGGTCGGCTACATCATGTACGACGCCACCGGCTACATGGGGGTGACGTTGATGAGCCCCGACCGCGAGCCGTACTCCGAGGGCGGGCCGACTCCCGAGGAGGCGCTGGCCCAGATGGGCAGCTACTCGTCGTACTTCGGGCGCTACAGCGTGAACGAGGAGGAGGGGTACGTCACCCACCACCTCGAGGGCAGCCTGAACCCGGACGGTGCGGGGTCGGACTACCAGCGGTTCTTCACCTTCGAGGGCGACAACCTGATCCTGCAGCCCCCCGCGAGCGAGGACGGGGCGCGGTCGTACATCACCTGGGAGCGGCTGTCCGACCTGCCCGAATCGGAGCTCACCGACACCCACCGGCGGCTCTTCGGCTTCTACCGGGTCGAGTCGGTGACGCGCGAGACCAGCGACGGCGAGTCGGTGCCGGTCGACCAGTACGAGACGGCGTACATCGCCTACGCCCCGTCGGGGCACATGTCGGTGCACCTGATGCGGGCTGGCCGGCAGCCCTACGCGGGCGACGAGCCGACGGCGGAGGAGGCGTTCGCGACGGTGGACTCCTACGGCAGCTACTTCGGGCCGTTCTCGGTGAACGAGGAGGAAAGCTACCTCGTGCACCACCGCATCGGCAACGAGACCCCGAACCAGAGCGGCACCGACGCGCAGCGCTTCTACGAGCTGACCGACACCCACCTCAACCTGATGCCGCCCCCGGCGACCGACGACGAGGGGCGCGAGGTGCAGAGCACGATACGCTGGGCCCGCATCAGCGACTGAGCGGACGCCTGACTGACGGAATTTCGTGCCGCCCCCGTCGACCGAGGCGGCGGGGGCGCGATGTCGCCGCGGCCCGAATCAGCGACTGACGGTAGCGGCGGCAGGCCCGCGCCCGCACCACACCGGCGAGGGAGCCGGTGGCCTGCAAGACGCAGCGGCGGTAGGGTGTGGCGAGGAAGCGGGGGTCCTGCCACGGGTCCCCGGTGGAGCGGAGGCTCTCATGCAGAAGACGATCTCGTTGGCGGCGGCGGCGGCCGGGTTGCTCGTGCTGGGAGGCGCCTCGGCGGCGCGGGCGCAGCTGACGGCGGCCCAGGACGGTCCCATCGTGTACGGGCATCATCACCTGGTCGTGACCAGCATCGACGAGCACAAGCGGTTCTGGGTCGACACCCTCGGCGGCGAGCTGGTCACCGTCGGCGCCCTCGAGATCGTCAAGTTCCCCAACGTGCTGGTGTTCATGCGGGAGGGCGAGCCGACCGGCGGCACCAAGGGCACGTCGGTGAACCACATCGGGTTCACGGTGCCGAGCACCCGCGAGACCGTCGACAGAGTCGCTGCCGCGGGGTACCCCATCGTGACCCGGGAAGAGCTGCCGCCGGCCGTCGCGGTCGAGGACGGCCTCGCCCACATCGCCGACCAGGACACCTACATCGCCTACACCATGGCCCCCGACGACCTGAAGGTCGAGTTCGTGCAGAGCGCCACCGAGCCGCCGATGGCCCTGCACCACCTGCACTTCGCGGGCCCCGTCGACGAGATGCAGGCCTGGTACGTCGACACGTTCAACGCGGTGCGCGGCATGCGCGGCTCGTTCCAGGAGGCCGACCTGCCGGGCGTCAACCTGACCTACTCGGCGTCGGCGGAGAACCCGGCGGGCACCCAGGGGACGGTGCTCGACCACATCGGCTTCGAGGTCGACAACCTCGAGGAGTTCTGCCGCGAGCTCGAGGCCAAGGGCATCTCGTTCGACCGGCCGTACACCGAGATCCCCGCCCTCGGTCTGGGCATCGCGTTCTTCACCGACCCCTTCGGCACCTATATCGAGCTGACCGAGGGGCTCGACGCGTACTGAGGCTTCGTGAGTGGGTCGCGGCGTTCGCCGCGTTCCCGATCGAGCTGACCGAGGGGCTCGACGCGTACGGAGACGAGCGTCGGCACGGCGCGGCGCCCGTCAGGTGCCGCGGGCGACCCGCACCGCACAAGCGTGCGACTTCAGGCCGGGTGGCGGGACGGAATCGGAACGGCGTCCGGGCGGAGGCTCCGTGTGCCTCACCCTGCTGGCCCGGCGGCGTCAGGAGGACTCCATGCGCGGTATTCGGCTCACCGGCTTCGTCCTGGTTCCGGCCCTCGTCGCGGGACTCGCCGCCCCGGCGGCGGCCCAGCCGGCCCAGTGGCCCGGGTTCCGTGGCCCGGCCGCCGGCGCCGTCGCCGACGACCCCCGGCTGCCCGACACGTGGAGTGAGACGGAGAACGTCGTCTGGGCCGCCGACATCCCCGGCTTGGGCTGGAGCTCTCCCGTCGTCTGGGACGACCACGTCTTCGTGACCACCGCGGTCAGCGCCGGCGAGGAGCTACCCCCGCAGCCGGGGCTGTACGACCCCGGGGCCGACTTCGGGGCCACCCCCGCCGCTGCCGCGCACCGGTGGCTCGTCTACGACGTCTCCTTCTCGACGGGAGAGGTCCGCTGGGTGCGCGAGCTGTACTCGGCGTTGCCCGCCATCGAGCGGCACATCAAGAACAGCTTCGCGTCGGAGACCCCGGTCACCGACGGGGAGCGCCTCTACGTCTACTTCGGGACCGTCGGCCTCGTCGCCGCCCTCGACCTCGACGGCGAGGTCGTCTGGACCCGTGAGATCGGCGTCTTCAACGGCTGGCAGCGCTTCGGCACCGCCGCCTCGCCGGCCCTGCACGACGGACGGTTGTACATCGTCAACGACAACACCACCGGCTCGTTCCTGCTCGCCCTCGACGCCCGCACCGGCGACGAGATCTGGCGGGTCGAGCGCGACGAGAACGAGAACTGGGCGAGCCCGTTCGTGTGGGAGAACGACGTCCGCACCGAGATCGTCACCGCGGGCCGCCGCCGGGTGCGGGCCTACGACCTCGACGGCCGCGAGTTGTGGGAGATCGGCGGCATGACCGCCAACGTCGTCCCCACCCCCTTCGCCCGCGACGGCCTCGTCTACATCAGCTCGGGGTACCCCGGGGGCATGCCGCGCCCGGTCTACGCGATCCGCGCCGGCGCCTCGGGAGACCTCTCG
The DNA here is from genome assembly GCA_963663815.2 of Vicinamibacterales bacterium. GTDB lineage: Bacteria > Acidobacteriota > Vicinamibacteria > Vicinamibacterales > UBA8438 > JAJEEA01. The sequence continues at coordinate 2,214,200 of OY760734.1, read as the reverse complement.
CTCGCGCCGGGCGAGAGCGGCAACGACTACGTCGTCTGGTACCAGCCGATGCTGGGCACCTACAACACCTCGGCCCTCGTCTACCGGGGCGCCTACTACACGCTGCTCGACCGCGGGTTCCTCCTGAGCCACGACGCCCGCACCGGCCGCGAGATCTACGGCCGCACCCGCATCCGTCCCGGCACCGGGTTCACCGCCTCGCCGTGGGCCTACAACGGCCGCGTGTTCCTGCTCGGCGAGGACGGCGACACGTTCGTTGTCCGCGCGGGGCCCGAGTTCGAGCTGCTGCACACCAACTCGCTGAACGAGATGGCCCTCGCCACCCCCGCGGTGGTGCGCGGCAGCCTGATTCTCCGGACGCAGTCGAGGCTCTACCGCATCAGCAACGACGCCGGGGGGCGGTGAGGGTCCGAGCGGAGCACCATCCCTGAGGCGAAGTCGAGGCTGGCCCGGACGCTCGACGTCGACCCATCCAGCATCAAGATCACGGTCGAGGCGTAGTGCGTCGGGGTTGGGTGTTGTCTGGTGAGCTGATATCGGCCGAACTCCTTGAGGGTGGCTGCATTGGGTGAGGCGGTTGTCATCTTCTCGGCTCGCGCACGCCGTGACCTGCGACGAGTCGATCCTCAAGCCCGCATTCGCATCATCTCCGCCATCGAGCGGTACGCCGAGGCGGGCGTCGGTGACATCAAACCCGTGCGATCGCTCGGCGGCCTTCGTCTACGGGTTGGTGATTGGCGCGTGTTCTTCAGGCGGCCTGAGAAGGCGATTCGTCGAGATTGACGCCGTTCTCCGCCGTCGGGAGGCGTATCGGCGAACTTGACCCGTTGGCCAGCGGCCAGCTCCCACGGGCACCCCGAGAGCAGTCTCACCAAGCGTCGGTACCGGAGAGCGTGGCCCTGCGCCGCCGGCTGCCACCGCCAACCCGCGAGGCCCCGGCATCGGACGGGCACTCCGAGGGGCCTGATCAGGGATCTCGCTCCAACTCCCGCTTGATCTCCGCCATGCTGAACGTGCGGCCGGCGGCGTGGTCGGCGCGCCCTTCCTTGATGGCGCTGATGGCGTCCTTGCTCAACATCGGTTCCGTTGGTGACGGTTCGGGCTGCGCTGGCGGCGCACTCTCCGGCACGCGGGGCCTTGCAGACGGAATCCGGTTGGTTCTGGGCATCGTGCGATCTCCTCGGCCCACCCGGCCAAGTACCTCGTCTCCAAATCATATCCTGGCCCCGGGTTCCCGGGTGCCCGCGAGCACCCGGCGAGGTCCGGCGAGGACGCCGCCGGATGCATCGCCAAGCATCGGAACTCTTCCGGCGCAGAGCGTCGGACGCCCCAAGTTCGAACTTCGTGCCACGCGGCCGTGCAGCCAGACGGGTATTGCCAATGCAGCGAGATCGACCGAAGTCGGCGTCCGGCGTAGTATCGGTAGCGGGTGTAGCGTTGCGGCGGGGTCCCGGTCGCCTACCTACCGGTGCCGGTTCGGAAGTCGGGCCAGAGGGCAGACACAAGTGTTTCCCAAGGAACTCCCGAGAGGGCGTCAAGGCCTTCGAAGCCATGGCGTTGGTGGCGCACTGAACCGACGGTCGGCCGTCGCACCGTTGGTGCTGCTGGTGTGGGCCCTGCCGCTGGCCGCCGTCCAGCTCCCGGACGGCCTTCGCGAGCGGGCGGAGCAGGGCGAGGCGGCCGCCCAGGCCGAAGTCGGCCGCCGGTACTACGCTGGCGAGGGCGTGCCGCAGGACGATGCTGAGGCAGCCCGCTGGACCCGGCTCGCGGCCGAGCAGGGCCACGCGCCGGCGCAGTACAGCTTGGGCCTCCTCTACTTCCGGGGCCGCGGTGTAGCCGGCGACGACGCGGCGGCGGCGCGCTGGTACCGGGCCGCAGCCGAGCGGGGGCACCCCCCGGCCCAGGCCGCCCTCAGCTCCCTCTACGCCTACGGCGCCGGGGTCGAGGAGGACCCGGTTCTCGCCAGCATGTGGATCGAGCTGGCCTGGCGGGCCAGTCTCGGCGGAGGCGACTGGCGCCTCTACGCCCGCCAGCGCGCCGAGCTCGCCTCGTGGCTGGCTCCCGAGCAGACCGCTGAGGGTCGCCGGCTCGCCCGCGAATGGACGCCGCCACCCGAGCGGTGACGCGCGGCGGCCTCCCCCTCGCCGTCGCTGGCGCCGCTCGACCGAGCCACGCTCGTTCGAGGGACGAAGCCCTCTGGTTGCGCGGAGTACCGATCCACCCCATCACCGAAGCTATCCGATGCGGAAGTAGAGTCCGGCGTGCGCGACGACGAAGGTGGTCTCATCCACTGACCAGAAGTCCGCCGTGAAACTCACGCCCGACGTCAACAGTCCGAAAAGGCGACTCCTCATGCGCAAGTACAGGCCGGCTCCACCCGTGACGCCGGTGAATTCCGTTGTCTCGCCGTGCTTGAAGAACCCGACGCCGACACGCGCCACGGGGCGGGCTCGCCATGTCGCTGGACCGAGCCGGAGGTTGGCGCCGCCGTGCATCAACCTGGTGGCGTCGTCCTCCGCGCCGAACCAGGGGTTCCTGGAGAAATCGTTCAGAGCGAAGTACGGCTCGAGCCATTCCACGCGACCGTGGGCTAGCGCGAATCCCGCGTACCCGCCCACGTCGTCGGCGGCGCCCGCGGTGAATCTCGTGAGGCCGAACTCCAGGGTGATGTCATCGCCCTGGACCTGCGCCTGAGCGGCGGGCGGTGCGAGTAGAAGAAACGCGAGCACGAGTATCTCGAACCTTCCGATCACGACACGAACCTCCAGCGCTCCCGCCCGAGGCCGGCGGCGGCAAGCGCGTCGACGTTGCGCGGGGCGCCCCGCAGGGCCAGCGCAGCCGGACGGGTCGCTGCAGGCGCCCCTGATTCGATTGCAGGACATTCCTGACCCCACGGCCGGTTGGTGAACGCGGTCGGCGACAGTGACGGCAAGGCCCTCACTCCCAGCGAAAGACCCGCGACGCTATCGCGGTGCACAGGCCGAAGACGACGAGCAACGCCGCGACGTCGCCCAGGTGGGCCGACCACGGGTCACCCTGCCAGATGCCCGACAGCAGGGAGACGGCATAGGTCAGGGGAATCACCCGCGAGATCGCCTGCATGGCGGGCGGTAGCGCGTCTACCGGGAAGAACAGCCCGCAGAACGGCAGCATCGAGTAGAGGGCGAGGCTGCCGAGCGGCGGGGCGAACCGCGCGGTGCGCACGAGGCTGGCGATGATGAAGCCGATGGACAGGATGCTCCACGTGCTGAACAGCAGGGCCACCGTGAAAGAGAGCAAAGGGACGTCGTCGCCGGCGGGGTAGTAGCGTCGCCCCGCGAGTACCATCAGCAGCACGGTGACCGCAGTCAGGACGAGCTTGACGAGCACGTGGGTCACGAGAATCGTCACCGGGCTGAGCGGCGTCGCCCGCAGCCGCTTGAGGATGCCGCCCTCGCGGTAGATGGCGATGATCGCGACCAGCGACAGCACCGCGCTGATGGCGATGAACACCGCCACGAACACGGGCAGCCCGGTGCGGAGCACGGCCGTGGTCGGCGACCCGGCCTCGGTGAGCCGTGGGCCGAAGGTGCGCCCCAGCACCAGGAACATCAGCACCGGGATGACCACCGACCCGATGAGTCCCATCGGCTCGCGCACGAAGATCTTCATCTCGAGCCAGGTGAGCTTGCCGAGGCCGCGCAGGGGAAGATGTCGGGTCATGCCGGTCAGTCGCGGATGGAGTGGCCGGTCAGGGTGAGGAAGACGTCCTCGAGCGTCGGCTCTTCGGTGCCGAACGCGGTCACCCGCATGCCGTGCTCCGACAGGCAGTGGATCACCTCGGTCACGAGGTCGTCCCCGCGCCCGCGGATGGTGTGCCGCTCGCCGTCGCGGCCGACGGTGTCGGCCGAATCGAGCGCCGTGAACCGCGCCGCGGCGCCGTCGTGGGCGGTGGTCACCGTCACGGTGCGCTGCGGGCAGTGCCGGGCCACGAGTCCTGCCGGCGTGTCGTGGTCGACGATGCGGCCGTGCTCGATGATGGCGACGCGGTCGCACAGCCGTTCCGCCTCCTCCATCAGGTGCGTGGTCAGGAAGACCGTCTGCCCGCGGTCGCGGATGCCGCGCACGAGATCCCAGATGGCTCGCCGCGCCTGCGGGTCGAGGCCGGTGGTGAGCTCGTCGAGGAACACCAGCTCGGGCTGGTTGATCAGGGCGAGGGCGATGAACAGGCGCTGCTTCTGGCCCCCCGAGAGGGTCATGAACCACGCATCGCGCCGGTCGGTCAGCCCGAGCTGGTCGAGCAGCCGGTCGCCGTCGACCGACGTGTCGTAGAGGGCGGCCCACAGGTCCACCGCCTCCCACACCTTGATCCGCTTCTGGAGCTGCGCCTCCTGCAGTTGCACGCCGATGCGGGGCTGGAGGGCGCCGGCCTCGCGGATGGGGTCGAGCCCGAGGACCTCGATGCGCCCCCGGTCGGGCCGCCGCAGGCCCTCGACGCATTCCATGGTGGTGGTCTTGCCGGCCCCGTTCGGGCCGATCAGGCCGAAGATCTCGCCCGCCTGCACGGTGAACGAGACGTCGTCCACCGCCACCGTCGCGCCGTACGCCTTTCGGATGCCGGAGACGCGGACCACCGGGGTGTCGGCCATGCGGGCGTCATCTTATCAGCCGGCGGCGGCACCCGGCGTCGGGCGAAGGCGTTGGGAGATGGCCGTCGAGTCGTGCCCCTCGCCGGCCAGCTTGACACTGGACGAGGAACCGTTTGCAATGACGCAGCACTCTCGCCGGGCGCCGAGGGCGCGCGGCGGCTTGGAATCGGAGACTCGAGACCGGGAGGTTCGTGATGAGGCTTTGGAAGACACTGGCGGCGGTGGGCTTCGCATTCGGCGTGTTCGGGATGGCGTGGGGCCTGTCGGCCCAGCAGCCGGAGTCGCGGGTGTTCGAGCTGCGCGTCTACAAGGCGGTCGACGGCAAGCGGGCCGAGCTGTCCGACCGGTTCCGCGACCACACGGCCGCCATGTTCGAACGGGCGGGCATGGAAAACGTGGGCTACTGGAACGCGGCCACCGGCGACGACACCGACGACACGTTCGTCTACATGCTGGGCTACCCGACCCTCGAGTCGCGGGACGAGATGTGGGCCCGGCTCGGGGAGGACCCGGAGTTCCAGCGCATCATCATCTCGGCCGAGCGCTCCGAGGACCGGGCGCTGGTCGACACCATCGACGCGCGGATGCTTGTGCCGACGGAGTTCTCGGCCATCCGCTAGCAGCCGGACACGTAGAAAGCGGGGAAGCGATGGCTAACGAGACGATGGCGAGAACCGGCCGCGGGTGCGCGGTTGGCGCGGCGCTGCTTGGCATGCTGGTCATGGCGGGGGCCGCGGCAGCTCAGCACGGCACCGACGGTGAGTGGCGCGTCCACGGCGGCGACAGCGGGTTCACCCGCTACGCGCCCCTCGATCAGATCGACGAGGACACGGTCGGCGACCTCGAGATCGTCTGGCGCCGCCCCGCCGTCGACGCCGGCCTGCACGCGCGCTGGGACAACCTGCGCTACTCGAACAACCTGCGGTCGACGCCGCTGATGGTCGACGGCGTGCTCTACGCCTCGAACGGCATCGGCATCGTCGAGGCGTTCGACCCCGCGACAGGCGAGACCCGCTGGGTGCAGGACCTGCCGTTCATCGGCGACGACGAGACCCCGCGGGGCGCCGCCAACCGCGGGCTCGGCTACTGGGACGGCGATGCCGGGGCCGGCCGCCGCATCCTGTCGGTGCGGCCGCCGTACCTGCTCGCGACCGACCTGGAAACCGGGCAGCTGATCCCCGATTTCGGCGACGGCGGCATGGTCGACCTCCGGGTCTTCGAGGACACCTCCGAGCTGGTCGACTTCAACTACACCTCGCCCCCCCTCGTCGTGCGCGACGTGGTCGTGGTCGGGCAGGCCATGGCCGACCATCCCCTGACGATGGAGAACCGCCCCGGCTACGTCCGCGCCTACGACGTCCGGACGGGCGCCCTGCGATGGACCTGGAACCCGATTCCCCGGGCCGGCGAGCCGGGGGTCGAGACCTGGCTCGACGACTCGTGGGAGTACTCGGGCATGGGCAACGTGTGGACGATGATGAGCGCCGACGAGGAGCTCGGGCTCGTCTATCTGCCGACCGGCGCGCCCAGTAACGACATGTACGGCGGGCACCGCCCCGGCAACAACCTCTACGCCAACAGCCTCGTCTGCGTGCGGGCCGAGACCGGTGAGATGGTGTGGCACTTCCAGATGGTCCACCACGACCTGTGGGACTACGACAACAACGTGGCCCCGATCCTGATGGACATCGTCGTCGACGGCCGCGAGATCAAGGCGGTGGTGCAGCTCACCAAGCAGGCCATGGCCTACACCTTCGACCGGGTCACCGGCGAGCCCGTTTGGCCCATCGTCGAGCGCCCGGTGCCCGGCTCGGACACCCCCGGCGAGTGGATCTCGCCCACCCAGCCGTTCCCCACCAAGCCCGCCCCGTTCGACGTGCACGGCATCTCGGTCGACACCCTCGTCGACTTCACCCCCGAGCTGCGGGCCGAGGCCGTCGAGATCGCCGAGCCGTTCGTGCTGGGGGAGATCTACACCCCGCCATCGATCGGCGGCGATGGCGACGGCGACACCAAGGGCACCCTGCAGCTCCCCGGCTCGGTGGGCGGGGCCGAGTGGGGCGGGGCCGGCTTCGACCCCGAGACCGGCATGCTCTACGTGCCCTCGGTGACCGGCACCTTCGCGGCCGACCTGACCCCCGGCAACCCCGACCGCATGAACGTGCGCTACACCCGCGGCACCCGCGCGTTCCCCCAGGGGCCGCGCGGCCTCCCGCTGCTCAAGCCCCCCTACGGCCGCATCACCGCCATCGACATGAACACCGGCGAGCACGTCTGGATGGTCGCCAACGGCGACGGCCCCCGCGACCACCCGGAGATCGCCCACCTCGACCTCCCGCCCCTCGGCCAGCCGGGGCGGGCGATGACCTTGCTCACCAGGAGCCTGCTCTTCGTCAGCGAGGGCGACCCCATCATGGTCCGCACCCCGCCCGGCGCCGGCCCCGACGCCGGCAAGGGGTTCCGCGCCTTCGACAAGGAGACGGGCGACGTGGTGTGGGAGACGACGTTCCCGGCCGGCAACGTCGGCTCGCCAATCACCTACATGCACGGGGGGAAGCAGTACATCGTGCTGCCCATCGGTTCGCTGAACCACCCCGGCGAGTGGATCGCGCTGGCTCTGCCGTAGCTCAGCTCAGCTCAGCTAGTAACAAGTATGGCCCTCTGGGCGTGTTTGGAATGTTGTTGTGCGCGGTCGGATGCCGCGCCACCGTCGCTCCAACAGAGGCTCTCTCTAGACTCCTTGACCGGCCCGCACCTTTACAGATGAGCCAAGTTTCGATCGTGCTTTCTTCGCCACCGATAGGGTTCGGCCTACATGTCTTGTCGGTCTGAGGCGGAGCCTCGCTAGATTAAAGGAGTCGGCCATGTTGTCCTTTGCGACGGAGTTCCCCGTCCAGCGAGAACATTCATCGGCGCGCTTCTTGCAAGCGGTTCGAGACTGGGTGCTCGGCTCCCCTCATACTCGATTCCGACCCGAGAGTCTTACAGGCATCGAAGATTCCGGGTCAGTCCGTACGGAAAACGAACGGATCGATATGCTGAGCGCCTCCTCAAGCGGCCACGATTCGGCAGTTGCCAAGTACACGAGGAACGATAACGACCTGGAATGGGCGACGACTATCGGCTTCTCACGTGGGAAATTGGAGTCTTGGGTAGCCATTCGTGTATCGTGTGAATCCAACCGACCGGCCGCACGAGTCCCGAGGGCGAAAAAGCCCGTCGTGGTCCGAGTCTTAATGAGTGCTCTCGGAAGCGCCCCTGACGGCGTGCTGGGTGTCTGTGACGCGCCCCATCGCCTGGAGCAGATCGACGTCGACATTGCCGCGAAGCTCATTTCCGGGCAGGCAGGTTGTCACCTGCCGGTTGTATATGCGAGTGCCGGTTTTGATGCCAGCTACTTGATCGATGCCGATGTACTCGCAACGGACTTGGCGGGAATGGCGCATGTGGTCATTGAGCCGAATCGAGAGTTTTCGCTGCGCCTGAAGGCAGAAGTCAATTCTCAGAACGTCTATGGCGGTACCGTGGGTGTCTACTGGCCAGACGGTGCCGGCCGTCGCTCCTTCTTCGTCGGCCGAGAGCTCGAGTCACCGGATGATCTCCGGCGGGCGATTACAGACGAAATCACAACGGCACTGACCAATCGGCGCCCCCTTGATCGATGCACTTGGGCGGCCGTGCAGCGGGTGGTTTCTCGACAGACGTTCGAGCTGCTGAAGGCTGAGGGTTCTCAAGAGGTGGACCGGTACATTAAGGAGTTCGACAAGGAACGGGAGGCTGACGCTGTTCAACTTGCCGACGCCGAACGGGAGATCGCTCGCCTCAAGGCTGAGCTTCGCGCGTACGAGTCTCGCGATTCACTGGATTCCGGTCTCACGATTCGGACGGGGCCGGAGCGAGACCTGTATCCGGGCGAAATCGGCGACCTTATTCGAAACGCCATTCACGATGCGGCCACCGGTGCTCCGGATAGCCGACGAGTGCACGTGCTGAGGTCGATTCTCGACGCAAACTCTGCGACTGACGAACCGAAGCGTTTTCGGGACAGGCTCAAGGAACTTCTACGCGGATCGAAGACGGTAGATCGCCGAGTCCGTAAGGGCTTAGAAGAACTTGGTTTCGATGTATCTGAGGGAGGAAAGCACTATAAGGTGGTCTTTCGTGGGGATCCACGGTACACGTTCGCGCTCCCGAAGAGCGGCAGCGATCACCGTGGTGGCCTAAACGCTGCAAGCAAGATCACTCGCCAGCTGTTTGACTGACCAGACCCAGTGGTGTTGGCGGAGCGCGGTCGCGAGCGGTCGCCCCTCGGACAGTGGGACTGGATGGCGATGGGCGACATCGGCCACCGCCCGAGCCTCGCCCACAGGCAGAAGCTGGGGCCGCAGGCCTGCGACTCAAGGCCAAGTTGTGCGGAAGAGTATGCCCGGCCGGTTCGGTCTCGGAGTCTAGCTCACTGTGCCGGTTCGATGGCCGTGATGAGTGGCGACGTGGGCCAGGCGTTGTGAAAGTCGTGGCGGTCGGCGATTACCCTGCGCGCGCCCGGGCCAACTGTCGTGCCGGTCTCGGTCAGCTCGAACATCGCTTCGTAGCCAGGGTCACCGGGCATGAGCAGCATGTACGCGAACGAACGTGCGTGCAATTCGCGGTACACGGCTATTGGCGGTCCGGCATCCGGATACGCCTCGCCGTGATGTGACGCGATTTCGATCTTGAGGTTCTTGTTCGCGTCGCTGTACACGCACGGACGCCATTCCTCGTCGCCAAGCGTACCATCCTGCCTGCATTCGACGAGATACACTCGTTGCGTGGTGTTCGGTCGGACGCGAAAGAACCGGTCGATGACCGGCACGTTGAAGTGGACCTGATGCCAACGGTTCCCCGCCTTCGGAACTCGGGCGACGAGAAACCGACTGGCGCCGGCCAAGACAACCGCGACCTCGGACGCCGAGTCGCGACCGGTAGATTGGTTTGGCTCTGATACGCCCGACGGTGGCTCGATGTCTCGCCCGGTCCTGCGGGCGACGTTGCGAGCTGCCCGATCGAGGGCGTCTTCATCTATCGAGCGGACGTCGTCCGCATGGTCCGCTAGGAAACGGTCCCAAGACGACGAATCCATGGTCTCCCTGGGCCTGGAGCGAATCACGCTGAAGGCCTCGAAGTTCTGTCGAAGTCCGCCGGGAGTGAGGTTACCGGAACCCACAATCATGGACCGGCTACCGTCTGCGTACTCGAACCGCGCGACCTTGGGGTGGAACAGGGCGTTCGTTGGGTTGCGGAAGACACGCACTTGTAGGTCAGAGTGTTCGACTTCGAGCTCCTTGAGACGTTGCAGTGTCTCGCGATTCGTGATGGCGTCGAGGCCAATCAACAGCGACATCGTCGATCCGTTCAGGAAGCTGCGTATCTCGGGATCACCGAACAGCGAATCGACTCCAGCACGGGACGCGAAGGCAAAGATGCCGTCGAAGGAGGTGGCTTCGCGAACCGCGCCGATGATGGCCTCGAAAAGGTATACGGTGTCCGGTGTCGTCGGGTCCTGAACGTGAAACTCGTACTCCACGGATATTCCTCAATCCGGTGATTCGTCCACACTGTCGGCCATCAGAACGTCGTACGGCACGACCTTGGGCCCCTTCGATTTTTTCGACGGGGGCTTCGAGAATACGAGAATGTACTCGTGGACGTTCTTGAACAGGAAGTTCGGCGGATACGGATAGCTGCCGAAGATGGGGCGCTGTCCATTGGCCGAACCCCAGCGGCCGCCGGTGCCGTCCTTGGACCAGACGACTTCAGCGACCATGACGAAGCCGATGTCGCGCAGAATCGCGCCGAAGTCGGCGGCCAGCGGGAACGTCAACAGACCTTGGTCGGTATGCTGGTTGACGTTGGCGGTCACGAGGCAGCACTTGCGGCCCGGCTGAAGGACACGGAAGCACTCTTCGAAGACGGGGCGGATCTCCTGCAGAAAGCTGCGGTAGCCCGAGATCCGGCCAAGGTTTGCGCGAGCCGAACCGTAGTGGGCCTTGTTCCAGTACGGCGGGCTGGAGACGACGAGGGAGACGGATTCGGTGTTCAGGAAGGAGAGGTTGCGGCTGTCGGCTCGATGCACGTCGAGCAGCGTCGCGGCCGTCGCTCGGCCGTTCTTGAGGTGACCGCATTGACGACGGATGATTTCGGCGTACTTCGCGCTCTGGTCCACGCAGACGGCCTTGCGCCCTAAAGGGATGGCCGCCGCCGCCGTCGTGCCTGTTCCGGCGAAGGGATCGAGCACGGTCTCGCCATGCCAACTGAAGAGCTTGACGAGGCGGCGCGGGATATCGACCGGGAAGACGGCCGGATGCTGCTCGTGCGTCGTGTTCGCGATGTGCCAGACGGTCTTCGTGTATTCGCGCCACTCCTCCTTGGTCAACTTGCTCTTCACCTTGATGGAGTCCGCTACTCGGGCCATGGTTTTCCTCCATCGCTGAAATGCTCGGTGAAGCGCCGGCGCGTGTGGTCATGCTCGTCGACGAACAGCAACGTTCGCGTGAAGCTGCGCAGGTGATCCTGGAACCCGGGCTCCAGCCCGAGGGCTTCGAGCAGCAGCGCGTCGATTTCGTCGCGGAGATCCTCGCTGGCGTGGGGCCGATAGGAGACGGTCTGGCGACCGCCGTTGATGCTGATGATCCGTTGGGCCTGGACCTTCTGCCAGAGGCGTGAGCCGACATCGGCGAGAGCATGCTTCGCGGGCTCGGCGAACAATCGGTCGCTGACTGGCAGGTCGAGGACGAAGGACCGGGTGACGTGGAATCCGTCGGCGGTCACGTGCCAGAGCCAGTACGCGATGCGGCTGCTGAGAATGGCGAACACGCGATCGGCTTCGGCGGCGGTCCGGAGGCCGAGGCGGAGCAGCTTGCTGGAGCTCCAGGGCGCGCGGGGCTCGGGCAGGTCGCGGTGAGACCGGAAGGCGTTGAGGAAATTGTAGGCCGTACCGGCCATGAAGACGCGTGGTCTGGACTCCTCGGCGGCCGCGTCCTGGGGCAGACAGGCGTCGACGGTGGCGCACATGTCGCGCAGGCGGACGGTCTGCCGCCGCAGTCGGCGGTAGGCTCGGGCGCAGACGTCTCCGTCGAGCTTGGGTACGCCCGCGGCGATCGGGACGCCGGGCAGAGGCGTGAAGACCACGGTGTCGAACAGGGCGGCGCGCTGCCGGCTGGTCCAGCGCCGGAGCGGTCCCGTCTCGACGGTGGTTTCGGTAGTTCGGCGGCCCGAAGCGTCGGCGCGGAAGACGATGGCGTTGCGGGTCTTGACCTCTTCCCCGAAGAGGGCGTGGGGCTCGCGGTCGAAGAAGGCGAAGCGCCAGCGGCCGCCGCTGCGGATGATCGCCCGGCGCGTGGCCGTCATCTGGGCGCGTTGGCTGGAGGCGAGCGACAGCGGGACGACCATGCCGGACGAGGCGCGGCCGGCGAGGGCCAAGCGCCACATCATTTCCACGAACGCGGGGAAGTGGTCCCAGCCCGCCCGGTGGCCGGCGGGCAGTGAGGCGAAACGCTGCGTCAGGGCCGCGGCGTCATCGCGGGGGCCGATTGGGGCGTACGGGGGGTTCCCAATGACGACGTGCGCTCCCTCGGCGAGGGGCGGGAAGACGCTGGCGAGGGGCTGGCCCCGGGAAAACAGGATCGCCGTGGTGTCGCCGGGCGCCGGGTGCGCTTCGACGTAGCGGCTGTCGAGCCGCCTCCGCAGGTCGGTCAGGACCGCGGCATCGTCGGCGCGGTCGGCGCCGGGCTGGGCGAGGCGGAACGTGAGTGCGTCGGCCACACACAGGTTGCAGCGGATACGATGCCACTGGGACCAGGGCGGCGCTGGCGCCTGACGACGATGCGCGGAACGCAGGCACTCGTGGAGCAGGACGAAACAGGCAGCGTCGACGGCCAGCGGGTCGACGTCGATTCCGTGGAGGCTGCGCTCGACGAAATCGAGTCGGTCCAGGCTGGGCCGTCGGTCGGCGGCGAGGTTGAGCACCGCCTTGAGGAAAACCCCGGAGCCGCATGCCGGATCGAGGACGAGAGGCGTGCCGGCCTCGGGCGGGAGTGCCTGCATGGCCTCGCGCACGATGTATTCGGCGACGTCCGCCGGCGTGTAGAACACGCCGGCGTCCTTTTTGGCGCGCCGGGCTTTCCCCGTACGGGGGTCCCGCATGACGCTGGATCTGCTCCCGGGGCCGTGGGCGTCGAGGACGTAGGGCAGGAGGTCTCGGAGGTCGTCGTCGTACTCGATGGTCTCGAGCTTGCGGGTGGCTTCGCGGTCGGCGAATTCGACGACGGCGTCGGAGAGGCGGCTCGGCGTGGGGATGGCGCCGACGAACCAGGCCTCGGCATCGCGCAACGACGCATTGCGGGGCAGGGCGCCGACGCTGCGCCCGACGATGCGCATGCTCACGAGGGCCCAGGCCGCCTGCAGGGCGGACGGGGCCTGAGGTCGGCGGGGTTCTTCCCGCCACCTGCTCGCCAGGACATGGGCGTGCGAGACGCTGACCGACGGCCGCTCCTCGAGACAGCGCCGCACGCACTCCACGGCGGCCCGGACCGGGCCGGCGAACGTCTCGGTGGCGGCGACGAGCGACGTGCCCGGGGCTGGCACGGAAGGGCGGTGCCAGCGCGGCAACTCGAAGAGCGAGGGGTTCATGAGCCGGTGTCCACGTCGTTGCGTGGGAGCAACGGGGTGCGGGAGTCGAGGTAGCGCGCGACCGCCTCCCGGACGACCCAGGCGACCGACACGCGTCCGCTTCGGGCGATGTTCTTGATGTCGGCGTAGTCGCCCGGATCGAACGACACGGAGACGCGCACGGGTCCGGCCTTCTTCGTGACCGCGCCGGGCTCGATTTTCTCCATCTGTTCGCTCCAGTCCCCCATAGTTCACCACAATGCACCAGGGTGGTGCAAGAGGCAAGTTGCGGGGCCGGGGTGCAGGAGCGTGTCTGGGGTCCGCCGACGCGGAGGCTCGTGCCAGCAAGAGAGGCTCGCGCGCGACGACGAGACCGGCGCTGCGGCGGTGAGACGTAATCAGACGGGCCGCATCGCCGTTCCAGTGCGCCGCGACTCCCACCCGGGGGGCGGAGGCTGGACCCTTCGTGCTGGGGGAGATCTACACCCCACTCTCGATCCGCGGCGATGGCGACGGTTTCGTGAAGCGCGGTCCGGTCTGATGCATGATATCCTGCGCTTCGAAAGGATATCCAGGAGGCTGGCATGGTCGTTTCCAGATGGGGCAACAGCCTTGGCGTGCGGCTGCCGCGGGCGTTGGTCGATGGCCTGGGTCTGCAGCCCGGCGACGAGCTGGAGGTGGTGGCGGCCACGTCGACTCGCATCGAGTTGGTGAAGGACGTGCGCCGGGCGCAGGCGGTCGACCGGATGCGCGCCCGCGGATTGCGCATTCCCGAGGGCTATGTCCTCGACCGCGATGAAGCCAACGCCCGATGAGCGCCTTCATCGACACCAACGTGCTGGTCTACGCGCAGGGGACCGACGCGAAGAGCGAGGTGGCGCGGCAGGTCATCCTGACCGGGGGCATCATCAGCGTGCAGGTGCTGAACGAGCTCGCGGCCGTCCTTCGGCGCAAGTTCCGCCTCGAGTGGGACGCGGTCGCCGACGCCCTCGCCGATGTCCGCGCGGCGTTCGGCCCGGTGCGGCCCATCGACGTCGAGACTCACTCGAGGGCGGTGGCCCTTGCCCGGTCGCACGACTTCAACTTCTGGGACGCCCTGATCGTGGCGTCGGCGATGGCGGCGGGTTGCGACACGCTGCTGACGGAGGACTTGCAGGCGGGACGGCGTATCGCGGGAATGACCATCGTCAACCCGTTCGTCTGAGAACGGCCATTGGGGTGTTGGACGATAGCGGATTCCGGTAGGGCGGAGCGATGGAGGGGCCGACCGGAGCGAGCGTGGACTCGAGACCGGCACTCTGCCGGATGCGGGAGTCGGTGCACCCTCTTGCAATCAAGGGTTCCGTTAGCGAGAAACGCTGCAACCGGCGTCGGACGGATCCCGGACCGACACACCGGTCGGTTCCAAGTGCCGAACGTTGCCGGTTACCACGGTCAAGCCGTGCTTGAGGGCGGTGGCTGCAATCAGGAGGTCGGTGCCTTCGTCTCCGAGATCGTCGGCGAGTGACCCGGCCGGCGTCGGGGCTTGGCAACAAGTTGGCGCTCGCGGCGCGAGGCCGTGAACGAATCCTGTCTGGAGAGAGCCGAATGCGCGTGTCCCAACCGTCCGTGACCACTCTGCTCGCACTGGCGCTGCTGGCGCCAGCCGCCGCTTTCGCCCAGACCGGCGACCTGCCGCGAACGCCGTGGGGCGCGCCCGACCTGGGCGGCGTCTGGGACTTCAGGACTCTGACGCCGCTCGAGCGCCCGGAGCGGTACGGCGACCGGGAGTTTCTCACCGAGGAAGAGGTCAGGGCCCTCGAGCAGGGGGCGGTCGAGCAGAACGAGGCGGCGGATCGGGCGCCGGCCCAACGCACGGAGGCCGGCGGGTCGATCGGCGCCTACAACCGCTTCTGGATGGACTTCGGCACCGAGGTGGTCGAGACCCGCCGGACCTCGCTCATCGTCGACCCGCCGAACGGCCGGCGGCCGCCGCGGACCGAGGAGGGCCGCACCCGGTACGGCGCGCCCGGGTCGTTCGGGTCGGCGCCGCTGGAGCAGATCGAGGACCTCAGCTACTTCGATCGCTGCCTGGGGACGGCCGGGCTACCCATCTATCCCACCGCCTACAACAACAACGTCCAGATCTTCCAGACCGAGCATCAGCTGGTGATGCTCGTCGAGATGCTCAACACCACGCGCATCATCCCCATCACCGACCGTCCGCACGGCGGCATCCGGCAGTGGCTGGGCGACTCGCGCGGCCGCTGGGAGGGCGACACCCTGGTGGTCGAGACGACGAGCTTCGACCGTTGGCTGCCCCTGGTCGGCGCCAGCCGCGAGGCGCACCTCGTCGAGCGGTTCACCCGGGTGGGTCCCGGCGTCATAGAGTACGAGTACACCATCGAGGACCCGACCATCTGGACGGCCCCCTGGACCGCGGTGCAGACGCTGCGGCGGAACCCGCTACCGCTCTTCGAGAACGCCTGTCACGAGGGGAACTACGCCGCCGCGAACATGCTCGCCGGCGCGCGGCTCGAAGAGGCCACCGCCGAGGCCGGTCGCTGACGGCGCTGACCTTCGACCATCGGCAACAGGCCAAGGCCCAGGGCGTCGGCCCGCCCTGGACTCGCCTCGCCAATCCCGACGCGGCCATCGCCGTTGTCAGTCTGTTTGCCGGCGGCAGGCGGCGCAGGAGCAGGGCAGTGCCGGCGACGGTCCTCCCCGCTCCTGGCTCTTCACTACTTCACTCCTTGAGCGCGAACACGAACATCGAGTGCCCCGCGGCCACGGCCACGTACTGCCGGCCGTCGACCATGTAGCTCATCGGGCCGTTGGCGATCATGCCGCCGAGAGGCTTGCGCCACAGGACGTCGCCGTCCTCGGCGTCGAGGATGTGGAAGTCGCCCTCGCGGTTGCCGGTGAACAGCAGGTTCGACGCGCTGGTGAGGATGCCGCTGCTCGTGACGTCGGTCATCGCCACCCGCCACTGCTGCTCGCCGGTGCGCGGGTCGATGGCGATGACGGCGCCGCCGCCCGCGGCGTCGGTCCAGTTGTTGATGTGCCCGCGGCGCAGGCCGGGCACGTTGGCCCCGGCCCCGAACGGGTTGGCGGGCCGGCCCCCGAGGAAGACGCGGCCGGGCTGATACTCCGCCTCGGCGGCCTCGAACACCGACCCGTAGGCCTCCCACGCCGAGACGTAGAAGAGGCCGGTCTCGGGGCTGTAGGACGGCGAGTACCAGTTGGTGCCGCCCTGCACGCCGGGGAACGTCGTGGCCCCGGGCGGCTGCGGAGTCTGGACGGGCCGGCCGCTGTCGTCGAGCCCGCTCGCCCAGTTCACGGGCACGAATTCCGTCCCGTTGAGGAAGCGGCCGTTCTCGCGGTCGAGCACGTAGAAGAAGCCGTTGCGGTTGGCCCAGAGCATCAGCCTCAGGGTGCCGCCGGCGCCGTCGGGGGCGTCGATGAGCACCGGTATCTGCACCGAGTCGTAGTCGTAGGGGTCGTTCGGGGTGAATTGGAAGTACCACTCGAGCTCGCCGGTGTCGGGGTCGAGGGCCACCACCGAGTCTGAGTACAGGTTGTCGCCGGGGCGCTGCGCGGGGTTCCAGTCGGGGCCGGGGTTGCCGATGCCCCAGTAGGTGAGGTCGAGGTCGGGGTCGTACGAGCCGGTGAGCCACGCCGACGCGCCGCCGGTGCGCCACGCGTCGTTCTCCCACGTCTCGTGCCCCGGGTCGCCCGGGCCGGGAATGGTGTAGAAGCGCCACGCCTGCTCGCCGGTCGCGGCGTCGTAGGCGTCGATGTAGCCGCGGATGCCGAACTCGCCGCCCGCCACCCCGACGATGACCTTGTCCTTGATCACGAGAGGGGCCAGGGTCAGGGCGTAGCCGGCGGCGGGGTCGGCGACGGTGGTCTGCCAGATGGGGGCGCCGCCGATGGCGTCGATGGCGACGAGGTTGCCGTCGATGGTGGCGAGGAACAGGGTGTCGCCAAGAATGGCGAGGCCCCGGTTGACGGCCCCGCAGCAGGGCCGCGCCAGCGGCGACGGGGTGTACTCGTACTTCCAGAACACGCTGCCGCGCTTCGCGTCGAGCGCCACCACGTTGTTGACGGGCTCGGTCAGGTACATGATGCCGTCCACGACGAGCGGCGTGGCCTGGAACGGCTCGAGCGAGTTGGCCTGGAAGATCCACGCCAGCTCGAGCTGGTCGACGTTCTCGGGGGTGATCTGGTCGAGCGTGGTGTAGCGGTTGCTCGAGTAGGTGCCCGAGTAGGTCAGCCAGTTGTGCGGCTCGGCGTCGGCGTTCAGCAGGCGCTCGAACGTCACCTGCGCGGCCGCGCCGGCGGGCAGGGCGGCGGCGAGCAGCAACGGCAGGACGATGCGGCGAAACGAGGTCATGGTCGACATGGCGTTCACAGTCCCTTCAGCGTGAGCAGGTAGGCGAGCACGTCGGCCACCTCCCCGTCGTCGAGCGCGTCCGTCGCGGGCGGCATGGTCGACTCGGCGCCGGCCGTCAGCTCGCGCAGGCCGGCCTTCTCGAGCGACCGCAGGCGCTCGTCCTGGTCGATCATCTGAATCGTGTAGGTGTCTTCGTTCAACCGGCGCCCGGTGAGGACCGTGCCGTCCCCGAGCACCGCGCGCACCGGGCGGTTCACCGGCAGCATCGAGCCGGTGGGGTCGAGCAGCGACTGCTGCAGGTAGGCGGCGGTGCGGACGGCCCCGATGGCGCTGAGGTCCGGCGCCACCCGCGAGCCCTCGCCGAACACCCGGTGGCAGGACGCGCACGCGCCCTTGCCCGCGAACAGCGCCTGGCCCTGCGCCTCGTCGCCCAGGGTGACCGTGCTCAGGTCGAAGTCGCGCATCGTCCGCAGGTACGACACGAGCCCGGTGAGCTCTGAAGACGTGAACTCGTTGGGCGGCATCGCGGTGCCGGGGATGCCGGCGCGCAGCAGCCCCATCAGCTCGACGTCCGAGCCGGCGCGGCCGTAGACGCCGCCGGCGAGATCGACCCCCGCCACGGCATCGCCGCTCTCGGCGTGGCACTGCACGCAGTTGGCGTCGTAGAGGCGCGCCCCGAACTCGATGTCGGCCTGCTCGTACTGGCCGGCGTGGTCCTGGGCCGCGGCGGGCGCGGTCGAGGCCGCCATGGCCGCGATCAGACCGAGGGCGCCGGCCTTCCATCCTGTCGTTCGTCGTCCTGCACTGTTCAACATCATGCGTCCTCAAACCTCGAAATCCGCGACGAAGCCACGCCGCGCGCCGACCGTGAGACCGGGCGGCCAGCCTCGCCGAGCGCGGGTCTCGCTCCCGGCTCCAGGTACGTAGGCCGACAGTTCCGCAATCCGCACGGACGGCGCCAGTCTGTGGGTACACGCAGAGGTTGTCAATCGCCGCCGCTCGTGGCGCGTTCGGCGCTGCTCGTTCCGGCCGGTGACCAGGTGCCCGCGCCATCCGTCCGGGCCGTCGTCGCGCCCTGCAGCCGGCCGAGCCTCGACGGTAGCGGTGCGGCGCGCGGTCGTGAGATGGTCGCGTGGCTCCTCTGTTTGGCGTCCAGCCGACGTTGCCGAGACTCTCGCACCGCTTCGGGTCGCAGACCCTATCGGAGCGGTATCCGGTTGTCCGGATCGGGCCGGAAGATCAGGTACTCGATGTCGGTCTCGAGCTCGCTCCACCAGTGCGGGGTGTGTCCCGGGATGATGACGACGTCGCCCTTGGTGATGCGCCGCGACACGCCGCCCCGGATGCCGGAGCCGCGGACGTTCGTGCTGTTGGGGGTCTCGGCGGGCTCGATCAGCTCGCCGCCGGTCACCAGGGTGGCGACCCCCTCCACCATGTAGTAGATCTCGGTCGTGTTCACCTGGTGCAGGTTCGCACCGCCGAGCGGCGACTGCGGCCGGAAGACGCCGTAGACGCCGACCCGGTAGTCGCCGGTGACCTCGACGACCCGGATGGGGCGGTCGCTGACGGCGTCGCGGGGCAGCGCGTTGATGAACTTCTGGATCTCGGCCGAGGTGACGTCGGTCGCCTCGGGGGCGTCCTGGGCCCCGGCGGTGGACGCCAGCAGGATGAGCAGCAGGGCGGAGGCGGCTTTGAGCATGTGGCTCTCCTTGGAACGCGCTACGGTTCGATGCACGGGATTATGGCCATCGTCCCCGCCCGGTTCAACCCGCGGCAGGGGCGTTCCGAGGCCGGCTCCCGGGCGTGACTCCGGCCGGCCCGGAGTGTTATCGTTCACGGGGTGCCATCGTCGGGGTGAACGTCGACGGCATGTTTCCGGTCCGCGCGGAAGTCGCGTCGCTTGCAGATCGGCTGCCGTTCGCTGCGGGACTCCGCGTTGCACCGATGCCAGGGAGGGCGCGAGTGGATCAGTACCCGCCCGCGCGGCAGGTTCCCGGCGAGCGAGCCGGTCGGGCATCGGTGGCCCGGACACGATGCATCGCCGGTTGATGGCAACGGGCGTTGCGGGCGGCCCGTCGAGTCAGGAGAAGGACATGCGCAGAAGCGCTCCAGTGCTCGGAGTTCGGATGGCGGCGGTGTGGGTCGTCTGCGTGCTCGCGGCGTCGGGGGCGGCGGCGCAGGCCGGCGGCGGCAGCGCCGGCGATGAGGCTTCGTGGCAGGTTCCCCGCACCGCGTGGGGCGCTCCCGACCTGCAGGGGGTCTGGGACTACCGCACGATGACGCCCCTCCAGCGGCCCCGCGAGTTCGCGGGCAAGGCGGTGATGAGCGACGAGGAGGCTGCCGCCTTCACCGCCCGCACGCTCGAGGAGCAGGCCGACTACGACCGCGCCCCCAGCGTGCACGCGAAGTGGTGGCTCGACTACGGCAAGGAGCTGACCGAGGACCGGCGCACGTCGCTCGTCGTCGACCCGCCGGACGGGCGCATTCCCGCCCTGACCGACGACGCCCGGCGGCGGAACGCCGAGCGGTCGGCCCGGCGGCGCGCGCATCCCGCCGACGGCGCCGACTATCGCGGGAACACGGAACGGTGCCTCAGCTTCGGGACCCCGCGGTTGCCGGGCGCCTACAACAACAACTACCAGATCCTGCAGACGCCGGACCAGGTCGTCATCGTGTCCGAGATGATCCACGACGCGCGCATCGTGCCGCTCGACGGGCGGCCCCGGGCCGGCATTGCCCAGTGGCACGGCGAGGCGCGCGGGCGGTGGGAGGGCGACACGCTGGTCGTCGAGTCCACCCACTACCGGGACGGCGCCGGGTTCCGGGGATCGACCGGAGCGGTGCGCGTGACGGAGCGGTTCACCCGGGTGGGGCCCGACACCGTCCGCTACGAGATCACCGCCGACGATCCGTCCACGTGGGTGGTGCCCTGGACGGTGATGTTCCCGCTGAAGAAGACCGACCAGGCGATGTACGAGTACGCCTGCCACGAGGGGAACTACGGCCTCGCGAACATCCTGCGGAACGCGCGCCTCGAAGAGGCGGCCGCGCGCGCGGGCACCCAATGAGCGAGGAAAGCAGGCCGCGGCAGTCCGCGCGTACGGCCGCCGGGAAGGCGCCGGGCAAGAAGGCCAAGGACAAGTCGAAGTCGCGCAAGTCCGGCGCGCAGCGAAGCGGACCGGCCGTCGTCGACGACCGTCAGGCCGGCTCGCTGCCGGTGGACGCCGCCGCACCGCACCCCATCCACGACCCCGACGTCATCCGGCGCGTCTTCAAGGAGGGGGTCTATCCCTACTCGGACCGCATGAAGCGCGGCGCCTACGAGCGGCGCAAGGCCGCCCTGCAGTCGGAGCTGCTGAAGGTGCAGCGGTGGGTCAAGGAGTCCGGCTCCCGGGTCGTCGTCCTCTTCGAGGGGCGCGATGCGGCCGGCAAGGGCGGCACCATCAAGCGGTTCATGGAGCACCTGAACCCCCGCGGCGCCCGCGTCGTCGCCCTCGAGAAGCCCACCGAGCGTGAGCGCGGACAGTGGTACTTCCAGCGCTACATCGAGCACCTGCCGGCGGCGGGCGAGATGGTCTTCTTCGACCGCTCGTGGTACAACCGCGCTGGCGTGGAACGGGTCATGGGCTTCTGCACCCGCTCCGAGTACCTCGAGTTCATGCGGCAGTGCCCCGAGCTCGAGCGCATGCTCGTCAACAGCGGCATCCGCCTCTTCAAGTACTGGTTCTCGGTCTCGCGGGAGGAGCAGGCGCGCCGCTTCGGCAGCCGCCAGACCGACCCCCTCAAGCAGTGGAAGATCTCGCCCGTCGACCTCGCCTCCCTCGACAAGTGGGACGGCTACACCGAGGCCAAGGAGGCGATGTTCTTCTACACCGACACCGCCGACGCCCCGTGGACGGTCATCAAGTCCGACGACAAGAAGCGCGCCCGCGTCGCCTGCCTGCGGCACTTCCTCACGAAGATGCCCTACCCGGACAAGAACACCGACGTGGTGACGGTCCCCGACCCGCTGATCCTGGGCCCCGCAACCCAGGTCGTCGGCCGCGACGAGCCGATGGCGGTCGAGGGGTGAGGTTTCTGCGTGGGTCTCCCTTGGCGGGCGTCACGCTGGAGATCCAACCCGACCGAACTTCCCCGCGCGAACCGGATCTCTGAGTTCCCCTGGTCGACCGGTGTAATCGGTCCCACCCCTGGTCGCCGAAGCCGTCCCGCACCCCTGCCTCGGTGATTGCAGTTTGTGTTCCAAGCAAGAGAACTTATGATTCTGGCGTGTCCGCGGTGCTCCTTGCCTGGATCGGCCAGACCGATCTCGATTGCGCCCATGGCGACCGGCCGGGCCGGGGTCCCATCGGCAGCGTCGTGGCGGCGCGGCCGTTCGATGCGCTGGTACTGCTCTCCAACTACCCGGCGCAGCGGAACCGCGTGTTCATCGATTGGCTGGCCGGGGCAGACATGCCATCTGTCCATCTCCGGGCCGAAGCCCTGACCGATCCGACCGATTACGGGGCCATCCACGCGGCGGCGGTTCGAGGGTTCGACTTCGCCCGCCAAGCGTTCGGGGCCGGCGCCGACCTGACCGTCCACGTCAGCCCCGGCACGCCCGCCATGCAGGCGGTGTGGGTGCTCCTCGCCAAGACCCGCTATCCCGCGGAGTTGATCCAGTCGCACGCGCAGACCGGCGTCCGCACGGTCTCGGTGCCGTTCGACATCGCCGCCGAGTACGTGCCGGCGTTGTTGCGCCGCACCGACGAAAAGCTCGAACGGCTGACGGCCGGGCTGCCCCCGGCATCGCCCGCGTTCGACCGGATCGTCGGCCGCAGCCCGCTGGTGGAGCGGGCGAAGGCCCGCGCGCGGCGCGTTGCCCCGCACGACGTCACGGTACTCATCGAGGGGGCGTCCGGTACCGGCAAGGAGCTGTTCGCTCGCGCGATTCACGCGGAGAGCCGCCGCGGTCAGGGTCCGTTCGAGGACGTCAACTGCGGTGCCCTGCCCGCGGGCCTGGTGGAGTCGCTGCTCTTCGGCCACGAGCGGGGGGCGTTCTCCGGCGCCGCCCGCGCCCGCGCGGGCCACTTCGAGGCGGCCGCCGGCGGCACGCTGTTTCTCGACGAGATCGGCGACCTGCCCCGCGACGCCCAGGTCAAGCTGCTGCGGACGCTGCAGGAACGGACCGTGCGGCGTCTCGGCGCCGACCGCGCCATCCCCGTCGACGTCCGGGTGATCGCGGCGACGAACCGCGACCTTGCGGCCGAGGTGGCGGCCGGCCGGTTCCGCGAAGATCTCTACTATCGGCTGGCGACCGCCGTCATCCGGCTGCCGCCGCTCCGCGAACGTCAGGGGGACCTGACGCCGCTCATCGACCACTTCCTCGGCGCCGCCAACCGCAAGTTCGCCGACCAGCCGGGCATCGAACAGAAGGCCCTTTCTCCGAAGGCAAGGAACCTTCTGTTGGCGCACCCGTGGCCCGGCAACGTCCGGGAGCTGCAGGCGACGATGGACCGGCTCGTGCTCTGGGCGCCGCGCGCCGACATCGGCGCCGAGGACGTGCAGGGGGAGCTGCTGCGCTCGGTCACCGATCCGCCCGCTGATCTGCTGGGCCGGCCGCTCGGCGACGGGCTGCGACTGCCGGAGCTGATGGCGGCATTGGCCCGGCACTATCTCGGTCGCGCCCTCGACGAGGCGGGCGGCAACAAGACGCGGGCCGCGGAGCTGGTCGGGTTGCCGAGCTACCAGACGCTCACCAACTGGTTGGCGCGCTACGGCGTGGTCGGGCCGGGGAAGGGCCGGCGGCGATGAACGATGCATCTACGGGTGCACGTCGATCGGGGTCGAGCGCACGGCTGCGTCCGCCCGCGACTGCATTGACGGACGCTTCCCGGCCGCGCCCGCGGGCGAAGCTGTTGGAGGCTCCGGTGAGGGCGTGGCCGGTCGACGCCGGTTGCGGCGGCGATGAAGGCAGGGGCGCCGCCGGATCTGTGTGCTCCAGCAGTGGCACGATCGTTGCTTCAGTGAACGTCGATGGTTGACTTGCGAAGAATGGACGGAACGATGCCGCCTGACCACGACCACTACGACGACGAGACGACGACGCCTGCGGGCGACGAAGCGACGGACGATGCTCCGGCGGCCCGGCGTGCGGGGTCCGCCGGACCGGCCGGCGGCGCGTTCGACAAGCCGACCGGCGGCGCCCGCGCGCCACGGTCGGTCCACCCGGAGCCGCCCTCGGCGGATGGCGGCCATACCGCGGAAACACGGACCGAGGGAGAGCCGCCGTTGATAACCGCCGTCGAGATCGAGAACTTCAAGGGAATCGGCCGTCCGGTCCGCATCGAGCTGCGGCCCATCACCCTCCTGTTCGGCCGCAACAGCGCCGGCAAGAGCACCGTGCTGCACGCGCTCGGCTACGCGCACGAGATCCTGAGTCACCGCAACGTCGACGCGCACAAGACCGATCTCGGCGGCGACCAGATCGACCTGGGCGGGTTCCGGCGTTTCGTCCACGGGCATGACCTGAAGCGCTCGGTGCGGCTCCGCTTCGAGTTGAACCTGGCTGGCTTCGTTCTGCCCGAGCCCGGGGGGGCCTACGAGGCCATGCCGCTCGGTTGGTCCCTTGGTGCGTTCGCTGATGTTGCTTCCTTGGAGGAGGCGGAAACGGGATGGCTGGAGTTGAGAGTCACGTGGAAGACAGAGCGGGACGAGCCAATTGTCAGCGACTATGAAGTCGGTGTCGATGGACAGGTGCTCGGTCACATCCAGGCCCCGGCTTCCGGGAGAATGGCGACGTTGCTGGCCAACCTGTCGCATCCCCTGTTGGGATACGACATCGATCGAGACGAGAAGGACGCCCTGTCGCGGTACGTCGGACAAGTGCGCGAGGATCCCGATACTGGGGAGTATGCCCACGGACTGCGACCGATGAAGGTGCTTCTTGAGCCTGAAAAAGCGCTTCGTCCGACTTCATCCGCCGTGCCGTCCTTCGACCAGCATTTCTGGATCCAGGACAAGACGCTCGACGACCGTTCACGCTTCGACATACCGAGGCTGCTCGCCGGAATCGGACTCCTCCTGCGCGACCAATTGGCGATGTTTCGGTATCTCGGTCCCTTGCGGGATCTGCATCCGTGCGCGATGGTCGAGCGGGACCGCTTTGTTCCCGGCCGTTGGGCCGACGGGTCTGCGGCCTGGGAGCTCCTGAACGGTCATGCCCGGGTCAACGCGGACCAGGATACCGAGAACCTGATCGCGGCGCCGCGGTCCGGCGTCAAGGTCATGAGCGCCGAGCTCATTGGTGACGTGAGCGACTGGCTGTCGCGAGGGGATCGGCTGGACACCGGGTACAAGCTGCGGGTGGACAGAACTCTGCATCTTGGCGCGAACGCGCCGTTGGTTGGAGTCCTGAACAAGAGTGTGGAAGGCGAGAAATGGGGAGCGCCGTTCCTCGCCAAGCTGGCGGGCATGTCGGGAGCCGAAACAGCGGATGACCTCGTGAGGGGGGCACCCGACGAGGTTGCAGCCTTGCTCGATCGGATCGCGAAAGCCCCGGTTCACCGGGGAATGCAGCTCGTCTCCACCAGGGCGAACCTGCCCGTACGAACGTCCGACATCGGCGTCGGGATCTCGCAGTTGCTTCCGGTGGTCGTGGCTGTGCTCGACCCGGACCGCCCGGGCATCACGGCCATCGAACAGCCGGAGCTGCACGTCCATCCACGGTTGCAGGTCGAGCTCGGGGATCTCCTCGCAGAGGGAGCCGCCGGCGGCAGGGCGTTCCTGATCGAGACCCACAGCGAGCACCTGCTGCTGCGCGTCATGCGGCGCATGCGGGAAACGAGCGCGGGAACGTTGCCCGAAGGGGCGCCCGAGGTACGGCCGGAGGACGTCAACGTGCTGTTCGTGGAGCCGGACGGCGCCGAGACGCTGATTCGAGAGATGCCGCTCAACGAGAAGGGCGAGCTGGTGAAGGCGTGGCCGGGCGGCTTCTTCGAGGAAGGCCTGCGGGAGATCTTCTGATGGCGCTTCTGGCCGACTACGCCATCACGCCGGACGTGTTCGATGTGACCTCGTACCCGACCGACGGAGAGTGCGCGGCCCGCCTGGAGACCATCCGTGAAGCGATGCTGAACGAAGGGCTCGTGCGTGACCTCCGGGACGGCGCCTGGAGCGGTCTCTTCCGTGGTGACGCGCGGCCATGGCATCGGCGGGGCCAGGAACTGCTCAAGAAGATGGCCACGCAGGGGCGGCTGTTGCCCTGCGAGCCGGCGCTGCCCGGCCGGCCCGCGGACGACTGCGCCTGGTGTGCGGAAGCCCTCGCGACGGACGATCGGCGGCGGTTGAACGGCGGCGTGATCGCGACGGAGTCCGTAGAGCAGGCGTATGCCACCGACGCGCGGGTCGCCCGTATCGACCGGCTGTCGAGCGCGCGGTGGTGGGCGTCGCGCAGCCCATCAGTCCGGCTGGGCCGCACGGTTGCTGACTACGAGGGGCATCTCGATCCGGTGCTGAGGTTCTCCAACTCCCTCATGTTCATTTGGATCCATCACAGCCGCGGTACGGTTCCTTCGGACTGCTCTTGCAGCGGGCGGGTAACAGAGCGCCGGTGCCGCGGGTCGAGGTTCACCGCGTCTGCTACCAGGGATCGGGTCCCGCACGACGGCTGCCGATGAGAGAGGATCCAGGGTACTTCCGCCGTGCGTTCCGTGATGCCCTTGCGCGTCCGCTGAAGGACGCGGGCCTGGGAGCCGAAGTGTTCATCTGGAGCGACTTCCACGACCGCTACCTGGTCAGCAACCTGGTGGGAATCTCGCTGCCGAATGGTTTCGACGTTCCAGGGGCGCCGGGCGCCATCACGACCTGGACCCGCCTCGGACGAAGAGACCGCGACGACGTGCAGCGGGAGTTCGACCCTGGTGCCGGACGGCACGGGTTGGTGGACCGCTTCGACGTGCGGCCGTAGGCGTTCGCCGACGCCGTCGCTTCACCGGCCGCGCTCGGCCCGCGTCTCTTCGACCGCGAGCGCCATGGCGTCATCGTCGGTCAGTCCGGATCGTTCCCCGGCGGCGGCGACGAGGGCCGCCGCGGTCTCGGTGGTCTTGGCACCGTAGAGGTCGAGACTCTCCTCGATGATCCGCCGGATCGTCGTGTTGCGGCGGGCCGCCGTCTCCTTGAGCGCCCGATGACGCTCGTCGGAGAGCGTGATGGTCAGTCGTGACATGGCGATTCCGCAACTTGGTGTGAACGCGCCAACACCATATCACCGCGATGGATGCGGGGCGGGGTCGGCCGGTATCGGTGCAACGCCGGACGGCGTGTATCATCTTCGCCAGCCATGCCGAGCACATCCGACTCCACCGCCGGCAGCCGCCTGTGGGCCGCGTTCGGCCCCGGCATCCTGTGGGCGGCGACCGCCATCGGCGTGTCTCACCTGGTGCAGTCGACGCGCGCCGGGGCGTCGGCCGGCTTCGGGCTGGCCGGGGTCATCCTGATCGCCCTCGTCCTGAAGTACCCGTTCTTCGAGTACGGCCCGCGCTACGCGGCGGCCACCGGGCAGAGCCTCGTCGAGGGGTACGCTCGCACCGGGCGGTGGGCACTGTGGTTGTACCTGGTCATCACGGTGCTGACGGGCGGGGTCATCCAGGCCACGGTGGTGATGTTCACGGCCTACCTGGTGGGGTTCGCGCTGGGCGTCGACTGGCCGCTGGCTGTGCTGGCGGCGGCGGTCATGGCGCCGGGCTGCGCGCTACTGTGGTGGGGCCGGTTCCGGGGGCTCGACCTGTCGATAAAGCTCGTCGTGCTGCTGCTCGCGGTGTCCACGCTGCTCGCGGCGGCCGTCAGCCTGCCGCGCGCCGACTTCTCGACGGTGGCGCTGTGGCCGGGGGAGCTCATCGGGGCGGGGGTGCCATTCCTGTTCCTGCTGGCGCTGGCGGGGTGGATGCCGTCGGCCATCGACATCTCGGTGTGGAGCTCGCTGTGGACGCTGGCCAAGAACGAGACGTCGGGGCAGCGTTGCTCGGTGGAGACGGCGCGGCAGGACTTCCTCATCGGCTACGTGGGGACGGCGGTGCTCGCGTTCACCTTCGTCGTCCTCGGCGCCGCCGTGATGTTCGGGTCCGGCGAGGAGCTGTCCCCGCAGGGGACGCTGTTCTCGACGCAGCTCGTCGACCTCTACGCCGCCACGCTGGGGGCGTGGACGCGGCCGGTGGTGCTGGTGGCGGTGGTGACGACCATGCTGTCGACGACGATGACGGTGCTCGACGGCGGCCCCCGCGCCATCGAGCGCTCCATCCTGGTCCTGCGCTCGCCGGGGACGCCCGTTCAGCCCTGCGGTCCGGTGTACTGGTGGACCCTGGCGGCCCTGGTCACCCTGACCGTGATCGTGATGGCGCTGTTCATCGGCAACCTCACCACGATGATCGACTTCGCCACCACCCTGGCCTTCCTGACCGGCCCCGTGCTGGGCTACCTGAACCTGCGCGCCGTGACCTCCCGCGAGATGCCGCCCGAGCACCGGCCCGGACCGGCGATGCTGGCCCTGTCGTGGATCGGCATCGTCCTGCTGGGCGGGACGGGGATCTTCTACCTGATCACCCTCGTCGGCTGACGGTGCGGGTCCGGCGCCCCGGTTCCGCCGCGCCGCCCGCCTTCAGTCGAGCGCGACGGGGTAGATGAGGAGCCGATTGCCGTCGAGCTGGGGAATCAGGACCCGGCTGCGGCCGAGGTCGAAGCCGATGTCGGCGGCCGGGGTGTCCGAGACGATCTCGGTCACCGCGCCCGACGGCGCGACGTGATAGACGGCGTTGGCGCCGAAGCTCGAGACCACCAGCGAGCCGTCTTCCAGCGCGACGACCCCGTCGAGCTGGCCCTGCGGCAGCTCGGCCACGACAGTCAGCTCGCCGTCCGGGGCGACGCGGACGACGGTGTTCGCGCCGATCGGGACCATCACGAGGCCCTGCGGGGTTTCGATGATGCCGTTGGGCAGGGCCAGGGCATCGCCCCGCGCCATCGCCTCGGCCCGGCCGTCGGCGTCGAACCGGTAGATGGCGGCGGTGCCGGTCGGCGCGAACCCCTGCGCGGTGATGGCGATGCCGGTGTCGGTGACGTAGACGGTGCCGTCGGCGCCGACGGCGACGTCGTTCAGGAACCCGGCGTTCGGAACCGCCCACTCCCCGAGCGGCGCGCCGGACGCCCGGTCGAACCGGCGTACGACGTCGATGTCCGCGACGTAGAAGCGGTCTCCGTGGACCGCGCTGCCCTTGGGGGCGTGCAGCGTCACGCCCGCATCGGCGCCGTCTATCCACTTCAGGTCGAGCACCTGACCGTCCGGCGACACCCGCGAGATGAACCCGTTGTCGTCCCGGTCGCCCGGCCCGCCGTTGATGTTCGACACCAGATAGACGTCCGCCTCGGGATCGTGAAGGGCGGACTCCGGCGTGCTCATGCCGCCGACCGCGATGGGTTCCTGACCGTACAGTGGACCGGCCGTGAGCAGGATCGCGGCGAGCACGAGGGCCCGGCGCCGGTGTACGCGGATCTCACGCTGGGGTGTCATGTCGAACTCCCGGGCGCCGCTCGAGACGACGCCGTGACTCGTGGTTTCGTGGTGTTCGCGAAGGAAGCAGGCGCATTATCGCATGGCGTCCGCGCTGTTCCGCCAATCGTCGCTTGTGGCTCCGCTTGGCGCCCGCAGCCAACCCTCCAGCCGTCCGCGCCGTTCCACGGCGCAGACCTCTGGCGCGATTCCAGTTACGCGCGAGCAACTCGTGGCCGAACCCCGCGTCGTACCGAGACCGGCGAGGCGCAGGATGCTCGCCGGTCGAAGGCGGCGGGGGCCCGGCCGCGGGCGCCCGGGGCTGGTCCTCCCGCAGCGCTTCGATCTCGTCGATCTCCCGCCCTGGCCGCGGGCGCCCGGGGCTGGTGGTGGCTTCTGCGGGGCTCCTGCCACGAGCCCTCGCGCCAAAAAAGGCGCGCGCATGGGAACCGGCGGGTGTATAACAGGCTCTGATCCGTGGCTTGGTCTCGCAGCGTCGAGAGGAGGTCGTGATGGGCACGCGGCTCGAGGGCATGGCCCGGCTACCGATGTGGGCACTGGCGGCGGCCGCCGCGGCGGCGATGGTCGGTCTCTCGCCGTCGACCGCCGCCGCCCAGACCGACGAATACGTGGCGCCCCGCCTGCCGGGCACGGAGCATCCCGACATCAGCGGCATCTGGCAGGCGTTCACCACCGCCAACTGGAACCTGCAGGACCACGGCGCCGAGGCGGGGCCGTTCCCCCGGCTGCTCGGGGTGTGGGGGGCGCAGCCGCCCGGGCAGGGCGTGGTCGTCGGCAACGAGATCCCCTACCGGCCCGAGGCCCTGGCGAAGAAGCAGGAGAACCTCGAACGGCGGCTGGCCGTGGACCACGACAACGTCAACACCGTCGGCGATCCCGAGGCCAAGTGCTACCTGCCGGGGGTGCCGCGCGCCACCTACATGCCGTTCCCGTTCCAGATCATCCAGAGCACCGGCAAGGTGATCGTCGCCTACCAGTTCGCGAGCGCCAGCCGCACGATCCCGCTGGGCGGGACCAGCGAGGCGCCGGTGGACAGCTGGATGGGATGGTCGAACGGGCGCTGGGAGGGGGACACCCTGGTCGTGGAGGCGAGCGGGTTCAACGATCTGTCGTGGTTCGACCGGGCCGGGAACTACCACAGCGCGGCGATGACGGTGGTGGAACGGTATACGCCCATCAGCCCCTGGCACATGATGTACGAAGCGACGATAGAAGATCCCGAGGTCTTCACGCGCCACTGGACGATCCGGCTGCCGCTGTACCGCCGCATCGAGGACAATCTGCGGCTGCTCGAGTTCAAGTGCGTGGACCTCGCCGAGGAGTTCGTGTACGGAGGCCTCGTCGACCCGGAAGGAGGTGGACGGTGAGACTGCGAGGATGCGCGCTCGTCGCCGCGGCGATCGCGGTGGCCGCGGCAGGGACGGCGCCGGCGTGGGCGGGGCAGGCCCAGGACCCGGGTCAGGCCGAGTACACGGCGCCGCGGACGGCGTGGGGCGATCCCGATCTGCAGGGCATGTGGGACACCCGGACCTACACGCCGATGGAGCGGCCGCCCGAGTTCGGCACGCGCGAGTTCATGACCGAGGAGGAGGCGGCCGAGCGGGAGCGGCTCGGGCTGCGCCGGGTCGTCAGCGACGACGACGACGACGCGATCGCCCAGGAGCTGGTGCAGCAGGACGTCGTGCGCTATGCCCGTTCCGACGCCCCCGACGACGGACGGCCCGGCTTCCGCATCGCCGGCGCCGAGTACAACGCGTTCTGGAGCGCCGACCCCACCGTGCCCCCGATCTCCCTGCGCACGTCGCAGATCACCGATCCGCCCGACGGGCGCATGCCGCCGCTGACACGCGGCGCCCTCGCCATCTGGGAGGCGCGGGAGGAGGCGCGGCGCGAGCGCAGCCAGGCCGACGACTGGGAGGACCGCGGGCTGTCCGAGCGGTGCATCACCCGCAACGGCCTGCCCGGCGAGATGCTGGGGAGCAGCCAGCAGCCGCTCAAGGAGATCGTGCAGACCCCTGGGTACGTGAGCATCGTCATGCCCTACGGCTACGTCCGCATCATCCCCGTCGGCACCGCCGACGAGGACGCGCCGGCGCCCCTGGGACCGGACATCCGCCAGTGGAACGGCGACTCGATCGGCCGGTGGGAGGGCGACACCCTGGTCGTCGAGACCGCCAACTTCAAGAACACCGTGAAGAACGCCGTGCCCGCCCACGGGGGCCCGTTCGGGGGGTCGGCCCACGTGCACTACTACCCGGGCACGGGCGAGACGCTGCGCCTCACCGAACGCATCCGCCGCCTCGACGCCGAGACCCTGGAGTATCGCTACACGGTGGAGGACCCGACGGTGTTCGTGCGCCCCTTCACCACCGTCAACTACTTCGCGCTCGATCCCTGGGCCACCGAGGGCAACCAGGACCGGCTGTTCGAGTACGCCTGCCACGAGCACAACTACGGGATGACGAACGCCATCCGCGGGGCGCGGGTCGACCGGCAGTGGGCGCTCGACGAGGCGGCCCGCGAGGCGGCCATCCGCAGCCGCGAGCTGGAAGAGAAGACGGCGCTGCTCGACGCGTGGGAAGGGGAGCACGAGGACGGCCGCTAGCGCGACTGCGCGGGCCATCGATGACGAGAGGAGAACGGAGATGCGAGCAAGAACTGCCGTGCTCATTGTCGGGATCGGAGGGCTCGTGGCCGCCGCCGGCGCACAGGCGCTGGCCCACCACGCGTTCGCGGCGGAGTTCGACGCGAGCGCCCCGATCGAGCTGACCGGCACCGTCGTCAGAATGGAGTGGGTCAATCCCCACACCTGGATCCACATCGACGTGGCGCAGGAGGACGGCTCCGCGCAGCGCTGGATGATCGAGGGCGGGCCCCCCACCTCGCTGCTCCGGCGCGGGTTCACCAAGCGCTCGCTGCTGGCCGGCACCGAGGTCTTCGTCGAGGGCTTCCGGTCCAAGGACGGGTCGAACAAGGCCAACGGCCGCGACGTGACCTTCGTCGACGGCAGCAAGCTGTTCCTCGGCTCGTCGGGCACCGGCGCGCCGCGGGACGGCCGCGATCCCACCGAGCCCGGGAGGTAGCCTCATGTCGCGGCCGCACCGATCCGCAATTCGACCGGATCGTGGGGCCGCCCCACGGGTCTTCTCGCGGCCGGCGCGGGAGGCCGCCGGCCCGGGGTCGCCTCTGGAGCCTGCGCCGCGGAACGGCGCGGACTTCCGGAGGCTCTGGTACAATGCGCCTCATCAGGAGGAAAATGATGCGAATCAAGATCGCGATTTGCCTCGCGGCTGTCTTTGTGTGTTTCTCCGCCTCGCAGGCGGCGGCGCAGGCGCCGGCCGCATCGACGGAGGCGGGCGGGCAGACAGAGGCGTCCGGGGGCCCGTTGATTGATCGAATCGACCCCGAGCGTCTTCGGCAGATCAGGAACGAGCGTACCCGGCAGTTCATCCTGGGCGCCGGGATGATGGCGGCCGGGGGCGTGGTGGGCTTCACGAAGAACGAGTGGCCCGTCGACGAGGGCGTCATCGGCATTGCGATCGCCGCCCTCGGGTTGTCGTTGTTCTTCGAGCCGCTGACGTGGCGGGACCTGGAGGTCAGCACGTCCACCAACGGCTTGACGCTGGAGTGGTGAGGGAGA
The DNA here is from genome assembly GCA_963663815.2 of Vicinamibacterales bacterium. Taxonomy (GTDB): domain Bacteria; phylum Acidobacteriota; class Vicinamibacteria; order Vicinamibacterales; family UBA8438; genus JAJEEA01. Next base: position 2,181,372 of record OY760734.1, on the reverse strand, counting down.
GACCGGATCCCCCTCGGGGCGCCCGTCCGTTCCCGGCCGGCGGCAGCTGAACGCGACAGCTCCCGCGGTTCCGGCGGTACTTCGTCCGGGTCGTGCTTGCGGCAGGCCGCGGCGGCTCGCCGCGGCAGTTGCACGTTTCTCGCGCGCACGAAGGAGAAGCATCATGGGGAACCGGAAGATCGCCCTGCTCGTCGGCGCCGTCGCGTGTCTGCCCTTCGCGCTCACCGGTTGCGACGCGGAGATGCCCGCCACTCCGGTGGAAGGCGCGTCGGCCCCCGCACCGACCGCCGAGGACACGGCCGCCCCGAGCGGCCTCCCGCGGGGCCCGGTCGTCGGGACCTACCGGCTCGCGGGACGCAACGTCAAGGACGAGAGCGGGGCGTGGGTCCCGATCGCGGACTTCAACTCGCTCGGGTACATCACCTACAGCGACACCGGGCACATGGCGGTGAACGTCATGCCGCTCGACCGGGAGCCGTTCTCGGACGACGGCCCGACGCCGGAGGAGGTGCAGGCGGCGCTCGAGGGCTATACCGCGTACTTCGGCCCGTTCAGCGTCAACGAGGGCGACGAGGGGGGATTCCTGATCCACCACCGGATCGGCCAGATGAACGCCGGGGCCGAGGCGGACGCGAAGCGGTTCTACGACCTCGACGGCGACCGGCTCATCCTCACCCCGGCGTCGGCCAATGGGACGAAGGGCGACGCCACCCGGCAGGTCGTCTGGGAGCGGCTGCCGGACGTCGAGCTGTCCGAGGAGGCGCAGCGCTTCGTCGGCTTCCGTCAGCTCCTGTACACGGACCGGTACGAGGAGCGTGGCAGCGAGATGTGGCATGGGCAGCGGAACGACGGCCGCGCCGGTTCCTGGATCCTCTACACGCCGACCGGCCACATGATGGTGCACCTGATGGCGCGCGAGGGCCGCACGGGGTACGCCGAGGCGACCCCGACGCCGGAGGAGGCGATGGCCGCCTACCGCACCTACGGCGGGTACTTCGGACGGTTCACCGTCCACGAGGACGACGAGCCGCAGTACGTCGTCCACCACCAGGAAGGAAGGACGCGGCCCGTCGAGGGGGTGACGGACGCCGAACGGCTCTACGACCTCGACGGCGACGTCCTGCGGCTCGGAGGGCGGCCGCGCACCACCGAGGAGGGCGAGGTCCTGGGCGGCCACCTCTACTGGGAGCTGTTGCCGCACCGGCCGGAATAGAGGAGTCGCCGGTTCGCCGCTCGGCGGACCGGGAGCTCACGGCGCTCGGGCCGCGGACCGATCCCGTAGCGAGGGGCCTCGGCGCCTTCCGATCCCCGTGGCGTCGGCCAACGGTCGCCCGTCGTCTTCACGCGGGTTGCGCCCGTCGGCGAGGGCTGGCGGGTTCCGCGCTCTCCTGACGGCACGAATCATCCAGAGCAGAGAGCCGCGGCCGGCTCGTCGGGGGAGCCGGCCGCTCGTTCGCGGGTGGACGCCGGCGCGCCGGCGTGGCGCCGCACCGTCACGGGCAAGCCGTTGAAGGCGGCGTTGCCGCTGAGCGTGTCGAGGTGGCGGTCGCTCGTCACGTCGTTCGCGCTCGCGCCCGGGTGGGCGCGGGCGACGCCGAGGCGCCCGCCGTCGCGGTCGTGCCCCCAGCCGTGGGGCAGGCTGACGACGCCGGGCCGCATGGCGTCGCTCACCTCGACGGGTACGGTCACCGCTCCCGCCTCGGACTCCAGTACGGCGAGATCGCCGGCAACGAGGCCGCGCGACGCCGCGTCGTCGGGATGGACGAGCAGCGTGCAGCGCGACGGACCCTTCATCAGCCGGGGGCTGTTGTGCATCCAGGAGTTGTTGCTCCGTAGCTGGCGCCTTCCGATCAGCACCAGACCGTCGCCCGCGTCCCCGTCGGCCTCGGCCGGGAGCCGGTTGCGCGCCTCGCGCAGGAAGTCCTCGGGCGCGATGTCGATCCGGGCGTCCGGGGTTGCGATGCGGGCGGCGAGGCGCCCCGGCTGCAGCGGGCCCAGGTCGACGCCGTGCGGGGCGGCGCGGAGCCCGGCGAGGGTCAGCCCGTACGGCCCGGCGCGCAGCAGCAGGCCCAGGAGGCGCTCAGGCCGCAGCGTCCTCGCGGCCCGGGCGACGGGCCGGCGGAGGAGGCGAGGGGCGAGCGCGCGTGCGCCCAGCTCGGTCAGAATCTCCCAGTCGTGACGTTCTGCGGCGCTCCGCGCGACCACCGGCTCGACGTACTTGGCGACGTTGCGCACCGCGAAGGCGTTGAGGGCGAGGTCGTAGTGCGCACGCGTGAGCGGGGGCGCGGGCGGCAGCAGCACGTGGGCGTGGCAGGTGGTCTCGTTGAGGTAGGGGTCGACGGCGACCACGTGCTCCAGGCCCTCCAGCGCGCGTTCGAGACGGCTTCCGTTCGGGGCCGACAGCACGGGGTTGCCGGCCACCGTGATGAGCGCGCGCACCGACCGTGGGCCGGAGGGCTCGATCTCGTCGGCCAGCCCCGCCACCGGCAGTTCGCCACCGAATTCCGGCAGCCCGCGGGCGGCGCTCCGCCAGCGGGCGAACGTGCCGCGCCAGCCGAGCCGATCGGAGATGCCGACGACGTCGACGGCGGGGGTGGGGAGCAGCATGCCGCCGACCTCGTCGATCCGGCCCGTCACGAGGTTCAGGGCCTGCTGCAACCAGGCCGCGAGGGTGCCGTGGCGCTGCGTGCAGAGGCCGACGCGGCCGTAGCACGCGGCGCGCTCGGCGCCGGCGAAGGCGGCGGCGATCCGGCGTATGGCCGGCGCTGCGATGCCGGTGCGCGGGGCCACGCGCTCGGGCGGCAGCTCGCGGACGAAGGCGGCCAGCGCGTCGAAGCCCTTCACGCGGCCGTCGAGCCGGCCGAAGCGTGCCCGGCCCTTGGAGAGAATCACGTTCAGCATGGCCGCGAGCAGCAGGGCGTCGGCGCCGGGCCGGATGGCGAGGTGCTCGTCGGCGATGGCGGCGGTCTCGGTGCGGCGCGGATCGACGACGACCACGCGGCCCCCGCGCGCACGTACGGCGTCGAGGCGACGGCGCATGTCGGGCGCGCTCATCAGGCTCCCGTTGGATACGATGGGATTGGCGCCGAGGATGAGGAAGAAGTCGGTCCGGTCGACGTCCGGCACCGGAATCAGCCCGAAGTGACCGAACATGCGCAGCGCCGCCAGCATCTGCGGCAGTTGGTCGGCGGAGCTGGCGGAGTAGAGATTGCGCGTCCCGAGCGCCCGCCGGAACGCGAGGCCGTGGGTCAGCAGCCCCAGGTTGTGGGCGACGGGGTTGCCGTAGTAGAGCGCGACGGCGTCGCGGCCGTGGCGGCGGCGGACGCCGGCGAGACCGTGGGCGGCGCGATCGAGGGCCTCGTCCCAGGACGCCTCGCGCCAGCTCGATCCGGCTCGGACCAGCGGCTTGCGGACGCGGTCGGGGTCGTGGTGGAGATCGGGGAGCGCCGCCGCCTTCGGACAGACGTAGCCGCGGCTGAAGGGGTCGTCGGGGTCGCCGCGGACCGATCGGATGCGCGGGCCGTCGACCTCGACGAGCACGCCGCACATCGCCTCGCAGAGGGGGCAGGTGGCCGTGCGCGCGGTCGGTTGCCGGCTCATTTCGGAAGGGGCGAACCCGTGGCGTCAGGAGGCGCCCGAGCCCTGCCCACGCTCGGCGGCCCCGATCGCCCGGGTTCGGCTCCCGGGTGATCGAGGCTGCCATCCCACTGCGCTCAGGCCCCCCGTGCGACGGCGGCAAGCCGCTGGAAGCGACGGCTGTCCCGCTTCCAGCCGCGCGCCGGTTAGCGGGTTACGCGAGCGCGGTCTCGAACAGGGCGAGGAGACGGCTCCACGCCCGCTCCGCCTGCGCCTCGTGGTAGACCTGCGTGTCCGGCGGGCACCAGCCGTGCAGCGCGCCCTCGTACACCTCGATCTCGGCCGGCAGGCCCGCCTCGGCGAACGCCTCGCGCAGGACGTTCTTCGCCTCGGGCTCGTTCTCGTCGTCGTTCGCGGCGATCGCGAACAGGTAGTGCGCGGTCATCTGCGGCACGAGCAGGTGCGGGCTGTCCGGCCCGTCGGTCACGAGGCCGCCGCCGTGGAACGACGCGCCGGCGCCGATGCGGTCGGGCAGGGCGGCCGCCGTCCGCATGGTGATGGGGCCGCCCATGCAGTAGCCCATCGTCCCCATCTTCCGGCTGCTGTCGACCGCCGCCTGGCTGTCGAGGAAGCTCACGAAGGCCCGCGCGTCGCTCACGTGCGTCTCCGGGCTCAACGTACCCATCAGCGGCATGAGGACGTCGCGCAGCTCGGCGAAGTTGGTGCTGTCGGTGATGGGCGCCCGCTGCGACCGGTAGTACTGGTTGACCACGAGCACCGAGTAGCCCGACTCGGCGAGCCGCTTCGCCATCTGCCGCTTCGCGGGCCGCAGGCCGAAGGCGTCGGGCCAGATGATGACGCCGGGGTGGGCGCCGCTCGCGGGATGCACGAAGTAGCTGTCGCAGACGCCGTCGGGGGTGGGGACGTCGATCTCGGACTCGGTGACGGCCTGGGCGTTCGCGGCCCGGGGCAGCAGCATCGCCAGCCCCGCGCCCGCCGAGACGGCCCCGAACTGCCGCCGGGTCATCTCCCGCGCGCGCAGGTACTCAGTGGTGTCGGCATCGGTTCTCTCGTCGCACATGTCGATCTCCTCGCTGAACCCCTCTCGGGGGCGCCGGATCCTCCCGCGCCGGCCCTGATTCTACGCGAATACGACGTTGACGAGAGCGTCGTTGAGGGAAAGCGTCCATCCCGGCCCCTGGGGGCAGGTCCGCGGTTCGGGCGGGATCGACCCGGGCCGGCGACCCCACGGGCAGGGGAGGGGCAGGCGGCGTGCCGGTATCGACCCTGACCCGGGCCGGAACCGACATCGAGGCGCACGGTCCGGATGCGGCCGTGGTATGTCCCGGGAACGACATTTCGGTGCTCGCATGGTGGCCGAACGGGTCGTCGACCGGTGTTTTCGGCCCGCATTGTCGGACCGCGACGCAGATCCAGGCGTCAACTTGTTCAAGTGACGCACTACTAGAACCGCAGCATGCCGCGCAGCATGACCGCGTAGATCGCCCTGGACGCGAGGCGCCGCCGGCGTTCGGCTTCGAGGCTCACCGTCGCCCGGCGGCCCACGGCGAGGGTCGCGCCGAGCCCAAAGCCCCGCCCCCGTTCGCCGGCGAAGCTGAGGGCCCCGAAGGGCGTCAGGAGCCCGGCCCCCTCGAGGGCCGGAAAGCCGTAGGCGAACTGGGCGTTCATGCGTCCGCCGGGCGTGTCGTACATCGAGAAGGCGTTCGCCCCGTGCTCCCACAGCTGGTGCACGCCGCTGGCCGTCGCGCCCCAGGCCGGGGTCAGGCTCAGGGACGGGCCGAGGCCCGACTTGCCCGGGTCGACGCGCAGGACCGCGCCGAAGCCCGACTCGCGCACCGTGCCCGCGTGCACCACGAGCCGGCGGCCGTAGCCCTCGATGGTCAGTCCCTGCGGCAGGTCGCGGTAGCGCAGTCCCGCGCGGACCTCCAGACCGGCGCCGGTCTCGCCGTCGCCGCCGTCGTGGCGCAGGCCCACCTCGGCCCACGGGGTGAGGGTGCTGCCGAACGGGAACAGGTGCTCGTGGCTGGCCTCGGCCGCGAGCCGCAGCCGCCGCAGGTCCACGTCCACCATCCCCAGCGTCTCCATGTCGCCCGCCATGCCGAGCTGCGCCAGCCCGCCCTCGCCCCTCACCCTGAGCTCCGTGGCGCCGCGCCCCAGCAGCCGCCCGTTCACGCCCACCGACCCCGCGTTCATGCTCGCGGCGCCCCTGAGAATCCCCGCGCCGAGGTGGTCGTCGACCTGGAAGTCCCCCCACGCGTGCCCGACGGTCCCCCACACGACGAGGTCGGGCGACGCCGACCACGCGAGGTAGGGGTGGACGCCGGTCAGCCGTAGCTCGTTGGCGCCGGCGGGGTCGCCGCCGGCGTCCGTGTAGTAGCCGAACGCGCTCCGTGATCGCGACACCGACACGCCGGCCAGGGTGTTGGCGCCGAGCTCCATGTCGGCCCCGACCTGCGCGCTGAACGTGACGCCGTTCCACGACAGGCCCCCGTTGCCGCCGCTGGAGAGGTGGCGGTAGTCGGCGCAGCCCCAGGCGGTGTACCGGCCCGCGCCGCCCTGCCCGTCGCCCGAGGGCATGAGGAACGACGAGTCGCCCAGGGCCTGCTCGATCGTCAACCCCGGGCCCGCGGGCGAGCTCCACGGGTCGGCGGGCGAGCCCCAGGTGTCGGCGGGCGAGGCCCGCCGGCCGGCGAACAGCCGCGGCGACAGCGACAGGCTTCCCGCGCTGCGCCCCGTCCCGCCCGCGGCCATCGGGCTCGACAGGGTGTGGTCGAAGCGGCACGTCACCGCGTTGAAGGCGAGCGCCCGCCCCACTTCGGGCAGGACGGTCCGGTTGACGGTCCCGATTCGATCCCGGTGGTCGTCGGTGATCGTCCCCACCCCGGTGCCGTCCGACACCGTCGCCCCCACCGGGTCGCTGAGCTCCATCGTGAACCGCTCGGCGCCCTCCACCATGTCGTCGGTCAGCGTCGCCACCGCGATCGTCGCACTCGTCTCGCCGGGCTCGAAGCGCAGCGTCCCCATGGTGGCCGTGTAGTCGAGCCCGGCTACCGCGGTGCCGTCCATCGTGCGGAACGACACCGTGACCACGTCGTCGCTCGCCGGCACCAGCGTGACCGGGAACTCGGCCATGTCGCCCTCCGTCGCCTCCGTGTCCCCGATGGAGAGGGTGGGGAGGGTGGGTGGCGGTGTGACGGGCCCGTCGTCGTCGGTGATGGTTCCGGTGGCGGTGCCGTCGGCGATGGTCGCGTTGCCGGGGTTGGAGAGGGTGACGGTGAAGGTCTCGGTCTCCTCGGCGATGGTGTCCTCGGTGGTCCGGACCGAGATGGTCATCATGACCTCGCCGGGTGCGAAGGTGAGGGTGCCGGAGTCCTCGGTGTAGTCGTCGTCCTTCAGGGCGGTTCCGTCGGCGGTGGCGTAGGCCGCGGTGACGGTCTGGTCGCTGGCGGCGCTCAGAGTGACCTCGAAGGCGGCGGCGCCGCCCTCCTCGACCGTCGCGTCCTCGATGGAGAGGGCGGGGAGCCCGGGGGGCGGTGTGACGAGCCCGTCGTCGTCGGTGATGGTGCCGGTGGCGGTTCCGTCGGCGATCGTCGCGTTGTTCGGGCTGGAGAGGGTGACGGTGAAGGTCTCGGTGTCTTCCTCGACGGTGTCCTCGGTGGTCTGTACGGCGATGGTCATCATGACCTCGCCGGGTGCGAAGGTGAGGGTGCCGGAGTCCTCGGTGTAGTCGTCGTCCTTCAGGGCGGTGCCGTCGGCGGTGGCATAGGCCGCGGTGACGGTCTGGTCGCTGGCGGCGCTCAGAGTGACCTCGAAGGCGGCGGCGCCGCCCTCCTCGACCGTCGCGTCCTCGATGGACAGGGTGGGGAGCCCGGGGGGCGGTGTGACGGGCCCGTCGTCGTCGGTGATGGTTCCGGTGGCGGTCCCGTCGGCGATCGTCGCGTTGTTCGGGCTGGAGAGGGTGACGGTGAAGGTCTCGGTGTCCTCCTCGACGGTGTCCTCGGTGGTCTGTACGGCGATGGTCATCATGACCTCGCCGGGTGCGAAGGTGAGGGTGCCGGAGTCCTCGGTGTAGTCGTCGTCCTTCAGGGCGGTTCCGTCGGCGGTGGCGTAGGCGACGGTGACGGTCTGGTCGCTGGCCGCGCTCAGGGTGACCTCGAAGGCGGCGGCGCCGCCCTCCTCGACCGTCGCGTCCTCGATGGACAGGGTGGGGAGCCCGGGGGGCGGTGTGACGGGCCCGTCGTCGTCGGTGATGGTTCCGGTGGCGGTCCCGTCGGCGATCGTCGCGTTGTTCGGGCTGGAGAGGGTGACGGTGAAGGTCTCGGTGTCCTCCTCGACGGTGTCCTCGGTGGTCTGTACGGCGATGGTCATCATGACCTCGCCGGGTGCGAAGGTGAGGGTGCCGGAGTCCTCGGTGTAGTCGTCGTCCTTCAGGGCGGTGCCGTCGGCGGTGGCGTAGGCCGCGGTGACGGTCTGGTCGCTGGCGGCGCTCAGAGTGACCTTGAAGGCGGCGGCGCCGCCCTCCTCGACGGTCGCGTCCTCGATGGAGAGGGCGGGGAGCCCGGGGGGCGGTGTGACGGGCCCGTCGTCGTCGGTGATGGTTCCGGTGGCGGTCCCGTCGGCGATCGTCGCGTTGTTCGGGCTGGAGAGGGTGACGGTGAAGGTCTCGGTGTCTTCCTCGACGGAGTCCTCGGTGGTCTGTACGGCGATGGTCATCATGACCTCGCCGGGTGCGAAGGTGAGGGTGCCGGAGTCCTCGGTGTAGTCGTCGTCCTTCAGGGCGGTGCCGTCGGCGGTGGCATAGGCCGCGGTGACGGTCTGGTCGCTGGCGGCGCTCAGAGTGACCTTGAAGGCGGCGGCGCCGCCCTCCTCGACCGTCGCGTCCTCGATGGACAGGGTGGGGAGCCCGGGGGGCGGTGTGACGGGCCCGTCGTCGTCGGTGATGGTTCCGGTGGCGGTCCCGTCGGCGATCGTCGCGTTGCCGGGGCTGGAGAGGGAGACGGTGAAGGTCTCGGTGTCCTCCTCGACGGAGTCCTCGGTGGTCTGTACGGCGATGGTCATCATGACCTCGCCGGGTGCGAAGGTGAGGGTGCCGGAGTCCTCGGTGTAGTCGTCGTCCTTCAGGGCGGTGCCGTCGGCGGTGGCGTAGGCCGCGGTGACGGTCTGGTCGCTGACGGCGCTCAGAGTGACCTTGAAGGCGGCGGCGCCGCCCTCCTCGACGGTCGCGTCCTCGATGGAGAGGGCGGGGAGCCCGGGGGGCGGTGTGACGGGCCCGTCGTCGTCGGTGATGGTTCCGGTGGCGGTTCCGTCGTCGATGGTCGCGCCGACGGGGTTGCCGAGGGTGACGGTGAAGGTTTCGATCTCCTCCTCGACGGTGTCCTCGGTGGTCTCGATCGAGATGGTCTTCGAGCTCTCGTTCGCGGCGAACGTGAGCGTCGTCGACGACACGGCCGTGTAGTCCGAGGCGGCCAGGGCGGTGCCGTCGGCGGTGTCGTAGGTCACGGTGACCTCGCCGGTGCGGGCGCCGGAGAGGGTAACGGTGAACTCGACCGGGTCGCCCTCGGTCGCGGCCGCGTCCTCGATGGACAGGGTGGGCAGCGTCGGCGGCTGCCCGTCGTCATCGTCGTTGATGGTGCCGGTGGCGGTTCCGTCGTCGATGGTCGCGCCGACGGGGTTGCCGAGGGTGACGGTGAAGGTCTCGGTGTCCTCCTCGGTGGTGTCCTCGGTCGTCGGCACCGAGATGGTCAGGAATTCCTCGGTGGGGGAGAAGGTCAGGGTGTCCGACGTGTCGGTATAGTCGGAGGCGTCGTCCGCGCTTCCGTCGGCGGTGGCATAGGCGACGGTGACGTCCCCGGTGCGGGTCCCGGTCCCGGTCGCGGTCAGGGTGACGGTGAACACGACAGGGTCGCCCTCGGTCGCCTCCGCATCCTCGATTGACAGGGCGAGGGTGAGCGGCGGCGGCGGTGGCGGTGGCGGCGGAGGCAGCCCGCCGTCGTCGTCGTTGATGGTGCCGGTGGCGGTCGCGTTCTGAATGGTCACGCCGCTGCCGGCGTTGCTGAGGGTGACCGTGAAGGTCTCGTTCGCCTCCCCCTCGGTGTCCTCGATGGTCGGCACCGAGATCGTCTGGGTGGAGGTGGTATCGGCGGGCGGGAGGGTCAGCGTGCCGCTCGACGTGCCGGTGTAGTCGTCGCCGTCGGTGGCGCTTCCGTCCGCGGTGTCGTACTGCACGGTGACGTTCGCGGTGCGGCTGCCGGTCAGGGTGACGGTGAACACGACCGGGTCGCCCTCGCTCGCCGCCGCGTTGGCGATGGACAGGGCAGGAGAGCTGCCCCCGACGGCGGTGTCGTTGTCGTTGATGGTTACGGTCGCGGTCCCTCTCGCGATGTTCGCCCCGCCGGTGGGGTTGCTCAGCCTGACCGTGAAGTTCTCGGCCTGCTCCTGGTCGCCGTCATCGGTGGTCGGCACCGAGATCGTCCGGGTCGTCACGCCCGGCGTGAACGTCAGCGTGTCCGACGTGGAGGTGTAGTCCTGCGGGGCCGTCGCGCTTCCGTTAGCCGTCGCGTAGTTCACCGTCACCGTCTGGCTGCTGGGCTTGCTCAGCCTGACATTGAGGTGGGCGGTGTCGCCCTCATCCACGGTCACGTCCTCGATGGTCAGGGCGGGGGGGCGGTTGACGACGTTCACCGTCAAGGGGCTCCCCTTGAAGGGGCAGTTGGTCTCGTGGTCCCAAACCTCGTGCTCGATGCGTATCGGCTGTCCGTTGTAGACCTGTCCGCTCCTGGTTCCCCCGTCGATCGTGATCGTTCGCCACTGGTTCCAGTTGTCCTTGGTGAACTCCCAGCCGACCGACGGCACCCAGGTGATGCCGTTGTAGTCCCCGTCGGCGCGCATGCCGCCGTCGACGCGCAGGACGATCCACCATCCGTCGACGCCGACCGGCATCCCGTTTTCCAGCTTCGTCGGCTGTTCACTCAGCCTGATGCGGTAGGTGAGGGAGCCCCCGTCCCCGTCGACCACGAGGGTTCCGCCCCCGTCGTTCACACCGTCCCAGTTCGTGTCCACCTCCACGCGGCCGCCCCAGTGGTGGGGCGGATCCTGGGCGTGGACGGCCGGGGCGGCCAGGGACAGCAGGACCGAAAGGGTGACGGCGAGGACGGCGAGGAGACGACGGCGGGAGCCGATGGACAGAGTCGGTTTCTGGATATGGCGCGGCATCATGCTCCTGAACCGAGCTCCGCGACCGGAAACTCCAGCAAGGGACCGCCGACGTGCGGCCCGGGAAGATCTGAGAGTTCCGGGGCTGGGGAACCCGGCAGGGGCATGGTCGTACGAGGCAGGGGGCGCTCTTCGAGCGCCGGGGTCGCGAACGGTGGCCAAGGAGCGGTGACGCGAGGCAGCGGGTGCTCCCCTGGCAAACAGCCGACTTCCTCCCGCATCGCGGTCGACCGCCGATAATTGCAGAAAAGGATCAGTGCGTTGGAAACACGGTATTCTTCAGCCAGAATGGAATGATACCGTATCACAGTTTTGCACACCTTGCGAGCGGATGTGCACACTCCAGCCCCCGGATTTGCACACTTCGGGTGGGTCCGCACACTACTGCGTCCAGGAGCTTGCGGTTGCGGTGAAGCGCGGACCATGATGGTGCGCACCGACCGACCGCCCTCACGTCCCCGTCGCGCCGGGGCTTCGCGGGGGCATCGACTAAGGAGTGTTCCGTGCGTGCAGCGATACAGGCGATTGGATGTACGGCGATGCTCGGCGCTGTCGTGTTTCTGGCGGGAGCGGTCGTCGCGGCGGGGCAGACGGCAGGGGAGGCGCGGCTGCTGGTGCTGCTGCGCGACGCCAGCGCCCTGGCCGTCGTCGACCCGGTGGCGGGGACGGTGCTTGGGCAGGTCCCGACGGTGAGCGCCCCCCACGAGGTGACCGCCTCGCCGGACGGGAGGCTGGCGTTCGTGGCGAGCCCGAGCGCCGGCATCTCGGTGATCGACCTGGAGACGATGACCGAGCTGCGCCGCCTCGACGTCGGTCGGGGCAGCGTGCCGCACGACGTCCGCTTCGCGGGCGGCCGGCTGTACTTCACGGTGGAGGGCTACAAGGCCATCGGCCGTTACGATCCCGGGGCCGACGAGGTCGACTGGCTGCTCGGGCTCGGCCAGGACGGCGCTCACATGATGGTCCTCAGCCCCGACCGCGACACCATCTTCACCGCCAACCGCGAGGCGAACACGGTGAGCGTGGTCGACGGCGCCGCGGCCGGCCCGCCCGACTGGCAGGTGACCGCGATTCCCGCCGCCGGCGAGTATCCGGAAGGGCTCGATCTCTCGCCGGACGGCGCGGAGCTGTGGGCGGCCACCCGCAACGACGGCGGGGTGTCCATCATCGACGTCGCGGCGCGGACGGTCACCGAGCGGCTCGAGCTGGGCCTGACGGACCCGAACCGTCTGGCCTTCACGCCGGACGGCGCGCGCGTGCTCATCTCGGACTCGGCGACGAGCGTCGTCGTGATGGACGCGGCGGCGCGGACGGAGATCGCGCGGCTCGACCTCGCTCCGAACGCGCTGCTGGTGCGGCCCGACGGCGCGGTGGCCTTCGCGGCGCTGCGCGGCGACGATCGGGTGGCGGTGATCGACCTCGAGACCCTGGAGGTCGTCTCGGAGATACCCACCGGCCCCGACTCGGGTCCCGGGTGCATGTTCTGGCTGGCGGGCGACTGACGACTCCCGCTGGGGGGAGGCTGACGATTCCGGCCGGGGGGAGACTGACGATGGGTGCGGCGCTGCAGGCGAGACGTGGGGTGCGGTGGGCGGCGGCGGTCGTCGCGGCGGGGCTGACGCTCGGGCCGGCCGCCCGTGGCGGGACCGCGTGCTGCGCCGAGACCGCGGCGGGGCCCGTCCGGCAGGGCGCGAGCGCCGCGCCGGCCCAGCCGCGGGCGGACGGGACGGCGGATCTGCGGGCGGCGCTCGACGCCCTCGCCGCGCTCCCGGGCGAGCCGCGGACCGTGAGCGCGGCCGGGGTGGCGCGCGACGAGACGCCGCTGCTCACTATCGAGGACCCGTCGCCCTTCGACGTCTCGCGTCCCGAGCGCCGCATCGTGCTCGTCGGCGGGCTCGACGGCGACCCCGCCGCGGCGGCCCGCATCGTGCTCGACGCGGTGCGGTGGTTCAAGACCGAGGCGCCGGAAGCGGAACGCGCGCGGTGGACGGTGAGCGCCCTCCCGATGGCCCAGCCGTCGCCGGACGGCCCGAGCCGGCCCGGCGGGTTCCCGCCGGCGGGCGGGTTCTTCGACGATCCCGATCGGCCCGAGAGCCGCTACGTCTGGCGGTGGGTCGCGTACCAGGCGCCGGACCTCGTGGTGGAGGTGCGCGCGGGAGACGGGCTGCGCATCGCCGCGCGCGCGGCGGGCGAGAGCGGCGGAGGAGCCGGGGGCGCCGCGATGCCCCCCGGCTCGCTCGCCGCGGCGATGGCCGACCCCGCGAGCCACTCGGCCCTCGGGCCCGTCGACACCCTGTTGGTGACGGCCGGCGGAGCCGACGGGGCGGCGGTCATGCGCGAGGCGATGGCCCGGGCGCCGGACGGGCGGTCGTCGCTGCGCGATGCCCTGGCCCGCAGGATGGCGCGCGATCCGCTTACGGTGGCGCGCGTGCTCGCGCGGCGCTATCCCGGCACGCCCAGCATCAGCTACATCCCCGCCCTCGCCTGGGTGCACTCGCTACGGCTCGCCGCTCTCGACGGCGACGCGTCGCTGCGCGACAAGGTCATGGCAGATGTCCGCCCCTGGCTCTCCGGCCCGCGGCCCCTGTTCGGCGACCGCATCAGCCTCGCGGCGGTGGCGGGGACGATGATCTTCAGCGAGCTGGCGCTGTCGCCCGGCGGTGACCGCGGCGCGGCGGCCCGCCTCGCGGCCGAGGGGGTGGCCCTCGCGCGAGCGGAGACCGCGCCGGGCGTCCCCCGGCACGGCTCGGGTTGGAGCGACGACTTCTTCCTCGGCACCATCGCCGCCGTCCGCGCCGGCGACCCCGAGGGCCTAGCCGCCGCCGTCCGCCTCGTCACCACCTACGCGGCCCGCCTGCAGCAGCCGGACGGGCTGTTCCACCACGACGCCGGCGCCCCCACCCCGTGGGGCCGCGGCAACGGGTTCGGCGCGCTCGGCCTGTCTGAGCTGCTGACGGTCCTGCCCGCCGACCATCCGGATCGGGGGGCGGTGCTCGACGTCCACCGCCGGCACCTCGCGGCGATGCGCGCCCAACAGGCGCCGGACGGCATGTGGCGCCAGGTCGTCGACGAGCCCGGCAGCTACCGCGAGACCAGCGTCACCGCGATGACCCTGACCGCAATGGCCCGGGGCGTCCGGCTCGGCTGGCTGGACGATTCGTACCGGCCGGTCGTCGACCGGGCGTGGCGCGCGCTGCTCGCCCACGTGGCCGACGACGGCACGCTGGTCGACGTGTGCATCGGCACCGGCGCGGGTTCGACGCGGCGGCACTATCTCGACCGCCCCGCCGTCAACGGCGCCGACGACCGCGGCGGGGCCATGGCCCTCGGCGCGGCGCTGGAGTATCACCGCCTGCTGCAGGGGGATTGAGCGGCAGAGCCGAGCGTCGAAATGCGCTACGCTGAACGCTCCAATGTCGGGGAGGAGAGCATGGCCGGATCGCGACGCATTGCAGGGATGGCCGGCATGGCGCTGATGGCCGCCTGCGCCGGGGAATCGGGAACCGACGTGCCGCCGCCCCCGCCGACGGAGGTGCGGGAGGTCGTCGACACCCTGCACGGCGTGGAGGTGCCCGACCCGTACCGTTGGCTCGAGGACCAGGAGGCGCCGGAGACGCGAGCCTGGATCGACGCCCAGAACGCCTACACCGATTCGGTGCTCGGCGCCCTGCCTGACCGCGAGACGCTGCGGGCGCAGGCCGCGTCGGTGCTCGAGCGGGACGTGGTGGGGCTGCCGAACGAGCGCGGCGGCCGCTACTTCTACAGCAAGCGGCGCGCCGACCAGGACCTCTCGGTGGTCTACGTGCGCGAGGGGCTTGACGGCGAGGACCGCGTACTCATCGACCCCCATCCGATGAGCCCGGACCACACGACCAGCGTCGCGTTGCGCGACATCTCGGACGACGGCGCGCGGGTCGTCTACGGGGTCCGCGAGGGAGGCGTCGACGAGGTCGAAATCCGCGTCCGGGAGGTCGACACCGGCGAGGATCTCGCCGACGTGCTGCCGCCGGCCCGCTACGGCGCGGTGACCCTGGCCCCGGACGGCGGCGGGCTCTACTACGAGCGGTACGGCGACGTGACGCCGCGGGTGATGTTCCACGCCTTCGGGACGCCCCTGGCCGACGACCGGCAGATCTTCGGCGAGGGGTACGAGCGCTACCAGATTCCCTCCACCGTCGTGTCCGACGACGGGCGCTGGATGGTCGTGCACGTCATCGAGGGCTCGTCGGGGCCGACCGAGATCCACGTCAAGGACCTCGAGCGCGACACGCCGTTCGTGACCGCCGTCGCCGACGGGGTCTCCGAGTCGTGGGCCTCGTTCGCGGGCGGCGAGATGGTCGTCGTGACCAACCTCGACGCCCCCAACAAGCGGGTGGTGCTGGCCGACCCCGCGGACCCCGGGTTCGAGGGCTGGCGCGACGTCGTCCCCGAGCGCGACGACGTGGTCGTGGAAGGGGCCGCGGCCCTCGGCGGGAAGCTCGCCGTGTCGTACCTGCAGGACGTGCAGCCGCGGGTCGCCGTCCACGAGCTCGACGGGACCCACGTCCGCGACATCGCGTTCGACGCCCTCGGCTCGGTCGGCGGCGGGTCGGGCCGGTGGACGAGCGACGAGGCGTTCTTCACGTTCCAGACGTTCCACGTGCCGAGCACCATCTACCGCTACGACCTCGAGACCGGCGAGCAGTCGGTGTGGGCCGAGCCCGAGTTGCCCGTCGATCCGGCCGCCTACACGGTGACCCAGCGCCGGTTCGCGTCGAAGGACGGCACCGAGGTGCCGATGTTCGTCGTCCACCGGCCCGACGTCGCCCTCGACGGCGGCAACCCGACCCTGCTGACCGGCTACGGCGGCTTCAACAACAGCATGACCCCGGCGTTCTCGGCCCTCGCGACGACGTGGCTCGAGTCGGGCGGGGTCTTCGCCCTCGCGAACATGCGCGGGGGCGGCGAGTTCGGCGAGGCGTGGCACCGCGCCGGCATGCTCGAGAGCAAGCAGAACGTCTTCGACGACTTCATCGCCGCGGCCGAGCACCTCGTGGCGGAGGGTTATACCGGCCCCGAGCACCTCGCGATCCGCGGCGGCAGCAACGGCGGCCTCCTCGTCGGGGCGGTGTCCAACCAGCGGCCCGACCTCTTCGGGGCGGTGGTCTGCACCTACCCGCTGCTCGACATGGTCCGCTACCACCAGTTCCTCGTCGCCAGCTTCTGGGTGCCCGAGTACGGGTCGAGCGACGACCCCGGGCAGTTCGCCTACATCCACGCGTACTCGCCGTACCACAACGTCGTCGAGGGCGGCGACTACCCGGCGACCCTGTACCTGTCGGGCGACGGCGATACCCGGGTCGCGCCGCTCCACGCCCGCAAGATGACGGCCCTCATGCAGGCGATGAACGGCTCGGGCAACCCCGTCCTGCTCCGCTACCACACGGCGGCGGGCCACTCCGGGGGCCAGCCGGTGAGCCAGCAGATCGACGAGATGGTCGACACCGTGAGCTTCCTCCTTTGGCAGGTGGGGCGGGACCAGGAGTCTGCGCCGTAGAACCGGGCAGACTCCCGGCAGGGTTGGTTGGGCGCCAAGCGGAGCCGAAGGCGACGATTGGCGGGCTGGCAGCCCCGCGCGGCGGTTGACGGTCGCGCGGCACCGCGCTAGAGTCCCCGTCGAGGAGGCTCGCCCATGACATCTGCCGCCCCGCGGGCGCGTGACCGAAGCCCGCTTCGTCTGCTGCCGGTCGTCGCCGCTCTCGCTGTCCTGCTGGCGCCCGCGCCGGCGGCCGCGAACGACGACGACGTCTACATCGTCCAGACCAACGCCGCCGGCGACAACGTGCACGTCATCGACCCGGCGACCAACGCCATCGTCGCCGAGATCACCGGGGTCGAGGTGATCCACGGCGTGGCCGCCGCCCCCGACGGCAGCCGGCTCTACCTGAGCAACGAGTCGACGCACGCCCTCGACATCGTCGACACGAAGACCCTCGAGGTCCGCAAGTCGATCCCGCTGAGCGGGCGGCCGAACAACGTGGCCATCCACGAGAACGGCGAGCGGATCTACGTGGCCATCCGGGGCGTGGGCGGCGGCGTCGACGTCATCGACACCGTGGCCGAGGAGCACGTCGACTTCATCCGCATCCTGCGCGGCGTGCACAACACGTTCATGACCCCCGACAGCCGGTACGTCGTCGCCGGCTCCATCGGCGGGTCGAGCGCCACCGTCATCGACACCGAGGTCGAGCGGCCGGTCTTCGCCTTCCACTTCGAGGGCGGCGTGCGCCCGTTCACCTTCGACACCAACCCCGACGGGTCGACGAAGAACATGTACGTGCAGATCTCCAACCTGCACGGGTTCGCGGTCGTCGACTGGGAGAAGCGCCGCGAGGTGCGCCGCATCGTCCAGCCCGACATTCCCGTGGCCGAGCGCAACACCTACGGCATTCAGGGGGCGCCGGCCCACGGCATCAAGATCACGCCGGACGGCACGACCCTCTGGTCGACGAGCAAGATCAACGGCAGCGTCTACGCCTACTCGCTGCCCGACCTCGAGCCGCTCGGCGGCGTGAAGGTGGGCGTGGTGCCCGACTGGCTGACGTTCACCCCCGACAGCCAGTACCTCTACGTGGCCAACGCCCACTCGAACACCGTCTCGGTGGTCGACGTCGCGGCCCGCGAGGAGGTCGAGGTGATCGAGGTCGGCCAGGTGCCGAAGCGCAACATCACCGCCCGGCTGCCGGGGCTGCCGGTGGACGAGTAGGTCGTCAGGCCCGCCGACCGGAGCCGCCTCCGGCAGCGCGACTGGCGGGTCGGACGCGCTGGTCAGGCATCGCGCCGGTCAGGCATGTGGACGGCCGCCGCTCGGCCAGTGGGCCGCACCGGCCTTCGCTTCGGAAGGAGTGCTCCCGACATGTTCGCACGGACGCCGTTCATCGCCGTCGCAGCCCTCGCGGCAGCCGCCGTCCTCGCCGCGCCCCCGGCTGCCGCACAAACCCCTGCCGCCGGCGAGACGCTGCTCGGCCTCGACTTCGACCTCTACCTCGAGACGGTCGAGCCCGTCTTCCTGAACCGCCGGCCGGGGAACGCCCGCTGCGTCGTCTGCCACTCGACCGGCGGCGGCAACGCGTTTTTGGAGCCGCTGCCGCCGGGCCGGGAGACGTGGGACGAAGAGCAGTCGTTCCGCAATTTCGAGCGGGTGCAGCGCCTGGTGGTGGCGGGGGCGCCGATGGAGAGCGTGCTGCTGGTGAACCCGCTGACCGAGGAGGCGGGGGGCAGCCGCTGGCACGCCGGCGGCAAGCACTGGGAGTCGCCGGACGACGAGGAGTGGCAGGCTTTGGCCCGCTGGGTCAACACGACGTCCGTCGCCCTCGACTTCGGCTTCTACCGCGACCACGTCGAGCCGATCTTCCTGAACCGCCGCCCGGGGAACGCCCGCTGCGTGGTGTGCCATTCGACCGGCGGCGGCAACGCCTTCCTCGAGCCGTTGCCCCCCGGGCGCGACAACTGGGACGAGGAGCAGTCGTTCCGCAACTTCGAACGGGTGCAGCGGCTTGTGGTTCCGGGGGCGCCGATGGAGAGCGTGCTGCTGGTGAACCCGCTGACGGAGGAGGCCGGCGGCAGCCGCTGGCACGCCGGCGGCAAGCACTGGACGACGCCGGACGCCGACGAGTGGCAGACCCTGGCCGCGTGGGTGGGGGGGCAGGTCGCCCCATGACCTTGGGCACCCTGTTGCAGGAACATCTGCTGCCCCGGGAACGGTGAGGCATCGCGATGCTCGACTTGTCAACGCGCTTCCTGGGGGGGCGCAAGAACGGTCGCTGCCCCGAGAACGGTGAGGCGCTTGCGCGACAGGACGCGACGAAGGCGTCAGGTGGGGGTTTGGCCCGCCGGACGTTTCTCGGAACCGTCGTGCTCGTCCTCGGCAGCCTCGGCCGCCGCCTCCGCGCCCAGCGGCGGCGCTTCCTCCGCTACCACCCGCTGTCCCGGCCGGTGCTGGTGCCGCGCGACGCCCTCGCCGCCCCCGGCCGCGCCCGCCGGTTCCAGGCCCGCGCGGTGTCGCTGCCGACCGCCGCCAACCCCGACCAGCCGATCCGGGTCACCGGCCTCGTGACGCGTATCTCCGACGCCGACGACGCCCCGGACCGCTTCCGCGCTGTCTGCGCGGTCTGTCCCCACGAGCAGTGCGAGGTCGACTTCGTCGGCGATCCTGCCGACCTGCATTCCGACGTGATCGCCGAGACGGGTCCCGTCGACGCGTCGGTCTACCTCTGCCCCTGCCACAACAGCGCGTTCGCGGCCGCTGACGGCCGCCGCCTCGGCGGCCCCGCCCCGCGCGGCCTCTACCGCTTCCGCGTCACCGACGTCACCGAGACGAGCGTGGTCATCGGCGAGGTCGAAGAGGATGTCCTGCTCTTTTTTTGATCACGGCTCGCGGGCGCGGCGGCGGACCATATCCCGATTCCTGCCCCCGCACCGGCGAGGTCGGGGCCTCGGAGTCCCGCACGCCCGCGACGGACGTGTTGCGCAGCTTCGATCTCCGGATTCGCAGTCGCGGCCCGGCTACTACGGGCCTACCGCGACCGTCACGTCCTGGTGAGTCGCAAGGCCGCCGTCGTGGGCGAGGCAGCGGATCACGTAGCGGCCCGGCCGGTGGAAGGTCGCCTCGACCACCCACGTGTCGTCCTCGGGCGGCTCCGGCGTCTTCCAGCCCGGCGCCCATGGCGAGTCGGTGCCTGCCCGATAGTCCTCCCAGACCTTGAACTGCGGCGGGTCGAAAGTGACCGCACCCGGGCCGCGGTAGACGATCCAGGCCACGCGCAGGCCGCTCGCGCTGTTCGGAGTGCCCGCCCCGATGCGCGTGGTGCCGATGCGCGGGGCGGGCATGTTCCGCGTCCTCGGCACGCCGTCGTCGGTGGCGTGCGCCCGCAGGACCACGGGCTCGCCCACGGTGGTGCGGCGCACGGACAGGTCGTCGATCTCAAGCTCCGGCCGCTGGTTGCCGAAGATGTTGTAGGCGCCGCCGGCCGGCCCGCCGGCGCCGTTGTTGTTCATGATCGCGACGTCGTCGAGGAAGTAGTCGGGATGCAGCGTCGCGTAGGCGCGCTCGGTCTCGCCGTGGCTCGTGAGCGTCCAGACCAGCTCGCGGTCAGCGAAATCGGCCGGTACGCGGACGCGAAAGACGTGCCGGTTCCGCCGCGGCTGGAAGCGCGTTGGCTGGCCGCGGTCCGGGTCGCCCGGCTCGATCCGGTTGTCGAGGCCGATGGGGACCTCGCGCGGGTCCCAGCTCCGGTTCATGTAGCCGAACACCAGGTTGAACGATCCGTCGTCGTTCCGCTCCCAGCCCTCGTAGGCGGGGGCGATGCTCAGCTCGCGCCCCGGGCGGTCCTCGGCCTCGCCCCGATCCTGGGCGTGGACCGCGACCGGCGCGGCGACGATGGCCGCGGCCAGCAGGGCGGCGGCGCCGGCCGCCGCTCCCGCCCCTCGCGGCTCCAGCGTCCGCGTCATGCTCACCATCCGACGGGCGGCGCCAGCCGCGGCAGCCGCGGCCCCACGACTCCAGCCGGTCTTTCGTCCAGGCATCGCTACTGGCCCCCGGTGTTGTCGGCCGCGGCCGGCACCAGCTCCGACGGGTCGGGGTAGCCGCACAGCGGGCACCCGATGACCGTCTCGCCCGGTGCGAGGCCCAGACGCTCGCGCCGCGCCGCCATCTCGTCGGCGAACTCCTGGTCGGTCAGCGACACCGCCTGTCCGATGTTGATCATCATGTTGTCGATCGAGCGGTGGCCGAGCCCCGACCAGTTCCGGGGGTCGGAGACGTTGGGGTTGGTCGGGGTGTTGTCGAAGTAGCCCCTGATGCGGAGGATGGTGCCCCGCGGCAGCAGCGGCGTCGCGTCGTCCTCGAAGGTGTACACCCGCACCCAGTTGTGGTTGTAGCCGGCGCAGCTCAGGGTCTCGACGTTGTTCTGCCAGATCGCGTCGAGGCACATCCGCACCCCCGCCGCGTGCATGTGGGGCTCGTACACGATCATCTTGGTGTGCTCCATCAGGGTGCTGAACGCCTCGAACTCCTGGCCCGCCTCCATCGGCCGGATGTCGAGGTCGACCGTCGCCGGCCCGATGATCTGCACCGTCCGCGACGGCTCGTAGCCCTCGGGATGGAACTTGAACCCGATCTCGAGCCGGGCGCGCGTGTGGCGGCCGTTCGAGTGCAGGTGGGCGGACGGGAAGAGGACCTTCGAGCCCGCCTTCAGCAGCTTGCCCGAGTCGGGGTGGAAGACGTCGGGGTTGCGCCCCACCTCGTGGACCGGCCAGAAGCCGGCCTCGGCCACCGGCCGTCCGTCGGGACCGACCGGCACCATGACGAGGTGGTGGATGACGTAAAGCCCGCCGATGGTGTCGCGCTCGGCCGGCCCCTCCCAGGTGCTCAGCTCGCGCATCTCGATGGCCGAGACGTAGCGGTCCTCGGCGAGGCCGGTCTCCGACTCGCCCATCGGCCCCCACCAGTCGGGCGCCGTCGCCTGGACCTCGATCTCCGGGGACCGGACCACGAGGTCGGGCTCGCCGATCTGCCAGCCCGACGCGTCGACGACGCGGGTCACGGCGGGGCGGTCGACGGGCTCGCCGCGCGGGGCGCCGTCGTCGACCCACGCCCCGATGAGCGCGATCTCCCCGGCGCTCAGCGAGATGTCGCCCTTGTAGTCCTGGATGCCGACGTCCTTCTCGATGTACCAGGGGGGCATCACGTCGGGCTTGCCGACCCGTCCGGTGCGGTACTTGATGGAGCGCGCCCAGGGCCGCACGTCCTCGTAGGTCAGCAGCGACATCGGCGCCACCGACTCGGGCTGGTGGCAGTGCTGGCAGCTCCGCTCGAGGATGGGCGCGATGTCCCGGTGGTAGGTGGCGGCGTCCGCCGTGTTCCCGGACTGGGCCGCGGCGGGCGCCGCGATCATGGCGACGGCGGCGGCCAGACCGGCCGCGAACCAGCGTTCCCGAAGGCTCGATGCAGGCATCAGGACGGTCTCCTCACTTTGGCGATGTGACGGCGACGTGGCAAGCGCCGAAACCCTATCGTAGTGGACCGGTCCGGCGGAATCAACGTGCCGTCGCTCGCCCCCCTGCGGTAGGCTACGCGGTGGGCGATGGGGCGCCGGCGGTGGGCCTGACGGAGGCTTGGTGCGCCGCCGGCTGAGGCGATCGTCGGCGCCCGGGTTCGATGACCGTCTCGCCGGCCGCGGTCGGGCCTGGCGATCGGGGCTGCGATGACACTGGACGAGTGGCGCGCGCTGCGTCGGCGGGCGAAGGCGATCCACCGTGACGAGGAGCCCGACGTCCTGGCGCCGGCGGAGGCCTTCAGCGATCGCCGCGCCGACGGGAGAGTCCGCGACGAGTACCTGCCGGGACACGATCCCGCGGCAATCCGGGAGCGAAGCGCCACGGTCCGGAGCCGCATCGGCAGCAGTTGCTGCGGCTGGGTGGTCCGGCCGACCAGCGCGGAGTTCTACGACGCCGTCCGCGCCGAGAGGCCGACGACGCGCCAGCGAGTCCTGATTCGCATGTGGGCCCGGGAGGCGGACCCCGCGCAGATCGTCCTGGCCTGGGCCGAAGAGGTATACACGCTTCGCGAGCTGGTCGCCGCCTTCCACCGGGCGAAGGCTGACCACCCGCAGGTCGCCAGGGCGTTCAATCGGCTGGCGCGATCATGAGCACGCGGCAGGTGGCGCGGTGGAAGACCTGACGCTGCCGGAACCCGCCCGGACCCTCCTGGGCCGGACCCGCGCAACTCTGGACGCGTACGTGACCCCGTGCACGCCGGACCGGAGCGGCTGGCGGATCGGGGGAGGCACCATCCTCGCCGCGCGCTGGCGGCACCGCGAGAGCCTCGACATCGACCTGCTCGTCCATCCGCGGACGGAGACGCGGTTCCTGCGTCCCGATGTCGCGCCGGACCTTCACCGTCGGCTCGAGGCGGCCGGCGCGAGGAAGATCACGATCGGTCGATGCAGTCAGGTCCTGTTCGAGGAATCGCGGATCGAGATGTTGGCTGCAGACCCGCAACCGCGGGTCGGTCATCGACGGGCGCTTGTCGACGGTAGCGCGGCCACCGTGCTGGCGTCGAGCCAGATCCTGACGGGCAAATTCAGCAACCGTTCCCTGAACCCGCCGGCCCGAGACCTCTACGACCTGGCGGTGGCGGCAACCGCCGCCCCGCGGGCGCTCGCGATAGCCGTCAACGCGTTGGCGGGACACGATATCCGCTGGCGGTTGGCGAGCTGGGAGATGGAGCGCGAGAAGTTCGCCGAGGAAGGGGCCCTCGAGCTCCACGGTGTGCTGCCCCGGTACAGAGCGATACGAGCCGATCCGGCCAACCACGCCGGACACGCAGTGATGGCCGCGGTGTACCGATCCGTGCGGTTGCTCGCGCACGACGGCGTGGCGGCCGTCGAGACCGAGAACCGATTCGGCCGTGAGACACGGAATTACGACAGTCCGGAGGACCTCGCGGAGCGCTTCGAGGAAGACGGGATCAATGCGGTGCTCGCGGCGGCGGGGACCGACCCGGAGAGAATCCGCCGCGAAACGGCGGTGGCGATGCGGAACGGCGAGAGTGCCACGATCCTGGAGCTCGACCAGGACCGGGCGCCATGGGGATCGTAAGGGTCCGCCGGGAGACCACTTGGCGGCGGGCTGACAGAGGTGTGGACGCGGCTCCCGATGGTGTCGGCGGGGGTTTGACCGGGCCCACATGGAGCGCCTCGCCTCGCCGGTCGGACTTGTGCCGCCCCTACACCCGTGGGTGTCAGGGAGCCGGCCGAATCGACGTGCCGTTCCGGTGCAGCTGCGGTAGGCTACGGGGAGGCCGGCCGGCAGCGACCCCACCACCGACGGCGACCGGGCGTCGCTGTGAATCGCGACGGCCGGGGCGACACAGCGAGGCGGTCTGGGAGATGACGATGTCACGACACGAGGATGTGCGCAGAGTATGTGTGCGTGCGGCGGCGGTGGCGATGTTGCTCCTGGCTGGGGCGGTACCGGGCCTCGCGCAGCTCGGGGCGGCCGGCGGGGAATGGCGGACCTACGGGGGCGACCTGGGCAGCACGCGGTACGCGCCGCTGGACCAGATCACCGCCGACAACTTCGACGACCTCGAGGTCGAGTGGCGCTTCCGCACCACCAACCTCGGGCCGTTCCCCGACTTCAACTACCAAGCCACGCCGCTGATGGTCGACGGCGTGCTGTACGCCACCGCCGGCAGCCGGCGCAACGTCGTCGCGCTCGACGCGGGCACCGGCGAGCTGCTGTGGGTGTACCGGCTCGACGAGGGGCAGCGGGGGACCAACGCCATCCGCCGCATGTCGGGCCGCGGCGTCGCCTACTGGAGCGACGGCGAGGGCGACGAGCGCATCTACGTGGTCACCATCGGCTACCAACTCGTGGGGCTGGACGCCCGGACAGGGCGGCCGGTGCCTGGGTTCGGGGTCGACGGCATCGTCGACCTCAAGCGCGACAACGACCAGTTCATCGATCCCCTGACCGGCGAGATCGGGTGGAACAGCGCCCCCGTCGTCGCCCGCGACGTGGTCATCGTGGGGGCCTCGCACCGCTCCGGCGGGTCGCCGCCGAGCCGCGAGAACGTCAAGGGTTACATCCGCGGCTACGACGCCCGCACCGGCGAGCGCCGGTGGATCTTCCACACCATTCCGCGGCCCGGCCAGCTCGGGCGCGAGACGTGGCTGAACGACTCCGCCGTCTACACCGGGAACACCGGAATCTGGACCAACCTGACCGTCGACGAGGAGCTCGGCATCGCCTACCTCCCGATCGAGATCCCCACCGGCGACTACTACGGCGGCCACCGCCCCGGCGACAACCTGTTCGGCGAGAGCCTCGTCGCCGTCGACCTCGAGACCGGCGAGCGGCTCTGGCACTTCCAGTTCGTGCACCATCCCATCTGGGACTACGACGTGCCGTGTCCGCCCATCCTCGTCGACATCACCGTCGACGGCCGCGAGATCGCGGCGGTCGCCCAGCCCACCAAGCAGGGGTGGGTGTACGTGTTCGACCGCGTCACCGGCGAGCCGGTCTGGCCCATCGAGGAGCGGCCGGTGCCGGCGGGGAACGTCCCGGGCGAGTGGTACGCGCCGACCCAGCCGTTCCCCACGAAGCCTCCGCCGTTCGAGCGGCAGGGGTTCACCCTCGACGAGCTCATCGACTTCACCCCCGAGCTGCACGCCGAGGCCCTCGAGATCGCGTCGCGCTACCTGACCGGACCGGTCTTCACCCCGCCCATCGTGCGCGGGCAGGACGGGCTGCTCGCGACCCTGTTCGTCCCCAACGGCGCCAACTGGCCGGGGGGCTCGTTCGACCCCGACACCGGCCTGCTGTACCTTTATTCCCACACCCTCAACCGGGCCATCGGGCTCGTCAACGATGCCGAGCGGTCGGACATGGACTACGTCAGCGGCCGGCTGCGGCCCCCCACGGTGCGGGGGCTGCCGATGATGAAGCCGCCGTGGGGCCGCATTACCGCCATCGACCTGAACGAGGGGGAGATCGTGTGGCAGGTAGCCCACGGCGAGACCCCCGACTTCGTGCGCAACCATCCCGCCCTGCGGGGCCTCGACATTCCGCGCACCGGCCGCACCGGCGGCGCCGGCGGCAGCTCCGGCGGCATCGGCACCCTGACCACGAGGACCCTCGTCATCAGCGGCGAGGGCGGGACGGTCACCACGCCGTCGGGCGCGCGCGGGGCCATGCTGCGCGCCTACGACAAGGCGACGGGGGAGGAGCGGGGGGCGGTGTATCTGCCGGCCGCGCAGACGGGGTCGCCGATGACCTACATGCTCGACGGGCGGCAGTATGTCGTGGTGGCCGTTGGCGGCGGGACCTACCACGGGGAGCTGATGGCCTTCGCGCTGCCGTGAGGGGCTCGTGTTCCGGCTGGAACCGCGAGCGGGCGGTCCGGCCGGGCGTCCGTCGGCTCGCATGAGGACGAGGGTCGACGGGTGCGGCCGGCGACGCGATCGACAACAACGGATTGATGGCGACGGCCAACCCGCGCTCGCGGTCAAGGGTGGGCGGGTGCCTGCTGCCAACAACCCGCAATGGGCCGCCGTCGGCCTCCAGGACGGCGCCGCGCTACTTGCCCGCGTGACGGTCGACGGCCTGCCGGTCGTGTGCGAGAGCGACCCGAACCGACCCCGGAGGAGTTCGAACGATCCCCCCACGCTGTAGCGCGGCCCCGACGACATCGAGCCCGCCGCACCGCCAACCACAACCTGCTGACCACCGAGCACGACGTGGCCGTTACCGTCCGCTGACGCGTCCGCGGCGCCCGGCCGCACGGCCGCACGTCCAGTGCGGCCCGGCCGCGGCCCACCCCCGCACCTCGCCGTCAGCGACGGCGAGGGTGCGCTGTCTCTCGCTTTCGACCATCCCGACCGGAGCGGCCGGAAGCCGCGAAGGGCGACCCAGGCGCGGTGAGAGCAGCGTGCTGACGCCACCGGCCGGAAGCGACCCTTCGGCGACTGTTATCAGATTGAGATAACCTATGGTCGATGACGCCGCCCGATCGCGATCCGGGTCTCGACACCCTGCTCGAGCTGCACGGTCAGACGCTGTTCGTGGACGAAGCTGGACACTGGGTGAAGTTCGTCGCGATGCGTGTCGGAGTCACGCCTGAACGGCCGCATGGGCTCAGCTACTCGCTGACGCTGCACGCCCCGGACGGCGCCAGGCTGGTCGGTTTCGACAACGCGCACGCGGTGAGCGAGCGTCGCGGCCCCGGGATGCGCAGGCGCCGCGAGAGCGACCACCGACACCACCTGCGGAACATCCGGCCCTATGGCTACACGGATGCCGCGACACTTCTGGAGGATTTCTGGAACGAGGTGGATGTCGTGCTGAGAGAAAGGAGACCCATCCCATGAAGACGCTGAGGATCGGCATTGCCGACTATGACCGGATGAAGGCGCGCACGATGGCGATCGCACGCGGGGAACACAAGCCGGCCAGGGGCGAACCGACGGTCTGGTTCACCTCCATAGAGAGCCTTGCCAAGGTGCTTTCCGGGCGCAATCGCGAGCTCCTGGCGTTGATTGCCCGCGAGGAGCCGGGCTCGCTCACGGAACTCGCGGGACTCGCGGGGCGAAACAAGTCGAACCTGTCGCGGACGCTCAGGACGATGTCGCGCTACGGGCTCGTGGAGCTGAGGGAGGGACGGCGCGGCACCGTGATCCCGCGGGTCCCTTACGACCGGGTGAGCCTGGATGTCCCGTTGACGGCCACCCGCGACAGGTCACGTGAACCCCTCGCTGCGGGTTCGTCACCGTAGCGGGGCCGCCCGCTATCGTCCGTTCATGGCCCGGCCCGCAATCCAAGTGCCCTCCAGGATTGCCGCGAGCTCGAAGACTTGTAGTTGAACGTCTGGGCGGCTCCAGGATTGGTCGGTGGTGGAGGCCTCATGCCGTCGCCGGGTGCTTCTGCACTCGTCGGCGCGTCGGATCGTCATGGACACGAAGTACTCCGGCGAAGGCAGGGCCGCTTCTCAGGACGGCCGGCAGCGCGAGCAACGGTGCAGCAGCTCCCGGCCCGAGGCGCAGGTGACGATCCACTCGCCGACCTCGGCCAGGCGGGCCGGGTCCTCCACGCGGGCGATCAGGTCGGCCAGCCGTTCCGACGTCCCGGCGCCGAACCGGCGCGCCGCCAGGCGGCACAGCAGCGTCCTTTGCCCGGCGTGGCCTTCCGCCCGGCCTTCCGCCCGGCCCGCGGCATGACTCTCTGCGCGCACGCGGCGGAGGAAGGGGGCGTCGCCCGTCTGGTCGCCGTCGCGGGCGCGGAGCGCCCGGGCGACCCGATCGAGGACCGCCATGGTCTCGATCGACAGCGTCGGTTCGTTCATGGCCCGGTGGATCTCCGACGCCGTCCAGCCCGGAAACGCACGGCTCTCGGCCGACTGGCGGCAGGAGCCGTCCGGGTGCAGGAGGTGGATGGTGACGCCCGGCTCGCGACTCGCGGCCCGGCTGGGCGAGTGTGCGTCAGGCACCTCCACCCACGCTTCGGGCAGCCCCCAGGACTCGTACAGCGCCAGCTTGCGGCGGCGTACGTCGGTGGTGTGATCGACCTCCACGATCACGTCCGGCAGGGTGTCTTCGCCGACCACCATGGCGGAGCCCGCGGGACGGTCCCGCTCGGGGTGCAGGTACACGGTCTGGTCCGCCTGCATGATGCGTCGCGGCTCACCGCGTTCGTCGCGCAACAGCAGGTCGGCGTGGCCGAAGGTCTCGATGGGCGAACCCCGCGTCACCGCGATCAACGCGGCCATGTGCGCCACGCGCTGCGACGGATGCTCGTGGTAGACGCTGACCGGCTCGCAGACCATCGCGATCTCGGTGGCGGCGTCCCAGTGCTCGATGCGTCCTTCGTGGTCGTCGATCTCCTCGCGGGAGATGCGTATCGCGCGGCATCCGGGGAAAGCGTCAGCGTCAGGCGCTGTCGCTGCGGTGGCGCCGGTCTCGGGCGCCGGTGCCGCGGCCACGTCGGCTGGCGGCGGCTCCGACGCCGAACGTGAAGTGGACGACGGAGAGCGGGGGGTTGCGGTGCCGGACGTAGTCATGTGGCCTGCCCCGGCGCGACCTCGCGGCGGGGCTGCCGCCCGGAGTCGCGCCTGTGCCCAACATAACACGCCTGGCGGGGGGGCCGGGCCAACGGCATCCGTCCGCGGAACCGGAGCCGGCCCCGTGCCGGCGGGGGGACGCGCCGAGAGCGCCGCGGCGCGCCTACTCCCCGTCGACCAGCCGCATGAAATCAACGTGCGACCCGACGAGGCCGTGGACGCCGACGTGGCGGGCCACGTCCAGGCCGAGCTGCTCGATGTTCTGAGCCAGACTGCGCATGCTCGTTGTGACCGCGGGCGGGTCCGCCCCCGGCGCGGGCGGCGAGTAGAGGTCCGCGTTGATGAGGATCCGCTCCGCCGGCAGGTGCACGATGAGCATCGTGCCGGCGTGCCCCAGGCGCAGCACGGGGTGGATGTTCACGACGCGCTCGCCGTCGGTCAGCGTGTAGCCGTCGTCGCCCACCAGCTCGTAGGACGGAATGCGGTTCGGCGCGAACCAGGGCATGCGCCCCGACAGCAGGTCGGGCTGGAGGGCGCGGGTGCCGGGGTGGAAGAACACGTCGTCGTAGAAGGCGTGGTTCGCCTCGTGAGTGACGACGGTGGCGCTCTGGGCGACGTAGGTGCGCAGGCCACCGGCGTGGTCGGCGTGGTGGTGCGTGTTGACGACGTAGCGGATCGGCTTGTCGGGCACGCGGCGCCGAATCTCGCCGATGACCGCCAGCGATCGCGCCTCGTCCTGCGGCCCCTCGACGACGGCGATGAAGTCGGCGAACTCGATGGCGACGCTGTGGTGGCTGCCGCCGTAGATGCGCCAGACGCCGGAGGCCATCTGGGTAGACCGGACGACCACGGGGGGGACGGTCGCGTTCTCCACGTTGCCGGGGACCGCCGGCGGCTCGGCGCCCACGTCGGCCGCCGCCGCCGTCACCGTGATCTCCATCGAGTTGTGGCCGGGGTTGACCCGCGGGTCGCCCTGGTGCGAGTGGATCACGGTCGGGAACATCACGCCGCCGAAGTCCTGGTAGCCGGTGTAGCGGTGGTCGTAGATCATGTCGCCGAACACGGGGTGCGCGACCCACGTCAGGACCCGCTCGACGAGGTCGTCCTCGTTGATGGTGCCGTTCAGGCGGTGGCCCATCGCGGTGAACGACACGATCGTCAGCTCGCGTCCCTCCAGCACCACGCTGACGGCGTCGGCGTCGTCCGCGGCGGCCGCCGCCCTGAGGAACCCGTGGGGCGACGTCCAGATGTCGAGCTGCCGGACCTCGGCCGCGGCCGGCTGGGGCACGGCGTCGGCGCCGCGCATCGTCCAGGCGTGCTCGCCGCTGGTGAGGAGGACCCGCTCCTGCTCGCCCGCGAGCGGCGTGCCCCCGCCGAGGGCGGGGTAGTCGCCCTGACGGCGGGTGTAGACCTCCCGGGACGACCTGGCGTCGTAGTCGATGGTGCGCGAGTAGGCGGTCACCTCGAAGCGGGGCCAGTCGTCGGCGGGGGTGTGGCTCTGGCCGACGTTGGCGACCCAGCCGGTGCCGGAGTACTCGATGGAGCTCGGATTGCCCATGGCCTCGCCGGCGGCCTGCAGTACGCTCTCGACGTCCTGGGCCGCCGCCGGCCCGGCCGGCAGGGTCGCGAGGGCGACGAGAAGCGGGAGCGTTCTACGCATGGATTCCTCCTGACGACGTGCGTGAATTCGGGAAACGGAACCGATGATAGTCGGAGACGGGGAACAGGGACAAGATCCGCGGTTTCCGACCCGCCGGTGGTGGTAGAATCCGAAGATCGTCCGGACGGGCGACGATGATTGACCCCCGGGAGGGCTTGAAGTGGCTGACTACAAACTGCTCGGAAAGAACTACCGGTTGCCGGACCTTCACGCGAAGGTCACCGGGCGCTCGCGCTACGCCGAGGACCATCGGGCCGAGGGCATGGTCTTCTGCAAGCTGCTGGTGAGCCCGATGCCCCATGCGCGGGTGGTGTCGATCGACACGAGCGCGGCCGAGGCCCTGCCGGGCGTCGAGGGCTTCCTGACCGCGGACGACCTGCCCGAGGTCGAGGTGCCGAACGAGGCGGCCCTGACCAACGAGCCGCGCTACGAGGGCGAGCCGATTCTCGCGGTGGCCGCGGTCGACGAGGAGACCGCCGCCCGCGCCATCGAGCTCGTCGACATCGACCTCCAGCCGCTGCCGTTCGTCCTCGACCCCCTCGACAGCCTCCGTCCCGGGGGCCCCAACGCCCGGACCGAGGGCAACACGACCCGGGGGCGCGAGCTCGCCGAGGTCAAGTGGACCGAGTCGGACATGGCGGGGGTCGGGCCGGGCGAGATCCCGATGGACGCGGAGGCCACCGCAGCGTGGTCGTACGGCGACCTCGAGGCGGGGTTCGCGGCCGCTGACGTCGTCGTCGAGGAGCACTCGTACCACCAGTCGCTCTCGCACCAGCCGCTCGAGAGCCGCACCACCATGGCCTATTGGGAGGGCCAGAAGCTCTACGTCTATCCGTCGGTGCAGAGCACCAACCGGAGCGTCGGGCCGATCGCGCGCTGGGCCGGCGTCGAGCCGTCGAACGTGGTCCTCATCAACGAGTTCACCGGCGGCGGCTTCGGCAGCAAGGCGGCCGGCTACGTGCAGGCGCAGATTCCCATCCTGCTGTCGAAGAAGATCGGCAAGCCGGTCATGATGCGGGTGACCCGGCGCGACGAGACCTCGTTCGGCAAGGCCCGCCCCGGCATTCAGGCGCGCATCCGGCTCGGCATGCGGCGCGACGGGCGCATCACCGCGCTCGACATCCACTCCATCGGCGACGGGGGGCCCTACGCGCGGTCCGGCGACCACATGAACGTCGGGGTCATGGGCTCGCTCGCCTATCAGCCGGTCGCCATGCGCATTCGCGGCACCGGCGTCTACACCAACACGCCGCCGCGGGCCGCGCAGCGCGCCCCCGGCGGCGAGCAGTCGATGACGATGCTGTCGCCGATCATCCAGAAGGCGGCGAAGCAGCTGGGGCTCGACCAGGTCGAGGTGCTGAGGGTCAACGCGCCCGAGGGGCAGGCGAAGTTCGGCGCCCCGGGGGTGGACGGCGAGCAGGGGAACGTGTCGAGCGCGTTCGCCCGCGAGGCCATCGACAAGGGCGCCGAGCTCTTCGATTGGCGCGAGCGGGTGCAGCGCAGCGGGCGGCGCAACGGCCCGAAGGTGACCGGGGTCGGGGTGGCGCTGAGCACGTTCGCGGCCGGCGCCTCCGGCGTCGACGGGCTCTTCGTCATCCGGCCCGACGGGCGCATCGCCATTCAGTCGGGCATCGGCAACCTCGGCACGGGGTCGACCTTCGACATGATGCGCCCCATCGCCGAGGGCATGGACGTGCCCTGGGAGAAGTGCGACGTCGCGTGGGGCGACACCAGCCGGCACCTGCCGTGGAGCTCGTTGCAGGCAGGCAGCTCGACCGCCCATGCGCACACCCGCGCGAGCTGGGCGGCGGTGCTCGACGCGCGGCAGAAGGCGCGCGAGATCGCGGCCCGCGACCTCGGGGGCGTGCCCGACGACTACACCATCGGCGGCGAGCGCGTCTTCCGCACCGGCAACCGCTCGGTGGGCCTGAGCTTCGCGCGGGTGGCGCAGCGCGCCATCGACATCGGCGGCCGCTACGACGGCCACGAGCTGCCCGAGGACATCAACGGGATGACGACGGCCGCGGCCACCGCCCTCGCCGGCCAGGGCCTGATGGGGGTCGCCCGCGACAACTTCGAGGAGGGCGGCCGGCGGATGTCGTTCGTGGCCGGTTTCGCCGAGGTCGAGGTGGACGTCGAGACCGGCGGCATCCGCCTCGTCGACTACGCGGCGGGGTGCGACGCCGGCACCATCATCCATCCCCGGACGTTCGGGGCCCAGGTCTTCGGCGGGGCCATCCAGGGGTTCTCGGTCGCCCTCAGCCAGAACTGGGTGTTCGACCGGCGCTGGGGGCTGATGGTGGCCAAGCGCTTCTACAGCAACCGCCCGCCGGGCATCCTCGACGTGCCCCACGAGCAGCCGATGAAGTGGGGCGCGGCGGATCTGCCCGACCCGTTCAACCCGCTGGGCGCGAAGGGCATCGGCGAGGCGGCGCAGGGCGCGGGCTCGGGCGCCGTCGTCAACGCCATCGCCGACGCGCTGGGCCGGAACGGCGACCTGTTCCGGTCGCCGGTGACCCGGGACATGATTCTGACCCGGCTCGAGCAGGCGCCGACCGGTCACGACCGGTTGATGGCCCACGTGTAGTAGCGTTCGAGCCGGGAGCCCGGTGGCACTCACCCCCGGGCTCCTGGCCGCGCGACCCGCAGCCTGCCTCCCTTCCGCCCCCCTCGCCGAATGCCCGGTAGTCACGCGTTGCTGTCGCTGCTGGTCGACGATGGGATGATTCACCTCTTCGGCAATCCCGGCACGACCGGGCTGTCGTTGATGGCGGCCCCGCCGCAGTCTTGGCAAATCGAGTGCCATGCTCGGTAGCCACGCGTTGCTGTCGCTGCTGGCCGACGAAGGGGTGACCCACCTCTTCGGCAATCCCGGTACGACCGAGCTGCCGCTGATGGCGGCCCTGCCGGACTTTCCGCAGATCGAGTACGTGCTCGGGGCCCAGGAGGCCGCGGTGGTGGCGATGGCCGACGGCTATGCCCGCGCGAGCGGGCGCCTCGCGGCCTGCAACCTGCACGTCGCGCCGGGGCTCGGCAACGCCGTCGGCTCGCTCTTCAACGCGAGCTGGATCGGCTCGCCGCTGCTCGTCACCGCCGGCCAGCATCCCATCGGGCACGGCCTGACCGAGCCCATGCTCTACGCGCCGCTCGAGCCGATGGCCCGCCCCCACGTCAAGTGGGCGGTGGAGGCGACGCGCCTCGACGACCTGCCCCGCATCGTTCGGCGGGCGGCCAAGATTGCCCTGGCGCCGCCGACCGGGCCCGTGTTCATCTCGCTGCCGGGCAACGTGCTGACCGACCACGCCGAGGTGGACCTGGGGCGGCGCAACCGCGTCGACTCGCGCACCCGGCCCGGCGACGCGGTGCTCGACGCGCTGGCCGACCGCCTGCTCGCCGCTCGGCGTCCGGTGATGGTGGTCGGACACGAGGTGAACACGCGCTCGGCCCTGCCGCAGGCGGCCGAGCTGGCCGAGTTGCTCGGAGCCGGCGTCTACCAGGACACCATCCCCACCGCGGCCCCGTTCGTGTCGTCTCACCCGTGTTTTCTCGGCATGTTGAGCCGTAACCAGCGGGACGTCGCCGAGCGACTCGCCGCTTTCGATCTGCTGCTCTGTCTCGGGACCGACGTGCTGCGCATGTCCGTGCCGGGGCCGGCGCCGCTGCCGCCCGGGCTGCCCGTCGTGCAGGTGGGGGAGCGGTCGGCCGACCTCGCCAAGAACTATCCGACCGAGTTGGCGGTGCAGGCGGACGTCCGCGAGACACTCGCCGCCCTGAACGAGCGGCTGCGTGCCCGCTGCCCGGCCGGATGCGAGGCGGCAGCGCGCCGGCGCATCGAGCGGCTGCGGCCCGGGAACTGGACGGCGGCGCGAGAGGCCTTCGTCCGGTCGCTGGAGCCGTGCTCGGGGGCGCCGATTCCCCCCGACCACCTGATGCGGGTGCTGAGCGACACGCTCCCGGCCGATGCGGTGGTGGTCGACGAGGGGCTGACGTCGTCCCTCGCGCTGCCCCGTCTCTGGCCCTATCGCGACGGCCACAGCTACTACGGCCTGGCCAGCGGCGGCATCGGGTTCGCGGTGGCCGGCGCGGTCGGCATCCGGCTCGCGGTGCCGGACCGGCCGGTGGTGGCGGTGGTCGGGGACGGCTCGGCCCTGTACAACATCCAGGCCCTGTGGACGGCGGCCCATCTGCGGCTGCCGATGGTCTACGTCATCGCCAACAACCGCGGCTACCGCATCCTCAAGCAGCGGGTGCGGGCCGGACACGGCGTCGAGCGTTTCGTCGGCATGGACTTCGACGACCCGCCCATCGACTTCGCGGCCCTGGCCTCCGCCATGGGGCTCCGGTCGCGGCGCGTCGCCGAGCCGGATGGCATCGGCCCGGCCCTCGAGGAGGCGCTCGCGCATGCCGGTCCGACGCTGCTGGACGTCGTGGTGGACGGGCGGCCATGAAGTCGCGGCGGCCATCGACCGGCGGAACGCCGGCGCGGGCAGACCGGGCGTATAATCTGCATCGGTGGCGCCGCGTCCCCGGGTGGAGCGGCGCTACATGACGATGAGGATGGGACGCGTCCCGAGGGGGCGCGATCAGGAACCAGACGGGAGGTACCAGATGACACGATCACGCTTCGCTGCGGCGGTGGTGGCCGCGCTACTGCTCGTGCCGGCGGCGGTGGCCGGCCAGGACGCGCCCCGGACGCCGTGGGGCGACCCGGACCTGCAGGGCACCTACACGAACAAGACGACCACGCCGCTCGAGCGCCCCGAGGCGCTGGGCGACAAGGCGTTCCTCACCGCCGAAGAGGTGGCGTCCCAGGAGCAGGCCCGGGTCGACCGCAACCTCGAGCTGCTCAACGCCCCGCCCCGACGGACCGTGGCCGGGGGCAACGTCGGCGGCTACAACAACTTCTGGCTGGACGGGGGCACGCGGCCGACCGGCCGGACGTCGCTGATCTCCGATCCGCCGAACGGCCGGCTGCCGGCGCGTACCGCGTCGGCGGCCGACCGGAAGATGGCGCACGATGCCGCCTTCCCCGTCGAGGGGCCGTTCGACTCGTGGGAGGACCTCGAGCTGAACGACCGCTGCCTGGTGTGGTCGGCGGGTCCGCCCATGCTGCCCAGCGCCTACAACAACAACTTCATGATCATGCAGACGCCGGGCTACGTCGCGATCTACGTCGAGATGATCCACGACTTCCGGATCGTTCCCCTCGACGGGCGCGGGCATATCCCGACGAGCGTCCGCCAGTGGCACGGCGACGCGCGGGGGCGGTGGGAGGGCGACACCCTCGTCGTCGAGACCACCAACCTGCGGCGCACCGAGGCGAACGCGGGGGCGGTGGGCGGCGACCCCGTCCTGCTGCGCATGGCGAACGGCCGGGACGACGACACCATCACCGTCACCGAGCGGTTCACGCGGACCGGCCCCGGCGAGGTGCACTACGAGTTCACCGTCGACGACCCCACGCACTTCGCCCAGAGCTTCTCGGGAGAGTTCCCGTTCACGACGTTCCCGGCCGACGAGCTGCCCTTCCTGTTCGAGTACGCCTGCCACGAGGGCAACTACAGCATGACCAACATCCTCGGCGGCGAGCGCGCGCGCGAGCTGGCCACCGACGAGCAGTAGACCGCCTGCACGGCCGTCGCCTGACGGCGTCACGGGCATTCACCGAGGGCCGGGCGGCGTTGCCCGGCCCTTCGTCTTCTGGTGAGAGATCGCGTCAGTGCTGCGCGGCCGGCACCCACGCGGTCGTGCGGCCGCCGATGGTCAGGTGCTCGATGCGCTCGCCCCGCGTCGTGCGCGCGTCGGCGCGCTTGCCCCAGCGCCGGTGGAACAGCCACGTGCGCGGGTAGCGCGCGTCGTCGGCGTTCGCTTCGACGGCGCGCTTGACGATCCCCGCGAGCCGCGCGCGCAGGCGGCGCGCTTCGGCGTCGGTCAGCGAGGCGGCGCGGCGCCGGGGATCGATGCCGGCCTGATAGAGCACCTCGTCCGCGATCCAGTTCCCCACCCCGGCCGCGAACGACTGGTCGAGCAGCAGCGACTTCACGTTGGCGCCGCGGGCGCGAATCAGCTCGGAGAACCGCTTCGGCGGAGGCATCGCCAGGAGGGGGTCGAAGCCGAGCTTCGCGACCGGGGGCTCGGCCTGGGGGTCGTCGCGCAGAAGGATGCGCCCGAGGCGGCGCCCGTCGGTCATGGCGAGCTCGCCGCCGTCGTCGAAGCGCAGCCGGATCTTCAAGAACCGAGGCGGCCAGACCGCCGGGTCCTCCTTCGGCCCCGACTTGAGCTGAAGCGACGTGGACGCCGGGGTCTTGAACCCGCCGGCCATGCCGAAGTGGAAGAGCGGATGCGGCGGCCGGTCGAGGGCGAACCAGAGCTGCTTGCCCCAGCGCCGCGCGGCCTCGACCCGCCGGCCTTCGAGGGCGTCCCGCCAGGCGTGCGGCGCGACTCCGTCGAACACCAACGGGTCGTCGGCGCACCAGACGCGGGTGATGCGCCGACCGGCCGCCACCGCCTCCGCGAGCCTGCGCCCCCTCTCGACTTCCGGCAGCTCGGGCACTATCCGATCCTCGCCCGCACCGTCGGCGCCTGGTTCGGCCGCGTCGCCCGACGAACCGGCCGCCGCGAATCCGGGTCGTCCTCCTGCGTGGACTCCGGCTACTCGGGCATCCCGAAGGTGAACACGACGTTGCCGGCCGCGATGGTCACGTACTGGCGGCCGTCGACCGCATAGGTCAACGGGGCGGCGTGCACCATGGCCCCCACCGCGACGTGCCACAGCTCGTCGCCGGTGGAGGCGTCGAGGGCGTAGAAGTAGCCGTCGACGCTGCCGCTGAAGACGAGGTCGCCGGCCGTCGCCAGCACCCCCGCGGTCGAGCGCGGCTGCACCGGGTACTCCCACCGGACGTCGCCGGTCCGCGGGTCGATGGCGCGGATGGCGCTCTCGTAGTTGTCGATGGGCAATGGCCGCTGGAAGCCGCCGCCGGTGTACCGGTCGCCCTCGACGTAGTCCTCGTCGCGCTTGTAGTAGACGTCCTCGCCGTCATAGGCCTGCACGTAGAACAGCTCGGTGCGCGGGCTGTAGGCGGGCGAGAACCAGTTGGTGCCCCCGACGACGGGCGGCGAGACGAGGGTCCCCTCGGGGGTGGGCGAGGTGTCGGGCACGCGGATGGGCCGGCCGTTCGAGTCGAGCCCGACCGCCCAGGTCTGCCTGGCGTACGGCTCGCCCACCAGGAACTCGCCGTTCACGCGGTCGAGGGTGTAGAAGAACGCGTTCCGGTTCGCCCACATCATGACCCTGCGCTCCTCGCCGTCCATCGTCAGGTCGGCGAGAATCGGCACCTGGATGGCGTCCCAGTCGTGCACGTCGTGGGGCGTGAACTGGAAGTACCACTCGAGCCCGCCGGTCTCGTGGTCGATGGCGAGCACCGAGTCGGAGTAGAGGTTGTCGCCGAGCCGCACGTCGCCGTTCCAGTCGGGCCCGGGGTTGCCGGTGCCCCAGTAGACGAGGTCGAGGTCGGGGTCGTAGGCGCCGGTGATCCAGCTCGCCGAGCCGCCGGTGCGCCACGAGTCGCCGGCCCAGGTCTGGTTGTCGGGGTGGTCGGGGCCGGGAATCGTCCACGCGCGCCACGTCAGGTCGCCGGTGGCGGCGTCGTAGGCGTCGACGAAGCCGCGGATGCCGAACTCGCCGCCGGCGATGCCCGTCACCACCTCGCCCTTCACGACGAGCGGGGCCGCCGTCTTGCTGTACCCCGACCGATGGTCGGCGACCTCGCGGTCCCACACCAGGTTGCCGGTGCGCGCGTCGATGGCCACGAGGTGTGCGTCGAGCGTGCTCATGAAGAGCGTGTCGCCGAGAATGGCCACGCCGCGGTTGTTGCGGCCACAGCAGATGCGCAGGTCGTCGGGCAGGGGGTGGTCGTAGCGCCAGTACTGCCGGCCGGTGGCGGCGTCGACGGCGACCACGTTGCTGGGGGCTTCCGTGATGAACATGACCCCGTCGACGACCAGCGGCGACGTCTCGGCCCGGTCGAGCTGCGGGATCTGGTAGGCCCACTTCAGCTCGAGCTCGCCGACGTTGCGGTTGTGGACCTGGTCGAGTCGGCTGTAGCGCTGGGCGTCGAGGGTGCCCGAATACATCAGCCAGTTCTCGGGCTCGTCGGCCGCGTTCAGCAGGCGCTCCCAGGTGACGGGCGAGAAGGACGGCGACGCGCCGGCGGCGTCGTCGGCCGGCTGGGCGGCCGCCGCGGCGGCGAAGGCGAGAAGGGTGATGGCGGTGGCAAGCCGTTGCATGTCGGTCTCCCGGTGTCGGTTGTCGGTCGAGAGGGCGCGGCCAACGCGATCCGCGGCTGCGCTCCAGCCGATGAAGATACCACGCGTTTGCGCAGCCCCAAAGGCGGATTGCGGGCGGCGCGCGCGTGGCCCGGCCGTCCAGCCGCCCGGTCGATCCGGATTCGGCGGCTCCCCCGAGGCGGGGCCGGGGGGGCGAAGCGGTCGTCATGCGCCGGAGATGGGGCGACGACGGGTCGGCCTTCCGGCCGGACTATGATCGCCGACGATGCCATTCCGATTCGGGTCCCGGCAGTTCTTCCGGTTTCTCCACAAGGGGCTCGGCCTGAAGAACCTCGCCGACTACATCGAGCAGCGGCAGAAGCTGCTGGGGCTCGTCAACCTCGACGTCCGCACCGTGATAGACGTCGGAGCCAACAAGGGCAGGGCGGCGCGCCGCTTCCGGCGGCTCTTTCCCGAGGCGCGGGTCCACTGCGTCGAGCCGATTCCCCGGCTGTGCCGCAGGCTGGAGCAGTGGGCGGAAACGCAGGGCGGCGCCGTTCGGGTGTCCGAGCTCGCGTTGGCCCGCGCCCCGTCGGAGCGGCCGCTGTACGTGCATCGGCAGAGCGACATCCTGTCGACGCTCGCGGTGCCCGCGCCGGGCGAAGCCACGCGGTACGAGCCGATTCCGGTGCGGGTCGAGACGCTGGACCGGCTCGCCGCGGAGCTGAGCGTCGCGCCGGAGGTGCTCGTCAAGCTCGACACCGAAGGGCTCGACCTGGAGGTCATCCGGGGTGGGGAGGAGACGCTGCGCCACGCTGCCGCGGTCATCGTCGAGGCGGCCTTCTACCCCAACGCCGACGGGGAGGGAGCGCCCACGTTCGAGGACATCGCCGCCGCGCTGCGCGATCTCGGCTACGTCTACCGCGGCAACGTGCGCCTCGGGTGCCACCACGGCACCCCGATGCTGGCCGACGTGCTGTTCGCCCGGCGAGAGGCGGCGGAGCGGATGGCTGAGCGGGCGTGAGGAGGCCCGCAGCAGCCAACCGGCGCGTTCGGCGTTGCCGTGGGTCGGCGTACCGGCGCCTGCGCGGCGGGCCTCGTGTTCAGGATCTGTTGCGCCGCATGAGCTGCCCGGCCGCCGGAGCGCCCTCCTGACTCGCGTCAGGGCACAGGGCGCCCCGGGACCCACCACGGACGCCGCCGCGGCGCCCGCTCATCGAATGTCCATCAGTCGATGGCAAAGCAGTAGAACAGGCCGGCCCCTCCCGTAGCCACCAGATCGTCCTGAGAGCAACCGCGTGACGGGTGGGCGGTGTTCCAGGGCGAGCCCGGCG
Organism: Vicinamibacterales bacterium; assembly: GCA_963663815.2. Taxonomy (GTDB): domain Bacteria; phylum Acidobacteriota; class Vicinamibacteria; order Vicinamibacterales; family UBA8438; genus JAJEEA01. Next base: position 2,141,708 of record OY760734.1, on the reverse strand, counting down.
TCGTGAAGGAGTAGCGGTCGGCGTGGCCGAGCATGGCGCTGCCTTCGCCATTGCTGGTCCAGTTGCCACAGGTGCGGTCGTCGCCCGCCGGAAACGCCGTGCCGTCGATCTGTGAGCCGGTCAGCACGTCGTGCTCCGTGAAGTCGGGGTCTCCGTCGATGCGCGATGGGAACTGGTTGCCGTTCTCGTCCAACGAGTGGGTCCAGTTGAGGTTGGAGTTGTCGAAGTGCAGGCCGTCGACGCTGGTGGCCATGACGAGGCCCTGCGCGTTCGCCCACGGTCCTTCCCCGATCCGATCGCGTGCGTTGACGGCTCCGGGGCCCTGCGTGCTCAGGTAGGCCCGCCAGGTGCGGTCGCCGCCGCCCACCGCGGCGGCCAGCGTCTGGCAGTGGGCGTCCGCGCCGGCCAGCCCACCCAGGTCGGCGCCGTCACCGAGGCCGGTGCTGGTGACGAAGAAGCCCATCGGAGGCGGCTCCTGTGCCTCCTGCTGGGCCATGACCGATAGCCCGGACAGCACCAACGCACCGAATACCGCCGTAGCCGCCAGCCGGATTCGTCTGTTTCTCATCTGCGCGCTCTCCCTTCTGTGATGGCGAACGGGTCGCTGTCGGCGCTCGGGCCGGGTGGTGCGCTCGACCTCCGCGACGAAGGCCACACCCAAGCCAGGGCTCTCGTGTTCGTAGCCCGGATCCAGCTCGAGCGCCTCGACTTCAAGCTCGTCAACTTTACAAGGCCGCATTCTACCCCACGCTCATCGGGAGGCCCGCCCGCGCCCTATAATCGAGGACCAGGCGGGCGGCCCAGCGAGGTTGTCCGAAGGGAGACGCGCCGATGCCGAGACAGACACGCGTGGGAGATGGTGGCGGATGCAGCGACGGTCGGGCGTCGCGGAGGACACGACCACTCGCCGGCGTCGCGAGCTTGGCCCGCCGTTCGTCGCCTGCGGCTCCGCTCGGCGCCCAACCCAATCCTTCAGGAGTCCGCGCCGCTGCGCGGCGCGGACTCCTGGGCGCCGTCGCGCTGGCCCTCGGCATCGCCGCTCCGGCCGGGGCCCAGCCCGCGGAGGGCGGCGCGTTCCTCGACGCCCAGGCCGCAAGCGGACGGACGGCCTACGGCGGCTCCTGCGCCTCCTGCCACGGCACGACGCTGCGGGGCGGGGTGCACGGGCCGGATCTGACCGGTCCGAGCTTTCTGAGCAACTGGGGACCGCAGACCGCTGCGGCGCTGTACGAGTACGTGCGGGCCGAGATGCCGCCGGGGCTCGGCGGATCGCTCCCGAGCGGAACCTACCTGAGCATCGTCGCCTACCTGCTGCAGGTGAGCGGCCATGCGGCGGGACCGCAGGCGCTCACCGCGGACGCCGCGGCCATCGTCGGCGAGCCCGGCGCCGCTCCGGCAGGGGGTGCCCCCGCCACGGCGAATGCGTCTGACGCGGCGTTGGCGGATGAGCCCCGCGACGTGGACGCCGTGCCGGCCCTCCGCGCGTTCGTCAACCGCGAGGTGTCCGGCTTCACCCCGGTCACCGACGAGCTGCTCCGGAATCCGCCGCCGCAGGACTGGCTGACCTGGCGGCGCACCCGAGACAACCAGGGCTACACGCCGCTGGACCGGATCGGGCCCGACAACGTGGCCGGCCTGCGCCTGGCCTGGGCGCTGGCGATGCCCGAGGGCACCAACCAGACCGCGCCGCTCGTCCACGACGGCGTGATGTTCCTGGCGAGCCCCGGCAACATCGTCCAGGCTCTCGACGCGGCCACCGGCGAGCTGATCTGGGAGCACCGGCACCAGTATCCCGATGACGCGGAGAGCAGGCGCGCGACCCGCAGCATCGCCCTCTACCGTGACAAGGTCTACCTGGCCACCTACGACGCGGCAATCGTCGCCCTCGACGCGCGGACGGGCGAGCCGGTCTGGCAGACCACGCGGGCCGATTACCGGAAGGGCTTCGCCCAGACGGGCGGGCCGAGCATCGCGAACGGGGTCGTCGTCAGCGGCATCAACGGCTGCGAGCGCTTCGAGGACGAAGGCTGCTTCATCACCGGCCACGACCCGGACACCGGCGAGGAGCTCTGGCGCACCTCGACCATTGCCCAGCCGGGCGACGTCAACAGCGGGACCTGGGGCGACATCCCGCCCCACCTGCGCGGCGGCGGCGACACCTGGATTCCGGGCGCCTACGATCCGGACCTCGACCTCTTCTTCATAGGCACCGCGCAGGCGAAGCCGTGGGTGGCGGCGAGCCGCGGGATGTCGACCTACAACGACGCCCTCTACACCAACTCGACGCTCGCCCTGAACCCGCGCACGGGGCGGGTCGCCTGGTACTTCCAGCACGTGCCGGGCGAGACGCTCGACCTGGACATCGTCTTCGAGCGGGTGCTGGTCGACGTCGACGATCACAAGTGGCTGTTCACGGCCGGCAAGGACGCCATCCTCTGGAAGCTCGACCGGCGCACGGGGGCCTTCGTCGACCTGGCCGAGATGCTGCACCAGGACATCTTCGAGTCGATCGACCTCGAGACGGGGCGCGTGAGTTACCGGCAGGACATTCGCGACGCCGGTGTCGACGACGCGGTGGATGCCTGCCCCAGCCTGTACGGCGGCCACAACTGGCAGGCGTCGGGCTACAGCCCCGAGGCGAAGGTGATCATCTATCCGCTGCACCAGGTGTGCATGACGCTGACCGGCCGTCACGTCGATCTGGTGGAGGGGGGCGGAGGCCTCGGGGTCTCCGCCATCGAGCTCCACGAGATGCCGGGCACGAACGGCATGTTGGGACGCCTCGCCGCGTACGACGTGCGAACGATGGAGGAGGTCTGGAGCCGCGAGCAGCGCGCCATCTTCCTGACGTCGGTCCTGACGACGGCCACCGGGCTGGCCTTCATCGGAGACGTCGACCGCTACTTTCGGGCGCTCGACGTCGGCACCGGCGAGGTCCTCTGGGAGACGCGCCTCGGCCAGTCCGGTCACGGGTTCCCGATCTCGTACGCCGCGGGCGGCAGGCAGTACGTCGCGGTCCCGACCGGCGTCGGCATCTTCCGCGGCCTGAGCGGGGTGCTCAGCCCGGACATCTACCAGCCCCCGTCGGGGAACGGGCTCTACGTCTTCGCCCTCCCGGACCAGGAGCCGTAGAGCGGCGCGCACTCCTGCAGCCGCGGCCGAGGTGCGCTGCCGCTACTTCGTGCTGCCGCAGCGCGAAGCACGTTCATACCTGCGTCAGGCCACCGCCTCTTGCCGGCGGATGCGTTCTTGCGCCAGGTCGTATTGCGCCTGCCGCCGCACCCAGAATGAGGCGTTGCTCCAGCCGATGCCTTCCATGGCCAGCGCCATCGCCGGCGAGATTCCGGTACGACCGTTCAGCACCCGAGACAGGGTCTGCCGCGTGCAGCCGAGCTTCTCGGCCGCCTCGGTCACCGTCCAACCCTCGGCATCCAACGCGTCCCGGAGACTCTCGCCCGGGTGCGCGGGGTCGTGCATCGTTGGCATGGTGGCCTCCCTCGTTCTCTAGTAGTGGTAGTCGACCAAGGTCACTTCAACCGCCACGCCGTTCTCGAAGCGGAAGACGATTCGCCAGTTCCCCGAAACCCGTACGCTCCACTGTCCCCGCCGGTCTCCGCTCAGAGGGTGCAGCCGGTAGCCGGGCAGGCTCATGTCGCCCGGCTGCACCGCAGCGTCCAGGTCGGACAGGATGCGACGAATCCCCGGCGCCAACGATGCCGGGATGCGCCGAGCATCCCCCCGCTCGAAGAAGGCCAGCAGTCCCTTGTGCGCAATCTCGATATCCCGACTGTAACACGATGCATGACGCGCGACGGCGTATGCCTTGCGCTCAGCGCCGGTCGAGGAGGATCATCCTGTCGGCGACGCCACACAACGGCCACTCGAACAGCTTCTCGACCCTGCTGGAGCTGCTCGACCCCTACCGGTTCACCCGCGGTGTCAGGGTGCGGGGCCGGAGGGCGCTCGAGGACGTCATGGTCCGGCGCCTCAAGGAGGACATCAGGGCGACGCAGGGCGGCTCTCCCGAGCGGCGGGTCGAGCGCGTGGTGATCGACGGGCTGCCGGAGGACGCCCCCGAGCTGGCGCTGTCGCGGCTGCTCGACGAGTACCGCACCGCCCGCGAGCAGCGGTACGCCAAGGCCTCGGGCAAGGTCCCGGCCGCGGCCGGCCTGCTCGTCGTCGGCCTGCAGCAGCGGCTGCTCTCGTCGGTCGAAGCGTTCGCGCGGAGCCTGGCCGTGCACCGGCGGACGGTCGAGCGCCACTGGGGGAACGGGAGCAGGCGCAGGCCGCGGTCGCCAAGGACGAGAGCATGCGCTACTGGCGCACGCGCCTCGACCAGTTCGACCGCGACCTGGAGCAGGAGCCGGGGCGGATTCGAGCGTTCTACGAGGTGCAGGCGAAGCGCGTCGAGCCGGTCGGCCTCGTGTATGTCTGGCCGGAGACCAACTGACTCCTCCACGATCAGTCCCGCGTGCTGCCTCGAATACGGGCTGTGGTACGATTCCGTCGACGGAGATCTACGTGCAGCGCGCGTGAAGCTCCGGGCTGAAGAGATGGTCCCAACCCTGACCCTCAGTGAGTCGGTTCAGCGCGGCGTGGCCGCCATCTGGTCGCTCCAGGAAACCGTTGCGGACGACCTGCGCGAGGCGTTGGAGGCGGCGTACCCGCTCAGCCTCGATGACGACCTTGCAGAACAGGTCGCATCGACGGTCGATACCCTCGCGAGGAGCGAGATAAAGGATATCGTCAGCGCGCTCTCGCGCTTGTCGGGAATTGCGAGTGGTGGATACGTTCCGCTCGATGATCTTTGCCGCGGCGTGTACGAGACGATGAGAGACAGCGAAGATCATGCCCTGGTTCTGTCGGAGTCGGAGCAGGCGCCGTTCAGGGGACGGCTGAAATCCCTGATGTCAACCCGATCCATCCACCTCTGGGGCAGGGCGCGGCTGGTGTTCACCGAGCACGAACGGTTCGAAGCCGAGTTTGCCGCGCTTGCCGAGCGATGGCTCGCCGATACGGCTCATGTCTCGTCCCTGTCTAGAATCGTGGTGCATCCGGCGTATCAGCAGATTATCGGAATGGGTCGCGATGCCTTGGCGCCGATATTGAGATGGATGCGGGAGGGACGACCGGGGTACTGGTTCTGGGCGCTGGAGACGATTGCCAGAGAAACGCCGGTCACGGCGGAGATGGGCGGTCGGATCAAGGAAATGAAGCGGGCCTGGATTGCCTGGGGCGAAGAACGAGGTCTCGTCTGACCGCGCCATGTCGATGGACGAACTGCGGGCGTTGTTCCCCGCTTTGTCGCGAGATGCCGTCGAGACGAGCCCGCAAGACGATTCGTACAATTGCGTTGCATGGGCCGGCGGCGATACCGAGCGTTGGTGGTGGCCGGTCAGCTTTCCAACCCACGGCACGCATTGGCCGATACCAGCGACAGACGAGACGGTCGAGGGATTCGTCGAGGCATTTCGGGCGCTCGGCTACGAGGCGTGCGACGACGGCTCTCTCGAGAAGGGGTTCGAGAAGGTCGCCCTGTACGTCGACGCGGAGGGCCAGCCGACGCATATGGCCAGACAGTTGTCGTCTGGAGAATGGACCAGCAAGATGGGCAGGCTCGAGGATATCGAGCATCAATCGACGGAAGAGCTGTGCGGCCGGTCGTACGGGGTGGTCGAGAGATACCTGAAGCGGCGAGCGTGACGGCTGCCTGTCTTCCTCGTTCCACTGCTCATGACGCGCGATCCTGATTCGCCCGCTCCGCGGCCGACCGGCCGCCGGGCCATTGCGCTGGGCTTTGCGACGTAGCCGATGCGGAAACGCGACCCCAGATCGACGCCCACCTGGAGTGGATCGGCTTCGTCCGGCCGACGGGCCTCGCGGTGTCGGCGCCGGCCCTGGTGCGGGCGGGGGCGGTGCAGCCGCGCGACCCCGACGGCGGTTCCGTCCCGACCGCGAGCCCGAGCCGTGGCTGCCCGACTTCCCAGCGTTCGCGGCGTCGGTGCTCGGCTGGAGCTTTTCGCCGAAGGGCTACGCGGGGACGGCCGAGAGCCCGATCCCGCCCGAGCTGGAGACGCCGCTGCAGGAGGGCGGCGAGGTACTGCGCCCCGACATCGCGGTGCGCGAGCGCGACCGCCGCGACGACGGGTCGCGGTGGCAGCTCCTGGTCAAGGTAATCGAGCCCGGCGACGACTTCGACCGGGTGGCCGGCGGGGCGGGCCGCCTGGAGGTGTCGGCCCACGGCCGGATGGAGCGGCTGCTGCGGCCGACCGGAGTGCCGGCGGGGCTGCTGTCGAACGGCCGCACCCTGCGCCTCGTCTCGGCCCCGCGGGGCGAGAGCTCGGGCTGGCTAGAATCCTTGAAGGCTCAGCCTACACGTCTTGTCGGTCTGAGCCGTAGCCTCGCTAGACCTGCACGTGGCCGCCATAGTCACCACGTCGGGCCGGCCCATCGTGGCGGCGCTGCGGGGCTGCTGCTGAGCGAGACGCGGCTGCTCGCCCTGCCCCGCGACAAGCGCTGCAAGTGCCGGATCTCGGCCCACTGGGACATCCTGATCACCTCCGCGTCTCGGCAACCCCGAACCGACCCCGAGCGATGTGATGGCGTTCCTTCTCAGGAAACGGGTAGACGGGTGATCGACATGGAGATTCGGTGCGCGCTGGAGCTTCGAGCGGACGACTCCATGCGGAGTCCGGGGCGGCTGTTCGGAACCCTGCTCACCTACGGCGAGCGGGCGGCCGGCGGCCGGTCGGAAGTCTTCGAGCCCGGCGCGCTGGAGTGGCCCGAGCCGGAGGAACCCGCACGGAACGCACGGCGACGTTCCGCGTGCGGTGGTTCCGGGCGCTCGCCGATGCCGACTTGGCGCTGTCCCATGAGGTCGTCGTGGACGGCCGGACCTACCTGATCACGGAGCGGCGCGAGAGCGACGCCAGCGCGCTCCGCACGGCCGTCGACCGGGACATCCGGCAGCGGCGGCGCTGGCTCGTCCTGACGTGCGTGGAGCGATCATGATCTGGCCCTTCAAGCGGCGCACCGAAGTCCGATCCAGCGGCGGCGGCTACGAGGCGTCGCTACCGGCGGCGTTCGAGGCGTCGGCGACGGCGACCCCCGCGCCCACGGCGACGGGGGCGCTTCAGGCCGCGTCAGGGCTCGTGTCGCGGTGCTTCGCGGCGGCCACGGTCGACGGGCCGACGAACCTCGCCATGGCCGTGACGCCGGCCGTGCTGTCGCTGATCGGCCGGGCGCTTGTCCGCCGCGGCGAGATCGTCTTCGCGATCAACGTCGACCCGGCCGGCCGCGTGCGGCTTGCCGTGGCGGGCCGTCACGACGTGTATGGGCCGCCCGACCCCGCCGAGTGGACCTACCGCGTGTCGGAGTATGGCCCGTCCGGCACCGTGACGCGGATGCCGGCCGCGGCCGGCATCCGCGGTTCGAGGCCGACCCCATCCGGCCATGGTGCGGCATCGGCCCGCTCCAGTCCGCGGCGCTCGCGGGGAAGCTCTCCGCGGAGACGGTAGCGGCGCTGGCGGACGCGGAGAGCGGCCCCCGCGGCGGGCTCCTGCCTCTGCCGGTCGACGGGCAAGACTCCACACTCGACGATCTCAAGGCGGACATCAGGACGTTGCGCGGCCGACTGGCGACGGTGGAGAGCGTGCGGACCATGCACCCGGGCGCGGCCGGCAACGCCCCGTCCGGCGATTGGGACGTGAAGCGCATCGGCGCGCAATCCGCCCGCGGCCGAAGTCAACCTGCTCGGCGTCTCCACCGTCGAGGTGCTGGCCGCGTGCGGCGTGCCGGCGTCTCTGTTCGTGGCGTCGGAAGGGACGGCGCAACGCGAGAGCTTCCGGCGTCTCCTGCACTCCACCGCGCAACCGCTCGGGCGGATCGTCTCGGCCGAGTTGTCTGACAAGCTGGACGCCGACGTTCGGCTCAACTTCGACCAGCTGTTCGCGGCCGACCTGAGCGGCCGGGCGCGGGCGTTCCAGTCGATGGTTGGCGGCGGGATGGACGTGTCGAAGGCGGCCGGGCTCGCGGGGCTCATGGCCGCGGAGTGACGACGTGGGCGGCCCCGGCTTCGTCAGCGAACCGGCCGTCCCGCCCGCGAGCCCGCCGATCCGGCCGTGCGTTCACTGCGGGCGCGGGTTCTACACGTGGATGCGGCCGGCCGTCTGTCTCGACTGCCGGGTGCCGGTGCGGCCGGACCCGGACCCCGGCCCGGGAGACGTGCTCGCGGTCCTGGGGGCGCTGTTCGACGGGTGAGGGACGCGAGGAGCGCCATGATGCCGCTTGCCCGGCGCGCTCAATGCCGCCTCGTCTTTCGCTGCACAACGTGCACGTTATGTGCCAACGCTTTAGCTAGTGTTGGAGGCGCGGCATTTGGGTCGGGCCCTGCCGGACGGCCTGCTGGCGTCGAAGGCGGGGTAGTGACCGGCCTTCCGCCTTCCGGACGAGGCCGTTGCAGACTTGGCCCCGGGGTGAAGGCGTAATCGATGAAAGCGTCGTCAAGGTGGATCTGAACTCCCGCCGCGGTCGCCATTCTCTTGATTAGGGCTACGACGTGCTCGCTGGCCCCGCCGCTGGCCCGGAGCTGCTTCACGGCGTCAAGTACTTCCTTGTCGTCGTTGAAGACGATAAACACCTCGTTCAGGGCAACGAAAGGCTCGCCGCTGGACGGCAGTTGTAGGCCTTGCGCTGTCAGGAAGTAGCGGTTGCCGGCCAAGCGTCGGAGCACGTCCCTCTTGATCCTCCTCTTGTCCCGCGACGCGTTTACCGCAAGGGTGATCCAGGCGGCCAACAGACCGGAGAGGAGCGACGTGCCGAGAAGCAAGAGCGGTGACAAGTTAACGATCTCCGTGGGCGGCGTGCGGGACACAGTGTTGATACGGCCATTTTCGCCTTTTCCGCGAATCCCTTGTAAGTTGTTGATTCTAATGGAGCCGGCGAGCGGACTCGAACCGCTGACCTGCTGATTACGAATCAGCTGCTCTACCAACTGAGCTACGCCGGCATGCGCGCGGGGGCGCGGACTTGCGTGGACGTCACGGGTGGGAGCCCGGCCGTCTCCGCGAGTCGAACGAGGTGCAAACGCGGCGCGGCACCCGCAGCCGGACGATGCGGGCACGGTCGTCGGCTCACCCTCGCTGCTCCCTATTGTAGCCGGTTACGGTCCGGCGTGCACGACCTGCGTCGGTCGCTCTCAGTGCGGGGCTGGGCGGGCCGGTGCGACTGGCCACCCCGGGCTCGCGGAGGGCCCGGAGCGGCTCACAGCGAGGGCCTGGGCAGCGCCTCCCGGTGGCACTGGACGCAGCTCTCGACGATGGTCATGTAGGCGGACGAGGTCTCGGCGAGGTCGCCCGACGAGGCGGCCGCGGCGAGGTCGCGGGCGGCCTCCTGGAACTCGCCGGCGTGGGTGAGGTACTCGGGCGTCGGCGCCGTCATCCACGAGGCGGTCTCGCTGATGCGCACGAGCTCGGCCGCATCGCGCTCGACGGCGGGGAGCCGGCCGAGCACGACGGCGCCGAAGAGTTGCTGCGCGATCTCGAGCTTCTGCCGCATGAGGATGCGCAGGTCCGACTGCGCCGAGGCGGGGGCGGCGGCCGGTGCGAGCAGGGCGAGCACGGCGGCCGTGGCCGCGATTCGGGAGCACCGTCGCGTTCTTCCGTGAGTCATGCGTTCTCCTTCTGTGGGTTCAGGGGGTCACGCCGGGAGCCGCAGCGGCCGTTGGTGCCGGGTTGGGTGGCGATGGGCGCGGCCGCTGCCCTCGCGATCGAGAAATCTCCACGGTTCGGTCTGTACAGCCGGCGGACCCGCCCGCGGTCGGCGCCGATGCACACCATGCCGAGCCTGCCGTGGCCCTTCGGCGCCCCGATCTTGGCCGTCAGCGGCGCGGGGGAATCATCGCCGCACGCGACGAGGGTCAGGCGCTGTCGCGAAGACCCGCCGATACAGCGGTTCGAGGCGCACCTGCAACTCGGCGAACCGTTCGGCCTCGGCCTCGGACCCCGGCTGGGGATGGCGCATTGACGAGTGACATCATACGACGCAAGCCGCAGAAGCGTCGAGGTCATGGCATCGCACCGGGGCGCGCGGGAGGTCAGGCCGGTTGGACGGCGGGCGCGGCAGGCGGTACACTGGCCCGTTACGGTACCGCCGGGGACGGCGCGTGGGGGACCGGCGACTCGCCGGGTCCCGGCGCGCCCGCCCGCGGGCGGCATATCTCGCATGCCAGAAGACCAGGCCGCGGCCGCGAAAGGGCGTCTCGTCATCAGGGGCGCCCGTACGCACAACCTCAAGAACATCGACCTGACCCTGCCGGCGGGCCGGCTGATCATCGTCACCGGGGTCAGCGGGTCGGGCAAGTCGTCGCTCGCCTTCGACACCATCTACGCCGAGGGGCAGCGCCGCTACGTCGAGTCGCTGTCGGCCTATGCCCGGCAGTTCCTCGAACGCATGGAGAAGCCCGACGTCGACCACATCGACGGCATCTGCCCGGCCATCGCCATTCGCCAGAAGAACAGCCTGCGCAACCCGCGCTCGACCGTCGGCACCACCACCGAGATTCACGACTATCTGCGGCTGTTCTTCGCCCGCATCGGCCGCACCATCTGCCGGGAGTGCGGGCGCGAGGTGGTCCGCGAGTCGGCCGAGTCGGCGGCGCGCGAGCTCGCGGCCCTGCCCGAGGGGACCCGGCTGCTGCTGGGGTTCGACACCGCGGTGGAGGAAGCGGACGCCGAGGGCGGTCCGGTGGCGGCAGCCATCGACGGCCTGCGCAAGCGCGGGTTCGCCCGGATCATCGTCGCCGACGAGGACGACCCGGACGGCACCGGCGGCCAGGTGGTCCGCCTCGACGAGGTCGACCCGGCCCGCCTCGCGGGCCGGCGGTCGCTGCGCATCGTGCTGGACCGCGTGCGGGTCGGCCCCGACTTGCTGACCCGCATGACCGACTCCATCGAGACGGCCTACCTCGAAGGCGGCGGCTGCGCCTTCGCCATCGAGGTCGACGCCGACGGGCGCCCGGGGGCCGAGCATCGGTTCAGCGAGCGCTTCGAATGCCGCGCCTGCGGCATCGGCTACGAGCCGCCCGAGCCGCGCCTGTTCTCGTTCAACAACCCGTTCGGCGCGTGCCCCACCTGCCACGGCTTCGGCAACGTGATCGAGCTCGACCTCAACCTCGTCGTCCCGAACCCGACGAAGTCGATCCGCCGCCAGGCGATCGAGCCGTGGAGCAAGCCCGAGTACCGCCCCCAGCTGACCCGGCTGATGCGGGCGGCCCCGGACGGCGCGGTGCGGCTGGACACCCCCTGGGGCGAGCTGAGCGACGCCGAGCGCGACTACGTGATCGAGGGCGATGGCGCCGGGTACGCGGGCGTCCGCGGCTTCTTCGCGTCCCTCGAGCGCAAGAAGTACAAGATGCACGTCAGGGTGTTCCTGAGCCGCTACCGCGGGTACGTCACCTGCCCCGGCTGCGACGGGACCCGGCTGCGGCCCGACGCCCGCGGGGTGCAGGTGGCGGGGCGGACCATCGACCGGATCTGCGCCCTCACGGTGGGCGAGGCGGGGGAGTTCTTCGACGGCCTCGCCCTGAGCGAGAGCGAGCGGACGGTCGCCGACCGCTTGGTGCGCGAGATCCGGCGGCGGCTGTCGTTCCTGCGCGACGTCGGCCTCGACTACCTGACCCTCGACCGCCTGTCGTCGACGCTGTCGGGCGGCGAGGCGCAGCGCATCAACCTCGCGACGGCCCTCGGCTCGGCCCTCGTGGGCACCCTCTACGTGCTCGACGAGCCCTCGATCGGCCTGCATCCGCGCGACAACGAGCGGCTCATCGCCATCCTGCGAAAGCTGCGCGACCAGGGCAACACGGTGCTGGTGGTCGAGCACGACGCCGACACCATCCGCACCGCCGACGTGGTCGTCGACCTGGGGCTGGGGGCGGGCGAGCAGGGGGGCCGGGTCATCCACGCCGGGTCGTTCGACACCCTGCTCGAGGAGCCGCAGTCGCTGACCGCCAAGTACATGCGGGGCGACCTGAAGATCCCGCTTCCCGCGGCCCGCCGGAAGCACCCGCCCCTGGCCATCCGGGTCGCCGGCGCCCGCGAGCACAACCTGCGGGGCATCGACGTCGAGATTCCCCTGAACACCCTGACCTGCGTCACCGGAGTCAGCGGGTCGGGGAAGTCGACGCTGGTGCACGACGTGGTCTACGCGGCCATCAAGCGGCAGAAGGGGGCGTGGGACAAGCGCGTCGGCCGCCACGACCTTCTCGAAGGCGCGGAGCTCGTGACCGACGTCAGCCTCGTCGACCAGACCCCCATCGGGCGGACCCCGCGCTCGAACCCCGTCACCTACCTCAAGGCGTTCGACCCCATCCGCGAGCTGTTCTCCCACACGCGGGACGCCCGCGCGGCCGGCCTCACCCCCGGCCACTTCTCGTTCAACGTGCCGGGCGGCCGGTGCGACGACTGCGAAGGGGAAGGGGTGGTGCGGGTCGAGATGCAGTTCCTCGCCGACGTGTTCGTGCCCTGCGACGAGTGCGGCGGGCGCCGGTTCAAGCCGCAGGTGCTCGACGTGAAGTATCGCGGTCGCGGCGTCGACGACGTGCTCGACATGACCGTGCGCGAGGCCCTGGCGTTCTTCGCGGGGTCGGCGAAGATCTGCCGGCGGCTGCGGCTGCTCGACGAGATCGGCCTGGGCTACCTGCGGCTCGGCCAGCCCGCGACGACCCTGTCGGGGGGCGAGGCGCAGCGCATCAAGATCGCCTCGCACCTCGCCGCCCGCCGGGCCGACCGCACCCTGTACATCCTCGACGAGCCGACGACGGGGCTGCACTTCGACGACGTCGCCAAGCTGCTCGCCGCGTTCCGGAAGCTCCTGCAGGCAGGGAACAGCATCCTCGTCATCGAGCACAACCTCGACGTCATCAAGTCGGCCGACTGGGTGATCGACCTGGGGCCGGAAGGCGGCGAGGGCGGCGGGCAGATCGTCGCCCTCGGCACTCCCGAGCAGATCGCCATGCACGCGGGGTCGCACACCGGGCGCCATCTGCGACCGGTCCTCTGCAGCGAGCAGGCCGACGGCGCGTGAGGGCGGTGCCATCGGCAGGCTTCATCAAGTCGCCGGCGAGCAGCCCGGCCGGGTGAGGGCAGTACCGGTCCTCCCAGGGGGTCGGCGGGCTCACCGGGTCGTCGGCGAACGGCCCGCGCGCGGGTGGGGCAGGGCATTGTGGTACGATCCCGCGTTTTTGGTCGTGGGTTCACGAAGCATCCGCGCGGAGCCCGCCGCGGCCCGCGCGTCGCATAGCCGTCATGGAATCGATTCAAGCCACACGCCTGCGCAAGGGCATGCTCGTCAAGCACAACGATGACCTCTACCGCGTGATGGACGTCACGCACCTGACCCCGGGCAAGGGGAAGGCGTTCGTGCAGTCGCGGATGCGGAGCGTCAGGGCCGGCACCCTGCTCGACCACAAGTTCCGATCGGCCGAGGTCGTCGCGCGGGCCGCCCTCGACGACCGCGAGATGCAGTTCACGTACCGCGACGGCGACGCGTTCCACTTCATGGACCTCGAGACCTACGAGCAGGTCGAGATGACCGCCGGCACCCTCGGCGAGTCGGTCAACTACCTGCTGCCCGAGGCGACCATCCGGGTCTCGATGTTCGAGGGCGAGGCGGTGGGGCTGGACCTGCCGATGACCGTCGAGCTCACCGTGCAGGAGACGGCGCCGGCCATCAAGGGGGCCACCGCCAACGCGCAGCTCAAGCCGGCGACCCTCGAGACGGGGCTCGTCGTGCAGGTGCCGCCGTTCATCAGCAACGGCGACCGCATTCGCGTGAACACCGAGACCGGCGAGTATCAGTCGCGGGCATGACCGCCCGCCGGCGGGAGGCGGATCTGTGGCTGACGGGGAGCTGTTCTCCAGTTTCGTCGATTCGGTCCTGCCCGCCGCGCTGTGGATCCTGGGGGCGGGGTTCCTCGTCGCCAACGTCCGGCTGCTGGGCCGGTTCCTGCGGTTCCTGCGCCTCCGCTCGACGGCGGTCCTGACGTGGCCGGGCCGGCGCACCTCCTTCTACAGGGCGTCGCTCGGGTTCGGCATCCTGTTCGGCGTCCTCGCGTTCCTGAAGCTCGTGGTCTGGGACCGTCCCCTCGCCGACGCGTTCGGCGAGGCGATGATGTTCATCTACTACGGCTACGCCTTCCCCCTGAGCCTGAGCATCGGCCGCGGGTTCTACGATGCCGGCGTCTGGGCCGACAAGGGGCTCGTGCCGTACGGGCGCATCGGGGGCCTGTCGTGGCAGGGCGACCGGGACCTGAGGCTGGTGCTGATCGATCGCGTCCGCAACCTGGCGCGGCACCTCGACGTGCCGCGGGAGCACTACGGAGAGGTGCGGCGCCTCCTGCGCGACAAGATCGCGGCCCGGGAAATCCGCTTCGCGGGCAAGGGGCTCGATCTCGGATTCGACGAGCGGGACGTGGTGTGACCTAACGGAAGCGATCGAGGATGATGCCGATCAGCCCGGGGCCGCTCGCCGTGGGGTCGCCGATCCAGCCCGGCGGGGTGAGCCAGACGAACGCGAGAATGGCGATCACCATGAGGTCGTACTGCCACGTGGCCCGTTCGAACGTCCAGAACAGGGCGTGCCAGACCGCCCGCGCCGGCAACGTCAGCAGTCGCTTCGTGGTCACCGCGCCCCCGCCTCTTCGGTCCTGAGGGCCCGCCACGTGAAGTAGATGCGGTCGAGCACGGTGACGACCGACAGCACCAGGATCACCCAGAGGACCGCCCCCATCCGGTTCGTGAACGCCCCGATCATCACGAGGACGATGCGCTCGGGGCGCTCCATGAACCCGACCTTGCACTTGTCGATCATCGACTCGGCCCGGGCCCGCGTGTAGCTGGTCATCACCGAGAACATCATCGCGAAGGCCGCGACCATGACGTAGTCGGTGCGCCCGAGCTGCGCGTAGAGGTAGATGACGCCGATGAACAGCGACAGGTCCGAGAACCGGTCCATCACCGAGTCCCAGAACCCCCCGAACCGCGACGACTGGTTGGTCGCCTCGGCCACCTTCCCGTCGATGAAGTCGAAGATGTTGGCGACGAGCATGATGAAGCCGGCGGTGACGAACTCGCCCTGCGCGAAGAACCACGCCGCGATGAAGTTGATGAACACCCCGACCAGGGTGAGGACGTTGGGGTGAATGCGCAACGCCACGCACGCCCGGATGATGGCGCGGAGCGGAAACATGCAGGCGGCGCCGATGGCGCCCGTGAAGGTCATGGAGGAGATGCGGAGCTGGCCCGGAAGCGCCGCCTCTCGGCCCGCTTGCCGCCCAATCGACCCCGCCGCCGGTCTGCCCCGCGCCCGCGGCGCAGACTGATAGGATACCGTCGGTGCGCCCGCCCCCGGCGCGGGCCGCTCCGATGGCACCAACCCAGCAGTTTAGTCCATGGCCATTCGTGATCTCAAGGAGCGCATCGCGGCGTTGCCCGAGCAGCCCGGCGTCTACCTGTACCTCGACGCGGCCGGCGAGACCCTCTACGTGGGCCGGGCGCGCTCGCTGCGGGCGCGGGTGCGCAGCTATCTGGGGGCGTACGGGTCGAGCCCCAAGACCGACGCCCTCCTCGACGAGGTGACGCGGCTCGAGGTCATCGTCACCGACTCGCTGGTCGAGGCCCTCGCCCTCGAGGCCCATCTCATCAAGCAGCGGTCGCCGCGGTTCAACATCCTCCTGCGCGACGACAAGAACTACCCGTACCTGCAGCTGACGACCGGCGAGGCGTTCCCGCGCGTGCTGGTGGCGCGCCGGGTCGACCCCCGCGACGGGCACACCTACGCGGGGCCGTTCCTGCCCGCGACCTTCGCGCGGAAGACGATGTCGCTGACCCACAAGCTGTTCGGCATCCGGTCGTGCAACGAGGTCATCAACGGGCGGCGGGGGCGCGCCTGCCTGGAGTACGACATCAAGCGGTGCGTAGCCCCGTGCGTCGACAGCCTGTGCAGCCCCGAGCAGTACGCCGAGGCGGTCGAGCACACCAGGCTCTTCCTCGAGGGCCGGAACGACGAGCTCATCGGCGACCTGAAGCGGCGGATGCGGGAGGCCGCGGACGACCTGCGCTACGAGGAGGCGGCGCAGACCCGCGACGCCATCAGGACCGTCGAGACCCTGCGCGACCGCCAGCAGAAGATGTCGTCGGTGCGGCTGGGCGACCGCGACGCCTTCGGGGTCAAGCTGGGGCCGTCGGGCGCGATCATCCAGGTGTTCCAGATGCGGGGCGGGCGGGTCATCGAGCGGGTCGAGCTGGCCGCCGACGTGCCGGCGGGCGCGGGGTCGCCGGAGCGGGAGACGGTGCAGGCGGCGGTGCAGCAGTTCTACGAGGAGCGTGCCGCGCCCCCCGAGGTGCACCTGCCGGTCGAGATCGACGAGCCCGAGGCGCTGGCCGCCTGGCTGAGCGAGCGGGCGGGGCGGAAGGTGCACATCGGCGTGCCCAAGCGGGGCGAGAAGCGGGGGCTGCTCGACCTCGCCACCCGCAACGCGGCCCTCGCCTACCGGTCGCGCTACAGCGACGAGGCCCGCGCGGGGGCCGCCGCCCTCGACGAGCTGCGGGTGGTGCTGGGGCTGCCGGGCGTCCCCCGGCGCATCGAGTGCTTCGACATCTCCACCCTGCAGGGGGCCGAGACCGTCGGGTCGATGGTGGTCTGCGAGGACGGCCGCGCGGTGCGCAAGGACTACCGGAAGTACCGGGTCCGGGGCACGAGCTGGGGCGAGGAGCGCACCGCGTTGCCGGGCGCGCCGCCGCCCCGCCGCCGGCGGGGCGGGAAGGGGAAGGGCCCCCGCGCGGCGAGCCCGGCTCCCGGCGCGGCTGGCCAGGCCGCCGCCGGCGAGGCCCGTCTTCTGGACGACTTCGCGTCGATGCGCGAGGTGGTCGGCCGGCGGTACCGCCGGCTGCTCGACGACGGGGGGCCGCTGCCCGATCTGGTCGTGATCGACGGGGGCCGCGGGCAGCTCTCGTCGGCCTACGAGGCGTTCGCGTCGCTCGGCCTCTCGAACCTCGTGGCGGTGGGGCTGGCGAAGCAGGAGGAGCTCGTCATCACCCGCGACGCGGCCGAGCCCATCGCCCTCGACCGCGCGAGCCCGGCCCTGCTCCTGCTGCAGCGGATGCGCGACGAGGCCCACCGCTTCGCGGTCACCTTCCACCGGAAGGCGCGGTCGCGCCGCGACCTGCAGACCGCCCTCGACGGCATCCCCGGCGTGGGGCCGCGCCGGCGGCGGGTGCTGTTGACCCGGTTCGGGAGCGTGGCCAACGTCCGGCGGGCGACCCGCGAGGAGCTCGTGCCGGTGGTCGGGGCCAAGGTCGCCGATGCGGTGCTGGGGCACTTCGCCTCGGGGCGGCAGGAGTTCGCGCCATAGAACGGCGCGGGCTGCCGGAGGGTTGGTTCGACGCCCAGCGGCGGCTGCTGCTCGACCTTGCGGTCGTGGTGGGAGTTCTCGCGGCGCGAGACTCCCGGAGCAACGGCGGGCGGGCCAGGTACGTTATCCTGACGAGTCTTGCCCGATATCGGTCAGCTCCTCGTCATCCTGCCGGTGCTGCTCCTGTCCCTGACGATCCACGAGACGGCCCACGCGGTGACGGCCGACTGGTACGGCGACCCCACGGCCCGGCGGCTCGGCCGGATCTCGCTGAACCCGGCCGTGCACGTCGACCCCGTTGGCACGGTGATCCTGCCCCTGCTGGGCATCCTCGCGGGCGGGTTCGTGTTCGGCTGGGCCAAGCCCGTGCCGGTCAATCCGGCCAATCTGCGGCGCCCCCGACAGGACTTCCTGGTGATCGCGGCGGCGGGGCCGGCCAGCAACATCGTGCTCGCGGTCGGCGCGTCGTGGCTGCTGGCCTCCGTCGGCCTGGAGGCGGCCGAGGGGTGGGCGGGGACGGTGGCGACGTTCGCGTTCGCCATGCTGCAGCTGAACCTGCTGCTGGCGGTGTTCAACATGATTCCGGTGCCGCCCCTCGACGGCGGGAACGTGCTGGCGGGGCTGCTGCCGGAGTGGCTGGCCGAGCCCTACGACCGGCTCGTGCGGCCGTTCGGGTTCCTGATTCTCCTCGTGCTGATGGCGACCGGCTGGCTGTACCGGCTGATCGGGCCGCCGATGTCGCTGCTGATGGGATGGTTGCTGCCGTGAAGCCACGCGTCGTCTCCGGCATGCGTCCGACCGGCAAGCTGCACCTCGGCCATCTGGTCGGGGCGCTGCAGCAGTGGGCCCGGCTGCAGGACGACTACGACTGCATGTACTTCGTCGCCGACTGGCACGCCTTGACGAGCGAGTACGCCGACACCGGCGGGCTCGTCGAGAACGCCTGCGACAACGCGGCGGACTGGATTGCCGCCGGCGTCGACCCCGAGCGGAGCACGCTGTTCATCCAGTCGCAGGTGCCCGAGCACGCCGAGCTCTACCTGCTGCTGCAGATGGTGGTGCCGATCCCCTGGCTCGAGCGGGTGCCGACCTACAAGGAGCAGATCGACCAGCTCGCCGAGAAGGACCTCTCGACCCTGGGGTTCCTCGGCTATCCGCTTCTGCAGGGCGCCGACGTGATCATCTACAAGGCGAACTGCGTGCCGGTGGGCGACGACCAGGTCCCGCACCTCGAGCTCGACCGCGAGGTGGTGCGGCGGTTCCACGGGTTCTTCGGCGAGCTGTTCCCCGAGCCGCAGGCCCTGCTCACGAGCTTTCCCCGGCTGCCCGGGCTCGACAACCGGAAGATGAGCAAGAGCTACGACAACGCCATCAGCCTGTCGGACGACGCCGCGACGGTGAAGAAGAAGGTGATGCGGATGTACACGGACCCCAAGCGGGTCCGCGCCGACATCCCCGGCACCGTCGAGGGCAACCCGGTGTTCACGTACCACGACGCCTTCAACCCCGACATCGCCGAGGTCGACGATCTGAAGGCGCGCTACCGCGCCGGCGCGGTGGGCGACGTCGAGGTCAAGCAGAAGCTGGCCCGCGCCCTCAACGCCGCCCTCGACCCGCTGCGCGAGCGCCGGGCCGAGGTGCTGGCGCGCCCGGGGCGGGTTCGTGAGATCCTGATGGACGGATCGCTGCAGGCGCGCCGCATCGCGCAGGAGACGATGAAGCAGGTCCGCGAGGCGGTCGGGCTGGCCTACCGATGACGAACCGAGCCGCGCCGCAGACGGGCGAGGGACGGGCCGGCGCGGACCGGGCCGGCGACTTCGAGTCGGTCCTCGAGGACTATCCGGTCCGCCTCGACAACTTCGAGGGGCCGCTCGACCTGCTGCTGCACCTCATCCGCAAGAACGAGATCGACATCTACGACATCCCCATCGCGTTGATCACCCAGCAGTACATCGAGTACATCGAGCTGATGAAAGAGCTCGACCTCGACACCGCCGGCGAGTTCCTGGTGATGGCGGCCACCCTGATCCATATCAAGGCGCGGACGCTGGTCCCCCGGCCGGAGACGGGGGCCGAGGATGCGGAGGATCCCGAGGACCCGCGCGAGGCCCTCGTCCGGCGCCTCATTGAGCACCAGCGGTTCAAGGCGGCGGCCGAGCTGCTGCACGAACGGCAGACGGTGCGCAACGCGCAGTGGGGACGCGCCGACGAGCGCCTGGCGGATCTCGCTGGCGAGCCGTTCGAGCGGGAGCTCGAGGCCGACCTGTTCGGGCTGCTGGAGGCGTTCCAGTCGGTCCTCAAGCGCGCCCGGACGCGGCCGGGGGTGCCTCTGCCGGCGGCCGAGGTGTCCATCGAGACCCGGACCCGGCAGCTGATGGAGCGGCTCGGCCAGGTCAAGGCCTGCGGGTTCGAGGAGCTCTTCGCCGAGGACGGCAGCCGCGTCGAGCTCATCACGACGTTCCTCGCGGTGCTGGAGATGATTCGGCTGAAGCTGATACGCGTGTTTCAATCCGGGTCGTGCGGCCCGATCCGGGTGTATCGCCGCGAGCCGCCGAAGGACGCGCCGAAGCCGGTGGAACCGGCCGCCGACGGGGGGAGCGGGCGGCGCCCGGCCTCCTGAGGCCGCTCATCCCGCTGCGACGGCGGATTATGGCGCGAGCGCGGATGCTCTGCCGTGTCTTTCGCGCGTTCGGGGCGGCCGTGCGCAGGGCGGCCCTGCGGGTCCGGGCGGGTTTTCGGGTCCGGGCGGGTTTTCGGGTTGGACAACCGAGCATGTCGGACGATCTCAAAGCGATTCTGGAAGCCCTGATATTCGCGTCGCCGGATCCGCTGACGCCGGCGACGCTGCTCGAGCTGCTCGACGGGACGCCGATGGAGGACATCGAGCAGGCGCTGGCCGCCCTGCAGGCCGAGTACGCGGAGCGGGCCGGCCTGCAGATGGTGCAGGTGGCCGGCGGCTATCAGATCTGCACCCGGCCCGATCTGCACGAGTGGGTGCGGCGGCTGTTCCACCAGCACTCGAAGCAGCGCCTGTCGGTGCAGGCGCTCGAGACGCTCGCCGTCATCGCCTACAAGCAGCCCATCACCAGCGCGGAGATCGCGGAGATTCGGGGCGTGAACGTGTCGGGGGTGGTGGGGACGCTGCTCGAGCGCCACCTGGTGAAGGTGACCGGCCGCAAGCCGGTGGTGGGGCGGCCGTTCCTCTACGCGACGACGCAGGAGTTCCTGAACCAGTTCGGCCTGAGCGATCTCGGCGACCTGCCCAAGGTCGAGGAGATGGCCGAGGCCCTCGGCATGGAGGTGCCGGCGGCGCTGGCCGCGGGCGGGTCGCAGGTCCAGGGGTTGCCGTTCGACGACCCGGTGGAGACGTCCGGCGACCCGGGGACCCCGCCGTCCGGGCAGGTTCACTAGTCGGCCGTGCCGGAGACAGCGGAGAGCGGTCATTGGCCGGCCCGAAGGACAGGCTCACGACGATGAGACCCCCCGCGGCCACGGAGGGCGTGCGGCTGCAGAAGCTGATTGCCGGGGCCGGCGTCGCGTCGCGCCGGGCGGCGGAGTCGCTGATGCGCGACGGCCGGGTCACCGTCAACGGGGCGGTGGTGTCGACGCCCGGCGCCAGGGCCGACCCCGCCGCCGACGACGTCCGCGTCGACGGGCGCCGCATCGGGGCCGGGGGGCGGCGGCGGTACCTGCTGTTGAACAAGCCGCGCGGCGTGGTCACTACCCGGGACGATCCGGAGCGGCGGCGGACGGTCATGCACCTCCTGTCGGGGGTCCGCGAATCGGTCTATCCGGTGGGGCGGCTGGACTACGACAGCGAGGGGTTGCTGCTGCTGACCAACGACGGCGACCTTGCGGCCCGCCTCACCCATCCGCGGCACCGCGTGGAACGCGTGTACGAGGCGCGGGTGCGGGGCGTGCCGACCGCCTCGGCGCTGAAGCGGCTGGCCGGCGGGGTGGTGGTCGACGGCCGCCGGACGCTGCCGGCGACGGCCAGCCTGGTGTCGGCGGGGCGCGGCCGGGCCGGAGACCAGTCGTTGATCCGGATCGGCGTCACCGAGGGGCGGAAGCGTCAGATACGGTACATGTGCGAGTCGGTCGGGCACCCGGTGGTGCGACTGCGCCGGGTGGCCATCGGGCCGATCCGCGATCGGACCCTGCGCCCGGGCGAGTTCCGCGACCTGACGCCGCGCGAGGTGGCGGCCCTGCGCCGCGCCGTCGACGCCGGCGCCGCCCGCGGGGCGCAGGAGCCTGCGAGCCGTCGCTGATGAAACCGACTGGAGGCCCGGCCCGTATCACCCCGGTGGTCGCGATCGACGGGCCCTCGGGGGCCGGCAAGGGGAGCGTCTCGCGCGCGGTCGCCGAGGCGCTGGGATGCCGCTACATCGACACCGGCGCGATGTACCGGGCGGTCGCGTGGCTGGCCGGCCACCAGGGGCTCGCGCTCGACGACGAGCCGGCGGTGAAGCAGCTGGCGGAGCGGGCCGAGCTGACCCAGGACCGGGGAACGGTGACCGTCGGCGGCCACGACGTGACGCACCGGATACGCAATGCGACCATCGACGCCGCCGCCGCCCGCGTGGCCCGCATGCCGTCGGTGCGGGCGGTGCTCGTGGACCGGCAGCGCGCCTGCGCATCGGCCGACGGGCTGGTGATGGAGGGTCGGGACATCGGCACGATCGTCTTTCCGGACGCCGACGTGAAGATCTACCTCGACGCCGCCCCCGAGGAGCGGGCGGCCCGGCGCGCCGCCGATCCGGCGCACGGCCTGGGCCGCAATGCGTCGACCCTGTCGGCCGTCGCGAGCGCCCTCGAGGCGAGAGACCGTTCCGACCGCACCCGCGACAGCTCGCCCCTCGTGATGGCCGCCGACGCGGTGCGCGTAGACACGACCGGCCTGCGGCTGGAGGCGGTCATCGAGCGGGTTCTCGCCATCGTGCGGGATCGGTTGCCGGAGCGCGGGGGGGCGGGCCGGCCGGGGTGATTGCGGCGGCGTCGAGCGCATTTGACGCGTGCCGATAACTGTCGTATAGTCTGCCGCTTATCGCCAATCGATGCGTTTCGGCAACGGCGGCCGCCGCTGCGGTTGCCTTGGCGACGGCCGAACCGCGTGGGCGGCGGCCGGCACTCACAGGAGGATTCGCAATTCCATGACGAAGGTAGAAGACGTCGAAGTGGACCGCTCGGAGAAGACCGCACGACCCGCTCCCATGATGGTCATGACCGACCACTACGACGACGACGAATCGTCGAGTCGGGAGGAGTACGAGCGACTGCTCCAGCTGTACGAGGGCAGCTTCCGCAACATCGCCGAAGGCGAAGTGATTACCGGCACCGTGCTGAAGGTGTCGTCGTCAGAGGTGGTGGTCGACGTCGGATACAAGTCGGAAGGGATGATCGCCATCCAGGAGTTCCTCGACGAGAACGGCGACTGCATCGTCCGGGCGGGCGATGCCGTCGACGTTCTGCTCGAACGCACCGAAGACCGGGACGGCCACATCGTGCTCTCGCGCGAGAAGGCCGAGAAGATGAAGATCTGGGACGAGGTCGAGAAGGCCTACGACGATCAGAAGGTCGTCATCGGCCGAGTCATCGAGCGGATCAAGGGCGGGCTGGCCGTCGACATCGGGGTCCGGGCGTTCCTGCCGGGCTCGCAGGTGGACGTGCGGCCGGTGCGCAACCTCGATGCGCTGCGCGGCCAGGAGCTGCGCATGCGGGTCATCAAGGTCAACAAGAAGCGCGGCAACATCGTGCTTTCCCGCAAGGCCCTTCTCGAGGAAGAGAACGCCGAGAAGAAGAAGCACACCCTGGCGACCCTCGAAGAGGGCAAGGTGTTCCGCGGGGTCGTCAAGAACATCACCGACTACGGCGCGTTCATCGATCTGGGCGGGCTCGACGGGCTGCTGCACGTGACCGACATGTCGTGGGGCCGCGCCGCGCATCCGTCGGAGCTCTTCAAGGTGAACGACGAGGTCGACGTGGTGGTGCTGAAGTTCGACCGCGCCACCGAGCGGGTGTCCCTGGGCTACAAGCAGCTCCACGCCGACCCGTGGACGGCGGTCGAGGAACGCTACCAGGTCGGCATGCGGCTGAGCGGCAAGGTCGTGAGCCTGACCGACTACGGGGCGTTCATCGAGCTCGAACCGGGGGTCGAGGGCCTGATCCACGTCTCGGAGATGTCGTGGAGCAAGCGGGTCAAGCATCCGTCCAAGCTGCTCACGGTGGGCGACGCGGTCGAGTCGATGGTGCTCGGCGTCGACCCCCAGGCCCGCCGCATCTCGCTCGGGCTGAAGCAGATCGAGTCGAACCCGTGGCATCAGCTCGCCGACAAGTACCCGATCGGGTCCCGGCTGACGGGGCGGGTCCGCAACCTGACCGAGTTCGGCGCGTTCGTCGAGGTCGAGGAGGGCATCGACGGGCTCATCCACATCTCGGACATGTCGTGGAGCAAGCGCCTCAAGCACCCGTCGGAGGTCGTGAAGAAGGGCGACGAGGTCGAGGCGATGGTCCTCAACGTCGACCCCGACAACCAGCGGCTGTCCCTGGGGCTGAAGCAGCTCGCGACCGACATATGGGACGAGTTCTTCGAGAACAACAAGGTCGGGTCGGTGGTCGAGGGCAAGGTGGTCCGCATCACCAACTTCGGCGCCTTCGTGGAGCTGGCGGAGGGCATCGAGGGGCTCATCCACGTGTCGGAGTTCGACGAGAACACGGGCCGCGACAAGGTCGAGCTGAAGGTCGACGAGGTCACCAGCATGAAGATCATCAAGCTGAGCCCGTCGGAGCGGAAGATCGGCCTCAGCATCCGGGCCCTGAAGTCGGACGACTACGAGGCGGACTGGGAGGCCTACGGCACGGCGACCGGATCGCCGGAGGTGACCCTGGGAGACCACTTCAAGCACCAGACCTAGCCCGCCAATCGTCACCGCGGGAGCTTCGCCGGCGAAGCTCCCAACGCGACCGCAGGGTCGCGGCGCGGCATCCCCTTGGCGGCCCAACCAACCCTGCGGGAGCCTTCGCCGTTCCACGGTGCAGACTCCCGGGCTCCAGGCGTCGTCGGCGCATCCGGCTCGGCCCATGGAGCGAGGGAGATCCCGGTGGCAGGCGGCAGCGTGACCAAGGCGGCGCTCGTCGAGGAAGTGTCTCGGGCCGCCGACTTGACCAAGAAGCACTCCGAGGTCATCGTCGATACGGTGTTCCGCAGCATCATCACCGCGCTGCATCGGGGCGAGAAGATCGAGCTGCGGGGTTTCGGCAGCTTCCGTTTGCGGCAGCGCGAGCCGCGAAAGGGGCGGAACCCGAAAACCGGGGACCGCGTGGACGTGCCCCCGAAGCGCGTTCCGTACTTCAAGCCGGGCAAGGAGCTCAAGGAGCTGATCAACCGGGCGCCGGAGCCGGGCGCGAGCGTTCCGCGAGAACCGGCGGGGCCGGAGCCGGCCCCCGCGGCGATGCCGGGGCCGGGAGGGCCTCCCGGCTACTGACCTCGGCCCTTCCAGGCCGACGTGCGGTGCGGGCGCCGGGGCTCCGCGTCCGGTTCCCCGGAGTGCCGCCCAAATGGAACGACTCTGGTCCCCCTGGAGGCTCGACTACGTGAGCGGCAGCGCCTCGGGAGTCGGCGCGTCCGAAGGCGCCGCCTCCGGGCGCGACTGCGTGTTCTGCGCCGCCCTGGCCGGGGTCGCCGAAGCCTCGACGCACGATCCCTCGCTGATCGTCTCGCGCGCCGAGACGTGCTTCGTGATCCTCAATCTGTACCCCTACAACAACGGGCACGTCATGGTGGTGCCGAACCGGCACATCGGCTCGCTCGCCGAGGCCTCGGCGGCCGAGCTCGGCGAGCTGATGACGATGGCGCAACGGGCCGAGGTCGCCCTGAGCGAGGCGTACCGGCCTCACGGCATGAACCTGGGGATCAATCTGGGGAGGCCCGCCGGCGCCGGGATCCCGGGCCACCTGCATCTGCACGTGGTGCCCCGCTGGGAAGGCGACACCAACTTCATGACCGTCGTCGGGACGACCCGGGTCGTGCCCGAGACCCCCCCGCAGACCCTGGCGCGCCTGGTCCCGATCTTCGACCGCCTCGCCGTCGGCGGGTAGTTTCGCGCCGGCGGGGTACGGAGGCGATCAGCGTTCGGCGAGGAGGTGGGCGGCGATGACCATGCGCTGCACCTCCGAGGTGCCCTGGTAGATCTCGGTCGCCCGCACGTCCCTGAACAGCCGTTCGACCGTCGATCCCCGGCGGTAGCCGGCCGAGGCCAGGATCTGCATCGCCTTGTCCGCCGCCCGGTGCGCCGCCTCCGACGCGTAGAGCTTGGCCATGGCCGCCTCGGCGGCGCTGCGCTCCTGCGTCTGCTTGGCGGCGGCGGCCCGGTAGACGAGCATGCGCGCCGCCTCGAGCTCGGTGGCCATGTCCGCGAGCATCCACTGCACCGCCTGGTACCGGCCGATGGCGCGCCCGAACGTCCGGCGGCGCCGGGCGTGCGCCAGCGCTTCGTCGAAGGCGGCCTGGCCGACGCCGACGGCCTGGGCGGCAATCGCCACCCGGCCCCCGTCGAGGGCCCACATGGCGATGCGGAATCCGCCGCCGGGGTCGCCGAGCATCGCCTCGGCCGGGACGCGCACCGCCTCGAGGTCGAGGTCCCGGCACCCGAGGCCGCGGACGCCGAGGGTGTCGGGGGTGGGCGACGCGCGCAGCCCCGGCGCGCCGGCGGGGACCAGGAACGCCGTCACCCCCCGGCCCCCGATGCCCGGCTCGGTGGCCGCGAAAACGATGAACACGTCGGCGGCGGCCCCGTTGGCGACCCACACCTTGCGTCCGTCCAGCCGGTAGCCCCCGCCGTCGGGCACGGCCAGGGTCTGCTGGTTGGCGGCGTCGGTGCCGGCGTCGGGCTCGGAGAGCGCGAAGGCGCCGATCGCGCCGCCGCCGGCGAGGGGCCGGAGCCACGCGTCGCGCTGGGCCGCGGACCCGAACCGGGCGACGACCTCGGCGACGAGGGAGTTGTTGACCGACAGGATCGCGGCAAGGGTGGCGCTGGCCCCGGCGATCGCCTCGATCGCCGCCGCGTAGCTGACGTAGTCGCGGCCGGCGCCCCCGGCGGCGACGGGAATGGCGACCCCCATCAGCCCCTGACGGCCGGCGCGTTCGACGAGATCGGCGGGAAAGCGGTCGGCCGCGTCGATCTCCGCCGCCCGCGGCCGCACCTCCGCTTCCGCGAACCGCTGCACCGAGGCGCGAAACGCTTCCTGTTCGGCGGTGAGCTCGAGGCGCATGGGTTCGCCGTTCCGTCGGTTCGAGGGATGGTCCCCGTGGCCGGGCCCCCACGGGTTCGCCGCGAGCTCCGGGAGCGGGTGGCCGCGGGTCCGCCGGCGCCGGTGCTTCCTGGATCATACGCGAGCGGCGCGGAGAGGCGGGGCCGCGGGGGGGCCGCACCGGCGCCGGGCGGCGGGGATCCGAGTGGTATGATTGGACGTCAGCGTCTCTTGGCGGAGGGAGAAGCGATGTCGAGCATTGGATGGCGCATGGGGAGCGGTGCCGGTGTCCGGATCGCGCGGCATCGGTCCGCGTGGGCGGCCCTGGTGCTGGCGGCCGCGTGGATGCTCCTGCCGGGCGCCGGCGTTCCCGCCCAGGAACCGCAGGCAGGCCGGACCGAGGGCGCCGAAGCCGGGGCCTCCGCGGAGGCCGACGGGCAGCCGCAGCCGCCCGTCTTCCAGACCGGAATCAACTTCGTTCGGGTCGACGCCATCGTCACCGACGAGGACGGCAACCCGATTCTCGACCTGACCCCCGACGACTTCCGGGTCTTCGAGGACGACGTCGAGCAGACCATCGAGTCGTTCCGGCTGGTGGAGGTCACCGGGGTGCCCGACCCCGCGCTGCCGCCGCCGTCCAGCATCCGCAACGACTACGACCAGGAGCGCGAGGCGGCCCGGCCGGACTCGCGCATCTTCGTGTTCTTTCTCGACGACTACCACGTGCGGGACACGAGTGCCATGCGGATGCGGTCGACGCTAGTCGAGTTCGTCGAGACGCAGCTCCGGCCGACCGACCTCGTCGGCGTCATGTACCCGCTGACTCCGATCCTCGACATGCGGCTGACCCGGAACCATGCGCAGATCGTCCGGGCCCTCGAGGGTTTCGAGGGTGTCAAGTACGACTACGAGCCGCGCAACATGTACGAGCATCAGTACGTGAACTATCCGACCACCGTGGTCGAGATGATTCGCAACGACGTCAGCCTGTCCGCCCTGAAGGGGCTGGCCGTCTTTCTCGGGGGACTGCGCGAGGGGCGCAAGTCGGTGATCGTGCTGAGCGAGGGCTACACGAACTACGTGCCGCCCCAGCTGCGCGACATGGACGCCCTGAGCGGAGGCCTCTTCAATCCGCAGCGGTACAACCCGTTGGCCGGCGAGTCCCATCTCGAAGAGACCTCGCAGTTCTTCGAGTCGTCCTACATGCGTACTGAGCTTCTGTATACGGCCGACCTCGCCAACAAGAACAACACCAGCTTCTACATGGTGGATCCCCGGGGCTGGCCGTCGGCGAGTACGACTCGAGCAACGTCACCATCGACATGCGCACCGACTACCGCATGTTGCGCGAGCTGCAGAACACCCTGCGCCTGCTCGCGGACGAGACCGACGGCCGGGCCATCATCAACCGCAACGACATGCTGCCCGGCCTGACCCAGATCGTGAGCGACCAGAGCGCGTACTACCTGCTCGGGTACACGTCGTCGGTGGCGCCGACGGACGGCGAGTTCCATGAGATCGAGGTGGACGTGCTGCGGGACGACGTCCGGGTGCGGGCCCGCAAGGGCTACTACGCCCTGACCGCCGAGAACGCGGCCCGGGTGCTCGCCCCGCCCAGGCCCGGGCCTCCCCGAGCCGTCGACACCGCGCTGGCGGCCCTCGCCGAGCCGATGCGGGGTCGTTACGTCCGGACCTGGGTCGGCGCCCGCCGAGGCGACGAGGGGAGGACGCAGCTGACGTTCGTGTGGGAGCCGATCGGCGGCGACCGCGGCCGCCGCCGGGAATCGGCATCGCAGGTGATGCTGATGGCGATGAGCGACAGCAGCGCTTACTTCCGCGGAGAGGTGCCGGGCGCGTCGGCGGGCCGGCTGCCCCGGGTCCGGTTCGAGGTCGATCCGGGCGAGCTCGAGCTCAACATCGGCATCGAGGACGAGTACGGCGATCTCCTCGATCGGGCTATCGACGAGCTGGTGGCGCCCGACTTCACGGGTCCCGATGTCGCCCTCAGCACGCCGCAGGTGCTGAGGGCGCGCAACGCGGTCGAGCTGCGCGGGCTGCTCGCCGACCCCGACGCGGTGCCGACGGCGTCGCGCTTCTTCCGCCGGGCCGATCAGCTCCTCTTCCGGGTCGAGGCCTACGCGCCCGGCGGGGTCGCGCCGCAGGTGCGCGCCCGGCTGCTGAGCCGCGAGGGCACGGCCATGATGGAGCTGCCGG
The DNA here is from genome assembly GCA_963663815.2 of Vicinamibacterales bacterium. Taxonomy (GTDB): domain Bacteria; phylum Acidobacteriota; class Vicinamibacteria; order Vicinamibacterales; family UBA8438; genus JAJEEA01. The sequence goes on along the minus strand of OY760734.1, from coordinate 2,112,841 downwards.
TGGATGCGCCCGAGGACGACGGTCCGCACCAGGCGCTCCTGCAGCTCTCGCCGTTTCCGCGGGGAGACTACCTCGTCGAGCTGTCGGCGGAGGCGGGCGGCGAGACCGCGTCGGCGCTCGTCGCGTTCCGTGTGCAGCCGTAGCCGGCCCCCGAGAATGACCCAGGACCCGATTCGCGTCGTCATCGCCAAGCCGGGGCTCGACGGCCACGACCGCGGCGCGAAGGTGATCGCCCGCGCCCTCCGCGACGAGGGCATGGAGGTCATCTACACGGGGTTGCGCCAGACCCCCGAACAGATCGTCGAGGCGACCCTGCAGGAGGACGCCGGGGTCATCGGCCTGTCCATCCTGTCGGGGGCCCACAACCACGTTTGCCCGCGGGTGATGGAGCTGCTGCGCGAGAAGGGCCTCGACGACGTCCTCGTGGTCTTGGGCGGCATCATCCCCGACGCCGATCTGCCGGGGTTGCGGGCCATGGGCATCGAGGGCGTGTTTCAGCCCGGAACCCCGATGCGGGATATCGTCGACTTCATTCGCGAGCACCACCGGGCCGCGCTGGCCTGACCCGCGGTTCGTCCCGTGCGGTCGACGCGGCCGCCGCCCGGTGATTCGCCGAATCCGTAGCTGCTACGTCCTGTCGAGGGACGGACCTGCCCATGCCTGATACGCTTCTGCTTGCCGACGACAGCGCCACGATTCAGCGCGTCATCGAGATGACCTTCGCCGAGGAGGACGTCCGGGTGGTGACCGTCGCCGACGGCCGCGAGGCGATCGAGCGCATTGCCAGCGACCCGCCGGACATCGTGCTCGCCGACACCAACATGCCGGAGAAGGACGGATACGACGTGTCGGCGTTCGTCAAGGCCGACCGCGCCCTGTCGCACATCCCGGTGGTGCTGCTGACGGGAGCCTTCGATCCGGTCGACGGCAACCGGGCTCGCGAGGTCGGCTGCGACGCGGTGCTGGTGAAGCCGTTCGAGCCGAAGGCGGTTGTCACTCGCGTCCGCGAGCTCCTCGGCACGCCGGCGGATGCCGATGCGGGCACGCCGGGGGCGGCCGGCGCGACGTCGATTGCGGCCCCGGCCCCGGCAATCGGCGACAGCGCGCCGGCAGCGGGAAGTCAGGGCGCCACGCCGGGCGCCGCGGCGCCGTCGGAACCGTCGACGCCGGCTCCCGCGGGGCCGGATGCTTCGCCCGCGGGGCCGGATGGCCCGCCCGCGGCGCGGGAGTCCGCGCCGGCAGCCGATGCGCAGCCGACCGGCGCCGCGGGCGCGGTCTCCGCGCCGTCGCCGACGTCACCGCCTCCCGCGGACCCGGAGGCGGTCCCGGAAGCAGAGGCGGCGGCAGCTGCCGAGGGAGCGGGCGCCGACGAGGGCGGGGCGCCGGGGACGGAGGCCGCCGCTCCGGCGGCCCCGGAAGCAGAGGCGACCGCCGCGTCGGCCGGCGCGGCCGAATCGTCGGCGCGGCGGGGAGTCGCGGGGGACGGGGCGCCGCCGGCGCCGGCCGTACCCGCGGTGGAGGCCCCCGCGACGCCTTCGCTGGCCGACGCCTTCGCCTCGCTTCTCGCGGCCGAGCAGGGGGACCCCGATCGGGCCCGCGCGGCCTATCCCTGGCCTCGCCACGCCGCGTCGGCCGGCGAAGAGGACCTCATCGAGCGGGTGGCCGAGCGGGTGGTCGAACGCCTGTCGGAAGACGTGACCGGCGAGCTCGTCTCCGAAGTCGTCGCCCGCGTGGCCGAGCGGCTGGTGCGCGACCAGATCGGCCGGATCGAGCCGGTCTGAGGTCGATCCGCCTCGCCCGCGACTCGAATCGTCGGCACATCCGGCATCGGCAGCGTCCACCCGAGCACACCGACCCTGCAACTTTCCCCCCACCCCGATGCGCCCTCCGGCGCATCGCCGGCGGCTTGATACGATGAGTGACATGCGCGAGTTGAGCAAGGGGTTCGACCACGCCACGGTCGACCCGAAGTGGTACGCGTTCTGGGAGTCGAGCGGAGCCTTTCGCGCCGATCCGGCGTCGTCGCGCCCGCCGTTCAGCATGGTGCTGCCGCCCCCCAACGTCACCGGCGTGCTGCACATCGGCCACGCCCTGAACCAGACCCTGCCGGACATCGTCTGCCGCTGGAAACGGATGACCGGCCACGACGTGCTGTGGCTGCCGGGCACCGACCACGCGGGCATCGCGACGCAGAACGTCGTCGAGAAGCACCTCGCCGACGAGGGGACCGACCGCCACGCCCTCGGCCGCGAGGCGTTCGTGGAGCGGGTGCGGGCGTGGAGCCGTCAGAGCCACGGCACCATCACGAGCCAGATGCGCACCCTGGGGTCGTCGGTCGACTGGAGCCGCGAGCGGTTCACCCTCGACGACGACCTGTCGCGGGCGGTCCGCCGGGTGTTCGTGACCCTCTACCGCGAGGGGCTGATCTATCGCGGCAAGTACATCGTGAACTGGTGCACCCGGTGCCGGACCGCGCTGTCCGATCTCGAGGTGGTGCACGAGGAGCAGGCGGGCCGGCTCTACCACGTGCGCTACCCGAGCGCGACCGAGGGCGCCGCCGAGAGCGGTCCCGCCGCTGAAGGCGGCACCGACACCGAAGGCGCCGACGCCGCCCGGAGAGGCGCCAATGCCGCCGAAGGCGCCGCGGGCGGCGGCGGGGTCACGGTGGCCACCACCCGGCCCGAGACCATGCTGGGCGACACCGCGGTGGCGGTGCACCCCGACGACGACCGCTACCGCGGGCTCGTCGGCGGGACCCTGCGCCTGCCCATCATCGGCCGCGAGCTGCCGGTGGTCGCCGACGAGTTCGTCGACGCGGGGTTCGGGACCGGGGCCGTCAAGGTGACGCCGGCCCACGACCCCAACGACTTCGAGATGGGCCGGCGGCACGACCTGCCCCAGGTGGTGGTGATCGGCGAGGACGGCCGGATGACCGCCGAGGCGGGGTCGTTCGCGGGTCAGGACCGGCTCGCGGCGCGGAAGGCGATCGTCGAGCGTCTCGAGGCCGAGGGCCTGCTCGAGCGGGTCGAGGACCACCGGCACGCGGTGGGGCACTGCAGCCGCTGCCACACCGTGGTCGAGCCGCTGGTGTCGACCCAGTGGTTCGTCCGCATCAAGCCCCTGGCCGAGCCCGCCGTCGCCGCCGTGAAGGACGGCCGCACCCGCTTCGTGCCCGAGAATTGGGCCCGCACCTACTTCGAGTGGATGACCAACATCCACGACTGGTGCATCTCGCGCCAGCTCTGGTGGGGGCATCGGGTGCCCGCCTGGTACTGCGACCGGTGCGGGTCGGTCGTCGTCGAGGAGGAGGCCCCGGAGGCATGCGGATGCGGCGGCCCGTTGCGCCAGGACACCGATGTGCTCGACACCTGGTTCAGCTCGGGGCTCTGGCCGTTCAGCACCATGGGCTGGCCCGACGCCACCGCCGACCTCGCCCGGTACTACCCCACCAGCGTCATGATCACCGGGCTCGACATCATCTTCTTCTGGATCGCGCGGATGATGATGCTGGGCATGAAGTTCGCCGGCGACGTGCCGTTCAAGGTCGTCTACATCACCTCGCTCGTGCGCGACGCGCACGGGCGGAAGATGAGCAAGTCGAAGGGCAACGTCGTCAATCCCCTGCAGGTGATGGACGAGATCGGCGCCGACGCGTTCCGGTTCACCCTCGCCGCCCTCGCCTCTCCCGGCATGGACATCTCGCTCTCGGAGGGGCGCCTGCGCGGCTACCGGCAGTTCGTGAACAAGCTCTGGAACGTCTCGCGTTTCGTGCTCATGAACCTGCCGGCGTCGTTGACGGAGCGCCCGCCGGCGCCCCCGCCGGCCGGGCTCGGGACCATCCACCGGTGGGTGCTGCACCGGGTCAGCGAGCTCGCGGCCGAGGTGACCCGGGCCCTCGAGGGGTACCGGTTCGACGTCGCCGCCGACCGGCTGTATCACTTCATCTGGCATGAGTACGCCGACTGGTACATCGAGCTGGTGAAGCCGCATCTGCAGGAGGAGGCAGAGGATCGGGAGCAGGCGCTGGCCGTCCTCCTCGCCGTGCACGACCGGGTGCTGCGCCTCGCGCACCCGTTCATGCCGTTCGTCACCGAGGAGCTGTGGCAGACCCTGCCGGCCGCCGCCGACGCGGCCGACGACGGGCGGACCCCGGACGGGCGGGCGCGCACCGTCACCCGCGCGGCCTGGCCCGAGCCGGTGGCGGCATGGGCCGACGACGAGGCGGTGTCGGTGCTGACGCTCCTGCAGGAGGTCGTCACCGGGGTGCGCACGGTCCGGGCCGAGCTGGGGGTGCCGCCGTCGCGCCGGCTCCGGCTGCAGATCGAGCACGCGGACCCCGCCGAGCGCGCGGTGCTCGACGCCCACGGCGAGTACGTGCGGCGGCTGGCCGGCCTCGAGGCGTTCGAGTTCGTCGAGGCGGCGCCGGCCGACCCCGACACGGTGCGCCGCCTCGTGCGCCGCATGCGGTTGTATCTGCCCCTGGCGGGGATCATCGACCGGGCGGCCGAGACGGTCCGGCTGCGGCGCGAGATCGACAAGATCTCGAAGCAGCTGGGGTCGCTGGAAGGCAAGCTCGGGAACCCGAAGTTCCGCGAGCGCGCCGACCCGGAGGTGGTGGCCGAGACCGAAGCCCGGCACGCGGCGGCGCGGCAGCGCCGGCAGCAGCTCGACGAGGTGCTGGCGGAGTTGGCGCCATGACCGCCCCGGTCGTCGCCGGCGCCGTGATTGCCCCGGTCGTCGCCGGCGCCGTGACCGCCGCGGTCTCCGCCGGCGCCGCGTTTCACGTCGCCGTGGCCGCGGCGGGCGGGTGGGACGACCGGTGAGCGGTCCATCCGCCGGTCCCTTCGAGGCGCGTCTCCGGGAGGCGGCCTCCCGGCTCGGGCCGTTCGCGGGCCGGGTGCATCACCATCCTCGGGTCGGCTCGACCAACGACGTCGCCGGTGCCCTCGCCGAGACGGGCGCGCCGCACGGCACGGTGGTGGTGGCCGACGAGCAGACGGCGGGCCGGGGACGCCACGGTAACCACTGGTTCTCTCCCCCCGGCACGGGCCAGTACGTGTCGGTGCTGCTGCGCACCGCCTCTTCCCCCGTGCTGACGCTGGCCGCCGGCGTGGCGGTGGCCGAGGCCCTCGGCCGGGCGGCCGGGCTCGACGCGGCGCTCGAGTGGCCGAACGACGTCGTGGTCGAGGACGCCGGCCGCCGCCGCAAGGTGGCGGGCATCCTGGCCGAGGCGTCGACGGTGGGCGACCGGGTCGATCGGGTCGTCGTGGGCATCGGCGTCAACCTGCGCGACGGCGCCTGGCCGGACGAGCTGGCGTCCCGGGCCGGCTCGGTGGAAGGCCTGTCCGGCCGCCCCGTCGACCCCGGGGCGCTGCTGGTGGAGATGCTGGCGGCCCTCGCGGAGCGGTGCCGCGAGGTCGAGTCGGGCGGGGTCGCGGCCCTCCTCCGGCGGTGGGAGGCGCTGGCGCCGTCGAGCCGCGGCGCCGCCGTGGAGTGGTCGGTGGGGCAGGTCCGCCGCCGCGGGGTCACCGAGGGGGTGGACGAGCACGGCGCGTTGATCGTCCGCGTGGGCGAACGCCGCGAGCGGTTGTCGGGCGGCGTGGTGCGTCACGTCGGGCCGGGACGGTGACGGAGATTGCCTGGGCACGTGCCAGGCGCAAGACACCGTAGAAACGGGCGGCATCCGGGTGCGGTCGGGAAGCTCGCACCGATCGTTGCCCCAAGGATGCTGATGGAAATACCTGGCCGGGCGCCGCGCGCGCCGACCCCGCCACAACAGGCTGCCTGGATGCAGGTGGCAACCTCATGTCGAGCGCTGTCCTGACGGACGGGGGACCGATGCTGCTGGCCATCGACGTCGGCAACACGAACATCGTGTTCGGCATCTTCGACGGGGCGCGGCTCGGCGAGAGGTGGCGCCTGGCGACCCTGCGCGACCGGACCGCCGACGAGCTGCGGGTGCTGGTGAGCCGGCTGTTCGCCGAGGCCGGGCTCGACATGGGGCAGGTGTCGGGGGTGGTGCTCTCGTCGGTCGTCCCCCCCCTGACGGAGACGTTCGCCGGAATGGCGCAGGACGCGTTCGGGGCCGAGCCCCTGGTGGTCGACGCTTCCAACGCCGGCCTGCGCGTCCGCTACCAGCCCCCCGAGGACGTGGGCGCCGACCGGCTGGTGAACGGCCTCGCCGCCCTCGACCGGTACGGCGCAACCGGCCGATCGATTATCGTGATCGACTTCGGCACCGCCACCACGTTCGACGTCATCTCCGCCGCCGGCGACTACGTCGGCGGGGTCATCTGCCCCGGGGTCGAGATCTCGGCCGACGCGTTGTTCCAACGGGCCGCGCGCCTGCCGCGGGTCGACGTCCGCCGGCCCGGCCAGCTCATCGGGGCGAGCACCGTGGGGTCGATGCGGTCGGGGCTGTACTTCGGCTACGTCGCCATGGTCGAGGGGCTCGTGGCGCGCCTGCGGGCCGAGCTGGCGGGCGGCGGGCCCGCGGTGACCGTCGCCACCGGCGGGCTGGCCGCGACCATCGCGGCCGAGACCGGGGCCATCGACCACGTCGACCCCGACCTGACCCTGCAGGGCCTCCGGCTCGTCTGGCAGCGCAACCGGGGACCGGGGCGATGACCGATCCCGGCGCCTACTGCCGCGAGATCGAGTCGTATCTCTGCCGCTGCAACGAAGGCCATCTCATCCGCATCGTGGGCCCGGCCTTCGAGCGGGTGCGCGGATGGGCCGAGGCCGGCGTGCCCCTGCAGGTGGTCACGAAGGGCATCGACCGGAAGCTGGCCCGGTACCGGGCGACCGGCCCGCGGCGGCGGCCGCTGCGCATCGAGTTCTGCGAGGCCGACGTGCTCGACGCCTTCGACGAGTGGCGGCGTGCGGTCGGAATCTCCACGGCGGCGGCGCCGGGCGCGGCGGCGGACGCGGGAGAGGCGGGCGAGGCGCCCGGCGCGGCCGGCGATTCGGGCCCCCGCGCCCGGTCCGGCCGCCGCCTCACCCTGCCCCGGCACGTCGACCGGATACTGGAAGGGGCGTCCAACCGGCTGGCGCGCGACGAGATGGCGGCGGCCCTGCGCGCGGCCTTGACGCGGCTCGTCGCCGACGTCGATGCCCTCCGCCCCGCCGCCCGCGGCGCCCGCGGCGCCGCGAGGAGGGCGGTGGTCGAACGGCTCGGAGAGATCGACCGGGCGCTGCTGGCTTCGGCGCGCGAGGCGGCGGGCCCGGTGCTCGACGACGTCGAGGCAGACGCTCGGGCCGAGCTGGCGTCGTTCAAGTCGCGCCTGGACGCCGGCGCCTTCGCCCGCGCCGTGGACGCCAGCGTGGACCGGCTGCTGCGGGACCGCCTCGGCCTGCCGGTGGTCCGGTTCGAGGAGTGAAGCCCGTGGTGCAACCCCGGGTTGCACCGGTGGCGGCGAGGGCGCCCGCGGGCTGAGGAACGCCCGTGCGCGGGCTGAGGAACGCCCGTGCGCGGGCTGAGGAACGCCCGTGCGCGGGCTGAGGAACGCCCGTGCGCGGGCTGAGGAACGCCCGTGCGCGGGCTGAGGAACGCCCGTGCGCGGGCTGAGGAACACTCGTGCGCGGGAGGAACGCCTGTGCGCGGGCTGACTGACTGGTGTGAGGAAGGGCGCATATTGGGCATGTGTAACCGACGAACACCGCGGTCAGGCGGGATGTATCGCCGCTCGAACGCGGCGGAGACTTCGCCGCAGGCTCACGGGGGCAGGCGGCGTCGGGGCGGGCAGGCCCTTCGGGCGTGACCGTGTCCGACCGGGCCGACCTCATCGAGTTGACCATCGAGCGGCCCGCGGTGGGCGGCCGGATGATCGCGCGGTGGGAGGGGCGCGTGGTCCTGGTGGCCGGGGCCATCCCCGGCGAGCAGGTGCGCGCCGTCCTGGAGGGCGCCCGCGGCGGCGCTCTCCTCGCCCGCACCCTCGACGTGACGCGCCCATCGCCGGACCGCCGCCCGGTCGACGCCCCCGCCTCGTGCGGGGGCCGCACGCTGGCCCACGTCGCGTACCCGCGGCAGCTCGTCCTCAAGGGGGAGATCGTGCGGGACGCCTTCCGCCGGATCGGGCGAATCGATCTGCCCAAGCCGCCGGCGGTCGTGGGCTCGCCGGAGACCGGCTACCGCATGCGCGCCCGCCTGCACGCCGGTGACGGCGGGGTCGGGTTCCTCGACGAGGGCTCTCACCGCGTCTGCGCCGTCGCCGGCACCGGGGTGCTGTCGCCCGGCGCCGAGCGGGTGGCCGCGGCGCTGAACGCCCGGGTCTCCGAGTTGCTGGCGAGCGGCGTCCGGACGATCGAGCTGGCCGAGGACCTGCCCGGCGATCGGTGCGTGCTGCACCTGACCGTGCAGGGGGCCGCCTCCGACGCCCGCGCACGGTGGGAGGGGCTGGCGGAGGCGGCGGGGGTGTCCGGCCTCTCGGCGGCGTCGCGGACGGTTCCGGGGCCCCCGCACGTGGTGGGGCGGCCCTTCGTCACCGATCCGGTGGCCGGCTTCCTGCCGGCGCCCCGGGTGGGAGGCCTCGTCCTGCGCCGGCACGCCAACGCATTCTTCCAGGCGAACCGCCACCTCGTGCCCGAGCTGACGGCGGCGGTGGCCGAGCTCGCCGGCGACGGCGAGGTCATCGACCTGTACGCGGGGGTCGGGCTGTTCGCGGTGGCGCTGGCGGCGCGGGGCGGCGCCCGGGTCACCGCGGTCGAGCGCGACCCGGTCGGCGCCGCCGACCTCGCCGCCAACGCCGCGCCCCTCGATGACGGCCTGCGCGTCTTCCGGGCGCCGGTCGAGACCTGGCTGAAGCGCTGCGGCCGGTTGTCGGCCGCAGCGGTCATCGTCGACCCGCCGCGCGCCGGCCTCTCGCGCGAGGTCGTCACCCGCCTCGCACGCCGCCGGCCCCGGCGCATCGTCTACGTCTCGTGCGACGTCGCCACCCAGGCGCGCGACCTGCGCGCCCTGCGGTCGTCCGGCTACCGCGTCGACGAGGTCCGCGCGTTCGACATGTTCCCCAACACGCCCCACGTCGAGACGGTGGTCGCCGTCGACCGGGCGTAGCGGCCTCGCCGCTGCCGCAGACCGTGCGGACCCCGGGCTGACGAGCTTCCTCGGCGCCGCGGTCGACGATCGCTATGTTCCGTCATCCCGTCCCGGGCTCCGGACCCGAACAGGATGATCTGGTCCGGGTTCAGCCTGGACAGGACCGTTTCCAGGCTGCTCGCAGCTCGTCGGCGCCGAGCTCGGCACGTCTCTCGTGCGGCATCTCGACCGCTATTCTATCGGTTTGCGGCTCCATGTCTCTGCTCGCTGTGTTGTCGGATCCCTTCGATGGGGCCGTCGCCGGCTTGGGCTCTTCAGGACGCCGTCCCGAGGCCGGGTTCGCTCGCGCTTCGAACGGACTGCGTTGGCGGCGACGGCTTCCGGGGCACGGCGTCAAGCGTCGCCGCAGGCGCCCCGGAGTGATGATGGTGGGTGTTTCGCCGAGGGGCCGCCCCGTCGCACGAGGGCGGCTCAAGGTTCCCGGGCCGGCGCTCCGAGCCGGGCGCCGCGCAGGAAGTCGGTCAGGGACTGGTGTGTCACGCCCTCGAAGTCCGACGGCTGATGCGGGTCGAGCGACAGCAGGACCCGCGGATACGCGTCCCGAACCGCCGCGAAGGCGGCCAGCTCCCGTTCGATGGTGGCCGGCGATTCCAGCAGATAGGCGACCTGCACGTACCAGCGCTCGGGGCGCCTTTCGGCGACGAAGTCGATCTCGCGCGGTCCGGCGACGCCCACCGTCACGGCGTAGCCGCGCCGGCGAAGCTCCAGATACACGAGGTTCTCCAGCATGCCGCCGATGTCGCGGTCGCGGGAACCGACGATCCCCTGACGGAGGCCGATGTCGCCCAGGTAGTACTTCTGGTTCACCTGGAGCAGCTTCCGGCCGCGCAGATCCAGCCGCGGGGCCGGGGCCAGCAGAAACGCATCGCCCAGATGGGTCAGGTAGTTGAGCACGGTGTCGACCGCGGTGGTCCGCCGCTGGCTCTTCATGAAGTCGGCTATCCGCTTGGCGGACACCGGGCTCCCCACGCTGTCCACCGCGAAGCGCAGGATGGCTTCGAACACCGCCACGTCGCGGATGCGGTGGCGGCGAATCACGTCCCGGATCGCGATGGCGCCCACCAGGTCCTCGAGCATCTGGGCGACGACCCGGTCGCTGAGATCGGTGTGCAGCAACCCGGGGAGCCCGCCGATGCGCAGGTACAGCCGGAACAGCGCGGGGTCGTCGAGCGCCGCTCCGGGGCGCTGCCGGTACAGGTCGCCGAATTCGCGGAACGAGAGGGGAAAGACCTGCAGCGTGACGTAGCGGCCGGCGATCAGGGTTGCGAGCTCCGACGAGAGAAGCGTTGCGTTCGAGCCCGAGATCACCACGTGGGTGTGCTCTTCGCCGTTCAGCGAGGCGACCGCGCGCTCCCACCCCGAGATCTGCTGCACCTCGTCCACGATGACGACCCGCGGCTCGCGGCCGCGCGAGGCGGACTCGACGAAGTCCACGAGGTCGCGCGCGTTGCGCACCTCGTCGAACGCGAAGGACTCCTTGTCCACGTACACCACCTGGCGTTCGTCCCGCATCGAGGCGGCGAACTGTCGGAGCAGGACGCTCTTGCCGGCGCGCCGGATGCCGGTCACCGCGGTGATGGCGGGGACATCCAGGAACTGCTGGAGGCGCCCGAGGTAGTGGCGGCGCTCGATTTCCATGTCTGTCGATCATAGTCGAAAGATTCAAGCCTGCGGTGGCTTTGTTCGTGTACAAACGAATAACCTGCCAAGGGGTGCACGACATCATTGTTGGATGGCGTCAGGCGGGGTTCGCGGCTCGACGCTCCCAGAAGTCTTCGAAGCGGCCGCTGGGTATGCAGCAGCGCAGGGCGAGGATGGCGTTGGCGCCGGCGACGACGCTCGCGGTCGAAACGGATCGGCCGACCGTCGCTTGCAGGTCTGCGCCGTGGAAGCGGGCTCGCGGACCGGCCGAAGCGTCGCAGCCTACATCCGGTCGGGCACCTGGCATCCCATGAGGGCGAGGGCGCGCGTCATCTGCGCCTCGAAGCAGGCGACTCCCGCCACCCGCCAGGCCCGCGTCGACTCGTCGTCTTCCGCGACCACCGGGCTGCTGTGGTAGAAGCCGTTGAATCGCTGGGCGAGCGCGAACGCGTACTTGGCGAGAACGGACAGCTCGAGCGTCCGCACCGCCTGATCGGCGATCTCGTCCAGCCGCGACGCCTCGAGGACGAGGCCCCAGAGCTCGTCGCCGGCGGGACCGGCGAGAGGCTCTTCCGCCGTCGTGGCCAGGCTGTCGAGAACGTCGGCCGTCTCGAGGCCGTGCCGGTCCCGCAGCTTCTGCAGGATCTTCCGGGCGCGGACGGTGGCGTACTGCAGGTAGGGCCCGGTCTCGCCCTCGAAGCTGAGGGCCTCGTCGATGTCGAAGGCGATGACCTTGCCGCGCGAGAACTTGATCATGAAGTAGCGGACCGCGGCGGTCGCGATGATCCCGGCGGTGCGCCGCTGCTCGCCGGAGGCGAGGTCGGGGTGACGGGCCGCGACCTCCTGCCGCGCCCGTTCGGTCACCTGGTCGAGCAGATCGTCCGCCTTGACCCCGAGGCCCTTGCGGCCGGAGACCTCGACGAACGACTTGCCGTCGTCATCCGCGGCGGCGTGGCCGAGGGCCTCGGCGGTGTTGCGTGACAGCGCCACCATCTCGTACGAGAAGTGGACGGAGCGCTCGGCCTCGGCCGGATGGTCCAGCGCCTGCAAGGCCTGAACCAGCAGCCGCTGCAGGTAGCTCTGGCGGGTGTCGATGACGTTGTAGACGGCGGCGGCGCGACCGAACAGTGGGGCGGCGCCGTCACCGTCGGTCGCGCCGGCACCGCCACCGTCTGGCACGGCCGGGCCGCTACCGTCGGGCGCGGCCGGGTCGCCACCGTCGGGCGCGGCCGGGTCGCCACCGTCGGGCGCGGCGGCGCTCGACGTGGACCAGAGCGGGCGGCCCGAGGGCTGGGCGTCGAACCGCCGGTAGTGGAAGTCGCGCCCCAGCAGGCCGAACTTCCAGAGCTGGTACGCGATGTCCTTCCCGACGTAGGTCACGGTGCCGTTCGACCGCACGATGACCTTGAGGCGGGCGTCGGCGTCGCCGCCGTCGGCGTCCGCCGGCGAAGCCTCGGCCTCGCCGGGCTCGTCGATCGGCATCACCCAGCAGCCGGCGAGCCGGCCGTCGGCCTGGAGGCGGACGGCGCCCGACGCCTTCAGGATCTCGAAGGCGCGGTCCCAGAACGCCAGCCGCAGGATGTCGCCCTCCCAGCTCAGCAGGTCGTACTCGACCCCGAGCCGAGCCATCGTCCGCAGGTGGCGGCGCACGATGCTGTCGGTCACCACGCCGGCCATCGCCGCGGTGGGGTCGGCGTCGTGCTCGAGGTCGTGGAGGGCGGCCCGGCGGTGCGACAGCCGGGCCTCGTCCTCCTCGTACCACCGCGTCACCCGCGCGTAGAGGTCCCAGCAGTAGTAGTCGAACCGGGGCTCGCCCGCGAGCCGGCGCACGTCGCCGATGTCCTTGCCCTCCAGCTCCCGCAGCCCCACCACCACGTCGGCCACCTGCACGCCCGTGTCGTCGATGTAGTTCTGCACCTCGACGTCGGCCCCCCGGAACCGCAGCAGCCGGCACAGGGTGTCGCCGAGGGCGGCGTTGCGCAGGTGCCCGACGTGGGCCGCCTTGTTCGGGTTGATGGCGGTGTGCTCGACGATCGTCTTGTCCCGCTCCCCGGAGGCGGGCGCCGGCGGGTCCCCGCCGATGCGGGCGCGCGCGAACCGGGCTCGATCGAGGAACAGGTTGAGATAGCCGGCCCCGGTCGCCTCGAGCCGCCCGATGTCGGCCAGCCCGGTCGCCGCCTCGGCAATCTCGGCCGCGATCAGGCGGGGCGCCTTCCGCAGGGTGCGGGCGAGGTCGAAGGCGACGGTGACCGCGAGGTCGCCCATCTGCCGGTTCGGCGGATACTCGAGGACGATCGGGGGCATCGCCTCGGGCGCGAGGCCGTACAGCGTGCCCAGGGCCGAAGCGATGGCGCGGCGCAGGTCCGTGTGCAGTGGCAGAATCATTCTGGGGTCAGTCGGGATGCGACGGTCCGTTCAGGCGTCCGGGCCGCCGCGATGGCGCGGGCATGGTCGGCCGGCGTGTTCACGTTGAAGAGCAGCATGCCGTCGGGGTCGAAGGCGGCCACCTCGTCGGGCCCCACCTCGGTCACGCGCAACCAGCCGGTCAGATCCATCAGACGCCGCCGTCCCCTGTCGATGCGGGCGCGGATCGCGTCGGCGCAGCCCCGATCGTAGATCGCGCACAGCGGTTGCAGGCCGGCCGCGTTCCGCGGCACCACCGCGTCGGCGTGCGGCGCCCGGGCCGCGAGGTGGCGGAGGAACGCGCCCGAGAGGAACGGCAGATCGCCGGCGACGACGAGGGTACGCCGGCCCGGCGACCGCGTCAACGCGGTGTGCAGGCCCCCCAGGGGGCCGGCCCCAGGCAGGAGATCGTCGCATACCTGAAGCCCGGACGCGCGGAAGCGGTGATGGTCGTCCGTGACGACGAGGACGCACGGGGCGATCTGGCCGAGCACCGCGAGCTGTCGTTCGATGATGCGCCGGCCGCCGATGACGAGCTGGCTCTTGTCGAGCCCGCCCAGGCGCCGCCCGCGGCCCCCCGCGATGATCGCCGCGGCGTGCACGGTCGCGGTCACGGCTCGTGGACTGTCAGGCGGCTGAACCGATGCGGGTTCCACACGCCGGCCGTCGCCCCGACGACGTCGCCCGCGACGGCGCAGAACGACAGGAAGCGGTCCATGATGTCTCCATGTCGGTCACCGGCGGTCGCCTTCGGCCTGGCGCCCGAGCATGAGATCGTGGAGTCTGTCGATTCTGTTGTTGAGGGAGGCCACCCACGGGACATCGCCGGTCAGGAGCTTCTTGACGTCCGCGCGAAGCTCCGCGTGCGCCGCGTCGTTGTTCTTGATCTCCCGCCGCAGGAACCACGCGATGATGCCGAGCAGGACCACGATGGCGGCAAGCGCGAACGAGACGGCGGCGCCCGGCTCGATCGACAGGGAGGGCGTGGCGCTCGCGAACAGTCCGACCATCGTCGTCTCCAAGTCTCCCGCCTCCCGAACTCCGGCGAACGCGGCAAGCCGGTGCGTCGCCCCCGTTGGCGACGCCTGTAAACATCCTAGGAGTCTGCGCCGCAGGAGTTCGCGGAACCCCGGCGGTCTGCGTCGTGACGCACGGCGTCGGGCGTAGGCCGCCGGCCGACGAGCAGGTGATTCTCGACCAACCGGCGGCACGGAACCGAAGAACAGGCCGTACACGGCCCAAACGCTGCGATTCGTGATCGATTTCTCAGTCAGTGGAGCCGGATCGGTCCCCGCTACGCCGCCATCAGCACATGCAGGCGCTTGGCGTTCACGGCCAGGCACACCAAGTCCCACTCGCCCCGCACCTTCGCCAGTCCACGCAGGCTGAAGCGCTGGAACCCCAGCACGTGCTTGATCCAGCCGTACGGCGCCTCCGACAACCACTTCCGCTCCGCATACACCGCCCGGCCCGCCGGCGTCGACAGCTTCTCTACCATGCGGCCCGTCGCCGGGTGCTTCTTCAGATTGCGGGCAGCGCCCTGCTTGTCCTCCCGGCCCGTCGCCACATACCCGTCAACGCCCCGCGTTTCCAGCTCCGCCAAGTCCCGCTCGTTGCAGTACCCCGCATCGGCCAGCAACGTAGCCGGCTGCACGTCGAACCGCTCCTCGACCTGGTCGAGCAACACCGGCAACCCGCCTTGGTCGCTCGCGTTCGCCGTCACATCCGTCGCCACTACCAACTGGTGCTCCGCGTCCACCGCCGCCTGCGCGTTGTAGCACTGCTGGAAGCCCTCGTTGCTCGTCTTCATGATCCCGCTTTCCGGGTCCGTGAAGTTGCTCTGCGCCTTCTCGTCAGGCTCACCATACGCCCGCTTGTACGGCCGGCCTCCCTTCGGGTTCCGGGTCTGCCCCGGCTGCCGGCCCCGCGCGTCGTCCGCCGCCCGCTGCGCCGCCTCCAACCGCGCCTTCGCCGCCCGGATCGCCGCCAAACGGTCCTCCCGTCGCCGCAACTCCGCCGGCAACTCGTCGCCCCGGACCTCCGGCCCCAACCGCACGTCCTCGGCCACGTCGGTCGCGTCCGCCGAACGCAACAGTGCGTCGATCTCGCCCGCCAGGCGCCGTTCCTCCTCCTGCATCCGACCGTAGCTCATCGCCTTGCGCTTGCTCGCATTCGCCCGCACCTTCGTCCCGTCGACCGACAGCTTCCCAAACCGGGCCAGACCCAATTCCCGCGCCAGACCGACCACCTCGACGAACAGCCGCTTGAAATCGGCCAAGTGACGACGGCGAAACTCGCAGACCGTCCGGTGCTGCGGGAAGTTGCCCGCCGCCAGCACCCGGAACGCGACGTCCTCTTCCAGCCTCTTCGCGATCCCCCGCGACGAAAACACCCCCGTCGCGTACGCGTAGAGCAGCACCTTCACCATCATCCGAGGCTCGTACGGCGCGTTGCGCCGACCGTCCCCCTCGTACGGCGCGTAGAAGGCCGTCAGCTCCAGACCGTCAACCAGATCGCTGATGTGGTGCGCCAAGTGACCTTCGGGCAGCCACTCCCGCACATCGGGCGGCAACAACAGCGACTGCTCCGGCACGTAGGGGCGAAACGTTGTCGACATCAAGTCCCCTCTCGTCGTCGGCTCGTCTACAATTGTCGCATCGATTTCTGCGGCGCAGACTCCTAGCACGGGGCAACCCATGCAGCCGGCCTTTTGCCGCGGGCGGCTAAGCGTTACCATGGGAGACGGGGCGCGGCGGCGGGTCTCCGTTCTCGACCGCGCCGCTCCCGAGGAATCGACCCATGATCGCGCCGCGATTTCGTTTGTCGATTCGCCTGATCGCGATCGGGGCGATCCTGGCCGCAGTCGACGGCCCGGTCCCCGCCGGCCAGCCGGACGACCCGCCCGAGACGCCCGCGGGCCGGGAGGGCGGCCGCCCCGGGACGCCGGCCGGCGAGGCGGGCGACCGCCCCGGGACGCCGGTGGTCCACGTGGCCGAGGTCGATGCGCTCATCCACCCCGCCTCGGCCGAGTTCATCACCGAGACCCTCGACGAGGCCGACGCCGCGGGGGCCGACATCGTGGTCCTCGTGCTGCGCACGCCGGGCGGGCTGGTCGATTCCACCCGCGACATCAACAGCGCGATCATCGGGTCACGGGTGCCGGTGGTGGTGTTCGTGGGGCCGAGCGGGGCGCGGGCGGCGTCGGCGGGGTTCCTCATCACCATCGCGGCCGACGTCGCGGCCATGGCCCCCGGGACCCACATCGGCGCGGCCCATCCGGTGGCCGGCACCGGGCAGCCGATGGACGAGACGGCGGCCGAGAAGGCCGCCTCCGACGTCGCGGCCTACGCCCGGTCGCTGGCCGCGCGGCGCGGCCGGAACGTCGAGCTGGCCGAGGAGGCGGTGGTCGACAGCCGGTCGTTCACCGAGGAGGAGGCCCTCGGGGCCGACCCGCCCCTCGTCGACCTCGTCGTCGACGATCTCGACGCGCTGATCGAGGCCCTCGACGGGCGGGCGGTGACCCGGTGGGACGGAGAAGAGGAGGTGCTGCGCACCGCCGGCGCCCGGGTCGAGCGCATCGAGATGACCTGGCGGCAGCGCCTGCTGAGCGCGATCGCGCATCCGCAGATCGCGGTCCTGCTCTTCAGCCTGGGCTCGCTGGGGCTGACCATCGAGCTGTGGAGCCCCGGCGCGATCCTGCCCGGGGTCGTCGGCGGGCTGTGCCTGCTGCTGGCGTTCTTCGCGTTCCAGATTCTCCCCGTCAGCTACGTCGGGCTGCTCCTGCTGCTGTTCGGGCTCGTGCTCCTGATTCTCGAGATGCTGACCCCGACGTTCGGCGCGCTCGCCGCCGGGGGCCTGGTGAGCATGGCGTTCGGGGCGGTGATGCTGATCGACTCGCCCCTGCCGGAGCTGCAGCCGGGGTGGCCGTTCGTCATCTCGTTGACGGCGGCGATGGGGGCGCTGGTGCTCCTGCTGGGGCGCCTCGCGATTCGCGCCCACCTCAGTCCGCCGGTGACCGGCCCCGCGGGCATGGTCGACAAGCGGGGCGACGTGATCGAGTCGATAGAGCCGGGCGAGTTCGGCCGCGTGGCGACGCACGGCGAGATATGGTCGGCGACGGCCCGCGAGCCCATCGCGCGGGGCGCGCGGGTGCGCGTCGTCGCCATTGACGGAATGACCCTGACGGTGTCGCCCGAGCGGCCCGCGGAACGGGTCGAGGAGAGACTCCAGTGACCTTGCTCAACAACCCCCTGCTGATCGTCGGCCTGATGGTCGCGTTCTACCTGATGAGCTCGATCAAGATCCTGAACGAGTACGAGCGCGGGGTGATCTTCCGGCTCGGCAAGCTGCTGCCGAAGCCCAAGGGGCCCGGGGTCATCCTCGTCTTCGCCCCCATCGATCGCATGGTCCGGGTGGGGCTGCGCACCATCGTCATGGATGTCCCGCCCCAGGACATCATCACCCGCGACAACGTGTCGGTGAAGGTGAACGCGGTCATCTACTTCCGGGTCATGGACCCTCTGAAGGCCATCGTCGAGGTCGAGAGCTTCAACTACGCGACCTCGCAGCTTGCCCAGACGACGCTGCGCAGCGTCCTCGGGCAGGTCGACCTCGACGATCTCCTGTCCGAGCGCGAGCGGCTCAACCGCGACCTCCAGCACCTGCTCGACCAGCAGACCGATCCCTGGGGCATCAAGGTGTCGGCGGTCGAGGTGAAGCACGTCGACCTGCCCGACAACATGCAGCGGGCGATGGCCAAGCAGGCCGAGGCGGAGCGCGAGAAGCGGGCGAAGATCATCCACGCCGCGGGCGAGTTCGAGGCGTCCGAGCGCCTGTCTCAGGCCGCCCGGGTCATCTCCACCCAGCCCCTCGCGGTGACCCTGCGCTACCTGCAGACCCTGACCGAGATCGCCACCGAGAAGAACTCCACGATCCTGTTCCCGGTGCCCGTCGAGTTCCTGAACCTGCTGCCGAGCGCCTCGACGACCGAAAAGGCAGACAGTGGCGATGGAAACGACGAATCGGCCTGACGTGACGTTCGGCCCGAAGCAGCTGGTGTTCCTGACGATGATCGCGGTGATGGCCGCGGTCGTCGTCTTCCTGTGCGGCGTGCAGGTCGGGCGCGGCGTCGGGGCCCGGGAGGCGGGGCGCGTCGGATCGGGCGTCGCGGTCGCGCAGGGCGGGGGAGGAGCCGGGCTCGCCGGTGCGGCGCGGCTCCCGGAGGACGAAGACCCGGCCGGGTCCCGCATCGACGGCCTGAGCTACTTCGAGCGGCTGCGCGGGGGCGGGCCGGTGCCCGAGGCCCTCGACTTCGGCGATACGCGGGCCGGTCGCGCCGAGCCGGAGCCGGACGCTTTCCGCGGAACGGGCGCGGGCTCGTTCGTCGTGCAGGTGATGAGCGTCCGCGGCAGCGCCGCCGCGGAGGGTGTGAAGGCCGGCCTCGAGGCGAAGGGCTATCCCGTCGTGATCGAGCCGAGGCGCCGAAGCCCGGGCGCCCTGCATCGCGTCCGCGTCGGGCCCTATGCCGACCGCGCCGAGGCCGAGCTGGTCAGTCACCGGCTCCGGACGGAAGAGCGGTTCCGGCCGTGGGTCACCCAGCCCTGACGGCACCGCCCGGCAGCCCGTGACGAGCCACCTGACGCCGGGCGGCGAGGCCGTCCGACCGACAGCCGCTCCCGGAGGCGGGTATCCTGGTCGCCATCCCGATTCTCGCGGTGCTCGTCGGCTATCTGCTGGGATCGTGCCCGACCGCGGCGCCGATCAGCCGGCGGTTGTACGGCAGCGACGTTCGCGGGCACGGCAGCGGCAACGCGGGCGCGACGAACATGCTGCGGGCGTTCGGCTGGAAGCCGGCGTTGGCGGTGCTGGCGCTGGACGTCGCCAAGGGGTACGGGCCGGCGCTGCTGGCGTCCGGACCCCCGCTCGGCGACCCCGCGGCATCGGCGGCGTCGCTGGGTCTGGCCGCCGGCGCGGCGGCGACCGTGGGGCACTGCTATCCGCTCTTCGCGGGGTTTCGCGGGGGGAAGGGAGTCGCCACCGCGACCGGGGCGTTCCTCGCCATCCATCCCGGCGCCGTGGCCGTCGGGTTCGGCGTGTTCGCGGCGTTGCTGGCGCTGACGCGCTACGTGTCGCTGGCGGCCGTCGCCGCGGCGGCGGCGCTGCCGGCGGCGCTGCTGGCGTTCCGCTACGGGCTCGATTCCCCGGTGCCGCCGGCCGACCTGTACCTGGCGGCGGCGCTGGCCGTGTTCATCGTGTTCACCCACCGCTCCAACCTCTCGCGGCTGCGCCGGGGCCTCGAGCCCCGGGTCGGCGCGAGGGCGGGCGGGGACGGCTGCGCCGGCCCGCCGGCACGGGCGGACGAGACGACGACAGGAGGACGGACGTGACCATCGACATCGACGAACAGCTCAAGCGCTATCAGGACCTCGTGGAGCGGTCGCTCGCACTGCGCGGCTACCTTTGACACCCCCGGCGCCGACAAGGAGCTGAGCACTCTCGAGACCCGGGCCGCCGCTGCCGACTTCTGGAGCGACCCGGACCGGGCGCAGGAGGTGCTGCGCCGCCGCCGGCGGCTGCAGGACGACCGGGACCTCGCCGAGTCGCTGCGGCGGAAGGCGGATGACCTCGCGGTCCTCGTCGACTGGATCGGGCAGGGCGAGCCGGTCGAGGACGACCTGCTGGCCGCCCTCGACGCCCTCGCGGGCGAGATCGAGACCGGCGAGATCAAGAAGATGCTCGGCGGCGAGCACGACGACAAGAACGCCATCGTCACCATCCATCCCGGCGCCGGCGGCACCGAGTCGCAGGACTGGGCGGAGATGCTCGCCCGCGCCTACCTGCGCTGGGCCGAGCGGCGCGACTTCAAGGTCGAGGTCATCGAGTGGCAGCCGGGCGACGAGGCCGGCATCAAGGCCGGCACGCTGACCATCGCCGGCGACTACGCCTACGGGCTGATGCTGGCCGAGGCCGGGGTGCACCGGCTGGTCCGCATCTCGCCCTTCGACCAGGCGTCCCGGCGGCACACGTCGTTCGCCTCGGTGTTCGTGTGGCCCGAGCTGCCCGAGGACGTCGAGGTCGAGATCGACGAGAAGGACCTGCGCATCGACACCTATCGGTCGAGCGGGGCCGGCGGTCAGCACGTCAACGTGACCGACTCGGCCGTGCGCATCACCCACCTGCCCACCGGCATCGTGGTCTCGTGCCAGAACGAGCGCTCGCAGCACCGCAACCGCGACGCCGCCATGAAGGTGCTCAGGGCCCGGCTGTACGACGTCAAGCAGAAGGAGCAGCAGGACCGGCTCGAGGAGATCGGCGGCGAGAAGAAGGCGATCGGGTTCGGCAGCCAGATTCGCAGCTACGTGCTGCACCCCTACCAGATGGTCAAGGACCTGCGCACCAGGGTGGAGACCGGCGCCGTCGACCGGGTGCTCGACGGCGACTTCGACCCGTTCATCAAGGCGTACCTGATGCAGAAGGCGGGCGGCGGGCCGTCGACCGGGTAACCGGCCGCCCACCGGCACGGACGGGTGACGGTCGGCCGCTGGCGGGCGGAGGCCTCTGGCCGCGGCTCGGACTATATTTACATTGAAGAGCTAAGATTATATAATTTGTTCACTGTTAGTATCGATCTTGTTTCTCGACGCGCAGTCATTCGTAAACTCTTTCAGGGCATGGGGTTATGGGCAAGGTAATCGGAATCGACCTCGGAACGACGAACTCGGTGGTGGCGGTGATGGAGGCCGGCGAGCCGGCGGTGGTGGCGAATCCGGAGGGCAGCCGGACCACGCCGTCGGTCGTCGCGTTCGCGAAGTCGGGCGAGCGGCCGGTCGGGCAGGTGGCGAAGCGCCAGGCGGTGACGAACCCGGAGAACACCGTCTTCTCGATCAAGCGCTTCATGGGCCGCAAGTTCGACGAGGTCAGCGAAGAGATGAAGATGGTGCCCTACCGGGTGGTCAGGGCGTCGAACGGCGACGCCCGGGTCCACGCCGGGGACAAGGAGCTGTCGCCGCCCGAGGTCTCCGCCATGGTGCTCCAGAAGCTGAAGCAGGCGGCGGACGAGTACCTCGGGCAGGCGGTCGGGCAGGCCGTGATCACGGTGCCGGCCTACTTCAACGACGCCCAGCGTCAGGCCACCAAGGACGCCGGCCAGATCGCGGGCCTCGAGGTGCTGCGCATCGTGAACGAGCCCACCGCCGCCGCCCTCGCCTACGGGCTCGACAAGAAGAAGGACGAGACCATCGCCGTCTACGACTTCGGGGGCGGCACGTTCGACATCTCCATCCTCGAGGTGGGGGAGGGCGTCGTGGAGGTCAAGTCGACCAACGGCGATACCCACCTCGGCGGCGACAACCTCGATCAGCGGGTCATCGAGTGGATCGCCGACGAGTTCAACAAGAGCGACGGCATCGACCTCCGCAAGGACCGCATGGCCCTGCAGCGGCTGAAGGAGGCGGCGGAGAAGGCCAAGATGGAGCTCTCGACGGTGGTCGAGACCGAGATCAACCTGCCCTTCGTCACCGCCGATCAGTCCGGCCCCAAGCACCTCGCCATGAAGCTCAGCCGCGCGCGCTTCGAGCAGCTCGTCGAGGACCTGCTGCAGAAGACGGTGGCCCCCGTCAAGCGCGCCCTGTCGGACGCGGGTCTCGACGCGTCGCAGATCGACGAGGTGGTCATGGTCGGCGGATCGACCCGGGTGCCGCGCGTGCAGGCCATCGTGAGGGACCTGTTCGGCAAGGACCCCCACAAGGGGGTCAACCCCGACGAGGTGGTGGCGATGGGGGCCGCCCTCCAGGCGGGGGTGCTGGCGGGAGAGGTCAAGGACCTGCTGCTGCTCGACGTCACCCCGCTCTCGCTGGGCATCGAGACCCTGGGGGGCGTCCGCACCACCCTGATCGAGCGCAACACCACCATTCCCACCAAGAAGAGCGAGGTCTTCTCGACCGCCGCCGACAGCCAGACGAGCGTCGAGGTGCACGTGCTGCAGGGCGAGCGGTCGATGGCGCGGGACAACCGGACCCTCGGCAAGTTCCAGCTCGTGGGGCTTCCGCCGGCGCCGCGCGGCGTGCCCCAGATCGAGGTGACCTTCGACATCGACGCGAACGGCATCGTGAACGTGTCGGCGAAGGACAAGGGGACCGGCAAGGAGCAGAAGATCACGATCACGGCCTCCAGCGGCTTGTCGAAGGACGAGGTCGATCGGATGATGCGCGAGGCGGAGTCGCACGCCGACGAGGACAAGGCCCGGCAGGAGTCGATCGAGGCCCGGAACCAGGCCGATCAGGCGGTGTACGCGGCCGAGCGGATGGTGCAGGAGGCCGGCGACAAGCTGTCGGCGGACGACCGGGCCCCGATCGAGAGCGCGGCGGCGGACGTGCGGAAGGCCCTCGAGTCGGAGGACGACGGCGCCCTGAAGTCGGCGATGGAGAAGCTGACCGCGGTTCAGCACAAGGCGGCCGAGGCGATGTACAAGCAGGCGAGCGAGGCGGCGCCTCCGCCGGACGCCTCGTCCGGCGACGGCGGCGGCACGGCGCCCGGCGCGGGCGCCGCCTCGGGCGGCGGCGAGGTCATCGACGCCGAGGTGGTCGAGGACAAGAAGTGAGGCCGGCAGTCGGTGGTGGAGCCCCGCGTTGCGCCGAGAGCGGCGGGATGCATCACCGCTCGAATGCAGCGGGGACGCTCATCACGGGCCGCCTGACGCCATGTGAGACGGGCGGATGGACCTGTACGTCATTCTCGGGGTCGCACGGAGCGCGTCGGCGGGTGAGCTGAAGCGCGCCTACCGCCGGCTCGCGCGGAAGTACCACCCCGACATCAATCCCGGCGACCGAGAGACCGAGGCGGTCTTCCGCCGGGTGACGGAGGCCTACGAGACCCTCGTCGATCCCGAGCGGCGCCAGGACTACGACGCGCACGGCCTGCCGGCGTCCCGCCCCCGGGAAGGCGACATCGCCTTCGAGGGCTTCGACTTCTCCGGCGCCTCGACCGGCGAGGCGGCGTCCAGCTTCGGAGACCTGTTCGCCGAGGTCATCGCCGAGTCCGGCCGCCGGGAGCCGCGGGACGCCCCCGCCGTCGATCTGCACGCGGACCTCCGGATCACGTTCGAGCAGGCGATGCAGGGCGGGGCCCACGAGGTGACGGTGACGCGGGTCGCCGCCTGCGGCGCCTGCGGGGGCGCCGGGGCCCGCCGGGTCGCCGAGAGCCGCTGCTCGAGCTGCGGCGGCGCCGGCCACTCGCGCTGGATGCGCGGGCACATGGTGTTCTCCCGCCGGTGCGCCGAGTGCGGAGGGACGGGGCGCCGGCGGGACCGTCCCTGCGGGGTCTGCGGCGCCGAAGGGGTCCTGTCGAGAATCGAGGCGGTCGCGGTGCCGGTGCCGGCCGGGGCCGCCGGCGGGACCCGGCTGCGGGTCCCGGGCGGCGGGAACGCGGGTCGCCGCGGCGGCGCCACCGGCGACCTGTACGTGACGGTGTCCGTCGATCCGCACCCGCTGTTCCGGCGCGAGGGCGACGACCTGCACCTCGTCCTGCCGATCGCGGTCCACGAGGCGGCGCTGGGGGCGCGGGTCGAGGTGCCGACCACGGGGGAGCCCGCCCGGATCCGCATTCCCCCCGGGGCCCAGTCGGGTCAGCGGTTCCGCCTGCGCGACAGAGGGGCCCCCTCGCCGCGCACGGGCCGGCGGGGCGATCTGATCGCCGAGGTGAGAATCGTGCTGCCCCGGGTGCTCGACGAGCGCTCCAAGGAGCTGATGCGGCAGCTCGCCGAGAACAGCACCGACGACGTGCGGGCCGGGCTGTGGTGAGGCGGGACCGCGAGGACCGGCAGAAAGCGGGTGCGACATGCCAGGCAGGGGATCGGGGCAGGGCTACTACATGATCAGCGCGGTGGCGCGACGGTACGACATTCATCCGCAGACGCTGCGCCTCTACGAGCGCGAGGGGCTGCTGAAGCCGTCCCGGACCGAGGGCAACACCCGGCAGTACTCCGACGCCGATCTCGAGCAGCTCGAGACGATTCTGACGCTGACGCGAGAGCTGGGGGTGAACCTGGCGGGGGTCGAGATCATCCTCAACATGCGGCGCAAGATGGACCGCATGCAGGCGGAGGTCAACGAGTTCATGGCCTACGTGAAGCAGGAGCTCGCCCGCGGGCTCGGAGATTGGGAGCGGCGGCTGGGCACGGCGCTGGTAAGATCGAGTCCCACCGATCTGGTCCGCGTCGAGGGGCAGACCCGGGCCGGCGACGGCGACGGCGATGCGGGTCGGGGCGACGGGGGTCCCCAGTAGCCTGCGCCGCCCCGGGCCGGCGACGGCGATGCGGGTCGGGGCGACGGGGTTCCCGGGAGTCTGCGCCGCAGAACGGTGGAGGCTGGCGGGCCGGGAGGTGTTCTACGATGCCGGCGGCGGAGGGGAGTCGGCGGGGAGATGTGATGGCTCCAACGTCCTGTCCACACTGCGACGGCACGCGCTGGCGCGTCGTGGCCGATGCCGGCGTCTCCCGCGTCGCACGATGCGAGTGCTGGAGAACGGATGCGGCGCGGACCCTGCTGGCGGCGGCGCGAATTCCGCCGCGCTACCGCGATTGCGCGCTGACCACGTTCGTCACCTACGAGAACCCCCAGCTGCTTCGGGCGATCGAGCGGGCCCGCCGGTTCGTCGAGGCCTTCCCGGTCGTCGACAAGGGGTTGCTGCTCATCGGCCCGCCCGGCATCGGCAAGACCCACATCGCGGTTGCGGCGCTCAGGCAGGTGGTGTCGGAGAAGCGCGCCCGCGGCCTCTACTACGACACCCGGAGCCTGCTCGGCGCGATTCGGAGCACCTACGACCCGGTGACCCGGACATCGGCGGTCGACGTGCTCCGCCCGGTGGTCGAGGCCGAGCTGCTGGTGCTCGACGACCTCGGCGCGGAGCGGCTGACGGACTGGGTGGACGAGACCATGAACTACATCGTCAACACCCGGTACAACGATCGCCGCCCCACCATCTTCACGTCGAACTACGAGGACCTTCCCGACCCGGAGGCGGTCGACTCGCTCCTCGCGCGCGTCGGCTTCCGCATGCACTCCCGGCTCCGCGAGATGTGCGAGTTCCTGGAGTACGATGGGCCCGACTACCGCGACTTCGAGTTCGCGCCCAGCAGCGAGGACCTCGGCCGCGCCTGGAAGGCGAAGCCCCGGCGCAAGCTGCCGGCCCGGACGTCGTCGCGGGCCCGGGCTCGCCTGAAGACCGGCAAGGCCGATCTGGGCTGGTCGGGGGGGCGCGCGGGGGGGTGAGGCCCCGCGGCCCGCCGGCCGACTCGCCTCCGCCCTGTTTGCCTCGCGGACGCTTCGCGACCCTCCACCATGCCCGAGAGCGCCATGCCGTCGTCCGGTCCGCTGGGCATCTACCTCCACATACCGTTCTGCGAGGCGATCTGCAGCTACTGCAACTTCAACCGGGAGCTCCTGCGGGCCGACGTGAAGCGCCGGTACCTCGCGGCCCTGGCGCGGGAGATCGAGTCGGCCGGGGACGGCGCGCCGGCCGACTCCGTGTTCTTCGGCGGAGGCACGCCGTCGGTGCTCGCGCCGGGCGAGGTGCGCGCCCTCGTTGCCCGCTGCCGATCGAGCTTTGCGCTCGATCCGGCGGCCGAGATCACCCTCGAGATGAACCCGGAGACCGCGTCGCGAGAGCGGCTCGACGGCTACCGGTCGGCCGGCGTGACCCGCCTCAGCCTCGGGGTGCAGTCGTTCCGCGACGCCGAGCTGCGCCGCCTCGGCCGCGTGCACTCCGCGGCGCGCGCGATCGAGGCGTTCGAGTCGGCGCGGGCCGCGGGGTTCGACGACGTCAGCATCGATCTGATGGTGTGGCTGCCCGAGCAGTCCCTCGGCCACTGGGCCGAGACCCTCGACGTGCTGACGGGGCTCGACCCCGAGCACGTCTCGTTCTACCTGCTCGAGCTCTATCCGAACGCGCCCCTGCGGGAAGACATGGCCCGCGGCGGATGGGCGCAGGCGCCCGACGACGTCGCGGCCGAGATGTACCTCGCGGCGCTCGACCGCTTCGAGGCGGCGGGCTACGTCCAGTACGAGATCTCGAACGCGGCCCGGCCGGGTCGCCGGTGCCGTCACAACCTCAAGTACTGGGCCGACGGCGCCTGGGTTGGCTTCGGGTGCGGCGCGCATTCCACGCGCGACGGGCGCCGATGGCGCAACGTGGCGGAAACGGAGTCTTATGTCACGAGGATCGCGAACGGGGCAAGCCCGGTGTCGCAGGAGCAGGCCCTGTCGGTCGAGGAACGCGCGACGGACACCCTGTTTCTCGGGCTCCGGCTCACCGAGGGGGTCGACGTGCGGGCCGTCGAGCGGCGATACGGCGTACGGGTGTGGGAGCGCTGGGGCCGCGAGCTGACCCGCTGCGTCGAGGCCGGCCTGCTGGCGGACGAGCGGGACCGCCTGCGTCTGACCCGCAAGGGCCGGCTGCTGGCGAGCGAAGTGATGCAGGTGTTCGTCTAGGAGTCTTGGCGCGAACGATACCTCCAACGCGACCCCAGGGTCGCGCGGGCGCTTGCGGGAAGCCTGCGTCGCATCGCGTGCGAAGGCATGGGCGCCAGTCTGTCGGGATGGAGGAGTGGCGGCATGAGGAGAGCGGACTGGCGGCGGCGGATGGGCGGCGTGACCGCGGTCGCCGCGGCGTTCTGGCTCGGGTTCCTCTGCGGGGGAGGCGGGAGCCCGTCCGGCGCGGCGGCGATCCGGACGACTGCCGAGGCGGGGCAGCAGGATCCGCCGCCGGCGCCCGACGCGCCGGCCGAGGCGGGGCAGGATCCGCCGCCGGCTTCCCAGGCGCCGGAGGAGTCGGGGCAGCAGGATCCGCCGCCGGCGTCCGACGCGCCGGAGGAGTCGTCTCCGGTCACGGAGGAGGTGCCCGACGGGCCGGAGGAGCCGTCTCCGGTCACGGAGGAATCGTCGGAGGCGGATCCCGCGATGGACGCGCCGTCCGGGCTGGAGGGGGAGGCGGACGAGGCGACTGATGCACCGCCGGGGCCCGAGCCGCCGCTGGTCCAGGACCGGCCTCGCGAGTTCACCGCCGACACCGGCGTCATGCTCAACTTCGTCGCGCCGGGAGGGGAGAGCGCCTTCGAAGACACGCTGAGGCGCGTGGCCGAGGCGTTGACCGCGAGCGACAGCGAGGAACGGCGGCGGCAGGCGGAGGGTTGGCGGACCTACCGGGCCGAGGAGCCGCTGGCCGACGGCGTTCTGTTGTACATCTCCTGGTTCGACCCCGCGGTTCCCGGGGCCGACTACTGGATACCGGCCATCCTGAACGAGGCCTTCCCGACCGAGGCGCAGTCGTTGTACGACACCTACGCGGGGGCGTTCGCGGACGGCCAGATCCTGCTGAACCTGACCCCGGTGGCGGGGCCGTGAGCCGAGACGGCGGCCCGCTCTCGGGGGCGGCGGATTTTCGTATTGGCCGAACGGGGCAGCTGGGGTAGAGTAGCTGCCTTTGGGAAGTCGTTTCTGGCTACACCTTGGAGGAGGAACACAATGCGGAGGATGTTGAGTCAGCGGAACGGCCGGGTCTGGACGGGCACGGCCATCGTGGCGGCCCTCGCCGTCGGCGTGGTGCTCGGGAGCTCGTTCGCTTCGCGGTCGGAAGCGGCGGCCCAACCCCCGAGCGTCAACTTCAACGGCAATGTCGGGGTATGGCAGTGGGTGGTGCAGCAAGGCCAGACCGGCGCCTTCGAGGCGGCGGCGCGGGCGTACGGGCAGTCGCTCGCGGCCCGGAACGGCGGCAGCGCCGGCTTCACGCTGTACCGTTCTTCCACTCCCGGTCCCGGGGGAGCCGTCATCTACTTCGGGCACATCAACTCGGTCTCGGCCGGCGACGATTACCAGCTGATCACGGTGCTGGCGCAGCACTTCCCGCCGGGGCCGCCGGGGAACGGCAACGAGGTACGCGAGCTGTACACCGGCTACGCGGGTTCGCTGGCCGGCAGCGTGACCTACGACCTCAGCGTCGTGGCGTCGTTCTAGGAGTGGGGCGGAGAGCGGCGCCTGCGGGCGGCGCTCTCCGGGCCAACTCCGATTCCGCAGGCTGGGAGGCTCCGCCGCGCCGCCGAGCCGGGCTCGATCGGACACCGGTCCGATGGGCCAACCAGAGTTGCCGCCACAGCCGCGGAGCCGATACGGGTCTGGCGCAGGGGGTCCGGACCGCGGCTGGCGCCCGCTCCTCTGCAGTCATGCCCGCCCGCGGCGGCGCCCCCTCCTCAGAAGACCCCGCGACGGCGTCCGCTCCTCAGAAGGCGATGTTCAGCCCGGTGTAGAACCGGTGATGGGTCTTGTTCGGCGATGACTCGCCGCGGAGCACGAACACGCGATAGTCGAACCGCGCCCTGAACGGTCCGACGAGACCGACCTTCACCCCGCCCCCGCTGTTCGTGGCGGCGCTCGTCTCGAGCAGCCCGGTGCCTTCCTCCCGGTACAGCCCGGCCCCCACCGTCGCATAGAACTGCAGGCTGCTGAACAGGCTCGGTGTCTGCGCGAGCACGTTGAACATGCCGGCGCGGCGCCGCGCATTGCCCATCTCGTCGGCCTTCGTGTCCGAGTACTCGAACTCGACGCCGACGACCAGGACCGACAGCCCGACGGCGATCCCCTGGACGGGGCGGTTGGTGGGCGTGGTGTTCGAGCCGAGGAAGGCGGTCAGGTCGGCGTCGGCGCGGGCGGCGCATGCCAGCAGCACAACCGCGAGCGACACGGAAACGACGATGGGGCGCAGGGACATGGGGTCGGACCGGCAGCGGAAGCCTCGATGCACGGGGAATGAAGGTCAATCATAGCAGAGGGCCGGCCCCCGGAGGTCGCCGTCGGGCCGGCGCAGGCCGGCGAAACGGTGTGATAGAGTGACCGGGCACCTTCATGGACTTTCGGCCGACCGACGAGCAGAAGCTCCTCCGACAATCCGTTCGCGAGTTCGCGGAAACCGAGTTGGCGCCCGGCGTCATGGCCCGGGACGAGGCGCAGAGCTTCCCGCTGTCGCTGCTTCCCCAGCTCGGCGAGCTCGGGCTGATGGGCATTCAGCTTCCGGAGCGCTGGGGCGGCGCCGCCCTGGACGCCATCGACTACTGCATCTGCATCGAGGAGCTCGCGCGGGTGGATCCGGCCATCGCCCTCTCGGTGGCCGCGCACAACGGGCTGGTTTCGGCCCACATCCACATGTTCGGGACCGATGCCCAGCGGACGCGCCACCTCGCCCCCCTCGCCCGCGGCCGGCACCTCGGCGCCTGGGCCCTCACCGAGTCGGGCGCGGGGAGCGACGCAGGAAGCCTGCGCACGAGCGCCCGCCCGGTCGAGGGGGGATGGCGCCTCAACGGGTCGAAGACCTTCACGACGCACGCCGGGCTGGCCGAGACGTTCGTGATCATGGCGGTCACCGACGCGGCGCAGGGGACCCACGGCATCTCCGCCTTCATCATCGAGCGCGGCGCGGCCGGCCTCGTGCCGGGGCGCAAGGAGAACAAGCTCGGCATGCGGGCCAGCGACACCGCCGGGCTGTCGCTCGACGACTGCTTCGTGCCGGCGGACCAGCTGCTCGGCGAGCCAGGCCGCGGGTTCATCGACGCCATGCGCGTGCTCGACGCCGGCCGCATCGGCATCGCCGCGCTGGCCGTCGGACTGGCGCAGGGCGCCTACGAGGCGGCGCGGCGTCATGCGACCGGGCGGGAGCAGTTCGGGCATCCCATCGCGTCGTTCCAGGCGATACAGTTCAAGCTGGCGGACATGGCCACCCGCATCGAGGCGGCGCGGTGGCTCACCTACCGCGCGGCGTGCCTCAAGGACGGGGGCCGGGTCACCACCCGCGAGTCGGCCATGGCCAAGCTGTTCGCCAGCGAGACGGCGGTGCGGGTGGCCGAGGAGGGCGTCCAGATTCACGGCGGCTACGGCTTCGTGAAGGACTACCCGGCCGAGAAGTTCTTCCGCGACGTCAAGCTGACGACCATCGGCGAGGGCACCAGCGAGATCCAGCGCCTGATCATCGCCAGGCAGTATCTGGACGCCGGGGCATGACCGCCGATGCGCGCCGGCTCGCGGCCGGGGTGTTCGAGGGCGACCGGCGCGCCGTCGCCCGGGCGATCTCCCGGGTCGAGGCCGAAGGGGCGTCGGCCGCGTCGATGGTGCGGGCGGTCCACGCCCGCACCGGCCGCGCGTACCTGGTCGGCGTGACGGGCGCCCCCGGGGTCGGGAAGAGCACCCTGGTCGACCGCCTCGCCGTGGCCCTGCGGGCGGCGGACAGGACCGTCGGCGTGCTGGCCGTCGATCCGAGCAGCCCGTTCAGCGGCGGCGCGGTGCTCGGCGACCGGGTCCGGATGCAGACGCACGCCGGCGACGACGGGGTGTTCGTGCGGAGCATGGCGAGCCGCGGTCAGCTCGGAGGGCTCTCGCGGGCCACCGGCGACGCGGCCCTCGTGCTCGATGCGGCGGGGTTCGACTTCGTCGTCATCGAGACGGTGGGGGTGGGGCAGGCCGAGGTCGAGATATCGCGCGCCGCCGACGTGACCCTGGTGGTGACGATGCCCGGCGGCGGCGACGGCGTGCAGGCCCTGAAGGCCGGGGTGATGGAGATCGCCGACGTGTTCGTGGTCAACAAGGCCGACCACGCGGGGGCGGACCGGGCGGTGGCGGAGATCGAGGCCATGCTGCACCTGAATGACCACCGTCCCGGCGAGTGGCGGCCGCCGGTGCTGCCGACCCGGGCCACCGAGGGACGCGGGGTCGACGAGGTCGTGGAGGCGGTCGCGAGGTTCAGGGCGCGGGGCGGCGACGGGGCGCGGCGTCGCCGCCGGGCGCGGATGACGACGCGGGTCCGGCAGCTGGCCGCGCATCGGTTCCTCGAGCACGCCGAGCATCGGGCCCTCGAGCCGGGCGCCTTCGATCGGTTCGTCGATCAGGTGGCGGACGCCGTCATCGACCCGTACACGGCGGCCGACCGGATACTCGACCTCGCGGTCCGCGGCGCCGTGCCCGCCGGCCCGCCGGGCGCGGGATCGAAAGGACGGGGACCCGGATGAGAGCGACGCTGGATCACATCGGTATCGCGGTTCGCGACCTCGACGAGGCGTTGGCGTTCTACCGTGACGCGCTGGGCCTGGAGGTGGGCGAGGTCGAGGACGTGCCGTCGCAGCACGTGCGCGCGCAGTTCCTGCCCGTCGGAGAAGCCGCGCTGGAGCTTCTCGAGGCGACCTCCGAAGGCTCGGCCATCGCCCGCTCGATCGAGCGCCGCGGCCCCGGCATCCATCACATCACCCTGCGGGTCGACGACCTCGCGGCGGCCCTGGCCGGCCTCCGCGACCGCGGCGTCAGGCTCGTCGACGAGCACCCTCGCCCCGGCGCGGGCGGCAGCCGCGTGGCCTTCATCCACCCGTCGGCGGCGCAGGGCGTGCTGATCGAGCTCAAGGAGGATCCCCGCCCGTGAGGGCGGGGGAGTGCTCCGACCGGTGCGCGGCGGATTCGAGGTGAGTAGTGGAACAGCGAGAGTCGGGGGTTCGAATCGGCGTGATCGGCGGGAGCGGCCTCTACGACATGGAGGCGCTGACGGACCGGGAGACCGTCGAGGTGTCGACCCCCTTCGGCGCGCCCTCCGCGCCGTACGTCGTCGGCACCCTCGCCGGCCGGCGGGTGGCGTTCCTGGCCCGGCACGGCGAAGGGCACCGGCTGATGCCGTCGGAGCTGAACTTCCGGGCCAACATCTTCGGGCTGAAGACCCTCGGGGTCGAGTGGATCCTGTCGGCGAGCGCGGTGGGCAGCCTGCAGGAGCGGTACCGGCCGCTCGACCTGGTGGTGCCCGACCAGCTCCTCGATCGGACGCGGGGGCGCGTCAGCACGTTCTTCGGCCGCGGCATCGCCGCCCACGTCGGTTTCGCGCATCCGTTCTGCAGGGTGCTCGGAGACATCGCGGTCGATGCCGCGGCGACGTCCGGGGCCACCGTGCATCGCGGCGGGACCTACGTGTGCATGGAGGGGCCGCAGTTCTCGACCCTCGCCGAGTCGCGGCTCTACCGCTCGTGGGGGATGGATGTCATCGGCATGACCAACCTGCAGGAAGCCAAGCTCGCCCGCGAGGCCGAGATCTGCTACTCGACGCTCGCCCTCGTCACCGACTACGACTGCTGGCACGAGGGCCACGACGACGTGACGGTCGAGATGGTCGTGGCCACGCTGCGGCAGAACGCGGTCACCGCGCAGCGGGTGGTGCGCGAGGCGGTCGCCCGTCTGCCGGTCGAGCGCGACTGCGAGTGCGCGACGGCGCTCGGCTCGGCTATCATTACGCGGCCGGAGTTGATCCCGACTTCCGTCCGACGGGACTTGGCGCCGATCATCGGCAGGTATGTTCAGCAAGAGTAGATTCCGCGTTCGCCGGCCGGCGGACGGTCACGCGAGCGCGGTCGGCCGGGGCCGCCGCGCGGCGGCGCGTTCGACGGCCGGCGCGCCGCTCCTCGTCGGGTGGCGGCGCTGCGTGCGCACCGGGAGGAGCGCTCGCTCGTGCATCCGATAGTGACCGTCGGCTCGGTGGCGTTCGATTCCGTCAAGACGCCGTTCGGAGAGGCGTCGAGGGTGGTCGGCGGGGCGGCCACCTACTTCAGCATCGCCGCGTCGTTGTTCACGGACGTGCGGCTCGTGGCGGTTGTGGGGGACGATTTCGCCGAAGAGCAGATGCGGGTCTTCGCGGACCGGCGCATCGACACCGCCGGCCTGCAGCGCGTGCCGGGCGAGACGTTCCGCTGGAAAGGGGAGT
Source organism: Vicinamibacterales bacterium (assembly GCA_963663815.2). Lineage (GTDB taxonomy): Bacteria > Acidobacteriota > Vicinamibacteria > Vicinamibacterales > UBA8438 > JAJEEA01. The sequence goes on along the minus strand of OY760734.1, from coordinate 2,079,936 downwards.
ACGGCTTCGACCTGAACACCCGGGAAACGATATACACCCGGCTGAACGTGTTCGATCGGTTCCGTCCGGTCCTGCCCGACCCGTACCGGTCCACGCCGTTCGTCTTTCTGGCCAACATCCACCCGGCGCTTCAGACCGAGGTGCTGACCCAGGTGGAGCGGCCGCGATTCGTGGCGGCCGACACCATGAACTACTGGATCGAGGGGACGCCGGAGGAGCTGCGCGCGGTGCTGCGGCGGATCGACGCGTTGCTGATCAACGACGAGGAGGCGCGCCAGCTCGCCGGCGAGTCGAATCTCGTGAAGGCGGCGCGCGCCATTCAGCGGATGGGGCCGCGGCTCCTGGTGATCAAGCGGGGCGAGCACGGGCTGTTGATGACGCGCGACGAGGAGTTCTTCGCCGCGCCGGCCATGCCGCTGGACACGGTGATCGACCCGACCGGGGCCGGAGACACGTTCGCGGGCGGGTTCATGGGGTATCTGGCCTCGGCCCCCGAGATCAGCGACGCGGTGCTCACCCGGGCCGCCATCGCCGGCAGCGCCCTCGCCTCGCTGGCGGTCGAGGACTTCGGGCTGGCGGGGCTGCTGAAGGTGTCTCCCAAGGCCCTCAACCAGCGGTTCGCGGCGTTCAAGCGGCTGACCCACTTCGAGGCGCTGTGACGGAGCAGGCCGGGCGGCGGTGGATCGGCGGCGCGTTCACGGCGGCGACGCTGGTGTGGGTGCTGGCGATCCTGCTGGCGCCGGCGGCGGGCCGCGAGTCGGGAGGACGCGCGGCGACCGCGGTGGCGGCGGGAACGTACCTGCTGGGGAGCGTCGTCTGCCACCAGCTCCCGGACCGCTCGTTTCATCCGGGGGGCGTGCAGATGCCGGTGTGCGCCCGGTGTACGGGCTTGTATCTGGGCGGGGGAATGGGTGTGCTGCTGGCCGGCGTGCGCCGGCGCCGCGGCGTCGGGCCGGGCCGGGCTTCCCTCGCGACCGCGACCCCGGCCCCGGCGTGGCTGCGGTGGGCGGTGGTGGTGGCGGCGGTGCCGACGGCGGCCTCGTTCGCGGCCGAGATGGCCGGCTGGATGCCCTCCATCGGAGAGCTGCGGGCGGTGGCGGGCGTACCATTGGGAGTGGCGGTGACATGGGTCGCAAGTCTCGTGATTCGCGGCGATCTCGCGTAGCGCCGGAGGCCGTCCCCGCCGCCGGCGGCGGGGAACGGAATCGGGCGCTGGCGGCCCTCGCCCTCGGCTGGGTCGTCCCCGGGGGCGGGCACCTGTGGCTGGACCGCCGCCAGAAGGGCGTGGTGTTCCTGCTGGCCATCTCGGCGATGTTCGCCTTCGGGCTGGCGTTCGGCGGGCGGCTGTTTCCGTTCGACTCGGGACAGCCTCTGGTGCTGCTGGCCGCGTTCGCCGATCTCGGCAACGGCCTGCCTTATCTGCTGGCCCGCGTGGCCGGGCTCGGCGAGGGCCGCGTCGTCGCCGCGTCGTTCGAGTACGGCAACACGTTCATCATCGTGTCCGGCCTGTTGAACATGCTGGTCGCCCTCGACGCCTACGACGTGGCGCTGGGCCGGCGCCAGGAGCCTGCGCCGTAGAACGGTGCAGATCCCCGGCAGGGTCGGTTGGGCGGTGAGCAGAGCTGTAGGCGGCGATTTCCGGGCCAGGAGTCTGCGCCGTAGAACGGTGCCGACTCCTGGCAGGATTGGTTGGGCGCCAAGCGGAGCCGTAGGCGACGATTGGCGGGCTAGAGGCGGTAGACGAAGATGTCGAGCCATCTGCTGGTGATGATGCTGTTCGCGGGGTTTGTGTCGCTGGTCTTCGCGGTGTTGATGCAGGACCGGCCGGCCGAGCAGGTGAAGCTGGGCGGGCGGCTGTTCGCCGGCTTCGTCGGGGCCGCCCTGGTGCTGGGCTGGCTCCTGTTCCCCTTTCCCCGGTGACGCGCGGTCCGGATGCGATGGTTTGCGGACCCCGGGGCGGCTTGCGATCGCATCTCCGGGTCTGGGGGCCGGTGTGGGCGGCCATGACCGCGATCTTCGCGGCCTCGGCGATGCCCTGCCTGCCGTCCGCGGTCCGCACGCTCGACGACGGGCTCTGGCACGGGGTGGGTTACGGCCTGCTGGCGGCGTTGCTGCTGCGCGCGCTCGCGGCGGCGCGCTGGGAGGCGGTGACGGGCCGCACGGCCCTGCTAGCGGCGGCCCTGGCGACCTCGTACGGCGTGACCGACGAGCTGCATCAGTGGTTCGTGCCCGGGCGTACGGCCGAGTGGTCGGATCTGGCCGCGGATGCGACGGGCGCCGCCGTCGTCTGCGGCGCCCTGTGGCTGTGGCGGCTCCGGGTCGTGCGCAGGCGCGCGGACCCCGAACCGGAAGGGAATTGATGAGCGTCGATACCATCCTGACCGAACGGGCCGGCGCGGTGGCCACGGTCACCGTCAACCGGCCGAAAGTGCTCAACGCCCTGAATGCGGAGACGGTCGCGGCCCTCACCGCCGCCCTCCTCGATCTGCAGGAGGACGACGAGGTCCGGTCCGTGGTGCTGACCGGCGCGGGGGACCGCGCGTTCATCGCCGGGGCCGACATCGGCGAGCTGTCGCGGCTGACGCCGCAGACCGCGCGCCGCCTCACCGACGCCGGGCACCGGATGTGCAACCTCATCGAGCGCCTCGGGAAGCCGGTGGTCGCCGCCGTCAACGGGTACGCGCTCGGCGGCGGGTGCGAGGTGGCGATGGCCTGCACCTGCCGGGTCGCCGCCAGGACCGCGAAGCTGGGCCTCCCCGAGATCACCCTGGGCATCATCCCCGGCTACGGCGGCACGCAGCGGCTGCCGCGGCTGGTGGGGCGGGGACGGGCGCTCGAGATGATGCTCACCGGGGCGCCGGTCACGGCGGAGGAGGCGTGGCGGATCGGCCTGGTGAACCGGGTCGTCGACCCCGACGCGCTGGCGTCGGAAGCGCTCGCGCTGGCGACCGCCTTCGCGGCGCAGGCGCCGGAGGCGGCGCGCCGCATCCTCGACGCGGTCGACCACGGCCTCGACATGTCGATGGGCGACGCGCTCGCGTTCGAGGCGGCCGCCTTCGGGCTCGTCTCGGCGACCGACGACGCGCGGGAGGGCACGACCGCGTTCCTCGAGAAGCGCAAGCCGAGGTTCACGGGCCGGTGAGCGCCGAGGCCGCGGCGGGTGGCGGAGAGGGCGACGGCGTGCGGGTCGGCCTCGTCGTGGCCCGCTACAACGACTTCGTCACCAACCGGCTCCGGGACGGCGCCCTGGGCGCGTTGCGCGCCGCCGGCGTGGCCGAGGAGGCGATCGTGGTAGCGCCGGTGCCGGGGGCCTTCGAGGTGCCGCAGGCGGCGCGGCGGCTCGCGGCGGCCGGCGACGTCGATGCCGTGATCGGCCTCGGCTGTCTGATTCGGGGCGAGACGCCGCACTTCGAGGTCATCGCGTCGGCCGTGGCCCACGGCCTGACCCGGGCCGCCCTCGACAGCGGGGTGCCGATGACGTTCGGGGTGTTGACCACCAACTCGGCGGAAGAGGCGCTGGCCCGCGCCGGGGCCGGCCCGTCGAACAAGGGGTGGGAGGCGGCGGACGCCGCGCTCGCGATGGTGCGGCTGTTCCGGCGGTCGGGTCCGCCCGGCGCGGGGGGGCGCCCGGCGTGAGCGCCGGCCAAGATCCGGCGGACCGCCATCGGGGACGGGTCGCCGCCCTCCAGCTGCTGTATCAGCGCGAGGTCGGCGGGGTCGAAGAAAGGGGCTTCGACCGCGAGGTCCGCGGGTACTGGCGGGAGCATCCGGCCCCGGCGGGGCCTCGCGAGTTCGCGGACAGCCTGCTGCGGGGCACGCTGGAGGGGTTGACCCGCATCGATCCGCTCATCGAGTCGGCCGCCGACAACTGGCGCCTCTCGCGCATGGCGGTCATCGACCGGCTCGTCCTCCGGCTGGCGGTGTACGAGCTGCTGGCCGCCGAGACCCCGGCCGCCGTCGTAATCGACGAGGCGATCGAGCTGGCCCGGACGTTCAGCGACGAGCCGTCGCCGCGCTTCGTCAACGGCGTGCTCGACGCGGTGCGGCAGCAGATCGACCGGGATCGCGGCGAGCCCGGCCATCCGACGACCTGAACCGATGACCGAGCATCGCGGCCACCGCGCAGGACTCATGACGGAATCTCCAGACAACGATCAGCGCGCCCAGCGGCGCGCCAACCTCGCCTCGCTCGCCGAGCTCGGCGTGCCCGTCTACCCCCACGCGTTTCGCAGCGCCGACCCGGACCGGAGCACGGACACGGTGTCGGCGCTCGTCGACGCCCACGGGGCCGCGAGCGGCGCCGATCTCGAGGCGGCGAAGCCCCGCACCGCGACGGCCGGCCGCATCCTGATCGTGCGCAGCTTCGGGAAGGCCCGGTTCTTCGTCATTTCCGACGGCCGCAAGCGGATACAGGTCTACGTGCGGAAGGACGCGCTGTCCGAGCGCGACTTCCGGGTGGCGGCGCTGGTCGACATCGGCGACCACGTCGGGGTCGAGGGGCGCCTCTTCCGCACCCGGACCGACGAGCTGACGGTGTGGGCGGACCGCGTCGAGTTCCTCGCGAAGTGCCATCGGCCGCTGCCCGAGAAGTGGCACGGCCTGACCGACGTCGAGACCCGGTACCGGCAGCGGTACCTCGACCTGATCGTCAATCCCGCGTCCCGCGAGGTGTTCGAGGTGCGCGCCCGGGTGCTGTCCTCGATCCGCCGGTTCATGGAGCATCCGGATCGCGGCTTTCTGGAGGTCGAGACGCCGATGATGCAGCCGGTCGCGGGCGGCGCCCTGGCCCGGCCCTTCGTGACCCACCACAACGCGCAGGACATGGAGCTGTACCTGCGGATCGCGCCCGAGCTCTATCTCAAGCGGCTGGTCGTCGGCGGCATGGCGCGGGTCTACGAGATCAACCGGAACTTCAGGAACGAGGGCATCTCGACGCAGCACAACCCGGAGTTCACGATGCTCGAGTTCTATCAGGCCTACGCCGACTATCGCGACCTGATGACGATGACCGAGCTGATGCTGGAGACGGTTGCGCGGGACGTCGCGCATGACGGGGGCGCCGACCCCGCGGCGGGCGGCGGCGACAGCGCGGCCGGCGAGAGTGCCGCCGATGCCGGCGAGAGTGCCGCCGATGCCGGCGAGAGTGCCGCCGATGACGGGGACGGCGCTGCAGCCCGCGCCGGCGCCGCCGATGCCGGCGACAGCGCCGCGGCCGTCGGGACGGATGACGCAGCGGTGACCTTCGGCGGCCGGACCGTGTCGTTCCGCGGCCCGTACCCGCGCGTGAGGCTGCGGCAGGCGGTGTGCGACGCCGCCGCGGCGAAGCTGGGGGCCCCGGTCTCCGAGTCCGACCTGCGAAGCCGCGAGCCGGCCGCGCAGATCGCCGCGCGCCTCGGCGTCGAGACGGCGCCGGGCCAGGGGCCCGGCAAGATCAGCCTGGAGATCTTCGAGCGGCTGTGCGAGCCGGCCATCGTGCAGCCGACCTTCGTGCACGACTTCCCGACCGAGGTGTCCCCGCTGTCGAAGCAGCGCGACGACGATCCGGATACCGTCGAGCGGTTCGAGCTCTACGTGGCCGGCATGGAGCTCGCGAACGGGTTCAGCGAGCTCAACGACCCCGTCGAGCAGCGGCGGCGGTTCGAGGCCCAGATCCGCGATCGGCAGGGCGGGGACCTCGAGGCGCACCGCATGGACGAGGACTACGTCCGCGCGCTGGAGTACGGGCTGCCCCCGACGGCCGGCGAGGGCATCGGCATCGACCGGCTGGTGATGATTCTGACCGACAGCCCGTCCATCCGCGACGTCATCCTGTTCCCCCTCATGCGCGCCAGGTGATGGAGGCCGGAGCCGGCGCCGGCTTCGGCGAGACGGCATGACGCTGCCCTTCGAGCTCTACGTCGCGACCCGCTACCTGCTGGCTCGCCGCCGGCAGGCGTTCATCTCGGTGATCTCCGCCGTTTCGGCGCTGGGGGTGACGGTCGGGGTCATGGCCCTGATCATCGCCCTCGCCGTGATGACCGGCATGCAGCAGGAGCTGCGGGACAAGATCGTCGGGTCGGCCGCCCACGTCTACGTGCAGAAGCTCCTCGGCGGGGGGTTCGTCGATCGCGAGGCCGAGGCCGCGAAGCTCGTTGCGGTGCCCGGCGTCGTCGCGGCGGCCCCGGCGATGCTGGGGCGCGCGATGGCCTCGGCCGCCGGCGTCAACGAGTTCATCACCCTCAAGGGCGTCGATCCGGCGCTCGAGGCGCAGGTCACCGAGGTCGCCGACTCGATGCGCCGGGGCAGCTTCACGGCGCTGTCCGAGGCGCGCGACGGGGTCGTCGGGGGGGTGGTCATCGGCGAGGGCCTGTCGCGGTCCCTGCGGGCGTCGGTCGGCGACACCATCTCGGTGCTGACCCCCGAGGGGTCGACCTTGTCGCCTTGGGGCCCGATACCGCGTCCGCGGCGACTCGAGGTGGTCGGCGTCTTCAGCCTGGGGCTGCGGGAGTACGACAGCTCCTACGGCTTCGTCACCCTCGACGTGGCCGGCCGACTGTTCAACAAGGACCGCGTCGACATGATGGAGCTGCGGGTCGACGACCTCGAGGACGCCCCCGAGGTGGCGCGCGCCGTCACCGATACCCTCGGGGCCGAGTACTTCGCCTACGACTGGGGCCAGCTGAACCAGGCGCTGTTCTCCGCCCTGTGGCTCGAGAAGATGGCGATCGGCATCACCATCGGGCTCATCACCATGGTGGCGGCCCTCAACATCGTGGCGTCGCTGGTGCTCCTGGTCATGGAGAAGAGCCGGGACATCGCGATTCTCAAGACGATGGGGGCCTCGTCGCACAGCATCCGCATCGTCTTCGTGCTGCAGGGCGGGATCATCGGGGCGGTCGGGACCGCCGTCGGGGCCTCGTGCGGGGTCGCGGTGTCGTGGTTCGCCGACCGGTATCAGTGGATTCAGCTGCCGGCGGCGGTGTACGACGTGGGGTGGTTGCCGTTCAGGGTCGAGCCGGGCAGCCTGCTCATCGTCGTGCTGGGTTCGCTCGTCGTCTGCCTGCTCGCCACCCTGTACCCGTCGCGCCAGGCGTCGCGCCTCGATCCGGCCGAGGCGCTCCGGTACGAGTAGCCGTCATCGCCGGAGCCGCCCGCCCATGGCCTTCGTCACCGTCCGCGCCCTCTCGAAGTCCTACGCCGTGGGCGAGCGCCGCCTGGCGGTCCTGCGCGAGCTGGACCTGACCGTCGACGAGGGCGAGATGGTCGCCGTCGTCGGCGCCTCGGGGGTCGGCAAGAGCACCCTGCTGCACTGCGTGGGCGGCCTGGACGCGATCGACGGGGGCAGCGTCGCCATCGCCGGGACCGAGCTGTCGTCGGCCGACGACGACGCCCGGGTCGCGTTCCGGAACCGCCGCATCGGGTTCGTCTTCCAGTTCCACCACCTGCTGCCCGAGTTCAGCGCCGTCGAGAACGTGGCGATGCCGCTGCGCATCGCCCGGGCCCCGCGGGGGGAGGCGCACCGCCGGGCCGAGGCGCTGCTGTGCGAGGTGGGGCTCGGCGAGCGGATGGCGCACCGGCCGGGGATGCTCTCGGGCGGCGAGCAGCAGCGGACGGCGGTGGCCCGCGCCCTCGTCATGCAGCCGGCCCTGCTGCTGGCCGACGAGCCCACCGGCGACCTCGACGAGCAGACCGGCCGCGATCTCCACGCCCTGCTGCGGCGCCTGCACGAGACGCGGCGGCTCAGCTCCCTCATCGCGACCCACAATCTGCAGCTCGCGGCGGCGTGCGACCGCGTGCTCCGGCTCGAAGACGGGCGCCTGCGGCCGGCCTGAGCGCCGACCGGCCGGCCCGGGCGGTTGCGGGACGGACTCCGGGGGCTTGGCCTATAATGGCTGAATCGCCTGTTGCGCGCGGTCTCGCCGGCGCTTCTCACACGGTGAATCAGGGGTCACGCATGTTCGAGCGCTACACCGAGCGGGCACGTCGGGTCCTGTTCTTCGCGCGCTACGAGGCGAGTCAGCTCGGGAGCATCTCGATCGAGACGGAGCACTTGCTGCTCGGGCTGATCCGGGAGGGCAAGGGACTGACGAGCCGCATCTTCGCGCGCTCGCACCTGTCCCTCGAGGGCATCCGCAAGGACATCGAGGGGCGGACGGTGTTCCGCGAGAAGGTGTCGACCTCGGTGGAGATTCCCTTCAGCACCGAGACCAAGCGCGTCCTGCAGTTCGCGGCCGAGGAGGCCGACCGGCTGCTGCACAACTACGTGGGGACCGAGCACCTGCTGCTCGGCATCCTCAGGGAGGAGCGTTGCGTCGCCGCGTCGATCCTCGTCGAGAAGGGCATGCGGCTGAGCACGGTGCGCGAGGACATCGTGCAGCTTCTGAACGAGAAGACGACCCTGACGCGGGTCAAGGAGACGCCGCTCCTCGCCGAGTTCAGCCGCGACCTCACCGAGAGCGCGATGAAGAACCAGCTCGACCCCCTGATCGGGCGCGCCCCCGAGCTCGAGCGGGTGCAGCAGGTGCTGTGCCGCCGCAACAAGAACAACGCGGTCCTCATCGGCGAGCCGGGGGTCGGGAAGACCGCCATCGTCGAGGGCCTCGCCCAGCGCATCGTCGGCGGCGAGGTGCCGCACTTCCTGGCCGACAAGCGCATCCTCGCCCTCGACATCTCGCTCATCGTCGCCGGCACCAAGTACCGGGGGCAGTTCGAGGAGCGGCTCAAGGCGATCATGAAGGAGCTGGTCGAGAACCCCAACATCATCCTGTTCATCGACGAGCTGCACACCCTGGTCGGGGCCGGTTCGGCGGAGGGCTCGCTCGACGCCGCGAACATCCTCAAGCCGGCGTTGTCGCGGGGAGAGATCCGCTGTGTCGGGGCCACCACCCCGGCCGAGTACCGGCGGCACATCGAGAAGGACCGCTCCCTCGAGAGGCGGTTCCAGGCCGTCAAGGTGGAGCCGACCAGCGAGGCCGACGCCCTCGAGGTGCTGCTCGGGGTGAAGGACCGCTACGAGTCGTTCCACCACGTCACCTATACGCCGGAGGCCCTCGAGGCGGCCGTCTACCAGTCGAGCCGTTACATCACCGAGCGGTTCCTGCCCGACAAGGCCATCGATCTGCTGGACGAGGCGGGGTCCCGCGCCAAGCTCCGCGACGCCCGGTTCAGCGAGGAGCTCGGCGACATCAACCGCGACATCCGGGTCGCGGTCGAGCAGATGGAGAGCGCGGCGGCGCAGAAGGACTTCGAGAAGGCCCAGTTCTTCAAGGAGCAGGAGGTCGTCGCGCGCGAGAACCTCCAGTACATGCGGCAGCGCTTCGACGAGCGGGTCGGCGCGAGGGCGATCGAGGTCGGCAAGCAGGACATCGACGGCGTGGTGGCGACCTGGACCGGTGTGCCCCTGACCTCGATCAACAAGGACGAGGGCGACCGGCTGCTGCAGATGGAGAGCGAGCTCCACCGGCGGGTCATCAGCCAGGAGCACGCCACCTCGGCGCTGGCGCGGGCCATCCGCCGGTCGCGCGCGGGTCTGAAGTCGCCGAGCCGCCCCGTCGGCAGCTTCGTGTTCCTCGGTCCGACCGGGGTGGGGAAGACCGAGCTCGCGCGGGCGCTCGCCAACTTCCTCTTCGGGAGCGACTCGGCCCTCATCCGGTTCGACATGTCCGAGTACATGGAGAAGCACTCGGTCTCGAAGCTCATCGGGTCGCCCCCCGGCTACGTGGGGCACGAGGAGGGCGGCCAGCTGACCGAGAAGGTCAAGCGGCACCCCTACTCGGTGGTGCTGCTCGACGAGATCGAGAAGGCCCATCCGGACCTGTTCAACATCCTGCTGCAGGTGTTCGAGGACGGGCACCTCACCGACGGCCTCGGGAACCGCATCAGCTTCAAGAACGCGATCATCATCATGACCTCGAACATCGGGGCCCGCTACATCCAGAAGAAGGCCGCGCTGGGGTTCCAGCCCGCCGACGCCGGCCAGGTCCAGCGCAGCGTCAGCGACATGGTGCTGGGCGAGGTGCGGCGCACCTTCAACCCCGAGTTCCTGAACCGGCTCGACGAGGTCATCGTCTTCGACGCCCTCGTCGACGACGACCTGCGGCGCATCACGCAGATGCTGGTCGATCAGCTCAACGAGCATCTGGTCGATCGCAAGCTGCAGATCGCCCTCGCGCCGGAAGTGGTCGACTGGGTCATCGAGATGACCTGCAAGGACCGCTCGTACGGCGCGCGGCCGCTACGGCGGGCGATTCAGCGGTACGTGGAGGACCCGCTCTCCGAGGAGCTGATCCGCGGCCGCCTGCGCGGCGGCGAGATCGAGGTGTACATCGAGGGCGGCGAGCTGAGCTACCGGGACGCGGAGCGAACCTATGCCGGCCGCCGGCTGACGGCCGGCGTCTAAACGACAGGCGGGGGTGTGATCGTCATCCCCAGGTTCGTGCCGGGGGGGCGGAGAGGGACGGACGGGGAAGACCATGAGACGTTACAGAGTTCAGGCGGTTGCGGTCGCCCTCGCGGCGGCCTGCCTGAGTCCGACCGCCGCGTCCGCGGCGGCGGGCGAACCGCGTGCGGCGGGCGAGCCGCGTGCGGTGGGCGAACAGTTCCAGCCCGCGCCGCTGCCTCCGCCCGATTCGCCGACGTTGTTCACGACGATCCAGATATTGGCTCCCACCCAGGGCAACGTTCTCAGCGTGGAAGGCGAGACGTACCTCTACTACATGGAGATCGACGACTACGTCAGCCTGCCCTCGCAGGGACGGTGGACGCCGTACGACGAGACGATCGAGCAGGTGCTGCTCGGAGATTTCGAACGGCTGTGGGGCACCGGCTTCCTGACCGATCTGACCATCGAGATCGTCGACGATCCGTATCCCAACGGGGTCCAGGGCCGTCGCGCGGTCTTCGTGATGGAGGAGCGCGAACGGGTCCGCATCGTCAGCTTCGAAGGCTCCGAGGAGTACGACCGGGCGGAGATCGATCAGGCGATGGAGTCGGTCGGCATCGAGCTGCGCCTGGACAGCCGCATCGGGCCCGGCGTGATCCGGCGGACCGAGGGGCTGCTGCGGGAGATGTGGGGCGAGAAGGGGTTCCAGTTCGCCGAGGTGACGCACGAGATCACGCCGATGGCCGGCGGGCCGAGGGTCGTGCAGCTCACGTTCAACATCGACGAGGGGCCCAAGGTCCACGTCTCCGACATCTCCTTCGTCGGCAACGACAACCTGAGCGAGCGGTCGCTGAAGGGGCAGATGCGGAACACGAGGGAGCGCTGGCTGTTCTCCTTCATCGGCGGGCGCGGGACGTACCGGCCGCTCGGCTTCGAGCAGGATGCCGACCTGCTGGTGGCGCACTACCGCAACAACGGCTACATCGACGCCCAGGTCGGCCAGCCGGAGCTCGAGTATCTGGACGAGGCCGAGGACGGGGAGAGCCGTCCCGTGCGGCTCCGGATTCCGGTGAGCGAGGGCGAGCGGTACCGGGTCGGGACCCTGGGCTTCGACGGGCAGGACGTGTTCCGGACCGAGGCCCTGGAGGCGATCTTCTCCAACCTCGAGCCGGGAGAGCACTACTCGGAGCAGGTCGTCCGCGACGCGTTCGACGTGGCGCGCGAGGCCTACGGCGCCATCGGGTACTACGAGATGACGCTGTTTCCCGATCTCGCCCCGCGCGTCGACGACGACGGGGAGCTGGTCCGGGAGGACGGCGAGCCGGTCGTCGACGTGACGATCCGGCTGGAGGAAGGGGAGCAGTACTTCGTCAACCGCATCACCTTCGTGGGCAACAACACCACCCACGACGAGGTGATCAGGCGCGAGATCAACCTCTTCGAGCGGGGCGTGTTCAACACCGAGGCCCTCCGGTTCAGCGTCCGGCGGCTCAATCAGCTCGGGTACTTCGAGCCCCTCGACGAGGACACCGCCATCCAGATCGAGAAGCGCCCGGGGGTCGACAACGAGGTCGATCTGACCCTGGAGGTCGAGGAGACCAACCTCAACCAGCTCACGTTCGGGGCCGGCGCCTCGCAGTTCGACGGCTTCTTCCTGCAGCTGGCGTTCCAGACCACCAACTTCCTGGGCCGCGGCGAGTCGCTGTCGGTGTCGCTGCAGAACGGCGAACGCATCAAGAACTACGTCCTCGGGTTCACCGAGCCGTATCTCTTCGGCAAGCCGATCACCGGCGGGTTCAACGTGTTCCGCCGCGACATCCGGTTCATCAACCAGTTCACGCAGAGCTCGATCGGGGCGACCACGTCGCTCGGGATGCGGGCCGGGCGCTGGTCGCAGTTCTTCCTGGGCTACTCGTTCGAGGAGACCGACGTCCAGGAGATCAACCCCGCGTTTCTGAATCCCCGGCTGCTGCAGTTCAATCCGTTCCTGCAGGACGCCCTCCTGCTCGGCGAGGGCGGCGCGCGGACGATCAGCTCGGTCACGCCCTCGTTCGTCTACAACACCGTCGATCACCCGATCTTCCCGATGACCGGCAGCCGGTACACGGCGGCGTTCGAGCTGGCCGCGGGCCTGGGCGGCAACACGCACTTCTACAAGCCGTCGCTCGAGGGGGTCTGGTTCCTTCGGCACCACCGGAAGCTGACGTTCGGCCTGCGGGCGCGCGGCGAGTACATCGCTCCGCTGGGGGGGACCGATACGCTGCCGATCTTCGAGCTGCTGGCCATGGGGGGCGAGTTCAGCCTGCGCGGGTTCGACATCCGCACCGTCGGGCCGAACGATCCGCTCGTCTTCGACGCCGCCGGCAACGTCGTGTCGGGCAGCGGCCTGGTGATCGGCGGCAACAAGAGCATCCTGGTCAACGCGGAGTACATCATCGCCATCGCCAACCCGGTGCGCCTGCTGTTCTTCTACGACACCGGCCAGGTGGCCGACTTCGGGCAGCGGTTCTCGAACGAGCTGTTCAGGACGTCGACCGGGGTCGAGCTGCGGTTCTTCATGCCGGTGCTGAACGTGCCGTTCCGGCTGATCTACGCCTGGAACCCGCAGAGGGAAGGCATCCTCAACGACCGTTTCCAGCCCCAGGAGGGGACGATCTTCAAGTTCGCGGTCGGCTCCACGTTCTGATTCGCGTTCGCGGGGCGCGGGGGAAACTGATATTCTATCGGGCGCTATCGGTGCGGCGGCGGGTACTCGGGTGCGTCGCGCCGGGTTCGGGTGGCAGGGGTCGAGACGATCGAGGGACAGGTCTGATGAAATTGCTGACTGCGGTTACGGCGACGATGGTCGCCTGTGTCGGGTTGATGCCGGTTCCCGTTGGCGCGGAAGGACAGGCGCCGCAGGCCCCACTTCCGTTCCCGCCGGATGCGAGATACGCGTACGTCGACCCGACGCGCGTGTTCGCCGAATCGGCTGACGGCCAGGCCGCGAACCAGCGGCTTCAGCAGCTGCTCCAGCAGAAGCAGCAGGAGCTCGCAGGCCGGCAGCAGCAGCTGCAGGCCAGTCAGCAGCAGCTCCAGCAGAACGCCAGCGTGATGAGCCCCGAGGCCCAGCTCGCGTTGCAGCGGGAGATCGAGCGCCTGGGCCTCGAGGTCCAGCGGATGACCCAGGATGCGGAGGCGGAGCTCGCGCAGCTGGAACAGGAGCTTCAGCTCGCGTTCCAGATCAAGTTCAACCCGGCCCTCAATCAGGTGGCGACGAGCAGGAGGCTGCACTTCGTCTTCAACGCCGTCGCGGGTGCGCTGGTCTGGGCGGATCCTGCTCTCGATATCTCGGCCGAAGTCATTCGGGAGATCGATCGCGCCTCGGGTGGCGAGTAGCGGTCCCGTCGCCAGCCGTGCGGCCGTCCCGGAACGCGCACCCACGGGACGGCGCCCGCGCCTTGCGGGCGGCTTCGCGTTGCCAGCCGCTCGTTCGGTAGCGTGACTCGCAACGACAACGCCGCGTCGTGGCCCGCAGCCCGGCGACAACCGTCGCGCGTCCCGGATATGGCCAGCCTCCCGTCGAGCCCGCCCTCCCCGGCATTCGCCGCCACCCCGATCTCCGACGGATTCGACGGGGTCCTCGACCGTCTCTGCTACCGCTACCCCTCGGTGCTGCTCGACGACGTCGTCGAGCACGAGCCCGGCGTCCGGCTCGCCGCCGTCAAGAACGTCACCGTCAGCGAGGAGTTCTTCCAGGGGCACTTTCCGGGCAATCCGGTGATGCCCGGGGTGTTGATGATCGAGACGTTCGCCCAGGCGGCGGCGGTGCTCGTGCTCGAGGCCGACCGCGAGGCCGCGGCCCTGCGCGCGGTGCTCCGCGGCGTCAACGGCGCCCGGTTCCGGCGGCAGGTGGTGCCGGGCGATCGCCTGCGCGTCGCGGTGTCGATACGGCGCCGCCGGCGGCGGCTGGCGGTGGTGGCGGCGGTTGCCCGCGTGGGCGACCACGTGGTCGCCGAGGCGGAGCTGCTGGTCGGGCTGTCCCTCGACGAGGCGCGCATCGACGGCTCGGCGCGGGTGGCGCCGGAGGCGCAAGTCGGGGCCGGCACGGTGGTGGGGCCGAACGCCGTCATCGGCCCGCACGTGCGCATCGGCCGCGGGTGCTTCGTCGGCGCGTCGGCGATCGTCGACGGGTGGACCGAGATCGGCGACGGCACCCAGGTGTTTCCGTTCGCCTCGATAGGCCTGATTCCGCAGGACACGAAGTTCAAGGGAGAGCGCACGACGCTCGTCATCGGCCGGCGCAACGTGTTCCGCGAGTTCGTCACGATTCATCGCGGGACGAGGCAGGGCGGGGGCGCGACCCGGATCGGCGACGACAACCTCTTCATGGCCTACGTCCACATCGCCCACGACTGCCGGGTGGGCAACCGGGCCATTCTCGCCAACGCGGTCATGCTCGGCGGCCACGTCACCGTCGAGGACCATGCGTTCATCGGCGCCGTCTCCGGGGTGCACCAGTACTGCCGCATCGGGCGGCACGCCTTCGTCGGCGGCGGGTCGGTGGTGACCCTCGACGCGCTTCCCTACGCGCGCAGCGTGGGGAACCGGGCGCGCATCTACGACCTGAACACGGTGGGCCTCGAGCGCCGGGGGGTGCCGCAGGAGACCGTCCTGCAGCTCAAGCGGGCCTTCCGCCATCTCCTGCAGTCGAAGCTGAACACGACCCAGGCCCTCGAGCGGATCGAACGCGACCCCGCCCTGGAATGCCCGGAGGTGGCCTACCTGGTCGACTTCATCAGCTCGTCGAAGCGGGGCGTCCACCTGCGCCGGCGTGCGCGCCGGATCGAGGTGATCGCCGGCGATGACTAGCCCGGAAATCGTCGCCTGCGGCTCCGATTGCCGCCCAACCAACCCTGCCGGGAGTCTGCACCGTTCTACGGCGCAGACTCCCGGCCCGGAAATCGTCGCCTGCGGCTCCGATTGCCGCCCAACCAACCCTGCCAGGAGCCTGCACCGTTCTACGGCCGAGGCTCCTGGCGAGCCGTTCTCGATGAAGGCTGCCCGTGCCGCTGCGCGTCTCCCCGGCGGTTGCCGGCCGGGCGCGGGCCGGACGGGAGAGGTCGTGCCGGGACGGTCCACCCGTCGGCCGGGAGACGGAGCGGCACGGCGACCGGCGGGTCGGGTGGCGTCATGCGACTGGGTCTGATTGCGGGGAACGGCCGGTTTCCGTTCCTGGCCCTCGAGGGGGCGCGCCGGCTCGGCCATGACGTGACCATCGTCGCCATCAGAGAGGAAGCCGGCCCGGCCCTGACGGAGGCGGCCGCCGCGGATCCGCCCGCCGACCTGCACTGGGTCTCGCTGGGGCAGGTCGGCAAGTGCATCGCGATTCTGCGGGGTGCGGGCGTCACGCGGGCGGTCATGGCGGGTCAGGTCAAGCACACGCGGCTGTTCACTGACATCGTTCCGGATCTCAAGGGGCTGCAGGTCCTCCGCCGCCTCAGGACCCGGAACACCGATGCGGTGATCTCGGCGGTGGCGGACGTGCTCGCCGACCACGGCATCGAGCTCGAGAACTCGACGGCGTTCCTGCGTCCGCTGCTCGCCGGGAGCGGCGTGCTGACGGCGCGCGCGCCGTCTCCCGACGAGCAGGCGGACCTGGACTTCGGCTACCGCGCGGCGGACGCGGTGGCGGGCCTCGACATCGGGCAGACCATCGCCGTCAAGGATCGCGCGGTGGTGGCGGTCGAGGCGATGGAGGGCACCGACGCGGTCATCGCCCGGGCCGGCGAGCTCGCGGGCCCCGGCGTCTGCATCGTGAAGGTCGGCAAGCCGGACCAGGACATGCGGTTCGACGTGCCGGTGGTGGGCCTGCCGACGCTGGCCGCGATGGAGAAGGCGGGTGCGAGGGTGCTGTCGATCGACGCGGGGCGGACCCTGGTGCTCGACGGACCGCGGTTCTACGCGCAGGCCGACGCCCAGGCGGCGGCGGTGGTGGGACGGGAGGCCGCCGCCCCATGATGGGCTCCGCCGGGTCCTCGGGCCCCCGCATGGCGGTGATCGGGGCCGGACACTTCGGGCGTCATCATGCCCGCGTCCTGTCCGCGTTGCCCGGCGTCCGGCTCGAGGCGCTCGTCGACGTCGATCCGGAGGCCGCCGCGCGCGTCGCGTCGGAGATCGGCGTGCGGCCGGAGACCGACGTGGCGGCGGTCGCGGACGGTGTCGACGCGGTGACCGTCGCGGTGCCGACCGACCGGCACCACGCGGTGGCGGTCCCGTTGCTCGAACGGGGCGTCTCGGTGCTGGTCGAGAAGCCGATGGCGCGGTCGCTCGACGAAGCGGACGAGATGATCGCGGCCGCGCGCGCGAGCGGGGCGGTGCTGGCGGTCGGGCACACCGAGCGCTTCAACCCCGCGGTGACGGCGGCGCTGCCGGAGGTGGCGGCGCCCCGCTTCATCGAGGTGCATCGCATCGGCGCCTTCTCGCCCCGCAGCCTGGACGTCGACGTCATCTTCGACCTGATGATTCACGACCTCGACATCGTGCGGACGGCCGTCGGCGAGGCGGTGACGACCATCGAGGCGGTGGGGGTCCCGGTGCTGACCGGCCACGTCGACATCGCCAACGTCCGGCTTCGGTTCGCGTCCGGGTGCATCGCGAACCTGACGGCCAGCCGGATCAGTCGCGACCGCGTGCGCAAGCTCCGTTTCTTCCAGCCGGACGCGTGCATCTCGGTCGACTGCGTCCGGCAGGAGGTCGAGACCTGGCGCGTCAGGCGGACGAGCGGGACGCCGGTCATCGACGGCGGGCGGGTCGAGGTGCCGCCGGGCGAGCCCCTCGAGCTCGAGCTCGACGACTTCGTCAAGGCGGTCTCCGGGGGGGGCGCCCCCCGGGTCGGCGGGGCCGAAGGCCGGCGGGCGCTCGCCCTCGCGGTCCGGGTGGCGGCCGCCATGCGCAGCGATCCGTAGCGACATCGCCGATGCGGGCAGGAGCGAATGAAGCAGCGACGCGGGAGCTCCGCGGACGGTGACGACGATGCATGACGACCTGACGGCGGCCCTCGACCGGATCGAGGCCGGCGCCGCCCTCGACGACGGGGACCGGCAGGCGCTGACCGGCGGGCACGACCTGATCGCGCTCGGCATGGCCGCCGACGCCGCGCGGGGCCGCCGGCACGGGGACCGGACCACGTTCGTGCAGGTCGTCCCGGTGCCGGTCTCCGCCCCCGAGCTGCCCGACCCGATGGTCGACGATGCGGGCGAGGTGCGCCTGACCGGCCGGCCGGCGACGGCGGAAGCGGCGGTGGCCGCGGTCCGGGCCCTGGCCGCTCGGGCGGGGGGAGTGCCGGTCACCGGCTTCGCCTACGGCGACCTCGATGCGCTCTGCGGGCACGATCGGGCTCGGCTGGGCGATCTGCTGGTCGAGCTGCGCGAGGCCGGGCTGGCGCGGCTGACGTCGCTCGCCGCCGACGGGATGGCGGATCCGGGGCCGGTGCTGGACGTCCTGGGCGGCAGCGGCTCGTGCGTCTCCAGCCTGACCCTGGGCGGGCCGGCGGGCCGCGACGCCTGGCCGCTCCTGCAGCGGGTGAGGTCCTGGGAGGGCATCGGCAGCGTCTGCCGCGCCCTCGCCCCGCTGCCTCCGGTCGAGCCCTCGCCCCCCGCCACCGGCTACAACGATCTGCGGCGGGTTGCGCTGGCGCGACTCCTGGTTGACAATATCGACTCGATCCAGGTCGACTGGTCCCGCCACGGTCCGAAGCTGGCCCAGGTGGCGTTGACGTTCGGCGCCGACGACGTGGACGGGGTGCCGGCCGCGGCGTCGCGGGATCAGGGGTGGCGGCGGTCTCCGCGGGAGGAGATTCGCAGGAACATCGCGGCGGCCGGCTTCGTCGCCGTCTCGCGGAACGGCTGTTTCGAGGCGCTCGGGTCATGAGTCCAGTTCGCGTCAGCGCGGTCGAGTACCTGAACGCGAGGCCCCTCGTCGAGGGCCTCGAGTCGCAGAGCGGTCTCTTCGATCTGCGGTTCGACGCGCCGGCGCGTTGCGCCGCCCATCTGCACGACCGTTCGGCGGACCTCGCGCTGATTCCCTCCATCGAGTACCTGCAGAATCCCGACTACCGCATCGTGCCCAATCTCGCGGTGGCGTCCGAGGGCGCGGTGGCGTCGGTCGCCCTGTTCACGACGCGGCCGGTGACGTCGCTCCGGTCGATTGCCGTCGACAGCAACTCGCGAACCGCCGCCATGCTCCTCCGGATTCTGTGCGCCGAGGCCTGGGAGATCGAGCCCAAGCTCGTGAAGCTCCGACCCGACCTGCCGGTCATGCTCAAGCGGTGCGACGCCGCCCTGATCATCGGCGACGCCGCCCTGTTCCTCGAGGCCGAGGAGAAGGGGCTCGAGAAGGTCGACCTCGGCGAGGAGTGGACGGTCCTGACGTCTCTGCCGTTCGTGTGGGCGGCCTGGGTCGGGCGCCGCGACGCCCTGACGGCCGAGCACGGGCGGGCCCTCGCGGCGGCGCGCGCGCAGGGGGAGGAGGCCGTCGACGACATCGTGGCCCGCCACTGCCCCGACGACGAGGCGCGCCGGGAGATCGGCCGGCGGTATCTCCGGGAGAACGTGTCGTTCGGTCTGGACGAGCGGGCGCGGAGCGGCCTCCGCAAGTTCTACGAGTACGCCTGGGAGCAGCGGCTGATCCCGGTGCAGCGCGACCCCCGCTTCTACGAGTGGCCGGCGGAATGAGCGTCGCGTCCATCGCGGAGCGGGTGCTCGGCGGCCGGCGCATCGACGGCCGCGAGGCGCTGCAGCTCTACGCCGGGGCGCCGACGGCGCTGCTCGGCCGGCTCGCCGACGCCGTCCGGGCCCGCCGGCATCCGGCCGGGGTGGTGACCTACATCATCGACCGGAACGTCAACTACACGAACGTCTGCGTGGCCCGGTGCAACTTCTGCGCGTTCTACCGCCCGGTGGGGTCCGCCGACGGCTACGTGCTGGGCTTCGACGAGCTGTTCCGCAAGATCGACGAGACCCTCGCGGTCGGGGGAGAGCAGCTGCTGCTGCAGGGCGGGCACAACCCCGACCTGCCCCTCGAGTGGTACGAGGACCTGTTCGCCGCGGTCAAGGCCCGGTATCCCGATTTCAGGCTCCACGCCCTGTCTCCGCCGGAGATCCTGCACCTGTCCCGGCTGTCCCAGGAGCCGGTGCCGAAGGTGGTCGGCCGGCTCGTCCGCGCCGGTCTCGACAGCGTCCCCGGCGGGGGCGCCGAGATTCTCGTCGACCGCGTGCGCCGCGAGCTGAACTGCTACGGCAAGGCGACCGCCGACGAGTGGCTCGCGGTGATGAAGCACGTGCACGAGGCCGGCCTGCGATCGACCGCGACCATGATGTACGGCAGCGTCGACACGCCCGCCGAGCGGGTCGAGCACCTGTGCCGCCTGCGCGAGCTGCAGGACGAGACGGGCGGGTTCACCGCCTTCATCACCTGGAGCTATCAGCCCGCCAACACCGAGCTGTCGGGGGTGGAGGCGACCGGCATCGAGTACCTGCGGACCCTCGCGCTCTCCCGCATCGTCCTCGACAACTTCGACAACCTGCAGGCGTCGTGGGTCACGCAGGGCGGCAAGGTCGGCCAGCTGAGCCTGGCCTTCGGCGCCAACGACATGGGCAGCGTCATGATCGAGGAGAACGTGGTCCGCGCGGCCGGCGCCGAGTACTGCATGGACGAGGCCGAGATCGTCCGGAACATCGAGGACGCCGGCTACGTGGCGAAACGCCGCAACATGACCTACGACATCCTGGGAGACCCTCTCTTCCGCCGCCGGGCGATACCGCGGCGCACGACCCTCGCGGTGGCCCGCGCGGCCGGCGACACCTCCGTACCCGACGAGCTGACCCGGTACCCGGCGCGCAGCCGGCCCGGCAAGGAGCAGCGGGCGGCGCCCGGCCCGCGCCCGGCGTGACCCGCGCGCCGGCCCCTCCGCACGATGCGGCGCGTCGGCGGCGCCGTACGACACGAGACCCTGCCGCCCGCCTGATGCGCTACAGCGCCGACTGGGTATTGCCGATAGTCACTCCTCCCGTGCGCCGGGGGTGGGTGGACGTGCGCGGCGGACGCATCGTGGGGACCGGGTCGGGGGCGGCCGGTGGCGGGCCGGGGCCGGTCGCCGATCTGGGGCATACCGCGATCCTGCCGGCGCTGGTCAACGCGCATACCCATCTGGAGCTGTCGGGGCTGCGGGGGGCGGTGCCCCCGGCCGCGTCGATGCCGCGGTGGGTGGACAGCCTGCTCGAGCGCCGGGCCGAGGCGGGGCCGCCCGACCCGGACGCGATGCGCCGGGCCGTCGCCGAGGCGCGGGCGTCGGGGACCGGGCTGCTCGGCGACGTCGGCAATTCGGTGGCGGCGGCGCCGATCCTGGCCCGGGCGGGCATGCCGGCGCGCCTGTTCCGGGAGGTGCTGGCCTTCCCCGGACGCGCGGCGGCGGCCGCCGTGGACGCGGCGGCGGCCGAGCTGGGCTCGGTCGAGGGAGCGGCGGGGGTGCGGGTGGGGCTGGCCGCCCACGCCCCCTATTCGGTCGGCCCGGCCGCGTTCGCGGCGCTCGACGCCGCGGTCCGCGTGCGGTTCCCCGGGCCCCGGTCGATCCACCTCGCGGAATCGCCCGAGGAGGTGGAGTTCCTGCGCGACGGTCGCGGCCCCTGGCGCGATCTGCTCGACCGGATCGGACGCTGGGACCCCGCCTGGACGGCCCCGGGATGCGGTCCGGTGGAGTACCTCGACCGGCTGGGCTGGCTGCGCGAGGGGCTGGTGGTCGTCCACGGCGTCCAGCTCACGGACCCGGAGCTCGGCCGGCTGGCCGAACGGGGAGCGACCCTCGTGACCTGCCCCCGCAGCAACGCCTGGACCGGGGTCGGCCACCCGCCGATCGAGCGGTTCCTGCGGGCCGGGGTGCGGCTCGCCGTCGGCACCGACAGCCTCGCCAGCGCGCCCGACCTGAACCTGTTCAGCGAGCTCGCCCTGATGCGCCGGCTCGCGCCGTCGGCGCCGGCGGGGCGGTTGCTGGCGTGCGCGACGCTGCGGGGGGCGGCGGCGCTGGAGTTCGACGACGAGCTGGGGGCCATCGCGCCGGGCCGGCGTGCCGACCTGATCGGCGTGCGCATTCCCGCCGACGTGGGCGATGTGGAAGAATACCTGTTGGGCGGCATCGCGCCCGGCCGCGTCGCGCGGCTGGACGACCTCGCCGCGTGACGCGCGCCTCCGCGCGCGCCGGGGAGAACGGCGTCCGGCATTCAGGCGGCTCGACATGACGGCACCGGCGTTGCGGTACATCCGTTCCTGCTTCTCGTTCGTTCGATTCGGCCACTCGGTCTTCGCGCTGCCCTTCGCCCTCGTCGGCGCGCTCCTCGCGGCCGAGCAGCATCCGCCGACCCTCGCCCGCATCGGCTGGATAGTGGCCGCCATGGTGACCGCCCGCACCGCCGCCATGGGGTTCAATCGGCTGGTCGATGCGCACTACGACGCCCTGAACCCGAGGACCGCCGGCCGCGAGCTGCCGCGGGGCGTGCTCTCGCGGGGGGACGCGATCGGGCTGGTGGCGCTGTCGTCGACCGCCTTCGTCCTCGTGACGACACAGCTCGGGTGGATCTGCCTGCTGCTGTCCCCCCTTGCCCTCGCCATCGTGTTCTGGTACTCCCTCGCCAAGCGGTTCACGACCTGGACGCAGCTCTTCCTGGGGCTGGCCCTCGCCGTGGCCCCGGTCGGCGGCTGGCTGGCCGCGGGGGGTCGCGGCGGCTGGGAGCCGTGGCTGCTGGCCCTCGCCATCGGCACGTGGGTCGCCGGGTTCGACATCCTGTACGCGTGTCAGGACCTGGCGTTCGATCGCGCGCACGGCCTGCGTTCGATTCCCGTGCGCTTCGGGGTGGCCCGGTCGCTGGCGATCGCGCGCTGGCTGCACGTCGGGACGGTGGCGGCGATGGCCGCGGTGGCCCTGGTCGCGCCTCTCGGGGGCTGGTATCTCGCGGGAGTCGGCGGGGTGGCGGCGCTCCTCGTCTGGGAGCAGTCGCTCGTGCGGGCGGACGACCTCTCGCGGGTGAAGCAGGCGTTCGACCTGAACGGCTGGGTGGGCCTCTTCTATCTGGCCGCGACGGCCGGGGCCCTCCATGCCGGATGACCGTGGGCGTTGCCTCGCGGTGGGCATCACCGGCGCGAGCGGCGCCCTGTACGCCGTGCGCACCGTCGCCGCCCTCCTCGCCGTCGGCTGCCGGGTCGAGCTGGTCGTGACCGACTTCGGCCGCCGGTTGCTGCGCGACGAGCTCGGCGAGGCCGCCTCGTGCGACCGTCTGCCCGAGTACCTGCAGGAACGCTACGGCGAGGGCGTGCAGGCCGGCACTCTCATTCTCCACGGCAACCGGAACCTGGGGGCCTCGATCGCGAGCGGCAGCTACGGCTGCACGGGAATGGCCATCGTGCCCTGCTCGATGAAGACCCTGGCCGGGGTGGCACACGGGTTGTCGCGGACCCTCGTGGAGCGCGCCGCCGACGTCATGCTCAAGGAGCGCCGTCCCCTCGTCATCGTGCCGCGGGAGACCCCCATGAGCCTGCCGCAGCTTCGCAACCTCGTGGCCTCGGCCGAGGCGGGGGCGACGGTGCTGCCGGCGATGCCGGCGTTCTACCAGAGCCCCCGGACCCTCGACGATCTCGCCGACTTCATGGCCGGGAAGATCCTCGACGCGCTGGGCGTTTCCCACGACGCCCTCTACCCGCCATGGACGGGATGAGCGGCGGCCCGGCGCGGGGTCCCTCGGCCGGCGGCGCCCCGCCGCTCGACAAGACGCCCGGGCGCATCGCCGGCATGTTCGACGCCATCGCGCACCGCTACGACCGCCTCAACCACGTCCTCAGCGCGGGGCTCGACCGGCGGTGGCGGCGGCGGGCGATCGCGGCGGTCGCGCCGCCGGCCGGCTCGCGGGTGCTCGACGTGTGCACCGGCACCGCGGACCTCGCGATCGCGGCGTGCCGCGGCGACTCTCCGCCGCGCGCCGTCGTCGGGGTCGACTTCGCGGGGGCGATGCTGGACGTCGGCCGCGGCAAGGTGCAGGCGTCCGGCCTCGGGCGGCGCGTGCGGCTGGTCCGCGGGGACGCCTGCCGGCTGCCCTGCGCGACGGAGACCATGGATGCCGCGACCATCGGGTTCGGCATTCGCAACGTCGTCGATCCGGCGCAGGCGGTCCGCGAGATCGCCCGCGTCCTCAAGCCGGGCGGCCGCCTCGCGATTCTGGAGTTCGGCGAGCCGCGCCTGCCGCTGATTCGGGGCGCGTATCTCTGGTACTTCCGGCAGGTGCTGCCGCGCATCGGCCGCTGGCTGTCGCGGCACGGCGACGCCTACTCGTACCTGCCGGCCTCCGTCCATGCCTTCCTCGGTCCCGACGCGCTCGCCGCGGTGCTGCGCGACTGCGGATTCGACGAGGTCCGCGTCGAGCGGCTGGCCCTGGGCATCGTCTATCTCTACGTGGCCGGCAAGCCGGCGGGGCCCTGACGCCCGCGCCGGGGCCTCGCGCGGTCGCCCGGCGCCGGCCCGGTTCGGCGGGTCTCCATCGCGGGGCGATTCAGCGCGCGGTATACTGAAGGCCAAGCTCCCGACCCATGTACTTCGACTTCGAGAGCCGGCACTTCGAGACACCGACCGTCGAGTCGGCGATGTCGTGGCGCGAGAGCGTCCTGCTCTCGATCTTCACTCACCTGCTCCTGGCGCTGCTGGTGCTCCTGGGCCCGCGCCTGCAGTTCGTCCAGGACGCGATGGAGCGCCGGGCGGAACGGCTCGCCGAGATGGCGGAGATGGCGGACGCCGAGCGGCTGGCGCTGCGCCAGGTGCCCGACGACGCGCCGGAGTTCATCTTCGTCGACACCCTCGTCGATTTGCCGGCGCCCGCGTCCCCGCTCGAGGCGGACCTGTCGGACCTGGACCGCGTCGCCCAGTCGCCGACCCAGGCCGAGGACCCGCTGAACGACCTGCCCAACGCCGAGGGCAACTCGTTCGAGTTCGTGCAGACGCCGGCCCCGGCGGACGGGCTCGATCCGCTGACCTCGCTCGCCGAGGATGCCCCCGAGGCGGCGGAGGAGGCCCTTGCGGAAGCGGCCGACGGCATCGAGGACGGCATGCCGGACGGCGCGGAACCGGACGAGTCGGAGGCGGACCCCGCGGAGGGAGAAGGACAGACCGCGCCGCGGGCGGCGGAGCGCCTGGCGCGGCGGGCCCCGCTCGGCGATCGTCCCGGGACGATTCTGGACCGGGCGCTGCAGGGCCTCGACAGCGTGGCCCGCAACCAGACCTTCTACAACCTGCGTGGCCGCACGGACCGCTACGGCCCCGACATCCAGTTCGATTCGAAGGGGGTCGACTTCGGCTCCTGGCTCCGGCGGTTCCGGGCCCAGATCTACCGCAACTGGTTCATTCCCTACGCGGCCATGTCGATGTCGGGGAGCGTCGTCCTGACCTTCAACGTCCACATGGACGGGACGTTGACGGATCTCACGGTGCAGAGGCCGGCGACCGTCGACGCGTTCACCAGCTCGGCGTTCAACGCGATTCGCGGGTCGAACCCGACGTACCCGCTGCCCCCCGAGTATCCGGAAGACCAGGTCTTCTTCACGGTGACGTTCTATTTCAACGAGCGGCCGCGCGGCGGTTGAGTCCCGCATGGCCGAGCTTCCGCGGCTGACCGACCGGCAGCAGGTCGGCCTCCTGATCCTGCTGACGGCGGTACTGGTGCTGGCGCTCTTCGGGTAGGGGGGTGCGACGATCCATCGGCTTCGGGACCGGCACGGGCGTCCCCTGTTGCTCGCCGTCGTCGGGCCGACGGCGACCGGAAAGAGCGCGCTCGCGTTGTCGCTCGCGGCGCGGCTCGGCGGCGAGATCGTCGGGTGTGACTCGACGGCGGTCTATCGCGGCTTCGACATCGGGACCGACAAGGTCCCCGCCGGCCGGCAGCGGGGGATTCGGCATCATCTGATAGACATCGTCGAGCCGACCGACGTCTACTCGGCCGCGCGGTACGGCCGCGATGCGGCCCGGGCGGTGCGCGCGGTGACGGCGCGCGGGCGGCTGCCGGTTCTGGCCGGGGGCACCGGCCTCTACTATCGGGCCTTGACGCGGGGACTGTTCGCCGGTCCGGGACGCGATGAAGGTCTCCGGGCGCGGCTGGGGCGGATGGCCCGCCGCCGCGGTTGCGCCGCCCTGCATCGGCTGCTCGCCCGCCGCGATCCGGCGTCGGCGCGGAGGATTCACCCTGCCGACGAGAAGCGCCTGATCCGTGCCCTGGAGGTGCTGCTGCTGACCGGCCGGACCCTGACCGAGCACTTCGCCGAAACGCGTTCGCCGATTGCCGGCCACGCCGTGATCACCGTGGGTCTCACGCTGCCGATGGAACAGCTCGAGGCCCGCATCGCGGACCGGGTCGATCGGCAGTTGGCCCGCGGTTTGCTTGACGAGATCCGCGGGCTCCTCGCGCGGGGGGTGCCGCAGGATGCGGGGCCGTTCGGGGGGCTGGTGTATCGCCAGGCCCTCGAGCATCTTCGCGGCGAGCGCGACCTCCGGGGCACCCGGGACCTGATCGTCCGGGAGAATCGGCGGTACGCGCGCCGGCAGTCGACGTGGTTCAGGAGCGAGGCGGGGGTGCACTGGCTGGAGACCCCCGGCGAGCATCCGGCCGCGTGCGGGGCGGTCACGGAGCTGCTCGACGCCGGCATCCGCGACGGGACGGGACGCGTGCTCTCATGATTCGACACGAGCTGGAGGCCCGGGAAGCCCAGTACCTCGCGCCGTACGCGGCGCGCAGCCGGGAGTCGAGGGGACGGCTCCGGGTCGAGCCCGAGGACCCGATTCGGCCCGCGTTCCAGCGCGACCGCGACCGCATCGTCCACAGCAAGGCGTTTCGCCGGCTCAAGCACAAGACCCAGGTGTTCTTCTCTCCGGCCGGCGACCACTACCGGACGCGGCTCACCCATACCCTGGAGGTGGCCCAGATCGCCCGGACGGTGTCGAAGGTGCTCGGGCTGAACGAGGAGCTGACCGAGGCGATTGCCCTCGGTCACGACCTCGGGCACACCCCGTTCGGCCACGCCGGCGAATCGGTCCTCAGCCGGCTGATGCCGGGGGGGTTCAGCCACTGCGGGCACAGCCTGCGCATCGTCGACGTGCTCGAACGGGACCATCGCGGCCTCAACCTGACGTGGGAGGTGCGGAACGGGATTGCCAAGCACTCGAAGGGCAAGGACGGCGCGCCGCTCGGCATGGAGCCGGCCCGCCGGGCCGCGACCCTCGAGGGGCAGGTCGCGCGGGTCGCGGACATGATTGCCTACGTGAACCACGACATCGACGACGCGGTCCGCGCCGGGGTGATCCACACGGCCGATCTGCCGGTGGCGCCCCTGGAGCGGCTCGGACGCACGTCGTCCGAGCGGATCGGCACGCTGGTGTCCGACGTGGTGATTGCGACCCGGGCGACCCGGCCCGACGTCGAGCTCCGCATGAGTCCGCCGGTGCTGGGGGCCCTCACCGGGCTGCGGGCGTTCCTGTTCGAGGCGGTGTACGAGAACCGGGTGGCCACGGCCGAGTTCGCCAAGGCCTCCGGCATCATCGGGGGGCTCTGGGAGCGGGTGCGCGAGGCGCCCGACGAGTTTCTCGACCGGCGCACGCTGGAGTCGGACGGCGTCGACGCCGCGGCCCGGGACTTCATCGCGGGCATGACGGATCGGTTCGCCGTGCACCTGTACAGGCGCCTGTTCATCCCGCGGCCCTGGGCGACCGGGGGCCCGGGCCGGGAGGACGAGCCATCCGGCAGATGACCGGCGCGAGCGTCTCGCCTACGGCGAGCGCCGCGCGGGACGCATCGCGGGTCGAGCGCGGCGTGGGTGTCGCCTCCCCGGCAGACCCATCGCGGGCCGAGCGCGGGTGGGTTTTCGCCGCGGTCCCCGGCATTAGATGTAACGGGAAGGAAACCTTGAGGTTATAATCCAGGATTCGTCCGGCGCCCGGTCCGTGAGCCGGTCACCACCGTGGTCGGAGTCGATTGAGATGGAGCCGAGGGCAGTCGGGACGGAGGAGACGTCGGCCTCCGCGCATCTCGATCTGCGGGCCATCGAGGGGCCACGGACCGATGTCCACCGCCGGTTCCCGGCCGGGGCGCTGACCCCGGACGGCGGCCGGCAGTACCGGGTCGCCGGGGTGGTCGCCCTCGACGTGCTGGTCGGGAAGGGAGGAAGCGACTATCGGCTGTCGGGCCGGATTGAAGGGGAGCTGGAGCTCGATTGCAGCCGGTGCCTCGAGCCCTTCCGCCTCGGCGCCGGTATCGACGTGGACCTCCTCTATCTGCCGGCGACCGAGAACCGCGGCGACGGCGACGTGCAAGTCGAGGAAGAGGACCTGACCACGGCGTTCTACCGGGACGAGCAGATCGATCTGAAGCACCTGGTTCAGGAGCAGTTCCAGCTCGCGTTGCCGATGAAGCCGCTCTGCCGCGCCGACTGCCGGGGGCTCTGCATCGTCTGCGGCGGCAACCGGAACACGGTTCCGTGTCAGTGCGCCGACACGTGGGAGGACCCCAGACTGGCCGGGCTCAAGGGGTTGTTGAAGCACTAGCGCGACCGCAGGCCCCGGCAGCCCGGGCCGCCGCCCGGGGGGGGGCGTCCGGCCGACCGGCGCCGCGAGAGGATTCGAACAGGGACATGGCCAATCCGAAACGACGTCACTCCAAGTCGCGCACGGCGAAGCGCCGCACGCATCAGAACCTCGACCCGGTGTTGCTGGGCGAGTGCCCGCAATGTCACGAGCCCAAGCCGCCGCATCAGGTGTGCCGGCACTGCGGCTACTACCGCGGTCGCCAGGTGCGGCCCGTCAAGGAGGCTTGACCCGGGCCCTCTGACGGTCGCGATCGTTCGCCCGTCGTCGAAACCAGTCGATGATCGCATTCGTGTTTCCGGGCCAGGGCTCGCAGCACGTGGGAATGGGGCAGGCGCTTGCCGACCGGTTCCCCGAGTGCCGCGAGACGTTCGAGCAGGCCGGCGCGGCCCTCGGGGCCGACATCGGCAGGCTCTGCTTCGAGGGCCCGGCCGAGCAGCTCGTGCTGACCGAGCATACGCAGCCGGCGATGCTCACCGTCTCGACGGCGGCGGCGCGGGCGCTGACGGGGCGAGGGGTGCGGCCCGGTTGGCTCGCGGGTCACAGCCTGGGAGAGTACTCGGCGCACGTGGCGGCCGGCACCCTCGCGTTCGGCGACGCGGTGCGCACGGTGTGCAACCGGGGCCGCTACATGCAGGAGGCGGTGCCGGTGGGGCACGGGGCGATGGCCGCGGTGATGGGGCTGGATGCGGCGCTGGTGGAGCAGGCGTGCCGCGAGGCGGCCGGGGAGCAGGTGGTGAGTCCGGCGAATCTCAATGCGCCGGGCCAGATCGTCATCGCCGGCGCGGCCGAGGCGGTGAAGCGGGCCGGTGAGCGCGCCAGGGCCCTCGGCGCCCGGCGCGTTCGTGCGTTGCCGGTCAGCGCGCCTTTTCACTGCGCCCTGATGCAGCCCGCCCGGGACCGCCTCGAAGGGGACCTTCGCGCGCTCGTGGTCTCCGATCCGGCCATCCCCGTCGTGGCCAATCTGGACGCCGAGCCGAAGCGCGACGCGGCCGCCGCCGTCTCGGCCCTCGTGGACCAGGTCACGGCGCCGGTCCGGTGGGAGCAGGTGGTGCGGCGTCTTGCGTCGGAGGGTGTCGACACGTATGTTGAGGTGGGACCGGGCGCGGTGCTGAGCGGGCTCATCAAGAGAATCGACGGCAACGCGCGTCTACTGTCGGTCGCGGACCCGGACGGCGTCGAGCGGGCGGCGGCCGCTCTCGCCGCGTGACCGGCGACATGGCTGGCGGCTTGCGCGATCGGGTGGCCATCGTGACCGGCGCCTCGCGCGGCATCGGGCGGGCGGTGGCGAGGCGGCTCGCCGCCGACGGCGCGGCGGTGGTGGCGGCGGCCCGAAGCGACGGCGCCGACGCGGTGGCGGTGGAGATCCGCGCCGCCGGCGGCCGGTCGGTCGGGGTGCGGGTGGACGTGACCGACCCCGAGCGCATCGAGGCGATGGTCCGGACCGCGCTCGACGAGTACGGTCGCATCGACGTGCTGGTCAACAACGCCGGCATCGTCCGCGACGCACTCGCGCTCAGGATGTCGCCGGCCGACTGGGACGCGGTCGTCGCCACGAACCTGACGGCGGCGTTCGGCTGCGCGCGGGCGGTGTTGCGCCCGATGGTCAGGCAGCGCGGCGGTCGCATCGTCAACGTCGGCTCGGTGGTGGGTCGGATGGGCAACGCGGGGCAGGCCAACTACGCGGCCTCGAAGGCCGGCCTGGAAGGGTTCACGAGGGCTCTGGCGCGCGAGGTGGCCTCGCGCGGGATCACCGTGAACGTGGTCGCCCCGGGCATGATAGACACCGACATGACGGCGGGACTGAACGAATCGGCGCAGGCGGCGATGCTCGCGCAGATACCGGTGGGCCGACTCGGCACGACCGACGACGTCGCGGGCGCCGTCTCTTTCCTGGCGTCCGACGAAGCGGCGTACGTGACGGGGCACGTGCTCGCGGTGAACGGTGGAATGTACATGTAGGAGGCAGTGAATGGCGGTTGCTGAAAAGGTGAAGAGCATCATCGTGGAGCAGCTCGGTGTCGACGATGAAGAGGTGACGTCGGATGCGTCGTTCGTGGACGATCTCGGGGCCGATTCGCTCGACACCGTAGAGCTCGTCATGGCGTTCGAAGAAGAGTTCGGCCTCGAGATACCGGACGAGGACGCGGAGAAGATCACGCGGGTCAAAGAGGCCGTCGAGTACATCGAGGCGCACTCGAAGAAGAAGTAAGTGGCGGCGCCGACGGGAGTGACTGTGAGCAGGCGGGTTGTGGTGACGGGCGTCGGCCTCGTGTCGCCGCTCGGTATCGGGACGGCGGCGACCTGGGAAGCGCTGTGCGCGGGCCGGTGCGGGATCGGCCCGATCACCAGGTTCGACGCCTCCGGCTACGCGGCGCGCATCGCCGGCGAGGTGAAGGGGTTCGACCCGCTCGCCTTCCTCGCGAAGAAGGACGTCAAGAAGATGGACGTCTTCATCCAGTACGCCATCGCCGCCGCCGACTTCGCGCGCGCCGATGCGCGGCTGGAGGTGACCCCGGACGTCGCGCCGCGGGTGGGGGTGTACATCGCCTCGGGCATCGGCGGGTTCACCACCATCGAACGGGAGCACAAGGCGCTGCTCAAGGGCGGGCCGAGAAAGATCTCGCCCTTCTTCATACCCGCCTCGATCATCAACCTGGCGGCCGGTCAGGTGTCGATTCGCCTGGGCGCCAAAGGGCCCAACTCGGCGACCTGCACCGCCTGCTCGGCGTCGGCGCACGCCGTCGGCGACGCGTTCGAGACCATCCTACGGGGCGACGCGGACGTCATGGTGGCGGGCGGGTCCGAGGCGGCGATCACGCCCATGGGGGTCGGCGGGTTCGCGGCGATGCGCGCGCTGTCGACCCGCAACGACGAGCCGACCCGCGCCTGCCGGCCCTTCGACCGGGAGCGCGACGGGTTCATCATCGGCGAGGGCGCCGGCGTCATCATTCTCGAAGAGCGCGGCCGGGCGCTGGAACGCGGGGCGCCGGTCTATGCGGAGCTCGTCGGATACGGCATGTCCGCGGACGCCCATCACGTCACCGCGCCGGCCGAGGACGGCGACGGCGCCTTCCGCGTGATGCGGGCCGCCGTCGAACAGGCCGGCATCGCGCCGGACCGCGTCGACTACATCAACGCGCACGGGACGTCGACGCCGTTCAACGACCGGATAGAGACGCTGGCCATCAAGCGGTGCTTCGGAGAGCATGCCCACCGCCTGGCGGTGTCGTCGACGAAGTCGATGACCGGTCATCTGCTGGGGGCGGCGGGCGGGGTGGAAGCCGGGATCATGGCATTGACGATGGGCGAGCAGATCATTCCGCCGACCATCAACCTCGAGAACCCCGACCCCGACTGCGACCTCGACTACGTCCCCAACGTGAAGCGGCCGGTTTCGATGGAGTACGCCCTGTCGAACTCGTTCGGGTTCGGCGGGACCAACGCCTCGCTGCTTTTCCGACGCCACCATGTCTGACGCCGGTCACGCCGGCCGTCCGGCGCCCCGCGAGACGAGGAACGGATGAAGATCGCCGTCTGTGTGAAGCAGGTCGTGACCCGCGAGTGGCCGCTCCGGGTCGACGAGGCCCGCACCTGGGTCCAGGACCGGGACGCCAGCTTCGAGATGAACGAGCCGGACGCCTACGCCCTGGAAGAAGCCCTGCGCCTGAAGGAGCGGCACGGAGGCGAGGTGGTGGTCTGCTCCGCGGGGCCGGCCCGGGTCGCCCAGGTCGTCCGGGAAGCGCTGGCCCGGGGGGCGGACCGGGCGATCAGGGTCGAGGGCGACGTCCTCGCCGCCGCGGACGCGGCGATGGTCGCCGAGGCGCTCGCCGCCCCCATGCGGGACGAGGGGTTCGACCTCGTCCTGACCGGCCTGCAGTCGGACGACCAGGGGTTCGCCCAGACCGGCGTCGTCCTCGCGGAGCTGCTCGGCATTCCCCACGCCACCATCATCATGGAGGTGCAGGTGGCCGACGGGCGCGTACGGGTGAAGCGGGAGCTCGAGGGCGGGTGGTTCCAGTGGGTCTCGATGCCCACGCCGGCCCTGCTGACCATCCAGAGCGGCATCAACCAGCTCCGCTACGCCACCCTCAAGGGCATCATGGCCGCGAAGCGGAAGGAGGTCCGGGTGGTCGAGGCCGCCGCCGACCTCGCGCCGCGGCAGGAGATTGTCGAGATTCGCGTGCCCGAGAAGACCAAGCAGACGCGGATGATCGACGGCTCGCCGGCCGACGCGGCGGCGGAGCTGGTGAAGGCGTTGCGGGAAGAGGCGCGCGTCATCTGACCCCGGGACCGAGCGAGCGACACCCTGATGATTCTGGTCATTGCCGAGCAACGAGACGGAGTGCTGAACAACGCGAGCCGGGAGGCGCTGGTGGCGGCCCAGCAGGTCGGCCAGCCGGTGCGCGTCGCCGTCGCCGGGGCGGGGCTGGCCGCGGTGGGGGCGGAGCTGGCCGGGGCCGCCGTCGAGTCCGTCCTCACCCTCGACCACCCCGAGCTCGAGACCTATACCCCCGACGGCTTCGTGGCCGCGTTTGCCGCCCTGGTGGAGGACGCCGCCCCCGACCTCGTGTTCCTGGCGCACACCTATCAGACCCGCGAGTTCGCTCCCCGGCTGGCCGCGCGGCTCGGCCGCGCGCTCGTCGCCGACTGCGTCGGGGTCAGGCCGCGGGACGGCCGGCTCGCGTTCGTGCGTCCGATGTTCCAGGGGAAGTTCGTGGCCGACGTCGCCGCCGCCGGCCCCGCGCCGCACTTCGTCAGCTTCCAGATCGGCGCGTTCCGGCCCGATGCGCTCGAGCGGGGGGCGGCCCCGGCGCCGGTGACGGCCTTCCCGGTGACGCTCGAGCCGGGCACGATTCGACAGGCGGTCGAGCCTCCGTTCCAGGAGGCGAAGCAGGCGGTCGACCTCACGCAGGCCGAGCGCATCGTGGCGGTCGGGCGCGGCATCAAGGGCCAGGAGCACCTGAGCCTGGTCGAGTCCCTCGCGACCGCCCTCGGGGCCGAGGTCGCGGCGTCGCGGCCGATCTGCGACTCGGGCTGGCTGCCGATGGACCGCCAGATAGGCAGCTCGGGCCAGACCGTCGCCCCGAAGCTCTATCTCGCGCTGGGCATCTCCGGCGCCATCCAGCACCTGGTGGGGATGAAGGGCTCCCGCACCATCGTGGCCGTGAACAAGGACGCCGAAGCGCCCATCTTCGAGGTCGCCGACTACGGCATCGTCGGCGACCTCTTCGACTTGGTCCCCGCGATAATCGCCGCCCTCGACGCCTGATGGAGCGCGAAACCCTCGACGTCGACGTCCTCGTCGTCGGCGGCGGGCCGGCCGGCATGTCGGCCGCCATCCGCCTCGCCGCCCTCCAGCGGCAGGAGGGGGGCGACCCCCTCGCCGTCGCGGTCCTCGAGAAGTCGCGCCAGAGCGGCTCGCACATGCTGTCGGGGGCGGTGCTCGACCCGTCCGGCCTCGACGCCCTGCTGCCTGACTGGAAGGAGCGGGGGGCGCCGGTCGAGACGCCGGTTCGGCACGACCGCATCTACTACCTGACGGAGAGCTCCCAGCTTCGGGCGCCGATCACCCCGCCGCCTTTCCGCAACCACGGGAACTACGTCATCTCCCTCAACCGGTTCGTCCGCTGGCTCGCCGAGCAGGCGGAGGCGGAGGGCGTCGACGTCTTCACGGGGTTCGCGGGCACGGAGGTGCTCTACGACGGCGACCGCGTGGTGGGGGTCAGGACCGGCGACCGCGGCGTCGACAGGCAGGGCCGGCAGAAGGGCGCGTTCGAGCCGGGGGTCGACATCAGGGCCGCCGTCACCATCTTCGCCGACGGGGTCCGGGGCAACCTCACCAAGGCCCTCGTCCGCCGCCAGGGGCTCGACGCCGCGTCGCCGCAGACCTACGCCATCGGCATCAAGGAGCTCTGGCAGATTCCGCCGGACCGGGAGGCGCCGGGCACCGTCATCCACACGATGGGCTATCCGCTGCGGAGCGAGGAGTTCGGCGGCGGCTTCATCTACGTGCTGCCGGAGGGGCGGGTCGCGATCGGGTTGGTGGCGGGGCTCGACTACCGGGATCCGCGGTTCGACCCGCACATGGCGTTCCAGCGGTTCAAGCAGCATCCCCTCGTGGCCGGCCTGCTGGCCGGCGGCGAGATGACCCGGTACGGCGCGAAGGCCCTGCCGGAGGGGGGCTGGTACGCCATTCCCCGGTGCCATATGGACGGAGCGCTGATCGTCGGCGACGCCGCGGGGTTCCTCAACTCGATGCGGCTGAAGGGCATCCACCTCGCGATGCAGAGCGGCATCCACGCCGCCGACGCCGCCTTCGCGGCGGTGCGGGCCGGCGACGTGTCGGCGTCGCAGCTGGTCAGGTACCGCGACCTCATCAACCACGGCGGCATCCGCCGCGAGCTCTATCCGGTGCGCAACGTCCATCAGGCTTTCGGGGCGGGCCTGGCCGCGGGGGCCGCGTTCGCGGGGCTGGCGTGGCTGACCAACGGGCGGTGGCCGGCGAAGCCGTTGTCGAGCGAGGCCGGCCACGAGCGGCTGGCCAGGCTCGTCGACTACTATCCCGAGGGGCGGGCCGATCCGGACTCTGCGAGCAACGCGGTCAAGGTGGATCGCGCGCTGACGTTCGACAAGCTCACCAACGTCCACTACTCGGGGACCCGCCACGACGAGGACCAGCCCGTCCACCTGCTCGTGCAGGACACCGACGTCTGCCGCACCCGATGCCGCGAGGAGTACGGCAACCCGTGCGTGCGCTTCTGCCCCGCCAACGTCTACGAGATGGTCGACGACGGGACGGGCGCCGGCCGCCGCCTGCAGATCAACGCGTCGAACTGCGTCCATTGCAAGACGTGCGACATCATGGACCCCTACCAGATCATCGACTGGGTGCCTCCCGAGGGCGGCGGAGGCCCCGAGTTCGAAGGAATGTAGCGTGGGCGCCGGCCCGGGCGCGGCTTCCTCCTCCCTCACCTCCGCCCAGCTCGCCCGGGCGCGGGCCATCGCCGCGGTCGGCGCGCCCCTCATCGGGCTGCTCTGCCGGACCCTCCGCTGGCGGGTCGAGGGCATGGAGCACTACGACGCCATCGCGGCGCGCGGGCGCGAGCCCGTCTTCGCGTTCTGGCACGGGCGCATTCTGCCCGCGACGTACTTCTGGCGCGGCCGCGGCATCGTGGTCATGACGAGCCAGAACTTCGACGGCGAGTGGATCGCGCGCATCATCCGGCGCTTCGGCTACGGCACCGCCCGCGGCTCGACCTCCCGCGGCGCCCGGCGCGCCCTCGTCCAGCTCAAGCGCGACGTCGCGGCCGGCCGGCCCGCCGCGTTCACCGTCGACGGCCCGCGCGGCCCCGCCCGCCGCGTCCAGCCCGGCGCGGTGTGGCTCGCGGGGGTCACCGGCAGCCCCATCCTGCCCTTCCACATCGAGGCCGAGCGCCACTGGTCGATGCCGAGCTGGGACCGGACCCAGATTCCGCGGCCGTTCAGCCCCGTGGCGGTGGCCATCGGCGCCCCGTTCGACGTGCCCGACCCGTCGGAGGACGGCGTGGTCGAGGCGTATCGATCCGACCTGGAGGAGGTGCTCTCCTCGCTGGCCGACCGGACGGCGGCGATGCTGCGCTCGCAGGAGCACGGGACTTCGGTCCCGGTGTAATCGCTGACGATCGGGTGGGGAAGCGGGCGGCGCGCCACTTGCCGGGGTTGTCGTCAGCGCCCGGGAGGGGCTAGACTGTCATCATGTATCGGCATCATGATCCATGCGGACCATCATAGACCTTCCCGACGACCAGATTCGACGGCTCGGCGAGATCTGCCGCCGTGAGCGCGTGTCGCGCGCCGAAGTCGTCCGCCGCGCCGTGGCTGACTATCTGGACGCCCTGTGTCTGCACGAACGGGACGACGTGTTCGGGATGTGGCGGGATCGCGGCGTGGACGGCCTCGAGTACGAACGGCGCCGACGGCGCGAGTGGTCGTGAGAGATGCGCGCGCTGCTCGACACCAACATCCTCATCGACTACCTCGGTGGCGTCGAAGCGGCCCGGGGGGAGATCGCCCGGCATGACGGACCGCTCATCAGCGCGATCACCTGGATGGAGGTCCTGGTCGGCGCGTCCGACGAAGGGGAGATGGCCCGTCTCAGGTGGTTCCTGTCCGGTTTCGGGCGCGTCGCCATCGACGACCGCGTGAGCGAGCTGGCCGTGGCCATCCGGCGCGAGCATCGGATCCGCCTGCCCGACGCCATCATCTGGGCCAGCGCCCGCAGCATCAACGGCCTGCTCGTCACCAGGAACACCCGGGACTTTCCCGCCGGCGCTCCCGGTGTTCGTGTGCCCTACTCGATCGGCGCCGGCGGTGGGGAGGACCCCGGCCGAGGCGAGTGAGTGTCCGCGAGGGCGGCATCTGCTTCGTCAGGAGCCCGGCGGCCGGCAGACGAAGCTGGCGGCGTCGTCGACGTCGCCCGAGCCGTTGTAGCGGGCGACCTCGGGGTAGGGGCAGACCGGCCGCGTCATCAGCACGTCGCCGTCGCGGTCGACGCGCCGGCCGACGAGGCGGTCGGGCGCCTCGCCGGTCTCGACCCAGGCCACGAGGTCGGGCAGGGCGTCGATGGTGTTGATGCCGCGTCCGCCCGCGCAGTGGAACATGCCGGGGACCATGTAGAGCCGGTAGAAGTCGGCCGCGTCGGGGGTCTCGGCCAGCACGTCCTCGTAGTAGTTCACGGCCATCAGGGGGTTGAGGGCGGTGTCCGACCAGCCGTGGTACGTGATCATCCGGCCCCCGGCGTCGCGGAACCGGGTGAGGTCGGGCTCGGTGGCGTCGAGGATGCCGCGGATGGCGTCCATGCGGTAGGGGTCCTCGTCGAAGTCGAACTCGTCGAGCGACCAGCCGGGGTCGTCGCGGGTGAACGCCATGTAGCGCATGAAGGTGACCCCGAACAGCTCCAGCAGGGGCGTCCCGCCCGCGGGGTCCACGAACCAGCGGCCCCAGCCGCTCGTGCGCGAAGCGGGCGAGCCGAGGGGGTCGCCCAGCTCGGCCCCCGGGGGCTGGCCGGGGAAGTAGGGCTCGCCGCGGCTGACGACGCCCCCGTAGATCTTGGCCAGCGTGGCGGCCTGCCCCTCGGTGAGGCAGTCGACGCGGTCCGCGCCCTCGCACCGGGGGTAGTCCGTCCGGGGGTCGAAGCGGCACTGCCGCGGATCGTCGATCAGGCCGTCCTCGAGCCCGTCGAGCCCGTCGCACGCCGCGTAGACCGCCTCGCCGACCCGCGCGATCTTCTCGAGCGTGAGGGGGTGCTCGCGCATCGCCCGCGAGAACCACACGCCCCCGATCTGCGTATTGGTGAAGTCGAGCACGGGCGCCCCCGCGACGATACCGTCGAAGTCGTCGGGGAAGCGCTGGGCCGACATCAGGCCCTGGCGCCCGCCGGTGGAGCAGCCGAGCCAGTAGTCGTGGTCGGCGGGCCGGCCGTAGTACTCGGCGATGAGGGCCTTCACCTCGACCGCGGTCAGGTGGACGGCGCGGTACGCGTAGTCGATCTCGCCGTCGCGGTTGTCGTGGGCGAAGCTGGCGAGAGGATAGCGGGCCGCGTCGTGCCCGGTGTCGGTCGACGCGGTGACCCAGCCCTCGTCCCGCAACGCATCGTCGCGCCCCTTCACCGGCTGCTGGCCGGCGTAGCCGCCTCCGCCCCGCATGACGAACCGGCCGTTCCAGCGCGTGGGCAGGCTTGCGGCGAAGCGGATGTTGGGGCGGATCATCGCGTCGACCCAGCAGTACTCGGTGTCGGCGCCGGGGTTCATCAGCTCGGCGTCCATGACGCTGACGTCGAAGCCGGTGCGCGACAGGAAGTCGTCGCACGCCTGCGGGGCCGGGGTCGTCGCTGCGGGCGGCGCGGTTCCGCACCCGAGGCCGGCCGCGGCGAGACCGATCGTCACGCAGACGAGCGCCGTGCAGAGAGGCGGGCGTGTCGTGGGTCGAATCATGTCAGCTCAGTTCAGGCGGACCCCGGCGCGTGGGCCGGTCCGTGCGTTTGTTGCGCCGCCGTTCAAGATGGCTGCCGTCACGGATCGGGCGGCCTGCGGCGGCGTTGGCAGGCATCCCGCACGAATGCCTCGACGCGGGCGAACTCCGGCTCGACGGGAATCGCCTCCGGCAGGCCCGGCACGTCCGCGCGCGCATCGAGATAGGCGATGGACGGTCTGCCGTAGCGTACCGCCAGCCTCGCCTCGCTCGCGGTCCCGACCGAGCCCGGCAGGAAGATCAGGGCGTCGGACGACAGCACGTTCACGTGGTTGCGCGACCGTGGGTCGCCGCTGCGTTCCCCGCGGCTGTCGAGATGCGTGGCTATCGCCAGCTCGACCCAGGGGTTCGGGTACCCCGGGGGCGGCCGGACCGCCGGCCCCTCGACGCCGCCCCGGCCGTTCGCCGGCAGGACGCCGATGGCGAGGCCGGAGCGATCAGGCACCGCGACGAACGCCTCGGTCACGGCCGCCATCACGCCCGGGCCGCCGCCCGTCAGCAGGTGATAGCCGGCCCGGGCGATCCACGCCCCCACGCGCCGCGACCTGGTCGCGTGCGGCTCGCCGCTCGCCCCCATGACCCCGACGACGGGCCGCGACGACAAGGCTGTCATCCAGGTGAACACTATACCTTGCGGGGTCGGAGCAGGGTGATTCCGTGGACTGTTGCCGACAGGATCTCCACCAGGCGCCGTCAGCCTCCGCCTCCAGGCGGAGGGGGCTCAGCGGCCTGGCCGCCGCCGGCGCCCCAAGAGAATCAGCAGCAGACCGAGCAGGCCGGCGCCGGTCAACGGCAGCGCGGGTACGGGCTCGACGTCGGAGCCGTTGGTCGCCGTCGCCGTGAAGGAAGCCAGGTCGTTGCCGGCCAAGTCCTGCAGCGCGACGTCGTCGTCGCCGGGGGTGGGATCGGCGTAGGAGACCACGACCGTCTGACCGCGGGTGACGACGGCGGACAGGAGGAGCTGCAGGCGACGGCCGATGCGCCCGAAGCCCCCGGGGTCGTACCCGTCGACGGCGACGGGCTCACCGTCCGCGGTGACGGAGAGCGCCGATGCGAGCAGGCCGAGAAGGGAGTCGACCCCGGCGAGCTCTTCGTCGAAGGCGAGAGCCATCTCGTCGCCGGAGACCGCCACCTCGGCGCCGACCAGCGAAGGCGGGGTCGTGTCGGGGACCGCCGCGTCGACGAGCTCGAAGCCTCCTTCACAGATCACCACGCCGCCCACCCCCGCCGCGAACGTGCCCGTCGTCCGCGAGTCGAACGTCAGATCGGACATCTGGGGAATCGGGATGAAGTCGACCGTCAACGTGAGGGTCCCCGTGTCTGCGCCGGTTCCCCGGTACAGATAGTCGCCCTCGAGTCCGGTCGTCTCGAACCGGCCCGGGCCGATGAAGGTGACGGGGTCGATCCCGTTGCCTTCGTTGCAGTCCGGCGCGTCCGGCAGCAGCTTCCAACCCGTGAACCGCTGCTCGAACTCCGCTTGACTCGCCGGCGCAAGCTGGGCGAGCGCCACGCCCGGAGAGGCGACGCCGACGGCCGCCGCAACGACTACGGCTCGCATTTCCGCTCTCATCCCGATCATCGTATCCGACTGCCGCACGCCAACGTAATGTCCCGCGGCGTCCTCACCGGACTTTCGCCGCGGTTCGGAGCCGCCGGGCGCACCAGTCGCGGTGCTCGACGTACCAGCGGACCGTCTCGCGCAGCCCCTGCCGGAAGGGGCGGCGCGGGCGCCAGCCGAGCGCCGCGATGCGGGAGGCGTCGATGGCGTAGCGCCGGTCGTGGCCCGGCCGGTCCGGCACGAACGTCTTGAGGGCCCGGTAGCTCGCGGCGCCGTTCGGCGCGGGGTTGGCCGCCGCGGGCCGCAGCTCGTCGAGGGCGTCGCACACCAGGTCGACGATCTCGAGGGTGGTCCGCTCGTTGCCGCCGCCGATGTTGTAGCGCTCGCCGGGCGTTCCGTCCGACAGCACCCGCAGCAGCGCCGCGCAGTGGTCGTCGACGTGCAGCCAGTCGCGCACGTGCCCGCCGTCCCCGTAGATGGGCAACGGGCGCCCGTCGAGGGCGTTGAGAATCATCAACGGGATCAGCTTCTCGGGAAACTGGTGCGCGCCGTAGTTGTTCGAGCAGTGAGTCGTCAGCACCGGCAGGCCATAGGTGCGGAACCACGCGTGCACGAGATGGTCGGCCGCCGCCTTGCTGGCCGCGTAGGGGGAGCTGGGCGCGTAGAGGCTGTCCTCGCGAAAGCGCCCGGTCGGGCCGAGGGCCCCGTAGACCTCGTCGGTCGAGACGTGCAGGAACCGGAAGCCCGCCGCGCCGCGCCCGGTCTCGGCCGCGACCAGCGTCCGGGCGCACTCGAGGAGCACCGACGTGCCCACGACGTTGGTGTCGACGAAGGATCGGGGACGGTGGATCGACCGGTCGACGTGCGATTCCGCCGCCAGGTTCAGGACCGCCCGCGGCCGATGCGCGGCGAACACCTGCTCCATCGCCGCGTGGTCCGCGATGTCCGCCTCGATGAACGTGACCCGCGGATGGTCGATCACGCCGGCGAGGTTCCACCGGCTGCCCGCGTAGGTGAGCTTGTCGACCACGACCATGCGGTCGGCGGCGTGGTCGAGGGCGTGGCGGACGAGGTTCGACCCGATGAAGCCGGCGCCGCCGGTGACGAGCAGGGTGTCTGCCAGCAGTGGTCGTCCTCCCCGTGCTCAAGGTGGCGGGCGGAGCCGCGGGGCCGCGGTCGCAGGCCCGCGAGGCGCATCATGCCCTGCCCGGGCGGCGGGCGCAATCCCCCGGCGGCGAGCCTTGCACGGGCGGCACCGGTGGGCGATCATGCGGTTGCGTCGACCCGCGGGCTCCGCCGGGGGCTTCGCTCGAATCGATCCGCGAGGCGTTGCGCCTGGACGCGTCGCTGGCGTTCCAGGCCCGCACGGCGCCCCTCTCGCGCCGGCCGACCCGGCGCTTCACCGGTTCCGTCGAGCGCGGTGCGCTGGATCCGGAGGGGGCGTCAGCTCCGACAGAGCGTTGACGATCGCCCTGGACGGTCCGGGCCACCGTCGTCGGCCGGGCGCCGATTCCGGGCAACCAGTCCCGTGGCGGGTGCGCGGGGTCGAGGGCAGGAGGACGACATGCACCGAGGATTCGCCGCGATGATCACCGTCGTCGTCGCGCTGGCGTCCGCGCCGGCCGCCGGCCAGCCCCCGTCGGCGGACCCGGCGGCGTCGGCCGCGCCCCGGACCCCCTGGGGCGACCCCGACCTGCAGGGGCAATGGAACAGCCAGACCTCGACCCCGCTCGAACGGCCGGCCGAGGGGCCGCTCGCGGGGCGGGAGGCGCTGCCGCTCGAGGAGGCGGCGGCCATCGAGGCGACCAACCGGGCCAACTTCGACCTGGCTCCGCCGGAGGGCAGCGTGGGCAACTACAACGCGTTCTGGCGCGACGTGGGCCGAGCCCTGCCCCGGACCTCGCTGATCGTCGATCCGCCGGACGGGCGCATCCCCGCCCTGTCGGCGGAGGGCCGCGCGCGAGTCGAGGCCGAGCGCGCCGAGCGGAGCACGCGGGGGCCGTCCAACTCGCCCGACACCTACAGCGACCTCAGCCCCTGGACCCGGTGCATCTCGCGCGGGTGGAACGGCATCGGGAGCTGGTACAGCAGCAACTACCAGATCTTCCAGACGCCCGGCTACGTCGTGGTCTTCCAGGAGCTCATCCACGAGCCGCGCATCATCCCCCTCGACGGGCGGCCGCACCTGCCGCGGTCCGTCACCCAGTGGATGGGCGACTCGCGCGGCCGCTGGGAAGGGGACACCCTGGTCGTCGAGACCATCAACTTCGACCCCAAGACCAGCTACCAGGGCTCGCGCGGCACCCTGCACCTGACCGAACGCTACACCCGCGTGGACGACGACACCATCGACTACCGGTTCACCGTCGACGACCCCCGGACGTTCAGCCGGCCGTGGACCGTCTCGCGGCCCATGAGCCGGATCTCGGATCGCGTGTCGATCTTCGAGTATGCGTGCCACGAGGGGAACTACTCGATGGCCGGCATCCTCGCCGGGGCCCGCGCCGAAGAGCGGGCGGCCGGTGCGACGGCGCCATCGAGGTGATCCGATAGCGATCCGATTCTCGGGGAATTGGGGTAGAATACGCGCGGAGCCGACTACCCGCTACCCGCTGGAGGCCCGGATGACCGCAGGCCCGGAACGGATGCCGAGAGGCCGCCTGGTGCGGCGCGCCTTCGTCCTTGTCGCGTGTCTCGGCCTGGGGCCGGCCGGCGCAGAGGCGCAGCCGGCATCCGTCGGCGTCGAGGCGGCCGCCGCGGAGCGGGCCGTCATCAACCGGTACTGCGTCACCTGCCACAGCGACCGCCTGCAGACCGGCGGCCTCTCGCTGGAGGGCGTGGACCTCGCCGACGTCGCCGCGCACGCCGATGTCTGGGAGAAGGTCGTCCGGAAGCTGCGCGCAGGCGCGATGCCCCCGCAGCCGCGTCCCCGTCCCGATGCCGCGACCCACGAGCGCCTGCTCGCGTATATCGAGACCGCGCTCGACGCCGCCGCCCGCGCCAACCCCGACCCCGGCCGCACCGAGACCTTCCGGCGGCTGAACCGGACCGAGTACCAGAACGCCGTCCGCGACCTGCTGGCCCTGGAGATCGACGTCACCGCGCTGCTGCCGCGCGACGACGCCGCCTTCGGGTTCGACAACGTGAACACCGGGGGCCTGTCGCCGACCCTGATGGAGCGGTACCTCGCGGCCGCCCGGACCGTCGCCGAGCTGGCCGTCGGCAGCCGGGCCCCCGCCCCGGGTAGCCGGGTGGTCGTCGTGCCCGCCGACCGCACCCAGGAGGACCACGTCGACGGCCTGCCGT
Source organism: Vicinamibacterales bacterium (assembly GCA_963663815.2). Taxonomy (GTDB): domain Bacteria; phylum Acidobacteriota; class Vicinamibacteria; order Vicinamibacterales; family UBA8438; genus JAJEEA01. The sequence goes on along the minus strand of OY760734.1, from coordinate 2,037,060 downwards.
TCGGGACCCGCGGGGGGACCGTCGTCGACCACGTCTTCCCGTTCGACGGCGAGTATGAGATTCAGGTCCGCCTGCAGCGCAACCGCAACGAGAACGTCGAGGGGCTGACCGAGCCGCACGAGGTCGAGCTGACGCTCGACGGCGAGCGGCTGGGGATCTTCACCATGGAGCCGAGCACGAACATGGTGATTCAGGCCAACGCGACGTACTACGCGGACGCGGGCATCGACAACCACCTGAACGCGCGCCTGCCGGTCACGGCGGGGCCGCACCGGGTGGGCGCCGCCTTCATCAAGAAGAACTCGGCCCTGCTCGAGACGACCCGGCAGCCCTACGACGCCCACTACAACATGGATCGCCACCCCCGGCAGCAGCCGGCGGTGCGCACCATCTCGATCGCGGGGCCGTTCGACCCGTCGGGCATCGGCGAGACGCCGAGCCGCGACCGCATCTTCTCGTGCCGCCCCGCGGACGCCACCGCGGAGGAGGCCGAGGCCTGCGCCGCCGGCATCATCGCCTCGCTGGCGCGGCGGGCCTACCGGCGGCCGGTCACCTTCGGCGACATCGAGCAGCTGACCGGGTTCTATCGGGAAGGGCATGCCGAGGGCGGGTTCGAGGCGGGCGTCGAGACCGCCCTGCGGGCCCTGCTGACGAGCCCCGAGTTCCTGTTCCGCATCGAGCGCGACCCCGCGGGGGTGGAAGCGGGGACCGCGTATCCGGTCAGCGACCTCGAGCTCGCCTCGCGCCTGTCGTTCTTCCTGTGGAGCAGCCTGCCCGACGACGAGCTGATCGAGGTCGCCGCCGCGGGCCGCCTGCGCGAGGCCGACGTGCTGCAGGCGCAGGTGCGGCGCATGCTGGCCGACCCCCGCGCCCAGACGCTGACGACGAACTTCGCATCGCAGTGGCTGCACCTGCGGAACCTCGACGCGGTCACCCCCGACGCCCGCGCCTTCCCCGACTTCGACGACAACCTGCGGCAGGGCTTCCGCACCGAGACGCAGCTCCTGTTCGGGAGCGTCGTCGAGGAAGACCGCAGCGTGACCGACCTCCTCACCGCGGACTACACGTTCCTGAACGAGCGGGTCGCCACCCACTACGGGGTGCCGGGCATCTACGGCGACCACTTCCGGCGCGTCGCCCTGCCCCCGGGCAGCCCCCGCGCCGGGGTGCTCGGCCACGGCAGCATCCTGACCGTCACGTCCTACGCCACGCGGACGTCGCCGGTGCTGCGCGGCAAGTGGATTCTCGAGAACCTGCTGGGGACGCCCCCCCCGCCGCCGCCGGCCAATGTGCCGCCCCTCGAGGAGAGCGCGTCGTCGACCGACGTCCTGTCGATGCGCGAGCGGATGGTGGCGCACCGGCAGAACCCGGCCTGCGCCGTCTGTCACCGCATCATGGACCCGGCCGGGCTGTCGATGGAGAACTTCGACGCCATAGGCCGGTGGCGTGAAGACGAGGGGGGGGCGGCCATCGACGCGTCGGGGAACCTGCCCGGCGGCGACCCCTTCGACGGCGTGGCCGGCCTGCGCCGGTCGCTGCTCGACCGCCCGGAGGTGTTCGTCGGCACGGTGACCGAGAAGCTTCTGATCTATGCCCTGGGGCGCGGCATCGAGCATGCCGACGGCCCCGCGGTTCGCGCGATCGTCGCCGCCGCGTCGGGCGACGGCTATCGGTTCTCGTCGCTCATCCTCGGTATCGTTCAGAGCCCGCCCTTTCAGATGAGGAGATCGCAGTCATGATCATCAGCAAGATGGCCCTGCCGCGGCGGACGTTCCTGCGCGGCGCGGGGGCGACGTTGGCCCTGCCGCTGCTCGACGCCATGGTGCCGGCGGCCTCGGCGCTGGCCAACACGGCCGCGGCGCCGCCGAGGCGGCTCGGCTACGTGTACATCCCGATGGGGATGAACCCGGTGCCGTGGACGCCGTCCGAGGTGGGCCGGATGACCACGCTGTCGCCGACGCTGTCGCCGCTGCTGCCGAACCTCGAGAACGTGACGGTGGTGACCAACCTCGAGATCAACGACGCGCACATCTCCGGCAACCACGCGTCGGCGAACTCCGCGTTCCTGACCTGCGTGCGGCCCAAGCGCACCGAGGGCAGCGACTACGTCAACGGCACGTCGGTCGACCAGATGGCGGCCCGGAAGGTCGGCCGCGACACCCCGCTGCCGTCGCTCGAGCTGGGCACCGACCTCATCGCCCAGGTCGGCAACTGCGACAACGGCTTTGCCTGCGCGTACATGAACAGCCTGTCGTGGGCGTCCCCGACCGCGCCGAACCCGACCGAGGCGGACCCCCGCATCGTCTTCGAGCACCTGTTCGGCAAGGGCGGCACCCCCGAGCAGCGCAAGGCGCAGCTGCACCGCGACCGCAGCATCCTCGACTGGGTGCTCGACGACATGTCGCGCCTGCAGTCGCAGCTGGGGGCCGGGGACCGGAACAAGGTGAGCGAGTATCTCGACACCGTACGCGAGGTCGAGCGCCGCATCGAGCGCGCCGAGGCGTCGGCGGCCGACTCGCCGCTGAGCGACCTGATGCGCCCCACGAGCGTGCCCGACGTCTGGGAGGACCACGTCAAGCTGATGTACGACCTGCAGGTGCTCGCGTTGCGGGCCGACCTGACCCGGGTCGTCACCTTCCAGATGGCGCGCGAGGCGAGCACCCGCACCTATCCGCAGATTGGCGTGCCCGAGCCGCACCACCCGACGTCGCACCACCTCGACAACCCCGAGAAGCTGGCCCAGCTCGCGAAGATCAACCAGTACCACGTTTCGCTCTTCGCGTACATGGTCGACCAGTTGAAGGCGACCGAGGACGGCGACGGCACCCTGCTCGACCACACGACCTACATGCTCGGCAGCGGCCTCGGCAACCCGAACGTCCACGACCACCGCAACCTGCCCATCGTCGTGGCGAGCGGGGCGGGGTCGCGCATCGCCGGCGGGCGCCACGTCAAGTACGACGAGCTGACGCCGATGGCCAACCTCCACCTCACGCTGCTCGACGACGTGGGGGTGCACCTCGACGACTTCGCCGACAGCACGGGCCGGACGGGCGAGATCGTCGAGCCGTTGTCGCTGTAGCCGCTCCGCGGGAGGCTGCGGCAGGAAACCGCGGGCTGTCGGGCTTGTTCAGGCCGGCAGCCCGCGAATCGTTTGGGGTCCTGCAGGACCTGGGGCAGTCGCTCCTGCCGGGCCGAGCACGCTGTGTCGCAGTTGACTGCCTGTCGCGACGAGGGAGCGGGGGGGAGGCGGCGTCGTGCGAGCGCTCGCGCGTGCCGGCGACCGGTCCACGCCGAGCTGACACGTCCGATGAGGGCGTGAGAGCGCGCTACCGTTCGCCACGATTGGCGCCGTTCACGGGAGGCATGCCATGCGTTGTACCGATTTCGCGCGTGTGACTCGTCCGATTGTCACCTGGTTGCTCGTCGCCGGTGTCGCCGGTGCCGGCGCCGCCCGCGCCGGCGCGGCGGAGGCGGTCGACACCGGATTGCTCGACGCCATCAAGGCGGTCGACGCGGCCGGCGTGCGGGCGGCGCTCGACGGCGGCGCGGACGCGACGGCGGCAGAGCCCGACGGCACCACGCCGCTCCACTGGGCGGTGCACGCCGACGACGCGGACATCGTCGAGCTGCTGCTGGCCGCGGGGGCCGACGCCACGACCAGCAACCGGTACGGGGTGGCCCCCATCGCCCTCGCCTGCGTGAACGGCAGCGCCGCCATCGTCCGGCTGCTTCTGGAGGCCGGGGTCGATCCGAACACGACGCTGGCCGAGGGGGAGACGGCGCTGATGACGGCGGCGCGGACCGGGGCCGCGGACGTGGTGGAGCTGTTGCTCGACCACGGCGCCGACGTCAACGCGGCCGAGGCGTGGCGCGGGCAGACGGCCCTGATGTGGGCCGCCGCGGAAGGGCATGCGCACCTGGTTCCGACACTGCTGTCCTTCGGCGCCGATGTCAGCGCCCGGTCCGAGCGGGGCTGGACGCCGATGCTGTTCGCGATCCGCGAGGGCGAGATCGGCGTCGTGCAGACGCTGCTCGAGGCCGGCGTGGACGTCGAAGAGGCCCTGCCGGTCCTCGCCGAGCGGCGCCGGGGCGGCACCAGCGCCGAGGCCGAGGCGACCGGCCTGAACGCGTTCCTGCTTGCGGCCGCCAACGCCCACTACGAGCTGGCGGCGCTACTCGTCGACCGGGGCGCCGACGTCAACGCGGCCTCCCGGGGCTGGACGGCCCTGCACCAGGTGTCGTGGGTGCGCAAGGCGGGCATCGCCGGCAGCAACAACCCCGCGCCCAAGGGCTCCGGCGCCATGACGAGTCTCGAGTTCGTGAAGAAGATCGTCGCCGCCGGCGCCGACCTGAACGCCCGGGTGACGACCCGGCCGCCGGCCGGCATCACCCGCCTGAACTTCATCGGCGGCACGCCGTTCCTGCTCGCCGCCCGCACCGGCGACGCGCCCCTCATGCGCCTGCTCGCCGAGCTCGGGGCCGACCCCCTGCTGGCCAACGAGGACGGCACCACCCCCCTCATGGTGGCGGCCGGGGTCGGCACCTCGTCGCCGGGCGAGGACCCGGGCACAGAGCCCGAGGTTCTCGAGTCGGTGCAGGTGGCCCTGGAGCTGGGCGGCGACCTGAACGGGGTCGACGGCAACGGCGAGACCGTCATGCACGGGGCCGCCTACAAGCACGTGCCCGAGGTCGTGGCGTTCCTCGCCGAGGCCGGCGCCGACCCCGCGGTCTGGAACCGGCCGAACTCGCGCGAGTGGACCCCGCTCGACATCGTCGAGAACGTGCCCCTCGGCCGCGGCATCCAGGACAATCCGCCCACCGCCGGCGCCATCCGCGCGGTCATGGAACGGGCCGGCGTGGCTCCGCCGGCGACGGTTCCGTAACCTCTGAACTGATGCCGCGACTCAGCCGACGACTCGCCTGATGTCGGGGACGTCGTCGAAGGCGCGGTCGAACGAGAGGATCTCCTGTACGCCATGCTGCCGCATGACGGCGACGTGTATCGCGTCGCGGGCGGACAGTCCCGGCGAGCTCATCAGTATCTCGCGTGCGCTCGTCACGTTTTCGACGGTGACCGGGAACACGTCGTCGACGGTGCCCAGCAGAGCATCGAAAGCCGGGTGGATCGCGTCAAGCCGGCCGATGGCGACGTACCGGTGCAGAATCTCCTGGAGGACCTCCGCGTCGCTGACCAGCCGCCGATTCTCCATCGTGAGTCGTTCGAGGTGCCGTTGCGCGTCCATCTTGTGCGGATGGTCGGCGCCTACGAGGTACATGGGAACGTTCGAGTCGATCAGGATCACGCCTGGTAGCCCGATTCGATCTCGCGCAGCATCCGATCGATGTCGCCGGTGGGGAAGTCGTGGCGCGCGGCGGCGCGGATGGCGGCGAGCTTCCGATCTTTGCTGCCCGACGGCTCGGCGCGGACGGCGCGGCGCAGCTTCTGGCGGACCCACTCCGAGAGAGTCAGCCCGTCACGCGTCGCCAAACGGCGATAGTGGCAGACCTCCGCTTCGTCGATGACGACCTGCAGGCGGGTACTCATGCCGGTAGTATAACAGGCACCTTCCATGAGTTGATTCGATCTGCGTTCCTCGCCGTCCGCTGCGCTGTGGAAATCCGCCGGGGAGCGGGAGTCGCCGTCCACGGCCTGTGGGCCACATCGCCCCGGGGGGGAGTTGCGGGTCCGCGCAAGCCGCATTCTGGACACGGACTGCCGGTACTGAGAGAATCGCCGATCATGTGCAACGTATCGGTCGCCTCCGGGTGCCGGTGGGGCCGCATCGGCATCGCCGCGGTGGCGGCTGCCGGCCTGCTCGGCTTCGGCGCGGCCGCGGACGCGCAGGTCACCCGCGCCGGCGGCCTGATTCGTCACGATCGCGGACAGAGCGTGTCGCCGGTCTACGAAGGGTGGTACCAGCGGCCCGACGGCGCGATCGTCGCCTCGTTCGGCTACTTCAATCGCAACCACGTGGAAGAGGTGTCCATTCCGGTGGGGCCCAACAACCGCGTGGCGCCCGGCCCCGAAGACCAGGGCCAGCCGACGTACTTCTACCCGCGCCGCCGGATCGGCGTGTTCACGATTGTCCTTCCCGCGGATACGGATGCCGAGGTCACGTGGACGCTGACCTCGCGGGGCGAGACCCTGGAGATTCCCGTCAATCTCGACGCCGAGTATCTGATTGAACCGTTCAAGGCGGCGGCGGGACCCAGCCCCGGGAATGCGCCTCCGGTGGTTCGATTCGACCCCGGGGACGAGGGGTTCTCGGGACCGGCGGGCGGGCTCGCCGAGCGGACGGTCGCGACCGGGGCCTCGTTGCCCCTCGACGTGTGGGTCAGCGACGACGGTTTGGGCTCGGGCCGCGACGAGCCGGAGCTGACGGTTCGGTGGAGCAAGTTCCGGGGGCCGGGCGCGGTCAGCTTCGAGGAGGAGAGCCCGGCCGTCGATCTCGAGGACGGAGCGGCGGGCGCGGCCGGGCGGGCGAGCACTGTCGCGACGCTGGCGGAGCCGGGCGACTACATGCTCTACCTAGTCGCTTCGGACGGATCGCGGCAGAGCAACCAGTGCTGCTGGACGAACGGCTACGTGCGCGTGCGGGTCGCCGCCGCGGACGATCGGGACTGAGTCGAGTGCCGAGACCTGCACCGCCGGAAGCCGCAGACTCGTGGATGGCGGTTTCGGCGGCAGGCGGCAGGTCGGCGTTCTCCGGGACAGGGCGGACGGCGGTCGACCGGACACGGTGAAGGAGAAGGTGATGAGGCATCGACAGCTTGCGGAGACGGGACGGCGAGCGGCGTGGGGCGTCGTGGTCGCGGCGGCGGTGGCGCTGATCCCGGCCGGAGCGGCGGCGCAGACGGCCGACGCCGACGTGACGTTCGCGAGGGACGTCGCACCCATCCTGCAGCAGAAGTGCCAGACCTGCCACCGGGTCGGCAGCATGGCCCCGATGTCGCTGGTGACCTACCAGGAGACGCGGCCGTGGGCGCGGTCGATCAAGGCCCGCGTGCAGTCGCGCGAGATGCCCCCCTGGCACCTCGACAAGACCGTGGGCATCCAGCACTTCATCAACGACCGGTCGCTGAGCGACGAGCAGATCGACACCCTCGTGCGGTGGGTCGACGCCGGGGCGCCGCCGGGCGACCCCGCCGACATGCCGCCGCCGGTGGTGTGGCCGGCCGGCGACCGCTACGAGCTCGAGGACCGGCTGGGCCCGCCCGACGTCGTGGTCGAGTCGCAGCCGTGGACGATGCCCGCCGACGGGCAGGACGCGTGGTTCCGGCCGCGCGCCGAGCTGAACCTGACGGGGCCGGTGTGGGTGCGGGCGTCCGAGACCAAGCCGTCGTTCGAGGGCCGGCGCATCGTGCACCACGCGTCCACCTATCTGATTCAGCCGAAGGGGACCGAGCTCATCGAGGCCGAGCGGGCGCTGCGGGCGGGGCAGGTCGGCGTCGACGCGGTGCTCGCGGCCGCGCAGAAGCGGGCCACCGACCCCGAGGAGGTCCGCGAGCTGTTCACGGAGTGGGCGCAGGGCAAGCAGGGCGAGATCTACCCCGAGAACGTCGGCAAGCTGGTGCGCGAGGGCTCGCACGTCGAGTTCGACATCCACTACCACGCGGTCGGCGAGGAAGTGACCGACGTGCTCTCGGTCGGCTGGTGGCTCTACCCGCAGGACGCGCCGCCCAAGTACAGCGCGGAGTTCGTGGGCATGGGGGCGAGCGCGGCCCAGACGCTGGAGATTCCCCCGCACTCGGTGGTCCAGCACCAGGGGACCTGGGTGCTGCCGGCCCCGGCCATCCTCCACAACTTCCAGCCCCACATGCACTACCGGGGCAAGGCGTTCCTGCTAGAGGCGCTGTACCCTGACGGCGACCGCGAGGTCATCAACTACTCGGACCGGTTCGACAACACCTGGCACCTGAACTACATCTACGACCCCGACCACGCGCCGGTGCTGCCGAAGGGCACGGTGATGCAGATCACCACGTGGCACGACAACACGCGGGCGAACCGGAACAACCCGGACCCGCGCCAGTGGGTGAGCTACGGGCCGCGCACCGTCGACGAGATGGCCCACGCGAACCAGCAGGTCATCTTCATCACCGACGAGGACTACGAGCGGATCACCGAGGAGCGGAAGGCCCGGGCCGAGCTGACCGACGACGAGTAGCCAAGACCGTCTGGCTGCGGCTCCGCGCGCCGCGTTGCGCCGCCGCCCCAACGAAGCCCTGCTCAGGGGTTCGCGCCGTTTCTGCGGTGCAGACCCCTGGCCCGAGCCGGCGCCCTCGCCGTGCCTGCCGGCGCAGCGTAACTCGCACGGAGGACGCACCATGCAGCCCTGCACCCGTAGCGGTTCGTCGGCGGTGCTCTCTCTCGCCGTCTGCGCACTCGTGATCGCCGGCATCGAGGCCGGCCGCGGCGCCCCTGCGTCGGCGCAGGTCGGCCAGCGCGCCACCGCCCTGAGCGGCGTGCCGGCCGTGCCCCTGCCCGACGGGCCGGTGGTGCTCTACAGCGCCGAGCAGCCGCGCATCCGGGTCGTGCCGGTCGCGACCGGGCTCTCTCATCCCTGGGGGCTGGCGTTCCGCCGTAACGGCGACATCCTCGTCACCGAGCGCGACGCGGGCGCCCTGCGGCTCATCCGGGACGGCGTGCTCGACCCGCGGCCGATCCCCGGCACGCCCGAGGTCTACCTGGGCACGCGGCTCGCCGGCCTGATGGACATCGCCCTCCATCCGGACGACGACCGGCTCGTCTACCTGACCTACTCGAAGCCGATGGAGCAGGACGGCCGCCGGGGCGCGACCATCGCCCTCGCCCGGGGCCGGCTCGACGCCGGGGCGCTGACCGAGGTGCGCGACGTCTTCGTCTCCGAGGGGTTCGGCCGCGGGGTCGCCGCCTCGCGGGTCACCTTCGGCCCCGACGGCAAGGTCTACGTGACCGTCGGCGGCGCCATCCGCTCGCAGACGACCGGGCAGCGCGCGCAGGATCCGGCGACCCACGTAGGCAAGGTCATCCGGCTCAACGAGGACGGCAGCGTGCCCGACGACAACCCGTTCGTCGGCCGGCCCGGCTACCTGCCCGAGATCTTCTCGTTCGGCCACCGCAACCAGCTCGGCCTCGCGTTCCATCCCGAGACCGGCCTCCTCTGGGCCACCGAGAACGCGCCCCAGGGGGGCGACGAGGCCAACGTCATCCTGCCCGGACGCAACTACGGCTGGCCCGTCGCCTCCGACAGCCGCGAGTACACCGGGGTGCGGGTTTCCGACACCCCGTGGCTCGACGGGTTCGAGCGGCCCGAGGTTCTGTGGTGGCCGTCCATCGCGCCGTCGGGGCTGACGTTCTACGACGGCGACCAGTTCCCCGCGTGGCAGGGCAATCTCTTCGTCGGCTCCATGACGGTCGGGCGGATGCAGCGGACCGGCCACCTCGAACGCATCGTGTTCAACCAGCGCGGCGAGGAGATGCGCCGCGAGTGGCTGCTCGCCGAGCTGAAGCAGCGCATCCGCGACGTGCGGCAGGGGCCCGACGGCTTCCTCTACGTGCTGACCGAGGAGGACGACGCGGCCCTGCTGCGCATCGAGCCGGCCCGGGCGATCACCGGCCTGCCCGGCAGCGTGCTGCCGCAACGCCGCCTGCGCGCGCCCCGCATCGGGCCGCTCGCCGAGGCCGAGTGGACCGACGCGCAGCGGCAGGTCGTCGAGCGCCACGCCGGCGGCGCCGAGCCGGGGAACGCCCTGGGCACCCTCGTTCGGGCCCCCGCCCTCGCCGACCGCATCTTCGCGTTCAGGGACTACGTCTCCAGCGGATCGACCCTGTCTCCGCGCCACCGCGCGTTGCTCATTCTGCGGACCGCGTGGCTGACGCAGAGCGCCGCCCTGTGGGCCGCCCACGCCGCCGACGCGGCCGACGCCGGGTTGACGGACGAGGACCTGATGAACCTCGCCCAGGGACCCTCGCTGGAACGCTGGGACCCGTTCGACGACGCCCTGGTGGGCTTCGCCGATCAGCTCTTCCGCAACTCGTCGGTCACCGACGTCACCTGGGCGGCGCTGGCCGAGCGCTACGACGAGCACAACCTGATCGATGCGGTGACGACGGTGGCCGACACCACGGCCGTCGCGATCGTGTTCAACGCCCTGGGCATCCAGCCCGACGACGGGGCGGCGCCGCGCCTCCCCACCCGCGACATCGCCTATCGGGTCGTGGTCCCGGTGCGCGAGCCGCCCCTCGCGAGCCCGCGCATCGAGCCGGCCGACGGCCCCGGCCTGCGGGTATCGCGCACGTTCCGCCGGCACCCGGCGATGGCCGACGCCTTCAGCGCCACCTCCGGCTACGTGCTGAACCCCGAGCTGTCGGGGCTGACGCCGCACGACCGCGAGCTGCTCATCCTGCGCACGGGCTGGAACGCGCAGGCCGTCTACGAGTGGGCCAAGCACGTCGGCAGCGTCGGCCGCGCCCGCGACCACGGCCTCGACCCGACCTGGATCGCCCAGGGGCACGACGCCGCGGGCTGGAACGAGACCGAGCGCCTGCTGATCGACGCCGCGAACGAGATGTACCGCGACACCACCGTCTCGGACGAGACGTGGGCGGGGTTGGCGGAACGGTACGACACCCACCAGATGATCAGCATCGTGGCCACCGCCGCCCGCTATCGCACGGTGTCGATGCTGCTCAACGCCTTCGGGGTGCAGCCGCTGCCCGACGACGAGCGCTTCCCGGTGCTCGAAGGTTACTGAGGTCATCCGGAAGCAGGACTCGGCGACAGCGAGCTCGTACGTCACCGTCGTCAGCACCGGCGACCCGGCCCGCATCGTCTTCCAGGGCCGCTACGAGGACCGCCTTCGCCGTGTCGGCGGGAAGTGGCGCATCGCGCGGCGCCGCATACTCACGGACTGGATCGACCCGGTCGTTGCGGCCGGGGTCGCGAACGCTCCCTGACGGCCGGAGGGCCGGCACGGCTCTTGCTCTTGAACCGTGCTACGATGGCGCGGTCAGGTGGCCGGTCCACGGCCTCCCGCTGCCGTCGAGAGGGGAGCGGGGCCGTGCAGATCGAGTTGCTGGAACAGCGTATGGAAGAACTTGAGCTTCGGGTCGACGGGATCGAGCAGATTCTGCCGACTCTCGCCACCCGGGACGAGCTGCACGCGGCCATCACCGCGTCGGAGCACCGCATCCGAACCCACTTCGACGTGGTCGCCGAGGGCCTGCAGCACCAGATTCGGCTGGTTGCCGAATCCGTCGCCGCCCTCTCCGAATCCGTGGCCGTCCTCTCCGAATCGGTCGCCGTCCTCTCCGAACGGATGCGGTAGCGCGCGGCGCGGGGCGGCCCGCGGTCCGTCCGCGAGCCGCCCGCAACCGCTCATCCTCAGAACCCGTACCGAATGCCCGCCTGGAACTGGCGCGGGTAGCCCCCGGCGAGGAGCTGGGTCGGCACGAGGAAGCTGCCCGACCGCCGGTCGCCCGACGGGTTGACCCAGTTCACGCGGTTGGTCAGGTTGAAGAGCTCGCCGAAGATGTCGACGGTCTGCTCGCCGGCCCCCCGGACGCGGTAGCCGATGCGCAGGTCGAGCTGGAAGTAGTCGGACCCGTAGGCGCCCCTGAGCCCCCCCGCGTTGTCCACGCTGATCGCGTTCTGCCCGGTGCCGCTGTAGCTGCCCGCCGGCAGCGGGTCGAGCAGCTGGCCGTTCATGTCCGGATCGAAGTTGCTGTCGTGGATCGTGAACGGGGTGCCGCTCATGTACCGGGCGACGGCGCTGAGAGTCACGCCCCCGGTCCCCGGTATCTCCGTCTGCCCGCTGATGGTCAGGAGGTGGCGCCGGTCGTACTGGCTGGGCCCCCACAGCAGGTCGAGGTTGCGGTCCTCCATGACCTGGGCCACGTTCACCTCGTCGTTGGGGTCCCCGTCGTTGTTGCCCCGCGCGTAGCCGAGGGTGTACGCCACCCGCGCGCTCCAGTTGTCGGCGTAGCGTTTCTCGATCTGGAAGTTGAGGCCGTCGTAGGCCGAGCCGGCGTTGTTCTCGATGATCCACACGTCGCTGGCGAACGGCGCGACGCCCAGTTGGTCGGCGAGCCCCATGAAGTCGACCCGGGTGATCGGGTCGGTCCTGTTCGTCCCGGCCCGGACCCGCGGCGTGAGGTTGTAGCGCAGCGGCAGGTCGCGGCCCCAGAGCTTGACGTAGTCGACGCCGAACGAGACCTGGGGGCCGAGCTCGCGCTCGTAGCCGAACGACACCGAGTCCTGGTGGGCGACGGGACGTTGGGGCGTGTCCAGCCACACCGCACCCAGGTTGCGGCTGAGGCCGGGCGGCACGAACTGGCCGATGAGGTCGCGGTTCAGGACGGGTCCGTTCATGAGCAGCGGATGGGTGGGGAACATCCCCTGGCTCGGGCCCGGATCGATGTCGTCGAGGGGGAAGTCGATCAGGAACGAGCTGGCGTAGACCCCGTTCCGGACGAAGGGCTCGAAGCGGTTGACCCAGAGCCGCTCGTAGAAGCGGCCGAAGCCGCCGCGGATGACCGAGTTGTTGCCGGCGTCGTAGGCGAAGCCCAGGCGCGGCGCGATGTTGTTCTTGTCGACCGGATAGGCGTCGGGGTCGTCGAACAACGGGTTGAAGAACGCCTTGATGGGGGCGATGTGGACGTCGTAGCGCACCCCCAGGTTGAGGGTCAGATTGTCGATGCGCCATTTGTCCTGCAGGAAGAGCCCGCCGGAATGCACCGTGGTGTACGGCGTGTCCGGCCTGGGTACGCGCACTCTCAGCCGTTCAGGATACGTGAAGGGATCGCCCGCATCGAACGGGTTGTCGGTCGCCAGGGTGAAGCTCCCGTTCATGTAGCTCTGGTCGACGCGCCGGTGCTGGGCGTTGTTGTACTGGATGCCGAACTTGAAGTCGTGGTCCCCGCCGTCGGTCGGCACGAACCAGCTGAAGGCGTTCTGGAACGCGTAGGACTGCATCTTCCGGTCCAGCGCGAACCAGTCGGCCTGGGTGCTGATGCCGCTCTTCAGGGTGATGTTGGGCGGCTCCAGCGTCTGGTCGTTCGTCGCGTGATACCCGAGCGAGCCCCAGTTGGGGCGTTCGTAGGTCCACGACGCCCGCGTGGTGTTGACCGCGTTCGTGCCGACGATCCAGTTGTAGGTCCCCACCAGGGTCCAGTCGTCGTCCCGCTCGTTGGTCACCGTCTCCAGGGTGCGGGAGCCGGCGGGATTGCCGTTGGTGGGCTGGTGGTCCCAGAGATAGCGGATCGAGTAGTTGTGATCCGAGTTGATCTGGTTGTCGAAGCGGAGCAGGTAGTTGTCGAAGTTGGATTCCTGCACCGTCGCGAAGCTCAGGTCCGGCCGCTGCGGGTAGAAGCGGCTCTCCCCGAGGTCGAGATCGAGGCGCTCGTAGCTGAAGAAGAAGTGGGCCCTGTCTTGCACGACGGGCCCCCCGATGGTCCCGCCGAGCTGCCGCAGCGCCGTGTCCGGCTTTTCGCCCCCTCGCTGCTTGACCAGGAAGTCCGGCGCGGTCAGGGCCGCGCTCGTGTAGAAGCCGAACGCGCTGCCGTGGAACTCGTTGGTCCCGGTCTTGCTGATGGCGTTGACGACCCCCGACGTGGCCGACTCGTACTCGGCGTCCATCTGGTTAGTGACGACCTGGAACTCGGCCACCGACTCGAGGGCGGGCTTGGCCTGCGACTGCCCCCCGCGCAGGTCGTCGTTGTTGGCCCCCCCGTCCAGCATGAACATGATGCCGGTCTGGTTCTGGCCGTTGATGCGCACGCCTGACGAGCTCGGGCTGCTCGACGGCGTCAGCTGCACCCCGGGCAGCAGGGCGACGAAGCTGGTGAAGTTGCGGCTCGACGACGGCAGGTCCCGCAGCTCCTCGGTCGAGACGTTGCCGCCGACCTGAGCCGAGGTGAGGTCGACGAGCGGCGACTCGCCGGTGACCGTCAGCGATTCCTCCAGCGCCCCGATCTGCAGCGAGAGGTCGATCTGGACCGTCGGCCCGACCTGCAGGACGATGTTCTCGGTGATGAGCTCGCGGAAGCCCGCGAGCCGGGCGTTGAGGGTGTAGGGGCCGGGCTGCAGGCTGGCGAGGGAGTACTCGCCCCCGGGTCCCGTGATGGTCTCCCGGAACGTCCCCGTCTCGTCGTGGGTGGCGAGGACGGTGGCGCCGGGTAACACGCCTCCCTGCTCGTCGGAGACGATTCCGCGAATCGCGGACGTTCCCTGCGCGAGTGCGGGTGCGGCCAGGGCGCAGGTCAGACCGATTGCGAGCGCTGCGACTACAACTGTACGCATGGGATCCACCTCCAGTGGATAGCACGGACCAACGCCGCCGACCGAACGGTCGCCTAGCTAAGCTAATAGCTAGCTAGCGAGATCCTTCAGCGCGTTATCCCAGCGCGTCTGTATTCTGTACTCTGTGCGTCGCTTGTTCCTGTCGTCGTCCCTGCGGAATCCCTCCAACGAACTCGTGGAGCCGGGCTGGCCCGCCAATCGTCGCCGGGCGACCTTGCGGTCAACCCTGGAAGCTTCGCTGGTGCTGAAACTCCTGCGCCGCGAAGATGGCCGCCCGGCCAAGGCTGCCAGGAAGTCTGCACCATTCTGCGGCGCAAACTCCAAGGCGAACTCTCATTCTCGCACCGATCCACCCACTGCGCAATGCACCTCGTTGCCCACACGCCCCGGCCGGTGTCCTTCGCGGCGGCGTGCGCGTCGGTCGAGCGGCGCCCCCGCTCTGGTCTTGGCCGCCCGGCAGGTCGGGGCGCGGTTTGCGGGGACGCCGGCCGATCGGTTAGCCTTCGTTCTCAAGAGGAAGTGAACCGGAGGAACCGACGATGCGCAAGATGAAGACCATCGGATGGTGTCTCGTACTGGTCGCCGCCTCGGTGGCGGTGGCGTCGGCGCACATGGCGTTGCAGAAGACGATGCCGGAGGCGGACGCGGTCCTGACCGAGTCGCCGGGCCACATCCAGCTGTGGTTCACGCAGTCTCCCGACCCCGCCATCAGCCGGCTGACCCTCGAAGGAACCGGTGGTGCGGTCGCGGTCGGAGACACCGAGGTGAAGGACGACAGGTCGCTGATGGCGGCGCTGCCGTCGAAGCTCGGGGCCGGCGCCTACACCGTGAGGTGGCGGACCGCCGGCGACGACGGGCACACCCAACGGGGCGAGTTCGCGTTCACCGTCCGCGCCGCGGACTAGCCCGGAGAGCGTCGCCTTCGGCTCCGCTCACCGCCCAACAACCCTGCCAGGAGTCTGCACCGTTCGACGGCGCAGACCCCTGGCCCCGGAGAGCGTCGCCTTCGGCTCCGCTCACCGCCCAACCAACCCTGCCAGGAGTCAGGCACCGTTCGACGGCGCAGACTCCTGGCCTTGGGCCGCGGAAGCGGCTGGCTCGGGAACTGCTCCCACGGACGTCATGGAGGGAGAATCGATCGCGCTGGTCCTGCTGGCCGGTGCGAAGTGGATCACGTACGTCGGGCTGCTGGGGCTGACCGGCGCCGTCGCGGTCAGCCGTCTGCTCGCCCCGACGACCGCCGGCGTCGAGCCCCGTGGCGGCGCCGCCGTCGAGGTGCGGTTGCGCCTCCTTGCCGTCGGCGCCGTGGCGACCCTGGTGCTGGGCGCGGCGGCCCGGCTCTACGCGCAGACGTGGTCCGTGTTCGGGCTCGACGAGCCGGTCACCCTGGAGCTGGTCCGCGTCGTGGGCATCGAGAGCCGGTGGGGGGGCGGGTGGCGGCCCCAGGCCGGCGCCGTCGTCCTCGCGGCCGTCGCCGTCGCCTGGTGGACCCGGCAGCCACGGCTCGGGTGGTGGCTGGCCGCGTTCGCGACGGCGGCGGCCTGGATCACGCTGCCGCTGACCGGTCACGCGGCGAGCTTCGCCACACCCGTCCCGCATCTCACCCAAGTCGCCCATGGGCTGGCCGCGGGCCTGTGGATAGGCGCGCTGGCCGCGGTCGTCGCCATCGCGCCCCGGCTCGGCCGCGAGCCCCCGGCAAGGGGGAACACCGCCGATCTCGTGCACCGCTTTTCGCCTCTGGCGCTCGCCTCGGTCGCGACGATAGCGCTCTCGGGCGTCGTCACCGGCGTTCTCTACGTGGGTTCCTGGGGGGCTCTCTGGTCAACCGGCTACGGGCGGGCCCTGCTGCTGAAGGCGGCCCTCTTCCTGGCCACCGGCGCCGTCGGCGCCTGCAACTGGCGGTGGCTGACCCCCCGTCTCGGCGACCCGGCAGGCACCGGGGCGTTGCTGCGCTCGGCGCGTCTGGAGCTGCTTCTCGCCGCCGCGGTCCTGCTGGTCACCGCCGTCCTCGTGCACTTGGCGATGCCGCGCGAGATGGTCTAGCCGTCCGAACGGGACGGCGGGGAGAGGCTTGCCGGAAGGAGCTTGCCCGGGGCGGGTGGTGACCCGTGTCCCTGGGGGCGCCTTCACGAGCCGTCGGTCAGCTCCGATACGTTCATGCCCGCCGCGTCCGTCATGCGCCTGATGAGCTTGCGGTGGATCTTGGCGGGGTCGCCGCCGTTGGTTCGGACCGCGAACTCCGACATGCACGTGACGTGCATGCCGCAGAGGATGAAGTCGTTCATGCCCCGGGCGCCGAGGAAGTGGGCGCCCGCGAGCAGCGAAGCGGCGTCGATGACGACGCCGTAGGCGCTCCTGCCGATGTGGTCCTTCACCTCGCCGCTCAGGATGGCCCAGTTGTTGCCGGTGAAGCGCTTCATCGCCTCGTCGTTCGCGGCGCGGTGGCACCGGAACTCCTCGTCCGACGTGATGCCCCATTGGTTCTCGAGCCAGTTCCCGTCGTCGTCCTTGAGCCCGATGTCGCGGAAGGCGGCCAGCGTCATCTGGTAGTAGCCGATGGCCGAGCTGTTCGAGGGGCTGAGGGCGCAGCCGCTGGACTCGTGCCTCCGGGCGAGGTCGAGATAGTCGCGCACGTTGTTCCCCGCCGCGAGAACGGGGACGCACAGCAGGGCGGCCAGCGCCGCGGCGGCGAAGCGGCGGCGGGTCGCGACGGGGCGGAGCGGCGTGAGCGCGGATCGTCGGTGTGACATCGGTCAGGACGGAGAGGTCCCCGAAGTCGGGACGGCTTCAGAGTTCGGCAACGGTACGGCCAGGGTCGATGGGATGGTCGCGCGCGATGAAGGACGTTCGAGGCCCAGGTCAGCGTGAGGGCGGGAGCGGGGGTGTCCGGACCCCCGCTCCCGCCGGGATGCGTGGGCCGGCTACTGCTGTTGCTGCGCCGGTCGCGAATACTGGTCGATGTGCACCGGCCGCGGCCCCTCGGTCGAGATGCCCTCCCTCGCCATGATGAGCTCGACGGCGTCGATGGTGGGCCGGGACAGCCTCGGCAGACCGTTCCGGAACCCTTCGGCGATGAAAAGCGGAGTGCGCCCCGCCGCGTTCTTTTGCCTCCATACCTCGGAATCGGCGCCGCTGGCCGCCAGCAGCCCGACCACGGCGGGGAAGTTGCCGTACGCGGCGCCGTGCATCGCGGTGTCGCCGTTGTCGTCCACGGCGTCGACGTCGGCCCCGAGATCGAGCAGCAGCTCGGTGGCGATCAGCGCTTCAGCCTCGCTGCCCGCTTCCTCGTCGGGGGCGTTGGTGCCGAGGCCGGCCGCCGCCATCAGGGGGGTGCTCAGCTCGGCGTTGGGCAGGAAGGGGTCGGCGCCCAGCTCGAGGAGCTGCTGCATCAGGGCCGCGTCGGCCCGGTCGGCGGCCATGAGGAAGGCCGTCGCCCCCTCCATCTCAAGCCCCGACGCGGTGTGCGGCGGCCGCTTGCCCTGCTCCAGGCGCAGGTTCACATCCGCCCCCAGGGCGACGAGGGTCCGCACGAACTGCAGGCTGGTCAGGCGGCCCGCCCCCTCCGGTGCGGGGTCGCCCCGGTCGCTTGCGTCCGGCTTCCTCACCCAGCTCACGGTGTGCAGCGGCGCGAAGCCGGTCCGCTGATCGTTGGGGTCGGCGCCCGCCTTGATCAGCTCGACGGCGAGCTCGAAGTGGCCGTTGCGCACCGCCAGCAGCAGAGGGCTCATGCCGTCGTCCACGGGCCGGTAGGTCGCGTTGTTGACCGCGCGATCCGGACCGTCCTTGATGCGCGCGAGCTCTGCGCTCACGTCCACGCCCGCGTCGAGCAGGGTCCGGGTGGTCTCGACGTGGCCGCCCCGCACCGCGAAGAAGAGCGGGGCGAAGCCGGACCGCAGGGAGGCGTGGACATCCGCGCCCGCCCCGATCAGCGCCTCGACGATCGGGGTGTGCCCCTCGGCCGCCGCCCACATGAGGGCGGTCTGGTCGCGGGCCTCGCGCGCATTGGGATCGGCGCCCTCCGCGAGGAGCGCCGTCACCGCGGCGAGGCTGCCGGTCCGGGCCGCGGTCATGAGCACCGTCTCGCCTCCCCGCAGCGAGGCGTCGGGGTCGGCCCCGGCGTCGAGCAGCAGGCTGACGAGGACGGCGTTGCCGTTGGTCGCGGCCAGCGACAGCGGCGGCACGCCGTAGCGGTTGGCGGCGTCGACGTTGCCGCCGGCGCGCACCAGCAACCGCGCGGTCTCGACGTCGTCGTGGTACACCGCCCAGTGGAGGGCGGTCATGCCGTCGGCCTGCGCCGCGTTGACGTCGGCCCCGCCCGCGTGCAGCAGCGTGCGGACAAGCGCGGCGTTCGCTGCCTCGGCGGCGTCGGCGAGGGGGGCGTCGTCGGCCGCCCACGCGGCCCCGGCCAGCGCCAGCACTGCGATCGACAGCCGGGCGATTCGTCCTGGATGCATCGGTTTCTCCTGGCTCGGCAACCGCCGCCGCGCGACCCCGCGGTCGCGTTGGAAGCCTCGCTGGAGCGAAGCTTCTGCGGCGCAACGATTGCCGCCCAACCGACCCTCCAGAAGCCGGCGCCGCATCTGCGGCGCAGACTCCTGGCTGGTACCTGGTATCGGCCGTTCCCCTACACCGCGACAGGGTCGAAGAGGGTGTCGACGGTGCCCGTGCTGTCGCCGAACTGGTCGAGCTTCACCCCCACGCGGTCGAGCAGGGTGAGATGGAGGTTGGCCAGCGGCTTGCCGGCCTCGTAGCGGATGTGGCGGCCGCCGTTCAGGCCCGCGGCCGCGCCGCCCGCGACGAGAATCGGCAGGTTGACGTGGTCGTGCAGGCTCGAGTTGCCCATTCCGCTGCCGTACATGTAGACGGTCTGGTCGAGCAGCGACCCGTCGCCGTCGGGCGTCTCCTTCAGCTTCCGGAGGAACTCGGCGAACAGCGAGACGTGGAACGTGTTGATCTTGGCGATCTTCGCGAGCTTCTCGGGGTCGTTGCCGTGATGGCTCGTCGGGTGGTGCGGGTCGGGCACGCCGATCTCGGGGTAGGTGCGGTTGCTGAGCTCGCGCGTGAGCTGGAACGTGACGATGCGGGTGATGTCGCCCTGGAACGCCAGCACCTGCAGGTCGAACATGATCCGCGCGTGGTCCGCGAACGAGTCGGGCACGCCGACCGGGCGGTCGAGGTCGGGGAAGAGGTTGTCGCTCGCCGCCGCCTCGGCCCGCTGAATCTGCCGCTCGACCTCGCGGATGCTGTCGAGGTACTGCTCGACGCGGGCCCGGTCGGCCGCCCCGACGGCGCCCTTGAGCCGCGCGATGTCCTCGTTGAACGAATCGAGCAGGCTGGCCCGGCTCTGCAGCGCGGCCTGCCGCTCTTCCGCCGTGCCGCCTTCGCCGAAGAGCCGCTCGAAAACGATGCGCGGGTGGGCTTCGGACGGCAGCGGAGTCGTCGGCGACGACCACGAGAGGCAGTTCTGGTAGACGCAGGCGTAGCCGTTGTTGCACACGCCGGCGAGCGGGTTCAGGTCCATCGACAGCTCGAGCGACGGCAGCTGCGTGTCCTGGCCGATCTGCCGGGCCGCGAGCTGGTCGGCGGTGGTGCCGAGGAAGTAGTCGGAGCTCTCGGTGTGCTTGGCGTAGGCGGCGCTGAGGAACCCGGAGTTCGACGTGTCGTGGGTGCCGGGGTAGGACAGCTGCAGCTCGGTGTTGGTGACGACGGTGAGCTGCTCCTTGACCGGCTCGAGGGGACTGAGGATCGGGGTCAGCTGGCCCAGATGGTCCCGGTCCGCCGGCGTCCACCGCTGGTGGTCGCAGCCCATCGGAATGAACACGTACCCGAGCCGGCGGATGGGCTTGGCCGGCGTCCGGGCGAGGGCGGTCGCCGCGGGGATCATCGCATCGAGCAGCGGCAGGGCCAGAGTGGCCTGCACGCCCTTCAGAAACGTACGCCGCGGTAACGCCTTCTTCGTGATGATCATGTGGAGTTCCTCATCTGAAACGGGACGCTCTTGACGATGCCGAGGATCAGCGATGAGAAGCGGTAGTCTTCCGCTTCGGCGCCGCGGACGATGGCGCGGACGGCCGGCGCGTCGTAGTACTCGACGCCCCGGCCCAGCGCGAACGTGAGCAGCTTCTCCGTCAGCCGGCCGACGAACAGATCGGACCGGCTCAGCAGGCCGTTCTCGAGGCCGTCCACCCCGACGAGGGCCCCGACGCCGGGCAGCCCGCCCGAGACGTCGATGGCGCCGTTGTCGCCCTCCTGGTCGCGCCAGCGGCCGAGGGCGTCGAAGTTCTCGAGAGCGAAGCCGACGGGGTCGATGGTGCGGTGGCAACTCGCGCACGCCGGGCTGTTGCGGTGCTGGGCGAGCCGCTCGCGCATCGGCAGGTTGGCCGCCACCTCGTTCTCCTCGAGGGCCGGCACGTCGGGGAGCGGCGGCGGGGGCGGGGCCCCGAAGATGTTGTCGAGCACCCAGACGCCGCGGATGATCGGCGAGGTCCGGGTCGCGTAGGAGGTGACGGCGAGGACGCTGCCGTGCCGCAGCAGCCCGCCGCGCCGGCTGCTCTCGTCGAGGGCCACCCGCCGGAACCGCGTGCCGTAGACGTTGGGAATCCCGTAGTGCTTGGCGAGGCGCTCGTTGAGGAACGTGTAGTCGGCCCGCAGCAGGTCGAGCACGCTGCGGTCCTCGTCGATCACGCTGTCGATGAACCGCTCGGTCTCCTCGCGGAACGCCTGCCGCAGGTTGTCGTCGAAGTCGGGGAAGAGGCGCCCGTTCGGGCTCAGCGCCGCGAGGTTGCGCAGCCGCAGCCACTGCCCCGCGAAGTTGCTGGCGAGGTTGAACGAGCGGGGGTCGGCGAGCATCCGGCGGGTCTGCCGCTCGAGCTCGTCGGGGTCGCTCAGCTCGCCGCGTATCGCCGCGTCGAGCAGCTCGTCGTCGGGCAGGCTGCTCCAGAGGAAGAACGACAGCCGCGAGGCCAGCTCGAGGTCGCTGACGTGATACGCGGGGATGGCGCCGCCGCGGTCCGGGTCGAGCTCGACCCGGAACAGGAACTCGGGGTTGATGAGGACCGCGCTCAGGGCCCGGCCGATGCCGGCGTCGAAGTCGCCGCCCGCCCGGCCCTCCCGGAAGAACGCCATCGGGCCGTCGAGGTCCGCGTCCGCCACCGGCCGCCGGTAGGCCCGCCGCATCAGCGTGGAGAGGATGTCCCGTGCGCAGCCTTCCTCTTCGCTCGGCTGGGCCGGACGGCACACGAACAGCCGCTCGCGGCTCGGGGTGTCGCTGACGCCCTGCGGGGCGTAGGGGCCGGTGATCGACACCTGGTAGACGGCCGGGGTCAAGCGGGGGTGGCGGGTCTCGTTGAAGTGCGACTGCCCGGGCCTGCGCTCGGTCTCCATCAACGACGACGCGCTCTTCAGGAACGTGACCCCGAGGTCGTGGGGGCCGGCGGTCACCGACGCCCGCACCTTCAGGTCGCGGTCGACGAGCGAATCGTCGCCGCGCTCCGGCCGCTGGACCGTGAAGCTGGCGACGGGCACCCGGTCGAGCAGTATCTCCATCTCGTGCGGCCGCGGGTCGCGCAGGCCGCCGATGTTGCCGGTGCGGTTCCGGGCCAGCCGCACCTGGATGTCGTACTCGCCGTCCTGGGCGAACATGTAGGGAATCACGACGCCGCCGCGGGTGCCCAGCGGCAGCCCCGGAACGTGCTCTTCCTGCGTGGTGTCGGCGGGCACGCGGATCACGTCGGCCTGCAGCGAGGTCTGGGTGCTGCCGACGGCGAGCCGGCTGATCTTCTGCGCGGCCGAGATGTAGCGGTCGAGGAGGGCCGGCGGGAGGTCGCCGACGGTCACGTTGTCGAAGCCGTAGCCGCTCTCGTCGGGGGGCAGCAGCCCGGTGGCGTCGACGTCGAGGGCCAGCAGGTCGCGGATGGCGTTCTGGTACTCGGTCCGGTTGAGGCGGCGCAGGGTCTCGGTCCGGCCCGGGTTCGGGCTCGCCGCCGCCGCCCCGTCGAGCGTCGACTCGAGCCACGAGGCCATCGCGGCGCTGGCCGCGGCCGGTGGCTGCGGCCGGTTCGGCGGGGGCATGGTGCTCGTGCGCAGCTTGCGCACCACGTTCTCCCAGGTTTCCGCTTCCGCGTCGACGTGGGCGACGTCGATGTCCTCCAGGCTCAGCCCGGCCGTCTCGAGCCGGCCGTTGTGACAGGTGACGCAGTAGCGGTCGAGCAGCTGCCGCGCGTCGGATGCCGCGGGCGTCAGCTCCGCCGCGGCCGGCCCGCCTGCCGGTTCCTGAGCGTGCGCGTCCGCCGCGAGCGACAGCCCCAAGCCGAGGACCCCGGCCGGCAGCGTTGCGATGCGGGAAACGGTCCAGGAAGACCCAAATCTCATCTGCGCATTGTAGGACTCGGCGGGTCAAAATTCAAGGGTTTCAGGGCGGCGGGTCAGCGGCTCCGTCATGGGTCCGAGCGGCTCGCGCGTCCACCAGGCCCCGCTCGCGGCTTCCGGCGGGGTCGTGAACCGGTAGCGGTACATCGTCACCCGGACGAACCGGGGCGGGGCCTCCGGGAACGGGGAGTCGCCGAGCAAGTCGACGGTGGTCCGATCGCCGTCGAGCAGCCCGTTCGCGAGCGTCATCAGCCAGTGGGTGTTCCCGCGGGGATCGAGGGCCGCGAACCACATCTGCCAGTCGAGGCGCGGCATGTGAGGCTGCACGAACCCCGGCGCCCGGGCCGGGTCGCCCGGCTTCCACCGGAACGGATACTCGCGCCACGTCGAGCCGTCGGCGCTTCCCTCGAAGACGATCTCGTAGCGCTCGGTGGTCATCACCCTGAACAGGCCGTAGCCGTTGACGGAGCGGAACGGCTCGACGGCCGCGAGCGCGGCGTCGGCCCACGCCGGCATCGGGGCGGGCCGGCGAACCTCGCGGACGAATGAGAGCGCGCTGAGGCCCGCCAGCAGTGCCGTCACCCCGGCCCGCGCGTACCGCTGCCGGAGCGGTGACGGTCGCCGTCCCTTCTGCGGCATGCCCGCGGTGGAGACGCCGAGGCGCAGCAGCGACGCGACGGCCGCGTCGTCGAGCAGCGACAGGTAGAGGACGACGGCGAGCAGGTTGAAGAAGCCGTAGTTGCCGGTGGCGGCAATCAGGACCTGCAGCAGGCAGAGCAGGCCGCAACCGGCCATCCGTATCCGGCGGAAGCGGGCCGGCGCGAGGATGACGAACGCCACCGCGACCTCGATGAAGAACATGACCCCGACCGAGAGGAAGCCGAACCAGTCGGGCGCGTTGTGGAAGTACCAGCCGATCCACGTGGGAAGCGGCTGCGTCTGGTAGTGGTGCTCCAGCGCGGTCAGGTTGCGCCAGGTCGCGTCGCCGCTCAGCAGCTTGGTGACGCCGGAAAGGAAGGTCAGCTTGAAGGCGAGCCCCCAGACCAGCCAGCGCGCCGCCGTGCTCGGCTCGTTCCCGGCTACGAGCCGCACGCGCCATCCCGCCGGGGCGTACACGGCGGCCAGCAGCCCCGTCTCCAGCAGCAGCACGTCCCATTGGAACTGCAGGAACTCCTGTCCGGCGACGGCCAGCGTCAGATAGCAGACCCACAGCGCCGGGAACACCGTCCTCGGCGCGACGCCGGCCATGGCCGCCGCCGACAGCGCGATGCCGAGCCAGCACGCGCCGACGAGGAACGCGTCGCTCGGCCAGAGCCACACCAGGGTCGGCAGCTGGCGATACGCGTCGCTTCCCCAGAGCTCGTGGACGCGGTCGAGATACGCGGCGGCCGGCAGCAGGCCCTCGGCGCCGATCAGGCCGACGATCTGCGGCGCCAGCGAGGCGAACGCCGCGAGGTGGACGAAGCCGAGTAGCCGGAGGAACAGATTGCGGGACAGGACGAAGGACGGCGGGCCGCCGGCGGCAGGCGCAGAGAGGCCGGGCACGCGACATTGTAGCGACCCGCGTCCTGCGCGGCGCGTGGGCGGTAGCGGGTCAAGCCGACGCGGCGAGGGGCGACGCGCGGCGGGCCCTGGGTAGCGGGACGATGCGGCGCCGACCCGGTCGAGTTGCAGCGGGGCCGAGCCCCGGTCGCGGGCCTTCGGTCAGTCCTCGCGCTCCAGCCGGTCCGCATCGAAGTCGAGCGCGTCCAGCAGGGGGCCGAAACGCCTCTCGAAGTTGCCCATCCTCCCGCTGGCGACGGTCAGCCGATCGTCGCCGCACCGGAGCACCAGGTCGTCGGTCAGGCGTCCCCGGCGGCGGGCGAGCCGGACCGGCGCCAGGGGGTGGAACTCCGGCCGGATGGGATGGACCTCGGGCTCGCCGTCGTCGACGACGAGCTCCTTGTCGGGGACCGCTCCGACGACGACCCGGTCGCGATGGAACGCCAGCCACCGCGTCCGTCCCGCGCGGGTGGTCGCGGCGAGCACCGCGAGGGCCGGCTCGCCGTCGCCGAGCTGGCGGAGAATCGCCGGCGCGGCGTGGGGCGGCCACGTCGAGAGGTCGCGCAGTCGCAGCCGTTTCCGCAGGCGCCGGGAGGCGGCGTCGACATAGTGCTTCCAGGCGGCCGCGACCTGCTTGCGCTCGGGGAGCAGCACCGACGCGTACAGCAGCACCAGGTGGTCGTGCTCGATCGGCCACGGCCCCGGCGCCGAGCACAGGAGGTCGGCCACCGACGTCAGCAACGGCTCGGCGAGGCCGTCTCCGACGAGGGCCGGCGGAGGCGCGACCGGGCCCGGTTCTCCCGGGGCGCCGCCGGCTTCGTACGCCGCGGCCACCGCGTGCCCGAGAATGCGCTCCGCTTCCTCCTCGTCGAGGGCCTCCTTCGCGCGCGTGTTGAACGCGCCGGCTCGAAGCAGCCGGCCGGCCTGCGCGCGGTCCGCGTCGAGGCAGTCGCGCGCGAGCGCGGCGAGCAGCGCGAACCCGCCGGCCGCGCGTGCCGCCTCCGGGCGGTCCGAGCCTGCAAGGTCGACCGGCAGCGGCAGCCGGTGCTGCAGGGCCTGGATCGCCGCCCGCGCGGCCGGCGCCTGCAGGCCGCGCATGCCCGACAGCAGGTCGGCGAGGCGCTCGCCGACCGCCTGCCGGTCGGCCGGCCGCAGCGCGTCGAGGTCGACGGGAGGGACCGACGGCGGCGCCGGCGCGCGGTCCTCGGCCAGCGCGCGCAGCAGGGCCATCTTGGCGAACTCGTCGGGGATAGGCGCGCGCAGCACGCGGTCGAGCAGCCGCCGCCGGTTGTGGTCGATGCCCGGGATCGTCGCGTGGATGCGCAGCGCCTCCACAAGCGCGGTCCAGTCCGGGCCGCGGTACGCGCGCAGCGGGTCGTAGATGCGCGCCACGCGCAGGTAGACCAGCGCGACGGAGCTCTCCAGCAGCGTCTTGAGCCAGACCTCCGCGCGCGATCGGATCAATCGGCCCCCGACGCGCTTGGCCACCTGCGTGCCCAGCGTCCACGCGACGAGCCCGACGGGGTTCGAGCCGGCGGCGAGGCGCGCGGCGAAGATCGCGCCGTTGACGTAGTGCTCGTAGGGCGAGAGCCTCCGGTAGAGGGCGAGCCCCTGCTGCGCCTGCTCGAGCTGGGTCACCACCGTCTTGACGGACCAACTGGTGGGATCGACTAACGGCGCCTGCCGCGCCGTCTGCAGCAGCTCCCCGAGGGCCGAGCGCGCGGCGAGCGCGATGTCGCCGGTGCGCGCCTCGAGGACGGCGTTGTCGGAGTCGGCGTGATACATCGCCGCGACCTCCTGCACGACGTCGCGAAGCTCGGCGAAGATGGCGGCGCCGTCGAGGTCCACCACGCGCCCGTCCTCGCGCCGGACGTAGCGCCGGTCGCCGATGCCGTTCCACACCCGGTCGCAGCGGTCCCGGATCATCTCCCCGAGCCGGCGTTCTTGCTCGTCGAGGGTCGCCGGCAGCGCGGTGCTCCCGGAGCCCCGGCGCAGCAGCTCCTCGTAGGTGCGCTCGACGGGGGACACCCCGGCCGCGCTCAGACGCGCGTCGAGCGCCCGCATCTCGGCGAGGCGCCGGTCGAGCTCGGCCAGGGCCTCGGGGTCGGCCGACTCGCGCCTCCGCGCCATCGCCCCGGCCCCGAGAGCGGCCGCCCCGAGGAGGGCGAGGGCGACACCGGCCTCGGGGGCCGGCGAGAGAGCCAGCGCGATGCCCGAGGCGAGGGCGCCGACCCCGCCGGCCAGCCAGATGACGGATGAAGGCCTCATGCGCCGCCGCAGTCTACCAGCCCGGGGAGTCGTCGCCGGCGGCGGCGGTTGAAGGCCGGCCGGCCTGTCCGGGACACCGCCCGTTCCCCGGCGCCGCTCCCGATTGCCGCGCCCGAGCGGCGTCGACGAGGGAATGGCGGTCTGGGACAAGGTTATGATGTGGGGTTGTGTCTGTGGTCGCGACGATTCGATGGGTGGGCGCCGCCGGCCTCGTGATCCTGGCCGTCTCGGCCGCCGCGCCGCCGGCGCACGGCCAGCTCGCCCGGTCGAGCCCGTCTGGGTCCCGCCCGGTCGAGGTCATGGCCTTCGCCAATCTGTCCGGCGATCCCGCCGACGCGTGGATCGGTGATGGCATCGCCGAGACCCTGGCCGCCGATCTCGGACGCTCGGCGGGAGGGCCTGCGCGTGGCCTGCGCGTGGCCGGCGCGTACCAGCGGGTGGGCGCCCGCCTCCGGATCACGGCCCGGCTCGTCGACGCGGGCAGCGGACGCGTCGTCTCCGGGGTCCGCGTCGACGGTGAGCTCGGGGATCTCTTCGGCCTGCAGGACGAGCTCGCGGCCCGGATCGCCGAACGGATGCATCGCGCCGGAGCCGCGGCGGCGGGCCGGCGTGCGGCCGGTCACGGCGGCGGAGCCGCGGCGGCGGAGGAGCTCGCCGGCCGTCATGTCGAAGGAACGCATCGCGCCGGAGCCCCGGCGGGGGAGGCGCTCGCGGCCGGTGTCGGCGAAGGAGTGCGCCCCGAGCGGTCACCGTCGTCGGGTCAGCTCGCGCCCGGCTTCGGGGAGGGCGGGCGCAGCGGCGGCGTCTCGGCCCCGGCGGCCGGGGCCGGACCCCATGCGCCGTCCGTGCGAGCCGGCCGGGCCGCACCCCGGCCCATACCGGCGCCCCCCGTTCGGGCGCGCGAGGAGCCGGCGGCGGGGCCTGCGCGGGCGTTGTCCGGCAGCGAGGCAGGGAGGGTGGCGGTGGGGGCGGCCGCCCCCACCGGCGCGCCGGTCGCGGGGTTCGCAGCGGTGCCGAGCCCCATCCATGGGCCGCCGCCGCCCCTTCCGCCCGAGGTGGTGGCCCGCGACGAGATCGGGCGCATGACCCTGCGCGCGATCCGGCTCGACGCGCCCCTGCAGCTCGACGGCCGGCTCGACGAGCGTGTCTACCACGAGGTGCCGCCGGTGACCGGCTTCATCCAGCAGGAGCCCAGCGAGGGCGCGCCCGCCGGCGACCAGACCGAGGTGTGGGTGACCTTCGACGCCGACACCCTGTATGTCTCGGCCCGCTGCTGGAGCCGGGCGCCGGACCGCATCGTCGCGAACGAGATGAAGCGCGACAGCTTCGGCATGTACGGCAACGAGACCCTCGGGGTCGTCCTCGACACCTTCTACGACCGGCGCAACGCGTTCGCCTTCACGACCAACGCCATCGGCGGCCTCTTCGACGCCCTCGTCACCGACGAACGCAGCCAGAACATCGACTGGAACACGGTGTGGGACGTCGCCGCGGGCCGGTTCGACGACGGGTGGACGGTCGAGATCGCCATTCCCTTCAAGTCGCTCCGGTACCGGGCGGGGCCGGCCCAGATGTGGGGCCTCAACGTGCAGCGCCGCGTGGCGTCGACCAACGAGACCTCGTTCCTGACCCCGATTCCCGCTTCCCTGAGCTGGGCCGGGGCCTACAAGATGTCGTCGGCCGCGACCCTCGTGGGGCTCGATGTGCCGGCCTCCGGCACCCGGCTCGAGCTCAAGCCGTACGGCATCTCCGACGTCACCACCGACCTCGCCCGCGGCCCCGACGAGCGCACGTCGGCGGGGGGCGACGTGGGGTTCGACGTCAAGTACGGCGTCACCCAGGGGCTCACCGCCGACTTCACGTACAACACCGACTTCGCGCAGGTCGAGGTCGACGAGCAGCAGGTCAACCTGACCCGGTTCAGCCTGTTCTTTCCCGAGAAACGCGAGTTCTTCCTGGAGGGGCAGGGCATCTTCGACTTCGGCGGGGGATTCACCAGCGACTCGACGGCGTTCTACTTCGGGGGCGGTCAGTTCTCGGGGACCGCGCCGATCATGTTCTTCAGCCGGCGCATCGGGCTTCAGGACGGCCGGACCGTGCCCATCCGGGCCGGCGGCCGGCTGACGGGGAAGGCCGGGCCCTACAGCGTCGGGGTGCTGAACGTGCAGACCGAGCAGGCCGGCGCGGCGGCCGCGACGAACTTCTCGGTCGCCCGGGTCAAGCGCGACGTCCTGCGCCGCAGCGCGGTCGGGGCCCTGTTCACGGGCCGTTCGGTGTCGCTCGACGGCAGCGGCGCGAACCAGCTGTTCGGGGTCGACGGGCTGTTCTCGTTCCACGACAACCTGAACATCACCTCCTACCTGGCCCAGAGCCGGCTGCCCGGCGTCAGCCCCGACGACGCCATGAGCCATCAGGCGAAGCTCGACTACCGCGGCGACCGCTGGGGGCTCCTTGCCGAGCGGCTGGGCGTCGGCGCGGACTTCCGGCCCGAGGTGGGCTTCGTCCGCCGGCGCGACTTTCGGCGCAACTTCGTGGAGGGCCGGTTCAGCCCGCGCCCGCTGTCGATCTCGTCGATCCGCAAGTTCCTGTTCCAGGGCAGCGTCGACTACACGACCGACGGCGGCGGCCTCCTCGAGACGCGGGCGCAGCAGGGCCTGTTCGGCATCGAGTTCGAGAACGGCGACATGTTCTTCGCGGGCGCGACCGACAGCTACGAGCTGCTGAAGGAGCCCTTCCCGATGACCCCCGACATCACGATCCCCGCCGGCGCCTACCGCTTCTCCAACACCCGGGTCGTCTACGCGCTGGGGCAGCAGCGCGTCGCGTCGGGCGGGCTGAGCTTCGACCACGGCGGTTTCTTCGGCGGCGAGCGCACCGGCGTGGGCTATACGTTCGGCCGCGTCTACCTCTCGTCGCAGCTGAACGTCGAGCCCTCCGTGTCGTTCAACTGGCTCACCCTGCCCGAGGGCGACTTCAGGACCGACCTCGCCTCCGTCCGCACCACCTACACCCTGACCCCGCGCATGTTCGTGGCGGCGCTGGTGCAGTACAACTCGACCCTCGACTCGCTCGGCACCAACCTGCGCTTCCGATGGGAGTACCAGCCCGGCAGCGAGCTGTTCGTCGTCTACACCGACGAGCGCGACACCCTCGACCCGCGTGGCCCGTTCCTCCAGAACCGCGCGTTCGTCGTCAAGGCCACGCGCCTGCTGCGGTTCTGACGCCGGCGTCGAGCAGCCGGCTGAGGCGAACGCCCGGCCGCGGGAACCGTCGGGTCGACGCGGCCCCGAGGAACAACGCTGCCAGGATGCGCCCCTGGCCGGCGCGGCCGAGGCCGTCAGAAGTCAGCAGCTGCTACCGGAAGGCGTACCGGATGCGCACGCCCGCCCGCCGGGGGGCGAGCACGTTGGCGAAGTAGCGGCGCGAGCGGAAGCCGTCGTCGGTGATCCCGATCAGGTCGGGGGTCTGGCGCACGCCGGTCACCGCGTACTGGTCGAAGAGGTTGTCGGCGTAGAAAGTCAGGGTCCAGGCGTCCTTCGACAGCGACGCCGACACGTTGTGGAGATCCCAGGCGGGCAGCGCCTCGCCCCCGGCCCGCATCCCGATCCGGGTGAGGACGTCGCCGACGTAGCTGTAGCCGTACTGGACGTCGAACGCCACGTCGTCGCCGAGCAGCGACGCCCAGGAGGCGAGCAGGCTGCCCTGCTGCCGGGGGGCGCCCGACAGGCGGTCGCCCCGGAACGCGTCGGCGCCTCCGTCGAGCAGGCCGGGGGAGTCCACGCTGAGCTCGGCGCGCGTGTACGACCACGAGCCGCGGAGGCGCAGGGCGTTGGTCACGCCGACGGTCGAGGCGAGCTCGGCCCCGCGGCTGACGGCGCCGCCGCCGTTCAGGGTGATGGGCTCGGCGCTGAACGGGGTGAGGCCGGCCACCTGGATGTCCGTCCAGTCGACGTGGAACAGGGTGCCGCTGAAGGTGACCCGCTCGTCGGCCCACGAGCGGCGCAGCCCCACCTCGTAGTTGGCCGTGGTGTCCGGACGGATCAGCGCCTGGTCGGCGTAGATGCAGCCCGACTGCGGCGGGTCGTTGCCGGGGTCGGCGTCCTCGAGCAGCGCGAGCTCCTCGTCGGTGCACACCCGGAAGTTGTTGCCGCCGCCGATGCGGTAACCCTCGGACCGCGTGAAGTACAGGTTCGTCTGGTCGTCGAGCCGGTAGCTGACGCTCCCCTTGAACAGGACGCCGCTGTCGTCCGACTCGTGATCGCTGTAGGGCGAGTTGTACATCGGCGTGTAGGGAAACTCGGTGAGGTTGCCGGTCGCCACGCGGTATCCGAACCACCGGCCGCCCGCCGTCACCCGCCACCGGTCGCCGAGGTCGCGCGAGACCTCGCCGAAGAGCGCCCGCTCGTCGACCGCCTGCGCCCCGAGGCTGTAGTACTCGACCGGCTCGGATGCGGGGCTGCCGCCCACGACCGGCGTGATGCCGGAGAACTCCGTCAGCCCCGGCGCGTACTCGTAGCTCGTGCCGTGGCCGTCGTACCGGTTGAAGAAGACGCCGCCGACCCAGCGCCACGGGCCGTCGCCGGTCGAGACCAGCCGCGTCTCCCAGTTCAGGCGCTCCTCCTGCGAGTCCTCCCGGGTGTAGGCCGAGAAGGAGCGGAACCCCGACGTCAGGTCGGCCCCGGTGACGCCGGGCTCGAGCGCCTGCGCCCGCTCGAGCCCGGGGTACGTGCCCGGCAGCAGCCCCCCGATGCCGAACGCCTGGATGAGCAGGTCGGTCTGGTCGCGCTGCCCCTGGGCGGAGAACCGGGAGTAGCCGGCGGCCGAGGTCAGCTCCGCGCCCCGCAGCCGCCAGGTCAGTTCCAGGCTCAGCAGCTCGTTCCGCCGGTCGTTCGGCTCCAGGTAGCGGTGCGCGGACACGTAGCGGCCGGTGTCGAACGACCGCAGGTGGTTGACCTGCCGCGCTCCAACCCGTTGATCCTGCAGGTGGTAGGCGAAGAGGGCGGACACGTCGGGCGTCGCGTCCCACAGCAGGGAGAGCCGGGCGGAGAGGGTGTCCTCGGTGTTGGCGTCCGGCTCCCGGCGCAGGTTCGTCTCCACCGCCCCGGGATCCGTGAGGTCCGGCTCGGGCTCGGAGACCCCCGGGGTGCGCAGCAGGTAGTCGTAGTCGATGAACCCGGGGTCGGCGTAGCGATCGACGGAGCCGCGCAGCGCCAGCTTCCGGTTGACGAGGGGCAGGTTGAAGGTGACGCCGGCGTCGGCGCCGGGCGCGCCCCCGTGGGCGAGGCCGAACAGGTCGCCGCGGACGTCAAGCGTGCGGCGCTCGGTGTCCGGCCTTCGCGGCAGGTAGCGCACCGCGCCGGCCAGGGTTCCCGCGCCGTACAACGTGCCCTGCGGCCCCAGCAGCACCTCGACCCGCTCGATGTCGTGCAGCCGCAGGTCGACCGCGAGGGGGATGTCGCCGAGGTAGGTGGCGACGCCGTTGTTGTAGTTGTTGCCGGCCGCCTCCGACCCGTTCAGGGCGTCGGTGTGCAGGCCGCGCACGATGACCGCGTTGCTGCCGCGCGCCCCCTGGTCGACGACGGTCAGTCCCGGCGTCCAGCGCGCCAGCTCGGTCAGGTTGTCGATGGCGCGCCGCTCGATGTCCGCCCCGGTCACCGCCGAGATGCTCATCGGCACCTGCTGCAGCGGCTCCTCGACGCGGGTCGCGGTGACGACGGCGGCTTCCTCGAAGGCCCCCAACCGCAAGGCGATCGGGGGAAGCGTGACGGGTTCTCCGCCCACTGCGACGCCGTCCACCGTCGTCTCTCCGAAGCCGCTCAGGAAGACGGTCACCGTGTAGACGCCGGGGGAGAGGCCGCCGAACGTGAATCGTCCCTCCGCGTCCGTCTGCGTCGTCGTCGGGCCGCCGCCGGCGCCCGTCAGCATGACGGTCGCACCCGGCAGCACGCCGCCGGTCGCGTCGACCACGATGCCCGCGATCGCCCCGGTCTGCGCGGCGGCGACCGTCGCCATACCGGTGATCCAAAAAAACACCACGGCTGTTTGCGCGTATCGAGACAAGGAGACCTCCAAACGGACGTGCCCTGGCGGCGTTCTACGGGAGGGTAGCAAACGGGTCGGGGGTCGCGACAGCCAGAGAGGCTGGGTGGGGCGGGTCCTGGATCGGGAAGGCGAGTCATCCTCACGGCTCGTGTAGACTGCTCGCCTGGCTGTACCGAGCCCTGGAATGCTGCGCTGTGAAAGGGGATCTTTGACTGCGTAGGCGCCTGAAGCGCGGCGGGCGGGGTGCGTGGGCTGCCGGGGGTGCTCACGGCGCGCGGCCCGATGGCGCGCGCGGGCCGACCCGCGCGCGCCCGTCACCCTGGCTAGTCGATGGCGAAGCAGTAGAACAGCCCCGCCCCGCCGGTGGCGACCAGGTTCTCCTGGCTGCAGCCGCGGCTGGGGTGGGTCGAGTTCCACGAGCTGTTGCCGCCGCCCTGCGTATCCGAGTGGCCGACCTGGGCCGAGCCCTCTCCGTTGCTCGTCCAGTTGCCGCAGGTGTGGTCCGCGTCGTCGGCGTAGGCGCGGCCGTCGGACTGCGTGCCGGTGAGGATGTCGTGCTGGTTGGGCGAGTCGCCGACGCCGTTCACCGGGTTGCCCTGCTCGGTCAATGCGATCATCTTGCCGATGGCGTTGCCCAGCCGCGCCTGCTCGATGGTGTCGCCGTGGAGCCAGCCGAGGTCGGCGGCGATCTGGCGACGGCCGCCGTGGGCGTACCATGGTCCGCTGCCGATGCGGTCGCGCGCGCCGACCGCGTTCGGGCCCTGGGTGCTGAGATAGGCCCGCCACGTGGCGTCGCCGCGGCCGGCCGCGGCGGCGAGCGTCTGGCAGTGCGCATCGGCCCCGGCGAGGCCGCCGAGGTTGGCGCCGTCGCCCAGCCCGACGCTGGTGACGAAGAACGTCATCGGCTGCGCCGGCGGCTGCGCCGCCGTCATGGTGTGCGACACGACCGCCGCGAGTACCGCCACTCCTGCCAACCACAGATGCTGCTTCTTCATTCAGTCCTCTCTCCCAATAGAGTCGCCGGCTCCCCGCCGGCAGTTGGGACGATATGCGCGCGGCGGCGGCAGGTCAAGGTGCGGCCGTCGCGTGCCTGGCCGGCGGAGGGCCGGTGCGGGCCGGCCCTCTGCGGTGACGGCTCCGGTGACGGGGGAGCGTCGAGGCAGGGATGACCGACCCGATCGGACCGTCCGGGCTCGACGCCGGCCCCCACCTGCTGCTGTACGACGGCGTGTGCGGGCTCTGCGACCGTTTCGTCCGCTTCGTGCTCGCGCACGACCGCCGGCGCCGCTTCCGGTTCGCGGCGATGCAGAGCCGGGTCGGCCGAAGCCTCCTCGCGGCGCACGGCGGGGACCCCGATCGGCTCGAGACGGTGTACGTCGTCGTCGACTACGAGTCGGGGACGGGTCGCGTCCTGCACCGTTCGGCCGCCGCGCTGTTCGTCTTCGACCAGCTCGGACTGCCCTGGCGCCTCGTGACGGTCATCCGCCGGGCGCCCGCCCGGTTGCTGGACCGGCTCTACGACCGGATCGCGGCGCATCGCTACCAGGTCTTCGGCCGATACGGGACCTGCCCGCTTCCGAGCCCGGAATACCGCGATCGCTTCCTGGACGCCTGACCCCGAGGCCGGCGGGAACGGCCCCGCTGCATTCGACCGCCCCGGCATCCCCGTGGACTCCGCTGCTCTGCGCGGAGCTCCGTCGTTTCCGCCGTCGCCAAGCCCGACAGGCGCTCCTCGTCGTGCGCTCCCCCGCGGGCGCCACGCCGCGCCCCGCGCGGCTTCTCCAGGGGCTGCCTGGAGCCCGCCGCAAGGCCGGCTGCATTCGCTCCTCCCGGTGATGTCGTCGAACGCGGGCCCGGCCTGCCGCCTCCTGCCGGAGTGATCGCGCCCCCGCGCCTCCGGCCGCACCGTGCGGGTCGACGTACGCGATAATCTCCACATCGGCTGGCGAATCCGTGGCATCTATTGCCACGTCGACGCCTCGTCGGCCCGAGGTGGCTCATGTTGCAACGTCTCCGTGCGATCGGGGTTTCGGTGATTGCCATGCGGTGTCTGCTGGCCGTCGTGCTGACCGCGTCGGCAGCGGCGTCCGCCGACGCCCAGGTGGTCGAACGGGTCGTCGACGGGGATACCATCGTCGTGCAGGGGGTCGGTCGGGTGCGGCTGATCGGCGTCGACACGCCGGAGACGGTGCATCCGGGCCGGGCGGTCGAGTTCTTCGGCCGGGAGGCGAGTGCGTTCACGAAACGCCTGCTCGAAGGCCGGCGCGTGCGCCTGGAGTACGACCGGGAGCGGACCGATCGGTACGGACGGACCCTCGCCTACGTCCATCTGGCGGACGGGACGTTCGCAAACGCGGAGATAGTTCGGCAGGGCTACGGCCACGCCTATACGCGGTTCCCGTTCCGGCATCTCGACCGGTTCCGGCAGCTCGAGCGCGAGGCGCGCGCCGCGGGCCGGGGGCTGTGGGACCCGTCGGCGTCGCCGGCGGTTGCGGGGAGCCGGTCAGGCGGCGGGGCGGGTGGGTTGCGGTGGGACGACAACGGCAACGGCCGGGTGTCGTGCGCCGAGGCGCGGCGTCATGGCATCGCACCGGTCCCGCGCGGCCATCCCGCCTACGCGTACATGAGAGACGGCGACGGCGACGGTGTCGTTTGCGAGTGACCTGGCCCGTCTCCGCGTCGGGCCGGATCGGCGGGGGCGACACGGGAGCCCGACCCGGAGGAGCCAGCCATGACGAGCCTGCTCGAGGAAGCGATCGAGGCCTGGGACGGCGCCCGCCGGGGCGTCATCGCCGAGGCGTCGGGCATTCCCGCCCGCGACTACGACTTCAGTCCCACGCCGGAAGCCCGGTCGGTGGCCGAGCTGGTCGCACACATCGTCGCCTCCGGCATGATGTGGACGAACGAGCTCACCCGGCCCACCGCCGACTTCACCCGCAAGAGCTTCCCGGCGTTCATCCGGCACTACGCCGGCGCGACCGGCAAGGCGCGCCCGCGCACCGAGTGGCTGCGCCTGCTGCGCAGCAGCTACCGCGACGGGGCCCGGCAGATTCGCGCCGCCGGCGAAGTGCAGATGCTGCAGTACGTGCGCCGGTTCGACGGCGAGCGCGGCACCCGCCTCACCTGGATGCACCACGGGATCGCCCACGAGGAGTACCATCGCGCCCAGCTCGCGCTCTACGCCCGGCTGCTCGGCCGCACCCCCGCCCTCACGCGGGCGATCGAGGGTGCGGACGCGTGAGGGGCCCGGTTCACTCAGCCCGGTTTCCGGGCTACTGCTCGGCCCGCTCGTCGGCGCGGGCGCCCGAGAGGATGCCCTCCATCGAGTAGTTGCCCTCGTGGCACGCGTACTCGTAGAGCGGCTGGTCGCCGCGGCGCATCGGGATCTCGGCCGTCCACGGCTGGACCCAGGTGTCGGGGTCGGTCACCGTGAACGTGTAGACCAGGGTGTCGTCGTCCTGCCGGGTCAGCCGCTCGACCAGGGTCATGTTCTCGCTCGAGCCGCGCCAGCGGGTCTTGTCGGTGAAGCTGTTCGTCTCGATGACGAGGGTGTCGCCCTCCCAGTGCCCGCGCGATTCCCCGGTCCACGACCCGATGCCGGTGCGCGGGGCGCCGTCGATGGGGATGATGCGCGAGTCGTGCACCATCTCGTTCAGGATGACGACGGTGTCCTCGGTCTGGAACACCTGCATGTTCTGGTTGTAGCCGCCCGGGGTCATCGGCGGGCCGGTGTTGAACCCGAGGATGCAGCGGTCGAAGGTGCTGCGGTCGAGCCACGAGTCGGCGGGATGCTCCGCCCGGTACTCGCGGCGAGCCGCCGCCCGCGCCTGCCCTGCCTCGCTCATTCCGGGCATGCGCCCGTTCGGCGGGTCCACGATGAGCGAGGTCCGGCGGGTCTCGATGGTGCGGGTGCCTCGGTCCATCCAGAAGTTGTTGTAGGCGCCGATGCTGCCGCCGGCCTCGGTGCGCCGGGGCGCGGCGAGGAGGAGCCGCTCGTCGCGGTCGACCGCGCCCTGCTCGAGGGTGGCCGCCTCTTCCCGGGTCAGGAACTCGCGGTCTCCGTACCGTTCGGGGCGCTGCAGCGGGGTGATGGTGCGGAAGTCCCACACGCCCTGCAGGTCCGGGGCGCCCCACGCCGTGCGCGGCCCGTCCTGGGCCGCCGCCGGCGGGGCCAGCCCCGCGACCGCGACGATCGCGGCGAGGACACCGAGCGCTACGACCTGTCTCTGCTTCATCTCCGACCCTCCTTGGAATCCGGTCGAGTCCCGACCCCGTCAAGAGTAGCCCCCGGCGCCGGGCGGGTCAACGCTCATCGTCCCGCCGTCTCCGGCAGCGCGAGGGCCACGTACTCGCTGCTCATGTCGTCCCAACCGATGGTGGCGACGATGTACTGCCGGCCGTCGACCATGTAGCTGATCGGCGCGGCGGTGGTGCCGCCGGGCAGCTCCGTCTCCCACACGATCGCGCCCGTCCCCTTGTCGAAGGCGCGGAACATCTTCCCGCCGCTGCCGGGCGGCAGGAAGGCGGCGCCGACGTTGGCGCCCTCGCCGAGGAACACCAGGCTGCGGGTGACGAGGGGCGCCGCGCGCCCGCCCTGCCCGAGCGGCGGCAGGTCGAGGTGGGCGATGGCCGGATGGTCGCGCGCCCCGTCGCCGTTGGCCGCCGTCCACAGAATCTCGCCCCGGTTGAGGTCGATGGCGACGAGGCGGCCCCAGGGCGGCTTGAAGAGCGGCAGCCCCCTCGGGCCGGGAATGTGCCGGGCGCCCCGCATGACCCAGTCGACGTCCGATCGGGGGTGCTCGGACCGGCTGAGTCCCACGACGGTGCCGCTGTGGACCGACGGGACGTAGAGGATGCCGGTCTCGGGGTCGACGCCGGCGCCGTTCCAGTCGGTGCCGCCGACGAGCCCGGGGACGACCAGCGTCCCCTGCGTGCCGCCGGGCCGCTCGTCGATGAGCGAGGGCGGCGTGAAGAACGGCCCCCACACGTAGTCGTCGAGGATGGCGAGGGCCTCGGCCCGCAGCTCCGGCGTGAAGTCGATGAGGTCGTCGAGGCTGACCCCCTGCTGATCGTAGGCGGGCGGCTTCGTCGGAAACGGCTGGGTCGGCGCGTACCACTCTCCCGGCACCTCGCCGGGGGGCACCGGCCGCTCCTCGATGGGCCACACCGGCTCGCCGGTGACCCGGTCGAAGACGTAGGTGTGGGCCTGCTTGCTCGTGATCGCCACCGCCTTGACGTCCCGGCCGTCGACGGTGACGTCCACCAGGGTCGGGGCGGCCGGGAAATCGTAGTCCCACAACCCGTGGTGCACCGCCTGGAAGTACCAGACGAGCTCGCCCGTCGCGGCGTCGAGGCAGACCAGGCTCTCGGCGAAGAGGTTGTCGCCAGGCCGGTGCCCGCCGTAGTAGTCGCTCGTCGGCGTCGACAGCGGCAGATAGACGTAGCCGAGCTCCTCGTCGGCGCTCGGCGACGCCCACATGTTGGTGTTGCCGGTGTACTCCCACGACGCGCGGTCCTCGTTCAGGGCGGTCAGCCACGTCTCGTTGCCCGGCTCGCCCTCCCGCGGGACGGTGCGGAAGATCCAGCGCTGCTCGCCGGTGCGCACGTCGAAGCCGCGCACGTCGCCGGGGGGCATCTCCTTGAGGGCGGGCATGGTGTGGCTGACGATGTCGCCGATGAGCGAGCCGACGACGATGACGTCGTTGACGACCAGCGGCGCCGACTGCCACCGGAACCGGTCGACCCGCGGGTCGCCGTAGCCCTCGGTCAGGTCGACCTCGCCGCCGTCGCCGAAGTCGGGATAGCGCCGGCCCGTCTCGGCGTTCAGGGCGACGAGCCGGTCGCCGAGGATGGCCAGGACGCGGGCGTCGTCGCCGTCCGTCCAGTAGCCGAGGCCGCGCGTCGGCCGGCCGCGGGGGCGTTCTTCGCCTCCGGGCGCCGGCGGGTCGTCGAACCAGACCACCTCGCCGGTGGCGGCGTCGAGGGCCGCGACCATGCCGAGTCCGGTGCTGACGTACAGGCGCCCTCCGGCCATCAGCGGGGTGTTCTGGGACGCGGCCGGCGCGCGCAGGTCGTTGCCGCCGCGGGTGACGTCGGGGATTGTCGACTGGCGCCAGACGATCTCCAGGTCGTGGACCGACTCGGCGTCGATCTGATCGAGGGGGACGTACTTGGAGCTGGCCGCGTCGGCGGCGTAGGCGCGCCACTCGACGTCCTGGCCTGCCGCGGCCGAGACCGCGGCGAGGAGCGTTGCGGCGCAGACGATCACCGCCGACGGGCGCGTGCTCGAGACATTTCGCTTGGGCATGACAGACCCTCTCCCGCGTTGGCCGCCCGTCGCGGCGTGTCAGGCGGACATCTTCGTCCGCGGGCGCTCCTTCGTGCGCCGACGCTCCTTCGTGCGCCGACGCCCCGCCGGCCAATCGCCGCCTCGGTGCGAGGCGGCGTGCCACCGTGGGCCGCCAAGTCGCGCTCGGGCGATTCTATGTCAGCGAGAGGGGCCCTGCGCGAACGGCCTCCTGCAGAGCGAGGATGCGGCGAATCGAGCCGTCGTTTGCTGTGGGTCGGATACCGCGGAGGTGCATTGACCATGGCTCCGCCGCCGGAACCGCCGAACGGGCTGCGCTCCGTGTTCGTTTTCGTCCTCACGAACGCCGTACAGAACAGCGACGTTCCTCGGGTTCGAGCTGCGGCCTGGCGGGCGTCGTCGGCTGCCGGAGGCGAACGTCCGGCGCTTCCGCAACGTGCGCTTCGTCGAGGCGGGGTAGGTTGGGGCCGGCTCAATCAGGACTGGGGGTCATGACCATGGGCCGCCAACGGCACGTAGGCGCACCGGCGCGGCGGAGAGCGAATTGAGCTATCGTCAGGCATGCGGAAGTTCAACACGGAGGGTCCGGTAGTCGCCGACAGGCACTACTGCATTCCGCCGCTGGAGCGTGTGGACCTCGATGAGGTCCTGGGACTGATCCGGGACGAACGGTACTTCGTGCTCCACGCGCCGCGGCAGACCGGGAAGACTTCGACCCTGCTGGCGCTGCGTGACCTGCTCAACGGCGGCGCCGAAGGCGACTTCCGTTGCGTCTACGTCAACGTCGAGACCGCCCAGCCCGCGCGCGAGGACGTGGGCGCGGCGATGCAGGCCGTTCTCGCCGCCCTCGCCCGCCAGGAACGCATCACCCTGCACGCACGCCACCTGCAGGCCGTCTGGCGCGAGGCGTTGGCGGACGCCGGTCCGCACGAGGCCCTGCAGGAGACCCTGGGACGCTGGGCGGAGGCCGACCCCAGGCCGCTGGTGCTGTTGATCGACGAGATCGACATGCTCATCGGCGACACGTTGCTGGCCGTGCTCAGGCAGCTTCGCGCCGGCTACCCGAACCGGCCCCGCCACTATCCGCAGAGCGTGGTGCTGTGCGGCATCCGCGATGTGCGCGACTACCGCATCCGATCGAGCGCCGAGAACGCCGTCATCGCCGGCGGCAGCGCCTTCAACGTCAGGGCGGAATCGCTGCGCCTCGGCGACTTCAGCGAGACCGAGGTGCGGGCGCTGCTCGCGCAGCACACCGTCGAGACGGGACAGCGGTTCTCGGCGGCCGCCGTCGAATCGGTGTGGACGGGCGCCTGCGGCCAGCCGTGGCTGGTGAACGCGCTCTGCCGCCGGGCGTGCTTCGACAACAAGGCGGGGCGCGACCGCTCGCGGGCGATCGCGGTCGAGGACATTCTCGAAGCGCGGGAACACCTGGTCGAGAGCCGACAGGTCCATCTGGACCAGCTCGCGGACAAGCTGCAGGAAGACCGCGTGCGACGCGTCATCGAGCCGCTGCTGACCGGCGCCGGTGACAACCGGTCGTCGAGCCGGGACCTGGAGTACGTCCGCGACATCGGGCTCATCGCTCGCGAGGACCCGCCGCGCATCGCCAATCCGATCTACGCCGAGGTCGTGCCGCGCGAGCTCACCTACGCAGTGCAGGCGACGCTGAATCAGGACGCCGCCTGGTACGTGGGCGCCGACGACGCGCTCGACATGGACAAGCTGCTGGCCGCCTTCCAGGCCTTCTTCCGGGAGCACTCGGAACACTGGGTGGAACGCTTCGACTACCGGGAGGCGGGTCCGCAGTTGCTTCTGCAGGCGTTCCTGCAGCGCATCGTCAACGGGGGCGGCCGCATCGAGCGCGAGTACGGCCTCGGCCGGGGCCGTACGGACCTGCTCGTCGTCTGGCCCCGACGAGGCGCCGGGCGACCGCAGGACGTGGCCGACCGGATCGTGATCGAGTGCAAGGTGCTGCACGGGAGCCTGGAGCGCACCATCGCGGAGGGGCTCGTGCAGACGGCCGCCTACGCGGATCGCTGCGCCGCCCACGAAAGCCATTTGGTGGTCTTCGACCGCTCGGAAGGCAAGGCGTGGGACGAGAAGATCTTCCGCCGCAAGGAAAACGTCGGCGGCCGGACGATCGCCGTGTGGGGAATGTAGTCCGGCCGCAGGACCGGCGACGGCATGGCGGGGGGATGCCGGAGGCCGACAAGTCGGTCAGGAGCTCATCGAGCCGGACCAGCTCGGGCGCGCCGCCGAGTAGCACGTGGACCGCCGCCGTGCGGAACCCCAGACTCGCTCCCTCCCGCAAACGACCCGTAATCTGATGCAAAGCTGGCAGAACGGACGGTACCTGCGATGGGCGAGATCACCAGATTCGGAGCCGCGGAGTTGGCGCGACGAATCCGCGTCGGAGACACGAGCCCGCTGGAGGTCGTCGATGCGCACATCGCGGGGATCGAGGAGGTCGAGCCGCACATCAACGCTCTGATCACCACGACCTTCGACGCGGCCCGGAGCACGGCGCGGCGACTGACGGACGCCGGCGTTCCCGCCGATCCGCCACCCCTCCATGGTGTCCCGATCACGGTCAAGGACTCGATCGCCGTGGCGGACGTACGGTTCACCGCGGGCTCGCAGCCGTCACGGCCTCTGCGACCGCGCGGCCGACCGGGGGCCAGACGACCAGCCGCGGTACGAGCACAGGGCGGCCGGCCAAGGAGGTCGTCGCTTCCCCCGTCACCGACGATTCCGACAGCACGCCGAGCGCGAGGCGAAGATCCTCGACCCGGCGCGCCATCGGCCCTACCGTGTTCCATCCGGCCATGGCCACCGGTGCCCGCGGCACGTGCCCGTCCGTCGAGACTCGCCGTACTGGGGTTATGTCGCACATGATCCCGTGTTGATTGCGGACGGGTTGAAGCCCGAGCCGCGGTCGTCGATGGAGATGCCGGACAACCGAGAGCCCTCGGGCTCCACGTCGTCGTCGGAGTCGCGGCTCCTCGAGCGGCTCCGCGGGGCTCCTCCGGTCGAGCCGTTCGGCCGTCCCGACTTCGGCTTCCCCTACGTGTACCCGTTCATGTTCGCGCCCGCGTTCCTGTGGGCGTTCGCTCGAGAGTGCCCCCGGGTCCATCGGGGGACCTGGCTCGACGGTCTGGCCCGGCGGATGGTGACGGTCAGCGTTCTGCTGGGTTGCCTCGTCTGGGTCGTGAGTGTGACGTGGCTCGTGCTCGCCCGGGCCGGCCACGTGAGCCTGGCCGTTTCCTGGGTCGTGTTCGACGGGGTATTCGCCGCCTTGAACCTGTTGGCGCTGGGGGCGGTGGTGGTGGTCGTGCTTCGCGCGCACACGGCGGCGGCCGCCGAGCGCCGGCGCGTCGCCCTGTTCGGCATCGGGTTCCTGATGTGCGTGGGGCTGGGGTCGGCGTACGAAGTGGTCGAGCTGTTCACGCCGGGCGACCTGGTGTCGAACTATCGGTGGACCCCGACCATCGCGGCGGCCCAGTTGCTGCGGTTCCCGGGCATCGTTCTGCTCTGGTACTCGGTGCTCGCGGTCCGCGTGCCGCACGTGCGGGAGGTGGTGCGGGCGTCGTCGGGGCGGCTGCTTTCTCGGGGCTGGCCGCTCGGCGTCGGGGCGGCGGCGCCGGCCGCGGTCCTGGTCTGGCGGGTGGCGAGCCGGCCGGAGCAGACGGTGGCGGGGGTGGCCGCCGACCCGGTGGCGCAGGCGCTCGGCGCTTCGGCGGCGCTGCTGTTGCTGGCGGCCGCCGCCCGCGGTCGGCTGCTGGCGGGCCTCGATGCCTGGCTCTCTCCCGACACCGCCGACCAGCGTCAGGCGCTGGCCGACGCGGCGTCGTCGCTGGCCAAGACGGGGCGCATCACGGCGGTCAGCCGGGTCGTGCGCCGGACGGCCGGACGGGCGTGCGGCGCCCCCGTCACCCTGCTGGTCCAATCCGATTCCGCGGAGGAGGCCGAGGGCCTCCGCGATCCGGACGGCGGCATGCCGCCCCTGGCTCGTGCGTCGGCCGTCGTCTGCGTCCTGGAGACGGCCGGCGGGTTCCTCCGCGTCGATTCACGGGACGAAACGTCGGACTTCGGCTTGCTGCCGCATGAGGACCGGCGGTGGGTCGTCGCGTCGGGGGCCGACGCCGTCGTGGCGGTCCCGGGCTCCGGGGCGGCGCTGCTGGGGG
This sequence comes from Vicinamibacterales bacterium, assembly GCA_963663815.2. Lineage (GTDB taxonomy): Bacteria > Acidobacteriota > Vicinamibacteria > Vicinamibacterales > UBA8438 > JAJEEA01. Next base: position 1,994,065 of record OY760734.1, on the reverse strand, counting down.
TTCTCGTGGCGGGCCGGCGCTTCGACGGCCGGGTCGTGCGGCCGGTGGACGTCCCGTTTCTCGAAGCGCTGGGGGCGGCGTCGGGGCTGGCGATCGGACGCGTGGCGGAGATGCGGTCGGGGAGCGCCGGGCCGCGGGACGAGCCGCCGGCCGAGGAGTGCCCCGCGTGCGGATGCGTGACGGCGGCCGGGGAGCCGGCCGGGTGCGACTGCGGGCCGGTCTATGTCGAGACGGCGGCGCCGAGGCTTCTGGCGGGCAAGTACCGGCTGGCGCGGCGACTGGGCAGCGGAGGCATGGGGATTGTCTACCTGGCGCGCGACCTCCGGCTGGAGCGGGACGTCGCCGTCAAGACGCTGCGGGGGGAGTCGGTCTTCCGGCTGATGGGCTCGAAGCCGGAGGCGTGGGCGATGGCCACGGTCACGCACCCGGCGGTGGCGCAGACCCACGGCATCGAGTCCTGGCGGGGCCGGCCGTTCCTGGTCGTGGAGCTCCTGCCTCGAGGGACCCTCGCGGACCGGCTGCGGCGCGGGCCGGTCGCGGCGGGACGCGCCACGGAGATCGTCTTGCTGCTGGCCGACGCCATCGCGGCGCTGCACGAGGCGGGCTATCTGCACGGGGACATCAAGCCGAGCAACGTCGGCTTCGCGTCGGACGGGTCGCCGAAGCTGCTGGACTTCGGTCTGGCCCGCCCGGCGAACGACGTCACCCGGCAGGGCGGCACCTTGCGCTACCAGTCGCCCGAGGTGCTGTCGGGCCGCCCCGCGGAGGAAGCCGACGACGTCTGGTCGCTGTGCGTGATGCTGTACGAGATGGTCTCGGGCGAGCACCCCTTCGCGGGTGGCGGCGCCGACGGCATGCGGGACCGTATTCGGCGCCAGCGTCTCGGCCGCGGGGCCCCGACGGACTCGATGACGTCGGCGGCCGTGGCGGGGTTCGCGTCGTCGGTGCTGACGGCCCGCCGTTCGGCGCGGCCGGCGAGCGCCCGCGCCTTCGCCGACGGGCTTCGGGGTGTTCGGCGATAGGGCCTGGGGCGGACCCGGAGCTGCGGCCGGGGATGACGCCGGTCCGGCTCGCGCATCTGCTCGAGCTGCGTTCGGCCCTCGACGAGGCGTACGGGGCGGCGGGACGAACGGCGCCGCGCTGGACCGACGTCGCTCCGGTGGCGGGGGTGACGCCCATCCGGGCGGCGCACCTGACGGAGCTGCGCGCTGCGGTGGTGGCGCTCGAGTGAAGGCCGCAGATGCCGGCGGCGACGCCCGGTGCTCGTGGCGACTGCCTGATTGACGCCCTTCTCGCGTGGCTGTAGCCGGATTCGTCCATGGAGCGCCATCTGCGAGCCGCAACCGCGGGCGAGCCGCCGTCGGGCCCGCCGCTCACGCCTCCCAACTGGATATCACGAACGTCTGCCTGACGGCGGGCACCGCGGTGATCTCCCCGACGACCTCGTCGGTGATTCCATGATCGCCGGTCTCTTCCGGATCGATCTTGACCACCGCCACCGCTCCCGTCGCGGCCGGGCTCCGGCCCAGCGCGAACGTCTCGATGTTGATGCCGTGGCTGCCGAGAATCCGGCCCACCTCGCCGATCACGCCCGGCTGGTCCTCGTTGCGCACCACCACGAGGGTGCCCTCGAGCGGGGCCTCGATCTGCACGCCGTCGAGGAGGACGAGCCTCGGACCGGCCTGCTCGAAGAGGACCCCTTCCACCCAGTGCTCGCCCCCGGCGGTGTGGATCTTCATGGAGATGAGGTTGGTGAAGTTGCGCGGCCTCGAGCTGCGCGACTCGATGACCTCGATGCCGCGGTCGCGGGCCACCGCGCGGGCGTTGATCGGCGTGACGTTGTCCACCGTCGATCCGAAGAAGCCGACGAGGCACGCGCCCACGAGCGGCTCGTTGTTGCCCTCGGCGAGGCCCCCGTAGTAGCGGAGCGAGAGGGCCTCGGGGCGCTCGGCCGCGATGTGCTTCAGCAGGGACCCGAGGCGCCGCGCCAGCACCGCGTAGGGCTGCACGCGCTTCAGCTCCTCGGGGCCGAGCGAGGGGTAGTTGACGGCGTTGCGCACGACGCCCGCGCCGAGATAGTCGCGCACGCAGGCCGCCGTCTCCAGGCCCACCAGCTCCTGCGCCTCGCGCGTGGAGCCGGCGATGTGCGGGGTGGTGACGACCTGGGGAAGGCCCACGAGGCGCTCGTCGGGCGGCGGCTCGACCTGGAAGACGTCGAGCCCGGCCCCGCCGATGGCCCCGCGCTCGATGGCGTCGGCGAGGGCCGCTTCGTCGATGAGGGCGCCGCGCGCGGTGTTGATGATGCGGGCCGACGGCTTGCAGAGGGCGAGCCGCTCGGCCGTGAACAGCGGCCGGGGGCCGGTGGCCGGCACGTGCAGGGTGATGAAGTCGGCGGCCGCGCACAGCTCGTCGAGGTCCATGAGCTCGACGTCGAGATCGGCGGCGACCTGGCTCGCGATGAAGGGGTCGTGCGCGATGCACCGCATGCCGAACGCGTGGGCCCGGTGCACCACCTCGCGGCCGATGCGGCCGAGGCCGACGACGCCCAGGGTCTTGCCCCGCACCTCGACCCCCTGCAGGCGCTTCTTCTCCCATCGGCCCGCCTTGAGCCCGGCGTCGGCGTGCGCCACCGACCGGGCGGAGGCGAGCAGGAGGGCGAACGCGTGCTCGGCCACGCTGATGCTGTTGGCCCCCGGGGCGTTGACGACGAGCACCCCGTTCGCGCTCGCCGCGTCGAGGTCGACGTTGTCGACGCCGGTGCCCGCGCGGGCGACGATCCTGAGCCGGGGCGCGGCGGCGAGCAGCTCGGCGTCGACTTGCGTCGCGCTGCGGACGATGAGGGCGTCGGCGTCGACGAGGGCGGACTCTAGCCGGGGCCGGGGCCGCCCGGCCTCGGCGTCGACGGTCCATCCCCGGCTGCGAAGCAGGTCCGCCGCCGACGGCGGCAGGGTATCGGCGATCACGATCTTCATTCGGCGCTCGTTTCTCCTGGAGTCAGGGGCGGTGGCGGCCGCGCGCGCGGCCCCGGCCCCGCGAGGGCGCCGGCGCGCGGCAGGGGCGCCGGCGGGCTGCAATGCGCCGGCGCGCGGCAGGCGCGGCGAGGCGAGGACGGTACCGCAGTATAATAGGCGACCGGCTCGGAGGTTTCGGCCACCACACGATCGACGGCTCCCGGCACGGGCGGTCCGCGAACCCCCGCGGGGCCATTTCCACAAGGGTTCCACCGTTCCCGGTGACGATCCGTTTCGCGCCACGGTGAGATGCCGTACACATCACGTGGCGGGCGGCGTCCGCCACCGGACGACCGGCGGTGAAAGGGGTACTGAACGCGTCATGAATCGAAAAGTCAGCGTCATCGGGTCCGGCAACGTCGGCGCCACCGCGGCGCGCAGCATCGCCGACAAGGAGCTGGCCGATGTCGTGGTCCTGGACATCCTCGACGGCGTGCCGCAGGGCAAGGCCCTCGACATGCTCGAGGCCTGTCCCATCGAAGGCTCCGACTCGCGGGTGCTCGGCACGAACGACTATGCGGACACCGCGGGGTCGGACATCGTCGTCATCACCGCCGGCCTCGCGCGCAAGCCCGGCATGAGCCGCGACGACCTGCTGCACAAGAACGCGGGCATCATCCGCTCGGTGACGGCCGAGGTCGTGAAGCACTCGCCCGACTGCATCATCGTCCCGGTGACGAACCCCCTGGACGCCATGTGCCAGGTCGTCTACAGGGCGAGCGGGTTCCCGCGCGAGCGGGTCGTGGGCATGGCGGGGGTGCTCGACTCCGCCCGCATGCGCTCGTTCATCGCCGAGGCGCTGAATGTGTCGGTCGAGAACACCCACGCCTTCGTGCTCGGGGGGCACGGCGACACCATGGTGCCCCTGCCGCGGTTCTCCACCGTCGCGGGCATCCCCATCACGCAGCTCCTCGACGCGGCGACGGTCGACGCCATCGTGGACCGGACCGCCAACGGCGGGGCGGAGATCGTCAAGCTGCTGGGGACCGGCAGCGCCTACTACGCGCCCGGCTCGGCCGCGGTGGAGATGGTCGAGGCGATCCTGAAGGACAAGAAGAAGATCCTGCCGTGCGCCGTCTACCTGCAGGGCGAGTACGGCGTCCGGGACCTCTTCGTCGGGGTGCCGGTGAAGCTGGGCGCGGCCGGGGCCGAGCAGGTCATCGAGATCGCCCTCGAGCCGAACGAGCAGGCGGCACTGAACAAGTCCGCGGCGGCCGTGAAGGAGCTGGTCGGCATCCTGGGGCTGTAGCAGCCCGGGCCGCGAACGCGCCGACTGCGGGGCTGTCTGGTCGGGGCGCAGTCATTCCGCCGCGGCAGCCTCGCGTCAGCGAAGCTGCCAACCCGACCGCAGGGTCGCGCGGCGGCGATGTCCGGGCGAGAGATAGCATCGTGAAGATCCACGAGTACCAGGCCAAGGCCCTGCTCGCTCGACACGACGTACCCGTCCCCCGCGGGGAGCCGGCGTTCTCGGCCCCCGAGGCCGGCGCCGTCGCGCGCCGCCTCGGCGGACGGGTGGTGGTCAAGGCGCAGATCCACGCCGGCGGGCGCGGCAAGGGCGGGGGCGTGAAGGTGGCCGCGGACGCCGTCGAGGCGGAGCGCATTGCGGGGGAGATGCTGGGCATGACCCTGGTGACCCCCCAGACCGGGCCGGCCGGGCGGGTCGTGCGGCGGCTGCTGATCGAGGAAGCCCTCGACGTGGCCAGCGAGCTGTATCTCGGCGTGCTCGTCGACCGGTCGGCGGGGCGGCCGGTCCTGATGGCGAGCGCGTCGGGGGGGATGGACATCGAGGCGGTGGCGGCCGAGACCCCGGAGTTGATTCACAGGGCGCATGCCGACCCCGGCCTCGGGCTCGCGCCGTTCCAGGCCCGGAACCTGGCCCATGCGGTGGGGCTGTCGGGGCCGGCCGCGCGCGCCGCCGCCGCGCTCGTGTCGCGCGCCTACGGCGCGTTCGTCGCCGCCGACGCGTCGCTCCTGGAGATCAACCCCCTGGTGGTGACCGCCGGCGGCGCCGTGCTCGCCCTCGACGCGAAGGTCACCCTGGACGACAACGCGTCGTTCCGGCACGCCGATCTCGCCGATCTGCGCGACCTCGCGGAGGAAGAGCCGCTGGAGATCGAGGCGTCCCGGCATGCCCTGAACTACATCCGGCTCGACGGCGACATCGGCTGCATGGTCAACGGCGCGGGCCTCGCGATGGCCACGATGGACATCATCAAGGTGTCGGGCGGCGAGCCCGCGAACTTCCTCGACGTGGGCGGGGGCGCCAACGCCGACCAGATCCGCAACGCGTTCCGCATCCTGCTGTCGGACGCCCAGGTGCGCGCGGTGCTCATCAACATCTTCGGCGGCATCCTGCGGTGCGACGTGCTCGCGGCCGGGGTCATCGCGGCCGTCACCGAGCTCGGCGTCGACGTGCCGGTGGTCATCCGCATGGAAGGGACCAACGTGGAGGAAGGGCGGCGCATGCTCGCGGAGAGCGGGCTGAACTTCACCACCGCGGACAGCATGGGGCAGTCGGCGCGGCAGGTCGTCGACATCGCGCGCCGGCAGTCGGCGCGCGCTTGAGGCGGTTGCGATGGCGGTTCTCATCGACGAACGGACCCGGCTCCTCGTGCAGGGGCTGACGGGGCGGGAGGGCGCCTTCCACGCGCGCCAGGCCGTCGAGTACGGCACGACGGTCGTGGGCGGGGTGACCCCCGGCAAGGGCGGGACCACCCACGAGGGGCTGCCGGTGTTCGACACCGTCGCCGCCGCCGTGCGCGAGACCGGGGCCGACGCCTCGGTCGTCTTCGTGCCGCCGGCGGTCGCCGCCGACGCGGTGATGGAGGCGGCGGACGCCGGCGTCTCGCTGGTGGTCTGCATCACCGAGGGCATTCCCACCCTCGACATGATGCGGGCCCTGGCGTTCATCGAGCAACGCGACTGCCGGCTCGTCGGGCCGAACTGCCCGGGGCTGATCTCGCCGGGGCGCGCCAAGGCCGGCATCATTCCCGGCCACATCTGCCGCGAAGGGCGCGTGGGCATCGTGTCGAAGAGCGGCACCCTGACCTACGAGGCCATCCACCAGCTGACCCGGCTGGGGCTCGGCCAGACCACCTGCATCGGCATCGGCGGCGATCCGCTGATCGGCACCAGCTTCATCGACGCCCTCGGCCTCTTCGAAGGCGACCCCGCCACCGACGCGGTCGTGGTGATCGGGGAGATCGGCGGCGCGGCCGAGGAGGAGGCGGCGGCGTACATCCGCGACCACGTCCGCAAGCCCGTCGTCGGGTTCATCGCCGGCCAGACCGCTCCGCCGGGGCGCCGCATGGGCCACGCGGGGGCCATCATCTCGGGCGGGCAGGGCACCGCGGCCGAGAAGATGGCGGCATTGTCGTCGGCCGGCGTCTCCGTCGTCAGGAGCCCGTCGGACATCGGCGCCGCGGTGGCCGCGGCGGTTCCGTCCGCGTCCTGACGGCCCGGCGGCGCGCTGAACGCCTCGCCCGCCTTGGTGCGAAGGCAACGGGCGTTTGCTATACTTGACAAAGCCTCGCCCTGTACGTCAGAGAACGCCGTGTCGCCGCCTCCATCCGTCCGCCCGCAATCGCCCCGAGGAAGCTGAATGGCCGCGTACGACGTCGTAGTCGAAGAGCGTCCCACCGCGTCGTCTGTCGACCCCGTCATCAACGACTTCAGCATCCAGGTCGCCACCGTCAACGGTTCGGGCAGCCAGACGGCCAACCTCGTGCTGTTGCGCGCCATCTTTCAGATGGGCGTTCCCGTCTCGGGGAAGAACCTCTTCCCGTCGAACATCGCGGGCCTGCCGACGTGGTTCACCATCCGGGCCAACAAGAAGGGATACATCGCGCGCAAGAAGGAGATCGACGTTCTCGTCGCGATGAACCCGGAGACCGCGCGGGAGGACGTGCTCGCCCTGCCGGCGGGAGCCGTCGCAGTCTACGACGCGCCGCTCGACCTCGGCGCCCTGCGCGACGATCTCGTCTTCTATCCGGTCCCGTTCGACGAGCTCCTCGGCAAGGTGTCGCGCGACGTCAAGCTGCGCCGCCGCGTGCGCAACATGCTGTACGACGGGGTGCTGTCGCGCCTGCTCGGCGTCGACCTCGACGAGATGGAGGCGGCGCTCCGCCGGCAGTTCGGCGGCAAGCCGAAGGTCGTCGCCATCAACCGGGAGGCCCTCGACGTGGGCTTCGCCTTCGCCGACGAGCATCTGGACAAGCGCGATCCGTTCTTCATCGAGCCGATGGACGCGAACCGCGGGCGCATCCTCGTCGAGGGCAACGCGGCCGCCGCCATCGGCTGCATGATGGCCGGGGTGACCGTGGTCGCCTGGTATCCGATCACGCCGTCGTCGTCGCTGTGCGAGACCCTGATCGACTATCTGCGCAAGTACCGCGTGGACAAGGACACCGGCAAGGCGACCTTCGCGGTCGTGCAGGCCGAGGACGAGATTGCCGCCCTGGGCATGGCCCTGGGCGGAGGCTGGGCCGGGGCGCGGTCGATGACCGCGACGTCGGGGCCCGGCATCTCGCTCATGAGCGAGTTCGCGGGGCTCGGCTACTACGCGGAGGTGCCCGCGGTCGTCTTCGACATCCAGCGGGTGGGGCCGTCGACGGGGTTGCCGACGCGCACCGCCCAGGGCGATGTCCTGGCCACCGCGTTCCTCTCGCACGGCGACACGCGGCATCCGTTGCTGTTCCCCTGCTCGCCGGAAGAGTGCTACTCGATGGCCATCGACGCCTTCGATCTGGCCGAGCGGTTCCAGACCCCGATCTTCGTGCTGAGCGATCTCGACCTCGGCATGAACACCTGGATGTCTCCGAAGCTCGAGTACCCGGCGAAGCCCATCGACCGCGGCAAGGTGCTCGACGAGGAGACCCTCGAGAAGATCGGCCGGTTCGGCCGCTATCGCGACGTGGACGGCGACGGCATTCCCTACCGGTCGATACCCGGCAGCTCCGGGCCGGCCTATTTCTGCCGCGGGTCGGGCCACAACGAGTGGGGGCAGTACAGCGAACGGTCGGACGACTACGCGAAGAACGTCGACCGCCTGGCCCGCAAGTTCGAGACCGCCCGCAACTGGATGCCCGCCCCGGTGGTCGAGATCAACCGGCGCGCGAGCATCGGCATCATCGCCTTCGGCACGAGTCACTGGGCGGTGATGGAAGGCCGCGACCAGCTTGTCGCGGAGGCGGATCTGCAGACGTCGTACTACCGGCTCCGCGCCTATCCGTTCCGCTCGGGGCTGGCGTCGTTCATCGAGCGGCACGAGCGCGTCTACGTGGTCGAGCAGAACCGGGACGCGCAGCTGGCGTCGCTCATGCGGCTCGAGCTCAAGGCCGAGCTGGCGGGACGGCTCCGCAGCGTGCTGCACTACGCCGGCGTGCCCATCGACGCCCGCAGCATCACCGACGACATCCTGATTCAGGAAGGGTACCGCGCGGAGTACTCCGTGGCCGACGGCCGGATTCCGCACGAGGCCGGCGTCGGCGGAGAGTGACCGGGGCGGCCGGCGCGATCCGGGCGAGGACAGACCGTGGCGACAGTGACTTCCCCCGTGAAGAAGAAGACGAACCGTATCGGCCTGGAGCTGCCCGCCTATCGCGGCGGCAAGACCACCCTCTGCGCCGGTTGCGGGCACAACGCCGTCTCGGAGCGGATAATCGACGCCTGCTTCGCGATGGGGATAGAGCCCGACCGCGTGGTCAAGCTGTCGGGCATCGGTTGCTCGAGCAAGAGCCCCGCCTACTTCCTCGGGTCGTCGCACGGCTTCAACGCCGTGCACGGCCGGATGCCCTCGGTCGGCACCGGCGCCCTGCTCGCCAATCACCGGCTGCTGGCCGTCGGCGTGAGCGGCGACGGGGACACCGGGGCCATCGGCATCGGGCAGTTCGTGCACCTCATGCGGCGGAACCTCCCGATCATCTACATCATCGAGGACAACGGCTGCTACGGCCTCACGAAGGGGCAGTTCTCGCCGACGGCGGACGTCGGCTCGACGCTGAAGACCGGGGTCGTCAACGACCTGCCGCCCCTCGATACGTGCGCCCTCGCGGTTCAGCTCGGCGCCACCTTCGTGGCGCGTTCCTTCTCCGGCGACAAGAAGCAGCTGACGGCGATTCTGAAGGCGGCGCTCGCGCACCGCGGCACGGCGATGATCGACGTCCTCTCGCCCTGCGTGACGTTCAACGACCACGAAGGCTCGACGAAGAGCTACGCCTACGTGAAGAGTCACGACGACCCGCTGGAGGAGCTGGATTTCGTGCCGTTCTTCGAGGACATCTCGATCGACTACGAGCCGGGCGCCGTGCAGGAGGTGACGATGCACGACGGGTCGCGGCTCTATCTGCGGAAGCTCGACGACGCGTACGACCCGACCGACAAGATGCAGGCGCTCCGCGTGCTGCACGAGACCCAGGGCCGGGGCGAGTTCGCGACCGGGCTCGTCTACGTCGAGCCGGCCGCCGACGACTTCCTGACCACCCTGAACCTCGTCGACGAGCCGCTGGCGTCGCTGCCGGAGTCGCGGGTGCGTCCGCCCAGGGCCGTCCTCGACGAGATCATGGCGGGCCTCGGCTAGGAGTCTGCGCCGTAGAACGGTGCAGACTCCTAGCAGGGTTGGTTGGGCGCCCAGCGGAGCCGAAGGCGACGATGGGCGGGCTGGAAGCGGCTGCCGCCGCGTCGACCCGGCGCGAAGCCGAGCCGCGGGGGCGGGGTTCCGGGCGGGCGCGCCGGCCGCCGCCATCAACCACGAGCAGGTACGTATGGAGCAGACATTCGCGATCGTCAAGCCGGACGCGGTCTCGTCCGGTCACGTCGGGGCCATCCTGCAGCGCATCGAGGAGGCCGGCTTCCGGGTGGCGGCGATGCGCATGTTGCGGATGACCAAGGCGGAGGCCGAGGGCTTCTACGCCGTCCACCGGGCGCGTCCGTTCTTCGACAGCCTGACGACCTTCATGTCGTCGGGGCCGGCGGTCGTGCTCGCCCTGGAGGCGCCGGACGCGATCGCACGATGGCGGGCGCTGATGGGGGCGACGGACCCCGGCCGGGCGGAGGAGGGGACCCTGCGGCGCCGGTACGGCAGCTCGATCGAACACAACGCGACGCACGGGTCCGACGCGCCGGAGACCGCCGCGTTCGAGCTCGGCTACTTCTTCCGCGGGCTCGAACGGGCCGGGGGGGGCGCGCCTCGGGAGTCTGCCCCGTAGAACGGCGGGGCGCCCCGGGGGCCTGCGTTTTCGAACGGCGGGGATTCGGTCGGGAGGCGCCGACGGCCCGAGGCCCGCCGGGCGCCGATCGGAGGCGCGGGCCGCCATTCCCGGGCGCCGTGGCGGGGGCGGCGACCCGAGAGTTCCGCCCTTGACCCCGGCGGGCTGCGCATATTACGATCTGGCCACGCTTCCGGCCTGGAACCATCTCCGTCGGGGCTTGTGATTGAAGACACAAGCCGGCGGGGGCGGCCTCCGGTCTTTCAAATGTTCTGATGGAAAAGTTTCGCGAGCGTGAACCCGAGCGTCCCGCAGGGCCGCTTGCAGCCGCACCGTCTCTCGCCGTTCAGTTCTTCCTGATTCCACTCGCCGTGGTCGCGGTCGTCGTCGCCGTCTATGGCGGCTTCCGCATGATGGTGACCGAAGAGCGCACTCCCGAGGAGTATCTGCTCGACGTCCGGGCGGGCGGCCGCGACCGGCGCTGGCCCGCCGCCTACGAGTTGTCGCGCCTGATGGGCGATCCGGCCACCGAGGAGAGGCATCCGGGGCTGGGGAGAGCGCTGGTGGACGCGTTCGTCGACTCCCGGGGCGACGACCCGCGCATCCGCCGCTATCTCGCCCTGGCGATCGGGCGCCTGCGCACGCCGCCGCCCGGCACGATCGAGGCGCTGACCGAGGCGCTCGACGATGCCGACAGCGAGACCGTGATCAGCGTCGTGTGGGCGCTGGCCTCGCTCGGGGACGAAGCGGTGGTTCCGCGCGTCGTCTCGATGTACCGGTCGTCCGACGCCGGCGTACGCAAGATGGCCGTGTACGCGCTGGGGGTGCTGCCGGACGACGGCGCGCACACCACGCTGCGGGCGGCCCTCGACGATCCGGCGCCGGACGTGCGATGGAACGCGGCGGTGGCCCTGGCGCGGCACGGCGATGCGCGGTCAGGCGCCGTGCTGGGCCGCATGCTCGATCGGGAGCACGTCGCGCGGCTCGTCACCGCGTCGGAGACGCGGGTCGACCCGGCGGGCGAGGTGATGATCAGCGGGCTGCAGGCGGTCGCGGGGCTGGGTTCGGCCGGGGCGGGGGAGGATCTGCGTTCTTCCATCGCGGCCCTCGCGGAGTTCGATCCGAACGTGAGGGTGCAGAGCGTCGCGTTGGCGACGCTCGACGCGCTCGATGCGTCGGTGGCGAGCAGCGGGGTGGCCGGGCGCAGGTAGCGCGCAGGCGAACGGCGGGTCATCGGCCTCCTGGGCCGATGGCGATGGGACAGAGGGTTATGGCTGACGAAACCAACACTCCACCGTCTGCGGACGCTCCCGCAGAGAAACCGGCCGAGCCGGCGGCGGCCGCGGACGCGGCTTCGCCCGCCAAGGCGCCGGCTCCCGCCGCGGCCATGAACGCGGCCGCCGATGCGCCCGCGAAGGCGGCCCCGGCGGCTCCCGCCGCGGCGGCGGCGGCGAAGAAGCCGGCGGCGGCCAGGCCCGCCGCCGCGAAGGCGGCGGCCGGCGCCGACAAGAAGCTCGCGGGCCGGACCACTACCGCCGCGGCGGGCGCGGCGGCGAAGAAGAAGAAGAAGGCGATCCCCGACGACTCGCCGCTGATGGGGCGCCGCGGCTGGATGGGGCTCGCCTGGGGCTCGTTCACCGCCGCCTCGGCCGGCTGCCTCGCCGCCACCGGCCGCTTCATGTTCCCGAACGTGCTCAACGAGCCGCCGCAGCAGTTCGCCATCGGGTTCCCGGAGGACTACGGCGAAGGGGTCGACGAGCGGTTCAAGGACCGCTTCGGCGTCTGGGTCGTGCGGACCGACAACGACCTCACGCACGAGACGTCGGGGTTCTACGCGCTCTTCTCCGTGTGCACCATCTCGGATGCACGCCGAACTGGCTGTCGGCCGAGAACAAGTTCAAGTGCCCCTGCCACGGCAGCGGATTCCGGCCCACCGGCGTCAACTTCGAGGGCCCGGCGCCCCGGCCGCTCGAGCGCACGCGGATCGTGCGGGCCGAGGACGGCCAGATCCTCGTCGACAAGAGCCGGAAGTTCCAGCAGGAGCTCGGCCAGTGGACGGACCCCGAGTCGTTCCTTCCGATCTGAATCGACATGGCTGATACGAAGACCATCGAACCGAAGGCGCCGGCGCTCGTCCGGGCGTGGGACTGGATTACCGAGACGCAGATCTGGACGTCCATCTTCCGGCACGCGGCGCCGATCAACGACCGGAACCGCGTGCTCGTCATGCTGTCGAACGTCTTCCTGCACATGCACCCGGTGCGCCTGCGGAAGTCGGGCGTGCGGCTGCGCTACACGTGGTGCATGGGCGGCATCAGCTTCTTCCTGTTCCTGGTGCTGACGTTCACCGGGCTGCTGCTGATGTTCTACTACCGGCCCACCCTGGAGTACGCCTACTCCGATATCGTCGGGCTTCGCGAGCATGTACCCCTCGGCATCATGCGCGAGATGCATCGCTGGGGCGCCCACGCGATGGTCATCACCGTGTGGCTGCACATGTTCCGGGTGTTCATGACCGGCTCGTACAAGCCGCCCCGCGAGTTCAACTGGAACGTCGGGGTCGTCATGCTGGTGCTGACCCTGCTGCTGTCGTTCACCGGCTACCTGCTGCCGTGGGACCAGCTCGCGATCTGGGCGATCACGGTCGGGTCGAACATGGCCCGCGCCACCCCGTTCCTGGGCCACGAGGGCCCCGGGGCCTCGCTGATGGCGCTCGGCGACGTGCAGCTGGTGCACGCGGCCGACGACGCCCGGTTCGCGCTGCTCGGCGGCACGTTCGTCGGCGAGGGGGCCCTGCTGCGGTTCTACGTGCTGCACTGTGTCGCCCTCCCGCTCGTCATCGGCTTCCTGATGGCGATACACTTCTGGCGCGTCCGCAAGGACGGCGGCATCTCCGGTCCACTCTAGGATCCCCTTGTCGCAGGAACTATTTCGATCTGAGACGTTGGACGACGGAGACGAACCATGGAAGGGTTGAAGAGCTTCATCGACCTGTTTGCCGACCCCCGGCTGTTCTTCCTCACCACGGTGGTGGCGCTGGTGCTGATCGTGTGGAAGCGCGAGGCGTTCTCGTCGACCCGCTGGGGTTGGGGGTTGATGGCCTTTCTCACCGTGTTCTTCGGCTTCGGCCTCACCGATTCCGACTTCAACCTGATCATCACCAAGCCGGACAACGTGCCGATCGTGGGGCTGATCTTCCTGCTCGTATTCTTCACGTGGTTCTCGATGCGGCAGGCGGTGGACAACGACCGCCGTGCCGCCGGCGGCCAGCCGCCGATCGAGAAGGACGAGGAGGATCGCGTCTGGACGTGGCCGGACCTCGTCTACACCGAGCTGATCTCGATGGTCGTGTGCACGGTCGTCCTCATCGTGTGGTCGATCGGGCTCGAGGCCCCGCTCGAGCAGCCCGCCAACAACGCCAACACCCCCAACCCGTCGAAGGCGCCCTGGTACTTCCTCGGGCTGCAGGAGATGCTCGTCTACTTCGACCCGTGGCTGGCCGGGGTGGTGCTGCCGTCGCTGATCATCGTCGGGCTCATGGCGATTCCCTACATCGACAAGAACCCCAAGGGGAACGGCTACTACACGTTCAACGAGCGCCGGGTCGAGATCACCCTCTTCCTGTTCGGGTTCGTCGTGCTCTGGTCGTCGCTCATCGTCCTCGGGACGTTCCTGCGGGGGCCGAACTGGAACTTCTTCGGCCCGTTCGAGTACTGGGACATCCACAAGCTCGAGGCGCTGACCAACGTGGACCTGTCCGAGTACATCTGGGTGCGCGGGTTCGGCATGTCCCTGCCCGACCACTGGTTCGTGCGGGAGATCTTCGGCATCGTGCTGACCGTCGTGTACGTCGCGGTCCTCCCGGTCGCGCTGGCGAGGAAGGGCCTGACGAAGTACTACGAGAAGCTGGGGCCGACGCGGTACTACGTCACCGTGATCCTGTTCCTCTCGATGCTGTCGCTGCCGGTGAAGATGCTGACCCGGTGGGCGTTCAACCTGAAGTACGTGGTGGCGATTCCCGAGTTCTTCTTCAACATCTAGGTTCACTCTCAATCTACGGCTAGCGCCATGGCAGACAAGCGGGCAGTCGGACACGCCTACAACATCGATTTCCTGAACGTGGTCTTCGCCGCGTCGAGCCTCTTCGTGCTCTTCACGACGCTGTGGATGATCTGGGACGACTACGACCGGGAATGGAAGAACTACCAGCGGCAGTTCTGGGCCCTCGAGCAAGAAGTGACGAGCGCCGATCTGGCGCTGGCCGAGCGGGACGTCGACCGCGCTCAGGTCGCCGAGCTCGAGACCCGGCGCGCCGCGGCCGACGAGCGGCTGGCGGTCAATGCCGCGCAGGTCGCCGAGCTCGAGGACCAGCTGGCCGACGTGAACCGGCAGCTCTTCGTCGCGACCCGGAACTTCAACTTCACGAAGGCGAACTACGACGTCGATCGGTACGACTTTGAGTCTCGCCGCGACGCGGCGCAGGGCGGCGACCACGGCGAGGGAGGAGAAGGGGAGGTCCTCGTCGAGGGCGAGGAGGAGGTCACCGCCCTCTACGAGCGCTGGCTCGAGGAGGGGCTGATCGTCGAGCGGCTCACGGCGGAACGGGACGCCCTTCGCGGCCGCATCGGCGAGTTCAACGCCGAGGTCGACACGATCAACGACGAGCTGGGCGCCCTCACCGGAGAGGCGGATCGGCTGCGGGGGCTCGTCGCCGACTTGGCCCCCAACCTGATCGACAACTACCTGCTGAACGCGCCGCTGCTCGACTTCATGGCCCCGACGTTGACGGTGCGCCAGACCATCACGCCGAACATCGTCGACGACGTGAACTTCATCCGGGTGCCGAAGATGGACCGGTGCCAGACCTGCCATCTCGCCATCGACCGGGTCGGCTACGAGGACTATCCGCAGCCGTTCCGCACCCACCCCAACCTCGACACCTACGTCGGCAGCTCGTCGCCGCATTCCCTGGAGACGACGGGGTGCACGGTGTGCCACGAGGGGATGGGGCAGTCCATCTCGTTCGTCGACGCCGCCCACAGCCCGTCGAGCCCCGAGCAGATGGCCGAGTGGGAGGAAGAGTACCACTGGGAGGAGTCCCATCTCTGGGACTATCCGATGCTGCCGAGCGGGATGGCCGAGGCCTCGTGCGCGAAGTGCCACAATGAAGAGGTGTTCATTCCCGAGGCCGACAACCTGAACGTGGCCTACGGCATGTACGAGCGCGCCGGCTGCTACGCGTGCCACACCACCGTCGGCTTCACCGACCTGCGGAAGCCCGGCCCGAACCTGACGAAGATCGCCTCGAAGCTCGACGAGGAGTGGGTGGCCACCTGGATCAGGGACCCGCGCGCCGTCAAGGCCAGCACCTGGATGCCGAAGGTCTGGTACAACTCGAACACCGGCACCCCCGAAGACGCGGTGCGCAACGAGGTCGAGATAGACGCGGTCGTGGCCTACCTGTTCGCCAGCTCCGAGGGCCACGAGCCGGCCATCGGCTTCCCGGGGCGCGGCAACGCCGAGAACGGCCAGCGCATCTTCGAGTCGGTGGGCTGCCTCGGTTGCCACATCGCGGGCGACGAGACCCGGGAAGCGGCCGGTCCGCGCCGCACCTTCGGGCAGCCCCTGCAGGCCATCGGGGACAAGACGAGCTACGTCTGGCTCTTCGACTGGATTCGCAATCCGCGCCACTACAGCCCCGAGACGTACATGCCGGACCTGCGGCTGAACGACTTCGAGGTGGCCGATGTCGCCACGTACCTCATGGGGCTGACCGGCGACAGCGGCGTCGAGGCGGGGGCGACCTACGGGCCCGAGGACGTCGATGAGGTGCTGCTCGACTACATGCGGGCCATCGTGCCGTACGACGAGGCGCAGGCGGCAATCGCCGCGATGACCCCCGAGGAGCGCCAGCTCGATCTCGGCCAGCGGGCGATCGGGCGCTACGGCTGCTACAGTTGCCACGAGATCGCCGGGTTCGAGGATGTCCAGCCCATCGGGACCGAGCTCTCCCAGGAGGGCAGCAAGCTGCTGCCGCAGTTCGACTTCGCGTTCATACACGCGGAGGAGGTTCCCCACACGAAGCGGGACTGGATCAACCACAAGCTGCTCGACCCCCGCATCTACGACCGGGGACGCATCCTGCAGCCGCTCGAGAAGCTGCGCATGCCCGACTTCGGCTTCTCCGAGGCCGAGGCGCGCCTGCTGACCACCGCGGTGCTGAGCTTCCAGCGGGACGTGCAGCCGAGGGTCTCCCAGGTGCAGCGCTCGGCCCGCAAGGACGCCATCGTCGACGGGCGCAACCTCGTGCGGCGGCGGAACTGCATCGCCTGCCACGAGATCGAGGCCGACGGGGGAGACTATCGCGATCTGGTGGAGGATTCGTCCCTGGCGCCGCCCCTGCTGACTCCGCAGGGGGCCAAGGTCAAGCCGGAATGGATGTACGCGTTCCTGCAGGAACCCATCACCATCCGGCCGTGGCTGGACGTGCGCATGCCGTCGTTCGGGCTCGACGACGCGCACTGGAACGGCGTGCTCGACTACTTCGCGGCGATCTCCGACACGGTGGGGCCGTTCCGCACCCACGACGTGGAGCTGGACGCGGCCACCGTCGAGACCGGCGAGGAGCTGTTCGAGCTCCTGCGGTGCCAGCAGTGCCATGTGCTCGACACCATTCCCGAGGACCAGGACGTCGCCAACCTCGCTCCGGACCTGCGGATGACCCCGGAACGGCTGCAGCCGGACTGGGTCCTGGACTGGCTGATCCGACCGCTGGACATCCAGCCCGGCACCCGCATGCCGACTTTCTGGACCGAGTACCCCGGCTCGTTCTATCCGCAGTTCGATCAGGATGCGAATGCGCAGATCCAGTCGATCCGGGACTACCTGCTGACCTTCAGCGGGGGGCCGAGCCCCATGCAGGGGAACTGAGGCGGGGGGCCCGCGGGCAAGACCGCGGGCGCTTCCTTCACCGTAACGTCAGGACCAATCCAGATCGGCCGACGTACGCAGCACGGCGCCGGCCGCCTGCATCTCGTCGAGAGCACGGGGGCCGTCGCCCGGCTCGAGGTCGACCGCCGCGAGGGCGTCGGTCAGCACCGTCACCGGCCAGCCCTTGCTCAACCCGTCGAGCACCGTGTGGCGGACGCAGTAGTCGGTCGCGAGGCCGCCCGCGATCAGGCGGGTGACGCCGGCCGCCCGCAGGCTCTCCTCCAGCGTCGCACCGTCGTCGAGCCGTCCGTCGAAGGCCGAGAACCCGTCCTCGTCCGGCCCGACGCCCTTGCTGACGACGGCGGCGCCGGGCGGCAGGCTCAAGCCCGGGTGGAACGCGGCGCCGTCGCGGCCCGCCACGCAGTGGACCGGCCAGAGGCCGCCCCCGGTGACGAAGTGCCGGGAAGAAGCGGGATGCCAGTCGCGGCTCGCGTAGACCGGCGCCCGGCGCTCCGCCGCCTCGCGGATCACCCGGTTGAGGACCGGGACCACCGAGTCGCCGTCGGGAACCGCGAGGGCCCCGCCCGAGCAGAAGTCACGCTGGACGTCGATCACAAGCAGCGCGACGGTCGGTTCGGCCAGGGGGGCATGGGTTTCCGAAGTCACGGCGAGTGATACATTAGCACTTCGCCATGCCGGGAGGGCTGTCCACCGACCTGTACGAGCTGACGATGGCCGCCGGCTACCACGCGGCCGGCGAGATGCCCCGGGCGTCGTTCGAGCTCTTCGTGCGGGCCCTGCCGCCGTCGCGCGGGTTTCTCGTGGCGGCGGGCGTCGAGCAGGCGCTCGAGTACCTCGAGTCGTGGCGCTACACGCCCGAGGACGTCGCGTACCTCCGCCGGTTGCCGGCCCTGGCCGGCGTCGCGCCCCGGTTCTTCGACGACTACCTCTCCCGGCTGCGGTTCAGCGGCGACGTGTGGGCGGTGGACGAGGGGGTCCCGGTGTTCGCGGGCGAGCCCCTGGTGCGGGTCACCGCGCCGGTGGCGGAGGCGCAGCTCGTCGAGACCGCCCTGCTCTCGACGGTCCTCTTCCAGACCATGATCGCGAGCAAGGCGGTGCGGGTGGTCGAGGCGGCGCGGGGCCGCGTGGTGGTCGAGTTCGGGGGGCGGCGGGCGCACGGCACCGAGGCCGCGATGTATGCGGCCCGCGCGGCGTGCCTGGGCGGGTTCCGGGCCACGTCGAACCTCGACGCGGGCTGTCGTTTCGACCTTCCGGTCTCGGGGACGATGGCCCATTCCTGGGTCATGGCGCAGCCCGACGAGCTGACCGCCTTCACGCGCTACCTCGACACGCACGGGGCGCGTTCGGTCCTGCTCATCGATACCTACGATCCGCTCGCGGCGACGCGCTCCATCGTCGAGGCGGGCCTGCGGCCGGGTGGGGTCAGGCTGGACAGCGGCGATCTCGATGGACTGAGCCGGGCGGTGCGGGCGATTCTCGATGCCGGCGGGCGTTCGGAGACCCGGATTCTCGCGAGCGGCGACCTCGACGAGCACCGCATCGCCGTGCTGGTGGAGTCGGGCGCGCCCATCGACGGGTTCGGCGTCGGCACCGCCCTGAGCACCTCTTGGGACGCGCCCGCCCTCAGCGGGGTCTACAAGCTGGTGGAGATCGAGCGGGACGGGTCGATGGTTCCGTTGATGAAGCACAGCCCCGGCAAGCAGAGTCTGCCCGGGGCCAAGCAGGTCTGGCGCGCCGGCCCGCCCGCCGCCGCGACCGGCGACGTGATCGGGCTTCCCGGCGAGGCGGCGTCTGGACGCCCGCTGCTGAGGCCGGTCATGCGGCACGGCGTGCGCATCGCGGCGGGTCCGCCCGTCGGCGAGCTGCAGGCGGCCTGCCGGGCCGCGGTGCGGGCGCTGCCGGCCGCGGTGCGCGCGCGCCGGGAACCGGCGCCGTACCCGGTCGCCGTCAGCCCGGGTCTGCAGCGGCTCGCCTCCCGCCTGACCGGGGCGGCGGCCGCGACCCACCCGGCGGTGGACTCGCCGTCGCCGGTGTAGAATCGGGCGGGCTGCCCCGGTGCGGCCGATCCCCATGAAGCACTGGCAGGAAACGTCGCAGATCGTGGACCGGGCCGCCGAGCTGGCGGCGGCCGGCCGGCGCGCGGCGATGGCGACCGTCGTGAGCATCGAAGGCTCCGCGTATCGGCGTCCCGGCGCAAAGCTGCTCGTGGAAGAGAGCGGCGCAATCCGCGGGGGCGTGAGCGGCGGATGCCTGGAAGCCGACGTGCGCGAGACCGGCATGACCGTGATGCGCGACGGCGTGCCTCGGCTGCGGCACTACGAGACCGGCGACGACGACCGCACCGTGTGGGGGCTCGGCCTCGGCTGCAACGGCGCGGTCGACGTGTTCGTGCAGCCGGTCACCTCGCCGGAAGCCCTGGTCGCGGCGGCCCGCGTGAGCACGCTGCTCGCGGGCGATGCGCCGTTCGCCGTCTCCACCGTCGTCCGCGGCCCCGCCGCCGTCCTGGGCCGGATGCTGGTGGCGCCGGCCGGCCCGCCGGCCGGCCCGACGGGAGACCCCGGCCCGGACCGTGAGCTGGAGCGGGAGATGGGCCGGCGCGCGGAAGCGCTGCTCGCCGCCGGCGAGTCGAAGTGCTGGGACGTCGAATCGGCCGGCGTGTTCACCGAGGTCCACGTACCGCCGCCCCGGCTCGTCATCTGCGGCGCCGGCGACGACGCGATGCCCCTGTCGGCCTGCGCATCGCAGGTCGGCTTCCGCGTGACGGTCGTCGATCACCGTCCCGCCCACCTGTCCCGCGAGCGCTTTCCCGACGCGGAGCGCATCGACCGCGGACCCGCCCACGGCGTGGACGGGCTGCCGCTCGGCCCGCGCTCCTATCCGGTGGTGATGACGCACTCCTTCGCGCACGATCGCGAGTGGGTCCGGCGCCTGCTCGCGACCGGCGTGCCCTACATCGGCCTTCTGGGCCCGCGCGCTCGAAGAGACGAGATCCTCCATCAGATCGGCGCGACGGCGACCGACCGGATCTTCGCGCCGATCGGCCTCGACCTCGGCGCCGACGGGCCGGAGCAGGTGGCCGTGAGCATCGTGGCCGAGCTCTTGTCCGTCCGCGCGCCGAGCGCGCCGGGCCATCTGCGCGAGAAGGAAGGAGTCATCCATGCCGGCTGAACGCAGCGGCGCGGTGGCCGGCGTCGTGCTCGCCGCCGGCCGCTCCACCCGCATGGGACGCAACAAGCTGTTCTTCGAGCTCGACGGGGAGACGCTGCTCCGGAGGGTCGTGCGCCGCGCCATCGCCGCCGGCCTCGCCCCGGTGCTCGTCGTCGTGGGCCACGAAGGCGAGCGGGCGCGAGGGGAGCTCTCGGGGCTGGCGTGCACGCCGGTCGACAATCCCGACCACGCGAAGGGCATCAACCGGTCGCTGCGGACGGGGATCTCCCGGGTGCCGGAACCCGCCCGGGCCGCGGTCGTCATGCTGGCGGACATGCCGTTCGTCACGAGCCGCATGGTCGCGGCCCTCGTGGCGCGCTACCGGGAGGGTACGGCCCCCCTCGTCATCTCGGCCTACGGGGACGTGAACGCGCCACCGATGCTCTACGACCGCGCGTTGTTCCCCGAACTCCGGCGCATGGAGGGAGAAGGGTGCGGGCGGCAGGTCGTGCGGCGGCATCGCGACGAGGCGATTGCCGTCTCGTGGCCGGAGGCGGCGCTCCAGGACATCGACGTGCCCGAGGACTACGCGCGGATCGCGGCGGAGCTGGGAAGTCGCGCCGCGGGGGCTGGCGTCGGCGAGGACGACGCCGGCCTGGGAGCCCGCGCCGCGGGAGATGCCGGCGCGGACGGCGCCGGCCCGGAAGTCGGCGCCACGGGAAGCGACCCCGGTGCAGATGACGCCGGGCCCTCGACGGGGTAACACCGATGCGCACCGACACGCTGCAGCTTGCATCGGAGCTCGCCGGCCGCCGCGAGGCGTTCGCGCTGGCCACGGTGGTCCGCCGCGAGCCGCCGAGCTCGGCCCGGGTCGGCGACAGCGCCGTGGTGACCCGGGACGGCGAGTTCCACGGCTGGCTGGGCGGGAGCTGCACGCGGCCCACCGTGGTCCGCGAAGCGCTCGCGGCCCTCGCCGACGGGGCGCCGCGGCTGATCGGCATCGTCCGCGACCCCGACTCGTCGTTGCAGGCTCGATCGGGGCTGACGGTGTTTCCGATG
Organism: Vicinamibacterales bacterium; assembly: GCA_963663815.2. GTDB lineage: Bacteria > Acidobacteriota > Vicinamibacteria > Vicinamibacterales > UBA8438 > JAJEEA01. Next base: position 1,972,692 of record OY760734.1, on the reverse strand, counting down.
GCCTGCCACAGCGGGGGGAGCGTGGAGATCTACATCGAGCCGCTCCTGCCCGCGCGGCGGCTGCTGGTCTTCGGGGTTTCGCCCACGGCGCAGGCGCTGGCGCGCCTCGGCGCCGTGCTCGGCTACCGGGTGGAAGCGGTCGATCCGGAGGCCGGCGAGGCGCTGTTCCCGGACGCGGACCGCCTGGTGACCGGCGACACGTCGATAGAGGCTCCCGGGTCCGCGCAGGACGCCGCCCGCTGCTGCGCCGTCGTCGCGACGCTCGGCCAGCGGGACGAAGAGGCGGCCTGGGCGGCGAGCCGACTCGAGCCGGGCTATCTCGGCGTGGTGGCCAGCCGCAAGCGGTTCGGACAGATACGCGAGACGCTCGCCGCGCGAGGCGCCACGCCGGAGCAGCTCGACCGGATCGCCAATCCGGCCGGCCTCGACATCGGCGCCGAGACGCCCGAGGAGATCGCCTTGAGCATCCTCGCCGAGATCACCAGGCGCGGGCGCGTTCGTACCCGCGCCCGTGCTCCGGCTCCCACCGCGACCGTAACGGACGCTGAGCGGGGTCCTTCTCCCACCACCACTACGGATGCCGAGCGCGGCCCGGCTCCCGCCGTCGCCGTCACGGACATCGAGCCCGACCCGGCTCCCGCCGCGGCCGTCTCGACCACCGAGCGAGATCCGGTGTGCGGGATGACCGTTGCCGCGGCGGCGGCCGGTCACCAGACCGACTTCGGGGGAAGGACCTGGTACTTCTGCTGCGCGCACTGCCGCGAGCAGTTCCTGGCGGAACCCCGCAAGTACGCCGCGGCCGCGGAAGCAGGAGGGTAGTGTGAGGCCCGAGGTGCGGGAGACGCAGGCGGCGATGGAGCGCGAGGGGTACATCGCCGAGCCGGCCATCGCCACCGCGGTCTACCTGGCCCGCACGATGCGCAAGCCGCTCCTCGTCGAGGGGGACGCCGGCGTCGGCAAGACCGAGATCGCCAAGGTGCTGGCCCGGATCCTGGACACCGAGCTGATCCGGCTGCAGTGCTACGAGGGGATCGACGTCAACACGGCCCTGTACGAGTGGAACTACCAGCGGCAGATGCTGCGCCTCCGAATCGCGGGAACCGACGGCAGGGAACCGGCGCAGACCGAGCAGATGATCTTCAGCCGCGACTGCCTGCTGGAACGCCCGCTGCTGCGCGCCATCACCCGCCTCGATGGCCCGCCGGTCCTGCTGATCGACGAGATCGACCGGGCCGACGACGGCTTCGAGGCCTTCCTGCTGGAAGTCCTGTCCGACTTCCAGGTGACGATCCCCGAGCTCGGCGCGATCTCGGCCACGCACGTGCCGTACGTCGTGCTGACGTCGAATCGCACCCGCGAGATCGGCGACGCGCTACGCCGCCGGTGCTTCTACCTGTACGTCGAGCACCCGACCCTGGAGAAGGAGGTGCGCATAATCCGCGCCAGGGTGCCGGAGGTCATGGACGGGTTGGCCCACGAGATAGCCGCGGTCATGCAGGCGTTCCGGGGGCGCCGTCTTCACAAGGCGCCGGGGGTGGCCGAGACGCTGGACTGGACCCGAGCGCTGATGGCCCTGCGCCACGATCGTCTCGACGCCGACACGGTGGAGGAGACGCTGGGGTGCGTGCTGAAGGACCGCCACGACGCGCAGGACCTGACCGCGAACGACATCGAGTCGCTGCTGGCCGGGGCACGGTCGCCGAGCGGGGCCGATGCGTGACCTGGCGCCCCGCCATCGATGTCGGCGTGGACGCGGTCTCTGCGTACGGTCGCCGGGCGAGGCCGATGCCTGACCGTGACGTCGTGGAGCGGCTGGCCCGCTTCGCGGGTCGGCTGCGGGAACGGGGCGTCGGCGTGTCCGTGAGCGACGAGATCGACGGCGCGGCGGCCCTGCTGCTGGTGGATCTCGGCGATCGTGACGAGGTCCGCTACGCCCTGCGCGCCGCGCTGAGGGTCCGACGGTCCGACTGGGACGCGTTCGACGAGCTGTTTCCGGGCTTCTGGTCCGCCGAGGACGCGCCTGCCGAACCGCCGGCCCCGCCGCCGGACCAGCCGTCACGGCCGCGCTCCGGCCGGAGCGTTCCGGTGCCCCGATGGCATCGGCTCCAGGCCATCGCGCCGCCCGAGGATGAACGCGAACGCGAGACGGCCGCCGGAGACATGCCGGGCTGGTCCGCCGACGTGCTCCTGCGCCGCAAGCCGTTCGACGACTGGTGCGCCGACGACCTGCCCGCCATGGAGCGGCTCCTCGCGCGGGCGGCGCGCCGGCTGAGATGCCGCCCGAGCCGCCGCCTGGTTCCGGCCCGCGCCCGCGGCCGGGTCGACCTGAGACGCAGCTTCCGCCGCGCGGTAGGCACCGGCGGCGAGCTCCTCTCGCTGGCGCGCCGTGACCGCGCGGTGGAGAAGCCGGACGTGGTGCTGCTGTGCGACACCAGCGGCTCGATGGACCCCCACACCCGTTTCCTCCTGACCTTCGCGCTGTCTCTCAGGCGCGTGGTGAGGCGTTGCGATGTCTTCGCATTCAACACCTCGCTGACCCGGTTGACTCGGTGGCTGACACCGGGGAAGATCGGTCCCACCCTGGATCGTCTGGCCGCCGGCGTGCCCGACTGGTCCGGCGGAACGCGGATCGGCGTCAGTCTGGACGAGTTCGTCACCCGGCACCTGGACACGCTGGTGAGCGCGAAGACCGTCGTCGTGGTGCTCAGCGACGGGCTCGACCTGGACAGCCCCGCGCTGCTGGCCGAGGCGATGCGCGCCATCGGGGAGAAGGCGCGGAAGGTGATCTGGCTGAACCCGCTGCTCGGCGACCCCCGCTACCGGCCGGAAGCGCGCGGGATGAAGGCCGCCCTGCCCTTCGTCGAGCATTTCGTGCCCGCGCACAACGTGGAATCGCTCGAGCGGCTGCTGCCGCTCCTGGCGGTCTGACATGGGTATCCCGATCGAGAAGAGCTTCATCATCAACGCCGCCCGCGGCGACGTGTGGGCGTTTCTCGCCGATCCGTCCAGGGTAGCGGGCTGTCTGCCCGGCGCCGCGATCACCGGCCAGGTGGACGAGCGGACCCACACCGGAACGATCGCCGTGAAGGTGGGGCCGGTCTCGGCCCGCTACAAGGGCACGGTGCGCTTCGAGCGGCTGGACGAGGAAGAGGGCGTGGCGGAGATCGCCGCGGCCGGCCAGGACGTGCGCGGCAAGGGCGGCGCCGACGTGCGCATGACGAGCCGGGTCGTCGCGCGCGGCCCCTCCGAGACCGAGGTGACCGTGGCGTCGACCGTGAACATCTCCGGCATCCTCGCGCAGTTCGGGCGGGGAATGATCCAGGACGTCAGCGACCAGATGTTCCGGCGGTTCACCGATGCGATGCGGGCCGCGCTGGAGTCGGCGGCCGACGGGGCGGGCGCCGACACCCCGGCCGGAGACGGCCCGGCGGACACTTCGGACGCGGCGAGCCCGGCCGCGGAATCGGCGGGCGCGCAGACTGCCGGCGGCGTCGCGGCCGACGGTGGCGCGATCGACGCGGTTTCCCTCGGCGCCACGGCCGGGAGGCGCGCGCTCGGCCGGGCCGTGTGGCGGCCGAGCTTCTGGCTGGCCGTCGTCATCGTGGCCGCGATCCTGTGGCTGCTTGTGGATTGAGGAGCGTCACCATGATTCCGTCGGCATTCGACTACCACGCGCCGGGCACGCTCGACGAGGCGGTGGCGCTGCTCGAACGGCTCGGGGACGAGGCCAGGGTGCTGTCGGGCGGCCAGAGCCTCCTGCCGCTGCTCAAGCTCCGGCTCGGCGACGCCGGCCACCTGGTGGACATCGGACGCATCCCCGGCCTCGCGGGCATCACGGAGACGGACGGCTGGCTGCGCATCGGCGGGGCGGCGCGCGAAGCCGATCTGGAGCGCTCGGATCTCATCCGCGAGAAGTACCCCATCCTGCTGGACACCGCCGCGGTCATCGCCGACCCGCTGGTGCGCAACCGCGCCACGGTGGGCGGCAACCTGGCGCACGGCGACCCCGCCAACGACCACCCGGCGACGATGCTCGCGCTCGAGGCGGAGGTGGTGGCGCGAGGCCCCGGGGGCGAGCGCACCATCCCGATCACGACTTTCTTCACCGGGCTCTTCGCCACCGCCCTCGCACCGGCGGAGATTCTCACCGAGATCAGGATTCCCGTTCCGCCGCCGCGCAGCGGAGGCGCCTACGTCAAGCTCGAGCGCAAGGTGGGCGACTTCGCCACCGCCGCCGCGGCGGCGCAGGTCACGCTCGGCGGGCAGGGCGAGATCGCGCGGGCCGGCATCGGCCTGACCAACGCCGGCCCGACGCCGATCAAGGCCACCGCGGCGGAAGGCTGTCTCCGGGGACGGCAGCCGGACGCGGAGGCCGTCGCCGAGGCCGCGCGGCTGGCCGCGGAAGCCGCCTCACCGAGCGCCGACCGGCGGGGGTCGGTGGAGTACAAGCGCGACATGGCGCGCGTGCTGACGGGCCGGGCGATCACTCGGGCGCTGCAGCGGGCGGGAGGGCAGTAGGCATGGCGACACACGACGTTCGGATCACCGTGAACGGGGCGCCGCAGGAAGCCGCGGTCGAGTCGCGCCTCCTGCTCGTCCACTGGCTCCGCGACGTGCTGCGCCTCACCGGGACCCACATCGGCTGCGACACGACCCACTGCGGCGCGTGCACGGTGCTGCTCGACGGCGAGCCCGTCAAGTCGTGCACGGTGCTCGCCGTGCAGGCGGACGGCCGGGACGTGCAGACGGTGGAGGGCCTGGAGCAGGACGGAACGCTGCATCCGCTGCAGGAGGGGTTCCAGCAGGAGCACGGGCTGCAGTGCGGCTTCTGCACGCCGGGCATGCTGATGACCGGGCGCGCGCTGCTCGAGCGGACCCCGGATCCGGACGAGGCGGATATCCGGCGGGCGATCTCGGGGAACCTGTGTCGCTGCACCGGCTACGTGAACATCGTCAAGTCGATCGAGTACGCGGCCGCGAAGCTGCGCCAGGAGTCTGCGTAGAAGCAAGCAGGCGCCCGCGCGGAAGACGCCGGACGCCGACCCGGGGGAAAAAACCATGGCACCCCAGACGACACCGGAAGTGTGCGGCATGGGTCACTCGATGAAGCGCAAGGAGGATCCGCGCTTCATCCGCGGCAAGGGCAACTACGTCGACGACATCCAGCTGCCGGGCATGCTGTACCTCGACATCGTCCGCAGCCCGTTCGCCCACGCCCGGATCAAGTCCATCAACTCCGATAACGCGCTGAAGATCCCCGGCGTGCTCGCGGTCATCACCGGCGAGACCCTCGAGCAGTACAACCTGCACTGGATGCCGACCCTGATGTCCGACACCCAGATGGTGCTGCCGACCGAGAAGGTCATGTACCAGGCGCAGGAGGTGGCGGCGGTGGTCGCGACGGACCGCTACGCGGCGGCCGATGGCGTCGAAGCGGTCGAGGTGGACTACGAGCCGCTGCCCGTCGTCGTCGATCCGTTCAAGGCGCTCGAGCCCGACGCGCCGGTGCTGCGCACCGACAAGGAGGGCAAGACAGACAACCACATCTTCCACTGGGAGGTGGGGGACCGGGCGGCGACGGAGGGCGCGCTCGCCGGCGCCGACGTCGTCGTCAAGCAGGACCTGTACATCCCTCGCATCCACGTCGCGTCCATCGAGACCTGCGGCTGCGTCGCCGACTTCGACCGGGTCATGGGCAAGCTCAAGGTCTACATGACGACCCAGGCGCCGCACGCCATCCGTACCGTGCTGGCCCTGGTGGCCGGACACGTCGGGCTGTCGGAAGAGAAGATCCAGGTCATCTCTCCCGACATCGGCGGCGGGTTCGGCGGGAAGGTGCCGGTCTATCCGGGGTACGTCGTCGCGATCGCCGCGTCGGTCGTGGTGGGCAAGCCGGTCAAGTGGGTCGAGGACCGGATGGAGAACCTGCAGGCCGACTCCTTCGCGCGCGACTACCACCTGAAGGCCGAGCTCGGGGCGACGAAGGACGGCACCCTCACGGCCCTCAAGATCAAGACGGTGGCCGACCACGGCTACACCGACGCCGCCGCGAACCCGTCGAAGTTCCCGGCCGGCCTGTTCTCCATCGTCACCGGGTCCTACGACCTGAAGCACGCCTTCGCCGAGGTGGACGGCGTGTACACCAACAAGCCGCCGGGCGGCATCGCCTACCGCTGCTCGTTCCGCGTGACGGAGGCGGTCCACACCATCGAGAGGCTCACGGACATCGTGGCCCTCGAGCTCGGGATGGATCCGGCCGACCTGCGCCTCAAGAACTTCATTCCCGCCGACAGCTTCCCCTACAAGTCGGTGCTGGGCTGGGAGTACGACAGCGGCAACTACCACCGCGCCCTCGAGAAGGCGATGGAGCGCATCGGCTACGCCGAGCTTCGCAAGGAGCAGGCCGAGAAGCGCGCGCGGGGCGAGCTGATGGGCATCGGCATCTCGAGCTTCACCGAGATCGTCGGCGCCGGGCCCTCGAAGCACTTCGACATCCTCGGCCTCAAGATGTTCGACTCGTGCGAGATCCGGGTCCATCCCACCGGCAAGGCGACCGCCCGCTTCGGCACCAAGTCGCAGGGCCAGGGCCACGAGACCACCTACGCGCAGGTGCTCGCCGAGGAGCTGGGCATTCCCGCCGCCCACATCGAGATCGAGGAGGGCGACACCGACACCGCGCCCTACGGGCTCGGCACCTACGCCAGCCGTTCGACGCCGACGGCCGGCGCGGCGGGGGCGATGGCGGCGCGCAAGGTGCGCGACAAGGCGAAGAAGATCGCCGCCTACCTGCTCGAGGTGAGCGAGGACGACCTGGAGTGGGCGCCGGGGGCCTTCTCGGTGAAGGGCGCGCCGCAGAAGTCGAAGACCATCCAGGAGATTGCGTTCGCGGCGTACACCAACCACCCGCCCGGCATGGAGGGCGGCCTCGAGGCGGTCTCGTACTACGACCCGCCCAACCTGACGTTCCCCTTCGGCAGCTACATCTGCGTCGTCGACGTCGACCGCGGGACCGGAGAGGTGAAGATACGCCGCTTCGTGGCGGTGGACGACTGCGGCAACATCATCAACCCGATGATCGTCGACGGGCAGATCCACGGCGGCCTCACGATGGGCATGGCGCCCGCGCTGCTCGAGGAGATCAGCTACGACGAGAACGGCAACATCTCGGGCGGGAGCTTCATGGACTACCTGGTCCCCACCGCGATGGAGACGCCGCGGTGGGAGACCGACAAGACCGTGACCCCGTCGCCGCACCATCCGCAGGGCGCCAAGGGGGTCGGCGAGTCGGCGACCGTGGGCGCGCCGCCGGCGATCGTCAACGCCGTCGTCGATGCGCTTGCGCACCTCGGCGTGCGGCACATCGACATTCCGATCACGCCCGAGAAGGTGTGGCGGATCCTGAAGGACAACGGCGCCGGCCTGTAGGCGGCGAACGGCGTTCCTTCGGGACAGAAACTACCTTGCCACGTGGCAAGCCTGGACGACAGTAGAAGACGGGCTGCGTCCGGGTACAGTTGCCAGACTTGTATCGATCACTGTCCGAGAGCCTGAATCAGCCCGTCGGCGGCCAGAGGCGGCGGCCGTGGTCTCGGCCCGAATCCCCCTGCACGACGCGATGGTCTTTCCTGGTTTCGACCGGTTCGCGCCTGTGCACCGCCGTCACCCTCCGGTGCGCGAGCCGACCCGACGGCTTTCGATTTCCGGCTCGGGCATTCCGCATCCCGCGTGCTGCGCGTGAAAATCCGCGTGAAGGCGGGCCAGCGGGTCCCTCACGCCGGTTCACGGCACACGCCGTCGTCTGAATCGGTCGCGTCATCGAATCCAATGGAGTGAGAAGCGGTGGATACGGTAATCAGATGGTTCGACACGGCGCGCAGCGCCGGCCCCGGCGACGAGTCGGTGGACTGGTTGCGCATCGTGCCCTTCGTGGCCCTGCACGCGGCCTGCGCGGCGGTGTGGTGGGTCGGGTGGAGCGGGGTCGCGCTGTCGGTGGCGCTGGCGTCCTATGCGGTCCGCGCGTTCGCGATCAGCGCGTTCTTCCACCGGGGGCTCGCCCACCGGGCGTTCCGCACGGGGCGCGTCGTGCAGTTCGTCTTCGCGTTCATCGGGACGGCGGCGACGCAGCGCGGACCCTTGTGGTGGGTTGCGCACCACCGCCACCACCACGCCCACGCCGACACCGGCCGCGACCCGCACGACTCGACCCGCGGCTTCTGGTGGTCGCACATGGGCTGGTTCCTGGGCCGGGCGGCGTTCGACACCCGCGTCGAGCGCGTGCCCGACCTCGCCCGCTTTCCCGAGCTGCGCTGGCTGAACCGCCACGACCTGGTTCCGCCGCTGGCCTGCGCGGCCGCGATGTTCGCCCTCGGCGAGTGGTTGCGGCCGGTCTTTCCCGGGACCGGCGGCTGGCAGATGCTGGTGTGGGGCTACGTCGTCGCCACCGTGGCCCTGATGCACGCGACGTTCCTCGTCAACTCCCTGGGCCACCGCCGCGGCCGGCGGCGGTACGAGACCCGGGACCTGAGCCGCAACAGCTGGTGGCTGGCGATGATCACGATGGGCGAGGGCTGGCACAACAACCACCATCGCCACAGCGCCTCGGCCCGGTTGGGGCTGCGCTGGTGGGAGCTCGATCCCGGCTGGCTGGGGCTGCGGCTCATGGCCGGGGTCGGCCTCGTCCGCGACGTCAAGACGGTGTCGCGGGACGGCGGACGATGCGCGTAGCCGCGGCAGGCGGGGTCGGCCCGGCCTCGAACCCGGAGCCTCGCGGGCCCTCGCCGGCTGGCGCTCGTCACGCTGGGCGACCGCGACTCCGGTCCACGGCAGGATCTCGCCGACACGGGTTCGGCCCGCGCCGTCAGTCGCTGGTGCCGTCCTTGTCGCGCCGGCGCTTGTAGTACGATCCCTCGCCGCCAACGGGAGGCGGCGTGGGGCGCCCCCGTATTCTGCGGTTCGGCGGCGCAGAGGGCAGTCCGCGCCCCGCTGGCGGCTGACCGGGCGATGCGGGAGCGCCGGCGGGCCCTGCCGGCGGATCGGAGAGATGGCGGAGTATGGCACGATGAGGGTGGCGATAGGGTCCGACCACGCCGGCTTCCGGTTGAAGACGTCGCTCGCCGACATGCTGCGGGAGCGGGAGCACGAGGTCGTGGACGTGGGCACCGACAGCGAAGCCCCGGCCGACTATCCCGACTACGCGGAATCGCTGGCCCTCGCGGTCCGCGAGGGCCGAGCCGACCGCGGGGTGATGATCTGCGGGAGCGGGGTCGGAGCGGGGGTGGCGGTCAACAAGGTCCCCGGCATCCGGGGCGCGGTCTGCCACGACACCTACTCTGCCCACCAGGGCGTGGAGCACGACGACATGAACGTCCTCGTCCTCGGGGCGCGCATCGTCGGCGTGGCCCTGGCCCGCGAGCTCGTCGAGACTTTCCTGGCGGCGAGGTTCTCGCGCGAGGAGCGCCATCGCCGGCGCATCGAGAAGATCCGGAGCCTCGAGACGCGGCAGTGGCCGGGGGCCTGATGCGGCGCGACGGTCGGTCGCGTCGGGAGTCTCGCTGGCGCGAGACTCCAGCGGCGCGACGGTCGGTCGCGTCGGGAGCTTCGCTGGCGCGAGACTCCAGCACATCGGCCCTTGAGCGCCCCGTTTGTCCGCGCCTCCCAAACGCGCTCCCTGGTTCTGCTGGAGCATTCTCTGACTGAATCGACGACGGAATGGCGGCTCGACCGCGCTCTCCGGGCCGCACTCGACGAGGAATGCCGGCGCTGGGACCGCGAGGGCCTGGTGGGCCGCCTGTGGCGCAAGGACCCGGACGTGTGGACGGGCGGCGACGAGGCGCGCTGGCTGGGGTGGCTGGATCTGCCCCATGCGGAAGTACCGGCCGACGCGTTGAGCCGGTTCGCGGACGGCGTGCGGGCGGACGGGCTCACCGACGTCCTCCTGCTCGGCATGGGCGGCTCCAGCCTCGGCGCGGAGGTCGTTGGCCACGTGCTCGGCGGGGCCGCGGGGGCGCCGGCCCTGCACGTGCTCGACACCACGGACCCGGCGCAGATCGCGCGGACCGCGTCGCGGATCGACCTGTCCCGCACCCTTTGCATCGTGTCGAGCAAGTCGGGGACGACCCTCGAGCCGGCGTTGCTGGCCGCTCACTTCCAGGATCGCATGCGGCAGGCGGTCGGACCCGCGCGGGCCGGCTCGCACTTCGTCGCGATCACCGATCCGGGCTCGGCCCTCGAGGAGATGGCCGCGGCCGAGGGCTTCCGGCAGGTGTGGAGCGGCCGCCCCGACGTGGGGGGGCGGTTCTCGGTCCTCTCGAGCTTCGGCCTCGTCCCCGCCGCGGCCTGCGGCCTCGACGTGTCGGCGTTCCTGGCGCCGGCGCGGAAGATGGCCGAACGGTGCGGCCCCGACGTCCCTGCCGGCAGGAACCCGGGGGTGAGGCCGGGGCTGTTGCTCGGACTCGCCGCCGCCGCCGGCCGGGACAAGGTCACCCTGGTGCTGACACCGTCGATTCGCGTGCTCGGCGGCTGGCTGGAGCAGCTGCTGGCGGAGTCGACGGGCAAGGCGGGGCGCGGGCTGATTCCGATCGTCGACGAGGACCTGGGTCCGCCCTCGGCGTACGGGACCGATCGCCTGTTCGTCCAGCTTCGCGTCGAGGGCGACGCCCAGCCCGAGCAGGACGCGGCGCTGCGGATTCTCGCCGGGGCCGGACACCCCGTCGTCACCCTGCCGGTGCCGGGCCGGGAGGCCCTGGCCGGCGAGTTCTTCCGGTGGGAGCTCGCCACCGCCGTCTGCGGGGCGGTGCTGGGGGTGAACCCCTTCGACCAGCCCGACGTGGAGCAGGCCAAGGTCGCGGCGCGGACCCTGACCGCGGCGTGGGAGGCGGGCGGGGGATTCCCGGAGGATCCGCCGGCGGTGCGGGCGGAGGGGGCCGCCCTGTTCGCCGACCCGGCCACCCTCTCGCGGCTCCGGGCCTCGGGTCGCGGACCGGATACCCTGGAAGGGTTGCTGTCCGCCCACGTCGCGAGCGCGGGGCCCGGCGACTACGTGGCCCTGCTGGCCTACCTCGACCGGAGCGGGGACAACACCGGATTGCTGCAGCGCGTCCGCGGGCGCATCCGGGACTCCCGGGGGGTGGCGACGAGCGTCGGGTTCGGACCGCGCTACCTCCATTCGACCGGCCAGGTGTTCAAGGGCGGGCCGGCGACGGGCGTGTTCGTGCTGCTGACGACCGACGCCGCCGTCGATCTGCCGGTGCCGGGCCGCTCCTGTACGTTCGGGGCCGTCGAGATGGCGCAGGCGCTGGGCGATCTGGAGGTGCTGGCGGCGCGCGGGCGCCGTGTCGTCCGCCTGCACCTCGAGGGCGACGCCGGGGCCGGGCTCGAGCGCGTGGCGTCGCTGTTCGAGCGCGCGTTGGCGGGATGAGCGGGCCAGGAGTCCGCGCCCTGGAACGGTGCGGACTCCTGCAGGGTCGGTCGGCGCAGCCGCAGGCGACGATGGGCGGGGTAGCAGTCTGCGTCGTGGAACGGCACGGACTGCTGCGGGTTGGTTCGCCCAAGCGGAACCGGAGGCGGCGATGGGCGGCCTAGCGCCCGGCCCAGGTCGGCGCCCGGCGGGCCACGAAGGCCTCGACCGCGTTCCGGAAGTCGTCGCTCGTGTAGCACTCGACGATGAGGTCGTGGCCGAGGGCGGGGTCGGGCCGCCGCTCGCGCTGCACGCGGCGGACGATCTCCTTGGTGGCGCGAATGGTCAGGGGGGCGTTGGCGGCGATGGCGGCGGCGGTCTCCGCCACCGTCTCGTCGAGACGGTCGTCGTCGACGACGCGCGTCGCGAGCCCCGCCGCCAGCGCCTCGCGGGCGTCGAGGAGGCGGGCGGTGTACATGATGTCCTTGAGCCGGTCCGGTCCCACGAGGTCCAGCAGTCGGGCGCAGTTGCGGGCCGACAGGCAGTTGCCGAGGGTGCGGGCCACGGGAATGCCGAACCGGGCCCCGGGGCCGCAGATGCGCAGGTCGCAGGCTATCGCCATGACGCAGCCGCCGCCGACGGCCACTCCCTGGACGCGGGCGATGGTGGGTATGCGCACGTGCTCCAGCCGGTCGATCACCCGATCGAGCCTCGACTCGTACCCGAGCGCGTCGTCCGGGGTTCGCAGATCCTGGAACTGGCTGATGTCGGTGCCGGCGACGAAGGCGCGGTCCCCGGCCCCCTGCAGCACGAGCACCCTGACCGCGGGGTCGGCGTCCACCGCGTCGCAGGCGTCGACGAGGGCGTCGTACATCGCCCAGGTCATCGCGTTGCGGGCGGCGGGGCGGTTGAACGTGAGGGTGGCGACGGGACCGTCGACGGCGTAAAGGGCGTCGGGCGTGGACGTAGGCACGGAGTGACTCTCCTGGTTCCCCGGGGAATCTGCGCGGCGGAACGAGCCGGCTCCCCGGAGACGTTGGCCCGGCGGCCGCGGTGCCGTCGGGGGACGATTGTCGGACCAGGGGTCCGCGCCGCAGAACGGTGCGGACGCCTGGCAGGGTCGGTCGGTCGGCAGTCGGCGCCGCCGACGGTTACCGGACTGGAACGATGAACTCGGCACTCGACGGATTGCGCGTGCTCGACCTCACCCAGGTGATGGCCGGGCCGTTCTGCTCGATGCTACTGTGCGACATGGGCGCCGACGTGATCAAGGTCGAGCCGCCCGCCGGCGACTCGACCCGGCGCATGCCGGGCGCCGTCGGCAGCGACAGCCCCAGCTTCAACGCCGTCAACCGCGGCAAGCGCGGCATCGTCGTCGACCTGAAGCAGCCGGCCGGCCGCGACGCGGTGCGGCACCTCGCCGCGGTGTCCGACGTGCTGGTGGAGAACTATCGGCCGGGGGTGCTCGAGAAGTTCGGCCTGGACTACGCGGAGCTCTCCCGGCGGTATCCGCGTCTCGTCTACGCGTCCATCTCGGGTTACGGCCAGACCGGCCCGTCCGCCGGCAAGGGGGGCTTCGACCTCGTGGCGCAGGGCGTCTCCGGCCTCATGTCGGTCACCGGCGAGGCGGGGCGCCCGCCGGTCAAGGCGGGGATACCGGTGACCGACCTCGGCGCCGCCCTCTTCGCCGTCGCGGGCATCCTGTCCGCGCTCCTCGCGCGGACCCGCACGGGGCGCGGGCAGCTCGTCGACACGTCGCTCGTCGACGCCGGGGTCGCCCTCTCGGTGTGGGAGGCCACCCAGTACTTCTCGGGGCGCGGCGTCCCCGAGCGGCTCGGCTCGGCGCACCGCATGAACGCGCCGTACCAGGCCATCCGCTGCGCCGACGGCTACCTGACCATCGGGGCCGCCAACGACCGCACGTTCCGGCGCCTGTGCGAGGCCCTCGGGCATCCGGAGTGGGCCGACGATCCCGAGTACCGGGACGACACCCACCGCATCCGCAACCGGGAGGCCCTCGCGGCCCGCATCGAGGCAGTGCTGGCGGCCCGTCCCCGGTCGCACTGGCTGGAGCGCCTGGAGGCGCGCGGGGTGCCGTGCGGCCCCATCAACGACTATGCCGAGGTGATGGCCGATCCCCACGTCCGGGCCCGCGAGCTGGTGGTCGAGACCGACCATCCGACGCTGGGCCGCATCCCGACCCTGGGCACGCCGATCAAGCTCTCGGAGACCCCGCTCGCGCCCGGCCGCCCCGCGCCGCGGCTCGGCGAGCACACCGACGAGATACTCGGCGACGCGGGGTTCGGGGCGGAGGAGATCGCCGAGCTGCGGCGAGCCGGCGCGGTGGGGTAGCGGTCCTTACGAACGCGTACCCCGTTTCGAACGAGGACCATGGCAGTGAGAACCTATCGCATTGCGGTGATACCCGGCGACGGGATTGGCAAGGAGGTCGTGCCCGCGGCCCAGGAGTTGCTCGAAGCGGCCGGCCGGCGCTACGGTTTCGGCTTCGACTGGACCGGGTTCGACTGGTCGTGCGAGCTCTACGCGCGTAGCGGCAGCATGACGGGGGGACGCGGCATCGACGAGCTCGCGGGCTTCGACGCGGTGTTCCTCGGGGCCGTGGGGTACCCCGGGGTGCCCGACCACGTGTCGCTGTGGGGGCTCCTCATCCCCATCCGCCGGCAGTTCCGCCAGTACGTCAACCTGCGCCCCGTGCGGCTCTGGCCGGGCGTGCGCACGCCGCTCGCGGACCGTCGGCCCGCGGACATCGACATGGTCATCGTCCGGGAGAACAACGAGGGCGAGTACTCCGAGATCGGCGGCCGCCTCTACGCGGGGACGCCGGCCGAGCTCGCGGTGCAGCAGTCCGTGTTCACGCGGGAGGGCGTCGACCGGGTGCTGCGCTACGCGTTCGAGCGGGCGCGGGCGCGTCCCGCGAAGCACCTGACGTCGGCGACCAAGTCGAACGGCATCATCCACACCATGCCGTTCTGGGACGAGCGCTTCGAGGCGGTGGCCGCCGACTATCCCGACGTGCGGACCGACCAGTACCACATCGACATCCTCACCGCCCACCTCGTCCAGCACCCCGACTGGTTCGACGTCATCGTCGCGAGCAACCTCTTCGGCGACATCCTCTCCGACCTCGGCCCCGCCGTAGCCGGCTCCATCGGCCTCGCCCCCGGCGCCAACCTCAACCCCGACCGCACCCATCCCTCGATGTTCGAGCCCGTCCACGGCTCGGCGCCGGACATCGCGGGCAAGGGCGTCGCCAACCCCGTCGCGCAGATGCTGACGGGGGCCATGATGCTGGAGCACCTGGGGGAGGCGGACGCGGCGGCAGCCATCGAGGCGGCAGTGGAGGCGGTGCTCGCCGCCGGCGCGACCCGCACCGGCGATCTGGGCGGCGCCGCCACGACGGCCGAGATGACCGCGGCCATCGTCGCCGCCCTGGGTCGAGCCCCGAGCACGTCCGCTTGACGCCGGTCGTCAGATCGGGAGCGCCGGTCGGTCCGGGGGAATCGCTCGTAGCGGCGGAGCCGCGGGGGAGTGCATCGCGGGTGGGGCGGGGTGCGGACGGCCGCCGCTGCCGTCATCTCTCGCTGGGGTCCGTCGACCAGGAAGGTCACAGCGTATCCGTGCTCTCCGACTCGATCGGCACGAAGTAGCCCTTCTCCGGACAGTCCAGCAGCCAGTCGACGACGCCCTCGTTGGTGGCGGGCGCTCGGCGGACGAGCCGGTACTCGCCCCGTTCGATGCGTTCGACGTCGAACTCCTGGCCCGGCTCGACGTCATCCCGCCGCCGAATCTCGGCCGGGAGCACGATCTGCCCCTTCGTGGAGACGGAAGTTCTCATCGCCGGAGCAAGATATTGTCTTACCCTACAACTGTCAATGTGCGCTGCCTCCCGCCTCTCCGGCGCTCCGAAGAGCGGGCGCCAACCGACCCTCGCTCCGTGGAAGCGGTGGCCGAGAAGCCCGTCGATCAGCGATTGGGCGGAGACGATCCGCCGGACGACTCGCGGTTCTTCGCGAGCAGTCGGTGGACGGGGTCGTGGACCCGGACGAGGCGCGGAGCGGGCGTAGCGCAGTCGAAGACGACGTAGAGCCAGTACCGGTCACCGAGGTGGGATGCCTGCTGCCACTCGTCAGCGGCGGCCAGGGCGTCTGGCTCGTTACACCGCGGCCGGCTGCACCCAGCCGCCGCGGGCGACGAGTGCGCGCGCGACCTGCGCACGGCTCTCGACGAGGCCGACGGGGACGGGGAGCCAGGCGGTGACGCGTTCCAGGGCGGCGGCGAGCCTCTCGCCCGCCACCAGACTCCCCAGCAGCTCGGTGGCCTCCTGCCGGATGCGTTCCGTCGACCGGAAGAACACGATACGCGCCAGCGCGGTCTCCGCCTCGGCGTCGCCTCCGGAGCGGCCCTCCCACCGCTTCGAGACTCGCAGGACGGTGCTCTCGGCGAGGTATGTCTCCATCGCGATGTCCGCGAGGCCCGCGAGGTACGCCTGGTGGTCGGGGTCGAGCAGCCGCGCCTCGTCCACGTTGTCCCACACCTGCGCCAGCACGAAGAGGAACAGGCGCTTGAGGTCGCCGACGCCGGCGCGAAGGGCCGCGAGGGAGGTGTCCCCGGACGGCCGGCCGGTGGGACCGGCGGGCAGGCCGGCCACCGCCTCGCGCAGCTCGAGCTCGCCGCGGTCCGCCCGCTTGAGAAGGGTCTTGGCGATGGAGAGGCGGCAGATCTCGCTCGTGCCCTCGTAGATGCGGGTGATGCGCGAGTCGCGGTACCAGCGGGCGGCGGGGTACTCCTCGCTGAAGCCGTAGCCGCCGTACACCTGCAGGGCGTCGTCGGCCACCGCGTGGTAGGCCTCGGACCCGAGGACCTTGGCCATCGCGCACTCGACCGAGAACTCGGCGAACGTGCGCAGCTTCGCGTCGAGCGAGACGGCCCCCTGCCGGCCGAGGTCCTCGATGGCCGCGTAGACGAGCCCCGCCGTGCGGTAGGCCACCGACTCGGCCCCGTAGGCGCGGGCCGCCATCTCCGCGAGCTTGCGCTGAATCAGGCCGAACTCGGCTATCGGCCGGCCGAACTGCCGCCGGTCGGCCGCGTAGCGGGTGGTGGCGGCGAGGGCCTTCTTGGCCGAGCCGGCGCAGTTGGCGCCCATCTTCATGCGGCCGACGTTGAGGGTGCACATGGCCACCCGGTGCCCCTGGCCGACCTCGCCGAGGAGGTTCCCGGCGGGAACGGCGACGTCGTCGAGCTGCATCGCGCACACCGACGACCCCTGCAGGCCGAGCAGGCGCTCGTGGGGGCCGACGGTCACCCCGGGCGTGTCCCGATCGAGCAGGAAGGCGGAGAAGGCAGTGCCGTCCACCTTGGCGAAGAGGATGAACAGGTCGGCCCACCCCGCGTTGGTGATCCACTGCTTGGAGCCGTTGACGACGTAGTGCGTCCCCTCGGGATTGAGGACGGCGGTGGTCCGGATGTTCATGGCGTCGGAGCCGGCCTCGGGCTCGGTCAGCGCGAACGCCGCCATCAGCTCGCCCCGCATGCAGCGGTCCAGATAGCGGTCGATCTGGTCGGCGGTCCCGAAGTTGACGAGGGGGAGGGTGCCGATGCCCTGGTGGGCGAACACCGTCGAGGCCAGCCCCCCGAGCTGCGAGCGGCACTCGTTCATGCCGGCCACGGCCAGCGGGCTCAGGCCGAGCCCGCCGTGCGCCTCGGGCACCTCCGCCATGAAGATGCCGAGGTCGGCCGCCTTCCTGAACAGGGGACGGATGACGTCGATGTCGCGCCGGTCGATCTCGTCGAGCCGGGGCGCCACCTCCTGCTCGGCGAACTCCCGGATGGACTGCATCAGCAGCCGCTCGTCGTCGCCCATGTCCTCCGGGCAGACGACGTCCCGCGGCTCGACGGCGTCCACGAGAAAGCGCGCTCCGCGAGACTGCGACATCGTCTTCATAGTGACTGCGTTGCTCCTGGAAGCGGGGGGGCGGGTCCGGCCGGGGGCGCCACGGAGTCCCCGGACCGCGAGACCGGAACATGCGAAGCGGGACCCCCGGACCGCGAGACCCCGGTACATACCCCCGGACCGCGAGACCCCGGTACATACGAAGCGGGCCGGCATGAGGTCTATGCCGGCCCGCTGGTGTTTGGTTGCGGGGGGGGGATTTGAACCCCCGACCTTTGGGTTATGAGCCCAACGAGCTACCGGACTGCTCCACCCCGCGTCAATCGCCGAAACCGCCGTCCGGTCTTTCCCGACCGGATGAGCAGTGTTTGAATCGTTGGATTATCATAGCAGATCAATTGGATGCCAGCAAGTCCCGGGGCTGCGCGCCGCGCGACGAGGCCCGGTGGCGGGCTCGTTGCGCCTCGACGGTGCCCGGCGCGGGCCGGTCGGTGACGATGAAGAGCCGCTCGCCGGGGCGCATGAGCCCGAGGTCGCCGCGGGCCAGCGCCTCTATCGCAGCCGGATCGTTGCGAAGCCGCTCCGCCTCGTGCCTGAGGCTCTGGTTCGTCGCCCGCAGCGCCGCGATGGCGGCGGCCAGCTCCCGGTGCTCGCCCCGGATGCGGAGGGTCGCCGGCAGGCCCCGGTCGCCGATCAGCGCGTTCGCGATCAGTATCGCGGTGAGCAGGCTGAACAGCAGGCGCGCGAGGTGGCGCCTCTGCCATGGGCTCTCCTCGCCGCGGCGCACCGGGGGAGGGCCGGCCGGCGTCGAGCCGGGGAAGGGCAGCGCCGGCTGGGCCAGCGGATCGCGTCCCCGAGAGGTCCGATTCGAGGCGCCGGGCCGGCGGGCCGGGCGTCGTGCGGTGTGGGGCATCCACCCGGTATGTCGGTCGAAACGGGTTGAGAGATTAGCTTCCGGCGGGCCGCCGGGCGGCCCGCGGCGCCTCGCGAGGCGGGGGCGATCGTTATCGGAGAGAGACTGGCTTCCGGCGGGCCGCCGGGGAACGCGGGGGGATGAGTGAGCGCTTCCGATGCGGTCGTGGTCCTGATCACGTTTCCGGTCGATGCCGACGTCCAGGGCTTCGCCTCGACGCTCGTCGAAGAGCGGTGCGCGGCCTGCGTCAACATCCTGCCGGACGTCGAGTCGGTCTATCGGTGGCAGGGCCGGATCGAGCGGGCGCGGGAGCGCCAGCTTCTCGTCAAGACCCGGAGGGCCTGCGTCGATCGCCTGTGCCGCCGTGTGGGCGAGTTGCATCCCTACGAGTCGCCGGAGCTCCTGGTGATGCCGGTGACGGACGGAGACCCCCGCTACCTCGCCTGGATCGAGGCGATGACCGGCCCGGCGCCCGCCCGGCCGCGATGAGCACCGGCGGGCTCTGATAACATCTTGCGCCGCCCCCTATGGACTCGCAGGCACCGGCGTCCGATCCTGGAGAGACGGCCGCTTCGCCCGCTCCCGCGCCTCGCGTCTCCGACCCCGGAGACGGCCGGGCCGGCGGACCTGACCGTGCCGGCCGCGCCCGACCCCTGCGCGTGCTTGTCGAGACGCTCGGCGAGGTGGCGGAGCTGTTCGTGGCGTCCACGCCGGGGCTCACCATCATCGCGGCCCTCGGGCTCAAGGCGCTGATCGCCCTGTTCGGGGGAGCCGCCTCGGGATGGCTGCAGGTCCTGGATGCGGCAGGAACCCTGGCCCTGGTGGCCGCTCTGGGCTACCTGCTCGTGCGGATGCTGAACCGGCTCCAGCAGCGTTTTCTGTGGCGGGTCAGGCGGAAGCTCGTGCTGTCGTACGTGCTGATCGGCTTCGTGCCGATCCTGCTGTTCGGGGCGTTCTTCCTGGTGTCGGGTGCGTTGCTGCTGTTCACGGTCAGCTCGTCGCTCGTGCAGCTCAGCTTCGCGGACGCGATGGAAGACGCGGGCGGGCTCGCGGCCATGACCAGCATCGAGCTGCGCGGGCGCGTCGATCCGGCGGAAATGCAGCCGGTGCTGGCGAATCGGGTGCGGGCGGTGCGGGAGCGCTATCCCGATGCGTCCATCGCGGTGTCTTCGGAGTCGCCGGCCGGCCGCGACCGCGCGATGGCGACCGCCGGGCCGTGGCGCCATGCCTCCGGCGATCTGCCGTTCCCCGCGTGGCTCGGCGACGCTTCCGAAACGGGCGGTGTCGTCCTGACCCGCGGCCGGGCCGGCCGGACGGTGGTGGCCCGCGGCGTGCAGAAGTTCGACGCGAACGGGCAGGCGTACGCGGTGGTCGCGGATCTCCCCATCGCCGGCGAGGTCACGCGGCGCATGCAGGCCTCGCGCGGCGTCACCCTCACCGGGTTTCGAGTGATCGCGACGGCCGACGGCCCGGACGCGGGCGCCGCCGGAACCGGAGCCGACGGACGGCAAGTGTCGTTCGGAGCGCCGGTCCGGGCCGCGCCGACCCTGAACCTGCCGTCGGTGGCGTACGTCGACATGCTCGACTGGTCTACGGGTGACCCGGGACGGGGAGAAGTCGACTTCCTGGTGCATCCCGCGGCGTTCTACCGCCAGCTCGCCCAGGGCGGGGACGTCAGCCTGGCCCGCGTCTTTCTGGTGTTCCTGACGCTGATCGGGGTCATGTTCCTGACCATCGAGGCGGTCGCCGTGGTCATGGGCCTCGCCCTCGCCAAGTCGATCACCGGGGCGGTGCACGAGCTGTTCGCCGGCACCGAACGCGTGCGGGAGGGCGATCTCGCCCACCGCATCCGGGTCGACACCGAGGACCAGCTGGGCGAGCTGGCCGAGTCGTTCAACGCGATGACCGGCAGCATCTCGAATCTCCTGACGCAGGCGGAGGAGAAACGGCGGCTCGAGGAGGAGCTGCGGATCGCGCGCGACATCCAGATGTCGCTCCTGCCCGAGGGGCCGGCGTCGGTGCCGGGCCTCGCGGTGGCCGCGGCCTGCCGCCCGGCGCGGGAGGTCGGCGGCGACTACTACGATTTCATCCGGCTGGACGAGCATCGGGTGGGGGTGCTGGTGGCCGACGTGTCGGGGAAGGGCACGTCGGCGGCGTTCTACATGGCCGAGCTCAAGGGCGTGGTGCTGTCGCTGAGCCGGTTCCACGAGAGCCCCAGGCAGCTGCTCATCGAGGTCAACCGCATCCTGTCCGCCAGCCTCGACGGCCGGACGTTCATCACCATGACCTACGCCATCGTCGACCTCGCGGCCCGCCGCCTGACCTACGCGCGGGCCGGCCATACGCCCCTGATCCACGTGCCCTGCGCCCTGGAGGGATCCCGCACGCCCCGGGTCCTGGCGCCGGACGGGCTGGTGGTCGGGTTGCAGATCGACGGGGTCGAGGAGAAGTTCATCGAGCTGCTCGAAGAGTCCACGTTCCCCATAGAGACGGGCGATCTGGTCGCCCTGTTCACCGACGGCGTCACCGAGGCGATGAACGTGGACTCGGACCTCTTCGGCGAGGAGCGGCTGAGCCGGACCCTGGCCGAGCACATAGACCTGTCGTCGGACGCCCTGAAGCAGCGCATTCTGGGCGACGTGGAGGCGTTCGCCGGCGCCGCCGAGCAGCATGACGACATGACCATCGTCCTGCTCCGGGTCGGAGACCCGCCTTCCCTCCCGCCGCCCGCGAGCCGCCCGTGACCGATTCCGATCCGCAGGTCGTGTTCCGGACCCAGTCGACGATCGAGGCCGACGTGGTGAGCGGGCTTCTCGAGACGCGGGGCATCGACGCGGTGGTCTCGTCGGAGGCGCCCCACGCCATCTTCCCCCTCACCGTGAACGCGCTGGGCGAGGTGCGGCTGACCGTGCGCGGCGAGCAGGCCGGTCGCGCCCGGCGCCTCATCGCCGAGTTCGGCCGGCAGGTCACCGACCGGGTGACGCGCATCCGGGACGAGTTCCGCGCCGTCGAGGAGGCGCTGGGGTACCGCTTCAAGGACCCCGGCCTCCTCGAGCATGCCCTGACCCATCGCTCCCGCGCCCACGAGGACGCCAGCGGCGGGGTCCGGGACAACGAGTCGCTCGAGTTCCTCGGCGACGCGGTGCTCGGGTTCGTGATCTCGGACCGGCTGTTTCGCGAGTGCCCGGACTGGAACGAGGGTCAGAAGTCGAAGGCGCGGGCGGTGCTCGTGTCGACGGCGGGGCTGGCCCGGGTCGGGGAGGGGCTGGGCCTCGGCGACCATCTCCTGCTCGGGCGCGGGGAGGAGAGGACCGGCGGCCGCACCAAGCGCTCGCTCATCGCCGACACCTTCGAGGCGGTGGTGGCCGCCGTCTACCTCGACGGGGGGATCGAGGCGGCGGATGGGTTCATCGAGCGGTGGTTCAGGCCCGGGCTCGACGCCGTCCGCGCCGGCGAGGTCACCCCCGGCATGACGCAGGACCACAAGTCGGCGTTGCAGGAACGGCTGCAGTCCCGCGACCGTGGCCTGCCGCGGTACGAGCTGGTGAGCACGACGGGGCCTGCCCATCGCCGGGTCTTCGAGACCGAGGTCCGGGCGGGAGAGCAGCCCCTGGCCCGGGGCGAGGGCCGCACCAAGAAGGAATCGGAGCAGCGGGCGGCCGAACGGGCGCTCGCGGTGCTCGAGAGCCCCCCGGAGGCGCCGTCGCGGTAGGCGTCACTCCGGCGCCGCGGCGGCGGGCGGCGTCAGCTCGGGAGCGCGGGCCGCCGCGTACTCGCGGGCGGCGCGCGACAGGTCCTCGGGGCTCGGCGGCGCCGCTCTGCCGTGCAGATGGACCCAGAGGCGCAGCAGCGGGTCGGCGAAGTGGTAGCGTCTTCGCCGGGCCGCGATCAGGTCGACGTCCTCCAGCCACCACAGGTAGTCCCGGGTGGCGCCCGGGGTGCGGCCCAGCCGATCGGCGATCTCCGTCAACGAGAGCGGCTCTTCGTCCGCGAGGAGGTGGAGAATGGCCTTGAGGGCCCCGTAGCCGCGCGCACGGTGCAGCCGCAGCTCGCAGGAGAGGCGGCAGGCCGTCGACAGGGGGGCGTCGGGCGCGAGCCCCGCCGCGAGGGCGTCGAGGGGGCCGGCGCAGCGGGCGGCCGCTCCGGCGGCGAGGAGCTGGACGTAGCGCGGGCGTCCGTCGGTCAGGGCGTGAACGAGCCCGGCGGTGTCGCGCCGCCGGTCGTCGAGTCCGTC
The DNA here is from genome assembly GCA_963663815.2 of Vicinamibacterales bacterium. Classification (GTDB taxonomy): domain Bacteria; phylum Acidobacteriota; class Vicinamibacteria; order Vicinamibacterales; family UBA8438; genus JAJEEA01. The sequence goes on along the minus strand of OY760734.1, from coordinate 1,950,239 downwards.
GAGGTCGAGACCCGCGAGCGTCGCGCGCACCTCGCCGGGGGACAGCGGCGGGAGATGCACGAGCTCGAACCGTCCCGGTGCGTCTCGAAACAGCCGCAGCGTGCGGGTCGCGAACCGGGTGGTCAGGACGAACCGGTTCGGGCTGTCGCAGATGGACTGCAGGAACGCCCGCAGGGCGCCGCGCAACCCCGGGAAGCTCTCGAAGGTGCGGATCTCGAGCATCTCGTCGAGCAGGAACGTGAGGGGGCCGCCGGCGGCGTCTCGGGCGCGGCTGAAGAAACGGCAGAGGCGATCGAACGCATCGCCCGGCGAACCGGCCTCCGGGGCGGAGACCCCGGGGTCCGGCTCGTGGCCGCGGGCGGCGTCGAGCACCGACGACAGGCAGCGTTCCGGGGTGCTGGCGATCCGTTCGAGGTCGACGAAAGGGGCCCCGGCTCCGAGCCGTTTCCGCAGTCGAAGCAGCGTCGCGGTCCGGCCGCTGCCGCAGCCGCCGACGACGACGGGTATGCGCGGGGGCGCCGCCTCGAGGGCGGCGAGGAGCCTTGTCTCGATCGCGGGACGTGGAGTCGACCGCATCGCTTCTCCGCGGCACGCGCCCCCCGGGCCGCCGGCGGCGCGGTCGTTCACCCGGCCCGCTCCTCGATGGGTGCGCGGCCCGAGCCCTTCTGCTACTATCGATCGCTTGGCGTGGCCGATTCGGCCGCGGCCGGGCGACCCGTGGCGCGCGGCCGGGACGCGGTCCGGTGGATGGTCCGCCGGTCGGCCTTGCACGGAACGAGGAACACGGTAAACATCGGCGTCATCGGCGCACGGTGGGGCGACGAGGGCAAGGGCGGGGTCGTCGACCTGCCGACGCCCGACGCTTCCATCGTGGCGCGATTACACGGAACGAGGAACACAGTGAACATCGCCGTCATCGGCGCGCAATGGGGCGACGAGGGCAAGGGCAAGGTCGTCGACCTGCTGACGCCCAACGCCTCCATTGTGGCGCGTTATCAGGGAGGTCACAACGCCGGCCACACCGTGCGGACGGGCGAGACCGAGTTCATCCTGCACCTGCTGCCGTCGGGCATCCTGCACCCGGGGGTGCGGTGCGTCATCGGCAACGGGGTGGTCGTCGATCCGGCGGCGTTGTTCTCCGAGATCGAGACGCTCGCGGCCCAGGGCATCGACGTCGGCGACCGGCTGCTCATCAGCGACCGGGCCCACGTCATCCTGCCGTATCACCGCGACCTCGAGGCGCTGTCCGAGGCGCGTCGCGGCGATCAGCGCATCGGCACGACCTCGCGGGGCATCGGGCCCACCTACGAGGACAAGGTCGGCCGCCGCGGCATCCGGGTCGCGGATCTCGCCGACGCGTCGGAGGACGGGGCCCTGGCAGCGGCGATTCGCGCGAACGTGTCGGCCCGCAACGAGGCGCTGGGCGGCGCGGCCGCCGACTGGCGGCCGCTGCACGCGGAGATGTGCGCGGTGTGGCGCCGGCTGGCCGGCTGGGTGGGCGACGCGTCGGTGTTCCTCGCCCGGGCGTTCGAGGCGGGAGAGTGCGTGCTCTTGGAGGGCGCTCAGGGGACCCTGCTCGACATCGACCACGGGACGTATCCGTTCGTCACCTCGTCAAACTCGACGGTCGGCGGCATCTGCACCGGCCTCGGCATCGGCCCCCGCGCCATCGGCTCGGTCCTCGGCATCGCGAAGGCGTACACGACCCGGGTCGGCGAGGGGCCGCTTCCTGCCGAGCTGCACGGGACCGAGGGCGACCTGCTGCGCGAGAGCGGGCGCGAGTACGGGGCCTCGACCGGACGCCCGCGCCGCTGCGGCTGGTACGACGCGGTGGTGGTCCGCTACGCGGTGCGTGTCAACGGCCTGGACGCGCTCGCGGTCACCAAGCTCGACGTGCTCGACGGCCTCGACGAGATTCCCGTGTGCACCGGCTACCGCCACGGCGAGCGCCTGCTGACGGAGTTTCCCGCGAGCCGCACCGTCCTCGCCGGTTGCACTCCCGTGTACGAGCGTCTGCCCGGGTGGTCGCGGCCCACCGCCGGCGTACGCCGGTACGAGGACCTGCCGCCGGAGGCCCGGGCGTACCTGGCCCGTATCGAGGAGCTGAGCGGGATTCCGGTCGCGATCGTCTCGACCGGGTCCGACCGGGCGGACACGATTCTGGTGCGCGACGGACTCGTCGACCGGTGGCGGGCAGAGCGGGCGGCGGCGCGGCCGGTCGCGGCGCAGGAGTCCGCGCCGCACAGGTTTGCAGGAGAGACAGGTCGCCCATGACACGGATGACTCGGTTTGCCGGCGCGCTCGCGGTCATGGCCGCGGCCTGCGGCGACGCCCCGCCGACCGCCGATGAGGCGCGCACGTTCCTCGACGCGGCTGAAACCCGACTGCTCGACGCCTGGATCTCGGCGGGGCGGGCGGCGTGGATCCAGAGCACCTACATCACCGATGACACCACCGCGCAGGCGGCGGAGGCCCAGACCGCGGTCATCGGCCTCACCATGGAGCTGGCCGCCGACGCGGCGCGGTTCGACGACGTCGAGCTTCCGGAAGACCTGCGGCGCAAGCTGCTGCGGCTGAAGACGTCGATGGGGGTGGCGGCGCCCGCCGACCCGGCGCTGCAGGCCGAGCTGTCGACCATCGCGGCCGAGATGGAGGCCGACTACGGTCGCGGCGAGTACTGTCTCGACGGCGGCGACGACTGCCTGCAGCTGCCCGAGCTCGAACGGCGGATGGCAGAGGTTCGCGACACCGACGAACTGCTCGACCTGTGGCTCGGCTGGCGGGCGGTGGCGCCGTCGCTGCGCGACGGCTACGCCCGCTTCGTCGAGCTGGCCAACGCCGGCGCCCGCGACCTGGGGTTCGCCGACCTCGGCGAGCTCTGGCGCGCCGGCTACGACATGCCCCCCGACGCGTTCACGGTCGAGCTCGATCGGCTGTGGGGCCAGGTCCGCCCGCTCTACGAGTCGCTGCACTGCCACGTCCGCGCATCGCTCGCGGACGAGTACGGCTCGGCCATCGTCCCCCCGGACGGCCCCATTCCCGCCCATCTGCTCGGGAACATGTGGAGCCAGTCGTGGGCCAACGTCTTCGACCTCGTGGCCCCCCGGCGGAGCGCCCCGGGCTACGACCTGACCGACCTGATCGAGGACGCGGACGTCGGCGAGGTCGAGATGGTGCGCTATGGCGAGCGCTTCTTCAGCTCGCTCGGGTTCGACCCCCTGCCGGAGACGTTCTGGGAGCGGTCGCTGTTCGTCCAGCCCGCCGACCGCGACGTGGTCTGCCACGCCAGCGCCTGGAACCTCGACCAGGCCTCGGACGTGCGCATCAAGATGTGCCTCGACGTGAACGGGGAGGACTTCGTCACCATCCACCACGAGCTGGGTCACAACTACTATCAACGGGCCTACCGGAGCCAGTCTCCGCTGGATCGGGACGGCGCCCACGACGGCTTCCACGAGGGTATCGGCGACACCATCGCCCTCTCCATGACCCCCGAGTACCTGGTCGAGGTCGGGCTGCTCGACCGGGCGACCCCGGCCGACCGCGACGTCGGGCTGCTGCTGCGGCTCGCCCTCGACAAGGTCGCGTTCCTGCCCTTCGGCCTCCTCGTCGACCAGTGGCGCTGGCGGGTGTTCTCGGGCGAGATCGAGCCCGAGGCGTACAACGAGGGCTGGTGGGAGCTCCGGACCGCCTACCAGGGCGTCAGCCCCCCGGCGCCGCGCAGCGAGGCCGACTTCGACCCCGGGGCCAAGTATCACGTACCCGCCAACGTGTCGTACACGCGCTACTTCCTCGCCCACATCCTGCAGTTCCAGTTCCACCGGGCCCTGTGCGAGGTGGCCGGCCACGAGGGGCCGCTGCACCGCTGCTCGATCTACGGCAGCCGGGAAGCGGGGGAGCGGCTGCAGGCGATGCTCGAGCCGGGCGCGAGCCGGCCCTGGCGCGACGTCCTCGAGCTGGGCACGGGCGGGCGCGAGATGGACGCCACCGCCATCCTCGACTACTTCGCGCCCCTCCAGGCGTGGCTCGACGAGCAGAACGCCGGCCGGTCGTGCGGCTGGGGGCAGGGCTCCCGGCGCTGAATCGCCGACTGTTGCCCGGAGCCCGTGGCGAGACCCGCGTTGCATCGCCCGGACCACCGCACCCCAAGGGCACGCCACGCCTTGGCGACGGCCCAGCGGGCTATTCCGAAACCGATGGAAGCCATCACGCCCTTGCTGACACCCGCCCTGGTGGTCGCGCTCTCCGTGTGGCTTCGTTCCGAGCTCGTCAACCGCACCGACAAGCTGGAGAGACGCTTCGACGCCCTCACCGACAACGTCAACAAGGGCTTCGACGGCGTCACCCACGAGATCGGCGACCTGCGCGAGCGCATGGCCAGGCTCGAAGGCGCCCTCGAGGGCTTCCTGGCCGGCCGTCGCGACCGCGACGCGGCGTGAATCCCGGATATCCCCCCCGCCGAAGCTACTCCGCGTGGCCGCGCCTGCGGCTGACGGCCGAGGCCGGTACGGCGGAATCGACATCCGAGTGCTTCCCGGGTGAATCCGTCGCACGCGTCGAATAGGATAGCCGTATGGATCCCGCGCTGCCCGAAGACTTGCTGCGCCGTCTCGTCGACGACTACCGCCTCCGGTGTCTCTGGTTTCTTCGCGAGGACTACTACCCGGCCACCGCCGCCGAACGCGAGCGGGTGTTGCGGCTGATAGAGCGGCACGGCGACGTGCCGGCGCTCCACCGCGTCGCCGAGGTGCGGACATGGCTTTCACGCCGCTCCAGCGGGACGTCTGCCGCCTCCTAGCCGACGGGCGCCGCCGCCACCGCGACAGCTACGTGGCCGGCGGCGTGGGGCTGAGCGTCGCCCTCCGCTCGCACCGCTTGTCGCGGGACGTCGACGTGTTCTCCGACACGACCGAGGCGGTCGCGCGATCCTGGGACCGTGACCGGCTCGCGCTCGAGTCGGTCGGGTTCACGGTCGCATCGCTACGCGAACGTCCCGGCTATGTCGAGGCGGCGATCGCGCGCGGAACGGACCGCCTGGTCATGGAATGGACGCGGGACAGCGCGTTCCGCTTCTTTCCCCTGGTCGAGGACGACGACCTGGGGCTCGCCCTTCATCCGTTCGACCTCGCCACGAACAAGGTGCTGGCCCTCGTCGGGCGGCTCGAGGCGCGCGACTGGGTGGACGTGCTGGCGTGCGACGCACGGCTCCAGCCGCTCGGCTATCTGGCCTGGGCGGCGTGCGGGAAGGACCCCGGCTTCACGCCGGGGGGGATCCTCGCCGAGGCGCGCCGCTCGTCCCGCTACTCGGCCGACGAGCTGGCGTCGCTCGCGTTCGAAGGGCCGCCCCCGCGAGCCGCGGACCTGTCACGGCAATGGCGCAGCGCCCTGGAGCGGGCCGACGCCGTTGTCGCTCTGCTGCCGCCGCACCACGCCGGCGAGGCGGTGCTCACGGACGCCTCGTCGCTGTTCACGGGCGACGCCGAGGCGCTGGCCGAGGCCCTGGCGGCGAATGGCGTGACGTTCCATCCCGGTCGGCTGGGCGGAGCCTGGCCGCAGATCCGCGCGTAGCGCATCGCGTTGCCGGGACCGTACGGCGAATCTGCGGTATCACGGAACTCCCCACGCCCAGGCAGTCGCCGCGCATTGCGTCGTTGGCCGGTGGAGGCCGCGGAGGCCATCCGTTGGAGCACGCGGCGCCGCGTCCCGTGGCAGGTCACGGCGCCGCGGTACCCCGGCGGCTCAGTTCGTCGAGCGGCGGGTCCGGCCGAACGGACGCTGGCCGAGGGCCCGCTGCATCACTTCGTACTGCACCGACATGATGTGGCCGATGGCCTCGATCCAGTACGCCGCGTTGTGGGCGCCGGGCATCTGCATGTAGTTGAAGGGGATGTTCTCCGCGGCCATGTACCCGGCGAGCTCCTGGGCGCCGGCGATCAGCCGGTCCTCGGTGCCGCAGTCGAGGTAGATGTGCGGCAGGTCCTCCCGCGCGACCTGCTTGATCAGCGTGAACGGGTCGTAGGCCTCGGCCTGCTCGGGGGTCGTGAACATCGTGCCGCTCGGCGTGCGCTCGACCTGGCTGCTGAAGCCGTCGATGCCGATGAGCGGGTTGGCCTGCCGCCGGCGGGCCGCCTGCTCGGCCGTCGGCGTGCGCCGGGGCCGCGGCTCGAGCTCGCCCCGCAGCCGCGCCGCCGCCTGCCGGCCGTACTCGAGCGCCCCGCTCGTGCTGCCGATGGAGATGAACAGATCGGGGTTCCGCAGGCCCATCGTGATCGCGCCGAACCCGCCCATCGACAGTCCGGTCATGGCCCGGCCCTCGCGGCGGGCGATGGTCCGGAAGTTCCAGTCGACGTGGCCGACGACGTCCCGGACGACGTGGTCCTCCCAGTCGTTCGACTGCCCGTCCTCGTTCTCCGCCCAGTTGACGTACCACGAGTTCCCGGCGTCGGGCATCACGACGATGAGGTCGTCGTAGAGGCCGGCGTAGAACGGGGCCCCGTTCGCCAGGCCCCACGCGGTGTAGTTCTGCGTCAGGCCGTGCAGCAGGTACAGCACCGGGTAGCGGTCGGTCGACGCCTCGTAGTCGTCCGGCAGCAGGATGTTGTACTTCATGGCGCGGTCGACGGCGGGGCTGAAGAACTCGACCGTCAGCAGCTCCCGTCCCTGGGCCGGCGCGGCGGCCACGAGTGCCGCGAGCACGAATACCACCGCCGCCGCCCGCATGAGCTTCGATCTCAGCATTGCTGTTCCTCCGGAAAGTCCCTGCGGCGTGCGGATGCCGCCGCCGCGGAGGGTCATGCTACCCCGAATCGGACTGCGGGCGAAGCACGCGGGAGTCGACGCCTGCGCGGGGCCTCACCCGGTACACTCCCGTCGAGTGGGTCGGGCGCCAAGCCCAGCCGGAGGCCGCGACTACCGCGCGAGGTCGTTGTGGTGCAGGATGACGTTGAAGAGCATCCCGAACTCGGCGTGGTTCTGCCAGCGGTAGCACGGGTTGGTGGCGAAGAGGACGACGCGGCCCTCGCCGCGGGGCACGTCGACGACGGCGGGGCGGCCGTCGATCTGGCTGGCGCCGCGCAGGTGGCCGCTGAGCACACGGCTGCTGAACGTCATGAGGACCCAGTCGTCGCGGAGCCGCCGCGGCACGTCCAGGAGCGGCCCGTTCGCGTATCGGACCGGCAGGCGGCGTTCGTCGTACCCGTAAAAGATCGGATGGTCGGGCTCGGCGATCGCCGCTTCGACGAGCGGCCCCGGCGCGTAGAAGCCCGCCCCGGGCCGGCGGACGCCGATCTCGCGAGTGAGGCCGTAGGCCGGCGGCACGTGGCTCGCCTCGCCGAGGGTCACGAGCAGGCCGCCTGCTTCGACGAACCGCTGCAGCTCGAGGACCCCCTCGAGCCCCATCCCCCCGGTGATGTCGTCCGACGACCCGTAGTCGCCGAGAAAGCGGTAGCGCTCGGTCTTGTTGTAGGCCCGCGGGCCGCCGCGCGGCTCGACGTCGAACACCAGCCCCTTCGCGGTCCGGCCCTGGTTGGGCACCAGGACGACGTCGTAGTCGGCCCCGAGATCGCCGGCCCGGACCCGCTCCTTGAAGATGAGGTCGAAGGGGATCTCGAACTCGTCGAACGCGTGGCGCACCCAGCCCACCTCCTGGGTGTCGCCCCAGGTGCTGTAGATGGCGAGGCGGGGGAGGTCGACGGGATGGGCCGCGACCTCCGGCCGCTCGTCCAGCCCCGCCGCGGTCAGGCCGAGCCCGGTCACCGCGTCCCGCAGGCGCTCGGCCCGCTCGCTGCCGGCCGCCGCGGGCACGATGAACGACCCGGGCGGGAACGCCACCCCGCCGGCCTCGAATTCCTCCTCCGCGGCTTCCACCGGCGCCGTCCCCAACCGGTAGCGCAGCGTCGTCAGGTGGTTCGAGCCGTAGTGGGCCACCGCGTAGCCGTACCTCGGCTCGCGGTCGCCGGCGACGGTGCCGGAGATCCGGGCGCGGGTGACCGGCTCGACGGGCGCATCGAGGATCTCCGGGTCGTCTATCGCGACGACGTCGACGCCGAGCATCAACCCCATGGTCCAGCCGGTGTCGTCATAGGTCCGGAGGCCGTCGTCCGGGAAGGTCTGGTTCCCGAGCAGGATCTTCGCCAGCCGGAAGTACGGCTGGCCGCCCTTGACGACGTACGAGCCGGCGGGGTGGGCCTCGTCGCGGTCGTCGCCGAAGGCGAGCTCGCCTCCCGCGCGGCCGACCTCGATGCCCTGGACGCGCAGCAGGTCGACGAGCGTGGCCACCCGCGTCATGTCGCGCTGCCCGGCCGGGAAGACGAAGCCGTGCGGCTGGTCGGTCTCGCCCTCGGCCACCGCGTTGCGCGACTTGCGGTAGAAGTTCTCGAGGATGACGGTCGGGTTCGACGACGCGAGCTCGAGCGCCGCGAGGGCCGCGGTCTGGCTGTAGTTGGTGTTGTTCCGCATCGACCACTCGACCTCCTCGTAGGGAGGCGAGGGCCGGTACCACTCGCGGCTCGTGCGCGCCTGCTGGGCCGTGTTGTCCTCGGTCTTGAGGCGGCGCTTCATGGTCGTCGCCCCGCCGTTGCCGAACGTCTCGTAGAACCGGATCAGCCCGTTGTGGTTCGACGCCATGAACGCGAGGTAGCCCGGCGACCACATGTCGACGAAGCCGTGCGTCCACACCCCGGGCATGCCGTAGCCCGTCAGCCGGGCCATCTCGAAGTTGGCGAACCACGGCAGCTCGCCGTAGACGATGGGGTCGAGCAGGGGGTTCTGCGGGGCCTGGCCGCTGAACGTGTAGAGGAACGGCACCGACTCGTGGAGGTCGTGCATGACCGGGGGATGCCACGCGAGGTACCAGTCGAGCACGTTCCGCATGCTGAGCTGCGAGTAGTTGATGTCGCGGTTGTTGTCGTGGAAGATGTACTTCCCCCAGTACGGCGGCCCGCCGATGCGGTCGTCCTCGTCGGCGATGTCGATGAGGTGACGGTAGTACCAGTCGACGTAGCGGTCGCGCCCGTCCGGCTCCGCCGCCGGAATCAGCGCCACGATGAGGTTCTCGCGGATGCGGTCGTAGGGCGGCCCCTCCTCGACCGCGAGCCGGTACGCCAGCTCCATCAGCATCTCGGGCGGGCCCGTCTCGCCGCTGTGCAGGCCCGCCATCAGCACGTAGACCGGCTTGGCCCGGGCGAGCACCGCCTGCGCCTCGGCCTCGCCGAGCCCGCGCGGGTCCGCGAGCCGGGCGAGGTCGCGGCGGTAGCGCTGGAGCTCGGCCACGGTCGCCCCGTCGGCAATCGTCACCACCACCATCTCGCGGCCCTCGTCGGTGCGGCCGATCGGCGAGACGGCGACCCGCGGCGAGGCGTCGGCGAGGGCCCGGTAGTAGTCGAGCATGTCGGCGTAGTAGGTCAGCTCGCGCGGCGCCCCGACGTGGTGGCCGAGGACGTCCTTCGGCGACGGGACGGCGCCGCCGGCCGGGAGATGGTCGACGAGCGGGCTGAGGAACTCGGGGCGCGTCGTCCACTCGCGCACCCGCTCCGCGAAGTCCGCGTCCATCGGCTGCCCGGTCCCGGTCTGGGCACCGGACGCGGGAGCGAGCAGGGCGACCACGGCGGCGGCGGCCGCGATTCGGACGATGGTCGAGAGGCGGAGCGGACAGGGGTCGGGCGTGACGGTCATCGTATCCCCCGGGAAGCGCCCGGCGCTGGAGTGGGACGTCGATCGGCGGGCCGGAGACTTCCTCCGAGCGCGCTCTTCGGTAACCGAGGTCCCGGCCCCGGGCGGGACCTCGATCGTGCGGTCAGGCGCCGTACTCGGCGTCGGTGACGGCCTCGAACCAGCTCGTCTTGGCGTCGATGTTGACGGCGACGTGGGTCATGGGGCCGTCGGGCCCCGCCCCGTGCCAGTGCCGCTCTCCGGGGGCGATGGCGATGAGGTCGCCGGGCGCGGCCTCCCGCACCGCCTCGCCGGCCTTCTGGAACCGGCACGTTCCCTCGACGATCTGGAGCAGCTGCGGGCCGCTGTGGGCGTGCCAGTGGGTCCGGGCCCGGGCCTCGAACGCGACGCGGTAGACGTTCGCGGGGGGCGCGTCCGACACCCCGTTCATGCGGGTCAGCCGGGCGCGGCCCACGAACGTCTTCGGGTCCGACGGCTCGCTGGCGATGTCGGCGAGCGAGAACAGCCTCATGCCGTCGCCGGCCGCCTCCCGTAGCGGGCGATGGAGAAGATGGCGAGCGCCGCGATGAGCGCGATGATGTACGTCCCCGCGTTCAGGATGCCCTGGTCGCCGTACGACACGATGAGGTAGCCGACCGAGCCCGGCAGCAGGGCGTAGTAGACGAAGGGCAGCAGGGTGATGCGGATGATGGAGCCCTCGCGGCCCAACAGCCCGACCACGGCCGAGGCCGCGACCACGTTGTGCACGCAGATCATGTTGCCGGCGGCCCCGCCGACCGCCTGGAGGGCGACGATCCACACCGGGTCGGCCGCGATGCGCTCGCCCATGCCGAACTGGAACTGCGAGAACATCATGTTGCTGACGGTGTTGCTGCCGGCCACCGCGGCCCCGATGCCGCCGATGAACGGCGCGAAGATCGGCCACGCGCCGCCGGCCAGCGACGCCACGCCGTCGGCGAGCACGATGGGCATGCGCTCGAACCCGGCCGCGCCGCCCATGGTGTTGATGAACACCTGCACCATCGGCACCGTGAACACCAGGGCGATCGAGGCCGAGGCGGTCACCTGCAGCGAGGTGGTCCAGGCCTGCTTGTAGGCGGGGCCGGGAATGCGGTGAATGAACCACGTGATGAGCGACGTGGCGATGAACAGGCCGCCGGGCAGGTACAGCGGCTGCACCGCGTTCATGTCGATGCCGGTGCCGAGAATCGCCGGCCACGTCAGCGAGAAGGACTGCAGGAACTGCTGGAACGGGTCGAGCACCGGGCGGAGGAACACGAACGGGTCGCGCGAGGTCAGGAGCAGCAGGGCGACGATGACGTAGGGCACCCAGGCGCGCAGCAGGCTCATCGGGGCGCCGTTGCCCGCGTCGTCCTTGATCTCGATCGATCCGGTCCACTCGGACGGCCACGTCGACTTGTCGCCGAAGTCCCAGGCCTCTTCCGGCTTCGGCACCAGGAACCCGCGCCGCGCCGCCAGCACGACGATGAGGAGGCCGACGAGGCTCCCGACGAGGGCCGGGAACTCGGGTCCGAGGAAGTAGCCGGCGATGATGTAGGGAATGGTCATCGACAGCGCCGCGAACAGCGCGAACTTCCAGACCTGCAGCCCCTCCGCGAACGACTTGCGCTCGCCGAAGAAGCGGGTCATGAACGACACGAGGATGAGGGGCACGAGGGTGCCGGCGATGGCGTGCAGCACCGCCACCCGGAAGCCGACGAAGCGCAGGAAGTCGATCCACTCGCCGCCGACGCGCTCCATCCCGTAGGCGACGAGGGCGGGGTCGGCCGAGAGCCCGGTGTTCACGCCGACGAGGATCGGCGTGCCGGCGGCGCCGAAGCTGACCGGGGTGCTCTGGATGATCATCCCCGCCATGACCGCGGCCATGCCCGGGAACCCGAGCCCCACGAGCAGGGGAACGGCCACCGCGGCCGGGGTGCCGAAGCCGGCCGAGCCCTCGATGAACGAGCCGAAGAGCCAAGCGACGATGATCACCTGCACGCGCCGGTCGCGGCTGACGTCGGTGAATCCGCGCCGGATGACGTTGATGGCCCCGCTCGCCCGCAGGGTGTTCAGCAGCAGGATGGCCCCGAAGATGATGTAGAGCAGGGTGAGGGCGATGACCAGCCCGTTGAGGGTCGCCGCCGCCACCTGCATCCCCGGCACCTGCCACACGAAGAGGGCGAGGGCCGCCGCCACCGCGTAGGTCAGGGGCATGGCGCGGCTGGCCGGCCACCGGAGCATGACCAGGAAGACCGCGACGGTCGCGATCGGCAACAGGGACAGGACGGCCAACGTCATCGTGCCCATCTAGGCTCTCCCTTCAGCGTCAGAAGCGCGGGGCGCCGAACCCGGGTGGCGAGGCGCACCGGCGCGCCATTGTAGCGCACCCGGCGGGGTTGCGCGACGAGACGACGGGCCCTGGACCTCGCGTCGCGTGCGTCGCGTCATAATACGTACAGCTGGGTTGCATTCATGCGCATCGGCATACCGACGGAAATCAAGCCCGACGAGAACCGCGTCGCGATCACCCCGGCGGGGGTGGCCGCGTTCCGCGGGCACGGCCACGAGGTGCTCGTGCAGGCCGGGGCGGGGCGGGGCAGCGCCATCCCCGACGCCGCCTATGCCGGGGCCGGCGCCGGCATCGTCGAGGGCGCGGCGGCGGTGTGGGACCGGGCCGAGCTGGTGCTCAAGGTCAAGGAGCCGCTCGATCCCGAGTTCGCCGCGATGCGGCCGGGCCAGGTCCTGTTCACCTATCTGCACCTCGCGGCGTCGAGAGCCTTGACCGAGCGCCTCCTCGAGCGGCGGGTCGTGGGCATCGCCTACGAGACGGTGCAGCTCGCCGACGGCACCCTGCCGCTGCTCGTGCCGATGTCCGAGGTGGCGGGGCGCCTGTCGGTGCAGGCCGGCGCCGCGTCGCTCGAGCGCATCGCGGGCGGCAAGGGCATCCTCCTGCCCGGCGTGTCCGGCGTGCGCCGGGGCCGGGTCACCATCCTCGGGGCGGGGGTCGTGGGGCTGAACGCCTGCGTGGTCGGCGTGGGGTTCGGGGCCGACGTCACCATCGTCGACATCAATCCGCTGCGGCTCGCCTACGTGCGCGACGTCGTGCAGGGGCACGTGACGACCCTCATGTCGAACGCCGCGAACATCGAGGTGGCGGTGTGCGGCGCCGATCTCGTCATCTGCGCGGTGCTCATTCCCGGCGCCCGCACTCCGCGGCTCGTCACCCGCCGGCATCTCGAGCAGATGGAGGACGGCTCGGCCCTGGTCGACGTCGCCGTCGACCAGGGCGGCGGGGCCGAGACAAGCCGGCCCACCACCCACCACGAGCCGCGGTTCGTCGAGCAGGGGGTCGTGCACTACTGCGTGTCGAACATGCCGGGGGCGGTGCCGCACACCTCCACCTACGCGCTGACCAACGCCACCCTGGCCTACGCCCTCGACATCGCGAACCGCGGCTGGCGCGAGGCGGCCCGCGACCGCGTCCTCGCCGGCGGGGTGAACGTCGTCGACGGCCGGGTCACGCACCCCGCCGTCGCCGAGGCCCACGGCCTCGACTGCGCGCCGCTGGAAGCGCTGGCCGGCGGGGGATGAGGAGCCCGATGGGAGACTGGGTGCGCATCGGAGACGCCGCCGACGTGCCGCCGGGCAAGGTGCGGTGCATGCGGCTCGCCGACCGGAAGGTCGCCGTCTTCAACGAGAACGGCGCCCTGCTCGCCTACGACGACTACTGCACCCATGTCGGCGGGCCCCTCACGCAGGGCACCTGCGAGAACGGCGTGGTCACCTGCCTGTGGCACGGCGCCCAGTTCCGCGTCGCCGACGGCGCCCCCCTCACGCCGCCCGCCGGCGGCCGCCTGCGCGCCTATCCCCTCCGGGTCCGGGACGGCGTCATCGAGATCGACCTCGGCGACTAGCGGGACTGATAGGTCCGGCTGTAGCCGGTGCGGCCGTTGGTCATCGACCAGCTTCGGCCGTCGGGGGCCACCGTGGCCTTGATCCAGTGCCCCTCGCAGTCGTCCTCTTCCGTGAGGTTGGCGATCAGCGCCTCTTCCGTGTTGTTGGCGGCATCGTCGGTCAGGGTGCGGTGCGACTGCCAGACGTCGCCGACCTCCGCCGTGCCCTGAGCTACCGCCAGCGACTCCGGCGTCCCGCCCTTGCGGGGACCGTTGTTGACGACCGCCACCGTGGGCTGGAGCACCGCCGCGAGCTCGGGTCGGATGGCCCCGTAGCCGCCGTGATGGGGCACCTGCCACAGGTCGACGACCCCCATCCGGTTCTCGGGGCACGCCAGCGCGTGCTCGCGGTCCGGGGTCAGGTCGCCGAGGTTGAGGAACTGGAAGGCCCCGAGCGACAGCAGATAGGCCAGGCTGTGCCCGTTCTCGCCCATGTCCGGGTCGGGGGGCGCGACGCCCTCGCAGAGGGGGTTCGGCATCTGCGGCTCCAGGGCGTCGACGAGCTCGCGGTGCGACGCCACGAACGTCAGCTCGAGGCGCTCGAGGGGCAGCTTGTCGCCGGGGGCGACCGAGCGGCGCCGGTCGGCGGCGAGGCCGATGTACTCGTCCCACAGGGCCTGACCGCGGGGGCTGCCGAGCTCGACGCTGTCGCCGTGGTCGACGATGGCCCCGATGGGGACCCGCTCGGCCAGGGCCGGCAGGCCGCCGACGTGGTCGCCGTGGAAGTGCGAGAACAGCAGGTAGTCGATGCGGTCGATGCCCGCGTCGTCCATGGCGGCCTGGATGCGCAGGGCGTCGCGGGCGTCGTCCCGCGGCCAGCCGGTGTCCATTAGCACCGACTCGCGGGCCGGCGTGACCACCAGGGTCGCCGCGCCGCCCTCGACGTCGATCCAGTAGATGTCCAGGTTGCCCGGCTCCTGGGCGAGCCCGGCCAGGGGCAGGGCGACGAGCAGGGCGGCGGCGAGGGCGGCGAGGCGGCCGAGGTTCGACGGGGCGGGAAGCGAGGGTGTGCGTTTCATCGTGATGCCTTTCTTCTTGGCGCGGGGAATCCCGCGGCGCACGGGCTCGCGCGGCGCGGATGGCGGCGAAGCCGGCGCCCGTCGAGGTCGGCGCGGGTATCCGCCGCGGGTTGCACCGCTTCGATCGGCTTCAGCCCATGGCGGCGAACGCCGGTGGCCGTCACCCTCGGCGTCGGCATCCGCCGCAGGTCTGCACCGCTTCGATCGGCTCCAGCCTACTGCAACTTGCCCGAGTCCGGCAGGGGGAATCGCGGTTCGAGGGGCACCGGCTCGTCGAGCCCTCACCGCCCGCCGGCCGGCGCGTCCGGGCGCACGTACTTCAGGAGGGCGCCCCCGAACGCCACGACCGCACCATACACCGTGCCGTCGGCGGCGACGGTCACCCCCTCGGGGTTCGAGCCGTCGATGAACGCGTCGAGCGACCCGGTGCGGAGGTTGCCGATGCGGATGCCGTACTCCCAGCCCGGATGCTGGCCGTTGCGCGACGACGCGGAGTCGGCGACGTAGACGGTGTCGTCGGCGCCGATGTGGAGGCCGCTGGGGCGGCTGTACTGGTAGAACTCCTCCAGAAAGGCGCCGTCGGGGTCGAACACCTGGAGCCGGTCGTTGCCCCGGTCGGCGACCACGACGCGGCCTCGCGAGTCGAGGTCGATTGCATGCGGCGTGCGGAAACGGCCGGGCCCGCCGCCGTGCGAGCCCCATTCCGACAGATAGCGGCCGTCGGGCGCGAACTTGACGACGCGCGCCGTCGTGTGGGGCCCGGCCCCGGGAAGCTGGCCGCCGTGCCCGTCCGCGACGTAGATGGTGCCGTCGGCCGCGACCACCACGTCGCAGGGCTGGTCGAGGGTGTCGCGCCCCGCCGCGCCCACGCCAGGGGTGCCCAGGGTCATCAGCAGCTCGCCGCCCGGGCTGAACTTCATGACGACGTGCCCCTTGCCCTCCCGCGCGGGGTCGACGCCGTCGGGCCCCTGCGCGTCGGTCACCCAGACGTTGCCGTCGGGGTCGACGTGCAAGCCGTGCGGCTGGACCATGAGGCCGGCCCCGAAGCTGGCCACGAGCGCGCCGTCGGGGTCGAGCTTCAGCACCGGGTCGAGGTCGCTTCCGGCGCATGAGTTGCCGCCGCAGCGCTCGGCCACCCAGACGTGGCGCCCGTCGCGGTCCATGTCGACGCCCCCGGTCGACCCCCACTCGCGGCCGTCGGGCAGGGCCGTCCAGTCGCGAACCGTGACGTAGGGATTCGGGGCGTCGTTCTGCGGGGCGATGTCGGGCTGCGCCCGGGCCGCGGCGGCGGTGACGGCCAGCGCGGCGAGGACGGGAAGCATCGGAATCCGCCGTGCCGGCACCGTACGCGATGTGCTCATGCCCGAAGCGTACCACGCGACCGGATGGAGCGGCCCGGTCAAGAGCGCCGCCGCTCGGAGTGACAGGATGCAGTGAATCCGGGCACCACCCTCCGCTGAGCCGCAGGTCGCGACAAGGCATGACGGATCTGTGATAACTAACTATGTCGCTGCTGACATCACTCGTCACCTCCACGCCCGGCCTGCCGGGCAGTTCGCCCCGCCGGAAGGAGGCGCCCGCTTCGGTGCAACGCGGCGCCGGGCACGGCGGCACGGCCGGGCGCAGGGGGTCCTCTCGCGCGGGGGAGTGGGAATCGACATGGCGCGCCGCCCGGCCCTCTGCCACGACGTCGACGCGATTACCGCCGACTGGATGCAGCAGGCGCTGGCGGCGGGCGGCGCATCGGACTTCCCGGCAATCGAGGACCTTGCGGTCGAGGACCTCGGGTCGGCGACCAATGCGTTCGGCCGGCTCCTGCGCTGTCATCTGACCACCGCCGGCGCTCCCGGCGCGGCGCCGGCGAGCGTCATCGTCAAGCTGCCTACCGCCAACCCGACGGCGTTCCGGTTCGCCCGGTGGCTGTCGATGCACGAGCGCGAGTGCCTGTTCTATCGCCGCCTCGCGCCGCTGGCCGGCATCCGGTCGCCGGCCCTCCTGTACGGCGACTTCGATGAAGACACGCACCGGTTCGTCCTGGTGCTCGAGGACCTGCGCGGTCTCGGGCTCGAGGCGCCGGCCGGGCTCGCCGGCGTCGAGGCGGGGCGGGCGAGGCGCGCCGTCCGAGAGGTCGCGGGGCTGCACGGGCAGTTCTGGGGCGCGGTCGATCACCCGGCCCTGTCGGGTTGCACCGACGTCCTCGGTCCGAAGTACGCCCGCTTCCTGCAGGTCGCCTTCCTGGTGTGCCTGCCGGTGGTGCTGGAACGCTTCGGCGACTGCTTCCCGGCCGGGACGCGCCGGCTGGTCGAGGCGCTGGGGCCGAGGATCGGGGCGCACTTCGCGGCGGTGGCGGCGGGACCCCGGACCTTCGTCCACGGCGACTACCGGGGAGAGAACATGTTCTTCCGGGCCGGCTCCGTCGCCGGCACCGGGGCCGGAGCCGGGGCCGCGGTCGGCTTCGCGGTGGTCGACTGGCAGGGCTGCGGGCTGGGCGCCGGCCTCTACGACGTGGCGTACTTCCTGGGGGCCAACGTCGCCACCGGCGATCGCCGCCGCATCGAACGCGAGGCGCTCGGAGAGTACCACGACACAGTGTGCCGCCTGGGGGCCCGGAACTTCACGTTCGACGACTGCTGGCGCGCCTACCGTCAGAACATGCTCGGCGTCCTCGTGCCCCTCGTGCTGGGGGCCGGCGGACTCGATCTCGAAGACCGCCGGCTCCGCGACCTCGTGAAGTCGGGGCTGGGACGCACCCTCGCCGCCGTCGAGGACCTCGATGCGGGAGAGTTCCTGCCCGCCCGCGGCCGATTCCTCACCGCCGACAATGCCCTCTCGACGCTGTCGAGCGGTGCGTACAGAATGTACAAGCTCGCGCGCCGCCTGCGCACGGCGGCGGGCAACCACGGCTGACCTGTCCGCAGGAGGACGACCATGTTCCGCAAGCCGGTCTTCTGGGCGGCGCTCGCCGCTCTCTCCGCCGTGTGCACGGCGTTCGCCGTCGCCAACTTCCCGCGCGCGTTCTCCATCGTCGAGCTCGACCTCGAGATGGACCGGGCGGCGGCCCTGTCCGAGGCGCGGCGGCTGGCCGGCGAGCTCGGCTGGGGGCCGGCGGACTACCGGCAGGCGGCGAGCTTCCGCGTGGACGACCGCGCCCGCAGCTTCATCGAGCTGGAAGGGGGCGGACCCGAGGCGTTCGCGGGGCTGCTGCGCGACGGTCCGTTCCATCCCTACCAGTGGGTCGTCCGGCACTTCCGCGGCGGCGAGGTGCGCGAGGCGGAGGTTCGCTTCCGACCGGACGGGGCGCCGTACGGGTTCCGGGAGACGCTGGCCGAGGACGACCCCGGCGCCGCCCTCGACGCCGAGGCGACCCGCGCCATCGCCGAGGCCGGGGCCGGCGCCCCCTGGAACGTCGCGCTGGACCGCTACGAGCCGGTGGAGGCGTCCCAGGAGGAGCGTCCGGGCGGGCGGGTCGACCACACCTTCGTCTACGAGCGTATCGGCGAGCAGGCCGGCGAGGGCCGTTTCCGCCTGCGCCTCGTCGTGAGCGGCGACCGGCTGACCGAGCTTACCCACGTCCTGCAGGTGCCCGAGGCCTTCGACCGCCGGTTCGAGGAGATGCGATCGGCCAACGAGGGCATCACCATCGCCGGCAGCTTCGCCATGCTCCTTCTCTACGGCGGCGGCCTCGCCGTCGGGCTGTTCGTGCTGCTTCGGCAGCGGCGGGTGCTGTGGCGCATGCCGGTCGTCTGGGGCGTGTCCATCGCCTTCGCGCAGCTCCTGGCCGGGCTGAACCAGTGGCCGCTCTTGTGGATGGGCTACGACACCGCGCTCTCCGAGACCAGCTTCGCGATACAGCAGGTGACGGCGCAGGTCGGCCTCTTCCTGGCGTTCGCGGGGGTGTTCACGCTCTCGTTCATGGCCGCCGAGAGCCTGTCGCGGCAGGCGTTCCCGCATCACCTGCAGCTCTGGCGCTGCTGGTCGCAGGACGGCGCCCGCTCGTGGACGGTGCTGGGCCAGACGGTGGCCGGCTACCTGATCGTCGGCATCGACCTCGCGTTCGTCGTCGGCTTCTACTGGATCACCATCGGCTACCTCGGCTGGTGGTCGCCGTCCGACGCGCTGGTCAACCCCGACTCGCTGGCGTCGGTCTTCCCGTGGTTCAGCCCGCTCGCGATCTCGCTGCAGGCGGGGTTCTGGGAGGAGTGCCTGTTCCGGGCGGTCCCGCTCGCCGGCGCCGCCCTCATCGGCGATCGGTACGGCCATCGGCGGGCCTGGATCGCGGGGGCCTTCGTCCTGCAGATCCTCGTCTTCGGGGCGGGCCACGCCGCGTATCCCGCGCAGCCTTCCTACGCCCGGGTCGTCGAGCTGATCGTTCCCTCGACCATCTTCGGCCTGCTGTATCTGCGCTTCGGCCTGCTGCCGGCCATCGTCATGCACTTCGCGTTCGACGCGGTGTTGTTCGGCATTCCGCTGTTCGTGTCGTCGGCGCCCGGAGCGTGGGTGGATCAGGGCATCTTCTGGCTGATCTTCCTGACGCCGCTCTGGGTCGCGCTCCGCGCCCGGTATCGCGGCGGGGCATGGGTCGACGCGCCGGCGGCGTTGCGGAACGGGGCCTGGAGCCCGCCTGCGGCCGAGGCGCCGGCCGATGCGGCGCCGGCGCCGGTGCGGGAGTCCGCCGGCCTGCCGGTCCTGCCGGTGGTCGCCGCGGTCGGCGTCGTGGGGTTCGGGCTGTGGGCGTTCGCCGCGACCACGCCCAGCGAGTCGCCCGGGCTCGCCATGGGCCGCGCCGAGGCGGTGGCGGCGGCCCGCGAGGTGCTCGCCGCGCAGGGCGTCGACCCCGGCGAGTGGACCGAGATGAGCCAGGTCGCGAGCGGGCTCGGGCCGCAGCACCGCTTCGTCTGGAGCGAGGCGGGCGACGACGCCTTCCGCGCGCTGATCGGCGAGTACGTGGGCCGGCCGCGCTGGCGCGTGCGCTACGCGCGCTTCGAGGGCGACGTCGCGGCGCGGGCCGAGGAGCACGTCGTCTGGATCGACCCCGACGGGACGCCGGGGCGGCGGGAGCACCGGCTGGCGGAGGCGACCCCGGGGGCCGCGCTGACGGAGGAGGACGCGCGCACCCTGGCGCGCGACGCCCTCGCCCGCGTGGTCCGCGAGGCGGGCCTGCCCGAGGTCTCGGCCGAGTCGTCGCGCCGGCCCGCGCGGACCGACTGGACGTTCACCTTCCGCGACCCGGCGGCCGGCGACCTCGCGGGCGGCGAGGCCCGGGTGGCGGTGGAGATGGCCGGCGACGAGGTCGTCGACACGCGGCGTTACGTCTTCCTGCCGGAGGCGTGGCGCCGCGCCGACGAGCAGCGGCGGGCGACGCTGTCGACCGCCGAGGTGGCCTCGACCATCGTCCTGGGGCTGCTCCTGGTGGCGGGAGCGGTGCTGGCGGTGGTCCGCATGACCCGGAGGCGGTTCGACCTCAGGCTCGGGCTGGCCGTCGCGGGGCTGGCCCTGCTCGTCGCCGTCGCCGCCGCCGCGAACAACCTGCCGGTGCTCATGAACAACTTGTCCACGGCCCAGCCGCTGCCGCTGCAGCTCGCCATCTTCCTGGCCGGCGGCCTCATCGGGGCGGGGCTGATCGCCGTCCTGTTCGGACTGCTGGCCGGCCTCGGCGCCGGGCCCGCGCCCGCGGGCGAGAGCGCGGCGGCCGGCCGGCGATCCGCGGCGGGGGCGGGTGTGGCCCTCGGGCTGGGGGTCCTCGGCGCCCTCGCCCTCGCCGGCGCCGCCGTCGGCGGCGGCCTGCCCCCATGGTCCGCGTACGGCCCGGCGTCGTCGGCGGTTCCGTGGCTGGCGGCCGCCCTCGGGCCGGTCCAGGGCTATCTGACCCTCGCGCTGCTGACGCTGCTCGTGGTCACCCTGGCGAACATGATCACCGCGAGCTGGACGCGCCGCCAGGCGGCCGTGGGGGCGGCGCTGGTGCTCGTCGGGGCGGTGCTCGCGCCGGGAACGAGCCCCGACGACCTGGCGTCGTGGGCGGTGGTGGGGCTGATCGGCGGCGTGCTCCTGCTGGGGGCCTACGTATGGATTCTTCGCGACCGCCCGGCCCTCGTGGTCGTCGCCGCCGCCGCGATGACCGTGCCCGACATACTGGCCAGGGGCCTCGACCAGGCCTACGGCGGCGCCCTGCTCGGGTCCCTGCTGGGCGCGGTCGTGGTCTCTTGCATCGCCTGGCGCTGGTTCGCTCATCTGATGCCGGCGCGGCGCGCGTAGGGGCCGACTTCGGTCCGGGTACCGTGGTGGGTCCGATGCGCCCGTGGTCCTTCCAGGGCCCGTTCGTGCGGACCCTCGGCAATTCTTCTTGCGCGCGCCTCCTCGCGTCGTCCGCCGCGCGGCGGCTGGCTGCGCGGTGCGCGAGCGCGACCCGCGGGCGGACGACAGGCCCCCATGGGAACGCCCGATTCGAGGTGTATCGACGCGCCGGTTCCCTCCGCCTGCCGCGCGACGGGCGCCGGCGTCGAGCCGCGCGGACGCACCCGGACGTGTAGAATGCCGTTCGTCGCTTGCCGGCGCAGATTCGATCGGGGGGCATGCGTCGCGTTCCGTGCCCGCAGGCCGAGAGTCCCTTCGATGGAGCGCCGGCGTCAGCAGTGGAGGTGTTCGATGCGGAAGACAAGCGTGGCGGCCGGCGTTGCCCTCGTCTGCGGAGTCTTCGCGGTCGGCGCGGCCCTCGCGGCGGCGCAGGAGCCGGGCGTGAACCGCGTGGCGCCGTTCGAGCACCTCGACGGGCCGCGTATCACGCTGCCCGACGATGCGGGGGAGGGGCCGATGCGCGAGCTTTGCCCCGACGTCACCGAGACGTGCCGGAAGTACTGGGAGTACACGGGCCACTTCGTCCGCAACGCGACGATCCCGACCCGCCACCGCGAGCTGCTCATCCTGCGCACCGCCTGGCTGTCTCGCGGCGACTACATCTGGGGACGGCACGACGTCATCGGGCAGGAAGCGGGGCTGACGGCGGAGGAGGTCGGACGGGTGACCGCAGGCCCGGACGCTCCCGAATGGGACGACTTCGAACGCGCCGTCCTGCGGGCGGCGGACGAGCTCCACGCCAGCCGGTTCATCTCGCACCCGACGTGGAACGCGCTCGCGGCGCGCTACACCGAGGAGGAGCTCCGCGAGGTCGTGCTGATCGTCGGCAACTACACGCAGCTGGCGATGTTCCAGAACGCCCTGGGCGCACAGCTTCCTCCCGGCTTCGAGGGGCTGCCGGCGGACGGCGGCCGCTGAGGCGCGGCCGGCGGCGCCTCAGCGCGGGGTCTTGGGGCATGCCGCGGCTGGGGCCCGGTCGGCTCCCCTCCCGCGCAGGGGGACCCTGGGAGTCTGCGCCGTAGAACGGTGCAGACTCCTGGCAGGGTTGGTTGGGCGCCAGGCGGAGCCGAAGGCGACGATTGGCGGGCTAGTCGGACGAAGAACCGGCCGACCCGCCCCGTCGCGGCGGTGGCCGCCGCCGCGACGGGCGACGCGTCCGTCTTCCTCGGCCCGGGTCCGGAGGGAGTTGCATGGGGGACTCCTGGTCACGTTGGGTGCAGGCGCCGCAGGGCGTCGGGCTGCGCAAGGCGATCTTCCAGGTCCATCTGTGGACCGGGGTCGCCCTGGGCCTCTACATCGTCGTGATCTGCTTGACCGGCAGCGTGCTGGTCTATCGCAACGAGCTGTACGCCGTCTTCTCGCCGCAGCCGGTCATTGTGGAAGGGGCGGGTGCGTCACTGGGCGACGACGCCCTGGAGCGCGCCGCCCGGCAGGCTTATCCCGGCTACGAGGTGGCGGACGTGCGGCCGGGCGAGACCCCGAACCACGCCGTCGAGATCACCTTGACCCGCGACGGCGATCGCATACGGCGGCTGTTCGACCCGTTCACGGGCGAGGACCTGGGAGACCCCCTGCCGCCGGGCTACCGCGCGAGCGCCTGGGTGCTGGACCTGCACGACAACCTGCTGGGCGGACAGACCGGCCGGCGGGTGAACGGCATCGGCGCCTTGTTCCTCCTCGTGCTGTCGCTGACCGGCGCCGTCGTCTGGTGGCCCGGCATCCAGCGCTGGCGGCGCAGCCTGACCGTCGACCGGCGGTCGGACTGGAAGCGGCTCAACTGGCACCTTCACAGCGCGTTCGGCTTCTGGTGCTGGCCGTTCCTGCTCATGTGGGCGATCACCGGGGCCTACCTTTCGTTCCCGGCCGCGTTCATGGCGATCGTCGATTACCTGGAGCCGTTCGACATGTCGAACCCGGTGGAGCGCGTCGGCGACCGGGTGATGTACTGGCTCGCCTACCTCCACTTCGGCCGGCTCGGCGGCCGCGGCATCCCGGGCTGCGAGGCGCTCTGCAACTCGACCACCAAGGCGGTCTGGGCCCTGGTCGGCCTCGTGCCGCCCGCGCTGTTCGTCACTGGCGCGATCATGTGGTGGAACCGCGTGGTGCGGCGTTGGCTGAGGTCCGACCCCGCCGCCTGATGACCGCATTTGAGGAGGGACCGATGAGAGACGTCTGGCGGCCGTGACGGCGGCGGTGCTGCTGCTCGGGGGCGCGGTCGCCGGTGCGCAGGAGCGGGTCGACATGGCGCATCCGGCAGGGAGGCCATGGCCAACTCGCAGATCATGGCAACGCTGCATCGGCTGACCGACGTCTACGGGCCGCGGTTGACCGGTTCACCCAACCCGGCCGGTAGTCGACCTCCCGGTCCGTCAGTCCGCGCGGGTCTTCCGCAGAGCTCGTGCGCTGTTGGTGGGCCGCGCTGGGATCGAACCAGCGACCATCTGATTAAAAGTCAGGTGCTCTACCGCTGAGCTAGCGGCCCAGGCTATTGCTACAAAGTACTTATGCGCGCGACAAAAGTACTGTCAGCCAGAACTGCAGCCAGGACCCGGCTCGCCACGATACTGCCGGTGGTCCGTTGGATTCCGTGCTGCCGCATCGTGCCGTCGCCGCCCGCAGGTGGCCTGCAACGTGACGAGTTCATCGCCGACGCTTCCAGGATATTACACTGGCACCATGTCGACGGGGACGACTCGTGACGACGGGACCCAACCGTCCATGTGGGTGTCGACGGCGGACCGGCCAGGGGTGGGGGGCACCCGTTCTTCGAACGGCTCAACCGGATTCGTGGCGGGCTTCCAGGCCATCGTCTTTCGAGGCCAGCTCCCAAGCCGAGGCCACGTTGCGACCGCCGACGACGACAGGGGCCGTCAGTGCAAGGAGATCGGCACCGACGCCACCATCGACCCCCATTCGAAGCGCAGCTCGCGGTTCTCGAGGAACAGCGTCAGCTGCTCGGCCGGCGCGTCGAGCGTACCGACGGTCATGGCGGTGCGCCCAAGGTCGCGCGACGGGTCGTAAGCGGTGCCCCACTGGCCGGTCTCGGCGTTGAGGATGAGCTCGGTGGTGTCGCCGCTGGTGAGGGCCCACAGCGTGTACTCCCCGGCCGGAACGTGAGCGGCGCCCACCATGAGGTCGCTGTCGGTCACGAGAGTCGTGGCCTCGTCGGCCCCGAGCCGCCAGACCGACCCGTCGAGGGGCTCGACGGTCTCGCCGACGGCGCGGTCCCGGAGATAGGGACGGCCGTAGGTGATCGAGATGGCGGCGCCGTCGACCTCCCAGGCGACCTGGACGTGGGGACTGCCGGCCTGGCCGTCGTGGACGGGGGTGAGAACGCCGCCGCCGAGCATCGCGGGCGGCGGGGTGGCTTCGGCGGCCGGGACTTCGGCCGCCGCCGGATCCTCTGAAGGGCCGCCGCCGCAGGCGCCGAGCGCCGCCAGGACTGCCAACGCTGCGAAACCGGACTTCTCTGTCGCCATGCTCTGAAATGCCTCCGCGCCGGAGCATGACGGGCCCTGAGTCGGGCGCGTCCGCTTCGGCCAACTGGTCTCCATCGAGCGCCGCCAGGGAGCCCGCGGCCGCCGGGCCGTGGCGGCATGCCGCCGCAGGGCGATGACGTCGTCCCTCCGAGGTCTGCGCGCGGATCCTGTCTCGAACCGGGCCGAGCCCGCTCTTCGACTATAGCACTCGGACGTCGTGCGACGCTCGTCAACGGGGATGCGGGGCGAGTCGCAGGCGTCTTGACGACGGGGATAACTTTTTGATACTGTGCGATTTATCGTTTTCGGCGGCCGGAAGAGCGGGCGTACTGCGGGCCGTGGGGTCATCCGTGTGCATAGTGACTTTCGGAGAAGGTACGTGACGACGAAGCGCTTCGAGGTGGGAGCCAGGGTGCACGAGCCGACCTATGGTTCGGGGTCGGTCATCTCCGTCGAGGACGCCTTCACCCGCATCCAGTTCGACGACAACACCGTCCGCAAGTTCCTGACGAGCCTGGCGAAGCTCGAGCCGACCAGCGAGCCGGCCCCGCCCGCACGCCCCGCCCGCACGCGCAAGCGCAAGACGGCATCGGCCGGAAAGTCGACGAAGGCCAAGAAGTCGGCGGCGCCGGTCGAGGTCGACCTCGACGCCGTCGATGCCCACCCCGCCGATCCCGATGCCCACCTGGACGCCGATCTCGGCGATTGACGCGCCGCGGCGCCGAATCACCCGCCGGCCTGCCGCGCGACCGCTGCCCGGGCCGTCGCCCTGCCGTCTCCGACGCAGTCGGGAATGCCCACGCCGCGGAAGCCGGCGCCGGTGACGAAGAGGCCGGGGCAGCCGGCGAGGCGCGCCTCGATGGCCGCGACCCGCGCCAGGTGACCGACGTTGTGCTGGGGGTTCGCGCGCTCCCACCGGTAGACGCGGGCGAGATGGGGCCGGCGGTCGAGTCCGAGCACGCCGGCGAAGGTTGCGTGGGCGCGATCGATCAGCTCGTCGTCCGAACGCTGGTCGACGTGGGGGTCGCGGGCGCCCCCCAGGAAGCCGCGCAGCAGCACCTGCCCCTCTGGGGCCCGGCCGGGCCACTTCGAGGTCACCCACGACCCCGCCATCAGGGGCACCGCGTGCTCGCGGCGCGGGACCACGAACCCGGACCCGCGGGGTTGCCGCTGGACCGCCGACCGCGGATAGGCGAGGAGCACCGTCGCGGTCGAGGTGTAGGCAATCTGGCCGCACAGAGCCGCCAGCCGTGCGTCGAGAGGCCGGACGAGGTCGGCGGTGACCCAGGCCGGCGTGGCCAGGATGACGCGGCGGGCGGACACGGGCTCGCCGTTTGAAAGGCGCAAGGTATAGGGAGCCGGGCCGGCGAGAGCGACGGCCCGGCTCCCGCACCGGAGGGCGGCCGGGGGGAGGGCCGCGGCCAGCGCCGCCGCCAGCTCCTCGATGCCGCCGGGCAGCGAGCGGAACAGCCCCCCGGCCGGCCGCGGCGCCGCCCGTCGCCGGCGGCGGAACGCGCGGATCACGCTGCCGCACTCGCGCTCGGCCTCGACGAGGCGGGGGAACAGGGCCGGCATCGACAGCCGGTCGACGTCGCCGGCGTGGATACCCGCGAGCAGGGGCTCGGCGATGTACTCGACGGCCTCGGCCCCGAAGCGGCGGCGGAAGAAGCTGCCCACCGACTCGTCAGCCCCGTCGCCGCGGGGCAGGACGAGGTCGGCGGCGAGACGCAGGCGGCCGGCGGGGGAGAGGAGGGGGCTCGTGACCCACGGGGCGATTCTGGTGGGTATGCCGAGGACCGAGGCCTCCGGCAGGGGGCGCAGCCGGCCGCGCAGCACGTAGGCGATGCGGGGCTCGAGGGTGGGCAGCAGGCGGCCGCCGAGCCCGAGCTCGCGGCACAGCTCGATCGCGGCCGGCTTCTGCACGAGCAGCGAGTCGGGCCCCGCGTCGAGGACGAACCCGCCCACGCGCTCGGTGCGGACCACCCCGCCCGGCCGCGGCGCCGCCTCGATCAGCACGAACGAGGCGCGGCGCCGGTGCAGCTCGTAGGCTGCGGCGAGCCCGGCCATCCCCCCGCCGACCACCGCGACGTCGACCTCCGTCATGGTCCGCCGTCCCTCAGGGCGCCGGTCGAGGGCAGTGAGGCCTTGGCCACGGGCTCCGGGCCTCACCGGGACATCGCGCTCTGCTCATGCACGAAGCGGGCGAGAAGCTGCACGTGCTCGAGGTTGGTGGCGGGCAGGATGCCGTGGCCGAGGTTGAACACGTGGCCGGCGCGCCCGCCGGCCCGGCGCAGCACGTCGACGGCCCCCCGCAGCAGCCGCTCGACGGGGCCGAGCAGCAGCGTCGGGTCGAGGTTGCCCTGGACTGCGCAGTCGTCGCCCAGCAGGTCCCAGCCCTCGTCGAGGGGGATGCGCCAGTCGAGGCCGATCACGTCGCCCCCCGCCTCGCGCATCGCCGGCAGCAGGGTGGTGGTGCCGGTGCCGAAGTGCACCGTCGGCACCCCGCCGGCCCGGACCGCGTCGAAGATCTTGCGGGTGTGGGGCAGCGCGAACTCGCGGTAGTCGCGCGGCGAGAGCGCGCCCACCCACGAGTCGAAGACCTGCACCGCCTGCGCCCCCGCCTCGATCTGGGCGAGCAGGTAGTCGGCGACGACGGTGGCGAAGGTGTCCGCGAGCCGGTGCCAGGCCTCGGGCTCGCCGTACATCAGGGCCTTCGTCCGCGCGTAGTTGCTCGACGGCCCGCCCTCGATGGCGTACGACGCGAGGGTGAACGGGGCCCCCGCGAACCCGATGAGGGGCACGCGGTCCGCCAGCTGAACGCGCAGCAGGCGGATCGTGTCGAGCACGTGGCCGAGCGCCTCGCGGGGCTCGAAGACGCGAAGCCCGTCGATGCGCTCGACCGTGCGCACCGGCGGGTCGATCACCGGCCCCTCGCCCTTCACGAAGTCGAAGGGAATGCCCATCGGCTCGAGCGGCAGCAGCAGGTCCGAGAACAGGATGGCGGCGTCGACGTCGATGGCGTCGACCGGCTGCAAGGTGACCCGGGCCGCGAGCTCGGGCTGGCGGCAGATGTCGAGCAGGCTGTAACGCTCGCGCAGCCCGCGATAGGCGCTCATGTAGCGACCCGCCTGGCGCATGAACCACACCGGGGTCGCGTCGACCGGCTCGCGGCGGCACGCCCTGAGAAAACGATCGTTCACGGAGAGAAGCTCCTGACGGGAAAGACCGGAAGCCGATCGGGGTACCGGTTCGAGTGCCGCCAAGATGATACTCCGGCGCGGATGGCGGCGCGGCGTGCTCTTCTGCTACACCCCGGGGTGCCCGTGCAGGCGTCCGCGCCGTAGCACGGCGCCGCCTCCTGCAAGGAGGCGCCGACTCCCTGTAGGATGTGTTGGGCGGCATTGCGGGGCCGCAGGCTACGACTTGCGCGGGGATGCGTTTCGCGGGCCCGCTAGCCGGAACGTGCGGAAGCTCGGCCTCGGAGCTCAGGGCGACCGGGGAGGCGTTGCAGTGCTTCGGACCTGTCTGTCGTGGCCGGTGGTGACGGTGCTCGCGGGCGCGGGCGCGAGGTTGGCCGGCCAGGACCCGAACCGACCCGCCGGCCGCCCCCTGCCGGCGGGCCGGGCGCCAGGCGGGAGCGCGCCCCTGCCCGACGGCGACTGGTTCACCGACGAGGCGGCGGCCGCCGGCCTCGACTTCGTGCACGTCAACGGCATGTCCGGCGAGTACCGTTTTCGCCGCTGCCGCCTGATCCCGGCAGGCCAGGGTCTCCGCAATGGTCCGGGAGCCCGTGGTCACGCCCCGGGGCGCGCCACGGGCTCCCGGCCGCGGTCAGAAGCGCGCGGTCATCGACACGCGCAGCACGCGGCCGAACATCACTTCGTCGGCTTCCTCGTAGTCGTTGTTCTGGCCCCCGAGGGTGGTGCCGCGAGTGCCCAGGCCGGCCTGGGACATCTCGATGCCCTTGTTGAACACGTTGAACGCCTCGAACCGCATCTCGTAGCGCCAGTTGCCCACGTTGAAGACCCGGGCGACGTTCAGGTCGAGCAGGTTCCAGTCCGGCAGGTACTTGACGCTGTCGTTCGGCAGCAGGTTCATCGTCCGTCCCGTCGTGCTCGTGCCGAGCTGCCCGCTGATCCGGTTCCGGATGATGCGCTCGCCCAGCACGCAGGGGGCCACGCAGTTCTGTTCCGTGTACCACGGCGCCACGTAGTAGTTGTGGGGACGATACCCTCCGCGTCGATCCACCCGGAAGTTCTCGGCCACCCCCCAGCCCGGATACAGCTGGAACGACCCCCCCAGCTGCAGGTCCCAGGGCAGCGGCTGGGCGCCCGACAGCTTGAACTCGTTGCGCCAGTTCCGCGGGAAGGCGAACTCGTTGCAGAAGCGGAGGCTGTTCGGGTCGTCCCCTTCGGCGACCCTCATGCTGCACGCGTTCCACACCCCCGCGCTCTCGCCGACCCCGGGGGTCTCGGTGTTCCACCCGCCGAACAGGGTCCCGCCGCCCGGCATGCGGGCGGTGAAGCTGGCCTCGAAGCCGGTGAACCGGTCGAGGTAGTCGGCGCCGCCCGGCACCGTGATGTCCACCTGTCCGGGAATGCGCTCGGCGGCAGGGTAGACGCCATAGACGGGGACGATCGCGGTGTACGGCCACGGGGCCAGGAACTCGTCCTCGAGCACCCAGATGTCGTTGTCGACGAACCGCCCGTTCTCGAAGGCGAACCGCCTCGCGTCGTACGACCGGAACCACTGGTCCTTGGTCCACCGGCGCCGGTACTCGAGGGTGACCGAGACG
Source organism: Vicinamibacterales bacterium (assembly GCA_963663815.2). Lineage (GTDB taxonomy): Bacteria > Acidobacteriota > Vicinamibacteria > Vicinamibacterales > UBA8438 > JAJEEA01. The sequence continues at coordinate 1,920,970 of OY760734.1, read as the reverse complement.
CCGCGTCCCAGCTCCTGCTGCAGGCCCACCGTCAGCACGTCGTCGAACCGGCGCTGCAGGTCCGAGTCGGGTCGGATGGTGGAGCCGGTGGGGAACAGGTTGTTCCCGGGCAGCCCGATCTCCCAGTCCTGGGCGATGTTGTCGCCGTTGGTGCCGTACGGGTTGTTGCACGACCCCCCCGCGCCCACCGGGATCAGCTCGCAGCCCGCAGGGCCGTCCGGGGTGTCGGTGCCGGGCATCAGGGCCACGTCGAACCAGTCGCGGGTGTCCGACCGCCCCGCCGCCCCCGCGTAGGAGCTCAGCGGAAGGACGCCGGAGATCCCGTACGCGTGGTAGTACCGGTTCCACCCGAACTTGGCGGCGGTCCGGGCATTCCCGAACACGTCGTAGACGAGGCCGAGCCGCGGCGCCCAGTCGGGGCCGAAGTCGGGCAGGCCCTCCAGGGCCGGGAACTCCCCGATGGCCGAGAAGCGGCCGGCCGGCTTCGGCGCCGCGGGGTTCCGCGGGCGCGCGAACTCCACCCGCAGGCCGGCGTTGATGGTCAGCCGGTCCAGGGTCCACGAATCCTGCGCGTAGGCCGCGAAGTCGAAGGCGACGTCCCGCCGGTTGAAGTTGGGCGAGTTGCGGACCGACACCGACAGCGGGTTCCCGATCAGGTTGCAGGGCAGGCCGGGCGACTCGCAGTTGGCGTTGATGTGGTCGGCACCGATCCAGGACACGGTGTGGCCGAACGGGTTGTCGTCGTTGCCGTAGTTCATCACGTTGAGATCGCCGTTGCCGTCCTGGGCGTTGGTCAGCTTGCCCCGGTTGTTGACGACCCCGACCTTGAAGTTGTGCGAGCCGGTGACGTACGACACCGAGGCCAGGAAGCTCTGGTTGTACGGAAGGGTGACGCTCTCGAGCCCCGCGGCGCCGTAGGTGTAGTCCCCGAGCCGGTCGTCGTTGCGGCGGATGTTGGCGTACCAGGGGTCGACGGGGGCCCCGAACGCCCCCTGCAAGGGGTTGGCGCTGAAGCAGGGCGTGGACAGGCACTGCGCGAATTCGGCCGGACGGGGGACGGTGATCCCGGGCTGGTTCGCGCTGCGGAGCGCCTGCCCGACCAGCGAGAGCCCCGCCTCGAACAGCACCCGGTTGCTCACGGTCCACGTGTACTTCGTGTTCGACGTGTAGTAGTTGATGTTCGGCTCGGTGGTGGCCGACGCGGTCTCCCGGTCCGTGTTGGGCCCGAACTGGTGGAAGCGGCGTTTGAAGATCCGGTCGAGATAGGCCGACCACTTGTGGCTCGCGGCCGGCTGCCAGGTCAGGCGCAGCATGGCGCTGTTGATCCGGTTGTCGTCGATGGCGGGGGTGCCGTCGCGGTTCGTCGCGTTGAGGGTCACGTCGTCGGTCGCCCGGTCCATGTACGACGTGAAGAACCACAGCCTGTCCCGCAGGATCGGTCCCCCGAGACCGCCGTTGACGTCGTAGACGCGGGCGAGCCGCGGCACGCCCGACGGCGATCCCGGCGCGTCGTCCGGTCCCCGAACGCCCAGATTGCCCAGGCGCTCGTTCCAGTTGTCGAACGACCACTGGCGGGGCGAGCCGCCGGCGAAGACCGACCCGCTCAGGAAGTTGCCGCCCTCGCGCGGGATGATGTTCATGCGCAGCCCGCCGTGCCCGGTCTCGGCGTTCATGCCGCTGGTCGTGAACGTGACCTCCGAGGTCATCTGCGGGTTGTGGTACTGCTTGAACCTGCCGTCGTCGTTGAACGTGTTGGCGTTCATCCCGTCGACTTCCACGGTGGTCTGGCGCGAGCTCGCCCCGCGGCCGAACATCAGGTTCTGCTGCATCGCGCGCGACCCGCCGATGTCGGGGCGGAGCGGCTTCACGCCGGGTACGAGGGCCGCGAACGACCACAGGCTGCCCCCGCTCGGGATGGCCTCGACGGTCTCGCGCGTCAGCGTCTGCACGCGCTGCACGCGCTGCACGTCGACGACGGGCGCCTCGCCCGAGACGGTGATCGTCTCCGCGACCGCGCCGACCGCCATCGTGATGTCGAGGCTCAGCGTGAAGTCGCCCGGCAACACGACGTCCTCGCGTATCTGGGTCCCGAACCCGGGTAGCGAGAACGTGATCGTGTAGGTGCCGGGACGCAGGTCGACGATGGCGTACTGTCCGGCGCCGTTGCTGAAGGCGATGCGGGAGCCCTCGATGAGCGCGTCGCTCGACGCTTCTACGGCGACGCCCGGCAGCAGGCCGCCGGTGTCGTCGACAATCGCACCGGCGATGGTGCTCTGGGCATGGGCAGTAGCCGGCAGCATCGCTGCGCATGCGAGCGGGACCAGGGCGCGAGCGGCGAACTCATCGATCCACCTCCTTGAAATCCGATCGATTCCGGCGCGACGCGCGAATCTCCCGTGTTCGTAGCTCGTCCAACTTCGCGATGCTCGTCTCCTCCGCCGTCCGCCGTCCGCCCGGCGGTCACGGCGCCCCGGGCTGGCGATAGGGCTGTCGCCCGGCATAGAGTCCCAGCCGGCTCCGGATGCCGGCGCGCAGCTCGGGGGCCTCGTCGACCGGGACGAGGGCCAGCGCCGCCTGCGCCGTCTCCATCGCCCTGGCGTAGCGCCCCGCCGCCGCGTGGGCCGCGGCCAGGGTATCGAGGACCAGTGCGTGCCGGCGGCCGGTCAGGGACGCGGCCGTCTCCGCCAGCCGGGTCGCCTCGGCCGGATCCCGCAGCTCGGCGTCGGGGTGCGTCGCCAGCATCCACGCGAGGCCGTTGATGAAGGCCGGCTCGCCCGGCTGCGCGGCGACGGCCCGGCGGTAGTGGCGCATCGCCTCGGCCGGGCGATGCCGGGCCGCGAGCGCGCCGGCCAGGGCGAAGTGCACGCCGGCGTCGTCCGGGGACAGCGCGAGCACCCGCCGGTAGCTGCGCACCGCGTCGCCGGTCCGCCCCAGAGACTGGAGCGCCACCGCGAGGTTGTGATGCGCGTCGGCCAGCTCCGGCGCGATCTCGACGGCCCGGCGATAGTGGTCGACGGCCTCGTCCGGGCGGCCCATCGCCTGCAACGCCACCCCGAGGCCGGCGTGCGCGCCGGGATGCGCGGGGTCGCTCGCGACCGCCCGCCGAAATCGGCCGGCGGCCGCGTCGAGCTGCCGCCGCTCGGCGTGGATGAGGCCCAGGTTGTAGTGCGCCGGCGCGAAGCCGGGGTCGAGGCGCAACGTCCGCTCGAACCGCGCCGCCGCGACGTCGAGCCGCCCCGCCTCCAGGTAGTAGACGCCCAGCTCGTGGTGGGCCCGGAAGTCGCCCGGCTCGTCCCGGGCCCGCTTCTCGGCCCCCGCCACGTCGATGGCGTTCACCTTGCGCGCGAAGTCCCGCGTCAGCCGGTCGTGGTCGGCGCGCGTGCGCGTCACGACCTGCACGACCAGCTCCGCCATCTCGTCCGTCGACTGCCGGCCGTACCGCACCCGGCGGGGCGGATGGCTCGGGTTGTCCGGGTTGGCGGCGGAGTTGTCGTAGACGTAGCGGAGGTGCAGCGTCGTGCCGCGGGGCAGGGGAACGGGGGCGGCGAAGCGGTACTCGTCCTGCCAGTCGAAGTCCCAGTCCGCGATGCGCACCAGCCAGCGCCGCGATCCGTCCGGGAGGGAGGCGAAGGCCTGCAGGTCTGCTCCCAGGAAGTGTGCGTGGGGGTACACCGCCAGCGCCTCGACGTCGACCGGCAGCCGGTAGCGGTCCTCGACGACGTGGCGCCGGTCGCCGGCGGGAATGTCGATCGTCTTGTCGCCGAGGAGGACGACCGCCGGGGTCCGCGCCGGCGGCGTGTCCGAGAAGTAGAACCCGACCTCGGCCCGGATCGGCTCGGGCAGGCCGATGGTGGGCAGGTGGAGCTGCATGACGAGGTCGGTCCCCGGCTCCAGGCGCCACGCGATGTCGTCGGGCGTGAACGCCGGGACCTTGCCCGGCGCCCACGCCAGCAGGTGGCCCTCGGGAAACGCGGCGTCGCCGGCGAGCCGGTCGTCGTAGCCCGGCTCCGGGTCGGCGCGGGCGAGGCGCCGCGCCGACCCGCTGCGATCGAGGAGGAGGCGGGCGTGGTGCACGGCGCGGCTCCGCGGCCGGAACTGAAACGCCCGCACGTAGCGCCGGGTCGTGACGGGTATCGGCGCGACGAAGTTGCGGTACTCGTCGGGTCCTTCGGCCTTCAGCACGTACGCTTCGGGGATCGTGACGACGAGGTCCGGTGCGCCCAGGTGCCACTCCGCCGGGGTCGGGGGATGCGGCGGCAGGTCCGCCGGATCGCCCCGCACCGCGCCCCCGTCCACCCAGCGTTCGATGGTCGCGATCTCGGCTGCGGTCAGCCGCCGCTCGCCGGCGAACGGCCCCCCGTAGCCGGGCGTCGGCTTCCAGGGGGGCATGGAGCGCGTCGCGACGGCCTGCCGGATTGCGCGCGCCCAGGGCCGGGCGTCGGCGTAGGTCAGCAGGCTGAACGGGGCGAGCCCGCCGCCGTGGTGGCAGACCGTGCAGTGCTCGAGCAGGATGGGGGAGACGTCGCGAGTGAACGTCGCCGCCGGCGGGTCCGGCGCCGGTCGCGTTGCCTCCGCTCGGGGCGCCCCCTCCGCCGGACGCCCCTCCACCGGGCCGGCGAGGGGCGGGGCCGCAAGCAGCGGCAGCACGAGCAATCCGCGTAGAGCGGTGGTCCAGGGCATGGTTCCAGGGGATCGGCCGGCCGAGCCCGGTCCCGGGCTCACTGCCAGGCCCCGACCTTGACGATCAGGCCGACGCCCAGGCGCAGCTCCCTGAAGTCCGTCCCATCCGCAACCCTGAACGAGGATCGCGATTTGTCGGGCGCCGGCACGAACGCCCAGGCGTAATCGCCCTCGATCCGCACGCCGAAACGATCGTTCACGTCGATGTCGACGCCGCCGCCCGGCATGATCGCGAAGTTCGTTCCGGTATGGGTGTAGAAATCGATGTGTCGGAGGACGCGCGCCCAGCCCCCCATGAAGTGGACGAACGGCCTCACCCCGCCGGTCTGAAAGGTGTACCGCGGGCCGATTCCGCCCATAACCGACTGGATCTGGACGTCGCAGGTGGGGAAGTTCGGCGAGCACCACAGCGTCTCGGGCCGATGGAACGAGATGCCCTGGAACTCCTCGCGCTGGCCGGGGAGGACGACCCCCTCGGTGGAGTCGCTCGGCTCGATGCCCCAGTTGAAGGCGCCGGTGGCGGACCACGCGATCGAGAGGGTCTCGGTCAGATTGACCGTCCCGCTCGTGTACCATCCGGCGGGCAGGGTGCCGGCGTTCCTGGCCAGCATGTCGTTCGTGACGTATGTGTAGCCGACGGTGACGTCGCCCCCGCCCTGGGCGTTCGCGGGCGGCGCGAGCAGAGAGGCCAACGCGACGACGGTGAGGAACCGTACGAACCGACCAGGCATCTCGGACATCGTCAGACCTCCGTCGAGATTGGACCCGTCAGGAACCGCGTGGCGCGCGAGTTCGCCTCCGTAGTTATCACAGGTCTCCGCGGTTGTCACGCGGGAATCACCTCGTACGGGTGCCCGTACCTGGAGGCGGTCGGCCTGGAATGCGCACGAGGTTCGTGCTACCGTAGTCCGTACTGCTGGAGACCGCCCCGGGAACCTGTGTCGGGCGGCGCCGGCTGGCGGATCGGATGCCTTTCCTTCGGTTCTCCCGCGACAAGCGCGGCTACGCCAACACCTATCTGTGCCATACCTTCCGGCAGGACGGCGCGGTGCGGATGCGGGTGCTGTACTGGTTCCGCACGCCCCCGGACATCGAGGTGGGGCGGCCGGCCCTCGACGCCGGCGCGATGCGCGACATCGAGGCGTCGAACCCGGGCCTGACGTTCGACTGGGACGAGATTCTGAAGGCGAAGCCGCCGCCGGTTCCGCAGGAGCGGCCCGGCGGCGAGCGGCGGGAGCGCCGCCCGCGCCGCCGGGGGCGCGCCGCCTCGCCGGGCGACGGGACTTCGGCCGGGGCGGCGGGGGCCGGAGAGCCGCCGTCACCCCGCGCGTCGAGCGGCGGCGCGGTCGACGCGCGGCCGGCCGGGGCGGCGCCGGCAGCCGGCGAGCCGACGGTCGAGCCCGACGAGCCCGCCGCGGCCTCGGGGGCGCGGCGGCGGCGCCGCAGACGCCGGGGGCGCGGCCCGCGGGCCGGGGGCGACCGGTCCGTCCCGACCGAGGCGGGCGACGATGCCCCGGCCGGGCCGGCCCCGGCCGGACCGGACCCGGATCGCACGTGACGCGATCGGCGGGGCGGCGCCCGGTCCGGCGCCGGCGCGCCGGGCCGCTGGCGGCTCCGACAGGCTCTGCTATAATGCCGCAATGGGAGTGACAGCCTTCGGTCGCAGTGTCCGAATCAGTGCCGGAACCCTCGCCGGCGCCGTTGCCGTGTGCACGGTCCTCTCGGCGCAACAGCCGGGGAGTCGTCCGCCCGAGCCCGGCGACACCTCGGTCGGCGTCATCGGGGACGGGCCGACCTTCCGCACCGGGGTCACCCTGGTGACCACCGACGTCATCGTGCGCGACCGCGACGGCGTCTTCGTGCCCAACCTCAACCGGGATGATTTCCGCGTCTTCGAGGACGATGTCGAGCAGGACATCGTCTCGATGGTGATGGTCCACGGCGGCCGCGTCTACAACCACCTGCAGCCGGCGCCGGCGGTGCAGGAGGGCATCATCCTGCCCACGTCGCGGCCGGTGGACAACACCGCGGGCCGCATCTTCGTGCTGTTCGTCGACGATTTGCACCTCACGGCGTCGCGCACCCCGAAGATACGGCAGATCTTCGAGGAGATCGGAGACACGCTGGTCCACGAGGGCGATCTGTTCGGCATTATCTCCACCGGTCCGTCGTCGCTCTCCATCGACATGACCTACGACCGCGGGTTGCTCTACGCCGCGGGCAACCGCATCATGGGCGACGCGTTGAGCGTCCGGGATCAGGTGATGGCGTTGGACACGTCGCGCGGGCCGTCCGAGGTCCTCTATCGCGCCCACGTCGCGTTCAAGACGGCGCACTCGGTGTTGCGGAACCTCGAGACGGTGAACGACCGCCGCAAGGTGTTCATCTACATCAGCGAGGGATACGACTTCGACCCGTTCCCCGAGGCGCGCAGGTACAGTGGCCTGTTCAACCAGCAGCGGCTGGCGGACATCGGAGCCATGGACTCGGAAACCTACAATGATTTCTACGGCAGCATGCCCGATCCCGCGAGCGACCCCTTCGAACAGTATTCGCGCCAGGGGCAGGTGTTCGCCAACCTCGACCTGGCTTTCGAGATCGCCGAGCTGACGCGGTCGGCGAACCGGGCGAACACGTCGTTCTACACCCTCGACCCGCGTGGCCTGGTGGCCGGTCCCGACCTCGACGTCCAGGTGGAGCTGATTGAATGGAACCGGCATATCTACCAGACGCAGGGCACCCTGCGGATGCTGTCCGAGCTGACGGGCGGCAGGGCGGTGGTCAACCGGAACGACTTCGGCGACGCACTGCGCGAAATCGACTCCGAGACGAGCGACTACTACGTCGTCGGGTTCTACAGCAGCAACCCCGACCCCACCGTCAGGACGCGCCGGTTGCGGGTCGAGGTGCGGGACGGGGACGACATGAACATCCGGTCGCGCACCCACTACACGTTGCCGCGTCGGCCCAGCAACTCCGCGAACGACACAGGGGCGTGACTTCCGGGCTGGCCCCTGGGCGCGTGACCATCGAGAGACGGCGTCGGATGCCGGCGCCCATGCCGGGAGTCTGGCTGGCGGGCCTCGTTCTGCCGGGCCTCCTCGCCACCGCTCTGCCGGCCGGGCTCTCTGCCCGCGAGCCGGCCGCGGCCGCGCCGGGGGCTCGTGCCGCCCAGAGCATACCGTCGCCGCGGGTGCGCGCGGCGGCGGCAATCATCTTCGATCCGGCTACCGGCAGCGCGGTCTGGGAGCTGAACGCCCGCGAGCCGCGCCCCATCGCCAGCATCACCAAGGTGATGACCGCGATGCTGTTCCTCGCCGAGGAGCCGAATCTCGACCGCGACGTGGTCATCTCGCGACGCGACGTCCGCAGCGCGTCGACGACCTACCTGCGGCGGGGAGAGCGGGTCAGCCTGCGCGATCTCGTACACCTCGCGCTGGTGGCGTCCGACAACGTGGCCGCGCGCGTTCTGGCGCGGGCGTCGCGGTGGGGGACGAGGCGCTTCATCAGCCGCATGAACGCCATGGCGGCCGAGCTCGGGCTGGAGCAGACCCGGTTCACGGATCCGTCGGGGCTGCACGAGGGCAACGTGTCGTCGGCCCACGACGTGTCCCGACTGATCGCGGCGGCGGGTCGGCACCCGGGAATCGCCCGCATCATCCGCAAGCGTTCGCATCGTATCCGCACGAGCCGCCAGAACCGCGTCGTGCGGAACACCAACCGCCTCCTCGATACGCGCCCCGACGTCGTGGGGGGCAAGACCGGCTACATCAACGAGGCCGGCTACTGCCTGGCGGCGCTGGTCAGGGTCGGCGACCGCGCGGTGTCGGTCGTGGTGCTGGGGGCGCGATCGAACGCGGGACGGTTCCGGGAGACGCGCCGGCTCGCGGACTGGCTGGCGGAGCGGGCCCGTATACTGTTCGCCCCTGCCGCCGACTAGTGTCCCGGCCGTGAAGTTCGTGAAATCTCTGAATCGCGGCAAGTATCTGTAGACACGGGAGAAATGCCGCGGAGAGTCGTTTCACGAACCACGGTTCGGAACACTGGGAGCCGGCGTTGCACCGGGACCGGCGGGCGTGCCCGCGGGCTGATCAATACCCGAGCGACGACGCGTGACGGGGGCACGGGCTCCTCGCCGTCCCACACATGACGCCCGTTGTTCCAGCCGCCCCTGAGAGGCATGCGCGTCGCACGAGACCGGCGAGGCGCCCGGGGGGCCTTCGCGCCGCCGGCTGCCGAAGCCACACGCCGCCGGACGGGGCGGTGATTTCCGCGGAGGACGATTCCGGATGCGTAGCGTGATCATCATCGGGTCCGGCCCGGCCGGGCTGACCGCCGCTCTTTACGCGGCGCGGGCGAACCTGAAGCCGCTGGTCATCGAGGGGCTCGAGTCTGGCGGGCAGCTGATGCTCACGACCGCGGTCGAGAACTTCCCGGGGTTCCGCGACGGCATCATGGGGCCCGAGTTGATGGGCGAGATGCGGGCGCAGGCCGAGCGGTTCGGGGCCGAGATCGTGGCCGGCGACGTCACCGCGGTAGAGCTGGGCGCGCCGCCGTTCGTGGTCCGCGCAGGGGGGCAGGCACACGAGTCCCGGTCGCTCATCATCTCGACCGGGGCCTCGGCCCGCCTGCTCGGCCTGCCGTCGGAACGCACCCTGATGGGGCACGGCGTGTCCACCTGCGCGACCTGCGACGGCTACTTCTTCCGCGGCAAGCCGATCGCGGTCGTGGGGGGCGGCGACTCGGCCATGGAGGAGGCCATCTTCCTGACGAAGTTCGCCTCGCAGGTCACCGTCCTGCACCGGCGCGACCGGCTCCGGGCGTCGAAGATCATGCAGGACAAGGCCTTCGCCAACCCGAAGATCGCCTTCGAGTGGAACACGGAGCTGGCCGAGGTGAAGGACGTCGACCGGGGCGTCGTGACCGGGGCGGTCCTGCGCAACCTCGAGACGGGCGCCACGAAGGAGCTGGACGTCGACGGGGTCTTCATCGCCATCGGGCACACGCCGAACACGAGCCTCTTCGAGGGCCAGGTCGAGCTGGACGACAACGGCTACATCGTCGCCGGCAACGGGACGCGCACCACCGTCCCCGGCGTGTTCGCGTGCGGCGACGTGCAGGACCACGTGTACCGTCAGGCGATCACCGCCGCCGGCACCGGCTGCATGGCCGCCATCGACGCCGAGCGCTATCTCGAGTCGTTGTAGGGACAGTCTGCGGTTCCGCCCGCCGCCCGGGCGTCGCGGCATCCTGCCGCGCGGGTGCCCCCCCCGGAGCGGTCAGTCGATCCACCCGCCGCCGAGCACCGTCTCGCCGTCGTAGAAGACCACCGCCTGACCGGGGGCGACGGCGCGTTGTGGCTCGTCGAACACCACCGCGGCACGGTCGTCGGCCAGCGGTTCGACCCGTGCCGGCGCGTCGGGGTGGCGGTGCCGGATGCGGGCGGTGACGCGCCCGGCGCCGCCTGGGGGCGTCCCCGCGATCCAGTTGACCGACGAGGCGGTGAGGCGGGTGCGGTCGAGGGCGTCGCGCGGGCCGACGGTCACCGCGTTCGCCGCGGCGTCGATGTCCACGACGTAGAGCGGGACGCTCGTCGACAGCTTCAGGCCCTTCCGCTGGCCGACCGTGTAACGGTGCACGCCGTCGTGGCGGCCCAGCTCGCGGCCGGCCCGGTCGCGGATCGATCCGGGCGTCGCCACACGCGGCTCGCGCGCTTCCACCAGACCCGCGGTGTCGCCGTCGGGGACGAAGCACAGCTCCTGGCTGTCGGGCTTGTCGGCGACGGGCAGGCCCCCGCGCCGGGCCAGCGCCCGGACCTCCTGCTTGCGCAGGTGCCCGACCGGGAACAGCGCCCGCGCCAGCTGGTCCTGGGTCAGCGTGAACAGGAAGTACGACTGGTCCTTGCCGGCGTCGAAGCCCCGGCGCAGGGTGTGGGGCTCTCCCGCGGCGCCCGCGCGCCGCGCGTAGTGGCCGGTGGCGACGCGGTCGGCGCCCAGCGCGGCGGCCCGCTCCAGCAGGTGGGCGAACTTCAGGTCGCCGTTGCACTGGACGCAGGGAATCGGGGTGCGGCCGGCCGCGTACTCGCGGACGAACACCGAAACCACGGCGGCCTCGAACTGCCGCTCGAAGTTCATGACGTAGTGCGGGATGCCGAGGGCGGCGGCGGTGCGGCGCGCGTCGTGCAGGTCGTCGAGCGAGCAGCATCCGCCGAACCGGGCGGCGCCCTGCTGCTGGTCGTAGAGCTGCATCGAGAGGCCGACGACCTCGTGCCCCGCCTCGACGAGCTGCAGGGCCGCCACCGAGGAGTCGACGCCGCCCGACATCGCGACCACCACCCGCATCGGCGGTCAGCGCCCCACCGCCGCCGCGGCCCCGCGGCCGGCGAGCGCGCGCAGGCGGTCGACGATGCCGGGCAGGACCGCGACCACGCGGTCGATGTCGGCGACGGTGTTGCCGAGCCCGAGGCTGAAGCGAATCGAGTTCTGGGTGCGGTGGGGCGGGAAGCCCATCGCTCGCAGCACGTGGGACGGCTCGAGGGTCCCCGACGAGCAGGCCGACCCCGTCGAGACCGCGATGCCCTCGAGATCGAGGGCGATGAGGAGCGACTCGGCCTCGACGCCGTGGAAGCTGACGTTCGAGGTGTTCCCGACGCGGGCGGCCGCATCCCCGTTCACCGCGGTTCCGGGCACCTCGGCGAGGATGCCGGCCTCGAGCCGGTCGCGCAACGCGGTCACCTCGGTGGCCTCGTCCCGCTCGGGCTTGTCCAGCAGGCGGCGCGCGGCAGCCCCGAGGCCGACGATGGCCGGGAGGTTCTCGGTGCCGGCCCGCCGGTTGCGCTCCTGGCGCCCCCCCGTCATCTGCGCGTGCAGCCGCGTGCCTCGCCGGATCCACAGCACGCCGGCGCCCTTGGGGCCGTTGAACTTGTGGCCCGACAGCGACAGCAGGTCGACGCCCAGGCTTCGCACGTCGACGGGGATCTTGCCCACCGACTGCACCGCGTCGGTGTGCACGAGAGCGCCGCGCTCGTGGGCCAGCGCCGCCAGCTCCGCGACGGGCTGGATGGTGCCGATCTCGTTGTTGGCGTGCATGACGGAGACCAGCGCGGTGTCGTCGGTCAGGGCCTCCGCGAGCCTCTCGGGGGTGACCACCCCGCGCGCGTCGACCCCCACGAGGGTCGTGGACCGGCCGGTCCGGTCGAGGGCCTTCAGCGTGCGCAGGACCGCCTCGTGCTCGATGGCGCTGGCCACGAGATGCCGCCGGCGGTCGCCGGCCGCGTCGACCACGCCGCGGATGGCCAGGTTGTCCGATTCCGAGCCCCCGGACGTGAAGACGATCTCCGTGGGCTCGGCCCCGATCAGGCGGGCCACCGCTGACCGGGCCTCGTCGAGGGCGGTCCTGGCCTCCTGCCCGTACGCGTGGACGCTGGACGGGTTGCCGAACACGGTGCTGAGGGCGCGCGCCGTCGCGTCCGCCGCCGGCGGCGCCACCGGCGTCGTGGCGTTGTGGTCAAGGTAGATCCGGGTCACTGCATCCAGTCTACCAGCGTCGGGGAGGCCGTGGCGAAGACGGGTGCGCGGCGCGGGCTGTCGGCGCCGTGCGCGTCTGCCGATACACGGGAGTGTCCTCCGGGGTGCGGCCGCCGGTGGACACCCCGTGAGCGCTCGTCGTACCATTGAACTCACCGCAATCGGAAGGATGTCGCCGGATGCGGAGGACACGTGGGGCAAGGCGCCGGATTCGTCGCGCCGATTTCGGCCGGGTGGAGCGGCCGGGCCCGGGAGCCCCAGGTGTCGGCCGCGCGACCGGAGAAGAAGTCATGTGGAAGCGTGAAGAACCCGTCCAACCGGTGGCCCCTCAACTCTCGAGCGTGACCGGCGCCGACTTGCCGGAGGGCGGCGGCGGCGCGAACGGGAACGTGATCATCGGCAAGTCGATCGTGGTCAAGGGCGAGCTCCGCGGCAGCGAGGACCTGACGATCCAGGGGCAGGTCGAGGGCAAGATCGCGTTGAAGCAGCACGTCCTGACGATCGGAACCCACGGACGCATCCGGGCGCAGGTATTGGCCAAGTCGGTCGTCGTGCTCGGCGAGGTCATCGGCAACATCGAGGCGACCGAGAAGGTGGCGATCCGCGACGAGGGGACGGTCGAGGGCGACATCAAGGCGCCGCGTGTCGCCATCGCCGAAGGCGCCAAGTTCCGCGGCGGCATCGACATGCAGCAGGGGCAGCAGGGGCAGCAGGCCAGCCGCGCGAAAAGCGAACCGAAGCCGGGGTCCGAGGCCCGAAGGCCGGCGCCGTCCATGAAGGCCAAGAGCGCCTAGGGGTCTGCGCCCTGGACAGATGGCTCGTCCAGTAGTCGCTCTGTTGAGCGATTTCGGCAACCGCGATCACTACGCGGGCACGATGCGAGGCGTGATTCTGGACATCTGTCCGGACGCGGCCCTCGTTGACGTCACGCACGACATCCCTCCCCATGACATCCACGCCGCATCGCTGGAGCTGGCCGCCGCGTATCGGTTCTTCCCGGCCGCCAGCATATTCCTCGTCGTCGTCGATCCCGGCGTCGGCTCGGCCCGGCGCGGCCTGGCCGCCGACACCGGCGACCATCGCTTCGTTGCCCCCGACAACGGCGTCCTCACGCACGTCTTCGCGCAGACCCCCCCCAGGCAGGTGGTGGAGCTGACCGAACGCCGGTACGCGCGGCCGACCATCAGCCGGACGTTCGAGGGGCGGGACCGCTTTGCGCCCGCCGCCGCCTGGCTGGCCCGGGGCATTCGACTGTCGGCGCTGGGGCGGCCCCTGCGCGACCGCGTCACGCTGGAGCTGCCGGCGATCGAGATGCGGGACGGGTCGATCGCCGGCAGCGTGGTCCGCGTCGACCGGTTCGGCAACCTGGTGACGAACGTCGACCGCAGGAGCTTCGAACGGCTGGCCGCGGGCGCGGGCATCGACATCGCCGTCGGAGGCCACGAGGTGGGGCGGCTGGTGGAGACCTATGCCGACATCGACCCCGGCGAGGTCTGCGCCCTCTTCGGCAGTACCGACCACCTCGAGCTCGCCGCCAACGCGGCGAGCGCGGCCGAGCTCCTCGACCTGCACGAAGGCGCCGCCGTCGAGATCACCAGACAGTGACGGGCTCCGCGCCGGCCGCCGCCGCCCGTCGATTCAAGGAGTACCGTTAGAGCATGAGCGACAGCAGTCAGGCCGGCATGGGTACCGACGTCACATCCGCGTTGCTCGAGGTCGTCGAGCAGGCCGCCGTCGCGTGCGCGCACACGATGGGGCAGGGAGACCGCCACCGGTCCGACCAGGTCGCGGTCGAGTCCATGCGCGCGACGCTGGACCGGGTGCCGATAGACGGCCGGGTGGTCATCGGCGAGGGCGAGCGGGACGAGGCGCCGATGCTCTACATCGGCGAGCTGGTGGGGACCGCGCATGCCGCGGGGGCCGAGCCGGGCGGGGCGGCGCTGCCGGAGGTCGACATCGCGGTCGACCCGCTGGAGGGCACCAATCTGTGCGCGACCGGGTCGCCGAACGCGATCGCGGTGCTCGCGGTGTCCGAGCGCGGCGGATTGCTGCACGCTCCCGACATCTACATGGAGAAGCTGGTGGTGGGGCCGAGCTCCAGGCACGCGGTCTATCTGGACGCGCCGGTCCGGGACAACCTGCGCGCCATCGCGCGGTGCCTGGACTACAAGGTCGAAGACCTCGTCGTGATCGTGCTCGACCGGCCGCGCCACCGCCAGCTCATCGCGGACATCCGGGAGGCCGGAGCGCGCATCCGCCTGATCGGAGACGGCGACCTGTCGGCGGGCATATCGGCCGCGCTTCGGGGCAGCGGCGTCCACGCGGTCATGGGGACCGGCGGCGCCCCCGAAGGCGTGCTCGTCGCGGCCGCGATGCGCTGCCTGAACGGCGAGATCCTCGCACGGCTGGTCGTGGATACGCCGGAGAAGGAAGAGAGATGCCGGTCGATGGGCATCACCGACATGGACCGCGTCTACCGGGCCGCCGACCTCGCTCGCGGGCGCCGCATCACCTTCGCGGCCACCGGGGTCACCGACGGCACCCTGATGAAGGGCGTCCGGTTCTTCGGGGACGGCACGCGGACCAACTCGCTGGTCATGCAGACCAGCCCCCAGCGCATCCAGTTCGTGGACACCATCCACCTGGCCGGCGATTCCAACATGGTGGTGCACTTCTGAAGAGAAGCCACGGCCCGCATCGCCGCCGCGGCGCTCAGCCGGTGTGCTCGGAACGCCCCTTGTGCTTGCGGTCGCGGAAGGGCCGCCTGGTCTTGTCGGGGTGGGGCCCACCGCGCTGCCGGGGCAGCGGGACGCGGGGCCGGGACGGGCGCTTGGGAGCGCGGGAAGACTTGGCAGGCACGATGAACCTCGGTCTCTCGATTATGCGGCATGCGAGGCGACGCTGACAATCGGCCGGCCGGGCCGGGAGCCGGCGCGGTGAGCACCTGCCTCGTCCGGCTGAGGGGGACGGCGCCCGACCCCGCCCTTCGACGGGCGGCCGATGCGCTGATCGCGGGCGGCATCGTGGCCTATCCCACCGATACCCTCTACGGCCTCGGCGTCGACCCGGCCCAGGCGCCCGCGGTCGAGCGCCTCTGCCGCCTGAAGACGCGGTCGTCCGGGGCCGGCATGCCCCTCATCGCGGCCAGTCTGGGGCAGGTCGAGTCGGGAGCGGGCCCCCTGCCTCCTTTGGGACGCCGCCTGGCGGCCCGGTTCTGGCCCGGCCCCCTGACCCTCGTCCTCGCTCCCGAGGCGGCCTTCGCGGCCGGCGTGTGCGCGGCCGACGGCTCGGTGGCGATCAGGGTGCCGCGGGGTCTCGCCGCCCGCCGGCTCGCCGCGTTGTGCGGCGGGCCCATTACCGCGACCAGCGCCAACCTCGCCGGGCGCCGGCCGGCCGCGACGGCGGCCGAGGTCGTGGAGGGGTTGGGCGCGGCGGTCTCGCTCGTCCTGGAGCAGCCGACCGCGTTGACGGGGCCGGCGTCGACGATCGTGGACGTGCGGGGCCGTGCGCCGCGCCTGGTTCGCGAGGGCGCGGTCACCTGGGAGCGCGTGCTACAATCGCTGGCGTGAGGGCTCGCGGCCCGTCTCCCGGTGTCGTCGTCGTTGCTGTCGCGGCTGGACTGCTGACGGGCGCATGCGCCGCCCGCGTGCCGGTAGTCACCGCCCCGGCCTACCCGGAGTATCCGCTTCCTGTCGTGCCGGCCGCATTCGAGGGGACTCCCGCGGCGTCGGCGCACCGCGACGCGTGGACGCTCCTGCAGGCGGGACAGGTCGATGCCGCCGAGCAGCGCTTCACCGGCATCCTGGGCGACACCCCGTCCTTCCATCCCTCGGCGACGGGGCTCGGTTTCGTGGCCATGGCCCGGGGTGATGCGGACGGGGCGATTGCGCGGTTCGGCGGCGTCCTCTCCCGGGTTCCGGCCTACGTGCCGGCGCGCCTGGGCCGGGCGGAGGCGTTGTTGATCGAGGACCGCGTCAGCGAGGCGCTCGCGGACTTCGCCGCGGCGCTCGCCGCCGACCCGAGCCTGACCGACTTGCCCGAGCGTATCGCGGGGCTCGAGGCCACCTCCCTGATGGACCAGGTCGCGGCCGCCCGGCAGGCGGTCCGCGGGGGGCGCGACGCCGATGCGCGGGCCGCCTACGAGCGGCTCATCACGGCCTCCCCGGGGTCGGCGTTCCTGTACGTCGAGCTGGCGGATGTCGAACGCCGCCGCGGCGACGTCGCGGCGGCCCTGTCCAGGCTCGAGCGCGCCGTCGACCTCGATCCGAATGCGGTGGACGCCTGGCTGCTGATGTCGGATCTGCATCTCGCCGCCGGCGATCTGGACCGCGCCGAGCAGGCGGCGCTCCGGGCCGACGCCCTCGCGCCGGGACCCGACGTCGCGCGCCGGCTCGCGGAGATCGATGCGCGGCGGCTGGCGGCGGCGCTGCCGGACGAGTACGCGGCCATCGAGACCGCCGCCGCGATTACCCGCGGGCAGCTCGCGGCCCTGCTGGGCGTGCGGTTCGAGTCGCTGCTGGCCGGCCAGGCCGGCGACGGCGCCGCCATCATCACCGACGCCCGCGATCACTGGGCGTACGGATGGATGATAGACGTTGCTCAGGCCGGCATCATGCCGGCCGACGTCAACTATCGGTTTCAGCCGGAGCTGGCGGTGACCCGCGCGGAGCTCGCGCGCATTCTGGCCCGCATGCTGCGAGCGGCCGGGGTGCCGCCCCCGCCGCCGGGCGTGCTGCCGCCGTTCTCCGATCTGACTTCAGGACACCTGGATTATCCGGCCGCGTCGGAGACGGTGGCGGCCGGGCTGCTGGCCCCGCTTCCGGAGGACGCCTTTCAGCCGGGCCTTCCGGTGGCGGGTGACGAGGCCATGGAGGCCTTGGCCCGCCTCGCGGCCGGAACGGGTCGCTAGGCTCGCGGCTTGGCCCGCAGAGTCTTGCGTCAGCGAAGCTTGCACTGTGACCGCAGGGCGACCGAGGGTCGCCCACGGCTGGGATGACGTGCCATGTCGGCGTTGACAGTTGCCAACCAGCTCACGTTGCTTCGGATGCTGCTCATCCCGGCCCTGGTCATTCTGGTGCTGTACGGCCAGAACGGCTGGGCGCTGGTGGTGTTCATCCTCGCCGGGGTCACCGACGCCCTCGACGGCGTGCTAGCGCGGTGGTGGAATCAGCCCACGTCCCTGGGGGCGCTGCTCGACCCCATGGCCGACAAGCTGCTGCTCATCTCGACGTTCATCGTGCTCACGCTCCCCGAGCTGGATCTTCCGAACCGGTTCCCGGTCTGGCTGACGGTGCTCGTCATCAGCCGCGACGTGATCATCGTGGTGACGGTGGCGGTCGTCAACTTCGGGATCGGGCGGCGCACGTTCCCGCCGTCGATGCTGGGCAAGCTGGCGACGCTGGTCTACATTCTCGCGATCGCCATCGTCCTCCTGTACAACTGGCTGGGGCGCTCGTCCTTCGTCGTGGACGCCGCCATCTACGGCGCGCTGGCCATCACCCTCGTGTCGGGCCTCCACTACATCGTCCATGCCGCGCGAGTGCTGAGCGAGTAGGGCGTCACCCGGGGCGCCGGTCGCCGGCGACCTGTGGTCGCGCGGGAGTTTCACTGGGGCGAGACTCCCGCGTCGGGCGATCCGCGGTGGCGTTGAGAGTCCGGGGGCGGGCGTCAGCCGGGTCGCCGGTCGCCGGCGAGCGCGCTCCGGAACCAGGCGATGGTCGCGGTCAGGCCTTCCTCCAGGGACACCCGGGGCTCCCAGCCGAGGGTTTCGCGCGCCCGTGTGATGTCGGGCTGGCGCACCCGCGGGTCGTCGACCGGGAGCGGCTGGTGCACGATGCGGCTGGCCGAGCCGGTCTGCTCGATGATCTGCTCGGCGATGCCGGCCACCGTCATCTCCTTCGGGTTGCCGATGTTGACCGGATCGTTGATGTCCGACCGCATGAGCCGGAGGATCCCGTCCACCAGATCGCTGATGTAGCAGAAGCTGCGCGTCTGCGTGCCGTCGCCGTAGACGGTCAGGTCCTCCCCGCGAAGCGCCTGGGCGATGAAGTTGGGGACCGCGCGGCCGTCCCGGACCCGCATCCCGGGCCCGTAGGTGTTGAAGATCCGGACGATCTTGGTGTCGATGCCGTGATAGCGGCGATAGGCGGTGGTCATCGCCTCCGCGAAACGCTTGGCCTCGTCGTAGACTCCCCGCGGGCCGACCGGGTTCACGTTCCCCCAGTAGTGTTCCTTCTGCGGATGCTCGAGGGGGTCGCCGTAGACCTCGGAGGTCGAGGCGAGGACGAACCTCGCGTGCTTCGCCTTGGCCAGACCGAGCGCGTTGTGGGTGCCCAGCGCCCCCACCTTCAGGGTCGGAATCGGCCGCTCCAGGTAGTCGATGGGGCTGGCCGGACTGGCCCAGTGCAGGACCGCGTCGACCGGCCCGTCGACGCTGATGTAGTTCGAGACGTCGTGCCGGATGAAACGGAAGTCGCGGTCGGCGAGCCGGGCGACGTTCGCCGGATCGCCGGTCGAGAGGTTGTCGATGCCGACGACGGCGTCGCCCCGATCGAGGAGGGCCTCGGCGAGGTGCGACCCGATGAAGCCGGCGGCGCCGGTGATGACGACGCGATGACCCATGATGGTGTCGGGGGCGCTGCCGGCGTGCGGCGCGTGCCCCGGGATGCGCCCGGCCGCGCTACGATGCCGCGCGGCCGCCGCTCAGTATGCGTGACGATGGAAGAACACCCGGAGGACGGTCAACCACATGATCTTGAAGTCGAGCGCCACCGACCAGTTCTCGATGTAGTAGAGGTCGTACTCGATGCGTTTCTCGATCGACGTGTCGCCCCGCCAGCCGTTGACCTGGGCCCACCCGGTGAGGCCCGAACGGACCTTGTGGCGCAGCATGTACTGCGGGACGCGCTGCCGGAACTGCTCGACGAAGAACGGCCGCTCCGGCCTCGGCCCCACCAGCGACATGTCGCCGCGGATCACGTTCCAGAGCTGGGGAAGCTCGTCGAGGCTGAACTGGCGCAGAACGCGGCCGACCGGCGTCCGCCGCGGGTCGTCCCGGCGGGTCCACACCGGCCCGGTCTCGCGCTCGGCGTCCTCGAGCATCGAGCGGAACTTGTACACGCGGAACGGGCGTCCGTCGAGCCCCATGCGCTCCTGCCGGTAGAACACCGGACCCGGCGAGGTCGCCTTGATGAGGGCGGCGATGACCGCGAACGGCAGGCTCAGGAAGACGAGCGCGACGCTCGCGATGCCGATGTCGATGGTGCGCTTGATGAGGCCGTTCAATCCCTGGAGCGGGACGTCGTTGATGCTGATGATGGGGACGCCGTCGAGCTCCTCGAGGCGTGCCCGCAGGGCGATGACCTGCATGAGGTCGGGCACCACCTTGACGTCGACGAACTCCCGGTTGGCGACCTCGATCAACTCGAGCATCTTCACGTGCTCGTCGAGCGACAGGGCGACGTAGAGCTCGTCGACCTGCTCGCGCCTCAGGATGTCCGCCACCTCCGAAAGCGGCCCCAGCAGCGGCAGGCCGCGATAGCCCTGGCGGTCGCTGGCGCGATCGTCGACGAAGCCGACGATGCGGTAGCCGAGCCCGCGGTGATGGAGCACCTTGTCCACGACGTGCCGGGCGACGTCGCCTGTACCGGCGACGAGGATGCGCTTGAGGCCCACGCCCTCGCGCCACTGATGCTCCAGGGCTGACCGCACGCTGGCGCGCGACGCGTAGGCGCAGATGACGCAGAGCAGCAGGAACAGCGCCCAGACCAGCCGGGACACCTCGTAGACGCCCTGGTCCTTCAGGGCGGGGGAGACGAAGTACGCCTGGAAGAAGAGCGTGCCCGCGAGGCCGAGGACGACCGCGATCAGGCCGCCGATCAGCACCGCGAAGAAGTCGTCGACCCGCGAGCGGATGCGCTCGTGCCGGTACGCTCCGTGCAGCCACAGACCGAACGGGAGCAGCAGCCCGATGAAGGGGGCGAGCTGCAGATAGGACTCGATCGGGGGCTGGCCCTTGGGCGCCGGGATCAGCCCGGTCTCGAACCGGAGCCAGTACGCGGCCAGGAACATCGTGACGCCGATGCCGGCGTCGACCGCCGACTGGATGATCATGCGCACCCGGGCGCGTCGGGTCATCGGTGCAGCCCCGCGGGAGATGCGGTCATCAGGCCGGCGACCTCGGTCCGGAACCCAACGTGGAACCGTTCGCGGGAGAATCGCAGGGCCTGACGCCGGGCGGCGGCGCCGTCGGGCGGCCGGCGCCGAATCCGGGCGATGGCGTCGGCGAAGGCGGCGGGGGTGGACTCTTCGACGAGGATGCCGGTCTCGCCGTCGGCGACGGTCTCGCACGCCCCGCCCTCGGCGAGGGCGACGACCGGGCATCCGCAGGCCTGGGCCTCGACGGGGGCGATGCCGAAGTCCTCGGCCCCCGGCAGCAGGAACACGGCGGCGCTTCTGTACTCCTGCCGGACCTCCTCGTCGCTCAACGCGCCGAGGAACTCCACCTCGGGGCCCGCGATTCCCCGCAGGCGTGCGAGGTCCGGGCCGCCGCCGACGATCCTGAGGGGAACCCCGGCCTGCGCGCAAGCGCGCACCGCGAGGTCGACCCGCTTGTAGGGTACGAGAGCCGACACGATCAGGCAGCCATGCCGAGGCCGGGCCGGGCCCGGCCGAAAGAACGAGGTGTCCACGGGCGGATACACGATACTCGCCCTCCGATTATAGTATCGGCCAATCCTGCCCGCAACATATTGCGAAATAGCCACATAGCGGTCCGCGCGGTGCGCCGTCGCCGCGTCCCACCGCGCTATCGCGGACAGACCCCGCCGAAGCCACCGGCTCGCGCCCGCGCCGACGCGGGCCGGCCCGAAATAGGCGGGAAACTGGTCCCACACGTAGCGCATCGGTGTGAAGCAGTAGCAGAGGTGCCGGGCCCGGCCCGGCTTGACGATCGACTTGGCGACACAGTGGCTCGTGCTGACGATCAGGTCGAAGCCGTCGAGGTCGAGCTGCTCGACCGCGGCGGGGAAGAGCGGCAGCAGGGGCCGGTAGTACCGGTGCGAGCCCGGCAGGCGTTGAATGAACGACGTCCGCACCGGACGCGCCTCGATGGCCGGGGAGACCGAGCCCCGAACGTGCAGCAGCGCGAAGCGCGCGGCGTCGGGGTAGAGCTCGCAGATGGCCTCGAGCACCCGTTCGCCCCCCCGCATGCCGGTGAGCCAGTCGTGCACCAGCGCCACGCGGGGCGCGACGGGCGGGTCCGCGGACGGCGGCGCAGCGGAGACGGTTGCGGGCGGCCGCGTCACCCAATTAGTATCCTGTACAGGCATGTCGCCGACGCATCTCCGGTCCGGTCATCGCACCGCGCGACGGTCGACCGCATCCGGACCCTCATCACGAGTTTCGCCGGCTCACTGATCAAACCATGAGGATGACGGTCGTCGGCACGGGGTACGTGGGTCTCGTGGTCGGCGCGTGCCTGGCCGAGACGGGCAACGAGGTCACCTGCGTCGACATCGACGCGGGCAAGATCCGGTCTCTGCGCGAAGGGCGTCTTCCCATCTACGAGCCGGGGCTCGACGAGCTCGTGGGCCGCAACGCCGCCAAGCGGCGGCTAACCTTCGACACCACGCTGGTCCGGTCCGCACGCGACTCCGAGGTGGTCTTCATCGCGGTGGGGACGCCGTCCGACGAGGACGGATCGGCCGACGTGCAGCACGTCCTGCAGGCCGCGCGCGACGTGGGACGGGCGATGGACGGCTATACCGTGTTGGCCCTCAAGAGCACGGTGCCGGTGGGCACCGCCCGGCGCGTTCACGAGGCGATCGGCGGGGAGACGGCCGCCCCGTTCAGCGTCGTGAGCAATCCGGAGTTCCTGAAGCAGGGGTCCGCCGTCGACGACTTCCTGAAGCCGGACCGCGTCGTCGTCGGCGCCGGGGACGAGCGCTCGGCGGCGCTGATGGCCTCGATCTACAAGCCGTTCACCCGCACCGGGGCGCCGATCGAGATCATGGACTGGGCCAGCGCCGAGCTCAGCAAGTACGCCGCGAACGCGATGCTCGCGACCCGGGTGTCGTTCATGAACGAGGTGGCCAACGTGTGCGACGCCGTGGGCGCCGACGTCGACCACGTGCGCCGCGTCGTGGCCTCCGACCGGCGCATCGGCCCGTCGTTCCTGTTTCCCGGGATCGGGTACGGGGGGAGCTGCTTCCCCAAGGACGTCAAGGCGCTGGCGCGGCTGGCCGGCGGGGCCGACTACCGCTTCCGGATTCTCGAGGCGGTGGAGACGGTGAACGCCGCCCAGAAGCGCCGGCTCGTCGACAAGATGGCCGGCGCCATGGGGCCGCTCGACGGCCGGCGGATCGCGGTCTGGGGGCTGTCGTTCAAGCCGCGCACCGACGACATGCGCGAGGCGCCGTCGATCGTCGTCGTCGAGGCGCTTCTGGCCGCGGGGGCCGAGGTCTCCGCCTACGATCCCCAGGCCAACGAGTCCGCCCGCCGGATCTTCGGGTCGCGCATCAGCCTCGCCTCCGACGGCTACGACGTGCTGAAGGACGCGGACGCCCTCGCCATCCTCACCGAGTGGAACGAGTTCCGCGAGCCGGACTTCCCGCGCATGATCGAGCTGATGCGGGACCCGGTCGTCTTCGACGGCCGAAACCTGTTCGACCCGGCCCACATGCGCGACCTCGGCTTTCGTTACCACTCGATCGGACGCCGATGAGCACGGTGCTGGTCACCGGCGGCGCCGGCTACATCGGCAGCCATGCCGTCAAGGCGCTGCGGGCGGCGGGACACGCGGTCGTCGTGTACGATGATCTGAGCGCCGGCCACCGCGCGGCCGTGCGCGGCGCGCCCCTCGTGGAGGGGGACGTTCGCGAGACGGCGCGGCTCGCCGACGCCCTGCGCGGGCACGGGGTCGCGGCGGTGATGCACTTCGCGGCCCTCCTGTCGGTCGAGGAGTCGGTGCGCGACCCCGCCCGGTACTACGAGCACAACGTGCGGGGGGGGCTCTCGGTGCTCGAGGCGATGCGCGCCGGCGGCGTGAGCCGGCTCGTGCTGTCGTCGAGCTGCGCCGTCTACGGCAATCCGGTGGCGACCCCCATGGGCGAGGATCATCCCACCGACCCCATCAACGCCTACGGCGACTCGAAACTGACCGTCGAGCACGCCCTGCGCCACTACGGGCGCGCCTACGGCCTGCGGTCGATCGCGCTGCGCTACTTCAACGCGGCGGGGGCCGACCCCGACGGCGACCTCGGCGAGGATCACGACCCCGAGATCCACCTCATCCCGCGCGCCATCGAGGCAGCCCGCGGGGGAGCCCCGTTGCGGGTGTTCGGCGACGACTATCCGACCGCGGACGGCACCTGTCAGCGCGACTACGTGCACGTCTCGGACATCGCCGAGGCGCACGTCCGGGCCCTCGAAGCGCTGGGCGCCGGGAGCGGCGAAGCGGCGAGGGTCTACAATCTGGGAACCGGGGCGCCGCATTCCGTCCGCGAGGTGATTCGCAGCGTCGAGCGGGTGACCGGGCGGCGGGTGCCGGCGGAACCGGCCCCGCGCCGGCCCGGCGATCCGCCGGTGCTCTTCGCCGCCGCCGGGCGCATCGGGCGCGACCTCGACTGGCGGCCGGCGCACACCGATCTGGACGACATCGTCGCGACCGCCTGGCGCTGGCACGAGCGCCACCCGGAAGGCTTCGGTTCTGCCGCATAGTGGATCCACTGCTCCGGCTGCTGCGCTTCGTCCTGCCCCACAAGCTGCGCGTTCTCGCCGCGCTGCCCGCCATGCTGCTGTACGCCCTGGCGTCGGGCGGGCTCGCCTACATCATCGAGCCGATCTTCGACGAGCTGCTGCCCGCCGGCGACCGGGTCGGCCTGATCTGCGGCGCCCTGGTCGGGCTCTACCTGGTCAAGGGGGTGGGCGCCTACTTCTCCGTGTACCTCATGGCCGACGCGGGGCAGCGCCTCGTCCACGACGTGCGCACCGAGCTCTTCGGGCACATGCTCGGCCAGTCGACGGCGTTCTTCGGGCGCAGCACCACGGGGCGGCTGCTGTCGCGAATCACGAGCGACGTCACCCGGGTCCAGCAGGTCGTGTCCGAGACGTGCGGCGACCTGATACGCGAGTCGTTCGCGCTGATGGCGTTCGCCGTCCTGCTGTTCTACCAGGACGCCCGGCTCGCGCTGGTGTGCATGACGGGGGCGCCGCTGGTGGTGTATCCCCTGGTTCGCCTCGGGCAGCGCGTCCGGCGGACCACGCGCCGCAGCCAGGAGCAGATCGAGCACCTGTCGCACCTGAGCGTCGAGGCGCTCACGGGCCACCGCATCGTCCAGGCGTTCCAGGCAGAGTCGTTCGAGCGGGAGAAGTTCGCCCGGGCCTCGCGGCAGCTGTATCGGACGCTCATGAAGGTCACGAGCACCCTGTCGATCCTGCCGTCGGTGATCGAGCTGCTCGGGGGCCTCGGCATCGCCGGCGTGCTCTGGTACGGCAGCCGCGAGATCGCCGCCGGCGACCTGACGGCGGGGGAGTTCACGTCGTTCATGACCGCGCTCCTGCTGATGTACGGCCCGGTGAGGAAGCTCAGCCGGGTCAATGCGAGCATCCAGCAGGCCATCGCCGCGTCCGAACGGATCTTCGAGATTCTGGACACCCACACCGAGACCGGCGACCGTCCCGGCGCCGCCGCCCTGCCCCCGTTCTCGTCGTGCATCGAGTTTCGGGACGTGACGTTCCGGTATCCCGACGACCCCGAGCCGGTGCTGCGCGGCGTCTCCTTCACGGTGCGGGCGGGAGAGGTGGTGGCGGTGGTGGGGCTCAGCGGCGCCGGCAAGTCGACGCTCGTCAACCTCGTGCCGCGGTTTCACGACGTCACCGGCGGGGGTATCACGATCGACGGGTTGGACGTTCGCGACGTGAAGCTGGAGTCGCTTCGCCGGGCCGTCGGGATCGTGGCGCAGGAGACGTTCCTGTTCGACGCGACGGTGGCCGACAACATCGCCTACGCGGCCCCCGGGGCCTCGCGGGAATCGATCGTGGCGGTGGCGCGCGCCGCCCACGCGCACGAGTTCATCGTGGACCTGCCGCAGGGCTACGATACGGTGATCGGCGAGCGCGGGCAGCGGCTGTCGGGGGGGCAGCGCCAGCGTCTCACGATCGCGCGGGCCCTCCTCAGGAACCCGCCCATCCTCGTCCTCGACGAGGCCACGTCGGCCCTGGACGCGGAATCGGAGCTGCTGGTGCAGGACGCGCTGGCCCGGCTGCTGCTCAACCGCACCGCGTTCGTGATCGCCCACCGGCTGTCGACCATCCGCCGGGCCGACGCGATCATCGTGATCGAGGGCGGGCGGGTCGTGGAGTGGGGCCGCCACGAGGAGCTGCTGGCGCGGGCCGGCAGCAGCTATGCGAAGCTCTATGCGACGCAGGTGTTCGGACAGGAGCGCGACGGGCCCGGGGCCGGCGGCGAGGCCGCCGTCGAAGCGGCGGGCCCGGTAGCGAGTGGAACGCGATGATCAAGTCGATGACGGGTTTCGCGGCGGGGAGCCGCGAGCTCGAGACGGCGGCCCTCGGGGTCACCGCGCGGACGGTCAACCACCGGTATCTCGACATCCAGCTGCGGTTGCCGCCGCTGCTGGCCGCGCAGGAGTCCGAGCTGCGGGGCGTGGTGCAGCGCTGGGTGGCACGGGGGCGCGTGGAGCTGGCGGTGACCGCGCGGCTGCTCGGGCCGCCGGAAGTCGAGGTCGTCCTGAACGAGCCGCTGGTCGACGCCCTGTCGGCGGCCGTCGAGCAGGCGCGCGCGCGGGGCGCCGCCGCCGGCGGCCTGTCGGCCGGCGACCTCCTGCGGTTCCCGCAGGCGCTGGTGGTCCACGAGCGGGACCTGGACGAGGCCCGCCTCGCGGCGCTGCGCCGCGCCGCGGCCGGGGCGGTCGAGGAGGTGCTCCGCGACCTGGACGCCATGCGTGCGCGGGAAGGGGGGTATCTGCTGGCGGACCTCGACGCCCGATGCCGGACGCTGTCCGATCTGGTGGCGAGGCTGGAGGCGGCGGCCGAGTCGGGGAGGGCCGAGCTCGTCTCTCGCCTGACCGCCCGCGTCGAGGAGCTGCGGGCGCAGGCCGCCGTCGAGGAGCCTGCGGTCGCCCAGGAGGTCGTGCGGTTCGCGGCCCGCTCCGACGTCAGCGAGGAGGTTACCCGCCTGCGCGGGCACCTCGCCCACTGGTCCACCCTCACGGGCTCCTCCGAGCCGTGCGGCCGCAAGCTGGACTTCCTCCTGCAGGAGATGAACCGCGAGGTCAACACGCTGGGGGCGAAGGTCGAGGGCGCCGACGCGAGCGAGCTGGTGGTGACCGCCAAGGCCGAGCTCGAAAAGCTCCGCGAGCAGGTGCAGAACGTGGAGTAGCTCGCGGCGGGTCCCGAGCTTCATCGACGGCGGCGGTCAGACCGGGCGTGAGGCGGCGCATACTGGGCATATGCCACCGATGAACCACGCACTCGGGCGGGATGGATCGCCGCTCGGAACGCGGCGGCGGCCTTCGACAGGGCCGAATCGGGCGGAGGTCTCACGCGTGAGCGGCAGGGGCAGCCTGTTCGTGGTCTCGGCGCCGTCGGGCACCGGAAAGACCACCGCCGTCGACGCGCTGGTGGCCCGGGTGCCCGGACTCCGCCGGTCCCGGAGCTACACATCGCGCCCCCGCCGCCCCAGCGAGCGCGACGGCGTCGACTACCACTTCGTGGATCGCGAGCGCTTCGGGTCGATGCGCGACGGGGGCGAGTTCCTCGAATGGGCCGAGGTCTTCGGCCATCTCTACGGCACCCGGGCCCTCGACACCCGGCGGGAGCTCGACGCTGGCCGCAGCCTCGTCCTCGTTATCGACGTGCAGGGCGCCGGGCAGGTCCGCGGCCTCGAGCCCGACGCTGTCGGCATCTTCCTGCTTCCCCCTTCACCCGCGGTGCTCGAGGACCGCCTGCGGCGCCGCCGCGGCGATCGCCTCACGGAGCTGGAGATCCGGCGGCGGCTGGACGTCGCCCGGCGCGAGGTGCGGCACGTCGCGGAGTACGATTACGTCGTGGTCAACGACGACCTCGAAGCCTGCATCGAGCGCCTGCGGTGCATCGTGGAGGCCGAGCGCCAGTCGTGGCGGGCGGCCGGGGCCGCCGCGCGGGCGATCGCGGCGAGGTTCGACGGCCCCGGGAGCGGAGCGGCTTGATGGGACCGATCGCATTGGGCGTGACCGGCGGCATCGGCGCCTACAAGGCGGTCGAGATCGTCCGCCGGCTGCAGCAGGGCGGGCACGACGTCGTGGTCATCATGACGGCGAACGCCCGCCGGTTCGTGGGGCCGCTGACGTTCGAGGCGATCACGCGGCGGCCGGTCGTCACCGATCAGTTCGCGCCGGGCGCGAACGCGACCATCGAGCACGTCTCGCTGGCCACCGACATCCGGGCCCTGCTGGTGGCGCCGGCCACCGCGAACACCATCGGCAAGCTGGCCCACGGCATTGCCGACGACTTCCTGACCTCGCTCTATCTCGTGACGCGGGCGCCGGTGGTCATCGCCCCCGCCATGAACTCGAACATGTACGATCACGCGGCCGTCGCCGCGAACCTCGCCGCCCTCGAGGCGCGGGGGGCGCACGTGGTCGCCCCCGGCGAGGGATACCTCGCCTGCGGGTGGACCGGCCCGGGGCGGCTCGCCTCGGTCGAGGACGTGGTGGCCGCCGTCGAGCGCCGGCTCCGGCCGGCCGGCGGCGACGGCCTCGCGGGCCGGCGCATTCTCGTGTCCGCGGGACCGACCTGCGAGGACCTGGATCCGGTGCGCTTCGTCGGCAACCGCTCGAGCGGCCGGATGGGGTTCGCGCTCGCCGCCGAGGCCGTCGACCGCGGCGCCCGGGTGGTGCTGGTGTCCGGCCCGTGCAGCCTCGATCCTCCCGCGGGGGCCGAAGTGGTCCGGGTGCGGAGCGCGGCCGACATGCACGCGGCGGTGATGGGCCGGGCGGTCGACGCGGACGCGATCATCATGGCCGCCGCGGTGGCCGACTACACCCCGGGGGAGGGACCCCGCGCGCAGAAGATCGCGAAGGAGTCGGAGACCCTCACCCTGACCCTGACCCGCACCCCCGACATCCTGCGCGACCTCGGACGGTGGCGCGGCGACCGGCGCCGGCCCGTGCTCGTCGGGTTCGCGGCCGAGACCGGCGACCTCGTCCCGCGGGCGCGGGCCAAGCTCGAGGCGAAGCGGGCGGACCTGATCGTCGCCAACGACGTGTCGCGGAGCGACGCCGGGTTCGACGCGGAGACGAACGCCGCCACCCTCGTCTCGCCCGGCGGCGCGACCGACGTGCCGTTGCAGTCGAAGCGCGGCCTCGCCTGCGTGATCCTCGACCGGCTGCGGGGCATGCTGGACGAGGGCGGGGCGTCGGACGGGGCCGAGAAACGCCGATCATGACCGACCGTGAGCAGCTGCGGCGCCACCTGGAGCTCTTCCGGGAGCTGGGGGTCGAGGGGGTCAGCCGCGATGCGGCGTGGCGCGTGCGCGATCCCGCGGATTGCGTTGGTGAACCTTCAGATCCCGGGCGTGACCCTGTGGGTTCCCTGGGCGATTCTGCGGACCACGTTGGTGATCCTGCGGATCGCGTCGGGGATCATCCTGCGGACAAGCGGCGTCACCGTGCGGACCGGGCGCCCGATCCCGAGGGCCCCGGGCGCGATCCGCGGCATCACGTGCCCGATCCCGCGGGTCGCGCGCCCGATCCGCCGGAGCCTGGGACCAGCGGCGATGGCGCCGCCGCGCCGGTGACCGCGGACTCGGCGGCGGGCTCGGCCCCGTCCGCGGAGACCCTGGAGGAGATACGGAGCGATCTCGGCGACTGCACCCGCTGCAGGCTGCACGGGGGACGGACGAACCTCGTTTTCGGGGTCGGCAGCCCGACCGCCGACCTCGTGTTCGTCGGCGAGGCGCCGGGACGGGACGAGGACCGGCAGGGGATTCCGTTCGTGGGCCGCGCGGGGCAGCTGCTGACGCGGATCATCGCGGCCATCGGCCTCTCGCGCGAGGAGGTGTACATCGCCAACGTGATCAAGTGCCGGCCCCCGAACAACCGCAACCCCGAGGCCGACGAGGTCGCGACCTGCGAGCCGTTCCTGTTCCGGCAGCTCGACGTCATCAGGCCCCGGGTCGTGGTGGCGCTCGGCGGCTTCGCCATCCGCACCCTGCTGCAGACCGACGAGGCCGTCTCCCGGCTGCGGGGGCGGGTGTTCGACTATCGCGGCGCCAAGCTGGTCCCCACCTTTCACCCCGCCTTTCTCCTGCGGAGCCCCGAGCGGAAGCGGGACGTGTGGGAGGACATGAAGCGGGTCCGCGCCCTCCTCGCGGAGCGGGAGTCCGCGCCGTAGGGCGGCGCCCCGCGCCCATGCCCCGCGTCGTCTCGGTCGTCGTCCCGGTGCCGGCCCTCGATCGGCTGGACTACGAGGTGCCCCCGGCGCTGCCCGTACCGGAGCCGGGGACCCGCGTTCTCGTGCCGCTGGGCACGCGCGTGGTGACCGGGTGCGTCGTCGATCGATCGGCGTCGCCGGCCACCGGCGGGCTCAAGCCGTTGCGCGACGTCCTCGACGTCGAGCCCATGCTGCCGGCCGACGTGGTCGGACTCGCGCTGTGGGTAGGCGAGTACTACGCGTGCGGGGCGGGAGAGGCGTTGGCGGCGGCCATGCCGCCCCGGGCATGGGTGGTCAGCGAGCGGCGGGTCGCGATTACCGAGGCGGGCCGGGCCGCGCTCGCGGATCGGCCGGGGCCCGCGCGCCGCCGCCTGCTCGAGATGCTCTCCGACGGCGCGGCGCACCGGGTCGCGGCGCTCGATCCGCGGGCGGGGGTCCGAGGCTCCGGCAGGGTGCGGGGCGGGGGACACCACGCGCTCGTCGCGGTTCTCGTCCGCGAGGGGCTGGTCCGGCTGACGCAACCCCTGAAGGGGTCCGCGTCCGCGTTCAGGTCGGTCCGAATCGCGCGCCTGACTCCAGCGGGCCGGGCGCGGCTGACGTCCGACGACGGGTTGGGGAAACGGCAGCGAGAGGCCCTGGAACGGCTCGCCGAGGCGCCGGCGGGGGTGGCCGTGCCCGAGCTCACGGCCGGGGGGGTTCCGGCCGGCACAATCCGCCGGCTCGACGAGCTCGGCGCGGTGACCCTGGCGCGCGAGGTGGTCGAGCGCGAGCCGGGGCCGACCGAGACCCTCGTGGACCCCGAGCCGCCGGTCGACGCGCTGACGCCCGACCAGCGGCGGGCGGTCGAGGCCCTGGAGGCGACGGCCGGGTCCGGCGCCTTCGAGACGGCGCTGCTGCACGGGGTGACCGGGAGCGGCAAGACGGAAGTGTATGCCCGGCTGGCCCGGGCGGCGGTGGCGCGAGGGCGGCAGGCGCTGATTCTCGTACCCGAGATCGCCCTCACCCCCGTGATCGCGGCGCGGCTGAGGCCGGGGTTCGGCGGTCGGCTGGCGGTGCAGCACAGCGGCCTGTCGGACGGGGCGCGGCACGACCAGTGGCACCGCATCCGCCGCGGCGAGGTCGACGTCGTGGTGGGAACCCGGTCCGCGGTCTTCGCGCCGTTGCCGTCGGTGGGCCTCATCGTGGTCGACGAGGAGCACGACGGGTCGTACAAGCAGGACGAGAGCCCGCGCTATCACGGCCGCGACGTGGCGATCATGCGGGCCAAGCGCGGCGGCGCGCTCGTACTCCTCGGGTCCGCGACGCCGTCGCTCGAGAGCTACCGCCACGCGTGCGCGGGCCGGTACCGGCGGTTGGCCCTGCCGCAACGCGTTCGAAGCCGCCCGCTTCCGGCCGTGCGCGTCGTCGACATGCGCGAGGAGCTCGCTTCGCGCGGACCCGACGTCGTGTTGAGCGCCGCGCTGGCCGCGGCCGTCGACGAGAGGCTGGGGCGTGGCGAGCAGGCCCTGGTGCTGTTGAACCGGCGAGGGTTCGCGGCCTCCCTGCTGTGCCGCGGGTGCGGTCACACCCTCGAGTGCCCGGACTGCAGCGTGAGCCTGACCTTCCATCGCGCGGCGGGGAGGGCCCGTTGCCACTACTGCGGGTACTCGCGGGCCCGCCCCGCCGCCTGTCCGATGTGCTCGGGCACGTTTCTGGAGCACGTGGGCTTCGGCACCGAACGGGTGCAGGCGGAGATCGAGCGGCAGTGGCCGGCCGCCCGCGTCGCGCGGCTCGACCGCGACACGGTGCGGCGCCGGGGCGCGGCGGCCGGGCTGATCCGGCGGGTCGCACGCCGCGAGGTGGACATCCTGGTCGGCACGCAGATGGTGGCGAAGGGGCACGACTTCCCCGGAGTGACCCTGGTCGGGGTGGTGTCGGCCGACGTCGGCCTCGGCGTCCCCGACTTCCGGTCGGCGGAGCGCACGTTCCAGCTGCTGACCCAGGTCGCCGGCCGCGCCGGCCGGGGCGACACCCCCGGCGAGGCAATCGTGCAGACGCTGCATCCCGACCACTACAGCATCCGCCACGCCTGCGACCAGGCCTATGCGCCCTTCTATCGCGAGGAGCTGCGCTATCGCCGGGCGATGCGCTACCCGCCGGCGGTGTCCCTCGTGTCGGCCGTCGTCCATGGGGACCTGCGGGACCGGACCCTCGCGGACGCGGCGGCGCTCGCCCGGCAGCTCCGGGCCGCGCCCCGCCGGTTCACGGTGCTGGGGCCGGCGCCGGCTCCGCTCGGCCGGCTCCGCGGCCGGTACCGGGCGCAGCTCTTCCTGAAGGGGACGCATCGCCGCGAGATGCGCGAGGCGCTGCTCGGGGCTCTGGACGCGGATCCCCGGCTGAAGCGCCGCGTGGTGGTCGACGTCGACCCCGTGTGGATGATGTAGCATCCGGCGCGGGCCGGCGCGGGCCGGCGCCGGCGGGCTGGTGGTCCGTCACGCCATAGTCTTCGGGTACGGACCTGACCGTATGACCTCATCGTCAACGACTTGGCGGCACCGCACGCCCGAATTCTTGGCTGTGACGCAGCACTAGGAGTCTGCGCCGTAGAACGGTGCAGACTCCTAGCAGGGTTGGTTGGGCGCCCAGCGGAGCCGAAGGCGACGATGGGCGGGCTAGCAGGGTTGGTTGGCGCCCGGTGGAGCCGAAGGCGACGATGGGCGGGCTAGAAGT
Organism: Vicinamibacterales bacterium; assembly: GCA_963663815.2. Taxonomy (GTDB): domain Bacteria; phylum Acidobacteriota; class Vicinamibacteria; order Vicinamibacterales; family UBA8438; genus JAJEEA01. The sequence continues at coordinate 1,888,625 of OY760734.1, read as the reverse complement.
CTGCGCCGTAGAACGGTGCAGACTCCTAGCAGGGTTGGTTGGGCGCCCAGCGGAGCCGAAGGCGACGATTGGCGGGCTAGTCTCCGACGACCTGGATGGGGGCCGGGGTGAAGCACAGCACGAAGATGACGAGGGCGCAGACCGCGACGAGCATGCGGGTCCGGTCGATGGGGATGTGGTGGTCGAGGGTGCGCGGGTGCCGGGGACCCAGCGCGACGAGCATGACCACCGTGATCACCGCCCAGGCGATCCAGCTCGGGGAATGGAAGGCGAGGGCGAAGAGGACGGCCGCAGACGCCACCGTCACCAGCGTCGAGCGGGCGCCGAAGACCGCGTACGAGATGTGCCCGCCGTCGAGCTGGCCGATCGGGAACAGGTTCAGGGCGGTGGCGAGCAGCCCGACCCAGGCCGCGAATCCCATGGGGTGGAGGTTCAACCCATACCCCTCCGGCGCCGCGCCCAGGACGATCCAGGCCGCGAGCCGAAAGAGGAGCGGCTCGCCGAACAGTAGCGTGAGATCGCCGAAGGTCTCCGGCAGGGGCAGGAACTCCGACCGGGCGACGCCCGCGAAGAGAGCGGGGACGGCGACCACGAAGCCCGCGATGGGTCCGGCGACCCCGATGTCGAAGAGCATCCGCTTGGTGGGAATCGGCTGCCGCATGCGGATGAACGCGCCCATTGTACCGATGAGGAACGGCGCCGGCAGGAAGTACGGCAGCGACGCGTCGACGCGATAGCGTCGGCAGGCATAGTAGTGGCCCAGCTCGTGGACACCCAGGATGGTCAGGACCGTCAGGCTGTACCAGAGCCCGTGCCACAGGACGGTCGGCGCATCCGTCGAGGTGTCGAAACCGGAGGCGAAGGCCCGGTGGAACCTGGCTCCCACCCACGTGGTGGACAGGAGCGTGGCCAGCAGGAGCGCTACGTTGATCCAGGGGCGGTCGCGACCGGACATCGCGGACGCGGGAGCTCGCGGCGGACGCGGGGGAAGGGGAACGCCCCCACTCGGGTCTGCCGGCCAAGCCGTCGGCGGCGATTCGGGAACGGGCGCGGGAGGTTGGCTCAAGGGAGGTTGTCCGTGGGGCTTGCGCCGCCCGCCGGCGGAGCGAACGCGATGCGGCCGACGCGGTCAGCCGTCGATGTCCTGGAGGTCCTTGCCGGGCTTGAAGCGGATGGTCCGGCCGGGCGGAATGCGAACCTCCTTGCCGGTCCGGGGGTTCCGGCCGATACCCCGCTTGCGGGGCTTCACCTGGAACACCCCGAAGCCCCTCAGCTCGATGCGCTCGCCGCGTTGCATGGACGTGCGCATGGCGTCGAACACGGCGTCGACCGCCACCTCGGCCTTCACCTTGGTGATGTCGGCGAGCCGGGAAACCTCGTTCACGATGTCGACTTTGATCATGCGTCGTGGCCAGCGATGTATGTAAGCATCATAGGTACTGTCATTTACGGCTGTCAAGCCGTCGTCGGGAGAGCATTCGGACGGAGCCGCCATGGGGCATGAGAAGAACCGCGCCGCGGGGCAGGTCGCGCTGGTGGGCCGGCCGAACGTGGGCAAGTCGACGCTCTTCAACCGCCTGACGGCGACGCGGCGGGCCATCGTCACCCCGGTGGCGGGCACCACCCGCGACGTCCTGGCGGGAGCGGTCGAGTGGCGGCAGCGCGCGTTCGCCCTCGTCGACACCGGCGGGGTCGCCGGCGCGAGCACGGATCCGATGCAGGCGGCGGTGGCCGACCGGGGACGGCGCGCGGCGGGCGAGGCGGACGTCGTCGTCTTTCTGGTGGACGGCGGCGAGGGGCCGGTGCCGGCCGACGACGAGCTGGCCCGCGAGCTCCGGACGCGCGGGGTCCCGGTGGTGCTCGCGGTGAACAAGATGGACGTCCGTCGGGCGCGCTCGCACGTGCCCGAGTTCCACCGGTTCGGCTTCGAGCCGGTCGTCGAGATCGCGGCCGAGCACGGGCAGGGAATCGGCGACCTGCTGGACGAGGTGGTGGCGTTGCTGCCGGCGGGCCCGGCCGACGGGCCTGACGGCGGCGATGCCGGCGGAGACCCGGAGACCGGCATCGTCGTGGTCGGCCGCCCCAACGTCGGCAAGTCTTCGCTGGTCAACCGTCTGCTGCGTGAGGACCGCGTGCTGGTCAGCTCCACCCCGGGCACCACCCGCGACGCCGTCGACGAGGTGGTGCGGTGGCATCGGCAGCGGTTCCGCATCGTGGACACCGCGGGCATGCGCCGTCCCGGCCGGGTCGCCGGGGGGGGGCGCATCGAGGCGGTCAGCGTGGTGCGGGCGCGCCACGCGCTCGAGCGCACGGACGTCGCGGTGATCGTGGTCGACGCGGCGGCGGGGGTCGTCAAGCGCGACGCGGCCATCGCCGGCGAGGCGGAAGAGGCGGGGTGCGGCGTCGTCATCGCCGCCAACAAGTGGGACCTCGTCAAGGACCGCGGACCCGGGTTCGTGACCGGGTTCGACGAGGACCTCCGCGACGCCCTCAAGTTCGTCGACTACGCCCCCATCGCCCACGTGTCGGCGATGACCGGCGAGCGCACCGGCCGGTTGCTGGAGCTCGTCGACGAGGTCGCCGCCGCCCGCCGGGTCAAGGTCGGCACCGGCGAGCTCAACCGCGTCGTCGCGCGGGCCACGCGCGACCATCGCCCGTCCGGCGCCGGCCAACGGGCGGTCCGCATCCGCTACGCGGTGCAGACCGGCGTGGCGCCGCCGACGTTCACGTTGTTCACCGGCGGCGGGGCCCGGCTGCACTTCTCGTCCGAACGGTTTCTCCGCCGTCGCCTGCGCGAGGCCTTCGGGTTCACCGGCACCCCGATTCGCCTGAAAGCGCGGGGGCGTTAGGGATGAGGCGTGGCGGGAGGCAGGTGGCCCGGGCCGGGGGCGCCCCTGCGGCCGCCGCCGGTGTATACTGAGAACGGCTCGAAGCGAGGCGATGGCGACACGAGTCGAGATACCTGAACGGTCCGTCTACAAGGCTTCCGAAGTCTGCGCCATCGCCGAGTTGCAGCCCTACGTGCTACGCTCATGGCAGGCGGAGTTTCCGGAGATGGGGGTCGTCCGCGGCGAGGGCCGTTCGCGGCTGTATCGCCGGGAAGACCTCGACCGGGTGCTTCGCATCAAGGAGCTGGTGTTCAGCGAGGGCCTGACTCTCGGGGCGGCGCGGCGAAGGCTTCTCAAGGAGGCGCCGGCGGAGACGTCCGAGGCGCCGGCCCTGGACGAGTTGCTGGGCGAAGACGTCCGGACGCGGCTGGACGCCATCAAGAAGGGCCTGCACGCCATTCTCGAGTTGCTGGCGGGGCAGAAGGCCTGACCGAGCCGGAAAGCGGGACTCGGCGGGTTCGGGCCGGGCGATGGGTCGTGTCGGGATGTGGCGCAGTCTGGTAGCGCACCTGACTGGGGGTCAGGGGGTCGCTGGTTCAAATCCAGTCATCCCGACCATTGCTCGGCGTTCCTCGACGGCAGCCGACGGCGGCGTTCCGCTCTCGTCATCTCCTCGCCGACTCCTCCCGGCGCGTTGATGCCCCACCGAGAAACCCCATATCGCCCCCGTGGAGTCACTTGCCGCTTTCCGGACCGAGCCTCGGCCCGGAGCACAGCAGGAGGACACAGCATGAGCACGCGAGTCGAAGAACCAGCGCGCGACGTGTCGGCACGGCCGTTGTTGGTACAAGTCGGCGCGGCCGCCGTGGCCGTCGCCGCGATGACCGGCGCGCTGTCCGCCGACGACTGGCCGCAGTGGCGAGGCGCGGATCGGCTGGCCGTCTGGCACGAGACCGGCATCGTCGAGGACCTGCCGGACGAGTTGAAGGTCGTCTGGCGCACGCCCGTACGCTCGGGGTACTCGGGGCCCGCGGTCGCCGGCGGCCGCGTGTTCGTCACCGACTGGCGGGAGGATCCCGAATCGCGCACGCTGGACGGCGTCGAGCGCATGATCGCCCTCGACGAGGCGACCGGCGAGGTGCTGTGGACCCACGAGTGGCCGACGTCGTACCGCATGCTGTCGGTCAGTTACGCGGTCGGTCCCCGGTCCACCCCGACGGTGGACGGCGACCGCGTCTACGTCGTCGGGGCCACCGGGCGGCTGTTCTGCTTCGACGTCGAAACCGGCGAGGTCCGTTGGCAGAAGGACTACGTGGCCGAGTACGGCACGAGCGTGCCGGTGTGGGGCATCGTCAGCGCCCCCCTGGTCGACGGCGACCGGCTGCTGACGGTGGTGGGCGGCGAGCCCGACGCCCTGGTGGTCGCCTTCGACAAGCACACCGGCGACGAGCTGTGGCGGGCCATCGAGGTCGAGGCCGAGATGGGCTACGCGCAGCCGATCATCTACGAGGCGGGCGGGGCCCGGCAGTTGATCGTCTGGCATCCGCGCGCCCTCGCGTCGCTCGACCCCGAGACCGGCGAGCTCTACTGGGAGCAGCCATGGGACGTGTCGATGGGGATCACGGTGGCGACCCCGGTGCGGAGCGGCAGCTACCTGCTGGTGTCGCAGTTCTTCAACGGCTCGCTGATGATGCAGCTGAGCCAGGACCGGCCGGACGCCACCGAGCTGTGGCGGGGCCGGAGCCGCAGCGAGCTGCCCGGCGAGACGGACACCATCCATGCCATGGTGACGACCCCGATCATCATCGGCGACCACGTCTACGGGGTCGACAGCTACGGCGAGCTGCGCGGGCTCGACGCCGTCACCGGCGAGCGGCTCTGGATGAGCCCGGACATGACCGCCCAGGCGCGGTGGAGCACCGCCTTCCTGGTGCGGCACGAGGACCGCTACTTCGTCAACAACGACGATGGGTTCCTGATTCTCGCCCGGTTCACGCCGGACGGTTACGTGGAGCTCGACCGCACGCGGCTCATCGCGCCGACCGCCGGCTCGGGCACCCGCACGCCGCATGGCCGCATCGCGGAACGGCTCGTCAACTGGTCTCACCCGGCGTACGCGAACGGGCACATCGTCCACCGCAACGACCGGGAGATCATTCGTGCGTCGTTGCGCGAGGCCGACTATTAGTCACCGGCAGGGTTCCCGCAGAGGACTCTCCCTCGCCGCCGCCGCGCACCGGCTGGAAACGGAACAGCGGCCATGGCCGGCTTCCCGCTGGGACAGTCCACTAGATGCCCTTGGTGTAGGGGATGACATGTTTGTGGTAAAACCTCGCGTCGCACCGTCTGAGTGTCAGCTCTGACGTCCCGCCCGCGGGCCGTGAGGCGGGGCCGGGGACGCCTGTCGGCCGCCCCGGGGCGGCGGAGATTTCCGGTGATTTTGTAGAAACAGGCGGCGTGGGTTCGGGTATCATGCGAGTAGCGCAAGAACGGTTCATTCATCTCCGGGAGGGAATGTTGGCAAGAGTCAAGAAGCTCACCGAGGCGATGACGAAGACGCAGGTCTTTTCGGACATCGCGGAGAAGACGGAACTGACCAAGCGCCAGGTCTCCGATGTCTTCGGGGCGCTGGAATCGGTCATCGAGCGCCACGTCCGCAAGGGGGCCGTCGGTGTCTGCACGATACCGGGGCTGATGAAGATCAAGGTCATCAAGAAGCCGGCCCGCAGGGCTCGCAAGAACGTGCCGAATCCGTTCCGGCCCGGCGAGACCATGGACGTGAAGGCCAAGCCGGCGAGCACCACCGTGAAGATCCTGCCGCTCAAGAAGCTGAAGGACATGGCGTAGGCGCGGGCCGAATCCGCCCGGACCGCCGTCGCCGCCTTCGGCTCGAGCGCCGCTCGTCGCGTATACGCCCGGTCGAGGAACCGCGACGCCGCCCATCCAGGCCTCGCAGGCGCTTCGATCGGGCGTGAGGACTTCAGTTTCCCCACACTCCGATGCGGACATCAGGGCTTCTTCGCCCGGTGGCGGGCGAGGGCCATGCCCGCTTCCGCCTTGCCGGGATCCACGGGGCCGCAAAAGAGCGCCCCGTCCTCGATGATCAGGCAGGGTGACGCCAGCCGCCCGCTGACGACCGACGTCGCGCGAAGCTCGATGAGCCTCGATGCAGTCAGGTTGCCGTCAACCCGGCCCAGCACCGTGACGGTGCGGGCCGAAATGTCGCCCTGCACCCTGGCGGCGCCGGTGACGGCGACGCCGTGGTCGGGGACCACGATCTCGCCCTCGACCGTCCCTTCGATGATCACATGACCGGTCGCGGTGAGCTGGCCCCTGGCCGTGATGCTGCGGCCGAAGGTCGCCAGCTCGCCGGAACGGGGCGAGTCTCGAAACCGGGAATCCTCTTCGGGCGGAACGAGGGTGACGGTCGGGTATCGGTCGATCGTCGCCATGGGTCGACGGCGCCGTGCGAATTGGAGCGGGAGACGGGGATCGAACCCGCGACCAACGGCTTGGGAAGCCGTGACTCTACCACTGAGTTACTCCCGCTTGCGGTGACGCGGCTCCATCTTATCAGAATCGCCGCGGGTCAGCTTCGGATCAGGCCCAGCACTTCGTCGCGGCGCCGTTCCATCTCGTCTCGGGTGGCCGCCTCCAGATTCAGCCGCAGCAGCGGCTCGGTGTTCGACGGCCGGACGTTGAAGTGCCAGGAAGGGTACTCGACCGACACGCCGTCCATGCGATGGACGTCGCCGTCGACGTATCGCGCGGCGAGCAGGTTCAGCTTGGCGGCAACGCGGTCCTGATCGTCGAGGGCGGTGTTGATCTCGCCGGAGATGAAGTAGCGCTCGCGAAACGGCGCGAGCAGCTCGCGCAGCGTCTGCCCCCGAGTCGACATCAGCTCGAGGATGAGCAGGGCCGGGATGAAGCCGTTGTCGGCGTAGAAGTTCTCGCGAAAGTAGTAGTGCCCGGTCACCTCGCCGCCGAAGACCGCGTTCTCCTCGCGCATCCGCTTCTTGAAGAACGCGTGGCCGACCCGGTTCATCAGCGCCCGTCCCCCGAAGCCGGCGACGGTGTCCACGACCGCGCGGCTTGCCCTTACGTCGTAGACGACGGCGGCCGCGGGCGTCTTGCGCAGGAAGGCCTCCGCGAGCAGGGCGGTGACGAAGTCGCCGGGAACGAAATCGCCCTCGCCGTCGACGAAGAAGCACCGGTCGGCGTCGCCGTCCCACGCGATGCCGGCATCCGCCGATTCGGCCCGGACCGCGTCGACGAGGTCGCGGCGGTTCGCTTCGATCAGCGGGTTTGCCTCGTGGTTCGGAAACGTGCCGTCGACCTCGAAGCAGAGGCGGGTGGTGCGGCACGGCAGGCGGTCGAAGAGCGCGGGCGCGACCACGCCCGCGATGCCGCTGCCGGCGTCGAGCACCAGCGAGAACGGCCGGATGGCCGCCGGATCGATGAACCCCAGCACGTGGTCGAGATAGTCGTCGAGAACGCGGGCCTCGGTGCGCGCGCCGGGCCGGGCCGCCGGGGCCGGCAGGGCGTCGGCGGCCAGCATGTCGCGGATGTCGGCGATGCCCGCATCGCCGCTGAGGGGCAGCGCCTGCCGCCCGACGAGCTTCATGCCGTTGTACGCCCCCGGGTTGTGCGACGCGGTGATCTGGGCCCCGCCGTCGAGGTCGTCGCGGGCCACCGCGAAGTAGAGCTGGTCGGTTCCCATGAGCCCGATGTCCACGACGTCGGCGCCCTGGGCCGTCGCCCCGGCGATGAACGCCCGCGCGAGGCCGGGCGACGAGAGTCGCATGTCGCGGCTGACGGCGATGCGCCGCGCCCCGAGATGGGCGACGAATCCGCGGCCGATGAGCTCGGCCAGGGGTTCGTCGATCTGCTCCGGATACAGCCCGCGCACGTCGTAGGCCTTGAACACGTCAGGATCGAAGGTCATTCTCGAAGTCTCGTACCCCCCCGGCCGCGACGGCGGCGGGAGGGTTCCCGTGAGAGCTCAGAGCCGGCTGTGGGCCGACACCGTGGAGCGGCTTCCCAGCACCGCGCCCGCCCCGATCGCCGCCCCCGCGCCGACACGGCAGGCCCTGCCCAGTATGGCTTCGCGCACCACGGCGTCCGCTTCGACGGTGGTGCCTCCCCAGACGATCGATCGCTCGACGACGGCGCCGCGGCCGATGGCGCACCCGGGACCGATCACCGATTCGGCCCCGATGCGGGCGCCGTCCTCGACGACGCAGCCGCGCCCCAGAAAGCAGGGTCCGGCGAGCTTGGCTCCCGCCGCGACACGACACCCCTCGCCGCGGTGCACCGCCCCCGCCGCCCGTCCGAGGAAGGGACCGGCGGCGCAGCGCCCGGCCATCAGGTCGCGATGGGCCTGGAGGTAGCTGGCCGGGGTGCCGATGTCGAGCCAGTAACCGGGAGCGACGTGGGCGATGAAGGTCTCTCCGCGGTCGACGAGAGACGGAAAATACTGGCGCTCGATCGACCACGCGGTATCGTCGGGAATGCGATCGAAGGTCTCCGGCTCCAGCAGGTATATGCCGGCGTTGATCGTGTCGCAGGTGATCTCGTTCGGACCCGGCTTCTCGAGGAACCGCCGCACGTTGCCGTTCTCGTCGGCCTCGACGAGGCCGTAGGCGGACGGATTGTCGACCGGCGTGAGCACGATCGTGGCCCGCGCGCGGCGCCGGCGGTGGCGCGCGACCACCGCGTTGAGGTCGATGTCCGTGAGCACGTCTCCGTTGAGGACCAGCACCGTGTCCTCGATGCCCGCCGAGGCGAACTTGACGGCCCCGCCGGTTCCGAGGGGGTGCGGCTCGACCCGGTAGCGCAGCGGCAGCCCCGCCTCGGCCCCGTCGCCGACCTCGGCCTCGATCCGGCCCGGCTGGTAGTTGAGGCTCAGGACCACCTCGTCGATGTCCGGAACCCGCCGCAGCAACTCGACCTGATGGTAGAGGAACGGACGGTCGAAGATGGGCACGATCGGCTTGGGAGTCTCGAGGGTGAGGGGGCGCAGCCGCGTCCCGAAACCGCCGGCCAGAATCACCGCCTTCATGCGGCCGGGATTGTAGCACCCGTGGTGGAAGTCCCCGCTGCATGCGGGCGGCGATGCATCCCGCGTTCCGGGTTGCACCGGTGTCGGCCGGCCGACGTGTTGCGGGCGGCCGGTCCGGACACTACAATGAATCGGTTTTTTTTGCCCGATGAATCTGCCGAACAGCTTGACTCTGGCCCGCATCTTCCTCGTGCCACTGCTCGTCGTCGTGCTGTGGACGGAGTTCGAAGGGAAGGAGCTGGTCGGGGCCGCGATCTTCAGCGTGGCCGCCCTCACCGACTGGCTCGACGGGTTTCTCGCCAGGCGGCAGAAGCAGGTGACGACCTTCGGCCAGCTGATGGATCCGCTGGCCGACAAGCTCCTCGTCACGGCCGCGCTGATCTCGCTGGTGCAGATGGAGCTGGCTCCCGCGTGGATGGTGGCCATCATACTGGGCCGGGAGCTGGGGGTCACCGTGCTGCGCAGCCTCGCCTACTCGCGCGGCGTCACGATTCCGGCGTCGCCGCTCGGCAAGGTCAAGATGATGGCGCAGGTCATCGCGATCCTGCTGCTCATACTCGGCCGGGACTACCTGCATCAGTTCTTCGTCCTGGGGCAGGTCGCGCTGTGGGTCGTGGTGGTGACGGCGCTCTGGTCCGCGCTGGAGTACTATCGCCGATTCACGCTGGCCGGCATGCACCCGAAGAGCGCCCCGTTCGAGCCGGTCTCCGGCCCGGCGGCGCCGGTCGCCCCCGCGACGGACGGCGTGACCGACCGGTAGCGCCCGCGCCATCGCTCAGCGGTCCAGCTCGGCCTCGAGCTCGGTGATTCGTACCCGCGCCTCCTCGGCGTAGTCGCTGGCGTCGAACTCCTCGAGGACGCGTGCGAAGTAGGGAATGGCCTCGGTCAGCTGCCGGGCGTCGGCCAGAGACTCGCCCAGGTAGAAGTAGACCTCGTCGCGCTGCGAGTAATCCGGATCGTTGTCGAGGATCTGCCGGAACCGATTGACGGCGCCGGGGTAGAACTTGACGCGGTAATAGAAGTGGCCGACGGTGAAGTCGTGCGCACTGAGCCGGTCGCGGGCTTCGCGCAGCCGTTCGCGGACCACCGGCATCCACTCCTGGTCCGCCGGATACCGGTCGATGAAGTTCTCGAACTCGCGGATGGCGTTTCGGGTCTCCGACTGATCGCGCTCGGCCCGCCGCATCTGGTGGAAGTGCACCATCCCGAGCTTGTACTGGGCGAAAGACGCCTGGGTATGGGTGGGGTAGAGGCTGAGGAAATCCTGGAACTCGGCGAGGGCGCGCACGTACGCCTCGCTCGAGCCCTCTTGCTCGTAGGACTCGCCGATGCCCAGGCGGGCCGACGCCCGGTACTGGCTCTGCGGATAGTTGTCCCGGATCTCCACGAAGTACTGGCGAGCGCGGCGCCAGTCTCCTTCGTCGAGGGCGGCCGCTCCCCGCTCGAACAGTAGCCGGTCGGCCTCGACCACGCCGATCTCGGGGATCTCGGCCCGGGGCGAGGTGCAGCCGGCGGCGAGGGCGAGCAGCACCGGCAGGCAGGCTCTCCGCCACCGGTCTCCGCGGGTCGGCCGCGAACGGTGGGGACGAGGGGACGAATCGCGATCGTGGTAGCTCATCGGTGTCCTACGCCAGCAGCTTCCGAACGTCGACGGGAAGGCGGGCCGGCCTGCCGTCGACGCCCACCGAGGCGTGCACGGTGTGGCCTGTGGCCGTCACGGCGCCGTCGCCGGTCCGTTGGACCTCGTACGCGAAACGCACGCGGACCGGCGACATCAGCTGTCCCCGCGTGAGAATCGCGAGCTCATCGTCGTAGCGGGCCGGCTGCCGGTACTCGCAGTGCGCCTCGGTCACCGGCAGCATGAAGCCGGCCGCTTCCAGATCCCGGTAGGTGTAGCCTGCCGCTCGCAGCAACTCGCACCGGGCCACCTCGAACCACACGAAGTAGTTCGAATAGTACGCCACCTGCATGCGGTCGGTCTCGGCATACCGAACCCGTACCGTGGCGGTTCCCCGAGCCACCGGCTCAGCCCTCCCGGGCGGCCGGCGCCGGCGCGTTGGCGGCGGTGCGCAGCGCCCGCACCGCCGCCGGGACGTCGGCGGCGCCGAAGACGGCCGCCCCGGCCACGAGAATCTCCGCTCCGGCGTTCACGATGCGCGCCGCGTTCCCGAGGTCGACGCCGCCGTCGACTTCGACGGGCGCACGATTCCCCGCCTCGTCGAGCAGCCGCCGGACCCGCGAGATCTTCGAGTCGCTGCCGGGGATGAACGATTGGCCGCCGAACCCGGGGTTGACGGTCATGACCAGCACGAAGTCGATGTCGGCCGCCACCTCGCTCAGGGTCGACACCGCGGTCGCGGGGTTCAGCACGACCCCCGCCCGGATGCCGTGACTCCTGATGTGGCCCAGCGTTCGGTGCAGATGCGGCGCGGCCTCGACGTGGACGGAGAGGGCCGCCGCGCCGGCCTCCGCGAAGCGGTCGATGTATCGGTCCGGGTCCGCGATCATCAGGTGCACGTCGAGCGGAACCGTGGCCACCCGGCGCAGCGCCGCGACCACCGGCGGGCCGATCGTGAGATTGGGCACGAAGTGCCCGTCCATGACGTCGACGTGTATCAGATCGGCTCCGCCGGCCTCCGCCGCCGCCACCGCCGTCCCGAGGGCCGCGAAGTCGGCCGAGAGAATCGAGGGCGCGATGCGCACGCTCATCGACTGACCTCGAGCGAGATCGCCTCGCCGTGGGCGATCTGAAACCCCGTCTGGGGAAACTGGCGCAGGACCACGCCGGGCTCAACGCCGGGATACGGATGGTCGCCCACGACCGAGACCCGGAATCCGCGAGCCCGCAGCACATCGGCGGCGTTCGCGCCGTAGACCCCGATGAGATCGGGCATGACGTAGGTGACGCCGCGTTCGCCGCGGTTCATCAGCACGGAAACCGCGGAGGCCGAACCCCGGGGCGGCGGCTCCTGCGCGACCACCGCGTCGCCGGGATAGCGGTTGGACCGGATCTCGGAAACCGCGCGCAGGCGCAACGAGTCCTCCTGGAGCCGGGCGCGGGCCCCGCGTTCCGACTGGCCGATCAGGGTCGGCACCGAGCCCGCGCTCGCACCCGAGCTCAGCCATACCTTGACGCTTCGCCCCCTGCGGGTGGTCAACCCGGTGGCCGGATCCTGGTCCGCCACGTGACCGGCGGGTATTCCCGGATCGATCATGGCCAGCGGCTCGACCCGTACCGCGAGGCCGAGTCGATCGAGGGTCGCGGCCGCCTGGGCCTCGCTCTGTCCGGCGAGGTTCGGCACCGACACTTCGCGGAGCCGCAGGGCGACCTGAAGCCCCACCACCGCGAACAGCAAGAAGGTGGCGCCCGCGACGGAGACCGCGGTGCCGGCGACGAAGAGACGGGCCGCCCATCGGCGCGCGGGGGAGCCGGGGGCCGGGGGCCGGGCGGGCCGGGCGGGCTTCCGGCGTACCGCGGGGGCGCGCACCGGCGCCGAGGGCCGGGACCGGTCGGATGAGGCTGACATTCTACTCACAAAAATACTACAGGTTCCAACCGGCGTCACCGTCCCGTGCGTTTCGCGCCCCCTCGCCGAGCGGCGAGGGGGCGTCGAAGGACGACGGCGAAGAACGCGTCGAGCTGATGGCGGAAGGGTGTGGTCGACAGGCGTCCCCGTTCGTCGAGCACCGCCCCGAGGCCGGGCGGCACCGGATCCGTTCGATCGGAATGGGCCGGTTCGAAGTCGGGATGAGCGTCGAGGAACGCCGCCACGACGTCCTCGTTCTCGTCGGGCTCGCTGGAGCAGGTCGCGTAGACCAGGTGTCCGCCGGGGCGGACCGCCGCGGCCGCGTGGCTCACCATCGACAGCTGCCCGGCCGCGAAGCGCGGCAGATCCGCGGGGCCCCGGCGCCACCGAATCTCCGGATCCCGCCGAAGGATCCCCAGTCCCGAGCACGGCGCGTCGACGAGCACCCGGTCGAACACCGGGCCGAACGGGACCCCGCGGCGCAGGTCGAGGCGGACGATGCCGACGGTCGCGGCGTCGAGGCCGGCGAGGGTCCGGCGCAGCAGCCGGAGCCGCGCCGGCCGGAGATCGCCGGCGACGAGCATGCCGCGCCGGCCCATCGCCCCCGCGAGGGCGGTGGTCTTTCCGCCCGGCGCGGCGCAGGCGTCCAGAATGCGTTCCCCGGGCCGGGCGCCGACCAGCTCGGCCACGAGCTGGCTGGCCTCGTCCTGGGCGAGAAAGAGGCCCCGGCTCGCGAGCGGGGTACGGTACGGACTTCCGCCGAGGACGGTCAGGCCGTCGTGCGCGAACCGCGTCGGTCGGGTCCGCACGCCGTGGTCGGCCAGTTGCCGCGCCAGCTCCTCGCGCGTGACCCGAAGCCGATTGGCCCGCAGCGTCAGGGGGGGAGCGGTGTTGTTGAAGCGGGTCCAGTCCGCGGCGGCCGGGAGCCCGTGGCGCTCGAGCCACCGTTCGACGAGCCATCGCGGATGCGAGGCGGTCACACTGAGATACGCCAGCGCCGCCTCGCGGTCCGCGCCCTCTGCCGGCGGGAGCGGCAGCCCCGGCGCCCGCCGGACCGCCGCCACCCGGCGGAGCACCGCGTTGACGAAGCCGGCCGCGCTCGACTTGCCGACCTGTCTGACGAGCCGGACCGACTCGTTGACGGCCGCCGACGGGGGCACGCGATCGAGATGCAGCAACTGGTAGGCGCCCAGCCGGAGCACCGTCAACACTTCCGGGTCGATGCGGGCTATCGGACGGTCGGCGGCGTGCAGGACGACATGGTCCAGCGCGGCGAGCCAGCGGAACACGCCGCCGGCGAGCTCGGTGACCATGGCCCGGTCCCGGTCGTCGCCCAGCGGGTCCCGGAACGCGGCCAGCGACCGCGGCAGGTCGTCGCCGCCGAGCACCGCCTGCACGACGCGCCAGGCGGCGGCACGGGCCCGGTTGGTGGCGGTCATGCCGGGGGCGGCGAGGGCCGGAAGACGGCGCCGGCCCCGATGCGCCGTCCCGCCAGGAAGTCGCGGGCGGACTGGGCCCGGCGCCCCTCGGGCTGAATCTCGAGGATCGACAGCACGGTGCCGGCGCCGCAGGCGACCCGCAGGCGATCGCCCCTGGCCTCGACGGCGGCGCCGGGGGGAGGCGCAGCGGCGGCGCCGGCGAGGGGCTCCGACTCGGGCGTCGTGCGTCTGATCAGGTACCGCGTTCCGTCGAGGAAAGTGAACGCGGGCGGCCACGGGTGCAGCCCCCGCACGAGGTCGTGGACGGCCCCTGACGGCCGGGTCCAGTCGATGCGGCCGTCCTCTCGCGTCAGCCGTGGGGCGTAGGTCGCGAGGGCATGGTCCTGCGGCTGCTCGCGGGCGCGTCCCTCGGTGATGGCCCGGACCGTGTCGACCAGCAGCTCCGCCCCCATCGCGGCGAGGTCGCGTTCGACGTCCGCGCTCGTCTCGTGCCCTGCGATCGGCCGCGAAGCCCTGGCCAGCATCGGGCCCGCGTCCAACTCGCGAACCAGCCGGATCATGGTGATGCCAGTCTCCGGCTCGCCTGCCATGACGGCGCGTTGAACCGGCGCGGCGCCGCGATAGCGCGGCAGGAGCGAGGCGTGCACGTTCACGACGCCGTGCCTCGGGGTCGCGAGCAGCGCGTCGGGCAGGATCTGACCGTAGGCGACGACCACCCCCAGATCGGCGTCGCTGGCCGCGACTCGGGCCGCGACGGCCGGGTCCCGGGCCCGCGCCGGTTGGGCCACGGGAATCCCGTGGTCCCCGGCCGCGGCCTTCACGGGAGACGGCTGGAGCCGTTGGCCGCGCCCGCGGGGGCGATCGGGCTGCGTCACCGCCAGCACCACCCGTTCGCCGGCCGCCACCAGGCGCTCCAGCGACGGCACCGCGAACGCCGGGGTCCCGAAGAAGGCGATTCTCACCACTTGCCCGCGCGCTGGAGCTTGCGCACCCGGCGCACGATCTGGTCGCGTCGAAGACCCTGCATCCGGTCCACGAACAGCATGCCGTCGAGATGGTCGAGCTCGTGCTGGAGCACCCTGGCGAGCAGCATCTCGCCCTCGACGGTGATCTCCGCGCCCTCCCGGTCGCAGCCCCGGACGACCACTCGCGCCGGCCGCGGGACCCGCGCCGTGAACCCCGGCAGGCTGAGGCAGCCCTCTTCCTCCCGCTGCTCGCCTTCCCGGTCCACGATGCGCGGATTGACCACCGTGACGAGATCGTCGATGGAGCGCCCGGCCGAGGGATCGGCGACGAACACGCGCAGCCCCACCCCCACCTGCGGCGCCGCGAGGCCGACGCCGGGGGCGGCGTGCATGGTCTGGATCATGTCGTCGATCAGCGTCTGCAGGGCGTTGCCGAAGTCGACCACCCGTCGCGCGGGTTGGTGCAGGGCATCGGCACCGTGGCGAAGAATGGGGCGAATCATCGAATGCGATCGGAGACGTGCGCAGCGATCCGGACCGAACGCGGCGTCCGGCCGCGTTCGGCGTTCGGCTTCGGGCCGACGCGGCCGGCCCCCGGCCGCGGCCGGCGCCGAACGCGGCCGGGGGCCGGGGATCAGCCCTGATCGGATTGCTCGTCCGAATCGGCGTTGCTCTCGTCCTCGGCCCCCAGCTCGCGAAGCACCTCGGCGCTGTTGCCGGTCGGATACCGGCTGGGGTCCTGGATGCGGGCGCGGGTCGCCTCGGCCGCCTCGGCGAGATCGAGCGGGGTCCGGCCGGCGTCGTTCTTCGCGTCGACATCGGCGCCGTGCTCGGCCAGGAGCCGCACGACGGTATTGAAGTTCCTCTGCGCGGCGGCGTGCATCGCGGTGTCGCCCCGCAGGTCGGCCGCGTTCACGTCGGCCCCGAGCTCGATCGCGGTCCGGACCGCGGCCACCACCTTGCGCTCGTCGTCGTCGGGATTGCGCAAGGCCGTGTTGAAGAAGCGGCCGCGGTTGGCCGGCCCCCGCGTCGCCGCGAGCAGCGGCGGGATGAAGCCGCCGGCGAGGTGGGGCGGCCCCACGCCGCCCGCGCGCTCGTACACGGTACGCCAGCGCTCGAGGGTCGTCGACCGGGGGTCGGCGCCGGCTTCCGCGAGGTCGCGCATGACCGCCGCGTCGTGGAACCACGCCGCGAGCCAGTAGGGGGTCGCGCTGACGAGCGCCGGGGCGAACGCCCAGTCCCGGCTCGCGCGCCGCACCGGGGTCCCCGAGCGCAGCCGGAGGTTGGGGTCGGCGCCGTGGGCGAGCAGGGCCTGGACCAGCGTCCGGTCGCCCCGCAGCACGGCGGCGTGCAGGGCGCTGTATCCGGCCCCCGTCGCGTTGGGATCGGCGCCCCGGTCGAGCAGCCAGGCGGCGAACGCGCCCTGGCCGCTGTGCGCGGCGAGGGCGAGGGGGGACGCGCCGGTCGGGGCCGGGCTCTCCACGTCGACGCCGCCGTCGAGCAGGATCCCGGCCGCTGCGACACGGCCGTGCCGGGCCGCGAACAGCAGCGGCGTGAACCCGCCGCGGTTCCACATGACGCCCTGGTCGTACTGCGACGCGTTGGTACCCTCGGCGTGCATCATCCGCGGGCGCACCCTCGAGCGGGCCTCGACGTCCGCCCCGTGGCGCACGAGGATGGCGGCCACGTCGTCGTGGCCCTGCGCCACCGCCCACATCAGGGCGGTCTGGCCGCGCGAGCGTTCCGCCGCGTTCACGTCGGCCCCGGCCGAGATGAGGGCCCGCACGCCCTCGGCGGTGCCGGCCCGGGACGCCGTCATGACCGGCGTCTCGCCCTCCGGCAGCTCGACGTTCGCGTCGGCGCCGGCCGCGAGCAGGCGCTCGATCATCGTCGCGCTGCCGTTCTCGGCCGCGAGCCAGAGCGGCGTCGCGCCGAGGTCGTTGGCCGCGCCGACGTCGGCCCCCGCCGCGAGCAGCAGCCCGGCGGTTCGCTGATCGTCGCGGAACGCGGCCCAGTGCAGGGCGGTGGCGCCGTCGGGCTGGCGCTGGTCGACGTCGTCGCCGCGCTTCAGCAGACGCTCGACCGCGTCGGCGTCCGCAGCCTTGGCGGCCGCGACGAGCGGCAGCTCGTCGGTGTTGGCGCGGGCCGTCGCGGAGGCCGCGGCCAGGGCGAGGCAAGCGCCCAGCACGGCGAGGGCGCCGATTCGCGGCATCGATCGATTCCGATTCGCGAGGGTGTTCGCGCTCATCGAGACTTCTCCTGGATACGGTTGGGGCATGGCGCGCCTCGGCGATGGGGCCATGACAGCTGCAGGGTCATGGTACCGCAGTTGCCGTCCGAGGTGGAACCCCCGCGCCATTGACACCCGCACCCGAAAGCGGCGACACTACTGTGTCTTTGTGGGCGGGGCGCGTTCCGTTCGCAAGCTCCTGGCTTCCGATCGACGGTGGGCCGATATCTCATGACACGACTGCAGCCTCCGGCGCTTCGATGTTTCCTCGGCGGACTGGGCGTGGTGGTCTTCGCCGCCCTCGCGGGCACCCCTCAGGGTGCGTTCGCGGAACAGTCCGCGGCCGGTGCTCCGTCGTCGGTTTCTCCTTCTCCGCAGCGGGCGCTGCTCGACCAGTACTGCGTCACGTGCCACAACAGCGCGTTCGTGGAGGGCACCGACGAGCCGCGGTCGCGGCTCGTGTCGCAGCTGCGCGCGGTGGGGCTGTCGCTCGACACCGTCGATATCGACAACGTCGCCGAGGATCCAGAGATATGGGAGGCGGTGGTGCGCAAGCTGCGCGTCGGCGCCATGCCGCCGCAGCCGCGCCCGCGCCCCGACAAGGCCGCCTACGACGGGTTCCGGCGGTGGCTCGAGGACGAGCTGGACCGGGCCGCCGACGCCAAGCCGAACCCGGGCCGCACCCTCGCGCTCCACCGGCTGAACCAGACCGAGTACCGCAACGTCATCCGCGATCTGCTCGATCTCGACATAGATGTCGGTGAGTGGATTCCCGCCGACGCGCCCGACCGCTTCGGCTTCGACAACAACGCCGGCGCCCTGTCGCTGTCGCCGTCCCTCTTCGAGCGCTACGTGTCGGCCGCCCGCAAGATCAGCCGCCTCGCCATCGGCGAGCCGCCGGCCGGCGGGACGGTCATCGCCACCCACGAGGTTCCCCTCAACCTGCTCCAGGACAACCAGCAGAGCGAGGACCTGCCGTTCGGCTCGCGCGGCGGCGCGGCTGTGAGGCACCACTTTCCCGTCGACGGCGAGTACCTGATCAAGCTGCGGCTGCGCACCAACTACGTGGGCTACGTGCGCGGCATCGATCAGGCGCACGACGTCGAGATCCGCCTCGACGGCCGGCGCATCCGGCAGTTCACGTTCGGCGGGGAAGCGCCGGGCATGCCCTCGCCAATCAGCTTCGCGGGCAACATCCGCGGGGACGACGAGTGGGAGTCGTATACCCTGCACGCCGACGACGACCTCGAGCTTCGCATCAGGGTCGACGCGGGGCCGCACCTCATCGGGGTGTCCTTCCCCCGGGAGACGTGGGAAGAGGAAGGGGTGCTGCAGCCGCGGCAGTCCGGGTTCGCCCTCGCCGTGAACGACATGCCGGACAGCAACCCGGCCCTCGACAACGTGCAGATCCACGGCCCCCTGACGGTGGACGGCCCCGGCGACACCCCGACGCGGCGCCGGCTGTTCACGTGCACCCCGGCCAGCGAAGCCGAGGAACGCCCCTGCGCGGCCGAGATCGTGGGCACTCTCGCGCGGCGCGCCTACCGGCGCCCGGTGTCCGACGACGACCTCGACACGCTGCTCGACTTCTTCGACATCGGCCGGCAGGGCGGCAGCTTCGACGCCGGCATCGGCCTCGCCCTCGAGCGCGTGCTCGCGGATCCGGAGTTCCTGTACCGCATCGAGCAGGATCCCGTCGACAGCCCGCCGAACGCCATCTACGCGATTCCCGACCTCGACCTCGCCTCGCGGCTGTCGTTCTTCCTGTGGAGCAGCATCCCCGACGACGAGTTGCTGGCCGCGGCCGAGGACGGCTCGCTCGGCGACCCCGTGGTCCTCGATCGGCAGGTGCGGCGCATGCTCGCCGATCCCCGGGCGTACGCCCTCGTCGACAACTTCGCGGGGCAGTGGCTCCACTTCCGCAACCTCGAGGGCGTATATCCCGACCCGCTGATCTTCCCCGACTTCGACGACAACCTGCGCGCGGCCTTCGAGACCGAGACGAGCCTCTTCATCAACAGCCTGATCCGCGAAGACCGGAGCATGCTCGACCTCCTGCGCGCCGACTACAGCTACGTCAACGAGCGGCTCGCCGTGCACTACGGCATTCCCGACGTCTACGGGAACCGCTTCCGGAAGGTGACCTTCGCGGCGGGCGAGCGGGCCGGGCTGCTGAGCCACGGCAGCGTGATGACCGTCACGTCCTATCCCAACCGGACGTCGCCGGTGCTGCGCGGCAAGTGGGTGCTCGAGAACCTGCTCGGCGCCCCGCCCCCCGAGCCGCCGCCCGACGTGCCGACCCTGGAAGAGGAGAACGAGGCGGGCGAGCCGCTCACCATGCGGCAGGCGATGGTGCGGCACCGGGAGGACCCCGCGTGCTCGGTGTGCCACGCGCCGATGGACCCCATCGGGTTCTCTCTCGAGAACTTCGACGCGATCGGCCGGTGGCGCGCCACGACCGCGGGGGTCCCCGTCGACGCCTCGGGGACCCTGCCCGACGGCGCCGCCTTCGACGGCCCCACCGGGCTCCGCGATCTCCTGCTGGCGCGGCCCGACGACTTCGTCGGCACCGTGACCGAAAAGCTGATGGGCTATGCCCTGGGGCGTGCGATCGAGTACTATGACGCTCCAACCGTCCGGCGCATCGTGCGTGAAGCGGCCGGCGACGACTACCGCTGGTCATCCATCGTCCTCGGAATCGTGAAGAGCACCGCGTTCCAGATGCGGAGGTCCGACTCATGATCATCACCAGGAAAGCTATCCCGCGCCGCACCGTCCTGCGGGGCATCGGCGCCGGTCTGGCGCTTCCGCTGCTCGACGGCATGGTCCCGGCGTTCGCGGCCATCCGCAACAGCGCCGCCAATCCCGTCCGCCGGTTCGGCGTCTTCTACGTGCCGAACGGGATGGCGATGAAGCACTGGACCCCGGAGGCGGATGGCCTGGGATTCGAGACGACACGGCTGCTCAACCCCATCGCGGCCTATCGCGACCAGATGACGGTGCTGACGGGCCTGAACGGGGTGCCGAGCAACGCCGGCGTCCACGCCAGCGCTGCCACCCGGTTCCTGACCGGCGTGACCCCGGCCCGGACCGAGTCGAACCTGCGCGCCGGCATCTCCGTCGACCAGCTCATCGCGCGCGAGACGGCCCGCCACACACAGCTCGGCTCGCTCGAGATCGCCCTCGACAGCCGCGACGTATCGGGCTCGTGCGACGTCGGGTTCAGCTGTACCTACACCAACACCATCTCGTGGCGGAACGAGACCACGCCGCAGCTCGGCGAGAACAACCCGCGCGCGGTCTTCGAGCGGCTCTTCGGCGACAGCGGGTCGACCGACCCCGCGGCGCGGCTCGAGCGCATCCGCAAGGACCAGAGCATCCTCGACTCGGTGTCCGACAAGATCAGCGCCCTGCAGCGGGGCCTCGGGCCCGCCGACCAGGTCCGGGTGAACGAGTACCTCGAGGCGGTGCGCGACATCGAGCGCCGCATCCAGAAGGCCGAGGAGCAGAGCGACCGCGAGCTGCCCGAGGTGGTGCAGCCGGCGGGCATTCCCGCCACCTACGGCGAGCACGCCAGGCTGATGTGCGACCTGCTGCTGCTGGCGTACCAGACGGACCTGACGCGGGTCAGCACCTACATGATGGCGCGGGAGATCAGCGGGCGGACGTATCCCGAGATCGGGGTGCCCGACTCGCACCACCCGACCTCGCACCACCGCGACGACCCGACCCTCTACGAGAAGATCGCGAAGATCAACGAGTATCACCTGTCGCTGTTCGCGTACTTCCTCGAGAAGGCGCGGGCGACGCCCGACGGCGACGGCAACCTGCTCGACAACATGATGGTGCTCTACGGCGCCGGCATGTCCGACAGCAACCGCCACGACAACAAGGGCCTGCCCCTCGTGCTCGTCGGCGGCGGCTCGGGCAAGCTCCACGCCGGCGGGCATCTGCGCTACGAGGAGAGAACGTCCATCTCGAACCTGCACCTGACGGTTCTCGACAAGATGGGCGTGCACGTCGACAAGATGAGCGACGCCACCGGCCGGCTCGAGCTGCTGCCGGTCGGCTAGCGCCTTCGACGTGGAGGATCGGTAGAGGCAACACCTTGGGCCCGGCATTCGTGCCGGGCCTTTTTTTGTCGGGCTCTGACGGGCATCCGGACACATTGCCGTGCGGCGGCATTGCCAGCTGCTTCTCGACGCGGGAGCGCCGGGAGCGTCCGTCGGAGTCCGGGACTTGACGAAACGCCGGCCGCGTTCGCGGCAGGGAGGGCGGAATGGACAGACTGCGCAAGGGACTGCTGGCGGGTGGGGTGGCGGCAATGCTCGCCGCGGTGTCCGGTCTGGCCGTCGAAGGGCGGCAGGGCGGGGTGATGATTGACGCCGACGACATCGGGGGCGTCGTCACCAGCGCCGCCGGCCCCGAGGCGGGGGTCTGGGTGGTCGCCGAGACCACCGATCTCCCGACCCGGTTCATCCGCATCGTGGCCACCGACGACGAGGGGCGCTACGTGCTTCCCGACCTCCCCGACGCGACCTACGAGCTGTTCGTGCGCGGCTACGGCCTCGTCGACTCGCCGCGGGTCACCGCGATGCCCGGCCAGGCCGTCGACCTCGAAGGGGTCGTGGCGCCAGACGCCAGTGCGGCCGCCGCCGTCTATCCCGCCGCGTGGTGGCTGTCGATGCTCGAGCTGCCGCCCGGCGAGCACTCGCAGCAGGAGCTGGGCAGCCAGGTGACCGGCTGCATGAACTGCCATCAGATCGGCAACCGCGCCACCCGCGAGATTCCGGGCGACATCCTCGACGCCGCCGACTCGCACCTCGCGGCCTGGGACCGCCGGGTCGCGATGGGACCGATGGGCTCGAGCATGGCGAGCTCGTTCGGGCGGCTGGGCGACCAGCGCCGCATGTTCGCCGACTGGACCGAGCGCATCGCGGCCGGCGAGGCCCCGGCCCAGACTCCGCCCCGGCCCACCGGCATCGAGCGCAACGTCGTCGTCACCCTCTGGGACTGGGGCACCCAGACCGACGGCCGCACCGACAGCGCCGCCTCGGACGTCCGCAACGCCACCGTCAACGCCGACGGGCTCGTCTACGCCGTCGTGCAGCCCAGCGATATCCTCGCCGTCCTCGACCCCGTCGAGCACCGGGCGTTCACCATCGACATCCCATCGAGCGGCCCCGTCATCCAGGGGCAGACCCCGGAGTCGCCGTACTGGGGCGACGACCCCGTGTGGGCCCGGCAGTCGGACCCCCGCAGCGTGGCCATGGACGGCGACGGGCGGGTGTGGCTGACCGGCCGCGTCCGCGCCCCCGGCGAGCAGCCGGCGTTCTGCACCGACGAGTCGAACGCCTTCGGCGCCCACTATCCCATCGCCCAGGGCACGCGGCAGGTGTTCATGTACGACCCCGAAACCGAGGCGTTCTCCGAGATCGACACGTGCTTCTCGGCCGACCACAACCAGATCGGCGAGGACGAGCGCATCTACTACGGCTTCAACGGCGGGCTCGGCTGGATCGACATGGAGATCTGGGACGAGACCGGCGACGCGGAGGCGGCGCAGGGCTGGTGCCCGGGGGTCGTCGATACCAACCAGGACGGCATCATCACGCCGGGGTGGACCGAGCCGGGCGAGGCCATCGACCCCACCCGGGACCACCGCATCCAGTTCGGCTGCTACTCGCCGGCCGTGAACCCCGCCGACGGCAGCGTCTGGTGCTCGGGCAACGGCCGCACCCAGCGCCAGCTCGTGCGCCTCGAGCTCGGCGACAACCCGCCCCAGTCGTGCGTGGCCGAGCTGTACGAGCCGCCCCCCTCGGTGATGAACCCGACCGCCTACGGCAGCGGCGGCCTGCACCTGACCACCGAGGGCGTCGCGTGGCAGGACTGGCGGGGCAGCGGTCACTTCGCGCGGTTCGACCGCGGCGCATGCGCCGACATCTCGGGCCCGCAGGCCGACGGCCAGGGATGCCCCGAGGGCTGGACCTTCTACCGCATGGACAAGCCCGTCTACCAGAACGCCGACGAGTTCCCGATCAACTCCGACGAGAGCTACCTCACCCAGATCGACCACCACGACGTCCTCGGCCTCGGGCCCGACGTGCCCCTCTACGGCGTCGTCAACACCGACTCGCTCGAGGTCTTCGTGCCCGACACCGAGGAGTTCGTCACCCTGCGGGTGCCGTACCCCATGGGCTTCTTCTCGCGGTCGTCGAACGGCCGCATCGACGACCCGACGACCGGCTGGAAGGGCAGGGGCCTCTGGTCGAGCTACTCGAACTACGCGGCCTGGCACCTCGAGGGCGGCCCAGGCACGAACCAGAAGGCGGTGAAGTTCCAGATTCGGCCCGACCCGCTGGCGCACTGAGCGCCAGGGGGGGCGGGTCGCGGCCATCCCGCCGCAGCCGCTGCGGATTGCGCGATCGGATGACGCCGGCGGCACCATTGCGTGCCGTCGGCTCTTTCGTCAGAATCGTTTCCATGGTGACGAGACTGTATGTCGACAACTTCCGCTGCCTCAGCAATTTCGAGTTGCGGCTCGACGAGACGAACGTTCTCCTCGGCCCCAACGGCAGCGGGAAGACGTCGGTCCTGGAGGTCCTTCGGCCAGCTCTCTGACGGCCAAGGGGCGCTGTTGGCGCTCTATTGCCTGGTCTTCCTGTCCTCGACCGGCGCGCATCCCTGTTCCTCGACGAGCCGGACAACTACCTCGCGCTGCGCGAGATTCAGCCGTGGCTCGCCGCGGTCGGCGAGCATTGCGGAGATACGCTGGAACAGGCCGTCGTCGTTTCTCACCATCCCGACCCCGTCTCGGCTCGGGTGCTCCGCCCCGGCCCCTCCGGCTCGACCCCATCCGGCCAGGCCGGCCGACTTCGCGATAGATCCTCTGCGGTAGCCCTGCTGCTCTCGCATCGAACCGAAACAGCGCCGCCGTGGTTCCACCCCCGTTCTCCGTCCGACCTGGGGGCGACCGCGCCCGGGTCGACAGAAAGCGCGCGACTCTTGTGGTTGGACCCGCGCAGTTTCTGCGATGCCGACCGAGGCTGCGTGCTCGGCATCGCACAAAAGACGGGGGCTTGGCCGCCGGCTCGGTCGGCCGGCATCTTGCAATAGGGCGTTGCCTGTCGGACGAACACGCCGGGTCTGAAGTCGGGGCCGGAGCCCCGCCAACCGCCGCCGACGCCGATGAAGCCGTTCACCGGAGCGCATTCCGGGACCGGCCCATCAGGGGCGCCGCTTCGGCTCGGAGGCAGGAACGCGGGCCGGCGAACGACGGCGGCCGGAACTCGATGTCGGAGGGAATCAGTGCGAGGCGACATCCGTTCGGACGATCTGGGACTCCTGGGCCGGAGCGACGTCATGAACCGGCTGCGCGGCAGCCTGCGGCGGGTCGCCGAGTCGCCGTTCCCGGTCCTCGTGACCGGCGAGAGCGGCTGCGGCAAGGAGCTCGTGGCGCGCGGGGTGCATCGGCTGAGCGGGCGGCCCGAGCGTCGCTTCGGGGCCGTCAACTGCGCCGCCCTCACCGACGAGCTCGTCGAGGCCGAGCTGTTTGGCTACGTCCGGGGCGCGTTCACCGGCGCCGTGACCGACCGGGCCGGGCTGTTCGAGGCGTCCGATCGGGGCACGCTGTTTCTCGACGAGGTGGGGGAGCTGTCGCCGCGCGCCCAGGCCAAGCTGCTGCGGGTGCTGCAGGACGGCGAGATCCGCCGCGTGGGGGACACGGCGCCGCGGGCCGTCGACGTGCGGGTGATCGCGGCCACGAACCGTCCTCTCGAGAGCGACGTCAGGACCGGCGAGTTTCGCGAGGACCTGCTGTACCGGCTCGACGTGCTGCGCATCGAAGTGCCGCCGCTACGGGACCGCGGCGACGACGTGGTGCTGCTCGCCGAGCACTTCTGGCAGCGGGCGCAGTCGCTCACCGGCAGCCGGGCCGCCCCCGCCCGGTCGACCCTGGAGGCGCTGGCCCGCTACCACTGGCCGGGCAACGTCCGGCAGCTCGAGAACATCGTGGCGGCGCTGGTCGTGCGGGGGCCGCGGAGCGGGGTCGTGGGGCCGGCCCTGCTGCCGACCGCCATCACCGGCGGGGCGGGCGGGTCGAACGGCATGCCGACGCTGCACGAGGCGCGGCAGGTGTTCGAGCGCCGTTTCGTCAGCGGCGCCCTCGCGCAGGCCGGCGGCCGCCGGGCCAAGGCGGCGTCGGCGCTCGGCGTGACGCGCCAGGGGCTGGCCAAGCTGCTGAAGCGGCTCGATCTCGACGACCGGGGGACCACCGCGGTGCGTTGCGGCGACAGCGCCCGCTACGGCGAGTCGGCGGAGTCGTGACGCCCGGGGATCGAGTCTCGGCAGCCCGATGGCGAATCCATGAAGCGGAGCTCCAACCGAGGCACCTTCGACAGGGCAGTTTCGGGAACACCCCGGGATGGCCGAGAGGGCCGTTCGTCGTGCAGGCGATGACACGTCTCCTTGACAATCTGGGTTTGTGCGGGTAATTTCGCGCGTCAGAGAAGAGCAAGGTACAGGCACGGCAACCGACCAGGGTTTCGTGCAGCTCGGGTGACTGGCCGAAATCAGGCTCCAGTCCGAGTCTATCGGTAGTCGCAGGTCTGGAAGGCGCTGGTCGCGTCCACCCGGTCGACGGCGGTCCGGGCGGACGGATGGATGTCACGCGGCGGCTGCCTGGAGGGGCGATCATGACGAGGCGGACGTCATCGAGCTGGTCGACAACGGGAGTCGGGACGATCGTGGTGATGGTGTGGCTGGTCATGGTGTCGAGCACGACCGCGGCATCGGCTCAGGGCCGGTTCGGCATGCACGACCGGCAGAAGGCGGGTGTCGTCACCATGCTGGGCGGAGTCTTCCTCATCGGTCTGGCGGGTGAGAGGGAAGAGCCCGACCCCTTGCGGAAGCTGCGTCCCGCCGGGGTCGGCGTGGTGGCGGCGGGCGCGATGCTGGCGCTCCTGCCCGTCCCCGATCCGGTCCGGCCGGATGTTGCGATCGGACGCCGCGGCTGGAGCCTCACCAAGACTTGGTCCTGGGGGCGCGCCGGCGCGGGAACGGTGCGGGGGCGCCCGCGATGATCGCGGCGTTCTCTCGGGTCGGACTGACGGCGGGCTGGAGGCCGTTTCTCGAAGGGCAGGCGTCTCGACCAGCCGGACGATCGCGCCATCTTGGATGTTGGCGTGTTGTATTCGTTTACCGGGTCGGCTCGGGCTTAAGTCAGCTTGAAGGGGCAGGGGTCTTGGACCCGCGACCGAGGCTGGTTCGACTGACGCGTTGGGTTCATGGCGGTTGCGACGACCGCCGCTGGCTTGGCTTGACGGTGACAGGCG
This sequence comes from Vicinamibacterales bacterium, assembly GCA_963663815.2. GTDB lineage: Bacteria > Acidobacteriota > Vicinamibacteria > Vicinamibacterales > UBA8438 > JAJEEA01. The sequence goes on along the minus strand of OY760734.1, from coordinate 1,862,243 downwards.
GGGGGAACCCAGCGTCCGTCGGTGAACGTGGTCGGCCAATTCCCCGGCGCTCTGTGGGTCTCGTCTACTCTCGGCGGGCGGCGTCGGGACCCTTGCCGGCCGTACTGCGCCCCGGACCGTCGGCCGGGCTTGAGGCCGTTCCTTGGCGAAGGGGGGGTGCAGCCCGCAAGAGGCTCGGATGAGGAAATATCCGAAAACCGTGTGGATGCCGGGAGGATCGATGGGTCACTTGGCCGCGGCCATTGAAGTGACCTGGATCGTCTGGGTGTTGGAGTCCAGCGTGCCGACGACTGCTACTTTCTTTCCGGCAAACTCTCTTGATTTGTCCTGGTCGCTCAACAGATAGGTTGCTTCGCCGTCAAACAAAACGAACGGGACGGTGTGGTCATCGACGCAAGCGATGGCGCAGGCAGCGTCGGTCGACCCCATCCGCATTCCGGAATGATCGGCGATGGGGCACTCTTCATCGGTGATCGTGCCTGAGAAAGTCTGTCTGCTCTGCGTTGCAAACATCGTGGCGGAGGCAAGAAGAGCGGAGGCAAGAAGACCTATCAGTAGATATTTCATAAAGCTCACGCAAAAGCGAAGTCATTCGCAACCTGCGGGAAATGGGGGGAAGGTGTCACACCCCCCCCCCCGATTCGTGGTCGAAAACCCCGAGGCCGAGAAACTCTCTGCCGGTTATCGGCCACTTATCATGATGTGGGCGTCCGGCGTGCCCTCAAACATCAGCCAGGCGCCGCCCGCGTCGCGAACATTCGGCAGTCCGACTTCGTCCGCCATGAAGTTCGGCATGGCGATAAACGTGTGCCAGATGGCGGTGTCCTGGCTGTCGCCCCGGAGGTTATACCAAATGGTCCCGACTTCGGGCAGCTCACGCGTTCCGTCTTTCCCGGCGGCCACAACCAGATCCCTAATCCCTCCGGTGCCGCTGCTCGACAAGACAGGACGCCCGGCGGGCCTGCCTCCACTGGCCGTTGCCAGCAGTGGCTGGGCCTTGGCCCCCATCTCCGCGAACGCTCGATTCTGCGCGATGCGCGCCATGTTGGCGTCGCTGCTGGTGCACTCCACCGACCACGGCCGCTCTCCAGGCCAGCCGGTCAGGTCGTAGCAGACCATACGGCCGGGGCCGGGCCTCAAAACTTCAAACGTGAAGTCGGCAGCCGTGACGTCATCCTCCGGACTCTTCGCCGGATTCCGAATCCACTTAACGACCGTGGCGTTCCTGGCCATAGCCGCGTTCGGAGCGGCGAGCAACGGCTTTTCGATGGGGTCTTCCGTATCGGTCCGGCGCTCCTCATAGACCTGCGCCTGCGCCGGCGCGCTCATCGCAACCGCCATTACGCCGAGTGCAAACAGAGAAATCGGTTTCATGTGAGTCCTCCAATTGGGTGTCGACAAGCCAGTAGCAGACCACGATGGCGCGTACTCTGCTCTATCGAATGTTTCCGCCGACGGGCAGGCCGCTCGGTACGCGCTCGGGAATCGTGCGGTCGAACGACCCATCGCTCAGAGCAATCAAAAACTCGATCAGATCCACGTCTTCTTCGTCCACGTTCTGCAACTGGCGAAGCAGCGGATCGAGCTCCTCGTAGCTGACGTTCGGGTTCCGGGACTCCCCGGCGATGGTGGATTCATAGAACCCCACGACGGCGTTCAGCGTCCTGAACATGCCATTGTGCCCGTATGGGAAGGTCAATTCGAGGTTTCGCAGCGACGCCGTGCGAAACGCATAGCTGTCGCACGCTGCTCGGGACGCTGCAGTACGCGGCTCCCCAGGAGCTGCCGGGCAAGGAGGGTTCTGCGCGCCTCCGTCGGAGGCGGGCGTTGTGGCACCTGATGCAAGAGCGGGGTTGTCGGGCACGCCCATGACATGCAGTTTGTAATCGGAGAACATGGGCCCGTTGTGGCACCTGATGCACCCGATCTCCTCGAAGCGCTGCATTCCGCGGACCTGTTCCCGCGTCATGGCGCTGCGGTCGCCGCGCATGTAGCGGTCGAACGGCGCGTTGTTGGCCAGCAGCGACCGCATGAACGCCGCTATCGCCCTGCCCAGGTTTTCCGCGGTGACCGGCTGTTCACCGCCGAAGGCCCCGGCGAACAGGCTCGGGTACTCGGCGTTGGCCTGGAGCTTCGCCACCACTCTCGCGACAGCCTCATCCTCCGGGTAGGTGTCCCCTCGCATTTCCTCAAACGACTTGAGCGGTTCGAGCGCCTGCGATTCGAGGCTCCTGATGCGATTGTCCCAGAACGCCGGCGCAGTCGCCGGGTCGTAGCGGCCCGATTCATCGATGCCGTTGAAAGCAACGTTCAGAACCGTCGGACTATTGCGTTTGACGAGAATTCCGTCACGCCGGAAGCGGCCCCGGCCGATGCCCTTCACGCCGAGCGACAGGTCGCGGTCCTCCGCATAGGCGTTTTGGGGATGATGGCACGTCGCGCAGGCTACGTCTTGGGGTCCCGACAAAAGCGGGTCCCAGAACAGCAGCCTTCCCAGCTCAACTTTTGCTGGGGTCGTCGGGTTATATCCCGGCCCCTGCTGAGTCGACGGCAGCGCCGACACGCTGTGTTCAACGGCATCAACTTCTTGTCCAACGGCACCAACTTCCATGAAAAGGAGTACGGCGACCGTAGCTGCTGCGACCAGCAGGTGTTTCGCTCCGAAGATTCTAGGCACGAGTAAACCCCCCCTGGTGCCGGCCCCCTTCACAGGCCTGGGCGCACCACAGGACAGCTACTCTACCCACAGCCATGGGCGGGTGTCAAGAGAGAATGCGCCGCAGAGAATGCACCGCGCCACAACCGACAGCGGTGCGGCAGGGCGCACGTCGGACAGGCGGGCCGGGCGGCCGTCGAGGAGAGGCGTTCAAGAGCGGGTTGTCGACGAGGATCTGGTCGTCGCCCCCAGCGGTGGCGAGGCCGTCGAGAAGGAACGGCATCGGGGGCGGCCGCGCGGGCCGGGCCTCGGGGATGTCGGTCGGCAGCCCCAGATGGCGCAGGATGCGCTCGATCGCTCAGCTCCGTGAAGTCGAACGCCGCTTCCCGACCCGGGACCGGAACCTGATCGCGCGCGCTGCGCCGGCACGGCGGGCGGAAGGGGTTCCTCCTTGCGGCCCGGCTATGCTGTTGAGCACCCATCCAGGCGAGCGTCCTCCGGCGGGTCGCGGCGAACCGCAGTCCCGACAGCTACGTCGCGGAGGCTACCGTCCTGCACCGGGCAGAGAACACGCCGAGGTACTCGGCCGATCTCGACCTGTTCCACGACCTGGAGGACGCCGTCGCCCGCAGTGGCGGAAGCCGATGCGGCGACGCTCCGGGCGGCCGGCTACGAGCTGCCGTGGCTGCTGCAGCACGCCCACCTTCCACCGTGCCGCGGTCGGCGTAGACCGACAGGCGCTGAAGATCGAGTCGGCCCAGGACAGCGCCTTCCGCTTCTACGCCGTGCAGACGGACGAGCGCTTCGCTATCGCCTGCACGAGGGGTAGGAGCATCGGCTCTCTCGTACCCGGCAGGGTGACTTCGTTGCCGGACGGGCGGATGGCGAAGTCGCAAGGCAGGCGAGGGGCGGGGGAGCGCGACCGCTACCCGAACATCAGGTTGACGATGAACACGGCCCCGAGGATGCCCGCGGTGTCGGCGAGCAGGCACGCCGGCACCGTGTGGCGGGTGCGGCGGATGCCCACCGCCCCGTAGTACACCGCCAGCGTGTAGAAGGTCGTCTCGGTGCTTCCCTGGAAGGTGCTGACCATGTACCCGACGACCGAGTCGGGGCCCTCCGCGGTCATGATCTCAGCCATCACCGCATAGGCCCCGCTGCCCGTCAGGGGCCGGAGGATGGCCATCGGCAGCGCCTCGGCCGGCAGCCCGATCAAGGCGGTGAGGGGCGAGAGCAGCGTCGTGATCAGGTCGATGCCCCCCGAGGCCCGGAACATCCCGACCACCACGAGAATCGCCACCAGGTAGGGGATGATGCGCACCGCGACCTCGAAGCCCTGCCGGGCGCCCGTCACCAGCGAGTCGTAGACGCGAACCCCGCGCGTCCAGCCGTACATCACGAGCACCGACACCACCATCGGCAGCATCCACCCCGACGTGATGGCGGACAGCAGCTCGAACGGCGGGTCGGCGCGGTGCTGCCAGACGAAGCGTCCGAGCAAGGCCGCGAGGGCGAGCCAGAACAGCCGCCCGGCCCAGCGACGGGCAGGAATCGGGTCGAGCGCGGCCGGGGCGTTGTCGCCGGGCGCCGCCCCCGCATCGTTGTCGCCAGCCTCCGGGCCCCGCGCATCGGCAGCCGGCGCCGGCTCGGTGCGGCGGTAGACCGCCATCCGGCTCAGGAGGACGGCCGCCGTCACCCCCACGATGGTCGCGCAGCCGCTGGCGAACCACGTCGGAAAGAAGATGCCCACCGCGTCCTCGGACCCCACCGACGCCCGCATCGACACGACCCCCGAGGGCAGGATCGCGAGGGCCGACGTGTTGATGGCCAGGAACAGGACCATCGCGTTGGTCGCGGTCCCGCGCTCGCCGTTCAGCTTGTCGAGCTCCTCCATCGCCTTGATGCCGAACGGCGTCGCGGCGTTGGCGAGCCCCAGCATGTTGGCGGCGATGTTCAGGATCATCGCGCTCATCGCCGGGCTGTGGACGGGCACCCCGGGGAAGAGCCGCTGCATGACGGGCCCGAGCGCCCGCGCGAGGTGGCGCAAGGCCCCGGCGTCCTCGATGACCCGCATCAGGCCGAGGAAGAACGCCATCAGGCCGATGAGTCCGATGGCCAGCTCGACCGCCCCGCGGGCCGACGAGACGATGGCGTCGGTCAGCGCCTGCATCTGGCCCGTCAGCGCGGCCAGGAAGACCGACGCGAGCGCCGCGAAGACGATGAGGCCGTTCAGCATGCGTCGGCGGCGGGGGAGTGGGCAGGGAAAGTGAACCGATCGCCGCCGCGTCGTTCGGCGTCGACCGCCTTGCGGGCGCTCCGACCGGCGGGTCGCCTTGTCGACGACCGGCAGGGACAGCTGGCGTTCATCGCGTCACTCCCCGAACGCACTCACGGTGTTGCGCAGGGCGTCGGTGGCCCGGATGACGATGGGTGCGCCGCCGGTCGACGGCCGGCAGGGACAGCTGGCGTTCATCCGGCGTCACTCCCCGAACGCGCTCACCGTGTTGCGCAGGGCGTCGGTGGCCCGGATGACGATGGGCGCGTCGCCGGCTCCGTCGAGGGCCACCTCGAACCGTTCCATCAGCCCGTCGGGCACGCCGTCGAGGGGATAGACGACCCGCCAGTCGCCGTTTCCGGTCCTGATCTCGACCCGTTGCACCGGCGACTGCGCGTCGCGCACCGTGAAGGGCAGCACGACCCGGCCGCCCTCGCGCCGGCGCGCCGCCACCTCGATGCGCGGGGCGCTGTTGTCGACGTCGAACACGGCGCTGTCGCGCTCGCCGACCAGCGCCGCGCCGGGCGCGTTCCCCCGGGCGTCCGACGCGGTGACCCTCACTCGGTAGGCGCCGTCCGGGATCATCGTGGTGTCCCAGGCGAACACCGTGTCCCGCAGCCCGCTCTGCAGGACGTGCCACCCGGCGTCGCCGTCCCGCTGGTAGGACACGCTGTAGTCGAGGGGGTCCTGGTTCCCGTCGCTCGCCTGCCAGCGAAACGTCTGAATGCCCTTGCGATAGGTCTCGCGGCCCACGGTGCTGGTGGCCGCCGGCCGCGGCGACGACCGCTCGTCGAGTCCCGCTATCGGCGGGTCGCTCGTGCTGAACGACTGCTGGAAGGCGGTGCCCGGCGGGTGCACGGTCAGCTGGGTGATCTCGGGCCGCAGGTTGCGCGGCAGGTACGCGGCGGTCACCGAGGTCAGCACCGGCGACGCGTCGCCGCCGCCGTACAGCGTCGCCCGCCACTGCAGGTAGCGCGCGTTGGGGCTGGTGATGCGGCTGCCCGAGGCGTCGGTGTAGGCGGTCGACCACGGGCTCCAGGTGTCGTTGGGGATCGCGGTGTTCCCCGACCGGCTGGCCAGCTCGATGCGGCTGCCGCCCGGCGTCGTACCGCGCCAGCGCATCGCGCCCCAGCGGGCCGCCGTCGCGGCGTCGTGCACCTCCGACTCGTAGGTGCCCTGCGGGGCCGAACGGTTCGCCATGCGCATGACCTTGCCGGGGTTGGCGGTGGCGTACCACAGCGCGCCGTCGGTCGACGGCAGCAGCCGGGTCACCTGCCGGGCGGGCGCGCGGCCCGACAGGGTCGTCCGCGGCGGGTTGCGCGACACGCGGTACAGCTTGCCGTTCGGCCCGGTGCCGACGACCAGCGCCCCTCGGTCGTCGAACGCGGCGTCGAACGGAGTGTCCAGGCTCGACCGCCACAGCCGGTCCCACAGCCCGTCCGCGGTGATGTGGTAAACCGCCCCCTTCTCGCCGCTGTTCGTCGCCTGACTGGTCGCGGCCGGCGGTGACGTGGGTGTCGAGGCGCCTCCGACCACGACGGCGGTGACGCTGGTGGTCACCGAGACCGTCGGCACCGGGGCCGCCGCCGGCGGCGTGCTCGCCGCCGCCGCGGCGGCCGGCGCCGGCTGGCCGCTCACCGCCACCGCGAGCAGCGAGCCGTCCGCCTGGGGGCGCAGCGAGCGAATCTCCTCGTACGGCGCGTCGAGGAGCACGAAGGCCCGGCCGGTCGGGTCGATGCGCAGCACCTGGCCGGGCGACTCGGTGCCGGCGAGTACCGCGCCGTCGGCAGCCACGGCGAGCGCGAGGATGTTGGCGGCGTCGCTCTCGTAGAGCCGCTCGGGGTCGCCGCCGGCCGGCAGCCGGTAGACCCGGGCGGGGTTGCCGGTGGCCACGTACAGGGCGCCGTCGCCGCCGAGGGCCAGTGCCCAGATGTAGGTCTCCTCGGGGTCGAACACGACCGTCGCCTCGCCGCCGGCGGTGACGCGGTACACCCGGCCGCCCGGCGAGGTGCCCGCGTACACGCCGCCCTCAGCGTCGGCCGCGAGGGCGTGCACGTCAAGCTCGTCGGCGTCGAGGACGACCCTGCCTGCGCCGTCCGACCCGATCCGGTAGAGCCGCCCGTCGGTCCCGCTGCCCACCCAGAGGGCGCCGTCGGCCGCGCGCGCGAGCGACCACAGCGACGGCTCGGCCGTCTCGAGCACGGTGTCGGTGGCGGGCCCCAGCCGCAGGCGCCCCTCGTCGTCGACCGACAGGGCGTCGACCTCGCCGCGCAGGAACTCGGCCTGCGTCGACACCTGCCAGTAGACCGGCGCGGAACCGGTAAGGGTGGCGGCGGCGGCGACGAGCACGATCGGGAAGAGGCAGCGTCTCATCGGAACGGACCAGGGGAGTGTGTTGGCGACCGCCGGGGCCGTCACGATATGGGCATCCACCCCGGATCTACCACGAAGACCCCTGTCTTGCAGTAGGGACAGGCTCTGTCGGTCAGCTTCAGCGTGTTCACGATCTCCTCAGCGCTGCACTTCGGACAGGCTGCAATCGGCGACTGCGAATCCACCTGGAACTGGTGTCCACACGACAGGCACAGGTGTGGCGTGTCGTTGCCGATGCAGCGCTCGAGCAGATCGTGACGCGGATGGTAGGCGTAGTGCTTCTTGCCGTCTTCGTCGAGATAGTAGGGGTTCCCGTCATCCCACGCCTCGATGGTCCGGTCGCAGCCGCTGCAAGCGAAGCGGAATCCTTGCGCCATCACCCATGCAGATCAGATCGACCACGTGATTGCCTAGCTAAGCTAGCCCGGAAATCGTCGCCTACGGCTCCGATTGCCGCCCAACCAACCCTGCCAGGAGTCTGCACCGTTCTACGGCGCAGACTCCTAGGGCGTGCCCAGGTCCAGGTCGAGGACGCGGGCGCCGGTCGCGACGCCGTCCAGGGGCACCTCCCATTCGCGCAGGGCGGCGGTGCTCATGCGGGCGAGGCCGCCGTAGCGGTCGGCCCCCAGCACGTCGAGCACCGAGGGGGGGAGCGAGGGCAGCCGGCGGCCGTTCACGACCGCGCCGGCGTCGCTGCGCCGCAGCTGCACGTAGAAGCGGTCGTTGCGCCGCGCCGTGTTCAGCGCTTCGATCAGTTGCCGGAGGTCGGTGGGCCGCGCCGCCAGCCCCGCCTGCTGCCGCTCCTCGCGGGCGAGGGTCGCGCCGTCGGCCACCAGCAGCCGGACCCGGCCGCGCGCCGTCGACGGCAGGTCGACCATCACCGTGCGGATGTCGACCTCGCCGTTCCGGGCGCGGATGGCGAGGCGCAACGGCACGGGCCGACCCGGCCGCGGCCGCGGGTCGTCCAGCCAGACGCGCTCCAGCTCGGCCGTGCGCGTGCCGTCGCGGGCGGTGACCGACACGTCAACGCGCTCGACCGTCACCGGCTCGAGCCCGCTGTCGACCAGCGCCGTCAGCGGCCCCGCGACGTAGGCCGAGGCGAGGACGGTGGCGGCGGCGCCCGCGAACGTCTCCTCGAACCGGACCCGCGGATGGCCCTCCAGGGACACCTCTCCCCGCACCGTATACGTCGCCGCACCCGTCTGCCGGTTGTGCGAGAACAGGGTGTTGAGCATCGCGTTGTAGGCGAGCAGAGGCGTGAAGAGCACGTCGTCGACGATCTCGAAGTCGAAGGTCTCCGTGCGCTGCCGGTCCGGCGCGTCGAGGGTGATGCTGACGGGCACGAGGCTCGGGCCGGGACCCAGGCTGCCGCTGATGCCGCTCGAGCGGTCCTGGTCGATCGTGCCGAGGGTCTCGCCGACGGTGGCGATGCGCGAGGAGATGAGCTGGCTGGGCAGCACCGTCTGCACGTAGGCGCGCGTCATCGGGAAGCGCGACGCCCCGAGGTTGTAGAACGGGTGCCCGAACGCGTGCACGCGGCCGTCCTCGACGAGGGTGACGGTGCCGGTGCCGGCCATCGACAGGTCGCCCTGCATGAGGCTGACGCCCACCGCGTCGCCGGCCTGGAGGGGGGCGTCCGACTGCGCCGCCGTCGCGCCCGCCACCGTCCCCCCCACGACCGGAGCCAGGCCCGCCGGGCCGAACAGCGCCGCGATGCGGTCGAACGCGGCCGGCGTGAAGCCGCTCAGGGTGAGGGGCGTGGCGATGGGGCGCAAGCGGGCCCCGTACGAGGCCCCGGCGTCGGCCGGCAGGCCCACCGCGCCGACGTCGCCGGGCCGCGCCGCGAACGGCTCCGGGCGCTCGAGGCGGGTGGACAGCAGCCCCGTCAGGCTGTCGGCGGCGAGCGGGAGGGCCAGGTCCGGGGCCGCGCGCGCGGCCCGGACCGGCGTCCCCGGCGTATCGTCGCGCAGCATCTCGTCGATGGGCGTGATGCCGGCGATGGTCTCCTTGGGGAACGAGCCCAGCGAGTAGGAGACGGCCCCCACGAGCCGCCCGTCGATGTAGACCGGGCTGCCGCTCATGCCCTGGATCACCCCGCTCGCGGCCAGGGGCCCCCCGTCGAGGCGGGCGAGGATGAGGTTGCGTCGGGGGCCGAACGAGTTCTCGAGCACGCCGATGATCTCGGCCGTGAACTCGCTCCGCTTCGTCCCTTCGAAGACGGTGAGGCCGGTTCCCTGCATCCCCGGCCGCACCTCGTCCACCGGCATGGTGACGGTGGCCGCGGGCAACACCGCGAGGAAGCCCCCGGCCGCGAGGGCGAGCGCCAGGAACGGCTTGTGCTGCTTCATGGAAGATCGCCCGGTGAGGGGGCGCGCTCGAGAGAAACGAGACCGTTATAGCGAAGGAAGTGCTTACGGGTCAAGCAGAAAGGGCTCCGCAGCGACGCGGGGGGACGGCCGGCGGGACGCCAATCTTGACACTGGCCCGGCCCGTTTGCTAGGTTGAGGGGCTTGATCGCGTGAAGGATTGCGCGACCGGTTGCTTGGATTCGAGCGTCTATCACATGCTGGTGCACCGAGTGTTGGAAGAGCAGGCGATTCCACGGCGATCCCGGATCGTCCCGGCACTCGGCGGCGTGGCGCGCGCCTGGCGGGGCTACTGGTTTGCCCGGCCCGGAGAGGTGCGTCTGCCCGCCTGACCACAGCGACAGCAGACCGCGACAGCCTCTCCGGCCCCCGGTTGGAGAGGCTTTTTTTGTGTGAGCAAGATGTCCCAGGCCCGATTGTGCGCCACCGTGACCGCCGAGACGACCGCAGGGCTGCGGGCGGCCCGGGACGCGGTGCGCGGCGCCGACCTCGTCGAGCTGCGCATCGACGGCGTGCGCGACCCCGACGTCGAGGGCGCCCTCGGCGGCCGGTCCTGCCCGGTGGTGGTCACCTGCCGGCCTACCTGGGAGGGCGGACGGTTCGCCGGGTCCGAGGAGGAGCGCCGGCGCATCCTGCTGCGGGCGTTCGAGCTCGGCGCCGACTGGGTGGATCTCGAATGGCGCGGGGAGTTCGAGCCGCTGATCTCCGAGCGGCGGGGCCGCAACGTCGTGCTGTCGATGCACGACTTCGAGGCCACTCCGGACGACCTGGAATCGCGGTACCGGGCGATGCGGACCACCGGGGCCGAGGTCGTCAAGATCGCCGCCTACAGCCGATCGGCCGCCGATGTCGTGCGACTGCACCGGCTGGGGCGCAGCGCGCGGGACGAGTCGGCGGTGCTGGTGGGCATGGGGCCGATCGGCGTGCCCACCCGCCTCCTGCCCGGGCGCTTCGGCTCGGCCTGGACCTACGCCGGCGACGGGGTGGCCCCCGGTCAGGTCCCCCTTTCAGACATGATCGGGCGCTACCGGTGCCATCGCGTAACGGCGTCGACGGCGGTCTACGGCGTGGCCGGCGCCCCGATCGCGCACTCGCTGTCGCCGGCCATGCACAACGCCGGCTTCGCCGAGGCGGGGCTCGACGCAATCTACGTCCCCTTCGAGGCCACGAGCGTCGGCGACCTCATGGAGCTCGCCGAGGCGCTCGGCGTCAAGGGGCTCAGCGTCACCGCGCCCTTCAAGGAGGCGATCCTGGATCACGTCGTCGACGTCGACCCGGTCGGGCGCCGGACCGGCGCGATCAACACCCTGCGCGCCGACGGTGACGGGTGGCGGGGGCTGAACACCGACGTCTCCGGCTTCTTCGCGCCGCTCGAGGCGCAGGGCGGCGTCGACGGCCTGCGCTGCTGCGTGCTCGGGGCCGGCGGCTCGGCGCGGTCGGCGGCGGTGGGCCTGGCCGGCGGGGGAGGCGCGGTGACGGTGTGCGCCCGCCGCCGCGAGCGCGCGGCCGAGGTGGCCGCCGTCGCGGGCGCCGCCGCGGGCGATCTCCCGCCGCCGCCCGGATCCTGGGACCTGCTCGTGAACACCACCCCGGTCGGCACCGCGCCGCACGTCGACGACACCCCGGTGCCGGCCGAGGCGCTCGCCGGCGGCGGCACCGTCTACGACCTCGTCTACAATCCCGCCCGGACCCGGCTGCTGCGCGACGCCGAGGCGGCGGGCTGCCGGACCATCGGGGGCCTCGACATGCTCGCGGCCCAGGCCGTGCGGCAGTTCGAGTGGTGGTGGGGCGCTCGCCCGTCCACCGATCTGTTCCTGCGGGCGGCGCGGGAGGCCCTCGCGGCCCGGGGGCTGCCGCCGTCGCGGAACGAGAGCGCGCAGGAAGCGCCGGCATGAGCATCACCTCGTTCGAGACGTTTCGTGAGCTGGCCGGGCGCGGCACCTTCGTGCCCGTCTGCAAGGAGATCCTGGCCGACCTGCTCACGCCCCTGTCGGCCTTCCTCAAGGTGGCCGAGCATGCCGACTACGCGTTCCTGTTCGAGAGCGTCGAGGGGGGCGAGCAGGTCGCCCGCTACTCGTTCCTCGGCAAGGACCCGTTCCTCGTGCTGCGGGCGCGCGACGGGAAGACCCTCGTCGAGGAGGGCGGCGTCACCTCCATCGACCCGGGTCCGTTCCTCGACCGGCTGCGGCGGGTCATGAGCGACTACCGGGCCCCCGCCGTGCCGGGCATGCCGCGGTTCACCGGCGGCGCCGTGGGCTTCCTCGGCTACGAGGCCGCCCAGTGGTTCGAGCCGGGGCTCGGGCCGGTCTGGGAGCGGCGCGGCGCGCCCGCGACCGGCGACGATCTGGCCGGCTTCATGGTGTTCGACACCATTCTCGCGTTCGACCACGTCAAGCACCGGATTCTCGTCATCGCCAACGCCCGCGTCGACCCCGGGGCCGACCTCGACGCCGCCTACCGCTTCGCCTGCGCCCGCATCCACTTCCTCGAACGGGAGCTCGAGCGCAGCCTGTCCGAGCCGGCGGTGACCGCGACGGGCCCCCGCGAGGTCGGCTCGAACATCAGCCAGGACGCGTTCGAGGCGGCGGTGCGGACCGCCAAGGACCACATCACGGCCGGCGACATCTTCCAGGTGGTCCTGTCGCAGCGGTTCGAGACCCCGGTCGACGCCGACCCGTTCAGCGTGTACCGGGCCCTGCGGCACGTGAACCCCTCGCCGTACATGTACTTCATCCGCATGGGCGGGCTTTCCATCGTCGGCTCGTCCCCGGAAATGCTGGTGCGGGTCGAGGGCCGGCAGGTCATCACCCACCCCATCGCCGGCACCCGCCCCCGCGGCCGGGACGACGCCGAGGACCGCCGGCTGGCCGAGGAGCTGAAGCAGAACGAGAAGGAGAAGGCCGAGCACGTCATGCTGGTCGACCTCGGCCGGAACGACATCGGCCGGGTTTCGGACTATGGGACGGTGCGGGTGGCGCAGTTCATGGAGCTCGAGCGCTACTCGCACGTCATGCACCTGGTGTCGCGGGTCGAGGGGCGGCTGCGGGAGGACCGCGACCGGCTCGACGCCCTCGCCGCGTGCTTCCCGGCCGGCACCGTGTCGGGGGCTCCGAAGATCCGCGCGATGGAGATCATCTCGGACCTCGAGCCGACGCGCCGCGGCATCTACGCGGGGGCCATCGGCTACGTCGACTTCGCGGGCAACCTCGACTGCTGCATCACCATCCGGACCATCACGATGCGCGACGGCCGGGCCCGCGTGCAGGCGGGTGCCGGCATCGTCGCCGACTCGGACCCCACGGCCGAGTACGACGAGACCCGGGACAAGGCCTCGGCCCTGCTGCGGGCCCTGGAGATGGTCTGACGCGAGGCGCGCCATGGTGCTGGTCATCGACAACTACGACTCGTTCACCTACAACCTCGTCCAGTACCTCGGCGAGCTGGGCGCGACCCTCACCGTCCGGCGCAACGACGAGGTGACGCTCGACGGCATCGCGGCGCTGAAGCCGGAGCGCATCGTCATCTCGCCGGGGCCGGGGCGCCCCGAGCACGCCGGGGTGACGGTGGACGCGATTCGCCGCTTCGGGGCCGAGCTGCCGATCCTCGGGGTCTGCCTCGGGCACCAGGCTATCGGGCTGGCGTTCGGGGCCGCGATTGCGTCCGCCCCGACCCTCGTGCACGGCAAGCGCTCGATGGTCGAGCACGACGGCCGGGGCGTCTTCGAGGGCATCGAGGGCCCCTTCGAGGCGGGCCGCTACCACTCGCTGGCGGTGGCCCCGGGCACCTGTCCCGCCGATCTCGAGGTCGCGGCCCGCACCGCCGACGACGGGACGATCATGGCCCTGCGCCACCGCGACCGGCCCGTTCACGGCGTGCAGTTCCATCCCGAGTCGGTGCTGACCGGCGTCGGCCACCGGATTCTGCGCAACTTCCTGGAGAGCTGACGTGTTCGCCGACCTGATCGAGAGGCTCCACCGCCGGCAGGACCTCAGCGTGGCCGAGGCGGCCGACGCCATGCAGGCGATCATGGCGGGGCGGGCCGCGCCGGCCCAGATCGCGGGGCTGCTCGTCGCGCTGTCGATGAAGGGGGAGCGGCCGTCCGAGATCGTGGGTCTGGCGAAGACGATGCGCGCCAACGCGGTCGCGCTGCCGGCCGGCGAGCGGCCGCGCTTCGACACCTGCGGCACCGGCGGCGACCGCGCGTCGACGTTCAACGTCTCGTCGCTCGCCGCCCTCGTCCTCGCCGCCTGCGACGTAACGGTCGCCAAGCACGGCAACCGCGCCGTCTCGAGCCGGTGCGGGAGCGCCGACATCTTCGGCGCCCTCGGGGTCGCGGTCGACGCGCCCCCGCCGGTCGTCGAGCGCTGCCTCGACACCTGCGGCATCGCGTTCCTGTTCGCGCCCACGTTCCATCCGTCGATGCGGCACGCCGCCCCCACCCGCCGGGAGCTCGGCGTGCGCACCGTCTTCAACCTGCTCGGTCCGCTGACGAACCCCGCCGGCGTCGCCCGGCAGCTCGTCGGCGTGTCGCGGCCCGACCACACCGACCTGCTGGCCCGGGCCCTCGCCGACCTCGGGACGGAACGGGCGTGGGTGGCGCACGGCGCCGACGGCCTGGACGAGATCTCCACCACCGGCCACACCAAGGTGTCGGAGTGCCGTGACGGCATCGTCCGCAGCTTCTTCCTCCATCCGGACGACTTCGGGCTGCCGGTGGCCCGCATCGACGACATCCGGGCCGAGTCTCCCGACGACAACACGGCCATCGCCCGCGACGTGCTGGCGGGCCGCCCGGGCCCCCCGCGAGACATGGTGCTGGCCAACGCGGCGGCGGGGCTGTTCATCACCGAGTGCGCCGGCGACCTGCGCGAAGGGGTCGAGATGGCCGGCGCGGCCATCGACGACGGCCGAGCCCGGGAGACGCTGGACCGGCTGGCGGCGGCGACGAACGCCGGGGCGGGGGAGGCATGACGTCCGCTGCGCGCCCCGACCCCGGGCCGGACCTGTTGGCGACGATCGTGGCCGCCACGCGGCAGGCGGTGCGCGACCGCCGCTGCGCGGTCCCCGAGGCGGAGCTGGCGTCGCGGGTTCCCGCGGGCCTCGACGGCAAGGCGCGATTCGAGGCGGCCCTGTCCGCGCCCGGCGGCCCCAACGTGATCGCGGAGTGCAAGCGCCGCTCGCCGTCGCGGGGCATCCTCCGCCGCGACTATCGGCCCGACGCGATCGCCGCCGCGTACGAGCGGAACGGGGCGGCCGCGATCTCCGTGCTGACGGAGCCGACGTTCTTCGACGGATCGCTCGACCACCTGCGCGCGGTGCGGGGGGCGGTCGGCATTCCGGTGCTCCGCAAGGACTTCATCGCCACCCCGTATCAGCTGCTGGAGGCGGCGGCGGCCGGCGCCGACGCGGTCCTGCTCATCGCGGCCGCCCTCGACGACGCCGACCTCGGCGCGCTGCACGCCCGGGCGGCGGAGCTGGGGCTGGGGATCCTCGTCGAAGTGCACGACGCCGATGAGCTGGATCGGGCGGCGCGGGCCGGGGCGATGGTCGTCGGGGTGAACAACCGCAACCTGCGGACCCTCGCCGTCGACGTCGAGGCGTCCCACCGCCTCGGTGCGCGGATGCCGGCGGGCGCGATCGGGGTGGCGGAGAGCGGCCTGCGGACGAGCGCCGATCTCGGGCGGCTGGGCGCGGCCGGCTACCGGGCGTTCCTGATCGGCGAGGCCTTCATGACCGCCCCCGACCCCGGGACCGCCCTCCGCGAGCTGCTGGCGGGGGCGCCGGCCGCGGATGCCGTGCCGGCCGCAGCCGGGGGCATGCCGGCGGGGGACGCCCGATGACCTCGCCGGCGGCCAGGCGAATGCCGGCGGTTGAAGCTCGCACAAGACAAGGCTGCATTGTCGCAACGATGACCTGGCGGGCGGCCGAGGGCATGCCGGCGGGAGGCGTCCGATGACCGTGCCGGTCAAGATCTGCGGGATCACGCGGCCGCAGGACGCGGAGCTCGCGGCTCGGCTCGGCGCCGCATGGGTGGGCTTCGTCTTCTGGCCCCGCAGCCCGCGCTTCGTCGAGCCGGCGGCCGCCGCCGCCATCCTCGCGGGGCTGCCGCCGCACGTGGGCGGGGTGGGGGTGTTCGTGGACCACTCCGCCGACGAGGTGAACGCCATCGCCGACGAGGTCGGGCTGAGCGCGGTCCAGCTGCACGGACAGGAGTCGCCCGCGACGTGCCGGCAGTGCCGCCGGCGTGTCATCAAGGCGGTACGGCTGTCCGGCGACGGCGCCGGCGACGACCCGGACACGGTATGGTCCGCGGCGACGATCCTCGTCGACGCGTTCGACCCGGTGCGGATGGGCGGCACGGGACGGCGGGTGGACTGGGCGAGGGCGGCGCAGATTGCCCGCCGGCGTCCGCTGATGCTGTCGGGGGGGCTGCGGGCCGAGAACGTGGCTGACGGGGTCCGGCAGGTCGCGCCCTACGGTCTGGACGTATCGTCCGGGGTGGAATCGCGGCCCGGGGTGAAGGACCCCGATCGCCTGCGGGCGTTCTTTGCGGCCCTGGCCGCCGTGGAGCCGGCGGCAGCCGCTCCGGCCGGGGACCTGGAGCACGAGTCATGACAACGACGGACACCGCCGCGGCCGAAGCGGTCTTCGGGCAGCGGGATCCCGACGCGCGGGGATACTTCGGCGCCTACGGCGGGCGCTTCGTGCCCGAGACCCTGGTGGCGCCGGTGGCGGAGCTCGAGGCGGCGTACCTCGCGGCCCGCGCGGACCCCGGGTTCCGCCGGGAGCTCGTCACCCTGCTCGACCGCTATGTCGGCCGGCCGACATCGATGTGCGAGGCCCGGCGGTGGTCCGGGAAGATCGGCGGCGCCCGGGTGTTCCTGAAGCGCGAGGACCTCGCGCATACCGGGGCCCACAAGATCAACAACGCTTTGGGCCAGGCCCTGCTCGCAGTCCGGATGGGCAAGCGCCGGGTGGTGGCCGAGACCGGCGCGGGGCAGCACGGGGTGGCCACCGCCACCGCCTGCGCCCTCCTCGGGCTCGACTGCGAGGTCTACATGGGGGCCGAGGACATGGCCCGCCAGGCCCTCAACGTGGTCCGGATGCGGCTGCTCGGGGCGAAGGTCACGGGGGTGGACGCGGGCAGCCGGACCCTGAAGGACGCCATCAACGAGGCGATGCGCGACTGGGTGACCAACGTCTACGACACCTACTATCTGCTCGGCTCGGTCCTCGGTCCCCATCCCTACCCGCTGATGGTGCGCGAGCTCCAGTCGGTCATCGGACGCGAGGCGCGGCGGCAGATCCTCGAGCTGACGGGCCGGCTGCCGGACGCGGTCGTCGCCTGCGTGGGCGGGGGCAGCAACGCCCTCGGCATCTTCGACGGGTTCGTCGACGATCGCGAGGTCCGGTTGATCGGAGTCGAGGCGGGCGGCGAGGCCATCGTCGCGGGCCGTCACGCGGCCCGGTTCGCTACCGGCGCGGTCGGGGTCCTGCAGGGCACGCGGAGCGTCATCCTGCAGGACCTGCACGGCAACATCGAGCCGACCCACTCGGTCTCCGCCGGCCTCGACTACGCGGCCGTCGGTCCCGAGCACGCGTGGCTGCGCGACCTCGGCCGCGCGGAGTACACCTGGGTGTCTGACGACCAGGCGTTGCGGGCGTTTCAGCGGGTGGCCCGGCTGGAGGGCATCATTCCCGCACTCGAGTCGGCGCATGCGCTGGCCCATGCGGAGACGGTGGCCGCCGACTGCGGGCGCGGGGCGATCGTCCTCGCGAACCTGTCCGGGCGCGGCGACAAGGACGTGGAGATCGCGCGGGACCGCGGGCTCGGGGGGGAGCCGGCGGCGGCGGCGGACGGCGAAGCGCCGGCGTCGGACACCGGGGCGTCGGCGGCGGACGGCGGGGCGCAGGCGGGACCGGAGGGGAGAGCATGAGCTCGCGCATCGCCGGCCGCTTCGCCGACCTGCGGGCCGTCGGCCGGACCGGCCTGGTGACCTACGTCACGGCGGGCGACCCCGATCTCGAGCGCTCCGGCGACATTCTTCGCGCACTGGACCGGGCGGGGGCCGACGTGATCGAGGTCGGCGTGCCGTTCTCCGATCCGCTCGCGGACGGGCCGGTCATCCAGCGCGCCTCGGAGCGCGCCCTGGCCTCGGGAACGACCCTCACCGGCACGCTGGACCTGATCGAGGACGTGCGGGCCGATCTCGGGGGCGCGATAGTGGTCTTCACCTACGCGAACCCGATCCTGCGGCTGGGGGCGGAGCGGTTCGCGGCCCGGGCCGCGGAGGCGGGCGTCGACGGCGTGCTCGTCCTCGATCTGCCGATAGAGGAAGCAGATGGTTTCCGCCGGACCATCGTCGAGGCGGGCATGGACCCCATCTTCCTGCTGAGCCCCACGACGACCGACGATCGCATCCGGCGGGCGGCCGAGCTGGGGCGCGGGTTTCTCTACGGCATCTCCCGGCTCGGCGTGACCGGGGCGCGGGCCGACGTGGCGTCCGGCGCGCGGGCCCTCGTGGAGCGTATCCGGGCGGTGTCGGCGCTGCCGGTGGCGATCGGCTTCGGACTCTCCCGCCCCGAGCACCTGCGCGAGGTGGGGCGCTACGCGGACGCCGCGGTGGTGGGGAGCGCGCTGGTGGACACCATCGCCCGCGAGGCGGACTCCGCCGGCCTGGTGGGCGCGGTCGAGCGCTACGTGACCTGGTTGAGAGGTGACGCCGGGCAGGCGGCGGAGCCGCGGGCGTCTGCGCGGTAGCACCGCGCCGACATCCGCGGCAGGGTCGGTTGGGCGGCATCGGAGCCGCAGAAGTTTCGCGACCGGGAGGCTGTCAACGCGCCGCAGGGTTGCGCGGCGACGATGGCGGGCCAGGACCGCGCCTCCCTTGAAGGAGGCGCGGACTTCCGGGTTGTTGGGGCGGCAATCCGCGGCACGCGACCACGGGGTCGCGCGGCGACGGTTGCCGGCGAGGGGAGGCGCGAGCGCGGCATGACAGGAGACCGGCAATCCGCATCGCCCGAGCTGGCCGCGGTGGAGCGGGAGATCACGAAGGTACGGAACCGCATGGACGAGCTCGACGCCCGGCTCGTGGCGCTGCTGAACGAGCGGGCGAGCTGCGCCCAGGAGATCGGACGGCTCAAGGACACGGTGGGCCTGAAGGTCTATCAGCCGCAACGCGAGCGCGAGGTGCTGAGCCACGTGCGGTCCGAGAACGCCGGCCCCCTCGACGGGGACGCCATGACCCGGCTATTCGAGCGGATCATCGACGAGGCCCGGCGGCTGGAACGTTCATCCGGGTGACGCGGACGGAGAGGCGGAAGGGCGGAAGCGCATCAAGGAAGGGCAGGGTCATGGTTGTCGTCATGGAAGAGCGTGCGACCGAGGAGCAGATCCAGCAGGTCATCGAGCATCTGGTGGAGAACGAGTTCGACGTGCATCGGTCGACGGGGCAGCTTCGCAGCGTGCTGGGCGCGGTAGGCGGCAACCGGTCGTTCGACACCCGCCTCATCGAGGTGATGGACGGCGTGCACGAGGTGATGCGGATCACCGAGCCCTACAAGCTGGCGAGCCGGACGTTCAAACCGGAGAGCACCACGGTGCCGGTCGGCGACGTCCGCGTCGGCGGCGACGAGGTGATCGTCATGGCCGGTCCCTGCTCGGTCGAGACCGAGGAGCAGATCGCCGCGGCCGCCGCCGCCGTCAAGAGCGCGGGGGCGAAGGTCCTGCGGGGCGGCGCCTTCAAGCCGCGCAGCTCGCCCTACAGCTTCCAGGGGCTGGGGAAGGAAGCGCTGCGCCTGATGCGCGCGGCGGCCGACGCCGAGGGCCTGAAGGTGGCCTCCGAGGTCATGGACGTCAGCCAGATCGAGCTGGTGGCCCGGTACGCCGACATCCTGCAGGTCGGTGCCCGCAACATGCAGAACTACAGCCTGTTGCGCGAGCTGGGGCGCAGCACGACGCCGATCCTCCTCAAGCGGGGCATCTCGGCCACCGTCGAGGAGTGGCTGCTGTCGGCCGAGTACGTGCTGTCGGGCGGGAACGCGAACGTCATCCTGTGCGAGCGCGGCATCCGAACGTTCGAGAGCTATACGCGGAACACCATGGACATCTCCGCGATCCCGGTGGTCCACAAGCTGAGCCACCTCCCGATCATCGCCGACCCCAGTCACGGCACCGGCCGGCGCGGCAAGGTGGCGCCGATGGCGCGCGCGGCCATCGCGGCCGGCGCCGACGGCCTGCTCATCGAGGTCCATCCCGACCCCGACCGCGCCCTGAGCGACGGCGCCCAGTCGATCTTCCCGGCGCAGTTCGACCGGCTCATGACCGAGCTGCGCATCATCGCACCGGCCATCGGGCGCAGCATCTGCCTCGAGCCGGTCGCCTATCGGGGCTGGGGGACCTAGGAGTCTGCGCCGTAGAACGGTGCAGACTCCTAGCAGGGTTGGTTGGGCGGCAATCGGAGCCGTAGGCGACGATTTCCGGGCTAGAGGAGGGCTAGGAGTCTGCGCCGCAGGAGTTCGCGGAACCCCGGCGGTCTGCGTCGTGACGCACGGCGTCGGGCGTAGGCCGCCGGCCGACGAGCAGGTGATTCTCGACCAACCGGCGGCACGGAACCGAAGAACAGGCCGTACACGGCCCAAACGCTGCGATTCGTGATCGATTTCTCAGTCAGTGGAGCCGGATCGGTCCCCGCTACGCCGCCATCAGCACATGCAGGCGCTTGGCGTTCACGGCCAGGCACACCAAGTCCCACTCGCCCCGCACCTTCGCCAGTCCACGCAGGCTGAAGCGCTGGAACCCCAGCACGTGCTTGATCCAGCCGTACGGCGCCTCCGACAACCACTTCCGCTCCGCATACACCGCCCGGCCCGCCGGCGTCGACAGCTTCTCTACCATGCGGCCCGTCGCCGGGTGCTTCTTCAGATTGCGGGCAGCGCCCTGCTTGTCCTCCCGGCCCGTCGCCACATACCCGTCAACGCCCCGCGTTTCCAGCTCCGCCAAGTCCCGCTCGTTGCAGTACCCCGCATCGGCCAGCAACGTAGCCGGCTGCACGTCGAACCGCTCCTCGACCTGGTCGAGCAACACCGGCAACCCGCCTTGGTCGCTCGCGTTCGCCGTCACATCCGTCGCCACTACCAACTGGTGCTCCGCGTCCACCGCCGCCTGCGCGTTGTAGCACTGCTGGAAGCCCTCGTTGCTCGTCTTCATGATCCCGCTTTCCGGGTCCGTGAAGTTGCTCTGCGCCTTCTCGTCAGGCTCACCATACGCCCGCTTGTACGGCCGGCCTCCCTTCGGGTTCCGGGTCTGCCCCGGCTGCCGGCCCCGCGCGTCGTCCGCCGCCCGCTGCGCCGCCTCCAACCGCGCCTTCGCCGCCCGGATCGCCGCCAAACGGTCCTCCCGTCGCCGCAACTCCGCCGGCAACTCGTCGCCCCGGACCTCCGGCCCCAACCGCACGTCCTCGGCCACGTCGGTCGCGTCCGCCGAACGCAACAGTGCGTCGATCTCGCCCGCCAGGCGCCGTTCCTCCTCCTGCATCCGACCGTAGCTCATCGCCTTGCGCTTGCTCGCATTCGCCCGCACCTTCGTCCCGTCGACCGACAGCTTCCCAAACCGGGCCAGACCCAATTCCCGCGCCAGACCGACCACCTCGACGAACAGCCGCTTGAAATCGGCCAAGTGACGACGGCGAAACTCGCAGACCGTCCGGTGCTGCGGGAAGTTGCCCGCCGCCAGCACCCGGAACGCGACGTCCTCTTCCAGCCTCTTCGCGATCCCCCGCGACGAAAACACCCCCGTCGCGTACGCGTAGAGCAGCACCTTCACCATCATCCGAGGCTCGTACGGCGCGTTGCGCCGACCGTCCCCCTCGTACGGCGCGTAGAAGGCCGTCAGCTCCAGACCGTCAACCAGATCGCTGATGTGGTGCGCCAAGTGACCTTCGGGCAGCCACTCCCGCACATCGGGCGGCAACAACAGCGACTGCTCCGGCACGTAGGGGCGAAACGTTGTCGACATCAAGTCCCCTCTCGTCGTCGGCTCGTCTACAATTGTCGCATCGATTTCTGCGGCGCAGACTCCTAGAGGCCCGTGGTGCCGGTCCGCGTTGCGCCTCGAATGCAGCGGGGGCTATCGGCACGGCTGGTAGGATCGATTGGGCCGGCAGCGGCGCCGACGAGCGCGGCTGTCCGGGCCGGGGGCCATGGCGAGGCAGGATGCTCTCGCCACGCGCTCCGAGAATTCGACGGAGGCATGGTGACCGACGCGCCCAGGACCCTTCCCGTCATCCAGCCTCAGCCGGCGGCGCCGCCGCCGCCGCCGCCCTTCGACAAGGTGGCGATCGTCGGGCTCGGGCTCATCGGCGGCTCGATCGCGCTCGCGGCCCGGAAACAGTGGCCCTCGTGTCTCGTCATCGGCGTCGATCGCAAGGAGGTCCTCGAGAAGGCGATGGTCCTCCACGCCATCGACGTGGCCGCCGACGACCCCGTGGTCATGGCCGAGGCGGACCTCGTCATCCTCGCGGCGCCGGTCGAGCAGAACATCGACCGCCTCGCCGACCTGGAGAACCACGTCGCCACCCCGGCCGTGGTGACCGACGTCGGGAGCACCAAGCGCACGACGGTCGAGGCGGCCCGCCAGCTTCCGTCGCGCTTCACCTTCGTCGGCGGACATCCACTCGGCGGCGCCCCGCGCGGCGGCATCGAGCACGCCCGCCCGGACCTGTTCGTCAAGCGCCCCTGGCTGTTCACGCCCGACGGCGCGGCCGTGGCCGGAGTGGTGGAGCGGTTGTCCGAGTTCGCCCGCGGGCTCGGCGCGGAGCCTCATGTCCTCGATCCCCGGGAGCACGACCGGCTCCTGGCGTTCGTCAGCCACCTGCCGCAGCTGGCGGCGAGCGCCCTCATGCACGTCGTGGGCAACCGGGCCGAGGAGCGCGGCCTCGCCCTGACGGGCCGGGGGCTGTTCGACGCCACCCGGCTCGCGTCGAGCCCGCCGGATATCTGGCGGGACATCTGCCGCTCGAACGCCGACGCCATCGGCGAGGCCCTCGACGACTTCATCGCCGAGCTGCAGGCCCTGCGCGAGGGGCTGGACACCGGAGCGGAGATCGACCGGGTCTTCGACTCGGCCGGGGTCTGGCGCGAGCACCTGGCGCGGCTGCGCGGCGATCGGCGGCAGGAATGATGCGGTGGGGGCGAGCCCGTTGGTGGATGATGGAAGCAGGGGAGCGCCGGGCGCGGCGGGCGGCGTCGTCCGCATGGGCGTTGCGGTGCGGGCGGCCATCCTCGATCATGCGCGGCGGGCGTTGCCGGACGAGTGCTGCGGGTTGCTGATCGGGACCGCCGGGGGCGACGGGATCCACGTCACGCGGGCCTGGCCGGCCCGCAACCTGCGGCAGAGCCCCAGCCGATACCTGATCGACCCCGCGGATCACTTCGCTGCGATCAGGATCGCCCGGGGGGCCGGCCTCGTGGTGGTCGGCGCCTACCATTCGCATCCCGCTTCGCCGCCGACGCCGTCGGCGACCGACGATCGGGAGGCGGACGATGCCGGGTTGCTGTACGTGATCGCGTCGCCGAGCCCGGGAGAGGTGCGGGCCTATCGCCTCGAGGGTGGCCGGCTGGGACGGGTCGAGCTGCTGACGACGGTCAGTCCGGGAATCGGCCGCCCTGAATCGTCACGCGGACCCGGGCCGAGGTGACCACGTCGTCGCGGCGCTTGAGATTCAGCCGGACCTCGTAGCGGCCCGCGAACTGGTAGGTGTGCCGCCGCGAGAAGCGGCGCCGGATCTCGCTCACGCCCGGCTCGTAGGGCTCGCAGTCGTAGATGCTCTCCGACCGCGTGCCGTCGTCCCAGTCCCACTCGGCGCTGAGGCAGTAGAAGTCTTCGTAGTCGTCCGCGCCACCCCGCAGGAGGCCCGTGAACGAGACGGGGTTCGGGGCGAACGCGACGTTGGGGCGGGCGCGAAGGTTCAGCTCCGGCCGCTCGTCGTCCTGGGCGGCCGCGTTCGCCGGGAACGCCAGGAAGAGCAGCGCCGCCCCCGCGAGAAGACCGCCGATGCGCCGCCGCGAGGAAGACCCTTGCATGGAACAATTGTAGCGCGGGCGGCATCCCGGCGCCAGCATGTCGGAAACGCCGCCGCGGGCGGCGGCATTTCCGACATGCTCCCCGCCATGGCGACCCGAACGCGGCGGCCGCTGGTGCGGTATCGGTCGCACGGGCGCGGCGGCATCGGTCCCTCGAGGGCGGGCGGCGCCCGGGGGGGACCGGCGGGGGGGCGCCCGCTCCCGCGGATCGGCGCGCGCTATAATCCGCCGATGCACACGGCACACGAAGCCCTCTCCGTCGAATGCCGCTCCGGAGCGCTGCGCGGCAGCCGGGCCGACCTCCTTTGCGCACCGATCTTCGAGGATGACGACAACGACGACCTGCGCGAGCTCGACGCCGGCACCGGCGGCGCCATCGGCCGGGCTCGGGCCTCGGGTGAGTTGAAGGGGAAGCTCCACGAGCTGTATCTGACGGACGTGGTCGACCCGGCCTGGGGCGCCCGGCGGGTGCTGCTGGTCGGGGCGGGCCCGCGCGGGGGCCATGGGGCGGATCGCGCTCGCACGGTGGCCGCGGCCGCGGGCATGGCCGCGCGCGGCCGGCGGGCCCGGCGTCTCCTGTTCGCGTGCGGCGGCTCCGGCGGGACCGCGCCGATGGTGCAGGCCGTCGTCGAGGGGTTGGTCCTGGGGGCGTTCCGCGACATCCGGTTCAAGACCGACGATCCCGACAGCCTGCCGCTGTCCGGGCTCGAGCTCGTCCTGGACCGCGAGCCCGATGCCGGCGTGCAGGCGGCGGCCCGCCGGGGCGCGTTGCTGGCGGGCTGCACGAACCTGGCCCGCGAGCTCTCCAACGAGCCGCCGAACCTGTTCACGCCGCGGGTCTTCGCCGACCGCGCCCTCGATCTCGCCAGCGGCCCCCGCACGTCGGTGGAGGTGCTCGCCGAAGAGGCCATCGCCTCGCACGGGATGGGGCTCGTCGAGGGCGTGGCGCAGGGCAGCGCCGAGCCCCCGCGGGTCATCGTCATGCGCTACGTGCCGGAAGACGCCGGGGACGGGCCGGGGCCGGTGCTGGGGCTGATCGGGAAGGGCGTGACCTTCGACACCGGGGGCATCTCGATCAAGCCGTCGGAATCGATGGACCTCATGAAGCACGACATGTCGGGCGGGGCCGCGGTGGTCGGCGCGATGCGGGCGATCGGACGGCTCGCCCCGCCGGTGCGCGTGATCGGCATCGTGCCCGCGGTGGAGAACATGCCGGGAGGCCGCGCCATCCGCCCCGGCGACGTGCTGACCGCGGCCGACGGAAAGCGGGTCGAGGTGCTGAACACCGATGCCGAGGGGCGGCTCATCCTGGCCGACGCCCTCGTCCTCGCGCGGCAGCTCGGCGCGACCCATCTGGTGGACGTCGCCACCCTCACCGGCGCCTGCGTCATCGCCCTCGGCCATCACGCCTCGGGCCTCGTGGGGACGCCCCCGGCGTGGGTCGAGTCGGTCCGGGCGACGGCGGCGGGGGCGGGGGAGCGGCTCTGGCCCCTGCCGGCGTTCGACGAGTACGCCGAGCAGCTGAAGAGCGAGACCGCGGACCTCGCGAACATCGGCGGGCGGGCGGGCGGGGCGATCACGGCGGGGATGTTCCTGAAGGCGTTCAGCGGCGACCGGCCCTGGGCCCACCTCGACATCGCCGGCACCGCCTGGCACGAGGAGAGCAAGCCGTTCAGCGTCAAGGGCGCCACCGGGGTCGGCGTGCGCACCCTCGCCGAGCTGCCCTTCCAGGCCGACTGGGTGGAGCCGTCCGACGGCTCGTCCGAGCGCTGACGCCGCGCCCCGCGTTCAGCGGAGCTGCATGTCCACCTGGTCGAAGTAGTCCGACCCGACGAGCACCTCGCGGGCCTTGCCGCCGGTCCCCGCCGACACCAGCCCGTCCGCTTCCATCATGTCGACGAGGCGGCCGGCGCGGCTGAACCCGATCTTCAGGCGGCGCTGGAGATGGGAGATTGACGCCTGGCCCGCCGCCACGACGAGGCGCGCCGCCTCGTCGTACAGGTCGTCCCTGTCGATGACGTCGGCGTCTGCCGCCTTCTCCTCGGCGGTGATGGTCGCGTCGTAGGTGGGGCTGCCCTGCTTGCGCAGGAAGCCGCAGACGCGCGCCGTCTCCTGCTCGGAGATGTACGGCCCGTGCACCCGGACCAGCCGCGACGAAGCCGGCGGCAGATAGAGCATGTCGCCGCGGCCCAGAAGCTGCTCGGCCCCGTTGCCGTCGAGAATCGTGCGCGAGTCGACCTTGGACGAGACGCGGAACGAGATGCGCGCCGGGAGGTTCGCCTTGATCAGGCCGGTGATGACGTCGACCGAGGGGCGCTGGGTGGCGAGGATCAGGTGGATGCCGACGGCGCGGGCCATCTGGGCGAGGCGGGCGATCGACTCTTCCACCTCGCGACCGACAAGCATCATCAGGTCGGCCAGCTCGTCGATGGCGAGCACGATGTAGGGCAGCGGCTTCGGAAGCTCGTCGGGGTCCGACGGTGCCTCGTCGGCCTGTCGGTCCGCCTGGTCCTGCAGCTGGGCGCGCACGTTGCGGTTGTACTGCTCCAGGTTCCTCACCCCCTCCGCCGCCAGCTGCTTGTATCGCTCCTCCATCTCGTGGACGGCCCAGCGCAGGGCGTTGGCGGCCAGCTTGGGCTCGACCACCACCGGGGTCAGCAGGTGCGGAATGTCCTTGTACATGCCGAGCTCGAGCCGCTTGGGGTCGATCAGGATGAACCGCACGTCGTCGGGCGTGGCCTTGTAGAGGATGCTGGTGAGCATCGCGTTCATCGCCACGCTCTTGCCGGTGCCGGTCGAGCCGGCGATCAGGAGATGGGGCATCGTTCCCAGGTCGCCCGCGATCGGCTCGCCGTGGATTCGCCGTCCCAGCGCGAGGGCCAGCCTGGACTCGCTCTCGCGATAGGGGGACGACTCGAGCATCTGGCGCAGGGAGATCTGCTCCCGCACGCGGTTCGGTATCTGAATGCCGACCGTGGACTTGCCGGCAAGCCGCTCGATCAGGATCGACTCCGCCTGCATCGCCAGGCAGAGGTCTTCGGCGAGGCCGGCCACCCGGCTGTACTTGACGCCGGGGTCCGGCCGGAACTCGTAGGTCGTCACCACCGGTCCCGGGTGAATCTGGATCACGGTTCCCCGCACCGAGAACTCCTGGCACTTGTTCTCCAGGAGCCGGGCATTGTCGAGCAGCTCCCGCTCGTCGAACTGCTGCTTCGCCCGGACCGGGTCGAGGAGGGAGAGCGGAGGCAGGTTGAACGCCTTCTCGCGGCGGCCGGTCACCGGGCGGGGCGCGGGCGGCGTCGCTGGCGGCGGATCGGGCTGCGCGGCCCGGATGGCCGGCGCGGGCGCGCTGCCCGCCGCCCGGGGCGGCGCGGGAGCCGCGCTCCGGCGGCTGCGGCCCCGGGCCCGTGCCGGTCGGCCGGGAGCCGCCGCCGCCGCCCGCGCCGGGGCGGAGGCGGGGACGGTCGGGTTCCCGGTCCCCTCGGACCTCGCGGCGGCGTTCAGCCGGTCGCGCTCGCGTTGTCGGTTGCGCCAGCCGGCGAGCAGGGCGTCGCGCAGGGCGGCTACGCTCCGGACCACACCGGCGATCGAGCGGCTCAGCAGCTGTCCGAACGACACCTGGGTCAGGAGCAGCACGGCGAGGAACAGCAGCGTCAGAATCAGGATGATCGACCCGATGCGGTTGAGGTGCTCGGCCAGGAGGCCGGCCAGCCATTCCCCGAGGTACCCGCCGGCCCGGAACCGGCGTTCGGCGCTGTCGAAGGCGGAGAACGCGAGGGTGAGGAAAGACGCGGTGCAGGCGAGGGTCATCCCCAGGCCCACGGTCCGGACGTACGGCCCCTCGACGGGCCGGCACCAGAAATAGTGCCAGCCGAGCACGATCAGGACCAGCGGCAGCAGGTAGGCGCTGAACCCGGCCAGCTGGAACGACAGCTCGGCGACGAACGCACCCACGCGCCCCGCGAAGTTCACCGGCGTCTCGTGCCCGTCGGTGCTGAAGAACCAGACCGGGTCGACGGGGTCCCAGGTGGCGAGGGCGACCAGCCAGAACAGCGCGGCGGCGAAGAGCACCACCCCGAAGAGCTCGCTCGACCAGCGTGACAGCGTGGATGGGGACACCCGTCAGACCTCCATGATGACCGGCAGCACCAGGGGGCGCCGGCCCGCCCGCTTTCGAAACAGGCGTTGCAGCTCGATGCGGACCCGCTCGGTGAGCAGGTCGTGATCGGATCTCTCCTCGGGGCTCGCCTGGCCGATGACCTCGACCAGCCACTCCGGCACGGTGTCGAGCACGACGCGCGTCCGGTCGTCGAGCACGACGCCGCGGGTGACGACGTCCGGGGCGCCCTCTACCCGTCCCTCCTGCCGGTTGACGGCAATCACGGGAACGACCACGCCGTCCGCGGCGAGATGCCGGCGATGCCGCAGCACCTCGCCGCCGACCTCGCCCGACCGGGTGCCGTCGATGAGGACGCGGCCGGCCGCGACGCGGCCGGCGATGCGTCCCGCGTCCGGCGCGAGGCGTATCACGTCTCCATCTTCCGCCAGCAGCACCGTCGTGGCTCCTCCCGTGACCCGCGCGGCGACCCGCGCATGCTCCGCGAGATACCTGTACTCCCCATGTATCGGCACGAAGTAGCGCGGCCTGACCAGCGAGAGCAACAATTTCAGCTCTTCGGCGCTTCCGTGCCCGGAGACGTGCACCGCCTTCAGGTCGTTGTGCACGACTTCGGCCCCGCGGCGGGCGATGTGGTCCATGACCCGGCCGATGGACCGCTGATTGCCGGGGATGGCGCGGGCCGAGAAGACCACGACGTCGTCCGGCTCGAGCTTGACGTGGCGGTGATCGTCGATGGCTATCCGCGACAGCGCAGCGAGGGGCTCGCCCTGCGACCCGGTGGCCACGCAGGCGACCCTGCGGGCGGGGTAGTCACCGATCTCGGCATCGCGGATCTGCAGCCCCGCCGGCAACCGCAGATGCCCGAGCCGGGTCGCGATCTGCGTGTTCTGCACGAGGCCCCGCCCCACGAAGGCCAGCTTGCGGTCGAACTGCGCCGCGAGGTCCGCGAGGATGCGGATGCGGTGCAGGCTCGATGCGAAGGCGGTGACCACGACCCGGCCCTTCGCGCCCGCGAACACCTCCTCGAGCCCGGTCATGACGTCTATCTCGGACCCGGAGAATCCCGGCCGCTCGATGTTGGTGCTGTCGCCGAAGAAGGCGAGGACCCCTTCGCGGCCGAGCTCCGCGAACCGGTGGACGTCGAGGGCCTGCCCGTCGATCGGGGTCTGGTCGAGCTTGAAGTCGCCGCTGTGCACGACGACGCCGGCCGGGGTGTGGAGGGCGACGGCCACGCAGTCGGGCATGCTGTGAGTCACCCGGACGAGCTCCACGGTGACTGCCCCGACCTCGGCGCTGTCGCCGGCCTCGAGCGGGCGGCATCGCTCGTCGGGGTCGAAGCCGTGCTCGGCCAGCTTCTGAGCGGCGAGGGCGAGGGTCAGCGGCGTGCCGTACACGGGGCCGTCCACCAGCGGCCAGACGTAGGGCAGCGCCCCGATGTGGTCTTCGTGCCCATGGGTCAGCACCACCGCCGAGAGCCTGCCGACGCGCTCCTCGAGGTGGCCCAGATCGGGGATGACGAGGTCGACCCCGGGCAGCTCCGGACCCGGGAACATCGCCCCCGCGTCGACGAGGATCGCGGTGTCTCCCCAGGTGACGAGCATCATGTTCATGCCGAACTCGCCGAGACCGCCGTAGGGAACGACCTCCAGGACGGGTCCGGTCGCGGTGGAAGGTTCCGACATCGCAGTCATGCCTCCTGGTGGCCCGTGTGGGCCGGAGAACGGGAGAGAGGGGCGCGGGGGCACCGCGACCGCAGGTCAATCGGACGCCGCGGCCAGGGCGTCCGCCAGCTTCGCCAGCTCCGCCAGCTCGAGGGTGGCGGGGCGCCGGTCGGGCGCGACGCCGGCTCGTGCGAGCAGCTCCCGCGGCGGGCACGGAGACAGGCCGCGAGCGAGCGGGCCGAGGGCGTTGAGCACCGTCTTGCGCCGGTGCGAGAACAGGCTCCGGACCAGCCGCTCGAACAGCCGCCGGTCGCCGACGGGCACCGGCGAGGGACGGAACCGCAGGACGACCACCGCGGAGCGCACGCGCGGCGGCGGCCGGAAGGCGCCGGGCGGCAGGGTCAGCACCCGCTCGGCCCGGGCCGCCATCCGGGTCGCGACGGCGAGCGGACCGTAGTCTCGCGACCCCGGCCGGCCGAGGACGCGGTCGGCGACCTCGCGTTGCAGCATGAGTGTGGCGTCGTCGAAGCACGCGTGCCGGTGCTGGGTTTCCATCAGCCGTCGCAGGATGGGCGTGGACACGTTGTAGGGCAGGTTGCCGGCCACCCGCGCAGGGCGGTCCGCGCCGCCGGATCGCGCCTCGGCGACGAGGCCGCCGAGGTCCTCGTCCAGCACGTCCCCGGCCACGACGCGAACCGACGCGGGGGCGGCCTCGCGCAGACGGGCCGCGAGCCTGCGGTCCTTCTCGACGGCGACGACCTCGGCCCCGGCCGCGGCCAGGGGCAGCGTGAGCTGCCCCGCGCCGGCGCCGATCTCGAGGAACAGCTCTCCCCGCGCGGGCCGGATGCACGCCAGGAGCTTCGATACCCAGACGGCCTCGAGAAAGTGCTGGCCGAGGCGTTTCCGGGCCGGCGCCCGGGCGGCCCGGCGGGTCGCGGTCGGCATCCCGGTCTCGTCCCGTCCGGCGCCTCAGTGCACCGCCGGCTTGTGCCAGCCGGGCTTGCCGCCCGATTCGGAGCAGGCCTTGAGATGCTCCTGCAGCGCCTTGATGAGGTTGGGGACGAACGCGGTCGGCACCGCGATGCGCGATCGCACCGGGGCCTTGAGCACGCCGTCGGCGGCCGCCTCCCGCACCGTCTTCTCCGTCGGCGGCAGGACCTCGCAGAACGTCAGCGTGAAGTCGAACGGGGTGTGTGAGATCGCACAGAAGTTCGAGTAGACACGGGGTTCGTCGGACGCGTCGTCGGGCACGATAGTGAAGTTGATCTGCTTGCGCTCTTCCATGGAATGCCAATCCTCGCAGGTCGATGGGCGACTCCCGCCGACCGGCCGGAGCCCCGGCGCGCCGGGGCTCCGGCCGCCGCGAACGACAATGGACTATATCAACGAAATCCGAGGGCCGCCGCCCCGTGTTCCCGGCGGTTGCCGGGTGCGCGTCGCCGGCCGGACGGAGAAGCTCGTTCCGGGACCGTCAACTAGCCCGCCCATCGTCGCCTTCGGCTCCGCTGGGCGCCCAACCAACCCTGCTAGGAGTCTGCACCGTTCTACGGCGCAGACTCCTAGTACCGCCGGATCACCCCGATGACGACGCCCTGCACCTGCACCGCGTCGGGCCTTGCGATGATCGGGGCGAGCGCCTCGTTGGCCGGTTGCAGGCGGATGTGCTCCTTCTCGCGGTAGAACGTCTTGAGGGTGACGTCCGACCCGTCGAGCAGCGCGATCACCATCTCGCCGTTCCGGGCGACCTTGCGGTCCTCGACGACGACGAGGTCGCCGTCGCGGATCTGCTCGTCGATCATCGAGCTGCCGCGCACCCGCAACGCGTAGGTCTCCCGCGACCCCACCAGGTCTTCCGGCACCGTCACCGTCTCGGCGCCGACCACCGCCTCGATCGGCTCGCCCGCGGCGACGTACCCCAGCAGCGGCAGATCGACGGAGCGACCGCCCGAGCGGGTCTGCACGAGCTCGACGGAGCGGCTGCGGTTCCACGCACGGCGAATGAACCCCTTCTCCTGCAAGTTCATCAGGTGCTTGTGGACGGTGGCCAGCGACGACAGGCTGAATCGGCGCCCGATCTCCTCAAGGCTCGGGGCGTAGCCGCGCTCGTCGATGAACTCCTTGAGGTAGTCCAGAATCTCACGCTGTCGTCGGGTCAGCGGTTGCAACGCGGCCTCCTAGCGGTCACCGGTCCGAAAGGGGTCACGGAACAGCAAACGAAGCCGCAACTCTACATGAAGCACAAAGAAAAAGCGAAAAAAATCGTTGTATACTGCGGGAAATGGGCAATCGACGGGCGGGATGGGCGGTGGCGTCGACGTTCGCGGCCATCGCGTCGGTGGCGGGGGCCGATGCGCGGGCGGCGACCGGGGGGGCGGAAGCGGCGGGACCCGGCAGCGCGGCTCAAGCCGCCGGGCCCCTCTCGCCGGCGTCGGGCCGCCGGCTGGAGCGGAAGCTCGCCGACATCCTGCGACACGCCCTCGAGCCCTCCTCCGAGGTCCGATTGACCCGGCTGCCCGAAACCGAGGTCAACGCCTGGCTCGCGTATCAGGGGACGCCGTATCTGCCGGTGGGCATCCGGGAGCCGGTCGTGCGCATCGGGGACGGCCGGCTGACGGCGGAGGCGGTCATCGACCTCGACGCCATTCGAGAGTCCCGCGATCGGACCGCGTTCGACCTCATTCGATACCTGGGCGGACAGCTCGTGGTGACCGCGGGCGGCGGGGTCCGATCGGGCGGGGGGATGGCGCAGGTGGACGTCGAGAGGGTGACCGTCGGCGGCATCGAGGTGCCGGTGCAGGTCTTGCAGGAGGTGGTGCGGCACTTCACGCGGACCCCCGAGCAGCCGGGCGGCACGCGCCTCGACGAACCGATTCCGCTGCCCTACGGCATCACCGAGCTCCGCCTGTCGTCCGGCCTGGCCGTCATCGTGCAGTGACGGATGCGACCGTCCGAGGTGAGTGCGCAGCCGCCGGCGTCCGCCGGTTCCGATCTCCGCGCCGAGCTGCGTTTCCTGAAGGGGGTCGGCCCCCGCCGGGCGGCGGAGCTCGAACGGGCGGGGATGCGCACCTCGGACGACCTCCTGCACCGGCTTCCCATCCGCTACGAAGACCGCAGCCGCCTCGTGCGCTCCAGCGAGCTGCGGCCGGGCGAGGCCGCCGCCATCCGCGGAGAGGTGGTCAGCACCGGCCTGCGGCAGACGCGCCGCCGGGGCTTCTCCCTGTTCGAGATGCTGCTGCGGGACGACGCGGGCACGTTTCGGGCGGTGTGGATGAACCAGCCGTACTTGAAGACGGCGTTCTCACCCGGCCAGCGGGTCCTGCTCTACGGCACCCCGGAATGGCGCGACCCGGGCGGGCTGCGGCTGAGCAACCCGCAGCACGAGCTGCTCGGCGACGGCGGCGAGGGCGATGGGAAGACCGGCCAGGGGCTGCACGGGGCCCGCGTGGTTCCGGTCTACGAGCGCATCGGCAGCCTGACGACCAGGCAGCTGCGGGGCCTCGTGCACCGGGCCCTCGAGCAGCTGCCGGTCGATCTCGACGATCCCCTGCCCGAGGGCCTCCTGGCGCGCCGCCGCCTGCCCGGCCGCCGTCGGGCCCTGCGGGAGGCGCACTTCCCGGCCGCGGACGCCCCGCTCTCCCTGCTGAACCGGTTCCGCAGCCCCGCCCAGGTGCGGTTGATCCTCGAAGAGCTGTTCCTCTTCCGCCTCGGCCTCGAGGCCCGCGGCCGGGCCCGCACCCGCGAGCGCAAGCCGCACGCCGTGCGGGTGGACGACCGGATTCGCCGCTCGGCTCTCGCGGTGCTGCCGTTCCGCCTGACCCCGGGCCAGAAGGACGCGCTGCGCACCATCGTCGACGACCTGCGCCGTCCCCATCCGATGAACCGGCTCCTGCAGGGCGACGTCGGCTGCGGCAAGACCATCGTCGCCCTGATGGCCGCCCTCGTCGCCCTCGAGAACGGCCTGCAGGTCGCGTTCATGGCCCCGACCGAGCTCCTTGCCGAGCAGCACTACCTGACGCTGCGGCCGCTGCTGGCCCGGTCGCCCTTCCGGGTCGTCTCGCTGACCGGGAGCCAGGGGGCGCGGGCGCGTCGGGACACGCTGGCCGCCCTGGCGCAGGGAGAGGCCCACCTCGCGGTGGGTACCCACGCCCTCGTGCAGCCGTCGGTCGCGTTCCGCGAGCTCGGGCTGGCGATCATCGACGAGCAGCACCGTTTCGGGGTCCGGCAGCGGGCGACCCTGCGCGAGAAGGGGCGGCGCCCGGACGTCCTCGTCATGACCGCGACCCCGATTCCCCGCAGCCTCGCCCTCACCGCCTACGGCGACCTCGACGTGTCCGTCATTCGGGACCGGCCGCCGGGCCGGACCCCGGTCGACACGCTGATGGAGCCCGAGTCGCGCCGCGACGCCGTCCACGCGCTGGTCGAACGGGAGCTCCGCCTCGGTCGGCAGGCCTACGTCGTCTACCCCCTCGTCGAGGAGTCGGACAAGGTCGACCTGAAGGCGGCCGCGGTGATGGTCGGCGCCCTGGCGCGCCGGTTCCCCGGGCACGCCGTCGATCTGCTGCACGGGCGCATGAAGCCCGAAGAGCGCGAGGCGGTCATGGCCCGGTTCGCCGCCGGCGCGGTGGGCGTGCTGGTGGCCACGACGGTCATCGAGGTCGGGGTGGACGTGCCCGGGGCCAGCGTCATGGTCGTCGAGCACGCGGAGCGGTTCGGCCTCGCCCAGCTGCACCAGCTCCGGGGGCGGGTCGGCCGCGGGCCGGGCCGGGCCTGGTGCCGGCTGCTGTATCAGGAGCCGCTCTCCGACGTCGGCCGCGCCCGTCTCGAGGCGGTCGCCGGCACCACCGACGGCTTCGAGCTGGCCGAGCACGACCTGCGGCTCCGCGGGCCGGGCGAGGTGCTGGGGACCCGGCAGTCCGGGCTGCCGACCCTGCGCGTGGCCGACCTGGTTCGCGACCAGGACCTCATGGAGGTCGCGCGGGACGAGGCGGCGCGCGCCATGCGGGAGGGCGTCGCCGGCGACCTGCTGGCCCGGCTCGACGCCGGCTGGATGGAACGCTTCGGGCTGGCCGGGGTAGGGTAGAAGATCGGCCTGGACAATGCGGATCATCGGGGGAGCGCACAAGGGGCGCCGGCTGTCGACGCCCCGCTGGGAGGGCCTGCGGCCGACCTCCGACCGGTTGCGGGAGACCCTCTTCGACATCCTGGCCCCCCGCGTCGAGGGCGCTCGGGTGCTGGACGGATGCGCCGGCACCGGCGCCGTCGGCCTGGAAGCGCTGAGCCGCGGCGCCGCCCGCGCCGTCTTCATCGACAGCGATCCGCGGGCCGTTGCGCTGATTCGCCGCAACGTCGCCGCGTGCGGCCTCGCCGATCGCTGCTCCGTCCGGCGGGCGGCGCTGCCGGGCGCCTTCCGCCGGCTCGCTCCCGCCGCGTTCGACCTGGTGCTGCTCGACCCGCCGTACGACGCGCCCGACGTCGGCGCGATGCTCGCGGCGTCGGCCGCCTGTCTCGCGCCGGAGGGCCGGTTGGTCATCGAGCACGCGCGGGGCCTCGATCCGCCGGTTCCGCCCGCTCTCGAAGCGCTGCGATCGGTGCGCGCCGGAGACAGCGCGCTGCGGTTCCACCGACTCGCGGAGTCTTCTTCCCCCGACCAGGGAGCCTGAAGCGGGACGTGGCGCAATCGATGCCGTGGTGGCCGGCGGGAACCCTTGCCGGGCCGGCGGGCACCATGACCAGAAGTGTCTCCGGCGCCCGGAATCGGCGCGACCGCGTCGCTTGCGCGACGGCGGCCCGGGCGTGTGGCGAACCCGGGCTCGAGCTCCGGCGTCGCTGGAGGAAGGGCCGGTGGTTGACAGACGGTGCGCTGTGCATGACACCATGCAGGCCACCGTCCCGGACGGGGGAGCGCAACAAGCCATGGCTACCGACCGCCCCGAGCGTATCGCCGTCTATCCCGGCACCTTCGACCCGCTGACGAACGGCCACGTCGATATCATCGAGCGGGGGGCGGCGCTCTTCGACCGCATCGTGGTCGCCATTCTCGTCAACCCCGAGAAGTCGCCGCTGTTCAGCGTCGCCGAACGCGTGGAGACGGCCCGGGCGGTGTTCGCTTCCCGGGCCGGCGTCGAGGTCGACACGTTCGAGGGACTGCTCGTCGACTACGCGCGGAAGCGCCGGGCCGACGTGATCGTGCGCGGCCTGCGGGCGATCTCGGACTTCGAGTTCGAGATGCAGATGGCCCTCATGAACCGGCGGCTCAGCTCGACCATCGAGACCGTCCTGATGATGCCGGCGGAGTCCTACACCTACCTCAGCTCGCGGCTCGTCAAGGAGGTGTTCGCCCTCGGGGGATCGATCCGCGGCCTCGTTCCCGAGCTCGTCGAGGCCCGCTTGGCCGAGAAGGCGCGCATCACCGATTCCCTCGTCGTCTGACCGCGCCTCGCCCCCTCTTCCGGCGGGCGACTCGGCGTCCCCGTCCCCCTGCGGACAGTACAACGCGTAGCTCAGGCAGGCTGTCGATCCGGGAGTGGGCGCACGTTGGGCGAGCCCCGGTCCAGAGGGTGCGCCGGCGCGCGTACGCCCGCGCGGCTGCGCTCCGGCGGTGTCGGTCGCCGTGCGACCCGGCGCGGGGATCGGGCGGGACTTCACGGGGGCGCGCGGTTGGTCACGAGCACCACGGTCTGCAGGTCGGTGGCCGGGTCCGGCCACAAGAGCGTCCGGAACTGCAGCCGGCCCGTGTCGAGGTAGGCGACGCGCCCGAGCTCATACGCCGTCGCATCGGCCGCGCGGGCCTGCTCGAGGTCGGCGGCCGGGAGCACGCAGAGGACCGGCTCGGGCGAGGCGAGAAACGCGTGGAGCTGTTCCGGCGTGAACAGATCCACGTGCGGGCGACCGACGTAGTACAGCAGATTGCGCACGAAGACCCGGTAGCGGCCGTACGGCACGTCGTCGGCGCCCGCGGCGCGGACGAGGGCCGCCATGCGCTCGACCGGCTCCGGCCCCGGTGGGGAGAGGACCGAGTACTGCAGGCTGAGGGCCGTGACTACGGTGGAGGCGGCGAGCGCGGCGGGAAGCAGCCGCGGGCGTGACGCCAGCGCCGCCAGCACCACCCCCAGGCCCGACAGGACGATGAGGACGGACGCGATCCGGACCGCGGCGAGGGGACCGTCGCCGAGGAGCACGCCGGCCCTGGCCACCGCCACGCCGAAGAGCAGCAGCACCAGCCCCGACGCCGTTCCCCCGGCCGCCAGGAGCCGGTCCCGCCCGGTGCCTGGCGCGGCCTGCCGCGCCAGGGCCCGCGACAACCCCCGCGCCAGGAGCATCGCCAGCGGCGGCAGGACCGGCAGCACGTAACGCGGCTGCTTGCCGATCGACATCGAGTAGAAGAGCAGCGGCGCCAGCGCCCAGATGGCAAGCCGGACCTCGGTCGACCCCAGGCGCCGGACCCCGGCGACCACGCCGCGCAACGGCCGCCAGAAGATCAGCATCAGCGGCGACCAGGGCAGCAGGCCCCCGATGACGATCGGCAGGTAGAACCAGATCGGCCGCGGGTCGATCTGGTAGCGGTCGGTCGCGAAGCGTTCCACGTTCTCGTCGATGAAGAACCGATCGAGATAGGCGACCCCGTGGGTGGCGGTCATCGCCGCGAACCAGGGCAGCGTCAGCGCCAGGCAGAGCACCGCGAGCAGGCCCACATCGCCGGCCAGCCGGGCCAGCGGCCGCCCCGGGCCGCCTCCCCGGGAGCGTCCCTCGGCGATGCAGCGCCAGACCGCGGGCGGCCCCACCGCGAGCGCGGGCAGGACGACGCCGACCGGGCCCTTGGTCAGGAACGCGGCGGCGAGGGCCACGCCGGCCGCGGCCAGCCATCCCCGCCGGCCCTCGCCGGCGGCCCGCGGGACGACGAGAGCCTCGAACGCGGCCCAGGTCGCCGCGGTGATGAAGCAGGCGAGGGCGAGGTCCGGCAGCGCCTGTCTCGCCCACCCCACGAAGCCGAAGCTGGTGGCGGTGACGGCGCCCGCGAAGAGCGCGGTGTCGTCGTCGTACCAGCGGCGCGCGCACGCGAACGCGGCGAGCACGAGGCCGAGCCCGGCCAGCGCCGACGGCAAGCGCGCGGCGAACTCGCCGGCGCCGGCCGGGAGGTAGGCCAGAGCGACGAGCCAGTAGAACATCACCGGTTTCTCGAACCGGTACTCTCCGTTGTAGCGGGGAGTGACCCAATCGCCGGTCTCGACCATCTCGCGCCCCGCCTGCGCGTAGAAGGCCTCGTCGGAGTCGGTTATCGCCGGGCGGCCGAGCGCGACGAAGAACGTCAGGAACGCGAGGCCGGCGAGAAGCATCGTGCGGGCGGACGGCACGCCGGGATTGTATACGCCCCTGTCGTCGCTCCCGGTCCGGTGGCCTTCGGCCGGCGCTGCCCGGGGCGCCGGCGGCGACCGCCTCGCCGCGGCCAGTGCGCGAGACCGGCGGGAGGCGGGTTGCGCCCGGGTCGAGTTGGCAACTTCACGTCGATCGCCGTCCTGGCCGCCCGACCGCACCGTTGCGTATGGGACCACACCCGACCGGCCCCCGCGTCGGCCGGTCGGGGCAGGCGCCCGCCGGTCCGGGCGCCTGGCGGGGGACTCGCCTCGGCCGTCTGGGGGTATACTGCGCCGATGGGCCGCATCGTCGCCGTCGTGGGCGCCTCACGAGACCGGAGCAAGTTCGGGAACAAGGCCGTTCGCGCGTTTCGCCACGCCGGCTACGAGGTCGTGCCGATCACGCCGGCCGCCGAGGTCATCGAGGGCCTGCCGGCGTATTCGTCGGTGCTCGACGTCGCGGGCCCGATCGATCTCGCGACCGTCTATCTCGAGCCGGCGGTCGGCGAGTCGGTCATCGACGAGATCGCCCGGAAGGGCATCGAGGAGGTCTGGTTGAATCCCGGCGCCGACGGCCCCGGCGTCGTGGCCCGGGCCCGGGCCCGGGCCCTCGGCCTGGCGCCGATCCTCGACTGCAGCATCGTCGGCATCGGCGAGAGCCCCGCTTCGTACTGAGGCGCGGGGGCGGCCGGCCGGAGGTCCGCGGCGGCCGGCCCGGGCCTTCGCGGTGGCCGCCGCGCGGGTTGACACGTCCCGTGGGCGTGCCTATACTCGATTCCGACTGTCATTCCTCGTCACGGGCCTCGTGCTGGATGCCTCGCGTCCGATCACGCACGGCTCACCGAACTTCTACCTCCAGCCAAGTTCTCCCTATGCCAACGAACCAGAAGCGCACATCAGCGCGCGCGTCCACCCATCCCGCCAATCCCGCAAGCCCGCCTCCGGCCGAAACGGCCACCGCGGAGCCGCCGCCCAAGCCGAACCGGCGCGCCGCCAACGGCCTGAACATCGGCGAGCTCAAGGACATGAGCATCGCCAAGCTGACGCAGGTCGCGAAGGATCTCAGCGTCGCCGGCGCGACCGGCATGCGCAAGCAGGAGCTGATCTTCCAGATCCTCAAGGCGCAGACCGAGCAGAGCGGGTTCATCTTCTCCGAGGGCGTGCTCGAGGTGCTGCCCGACGGCTTCGGCTTTCTCCGGGCCCCCGACTACAACTACCTGCCCGGTCCCGACGACATCTACGTCTCGCCGTCGCAGATTCGCAAGTTCGACCTGCAGACCGGGGACACCGTCTCCGGCCAGATCCGCCCCCCGAAGGAGGGGGAGCGGTACTTCGCGCTGATCAAGGTCGAGGCGGTCAACTTCGAGTCGCCCGACTTCGCCCGGGACAAGCTGTTCTTCGAGAACCTGACCCCGCTGTACCCCGAGGAGCGGGTCACCCTGGAGACCACCGCCGACAACCTGTCGGCCCGGGTCATGGACCTCATGACCCCGATCGGGAAGGGGCAGCGCGGCCTGATCGTGGCCGCCCCGCGCACCGGCAAGACGATGCTGCTGCAGTCGATCGCGCAGTCGATCGCCGCGAACCACTCCGAGGTCTACCTCATCGTGCTCCTCATCGACGAGCGGCCCGAGGAGGTCACCGACATGCAGCGCTCGGTCGACGGCGAGGTCATCTCGTCGACCTTCGACGAGCCGGCGCAGCGGCACGTGCAGGTGGCCGAGATGGTCATCGAGAAGGCCAAGCGCCTCGTCGAGCACAAGAAGGACGTGTTCATCCTCCTCGACTCGGTCACGCGGCTCGCCCGCGCCTACAACACGGTGATCCCCCCGTCCGGCAAGGTCCTCTCGGGCGGTCTCGACTCGAACGCGCTGCAGAAGCCGAAGCGGTTCTTCGGCGCCGCGCGGAACATCGAGGAGGGCGGCTCGCTGACGATCATGGCCACCGCGCTGGTCGACACCGGCTCCCGCATGGACGACGTCATCTTCGAGGAGTTCAAGGGGACCGGCAACATGGAGATCCACCTCGACCGCAAGCTGGTCGACAAGCGGGTCTTCCCGGCCATCGACATCCAGAAGAGCGGCACCCGGAAGGAAGAGCTGCTGCTCGGGCCCGAAGACCTCAACCGGGTCTGGGTGCTGAGGAAGGTGCTGAACCCCTTGTCGGCGGTCGAGGCGATGGAGCTGCTGCTCGACAAGATGTCCAAGACCCGCTCGAACCAGGACTTCCTGGCTTCGATGCAGAAGATGGGATGACGGCGATGGCGGAAATCAAGGTTCGAGAGAACGGCCCCTATCTGGTCACCGGCGACGACGTCACCCTCGTCGACTGGAACGGCGCGTCCTATCCGATAGCCCGGCGGCCGTTCGCGCTGTGCCGGTGCGGTGCGTCGGAGAACAAGCCCTTCTGCGACGGCTCGCACAAGGCCGCCGGGTTCGAGGCGGCCGAGGCCGCCCCGGGCCGATCCGTCCGCCTGACCCGCGGTCACGCGGCGACCGGCGCCTCGGTCTCGAACGCCAGCTCGTCCCCGGCCGCATCCACCCGGATGTGCGCGCCCTCGCGCAGCTCGTGCCCGAGCATGAGCCGCGCCAGCGGGTCGAGCACCATTCGCTGCACGGTGCGCTTCAGCGGGCGCGCCCCGTAGACCGCATCGAAGCCGCGCTCGGCCAGCAGGTCCAGCGCCGCGTCGGACAGCTCGATGGTCATCCGGCGACCCGCGAGACGCTCCGTGAGCCGCTGCAGCTGGATCCGGACGATCTCGCGCACGTGCTCGCGGCCCAGCGCGTGGAACAGGATGACGTCGTCGATGCGGTTGAGGAACTCGGGCCGGAAGTGCGCCTGCAGGGCCTCGAAGACGCGCCCCCGGATCCCCTCGGCGACGTCGCCCCCCTCGCGGCCGGCCTGCTCGGCGATGAGGTGGCTGCCGAGGTTCGACGTCATGATCACGACCGCGTTCTTGAAGTCGACGGTACGGCCCTTGCCGTCGGTCAGCTGCCCGTCGTCGAGAAGCTGCAGCAGGACGTTGAGCACGTCCGGGTGCGCCTTCTCCACCTCGTCGAAGAGCACCACCGCGTAGGGGCGGCGCCGCACCGCCTCGGTCAGCTGCCCCGCGTCGTCGTAGCCGACGTAGCCGGGGGGCGCCCCGATCATCCGGGCCACCGTGTGCTTCTCCTGGTACTCGGTCATGTCGATGCGAATCATCGCCCGCTCGTCGTCGAACAGGAACCGGGCGAGGGCGCGGGCAAGCTCGGTCT
Source organism: Vicinamibacterales bacterium (assembly GCA_963663815.2). Lineage (GTDB taxonomy): Bacteria > Acidobacteriota > Vicinamibacteria > Vicinamibacterales > UBA8438 > JAJEEA01. The sequence goes on along the minus strand of OY760734.1, from coordinate 1,821,105 downwards.
TGCCGACCCCGGTCGGCCCGAGGAAGATGAAGCTCCCCAGCGGGCGCGCCGGGTCCTGCAGCCCCGCCCGGGCCCGCCGGATGGCGTTCGACACCGCGGTGACCGCCTCGTCCTGGCCGATCACCCGCTCGTGAAGCCGGCCCTCCATCTTCAGCAGCCTCTCGATCTCGCCCTCGACGAGCCGGCTGACGGGGATGTGGGTCCAGCGGCCGACGACGTCGGCGATGTCCGCGTCGTCGACCTGCTCCTTGAGCATGCGGCCCTCGTTCCCGCCGACTTCGGCCTCGGTCGCCGACTGCGCCGCGATCTCGCGCTCGAGCTCGGGCAGCCGGCCGTACTGCAGCTCCGACGCCCGGGCGTAGTCGCCCTCGCGCTGGGCCCGCTCGATGGCCAGCCGCACCTGCTCGAGCTCCTCGGTCAGCCCGCGGGTCGCCTGGATGGCCGCCTTCTCCTGCTGCCACTGGGCATGCAGGCGGGTGCGGGTCTCCTTGAGGTCGGCGAGCTCGCGCTCGAGCCGTTCGAGGCGCTCGGCCGACGCCGCGTCCTTCTCCTTGCGCAGCGCCTCGCGCTCGATCTCGAGCTGCACGATGCGCCGCTCGACCTCGTCGAGCTCGGCCGGCAGCGAGTCGATCTCGGTCCGCAGCTTCGCCGCCGCCTCGTCGATGAGGTCGATGGCCTTGTCGGGCAGGAACCGATCGGGGATGTAGCGGTGCGACAGGGTGGCGGCGGCCACCAGGGCCGCGTCCTTGAACTGCACCCCGTGGTGGATCTCGTAGCGCTCGCGCAGGCCGCGCAGGATGCTGATGGTGTCCTCGACCGTCGGCTCCGAGACGAGCACGGGCTGGAACCGCCGCTCGAGGGCGGCGTCCTTCTCGATGTGCTTGCGGTACTCGTCGAGGGTGGTGGCGCCGATGGTGTGGAGCTCGCCGCGCGCGAGCATCGGCTTGAGCAGGTTCGAGGCGTCGATGGCGCCCTCGGCCGCGCCGGCCCCGACCACCGTGTGCAGCTCGTCGATGAACAGGACGATGCGGCCGTCCGAGTCGGCGATCTCCTTCAGCACCGCCTTGAGGCGCTCCTCGAACTCGCCCCGGTACTTCGCGCCCGCCACGAGCGCCCCGAGGTCGAGGCTGATGATGCGCTTGTCCTTGAGCCCTTCGGGCACATCGCCGCGCGCGATGCGGTGGGCGAGGCCTTCGACGATGGCGGTCTTGCCGACCCCCGGCTCGCCGATGAGCACGGGGTTGTTCTTGGTGCGGCGCGAGAGCACCTGGAGGGTGCGCCGAATCTCGTCGTCGCGCCCGATGACGGGGTCGAGCCGGTCCTGCTTCGCCGCGTCGGTCAGGTCGCGGCCGTAGCGTTCGAGCGCCTCGTACTTGCCCTCGGGATGGGGGTCGGTGACCCGCTGGCTGCCGCGGACAGCGGACAGCGCCTCGATGACCCGCGCCGACGTGACCCCGTGCGCCGCAAGCAGCCGGGCCGCCTCGGCCCGATCACCCTCCAAGGTCAGCGCCATCAGCAGGTGCTCGGTGCTGACGTAGTCGTCCTTCAACCGTTCGGCCTCGCGTTCCGCCGCCTGCGCCGCGGCGCGCAGCCGCGGGGACGGGCCGGCCTCGGACCCGCCGTGGGCCCGGGGCTGACCGGCGAGCCGTTCCCGCGCCTCTTCGAGAACTCGTGGCGGCTCGACGCCGAGCCGCCGCAGCATCGCCGGGACGACGCCGTCCGGCTGATCGATCAGGGTGACGAGCAGGTGCTCGGGCTCGATCTGCGGATGGTGATGCCGTTCGGCGAGCTGCTGCGCCGCCAGCACCGCCTCCTGCGACTTCTCGGTGTAGCGCTTGAGATTCACGGCCCCTCCTCTCGACTGTGTCACGATTCTTAGTTAGTAGATAGTAGATATTATTATATTGACAATAGCACCTTGATCGACGTCTCGCAATGCCGGATAGTTCCCCGGGATGGCATCAAGAGACCGGTTCTCGTCGCGCTCCGGGCTCATCCTCGCGGGGCTGGGGATGGCCGTCGGCACCGGCAACCTGTGGCGGTTCCCCCGCGTCGCGGCCGAGAACGGGGGCGCCGCGTTCCTGATTCCCTGGCTGCTGTTCCTGTTCATGTGGTCGCTGCCGTTGCTGATCGCCGAGTTCGGGCTCGGCCGCGGCAGCCGGCGCGGGGTCATCGGGGCCTTCGCCGACCTGGTGGGCCGGCGCTGGGCGTGGATGGGGGGCTTCGTCGCCGTCACCAGCGTGATGATCCTGTTCTACTACTCGGTGGTGACGGGCTGGACGCTGAAGTACTTCACCGTGACCCTCCTCGGCAGCCTGCAGGGCGCCGCCGCCGAGGAGTACTGGACGAGCTTCAGCGGCTCGGTCTGGCAGCCCCTCGCGTTCCAGATCGTGGCCGTGCTCATCGCGGCCGCCATCATCAGCCGCGGCGTCGTGGCCGGCATCGAGCGGGCCAACCGGGTGCTCATCCCGACCCTGTTCGTCCTGCTGGTGGTGGCGGTGGTGCGCTCGGTGACCCTGCCGGGGGCGGGCCGGGGGCTCGGCTTCCTCTTCAACCCCGACCTGTCGCTGCTCGGCAGCTACCGCACGTGGCTCGAGGCGCTGACCCAGTCGGCGTGGTCGACGGGGGCGGGCTGGGGCCTCATCCTCACCTACGCGGTGTACGTGAAGCGCGAAGAGGACGTCGTGCTGAACTCCACCGCCATCGGGATCGGCAACAACACCGCGTCGCTGCTCGCGGGCATGGCCATCGTGCCGACGGCGTTCGCGATTCTCTCCGAGAACGAGGCGCTCGCGGTGATGGCGAGCGGGAACCAGGGCCTGACGTTCATCTGGATTCCCCAGCTCTTCGACCGGATTCCCGCCGGCGGGCTGTTCCTGCCGCTGTTCTTCCTCGCCCTGTTCTGCGCGGCCCTGTCGTCGCTCATCGCCATGTTCGAGCTCGCCACGCGCATCCTGATGGACACCGGCATGCCGCGGCCGCGCGCCATCCGCTGGGTCGCCGGCGCGGTGATCGTCGGGGGAGCGCCGTCGGCGGCGAGCCTGTCCGTGTTCGACAACCAGGACTGGGTGTGGGGCCTCGCCCTCATGATCAGCGGGCTGTGCATCGCGATGGGGGTGCGGCGGTTCGGGGTCGGCCGGTTCCGGCGCGAGCTCGTCGACCTGTCGGAAGGGCACCTTCGGGCCGGGCGCGCCTGGGAGTGGGTGGTGACGTGGCTCGTGCCGCTGGAGTTCCTGGCCATGTTCACCTGGTGGACGTACCAGGCGGTGGCGGTGTTCGATCCGGCCGGGTGGTGGAATCCGGTCCGGGTCAGCTCGCTGGGGACCTGCCTGCTCCAGTGGGGGATAGCGCTGGCCCTGCTGCTCGCGTTCAACCGCCGCATCGCCGCCGCGAGCCTGCGGGGCGATGCGTGACCCGTGTCGGCTGGCCGACACGGTTTGGCCTCAGCGTGGACCTGCGGCCGCGGGGACGCCGCATTTGGGTGTTTCCGGTGCGACGGCGATCGGCGGAACGCCAGGATCCTATGCTAATCTGATGGTGGGAAGTTCATCCAGTAAAGGAGTGTTCGCTTGTACCCAGAATTCATGATTGCGCCGATGCGCGAGGAGCTGACCCGGTTCGGCGTCCGCGAGCTGCGAACGGCGGCCGACGTGGACGAAGCGTTGACGAAGACGCCGGGAACGACGATGGTCGTCGTCAACTCGGTGTGCGGCTGCGCGGCCGGCAAGGCCCGTCCGGGGGTGGCCCTCTCGCTGCAGCACGCCGTCAAGCCCGACCACGTCACGACGGTCTTCGCCGGCGCGGACGTCGAGGCCACCGAGCGGGCCCGCGGCTACTTCACCGGCTATCCGCCTTCGTCGCCGTCGATCGGCCTGCTCCGGGACGGCAAGCTGATCTACATGATGGAGCGCCACCAGATCGAGAACCAGGACGCGTACGCCATCGCGGCCCAGCTCACGGCGGCGTTCGACAAGCACTGCGCCGCGGAGCCGGTCGCCGGCTAGGAGTCTGCGCCGTAGAACGGTGCAGACTCCTAGCAGGATTGGTTGGGCGCCCAGCGGAGCCGGAGGCGGCGATGGGCGGGCTAGGAGTCTGCGCCGTAGGAGCTTCGCGCCAGCGGAGCTCCTGAGCGGCCCAGTCGCGGCGGCGACTTGGCACCGGATGAGTTCTCGCGCCAGCAAGGCTCCCGGCGCGACAGGTCATTCCTCGACCAGCTCGAGAGTCAGCGAGGTGACCGTGTCGATGGCGGTTTCCCGGCCAGCCATCGTCATGATCATCTGAAGCGCCATGGTGCCGTCGGTACCGAGGAGCAGCCCCCTGCCGGCATGGAAGCGGGTGGTCCCCGTCATCGTCGCGTCGCCGAGCCTCATCGGGACGGGTGACGGGGCGGCGGTGCCGTCTGCGAGCGACATGGTTCCCGAATTGCCGATGACCACGACGTCTCCGTCCATGGATTCCACCACGCTCGCAGTGGTTGCGGACAGGGAGCCGATGGTGGGAAGGGGCGTCACGAAGGCGTTCTCCCAGGTAGAGCCGACACGGACGGCCTCCGTGGGCAGCTCGTAGCCCCCCTGGGCCCACTGGCTGCGCAGCGCCTGCTCGCTCAGCATCTGATCGAGCAGGAACCGGGTGGACGGATCGGGGATCCGTGACTGTACGGCCTCGCGCATCTCCGCGATCCCGGACATCCCGACCAGCGTCCCCCGCGGACCGAGGACGACCGAATAGCTCGTTCCCGCCATGACCGTGACGGCATCCAGGGGCGACCCGGAGCCTGTTCCGTCTGCCGAGTCGACGCTCGTCGTCCCCGTTGGCCCCGCCATGCTCATGCGCACGCGTTCCGTGGCCACGCGGACCGTGGCATTGCCGTCCGCGTCGACTGCCAGAACGCTCCAGCGCTGAGTGACGTCCTGGCGCATCGTCGACGTCCCCATGCCCTGCGGCAGCTCTGACTCGCTCCGCACCGATAGGCGATACTCGAGATCGGTCCCGGCCTCGAGCTTCCACCGCAGCTCGACCCCCTGCGCCGCGGCCGGCGTCGCGGACGCGGCGCCGATTCCCGTCAGGGCCAGCGCGGCGCATAGCAGCGCCTTTCGGGCGCGGCCGGCGCATGGCGGGTTGGGACGACAAGTGGGTTGCCTGTTCTTCACTCTCACCTCCGTTGCACTGGTCGAATCCTACCCGCTTGGCCGCGGAACATCGACCGGAGGTCGCGTGCACCTCGGCGCTGCTCGGCCGGCGGTCGCCCGGGGCCGGCGGGCGGCTCCTGGTTCGAGATGTCCGGGGTCGGTTCTTCCCCAAGAGACACGGTCCGCCCACTGCCCGCTGCTGCGATGCCGCATCAGGCGACCGGTGGGTCCGCCGCGGGACAGATGGGCAGCGGCCGGCCGCCTCGGTAGCGGTCCACTGTCGACCGGACGATGTCGGCCATCATGTCGAGGAAGCGCGGGTGATCGTTGATCGCGACCGCGCGCCGCATCGCAATGCCGAGCTCGGCGCACACCGCCGCCGCCTCGACGTCGAGGTCGTAGAGCACCTCGACGTGGTCGGCCACGAACCCCAGCGGGCAGAGAACCACCGCCCCGAGGCCGCCCGCGGCGGCGGTCCGCAGGTGGTCGCAGACGTCGGGCTCCAGCCACGGGTCCTGCGGGCGCCCGCTACGGCTCTGAAAGACGAGCGTCCAGTCCCTGCGCTCGACACGATCGGCGACGAGCCGGGAAGAGGCTTCGAGCTGCTCGCGATAGAGCGCCGCGCCGGCCATGGCGAGGGGGATGCTGTGGGCCGTGAACACGAGCCGGGCGCGACGCCGCTCGGGCGCCGGCAGCGTGTCGAGCGCCGTCGTGACCCGCCCCGCCCAGGCTTCGATGAAGCGTTCGTGCGTATGCCAGTCGCCGACGTAGCTCACCTCGACGTCGGAGCAACCGGCCGCGCGGAGCTCGCGCCGCGCGGTCAGGACGTTCTCGCGGTACTGACCGCAGCTCGAGAACGAACGAAACGCGGAGAGGATGAATCCCACCGCCCGCCGGACCCCCGCATCGGCCATCTCCCGCAGGGTGTCGGCGAGGAACGGACGCCAGTTGCGCATGCCGACGTAGACGGGAAGCGGCGGGCCGTCCCGATCGAGCCGCGCCTGCAGCCCGGCCGCCTGCTGCCGCGTCAACCGCGTGATGGGAGACACCCCGCCGAAGCGTTCGTAGTGCCGCGCCACCTCCTCGACGCGGTCGGGCGGCACGCGGCGCCCACGCAGCACGTTCGCGAGAAAGGGCCGGATGTCGTCGGGGCCCTGGGGGCCGCCGAAGCTGACGAGGAGAACGGCGTCGAACGGCGCCGCGGGTGACGGTCGGGGCATCGTCCGTTCATGATACCGTCTGGAAACCATGCCGAAGCTCGCCGCCAACTTCTCGATGATGTTCCGCGAGGTCGACATGCTCGACCGGTTCGGGCTGGCCGTGCGCGTCGGGTTCACCGGCGCGGAGATCCAGAACCCCTACGAGCACACCGCCGAGGAGATCGCGGCCGCGTACCGGGGCAGCGGTCTCGAGGCGGTGCTCTTCAACCTGCCGTCCATGGTGGGCGCGGTTCCGGGGTGCGAGGCGGAGTTCGACGCGGGCGTGGCGCGCGCCCTCGAGTACTGCGAAGCCACGGGCTGCCGGCAGGTGCACTGCCTGGCGGGCACGACCGATGACACCCGGGCGGAAGCCACGTTCGTGGCCAACCTGCGGCGGGCGTCGGCGGCGGCCCGGCCGCTGGGGGTGCGGTTGCTGCTCGAGCCGCTGAACACCCGCGACATGCCCGGCTACTTCCTGACGCGCACCGCCGACGCGCGCCGCATCATCGATCGGGTGGGGGAGGACAACGTCTTCCTGCAGTACGACGTTTACCACATGCAGATCATGGAGGGCTTCCTGACCGAGACCATCAAGGCCAATCTCGACGTGATCAGCCACATCCAGATTGCCGGCGTCCCAGGCCGGCGCGAGCCGGACGCCGCACAGGAAGTGCACTATCCGTACCTGTTCGAGGTGCTCGACGACGTGGGCTACGCGCGCTGGGTGGCCTGCGAGTACCGTCCCGCCGGCGACACGCTTGCAGGGCTCGACTGGGCGCGGCCCCATGGCATCGACCCGGCCCGCGCCCGCTGAGCCGCCGATGCCGCGGCCCCCGCACGCTCACCGGCTTCCCCCCGCAGACATGCGACAGGTTCTCGTCACCAACGACGACGGCATCGAGGCCGAAGGCCTGCGCGCGCTGGCCGACGCCCTCGCGCCCCTCGGCCGCGTGACGGTGGTCGCGCCGGCGACGGAGAGCAGCGCCGTCGGGCACGGCCTCACCCTGCGCCGGCCGCTGCAGCTGCGCGAGGTGCGGCCGGGGTGGCACTCGGTCGACGGCACCCCCGCCGACTGCGTCAACGTCGCCGTGTCCGAGGTGCTCGGCCGCGTTCCGGACCTGGTGGTGTCCGGCATCAACAACGGGCTGAACATCGGCGACGACGTGACCTACTCGGGCACCGTGGCGGCCGCCCTGGAAGGGGTCCTGCTGGGGACGCCGGCGATCGCCGTCTCGCTGCAACGCAGCCGGCGCATGGACTATGCCGGGGCGGGGTACATCGCCCGCCAGCTGGCGGAAGGGGTGCTGCTCGAGGGGCTGCCGGGCCGTACCCTGCTGAACGTCAACATTCCACGCACGATTCCGCGCGGCATCCGGGTCACGGTACAGGCGAGCCGGCGGCGGACGCTCGAGACCGCGGGTTCAGGCGGGGCCGGCCGGAGGTCGGCCTGGATCGGCTCCGCGCATCTGGAGTGGGAGCCGAACGAGCGATCCGACTACGAGGCGATACGCGCCGGCTGGGCCTCGGTCACCCCCCTGCATCCCGACCGGACCCACCACGCGGCGCTCGACGCGGTCGATTTTCTCGCCGAACCGGCCCCGGTTGAGGTAGAATAGGCGATTGTGTCGGGGCGTGGCTCAGCCTGGTAGAGCACTCGGTTCGGGACCGAGGGGTCGGAGGTTCAAATCCTCTCGCCCCGACCATCCTTCCAACTTCGGTTCTCATTTCCGGCGAATGCATCGAGAAGGCCCGGGGGCCGGGGCTTCGGATATGATCGCGCGTTGCCGCCGGGGGCCGGTGCCGGTGGCGGCGTTCGGGGGCGCGACACCGATGCCCACGATCTCCCCGCCACGTACCGGCGCGCCGGTGATGGCGTCCGGGCACGCGACACCGATGCACGGGGCGCCCCCGACACGGCACGACACGGGACCCGTCCGAGGACGCCGGCCCCGGGCGGGGGCGGCGTGATCGTCGCGAAGCGGTTCGTGGTCTCTGGCCGCGTGCAGGGTGTCGGGTACCGGTTCCATGCGCGGGACGCCGCCGCTCGCGAGGGCCTCGGCGGGTTCGTCCGGAACCTCGCCGACGGGCGCGTGGAGGTGGAGGCGGAGGGCGACGAGGAATCGATGCAGCGGTTCGAACGGGCGCTGTGGCAGGGCCCGCCGGCCGGGCGAGTCGATGCCGTCGCGGTGACCGGGATCACGCCTCGGGCCGCCGCGCCGGCGTTCCGTATCGAGGCGTAGAGGACGCTTGACGGAGATCGCCTTGTCGGGTGCCGGGCGCAGATGTTGCGCAAACGGGCGGCGGCCGGGTGCATCCGGCAAGCTTGCATCGATCAGTGTCTCAAGGGACGATGCCGTCAATCACTCCGCGGTGCGCCGGGCGCCCGAATCGGCACGAGCACGGGCTGCGCCCGGGTGCAGTCGGCAGCTCCGTATCGATCGGTGTCCTGACGGCGCCACGCCGGCGGGCATCGCCCGCCCGTCGGCGACCTTGTTGCGGACGAGGATGACGAAGAGCATATGGAGCATCTGAAATCGAAGATTCGACACGTGCCGGACTTCCCGAAGCCGGGCATCAACTTCTGCGACATCACGACCCTGCTGCGCGACCCGGCCGGCCTGTCGGACGCCGTCGGGGGATTGACCGAGCCGTTTCGCGGCGAGCGGGTCGACCTGGTGGTGGGCATCGAGAGCCGCGGCTTCATCCTGGGCGCGCCGATCGCGGGCCGGTTGCAGGCCGGCTTCGTCCCCGCCCGCAAGCCGGGGAAGTTGCCGGCCGGCACCCTCAGTCAATCCTACGAGCTGGAGTACGGGTCGGACGCCCTCGAGATTCACGAGGACGCCATCGAGCCGGGCCAGCGCGTGCTCATCGTCGACGATCTGCTCGCCACCGGCGGGACCGCCTCGGCCGTCCGCGATCTGGTGCAGCGGGCCGGCGGGGACATCGTCGGCATCGCGTTCCTGGTGGAGCTGACGTTCCTCAACGGCCGCGAGCGGCTGGGGGAAACGCCGCTCTTCGTCGGCTTGCGCTACTGACCGCGGGACCATGCTCGAGATTGCCCTGGCGGCGGTGGCCGCAGCCGTCTGGATCGGCGCCGCGCTCGTCACGAGGGCCCTGCGGTCGCGGCAGCGGGAAGCCCGGATCCTCGGGCTGCTGGCGACGTTCGGTCCCGCGGCCGAGCGGGCGAAGGCCGACCCGCGTGCCCTCCTCGCGTGGTACCCGGTGGCGGGCGCGGCCCGGCGGGCCCTGCCGGAGGCGTTCGCGGCCCTGGAGCAGGACGGGCGGCCGCGGTTTCCGTTCGGCCCGGCCGATCTCGAGGCGGCGCACGCCCGGTGGAGCACCGAGTGGCTCGATTGGGAGAGGCGCCAGGACGCGGACCACCGCACCCGGCGCGAAGCCGTCGAGGCCGAGCTCGCGCAGGCCGGCGACGCGGCCTCGCCGCCGTTGCGCGCGCGTCTCGAGGCCCTGGAGCAACAGAAGCTCGAGCAGTATCAGCATCGATACGAAGAGTACGTGCGCGTGTCGCGCGCCCTGAAGCAGCTGTCGGAATCGGAGCCCGCGGCAAGCCCGCCCCGGCCTTCCCGACCGGCTTCCTGAGGCCTGCGACCCCAACCGAGCCACGGGGAGCGAAGGACGGCATCATGCCCGATCTGGATCTCGATCGTTTCATGCGGGGCCTGATTCGCCGAAACCCCGGCGAGCCCGAGTTCCACCAGGCGGTGAGGGAGGTCATGGGGTCGCTGATTCCGTTCATGCGCGACCACCCCCGCTATGCCGAGGGCGGCATTCTCGAGCGCATGACCGAGCCCGACCGCATCATCGTCTTCCGGGTGTGCTGGCTCGACGACCACAACAGCGTCCGCACCAACCGCGCGTACCGCGTGCAGTTCAACAACGCCATCGGCCCCTACAAGGGAGGGCTGCGGTTCCACCGCAACGTGACCCTGTCGGTGCTCAAGTTCCTGGGCTTCGAGCAGACGTTCAAGAACAGCCTGACCGGCCTGCCGATGGGCGGGGCGAAGGGCGGGGCCGACTTCAACCCCAAGGGGAAGAGCGACGCCGAGGTCATGCGGTTCTGCCACTCGATGATGACCGAGCTCGCCCGCCACATCGGCGAGGACGTCGACGTGCCGGCCGGCGACATCGGGGTCGGGGCGCGCGAGATCTCGTACCTGTTCGGCCAGTACAAGCGCATCAACAACCGCTTCGCCGGCACCCTGACCGGCAAGGGCGTCGCCTTCGGCGGCAGCCTGGTCCGCACCGAGGCGACCGGCTACGGCTGCGTGTACTTCGTCGAGAACATGCTGAAGCGCCGCGGCGAGAGGCTCGCGGGCCGGACCTGCGCCGTCAGCGGCTCCGGCAACGTCGCCATCTACGCGGCCGAGAAGGCCGCCGAGCTCGGCGCGAAGGTCGTCACCCTGTCCGATTCGGGCGGGTTCGTGCACGACCCCGACGGCATCGACGACGAGAAGCTGGCGTTCGTCAAGGACCTCAAGGAGGTGCGCCGGGGGCGCATCTCGGCCTACGCCGACCGCTTCGGCTGCGCCTATGTTCCCGGGGCCCGGCCCTGGGGGGTGCCCTGCGACGTCGCCCTGCCGTGCGCGACCCAGAACGAGCTCGACGCCGGCGACGCCGAGACCTTGATCGGGAACGGCGTCCGGGTCGTCGGCGAGGGCGCCAACATGCCCTGCAGCCTCGAGGCCACCGAGCGCTTCCTCGCGGCCGGGGTCCTCTTCGGGCCCGCCAAGGCGGCCAACGCCGGCGGGGTGGCGGTGTCCGGGCTCGAGCAGAGCCAGAACGCGCTGCGAATGAGCTGGTCCCGCGAGGAGGTGCACGATCGGCTGCGCCGCATCATGGCCGAGATCCACGAGAAGTGCTGCACCTGGGGCGACGACGGCAAGGGCGGGGTGAACTACGTGCGCGGCGCCAACGTGGCCGGCTTCGTCAAGGTCGCCGACGCCATGCTCGCCTACGGGGCGGTCTAGGATCCAGGCGTTGCGCCCGAGAGCGGAGCCGCCCCCTCCGCGTTCTTCGACACACCGGGAGCGTGGCCGGAGCACCGGTCGACCGCGGTCGCCTCAGGGGGCGGCGGGGCCGCGTCGCGCACATCGCGCGGCCGCCGCTCCGCTCGTCGGTCACTCGAAGACGTTGATCAGGGCGTAGGATCTCGGCGCGCGGGGCTGTCGTTTCGGTGCGCTTCGGCCGAAAAGCGGTACATGTTCAACCATCCGGACGAGACGCATGACGTCATCTGCTACCACCAGCCGCGACCGGACGGCTCGAGCTGGGTCGTCCGACTCGGCGAGACCACTCTGGGCGAGCGGGAGTCGCTGGCCGGCGCCATCGACCTCACCCGCTCCGCCGCGGTGTCCCACAGCCGGCCGGCCTGGCTGCTCGACGAGTCGGGATACCCGCTGAAGCCGATGTTGCCGTGGAACCTGTGATTCCGGACGCGTTGCCGGAATCTTCTCGAGTCGCCGTCTCGTGCGCCGCGGCTCGGGAGGACGGGGCGAGAGTCCCCTGCGACACGCGTTCACGGCGGGCCCTTCATCCTTCGAGGGCCGCGGGGTTGCGGTGGCCCGGGGGGAGCGGCGATGCACGGTTTCGCTGCCGGCGACCCATCTCCGACATCCCAACGGCCGGCGCCCTCCTGCCTCTGCTACACTGGTGCATTGCCCGATACGCGCGTGTAGCTCAGTCGGATAGAGCGACCGCCTCCTAAGCGGTAGGCCCCTGGTTCGAATCCAGGCACGCGCGCCAATCTGGAGCGTCGCCCGAGCCGCGCCTCTGGTACACTTTCGGCGCAGGTCGATACGGAAGCACCGGGAAACACCGGAAGAGCAGGCAGGAAGACACGAATGAAGCGGAGTGAGCGGCATCACCTGAAGGAAAACGCCCTCGCCGTGGCTCTGGCCCGGTTCCAGGACCGGGCGGAGAGCTGGGGTACCGGGCTCGCCATCGCCGGCGGCGTCGCGCTGGCCGTCGTCGTGCTGTTCGGCGGCTACACGTGGTGGTCCGATCGGGCGGAGGCGACGGCGGGGGCCCTGCTCGCCGAGGCGCTCGTGGTCGCGGACGCGGCGGTCGTCCCGCCTCCGGCGACCGATGCGGCGGACGGGCTGGAGGACCCGGCGACGACCGAGCCTCCCTTCGCCCAGCCGCCCGGTTCCTACCCGACGATCGAGGCCAAGATGTCGGCAGCGCTGCCGAGGCTGCTCGAAGCGGCCGACGCCTATCCGAACACGCCCTCGGGCGTCACCGCCCGCTACCGGGCCGCCGCGGCCCTCGCCGCCCTCGGGCGCCACGACGAGGCGGCGGAGCAGTACCAGCGGGTGATAGAGGGCGACGAGGGCGGCGTCTACGGCCGCATGGCCACGCTGGGGCTGGCGACCGTGCAGATGTCCCGCGGCTCCTACGACGAGGCGATCGCCCTGCTCGAGCCGTCGTCGGTCTCGGCCGCCGACGCGCCCCTGCCGGTCGACGGGGTGCTGATGGAGCTGGGACGCGCCTACCAGCTGGCCGGCCGGTCCGATGAGGCGCGGGCCGCGTTCCAGCGCATCATGGACGAGTTCCCGACCTCGCTCTACTTCACGAACGCCGAGCGCGAGCTGCAGGTGCTGCAGATCGAGGGCTAGGAGTCTGCGCCGTAGAACGGTGCAGACTCCTAGCAGGATTGGTTGGGCGCCAAGCGGAGCCGTAGGCGACGATTGGCGGGCTAGCGGCGCCCCGCCGCCGCCAGCGCGCTTGCCCTGCGTCGCGGATCTGAACCGGGCCCGCCTCCGTCACCGCGCGGGGTTCGGGCATGCCTGATGTCGACAGGAGAGACTCCGCGGTTCACGGTCGGCCTCGTGCAGATGGCCTGCCGCGACTCCGCGGCCGCCAACGTCGAGACCGCGGTCGACCTGGTCCGTCGGGCGGCGGCGCGGGGCGCCCGGATCGTCTGCCTGCAGGAGCTCTTCAACTGCCGCTACTTCTGCCAGCGTGAGGACGCGGCCAACTTCGAGCTCGCCGAGCCGGTCCCGGGTCCCACCACCGCCCGTTGCGCCGCGCTCGCCGCCGACCTCGGCGTGGTGCTGGTGGTCCCGGTGTTCGAGCGGCGCGCGGCCGGCGTCTACCACAACTCGGTCGTCGTCATCGACGCCGACGGGGCCCTGCTGGGCCGCTACCGCAAGACCCACGTCCCCGACGATCCGCTCTACCACGAGAAGTTCTACTTCACCCCCGGCGATCTCGGCTACCCGGTGTTCCGGACGCGGTTCGCGCGCATCGGCCCCCTGATCTGCTGGGACCAGTGGTTTCCCGAGGCCGCGCGCCTGAGCGCCCTGGCCGGGGCCGACCTCATCGTCTTTCCGAGCGCGATCGGCTGGCACCCGGCCGAGCGCGACACGGAGGGGGCGGCCCAGCACGACGCGTGGCGCACCGTGCAGCGAGCCCACGCCATCGCCAACGGCGTCTTCGTCGCCGCCGTCAACCGGGTGGGGCACGAGGGGCCGCCCGGCGGGGGACTGCAGTTCTGGGGCCAGTCGTTCGTGTGCGATCCGGCCGGGCGCGTCCTGGCCGCGGGCTCCGTCGACCGCGACGAGGTGGTGCTGGCGGAATGCGACGGCGGGGCCATCGAGCGGCAGCGGCAGGGATGGCCGTTCCTGCGGGACCGCCGCGTGGACAGCTACGCGGGCCTGACCGCACGGCTGCTCGACGGGTCTCCGGGTTCTGGTCCGGCGCCCGAGCGCAGACCGTGACGCCGGCCCACCCCGGCGAAGCACTCGTCCCATCGGGGCCGCCCGCCCCGCCCGCGGAGGGCCGGTATGCCATGCCGGCCGAGTGGGAGCCGCACCGCGCCACCTGGATCGTCTGGCCGCACAAGCGTTCGGACTGGACCGGCAAGCTCGAGGCGGTCCGCTGGTGCTACGTCGAGATCGTGCGCCGGCTCGCGGCCGTCGAGCCGGTCGAGATCGTGTTCGGCGACCCCGGCTCGGAACGGCTGGCCCTGCGGCGGCTGGAGAAGGCGGGGGTCGACATGGCGCGCGTGAGCATGCACCGGTTCCCGACCGACCGAAGCTGGGTGCGCGACTCGGGCGGCACCTTCGTCCGGCGCCCCGCCACCCCTGGAGCGCCCGCCGAGGTGGCCCTGGTGGACTGGCGCTTCAACGGATGGGCCAAGTACCACGACTGGGCCCGCGACGACCGCCTGCCGGGCCGCATCGCCGCCGCGCGACGGGTGCGGCGCATCGTGCCGCGGCCGGCCGGCCGGCGCCGGCCGATGGTCCTCGAGGGCGGGAGCCTGGATGTCAACGGCGACGGGGCGGCGCTGGCCACCGAGGAGTGCCTCCTCGACCCGGTCGTGCAACCGAGGAACCCGGGCATGGACCGGGAGGACGTCGAACGGGCCCTCGATGCCTGGCTCGGCGTCCGATCCGTGGTCTGGCTGGGGCGCGGCATCGCGGGCGACGATACCCATGGCCATGTCGATGACATCGCCCGTTTCGTGGATGCGACCACCGTCGTCACCGCGGTCGAGCCGGACCCCGCCGACGACAACCACGCGCCGCTCGCGGACAACCTGCGCCGCCTGCGGGCGGCCCGGGTGGGAGGCCGGCGCGTCACGGTGGTCCCGCTGCCGATGCCCCGCGCCCTCCGGTTCGACGGTCAGCGACTGCCCGCAAGCTATCTGAACTTCTACGTCGCGAACCGCCTGGTCCTCGTGCCGACCTTCAACGATCCGGCCGACCGCGTGGCCCTCGGCCGGCTGGCCGATCTGTTCCCCGACCGCGACGTGGTGGGCATCCACGCCGTCGACCTGGTGCTGGGCCTGGGGACCCTGCACTGTCTCAGCCTGCAGGAGCCGGCCGTCTCCGCGGGCTCGGGCACGAGCGCAGAATGTGGTTCGCCTCGTGGGTGACCTGGTGCAGCGCGGGATGTTGGGCGCCGAGCAGGCCCGCCAGGACCGCGACCGTTGTTCTCCTGCTCTTCAACTCGAGAACGAAGCGCTATGGGTGCAGCGCTCCATGGTCCGATCATGCGAGCGTGCAGGCAGCCCGCGTCGGCCTCGGCGGACTGCGCTACGACGCCGGGCTCCGCGTCGGCTTCCGAGGCTGGTTCGACCAGCGGCGGCGTTCTTCAGGTGATCGCCTCCGCCCTGGCGCCCCCGGCCAGGCGCTCGTCGAGGAAGAAGGCGGATCGGGGAGAGGGTGGCGACGCGCCGGCGGACGCGGTCTCGGCGCCGAAGATGTCGCCGGCGCCGCCCGCGGCGGCACCGGCGTTCGCGGTGAGCTGCTCGTCGAGTCGAGACACGCCGTACAGCACCGCGTCCAGCGCGCCGCAGAGGGTCGCGTCGTACAGGTAGTCGCCGACGAGCTGCAGCTGCGGCCAGCGCGGGTCGGGGCAGTGGCGCTGCCGCAGCGGCCGCAGAGGCACGCCGCCGGGGAGGGCGGAGACGCCGGCGACCCCGGTCCATCGGTCGACGCAGGCCCGGACGAGGAGGCCGTCCGGCACCCGGGCGTCGCCGGGCATGGCGGCGAGGACCGCGGCCACGATCTCCGCATCGGGCTTCGACGCGTACTCCAGGGCCGGCGCGCCGCCCAGCAGCCAGCTCTGGACGCCGGGCCCGGCCCCGCCTTCGTCCGGCGACTGGTCGTACACGGTGACGCCGCCGAAGGCGTCGCTCACGAAGTAGTCCTCCGGGAACTCGCGGCGCCAGAACCGCCGGCGGAACACCAGGGTGACCCGCAGGTACGCGGTGCCGTGATCGTGATGGCGGACGTGGCCGGCGACGGCGTCCCGCAGGCGCTCGTCGCGCCACCGGATGGCCCGCACGCCGGCCGGGGGCAGGGTGACGAGCAACGCGTCGACCTCGACGTCGCGATACTCCTCGTCGGGGCCCCGCAGGGTCACCCGCAAGCCCGTTTCCTCGTCGGCGCTCACCGCGGAGACCGCGGTGCCCAGCGACACCGGGGAGCGGACGCGGTCGGCGAGTGCCGAGGTCAACCCCTCGTTGCCGGCCGTCAAGGTGTACATGGTGCAGTAGCCGGGATGGTCGATCAGCAGGTTGTCCATGCCGAACAGCCCGCTGGTGCGGGGCGGCTCGGTGGCGAGGTCGCTGTGGCACTGCATCGCCGTGAACCACTCGCAACGCGGGTCGTCGATGTCCCCGAGCACGTCCTCGAACGTGCGCCCCTGCCAGGGGTGCTCGTTGTCCTTCTCCCGCCCCGCGAGCGCGTAGTCCGCGGGCGGGCGCAGGGCCGTGCCCGTCTCCCAGAACCGGCGCAGGCGGTCCACGCCGCGGTGGCCGAGCAGTCCTTCGAGGGCGCGGTCGTCCCGCAGCACCCGGTCGCCGACCACGAAGTAGGGCGTCCCGGTCAGGGGCCGGGTCTCCAGGCCCAGGTGACGGATCAAGTTTCGGAGCTGGGGATTGCCGGCGATGTCGTAGAGCTCCGCGACCCCCGCCTCGTAGCCCACCTCGACCTCGGGCACCCGGGTCGTCCGTACGCGCCCCCCGGAGCGGTCGGCCGCCTCCCACACGTCTATCTCGACCTCGTCGCCAAAGCGCCGTTCGAGCAGGTACGCGCTCAACAGCCCGCTGAAGCCGCCTCCGACGATTCCTATGCGTTCGGCCATGTCGGTTCGCTTGCACCGTCCGCGCCCCGCCATCCGGCGGAGAGGGCGCAAACCAGCTCGTGCGCGGGCTATTCCGCCTCCCGCTTCAGCTCGGCCAGCAGGTTGAGCGCCTCGAGGGGAGTCAGGCGGTCGACGTCGGCCTCGCGCAACCGGCCGACCACTTCCGGCTCCGCAGGCGGCTCCGCGAACAGCGCCAGCTGCGTCTGGCCTTCCTTTTCTTCCGCGGGCGGCGCCGGGCGTCCGCCCCCCCGCGCCAGCTCGTCCCGTTCCAGACCCTGCAGGATCTCCCTCGCCCTCTCGACGGTCCGCGCCGGGAGGCCGGCGAGTCGTGCGACCTGAATGCCGTAGCTGTGGTCCGAGCGTCCCGGCTCGACCTTGCGCAGGAAGTGAATCTCGTCCTGCCACTCCCGGGCGACGACGTGATAGTTGGCCACCGCCGGCAGGGCGTCGGCGATGTCCGTCAGCTCGTGGTAGTGGGTGGCGAACAGGGTCCGCGGCCGCGCCGACGGGTCGGTGGCGAGGTGCTCGGCCACGGCCCAGGCGATGCTCAGCCCGTCGTAGGTCGCGGTGCCCCGTCCGATCTCGTCCAGCAGCACGAGGCTGCGGGAGGTCGCCGTATGGAGGATGTTCGCGGTCTCCTGCATCTCGACCATGAACGTCGACTGCCCGCGCGCGATGTTGTCGGAGGCCCCGACCCGGGCGAAGATGCGGTCGGTCATCGGCACCTTGGCGCGGTTGGCCGGCACGAACGACCCGATGTGCGCGAGCAGGACGATCAGGGCCGTCTGCCGCAGGTACGTCGACTTGCCGCCCATGTTGGGCCCGGTCAGGATGATCACCTGATGCGTGGACCCGTCGAGGGTCACGTCGTTGGGGACGAAGGCGTGACCCGCCCGCCGTTCCACGACGGGATGCCGTCCTTCGACGATCGCCAGCTCGTCTCCGTCGTGAACGTGCGGCTTGATGTAGTCGTGGACGGCCGCCGCCTCGGCGAGCCCCGCCAGGACGTCGAGGTTGGCCACCGCCCGGGCCGATTCCTGGATGGACGGCGCCGATGCCGCGACCTCGCCCCGGAGCTTCTCGAACAGCTCGATCTCCCGCTCCAGAATCTCCTCGTCCGCCCCCAGCACCTTGTGCTCGTAGTCTTTCAGGGCGGGGGTGATGAAGCGCTCGCCCCCGGCGATGGTCTGCTTGCGGTGGTAGTCGTCGGGCACCGCGTGGAGGTTGGCCTTCGACACCTCGATGTAGTAGCCGAACACCCGGTTGAACCGGATCTTCAGCGAGCCGATGCCGGTGCGGGTGCGCTCGGCCGCTTCCATGGCCGCAATCCGGTCCTTGCCCCCCCGGCTGATCGCGCGCAGCTCGTCGAGCCGCGCATCCACGCCGTCCCGGATGACCCCGCCGTCGCGGGCGAGGGCGGGGGGCGACTCGCTCACCGTCGCCTCGATGGCGTCGCGCGCCGCCGGCACCTCGTCGAGCTCCGCCGCGAGGCTGCTCGTGAGGGGAGCGTCGAGCGGCTGGAGAATCGCCTTGACGCGGGGAATCGCGGCGAGCGACCGCTGCAACGCCAGCAGGTCGCGGGGGCCGGCCGTGCCCATCGCGGCCCTCGCGACCAGGCGCTCCAGGTCCTGCACGGGCTTGAGGGCTTCCCGGAGCTTGGCGCGGTCCGTCGACCGGAACGCGAGCTCCTCGACCGCGTCGAGGCGGTTGCGCACCCGTTCGAGGCTCGTGAGCGGCCGCAGCAGCCAGCTCCGCAACAGGCGGCTGCCCATCACCGTCACGGTGTGGTCGATCTCCGCGAGCAGCGAGCCCGATCGGCCCCCCTCCGCCGAGCGGATCACTTCGAGATGCTTGAGGGTGGCCGGATCGACGACGAGCGCATCCGCCGTCTCCCGGAAGCTGATGCCGCGCACGTGAGACAGCCGCCCCCGCTGCGTCTCGCTCAGATAGTGCACGAGGGCCCCGGCGGCGGCGACCGCGGCCGGTCGATCCGCGAGCCCGAAGCCTTCGAGCCCGGCCGTCCCGAGCTGGCTGGTCAACGCCTCGCGGGCGCGGTCCGGCTCGAAGACCGACGGGTCGAGGGGAGTGACCGCGGGCGGGGCCGGATCCGGCAGCAGGGGGGCGACGTCGCGGTCCTGCTGCGCCACCACCTCGCGCGGCTGCAGCACCGCGACGTCGTCCGCGAGCGCCTGGCGCCCCGAGTCGCCTTCATACTCGGCCGCCACGAACGCACCGGTCGAGACGTCGAGCACGGCCATGCCGTACCGGTCCCGCCCCCCCGAGGCGGCGAAGGGGAGGACGGCAATGCCGATCAGCAAGGCCGGCTCGCGATCGTCGAGATAGGCGGTCTCGGTGAACGTCCCGGGGGACACGACCCGCACGACCTCGCGCTGCACCACCCCCCGGGCCTTCCTGGGGTCCTCGACCTGCTCGCAGATGGCGACGCGGAACCCCTTCTGCACGAGCCGGGTCAGGTAATTGTCGGCCGCGTGGTGGGGAACGCCGCACATCGGAATCGCGCCGCCGGCCGCGTCCTTCGATCGGGACGTCAGAGTGAGATCGAGGGCCCGCGCCGCGGTCACCGCGTCCTCGTAGAACATCTCGTAGAAGTCACCCATCCGGAAGAACACGATGGCGTCGGGGTGCTGGCGCTTGGCGTCGAGATACTGGCGCATGGCGGGCGTCGGAGCCCGCACAGCGGCCGCGCTGCTCGTCGGGGAGGGGGTCACGGAGCCAGTCGGAGGTTCGGACGCCGCCGGATGGCGGGAGTGCGGCGTCCAGTGGATTGTGCGAGTATAGAAAGCACGCCGGGGGCCGTCAACAGCGCCCTCTTTGACGCCTCGTCAGGCACGGGGGCTCTTCGCCCGCAGGCGCCCGCACGGCCCGGCAGGGCGCTGCCGCTCCCGGGGCGACGAGGGGGCTTCACCACGGGCCTCGAGGCGGCGAGGAAGGCGGATCTTGCTGACGCTGGCCGTCGACACCACGACGAATCGGGGCGGTTTCGCGCTGGCGAGGAACGGGCGCCTGATCGAGGAGGTGCCGGGCGAGCCCGGCCTCACGCACGGCGAGCGGCTGCCCGGCGCTCTTTGCGCCCTGCTCGGGCGGCACGGGATGACCACCGGCGACGTCGACCGGTACGCCGTGGCCCTCGGGCCCGGGTCGTTCACCGGGCTTCGCGTGGGCATCGCGACCGTCCAGGGGCTCGCCCTCGCGCACGGCCGGCCCGTGGTCGGGATTCCGGTGCTCGACCTCCTGATGTACGCCGCCGCTCGGCGGGCCGGCGACCCGTCCCGACCCGATCTGATCGTGCCCTGGGTGGATGCGAAGCGCGGAGAGGTGTTCAGCGCCCTCTACGCACCGGACCCCGGCTCGTCTCCGCCGGCGGGAGCGGCGGTCGGCCCGGCCGCGGTCGGCGCCGGGTGGCGCGTGCTGGAGGCCCCGGTCTCGGCGCCGCCGGCCGCGGTGCTGGACGCCTGGGCCGATCGGTTGCGGCAGCGTGCGGCATGGGTCATCGGAGACGGCGTCGCGGCGAGCCGACGGCTGCTGGATGCGCGGCTGGCGGCCGGTTCGCGGCAGCTCCCCGAGACGCCGCTGCTGGCGGGGTTGATGGCCGCCATGGCGGCGCAGGCGCCGTGGTGCGATCGGGCGGGAGCGCCGCACGCCCTCCGGCCCGTGTACGTGCGGCGGCCCGACGCCGAGCTCGCGCGGGAACGAATGCGGATGACGAACGGACCATGACTTGTGCTAATGTTCTTGTCCCGTAAACCACATCTGGAACAGGCGGCCCGCCCTCGAACCACGTCTCAAGGAGGTGGCATGGCACAGGACTCGCAGCAGTTGAGAGAGCATCTCCTCCAGACCGACAGCGGGTTTCGCCAGCTCGCGGATCAGCACCAGGAGCTCGACACCCGCCTCGACGAGCTGTCCCGCCTCGACCATCTGTCACAGCCGGAACGGATCGAAGCGGCGAACCTGAAGAAGCGGAAGCTGCAGCTGAAGGATCGGATGCACGACATCCTGCGCCGCCACGCGGATCCCCAGACGGTCTGACCTTACCCGTCCCGGCCGCTCCATGCCCATGTTCATCGACCGGGCCGGATTGCCGTTCATCGGTCTGGCGTTCGTGCCGTCGCTGGTGTGCCTCGCCGCGGGCATGCCGTTGCCGGCGCTGCTGCTGAGCGTGCTCGGGTTCCTCGTGGCCCTGTTCTTTCGCGATCCGGCCCGTGAGCCGCCGCGGGATCCGGGCGTCGTGGTCGCGCCCGCCGACGGCAGGGTCCTCTTCGCGGGGGCGGCGGAGCCCGACGGCGCGCCGCCGGGGAGCTGGCTGCAGATCAGCATCTTCCTGTCGCCGCTCGACGTCCACGTGAACCGTGTGCCCATCGGCGGGCGGGTCACCCGGGTCGACCACGTCCGCGGCACGTTCCTGCCCGCGTACCGGCCGGGCGCCGGCGTGAGCAACGAACGTTCCGAGGTCTGGCTGGAACACGAGGGGCACGCGATCGTGTTCCGGCAGGTCGTGGGAGCGCTGGCCCGGCGCGTCGTGTGCCGGGTGACGCCGGGAACCACCGTACGTACCGGCCAGCGTTTCGGTATCATGAAGTTCGGCTCGCGAATGGACGTGTTCGTGCCGGTTGCCGCCACCCTCGTCACCACCCGGGGCGATCGGGTGCGGGGGGGAGAGACGGTTGTGGCCCGGCTCGGGCCCGCGGGAGGCGGGGGCCGGGTCCCCGCGCCTTGAAGCGGCGGGTCCGGCCGACCTCCGTCGGGCCCGGGAGCCGGTGGAGGCGGCGGCGCGCGCCCGTCGCCAGGCCTCGGAGCCCGGGCGGGGCTCCTCGTACCTTGCGGGAGCTTGGACATGCCGAAAGCGAAAGTGCTCGCCGTGCTGCGGAGCAAGCGCCGGGGCCAGCGTTTCCGGCGGGGCGTGTATCTGCTGCCGAGCATGTTCACCGTCGGCAACCTGTTCTGCGGCTACGCGTGCATCGTCCACGCCATGCGGGGGGACTACACCACCGCCGCGGTCTTCGTCGGGGTGGCCACCGTGCTCGACGTGCTCGACGGCCGCATCGCCCGGCTGGCCGGGGCGGCGAGCGAGTTCGGCGGCGAGTTCGACTCGCTGGCCGACGTCATCTCGTTCGGGGTCGCGCCGGCCGTGCTCGTCTTCGCGTGGGGGCTCGAGCCGCTCGGCCGCCTCGGATGGGCGGTGGGCTTCCTCTACGTCACCGCAACCGCGTTGCGCCTCGCCCGCTTCAACGTCCAGCCAAACAGCCCCGACAAGCGGTACTTCGCGGGAATGCCGAGTCCCGCCGCGGGCGGTGTGCTCGCCGCGACGGTGTTCGCCTGGCCCGACGGCCTCGGCATCGCCCAGGCCCCGCTCGTGGCCCTGCTGGTGGTCCTCGTGCCCGCGCTCCTGATGGTCAGCCGAATCCGCTTTCGCAGCTTCGGCGCGCTCATCCTGCAGCCCCGCCGCTCCTACGTGGGCCTGCTGCAGTTCGCCATCCTCGTCGCGGCCATCGCCGTCCAGCCCCAGCTCGTCCTCTTCCTGATGGCGTACGCCTATCTCGTGTCGGGTCCCATCGGATACGTGATGGGCCGGGCGCAACGAACGGCCGGCCGCCAGGACGGGGAGACCCGGGACGCCGCCGACCTGAAGACCGCGAGCACCGGCTGACCGCGGCGGCAGGCCGGCCCGGGGCCCTGCCCGTGCGCCCGTGCGGAAGTCAAGAGCCCGGCGCCGGGGAAGTGCGGGCGTCGCCGTCCGTCACCGGCAACGTCATGGTCACGGCGGTGCCGCGGCCCGGCTCGCTGGCGACGGCGATGGCGCCCCCGTTCAGCTCGACGTTGCGCTTGGCGATCGCCATGCCCAGTCCGGTGCCGGTGATTCGGGTCGAGAAGTACGGCTCGAAGATGCGGGCCAGCACGTCCGGCTCGAGCCCGACGCCGGTGTCGCGGATGACCAGCCGCACCCGCCCGGCGTCCTGGTGGGCCCCGATCTCGAGGGTCCCCGCGTCGGGCATCGCATGGAGCGCGTTCTCGATGATGTTCGTGATCGCCCGCTGCATCAACACCGGGTCGAGCTGCAGCCGGGGCAGGTCCGCCGGCAGGTCCGCCGAGAGGGCGATGCGACCCTCGAGGCCGGGCCGGTAGGGCGCCGTCACCTCGTTCACGAGGGCCGAGATGTCCGTCGGGGCGCGCTTCGCCACCGGCGAGGAGGCGTAGCTCGAGAACTCGGACGCGATCTGCCGCAGGATGCGGACCTGCTTCAGGATCGACTCGACGCACCCCTGAAGCACCGGCGTGAGCGGCGATCCGCGGTCGGTGTGGACGCGGAGCAGGTGCTCGGCGCTGAGCTGCACCGGCGTCAGGGGGTTCTTGATCTCGTGGGCGACCTGACGGGCCATCTCCGTCCAGGCCTCGAGACGGTGGGTCCGCTCCAGCTGGCGTCGCTGGGCGTCGAGCTCGACCGCCATCCGGTTGAAGTCGGCCTCGAGGACGACGAGCTCGTCGGCGGAGCGGGCGGCCACGCGCCTCTCGATGCGATCGGCCTGCAGATCGGAGACGAGAGGGCGGAACTCGCCCCGGGCGACGCGGCTGGTGGCCCGGGTGAGCCGCTTGACGGGATTGGCGATGCTGCGGGCGATGGCCCAGCCGATGAACCCGACGACGGCGGCGAAGAAGAGGGCGGAGCCGAGCACGCGCCGGTTCAGCTCGTCGATCTGCCCCTCGATCTCCTGCTGCCTCGACGCGAGCGGCACCGTCAGGATCACCTCGCGCCCCCCCACGCGAACCGGCGCCGCGGCCAGCTGATACCGGAGGGAACCGGCCGCGTCCTCGCCCACGAAGCCGGGCAGCTGGTCGAGGGCGATGGCGCGATAGACCATGTCCGGGGTGCGCGTCGGCAACACGCCCGACGCATAGAGATCGCGCGTACTCGTCGCGACGAGGTTCGGGCCGTCGAAGATGTTGACGTCCTGTCCGATCACCTGACCGATGCGGACCAGGATGTCATCGGTGAACCTGGTGATGATCTGACCGTCGGGCGACTGGACCGTGACCGACTCCTCGATGACGCTTCTGGCCACCGAAGCCGCCCCCACCGCGCCGGCTTCGACGTCGGCCCGAAGCTGATCGGCCAGGTAGCCCTGGATCAGCACCGCCACGACCACCACCGGCGCCGTCGCCGCCCCCACGAACCAGATCTGCAGCTTGAGGCCGAACCGTGCCTGCACCTCGCGGTACGGCAGCCGGCGTCGCAGCGCGGGCAGAACCAGCGCGGCGACGACCGTGGCCAGCAATGCGAGGCCGCAGGCGGCGATGACCAGCAGGGCAATCTCCGACAGGTGCAGCAGATGATCGAACACGGTGCGGGTCCGATACCCGATCGCGTAGATGCCGGCGCGCGTGTTGGTGATGAACACCTCGTACCGGCGCGAGTCCTTGACGAGGCGCGTCCAGAACGGGTCGCGGGACGCGTAGATCCGCTGGAACAGCGCATCGTCGATCGGCCACGCGCTCCGGTTCGAGAGGAACGTGGGCTGCCGGCCCCAGCCATAGAGCACGAGCTCGACCTCTTGACCCGGCGCCGCCGGGACCGGCGAGCCTCGGGCCGTCTCCGGCGGCTCCACGTAGGGGCTGCGCGAGGCGATGAAGGGCAGCGACTCGTAGTCGACCTGGGTGACGTGGACGACGACCGCTCCCGCGGGAATCTGCGTCCCGCCGTCGGGCTCGCAGAACCCCCGTTCCGCGTGGAGCATCCTGCGCTCCTCGGCGCCGAACGGCGCCACCTCGCCGAAGACCTCCCATTCGCACCCGGTGCCGGTCCAGCGGGCAGCGGTGACCGAGTCGGGGATGTTCAAGGCGAATCGACTCCGAAGCTCGCCGTCCGCGCCGAACAGCTCGACCGCCGAGGTCAGCCGCGATGCCGCGAGGGCGGTGCGGCTCCAGATTCGGAACGCCGCGTCGCTGCTGGTTCGGTTCGGCGCCGAAGCGAGGGCCCGCATGGGCGGCTGGGCGGTGAGCGCGGCGTCGATCTCCGCGAGGGCGCGGTCGAGCTGCCGGTGCAGGTCCTGCGGATGCTCGGCCGCCCGCACCGCGTAGCTGCTCTCCACGAGGCTGCGCCTCGCCTCGTCGGTCAGCGATACCAGGGAGAGATACAGCGGCAACGCCGGCACCAGGACCGCGCAGAGAGTCGCGAGGAGGCGGGTCACCGGGTCGGTGTGGCGGAGCCAGTGCATCAGGCGCTGCCCGCGGAAGGCGAGCACGCTCCCCAGCAGGCACAGGAGCAGCGACGGCGCGGAGGGCGCCCAGCCGGCGGCCGCGGCGAGGGCGGCGGGGACCGCGATCAACAACAGCAGCCGCCAGGCGCGGAGCGAGAAGGGCCGGAGCGGCCGCCGGGCGAGGGCGATGCCCATCACGAGCGCCGCGGCCCATACGGTGGACGCGCTCGCCAGCACGAGCGCGAGCTGCAGGGAGGTGCGGGCCGGGTCGAAGGGCTGCAGGGACGTGTGCAGCAGGTCCATCGAGGCGCCGGTTACGGTGTCCTGCAGCAGGCGGTGGTGGGCTCCCAGCAGCGCGGTGATCGCCAGCAGGGCCCCGGGCAGCATGATACCGGGCCCGAACCTGGAGACGGACCGGCGAGCGGGTCTGAACCACCGCCGGCGATAGGCTCCCTCGCCGGCCAGCACCACGAGCATCGTGCCGACGGCGGCGGCCAGCAACAGGTCCGCGGCGGTTCGCAGGGCCTGCGGCGCCAGCAACGAGCGGTACGCTGCCGGCGACAGCAGCGACACCGCGAACAGGTCCGGCGAGCCCGCCAGCCACAACCAGCCCCCGCCGGCCAGCGCGGCGACGCCCGCCATCACGGACGGCCGCAGGTGTGCCCGCCGGGTCCGCGCCGCCAGCGCGCGGGCGCCGGCGGCGAGCGTGACGCCGGCGAGGACGAGGAAGAAGAGCGCGGCGACGCGTCGCCGCCAGCGCGAGCGCACCCCTGCGATCTCGTCGAGGCCGATCGAGGCCCCCACGCGGGCGGCGCCGTCCACCCCCGCCACGTCGAAGCTGCGTACGCGCGCATCGCCGTCGCGAGCGGCGCCGGGGCGCAGGACGGCGGGGCCCGCCGAGGTGCCGACGACGAATCCGCGGTCCGGATCCGCGGTGGCGCGGGTGGACGAGATGACGCGCTCGACGACGACGGTCCCGAGCCGGCGCGCCGGTGGGCCGGGTGCGCGGGGCGCCTCGACGATGGGCTCGACGTGGACGAGGCGGAGCCCGGCGGGCCCGACGTCGGCGAACCCGAGGGGACCCGACTGGAGGCGCTCCGGACTCAGCTCGGCGGGACGGCCGTGCCACGCCCTCGGCACGGAACGCGCGTCGTAGACGGTGATCGCGAGATTGGGAACCGGCCCGTCGGCCTCCGCCGCCTGCAGGATGTCGAAGACCCTGCGGACCGCCGGCGGATCGCCGGTCAGTCCGTCCCGGACCTCGGCGCGGCCGGCCAGCTCGCGGGCGACGCGGGCGAGGGCGGCGTCGACTCCCGCGACGTGCGTCGTGATCTCGCGGACGGCGCGCGCGGCGGCCTCGTCGTCGCCTCCGATCAGCACCCGTTCCAGCACGCCGCCGAGCAGCAGGACCGCGAGGGCCGCGATGCCGCCGCCGGCGATCAGGCGGAACCAGCCGGGAGCGTGCGGCTGCCGCGTCTGTCGTCCTCGCGCCGATGCCACGGTGGGGCCAGCATACCTCAGCCGCCCCGGCCCGAGGGGTCGGCCGGCCCGCTGGGCGCGCCCGGAGCCGGGGGCGCGCCGGGCGCCGGAGGGTCGGGATCGGGAGCGTCCGGGGCCTCCGACGCGGCCGGTTCCCCGGGTCCGCCGGGAGCGCCTTCATCCTCCAGGTCGCCGGGAACGCCCCCATCCTCCGCATCGCCGGGAGCGCCCTCATCGCCCGGGTGGCCGGGAGCGCCCTCGTCCTCGGGGTCGCCGGAAGTGCCTCCGTCCTCCGCATCGCCGGAAGCGCTCCCGTCTTCCCGGTCGCCGGAAGCGCCTTCCTCCTCCCCGGCTGGGGCGAGCCTCTCCCAGACGGTGGTGACGGCGGGATCGACCCGCTCGGGCCCGCTGGCCCGGCCGATCGCCTGCAGCTCGCCGTCGACCGTGACCAGAACCAGGAGGGCGCCGTCGCTCAGAGGATCGGCGAACGCCAGGGGGGCGAACGCCAGCTCCGACGAGACCTGCAGGCCGTGGTAGGCGGCACCGTCGCCCCCGCCGTAAAGATCGAGCTCGCGGGTCATTCCGCCCTGCACGATCAGATCTTCCGCCAGCCGCGGGCCGGCCGTCGGCCGAACCGGCAGCAGCTCGCGCCACCGCTGCCCGCCGTGCGAGCGGTCGAGGGCCCACAGGGTGTTGTCGAGCGAAGAGAAGTACACGCGCTCGTCGTCGACGGCGGGCCGGCCGACCGCATCGCCACCGGCGCGCCAGCGCCAACGGAGCGCGCCGTCCCGCCGGGACAACCGATAGAAGTGGTTGTCGGCGGCACCGACGAACAGGTCGCCGGCCACGAGGATCTCCTGGGGCGCGCCGCCCAGCCGCCGCTCCCAGATCACGGCGCCCGTCAGCAGCTCCAGCACCGCGATGCCGCCGCTGGCGAGGGGCACGTACAGGCGATCGCCCGCGATCGTCGGTCGCACGCCGACGCCGCCGTCGACGACCTGCCGCCATATCGTGCCGCCCGTCCCCGCATGCATCGCGAGCAGCACGTCGGTCTCGAGGGCGGCGATCAGCCATCCCGCCGTCCACAGCAGCGGCGCCGACACGGGCGCCTCCAGCGTGACCGCCCACCGGATCCGGCCCGTTTCCGCATCGAGGGCCAGCAGCCCCTCGGGGGTGGCCGCGTGGAACAGTCCGCCGCCGGCCGCGGGCTGGCCCGTCACCGTCTGCTCGACCCGCCAGAGCTCCGAGCCGTCGACGAGGCTCATGGCCGCGATCTGGCCGTCGAAGAGGGGCGCGAGGAGCCGAGCGCCGGACGCCACCGGCGCCGCCGCCGCGGGGGCGGGCAGGTTGGCGGTCCATCGGATGGCGACGGGCAGAAACGTCGACGGCGTCGGGGGAATGGAGGCTGTCGCCTCGGGCCGCCGCTGCGCGGCCGCGCCGCCCGCCAGCGGGCCGCCGGCTGCCAGCAGGGCGAGCAGGGCCGCCGAGGCGCATCGGATGGCGGTCTTCATGGGCGGACTACAAGATATGGTGGTGTGCGGCTCGCGTATGTCATTATAATAGGGAGTCGATGGTCCCGGGCTCGCGCCGGCCCGGCGTCCGGGGAATCGGTCCGGTTCAACGGCAACCCGTCCCGCAAATCATCCGGTCGCCCGCGTGTCCCATCAGACGCTGCTCGTCCTCGACTTCGGCTCCCAGTACACCCAGTTGATCGCCCGTCGGCTGCGGGAGCTCGATCTCTATACCGAGATCGTCCCGTTCCACACGCCGGTCGACGAGCTGGCGGCCCGGCGGCCGGCCGGGATCGTTCTCTCGGGGGGACCCGCGAGCGTCCGCGAGCCCGAGGCGCCGCGTTGCCCGGCCGGCGTGCTGGCCCTCGGCGTGCCCGTGCTCGGCATCTGCTACGGCATGCAGCTGATGGCCGACCTCCTCGGGGGAGAGGTCGAGCCGGCTCCGGAGCGCGAGTTCGGCCATGCCACCGTCAGCGTCGAGACGAACAGCCCCCTGTTCGCGGGGCTTCCCGGCGACGTCGGGGTCTGGGCCAGTCACGGGGATCGGATCGGGCGCGCCCCGGACGGCTTTCGGGTCGCGGCGACGAGCGCCAACGCGCCGGTTGCGGCCATGGAGGACCCGGCCCGGCGCCTCTACGCGCTGCTCTTCCATCCGGAGGTGGCGCATACCGAGCACGGCGTCGACATCCTGCGGAACTTCGCGGCCGGGGTGTGCGGCTGCACCGGCGACTGGACCATGGCCTCGTTTCTGGAGGAGGCCACCGGCCGCATCCGGCGACAGGTGGGCGACGGGCGGGTGGTCTGCGGGCTGAGCGGCGGCGTCGACTCCACGGTGGCCGCGCTGCTGATCCACCGGGCCGTCGGCGAGCGGCTGACGTGCATCTTCGTCGACAACGGCCTGCTGCGCCTGAACGAGGCGGCGCAGGTGCGGAGCCGGTTCGAGGGGCGACTCGGGCTGAACATCGTCTTCGAGGACGCGGGCGAGCGGTTCCTCGACGCCCTCGAGGGCGTCTCCGACCCGGAGCGAAAGCGGAAGATCATCGGCGGGACGTTCATCGACGTCTTCGACGAAGCGGCCCGCCGGCTCGGGCAATTCGATTTTCTGGCGCAGGGTACCCTGTATCCGGACGTCATCGAGAGCGTGTCGGTGGTCGGGCCGGCGGTGCCGATCAAGAGCCACCACAACGTCGGCGGCCTGCCCGAACGGCTGCGGTTCGCCCTGGTGGAGCCGCTCCGGCTGCTCTTCAAGGACGAGGTCAGGCGGCTGGGCGAGGCGATGGGCCTCGACGAGTCGTTCGTGTGGCGCCACCCCTTCCCGGGTCCGGGCCTGGCGGTCCGGATTCTCGGTCCGGTGACCGCCTCCCGCCTCGCGATCCTCCGCGCCGCCGACGCCATCGTGGCCGAGGAGGTGCGCCGCGCCGGCTGGTACCGACGGCTCTGGCAGTCGTTCGCGGTGCTGCTGCCGGTTCGGAGCGTCGGGGTCATGGGCGACGAGCGCACCTACGAGCACGTCCTCGCGATTCGGGCGGTCGAGAGCCGGGACGGCATGACCGCCGACTGGGCGCGGTTGCCCGGCGACCTCCTGGCCGCCGTCTCGTCGCGCATCGTGAACGAGGTGCGGGGGGTCAACCGGGTGGTGTACGACATCAGCAGCAAGCCGCCCTCGACGATCGAGTGGGAGTGAGGCGCGGCCCCCTCTCGACGCGGGCGCCGGCGGCGCCCGCGCGGGGCAGCGAACGCGAATCGAGCGGCAGCCCATGACCGAGTTCGTCCATCTCCATCTGCACACGGAGTACTCGCTGCTCGACGGCGCCTGCCGCATCGGCGAGCTGCTCGGCCATGCCGAGAAGTCCGGCGCCCGGGCCCTCGCCGTCACCGAGCACGGCAACATGTTCTCGAGCGTCATCTTCCACGACGAGGCGCGGAAGCGGGGCATCAAGCCGATCCTGGGCTGCGAGGTGTACGTCGCCCCCGGCAGCCGCCGCGAGAGGAGCGGGACTCCCGGGGCGACGAACAAC
This sequence comes from Vicinamibacterales bacterium, assembly GCA_963663815.2. GTDB lineage: Bacteria > Acidobacteriota > Vicinamibacteria > Vicinamibacterales > UBA8438 > JAJEEA01. The sequence goes on along the minus strand of OY760734.1, from coordinate 1,790,945 downwards.
CATCTGGTGCTGCTGGCCGAGAACCTGGCCGGCTATCACAACCTCATCAAGCTGGTGTCCGCGGGGTACACCGAGGGCTTCTACTACAAGCCGCGCATCGACAAGGAGCTGCTGTCGCAGCATGCGGAAGGGCTGATCGGCCTCAGCAGCTGCCTGAAGGGGGAGGTGGCGACGGGGCTCCGCACCGGGCAGGATGCGCGCGCCCGCGACGCCGCCGCGACCTTCCGGGACATCCTCGGCCCCGGCAACTTCTTCCTCGAGATGCAGTACCAGGGCATCGACGAGCAGCGGGTCGTGAACTCCGGCCTGCTGCCGATCGCCGCCGACCTCGACCTGCCGCTCGTCTGCACCAACGACGTCCACTACCTGAAGCAGGACGACCGCCGTCCCCACGACGTCCTGCTGTGCATCGGCACCGGCAAGAACGTCGCCGACGAGCAGCGCCTGCGCTACCACGGGGACCAGTTCTACCTGAAGACCGGCGACGAGATGCGCGCCGTGTTCGGCGACCATCCGGCCGCCCTCTCGAACACCGTGGCGATCGCCGAACGCTGCGACGTGGAGCTCGCCAGGAACGAGAACCACCTGCCCAACTTCGAAGTCCCGGAGCCGTTCACCGTCGACGGCTACTTCGAGCACGTGACCCGCGAGGGGTTCCGGCGGCGCCTCGACGGGTTGCGGGGGCGGGCCGGGGCGGGAGGGCTGAAGCACTCCGTCGCCGACTACGAGGCCCGGCTGGCCTACGAGATCGACGTCATCGTCAAGATGCGCTATCCGGGCTACTTCCTCATCGTCTGGGACTTCATCCGCTACGCCCGCGAACGCGGCATCCCGGTGGGCCCCGGCCGGGGGTCGGCGGCGGGCAGCCTCGTCGCCTGGTGCCTGCAGATCACCGACGTCGATCCGATGCAGTTCGATCTCATCTTCGAGCGTTTCCTCAATCCGGAACGCGTCTCGCTGCCCGACATCGACATCGACTTCTGCGAGCGGCGCCGCGGCGAGGTCATCGAGTACGTCACCCGGAAGTACGGCCGCGACAACGTGGCCCAGATCATCACGTTCGGCACGATGAAGGCCCGTGCCGTGGTGCGGGACGTCGGCCGCACGATGGGCCTGTCCTACGCCGACGTCGACCGGGTCGCCAAGCTGATTCCGCCCACCCTCAACATGACCCTCGAGAAGGCGCTGAAGGAGAGCCCGGACCTCGAGACCCTGGAGCAGCGCGACCCGCAGGTCAAGGAGCTGATGTCGGTGGCGCAGCGCCTCGAGGGCATCACCCGCCACGCCTCCGTGCATGCGGCCGGCGTGGTCATCACGCCCCGGCCGGTCACCGAGTTCGCGCCCGTCTACAAGAGCCAGAAGAACGAGATCACCACACAGTGGGCCATGAAGCAGGTCGAGCGGATGGGCCTGCTCAAGATGGACTTCCTCGGGTTGAGCACCCTGACCCTGCTCCACGACGCGGTCGACCACATCCGGGAGACGACCGGCGAGTCCATCGCCCTGGACCGCCTGCCGATGGACGACGCGAAGACCTACCGGCTCTTCTGCGACGGACAGACCCTGGGCATCTTCCAGTTCGAGAGCTCGGGCATGCGCGACACCCTGCGGAAGGCCAAGCCACAGAGGTTCGACGACCTGATCGCCCTGAACGCCCTCTACCGGCCCGGTCCCCTGCAGGGCGGCGTGGTGGACACCTTCATCAACCGCAGGCACGGCCGGGAGGCGATCGAGTACGACTGGCCCGCCCTCGAGCCGATCCTGCGGGACACCTACGGGGTCATCGCGTATCAGGAGCAGGTGATGCGCATCGCGAGCGACCTCGCCGGATTCACGATGGGCGACGCCGACATCCTGCGCAAGGCGATGGGGAAGAAGGACGCCTCCGTCATGCAGGGGCAGCGCGAGAAGTTCATCGAGGGCGCGGCGGCGCGCGAGGTGCCGAAGGAGCAGGCCGTCACCATCTTCAACTTCATCGAGTTCTTCGCGGGATACGGCTTCAACAAGTCGCACTCGACCGCCTACGCCCTGCTCGCCTATCAGACCGCCTGGCTCAAGGCCAACTATCCGCGGCACTTCATGGCCGCCTTGATGACGATAGAGGCCCAGAACGCCGACAAGGTCGCGGTGTACCTGGGCGAGTGCCGCGACATGGGCATCCCGGTGCTCGCTCCCGACCTGAACACGAGCGCGATGGGGTTCCGGGTCACGCCGGAGGGCATCCGCTTCGGCCTCACCGCGGTCAAGAACGTCGGCGAGGGGGCCATCGCCTCCCTCCTCGAGTGCCGCGGGCGGCAGGGCCGCATCGAGTCTCTCTTTGCGCTGTGCGAGGAGGTCGACCTGCGCCTGGTCAACAAGCGGGTCTACGAGAGCCTCGTCAAGGCGGGCGCGTTCGACTCTCTCCTCGCGACGGGAAAGGGCCGCCCGTCGGACCGGCGCGCGCAGATGCTCGCGCTCGTGGACCGCGCCCTCGATCACGGCGGGCGCGTGCAGCGGGACCGGGAGCTCGGGCAGGCGCAGCTGTTCGACGTCATCGACGCTCCGGAGGACGCCGTCGGCGTCGACGCCCGGCTCCCCGACGTCGCGCCCTGGACGCCCTCGGAGCAGCTCGCCTACGAGAAGGAATCGCTGGGCCTCTACCTGAGCGGGCACCCCATCGACGGCTATCGCGACATGCTCGAAGCGGCCGGCGCGCGGACCGTGGGCGCGCCGGCCGCGGGCGACGCCACGGTGTCCATCGGAGGCATCGTCAGCGCATACCGTCCCCGCAAGACCCGCCAGGGCGCCCTGATGGCCGTCTTCACGCTGGAGGATCGGACCGGGGGCATCGAGGTCGTCGTCTTTCCGAAGACCTGGGAGCGCTGCGGCGACGTGCTGGCCCCGGACCGCCTCGTCGTGGTGTCGGGCCGCCTCGACCGGGGCGAGGAGGTCCCCCGGCTGATGGCCGAGGACGTGCGGCCGATCGAGAGCCTGAGCGCATCGGTGGGCCGTACCCTGTCGATACGCCTCTCGGCGGATCGGCACGGCCGCGAGACGCTTCAGGAGCTGGCGGACCTCTTCCGCATGCACCGCGGCCCGAGCTGGATCCGTCTGCATCTCGACCTGCCCGGGCGCCGCCCGCCGTTGCGGGTCGAGGCCCGGCTGACGGAAGCCCGCATCCGACCGTCGCAGCAGCTCGCCCTGGCCGCCGAGCGGATCTGCGGAGAGGGGACCGTGTCGTGGACGTGAGCCCGCCGGCATGAGTGGCCCCCCGACGTCGCCGCCGCCCCGGTTGATCTGGGACCATCAGGCCGTCGACGAGCTCGAGGCCGCGGCGCTGGCGGCGGCGATGGGCCTCGACCCGGTCATCGCCCGGCTGCTCGTCCTGCGCGGCATCGGCGCCGACGACGCCGGGCGCTTCCTGAATCCCCGGCTCGAGCATCTCCACGATCCGTTCCTCCTCAAGGACCTTCCCCTCGCCGTCGACCGGCTGGAGCGCGCGATCGCAGCGGGGGAGCGAATCGGGATCCACGGCGACTACGACGTCGACGGCGTGACGTCGACGGTCATCCTGCGGCGGGTGCTCGAGCTGCTCGGCGCCGACGTCGTCCACTTCATTCCCGAGCGCCTCCGGGACGGGTACGGGCTTCAGCCGGCGACGATGGAGCGCCTCGCCGCGGAGCAGGCGGCAGTGGTGGTCTCGGTCGATTGCGGCATCCGCAGCCAGGCGGCGGCGGCGCGGGCGCGAGAGCTCGGCATCGACCTGATCGTCACCGACCATCACGAGCCGGACGCGTCGCTGCCGGCGGCCCTCGCCGTCATCAACCCGAAGCGGCGGGACTGCGACTATCCGGACAAGAACCTCGCGGGGGTCGGCGTCGCCCTCAAGCTGGTGCAGGCGCTGTGCCAGCGCCACGGCCGGCCGGGCTGGCTGCCCGCCTTCGTCAAGCTCGCGGCGGTGGGGACCGTCGCCGACGTCGTGCCGCTACGAGGCGAGAACCGCGTCATCGCGAGGCTGGGGCTCGAGCGGCTGTCGCGGAAGCGCCACGCCGTCGGCCTGCAGGCGCTCCTCGACTCCGCGGGACTGCTGGGGGAGACGCTGACCGGCTTTCACGTCGCGTTCCGGCTGGCGCCGCGCATCAACGCGGCCGGTCGCATGAGCACGCCCGACCTCGCGACCCGCCTGTTGCTGCTGACCGACGACGAGCGGGCGGACGAGGCGCGGGGCCTGGCCGAGCAGCTCGAGGCGGTGAACCTGCGCCGGCAGGAGGAAGAGGCGGAGATCCTGGCCGCGGCCCGCCGGCGGGTCGACTCGGATCCGGACGTCGGGGCCCACGCGATTCTCGTCGTGTGGGGGGCGGGGTGGCACCGCGGCGTCATCGGCATCGTCGCCTCCAAGCTCGTCGACCTCTTCCACCGCCCGGCCATCGTGCTCGCGGTGGAAGGGGACGTGGCCCACGGCTCCGGCCGCAGCATCCCCGGGTTCGATCTGCTCGGGGCGCTGGAGCACTGCGGCGAGCTGTTCACCCGGTTCGGCGGGCACCGCCACGCCGCCGGCGTCACCATCGACGCCGCCCGGCTCCCGGAGCTGCGGCGGCGAATCACGGCGTTCGCCGACGACCGGCTCGGCCCCGAGCAGCTGATGCCGCGGCTCCGAATCGACTGTCGTCTGCCCCTGGCCGCCATCACCCCGGACATGGTCGCGGGCCTGCGGGCGATGGAGCCCTTCGGCGCCGGCAATCCCCGGCCGGTCTTCAGCTCGGGCGCGGTCGAGCTCGCGGACGCCCCCCGCGTGCTGAAGTCACGGCACCTCGCGATGCGGGTGCGGCAGCAGGGACGGGTGTTCCGGGCCGTGGCCTGGCGGATGGCGGATCGGGCCGACTTCGTGACCCGCCACCGCGACGCCCTCGACCTGGCGTTCCACCTGACCGAGAACCGCTATCGGGGAGAGCACACCATCGAGCTGTCGGTGGCGGACATCCGGTCGGCGGACGTCGATGCGCCGGAGGCGTGAACCGTCTTCCAGGGCAGGGGCGCGCTCGCTCCGGGTCGGCTGGAGACGAGCGGGAACCGACAAGCCGAGGCCGCGTTGCGGCCTCGGCTTGCCGCCCGACCGATCGTGCCGGGAGTCCGCACGCTTCTAGGAGTCTGCGCCGTAGAACGGTGCAGACTCCTAGCAGGATTGGTTGGGCGCCCAGCGGAGCCGTAGGCGACGATGGGCGGGCTAGGGCGCAGGCTCGTGTCCGGGCGGCGCGTGCAGGCGCAGGCTGGTTCGACTGGCGCTCTCGCCGTTGAGGGCGTTCGCGGGCCGGAGCCGGCGGAGCCCGATGAGGCTGCCTGCGAAGAGCACGGCCAGCACCAGCGCGACGAGGATGAGCACGCCGGTGAAGCTGAACGCCCCGACGAGGACGTCGGCCACGGTGATCTCTTCCGTCGCCGGCTCCGTCAGCTCGACGATGAGTGGCGTGACAGGCTGCTGCACGAATTCATACTACTACACGCCGGCGGCCGCCTCCTCCGTGCCGTGTGCGCTGCGCGACCGCGGTGCGGACTTGCGGGAGGCCGGCCCGCCCGACGGTTTGCCCGCGTCGGGCAAAGCTCGATACAGTGGGGAACGTGGACCACGAACCCTCGCCGACGGACCCCGGCGGACGGGCTGCTTCGGCCGGGCCGGCCCCGGCTGACGGCGCGGCCGCGAGGGGCGCCGAGGCCTCCCCGCCGCCCCCCGGCCGCGCCCGAGGCCGGCGCCGCCCGCGCGTCGGGTGGCAGACGGTGGCGCGGACGGCCATAGCCGCGGGACTGGTCATCTTCACGACGATGCTCGTCACCGGCCTGCGCGAGCGCAGGGACTCGATGGAGGCGCGCGGCGTTGCTCGCGCGGACCCCGAGGCGGTCATTGAGAGCGCCGGCATCGAGTTCGTCAGGAGCGACGGCCGGGTGGTGATCTTCCGGCTCGTGGCCGCGCGCCAGTCGACGTACTCGGACGGGTCGATCCGTTTCTTCGGAGGCGTCACGCTGACCGCGCCCAGGCGCGCGGGGCGGGCGGGTTTCACGATGACCGCGTCGGAGGCGTTGGTCGAGGCCGGTCAGAGCGATTTCACGGTGAGTGGCGAGGTGCGGATGGGGGACGCCGCCGGCCTCGTCGCGCACACCGGGACCGCCGGCTACAGCGAGGCGCGGAACGTGGTGACGATGCGGGATCCCGCGGGCCCGACCAAGCTGGTCCGCGCCGGTCTGGAGGCGTCCGGGAACGACGTCGCGCAGGACCGCGCCCGGGGTATCGTCACCCTCGACGGCGACGCCCGGGTGCGGTTGACCGGCGACGCGGACCGGGCCGCGGTCGAGATTGCGGCGCCGCACGCGACCCTCGCCGACGCCGACCGCTACATGCGCTTCGAGGGCGGAACGAGCATCCGGACCGGCGAGATGACGGTCGCCTCGGACAGCGCGACGGCGTACTTCGGCGAGGGGGAGACCGCGCTCGAGTCCATCGAGCTGGACGGAGACGTCCGGATTCGCTCCACCGCCGCGGCCGACGGGGGGCTCCGCGAGTCGCGCGCCGAGGAGACCGTGCTGCGGTTCGAGCCGGCGACGCGGCAGCTCCGGCAGGTCGTCCTGGCCGGGCAGGCGGCCGTCGAGCTGGCGGGGGCGGACGGCGGGGAGGGCTCGCGCATCGAGAGCGAGGCGATGGAGGTCGAGCTGGCGCCGAGCCGGTCGGAGGTCGTCGGCCTGACGGCGGGCGGAGGCATGCGGCTGCGGCTCCCGGAGACTCCGGGAGAGCCCCGGCAGGAGATTCGCGCGGGCAGGTTGACGGCCGCCGGAACGGCCGAGACGGGATTGAACGGCATCAGCCTGGACGGCGGGGTCGACTATCTGGAGCGGCACGAGGCCACGGACAACGGCGCGGCCTCCACCCGCACCGTCCTTGCCGACCGGCTCGAGGCCGGCGTGGGCCGGGGACTCGTCGGTCTGTTCGAGGTGCAGTTCGACGGCGGGGTCCGGTTCGAGGACGAGAGCCGGCGGGCCGAGGCGGCCGGCGCCGCCTACGATCTGCTGGGAGGGACCATCTCGCTCTCGTCGGAGGCCGATGGCGGTCAGAGGCCGACGCTCGTCGACGGCAACCGCACCATCGAGGCCGGGGAACGGCTCGAGGTCGCCCTGGACGGATCGCGGGTGTCCGGGTCGGGCGGGGTCCAGACGGTGCTGACTCCGCCGGAGAGCGGCGAGGGCGACCCCGGCGCGGACAAGCTGCCCGCGCTCCTGGACCGGACGCAGAGAATCAACATCCTCGCCGACACCGTCGATTACGACGACGACGCGCGCCAGGTCACCTACGACGGAGAGGCGCGGATGTGGCAGGGCGCCACGAGCTTCGAGGGCGGCGCCGTCGCCATCGACCACGCCACCGGCGGCCTGTCCGTCACCGGCTCGGTGCGGACGACCATCCAGCTCGTCCGCATCGACGAAGAGGCCGACGGCGGCAACGTCGTCTCGCGCACCGACGCACGCGCCGAGAGCTTCCTCTACGACGACGCGGCCCGGCACGCGACCTACGAGGGGGCGGCGGTCCTCCGGTCCGACTACGGCGACCTCGGCGCCGACGCGATCGAGGTCTTTCTGCAGGCCGACGGTCGTACGCTGGACCGGCTGACCGCGGCCGGAAGCGTGCAGCTGCGGCTGGACCGCCGATGGGCGGCCGGCGACACGCTCGTGTACCATGAAGGGGACGGACGCTACGACATGGAGGGCGCGCCGGTCGAGATCGTCGAGGAGGCGGAGCCGGACGAGCCGGAAGAGCCGGCCGCGACCGAGCCCTCCGAGCCGGTGTGCCGCAGCACCCGGGGCCGCGTGCTCACGTTCTACCGAGGGTCTGACGTCGTGTCGGTCGACGGACGCGATCAATCGAGAACCGAGACCAGCACCGGCTCCTGCCAGCCGCCGCAGCTCTGAGTCGCCGACGGGCCCGCCCGCCACCGTACGTCCGGGACGGCGCGCGCCGACCGCGCCCCACCTCGCATGGCTACCCTGCGGACGGAGAACCTGACGAAGTCCTACGGTGGCCGCACCGTCGTTCGGGACGTCAGCCTGACGGTGTCGTCCGGCGAAGTGGTGGGCCTGCTCGGTCCCAACGGCGCCGGCAAGACCACGACGTTCTACATGGTGGTGGGCCTGACCGCGCCGGACCGGGGCCGGGTGGTCCTCGACGACGACGACGTCACCCGGGACCCGATGTATCTGCGGGCCCGCAAGGGCATCGGGTATCTGCCGCAGGAGCCGTCGATCTTCCGGGGACTGACCGTCGAGCAGAACATCCTGGCGATTCTGGAGACCGTCGGGATGCCGCGCCGGGCGCGACTCGCGCGAATGCGGGAGCTGCTGGACGAGCTCGATCTCGCCCCGCTCGCCAAGTCGCCGGCCCACACCCTGTCCGGCGGCGAGCGCCGCCGCGCCGAGATCACCCGGGCGCTGGTCATCTCGCCGTCGTTCATCCTGCTCGACGAGCCGTTCGCGGGCATCGATCCGATCGCGGTCACCGACATTCAGGAGATCATCTTCCACCTGAAGGCGCGCGGCATCGGGGTGCTCATCACCGACCACAACGTCCGGGAGACCCTGCGCATCACCGATCGAGCCTACATCGTGCACGACGGGGCCGTGGTGCGCAGCGGGACTCCGGCCGAGCTCGCCCACGACGACGACGTGAAGCGGATCTACCTCGGCGCGGACTTCCGCCTGGATTGACGGGGTCCCGGCCCTCCACGTCCGCCCCCGCGTGGTTGCGAACGGCGGTTGCGGGACACTAGAATCGAAACAGGGGCGTTGCGCGGCCTGCGGCCGCGTCCGGAAGTTGCGCCGGCGCGCCCCCCCGCATGGCAGGCCCCCCGCACGCGCCTTGCGGCCGTTGGAAGCCTGCGCCGGCGCGGCACTGCTCGGCTCCTGGATACAGCGCGCGGATCGAAGCACCGGCTCATGGCACTGCAGCAACGACTCCAGACCCGCCTCTCGCAGAAGCTCGTCCTGACGCCATCGCTGCAGCAGGCCATCAAGCTGCTGCCGATGACCACCCTCGAGCTCGTCGACCTGCTGACCCAGGAGGTGGTCGAGAATCCGATGCTGGAGGAGGTGCCGGACGAGGATCCGGAACCGCCGGACGCGGACCTGGAGTCGCCGGACGCGGCGAACCGGACGGAGGCCGAGAAGGCGGACGCGAGCGCCGACAAGGACGCTCAGGACGCGTGGGACGACGCCGACTACGAGTACTTCTTCGGCGACTACCTCGACGACGGGTATCGCCGGCAGGCGCCGCGCGAGGTCAGGGAGCTCCCCCCGATCGAGAACACGCTCTCGACGCCGGGCGCGCTGGCCGACCACCTGATGTGGCAGCTCTCCCTCCAGCCCGGCAACGACGATACGCCGATGCGGGACATCGGTTCCGCGATCATCGGCAACCTCGACGACGACGGCTACCTCGCGGCGTCGGTGGACGAGATCGCCGCCATGGGCGAGTGGGACGCCGGTGACGTCGAGCGGGTCCTGGGGGTGGTGCAGGGCTTCGATCCGATCGGCGTCGCGGCCCGCGGGCTGCGGGAATGCCTGCTGCTCCAGATCGCGCATCTCGGGCTGAACGGCACCGCCAGCGAGACGATCGTCCGCGAACACCTGAAGCTGCTGCAGAACCAGCAGGGGCAGGAGATCGCCCGTCGCCTCGGGCTGTCGGTCGACGAGGTAAAGCACCATATCGGCGTCATCAGGCAGCTCGATCCGAGGCCGGGAACCCGCTACAACCCGACCCCGTCCCAGCACGTCGTCCCCGACATCTACGTCGTGAAGGTCGAAGACCGCTACGTCGCGATGCTGAACGAGGACGGCATGCCCCAGCTGCGAATCAGTCCGGTCTATCGGCGGCTGCTCGACAAGAAGAACGGCAGCCGCGAGACCCGCGCCTACGTGAAGGAGAAGTTCCGATCCGCGTTGTGGCTCATCAAGTCGGTCGATCAGCGGCAGAAGACGATCCACAAGGTGGCCACCAGCATCATCTCGTTCCAGAACGAGTTCCTCGATCGCGGCATCGAGTCCCTTCGGCCGCTCGTGCTGCGGGACGTCGCCGACGACATCGGCATGCACGAGTCGACGGTGAGCCGCGTGGTGACCAACAAGTACATGCACACCCCGCAGGGGGTGCTGGAGATGAAGTACTTCTTCCACAGCGGCATCAGCAGCGCCTACGGCGAGAGCGTGTCTTCCGTGGCCATCAAGCAACGTATTCGCAGGATTATCGAAGAGGAGGACTCCCGGAAACCCCTGAGCGACTCGCGCATCGTGCGTCTTCTTCAGGACGACGGCCTGATTCTGGCCCGGCGCACGATTGCGAAGTACCGCGAGGAAATGAAGATTCCCACCTCGAGTCAACGCCGGGTCTTGTTCTGACCCGCGCCGGTCGGTCAGCCGAGCCGGCTTCGCCGCGGAAGCGGCACCGGATTCCCCGGAGTGACCGCACACAGGACACTGACGCAAATGCAATACACGTTGACGGCTCGGAACATATCGGTTGGCGACGATCTGCGCGATCTGATCGACAAGCGGCTGCTGCCCCTGGAACGAGTGCTCGGCGACGCCCTGGTATCGGCCGAGGTGGTGCTGTCCTCGGCCCGCCATCTGTGCGTGTCCGAGCTCATCGTCCATGCGCGCGGCGACCATCGGCTTCACGGCGTGGCGGAAGGGCCGAACTGGCAGGCGGCGGTCGGTACGGCGGTGGACAAGGTCAACCACCAGGCTCACACGCTGAAAGGCAAGTGGCACGACCGCCGGCGCCATGCTCTGCCGGCGTCCGAGCCGGTCGGGTCTGCGGCCGAGGCCGACGACACCGCGAGCGCCAAGTGAACCGCCGGCGATGCACGGTCGCCGTCCGCCGGCGGGGCCGCGGACGGCTCGCCGGGCCGAGCCACGAGAGAGGCGGGGGAGTGCGCGATGACCGCCATTCATCGAGAGGCGGCGGGGGTGGCGCGGTTCATCGTGGTGACCGGCCTCTCGGGAGCCGGGAAGTCCGCGGCCATCCGCGCCCTGGAGGACCTCGGCTTCCTGTGCGTGGACAACCTGCCGACGGTGCTGATTCCGACGCTGGCCGACCTCGATCCCGGTCAGGGAGCGCGTCCCGAGGCCATTGCCGTCGTCGTGGACGTCCGCGACCGGCTGTTTCTGGACCGGTTCGCCGGCGTGTTCACGGCGCTTCGCGCACGAAGCCGCCTGCGGACGTGGCTCATCTTCCTCGAGGCCTCCGACGCCGCCCTCCTGCGGCGCTTCAGCGAGACCCGCCGGCCGCACCCCCTGGCCCCGGCCGGGTCGGTGATCGAGGGCATCCTGACCGAACGCGCCCGGCTGCGGCCGATCAAGGAGATGTCCGACCTCGTGCTCGATACGTCCGACCTCACGGTGCACGAGCTGCGCCGGGCCTTCGGCGATCTGGTGGAGGGCAGGGACGGCCGGGCACGGCTGACGGGCACCCTGCTGAGCTTCGGCTACAAGTATGGGGTGCCTCCCGAGTCCGACCTGCTCCTTGACGTGCGTTTTCTCCCGAACCCGTACTTCGTGCCCGAGTTGAAGGCGCTGAGCGGCAGGGACCCGGACGTCCGCGCCTACGTGTGCGAGGCCGAGGCGGCCGCGCCGTTCCTGGACAAGACCGCCGATCTGCTCGAGTTCCTGATCCCCCGTTACCGCCACGAGGGCAAGAGCTATCTGACCATCGGCATCGGATGCACCGGCGGACGCCACCGGTCGGTGGTGATGGTCGAGCAGCTGGCGGCGCGCCTGGCCGGAGTCGCCGGGGTGCGCTGGCGGACGCGGCACCGCGACCTGGCCGTCGAGGGGGCCGGCGGAGGAGAGAGCGACGGATGAGAGTGGACAAGCCGTGGGGGTACGAGCTCCACTGGGCGAAGACCGACCGCTACGTCGGGAAGATCCTCCACGTGACCGCGGGGCATGCGCTCAGCTTGCAATATCACACGGTGAAGGACGAGACGATCCTCGTCTGGAGCGGACGCATCCGGCTCGAGACGGGACGGGGCGACGCCAGGGCGGCGCGGGAGATGGGGCCGGGCGAGAGCGTCCGCATCGCACCGGGCACGGTGCATCGCATGACCGCCCTCGAGACCGCCGACCTGTTCGAGGTGTCGACGCCCGAGCTCGACGACGTCGTCCGCCTGGAGGACCGGTACGGCAGGACGTAGCGGTCCGTCGCGGAACGCTACGGCAGGACGTAACGGCCGGTGGCGGAACGCCGCGCCGGACGAGAGCGAACCCGGCGGGAGGGCGTCGGATCGAGGGCGGCGGAGACCCGCGGCGCGGGCTCCCGGGGCTTGCACCGTGGCAGTTCGCGTCAGCGGAGCCTCCGACGCGACCGCGAGGTCGCGCGGTCGGCGGCCTCAAAATGGTTAAGCGTACCAGTACCGGAAAACGCCCACAATAAGCCCTTATAAATCAGCTAGTTAGGGGTGACTCAGGCGAAAACGGACCCCGTTGTTGTCACGTTTCGGCCTGATTGGGGCTCATTCCAGGCCGAAACGTGACAACTCTCGAAACCCTGCGGCCACGGTACCCAAGCGGTGATGCGCGCTTGAATGGTGCTCCTCGTCGACAGACACCCCCGCAACTGTCTCCGGCCGACACCTCCGGTCTCCATCTGCTATCAGGCTCCCAGCAGCCCGCACCGACAGCGCCTGCAGGCTCCTGTAGTCCGGCAACAGGACAATTGGTCCCCGCATTCGCCCCATCTGGCATCACCGGCTCACCCAACCCGGGAGCACCCAGACCATCCCTATCTCGGCGGCGGCAGCGCGAGGGTCAGTTCGACGGTCGGCCGAACTCCTCCTTGAGCCGCTCAGCGAAGTCGTCGACCGCTTCTTGCGGCACCCCTTCACCGGTGATCATCTTGATGACGTCCCGCGTCTCCGTCGGCTTCCACTTCGCCAACGCCTTCGCCACGATGTCGTAGACTGACGACGATTCGGCAGCCGCTAGGGAGCGCACCGTTTCATGCAGCTTCTGCTCGGTCTGGCGCCGCTGCTCCTCCTCCTTCTCCAGTTCGAGACGGGCGATGTTGCGATCGATCTCCTTGATTTTGTCCATGCGGTCCCTTTACCCGCCCGTCACCACGGTTGCTCAGAGGCGCTCGGCTCGGACGGTAGCCGGCGCCCTCGGAAGTGAATCAGCGACGCGACGCATCGCGGCCCTGAGGAACTGCGGCGGTTCGGGTTTCCCAACCGGACCTCGATGAGCCCGCGGAACTCCTCCGGCGCCACTTCGCGCAGGATCCGCGGGATCTGCGAGGGCTCGCCAGCGTTCGACATCTCGGTCTCCTCCTGTACAATGGCGCCGCCCAACGAGCTCGCCCGACAGCTTTTTCGGCGAGTCGTGAGCCTCAGACCGGATTTTGCGGAACTCGGGTGCACCTGATGGTCGCGCTTGACGGTCCGCCGCACCTTGGAGAATACTCGATCTGTGACTGACGAGACACAGGCCACCCCTGCTGACTGGCTCACTGAGCATGTGCGGCTGACGGGTTTCACGAGGCCTCCTCTGCCCCCATCGCTTGCGCGCGACTGGTGGCATGCGCTCACGGGCGCACCGCCCGAGAGGGTGATCGAAGAGCCGCGGACCGGCAAGGTCGAGCTGCTTGGGGTGCACGCGGCTGGGCCGCTGCAGCTGTCTGCGGAGCACGACGGCAGACTCGATATCCGGCACCCGTTCGCTGTGGCGCAAATCACCTTGCCGCTCACCGATGTGCTCCCACCTTTTGCGGAGCTGACGGCGCGGTGGCTCAGCCTTGAATCGAGTCCTCCGTTTCAGCGACTCGCGTTTGGCTGCTCTATCGTCAAGCCCTTCCCGCAGATGGCAGACTGCCGCAAAGAGCTGGACCGGTATCTGCCGACGGTCGACATGAAGTCCACGCAGCCCAGAGACTTCCTGTATCAGGTCAACCACCGATGCCCCGCCCAGGCCCTTGACGGCCTCATGGTGAATCGCATCACGAAGTGGTCGATCCGCGAGCTGAATGCGCCAGCTGGCGACGCGTCCTTCGCCGTCCAGTTGGAGCTGGACATCAACACGATTGCGGACTACAAAGGTAACCTTGACCATCCGGCGGAGTTGTTCAGAGAGCTGACGGACTACGCCGACCACTTCGCGCAGAAAGGCGATCATCCATGACTCCTGCGCAGAACCCGGCCTTCATTGACGACCAACCGACGCATGCTGTCCCCGACGTTCTGACGGCGTACTGTCGTCGGGCAAGCGCTGGGTCAACGTGGGCCGCGTCGCCGACCCGGCCAAGCTGGGCGTCCCGGTCGACGGCTTCAGCGGGACCAACGGCCTGGTCTCGCGACGAGGAGTTCCAATCCATCGATATAGCCGCCAGCGTCTTCGAACGCTTGCGGCGGGCCAGCGTCTTCGAACGCTTGCAGCGGGGTAGCGACGATGCCGAAGCGCCATCGTACACCACCTCCACGACGGCGCGGCAAGATGGCGGACCTGATCATGGACCTCCGGCCACAGAGCCCGGCCCCACCGCTCAGAGCACCCCAACACCGGCAGTGGCCAAGCCTCAACTTGCCGAGGCTTCCACGACGCATGGCGTACTCGCTGTCCTGCGCGCGTCCGGGCTTGTCGCGCTGGCGGATCGCGTGGCTGACCTGCATAGCCGACATGAAGCCGACCCCGAGGAGCATCCGATGCCAAACGCGGCATCCTTGAAGCGCATGGCCGAAGCCGTGCTCAGCGACGACCGCCTGAGAGCCCCCAACAGACTTGGCGTCGATGATGAGGGCTTCTTCACGGCGGAGTGGACCGTTGGGCAGGCCGAGCTCGTACTCTCGTTCTGGCCGTCCGCGCACATCCGATTCGCGGCCCTCGACCCCATCGACATCCGCGGCTCGCATCTACGGGTAGGCGGCTTGTTGGGTACCTCCGATGCCGTGAACGCTGTGCGATGGCTTGTGTCCCGCATTCCGACCTTGTAGAGGGAGCTCCCCTCCCTGATGACCACCACGTGGCGCGCTACTGCAAGCCGTCCGATGTTCAGGGCGGGGAGCCGATGGCAGCTGCCTTCGTGCCCCGACCAACGGAAAGGGACCTGTCCGTCAACTGGCTCGAAGTCTTCGGAAACCTGCCGCAACAAGAGGCTATCGACTGCGTGCGAAGCGTCCTCCGAGAAAACCTAGAACTCCGGCGGAGCGGTCGCCTAGCGGTCTTGCAGGTGGCCGACGTGTTAGCTGCGGCCCGCAAGGTCGACTGCGCGTTTCGAGTGGTCTACCAACCAATAACGACCGACCCAACCGATCCGTCACACGCAGGCATCACAGGCTGGGAGGACCTCGGCGGTGATGATCCACTGGTTGTAGCGATTCAGCTCAGGCGGGTTGTGCGCACCGTCTACCCTGCGCTCGCGTGACTCTCGTACAGCGGAGCTCAGCTAGTAGACCTGCGAATCCAGCTCGAGTCCCAACTGCTTAGTGCCTAGAGCCGAGGATACGACTCCTCCCACGGTGACCATCACCAGCACAGCGAGTGCTCCGGTCGCCGGCCCGTTCGCGATCACGACCACCTCCCCGGAGGCGGTCACTTACCGGCTTCGAACTCGCCCATGTGGTCGTCTGGAAACGGTAGCGCTTCGAACCTCCGAGGGAGCGAGGCACCTCCATGGCGACGGTCACGCATACAGCCTCGGGCACCCTGGCGGTCGACGTCGCGGCCGCAGCCGATCGTTTCTCCATCGCCGCAGAGTTGACGCCGGTACCGGCTCTGCCGGCGGCCGGAGCGATCGTACTCTCGCTGCTGTTGTTCGTCGGCGCCGCCCGTCGGCGGGCGACCAGTCGACAGTAGACACGAAGGCGCCCGCCGCTGATCTCTCCACCCCCACGACCTCCGAGGGCCATGGGGGCGCCGCAGGTGGGGGAGAACTCCGCTAGATTCCCAGCACCCGCCGACCGTGCTTCCGCAGCTCTCCGCTCGGGCTGACGTATCGGTACAGCGTGACAGGCTTGATCCCGAGTTCCGCAGCTAGGTCCGTGACCGACGCATCGCGGTCCTTCATCGCGGCCATCGCAAGCCGGACTTGGGCCTTCGTCAGGGCGAACTTGCGTCCACCGTTCCGCCCCCTGGCTCTCGCCGCCGCCAGACCTGCACGTGTTCGCTCCCGAATGAGTTCGCGCTCGAATTCCGCGAGAGCCGCGAAGATGCCGAACACGAGACGTCCACTGGCCGTGCCGGTGTCGATCGCCGCACCCTGTCCCGTCAGCACCCGCAGTCCGACCTTCCGCTCCGCCAGACCGGAGACCACGCCGACAAGGTGTGCCAGGTTTCGGCCGAGCCGGTCAAGCTTCCACACGACCAGCGTGTCGCCCGAACGCAGCGACTTCAGGCACGCCTCCAGGCCCGGACGATCATCACGTTTGCCGGACGCCCGATCCTCGTACACGGCCTCCGAAGGCACGCCGGCCGCGGTGAGCGCGTCGCGCTGGAGATCGACCCGCTGTGAGCCGTCCGCTCTCGACACCCGGACGTATCCGATCAGCATATCTCAAACGTTCGTTTGTGAAGCGGCGCCTTCCGCCGTCCCAAGGACGGCGTGGCGTGTATCAGAATCCGTGTCCGAATCAACGTTACCCAAACCCTGAGCTGAATCCGCTCTCGCGACGTCACGCTGAGCTCTCCCGGTCGACCTTCGGCAGCCGCTCCTCAAGCTGGTGTTTCTGCAGCCCATACTTGTAGGCGTTGTATTGCAATTGCACGAACTGCTCTCGATACCTAGCGTTCTCTGCCCGCA
Source organism: Vicinamibacterales bacterium (assembly GCA_963663815.2). Lineage (GTDB taxonomy): Bacteria > Acidobacteriota > Vicinamibacteria > Vicinamibacterales > UBA8438 > JAJEEA01. Next base: position 1,774,150 of record OY760734.1, on the reverse strand, counting down.
GGCGGTCGTTCTCGGCGGTGACCCGCCGAAGACGCTGCTCGACCCCACGCTCCTCGCCGACCCGCGGGGCCTCCTTACGCAACGCCCGCTTCCGTGCGTCGTAGGCGGCCTTGATCTCAACGTGGCGCGCGAGCGTCTGCCTAGTCGTCCTTATCGACAGCCGCCTCCAGACCAGCTTGACCAATTGCTCCCACGTGAGCTTCGTGCCCGTCGGCCATCCGTCCAACAGCGACACGACCCAGGCTACGTACCGCGTCGACAAGTGCTTCCCCATTCTTGACTCTCGCAATCAGCGCTCCTATCTCCGCCGGTAGCGACCGGTCGCGCGACCGTGGTTCCCGCAGATCGAGCTCCCGCCGCAGGTGCGTGTGCTCCGCCCGGTTGTCGCTCAGCCTGATAGGTGCTCCCTCTTCGATATCGTCCGACTCGAACAGCGACAGGAGTTGTTGTTGCCACACAAGCGACTTCAGTGCCTGCTCAAGCCACCTGTCAGCGTCGCCGGTCCCCTCCCTTATCGCCGCCAACGCCTTATGGCATTCCCTGAGGTCATGTGCGTATCTCTCTTTCAGCTTCTCGTACGCCTTCACGTCACCCTTTACGTACACGTGCTCAGTGCAGCTGACACAGTCTGCAAATTTCATACAGGGTGCCATCGGCCAATCGTGTTCGCATATCCCAAACTCCGTTCGATGTGCCGGCCCGGTCACGCCGAGGTTGGCTTCCGTTGGCGTAATCGGATCCCTGATTCGCAGAGCGCCGCCCGCTCCGTACAGTCCGGACCCTTCCAAGAGCTCCCGGTCGCGCTGTACATGCTCTTCTTCACTCTCGTGGTTGTAGACGGCGTTGTCTTTGCGATTCGCCCGTCCAGCCCAATTCGCAAGCTCTTCCTGCGCCATGTTACCGCGTTCAGCGACAGTGCTCAGGAAGTGTCTAGGCTCGTGAGTAGTGAGCTTGATCGGGGTTCCGTCCGGCTCCTTGTAGCCAAGCTGTTGCATCACACTCCTTTTGCCTCCCCGGGCCCCCAATAGATCGTTGACAGTGTTGGCGTCCGGCTTCCCGAGTCTGTACCAATCAGTTCGGGTTACGCTCAACAGATCCCAAGGCATGCAGAACAGGGCCTCGGACCACTTCAAGCGGGTCTCTTGGTCGAAGATGGGAAACCCGCTCGGAAGCTTGGTGCGTGAACGGTCCCAATGGTCCCTGATCGACCGGAAGTCCCAGCGCGACCCATAAAGCCCATTCCGGGGTCCTGCGTAGCGGAGGTATGCCGCCTTCTGGTCAAGTGAGAGTTCGTCGTCGACACCTATGTCGGGCGCATCCGAGTACAGAAACGGCCGATTCGGATGTGCCTCCAGATGCCTGGCCAGCGCTCGGGCCGGAGCGGTCAGCGCCTTGATGCGTCGAAATGCTTCCCGAGCGGTCTCTTCCATTACCTTGGGAATCCACTTGATGTCGTGCTCGAAGCCCTTCGCTCCGTAGTACCGCAGGCCGTAAGTCCCGACGCCATTGTCGTCCAGTTCTTTGTACTCTGCATCGATGTGGAGTCTGAGCAGCTCGCCAATTCGCCACGGTGCCGACATCAGCAGGGCCCAAACAGCGCTGATGAACCTCACTCGGGGGTCGGTGGGGTTGTTCGCGAAGATTTCGGCCATCGCGTTCATACCCGCCTGCGACGGAAGCTTCTTTTCGATCTCGGCCTGCCCCGGACTTCCGGTGCGCCGTACTGATGACGGTCGAGAGATGGGCGATTGCCATGTCGACAGGTCGACCGGCACGAGACGCTTCTCGCTTACAAACCGGGCGATGTCCCGGATGTGTCGGCCCACATGGTACTGCGCCCCCCGGGAGTAATGGCCACGAGCGACCACCGCGGAGTCGTCCAGGACGGCATACGAGAGTCCCTGTAGCGAGCCTGAGCCGGTTGCCGTGAGCAACGCAGCTTCTATACACTTGAGCGCCTGGATCTCTATCCGCGCCTGCGTGGGCTTGTCCGTGTTCTTGTACCGGAAGTACGCTTTGGCGAAGTCCATAAACGCCGGGTCGAGGCGGTCATGGTCGTTGAGGCGTCGCTTTTGTCCCGCCGATACCTTCACCCAACGCGCGAATGGCCACTCCGTGTTGGTCCAGTCGAAATCCTCTCGATCGGAAAACAGCGTCAGATCTTCGCGGCAGTGGCGAACAAACTCTTCGAGGTTGCGACTGGCTTCAATCTGTGCCTTCGATCGAAAGAGAGTCACTTCTGGCATTTGGGTGCTCCAGCCAGCTCGGCCTTTTGTGCTTCACACGCAACTATGACGGCCTGAGCGGCTTGAATGCTTGGGTCAAGAGAACTCGCAACGGTCTCACTGGCACCGGCATCGATCATCTGCTGGCGACGTTCGACCATCCATGTGAGCACCGCATCATGATCTGCGTGGGCCCAGGGTTGGAAATGCATGCAGGTGTAGCAGGCCAACGCCTGAGCCCCACACCATCCCTGGCTCCCGCAGGTTCCGACCTTCTGGCCGCGTGTACCGACCCGCATGGCAGGATCGTCGCCGTGGCGAGCATCCTGCTCGCTGTCGACCACGGTACCCGCAAATGCCCGCGCGACCGGAGCGAGTTGTTTCCCGACCGCCTTGTCTATCCATTGGCGGGCGTTCGGGTGGTCGCGGGTGTAGACATGAGCGTTGTTGACATCGGAGTGGTCGAGAAGTTCCGCGATGATCATCGCGCCATAACCTTCTCGGGCTGCTCGAGTGCCCAACGTGTACCTGAAGCGCCGCGGCGTGATGTGGAGTGTGTCTCCGGTACGTGCACTGATCACTTGTATCTCTCGCAGGCCGGCCGTCAGGTCTTGGGTCGGCATGTGCAGCACGTTGCGTATTTCAGAGGAAGTGGAACACCGATTTCAGCCGAAGTGGAACATCGATTTCGGAGGAAGTGGAACATCGATTTCGGGAAGTGGAACACGGATTTCGGGATGTGGAACACGCATTTCGGGGGAAGTGGAACACCGGTTCCGGAGTCGTGAACGCTCGTCGGTAGCCTGATCGCGGCACGCTTCACCTTTCCGAAGGGAGGGTGAGGCGATGCCGGCACGGAGGCTGCTGATGAGGAAGATTCGCGAGGTACTGCGGCTCACACACGGGCAGGGACTGTCCCACCAGGCGGTGGCCCGGGCCTGCGGCGTCGGCGTGGGGACCGTCAACCGCTATCTGCGGCGGGCGGCGGAATGCGGGCTCGGCTGGCCGCTGCCGGCCGACCTGGACGACGCGGTGCTCGAAGCCCGGCTGTTCCCCCGCGCCGCCCCGGTGCGGGACCGGGTCCGGCCCGACTGTGCGTACATCCACCGGGAGCTGAAGCGCGACGGCGTCACGCTGCAGCTTCTCTGGGAGGAGTACGCCGGGGTCCATCCCGACGGCTACCGCTACACCCGGTTCTGCGGGATCTACCGGCAGTGGGCGCGGCGGCTGCGGCCGTCGATGCGGCAGGTCCACCGCGCCGGCGAGAAGACGTTCATCGACTTCTCCGGCAAGCGGCCGGCCCTGGTCGACCGGCAGACGGGGGAGCTGCGGCGGGTCGAGCTGTTCGTCGCCGTGCTCGGGGCGAGCGGCGTCACCTACGCCGAGGCGACCGCGACCCAGCAGTTGCCCGACTGGGTCGGCGCCCATGTCCGCATGGTCGAGTACTTCGGGGGCGCGACCGCCCTGTGGGTCCCCGACCAGCTCAAGAGCGCCATCACCCGCCCCTGCCGCTACGAGCCCGACGTCAACCGCACCTACGAGGACCTCGCCGACCACTACGGCGCCGTCGTCGTGCCCGCGCGGCCGAGGAAACCCAAGGACAAGGCCGCCGCGGAGAACAGCGTACTCCTGGTCCAGCGCTGGATACTCGCCCGGCTCCGTGACCGGACCTTCTTCGAGCTCGGCGCTCTGAACCGGGCGATCCGCGTCCTCCTCGACGCGCTCAACGACCGGCCGCTGAAGAAGCTCGGCGTCAGCCGCCGCGCCCTCTACGAGCAACTCGACCGCCCCGCCCTGCGGCCCCTGCCGGTCACGCGCTACGTCCTCGCGCGCTGGAAGGTCTGTCGCGTCAACATCTTCTGTGGCCTTCCTCCTTATGTGGTGTGCGAGCGACTGATCGGGGCTCCGTCGAATGTCGCGGGCGATCCGGGGCCACATAATGGTTGCGGTGTCTACAATGCGCGCAGGAAGGCCATGAGCCCTGCGTCCTCCCGCCAACGCTTCGCCGGGTTGTCCTCTTGCACTTCGCAGAGCGCGAGTGCTTTGGCTTTCATCTCAAGGTCGACCTCTGCGTAGATGTTCGTGGTGGTGAGCGACACATGACCGAGCCAAGCGCGAATCGTGTTGATGTCAACGCCGGCCCTCAGCAAGTGCGTCGCCGTGGTATGTCGAATCACGTGAGGACTGACTCGTTTGGCAGCCAACGACGGGACCTGCACGCTGAGCCGGCGCACATGGCGCGTGACGAGAGTGTGAATCCCGAATCGCGTCAGGGGGTGCCTACAGCGATTGAGAAACACGCGTTCCGTTGGAGCCCGACCGTGGGTCAGAGCACGTAGCTCCGTGACGGTCCGCGACCAGAGGGGACAGTGGCGGACCTTGTTCCCCTTGCCGAGGATCCTGACCGACGCATACCCGTGGTCGCCAAGCTCGAGGTGGCCCACGGTGAGCTGGGCGGCCTCATCCGCGCGTGCGCCCGTGTTGTAGAGAAACAGGAGGACGGCGTGGTCTCGACGACCCTGTGGCGTGTTCCGGTCCGGCGCAGCCAACAGGGCGTCGATTTCTGACTTCTCGAGATAGGTTACGGGTGTCTGCCCGCATTTCCGAAACGGGATGTCGCGGATGTGGCCCGACCACTCGATGTGCTCCGGACTGTGTCGGCCGACGAACCCGGCAAACGCACGAATCGCGGCGAGGCGTTGATTACAGGTCGCTGGGGAGCAGCCTCGGGTGACGGTGATTGCGTGAAGAAACTGCCGCACCCGATCGGCGCTGAGGTCGTCGACCGCGAGTCGGTCGACGGACACGCGAGCGCGGTCACTGGCGAACGGCACCAGCAGGGCCAGCGTATCGCGGTAGCTGCGCTGGGTGTTGCGCGCGAGGTTGCGCTCGTGCACCAGGTGCTCCAACAAGAAGCGACGGATCCATGGGCCGAGTCGGGTGATGGTATCGCGCATCGTCGTCCTCCATGCTGGCATAGCGTTCGAACCGGACACAGGCGGCGCGCAAGAGCTCCGGGGTCATCGTGAGGTACGCCTGCGTGGCCGCCACGTTGACATGTCCCAGGTACGTTGACAGATGGGGCAGGAGCGTTTGTACGTCAGCGCCGCCGCGGTACCACGTCGTCAGGCGCCGGACAACGAACGTGTGGCGGACGTCGTGCAGCCGTGGCTGGTATCGAGCACCGTCCCGTCGGACCACCCCGGCGCAGTGCCGCAGCTGCGCAAACGCGTGCCGGAGGGTCGGGCCCCGGAGGGGCGCCCCGTGGCGATCAACGAAGAATGCCGTCGCCTCGTCCTGGGGCGCGCCGTCGATCTGCTGTCGGTCGGCATAATGCTGTAGCGCCCGAGTGAGGTCGGCCCCAAGGGGCACGAGCCGTGTCTTGTAGAATTTCGTCTCGCGGATGGTCAGCAGCGCGACGGAGAGATCGACATCGCCCCATGTGAGTCGCCGTGCTTCCCCGACACGCACCCCGGCGCCATACAGCAGCAAGAGGAGTGCTCGGAAGGTGTGCGGTTCGATGTGGAGGGGCGGTCGCCGATAGTGTGTCGTCGCGTTGAGGAGCCGACCCATCTCGGCGCGCGTGAAGATGTACGGCTCGATCGACGGCGGCAGTTTCGGCACTGTGGTGGGCAGCGGGGTTTGCGCGACCCAGTGCCGCCCGACCGCGTAGCGATAGAATCCGCGCAGCGCAGAATACTTCCGATGCCAGTACCGCGTGAGCGGGCCGGTACCGTTCACGAAGGCATGGACGCGGGCGACCGGGATGTCGGCGAAATCAACGGTCTCGCCGACGGCGCGGCAGAACGTGCCCAAGACGCTGGCCGTGGCGCGGAAGTCTGCGCCAGTGGCTTGCCGCAGCGCGACGTACCGATCGATGGCTTCGCGGAGAGTCATGCGAGTCCCTCCAGCGAGGCATCGGCGACGCGCCGGAGATTCTCCAGGTCCACCTTTGCGTAGACGCGCGTGGCAGCCGGTGTCCGATGTCCGAGATACTCGCCGATCTGCCAGAGGGAGAGCCCCTGCTGGAGCAGGCGCGTGGCACACGCATGGCGCAAGGCATGGGGGCCCTGATGGCGGAGGGGCAGGTCCAACGGCCGCAACCGACGATTGACGACCTGCCACAGGGCACTGTTTCCCAACGGTCGAATCGGCGCCTTGAGGGACAGAAAGATCTCGCGCTGGGCACACGAGTGCGGTCTGATTCGCAGGTACCGCACGAGGGCATCACCGACAGGTTGGCACAGTGGGTAGCGTTGCATCCGCGGCCGCTGTTTCGACCGCGTGACGGTGAACACCTCTGCGTGCCAGTCGATATCGTCGAGGCGCAGCCGGCGCACTTCGCCGACCCGCAAGCCATACACCGCGAAGAGGAGTAGCAGCGCCCGGTCCCGGATCTGAGCGGGCGTGTCACCCTGCGCGTCTGCGCACAGGCGTCGCACCTGGTCCCAGGTAGGCCCCGCGGGCACCTGTTCGCTCGCGTAGACGCGGGGCACCAGTATCCCCGCCGCCAGCCCCGGGGCGCACCACTGTCGGCGTTCGGCGTACCGGACAAACGACCGAAGCGTGTAGACATAGGTTCGGATCGAGGCGCGTGTGCAGCCATCGCGGATGCCCTTCCGGGCAATGGCATCATCGAGGTCCACCAGGGTGAGATCCCGCATACCATGTCCATCAGCGAAGAGGCGTCTGAGGAGCTCTCCAATCGACTTACATCGCGTGTAGACGGTCGATGGAGCGAGGCCTTGTTCAGCGCGCATGTAGTGGGCATACTCCGCGACCAGAGCCGCGCCCGGGGCGTCAGCTTTGCGGGGCTCATGTAACCGCCCCAGGAATCGCAGCCATCGGACCGCGGTCGACGTGAAGATCGCCCGCGCCAGCGCGGCGTCTTTCCGGGCGTGATGCAACGGCGTGCGAGACACCCATCGGTCGGCGGCAGCGTGGATCTCCTCCAAGCAGATCTCCCCGGAGGGTTGCAGGTCCATCGTCCGAGTCACGGCGAGCTGGTACGCGGCAACGCTCTTCAGCGTGGCTCCCGCCGCACCTTGATCCGCACGGTGGTGGAGATAGCCGAGGCGTTGATCGGACATCGGGGCAGCGACATAGCGCTGAACGGTCCGCCGACAGGTGAAGAGTTGGTCGAACATGGCTCGAATCTCCTTGAGAAGGGTGAAGACTCGATCATGCCCCGGATCTGTTTATGTGGCGTGTCGCCGCCAGAAATGCCAGGTGCCACGGCGGGAAGCCGCAACTGCACCACATAAGGAGGAGGGCCACAGAAGATGTTAAATGTGGTGCACCACATTTAACATCGACTACCACGTCGAAATTGACCGCCACCTCTACAGCGTGCCCCACCAACTGGTCCGCGAGCAGGTCGAGGTCCGCCACTCCGCCGCAACCGTCGAGGTCTTCTTCAAGGGCCGGCGCGTGGCGTCCCACCCCCGGCGCCACGACCGTCGACCGTCCACCGTGGCCGAGCACATGCCCAGCGCCCATCGCGCCCACGCCGAGTGGACGCCCTCGAGGCTCATCGGCTGGGCCGAGAAGGTCGGACCCGCGACCGCCCAACTCGTCACCCGCATCCTCGAGAGCCGCCCCCACCCCGAGCAGGGATACCGGACCGTGCTGGGCATCATGCAGCTGGGGCGGCGGTACGGCGACGGCCGGCTCAACGCCGCCAGCGCCCGCGCGCTGGCCATCGGCTCGTGCCACTACCGCACCGTCAAGAACATCCTCGCCGCCGGCCAGGACCGCCTGCCCCTGGAGCCGCCGGGTGATGCGACCCCGACGCCCATCCACACCAACATCCGCGGGGCCAACTACTACGCCGCAGCCACCCAGGAGGACCCATGCTGATCGAACAGACCCTCGACAAGCTCAACGCCATGAAGCTCGGCGCCATGGCCGACGCCTGCCGGCACCAGCTCCAGACCGCCGAGGCCGCCGTCCTCGGCTTCGAGGAACGCTTCGGCCTCCTCGTCGACGTCGAGTGGACGGCCCGCGAGCAGCGCAAGCTCGACCGCCGGCTCCGCACCGCCAAGCTGCGTCATCCCGCCACCCTCGAGGCCGTCGACTTCACCCATCCCCGTCAGCTCAACCGCCAGCAGGTCCTGACCCTGGGCACCTGCGCATGGATCGCCGAACGCCACAACTTGATCGTCACCGGGGCGTGCGGCATCGGCAAGAGCTTCCTCGCGTGCGCCTTCGTCGAACGGGCCTGCCGCCGCGGCTTCACCGCGCGCTACGTCCGCATGCCGAGCCTCCTGCACGAGCTCGCCGTCGGTCGCGGCGACGGCTCCTACGCCCGGCTGCTCGCCCGGCTGACCAGATTCGACCTGCTCGCCATCGACGACTGGATGCTCGCACCGCTCCGCGACGCCGAACGCCGCGACCTCATCGAGGTCGTCGAGGACCGGGCCGAGCGGGCCTCCACCCTCATCGCCAGCCAGTTGCCCGTCACCGACTGGCACGCCGTCATCGGCGACCCCAACCAGGCCGACGCCATCTGCGACCGCCTGCTCCACGACGCACATCGCATCGAGCTGAAGGGCCGCTCGATGCGACGGACGCACCGCGCTCCGAAGACTCGCACGGGGGAAACCAGGTGAGCCAAGTGCTCAACGACCTCGTGAGCGCCCGGCCGGTCCCGGGCTCCCAAGCCGCCTTTCGCCGCCCTGTCCCGCGCCGTTACGTAACGGCGCGGGACAGCACCGGTGGCGTTGGCGAACGCGGAGCGGTAGGCGCGCTACCGGGAGCGGCGGCAGGCCGGCGAGTCCCGGGTCCGGTACCGGCGGCCGGCGGACCGGAGGTCTCGCGGCCACAGAACGACGCCCCCACGAAGAGCAGCCCGGCGCTACGCGCCAACCGGTGTCGGTTCGGCTGCTCCGACGACGAAGAGCGTGTCGTCTCCGCGAACCGCAGCTCGCGGAATCCCTCGCCGGGTCGGCGACCGGGCGTTGCTCGAGCAGGTCTGCAATCTGGATCGTTGTACTCTTCGAACACACGGCTGTCACGGCGGGGGCACGGGTAGAATCTCAGGTGCCGAATGGGAGGGACCGACCGCTCAACGTCGCTGCGCTCCGACGAGCGTTCCACTTCGCTGAAATCCGTGTTCCACATCCCCGAAATCGGTGTTCCACTTCACCGAAATACGCAGCACGTCGTTGGACAGTGCGTCCCGAAGTTCCTGTTCGGAACGTATTTCCGCGAACCTCAGCCAGTTCGGGAAGAGTGGCAGTTCTTTAGCCACGGCGCCGGGCAGCTTGCCAAGTTGCGCTTTAGCCCTTTCGACAACCAGGCGCGAGAGCCTCGTGAGCAGATCGCGCACGTCGGGCGGGAGCCAAAACTTCTTGAACTTGGTTCGTGGTGGCTGACCCGGCTGTTTCACCCTCGGGATGCTCAGGACGTCGATGCTGCGCCCATCTTGGGTCATGGTCCGGCGGATGTCTCCAATCCGCAGCAGCGAGATCTGCACTGGACGACGCCCGGTGTAAGCGAGCAGAAGAGTGCACGCAAGGGTAGGGAGGCCGATTCTGTGTCGCCCGTACGCCTGCGGAGCCGCGTTGAGAATCGCGGAAAATTCCTGATCATCAAACGGCCCGTCACGAGGATCCATGCTGCGAACCGAGCGGCCCTTCTCGTTCCCCTTGAGTCTCACTGAGGAGAGCCACTTGGCTGTCTCGTCGCAGACGCCCGGAAAACCCTGGTCGTGCCAGCGGGTCAAGAACGCTCGTATCGTTGCGAGGCGGTACTCGTTGTACCGGTCGAGGCCCTTGCGATAGTTGCGGAGAGCTGTCACCGAAAATTGGTCGACATGCATGTCGGCCAGGAACTTCTGGACGCCCAAATGCATGCCCTGGCAGTACTTTGCGGCTCGGTTCTCTGCGTAGTACTTCATCGTCCATCGATACGGGTCGTGGAAAGGTGGCGCCAAGAGCGACAGGACGCTCACGAGGTTGAGCGTCACGTCCTTGCTGAGGGGCCACGTGCTCGATGCCGGGTTGAACTTGCGGCCGGCGAGCGACACCGTCAGCTGTAGTGCCGGCAATCCGAGTGTGCTTGTATCACCCATTACTGTCTCCGCGGGACAGATTGACGCTTGGCTTCTCGTGCATTCTTTGAGCGGCCTTGTAGGCTTGGGCGACGATGTGGCGCTGGTTGTACACAGCGGCCGTTCCCGATTCTGGTTTCCACCCCATGTAGTGAGACCGGGTCTTGATTTCCTCGGTTTCGGTTGGGCGCTCGTCCGCCGGTAGGGCATCCATTGCTCGGGAGAAATCCGAGTTCCATGTGTGGCGCAGGAGATGCGAGTGCAAGCCTTCCAGCAGCGGATCACATCGGCGAAGCGCCGCAAACACCTTCGAGAGTCCGGCGTGGCTGAGGGGGTCTCCCTGGTATGGTCCCTTGCGGTGGGTAATGATCAGATATCGGTGGTTGCTCGCCCCCTTCGTCTTGCGTCGTGGTCCCATCACGTAACGGTGTATCCGGTCGATCAGATCAGTGGGCAGCGGCAGGGTGCGACTCACGGTCTTGGCCCGGGGCTGGTCGGTCCTGGGGTCGTGCGGTTCGTCGGGCCGGCGGTGGATGGTCAGGGAGAGATCCTGCCAGTGGACGTCGGCGACTTGAATGCCGAGGAGCTCGCCTCTGCGGATTCCCAGGCGAAGGAGCAGGTGTAGCACTAGCTCGTTGCGCTCGGCGGTGCGGCGATCCCGGAAGGGGTTGTCGGGGTCGTTCGGCCTGAGCACCTCGAGAAGACGGTCGCGCTGCTCGTCCGTGAGCGCCCGGTCCCGCATCGAGGTTCCGGACCTGGACCTGGGTCGTCGGGCCAGGATCGACTTCTTCACCCGCTCGATCGCGGCGTTGTCGTCGGGTGTCAGGGTGAGGAGTGTCTGGGCAAGCCACACGAGGTACTTCGCGATCCAGGTCAGACGGGTGTAGTGCTGATCCCGCGAGACCGTCGGGGGTCTGCGTGCTCGGCCCTTGAGTGGTCGGTCGAGACTCCGTTGCGCCCGGTCAGCCAGCCCCTGCACCTCGTGCATTGCCAACTGCCTTCGTGTGAGGATCCGCTGCTCGATGCAGATCCCATGCTCGTCGGCGTAGGCGAGGAGAATCTGAATCGACCGGAGGGCGGTCTCCATCGTCGCGACGGACCTGGAGGCGGCGCGGATCTGCGTGGTGGCGAAGAGCGTGGGCCACCACAGCGGCAGTCCTGTCTCGGCGTCGACCAGCAGGCAGTACTGTTCTCCCGTCTGCCAGCGGCAGGGAGCGATGCGGTACGTGGTCGGCATCGACGAGCTGGCGCTTCCCTGCTGCGTGGCGGGTCGATGTCGAAGGTGGCAGATATCCCCCATGGCGGTGAGTGTACCACGCAATGCGTAGATGTGCCAAGTTGTGGTAGATTTCAGCTATGGACGGTCTACAGTTCAGGCAGCGGATTCGGGAGCGACTGAGGGAAACCGGCGGCACGCCGATTCAGCTGGCTGAGCAGGCCGGGCTGCCACGCGACTCAATACGGTCAGTTTTGAGGGGGCACGAGCCAAGCGTTCTGCGCGCCGATGAGATTTGCCGGGCGCTGGGCATCACGGTGACGATCGGCGTCCGTCGAGTACTGCCTCAACCCGTGGATGAGGCTGGTCATCTGCGGACTTCGAGCCTCCGTGCGGCCTCTCAGGAGCGCTCAACCGTAGAGTGCTTCGCAGACCTAGTGGATGGTCCGCTGGCGGATCTGTTCGGGCGTATTGTCGAGGTGTACGGCAAGGGGCGAACAGATGGAGAACGCCGGGCGGTGGCCAGCATGCTCTCCCACATGACGACGGCCGTCAGCCACTGGATCACGGCGACGGTGGAGGAAGGCGGGCCTCCCATGAAGCCCTTCATCCCAACAGAAGAGCTCGTCGGGGACGAGTAGTTCCGGGATTGCTGGCAGGGTGCTGGGCCGTCTCCGATGCAGCGGCAGCGTAACCGGGTGGAGCCGGTTCGATGCACTCCAGACGCTGAGATCCGCAGGTTCGTGCCGGTTCGAGGGATGGGGCGGGGTGGCGCCGATCCCGCGCGCCGCGTCCTCAGGAGGAGTCGCCCCCCGCTGATCGAGCGATCGGTGCACTCGTCCCGCCCCCGCTTGTTCGGTCCGACGCGTGGTGCGGGGCGTACCGCCCGTGTGTCTTGGCGGTCCACGGTTTCACGGCGTCGGCCATCCGGACGGTTCCGAGCGCGACCCCGGTGCGGTCGGCCAAGATGCAACACTTTTTTGGTGGTACACCCCAGACGGCGCCCGGGCCGCATCACCGTTACACTTCAGTATTTCCACAACCTACTGAAATCACAGTGACTTAGCCCCCAAAATGCAACAAAAACAGGGGTGGTACGGGTCAGAACGGAATGTCGTCCTCGCTCAGGTCCGCCGGCGGGCCCGCCTCGCCTTCCCCGGCCTGCATGTCCTGACGACCGCCCCCACCGCCGGAGCCCCCGCGACTGCCGAGCAACGTGATCCGATCCGCCCGGATCTCGGTGGTGTACCGCTTGTTGCCGTCGCGGTCGTTCCACTCGCGGGTCTGCAGCCGCCCCTCGACGCAGATCTGCTTGCCCTTGGTCAGGTAGGGCTGCAGCGACTCGGCCTGCCGGTCCCACACCACGACCCGGTGCCATTCGGTGCGTTCCTGCCGCTGCCCCGACTTGTCGGTCCACATGTCCGTCGTGGCCAGCGTGAAGTTGCTGACGGCGGTGCCGGTGGTCGTGTGGCGCTGCTCGGCGTCCCGGCCGAGGTTGCCGACGAGAAAAACCTTGTTGACGCTTCCCATTTTGCTGCTAGTCCAGGCGGTCGAGCGCCTGCTGCGCCAGATTCGCCATGTTGTCGTCGGGGTGCTCCCGAACGACGGTCTGAAATGTCTCCCGGGCCAGGTCGAGCTCGTCGAGGCGTTCGAGCGTCAGGCCGCGCTTGTACAAGGCCTCGGCCACGACGCTGCCGCCGGGATAGCGCAACACGACCTGCTCGTAGGCGTCCGCCGCCGCCGGGAACCTCCCGTCCGCATAGTAGTTCTGCCCGATGAAGAACAGCGCGTCGTCAGCGAGCTCCGATCGGGGAAACGTGCTGATGAACTGCTCGAACCCCTGAATCGAGAGTGCCCACTGGCCTGTCGTGTAGTCGGTGTACGCGGTGTCGTAGAGCCGTTGCGGCGAGATCCCCGGGTTGACGGACGCCGGGGGAGCCGGCGCGAACCCCGGATCGACGGGAAGTCCGGTCTCCGGGTCCACCTCGAGGTCGGTCAGGGGCCCTCCCAGCATCGGCATGGCCAGGCGCAGCGCCTCGACCTCCTGCGCGAGGGACGACACCCGCACGTTGTTCTCGTCCACCTTCTCCCGCACCACCCGCACCCCCGTCGCCACGCTGTCCACCTGGAGCTGCTGGTTCGCGAACCCGCGGCGCAGGTCGTTGCCTTGGGCGTCGAGCCGCACGAGGATCTCTTGCAAGGCCCGATCCAGCGTTCCGACGAGCAGCTGCAACCGTGCCGTGTCCTCCTGCAGCATCCGGAACTCGGCCATCATCTGCTGGTGCTCGCGGTTCTGGCCCCATGCGGGAGCTGCGGCCAGCGCGACGCCGAGGAACCCGAGCGCGAACCTGAAGGGAAGGCACCTCATGACACTACCTCTGCACCGAGAAATCCGGGTGGGAGAACGGGCCGCCCGCGGATCGACGTCACGACGGGCGGCCTGCCTCTAATCGTAGCCCGAAAACCGTCGCCGGCGGCTTCGATTTTCCGCCCGACCCGGGAAGTCTGCGCCGCCTCCCGAGGCGACGTCTCTGCGGGGCCTGCGCCTCCTGTCGCGGCGCAGGCTCCACCCGGACTCCCGGAAGCCGCTACTTCTCCGTGATCACGAAATGCGCCCGCCGGTTTGCGGCCCAGGCCGTCTCGTCGTGGCCGGGATCGAACGGAAACTCCTTCCCGTAGCTGACGGTCCGGACGCGTTCCGCGTCCAGCCCGAGTTGGAGCAGGTACTGCAGGGCGGCGAGGGCCCGCCGCTCGCCCAGCCCGAGGTTGTACTCGGGAGTGCCGCGCTCGTCGCAGTGCCCCTCGATGGTCACGCTCCAGGTCGGAAACCGCGAGAGCATCTGCGCGTTGGCCTCGACGACCTGCCGGCCCCGCTCGTCGAGCTCCGAGCTGTCGAGCACGAAGTAGACCGGTTCCAGCAGCAGGGCGCGGTTGAGCTCTTCGAGCGACCGGGAGGCGATGTCCTCGTCAGGGGTCAGGATCGGCGGCGGCGGCAGCGTCGGCGGGGGCGGCGCTTCCAGAGGGCGGGCCGGAACGATCTCCGGCGGATCGTCGAGCGGCATCGCCTCCGCGAAGGGCTCGGGGAGCACCGGCGGCGGGTCGTCGGCGCATGCGACCTGCATGCAGGCCATGGGTATCAGCAACGCGGCTCCGGCCATCCATGAAGCGTGTCTTCGGTCGTGCATCTTCGCCAGTTCCTCCTGCCAGCATGTGTCCGCAACCTCCGTTGCGGGCCTGTGCCGCGAGTTACCGCGACCAGCTCGGCATCTCGTTGTTGCCCGCCGAGGTGACCCGTCGCAGCCCGCGGCCGTCCCTCCCGATCGTATAGATCTGCTTCGACTCGTTGCGGGTCGACATGAACGCGATGTGACGCCCGTTGGGGGCGTAGCTCGGGCTCTCGTTCGAGCCCCGCCCGAACGTCAGCTGGCGCACCTCGTTGGTGGCCAGGTCCAGCACCTTGATGTCGTGCCCCGGGCCGGTCCGCGACGAGTAGGCGATCTCGTTGAACGGCGGCGGCGACCAGGTCGGCCGGTCGCAGTACGTCTCGTAGGTCAGGCGCCGCAGGCCGGTGCCGTCGGCGCCGATGACGTAGATCTGGGGCGTGCCGTTGCGGTCGGACGTGAACGCGATCTGCTGGCTGTTCGGCGACCACGTGGGGCTGGTGTCGATCGCGGGGTGGTTGGTCAGCCGCTGGAGCCCGGTGCCGTCGACGTTCGCGACGTAGATGTCGTTGTTGTTGTCCCGGTTCGAGTTGAACGCGATGCGCCGGCCGTCCGGGGAGAACGCGGGGAGGAAGTTCTGTCGGCGGCTGTCGCCCTCCACCGGGGTCTCCATGCGCCCCTCGAACAGGTACGACACCGCGACGTCGGGAAACCCGGTCAGCCACGACGTATAGCCGATGGACCGGCCGTCGGGCGACCACGCCGGATTCGTGTTGAGGCTGCGGGACACGGTGACCCGCCGCGGGTTGGCGCCGTCGTAGTCGGCGAGGTAGATCTCCTTCACGGGCCGGTTCTCGACGAGCCCGAAGACCGATTCGCTGTCGCGGTCGGAGACGAACGCGAGCCGCGTGCGGGCCACGCCCTCGAGGCCGCGCTGGTGCCGGTGTATCTCGTCCGACAGCTGGTGCGCGACGCGGCGGACGTTGCGGGTCGAGCCGGTGTAGACGACGCCGAACGCCGACTCGCCGGTGCGGACCGAGAACAGGCGGGTGGCGATCTCCAGCCGGCCGTCGCCGCGGGCCTCGACACTGCAGCTCACCACGCCGTCGGCGCCGATCTCCCGCCACCGGTCGAAGGGGACCGCGATCAGCGAGCCGGCGGGGGGAATCGTGCGGTAGACGTCGCGGGGAACCAGCCGGAACTCGCGTTCGAAGTCCAGATCGTCCCACAGCACCTGCGCGATGGTTCGGCTCGCCTCAACCGTCGTCGGGTCCGGCGTCAACGGCAGGCAGTCGGGCACCGCGATGCTCGACTGGGCCCCGATGCTGTCTCCGATGACCACCCTGACCGAGTCCTGCGGTTGCGGCTCGACCGCATCCTGCGGCTGCGGCCCGACCGCGGCGCCGCGTGGCGCCGGCGACAGGGGAGCGGCCAGCGCCGCCAGCGCGACCGCCGCAATTCCCCGGCGCCATGACGCTACCGGATTCGAGCGAGAGCCGCCGCGAGGGTCCCCGGTGAGGCGGCAGGGGGTACGGGCCATGGATGGATGCTCCTCAGCGTCGATAGCGGAAGTCGAGTTGCACGGTCAGGCGATCCGCGGGGAAAGCCGGCGGCAGATACGGCAATTGCCTCGTCAGGCGTACGGCGCGCTCGGCGCTCGTGTCGAGCGCGAAGTAGCCGCTGGTGGTCAGGCGCTCCACCTCGGTGATGAGGCCGTCGCGCTGGACGGTGAACCCTATCGTCACCGCGCCGGTCACCTCCTGCCGACGGTTCCAGTTGTTGCGGATCCGTTCCGTCATGATGGCGATGTATTCCGGACAGCAGAAGTTCAGCAGCTCGAGCTCGCCGCCCCCGCCCAGCCCGCCGGCGGAGAGCCCAACGCCGCCCTCCTCGGCACCGGTGTCCGCGAGGGCGCTTCCTTCCCGCAACGCCGGTCCTCTCGTCGGCGTCCGTCCGCGGGACTCCGCCGGCGCGGTCTCCGGGGGCACGTCCTCCTCGACGCGGCGGCCGGTGTCCTCGGTCGGCAGGATCACCTCCGGCGGGGCAGGGGTGGGTGGCTGAATCCACTGGGGACGGTTCGCCTCTTCGAGCGGCAGCACCTCCTGGACGGGCTGCGCGGCCAGCGCCTCCTGCCCGCCGGTGCTGGGCCCGGCCGGTCCCCCGAGGCTGATGGTCATGACGTCGGCCGACAGCTCGGTCTCGACGTCGGCGACGAAGACGGAAGGAAACAGGAGGAAGGCGGCCAGGAGCAGGGCGTGCCCGGCCAGCGAGATCGCGCAGGTTCGCCCCAAGCCGTCTCCGGCCGCCGCGCGATGACGAACCACGTCGGTAATCGATTGCATGGATGGCCGGATGCGATCAGGGTTCCGACGGCAGCGCCGTCACGAGTCCGATGTTGTCGACGCCGCCCGCCTTGAGCTCGTCGATCACGGACACCAGTTCCTGAAACGTGATGTCTCCGTCGCCGCGAACGAAGATGTCCCCGTCGCCGCGTTCACCGATCTCCTGCCGCATGCGCTCCGCGAGGACCTCGAGGCGGACCGCGTCGTCTCCGACTTGCACGATTCGATCCACTCGAAACGCCAGGGAAACCGTCACGAACAACCGCTCGGCTACGAGCTGCTCGGCGCGCCGCGACACCGGGAGGCTCACGTCCATGCCGCGCTGCATCATCGGCGCCGCCACCATGAAGATGATCAGCAGGACGAGCATGACGTCCACCAGCGGCACGACGTTGATCTCCGACAGCGACGTCGCGGCGCGCGCCCGGCCGCGGCGCCTGCCGGATGTCCCGCTCGTCCCGCCGTTGCCGTGAATCGTGGGCATGTCCCGATCCTTGATTCCGCGCCCCGAGCCTGCGCCTCTGAAGCTTCGCGCCGGCGAGACTTCCGACGCGGCCGCGAGGGTCGCGGCTACATGAAGTTCCTCTCCGAGATGTTGAGGAACTCCAGCGAGAAGTCGTCCATCATCGACAGATACAGCCGCACCTTGTTGGTCAGGTGGTTGTAGAAGTAGACGGCCGGAATCGCCGCCCCGAGGCCCGCCGCGGTCGCCACCAGCGCCTCGGCGATGCCCGGGGCGACGACGGTGAGATTGGTGGAGCCGGTCCCCGCGATGCCCTGGAACGCGTTGACGATGCCCACCACGGTTCCGAACAGCCCGATGAACGGCGTGATGCTCGCGGTGGTCGCCAGCAGGTGGACGCGATGCTCCAGCTTGTTGGTCTCGACCACCGCGGCCCGCTGCAGCGCCCGGTCGACCGCCTCGAGGCTCCGCAGGGTGGGGCGCTCGCCGGCGGCGCCGTTCGCCTGGCGCAGCTGCGCGTTGAGCTCCGCGTAGCCGGCCTGGAACAGGCCGACGAGCGGGCTGTGCTTCAACGACCGGCACGCCGAGCTCACCTCGGAGAACTTCGTGCTTCGTCGAAACACGTCGAGAAAGCCCCAGGTCTGCCGTTCAATGCGGGGGAACAGCCACAGCTTGTGGAGGGCGATACCCCACGAGTAGACGGAGAACAGGACCAACAGGAGGAGGACGAACTTGGAGAGAGGCGTCGACTGGGCTACCCAGTCGAGAACGCCGCCGCTCATCACACCATCCGACGCGCCATCGGCCTGCAACTGCATGGCCATGGCGTAGTAACCAAGAGCACGCACGAGCCCTCCGTTAACTACCAAAGCGCGCCGCTGGGAAAGCGCCGACGAGGAAAGGTAGCACGGTCACGGGGCGCTGTCAAACCTATGATACGATGGCCGCTTCCCGCTCCCCCCGGACCCTGCCGGACCATGATCCGCTTTCTCAGCATTCGGGACATGGCGGTCATCGATCGCCTGGAAATCGAGCTGGACGCCGGCTTCACGATCCTGACGGGAGAGACCGGCGCCGGCAAGTCGATCGTCGTCGGCGCGCTGGGGCTGCTGCGTGGCGCGCGGGCGTCGTCGGGCCTGGTCCGGACGGGCGCGGAGCGGGCGGTGGTGGAGGCCATTGCCGAGGACGCGGACGGCGGCGAGCGCGTGCTGCGCCGCGAGATATCGGCGCGGGGCCGCAGCCGGGCCTTCGTCGACGACAGGCTCGTCCCGACCGCGCGCCTTCGATCGGTCGGCGCCCGGTTGCTGGACATCCACGGCCAGCACGAGCATCAGGCCCTGCTCGATCCGTCGACCCATCTCGAGCTGCTCGACCGCTACGCGGGGCTCGAGTCGTTGCGCGGCTCGGTGCGAGACGCCTTCGGCGGCTGGCAGGCCGCCCGGCGCAAGCTGGAGCAGGCGCGCGACCGCGCCGCGACCGCGACCGAGCGGGCGGAGATCGCGGCGCTGCGGCTCCGCGACATCGACGAGGTCGACCCTCTGGGGAACGAAGACGAGACGCTTGCCGCGCAACGCAGGGTCCTCGCCAACGCCGAGCGGATCCACCGGCTCGCGGCCGAGAGCTATGCGGAGCTGTACGAGGGCGACGGCGCCGTGTTGGGCGTCCTGGACCGCGTGTGGAAACGGGTCGAGGAGCTCGCCGGTCTCGATGCCGGGTTCACGCCGCACCTCGAGTCGAGGGACACGGTACGGCCCCACCTGGAGGAGCTGGCCTTCGCGCTGAGGTCGCACGCCGGCGGGGCGGACGCGTCGCCGGAGCGGCTGCCGGCGGTCGAGGAGCGTCTGGCGAAGCTGGAGCGCCTGAAGCGGCGCTTCGGTCCGACCCTCGCGGACGTGCTCGCCCATCGCGACGGGCTCCGGCTCGAATGCGAGCAGCTGGAAGGGGAGTCCGACCTCGAGTCGCTGGAAGTCGAGGCTTCGGAGGCGGGCGGCGCCTACGCGGGTCTGGCCCGCACCCTGTCCGAACGCCGCCGGGGGGCGGCGGCGGAGCTGGGGCGGTCCATCGAGCGCGGGCTGGCCGATCTGGCGATGGAGCGCGCGCGCTTCGACGTCATGTTCCACGAGCCGCCGGCCGGGGAGCCGGCCTGGACGGACGCGGGCACCGATCGGGCGGAGTTCTACTTCTCGGCCAACCCCGGAGAGGACGTCCGGCCGCTCGCGCGCATCGCGTCGGGCGGCGAGCTCTCGCGGGTGATGCTGGCGTTGCGGACGGTCATCGCAGCCGATGCGCCGGGCCGGACGCTGGTCTTCGACGAGGTCGACGCGGGGGTCGGCGGAGAGGCGGCCGAACGGATCGGGGCGAGGCTGCACGGACTGGCGGAGCGCTACCAGGTGCTCTGCATCACGCATCTGCCACAGATCGCCGCGTTCGGCACGAGTCATCACCGGGTCACCAAGTCCGTTCGAGACGGACGGACGCAGGCCGCGGTGGACCGGCTCGACGGGGACTCGCGGGCCTCGGAGATCGCGAGGATGATGACCGGCAGCCGTGTCTCGGGCGCGGTGATGGAGAGTGCGCGGGAGCTGCTGTCGCCGGAGGCGCCGGCGAAACGGAATCGGAGAGCCCCGTGAGCATGCCGGGCGCACCCGGCATGGACCGGGAGTCTGCGCCGTGGAACGGCGCGGACTCCTGCAGCGTTGGTGGGGCGCCGAGCGGAGACCGCAGCGCGACCTCGCGGTCGCGTCGGGAGTTTCGCTGACGCGAACTCCTGCGGCGACGATTGGCGGGCCAGGAAAGGCGACCGTGGCCAGGAAGTACTTCATCGAGACGTTCGGCTGCCAGATGAACGTGCACGACTCCGAGCGTCTGGCCGGCCTGCTCGATCAGGCCGGATACGAGGCGGCGGAGGCGATCGACGACGCGGATCTCGTGGTCATCAACACGTGCAGCGTCCGCGAACGGGCAGAGGAACGGCTCTACACGGAGCTGGGCATGGTGCCCGGCCGCGGCGCGGGGAGGCGGCCCGTCGTGGCGGTCACCGGCTGCGTCGCGCAACAGGAGGGCCGCGCCCTCCTCGAGCGCGGCCAGCGGGTGGACCTCGTCGTCGGCACGCAGGCATTGAGCCGGCTGCCGGCCATGGTGGACGGGTTGACCGGCCACCGGCCGGAGCGCGTCGACGTGAACCCCTACGACAACGTCTCGTTCCCGCTGGGGGTGGCCCGGCGGTCGAGCCCGGTGACGGCGGCAATCACGATCATCGAGGGGTGCAACGATTTCTGCGCGTTCTGCGTCGTGCCGTACACGCGAGGCCACGAACGGATGCGGCCGGCCGCCGAGATCGTCGACGAGGTGCGGCACGCCGCCGACCGCGGCCATCGCGAGGTGCACCTACTCGGGCAGATCGTGAATCACTACACGGCCCCCGACCGGCCCGGTTGCGACTTCGCCGGGCTGCTCGAGCGGGTCCACGACGTGCCGGGCATCGAGCGTATCCGGTTCGCGAGCCCGCATCCCCGCCACGTCACCGAGCGCATGATCGCGGCCATGCGCGCGTTGCCGAAGGTGTGCCGGCACCTGCACCTGCCCGTGCAGTCGGGGTCGACCGCGGTGCTGGCGCGGATGCGCCGGCGCCACACGAGCCACGACTATCTGCGTCTGGTCGACCGCTTGAGGGCCGCGATGCCGGACATCGCCCTGTCGACCGACGTCATCGTCGGGTTTCCGGGAGAGACGGATCGCGACTTCGACGATACCCTCAGCCTGACCCGCCGCGTGCGCTACCACAGCATGTTCTCGTTCAAGTACTCCGAGCGCCCGAACACGCTGGCCTCCAGACGGCTCGCCGACGACGTGCCGGCGGCCGAGAAGACGCGGCGGATCGTCGCGCTGCAGGAGCTGCAGAAGGGGATACAGGCCGAGATTCACCGGCGGCGCGTCGGCGCCGTCGTCGAGGTCCTCGTCGATTCGACGAGCCGTCGGCGCGCCAGCGAGCTGGCCGGCCGCACGAGCGGGAACACGGTGGTCAACTTCCGCGTCGCCGCGGTCGGCGGCGATCCTGGCGGCGCTGCCTCCGGGGACCTGTTGGGCCGCCTCGTCAGGGTGCGCATCACCGATAGCGGACCGTTCAGCCTGCGGGGCGAGCTCGCCGACGACCCCGCCGCGCGCCCGGCCCCGCCGGTCGAGTACAGTTCGGCCACGGGGCCCCGAGGGGCGGCGGGGTAGCCCGGAGTCCGTCGCCGCAGGAGCGAGCCTCGCATCGGCGAGACTCCCACGCGACCCGGGGTCGCGTGGCGACGGGCGGAGGATTGCTGATCGAGCAACCCTCCACGGCTCTGCGCCGTCCTGCGGCGCGGACGCCCGGGAGGAGCGGAGGTATCGATGCAGGTCGAGATGTCCATCAAGGGGCTGATGGTGGATCCCGTCACCAACATGCCGATCGTGATCCTGCACGACGCCGAAGGGCAGCGCGTCCTGCCGATCTGGATGGGGGTCTTCGAAGCCAACGCCATCGCCCTGCAGATCGAAAACGTGTCGACGCCGCGGCCGATGACGCACGATCTGCTGCGCAACGTCATTCACGACCTGAAGGGGGACGTTCGCAAGGTCGTGGTCAGCGACCTGAAGGACAACACGTTCTACGCCGTCATCCACCTCGTCGTGCAGGGCGAGCCGGTGGCCATCGACGCCCGTCCCAGCGACGCCATCGCGCTGGCGCTTCGCGTGCGTGCGCCGATCTTCGCGGAGGACACCGTCATCGACCGCGCGAAATCGCTGAACATCACGCCGGACAAGGCCGACTCCGAGCGTCTGCAGAAGTGGCTGGAGGGCCTCGACCCGGAAGAGATGGGGAAGTACAAGATGTGACGGCTTGCCGTTCTTGACACTTCGTCCGGACCGTTCCTACAATGGGGCCGCACTCGGATCGGGCGTCCGAGTGGACCTTCAGCGCGATTCCCGCCAGCCACGGCTCGACATGATCGTCGCGATCGCCAATCAGAAGGGCGGCGTCGGCAAGACCACCACCGCGATAAATCTCGCCGCAGCCTTGTCGCTCCGGCAGGGACGGACCCTGCTGATCGACCTCGATCCGCAGGGCAACAGCACGCTCTCGTTCATCGATCGCACCACCATCGCCCGTTCCGTCTACGACGCGTTCGCCGAGCGGGACTGCTCGCTCGCGGACATCGTCCTGCCGGCGGAGCAGCAGGAGAATCTCTCCGTCGCGCCGGCCCAGATATCGCTGGCCAAGCTCGAGGCGCGCATGGTCGGCGAGCTCGACGCCCATTTCAAGCTGAAGGACCTGCTGGCCCCGCTCACGAGCACCTACCGTTACGTGGTCATCGACTGTCCGCCGACCCTCGGCCTCCTGACCGTCAACGCCCTCGTGGCCGCGACCCACCTGCTGATTCCGATTCAGTCGTCCTACTTCGCGCTCGAGGGCACGGACGATCTGCTGGAGACCATCGAGAAGGTCCGGACGAGGGCCAATCCGAGCCTGGAGATGATCGGCGTGCTCATCACCATGCACGACCGGCGCACGTCCCTCGGCCGCGACATTCGAACCCAGATCAACAAGGTGTTCGGCACCAAGGTGTTCAAGACGGTCATCTCGAAGAACGTGCGCCTGGAGGAGAGCCCGGCTTACCGCGAGTCGATCTTCTCCTTCGCCCCGGACTCCAAGGGCGCTTCGGACTACTATCGTCTGTGCGAGGAGGTCATTGACCGTGCCTAGAAGAGGACTCCCGAGCGCAGTCAAGATGCGCCACGACGAACACTACGTGGAGGCCCTCGCCGCTTCCGCGGGCCTTCCCCTCGGACGCATGGTCCCCATCGAGCAGGTCGATCCCAATCCGGACCAGCCCCGGCAGGTCATGGGTGATCTGTCCGAGCTGATGGCCTCCATCTCGGCGCAGGGCATCATCGAGCCGCTCGTCGTCCGGCAGCGGCGGGGGCGGTTCCAGATCGTGGCCGGCGAGCGGCGCTATCAGGCGGCGGTCCGGCTGGCCCTCACCGAGGTCCCCGTCGTCATCCGCGACGTCGCGGACCGGCAGATGGTCGAGATCGCGCTCGTCGAGAACCTGCAGCGCAAGGATCTCAGTCCGTTCGAGGAAGCGGAGGCGCTGCAGACCCTGGTCCAGGAGCACGGCTTCAGGCACGAGGACCTCGCCCGCCGCATCGGCAAGTCCCGCACCTCGGTCACCGAATCTCTCGCGCTGCATGCCATGCCGGAAGAGGTGCGAGAGCTGTGTCGGCTGGCCGACATCACCTCCAAGTCACTGCTTCTGCAGGTAGTTAGACAGGGCGATGCCCGGAAGATGGTCGCTTTCGTCGAGCAGCTGACCCGGGGGGGCGGGGCGGCGACCCGCGAGCAGGCGAGAGCGGTGGCGGCGAGGCAGGGCGACAGGCAGCAGCGTTCCAAGGCCTTCGTGTTCAAGTACGTCCCGCCCGCCAAGAGCTTCAACCTCAACCTCAAGTTCCGGAAGTCCGAGGTCGAGCGCGACGAGATCATCTCCGCCCTCACGGAGATCATCGAAGAGCTGAGACGGGCCGACTGACCGACGGCCGGCCGGCACCGCTCACGTCGCCTCCGCGGGGAGGCCCGGCCGGGTCTGCACGCCATCCAATCCAGCACCCGTTCAGCGGCCGTTGCCGCCCGTCGCCGGGCTTCATGGCGCGGATCGTCCACGTGCCTCGATCTCGGCGGAAGCGAACGCGAGGCTCCCTTCAGGCCCTCAGACCGTCCAAAGTTAACATAACATCCCTTATTGGACTCACCGGTCATAGGGGCCTAGATATCACAAGTCCGCTGTCCGCCCAAACCGGGCGTTGGCTCAACAGCGCCTCCGAACCCGAGCTCGACGCCACATTTTGGCCCAGGCCTCAGACGGACGAGACATGTGAACCTCGGCGCGATGATCGTGAAGACCCCGGCCGGATAGGCGAATCGGCCGGTCACGGAGTCTAGCGCCCGCGGTCGATCGAGTCGGCAACCTGACATTCGGGGAATATCAATTGAGACTCGCCCCACCGGAACCCGTGATTGATATCACCGCGAACGAAGCCATCACCCTCAGACTGGCGAGATCCCATCCATGTCTTGGGCGGACCGTCACGACCACGTTTTCGTCAACATGCAGCCCAAACCCTGAGATTCATCGAGACCGCCCAGATTTCACCCCAGACGCCCCTTCGATTTCACCAAATGCCGCCCAAACCCTGAAATTCATCGAGACCGCCCAGATTTCACCCCAGACACCCCTTCGATTTCACCAATGAAAACGTTAACTCATTGATATATAACTACTTAAGTATAGCACACACTGCCATTTGGGTCACCACCTCCACGAAAAACAACGCCTGAGCGACCCCGCTACGTACTACTGTTTCTGACCCAGAGCGTGAAACCAAGGTGTCACTCCTGGGTCAGCACCGCGGGGTCGCTCAGGCTGGATTTGTCCGCTCCGCGGAAGTGAGAGAATGCGGCCAATGCCCCGACGACGGCCCCGGGCCCGGTCCCGGTCCCGAGGCGACCATCGACACCGCACCGCCTGGACGGCGGACGACCGGCGCCAGGTCGAGGAGCTCATGGTGCGCTGGCGCCACAACGTCCCGGCGCTCGAGTGGGAGCGTCGCGCGAGGCGCATGGGCCGGACCGCGGCCGCCCTGCGCGCCTGGGTCTGGCGCAACCGGCTGCCGCGCTGGCGGCGGCACCCGTGGACGCAGTCGCAGCTGCGCCGGATCCGGGCACAGTGGCAGATCGGCGTCACGGCCGGCTGGAGCGACCGGAAGATCGCGAGAGCCGCCGGGCCGACGTTGAGGCCCCACTCGGTCGGTTCGATCTACATGCAGGCGTACCGATTGGGCCTGCACGGTCAGCCGCGGCCCCACGACCACGAGGAGAGCCCTCGCGGCCCGCCAGGGCCCGGTGCCCCCCCCACCGAGTCCTCCGCATGGTCCACCGTCTCCCGCCACCCTCAGGGCCGATCTCCCGGCCGCCGCAGAACCTCACACATGAAATCCATAGAACGTATATTCCATCTCAACCAACCACTACAAATACTACACTCATAACCCTCGATACTGATAAAACGCTCTGAATGTCTACAACGCACGACAGAACAACATCGTAGCCTTCTGTCAACTGTTCTGATATCGTGTAGAGTCATGGAGAGACCATCATCAACGGATAGCATGACAGGTGCAGATATTTCTGTTGTTGGCATGGCATCAGTGGGCATCAAGCCCACGAGGCCTCCTGTACTTGCAGTGCTCTCGCAGAAGGGCGGGACCGGCAAGACCACCCTCTCCTGCGCGATCGCCGCGCTCGCCGAACAGGCCGGGCACCGAGCCGTCCTCCTCGATGTCGACCCCCAAGGTAGCGCCTGCAACTGGCACGACCTCCGCCAGGACGCCGGCCTCGAGCACCCCGACGTCCTCCCGGCTCACGCCAACCGCCTCGAGCGAATGCTGGGCCGAATGGCGCCGCTCGGCGCCACGCTCTGCGTGATCGACACCGCCCCGCACTCCGGAGGAGACGCGTTCACGGTGGCCACCGTCGCCGACCACATCCTCATCCCCGTCCAGCCCTCCGCTCCCGACCTCCGGGCCATTCACCAGACCATCCAGATCGCCGAGAGCGCCGACACACCCGCCACGGTCGTCATCAACCGCGCCATCGTCAACCATCCGACGATCGCGCAGAGCCACCGGATCCTGGCCGCCGCCAACGTCGCGATCTGCCCGGTCACGCTGCATCAACGCATCGCGCACAGCCACGCCTTCAACTCCGGCCGCTGCGCCGCCGAGACCGAGCCAGACACGAAGGCCGCCGCCGAGCTCGTCCGGCTCTACGACTGGCTCGTCTCCGCCCGGGCGCTACCGCAGGCAGACACCAAGGAGACTGCATGACCGACCGCAAGGACCTCACCGACGCCCTCCAGAAGCTCAACGAAGACCCGGAGGGCGAACCGGCGACCCCGCCCGCGAAGCCGACGCCGATGCCCTCCAGACCGCCGTCGACGCCTCCCGCGGCCGCGGCGCCCCGCCGCGCAACCCGACTCGACCCGCAGCCGGCCGCCCCCGTTACAATGAACATCCTGATGCCGCGCAAGCTCCACCGGCGGCTGCGCCACTACGCGATCGACGCCGACCGCGCGGCCCGGGACATCGTGATCGACGCGATCGTCGAGTACCTGGACAACCACGAGGGCGACCACCAATGACCGAGCACGACCGACCTGACGCACCGGCTGCTGACGAGCCTGCTGCCCCCGTCCGTCGCTTCAAGCTGCGGTTGCCCAAGCTCACCGCGCCGCCCAGACTGCGGCTCCGCCTGCCGCCCACGCACTCGCCCGTGGTCTACGCGGCCGTCGCTCTGCTGGCCTTGGTCTTGCTCGTGATCTTCACGCCGCGAGCGCCCGACGACGAGCCGGAACTCGCCGCCGAACTCGCCGAGCCCGGCGAGACGCCCGTCACGACGCCGGTGCCCGCCGATCTGCCACCGCCGGTCGCCGAGATCGTCGAACCGGACTCCCCCGCCATCGTCGCCAGCCGCGTTGACGTAGACGCGTCCGAGCCGGCACGCGAGACGCCCGAGCCCGAACGCCTCGACGAAGCCGCCCCTGATTCTCCTGAGCCGACGGAAGCGGACCCCCGGCAAGCGTCGGCCACGCCGCCGCCATGGGAGGCGCTCGACGACAGCTTGCTCCTCGACCAGGACGCCGTGGCGCGCCTCACATCGCTGCCTCGTCCCTACGCTTGGCCGCTGCCCTGGGCCCAGAGCCGGGTCATCTGCCACACCAACGCGGACGCGCCGCACATCCACATGCTGCAGAGCCCTGACGGCCGGCTCTACCACTGGGGTGACGCCGCACGCTACGTGCGCCAGATCAACACCGCTCACGGCATCGCCTCGACCGAGGTCGCCACCGTCTCGCCTATCGCGTTTCTCGAACCGCTGCGCGCCGCCGGCCAACGGCTCTGCGTCACGCGAGACACCGACGGGGCCGGCGCCGACAGCCCCGAGGAGGCCGGCCAGGACGGCATGCCCGTCTACAGCCCGGCCAACGCCCTGCCCTTCGACCTCCCCCCACCGCCCCCGGCCGGCACTACTGCTTCGCCTATGCGCCGGTGACCGCCCGGTCACGCGAACGATCCGGGCTGAGCTCGCGGTCTCGACGGTACGGATCCCGGTCGGACCGCTCGTCGTCGCCGTCCACAAGTCCGGCACGCGCCTACCGAGACGCCGTCTCCAGAACGACACCGAAGCCGTCGCACGCCCTTCTGAAGTCGCCCAGCCCCACTCGGAACCCCCACAGCATCCGCGGAAGCTCACCTCCCGACGCACGCTCGAACGAAACCGCGGTCAGCTCCGGGAGAGCCATGAGCCGTTGCGCCGAGGCTGACCCGACGTCCGCAGGCCCGGCCACGACCACCCCGCCCGACACCGAGACCTTCTTGACGCAGTCCACGACCCGCTCGACCACGCCGTCCAGACCGTCCTCTCTGCTCAGCCACACCACGCCGCCCTCGGCGGGCCACGGGGCTCCCTCGTCGATGCTGGACCCTTCCACGGCCGCGTGTCCGCCCAGGGCGACTTCCGCTCGACTGCGTAGATCTCCCGGGTTCGAGGCGACGTTCCCCTCACCTGCCTCGAGAGCCTCGGCTCCCGAGAACAGCGTCTCCGCTTCCGAACCCGGCGTCGTCGGTGGACGCCCCGGACCCGGCTCCTCGGGATCTACGAGCTGTCCGAGCGCGACCCCGCCGCCGCCATCGCCCGTCTCGCCCGACGATTGCCCTGCGTCGGTGGCCGCGGTCTTCGGCTTCCGGCCCCGCGGGTCCTTCTTCCGGGGCTTGTCCGCGATGCCCCGCTGGCGCTTCGCGGCCCTCAGATTCGGCGCCGCGCCGGAGCGAACGTCCTCGACCAGCTGCTCGATGGTCTCCGGCTCCTCGCCGCGCAACTCGTAGGCGTCGCCCACCGACACGACGCCGTCGCGGGCGGCGGCTCTCAGCGGCTCGGGGCCCTTCTCGACCGCGGCCGCCCGTGCCACCGAGGCCCGCGATACGCCCATCAGCTCCCCGGCCTGGATCAACGTCACCTCACCGCTCAGCGCGGACAGCCGGCTCGCCAGCAGGGCCCGTTGCGACGCGTCCAGGTGACGCCGGTGCACGTTCACCGACATCACCCACGACGCCACGTCGGTCCCGCGCTCCAGCTCGCGGACCTCCGGCGCGACACCGGCAGCCGCGCACGCTCGGACCCGGTTCCGCCCGTCTACCAGCTGGTCGCCCCTGACGACGACCGGCTCGCGCAGCCCGTTGACGCGCACGTCCTCGACCAACTCGTCGAACTCGCGGCCGGACATGATCGGGAACATGGCCGCCGCCGGATGGACCCGGTACTGCCTGCCGCCGATCTCGACCAGCTCGTCCTGCGCCTCGTGCTCTGAATCCATCTCCCCCACTCCCGCGACAGTCTCACGCGGAACGGCCCGAGGGGCCGAACGTACCACACACGCTCGTAGGGGCCAACCGGTTCCACAACGACCCGGATCGGCGCGTTTCGAACGACCCGGCCGCGCGGGTCGGCTCTTCCGTCCGGGTCGGGAGACCGACCAGCACCGGCGACCCGACCGAGGGTCGAGCTTCGTCGAACGACCCGGCTCGCCGGGTCGGGACCGGCCCAGAGGGCTGTTGTCGCGCGCACCTTGGACGACCCCGCGATGTCCAGCGGGGTCGCAAGCCACCGACCGGGCGACCCGCCGACCACGTCGACGGGTCGAGTGCCGCCGGACGACCTGGCCCGCCGGGTCGGGACCTCCACAAATCACGCCACCGAATGACCTGGTCCGCCGGGTCGGAACCACAACCACAGGGCTGTTTGTCGCGCGCCCACTTGGACGACCCCGCGATGTCCTGCGGGGTTGCAAGCGACCGACCATCACGAGCGACCCGCCGGCCACGTCGGCGGGTCGAGTTCCGCTCGGACGACCCTGGCCCGCCGGGTCGGGGCCCCACTATCGCGCCGCGAGTTGCGGCCTGCGGGCACAGGGGGGGAGGGGGGGTAGAGTGGGGTGATGGAGGGAATTCGAACCGCGGAGCGACGTGAGGGCCTGGTTCGTCCGCTCGCTTCGCTCGCGGCCGAACCCGCAACGCCACCGGGTTCACGAGCCTGGGTTCACGAGTGGCACGAGACTGACGAGACCCTGACCGCTTGCGGCCTGCCGGCAGCCGACGAACGACTGGCATCCGACGACGGCCAGGTGAACTGCCCGGACTGTCTGGAGGTCCTCGCCCGCGAGCGTCAGGTCGGGAACGCCGCACGGGCGCGGGAGGCTCGGGGTGGGGCCGGAGGGAGGCACCGTGCTTTCCAATCCTGAAATGAGCCTGAAGCGGCGGCACGTGAACCGAGGTGACGGCGGCCGAATCAGCGGACCGAAACAGGGGTCCTGGCGCGGGCTGCGGTGAGCCGGCGCACACTGACCGACATTATCCGTCATGGGCGGGGCCGAGGTCCTCCGGTTCCTGGCCAGCACGTCAATCCTGCTTGGGCGGAGGGGTTAGGCGCCCGGGGTGCCCGCCGGGGGTCCGCCGTCGTCCGCCACCGCCGACTCCACCCCGAGGCGGCGGTTCGGGTCGGCGACCGGCGGTCGGCTCGTCCCGTGGCCGGCCTTGATGCGTCTGTGGCCCGTGGTCGGTCACCGGTGCCGTGGTTCCGGCGGCCGCCCCGCCTGACCAGCCCGACCTCCAGGTCGGCACGCCGACCGAAGGGCGGCGTGCTGCGGCAGCGAGAGCGGCGGTTCCGGTCCGGCGCGGCGTTCGGAGCGGGGCGGGTCCAAAACGGAGCGGGTCCGAACCGGGGAGCCCGAAGCCCTGGGTAGATTCGACAGCCTCCAGGCCTTCCGCCGCTTTCCGGTAACGCGCCTGCCGCTCCGCGTTCGTCAACGCCACGACCAACTCCACACCGTTACGTAACGGACCGGTGACAGGCGGCTCGGCGCCCGGACGTCACGGCTGTCGAGCGACGGCGGACTCGGGGCAACAGCGGACCGGGAGCACGGGGCCTCCGAACGGGTCTCCCGCGGCGCCGGGGGGGGGCGCGTGTCCTGCCACGGCGTCTCGTGGACGGCCGGGACGTCCCGTCCAGGCCGGGCCGCAAGGCCCATATCTGCAATCCGAGTTGCGGGACGGCCGGTGTGTCACCCGCAGGGCCGTAGCGCAGCGGAGGACGCGCGGAGCGCGTTGACACGCTGGCCGGCCCGCAGCTACGCGGTTCGAACGGGGAGCACAAACCCGGCGGCGGCATCCGGGGCTGCCTCTTGCCGGCGACCGGTGCGGGCAGCCGGCGACACGCCAGCCACCCGGCGCTGCCTCCATCCCCTCCCCCCCCCGTCCGCCGGTGCGGCGACTCATGGGCCGGGCGTCGGCGACACCGAGCTGCGGGTCGACGCCGCCCGTCGCCGCGGGTATTTCAGGCGGCGGGGTCGATGGCGGCGAACAGGCGGTCGCGGGCCTGGTTGAGGGCGCGTGCCGCGTCGTTGTCGCTCATGGCGGCGGCGACGGCGTCGAGCTCGTCGAAGGAGGTCCCCGGCTTGAGGCAGTCGGCGGCGTCGGGCAACGACTTGAGCTTCTCGTAGGGGGTCATGACGTTGGCGTGGGGGTAGCGCTTGCGGACGCGGCCCTTGGCGTCGACGACTTCGACGGGGAAGAGACAGGGGCGGTGGAAGTTCAGGTAGGGGGAGAGGACCCGCTGGGTGAAGGCGTTGACGCGTTCCGCGTAGCGGCTGGGGATGTGGCCGTATCCGAGGTGCTTGCGGATGACCGAGCCGTTCTTGCTCTCGACGAGGGCGTTGTCGTTGCTGCGTCGGGGGCGGGATTTGGTGAACTCGTCGACGTGGAGGGCCTGCAGCAGGGCGGCGACCTTGCGGTTGATGAACTCGGTACCGTTGTCGGCGTGGAATCCGCGGACGATGAAGGGGAACGCCCGGAGCAGCGCTTCGAGGACGGGGGCGAGGCAGGGCGTCTCGATGCGCTCGAGGGAGCCGACGAACTGGAACTGGCTGACCTCGTCGACGAGGTTGAGGTGGTAGAGGCCCTTGATGCCGTCGAGGTCGCCTTGGTGGACGGTATCGACCCGCAGGTAGCCGGGTTGCCCGTCGGGCCGGGGCCGGCGGCGCTCGCCGATGGCGATGTGCACGGCGCGGGTCGGCGCGGGCATCGTCCCGCGGCGGCGCTGATAGCTGGTCGAGTGGCGCAGGTTGTAGAGATGTCCGTTGGAGATGGCGGCGAGGCGCTCGAAGCGGTGGTCCCCGAACACGTGCAGGGCCCGGATGCAGAGCTGGCGGGTGGCGGGCCCGGAGAGGGTGCCGTGGAGGGCGTCGACTTCGGCGAGCAGCCCGATGTCGGCCTTGGTGTAGCGGCGGGGGAAGGGGCGCCGGGGGCCGCGGCGGTCGGCGATGGCGCCCGTGGCCCGGTGCTGGCGCAGCAGGCGGGTGACCTGCGCTCGCGAGAGGCCGGCCACCCTGACCAGGAACCGGCGGAGCAGGCCCTTGTCGGCCTTCCCCCGGCCGGGGTAGTCGAACCGTTCCAGGGTCTCGGCCACGAACGCGTAGGCCTCGGCCCGGGTCTGCGGCCGCAGGTCGAGCGGTCGGCTGTCGGCCAGGAACTCCCGAATCTGGTCCAGGGTCTGCAGGCGCTGGGTGTCGAGTCTCACGATCATCCTCCGATGATCCGGGACCCGGCCCCTTCAGGCTCATTTCACGTTGGAATCAATCCTCCCTTCAGGCTCACTTCTGGTTGGACAAGGCGGGCACGGCCGCAATGGGGCGGGCCGTGGTAATGTGAGGCCAAGATGAACCAGACGAACCTGACCATCATCGGAACCGGGCTCGCGATCACAACGATCATTGTGAGTACCATCGCTGTCGTCGCAGGCGGACTCAACGATCACTTGGCCACGATTGGGGGCCAGATGGACGTCATGAACGGCCAGATCGACGAGCTCCGCAACGACATGCGCGAGGACCATCGCGAGACGCGCGAGGACCTTCGCGAGTTTAACACCCGGCTCCGCAACGTCGAGATCGAGTTCGGTAAGGTCGAACAGCGCCTCGAAACGCTCGAACGCGCCGTGCTCCCCCAGGCTCCCGCTGTTCCCTGAAAGCCCCGACCCGATGACTGCTGACACGCCAGCCCCGAACGCACCGACCGCGGAGACGACGACGGGGGCGCCGGCTGTTGCACCGACCCCCAACGTCCAGATCTCCACCTTCGGACGGCTCGTCGCCGACCCCGTCGAGCGCACGTCCAAGGCCGGCACGAACTACACGACGGCCAGGGTCGCGGTCAACGTCACCGGACCCCGAGCGCCCGAACCGCAGACGTGGTTCCTCGACGTCACCGCCTTCCGGGACGCCGCCGCGCGGCTCGCGAAGTGCAGGAAGGGCAGCGGAGTCTGCCTGATGGGCGACCTCACCAAGACCGTGTGGGAAGGAAGGGACGGCGCAGCCAGGGACTCCTGGAGTCTCGTCGCCAACGACTGCCTTTCGGCGGCGACGACGCGCCGCACGGACCAATGATGCTCACCCAGACCTCGGACGCGGACCCGTTCATCGTCTGCGCCATCCCCGACCACCCCGGCGACCTCGACCCCCGTACGATCGAAGCCGCGTACGAGGACGACGCCCACTACCTCGGAACCCTCCCCGCGGAGTACCACCTGGACATCGAGCAGCGCGAGCTCACGAAGCACCCGCCCGCCGTCGACCAGGTCAACGACCTCCTAGCGACCCTCGGCTTCGCGCCGGTCCAGCCCTTTACGGCCATCGCGTGGACCAACCGCCACGAGCAGCCTGTCGTCCTGGTGGTCGCGCAGCAGAGCCGGTTGGCGATCGCACAGTGCGACCACGGCCTGCGCCAGACCATCACGCGCCGGCCCTTCCGTGGCCCTGTCGCGCATCCCGGCGACCCCGCCGCCCACGAGGGACACACCGAGCTCGAGCACTGCGCCCACTGCGGCGCGTTGCGGGTGGTGAACATCGGCCCCACGGAGGCCCGCGAGGCCACGGCTTGGATCGACCCGGCGCCGCACTACCGCGCCCTCAGCTGGAGCGAGCTCTACCGCGCTCTGGTTTGCCCACAACGACAGGAGCAAGGATGAAAACCCTCGCCGCTTGGTCGTTCCTCGTCGTCGCGCCGTTCACGATCATGTTCGCGGCCGGATGCCGCGACGAAGTCGCGGTGACCCTCGACGAGATCGAGACCGTTCAGCAGGAGATTCTGAGCCTGCTGGAAGCCCCTGTGCAGCAGGCCGCCGTGGCAGCTGCTGCTGCTACGGCGGCCGAAGATAATGCAACTATGGCCTTGGAAGCCACAGGACTCGCCTTGGACGACAACGGGCGCACCTGGAGGAACAAGGCCGGGACCATACCGTGTAGTGCCCGTAACATGTTCCCGTCTCGAGACTCGCTTTGTTCAACATGGCGCGAGGCAAGACGAGAAGTGCGACGTGCGAACTCGACACTCGACGTAGCCCAGACAACGGTAGACAATCGCGCCAACCGCTACGCCCGCCAGCTCGCAGACTTCCGCAGGACGCACGAGGACGACACTTGGGATCTCATGGGACCTCCCGGCGCAACCGGCCGGTCTATCGTCATCGCTCGCCTCAGAGAACTTCAGGACGAACGGACACGCCTGGAGAATCTCTCCGCCGAATCCCGACCCTGAGCTCGCTTCCGCCCCTCGCTCTATTGCGCTCGTAGCGCCGCCGCGCACGACCGCCGCGCCCAGGCGATGAACCCGGCCATCCGCTGTTGAGGGATCAGCCGCAGCAGCGGGTGGCGATCCTGTCGGTAGTACTGCGCCGGCACCCAGAACTCCCCGAAGCTGCTGTCCACGGCCGCGAAGCTGCCGTCCTCCCGGCACAGGAGCGCACCGCGGCGCGCGGGTCCGGGCCGGGACCCCCAGTCCGCGTCCATCCACGGCATCAGGTCGAAGTCGTAGCGCACGAACCGGACCGGCTCCTCGCAAACGAACTCGGCCGCGCCGGGTCCGAGACCGTGACCGGTCCCGCACTGCTCGGCGCGCAGGCGGCGCAGCCCCGCCGCCCACGCCTCCAGTCCGGCTTCCGGACCGCACGCCTCCGGACGGACTTGGCAGGCCCGCCGCTCTCTCACGTGCACCATCTCGGCCGCGCGAGGCCCCCTCGATGCGCAACCGGCCAGCGTCGCCACGACCGCCACGACCAGCGCGGCCGCATCGAGTGAACTGCATCTCATGTCAAGGCCCTCCTCCGACTGGGCGGGTGATTCGCTCCTGCGCAGGACGGGATATCATGCGAGACCAGCAGGGCGCGGGTTGGGACAGACCCGCGGTCGTCACTCCGGGCTCGCGCCTGCCCGCCGCCTCCAGCGCCTGCAGACCGAACCGAGCGGAACCAGATCATGGCCACGGTCCACGACTGGATCGATGCGTGCCGGCGGCAGGGCATCACGCTCCGCCGCCGCGGGCAGGAGCACTGCGGCCCCTGCCCGATCTGCCAGACCGGCGACGACCGCTTCTGGATCAAGCCCGGGCGCGTGCAGCCCGTGCTCGCGCGATGCCGGCACGGACACACGTACCGACAACTGCACCGCGCGTTGCTCGGCGACTCGTTCGACGCCCCGGTTCGGCCGCGGCGCCGGCGCCCGGCCGCCGTCGCGGTCGAGCTCGCCGACCCGACACTCTCCGACCAGGCCCAGCGCGCCCGCCGGCTCTTCGCCGTCGCCCACCGCGGTCAGCCGTCGTACTTCCGCCGGAAGTTCCCCGGATCCGATCGGCTCGTCTGGACGCACCGCGACATGTGGCTCGTGCCGCTGAAGCCCTTCGCCGACGGGCAGCTGCTTCCCGGCATCGCCGGCGCCCAGTTCATCCTACCCGACGGCGCCAAGCGGTTTCAGCGCGACCTTCGACTCCCCGGACTCGCGACGTCGCCCCGCTGGCGCGCGGCGGGACCGCTCCTGCTCACCGAGGGCGTGACCTCCGCCCTCGCGGTCGCCCTCACCATCACCGACCCGCCGCTCGGCGTCCTGGCCTGCCTCTCCCGAAACGGACTCCTCGAGACGGCCAGACGGCTCGGCCGTCGCCCCGCCGCCGTCATCGCGGACCACGACCATCCAGACAAGAACGGCGTCCGTCCCGGCATCGACGCCGCCGTGAGGACAGGCCTCCCCTGGTGGGCGCCGGCGACCGAGGGATTCGACGCGTGGGACGCTTGGGCCGCCGGCGAGACCGCGCCCCTCGTCGAGTGGGTGCGGAACGAGAGCAACCTAGTCACGGCGGCAGCAGGCTCCTGATGACGATCCGCTGGCGAGTCCTGGCCACCGACGAGGCAGGAGTAGTTCGAGTCGACGTCGACACGGGCAACGGCTTCAGGGCCGCCACCGTCGCCGAGGTCGACCAGGCGCTCCGCCAGCTCCCGCTCTTCGGCGCCGCCGACGTCAGTGCACACGTGGGCGACGTCGGAACGACGGCTCCCCGCCGAGCGGGTGGAATCGCACGGGTGACGACCGGCCGCGCGTGAGAGCAGCCGGCGGAACGAGAGCACGAGCGCATGAAGCTGACACCGAGACACGAGCCGGGCAAGAACGGCCGGCGAGAGTACCGCACCCCCGACGGCCGCTGGCGGCTCGTGCGAACAAAGTCCGGACCGCAACCGGACTCCGCCCGCTGGGAGGTTCACGAGGCAACCGATCAGCCCGACGAGTGGCGCTCCTCGGCCGCGTTCGCCAAGCGACGCGACGCCAAGCTGTTCCTCGAGGAACGCATCACCCAGCCCACCGCATCCCGGCCGGACGCTCTCGACGTGGCCGGGCCCGGTTGACAGCCGCCTCGCGCTTCAGCCAGCGGCAGTGGCCCTCGGGGACAAAGCGGGGCACGCGCTCGGCACCTTGGGCGTGGCGGGCACAGCCGGGTGCGGTTGCCAAACTCAGCCTGGAGGCCCTGGTGAACCTCACTTGAGGACGAGCAGATCTTCGAGCGCCAGACGGGTGAACTCCTGCGGGCTCACCGGCGGCTTCCCGCGCAGCGGCCTCCACTTCAACTCCTCGACGACCCCATGCTTGTTCACGGGCTCCAGGAGTTCCAGGAGACCGGTGCCTGCAGTGGAGGCACGTCCACCCATCTGCACGTCACTGTTGTCGAGGTGGAGCTCCACGCCGTCATAGACGACGATCTCCGAGTCCGTTGGGAGGTAGAACCTCCTCCGGCATGCGACTACGCCCTCGGGGAGCCACAATCTCTGCACCGTGAACGAACGATCCGGATCCTGCAGGCCGTCCATGAAGTGGACCCGTTCGCTTCCCAGCACGCTACTCTCGACCTCTGCGGTCGCGGCAGCGGCAGCCGCAGCCTTCCGCACCGCCTTGAAGAGTTCCGGCGTGGTCACTGCACCTCCTCGGGCGTGGCGGCTTGGATAATACACCACCCGATCGTCCCGGACACTGGACGCGAGGTCGTGGTACACGTTGACCGCTTCGACGCCGGCCGCCTCCAGGCCATCGCGCTGCAGGTCCAGTTCCACGGGGAGGCCGACCCTCCCCGAGCCCCACCCGCCGGATGCTGACCAGGGCGGGCCGGACAGGGCCCGCGAGCGACGCGGGCCGCACTGTATCCGATCCGTCCGCCGCGGCCCGCGTGCGGGTCTGCCGGCCCGCCGCTTCGGGGGCGTGCCGCCCCCGTCCTCCCCCTGCTCGCGCCGTGCCAGGTCGGGAGGTTGGCTTGCACGCACAGTCGTCCCATCCGCCCCCGCAGCGGGTTGGACTGCACCCGCTCCGAACGCCGGCTCCGCCGGCGGGGCGGACGCCGCCCACGGCCGGACCTGGAAATGCGGTCCGGCCTCCATCCCGAGGCCGTGAAGGGCGACGGCCACGGGATGGGCGGCGAACCCCTGCCCTTGCGACGGCGCACCCGGCCGGCCTGAACAGCGGGCCGGCCAGGCGGGTGCGCCTCTCGCAGATTCCGGCGTCAAGGACGGCTAAGCAAAGAGCGATCGCCGCCGCTGAACGCCCGGGCCGTCGAATCTCCGCTCGTTCACCTTGACGTCGCCGGCAGAAAACGCGGCTTCGCCGCAGGCCGGCTCCTCCCCACCACCAACACCGCCCTCCCCACCACCACCCCCGTGTCCGACGAGGGACCGCTCTCCCGGGCCGGCCGGCCTGAACGCCGGCGCCGAAAAGCATCGGCCGGTCGATTAGACACCCCGGGCAGCGGTCCCCTCCGGGGCTCCCTGACCCCGGAATCGCGGGCAGGGGTCCTGCGGCGCGACGTGTGCGCACGAGCGCGGGTCGGCATGAGGCCGGACGCGACTCGCCGCAGGAGGAGTCAACGATGGCCAGCACTCGCGTCCGCAACTCGAGGAGGGACCGGTTCCGCGACGGCGGCGGGAATCCGTTCCGGGAGGGCCGGCCGCTCCGGGTCGGCTCCGAGATCGTCGTCCGCTCGATCGACGGCGCCGGCTCGACCATCCGCGCCCTGCGCGTGGCGACGAAGCTGCGCCTGCAGGGCTCCGCGCTGGCCGCGGCGCTGGCGAGTCCGGCCGTGAGCTCGGCTCTCGCCGACGTGTCGTATCGCACCGGCGCCGGCCACACGACGGGGCTGACGGTCGTCTACCAGCAGGTCGAGCCGTTGACGGCGGTCGTCCGCGAGTCGGCCGCGAGCCCCGAGCAGGAGTTCGAGGTCGCGTGGCGGGGCGGCGACGGCCTCCTCGACCAGATGCCGGACCCCGAGCCCGTCGACGGCGGGCCGACGCGCGCCGCCGTCGACTGGCACGAGCTGGCGAAGCACGCGCCCGACGTCGACGACGACGAGCGCTCGATGCCGGCCCTCGCCGACCGGAAGGTTCTGCGCCGGCGCGGCCGCGTGACGGTCAGGCGCGGGTTCCTGCGCCCGCCGATGTCGGCCGAGGCGGTCGCGCGGATGGTCGAGCTTCGCGCCCAGGGCCTCGGCTTCGGGCGCATCGCGAAGGCGATCGGCTGCGCGCGGATCACCGTGTCCCGTTACCTGCGCAGCTTCGAGGAGGAATGGAATGGACGCCTCCCGCCCTCTGATTGGTAGCGGCAACATGAAAGGGACCCCCTGAGCACTCGGGAACGGCGCTCTCCTGGCGATGATCGACGGGGCGAGACGCGGTCGTCCCGTCGACCGAGCCAGGAGAGCGCGGAGGTGATCAGGATGAACCGGTGGGCCGAGATCAAGCGACCGACATCAGGGCGAGCACAGACAGAGACTCACGCTCACACGCCGGTGCCGCGCCACGCCGCCCTTCGGCCGGCGTGGCTGGTTGTCAGGCGGGCCGGCCCGCTGCAACGCGGCCTCGGTCGAGCCCGCCGAGCTCGATGTCGTGAACGTCCGGGGGCCGAGCTGTCTGTCACCGGGTCCGTTACGTAACGGTGAGGAATAGTCATGGCGTTGACGAACGCGGAGCGGCAGGCGCGTTACCGGGAGCGGCGCCAGGCCGGCGAGCCCCGGACCCGGTACCGCCGGCCGGCGGACCGAAGGTCGCGGCCACAGCAGTGGGACGACGCGGTCCGGACGCTCCTGGCACTGCAGGACCAGTATCGGGCGTGGCAGGACGCGTTGCCTGCATCCCTCGCCGGGTCCGCGACCGCGGCGTTGCTCGAGCAGGTCTGCGAGCTCGATCTGTCGGTCCTGGAGGCCGTCGAGCTTCCCAGGGGGTTCGGGCGTGACCGCTGAACCGCCGGCAACAAGCTTCCGGTTGGTGGCTACGACCCGGCCTGTCGGGCCCATCAGCATGACCGTGTGCTCGCCGGCGTCAAGGCGCGTCGCTTCGCTCCGCCCCCGCTTCGCGGGGCTGACGGCCTTGACGCCGGCTGCGCCCACGGTCCCGGGCGAGCCCGCCCGACAGCCCGGGAACGCTCAGACAGGAGGGCCAGAAATCTGATGTGTTGACGGAGAACGGGGGGTCCCTTTTCACGGTGAGGTGGACCCCCCGGGCCGACGGCATCTAAAGTGCCCAAGGGGGAAGGCGCAAGGTCTTCCCAGGCAACCGGAAGGTCCAAGATGAAGAATAGCAGAACGGTCGTCGGCGTGGACACGGCGAAGCGGGTGTTTCAGTTGCATTGGGTCGACCTTGAGACCGGCGAGATGGTGGACAGGCGGTTGAGCCGCGGGAAGTTCCTGGAGCACTTCGCCAATCGGGCGCCGTGCCTGGTGGGCCTGGAGGCCTGTGGCGGCTCCCAGCACTGGGCGCGACGGCTCCACGCGTTGGGCCACGAGGTCCGTGTGGTGCCGGCGAAGATGGTGCGGCCGTTCGTGAGCGGCAACAAGAACGATGCGCACGATGCGCGGGCGATCTGGACGGCGGTTCAGCAGCCCGGCGTCAAGACGGTGGCGGTCAAGAGCGAGGAGCAGCAGGGGGTTCTCGCGCTGCATCGGATGCGGCAGCAGTTGGTGAAGTTCCGCACCGCGCAGATCAACGGCCTGCGGGGTCTGTTGGCCGAGTACGGCGAGGTGATGCCGCGTGGCCGCGCGGGGATGCGGCGGGACATGGCCCCGGCGCTTGCCCGGGTCTCGGAGCGACTGCCGGCCATGGTGGTCGAGACGTTGCGGGAGCAGTGGGCACGCGTGGCGCAGTTGGATGCCGAGGTCGGCGCGATCGAGCGGCGACTGGCGGTGTGGCACCGGAGCAGCCCGGCCAGCCGACGGATTGCGGCGATCCCGGGTGTCGGCGTGCTGAGCGCGACCGCGGCGGTGTCGGCGATGGGCGACCCGTCCGCGTTCCGGTCCGGTCGCGAGTTTGCCGCGTGGCTCGGTCTGGTGCCTCGCCACAGCGGCACGGGCGGGAGGGTGCGCATGCTGGGCATCTCGAAGCGGGGAGACAGGTACCTGCGCACTCTGCTGATCCACGGCGCCCGCTCGGCGCTCACCCACGCCAAGACCCCGTCGACCTGGCAGCTCCAGCTGGCCAGGCGTCGTCCGCCGAATGTGGTGGCCGTGGCGTTGGCGAACAAGACAGCGCGCACGATCTGGGCCTTGCTGGCCCATGACCGGGAGTACGAGCCGAACTTTGCTGTCCCGTCCGCCTGAGGTTGGGCAGCGCAGGAACGTGAACCACGAATCGGAGGAGGTGGCCGCTGAAGGTTGCGCAAGGCAACGACAAGGTGTGATGGCAAACAGGTCAGACCGCGACCCGCCAAGCCTGGAGCGGCCCTCAAGGGGAAACACCCTTTAGGAGGAATGAGGCGCGGGTCGGCTGATTCCATCGGGGCCAGCAGGAGTCGATCCTGCACGAACAGGCCGGATATAGAGCTGCAACCTGTTCCCAGGCACACCGAATCGAGCCTTGCCTACCGGGAGGCGTCCATATAGAGGGCCGCTGACCGTTGCCGAGACGCGGCGCCGTGCGTCCTGCGGCGGGACCGGCCGAGCCGCGAGTCGTCGCTGACGACGACGCGGTCGCCGACCTCGAGGATGCTCGTCAGCTCGTCGAGGATGGTGGTAGAATCCCGTACAGTCACACGCCCCGGCATGTTGCCGGGGCGTGATTTCCAGGTCGGCTCGTCCAAACGCTTGACCAGGCGGGGACGACGGGCTGACCTTGCGAGGTGGCGCTATGACGCCCGAACAGTTGAAGTTTACCCGCACGACGAACCCACGTCAACAGATACTCATCAGCATTCAGGATGTCCTGCGCATCGAAGTCAGCTGCATCGACTGCGGGACGACTCTCTCGCTGGACACGGCCACGAAAAAGACCTCACTTGATCGGGAAACCTGCTGTCCCGAATGCAAGCGGCCTCTCTGGGAGGGTGGAGACGACACGCGGTTTCCCCGAGAACTCCTCGACGCCATCTTCACCGGCAAGGATCGCTTCAAGCTCCTCGTGCGCACCCGCGAAGACGTTGCAGAGCACGTACTCCCGAAAACGGCTTGAGGGCGGTCACTGATCGAAGACTCCACATCGTGGGACCGTAGAGACCATGGGCGAACGCCGGACCGGAGCGTCTGAGACTCTCCCTCCGGCGTCCGTGCCTCAACTCGCGGATGACCGCCTCCCTGCCGCCGCCAACCCACACGGTGCGTCTCGCCGAGACGCGCCAGCGCCGACTCCGCGTTGTTCGCATGCACGATCGTCACCGACGGCGCGGCCCGAGGCCCCGCGTGTTCATGAAGCTGTACAGGGCGGTGCGCGACACGCCCGTGAGCTTCGCGATGGCGGTCTTGGAGAGGCCCAGCTCGAGGAAGCGCCGGATGTCGTCCTCGCGGCCGTCGAGGCGCGAAACGCCCAGCGAGCCCTTCGGGCGACCGAGCTGCCGGCCCGAGGCCCTGGCCCGGGCGAGGCCCTCGCGGGTGCGCTCGGAGATCAGGTCTCGCTCGATCTCGGCGAACAGCGCGAAGAGCGTGGTCATGACCTTCGTCTGCATGTCCTGCTTGCCGTCGACCCGGATGTTCTCCTTGAGAGCCACGAGGGCGACGCCGCCCTTGGCGAGGGCGTCGAGGATCGTCACGACCTGCCCCAGCGACCGGCCGAGCCGCGAGAGCTCGCTGACGACGAGGCGGTCGCCGGGCTCGAGGGTGCTCGTCAGCTCGTCGAGCCGCCGGCGCTTCTCCGAGGCCTGTCCGGACGCCGTCGCCTCGATGAAGTCGTCGACGCGGAAGTCGTGCGCACGCGCGTACTCGAGGATGGCCAGGCGCTGGCTGCGCAGGTCCTGCTGCGGCGTCGAGACCCTGAGGTAGGCGACGGTCTTCACGGCCCCCCTTGCCCATGAAATGCTGATTCCGGTATTGTATCTGACAGATGTCGCACACGGAACCCGTCATGTTCCGTGGTTCCGAAGTGCGCGACTGAAACGTGGGTTTCCTCTCGACACCAGTCACGTCGGCCTCTGCCCTCGTCCTCTGGAGACCTCCGCCGCCGAATCTCAATCAACTTCTCCGTCCCACACACATGAAGAACGCGCCACGATGATAGTCAATGCAGTGATCGTAGAGCAGCTGGAGGAAAGCGGAACGCTCCGCTCATTCAGGATGCGCGCCGCTCAAAGTTCAAGCGACCTGACAGTAGCGTTCGCAGACGAATACGACGAAAAGCGCAGCGGCCCTTTCCATTTCCTTGATGACCGTGACACTGAGCGATACGCTGACGGCTTCGCGAGATGCCGAGCACGACAACTTGGAGACAACTACTTCCGAAGAAATAGCTCCGAATGCCACGTAGAAACACACTGGCAGGGTATTCCGACAGAGAGAACTTACTTGACGTACTATGCGCTTTCGTTGCCCGAGTTCGGTATACCGCAGCAGCTTTCAGTGATCGACCCGCACTCCAGCCAAGAGTACCGCCGCACAGTCACCCGGGACGACCAACGCAATAGATACGTCGTATACCTGCGATGCACATCTCGTTGTGGCAGTTTCGATTTCCAACTCTCGTGCGATTTCTTGCTCGACAAAGCTCGTTTTTCCAAGTCAGACTATGTCGATGCCAATACTCTTCCCCCAGGGGACCTCGGTAACGAGTGGCGGACCAACCTTTCCAAGCAACAACAACTCAAGGTCGACGATTTTATGAACGGCGTCGCTGCTGCTCTCCAACAAGAGCTTTCGCAGCTACGACAAGCAATGCTCCAGGAACCCCCTACCCCCGAGCACGAGAAGGCCATTCGCACAGTGGCTGCCGCTGAAGCGGCAGCACGGAACGGCGATCGCTCCAAAGCCCTTAAGCAACTCCGTAACGCCGGCCACTGGACCTTGGACTTCGCTACCAAGATCGGTGCGAGTCTAGCAACAGAAGCGATCAAGGAGGCGGCCGGTCTCAGGTAATTATTTCCTAAAGAGTTCTCTCTCGGAAGCCGTCCGATCAACGCCCCCACCCACCCCCGACTACACCGCTAGCAGCTAAGCTAGCATCAACGACCCTCAGGAGCTCTTCTGAACGGAGACCCTTCTGATCATCGGATTCTCTCCCACTGATCCCAAACGGACGCGATGGCTAGATGCTCAGGCCCCAACATGATCCATCCCGACCGGGGCTCCGGCTCCGCTTCGCGGGGATCGTCCTCGGTGGCCGGAAGTAATCGCACTTCCAACCAGACGAACCTCCTTTGCCAGGCGAACGTCTCCTTGACCCCGACGACTTCGACCGTTTGTCCCGCCTCGACCTCCCCTGCTCTTTCCGGTCGCTGCCAGAGAAAGGGAAGGAACGAAACACGCTGGGGCTCTCTATACAAGTCGACGTTCCCCCGCGCCGTCAGATTCTCGTTCAGCACTGCACGGCGCACCAACGCCCCTCCCGCCGACGTGATATCAGCTTGCGCGAGCGCGGGAGCGCCGACGCTTGCGGCAACCAGCGAGGCGGCCAGTACGCCGACCACCCGAATGCACCGTAGGCTCATCATGCCTCTCCTTCCTCAGTCCGCAGGTTAGATTCAGGGGTGCGGCGGGTCAACAGCAGGCCCATATGGGCGCCCCCTCGCGAAGGAAGCAGCCTCATGCGAACGCCAGCACCAGCCCGGTCAACAGCACGACCAGCCAGCACCCAGTCGTCAGCGCGACAGCGGCTCGCATCCAATTCCGAGTGGGCGGCCCTGCCCCGAGCAGCTGGGCGCTGGCCCAGGCCGCGGCAGGCGGCAGCAGCGCCGGGAAGACGAACCCCAGGGTCCAGCCGCACATCACGCACGCCACGGCCATGCACGTCAGCGCCGCGCACAGCGGCTCCAGCGGTCCGCAGGGCAGCTGGGACCCACCGGGGAGGTCCACGCCCCAGACGGCGAATGCGAGCGCCCCGAGCAGCACGGCCGCGGCGCCGCCGGCAGCGTAGGTGGCCAGGGCGTGCTCCAGGCCCGTGGACTGCATGGCCCGGCCGCGCCGCCACACCAGCCCGCCCTCGAGGGCGGCCCACGCCCAGGGCCAGCCCGCCGCAGTAGCCAGTACCGTGAAGCCACCATCCGGGTCCCGCCACGCCGCCACCACGGCGGCAAGTCCGATCAGGACGCAAGCCACCGTGACGACGGTCAGGCGCTTGCCCGGGCCGGTCATCGTCCGCAATCCTCCAGGAATGTCACCAGCCGCGTTCGTTCGGTCGACGTCAGCTGAACCCGGTAGGAGCGGTAGCCGTTCGAGACGAGGGTTCCGGCGGCGAGCACCGCT
The DNA here is from genome assembly GCA_963663815.2 of Vicinamibacterales bacterium. Lineage (GTDB taxonomy): Bacteria > Acidobacteriota > Vicinamibacteria > Vicinamibacterales > UBA8438 > JAJEEA01. The sequence goes on along the minus strand of OY760734.1, from coordinate 1,729,546 downwards.
TCCAGGAACGCGGCGAGGTCGTCACCCGCGAGCCGGGGGCTGTGGAACCCGCTCGCCGCGTCGGCGCGGAACGCCGCCCCGAACCGGGTCACCGAGCCGCCGGCGGTGCGAGTCGCCAGCTGCAGGGCCTGGAGCCGCGACGGGAACGGGCCCAGGTAAACGGTCATCAGCGGGCGCGCGGCGGCGCAGGACAGCGCGAAGCCCACGACGGCACCTCCCACCGTGACTCGGGCCAGAAGCACGTCGGTCTCGCCGTCCCGCACCGCTTCGAGACTGCCGACGGTCGGGGTCGGGGCCTCGGCAGCGGGCGCACACGCCATCGCGATTGCGGCTACGACTGCGGCGGTCATCGGTCTCACGATTCGTCCAGTTCCTTGGTGACGACGCCCGCTCCACCACCGGGCCGCCACGGCGCCGGTGGTGACCCCTTCCGAGCGGCCCGCCTACGCGCAGACCTCACCCACGGTGGCCACGTAGCGCCGCAGGTCCCTGTTCCGGGTCACGCCTCGCTGCCACACCACGGGAACGCCAGCCCGACGCACGCGCGCCGTGACTGCCCTGAGGCGACGCCGCGGAGGACCGGCTGAAGGCGATCATTCCGCGTGTTTCCTGAGCCGGTGGGCGCCGACATCGAGGACGTGCCGCCACAACCGCTGCCAACGGGTGACGTTGGAGCGTTGGGACGGATCGATCCCAAGCGCCGTCACCAACTCGTCGTGACAGATCGCATCGAGCACCCGATACACCGGCGGTTCAGTAGCCTCGATGTCAAGCCGACGGCTCTGAAGCTCGACAAGCGCTTCCGGCGTGAGCGACGACCCGACATGATGCAGGTCCTTCTCCAGGGCCAGAAAGCTGACGGCCAGGGAATCGTGACGCCGGGCAGCTCGCGCAGGCCCGAAGACCAGTTCGGTGGCGCCAGCGAGGGTCGTCAGAGACGCAACGAGGAGACGCACCCAGGCCCACCGAGGCGAAAGCTCGGCCAGTTGCGCCGCGACCGTAGCTGACCCGAAGAACACGGTCAGGACAGCACCCATCTGGTACACACGGTCAAGGAAGCGTTCACGATGGCGGTGGTACCGAACCGAACGGCGAACCGCGAAGAGCAGCTCGTCGTACTCACCTACCGCCGGGTTACAAGTCGTCATCATCATGCCGCCCCCCCGGTCTCGCGCGCATTCGCTCAACTTCACGGCCGGCCTTCCAGCACGTTGCCAGCCAGATTACGCCCAGAGGGATCCCCGTCACGGCCGCGCCGATGAGCAGCCCGCGGATGCCCTCATCCGCGCCCGACAGCGCTCCCACGACGGTTAACGCAACAACCGGCAGCGTGCCCAGACCCTTGCCGAGTTCAGGCGACCAACGCATCCCGAGGATGATCAGCGCGATCACGGATCCTCCCTCTCCAACCTCCCGTTCAGGCGGTCGAAGAACTCCAGAATCCGCGATTGTCGCCGGCGGCGTCTGCTCCACGCCGGAAGGCCTGTACCGATCGACGTCCTCCGATTTAGACTTGGCCTCGCTGGCCCGCAGGGCCTCCTGTTCTCGAAAGCGGGCCGCGATCAGGCGCCCCGCGCTGTACTTGCGCGGCGCCGCGATCAGGCGCCGCACGCGAGCCTCGTCGGTCGTGTCGTACACGAGCCCCGTAGCGCTGGAAGCCTGCATCAACTCTGCCATGTACACGAGGTTCACTTCCTCGACGTCTCCGAGATTGGAGATGTATGAACCGACACCGGTGTGTTTGAGAAACTCCCGCATGTCGATCGTGTCGTAGACCTCAGGTTCGAGCGGTCCCGCCCGCGTCTCCCGGCGCATGAGCGTGCAGCCGTGGCCCAATCTGATTTCGACTCGTGTATACGTGGCAGCCTCCAGCGCCGCAATTGCTCTTGTGTTCAGCTCCTTCGGCGGCACCGCGAAGCGTTCCGCCACACCCTGGAGCACCTCTCCGTACGCTCCGGCGTTACGCTTGACGGTGCTCCGCAGTGCGCTGACCGTTGTCTCCTGCTCGTGCCGCGGCAACAAGTTCCACGCCTTCGCGAGTTCCCCGGGGTCCGTTTCGGCCGCGGTCGCGAAGTCGAAAGCGTCGCGAGGCAGAGCATCGATGCCCCGCCGGAGCTTGCCCCACAGGACCTGCGCCGTGGCGAGAGCCTTTTCCGGTCGTCCATCGACGATGGCGTCCCGGTGGCTTCCGTCCATCGGTCCACGCGCCGTGTTGATGTCGAGTTTGCCCCCGGCGAGAAGACACGTGATTACCTCCGGTTCCTCAGCTACCCTCACGCCTCCCAGTGCTGCAATCAGGTTGTGCTCGTTCTGCCGTGTCAGGTCCGCGAGGTCCTCTCGCCCGAACACGGTGACGTCGATATCCACGCTCTCCCGGTGCCTCCACCGGGCCGCAAGGATGCTGCCTCCGGCAAGGCACGCCTGAACCCGCTCGTCGTGCCGGCGGAGCAGTCTCTTGACGGTCTGGCTTGCCCGCCGCCACGTCTTCGACGCCGCCGCCCCCAGCGTCAGACGTTCCACAACCGGAATCCGTGCCACGTGGCGAAGTTGGCGCGCTGGTTGAGCCACAGAGCCCGTCTCGACGAGGTTCCCGGGTCGTTGCGCATGGTTCTCGCCGCTTGCCGCCACGTGAACGCTCCTTCGGACCAGGCCAGCAGGATCTGACTGTCCGTCGCTTCGGCGAAGAACGCCTCCGTCACCGTCCGCTCGCGACGCGTCTTCTCGTGGGTCGCCTTGCGGACCGCCTCGTGGAACTCGCAGCTCGTCGGCTGCTCCCGCCAGCCGCATGTCTTCCGCCCGAGCACACCGCGCACCGTCTTGCTGTTCGCGCCTCTATCCTCGGGCGGGTACCGTGCGAGCGCCCCCGCGCAGTAGTCGTCGGGGAAGGCCTCCTCCGGCCCAACGCGGATCACCTGCTCGCGAGCGACGTACTCGTTCCGGCAGCGTCTCGCAATCTCGGCGGCCGTCTTTCCGGGGCAGCTCTCGTCTGTTCCTGCACTGACCAACTCCGCGATCTCCCGGAGCACCGGACACAGGTGGGGAGGAGTCGTTCCAGAATCCAGCGCGGCGCGGATCCAGTCGCGGGCATCCGCCTCCCCTCGCCAGGTCGTGATCGCGTCCTCTGCGGCCTCTCTGTGCGCCGTCCGCAGCGCGGCGGTCATGCGGGCGTGCCGACGGGTGGTGCCCGAGTCAGGCGCCGGCTGTCCTTCGCGGCTCGGGCCAACCGCAGTCCCATCTTCGTTCACACGCATACCTCACCGACGGTCGCCACGTACCGGCGCAAGCGCCGCAGGTCGAACACGCCCTGCACCAGCACCTCACCCTCCCTCGATGAGATCCGGGCGAGGAAGACGTTCACGTCCAGCGCGTCGAGCACCCGCGTGTAGAGCGACCGCGCCGCGAGCTCGTTCACAACGTGGTGCCCCTGGTCGGTCAGCACCCGTCCCGCCTCGAGGCGCCACTGCACGAGCAGCGCGTCCTCCGGCGCCATCCCGGACCAGCCCCAGGAGACCTCGACCGGGCCCGGCAGCGCACGCTCGAGCCCGTCCGCCCCGAACTCCACGGCCCAGGCGCCCCGCAGGCACGACATGCCGAGCCACAGCCCCGAGAACCGGCCCTGGACGTCGGCCGCGTCGAAGACGCCGACGTACGCCTGCCCCCCGTCCGGCAGGTCCTGACACTCGACGCCGTCGAGCGCGCACGGGTCCGCGGGAACACCGGCTGCCCGGGCAAACAGCTCGGGCGCCGAGGCTCCCTCCGACCTCACGTACCGCACCCCCATGAACAGGATGACGCCCATCACCACGAACACCGCGATGCGACCGACGACCTTCTCCCCGCCCGTCATACCCGCACCCCCTCGGCCGCCACGCCCGGCGCGGCCGACAGCCGCTTCCGCAGCTCGCTGTCGAAGACGTCCAGCAGCCGCTTCCAGTCCGCGCCGCCCGCCGCTATCCGGTCGAGCTGCTCCTCAAGGCGCGCCGTGAACCCGTAGTCGAGCAACTCCGGGAACGCCCGTCCGAGCCAATCCACGACCGAGCATCCCTTCTCCGTCGCCAGCAGATCGCGCCGACGGGCGACCACGTACTCGCGGAGGGCCAGCGTCTTCAGCGTCGCCGCGTACGTCGACGGCCGGCCGATCCCCCGCTTCTCGAGCTCGCGCACCAGCGACGCCTCCGTGAAGTGCTTCGGGGCCTTCGTACGCTTCCGCACCGACCTCGCCGTCTCGACCACCATCTCGTCGCCCTCCCCGATCGGCGGCAGCAGCCGCTCCTCCTCCTCGTCCGGCGGCCACGCCGAGTACCACCCCGAACGGACCACCACCGTTCCCCGCGCGCGGAGGCCGACACCCGCCGACTCGGCACCGACGCGCGTGCGGCGCAGCACGACGTCGCTCATCTGGGAGGCGAGCGCCCGCCGGCGAACTAGGTCGTAGACCCGTTCCGCGACGTCGCTCTCGCCGGCGACGGAACGCGTCACGTCCGCCGGCCGGATGGCCTCGTGGGCCTCCTGCGCCTGCGCGGCCGACGCATGCGCGACCGGGCCTGGCGGCAGCGCCTCGTCGCCCCACTTCGCCGCGATCTCGCCGCGCAGCGCCTCCACCGCCTCGGCCGACAACGCCGTCGAGTCCGTGCGCATGTAGGTGATCCGCCCCGCCTCGTACAGCTTCTGCGCCACCTCCATCGTCTCCGCCACGCCGAGCTTCAACCGGGCGGAGGCGGCCTGCTGCAGCGTCGACGTCGTGAACGGCGCCGGCGGCTTCCGGACCTCCTCGGCCGACCGCACGGAACCGACCACCACACGGCCAGCCGCGCGGACCTGCTCCACCGCCTGCGACGCCGCCGCCTCCTCCAAGAACCGCAGCGCCCGGTCGCCGCTCGCGCGCGCGGCCGCGGCCGAAGTATCGCCGTCGACCACCTCGAACTCGACCAGGTCCCCCTCGGCTGACCGCGCGGCCACGACCACCTCCCAGTACGCCGTCGGCTTGAACGCCTGGATCTCCCGCTCCCGCTCGACCACGAGTCGGAGCGCCGGAGACTGCACCCGCCCCGCCGACAGCCCCGCGCCCAGCCGGCGGCCCAGGAGCGGGCTCACCCGGTAGCCCACCACCCGGTCAAGGAAGCGCCGCGCGTTCTGCGCGTCGACCAGACGCCCGTCGATGCGCCGCGGCCGCGCGAACGCCCGCTCGATCGCCGAACGCGTGATCTCGTTGAAGGTCACCCGCCGGAACCGTTCCCGCCTGCCGCCCAGAAGCTCGCAGAGATGCCAGGCGATGGCCTCGCCCTCGCGGTCCTGGTCCGTCGCCAGCACCACGACGCGCGTGCGCCCGGCCAGCTTCTTCAGCCGCGCGACCGTGTCGCGCTTCCCGTCGAGGACCTCCCACCGCGCCGCCCAGCCGTTCTCCGGATCGAGACCGGGGAGCTCCTCCCACGGACCGCCGCGCTGCCCCTTCGCGGGCAGGTCCCGGACGTGCCCGAGGCTCGCCTGCACGACGTACGACGGCCCGAGGTACTTCTGGATCGTCCGGCACTTCGCCGGCGACTCCACCACGACGAGGACACGGCCCTCTGACGCCATCCTCAGTCCCCCGCGTCGCCGGCGAAGGCCTCCGGCATCCGGTAGCGATACACCGGGGTCCGGCCCCAGCGCCGGTCGACCTCCACCATCGTCACCGACTCCGGCCGCCACCCCGGGACCGCGAACGTGTTCGAGACGACGACCGTGCCCGGGCGCAACACCTCGGCCAGGTACGGCCCGACCACCGTCAGCCCCGCGATGGTGAGGAACACCGCGACGACGTCGGCGCGCTCCACGATCGAAGGGACGTCGAGCGCGTCGGCGTGCACGAACCGCGCGCGGTCCGCCACCCCCGCCATCGCCGCATTGTCGCGGGCGCGCTCGACCAGGAGCTCCTGCCGGTCGATGCCGATGGCCTCCGCCCCCGCGCGGGCCGCGAGCACGACGAGGCGGCCGTCGCCCGAGCCGATGTCCAGGAACACCTGGTCCGGGCCGACGCCGGCGACCTCGAGCATGCGCTCGGCGGTCTCGATCCGCGACGGCATATAATCCGAGAGGTTCGCGCCGACGGCGCCCTGGCCCTGGACCCACGCGAGGAAGTCCGCGAGGCGGCTCGACCCGCCGGGGGTGACCGTCCACCGGAGGAAGACGATGACCACGACCAGCCCGAGAAGCCAGAAAGCGGTATCGATCCTCGTGCGCCTGTCGATGCTGCCCTTCAGCGCCGCCATGATCCTCGTTGCCATGAGCACCCTCCCCGTCCAGGTCATCGGCACGTCCCGCATCGTCGCTCCCGACGAGGCCGTCTCGCTCGTCCGCGTCTACATCGAGGGCTCCCACCCCGAAGCTCCGAGCGAGGCCTGGACCGACCCCGCCGGACACTTCACCCTCATGGCCCCGATGGACGAGGACTTCGACCTGCTCGTCCAGCGGCCGGGATGCGAGGACCACTCGGCGCGCAACGTCCGATGGTCCGTCTCCACGCCGCCGCCGATCCGGATTCCGGCGTGCGTCCCGGTCCCGGACGCGGGCCGTTCGCAACCCGCAGCCGAACAGGCCCCTCAAGCCGGCGGGAACGGCCTGTAGCGTCTTCGACGGAACCTCGGAAGCCATGGGCACCTTGACCGCTCCGAGCCCCGTACAGCGCGTCTGAGGACAGCTCCTCTGGAGAGGCATCGATGCTCGACACGCACGCCGTCGCCCGGTCGCTGACCGATGCGGACTTCCCGCCGGCCCAGGCCGACGCCATCACCGACGCGGTCCGGCTCGCCGCCCAGCACGGCGACCACGTCACTACCGACCAGTTCAAGGCTGGACTCGCCGAGGTACGCACGGAGATTGCCGACGTGCGGACCGAGATCGCCGCTCTCGACTCGCGGCTCTCGACCCAGATCGCCAACCTCGAGACCCGCCTCATCAAGTGGATGGTCGGCACCGTCATCACGACGGCGGCCCTCACCTTTGGGATCCTGAGGTTCATCACTCCGTAACCCGGCAGGGTCGACAGCACCCGCCTCAACGTCTCCGACGGCGGCGTCCCCGGCGCGCCCGTTCCATGTCCATCAACACGACCACGTGCGCGAGCAGCAGGAAGCCCAACACCAGCCCGACCGCCAGGACCGCCTCGCACGCCTCGTTACCGACGCCCATGTTGCTGCGAGAGGGTCGCGTTCCGATGAGGCGCCGCCAGGGTCAGCTTCGTCATACCGTCTTCCTCTCCCTCGGAGGTAGCGGCGCGGGATGGCAGAGCGCATGGCGCAACGCCGCCTCGAACGCCGGCAGATGCTCCGGCCAGTGTTCGGCCACCGAGCGGCAGCCCCGCGCCGCCTCGGCGACCAGCGTGCGCCGCGCCGCCGCCCGCCCTTTCGCCTTCCGCGCAGCGGTGGTCGAGTGCATCGCCGACGCCACGAACAGATAGAGCCCCTGCCCCTGGAGGATCCGCCCGATCTGCTTCCGCACCTTGCCGCGCTTCAGCGTGTCGGAGTCCTCGCAAGCGAGCACGTCCGCCCACACCGCCGCCGCGCCGCCGTGCAGCTCCGACTCCGCCGCGGCCAGGCGGTCAGACTCCCGCGGAAGCTCCGGCTCCGTCTTCCGCTCTTCGGGCTCAGCCGGCTTCGGTGGGGGGTGCGCACCTCGCGGCCGGTCCAATCCGCCGTTGTCGAGCGTCACCACGTCCGCTCGAGGCAAGACCCGCCGCTCTACCGGCCCGGCTGCCTCGTGGCTCACGAGCCTCGCCCGTGGCGGTCCACCGGTTGCGGCTATCGCCACGTGACGCGCCAAGCGGCCCGCTTTCGCTCTCACCTTCACAACGCGTCTCCCTTCCTGCCACCGCTCCGGGTCCCTCTCCCGCCGCGTGCGCCTGGTGATTTCAGCAATCCACCGCCGGATCGAAGCTCTCTTCAGGCACCCAGCCGCCCGCCCGAGTCCGGAACCCCCAACTACGGCGCCGCGGCCCCGTCAGGACCAGCGTCCACGTCCGGCCCGGCCGGCACGCCACCACCCGGTGGCAGTGCAGCGCGTCGCGCGAGGCGAGCGAGAGCAGCCCACGCCGGACACGCTCCGCCGCGGCGGAATCGCCGTCCGGCCAGACCTCCTCGACGTAGCCGCCCCACAGCACCAGCGATACGAACGGCCACGGATGGTCGTGCGCGCATTCGGACTGGTCGGGCGCCATGAAGCGGTGGAGGTAGACCGAGAAGAACCTCCCGCGCCACAGGCGCCAACGCCGGAGGTGCACCCGCCCGTCAGCGCGAGTGATCACCTCCGAGCGCGGCGGCTTCCGCCGTCCGTTCACAGATACCCCTGTTCGATGCCCCGCACCCGGCTCCACGGGCCCAGCATCATGCGGCCCGTCCCGCCAGCGATCCCGGCCAGCGACAGGCCGCCGGCGAGACCGACGTGGTTCCAGGCCGACCGTGCCCGGCTGCCGCCCGCGACCATGCGGCCGGCGTCCTGTCGGTGCCACCGCACGCTCTCGTAGGCCACGTAGCCCGCGGCCGCGACGAGGACCACCCCGGCCACCGTGCGCCACACCGAGCGCCGCCCCACCGACAGCCGGTCGATCGACTGCGGCGACAGCGGCTCGAGGCGCCGCTGCCAGTCCGTCGCCCAGTCGACCAGGGCCTCGTCCTCGACCATCGGCACCGCGGGGCCGAGCTCCTGAAGCCGCGGCGCGCGACGTACATCTTCGAGGGTCACCGCGGCCGCAGCCTCGCCGGCCGACGCCAACAGCACCAGGCATGCCCCGGCCGCCGCGGCGCCGAGCCGTACGGACCGACCCGGCTCACGGCGCACGTGAACCAGCTCGCGCCAGCCCGCCCCGACCGTCCGGCGCCCCTCCGGAGCCTCTCGAGCCGCGCGCACCCGGACGACCGCCGTCCACCACGCCAGCAACCAGCCCGTCACCAGGAGAGCGCCCACCGGACTGCCGCACACCCCAACAAGATCCATCCCCCACCCCTTTCGATTTAATCCGTCCCGTTCACCGGGCCGCGACCGCCGGATTCCGTCCCGCCGCGGTCCCGGCGAAGGCGCTTCACCATCGGCTTGAACCCCAGATCGATGGCCTCCCGCAGCAGCTGCGCCCGAGACACCCGGAACTCCTGGCTCAACCGGTCCAGCTCCGCCTGCTGCTCCCGCGTCAGCCGCACCGACATCGCGCAGGGATACCGGGCTCGGAACCCCCCGGTCACCCGCAGATGCCTCGGGTGTCGCCCCGGGCTTCCAGATAGCGCTCGGCGACGGCCGCCTCGAACGCCGCCCGCGCACCCGCGCGCTCCGCCTCCGTCTCCGCCGCGGCCACCGCGTCGGCCAGCGGCTGCACGGCGGCCACGAACGCCAGCTGCTCGTCCTGCAGGTCCGCGCCGCGCCCCTTCCACCAGCTCATCAGCGAGTCCGAGTCGCCGAACATCGTGCCCTCGAGGCTCCCGCACCCGAACCACGGACCCGCCAGCACGCGGGACTCGCTGCTCGTCGCCGACCCGAAGTCGCCGACGGCGTCGCCGTGGGCCGTCTCGAGGGCGAGGACGCGGTCCACGCCGTCCACGTGCGGCCGATTGAACGTGTCCGCGAGACGCCAGTCGAACGCCACGACCTCCGCGTCCTTCCCCACCGACCAGGAGCGGGTGTTGCCTCGCGACTCCTCCACCCCGATCAGCCGCTCGGCCTCGGCCAGGCGCCGGCGGCGGGCGTCGCTCGACGCGAAGGCCTCGCCGCAGCCCGTCGCGCCCTCGGGATGGTCGGCGCAGGGGCGCATCGACCGGTAGTCGGCCTGCGGCCGGTCCTCGTCGAGCCCCGGGCTTCCGACGACCGGCGCGTGGTCGACCGAGACCCGGACATCGAACCGCGCATCGGCCGCGCCGAACGTCCCAGCGCCGGCGACCGACACCGAGGCGCCGAAGGAGTCCTCCTGCGACGGGCACACCGCCGCGACGCTGCCCCGGAAGGGCTCCGCCCAGACGCCGGCGAGGTACCGCGACACCGACGGCACGACGCCGGGCAGGGCGGGGTTCCGGACGAGCCCCTGCCGGAGGAGGCAGTAGCCGCTGCCGTCCTGGCCCATCACGACGGCGCCGGCGCCGTCCGACCCGAACGGCCCGCCCATCTCGGACGGCAGGCCCTCCCAGAACACCCGCGCCCAGGGGACGTTCTCCGGGCCGCGGATCCGCGCCCAGTAGAGCTCGCGCCGCGACTCCTCCCGCTGCAGGTTGCCGTTCGCGTCGAAGCCCCGGAGGTCGCACGACGGGTCCCTGAGTCCGTTCCCGCCGAGGTCGCAGCTCGGATCGTGGACGTCCACCGTCTCCACGACGACCCGCTCCCTCACCTCCCACGCGTTCAGCTCGAGACACGCCAGGTTGTGGCGGACGGCCACGACGCCGGCGCCGTCCTGGTAATCGGTGCCGTCGCCGACGTCGCCGACTCCGCCTCCCGGAGAATCGTCGACCCCGCCGTTCCCGGTCACCGGACCCTGGCCGAGGTTGCTACCCTCACCGGAGTTGTCGCCCAAGTCCCGCCACTCGCAATAGAGCGGATCGACCTCGCAGACGTCGCAGTCAGGCGCCCCGGGACGGAAGTCGCAGTCCGCCGGCAACACCGGCTCCGTCCGGTGGCCATCGAAGCGAGGGTGGTCCGGATGGTCCACACCGACCGGCGATTGACCGCCGTCGTCCTCTTCGCCTTCGTCCTCCTCTCCGACATCGTCTTCCTCGCCGTCCGCTCCCTCGCCACGAGGGCGATAGCTCGCCTCCTCCCGCAACCGGCCAGCGTCATGGATCCAGTGCTCGCCGACCGGGCTCCCCGCCATGCAACCGCCCAAGAGCCTCCCCGCCGTCACCAGCCGATTCACGAGCAGGCCGTCCTCGGGGCAGCTCGCGCCCGGAGAGCCCGCCGCCAGGCCGTCGCGCCCGCCGCCGGCGGCGCCGCCCGACTCCCCGTCCTCGTCGGCGTCCGGACCCGCACCCTCCACCTCCCAGGTCTCCCCCTGCCAGCGGCCACCCTCGCGGTCGTACCGGCTGCGCCGAGTCCACCGCCGCGTGTCGGTCCGCCCGCCCCAGAACGTCTCCACCAGCCGGTCGGAGTCAGCCGGAGCCTGAACGCGGCCGTAGTCGAGCTCGCCGATCCGGATCGCGCCCCCCATCGCTTCCGCGCGCCAGGGCGGCTCCGGGCCACGCACCGGCGTCGACGCCGAGCAGTAGAGAAGCGGCAAGCCGCCCCGCCGGCGGACGCGGTAGTCCCAGTACTGGGCCCCAGCCTGGAAGTTGCCGACGTTCGTAGCGCTCCCGCCCGGTGGAGGGACCGGATGACGACGCCGCAGCCGCCGGCCCCGCCCGGCGCTGTCGACGAAGCAGTTCACGCGGCCCGTGACCGCCGTGCTCCAGTCCTGGTCACAGACGACGGCCAGCTGCTGCGCCCGCACCACGGCTGCCTCGTCCGACTCTCCCCACACGAACGCCGCGGCCGCCGCCAGGACCGCCGCCGCGCTTGCCCGCCGAAACGTCCTCGCGAATCTCATGGCCCCCTCCTCGTCATCTCACCCTCACCTCGCCGGCGTCACCGCCAGCGCCGGCAGATTCAAGGTCTGCGTCTTCGGCAGGTCGCGCTCTACCGACCGGACCCGGCCCTGGTCGAGCTCGCGGCCGCCGACCCGATCCTGAGGGCCGTCGATCGCCGCCCGCCGGACCGCGGCGTGAGCCTCGTCGATCCGCGACTGCACCTCCGGAGACGGCCGGTCCCGGCCGTCCAGCCGGCTCGCCACCAGGTCGGCGGCCGCCCGGGCGTGCCGGCTCCCCTCGGCCACGGCCCTCTCCGACCACTGGTCCACCGAGAGCTCCCTCAACGCCCTCGGCGGCTGGTAGTCGAGGCCCTGCTCGCACGCAACCCTCGACGCGACCATGCCCGCCGCCGTCAGCCCGTCCCCCCGGTCGACCCTCGTCCCGTCACTCCGCGCCGCAACGAACGCCGACGCGGCCGCGACCAGCAGGACCGACCCGGCGTCCGGCCCCTTCAGCGCCTCGCGGTCGACCACCACCCGACGCTTGCTCGGCTCCACCACGATCCGGCCGTCCCCCTGGTCCGAGACGGCGAGACCGCAGCCGGACTGCTGGAGCAGCTGAGCAAAGACCTCGCGCGTCTTCGGCTCGACGCCCGCCTTGGCCGTGAAGACCACCCGGCCGCCGTCGGCGTCCGGCACGTCCGCCCGCGTGAAGAGCTCCGAGAAGGACTTCCTCTCCGTCTTCTCCGTCCTCTCCGTCCTCGCCACGCTCGGCTGCGCCCACAGCTTCTCGCCGTTCCGGACCCGGCCGACGTCGTCGTGGACCTCGGCGTCCCTGCCCGCCCGGGCGCGGGCCGCCTCGGCCTGCCGGTCCCCGAACTCGCACCACTCGTGGTTCTTCCGCCGGTCCCAACCGGCATGGACCTCCCGGAGCTCCTTCGCAACCCCAGACGACACGCCGGCCCGCCAGGCGCCGAAGCGCTCCTCGCGGGCCTCCCTCTCCCCGCGCGCGCCGCCCGACTCCCGCCGGTCGTGCCGCTCGAACGCCTCCACCGCCAGCTGGCTCAGGCGCCGGTTGTCGCCCGCCCGAGGCGTCCAGCCCTTCCCTTCCGCGAGCGACGTCGCGCACTGCCGCGACACCGCCACCGCGACGAGTGCCGGGTCCACCCGCGCCGCGACCACACCGGCCGAGAGCCACTTCGAGCGGCCGATGACCGCCCCCACGCGCTTCAGCCGCGTAACGTCCCCCCGCGCCGCCCAGGTCACCAGCCTGCGCGACACCGGCGCCATCACGCGCCCGGGCAACCCGTCGGCCAGCTGCCGCACCCGGTTGAAGCCCTCCGCCCGCCGGCCCGCGAGGCTGCGGACCGAACCCCGGCCCGTACCCTCGACGACCGGCCCCGCTCCGGCGTCGTGCTGCCGGAGCGGGGCCGAGTCCTTCTTCCGCGCGGCGGCCACCGCCGCCCGGCCCCGGTCCGACAACGCCAAGCCCTCCATGCCGGGACCCGGCTTCCAGCCCTCCGGCGGCGCCTTCTCCACGCGGCCGCCCCGGGCCGCGGCGATCTCCACCGCGCACGCCGCTCCCCATGTACGCGAGCCCCGCGCCGCCGATTCCGCCGCCGGGCCCGCCGCCAGCGTCCGCCGCCCGCGCTCCCAGACCTCCTCCTTCGCCGCCGCCCGGTCCGGGAACTCGGAGCACTCCCGCCGGTGCGCGTGGAGCATGTCCACGGCCAGGACCGCCGTCTTCGTCCGGACCGGCTCCGCCGTCCGCCCCTCGAGCACGTCGGCGACCTGAGGAGAGCCGTCACCGCGCTTGCGCGCCATCGCGTCGGCCGCCGCCGACACCAGGAGCGGGTCCGCCCCCACCGTGCGCAGGCCGGCCTGCGCGCGCGTCGATGCCTCGATCCGCTCCCCCATCCGCGCCAGCGCGTCCTCGCCGCGCGCCGCGGCGACCTGGAGGCCGAGGCGGTAGGTGACGCCGGCCGCGAACGCTCGAGGCCCGCCCTCCATGTCCGCCTGCGCCTCGCGGGCGCGTTCCGCGTCGAGGGACCGAGGACCGGGGGCCCTCTCCCCTGTGCCGACGGGCTCTCGCGCCGCCTCCGCGGGACCGGCCGGCGACGGCTCGCGCGCCGCCGACTGGCGCTCTGGCTGCTCCTTGAGGTCCTGCTTCACGCCCGCCGCCTGAACGACCACCGTCCGCTCCGTCTCCCGGAACTCCCGCTTCGCCGCGTCGCACTCCGCCAGCGCCTTGGCCGCGGGCGTGCGCAGACTCGCGTCGAGGGCCTTCTCGAGCCTCTCCAGGTACTTCGCGCCGGCCTCCTCGAGGTACTCGTGGACGGCCTGCTTGATGACCGTTTCGGGGTGCTCCGGATTCGCCACGAGCCGCTCGGCGAGCGACCTCTTGTAAGGACCCGGCGCCGGAGCTCGATCGCCCTTCCCCTTCTCGCCGCCCGCCGCCGGCATTCCGGCCACCTGCGCCGTCGCGGCCGCGCGGCCCGTGCCCGCCGTGGAAACGGTTGCGGCCGGTTCCTGTTCCGCCGCGGCGCCGCGCCTCTCCGCGAACGGGTCGTACTCCGGCGACTTCAGCGCCGCGATATCCCGCCGCAGCCAGGCGCGGTCCTTGCCCGGGTCCGCCTGAGCGAACTCCTCGAGCGCGCCCGCCACCGACTTCGCCTGGAGCCGCCACTCGCGACCGACCTCCGCCTCCTTCTGCTCGATCCCGTTGGCGAGCGTCCAACAGTCCGGCGGCGGACTCTCCTTCTCCCGCCGGGCCCGCGCCTCCGCCACGCCCGACCGGAGCGCCTCCAGCTTCGCCCCACGGGCGGCCGCGGAGAGCTCCGCGAGGTACTCGCCGACCGCCTTCCGCTCGGCGCGCTCGTCGCCACCGGCTCCCGTCAACCGGCGGACCAGGGCCTCGCCGTCGAACGCCGCGGCCGACCGTGCCGTACCCTCGTTCTCGCGAGCCATCACAGCCCCGCCAGCGCCCTCTGGATGAGACCGGCGACCGTGCCGCTCATGACGCCGCCCATGATCCCGCCCACGAGCGCCCACCACCACACGCCGCGGCCCAGCGTCCCCGCGTTCTCCACCCAGCCCTCGGCCGCCGTCGCCGCCGCCTGGACCTCCACCTTCGCGGCGCCGACCCTGGACGCCAGGCTCTCCGTCGTCTGCTTGACCTCGTCGAAACGCGCGATCAACTTCCGGCTGTTCGCCTCCACCTGATCGAGCACCGCCTGCGCCATCAGCGCCGACGTGACCACGCCCTGGGCGCGCTCGTCGAAGCCGCTCAGATGCGCACCCACGCGCGACGACGTCGCCGCCGCCATCCGGTGCACGAGGGCGATAACGTCCTTCAGGCCATCCTGGAGCTCACCCGCCACCACCGCCGTGCGGTCCCGGGCCGAGACCTCCGCGATCGCCGCGAGCATCTTCCCGACGTCGACCCCCGCGCGCGCCAGCTCCCGGATGACCAGCGCCGCGTTCTCCCGCACCGACATCCCGCCCGGCGCCGAGAAGAGCGCGCCGACTGCTTCCGCCGCCAGCAGCGCGCGGTCCGGGGCGAGCCCGCCCTCACCCGACTCGAAGTCGCGCAGCAACTGGATCAGCTCGCCCGAATCGTCCGACGCCGACGTCCCGCTCTTCGACAGGCTTCGCTCCTGCTCGTCGCCCTTCCCCGACCGTGTCGAGTCGCCCGCGCCCTGCCCGGCACTCTCTCCCCCCTGTGCAGAACTCCCCTCGCCCTGCTGCTCGGCCGGCGCATTCTCAGCAGGGGGAGTACCGTTCCCCTCTCCGTCCCCCTTCGTGTCGGAGACCCAATCCTCTTTCTTGACGGGAACCCGGGCGCCCTCTTTCAGACCCGGCGCGATCGCGGGATCCCCTGCCTCCGCCGCAGCCTCAGCCATCGCTAACCCCCTACGATTCCCGTCACGCCGGCCAGCCGATCGAGACCAACGCCGTGAAGTTCACCACGCAGATGACGGTCCAGACACGTAGCATGCCCCCGGTAAACGGCGCCGTCACCAGATACACCACGCCCTGCAGGGCGGCGAGCATCCACCAACGCTCGTGAACCAAGAGCACGGCGGCGCCCCCGAACACACAGACCACGACCGCGGCGAGCAGCGCGCGATCAACCGCCGGCGACATCTCCGGCCACAGCAGACTGACGACACCCGCAGCCAGCGCCGCCGCGATCCCAACCCCGAGCACAACAGCATCCATGGCTCACCAGCCCCTCGGCGACGCCGCGCAGCGCCGCCTCGCGGTTCCGCCGCCCGGAGCAGAATCAGCGGTTCCACCGACCCCAACCGCCGTGCTTCAGCCGCCTCTCCCAGTGCCTTACGACAATTCACGGCCGGTCAACCTCATTGAGCAGCGGAGCAGCGCAGTCGTCCAAGGCAGCGCAAATGGCCTTCGGTGATTCGATAACGACCAGCTCTGACCTCAGCACCTCGCCACGAGTGCTGTAGAAAGCCACCTCGATGGTGGAACCGGTAGCACCGCGAGCGGCAATGCCAACGATGTTGCAACGGTCGACGAATCTCTCCCCGACCCAGATGCCGCCGTCTGCGTCAACAGCGAAGGGCACCAACGTGGTCGGGTCCAGCAAACGCCGCTCCACCACAGTGACAGCCAACCATCGCGGCGACGGTACGCGCTCTGCGTACAACCCGTCCTCCACGAGTTGTTGCGGGCTCTTGTAGCCGCCGCCGTGCGGGCAGAGCGCCGGGGGGGCGACCAGTTGGGGAGGCTGAGCACCAGCGAACGCCACGGCCGAAGGGAGCGCGACCGCGACAGCAGCGGCAATGGTCCGGATCATGGTGTCTCCTCGTCTTCGGCCGGGGCCCCCTCACGGTCCCGCTCGGAGGCCTCCAGCTCGCACACCTTCGAGTGCGCCAGGTCGGCCACCTTCGCCACCGCCAGCAGGTCGTTCCGCCCGAAGGTGTGCGTCCACCGCCACTGGTCGCCGTCCTGGTCACTGGTCGCCGTCCTGGTCACTGGTCGCCGTCCTGGTACAGCCGGGTCAGCTGAACCGCGTGCCACCGCCCGCCGTCCTTGTCCCGGTTGGCCCAGATCGTCGCCTTGATGCGGCCGAGCCGGACCTCCGCCGTGGGCCGTCACGTCCCCGTTCCCTGCGCCGGCCGCCCGCACCGACTCCTCGCGGGCGTCCAGCCGCGCCCGCCGGTCGCCGGCCGCCGCCGACGCCTCCAGCTCCGCGATACGCGCGTCGAGCTCCTCGACTTGCGACCTCGCCTCGGCCGCGGCCGCCACGTCCGGCGCGTGCGCCGTCCGGACCGCCTCGGCTGAAGCCGCCGCCGCCTCCGCCGCCAGATACCGATCCAGCTTCAGCGCCTGAGCCCGCCCCGGACGGTCCTCCCAGCTGTGCTTCGCCGGCGGGCCGATGTGCGTCGACGGCGGGTTCAGCAGAAGGTGCGCCTCCGCCGCCGTGTCGCCGGCGGCGCGCGCACGCGCCAGCTGCGTGGCGTGGCTCTCCGCCGTCGCCCGGTCATCCACGCCGGCACGCTCGAACGCCAGGTTCATCTCCCTCGCCCACGCCGACCGCGTCTCCTCCAGCCACGACCGCGGCTTCGTACGCTCCGTCTTCCTCGCGCCCCCCGACGACGGGTCGCCCTTCTTCTTCGGCGCCGCCCGCCGGAACCACTGCTCCGCCCCGCGCTCCACCCCGTCGTTCACCCGCTCCGAGAACACCAGGTGGAGGTGCGGGTTGTCGTCCACCCCGGCCTGCTTCGAACGCCCCGCGTGAAGCGCCAGCGTGTACGGCAGCTCCCCGCCCGTCACCTGAGCCGCGAACCGCCGCGACAGCTCGAGACGGGCCGACGCGTCCAGCGTGTTCGGCAGCGCCGCCGTCAGCGACCGGAACAGACGCCCGTTGCTACGCTCGTGGCTGTCGGCCGCCGACCAGTACAGCCGCGCGTCCGACGACGCGAACGCCGGCATGCAGCCGGACTCGAGGTGGACGACCTCCTTCCGGCCGGCGGCCTGCGCGTACTTGCCTTCACGGCTGATGTAGTCGTACTTCGCCGCCGCCGATTGGCCGCTTGCGCGCGATCCCGTCTTCACGTTGCAGTGGCAATACACGGTCGTGCCGTTAAGCCTTGCGTGGGTCTTCGCACGTCGACGCATGGATCGTCCCGGTTGGCCCAGATCGTCGCCTTGATGCGGCCGAGCCGGACCTCCGCCGTGGGGCTATTCCCGCTCATCGGCGACCTCCCCCGTGTCCTCCCCGCCCCGGGCCGTCACGTCCCCGTTCCCTGCGCCGGCCGCCCGCTGCGGACGGACCACCGGGATCGCAGCCAGACCGCGGCCGCCCTTGCCCGTTGCCCGCCGCCGGCGGCCACGCCACAACTTCTTCCCGGCCGACGAGCCGCCCAGCGCCAACAGCAGGGAGGCCACCGTCACCTCCTCACGAGGACCCGCCTTCACCCCGCGCAGACCCTCGACGGGACGCCACCCCGGACCGTCCGTGCCCAGCTCCGCCGCCCGGGGCGAACGCCACGCCTCCCGCAGCACCCACCGCCGCTCGACGGCGTCGTAGCCGTCCACGTACAGCACTTCCCGAACGCCCCGGACGCCGCCCACCCGGGCCTGCCGAACCACCATCGAGAACGCCTGCGCCACGTTCCCGCACGTCACGTCCCACGGCAGCCCGTCTCCCGCCTGCATCGCGCAGTTCGCCATCCGCGACAGCGCGCTCTCGCACGTCGACGCATGGATCGTCGTCATCGAGCCACCGTGGCCGGTGTTCAGCGCCTGGAGGACGTCCCCCGCCTCCGCCCCGCGCACCTCGCCGATCACGATGTGGTCGGGACGGTGCCGCAGGGTGTGCCTGACCAGGTCGCGGACCGCCACCCCGCCTCCCGACGCGCCGCGCGCCTCAAGGCGGACGCAGTTCGGGTGGTTGCAGCGGATCTCCATCGTGTCCTCGATGACGACGATCCGGTCCTCCCGTGGGAGCAGGCCCACGACCGCGTTCAGCAGCGTCGTCTTCCCGCTGCCCGTCCCCCCGGCGATCAGGATGTTCCCGTCCGAAGACGCCACCCGCGCCATCGCCTCGAGCACCGACCGCGGCAGCGAGCCCATCCCCACCAGGTCGTCCGCCGTCAGGAACTTCCTCCCGAAGCGCCGGATCGTGATCGCCACCTCCGGCGTCGCCGGCGGATACGCCACCGCCACCCGGGAGCCGTCCTCGAGGCGCGCGTCCACGATCGGCGACTCGCGCAGCAGGTCGAACCCCAACGGCCGCGTGACCTGCATCGCCGCCGACCGGAGCGCCGCCGCCGTCAACGTCTCCGAGACCCCCTCGACGCGCGCCAGCTTGCCGGAGCGCTCGACATAGAGCGAGCCCGGCCCGTTGATCATGATCTCCGTCACCGAGTCGTCCGCCACCAGCGGACCGAGCTCCGGCAGGAAGTCCACCAGGTCCCCGAGCGAGAGTTGCCGTTCCATCAGAGCCTCCCCTCCATCAGAGCTTCCCCGCTTCCCGAGCCCGCCAGTACGTCAGGTCCTTGGCCACGTAGTCGGGCTTCAGATAGACCCGGGTCGCGTCGTGGACCTCGTTCCCGTCGAAGATCTGAGCGATGCCCGAGTAGTTCTCCAGCACCGTGAACTCCCGCGCGCCGAAGAGCGCCTCCTTCCGGTCCTGGAACGACTTCGTGATGCCCGCCGACGTCCCCGCCCCGCCGACCCTCCCCGACAAGAAGCTCGCCCCGGCCCGGCCCGTGTTCTCCGAGACCGACCAGCTCTCCCGCATCCGCGACACCTGACCGCACAGGTCGCTCGCGATCTTGGCCGACTGGTCGTCCGCCTGAGACAGGTAGATGCGGCTCCGCAGCGTCTGAAGCAGCGTCCGCCACGCCTCCGAGCTCCCCAGCACGGAGCGCAGGCTCGACAACGACTGCGTCGCCACGATCGGGATGCACCGCGACTGCCGCGTCAACGAGAACGCCTTGTCGTCGCCGCCGTCGCCGCCCTCGCCCGCCGTGACGAACGCCTGGTACTCGTCGCAGATGAACACCGCCGGACGCGGCTCCCAGCCGGGCCGCTTCGCCATCCGCTCCGGCCGCAGCAGCAGAGTGCCGAGCCACCCCTGCTTGAGCATCACCCCGATCACCCGCCCGAGGTTCGGGTTCTTCCCCGCCGGCAGGTTCAGGGCGACGACCCGGCCCTGCTCGATCAACCGATCCAGAGAAGGCAGCGGCTTCAGGCGCTCGGCCGCTCTCGCCTTGGCCCCGCCGCCGACCGGGACTCCCTTCTTCCCGGCCGGGTCGGGACACGGCGGGCAGAACTTCGCCTTCACTTCCGGGAGGTCGAACATCCCCAGGAACACCGACAGACCCGTCGCCACGTTCGTGCGCGTCTGCTCCGCCAGCTGCTTCCAGTCCTTCTCCAGCCACAGCTCGACCGACTCGAGCTCTCCGCGCTGGGTCAACTCCATCTGTTCGTACTCTTCCTTCGTGTGCCCGGGCTCGGCGTCGCTGTAGCCCACCCGGTACACCTCCGGCTCGTCGCCGAGGTGGTGCCGGCAGTCCTCGACCGCGCGCTCGACCTGGTCCTCGCGGCCCTCCGCGATCCGCGCCGCCATCCGCCCGTTGCTGGCCGGCTCCCACACCCAGCTCGCGAGCTCCTCCGAGTGAGCCTCGTACAGCTCGGCGTCGACGCACACGTCGACCACGTCCGGCTTCGCCCACCGCTCGTCGAGGCGCGTCTTCATCGCCGCGATGCCCTCGGTGATCCTCTCCTCCTCGAGCACGTAGTGGTACAGGTCCGCCATCGTCACCCACGACGGATACTCCAGCCGTTTCAAGACGATCACCCACTGCGCGAACGCCGTATACGCCTGCTGCCAGAACGGCTCCTTCCCCTTGCCGTAAAGCTGGTTGATGAGCGAGGCGATCGTGCCGGCCAGCGACGAGGGATCCAGCCACGGCGCCGCCAGCGGGTTCCACGCGTAGCCGGCCTGCTCCATGTTCAGCTCGATGTAGTCCTTCGACCGGCCGCAGTCGTCCAGCATCTTCTTCACGTCGAAGCAGAAGTCGCCCTTGACCTCCAGGCAGAGCGCCGCCGCGCGCTTCTCCCTGTCGCGGGCACGCCACGTCAGGAGCTGGCGCACGAAGGGGCGCATGCAGCCGGCCGTCTTCCCCGTCCCGACCGCCCCCAGGATCAGAAGCCCGGTGAACAGGCCCTTCTTCGGTATCACCAGCCAGCGGGGGTTCCGGACCTCCTCGAACCGCGTCCGGTGGTGCTGCTCGCCGATCACGAGCGACGGGTCGGGGTCGTCCGGCGACTGCGGCCAGGCCGGCAGCTCCCCGCGCCCGAAGACCTCGGAGACCTGCGACTCGAACCACACCCGCTTCACCGACTCCGCGATGAGCGCGAGTATCAGCACGATCACGCCCGGGCTCACCAGAGACCACGCCCAGAGCGCCTGGTACCACATCGGCGACTGCAACCGCACGAGGCGCACCGCCGGGTCCTCCGCCGGCCACGGAAAGTACCAGCACCACGCCGCCGTCACCCCGACCGCGGCGTTGAACTTCCAGGTCAGCAGCCGCCCCAGATGCGTCATCATGCCGGCACCTCCTCCAGCACGAGCTCCTCGGTCTTCGCCACCCCGCGGACCACTTCCGTCCGCGCCGCCTCGATCGCCTCCGCCAGCTCGCGGCGCCGGCGGGCGACGCCCTCCGGCCCGCCGTGCGCCTCGAGCACGGCCGGGGCGTTCCCTGCGAGCACGTAGTCGAGCTGGGTATCGAACCAGATGCCCCGCACCGCCCGGTGGCTCTCGCCGGACGCCTCCCAGCCGCTCATCACGTCCGCCACCGGCACCGACAGGGTCTGCGCGCTCCGCGCGACAACGACCGTCGTCTGCACGCCCACGCGGCCCAGGGCCTGCCACAGCGGGGCGTAGCTTCGGCCCCACTTGCGGAGCCCCCTGCTCTCGTCCCTCTCCTCGACGACCAGCGGGCAGACGAAGAGACAGAGGTTGCCCTCCGCGGCGTGCGGGGAGCGGTCCGCGAAGTAGCTCGGTTTCTTCTTGCCGCCCGTCCCGTAGCGAGTCTGCGGAAGCACCGCCCGGTCGATCCCGAGGGCGTCGCACCACCCCACCGAGGCCTCCACCGTGCCGAGCCACGGATACCACCAGCGGGACAGGACCGCACCGACACTCACCAGCCGGCGCTTGATCTCCACGAGCGTTGTCTCCTTCTCCGCCGCGCGCCGCCAGCGGCTATCGTCCATCCCAAGCTCCGCATACACCTTCCGGCCCAGGAACTGATGTACTTGCACGCTACGCGCGCCCTCGCGCTCCAGTGTGAAGGTTGTCAACCCCGCGCCCAACTTGTCGCGAAGACCGTTGATCCATCGCCAGACGGTCGGCCCCGCCGCAGGCAGAGCGCGACCCTCACGCCATACCTCCGCTTGGCGCTGGATGAACATCCCCCCACTACGCCCGACGAGCACGACAAACTCCGCCTCCACGCGGTCGAGCCCAAACTCCTTTCGTAGCCGAGCGGCCAGCTCGTCCGACCGTGCCTGCGCATCGCTCCCCATCACCGCACCACCTCGCTGGCCTCCAGGAAGCTGATCACGAGCCCGATCGGGTTGTCGAAGATGAGCGCCCGGTCCACCGCCGTGAACGAGAACTGCAACCCCAGCGTGACGCCGGCGCGCGCAATCTCTCGTCCTCTCGCGTAGGTCACCCGGTCGAACCGAACCTCCGCGCCGTAGGGAGGCTCAAGGCCCGGGACCACCCGGATCGCCACATCCTCCACCCGCACCTCGTCCCTCAGCCGCCCCGACAGGTAGCCAGTCACCTCGTCGGAATGCTCCACCACGAGAGCGTCCGCCACCGACTGCGACACGAAGTGGAACGACCGGCCCCAGCGCTCCTCCACCACGGCCGCGCGCCGCTCGTACTGGTCGACCACGAACCGGCGGATGAAGAACAGCGTCTCCGGCGATGTCGGCGCCACCGCCTCCGGCAGGTAGTCCACCACCTCGGCGCGCCCCACCTCGTCCACCCGCACCACGAGCGGCGGCGGCTCGGGCTGGAGAGCCGACGCGCAGTGCCCCGCCCCCGATGCCGTCAGCCCCAACGTCAGCAGCAACACGACCGCGCGGTACTGACGCGCACGGTGCATCTCCTCGCCCCAGATCTCCGCGAACTCCCGCGCACCGGCCATCCGTCAGACCCCCGCCCGCGTGAAGCGCTTCGCCGCCATCGCCCCGGCCCGCATCGCCACGCTCCTGCCCGCCGTCATCGCCGCCAGCGCCACGCCCGCCATGCCCGAGGTGGGCGCGCCCATACCCGAGACCAGCGCCGCGGTGAACTCGCCCACCTTCAGCGACATGAAGAGGCAGCACACCATGATGGGGAACCACTGCAATATCGGCAGAATCAAATCGTCCCAGAGCGCGGTGATCACCCCGGTCACCCCTTCATCTCCCGGAACCGTATTGACCCCGTCGATAATCTCTGCCAGCGCCTCTACCGGACCCAGCGCCAGCTCGCCGATCAGGGCCATCATCATCCCCCCCACGAAGACCTGCAACGAATACTGGAGGATGGCCTTGAACCACGACCAGAACAGGAAGGCGAGCTGCTCGACCAAGAGAAAAGGCACGAACACCGGGCCGGCCAGCGACATCATTCCCACCGCCACCTCGGCCCAGAGCGTCTGCACATAGACGAGGAGCAGGGCGACCAGAATGATGGCGATGCCAAGGACGGCAAAGATCGCTATTGCGACATACAGAATGGCGAGTCTCAGCAACTCCATGAGAGCACCGAAAATACTCAAAGTCCATCCGTCATTGCTGCTGGCGTCACCAAACACCATGATCTGCAACACCTTGCCGAAGAGCGCGCCGACTGCACTCAGCACATCGTCGAACGCGGTAGACCAAGGTCCCCCTGGCCCGTTCAGCGCCTCCGCCATCTCCCGTCCCTGACCCGTCACCATGACAACGAACGTCTGATTCCCGAACAGCTCGTAGTCCGTGTAGAAGCCGTCGAGAATCATCCTCGGGACGGCGATCCAGAAGAGGAACTTCACCAGGTCACCTATCTCGAAGCGCCCGCCGAGCGCGATCTGAATCCCCTGCCAAACCACCATGCTCAATGCGATCGCACTCCACAGCACGACGCCGAGGTTGTAGAACCAGTCCCGCACGGTGACGCCGCCCCCGACATCCCCATCAGCTACCTCCTGCAACGCATTCTCGATCTGAGTCGACCCCGGCTCTGTCGGTCCGCCCTGCCCAAGGGCCGGCGCGCCGCTCAAGAGGACGACCAGACTCAGCGCAGCGACCGCGACGAGGCGCCGGCAGCGAGCAGCATCAGCCACGTCAGTCCTCGTCGTACGCCGACCCGAACGGGGCCGGCGTGTCGGTCACGGTGAAATCGAGCTCCGCGATGCGCTGGAGGCCGCGCGCCATCTCCGACCGCCGCTGCGCGGCCTCCCACAGCTTGCGGTCGCGTTCCTCGATCGCGCCCTTGAACCGCGCCGCCGCGACCCCCAGCGTGCCCGCCGCCGTCGACGCCAGGCCCGCCACGACCATCGTCTGCCCGCTGCTCTGCTCTGCGTCGCTCGCCGTCTCGGCCGAGCTCACCTCCACCGCCTCCTCCACGACGTCCTCCAGCGCCTCGAGCATCCCTTCGTCGGGGCCCAGCGCCTGCGCGCCGTCGGCTGCGGCCGCGCCCAACAGCGCCGCGGACGCCAGCCGGCTCTCCAGCGAACGCGCATACCGCATCCCGTGGATCACCGACTCCGCCTCCACCGCGCTCCGGAAGGCCGCCAGCGTGTCGTCGTCGACCACGTCGAGGCTCTCCAGCGCGCCCATCGTGCTCCCGATGCCGCCCGTCCACGACAACGGACCGCTCTCGAGGAAGCCGTTCCAGCCCGCCAGCGACTTGAAGTCGTATGCCGACCAGCCATCGCCTCCCGCGAGCTGCGCCGCCGTCCGGTAGTCGCCGAGGCCCTCGGAGACGAGCGCCGTGCTCTCCGGCGCCAGCTCCCACAGCTCCGGCACCTCCAGGAACTGCCGGTAGAGCCCGCGCCAGTCAGACAGGCTCTGGATTCCACTCACGACCCCGCCGGGGTCCAGCAGGCCCCGGAACTCGGCCGTCGCGTTCGCCGTCATCTCCTCCGCGGTCTGGACGATCCGCCGCAGGTTCTCCAGGACCGAGACCATCTGGACGAGCATCCCCGCCCAGCCCGCATCGCTGCGCGACGGCACGGTGAGGAACAACACGCACACGAGCCCCACCGCGACGGCCCCGCGCATCAGCCGGGACCTCCTCGGACGCCGACGCACCTCGATGTCTTGGCCGCTGTCAGTCATTGACTCACCTCCCGAAACCGGAAAACACGCGTTACCAGCCGGCCAAGGGTCCGCCGGCGAACGCCGGACTCGACACGTCCGCGTCGAAGAGCTCCTCAATGCCTTCGAGGCTCTCGATCGCCTCCTGCCGGCGGAGCGCCTCCTGAAGCAGCCGCGCCTCCTCGTCCCGCCGCGCGATGTCCAGCTCCGCCGCCTCGATCTCCGCTTCCGCCGCCGCGAACGACGCCATCGACTGCAACCCCGTCACCATCAGCGACCGCAACTGCGCCATCGACGGGCAGGCGCCGCCCGACCCGTCGCCGCCGTCCGCCTCGCAGTCGGCCGACGAGAGCGCATCCAGCGCGTCGAGCAGCTGCGCCCGGCCGCCCTCGGTCTCCGCCACCCCGTCGGGACAGCGCATGGCGCTCGATCCCGCCCCCGGGTCCGTCTCGCACCCGTGCCAGTTCGCGATCTTCACGGCCGCCGCATCGACCAGCTGCCGCGCGTACTCGCTCTCCGACCGCAGCCGGTCGTGCTCGGCCTCGACCAGGGCCTGCCTCAGCCGGAACGCCTCCGCGACATCCGCGAGCACGCCGTCACCGGCCATGTCCGCCGTCAGCTCGGGCAGGTCGTCCGGGACGCACACGCGTTCCGCCGCCGACCCCGTCTGGGGCAGCGTGCCGCCGGGACAGGCCCCGATCTCGGTGTCCTCGGGATGCGGGACGTCGCCGGCGTTGAACGCCGACCAGTCGCCGCCCTTGAGCGCGGACCTCAGCTCGCCCGCGAAGTCGTCCACCGGCTCGATCAACCCCCGCGCGTGGCTGAGCGCCTCGTCGCGCAGCCGCATCATGCTGTCCCGCACCGCCACCATCTGCGACACCACCGACGCCATCTGTCCCACCACGATCCAGGAGGCCGGGTCGAGGCCGAGGAACGCCTGCGCAGGCCGGCGCGTCCCGGCCAGCACCACCACCAGCATCACCGCCACCGCCCATGCCAGCCGCGCTTTCCTCGTCATCTCGCCCTCCTCGGGAAGAACCAAACAAACGCCACGGCCCCAGCCACGAACGCCGCGCCAAGCACATGACCCGTCTCCATGAGCCGCTCCGCCAGCGCCAGCATCAGCACGTCGTCCAACCGCATTCTCGTCATCAGAGCCCCCTCTCCCGGCCCGCGTCGCCGCGAGGCACGATCAGGTCCTGCGTGAGCCAAATCCGCATCGGATGCCCGGCCCGGATCGTGATCTCCGGCAGCCGGTTCATGTAGCGGTCGAACAGCTGCGTCGCCGTCAACGCGAACTGCTGGCTGACCGGGTCGTAGAACGAATCGCCGCCACCGCCGCGCACCAGGCCCGCCAGAAGCCCCACCGCGCCCACCGCACCGAACGTCGAGACGTAGTGCCGGTTGACCTCGTCGGCGAGCCCCGCCTCCCCGATGGCGTTGAGCCCCGCGAAGGACATCCGCACGGTGCGCCCGTCGGGGAAGACGAGCCGGTCGAAGCCCACCGCCAGCCGGCCCTGGAACGCCCCCGTCACCTGCTGCGCCTCGCCCAGCGCAAGCGTGCCGCGCGGGACCACGACGTGCCGCCGGTCGCGGGACCACACCGGGATCGACACCAGCGCCCGCACCGGACCCGTGAACTCGCCCGAGAGCTGCGTCTGGAGCGTCGCCTGGAGCATCCGGCCCTGGTAGACCAGATCGGCCCCCTCCGGGACCTCGCCCCACCGCGCCACCGCGGCCGAGCTCGCGCCCGACTGCTCCGCCACCCCGGCCGGCCCCAGAGGCGGATAGACGTCGACCGGGGCCGCGACCGGCCCGCCCGACGCGGCCTGGACCGTCATCGCCGCTCCCCCGGACGGAGGCGAGTCGCCGCGCAGAGGCGGCGCGTCCATCGGCAGCCCGCCAGACGACGGCGCGGCGGCACCTTCCACCGACTCAGCCTCCTGGGCCAGCCGGACGAGGCGTTCCAGGTCGCTCTCCCGAGGCGCCGGGGCCGGCGGCGGAACGGGAGCCGCCTGCGCCATCACCGCACCGACCATCGCCGGCGCCCGCATCGAGTTCGCGAACCGCTCCATCTCCGCCAGCCGCATCGCCTCCCGCAGCTGCTCCTCCTCGACCGACCCGACCGCCCCCAGGAGCTCCAGCCGCTGGTTCGGGGACAGGTCCTGCTGCTGCGACTCCGCGCGGAGCTGCGTCGCACGCTCCAGCGCCTCACGCGCCGCCTGAAGCTCCACCCGGTCCTGCTCACGCTCCTGTGCCAGGCGGCGGTCCTCCTCCTCCCGCCGCAGGAGCTCCGCCTCCTCCCGCTCCCGCTCCAGCTCCGCCAGCGTCTGACGCGCCCGCTCCGCCTCCACCGAGAGCGCCGCCATCACCCCCTCGGCGTCGGACCCGGTGACCGGCGGCAAGTCCACCAGAGGAGCGTCCTCCGACGGGACTCCGGTCCCCGTGTCCGTCGTCAGCAGCATCGCGATGATCACGAACGCCGACAGCCCGAGCCCCACGTACACCGGCAGGTTCTTCGGGATCCCCTTCGGGATGCGGTCCGTCACCGTCCACTTCGCCATGGCTCCTCCCGGCCCCGCATGCGCCACGGCACGCCGGCGCCCAGGCTTCCCACCCCGAGGATCCCCGCCTCGACCACCCCCGCCACGCGGATCACCTGGCCCACGCCCAGGACCTCGTGCGCGAGAACACGCGCCGAACGGTCCTCGAGGAGCCCCGCCACCACCACGTCCTCGGCCAGCACCTGACGGAACCGGATGTAGGTGAACTCCGTGTCGTGCCACATCCCTTCCACGAAGTACGGCGCCCCGCCCACGTCCACCTCCGGGTTGAACTCGAAGACGAAGTGCAGCTGCGTCGGATAGGCCGCCTCGAACGCCTCGGCCTCCGCGTTCGCGGCCCGCACCGCGTCCGCCAGGCGGTCGGCCGCCTCGCTCCGGGCGCGCTCCACCGAGTCCCGAGCCCGCGCCTCCCGCTCCCGGATGCCATCAACGTCGACGGCCGAGACGAACACCGCCGCGTCCTCCTCGCCCGACGTGCCGGCCACGACGTCCTCCCGGAACGCCTCCGCACCCGCCCCCGCGCCGTCCTCGGCGAACACGCCGCCGGCGACGTCGAGGTGCACCACCGTGTGCACGGGCAGCACCTGGTTCTCCCGCAGGCCCACCGACACCACCCGGCCCGACGCCAGGACCAAGTTCAGGTTCGTCTTCGCATCGGCGACCAGCGGCCGCACCATCGTCAGATGCCCCTCGCCGGTCACCACCCAACGCCGCGGGTCGCCGACCCGGCGCTCCACCACCCGCCACGCGCGCGGCAGCACCACCGTCGTCTCGAAACCCACCCGGGTGATGACCTCGAGGAGCGCGACCCCCGACCGCACGCCCGCCATCGCCGCGCCCTGCGGCACCTGAGCACTCGCCTGCGCGCCCGCCGCCAGGGCCGACGCCACGACGGCCGCCGTCGACGCCCACCGCAACCCTCTCCGCATGTCCGCTCTCTCCCTCTGGCCGGGCGCGCCTGCGCTCACCGTATGAGCAGGACGAAGCCGCCCAGCACCGCGCCCCAGCTCCAGAACATCCGCGGAGGCTCCCCGAACTGCCGGCGCCACCAGCCGGGACGCTCCTGCGGCATCCAACCGCCCTCCGATGCCAGACCGAAGTACGCCTCCCGACCGCCCAGCGACAGAATCCCGTGACGCAGCACCTGGTCCGCCACCAGCAGGCCCTCCGGCTCGACGTCCACCTCCACCAGCTCCCGTTCGCCGCCCCGGTAGCTGAACAGCGCCGGCAGCTCCTGGCCCTCCGACCGCAGATACGTGAACCGCCCGTCCGTCCACATGTCCCGCACCTGGAACGGCACGTCGAACGCCTCGACCGTCAGCCGGTACGGCAGCCGAACCCGCAGTGCGAAGTCGCGCCTGTACTCCTCCCGCCGCGCCTCGGCGCGCTCCCACACCGCCGCCACGTCCCGCGCCGAGGACGCGATGACCGCCCGCCGGTCGGCCTCGAACGCCGCCATCCGCTCGTCGTGACCCTCGACGAGCCCGGCCGCGCGGTACGCGGTCGGGACGAGCGCCAGGGCGGCGTCGTCCAGCTCCGGCGCGAACACGTCCTCCCGCGCCTCGACCGTCACGACGTAGTCCGTCACGGCGTTGCTGTCCTCGACCATCGTGAACGTGAACACCCGCCCCGTGGCAGAGCGCACCGTGAGGTTGCTCACCATCCCGACCAGGAGCGGCTTCACGTACAGCACCGCCCCGGCCGGCGTGACGTCCCAGTTCTCCGCGTCGCCCGAGGCCGTCTCCACCACCGACTCGCCATCCGGGAGCACGATCGCGGTCACCGTCCGCACCCGCGTCCAGATCCGCACCGGCTGCGTCTCGCTCGCCTGCACCGTGCGGATCGGAGTACGGCCGTCGTCGACGCCCGCACCGCCCAACCCCGGCGCTCCGTCATCGGACTGGCCGGGCTGCGCGGCCGCGCAGTCCGCCAACCCGGCACCCAGGCCCAGCACCAGCACCGCCGTCATCACCGTCTCGGCCCTCATCACGCCACGACCTCCTTCGCTCCCACCTCGCCCTCGTCGACCCCCGCCGCCAGACGCATGAGAGCCCCTTCGAGACCCCAACGCGCGATCGCCTTCTCGCGACGCACCGCCTCAACCGGGTCCGACGTGTAGAGCCAATAGCTCTCCGGGTCGACCGTCAGCGTCACCACCGACGTCTCGTCGGCGCGCCGGATGAACAGCTCCCGCTTCGGCTCCAGCTCGCGGATCGTGCGGACGTCGGCCGCCGACAGCTCCAGCACCCGCGCCGCCTCGTCCGGGAACTCCGGGTTCGCGAGGAACACCTTCGTCGGCAGCGACTCCAGCAGCTGGCGCCCGCCCTTCAGGACGTCCCCGACCGACTGCGTCGCCAGGACCAGCGCCCCGTTCCGCTTCCGCCACGTCTTCGCCGCCTCGAGGAGCTGGCCCGCCACCATCGGGTCCGACAGGTAGCGCCACGCCTCGTCCACCACCATCACCTTCAGTCGGCCCCGCTCCCCCTCGTCGTCCATCACCAGCCGCAGCCGCTCCAGGAAGAACCACAGCGCCGCCTCGCACCAGTCCTCGTACCGGTCCGCGCCCTCGAGGTCGATCACCTGCCACCACCCGAACCCAGCATCGCCCGCCGCCGGCGGACCGTCGAACCACCGCGCCCACGGACCGCCCTCGACCCACCGCGACAGCGCCGGCCACATCGTCCGCGGGAGGCTCTGCCGCAACGCCCCCAGCGTCCGGCGCTCACGCGGCAGCCGGTAGATCTCCTCGATCCGTTCGCCCACGTCCGTCGAGTCCTCACCCTCGGCCTTGTAGCCCCCAATCGCCAGCAGCGACACCATCCACCGGACGAGGAACTGCGTCGTGCGCACCGAATGCGGCAGCCCGAACGGCTGGAGGCCGAACCCCGCCGTCCCCTCCGACCCCGCCTCCAGGCTCGCGCCCCGGTTGAGCCCCATGTACTCGCCCCCCACGAACTCGGTGAGGTGCCGGTAGGAGCCGCCCAGGTCGAGGATGAGGATGCGCGGGTCGTAGCCGAGCGCCTGCATGAGCAGGAAGTTGAGGACGAACGACTTCCCCGACCCCGTGGCCCCGAGGATGAGGGTGTGGCCGACGTCGCCCCCGCCGAACAGGTCGAAGCCGTAGCGCGTCCGCCACGACGTCTCGAACTCGGCCAGGCACGGCGCGTCGAGGTGCTCGCACCGCGCGTGCCCCACCGCAGGGCCCGCCAGGGGAGCCACCGCCGCGGCCAGGGCCGAGGAGACCATCAGCGTCCGCCCCGACAGCCCCCGCGGCTGACCCGGCATCCGCCCGAACCACACCGGCGCGGTCCCGTACGTCTCCCGGATCATCTTCCCGTCGACCGAGCCCATGATCCGCTCGATCTCGGCGCCGGCGAGCTCGAACTCCCGCTGCGTGTCCGCCCAGACCGCCACCGACATCACCACCTCGCCGAACGACAGCCCGCCCTGCTGCAGGTCGACCAGGGCCTCGCCGATCCACTCCACCTCGGCCGACGCCCCCACGTCCTCGAGCGCTTCGGTCGTCCCCGCCGCGTCCTGCATGTGGGCCTGCATCGAGTAGCGCCCCTGGAAGTAGTGGCGCCGCGTGTTCTGGATGACCGCCCGCGCCATCGCCTTCTCCATCGGACGCCACTCCAGGACCACCGACAGGTCCGCGTCGAGCGAGTACAGCTCGTCGAGGCAGTTCGCCACCGCCAGCGTCGGCACCGACACCAGCGAGTAGAGCTGCGCGCGCCGCTCGCCCACCCGCAGACCCTTCCGCACCGTGATCTCGACCTCCCGCATCCCCAGGCGCCAGTTCAGGCCGTGCCCGAGGACGGCCGGGGGCGACCAGGGCTCCGACACCCCGTTCACGATCCGGTAGAGGACGCCCGCCGCCTCCGCGGCCGGCACCGCAGACACCCGCGTCAGGTCCGACAGCCGCGCCTCCAGGCTCGCCAGCTCGTCGCGGACCTCGCCGACCGCCTCCTCCAACACCCGGCGGACGACCACCGACAGGTGCGGCTGACGGCGGCGGCGCAGCAGCTCCCGCGCCAGGCCGAGGAGACGCGCCCCGATCGCCGCATCGGGGTCCTCGTTCATCTTCCGCAGGACGCCCCGGTCGAACTCCCAGACCACGTACACCGCATGGCGGCGGGCGCGCTCCGCCACGTACGCCGCGCGCTTGCTCCGAGCCAGCCCCGCGATGTCCAGCGCCCCCGAGGCCGCCGGCGCCTCCAGCCGCGAGCGCTCCACCACCCACCACAGGCGCCCGGACGACGGGAGGGAGGCCAGCGTCCGCGACCAGTTGCTCACCACCCGGTCGAGCGTCTCCGCATCCCTCCCGTCCGCCACGAAAGGCTCCACGCGCGACACCGCCAGCAGGCGCCCCGACCGCAGCAGGCACACCCGGTCGTCGCAGAAACCCCACCAGGGCAGCTCCTCCGACAGCGGCCGCCCCCGGAACGCGTCCGCGGCCAGGACCTGCTTCACGGCTCCTCCTCCCTGTCCGCCGCCGAACGCACCTCCATCGCCCAGGGGGTGTCCGGCAGCCGGCCGGGGTCGTACCAGCCCCCGGGATGCTTCACGGCGTCGCGGAACATCTCCATGAACCGCGGGTCGTACTTCATCGCGCCCCACACGAGGCACCAGAGCCCCGCGAAGACGACCGCCCCGAACAGCAGCGAGTCCAGCGAGGCGAACAGCACCACGGAGAACATCGCCGCCAGCCCGCAGGCCTTCCGCTCGATGCCCAGGACCGTGAGCACCTGGTTCAATCCCCCGTAGGCGTCCCGGACCTTCGCACCCTTCGGCACCCGCTCACCTCCAGAACGAACAGCGGCTCACCTCGGCCCAGAACACGACCCAGGCGACGGTCGCCCCCAGCAGCCACGACTCCAGCGCCGCGATCAGCACGGCCGACAAGACCATCGCCAAGTAGACGGCCCGTCGCGCGATCCCCACCACGGCACCAACTCTCCCCGACCACGGAAATCCCCAGCCGCGTAGCGGCCGCGGTCCTGCTCGATGCCCTCACACGGCCGCTACTCATCACATCTTCGAGAGCGTCACGCTAAGCTCCTGGAGTACCTGGGCAGCCACTCTGAGCCCGTCGACCGCGAGCGCCTGCAGCCGGCGCAGCCAAGCCGTCGCCTCCGGGCCCTGCAGCGCCGACACAACTCCGATCGTGGTACCGCCCACCACGATTCTCCCGAGAACACTCATCCCCACTCCCGTGTCCGACGTGCGTACCGCAGGCCCATGCACCCGCGCCAGTCGCCGCTCCTCGATCTCGGCCTCAGGTTCGTCCGCGAGACGTTGCAGTTCGCCGATGCCGATCTCCCCGGCGGTCAGCCACCGCCGTTCCGCGGCGTCACGCCACCCCGCACATCACGTCGACCCCGAAGAAGAACGAGATCGCCTCGGGCCCGAGAAGCACCATGCCCGCCCCGAACGCGACCGCCCCGAGCATCGCCTTGCTCGCGCCCTCACCCATCGCATACGCGATACCCGCCACCACCACCGCCACGATCGCCAGCGACTTCCCGACGATGCCCGTCAGCAGAATGCAGATCTGCTTGGCGGCCAGACCCCACGGCGTCATATCCGCCGCGGTCGTGGCCTCCGCCGCCGTCGAGCTCACCAGCAGCAAAAACACCACGCCCAGCAACAGACAACCGTGCCGTTCCACGAACTCGCCGGCCCGCCACGCGGCCCGGGCTACCCGATCCCTGCAGGAACGTCCCCTCAACGCCATCGCTCACCTCCAGCTACCGGACAGGCGCCCCCCGCCCAGGTCAATCGACGTAGTTCCCCGATTCCTCGCGAGCCAACGCCTCCCGGAGCTCCGGGTCGCCGCCCTTGCCGCGCCGCATCGTGCGTTCCAGCAGCTCCACGCGCTCGCCCACCTCGCCCAGCGCCAGCACCCTCGCCAACTGGTACGTCCCGCTCGCCACCGCAAGGAACGCCGCCACCGCCATCGAGCCGAGCCGCAGACCGTGCTCCGCGACGACGTAGGCCCGGAACACCGACAGGTACCCGAACTCCAGCGCGACCGCCGTGCCCCCGAGGACGAGGATCGCCAGCGTCATCCCCAACGAGAACCGCCCCGGCGTCATCGCACCCGCCCCACCTCGAACAACCGCTCCGCGAACTCGCCCGGGCGACGCCCGGGGATCCGCTTCGACGACATCGCCATGCGCAGAACCGCCCGCTCCATCCGGCGTGCGAAGCTCCGCGTCGCGCCCGCGAACGCCACCACCATCCCGGCCTGCAGCTTCGCCCGCACCTGCGCCGCGGAGTACTGGCCGGTGGCGACCTCCAGCTGGATGCCCGTCTCCCGGCCGGCGTCGTCGGTCACCTCCACCACCGCGTCCGGCAGGTGGATCTCGCCGTCCACCTCCGGCACCCCCAGCGCCGCCGCCGCGCCGACCCGCGCCTTCCGACGGGCGCCCGGGTCTCCGCCGGCCGCTTCCTCCGCCCGGGCCAGGGCGCCCTTCAGCTCCGCCTCCATGCGCACGCCGCGCACCGCGCCGCCGCACGCCTCCACCCGCTCCCGAACCGCGAGCACGAGGTCCGAGACCGCCGCGTCGTGCGCGAGCTCACGCGGCCGCACGAAGCCCGACCACACCCGCCCGCCCGGCTCCCCCGCTTCGCGGCGATTCCGCTCGCACACCTCCGCGCCCTTCTCGGTCAGCGCCAGGACCTGGAACGACTTCGCATCGCCGTTCCGCTTCGACCCGATCGGCCTGACCGACCGCCGCTCGATCAACCCCTGCTCCTCAAGCGCGCCGATGCCGCGCCGCGCCGTGTGCGGATGCCCGTCGAACGCCGCGTCGACGACGCTCCGGTACGAGACCACCCGGAGCTTCGCGAGGAGCTCCAGCACCTCGCGCATACGCTCCGCCTGCGAGCGCCGCAGCACCCGCTCGCGCTCCCGGTCGCGCCGCCCGGCGTCCCGGCGCGCGCCGGGCTCCCTGCGCAACAGCGAGGGATCGACGACCCGCCCGATCCAGGCAGTCCGTTCCCGCTGGCGCTCTGGCTCCTCCCGCCCGCGCACGATGGGCGTCGCGCGCACGGACCGCTCCACCCCGGTCGTCCGCGAGACCCGCCGCACTTCACCCACGCTGCGCCCATCCATTACCGACCTGCCCGCTCCCGGGACCTGGAGACGGCCCGCTCAAGCCACTCGCCGAACCAGCCCTCCCCGTCCGATTCCGCATCGAGCCACAGCTCGCGCAGCTCGGCCGCTCCCAAGGGCTCACCGCCCGCCGCCTCGCGCAACCGCTCCATCCACAGCGCATCCCCGGCCGCCTCCGGACCAACCGCCGAAACGACCTGCGAGCCGTCCGGGAGCACGCCATCCGACGCGCCGCCGACCACGCCCCCGAGGCCCTCCTCACCCGTCTCTTCCCGCGCCGGGGCGCCGTCGCCGACGGCGTCACCGTCACCCTCAGCGGCCGCGTCCCTGCCCGCCGCGGCCCTGCCCGCGTTCTCCGGGGGCAGCTGCTCGTCGAGCACGAGACTGCCCGCCGTGCCGCCCGCACTCGCCGCCGCGGCCGGCGCCGACTCCTCGGTCCTCGCCGGCGACAGCAGTCTGCCCGCTTTCCCGTCCTCCCCCACGGCCGCGGCCACGAAGGCCGACCCCGCCCTGGTGCTGGCGCGGGCCGCCGAGCCGGCAAGCGCCGGCGCGGGAGCGCCCACCGCGGCCAGCAGCTCCCCGTACGCCCGCGCCCGGCCGCCGCCCTGCCAGCGATCCCGCAGCACCCGCCACTCCCGCCGCACGCGCCGGTACTCCCGCGGGAAGCAACCGCCCCAGTTGCCGTAGAACACCACCAGCGCCCGGGCGACCTCCACCCGCGCCGGCGCCGGCAACGCCGCCACCGCCAACAGCGGGTCGACCCGCGTCCGTATCGCCTCACGCGCCCAGTCCCGCCAGCCCACCTGCTTCACCTCTTCGGCGACCGACCGCGCCGACGCGCTGTCGCCCTCCGCCGCGCGCACCAGCACCTCAAGCGCCGGCATCGTCCGCCGCCGACACGCTGACGCCGCGACGGCCCGAGACTCCGTCCACGAGCCATGTCGCAAGGTTCCCCGCCTCCGTCGCCACCGACGCCCACCCTTCGCGCTCGTTGAGCGCCCTCAGACCGACGTCGACCTCCACGTCGCGGGCCGACTCGTACCGGACGCTGCACAGCTCGGACAGCCGCTTGGCCGCGAACGCCCCCACCACCCGGGCGCGCGCCGCCCACGCCGGGCCCGAGAAGTCCACCGGACGCGCCAGGACGCCGCCCAGACCCAACTCCCGCAAGAGCCCCACGACGTCGCGCCGACGCGCCATCTCCGCCCACACCGGCCGGCCCGACACCAGCGCCGCCTCGAAGAGCGCCCCCGCCGCCGTCCGCTCCCCCGAACCGGGAACCTCCACCGGGATCAGCGTCCGCGTCACCGGCTCCCACAGCACTCGGTCCCCGGGCTCCCGCACCACCGTCAGCCCGCACGCCTCCGACAGGCGGCCGACCGCCGCCCAGTAGCAGCCGGCAAGACCCGCGCGGACCCCGCCCGCCGACCGCACGCCGCCGAGACTCGCCGCCTTCCGCACGAGCGCCCACGACGCCGCCTCGACCGTCACCGGATAGGAGCCGGCCAGCTCGGCCATGAACCTCCGCAGCCAGGCCGAGAACCCGACCTCGGCCGCGCTCCAGACCTCGGCGACCCGCGAACACCGGATCCGCTCCGACACTCGAACGTCGGCGGCAACTTCGCCCGACCAGCCGGAGCGACTGCCGGCCTGAAGCCCCGCCGCCCGAACCAGCTTGTCCGCCATCGGCGACGCCTCCCCGCCGCCGGCCAGACGGCCCGCCGGCGACGCTTCCACGCCCGCCTCCGTGCAGTGGAACACCGGGATCGCCTCCCTGTCCCCGACCTCGAACCACCAACGAGGCGCCGGCAGCCACACCGGCTCCAGACACCCCGCCCGCCGGCCCGGCCCCTCCTGCAGCACGAACTGCGGAGCCCGCCAGCCACGGTCCGCCATCGCCTGCCGCAGGACCACCTCGTGAACCAGCGAGACCACGTTCCGCTTCCTCTCACCGTCCCGA
This sequence comes from Vicinamibacterales bacterium, assembly GCA_963663815.2. GTDB lineage: Bacteria > Acidobacteriota > Vicinamibacteria > Vicinamibacterales > UBA8438 > JAJEEA01. The sequence continues at coordinate 1,693,058 of OY760734.1, read as the reverse complement.
AACCGGAACCGGCAAGGACCCTCCGCGTCGCTCGACACCTGGTGCCAGGCCCGGCCCGCCGCCGCGTCCGACAACAGCCGCGCGCCCGCCGCCTCGAGGACGAGCCCGCTCGTCGCGTGCTCCGAGCCCGAACATGTGCGCGTCATCGTCAACCTGCACCGTCCTAGCGACGCGGAACAATCATCGTGGGAGTACTCCCGTCTACCGCGTGTCTCTTCTCCGTCTCCGTGCTCCCCGCCATGACCTGACGCCACTCCTCCGCCAGCTCGGGGTGCTCCTCCAGAACCCATGAAGCGATGTCGGTCACGTCCCCGAGACACCACCAGCGCCAGTCCACGATCTCCCAGCGTCGACCGCCGGCGCGATAGCCGAGGAGAAGCGACGAACCCACCTTCACCGTGTATGCGTAGCGACCGTCCACGTACAGCCGGACCGTCTTCTCCCCCGTCACGAACACGACCTGCCTCGACTCCTCGGACCTCACCCACCACCCGCACGCCGCCGCGGCTTCCGGGTCAACGGCTTCCAGCGCCGTAATGCTCTCCGGAGTGAGATTCCACTCAATGCCCAGTTCAGGATGCGCATCGACCGCCCGGGCGAACCCAGCACAAGCGTCGAGGCGACGGCGCCGCTCCCTCTGGCTGGCCTCGCGGGTATCGGGCAGGACTTCCATGACCTCGATCCTCAAACACTCCTCGGACCAGCCGATTCGCTCCAGATCGTCAAGCACTGCCCTAAGCCGTGTGACCGCTGACATCGCCATCCAGCCCTCCAATCGTCACCCCGCGCCATCCAGTCGAGCCGAGCCCGCGCCCCAGCGCATCACCACGCGGCTCAGCGCCCCCAGGAGCTGGATCACGCGGCCCAACGTCCACAGCAGAGCCAGCACCGGGACCAGCAACGTCAACGCCGCCACGCACCGCGCATACCTCATCGGCGGAACATCCCCTGGTCGAACGCCGCGGCCGGGAGAGACCGCCTCCCCCGGCCGCGTGAACGCCACCCGTCAGCGACCCCGCGGCTGATCCTTCTGCTGCGCGCGCTCCTGGGCCGGCGACTGGGCCGCCGTCCGCGTCTGCGCCATGTCGAGCGTCTGGCTCGACGCCGAGTGCGCGATCGACGCCTGACGCTCCGGCGTCCGCGGCCGGTCGTTCACGTCCAGCAGGTAGTTCTTCGTCTGCTCCGCCTGCGCGCACAGCGACCGGTAGCCGACCTTCTCCGCCACCGCCGCCTGACGGTCGCGGTCCGCCTGCGCCGTCACGCCGGGCTCGTAGCGGATCCCGACCTGCTCCGCCAGACGCTTCGCCGCGATGCTCCCGACCAGGTCCGCGCGCGCCTTCTCCTCCGCCGTCCCCAGCGTCGGCTCCGACCGGAAGTTCCCGGCGCCCACCGCCTTCACCACCGCGTAACGATCCCCGCGGCGCACCTCGTCGACCGCCTTCGCCATCCCCTTCCCGCCGACCGCCGCCGCCAGGTCCGACAGCGCCTGCTGCTTCCACGCCGCGTTCCTCGCCGGACCCCGGAACTCGCCGCGCCCGGCCGCCGTGAACGTCTTCGTCTTCCCGTCGAACGACGCCTGCGGGTTGCGGCCCTCCAGGTCCAGGGTCACGCCCCGCTCCTTCGCCAGCTTCGTCAACGCCTCCGTGAACACCGCCGCCGACGCGTCGCCGCGAACCCGCAGGTAGCCGGGCAGGTCCGTCTGAGGGCCGACCCGCGCCTGGCCCCGGCCAGGCTCGGCGCCCTGGTCCCGCGCCGCCTCCCGCCGGCGGAAGTTCGACACCCCGCGACGGTTGTTCTCCGACCGCACCGCCGCCATCTCCACCGCGTCGACCTCGACCTCGCTCCGCAGACGCGGGCTTCGCTGCACCGCCGACGCCACCCCCGTCAGGGCCGCCGACGCCCACGCGTCGCGGCTCTGGAACTTGTCCGGCGTCGGCACCACCACCGTCGGCCCCGCCTTCCCGTCCTTGTGAGCCAGACGGTCGTCCTTCGCGTACTGCAGCTTCACGCCGGAGAGCTTCGCCACCGTCTCGACCGCCGTCACCAAGCCCTTCTCGTCCAGCCTGCCCTTGAGCGGGAAGTCCTTCGTCGGCAGCGTCGTCTGCGTCTCGACGTGCAGGTACGCGTGCGGCGCGCTTGTCGTCTTCACCGTCCCGCCGCCCACCGCCGCCATCCGCGAGCCGCTCGGCGCCACCCAGTACTGCTTCTCGAACCGGGTGTCGTCTTTCCGCTCGTGCCCCAGCTCCTTGAGCACCGCCGACTTCACGAACTCCGGCGAGCCGAGGCTCCGCTCCTGGACCTGCGTGTGCAGGACCGAGGCGTTGTACGCCGAGAACAGGTTCCCCTCGTGCTGGGGGTTCACCGGGTCGAGCACGCGGGACCGGTACGGACCGTTCTCCAGCGTCGGCGACTGGTGGAACGCCTTCCCCTCCCGGATGCCCTGCACAATCTGCTGATCCACGTCCTTGATCTGCTCGTTCGGATCGACCCTGCTTCCGCCCTGGAATGCCATGTCTGCTCTCCTTCACTTCACGGAATGACCCCTACGGGGCTGGACACCAGGCCGTACGGCCCGACGCCCACACGGATACACACGAAGCCGACCGCCACCGCCGCCGTCCTTCCCGCCGTCCGCGCGCCGCCTTCTCGCGAGCTCGCACCTCCCTTCTCCACTCCTCGTCCTGCTCGTCGCCCATCACCGAGAGAGACCACCGACATCCCGCCGCGCCTCTCCCCCCTGTGCCCGTTCCGCTGGCGGCCGGTCCCCGCTCCGCCCCGCCACCTCCGCCTCCCGCGCCTGGTTGTGCTTGCCGAACCGGGCCACCGCCGAGTACGAGACCGCGTCCTTGGCTCGCTTCTCCGCCACGTCCCGGCTCATCGCTCCGCTCACGCCCTCCGCGTGGCCGCGCTCGTACCCGCGCGTCCGCACGTCGCGCACCAGGTCCGATGCCGCATCGAGACCCCGCACCACACCCGGCAGGTCCCGCGCCTGCGGCCGCGCCGCCCTGCTCGCCGCGCCCTCGTCGTAGCCCTGCACGTAGGCGGCGCCGCCGTGCTCGCGCTGCACCGAGCGCAGCTGCTCCCACAGAGGGAAACCGCGGTCCCCGACCTCCGGCGCGGCCATCGACCCCGCCGTCACCCGCGCCGACCGTCCCTGCAGCCGGTCCTCGTACCCGACCTCGTAGCCCGTCGCGTGCGCGCGCTCGAGGACGAACCTCAACTCGACGCCCGCCGCCGTCCTCTCGCCGGCGAACTCGCCCACCGACTCCCGCGCCGAGCTCCACGGCTCCCGCCCGTGCGGCACGGCCCCAGCCGAGTAGCCCAGGTCGTACCCGCGGGCGCCCATCGCCCGGAGCGTGTCCGCCAGCTCCGTCGACATCCCCGCCACCGGGTCGCCATCGCGGCCGCGGGCCGGCTCCCGCGCCCCCGGCATCGCCGGCACGGCCACCTGAACCCCGCCCCGCGCCTTGCTCTCGCGCTCATCAGCCTCCGGCCCGGGCGCGCCCTTCTCCTGCTCCGTCACCCGCTCCCGCTCGCGCGCCACGAGCCAGTCAGACGCCCGCTGCGCGTCCACGCACGCCTCCCGCACCTCCCGCGGGTTCTCCTGCAGCGCCTTCACCCAGCTCGCCACGTACGCCGTGCCGTGGCGAGGCTCGTGACCGACGCCCAGACGTTCGCCCGTCATCATCGCGGCGATCTCCGCCCGCAGCTCCTCCCGCGCGTACGCCTCCGAACCGAAAGCTCCCCGCCCGGTCAGCGTCGGCCGGTTCAGCCGGTCCGGGTGGCCCGACGCGTGCCCCAGCTCGTGGAGCGCCGTGTGCGTGTAGCTCTCCTGCGACGCGAACTGACCCCGCTCCGGAAGCACTACCCGGTCCTGCGACACGCTGTAGAACGCACGGTCACCCGCCACGTGGTCGATCCGGACCCCGCTGTTCCGCATCACCGCTTCCGCCCGCTCGTGGCCCTTCCACGCCGGCTCCGGCCCCTCCAGCGGCTGCAGCGCCAGCCCCTCCGCCTGCTGGACGTTCCAGACGTACTGCACCTTCACCACCGGCCGGCCCCGCTTCTCCGTCTCGATCCGCGGCTGCCCGTCCTTGTCGAGAACCGGCTGGCCCTCGCCGTCGCGGACGATTCGGCGGCGGTCGAACTCGACGTACATGAGCGGCGTGCCCTTCTCGCCCTTCCGGACGTGCCCGCCCGCCTCGTCGATCTGCTTGAAGCCGCCCCACCGCGGGTCCGAGTACCCCCGCTCCAGCGCCACCGTCACCAGGTGCATCGCGTTGCCGCCCCGGTAGCTCCGGCCCGTCGAGAAGTTGCTCGGCAGGATGCGCTCGCCCGGCGCCCACGGCTTCTGCCACGGCGCGATGCCCTTCTCCAGCGCCGCGATCAGACGCTCGGCGAACCGGGCGTGGTACTCGTTCACCCGGTCCGACTGCGACTTCGCCATCTCACAGGTCCTCGATGCCGCCGCCCTCGTCCTCAAGGTCGACCGCCCACGCCTCGAGCGCCTCCACCGACGGGGCCTCGATCGGCCGGCCGGTCTCGAACAGCTCATCGACGGCGTCGTCGAACTCCTCCCGCGTGCTCACCCGGATCGGCTCCTGCTCCCCGCCCTTGTTCTCTGGCATGTCTTCCCTCTCCCTCTGACGCCGAACCATCACCGGGCCTCGACACCGGCGCCCTCACCCTCCCGGCCGGTGCTCCACGATTCCAGGTCCTCACCGTCGGGCTTCGACTCCCGCTCGAGGATCCCCGTCTCCCGGAGCATCCGCCCCAGCTCCTCGTCCGTCATGTTCAGCAGGTCCGTGTCCGAGACCACCTGCTGCATGCTGTCGAGGAGCTCGTGGAAGGCGTCGCCCTCGGCCACGGCCGCATCCGCCGCGGCCTCCCCCGTCAACGGCACCAGCTCGACGTCGAGCCCCCACGACCGGACCTCCGCCTCGGTCAGGTTCACGTGCGGTGCGCCCGCCGTGATCGCCGCCTGGTACTCCTCGAGCGAGCCTGGCCACAAGGTCACAATCGTCTTCCCGCCGCGCGTGATCTCCTGCTTCTCCATCGATGCACTCCCTCAGCGCACGCGCCACCCGACACTGGGCGCCTGCACGCCCACCGAACGGCAGGCACGCACCACCGTCCGCTCCGCGTACTCGCGAGGCCGCGGCTTGTCTCCCCGGTGCCGCGCCAGCTCCTCGATCAACTGACCCGGCGGCACGCCCTCCCGGAGGTAGCCCACCACCGCATGCCAGTCCTCCTCCGAGCGGCTCACCCGCCGTTCGCCGCCGCGTCCGCCTGACCGCCCCTGAACGTCCACCTCGCACGGCCGGCCGCCTGTCTCTTCCGCCCGCGCGATTCCCGACGCCGTTCTCGGATCCGCCGGCCGTGGATGACGCAGCGACACGAACGAGCTCGGCTCCCGGTACTGCCGGCCCCGCCCGTCCGGATCGAACCGGCTCCGCGGAACCATCGCCGCCATCACGCCGCCGCGGCCCGGCTTGCAGTTCCGGAAGCCCGGCACCCTGAACACACGCTTCACGTCGATCACCGCCGGGCAGCCTCCGTACCGCTCCGCCAGACGGCTGTTCACTTCCTCCGCCCCAGACTTCGACCAACTCGACGGCTCCAGGTGCCACAGCAACTGCCATCGGCCAGGAGACGTGCGCACCACCACCGCCGGATGCGGCAGCTTCCCGGCGCGGCAGTCGCCCATCAGCGCCCTCACCGACTCGTCCCCATCGGCGTCCAGGTCGAGCTGGAGGCGCCTCACCTCCGACACGCTCCTGTCCCGCGAACGCGGGTCGACGGGGTTGACCGACACGTAGATGTCCGAGCCCCGCTCGTTGCACCGCGTCAGCTCGGCGAGGTAGCGCCCGGAGCAGACCTCGTCCACCCGCACGGCCCGCTGCCAGTCCCCATCCGCCGACTCGACCCCGATGCGATTCACGGCCAGCACCGCCACGGACTCCTCCGGCGTGTAGAGCTCGTTCAGCCAAGCCGCCGCGGGGTGCTCGCTCGCCATCGGCGTCTTGACGGCCATCAGGCCCTCGTTCCGGGTCAGGTTGGCGAAATCCACGTTCGCGAAGCGAAACAACTACCTGGACGTGGACTACCTGACGTGATCTACCTGTACAACTACTTGGCGGACTGCCCGGTAATGTGCCTAAAGCACTTATGGTCAGTGATTTAGAGTCCCATGGCCGTAGCGAATTCCTCACCACTTCGCCCACATAAATCTCACCACTTCGCCCACACGGCATGCCCCGGTGCTCACCACTTCGCCCACACCGCATCTCACCACTTCGCCCAACTAAAACTGCGGTTTTCCACAGCCCTTCTGTGGAAAACTCACAGTTCCCCGTGCCCCGGCGGACGAATCGATCTCCGCGCGACCTGACGCTCCGACGGCATCAGGACCAGCCCGCCGCGCACGAACGAGATCCTGACCTCCGGCCACACCTCCACAACTCGACATAGCTGCTTGCGCATCCTCTCCGCGAACCGGTTCATTCCGGCCTTGCTCAGTCCCTCTGATTCGGAAAACTGCTTGCACAACTGCGCCCAGCTCAGCCGCAGAGGACGCCGCACCCCCTTCATCCGGAACGTCAGCCAGAGGTACAGGTCGATGGCCAGCGGCGACTTCCGCAGCGTCTTGATCGCGTTCAGGTTGATCGGGAACGGCCGCTCGATGATCGCCTCGTACAGCGGTTCGCTCAGCTCGATAGCCCCCACGGTCCAGCTACCTGCTGGACGCCCACGGCAACTCGTCCACAGGCGCACCCGCTTCGAGACCGGCCAGATCTCGATGTCGCGCTCCCACCGGTCCTCGCCGGCCCACTTCTCGACATCCATGTAGAACGCGGCCGAGAACAGCCGCTCAACGTGAGTCTTGATGTTGCGATGATTGCGCCCGCCCATCCGCAGCGGATAGCCGAGCTCGGTGAAGAACTGCTCGAACGACGATCCCAGCTCGACAACCCGGGACCGCTTCCGCACCACGTTCGTGCAAACCCAAGCCAGCGCCAAGCGCGGGATCGAACCCCAGGGGAGCCCCTGGTCGCCCAACGCCACCACGACGAGTCGATACGGTCCGTTTACGCGCTTGTACCTGCGAAGGTCGCCAGGATCTCGACGTGGCAACGCGCAGAGTGCTAGCACTCGCGCCGCGAACCCGATGTCGAGGGGGAAGACACTGTCCCGATGGGGCTGTTCACGAAGAACACCTCCATCGACCAGAACAGAACATCCCTTATCCGACCCATGAAGTGGGTCCGACCAAACATCCCTTATCGCCGTTGCCGGAGCCACGAGTTGCCAGGCTCCGCCGGACCGCCAGGTTTCTCGTTTCCGGTGGCCTGCCTCGTGTTCGCGTTCATCGGCCTCGCCCTCGGCGTGACGACGCGCAGGGACGGCAAGCTCGCCAGCTTCGCGCTGGGCGTCGGCGTCATCTTCGCCTACTACATCCTGTGGTTCGGCGGACAGGGGCTCGCGAAGAGCGATCTCGTCTCGCCGCACTGGGCGGTGTGGATCTGCAACATCGTGCTGGGCGCTTTCGGGGTAGCGTTGCTCGTGTGGCGGGCCCGCTTCGGGGAGCATCGTTTCCTGCCTGCCCTGCCGCGCTGGCGGCGCCGACCGCCAGCGCCGCCCATCGATGCCGCGGCCGCATCAGCCGATGCGACCCCGGGACGCGGGGTGAGCCTGGGAAGCGGGATCGGTTGGGGCGTGAGCCTGCTGGACCGCTACGTGGCCAAGCAGTACCTCAAGCTGGTCATGCTGGCGTTCGTCGGGCTGCTCGGCATCTCCTACATCGTGACGTTCCTCGAGATGTACGACCGGCTGCTCAGGGGCGACACGACGCTGGACATGGTGCTCGAGTACTTCTGGTACGCCACGCCGCAGTTCGTCTACTACGTCCTGCCCATCTCGGCCCTCGTGGCCACGCTCGTCACGGTGGGTCTGTTCACGAAGACGAGCGAGCTCACGGTCATGAAGGCCTGCGGCATCAGCCTCTACCGGGCCTCGCTGCCCCTCTTTCTCTTCGCCATGCTGTGGGGCGGCACGCTGTTCGGCATGAGCGAGAGCTTCCTCGCCGACGCCAACCGCCGGGCCAGCGAACTGAACCGGGTCATTCGCGGGGGCTCCCCGGAGTACGTCGACATCCTGCAGCGGCGCTGGCTGATGGGCGAGGACGGCACGATCTACAACTACGGCCATTTCGACCCCACCGCTGTCACGCTGGACAGGGTCACGGCGTACCGGTTCGTGGAGGACGAATGGCGGCTCGCCGAACGGGTGTTCGCGGGGACGGCCGTCCACGAGGCGGAGTGGCAGGGCCGCGACGTCTGGGCGCGGGAGTTCCGCGACGACAGGAGTCCGGGCCCGTTCGAGAGAAGCGCGCAGCTTCCGTTGCGGCTCGCCTCGCCGGAGTCGTTTGCGACGGAACGGCCGGACGCCGAGCGGATGAACTACCGGGAGCTGGATCGCTACATCGCGGCGCTGTCGGCCAGCGGAGAGGACGTGGTCCCCCTGCGCGTCGAGCTGCAGCGCAAGCTGTCGTTCCCCTTCGTCACCCTGATCCTGACCCTCATCGCGGTACCGTTCGCGGTCACCATGGGCCGGCACGGGGCGATGTCCGGCGTCGGGATCGGTATCGTGCTGGCGCTCTCCTACTGGGTCGTCATCAGCATCTTCGCGGCCATCGGGAGCGCCGGCATCGTCACTCCCCTCCTCGCCGCCTGGGCCCCCAACGTCCTCTTCGGCGGCTCTGCCGCCTACCTGCTGCTCGCGGCGCGCACCTGAGCGGACAGCCCGCCGATCACAGCCCGGCCGCGGCGCGGAGGGCGTCCGCCCTGTCGGTCCGCTCCCGGGTGACGTCGGGCTCGGACCGGCCGAAGTGCGCCGGGGTTCATCGGGGATGACGGAGTTTGGCGATTCTCACCCGCTGAGGGTCCTGCGCGGGGTTCAGGCGAGGTCGCGTGGGGTTCCGTTCATGGAGTCGCCGATCGGCGAATCTGCCGCCGAGGGACCGCCGTTGTCCGGAGATGCCGCCTGAGTCTGCCGCGGGGCTTCGCCGCAATGCGGAGAGACTACTGGTGAGATTCGGGCTCGAGGTCGGCCGGCCGACACCGCTGTCAGGTCGGTGCTGGAGGATTGGTACAATCGGGCGTGATGTTCCGCATCATCGACCGCTACATCCTGCGGGAGACGCTGCCCCCCGTCTTCCTGAGCCTCCTGGTCTTCACCTTCCTGCTGATGATCGACCCGATCATGCGGCAGGCCCGGGACCTGATCGCCAAGGGTGTGGACAGCTGGACGATCGTGGAGCTCATGTTCACGCTCGTACCGCAGGGGCTCGGCATCACCATTCCGATGGCGGTGCTCATCGGTCTGCTGATCGGCCTGGGCCGGATGTCGGGGGATCGCGAAATCGTCGTGCTGCAGGCCTGCGGCGTGAGCATCTTCCGCCTGTTGCGCCCGGTTCTCGTCCTGGCCCTGGTAGCCGCCGCGGCCACCTCCTACACCCTCATCGTGGTGCTGCCGGACGCCAATCAGGCGTTCCGGAACATCGTCTTTCGTACGGTGGCGACAGCGACCCAGAACGACGTCAAGTCGCGCGTCTTCTACCAGGGCCTGCCCGGCATGGTCCTCTACGTCGACGAGGTGGATCTTCAGGGCACCGGCTGGTCCGGCGTCTTCCTGGCCGACACCGGGGACGACGACACGCCCCGGATCTACGTTGCCGACGAGGGCCGCATCGTGCTCGACCCGGCGAACCGGCAGGTCGACATCGTCCTGACATCGGGGGCCGCACACGATGTCGACCCGGCCGACCCCGCCACCTACAACGTCAACCGCTTCGACGAGACCGTGCTGGGTCTCGACCCCGACGACGTCTTCCGGGACGGCGGGCAGCAGCGCGGTCTGAACGAAATGACCCTCGCCGAGCTGCGGGCGCACGCGGCCGAGCTGGAGGCCGGCGGGCACTCGGCGCACAACCCGATCATGACCTTCCACCAGAAGTTCTCGTTTCCGGTGGCCTGCCTCGTGTTCGCGTTCATCAGCCTCGCCCTCGGCGTGACCACCCGCAGGGACGGCAAGCTCGCCAGCTTCGCGCTGGGCGTCGGCGTGATCTTCGCCTACTACATCCTCATGTACGGCGGCCAGGGGCTGGCGAGAAGCGCTCTCCTCTCGCCGCACTGGGCGGTGTGGATCTGCAATATCGTGCTGGGAGCGTTGGGCGTGGCGCTGCTCGCATGGCGCGCCCGCTTCGGGGAGCATCGGTTCCTGCCCGCCCTGCCCCGCTTACGGCGCCGGGCGCCTTCGCCGGCATCGGAGCGCACCGATGCCGCGGCGGTATCGGCCGATGCGATGTCGGGACGCGGGGTGAGCCTGGGAAGCGGGATCGGCTGGGGCGTGGGCCTGCTGGACCGCTACGTGGCCAAGCAGTACCTCAAGCTGGTCATGCTGGCGTTCGTCGGGCTGCTCGGCATCTTCTACATCTTCACCTTCCTGGAGATCTCGGACCGGCTGTTCAGGGGCGACACGACGCTGGACATGGTGCTGGAGTACTTCTGGTACGCCACGCCCCAGTTCGTCTACTACGTCCTGCCCATCTCGACCCTGGTCGCCACGCTCGTCACGGTCGGCCTGTTCACCAAGACGAGCGAGCTGACGGTCATGAAGGCGTGCGGCATCAGCCTCTACCGGGTATCCCTGCCCCTCTTCCTCTTCGCCGTGCTGTGGAGCGGCACGCTATTCGGCATGAGCGAGAGCTTCCTGGCCGACGCCAACCGCCGGGCCAACGAGCTCAACCGGGTCATTCGCGGAGGCTCCCCGGAGTACGTCGACATTCTGCAGCGGCGCTGGCTGATGGGCGAGGACGGCACGATCTACAACTACGGCCACTTCGACCCCACCGCCGTCGCGCTCGACAGGGTCACCGCGTACCGGTTCGCGGAGGGCCAATGGCGCCTCGTCGAGAGAATGTTCGCAGGGACCGCCGTCCACGAGGCGGAGTGGCGGGGCCGCGACGTCTGGGCGCGGGAGTTCGGCGGCGACAGGAGTCCGGGCGCGTTCGCGACGAGCGCGCAGCTTCCATTGCCGCTCGCCTCGCCGGAGGCCTTCGCGACCGAGAGGCCCGACGCCGAGCGGATGAGCTATCGGGAGCTGGGTCGCTACATCGCAGAGCTGTCGGCCAGCGGGGTCGACGTCGTTCCCCTTCGCGTCGAGCTGCAGCGCAAGCTGTCCTTCCCCTTCGTCACCCTGATTCTGACCCTGATCGCGGTGCCGTTCGCGGTCACCATGGGCCGGCACGGGGCCATGTCCGGCGTCGGGATCGGTATCGTGCTGGCGCTCTCCTACTGGGTCGTCATCAGCATCTTCGCGGCCATCGGAAGCGCCGGCATGGTCACTCCCCTCCTCGCCGCGTGGGCCCCCAACGTCCTCTTTGGCGGCTCCGCCGTCTACCTGCTGCTCGCGGCGCGCACCTGAGCGAACAGCCCGCCGGTCACAGCCCGGCCGCGGCGCGCAGGGCGTCCGCCTTGTCGGTCCGCTCCCAGGTGAAGTCGGGCTCGGACCGGCCGAAGTGGCCGAACGCCGCCGTCTGCCGGTAGATGGGCCGGCGGAGATCGAGGGTCTCGATGATGCCCCGGGGGGTCAGCGAGAAGTGCTCCCGCACCAGCGCGCCGATGCGCGGCTCGTCGATCCGGGCCGTGCCGAACGTGTCGACCAGCACCGACACCGGGTCGGCGACGCCGATGGCGTAGGCCAGCTGCACCTGGACCCGATCGGCGAGGCCGGCGGCGACGCAGTTCTTGGCCACGTAGCGGGCCATGTAGCTGGCGGAACGGTCGACCTTGGTGGGGTCCTTCCCCGAGAAGGCCCCGCCGCCGTGGGGCGCGGCCCCGCCGTAGGTGTCGACGATGATCTTCCGCCCCGTCACGCCGGCGTCTCCGTGCGGCCCCCCCATCACGAAACGGCCGGTCGGGTTGACGTAGATGCGGGTCTTCTCGTCGAGGAGCGACTCGGGGACGATCGGCTTGACGACGTGCTCCAGCACGTCGTCGCGAATCCGGTCGCTGCCGACGTGGTCGCCGTGCTGGCTCGACACCACGACCGTGTCCACCCTCACCGGCCGGTCACCGTCGTACTGCACCGTGACCTGCGACTTGCCGTCGGGCCGCAGGTAGTCGATGACGCCGTCGCGGCGCGCCCGCGACAGCCCGCGGCACAGGTCGTGCGCCAGCGATATCGGCAAGGGCATCAACGACTCGGTCTCGCGGCAGGCGTAGCCGAACATCAGGCCCTGGTCGCCGGCCCCGCCCGGGTCGACCCCCATCGCGATGTCCGGCGACTGGCCGTGGATGGACGACAGCACTGCGCAGGTGTCGGCGTCGAACCCGAACTTGGCGCGGGTGTACCCCACGTCGCGGATCGCGTTCCGCACGACGTCCGTGAAATCGGTCGATCCGGTGCAGGTGATCTCCCCCGCGATGACCACCAGCCCCGTCGTCAGCAGCGTCTCGCAGGCGACGCGGCCGGTCGGGTCCTGGGCCAGCACCGCGTCCACGATGCCGTCCGACACCTGGTCGGCGATCTTGTCCGGATGTCCCTCGGTGACCGATTCCGACGTGAAGAGATACTGCCCCGTCCGGCGCATTCTGCTGTGCTCCTTGCTGTGACTGCGGGTGCCCGGCGCCGATGACGCCGGAGGATGATGCGGCCCCGTCGTGCTCGCGAGCCCTGAAGTGGTTGCGAGGCGCCTCGGGGCCGACGGTGCGTGCGGCGGGCCCCCTCCGCGCCTGGAAGACTGCTAACGATATCATCGCCGCGGAGCGAGAATCAACGCGGCCCCGCGCGGCTCGGCGGCGGCATCCCCGCACTCCGAGCCGCCCGTCGGGCGGGCTGTCACGCCCGGGGATGGAACTCGTCGTGGATGGCCCTGAGCCGGGCGTCGAGGATGTGCGTGTAGATCTGCGTGGTGGACAGATCCGCGTGGCCCAGCAGGGTCTGGATGACGCGCAGGTCCGCTCCCCTCTCCAGGAGGTGGGTGGCGAAGGAATGCCGCAGGGTGTGAGGGCTGAGCTCGCGCGCGAGCCCCGCCTGAAGGCCGTACTTCTTGATGATCTTCCAGAACCCGACCCGGCTCAACGCCCGACCGCCTCGCGCGTTCGGGAACAGGTCGACCGATTCGCGGCGCTTCAGGAGGACCGGCCGCCCCGAGGCGAGATAGCTGCGGGTCCACCCGGCGGCCGCTTTCCCGACGGGGACCATCCGTTCCTTCGCGCCCTTCCCCAGGCACGTCAGCAGCCCACGGTCGAGGTCGACGTCGCCGACCCGCAGGCCCACGAGCTCGCTGACCCGCATGCCGGTCGCGTAGAGCATCTCGAGGAGCGCGCGATCGCGCAGGCCGGCCGGAGTGTCCGTGTCGGGCTGCTCCAGGAGGCGGTCGACCTCGTCGAGCGAGAGGAACCGGGGCAGCGCCGGCCAGGCCCGGGGCGCCTGGACGTCCTCGGCGGGGCTGGCCGCCAGGCGGCCGTCGAGGACGAGGAAGCGGTAGAACCCCCGGAGGCTCGCGACGTGACGCGCCACCGAGCGCGGCGACAGCCCCGACACCATGAGCTCGCGCACGAAGGCCTCCAGATCGCCGCGGTCGAGAAACGCGGGCGCCCGTTCCAGCCGTTTCGCGAACGTACAGAGGTGGGCCATGTCACGCGCGTAGGCGAGGACGGTGTTGGCGGCGAGCCGGCGCGAGACGCGCATCTCGTCGAGAAAGCCGATTACGTCCGGCGGGGCGTCCTCGAGGCCGGGCGCCGATTGTCCCGGCCGATTTGCGCGTTGTATACTTGCCACCTCAGATCCTATCGGCAGGAAAGCCCGGCGGGTCGAGCCTGGGCCGGCGCCTGCCGAGATGCTCAGGCCAGGGTACCTGCAATGCAGAGACGCTTCGCTCTCCTCTCGGTGTTTCTCGTCGTCCTGACGGCGGCGGCGCCTGTCGCCGCGGGCTCGGCCCAGTCCGGGCCGGCCGACTTTGCGACCCAGCTGAACGAGTACGTGGAGGTTCAGGAGGCCCTCGCGGCCGACGACTTCGCGACCGCGATGGCCCAGCTCGAGGAGTTCGCCGGCATCACCGACGACGCGACCCGGGCCCTGGCCGTGCACGCGCTCGAGGCCGGCGACATCGAGGAGATGCGCGCCCGCTTCAAGCCGCTGTCGGAATCGCTGACTGAGCAGGCCCTGCCCCAGGGCTTCGCGCGCGCCTACTGCCCGATGTACGACAACGGGTCGGCCTGGGTGCAGCGCGACGGCCCGGTCCGCAATCCCTACTACGGCGCGTTCATGCTCACCTGCGGCGTCGTCGACGCGGCGGCGGGGGCCCACATGGACCACAGCCCCCGGCACGGCGGCACCGTGTTCATGGCCCCCGACAGCTTCCACCACATCGAGGGCACGTTCCCCGAGCCGGGACTGTTCCGGCTGTACGCGACCGACAACTACCGCGAGCCGGTGGACGTGGGCGACTGGACGGGCCGGGCCGTCACCCTGGAGGAGTACGACGAGGCCACCGACGAGTTCGTCGAGGTCAGGGCCTTCGACCTCTTCCCCAGCCCCGACGGCGCGTTCCTCGAAGCCCTCATCCCGACCTCGGACCCGAACTACGAGGCGCCGGCCGAGTTCGCCGCGAAGGTCATCTTCGAGGAGGACTTCCCCGCCGAGCGCTTCGACTTCATCTTCGGCGCCCTGACCACCGAGGAGGTCGCCGACGCGCCCGCGTCGATCACCTTCGGCGGAGACGCGCCCGAGGCGGTGCCGCTGGCCCAGCGCATCCTCCCGGATATCCCCGACGACGCGGCCGGCATCGCTCGCGAGATCGCGTCGCGCGACCGGCAGATTCAGGACCTGATCGCCCGCGGGGCGTTCACCGAGATCTTCATCCCGGCCCTGCAGGCCAAGGAGCTGGCGCTCGCGTTGCAGCAGTCGGCATCCGCGCTGCCGGCGGCGAGCGGCAACCAGGTCCGAATCGCGGTGCGTCACCTGGTGCGCTCGGCCTACCTGCTCGACTGGTACGGCGATCTCGGCAACAAGAACAACGTCGACAGCGCCTACGCGATATTCGGCGGCGCCGTCGGCGAGATCAACGCCGTCTACGACATCCAGTGACGCCGCGGCGGGCCGGCCCGGGCCCGCCGCGTGCCACTCCCGTACGGCGGCTTCGAGAGCCGTTCGATGGGGCCGCGGCTGGCGGACGGTGCGGCGTCGCCGCGCCGTTATCGAGAGATTCCGAAAGCTCCGGAGGATGATGATGCGGCATACGACCACCGCCCTCGGCCTCGCCGCCCTCGGGGCGATCGTGCTGCTCGGCGGCGTCACGCGCGGACACACCCCGATTGCGTCCCGCTTCACCTACAACGAGCACGTCTTTCCGATCTTCGAGCGCCAGTGCGGCAGCTGCCACGTCGAGGGCGGCATCGGCCCGATGTCGCTGCTGACGTACCGCGAGGCGTATCCGTGGACGCAGTCGATTCGCGAGGAGATCCTCGGCCTCCGCATGCCCCCGTGGAAGGCCGAAGACGGCTTCGGCAGCTTCAGCAACGGTCACGTGCTGCCCGCCCACGAGATGGACATGCTCCTGGAGTGGTCGGCCGGCGGCTACCCGCAGGGGCCGCGCAACCTGACGCCGGCCGCCCCCGAGCCCGTCACCGGGTGGACGCTCGGCGAGCCGGCGGTCGCGCTCCCGATACCGGAGCCGTTCGTCCTCGACGCCGGCACGTCGGAGACGGTGCGATACTTCGTGGTGCCCACCGATCTGGGCGCCGACCGGTGGATCAGCGCCGTCGACGTCCTGCCCGAGAGCCGCGCCGTCGTGCGTCACGTCTCGGTGTACGTCGACACGACCGGCGGGGCCTGGGCCGCCGACGAAGCGGACGACGGACCCGGGTTCGCCTCCGGGTTCGAGAGCACGGAGCCGGTCGCGGTTTGGTGGCCGGGCCAGCAGATCGCCCGGCTCGACGGCATCGGCTATCCCCTGCCGGCCGGGGCCGACCTCGTGGCGAGGGTCCTCTACAAGAAGACCTGGATCACCGAGGGGCAGGAGTTCACCGACCGGACGCAGCTCGGGCTGCATCTGGCGGACGCCGGCGCCGGCGCGATCGAGCAGACGGTGGTGGACGCGACGGCCGAGCCGGCCGGACGCGAGCTGACCTTCCGTCACGTGTTCGACGGCGAGACCACCCTGCTCGCCCTGCTGCCGGAGGTCGCGGTGGGTTCCCGTGAGCTGCAGGTCGAAGGCGTGCTGCCGGACGGCTCGAGGCAGCCTCTCCTGCTGATTCGGGAGCCGGATCCGGCGTGGCCGACGCGGTACTGGCTGGAGGAGCCGCTGGACCTGCCCGCGGGGAGCGAGCTGCGGGTTACGGCAATGCTGGAGCCCGGCGCCGGGGCCGACGACGTTCCGTCTCTCTTCGGCAGCGACGCTCCGATGCGTCTGCTCGTCGACCACACCAGCCAGTCGCCGCCGGCCAACTGACCCGGGAGCTCGGAAGCGCCCTTCGCATGGCTTGTGCTCCCATCAACACAGGGCATGGACTACGAAGTTGTCGGCGCTGCGCTGGCGGTCGTGGGCGCGTTGCTGTGGATTCGGCGCGATCTGCGGGCTGGCCTGCGGCATGAGATCGGCGAGGTTCGCGCCGACATCCGTGAGCTGAACGGGCGAATCGACGCGAGCCTTCTCACACGCTCCGGTGAAAAGAGCGGCTGACCCTCGAATCGAGCGGGCGCCCACGAGAGTTGCGCCGCGTTCACGCGAGTCGCGGCAGTGCATCGAGTCGATGCGCAACCGCTACAGCCGGTCCGTCGCCTTCAACAGCTCCGCGTTCAGCACCGCAGCCCCCGCGGCCCCGCGAACGGTGTTGTGCCCCATCGCCACGAGCTTGTAGCCGAGCACCGGGCACGGGCGGAGGCGGCCGACGCACACCGCCATGCCGCGGTCACGGTCAGCGTCGAGCCGTGGTTGCGGCCGGTCCTCCTCGTCCATGTACAGCACGGGCCGCGCCGGGGCGCCGGGCAGGTCGAGCTCCTGCGGACGGCCCCGGAAATCGCGGATGGCGGCGATCATCTCGTCGACGGCGGGAGCCTCGTCGAGCGAGACGGTCACCAGCTCGGTGTGACCGTTGATGACCGGTACCCGTGTCGTTCCCGCGCTCACCGTCACCGGATGGGGCTCGACCCCGCTGCCGGTGAGGCGGCCGAGGATCTTCTGCGTCTCGGTCTCCATCTTCGACTCTTCGCCGCGCACGACCGGTATGACGTTCCCGACGAGGTCGAGCGACGGCACCCCCGGGTAGCCGGCGCCGGACGCCGCCTGCAGGGTGGAGACGATGACCTGCCGCAGGCCGAACCGCCGCAGCGGGGCCAGCGCCAGGGCGAGGACGATGGTCGAGCAGTTGGGGTTGGTGACGATGGGGCCCGACCATTCCCGGGCCGCGCCCTGCTCGTCCAGCAGGGCGAGATGGTCCGCGTTGATCTCGGGAATCACGAGCGGCACCAGCGGGTCCATGCGGTGGTTGCGGGCGTTGCTGACGACGGCGTGCCCCGCCCGCGCGAACTCCGCTTCGACCTCGCCCGCCACCGAGGCGTCGAGGCCCGAGAACAGCAGCTTCGGGGCCCGGCCCGGCGTCACCCGGTCGACGGTCATGTCCGCGATGCGTTCCGGCCGCGCCGCCGGCAGCCGCCAGGGGGTGGCGTCGCGATAGGCCTTGCCGGCCGAGCGCTCGCTCGCGCCGATCCAGGTGACCTCGAACCACGGATGGTCCGCCAGCCCGGCGATGAACTCCTGCCCCACCGTTCCCGTCGCGCCCAGTACGCCCGCCTCGATCTTCGCGCTCATCCTGCCCGTTCCTCTCGCGCGGACTCTTCCGGAAAGAACTCCCCATGCACCGCCGCGACCGCCTCGTCGAGCCGGTCGGCGGAGATGACGCAGGCGACCTTCATCTCCGACGAGCTGATGCAGTCGATGTTGACGCCCCGGCGCGCGAGGACGGCGAACATGCGGGCCGCCAGTCCCGGCGTCGAGGCCAGCCGCGAGCCCACGATGGAGATCTTGGCGACGTCGCGCTCGACCACGCAGCCGCTCGTCACCCCCGCCGCCTCCCAGCTCCGGGCCAGCTCCCGCGCGCCACCCACGAACTCCTCGTCGAGGATGAACGTGATGCGCCCCTCGTGGGCCGAGCTCGCGCTCTGGATGATGAGCCGGACGTTGATGCCCCCGGCGGCCAGGTCCTGAAAGACCCGCGCCGCCATGCCCGGCTCGTCCGGCACCCCCGGCAACGTGAACTTCGCGATCTTCGCGTCTCCGGTGACCGCGACCACCTCGGCTCGTTCCATGATGCTCGCCGCTCCTCGAATCCACGTGCCCTCGCGCAGGTGGAAGCTGCTGCGCACGTGAATCGGCACGTCGTACTCCATGCACACTTCGGCGGCGCGGGGGTGCAGGACCTTCGCGCCGCTCGAGGCCATCTCGATGGCCTCCTCGTAGCTGATCTCCGCCCACAGCCTCGCCCCCGGCACGCGCGACGGGTCGGCGGAGAAGACACCGTCCACGTCGGTGCAGATCTCGCACGCATCGGCGCCCAGGGCCGCGGCGAGGGCCGCCCCGGTGATGTCGCTGCCCCCGCGGCCGAGGGTGGTGACGTCGTCGGCGTCGTTGATGCCCTGGAAGCCGGTCACGATGACGACCCGGCCCGCGTCCAGCTCGGCGCGGATGCGCGCGGTGTCGATGCTGCGGATGCGGGCGACGTTGAAGACGCCGTCGGTGCGGATGCCGCACTGCAAAGCGGTGAGGGAGATGGCGGGGATGCCCCGGTTCTGGAGGGCGAGGCCCAGCAGCGACACCGTGACCTGCTCGCCGGTCGAGAGCAGCAGGTCCATCTCGCGGCCCGCGGGCCGGTCGGAGACCTGGTGGGCGAGGCCGACGAGCTCGTCGGTGGTGCTGCCCATGGCCGAGAGCACCACCACCAGCCGCGGGGTCCGGTCCAGGTTCCGCCCGATGCGGTCGGCGATGGCGAGAATCCGCTCCCCCGTCGCCACCGACGTCCCCCCGTACTTCTGCACGACGACCGCGCCCTTCCTCTCCGCCGGCGCGGTCATCGGCCCTCCCCCTCCGCCGGCGCGGTCATCGGCCCTCCCCCTCGGCGGCGGCGGCGCGGACCGGCCCGGGCGCCGGCTCGTCGCCGAGCTGCGCCGACAGCTGGTGCAGGAACAGCCCGACGTCGGTCACGATGCCTGCCGTCTGCGACGATCCGCGGTCCGACAGCTTGGTCACTACCGCCGGGTTGATGTCCACGCACACGACGCGCACCCACGCCGGCAGCATGTTGCCGACTCCGATGCTGTGGAGCATCGACGACAGCATGATGACGAGCCGGGCCCCGTCGAGCATCTCGGCGTACCGCTCCTGGGCCTCGACGAGGTCCATCAGGGTGTCGGGCAGGGGGCCGTCGTCGCGGATGCTGCCGGCGAGCACGTAGGGCACGTCGTTCGCGATCAGGTCGTGCATGACGCCGCTGCGCAGCTCTCCCTGCTCGACCGCGTTGCGCAGGCCGCCGACCCGGCGGATTACGTTGATGGCCCGCATGTGGTTCTTGTGCCCCTCGTCGACGGCGACGCCGTGGTCGAGGTCGACCCCGAGCGAGGTGCCGAAGAAGGCGTTCTCGACGTCGTGCACGGCGAGGGCGTTGCCCGCCAGCAGCCCGTCGACCCAGCCGTGGCGGACGAGCCGGCCCAGATAGCCGCCGCCGCCGCTGTGCACCACCACCGGCCCCGCCACCACCACGATGCGGCCGCCCTCGGCCTTGACCTCCCGCATCATGGCCACGACCCGCGACACGCTCACCTCCACCCGCCGCTCGGTCGAGACGTCGCCGGTCATGAACGCGAACCCGAGCCGGTCGCGCTCCTGGAACTCGGGCAGCACCCGCACGCCGTCCACGCCGCACACGACCCGCTCTCCGCGCCGGACGTCCCGCAGCTTGCGGCAGGCCGCCCGGCCCTCGCGCACCACCACCACCGCGTCCATCCGCTGGCGCTCCACCTCCACCCAGCGGCCGCCGTGGCGAACCTGCGTCCGATGATTGGTCGTCGAGTAGAAGTCGTCGGGGACGAAGCCGTCGCCGGCCTCGACGAGGCGGGCCTCGTGCTGCGGACGCGGATGGCACCCGAGGGGAATCAGCTCCTCGACGAGCTCGCGGAGGCCCTCGCGGGTGTCCGCGGTGACCTGCATCTCGAGCTGGGAGAACTCCTCGTTGGTGCGGCCGATGGTGAACCGGTGCACGTGGTAGCGGGCGCCGCGCTCGATGACCTTGTCGAAGACCGCGGCGAGCAGCCGCGAGTCGATGAGGTGGCCCTCCGCCTCGACGACCTCGCTGAACGATTCCGGGGAGCTGTTTCCGGCAACCACGGCGCGCGCTCTCAGGAATGGACCGGCTGTCCGGTCCGCGAGGCCATGAACGCCTCGAACTCGCGCAGCGACCGTCCGATGCGGGTCGATTCGGTCGGGCGGTCGGCCATGACGTGCGCCGTCTTGTACCCGTTGCCGGTGATGCAGACCACGATCGACTCGTCCTTCGGCAGCGCCCCGCTCTTCAGGAGGTTGATGGTGGCGGCGAGGGTGGTGCCGCCGGCCGGCTCGGTGAAGATGCCCTCGGTGCGGGCGAGCAGGGCGATGGCGTCGAGGATCTCCTCGTCGGTGGCCCGCGCTCCCGTCCCCCCGCTGCCCCGTACGGTCTCGAGCACCTGGTGCCCGTCGGCGGGGTTGCCGATGGCGATCGACTTCGCGAGGGTGTTGGGCCGCACCGGCTCGGGGTGCTCCGCCCCGCTCTCGAGGGCGTTGATCACCGGCGCGCATCCCGCCGCCTGGGCCGCATGAATCTTCGGCAGCTCGCCCTCCGCCAGCCCCACCTCGCGCAGCTCGCGGAACGCCCGGCCGATGCGCGGCAGCAGGGTGCCGCCGGCCACCGGCGACACCACGTGGCGCGGGTAGCGCCACCCCAGCTGCTCGACGATCTCGAAACCGCAGGTCTTGGCGCCCTCCGCGTAGTAGCTGCGCAGGTTGATGTTGGCGAACGCCCATCCGTACCGCTCGCCCGCCTGCGTGCACAGGCGGTTGACGTCGTCGTAGGTGCCGTCGATCTTGACGATGTGGGGGCCGGCGACGGCCGAGCCCAGTATCTTGCCGGGCTCCAGGTCGTGAGGAATGAACACGTAGCAGGTCAGGCCGAGCCGCGCGGCGTGGGCGGCCACGCTGTTGCCGAGGTTGCCGGTCGACGCGCAGCCCAAGGTGTCGAACCCGAGCTCGACGGCCCGGGTGGCGGCCACCGGAACGACCCGGTCCTTGTAGGACAGCGTCGGGTGGTTCACCGAGTCGTCCTTCAGGTAGAGCTCCTCCACGCCCAGCTCGCGGCCCAGCCGACGGGCCCGCACCAGCGGCGTGCAGCCCGAGTCGAGCCCGGTCCGGGGCTCGCCGGTGATGGGGAGCAGCTCGCGGTACCGCCAGAGGTTGCGCGGCCGCCCCGCGATCGCCTCGCGGGTGAGCGTCCGCGCCGCCGCGTCGTAGTCGTAGACGGCCTCGAGGGGGCCTAGGCACTGGTCGCAGACGTACAACGCTTCGGACGGAAACCCGGTCTTGCACAACCCGCACCGCAGACCGGTAAACGCACTCATGGACGCTCCTCCCCTTCGCTCTGCCCCTCGGGCCCGCCCGTTCTCCGACGGAGGGCTGCTACCCCCGCGCCGCCCGGAGCCGCCCGCTCACGCCGGAGAACCCTCGGCCCCGTCGGACCGGTCGACGAACATCGGCAGCCATAACGGCGGCCGCACGTGGAAATCGAACCGGGCCGCGTCGGTCAGCGCCGCCGCGACCGACGTCGAGCTGCACGGCTCGAGGGTCATCACGAACGGCAGCTCGTCCTTCGGCCAGCCCGGCTCCTGCAGCACCGCGTCGAGGTTGATCCCATGGTGCGAGAAGACCTGCGCGAGGCTCGCGACGATGCCGGGACGGTCGTCGATCATGAAGCGGACGTAATGGGGAGCGTCGAACGCGCGCACTACCGGAGACCGCTCGCCCGATGCCGGCAGCCACCCGTCCGCCGCGGGCTCGTTCCCGCGGGCTATCGCCATCAGGTCCGAGACGACGGCGACCGCGGTGGGGTCGCCGCCGGCCCCGAACCCGGAGAACGCGGTCTCTCCGCCGAACTCGCCGTCCACCACCACGATGTTCCGGCTGCCCCCGACCCGCCCCAGCGCCGACGCCGCCGCCACCAGGGCCGGACGGACGGCCGCGTGCAGGCCCCCGCCGTTCGGAAGCAGCTCGGCCCGCGCCACTTGCCGGATGACGCATCCCAGCCGGCGCGCGTAGGCGAAGTCGACCGCGGTCACCGGCGTGATCGGCTCGACCGGGATGTCGTCGACGTCGACCACGCGGCCGAGGCCGACGCCGACGAGAATCGCCAGCTTGGCCTGGGCGTCGTAGCCGTCGACGTCGGCGGACGGATCCGCCTCGGCGTATCCGAGGCGTCGCGCCTCCCCCAGCGTGTCCTCGAACGAGAGGCCTGCGCTCTCCATCCGGGTCAGGATGTAGTTGCAGGTGCCGTTCAGGATGCCCTGGATGCGCCGCAGGCGATCGCCGGCCACGCCCTCCCGGAGCCCCCGCAGAATGGGGATGCCTCCCGCCACCGCCGCCTCGAACAGCAGGTGCCGGCCGTGCCGGCCGGCTTCCCGAAGCAGCGCGGGGCCGCAGCTGGCCATGACCTGCTTGTTGGCGGTCACCACCGACTTGCCGGCGGCCAGCGCCTGCTCGATCCAGGTCCGGGCCGGGTCCTGTCCCCCGATCAGCTCGACGATGACGTCCACCGGACTGTCGAGCAGCGCCTGGAACGAATCGGTCCAGACGACCTCCTCGCCCGCCCAGTCGACGCGCTTGCGGGCGACGTCCCGGTTGCAGACGTGCGTCAGCCGCACCCCGGGGTGCGCGCCGCCGGCGAGGTTGCGCGCCACCGCGCGGCCCACCGTCCCGAAGCCGGCGATGCCCACGGTGCACTCGCACCCGGTCGGTCGACTGGCGGTCACCGCGTCCATGCGAATTTTGCAAAAAAAAAGCCACCATCCGGTGCGGATGATGGCTTGTCGGACCCTGCCGTTCTCCGGCTACATCACCCGCTGTGCCCGCGCGGAGCGGGCATCATGGTGGACATCCCGACCGGAGCCGTCATGTTCGCTGCCATTGCTGCACCCAAGCGTCTTGCACGCCTCGGTATCGCCGGTCATTCTAGCGGTTCGCGGGCCGGCGAGTCAACCCGCTTCAAGGGGTGCGGCCGATTGGCGCGGCCGGTTGACACCCGCGGGGCCGAGGAGTAGTATCCGCCGCACCCTCCGTCGGGGTGTGGCGTCTCAATGCCCAACCGCTCCAAGTGGGAGTCCCTTCCCACCGAAGCCGTCAACCCCCACTCCATCGCCATCGATCAGGCCTCCGCCGAGGAAATCGCCGAGTTGATGCTGAAGGAGGACCGCCGCATCGTCCGGGCGGTGCAGCGCGAGAAGGAGCGCATCGCGATCGCGGCCGAGCTGATCACCGAGGCGTTCCGGAAGGGCGGCCGGCTCGTCTTCGTCGGGGCGGGCACGAGCGGGCGCCTGGGCGTGCTCGAGGCGGCGGAGATGCCGCCGACCTTCAGCACCCCGGACAAGCTCGTGCAGGCGATCATGGCGGGGGGGCGCGAGGCGTTCTTCAAGGTGCGGGAAGGGGTGGAGGACAACTTCGAGGAAGGCGGCCGGGCGGTGCGGCGGCTGCGCCTGACGAGCAAGGACGTCCTGGTGGGGGTATCCGCCAGCGGCATGACCCAGTTCGTGCGGGGGGCGCTGACCCGGGCCCGCCGGTCGGGGGTGAAGATCGTCTTCGTCACGTGCTGGCCGGGCAGCGAGCTCCAGACGTTCGTCGACGTCATCATCGCGCCCGAGGTGGGACCCGAGGTCATCGCCGGATCGACCCGGTTGAAGGCGGGCACCGCCACCAAGATGGTGCTCAACATGCTGACGACCATCTCGATGGTCCGCATCGGCAAGACCTACGGCAACCTGATGGTGGACGTGCAGACCGGGTCGGAGCAGCGGCGGAGCCGGGCCCGCAACATCATCACGACGGTGACCGGCCTCGACTACGATGCGGCCGGCGTGCTGCTCGGCCGGGCGAAGTGGAACGTGAAGGCCGCCATCGTGATGGAGAAGACCGGCGACACCTACACGAAGGCCCTCGCCCGCATCCGGCGCGCCGGGAACCTGGTCCGGCGGGCCATCGGCGAGGACGCGTTCCGCGGCTCGGCCGGGGGGTGACATGGTCTACGCTTCGCGCAGGGCGACGGTGCGCGCGTTCGCCGGCGCCGCCGACGGGCGACCCGCCCCCCGGACTGCCCCGCACCCGCCCACATGAACCTGCTCGACCTCGCGGTCGTCCTCGCCTACACCGCGGGCACCTTCTCGCTGGGGCTCTTCCTCGCGCGCGGCCAGACGACCGTCCGCGACTACTTCGCGACCGGCCGGCGGGCGCCTTGGGGCGTGGTGATGGCATCGATCGTGGCGACCGAGACGAGCACCGCGACCGTCGTCAGCATCCCCGGGTTCGCCTTCGGCACCGACCTCACCTTCCTGCAGCTCGTCTTCGGCTACCTTGCGGGGCGCCTCATCATCACCGTGCTCCTGCTGCCCGGCTACTTCCGGGGGGAGTACCTCACCGCCTACCAGGTCCTCGCCGAGCGCTTCGGGGCCGGCGTCGGCCGCCTCGCCGCGGCCATCTTCCTCGCCACCCGCAACCTCGCCGACGGCCTCCGGCTCATGGCCGCGGGGCTCGTGCTCGCCGCCGCCCTCCTCACCTGGCCGGCCGCGGGGGTCGCTGCGGCGGGGCTGGCGCCGGGCCTCGCGCCGGCCACCACCCTGCTGGTGGCGTCGATACTGGCGGTGGGCGCGATCACCACCGTCTACACCTGCCTCGGCGGCCTGACCGCGGTGCTCTGGACCGACCTCGTGCAGCTCGCGGTCTATCTGGGCGGCTCGCTGATCGCGGCGGTCGTCCTGCTCGACCTGATCCCGGGCGGATGGGCGGAGGTGACCGCGGTCGGGGCCGAGGCGGGACGGTTCCGCCTGCTCGACTTCTCGCTCGACCCGTGCCGGAGCTACACCTTCTGGTCGGGCCTCGTCGGCGGGGCCTGCTTCACCGTCGCCACCCACGGCACCGATCAGCTCATCGTGCAGCGCTATCTGTGCAGCCGCTCCGAGGACGCGGCCCGCCGCGCCCTGCTGTGGAGCGGGGTCGTGGTGCTCGCGCAGTTCGCGCTCTTCCTGGTCATCGGGGTCATGCTCTACGTCTACTACACCGGCCACGCCCCGGACGCGCTGGCCGCGCTCTCGGCCGGCGGGCACGTGCAGACCGACCGGGTGTTCCCGACGTTCATGGTCACCGGGCTGCCGTCGGGGGTGCGCGGCCTCATGGTCGCGGCGGTCGTCGCCGCCGCCATGTCCACCCTCTCGTCGTCGCTGACCGCGTCGGCGTCGACCACCCTCGCCGACTTCTACCTGCCGGCCACCGGCGGCGGCCGGCCGGCCCGGCACTACCTCGCCGTGGCCCGCCGCGCCACCGTGGCCTGGGGCGTCGTGCAGACGGCGGTGGCGCTCGCCGCCATCTCCTTCTCGCAGCGCATCGTCGACGAGGTGCTGGGCATCTCGTCGTTCACCAACGGCCTCATCCTCGGCGTTTTCCTGCTGGGCCTCGCCGGCTACCGGCGGAACGTGACGGCGTACTCGGGCATGGCGAGCGGCGCCGCCGTCATGCTGGGCGTTCGACTGTTCACCGGCGTATCCTGGCAGTGGTACGTCCTCATCGGCGCCGCCGCCACCCTCGCGGCGGGCTGGGCCGCGGAGCGGACGGCCGACCCGAAGACGGCAGAGCATGGGTAGCCGGCCGGCGTTCGACCCGGTGGCGCGCCTGATCGACGACGCGATCCGCGGCCGCGCCTTTCCCTGCGCGGCCATCGAGGTCGGCGACAGCGGCGGACCGGTGTGGGGCCACGCGTCGGGCACGCTCTCGTACGACGACGCGGAGGCCGCCACCCTCGACACCGTCTTCGATCTGGCGTCGCTGACGAAGGTCGTGGCGACGACCACGGTGCTGATGCGGCTCGTCGATACCGGGGCCCTCGCTCTCGCCGACCGCGTCGCGGGCCGGCTGGCCGACTGGCGGGGGGGCGATCGCGAGTCGGTGACCGTCGCCGACCTCCTCGAGCACGCCGGGGGCCTGACCGCGCACCTGCCGTTCTTCCGCGACCACCACGGGCGCCACGACTACCAGCACGCCATCTCCACCCTGCCCCTGGAGTACGCGCCGCGGAGCCGGTCCGTCTACAGCGACCTGGGGTTCATCCTGCTCGCGTTCATCGCCGCCGACGCCGGCGGCGCCGGCCTGGACGCGCAGTTCGGCGAGATCGGAGACGAGTTCGGGCTCGGCGACCTGCGCTACCGCCCTCCCGCCGCGTGGCGTGCGCGGACCGCGCCGACCGAGGTCGACCCGTGGCGGGGCCGCCTGCTTCGCGGCGAGGTGCACGACGAGAACGGCTGGGCCCTGGGGGGGGTCGCGGGCCACGCAGGCCTCTTCGGGACCGCCCCGGCCGTGGGCCGCTTCGCCCGGGCCGTGCTCGAGACGCTGCGGGGACGGCCGCGGCTGGCCCCCCCGGGGACCTTCGCGCGTTTCGTCGAGCGCTCCCGCGTCGCCGGCAGCTCGCGTGCGCTGGGGTGGGATACGATGCTCGTCACCTCGTCGTGCGGGCGCTCGCTGTCCCCCGCCGCGGTCGGGCACACGGGGTTCACGGGGACGTCCCTGTGGGTGGACCCGGCCCAGGACCTGTACGTGGTGCTGCTGACCAACCGGGTCCATCCGACGCGGGCGAACGAGGCCATTCTCGAGGTCCGCCCCGCCGTGCACGACGCGGTCGTCGAGGCGTTGACCCGGGAGCGCCGAGGAGAGTGACGGAAACCACCTTGCCCTGCGCCAGGCGCCCGAGGCCGCGGAGAACGGTCCGGACCTGCATGCGCTTGTCGACCCTGCATCGATCACGGTCCTGAGCAGTCAGGCGGCGCCATGGCCCTCACCCCCCTCGACTGGCTCATCCTCGCCGGCTTCCTGCTCTTCCCCGCCGTCGTCGCCCTGTCCGTCGCGGGGCGCGCCGGCAAGAGCCTGCGCCAGTACTTCCTCGCCGGCGGCGACCTGCCCTGGTGGCTCGCGGGGACGTCGATGGTGGCCACGACCTTCGCGGCGGACACGCCCCTCGCGGTCACCGGCATCGTCGCCCGCGACGGCGTCGCCGGCAACTGGATCTGGTGGAACGGCGCCCTCGGCAGCATGCTGAGCGTGCTGTTCTTCGCCCGCCTGTGGCGGCGGGCCGGCATCCTCACCGACGTCGCCTTCGTCGAGATCCGCTACCACGGGCGGGCGGCGCGCCTCCTGCGCGGGTTCCGCGCGCTCTACCTGGGGCTGCCCGTCAACTGCATGATCATCGGCTGGGTCAACCTCGCGATGGCCAAGATACTCGAGGTCACCCTGGGGTGGACGCGGCTGACCGCGGTCTTCGCCGGCCTCGCCCTGACCGGGGCCTACGTGGCCGTGTCGGGCCTGCGCGGGGTGGTGGTGACGGACCTGATTCAGTTCGCCCTCGCCATGGCCGGGGCCCTCGCCGTCGCGTACTTCGCCCTCCGGGCGCCGGAGGTCGGCGGCCTCCCGGGGCTCGGCGAGCAGCTCCCCGAGAGCACGTTCCTCGTGCTGCCGGCCGCGGGCGCGTCCGCGGCCGGCCCCGCGTCGACGCTGACCCTGTCGGCGGCCGCGTTCGTGGCCTATCTGGGCGTGCAGTGGTGGGCGAGCTGGTATCCCGGCCAGGAGCCGGGAGGCGGCGGATACCTGGCGCAGCGGATGATGGCGACGCGGAACGAGCGCCACGCGGTGCTCGCGACGCTCTGGTTCACCGTGGCCCACTACTGCGTCCGGCCATGGCCGTGGATCGTGGCCGCCCTCGCCGCGTTGATCCTGTATCCCGACATCGCGGACCGCGAGGCGGGGTACGCCCTGATCATCCGCGACCATCTCCCCGCCGGCTGGCGCGGGCTGGTGCTCGGCAGCCTCGCGGCCGCGTTCATGTCGACGATGTCGACCCAGCTCAACTGGGGCGCCTCCTACCTCGTTCACGACGTCTACGCCCGCTTCGTGCGGCCCAAGGCCGACGGCGCCCACTACGTCCGCGCCGCACGCGTCGCCACCCTCGGCATCATGGTCCTGAGCGCGGGGGTCACCCTGTACCTCGACAGCGTCCGGCAAGCGTGGGAGCTGATCCTGGAAGCGGGCGCGGGCGTCGGACTGGTGCTGATTCTCCGCTGGTACTGGTGGCGCATAAACGCGTGGTCGGAGGTCGCGGCGATAATCGCGCCCCTCGTGGGCCATCTCGCGCTGGCCCGGTTCACGGACGTCGCCTTCCCCGAGTCGCTGTTGTACCTGGTGACCTGGACGACCGCCTGCTGGCTCGCGGTGACTTGGCTCACCCCGCCCGAGCCCGAGGCGACGCTGGCCGCCTTCTACCGGCGGGTGCGCCCCGGCGGCCCCGGGTGGGCGCGGCTGGCCGCCCGGATCGGCGAGCCGGCGCCGGCGCCGATCAGGGGCCAGCTGTTCGACTGGCTCGCCGGCCTCGGACTCGTCTACGGGGCGCTCCTCGGGGTCGGCGCCCTGGTGCTTCCGGCTGGTGGGGCGGCGTGGCCGTACCTGGGGGTCGCGAGCGCGAGCGGAGCCGTCCTCTACCGGCGCGTCGGCGCGCGCGGGTGGGGGGACGTGGCCGCCTGATCGGCCTGTGCCCTCTTCTGCGCCCGAAGCACGCGAATCCTCTCGCGACCGCGGAAGCAACCCTGTCGCCGCACCCGGGCGCGGAGCCTTCGTGGGGAGACACCGGGATACGCCACCGTAACGGGAAGGTGACGCCACCGCCACGTCGCCGCACCTGGGTGCGGAGCCTTCGTGGGGAGACGGCCGGACGAAGTGCCCGCGGCCTCCCGGTCCCGGTGCGGCGCGGGCCGGTCACCGGCCTGCTAGCATATGGACATGCGCCCCAGCGAACAGCCGCGGGACCCGCGCTCCGAGGCCGGCTACGCCATGGCGGGGCTGCTCGTCGCCATCGGGATCATGAGCGTCCTGATGTCGGTGGCGATGCCGGCGTGGCGCACCGTCGCCAAGCGCGAGAAGGAAGCGGAGCTGCTGTTCCGGGGGCAGCAGTACATGCGGGCCATCGATCTGTATCAGCGGCGGTTCCCCGGCGCCTACCCCACCGAGCTCGAGATGCTCGTCGACCAGCGCTTCCTGCGCCGCCTGTACCCGGACCCGATGACCGGAGAGCCGTTCCGGATTCTGACCCAGGGCTCGTCCGCGGCCCTGGGCGAAGCGACGGCCGCGGACGAGGCCGACGACGAAGGGGTGCGGAACTGCCTCTCGGGCCGCACCGGACGGGCCTCCTTCGGCACGACGTTCGGCTCGCGCGCTTCGGGCATCGGACGCCGATCCGACGACGCCTTCGGCAGCTCGTTCTCGCGAGCCTCCGGCGGGCCCGACGACGAACTGGGGGGCATCGTGGGGGTGGTCAGCCGGTCCGCCGAGGAGTCGCTTATCGAGTACAACGGCGCCACGCGCTACGACCAGTGGCTCTTCGTCCATGTGCCGCAGGCGGTCGAGGCCGGCGCCGCGGGCGCGCCGGCGCCGGGCGGCATCGGCGCCGGACCGGACGGCCGCCCCCGCCTCGGCGGCGCGGCGGGACGGCTCGGTGCCGGCGGCCTCTCGCAACGGCCCGGTGGCGGTCTCGGCGACCGGGCCGGCGGGGGCCGGGAACGCAACCGGACGCGCGGCCGGTAGCGGGCTGTTTGGCGGGAGGGGACACGCTCGATACGTGGCCGCGGAGCGGCCCGGCCGTCCGCTCCGGCCCGGCGATCAGAGCCGTCGACCCGCCCGGCTCCAAGGAGCGTGGCGGAGACCGCCTTGCCAAGTTGACAGCCACGATGCCGACGCGGGCGGGGGGACCGAGTCCGACTGCTCGCCCTTCGACATCGCCGCCGCGGCTCACCACTCGGCGTAGGGACTCCCGTCCAGGCCGGCGCCGCTCGCGCCGCTCCGCACGTCGAAGACGCCCTGGGCGAGAGGATCGGCGGGGTCGTACTCCGCGAGAACCACCTGCCAGGTCGCCGTCGACCGCGTGAACGGGTCCTCTGGAATAGCCCGCAGGTAGCCCTCGCCGACGAGGTTCTCGAGCGCCGGCGGATACTCGCTCCGGTCCGCGTGATACTGGTCGATGGCGTCACGCATGCGGAAGAGGTCTTCCTTGAGCACCGCCTCGCGGGCACGCGTCACCGCCGTCCCGTAGCCGACCATGGCGACGGCCACGAGGACCGACATCAGCGAGACCACCACCACCAGTTCGATGAGCGTCCAGCCCGCCGCCGAACGCGCACGCGCCGCCGAATGCCGGGGCCGGGGATCAGGGGCGCTGCGATCCATCGTCACCACTCGCCGTAGGGGGTGCCGTCGAGGGCCGTCGCCCGCGACTTCGTGTACACGTCGTACACGTTGTCGCCGCTCCACCGCCCCGAGTCGGGGTCATCCTCGTACGCACGCAGCCCCCAGTCGCGGCTCCGCGTCATGGGGTCGAAGGGAACGCGCCTCAAAAAGCGCATCCGCCGCCCGGTCGCATCGTTGGCGACCTGGACGCCCTCCACCAGGATCTCGAGGCTCGCGGGATAACCCTCGTTGTCCGCCTCGACCTCGACGCCGCCGATCAGCCCGAGGTCGACGGCGTCCTTGTAGCGGTCGATGGCGGTGCGCATCTCCCGCAGCCCCCGCCGCAGCTCGGCCTCGCGCTGGCGCTGCATGGTGACCCGGGTCAGCGGCAGGACCGCCGAGGCGAGGACGAGCAGGATGGCGCTGACCACGAGCAGCTCGACGAAGCTGTATCCCGCCTCGCCCCCGGCCCTGGCGCGAAGCGCGCGCAGGACGCCTGCCCGCCGCGGCCTCATCATGGACCCGACTCCGCCCCGGTCGCCGTGCGGACGCGTGCCCACCCCGTGCTCATGGACTCGACTCCGTCCCGGCCGCCGCGACCCCCTGCCCGGCCCTTCCTCACGGCCCCGACGCCGCCCCTTCCGCCGTGGCCGCGTCCCGGTAGTATGTCGAAACCCCGAGGGTGAGCATCAGGCCGGTGTCCGATTCGTCGCCCTGGCCCAGCACGACGTTCTCGACGAGGATGAACTCGGGAGCCGTCTCGAGCACGTGGATGAAGCCGCGCACGTCCTCGTACTGTCCCGCGAGCACCATCGTGGTGCGCAGGCGCGACAGCCGGCTGCCGCGCTCCCGGTCGGCCGCGCTGCTCTGCCGCTCGAGTACGAGGCCGGAATCGGCGGCCAGCCGATCGAGATACGACGAGAGGATGGCGCGCGCCCCGGCGAAGTCCGGCGGGAGCACGTGCGCATAGAACTGCTCCAGCCGGTCCTCGGCCCGCGACGTGCTGGCGCCGGTCTCGGCCGCCGTGCGGTGGGCGGCCCCGACCTGGGCGAGCCGGCCCTCCGCGGCAACGGCGTCGGCCTCGGCCAGGGCGACCTTCCTCGACCACGGATACACGGCGACCGCGTAGAGCAGGCAGTCGAGCAGCAGCAGCAGGCCGACCGCCGTCACCAGGCGCCGGTTGTCCGCAACGATTCGCCGCATCAGCGTCGTCGACATTCCGGTCCACCGTTTCCGGCCGGCCAACCAGGCGGCGATCAACTGCCGCCGGCGGGCCCGGCCGGCGACGCCTCCCCCGCCTCCGCCGGCTCTGCCTGCCGCGCGCCGTCGTGGGCGCCGTCGTCGGCGGTCGGCGCCGCCTCGAGGTAGCGGCCCCGGAGGACCGCCTGGTACATCCCGTCCTCGGTCAGCTCCACCTGCCGGTTCAGCACCCCGACGAACGCGCCCGATGTCTCGAGCGACGTCACGAACCGGCTGATCGAGTCGAGGCTTCGGCCCAGCACCCCCATCGCCACCGCGACCGTGCCCGGCTCGATCTCCGGGCGCACCTCGGTCACCATGACGTCGGGCGGCAGGGTGGTCTCGATGCGGTTGAAGAAGTCGGTCCACGAGAACACGCGCTGGGTGATCAGGGTGTTGGCCTCGCGCGTCGCGTCGGCCAGATCCGTCAGATCCCGCGGGGTCAGGGCGCGTTGAGCCTCGGCGGCGCGGGTCGCGAGGTCGGCGGTGGACCCCGCCGCCCGGTCGATGCGCGCCGTCAGCTCGGCGTTGTGCCTGGCGAGGTCGACGAGCCGCACGAGCCCCGCCGCGAGGATCGCCAGGGCGACCGCCGCGACCACGCCGAGGGCGGCCTGTACGAGGCGCTCGTTGTAGAACGGCCGGGTCGCGAGATTGGTGCGCAACATCGCCTGTCAGCAACATACCACGGCTCGCGCCGGGCCCGGGAGCCGGCTCATGCCGCGTCGCCGTGCACGGGGCCGCGGGCACGCCGCGGCCCCGTCCGGGATGTGCTCGCCCGCCATGGCCGCGGTCACGCCGCGTCGTCGTCCCGAGCGCTCTCGCGCGTCACCGTGCACGGGACCGCGGTCACGTCGCGGCGCCGTCCGGGGTGTGCTCGCGCGCCACGAGGCCGGCCGGTGCGGCGACCACGTCGGGCAGCGGGCCGCCGTCGCCCCGCGGATCGCCGGACCGGCTCACCGCGATGGGGGTCACCTCGGTGTCGAGGTGGGTCTGGAGCAGGCGGCGCAGGCGCGCCGCGTCCCCCGCCGTGGCGCCGTCCATGCTGACGGCCAGCAGCACGCGGCCGTATCCGCCGCCATCCAGGCGATCCTCGTAGTACATCGTGGTCTGGTGCACCAGGTCCACGAGGTCGTCGTCTTCGTCGCCGGCCGGCCGGTGCCGGAACAGGATGAGGTGTCCCCGCCGCACGACGGCGACCGACCGGTATCCGCCGGCCGCGTGCACGAGCAGCCAGTCCGGGTCGGTGGGGGGACCGGACGCGAGCACCGCGTTGACGAGGCTGAAGCTGGCCAGGTCGACCACGCCCGCGTGTCCCCCGCCGCCGGCGCACGCGTCCTCGTACTCCCGCACGACGTCGCGCCGCATCAGGCTCACCACGAACTCGCGTCCCCCCCCGTCGACGGGGGCGCCGGGCGCGCAGGCCACCTGCGCGTCCTCGATGCGGAACGGCGCCGTCTTGCGCGCCTGCCAGCGCACGAGCTGGTCGAGGTCGGCGGCGCGGGCCGGCACCTTCTCGAACCTCAGCAGCGACACCTTGGCGGCGCTGTCGGGCACGACGAGGGCCACGCGCCGCGGGGCGCCCGGCAGCGCCCGGCGCACCTCTCGAACGACGTCGCGCACGGTGTCCGGCTCGACGATGTTGGCGGCGTTGGCGGCGGGCGCCACCACCCCGGCGGGCAGCGGCCGCGAGACGGCGGCGGTCACCCGCCGGCCCCGGTCGACGACGACGCCGGTGACCCGGTCGGCCGCGATCTCGATGCCGGCCGAAGGGGCGGGGCCGGCGAGCAGTCGGGACAGTCGGGACAGGGCGCTCATCGGAAGAAAGTGACCTTGTTGATTTCCTGCAGGGTGGTCAGGCCGGCCATCACCTTCTCGACCGCCGACTCCCGCAGGAAGCGCATGCCCTCGGCCCGCATCGCCTGCTTGATCTCCGAGGTCGGGGCCCGCGCCAGGATCAGCTCGCGGAGATGGTCGCTCAGGTCGAGCAGCTCGCACAGCGCGGTGCGCCCGCGATAGCCGGTGCCGTTGCACTCGATGCACCCGACGCCCTCGAAGAACTCGTGGCCGCGGGCCAGGGCGGGGTCGAGGCCGGCCTCCTCCAGCACCTCGTCGCTCAGGGCCATCGGCTGGCGGCACTCCGTGCAGATCATGCGGACGAGGCGCTGGGCGAGCACGCAGTTCAGCGACGAGATGAACTGGTAAGCCTCGACCCCCATGTTCAGGAACCGCCCGAGCACGTCGAGCACGTTGTTGGCGTGCACCGTCGTGAAGACGAGGTGCCCGGTCAGGGCCGACTGGATGGCGATCTGCGCGGTCTCCGAGTCGCGGATCTCGCCGACCATGATCTTGTCGGGGTCGTGCCGCAGGATCGACCGCAGCCCCCGGGCGAACGTCAGCCCCTTGCGCTCGTTGATGGGGATCTGGGTGACCCCGCGCAGCTGGTACTCGACCGGGTCCTCGATGGTGACGATCTTGTCCTCGGGCGAGTGAATCTCCGACAGCGCCGCGTAGAGCGTGGTCGTCTTGCCGCTGCCGGTGGGGCCGGTCACCAGCACCATGCCGTAGGGCTCCTTGATGGCGCGGCGGAACCGCCGCAGCTCGGCCCCGGCGAACCCGAGCACGTCCAGGCGCAGCTCGCGGAACTGCTCGCTGATCGTCTCCTTGTCGAGGATGCGGATCACCGCGTCCTCGCCGTGCACGGTGGGCATGACGGAGACCCGGAAGTCGATCGTCTTGCCGGGCACCCGCACCTTGAAGCGGCCGTCCTGGGGAATCCGCTTCTCGGCGATGTCGAGCTCGGCCATGACCTTGATGCGCGAGAGGATGGCCCCGTGGAACTGCCTGTCGACCGGGCGCATGGCCGGCTGCAGGGTGCCGTCGATGCGGTACTTCACGTGCACCGCGTCGTCGAGGGTCTCGACGTGGATGTCGCTCGCCCGCCGCTGCAGGGCGGTGTAGATCGTCGAGTCGACGAGCCGGATGATGGGGCTGATGTCGCTCGTGAGCCGCTCGACGGTCAGGTCGTCGCCGCCCTCGTCCTCGCGGAGAATCTGCAGCTCGAAGCTCTCGGTCGCCTCGTCGAGGACCCGCTGCGACCCCTCGCTCTTCTTGAGGATGGACTCGATGGCCGACGACGTCCCCACCGTGACGCGGATCGGGGTGTTCAGCAGCAGGGCGAGCTCGTCGATCTTCGGGAGGTCGGGGTCGGAGACGACGATGACCAGGGTGTCGCCCACCCGGCGGTAGGGCACGAAGCCGTACCGCAGCATGAGGTCGGCGGGAATCGACCGGAACAGCTCGGCGTCCATGCTGAACCGGTCCATGTCCGCGAACTCCACCCGGTAGCGCTCAGCGAGCCGGCGGGCCCGGGCGACCTCCTCCGCGCGGTCGACCGGCGGCGGGTCGCCGCCCACTCGCAGATCGACCGCCGGCGCGGCGCCGCCCGCCCGCGGACCGCCCGGCGGCGATTCGACGCCGGGCCGCGGGTCGACCGCATCGATCGCGGCCGTCTCCGCCGCGCTCGCGCCGACGCCCGGCGCCGGGTCGGAAACGCTCATGACAGGACCGACCCCGGCTGGATGCTCATGACAGCACCGACCCCAGCTGGATGAGGGGCAGGTACAGCGCGACGAGGAGGGTGGCGATGACGAGCCCCATCACGATCAGCAGCACCGGCTCGATGACCGCCACGAACCGGCCGAGCCGGGTGTCGATCTCCTCGTCGAAGAAGTCGGCGACGCTCGTCAGCATCTCGCGCAGCGCCCCTGTCGCCTCGCCCACCTCGACCATCCTGATCACCACCGACGGAAAGATGCCGCGGGCGGCGAGGGCCGCCGCCAGCGCCTCGCCCTCGCGGACCCGCTGCCCCGCCACCGCGAGCTGGTCGGCGTAGAACCGGTTGCCGAGGGCGCGCGACGCGACGTCGATCGCGTCGACGA
Organism: Vicinamibacterales bacterium; assembly: GCA_963663815.2. Taxonomy (GTDB): domain Bacteria; phylum Acidobacteriota; class Vicinamibacteria; order Vicinamibacterales; family UBA8438; genus JAJEEA01. The sequence goes on along the minus strand of OY760734.1, from coordinate 1,657,283 downwards.
GAGGGATCCCGCCGCCGAGCAGGGTGGCCAGGGTGCGCGACATCTGTGACGTCGCGAATTGGCCCGCGATCGAGCCGACGCCCGGCACCCGCAGCACCACGCGGTCGAGCAACGCCGCCCGGCCCGGCTGCTGCAGCCAGCGCCACGCCGCCCAGGCGGCGAGCCCCGCGCCCGGAACGATGAGCAGCAGGTTGCCCCGGGCCGCGTCGGACACCGCCACCACCACCCGGGTCATCAGGGGCAGCTCGGCCCCGAACCCACCGTAGAACGCTTCGAACTCGGGCACCACCCGCAGGACGATGATGCTCACGACGACCAGCGACAGGCCCAGCAGGACGGCCGGGTAGATCAACGCCGAGAGGGTCTTGCGCTGCAGGGCGGTGACCACCTTCACGTAGTCGACGTAGCGGCGGATGACCTCTTCCAGGCCGCCGCTCTTCTCGCCCGCCAGCAACGAGGCGGTGTAGATGCCGGGAACGACCTCGCCCTGCGCCTCGAACGCTTCCGACAGGGCCGCTCCCGCGTGGACGCGGTCGTGGACGTCGTTGAGGATGGCCTTGAACGCGGGGTCGTCCATGCGCTGCCGCAGGATGTCGAGCGACTGCACGAGGGGCAGCCCCGCCCGCAGCAGCGTGGCCAGCTCCTGATTGAACACCAGGAACTCGCGGGTCCGGACGCGCCGGCGCGGCGGCGACGAGAAGCCGGACCAGCCGAGCGAGCCGCGCTGCCTGAGGGCCAGGACGTACAGCCCCCGGCCCTCCAGCTCCTGCCGGAGGGCGGCCTCGTTCTCGGCGGCGTGCACGCCCTCGATCACCTCGCCGGTCTCGGTGCCGAGCCTGCAGTGGAACTCCATGCGTCCTGTGGTCCGCCCCGGCGCCGGCGTGGGCACGGCGGCGTCCACGGTCCCTCACCGACGCCGTTCACGGGTCCGTTTCCGCGGCCGGCACGCGGGCCGCCGGACGCGATTCTAGCAGCCTGCGGCCCGCCGCGCCACGGCGCTTACCGCAACCCGCGGCCGCCTTCCGGCGCCGGCCCGGCTGCCTCGTCCCGGCGCGGCCCGGGGTCTCCACCGCGGGCCGCGACCGGCTTCGCGCGGTTGCCGCATGTTTCACGGCATGTTACAGTTGCGCCGATTTCGCGCCTGCGCGACCTCACGGTCGCGTTGAGAGTTTCGTTGGCGCGATACTTCTGCGGCCCACGCCGGCGACCTTGCGGTCGCGTCGAAGTCTGTGGGCGCAGAGCTTCTGCCGCACGGGCGGCGCGGCGACTGGCGGGTCCGGCTCGTGACGCCACGCAGACGGCGAGTCCGGCGGAGAACGACGGCGATGTCCCTCGAAGCACTCGGCATGGTGGAGACCAAGGGCCTGGTCGGCTCGATAGAGGCGGCCGACGCCATGGTCAAGGCGGCCAACGTACTGCTCGTCGGCAAGGAGTACATCGGGGCCGGCTACGTCACCGTCTTCGTGCGCGGCGACGTCGGCGCCGTCAAGGCCGCCACCGACGCCGGCGCGGCCGCCGCCCGCCGGGTGGGCGAGCTGGTGGCCGTCCACGTCATTCCGCGCCCCCACGGCGAGGTGGAGAAGATCCTGCCGCAGTCCCGCGACGCCCAGTGATCGAGTGGCCGTCCACGTCATTCCGCGTCCCCACGGCGAGGTGGAGAAGATCCTGCCGCAGTCCCGCGACGCCCAGTGATCGAATCGCCGCCGCGCATCCGGCCATGGCTGAGCGGGCCCGCCTGAACGACACCGACCTCGACCCGATACGCGGCGCGCGGACGCCCGGCGATCGATTCCACCGCACATCCGGCCATGGCTGAGCGGGCCCCCAGGATCGACACGGATCTCGACTCGATACGCGACGCGCGGACGCTGGCCCGCCGCGCCCACGCCGCCCAGACGCGCCTCGCGGAGCTCACCCAGGAGCAGGTCGACCGCATCGTCGCCGCCGCCGCCGCGGCGGCGGCCGCCCAGGCCGGCCCCTTCGCGCGGATGGCGGTCGAGGAGACCGGCTACGGCAACGAGGCCGACAAGGTCCGCAAGAACCTGTTCGCGGCCGAGACGATTCACGAGTTCATTCGGCCGATGCGCACCGTCGGGGTCATCCGGCGCCACGAGGCACTGCGCGTCGTCGAGATCGCCGAGCCGTTCGGGGTCGTCGCCGCGGTGGTGCCGTCGACCAACCCCACCTCCACCGCCATCTACAAGATCCTCGTCTGCCTGAAGGCCCGGTGCGCGGTCGTGCTGAGCCCGCACCCCGCCGCCGTCCGGTGCGTGCGCCGGGTCGCCGAGGTCATGACCGAGGCCGCGGTCGAGGCGGGGGCGCCGGACGACGCTGTCACCTGCATGACGACGGTGACCCTCGAGGGCACGCAGGAGCTGATGCGGCGGCGCGAGGTCGCCCTCATCCTCGCCACCGGGGGCCTCGGCCTCGTCCGGGCCGCCTACAGCGCGGGGAAGCCGGCCTACGGGGTGGGGCCGGGCAACGCCCCCGCCTACATCGAGAGGACGGCGGAGCTGCCGAAGGCCGTGGCCGACATCATCACCGGCAAGACCTTCGACAACGGCCTGCTCTGCTCGTCCGAGAACTCCGTCGTGGTCGACGAGGCGGTGGCCGGCGAGGCGCGCCGCGAGCTCGAGCGGCAGGGTGGGTACTTCCTGAACCCGGGCGAGGCCGACCGCCTCGCCGCGGCCCTCGTCACCGCGGACCGGCTGCCCAGCCCCGAGCTCGTGGGTCGCACCGCGGCGGAGGTCGCGGCTCGGACCGGCATCGATGCGCCGCCCGGCACCCGTGTCCTCATCGCCCCCCTCGACGGGGTGGGGCGCGAGCATCCCCTGTCGATCGAGAAGCTCTGCCCCGTTCTGTCGTTCTACGTCGTCGCCGACTGGCGCGAGGGGTGCGAGCGGTGCATGCAGATTCTGCGCTACGGGGGCATGGGGCACACCATGGCCATCCACTCGCAGGACGAGCAGGTCATCCTCGAGTTCGGCCTCCGCAAGCCCGCGTTCCGCATCGTCGTCAACACCCCGACGACCCTCGGCTCGATCGGCATGACGACGGGGCTCGACCCCTCGATGACCCTCGGCTGCGGCGGGCACGGCGGCAACATCACCTCGGACAACATCACGCCCCGGCACCTGCTGAACGTCAAACGCCTCGCCTGGGAGGTGCGTCCGGCCGACCGGCGCGTCCCCGATGCACCCGCCGCCCGCGCCCCGGAGTCGCCGAACCGGGCGGCCGCGCGGCCCCGAGCCGGCAGGCTCGATCCCGAGCTCCTCGCCCGGAGGATCGACGCGTTTCTGGCGCAGCGGGGAGTGAGCGCGCCCCCGGCCTCGACCGTTGCCGCCCGCGCCCCGGCACGGCCCGCGCTTCCGGCCGAATCGGCGCGGGCCGCTTCTCCGACGAATCCGGCCCCGGTCGCGTCGCCGGCTCCCCCGGCCGCCGCCCCGGCGCCGGTCGAGACCGGTTCCCCGTCCGAGCCGGGCCGGCCGGCCGAGTTCGTCTGCGAGGACGACGTCCGCCGGGCCGTCGAGGCGGGCCGGTGCATCGCCGTCGACGAGCGCACCATCGTCACCCCCGCCGCCCGCGACCTCGCTGAACAGCACCGAACGTTCGTGCAGGCCTGATCTGCTTCGCCGCCGACGAGCGATCCTCGTCACCCCCGCCCGCGACCTCTGCCGAACCACGCCACGCCTTCGAGAACGCCTGACCTGCACGAGGTTCTTGCCGGGTAGCCCCGCGCCGCGGCTGGGTCAGGGCTGGGTCAGGGCTGGATCAGGGCTGGTCAGGGCGGGAATCTCCGGCCCGGCCGCAACCATGTCGGCCGGCCGACATCGCGGTCGAATGAACCGGCGAAGGTCGAACGGATGCGCCCGGCGTGGCAATTGCTGCGCGCACGAGCGTCGAGCCGCGGCTCGATTCCTGCCGGGCTTCGCGGCCGCGGACCGGAAGCCGGCGACTCCGCAGGCGGCAACCGTCTTGCATTACATCCCCTCGTGCTGGCCATCGTGCGGAGCGCGGCCCTGTTCGGCATCGAGGCGCAACCCGTCCGGGTGGAGGTCGACGTGTCGGACGGCGGGCTGCCTGCGACCATCCTCGTCGGCCTGCCCGACGCGAGCGTCCGCGAGAGCCGCGACCGCATCGACAGCGCCATCCGCAACTCCGGCATCGAGCTTCCGAGGCGGCGGGTGACGGTGAATCTCTCGCCCGCGGACATGCGCAAGGCGGGGTCGGCGTTCGACCTGCCCATCGCCCTCGGCCTGCTCGCCGCGGCCGGCCTCGTGCCCCGCGAAGGCCTCGACCGGATGGTCGTCGTCGGCGAGCTGTCCCTCGACGGTGCGGTGAGGCCGGTGCGGGGCATCCTCCCCATCACCGCTCAGGCCCGCCGCGACGGGGTCGACCGCGTGATGCTGCCGCACGCCAACGCCGGCGAAGCGGCGATCGTCGCGGGCCTCCCGGTCCTGCCCGTGACGTCCCTGGAGGAGGCCGTCGCGGTGCTGACGGGACGGTCCGACGGGAGGGCGCCGCCGGCGCCGCGGCCGACGCCGCCTCGCGCCGCGGCCCCGGACCTCGCCGACGTGCGGGGACAGGCGCTGGCCCGCCGGGCGCTGGAGATCGCGGCCGCGGGAGGCCACAACCTGCTCTTCGTGGGGCCGCCGGGGGCCGGCAAGAGCATGCTGGCGCGCCGCCTGCCGGGCATCCTGCCCGCCCTCACGACGGACGAGGCCCTCGAGGTGACCACCATCCACTCGGTCGCGGGGCTGCTGCCGCCGGGCGGCGGGCTCGTCACTGCCCCGCCGTTCCGCGCCCCCCACCACACCGCCTCGGACGTCGCGCTGGCCGGCGGCGGCGCGATGCCGCGGCCCGGCGAGATCAGCCTCGCCCACAACGGCGTCCTGCTCCTGGACGAGGCGGCGGAGTTCGCGCGCCACGTGCTCGACGCGCTGCGCCAGCCCCTCGAGGACGGTACGGTGCAGGTGGCCCGCGCCGCCCGCACCGTGGTCTTTCCCGCGCGCTTCCTGCTCGCGGCCACCATGAATCCGTGCATCTGCGGCTACTTCGGAGAGCCGACGCGGCCGTGCCGCTGCTCCCCCCAGCAGATCGAACGCTACCGGAGCCGCCTGTCGGGACCGCTGCTCGACCGCATCGACCTCGGGGTCCGGGTGCCCGCGGTGCCCTTCAAGGCGCTGAGCGAGACCGCGCCCGGCGAGGCGTCGGTCCGGGTGCGCGGGCGGGTCGCGGCGGCCCGAGAGGCTCAGCGGGCCCGCAACCGATGCCCGGACGGGACGCCGGTGAACGCGCGCCTGCAGGGCCGCGCCCTCTCCCTCCACTGCGCCCTCGACCCGGCCGGGCTCCGGATTCTCGACGCCGCGAGCCGGCGGTTTCGCCTCAGCGCCCGCAGCTGCCACCGGCTGATGAAGGTCGCGCGCACCATCGCGGACCTCGCCGCCGAGGCGCGCATCTCCGCCGAGCACCTCGCGGAAGCGGTACAGTTCAGGCTCGAGGAGTGACCGCGGGGGGCGGCTGTCCGAATCGCGTCAACGTGCCGATACTCCGGAGCAACATGGAATCGCGCACGATGGAGACGTTCGATTCGTCGAGTCTGCGAGCTCTCGGTTGCACGGCAGGCCTGGCGTTGGGGATCGTCCTGGGCGGCCCGGCCCCGCCGACCAGCGTCGCCGCGGCCCAGCTCTCCGACGACCCGCGGGAGTGTCTGGCCGTCACGGTCTATTGGGAGGCCGGCGGCGAGGACCGCGAGGGCATGGCGGCCGTGGCCTCCGTCGTCCTCAACCGCCGGGCGCATCCCGACTTTCCCCCGACCGTCTGCGAAGTCGTCCGCGAGGGCGGCACCGACCCCGGCTGCCAGTTCCAGTTCTGGTGCGACGGGAAGAGCGACACGCCGCGGGACGGGGATCTCTGGGCCCTCGCGCGCGAGGTCGCAGCCGAGGCCCTGGAGGGCCGCACCGCCGACGCCACCGGCGGCGCGCTGTTCTTTCACGCCGCCGCCCTCGGGGCCGCGCCGTGGCGGGTGCCGCGGGAGCGCACCGTCCAGATCGGCCGGCACGTCTACTACCGTTAGTAGGGCAGCGATGGACAAGAGGCGTGCCCGGCGGCGGACGGGCGCTCGCGCGGACGTGGCGCGAGGGGCGCCTACGGCCCCACCCCGACGGGTTCACCGACGCTCCGGCCCCGCCGGATGAACTCTTCCTGCACTTCGCGCCGCGGCTCGCCGCCGGCCGGGCTCCTCAGCACGTACTCGCCGTCCGACCCGCAGTCCCACACCGAGCAGTTGTCCTGCTCGTAGGCGGCCAGAATGTCGTCGAGCTGCTGCTTCAACCCGGGGTCCTCGACCGGCATCGCGGTCTCGACCCGGCCGTTGAGGTTCCGCTTCATCCAGTCCGCCGACCCGATGAAGTGCTCGGGCCGTCCCCCGTTGACGAACCGGAAGATTCGGCTGTGCTCGAGGAAGCGTCCCACGACGCTGAACACCCGCACCGTCTCCGACAGCTCTTCCACCCCCGGGCGCAGGCAGCACAGCCCGCGCACGTTGAGGCGGATGGGCACCCCGGCCCCGCTGGCGTCGTAGAGCTCGTGGATGATCTCGGCGTCCTGGAGCTGGTTCATCTTGGCGTCGATGCCCGAGGGGCGCCCCGCGCGGGCATGCTCGGCCTCGCGGCGGATGAGCTCTATGAAGCGTCGCCGCATCGACACCGGCGCCACCAGCAGCCGGCTGCTTTCCGGATAGGGAATCACGCCGGTCAGCGAGTTGAAGACGGTCGCGACGTCGTTGCAGATGGCCTCGTCGCAGGTCAGGATGCCGACGTCCTCGTAGATCCTGGCCGTCCCCGAGTGGTAGTTGCCGGTTCCCACGTGCGCGTAGCGACGCACCCCGTCCGGCTCCTCGCGCACCACGAGGGCGAGCTTGACGTGGGTCTTGAGCCGCTCCACGCCGTAGGACACGTGCACGCCCTCGTTCTCCAGGAAGTGGCCCCAGGCGATGTTCGGCGCCTCGTCGAAACGCGCGGTGATCTCGACGAGCACCGCCACCTGCTTGCCCTGCCGCGCGGCCTCCGCCAGCGCCCGCAGCAGCGGCGAGTCGCGGCTGGTGCGGTAGATCGTCAGCTTGATGGCGAGCACCGCGGGGTCTGCCGCGGCCGCGTTCAGGAACCGCAGGACCGAGCTGTCGAAGCTCTGGTAGGGGTGGTGCAGCAGGATGTCGCCGCGGGCGATCTCGTCGAAGACCGCGGAGGCGCCGGCGGGCAGGCCGCGCAGGCGGGGGTGGTCCACCGGCTCGTGGGGCGGATGGCGCAGGTCGTCGCGCGCCCGCCCGTCGAAGTGCTGGAGGTCGCTCATGCCGAGGATGGCGCGGGTCGGATAGACGTCGTCGGGGCCTATACCGAGCTGGCGGCTCAGCCACGCCACCTGGTCCTCGGGCATCGCGCTGTCCACCTGCAGCCGGACCACCCCCGCGAACCGCCGGGCCTTCAGCTCGGAGCTCACCTGGCGGATGATGCTGCCCGGCTCCATCAGCGGCGCCTCGCCGGCGCCGTCCGCCTGATCGACGTCTCCCTCGGCCCCCCGCGTGACCCGGAACACGTGGACGGCGGCGGCGGGCGATGCGGGATAGATCAGGTCGAGGTTGGCGGCGATGACCTGCTCGATGGGCACGACGGCCGGACGGTCCGCGAGGGGAATCCACCGCGGGCGGTTGCCGGGCACCTTGATGCGCACGAACCGGGTGCCGCCGCCCTGCGGCATGAAAACCGCCAGATTCAGCCCGAGGTTGCTGATGAACGGGAACGGATGCTCGGAGTCGACCGCGAGAGGGGTCAGAATCGGTTGGATGTTGCGGGCGAAGTAGGCGCGCAGGGCCGCCCGCTCGTCGCGGTTCAGGTCCTCGTGACGCAGGATCGGCAGCCCCGCCCGGGCAAGCTCCGGCATCAGCTCGTCGCCCCACAGCCGGCCGAGCTCTCCCACCTGGGCCAGCAGCTGGGCCCGGCACGCGGCCAGCTCGTCGACCGGCGTCCGGCCGTCGAGGGACAGCTTGGTGGCGCGCTTGGCGATCTCGCGCTTCAGGCCGCTCATGCGCTTCATGAAGAACTCGTCGTGGAGCATCCCGATGATGCCCGCGAACTTGACCCGTTCGAGCAGCGGCAGGTCGGCGCGGCCGACGAGATGCAGCACCCGGCGGGCGAACCCCAGCCAGCTCAGCTCGCGGCTGACGAAAGCCCGGGCCGGTCCGAGGGCGGCGAGGCGCGCTCTGGCGGACACCGCTTCCCCTTTCGATTCGGTGCGCACTGTTAATATCTCGCGGGGTTTCCGCGTTCGGAGGCCTTCGATTATAGGACATGCGTCGTGCCGAACCCGAGTGACCCTCTTCCCGAGAACATCGCCGCCGTCGACCTCGGCTCCAACAGCTTCCACATGCTCGTCGCCCGCACCAAGGGCGGCGAGCCGGTCCTCGTCGACCGCCTCCGCGAGATGGTGCAGCTCGCGTCGGGACTCGACGACCGGGACCGCCTCAGCCCGGAGTCGCGCGACCGCGCCATCGAGTGCCTGCGGCGGTTCGGACAGCGGCTGCGCCACATGGCCCCGAGCGGAGTCCGGGCGGTGGGCACCAACACGCTGCGGGTGGCGGAAGACGCCGACGAGTTCCTGCTCGACGCGGAACGGGCGCTGGGGCACTCGATAGAGACGATCTCCGGCATCGAGGAGGCCCGACTCATCTTCCTCGGGGTGACCCGGACCCTGCCCGGCCCGCGGCGCCGGAGGCTGGTCGTCGACATCGGCGGCGGGAGCACCGAGCTGATCGTGGGCGACGAGGCGCCCCAGGACATGGAGAGCCTGTACATGGGCTGCATCACGTTCAGCCGGGCCCATTTCGGCGACGGCCGGCTCACGGCCGAGAGCTGGCGCCGGGCGGAGCTCGCCGCCCTGCAGGAGCTGGAGCCGATCGCCGAGCGCTTTCGCGCGTTCGACCGCGAAGAGGCGGTCGGCGCGTCGGGGACCATCCGGGCCATCGACGGTCTGGTGCGCACCTACGGGTGGAGCCGGAAGGGCATCACCCCCGAGGCCCTGGGCCGGCTGCGAGACACGCTGCTGAGAGCGGGACGCATCGGCCGGTTGAAGCTCGAGGGGCTCAACCCGAGGCGCAAGACGACGATCGCGGGCGGGACGGCCATCCTGTCTGCCCTGTTCGAGTCCCTCGCCATCGACGTCATGCGCCGTTCGGACGGGGCCCTGCGGGAAGGCCTGCTCTACGACTTCCTCGGCCGCATCCGCGACCAGGACGTGCGCGAGCGGGGGGTCGAGGCGCTGGCCGATCGCGCCCACGTCGATCGGCGGCAGGCGGCGCGGGTCAAGGAGACGGGCCTCGCCCTGCTGGCGCAGGTGGCCGAGAGCTGGGACCTCGACGCCCGCAACGCGCGGCAGTTCCTGTCCTGGGCCGCGAATCTGCACGAGATAGGCCTGGACATCGCCCACAACCACTACCACCGGCACGGCGAGTACATCGTGGCGCACGCCGACCTGCAGGGGTTCTCGCTGCCCGAGCAGCAGGCGCTGGCGACGCTGGTGCGATCGCACCGGCGCAAGTTCCCCACCGAGGTCATCGCCGCCCTGCCCCGGAACTGGTCGGCGTGGGCCGAGCGGCTGGCCATGCCCCTCCGGCTCTCGGTGGTCCTGCACCGGAGCCGCAGTCCCCTGCTCCTGCCCCCGATCGAGCTCACCGCCGCGAAGAACGCCCTCGACCTGCGGTTCCCTCCGGGATGGCTCGACGAGCACCCGTTGACCCGCGCCGACCTGGAGACCGAGGCGGCCTATCTCCAGGAGGCCGGCTACCGGCTGTCGTACGGCTAGCCCGCCCATCGTCGCCTTCGGCTCCACTGGGCGCCCAACCAACCCTGCTAGGAGTCTGCACCGTTCTACGGCGCAGACTCCCAGGGAGCCTGCGCCCCAGGGTGGGGCGGCCGGGTCGTCGGGCGGGTCTCCGCACATCCGGGGGATGCCGAGCGGCGCGGCCGGACCGGCTATCCGTCGAGCCGGGCCAGCAGGCGCGGGGTGACGAGCCAGAGCAGCTCGCCGCGGCCGGACCCGACCGCGTCCCACCGCGTCAGGTCCAGGCCGATGCAAGCGAGGGCGGCGGTGGGAAACCTCACCCCGGCGCCCCCGGCGAGCGCCGCAACGGTCTCGGAGCAGGCCGGCTCGTGTCCGACCACGAGCAGCGTGTCCGCGTCGCCGCCGGCGCCGGTCAGGCAGGCCAGCACGTCGCCCGGCGAGGCGCCGTACAGCGCCGGGACCATGGCCACGGGGGCGCGCCAAGCCCCGGCCCCGGCGGCGTGGCGCAACGTCTCGGCCGCCCGCACCGCCGTGGAGCAGAGGACCCGGTCGGGCCGCGGCCCGGCCCGCGCGAGGAACCGGCCCATGCGGCGCGCGGCCTTCACGCCGCGGGGGGCGAGGGGGCGCTCGTGGTCCGGGAGCGACCCCGTCTCCCAGCTCGACTTGCCGTGGCGCAACAGGAGAAGGGTCTTCATGACCGGGCCGGCGGAGGCGACTCGAGCCTTCGCACGAGCTCGCCCCACAGGCTGGCGTAGGCGCGGGCGGCGGGGCTCGTCTTCGAGTACCCACACAACGGCTCCCGCCGCGCGCTCATCTGTTCGACGGCGCTGGAGTACGGAATCTCGGTCGCGAGCATGGGGCACGGCATCTCGTCGGGAGCGTCGCAGGTGCGGCGATGCAACGCGCGGCGGCGGTCGACCATGGAGTAGAACGGCAGCAGCTGCACGGGCGACGGCCGCCGCCGCAGGTGCCGGACGAGCTGGCGGAGCGTCCGCCGCGACAGCGCCGTCGGAATGGTCGGCACGATCAGGGCGTCGGCGACGGTGAAGACGGCCTCCGAGACGAGCGAGATGCTCGGCGCGCAGTCGAGGAAGACCCAGTCGTAGTCCTCGCCGAGGACTCGGATGCGGCGCGTCAGCCGGCGGACGTACTTCGGGCTGTCGAGGAGCAGATCGAGGTGGCGGTAGGAGAAGTCGGCGGGCAGCAGATCGAGGCCCTCGTGGTCCGTCTCGCGGACGAAACGGGCGAGCGGGCGCCGGCCCCGGACCAGCTTCTTGCCGCCGCCCCGGACCTTCATCCTGATCCGGAAGCACCAGGTGGCGGCGCCCTGCGGATCGAGGTCGCAGACGAGGGTCCGCGATCCGGAGGCGGCGGCGAGCCACGCGAGGTTGACGGCGGCCGACGTCTTCCCCACGCCTCCCTTGATGTTGTAGGTCGCGAGCACCGTCATCGGCATGCCCCCGCCCGGCGCCGCCGCCGCGTCATGACGGGCCGCGGGCGCCCCGGACGCCGTCGGCGCGGCTCGCCAGGAGCCGCCCGAGCTCGGCCCCCGCCCCTGCCGTCACGAACCGGCCGACCTGCCCGGCCACCCGCCGGCGCGCGGCCCGCTCCCGCGACTCGAGCCGGTCGACGAGCCGTCCCATCGCCAGCAGCGCCGGCGCGCCCGCTCCTTCGGCCAGCAGCGCCGGCGCCGCGTCCCGCAGCTCGCGCTGCTGGACCTGCAGATCGTTGAAGTCGCCGAGGTCGTCCTGCAGCCGCTTCAGGCGGCGGACGAACGCGCTCGCGCGGCCGGCATCGAACAGGCTCCGGAAGAACTCGATCAGGTACCGCAGCTTCTTGCAGGCGATGCGCAGCGCGTGGACGGTCTCGGCCGGAGTCTCCGCCGACAGGGCCCTCCCCCGCTTGCGCACCCGCGCATAGGCGCGGTCTATGCGCTCGGCCGCCACCTCGCCGACGGGGCGGGCCGCGTTCGCGCCCGATCCGGCGTCATCGGCCGCGAGAAAGCGGCCCCATTCCCGCTCGAGCCGCTTGTATCGGGCGGAGTCGAGCCCCGCGGCCTGTTCCCGGCGCGCGGCCTGCTTGCGTTCCTGGAGGTGGCCGGCCAGCGGCGCGAGGTCGTCGTGCGCCGACCCCGCGAGGTCGGCCTCGTAGCCGCGCAGGTTGAGCAGATGGACGTCGAGGTCCCGGGGCGGACCGGTCAACCGCCCGAGCCAGGCGAACTCGGCCGCGAAGCGGCGCGTGACCGTCTCGTCGAAGACGTCCCGGACCTGGCCGAGGCACGAACGGGTCCGCCGCACCGCGACGCGGAAGTCGTGCAGGAACTCGGGGTCGAGGTCGCGGCGCAGGCCGTCCTCGTTGGCCTGCATGGCCTCCCACAGCGCGGCGAGGATGCGCTTCATGGCGCGGTCGGTGCGATCGGCGGGGTCCAAACGCAGATCGAGCTTCCCGGTGTAGTCGCCCGGCTGCCGGCCCACCGCCGCGAGGGCGAGGTCGAGCTCGCCCTCGGCACCCGGCGCGAGGCCGAGCTCGCGCTCGAGAAAGCGCCGTACGCCGGCCCAGGCGCGGTCGTACCCGGTCATCGGAGTGAGGCGGAGGGCCGGGGGCAGCCGCCGGCGGCGGCGCGTCGGGCCGGTGGCGGTCCCGCGGTCGAGCGACACGCGCACGACCACCTTGTCGCGGCCGTCGACGACCGGGATGCGCTCGCTGCGGCGCTCGATGCGAACCAGGGGCAGGAGCCGCCGGACGCCCGTCACCGCCTGCAGGTCGTCCCGGAAGCCGCCCGGCGGCAGGTCGCGCGCGAAGTCGGGCGGCGCCGCGAGGGCGGCGCGGTGGCGGGGCCGGCCGTCGAAGCCGTCCCAGCGCACGAGGCACGACCCGTCCCGCGCATCGGACAGGACGGCTCCGGCATCGCGGTAGAGACGCCAGTCGAACGTGTCGAGATAGGTGCGGGCGGCGGCCTCGGTCCCCGCGCGCCGAATCGTGAAACGACGCGCAAGCCCGGAAACGACGCCGGCCGTCGACTGCGACGGGTCGAGCAGGTACGTGTGGCGCGACATGTTCCCGGCAAGATGGTACACCGTTCGCGCGGCGCCGGCCGGTTTCCGCTTTGCTCGAATCGCCCCGGCCGTGGTAGGATTCCCACTTCGCGAGGTGGATGCTGGTCAAACGCTACTCCTTCATCGTGGCCGACCGTTCGACCGGCGTCGTCCATCGCTTCGCGCTGAGCGTGCGCCCGAAGCTGCTGGCCGCCCTGGTGGCCGCCCTGCCGCTCGCCTGGGTGGCGAACGCGACCTGGCTCGGCGGCTCGCGTTTCGACCCCGCCGAGTGGCTCTCTTCGCCGCGCTGGACGATGAACGATCGGCTGCGTTCGTTCAACGCCCTGCTCCAGACGGAGATAGAGCGATACAGCGCCACCACGGTCGACGTTTCCCGCCGGGTGGCCGCCCTGCAGCTGGCCGTCGAGGCCCTGCGCGACCAGTCCGTCGTCGACCCCCGCGTCAGTCAGGCCATGACGCAGCTGGCCGAAGTGGATCGTTCGCGCGCCGCCTCCGCCCTGCGCACGGTGGCGCAGACGGCGCCGACCGAGACCCTCGACCTGTTGCACGATCTGCTCGACGTGCTGGAGATCGAGCTCGGGGCCGCCCGCGACGGCATCCGGCTCCGGCGGGATCTGGCCGCGGCGACGCCGTTCAACCTGCCCACCCCCGGCCGGATAAGCGCCCGGTACGGGTGGCGGCGCGATCCGTTCACCGCCGAGCGAACCTTCCACCCTGCGCTCGACATCTCGACCGGATACGGACAACCGGTCCGGGCGACGGCCGGCGGCCGGGTTGCGGAGGCCGGGCGCAACGGCAATCTCGGCAAGATGATCGAGATCGACCACGGCTTCGGCCGGCGAACGCGTTACGGTCATCTGTCGGAGTTCGCCATCCGCGTCGGCGATGACGTCGACCGCGGCCAGGTCATCGGGTACGCCGGCGCCACCGGCCGCGCCACCGGATCCCACGTCCACTACGAGGTCCTGGTCGGCGACCGCCGGACGAACCCGTTGCGGCTGGTGTTCGCTTCCGGCAGCGTGTCGGCCGACTGAACTCCCGCCGGCGGCGGACCACGCCCGTACTCTTCCGCTTCGAATTCCGTCTCCCGCCCCGCCGGCTCCGCGCGCAAGGCTTCTCCCGGCCGGGCGTCGACGTCGTCGGCACGGGGACGGTGCTCGGTTTCACCGGGGGCGGCCAGGCGCCTTCGCCGTAGTGGGCGCGAGTGCCCGCAGAGCGGGTCGGGCGCAGGCGAGGCCGTCAGGCGACGATTGGCGGGCAGGCACCTTGACGCGTATAGACCCCTTCCCTACAATCGATCTCATCCGTGTCTTCGGGATCGACACCCGCCTTGGCTCATCATCGACAGCGCAACGTCACGGAAGGCCCTGCCCGAAACCGGGCAGATCGGCCTTGACGCGGTCCACTGGACTCGACCGATGCTGCAGAACGTCCTCAGGAAAGTTTTCGGCACGCAGAACGAGCGCGACCTCAAGCGGATGCACCCGGCGTTGGCCGAGATCAACGACCGCGAGGCCGAGGTCCGGGCCCTCGACGACGCCGACCTCCGGGGGCGCACCGTCGACCTGCGTCAACGCGCCGACCGGGGCGAGCCGCTCGACGACCTGCTGCCCGACGCCTTCGCGGTGGTCCGCGAGGCGGGCCGGCGGGTGCTCGCCATGCGGCACTTCGACGTCCAGCTCATCGGCGGCATGGTCCTGCACCAGGGCAAGATCGCCGAGATGAAGACCGGCGAGGGCAAGACCCTCGTCGCCACCCTCGCCGCCTATCTGAACGCGCTCGGCGGCGGCGGGGTCCACGTCGTCACCGTGAACGATTACCTGGCCCGCCGCGACGCCGAGTGGATGGGGCGCATCTACCGCTTTCTCGGCATGACGGTCGGCATCATCCAGCACGACCTGCGCGACCCCGAGCGCCAGGCCGCCTACGCCTGCGACATCACCTACGGCACCAACAACGAGTTCGGCTTCGACTACCTGCGCGACAACATGAAGTTCGAGCTCGCGCACTACGTGCAGCGCGGGCATCGCTTCGCCATCGTCGACGAGGTCGACAGCATCCTCATCGACGAGGCCCGGACCCCCCTCATCATCTCGGGGCCGGCCGAGCAGTCGACCGAGCTGTACTACGAGGTCGACCGCATCATCCCCCGCCTGGAGCCGGGGGCGGTCACCCAGGGCAACGTCAAGGCCGAGGATCGCGAGGCCCTCGAGGACACCGGCGACTACCTGACCGACGAGAAGCACAAGACCGTCAGCCTGACCGAGACCGGCATGGCGAAGGCCGAGAAGATGCTCGGCCGGCGGCTCAATCCCGGCGGGCTCTACGACCCCGCCAACATGCCCCTCCTCCACCACGTGAACCAGGCCCTCCGCGCCCACGCCCTGTTCAAGCGGGACGTCGAGTACATGGTGAAGGACGGGCAGGTCGTCATCGTCGACGAGTTCACGGGCCGCCTCATGCCCGGCCGCCGCTGGAGCGACGGCCTGCACCAGGCCGTCGAGGCCAAGGAGAAGGTCAAGATAGAGCGCGAGAACCAGACGCTGGCGACGGTGACGTTCCAGAACTACTTCCGCAAGTACGACAAGCTGTCGGGCATGACCGGCACCGCCGACACCGAGGCGCCCGAGTTCAACAAGATCTACAAGCTCGACGTCATGGTCATCCCGACCAACCGCCCCCTCGTGCGGATCGAGGAGGCCGATTCGGTCTACCGGACCGAGCGCGAGAAGTACGACGCGATCGCCGACGACATCATCGACCAGCAGGAGACGGGCCGCCCGGTGCTCGTCGGCACGGTGTCGATCGAGAAGTCGGAGCGCCTGTCGGGGCTGCTCAAGCGGCGGGGCGTCAAGCACGTCGTGCTCAACGCCAAGTACCACGCCCAGGAAGCGGAGATCGTCGCCCAGGCCGGCCGCCGGGAGACGGTGACCATTGCCACCAACATGGCCGGCCGCGGCACCGACATCGTGCTCGGCGGCAACGCCGAGTACATGTCGCGCCAGCAGACCCTCGCCGAGCAGGCGGCGGAGCGGCTGCCGAAGGAGGAGGCGAAGTTCGTCGACGACGACGAGTTCGTGTACTTCTACCACATCGAGCACTTCTACCGCGTGCCCCGCCCCGACTGGGAACGCATCTTCGGCCAGTTCTCGGAGCAGACGGCGGCCGAGCACGCCGAGGTCGTCGACGCCGGCGGGCTGCACATCATCGGGACCGAGCGGCACGAGTCGCGCCGCATCGACAACCAGCTGCGGGGGAGGGCGGGGCGCCAGGGCGACCCCGGCTCGTCCCGGTTCTACCTCTCCCTCGAGGACGACCTGATGCGCATCTTCGGGTCCGACCGCATCTCGGGGCTGATGGAGCGCCTCGGCATGGAGGAGGGCGTCCCCATCGAGCACCGCATGGTGACCCGGGCCATCGAGCGGGCCCAGAAGCAGGTCGAGGCGCAGCACTTCTCGGTGCGGAAGCACCTGCTCGAGTACGACGACGTCATGAACAAGCAGCGCGAGAACGTCTACACGCTGCGCCGGGAGCTGCTCGACGGCCGGGTGCACGTGGCCGAGGACGAGATCGTCGACAGCCGCCGATACCTCATGACCCTGGCCGAGGACCTCGTCGACCAGGAGGTCGAGGCCCACTGCGGCCGCGACACCGACCCGGAAGATTGGGACACCGAGGGGCTGTCGCGCTCGGTCGGCGAGCTGGCGGGGTTGCCGGCCGAGCAGCTGGACGAGCTGGAGCTCGACGACAAGAGCCCCGACGAGATGCTCGACACCTTGTGGGCGGCGGTGAAGTCCCGGTACGAGGAGAAGGAAGAGGCGATCGAGGCCGAGCTGCTGCGCCGCGTCGAGCGCGACGTGATGCTGCAGATCGTCGACACGCAGTGGAAGGATCACCTGTACAGCCTCGACCACCTGAAGGACGGCATCGGCCTGCGCGCCCACGCCCAGAAGGACCCGCTGGTGGAGTACAAGCGGGAGAGCTTCGCCCTGTTCCAGTCGATGAAGGAGCGGATCGACACCGAGATGATCCGCTACCTGTGGCGGCTGCGGCCCATCGTGCAGGGCGAGGGGGCCGAGGGCGGCCGCCCCGCCGCCCGTCGGCGGGAGCCGATGACCCTCAACAATCCCGCGGCCGCCGCCCCCGCGTTCGCCGGCGCCGCGACCGCCGGCCGGGGCCCGCAGCCGGCCCGCACCGGCGGCGACGACGCCAGGGTGCGCACCGTGCGCCGGGACACCCCCAAGGTCGGCCGCAACGATCCCTGTCCCTGCGGCAGCGGCAAGAAGTACAAGAAGTGTCATGGAGCCTGACATGACGGTGGGCATCGAGACGGCGGCGACCCGGTTCGCGGCGACCGACATCGCGGTCGCCCTGACGTTCGACGACGTGCTGCTCGTGCCCCAGCGGTCCGAGGTGCTCCCGGCCGAGGTCGACGTCTCGACCCGGGTGACCCGGAACGTCACCCTGAACGTGCCCATCATCAGCGCCGCCATGGACACCGTGACCGAGTCGCGGCTGGCCATCGCGATGGCCCAGCTCGGCGGCATGGGGGTGATTCACAAGAACCTCGACATCGAGGCGCAGGCGGCCGAGGTCGATCGCGTCAAGCGGTCGGAGAGCGGCATGATCGTCAACCCGATCACGCTGTCGCCCGCCAACCGCATCGTCGAGGCCCTCGAGCTGATGAAGAAGTACCGCATCTCCGGGGTGCCGATCACCGAGGACGGCAGCACCGAGGGCAGGCTGGTCGGCATCCTCACCAACCGGGACCTGCGCTTCGAGGGGCGCGTGGAGCGGCCCATCGGCGAGGTGATGACCCGCAAGGACCTCATCACCGTGCCGGTCGGGACCACCCTGCAGGACGCCCAGGCCATCCTGCACGAGCACCGCGTCGAGAAGCTGCTGGTGGTCGACGGCGAGTTCCGCCTCAAGGGGCTCATCACCGTCAAGGACATCCAGAAGATGATCACCTACCCCACCGCGTCGAAGGACGAGCTGGGCAGGTTGCGGGTCGGCGCGGCGGTGGGCATCGCCAAGGACACCGTGGAGCGGACCGAGGCCCTGGTCGCGGCCGGCGCCGACGTGCTCGTCGTCGACACCGCGCACGGGCATTCGCGGGGGGTGATGGCGATGGTGCGCCAGCTTCGGGAGCGCTTCCCCAGCGTGGAGCTGGTTGCCGGCAACGTCGCGACGGCGGAGGGCACCGAATCGCTGATCGACCTCGGCGTCGACGGCGTGAAGGTGGGCATCGGGTCGGGGTCGATCTGCACCACCCGGGTCATCGCGGGCATCGGCATGCCGATGATCTCGGCCCTCGCCGAGTGCGGCCGGGCGGCCCAGCGCCACGGCGTCCCCATCATCGCCGACGGCGGAGTGCGCTACTCGGGCGACATCACCAAGGGGCTCGCGGTGGGGGCCGGCGCGGTCATGATCGGGAGCCTGTTCGCTGGCACCGACGAGAGCCCCGGCGAGCTGATCCTCTATCAGGGGCGCAGCTTCAAGGAGTACCGGGGCATGGGTTCGATCGGGGCGATGCGCGCCGGCAGCCGCGACCGCTACTTCCAGGAGGAGTTCGACCTCGCGAGCCCCCGCGAGGACGGCGAGAAGCTGGTGCCCGAGGGCATCGAGGGCCGGGTGCCCCACAAGGGGTCGGTCGGCGCCATGATCCACCAGCTCGTCGGCGGCCTGCGCGCCGGCATGGGCTACTGCGGCTGCCCCACCATCCCCGACCTGCAGGAGAACGCCCGGCTGGTGCGCATCACCCCCGCCGGCATGCGCGAGAGCCACGTGCACGACGTGGTCATCACCAAGGAAGCCCCGAACTACCGCTCGGAGTAGAACGACGCCGGTCGGCGCGGCCTCCGGCGCGTCTCGACGCGCGGTTCATGCGATTGCCGCAGATTCCGGCCGTTACTTGCGGTCCGCATCGCGGGCATCGAGGATCATCGAGGTCGTGATCCGCGCGCTGCTGCGCGAGCGGGGATCGAGCCCACCCGGCAGGTCGATGACGAACTCCCGCGAGTCGCCTCCCAGGTCGTGAATCCGGACCGAGACCGCCCCCAGGACCGGGCGCGGCAGGCGGTCGGCCCATTCGATGCAGACGAAGGCGCCTCCCTCCGGCAGCTCTTCGAGCCCCAGGTCGTCGGTCTCGGCCGGGCCGAGACGGTAAAGGTCGACGTGCTGGACCCGCCCGCCGCCGTAGGCCTGGACGAGGGTGAACGTGGGGCTGCTGACCTCGTCGGGGTCGATTCCCGCACCTTCGACGAAGCCCCGCACGAACGCGGTCTTCCCCGCGCCGAGGTCGCCGAACAGGAGGACCACGGTGCCGCCCGGCAGGCGGCGGGCCAGATCGGCGGCGATGTCGGCCGTCTGCCGTTCGGAGTGACTCTGGCAGCGCGTCGTGTGCACGGCGCGGTCTCCTCGGAAATGCGAGCTCACAGCGGAAGAAGCTCGGGCTCCTGGTCATGACGGCCCGGCTCGGCGCGCCCCAGGCCGAGCAGGGCGGGCCCGAGCTGCCGGGCCAGGTCGCCGGCGACGAGCCCCGGGCCCTGCCCCGCCGCCGCAAGGTCGCCGGCGAGGCCGTGCAGGCACACCCCGAGCCTGCACGCAGCCTCGACGTCGGTCAGCTGCGCCATCCACGCGGCCAGCACTCCGGTGAGCACGTCGCCGACGCCGCCGGTGGCCATGCCCGGGTTGCCGGTCACGTTGATCCGTACCTCGCCCGCCGGGGTCGCCACGAGGGTCTGCGCCCCCTTCAGCACCACGAAGATGCCCTGCTCCGTCGCGAGGTCGCGGGCCGCGTCGAGCCGGTGCGCCTCCACGTACCCGGCCGGCCGGCCGAGGAGGCGCCCCATCTCGCCGGCGTGCGGGGTGATGACGAGCGGGCGGTCCGGACGCCCCCGGAGGCCGGCGGGGTCGCCGGCGAACGCGTTCAGGGCGTCGGCGTCGAGCACCAGCGGGACTGGCGCACGGTCCACCAGCTCGCGCACGAAGCGGCTGACGCCGGCGCTTCGGCCGAGGCCGGGTCCCATCGCGAGCACGTCGCAGCGTTCGGCGAGCACCGCCCCGGCCGCCTCGGCCCCGACGCGGCCCTCGGCGTCGTGGTCGAGGCCCAGGGTCATGTACTCGGGCGCGAGGGCCGCCACGGTGGGCTGGCAGGCGCGCGGCGTCGCCACCGTCACCAGGCCCGCCCCCGAGCGCAGGGCGCCGAGGCCGGCGAGGCCGGCGGCGCCGGACTTGCCCGTCGACCCGGCGGCGACGAGCACCCGTCCGTAGTCGCCCTTGTGGGTCTCGCGCGCCCGGTGCGGGACCCGGCGACGCGCCCAGGCCCGGGTGACGACCGTCACCCGCGGCCCCGCGAGGGCGTCCAGGACGGCGGCCGGAATGCCGATGTCGGCGACGACGACTCTGCCCGCCCGGGCCGCCGCGGGGTCGAGCAGCAGGGGCAGCTTGGGCGCGCCGAGGGTGACCGTGAGATCGGCCGCGACCGCCTCGCCGATGGGTCGCGCGGTGTCCGCCGAGAGTCCCGACGGCAGGTCGATCGACACCACCGGCGGGCCCAGGGCGCCGAGGTCGGCGACGATCGTCCGCCAGCGCCCCGCGAGGGGCCGCGTCAGCCCGGTGCCGAACAGAGCGTCGATCACCACGTCGCACCGGTCGAGATCCGTCCGCGCCGCCGCCCAGGTCGACGGGTCGGAGACGTCGACCACCGGAACCCCGGACTGCCGGAGCGCGGCCAGACTGACCCCGGCGGCTCCCCCGACGTCCGCCGACGGCACGGCCAGGTACGCCCGCACCGCGGCGCCGCGGGCGGCGAGCATGCGTGCCGCGACGAACCCGTCGCCGCCGTTGTTCCCCTTCCCGCACACCGCCGCGATGCAACGGCTCGGGCCCGTCGGCCAGCGCGACTCCAGGGCCGAGGCGACCTGCCGGCCGGCCTGCTCCATCAGGGTCAGCGCCGGCACCCCGAGATCGGCGATCGTCCGCCGATCCGCCTCGCGCATCTGCGTCGTGTTCAGCACCCGCATCCTGGTTCCGCAGTCGCGCTGGCGACTCGTTTCTGCGCCGTGTTCAGCACCCGCATCCTGGTTCCGCAGTCGCGCTGGCGACTCGTTTCGGTCCCGCCGCGGCGCCGGGTGGTCGTCCGACCCGCATTCCGTTCCGCCGCATCTGCGCCGTGTTCAGCACCTGCATCCCGATTCCGTCGTCGCGCTGGCGGCGAATCGTCTCGGTCCGGACGCGGCGCCGGCGTGGCCGAAATACCCCCCGCGCGGTTATGGTACCGTGGACAGCGTGAATCCGAACCCTGTCGACGCGCCAGCCGCCGCCCCCGCCGGCATCGCCGAGGCCGTCGTGAACGTCAACGGCGTCGTGACGCCCGGCGACCGCGCGGTGGTCTCGGTCTTCGATCACGGCTTCCTCTACGGCGACGGCGTCTACGAGACCGTTCGCACCTACAACCGCCGGCCGTTCCTGCCCGACCGGCACCTGGCCCGGCTGCGCGCCTCGGCCGCCCGCCTCTCCCTGGAGGTCCCGCCGACGGATGGGGAGCTGGCGTTGCGGATGGGCGACACCATGCGCGGCGTCCACCCCCACGGCGAGGTGGTCCTCCGGATGCTCGTCACCCGCGGCGTCGGCGATCTCGGCTACGACCCCGCCGTCTGCCGGACGCCGACCGTCGTCATCATCGCCCGCCCGCACCGCGAGTCGCCGGCGTGGGTGCACCGGGACGGGGTCCGGCTGGTCGTCGCGAGCGTCCTGCGCAACCATCCGCGCAGCGTCGACCCCGTCATCAAGTCCAACAACCTGCTCAACAACGTGCTGGCGATGCAGGAGGCGGTGCGGGAAGGGGCCTGGGAGGCGATACTCCTCAACCACCGGGGCGAGCTAGCCGAGTGCTCGCAGTCGAACCTGTTCGTGGTGCGCGACGGCGTCGTCCTGACCCCCTCGCTCGACGCCGGGCTCCTCGAGGGGGTGACCCGCAACCTGCTGTTCGACGTGGGCGCCGACGCCGACGTGCCCGTGCGCGAGGCGGTGCTCCGCGAGTCGGACTTGCCGGCCGTCGACGAGCTGTTCATCACCAGCACCACCCGCGAGATCGTCCCCGTGGTCCGGGTCGGCCACCAGGTGATCGGGTCCGGCACGCCTGGACCGGTAGCCGGGCGTCTGCTGGCGCGGCTGCGGGAGCGGGCCGACGCCCTCACCCGCACAGCAGACGGATTCTCGTAGCGGGATCCGGCCCGGCCTTCAACTTCAACGGGCGACCCGACGAGGCGGCCCGGGGGCGTCGCGCCCGGAGCTCAGTCCTGGTACGCCTCGACGGGCGGGCAGGCGCAGATCAGGTTCCGGTCCCCGTGCGCGTCCTCGATGCGCCCCACCGCCGGCCAGAACTTGTTGGCGCGCACGAAGGGCCGCGGGTAGACGGCTTGCTCGCGCGTGTAGGGGTGGGTCCACACGTCGGCCGTCGCCTCGGCCGCGGTGTGGGGGGCGTTCTTCAGGACGTTGTCGACGGGGTCGGCGTCGCCGTCCAAGATGGCCTGAATCTCCCCGCGGATGGCGATCAGCGCGTCGCAGAACCGGTCGAGCTCCTCGCGGGGCTCGCTCTCGGTCGGCTCGACCATCATCGTGCCCGGCACCGGGAACGACACCGTCGGGGCGTGGAACCCGTAGTCCATGAGGCGCTTGGCGACGTCGAGCTCGTTCAGGCCGTGCGGCCGGAGGGCCCGCAGATCGAGGATCAGCTCGTGCGCGACCCGCCCGTTGGCCCGGGTGTACAGCACGTCGTAGTGGGACGCGAGGCGCGCCTTGACGTAGTTGGCGCCGAGTATCGCCGCCGCCGTCGCCTCCCGCATGCCGCCCGGCCCGAGCATGCACATGTATCCGTGGGAGATGAGGAGAATGCTGGCGCTGCCCCACGGCGCGGCCGCGATGGCGGGAATCGCCCGCTCGCCGCCGACCGGCACCACCGGATGTCCAGGCAGATACGGCGCGAGGTGCTCCGCGCACGCGATGGGCCCCATGCCGGGCCCGCCGCCGCCGTGGGGAATGGCGAAGGTCTTGTGCAGGTTGATGTGGCAGACGTCGGCGCCGATGGCGGCGGGGCTCGTCACCCCGACCTGGGCGTTCATGTTCGCCCCATCCATGTACACCTGGCCGCCGGCGGCGTGGACGACCTCGCAGATCTCGCGGATGGCGTCCTCGAAGACCCCGTGGGTGGACGGATACGTGATCATCAGCCCGCACAGGTCGTCGCGGTGCGCCGCGGCCTTGGCGCGGAGGTCTGCGAGGTCGACGTTGCCACGGTCGTCGCAGGCCACCACCACCACCCGCATCCCCGCCATGGCGGCGCTGGCCGGGTTGGTGCCGTGGGCCGACGCCGGAATCAGTACCACATCCCGGCCGCCGGCACCCCGGTGGCGCTGCCAGGCGCGAATGACCATGAGCCCCGCGAGCTCGCCCTGCGCCCCCGAGTTCGGCTGCAGCGACACCGCCGGCAGCCCGGTGATCGCAG
This sequence comes from Vicinamibacterales bacterium, assembly GCA_963663815.2. Lineage (GTDB taxonomy): Bacteria > Acidobacteriota > Vicinamibacteria > Vicinamibacterales > UBA8438 > JAJEEA01. The sequence goes on along the minus strand of OY760734.1, from coordinate 1,633,883 downwards.
CCAGCGACGCCTCGAGCTCACGGAACAGGGCCTGGTAGCCCTCGGTCGTCTCCACCGGCGCGAAAGGATGGACGCCGGCGAACGCCGGCCAGCTCACGGCGCGAATGGCGGACGCCGCGGTCAGCTTCATCGTGCACGACCCGAGCGGGATCATCGAGGTGTCGAGCCCGAGGTCGCGCCGCTCGAGCTGCTTCAGGTAGCGCATCATCTGCGTCTCCGACCGGTGCCGGTGAAAGACCGGGTGGGTCAGGTACGCCGAGGTGCGCACGAGCGCCTCCGGCCAGTCCGGGGACGCGTCCGGGGCCGAGACCGCATCCGGGGCCGAGGCGGCCGGCGGCGGGACCGGTCGGTCGAGCGCGGCGGCGAGCAGCGACACGATGCGCGACACGTCGTCCGGGGTCGTGGTCTCGTCGAGGGCGATGCCCACCGCGCCGTCGTCGCGGTAGCGGAGGTGCACGCCGTCCGCGGGGGCGCGGACCCGCAGCCGACCGAGAGCGGCCGGCGGCAGCGGCACCGTGAGGGTGTCGAAGAAGTGCGGGTGGGCCGGGGCGAGGCCCAGCCCGCGGACGCCCTCGGCAAGGCGGCGGGCCAGCCCGTGCACGCGGGCGGCGATGGCGCGCAGGCCGTCCGGCCCGTGGTAGACCGCGTAGAAGCCGGCGAGGTTGGCGAGCAGGGCCTGGGCGGTGCAGATGTTCGACGTGGCCCGGTCGCGCCGGATGTGCTGCTCGCGGGTCTGCAAGGCCATCCGGCACGCGGGGTCGCCGTGCCGGTCGACCGACAGGCCGATGATGCGCCCCGGCATCTGCCGGACGAAGGCCTCCCGGGTCGCGAAGAACGCCGCATGCGGCCCGCCGTACCCCATCGGCACGCCGAACCGCTGCGAGCTGCCGACCACGATGTCGACCCCGCACTCGCCGGGCGGAGCGAGCAGGGTCAGGGCCAGCAGGTCGGTGCTGACCGCGGCCAGCGCGCCCGCGTCGTGGGCGCGGGCCACCGTCTCCGTGATCGGCAGGACCGCGCCGTCCTCGGCCGGGGTCTGGAGGAGAACGCCGAACACCCCCTCGTCGAACGCCATCGACGCCGGCTCCCCCACTTCGACGGCGATGCCCAGCGGCTCGGCGCGGCCGCGGACCACGTCGATGGTCTGGGGAAAGCAGTACCGCGACACCAGCAGCCGGTCGGCCCCGTGGGCGGTGCGCGACCGTACGCGGTGCATCATCGCCATCGCCTCGGCCGCCGCCGTCGCCTCGTCGAGCAGCGAGGCGTTCGCGACCGGCATGCCGGTCAGGTCGCCGACCATCGTCTGGAAGTTCAGCAGCGCCTCGAGGCGTCCCTGCGCGACCTCCGCCTGGTACGGCGTGTAGGGCGTGTACCAGCCGGGATTCTCGAACACGTTGCGCAGAATGACGCTCGGGACGATGCAGCCGTAGTACCCCAGGCCGAGGTAGGCCCGCCCGGGGCGGTTCCGGGCGCCGATCTTCCGCAGGCGGGCCAGGTACTCCGCCTCGGTCTCGGGCCCGGGCGTCGGGAGCGGCGCGGCGAGGCGGATGTCCGGGGGCACCGCCTCGTCGAGGAGGACATCCAGCGAGGCGGCGCCGACCGCCGCCAGCATCTGCCGGACGTCGTCGGGGCGGGGCCCGATGTGGCGCTCGGAGAACCGATCGGCTCGTGGGTGGGTCACGCCGCGTCGCCTACTTCACCAGCTCGGCATAGGCCGCCGAGTCGAGAAGCCCGGCGGTGGCGTTGGGGTCGGTCAGCTCGATGACCATCATCCAGGTGCCGTGGGGATCCGCGTTCACCGTCTCGGGGACCGTCGCAAGGGCCGCGTTCACCTCGGTCACCCGGCCCGCGAGGGGGCAGTACAGATCGGACACCGCCTTCACGGACTCGATCGACCCGAACTGGGCCCCCTCGTCGAGCTGCCGTCCGACCTCGGGCAGCTCGACGTACACCACGTCGCCGAGCTGGGCCTGCGCATAGTCGGTGATGCCGACCCGGGCGGTCGCCCCCGAGATCAGGATCCACTCGTGGTCCTTCGTATAGAACCGGTCAGTCGGATACATGGCTGCTCACTTCGGACGCTTGTAGAACGGCAACCGCACGACCCGGGCGGGCACCCGTCGCCCGCGCACGTCCACCTCGTACTCGGTCCCCGGCGCCGCCCCCGCCGCCGGCACGTAGGCGAGCCCCACGGCCTTCTCGAGAAACGGGGTCCGCGTGCCGCTGGTCACCGCCCCCACCCGCTCGCCGCCCGCGAAGACCGCGTACCCGTGGCGCGCGATGCCCGGCCCGGCCATCTCGAACCCCACCAGCTTGCGGTCGACCCCCGCTTCCCGCTGCCGGACCAGCGCATCGCGCCCGATGAAGTCGGGCTTCTCCCAGCCGACGATCCAGCCGAGGCCGGCCTCGAGCACCGTCGTTGTCCGGTCGATGTCCTGGCCGCTGAGCCGCATCGCCGCCTCGAGGCGCAGGGTGTCCCGGGCGCCCAGCCCCGCCGGCTGCAGGCCGTCGTGTCGGCCGGCCGACATGAGCGCCGTCCAGAGCCGGTCGGCCGTCTGCGGGGCCGCGAATATCTCGAACCCGTCCTCGCCAGTGTAACCCGTGCGCGAGATGGTCGACCGGATGCCCGCCACCTCGCCGGTGGCGAACCGGTAGTACCCGATGGCCGCGAGGTCGACGTCGGTCAGCGACTGCACGACGTCGAGGGCCAGCGGCCCCTGCACCGCGAGCAGGGCGTAGCGCGAGCTGGTGTTCACGGCCACCGCGTCGCCGACGCCGGCGATGCCGTCGCGAATCCACCCGAAGCCGGCCGCGATGTTGGCGGCGTTGACCACGAGCAGGAAGTGGTCGTCGGCCAGACGGTACACCAGCAGGTCGTCGACGAACGTGCCCTCGGGAGTCGCGAGGGCCGAGTACTGCGCCTGACCGACCTCGAGCCGACTGGCGTCGTTGGTCGATATCCGCTGCACCGCGGCCAGGGCGTCGGCGCCCGCCACCTCGATCTCGCCCATGTGGCTGACGTCGAACAGCCCCGCCGCCCGCCGCACCGCGAGGTGCTCCTCGGTGATGCCGGCGTACTGGACGGGCATCTCCCACCCCGCGAACGGCACCATCTTCGCGCCGAGGGCGACGTGGCGTCCGTGCAGAGGGGTCTTGAGCCGGGCGGGAGCGGAAGCGTCGGTCATGACACGGTTCGGGTCGGCTGTGGCGGGCCGTCCCCGCCGGGGGGCGCCGGCTCGCCGGAGAGAGGCGACGGCGCGGTTGCGCGGAAATCGCCGCCCGCGGCTCCGATCGCCAGCCCAGCCGCCCCCCAGGGAACCAGCACCGCGGGAGTCCCGCCCCGTTCGGCCGCGCCGAATCCCTGGCGGTGACCGGCCGGTAGGGGCGCCGGGAGCGGCGTAGAACGTACTATGGGACCTGCGGGGGGTCAAGACGAGCCGTCGTCACGCCGCCGTTCCTCCGTGTGGACGGGTTCGCGGGCCGCCCCGCGGGGACGAGTCCTCGTCACGTCGCCGTTCCTCGATTCCCCGGCCCGTTCGCCTCCCCGCCGTCGCCCGACGTCCTCTAGGAGTCTGCGCCGTAGAACGGTGCAGACTCCTAGCAGGGTTGGTTGGGCGCCCAGCGGAGCCGTAGGCGACGATGGGCGGGCCCACATCTAGCCGGCCGAAGCGCCGCCGCCCGGGTGGCGCAGGTACGACTGCAGGGTGTGATAGCTGATACCCAGCACCTCGCAGGTGCGCCGCTTGTTGTGACCGCATCTCTCCAGCATGAGCCGGGCATAGCGGCTGCCCCACGCGCGCATCGACTCGGCGCGGGTGACCGACGGCTGCAGCACCTCCGCGTAGTCTCGGGTCAGCTCGACGGGCAGATCCTGCAAGCCGATGTCGTCGCCGGTGGCCAGGGCGAGGGCCCGTTCGACGACCCGCTGCAGCTCTCGCACGTTGCCGGGCCAGTCGTGGTTCCGCAGCGCGTCGGCGGCGCCCTGCGACAGCGACAGGTGGCGCAGTCCGCGGTGTCGGGTCAGGAAGTGGTCGGCGAGCTCGACGATGTCCTCCCGGCGTTGTCGAAGGGGAGGCACATGCAGCTCGACGCCGGCGAGCCGGTAGTAGAGATCGGTGCGGAAGCGCCCGGCCTCCACCAGCCCCTGCAACCGCTGGTTCGTCGCAACGACGATGCGGATGTCCACCGCGCGCGCTCCGTGCCCGCCCACCCGCTCGACTGAGAGCTCCTGAATCGCCCGCAACAGCTTGGCCTGCGCAGCCGGCGACAGGTCGGCGACCTCGTCGAGGAACAGCGTGCCCTGGTCGGCCAGCTCGAACTTGCCGCGTCGAGCGCGAACTCCGGTCGCCACCCGGTCCTCGATGCCGAACAGCTCGGCCTCGAGCAGCGTCTCGACCAGAGCGGCGCAGTTCACGGCGACGAAGGGGCCCCGGCGCCGACGACTCGATTCGTGCACCTGCCGCGCCACCAGCTCCTTGCCGGAACCGCACTCCCCCTCGATCAGGACCGTGAAGTCGGTCACCGCCACCCGCTCTATCTCCTGCCGCAACCGACGCATCGGACCGCTCGATCCGATGAGCGGAGCGGCCGGCTCGGGAGGCTGCCCGGAAGGCGCGGGGGCCCGGGATGCGATCAAGAGACCGACGACGCGGGCGGCCTGACGCAGCGCCTGGCGATCGCCGGCGTCGAGCGTGAGTCCGGAATCGACCTTGACCTCGAGCGCCAGATCCGCACGGGCGGGAGCCGGTACCGGGAACCGCAGCGAGGCCACGGCCGGGCCCTCGCGCGCGGCCAGCGGGGGGGCGGGGGCCGCCGTCAGCCGCGCGCCCCGGGTCGGAACCAGGCATCCGACCGCCGCAGGCACCGCGGCCTCCAGCACGCCGACTCTGACCCCGGCAATGGTGTGGGACTCGAGAACGGCGAGAAACTCCGAGAAACGCTGGGCGCGCTCGATGTAGTCACGGCGCTCGGCGGGGTCGGAACGCGACATCGGCAGGTCAGCCATGGTTGTAGTCGGTGTTGCCACGCAGAAGCCGTGAGGAATCTGCAAGACGTCTCGACGGAGGTCTTCGGCGCTTCCTCTGGCGAAAACGGAGGAATCATATGCAAATCCACGCTGTCAAATCAACGTGATTGCACGCCGGCGACACGGGCGTGCTTCCGGTGACACGGAAGCGCTCTCCGCGCGGGAGGCCCGATACGGCATCAGGACCCTCGTCCGGCATGAGAAAATCCGGCTGCCTGGGCTCACGCACCCGGGCGTCAGCCGATGATGATTCTCGGATCGCCGACGGCGCTGCTGCTGCTGGCCGGCCTCGCCTTGGCGTGGTGGCGGCTGCACCGGCTGCGCCGGCGCGGCCCGCGCGGCCGTCGCCGATGGAAGCCGTCTCATCGGCCTTGAGGCCTACTCGCTCTCCGCCGGCAGATCCATGGGGCGGTCGAAGCGCAGCGCCCCGCGATACAGGATTCCCCGGCCGGGCACGATGGCCGACACCCAGGCGCGCACGATCTCGCCCGACGCCCGCATCTCCCCGTCGCCCGACGTCAGCTGCAGCACCGTCTTCATGCGGGGGCGGAGCCGGGTCGCCGTCTCGACCAGCGCGCCCCCGGGCGAGAGGTCGACCGCCACCGCATCGAGGCCGGGCCGCAGGCGGACGGCCCGCAGCCACGCGAGATCGGTGGCCGGCCGGCGAACGTGCCGGCGCCGTTCGGCGGCGGGCCCGCTCGTCACCGGGGCGCCCACGACGCGGTGGCCTCGCTGAACTCGAGGATGCGGGTCCGCCCGGTGGCCCCCAGCACGCGGATCGCCAGCTGTCGCCCCGAACCGTCGTGCAGATACAGGGTGCCGCTGGTGGCCGTCCCCAGCGGCGAGAACGTCAACGTGTCCGAGGCCCCGAAGCGGATCGGGTCCGAGTCGGCCGCCAGGTTGTCGCGGCCCGATACGCCCGGCACCGTCTCGGCGATGCCGAGGGAAACCCCGGGAAACCGATCGCCGATACGCTCGAACGGCGTCAGCCGCGCGTCGAGGCCGCTGCGGACGTCGCCCGCCCGCAGGCCGTCGCCGTCGCCGTCCGCGTACGTCGCATAGCGATAGCCGTCGCCGTCCCGCTCGAACCGCAGCCCGACGCGAACCGACCGCATCACCGCCCGCACCCGCGTCGACTGCACCAGGGCGGCGAGATGGCGGGCGGCGGCGGCGGCGCGCATGCCGTCGAGCCCGGCTCGCATCGACGGGAGGGCCACGGCGGCCGAGACACCGAGCAGCAACAGCACGACGGCGAGTTCCACCAGCGAGAAGCCGGCGCCGCCGGTCGGCCGCTGCCGGTGCTCGGGGCTGGTCTTCCCGAGCACCGGCTCCGCCAGCGAGAAGCCGGCGCCGTGAGCCGGTCGATGCCCGTTCTCCGGCTTGGCTCTCCCGAGCACCGGACCCGCCGGCCAGAAGCCGGCGTCGCGAGCGGGTCGATCGGCTCGAGCCCGTCCGCAACGGCGTCCCCCGAGGCTCGGTGCGTCCCGGAGGCCGAGCTCCGGGACGCACGCGAACGAGCGGCTACGGGCGTTGGCCGGCATCGGGCTCGGGCGCCCCGACCGTCACCAGCGGCCGCAGCCTCAGGAAGGTGCGCTCGCCGATGCCGCGCACATCCATCAGGTCCTCGATTCTCTCGAAGCCGCCGTGCTCGCGCCGGTACTCGAGGATGCGCTCGGCCGTACGCGGGCCGACGCCCGGCAGCGTCTCGAGCAGGCGGGACGACGCGGTGTTCAGATCGATCGGCTCCGACTGCATGCGCTGCGCGTCGGACGGCGCCGGCTCCTGAGCCTGGGCCGCCTCCGCCTCACCGGCGCACAACGCCAGCACCATCGCCACACCCCACAGAGCTCGTCTCATCGTTTTCCTCCTCTTCGACAGAAACCGCGTGGCCGCCGGCCCCATCGGGGCCCGGCGACCGGCCTGGCGGCCCCGCCGCCGGTGCGGCGGCGCGACAGACCGGGTCGGGCATGCATGCCGTCGCGTGACGGCGGGGCCGATCACCAAGGTGGCAAGAAGCCGGCCAGGAACGCGCAGGAGTGGCAGGGACGCGGTCAAGTCTCATGTTCTGAACATCTTGCAGCCAACTGGAAGCGCGGAGCGCCGAGGGCGGAAGTCCCGGGGTATGGCAGGACGCAACCACCGGTCCCATTCCGCGCCTCGAAGACCCGGACTCTGCGGCGTCAACTCGGGTTCCGGGCGGGCAGCGACCGTTGACATGCCGCATCACAACCGGCGAGCCTCATCGCAACGGCACGCGTGCCCGTGCCCCCCCCGGCGCGGTACGCCGGAGGCCCTCGGCACGGCGAGAAGGAGCCTCCGGAGGGGAAGCGCTCACACGACGACGAGGTGGTGCGGACGCGCCGTCCGAACCGCGGCGAGGGCGACCGTCCGATCGAAGGTGACGAGGCGCCCGCCGTGGTGCACGGCGAGACCCAGCAGATAGACGTCGGTGAGCTGCCTCGGACCGTGAATGCGCGAGTGGTCGAAGATCGTCCGGTCGAGAATCGAGACGTCGCTGCGCCAGTACTCGTGGTGCGCGGCCGATGCCGCGGAGGCGAGAAGCCGCGTCGCCTGTCCGGTGGACACGGGGCTCGGGTAGCTCGGCTGGCTCAGGATGCGGATGGCCCCGTTCTGCGTCACGGCGCAGGACGCCCAACCGTGGCCGACCTCACTCTCGAACCACTCTCGGGCCACCTCGTGGACGACGTGATCGCGATCCAGGAGGGCCAGGAGGACGTTGATGTCCATCAGGGCGCGCAAATCGACCTCGGGGCGGGCCAGGCGTCTGCGCCGTAGAACGGTGCAGACTCCTGGCAGGGTTCGTTGGGCGCCCAACGGAGCCGTCAGGCGACGATCGGCGGGCTAGTACGGTCCCTCTTCGCGCAGCCTGTCGATCAGCTCGTTGGTGACGGGCGCGCCGCGCTTCGGCAAGGGCCGGAATCCGCAGAAGCCGTCACCTTCGACAGCGCCGTCGCCCGGCGAACCGCCCTGCAGCCCCCGGCGGGCCAGCTCGGAGACCACGGCCCCGATGCTGCTTCCGCCACGGCGGGCCAGGTCCTTCGCGGCCGAGAGGACATCGTCGTCTATGGTCAGGGTGGTGCGCATGCATCAGATGCTAACACATCACCGTTTCCAGGCTCTCCGCCACCGCTCTCCCCGGGCGTTCCCCGGGCCGCGTCCGCGAGGTCGTCCGTGCCGGCGACGGCACCCCATTGTGCCTGGCGAGCCGGGCGACGTATACTGGCGTGTTACGTGATGCCGAGAACGGCCCGCTACCGAGGCGGACACTTCCCGGCGGAGCCAAACGTTCCTCCGCGTCCCCATCGTCCAGAGGCCTAGGATTCAGCCCTTTCAAGGCTGAGACACGGGTTCGAATCCCGTTGGGGACGCCACCTACCTCATGCCGGGCTCGTCTCGACGATCTGCAACGGACGGGCAGGGGAACGAGGGGAAGCATGGACTTCGATGTCGAGAGCCACCTCGGCACCGTAGAGCGCTCCGTGTCGATGCTCGAGCGCGACGGCAGGCCCGCCAGTGCCGTCACGCTTTCACGCAGCTGCGAGGCGACGGTCGACGAGCTGTGGAACGCGGTGACGAGCGGCGAGCGCATTCAGCGCTGGTTCCTGCCGGTCAGCGGCGATCTCGAGCTCGGCGGCCGCTACCAGCTCGAAGGCAACGCGGGCGGCATGATCACGGCGTGCGAGCGACCGTCGCACTTCGCCCTCACCTGGGAGTACGCCGGGGACGTGAGCTGGGTGGATGTGCGCGTGTCGGCCGACCGCGCCGACGGCGCCCGGGTCGCCCTCACCCACACGGCCCCCCTCTCGCCCCACTGGGACGAGTACGGACCCGGCGCGACCGGCGTCGGCTGGGAGATGGGCCTGCTGGGGCTCGCCCTGCATCTCGCCCGACCGGCCGCGCCGAAACCCGACGATGCCGCTTTCGCGGCTTCACGCGACGGCAGGGCGTTCATCGCCGGCAGCAGCGAGGGCTGGGAGAGAGCGGGGGTCGCGGCCGGAGCCGACCCTGTCGCCGCGCGCGCAGCGGCCAGGCGCACGACCGCGTTCTACACGGGCCAGTCGGGCGAGCCTGCCTGACTCACGCGTTCGAAACCGGCTCACGAGATGATCGCGCCGCACGGCCGGGAACCCGGGGCCGTGGTAGCCTTTCCGGCATCCGTGAGACCGCTGTGCGTACCCCGCCGCCTTGCCATCACCGACCCCCCGGACGGTTGGCGAGCAGGGCATGGAAGCTCGCCATGACTTCGGAGTCGCGTCGTCTTCGCCGTACTACGGACGGGTGCACGTTGCCAAGCGTCAGGCTTCTGGCCACGGCGGCTCTGGCCGCGGCCGCCTTCGAGCTCCTGGTGGCAGGGGCGGCGGGCGGCCAGACGGCCGCGGCGAGGGCCGCTTCCCCTGCGCACGCCGCCCCGCTCGCCCTGACCCCGGCCGAGTACAACAACACCATCGCCGACCTCTTCGGCTTTTCCCGCGACGGCGACCGGTGGCCGGCGCGCCCGGCCCTCGCCGACCGCATCAGCCCCCGGCGCGAGCCGAGCAAGGGCGTCTTCACGCCGCCCCCCCCACCGCCGGTGTGGCCCTGGCGGTTCCCGTCTGAAGCCGGCTCGGACGGGTTCGAGGGCATCGCCGAGGGGCAGGCGCCGTCGTCCTACCAGGTGGAAGAGCTGCACCTGGCGGCGATGCACTTCGCGTCGTTCGCCCTCGAGTCGCCGACGTTCTTCGACTGCGACGGGTGGACGTCGCGGCCCGCGGCCGAGCAGGCGTCGTGCGCGTGGGCAAGTCTCGATCGCTTCGCCCGGCGGGCCTACCGCCGGCCCCTCGACGCCGGGGAGACCCGCCGTCTCGAGCAGTTCTGGCAGGGCAACGCAGCCGCCGGCCCCCTCGACGAGGCGGTGGCCCTGACCGTGGCGGGCATTCTGCAATCGCCAACATTCCACTTCCGCATCGAGCCGCGTCGGCCGGCCGACATTGGCGCCGACAGGCCCCGGAGCCGGTGGGAGCTGGCGTCGCGCCTCTCCTACTTCCTGTGGGACTCGATGCCCGACGATGCCCTGTTCGCGGCGGCCGCGGCGGGCGAGCTCGACACCCGGGCCGGCCTCGAGGCCCAGGCCCGGCGGATGCTCGACGACCCGAAGGCCCGCCCCGCCCTCGTGCGCTTCCACCACCAGTGGCTCGGCACCGGCGACGTCCTGCTGGTCGCGCCGGCCCGGCGGGCGTTCGGGCCGCTGTTCGGCATCGAGGCCGAGCTCGCCACCGCGCGCGACGACGACGTGGAGTGGCCGGCCATCATGGGCCCGGTGCGCCACTCGATGAAGATCGAGACCGAACTCTTCGTCGAGCGCACCGTGTTCGACGGCGCCGGCACGTTCACGGCCCTGATGACCGACCACCACGGCTACCTGTCGGACGCCACCGCGCCAATCTACGGCGAGGGCGCGAAGCGCGTCGAGGGTCCCGAGGTGACCCGGACCATCGACCTCGTGGTGGCCTCCATCGGCCGGCGCAAGCCGCTGACACTCTATCCGGCGAGCTTCCCACCCGAGGAGCGGGCGGGGGTGCTGACCCTGCCGTCGGTCCTCGCCCTCGGGGCTTACGCGGTGCAGCCGGGGCCCATCCCGCGCGGCGTGCGTGTCCTCGAGCGGCTCGCCTGCATGCACCTGGGCACGCCGGTCCAGGGCGCGGAGACGGCGCTGCCCCCCGACACCCTGACCGCCGAGAGCACCAACCGCGAGCGCACCGCCGCCGCCACCCGCCCCGGGACGTGCAACACCTGCCACCGGACCATCAACCCGCCGGGGTTCGCCTTCGAGCACTACGACGCGATCGGCCGGTGGCGGTCGCACGACAACGGGCAGGCGGTCGACGCGAGCGGGTCGCTGGCGCTGGCCGGCGGGGAACGAATCACGTTCGCCGACGGCGTCGACTTCGCGCGGCAGCTCGCGGCCAGCGACCGGGTGCGCGACTGTTACGTGCTGCACTGGACCCGCTACGCCCTCGGCGAGCGGCTCGACGCGGCGGCGCCGGGGCTCGACGCGCTGCAGGCGGGCTTCCGCACCGACGACTCCATCAAGACCCTGCTGGTGTCGATTGCCGCCAGCGACCTCTTCCGCCGGCGGCCGGGCGCCGGCGCGCCGGGAGGCCACGAATGATCTCGCGACGACGCGTGATGCAGATGGGCGGGACGGCCGCCCTCGGCGCCGCCGTTCCCGACGCCGCGCTGGGGGCGTTCGCCCCCGCCAAGGAGCCGGTCCGGCGCCTCGTCGTCATCAGCCACTGCCACGGCTGGCCCTACGAGAGCTGGCGGATGCATCACCGCGGCCGGTCCGCGGACGAGCCCTGGACCCTCGACCTCGGGCCGCTCGCCGCGGGCGACCTCAGCCGGCCGCTCGCCCCGTTGCACGCGCACCGGCGGCGCGTGCTCGCGCTCGATGGGCTCTCGCTCGCCACCGCCGAGCTCGACGCCGGGGGCAACCGCCACGATCGAGGCTGGATTCACGCCTGGACCGGCGACAACGCCGACTTTGCGGCCAGGGACACGCGGTCGGTCTCGCCGTCCCTCGACCAGCTCGTCGCCGCGCACGTAGCGAGACCCGACCGGCTGCCCTCGCTCGAGCTGTCGCTCGACGCCGCCCTCGAGGCGGGCCGGCCCATCAGCTACAACCCGGGGGGCATGCGCCTGCCGGCCGAGCGATCGCCGCTCGCGGCCTGGAACCGGGTCTTCGGGCCGGCCTCGTCGGGCGACGCGGTGGGCCGGCGGCGCCGCACCACCCTGGACTTCGCCTGGCGCGAGTACCGAGAGCTGGCGCCCCGCTTCACCGCCGGCGAACGGGCCCGGCTCGAGACCCACTTCGGCCTCGTAGAGCGGCTGGGCCACCGGCTCGAGAGCCTGGCGACCCTCGCGTGCGAGGCCCCCGCGCAACCGGCGGCCGATTTCGAGCGCTACGACCTGCGGTTCGACGCCTTCACCGACGTCGTGGCGGCGGCGTTCAGCTGCGACATCACCCGGGTCGTCTCGCTGTCGCTGGGCGAGATGCCCACGGCCGAGTTCGGGGCCGACCACATCAGCGACAAGGTGCACAAGGGCATCGCCCACTACATCCACGAGGACCCCGCCAAGTACGGCGCGATGACCGACTATGTCCGCCATCACGCCGGCCAGGTGGCGCGCCTCGTGAGCACCCTCGAGGCAGTTCCCGACGCGGGCGGCGGGTCGGTGATGGACAACACCCTCATCGTCTGGGGCTCCGAGCTCGGCGACGGCTGGCACGGCTACCGCCACTACTGCCCGGTGCTCATCGGCGGGGACTGGGCGTTCAGGACGGGCCGCTACCTGCACTGGCCGCACGAGACGCCGGCCGAGATGCGGGTGCCGTCGCAGGTCCTGACCGGCGGCGTCACGCGGTTCTCGGGCGTCCCCCACCAGCACCTGCTGGTGAGCGTGGCCGGCGCGATGGGCCTCGACGTCGACCACGTCGGCCTGAGGCACGCGCGCGGGCAGCGCGGCGACTTCATCGACGTCAGCGGCCCTCTGCCCGGCCTCGCGTAGGAGTCTGCGCCGCGGTCGGTGTGCCCTCCCTCCGGAGGGTCGGTCGGGAGGAGAGCGGAGCCGCGAGGTGACACGTTCCAGGCGGGGAGCGTACAAGAAGCGAGGAGAGTTTGCGATGCGTCAACGAGGTCTCGTGCTGTCGGTGGTCGTGACGGTCGTTCTGTTCGCGCCGGCTCTCGCGGCGGCGCAGTCGACGCCGTCGGAGCTGCGGACGGAGTGGGGGGCGCCTGACCTGCGGGGGGTCTGGAACAACTCGACCCTGACGCCGTTCCAGCGGCCCGCGGACCTCGGCGACCGCGAGTTCCTGACGGCGGAGGAGGCGGCGGGCATCGAGCAGCGCAACGCCGACCGGAACCGCGAGCTCACCGGCCGTTCCGCGTTGCGGACGGTGGCCGACCCCGACGGCAGCGTCGACCGCGGCGTCGACGGGGCCCCGGGGTCGTACAACAACTTCTGGATGGAGCGCGGAACCTCGGTCGTCCCGACCCGGCGGACCTCGATCATCGTCGAGCCGCCGAACGGGCGGCTGCCGGCCCTCGTGCCCGAGGTGGCGGCGCGGCTCGACTCGGACGAGGCGCGGCGGCTCGCGGCGGTGCGGGGCGGGCGGCTCCCGACCGACCACTATGACCAGCTCGACCTCGGCGACCGGTGCATCTGGTACCGTGGCGTCCCGTCGTTCCCCACCGCGTACAACAACAACTACCAGATCTTCCAGACGCCCGACATGGTGGCGATCGTGCAGGAGCACATCCACGACACCCGCTTCATCCCCCTCGACGGGCGCCCCAACATCCCCGACTCGATACGCCAGTACGCGGGCGACTCGCGCGGCCGCTGGGAGGGAGACACGCTGGTCGTCGAGACCACGCACTTCAACCAGCACGCCTTCATCCGGAACTTCAACGCCAACCTCAGCCAGGCCCTGCACGTCGTCGAGCGGTTCGCCCGCATCGACGAGGACACCCTCGGCTACGAGTTCACGGTCACCGATCCGAACACGTGGACGCGCCCGTGGGGCGGCTCGCTGCCGATGTCGCGCAGCGACGGCCCGATGTTCGAGTACGCATGCCACGAAGGCAACTACGGGCTCACGAACATGCTCGCCGGGTCGCGCATGCAGGAACGGGAGGCCGGAGACCGCTAGCACCGGAGCCAACATCACTCAGCGGGAGCTTCGTGACGCCGCATCAGCTTGCAGCCGACGTCGACAGCGGCTTGATCTGCGAGCCATGGAGCGTCGAGATCGTCCGCCGACTCCTGCCTGAACGCGAGCTGGTCGAACCAAGGCTGGTGTAGGAGTCTGCGCCGTGGAACGGCGCGGACTCCTGGAGGGCGCCCAGCGGAGCCGAAGCCGGCGATGGGCGGGCTGGCTCCAGCTCCAGCCGTCAACTCCCGTTCGCGGTCAGGTATCGCCGGCCCGACAGGACCATGGCGCCGAGGCCCAGGCAGGTTGCCGCGAGCTGGAACAGCCCCCCGATCCACGGGACCTCGAACAGCACGTAGAGCGCCACGATGCCGACGGCCATCGCCGCGTACGGCGACGCCTCGGGGCGCCCGGCGCGCGCGAGCATCAGTCCGCCGGCCCAGACCGCGGTCGGCAGCTTGGCCACGTACAGGGCCACGGCGTACAGCAGCAACGCGATGATACCGATGGGCAGCCCGACGACCGTCGCCATCACCAGCGCCGCCGCGACGGGCACGATCAGGAGCGCGCCGAACCCGAGCAGCGCACCGAGGGTCGTCTCCCCCCCGATGGCCGAGGTCAGCTGCCCCACCAGGCGCGGAGACAGCGCGACCGCCAGCATGCCGGCGAGCAGCGCCGCCCCCGCCCGCCACAGCCACCAGAGGAAGCTGCCGGAATCGTCGCCCTCGTCGATCGGTTCCTGGTACCGCACCGTCCCCGCCACCCGGGCCGCCGCTTCCGGGCTCAGGGGTATCCGCGTCCGGTAGTCGAGGTCGCCTTCGATGCGCGCCCCGGAGGCGAGGTCGAGGCGGTCGGCGATGACGTTCGCGTTGCCGAGCACCGCGCCCTGAAGGATGATCTCCCCCGCCGCCGCGCGCAGGTCCTCCTCGACCGTCCCGTCGATCTCGAGGCTGCTGGCGGTGGCCACGAGACCTCCCCGGATGACCGCGCTCTCGAGCAGCTGCAGCCGGTTCCCCCCCGCGATCAGATCGCCGTCGATCGAGGCGTCCACAGTGACCCGATCGCCGACTGTCCGGGTCGAATCACCGATGGAGCCCCGCAGGTCGACGGTCCAGGCCGCCGCGAACACGTCTCCGTCGACCTGCCCGTCCACGAGCACCCGCTGCCCCGCCGCCACGAGATCTCCGGCCAACCGCCCGTGGACGCGGACCGCCTCGCCCGCGGCGTAGAGGTCGCCCTCCCGGACCTCGCCGACGGGGACGGTCACCACCACGCCCGCCTCGGTCCCCTGCGCCGCCGCCGGCGCCGGCGCGGTCGCCAGCGCCGCCGTCAGGATCAGCCCCGTCGCCCTGTGAACCATGCTGTCGTCCTCCTAGCGTGAATGGTGTCGTCCTCGCGCCGCCGAGGCAACCGGATTGCGATCGGCGGTCGTTCGGGGCGCGCCAGCGGTCGGGAGCCGCCGACGGCCGGCTCGCGGCCCCGTGCCCCTGCTCTCGATGGGCGGTGGCAATCCGGGGCGGCCGCGTCGTGCCGCGGTGGCCCCGCGGCCCCCGTCGCACGGGCGCTGCGGCCCTTTCCCTCCCGAGCAAACGCCTCACGGGCGCCCCTGCGCCCCCCCGCCTCGGCGAACCGCGGGGCTTCGTCACCGACCGCCAGGTTCACCACGGGTAGATCTCGCGCAGCCGCCTGGCCTGCCGGCGGGACAGGAGCACCATGCCCGCGCCGGGGCACACGATCGTCCAGGCCCCCGCGTCGGCCGGACGGATCTCGGCGATCCGCCCGAGGTTCACGAGGCAGCCGCGGTGGGCCCGAAAGAAACGGCTCCCGAGCCGGCCTTCGAGCTCGGACAGGGTGTGGTCGACGAGGAACCGCCCGGCCGCGGTCCTCGCGAAGACCAGCGTGTCCTCGGCCTCGAACCAGACGATCTCGTCGGGGTCGAGCAGGAGCACCCCCGACCCGCGCCGCACGCTCACGCGGTCGAGCGCGGGCGGCCCCGCGCCTCCTCCGCCGACCAGCCGCCGCAGGGCGTCGAGCTCGTCGAGGATGCGCCGGGCCGAGACGGCGGCGTCGATGCGCTCGCGGGCGCGGTCGAGGGCCTCGGCGAACCGCTCCCGGCCGACGGGCTTCAGGAGATAGTCGATGGACCGCACCTCGAAAGCCGGCACCGCGTAGCGGTCGTAGGCGGTGACGAAGATGACGTGAGGCACGTGCCTCACCCGCTCGAGCACGTCGAAGCCGGTGCCCTCGGGCATCTGCACGTCGAGGAAGCACAGGTCGGGCGCGATCTCGTCGATCAGCCGCACCGCCGCGTCGGCGTCGGCGGCCTCGCCCGCGAGCTCGAAGTCGGGATGCGCGGCGAGCAGCCGCGTCACCCGCTCGCGGGCCGGCTTCTCGTCGTCGATGACGACGCAGCGACGGCTCATGGCGCCGCCTCCGCGCGCCCGGCGAGGACCGGGGCGGCGGGCAGGGTGAGCCGGGCGCGGGCGCCCTTGCCCCCGCGCCCGGCGGACAGCGCGAGGGCCGCGCGCCCGCCGCAGGACGTGTGGAGCCGGCGGGCGATGTTGCCCAGCCCGTGGCCGTCCCGAATCAGGTCGTCTCCGGCACCGGAGAGCCCGACGCCATCGTCGGCGACGTCGATGCGCAGCACCCCGCCGTCGAGGGCGGTCGACACCTCGATGCGTCCTCCCCGCGCCCGCGGCGCGAGCCCGTGCCCCACCGCGTTCTCGATCAGGGGCTGCAGGATCAGGCCGGGCACCCGCACGGTCAGCGAGTCCGGCTCGACGTCCCAGGCCACCTGCAGCCGGTCGCCGAATCGGGCGTGCTCGATCCGCAGGTAGCCCCGGGTGAAGGCGATCTCGTCGCGCAGGGGGACGGGGGCCGCGTCGGCCGCGTCGAACACGTAGCGGAACAGGTCGGCGAACGTCTCCAGCAGCTCCTCGGCCTGGCGGGCGTCCTCTTCGAGCAGGGAAGCGATGGTGTTGAGGGTGTTGAAGAAGAAGTGCGGATTGATCCGCGCCTGCAGCGCCGCCAGCTCGGCGCGGGCCGCCTCTTCGCGCAGCCGGGCCTCGACCAGCCGCACCTCCCGCATCTCGCGGAGGGCGTCGTGCAGCCGCAGCCGCATCTCTTCGTAGCCGAGCACCACGCCGCCGACGACGAGGGCGAGGACGCTGTTGAGGACGATGACCGCGACCGCGAGCCGCGGCTCGCGGAAGACGAACAGCGGGTAGGCGACGAGCACCGTGAGGCTGCCGAGGACCGCGCCCGACAGCAGGGCGAGGACGAGCAGCGGGAACCGGAGCAGGCCCGAGCGTCCCCGCAGCCGGGGGAACAGCCACACCGAGCAGACCATCGAGGTGAGACCGACCACGTTGGCGAAGAGCACCGAGATGACGAGGATCGGCGGTTCGACGCCGTCGCCCTGGAACGCGCTGACCCCGAGACCGATGGCGAGGCCCGCGAGGCTGCTCGCCGCGATCCACAGCCCGGCGTGGCGGGCGAGGCTTCCCGCCGTCCGGGGGCGGCTCACCGGGCCCTCGCGAGGACCAGGGTGACGTCGTCGTGGGCGTCGACGGGGCCGCTCCACTGCAGCAGGGCGTCGAACACGGTGTCGATGACCGCCTCGAGGGGGCGAGCCCGGTGGACGCGCAGGAGCTCGGCGAGCCTCTCGGCCCCGAACTCCTCGCCGTCCGGCGCCGGCGCCTCGGTGACACCGTCGGTAAACAGCGCCAGCAGGTCGCCGGCCGCCAGGGTCCGGGCGCCGGTCTCGTACGTCGCGCCCTCGAACAACCCGATGGGCATGCCGCCTTCCTCGCAACGCTCGGTCTCGCCCTCGCGGACGAGGATCGCCGGCAGGTGCCCGGCGTTGGTGTACGACAGGCGGCGGGTCTCGCGATCGAAGGTGGCGAGGAACGCGGTGGCGTAGCGCGCGGCCGACGACGAGCCGAAGAGCGCCTCGTTCAGGCCGGCCGCGAGCGTTCCCGGGTCACGCGCGGTCGGGAAGCGGCTGCGCATCGAAGCCTGCAGGTTGGCCATGAGGAGGGCGGCGGGAACCCCCTTGCCGGACACGTCGACGATGGCCAGACCCAGCCGGCCGTCGCCGGCCTGGAGATAGTCGTAGAGGTCGCCGCCCACCGCGATGGCGGGCCGGCAGACGCCGGCCAGCTCCAGCCCCTCGACGGCGGGGACCTCCCGCGGCAGCAGCTCGCGCTGGACGTCGCGGGCCACGGTGAGCTCGCGCTCGAGCGCGTCTCTTTCCCGGAGGACCCGGTACGACGCCTCGATCTGCCGGCGCATGCGGTCGTAGGTACCCAGGGCCAACGCGACCCCCGCCGCGAGCACCCCGTTGAAGGCGACGAGCAGCAGGGCGGCCCGCGGCTCCGCCGCCACGTAGAAGGGATCGCTGGCGATGACGAAGATCGAGCCGAAGAACGTGCCCGACATCACGATCAGCGCATCGAGCGCCACCCGCAGCACCCCCGGGAGCCGAGCCAGGAGGGGGAACACCAATCGCGCCGAGATGTACGCGCTGTACCCGACGACCTCGGCGAAAAGCACGCTCAGCCGCAATACGGGGACGAGCTCCACCCCGGCCCCGAACGAGATGCCGGCCGCGAGCACGACGCCGACCGCGAGCCAGGCGGCCGTCCACCGCGCCAGGAAGTGCCACCCTGGCGCGGCCAGCGCTTCAGCCGGGCGCCGGGCGCTCAGGGCCTGCGCCGCGGTGGAAGACGGAGTCATCAAGTGTGAGGAGGCACTGCAAGCGAGGCGTCGCCGGTCGCCCGCCCGATGCCGGAGACGCTGTCGCCACCATGCCTGACGCGGCTGGCCCGTGTCAACGCCTGGACCGAGGGCGCCGGCCTCGGCGGACCGCGGGCTCCTTCACTCGACGGGCACCGCGCGCCCGTCCCGCAACACGTGCCGCGTGTCACCGATGACGACGCTCCAGTCCCCGTTCCACCGCTCGACGCGCGGCCGATTGCCGGGAAACGAATTGGACCGGCGGAACCCGATGTCGCCCGACACGAAGAACAGGAGGCCGGGGGCCGCGTCGCCCCGGCAACGGGGGCTCCGGAACACCAGGGCGTCCCGGTTGCCGTCGCCGTCGAAGTCGCGCTGGTCGGAGAGATCGAGGCACATGTCATCGGTCTCCCCGAGCACCACGTGCTCGCGGTTGCCGATGCGGGCAACGAGGATGTCGAAGAAGCGCGCGCCCTTCACGACGTGGTAGACGATGCCGGAGGGTGATGCCGGGGTGTCGTCGCGCCCGCCGGAAGCACCGTTCGTGCCCGGCTCAGCCAGCGACGGCGGGTCACCGCCGCCGGCAACACCGTTCGTCCCCGGCTCGTCCGGCGACGGCGTATCGTTCGTGTCGGAGGCGGAAGCAGCAGCGGAAGCCGGCGGCAGAGCGGGACGGCCCGTGGGCCCCGGCCCTGAATCGGCCCCGCAGCCGGAGAGAGCCGCCCCGAGGGCCACGATGGTTCCCAGGGCGGCGGCCGGTTTCACGTGTTGCCGGATGAGCCGGCGGCTACCGGCGAGCGCCGCCCCGAGGACCACGAGCGTTCCCGGGGCGGCGGCCGGTTTCATGCGATGCCGGATGAGCCGCCGCGGTCAGCCGAGCACGCCGGCGTAGCTGTCGGCGTCGAAGCCGACGAGCAGGGTCTTGCCGACCCGCAGCAGCGGCGCCCGCAGGTTGCCGGTGGCGCCGAGCATCGCGTCGAGCACCGCGTCGTCGGGAGCGCCGCGAGGCTCGAACTCCCGCACCTTCCGGCCCTTCGCCACGATGATGCGCGACGCCGCCGCGGCCAGCTCGCGGGCGTCCGATCGGGCGAGCTTTCGGCTCGCGGGCACCCGTTCAGCGACGTCGATCCGGTTGGCCTCCAGGAACCTGGAGGCTTTGGCGCAGCTGGTTCAACCGGACCGGTGGTAGTACCAGTCGACCCTACTGCCCATCGGTCGCCGCTGCCTTCTCGACGGCCCGGGCCCCGGTCAGGGTGCCGTCCATGCCGTAGTTGCCCTCGTGGCAGGCGTACTCGAAGATGGGGAGGTCGCTCTGCCGCATGGGGAGCTCGACCGACCAGGGCTGCGTCCACGTCGTCGGGTCGGTCACCGTGAAGCTGTAGAGCAGCACGTCGTCGCTCTCGCGCCGGAACCGCTCGACGAGGTGCAGGTTCTCGCTCGAGTTCCGGAAGCTGGTCTCGCGCAGGAAGTTCTTCGTCTCGACGACCAGGGTGTCGCCGTCCCAGTGGCCGCGGGAGTCGCCCGTCCACAGGGGCACGGGACCGTGGCCGCTGCCGTCGAGGGGGATGATGCGGGCGTTGTGCACCATCTCGTTGAGCAGCACGACGTGGTCGGCGGTCTGGAAGATCTGCACGTTCATGTTGTAGGCGGCGGGCAGCATCGGCGGCCCCGAGTTGAAGCCGGTGATGCAGCGCTCGCCGAGGGGGCGGTCTTCGGGGCCCCACGACGGCCGCTGGTTGATGCGCAGGCGATCGGCCGCGCGGGCCTCCGCCGCCTCGGTCAGCGACGGCACCCGGCCGTTCGGGGGGTCGACGACCAGCGAGGTCCGGCGGGTCTCGACGACGGAGTCGCCGCGGTCCCACCAGAAGTCGTTGTAGGCGAGTGCGAGGTCACGGCTCTCGCGCGTGCCGTTCACCTGTCCCCGGTCGGTGGTCTCGAGCTTCCTGGCTTCCCGGTCCCGATCGGCGTTGCTCGCGGCCACCCGTTCGGCGGCATAGGCGGCGACCTCCTCCTCCGAGAGGAACGCCTGGTCCGCGAACTCCTCCGGGCGCTCGAGAGGGGTCACGGTGCGGAAGTCCCAGACGCCGCTGATGTCGGGGTGCCCGTGTGGGGTGCGCAGGTCCTCGCTCCCGGACTGGGCGGCGGCCGGGGTCGAGAGCGACAGGGCGAGCACGGCGCTGCCCGCGAGTACGGCGATGGTTCGAATGGTCATGGTCTTTCCTTCACCTCGATGAGAATGTGCGCGTCTATCCGCAATGACTGCCGCCTCGTCCGGCTCCGGCCGGCTTCCTCTTCGAAACAGGCTCGTCCGCTTCGATTCAGGCCTACCTTGCCGCCTCGGCCGCGGCGGCCGCTTCCTCCACCCGCGCTCCGGCGAGGATGTTGTACAGACCGTAGTTCCCTTCGTGACAGGCGTACTCGTACATCGGCTGGTCGTTCCACACCATGGGCACCTCGTAGGTCCACGGCCTCGACCAGACGGTGGGGTCGTCGATGGTCGCCTCGTACATCAGCATCCGCGGCGACACCCGCGTGAAGCGCTCGGTGAGGCGCAGGTTCGCATCGGTCGACCCGGACCGGAAGCTCGTCTCGCGCTGGAAGTTCGCGGTCTCGACGACCAGGGTGTCACCCTCCCAGTGGCCGCGCGAGTCGCCCGTCCACTGCGGGAGATCGATGGCCGGCCGGCCGTCCAGGGGCACGATGCGGGCGTTGTGGTTCATCTCGTTGAGCAGAACCACGTGGTCGGGGGTCTGGAAGATCTGCACGTTGTTGTTGTAGCCGCCCGGGGTCATCGGGGGGCCGGCGTTGAAGCCGGTGATGCAGCGCAGCTGAAGGCCGTTGGCCCCGAGGTCCTCGACCCAGCCGCCCGGCGTCGGCGAGTGGTTGTCGACGCCTTCCCGCGCCGCGCGCTGCCGCGCCTGCCGCTCGGCCGCCTCGGGGACGAGGGCCGGAATCTTGCCGTCGGCCGGGTCGACGACCAGCGACGTGCGCCGGGTGCCGACGGGGGCGGTCCCGCGGTCGAGCCACAGGTTGTTGTAGAAGCCGGGGGCGCCCTCCTCCCCCTGGTCCACGCTCCCGGTGACTTCCGTCCGCCGCGCGGGGCGGTTCAGGAGCTCTGCATTGCGGGCCAGCGTCTCCTGCTCCAGGCTCGCTGCCTCCTCCTCGCTGAGGAACGCCCGGTCCCCCAGATCGTCCGGACGCTCCATCGGGGTGATGGAGCGGAAGTCCCAGACGCCCTGCAGATCGGGGGCGCCCCAACCGGTCCGCGGCACCGCCTCGTCGGCCGCCTGCCCGGCCGCGACAGCGGGGGCCAGCATCCCGATTGCGACCGCGCACGAGATCGCTCGAGCCACAGCACGATATCGATGGTTCATCTCACCCTCCTCGTCCACCGGCATGGATTACGCATGATCGCCCACATCGGCGGCCGGACGCAAGGCGCCGAACCACGTCCGCGCCGCCGCCGGCCGCATGGCGCAGGGGCCGGGCCCGGCGTCACCGCCGCCCACGCCGGCGCCCGGAGGCGCGCCCGGTCCGTCTCCGCCGCTCATGGTGCCCACGGGGCCGACCACCGGGGAGGCAGGCGTGCGCCGAGGCCGCCCGCCCCGCTGCGGACGCGCACCGGCCGACTCGGACAGCCCCGTGGAACCTCAGTAGTCGGCCGCGTCCAGCGAGAAGCTCACGATCTCCTCGTCGTTCCGGGTGATGACGTGCCGGTTGGCGTAGGCGGGGTGGACCCAGCTGACGCTGCGCAGCTCCCGCCGGTTGCCGGGGGCGGAGGTCGGCGCGATCAGTTGGGTGCGGCTTATCTCCTCGTAGCCGGCGGGGCTCAGCCGCGAGATGATCAGCTCGCCGCGGTCGTTGTTGATGAACACCCGGTCGCGGTTCTTCACCATGAACCCCGACACCCAGCGGCGGCGCTCGACCGTCGCCGCCTGGGTCTCCCAGATGCGCTCGCCGGTCTCGGCATCGAGGCACCGGAGCTGGCCGTAGCTGCAGATGCCGTAGATGTAGCCGCCGTCGATGATCGGGGTGGCGAGCACCGCATGCAGGCCCTCGGTGCGGATCTCGCTGTTGCTGCTCCCCTTCCAGGCGATGGTCGCCCCCGGGCGGTCCTGGTTGAGGGCGAGCATCATCGGGCCGTCGTAGAACGTGGTGAAGAAGAGCCGGGCCCCCACCTGCACCGGCATCGCGACGGTCATGGCCCCGCCGACGACGTACGGCTGCCGCCAGTAGACGTCTCCGGTCACCGGGTCGAGCGAGGCGACCTCCTCGGGGTTCCAGATGATGAGCTGCCGCGCCCCCCCGGCCTCGATGATGATGGGCTGCGCGACCCCGAGGTCCGCCTCGCTCGGCAGGGCCCGCCACAGCTCTTCGCCGGTCATCTTGTCGAAGGCGACGACGCGGGCGTCGGGCGAGCCGCCGACGAGGCAGATGAGGCGTTCGCCGTCGACGAGGGGAGCGCTGGCGAAGCCCCAGTCGAAGCCCCACTGCATGCGGTCGACGCCGTAGTCCTCGCCGTAGTGCTTCCGCCACAGGATCTCGCCGGTGTCGACGGCCAGCGCCGACAGCATGCCGGTGCGGCCGAGGACGTAGACCCGGTCGCCGTCGACGGTGGGCGTCGCCCCCGGCCCGATCTCCCACTGGATGCCCGCGTAGTCCGCCTCCCACGACTGCGTCCACAGAATCTCGCCCGTCGCCTCGTCGAGGGCGAGCGCCCGCTCGACGCCGCGCATGCCCTGCCGCGGCTCCCAGTCGGTGATGAACACGCGCCCGTCGACCACCGACGGCCCCGAGTAGCCCGCCTTGATCGGAGTGCGCCAGCGCACCTTCAGCCCGTCTTCGGGAAACGCGCGGACGATGCCGGTCTCGGTCCACACCCCGAGGCGCCCCGCCCCCCGGAACTCGGGCCAGTCGTCGGCCGCCACCTCCGCCGCACCGCCGGCCAGGCCGGCCGCGCAGGCGACAACCGCAATCAGTCTCGCGCTGGTCATGCGTGCGTATCCCCAATCGAAGGTTCAGGACAGTGCGCGGTCACCGCGCCGCGAGCTCGGCGTAGAGGGCATCCACCGCGGCTGGCAGCTGCGTCAGGTCGTAGCCGGCGTACCGGTCGGGCAGCTCCAGCGCCCCCGCCGCCTCCGCGGCGCTGCGCCCGGCCGCGAACTCGCGCTCGACCGCGGCCACCAGGTCCCGCGTGAACGCGGCGTACTCGGCGAGGTCGTCCCAGGTCAGGAACCCGCTCCACGCGCGGGCCCGGCCCCGCTCGCGGCGCCCCCGGCCCGCGTAGGTCGAGGGGAACGGCCCGTGCCCGGTGATGACCCGGGCGACGCCGTCGATGGCCGCGACGACGCGGTCGAGCGTGTCCGGGAACGCAAGCCCGCTGCCGCCGCGCTCGAGGTCGATGGCCGGCACCGCCTTGTCGGGAAACAGGCCGCCCAGGTACGCGACGCCCTTCTCGGGAAAGACGACCACGACGTCGCCGTCGGTGTGGGCGGGACCGAAGTGGTACAGGTCGATGCGGTCGAGGTCGTCGAGCAGCGAGAAGCGGTCGGTGAAGGTGGTCGTGGGCAGCCCCTGGCCGCCCTCCGCGTAGCGGCCGTCGCGCAGCATCGTCGCCCGCGCGTTGGCGTGCGCGACGATCGTCACCGCGTCGGGGAACTCCGCGTTGCTCCCCGCGTGCTCGTCGTGGGCATGGGTATTGACGATGGTGGTCACCGGCAGGTCGGTCACCTGCTCGACGACCTCGCGAACCGCCTCGCCCCAGCCGGCCGGCTTGGTGTCGATGAGCACCACGCCGCCGTTGATCTCGTCGATGAGGGCGAGGCCGTTCCCGCCCCCTCCCCCGAGGTGGTAGAGCACGTCGCGGACGTTCAGGGTGTCGATGCTGACGATGCGCTCCGCGTCGGTCTGCGCGAGGGCCGGGGCTCCGATCCCCGACGCCACGACGACGGCGGCGGCCGTCCCGATCCATCTCATGCGATACCTCCAGCGCATGTCGAGCCCCGGGCGCCTACAGCACCCCGGCCTGCTCCATCACCGCCTCGCACTTGCCCCGGATCTCGGTCGCCACCTCGTACGGATCCCCCTGCACCAGCTCGGCCCGGAACAGCTCGACGGAGAGCGCCCCGGTGAAGTCCTTCTCGGCCAGCTTCTGCAGAATGCGCACCACCGGGGCGATGCCGTCGCCGGGAATCACCCGCGAGTCGTTGTCGATGAGCTCGCGGGGGCCGTCGAGGAGGTCCTGAAAGTGGGTGTGGGCCAGCTCGCCCGGCTCGAGCAGGTCGAGGTCCTCGAACTTGCTCATGCCCGACCAGAAGTGGAAGAAGTCGATCATCGGGCGGACGGCGGGATGGCCGGCGGCCCGGATCATCGCCAGCGACGACGTGAGCGTGGAAAGATGGGTCGACGTGCGCGTGAACTCGATCATCGTGGTGAGGTCGAATCCGGCGGTGATCTCCCCCACCTCGCGGATGGCCGCCGGCGTGGCGTCGAAGTCGGCGGCGGTGACCGGCCGGTTGGTCACCGACGGCGAGTAGATGCGCTGGAGGCCGAGGTTCGCGAACTGCTCGCAACGCTGCCGCCAGGTGTCGAGCGAGGCGGCCCGGGCCGGCCCCGGAATCCACAGGTCGGGCAGGGCCACCGCGGCCGAGACCGGCGTCAGCCCGTTGTCGCTCAGCACGCGGCGCGCCGCCGGCAGCGTGTCGTTGGCGAGGAAGTCGACGAGCAGCCGGTCGTTGAGCTCGACGTAGCGGATGCCCGCCCGGGCCCAGCCCTCCAGCGAGCCGCGGTAGCCGGCCGCCCGCGAGGTGTTCTGGTGCATCGCGAGGAGCATCTTGCCGGGCTCGGCCGACTGCGCGCGGGCGAGCCGCGCGAGGGGCAAGGCCAAGGGCGCCAAGAGAAGGTTGCGTCTCGTAAGCATGGATTCCTGTCCTGTGATCGTCGGTCCGGCGCCGGCCGCCTTTCCTCGCCTCGCCGACGCGACGCCGACGGCCCCGGCGCCAGCCAATCGCGCCGCGGGAGCTTCGCACCCAGCGAAACTCCCGACGCGACCGGAGGGTCGCGCCACGGCCTCGGCTTGGCGTCCAGCCACCCTGTCCGGAGTCTGAACCGTCCTACCGCGCAGAGACTCCTAGCGGCCGCTCTCCGCCCCTTCCGCTTCCGTGTGCTCGACCACCGCGCCGGCGAGGATGTTGTAGAGCCCGTAGTTGCCCTCGTGGCAGGCGTACTCGAACAGCGGCTGGTCGTTCTTCACCATGGGTATCTGGTAGCTCCAGGGCCGGTCCCAGGCATTGGGATCGTCGACCGTCACCTGATACATCAACGTGCCCTCGGATACCCGCGTGAACCGCTCGACGAGGGTCAGATCGCCGGTCGTCACGCCGCCCCGGAAGCTGGTCTCGCGCAGGAAGTTTGTGGTCTCCACGACGAGGGTGTCGCCCTCCCAGCGGCCGCGCGAGTCGCCCATCCACTGGCGGACGCCGTCCTCGATGTGGGGGCGTCCGTCGAGCGGGATCACGCGCGAGCTGTGCACCATCTCGTTGAGCAGGACCACGTGGTCCGGGGTCTGGAACACCTGGAGGTTCTGGTTGTAGCCGCCCGGGGTCATCGGCGGGCCGGAGTTGAAGCCGAGCAGGCAGCGGACCGCGAACATGCCCGGCCCGAGGTCCTCGACCCAGCCGCCGGCGGTCGGCGAGTGGCGGTTGACGCCGGCCCGCGCCTGCTG
The DNA here is from genome assembly GCA_963663815.2 of Vicinamibacterales bacterium. Classification (GTDB taxonomy): domain Bacteria; phylum Acidobacteriota; class Vicinamibacteria; order Vicinamibacterales; family UBA8438; genus JAJEEA01. Next base: position 1,607,687 of record OY760734.1, on the reverse strand, counting down.
CTGCGCGGCCCGCCGGGCCGCCGCGTCGGCCGACAGGGCCGGCACCCGGCCGTCGGGCGGGTCGGTCACCAGCGACGTCTGCCGGGTCTCGCTGACCCTGTTCCCCGGGTCGAACCAGAACTGGTTGTAGTTGCCGACCACGTCGGCCGGCTCCTGGTCGTCGCGCACCTCGAAAGCGGCGAGGCGATCGGCCTCGAACTGCGCCGCCTCCTCGGGCGTGAACACCGCCTGGTCGGCCAGGGCCTCGGGCCGCTCGAACGGCGTCAGGGTGCGGAAGTCCCACACGCCGTTGAGGTCCGGGGCGCCCCACGCGGTCCGGGGCGCGGCCTCGTCGGCCGCCGGCTGGGCCGGCGCCGCTCCGGGCGCAAGAACGCCGGCCGCGAGAACGAACACTGCGCCGACCGCTGCCGCGTTTCGATGAATGGCCACGGACCTTCCCTCCTCAAGTCCTGTTTCCGTATCGACTCAAGCCGTCGATCAGGGCATCATCGCTCCGATGCGCGCCGCCGTCAACCCGGGCGCGGCGCGCATGGCGGCGGAAGGCGGCGGGAACGAAGCCGGGCAAGTGTATGCTAAGTGCATGGCGGTCAAGACAATCACCATCGACCTGGAATCGTACGAGTTGCTCGCCGCGCGCAAGCGGCCCGGCGAATCCTTCAGCCGCGTGATCAAGCGCACGCTGCGGGACGAACGTTACACGGCGTCGCATCTCCTCGAGCACCTGGACGAGGTCCTCCTGGCCGAGGATACGGTCGCCGCCCTCGAAGCGTTGGTGGATGAGCGCGAACACGACCGGCCCGATCCCATCGAGCTCGAGGAATAGCCGTGCTCGTGGATACTTCGTTCGTGATCGACCTGATGCGCGAGCGCCGTCGTGGAGACACCGGTGCGGCGACGCGGGCGCTACGAGCGCACGGCGCCGTGAAGTTGCGCATACCGGTCTTCGTACGCTGCGAGCTGGAAGCCGGCGCGCGTCGGTCTCGAGATCCGCAACGGGAAATCGACCGCGTAGCCCGACTGACCGACTTCATGGAGCTGGCGTTGCCCGGACCCGATTTCGCCATGCGTTACGGCGAGATCGAATGGGCGTTGCGCAGCAGCGGCAAGGTGATCCCGACCATGGATCTCCTGATCGGCACCCTCTGCGTCTGCGCGGGGGAACCGATCCTGACCCGCGACGAGCACTTCCGGCGGGTACCCACCCTGAGCGTAGTTCGGTTCGACCAGGCGTGAGCCGTCGACTCGATCCGCCGGACGGCCGCCTGCCCGCGCTGACCCCCGAGGGTGAATCTCTCCGCCAGGTCGGCTCGCTCATCGAGGACCTGCCGATCCCGCTGCCCGTGCGGGTCCGCAGCGCCGGCACCGGCGCCGACCGGCCCGAGGACCGCGGCCTCGCCGAGCGCTGCATCGTCGGCTTCAACAGCGGCCCGCCGATGATTCCGAGCGGCTACAACAACAACATGCAGCTCTTCCAGACCGCCGACAACGTGGTGATCCTGAACGAGATGGTGCACGACCTGCGGGTCATCCCTCTCGACGGGCGGCCGCGGCTGCCGGCCGGCATCCGCCAGTGGGCCGGGAGTTCGCGCGGGCACTGGGAGGGCGACACCCTTGTCGTCGAGACCACCAACATGACGGACAAGACCGGCAGCTTCGACCCGTCGGCCACCACCGCCATCGGCACCGGGCTCACCGTCACCCTGACCGAGCGGTTCACCCGCCTCGACGACGACACCCTGCTCTACGAGTACACGGTGGACGACCCCGTCATCTTCACCCGGCCGTTCACCGTCGCGGTGCCGATGCGCCGCTCAGCCGAGCCGATGTTCGAGTACGCCTGCCACGAGGGCAACTACGGCCTGCTGAACATCCTGGCCGGCGCCCGCGCCGAGGACGCCGCCGCCCGCTGAGCCGCGGCCGCGGATCGTTCCGACCGTGTGGCCACGCCGGAACGGTCCGCGCGCCCCACAACCGGGCTGACCGCTCGCGAGTTGGGGTGGCATCGCGACCGACGCCGACCGAAGCCGCGCGAACGGCTGCCGTCAACGCCGATCGAGGATCCGGTTCCAGCCGTCCACCTGCGCCTGCTGCGCCGCGAGCAGGCCCGACGCGTCGCCTTCGATGGTCACGGTGGTCATGACGTCGTCCTGGGCGATGGCGTCGACCACGTCCTGGCCCGAGACGACGCGGCCGAACACCGAGTGCCGGCCGTCGAGGTGCGGCGTGGGGCCGTGGGTGATGAAGAACTGGCTGCCGTTGGTGCCGGGGCCGGCGTTGGCCATCGACAGGGTTCCGGCCGCGTCGTGCCGCCGGTTCGGGCTGAACTCGTCGGCGAAGTTGTAGCCGGGCCCGCCGCGGCCGGTGCCGGTGGGATCGCCGCCCTGGATCATGAAGTTGCCGATGACCCGGTGGAACTTGAGCCCGTCGTAGTAGCCGCGCTGCACGAGGTTCACGAAGTTCGCGACCGTCAGGGGCGCGTCGTCCGCGAAGAGCCCGATGCGCATCTGCCCCTTCGAAGTCTCGAACACCGCCGTCAGCTCGTTGCCTGCATTCGCCATCACCGCTCTCACCTCCAACGACCCGACGCTCGCGTTCGACCCGCGGGCATCCTGCCTGAGCCGGCTCGCGGGTTCCGCCGCGGCCCGCCGGTCGGGTCGGACGGGCCCATTCTCACATGGCTGTCACGGGCCGGGCCGGCCGCCCCGCCGCCGGCCCCGCCGCGGCGCCTGCCCCATTGAACCGCCCGCGGGGGGTTGATAGGGTGAGCCGTCAACCGTTCGGACGAGTCCACTCTGTCGACAAAGGATTCTCGACGATCCACGGGGCCGGCTCGACCAGCTTGAAGTGGGCCTCGGTCACGGCCGGCGCCACCAGCGCGACGGCCCCGGCGATCAGAAGAAACCGGACAACATGCGGCATGCCGACGCTGCGTCCTTCTGCGTTCTCCCGCGCGAAGCTCCTGCGGCGCAAGCATCCCGGTGGACCCTCCTGCCCTTTCTGCAATGAGGCTGCCCAATCCGACGCCCCGTTCCTCGGCCCTGTCGGGTGCATGTCGGTGGCCGGACGGGCAGGCTCGCTCCAGGACAGTCCACTAGTAGTCGCGCGGAGGCTCGCCCAGGCAGGCCCGGCATTCCTCCGCGGACATCTCGGCCCGGCAGAGCGCGTGCAGCGACTCGGCGGGCGCGTCGCGGCGGCGCCGCAGAAACCGGTCGCAGGCGGGGCTCCGCGGCGCCCCGCCCGGGGCCGGGGCCATCGCCGCCAGCGGATACCGACAGCTCTGCTCCACCGTCTGGACCGCAAAGGCCAGATTCGCGAAGGCCTCCCGGGCCCGGGTCATCTCGGCTCCATACCGCTGCTCGGTGGACTGGAGCGACAGGATCTCCTGGCTGCAGTCGCCGGCCCTGATCGAGTCGGGGATCGGGTTGGTCCGCGGGTCGGCGCGGAAGTTCCTGCGGTCCTCGACGCATCGGGAGTAGGCCTCTTCCCAGTTCCGGAGCGCCCCCTCGATCGACGCGACCCGATCGGTGAACTCGTGCACCTGCCGCGTGACCGCGCGCAGCTCGTCGAGGTCGGCCGCGCACTGCGCCCACTGCGCGGCGGCCGGGACCGCCGGCAGGCAGAAGCACGACGCGGCAACGACGGTGCGCCAGTGGATCCTCATGGTTTCCTCCAGTCGCTCACCGATCGGCCCGACCGCGCGAGCCCGAAGCGCCGGTGGGTTTGGAAGCTCGCCGGTGGCGCCGCGTCCCCGGGTTTGCCCCGCGCGCCCGGTCATTATCCATCAGCGACCGGGTCGGCGCGGCGGCGCCCCTCCGACACCGTCGCATGGCTCGGGCACCGCGGCCCGCGATTCCACGTTCCCCTCTCGGCCCGCGACGGATGCCATAATGGGGCGCTTCCATCGGCCCTGCACGAGCCTGGAAAGCGTCGCCTGTTGCGGCCCGGCCGCCGCGTTGCGCCGCCGCCGCCCCGACCAATCCTCCAGGGGTCCTCACCGTTCCCGGTCGGACTCCTGGAAAGCGAACCCGGAGGTGTGGTGATGAAGGCACCGCGAAGCCTCGTTCCGCTGGCTGTACTTGCGCTGGCGGTCCTCGTGGGCGCGGCCCAGCCCGAGCCGGAGACGATCGTCCGCGGCGGCGAGGTCTTCACCGCCGGCGGCCTGCGCACGGCCGACGTCCGGGTCGTGGGGGCCGCCATCGCCGAGATCGGCACCGGCCTCGCCGCCCGCGACGCGAACACCCGGGAGATCGACGCGGGCGGCCGGCTCGTGCTGCCCGGCGGCATCGACCCCCACGTGCACCTCGGCGGCGTCCGCATGGACGACTACACGTCCGGCTCGGCCGCGGCGCTGGCCGGCGGCATCACCACCATCTCGAACTTCGGCGGAGTGGGCGCCGGCGAGACGCCGGCGGCGACGGTGGAGCGCGCGGCGGTGGAGATCGAGGCGCGGTCGATCGCCGACGTCATCTTCCACCCCATCGTGTCCGACCCCGCCACCGCCACCGTCGAGACCCTCGCGGCCCTCGCGGATACCGGGCAGACCACCATCAAGGTGTTCATGGTGCGGCCCACGTTCGACGCCGCCGCCCCCGGCTTCGTCTCGACGATGCACGCGGCGCGCGACACCGGCGTGCTGATGATGATGCACTGCGAGGACGCCGCCCTCGTGCAGGCGACGGCGGAGCGGATGGCGGCGGAAGGCCGGGGCGGGCTCGAGCACTTCGCCGACGCCCGGCCGGTGGCGGCGGAGGTCGCGGCAACCCAGCGCGCGGTGGCGATGGCCGAGGCGACGGGCGCGGCCATCTACATCGTCCACCTGTCGTCGGAGGGCGCCCTGCGGGTGGCCGAGGCGGCGCAGGCGCGCGGCCTGCCGGTGTACGTCGAGACCCGCCCCATCTACCTGCACCTGACCCGCGAGCGGTTCGACGGCCCCACCCCGGGCCTGTACATCGGGCAGCCGCCGCTGCGCGAGCGGAGCGACCTCGACGCCCTGTGGGACGGCATCGCCCGCGGCGCCGTCCACGTCGTGGCCACCGACCACGTCGCCTACACCCGCGAGCAGAAGCTCGACCCGGCGCAGAACGTGGTGCAGCACCGCGCGGGGATGAGCAACCTCCAGGTCATGCTGCCGATGATCTACTCCGAGGGCGTGCGGGACGGCCGGATCACCCTGGAGCGCTTCGTCGAGGTCACCTCGGCCAACCCCGCAAAGCTGTTCGGGCTCTATCCCCGCAAGGGGACGATCGCGGTCGGGTCGGACGCGGACCTCGTGCTGTGGGACCCCGATGAGACGCGAACGATCCGCGACGAAGACATGTTCTCGGGCAGCGGCTACTCGGTGCACGCGGGCCGGGTGGTGACGGGCTGGCCGACGCTGACGATGCGGCGCGGCGAGATCGTCTACCGCGACGGCGAGGTGCTGGGCGAGCCGGGCAGCGGCGAGCTCGTGCGCCGCGACCTCTGGCGCGGCCCGCCGCTCTGAGCCGGGATTCCGGCCAGCCGCCGAACACCCGCCCGGGACGCCCGGAAGCGCGGGCCGGAGATGCATCGCCCCCGGCCCCTCGCGTCGGGGTCCGCCGGTCGACGCTCAGGCGTCGTCGGCCGGGACGACGGGCTGCGACAGGCGGAGCGCGCGGGGCGGGGTGCAGCCCCGGGGACGTGCCGCCGGAAGGGTCCGGACCAGGTCGTCGTAGAGCAGCGCCGACAGCGTGGTCGTGACCCCGTTGACCTTGGCGAAGTCGTTGTCGGTGAAGACCGCGACCCTGATGGGCTTGCGGCACGTGCCCGGGCCGCCCTCTCCCGACGCGCGGCCGGACACGCCGGCATCCGCGGGAGCGGCCCCCGGTCGAAACGATGGCGGCGGCCCGGGCGCCCGCTGCCCTGCACCGTGCCCGGCGCGCCGACCCGTCGCAGCTGTCATGTCTGACCTCCTGGCAGCGGAATGCGTCAGGCCTGGTCGGATCGGCTCACGCCGCGGCGCGGGAGATCACGGCACGCCGGCCATGAACCGGTTCCGGAGCGCCTCGCGGTCCACCGGCTCGCCTCGCAGGTAGACCTCGGAGATGCGCCGGGTGTTCGTCACGTCGTCGAGGGGGTTCGCGTCGAGCACCACGAACGACGCCTGCCTGCCCGCGGCCACCGCGCCGAGGTCGCCGAGCCCCAGAATCTCGGCGTTGACCCGCGTCGCCGCGACGATCGCCTCCATCGGGGTCAGCCCGCAACGCGCCATGTCCCGCAGCTCGGTGTGCGTGGTCCACGCGACGCTGACCCCCGAGTCGGTCCCCATGCCGATGATCATCCCCGCCTCGCGGTTCCTCGCCAGGTTGCGGCACTGCAGCTCGAACAGCTCGCCGGGCCCCTCCGCCGCGAGCCGGTCGGCCTGCCGGCGCAGGCTCTCGATCTCGAACTGAGGCAGCGTCTCGGCCAGCCACGGGAGGTCGTCGTGGGTCACTGGGGAGCCGGGCAGGTTCGGAACGGTCCAGACCTCGGGACGCTCGCGAACCAGCGCCATGTACTCGTCATCGACGTCGCGGTCGCGCACGGTGTGCGCGAAGCCGTCGACGCCCGCCCGCAGCAGGTCCTTGGCGTCGGCGAGCCCGCTCGTGGTGCCGAGATGCGACGTCACCCGCATGCCGCGCGCATGCGCCTCGTCGATGATCGCCCGGTACACCGGCGGCTCGAGCTTCGGGACGGCGCCGCCCCGATCGTCGACCCAGATCTTGACGAGGTCCACGCCGCGCTCGTGCAGCTCGGCGACCGCCGCACGCCCCTCGGCCTCGGTGCGCGCCCCGCGGGGGATACCCAGGCGGTAGGGCTGCTGGGGGCCGGCCGTCGGGGTCGCGGCGATGCCGCGGCCCGACGTCAGGAAGCGCGCGGCGCCGGGAGTCACGTCGTCGCGCAGCTCGAAGGCCAGCGCCTCGTCGAGCTCGAGGCCGAGGCTCATCGTGGCCGCGACCCCGTGATAGGCCGACCGCTCGAGATGCTCGACGAGGTTGGCCCGCGTGTAGTTGTCGGGGCTGTGCGAGCCGTCCTTCACGTTCGTCAGCCCGATGTGCTGGTGCGCGTCGATCAGGGCGGGAATAACGGTCTTCCCCGACAGGTCCACCCGTGCCGCGCCCGCCGGGGCCTCCCGCTCCCCCGCCCGCCCCACCCACGCGATGACGCCGTCCTCGACGAGGAACGCCGAGCGTTCGACGGGCGGGCCGCCGCTGCCGTCGATGAGCGCGGCGCCCTCGAACCAAGTCGCGGTCGGCGTCTCGTCCGGTCCATCGGTGCAGGAGGCGGCGACCGCGGCGAGGGCGACTGCGAGCAGCGTCGACGAGGTAAAACGCGGGCGCATCACGAATCGCGAAGGGTGTGTGGGCATCTGCCGTCCTCCCGAGAGACCGCCCCATTCCGGTGACGAGATGGTCAGTCTCACGTTACAGCCGGCCGCGCGACCCGGAGCCCTTCCGGCAATTCGCCGGAGCCCTGGTCTGCCGGCGCGTGCCACGGTTGCCGTGCACGCGGTCGAAGGGGCGGCCCGAGCGCCGACCGCGAACCTCGCCCGCCTACCAGTACTGTACGGCGAGACCGTCCACGCGGCGGAAGCTCCGGCGGTCGCAGGTGGCGACGGCGTATCCGTGCTGCACCGCGGTCGCCGCGATCATCAGGTCGTGCGCGCCGATGGGCGTCCCCTTGCGTCCGAGGTCCGCGGCCAGCGTCGCATGCACCTGCGCCGCCCGCAGATCGAATGGAACTACCGGCAGGGCGGTCAGCCACCGTTCGGCGAACGCGCGCGCCCGAGCCAGGCGCGCCCCGCCGAGCCGGTACGTGCCCTGAAGCACCTCGGACGCGGTAATGGCGGCAATGCCCACCGGCTCGCCAGCTCGGCCGGCGAGCACCGCCTGGAAGTCCAATCGGCCGCGTTCGGCCGCGATCAGAACGCTCGAGTCGATCAGCGTGCCCATGGGTCCCGGGGAACCTCCTCGCGGTTCCAGTAGGCGATGCCGTCCTCCACCGCCTTCAGGTACTCCTCGCCGGCCACGGGAATCGACCCGGAACGGATGAGCTCGACGAAGTCACCGACCGTGACGGTCTTCGCCACCGGACCAATCTGCGCTACCGGCTTTCCGCCGCGCTCCACGACGTAGACGGCGCGCTCCTCCCGTACCCGATCGATGATCGAGCCGAAGTTCTTCGCGGTCTCCGTCGCCGTGACGACCGGCGCACCGGATGACGTGGTTGGCAGGGGTTCCCCGCCGGCGTCTCGCTGGCGTTTCTTCATATGCGCATATTACGCATTTTACGTAACGGGAGCAACAGGGTCAGGTTCACGGACTCGCCCGCAGCGTCACGGCAGGGCCAGGGCGATCAGCTCCGCCCCGCCGGGCGCGCTCGACGTGCCGACGGCCACGGCGATGTACTGCTTCCCTTCGTGCAGCCAGGTGACGGGATTGCCCCAGGGGACGGCGGGCAGCTCGACCGACCCCAGGTAGGCGCCGGTGTCCTTGTCGTAGGCGGTGATCGCCCGCGCCGCCTCGACCATGTCCCCGACGTGGCGGCCGCCGGAGTTGACGACGAGCAGGGTCTTCGTCACCAGCGGACCGCCCCCGTGCATGCCGTTGTGGCCGCCGAGGGGCGGCAGGTCGAGGCCGCGCAGCGCCGGATGGTTGCGCGGGCCGTCGCCGTGGGGGCTCATCCAGGCGTGGTCACCGGTGTTCAGGTCGATGGCGGTGACCCGCTTGTAGGGCGGCTTGACGAGGGGCAGCCCCTGGGGCCCGGGCACCGGCTGGGCCCAGGGGTCGGTGAAGTAGCCGACGGTGGCCGGCGGCGGGTACTCGACCAGCTCGACCGCCCGCAGTCGGGTCTGCGACGGCACGAACATGCGCCCCGTCTCGGGGTCGACGGCCGCGCCCGGCCAGTTGATGCCGCCGCCGGGCCCCGGCGACTGGATGATGGGCCGGCCCTCGCCCCGCACCGGCGGCGGCGTGAAGATGGGCCCGAGCTGGGCCCGCTCGGCGATGCGGAGGGCCTCGGCGCGCAGCTCGGGGGTGAAGTCGATCAGGTCGTCGACGGTGATGCCCTGCAGGTCGAAGGCGGCGGGCCGGGTCGGGAACGGCTGGGTCGGCGAGTACCACTCCCCCGGCACGCTCCCGGCCGGGACCGGCCGCTCCTCGATGGGCCACACCGGCTCGCCGGTCACGCGGTCGAAGACGTAGACGAAGGCCTGCTTGCTCGGCTGGGCGAGGGCCTTGACGTCGCGGCCGTCGACGCGGATGTCGACGAGGTTGCCGGCGGTCGGGAAGTCGTAGTCCCAGAGCCCGTGGTGCACGGCCTGGAAGTGCCACACGCGCTGCCCGGTCTCGACGTCGACGGCGACGATGCTCTCCGCGAACAGGTTGTCGCCGGGGCGCATGCCCCCGTACCAGTCGTTGGTCGGGGTCCCCGTCGGCAGGTAGACGTAGCCCAGCTCCTCGTCGACGGCCATCGTGCCCCACACGTTGGTATGGCCGCTGTAGCGCCACGACTCGTTCTGCCAGGTGTCCGCGCCGAACTCCTCCCCCTGTGGAATGGTGTGGAAGATCCACTTCATGTCGCCGGTGCGGGCGTCGAAGGCGCGGACGTGGCCGGGATCCGCCTCGCGGCGGGTAAGGGACCCGTCCTGGACGATGCTGCCCACGATGACGGTGTCGCCGACCACGGCCAGCGGCTGCGAGTGGGTCAGGCGGGACCGGTCGATCGGGCGTCCCAGGCTGCCGCTCAGGTCGACCGCGCCATCGGCCCCGAAGTCGGGATACAGGCGGCCGGTGCGGGCGTTCATGGCGACCAGCAGCAGGTCGTGGGTGGCGATGAAGATGCGGGCGTCGCCGCTCTCGTCATCCTCCCAGTACGACACCCCGCGGTGCTGCCAGCCCATGTTGGCGGGGCGCTCGAGGCGGTCGTAGGTGCGGGGGTCGTACGACCAGACGAGCTCGCCGGTGCCCGCGTCGAGGGCCGCGACCTGCCCGAGGGCGGTGCTCGCGTAGACCAGCCCCCCGATCATCAGCGGCGCCGTCTTGAACGGGCCGGGGCGGATGGCCTCGTGCTCGGCCGCAACCTCGCCAGAGATCGAGCGCCACCGCCAGGCGATCTCCAGCTCGGTGAAGTTCTCCGGGGTGATCTGGTCGAGGGGCGAGTACTTGGTGTTGGCGGGGTCGGCCCCGAACGCCCGCCACTCGCCCACCGGCGGCGCCGGCGGCTGCGCCGTCGCGGGAGCCGACGACATCGCGATCATCCCTGCGAGCGCCGCCACGCCCGCCGCCACGCCTCGCCAGCTCACGCCCGTCATGTCGCGTCCTCCCCGCTATCGCCCGTCGGTGACTCGGCTCCGCGTGTCCCGCGCCGGGACGCCCGCGCGACAGCAATGCCGGATCAGGGGGCCGCGCCCAACAGAGCACGCCGTGTGGTGGTGACGACATGAGCCGGCCTGACACGGCCCGGTATCCTCGCGCGGTGTGGACCGACCCCCGACGCTCACCAGCAGTAACCCGTGGTTTCGGTCAGGCAACGGGACACCGATGGCGAATCGACCACGCACGCTGGAAGGCCGGGTATTCCTGCCCTTGCTGCTGTGCGCAACTGCGGCCTGTGGCGGAGAAGGCCCATTCGACGCCTGGTGCAACACGCCCGGCCGCGAGATCACCCTGCTGTTCTACGCCTTCCCGTCGGGCGTCGTTGCGCTGGCGGTCGTCGGGTGGGCGCACAAACGCAGGCTCGACGGATGGGACCTGCGGGAGTCCACCAGCGCGCCGTCGTCCGGGAGCCTGATGTGGCTCTTCCTTGCCGCCTTCTTCGTCGCCGGGGTGGTGCTCTCGTTCACCCTGAACGGCGCCGACGGCTACGCCCCAGAACAGCGTACCACGAACCTGTGGTTCACGTGGCTGGCCGGGTGGCGCTGGTCGGTTCCGCCGTCGGCGGCACCGGAGCCGCGGTGGCGCCGACGCTGGCGCAACGGTTCGCCGATGACGACGACGTGATGGCCGTCATGGCGCTGAACTGGTTCCGGTTCGAACACGAGGGCCTCTACGAGGCCAACGCTGGAGAAGGCCCAGCTCCGCGATCTCTCGATGGTGGAGAAGGCTCGGCCGCATGGTCCCGGCGGCCGCCATCGTGGACTCGGGCGTCCGCTACGACCGGTCGGGGCTCAACGGCTGCCTTCGGGCCCTGCGCAAGGGCGACGTGCTCGTGGTCTGGAAGCTCGACCGGCTGGGCCGGAACGTCGCCCATCAGCTCAATGCTTCGCCGAGTTCATTTACCGCAGCCCGGCTCGGATGATCCGCATCGACATGAGCGGGTACATCGACCAGCTGGAGGTCGACCGCCTGATCGGCGGGTCGCTGGCCTCGGAAGGGTTGTTGACCGGCGAAGATCCGCGAGCAGTCCTTCTCGGTGGTCCTGCTCGACGAGTTCGAGAAGGCGCCCCGTCGTTCTTCGATCTGCTGCTGCAGGTCCTCGGCGAGGGCCGCCTGACCGACGGGGCCGGCCGGGTGGCCGACTTCGGCAACGCCACGTCCTGATGACGTCGAATCTGGGCGTCGATTCGTTCGGCCGCGCCTCGCCGGGGTTCCGGCCCGCCGACGACCGGTTGCAGCGGTCCGAGCGGCACTTCACGGACCGGGTTCGCGAGTTCCTGCGGCCCGAGCTCTTCAACCGCATCGACCGCATCGTGCCGTTCGCGCCCCTGGACCGCGCGACGATTCGGGCGATCGCGCGGCGCGAGCTCGACAAGGTGCGATCGCGGGACGGCATCCACCATCGGCCTCTCGCCCCCGACGTCGCCCCCGCGACCGTAGACGCAGTAGCGCTGTCGACGTTCAGGCGGCAACCCCCGGGCGACGAGGCGAGAAGTGGCGGCGCTCGGCGCCTACGTCGAGGCGGGCGGGGTTCGAGGAGCCGACGGTCTATCCTAAAATTTTGACGTGACGCAGCACTAGGCTCGCCAGAGCGGCCGCACTCCACAGGCCGCGCTCCCGCCGGCAGTCGTCCTTCACGGCTTCGACGTTGCCAAACTGCATCCGCGCGCGCCGCGCCGCTTCCGCCGGGGGGACCCCGGTGCGAATCAAGCCCTCCGCCTGGGCGTCGAGGTGGAATCGGATCTCCCCATCGAGCGAGGCCTCGAAGCGCTTCCGTCGGGTCAAGGTCGTCACGAACGAGCGCAGACGCGGGAACATGTTCGCACCTCATCGGGGGTGTCGCCGCCAGCGCCGCACGGTGAACGAGCGCCGGGGAGCTCGGAGCTTCGCATCCGGGCGCGCGAACCGCGCTACCAGCCCACGGTGACGCGGCCGAGGGCCCCCGTGTCCGCGCCGCCCTGCAACGGGCTCTCCCGACGGTGCGCGTCGACGCCCAGCTCGAAGCGCAGGCTCTCGGTGTCGAGCACGCCGAGGCCGTAGCCGACCCGGTAGTCCCGGCCGTACTCCGAGCTGACGAGCCCCACCCGCGGCGTCCCCACGAATCGGCTCCCCGCCGGCAGCCCATAGCCCACCTCCGCGTCGAGCCGGCCGCCGGAGCCGGCCAACTGGTGCGAGCCCGGCCCGTAGGCCATCTGACCGTGCCACAGCGCCTCGGCGCCCCCATCACCGACCCGCCCCACGACGGCGACAACCGCGCCGTCAGCCCCAGCGGACTCGACGGCGTCGGGTCCCAGCCGAACGAGAACGACACCCCCCGCTCGGTGAACCCCGCCGACTGGTGCACCACCAGCGTCCGCACCCGAACGTCCAGCGACAGGCCGGTCAGCGCGTCCGTCAACACGAGCCCGCTGCCCACGTCCATCCCGGCGCCGGTCTCGGCGTCCCCGCCGTCCTGCCGCAGTCCGATCTCGACGCTCGGCGTCAGCGACACCCGGCCCCCCACGGTGAAGCCGCGAGAGCCCTCGAGCGCCGTCCGCACCCGCGTCACCCCGGCCTCGGACGCGCTCAATCGCCCCGCCCAGCCGTCCACCTCCCCGGTCGCCGCCCCGACCCACAGCGCGTCCGCCTTGAACGAAAGCGCGAAACCCCCGGTGGCCCGCGAGCCGATCAGCTCGCCGCGCGTCCCCGCCGCCGTCATCGCCATCGACAGGCCCGTCTCCAGCGCCGCCGCGCCGTCCGGCGCCAGGCTCAGCGCACCGGTGCCGTACCCCGTCACCCCCCAGACCGAGACGCAGTCGTTGACCTGGTAGCCCACCCACGGGTAGAAGCCGGTCATCGACGAGGTCATCTCCCCGGCGCTCGGCCCGCTGTAGCCGCCCAACCCCAGGGTGCGGCCGACCGACAGGCCGACCACCAGCGCGCCCCGCGTGTAGTCGGCGCCGAACATCGTCGTGCGCACGTCGCCGCCAAGCGACGCCATCCACGACGCCATACCCAGGCCTTCCGCACCGACAATCAGTGTCTATCCCGCCGGCGCCCGACGACAGCGATGCTCGGCGCGCCCGGCGCGCGACAATTACACCGTCCGCGGGGGCGACTCTGGGCCTTCAGGAACAATGCGGGCTAGTCGCCCATCCGTACCTGCCCGCTGCGCAGATCGACGGCTACCGGTGTCCGGATCACGGCCCGATGCGAAAACCGCCGAATGTTTGGCGCCAACTCGCTAGGCATCGCGAAGTACGCATCTCCGAGCAGCTCTTCGGGCCGCAGTAAGTGTTCCACCACGAGGAAACGCAAGACGTCGCGTCCATCGGGAACCTCGAAGTCGAGCCGCACGCCAGCCGCCTCCGACGGCAAGCCCCAGTGTTCGAGGTGATCCTGCCCCTCCGGCAGTCGCTTGCCGCCGACGGCGACGGGGCGCATTTCCTCCGCCACCGACAGGATCAGCATCATCTCCGCGCCGATCCGAGACCGGACCGACAACTCCGTGACGTCAGGGTCGGATTGAACGAGCACGACCTCCGGCGGTGCGGCTTCGACGTGTGGAGCCGGCGCCACGCTGTAGGGTGGCAGACCGAAGCCGCCGTCGAGCGTCGCCCCGAATTCGCCAACGTGTTTCGACACCCATTGAACGCCCGGATCGGCATCCGTGCGTTCCGGATCGGATCCCCAATAGGCGGTGCCGTCTTCGTTGTCGAGCAGGTACACAAGCGTCGCGGGGGCGGGTCGTTCCACCGTGGGCGCGGCGTGCCGGTCGGCGACAACGAGAAAGGCGACACCCGCCAGCGTGCCGATCGCCGGTACGACGTACCACCGCGCGGACACCAGCCCGATTGCCGGAAGGAGCACCAGCACCGTCAAGCCGATCAACACGGCCCACAGAGGGGGCAGGGGCAGGGCCAGCCACAGCACTTCGATCAAGGGAACCAGAACGACGAGCGCCGCGACCGCGCCAGCCGTCACCCCCAACCAGGGACCCAAGGAAAGCCGTTCCCGCTGCCGGGCCGTTGTCAGCGACACCACCGCGACGCACCCCGCCAAGACGGGCCACTGCAGGTTCATCGCCCCGAACGGGATCGCGAACGTCGCAGCCGCCGCCAATAGCATCGGGATCAGCAGAGCCCCGGCAGCCAGACCCTCCGGCGCGAACCGGCGGCGAAGCAGACCGAACAGCAGCGCACCGGCGGCGAGCGCGAAGGCCGCGATCGCCAATACGTACCAGCCTTCACTGTGAAATTGTCCGGCGGCCAAGGCACCCAATTCCGGGTGATCGTCTCGTCGCCAAGCGAACAGTCCCGATGCCGCGAACGGGATGCAGACCAGGTAGAGGAGCGACGCGCCAATGCCGGCCAATATGGGCATCGCCACCGGCCGACGCCGCATTGCCACGACCACGACCAACGCCCATCCGGCGACAACGAGACCACCGAAGACCCAGTTCCACGCCTCGCCGTAGACGATCATCCCCAGGACCGGTAGCGAAATGAAGTTGACGTCAGGAGCGTCCACCGAGGTCAGGTCGGCATTGCCGAAGTGACGCAGCAGGGCCAGCGCGTGGACGCCGTGGTGCTGGAGCGTCGCTTCGCTGAGGTTCTCCACCGAGTCGTACGCCTGGTGATAGACGTTGGGCTTCCCTATGCCGGCGAAAATCAGCCCCTGCTTGCCATGGGCCTTGAACACGGTGAAATCCCCGCTGTTGGGCATCCGCCGGTAGACTTCCCAGGATATGGAGTTGGCCAACGGCGACGGGTCGGCATCGCGGAACGCCTCGATCACCCACCCGTTGTTGATGCCGGTCTCGAACATGATCGACGGTCCGGCCGCGCCACGCATCTCGAACCCGAGGACCACGGCCACGTCGTTCATCCACGGGTGTTCGTCGGCAAACGCCCGCGCCCCTAGCAGTCCAAGTTCCTCGGCATCGGAAATGAGCACGATGACGTCGTTCGCGAGCGACGGTCCGGTCCCGAGGGCCCGCACCGCCTCCAGGATAGCGAC
Organism: Vicinamibacterales bacterium; assembly: GCA_963663815.2. Classification (GTDB taxonomy): domain Bacteria; phylum Acidobacteriota; class Vicinamibacteria; order Vicinamibacterales; family UBA8438; genus JAJEEA01. The sequence goes on along the minus strand of OY760734.1, from coordinate 1,592,316 downwards.
AACGCCCGCGCCGTCGTCTGCCGCACCCACGGAGATTCCAGCGCTGTCGTAATGCGCCGTCACCAGCACGGCGGGACCGGTGCCCGTCCCCCGAATGCGAACCAGGATGTTGCGGACGGTGGCGGCTCGTGGAATACCGCGTGGTCCGACGGAATACGACGTGGCGGTCTGTACGACCGGATCGTGCCCGAGCTCGCGGAATTGCCGCATGAGGTACTCGCGCACCCGGGTGTGCTCGGGAGAACCCGTCGGGTGAGCCGTGTGGGCGATCCGGGCGAGATGCGCCATCGCGCGCCCGGACGAGAAGACGGACGCCGGGGCGTCGATGGCCACGGGGTCGGGCACCGCTTTCGACGGACTGGAACTCCAGGCGACGAGCGCTAGCAGGCCGAAGGTGACCGCGCCAGCGGCAGCACGACTCACCGCAGACCGCGGGGACGAACCGAACCCAATCATACTCATGCATCCCCTCATTTGCAGGCATCAGATCTTCCCGAATCCAGACGTTGCTATCGAGCAGCAATCGGCCGGTCGACTCGCCGTCATCCACGGTTCCGCTTCTCCCAAATAGAATTGTGATTGTCCCGCGCTCGGCCGCGGCACGGCCTTCTACGACGACCAAAAACAGGACATCACGCACGGACAGGGGGCGGACTCACGGTCCGCGGACCCGTCGTTGCCGCGGGAGACACCGTCACCAACCGAATCGCCACCGTCTCCGCCCGGGCGGTGTCGTATCGCAACGCAGCCGCAATGAGGCTGCAGCGCGCCGACCGCTCTACCTCAAGCCGTCGCCGTCGCCGCTGTGCGGCGAGAGCTACCGGCCACTAAGGGTCTACGCAAAAATAACTTCCTGGAAGTGGCTGTAGTGTCGCAGTAGAGGCGCTACGGTCTCGCACGTTCTGTCCGGCTCCATGTCCACTGGATCGAGCGGCATTCTTCGGAGTCGGGTGGCAATCAGCTCAAAATTGTGGCACCATTACGGAATCTTGAATCCGTAATGGTGCCTTAATGAGACCAACCCAGTTCTCCGCCGACACCGTCGTCGCCCTGCTCCGACAGCAGACCGTCGCTGCCCTGCCGGACGTGATGGCCGCCCTCGGCCCCCGCGTCAGCAGGCGCACCGCGTTCCGCAAGCTCAGGGACCTCCACGCCCGCACCAGCTACTCCCATCGCGGAGGCTACTACACCCTCGACGAGCTCGCCGACTTCGACGAACACGGCCTGTGGGCGTTCGCCGACGTCCGCTTCTCCCGTGCCGGCACCCTCGTCGCAACCGCCGAGGCGTTCGTCAACGAGGCGGAGGCCGGACACTTCGTCGACGAGCTCGACAACCGGCTCGGTGTCGGCACCCAGGACGCCCTGCGCAAGCTCGTCGGCGACCGCCGGCTGACGCGGCACAAGCTCGCCGGCCAGTTCCTCTACTGCGCCACCGACCACGCGCAGGAGACGCATCAGCTCCGCGCCCGACGGCTGCTGATGGCCACGCCCGGACTCGGGCGGCCCCTGCCCGACGCCGACGTGATGCCCGAGGAGTTGCGCGCTGCCATCGTGTTGTTCGCCAGCCTCCTCGACGAGCGCCAGCGCCGGCTGTTCGCCGGACTCGAATCGCTCAAGTGCGGGTGGGGCGGCGACCGGCGCATCGCCTCCCTCCTCGGCATCGACCCGTCCACGGTCGCCACCGGCCGCCGGCAGCTCGTCGACCGCGATGTCGAGGTCGACCGGGTGCGGCGCGCGGGCGGCGGACGACCACCGACGGAAAAAAAACGCCGGAAGTCATCGCCCGCATCGAAGCCCTGATGACCCACGAGACGGCCGGCGACCCCGTCAGCGGCCTGAAGTGGACACGCCGCACGACCGCCAAGATCGCCGACGAACTCCGCGGGCTTGGCATCCACGTCTGCCCGCAGACCGTCGCGCGACTGCTCAAGGCGATGGGCTACTCGTTGCGCGTCAACCACAAGAAGCTCGCCGGCGCCTCGAATCCGAACCGAGACCGGCAGTTCCGGCACATCACCGACTTGCGCGAGCGCTGCGCCGCCGACAACAGCCCCCTCATCAGCGTCGATACGAAGAAGAAGGAGCTCGTCGGCACGTTCCGCAATCCCGGCGCCAAGTGGGACCGCAGCCCCGAACTCGTCAACGACCACGACTTCCGCTCCGACGCCGACGGCCTCGCCGTGCCCTACGGCATCTACGACCCCCGCGACAATGCCGGCACCGTCTTCGTCGGCAGAACCGCCGACACCCCGGCGTTCGCCGTCGACTGCATCGAGAAGTGGTGGCGCAACGAGGGCCGCAAGCGCTACCCCGAAGCCAAGACCCTGCAGATCCTGGCCGACGGTGGCGGCAGCAACAGCTGCACGGCGCGCGCCTGGAAGTTCAACCTGCAACATCGCCTCTGCAACCGGCACGGCTTGCAGGTGACGGTAGCTCACTACCCACCGGCCACGTCGAAGTGGAACCCCATCGAACACCGCCTGTTCTGCGAGATCAGCAAGAACTGGGCGGGCCGCCCCCTCGACAGCTTCGAGACCATCCTGAAGTACCTGCGCACCACACGCACCTCCACCGGACTGAGGGTCCGCGCCCACCTCGTGCGGAAGACCTACGAGACCGGCGTCAAGGTCACCGACGCCCAAATGCGAGAGCTGCGCATCACACCAAACGACGTCATGCCGAAATGGAACTACACCATCGAACCCATGTGACAAAACGGGAATCTATTGTTGGGCGGGCCCTAAGGGTCGATGGGTTCAGTCGCCCCATCGGCGGGGTATATCTACGGTCTCCGCTGGGGTTTGTCAAGGCGCCCCACGCGGCATTGCAACTACAAGGCATACCAATGCTGTCAATATGGCCGTCCCTGTGCGTGTATTGGTAGTGATAAAGTGCCGTGCTGGCACGAATACATACCAACATTGGTATTGTTGAAGAATTCCACTGCGGTACAGAATGATGGGTACCCCGACCCGATGCAGCGGCGGGAGCCTCGTTCGTCCCGCGTTGCCCTGTCGGCAGGAGGCAAGAATCGTCATGAGCGGCCAAGATGCGTTCGAGCGCACCCTCGCGGCCATGCACGACGCCATGCTCGACGATGCCGGCTGGCCGGCCGCCGCGGCCCTGATCGACGAGGCGTGCGGCATCGGGGGCAACGACCTCTTCGTCGCCGAGGGCCCGAAGCACGACGTCCGGGTCCTCGTCGTCGGGATATACAGCCGGGGGCAGCGCCGCGAAGACCTGGAGCGCGAGTACTTCGAGAACTACTTTCCCATCGATGAAGCCGTGCCGCGATTCCGGCAGCTGCCCGACGGCGGTCTGGTCCACATGAGGGACCTGTACACGGCCGACGAGTTGAAGAGCTCGCTCGTCTACAACGAGGCGCTGCCGCGGGGCGGCGGTTACCAGAACGGCTTGAAGGTGCGGCTCCACGGCCCCGAAAGCTCTCGCATCGCCTGGACCCTCGGTGACCCGACCGACTCGGAGGGCTGGGGGGCTTCGCGAATCGCGATGGTCACGGGGCTGGCGCGCCACGTCCGGCAGTTCGTCTGCATCCGCCAGGCGCTGGCGCGCGCCGGGGCGCGAACCGCGACCGTGACCGGCCTGCTCGACAATTCCCGGGTAGGCGTCGTTCACCTGGACCGGCGCGGGCGGATCCTGGAGGTCAACGACCGCGCCCGCGACATCCTGCGGAACGGCGACGGGATGTCGGACCGGGACGGCACGCTGCGCGCTCGCGCGTCCGCCGATCAGGCTCGTCTGGAGCGGCTGGTGGGCGGTGCCCTGCCGGCGTCCAATGCGCCTCCGGTCAGCGGGTCGATGCTGCTCCGCCGCTCGTCCGTGGTGCCGCCGTTCGTCGTGCACGTCAAGCCGGTGGCCGTCCCTCAACCCGACTACGGAGCGCGGCACGTGGCGGCGCTGGTGCTGATGGCCGAGCCGGGACATCGCCATCGCATCAGTCCGGAGGTCGTGGCCGCGACCCTGGAGCTGACGCCGGGGGAGACTCAGGTGGCGGTGTGGCTGGCGGAAGGCAAGAGCGTGCGCGACATGGCGGAGGCAACGGGGCGCACCGAAGGCGCCATCTACCGGCACCTGAAGCACATCTACCAGAAGCAGTCCATCTCACGGCAGGTGGACCTGGTGCGGCTGGTGTTGTCGCTCGCCGAGTAGGCTTGGCCCCGGTCCGGTACTTCGCAGGGTGCCCAACCCGCGCTGGTGCCCTGCTGGCGGCGGCCTCGGCCTCCATGGCGACCGTGAAAAGGTCTGCGCGCACGCGGGTCATCAGATCACGATGCGCTCGATCTCGTCGACCGTCACCGTGTCCGCCGTCCGGTCGTAGAACCGCGCCACCGCCGACGGCCCCGCGTCGACGATCACCTGCGGCAGGGCGATCTCCCGTGCCCCGCCCGTCGCGACCGCCGGCTTCCCGGCCGCCGGCACCAGAGCCTCCGTCGTCATTTTCTCACCACCTCTCGCCCACCACCGACGCCGCGATCGACGAGCGCCTCGAACCGCTCGTAGTCGTTCACGAGCGCGAAAGCCAGCGCGTAGAGCCGCTCCGTCGCGTTCTTCGCCCCGCTGAACCGCACCTCGATCCGATCGCGCTCGACCGTCACCCCCTCGGGCAGGCTCGCCAATTTCAAGTTGAGGGTCTCGGCCGGCAGCGGCACGCGGATCCCGGTGATCCGGGCTTTCCGGAGCTCGGCCACCACGCGGGGCCCGGTGTTCCTCCTCGCCGCGGAACGCGGCCCCGCCCCGGTGCTTCTTGAGCTGCCGCAGGAGCCTGGTCCGGGGCAGGGTCCGTTGGTTGCCGGTCATCTCGGCGCCGAAGGTCTGCATCAGCGTCGCCGCCCGGGCCTTCGACACGCCGAAGAGCCGCTCGATGTCGCGCCGGGTGAGCAGGGTCCGGTCGAGCTGCTCGAGCTAGCTGATGGCGTCGGGGATGGAGAGCAGCCACCGGGGCTTCGCGGGCACCTGCAGGTCCTCACCAGCTGACGAAGAGGCCGCCGCGCGTCAGCATGAACGCCCTGGCCCGGTCCACCTCGGCCATGACCCCGAACCGGCCCCCGAGGCGCACCCCGGCCCCGATGGTCGGGTGGATGTCGGGCTCCACGGCCGGGCCGCTGACGGCGGTGCTCGTTCCGAAGCGGATCGAGACGCGGACGGTCTCGAGGCGGACGACGGGCGCCGCGGCTCCGGCCTGGATGGACGAGACGCCGGCGTCGTAGCTCAGGTACGCGAAGGGCTCGACGAGCCAGACGTCGGCCGCGACGCCGCCGAACCCGCCGATGAATGCGACCTCGTCGGTGGCGAAGCGCATCACGCCGCCTGTGGCGACCTGACCGGCGGCCGGCGTGGCGAGGGCGAACAGGAGGAGAATCGGCGCGATCAAGGCCCTCCGAGGCCCGGGCGCGTTCCTCTCCAGAGCCGATCCGTGCCGCTCCCCCACGGGACCCCTGCCGTTCGGGGTCAACCCGCTCTCGGTGTTGAACTTGGGACGATTTCGAGGACGCATGTCTTTCGACATGTTAGTAGAGACCCGCGAGGCGTGGGCGCAGGAGATGCGCCGCGACCAGGAAGCGTTCATCGGCAGCGTTCGGCAGGTGCTCGACGATCAGCGCGCGATGCTGGGCCGCATCCGGCAGGCGCTACAACGGTGGGAGCGCGGACGCCGGGACGCCGCCGAGCAGCAACATGCCATTTGGCGCGAAGCGGTCGAGCTGGTGCAGAAGGCCGCGGCGGAGATCGTCGCCACGGCGGAGGGCCTGCCCCACGTGTTCGCCCGCGGGGTCGACTGACGCCGCCCGTCCTCGCCAGCTGCCGTCACCAGTCTGTCGCACCTCCACGCCGCGGCACGCGACAGCCGCATCACGACCACGATCGGCGTGCGCCTCTCGCTGCCCGCCCCCCGGTGACCGCCAGCCCTCACCCGTGCCTGGTGAAGTGGCGCGATCGGGGGGGCGCTCGAAGTCGAGTGCGAGAATCGACGCGGCGGCCGAGGCCGCCCTGGATCCGTACGCAGACCTGACGCCATACAGACGTTTATTTTATTAGTTTGAATGATATTTTAAGGGTGTATTTTCCATGAAGAGGCTCGCTGAAGACACCCTGCATCGATGGCTGACGGCACGCCGCCGGAAGCCGCTGGTGCTGCGCGGGGCGCGGCAGGTCGGCAAGACGACCCTGGTTCGCCGGTTCGCGGCGGCGGCCGGCATAGCCCTCTGCGAGGTGAACCTGGAGCGCCATCTCTACCTCGACCGCGTGTTCGAGAGCCTGGACACCGGCCGTATCCTGCGCGAGCTGGAGACGCTCGGAGGCGCGCGACTGGACCGGGCAATCCTGTTTCTGGACGAGGTGCAGTCGACCCCCAATGCTCTGCCCGCCCTGCGCTACCTGTACGAGGACCGACCGGATCTGCCGGTGGTGGCGGCCGGGTCGCTGCTCGAGTTCATCCTCGCCGAGCACGGGTTCTCGATGCCGGTAGGGCGCATACAGTACCTGCATCTGGGACCGCTGACGTTTCGCGAGTTTCTCGCTGCGGTCGATCCGGCGGCCGCCGGGCCGGCCGACGACCTGACCCCGGACACGCCGCCGACCGAGGCTGCCCACCGCCGACTCGGCCGGCGGCTCCGCGAGTACCTCGTGGTCGGCGGACTGCCCGAGGCCGTACTGGCGTACCGCGAGTCCGGTTCCCCCATGGAGGTGTCTGCCGTCCACCGTTCCATCGCCTCGACCTACGAGGACGACTTCGCCAAGTACGCACGGCGGCAGCCGCTCGCCCGCCTCCAACGGCTGTTCCGCCTGGTGCCCCGGTCCGTGGGGCAGCCCGTGAGCTACCGCCGCCTCGACCCGGATGCCCGCGCGGCGGAAGTGAGCCACGCGATCGATCTGCTCGTCAAGGCACGCGTCTGTCACCGGATCGCCCACAGCCACTGCTCTGGACTGCCGCTGGGCGCCGACGGGGGCAGCCACGCGAGCAAGCTGCTGTTCATGGACGTGGGGCTGATGAACCACATGTGCGGTCTCGACCTGACTGACATCGAGGCGCTGGACGACACCCGGCTGGTGAACGAAGGCGGGATGGCGGAACAGTACGTCGGGCAGCAACTGGCCTCTCTCGGCGGCGGCGACCGGCCGCCGGAGCTCTACTACTGGCTGCGGCACGCACGGCGGGGCAATGCCGAGATCGACTACGTCATCTCGCACCGGGACCGCATCGTGCCGATCGAGGTCAAGGCCGGGCGCAGCGGCTCGCTGAAGTCACTCCTCCAGTTCGTCCACGAGAAAGGGCCGCCGATCGCGGTGCGATTCGACGCCAATCCGCCCAGTGTGCAGACGGTTCGTCACGCCATCCGCACCGCCGAGGGAACGCAGGACGTGACCGCGCGTATTCTGTCGTTGCCGCTGTATGCGGTGGAGGCGCTGCCACGGCGGCTCGAGGCGTTGCGCGAGGGCACGCGCGTGTCGTCCACCACTGCAGGGGGAGGGCATCCGCTCGGCTGAAACAGGCTCATGCGGCCCGGGGTCGCGGCGCCCTCGGCGCCCTGGCCGGCCTCGGCACCAGCATTCGGCCGTGCAGGGTTCATGCGGCCCGGGGTCGCGGCGCCCTCAGCGCCTGGCCTCCGCCGCGCGGACCGTGTTCGACAGCAGCATCGCGATGGTCAGCGGGCCCACCCCGCCCGGCACCGGCGTCAACGCCCCCGCCACCGCCGCCACCTCGGGGTGCACGTCGCCGACGACGGTGGCGCCCCGCCGCTGCAGCACCTCGAGACGCGGCGAGTCCGGCCCGAAGAGCTCCGCGACCCGGTCCCGATCCGTCACCCGGGTCGTCCCCACGTCGATCACCGTCGCCCCCGGCTTCACGAAGTCCGCGGTCACGAAGCCCGGGCGCCCGATGGCCGACACGAGGATGTCGGCGGCCGAGGCGACGGCGGGCAGGTCGCGAGTCCGCGAGTGGCAGACGGTCACCGTCGCATGCCGGTGCAGCAGCAGGGCGGCCATCGGCTTGCCGACGATGTCGCTACGGCCGATGACCACGGCGCGCCGCCCCTCGATGAGGATGCCCGACCGGTCGAGCAGCTCTATCACCCCCGAGGGAGTGCCCGGCGCCAGCGCCGGCCGGTTCTGCACCAGCCGGCCCACGTTGACGGGGTTGAACCCGTCGACGTCCTTGGCCGGCTCGATGGCGTCGAAGACCCGCTGCTCGGCGTCGGCCCCCATGCCCGCCGGCAGCGGCGACTGCACCAGCACCCCGTCGATCGCCGGCGAGGCATTGAATCGCGCCACTATCGCCATGACTTCGTCGAGGCCCGCGTCGGCCGGCAGGCGCTCGAGATCGGCGCGCATGCCGAGCCCCTCGCAGGCGCGCACCTTGTTTCGCACGTAGATCTCCGACCCGCCGTCGTCGCCCGCCAGCAGGATGCCCAGCCCCGGCGGACGCCCCGCCGCGGCCGAGAAGCCCGCGATGCGCGGCTTCAGCGATTCGCGAATCGCCTCCGCCACCGCCTTGCCGTCGAGGCGCCTCGCCACCGCTGTCCCACTGATCTCCATCGATCCCTACTATACTGTCGCCCCGACCACCCGCGACAGGCCGGCCGCCCCGCTCCGCCGGGGACGGGACGGGGAGCGATGGCATGGAGACCCTCGAGCAGCTCATCCGGACCGTCAAGTTCTACGTCGACGGCTTCGGCATCCCCCTCGGCGAGCAGGTCGTGCCCCTCAAGGTCATCGCCCTGCTGGGGGTCGGCGGGTTCCTGACCGTCCGGCTCGGGTTCGTCCAGCTGCGGCAGCTCGGTCACGGGTTCGCGGTGACCGCGGGGCGCTACGACGATCCCGACGAGCCGGGAGACGTGTCGCACTTCCAGGCCCTCACCACCGCCCTGTCGGCCACCGTGGGCATCGGCAACATCGCCGGGGCGGCGTGGGCCATCCACTACGGGGGCCCGGGGGCGCTGTTCTGGATGTGGATGACGGCGCTCCTCGGCGCGGCCACGAAGTTCTCCGAGGTGACCCTGGCCCAGCGCTATCGCGACGTGCAACCCGAGGCGCAGCGGCACGAGGGCACGGTGACCGGCGGGCCGATGTACTACATCGAGCGGGGCCTCGGCGAGAAATGGCGGTGGATGGCGGTGTTCTTCGCCATCGCCCTCGGCTTCACCGCGTTCCTCACCGGCAACGCGGTGCAGGCGAACACCCTGGCCGACACCCTCGAGTCGAACTTCGGCACCCCCAACGTCGTCACCGGGCTGCTCGCCGCATCGGCGGTGGCCGCGGTCATCCTGGGCGGCATCACCCGCATCGGCCGGGTGACCTCGATTCTCGCCCCCCTCATGGCGAGCATCTACGTCTTCGGCGCGCTGCTCATCATCCTGATGAACGCGGGCGCGGTGGTCCCCACGTTCGCCCTGATCCTGCGGGAGGCGTTCAATCCCACCGCGGGGGTCGCCGGCACCGGCATCGGCGTCCTCCTGGTGACCCTCAACTGGGGCGTCAACCGGGGGCTGTTCTCGAACGAGGCGGGACAGGGCTCCGCGCCGATCGCCCATGCCGCGGCCAAGACCGACGAGCCGGTGTCGGAAGGCGTGGTGGGGCTGGTCGAGCCGTTCATCGACACCATCGTCATCGTCACCATGACCTGCCTGGTGATCATCATCACCGGCGTCCACGACGACCGCGTGCCGTCGCAGTTCACGCTGTCCGGGGGCGACCTGACCTACGTGGTGACGGAGCCCGGCGGGGCGCTGCGCGAAGCCGACCCGCCGGACGCGATCCGCGTCGACGACGGCCGTCAGGAGACCGCGCCGGGAGAGGCGGCCTTCGCCTGGCACGACGTGCCGGTGGAGCGGTTCTACGTGGACGAGGCGCAGACGGCGCCCTTCAGCGGCACCATCGAGCCCGGCGGCGCCGCCACCGCCGACGACGGGACCGTCCACGACGTGCTCTACGGCGACGCGCCCGAGGGCGGCGCCCCCCTGACCCAGCTCGGGTTCCAGCGCGGACTGAGTCCGCTCGGCGACTGGGGCGGGATGATCGTGGTGCTCTCGGTGGTGCTGTTCGCCCTCTCCACCGCCATCGCGTGGAGCTACTACGGCGACCGCTGCGCCGCGTACCTCTTCGGGGCGCGGGCCATCCTGCCCTACCGGCTGGTGTACGTGGGCATGGTGTTCCTCGGCGCCCTGATCGCCCCCACCGCCGCCTGGGACCTGGGGGACATCGCCCTGGGCATAGTGATCCTGCCCAACCTGCTCGCCCTCGTCCTGCTGTCCGGCGAGACCCGGGCCCTGATGGACAGCTACTTCGAGCGACAGCCGTGGCTCCGGCAGGGTCGGCGCGGGTCGGGGCGGTAGAGCCGCGCCGCCCCCCGCAGGCAAGCGCCGACTCCCGCAGGAGGCACTGGCTCCCGCGGGGAGGGCGGTCCGGGCTCCCCGAGGGTGTGCCACGCTGCATCCGCGCCGCAAGGCGCCGATTCCCGTCCGGCCCGGGGCTCAGCCGACGCCGTCGAGGGCCTCCAGCCAGGCCCGGACCCGCCCCGCGGGGTCGCCGCCCCGGAGCAGGTCCGAGATCGCCGCGACCGAGGCCGCGCCCGCCCCGAGGACGGCCGGCGCGGTCTCCAGGGTGATGCCGCCGATGGCCACCACCGGGCGGCCGGCGGCGGCGAGGGCCGCCCGCCGCACCGCCTCGAGCCCGACCGGCGCGTATCCGGTGTCCTTCGTGCGGGTGTCGTGGACGGGGCCGACCGCGAGATAGCTCACCGGCTGCCGCGCCGCCGCCTCCACCTGCGGCGCGTCGTGGGTGGAGAGGCCGAGGACGGCGTCCGGGCCCAGCAGCTCCCTGGCCACCATCGGGGGGAGATCGTCCTGACCGACGTGCACCCCGGCGGCGCCGGACAGGAGGGCCACGTCGCAGCGGTCGTTGACGATGACCCGGGCGCCCCGCGGCGCTGCGAGGGCGACAATCTCCCGCGCCCAGTCGACCAGGGTCCCCGTGTCGACGCCGGGGGCGCGAAGCTGCAGCAGGCGCGCGCCGCCGTCGAGGAACGCGCGGGCGAGACCGACGGGCGCCCACCCGGAGCGCGACGCCAGGCCCGCGTCGACGATGGCGTAGAGGCGGGGCCAGGGGCTCATGCCGCCGGCGCTCCCGCGGCGACGAACCGATCGAGGAACGCGGTGGTCAGGGTCCCGGCGAGAAAATCGGGATTCTCGAGAATGCGCAGGTGCAGGGGGACGTTGGTGTCGACGCCTTCGACCACCATCATCCCGAGCGCCCGGCGCATGCGGGCGATGGCCTCGGCGCGGTCGCGGCCGTGGGCGATGACCTTGGCCAGCAGCGAGTCGTAGAACGGCGAGACCATCTCGCCGGCATGGGCCGCGGTCTCCACCCGGACGCCCGGCCCCCCGGGCAGGACCAGGGCGCGGATGGCGCCGGGGCTCGGGACGAACGTCTCGGGATGCTCCGCGTTGACCCGGCACTCGATGGCGTGTCCGGAAAGATTCACGTCGTCCTGCGCCAGCGCGAGAGGCTCTCCGGCGGCGATGCGGATCTGCGCCTTCACGACGTCGACGCCGGTCACCATCTCGGTGATGCCGTGCTCCACCTGAACCCGCGGATTGACCTCCATGAAGTAGAACCGGCCGTCGCTGTCCACCAGGAACTCGAACGTGCCCGCATTCACGTAGCCGACGGACCGCGCGGCCGCCGCGACGAGCCCGCCGACGCGCTCGCGCACGCCCGCCTCGAGGCCCGGCGCCGGGGCCTCCTCGATGACCTTCTGTTGCCGCCGCTGCACCGAGCACTCCCGTTCGCCGAGATGCACGGTGCGACCCCGCGCGTCGGCGAGGATCTGGAACTCGATGTGCCGGGCGCCCCCGAGGTAGCGCTCGAGATAGACGCGGGGGTCGCCGAAGGCGGCGTCGGCCTCGCTCACGGCGGAGCGGAACGCGTCGGGCAGCCGGTCCGGAACCTCGACGAGCCGCATCCCGCGGCCGCCGCCGCCGCCGACCGCCTTGACGAGGAGGGGATAGCCGACCTCCGGGGCCGCCCGCGCCGCCGCGGCCGCATCGTCGACGGGCTCGGTGCCGGGCACGAGGGGCAGGCCCGCCGCCCCCATGGCCTGGCGGGCCCGGGCCTTGTCGCCGAGCAGCCGCAGGACCTCGGGGGACGGCCCGATGAACGAGGTGCCGGCGGCGGCGCACCCCTCGGCCAGCTCCGCCCGTTCCGACAGGAAGCCGTAGCCGGGGTGGATGGCGTCGGCACCTGTCGTCTCCGCCGCCGCGAGGACGGCGAGGCGGTTCAGGTAGCTGTGCCGGCTGGGCGCCGGCCCGATGCACACCGTCTCGTCGGCGAACCGCGCGGGGAGGCCGTCGCGGTCGGCCTGGGAGTGGGCGACCACCGTCCGGACGCCGAGCTCCCGGCAGGCCGCGATGACCCTCAGGGCAATCTCGCCACGGTTGGCGACGAGCACCTTGCGGAACATGTCAGGACGCCCGCCGTCCGGCAGACGGCAGGAGCGTGAGCAGCGCCTGGCCGTACTCCACGGCCTGGCCGTCCTCGGCGAGGACCTCCACGACCTCGCCCGCGAACTCCGCCTTGATGTCGTTCATCAGCTTCATCGCCTCGATGACGCAGAGAACGTCTCCCGGCTCCACCCGGTCGCCGACCTCCACGAAGGGCGCCGCGTCGGGTGCGCCGGCCCGATAGAAGGTGCCCACGACGGGGGCCTCGACGACCGTCGCGACCGGCCCGCGGCCGGCCGGCGCGGGGTCCGCCGCGTCGGCCGCCGCCCGATCCTGCGCGGCCGGCGCACCCGCCTTCCGCGCGCAGATGCGCAGGTCCTCCAACTCGAGCTCCAGCTCGGCCAGCCCGTGCTCGCGCATCAGCCCGAGCACGTGGTCCAGCGTCCTCAGCTGCTCCGCGACCTTTGCCGGGACATCCCTACTGAGATCCATATCAGGAAACCCACCACGGAAGCGGGCGTCACCGTTGGTGACCGCGCGAAGCGCCCGCTACGACCATCGACGACACAACCCACGACTGGCAGCCGGGGCGCGGCCGCCCCGGTGCGGCTTCTGGCAACGACACGACGCCCCGCCACCGGCGGCGGGGCGGCCCACCCCGCCCAACGTCGCCGGACGGCTCCACCGGGCGCCCGACCGCCCCTCCAGGAGTCCGCGCGGTTCCAGGGCACAGACTCCTGGTGCGCTTCCGCTCCGCGTGCGGAACCGGCGTTCCCGCCGCCCCCGCCGGAGGCCCATTAGGTTAGACCACAACGAGGTCGAGGGGCACGTCGGTCAGCAGCTCGCAGCCAGCCTCCGTCACCACGACGTCGTCCTCCAGCCGCACGCCCCCCTCCCCCGGCACGTAGACCCCGGGCTCGACGGTGACGACCATCCCCGCCGCCAACCGCGTCTCTTCGGGACCGTCGGCCGCGCGCGGCTTGCCGATGCGCGGCCCCTCGTGGACCTCGATGCCGAGGCCGTGGCCGGTCCCGTGACCGAACCCCTCTCCCAGCCCCCGGTCGGTCAGCACGGTCCGGGCCGCGCCGTCCACGTCGACCGCCCGCACGCCCGCCCGCACCGCGGCCAGGGCCGCCGCATGCGCGGCCCGGACCGCGTCGTGCCAGGCCGCCGCGCGCGGGAGCGGAGGGCCGAGGGACGCCATCCGCGTCATGTCCACGCAGTAGCCCTCGTGCACGCCTCCGAAGTCCAGCAGCACCAGGTCGCCGGCGGCCAGCTCGCGGCTCCCGGGCCGCGCATGCGGCAGGGCGCTGTTGGGGCCGCTCGCGACGATCGTCTCGAAGGCGGGGCCTTCGAACCCGGCGCGCCGGACCGCCCAATCGATGTCCGCCGCCACGTCCCGCTCCCGGCGGCCCGGCCGCAGGCCCGCGAGCATCTCGGCCATCACCTCCGAGATGCGGCGGCCGGCCGCGCGCAGGGTCGCCACCTCCCGGGAGTCCTTCACGAGCCGGCCCGCCTCGACCAGCCCCGACGTGCGGTGCAGCTCGACCCCCGAGCCGGCCATGGTCCGCTCGATCCACTCGTGCCGGGCCACCGTCATGTGGTCGCTCTCGATGCCGAGACGGCACGTCCCGCGGGCCCGCAGGAGCTCGCACAGGGTCTCCTCGTACGACGACTCGACCTCCGCCAGAACGACCGGCTCGCCGGGGGCCGAAGCGTCGTCGAGCACGCGGCGCGCCACCGTGACGTAGCGCGCGTCGACGATCAGGGTGGCTTCGCCGGGACCGACCAGCAGCATGCCCGCGCTCCCGCGAAAGCCGGTGAGATAGAAGATGTTCGCGGCGTGCGTCACGAGGAGCAGGTCGAGCTCTCCGCTCCGCTCGCGAACCTGCATGGCGCCGCCGGCTCCACCCGGCGATGCGAACAGGCCGCGTCTCCTCCGAGACCAGTACGTGTCGTTCTCCACGATTCTCCTCGCGCCTCGATGGCCATGCGCGCTGCCGCCGGAGGAACGATACCCCAACCCGCGACCGGCTCCCAGACCCGCCCATCGCCGCAGGTTGCGGCGGCGGGGACATCATCAGCTGGCCGGCGCTCGAGTGGCGGCCGAGCTCTCGCCGTTCATCGCCGCACGATGCCGGGGGGATGACATCACCAGCTGGACCGGTGCTCTCGTTGCGGGCCAGGCTCTCGCCATTCATCGCCGCACGATGCGGGGGGTGAGGAACATCATCAGCTGGTCGGTGCTCTCGTTGCGGGCCGAGCTCTTGAACAGCCATCCGAGCAGGGGAACGCGGTGCAGCCCCGGCGTGCGGCTGCTCTGCCGGCTGCGGGTGTTCTCGTAGATGCCGCCGATGACCGCCGTCTCTCCGTCGCCGACCTGCACCGTCGTCGACGCGCGCTGGGTCACGATGGCGGGAATCGGGGGCGTGCCGAGCGCCCGGGCGAAGTCGGCGAACGAGTTCTCGACCTCGACCTGCATGATGACGGTGTCGGCCGCGGTGATCTGCGGCGTCACCCGCAGGGTCAGGGCCGCCTCCTTGAACTGCACGGTGACGGTGTTGTTGGCGACCGTCTGATAGGGAATCTGATCGCCTTGCAGGATCTCCGCCTCGACGTTGTTCTGGGTCGTGACCCGGGGGCTCGAGATGATCTGCAGCTCGCCCCGGCTCTCCAGCGCCGACAGGACCACGTCGAGGTCGAGGGGGGCCCCGGCGGAACCCAGCGCGACGCCGAGGCTGGACGTGGGTGCGCCGACGCCGAGGTCGACCCCGGTCTCGAGCCGCCGGTCGGACAGCGCAAGCCCGCTCCCGGTCGCCCCGGTGCCCGGCGGACCCGGCGACCCGCCGCCGTCCGAAGCGGGGCGGCCGCCGAAACCCCACTGAACGCCGAGGGCCCGGGCCGAGTCGTGGCCCGCCCGCACGATGCGGGCCTCGATCTCCACCTGCGGCTCGACCCGGTCCAGCGTGGCCAGCAGATCGTCGAGAGCCGGCCGTCGGTCTTCGAGATCGCGGATGATGAGCGTGTTGGTCCGGGGGTCGGTGAACACCTCGCCCCGCGGCGACAGGAGCGTGCTCGTGAGCAGCGGGACGAGGTCGTCCGCGCGGGCGTAGCTCAGGGTCCGCGTGAACACCGCCAGCTCGCCCGCCTCCGCCTCGCGCTGGGCCAGCGCCGCTCTCGCCTCGGCTTCCTGGCGCAACCGCTCGACCGAGGCGATTCGCACCACCGTGCCTTCGATCTCGTAGTCGAGCCCGTTGGCCCGCAGGATGACGTCGAACGCCTGGTCCCACGGCACCTGGGTGAGGGCCACGTTCACTACGCCCTGCACGCTGGGATCGATGACGAGGTTCAGGTCGCTGATCTCCGCGAACACCCTGAGGACCGCCCGCAGGTCCGCGTTCTGGAAGTCCATCGACACCGGATCTCCCGTGTACGGCGGCCGGTCTCGCGTCGCCTGGCCGGGACGCCGCAAGGACCCCGGCGCCGCCATGTCGCCGCGCAAGGACGGTCCCGTCGATGTCCAGGACGCGCCGGCACGCCGCAAGGACCCCGACGCCGCCATGTCGCCGGCCCTCCGGGTCGCCCCGCGCGATGGCCGATGCCCCCCCGACTCCGGGGTGGCGCCGACCGGCACACCCGCCCCGCCGGGGACGTCGCTCCCCCGGCCGGCGTACACCGCCGTTGCCGGGATGGCCGATGCGGCCGCAACCACGCGGCCGGGGCGCGCGGGCCGGAGGAAGGGCGTCGCCCCCGCGCCGAGCTCGCCGACGGCGCCGACGAAGCGGCCGGCAAGGCGCGCGGGCCCGCGCAAGGGCGGCGCCCCCGCGCCTCCAGGGCCCGGCTCGACCGGCGCCTCCCTTGGGAACACCACCCGCAACCCCTGCGCCGGAAGCCCGGCGAGCTCGACCCGATACCGCGCGGAGCGCGCGAGCTCGACGACCACCCGGGTCAGCTCGACCGAGTGCCGGTCGACCCGCACACGGTCCACCGGGTCGTTCCCGACCGGCACGGCCGGCGCGGCCTCGGCGGCCAGTCCCGGGAAGTCGATGACCAGCCGGGGTCGAAAGTGCTCGACCCGCCGGATGCGGCCCGGTGAGAGCGCACCGTTCCCGCGAATCGTCACGGTGACCGCATCCGGGCGGACCGCCGACTCGACGGCCACGATCGCCGTTGCCGCCGGTATCGGCGCGGGGCGCCCGGCCGCCTCGCCCGGACCGGAACCCAGCACCAGCACCCATCCGACCGCCCAGCTCCTCGTCACCCTCATCGCGCACTCTCCGGTCCGCGCAGCCGCCTGCGGACCTCTCTTGCCCCGGTGGGGACCGCATCGACGACGTCCAGCAAGAACAGCACGGTGCCTTCGGTTATCGCCTGCACCGCACCGTCGTACAGACGGTCGGCCGGCCGCGCCGCGTAGGTTGTGCGGTCGGGCGCTTCCAGGACCGCCAAGGGGCCCTCCCGGCTCCAGACGACCCCCCGCAGCGCCACGTCCTCCACCGCGAGGCCTGACAGGCCCCCGGGCCGCTCTCCCTCCGCCTCGCCGGCACGCGGCGCGACCGGACGGACGAAGGGGTCCCTGCGCCCGTCCGGGGCGGGGCCGGCCCCGACCACGGGGGCGCCGCCGGCTTCCTGCGCGCAAGCCGGCACGGGTCGTCCGCCCGCCGCGAGCACGGCCGCGCCCAGCCCCGCCAGCACCGTCGCCCGTACGCCGCGGGTCATCGAGTCACCCACTATTCACTCTCCCCCGGCCCGCCGGCGCCTGGCCCCGACGGGTCGTTCAGCACGAACGCGGTGGCCGTGCACTCCACGGTGATGGTGCGGTCGGGCCCCGGCGAGTCCGCCGCCCGAATCACCACGTCGCCGATCGTCACGACGCGCGAGAGCCCGCCGATTCGGCCGAAGAACGCGGTCAGTCCGTGATAGGTGCCCTCGAGGCTCAACCGGTACGACCACGCCGTGTGCAGGTCGTGCTCAGCCGGCGGCTGCGGCGTGAACGCCCGAATCGTCAGGTTCGACCGGACCGCGAAGACCTGCAGCCGGCGCAGCAGCACGGCGACCTCCTCCGGTTCGGACAGGGCCGCGCCCAGGCGGCCAAGCCGGAGGGTGAGGTCGTCGACGCGGGTCAGGAGCCGAGCCAGCTCGGCCTCATCGCGCCGCGCCTGCAGCAGCTGCGCCTCCTTGCGCGCCAGCGACGAGCGCCCCTCGTCGAGCTCGTGGAGCTGCGGCCGCAGCCAGGCGAGCCAGCCGACGAGACACGGGGTCGCGGCGAGCGCCGCCACCGCCCCGACCCGTCCGTACCACGGCAGTCTCGCGAAGCCCGTTTCCATGATCGGCCCTCTGCGCCGCCGGCGAACGTCCCGTCGCCGTTCGGCCGTGCCTTCCGCACCGCTTCAGGGCGAGGGAAGCGGGAACCGCATGCGGAGCTCGAAACGAACCGCTTCGGTCCCCGCGTGCGCCTCGAGTCGGCTCTCCACGATCTCGATCGGCGAGAGGAAGCCCCCGGACGACTCGAGCCCCGCCACCAGATCCGACACGCCGTTCATCCCCGTCGCCCGTCCCGCCATCGTGATGCTGTCTCCCTGCTGCCGAAGCTCCGTCAGCCACAGGGCGTCGGGCAGGGCGCGGCCCACCGCGTCGAGCATGCGCACCGGCGCGCCCTGCGCCGCCCGCAACGCTTCCGTCAGGGCCACCCGCCGCGCCAGGACGTCGCTCCGACGCTCGGCTTCGTCCCGCAGGGACGGCACGCCGGCAAGGCCGGCCAGCTCCCGATCGACGGTCCGCAACCGTTCGTCGAGGCGCATCGACTGGCTGCGAACCGAGAGCACCGGCCAGAGCACGAGCCCCGCCGCCACGGCGAGGCCGCCGACGGCCAGCCCCGCCCGCATTCCCCGGTGGCCCCGGGGCGGGGGTACGGGTCGGGACTCGACATCCAGCAGGTTGATGCGAATCATCCGTCCTCCCCGCGCCGCAGGGCGAGGCCCACCGCGACCGCGGCGGCGGCGGCGGACCCGTCCCGCTCCACGCTCCGCTCTTCGGGACCGCAGGCGATCCGTCGAAACGGATCGAAGGGCGAGACGGGGACCCCGAACCGGGCCTCGAGCCCCGGCAGCAGGCCGGGGACGGCGGCGGAGCCGCCGCCGACCACGAGCTCGTCGACGCGCTCGGCGCCGGCCGTGGCCCTGAAGAAGTCGAGCGTCTTCTCGAGCTCCAGCAGCAGGTGCTCGGTGACCGCACCCACGATCGGGCCGGCATCGTCGGAGCCCGCCCCGTTCACGGCCTGTCCCCGCTTGAGCCGTTCCGCATCCTCGAACGAGAGGCCGAGCTCGGACCGAAGCGCCTCGGTGTAGGCGTCGCCCCCCATGGCGACGTCGCGGGTGAAGAGCGATTGCCCGCCTTCCACGACGTTCACGTTCATGCCGCTCGCGCCCGCGTTCACGAGCATCGTGACCCGCGCCGCGTCCATGCCATAGTTGAGCTCGAACGCGTTCTGCAGAGCGAATGCCGCCACGTCGACCACCGCCGGGACGCCGCCCGCCCCGGAGACCACGTCGGCGTACTCGGCGACCTTCTCCTTCTTCGCGGCCACGAGGAGCACGTCCATCGATGCGCGGTCCGCCGGGCCGCCGCCGCCCACCTTCAACACCTGATAGTCGAGGTTGACGTCCCTGGTGTCGAAGGGGATGTGCTGCTCGGCCTCCCACAGAATCGACTCCGCCAGATCGTCTTCGTCCATCAGCGGCAGGGTGATCCGCTTGACGATGACCGCGTTGCCGGACACCGCGGTCGCGACCCGCCTCGCCCCGATGCCGTTCTCCTCGAACGCTCGGCCGAGGACCTCGGTCACCACGCCGGGGGCCACGATGTCGCCGTCGACGATGCTGCCGCGGGGCATCGGCTCGAAGCCCACCGCCACCGCCTCGCGGCCGCGCGACGTCCGCCGCAGGACGACCGTCCTGACCGCGCTCGACCCGATATCGACTCCGACCAGCGATTCCCGGCGGCGAAAGATCATGTTCTCGACCTCCTGGGGCAGGCGGGCGGTCTCCCCCGCGTCCGACCGCCGATGGCGACTCCGACTCTCGTGCTCCTCCCGATCCCGTCCTGCCCGAGTCCTGCCCGGGTTCTCCCGAGTCATCCGAGTCCGGCGAGTCCTCCCGAGTCCTACGTCTAGCAATATCCGATCCGTCTCGGGCCGTTCCGTTTCCTTCCCGCCCGCACGCCGCAGTTCCGCCCCATCGGTGAGCGCGCCCGCGAGTTCGGCGCGAAAATCGCCACCTCGACCGGCCGGGATGCGGCAATTCTTGACACCGCGGCCGATTTGCGCGTAGCCTTTTGGTTTACGTCTGCGGCGATGGAGGCCGCTGGAGAGTAGATGTCCACGTATGTACCGTCGGCCTCGAGCGTTCAACGGCGATGGCACGTCATCGACGCTGGCGAGCACGTGCTCGGCCGCGTGGCGACCGTCGCCGCCAAGCTGCTGCAAGGCAAGCACAAGCCCCAATACGCGCCGTTTCTGGACACCGGCGACTTCGTCATCATCACGAACGCCAAACAGGTCAGGCTAAGCGGCGCCAAGGAAGAACAGAAGCTCTACCGCCGTCACAGCGGCTACGAGGGCGGTCTGCGGGAGACACGGGCCAAGACCATGCGGCAACGGATGCCGGCCCGGATCGTCGAGGAGGCAGTGCGCGGCATGCTGCCCAAAACCAAGCTGGGCAAACAGATGTACCGCAAGCTGAAGGTCTACGCCGGACCCGACCATCCGCATGCGGCCCAACAGCCCCGGCAATTCGAGGTGGCCTGACGTGGCGGCGACGAATTTCTACGGTACCGGACGGCGCAAGTCGTCGACGGCGCGGGTGTTCCTGAAGCCCGGTTCGGGCGAGTTGGTCATCCGGGGAACGTCCCTGGAGAAGCGTTTTCCCTCGGAGGCGGTGCGCACTCGCATCACCGCCCCGCTCCAGCTGGCGGAGGCCGCCGACAAGGTCGACATCCTCGCGACGGCCAGGGGCGGCGGCGTCACCGGCCAGGCGGACGCGCTTCGCCTGGGCATCGCGAGGGCCCTGGTGGCTTTCGACGCGGAGCTGCGGCCGGCCCTGAAGAAGGCCGGCATGCTGACCCGCGACGCCCGGATCAAGGAACGCAAGAAGTACGGCCTGGCCGGAGCCCGAAAGCGGTTCCAGTTCAGCAAGCGCTGAGGTTGTCGACGCAGCCTCGGCTGAACCCCGTGCAAGCAAGCGGGATACGGCGCGGGCCGGCCGCGCCGGCTCCGCAGAGCAGATGGAGGAAGCTTGACGTCGATCGCCATCAAGGACCTGCTCGAGGCAGGCGTGCACTTCGGGCACCAGACCAAGCGCTGGAACCCGAAAATGAAGCCGTACATCTTCGGGGCCCGGAACGGGATCTACATCATCGACCTGAGCCGGACCGCCGAGCTGTTCGACCGGGCGGAGGCGTTCGTCCGCGATCTCGCGGCCGAGGGCAAGACCGTGCTGTTCGTCGGCACCAAGCGCCAGGCGCAGGACCTCGTGGTCGAGGAGGCCCGGCGTTGCGGGATGTTCTTCGTGAACCAGCGGTGGCTCGGCGGCCTGCTGACCAACTTCGTCACCATCCAGCGCAGCATCGCGCGACTTCGCGACATGGAGGCGATGGCCGAGGACGGCCGGTACGACACGTTCTCGAAGAAGGAAATCGCCCGAATCGAGAAGGAAAAGCGGAAGCTGCACAAGAATCTGGACGGCATCCGTCACATGTCCAGGCTCCCGGACGCGGTGTTCGTGGTCGACACGCGGAAAGAGAAGATCGCCGTCGACGAAGCGCGAAAGCTGAAGATTCCGGTCATCGGCATCGTCGACACGAACTGCAACCCGGATGACGTCGACTACGTGATTCCCGGCAACGACGACGCGTTGCGGTCGATTCGCCTCTTCCTGGCCCGGATTGCCGATGCCGCCATCGCCGGCCGCGATCGGCGCGAATCGTCGCAGAAGGCGCCCGCCGGCCCGGCCACCCCGAACGCGGCGGCGCCCCCCATGACGAAAAACCCGGCCCCGGCGGCGTCTCCGGCCTCCGCCTGACCGGTCTGCAGCGAGAGTCCCGCCGCTCCATCGCCACGGGGCCGCTCGTCAGCACCTGCGGTGGACGGCGCCGGGCACCGTGGGCGCGCCCGGGCACGTCCGAGGCGCTTGGCCGTGCTTGGAACGTGCGACGAGACGGCTCGGACGCGGAACCCCGCACGGCGCCCCTCGCGGCCGGCCCCGCGGCGCACTGACACCCGATCACCAAGCCGAGCCGGATCGACCGGATCGACCGGATCGACATAGCGAGAGGTAGATTAAGCAATGGCCATTTCCGCCGCACAGGTCAAGGACCTCCGGGAAAAGACCGGAGCCGGATTCATGGACTGCAAGTCGGCCCTCACCGAGGCCGAGGGCGACGTCCAGAAGGCGATTACGATTCTGCGGACCCGCGGGCAGGCGCGCGCCGCCAAGCGGTCGGGCCGGAGCACCAGCCAGGGCCTGGTCGGCAGCTACATCCACATGGGCGGACAGGTGGGCGTGCTGGTTGAGGTCGGCTGCGAGTCGGACTTCGTCGCGCGGACCGACGAGTTTCAGCAGCTCACCCGCGAGGTCGCCATGCACATCGCGGCGGCGAGCCCGGCGTACGTGACGCGGGAGCAGGTTCCGAGCGAAGACGCGGACCGGGAGAAGGCCATCTTCCGCGCGCAGTTCGAAGGCTCGAACAAGCCGCCGCAGGTCATCGACAAGATCGTCGCGGGCAAGATGAACAGCTACTACCAGCAGGTCGTGCTGCTCGATCAGCCGTCCATCCGCGACCCCAAGACCTCGATTGGCGATCTCGTGACCGCGGCCATCGCCAAGATGGGCGAGAACATCACGATCGTACGGTTCGCACGGTTCAAGATCGGAGAATCGGCGGACTGACGCGGCGGTCGCGCCCTGCGTCCGGTCACCCCCCTTGTCGAGATCACGCACTCCGCGCGGTCGGCCCGGCGCGGCGCCGAGGTCGACCGCGCCCCCTGCCGCGGGGCCGCCAGCGGCGGCTGCTGGGCTATAATCCCGACACTCGATGGCTGCCCCCGCCTATCGCCGCGTCCTTCTCAAGCTGTCCGGCGAGGCGCTCCTGGGCGACCGTTCGTACGGCATCGATCCGCTCGTCGCCAATCAGATCGCGCTCGACGTCGCGGACGTCCGGCGGCTCGGCGTGGAGATCGCCGTCGTCATCGGCGGCGGCAACATCTTTCGGGGCCTCGCCGCAAGCGCGAAGGGCATGGACCGCACCACTGCCGACAACATGGGCATGCTGGCGACGGTGATGAACGCCCTCGCGATCTCGGACGCCCTGGAGCGCCACGGCGCGGCCACCCGGGTGCTGACCGCCATCGAGATGCGCACCGTCGCCGAGCCTTTCATCCGGCGGCGCGCCGTCAGGCACCTCGAGAAGGGGCGGGTGGTGCTGTTCGCGGCCGGCACCGGCAATCCGTACTTCACCACGGACACCGCGGCCGCGCTCCGGGCGATGGAGGTGCGGGCCGACGTCATCATGAAGGCCACGAAGGTGGACGGCATCTTCACCGCCGATCCGGCCGTCGACCCGGCCGCGACGCGGCTCGACTCGCTCTCGCACCACGAGGTGCTGGAGCGGCGGCTGAACGTCATGGACACCACGGCCATCTCGCTGTGCATGGACAACAAGCTCCCCATCGTGGTGTTCAACCTCAAGACGCCGGGCAACGTGCGGCGGGCGGTCCTGGGAGAGCCGGTCGGGTCCGTGGTCACCGCGTGACCGGTCGACGCCTCTGGTGCGGAAAGGAGCAGGGGTCGCGATGAACATCACCGACGAGAAGAGCGCCGTGGCCGAGGCCCGGGTCGGCATGGAGGGGCAGGTCGCCCACGTGCAGCACGAGCTGGCGGGCGTGCGCACGGGGCGGGCATCGGTGGGCATTCTCGACTCGGTCCGGGTCGAGACCTACGGCACGCAGATGCCGCTGAACCAGGTTGCCACGCTCTCCGTGCCGGAGCCGACCCTCATCGTGGTGCATCCCTTCGATCCGAGCCAGATAGGCGCCATCGAGCGCGCCATTCAGCGCGCGAACCTCGGGCTGAACCCCGCCAACGACGGCAAGCTGGTCCGGCTTCCGATTCCCCCGCTGAACGACGATCGCCGGCGGGAGCTGTCGCGCATCGTGCATGCGCTGGCCGAGGAGGGGCGCAACGGCGTGCGCGGCGTCCGCCGGCACGTCAACGACGCCTTGAAGAAGCTGTTCAAGAGCCACGAGATCTCCGAGGACGACGAGCGGCGGGCCCTCGACGAGGTGCAGAAGGTCACCGACGAGCACATCGCCCGGATCGACGATCTGCTGAAGGCCAAGGACGCGGAGCTCCTCGAACGGTGACGGCCGGCGCGACGATGGCGACCCGCTTCCACCTCGAGTGCTCGGTCTCGTGCGGCGTCGGACCGTTCGACGCGGACCGGCGCCGGCACCTGTGCCAATGCGGCCGGCCGTTGCTGGCCCGCTACGACTGGGAGCGCATCGGCGCCGCCTGGTCCCGAGAATCGCTGCGCGGCGCCGTCCCGTCCATGTGGCGCTACGCGCCGGCGCTCCCCCTCGCCGACGGCGACCGGGCGGTGACGCTGGGCGAGGGCTGGACCCCGCTCTTCCCCGCCCCCGCCCTCGGGGCCGAGCTGGGGCTCGACCGGCTGTTCGTCAAGGACGAGGCCCTCAACCCGACCAACTCCTTCAAGGCGCGCGGCATGTCCGCCGCGGTCACCCGCGCCCACGCGCTGGGGGCGGCGACCCTCTCGGTGCCGTCGGCCGGAAACGCGGCCTGCGCGCTGGCCGCCTACGCGGCGAACGCCGGTATCGAGGCCCGCGTGTTCATGCCCCGCGACGTCAAGGCGCCCTTCATTCACGAGTGCCGCCTGCACGGCGCGGAGGTCACCCTGGTCGACGGCCTGATCACGGACGCCGGCCGGATCGCGGCCGAACAGGGCCGCCGGCTGGGCTGGTACGACGTCTCCACCCTGAAGGAGCCCTATCGGGTCGAGGGCAAGAAGACCATGGGCTACGAGATCGCCGAGCAGCTCGGCTGGCGCTGGCCCGACTGGATCGTCTATCCGACCGGCGGGGGGACCGGCATCGTCGGCATCTGGAAGGCGTGCGAGGAGCTCGAGGCGCTGGGTTGGGTGAAGGGACCGCGCCCACGGCTGGTGACGGTGCAGGCCGAGGGTTGCGCGCCGATGGTTCGGGCGTTCCACGCCGGAGCGGACACCGCCGATCCGTGGGAGGGCGCGGCCACCGTGGCCGACGGCCTGCGCGTCCCCGCGGCGGTGGGCGACGTGCTCGTCCTGCGCGCGCTCCGCGAGAGCGGCGGGGCCGCCGTCGCCGTGTCGGACCGCGACATGGTGCAGGGCATGCACGACATCGGCCGGCGCGAGGGCATCGGCGCCGCGCCGGAAGGCGGGGCCACCCTCGCGGCCCTGCGGCAACTGGTCCGTGACGGCACCATCGCAAGGGATGCCGAGGTGGTCCTGCTCAATACGGGCGGCGCCCTGAAGTACCTGGACCTGGTCGAGGAGCGGTGACGCCCGGGGGGTCCGGAACGGCGGGTGGTGGACCGCATGACAACCCACCTTCGCTTTTCGGCGCCGTCCCGTACCGTCCGGATTCGTCCTTCGCAAATTCCTTAGTAAAAAAGGGTTGTCGGTCCGGGCCGGTCTTGACCCGTCCGGGCACTTTCGCTATAGTCCGAAAATAAATGGGTAACAGGATGTGCAATCGAGTGATACCGGAACAAAAGGCGAAACAGGATGCCTCCACTCCCGAAGAAGCCGCGCGCCCCCAAGCGCCGGGGACGGCACCCCGACAAGGCGCTCTCGGCCGCCTTCTGCCGCACGGTCGGCGAGGCCGGGCGCTTCGCCGACGGCAACGGGCTGTACCTGCACGTCGATCCGTCGGGCGCGCGGCGCTGGGTCCAGAAGATCACGATCCGCGGCAAGGTGCGCGTGCTCGGGCTCGGCGGCTACGCCCTGGTGCCCCTGGCCGAAGCCCGCGAGCAGGCGCTCGCCAACCGCAAGCTCGCCCGGTCGGGCGGCGACCCGCTCGCGGCCAAGAGCCGCCGCCGGGGCATGCCCACCTTCGAGGAGGCCGCCGCCGAGGTCCTGAAGCAGCAGCGGGCGGCGTGGCGCAACCCGAAGCACGCCAAGGACTGGCCCTCGAGCCTTCAGCGTTACGCGTTCCCCCACATCGGCGACAAGCCCGTGTCCGAGGTCACCTCCGCCGACCTGTTGCAGGTGCTCACGCCGATCTGGCACGCCAAGCCCGAGACGGCGCGCCGCGTGCGTCAGCGCATAGGCGCCGTCATGAAGTGGGCCGTGGCAATGCAGCACCGGCCCGACAACCCGGCCGGCGAGGCCCTCGGGCAGGCGCTCGGCCGCCAGCAGGATGTCGTCCGGCACATGACGGCGCTGCCGTACGAGGAGGTTGCCGACGCGATCGCCGTCGTCCGCGCGTCGCGGGCCTGGACCGGGACGAAGCTCGCCTTCGAGTTTCTGGTGCTGACGGCGGCGCGGTCCGGCGAGGTGCGGCTCGCGACGTGGGACGAGATCGACGTCCGCCCGGGCGTCTGGGTGGTTCCCGGCAGCCGCATGAAGGCGAAGCGCGACCACCGCGTGCCGCTGAGCGGACGGGCCGTCGAGATCCTGCGCGAGGCGTGGCTCCTCGGCGACGGTGCCGGGCTGGTCTTCCCGGGCGTTCGGGGCAATCCGCTCTCGAACATGACGCTGTCGAAGCTCGTCAAGGAACAGGGCGTCAGGGCCGTTCCGCATGGCTTCCGGTCGTCCTTCCGGGACTGGGCGGCCGAGCGGACGGACCACCCTCGCGAGGTCATCGAGGCGGCGCTGGCGCACGCGGTCGCCAATCCGACCGAGGCCGCCTACGCGAGATCGGATCTGTTCGCACGCCGCCGTCACCTCATGGACGACTGGGCCGCCTATCTCGGCGAGGCGCGGGGAGGGGCCATCCGGCTCAGGCGATGACGGTCTGCCGCCCACGAGCGCGCCACGGCGTCGTCAGTCCGTCAGTTCCGACCCTCTCCATTCAACCGCAACGCTCGGTCCGCGGCATCGTTGCCGCTACCGCTCGCAGGACGCGGGCGGCGAGCGGGCGGGCCACGGCCTCGCCGTGTGCGCGGCTTGCTCATCGACGTCCACATCCGGGGCTGGCTGAAGCCGACGCCGGGCTCGACGACGACGGATCCCTCGTTCCCGCGCGCGGACGTCGTGAGGCGGCGGGCTCGCGGCGTCGTCCCCCGGGCTGACGGACACGATCATGTCGACGGCGGCGCCGGTCGCTGTCGACTCCCGGTACTCGCCCTCCGCATCGCCCCATTTGGCCGTCTCGCTCGGATTCCTCCGGTTGCGGGATTCCTCCGGTTGCGGCGGGGCGGGAGGTGTCAACGACCATCGAGAACTGATCATTATGACCAGCTGGTCCCAAGGAAAGGCGCCCTCGCGTGACCGCGGCAACCGCCGCGCCGATCAGCGTGCTCTTGCCGGCCTTCTCCCGCGCGTGCAGCAGCGCGACCCGCCCGACCTAGACGATCAGCCGGGCGACAACCGGCGGACCCCGCAGCGAGCGCCCTCCCTGTCGGCGTCGCTCAACCGCACCACGCCGGCCGGCAGCCCCCGCATCGGCGCACGCCCTGGCGACCGCCTGTCCGTGCGCTCGACCGTCCTCGTCGGCTTCGGGAACGATGAGCACGCGCCGCACGCCAGCCGCCCTCAGTCTGCTCGGTGTGCTCGATCCGCCACCGGCCGGCCTCGCCTGCCGGAAGTCCTTCGGCTCGGAGCGCACGACCTCGAACACGTCGGCGACCTCCCGCCACGCCGGCTGGCGGCGGTGTCCGTTCGGCGGAACCGGTCAGGCACAGCCGGGCGCTACACTTCAGGAGCCGGCGGCCATCGTCGCCGCCGGCCGACCGACGGCGAGACCCGGCGGTCGTCATGGACCGGGCAGCGCGCCCGCCAGTGCGCGCCGGACTGCCTGACGCCGTCCAGGCGGTCGAGCAGGTCGTCGAGCATGGTGGCCTACGCGGGCCGCTCGGAGCCGGCGCGGGGACGGCTGGCGATGTAGTCGAACACCTCTTGCTCAACCCACCGAACCGCGCGGTCTCCGACGCGGATGGGCTTCGGGAATTTGGAGGCAGCCATCAGCGCGTAGATGACCGAGCGCGACACGGCGGTCATTTCGGTTACCTCACGCAGGGTGAGGAGTCTGGGCATGCCGCTTGTCGCGACCTGAGTCGGGCGGGCGAAGCCTTGATTCCCTGTCATCGCAATACACTCCCTGGTCTGTCAGAATCACAGCGGATGCGCTGCGACCGGCTCGGATCTCGAGCGTACCACGAAAAACCGTAAACCTAACTGTATGAACAAGTTGTCCGGCTGAGTCACTTTCTGTCCACTTCTGTCCGGCTGGGTCCGCTTCAGGGTGTCCCGAGTCCACTTCCGTCCGGTTCCTCCCTTGCATATCGACAAGAAAAGAACGGAAATTTTTTTCCGGACGGACTCCGAGACGGCATCGGGACAGTGCGCCACGCCCGGCCGCCATCAAACCGCGGTCGCGCCGGCTGGCAATGCTCGAGCGGGTGGTGTCGGGCCGAAGATCGCGTCCGATGCCGCAGATTGGGTGCAGGCGGAGGGTTCAGCCCGCGAAGGACGTCGAGGTTGTCCCGCATCCACATCGTGCGGTCGTCGCTGAAGCCCTCGTCCCGGAGCTCAAAGATGCGAGCGGCGGTGTCGACCGCGAGCGGCGGGCGCAGATAGCCGCGCCGGCTGGACACCCGGCCCAGGCGTCTCAGCGTTTGCCCCGATCCGCCGGCATCGGCACGTGCGCGGTTCGTCAACGTCCGGGGCGTACTTGCCGAGGTTCTTCCAGTCGAGACGCGTCCGCTACGGACTCTCGGATGACCTCATCGAGGTTCTGGTCGAGGGCAAGCTGCGGGCGGACATGGGCGAAGAGCCTGTCAAGCGACACGCAAGACTGACGCGTATCTCCAGTTGGACATACGCGTCGTTTCCTCGCGGTCGCGAACATGAGCCGAAGAATCTCACGAATCTTCCTCATCAGTAGCGTCCGTGCCGGCATCGCCTCGCCCTCCTCTTCGAAGGCCAGCGTGCGCTGATCAGGACTACCGACGAGCGTTCACGATGACCGGATTCGGTGTTCAACTTCACCGGATCCGGTGTTCAACATCCCGGATCCCGTGTTCAGCTTCCGCCGGATTCGGCGGTCAAGATCCTCCGGATTACGCAGTTGGCGACGCCCGGCTCGTACTCGAGGGCCTCGCCGATGGCGGGGGCCTGGCGGGCGATCCGCAGCGAGTCGACGGTGGTGACCGCGTTGAACGACTGCAGGGGTCGCCGCCGCGCCGACCGCGGCCGCGGTGACCGTCACCTCCTCGCGCACCGGCGACAGGTTGAGCGCGAAGTCGGCGGTGGCGGTGCCGCCGGGAGTGACGGTGACGGTCTGGCCGGCCGCGGTGAGTCGATCGCGCTGGGCGGTCACCTCGTACGAGCCGGCCGGGACGCTCGTGATCTCGAACCGTCCGTCCTCGGCCAGCGCGAAGGCGCCGGTTCCCACGATCAACATCACCGCGCCGTCGACGAGGCCGCCGGTCTCTAACAAGGTCACGGTGCCGCGCACCGTCCCGGTCTCCTGCGCGCCGGCCGGGGTGACGGCCAGGAGTGCGGAGGCAGTGGAGGCCCTCGACCCCGCACGCTCGGCGACGGCGACCTCGTGTTCCCCGATGCGGAGCGGCAAGCCGGGCGCGGCATCGACGCTTCCGAAGATGCTCCGGCTGCACGGGATCGCGGCCGTGGCCATGGATTCCGGTCGAGCTTCCGGGACTGGGCGGCCGGGCGGACGGACCATCCTGCGCGGTCGGATCGGTTCGAGCGGCGGCGGCTTTGATGGACGACTGGGCGAAGTCTGTCCGCGGCGAGTCCGGCCGGTCCGTGCAGCACCAGGGGTTCCCGTGCAAGTGGCGTGATGGTATGGTGCTTGCCGTGGCGAAACGGAGGTCGTGATGGCTATCGACACCTTGGCGGAGCTTCGTCGGGTCTATCGGCCGCCCGCCGCGCGGGCCGGCCTCAAGGTTCTGGACCATCTGGACGTTCACTGCCGGAAGTTCATCGCGCTGTCGCCGTTCTACGTCATCAGTTCGGCCCGCGCCGACGGTCGGGCCGACGCCTCGCCGCGGGGCGACCCGCCCGGGTCGCTGGCGCACGTGCTGGACGACAGGACGCTGTTGCTACCGGACCGGCCGGGGAATCGTCAGGTAGACACGTTGATGAACCTGATCGAACGCCCGTACGTGGGTCTGGTGTTCTTCGTACCGGGCCTGACGGAGACGTTACGGGTCAACGGGCGGGCTGAGTTGTCCACGGAAGCGGAGCTGCTGCGACCGCTGGCCATCAAGGGCAAGCTGCCTATCTGCGTCCTCAGGGTGACGGTCGAGGAAGCGTTCTTGCACTGCGCCAAAGCGTTGATTCGAGCCCGACTCTGGGAGCCGGACGCGCAGGTTGAGCGCTCCTGCTTCCCGACTTACGGCCGGGTGCTGGCGGACCAGATCGCCGGGGCTGACGCTGCCGAGATCGACGCGGGCGAGCAAGAGAGTGCTCGGACGGAGTTGTACTGACGCGTTGAGGCGGCGGCCGGTAGGACGATGAACCGAACACACATGAGGCGGGCAGTGGCGCTAGCCGGCCGTGGCATTGAGCTGGGCCACGGCGGTCCGTTCGGGGCCGTGGTCGTCCGTGACGGCGTGGTCGTCGGCGAAGGCTGGAACGAGGTGCTGCGCACGAAGGACCCGACGGCTCATGCCGAGGTGGTGGCGATCCGCAACGCCTCCCGCGAGCTGGCGACGTACGACCTGTCGGGGTGCGAGATCTACGCCAGCTGCGAGCCGTGCCCGATGTGCCTGGGCGCGATCTACTGGGCGCGCATGGGCCGGGTCTACTTCGCGGTCAACCGGCGCGACGCGTCCGGGATCGAATTCCGCGACGAGTTCATCTACGAGGAGCTGGCGAAGCCGTTCGAGGCGCGCGCACTGCCGATGGTGAACGTGCCGTGCGACGGGGCGCTCGATGTCTTCGACGCCTGGACGCATCTGGCGGGGCGTGTCACGTACTGAGCCGGCCGGCCGACACGAAGTAGCTCGCCAGCAAGCGTCGACGCCCGTGGGCGACGACGGCGCGGCATCGGAAATGCTCGCGGTCCGGGCCCAGCAACAGGCCGACGCCGGCTACTCGAACGACGGCCGCTGGGCGGGCTGCGACGGGTCGCGGTTGATCAGCGCCTTCAGCTCCTTGCCTGGCGTGAAGTAGGCGATGCGCTTCGACGGCACGTCCAACTGGTCGCCGGTTCTCGGGTTGCGTCCCCGGTGCCGCCCGCGGCGCCGGAGACGGAAGCTGCCGAAGCCACGGAGTTCGACCTTCTCTCCCCCGTGCAGCGTCTCCACGATGCTGCCGAACACGGTGTCAACGATAATCTTCGCGCGCTCACCCGTCAGGTCGGCGGCTTGGACCACCTCCTTGATGAGTGCCGCCTTCGTCAGGCTGCCATCGGTCATGGGCTCGTCTGTCGCCAGAGGCGGCGTAGCGGCCACCCAGGCACGGCAGTAGTTGCCGCCCGCAGCAACCCGCGGGCAAAACGATATCAACCGCGGCATGGTGAGCGCGCCGGCCAGCGGGAGGCCCGCGCCGCCGGGCTCGGCATCGTGTCCCGCCCGGCGAAGCCCCGCGATGGCCGCGTCGGACGGCGGGGTCTAAACCGGCCGGGCGCCGCGTTATCTTCGTCCAGGGGCCGAGGGGCCGGGCCGAACCGTACCGCCATTCGTTCACTGCGCGTAGTGGTTCAGCGTCCCGAATGCCCTGCCACGCGCTGTCGCCTGACCCTGCCGGTTATCAGAACGAGCGGATGTAGCCCACCTGAACGCCGACCGCGCGCACGCCGAACCTGTGGTCGATGCGCGGCATTCCGAGCGCCGACCCGTTCCCTCCGGTGCGGAACACCAGATCGGCCGCCGAGTACCGGACTTCCAGCCCGATCCGGTTCGCCAGACTCCCCCACTCCACGCCCACGCCGGCCACCCACGGCCGCAACGTGTGATTCGCCACGACCCGGATCGATTCCCCGCCGATGTCGGAACCGCGCCGCACAATCGCCCGCTCCCAATGCACGCCCGTGACGAAATAGACCGATCCACCCTCGCCAAGCAGCCCGCTCGGCGCGTACCCCAGCCGGGCGTTCGCGCCGAAGCCGCGGTTTTTCTCCACGCCCCACGGACCCGGCCACACGTCTCGGTCTCCGACGCCCGTGCCTTCCCGCAGGTAGCCCGCCGGGTCGGCACCCCCGTGGAATGCCGCCTCGAACTCCCCCGAGACGTACACCCGGTCGGCGACGAAGGTCCGGTAGCCGAACGCCCCCCGCACCGTGCCGAAACCGCCCTGCGCCTCGTTCGTCGCCGTCTCGTAGCTCGCGGGCGGCACGTCGAGGCCGATCCCCTTGGTATAGTCGGCGCTTGCCCGGTTCCACCCGGCCGCCACTCCGGCGTACGGCCCTTCCTGGGCACCTGCGTCCCGTGGGGCCGCGACCAGCAGAACGCAAGCCGCAAGCAGCGTGCCTCTGTAACCTCGCATCGAAACCATCGAACAGGCCATTCCGAGCTACCCCGGACAGGAATGGGCGTCACTCCGCCGACGCCACGTCCGGATTGTAATCGATGTATGTAAGCCATCACCATTTCGTGAAGTCGGCGGGACCCGGCATCCGTGTGTCGTATCCGGTCCGCCCGCTCCACCAAACCTGCCTCATCGGGGCCACGGCTGATGGACGCCGCGCGCGAGACCCCTCGCCAACTACCGAAGCTCGCCACGGGGACCGGGCGCGCAGGCGGGCGGGCGCGGGGAACGGCGGGAACGGCTGCGCCCCGCGGGTGCTAGCATGATGGTGCGTCTCAAGAACATGGGCGCCCGGCGGGCATCGCGCGGGTCGGACTAGCGACCTCGGACGGGACTCCCGGCGTTGTCCCGCGCTACGGAGGACATGCATGCGCGTTTCTCGCTTCGTCACACCTGCCCTCGCGGGCGTGCTGGTGCTGTGTTCCGTGCCCGTTGCGACCGCCCAGCCCCCGCCGGACGAGCGGCGCTCCGGGTGGTACGTCGGCGGCGGCGCGGGGGTGAACTGGGCCTCGGACATCAACCAGCGCGGGTCGAACCGCGACCACCTCTGCTACCCGAGATACGCCTGCTTCGACGAGAAGCCGCGGCCGGAACAGTCCGGTTACCGTTGGGCCTACGACCTCCGGACGGCCGTCGGCGCGCCGTTCGAGCTGTCCACCGGATTCGACTTCGAGCGCCTGCGCCTGGAGCTGGCGTTCGCACAGCGGGTGAACGGCATCGAACAGGTGTTCCGCAGCGTCAGCGACTACGCGGGGAATCTCCTCGACCGTCGGCGCGGCGGCACGGTCACGTCGGATTCCGAGTTCTGGATCGACAACCTCACCGTCCGCACGCTGGCGGTCAGCGCGTACTACGACTTCCGAAGGGGCTTCGGCCGGTTCGCGCCCTACGTCGGCGTCGGGCTTGGGCCGGCATTCGCCGAGCTCCGCGGATTGCACTACGAGCAACATTACTGGGATCCGGCGAGCAATGACGGAGCCTACGACCCGCCGCTGTCACACTACAAGTCGCGGCAGGACGCCGACATGGCGGACACCGTGCTGGGCGGCCACCTGCACGGCGGGGCGGATTTCAGCGTGGCCGACCGGACAGCGTTGGGCGTGAGGGTGACGTACACCGTCCTGGGCGACCTCGAGTACACCGGCACGTACCAGGAACACCCGCTGCACGCCGTCGACCCGAACTTCTCCAACCACACCGTCTTCACCGGCACGCGCTACTGGACGCTGCTGTTCACGGTTCGGTACGCGCTCGGCAGCTGATCGCGTCGGCGCGAGGAGGTCAGTACCGCTATGCGGATCGGCGTCGATGTCGGCGGGACGAAGATCGAAGCGATTGCGCTTGACGGCAGCCGCGAAGTCGCCCGGATGCGACTGGAGACGCCACGCGACGACTACCCGGCGACGGTCGACGCCATCGGCAGGCTCGTGGCTCGGCTGGAAGCCGTCGCCGGTCGGGGCGGGTCGGTCGGCATCGGGATCCCGGGCGCGGTGTCGCCCGCCACGGGCTTGGTGAAGAACGCGAACGCGGTCTGGCTGAACGGCAAGCCGCTCCTGCGCGACACGGAGCACCGCCTGGACCGCGAGGTCAGGATCGCCAACGACGCCAACTGCTTTGCCGTATCGGAGGCGGCGGACGGCGCCGGCGCCGGCGCCGATGTCGTCTTCGGCGTCATCGTCGGCACCGGAACCGGGTCCGGCATCGTGGTGCGAGGTCAAGTGCTGACCGGACCGAACGCGGTGGCGGGCGAGTGGGGCCATAATCCTCTGCCGTGGCCGGAGGATGCAGAGCACCCGGGTCCGCGGTGCTACTGCGGTCGCCGCGGTTGTATCGAGACGTTTCTCTCCGGCCCCGGCCTGGCGGCCGATCACGCTCGGCATACCGGTTGGGAGCTTGCGCCCCAGGAGATTGCAGCACATGCTGCCGCCGGCGACGCCGACGCAGAGGCGACGCTCGCGCGCTACGAAGGGCGCATGGCCCGGGCGCTCGCCAGCGTCATCAACGCGCTGGACCCCGACGTCATCGTGCTGGGAGGCGGGATCTCGAATCTTGCGCGCCTCTGCGCGAACGTTCCGGTCCGATGGGCCCGGTTCGTCTTCTCAGATGCAGTGACGACCCGACTGGCGGTGGCCCGACACGGCGACTCGAGCGGAGTACGAGGCGCCGCGTGGCTGTGGCCGGAAGCTTGACTGCGGTGCCGACAGGCCGGCCACGCTCGGGGATCCACGAGGTTCACTGACCGGCGCGGTTGAGCGCTGGTGTGCCGACCCGGAGCACCCACCTCCAGTCAGTGGCGGATGTTCCTTGGGGGTAATGCTCTGCCCCCTGGAACCGGCGGCTGGATGTGCGACGGAGGACAGTCGCAGAAGTCCCGCCACCCGCTTCTGAATTGGGGAAGGCGAGCCGGGGCGCGCAGCACGAATCGACCGGCGGAGCGATGGTTCCGTCAGAAGAAGCGTAGCGAGTAGCTCACCTTGAGGCCCCGGCCCATCTCGGGGGCGAGGTCCTTGATGAAGGACATGTGGTTCGCGTAGAGCGCGTTCGCGAGGTTGTACCCGGTGAACGACAGGACGTGCGCCCGGTGCTGCCCCGGCCAGATGTACGAGGCGTCCAGGTTCACGAGGGCGTAGCCGTCGGTCGCGGTCTCCTCGCGGAAGACGCGGTCCTGCCGGGCTGCGACGGTCAGCTCCGGCCTCAGGGTGAGCGCCCCGGCGTGGATGTCGACGCCGAGGGTGGCGCGCAGCGGCGGGATGCGCGGCACCGCCTCGTCGGTCGACGTCAGCGCCGCGTTGACGTAGCCGATGCCCAGCGTGGCCCAGTTGTCGCCGCCCAGCCGGAAGCTCCCGGAGGCGTCGAACCCGACGAATCGGCTGTCGCCCTGGATGATGTCGAGGACGCGCAGGTTGTCGACGATCTCGGTGGTGTGGTCGCCGAAGATGAAGTTCTCGATGTCGTAGACGTAGAAGTTCAGGTCGCCCCCGACGCGGTCGGACTGGTGTCGGAGGCTGAAGTCGAGCCCCAGGGTGGTCTCCGGCTTGAGGTCGGGGCTGCCGACCTCGAAGTTCCCCAGGTGGGGGCCGAAGTTGTAGAGCTCCTGCAGGGCGGGGACGCGGTGCGCCTGCATGAGGCTGGCGACGAACGCGCTGTCGTCGCCGATGTCCGCGTGCAGCCCGACGGAGGCCGACGCGCCGAGGAACTGCCGATCGCGGGGGTCGGGCGGCTCCAGGTGGTGGTCCTCCTCGTCGTCGTGGTCGTCATCGTCGTCGTGACCATTGTCGTGGTCGTCGTCGCCGTGGTCGTCGTCATGACCGTGGTCGTCCTGGTCGGCGGCGGCGCGCGCCGCCGCCAGGTAGTCGTTGCGCTCGATGCGGCCGCCGACCTGCACGCGGTAGCGTCCGAAGATCAGCTCCTCGTAGCCGAAGGCCGCGAACGTGGTCTGGTCCGTCCGCGGGGCCAGCGCCTCGGCCCCCGTCGCCAGGAAATTGCGGAACTGCAGCTCGGCCCCGAACCGCCCCGTGACGTGCTCGAGCTGCCGCTGGTAGAAGAGGGCCCGGGTGACGTAGGTACGGTTGTTGAACCGGGTGTCGACGTTGTCGACCCCGCCTATCGTGTCCACGTGGTCGTCGGCGACGTCGATGGCGGTGAAGGCGGCCCGCACGCCCTGGATGAACCGGTTGTCGAGGTTGCGCAGCCCGACGTCGAAGCGCCCCACGCGGCGCCGCGAGGCGAGGTCGATGGCGATCGCCTCGTCCTCGTGCCCCTCCTCCTCGTGGCCGTGGTCGTCCTCTTCCCCGTGGCCATGCCCCGCGTGGAACCGGTCCTCGAACGGGAGGCCGAAACGGCTGTCCTCGAACGTGAGGCTGCCGCTGGCGAACGACCGGTCGCCGAAGTAGCCGAGCCCGGTGCGGGCGCTGGTGAGTTCGCTGGCCGAGTTGAAGACGGGCCCCTCCGGCGTGTTGTAGTCGCCGGTCTGCCGCCGGGACCCGCTCCCCCAGAAGAGCAGGTTGCCCTGCGAGTGCTGCAGGTTGGCGTAGGTGCCGGCCTGCCGGTTGGCGCTGCCGAAGTCGGTGCCCATCTGCGCGCGGGTGCCGTCGGTCAGCGACTGGCCGTAGCTCTCGGGCGGGGTGAGCAGGTTCCGGTAGGCGGCGTGGGGAGTGATGATGTTGACGAGCCCCCCGACGACGCTCGAGCCGTACAGCAGGGTGGCCGGCCCGCGCACGACCTCGATGCGCTCGGCGCTGCTCGGGTCGATGGTCATCCCGTGGTGGTCCGAGGTCGACGACAGGTCGCCGGTGCGGATGCCGTCCTCGATGATGAGCACCCGGTCGCCGCCGAAGCCGCGAATGACGGGCCGGCTCGCGCCGGGGCCGAAGCTGCGGTTGGCGACGCCCGGCTCGTGCTCGAGGGCCTCGCCGATGGTGGCGGGGGCCTCGCGGGCGATCTGCAGCGAGTCGACGGTCGTCACCGCATTGAAGGACTGCAGCGTCGCGGCGGCCCCGACCGCCGCCGCGGTGACCGTCACCTCCTCGCGCACCGGCGAGAGGTTGAGCGCGAAGTCGGCGGTCGCGACGCCGCCGACGGTGACGGTGACGGTCCGGCTGGCCGCGGTGAGCCGATTGCGCTGCGCGGTCACCTCGTAGGCGCCGGCCGGCACGTTCGTGATCTCGTAGCGGCCGTCCTCGGTGAGGGCGAACGCGCCCGTCCCCAGGATCAGGATCACCGCGCCGTCGACGAGGCCGCCGTTCTCGACCAGCGTCACGGTGCCCCGCACCGTGCCCGTCTCCTGCGCCCCGGCCGCCGATGCGGCCAGGAGCGTCGCCAGCGACAGGGCGGCGAGCCGGGGGCGACACCCGCCGCCGTCCGGCAGGCGTCGGCCATGTTTCCGACCGCAGCCTCCCCCACCGGCGAGGAGGCCTTCCCCGTCCGCCGCCACAGCGAGTGTCATGTCCGGCATGCCAGAATAATACCCACAACCCACGGGCTGCGGCGAGGCTCTCCCAGACGCGACAGGAGGACTGCGAGATGACGAACGAACCGGCGACCCGCGCGCACTGCCCCGCGGACGACGCGTCCGTACGACCGCGGTTCGCCCGCCGCATCCGTTCGGAGCCGACGGCATGACGCACGGTCTGCAGATGCCCCCCGACGTGATGCGCGAGCTGGCGGCACACGTCACCGAGATTCTCGTCCGGCGGAACGTGCGGCTGCCGGACGACCGGGCCTGGGACGGCGAGTTCAAGCAGGAGCTCGCGGAACGCCTGATGGAGGATCCGCCGGAGGCGGGCCGGCCGCCGCGCGAGGTCATCGACCGCGCGGTGCGGGAGGTCCTGTCGCCGGCGATGCGGCTCGACCATCCCCGGGCCTTCGGGTTCATCCCGTCGGAGCCGACGTGGCCGGGGGTGCTGGCCGACTATCTGGCGACCGGCTTCAACGTCAACGCGGCCACGTGGCTGACCGCGAGCGGTCCCAGCCAGCTCGAGGCCGTCGTCGTCGACTGGTTCCGGCGCTGGGTGGGATACCCCGACACGGCGGGCGGCGTGATGACCAGCGGCGGCTCGGCGGCCGCCCTCGACGCCTTCGTGGCGGCGCGCGAGGCGGCGGGGCACCCGGCACGGGCCACCGTCTACATGGGCGACCAGAGCCACAGCGCGCAGGCCCGCGCCGCCCGCATCATCGGTATCCGCCCCGACCACATTCGCGTGCTGCAAACGGGCGTCGACTTCCGCGTCGATCCCGATGTCCTGGCCGCCGCCGTCGAGGCCGACCGGGCGGCGGGATGCACGCCCGTCGCGATCTGCGCCGACGCCGGCTCGACCAGCACCGGCGCCGTCGATCCGCTTGAAGCCATCGCCGACTACTGCGCCGCGGAGGACATCTGGATGCACGTCGACGCGGCGCATGGCGGCTTCGCCGTCCTCACCGAGCCGGGTGCACGGCTTCTGCGCGGCATCGAGCGCGCCGACTCGATCGGCATGGACCCCCACAAGTGGCTCTTCCAGCCGTACGAGGCGGGCTGCCTGCTTGTCAGAGACGTCCGGACGCTCGAACGGGCCTTCGCCATCCACCACGACGTCCTGCAGGACTCGGTGTGGGGGGCGAACCACCCGAACCAGACCGATCACGGCCTGCAGCTGAGCCGCCGCGACCGCGCCCTCAAGATCTGGATGTCGGTGCAGGTCTTCGGCATGGCCGCCTTCCGGGCGGCGGTGGCCAAGGGGATCGAGCTGGCCGAGCGCGCGGCGCGTTACGTCTCGGACAGCCCGATGCTCGAGCTCATGACCCCCGCCTCGCTGGGCATCGTCTGCTTCCGGGTCAACCCCGACGGCGGGGAGCTCGGCGACCGGGCGCTGCACCAAGTCAACCGGAAGGTCCTCGCCCGCGTGTTCTGGGAAGAACGCGCGTTCATGTCGTCGACGCTGCTTCGGCGGACGTTCGCGCTCCGGATGTGCGTGATCAACCACTCGACGACCTGGGA
This sequence comes from Vicinamibacterales bacterium, assembly GCA_963663815.2. Lineage (GTDB taxonomy): Bacteria > Acidobacteriota > Vicinamibacteria > Vicinamibacterales > UBA8438 > JAJEEA01. The sequence goes on along the minus strand of OY760734.1, from coordinate 1,553,625 downwards.
CGACGTCCGCGAGACGCTGGAAACTATCGAGCGCTTCGGACGGGAAGCGCGCTGAGCCTCAGCTGTCCAGCAACGGGTGAGTCTTGAGATTCCAGTAAATGATTCATTGAATTTGACTTATTGTCATTGATCCAGCCGCGATTCCCTCGTCGATTCCCACATCTCAAACGGGAATCCACGGGGCCATCGAAGCCGCCTCGGACCGGACACGTCATCGTACGAGCGACGCCCGCCTACCGATGTCCGGCCGTGGGTCGTTCACGCGCCGGCTTCTCCAAGCCGCGCCAGCCTTGCGGCGCGCTCTCGCTTCCGTTCGGCCGCCCGGTCCAGACAGCGCCGGCATCGCGTGGCCAGTGATCCGCGGGCAAGCACAGCGAGGGGCCTCTCGCCGCAGGCGCGACACAAACCGGCGGCAAGCCGGGAGCGTCGCAATTCGGCCATCCTCCTTCGCGAGGAGTCTACACACGCCTTGCACCTGGCGCCCTTCCACCCCGATGGAAGGTCCGCCGTGCAATCTATGCACCGGCCTTCACGGTTGAGTCGCCGCCGACGTTCGACGTTGTGCTCCCGATGGCGGAGCCGACATCTCTCGCAGATCGTCAGTCCGGCCGCAGCCGAGCGTTTCCGACACGCCTGACAGAGCCCGCGCGCCCTTGCAGCTTCGCGCAATTCCCGAACGCGCCCACTGTTCCGCAGCCGGACACAGTGCCGGCAGATGCGCCGCTTGTCGAAGTCACCAAGTGGCCGCCAACGCTGACAGCAGCGGCAGAGCTTGGCCGACGCCTGCACTGGTGGTGGTGGCGACGGCCGGTGGACCAGTTCGTCCCGGCCGTTCCAGATGGACTCATAGCCGGGCACGCCGGCCCGTGAGGCTACGCCGTCCCCGTTCACGCCCATCGCCGTTCTGGACAACAACATGCACAGCCTCGACGCCGTCGCCGGCCCACGTGCACAGCGCCATCATCATCGCCCATCGCGACGGTGGCCACATCCCTTCTGTTCGCGGGCGCCAACGCAACAGCCGAACTGGTTCACTCCAGCGCGACCACCGCCGCGCGCAACTCCATCAGGTGCGCCACCCGGATCGGAGCTCGCGATCCCGGCCGGGCGAACCAGCGCCGCCTCGATCACCTCCCCTGATGGTCCGTCTTCTCAGCCGCCAGTCCCGGAACAACCCTCGTGGCACGGTTCGACGCCGTCCGCCGTTGTTGAAGCCGTCATGGTGCGACGACCTCCATCGCCAACAGCGTCAGGTCGTCGTCAAGTTCCTCCCGGCCGCGCCACCGACCCACTGCGCGGCGAACTTCCTGCACGGTGTCGTCGAGGGGCGCCCTTTGCGTTCTCGTCAGCGCCTCTACCAGCCCGGTGATGCCAAAGTCCTCATGCTCGCCGTTCATCGCCTCCGTCACGCCGTCGGAGTAGAGGTAGAGCCGGTCGCCGGGTCGGAGAGACACCCTGTACTCGTCGTAATCGGCGTCGGGGAAGAATCCGATCGGTAATCCAGCGGCTTCCAGTGCGGCCGGCGGGCCGTCGCGCGGCACGTGGATCGGGCCAGGATGCCCGGCGCAGGCATAGCGCAGCGAGCCCGTCGCCTGGTCGAGCATGCCGCAGACGAACGTGAAGTACTGTCCAATCTCCGGGTCATAGGGGAACTCCGCGTTGAGCCGCTTGATGAGCTGTGCCGGCGATGAGCGCTCCTCTGCGGTCCACGTCGAAGCGAGGACGCGCGTCAGCGCCATCGAATGGAGCGCCGCGACCGTCCCGTGACCCGCCACGTCCAGCAGGTAGAAGCCGACCAGGCCGGCCGCGATCTCGAACGCGTTGAAGCTGTCGCCACCGAGCTTCTCGCACGGTTCGTAGATCCAGTCGACTTCGACACCGGGGATCCCGGCCGGCCGGCCCGGCAGGAGCGACTTCTGGATCTTCGCCGCCGCAGTGAGATCCCGGCCAAGCTTCTCGTTGGCCTGCCCAAGCTTCTCGTTGGTCTCCCGCAACGCGGTCTCGATGCGATGGCGGTCGGTCATGTCGCGCACCGCCGCGATGACCAGCCAGCCTTCGTCGGACTCGATTGGACTCAGAGAGATATCCGCCGGGAACTCGCGCCCGCTCTTGTGCAGACCGAGTACGTGAGAAACCGCGCCCATCGGTCGCGCCGCTGGCGCCCGGCCGTAGTCCGTTCGCTGACGGCGATGCCGCTGCCGCGCCTCCGCGGGCACGAGAATCTCGACCGAACGGCCGACGAGAGCGTCAGGGCTGTACCCGAACACCTGCTCGATCAGGCGGTTGGCGTAGACGACTCTGCCCGCGGCGTCGACCACCACGACAGCGTCCGGCATCGTCTCGAGCAGCGAGAACGTCGACCGCGTCCAGTGCTCGGAGTCCGTCATCGGGCTCCTCGTGCCGACTCCCTCCTGACGTCCCGGGAATGCAGAGTCCGTCATGCGGGAACGCACGCCGTCGGTCGGCTTACGGCCAACCTCCGGCCGACAGGCCAGGACCGGCCAGCCAGCCGGCGACCGCGTCGCGAGGTGTCGAACACGGGTGCCATCGTACCACGGTGCGGGCCGCCTCGATCCACCTCGACCTTGTTCTGGACCACGTGAGCCAGCGCCGCCTCGATCACCTCCCGCGGGTAGTCCGTCGCCTCGGCCGCCCAGTCCCGGAACAACGAGCGGAAGCCGTGCGCGGCTGCCTCGGTCTCCGGCACGAGCGCGTTCAGCGTAGCCGGTCAGCCCCTGACCAGTACGCCCCGATTGCCGGCGACAAGGCGCAAGGGTGCCCCGCCGATGCGACTGCGCTCCAGAACGGGGTCCGGACGACGCGCCCGGCCTCCTTGACGACCAGGCAGACCCATTGCGAAGGGCCTGCTCGCGGGCTTCGCCGAGCGGGACGGGCCGCCGTCGCCGAGTCCGAGCTCACGTCGTCGTCCGGATGACGTGGCGTGATGCCCACCGGCTCTCGGCGGGCGGGGGTGGGCTGGGAGCCCCCAGAGGTGGCACGGCTCGTCGGGCAGAGCGAGCCGACGCGCGCTCTGGAGGCGAAGATCGCCCGCGTCGCCATCGCGCCGCCCCTCGCGGGTCATCGAGGGCGAGACCGGCACGGGCAAGGAGCTGATCACCCGCGCGATCCACAGAGGTGGGTCTCGCGGACCGGGTCGCCTTCGTCCGGTCAACTGGCGGTGCTCGGCGACGAGCTGTTCACGTCGGAGCTGTTCGGCCACCCAGGGCGCGTTCACCGGTACCGTCAGGACCGCAAGGGCTTCTGGAGTTGGCCTCCGGCGCCACCGCCCCCGACATGAGCGGGTGGTCGCAAGCGGAGATCGAGCGCCGAGTGGTGCGCTGAGCGCCGGCGGAGCTGAAGGCGCTCGTACCCTTGACCTCGGTCCGCTGGATCCGCAGAATCGGTCTGGTCATGACGCGCCGCGCCACCCGCCCCTCGAGTCCCACGCTCGGGGAAGCAGTCCGGTGTCCCCTGCTGCAGGGGGATCTCGAACAATGGGTCCGCTGCTGCACCTGCCGGTTCCTGCCCCTCGCGCGGCGCGTGGCGGGCGACGACGACATCGCCCATGACGCCCTGCAACAGAGCTGGATCATCGTGCTGGAGAAGCTCCATCAGCACCGCGGCGGGTCTTCCGCCTGCGGGTGGGTCGGGGCGATTGTGCGCCATGAAGCGGTGCACCGCGTGACCGCGCAGCGGCGCGAGTTGTCGCTGGACGCGGCCAGCGGCGAGTCGAGCCCGCTCGCGGGGCAGGCGCAGCCCGACGGAGCGCTTTGGGAGTCTCCCGAGGCCTCGGCGTATACGCGCGAGCTGACCCGCCTGTTGCTGGAAGTGATCGACGATCTGCCGCCGACCTTCCGCGAGGTGGTTCGGCTGCGCGACCTCGAGGACCGCCCGCCCCGGGAGGTCGCCCGCCGGCTGCACATCTCCACCGGGAACGTAGCGGTTCGGCTGCATCGAGCCCACAAGTTGCTGCGCCCGCGGCTCCTGCGTCGGATCGCGGCCTCCGCCGAGGCCGTCTCGCCCCGCAAGAAGAATCTGTAATCGTTCCCCTCTCCAAACTCTCTAAGAGAGTGAACCGCCCGACGACCCGGTCAGAGCGGGGGAAGCCGGGACTTGCCGGAAAGGGGAGCGAGATGAGGACACGCAGCACCAGTCACCGCGGCGGGGGATGGGCGATACGGTTGCTCTCCGGCCTCCTCCTGGTCGTGCCCATGAGCCACGAACGATTCGTTCTGCTGTTCAGCATGACCCTGAGCGTCTTGCTGACCGCCTTCCTGGCCGGCGGGATTGCCCAGGCGAAGGACGTCGAGCGGTTCATCAAGGTCACCGACCGCGACGGCGAGCCGGTGACCGACCTCGGGGCCGGCGACTTCATCATCGAGCACGACGGTGAACGTGTCGACATCGAACGCGTCGAGCTCGTCGACCAGCCCTTGCGGGTGGCGCTGATCGTCGACGACGCGGACGGCGCTCTGCCGTTCTCCCGGTACTTCCGCGTCTACCTGCCGAGGTTCGTGCGAGCCCTGCCCGAAGGCAGCGAGATCGGGCTGGTGCTGCTGTCGGGCCGGCCGCGCATGGTGGTGAACTTCACCGACGACCACGGCGAGGTGCTCGATGAGCTGGCGCGGTTCTTCGTGGAAGAGGATCGCGCCGCGGGGTTCTTCGCGGGTCTGGAAGAGACGCTGGATCGCTGGGACGACGATCGGCGCTGGCCGGTACTCGCCGTGGTCACTACCGACGGGCCGGCCCAACGCAGGCTCACCGATGGCCGGTATGCTGCCTTCATCGAGCGGGCGGTCGAGCGGGGGGCGGTCATCCACGCGCTGGGCCTCTACACCCAGCGGGTCGGAGCCGGTCGTGGATTCCAGACCGGGATCGCAAGGGACGTGACCCGGATAACCGGCGGCTGGTACGACACGGTCGCCGGCCCCAGCCAGTCCATCGGCGACAAGCTCCAGGAGATGGCGGCCGAGGTCACGCGGCAGTACGAGGAGACCCGGTACCAGTACGCCGTCGCCTACGAGCCGCCGCGCGGCGCTGACCCGGAAGCTGCGATCCGTTGCGCCGTACGCCGGGGGTGGGTGGGCCTGAGCATCTCCGCGAGCGGCCGGCCGCTCCCCGCCACGCCAAGCGTCGCACCGGGCGCCGTTCCCGCCGACGCGGGGAACAGCCGCGAGGAGCTGTACAACCAAGGCGAGGCGGCCTTCGCGGCCGGAGACAGCGCGAAGGCGGTCGAGTGGTTCCGGAAGGCCCACAACCGGGATCGGAGTTGGATCAAACCGCTGTTCAAGCTGGGGCTGGTTTCGCTCAACTTGGGCGACATCCAGGGCGCGAAGCAGTGGTTCGAGCAGGCTGTCGAAGCAGATCCGAACTCGCCTGAAGGCGTGCAGACTGCCATGATCCTGGACTCGCTACGGTAGAGCCCCGCATGGGGCATGCTACCATGCAGCGACTGTGCTGAGAACGCTCGCCTCCTCAATGCGCTCGCGGTGGGTCTGCTGCCGATCGACGCTCGCGTGGACCTGCTGGAGAGGGCCAAGGCGGCAGCGCTTGAGTTCGGAGCGCAGACGGCGCCGGTACCGCGACAGCCGTCGTTCCGGCGGATGATGACGGGGCTGGCGCTCGCTGCTACGGGTGCCCGATTGCTCCGGTATCGCTTCGAAGACAAGGACTGCCGCGAACCCGAGGGCCTGCGGTGCGACGTGGTAGCCGGAGCGGGAGCGGCTGGACTCGTTAGCGGCCTGTTCTTGAAGACCGTACTCGTCGATGTTCCGGCGTCGCCGTCCGTCACCGTCACATCGCGGCGCGGCGGCGGGGTGGTCCGGGCGGTCTTGCCTTCTGACTGACCTGTTTGCCGGCCTCGGTGTCGACCACATGGCGATGCTCGCAGCGGGGGATCGACTCGGGCCGTACGAAGTGGGCGCAGCACTCGGCGCCGGCGGCATGGGAGAAGTCTATCGGGCGACGGACACCCGCCTCGACCGCACCGTCGCCGTCAAGGTGTTGACCGCCCACGTCGCCCACAGCCCCGAGCAGCGCGAGCGCTTCGAGCGCGAGGCACGCGCCCTCGCCGCCGTCAACCATCCCAACATCTGTGCGCTGTACGACGTGGGGCGTGAACGCTCGTCGTCGGCCGGCTCGCCCATGGACTTCCTGGTAGTGGAGTACCTGGCCGGCGAGACGGTCGCGCAGAGGCTCCAGAGCGGCCCCCTGCCCGTCGCGGATGCGCTGCGCATTGCGGTGGAGATCGCCGAGGCTCTCGACACCGCACACCGCCAGGGCATCGTGCACCGCGACCTGAAACCGAGCAACGTGATGCTCACCGAGACGGGCGTCAAGTTGCTCGATTTCGGGCTCGCCAAGCCGCACGGGATTGGTCTCTCAGACACGCAATCGTCGGCGAAGACCCGCACCGCTCTGACGATGGACGGGAGCATTCTGGGCACGCTCAACTACATGTCGCCGGAGCAGCTTGCCGGCAAGCCCGCCGACGCTCGGTCGGACATCTTCTCCCTCGGGGCGACCGTCTACGAAATGGTGACGGGGCGGCGGCCGTTCGACGGCGACAACCCGGCGGACGTCATCGGAGCGATCCTGAAGGATGCGCCATCCCCGCTCCAGGACAAGCAAAGCGGCATCCCGTCGCGCCTTGACCGGGCGCTGCGAATCTGTCTGGCCAAGGACCCCGAAGATCGCTGGCAGACGGTGCGGGATCTGAAGCGCGAACTGCGATGGATGTGTACCGGCGAGTCGGACGAGTCCGAGCAGGCACTGGCCGCCCGGCTGGCCGCGGCCGGTCGCGGCCCCATCACGGGATGGCGTTTCGCCGTGAGCCTCCTGGCAACTGCGGCGGTGGCCGTGGGCGCTGCCTGGACGCTGAAGCCGGTCGATGCGGGGCCGCCGCTTCCGGTCCATCGTTTCACCATCGACCTTGCTCCGGAACAGTCTTTCACCGGTTCGCTGGCGGTTTCGCCGGACGGCCGCCGCCTGGTCTACGGTGTAGCCGACGCCGGTGGGACACGACGACTCCATGCACGGGCGCTGGACTCCTACGAGGCGAGGCCGATTCCCGGCACCGAAGGCGCAACCGCACCGGTGGCATTCTCGCCCGACGGCCAGCGCCTTGCCTTTCAGCTGCGAGACGACGAGCAGTGGTCCCTGCACCAGGTCGCGGTCGGCGGCGGCAGCCGTTTGAGGATTCTCGAAGGCGAGGGCACGCTCTATCCTCAGGCACGGTGGCTGCCCGACGACACCATCGTCTACTCGGTCCTGTCCGACGCAGGTGGAGACGGCCTGCTGCAGGTGCCGGCCACCGGCGGGACGCCGCGCGCCCTTACGCGGCTGGATGAGCAGCGCGGCGACTACGCCCACATTCTCCCGATCGTTATGCCCGGCCGTGATGACTTGGTCTTCACGATCGTGCACCGGGGACCGAGCCAGGAGAGCCTGCGGGACGGGAGGACGGCCGTCTACTCGCCCACGAGCGGCGAGGTCCGGGTGATTCTCGAGCCGGCGTTCGGCCTCGGCTACCTCGACACCGATCACCTGCTCTATGCCGACGACGGGTCGCTATTGCTGATTGGCGTAGACCCCGAGACGGCGACGACGACTGGGGCTCCGATGCCGCTGTTCCTGCCCACCAGAGGAGCGACCGTCGGAGGCACCGCCCTCTCGGAGAGCGGCACTCTGGCCTACATCGGGACGTTCCCCGCCGCGGCCGCGGGAGATGCGCCGTCCAGCCGGATCTACGTCGCGGTCAACTGGTTCGAAGAGCTGAAGACATTGCTTCAGTTGGACTGAACTCGCCGCCCTGTTGCTCGCCGTTCCCCCATACACGCGGTCGCCTGTACACCGGCCCCCGACTCGGGGCTGCTCGTGGCCGCGAGCGAGTATGCGTAGCGGGCGGGCCGCGCCGATGAGCACCACCGTCAGCGTCGAGACGCGGCGGCCTACCCCGTTTCGCGGTTGGGCCGGAATCGCCTTGGGCGGCTGGGGGATCCTCATGACGGACGTAGAATGCTCGGAGCGGCTCGGCCCGGCGGCGCTCCTGTTTGCCGTTGTCGTCTGGTGCCTGATTCGCAAGGTCAGGCTCATGAGCCCACGCTCTGGCGGTCGACAATCGAGGAGTTGCCGGCCGGGCAGGCGCACATCGATGGCGGACCGCCCGCGGGCAGTCGGGCACGTGAGGAGTTGAGGCCGGTTGTCGTGCACGAGACTCGCGTGGCCGATCTCGTGGCGTTCATCGCGCTGGCGGCAGCGCTCACAGCGTCCGCCAGCGTTCTCTTGCGGTGGGGCGTGCGAGCCCTCCTGTCACGCATCTTCGGCGGAGGGCCGTCAGGCCGCCGGCCCCGGGGCAGTAATGGTGACGGCGAAACGCGTGGTTGAACGGTTGACAGTAGAAGGGTGGAAGAGGAATGCGAAGGAGGAAGTGGACGGCGCGCGACATGCCCGACCAGTCCGGGCGGCTGGCGGTCGTGACCGGTTCGAACAGCGGGATAGGGCTGGAGACCTCTGCGGCATTCGCCCGACACGGCGCGCACGTCGTGATGGCCTGCCGCGATCAGGAGAAAGGGCGCGCCGCCGCGGCTCGCATCACCGCCGGGGGTGTTGCGGGAGCGCTCGACGTGATGGTGCTCGACCTCGCGGACCTCGCGTCGGTGCGTTCGTTCGCCGACGCGTTCCACGACCGGTTCGACCGTCTGGACCTGCTGATCAACAACGCGGGGATCATGTGGCCGCCGGCAGCGAAGACCGCCGACGGGTTCGAGCTGCAGTTCGGCACGAACCACCTGGGGCACTTCGCCCTGACGGTCCGGCTTTTGGATCTGCTGCGCAGGACGAACGCGTCGCGCGTGGTCACGGTGTCCAGCGTGTCCCACCGGTTCGGCACGATCGACTTCGACGATCTGCAGTGGGAGTCGCGCCGATACCACCCCAACCGGGCGTACGGGCAGAGCAAGCTGGCCAACCTGCTGTTCGCCTACGAGTTGCAGCGACGCCTCGACCGGACCCGCGCCGAGACGATATCGGTCGCGGCGCATCCCGGCTATACGGGCACGGATCTGCAGCGCTACAGCGGTTTCCTGCGGCTGCTGAGTCCGCTGATGGCCATGCCTCCGTGGCGCGGGGCGCTGCCGACCCTGTACGCGGCTACGGCCGGGGACGTGGAGCCGGGCGGCTACTATGGCCCTGACGGCTTCGGCGAGCTTCGCGGGCATCCGACGCGGGTCGGGTCCTCGTCCGAGTCGACGGACGAAGCGATCGCGGCGAAGCTCTGGCAGGTGTCGGAGGACCTCGTCGGTTTGGAGTTCACCCCATAGACGCCGTCGACCCGGCCGAAAGTTCAGCGAAATCGAGGTCGACCAGTGGTCGATGACCTGACGGATACGGACGACGGCCAGAACCCGCCCGGAGCCGGTGCGAGCCCTCCGAGTCGGGCAATCGTCATCGCAGGCAGGCGCGAGGACTGGCCGGGTGGCGCGAGGACCCTGACACCCCTTGAGCCCAGCCGGGATCCGAACGGGGCCTTCTGGTTCGGAGCCGAGCTTGACCCGGATGTCCGCCAAGTCTGGTTCCGCATCAACGAGGAGGCCGTCGCCCGGATGCCGGAGGAGACTCCGAAGGCCCGAGGCCGGCGCTTGGTCGATGCCCTAATCGTGCAGATCACAGTGGGCGACCGCCCTCTCTGGTTCGGCATCAACCGCTTCGATGTCCATGTCTCCGAGGCCGGCGAGGCGCGGGTCGAGCGCCTGTGGTGGTGAGGATGGACGCTCTCGCCCCGGGCTCCCACCGCACCGCCTGGACGGCGAACGACCGGCGCCAGGTCGGGGAGCTCATGGTGCGCTGGCGCCACAACGTGCCGGCGCTCGAGTGGGAGCGTCTCGCGAGACGCATGGGCCGGACCGCGGCCGCCCTGCGCGCCTGGGTCTGGCGCAACCGCCCGCCGCGCTGGCGACGGCACCCGTGGACGGAGCCTCAGCTGCGCCGGATCCGGGCGCAGTGGCAGATCGGCGTCGCGGCCGGCTGGAGCGACCGGAAGATCGCGAGAGCCGCCGCGTCGACGTTGAGGCCCCACTCGGTCGGTTCGGTCTACATGCAGGCGTACCGATTGGGCCTGCACGGCAAGCCGCGGCCGGACGACCACGAGGAAAGTCCTCGGGCTCCGCCCAAGGACCCGCCCCCCCCCGACCCCCCCGAGTCCACATGGAGTCCCGGTCGACCGTCTCCGCCGCCGTCAGGACCGTTCTCCCCAGCATAGAAATCCATAGAGCCTATATATCCTCTCCTGCGCGATCGCCGAACATGCCGGGCACCGAGCCGTCCTCCTCGACGTCGACCCCCAGGCAGCGCCTGCAACTGGCACGACCTCCGCCAGGACGCCGGCCTCGAACACCCCGATGTCCTGCCGGCTCACGCCAACCGCCTCGAACGAATGCTCGACCGAACGGCGCCGCGGGGCGCCACGCTCTGCGTGATCGCCACCGCTCCGCACTCCGGAGGCGACGCCTTCACGGTGGCCGCCGTCGCCGACCACATCCTCATCCCCGTCCAGCCCTCCGCTCCCGACCTCCGGGCCACTTCACCAGACCATCCGGATCGCCGAGAACGCCGGCACGCCCGCCACGGTCGTCATCAACCGCGCCATCGTCAACCACCCGACGATCGCGCAGAGCCACCGGATCCTGGCCGCCGCCGATGTCGCGATCTGCCCCGTCACGCTGCATCAACGCATCGCGCACAGCCACGCGTTCAACTCCGGTCGCTGCGCCGCGCAAGCCCTTCTGAACTCGCCAGCCCCACCCGGAAACCCACAGCATCCGAGGAAGCACGCCTGCCGACGCACGCTCGAACGACACCGCGGTCAGCTCCGGGAGAGCCATGAGGCGTTGCGCCGAGGCTGACCCGACATCCGCAGGGCCGGCCACGACCACGCCGCCCCGACTCCGAGACCTTCTTTACGCAGTCCACGACTCGCTCGACCATCCCGTCCAGGCCGCCCCCCGGTCAGCCACACCACGCCGCCCTCGGCGGGCCAACTGGGCTCCCTCATTGATGCTCGACCCCTCCACGGCCGCGTGTCCGCCCAGGGCGACTTCCGCTCGGCTGCGCAGATCTCCCGGGTTCGGGGAACATTCTCCCCATCCGCTTCGCGAGCGCCGAGGAGGTGACGATTTCGAACTCCATCGACCGCAAGATGCTGCGGTGGTCGACGGGCATCGTCGGACCATCTCGCCGCAGAATCCCAACCGTGAATGCGCAGCTGTCACCCCGCGCAAGATCGCCGCGCCCAGGCGATGAACCCGGCCATCCGCTGTTGAGGGATCAGCCGCAGCAGCGGGTGGCGATCCTGTCGGTAGTACTGCGCCGGCACCCAGAACTCCCCGAAGCTGCTGTCCACGGCCGCGAAGCCGCCGCCTTCCCGGCACAGGAGCGCACCGCGGCGCCCGGGGCCGGGCCGAGACCCCCAGTCCGTGTTCATCCATGGCATCAGGTCGAAGTCGTAGCGCACGAACCAGGCCGGCTCCTCGCAAACGAACTCGGCCGCGCCGGGTCCGAGACCGTGATCGGTCCCGCACTGCTCGGCGCGCAGGCGGCGCAGCCCCGCCGCCCACGCCTCCAGTCCGGCTTCCGGACCGCACGCCTCCGGGCGGACCTGGCAGGCCCGCCGTTCTCTCATGTGCTCCATCTCGGCCGCGCGAGGCCCCCTCGATGCGCAACCGGCCAGCGTCGCCCCGACCGCGACAACCAGCGCGGCCGTGTCGAGCGAACTGCATCTCATCGTCAAGGCCCTCCTCCGATTGGGCGAGTGATTCGCTCCTGCGCGCACAGGACGGGATATCATGCTGGCCGGGTTCGGACAGCCCCACGGTCGTCACTCCGGGCTCGAGCGCCCTGCAGGCCCGACCGAAACGGAACCAAGTCATGGCCACGGTCCACGACTGGATCGATGCGTGCCGGCGGCAGGGCATCACGCTCCGCCGCCGCGGGCAGGAACACTGTGGCCCCTGCCCGATCGGCCAGACCGGCGACGACCGCTTCTGGATCAAGCCCGGGCGCGTCCAGCCCGTGCTCGCGCGATGCCGGCACGGACACACGGACCGGCAACTGCACCGGGTGTTGCTCGGCGACTCCTTCGACACCCCGGTTCGGCCGCGGCCCTAATCCACCCGTAGCGCGTCCATCGGGTCGATGCGGGCGGCGCGGCGGCCAGGAAGCCAGCAGGCGACGACCGCGACGCCGACGAGGGCGACGGGCGCGGCCACGAACGTCAGCGGGTCCTCGGCGCCGACGCCGAACAGGAAGCTCTCCAGAAGCCGGGCCGAGCCGGCCGCCGCGAAGAGGCCGAGAACGGCGCCCGCCGCGATGAGCCCGGCACCCTGCCGGACGACGAGGGCGACGACGTCGCCGGGCCGGGCGCCGAGGGCCATGCGAACCCCGATCTCCCGGCGGCGCTGCGAGACGGTGTAGCTGAGCAGGGCGTAGATGCCGAAGGCGGCCAGGAACAGCGCGAGGGCGGCGAAGAACCCGACGAAGACGGCGTAGAAGCGGGGCTGCTCGACCGCCGCCGACAGCCGCGCGTCCATCGTCGTCACCTGGTCGATGCTCGCCGCCGGACCCGCCGCGGCCACCGCCTCGCGCAGGAACGGGACGGCGGCCAGCGGGTCGCCGACGGTCCGCACCGCGACCGACGAGGAGGAGAACATGCCGCCCAGCATCGACGCCTGCTCGATCTGCTGGAGCGGCAGGTACGCCTCGGCCTGCGACTCGGTGATCGTCAGCGCGCCGTAGCGGACGTCGGCCACGACCCCGACCACCTCCCACGGCTCGTCGCCGGCGCCGGCCGGCACCACCCGCCGGCCGACGGCCGGCTCGCCGCCGAAGATCTCGCGGGCGAGCGTCTCGCTCAACACCAGCACCGGCGGGCCCTCGGCCCGGTCGAGCGAGGTGAACACCCGTCCGCTCCGGAGGCGCAACCGCATCGCGTCGAAGTAGCCGGGGCTGACGAAGTTGATGGGCGCTTGGGGAAGGTCCAGGGGGTCGGCCGGCACCGGGGCGCCCGCCTCGTGGAACGTCGCCAGGCTGACGTTCCCGCGCGACGCGAGCGGAAAGCGCGACGACACCCCCGCCGCTTCGACCTCGGCAAGGGCCTCCAGCCGGGCCAACTCGTCCACGAGGGCGCGTCCGAAGAGTCGCCCAGCCGTCCGCAGGCCGGCGATCGCGTCGGGAGCCATGTCCGGGCGGAACGTCACGTCGGGGTTCCGGATGCGGGCGGCGATGACGTTGGCCGGGTCGTAGCCGCGGTCGACGGTCACGAGCCCGACGAAGCTGCGCAGGAGCAGCCCCGCCCCGACGAGCAGCATGAGGGCGAGGGCGACCTGGGCCACGGCCAGGGCCGCGCGCGCCCGGTTGGAGCGCAGCAGCCGGAAGCCGCCGGGGACCTGCGCGCTCCCTTCGTTCAGGGTGCTCACCAGGTCGATCCGCGACCACTGGAAGGCGGGCGCGGCGCCGAACAGCAGCCCCGCCGCAATCGACAGCCCCACCGTGAACGCCACCGACAGGCCGTCGATGCCGACCTGGTCGAGCCGCGCGATGTCGCCGGGGACGACGGCGGGCACCGCGCGCAGCACGAGGGCGGCCGCGGCGAGGCCGAGCACCCCGCCGCCCGCGCCCAGCATGACGCTCTCGGTCAGGAGCTGGCGGACGAGCCGCCCGCGGCTCGCACCGAGGGCCGCGCACACCGCCAGCCCCCGCCGGCGCGTCACCCCGCGTGCGAGCAGCAGCCCCGCCACGTTGATGCAGGCAATCAGCAGCACGAGCGCGGTCGCCGCGGTCAGGGCCGTCAGCGCCGGCCGGTACGCGCCCACCATCTCCTCCAGCAGCGGCACGACCCGCGCCTCGCTCCGGCCGAGCGCGGCGGCGGCGGCCCGGGCCGCACCGGCGGGCAGCCCGGACGACATCGAACCGGCCTCCAGGCGGGTGCGGACCTCCGTCGCCGCCTGCTCCGCCGAAACCCCCGGCGCGAGGCGGCCGAGGCCGTTGAAGGCGATCAGGACCACCATGCGCGGCCGCCCCGCGACGGCCGGCGCCCGCGGCGCTAGCGGCGGGACGACGAGCGGCGTCCAGAACTCGCCGTCGGGGTTCGGGAAGTAGAACCCCTCGGGGAGCACGCCGACGACGGTATAGGGGTCTCCGTCGAGCTCGAGGGGCGCGCCCACGATATCCGGATCCGACGAGAAGCGGTTGGTCCAGGCGCGGTGGCTCAACAGCACGACCCGGTCCGCGCCCTCCCGCGCCTCGTCCTCGGTGAACAGCCGGCCGAGGCGGGGCGTCGCCCGCAGCAGGGGGAGCATCCCGGGCGAGACGGCGGCACCGCTCAGGGTGACCACGCCCTCCGGGCCCGCCCACTCCACCGAGCTCTCCCGATACACGGCGAGGCCCTCGAACGCTTCGGCATCTTCGAGCAGCGGCATCGACCGGTTCGAGAGGAAGATCCCCGCACGCCCTCCGAGCGACTCTCCGACGCGCACGAGGCGGTCCGCGTCGGGATAGGGCAGCGGGCGCAGCACCAAGCCGTAGACGATACCGAACATCGCCGTGTTGGCGCCGATGCCGAGGGCGAGGGTGACCAGCGCGGTCACCGTGAAGCCGCGCTGGCCGGCGAGCCGGCGCACGGCGGAGCGGACATCCTGGAGCAGCGTATCCATTGCGGTCGCGATACTTCCTTCCGGCGCCGGAGCGACGACCCGAGAGAGTCAGTTAGCCACCCCGTGAGTTCCGGAAGCTGGAGGGGAAGCCGTGTGACCGGCGCGATGTGACCTTCGCATCGAGCGCACGCGACCGGGAAGCGCGAGCGTCGCACCGCCGACCAACAGGCCAGGACCGACCAGCCATCCGGCGAGTGGCGACTGTACAACGGCCAGCAGCATCATCGTAGCATGGGCTCTCGGGCCAGCCGCTCGCTTCGAGACGTGTCAGAATCTACGGGTGGACCGGATGACGGAAGGAGCCTGACGAAGGCAGCGCTCGCCGAGGAAGTGGCCGATGTCGCCGATCTCCCGAAGACGCACGCGGTACTGACCGTCGAGGCTGTCTTGGGCAGCATCCTGGCGGCGCTGCACAGGGAGGAGAAGGTCGAATTCCGGGGCTTCGGCAGTTTCCGATTCCGGTGCCGCGAGTCGCACCAAGGACGCAACCCCAGGACCGGCGACTGGGTGGACGTGCCGTCGAAGCGCGCCGCCTACTTCACGCCCGGCAAGGAGCGAAGGCGTTGATCAACCGTGAGCCGAGCCCAGAGACGGACGCTGGCCCGCAGGCCGCTCTGAAGGGCCAGTGAACGACCGCGGCGACGGCGGCGGCGACCTCCCGGTGGGGAAGCGCCGCCCGGTGCTCCACCGGCGTAGAGCGTTTCGGCAGAGCCGCCGTGATCGCGTCGCCGGCCAGGTTGTCCCTGCCGGCAGCCCTGCGCGATGGCCCACCGCATGGCGACGCCGATGCGCTGTCTCACCTTCCGCGCCGTGACGTGCTTGCTGGTCCAGATCGGCAGCAGCTGTCGGCTGTTGTGACCTCGTCGACGGTCTTGCCGCCGATGTGAGGGAACACGTGGTCGCGCATGCTGGCCCACCACTGCTTCGCGGTGTTGCTGCCGTCCAGCCACGCTTAGATAGTGCCACCAACAATGACCCGAGCGGTGACATTCATCGACCTGTCCCAAATGTCACGGCAGCGCCGGCCCTGGTGTCAAGTGTAACCGAGCCTAAACCTCTGACATAAATAGGCTTCTTCTTGGTAAGCGATACCGATTGGGTCAGCATGAGGATGACACTCAACACCTGAGCGACCCCGCTACGTACTACTCGTTTCCGACCCGGAACGTGACACCAGGGTGCCACTTCCGGGTCAGCACCGCGGGGTCGCTCAGGCTGGACTTGTCCGCTCCGCGGAAGGAGGGAGACTGCGGCCATTGCCTCAAGGACGGCCCTTGGGCGCGATCCCGAGGCGACCATCGACACCAGCCTCCTCCTTGACCAGGCCGCCGTGGCGCACCTCACGTCGCTGCCCCGTTCCTACGCCTGGCCGCTGCCCCGGGCCTGGAGCCGCGTCATCTGCCACACCAACAACACCGCTCACGGCATCGCCTCGACCGAGGTCGCCACCGTCTCGCCTACCGCGTTCCTCGAACCGCTGCGCGCAGGCCACCCCGCGGGCCGACAGCACGGTGTTGACTGGATGGACGGGTTCCGGCCGAGGCGGTCGAGCTTCCAGACGACGCGAGCGACTCGGGCCGCGCTGTAGCCGATCCGTCCGCCGCGACCCGCGTGCGGGTCGGCCGGCCCGCCGCTTCGGGGGCGTGCCGCCCCGTCCTCCCCCTGCTCACGCCGTGCCAAGTCGAGAGGTTGGCTTGCACGCACAGTCGTCCCATCCGCCCCCGCAGCGGGTTGAAGACCAACCCGCTCCGAACGCCGGCTCCGCCGGCGGGGCGGACGCCGCCCACGGCCGGACCTGGAACTGCGGTCCGGCCTCCATCCCGTGGCCGTGAAGGGCGACGGCCACGGGATGGGCGGCGAACCCCTGCCCTTGCGACGGCGCACCCGGCCGGCCTGAAGAGCGGGCCGGCCAAACGGGTGCGCCTCTCGCAGATTCCGGCGTCAAGGACGGCTGAACGAAGAGCGATCGCCGCCGCTGAACGCCCGGGCCGTCGAATCTCCGCTCGTTCACCTTGACGGCGCCGGCAAAAAAACGCGGCTTCGCCGCAGGCCGGCTCCTCCCCACCACCAACACCGCCCTCCCCACCACCACCGCCGTGTCCGACGAGGGACCGCTCTCCCGGGCCGGCCGGCCTGAACGCCGGCGCCGAAAAGCATCGGCCGGTCGATTAGACACCCCGGGCAGCGGTCCTCTTCGAGGCTCCCTGACCCCGGAATCGCGGGCAGGGGTCCTGCGGCGCGACGTGTGCGCACGAGCGCGGGTCGGCATGAGGCCGGACGCGACTCGCCGCAGGAGGAGTCAACATGGCCAGCACTCGCGTCCGCAACTCGAGGAGGGACCGGTTCCGCGACGGCGGCGGGAATCCGTTCCGGGAGGGCCGGCCGCTCCGGGTCGGCTCCGAGATCGTCGTCCGCTCGATCGACGGCGCCGGCTCGACGATCCGCGCCCTGCGGGTCACGGCGAAGCTGCGCCTGCAGGGCTCCGCGCTGGCCGCGGCGCTGGCGAGTCCGGCCGTGAGCTCGGCTCTCGCCGACGTGTCGTATCGCACCGGCGCCGGCCACACGACGGGGCTGTCGGTCGTCTACCACCGGGTCGAGCCGCTGACGACGGTCGTCCGCGAGTCGGCCGCGAGCCCCGAGCAGGAGTTCGAGGTCGCGTGGCGCGGCGGCGACGGCCTCCTCGACCAGATGCCGGACCCCGAGCCCGTCGACGGCGGTCCGGCGCGCGCGGCCGTCGACTGGCACGAGCTGGCGAAGCACGCGCCCGACGTCGACGACGACGAGCGCTCGATGCCGGCCCTCGCCGACCGGAAGGTCCTGCGCCGGCGCGGCCGCGTGACGGTCAGGCGCGGGTTCCTGCGCCCGCCGATGTCGGCCGAGGCCGTCGCCCGCATGGTCGAGCTTCGCGCCCAAGGCTTCGGCTTCGGGCGCATCGCGAAGGCGATCGGCTGCGCGCGGATCACCGTGTCCCGTTACCTGCGCAGCTTCGAGGAGGAGAGCCGCTGACCGTTGCCGAGACGCGGCGCCGCGCGTCGACGCGGCGCCGCGCGTCCTGCGGCCGGACCGGCCGAGCCGCGGGATTTCGCTGACGCCGTACCGTGACACGCCCCGGCATGGTGCCGGGGCGTGATCGCCTTGAGCAAGGGCCAGGGTCTCGCGTTTTCCCTTGGCAGGGGCGCTAACCCCGTTGACAGCCTCGCTCGGGGGTGGCGCGGAGAGCCGCAGCCATTGCCGCGGCGAACCGCTCCCAGGCCGCAGTGGCTTCCTCGAGGTGACGCCGCCCGGCCGGCGTCAGGCGGTAGAACTTGGCGCGGCGCCCGTCCTCCCGCTCGCCCCATTCCGACTCGATGAGCCCCCGACGCTCGAGCCGGTAGAGAGCCGGATACAGCGAGCCCTGCTTCACTTTGGGGCCCCCAAAGATCTGCTGGATGCGGAGCAGTACCCCGTAGCCGTGCAGGCGGTCCAGCGAGATCACCTTCAGGACCAAGGGGTTGAGCATGCCGGGGAGCAGACCGCCGGACTTCGCGATGTCCATCCTGTCTCCTGGAGCACCCGTCATTCGCTCTCGACACTGCGGCGCGGACGACGAGCTGAAGTCCGCCGCGGCCGCCACGCCCAACGCCGCACGAAGACGACCCCCGAAGCGTACGGGCCGGGACGTGGGCGTCCATCCTCACCACCGCAGGCGCTCGACCCACGCCTCACCGGTCTCGGAGACCCGGACCTCGAAGCGGTTGATGCCGCACCTGAGCGGGCGCTTCTCCGCCGTCATCCGGAGGATGAGGGCGTCGACCAAGTGCCGGCCTCGCGCCGTTGGCGTCTCCGCCGGTATCCGGGCGATGGACTCCTCGGTGATCCGGAACCAGACTTGCCTGCCGTCGGGGACGAGCTCGGCACCGAACCAGAAGGTGCCATTCGGTTCTCGGGTGGGGTTGCGGGGCGTCAGGGCTTTCGCGCCGCCCGGCAAGTCCTCATGCTTACCTCTGATGACGATCGCCAACTCACTGCCGGTCATGGCCTACATTATCTCCAATAGCGGATCGTCGTTTGCGTGATTGTGGTCCGGCTGGGGGGGGACGAGGCGTGTTGGGGCGGCGACGAGCCGAACCACCACGGGGGCGTCCAGACGCGTAACCGGCGGCACGAGCTCGCCAGCGGGACGATGTGCGGTGCAAGCGCCCCCGCCGCCGTCGCCTGGTGCGCCGGCGCCGCCGGTACGCCGACGACAGCATCCCCGACTGCGTGAACGACCCCTGCCACCGCCTGCACATCAAGGCCCCGGCCGAGCTTTCGCCGGTCCACCGCCGAAATGTCCCCGGCCGAGGACCGTGGCGGCCACCCGGGCTCCTGGGACGACATCCATCACCGGACCCAGGCCGACGCCGTGCGGCTGTCGTGTCACGATCGCGCGCGTGGCCGCTAGGGCGGACCTTGGCCGGACGTGGCGTACCGATGGTGCCGCCGACGGTTCAGTGTCTACTGGGAAACTCACCCAGGTTCGTCCATGCGCGGGTCCGGCTCTGCCAAGCGAAAACTCAGGAGATGCAGATGTACAGCAGACGACTGGTCGCTAGAATGCTCATAGCTCTCGCGCTGACAGGCGCGCACCCGGCTTCGGGCCGTGCCCAACCGGGGGTGGGGCTTCCCGCCGCTCCAGCCCGGGCCGCCGCATCGGCCGGAGGCGTCATACTGCCTCGGCCTCAGGTGGCCCCGCCGTCCCGCCCGGTGCGCCGCCTGACGGTCGACGAGGCGGTGACCCTCGCCCTCGAGCAGAACCTCGACCTGCGGGTCGAGCGCATCAATCCGCTGATTCAGGACACGGCCGTCGCCGAGGCGCGGTCCGTGTACGCCCCCACCCTGTCGACGACGCTCATCGGCAACGAGCGGGACCGCCCCGCCGGCAGCATCTTCGATGGCGGCGACGTGGTGACCGACCGCTTCCTGCGGGACAGCGTGGACATCGTGCAGCCGTTGCCGTGGAAGGGCGGCCAGTACTCGGCGCAGTGGATCGGCGGGCGCTCAACCAGCACCAACATCTTCAACCAGTACAACCCCTACCTGCAGTCGAACCTGAGCCTGAACTACACCCAGCCGCTGGTCCGCGACTTCGGGGTCGACGGCTTCCGCCAGCATATTGCGGTGACCCGCGCGAACCGGGACCTCTCCGAAATCGACCTCCGGCACGCCATCGTCTCGACGGAACGCAACGTCCGCAACGCCTACTGGCAGCTCGTGTTCGCCCGGTCGTTCCTCGAGGTGCAGCGCCAGTCGCTCGCCCTCGCCGAGGAGTCGCTGCGCAACAACCGCACCCGGGTCGAGGTCGGCACCATGGCCGCGATCGACATCGTCGAGGCGGAGAACGAGGTCGCGAGGAACATTGAGGCGGTGATCCGGGCCGAGGCGGACGTCGAGCGCGCCGAGGACCGGCTGCGCACGCTGGTACTCGACCCGGCGGACACCCACGACTACTGGTCCATCAGCCTCCAGCCCAGCGACAGCCCGACGCTGCAGGCTCGCGACATCGATGTCGACGCCGCCGTCCGAAACGCGCTTCTCGACCGGACCGACCTCGACACCCTGGATAACGACCTGGAGGTGACCGACACCAATATCCGATACCATCGCAACCAGCAGTTGCCTGACGTGAGCCTGCAGGTCAACTACGGCCTGGAGGGGGCGGGCGGTGACCAGTTGCTCCGGACCGGCGGGTTCCCGGGTACGGTAGTAGGCCGGCAGCAGAAGTCTTTCGGCGGCGTCCTCGGAGAGATCTTCGCGAACGAGTTCCCCAGCTGGACAGTGGGGGTGACCGTCTCCTACCCCCTCGGCACGAGCGCGGCCGACGCCGCCCTCGAGCGCTCCCGGCTCGAGCGGTCACGGAGCCAGGCGAGGCGCCGGAGCCTCGAGCTGCAGATCGCCGCAGAGGTCAGGGACGCGGCCCGGAGCGTGCGCACCAACCTCCAGCGCGTGGAGGCCACGCGGGTTGCGCGCGAACTTGCGGAGCGCCGCCTCGAAGCCGAGCAGCGCAAGTTCGAGGTGGGCTTGGCGACGAACTTCCTGGTGTTCCAGGCGCAACGCGATCTGGCGACGGCGCGCAACCAGGAGCAAAGCGTCATTCTCGACTACGTCCGCTCGCTGGTGGACTTCGATGCGGTCCAGGAGATTCCTCTCGGCGGGGTGATTCGCTAGCTGACCACCGCCGGGCTCCACGGGACAGCCAACATGCCGACCACCTACCGAGTCGTCATCGAGACCGAGACCCGGCCGCGCGAAGCCGCCGTCCCTCTCGACCACCTGCCCGCCATCCAGGTCGACGCCCCGAACGTCGACATCGCCGCCCGGCTCGCACTGTCGCACCACATCGACAGCCGGCCGATCCCGCCGCCCGCCGGGACCGCCTTCGGGCTCATCGTGATCACGCCGCCGCCCTTCGACCCGAACGCGCCTCATCACGACCTCGACGTCGAGGCGGAGGTGCACCGACTCAACGTCGAGTACTGGCCCACCGCAACCGCCGTGCACTGACCCCCCGTGCGGCCGGAGCAACCACCCCGCCGCCAGGCGAACCGCGTCGTTCGCCCGCGTCCGCGCGATGGGCCTGCCGGACCGAATCGGGCAGCTCGAAGAGCGGGGCTGCCACAAGATCTCCAGAGCCGCCAGGGTGAAGCCCGGCGAGTCGACACGCAGGCTCCACGCAAGCGCCCCCGGCCGGTAGGCGTGGTACTCTGGCGGGTCGTCGCCCCAGCCTGAACAGGCACCCGACGGGCGTGGGCCACGTCCACATCTCGGGGGATGCCGAAGCCGGCATCACGGAAAGAACCGGCCCGACATGAGGAACGACAGGATTCCACGGATCGACATCCGCACGCCGAAGACGCTCCAGCAGCTGGCGCGCATCCTGAACCTCGACTTCGGCGAAGTCTCGAAGCTGGCGGAAGGCGTACTGAAGATCGACCGCAAGAGGGCCCGGGACCGCAAGCTCATGCTCTCCATCGAGCAGTGCGAGCAGTTGACCGGCACGATACTGCGGGCGGCGACAGAGGCCATCGGCACGACGCTCGACGGACCGGCGGCGCCGGCGTCCGGCCGGACACCCCGAGCCCGACCGCCCAACCACGACGGGCGGATGGTGTTCCGCAAGGATTCCCCCGCCAACCGAGTCGACCTGACGTATCCCAAGATGCGCCACCCGCTCAGGGTGCACCCGGACATCTCGGAACGGCTGAGGGGCTGGACCCACCTCTACAAGCGGCTGGGCATCGTGCTCCAGCACCTCGCCGCCCACGGCCGGTCGACAGTCGTCAAGGGCTGCGCGAACGAGAACAAGGGCTGGCGCCGGTCCCCGCTGGGCGGGAACAACGGCATGCAGTACTACCTGTGGTGGACGCCGGCCGCGACCCCGCGCGCCCAGGGCCTCGACCTGCCGGAGAACGCCATCGTCGTTCGGGACGTGAGACATCACGACGACCACTCCCCGCTGGCGACCGGCCCCCTCGGCGACTATCTGCACTTGGCGACATCGGACGAACTGATCGAGGACATCGCCGGTTCCCCCTGGACGAGGGAGCAGATCGACTTCGTCGACGACCAGACGCCGGTCCGCGTGATCATCGGACGCCCGGGGTCCGGCAAGACCACGGTCCTCTGGAAGGCGGTCGAGGCCCGGACCGACGAGCGGGTGCTGTACCTCACGTGGTCCATCGCGCTCACGCGTCACGCCGAGGAACGGTTCAGGTCCTTCGCTCCCGTCGGGGTCGACATCGTCGCCCGGGACTTCACTACCTTTCTGGGCGAGCTCCGGCGGGCCGACGTGCCGAGGCAGACGCTCGGCGAGAGCCGGAAGAAGTTCCGGGACGCGCTGACGAGACTCGCGCGGGACGCCGGCCCGTGGGCGAGGCGCCCGCACGCGTTCCACGCCGAGCTGCGCGGCTACTTCTTCGGCCGGGCCGCGCCCGGCAGCACACGAGCCGCAGGCAACGGCGCCATTGCCCGCCTCCACGACGACGCGTACGCCGAGCTGCGGGGCGATTACGAAGGCGTGGGCGAGAAGGCGGCCAAGGCTCTCCTGAGAGTGACTCCGCCACTCCTGCGGGACCGGGACCGGCTGACGGACATCTTCCCGGAGCTCGCCGCCGCCACCGAGGCCGTTGAACGCCTGCGCCAGGACCGGATCCCGGAGGGATTCGAGAGCTTCGACCGCGTCGTGGTCGACGAGGTCCAGGACCTCACGCTTCTCGAGACCGCGGTCGTCGTCGAGCTGTGCCGGGCGATCGGACGAGCCCGCGGCTGCTTCCCCTGGCTGTTGATGGCGGGCGACGCCGGACAGACCGTGAGACCCACGAGCTTCGAATGGGCGCCGTTGAACGACCTGCTGAGCAGGCACATGCGGCGACCGGCGGAGTTCCACCTCGAAGAACACCTCCGTTGCCCGAGCCGCATCGCCGAGGTCGTGGAGCGGGCGTCCGACCACTACACCGTCGTCGAGAAGGAGGCCCGCCCGACCAAGCAGCGCCGACAGAAGAGCGCCGAGCATGTCGACGCGCAACTGATCCACGTCCACGTGCCCGAGGCCGCCGACGCGGTACGGCTTCTTGAGGGGCTCGACGAGACCGATGACCTCGCAGTCCTCTCCCCGAGGGACGACGCTCCCCCGTGGGTGCCCACGGAACTCCGACCGATGGTGCTCACGCCGGCGGAGGCCAAGGGCCTGGAGTACCAGTCGGTGTGCGTGCTCGACCCGGGCCCCGTGCTCTCGAGTCTCTCGCCCGGGAACCGGGCGTACGGGGTGGGCGCCGAGCTCGATCAGCCCGCCACCCGTACGGCCATCGACCACCTGCGGGTGACGCTGAGCCGCGCGACGGAGACGCTGGTGTTCATCGACGTCATGGGAGGCGAGGCCGACCTGCACCTCAGCCGGTCACTGCTCGGAGACCCGGCGCCGTACAGCCCCGACGACCTGCTCGACCACCTGTCGCACGCCGACGCATCCCCCGAAGAGCGCGTGCTCGCCCGGACGAGCGACGCGCGGGGACTGATTGACGCCGCGCCGCACCGGGCATGGCAGAGAGTCTGCCAGGCGGTACGCCTGCTCGGCGACAAGGGCCTGCCGAACGGCGTGGCCGATCAGGCGGTTCGAGACGACGCCCGCCGTGCGCTGCTCGAGACGGCAGCACGCCTCATGGTGGACGGAGTTCCGGAAGGCGTCCAACGAAACGAGATCACGCACATGGGCTACCAGGCCATCGCGGGGCTCGAACCGAGCCCGCTCACCCCAAGCCGAACCGGCGAGAAGCAGGACGAACGCCCACACCAACCGACGCTGAGCGGACTGGAGCCCGGAGAAGGGCCCGAACCGCGGGAAGGGGAACATCCGCAGCCGCTCACCCGCATGTTCCGGAGGCATCACATCCAGGCACTCGAGGAACTCGATTACTGGACCGCGAACCGGGACGAAGTCCCGCCGTTCGCCCTGCTCGAAGCCGTCCGGCGACTGAGGACGCTCCAGACCGACGGCGACAGCTGGCTGCAGCCGGCGCTGCTCTCAGCCGCTCAGACCCTCAGGGACGGGCTGACGGCCGGGAGCGCCGACCCCGACGCGGCGCTGCTGTTCGCCAGACCCGATCCCGGCCTCGTCGAGACGTGGCTCCAGATCACCGGCTACGCCGGAGACGTTCAGGCGCGGGCCAAAGCCCTGACCGCCAGGGCGTTCGACACCGTTCTCTCGAGCGGCGGCCACGACGAACCCGCCGCCGAGCGGCGGTCGCGACTGAGAGACGCCGAGTCCCTGCTGGACAAGATCCGGCCCGACCCCGTACGGCTCGGCCGCCTCCGGGAGGCCCAGGAACGCCCGTGGGAGGCGGCCGAGGCCTACGAACACGCCAACAGGCCCAAGGACGTGCTGCGGGTGCTCCGGAACGCCGGCGCGTGGGAGCGGGCCGTCGAACTCGCGGAAGGAGAGATCCGGGCCGACCTCGAATGGCTGCTCAAGCTGAAGACCCTGGTCGCGGAGAGACCTCCGAAGCAGAACCGCCGACTCCGGAACGGTGAGCGCGACCGGCTCGAAGAACTCCTCGACGAGATCCAGAAGAGACCGCCCCGGAAGACCGCCGCAACCGCGACCTGAACCCCATCCGGGCATCCGGGCATCCATCGGGGCATCCGCATCCTGGGGCATCCGGGATCCGGGATCCGGTATCGGCGTGCGGCGAGCCGGCGAGTCGGGGAGAGGTCGGCCGCCGCCCAGTACGACCGCGGATCCGACGACGCGAACGCCGGCCTGCAACCCGACTCGAGCTGCACCACCTCGTCCTGGCAGGCCGCCTCGTACTTGCCGGCGCGCTGATGCAGTCGTACTTCGCCGCCGACTGGCCGGTGCCGCGGCTGCCCGTCTTCACGTTGACGTGGCAATACATGGCGTCGTGCTCTTCAGGCCGAAGGCTCTCCTACCACAGCGGTCGGACGCCTCGCGTTCGCGGTGACGAGCCGCATCCGCTCCACCCGCACCGGCATCAGCTAGGCTGTCAACGGGACGCCGCCGGGCCGGTGGACTGGCGTTCCAGAGCACTGAATACGGGGGCTTCCGGAAGTCGGGGAACGGGTCCACCACTCTGCAATAGTCGAAGTCGGCGCTGTGGAGTCCCTCCCGGCGGCCCGCAGATGAAGGCGGTGGATGCCAGGATGCTGTGTGGAAGGATGCACGCGACCGTGCCCCTGTCCGGGGTCGCGGGCGTCTGCATGAAGGTGATCTGGAAGCGCGTACGCTCCGTCTCGGACTGACGTCTGGGGCGGTGTTCGACACTCTTGGTGTATCATCGCCCTCCAGACCCGGACCGGCTCCCGGCACTGGTACCTGGAGCCGGGCGGCCTTCGGCGTCGGCCGTCCGACACGGCGCGGGAGACTCCGATGATGAAGCTCCCTCTCCCCGAAAGACGTTCCGTCAGAACGCCCTGGATCTGGTGCCACCTGTAGCTGTCGCAGCCGCATTCGCGTGCTGGCTGACGGGGAGTTGGGCTGTCCATCCTGATCCGGCTGCAGACCCGTTGGACCTGCCGGCGCATGGCCGAATTGCGGGCTGCTCGCGAAGTTGAGCAGGCCCCCGGCAGCCAGTCGGGCTCCTGCTCACGGTGGCGCGAGCGAGGACAACCGATGACCAACGAGGCAGCCGCGAGAATCACCAATCAGCTCACCCGGATCGCCGACGCGATGGAGCGGATGGCCGAGATCGCCGCCATCGAGGCGCGCCGGGACGCGGGAATGGCGCTGGCCGACGACCGCGAGTACCTGGCCCGGATCCGCCATCAGGCGCACTGAGGTGGAACCAGGATAGCAGCTCCGAGAAGCCGTCCGTCGCCGGCAGGACGCGGTGGTTTCGCCGGTGACCGGAATGGCCACCGCACCCGATTGCCGCCGCGTGTGGACCCGGGCCATGCTACCGTAGGTCATGCTGAGATGCACGTTCGCGGCGGCGCTCTGGATGGTCCTGTTCGCCGCGGGCGCCGGTGCGGACGTGCTTGAGCAGGCGAAGGCCGCCGCCGCCGAGTTCACGGCACAGCAATCTCCGGTGCCTCGCCAG
Organism: Vicinamibacterales bacterium; assembly: GCA_963663815.2. Classification (GTDB taxonomy): domain Bacteria; phylum Acidobacteriota; class Vicinamibacteria; order Vicinamibacterales; family UBA8438; genus JAJEEA01. Next base: position 1,527,350 of record OY760734.1, on the reverse strand, counting down.
CGCTCCTTCAACCGGATGATGACCGGGCTGGGTCTCGCCATGGTGGGCGGCCGGCTGGTCTGGTACCGCCTTGAGGACAAGGACTGCCGCGGGCCGGGGGGCCCTCGCTGCGACGTCATCGGCTGGGGCGGCGCGGCCGCACTCGCCTCCGGCCTGCTCCTCATGACCGTGCTCTCCGACATCCCCGCCTCGCCGGCCGTCACCTTCGAGCTGCGCCCCAGCGGCGGAGCAGTGCGGGCCGTCGTCGGCTTCTGACGCCTTCTCGTCGCACCTCACCTCCATTCCATCCGGCACCGGCGAGGCTCACCAGAGCCATACTGCGCGCAGACGACTCCACCCGTCGCCGTCTCGCATCTCAAGGCCGCGCATCTACACCTCGGGTTCCCGTGAGACCATCGCCGGTGCGTTCACGCACTCCCAGACAGAGGAGGAACCATGATGCACAGCACGATCGCCGTCGGCGTCGCGGTGCTCGGACTCGCCGCGAGCGCAGCCTCGGCGCAGGGCCGGAAGACGCAGGTCGTCACGGGGGTCAGCCTGGCGTCGCTCGGTGTCTACGCCGCCGCCATGGACCGGGACTGCGACGCCCATCCGCAGACCACCCTCGTGGCCGGCCAGTGCGAGTGGCGGACCGCGGGCGGATTCCTGACCGCCAATCCGCCCGAGCTGCCCAGGGAACAGCTGGCCGCCGGCCTGGCCGTTGCGTGGATCGGCGGCCTGATGGCCGGCGGGGCGTGGGAGCCCTCGAAGACTGTCGACAGCATCTTCACCGCCGGCGCCGGCTTCCTCCTGCTGGCGACCGCCTGGGACGACAACTACGTGCGTGAGACCGTGCACGTCGACACGAACGATGGGCGGCGGCTCACGACGTGCCCCGACCCCGGCCACTGGTCCTACAGCAGCCTTTCGTGGGACGGGGTCGACTACGTCTGCACGCGAGACTCGTTCAGCCGGCTCCACATGATGTGGTCCGGCTTCGCGGCGCTCGGGCTGGCCGTGGGCCGGGCGCTGTGGCGCGACGGGCCGCCGCTGGACGTCGAGGTGGGGGCGAGCCGCGTCCGGGTCGGCAAGACGATCGAGTTCTGAGGGGGACGAGACCATGATCAGGCGCACAGCGCTCGTCGTGACGGCCCTCGCCCTCGCCGCGGCGCCGTCCGAGGGCCAGACCCGGTTCGAGGTCGCGATGGGGCCCCAGTTCGGCGTGCAGGACAGGGAGACGCCAATCTCTCGGGGCTGGATCGTGTCGACCGGCTTCGAGATCGACGGGCAGGACTACGTCGTCGAGGGCTCATGGCACCGGGCCAGATCCACCGACGAGCGGTACTTCGGCGGTGACCGCTTCTGGGAGGAGATCGGGCTGGAGCAACACAGCGGCAGGATCCTGACGCTGGCCGCCGGCGTCCGCAGCAGGGATCAGGAGGGCGTCATCGCGCCCTTCTACCACGTGCTGTTGGGCGGGATTCAGGCGGTGTGGAGGACGGACTACGAGTACCCCGACTCCATCGATGTCGATGCCGAGAACGCCAGATGCGGAGGCTACGCCGACGGCGTGAAGGTGTCGCCGTGCCTCAACGTCCCGTACCCCGAGTACCGTGAACAGCGCGAGCAGGGCTTCATGATGCAGCCCGGTCTCGGGCTCGACGTGCGCATTCGCCGGGATCTCGCGGTCCGCGTGACGGCCGACCTGCTCTTCATGGTGAACCGCACGTACGTGGCCGGTTACTCCCGGATGTCCGCTCGCGTCGTCATCGGGTGGGGCGGTGACTGAGGGCGCCGTAGTTCAATTCGCCGCGGTTGGTCACGAGAACTCGCCAGTTCGCCTGCCTGAACGAAATCCACCATGTGGAGTTGCACTGCACCCGGAACGGGTGCAGTGGGGCTGCTTTCGCTGAACCCGAACCGTCCGCTTCGGTCGGAGCAGGGATGCCCGGATTGCGGCTGCCCGTGGTGGGGGAAAGACTACCAGAGCAACGAACTCGCGTTTCTGCGGGTCTGCCTCGGAGGTATCCCGGGGGCCCCGCGGGGTGCCGACCCCGTCACCGACCCGCCGCGGATCTGCCTCGTCCTGCCCGCGCCCGTCCCGGAACCCGAACCAAGCCCTCGGCGCGACCGGGCCCAGAGGAACGGCGACAGCCGAGCCCGTTGCGCAATCAGCCTTCCTCCTGAGCCAGCCGCGGCGTGTTGAACGGCGTCTGGGCCGGTGCCGGGGCAACCCGCCGCAGCTCGCCGCCTGACGCCTCCGACAGCGACCACAGCACACGGTACACCCGCTCGGACTGGTTCTCAAGCCGGACGAGATCGGGGATGCCCTCGAGCAAGGCACCGCAACGCTCGGCGTCGACGCGATCCTCATGCAGGTGGCACACGTCTGCCCGCGTCAGCAGGTCGCCCGGTCGACGGCGTTGCGTTGACACCGCCCACGTTGTGAGGTCGTGGCTGGTCATGAATCGCCACCCCGACGGCGTGAATGTGGTCGGGGCGTATGTCTCGGCCACGGGACGCCCTCGGGCCAGTTCTCCGACATGTACCGAAGGCCTTGGTCCACCCGGCGGACGGTGATCGTGCTGCCGTCGCGCAGGCGCGCCGGGACGTCGCCGCTGCCAAACACCACCCGAGAGGCCGTCGAAACCGAGCGGTCGGTGTGGGTCGCGAACAGCTTCAGCACTGCGAGCACGCGGGCTTCCGTGTCGGTCATGGGGTTGGGCTTGGTTGAGCTCGGATCAGCCCGCGGACCGCCGGCTCATGACGGGCACTGGCCGATCGTAGGTGAGGCGCCCGGGCGAACCGCCCCGCCGCACGCCTCGAGGCGGGAATCCAGGAAGAAACCCACCGGGGCGGGAGCATAGCACGATTCGTGCGCAGGCGGCGACCGGTGTATCATCGTCGTGGGGGCCTGACTGATGACCGAGGTGCTGAGGCTGGGTTGCTCGGACTGTTCCTGCTGTCCGTGATCATCGTCGGTGTAGGCGTCTGGGCGATCATGTCCATCAAGCAGCTGCGCACCGACCATCAGCGGATGGAGGACGTGCTCGGCAACCTGTCTGCCGATGTCGCAGGCCTCCGAGCCGACATCGCGGGCCTCCGGGCCGAGGTTGCGTTCATCCGGGGGAAGGCCGAGCAGAGCGGATGGCCGAATCAGTCGGGGGAGTGAGGCGTTGGCCTTCTGGGTGAATCCGAACGACGGTCTGCACGGCACTGAAGACCGCGTCGTCATCCATACCTCCCGCTGCAGGTCGATGCGACACCCGACGAACAGCTGGCGCCGATTCGAGACCTTCGACGACGCGCGGTCATTCGCGCAGTCGACCGGCCGCCCGATCGTGCTGTGCGAGCACTGCGACCCGGGCACGGCGCGAGCAGCGGCTCAGAACGAGACGTAGCCGCCGATCTGCAGCAACACAGCCCCTCGCCGCCCGGCAGGGTCCACCGCTCGACGATGACCCGCGCCCCGTACCGTTGCAGCGACGCGCGCAGCCCCGTCCCGTCGGGCCGCGACTTCACCGCCAGACGGACCATCGCGCCGTACTCTCCGTACCCGGCGGCGGAATGCACCGACAGCCAGCGGCCCCGCGCCTCCAGGTCGACCCGCGTGGTCGAGGCCCGTAGTCCCGCCACCAGCTCGAGGCCGGCCCGGTCTGCCCGTCGCCGCCGTCGTAGCGGCTTCCCACCTGCACGTAGGGCGAAACGCCGACCGCGGCCCGCGACAACTCCACGCCCAACCGTGCCTGCTGTACACCCGCCTGATGGTGACGGTCAAGCAACCAAGCTGCCGACGAGCGTTCGGTGTTCAACTTCACTTCAGCCGATCGGGCGTTCAACAACCCGGATTCGGTGTTCATCTTCGCCGCATTCGCTGTTGTGCCGCGCCGGGAACGGCCCCGGGTACACGGTTGCCAGCGGGAGTACGTCCGCGCAGGACAGGGCGAAGCCAACAACGCTGCCTCCCACCGTGACTCTGGTGCCTGGGTCTCGCTGTCTCCGCCCCGCACCGCTTCGGAATTGCCGACGGTCGGGATCGGGGCCTCAGCCGCGGGCGCACGCGCCATCGCGATTTCGGCTACGACTGCGGTGATCATGGTTTCACGATTCGTCCAGCTCCCTTCGTGACAATACCCGCTCCACCACCGAGCCGCGACGGCGCGCCGGAGATCCCTCCGAACGGTCCGGCTACACGCAGACCTCGCCCACGGTGGCCACGTAGCGCCGCAGGCGGCGCAGGTCGAACACGCCCTGCACCAGCACCTCACCCTCCCGTGATGCGATCTCCGCCAGGAAGACGTTCACGTCCAGCGCATCGAGCACCCGCGCGTAGAGCGACCGCTCCGCGAGCTCCTTCACGACGTGGTGCCCCTGGTCGGTCAGCACCCGTCCCGCCTCGAGGCGCCACTGCACGAGCAGCGCGTCCTCCGGCGCCATCCCCGACCAGCCCCAGGAGACCTCGACCGGGCCCGGCAGCGCACGCTCGAGCCCGTCCGCCCCGAACTCCACGGCCCAGGCGCCCCGCAGGCACGACATGCCGATCCACAGCCCCGAGAACCGGCCCTGGACGTCGGCCGCGTCGAAGACCCCGACGTACGCCTGTCTCCCGTCCGGCAGGTCCGGACACTCGACGCCGTCGAACGCGCACGGGTCCGCGGGAACACCGGCTGCCCGGGCAAACAGCTCGGGCGCCGAGGCTCCCTCCGACCTCACGTACCGCACCCCCATGAACAGGATGACGCCCATCACCACGAACACCGCGATGCGACCGACGACCTTCTCCCCGCCCGTCATGCCCGCACCCCCTCGGCCGCCACGCCCGGCGCGGCCGACAGCCGCTTCCGCAGCTCGCTGTCGAAGACGTCCAGCAGCCGCGTCCAGTCCGCGCCGCCCGCCGCTATCCGGTCGAGCTGCTCCTCGAGGCGCGCCGTGAACCCGTAGTCGAGCAACTCCGGGAACGCCCGTCCGAGCCAGTCCACGACCGAGCACCCCTTCTCCGTCGCCAGCAGATCGCGCCGACGGGCGACCACGTACTCGCGGAGGGCCAGCGTCTTCAGCGTCGCCGCGTACGTCGACGGCCGGCCGATCCCCCGCTTCTCGAGCTCGCGCACCAGCGACGCCTCCGTGAAGTGCTTCGGGGCCTTCGTGCGCTTCCGCACCGACCTCACCGTCTCGACCACCATCTCGTCACCCTCCCCGATCGGCGGCAGCAGCCGTTCCTCCTCCTCGTCCGGCGGCCACGCCGCGTACCACCCCGAGCGAGCCACCACGGTCCCGCGCGCGCGGAGCCCGACACCCGCCGACTCGGCACCGACGCGCGTGCGGCGCAGCACGACGTCGCTCATCTGGGAAGCGAGCGCCCGCCGACGGATCAGGTCGTAGACCCGTTCTGCGATGTCGCTCTCGCCGGCGACGCACCGCGTCACGTCCGACGGCCGGATGGCCTCGTGGGCCTCCTGCGCCTGCGCGGCCGACGCATGCGCGACCGGGCCTGGCGGCAGCGCCTCCTCGCCCCACTTCGCCGCGATTTCGCCCCGCAGCGCCTCGACCGCCTCGGCCGACAACGCCGTCGAGTCCGTGCGCATGTAGGTGATCCGCCCCGCCTCGTACAGCTTCTGCGCCACCTCCATCGTCTCCGAGACGCCGAGCTTCAACCGGGCGGACGCGGCCTGCTGCAGCGTCGACGTCGTGAACGGCGCCGGCGGCTTCCGGACCTCCTCGGCCGACCGCACGGAACCGACCACCACGCGGCCGGCCTCGCGGACCCGCTCCACCACCCGCGACGCCGCCGCCTCCTCCAAGAACCGCAGCGCCCGGTCGCCGCTCGCGCGCGCGGCCGCGGCCGACGTGTCCCCGTCGACCACCTCGAACTCGACCAGGTCCCCCTCGGCTGACCGCGCGGCCACGACCACCTCCCAGTACGCCTGCGGCTTGAACGCCTGGATCTCCCGCTCCCGCTCGACCACGAGCCGGAGCGCCGGAGACTGCACCCGCCCCGCCGACAGCCCCGCGCCCAGCCGGCGCCCCAGGAGCGGGCTCACCCGATAGCCCACCACCCGGTCCAGGAAGCGCCGCGCGTTCTGCGCGTCGACCAGACGCCCGTCGATGCGCCGCGGCCGCGCGAACGCCCGCTCGATCGCCGAACGCGTGATCTCGTTGAAGGTCACCCGCCGGAACCGTTCCCGCCTGCCGCCCAGAAGCTCGCAGAGATGCCAGGCGATGGCCTCGCCCTCGCGGTCCTGGTCCGTCGCCAGCACCACGACGCGCGTGCGCCCGGCCAGCTTCTTCAACCGCGCGACCGTGTCGCGCTTCCCGTCGAGGACCTCCCACCGCGCCGCCCAGCCGTTCTCCGGATCGAGACCGGGGAGCTCCTCCCACGGACCGCCGCGCTGCCCCTTCGCGGGCAGGTCCCGCACGTGCCCGAGGCTCGCCTGCACCACGTACGACGGCCCGAGGTACTTCTGGATCGTCCGGCACTTCGCCGGCGATTCCACCACGACGAGGACCCGGCCCTGCGGCGCCACCCTCAGTCCCCCGCGTTCCCGGCGAAGGCCTCCGGCACCCGGTAGCGGTACACCGGGGTCCGGCCCCAGCGCCGGTCGACCTCCACCATCGTCACCGACTCCGGCCGCCACCCCGGGACCGCGAACGTGTTCGAGACGACGACGGTGCCCGGGCGCAACACCTCGGCCAGGTACGGCCCGACCACCGAGAGCCCCGCGATGGTCAGGAACACCGCGACGACATCGGCGCGCTCGACGATCGAGGGGACATCGAGCGCGTCGGCGTGCACGAACCGCGCGCGGTCCGCCACCCCCGCCATCGCCGCGTTGTCGCGGGCGCGCTCGACGAGGAGCTCCTGCCGGTCGATGCCGATGGCCTCCGCCCCCGCCCGGGCCGCGAGCACGACGAGGCGGCCGTCGCCCGAGCCGATGTCCAGGAACACCTGGTCCGGACCGACGCCGGCGACCTCGAGCATGCGCTCGGCGGTCTCGATCCGCGACGGCATATAATCCGAGAGGTTCGCGCCGACGGCGCCCTGGCCCTGGACCCACGCAAGGAAGTCCGCGAGGCGGCTCGACCCGCCGGGCGTGACCGTCCACCGGAGGAAGACGATGACCACGACCAGCCCGAGAAGCCAGAAAGCGGTATCGATCCTCGTGCGCCTGTCGATGCTGCCCTTCAGCGCCGCCATGATCCTCGTTGCCATGAGCACCCTCCCCGTCCAGGTCATCGGCACGTCCCGCATCGTCGCCCCCGACGACGCCGTCTCGCTCGTCCGCGTCTACATCGAGGGCTCCCACCCCGAGGCTCCGAGCGAGGCCTGGACCGACCCCGACGGGCACTTCACCCTGATGGCCCCGATGGACGAGGACTTCGACCTGTTCGTCCAGCGGCCGGGATGCGAGGACCACACGGCGCGCAACGTCCGATGGTCCGTCTCCACGCCGCCGCCGATCCGCATTCCGGCCTGCGTCCCGGTCCCGGGCGCGGGCCGTTCGCAACCCGCAGCCGAACAAGCCCCTCAGGCCGGCGAGAACGGCCTGTAGCGTCTTCGCGACAACCTCGAAGCCCGATGACCTTGACCGCCTCGAGCCCCGCACAGCCCGTCTGAAGGCAGCTCCTCGGGAGAGGAACCGATGCTCGACACCCACGCCGTCGCCCGGTCGCTGACCAACGCCGAGTTCACGCCGGCGCAGGCCGACGCCATCACCGACGCGATCCGGCTCGCCGCCGAACGCGGCGACCACGTCACGGCCGACCAGTTCAAGACCGGCCTCGCGGAACTGCGGACCGAGATGGCCGGGCAGCGGGCTGAGCTGACGGGGCAGATCGCCGAGCTCGCCGGGCAAATCTCCGAGCAACGCGCCGAAGTCGCCGTGGTCCGCACGGAGATCGCGAACCTCGACACACGCCTCTCGGCGCAGATCGCCGACCTGCGTACCGAGCAGCGGACGGACATCGCCGGCGTCCGCACCGAGATCGCCAACCTCGAGACCCGCCTCATCAAGTGGATGGTCGGCACCGTCCTCACGACGGCGGCCCTGACCTTTGCGATCTTGAGATTCATCACGCCCATGCCATAGCGCTCGCGAGCTCGACGAGCGCCCACTCAACGTCGCCGAGCACGACGTCGCCGGCGAGCCCGAGCCATGTCCAGCACCACGGCGAGGTGCACGACCAGCAGGAAGCCGACCACCAGCACGACCGCCAGGGCCGTCTCGCACGTCTCGATAGCCGTACCCATGGCGTTGACCTCTTCCCCGTCGCCGTCGGCGGACGCCGCCTCGGCCGCGTCCTGATTCGCGCCGAGCCCGTCAGCAGTCCACCGCGGGATCGAACTTCCCCTCGGGCACCCAGCCGCCCGCCCGGGTCCGGAACCCAACAGCCTGCGCCGCGGCCCCGTCAGGACCAGCGTCCACGTCCGGCCCGGCCGGCACGCCACCACCCGGTGGCAGTGCAGCGCGTCGCGCGACGCGAGCGACAGCAGCCCACGCCGGACGTGCTCCGCCGCGGCGGAACCGCCGTCCGGCCAGACCTCCTCGACGTAGCCGCCCGACAGCACCAGCGACACGAACGGCCACGGATGGTCGTGCGCGCATTCGGCTTGGTCGGACGCCATGAAGCGGTGGAGGTAGACTGAGAAGAACCTCCCGCGCCACAGGCGCCAGCGCCGGAGGTACACCCGCCCGTCCGCGCGGGTGATCACCTCCGAGCGCGGCGGCTTCCGCCGTGGGTTCACAGATACCCCTGTTCGATGCCCCGCACCCGGCTCCACGGGCCCAGCATCATGCGGCCCGTCCCGCCAGCGATCCCGGCCAGCGACAGGCCGCCGGCGAGACCGACGTGGTTCCAGGCCGACCGTGCCCGGCTGCCGCCCGCGACCATGCGGCCGGCGTCCTGTCGGTGCCACCGCACGCTCTCGTAGGCCACGTAGCCCGCGGCCGCGACGAGGACCACCCCGGCCACCGTGCGCCACACCGAGCGCCGCCCCACCGACAGCCGGTCGATCGACTGCGGCGACAGCGGCTCGAGGCGCCGCTGCCAGTCCGTCGCCCAGTCGACCAGGGCCTCGTCCTCGATCATCGGCACCGCGGGGCCGAGCTCCTGAAGCCGCGGCGCGCGGCGCACGTCCTCGAGGGTCACCGCGGCCGCGGTCTCGCCGGCCGACGTCAACAACAGCACACACGCCCCGGCCGCAGCCACGTCGAGCCGTACGGACCGACCCGCCGCTCTGCGCGCATGAACCAGCTCGCGCAAGCCCGCCCCGACCGTCCGGCGCCCCTCCGGAGCCTCTCGAGCCGCGCGCACCCGGACGACCGCCGTCCACCACGCCAGCAACCAGCCCGTCACCAGGAGGGCGCCCACCGGACTGCCGCACACCCCAACGAGATCCATCCCTCACCCCTTTCGATTCAATCCGTCCCGTTCACGGGGCCGCGACCGCCGGATTCCGTCCCGCCGCGGTCCCGGCGAAGGCGCTTCACCATCGGCTTGAACCCCAGGTCGATGGCCTCCCGCAGTAGCTGCGCCCGAGACACCCGGAACTCCTGGCTCAACCGGTCCAGCTCCTCCTGCTGCTCCCGCGTCAGCCGCACCGACATCGCGCAGGGATACCGGCCCCGGAACTCCCCGGTCACCCGCAGATGCCTCGGGTGTCGCCCCGGGCTTCCAGATAGCGCTCGGCGACGGCCGCCTCGAACGCCGCCCGCGCACCCTCGCGCTCCGCCTCCGTCTCCGCCGCGACCACCGCGTCGGCCAGCGGCTGCACGGCGGCCACGAACGCCAGCTGCTCGTCCTGCAGGTCCGTGCCGCGCCCCTTCCACCAGCTCATCAACGAGTCCGCGTCCCCGAACACCGTGCCCTCGAGGCTCCCGCACCCGAACCACGGACCCGCCAGAACGCGGGACTCGCTGCTCGTCGCCGACCCGAAGTCGCCGACGGCGTCGCCGTGGTCCGTCTCGAGGGCGAGGACGCGGTCCACGCCGTCCACGTGCGGCCGATTGAACGTGTCCGCGAGTCGCCAGTCGAACGCCACGACCTCCGCGTCCTTGCCCACCGACCAGGAGCGGGTGTTGCCCCGCGACTCCTCCACCCCGATCAGCCGCTCGGCCTCGGCCAGGCGCCGCCTGCGGGCGTCGCTCGACGCGAAGGCCTCGCCGCAGCCCGTCGCGCCCTCGGGATGGTCGGCGCAGGGGCGCATCAACCGGTAGTCGGCCTGCGGCCGGTCCTCGTCGAGCCCGGGCTGCCCGACGGCCGGCGCGTGATCGACCGAGACCCGGACCCCGAACCGCGCGTCGGCCGCGCCGAACGTTCCGGCGCCGGCGACCGACACCGACGCGCCGAAGGAGTCCTCCTGCGACGGGCACACCGCCGCAACGCTCCCGCGGAAGGGCTCCGCCCACGAGCCGGCGAGGAACCGCGACACAGAGGGCACGACGCCGGGCAGCGCGGGGTTCCGGACGAGCCCCTGGCGGAGGAGGCAGTAGCCGCTGCCGTCCTGGCCCATCACGACGGCGCCGGCCCCATCCGACCCGAACGGCCCGCCCATCTCCGACGGCAGGCCCTCCCAGAACACCCGCGCCCAGGGGACGTTCTCGGGGCCGCGAATCCGCGCCCAGTAGAGCTCGCGCCGCGACTCCTCCCGCTGCAGATTGCCGTTCGCGTCGAAGCCCCTGAGGTCGCACGACGGGTCCCTGAGTCCGTTCCCGCCGAGGTCGCAGCTCGGGTCGTGGACGTCCACCGTCTCCACGACCACCCGCTCCCTCACCTCCCACGCGTTCAGCTCGAGACACGCCAGGTTGTGGCGGACGGCCACGACGCCGGCGCCGTCCTGGTAGTCGATGCCGTCCCCGGTGTCGCCCACTCCGCCTCCCGGCGACCCGTCCCCGCCCGACAGGGGATCGTCGACCCCGCCGTTCCCGGTCTCCGGCCCATTGCCGAGGTTGCCTTCCCCGCCTTCCGAGTCCTCCTCCTGGTCGTCCAGGCAGCCTTCGTTGACGGCGTTGTTCTCACCGCCCTGCATGCAGTTGTCGTTGTCGTCCTCGTCGTCCCCCTCGTCGGGGTCGTCGTCGTTCCCTTCATCGTCGTCTTCGTCGTCTTCGCCGCCGTCGTCGTCCTCTCCCTCCTCCTCGTCGTCGTCCTCCTCCCCGCCGTCCTGTCCGCGTGGGCGGTAGCGCGCCTCCCCCCGCAACCGGCCGCCGTCGTGGATCCAGTGCTCGCCGGCGGGGCTCCCCGCCATGCAACCGCCCAGGAGCCGCCCCGCCGTCACCAACCGATTCACGAGCAGGCCGTCCTCGGGGCAGCTCGCGCCCGGAGAGCCCGCCGCCAGGCCGTCGCGCCCGCCGCCGGCGGCGCCGTCCGACTCCCCGTCCTCGTCAGGGTCCGGACCCGCGCCCTCCACCTCCCAGGTCTCCGCCTCCCAGCGGCCACCCTCGCGGTCGTACCGGCTGCGCCGAGTCCACCGCCGCGTGTCGGTCCGACCGCCCCAGAACGTCTCCACCAGCCGGTCGGAATCTGCCGGAGCCTGGGCACGGCCGTAGTCCAGCTCGCCGATCCGGATCGCGCCCCCCATCGCTTCAGCGCGCCAGGGCGGCTCCGGGCCACGCACCGGCGTCGACGCCGAGCAGTAGAGGAGCGGCAAGCCGCCCCGCCGGCGGACGCGGTAGTCCCAGTACTGGGCCCCGGCCTGGAAGTTGCCGACGTTCGTGGCGCTCCCACCCGGCGGAGGGACCGGATGACGACGCCGCAGCCGCCGGCCCCGCCCGGCGCTGTCGACGAAGCAGTTCACGCGGCCCGTGACCGCCGTGCTCCAGTCCTGGTCGCAGACGACGGCCAGTTGCTGCGCCCGCAACACCGCCGCCTCGTCCGACTCTCCCCACACGAGCGCCGCGGCCGCCGCCAGGACCGCCGCCGCGCTTGCCCGCCGAAACGTCCCCGCGACTCTCATGGCCCCCTCCTCGTGTTCTCACTCTCACCTCGCCGGCACCATCGCCGGCAGGTTCAAGGTCTGCGTCCTCGGCACATCGCGCGCCTGAGACTGGACGCGGCCCTGGTCGAGCTCGCGGCCGGCAACCCGATCGTGCGCACCGCCGATGGCCGCCCGCCGGACCGCGGCGTGAGCCTCGTCGATCCGCGACTGCGCCTCCGGAGACGGCCGGTCCCGGCCGTCCAGCCGGCTCGCCACCAGGTCGGCGGCCGCCCGGGCGTGCCGGCTCCCCTCGGCCACGGCCTTCTCCGACCACTGGTCCACCGAGAGCTCCCTCAACACCCTCGGCGGCTGGTAGTCGAGGCCCTGCTCGCACGCGACCCTCGACGCGACCATGCCCGCCGCCGTCAGGCCGTCCCCCCGGTCGACACGCGCCCCGTCACTCCGCGCCGCGACGAACGCCGACGCGGCCGCGACCAGCAGGACCGAGCCGGCGTCCGGTCCCCTCAGCGCCTCGCGGTCGACCACCACCCGACGCTTGCTCGGCTCGACCACGATCCGGCCGTCCCCCTGGTCAGAGACCGCCAGCTCACAGCCGGACTGCTGCAGCAGCTGCGCGAAGACCTCGCGCGTCTTCGGCTCGACGCCCGCCTTTGCCGTGAAGACCACCCGGCCGCCGTCGGCGTCCGGCACGTCCGCCCGCGTGAAGAGCTCCGAGAAGGACTTCCTCTCCGTCTTCTCCGTCCTCTCCGTCCTCGCCACGCTCGGCTGCGCCCACAGCTTCTCGCCGTTCCGGACCCGGCCGACGTCGTCGTGGACCTCGGCGTCCCTGCCCGCCCGGGCGCGGGCCGCCTCGGCCTGCCGGTCCCCGAACTCGCACCACTCGTGGTTCTTGCGCCGGTCCCAACCGGCATGGACCTCCCGGAGCTCCTTCGCAACCCCAGACGACACGCCGTCCCGCCAGGCGCCGAAGCGCTCCTCGCGGGCCTCCCTCTCACCGGGCGCGCCGCCCGACTCGCGCCGGTCGTGCCGCTCGAACGCCTCCACCGCCAGCTGGCTCAGGCGCCGGTTGTCGCCCGCCCGAGGCGTCCAGCCCTTCCCCGCCGCGAGCGAAGTCGCGCACTGCCGCGACACCGCCACCGCAACCAGGGCCGGGTCCACCCGCGCCGCGACCACGCCGGCCGAGAGCCACTTCGAGCGGCCGATGACCGCCCCAACGCGCTTCAGCCGCGTGACGTCCCCCCGCGCCGCCCAGGTCACCAGCCTGCGCGACACCGGCGCCATCACGCGCCCGGGCAACCCGTCCGCCAGCTGCCGCACCCGGTTGAAGCCCTCCGCCCGCCGGCCCGCGAGGCTGCGGACCGAACCCCGGCCCGTGCCCTCGACAACCGGCCCCGCCGACGCGTCGTGCTGCCGGAGCGCCGCCGGGTCCGTCTTGCGCGCGGCGGCCACCGCCGCCCGGCCCCGGTTCGACAGCGCCAAGCCCTCCATGCCGGGACCCGGCTTCCAGCCCTCCGGCGGCGCCTTCTCCACGCGGCCGCCCCGGGCCGCGGCGATCTCCACCGCGCACGCCGCTCCCCATGTACGCGAGCCCCGCGCCGCCGATTCCGCCGCCGGGCCCGCCGCCAACGTCCGCCGCCCGCGCTCCCAGACCTCCTCCTTCGCCGCCGCCCGGTCCGGGAACTCCGAGCACTCCCGACGGTGCGCATGGAGCATGTCCACGGCCAGGACCGCCGTCTTCGTCCGGACCGGCTCCGCCGTCCACCCCTCAAGCACGTCGGTGACCTGAGACGAGCCGTCGCCGCGCTTGCGCGCCATCGCGTCGGCTGCCGCCGCCACCAGGAGCGGGTCCGCGCCCACCGTGCGCAGCCCGGCCTGCGCCCGCGTCGAGCCCTCGATCCGCTCCCCCATCCGTGCGAGCGCGTCCTCGCCGCGCGCCGCGGCGACCTGGAGGCCGAGGCGGTAGGTGACGCCGGCCGCGAACGCTCGAGGCCCGCCCTCCATGTCCGCCTGCGCCTCGCGGGCGCGTTCCGCGTCGAGGGACCGAGGACCCAGGCCCCTCTCCCCTGTGCCGACGCGCTCACGCGTCGCATCCGCGGGCCCGGCCGGCGACGGCTCGCGCGCCGCCGACTGGCGCTCCGGCTGCTCCTTGAGGTCCTGCTTCACGCCCGCCGCCTGAACGACCACCGTCCGCTCCGTCTCCCGGAACTCCCGCTTCGCCGCGTCGCACTCCGCCAGCGCCTTGGCCGCGGGCGTGCGCAGACTCGCGTCGAGGGCCTTCTCGAGCCTCTCCAGGTACTTTGAGCCGGCCTCCTCGAGGTACTCGTGGACGGCCTGCTTGATGACCGTTTCGGGGTGCTCGGGGTTCGCCACGAGCCGCTCGGCGAGCGACCTCTTGTAAGGACCCGGCTCCGGAGCTCGATCGCCCTTCCCCTTCTCGCCGCCCGCCGCCTGCGTTCCGGCCACCTGCACCGTCGCGGCCGCGCGGCCCGTTCCAGTCGCGGGAACGGTTGCGGCCGGTTCCCGTTCCGCCGCGGCGCCGCGCCTCTCCGCGAACGGGTCGTACTCCGGCGACTTCAGCGCCGCGATATCCCGCCGCAGCCAGGCGCGGTCCTTGCCCGGGTCCGCCTGAGCGAACTCCTCGAGCGCCCCCGCCACCGACTTCGCCCGGAGCCGCCACTCGCGGCCGACCTCCGCCTCCTTCTGCTCGATCCCGTTGGCGAGCGTCCACCAGTCCGGCGGCGGCTTCTCCTTCTCGCGCCGCGCCCGCGCCTCCGCCACGCCCGACCGGAGGGCGTCCAGCTTCGCCCCGCGCGCGGCCTCGGAGAGCTCCGCGAGGTAGTCGCCGACCGCCTTCCTCTCGGCGCGCTCGTCACCACCGGCTCCCGTCAACCGGCGCACGAGGTCCTCGCCGTCGAACGACGCGGCCGACCGTCCGGCGCCCTCGTTCTCCCGAGCCATCACAGCCCCGCCAACGCCCTCTGGATGAGACCGGCGAACGCGCCGCTCATGACGCCGCCCATGACCCCGCCCACGAGCGCCCACCACCACACGCCCCGGCCCAGCGTCCCCGCGTGCTCCACCCAGCCCTCGGCCGCCGTCGCCGCCGCCTGGACCTCCACCTTCGCGGCGCCGACCCTGGACCCCAGGCTCTCCGTCGTCCGCTTGACCTCGTCGAAACGCGCGATCAACTTCCGGCTGTTCGCCTCCACCTGATCGAGCACCGCCTGCGCCATCAGCGCCGATGTGACCACGCCCTGGGCGCGCTCGTCGAAGCCGCTCAGATGCGCGCCCACGCGCGACGACGTCGCCGCCGCCATCCGGTGCACGAGGGCGATAACGTCCTTCAGGCCTTCCTGGAGCTCACCCGCCACCACCGCCGTGCGGTCCCGGGCCGAGACCTCCGCGATCGCCGCGAGCATTTTCCCGACGTCGACCCCCGCGCGCGCGAGCTCCCGGATCACCAGCGCCGCGTTCTCCCGCACCGACATCCCGCCCGGCGCCGAGAAGAGCGCGCCGACCGCTTCCGCCGCCAGCAGCGCGCGGTCCGGGCCGAGGCTACGGTCACCCGACTCCAAGTCACGCAGCAGCTTGATCAACTCACCCGAATCGTCCGACGCCGACGTCGCCACCGACGCCAGGCTTCGCTCCTGCCCGCCGCCCTTCCCCGACTGTGCCGTGTCGTCCACGCTCTGCTCCGCCGGCGCGTTCTTGGGCGCACCTTGCCCCTGCGCGTTCTCAGCGGCAGGCGTGGCTTCCCCCTCTCCGTCCCCCTTCGTGCCCGAGATCCAGTCCTCGTCCTTGGCGGGAACCCGGGTGCCCACCTTCAGCCCGGGCACACTCGTCGAGGCCTGCTCCGCATCTACCGCCTCCGTAGCCATCACCACCTCTCCTTCACGCCAGCCCGGCCCCCACGGTCACCTGGAGCAGCCGCCCCGCGGTCCTCACCGTTCGCACCCAGGGTCATCGCCCCGTCCCGCATCGCTGTCGCCGGCGCGGCGGCGCCGCGCCCTCCACCACATCACGGCCGCGACCTGCAACCACACCGCTTCCACCAGGGTCGCCAGCACCAGCAACCACAACACCACGACGGTCGCGAGCATCACGAGCTCGGACACCGTCTGCGGCCACAACCGGCCGCACGGGATCAGCCCGAGGACGCAGCCGAGCAGGTCCACGGTTCGCCGGCTCCCCACATGCACCGACCACCAGAGAACCATCAGCGAAACCGACGACGGCGCCCTGGAGAATGGTGGCGGTCGCCATTCAGGCCTCCGCCTCTTCGGCCGGAGCCCGTTCACGGTCTCGCTCGGAGGCATCCAGCTCGCACACCTTCGAGTGCGCCAGGTCGGCCACCTTCGCCACCGCAAGCAGGTCGTTCCGCCCGAAGGTGTGCGTCCACCGCCACTGGTCGCCGTCCTGGTACAGCCGGGTCAGCTGCACCGCGTGCCACCGCCCGCCGTCCTTGTCCCGGTTGGTCCAGATCGTCGCCTTGATGCGGCCGAGCCGGACCTCCGCCGTGGGGCTATTCCCGCTCATCGGCGAGCTCCCCCGTGTCCTCCTCGCCCCCGGCCGTCACGTCCCCGTTCCCTGCGCCGGCCGCCCGCTGCGGACGGACCACCGGGATCGCAGCCAGACCGCGGCCGCCCTTGCCCATTGCCCGCCGGCGGCGGCCACGCCACAACTTCTTCCCCGCCGACGAGCCGCCCAGCGCCAACAGCAGGGAAGCCACCGTCACCTCCTCCCGGGGACCCGCCTTCACGCCTCGCAGGCCTTCGACGGGACGCCACCCCGAACCGTCCGTGCCCAGCTCCGCCGCCCGCGGCGAACGCCAAGCCTCCCGCAACACCCACCGACGCTCGACGGCGTCGTAGCCGTCCACGTACAGCACTTCCCGAACGCCCCGGACACCGCCCACCCGAGCTTGCCGAACCACCATCGAGAACGCCTGGGCCACGTTCCCGCATGTCACGTCCCACGGCAGACCGTCTCCCGCCTGCATCGCGCAGTTCGCCATCCGCGACAGCGCGCTCTCGCACGTCGACGCATGGATCGTCGTCATCGAACCGCCGTGGCCGGTGTTCAGCGCCTGGAGGACGTCCCCCGCCTCCGCCCCGCGGACCTCGCCGATCACGATGTGGTCGGGACGGTGCCGCAGGGTGTGCCTGACCAGGTCCCGGACCGCCACCCCGCCCCCCGACGCGCCGCGCGCCTCCAGGCGGACGCAGTTCGGGTGGTTGCAGCGGATCTCCATCGTGTCCTCGATGACCACGATGCGGTCCTCCCGCGGGAGCAGGCCCACGACCGCGTTCAGCAGCGTCGTCTTCCCGCTGCCCGTCCCCCCCGCGATCAGGATGTTCCCGTCCGACGACGCCACCCGCGCCATCGCCTCGAGCACCGACCGCGGCAGCGAGCCCATCCCCACCAGGTCGTCCGCCGTCAGGAACTTCCTCCCGAACCGCCGGATCGTGATCGCCACCTCCGGCGTCGCCGGCGGATACGCCACCGCCACCCGGGAGCCGTCCTCGAGGCGCGCGTCCACGATCGGCGACTCGCGCAGCAGGTCGAACCCCAACGGCCGCGTGACCTGCATCGCCGCCGACCGGAGCGACGCCTCCGTCAACGTCTCCGAGACCCCCTCGACGCGCGCCAGCCGGCCGGCGCGCTCCACATAGAGCGAGCCCGGCCCGTTGATCATGATCTCCGTCACCGAGTCGTCCGCCACCAGCGGACCGAGCTCCGGCAGGAAGTCCACCAGGTCCCCGAGCGAGAGCTGCCGTTCCATCAGAGCCTCCCCTCCATCAGAGCTTCCCCGCTTCCCGAGCCCGCCAGTACGTCAGGTCCTTGGCCACGTAGTCGGGCTTCAGATAGACCCGGGTCGCGTCGTGGACCTCGTTCCCGTCGAAGATCTGAGCGATGCCCGAGTAGTTCTCCAGCACCGTGAACTCCCGCGCGCCGAAGAGCGCCTCCTTCCGGTCCTGGAACGACTTCGTGATGCCCGCCGACGTCCCCGCCCCGCCGATCCTCCCCGAAAGCAGGCTCGCTCCGGCCCGGCCCGTCTGCTCCTGCACCGACCAGCTCTCGCGCATCCGCGACACCTGCCCGCACAGGTCGCTCGCGATCTTGGCCGACTGGTCGTCCGCCTGAGACAGGTAGATGCGGCTCCGCAGCGTCTGAAGCAACGTCCGCCACGCCTCCGAGCTCCCCAGCACGGAGCGCAGGCTCGACAACGACTGCGTCGCCACGATCGGGATGCACCGCGACTGCCGCGTCAACGAGAACGCCTTGTCGTCGCCGCCATCGCCGCCCTCGCCCGCCGTGACGAACGCCTGGTACTCGTCGCAGATGAACACCGCCGGACGCGGCTCCCATCCTGGCCGCTTCGCCATCCTCTCCGGCCGCAGCAGCAGAGTACCGAGCCACCCCTGCTTGAGCATCACCCCGATCACCCGCCCGAGGTTCGGGTTCTTCCCCGCCGGCAGGTTCAGGGCGACTACCCTGCCCTGCTCGATCAGCTGATCCAGAGAAGGCAGCGGCTTCAGGCGCGCGGCCGCCCTCGCCCTGGCCCCGCCGCCGACCGGGACTCCCTTCTTCCCGGTCGGGTCCGGGCACGGCGGGCAGAACTTCGCCTTCACCTCCGGCAGGTCGAACATCCCCAGGAACACCGACAGACCCGTCGCCACGTTCGTGCGCGTCTGCTCCGCCAGCTGCTTCCAGTCCTTCTCCAGCCACAGCTCGACCGACTCGAGCTCGCCGCGCTGGGTCAACTCCATCTGTTCGTACTCTTCCTTCGTGTGCCCGGGCTCGGCGTCGCTGTAGCCCACCCGGTACACCTCCGGCTCGTCGCCGAGGTGGTGCCGGCAGTCCTCGACCGCGCGCTCGACCTGGTCCTCGCGGCCCTCCGCGATCCGCGCCGCCATCCGGCCGTTGCTGGCCGGCTCCCACACCCAGTTCGCGAGCTTCTCCGAGTGAGCCTCGTACAGCTCGGCGTCGACGCACACGTCGACCCTGTCCGGACTCGCCCACCGCTCGTCGAGGCGCTTCTTCATCGCCGCGATGCCCTCGGTGATCCTCTCCTCCTCGAGCACGTAGTGGTACAGGTCCGCCATCGTCACCCACGACGGATACTCCAGCCGTTTCAAGACGATCACCCACTGCGCGAACGCCGTATACGCCTGCTGCCAGAACGGCTCCTTCCCCTTGCCGTAGAGCTGGTTGATGAGCGAGGCGATCGTGCCGGCCAGCGACGAGGGGTCCAGCCACGGCGCCGCGAGCGGGTTCCACGCGTAGCCGGACGGCTCCATGTTCAGCTCGATGTAGTCCTCCGACCGGCCGCAGTCGTCCAGCATCTTCTTCACGTCGAAGCAGAAGTCGCCCTTGACCTCCAGGCAGAGCGCCGCCGCGCGCTTCTCCCTGTCGCGGGCCCGCCACGTCAGGAGCTGGCGCACGAAGGGGCGCATGCAGCCGGCCGTCTTCCCCGTGCCGACCGCCCCCAGGATCAGAAGCCCGGTGAACAGGCCCTTCTTCGGTATCACCAGCCAGCGGGGGTTCCGGACCTCCTCGAACCGCGTCCGATGGTGCTGCTCGCCGATCACGAGCGACGGGTCGGGGTCGTCCGGCGACTGCGGCCAGGCCGGCAGCTCCCCGCGCCCGAATACCTCCGAGACGTACGACTCGAACCACACCCGCTTCACCGACTCCGCGATGAGCGCGAGAATCAGCACGATGACGCCCGGGCTCACCAGCGACCACGCGCGGAGCGCCTCGTGCCACATCGGCGACTGAAGCCGCACGAGCCTCACCGCCGGGTCCTCCGACGGCCAGGGGAAGTACCAGCACCATGCCACCGTCACCGCGACCGCGGCGTTGAACTTCCAGGTCAGCAGCCGCCCCAGATAGGCCATCATGCCGGCACCTCCTCCAGCACGAGCTCCTCGGTCTTCGCCACCCCGGGACCCACTTCCGACCGCGCCTCCTCGATCGCCGCCGCCAGCTCCCGACGGCGGCGCGCGACACCTTCCGGCCCGCCGTGCGCCTCGAGCACGGCCGGGGCGTTCCCCGCGAGCACGTAGTCGAGCTGGGTATCGAACCAGATGCCCCGGACCGCCCGGTGGCTCTCGCCGGACGCCTCCCAGCCGCTCATCACGTCCGCGACCGGCACCGACAGGGTCTGCGCGCTACGCGCCACGACGACCGTCGTCTGCACGCCCACACGGCCCAAGGCCTGCCACAGCGGGGCATAGCTCCGGCACCACTTCCGCAGCCCCTCGCTCTCGTCACGCTCCTCGACCACCAGCGGGTACACGAACAGGGAAACGTTCCCGTCGGCGGCGTGCGGGGAGCGGTCAGGGAAGTAGCTCGGGCGCTCCCTGGCCGCCGTCTCCTCCAGCGGCACAACTTCTCGACGGGCCCGATAGCCCTTTTGCGGAAGCACGGCGCGGTCGATTCCCAGGGCGTCGCACCATCCCACGGACGCCTCCACCGTGCCGAGCCACGGATACCACCAGCGGGACAGGACCGCGCCGACGCGCACCAGCCGCCGCTTGACCTCCACCAGCGTCGCCTTCTTCTCCGCCGGGTAGCGCCAGCGGCTGTTCTCCATGCCGAGCTCCCGGTAGACCTTCTTGCCCACGAGCTGATGCACCTGCACGCTGCGCGTGCCCTCGCGCTGGAGAGGGAAGGTCTCGAACGCCGTGCCCAGCTTGTCGTGGAGGTCGGCGATCCACCTGAAGGCTGTTCTCCGAGCCGCCGGTAAACCGCGACCGCGACACCACGATTCCGCCTGGCGCACCAAACACACCCCCCCGCTCCGGCCGACGAGCACGACGAACTCTGCCTCCATCTGGTCCAGCCCGAACTTCTCCCGGAGCCGACCGGCCATCTCTTCCGACCGCGCCCGCGCCTCCCCACTCTCCATCACCGCACCACCTCGCTGGCCTCAAGGAAACTGATCACGAGCCCGATCGGGTTGTCGAAGACGAGCGCCCGGTCCACCGCCGTGAACGAGAACTGCAACCCCAGCGTGACGCCGGTTCGCGCGGTTTCCCGCCCCGCCACGTAGGTCACCCGGTCGAACCGGACCTCCGCGCCGTAGGGAGGCTCGAGGCCCGGGACCACCCGGATCGCCACGTCCTCCACCCGCACCTCGGCGGTCAACCGGCCCGACAGGTAACCGGTCACCTCGCCGGAATGCTCCACCACGAGAGCGTCCGCCACCGACTGCGACACGAAGTGGAACGACCGGCCCCAGCGCTCCTCCACCACCGCCGCGCGCCGCTCGTACTGGTCGATCACGAAGCGCCGGATGAAGAAGAGCGTCTCCGGCGACGTCGGCGCCACCGCCTCCGGCAGGTAGTCCACCACCTCGGCGCGCCCCACCTCGTCGACCCGCACCACGAGCGGCGGCGGCTCGGGCTGGAGCGCGGCCGCGCAGTGCCCCGCCCCCGACGCCGTCACCCCCAACGCCAGCAGCAACACCACCGCGCGGTACTGACGCGCACGATGCATCTCCTCGCCCCAGATCTCCGCGAACTCCCGCGCACCGGCCATCCGTCAGACCCCCGCCCTCGTGAAGCGCTTCGCCGCCATCGCCCCGGCCCGCAGCGCCACGCTCTTGCCTGCCGTCATCGCCGCCAGCGCCACGCCCGCCATGCCCGAGGTGGGCGCCCCCATGCCCGAGACCAGCGCCGCCGTGAACTCACCCACCTTCAGCGACATGAAGAAGCAGCACACCATGATGGGGAACCACTGGAGCGTCGGCAGAATGAGATCGTCCCAGAGCCGGCCGACCTGGAGGTTCACGCCGCCGTCTCCAGGCACCGGGCTGATATCCGCGACCAGCGCCGCCATGTTCGTGATCGGTCCCAACGCCAACTCGCCGATCAGCGCCATCATCATGCCCCCCACGAACGCCTGCAGCGAGTACTGGAGGATCGCCTTGAACCACGACCAGAACATGAAGCTGAGCTGCTCGACCAGGAGAAAGGGCACGAACACCGGGCCGGCCAGCGACATCATCCCCACCGCGACCTCGGCCCAGAGCGTCTGCACATACACGAGGACCAGCGCCAGAAGAACGAACACCAACCCGAGGACGGTGACAATCATCAAGACGACGTACATCAACGCCAGCTGCGCCAGCACGGCGAGCCCGCTGAACAGACCGGCATCCCCGAACACCGAAATCTGCAGCACCTTTCCGAGCATCTGACCCACCGCGGTCAGCACCGCATTCATCGCTTCCGTCCAGGGCCCCCCTCCGGGATTGAGCGCCGCCGCCATCGCCGGCCCCTGGTTCGTCACCATGGCCACGAACGTCTCGTTCCCGAACAGCTCGTAGTCGGTGTAGAACCCCTCGAGGATCATCCTCGGGACGGCGAGCCAGAAGAGGAACTTCACCAGGTCACCTATCTCGAACCGCCCGCCGAGCGCGACCTGAATCCCCTGCCAGGCCACCATGCTCAACGCCAGCGCCCCCCACAGCGAGAGACCGAGGTTGTAGAACCAGTCGCGCAACGTGACACCGCCCCCGACAATCCGGTCGCCCACCGCCTCCAGGGCATCGTCGATCTGCGTCGACCCCGGATCCGTCGGCTGCGCCAATGCCGGCGCGACGCCCAGGACGACCAGGCTCAGCGCAACGACCACGACGAGGCGCCAGCGGCGAGCAACATTCGCCACGTCAGTCCTCGTCGTACGCCGACCCGAACGGGGCCGGCGTGTCGTTCACGGTGAAGTCAAGCTCCGCGATGCGCCGGAGGCTGCGCGTCATCTCCGACCGCCGCTGCGCGGCCTCCCACAGCTTGCGGTCGCGTTCCTCGATCGCGCCCTTGAACCGCGCCGCCGCGACCCCCAGCGTGCCCGCCGCCGTCGACGCCAAGCCCGCCACGACCATCGTCTGCCCGCTGCTCTGCTCTGCGTCGCTGGCCGTCTCGGCCGAGCTCACCTCCACCGCCTCCTCCACGACCTCCTCCAGCGTCTCGAGCATCCCTTCGTCCGGCCCCAGGGCCTGCGCGCCGTCGGCCGCCGCCGCGCCCAGCAACGCCGCCGACGCCAGCCGGCTCTCCAGCGAGCGCGCATACCGCATCCCGTGAATCACCGACTCCGCCTCCACCGCACTCCGGAAGGCCGCCAGCGTGTCGTCGTCGACCACGTCGAGGCTCTCCAGCGCGCCTATCGACGTCCCGATGCCGCCCGTCCACGACAACGGGCCGCTCTCGAGGAAGCCGTTCCAGCCCGCCAACGACTTGAAGTCGTACGCCTGCCAGCCATCCCCTCCCGCGAGCTGCGCCGCCGTCCGGTAGTCGCCAAGGCCCTCCGCGACCAGCTCCGCGCTCTTCGGCGCCAGCTCCCACAGCTCCGGCACCTCCAAGAACTGCCGGTAGAGCCCCCGCCAATCCGACAGGCTCTGGATTCCACTCACAACCCCCCCGGGGTCCAGCAGGCCGCGGAACTCGGCCGTCGCGTTCGCCGTCATCTCCTCCGCGGTCTGGACGATCCGGCGCAGGTTCTCGAGCACCGAGACCATCTGGACCAGCATCCCCGCCCAGCCCGCATCGCTGCGCGACGGCGCAGTGAGGCACAACACGCACACGAGCCCCACCGCGACGGCCCCGCGCATCAGCCGGGAGCTCCTCGGACGCCGACGCACCTCGATGTCTTGGCCGCTGTCAGTCATCACTCACCTCCGAAACCGGGCAACACGCATCACCAGCCGGCCAAGGGCCCGCCCGCAAACGCCGGACTCGACACGTCGGCGTCGAAGAGCTCCTCGATGCCTTCGAGGCTCTCGATCGCCGCCTGCCGGCGGAGCGCCTCCTGCAGCAGCCGCGCCTCCTCGTCCCGCCGCGCGATGTCCAGCTCCGCCGCCTCGATCTCCGCTTCCGCCGCCGCGAACGACGCCATCGACTGCAACCCCGTCACCATCAGCGACCGCAGCTGCGCCATCGACGGGCACGTGCCGTCCGCTCCATCCCCGCCTTCCGCCGAGCAGTCCGCCGACGAGAGCGCATCCAGGGCGTCGAGCAGTTGCGCCCGGCCGCCCTCGGTCTCCGCGACCCCGTCGGGACACCGCATGGCGCTCGAGCCCGGCCCCGGGTCCGTCTCGCACCCGTGCCAGTTCGCGATCTTCACCGCCGCCGCATCCACCAGCTGCCGCGCGTACTCGCTCTCCGACCGCACCCGGTCATGATCCGCCTCCACCAGCGCCTGCCTCAGCCGGAACGCCTCCGCGGCCTCCGCGGGCACGCCGTCACCGGCCATGTCCGCGGTCAGCTCGGGCAGGTCGTCGGGGACGCACACCCGTTCCGCCACCGACCCCGTCTGGGGCAGCGCGCCGCCGGGACAGGCCCCGATCTCGGTGTCCTCGGGATGCGGGATGTCGCCGGCGTTGAACGCCGACCAGTCGCCGCCCTTGAGCGCGGCCCTCAGCTCCCCCGCGAAGTCGTCCACCGGCTCGATCAACCCCCGCGCGTGGCTGAGCGCCTCGTCGCGCAGCCGCATCATGCTGTCCCGCACCGCCACCATCTGCGACACCACCGACGCCATCTGTCCCACCACGATCCACGAGGCAGGGTCGAGGCCGAGGAACGCCTGCGCAGGCCGGCGAGTACCGACCAGCACCACCACCAGCATCAACGCCACCGCCCACGCCAGCCGCGTCTTCCTCGTCATCAGAGCCCCCTCTCCCGGCCCGCGTCGCCGCGAGGCACGATCAAGTCCTGCGTCAGCCAGATCCGCATCGGATGCCCGGCCCGGATCGTGATCTCCGGCAGCCGGTTCATGTAGCGGTCGAACAGCTGCGTCGCCGTCAACGCGAACTGCTGGCTCACCGGGTCGTAGAACGAATCGCTCCCGCCGCCGCGCACCAGGCCCGCCAGAAGCCCCACCGCGCCCACCGCACCGAACGTCGAGACGTAGTGCCGGTTGACCTCGTCGGCGAGCCCCGCCTCCCCGATGGCGTTGAGCCCCGCGAAGGACATCCGCACCGTGCGCCCGTCGGGGAAGACGAGCCGGTCGAAGCCCACCGCCAGCCGGCCCTGGAACGCCCCCGTCACCTGCTGCGCCTCGCCCAGCGCAAGCGTGCCGCGCGGGACCACGACGTGCCGCCGGTCGCGGGACCACACCGGGATCGACACCAGCGCCCGCACCGGACCCGTGAACTCGCCCGAGAGCTGCGTCTGGAGCGTCGCCTGGAGCATCCGGCCTTGGTAGACCAGGTCGGCACCCTCCGGGACCTCGCCCCACCGCGCCACCGCGGCCGAGCTCGCGCCCGACTGCTCCGTCACCTCCGCGGCACCCAGGGGCGGATAGACGTCGACCGGGGCCGCGGCCAGCCCGCCCGCCGCCGCCTGGACCGTCATCATCGATCCCCCGGGAGGAGGCGAGTCGCCGCGCAGAGGCGGCGCACCGGGCGGCGCCCCGCCGGACGACGGCGCGGCGGCACCTTCCACCGACTCGGCCTCCTGGGCGAGCCGGACGAGGCGTTCCAGGTCGCTCTCCCGAGACGCCGGGGCCGGCGGCGGAACGGGAGCCGCCTGCGCCATCACCGCACCGACCATCGCCGGCGCCCGCATCGAGTTCGCGAACCGCTCCATCTCCGCCAGCCGCATCGCCTCCCGCAGCTGCTCCTCCTCCACCGACCCGACCGCCCCCAGGAGCTCCAGCCGCTGGTTCGGGGACAGGTCCTGCTGCTGCGACTCCGCGCGGAGCTGCGTCGCACGCTCCAGCGCCTCACGCGCCGCCTGAAGCTCCACCCGGTCCTGCTCACGCTCCGCCGCCAGGCGGCGGTCCTCCTCCTCCCGCCGCAGGAGCTCCGCCTCCTCCCGCTCCCGCTCCAGCTCCGCCAGCGCCTGACGCGCCCGCTCCGCCTCCACCGAGAGCGCCGCCATCACCCCCTCCGCGTCCGACCCGGTGACCGGCGGCAAATCCACCAGGGGAGCGGCGTCCTCCGACGGGACCCCGGTCCCCGTGTCCGTCGTCAGCAGCATCGCGATGATCACGAACGCCGACAGCCCGAGCCCCACGTACACCGGCAGGTTCTTCGGGATCCCCTTCGGGATGCGGTCCGTCACCGTCCACTTCGCCATGGCTCCTCCCGGCCCCGCATGCGCCACGGCACGCCGGCGCCCAGGCTCCCCACACCGAGGATCCCCGCCTCGACCACCCCCGCCACGCGGATCACCTGGCCCACGCCCAGGACCTCGTGCCCCAGGACCCGCGCCGAACGGTCCTCAAGGAACCCCGCCACCACCACGTCCTCGGCCAGCACCTGCCGGAAGCGGATGTAGGTGAACTCCGTGTCGTGCCACATTCCTTCCACGAAGTACGGAGCCCCGCCCACGTCGACCTCCGGGTTGAACTCGAAGACGAAGTGCAGCTGCGTCGGATAGGCCGCCTCGAACGCCTCGGCCTCCGCGTTCGCCGCCCGCACCGCGTCCGCCAGGCGGTCGGCCGCCTCGCTCCGGGCGCGCTCCACCGAGTCCCGAGCCCGCGCCTCCCGCTCCCGGATGCCGTCAACGTCGACGGCCGAGACGAACACCGCCGCGTCCTCCTCGCCCGACGTGCCGGCCACGACGTCCTCCCGGAACGCCTCCGCACCCGCCCCCGCGCCGTCCTCGGCGAACACGCCGCCGGCGACGTCGAGGTGCACCACCGTGTGCACGGGCAGCACCTGGTTCTCCCGCAGGCCCACCGACACCACCCGGCCCGACGCGAGCACGAGGTTCAGGTTGGTCTTCGCATCCGCGACCAGCGGCCGCACCATCGTCAGATGCCCCTCTCCGGTCACCACCCAACGCCGCGGGTCGCCGACCCGGCGCTCCACCACCCGCCACGCGCGCGGCAGGACCACCGTCGTCTCGAACCCCACCCGGGTGATGACCTCGAGGAGCGCCACCCCCGAGCGCACGCCCGCCATCGCCGCGCCCTGCGGCACCTGAGCACTCGCCGGCGCGCCCGCCGCCAGGGCCGACGCCATGACGGCCGCCGTCGACGCCCGCCGCAACCCTCTCCGCATAGCCGCTCTCTCCCCCGGCTCGGCCGCGCCCCGCTCACTGCATGAGCAGGACGAAGCCGCCCAGCACCGCGCCCCAGCTCCAGAACATCCGCGGTGGCTCCCCGAACTGCCGGCGCCACCAGCCGGGACGCTCCTGCGGCATCCAACCTCCCTCGGACGCCAGCCCGAAGTACGCCTCCCGGCCGCCCAGCGACAGAATCCCGTGACGCAGCACCTGGTCCGCCACCAGCAGGCCCTCCGGCTCGACGTCCAACTCCACCAGCTCCCGCTCGCCGCCCCGGTAGCTGAACAACGCCGGCAGCTCCTGGCCCTCCGACCGCAGATACGTGAACCGCCCGTCCGTCCACATGTCCCGCACCTGGAACGGCACGTCGAACGCCTCGACCGTCAGCCGGTACGGCAGCCGCACCCGCAGCGCGAAGTCGCGCCGGTACTCCTCCCGCCGCGCCTCGGCGCGCTCCCACACCGCCGCCACGTCCCGCGCCGAGGACGCGATGACCGCCCGCCGGTCGGCCTCGAACGCCGACATCCGCTCGTCGTGGCCGCGGGCGAGCCCGGCCGCGCGGTACGCGGTCGGGACGAGCGCCAGGGCGGCGTCGTCCAGCTCCGGCGCGAACGCGTCCTCCCGCGCCTCGACCGTCACGACGTAGTCCGTCACGGCGTTGCTGTCCTCGACCATCGTGAACGTGAACACCCGGCCCGTGGCAGAACGCACCGTCAGGTTGCTCACCATCCCGACCAGGAGCGGCTTCACGTACAGCACGGCCCCGGCCGGCGTGACGTCCCAGTTCTCCGCGTCCCCCGAGGCCGTCTCCACCACCGACTCGCCCTCCGGGAGCACGATCGCGGTCACCGTCCGCACCCGCGTCCAGATCCGCACCGGCTGCGTCTCGCTCGCCTGCACCGTGCGGATGGGCGTTCGGCCATCGTCGACGCCCGCACCGCCCAACCCCGGCGTCCCGTCGTCGGACCGGCCCGGCTGCGCCGCCACAGGGAGCGCGAACCCGGCACCCAGGCCCAGCACCAGCACCGCCGTCATCACCGTCTCGGCCCTCATCACGCCACGACCTCCTTCGCCCCCACCTCGCCCTCGTCGACCCCCGCCGCCAGACGCATGAGCGCCCCTTCGAGACCCCAACGCGCGATCGCCTTCTCGCGACGCACCGCCTCAACCGGGTCCGACGTGTAGAGCCAGTAGCTCTCCGGGTCGACCGTCAGCGTCACCACCGACGTCTCGTCGGCGCGCCGGATGAACAGCTCCCGCTTCGGCTCCAGCTCGCGGATCGTGCGGACGTCGGCCGCCGACAGCTCCAGCACCCGCGCCGCCTCGTCCGGAAACTCCGGGTTCGCGAGGAACACCTTCGTCGGCAGCGATTCCAGCAGCTGACGCCCGCCTTTCAGGACGTCCCCGACCGACTGCGTCGCCAGGACCAGCGCCCCGTTCCGCTTCCGCCACGTCTTCGCCGCCTCGAGGAGCTGGCCCGCCACCATCGGGTCCGACAGGTAGCGCCACGCCTCGTCCACCACCATCACCTTCAGCCGGCTCCGCTCCCCCTCGTCGTCCATCACCAGCCGCAGGCGTTCCAGGAAGAACCACAGCGCCGCCTCGCACCAGTCCTCGTACCGGTCCGCGCCCTCGAGATCGATCACCTGCCACCACCCGAACCCAGCGTCGCCCGCCGCCGGCGGACCGTCGAACCACCGCGCCCACGGCCCGCCCTCGACCCACCGCGACAGCGCCGGCCACATCGTCCGCGGGAGGCTCTGCCGCAACGCCCCCAGCGTCCGGCGCTCACGCGGCAGCCGGTAGATCTCCTCGATCCGCTCGCCCACGTCCGTCGAGTCCTCACCCTCGGCCTCGTAGCCCCCGATCGCCAGCAGCGACACCACCCACCGGACGAGGAACTGCGTCGTCCGCACCGAGTGCGGCAGCCCGAACGGCTGGAGGCCGAACCCCGCCGTCCCCCCAGACCCCGCCTCCAGGCTCGCGCCCCGGTCGAGCCCCATGTACTCGCCCCCCACGAACTGCGTGAGGTGCCGGTAGGAGCCCCCGAGGTCCAGGATGAGGATGCGCGGGTCGTAGCCGAGCGCCTGCATGAGCAGGAAGTTGAGGACGAACGACTTCCCCGACCCCGTCGCCCCGAGGATGAGGGTGTGGCCGACGTCGCCCCCGCCGAACAGGTCGAAGCCGTAGCGCGTCCGCCACGACGTCTCGAACTCGGCCAGGCACGGCGCGTCGAGGTGCTCGCACCGCGCGTGCCCCACCGCAGGGCCCGCCAGCGGCGCGACCGACGCGGCCAGGGCCGACGACACCATCAGCGTCCGCCCCGACAGCCCCCGCGGCTGACCCGGCATCCGCCCGAACCACACCGGCGCGGTCCCGTACGTCTCCCGGATCATCTTTCCGTCGATCGAGCCCATGATCCGCCCGATCTCGGCGCCGGCCGTCTCGAACTCCCGCTGCGAGTCCCCCCAGACCGCCACCGACATCACCACCTCGCCGAACGACAGCCCGCCCTGCTGCAGGTCGACCAGGGCCTCGCCGATCCACTCCACCTCGGCCGACGCCCCCACGTCCTCGAGCGCCTCGGTCGTCCCCGCCGCGTCCTGCATGTGGGCCTGCATCGAGTAGCGACCCTGGAAGTAGTGGCGCCGGGTGTTCTGGATGACCGCCCGCGCCATCGCCTTCTCCATCGGACGCCACTCCAGGACCACCGACAGGTCCGCGTCGAGCGAGTACAGCTCGTCGAGGCAGTTCGCCACCGCCAGCGTCGGCACCGAGACCAGCGAGTAGAGCTGCGCGCGCCGCTCGCCCACCCGCAGACCCTTCCGCACCGTGATCTCGACCTCCCGCATCCCCAGGCGCCAGTTCAGGCCGTGCCCGAGGACGGCCGGGGGCGACCAGGGCTCCGACACCCCGTTCACGATCCGGTAGAGGACGCCGGCAGCCTCCGCGGCCGGCACCGCAGACACCCGCGTCAGGTCCGACAGCCGCGCCTCCAGGCTCGCCAGTTCGTCGCGGACCTCGCCGACCGCCTCCTCCAACACCCGGCGGACCACCACCGACAGGTGCGGCTGCCGGCGACGCCGCAGCAGCTCCCGCGCCAGGCCGAGGAGACGCGCTCCGACCGCCGCGTCGGGGTTCTCGTTCATCTTCCGCAGGACGCCCCGGTCGAACTCCCAGACCAGGTACACCGCGTGCCGGCGGGCCCGCTCCGCCACGTACGCGGCCCGCTTGCTGCGCGCCAGCCCCGCGATGTCCAGCGCCCCCGAGGCCGCCGGCGTCTCCAGCCGCGAACGCTCCACCACCCACCACAGGCGCCCGGACGACGGGAGGGACGCCAGCGTCCGCGACCAGCTGGTCACCACCCGGTCGAGCGTCTCCGCATCGCTCCCGTCCGCCACGAAGGGCTCCACACGCGACACCGCCAGCAGGCGCCCAGACCGCAGCAGGCACACCCGGTCGTCGCAGAACCCCCACCAGGGAAGCTCCTCCGACAGCGGCCGCCCCCGGAACGCGTCCGCGGCCAGGACCTGCTTCATGGCTCATCCTCCCTGTCCGCCGCCGAACGCACCTCCATCGCCCAAGGGTTGTCCGGCAGCCGGCCGGGGTCGTACCATCCACCCGGGTTCTTCACGGCGTCACGGAACATCTCCATGAACCGCGGGTCGTACTTCATCGCGCCCCACACGAGGCACCAGAGCCCCGCGAATACGACCGCCCCGAACATCAACGAATCCAGCGACGCGAAGAGCACCACGGAGAACATCGCCGCCAGCCCGCAGGCCTTCCGCTCGATGCCCAGGACCGTGAGCACCTGGTTCAACCCGCCGTAGGCGTCCCGGACCTTCGCACCTCTCGGCACTTGCTCACCTCCCCCGGGCGCGTCACGATCACCCGCGCCGAGTCGTCAACCGCGGCTCACCGCCAGAACGAACAGCGGTTGGCCTCGGCCCAGACCACGACCCCGGCGACGGCCGCTCCGAACATCCACGACACCCGCGCCGCGACCGCGACCGCCGACAAGATCAGCGCCAGATACACGGCTCGACGCGCGATGCCCATCGAAACCACTCTCGCCGGCACGAATCCACGGCCGCGCAACGAAAGGCATCCGCCACCCGCAGCCTCACGCCACCCCGCACATCACGTCGACCCCGAAGAAGAACGAGATCGCCTCGGGCCCGAGAAGCACCATGCCCGCCCCGAAGGCGACCGCCCCGAGCATGGCCTTGCTCGCGCCCTCACCCATCGCATACGCGATCCCCGCCACCACCACCGCGACGATCGCCAGCGACTTCCCGACGATGCCCGTCAGCAGGACGCAGATCTGCTTGGCGGCGAGACCCCACGGCGTCATGTCCGCCGCGGTGGTGGCCTCCGCCGCCGTCGAGCCGACGAGCAGCAGGAACACCACGCACAGCAACAGAGAACCGTGCCGGTCGACGAACTCGCCGGCCCGCCGCGCCGCCCCGGCTGCCCAATCCCTGCAGGAGCTTCCCCTCAACGCCATCGCTCACCTCCAGCCACCGGACAGACGTTCCCCCGCCCCGGTCACTCGACGTAGTCCCCCGACTCCTCGCGGGCCAACGCCTCCCGAAGCTCCGGGTCGCCGCCCTTGCCGCGCCGCATCGTGCGTTCCAGGAGCTCCACGCGTTCGCCCACCTCGCCCAGCGCCAGGACCCTCGCCAACTGGTACGTCCCGCTCGCCACCGCGAGGAACGCCGCCGACGCCATCACGCCGAGCCGCAGGCCGTGCTCCCCGACCACGTAGGGCCGGAACACCGACAGGTACCCGAACTCCACCGCGGCCGCCGTGCCCCCGAGGACGAGAATCACCAGCGTCATCCCCAACGAGAACCGCCCCGGCGTCATCGCACCCGCCCCACCTCGAACAACCGCTCCGCGAACTCGCCCGGGCGGCGCCCCGGGATCCGCTTCGACGACATCGCCATGCGCAGGACGGCCCGCTCCATCCGCCGCGCGAAGCTCCGCGTCGCGCCCGCGAACGCCACCACCATCCCGGCCTGAAGCTTCGCCTGCACCTGCGCCGCGGAGTACTGGCCGGTGGCGACCTCAAGCTGGATGGCCGTCTCCCGGCCGGCGTCGTCGGTCACCTCCACCACCGCGTCCGGCAGGTGGATCTCGCCATCCACCTCCGGCACCCCCAGCGCCGCCGCCGCGCCGACCCGCGCCTTCCGACGGCCACCCCGGTCCTCGCCGGCCGCTTCCTCCGCCCGGGCCAGGGCGCCCTTCAGCTCCGCCTCCATGCGCACGCCGCGCACCGCGCCGCCGCAAGCCTCCACCCGCTCCCGCACCGAGAGGACGAGGTCCGAGACCGCCGCGTCGTGCGCGAGCTCGCGCGGCCGCACGAAGCCCGACCAGACCCGGCCGCCCGGCTCACCGGCCTCGCGGCGATTCCGCTCGCACACCCCCGCGCCCTTCGCGGTCAGCGCCAGGACCTGGAACGACTCCGCATCGCCGTTCCGCTTCGACCCGATCGGCTTGACCGACCGGCGTTCGATCAACCCCTGCTGCTCGAGCGCGCCGATGCCGCGCCGCGCCGTGTGCGGATGCCCGTCGAACGCCGCGTCGACGACGCTCCGGTACGAGACCACCCGGAGCTTCGCGAGGAGCTCCAGCACCTCGCGCATGCGCTCCGCCTGGGTGCGCCGCCGCACCCGCTCGCGCTCGCGGTCGCGCCGCCCCGCGTCCCGGCGCGCGCCGGGCTCCCTGCGCAACAGCGAGGGATCGACGACCCGCCCGATCCAGGCAGTCCGTTCCCGCTGGCGCTCGGGCTCCGCCCGGCCGCGCACGACCGGCACCGCGCGCACGGACCGCTCCACGCCCGTCGTCCGGGACACCCGCCGCACTTCACCCACGCTCCGCACGTCCATCACCGGCCTGCCCGCTCCCGGGACCTGGAGACCGCCGGCCCGAGCCACTCGCCGAACCAGCCCTCCCCGTCCGACTCCGCATCGAGCCACAGCTCGCGCAGCTCGGCCGCCACCGAGGGCTCGCGGCCCGCCGCCTCACGCAACCGCTCCATCCAGGGCGCATCCCCGGCCGCCTCCGGACCAACCGCCGAAACGACCTGCGAACCGTCCGGGAGAACAACATCGGCCGCGCCGGCGATCACGTCCCCGAGGCCTTCCTCTCCCGTCTCTTCCCGCGCCGGGGCACCGTCGCCGACGGCGTCGCCGCCACGCTCAGCAGCCGCGTCCCTGGCCGCGTCATCCAGAGCCAGCGGCTCGTCGAGCCCGAGCCCGCCCGCCGTGCCGCCCGCACCCGGCGCCGCGCCTCCGGTCTCGCCGGCCGCACTGGTCGCCGGACCTCTCGGCCCGCCGCCCGCCGCGGCCGGCACCGGCTTCTCGGCGTTCGCCGCCCGCCGCCGGCCGGCCTCCCCGTCCTCGACCGCGGCCGCGGTCACGAAGGCCGACCCCGCCCGGGTGCAGGCGTCGGTCGCCGAGCCGGCAAGCGCCGGCGCGGGAGCGCCCACCGCCGCCAGCAGCTCCCCGTACGCCCGCGCCCGGCCCCCGTCCTGCCAGCGGTCCCGAAGCACCCGCCACTCCCGCCTCACGCGTCGGTACTCCCGTGGGAAGCAACCGCCCCAGTTGCCGTAGAACACCACCAGCGCACGCGCAACCTCCACCCGCGCCGGCGCCGGCAGCGCCGCCACCACCAGCAGCGGGTCGACCCGCGTCCGTATCGCCTCACGCGCCCAGTCCCGCCAGCCCACCTGCTTCACCCCTTCGGCGACCGAGCGCACCGACGCGCCGTCGCCTTCCGCCGCGCGCACCAGCACCTCAAGCGCCAGCATCGCCCGCCGCCGCAACGCTGACGCCCCGACGGCCCGAGACTCCGTCCACGAGCCATGTCGCGAGGTTCCCCGCCTCCGTCACCACCGACGCCCAACCTTCGCGCTCCGCCAGCGCCCTGAGCCCCACGTCGACCTCCACGTCGCGGGCCGCCTCGTACCGGACGCCGCACAGCTCGGACAGCCGCTTCGCCGCGAGCGCCCCAACCACCCGGGCGCGCGCCGCCCACGCCGGGCCCGAGAAGTCCACCGGTCGCGCCAGGACGCCGCCCAGACCCAACTCCCGCAAGAGGCCCACGACGTCGCGACGCCGCGCCATCTCCGCCCACGCCGGCCGGCCCGAGACCAGCGCCGCCTCGAAGAGCGCCCCCGCCGCCGTCCGCTCCCCCGAACCGGCAACCTCTACCGGGATCAGCGTCCGCGTCACCGGCTCCCACAGCACGCGGCCCCCCGGCTCCCGCACCACCGTCAGCCCGCAGGCCTCCGACAGCCGGCCGACCGCCGCCCAGTAGCAGCCCGCGAGCCCCGCGCGGACCCCGCCCGCCGAACGCACGCCGCCGAGACTCGCCGCCTTCCGCACGAGCGCCCACGACGCCGCCTCGACCGTCACCGGATAGGAGCCGGCCAGCTCGGCCATGAACTTCCGCAGCCAAGTCGAGAACCCGATCTCGGACGGCGTCCACAACGCGGCTACCCGCGAAGACCACATCCGTTTCACCGCGCGGACATCGCCGGCAACTTCCGGCGTCCACCCAGACCGGCCGCCGATCTGAAGACCCGCCGCCCGAACCACCTTCCCCGTCATCGCCGACGCCTCCCCACCGTCCGACAGACGACCCGCCGCCACCGCCGCGACGCCCGCCGCCGTGCAGTGGAACACCGGGATGGCCTCCCGCTCCTCGACGTCGAACCGCCAGCGCGGCACCGGAAGCCACACCGCCTCCGCATCACTCCACCCGGCCTCCTCCCGCAGCACGAACTGGGGAACCCGCCAGCTCCGGTCCGCCATCGCCTGCCGGAGCACCACCTCGTGAACCAGCGAGACCACGTTCCGCTTCCGCTCCCCGTCCCGAAACCGGAACCGGCACGGACCCTCCACGTCGCTCGACACCTGGTGCCAGGCCCGGCCCGCTGCCGCGTCCGACAACAGACGCGCGCCCGCCGCCTCGAGGACGAGGCCGCTCGTCGCGTGCTCCGAGCCCGAACACGTGCGCGCCATCGTCACCCCGCACCGTCCAGGCGAGTCGAGCCCGCGCCCCAGCGCGCCACCACGCGGCTCAGCGCGCCCATGAGCTGGAGCACGCAGCCCAACACCCACGCCAGAGCCAGCACCGGGACCAGCACCACCATCGCCGCCGCGCACCGCACGAACGTCATCAGCGGATTCCCTCCCCGTGCGGCTCCAGGCGCGGCGCAAGGAAGTCAGAAGTTCTCACCCGCAGCCCCGTGCTCGAACCCTCGATGGAGATCGAACGCCGCGGCCGGGGGACCGCCTCCCCCGGCCGCATCCCCGCAACGTCCACGTCAGCGACTCCGCGGCTGCTCCTTCTGCTGCGCGCGCTCCTGCGCCGGCGGCTGCGCCGCCGGCCGCGCCTGCGCCATCTCCAGCGTCTGGCTCGACGCCGAGTGCGCGATCGACGCCTGACGCTCCGGCGTCCGCGGCCGGTCCTTCACGTCCAGCAGGTAGTTCTTCGTCTGCTCCGCCTGCGCGCACAACGACCGGTAGCCCAACTTCTCCGCCACCGCCGCCTGACGGTCGCGGTCCGCCTGCGCCGGCACGCCGGGCTCATAGCGGATCCCGACCTGCTCCGCCAGACGCTTCGCCGCGATGCTCCCGACCAGGTCCGCGCGCGCCTTCTCCTCCGCCGTCCCCAGCGTCGGCTCCGGCCGGAAGTTCCCGGCGCCCACCGCCTTCACCACCGCGTAACGGTCCCCGCGGCGCACCTCGTCGACCGCCTTGGCCATCCCCTTGCCACCGACCGCCTTCGCCAAGTCCGACAGCGCCTGCTGCTTCCACTCCGCGTTCCTCGCCGGCCCCCGGAACTCGCCCCGGCCCGCCGCCGTGAACGTCTTCGTCTTCGGGTCGTACGACGCCTCCCCGTTGCGGCCCTCCAGGTCCAGGGTCACGCCCCGCTCCTTCGCGAGCTTCGTCAGCGCCTCCGTGAACACCGCCGCCGACGCGTCGCTCCGTACCCGCAGATAGCCGTTCAGGTCCGTCTGAGGACCGACCCGCGCCTGGCCCCGGCCCGGCTCGCCGCCCTGGTCCCGCGCCGCCTCACGCCGCTGGTAGTTCGACCTCCCGCGGCGGTTGTTCTCCAACCGGACTGCCGCCATCTCGACCGCGTCGACCTCGACCTCGCTCCGGAGCCGCGGGCTCCGCTGCACCGCCGACGCCACCCCCGTCAGCGCCGCCGACGCCCACGCGTCGCGGCTCCCGAACTTGTCCGGCGTCGGGACCACCACCGTCGGACCCGCCTTCCCGTCCTTGTGGACCAGACGGTCGTCCTTCGCGTACTGGAGCTTCACCCCCGAGAGCTTCGCCACCGTCTCGACCGCCGTGGCCACGCCCTTCTCATCCAGCTTGCCCTTCAGCGGGAACGCCTTCGTCGGCAGCGTCGTCTGCGTCTCGACGTGCAGGTACGCGTGCGGCGTGCCCGTCGTCTTCACCGTCCCGCCGCCCACCGCCGCCATCCGCGAGCCGTTCGGCGCCACCCAGTACTGCTTCTCGAACCGCGTGTCCTCCTTCCGCTCGTGCCCCAGCTCCCGGAGCACCGCCGACTTCACGAACTCCGGCGACTTCAAGCCCCGCTCCGCGACCTGCGTGTGCAGGACCGAGGCGTTGTAGGCCGAGAACAGATTCCCCTCGTGCTGCGGGTTCACCGGACCGAGCACGCGGGACCGGTACGGACCGTTCTCGAGCGTCGGCGACTGGTGGAACGCAGTCCCCTCCCGGATGCCCATCACTATCTGCTGGTCCACGTCCCTGATCTGCTCGTTCGGATCGACCCTGCTTCCGCCCTGGAATGCCATGTCGTCTCTCCTTCACGCCACCGAATGACCCCTTCGGGGCCGGACACCGGGCCTGCGGCTCCAGCGCCCACGCGAATACACACGGAGCCGAACCGGCGCCGCCGTTCTCCCGCCGCCGCCGTCTCTCTCTCTCCGGGACCCGCACCTCCCTTCTCCGCTTCCTCACCGTCGATCCCCGTCATCGCGACAGGCCGCCAATGTCCCGGCGCGCCTCTCCCGCCCGTGCCCGTCCGGACGGCGCCCGGTCCTCGTCGCGCCGCGCCAGCTCCGCCGCCCGCGCCTCGTTGTGCTTGCCGAACCTCGCCACCGCCGAGTACGACACCGCGATCTCGGCCCGCCCGACCGCCACGTCGCGCTTCATCACCCCGCTGACGCCCTCGGCGTGTCCCCGCTCATAGCCGCGTGCGCGCACGTCGCGCATCAAGTCCCACGCCGCATCGAGGCCCCGCGCGGCGCCCGGCAGATCCCGCGCCTGCGGCCGCGCCGTCCTGCCCGCCGCTCCCTCGTCGTAACCCTGCACATACGCGGCGCCGCCGTGCTCGCGCTGCACCTCGCGCAGCTGCTCCCACAGGTCCTGCGCCCGATCCCCGACCTCCGGCGCAGCCGTCGACCGCGGCGTCACCCGCGCCGGCCTTCCCGCCATCCGGTCGCCGAACCCCAGCTCGTAGCCGGCCGCGTGCGCGCGCTCGAGGACGAACCGCACCTCGACGCCCGCCGGGGTCCTCTCGCCAGCGAACTGGCCCACCGACTCCCGCGCCGAGCTCCACGGCTCCCGCCGATGCGGCACGACCCCGGCCAGGTAGCCCTGGTCGTACCCGCGGGCGCCCATCGCCCGAAGCGTGTCCGTCAGCTCCCTCGACATCCCCGCCACAAGGTCGTCCCCGCGGCCCAAGGCCGGCTCCTGACCCCGAACCATCACCGGGCCTCGACGCCGACGCCCTCGTCCCCGCGGCCGATGCTCCACGGCTCCATGTCGTCACCGCCGGGCTTCGGCTCCCCCTGGAGGACTCCCGTCTCCCGGAGCATCCGCCCCAGCTCCTCGTCCGTCATGTTCAGCAGGTCCGTGTCCGACACCACCGGCTCCAGGTTGTCCAGCAGCGCGTGGAACGCGTCGCCCCCGGCGAAGACCGCATCCGCCGCGGCCTCCCCCGTCAACGGCACCAGCTCGACGTCGAGCCCCCACGCCCGGACCTCCTCCTCGGTCAGATTCACGTGGATCGCCCCCGCCGTCATCGCCGCCCGGTAGTCTTCGAGCGAACCCGGCCACAGGGTCACAATCGTCTTCCCGCCGCGCGTGATCTCCTGCTTCTCCATTGCTTCACTCCCTCAGCGACATGCGCACCACCACCACCGGATGCGACAGCTTCCCGGCGCGGCAGTCGCCCATCAGCGCCCTCACCGACTCGTCCCCACTGGCGCCCAGGTCCAGAGTGGAGGCGCCTCACCTCCGACACGCTCCTATCCCGCGAACTCCGGTCGACGGGGTTGACCGGACACGTACATGTCCGAGCCCCGCTCGTTGCATTCGCGTCAGCTCGGCGAGAAAGCGCCCGGAGCCACCCGCGCGGTCCGTTGCCAGTTCATATCCGCCGACTCGGCCCCGATGCGATTCACGGCCAGCACCGCTACGGACTCCTCCGGGGTGTAGGAGATCGTTCAACCAGGCCGCCGCGGGGTGCTCGCTCGCCATCGGCGTCTCGACGACCATCAGGCCCTCGTGCTGGTCAGGTCGACGAAATCCACATTCGCGAAGCGAAACAACTACCTGTACGTGGACTACCTGTTCGTGAACTACCTGACGTACTACTTGGCACCCGCCGAACCAGCGCCCCAAACCTATACAATTCAATAACTTAAGCACACTTGACCGACATCTCATTGTGAGTAGTTCGCCCACATGGAAGTGAGTAGTTCGCCCACGAGCATCCCTCTCAACGTGAGTAGTTCGCCCACGAGCAATGTGAGCACTTCGCCCATCTAAAACTCCCGTTTTCCACAGCCATTCTGTGGAAAACTCAGGACTCCTGCTCCAGCTCGGCAACCCAGCGCGGGGCCACCTGACGCTCCGACGGCATCAGCACCAAACCGCCCCGCACGAACGAAATCCTGACTTCCGGCCACACGTCCACGACGCGAGTCAACTGCGCCCGCATCCGCCTGGCAAAATCCCGCGCCGCCGCACCCCTGAGCCCTTCCGTCTCCGAGAACTGCCTGCACAGCTGCGCCCAGCTCAGGCGCAGAGGACGCCGCACGCCCTTCATCCGGAACGTCAGCCAGAGATACAGGTCAATGGCCAGCGGCGACTTCCGCAACGCCTTGATCGCGTTCAGGTTGATCGGGAACGGCCGCTCGACGATCGCCTCGTACAGCGGTTCGCTCAGCTCGACCGACGCCACGGTCCAGCCGCCTGCTGTACGCCCCCGGCGACTCGTCCACAGACGCACCCGCCTCGAGACCGGCCAGATCTCGACGTTGCGCTCCCACTTGTCCTCGCCCGCCCACTTGTCGACATCCATGTAGAACGCGGCCGAGAACAGCCGCTCGATATGGGTCTTGATGTTGCGATGATTGCGCCCGCCCATCCGCAGCGGATAGCCGAGCTCGGTGAAGAACTGCTCGAACGACGATCCCAGGTCGACAACCCTGGACCGTTTCCGCACCACGTTCGTGCAGAGCCAAGCCAGCGCCAAGCGCGGGATCGAACCCCAGGGCAGCCCCTGGTCGCCCAGCGCCACCACGACGAGTCGATACGGTCCGTTTACGCGCTTGTATCTCCGAAGGTCGCCAGGATCTCGGCGCGGCAACGCGCATAGTGCCAGCACTCGCGCGGCGAACCCGATGTCAAGGGGGAAGACACTGTCCCGATGGTGCTGACGGGCCAGAACAGCCACGTGGTGAAGTTCGCCGCCCCGAGCGCCATGCCCAGGCCGAAGATGATCCCGGCGAGCGCCCGCCTGCGGGCGTCCGCTGACTTCACCGCCGACCACATCGTCGAACCGCAGGCGCGGCTGCTCACCCTCGAACGGCGGGCGGCGGGAACCTCCACCCGTCTCTCGTCCACATCGCGGCGCCCTCATCGACGCCTCCGTGCGGGCTCGCCGGCCGCCCCGCTGGCGGCGAGCCACTTGAACACGGCCGCCTTGCTCCATCGCGGGCGGCTGTCGATCCCCTGAATCGGCGCCACCGGGAGGTCGCCCGCCTCCAGCCGGCGCTTGAGCGTCTTCGGGTGACAGCGCAGCAGCTTCGCCAGGTCCTTCAGGAACAAGATGTCGGGCAGCTCGTTCGACGCCGCGTCCGGGTCGCCCGCATGCCCATGGCCGCCGCCCTCCACGAGGCCGCCGCCCTCCACGAGGCCATGGGGGCGTGATCCCATCAAGAACGCCTGTAGTTCAGGCGCCCGTGACAGCACCTCCTCCCACGCCGCAGTCGCGGCGCGTTCCCCCTCCTCCAACAGGTCCAGGATCTTGGTGGCCTGATCGACGACTCTCATCGGCGGCCTGGTGTAGCCGTTGAGCCACCCGTTCAAGGCGGGCTGACTGACCTGGAGCATCGCCGCGAACCGGCGCTGCGAAAGCCCCAGCGCCATCAGGCGGCCGGCGATCGCCCGTGCGGTAGTGATCATGCGAGCCTCCAAATCCTTAGAGACACCGCAGAACACGTCAACTGTAATCAGTGATTATCATGAGGGCATGAACATCATCGGACAGCGCCTGCGCGCGGCCCGCGCGCTCCGGGGCTTCAACCAGGCCCAGCTCGCCGTCAAGATAGGGCTTACCCGAGAGGCGATCTCCATGATCGAGGCCGGCCGCTCCCGGATCCGGGTCGACAGGTTGGGCACCGTCGCGAGGATGCTCGGCGTGTCGACCGACTACCTCGAAGGGCTCACCGAGGACCCGGCCCCTGCCGAACAGCTCTCGCGCGCCCTTGCCGCCGCCACGGGCGGCGAGCCGCACGATGACCGGCACGAACGCGGCGCAGCCCCCGCCGACGGCGACTATGTCGGTGTCCACGTACTGGCGATGTCGGCGGGCGGCGGCGATGGCGCGGACGACCAGCGCGTGACCGGCCGCCTCAAGTTCCGAAGAAGGTGGCTCGACCGCCACGGGCTCGTCGCTCGCAGTTGCCGGGTCATCGCCGTCGTCGGAGAGTCCATGGAGCCGACCGTGGCGGACGGCTCCTCAATCCTCGTCAATTACGCCAGCCGCCGCAGGCGACTCGGTCACATCTACGTCGTGCGTACCCGGGAGAGCTTGGTCATCACGCGCGCGGGCAGGGACCCGGCGGGCGTCTGGCAGCTCGTCAGCGACAACCCGGACAAGCTGACCTGGCCGAACCGTCCTTGGCCACCCGACGCCGATATCGTCGGGGAGGTCAGGTGGACGGCCAGAACGTTCACGTGACGACAAGCCGCATCGGAAGGCGGCCGGCGCCGTCGGCTCTGGTTCCTGCCGCGTGGCGTGACGCACGCATTAGTAGCGTTCTGATTGCAACGACATCCTCACATGCCAGATGCCGGACGAGCGGAGAGCGTGACGGATGGCGAGCATCACGATTCGCAACCTGACGACGACGTCAAGACGCGGCTGCACGTGCGGGCGGCCGACAACGGCCGCTCCATGGAAGAGGAGGTGCGCCGGATCCTGCGCGATGTCGTCGGGCGCAAGCCGAGTGCCTGGAATCTGACGAGCATCATCGGCTCGCACTTCGGACCGGCCCACGGCGTGGATCTGGAGTTGCGGCCGCGCGAGGCCGGGCGCGAGCCGCCTTCCTTCGAGTGAGCCTGCGGCGATGGCTGTGCTGCTGGACACGAACGTCGTCTCCGAGTTGATGCGCAAGGTGCCCGACTCGGCTGTCGCCGTGTGGGCCGCCGGCCGGCCCCTCGAAGACCCGTTCTTCTCCGCGGTCGGCGAGGCCGAGTTGCGCTACGGCGCCGCCGTCCTGCCGGCCGGTCGGGGACGGGAAACGCTGGTCTCAGACATCGAGAGGATCTTGAGCGAGGCTTTCGGGAATCGCATGCTGCCGTTCGACAGCGGCACGGCGAGCGCGT
The DNA here is from genome assembly GCA_963663815.2 of Vicinamibacterales bacterium. Taxonomy (GTDB): domain Bacteria; phylum Acidobacteriota; class Vicinamibacteria; order Vicinamibacterales; family UBA8438; genus JAJEEA01. Next base: position 1,485,531 of record OY760734.1, on the reverse strand, counting down.
ACGCCGACATCGCCGCCATGCGCTGTTCCGCCGGCCGCCCCGTCACGACCGCCGACTGCCAGATAGCGGCAATCGCTCGCTCCCGCCGCATGGCGACGGCGACGCGCAACGTTGGGGACTTCGAGGACGCCGACATCGAGGTCGTCGATCCTTGGGCGGCAGCATGATCGTGACGCTCGCCGCAACCCGGGTCCCCGTGCCCGATGCCGGACGGCTTCAGCGAATCATGCCGGTGACCGCGAACCGATCGAACGCGATAGAATCGAGTTGCGAGGAGGACGCGCTATGGCCGTGATGCACATCGAAGCCGAGATCCCATGGCGCATCGACCGAGCCGACCGTGAGCGCTGGATCGGGATCTGCGATCCGCTCGACCTCACGGTCGAGTCCGAGACGTGGGCGGAGTTGATGGAGGACATTGCGCTGACCCTGGACGCGATGCTGAACGACCTGCTCTCCAGCAACGAGCTGGACCAGTTCTTGCGGCAGCGCGGATGGACAGCACACGGTCCTACGCGGGACAGCGCCGAATCCGTCCGGTTCGACGTCCCGTTCATCCCCGCGTTGGTCCGACGTGGGCGTGGAGTTCGCGGAAAGACCCTGGTCTGCCCGGCGTGTGCGCCGCCTCCCCGCAGTACGACCGACAGTCCGCAGGAGTGGGCGGCATCTGGACACGATGCAGTACCCCACGCTGATGCGGGTGGGAAGTGCCGCGGTGCGCTGTGCCGAGAACGGGGTCCAGCCGGTGCGGCTGTGGGCCGAAGCGCAATGGCACTTCACGGCTGTTCGAGGCGATGGTGATCGACTGGCTGAAGGGTGGCGAGCTTCGCGGCGGCGGCCCGAAAGTGCCGGTTGACCTGGGACGAGGTGGCGAGGATCCAGGAACAGGCGGTTCGGCGGGGGCTGTCTCGGCGCGCGGCGGTCGCGGCGCGCCGGTGGTCGGGGTGGACGAGACACCGTTCCAACGGCGGCACGAGTCCGTGACGACCGTCGATGACCTAACGATGTCGGAGCCTCGCGTGCTACATGTGATGTGGCGGACGGGCGCTCCTGCGCGGCCCTGGACGGCTACCCTCAACGCGCCGGGCATCGCCGACTGCGGGGGATCCAAATGGTGGCGACGGACATGTGGCCGGCCTACATCGGGTGGGTGCCCGAACACACGAGGCGTTGATCAGGGGGGCATCAGCAACGGAAATGGGTAACAGGACAGGCAATGGCCGGCCAACGCATGCCGTTAAGTCCTTACCTGTCAATGGTTTGTGGTATTTTAGTGGTGGACCGCATGGGATTCGAACCCACGACCTCCGCGTTGCGAACGCGGCGCTCTCCCGGCTGAGCTAGCGGCCCATCGTCTGGAATAGATAACTTATAGTGTCCGCTCGGGAACTGCAAGCCCCTGCCTCCGGCGGCGTGGCCGCAGGGCGACGGGCACACGCGTGTCGCGCGGCTCCTCCCTGCCGACGGCATGACCGCGGCACAAGTGACAGAGATGGCGTATCGCGCGGTTTTTCGCTGTATCGCGGGGTGTGACGGAGAGCACCCGGTCTGGGACCCCATCTACCGTTGCCCATCGTGCGGCGATCTGCTCGAGGTCGCTCACGACGTAGAGGAGCTGAAGGACCGGTCCGCCGGGGCCTGGATGCGCCTGTTCGACGAGCGCTACAAGCGCACGACGTGGCCCTATGGATCGTCGGTCTGGGGCAAGAAGGAATGGGTGTGCCCCGACGTCCGGAACGACTCCGTCGTGTCCATGGACGAAGGCGGAACCAATCTCTTCTGGGCGGAGCGCTTCGGCCGCGAGCTCGGGATGAGCGACCTGTGGGTGAAGCTGTGCGGCAACTCCCACACCGGCTCGTTCAAGGACCTCGGCATGACCGTGCTCGTGTCGGTGGTGCGGCAGATCATCGACGAGGGCGGCACGATTCGGGCTGTCGCCTGCGCGTCGACGGGCGACACGTCGGCGTCGCTGGCCGCCTACGCGGCGGCCGGCGGCATTCCCGCCATCGTCCTCCTGCCCCGCGGCAAGGTCTCGACCGCCCAGCTGCTGCAGCCGATTGCCAACGGTGCGCTGGTCCTCGCCCTCGACACCGACTTCGACGGGTGCATGGCCATCGTGCAGCGCCTCTCCCAGGACGAGGGCATCTACCTCGCCAACTCGATGAACAGCCTGCGGCTCGAGGGCCAGAAGACCGTGGCCATCGAGATCGTGCAGCAGCTGGACTGGACCATTCCCGACGTCGTCATCATCCCCGGCGGTAACCTCGGCAACGTCAGCGCGTTGGGGGCGGGGTTCGAGATGATGGGCGCCCTCGGCCTCATCAACCGGCAGCCGCAGATCGTCGTGGCCCAGGCCGAGGCGGCCAACCCCCTCTATCTCGCGTACCGGCGCAACTGGGAGTTCGAGCCGGTCGGCGCGAAGCCGACGCAGGCCTCGGCGATCCAGATCGGCAACCCCGTCTCGGTGCGCAAGGCGATACGCACGCTGCAGCGCCACCGAGGCATCGTCGAGCAGGCGTCGGAGGCGGAGCTGGCCGAGGCGGCGGCCCGGGCCGATCGCACCGGCATGTACAACTGCCCCCACACCGGGGTGGCGCTCGCGGCCCTCATCAAGCTGCGCGAGCGGGGACAGATCGACGCCGGCTCCCGGGTCGTCGTGGTGTCGACGGCCAGCGGCCTGAAGTTCACCGACTTCAAGCTCGGCTACCACGAGCGGCAGCTGCCCGACATACCCGCCACCCACGCCAACGTGCCGGTCGAGCTGCCCGACGACTACGACGCGGTCAGGCGCGCCATCGACGAGCATGCGGCGGGCTGAGGCGGCCGTCGAGGGCTGCCGCGGCGTCGGACTTCGTGCTAAAATCGTCCCGGAAGGCCCGCGCGATGCCTATCTACGAGTACCAATGCGCACAGTGCCGGCGGCATTTCGAGCTGCTGGTCCGCGTCGGGGCGACCCCGGCATGCCCGGCCTGCGACACCCCGACGCTGCAGAAACGCCTGTCCGCGTTCTCGGTGGGGCGCCCGGGCCCGGCGCTTGCCGGCCCGGCGCCTCAGGCCTGCGGCAGTTGCGGTGACCCGCGGGGGCCGGGCGCCTGTTCGATGAACTGACGCTGCCGCCGACGCCGCCCCCCGGCGGGGATCTGCCGGAGGCCACGAGACGCGGTCGTCGCAGACAGCGAGGAGCGTACAGCAGCATGTCCGTGCCGCGGATCACGAAGGAAGCCCTGAAGGCGCGCCTCGACGAGGACGCCGCGAATGCGCCGGTCATCCTGGACGTCCGGCTCAAGTATCCGTACGAGCACAGCACGATGACCCTGCCCGGCGCCGTGCGCGTGGACCCGAGCGCCGTCGACGCGGCGGGGCTCTCCCCCGATCGGGACATCGTCGCCTACGATTCCGACCCGGAGGAGCTGGTGAGCGCCCGCGTCGCCGCGACGCTGATTCGCCAGGGATTCCGGGCGAGCGCGCTCGAGGGCGGGCTGGCCGACTGGATAACCGCGAAGTACCCCACCGACACGAAGGACGCCCCGAAACAGGCGCCGCCCAAGGCCGGCAGCCTCAAGGGCTAGGGGCCCCGTGGCGTAGGCGGGGCGCGGCCCATCGATGCGAATCCCGCACGGCATCCGGGCCATCGGCATCGCGGCGGCCTTGTCGGCGCTGGCGCAGCCGGCCGCCCGCGGACTCGAGCCGTTTGCCCGGCCGCCCGCCGCGCCGGCCGTGCGGCCCGTCGACGGCGACCCGCCGCCGACCCGCGCCACCCCGGCCCCCTTCAAGCGTCGGACGCGGCCGGGGTTCGCTGCCCCGCCGGGCGCGACGCTCTCCACGGCGGAGGCCGAAGCGGCCCACGGACCGCTCTGGTTCGACCAGAATCCGCGGCTGCTGCGCGCCGACCATGCCGGCGGGTTGGCGTTCGACGACTTCTTTGTCGCCGGAGACGTGGCGTCGCTGACCTTCCAGCGCCTGTCCCTGAGCGCCGAGAGCTACGTCGTGCTCGAGACGTGGCAGCGTACCCGCACCACCGCCATCGACGGCCATCTCGTCAGCGTCTTCAACCCGAGGTGGGACAGCGCCGCGTTGTGGGACGCCATCGGCTGGCAGCGCCGCGGCTTCGACCGCCCCTGGGTGCAGCTCGGGACGCTCCTGGTCCCGAGGCCCTCCGACGCGACGGACGCGTCCGGTGACGGCGCCCCGGAGAGGTTCTTCATCCAGGTGCGCGTGGCGCCGCTGAACGTGCCGTCGGCGCAGGTGACGCAGATCGACGACGTCACCCAGTACGCGAGCCACGTGGTCAACCTCGTCATGCCGGACTTCGGCGACGGCCGCCTGTCGGGCGGCGACTACGGCTACGCGCTGGACGAGGTCGCGAAGCGGTTCTACGCGCACTTTCGCGACGAGTACGCGTCGATCGCGATCGTCCCCCGACAGCAGCACGTCGTGCCCTACGACGCATTCCATCACAATGTCCGGAACCCCATCGGGGGTCTCGGCGCCCTGTCGATCTTCGACGATTCCGAGACGTACGCCAGCGCGGGCGTGCTCCGTTCCGTGGAGCTGTTCCCGGATGTGTCGTTCACATCCAACGCCGCGTCGACGCACGCCATCGGACACCAGTGGGTCGACTACTGGGACTGGTCGGCGCTGGCCGGCGGCATCGGCCGCGCGGGGCGGAGCCCCGACAGCCACACGCCGCTGCTCTTCCCGGGCGAGGTCTACTCCGGCGCGGTGCTGGACGTGACGCGCCGGGTCGCGGCGCTCGGCGACGGGACCGGGTACGCCATCGAACGAACGGCGGACCCGGCCGTGCTGCACCCGACGACCCTCTACCGCATGGGGCTGATCGGGCCGGAGGCGGTGCCGGAGGTCCTCGTCTTCGAGAACCAGGGCCAGTTCAACACCGCCGACTCGGCCACGCCCGACGTCGGCACGGTCCTCGAGGGCGGCTTTCATCGAGTGCACATCAACGACGTCCTCGCCGAGCACGGGTCGCGCAGCGGACCCGCCGACACCACGTGGTCGCGTGTGACGGTCGTGGTCTCGCGGGACGGGCTGCTGTCGCCTGAGGAGATGAGCTACTGGAACTTCTTCGCCGCCCGCCACGCGGCCACCGCGGGGACGACCACCTGGGAGGGGGTCCCGTCGTTCTTCGAGGCCACCGGGGGCGCGGTGCCGCTGCGGACCGACGTGACGCCCCTGCAGACGGCCAGGATCGTCGAGTCGATCGAGGTCGGCGACATGCCGATTGCCGCCGGGGAGTTCAGGGACGTGGAGCTCGACGCGCCGGTGCCCGCGCGCATCGCGGTCGGCGAGAGCGTCACCATCGCGGGCACCGTTACCGCCACCGAGCGCGACGACTTCAACATCGCCTGCGCGGAGTGGAACCGTTACGGCGCGGCGGCCGGCATCTTCGAGTGCGCCTCGATCGCCGGCGACCGGTTCTCGATACCCTACCGGTTCACCGCCGCCGACGCCGGCCGCCACATGCTCCGGATCTTTCTCTTCTATCCCGACTCGGGTCCGCAATTGCACCGCGCGTCCGTCTCCGGCATCACCGTGGCCGGGACGGCGGGCTCACCATAGACAGGGCGCGCTCCAGGAGGATCGGCCGTGTCGCCGCACCCACCGCCAGCCTACGTGATAGGATGAAACCGGCTGGGCCTGGAACGGACGGCCGGACGCATGCGTGACTGGACCCGTTCGATTGCGCCTATCCTGGCCGCCGGCGCGGCCCTCGCCGGCATGGCGCCGAGCGTCGGCGCGCAGCCTCTTTCCGAGTCACCCCAGGACCTGCAGCGGGCGCTGCAGCGGCGCTACGAGCTGGTTCGGGACTTCACGGCCGACTTCACCCACACTTACCGGGGCGGCCTGCTGACGACCACCCTCGTCGAGCGCGGCCGGGTCCTCGTCAAGAAGCCCGGCCGGATGCGGTGGGACTACCGGGAGCCTGAACGCAAGCTCTACCTGTCGGACGGCGAGTATCTCTACTCCTACCTGCCCGAGGATCGCCAGGTGCTCGTCGGCGAGCTCCCGGGCGACGGCGAGGCCACCACCCCGGCGCTGTTCCTGGCCGGCCGCGGTAACTTCGCGACCGACTTCACGGCGGCGTTCGACGCCGTCGACGACGCGCCCCCGAACAGCCGCGTCCTGCGCCTGACCCCGACCCGCACGGAGCGCGACTTCGAGTTCCTGATCGTGGTCGTCGATGCGCCGTCGCTGGCCATCGTCCGGTTGGTGGCCTACGACCTGCAGGGCGGCGTCTCGACCTTCTTCTTCTCGAACCTCCGCGAGAACGTCGGCCTGTCCGATCGCTCGTTCACCTTCGACATGCCGCGAGATGCCGATGTCATCGACCACACCGCCTCCGGGGCGTTCCGGTAGCCGCACCGCGTCCGCCGCCGCGTTGACGGCCGGGCTCTGCCTGGTCCTCGCGACCGGTTGCGCGACCAGCGCCCGGGACCGGGCCCGCACCGCGGAGCTGGCCGAGAACTTCGACGAAGCCGTCATCGAGTACACGCGGGCGCTCGAGGACCGGCCCGACGACCGGATGCTCCGGCGGGACCTGGAGCGCGCCAGGCTCCGCTCCGCGCAGGCCCACCAGGCGGAGGGGCTTCGCCTCGCCGGCCTCGGAAACCACGAGGACGCGCTGCTCGAGTATCAGCTCGCGGCCGAGCTCGACCCGTCCAGCGAGGCCGTTCGGGACCTGCTGCGCGAGACGGCGCAGCTGGTCCGGACCCGGCGCGCCGCCCTTCGCGCCGGCCAGACCGAGATCGAGGCGTTGATCGAACGGACCCGGTTCCTCCCCGCCGAGGGGCTGGAGCTGCCGGACGACGTCCTCCCCGACTCGCTCGTCTTTCGCGACGCGAGCACCCGCGACGTGTTCACCGCGCTGGGCCTGTTCTCCGACGTCAACGTCGTCTTCGATCCGGCGTTCGTCGACCAGCGGCTCTCGGTCGATCTGCGCGGCGCACGCCTGTCCGCGGCCCTCGCGTCGGTGAGCCGTTCCACCGGGAACTTCTACCGCGTCACCGCGCCGCGCACGGTCACCGTGATTCCGGACACGCCCGCCAAGCGGACCGACTACGAGGAGGAGGTCGTCCGGACCTTCTATCTGAGCAACGCGGACATGGAGGAGACCATCGCCCTGCTCCGGCTCGTCCTCGATCTGCGGCGGCTGTCGGCGGTCACCGCCACCGGGGCCCTCTCGATCCGGGACACGCCGGAGCGGGTGGCGGCCGCGGCCCGGCTCATCGCCGCCGTCGACAAGGCGCCGCCCGAGGTGGTGATCGACGTGGAGCTGCTGGAGGTCGACCGGCAACGGCTGCGGACCTACGGCCTCCAGTTCGCGAGCGCCACCTCCGAGGGCGCCGCGAGCACTGCGGGCATCGAAGGCAGCCTGGCCTTCGATCGGTCCGGCGGCCTCTCCATCGACGACCTGGGCAGCCTGTCGGCGGCCGACGTCGTGGTGGCCAACCTGCCGGGGTTGTTCTACCGCTTGTTGAAGCGGGACCAGCACACGCATACGCTGGCCAACCCCCATCTCCGCACGTCGGCGGGACAGACCGCCACCGCGCAGTTCGGCGACGAGGTGCCGGTTCCGATCACCCAGTTCACCCCGTTCGCGGCCGGCGGCCTGCAGCAGCAGCCGGTGACGTCGTTCAACTATCGCAACGTCGGCGTCAACATCGAGATCACGCCCTTCATCCACCACGACGACGAGGTCTCCCTCGAGCTCCTCATCGAGGTGATCACGGTCTCGGGCGTGGGGTACAACGACATTCCCACCTTCGGCGAACGCTCCATCACGACGACCATTCGCCTGCGGAACGGCGAGACCAACATCCTGGCGGGGCTGATACGCGACGACGAGCGGGAAGTCATGGAGGGCATTCCCGGCCTGAGCGACCTGCCGGTCATCGGCCGGCTGTTCTCCCGCAACCGTCTGGAAGTCCAGGAGACCGACATCATCGTGACCCTGACCCCCCGCATCCTCCGGGGCCTGGATCTGGACGAGACCGACCTGCGGGCGTTCCGGTTCGACGGCGACACCGGCGCGCCCCTCGACGTGATCAACCGGCAGTCGCCCGAACCGTTTCCGATCCCCGGGGCGCTCCGGCCTCCCCGCGCCGCGCCGCCACCCGCGTTGCAAGAGCCGGACCCCGGGCAGGTTCTCCCCATCCTGCCCCCGCCGCTCGAGCCGCGGTAGCTGCCCCCCCGCCCGCCACACGCGCCGAGCGGGCCGGAAGACCCGCCCGTCGCCCGGCCGGGTCACGGGGTCTCGACGTGGATGCGGGCCCCGAGGCCGAGCAGGCGCTCGACCAGCTGCGCATAGCCCCGCTCGACCGTCTCCAGGGGATGAATGCGGCTCGTCCCGGTCGCGGCCAGCGCCGCCGCGATCAGGGCCATCCCCGACCGCAGGTCCCGGCTGTCGAGGGTGCGGCCGATCAGGGCCGCCGGGCCGTCGACGATCATGCGGTGGGGATCGCACAGGAACAGGTTCGCGTTCATGCCGCTCAGCTGCTCGAGGGCGAAGAGCCGCAGCTCGTACATCCAGTCGTGAACCAGCGTGCTTCCCCGCGCCTGCGTCGCGAGAACGCAGACGAGACTGACCATGTCGCTGGGGAATCCCGGCCAGGGCGAGGTGGTGATCTGCCGGACGGCGACCGGCTTCGAGGGACGCAGCCGCAGTCGATGATCGTCCACTTCGCAGTCGACGGCCATTCTCCTGAGGACCGAGGTTATCGGCTCGAGGTCGGCCGCGGCGGCCCCGTGGACGTCGATCTCGCCGCCCGTCACCGCCGCCGCGACGGCCCAGCTGCCGGCCTCGATGTAGTCGCCGCCGAGGCGATGCTCGGCCCCCGCCAGCCGTCGGCCGCCGGCGATGCGCACGGTGGGCGTGCCGGCCCCCTCGACCTCGGCCCCCATGCGGGTCAGGAACCGGCACAGCTCGACCACGTGGGGCTCGCAGGCGGCGTGCCGAATCTCGCTGACGCCGGAGGCCGCGGCCGCGGCCAGCAGGGCGGTCTCGGTGCCCGTCACCGACGCCTCTTCCAGATAGACCGAGGCCGGCCGCAGACCGTCGGGGGCTTCCAGCACGAAGTCGCCGCCGCTGTCCGGCAGACGCCGGACGCCCATCGCCTCCAGCGCCTGCAGATGGGCCGACAGGGTGCGCCGCGCGGGAAAATCGCCGCCCGGCGGCGCCAGGCGCACCCGGCCGACCCGCGCGAGCAGGGGGCCGCACAACAGCACCGAGCCGCGCAGGCGGCCGACGAGGTCGCTGTCGGGGGTGTCGCCGGTCACCTGGGCGCAGTCGACTCGCAGGGCGGTGGTTCCGCCTCCTCCGATCTTCGCCCCGAGCCCGCCCAGCAGGTCCGACATCACCTGCACGTCCTTGATGCGCGGCACGTTGGTGAGGACGCAGGTTCCGTCCGTCAGCAGACAGGCCGCCAGCAGCGGCAGCGCCGCGTTCTTGTTGCCCTCGACGTCGATGCGGCCCTCCAGGCGATGTCCGCCCTCGACCACCAGACTCGTCAGGCCTCTCCCCACCGATCTCGCCATGTCGGATTCATCCCGCCCCGGGCCCCGTCGCCCCGCAGCCTGTCCACCCAATCGCCATCTCGGGGCGTCCGCCCCGTCCCTCCCGCAAGGATCGTCGTCCGCGGGCTGCAGGCACCGCCGAACGGGCCTCCATGGTCCCGCCCGGTCCGACGACGCAGACTCCGACCCGGACCGGTCGTCCGGGGCTCCGATCGCCGCTGGTCCCGCCCGGTCCGACGACGCAGACTCCGGCCCGAACCGTCGTCGTCCGGGGCGCCGATCGCCGCCGAACCGACACCGGTGCGGAATCTGCGCCGCCTACGGCGCCGACCCCCGGGGCGCCGACTCCCGATCGAACTCGCCGAGGTACACGACCTCGTCGCGCAGGACGAGGCCGAACCGCTCGGCCACCGTGGTCCGGCACGCCTCGATGAGGCGGCGCACGTCCGCGGCGGCGGCGCCCCCCGCGTTCACGATGAAGTTCCCGTGCAGCGGCGACACCGTCGCCGCCCCGATGCGGCGCCCCTTGAGCCCCGCGCGGTCGATGAGGGCGCCGGCCGAGCGCGGCACCCCGTCGGGCAGCGGGCCGTCCCCGGGGAGGGGGTTCTGGAACACGCACCCCGCCGACGCCTGCCCCAACGGCTGCGTCCGCTTGCGGAACGCCAGCGACCGCCGCGCCGCCGCGCGCAGCTCCGCCGCTTCGCCCCGGCCCACCCGGAACTCGGCCCAGCGCACCAGCTCGCCGGTGTGCTGCACCCGGCTGTCGTCGTAGCCGAACCCCATGGACGCCCGCGGCGCGGCGATCTCGGCGCCGCCGCGGTCCACCAGGCCCACCGCGGTCACCGCGTCGCCGATCAACCGGCCCTCGAAGTGCGCGTTTCCGCGAACGGCCCCGCCCACCGTGCCGGGGGTGCCCGCCCACCGCTCGAGGCCGGACAGCCCGCGCCGGATCGTCCACCGCACGAGGTGGTTGACGGTGACGCCGCCGTCCGCGCGCACGGTGTCGGGGCCGGTCCGGGAGATCTGCCCGTGCCGCAGGCGAACGACGAGGCCACGTACGCCGCGGTCGGCCACCAGCACGTTCGAGCCGCCGCCGAGCACCGTCAGGGGCATGCCCGATTCGCTCGCGATGCGAACGGCCGCGGCCAGCTCCGACGCACCCGCGAGCTCGACCAGCCAGTCGGCCGCGCCACCGGCGCGAAACGTGGTCAGGCCCGCGAGCGGAGCACGGGGCCGAACGCGGTCGCCGAAGACCGCGGCGAGGCGGACGCCCGTCGCAGCCGCCTCGACCCTGGACGGCCGATCGGAGATCGGGGCGCACGTGGACGGAGTCACGAAGCCGCCGCTCTCCCCCGTGGGGGTCTCCCGGGGCCCGACCCGCTCGCCGGGCCGCGGCCGGGGTGTGGCGCCGGTGCGAGGCGCATCAGTCTCTGCTCCATCTCGATAAGGGCGGCGACGGCGACGCGATGGTCGCAGGCGTCGAAGGCGATCCAGTCTCCCGGAGCGAGCTGTCCGGCCACCCCCAGGTCGGCGGTGATCACCGTGCCGAGCACCGCGTAGCCGCCGGTCGTCTGCCGGTCCGCCATCAGCAGTATCGGATGGCCGGAGGGTGGAACCTGAATCGTACCCGGCGGGGTGGCGGACGACAAGACCGGGGCGGCGTCGGCAAGGCGGACGGCGGGTCCATCGAGGCGATAGCCCATCCGGTTCGAGTCGGCCCCGACGGTGAACCGGCCGTCCGTGAACCCTTCCAGGGCGCCGGCCTCGAACCGCGGCCCGTCCCTCCCCGGCATGAAGCGGACCCTGGCCCCGCCCGCCGGCGGGCGCAAGGGGAGCTCCGGCCCGCGTCGAGGGACCGGCATCGGGCCGGGAGGCCCCACGTCGAGGCGGTCGCCGGTGCGGAGCGGCCGGCCGAGCCCGCCCAGGCGGCTCGCGAGGTCGGTACTTCGGCTCCCGAGCCGCGGCGGCACGTCGATGCCGCCCCGCACCGCCACGTAGGCCCGTGCTCCCGCGGTCCGGCGGCCGAACCGCAGGCGGCGGCCCGGGCCGGCCCGGGCCGCCGCGCCGGCCGCTACCGGCCGCCCGTCGAGAGACAGATCGAACCGGGCGCCGGCCACCGCGAAGATCGTCTCGCCGAGGAACTCGATCTCCGGGCCGACCAGGGTCACCTCGAGGGTGGCCCGATCGGCGGGGTTGCCCACGAGCAGATTCGCGAGGCGATGCGACACCGGGTCCATCGGCCCCGCGACGGGCACCCCGAGGTGCTGGTAGCCCCAGCGCCCGCCGTCCTGCACCGTGGTCAGGAGGCCCGGATCGCCCACCCGGATCACGGTCGATCTCCGGGTGCCGGCGCGTCGGGAGGCGCCGGCACGAAGCGGACCCGGTCGCCCGGCCCCAGCAGGCCCGGCGGATGGCGACGGGCATCGAAGACCCGGACGTCGGTGCGCCCGACGAGGCGCCAGCCCCCGGGCGCCGCCGTCGGATACACCCCGGTCTGCCCGCCGGCGATGCCCACCGAGCCGGCCGGGACCACCAGCCGGGGTGTGGCGCGCCGGGGCATCGCAATACGCGGATCCACGGTGCCGAGATAGGCGAAGCCCTGCAGGTACCCGACCATGTAGACCCGATAGGTCACGGCGGCGTGCCGCCGGACCACCTCGGCCGTCGAACACCCCGCAAAGGCCGCCACCTCTTCCAGATCGGGGCCGTCCCCGCCGCCGTAGCGCACCGGGATGACGACCTCCCGGGACGGGTCCGCGCCGGACGCCGGCGCGTCGGCCGCTTCCTCCAGCGCCGCCCGCACCGCGTCGGCATCGGCCCGCAGGGGATCGATGTACACCGTCACCGCGTGGTAGCTGGGTACGACGTCGCGCACCCCGCGGTGCTTCCCGGCCGCGACCCGCGCCGCCGCCGCCACCACCCGGGCGTTGATGCCGGCATCGATGCGCGGCTCGAGCTCCAGGGTCAGGGCGGCGTCTCCGGCGCGGCGGATGCGCCAGTCCCGGGTCGATTGCGACGGCTTGGTCACGCTCGCCACCGTTTCATCGGACGATGTCTCCGCCACAGGGCCTCCGAACGAGCCCTCGGCCGGTCGTCACGCGCCTCCTGCCTCGGAGCCGGACAGGATGCACGCTCCACCACCCGAAACGAGCTCCGGCCTTTCGTCACGCGTTTCCTGCCGCAGAGCCAGGCGCCCTCCACGACCAGAGAGGAGCTCCCGGCCCTCGTCACGCGTCGTCGCCCGGGCGCTCCACCGGCATCGACGCGACGTGCGGCCCTCCCGCGGGCGGCGGCGAAGAGCCCGCCAGCGCCTCGAGGAGCCGACCATGGATGCCGCCGAACGCGCCGTTCGACATCACCACCACGAGGTCGCCGTCCCGGGCCTCCTCCACCACCGCCCGCACGATGTCCGACAGCTCCGGCAGGTGCCGGGCGCGTCCGCCCCGGCCGCGGACCGCCGCCGCCAGCTCCGGCTCCGACAGCCGCTCGGCCGCCGGCAACGTCGAGCGGTACACACGCCAGACGATGGTCTCGTCGGCGTCGCCGAACGCGTCCGCGAACGCGTCCTGGAAGACCCGGCGGCACGCGGTGGCGGAGCGGGGCTCGAACAACGCCCAGATCCGGCGCGACGGGAACGCCGCCCGCAGACCGGACAGCGTCTCGCGCACCGCGGTCGGATGGTGGGCGAAGTCGTCGTACACGGTCACTCCCCGCTCGCGCCCGCGGACCTCGAGACGCCGGCGAACCCCCGCGAACCGGCCGATCGCCGCGCCGACGCCGGGCGGCTCCAACCCGACCGCGCGCGCCACCGCGAACGCCGCGAGCGCGTTCCGCACGTTGAAGGAACCGATCAGCGGCAGGCGTACCCGGCCGACGGCCGAGCCGCGGTGCTCGACCGTGAACGCGGTTCCTTCCGGACCCGGCTCGACCTCGCTCGCCCGCCAGACGGCCTCGCGCGACAGCCCGAACGACTCCACGGGGCAGGGCGCCCCCGCGCCCGCCTCGAGCGCGGCGGGGCTGTCGGCGCCGACGAGGAGCAGCCCGCGCCGGGGAAGGAGCGTCACGAACCGCCGCACCGCCAGCCGAATCGCCTCGAAGTCGGCGTAGACGTCGGCATGATCGAACTCGAGGTTGCCCACCACCGCGATGTCCGGCAGGTACTTCAGGAACTTCGCGGTCTTGTCGAAGAACGCGCTGTCGTACTCGTCGCCCTCGATCACGAACTCGCGGCCCCGTCCCAGCCGGTAGCTGGAGTCGAAGTTCCCCGTGACGCCGCCGATGAGGAAGCTCGGGTCGCGGCCGCCCTCGGTCAGCAGCCACGCGATCAGGGACGACGTCGTCGTCTTGCCGTGGGTGCCCGCGACCACGATCGTTCGGCGGTCCCACAACCACGTCTCCCGCACCATCTCCGGCAGCGAGCGGTAGCGGAGCCCGCGGTCGAGCACCGCCTCGACCTCCGGATTCCCGCGTGACACGGCGTTCCCGACGACCACGACGTCGACGTCCGCCGCGATATGCGACGCGGCGAAGCCGTCCCGGCAGGGAATCCCCCTCGCGGCGAGAAAGTCGCTCATCGGGGGATAGACGTGCTGGTCGGAGCCGCCGACGTCATCCCCCTGCTCCTTGAGCATCGCGGCCAGGGTGGCCATCGCCGTGCCGCAGATTCCGATGAGGTGTACCTTCATGTGTCCAGGTTCGCCGGCGCCCCCGCCGGGGTCAGCGGACCGCCGACTCGGTGACCGCCACGCGGGGGCGCGCGCCGCCCGCCACCCGCACCTCGACGCCCAACGGCACCGTCAGGGCCGGCCCGGCGGTGTGGCCGGTCGGGAACCCGAAGAGGACGGGTCCCGGAAACCCCTCGAGGAGATCGGCGACGACGCCGCGGGCCGTCAACCGGCCGTCCGGCTCGTCGCATCCCGGGAACTCTCCGCACACGACCCCGGCGGCGCGGCCCAGCACGCCGCTTCCGATCAGCTGGGTCAGCATGCGGTCGATCCGGAAGGGACGCTCGCCGACCTCGTCGAGCAGCAGCACGTAGCCGGAGGGCGGCGAGAACGCCTGGGGCGTGCCGAGCGACGCCGCCAGCTGCGTGAGGGTGCCCCCGAGCAGGGGTCCGCGCACGTCGCCCGGCCGCAACGCCAGGACCCCGTCGGCCGACAGCTCCCCCATCGCCGCGGGCGTCATCAGGCTGTTGCGCAAGGTGTGGACATCGTAGCTCTCGGCGCCGCCGGCCAGATTGACGACCATCGGCCCGTGAAAGCAGACCACCCCGCAATGGGTCGTGAGATAGACGAGCAGGGCGGTGAGATCGCTGTGTCCGATGAACGCCTTCGGCGTCTCGCCGAGGTCGGCGCAGTCGAGCAGCGGCAGCAGCTGGGCGCTCCCGTACCCGCCGCGCGCCCCGATGACCGCGGCGATGGTGGCGTCGCGCCACGCCGAGGTCAGCGCGCCGGCGCGACGGCGCGCCTCTCCCGCCACGTATCCGCGGCGGTCGAAGATGCCTTCGGCGAGCACCGGCCGCAGGCCGAGCCTCGCGATCTCGGCCACGCCCCGGTCGAAGCGGCCCCGGTCGAACCCGCTCGCCGGCGCCACGACCGCGATCCGGTCGCCGGGCACGAGGCGGCGCGGCTTCCGCATCAGGCGTCGAACCCCGCGGTCGGGCGTCGCATGCCGTCAGGCCTCGTCCGCCGCGCCTCGGCGACGGCGCGAGCCCGTGGATCGCGCCTCCCCATCAGGCCCGCGCGATCGCCTCGGCCAGCGACCGGTGCTCGGCCGAGCCGATCCTCTCCAGTATCTGCCGACGCGACAGGGGACGCCGCGGCCGCTCGCCCGCGAGAAAGCGCGCCTTGACGCGCCGTTGGCGGGCGCACGCCTCTTCGACGAGGCGCCGGTCGAGGTCGCCGGCCTCGACCGCATGAACCATCGCCTCCAGCACCGACGCGTGCCGCTCCGTCGACGCCCCGCACGCGAGGACGGTGTCGCACCCGCACGCGACCGCCTGGACCGCCGCCTGCTCCACCGTCCGGTCCGCGGTGATCGCCCCCATCTCCAGGTCGTCCGTCACCACGAGCCCGCCGTGGCCGCACTCGCGTCGCAGGATGCCGTCGACGATGGTTCGGGACAGGGTCGCCGGCTGCGCCTCGTCCAACCCCGGATAGACCACGTGCGCGGTCATCACCGCCGCGACCTCCGCTTCGACCGCGGCCCGGAACGGCGCCATCTCGTGCGCGCGGAGCCGCTCCGGATCGTGCTCGACCACCGGCAGCTCCTTGTGGGAATCGACCCGGGTGTCGCCGTGCCCGGGAAAGTGCTTGGCGCAGGCCGCCACGCCGCCCGCCTGCAGACCGGCGACAATCGCGGCGCCGAGCCGGCCCACCGTCCCCGCGTCCGACGAGAGCGCCCGGTCCCCGATCACCGGGTCCGCGGCCTCGTTGTGCAGATCGAGCACCGGCGCGAAGTCGAGGTTCACCCCCACCGCCGACAGCTCGGCCGCCAACGCCCGCGCGAAGCCGCCGGCGAGGGCGTCGGCGCCGTGCCTTCCCAGGTTCGCCATCGCCGGCCACTCGGTGAACGGCGCCCGCAGCCGCGCCACGCGCCCCCCTTCCTGGTCGACGCCGACCCACGGCGGCGTCTCCCGCGCAAGCTCCCGGGCCTCGAACGCCAGCTCCGCGACCTGCTCCGGGGCCTCGACGTTGCGCTTGAACAGCACGACCCCGCCGAGGTCCCACTCCCGCGCGAGAGCACGAAGCTCGACCGGCACCGTGGCCCCGGCGAACCCGACCATCAACAGCTGTCCCACTTGACGATGCACGGCGGTCACGAAGGGCGCTCCTCCTCGATGGCCCACCGCGCCGGCGCGCCGTGACGCGACGAGGGAGCATGGCGGGCATGTCCGACCGCGGAGCAACACGGGCGCGCGGCATGCATGATGGAGCTCGTCCAGGAACCGGTCGATGTCGACGGCGGCCCGGCGGGGCGAGACGGGCGGGCGGGATCCATGGTCGAGCGGGCACGGCGGGACCGCTGGCCACGGGCTGCGGGGACGGCCGGGTGCGTTGGCCGGCGACGTCGGGCCGGCGCGGGGGACGACACCCGGTGATTATAATTCGCGGGTGCAAGTTCACGCTTCGGCCCCGACGCGCATCGACCTCGCTGGAGGCACCCTCGACATCTGGCCGCTGTACCTCTTTCACCCGGGGGCGCAGACGGTGAACGCGGCCATCGTGCAGCGCGCGGCCTGCACGGTGTCGGCGAGCCGGGACCGCCGCGTGCAGATCGTGTCCGAGGACACCGGCGCCAGCCTGGACGCCGACACGTGGCGTCAGCTCGCCACCGACGGCGACAACCGCCTGCTCGCCCACATCGTCCGGTACTTCGAGGCCGACGGCGTGCGGGTCGCCACGCGCGCGGCCTCGCCGCTGGGAGCCGGCATCGCGGGCTCTTCCGCCCTCAACGTCGCGGTGTGCGCGGCCCTCGCCGAGTGGTGCCGGGTCGACCACCCCGCCGAGCAGCTCCTGACCCTGGCCATGAACCTGGAAGCCCGCACGCTGGGCATTCCCACCGGCGTGCAGGACTACCGCCCGGCCCTGTACGGCGGCATCTCGGCGATAGAGCTCGGGCCGGCGGGCGTACGCAGGGTCGCGCTCGACGTCGATCCGACGGACCTCGGGCGGCGAATCGTGCTCGCCTACAGCGGCGACTCGCGATCGTCGGGCATCAACAACTGGGAGATCACCCGGCGCCACATCGAGGGAGATGCCACGGTCGTCGCGCACTTCCGCCGCATCGCGGAGATCGCGGCGGCGACCCGGGACGCCCTGAGCCGGGGGGACTGGGCGGCGCTCGCGAGACAGGTGACGCTGGAGTGGCGCGAAAGAAAGGCCCTCGCGCCGGGTGTCACCACGCCCGCCATCGACCGGCTCTTCGGAGCCGCGAGCGGGGCCGGCGCGACGGCCGGGAAGGTCTGCGGCGCCGGCGGGGGCGGCTGCGTCTTCTTTCTGACCGAACCGCAGCGGCGCGACGCGGTGCGCGAGGCGGTGGCGGGGGCCGGCGCCCGTCTGCTCGACAGTCCGATCGACCTCGAGGGCCTCCGTGTCGAGCGTCTCTCCTGACAACCCGGACCCGGCCGTCGGAGGTGCCCCCTTCCTTCGGACGCGGCGGCGCCGACACCACGCCGAGGTCGGGGGCGTCAGGGCCCGAGAAAGCTCTGATAGTTCTCGTGGGTGATGCGCTCGGATACCACCTCGCCCTGTCCGCCGAGGGAACGCCCGTCCTGCCCGTTGATCGTGAAGTCGAACTGTCCGGCGTTCCCTATATTCAGGCGAATCTCGTCCTCGGCCAGGTAGGACTCCTCTTCGCCGGCCTGCATGACGCGCTGCATCACCGTCTCGCCGTCCACCGTCAGCGACACCCAGCTCTCGCCGCGGGGCCGCAGCACGATGGCCAGGGGCTCCAGGACCGGCGAGACCGCCTCGCTCTCGATAGGCGCGGCCGGCGGCGGCGCCGGGGGGGGGGTGACGGCGTCGACCGGGGCGACGGCATCCAGGTCGGGAACGTCGCTCGACATGCTGCGCATGCCGAAGAACAGCAGCCCGACCAGGGGCACGCCGACGACCAGCAGCTTGACCAGGGTCTCGAACACCTGCCTGCCGCTGGGCAACTGGTCGTGCTCGAGCTGCATCGCCGCGTCCTGAGCGGACTCGACCGGCGCCTGCGCCATGAAGTCGCGCGTTGTCTGCTCGGGATCCAGCCCGACCTCGTCCGCGTAGGCCCGCAGGAAGGCCCGCGTGAAGATTCCCCCCGGCAGAGGGTCGAAGTCGTTCTGTTCGAGGGCCTCCAGCGCGCTGATCGATATCTTCGTCGTGGAGGCGATGTCGCGCAGCTCCAGGTTCCTGGCTTCCCGGGCGGCCCGAAGCCGCGCCCCCACGTCCACGGAACGCTCGGGCCGGGTTTCCGAATCGGTCGAGATGACGTTCAGTGTTTCTCCGAGCATCGGCGAATCTCCGCTACGATGGCGCTGATTGCATCGAAGCTGCCCGCGGGCCCGGGCTCTGCGAAGAGACCGATCGCGGCCACGCCTGCCGCTCCCACATCCAGCACTTCCCTGGCCCTGTCCACGGTCACGCCCCCGATCGCCAACACCGGAAGGCGCACCGCCCGGGTCGTCGCGGCGAGCGCATCGACCCCGCAGGCAGCACGGCCGGGCTTTGACGCCGACGCGTACACGGTGCCCATGGTCAGATAGTCCAGGCCTCCCTCGGACGCCACGCGCGCCGCCTCGGCCGCCCCGTGCACGGAACGCCCCAGCAGGAACCCGCGGGGCAGACGGGGCCGCATCACCGGCGCGGGAACCGAAGAGGCCCGCAGATGCACCCCGGCCGCCCCGGCCGCCAGCGCCACGTCGAATCGATCGTTGACCAGCACCACGCTCCCTGTCCCGCGCGCCACGTCCACCGCGCGCGAAGCCAGCTCGAGCAACACGCGGTCGGGCACGCCCGACTCGCGAATCTGCACGATGTCCACGCCCGCGTCGACGGCCGAGGCGATCTGCCTCTCGACAACCGCCGTGCCGTTCGCCCCGGCCGCCAGCCGGCGAAGGCTCGTGACCAGCGCGATGAGGGGCCGCCGGGTCAGGACTTCCGCAACCAGGACCCCGCCTCCTCCGCGAGCGTGCGTTCGACCGGCGTGGCGGACGGCGCCGGCCGATCGGCCGCGGTCCCGCGGCGCCGCATCACGGCCCCGAGCGTGACCGCCACCTCCCGGACGCCGATGCCCAGGCTCAGGAGCCCCAGCCCCGACACCGCCCCCCGGACGCCGTCGAGACGGGCCACGCTTCCCCAGAACGGAGAGATCTCGACGAACAGGTTTCGCTCCCACATGATCGACCACGGGGCCAGCAGCAGCACCAGACCCGTCTCGAAGAAATAGACGATCAGCAGGATCCGCGCCAGTCGGTGAATCTCACCCTCCCGTCCGGGCCGCGCCCGTCACACGATGGTATCAGACAAGGAAGACGGTCGAAATGTCCGGCGATGCGCGGGCGAGTAGCCGTGGCGCGCCACCGCCGCGAGATGCTCCCGGGTCGCGTACCCCTTGTGGCGATCGAATCCGTACCGATCGTCGGTCCGATGCAGGCGAACCATCTCGCGATCGCGCGACACCTTGGCCACGATGGAGGCGGCGGCGATGCACGCGCACCGCCGATCTCCCCCGACCACGCCGCGCTGGGGAATGAAGAGCGACGGCACGCGGAACGCATCGACGAGGACGAAGTCCGGCAACGGCGCCAACCCGCGCAGCGCATCCTGCATCGCGGCCAGGGACGCTCGATGC
This sequence comes from Vicinamibacterales bacterium, assembly GCA_963663815.2. GTDB lineage: Bacteria > Acidobacteriota > Vicinamibacteria > Vicinamibacterales > UBA8438 > JAJEEA01. The sequence goes on along the minus strand of OY760734.1, from coordinate 1,465,668 downwards.
ACGTTGAGGCGGTCGACCTCCTCCGGCCCCCTCGTCCCGACCCCCCACGCCAGGCAGGAACCCACGATCCTGTCGTAGAGGCGCTCCCGCGCCGCGGGGGTCAACAGCTTCGAGTCCCGAAGGCCGACCAGGCGCCGGGAGGACAGGATCACCGCGGCGGCCACCACCGGCCCCGCCAGGCATCCCCGACCGGCCTCGTCGACCCCCGCGACGCGGACGAAGCCGAGCCGGCGCAACGCGTTCTCGGCCGTACGCCGCGCCGCCGGCCGCCGCGACCGGCGGCGCCGGGCCGGACCCGCCGATTTCCGGTCCTCGACCGTCACGTTCCCGCCCGCCGCGGCGGCGCCTCGGCGCCCGCCGCGCTCTACCGCTTGGAGCCCTCGGTGGGCCGACGCCGCTCGCGCAGCCGCGCCGCACGCCCCCGCAGGCCGCGCAGGAAATAGAGCTTCGCCCGACGCACGCGGGCCGCGCGTCCCACCTCGATCTTGTCGATCGACGGCGAATGCAGCGGGAAGATCCGTTCGACGCCCTGCCCGAACGACACCTTCCGCACCGTGAACGTCGCCCGGGGCCCGCCGCGGCGGATGGAGATGACGACCCCTTCGAAGACCTGGATGCGTTCCTTCTCTCCCTCGCGGATCTTCACGTGCACGCGCACCGTCAAGCCCGGCCGCAGGTCGGGGCGCTCGCGCAACTGCCCTTGTTCAATCGTCTCGATGGCATTCATCTGACCGCTCCAGGCCCGGCGGAACGGATCCGCCGGGCACGTTCGCGTTCCGCGAGCACCGATCACTCCCGGGGAACGCGGCTCTTCAACTCCTCCAGAATTGCCCGGTCTTCTCCGTCCAGCACCGCCGTGTCGAGCAGGTCGGGCCGGCGCGCCAACGTCCGCTTCAGCGCCTCCCGCTTCCGCCAGCGGCGAATCTCGCCGTGATGCCCCGACAACAGGACGTCGGGCACCGCCCTCGACTCGATCGCCGCCGGCCTCGTGAAGTGCGGATGGTCGAACAGCCCCCGCACGAACGAATCGTCGTCGACCGAGCGGGCGTCACCGACGACGCCGGGCACGAGCCGGGCCGCCGCGTCCACCACCACCGCCGCCGGCAGCTCTCCGCCGGTCAGCACGTAGTCGCCGATGGAGATCTCCTCGGTCGCCACCAGATCCCGCACGCGCTCGTCGATGCCCTCGTAGCGGCCGCAGAGCAGAACGACATGCCGCAGCCGGCTCAGCCGCAACGCCTCCCGATGCGAGAACGGCCGGCCCTGCGGCGACATCAGCACCACCGCGTCGGGCGGGCCGTGCCGATCCCGAATCGCGGCCACCGCCTCGACGAACGGCTCGGCCTTCAACACCATCCCCGGCCCCCCGCCGTAGGGCACGTCGTCGACGGTGCGATGCCGGTCCGCCGTGTAGTCGCGCAGATCGTGAACGCCCAGCTGCACGACGTCCCGCTCGAGGGCCCGGCCGAGCACACCCTCCCGCACCATCACGTCCACCATGTGCGGGAAAACGGTGACGATGTCGAACCTCAGCCTCGTCCTCCATCACCCGGCGCCGCCGGAACGGTTGAGATCCAGGAGCCCCTCCGGCGGGTCGAGGATGATCAACCGTTCCCGCGGATCGATGCGCACGCAGATCGGGGCGGTCAGCGGCACCTGGACCTCGGCCGAGGCGTCCTCGACGACCAGCCGATGCGTTTCGCCCCCGCCTTCCATCGAGACGACGGTGCCCACCGCACGCCCTTCGACCGTCTCGACGCGGCACCCGATCAACTCGTGATAGTAGAAGGTGCCGGCCGGCAGGCCGCCCAGCGCCTCGGGCGGCACGCGGACGTCTGCGTTCGCCAAACCTTCGGCACCCGTGATCGTCCCTACGCCCTCGAAGCCGACGATGGGCCGCCCCCGGTGGAAACGCACGTCGCGAATCGAGAGCGATTCCACGTCTCCCTCGCGCCGAACGTAGACGACGTTCCCGGCCTCGAAACGCTCCTCGGCAAAATCGGTATCCGGATTGATGACGACCCGGCCGGCGTTGCCGTGCGGCCGCGCGACGCGGCCCACCGAGATCATCGCGTCCCAGTCCAACCCCGCCCCGGCTCCCTCCTCGGGGCACGCCGGCCGGGACGAACCCTCGCGCCGTGGGCCCGCGGTGTAGTCCCGCGACGGCAGCTCCATGCTCGGCCTCGAATCGTCGGGCAGCCCAAGACTCGGCGCCGTTCTACGGCGCAGACTCCGGAGGCGCAGGTTCCCGGTGATCGTCGACGAAGTCCACGACGACGCGCCGGTCGTCCGACTCGGACGCCAGCGCCGCCAGCACCCGTATCGACGCCGCGGTGCGGCCCTGGCGGCCGATCATGCGGCCGAGGTCCTGACCGGCGGTCGACAGCTCGACGCGGGTCGTGTCCTGCCCCTCCCGCTCGGTCACGGAGATGTCCTCGGCGCGGTCGGCCAGCTCGCGGGCGATGACCTCGACGACGTCTCGCGAACGGCTCATGCCGTCGCCGCGGGCTCGCCGCCCCCCGACTCGCTCGCCGGCGCGTCGGCCGGCGCGTCGGCCTCGGCGCCCTCCGGCGGCGCCGGCGGCGCGGGATGCCGGACGAGCAAGGTGCGGACGGTGTCGGACGGACGCGCCCCCTTGTCGATCCAGTACGCCACCCGCTCGTGGTCGACCTCGACCACCTCGGGCTCCGCGCGCGGATTGTAGTACCCCAACGACTCCACGAATCGACCGTCCCTCGGCACCCGCGATTCCATGACCACCACGCGGTAGAACGGCCGCTTGGTGGTTCCGACCCGAGTCAATCGAATAGTCAACATGTCGCCTGTCTTCTCCTCACCTCGCCCGGGAAGTCGTCGCCCGGCCGAGAATCGCCTGGCCCGGAAATCGTCGCCTCCGGCTCCGATGGCCGCCCGACCAACCCTGCCGGGAGTCTGCGCCGTTCTACGGCGCAGACTCCTAGCGTCCCGGAAACCGCACGCCCGGCGGCAGCGCCGGGACCCGACGGCCTCGTTTCCCCTTTCGAGTCCGGGACGCGGCGCCGACCGAGCGCAGCACGCGGCGCATCTCGATGAATTGCTTCAGGAGGCGATTGACCTCCTGCACCGTCGTCCCGCTGCCGCGGGCGATGCGCCGGCGGCGGCTGCCGTTGATGATCTGATGCTGCACGCGCTCCCGCGCCGTCATCGAATCGATGATGGCCATGGTGCGCCCGAGCGCCCGCGGGTCCATGTCGCCGGGCATCTTCGAGGCCATCTGCCCCATGCCGGGAATGAGATCCATGAGGCGATCGAGCGGCCCCATCCGCTTCACCGTCGTCAGCTGATCGCGCATGTCCTGCAGGGTGAAGTCGTTGCGCCGGATCTTGCGCTCGAGCCGCGAAGCGTCTTCGCGGCTGACCACCTGCTCGGCCTTCTCGACGAGCGACAGCACGTCGCCCATCCCGAGCATGCGCGACACCAGGCGGTCGGGATGGAAAGGATGGAAGTCGTCGATGCGCTCGCCGTCGCCGACGAAGGTCACCGGCACCCCGACGACCGAGACCACCGAGAGCGCCGCCCCGCCCCGGGCGTCCCCGTCCATCTTGGTCAGCACGACGCCGTCTATGCCGATGCGCCGGTTGAACTCCCCGGCGCTCTTGATCGCGTCCTGCCCCGTCATGGCGTCCGCCACGTAGAGCAGGTCCGACGGCTCGACCGCGACCTTCAGCGTCTCCAGCTCGCGCATCAGGTCGTCGGCGACGTGCAGCCGCCCCGCGGTGTCGACGAGCACCGCGTCGAACCCCATCTCCCGCGCCTGCTCGACCGCCCCCTCGGCCCGGGCGGCCACGCCGGTCCCCGGGTCCGGGTCGTGCACGCGAATGCCGGCCTCGCCGGCCAGCACCCGCAGCTGCTCGATCGCGGCCGGGCGGCGGACGTCGGTCGACACCACCAGCGCGTGCCGGCCCTGCCCCTCGAGCCACCGGGCCAGCTTGACGGTCGTGGTGGTCTTGCCCGCCCCCTGCAGCCCCAGCAGCAGCACCACCTGCGGGCGCCGCCGGCTCGGGGCGAGGCCGCCCTGCCCGTCGCCCAGCAACCCCCGCAGCTCGTCGCGCACGATCGCCACGACCTGCTGGCTCGGCGTCAGGCTCTCGAGCACCGCGCGGTCGACGGCGCGATCCCGCACCCGATCGATGAAGGCGCGGACGACCTTGAAGTTGACGTCCGCCTCGAGGAGGGCCAGCCGGATCTCGCGCAGCGCGGCCTCGACCGACTCGGGCGTCAGGCGCACGTCGCCGCGCACGGAGGCGAACACCGATTGCAGCCGTTCACTCAGCGAGCCGAACATGTGTAGCCAGGGGGAAGCGGACCAGACGTAACCGCTTATGATAGCGCTCTTGAGGCGCCTCTTGTCAATGGAAATGCGTCAACGGGTAGTGCACTACCCGGGGCGTGCGGCGGGGCCTCGTCACACGGACTTCAGGGTGTGCCCCAGCTTGGCCTTCTTGGTCTGGAGGTACGAACGGGCCTGCCCGGTGGTGGGCACCTCGAGGGCGAGCGAGGCCGCCACGGACAGGCCGTAGCCTTCGAGCCCGACGAACTTCCGGGGGTTGTTGGTCAGCAGCCGCATGCTCTTGACCCCGATCTCGCCGAGAATCTGGGCCCCGATGCCGTAGTCGCGCTGGTCGGGCTTGAACCCGAGCCGCTCGTTGGCCTCGACCGTGTCGTACCCCTGGTCCTGCAGGTGGTAGGCGCGGATCTTGTTGGTCAGGCCGATGCCGCGGCCCTCCTGGTTCAGGTACAGAAGGACGCCCCGGCCCTCGGCCGCGATGCGCTTCATGGCCGTGTCGAGCTGGGGGCCGCAGTCGCACCGGGCGGAATGGAAGACCTCGCCGGTCAGGCAGCGGGAGTGCACCCGCACGAGCACGTCGTCGCCGTCCCCTATCTCGCCCCGCACCAGGGCCACGTGCGTCTCGCCGTTGACGATGCTCTCGAACGCGACCAGCTCGAAGTCGCCGTGGTCGGTCGGCAGCTTCGACGACGCCACCTGCCGCACCAGCCGCTCGTTGCGCATGCGGTACTTGATCAGATCGGCGATCGTGATCATGGGCAGCTTGTGCCGCCGGGCGAAGCGCCGCAGCTGCGGCACCCGGGCCATGGTGCCGTCGTCGTTCATGATCTCGCAGATGACGCCGGCCGGATGGAGGCCGGCGATGCGGGCGAGGTCGACGGCCGCCTCGGTCTGGCCGGCCCGCACCAGCACCCCGCCGTCCCGCGCCCGCAACGGGAACATGTGACCGGGGCGGGCCAGGTCCCGAGGCTTGGTGGCCGGGTCCGCCGCGACCCGCGCGGTGATGGCCCGATCGGACGCCGAGATACCGGTGCTCGTCGACTCCTTCGCCTCGATCGACACGCAGAAGGCGGTGGCGAACTGGGAGGTGTTCTCGCGCACCATGAGGGGAATGTCGAGACGGTCGAGCCAGTCCCCGGTCATCGGGAGACAGATGAGGCCCCGGCCGTGCTTCGCCATGAAGTTGATCAGCTCGGGGGTGGTCTTCTCGGCCGCGATCGTCAGGTCGCCCTCGTTCTCGCGGTCCTCGTCGTCGACGACGATGACCATGCGCCCCTCGCGAATCGCATCCACCGCCTCGTCGACGGGGGCGAACGGCCCGCCGCTGCGCGGCGCGCCGGCCAGCGCCAGCCGCCCGCGCCGAGCTCCCCCGCCGCTGCCCTCTTCAGCCATGACACTCCCCGTCCCGGAAGCCGCCGCCCGCGGCGCCTCCGCATGCCGCGCGCGTTCCGACCAGCCCTGCTAGGAGTCCGCGCGGCTCCCGGCCGCCGGCTCCCGACCGTCGCCACCCGCCCCGGACCGCCCGTACTCGCCGACCTCCAGGGCCCGGACGACGTACTTCCCGATGATATCGCACTCGAGGTTGACGACCGTGCCGACCTGCGCGCGCCCCAGATTGGTGTGTTCCCAGGTGTAGGGGACGATCTGCACGTCGAAGCCGGTCTCCCGCAAATCGGCCACCGTCAGGCTGATGCCGTCGACGGCAATCGACCCCTTGCGAACCAGGTAGGGCGACAGGCCGGCGGGATACGACACCGAGATCCAGTGAAACTCCGCGTCGTGCCGAATACCCTCTATCCGGCCCGTGGCGTCGACGTGGCCCTGCACGAAGTGCCCGCCGACCCGCGCGTCCGCGCGCATCGAGCGTTCCAGGTTCACCGCGTCCCCCAGGCGAAGGCCGCCGAGGCCGGTCACCCGCATCGTCTCGGGCGACACCTCGGCCGTGAACGACGCGGCGTCCCTCCGGATCACGGTGAGGCAGACGCCGTTCACGGCGACGCTCTCGCCGAGGGCGAGCTCGGGCGCCACCGCGGTCCGCACCCCCAGCTGCAGCCCCGCCGGGATCGGCGTCAGCCCGGTCACCGCGCCGAGCGCCTCAATCAGTCCGTTGAACATCGGCCTCCCACAGCACGTCGTCGCCCAGGCATCGGGTCCGCGCCCGGCCGAGCGCGGCAAGAGAGAAGGGCGCGCCCGCGATCCACCGCACGCCGTCCGGCCCCAGGGTCACCGGACAGAGGTACAGGCGGACCCGATCGACGATGCCCGACGCCCACGCCGCCCGATGGACCTCCGCCCCGCCCTCGATCAACAGGTCGCTCACGCCGTACCCGAGCAGCCGGGCCACGGCCACGGCGGGATCGCGCGCCGGGAGCCGCTCGACCTTCGCGCCCGCCTTCTCGAGCGCCGCCACCCGGTCCGGCCTGGCGTCCGCGGCGGCGGCGGTGGTCATGACCACCACCGGACCGTCGTTCAGCGTGGTCAGGACGCGTGCGTCCGGTGGCGTACGCATCCGCGTGTCGAAGAGCACCCTGACGAAGGGGCGCCGCCGGTCGGGACCCCGGGCGGTCAGCCCGGGATCGTCCACCAGCACCGTCTCCGACCCGACGCCGATGGCGTCGACGACCGCGCGCATCTCGTGCGCATGGTCCTGCGACCGCGGTCCGCTCAGTCCGGTGCGCCGGCCGGGCGCGGCGGCGATGCACCCGTCCAGGCTGACCGCCGCCTTCAGGGTCACGAACGGCCGCCCGCGCCGCTTCACGGTGAAGAACGCCTCGTTGAGCCGCGCCGCGCGTTCCCGGCCCACGCCCACCGCGACCTCGACCCCGCGACCGCGCAGGCGCCGGATGCCGCCGCCGTCGACACGCGGGTCGGGGTCTTCGACGCCGACCACCACCCTGCGCACGCCGGCCTCGGCGATGCGGTCGACGCAGGGGCCGGTGCGGCCGGTATGGCAGCACGGCTCGAGCGTGCAGTAGAGCGTGGCCCCGCGCGCCGCCGCGCCGGCCTCATCGAGGGCGACCACCTCCGCGTGGGCCGCGCCGGCCCGCACGTGATGACCGCGCCCCACGATGCGCCCCCCGTTCCAGACCACCGCTCCCACCATCGGGTTCGGGCTGGTCGACCCGCGCCCCCGCGCGGCGAGGTCCAGGGCCAGCGACATCAGCGCCTCGTCCGCCACCCCGGGCGGGAGCGGCGAGGCCCGGCCGCCGGCCGTCCTCCCGGTCACCATCCCGACTCGAACAGGGCGTCGACGTAGTCCACCGGCGAGAACGGGAGCAGGTCGTCGATCTGCTCTCCGACCCCGACGTAGCGAATGGGGACCCCCAGCTCCGCCGTGATCGCCGCCGCGATGCCCCCCTTCGCGGTGCCGTCCAGCTTCGTCAGCACGATGCCGGTGACCCCCGCCGCCTCGAGGAACGCCCGGGCCTGGGACAACCCGTTCTGTCCCACCGTGGCGTCGAGGACGAGGAGGGTCTCGTGCGGCGCCCCCTCGACCGCCCGCCCCGCCACGCGGCGGATCTTGTCGAGCTCGCCCATGAGGTTCGAGCGGGTGTGGAGGCGCCCGGCGGTGTCCACCAGGACCGCATCGCGCCCCTTCGCCTTCCCCGAGGAGATGGCGTCGAAAACCACCGCCGCCGGATCGGACCCCGGACGGGCGCGGACGAAGTCGGCGTCCGCGCGCCGGGCCCACACCTCCAGCTGCTCGACCGCGGCCGCCCGGAACGTGTCGGCGGCGCAGATTACGGGGTGCTCGCCGGCCTGCATGATCAACCGCGCCAGCCGGCCCACGGTGGTGGTCTTGCCGGTCCCGTTGACTCCGACGACGAGCACCACGCGAGGCCGCGCAACCGGGGCCGGGACGGGACCCGCGGCCTCGAGCACCCGCAGCAGCTCGGCCCTGACGACCGCGCGCAGATCCCGGTTGCCGGCCCCGTCGCGCACCGCGTCGACGAGGCGGGAGGTCGCGGCGACCCCGAGGTCCGCCTCGAGCAGGACCTCCTCCAGGGCGTCGAGGGTGTCGATGGACGCGGGCGCGCCCGGCGGGCCGGCGGCGGCGGGCGGGGCGTCCGGCAGGTCGTCGAGACGGCCCCGCAACTGGCCCGCGGTCCGGCGCAAGCCGGTCCGAAGCCGCTCAAGAAAGCTCACGAAGGTCCTCTCTCAGGGTCCATCCGATTCATGCCGCTGCCGGCGCAGCATGAGCTCTTCGACCGCCGCCCGCGCCTCGATCCGGCCCGCCAGGACCGCGCCCATCTGGACGGCTATCGGCAGGTCGACCCCGTGGCGGCGCCCCAGCTCGAGGGCGGCGCCGGTGGTCTTGACCCCCTCCGCCACCGACTGCATGCCGGCCAGTATCTCATCGAGGGTCCGGCCGCGGCCGAGCTCGCGGCCGACGCGCCAGTTGCGGCTCAGGCCCCCGGTGCACGTCAGCACGAGGTCGCCCAGTCCGCTCAGCCCCGACAGGGTCTCGCGCCGCCCCCCCAGCGCGCCCGCCAACCGGGAGATCTCGGCCAGGCCGCGGGTGACGACCGCGGCCAGGGCATTCGGCCCCAGGCCCAGCCCGTCGACGGCGCCGGCGGCGATGGCGATGACGTTCTTCATCGCGCCGCCCACCTCGACCCCGACCACGTCGTCGCTGGCGTAGAGCCTGAAGCTGGAGCCGGCCCTGAGCTCCTGCTGCACCGTGCGCACGGAATCGCGGCAACGGCCGGCCACCGACACCGCGGTCGGAGCGGCCCGCGCGACCTCCCTGGCGAACGACGGACCGGAGAGCACCACCACCGGCCGCGACGGGCCCAGCTCCTGCTCGATGACCTCCGACATGCGATTCAGCGTACCGACCTCGAACCCCTTGGTCGCACTGACGATGGTCGTGCCCGGGCCGAGCATCGGGGCGGCGCGCCTCAGCAGCGCCCTCGCGCCGTGCGACGGCACGGCCAGCACGACGGCGTCGGTCCCGTCGACCGCCTCTTCGAGGGACGCGGTGGGTGCGACCGCGGGCGGAAGGGCGGCTTCCGGCAGGTACGGCCGGTTGACGCGCTCCCGCCGCAACCGCTCCACGAGCTCGGGGCTGCGCCCCCACAACCGCGCCCGTTTCCCCACTCGCGCGAGATGAACCGCCAGCGCCGTGCCCCAGGCGCCGGCCCCCAGGACCGCCACGTCGTTCATCGATTCGCCCCCGCCGCCGCCATCCGCCATGCCCCGATCCACTGTACACGCTCGGACGCTCTCCGCCGTCGCGCCCCGTCAGGCGCACATGCCCGATATGCGCCGGCCTCACGTCTTGTCAGGCGCGGGCGCCCTTCGGCCCGCCGGCTCACTCGCCACTCTCGGTGCGGCGCGGGGTTCCGACCCGGCCGCCAGGGAGGACGATCCGAGCACGTGATAGCGGGCGCCGGCAGACGTCTGACGGCTCTCGTACAGGACGACGCGATCGACCGCCCACCGTGCTGCGTCGGGCCGAACGTCCGACAGCGCCCGGACCACCTCGCGCCGGCTCCGCGCCGGCCATCCCTTCATCCGCCCCAGCGTCAGGTGCGCGCGCAAGGGCCGCGCCTCCGGCGGCCATCCTACCGACGCCAGCCGGCGGTCGAGCTCGGCCCGGACCGCGGCGAGCCCGTCGCGCCCCTCGTCGATGCCCAGCCACACCACGCGCGGCGGGCCGGACCCCGGAAAGCACCCCAGACCCGACACCGCCGCGGTGAACGCACCGGCCTCGAAGGGCGTCCGGAACACGCCGCGCACCGCCTCGGCTTCCGCTTCCGCCACCTCGCCCAGAAAACGCAGCGTGACGTGCAGCTGCTCCGGCGCGACCCAGCGTATGCGCCCCGGCCCGTCTTCGCCGAGCCGACCGGCCACGGCCCGGGCGGAGCGCGCGGCCGCGGTGCGGACCCGCGGGTCGGGATCAACCGCGGCGAAGAGCCGCACCCTCTCCCCCGCCCCGCAGCAACGCCCGCCGCAGCAGGTCGAGCGCGACCCGGGCCGCCTGACCTCGGACCATCGCGCGGTCGCCGGGCAGGCGCACGGTTGTCGCGGCCTCCGCCGCTCCCGGGCCCACGACCGCGATGCAGACGGTGCCGACGGGCTTGGCGTCGGTGCCGCCGCCCGGTCCCGCGACCCCCGTGACGCCGATTCCGAGGTCCGCGCCGCCCACCCGGCGCGCGCCGGCCGCCATCGCCAGCGCCACCGGCTCGCTGACCGCGCCGTGGGCCTCGAGGACCTCCGAGGACACCCCCAGCGCCTCCCGCTTGACGGCGTTCGAGTAGGCGACGACGCCGGCCCCGACCCAGGCGGAGCTGCCCGGCACGTCGACGAGCCGCGCCGTCACCAGCCCGCCCGTACACGACTCCCCCACCGCCACCCGGAAGCCGTCGCGCGCGAGCAACCCCCCGACGACCTCGGGCAGCGAACGGCCGTCGGTGCTGAACAGGTGGCTTCCCAGCGCCTCGGCCAGCTCTCCCGTCGCCCCGTCGAGAACGGCGGCGGCGGCCGACTCGGAATCGGCGCGGGTCGACAGATGCAGCTCGACGAGCCCCGGCGAAGCGAGCACCGTCGTCTCGACCGCCGGCTCCCCCTGCCTCCAACGCTCGTAGACGGGCTGGGCCCGCTCCTCGACGTGCGACTCGCCGCGGCCCGCCACCCGCAGCACCCGCCGATACAGCCGCCTCGCCGTCGCCCGCGCGGCGAGGCGGCCCTGCACCAGCCCCGTGAACATCGGCTCGAGCTCGCGCGGGGGCCCCGGAAGCAGGACGACCAGCCGGTCGTGGTGCTCCAGCCACAGCCCCGGCGCGGTGCCCCGCGGGTTGTCGAGCACGACCGCGCCCGACGGCACCCGCGCCTGACGGCGGTTGTTGTCCGGCATCGCCCACCCCCGCCGGGCGAAGCGGGCGCGCAACCGCTCGACGATGACCGGATCCTCGTTCAGCCGGCGCTCGAGCACTTGCGCGACGGTTTCCCGCGTCAGGTCATCTTCAGTGGGGCCGAGCCCGCCGCAGATGACGAGCAGCTCGGCCCGCGAGAGGGCCGAGCGTGCGGCGGACGCGAGGTCCTCGGCATCGTCGCCGACGATCGACTTGCGGCGCACGACGATGCCCAGCTCGTTGAGTCCGGCGGTCAGGAAGAGCGAGTTCGTGTCGGATCGGAAGGGAGTGAGCAGCTCGGTGCCCACCGCGATGATCTCGGCCGTCGAGAGCGGCGGCTCCGGACGCGGGGCGCTCGGCGTTGACATCTATCGAGCTCGGCGAGCCTGCCCCGTGTCTCAGGCGCCCGCCAGCCAGAGGAGCAGACGGAGCAGCGCCTGCGCGTACAGCCCGGCGACGAGATCGTCGGCCATCACTCCCCATCCCGCGGGGAGCCGTTCCGCCCGCCGGGCCGGGAAGGGCTTGACGACGTCGAACAGGCGGAACGCGAGAAACCCGACCACGGCGCCCCCGAGCCCGACCGGAACCGCGGCCAGCGTCAGGAGCATGCCGGCCGTCTCGTCGATGACGATGAGGCCCGGGTCGCGGCGTCCGTACGCCGATTCGGCCCGCGACGCGACCATCACGCCGATCGCGGTCACCGCCAGCAGCACCAGTCCCTCGACCACGAGGGACCCGGATGACCGGACCGCCCAGAACAACAGCAGACCCGCCGCCGACCCGGCGGTGCCCGGGGCGACCGGCGCATGGCCGCAGGGGCCCATGGTGGCGATCGCGAGGGCCGCCCGCTGCCGCCAACCCCGTGGCGAGGGAACGGTCACGCCGTGCGGCCCTCCGGCCGAGGCTCGCGCGGAGCCGGCGAGACCGCCAGCACCCGGGTACCCGCGAGCACGTCGTGCAGGGCGTGGCCCTCGCGCCGGGAGAGCACCCACAGAATGCCCACGGTCAGGGACGCCGGGGTCCAGAGGGTCCGCACCACCGCCTGGGGAACCGAGACGGGACCACCCGCCGCGTCGGTCACGCGCAGCCCCCAGGCCATCTTGCCGAACGTCTGTCCCCCCGCCGCCGTCAGGCCGATGACGTACCCGCCGTCCAGCAGGCACAGGAAGGCCGCCAGGGGCGGCAGCGGCAGGAGGCCGATCGACTGTAGGTCCAGACCGGTCAGCCGGAGGGTCAGCCAGACCGCGGCCACGTCGAGGCCCGCCAGCAGCAGTAGATCCGAGCATCCGGCCGCCACGCGCCGGCCGAGGCGAGCCGGTCGCGACCTCGCCGGCTCGGCCGCCGGCGACGCGGCATCGGGGGACGCGGCAACACGTCGCGAGCGGCCGCCGGACGGCGAGCCCCCCTGCGCCTGCGCGGACCGCCGGACCCGGAGCGGCGCCCTGACCCGGGGCTGCGGGCCCCGGGTCTCCGGTTCCGGCGGGAACAGCCGCAGGTCGGCAGCCGGCGCCTCGGGCGCATCCCTCTCCGATACGGCACGACGATCCCGGCTGAGCCCGGACCGGTCGGGACGAGAAGGGGTCAGAACGATCTCCCGCGGACGACAGGCATGAGCGGGGCCAATTCTACCAGCCGGCGTCGCGAGCCGCCGACAATCCGGGCGCTCCGCCGCCCGGGGCGCCGCATCACGTGAAGAGCGACGCTCCTTCGGAGCAGCGAGCCGACGACACGTCCGGCACCCTCCCGCCCGGGCCGCCGGATCACGTGGGAGAACGACACCCCTTCCGCGCCGCGAGCCGCCGACGGTTTGCGTGCTCTGTGCTATACCTGCCGCATGGGCCTCATCGAAGCGGTTCCCAACGTCAGCGAGGGGCGCCGCCCCGAGGTGGTCGAGGCGATGGCCGAGGCCGTCGCCGGCGTGCCCGGCGCGACGCTGCTCGACACCTCGTCGGACGCGGCCCACAACCGGACGGTTCTGACGGTGGTGGGCGGCGCCGCCGCCCTGAAGCAGGCCATCCTCGCCCTCTACGCCGCCGCGCTCGCCCGCATCGACCTCCGGACCCATGCCGGCGTCCATCCCCGCATGGGCGCCGTGGACGTCGTCCCCTTCGTGCCCCTCGACCCCGCCGACATGCCCGCGTGCGTCGCCCTGGCGACCGAGGTGGGCGAGACGATCGCCCGACGGTTCGACCTGCCCGTCTACCTGTACGAGCAGGCCGCACGCACCCCGGACCGACGACGGCTCGAGGGGATTCGCCGCGGCGGCTTCGAGGGCCTGACCGCGAAGATGGGCCGGCCCGAATGGCGGCCGGACTTCGGGCCGGCGGCGCCGCACCCCACGGGCGGAGCCAGCGCCGTCGGCGCCAGGCGCCTGCTCATCGCCTTCAACGTCAACCTCGCCACCGGCGACCTCGACGTCGCCCGCGGCATCGCCCGGACGATACGCGCGTCGAACGGGGGCCTCGATGCGGTGAAGGCGATGGGCGTCAGGACCGGGCGCGCCGACGTGGTGCAGGTCTCGATGAACCTGGTGGACTTCGAGCGGACGCCGCCGCACCGCGCGCTCGAAGCCGTGCGGCGCGAGGCGGAGCGGCACGGGGTCGCCGTTCACGGCAGCGAGATCGTCGGCCTCGTGCCGGTCGCGGCCCTCCTGCCGGCCGCGGCGCGGGCTCTCCGCCTGGACGGCTTCACGCCGCGGCAGGTGCTGGACCTGCGCATCGCCGGACGCGAGGCGTCCCTGCCACTCGGAACCTCCGCATCCGCACCGTGACGGCGGCGACTCAGTCTTTCGCGTCGAGCAGGTCCTGCAGCTCGGTCATGAACTCGCCGACGTCCCGGAAGTGCCGGTACACCGACGCGAACCGCACGTAGGCGACCTTGTCGAGGCGCTTCAGCTCGTGCATCACGAACGTCCCGATCTCCGCCGTCGGCATCTCCTTCTCGGGGCGCTCCTGCAGAATCGCCTCGACCCGGTCGGCCAGGGCCTCGACCGCGGCCACCGTCACCGGCCGCTTCTCGCACGCCCTCAACATGCCGGACGCGATCTTCTGGCGCTCGAAGCGCTCGCGGCTGCCGTCCTTCTTCACGACCATGTAGGGGATCTCGTCGATCCGCTCGTAGCTCGTGAACCGCCGGCCGCACTCCTGACACTCGCGCCGGCGGCGAATGACCTCGCCCTCCCGGCTCTCGCGGGAGTCGACGACCTTGTCGCCGAGATGGCCGCAGAACGGGCATTTCATGGTCGGCCTCCGGTTCCGGCCGGTATTGTCGACCGCTCCATGGTCACGCCTTGTCGGGTGCGGGCGCCTTGCAGCCCGCCGGCGCCATCCCCGGTCCCGCGGCCACGCCGCGTTCCGCCGCCGGCTCCCCGGCCGCGCACGGCGACGTGCTCGCGGCGCCTCCGCGAGCCGCCGCGGAAGGCGTCAGACTCGCCATCCCCCGGAACGTGATGCCGTCGCGCGCCATCCACGCCAGCCCGACCACCGTCACCGGCGCGAACGTGGCGGCGTGCAGCACCAGGGCCGCGCCGACCGCCGTGTCCACCGGCACCTCGTAGAACGCGGTCAGCCCCACCTGGACCGCCGCGTGGAAGCCACCGACGCCCGCCGGCGTCGGCACCGCCACGCCGAGCGCCATCAACGCCATGAGGAGCAGGCCGCTGCTCGGCGGCAGGGCGATGCCGAACGCCAGACAGCCCCACCACGCCGTGGCGCCCACCAGCGCCCACATCACCAGCGACCACAGGACCGCCTGCAGCAGCCGCCCCGGATCGCGGGCCGCCCCGAGCCCGGCGCTGAAACGCGTGATGAAGCGGCTCGCGGTCGCGCCCGGCCCGTGGGGCGCCAGACGCTCGACCAACGCCGCGAGAGAGACGACCCACTCGGGACGACGCGCCGCCGCGCAGACGAGCGCCAGCATGGCGCCGCCGCCGACCGCGACCGCCAGCCCCCCGGCCTTGAGGGCGCCGAGGACCTGCTCGTCGGTGCTCGGCAGCTGGCTGCTGAAGGCGGCCAGGAACAGGCCGAACAGCAGAATCACCGCGAGCATGTCCAGCAGGCGTTCGACCACGATCGTCGCCAGCGCCGCGCTCATGCTGAGCTGCTCGCGGCGGGCGAGCAGATAGGGACGGACCACCTCGCCGAGGCGCGGCACGATGGTCGAGGTGGCGAACCCGATGACGGTGGCGCGAGTCGCCGACCCCACGCCGACCGGCCCGAGCGGCGCCAGCAGCACCAGCCATCTCTTCACCCGGACCACGTAGGCGAGGGCGATGCCCGCCACCGACGCCACGATCAGGTCGGCCCGGGCGCTCTCGATCTCACCCCACACCGAGGCCAGATCGGAGCTCCGAAAGACCCAGGCCATGAGGGCGACGGCCAGTCCGACCACGCCGACGGTTCGAAGATGGGTGCGCATGCGTTCGTGAAGTCTATCGAAGAGCGGCCTCGGGGAATCCGGTCGGTCGGACGCTTCTCCGCGGCGGGCCCGCCGGCGTCATCGGGGCTCGGAAGGAATCGGGCGCGGGCCGGGGCGGCCGAGATCGGGACATGACGCGTGCGGCCGGACGGCCGCGCTCCCTTGCCGCATGCGCGCCTCTTCGGTAAGCTTGTGATTCTACATGCTTCCGGGCGTCGGAGCGTCCCCGTTCCGGCGATGCCGATCCGCCCCGCACTCGAAATGAGGCTATCGTGACGTCCGCATCCGCGCTCTTCGAAACCTCGCTGGCAGGACTGGAACCGCAGCGCCGCGGCAAGGTGCGCGACATGTACGCCGCCGGCCGCGATCATCTTCTGATGGTCGCCACCGACCGCATCTCCGCCTACGACCTGGTGCTCGGCTCGACGATTCCCGACAAGGGAAGGGTGCTGACCCGGCTCTCCGAGTTCTGGTTCGGGCGCACCGGGTCCATCGTGCCGAACCACCTCGTGTCGACCAACCCCGACGACTATCCCGAGGCCTGCCGGCCCCACGCCGAGACCCTGCGGGGACGGTCGATGCTGGTGCGGCGCACCGAGCCGATTCCCGTCGAGTGCGTCGCCCGCGGGTACCTCGCGGGCTCGGGCGGGGCCGACTACCGGCGCACCGGGGCCGTCTGCGGCGTCGAGCTGCCGGCCGGCCTGCAGCAGTCCGACCGGCTGCCGGAGCCCATCTTCACGCCCGCGACCAAGGCGACCAGCGGCCACGACGAGAACATCACGGCCGAGCAGGCGGCCGAGATCATCGGCCCCCGGCTGCTCGCCCGGCTGCGCGAGCTGACCCTCGCCCTCTACGCGCACGGGGCCGAGCACGCCGAATCGTGCGGCATCATCGTCGCCGACACCAAGTTCGAGTTCGGGCTGCTGCGGGCGGACGGCGCGGAGGCCGCGGGCGGGGGGGACATCGGGGAGGGTGACGAGATCATCCTGATCGACGAGGCCCTCACCCCCGATTCGTCGCGGTTCTGGCCCCGGGAGACGTATCGGCCGGGGGTCGCGCAGCCGAGCTTCGACAAGCAGTTCGTCCGGGATCACCTGGACGCGGTGCAGTGGAACCGGCAGCCGCCGGCGCCAGCGCTACCGGACGAGGTGGTGGCGAAGACGCGGGAGAAGTACCGCGAGGCCTATCGGCTTCTGACGGGGACCGAGCTGGACTGACGTTCCGGCGGGTCCCGGCAGCGGCTGGACAGATCTCGCGTGAGGGCAGCCGAGTTGACTGCTAACGCCCTCGTTCCGCAAGGGTGACGACCGCTTCGGCTACGAGCTGGACTTCGTGGCGCAGTTCCTCGCTCACCACGTCGAAGTGGGTGCGCAGGCGCTGCCCCACCTCGGTGATCTCGGTCCGCAGGCGCTGCTCCGTATCGGTGATCTCGGTCCGCAGGCGCTGCTCCGTATCGGTGATCTCGGTCCGCAGGCGCTGCTCCGTGTCGGTGATCTCGGTCCGCAGGCGCTGCTCCGTGTCGGTGATCTCGGTCCGCAGGCGTTGCTCCGTCGCCTGCAGATCCTGCTTGGTCGCCAGGGCCGGCAGGACCTGCTCGATGCGGTCGACACGACGCTCGAGGTTCTCCGTCCGCTGCTCCAGCCTCCGCGGTTCCGTTTGCATCGCTGTTCTCTCGCCCTATGTCGACGCCGCCCTCCTGCCCGCCGCGCCTCTACGAATCGTAGCATCGTTTCGGGGTGTCAAGCCGTTCGCACCGAGACCCGCACGTCGCCGGCCGCAGTCGGCTCCGGGTTGACGTCTTCCCGCTCGACCGCTCCGTCCTTGAGGTGGATCACCCGGTGCGCGTGCTGGGCGACATCCGCCTCGTGCGTGATCAGCAGGATGGTGTTGCCCGCCCGGTGCAACCCCTCGAAGATCGCCATGATCTCGACTCCCGTCTTCGAGTCGAGGTTGCCCGTCGGCTCGTCCGCGAGCAGCAGCGAGGGCTGGTTGACGAGGGCCCGGGCTATCGCCACCCGCTGGCGCTGCCCCCCCGACAGCTCGTTCGGCCGGTGGCCCATCCGATCCTCGAGCTCCACCAGCTCGAGCGCCGCCACCGCCCGCTCGTTCCGCCGCGCCGCCGGCACGCCCGCGTAGATCAGCGGCAGCTCGACGTTGTGCAGTGCCGACGCCCGCGGCAGCAGGTTGAACGTCTGGAACACGAACCCGATCTCCTCGTTCCGGATCCGGGCCAGCTCGTCGTCGTTCATGCGGCTGACGTCCTTGCCGTTCAGCCGGTACGTCCCGCTGCTCGGCGTGTCGAGGCAGCCGATGAGGTTCATCAGGGTCGACTTCCCCGACCCTGACGGCCCCATGATCGCCACGAACTCTCCGCGCGCGATGTCGACCGACACGCCGCTGAGGGCGTGGACCGACTCGGTGCCCATGCGGTACGTCTTCCAGAGATCCTCGGTGTGGATCAGCGCCATCGCCTCTCTGTACCTCCACCATGCATGATACCCCCATCCATCTCGCCTCTCAGGGCACTCTTCCATTGACGCATCCCCCTGCCTCCGAGTTCCATCACAGTCCCGGGACCATGCCGCCCCCGCCAGCTCTACGCCTCTCACGTCCCGTCACACCGAACCGTGCCCCGCGTCCGCCAGACGGGCCCCTCTCGCTCAACTTGACGAAAATCAACGCCCCCCGCCATCCCACCATGGTACAGATACCAGCGGCTGTCTCCGAAGCACGTTCTCCATGAGGCCTCATCGCATGCGATTGCCGTACCGTCGCCGAAAGGGTTTCTCATGTCCAAACCAAGTCCCGATGCACCGCAGGTACGTGCGTTTCCGTCCCGTGCAAGAACTGCCTGGGGCCAAGAGGGTGAGGATTCTACAAATGTCGCCTTTTGATGTCGCCAAGGACCGAATCACCAATCTCCTGAGTCGCCCCCAATTCGGCTACGTGGCCGCCGGCGTCTTTGTGTTCCTATCCGCCTCTCGAGATGTCGAGATAAGCGAAGAGTACCCGGAAGTCCCGGTCTCGTTGATGCTGTTGACAGCATTTCTAGTCCCCGTTCTCTTAGCCTGCGCGTTCCATTTGATTCCG
The DNA here is from genome assembly GCA_963663815.2 of Vicinamibacterales bacterium. GTDB lineage: Bacteria > Acidobacteriota > Vicinamibacteria > Vicinamibacterales > UBA8438 > JAJEEA01. The sequence goes on along the minus strand of OY760734.1, from coordinate 1,446,978 downwards.
ACCCCCACAAAGGACACCTACGTTTCACCCTACGACGAACAAAACCTCCGTGCGACCGTAGTTCTCAATATCTCAACACTGATTGGTTGGTTCGCCACGCTAGCCAGTCTCAATGCCCTTCCGGCAGAAATCGTGGCGGCGATCGCCACCGGCCTCCTTCCACTGTGCACAACCGTATGTGACGTCTCCAGTCGCAGTCGCCACCGACTGGCCATAACCGATCTACTCGGATCTCTGATAGTCTTGACCGGAGTGTCACTCCTGATCCTCGTCGGTAACCAGTATGACCCCATTGACTGGAGGGCGTTAGCCCTCGCCTTCGTCATTCCCGTCGCGGGGGCAGTGAGCAATGTCAAGGTACGGCAATTGAACGAAATGGGCGTCTCCACACGCTCCGTCTACTCCTCCCGGTTCTGGGTCCTAATTCTCGTTGCATTCGTCGCCGGAGCGTTCGAGGACCTTCACGTGCTCACCCCCACTACCGCATCTTCGCTGATTCTGCTTGGCCTCATCGGATTCTCCGTGCCGCTCTACTTTATTCAGATTGCTGTGCAAAGACTCGGCGCGCAACGAGCCGCATCCATGACCGGCCTCACCGCCGTCGCCGCGCTCTTCCTGTCGGAAAGTGCCCCCGACCCAGCCGCCGTGCACCTATGGCTTGGCGCACTCCTCGTTCCCGCCGGGATCTATTTGGGCGCGGCGATCCCATCAGCCGCGATCGTTGATGCCTTCTCGTCGGGGGTCCTCTTGGCGCCGGAATTGACTCGCCGGGGCTTTCGGTGCATCCACATCCAAAGCAAGAATAACCTGGACCCCTATTTGACGGCGCAACATCAGAAGGAGCACTTCTCTCATCATATGGCGGCTGAAGGCGCCAATCCATTTGACATGCTGGCGATGTTGAAAAAAAAAGGAGTACAGATAGTGATCGCCGGATCCGAAAGCGGCGTAGAACTCGCGGATAAACTCAGTGAATCTCTGGACCTTCCGACCAACGGAAGCGGGCTTTCGGCCGCGCGACGCGACAAGTTCAAAATGATCAATCTACTGAGGCAACGCGGGTTGATGGTTGCGGAACATTGCAAGACCGCTGACATCCACCGGGCCAGAAAATGGGCACGCGCGAGATTCGAGAAACGAGAATGCGTAATAGTGAAGCCATTGCGTAGCGCGGCAGCAGACAAGGTTCATCTGTGTTCAACCGTCGCGGAGGTCAATACCGCCTTTCGTGTCGTTCTCGGAGGACGCAATCTCTTCGGTTGCACCAACATGGAAGTACTATTGGAGCAATACTTGACTGGAGAGGAGTATGTCGTCAATACAGTAAGCCATGATGGCGACCATTTCGTCACGGACATTTGGCGCAAATCCGTTCGGCGCCTACACGGCACGTCGTTGGTAAATGACTACGACGAGTTGCTACCGTCGCAAGGGCCTCTACAGGACGCTCTGAACACGTACGTACGCAGGACACTTGATGCTTTGGAAATAAAGTACGGCCCAGCCCACGCTGAACTGAAAATGACGCCCGACGGTCCGGCGTTGATCGAGATCGCAGCGAGGCTCGTGGGCGCCCGGTTGCCGGAGATTTGTCATAAGTGCACGGGTACCGATCCCGTTTCGCTGGTTGTTGACGCGTACGTCAACAGGAAGGAATTTCGAAGAAAGACACGGTTTGGCTATCAATTGGGGAGTCATGGGCGTGTGGTGTTTCTCATTTCAGGCTCGGCTGGAGAGTGGGCGCACACAGCAAAGAACGCGTTGCTTTGTAAATTCCACAAAGTGCTTTCGAGCTTTGCGGGGGCAGAGTTGACCCCCAGCGATCGCACAAAACCGACACTGGACCTGTTGTCCTGCCCTGGTGTCGTTTTCCTGGCTGCGTCGACTGATGAAGAACTGGTGCGGGACTATGACGCCATTCGGGCGATGGAAGCAGAGAGCGTGTATGGCGTAGACCATGACGATGCGGGTGGATTTGGGGAGTTCGATAGAGAAGAGCGTGGCAGGCATTTTTCGCACGCAGTTGCGGAATGCCCGGCAGCCAGAGAAAACGAGATCCTCAAGATGCTGCAGCTGGTGGCGGCAGAGCCAGGGGAACGGCTGGTCGACTTTGGTGCCGGGAATGGGCTCTTGACGAAACGGATTGCCTTCGCTGTGGAGGGGTGCGGGCGGGTTGTGGCGATCGATTCCTCAATGGCAGCAATGAAGTCGTTGCAAGACAACCTTGGAAGCGTGGCACACGTAGAGCGGAGACTCTGGAGACATGATTCTATTCCATTGGCGACGGGGTCCGTTGACGGGATTGTGTCGCTGGCCAACCTTCACCATGTAGAGTACAAAAACAAGCTCTTCCGTGAGTTTTGTCGTGTCTTGACCCCCTCGGGGCGTTTGGTCATCGGCGACGTTGCAGCCAATACAATGGTACAGCAGTACTTTGACGGTCCGGTGGACAAGTTTTGCAGCACGGGACACAAGCATCCGTTCCTTGACGAGCAGGCGACCAGGAAGCTGTGCGACCAGGCTGGGCTAGAGATGGTGAGCTGGTCGATAGCAGACGTACCCTGGAGGTTTAGTTCGGTTCGCGAAATGATGATGTTTATTCATGGTATTCATGACGCACAGTGTAGTCCAGAGGAGTGTTTGAAGCACGCGAAGGATTATCTTGGATACGAGGAGACGCCGGGTAAGGTTCTGCTGAAGTGGCAATTGTTCTTTATGGTGGCAAGGAGAACGGAATAAGCGGCTTCCTGACGCTCCCGGCCATGGTGCTTGTGCGTCGCGTTGCAGTTGACCTCGCCATCCTGAACACTGGAGCAGGCTGGTCAGGCTGTTCGCGACAACGCCGCCGGGCCGGTCGTGCGCCGCACACCCCGCGCCGGGCTCCGCCGCTATTCCGGCAGCGGAAGCTGCCGGCTCTCCTTCTGGCGCGCCTGGTCGAACGCCGGCACCGGCTCGGCCGTCCGCACCTGCTCCAACCAGAACACCCCGTCGTAGGGGATGGAGTTGCCCCGCGTTCCGATGAGGTCGGCGTCACCGTCACCGTCCATGTCGCGGACGAGAAACTTGTCGAACATCCCGCGGACGCGACGCGACACGTCGTGGCGGGTCCACGCGCCGGTGAAGTCCTCGGGCTGCTCGAACCACGACAGGCGGCCCGCTCGGTGCGACGGGGAAAGCTCGGTGGCGTCGACGTCGCGCGGGCCTTGGCTGTAGGCGCCGGAGAACGCGTCGAGGCGGCCGTCGTCGTCGATGTCGGTCAGCACGAAGCCGACCAGCCGGTCGGGCGCGAGGCCGCCGATGGGATGCAGGCGCCAGGCGTCGGCGAAATCGGCGGGCTGTTCGAGCCACGAGAGGCCGTTGCGCTCGTCGCGGATGGCGATGTCGATTCGGCCGTCGCCGCTGAGGTCGACGAACTCCATGTTGAAGCCGGTGACGATGGCCTCGGGGGCGATGTCGATGCGGTGCTCGCGGAACGCGATCTCCCCGTCGCTGACGTTCTCGAACCAGAAGATGCGCCGCTCCATGCGAGAGCCGCCGATGACGTCGAGGTCGCCGTCGCCGTCGAGGTCGAAGGGCTGCGAGTTGATGGGCACGATGACGCGGGCCAGCTCGTGCTCGACCCAGGCGTCGCCGTCGAGGGGGTCGTCGGGAATCGCGAACCACGACACGGGGTGCTTCTCGGTGGTGCCGCGCCCGGGATTCTGCCCGCCCTTGTTCGCCGCGACCACCTCCAAGCGGCCGTCGTCGTCGAAGTCGGCGAGGAAGACGCGGATGTACGACCCGCGGTCGAGGGTCGAGGCCGGGATGACCCGCTTCCACCGCTCGGCCCGCCCCGCCGCGCCGGGGTTCTCGAAGTAGATGAGGTGCGACAGCTCGCACGCCACCACGACGTCGGGATAGCCGTCGCCGTTCATGTCGCCGATGGCCACGTCCTCGGCCGCGCCCGCCTCTTCGCCCTCGCCCAGCGTGTAGAGGTCCCAGGTGTCGGGGTCGGCCGAGCCGTACGCGATGCGCACGTGCCCGTCGGGCACGCCGTCGTAGGTGGTGTCGGACTCGTGCACGGAGACGATGTCGAGGTGGCCGTCGAGATCGAGGTCGGCCATGGCGAGCCCGTCGCTGCCCGCGAGGGCGACGCCGCCGACCGCCAGATCGTCGATGATGTGCTCGCGCCAGGAGATGTAGGACCCGTCGGCGGCCTGCGCGCGCGTCGGCGTGTCCGCGATGGTCATCTGACCGTCGCCGGACTGGGCGGGCCCTCCCTCCCCCGCCGCCATACCGACGATCAGCACGACCGCACCTGCGAGGACCACAACGTACCCCGTCCACCGCCGATTGCCCCGTGCATGCATGACTCTGCTCCTCGACTCGGACGTGCGGTAGCGACCTCATCCTCGCGCGCCGCTCGATGCGCCGACTCCCCTACGGCTCCCCCGCCGCCGGCTCGACGGTCACGGTGACGTTGACGGGGCTCACGTACACGGTATCGTCCGCCACCGCCTGTAGCACGTAGGTGCCCGGCTCGCTGAAGGACACCTCGGTGACCGCCCGTCCCCCCTCGCCGATCTCCGGCACCCGCGGGTCGAACCTCACCGTGCCCGGCCCCCGCCAGTGCAGCCACGTGACGGCGAGCCCGGTGGCCGCCGCCTTGCGCGGGTCGACCATCGCCTGCGACTTCGGGCCGCGCCGGGCTCGCCGCTCGGCGAGCCGCGGGTTGGGCGGCGGAATGCCGTCGTCGCCGGCGAGGACGGCGATCTCGAGGGTGTCCGGCAGAGTGACCTCGAGGTGGTCGCCGCCCTCGAGGCGGACCGACGGGCGCTGGTTGTCGGCGTAGCCCTGCGCGGTGCCCGACCCCCGGTTCAGTCGGAGGACGCCGTCGTCGATCTCCCACACCGGCCAGAGGTGGCCGATGGCGCGGTCGGCCCGGCCGTTGTGGGTGACGGTCCACACGAGGTCCTCCTCGCGCCCCCAGTCGGCGGGCACCCGCACCGTGAACACGAACTGCTGGCGCCGGTTGTAGAAGTGCGTCGGCTGCCCCCGGTCGGCGGGACCGGGCTCGAAGCGGTTGTTCGGGCCGACGGGAATGACCGGCTGCTCCTCGTAGTTGCGGTTCAGATAGCCGAACACCATGGTGAACGACCCGTCGTCGTTCCGCTCCCACCCCTCGAAGACCGGCTGCACGTTCTGTCCGCGGCTCCAGCGCTCCTGCGCCGACGTAGCGGACGCAATGGCGGCGACGAGCAACGCCGCCGCGGCGATCACACGAAAGCTCCGAATCTCACCCTTCATGGCTGCTCTTCCCGTGTCGTTGCTCGCCTCGTGACGCTCAGGACAACGACGGAGATCACCCTGCCGCCCGCCGACACCACGGACCTCGTGAAACCGGCCGCGTGCAGTTGGCAACGCCATTTCGATCGCCGTCCCTGCGTCTCGATTCGAGACGTTCCCGAACCCCGAACGATCGAAGCCTCCGCGATCGCGAGATCGCGAAGGCCCCGGTCGAACCCATCCGCGTCCCCGGCGCCCGCGGCGCCGGCTACTCGTCGTTGTCGTCGGCCAGCGCCTCGCGCGCCTCGACCTCCTTCTCGAACTCCTCGTCGTCGAGCTCGTACCAGCTCACCCACGCGAAGCTCATCTCGTCGCTCGACCGCTGACCGAAGCCGGCCCAGTTGGTGGGGTCGTCGTTCCAGCGGTTGGCCTCCGAGTTGTCGTGCCAGCTCGTCACGTGGAGGATGGTGCCCTTCGGCAGCAGCGGAGCCACGTCGTCCTCGTAGTTGTAGACGATGTGCCACCCGAAGTCCCAGTCGGCGCAGCTCAGGATGTCCTTGCTGTTGTCGGGATAGATGGCCTCCAGGCACTGCCGCTTGCCGAGGTTGTGCAGGTGGGCCTGGAACGCGGTGATGTGGGCGTTCTCGTTGAGGCGGTAGTACCCGTCATGCCGCACGTTCGAGGCCCCGGCGGGAATGTCGAGGTCCTCGTCGTCGCCGACGTGGGCCGAGATGAGCTTGCGCTCGGGCTCGACGCCCTTCGGATAGAACTGCAGGCCGACGCGGGTGCGGTCGGTCGTCTCGACGCCGATCGCGGCGTAGTGCATGTTGAACTTGATCTGCGCCCCGGCCTTGATCAGCCGGCCGGTGCCGTCGGGGAAGATGTCCCCGTTCTTGCCGAGCGCATACTCGTTGAGGAAGGCGTAGTCGTCATCGTCCGACTCGGGGTCGGAGTTGCTGGTCACCGCGTGGTGGACGACCGGGAACCCATCGATCGACGGCTTGGTCTCGACCGCCTTCACCCAGCGGTCCTCGGTAAGGCCCGAGTCCGAGTACAGGTCTCCCCACCAGTTGGGGGCCTCGGGGGCGACCACGAACGGCTCCGGGATCTCGACGATCCAGTCCGGCTCGCCGATCTTCCACTCGGCGATGTCCCGGAACTCGCGCGGCGCCGGCAGGTCGGCGGGGTTGCCGCGGGGCGCCCCGGCGTCGACCCAGCCCGCGATGGTGGCGATCTCGTCGTCGGTCAGCGAGTAGTCGTACTTGAAGCCCTGGACGCCGATGTTCTTGTCGACGTACCAGGGCGGCATGCTCCGGGTGACCACCTTCTCGCGGATCGAGCGGGCCCACGGCCGCGTCTCCTCGTAGGTCAGCAGCGACATCGGCGCGATCGAGCCGGTGCGGTGGCACTCCTGGCACGAGCGCTGCAGAATCGGCGCGACGTCCCGGGTGAAGGTGAGCTCGTGCGCCTCGTCCTGCGCCTGGGCCGCGGCCGGCGCGGCCACGAAACCGAGCGCGGCGACCAGGGCGACGGCGAATCCGGCGCGGCCATGCTGAGTCAGTGACATCTCGAGGTCCTCCGGACCGAATCGGGTCAAGCGGGCTCCGGCCGCGATGCGGCGCAGCCGACTGCCTATTTTGAACCAGGACGTGCGCGAATCCAAGCGTCTACCGCCGCAACGAGAAGACGTACAGCGCGTTCCCCGTCTCGGGGTGCACGATGTCGGGGCTGAGCAGCGACGGCACCCGCCGCGGGCTGCCCCCGCCGAGGCCGGTCGAGACGGCGATGTACTGGGTGCCGTCGACCCCGTAGCTCACCGGAAACCCCTGCACCGAGGTGCCGAGCCGGGTCTCCCACAGCACGTCGCCGGTGGCGGCGTCGAAGGCGCGGAAATAGCGGTCGACGTCGCCCGCGAACGCGAGGCCGCCGCCGGTGGTCAGCACCGCGGTCATGAACGCGGCCCGCTGCTCGACGCTCCAGCGCTCCTCGAGGGTGTCGACGTCATAGGCGGCGAGCTTGCCGAGGTTGCCGTCGGTCCCCGGCATCTCGAACCACAGCCGGTCGGCCTGCGAGCCGCCCGAGCCGATCTCCAGGGCCACCTCGCGGCCCGCGATCTCGAGGCAGCTCTGGCTGAGGGGGATGATGAGCAGCCGGGTCTCGGGGCTGAAGGCGGTCGCGTGCCAGTTGTGGCCGCCGGCGGTGCTCGGGCACACCGACACCCAGTCGCCGATGCCGGCATCGGCGATGTCCTGCCGGTAGGTGACGACGCCGGTGTCGGGGTCGATCGACTCGAACACGTTCTGGAACACGGTCTCGGCGTGGCCGAGGAACGCCCCCGACTCGCGGTCGAGCTTCCACAGGATGCCGTGCTTGCCGATGGTCAGCAGCGCCTTGCGCCCCTCGCTCTCGACGAGCACCTGCTCGAACCCCTCGTCGAGGTCGAGGGCCTCGCCGGGCACGTGCTGGCGGTACCAGCGGATCGAGCCGTCGGCGGGGTTCAGGGCGAGGGTCGAGTTGGTGTAGAGCGCGGGGTCGTGGACGGTCAGCCCCCGGCTCGCGGGCACCCACGGCTTGGCCTGGGCGACCGGCCAGTAAAGCAGGTCGAGCTCGGGGTCGTAGCTGCCGGGAATCCACGAGTCGCCGCCGCCCCGCAGGGCGAGCGGCAGGTCGCCCCACGTGTCGCCGCCGGGGTCGCCGGGGGCGGCGATGGTGAGCCGTCGCCACAGCTCCTCGCCGGTGTCGGCGTCGTGGGCGGTGATGAAGCAGCTGTCGGGCATGAACCGCGAGCAGCCGTTGATGCCGTTGACGACCCGCCCGTTGGCCACGATGGGGCCGCTCGAGTTGGAGTAGCCGTCGTTGTAGTCGGCCATCCGGGTCTCCCAGACGAGCTCCCCGGTGCGGCTGTCGAGGGCCACGACGTGGGCGTCGCGCGCCCCCAGGTACAGCTTGTCGTCGTAGATGGCGAGGTTGCGGCTGTTCGCGCCGCGCAGCGCCTCGGGCAGGGGACGGCGGTACTCCCACAGCAGGGTGCCGGTGGCGGCGTCGAGGGCCTGCACGACGTTGCCGGGGTTGGCCAGGTACATCACGCCGTCGTAGACGAGCGGCGTCGGCTGGTTACGGCCGTCGCCCATCGACCACACCCAGGCGAGCTGCAGGTCGCCGACGTTGGCGCGGTCGATCTGGTCGAGAGGGCTGTGCCCCCACCCGTCGTAGGTCCGTCGGTAGATCAGCCAGTCGTCGGGGTCGGGGTCGCGCAGCATGGCGTCGGTGACGGGAACGCGCTCGGGAACGGGCTGGAACCCGCGCGTGCCCCCGTCCAGGGCGGCCGCGGCCGGGGCGGCTAGGGCGCCGCCCGCGGGCGCGGTGACCCCGCCCAGCGCCACCGTCCCCGCCGCCACGCCGTTCTCGCGCAGGATGTAGGCGACGGCGCTCGCGTACTCCTCCGGCGCGAGCGACCCGCCGGCCCCCGGCGGCATGGTGACCTGCACCAGCTCGATCAGCTCGTCGACGCTTCGGTCCTCCCAGGCGCCCCTGAACGTCGGCCCCGCCAGCCCCGGCGCCTCGAACGAGCCGGTGAGGTTCGACATGTGGCAGGTCGCGCACATCTGCTCGTAGATCGCCTGGCCCGCCTCGGCCTCGGCCGCGGTATAGGCGGCCGAAGCGATCTGTCCCCGCGCCGGCGACGGCGCCAGGGCCAGCGCCGTCACCGCCGCGGCGATGCCAATGGCCCACCGCGAACCATCAGGAAATCGGCTGCATCGTAGCTGCATCAGCGCCCTCCATTTTCTTCCCTGGCACCGCCCCATCGGCTCATCCACGTCGCCGCATCGCCGGTCCACCTCCGGGTGCCGCCCGAGCGGGCCATCCCTGACTGCCGCGTCGTCGGTCCACCTCGGCACGCCCTGCCGGTCCATTCCCGGCCTCGCCTCGTCGGTCCACCTCCGGGTGCCGCCCGAGCGGGCCATCCCTGACGCCGCGTCGTCGGTCCACCTCTGCGCGCCCTGCCGGTCCATTCCCGGCCCCGCATCGTCGGTCCACCTCCGGCGCCGCCGAGCGGTTCATCCTGGCGCCGCGCCATCAGCCGAGCCGTCAGTACGCAAGCGCGTAGCAGTCGCGCCGCGGGTCCCCCGCGGCGAGGCGGTTGCCCGTGGCCGGATCGATGAGGACCGCGGTCGCGCACCCCGACATCCCGAACGGCGGCGCCTCGATGACCTGGTGTCCCCGGCGGCGCAGCTCGTTCGCCACCTCGGGCGAGATGCGCGACTCCAGGTCCATCCGGTTGAACCCGGCCGCGTGCGGCCAGAACGACCCGTGCAGGTGCTGGGTCCGCACCCGCGGCCACGCCAGCGCGTCGTGCAGGTTCGGGTACCAGTCGCCCCAGAACTCGACGACGTTCAGGAACGCCTGCAGAATGGTCTGGTCCTGATTGTCGCCCCCCGGGGTCCCGATCGCCATCAACGGCTCGCCGTCCTTGAACACGATGCTCGGCGTCAGCGTGTAGCGCGGGCGGGCGCGGGGGCGGATCTGGTTGGCGCGCGCCGGATCGAGCCAGAACTGCTCGCCGCGGGTGCTGAGCCCGATGCCGGTGCCGCCGAGAATGACCCCGCCGCCGGTCCAGCCGCCGCTCGGGGTGCTGTCGAAGACGTTGCCGTGCTCGTCGATGACCGCGATGTGCGTCGTGTCCTTCAGCCCCCCGGCCGACGGCACGAACGAGCCGTCGGCGTCGCTCGCAGCCACCCCGTCGGCGATGTCGGCGACCCAGAACGGCCACTCGCCGACGGTCGGGTCGTGGGGCAGCGGATCGCCGGCGCGGAACGCGACCGACGCCCGGCCCGGGTCGATCTCGGCCGCGCGCTCTTTCGCGTAGGAGGTGGACAGCAGGCCCTCGCCCGGCACCTCGACGAAGTCCGGATCGGCGTAGTAGGTGTCGCGGTCCGCGTAGGCCAGCTTCATCGCCTCGACGACGGTGTGGAGATAGTCGGGGCTGTTGTGGCCCATCGCCTGCAAGTCGAACTCTTCCAGGATGTTGAGGGCCTGCAGCAGCACCGGGCCCTGGCTGTTGAACCCGTGCTTGTAGATGGTGTAGCCGCGGTACTCGGTGCTCGTGGGCTCCTCGACCCGCGAGTAGAACTCGGCGAAGTCGTCGAGCTCGAAGGGCGCGCCGTGCTCCTGCAGGAACGCCACCATCTCCTCGGCGATGTCGCCCTTGTAGAACCGGTCGCGGGCGGCGGCGACGCCCTGCTCGCGGCCCAGATGGGCGCTGGCCCGTTCCGCCTCCACCATCTTCGTCAGGGTGGCGGCGAGGGTCGGGAACCTGATGACCTCGCCCGCCGCGTACAGCGAGCCGTCGGGCTTCAGCCAGAACCGCTGGTTCTCGGGCCACGCCTCCATGAACCCGAGGTTCGCCTCGACGGCGCGGGCGGTGAGGGGCCGCAGCGGGAACCCCTGCCCGGCGTACTCGATGGCGCGGGCCGAGACCTGCTCGAAGCTCATCGTGCCCCAGCGCTCCAGCACCGTCAGCGCGCCGTGCAGGGCGCCGGGCACGACCGCGGGGTCGAGGCCCTCGCCCAGGAGATCGCGGCCGCGCGACTCGTACCACTCGATGCTCGCGCCCTTCGGCGCCCAGCCCTGGGCGACGACCGACGTGACCTCGCCCTCCTCGGCCGGGTACACCAGGATCAGCGACTCGCCGCCCAGCCCGTACAGATCCTGCTCGACGACCCCGCCCACGAGCAGCGCCGTCACCCCCGCGTCGAAGGCGTTGCCGCCCCTGATCAGCGTCTCGAACGCGGCGGCGGTGGTGAGGGGATGGCCCGTCGACAGCCCCGCGCGCGGCCCGGATACGGCCGGGCGCTGAGCCTCCAGCGGCGACGCGACGGCGACGGCCAGTCCGGCTAGAACGAGGAACGCCGCGAACGCGCGGCGCCGTGCGTGGTTCAGCATCTCGACCCCCAGTGAATCCGATCGTGGTGCGGGAGGCTGCGGCCTCCAGTCAGCGGCGCTCGGCCGCGATCTGCTCCAGGTAGAGACCCTCCAGGCGCTCCACCGCAGCAAGGAAGCCGTCCGGGTCGACGAACGTGTCGGGGTGGTAGGCCTGCCCCCTTTCATACTTGTCGTGCAGGCCGTACTGCCCCCCGTGCGCCGACACCCAGACGTCGACGTCCAGCGCCTTCTGCTTCCGGAAGGTCTCGGCGAAGTCGTCGGCCACGCCGGGATACGTGGGATCGACCACCAGCTGCTTCCCGGGGTTGATGGTCCCCATGTTCGCGATCGCGACGCTGTACTCGCGCCCGTTCTCCTCCACGGTCATGAGGTAGCTCGAGCTGCCGGCGGTATGCCCGGGGCTCTCCATCACCGTGAGCCGCGCGTCGCCCAGCTCGAGCACCTCGCCCTCGGTGATGATGCGGTCGACCTCGACCGGCGGGAACGAAACGCGCCCGCCGAAGTGCGGGTCGCTGAACCCGCCGTCCTCCAGCACCGGCGCGTCGTCGGCCGTCGCCCACATCTCGGCCCCGGTAATCTCCTTGATCTCGGCGAGGGCCGCGGTGTGGTCCCAGTGCGCCTGCATCTGCAGCAGCACCCCGACGTCCTCGAGCCGGAACCCGAGCGACTCGACGTTGGCGCGGATCATCGCGGTCGAGTCCTCCAGCCCGGTGTTGATCAGGAAGTGGCCCTCGTCCGACGTCACGAGAAAGACCGCGAGGTCGTAGGTGCCCACCGCGTAGAGGTTTCCGATGACCCGGTGGCCGGGGAACGGGCGCGTCCACCCGTCCGGCTGGGCGGCGAGCGGCGCGGCGGCCACGACGACGAGAGCGCAGGCGGCGAGCAGACGGCGCGGGTCGATTCTCATGACGGTCACTTCTCCTCGAACGAAGCTCGGCGCGGGCCCACGCCGCGGCGCGGACCCGGCTTGGTCGATGGACCGGGAAGAGCGCCGCGGAGCAGCGCTCCCCTTCCGTTCACCGGCTGTCGGCGGTGGCCGCTTCGTCCGCGCGATGGCCGCCGAGAATGCCGGGCATGCTGTAGTTGCCTTCGTGGCACGCGTACTCGTACAGGGGCTCGTCGCTGCGCCGCATGGGAATCGACGCCGTCCACGGGCGCGCCCACGTCTCCGGGTCGTCGACGGTGTACTCGTAGGCGAGGGTGTCGCCGTCGACCCGGGTCAACCGCTCGACCAGGGTCATGTTGCGCGTCGTCCCCCGCCACCGCCGCTGATCGTTGAAGTGCGACGTCTCGATGACGAGGGTGTCGCCCTCCCAGCGGCCGCGCGAGTCGCCCGACCACTGGCGGACGTGGCCGGGGAGCGACGGGCGCCCGTCGAGGGGCACCACCCGCACGGTGTGGACCATCTCGGTGATCAGCACCACGTGGTCGGGAGTCTGGAACACCTGCAGGTTCTGGTTGTATCCGCCGGGAGTGATGGGGGGACCGGCGTTGAAGCCGAGGATGCACCGGTCGAACGCGCTGCGGTCGAGCCACGAGTCGGCGGGATGCTCCAGCCGGTAGTCGCGCCGCGCCGTGGTCCGCTCGCGCCCCGCCGGCGACAGCTCCGGCAGCCGCCCGTTCGGCGGGTCCACGACGAGCGACGTGCGCCGGGTGCCGACGGTCCTCGTGCCCCGGTCGAGCCAGAAGTTGTTGTAGAAGCCGGGGGCCCCCTCCTCGCCCCGGTCCACGCTCTCGGTGACCGACGTGCGCCGGGCGGCCCGGCCGGCGAGCTCGACGTTGCGCTCGATCACTTCCTGCTCGAGGTTGGCCGCCTCCTCCTCGGTGAGGAACGCCTGTTCGCCCAGCGCCTCGGGCCTTTCCAGCGGCGTGATCGTGCGAAAGTCCCAGACGCCCTGCAGGTCGGGAGCGCCCCACGCCGTCCGCGGCCCGTCCTGGGCCGCCGCCGGCGCCGACCACAGCCCGACCGCCGCCGCCAACGCCGCCGCGCCCACGCACCCGAGAGCTCGATGATGCATCTGAAGTCCCTTCTGTCAAGGCGCCGAACGCGCCCAATATACCCTCTCCCGGCTATCGGTTCGTCTCCACCTCGGCGGCGGCGCGCTCCGCCGCCCGCTCGCCGCTCAGCACGTTGACGATGCTGTAGTTCCCCTCGTGGCACGCGTACTCGAAGAGCGTCTCGTCGATCCTGCGCAACGGCAGCTCGCCCGACCAGGGGCTCGCCCATCGCGTCGGGTCCCCGACCGTGAACTCGTAGCGGATGGCGTCGGGGCCGACCCGCGTGAACCGCTCGACCACGCGGAGGCTCTCGGTGCGGCCGCCGTTGGCGGCGCGGATGCGCACGACGTCGTTGCCGAACGACGAGCCCTCCTCGCTGCGGGCGATGCGGCGGGTCTCGACGACGAGGGTGTCGCCCTCCCAGTGGCCGCGCATCTCGCCCAGCCACTGCGGCACTCCGCGGCCCGGACGGGGCCGGCCGTCGAGGGGGATGATGCGCGTGTCGTGGATCATCTCGACGTGGATGACGACGTGGTCGGGCGTCTGCAGGATCAGGTAGTTGTTGTTGTAGCCGGTCGGCAGCATCGGCGGCCCCACCGACCAGAGCATGCAGCGGTCGTTGAGGTCCATGTCGGTCCAGGTGTCCGCCGGGCCGCGTTCGGCCCGCGCCGCCAGCCGGGCGTCCTCGTCCGCCTGCGCGGCCGGCGTCAGGGGCGGAAGCCGGCCATCCGGCGGATCGACGATCAGCGACGTCTGACCCGTGGACGTGGTGCCGCGATCGAGCCAGAAGTTGTTGTAGAACCCGGGCGCCCCGTCCTCGCCGACGTCCACGCTCTCGGTGACCTCGGTCCTCCGCGGCGCCCGCTCGAGCAGGGCCGCGTTCCGGTCGAGGATCTCCCGTTCGAGATTCGCCACCTCTTCCGCGGTCAGCCGCTCCCGCCCCGCCAGCTCCCGCGGCCGCTCGAGCGGGGTGACCGTCTTGTTCGTGTACGCGCCCTGCAGATCGGGGTCGCCCCAGGGGGTGCGCGGCGCCGCCGGCTGGCCGGCCGCCGGGGCCGACGCCAGCGCGGCGACGGCGAGCACGATTGCGGCAACGAGGGATCGAACCATCATCCTGACCTCCGTGAGCCCCGCAACCCCCGTTCGCCCGCCGCGTCCGGAGGCGCGATCCCGCCATGTCCGGCATCGGACCCGTCCATGCTACGCCGCCGGGGGAGCCGCCACAACCATGAACCGGCGATCGCAACGCCCACCCGAGGGGCTGCCGCCACCGGGCGGCCGCGCTGCGACCGCAAGTCGGCGACCGCGAAGCCGGCTGGGCGCCCGAGGGCAACCGCTGCCGGGGGAGAGCGCGCCACGATCACGATCGGGTCGGCGCGGGGCCCGGCGCCCGGGAGACCCGACACGGATCCGCCCCGCCGACGACAGCTTCGGGTAATCTGACCATGGACCGGAGCACGGACTGAAACCCCGGTCCGGGAGGCCGACCATGAACCGCTGGTACGCACTGTCGATCGTCACGGGTCTCGTCGCCGCCGCGGCGGCGACGGCCGCCGCCCAGACCGGAGATGCCGGTCACGGCGAGGAACGTCTCAACACCCGGCTCGTGGGCATGCACGACCTGCAGGCGCGCTCCGCCTACCAGCCGCTGCCGGTCCGCCAGGGGGCGCGGCGCATCGTGTACGTCGGCCACCACGCCGGCGAGCGGCTGAATCCCCTGACCGGCGCGGTCGAGCCCAACGGCACCTCGGTCGTCGACGTCACCGCCCCCGAGGCGCCGGTCTATCTGGCCCACATCCCGGCCGCCGGCGGGGCCAGCGGCGCGCAGATGGTCCAGGTGTGCGCCGGCGACGCGCTGCCCCGCGGCGAGGCAGGCCGGTTCTACCTGCTCCGGTCGAACGGCAACCAGAGCCACGAGATGTGGGACGTCACCGAGCCGGCGCGGCCCGCCTTCGTCCGGACCGTGGCGGAGATGGGCCGGACCCCGTCGGGCGAGCAGCACACCCACAAGAGCTGGTGGGAGTGCGACACCGGGGTCGCGCATCTCGTCGGGACGGTGGACGGATGGCGCGCCCCCCGCGTCCTCCAGATCTTCGATCTGGCGGATCCGGCGGCGCCGCGGCACATCCGCGACTTCAGCCTGCCCGGGGTCCAGCCCGACGCGAGCGGCCCGATTCCGGGCGGATCGGGGGTTCACGAGGCGGTCAGACTGGGAGACCGCGTGTACCTGGCCTACGGCACGTCGGCCAACGGCGCGATTCAGATTCTCGACCGGGACCGGCTGCTGCAGGGCGATCCGGACGCGGCCGCGCCCCTCGCGTCGAGCCCCGCCGCGCTGGCGTACCCCCAGATCGGGCGGATCGACCTGCCGTCGTTCTGGGGCGGGCACACCGCCATGCCCCTGCTCGACGTCCCAATTGCCGACTATGCGGACAATCGGGACCATGCGACGCGGGACTTCCTCTTCGTCGTCTCCGAGTCGGTCGGCAACGCCTGTCAGGAAGCGCGCCACGTCACCCTCATGCTCGACATCACGGACGAGGCCCATCCCCTGCCGATCGCCACGTTCCAGGTGCCCGAATCGAGCGGCGGGTTCTGCAGCCGGGGCGGCCGCTTCGGCCCCCATGCACCGCAATGGTCGATGGAGCCCCCCTTCTACGGGAAGCTGATGGTCGTGTCGTGGTTCAACGCGGGCGCGCGGGTCGTCGACGTCCGCGACCCCTTCGACCTCCAGGAGGTCGCGTACTACATCCCGGCCACCACCGAACGCACGGACGAGCGGTGCGCCACCATCGACGGCGTCGAGGCCTGCCAGGTGGCCATCCAGACGAACAACGTCGAGGTCGACGACCGCGGGCTGGTTTATCTCGCCGACCGCGCCGACACCGGCCTCCACATCGTGGAGCTGACCGGCCCGGCCGCCGCGGTCCTGGAGAACTAGCCCGCGCCGTTCTGCGGCGCGGGCTCCTGGTGAAAGCGATCAGAAGAACCGCAGCGAGTAGCTCATCTTGAGCCCCCGGCCCATCTCGGGAGCGAGGTCCTTGATGAACGACATGTGGTTCGCGTAGAGCGCGTTGGTGAGGTTGTACCCGGTGAACGACAGGACGTGCGCGCGGTGCTGCCCCGGCCAGATGTAGGAGGCGTCCAGGTTCACGAGGGCGTAGCCGTCGGTGGCCGTCTCCTCGCGGAACACGCGGCCCTGCCGGGCCGCGACGGTCAGCTCGGGACTCAGGGTGAACGCCCCGGCGTGGACGTCGACGTTCAGGGTGGCCCGCAGGGGCGGGATGCGCGGCACCGCCTCGCCGGTCGACGTCAGCGCCGCGTTGACGTAGCCGATGCCCAGCGTGGCCCAGGTGTCTCCGCCCAGCCGCACGCTTCCCCGGGCGTCGAACCCGACGAACCGGCTGTCCCCCTGAATGATGTCGAGAACCCGCAGGTTGTCGACGATCTCGTTGGTGTGGTCCCCGAAGATGAAGTTCTCGATGTCGTAGACGTAGAAGTTCAGGTCGCTCCCGACGCGGTCGGACTGGTGGCGCAGGCTGAAGTCGAGCCCCAGGGTGGTCTCCGGCTCGAGCTCGGGGCTGCCGACCTCGAAGTTCCCCAGGTGGGGGCCGAAGTTGTAGAGCTCCTGCAGCGCTGGAACGCGATGGGTCTGCATGAGGCTGGCGACGAAGGCGCTGTCGTCGCCGATGTCCGCGTGCAGCCCGACGGAGGCCGACGCGCCGAGGAACTGACGGTCGCGCGGATCGGGCGGATCGAGGTGGTGGTCGTCGTCGCCATCGTCGTGGTCGTCGTCGTCGCCATCGTCGTGGTGGTCGTCGTCGCCATCGTCGTGGTCGTCGTCGTCGTCGTCGCCGTCGTCGTGGTCGTCGTGGTCGTCGTCGTGGCCGTCGTCGTCATGGCCGGCGGCGCCGGCGCGTGCGGCGGCCATGTAGTCGTTGCGCTCGAGGCGGCCGCCGAGCTGCAGGCGATAGCGCCCGAAGCTCAGCTCCTCGTAGCCGAAGGCTGCGAACGTGGTCTGGTCCGTCCGCGGTGCGAGGGCCTCCGCCCCCGTCGCCAGGAAGTCGCGGACCTGCAGCTCGGCCCCGAACCGCCCCGTGACGTGCTCGAGCTGCCGCTGGTAGACGAGGGCGCGGGTGACGTAGGTGCGGTTGTTGAACCGCGTGTCGATGTTGTCGACGCCGCCGATGGTGTCCACGTGGTCGTCGGCCACGTCGATGGCGGTGAAGGCGGCGCGCACCCCCTGGATGAACCGGTTGTCGAGGTTGCGCAGCCCGACGTCGAAGCGGCCGACGCGGCGCTGCGAGGCGAGGTCGATGGCGATGCCGTCCTCGTGTCCCTCCTCCTCGTCCTCGTCGTGCCCGTGATCGTCCTCCTCGCCGTGGCCGTGCCCGGCGTGGAACCGGTCCTCGAACGGAAGGCCGAAGCGGCTGTCCTCGAACGTGAAGCTGCCGCTGGCGAAGCCGCGGTCGCCGAAGTAGCCGACCCCGGTGCGGGCGCTCGTGAGCTCGGAGGCCGAGTTGAAGACGGGCCCCTCCGGCGTGTCGTAGTCCCCCGTCTGCCGGCGTCCGCCGCTCGCCCAGTAGAGGAGATTGCCCTGCGAGTGCTGCAGGTTGGCGTAGGTGGCGGCCTGCCGGTTGGCGCTGCCGAAGTCGGTGCCCATCTGCCCCCGCGTGCCGTCGGTCAGCGACTCGCCGTAGCTCTCGGGCGGCGTGAGCAGGTTCCGATAGGCGGCGTGGGGGGTAATGATGTTGACGAGCCCCCCGACGACGCTCGAGCCGTACAGCAGGGTGGCCGGCCCGCGCACCACCTCGATGCGCTCGGCGCTGCTCGGATCGATGGTCATCCCGTGGTGATCCGAGGTGGACGAGAGGTCGCCGGTGCGGATGCCGTCCTCGATGATGAGCACCCGGTCGCCGCCGAAGCCGCGGATGACGGGCCGGCTCGCGCCGGGGCCGAAGCTGCGGTTGGCGACGCCCGGCTCGTGCTCGAGGGCCTCGCCGATGGTGGCGGGGGCCTCGCGGGCGATCTGGAGCGAGTCGACGGTGGTGACCGCGTTGAACGACTGCAGGGTCGCCGCGGCGCCGACCGCGGCCGCGGTGACCGTCACCTCCTCGCGCACCGGCGAGAGGTTGAGCGCGAAGTCGGCGGTCGCGGTTCCGCCGGCGGTGACGGTGACCGTCCGGCTGGCCGCGGCGAGCCGGTCGCGCTGCGCGGTCACCTCGTAGGAGCCGACCGGGACGTTCGTGATCTCGAACCGGCCGTCCTCGGTGAGCGCGAACGCGCCCGTCCCCAGGATCAGGATCACCGCGCCGTCGACGAGGCCGTCGTTCTCCACCAGGGTCACGGTGCCGCTCACCGTACCGGTCTCCTGCGCCCCGGCCGCCGACGCGGCCAGGAGCGCGGCCAGCGACAGGGCGGCGAGCCGGGGGCGCCGACCGCCGCCGGCCGGCCAGCGCCGGCCCTGTCTCCGACCGCCACCTCCGCCCCCGGCGAGGAGGTCCTCCCCGCGCGCCGCCATAGCGGGTGCCAAGTCCGGCATGCCAGAATAATACCCAATCCACGGACTGCGGCGAGGCACTCCCAGACGCAATAGGAGGACTGCACGATGACGCACGAGCCGGCTACCCGCGCGCACTGCCCCCTGGGCGACGCGTCCGTACGGCCGAGTCGGCGCGCCCGCCGCATCCGTTCGGAGCCGACCTCATGACGCACGGTCTGCGGATGCCCCCCGACGTAATGCGCGAGCTGGCGGAACACGTCACCGAGATTCTCGTCCAGCGGAACGTGCGCCTGCCGGACGACCGGGCCTGGGACGGCGAGTTCAAGCAGGAGCTCGCGGAACGCCTGATGGAGGATCCGCCGGAGGCGGGCCGGCCGCCGCGCGAGGTCATCGACCGCGCGGTGCGGGAGGTGCTGTCGCCGGCGATGCGGCTCGACCATCCCCGGGCCTTCGGGTTCATCCCGTCGGAGCCGACGTGGCCGGGGGTGCTGGCCGACTATCTGGCGACCGGCTTCAACGTCAACGCGGCCACGTGGCTGACCGCGAGCGGTCCCAGCCAGCTCGAGGCCGTCGTCGTCGACTGGTTCCGGCGCTGGGTGGGATACCCCGACACGGCGGGCGGCGTGATGACCAGCGGCGGCTCGGCCGCCGCCCTCGACGCCTTCGTGGCGGCGCGCGAGGCGGCGGGGCACCCGGCGCGACCCACCGTCTACATGGGCGACCAGTGCCACAGCGCCCAGGCCCGCGCCGCGCGCATCATCGGCGTCCACCCGGACCATCTTCGCGTGCTGCAGACCGGCGCCGACTTCCGCCTCGATCCCGGCGTCCTGGCCTCCGCCGTCGAGACCGACCGCGCCGCGGGATGCACCCCCATCGCGATATGCGCGGACGCCGGCTCCACCAGCACCGGCGCCGTGGATCCGCTGGGCGCCATCGCCGACTACTGCGCGGCCGAGGGCATCTGGCTGCACGTCGACGCGGCGCACGGCGGCTTCGCCGTCCTCACCGAGCCGGGCGCGTCGCTCCTGCGCGGCATCGAGCGCGCCGACTCCATCGGCATGGACCCCCACAAGTGGCTCTTCCAGCCCTACGAGGCGGGCTGCCTGCTCGTCAAGGACGTCCGGACGCTGGAACGGGCCTTCGCCATCCACCACGACGTCCTGCAGGACTCGGTGTGGGGGGCGAGCCACCCGAACCAGACCGATCGCGGCCTGCAGCTGAGCCGCCGCGACCGCGCCCTCAAGATCTGGATGTCGGTGCAGGTCTTCGGCCTGGCCGCGTTCCGGGCGGCGGTGGCCAAGGGCATCGAGCTGGCCGAGCGGGCGGAGCGTTACGTCTCGGACAGCCCGATGCTGCAGCTCATGACCCCCGCCTCGCTGGGCATCGTCTGCTTCCGGGTCAACCCCGACGGCGGGGAGCTCGGCGACCGGGCGCTGCACCAGGTCAACCGGAAGGTCCTCGCCCGCGTGTTCTGGGAAGAACGCGCGTTCATGTCGTCGACGCTGCTCCGCCGGGCCTTCGCTCTCCGGATGTGCGTGATCAACCACACGACGACCTGGGACGACGTGCGCGAGACGCTGGAGACCATCGAGCGCTTCGGCCGCGAGGCGCTCTGAGCCGCCTGCCTCGTTCGTGGCGGCCGGGGGCCGCTCTTCGTCGTGCGGCCGTCGCGGGACGGCCGACGCGCCGGGAATCCGCCGGACGAAGGGCCCCCGGACTCCGCGCCCCGGGCGGGGCTCGTGTGCGGCGGGCTATTGGCCATCGCCGGGGGACCGCAACGCCTCGGGCCAGTTCAGGAGCACGGAGATCGACGGCGCCGCGTCGGACCTCGTGGTCACGAAGCGGCCGTCCGCGTCGACGTCGTACGACGGCGGCCGCTCGTGGATGCGGAAGTCGCCGTCGAAGAGGCGAACCGGAGCGTCGAGCTCGAGCCCGTTCGGCGTCTCGACCACCGCGGCCGCCATCATGACGTGTCCGTCGAGGTAGTACAACGTGCGGCCGCCCCTCCCCCACACGGGCTCGGCGCCGCCGTCGTGAGAGACCCGCACGGGTGGGCCCGGCCCGGGATAGCCGCGCACCCAGATCTCGCGCCGGCCGGTGGCGTCCGAGGTGTAGGCGAGCCACCGCCCGTCGGGAGACAGCGCCGCCGCGATCCCTTCGCTCGCGGTGGTCCGCACGAGTGGCCGCGGCGCGCCGGCCGGCGACAGGGAGAGCTCGACGAGGTCTCCGCTCTCTCCCGAGATGGCGACGCCGATCAGGTCGCCGCGGGGAGACCAGGCGAGGGCATGAAAGTGGCCCGTCGGCCCGATCGGCTCCGGCGGGCTCCCGCCGTCGGCCGACACGCGGTAGAGCGATGCGTCGCCCTCGTAGACGATGCCCTCGCCGTCCGGCGTCCACAGCGGCGAGCCGATGGCGTCGCTCGACTCGTCGAACGTGAGCCGGTTGGGCGGCCGGTCTCCGTGGAGATCGAACGCCCAGATGTCGCCGGCCACCACCAGGGCGAGCCTGCGCCCGTCCGGCGACAGGCGCGGATGCCGCGGATCCTCCAGGCCCCCGATGGGCTCGGCCGCCAGCGCCCGGCCGTCGGAATCGAGCCACGCCACGGAGTAGGCCGACGGGGCGTCGCGCCAGGCGATGACCCCGGTTCGGGACGCCGAGAACGACCGCCAGCGCACGTCGTAGCTCGCCACGTCCTCGGCCACGACGGTGGGGTCGCCGGCGAGCTCGAGGCGCGCATCGTCGAACGGCTGCGCCAACAGCCGGCTGCCCCGCATGAAGAACAGCCGGCCGGTTGTCGAGCCGCGCGAGGGCGCGTACACGGCGGGCCGCTCGGTCGCCAGGAGCCGCGTCAGATCCTGTTCGGCCGGCTCGACCCCCACCCTGCCGACATAGATGCCGCCGGTGCTCGAGTCCAGTGACGCGCGCAGGTAGAGGAAGTGGCGGTCGTCCGGGAGGAACCACGGCGCGGCGTGGGTGATCTCGCCGCGCGCGTCGTCCACCGTCGTGACCGGGGCCGGCGTCCCCCCGCCGGCCGCCACCTGCATGATCCCGTCGCGGCCGCCGAACAGGATGACGCCGTCGCCGCTCCAGGTGCCGCCGTTGAAGACCGGCGTGTCGGAAACGGGCTCGACCGCCCCGGTCGCGACGTCGACCCGCCGCAGGGTGCGCCCGTCGCCGAAACCGACGAACCGGCTGTCGTCGGACCAGAACAGCGGGGTCCCCGCGAGGGCCGCGTCCGACACCTCGCGAGCCTCGCCGGACGCCAGGGAGTGGAGCCGGAGGCGAGACCCGCCGCCCTCGCCGGCCTCGAGATAGGCGAGATGCCCGCCGTCGGGCGACAGCTCGACGAACGGCCCCATCCCCGCCGTCCCCGGAATCGCGAACCGCACCGGCTCGCGCGGGGCGGCCGGCTGCAGGAGCCAGACGCCGAGGCCGGCCACCGCCGCCGCCCCGACCAGCTCCGCCGCGCGACGGCCCCATCCGGTGGCGCGCGCCGAAGGCGCGCCGGCGGCCGGCCGGTCCCGGGGCTCGAAGGCGCCGTGCAGCCCCATGCGCACGTCGGCGATGTCGCGCAGGCGCTGGAACGGCTCCTTCTCCAGGCACCGCCGCACGACCGCGGAGACCGCGGGCGCGACGCCGCCCGGCAGCGTGTCCCAGGCCGGCTCCGCCTTGAGGACCTCGGCGAAGATGCCGGTGGCGTCGTCCCCCTCGAACGCCTTCCGCCCGGTGAGCATCTCGAACAGGACGGCGCCGAACGCCCAGATGTCGGTGCGCCGGTCGACCGCCCTGCCCCGCGCCTGCTCGGGCGACATGTAGGCGGCGGTCCCCACGATGACGCCGACCTGCGTCCCGGGGGACGACAGGGTGGACGAATCGTGCCGGTCCCGGGGGGCAGAAGCGGCGTCCAGCGCCTTGGCCAACCCGAAGTCCAGCACCTTGACGGACCCGTCGTGCTGCACCTTGACGTTGGCCGGCTTCAGGTCGCGGTGGATCACGCCGGCCTCGTGGGCGGCCTCCAGGCCGTCCGCGAGCTGCGTGGCGACGGCGAGCACCTCGTCGAGCGGCATCGGTCCCCGGGCGATGCGCGCTTCGAGCGTCGGCCCCTCGACCAGCTCCAGCACGAGCGCCCGGACCCCGCCGTCTTCCTCGATGCCGTAGATCTGGGCGATGTTGGGATGGTTGAGCGAGGCCAGCAGCTCGGCCTCCCGCTGGAACCGGGCCAACCGGTCCGGATCGGCGGCGAAGGCGTCCGGGAGCAGCTTGAGGGCGACGTCGCGGTGCAGCCGGGTGTCGCGGGCGCGATAGACCTCGCCCATGCCGCCCGCGCCGAGGACGCCGGTCACCTCGAAGTGTTCCGCGAACCGATCGCCGGTGCTCAACGGCATGGGATGCTGCTCCGTTCTGCCCTCGGTTCACCTCCGGAGAGCCGGCGTGTGCACCGGAAGGCGGCGCGCCCGGGTCGCCTGCTCGAAGGCGTAGCCGAGGGCGAGCAGGCGGGGCTCGTCGAACGCCCGGCCGAGGAAGGACAGGCCGACGGGGAGGCCGTCGCCGGTGAAGCCGGCGGGCACGATCAGATCGGGAAAGCCGGTGAGGTTCGCGTACCGCGTCGCCGAGCGGCCTCCCCCGCCGGAGGGGGCGGGAGCCACGTCGACCCTCCCCGGCCGCCGGGGCGACGTGGGATACACGATCGCCGCGAGGTCGTCGGTGTCCATCAACCCCCGGATCACGGTGCGCACCAGGGGCAGACCGTGATCGAGGACCGCGCGGTACTCGGGGTCCGACAGCTCGCCGCTCGCGTCCTCCCGCCGCATCAGCCGCCACCGGCCGGGGTTGTGTCCGGCGCCGTCGGATGGCGCGGTGAGACGCACCGACCGTTCCACGAGATCGGCGAGGCTCGCCGCGAAACCCGGCTGAAGCGTCGCCAGGTACTCCGCGATCTGCGCCCGGAACTCGCGGTAGCGGACCACCGTGTAGAAGTCGCCGCCCGCGTCGAGCAGCCACCGCGGGAACCGCACGTCGACGATGGTCGCCCCGGCCTCGCGCATCACGTCGAGCGACGCCTCGACGACCCAGTCGACGTCGGGGTCCTGGCCGATGAAGTCGCGGGCGATACCGATGCGGGCGCCGGCGAGCGCGCCCGCATCGAGATACCGCGTGTAGTCGGTCTCGGAGCGGCCGCGGCTCGCCTGGGTGGCTTCGTCGGCAGGATCGACCCCGGTCATGACGCCGAGCGCGGCGGCGACGTCGTAGACGTGCCGGGCCATCGGGCCGGCGGTGTCGAACGACAACGCGAGCGGCACGATGCCGTCGCGGCTGAGGAGGCCGAGGGTCGGCTTGATCCCGGCGATGCCGTTCGCGGTCGACGGCGAGCGCACCGATCCGCCGGTGTCGGTGCCCAGCCCGACCTGCGCGTAGGCCGCCGCGATCGCGGCGCCGGTGCCCCCGGACGACCCCCCGGGCGTCCGCACCGGGTCGTGCGGGTTGCGGGTGCGCCCCCCGAGCGAGCTCATCGCCCCGCCCGAGGCGAACTCGCTCATGTTGACCTTTGCGAGGACGATCGCGCCGGCGTCGCGGAGCCTTCGGACGAGGAAGGCGTCGTCGGGCGGCATCGAGCCGGCCAGCAGGACCGACCCGGCGGTGGTCGGCAGGTCGGCGGTGTCGAAGTTGTCCTTGAGGACGACGGGAACCCCGTGCAGCGGAGACCGTGCCCCGCCCTCGCGGCGCTCGGCGTCGAGGGCGCGGGCGCGTTCGACCGCGTGCGGGTTCAGGGTGATGACGGCATTGAGCGCCGGGCCGGCGTCGTCGTAGGCCGCGATGCGGGCCAGGTAGCGCTCGACGAGCTGCTCCGAGGTCAGCGTGCCGGTGTCGAACGCCCGGTTCAGGTCCTCGATGGTGGCGGAGGTCACGTCGACGGTCTGCGCGCCGGCGGCCGGAACGCAGGCGAGTCCGAGCAGCAAGGCCAGCAGGCTGCGGCGAAGTCCCGCGCCATACCGGAGCCGGGTGCGCAATCGGGCCGAAGGGCGCCGGCGCCGGCCGGCGGGCGAGGGAGCGTATCGGGCATCTGCGACCGCGGAGCAACTTCGTTGACGCATGTCTGGTCTCCCGCAATGACGACGGGCCGACCCGCCCGGGCCGCTGTTGCGAGCCGGCCGGGGCGAGCCTGCGTTCCGGACAAGGACAGTGATCGATACAAGGTTGCCAAATGCACTCAGGCGCGGCCCGTATTCCGGGGTTGTCGCGCACCAGGCAGACGGCAACGTGATTCTCGTCAGTGTCCCAGTTGCCTCCGCCACGGGACCTTCGCCGCCTTCGGGGCGGCAGCCTCCGACCCCCGGCTCTACCCCTCGGGCAGGGCGAACGCGACGAGGCGCGCGTCGGGGCCGGCCCCGGTGGCGATCAGGATGACCTGCCGGCCGGCGCGAGAGCGGTAGGTCATCGGGTTGCCGCTGGTGCGGAACTCGGTGGCCACCCGGGTCACCTCGCGGCCGGTGGCGGCGTCGAACGCGTAGAGGTACGGATCGCCGCCGCCGAGGAACACGAGCCCGCCGGCCGTGACCATCGGGCCGTTGGCCCCGGGGGTGCCGAGGCGATCGGGCAGGTCGACGCCGCGCAGCAGCGGATGCGCGCGCATGATGCGGCTGCCCTCGCCGAAGGGCACGCTCCAGGCGATGTCGCCGGCGTCGAGGTCGATCGAGACGAGCCGCGCGTACGGCGGCTTCACGAGCGGGATCGGCCCGAGGCGGCTGCGCTCGGCGGGGATGTAGCCGCCCAGCCCGCGGAAGATGCCGGCCGAGCCGCCGCGCGGGCAGTTGTTCGTGTAGGCGACGTCGACCTCCGGCAGGTCGGGATGGGTCTCGCACACCTGGTTGGCCGACACCCCTTCCGACGTCCGCACGTAGAGCCGGTTCGTGGTCGGGTCGAACGCCGCGCCGCCCCAGTTGGCGCCGCCGTCGACGCGCGGCCGCTGCAGCGTGCCCCCCAGGCTGGGCGGCGTGAAGAGCGGCCCGAGCCGGTAGGTCTGCAGCTCCTCGACCGCGAGCCGGTGGATCTCGGGGGTCAGGTCGTTGGCGTCGTCGAGCGAGACCCCCTGCGCCGCGAACGGCGGCGGCTTCGTCGGGAACGGCTGCGTGGGGTACGGCACCTCGCCCGGCACGTCGGTCCCGGTGTCGACGGGGCGTTCCTCTATCGGCCACACCGGCTCGCCGGTCACCCGGTCGAAGACGTAGGTGAATCCCTGCTTCGACACCTCGGCGACGGCGTCGACGGTGCGGCCGTCGACGTTCAGGGTCATCAGGTTCGGCGCCGACGTGAAGTCGTAGTCCCACAGCCCGTGGTGCACCGCCTGGAAGTGCCACTCGCGCTCGCCGGTGCGCGCGTCGAGGCACACCAGCGACTCGGCGAACAGGTTGGCGCCGAGGCGCCGGCCGCCCCAGTAGTCGCTGCTCGGAGTGCTCGTCGGCACGTACAGCAGCCCCCGGTCGGCGTCGAGCGACATCAGCCCCCAGACGTTGGCGTGGCCGGTGAAGCGCCAGGACCCGCCTTCCCACGTGTCGGCCCCGAACGCGTCGTTCGACTGCGGCACGGTGTAGAAGACCCAGCGCCGCTCGCCGGTGTGGACGTCGAACGCCTGCACCGAGCCCGGGGTGTCGAAACGCTGCTGGATGCGGTCGGGCACGCGGCTGCCGACGATGACGAGGTCCTCGAAGACGACCGGCGGCGAGGTCTGGTCGAACATCTCGTGGGTCACGGGGTTGGGAAAGTCCTCGGTCAGCAGGACCCGGCCCCCGTCGCCGAACGAAGAGACGAGCGAGCCGTCGACCGCGTCGAGCGCGTACAGGCTGTCGCGGCTGTTGATGAAGACCCGCATCCCGTCGACCGCGCCCGCGGCCCGGTTGGCGGTGGCCGGCCAGACCGCGACGCCCCGGTGCTTGAAGCCGCCCGGAGGGCCGCCCTCCGGGCCGGTGCGCCACGCCTCGGGATCGAAGGCCCACAGCTGCTCGCCGGTGTCGGCGTCGAGGGCGACCACCCGCGTGTACATGGTCGACACGTAGACGACGTCGTCGATCATCAGCGGCATGACCTCGAAGCTGCCCGGCCGCGTCCGGAACTCCTGGTTGGGCAGCTCGTTCGGCTCCCACGTCCACGCGACTTCGAGCCGCCCGACGTTCGCAGCGTCGATGTCGGCCAGCGGAGAGTACTTCGACGCCCCCTGGTCGGCCCCGACGTAGGGCCACTCGACCATGCTCTCGGACGGGTCCTGCGCCGCGGCGGGCGCGGCGAAGAGGGCCGCGGCGAAGAGGGCCGCGACGACCGTTGCGTGGCTGTAGCGCTGCGTCTGCATCGGGAATGCCTCACTCGACGTGTCGTGCGCCGTACGGGCGCCGACTCGGGCCGGGTTGGTTACGGCGGCCAGCGGAACCGCAAGGCGACGGTCAGGGCGGCGATCGATACGAGGTTGCCGAATGCACCCGGGCGCGGCCGGCCCGTACGGCTTCGCGCGCCCGAAATCACGGCAAGTCGATTTCCGTCGGCGTGCCCGCCGGCTCTACGGGAAGTTCGTCTTCACGATGCTTCGATCGACCTTGGCCAGCGAGCCCACCCCCGCGAACGCCATCGCCTGCCTCAGCTCGGCGTTCACGATCTCGAGCACCCTCTGCGCGCCCGACTCGCCGAACGCCCCCAGCCCCCAGCGCGACGCGCGGCCCAGGCAGACCGCATCGGCCCC
Organism: Vicinamibacterales bacterium; assembly: GCA_963663815.2. GTDB lineage: Bacteria > Acidobacteriota > Vicinamibacteria > Vicinamibacterales > UBA8438 > JAJEEA01. The sequence continues at coordinate 1,419,544 of OY760734.1, read as the reverse complement.
GAGGGCCAGCGCCTTCAGCACGTCGCTGCCGCGGCGGAACCCGCTGTCGATGAGCACCGGGACCCGGCCGCCCACCGCCTCGACCACCTCTTCCAGCACCTCGAGGCTCGAGGGGCCGTAATCGAGGGCCCGGCCGCCGTGGTTCGACACGATGATGCCGTCCACCCCGTGCTCCAGGCACTTCTTCGCCCCCTCGCCGGTCAGGACGCCCTTGGCCAGCATGGGCACCTCGCACATCGGCCGGAGGTCGTCGAAGAGCTTCCACTCGTACCAGAGCCGCCCCGCCCCGACGCGGTACGGGTTCGGGGGATTGCGCGGCTCCCGCCGCGTGACCCGGCGCGGCGCCCCCCCGAGGTGCCGGACGTGCAGGTCGCGTTCGTAGTACGACGCCTGCTGATCGATGGTCACCACGATCGTCTGCGCGCCCACCTCCTGGGCGGCGCCGAGCGCCTCCCGGTTCGGTTCCATCTCGCGCGACGCGTAGCGCTGGAACCACAGCGGCCCCTCGGCGTCCCGAGCAATGCGCGGGAACGGGAAGCTCGACACGTTGCTCACGATCATCGTGGTCCCGGTGGTCGTCGCCGCCCGGTGCATGCCGAGCTCGCCGTCCGGGTGCAGGTCGCGCTGCCGCGCGGTGGGCGCGAGCATGACGGGGCTCGGCATCGCGTGCCCGAACAGCTCGGTCGAGGTGTCGACCGACGCCGGATCGACCCCGCCGCGGCCGATCAGCTCGACCCAGTCGAACGCGTCGCGGTTGCGGTACAGGGTGAACTCAGACTCGGTGCCGTGCGCCGTGTAGTCGTAGACCGCTAGAGGCACGTTGCCACGGAAGATGGGCTCGAAGTCGAAGACGTCGCGCATCTCGTCGAACCCCAGAAACCGCCGGTGCGGGCCGAGCGGCCACGGGTCGCGCTGCGCGTGCAGCAGCGGCGACGCGGCCATGAACGACGCCAGCCCGCTCAGCGCCTTCCTCCGCGACATTCCCCGACGCCATCGCTGCTCGATCTTCCCCACCATTGCCTCCTGCGACAGAGAGACCCGACCACATGCCCCGACCCTGCGCCGCCCCGGGGCGGCACGCCCGCGGTGAACCCGCCGGGACGGGTACCGGCAGCAGTGTATCAGCAGAGTGGTGAACGTCCGAGGGACCGGACCGGAAGGGCGGCCATGTCGCTCGCGGCGCGACGTTGACGCGGGCGATGGTGAGGGCGCCCCACCGCGGCGGCAGGGCTTCGCGCCGTTACCGCGGAGAAGCGGCGGCTCCGTACTCGACCAGCCGTAGCGCGCCGCGCCGTTACCGCGGAGAAGCGGCGGCTCCGTACTCGACCAGCCGTCGATCGAGGAGATCGTCGAGAAGCCGGTCCACGTCCCGTTCGAGCACGTCCCTGGGGACGTCGTACTCGGCATGCACATGGTCCACGATGGCGCCGCGGGTCGCGTGCTGCTCAATCTTGGCCCACACCGCGGTCGCGACCTCGTCGAGGCCGAGATAGCGCCCCGACCGCATGTCGGCGAGGATGGTCTGATCCCCCATGCGGGCGCAGTGGACCCGCTCGGCCACCTTCAAGGGTGTGTCTGTCGTGTGCATCGGCTCTCCCCGTTCAGGCCGCGTCGACGTTTCAGGCCGCGTCGACGTTCAAACCGCGTCGACGTTCACGCCGCGTATTCGCGCCGCGTCGACGTTCAAGACCGCATCGGCGTTCAGGCCGCGTCGGGGTTGGGCCGCGTCGGCGTTCAGGCCGCGTCGGCGTCCATCCACGAGCGCTGCCGCCCGGGGACGGCGTGCTGCAGCCAGGCATCGAGGGTCAGGGTCGAGAGCAGGCCCCCGAGGTTCGGGGCGTGCCCTTGGCGCGCCAGGTACAGGGCGTTGCGCAGGCGTTCGCGGTCGACGACGCCGAGCTCGACCAGCATCGACGACGCGGCCACCTGCTCGAGGACCGGCCATTCCTTTCGCAGGCCGTTGTAGGCTGCATGCCCCGTCGACGCGTTCTGCGTGCGGCATCTGACCCGCTCGGGCAGGATGCCCTTCATCGCGCGGCGCAGGATCGCCTTCGGCTCTCCCGGCACCGCCTTCAGGCTCCAGGGCGCGGCGAGGGCCAGCTCGACCAGCGGGCGGTGCAGGAAGGGGTAGCGTATGTCGCACGCCTTCTCCAGGTAGCCCCGCAGCAGGAACCCGGTGATCCACCCGATCCGCTCGACGTGCCACTGGTCGGCGGCTCCCCGCCCCGCTTGGGGCATGTTGCCGTCCCGGGCGCGGTCCTTCAGGCTCCAGGTGTCTGCGAAGCGGCCCGCGATCCAGTCGTGCATCGGAGGCGCAAAACCGTAGGCGATCCGAGGCCGACTCATCAGCGGCTGCAGGCAGTATCGGAAGAAGAGAGTGCTCAACGGGATCTTCAGCGCCCGCTGCCACCGGTCCAGCTCTCGCCAGAGCTGCGCCGGCCGCCCGCGACGCAGAAGGTCGGCGAGGTGCACCGGCTCCTGATGCTTGCTCAGGACGACCGCCTCCGCGCCGATGCCGCTCAGAAGCACCGGCACGCCGGACCCGGCCATCAGCCGTTGGTACTGCTGGTGCACGCCGAAGAACGCGGCCGCCCCATGCGGCTCCTCCCAGTGCTGCACGGCCTCCCACAGCCGGCTGAAGGGATGGTGGGCGTCGCCGTCGAGGCAGTGCTGATCGAGGCCCTCCGCCCGTGCGACGGCGGCTGCCCATTCCCGCTCGTCACTCACGGTGGACTCGCCGAACACTACGCTGATCGCCGACAGCCGCCGGGGCCCGCGTTGCCTCGCGGCCACGGTGGCGATCGACGACGAGTCGAGCCCGCCCGAGAGGTCCGACCAGACCTGCTCGCATCCGGACATCCGGCTCTCCACCGCGGCAGAGAAGGTATCCCGGAAGTGGTCGACACCGTCCTCGTCGCTACGGTAGGCGCGACCGCCCGGAGCACGCCACTCCCAGTACCGCTCGATCCGGACGCGCCCGTCCTCGGCCACCAGGCGGTGACCCGGCTCGAGCCGCGCCAGGCCGCGGTACGGCGTGCGGCCCGAATTCGGACGATCCACGCCAAGGGCAAGCCGATCCGCGACGTACTCCATGTCGAGCGGCGGCGTCTGCGGGCAGATGGTCAGCAGTTGCCGGAGTTGCGTGGCGAAAGCGACCAATTCGTCCCGTACGAGCACGTAGAGGGGCCTTACGCCAAGGGGATCTCTCGCGCAGAGGAGCCTCCGGGCGGCGCCGTCCCACAGCCCGAACGCGAAGTCGCCGATCAGCCTCGACACGCACGCGTCTCCCCAAGCCTCGTAGGCGGCGAGGGCCAGCCCAGCGTCGTCGGTCGACGCATCGACGCCGTGATCCGACAGGGCGGCGATCAACTCCTGGCGGTTGTCGATCCGGCCGTCGAAGACGAGACCGCACTGCGCGAGGCCATTGCTCGATGACCGCGCAATGGTTAAACAGGCCGCGACAGCGGGAGCCTCCACGCAGGCGAGGCCGACGGAGTCTCCCATCCACTGGCTCCGGCGGCTCCGAGCCAGGAGCCTTGCGGCGTCGTTCATGCGCGCGATCACCTGACGCTCGACCGGCAGGCCGTCGAGTGTGCGCATACCGCCGATTGCGCGAAGCGTCGCACCGGCCATCTGATTCAGTCGCGAGGACTCAGCGGGCGCCGCCACCCGCAGGATGCGGCGCCCGCCGGGTCGGGGAGGGCCGGCTACACCGGCTCCTTGGTCGAGAGGATCGGCTCGTAGGGCTCGTGCTGCCAGTCGCCCCTTGAGTCATCAAGCACCTCCCCCAGGCACTCGACCCAGGCATGAGCGCCGAACGGAAAGCGCTTGACGCCAATGCGAAGCGTCGCGGGAACGCCCCTGTGCCGCAGCAGCACAAATATGGCCAAGGCGCGCGGCAGGCAGTCCAGCCGCCGACGATAATAGTACCGGGTAGCGGTCCGCACTGCCTCGACGGTCAGGCGCACCGTGCGCCGATGGTCCCTCAGCGATCCACCGTGGAATGGGCGCCGACCCCACCTGTCCACAAACAGAAACACGCGCGGCAAACCGAACACCCGGAAACCGACATCCAGCAAGAAAAAGACCAGTAGCGCCTGGATCGCCATTGTTCCTTCCATGCACACCGACGGCTAGAGACAGATCAAGTAAGCGCGGTCGTCGTTGCCCGATCGGGAACCAGCAACCGGCACTTGTCCGCCCGATCGACTCAGCCCCCTCCTGCAGGGTCGTATCCGTACAGTCCCCCGTTCTCTCCGTCAAGGCAGAGCCCGAGGCAACCCGCGGTCATCACCTCCATATCGCCGAAATCGACGACGCGCGGTGCAGCGTACGCTTTCTTCTGTTGCTTCTTGCGAGGGGTCATGCTCCTCCTCCCTGTCTGACAGCGTTGCTGTCGGCTAGTAGACAATCAACATTCTGTCAGTTTCTGCCGCCGCAAGGCATTGTCCCCAATCAAACAAGTCGATGACATTCGTCAAGGACCCTCCTGCGCGACCAGAAGTCAGTCAGCGTCTGTTCGACGTGGGAGAAGGGCCGTATAAGACACCGAGAGACTTGAAGACCCGCTATCTGGCGGGGATCAGGCTCCAACTTCAATCTGCGGACGGTCTACGGAGGAGGGCGCGCCGGCCTGGTCTCGAACCATCGCAACCGCAGGCAACAGCACCGTGAAGGTGGCGCCATGGCCGAGCCGGCTCGATACTTCGATCCGGCCGCCGTGAGCGTGGACTACGTGCCGGGCGATCGCCAGCCCGAGACCGGTACCGGCCACCCCCGTGCTCCCTGCGGTGACCCGGTAGAACTCGCGAAAGATGCGTGCCTGCTCGTCAGGCCGAATGCCTATCCCGGCATCCGCGACAGCGATCGCCACGTCGCTCCCACGTTGCCGAAACTCCACGCGGACCTCGCGACACTCCCCCGAGTACTTCATGGCGTTGTCGAGCAGATTCACGAAGACCTGGGTCATCGCCATCGCGTCGACGCGGACCTCGGGTAGCCGGGCGTCGGGAGAGGTCGTCGCTATCATGAACCCGCCTTGCGCGCGACGCGTGTCGACGGCCGCCAATGCGCCGCCGACCACTTCCTCAATCGCCGCCGCTTCCGGACGATAGCGGATCTCGGCCGACTCGATGCGGCCGAAGCTCAGCACGTTGTCGATGAGGTGTCCCAAACGGGTGCTCTCCTGCTCGATGCGGCGTCCGTACTCGACGACCTTGTCCGCCGCCGTGACCCGACCGCAGCGCAGGAGCTCCCCGAACACCGCGATGGACGCCAGCGGCGTGCGCAACTCATGGGATACGTTGGCAACGAACCCGTTCCGGATCCGCGAGAGCCGCCGTTCGCGGTGCGCCGCCCGCCACGTGAGCAGGACGCCGCCGATCGCCATCACCGACATCAGACTCGACAGGATCCAGTTCGTCAGGGCGTTGGACTGCAACACCTGTGCGGCCGCGGTGTGACGACTCCGCGCCGACAACTCGAAGTCCCGGAACACGAAGTCGAAGCGACCGGTCACGGCGTCGGCTTGGCCGGGTTCGTCGTGGGTGGCCGCGGCTACGCGACCCTCGCCGTCGATCACGCGCACGATCAAGTTGTCCCGTACGTCCTCCGTGAGCAGGCCCTCCGCGCGGGCGACGGCTCGGGGCAGGTATTCGCTTTCGAACCAACGCGTGTCGATCACGAAACCGGCAAAGCCGACCGATGCCGAGTCGGGACCGGTGACGAAACGGTAGACGACACGGTTGTCAGCATCCAACTCGTCAACGTAGGTCTCGGATCGATTCAGGTGCTGCATCCATTCCTGACGAAGCAGGACGTTGACGCGCAGAATGACCGCTTCCAGTGTGGAGTCCGCGCCGATCCCGATGTGGCCAGTCTCGGGGTCGTAGTACTGCGTCTCGCACCAGCATCCGTCGAGCGACCCGGCAAACAGCTGGCCGGCGGCGGAGGTATCCACCTCAGCGAAGTGGCGAGCGATCTCGTCGAACCGCTTGGCTGCAAGGGCGTCCCCCGACACCCCCAGCATCTCGTTCGCCGCGCCCTCGTAGACTCGCCGCACATCCTCCGCCACCGCTTCCAGGTACCGCGTGAGCGTGGTCTGGTGCGCAATCAAGTCCGCCCGCGCTAGCCGATGGCTCGAGGTGTACTGCAGGCCGATGAGAGCCAGCAGCGGGACGAGCAAGATGGCGATGTCGAACGGCCACCGCCGATGGAACGAGCCGAGGCTGTACATGTCGCCCTCCTCACGCGTGTAAACTATAATACCCACGCGCACACAAATAACACACCCCCACGTCCCCGGCCGGGCGACCTGGCCGAGCCGGCCGTCAGGCGTTCACCGGCCAGCCCACGTCGCGGCGGGCGGGGTCGACCTCGTGCAGGGCGGGCAGGTCGAGGATGATCAGGCGATCGCGCCGCAACCGGATCACACCGTCCCGCTGCAGCCGGTGGAGCAGCGCAGTCAGCTGGCTGGCGGGGACCGACAGCAGCCTCGCCAGCTCGCGGTGCGTGAACGGCAGGCGCAGATGCACCTCCTTCTGCAGGTGGCCCGCGCCGTCGGCGTCGAGCAACCGGCGCAGCAGGTGCTTGAGGCGGGTCGCCGGCGGCGCGGTCGCCCGCTCGCCGGCGCGCTCCAGGCGGTCGACGAGCTCGCGGCTGTACATCTGGGCGACGCGCCACGACAGGTCCGGATCGACCCGCACGAACCCGAGGAACCGTTCCCGCGTCAGCGCGCGCAGCGCACAGTCGGTCACCGCGACCACGGAGACCGGCGTCGCCCGCCCCGCGATGACCGACTCGGCGCCGAGCAGCCAGCCGGGAAACCGCAGGCCGATGGTGGCGGAGACCCCGTCGGGGCCGCGCCGTTCGAGCTTCACGATACCGTCCGTCAGCAGATGCACGCACTCCGGCATCCCGCCTTGCGCCAGAAGCTCGGTGCCGGCCGGTCGCGCCTCGGGGGGCGCCAGATGCGTTCGCCACCCCAGGATCTCCCCGGCCCCTGCGGTTGTCATGCCGCCGCGCTCTCCTGACCGCGTTCAGCAGCGCACCGCGGCCCGGCCGCGCTCGTCCACGGGGGTCGTCAGCACCCCACCCCCCTCGATGTCGTCGGCCGCGAGGCGCCGGACGTCCGGAATGACGATGTACCCGTTGTGGATGCGAATGAGCCCGTCGTCGCGCAGCTGCCGGAGGAGCCGGCTGAGATGCTCCGGCGTGATCGCGATGAGGCTGGCCAGCTCCCACCGCTTCAGCGGCAGCGACAACCGCACCTCGTCGTCGTTGCGGGACGGCGGCACGGCCCCGGTGAGGCGCCGCAGGATGCGCTCGAGACGTTGCCGGGACGTGGCGGTGCCGAGGTCCGCCATCTGCTGGAACTGGCTCAGGACCTCGCGGCTGTGCATCTGGTGGACGTGCCACGACAGCGCCTCGTGCTTCATCATCAGGTCGAGAAAAGCCTGCCGGGTCAGCCGGCTCAACCGGCACGGCGTCACCGCCACCGCGCTGGCGGGATGGGCCGTCAGCACCAGGACCAAGGCCGCGCCCAGGAACCAGCCGGGCCCCCGCAGGCCGAGAATCTGCTCGCGCCCGTCCGATCCCGACCGGACGAGCTTGGCCAACCCCTCCTCGACGTAGAACACGTCCCCGGGCTCGCCCCCCTGCTGCATCAGCACCGTACCCACCGGGTACGACAGCGCCGCGGGCAGCAGCGGAAGCCATGAGTCCGCTCTATCGGCTCCGACTCCTAGTCTATCTTGGATTTCGCCTGCCATTGCCCGATCATGGGCGGGCGCGGTGTAAATGTCATCATTTTGCTGTCAAAATTGTCTGCAAATTGTAAATTAACGGCCGACAAGACTTGAATGTGGTGATACAACATTGATGAAGGAAGAACGTCCGCGATGGCCCGGCCGGCCCCGAGAGCACGGTCGCTGATGCCCTGCGGCAAGGAGAGCGAGTGACCGTAGCCGACGCAACCCCCCTCATCGCGCTCGCCCGGATGCAGAGACTGGAGGTGCTGCGCGAGCTCTACGACCAGGTGCTGATCGGATCGGTGGTCAAGGCCGAGACCATCGACGCGGGCCGGTCCGTCCGGGCGCTGGGCGTCGAGCAGATCGACGCCGCGGTCGACGCCGGCTGGCTCGCGGTCGCCAGCCCGACCGAAGCGGAGAGCGAGCTGGCGCAGCGCCTGACCCAACGCTCCCGGCTCCACCGGGGCGAGGCCGAGTCGATCGCGCTAGCCTGGGTGCGGGAGCTCCCGCTGGTCGTCGACGACAAGGAGGCCCGAAGCACGGCGCGAGCCGTCGGGGTGCGCCACGTGGGCACCGTCAGCGTGCTGCTCCGCGCGCACCTGCGGCACGGCCTGGGCCCGGACGCCATGGAGAGCGTCCTTCTGGACCTCGGCAAGACCTTCTGGCTCTCTCCCTCGGTCGTCACCGAGGTCCTGAGACGGGCCCGCGAGGCAGGACGATGAAGAAGGAACAGATGGTCGGAGCCCGGTTGCCCTCGGACCTCGTCCGCGAGCTGGAGCTCATCCAGAACGTCGAGCAGTCCGATCGCTCGACCACGGTGCGCCGCCTGCTCGCGAGAGCGGTCCGGGACTGGAAGCTGGAGCACGCGGTTCGCGAGTACGGAGAGCGCCGGGTCTCGCTGGCCCGGGCCGCGCTCGACGCCGGCGTGTCTCTCTGGGAGATGATGGACTATGCCCGATCCGGCAGGGTCCCCGCTCAGTACGATCTCGACGACCTCGAACGAGACTTCGAGTCCATGGCCGGCGAGGCCCCCTGATCGAGCCCGCGGCTCCCGCCGCCGGTCCGGCGCGGCTCCGGGAGCCGCGGGGGCACCGAGGGGGCACCGGAGCGCCTAGCCGGTGAACTTGTAGCCGATCCGGTGAACGGTGACGATCCATTGCGGGTCGGACGCATCGTCCTCGATCTTCTGCCGCAGCTTGGCGACGTGCATGTCGACGGTGCGGGTCAGCGGAGACCAGCCGTCGTGGTCCCACACCGTTCCCAGGATCTCGTCCCGGCTCACCGGCTCGCCGCGGCGCCCGATGAGGTACTCGAGCAGCCGGAACTCCCGCGGCAGCAGCGTGAGCCGCCGGCCGCGCTTGGCGACGTCCCGGGTCCGGAAGTTCACGCTCACGTCGCCGAACTCGTAGGTGCGCATGCCCGACGCCAACCGCCGGGACCGCCGCAGCACCGCTTCGACGCGGGCCAGGAGCTCGGTGAAGCTGAACGGCTTCGTCACGTAGTCGTCGGCTCCCGCCTTCAGCCCGACCACCTTGTCGAGCTCGTCCCCCTTGGCGCTCAGCATGACGACCGGCACCGTACTGCCCCCCGCCCGCAGCTCCCGGCACACCTCCACCCCGGTCCGCCGGGGCAGCACGACGTCGAGAATGACGAGATCTATCCCGGGCTGCGCCGCCATGTGCAGGCCGTCGGCGCCGTCCCGCGCCAGCAGCGTCGTGTAGCCCTCGTAGCGCAGCCCGTCGGCCAGCCCCGCGGCCAGAGACGGGTCGTCCTCGACGATCAGGATCCTGCTCACTCGGGTCTCATGCAGCGCCGGCCGCGCGCACGCGGATTCGGGGAGGCGCCCCGCCTGACGGGACGCAGCGGCGGGGCGTTGTCTGACGTTGCTTCACGATAGCACCTGCCGACCGCCGCGCCAAGCTGCTGCACCCCCTTCCGGAACCACCGTTGACACTCTGCCCGTTCGACTGCTAGTATTGTCAGTCTGTAAGCGAGAGTGCCAACCCCTCACCGACCTCGCGCGAGGTCCCGAGAGGGATTCCTTCCACAACCCAAGGGAGTCGGACACACCATGGCAATCAAGGTACGACCACTTCACGACCGCCTCATCGTGCAGCGTCTCGAGGACGAAGAGCAGCAGGTCGGCGGCATCATCATTCCGGACACCGCCAAGGAGAAGCCGCAGCAGGGCCGGGTCGTCGCCGTCGGCAAGGGCAAGGTCAAGGAGGACGGCGGCCTGCAGCCCATGGACGTCGCGGAGGGCGACACGATTCTGTTCGGCAAGTACTCCGGCCAGGAGATCAAGCTGGACGGGGAAGAGTACCTCATCATGCGGGAGGACGAGGTTCTGGGCGTCGTGCAGTAGCCGGCGGCCGCAATGACAGCCCGGCAGGCGGCCCGCCCGCGGCCGCGCCGGTCACGTCGAATTCGACCTGATTGGAGCACATCGACATGGCAAAGCAGATTGTCTACAGTGAAGGGGCGAGGCAGAACATCCTCGCCGGCGTCGACCAGTTGGCCAACTGCGTCAAGGTGACGCTGGGGCCCAAGGGCCGCAACGTCATCCTCGACAAGAAGTTCGGGTCTCCCACCATCACCAAGGACGGCGTGACCGTCGCCAAGGAGATCGAGCTGAAGGACGCCCTCGAGAACATGGGCGCCCAGATGGTGCGCGAGGTCGCCAGCAAGACCTCCGACATCGCCGGCGACGGCACCACCACCGCGACCGTCCTCGCCCAGTCCATCTACCGCGAGGGGGCCAAGAACGTCGTGGCCGGCGCGAACCCGATGGAGGTCAAGCGGGGCATCGAGGCGGCCGTCTCTTCCGTCGTGAACAACCTCGAGAAGCTGTCGCGCGCCGTGAGCGGCGACATGATCGCCCAGGTCGGGCAGATCTCGGCCAACAACGACGAGACCATCGGCCGCATCATCGCCCAGGCGATGGACAAGGTCGGCAAGGACGGCGTCATCACCGTCGAGGAGGCGCGAACCCTGGAGACGTCGCTCGAGGTCGTCGAGGGCATGCAGTTCGACCGCGGCTACCTGTCGCCGTACTTCGTCACCGACTCCGAGCGCATGGAGGTGGTGCTGGAGAACCCCATCATCCTGATTCACGAGAAGAAGATCAGCTCGATGAAGGACCTGCTGCCGCTCCTCGAGCAGGTGGCCCGCCTGAACCGGCCGCTCCTCATCGTGGCCGAGGACGTCGAGGGCGAGGCCCTCGCGACCCTCGTGGTCAACAAGCTGCGGGGCACCCTGCAGGGCGCCGCGGTCAAGGCGCCGGGCTTCGGCGACCGGCGGAAGGCGATGCTCGAGGACATCGCAACCCTCACCGGCGGCAAGGCGATCACCGAAGACCTGGGCCTGAAGCTCGAGAACATCGGCATCGAGGACCTCGGCAAGGCCAAGAAGGTCACCATCGACAAGGACAACACCACCATCGTCGAGGGCGAGGGCACCCACGCGGCCATCGAGGGCCGGGTCAAGCAGATTCGCACCCAGATCGACGAGACCACCTCCGACTACGACCGCGAGAAGCTGCAGGAGCGGCTGGCCAAGCTGGTCGGGGGCGTGGCCGTCATCAAGGTCGGCGCCGCCACCGAGACCGAGATGAAGGAGAAGAAGGCCCGCGTCGAGGACGCCATGCACGCGACCAAGGCGGCCGTCGAGGAGGGCATCGTGCCCGGCGGCGGCGTGGCCCTGCTGCGCAGCCAGACCGCGCTCGCCGACGTCAAGCTGGACGGCGACAAGCAGATCGGCGTGAACATCATCCGGCGCGCCCTCGAGGAGCCGATGCGCTGGATCGCCACCAACGCCGGCCAGGAGGGGTCCATCGTCGTCCAGAAGGTGCGCGAGCAGGCGGCCGACGCGGAGGGCTTCAACGCCCAGACCGAGGTCTACGAGAACCTCATCGAGGCGGGCGTCATCGACCCCACCAAGGTCGTGCGGGCGGCCCTGCAGAACGCGAGCTCGATCGCGTCGCTGCTCCTCACCACCGAGGCCCTCGTCAGCGAGATCCCGGAAGAGAAGAAGGAGCCCGCGGGCGGCGGCGGCGCCCACGGCGGCATGGGCGGCATGGGCGGAATGTACTAGCGCCGACGGGGATGGGGACCGCCCCCATTCCCCACGCCGCCGATACGGCAGGGCCGGGAGACCGGCCTCGCGCCGAAGCCGACCGGGAAGAAAGACGAAAGGGGGCGAGCACCGCAACGGGTGCCGCCCCCCTTTTCGATTCTGCAGCCTGGAAGCCCGTCTCGCGTCCGCGAACTTCCAACCGACCGGCCAAGCGCCCGCACGGCCCAACGGCGCAGACGGCTAACGCAGGGCGAACGACAGCTCGATGACCACCAGCACGGCCACCGGCTCGCCGAACCGGGTCCCTGGAACGAAGCGCATCTGCCGCGCGGCCTTGATCGCCTCCTCGTCGAGTCCGAAGACCTTGTCGAGCGACCGGAGCACGGTGACGTCGCCGACGGAGCCGTCCGGCAGGACGACCGCCTCCACGCGAACCACCCCCTGCACCTTGGCCCGCATCGCCTCGGCGGTGTAGCGCGGGGTGACGTTGCGCAGCATGCGGGGTAGCTCGACGCCGTTGCCAGGCCGAAAGACCCCGCCCCCGGTGCCCCCGCCTTCGCCGGGGCCCAGGCCGTCCCCCTGGCCCGGCCCGATCCCGCCGCCGGAACCTTCACCGGCGCCGCCGTCCGTTCCGCTCCCGGCCGAGTCGAGGGCGCCCGACAGGAGCCCGTCGAGCAGTCCCGTTCGGGTCTGGAGCGAGGCGGCCATCGGCAGGGCGGAAAGCTGTATGTTCTGGGACTCGAGAGGCTCGGGCTCGGGATCCACCTCGGGCGGCGCCTCCACTTCCTCCGGCACCTCGACCGGCACGTCCAGAGCGTCCTCGCCGGCGACCTCGACCTCCCGGGGCATCTCCAGCGACTCGTTCCCGCCGCCGCCCCCGCCGCCGCCGGGGCCCGCCTGCGGAATCCACACGATGTCGTAGCTGGTTCGCTCTTCGAAGATCTCCTCGACCGGTGCGACCCGGATGACGAGCAGGACCAGCGCCACCCCGACGAAGTGACTCGCGAACGATGCGCCGAGAGCGCTACGGATTCGCCCCCGCTGGACGCCGAGGAAGGGAACGTGGTCGACGGACCCCCAGCCGATGGGCGTACCGGCGCGAGGCTTTCCGGAAGTCCTTCGCCCCGTACCGGGCGCGGCCTGCTTCGGACCTCGCCGGCGGCGTTCGGGCGGCGTGTAGGGTTGCCGCCCGGGGGAGAACGGGAGTCGTCCGAGGTTCAAGCCATCGCCCACGCGAAGCGCTCCCTGACCCGGAAATCGTCGCTGGTCCACCGCGGCCCCGCGGCGAACCACCCCATCAATCGTTCACACGCGGCCGGCCCACGCGCCGATCGAGGCGTTGCCGCCTCCGTAGGCGAACATGACAGCCAGCGCATCGGCCGCCCGCGGCTCGCTGTGCACGCCCACCAGGACCCCGCCGCGCGCGGTCAGCGTCTCGAAGATGTGCCCATCGTGGACCTGGAAGCCGGCACGCCGAATCGTCGCGGCGATGCCGGCGCGCCCGAGGTCGCCGGCGCTTCCCTGAAGCGCCCCGACCAGCGGCCCGTGCGCCAACACGGAGCCGATCCCGGCCACGTCCATCGTATCACCATCCACCCCGAAGGTCCGCTTCAGGAGCTCCGCCGCCTCGGGAGTCTGCCGGCTGATGAGCGAGAGGGACTCCGACGCGAACCCCTCCTTGCCGAGGGCCTCCAGCCCCCGCTGCGCCCACTCGACATCCTGGAAAACGCCAACCGTGAAACACTGCCGCGCTGTATCGTCCATTCAACCGCGCCCTTGTCGATCTCCCCGTCCGCCATCAACCGAATCCGCCTCGTCGGGCGAGCCCCGGAAGGACTCCCGCCCTCAAGTTTACCGACACATGCCGATGAAGGCAAAACCTCGGCGGGGGGCCCGGACTCAAAGGACAATCCGCTTCTCGCCGACCCGGCGCGTGAGGCGTTCCCGATCGAGGTACTCCAGCAGGGGAATCGCGAATTTCCGGCTGACCCCGTATCGATCCTTGAAGGTGCCGACGTCGATGGTCGCGGGGTCCGCGGCGTCCTTCAGGGCAACGAGGTCCGCCTTCAGCGACTCGATGGCGCCGCCGTCGAACACCAGGGGCCCGACCCTCACCACCGCCTGCTCGCGAACCAGCCGCCTCAACAGCCGCTCGATCAGCTCCTCGTCCACGCCGAGCCGCTCCCGAATCGCCCCCGGGGCCGGCGGGCGCAGCCCCGCATCCCGCAGCAGGGCGACGATCTCGTCGCGGGCCCGCAGCTCGGCCGGCGACAGGGTCACCCGGTGGCCGGGCAGGGCCAGGTGGTCCCGCGCCACCAGGCGGCCGTCCGCGGTCAACGCCTCGAGCACCGCGTCGAAGATGCCGGGACCGGCATGACGGAAGACCCGCTCGCGCGCCTCCTCCCGCGGCACGCCGTCGCGAAGGGGATGCGACCGGTGGAAGTCGGACACCATCGCCAGCAGCCGGTCGGCGCCGGCCTTCAACGACACGGCGCCGACGAGGCGGTCGCCGATGCGCCGGACCGCCCCGCGGGCGGACAGCCGCTCCACGAGCGCGCCGACCGCCTCGGGAGCCACGCCGGCCCGGGCCACCAGCGCCGCCGCCGGCAACCCGGCCAGACCCCTCTCCCCTATCAGGACCGCGAGCGCCCGGTCGTGCTCCGCGGCATCGGGCGCCGCCAGGCCCTTCAGCAGCTGGTCCAGGCGCGTTCGCGCCGAGGCGGTCCGAATGCCTCCGCGCGGCGGCGACGGATCGAGCACCCGACCGCCGGCGATGGTCAGCGGCGGGGAGTACGCCCGCAGGATGAAGCGATCTCCCCGCGTCAGCACCGCCGCCCCTTCGAGGCGGAGGCGTACGAACGCCCGCCCCCCGGGAGGGAGGGCCTCGGGCGCGTCGTTGCCCGCGGCCGCGCCCGCGAGGCCGGGGCCGAGCGCCACCCGCCCCAGCACCTCGCAGGTTCCATGGTGGAACCGAACCCTGGCGCCGTGCCGCAACGGCCGCGCCGACGGCAGCAGGTCGAGCGCGGCGTCCACGCACCGCGTCGCCTCGAAGCTGCCGGGAGTGACCGCGGTCTCGCCCCGCGCCACCCGTGACACGCCCGGGCCCGAGAAGTTGGCCGCCACCCGCTGGCCGGCGACGGCCGCGGACTCGATGGCGCCGTGGACCTGCAGCCCCCGTACCTTGACGTCGACGCCGGCCGGAAGCACCGTGAAGGTGTCGTCGACCGCCATCCGGCCCGAGACCAGGGTCCCGGTGACGACGGTCCCGAATCCCTTGACGGTGAACGCCCGATCGATGGGCAGACGCGCCGCGCCGGCCGGTGCCCGGACGCCGCAGCTGCCGGCCATCGCGAGCAGCGCGCCGCGCAGCTCCTCGACCCCTTCGCCGGTCCTGGCCGAGACGGGCAGGACCGGCATGTCCTCGAGCGGCGACCCCGCGAGCAGATCGGCGGTCTCGAGCTCGACCAGCTCCACCGTCTCGCGGTCGACGAGGTCCGCCTTGGTGAGAGCCACGACCCCGCTCGTCACCCCGAGCAGACGGCAGATGTCGAAGTGCTCGCGGGTCTGCGGCATGACCGACTCGTCGGCGGCGATGACCAGGAGCACCCCGTCGATGCCGCTGGCGCCGGCCAGCATGTTCTTGACGAACCGCTCGTGACCCGGCACGTCCACGAACGCGAGCTGGACATCGCCGTCGCGCCAGTGCGCGAATCCGAGATCGATGGTGATCCCCCGCGCCTTCTCCTCCTTGAGCCGGTCCGGATCGGTGCCGGTCAGGGCCCGGACGAGGGCGCTCTTGCCGTGGTCGATATGGCCGGCGGTGCCGATGACTACGTGGCGCGGCATGGCGTCAGCCCCGCCGCCGGGTCCGCCGCGGGAATCGGGGGGCGCGCGTGCTCCCCGACCGCGGGTCGCGCGTCGCGCGGCGGCGGCGCGGCCCGCGGGTGCGGTCGGAGGCGCGGAGCGCGTCGAGTATGTCCACCACGCCCAGATCGATCCGACGCCGCACCTGATCGACGCCCACCACCTGCACCTCGACGCGGTCGCCCAGTCGGTAGGCCTTGCCGGTGGCCTCGCCGAACAGCGCGTGGTCGGACTCGACGAACCGATAGTAGTCGTCGGCCATGCCGGAGACGTGCACGAGCCCCTCGACGAAGTGCTCGACCAGCTCGACGAACAGCCCGAAACGGGTCACGCCGATCACATGGCCGGCGAACTCGTCCCCGACCTTGTCCGCCATGAAGCGGACCTTCTTCCATTGGACGAGCTCCCGCTCGGCCTCCTCGGCGCGCCGCTCCATGGCCGACACGTGACGCGCGATCTCCGGCAGCTCGTCGGCCAGCTCGGCGACCCGCTCTCGCGGCGCCCCGCGCCGCCGGAGCTCGCGCAGGAGACGGTGCACCACGAGGTCGGGATATCGACGGATGGGCGACGTGAAGTGCGTGTAGACCTCCGAGGCGAGACCGAAGTGCCCGACGTTGACCGGATCGTAGTACGCCTTCTGCATGGTCCGCAGCATCAGCAGCGCCACCGGCCGCTCGGCCGGCGCCCCCTGCAGCCGCGCCAGCAGCCGCTGGAAGTGCCGCGGCTGCACGCGGCCCGGAGGCGCTCCCAGCCGGTGTCCGAGCGTCGCCGCGAACTCGTCGAAATCGGCGACCCTGGCCGGGTCCGGCGACTCGTGGACCCGGAACAGCGCCGGCAGGCCGCGGTCCTCGAGGTGCGCGGCCACCGTCTCGTTGGCGATCAGCATGAACTCCTCGACGATGCGGTGGGCCGCGTTCCGCTCCGCCGCCACGATGTCCTCGACGAGGCCCGCTTCGTCGAGGACGAGGCGGGTCTCCCGCAGATCGAAGTCGAGCGAGCCGCGCTCCCTCCTCCGGGCCGCGAGCCGCCGCGCCACCGCATCCATCGACTCGAACATCGGCGCGAGCGCCGCGTACCGCTCCCGGACCATCGCATCCCGCCCCGTCAGGATCGCGTCGACCTCGTCGTAGGTCATTCTCGCATCCGACCGGATGACGCCGTCGTGCAGCTCGTAGCGAGCCACCCCGCCCTGCCCGTCGATCTCCATCAGGCACGACTGCACGAGCCGGTCCACGCCCGGCTTCAGGCTGCACAGTCCGGTGGCCAGCCGCGCCGGGAACATGTGAATCGCCCGCTCCGGGAAGTACACCGAGGTACCGCGCCGATACGCCGACTCGTCGAGCGCGCTTCCCTCCGGCACGTAGTGGGCGACGTCGGCGATGTGCACGCCCAGCCGCTGCCGTCCGTCGGGCAGCGCCTCGAGGGTGATGGCGTCGTCGAAGTCGCGCGCGGTCTCGCCGTCGATGGTGACCGTCGGCAGCCCCCGAAAGTCGGTGCGCCCCCGCAGGTCCGCCGCCGCGACCTCGTCGCCAAGGCGCGCCGCCTCCGCCGCCGCGTCGGGGTCGTGCTCCTCGGGCAGCCGGTACTTCCGGATGACGAGCGCGGTGTCGACGCCGGGCTCGTCCAGCCGCCCGATCACCTCCACCACATGACCCACCGGCGCGCACCTCCCGGCCGGCCACCCGTCGACCGCCGCCACCACCATCTGGCCCGGCTCGGCGGCGACGCTCCCCCCGGAAGGAATCCGCAGGTCCACGATCACGCGCTCGTCGAAGGGCACGACGCGTCCCGTGCCCGCCTCGTCGACCTCGTAGCGGCCGACGACGTCGGGGTTCGCGCGCTCCAGGACCTCGACTATCCGTCCCTCGGCGCGGTCGCCGGCCCGCTCCACCCGCACGGTCACCCGATCGCCGTGCATCGCCGGCGCCAGGTTGCCGCCGGCGACGTAGACGTCGTCGCCGCCGTGATCCGGGGTGACGAAGCCGAAGCCGCGCGGGTTGACGGCGAGGCGCCCGACCATCAGGTGCATCCGGTCCGCGAGCCCGTAGCGGTTCCCGCGCACCCGGACGAGCTCGCCGGCGTCGACGAGCCGGGCAATCTGCCGGCGAAACCCGTAGCGATCGGTCCGGGGAATCTTCAGCACCCGCATCAGCTCGCGGATCGTCGCCGGGTGATGAACCCGGTCGCGGATGCGGCCAACGAGCGCCGCCCCCGGTCCGTCGCCGCGGTCCGCCGCATCGGCGTCCACCATCGGGTCAAGGGCCTGTGTCATGACAAGCAGTCGCGCCAGCAAGAGGTCCAACACGAATGTCCGGTCGCGCGGTCGGGCCTTGGGGCAGCGATCGATACAAGGTTGCCAACTGCACCCAGGCTCAGCCCGTATTCTGCGGTTTCGCGCGCTTGGCAGACGGCAAGGTAATTCTCGTCAGTGTCCTTACCCGGTGAAGTTTCGCGCCTGCGAAACTTCCAACGCGACCGTCAGGTCGCGCGGTCGGACGGTCGCGCGACCACCACCTGCAGATCGCCGACGTTGGTGCCGGTCGGCCCGGTGCGCACCAGATCGCCGAGCCGGTCGAAGTACGCGTAGGCGTCGTTCTCGGCCAGGTAGGCCGCCGGGTCGGCCAGCCGCAGGTCCCGCGCGCGGGACGCGGTCGCGGTATCGACGACGGCACCGGCCGCGTCGGTCGGGCCGTCCACGCCGTCGGTGCCGACGCTGGCCAGCACCGCCTCGGCTCCCAACCGGCCCATCTCCTCGACCGCCGCCAGCGCCAGCTCCTGGTTTCGGCCCCCCCGGCCGCCCCCCGACACCGTGACCGTCGTCTCGCCCGACGACACGACGCACCACGCCCCGGACCGCCCCGCGACGGTGGACGCCGCACGCGCCGGATGACCCGCCCCCGCGACTCGCGCCTCGCCGATGACGGGCTCGGCAATCTGCGTCACATCGTATCCGAGCCGCCGGGCCGCCTCGGCGGCGCCGGACATCGCGTCGCGCCGGCTCCCGATCACCCGGTACATCGCGCGGCCCGCGGCCGGGGCGGCCTTCAGGGTCTCGGGGACGAGGCCGTCGCGGCCCCGCTCGAGTAGCCGGCGCACGCCCGGCGGCACGCGTCCCCGTATCGCCGGGCGCTCGACGATGGCCAGCGCCTCGGCGAACCGGGTGGCGTCGCGAACCGTGGGTCCCGAACCGATCACGCCCGGATCGTCCTCGACCGGCAGCACCACGTCGGAGATGGCCAGGGTCAGCACGCGCCCCGCCGCGGCCAGGGCCAGGCGTCCGCCCTTCACCCCGGAGAGGTGCTTCCGAACGCAGTTGAGCTCGTGAATCGGCACTCCCGCGGCGAGCAGCGCGCGGGTCGTCTCGACTTTTTCGTCCAGGCCGACGCCCGGGGCCGGCATCGACAGCAACGCGGACGCACCGCCGGACAGGAGCACCACGAGGCAACCGGAGGACGGCAGGTCGGCCGCGCAAAGCAGTGCCTGCCGCCCCGCCCGGACGCTGCCCTCATCGGGGACCGGATGACCGCCGCGGTGCCAGGTGACGGGTGCCGACGTCGATGGCGCCGGCGCCGGCCCCACGGCGACGCCGCGACGGATCGGCCGGTCGACGGCGGTCAGGAAGCCGTGGGCCATGCCCGCCGCCGCTTTGCCCGCGGCCACGAGGCCGACCGGCCCACCCTCCATGAACGCTCGAACCGCCGGATCGGCCAGGGCCGTACGAACGAGTCGCGCGGGGTCGACCGCGGCAAGGGCCGCGTCCACGATGTCGAGCGCGTGTCGGCGAACCGGCGAGAGCGAACGGAATGAAGATGTCAGGAGAATCAGTGGGTGACGGGGGGATCCGACCATGCCGACAGCTTCGTCACGCCATCGAACGAGCGAAGCAGACCGCTGACGACGCGATCGACGTCGGCGCTGCCCGTGGCGCAGAGCTCATCGACACGAGCCATCACGTGGCGAAGCGCCGCCTCCATCTCGGTGATCGTGCACTCGGAGTAGGCGTGCCGCTGCCGCCGCAGGCAGTCGCGATGCTTCAGAAACTCCTCGCGGTAGAACTCGGTGCGAATGCTGTCGAAAACATGGGATTCCGGTGGACGGAAATCCACCAGCAGGCTGGCGAGCGCAGGATCTTGCGGCTGCATGAATTGCGAGATTCCAGTGTACGCGTGAACGTTCGCCGCTGTCAACGACGAGCGCCGTGCTCCGGCCCGTCTCCGGCGGCACGCGGCGCGGTCAGGGACCGCCGGACAACGATCGCCGCAGGAGGGCGTTGACGAGCTTCGGGTTCGCACGCCCGCCGGTGGCCCGCATCACCTGCCCCACCAGGAATCCCAGCGAGCCCTGGTTGCCGCCGCGAAACCGCGAGACGGCATCGTCGTTGTCGGCGATCACGCGGGTCACCACCTCGAGCAGCCTCTCCTCGTCGCCGATCTGCGCGAGCCCCTCGGCCTCGACGATCTCCCCCGCCTCGCGGCCGGTCCCGTACATGCGCTCGAAGACCGTCTTCGCCGCGCTGCCGCTCACGGCCCCGGCGTCGACCAACCGAATCAGCCGGCCCAGCGCGTCCGGCGACACCCCGACCGAGTCGATGTCGTCGCCATCGGCGTTCAGCCGCCGGGCGACCTCCCCCATGACCCAGTTGGCCGCCACCCTCGCGTTGCCGGACGCGGCCGCCGCCGCCTCGAAGTAGCGGGTCGACGCATCGCTGTCGGCCAGCTGCGCGGCCTCGCCGTCGGAGAGCCCGTATTCGCGCGCGAGCCGCTGCTTCCGGGCCTCCGGCAGCTCCGGCAGCGCCGACCGGACCTCGGCGACCCACGCCTCCGACACCTCGACCGGGGGCAGGTCCGGCTCCGGAAAGTACCGGTAGTCGTGCGCGTCCTCCTTGCTCCGCATGGACACGGTGCGGCTCGCGGCCGTGTCCCAGAGGCGGGTCTCCTGCTCGACCTGCCGCCCGGCGCGGACCGTCTCCGTCTGCCGGTCTATCTCGTACTCGAGCGCTCGCTGCAGGTACCGGAACGAGTTGAGGTTCTTCACCTCGACCTTGACCCCGAGGGCCGTCTCCCCCGCGGGGCGGATCGAGACGTTCGCGTCGCAGCGCAGGCTGCCCTCCTCCATGTTCCCGTCGTTGACCCCGACCGTGGTCAGGATGCCGCGCAGCCGCGTGAAGAACACCGCGGCTTCCGACGGCGACCGCAGGTCCGGATGCGTGACGATCTCGATCAGCGGCACCCCGCTGCGGTTGAAGTCGAGGTGGGTGTGGTCGCCGCCGCCGGCATGCAGGGACTTGCCCGCGTCCTCCTCGAGGTGCGCGCGAATGATGCGCACGGCGTGGTCGCCGTCGTCCTGCGCGTACCGCACCTCGCCCCCGGTCGCGAGGGGGTGCTCGTATTGCGAGATCTGATAGCCCTTGGGCAGGTCCGGATAGAAGTAGTTCTTGCGGGCGAAGACCGAACGCGCCTGCACGGTGCAGCCCAACGCCAACGCGGCCCGGATGCCCAGCTCGACGGCGCGGCGGTTGAGGACCGGGAGCGCCCCGGGCAGCCCGAGGCAGACCGGGCAGACGTGCGCGTTCGGCGCCGCTCCGAAACGGGTCGAGCATCCGCAGAAGATCTTCGTGTCGGTGAGGAGCTGCGCGTGGATCTCGAGACCGATGACCGGCTCGAAGGCAGGTTCTGTCACGGCACCTGCACGCGGCTGACCGAGACCCCGCTCGCGGGGCCGGCCGCCGCGACCTCGGTCGACACGTCGCCCGTGAACCGCTCGAAGTTCTCGGCGAACATGCCGGCCAGCCTGTTCGCCTGGCCGTCGTAGCCGGCGGGGTCGGCCCAGGTGCGCCGCGGCTCGAGCACGTCCGACGGGACGTCCGGACAGGCGAGCGGCACGTCGAACTTGAAGACCGGATCGGGGGCGGTCGGCACGTCGTCGAGCCTGCCGGACAGGACCGCGGCAATCAGGGCCCGGGTATGTGCGATGGGCATGCGCCGCCCCACCCCGAACGGACCTCCGGTCCACCCGGTGTTGACCAGCCAGACCTTCGTGGGATGCTCCGCGAGCCGCTCGCCGAGGAGCCGTGCGTAGGTGGTCGGCGGCGACACCATGAACGGAGCGCCGAAGCAGGTGCTGAACGTTGCGTTGGGCTCGGTGATGCCGCGTTCCGTCCCCGCGACCTTGGCGGTGTAGCCCGACAGGAAGTGATACATCGCCGCCGCCGGCGACAGGCGCGCGATCGGGGGCAGCACGCCGAAGGCGTCGGCGGTGAGCATGATCACGTTGGTCGGATGCCCCCCCTGCAGGGACGGCACGTACGAATCGATGGCCTCGAGGGGGTACGCTCCCCGCGTGTTCTCGGTGATCGAGTCGTCATCGAGATCGAGCTGGCGGGTCACGGGGTCGATGGTCACGTTCTCGAGCACCGTCGCGAACCGCCGCGTCGTGGCGTGAATCTGCGGCTCGGCCTCGGCCGACAGCCGGATCATCTTCGCGTAGCAGCCGCCCTCGAAGTTGAACACGCCGCGGTCGCTCCATCCGTGCTCGTCGTCGCCGATGAGGCGCCGGGCGGGGTCGCTCGACAGCGTCGTCTTGCCGGTCCCGGACAGGCCGAAGAAGAGGGCCACGTCGCCCCCGGAGCCGATGTTCGCCGAGCAGTGCATCGGCAGCACGCGACGCAGGGGCAGCAGGTAGTTCATGACCGCGAAGACCGACTTCTTGATCTCGCCGGCATAGCTGGTCCCGCCAATCAGGACGAGGCGCCTCGCGAGATCGAGCAGGATGAACACCTCCGAGTTGGTCCCGTGTATCCGGGGATCGGCCTGGCACGAGGCGGCGTTGATCACCGTGAGCTCGGGGGCGTGGTCGGCGAGCTTCGTGCGGTCGGATTCCGTGATCAGCAGATGACGCGCGAACAACGAGTGCCAGGCCTTCTCGGTCACCACCCGCACCGGCAGGCGGTACGCGGGGTCCGCCCCCGCGTAACAGTCCTGCACGAACAGGTCGCGCCCGCGCAGATGCTCGCCGACCGCCCGGTGGACGGCGTCGAATTGCTCGGGGGCGATGGGGCGGTTCACGTCGCCCCAGGCGATGCGGGCCGAGCTCGACGGCTCTTCCACGAGGAATCGATCGCGCGGAGACCGCCCGGTGTGGGCGCCGGTCCGGAAGACGATCGGTCCCGACGTCGCGACCGTTCCCTCGCGGCGCGCCACCGCTTCCTCGTAGAGCGCGGCCGTCGACAGGTTCCAGAACACCGACGCCGGGTCGACGATTCCGACGGACTCCAACCGCTGGCCAGCACTCACGTTCAACATGCGCCCCGTCTCTCCACCGCTAGCCCGGAAATCGCGCACTCCATCCGTCACGAGGCATGTCTCGCCGGAGCGGGGGGGGAAAGGATTCCACCGTCAAAGGAAGGCCCGACCGGGGTGCTAAGCCAACTCGCAGGACGACCGCACCGAACCGCAGCTCGGCGGCCGGTCTGCCCGATGCCGCGTCGATATCTTATTATCGGTCTTCACGATCGTCAATGCGCGGTCCGCACGGCTACCTGCCCGGCGTCGGTGCGAACGCGGCGCGCGCACCCCGGCTGTAATATAATGCCTCCGTGCGCACGGCCTTCAACTCGTCCGCGGAGAGCGGCGCAACCCGTCGAGCGCGGTATCTGCGGGTCGCGCCGGCGGCGAAGAGCACCGACCCTCAGGCCGCGGTCGAGACCCGTCTGGCCGGACAGGTGAAGCGCCTGCTCGCGGAGGGGCGCGGCGAAGAGGCGGCCGAGCGCTTCGGCGACATCGTCGATCGGCAGCAGCGTCGAGCCGCCCGCATCGCCTATCACTATCTTCGCGATCCGGCCGAGGTGGACGAGGTCGTCCAGGACGCGTTCCTCAAGGCGTTCACGCACCTGCCGTCGTTTCGCGAGGATCTGTTCTTCGAGCTGTGGTTCACGCGCATTCTCGTCAACACCTGCCTCGACCGATTGAAGGCGCGCGGCCGGCGGGCCCGCTGGATGGTGTCCGCGGAGACGCGCGAGGGTCGACTCCCCGAGGGACCGCCGAGCCGCGAGCCGTCGCCCGAAGCCGTGCTGCTCGCCAAGGAACAGCGGGCGCGGCTCGAGGTGGCCATCGACCGGCTTCCGGTCCGCCAGCGGACGGCGATGATACTCAGTCATCTCGAGGGACGGTCGGCACGAGAGGTCGGCGCCATCATGGGGCTCAACGAGTCGACCGTGCGGGTGCACCTCTTTCGGGCCGTGCGGAAGCTGCGGGCCGCGCTCGCCCGCGAGAGCTGGACCGGCCGCGGGGGCGCGGCGCCCGGCCGGCGCGCGAACGGTCGCCCGTGAGAGTGCTCGCAGGCGGTCGATGGAAGCCGTCATGGCGCGTAGACTCGAGAAGATGACTGCGCTCCTGCAACGCTGGCGCACCCGCATCGGCCGGCGCCATCCCTCGATGGATCGCCTGCTCGGGGTGGTGTTCGGCGCGGCGGGCACCGCGACCGCGATCTCGACGGCGCGGCACGTGCGCCGATGCGCCCCGTGCAAGCATCGCGCCGCCGAGTTGCGGACATTCCTCGATACGCTGGCCGACGCCTCCCACGCCTCCTTCGGCGAGGCCTTCCCGCCGGACCGGCTCGCGGCCCAGCGAGCGCGAATCGACCACCGACTGGCCCAGGCCATCGGGAGAGTCGAACCGGCCCGGGTCCTCGCGTTCCCGTTCCGCCGTGCGCCGGAGCGCCGGGTCGCTTTCGGCCCGGGCCGGCTGGCCGCGGCCTCCACGGCCATCGGTCTGGCCCTGGGGGTGGTCACCGGGCAACTCGTGCACTTTCACCGCAATCCGGCGCCGGGGCCGGGCGCGGACGCGACCTTCGCGGAATCCGGCGTCGAAGGGAGCGTGAACGCGCCCCTCGAGCTGGCCGGCACCATCGAGCTTCCGCCCGCGTCGGCGGGTGACGCCATACCGACGACCCTCACGTTGAGCGAGTTCGAGCAGGTCATGACCGAGACCGCGTTTCTCGACACCCTCGACGTCGCCACGATCAGTCTCCCGGTGACGGAGCTGGCTTCCATCGATGCGCTGACGCCGCACGTGCCGGACATCGCCTCCACCGTCCGATGACCCGCAGCGCCTGTCCCGCGGGTCCCGCGCGCGGGACCACCCCCTGGACGCCATGACCGAAGCCGCACAGCCGATACGGATGTTCCGGAAGGGGCTGGCGCTGAAGAAGGAGGTCGCGGGCGAGCTGGCCGCGCACTACCACAGCGCGCTGGTCGACGAAGTGCGGGCCGCCGGCTACCGGCGGAAGGTCGGGCGCCTGCACGTGTACCTGGCGAGCGAGTTCGGCTTCTGCTACGGAGTCGACCGGGCCGTCGACTACGCGTACCAGACGCTTCGACGGTTCCCGGGACGGCCCATCCACCTGACCGGCGAGATCATCCACAACCCGCGGGTCAACGACCGTTTGCGCGACGCCGGCATCCGGTTCCTGAGCGACCCCGGCGCGGACGCGCACGCCCTCGGCCCCGACGACGTCGTGATCCTTCCTGCCTTCGGGGTCGCGGTCTCGATGCTCGCGCGCCTGCAGCGACAGGGCTGCACGTTGGTCGACACCACCTGCGGGTCGGTCCTCAACGTCTGGAAGAACGTGCGCAAGTACTCCCGAGACGGGTTCACCGCGATCATCCACGGCAAGGCGAAGCACGAGGAGACCGTGGCCACCGCTTCGCAAGCCACGGAGTACCCGGGCGGAAGGTCCCTCGTCGTCCTCGACCGGGCCGAGGCCGGGCTCGTGTGCGACTTCATCCGGCGCGGAGGCGACGCGTCCGCCTTCCTCGCGAAGTTCGGGGCCGCGGCTTCGCCCGGCTTCGACCCCGACCACGACCTGCAGCGGGTCGGCCTGGCCAACCAGACCACCATGCTGATGTCCGAGTCCCTCGCCATCGGGGAGATGATTCGCCGGGCCGTGATCGACCGGTACGGAAGCGACGAAGCCGAGATCGATCGGCACTACCGGGCGTTCGACACCATCTGCAGCGCCACGCAGGACCGGCAGGACGCCATAGAGGCCCTGCTCGCCGATCACGACCTCGACCTGATGCTCGTGATCGGCGGGTACAACAGCAGCAACACCAGGAACCTGGCCCGATTGTCAGGTCGCCGGATTCCGACCTATCACATCGCCGCCGCCGGCGATCTGTTATCGGCGCGCGAGGTGCGGCACCGGCCGGTGGACGACGGCCGGCGGCCACCGGCGGCCGAGACGCGGGGCCTCGACTGGCTCCCCGACCTGCCGGTGGTCAACATCGGTCTGACCGCCGGCGCGTCGACGCCGGACTCGGCGGTCGGTCACGTCATCGACCGGCTCGGCGCGCTCGCGGGCGACCGGCGGGGACAGTAAACGTTTCCCGTCCTCCAACAGTATTGCGAGAAGGAACACGGTCCATTCCGCTGGAGGACGCGCGATGCGCTGGTGGGGTAGTGTCTTGGCCGCTCTCGTCGTGGCGAGCGCCGCGGCGCCGTTCGAGGCCGGTGCGCAGAATCGGCGGCCTCATCGGTGGTGGCAGTCGGACCAAGTGACGGCGATGCTCGATCTGAGCGGGGAGCAGGCCGCGAATCTGGAGCGGATATACGAGAACGCGCTGCCGAAGATGCACGACTCCTACCATCGCCTGAACGCGGAAGAACGCACGTTGTCGCGGATGATCGCCAACATGCAGGTCGAGGAAATCGACATCACCCGTCAGATCGACCGGGTCGAGGCGGCGCGCAGCGAGCTCAGCAAGACGCGAACCCTGATGGTCTTCCGCATGTATCGCGTCCTCGACCCGGCTCAACGCACGGCACTCAAGGAATGGATGGACCTGAAGCCGGACAGCCGAGGATCCGGACGGTCCCGGAGCCGGTGCTAGCGCGGCCTCGCGGTCACGCGGAAGTTGCGCTGGCGCGAGGCTCCCACGGCGCAAGCTGCTGGCGGCGGGTGGCGGGACCCGCGACCGCGCAGGGCATTCCCAATCGTCTTCGCGCGAGCGTCCGAATCACCGCGGAGCCGGACCCGCGGGGTACGGAGCGGAAGATCCGGACCGGTCCGCGAGTCTACGTACCCGACATCACCACGCGAGCACCGGCGAGCCCCGCCGGCCCACTCTGCGGCGGGAACCGCCGTCCGGGCAATCGCGAAGGAGCAGCACCGTCATGTGGAGCGTCTCGTCTCGTGCCCTTGCGGCCGCCGCCCTCGCGGCGACGGCGGTCCCCGCCGGAGCTCAGCCCACTCCCGCCGGCCGTGTCGACGACCTGATCGCCCAGGCCCGCAGCCGTCTGGCCGCGGTGCAGACGCCGGGCGCCGGCCCCCGGATCGACCTGACCCTGGACGAGGCGGTCGCCCGGGCCCTCGAGCGCAACCTGGACCTCGCCGTCCAGCGGCTGAACCCGCAAGTGTTCGATCTCAACCTGGCCCAGCAGCTTGCGGCGTACCGCCCCACGTTCGACACGAACTTCCAGAACAACTCGCGCACCAATCCGTCCTCGACGCAGCTCGACGGCGGAGAGTCGGTCATCAGCGACATCGTGACCCTGAACAGCGGGGTCAGCCAGGAAGTCGGGTGGGGCGGCGGCCGCTACCAGGTCGACTTCAACAACAACCGCTCGGCGTCGACCAACTTCTTCTCCAGCTTCAACCCCAGCTACCGCTCGAGCGTCCAGGCCTCGTACACCCAGCCGTTGCTCCGCGGGTTCACGATCGATCCGATACGGCAGGGGATCCAGGTCACCCGCATCAACCGCGACATCGCCGACATCGACCTGCGCCAGACGGTCACGAACACGGTGTCGGCGGTCCGCGACGCCTACTGGGAGCTGGTCTACGCGACGCGGTCGGTGGAGGTGCAGCAGCAGGCCCTGGAGCTCGCCGAGGCCCTCGTCCGCGACAACGAGGCCCGGGTCGAGATCGGCACCCTGGCCCCCATCGACGTCGTTCAGGCGCGCTCCGAGGCAGCGGCCCGCCGCCAGACCCTCGCCCAGGCCGAGCAGGCCCTGGCGACGGCCGAGCTCGTGCTGAAGCAGCTGATCGTCGACGGCACCGGCGACGAGTACTGGCGGACGACCCTGAACCCCATCGACCTCCCCACCCTATCTCCAGCCCCGATCGACCTCGAGGGGACCATCCGCCGGGCCCTCGACGAACGCACCGACCTCGAGCGGTCGCGCCGGCAGCTCGACATCAACGAGGTGAACCTGTCGTCGATGCGCAACCAGAGGCTGCCCTCGGTCGACCTCACCGGCAGCTACCAGCTGCAGGGGCAGGGCGGTACGCGCTTCGTGCGCTCGGGCCTCGGCGGCGCGGTGCTGACGGAGGTCCCGGGGGGCATCAACGACGCGTTCGACCAGCTCGTCGAT
This sequence comes from Vicinamibacterales bacterium, assembly GCA_963663815.2. Classification (GTDB taxonomy): domain Bacteria; phylum Acidobacteriota; class Vicinamibacteria; order Vicinamibacterales; family UBA8438; genus JAJEEA01. Next base: position 1,391,487 of record OY760734.1, on the reverse strand, counting down.
CTCGACTATCCGGTGTGGACGGTCCAGCTCAACGTGAGCTATCCGATCGGCCCGAGCGCGGCCGACGCCGCCTATGCGCGGGCGCAGCTCCAGACCCAGCAGGTGCAGGCGCAGCTGCGGCAGCTCGAGCTCCAGGTGGCCACCGAGGTCACCAACGCGGTGCTCCAGATCCGGGCCATCGCCCGGCGCATCGAGGCCGCCACCGCCGCCCGCGAGCTCGCCGAGGAGCAGCTGGCGGCCGAGCAGAGCCGCTTCGAGGCGGGGCTGTCGACCAACTTCTTCGTCGTCCAGGCGCAGCGGGACCTCTCGGCCGCCCAGGACACCGAGCTGCGGGCCATCCTCGATCAGCAGAAGGCGCTGATCGAGCTGGACCGCGTGCAACGAACGTCGCTGTCGCAGGCCGGAATTCAGATCATCCAGTAGCCGCCGCGGGCGGGGCCGCCGCAGGCTCCGAACGATGCGCACATGCAGCGAGGACCGCGTGCCATGAAGAAGGTCTCCATCGTCGTCATCCTGGCCACCCTCGGAATCACCGCGTACGGCTATCTGGGATTCCGGACGACGGAGTTCGTGCCCGAGGTCAGCACCGTGCCCCTCGCGCGGGGCGACGTGGTCGACACCGTCGGCGCGACCGGAGCGCTCGAGGCAGTCACCACGGTGCAGGTGGGCAGCCAGGTCTCGGGCATCATCGAGGCGCTGTACGCCGACTTCAACTCCATCGTTCGCGCGGGGGACGTCATCGCGCGCCTGGAGCCCTCGCTGTTCGAGTCGCAGGTCGAGCAGTCGCGCGCCAACCTCGCGCGCTCCGAGGCCGACGTGGCGCGGCTCGCCGTCGCCCTGGAGGACGCGCAGACCCAGCTGCGCCGATCGGAGGAGCTCGCGGCCCGGGACCTGATCGCGGAGTCCGAGCTCGAGGCGGCCCAGGTCATGGTTCGGTCGGCCGAGGCCCAGCTGCAGTCGGCCGACGCCAGCGTCATCCAGTCGCGGGCGTCGCTGAACCAGAGCGAGGTCAACCTGGGCCACACCGTCATCACCGCCCCCATCGACGGCATCGTCATCGCGCGGCAGGTCGACGTTGGGCAGACCGTCGCCGCGAGCATGTCGGCCCCCGAGCTGTTCATCATCGCCGCCGATCTGACCGAGATGCAGGTGATCGCCAACATCGACGAGTCGGACGTCGGCCGGATCCGGCCGGGACAGCCGGTGACCTTCACCGTCGACGCGTACGCGGCCGAGGAGTTCGACGGGACCGTCTCGCAGATTCGCCTCGAGCCGGTGGTGCTTCAGAACGTCGTGACCTATGCGACGGTCATCGATGTCCCGAACAACGATCTCCGGTTGAAGCCCGGCATGACCGCCACCGTGACCCTCGAGATCGCGAGGCGCGAGAACGTGCTGCGCGTGCCGAACTCCGCCCTGCGGTTCCGCCCCTCGCCGGACATGTTCGCGGTGCTGAACCAGCCGGTGCCCGAGGTGCTCCAGCGCGGCGCCGGATCCGGCGGGGCGAGCGACGCCCGCCAGGCGGGACCGGCCGGCGGGCCCGGGGGATTCGGGGGACGCGGCGGGCCCGGGGGATTCGGGGGACGCGGCGGGCCCGGCGGCGGGCCCGGGGGACCGGGCGGGGGCGGCGGCGGATTCGCCAACATGTCCGATGCCGAGCGCCAGGCGATGCGGGAACGGATTCAGGGCATGACGCCGGAGCAGCGGGCCGAGTTCTTTGCCGCGCGCCGGGGCGAGGGCGGCGGCGGCCCCGGCGGGGGACGCGGGCCGGGCGGGGCGAGGCGCCGGGCCAACCGCGACGCCGGACCCGCGATCCCCACCGTGGAACGCGGCGCCCGGACCATCGACGCCTTGTTCTCGCCGCTCGAAGTGCAGGAGACCACCGGCCGGCTCTGGGTGATGGACGGCGACCGGCTGAGCCCGGTCGAGGTGCGCCTGGGAGTGACCGACGGGACCGCGACGGAGCTGGTCGGCGTGACGGGCTCACGCCCGCGCCCGCCGGCCACACCGGCCGCCGACCCCCAGATCGTCGAGCTGCGCCAGCAGATCGAGCTGATCGACGACCCCGCGGCGCGCCGGAGTCTCGAGCAGATGATTCAGCGGCTCGAAGCCGCCCCGGCGGTCGCCCCCGCCGAGGCGCCGATGCTCGCCGCGGTGCTGAACGAAGGGGCCCAGCTCGTCACCGACGTGAGCACCCCCGAGGCGGGCTCGGGTCCCGCGGCCCGGTCCTCATCGCCGCTCATCCCGCAGTTCGGGCGGCGCGGCCGGCGCTAGGAGTCTGCGCCGTAGAACGGTGCAGACTCCTGGCAGGGTTGGTTGGGCGCCCAGCGGAGCCGAAGGCGACGATGGGCGGGCTAGGTCCCTGAGACGATCATGACGACGACCATCGCCGTTCAGGATCTCACCAAGGTCTACGACCTCGGCGAGGTCAAGGTCCGCGCCCTCCGCGGCGTGTCGCTGGAGATCGGGACCGGCGAGTTCGTGGCCGTGATCGGTCCGTCCGGCTCGGGGAAGTCGACGTTCATGCACATCCTGGGGTGCCTGGACCGGCCGACGTCGGGACGGTACATCCTGGACGGACAGGACGTCTCCACCCTGTCGAAGAACACCCTGGCCACCGCCCGCAGCAAGAAGGTCGGGTTCGTCTTCCAGGGCTTCAACCTGCTGCCGCGCACGAACGCCATCGACAACGTGGAGCTGCCGCTGCTGTACAACGGCAACGGCCTGCGCGCCCGCGACCGGCACCGGCGGGCCCGCGAGGCCCTGGCCGAGGTCGGTCTCAGCGACCGCGCCCACCACCACCCCAGCCAGCTCTCCGGCGGGCAGCAGCAGCGCGTGGCCATCGCCCGCGCCCTCATCAACGAGCCCGCCATCCTGTTGGCGGACGAGCCGACCGGCAACCTCGACAGCCGCACCAGCATCGAGGTGATGGACATCTTCCAGCGCCTGAACACCGAGCGCGGCATCACCGTCCTCCTGATCACGCACGAGCAGGACATCGCGGAGTACGGCACCCGCATCATCGCCTTCCGCGACGGCCGCATCGTGAGCGACAAGCCGAACCCGGTCCGGCGCATGGCCGCCGACGAGCTCGCGGCGCTGCCCGACGACGACGACGCGATCGAGCCCGCCCTGAACATCCTGCGACGGGCGCAGGTCGAGCTCGCCGAGCTCGACGGCGGCGACGACGCGGTGGCCGCGGCCGAAGCGGACCGCCCCGCGCCGCCGCCGCCCGCCGCGGACCCGCAGGAGAGCGCCCCGCGCTCGACGACCGACAACCCGCCGAACGAGGAGTAACCCGGCATGTCACTGCTGCTCATCTTCCGAACCGCCCTCAAGGCCCTGGGACGCAACAAGATGCGCACCGCGCTGACCATGCTCGGCATGATCATCGGGGTGGCCGCGGTCATCACCATGGTCGCGCTCGGCACCGGGGCCCAGGAGGAGATCGAGACCCAGATCCAGTCCGCCGGCACCAACCTCATCATGGTGCGCGCCGGCAACTGGAGCCGCGGCGGCGTCAGCGGGGGCATGGGGTCGTCTCCCCGGCTGAAGGTCAAGGACGTCGCGGCGATCCGCGAGCAGGTCAGCGGTGCCCAGTACCTGAGCGCCACCGTCAACACCCGCGATCAGGTGATAGCCGGGGGCCAGAACTGGTACACCCGCATCGAGGGCGTCGACGTCGAGTTTCCCCTCATCCGGTTCTGGGAAGTCGAAGACGGCACCTTCTTCACGCCGACCGAGGTCTCGAGCGCGGCCAAGGTCGCGGTGCTCGGATCGGTGGTGCGCGACAACCTGTTCGGAGAGGGCATCGACCCCGTCGGCCGGACGATCCGCGTTCGCAACCAGTCGTTCAGGGTGATCGGGGTCATGGAGGCGAAGGGCTCCGGATCGTTCGGCGAGGACCAGGACGACTCGATCTTCGCGCCCTACACGACCGTCCAGCGCAAGCTCCGGGGGCGGGACGGCACGAACATCTCGGGCATCACCATCTCGGCCCGCTCCGCCGACGAGATTCAGGAGGTCTCGGAGGAGATCGAGGCGGTGCTGCGCGTCGAGCACGAGCTGATCCCCGGCGAGGACAACGACTTCATGGTCCGCACTCAGGACGACATCACCAGCATGCGGACCGGCATGACCCAGACGATGACCATGTTCACCCTCGCCATCGCCGTCGTCTCGCTGATCGTCGGCGGCATCGGCATCATGAACATCATGCTCGTGTCGGTCACCGAGCGCACGCGCGAGATCGGGCTGCGCATGGCGGTCGGGGCCAAGGGCAAGGACGTGCTGTGGCAGTTCCTGGTCGAGGCGATCGCCCTCAGCCTGGTGGGCGGCCTGATCGGCGTCGGCTTCGGTTTCGCGGTCTCCGGAGGGCTGACCGAGTTCCTCCAGTGGCCGGCCCGGGTGCCGCCCGACGCGGTGGTGATCTCGGTCAGCTTCGCCGCCGTGATCGGCGTCCTGTTCGGCTTCTACCCGGCGTGGAAGGGCGCGCAGCTCGACCCCATCGAGTCGCTGCGCTTCGAGTAGCCGTCCGGGCCGTGGAGTCGAGGTCAGGCCCCGCCGGCGCGCAGCATCCCCAGCAGTCGGGACACGGTCTTGCCGGTCACCGGATCGACGAGCTCCGGCGCAATCTCCGCCAGCGGCTCGAGGACGAACGCCCGGGAGCGGAAACGCGGATGGGGCAGGGTGAGAGAGGGCGACTCGACGGCGAGATCGCCGACGAGCACCAGGTCGAGGTCGAGCGTGCGCGGCGCGCCCGGATACGACCGAACCCGCCCCCGCTCCCCTTCTATCGACAGCAGCCGGGCCAGCAGCCGGACCGGCGTGTCGCGGGTTCCCCCCACGAGGGCCGCGTTGAGAAAGAGGGGCTCGTCGACCGCGTGCTCCGGGCGGGTCTCGATGAACCGGGAGACGACGACGTCGGAGAGCATCAGCCGCAAACGGCCCACCGCGTAGGTCAGATGCGACGCGCGATCGCCGACGTTGCTCCCGAGCGCCACGGCCGCGCGTTGCTCCGGTAGTGCCATCGGCGGCCTCGCCACGCCCCCGGCAACCGCGGGATACAGTCGGATCCCGGTCGCCGGCGTCAGCGGGCCGGCGGCCGGATGGTCACCGCGCGCTCTGCCTCTCCTTGCAGGTGATGCACACGCGCGTCCACGGAATGGCGTTCAGCCGCGCCTCGGCCACCGGCTCGCCGCAGTCCCGGCACACGCCGTAAGTGCCCTGCTCGAGGCGCCACAGCGCCTCCTCGATGGCCTGCAGGATCTTGGCGTCGGTCTGCTTGAGCTTGAGCTGGATGTGGACCTCGTTGTTGCCCGTGGCCTGATCGGCCAGGTCCCCCTGCCGGCTGCTCGTTCCCTGGGTCGCCTGAATCGGCTTCGCGCCCGCGCCGACCGTCAGGATCTCGGAGCGCTTGCGCAACAACGCGTCCCTGTAGCGTGCCATGTCCATCGGGACTCTCCGGTGCCACGTGCCGCCACGGAGCCGCCGGGCGCTGGCCCGCGAAGCAGTGAAACGGGCCGCCGCCACAGTCGCGCCCGCGCCGTCGCCGCCTGCATCGGACCGCATCCGGACAGAACCGCATCCCGGATGCACGTGCAAATTCCAATCATACCAGATGGTCGCCGGTCCCCGGGGGCGGGTCCGACCTCCTCCGCAGCGGGCCGCATCGACCTGCCGGCGCCACTCGACGCCACCGGACCCGGCACCCGCGCACGGCACCCACGACGTGGGCATCCCGACGCCGGCCGGCAACCCGCAGCGGCGCTCCGAACGGCCGAGACGGCTCCGCTACTCCGCCCGGAGCGTGCCCAGCGGCTTGCGCCGCAGCATGTCGAGGCTGGCCCCGACCCCCACGCTCCCCACCACCAGCGCCGTCAGCAGCATGCCGCCGAGGTTGACCAGCGGGGCGGGATCCCAGCTGATTTCCAGCAGGTGGCGGCTGAGGCCCCAGGTCAGCCCGAGGGCGCCGACCGAGCCGACGGCGCCCGCGAGGACGCCCAGCGTGCCGTACTCGACGACGAGCATCGTGATGAGGCTGCGGCGCGTGGCGCCGAGGGTCTGGAAGATGGCGGTCTCGTAACGCCGCTGGTACTTCGTCATGGCGACCGACCCGACGAGGATCAGGACCCCGCTGAAGATCGCGATGCCCCCGACCAGCGTGATCGCGAGCGTGACGTAGTCGAGAATGCGCCGGACGGTAGCGATGACCTCGAGCCCGTCGATGACCGAGACGTTGGGGAACCCCGCCACCAGATCGCGCTGCAGCCGGGCGCGCGCCGTCGTCTCCGGGGGGCCGCGCAGGAACGAGATGAAGCTGTGGGGAGCCTCGTCGAAAACCCCGGGGCTGAACAGGAACATGAAGCCGCCGCTGCGGGAGTCGTCCCAGTCGACCGTGCGCACGCTCGACACCGTCGCCCGGATGTCGCGCCCCAGCACCCGGAACTGCAGCACGTCGCCCATCGCCAGGTCCAGCCGGTCGCGGATACTCTCCTCCACCGAGACCTCGGGCCGGCCGGGGCCGCCCGGCTCCCAGAAGGCGCCCTCGACGACCCGTTCGTTGGCCTCGAGGCGATCGCGGTAGGTCACCGTGAACTCGCGCCCGACCCCCCGCCGGCGCACCGCGCGGGCGGTGTCGAGCCGTGTGCGCAGTCCGTCGACCCCGGTCACGCGCGCCCGCAGCACCGGGAGCAGGTTGGGGGCCTCGCCGATCCGGTCCTCAAGGAGCTCGCGGACCCCGGCCTGCTGGTCCTGCTGGATGTCGATCAGGAACATGTCGGGGCTGTCGTCGCGGATCTCCAGCGCGAACGCGCCCAGCAGGTTGGCCTGCACCGCGTGGATGCCGATGACGAAGAAGCTCCCCAACCCGACCGCGAGGAGGATGACGCGGGTCTGGTTGCCGGGCCGGGCCAGGTTGAGGACGGCATGGCGCACCGCGAACCGGGCGCCCGCGCCCAGGGGCTGAATCAACCGGACCAGCGTCCGCCCGACGCCGTGGAGCGCCACCGCGACCGCCGCGAACCCGCCGCACACCCACAGGCCGGCCTCCCACGAGGCCGCCTGCCAGCTCGCGAGCGCGACCAGCCCGATCGCCAGCGCGCCCACCACCGCCCACTGCACCCAGTCGCGCGTGGTGACGGTGATCAGGTTCCACCGGATGAGGGCCAGCGGCTTGATGGTGCGCATCTCCAGCAGCGGCCCCAGCGCGAACAGCAGCGAGACGAGGACGCCCACTCCCAGCCCCTGGGCGACGGCCGAGCCGGTCACCCCGTAGGAGAGGTCCTCCACCCCGGCGACGGCCGCCGCCTGAGCGGTGAGGGACGACGGCAACGACGCCAGCACGGCGGCCGCCAGCGCGGCCCCGAGGAGCGCGCCGCCCAGCCCCAGGATGGCGACCTGAACGACGTAGACGGCCAGGACCTGCCGGCTCGTCGCCCCGAGGCACTTGAGAACGGCGACGCTGCGCACCCGCTGCTGAACGAATACCCGGGTGACGCTCCACACTCCGATGCCCCCGAGCACGACGACCACGAAGCCGATGAGGCTCAGGTAGTTCTCGGCCCGGGAGAGATTGCGGGCAATCCGGTCCTCGGTGTTGCGGTAGGACCGCACCCGCACGAACTCTTCGCGCAACGGTCCGCGCAGCAAGTCCACCAGCGGGTCGACGCGGGGCTCGGGAACCCTGACGAGGATCTGCCGCTCGGCCCGCGTGCCGAGGGTCAGCAAGCCCGTCTCCAGCAGGTCGTCGTAGTCGATCAGCACCCGCGGCCCGAAGCTGAACGCGCCGATGCCTCCCCCCGGCTCGCGCAGGATGACGGCGCGGATCTCGAAGCTGCGGTCGCCGATGAGGATGTCGTCGCCGACCGCGACGTCGAGCTGGGTCAGCAGCTCGGGCCGCACCAGGGCCCCCCCGCCGGCGAGGAGGCCGTGGTCGTAGGCCCGGCCGTCCTCGAGCACGAAGCGCCCGTAGAACGGGAACGCGGCCTCGACGCCCCGAAGCTCGACGACCCGGGCCACGGCTTTCGACTCGTCGGCCGGCCGGACCATCGTCGGCGTCTCGATCGACCGGGTCCGGCTCAGCCCCGGCTCGGCTCCCAGGACGCTCTCGATGGTGGCGAGGGCCGCCTCCGACCACGGCTGCTCGGATTCGATCTCCACGTCGGCCGCGAGCAGGGCGCGCGTCTCGCCCGCCATCGCCACCCCCACCTGCTGGATGACCGACCGCAACGCCACGATCGCGCTCACCCCGACCGCCACGCAGATGAAGAAGAAGGCGAGCCGCCGCCACGACGCGCGCAGCTCGCGACCGACCATCCGGAGCACGAACGTCATGCGGGCACCTCCACGGCCGGCGGCCGCGCCACCCGCTCGGTGCGGCCGTCGCGCATCCGAAGGGTGACGTCGGTTCCCGACGCCAGCTCGCTGTCGTGGGTCACGAGCACGATGGTCGTGCCCCGCGACCGGTTGACCCGCCGGAGCAGCTCGACGATGTGCCGCCCGTTGACGCTGTCCAGGTTCCCCGTGGGCTCGTCCGCGAGGAGGATCGGCGGCTCGTTGGCAAGGGCCCGCGCGATCGCGATCCGCTGCTGCTCGCCCCCCGACAGCTGGGCCGGATAGTGTTCGGCCCGGCCCTCGAGCCCCACCTCGGACAGCAGCGCCGCGGCCCGGTCGGACGCCCGCGCGGCGCCGGCGATCTCCAGCGGCACGAGCACGTTCTCGAACGCGGTCAACGAGGGCACGAGATGGAAGAACTGGAACACGATGCCGATCTTCCGGCCCCGGAGCCGGGCCAGCGCGTCCTCGTCGAGGCCGGATATCTCCACCCCGTCGATGACGATCTCGCCGGTGGTCGGCGCGTCGAGCCCCGCGATGAGGCCCAGCAGCGTCGACTTCCCGCTGCCGGACGGCCCGACGATGGAGACGTACTGCCCGGAGGACACCGTCAGGTCGAGCGGTTGCACGATGGTCAGCGGCGCGTTTCCGCTGACGACGGTCTTGGAGACGTTGCGGAGCTCGATCATGCGTTCTCTCGAGGGACGGCGGGCAAGATGCGGCAAGCTACGGCGCCGACGGGTTCAAGGTGGTCGAAGGGGCTCGCGGCGGGCTCCGGCGCCCGCGCGAAGCCGGGAGCCGCGACGATGCGGAATCGGCGAGTGGCGTCGTCGGCCGGTTCATGGAATGAGGGCGGGCAGCAGAGGTTCGAGCGCGTCCCGCACGTGCGCGGCCACGATTGCCGCGCCGGCCGCGTTCGGGTGAATCCCGTCGGCCTGGTTGAGGTCCGGATCCGCCGCCACCCCGTCGAGCAGGAACGGCAGGAGCGCCGCGTCGTGCTCGCGGGCGAGGTCCTCGAACACCGTCCGGAACTCCGCGGTATAGACCGAACCGAAGTTCGGGGGCGCTTCCATGCCCGCCAGCAGCACCGGAATGCCGCGTTCCCCCGCCAGGGCGAGAATCTGCGAGAGGTTGCGCTCCATCTGATCGACGGGAAGTCCCCGCAGCCCGTCGTTCCCGCCGAGGGCGATCACGAGGATGCGCACGTCGCCCGCGAGCGCCCACTCGGCGCGGGCGAGCCCGGCCGCGGTGGTGTCGCCGGACACTCCCGCGTTCACAACCGTGACCGCGTAGCCGTCGTCGCGCAGCGCCCGCTCGAGGCGGGCCGGATACGCCTCCTCGACGTCGAGACCGAGCCCCGCGGTCAGGCTGTCTCCCAGCACCACGAGAAGCGGGCCGCGGCGCGCGTCGGCGGCGGCGTGGGCCGCGACCGCCGATCCCCTGTCCGGGAGAGTCGACGCCGACGGTTCGGTCGCCTCCTCCGGGAGGGCGCCGCAGCCGGCGAGGCCCATCCCCAGCAGCGCGACCAGCACGGGCCGCAGATTCCGCACGACGTTGCGTGTCATCGTCCTAATGTTATTACGCCGGCGCGGTCGCCCCGGTTTCGGCAGCCGACGAGGAGCAGCGGCCCTGAAGCCGCGGCGCGGTCGGGCGACCGGCCGGGAACCCCGGAGCCGCTCTCGGCGGAGCGGGCAATCGCCGGCTCCGGCGCGGGCGCGACGTCCCGCCGGGAAGCAGGCGGCGTTACCGCCTGCGACCCCGGCCGGAACAGGCCGACCACGCGCGCCAGTACAGCAGGACGTTGAGGAGCAGCAGCCCCCCGCCCAGGGCGATCTGCATGCCGCGGGTCAGCCCGGCCGGATAGATGACGGCGGCGACGTAGTGCTCGATGAAGCCGCCCCGATAGCCCGACGCCCCCGCCTGCCGCCGCAGCCACACCTCGAGCGGCGTGAGCGGACAGACCCCGCCCGACCACTCGATGGCGACGCCCCACGCGACCGCCGGCAGATGCAGCCAGGCGACGCGCGGGACGCGCCGCAGCAGCAGCGCGCCGCCGGCCGCGAACAGGATGAACCCCGCGTGCGCGAGCAGAACCAGGTCCGCGAGGGCCCCGTACATCGTGTCATCCCCGGTCCGCGGCGCTCCGGCCCGCCGGCGGGAGCGCCGTGGTGTCGTCCGGCCCGTGTAGAATAGGCCCATTCCGCGGCGGCAGTCCCGTCCGGCTACGAGGTCTCATCTGATGAACGCCACCCTTCTCTCCGTTGTCGGCCTCGCGATGATCTTCCTCGGCTACCGCTTCTACTCGAAGTTCATCGCCGAGCAGATCTACCGGCTGGACCCCGACTTCGAGACCCCCGCCCACACCATGCGCGACGACGTGGACTACATCCCGACCAACCGGGTCGTCCTGTGGGGCCACCACTTCACGGCGGTGGCGGGCGCCGCGCCCATCATCGGACCGGGCATCGCGGTCATCTGGGGCTGGCTGCCCGCCTTCCTCTGGGTCATCTTCGGCACGATGTTCTTCGCCGGCGTCCACGACTTCGGCGCGGTGTGGGCCAGCGTCCGGAACAAGGCGAAGTCGGTGGGATCGCTGACCGGCGACGTCGTCAGCGTCCGCGCCCGCACCCTGTTCATGATCGTCGTCTTCTTCCTGCTGATGATGGTCAACGCGGTGTTCGCGGTCGCCATCTCGAACGAGTTCCAGAACACCCCGAGCGCCGTCATTCCGGCGTGGACGGCCGTCTTCGTCGCCGTCGGCATCGGCATCCTGATCTATCGCATGGGGGTGCCCATTCTCTGGCCCACGGTGGTCGGCACCGTCATCCTGTACGCGGTCATCTACCTGGGCGAGCGCTTCCCCATCGAGCTGACGGCGGGACTGGTGCCGGTGGGCGCGCAGTGGATCCTCATCCTGTTCCTGTACGCCGGCATCGCGTCCCTGCTCCCGGTGTGGCTGCTCCTGCAGCCGCGCGACTACATCAACGGCATCCAGCTCTTCGTGGGGCTGGGGCTGCTCTACGGCGCGGTGCTCATCGCGAACCCCACCATCGTCGCCCCGGCGATCAATCCCAACGTGCCGGCCTCGGCGCCGCCCCTGTTCCCCCTGCTGTTCGTCACCATCGCGTGCGGGGCGATCTCGGGCTTCCACGGGCTCGTCGGCTCGGGCACCACGTCGAAGCAGCTCAACAAGGAAACCGACGCCCGGTTCGTGGGGTACCTGGGCTCGTCGGGCGAGGGCTCGCTGGCCCTCGTGGCGATTATCGCGGCGACGGCCGGGTTCGCCAGCCTCGGCGACTGGGAGGCCATGTACAGCGAGTTCGGCAACGGCGGCATGACCGCGTTCGTGCAGGGCGGCGCGCGCATCGTGTCGGCCGGCATCGGCATCTCGACGGAGTTCGCGGCGACCCTGCTGGCGGTCATGGCGGTCCTCTTCGCGGGCACCACGATGGACGCCGGAGTTCGGCTGCAGCGTTACATCGTGCAGGAGTGGGGCGCCATCTACAACATCCCCATCCTGCAGAACGGCTACGCGGCGACGGGGGCGGCGGTGGCCGCGTGCCTGCTGCTGGCGTTCGGCGCGGGCGGGCCGAGCGGCGAGGGCGGCATGCTGATCTGGCCGTTGTTCGGCACCACCAATCAGCTGCTGGCGGGACTCACGCTGCTCGTCATCAGCGTCATCCTCGTGAAGCTCGGACGGCCCGTCCGCTACACGCTGGTGCCCATGGTCTTCATCACCACGATGGCTCTCGCCGCCGCCCTCTACCAGCTCGGCAACCTGTACCGGGAGGGCGGCATCTTCTACCCGCTGCTGTGGATCGACGTCATGATCGTGCTCCTGGCCATCTTCACGATGCTCGAGGCGGGCTCGGCGTTCCTGCGGGAGAAGCGGGCGGCGGAGGCCGGCGCGAGCGCCTGACCGCGCTGCGGGGGGAGCGATGACCACGCGGGACCCGCGACAGGCTCCGGAGCCCGGCACGAGCCGGGGCCCGGGGTGGTTTGCGCGCCTGACGGAGCTGCTGGACGAGTTCTACGCCGCCCCCTACCGGGGGGCCCTGGCGCGGGCCCGGCGCGACGAGGACGATCTGTTCATGCTCTTCGTCTTCGCCGAGCTCATGGGCGTGCCGAACCCCGCCGCCTACTACACCCTCGAGCTGCAGCCGGTGCTGCTCGAGCGCTTCCACGACTGGCACCGCCGGCAGGGGCTGGAGCACTCTCCCCTCGACGGCTTCCGCTGCTGCTAGGACCCGTGTTGATGCCGCGCCCTTCGGCACGGGCCGCTCGGGCCGAACCGTCCCCGGGACATCACGCGGGAGCGCCGCCCTGCTCGACGAGATCCTGAACCGTCCCCTGCTCTTCGTCGGCGGCAAGGGCGGCGTCGGCAAGACCACCACGGCCGCCGCCCTGGGCCTCGCCGCCGCCGCCCGCGGCCGACGGTGCCTGCTCGTCTCGACCGACCCCGCCCACTCGCTCGCCGATCTGTTCGGCCGCCCCGTCGGCGACCGCGAGACCGCCATCGCCGACGCGCTGTGGGCGCTCGAGATCGACCCCGACCGGCAGGCCGAGACCCACGTCCAGGCGGTCAAGGCGCGCATGAAGCGCCTGGTGCACCCGCGCCAGTTCGACGAGATCGACCGCCAGCTCGACCTCGCGCGACTCGCCCCCGGCACCATGGAAGCGGCCCTGCTCGAACGCGTCGCCGAGCTCATGACGCGGGCCGGGGACCAGTACGACTGGGTCGTCTTCGACACCGCGCCGACCGGGCACACCGTCCGCCTCCTGTCGCTGCCCGACATCATGGCCGCGTGGACCGACGGGCTGCTCGGCCACCGCGAGCGCTCGGCCCGCCTCGGCGACGCCCTCCGGCACCTGGGCGGGGGACGCGTGAAGGGCGACGAGCTGTCGAGGCTGGAGACCGCCGCCGACCACGAGCCGGGCAGCCGCGACGCGCAGCTCGACGACCTGTTGCAGGCGCGGCGGCGGAAGTTCATCCGCGCCCGCGAGCAGCTCCTCGACCGCTCGCGCACGGCCTTCGTCTCGGTGCTGAACCCCGACCGGCTCTCGGTGCTCGAGACCGTCAGGGCGCACGAGATCCTGGGCCGCTTCTCGATCCCGGTGAGCGCGGTGGTGGTGAACCGGGTGCTGCCCGACGACGCCGATGGTGAATTCCTCGCAGCGCGGCGCCGGCAGGAGGCCCGCTACCTCGAAGAGATCGAACGGGCCTTCGCGAGGATACCGCAGGTGCGCATCCCCCTCCTGCCCGACGACGTCCACGACCTCGACACCCTGCGTGCCCTGGGCCAGCGCATCGTCCGAGGCGACCCTGGCCCGGAGTCGCCCGGTGCGCGCTAGTAGTGCTGCGTCTAGTGCTGCGTCATGACTGAATGTTCGGGTTCGTGGGCTGTGATTCGTCACGATTTGCGGACCCAGCCCGCGCGTCAGTCAGGCATCAGGCCGACGACCTGGAGCAGCGTTCTCAGGTGCCTGTCGTGCCGGGCCGCCCGCTCGAGATCTCCCGGCATGAAGCGCTGCGCCAACTCGTCGGCGCTCGGCGGCTTGCGATACTCGGGCCAGAGCACCTGTAGCTCCCGCATGGCATGCCGCGCCGTCACCAGGGACCGCTCGCGCCCGGCGTGCAGCCGGACCAGCAGACCCTCCAGATTGGGCCGCGAGTACACAAGCCGCAGACCGTATCGCTTGGCGACCGCCGACGCCTCGCGTCCCTCCCGCGGATCCCTTTCGATTCGATCGGCGTCCAGCAGGACGAGCCCGGCCGCGAATTGCCGGGGAGAGGAACGGACGAGTGCCCGCCCGGCGTCCTCGACGACGGAGCGCGGGCTCCCCCCGCGGGCCGCCGAAGCCCTCAGGTGGACGTGAAGCCCCTCCCGATCGCACCAACGCTGGAGAAACGCGATGAACGCCTCGTCGCTCCGCCCCTCCACGCCGATGAAGAAGGCCTTCCTCGACGGAACCGCGGGCCGCCGGCGCATGGGTCTCTACCCGAACGTCGGCACGCCGCCCAGCACTCCGGCGCGGTACTTGGGATACAGGCGGTTGACCCGGCGCAGGCCGCGCACGTCCTGCGCCCCGTGGACCCGCGTGGCGCCCGACTCGTCCTTCTCGACGAGGAACAGCTCCTCCTTCTCGAGGTCGTCGAGCAGGCCCACGTTGTGCGCCGCCGCCAGGAGCTGCGCGCCTCCGGGGTTGGTCTCCGTCGACTGGAAGTAGTGCAGCATGCGACCGGCCATGTCGACGTGAAGGCCGCTGTCGAAGTCGTCGAGCACCACCGGCGTGGCCGCCGACAACGAGCGGTGAAGTTGCGGCAGCAGGTGGAACAGGCGCTTCGTTCCCTCCGATTCCCACGCGAGATGTACGGGGTGGCCGAGCCCGTGGTGATCGAATAGCGCATGGCTCCCGCCTTCCTTGAACACTACACGCATGCCGGAGATCCCAAGGTCGCCGCGCCGGATCTCGTCGTTGATCCAGGTCTCCAACCTCGAGTCGTCCTGGATGTGCCTGACCACGTAGTCCGTCGGGAGCTGCCAAGGGCCACGGGGGGAAACGTTGCTCGACGTGGCGACCAGGTAGCACCGGTCTCGTATCCTCTGCGCCAGCGGCACGTTGAGCGCAGCCAGCGTGGAGACGAGGGAGGCGTCGTCGCGAACCGCCTTCAAGCGCTCGTCGCCCGCCTTGAGCTCGAATTCGGGGGCGGTATGGGCCGAGACCCCGGGGGCTCGCCGCTCGAACAGACGGCGGGGCCGGCCGTGGGGAAAATGGAAGAGCGCCTCTCGGCGCACCACCCGGGGCCCACCGTCTGAAACCGCGCCCACGGCAAGCTCGTAGCGAAACAGGTTCGGCGCCGACCCCGGAGACAGCCAGTCGGCTTCGAGGTCGACACCAATGCACGTCGGCTCGAGTGACGGCCGCGACGCCCGAAACGGCTGGAACGCATTCAGCCCGTCGTCGTCGGACCGCGAGGTGAGATGGAAGGAATGGGCGGCGAAGACAGCAGCGTCATGCAGCGCGGTGAGCAGCTTCGTCTTGCCCGATCCGTTCGGGCCTATCAGCACGACCACCGACGGGAGGCGGACATCGGGTCGAGCGCTGCTCCGCCGGAAGCGCGGCAGATCCGGAGCGGTCTTCGGAATCCGCAGGTCGAGCACCGCCTCGTCTCGAATCGAGAAGTAGTTCGAGACCGATATCCGGTGAATCATCTCCCGATCTTAGCACTATTTTGTCTCAATTCCGCTTTATCCCCCATCGCCAGTCGAGCGGTGAGGTGTTCGTCGACGCCAACGTGCCGATGTACGCGGTCGCGATCAGTAGCGGTAGTGCTCCGGCTTGTACGGACCCGCAACGTCTACGCCGATGTAGCCCGCCTGCTCCGGGGTGAGGCTGGTCAGCCGGACCCCGAGGTGGTCGAGGTGCAGCCGGGCGACCTTCTCGTCGAGGCGCTTGGGCAGCATGTAGACCCGCTTGCCGTACTCGCCCTTGTTCTGGTGCAGCGCGATCTGGGCGAGGACCTGGTTGGTGAACGACGCGGACATGACGAAGCTCGGATGGCCGGTCGCGCACCCGAGGTTCAGCAGGCGCCCCTCGGCGAGCACCATCACGCTGTGGCCGTCGGGGAAGCGCCACTCGTCGTACTGCGGCTTGATGTGGACGTGCTGGATGCCGGGCGTCTTCTTCAGGCCGGCCATGTCGATCTCGTTGTCGAAGTGACCGATGTTGCCGACGATGGCCTTGTCCTTCATGCGGGCCATGTGCCGGGCCGAGATGATGTCCCGGTTGCCGGTGGCGGTGATGAAGATGTCGGCGCGCTCGATCATCGCGTCGAGGGTGTTGACCTCGTAGCCCTCCATCGCCGCCTGCAGGGCGCAGATGGGGTCGATCTCGGTGACGACGACCCGGCACCCCTGGCCCCGCAGGGCCTGGGCGCAGCCCTTCCCCACCTCGCCGAAGCCGCACACGACCGCCACCTTGCCGCCGAGCATGACGTCGGTGGCCCGC
The DNA here is from genome assembly GCA_963663815.2 of Vicinamibacterales bacterium. Taxonomy (GTDB): domain Bacteria; phylum Acidobacteriota; class Vicinamibacteria; order Vicinamibacterales; family UBA8438; genus JAJEEA01. Next base: position 1,375,143 of record OY760734.1, on the reverse strand, counting down.
GCGAGGCCGTCCGGCAGCGAGTGGCGGCAGCCGTAGACGTTGTCGAACTTGCTCTTGGTCACCGAGTCGTTCACGTTGATGGCGGGAAACAGCAGCGTGCCCGCCTCCGTCATCTCGTAGAGCCGGTGCACCCCGGTGGTGGTCTCCTCGCTGACCCCGCGAATCGCCGGGCTGACGCGTTGCCAGTGCCCCTTGTCGCGGGCCTGGAGGTTCCGCAGGAGGTCGAGGATGACTCCCCACTCCTCGGGCTCGGACTCCGGGTCGAACCCCGGCACCTCGCCGAGCTGCTCGAACTCGTAGCCCTTGTGCACCAGCAGCGTGGCGTCGCCGCCGTCGTCGACGATGAGCGAGGGTCCGCCGCCGTCCGGCCACACGAGGGCCTCGTTGGTGCACCACCAGTATTCGGCGAGGCTCTCACCCTTCCACGCGAACACCGGGATGCCGCGCGGGTTCTCCGCCGTCCCCCCCGTCTCCGGCCGCCCCACGGCCACCGCCGCGGCGGCGTGGTCCTGGGTCGAGAAGATGTTGCACGACACCCACCGCACGTCGGCGCCGAGCGCGTCCAGGGTCTCGATGAGCACCGCGGTCTGCACCGTCATGTGCAGGCTGCCCATGACGCGGGCCCCCTGGAGCGGGGCCTGCCCCGCGTGCTCCTGCCGAAGGGCCATGAGCCCCGGCATCTCCTGCTCGGCCAGCCGGATCTCGTTGCGCCCGAACGCGGCCAGCGACAGGTCGGCGACCTTGAAGGGCTCGCGGTCCGCCCGGGCCGCCTCGTCGAATGCGTGCGTGGTTTCCACCGCCGTCGGTCCCATTCCGATTCTCCTTGGCCTTGCCGCCCGTGGCGGCAATCGCCGCCGCATCGAGCGGCGATGCATCTCGCCTGGATGCGTTGTTCGCACGACGGCTCCACGGTCCGTGGTGCGATTTGCTCGACAGACGCGCCATCCTGACGCTGGCCGGGATGGCCGCTATTGTCCGCGGGCGTCCTTCAGCCTGCCGACGCCCTTACGGCGCGGTCAGCGCCACGCGCGGTTCCACCAAGCCCCCCCAGACCCGGCCGCCGGCCCGCGTCGGGCCCCGGCGCCGGCGCTCAACGTCGCTTCAACCGCTCCCGTCGGGAGCCCGTCACTCCGTCCTGGCGATCCGGTAGAGCTTCGACTGGGTGCGCAGAATGACGCTGCCCCGCGCCACCGCCGGCGTCGCCAGGGCCATCTCGTTCAGCGAGTTCTTGTGGAGGATCTCGAACTCGGGCCCCGCCTTGACCACGAACGTGTCGCCGTCCTCGCTCAGGAGGAAGATCTTCCCGTTGTAGCCCCACGGCGACGAGGTGAAACCGTTCCCGATCTCCAGGCGCCGACGGCCGTAGATCTCCTCCCCGGTGGCCGCGTCGTGCGCGAGGAGGAAGCCGCGGTCGAGCAGGGTGTAGTAGATGTCGCCGTAGACGAGGGCGGTGGTGTTGTAGGTGCCCAGCAGCGGATAAGCCCACACCACGTGGGAGTCCTGCGAGTAGCTCCGGCTGCCGGGGAACCCCTCCTGCAGGCCGCTCGCGACCTCCTGGTAGATGGAGATGTCGCCGGCCGCGCCGGGCTGAATGGCGTAGACGGGCCGCAAGGCCCCGCCGGGGTATCCCGAGCTGATGTAGACGAGCCCGTGGCTCGTGAACGGGCTGGGGGTGGTCAGCAGCGACATCCCCCCGAGCTCCCACAGGACCTCGCCGTCGAGGTCGTAGGAGCGGACCCTCCCGGTGGCGGAGGTCACGATCTCGGTGCGGAGAGGGTTCTCCCACACGAGGGGCGTCGACCAGGTGTGCCCCGGCTCGTCGCGCTCGACCCGCCACACGTCCTCGCCGGTCGCGGCGTCCAGCGCGGCCAGGAACGACTGCGTGGTGTTGTCGTTGAGGACGTACAGCCGGCCGTCGTGCAGGGCCGGGGACGACGCGGTGGCCATCGCCTGCATGGTGTTGAACGTCCCGACGTCGCGGCGCCAGACCTCGTTGCCCTCGAAGTCGAGGGCCGCGACCAGCCCGATGGGGCCGAAGTACACGTAGACCCGTTCGCCGTCGGTGACCGGCGTCTCCGAGGCGTAGCTGTTCTTGAGGTGCCGGGTGATTTCCGGCACCGCGCGATGGAGCTCGCGCACCCACCGCACCGCGCCGGTCTCGAAGTCGATGTCGTAGACCAGCCAGCGGTGCTCGCCGCTGGCCGGCACCGACCCGTTGTGCTCGCCCGGGTCGTACAGGCCGGGAATCGGCTGCACCTCGTCATCGGCCGCGCTCACCGCGGTGGTGACGAAGATGTGGTCGCCCCAGACGACCGGCGAGCTCCAGCTCAGCCCCGGCACGTCGATCTTCCAGGCGATGTTCTCGGTCTCGCTCCACCGGTCGGGCAGGGCGGGGTCGTCGGCCACGTTGCCGGCGTTCAGCCCCCGGAACTGCGGCCAGTGCTGCGCCGCCGCCTCCGGGGCGGGAGCCAGCAGGAGGCCGATGCCGAGAACGCCGATCAGGGTGCGCTTCATCGTGTCGCTCCTAGCCCGCCAATCGTCGCCTGCGGCTCCGCTTGGCGCCCAACCAACCCTCCAGGCGTCCGCGCCGTTCCGCAGCGCCGACGCCTGCCCCGCCAATCGTCGCCTGCGGTCCGCTTGGCGCCCAACCAACCCTCCAGGCGTCCGCGCCGTTCCGCGGCGCCGACGCCTGCCCCGCCAATCGTCGCCTGCGGCTCCGCTTGGCGCTCAACCAACCCTCCGGGAGCCCGCGCCGTTCCATGGCGCGGACGCCCGGTACGGACCGCGCCGCCGGTGACGATGCGGCCGGAAACCCATCGATTGTACCAAACGCTCATGGCCACGCTTCGTGCAGCCACCCCAACCGCGTGAGAGTATCGTAGCCTGTCCGCGCTCACGGCATGCTACGCCGTCGAGGCCACATGGGCAGCCTCAAGAGCGAGCGTCGCCACGTAGCGCATGGGCCGCCGCTGTTTCCCGGCCGGAGGTCGCCTTCATTCCGGTCGCAGGCGTGTCAGAAACTGCTCGATATCCCGCGCGAGAGCGCGGCGCAGGGAGGCCGTGCCGCCCGCCAGACGAGCCACCTTGTCCGGATCCGGATCGGCCGAGTACGCGTGGCGGAACAGATGGCGGAACCGCCGCAGGTCGTCCAGCTCGGCGGCGGTCGATTCGGACAGCAGCGCCGGGCGGACGCCGGGGATGTCCAGTTGCATGCGCTTGATCAGACCGGCGTGGTAGCCGGCGGCGGTGACGCGGTTCTCGAAGAACCTCGCCACGACCTCGAACACCTGTTCGAACGCGCCGTAGAGGTTGTGCAACTGGTACCCCAGGCTGTCGACCTCCTCGGGGCGCTCGTCGAACGCTTCCCGGCGGGCCTCGACGCGGTCCGTGATGCGGTCGATGTCCAGCAGCCGCGCCGGCAGGTCGGCCTCCAGGACGGCGAACGCTCCCGTGTTCATCGCGTCAGTACACCTTGATTCCGGGCCGGGTGACGGGCCCCGGGAACGGGTGTCGGTCGAGGTCAATGACGTCGACGACTCGATCGGTCGCGTCCTCGATCGCCTTCATGACGTCGAGCACCGCGTCGGAGCAGCCCCCCACCGCCACGTCGACGTCGGCGTCCTCCCGCCAGCGGTCTGGCGACTGCACGCGCCCGCGCAAATCGGCCTGCTCGGCGGCCAGCCGTCCGCGCCGCTCCCGCAACGCCCGGTCGAGGTCGCCAGTCGCCAGATGACCATCGCCTTGGACCTCCCGCCTTGCCGCTTCCCCCCGCCGCTTCCGCACGCCCTCACGGTCTATTCCAGAGGTCAAGTCCACGTGCTCGGGGCCAGCCGCCGCGGCGCTGAGCCCCGACCAGGTCGCCGTCGACGAGCTGGATCGGCTCGACGCTCTCGACACCCGTCTCCCGGGACCGGCTGCCCGCGCGGCGCGAACCACCCGCCCGGGAAAATCGCACGGCGCAAACGCCACGTGTCGGCGTGCTCGAGGATCGCATGTAGTCCACGGACGCTCATCGTCGTGCGGTGTATGCCTTGGCGTCCTGCGAAGGCGGGTCTTGGACAGGTCGTTCAAGAACCGCGAGCATCTCGCGAATCACGTCGGCCCCGGACGCCGCGCCCAGGGTGACGACCGTAGTGATGACCCCGAGGGCGATGGAAGATGGACTGTTGTAATGTGTCTGTCCGACGAGCTTGAAGCCGTTCGCGGCTGCCGCAAGGAATTCTTCTTCCATGGTGCCAAGCCGTTTGGTTCCCAGCACAACGTACTCGTGTGTCGGATCAGCCTGACCCGGTGCGCGCTGCATGACCGCCACGGCTTCGCCGCCTATCTCGAAGACACTGGTGAATCGATAGCCCTGGGTGGCGGCTTCGGCGATCTCGTCCTGCAACGTCCCGGTCTTCGCTGTCGCGAGCAGGAGGTATTCGATGGGTTCCGGCTCAAGAGCTCTTTCCAGGATCACCGTTGGTCGTCCCCAACCGCCATAGCCGGAAACGAGGCGGTACCCGTTGTCAGCGGCTTCCTGCAGCTCCCGCTGCAATGTGCCGGTCTGCTGCGTGTCAAGGAATACGTAATCCGGCGTGGCAACCTGGGCCTCTGCCAGCGGGGCGAGCGGCACCTTGTACGAGGGGTCGTCAGCGTCCGCCTCCGACGTGTGCGCGCCCGGAGCGCCGGGGCTCTCATCCGCCTCGTCGAGCCCCGGGATGGAACGAACCACCTCGACGTCGTCCACCTCGCCCGTCGGGTCGACGGTCGCTTCCTCGATTACTACACCTTGAATGCCGGTCCGGGCCTCGGGGCGACCGGCGGGCCGGCCGGAGTCGCCCTGCTGCTCGTCGAGCACGGTCTGCTGCTGTTTCCGGAGGCCGGTTGCCTTCGCGCCGGGCTCCGCGATTTGTTCGCTCGACGGCTCCGCCGGCTGCTCCTGTTCAACCGCGTCGCCGATCGTTTCGGCGGAACGCGACACCGACCCGACCTGCACGCGTTCCTGGAGGGACGCAGGGCCGGCACCCACCCGGACGAACTCCGTGATTCGCCCGCTCGACGGCTCCGCCGGCTGCTCCTGCTCGACCGCGTCGCCGATCGTTTCGGCGGAACGCGACACCGACCCGACCTGCACGCGTTCCTGGAGGGACGCAGGGCCGGCACCCACCCGGACGAACTCCGTGATTCGCCCGCTCGACGGCTCCGCCGGCTGCTCCTGCTCGACCGCGCCGCCGGTCGATTCGGGGGAACGCGACACGGACACCGGCCCGACCTGCAGGCCGGCGACCACGATCGAAACCAGCACGAGCACGCCCAGGCTCGCGAAACGAGCGAAGCGCGTCAGCGGACGCCGATTCGTGCGGGGATTCAACATGGTGGACAACCTCCGTTCCAGGTTGGACGGTCGCGCCATTGCCGGCGCCGGCAACCACGTCCGCCGGTGTTCCCGAACCTCTCTCGCAAGCTCGACGAGATGCGTCGCACAGGTGGCGGCGGGAACGCCCTGAGCCAGCACGAGGTCGTCCGCCGCGTGCTCGCTCTCGCGACGGAGCCGTGCACGGACCATCCAGGCCAGCGGGTTGAACCACCAGACGCAGCGCAACGCCTCGGCCGCCATCTGCAGCAGCCAGTCACCGCGGCGCGCGTGCGCCAACTCGTGCAGCAGCACGACGCGCATCCGCTCCGCCGACCACTCGGACGCCGACGCCGGCAGCATGACGACCGGGCGCCGCCAGCCCCACGTCGCCACCAGCCCCGGACGCGGACCCAGCAGGAGGTCGACGCCGCGGTTCAGGCCGCACGATCGCGAGAGGTCGGCGCACAGCCGATTCCACGGCCCCTCCGTCACACGGCTAGACGACGCGCGGAGCCATCGGAGCCTCGCCAACCCGACCAGAAGCACACCGAGACCCGCGAACGCGCCCACCAGCCAGATCGTCACGGCCAACCGGCCGACGACATCGTCGCCCGCGACGGCCGCCGCCGCGGCTCCCGACCCGCCGGGTCGGGAACCTGCCGGCGGCAACGCAACGACCGATCCGACCGCATCGGCATCCACCGGTTCCGTGAACCGGACGTAGGGGCCCGGCGGCCGAACAGGAGCGGGAGGACCAGGAGACGCGGCGGTGGGAAGAGCAGAGGGCTGGAGCGTGTCGAACAAGCGTGGTCCGACCGGAGCCATCCGCGCCACTGGCGGAGTCGGCAGGACGTGGACTGCGGGCACCGCGACAGCCGACACGACGCCGACCGCCAGCACCCAGTGCCTCGCGGAGGCCGAGTTCCTGCGCAGCAGGAGGGTGCCGATCAGCGTCAGGAGCAGGATCGCCGACACCTTGAGGGTCAACACGGCCAGAAGGCTCATCACGGTTCCTCCCGCTTCCCGCTCGTGTCGTTTCCGTTCGGCCGGTTGCCGCGTGACAGGCCTGCGGATCGACCGGCCCCCTGTTGCGCCGCTCTCGCGTCCGAGACGACCCGTGCGATCCGCTCGAGCTCCGGCTCGGTCAGACGCCTGGCCTCGCCGCCGAGCAACGCGGCCACGGCCTGTTCGGCCGACCCGTCGAAGAACGTCTCGACGAGATGCCGCAACACCGACCGGCGCGCGTCCCGACGAGGCGTCACCGGGCGATACACGTACCGCAGCCCCACCTCCTCATGGCGCACATGCCCCTTCTGCTCGAGGATCCGCAGCTGCGTGCGGACCGTCGACGAGCTCGGGTCGCCCGGCAGCTCCTCCCGGACGACGCTGGCCGGGGCGCGGCCGCGCCGAAAGAGAATGTCCATGATCTGCCGCTCGCGACGCGACAGCCGACTGTGCCACGGTCCTGCCATGCCCATGTTCGATTCCCGTCGTCCGCCGACCTGATCCGGCTATTTTTATAACACATAGGCGACTAAATTAACAAGTCGATTCGATCCCTTGACGGCAACCGGGCGGACCGCACACCTCGGTTGCTGCGAGATCCCGAATATCGGTCCGAGGATGTCGAAGGCCGCCGTGAAGCCGCCGGACGTGATCACTTGACTCCGGGAGGTTCGTCGAGAGCGACGGGCATCAAGCCCGTGGACTGAACGACCGTGGCGGCCGCATCGGAAGAGAGAAACTCGACGAGTCTCCGGGCCGCTTCGGGATTTTCCATGTGCTCCGTCATGACGACGAGCACCGTCGCCACTTGTTGCAGCTCATCGGGTAACAAACCGGCCAACTCCGCGCCCTCGATCGGCAGGATCTCGCTCATCGCCTGAAAGCCGATCTCGGCCTCCCCACGTGCCACGACACTCGCGACCCGCTCGGTCACGACGCGTGTTGCGTGCTGGGCTACTGCCCGTTGCCGAGGGGTCCGATGTGCTGGTTCTGGTCCGCGAACTCGAGGTGGATCGAGACGCGAGGTGCGTTGCCGACGTTTGCCGTCGTGTGCCCTTGGCCTGTCAGATCGTCGATGTACTCGACCGACCCTGCGGGCAAATCGACTTTGCCTTCCGCCACCTCGAGCTGTCCGCCACTCGTCAGATTGATGATGTATCGGCGCCCTGGAGCCACATGGTAGTCGATGAAGCTCCCCGGCGGCGACACACGCACCCTCATGCCGGTGACCTCCTCCATCACCGACTCGGCGTTCAGCGGGATGTTCTCGACATGCGACCGTCCATCGGTGCCTGTATAGATCCGCTGCATCAGGAACGGAGCGTCTGACGCCTGAGCCTCCACCACACCGTGACCGCCCTTGACCGCCCACGCAAGACCGAACCCGACCACAAAAGCTCCGGCCACGAACAACTTCGTCCTCGTCATGGACATCATCTGGACTTCCTCCCGCTGACAAACGAGTAACGGGCACGGCGAATCCGCGTGCCGACGCATCCTCGTCACGCTCGCGTTTCGCGAATAATCGGACTCTAGATGCCAACAGGCAAGCCTGTCAAGCGTGACTCGATGGGCCTGATGGCACCGCAGCGACGTCGACCGTGAGTCGGGTATTCCGGCGCGGGGCTGTTCGAGGGCGCCCGGGAGGCAGGATGGTCGGGAACGCGCAAATACGGACTATCGTCCCGTCGATCAGCGCCGGCTTGTGATGACGTCAGCGAGCCGCCGGGTCAGCCGGGCGTGCGTCACAGCGCGGCGCAGATCCGCCGCACTCGACCTGCGGCAAGATCCGGTTCCGCTCGACGGCAACACCCTCGGGCAGGCTCGTCAACTTCGCGCCGAGGGACGCGTCTTCCGGCGCTCGGCCACCAGGCGAGCTCTCCGTTCCTCCTCGCCGCGGAAGGCAGCCCGGGCGCGGTGCTTCCGGAGTTGCTGCAGGAGCGCAACGGCCTCCCCGCCGCAATGTCCGACGCTACCTGCGCCGCCGCCTCGACACCGTTCACCGGGCCGCTCATCAACCCCGGTGGCACGTCCGAGCCGGCCTCCGAGCACACGGCCTCACGACCTGCTGGCCCCAGCGCGACGCGCGCCTCGACATCGCCGCCGCACCGCGCCGCACTATTTGGTGGCCTCCCGCTGCACGAACCGTAGCGACACGCCGCACGCCGCCGCGATCTTCGTCACCGTCCCCAATCGGGGGTCCCGGTTTCCCGACAGGCCGCGGGAAAGGGCCACGCGGTCGACCCGGGCTCTCCTAGCGATCGTGGAAACGCCCCCCTGGGCCGCCGCGACGTTGCGAAACGCCTTCATCAACAGTCGCGGGTCGCCGTCGGACTCCTCGATCGCCGCGTTGAGGTACGCCGCGACGTCCTCCGGTGTCCGGAGATACTCGCTGGCCTCATGGGCTCTGACGGGCATGGCGCTTCTCCTGTCTGTATGCCTTCCAGAGGGCGTGCGCCGTTTGGATATCCTGCGTCTGACGCTTCTTTGTTCCGCCGGCCAACAGGACGACGAGGTCCTCTCCGTCCCGGCCGTAGTAGACGCGGTAGCCGGGGCCTCTGTCGATCCGCAACTCGAATACGCCCTTGCCGATTCCGCGGTGGTCCCCGAAACTGCCCAGCTCGACACGGTCGAGACGCGTCTGGACACGGGCGCGGATCTCGGCGCTCTGGAGCCGGAACCACGTATCGAACGCGTCCGTGCCGTCCGCCGTGACGTAGCGGACAATCCTGATCACCCGATCCATTGTGTAGCCATCTGGCTACATTCAGTCAAGTGGCAGATCGCCACCGCCACCAGCTGCGCCGGCGCGGCCGCGGTCGCCCTCGAGTGCGACCGCCTCGACGCCGTGATCACGGGGCTCCTCATCATCGGGGATGCGGCGGAGCGAGGTGAGTTCGGCCAGGGACGCGGCAAGGGTGGCGTCCTCGAGCCCGCGGCCGGCGAGCCAAGCGTCGAGGCGGCGGAGCTCGCCGGGGCGGACGCGCCGTCCGCCCCCAGCCGGCGCAACCAACCGTCGGGCGGACGAGTCCAGCCGACTCGCTGAACGGCCAGCGGGTGGTCCCGGTCTCGCTCGCAGGTCGACCGATCTCGCCCCGACGTTCAGCTTCGGGGGATAATGGGCGCATGTTCGACACGCACGCCGGCGCCCGTTCGCTGACCTGAGAGGTAAGGAGCCATGAAGCGCATGCGAGGGATGTTGGCGATGCTGGCGGCGGCGGTGGCAGCAGCAGCAGGCTGCAACGACGCGCAGATCGCGTCCAGTAACCTGTCTCGGGCGGCGGACAACTTCGAGATCATGAGGCGTGTCGTATTCCTGAACGGAATAACCGACACCTACCTGCTGTCGATCGAGGGACTCTGCTCGGTCGAGGACCAGTCGAATCAACTGGAGGTCACCTGCAAGGTCGGCGAGACCGAGTTCAAGAAGCACTTTCTCGGTCTCAGTGACAACGTGACCTACTTCGCCGAGCAGCTCGACGGCGCACGTGTGAGCGCGTACCACTACCGGGTCGTGTTCAAACCCCAAGCCATCATCCCGGATATCGATTTCCGAGGCAGCGGTCGAGACCTGCTCGAAAACGCCTCCGAAGACGAGAGCCGCTGACCACGGCGACCGATCCACGATCGACCGCCAGGGCCCCCCGGCTCGTCAGCTCCGACGCCGACGTCATGCTTGCCGGAGCCTGGAAGAAGTCCGGACGGAGTCCATTCCTTCGAGTCCGACAGGCGTGCAGCCGAAGCTTCCGGCGCCCGCCGATGTGCGACCGCGACGTCCGGTCGAAGGGCGGCCGGACCGCGGCGCCGACCATCGGACCCCGCGACCGGGGGCCCGGCGGAAGGCCTCAGGCGCCGGCCCCATCGAACGGCGGTCGCAATCGGTCTGCACGCGGGTCTCGGCGACCGTCCACGCCCCGCCGGCAACGCGCGGATCGCTCGAGCTACTCCCGGAATGCACTCGTCGGCGGCCCCGGCGTGGAAAACCTCGCGGACAACGGCTACACTAGGCAGGTTGCCCGGCCGGGGAGCGGAGCCGCCGGCTCGAGGCTCCCGGGCCGGTGACCCACAGCCCACGGATCGCGTCAACCGGCGGTCGTCACATCGCAACAAGAGAGTGATCGGACCATGGTGAACGCCGCCCCGGCCGCCGTTGCGCAAATCGCGGCCTGCCTCGCGCTCGGGTCGATCGCGTCTCCATGCATGGCGAGGCCCGCCGCCCCGACGGCCGTTCCGGACGCGGCGCAGGCGGTGGTCGACGAGACCTGCCGCCGCTGCCACAACGACCGGGCGCGTTACGGCAACCTGTCGCTGGACCGCTTCGACGTGGCCGGCGCCGGCGACGACCGTCCCCTGGCGGAGAAGATCATCCGCAAGGTGCGCACCGGCCTGATGCCGCCGGCGGGAGCCGCCCGCCCCGACGAGGCCGCCCTGCAGGGGCTCGCCGCGGCCCTGGAAACCCTCGTCGACGGCGCCGCGGCCGCCCGGCCGGCGCCCGGCCGGCGCAGCTTCCAGCGCCTCAACCGCGCCGAGTACGAGCGGTCGGTCCGCGACCTGCTAGCCCTCGACGTCCGCGCGAGCGCATTCCTGCCGCTCGACACCAAGAGCGCCGGGTTCGACAACATCGCCGACGTTCAGCTGCTCTCCCCCACCCTGATGAACGGCTATCTCCGGGCCGCGGCCGAGATCAGCCGGCTGGCGGTGGGCGACCCGGCGGCCGGCCCCCGGGAGGCGACCTACAAGGTCCCGCGGTGGGTGTCGCAGCGCGAGCAGGTCGACGGGGCGCCGTACGGCTCGCGGGGCGGGGTCTCCGTCGTCCACACGTTCCCGGCCGACGCCGACTACCGCTTTCGCGTCTCGTTCCACCACGAGACCACCGGCGAGCTGTTCGGCAGCGGCCGCGGGGCGCTGCACACGGCCGAGCATCCGGAGCAGATCGAGGTATCGATAGACGGCGAGCGCGCCGCCCTTCTCGACATCGACCGGTGGATGCACGTCTCGGATCCGAACGGCGTCAACCTCCGCACCGATCCGATCCGCGTCACGGCGGGGCCCCACCGGGTCTCGGCCGTGTTCATCCGCCACCTCGAGGGCCCCGCCCAGGACCTCATCTCGCCGCACGAGTGGTCGCTGTCGAGCACGAGCGTCGCCAACGCCTACGGCTTCACGAGCCTGCCCCACCTCCGGGACCTCGCGATCCGGGGGCCGCTCGACCCCGTCGGGGTCTCCGACACGCCGAGCCGGCGGCGCATCTTCACGTGCCGGCCCGCCGCGCCCCGCGAGGCGCCCGCGTGCGCCCGCGAAATCGTCGAGCGGCTCGGGACCGCCGCCTATCGCCGGCCCCTGACCGCCGACGACGCCGGGCCCCTGATGGCGCTGTACCGGAGCGGGGCGGCCGAGGGGGGCTTCGAAGCGGGAGTGCGGATGGCCATCGAGGGAATCCTCGCCAGCCCCCACTTCGTGTTCCGGTTCGAGGCGCCGCCGGCCGGCGCCGACCCGGCCGGCGGCTTCGCGGTGTCCGACCACGCGCTGGCGTCCCGGCTCTCCTTCTTCCTCTGGGCCTCGGGTCCCGACGCCGAGCTCATCGACCTCGCCACCGCGGGCCGCCTGTCGGACCCCGCGGTCCTCGACGCCCAGGTGCGGCGCATGCTCGCCGACCCGCGGTCGGAGGCCCTCGCGACCCGGTTCGCGGCCCAGTGGCTGCGGCTGCCCGATCTCGACGCGCTGCACCCGGACGTCCGGACGTATCCCGACTTCGACGAGCAGCTCAAGCACGCCATGCGGCGGGAGACGGAGCTGTTCTTCGACCACCTGGTGCGCGAGGACCGGAGCCTGACGGAGCTGTTGACGGCGGACTACTCGTTCGTCAACGAGCGCCTCGCCCGGCACTACGGGCTTCCCGGGGTCGTCGGCGGGAGCCACCGGCGCGTCACGTGGCCGGCCGGTGCTCCACGCCGCGGCCTGCTGGGGCACGGCAGCGTGCTGACGCTGACCTCCTACGCCGACCGCACGTCGCCGGTGCTCCGCGGGAAATGGGTGATGGAGGTGCTGCTCGGCAGCCCGCCCCCGCCCCCGCCGCCCGACGTGCCCGATCTCGAAGACACCGCGGTGGCCGAGGGCGGCCGGCTGCTGTCGGTGCGCGAACGCCTGGAGCACCACCGGCGGAGCCCCGCCTGCAGCTCGTGCCACCGGATGATGGACCCCATCGGCCTCGCCCTGGAGCACTACGACGTGACCGGCGCGAGACGCCTCAAGGACAACGGCAACCCCGTGGACGCGTCGGGCGAGCTGTACGACGGCACCCCCATCGCCAGCGCCGCCGACCTGCGCGCCGCCCTGCTGAAGCGGCCGGGCGCCATCGCGCGCACCTTCACCGAGAACCTGATGGCCTACGCGCTGGGCCGCCGGGTCGAGCCCTTCGACATGCCCGCGGTCCGCCGCATCGCCAGGGCGGCCGAGTCGGACGGCCTGCGCCTGTCCCGCTTCGTCCTCGAGATCGTCCGCAGCCCCGCGTTCCGCACCCAGGGCGCGGCCCCCGCTTCCGTGGAGGACTGACCAGCATGGCCTTCGTCACCGGCAAGCATCTCCCGCGGCGCACGTTCCTGCGAGGCGTCGGGGCCACCGTCGCACTGCCCTTCCTCGACGCGTTCGTCCCCGCCGGTCGCCCCTGGCGCCGGGTGGCGGCGGCCCAGTCGCTCGACGACCCGACCCGGCTGGTCTGCATCGAGAACGTCCACGGCGCCGCCGGCAGCACCGCCTACGGGGCCTCGCGGCACCTCTGGGCGCCGGCCGCGACGGGGCGGGGGTTCGACCTGAGGCCGAGCGCCCTGAGCCCCCTCGAGCCGTTCCGCGACGTCCTGACCATCGTCAGCGACACCGACGTGCGGCCGGCGGAGGCGGTCACCCCCCCGGAGATCGGCGGCGACCACTTCCGCTCGAGCGCGACCTTCCTCACCCAGTCGCATCCCCGGCAGACGGAGAGCTCCGACGTCCGGGCCGGCGTCTCCCTCGACCAGCTCTACGCGCAACGGTTCGGCCAGCGCACGCCGATTCCGTCCATGCAGCTCTGCATCGAGAACGTCGACCAGGCCGGGGGCTGCGCCTACGGCTACTCGTGCGTCTACACCGACACCATCAGCTGGGCGTCGCCGACCGAGCCGCTGCCGATGATCCGGGATCCGCGGCTGGCCTTCGACCAGCTGTTCGGGACCGGCGGCACGCCGGGCGAACGGGCCGTCCGGCGCGACCAGCAGCGCAGCGTGCTCGACTTCATCGCCGACGAGGTCGCCCGGCTCGCGCCCACCCTGGACTCGGCGGACCGGCGCCGCATGGACCGCTACCTGACCGACATCCGGGAGATCGAGCGGCGCATCGAGCGGGTCGAGGCCCGGAACCTCGGGGGCGAGCCCCGCGAGCTGCCCGACGCGCCGGCCGGCGTCCCCGACTCGTTCGACGAGCACGCCAAGCTGATGTTCGACCTGCAGGCCCTCGCGTTCGAGACCGACGTCACCCGGGTCTTCTCGTTCAAGCTGTCGCGCGACGCCACCGGGCGCGTCTACCCCGAGAGCGGCGTCACCCGGGGCTTCCACCCCGCCTCGCACCACGGCGGGCGCGAGCGGAGCATCGAGGAGTTCGCCCGGCTCAACCGCTATCACGTGAGCCTCGTGCCCTACTTCCTCGCCAAGCTGCGGGACCTCGAGGAGGGCGACGCAACCCTCCTCGACCGCTCGATGATCATCTACGGCTCGCCCATGGGCGACCCCAACGTGCACAACCACAAGCGGTGCCCGCTCTTCGTGGCCGGCGGGGCCAACGGCCGCCTGCCCGGCAACCTGCATCTCCGCGCGGCGCCGGGGACGCCGATGGCGAACGTCATGCTCGACCTCGTCCATCGCCTCGGCGTCGACGACATGGAGCGGTTCGGCGACAGCACCGGCGTGTTCTCGTTGAACGCCTGAGGCGCCGACGGCTGCCCCACGCACCGGGAGAGAGTCATGCTTCGAGTCCGGACCGGTGTCCTCCTCGCCTTCCTGTGCGCGGCTTCCGGCCCCGCGTGGGCGGCCGTCGACGCGCCCCTCGCCGATGCCGTCATGCGGCAGGACGACGAGGCGGTGCGAACCCTGCTCGCGGCAGGCGCCGAAGTCGACGCGCCGCGCGGCGACGGCATGACCGCCCTCCACTGGGCGGCGAGGCACGGCGACCTCCGGACCGCCCGCCGGCTGCTCGAGGCCGGCGCCGACGTCGAGGCGGCGACCCGCCTCGGCCGCCACACGCCGCTACACGTCGCGAGCCGGGCCGGCCATGCCCCGGTGGTCGCGGCCCTGCTCGAACATCGGGCCGACGCGGAGGCGCGGACGTCGGCCGGGGCCGCCCCGCTTCACTTCGCCGCGCAGTCGGGAAGCGCCGGCGCCGTCGAGGCGCTGCTGGCGCACGGCGCCGACCCCGACGTGCGCGAGCCCCGGTGGGGCCAGACCCCCCTCATGTTCGCGGCGGGGGCGGCGCGGACCGCGGCCGTCCGACCCCTGCTGCGGTGGGGCGCCGACCCCGGCATCGCCGCCACGGTCGTGGACATCTCCGCCCGCAACGCGTTCGACCAGGCCGACAGCCGGCTGCGGCGCGCCCGGGTGGCCTCCGCGCGCACGGGGCGACCGGCGGGACGCGGCCCCGCGCGCCGCTTCCGGGCCCGGCGACCGAACTTGCCGCGGGCGCGGCCGGCGCCCCCGCCGTCCACTCGGCGGCCGACGTCGCGGCGCCCCGCACCCTCGGCCGAGGCCGACGGGCAGGCAGAGCCCGAGCCTCTCGGCTACGCCGATCTCGTCGGGACCCACGGCGGGCTGACGGCGCTGCTGCTCGCCGCGCGCGACGGCCACGCCGACACCGCGCTGGCTCTCATCGCGGGCGGCGCCGACGTCGACCAGGTGAGCGCGGCCGACGGTGGCAGCCCCCTGCTCATCGCGTGCATCAACGGCCACTTCGACCTGGCCCTGCGGCTCCTCGAATCGGGGGCCGACCCCACGCTCGCGAGCGATGCCGGCGCGACCCCGCTCTACGGCGCGCTCAACATGCACTGGGCCCCGAAAGCGCGGCATCCGCAGCCGACCGACTACCTGCAGCAGGCCGCCTCCTATCTCGACGTGATGCGGGCGGTGATCGAGGCCGGCGCCGACGTCGACGCGCGGCTCGAGAGATCGCTGTGGTACACGACCTACAACCGCGACCTCCTCGGGGTCGACCGCGCGGGCGCCACCGCCTTCTGGCGCGCCGCCTACGCCCTCGACGTCGAGGCCATGCGGCTCCTGCTGGAGTACGGGGCGGATCCGCATCTCCCGACCGTCACCGTGCCCGTTCGCCTGCTTCTCGCCCATCCGGACCCGTCTGGCCTGCCGCCGGTCCGCCTCGGCGGCCCCGCCGTGTCCCCGCTGCTCGCGGCCGCCGGCGTCGGATACGGCCAGGGCTTCGCGGGGAACTCGCACCGCCACGTGCCCGGCGGCTGGCTTCCGGCGGTGCGGTTCCTCGTCGAAGAGGTCGGCCTCGACGTCCGTTTCCGCGACCACAACGGGTACAACGCCATCCACCACGCCGCCGCCCGCGGGGACGACGCGCTCATCCGCTACCTCGTCGACCGCGGCGTCGACGTCACCGAGGTCAGCCGCCGGGGACAGACGACCGTCGACATGGCCAACGGTCCCGTGCAGCGCATCCAGCCGTTCCCCGACACCATCGCGCTGCTCGAGAGCCTGGGCGCCAAGAACAATCACCGCTGCCTGAGCTGCTAGCCGCCGCGAGAGAGCCGGTCCCCGGAGTTCGCGCCGGCGAAGCCTCCAACGCGACCGCAAGGCGCGGGTCGCCGGCCCGGCCCGCCGACCCGGCCCGCCGACGCCCTGCCGCGCGAACCAGCCTTGAAGACCTTCACGGGGCCGCATGCCGCGTTGCGCCGTTTTGCGTTATGATGCACCTTTGATGGCCCCCGCGCCCGTCGAAGTCGCGCTCACGGTACGGCCGCGCACCCGCATCGATCTGGTCGATGTCCGCGGGAGGGTGTCGGAGACCCACGGCGACGCCCTCGAACCGTTCCCGCTGGCGCTGTACAGCTCCTACCACACGACCGCGGGCTATCTCGATCAGAGTCTGGCGACGCGCCTGAACCGCAAGCTCGGCGGCCCCGCGTCGTATCTGTCCTTCTTCCGCAGCGTGTTCCCCGAGGGGGCGGGATACAAGCACGACCAGCTCGACCTCCGCGAGGAGCTGTCGGAGGCGGAACGCCGGACCGAGCCCCCCAACGCCGACTCGCATCTGGCGTTCATCAGCGCCGGGCTGCGCAACTGCGTGACGTACCGCGGCCGGAACCGCGATCCGGTGTACCTCATCGATCTCGACGGGGTCTACCGGGGCCGGGCGCGGCAGCGGATGACCACCGTGCTCGGCTACAGCGCCGAGGAGGTGGTGGCGCGCGACCGGGTGACGGTGCCGATGTCCGTGCATCCCGTCGACGCCGTCAGCCTCAAGGAACCGCGCTTCGGCGTGTACGAGCGCTGCGAGGAGCTGATCGGCCGGCACGGCGTCGACAAGGGCCGCGTTCAGCTCGCCCTCGCCCCCGGCGAGGAGCAGGCCGGCCTGACCGTCAACGAGTACGAGACCCTGCTCATGCGCCACGACCTCGCCGAGGTACTGCGCGACCCGTTGCGGTTCATGGCCGAGAACAGCCGGGACCTGCTGTCCGATCCCCGGTCCATCCCGAACAAGACCATCAACTACGCCAAGTACGATCTCGTGCGGGTGTTCAACGAGCTCTTCGACGTCCTCCACCTGGGCGACTCGGTGGTGGAACGGATTCTGTCGCGGTTCTTCGTCGCCCCGGCGCGCCGCTTCCTGCAGGTGAAGCGGTCGGTCAGCCTGCCGGTGTCCGACCGGGAGACCCCCGGCGCGGGTCGGCTCGCACAGGGGCGCTACCAGAGTCCGATCCTGATGCAGTGGCGGAGGAACGAGCCCTGCACGCGCGTGATCGACATCACCCTGACCCGTTTCCGCTGACAGCGGATCCGTCGCGGAACGGGTCGCACCACAGGCCGGCCTCACAGGAGAACAGCCATGACCGCCGACACCGACCGGCGCGCAGACACCACGCGACGCATCGACCCCACGCGGCGCCGGTTCCTGCACGCGCTGGCCGTCGGCAGCGTCGTCCGGCCGGTGCTCGCCGGCCGCCCCGCGGCGGCGCAGTCGGGCGAGTCGTTCTGGGAGGAAGTCCGCCGGCAGTTCGCGTTCCGCGAAGAGCGCGTGCCGATGAACGCGGCGAACCTCTGCCCGTCGCCCCGGGCGGTGGCCGAGCGGGTGAGCGCGCTGACCCGCGACATCGACGTCGACTGCTCGTTCCCGAACCGCGCCAAGTTCGGCCCCCTGCTCGAGGCGTCGCGCGAGGCGGTGGCGCGGCAGCTCGGGGTCACCGCGGACGAGATCGCCCTCGTGCGGAACACGAGCGAGGCCAACAACGTCGTCAACGCGGGGCTCCCCCTCGACGCGGGCGACGAGGTCGTGGTGTGGGACCAGAACCATCCGACCAACAACGTCGCGTGGGAGGTGCGCGCGGCGCGCTACGGGCTGGCAGTGAAGCGGGTGGCGACGCCGGCGGCCCCGTCGGGCGTGGACGAGCTGGTCGGCGTCTTCGAGCGCGCCCTGACGCCGCGCACGCGGGTGCTGGCGCTGACCCACGTCTCGAACGTGAGCGGCGTCCGGCTGCCGGTGCGCGAGCTGTGCGAGGCGGCCCACCGCCGGGGCATCCACGTCCACGTCGACGGCGCGCAGAGCTGGGGCGCCCTCGACGTCGAACTGCGCGACCTCGGCTGCGATTCCTACACGGGGAGCGCCCACAAGTGGTTCCTCGGCCCCAAGGAGGTCGGGCTGCTCTACGTCCGCGCCGACCGGGTCGCCGACATCTGGCCGAGCATCGTCGCGCCGAGCTGGGGCGGCGAGGTCGAGCCCCGCCCCCGCGGCGCGCGCAAGTTCGAGTCGCTGGGCCAGCGTGACGACGCAGCCCTCGCCGCCGTCGCCACTACTGTCGCGTTCCACGACCGCCTGGGCATGCCGCATGTCGAGGCGCGCATCGTCGAGCTCGCGACGGCGCTGAAGACAGGGCTCGCCGAGGCCGGCTTCGAGCTCGTCACGCCGATGGCGCCCGAGCTGAGTGCCGGCGTCGTGATCGCCGGCGCCGCCCCCGACCGCCGGGGACGCCTGGTGACCGCGTTGTACGAGCGGTACGGCATCGCGGGCGCCGCCACCGGCGGGCTGCGGCTCTGCCCCCACGTCTACAACACCCTCGAGCACGTTCAGCGCGCGGTTCACGGTGCGGCGGCGCTCCGGGCGTGACGCCCCCGACGTCAGCCCCTGGCGGCACCCCGCGTTGCACCGAGACGGCGTCCAGCACGCCGGCGGGCGCAAGAGCGCCCCGCCGCGGAGCGCCTTTGCCTGACAAGGCGTGACGAGGGCGCAAATTGGGTATATTGCAGCCGCGGATCGCAAGCAGGCGCCAGCCGCCGAACCGACCGTGACGGGGACACCCATGATGGCATCGAACTCTGCCGACACCACCCGAGGCATCCGCTACGAGCCCGACGAGCATCCGCCGCACGCCCTCGCCCTGGGGCTGGGATTCCAGTACGCGATGCTCGCCGTCGCGGGCATCGTGGTGACCCCCGCCATCGTCGTGCGGGTGGCCGGCGCCAGCGAGGACTACCTGACGTGGGCGGCCTTCGCCGCGCTCGCCATCAGCGGCGTCACCACGGTATTCCAGGCCCTCCGCATCGGCCACATCGGCTCGGGCTACATCCTGATGATGGGCACCTCGGGCGCCTTCATCGCGGTCTGCGTCACCGCCCTCGCGGAAGGGGGGCCGGGGATGCTCGCCTCCCTGGTCGCGGCCTCGGCCCTGGTGCAGTTCGCCCTCTCGGCCCGGCTCGCCCTGCTGCGGCGAATCTTCACGCCGACCGTCTGCGGCACCGTGATCATGCTGATCGCGGTGACCGTCATGCCCATCGTCTTCGACATGCTGACCCAGGTGCCGGAGGGGGCGTCGCCGGCCGCGGCCCCCGTCAGCGCCGCCGTCACTATCGTCGTCACCGTCGCCGTGACCCTGCGCGCGGCCGGCGCCTGGCGCCTCTGGGCGCCGGTCATCGGCATCGTCTCGGGCTGCGTCGCGGCCGGCGCCTACGGCATCTACGACACCCGGCTCATCGCCGAGGCGGGCTGGATCGGCCTGCCCGCGGGCGACTGGCCCGGGCTCGACCTCAGCTTCGGGGTGACCTTCTGGTCGCTCCTGCCCGCGTTCGTCTTCGTGACCCTGATCGGGGCCATCGAGACCATCGGCGACAGCGTCGCCATCCAGCGCGTGTCGTGGCGGAAGCCGCGGGCCGTGGACTTCCGCGCGGTGCAGGGCGCGGTGGCGGCGGACGGGCTGGGCAACCTGCTCTCCGGGATCGCGGCCACGGTGCCGAACACGACCTACTCGTCGAGCATCGCGGTGGCCGAGATCACCGGGGTGACCTCGCGCCTCGTCGGCGTGTACATCGGCGCCGTCTTCCTGGGCCTGGCGTTCCTGCCCAAGTTCATGGGGCTCATCCTCGCGATCCCGGGCCCCGTGGTCTGGGGATATACCGTGGTGCTGCTGTCCGTGCTGTTCGTGCTCGGCATGAAGGTGGTGGTGCAGGACGGCATCGACTACCGCAAGGGGGTGGTGGCCGGCGTCGCGTTCTGGGTCGGCACCGGGTTCCAGCAGCAGTGGATATTCCCCGAGGCCCTGGGCCCGTGGTGGGGCGGGCTGCTCGGGAACGGCATGACCGCGGGCGGCCTCGCCGCGATCCTAATGACCGCGTTCCTCGAGCTCGCGCAACCGCGGCCGCGGCGCATCCGGACCGACCTGAACGTCGACGCCTACCCGAAGATCGACGAGTTCCTCGCCGAGTTCGCGGCCCGGCAGGGCTGGAGCGAGGCCATGGCCGACCGGGTGCGCGCGGTCGGCGAGGAGACGCTGCTGACCCTCACCAAGCCCGCCGGGGAGGGCGCGACGCCCGACGGGCGGCACCTGCGGCTGACCGCCCGCCGCGACGGCCCCGCCGCGGAGCTGGAGTTCGTGGCCGCGACCGACGACACGAACATCGAGGACCGACTGGCGCTGCTCGGAGACCGGACCGGCGGCGCGCCGGGCGACCGCGAGGTCTCGCTGCGGCTGCTGCGCCACTTCGCCTCGTCGGTGCGCCACCAGCAGTACCACGACACCGACGTGGTGACCGTCCGCGTCGAGCCGAGGGCCGCCGCCTGAGCGCGCGTGGGCTCGCGGGAAGAGCCCCGGGGATCCGGTGCGGACGCCCGAGGGGGGAAACCTGTGCCGTCGTCGCGGTCGCCGCCGACCTGGCCCGTCGCGGAGCTGGCCGCTTCCCGCCGGGGGGCGTCGCCACGCCAATAACGCTGACGGAACTACCCCGCCACTCGCCAGGCGCCCGAACGGCAGGAAACGGGCTGCGCCCGGTACGGTCGGCAACCTCGGCACCGATCACTGTCCTGCGGCTTCAGGCTCCCCGCGGGCTCCGGCCGCGGAGAAGCCGCCCAGCACCCGCTTTCCCAGCGCCGACGCGACAAGGTGGACCGCGAGCTCGGCCGTCCGGTTGCGCACGTCGAGGACCGGGTTGACCTCGGCGACCTCGAGCGACCGCAGACCGCCGGAGGCGGCGGCCCGCTCCATGACGGAATGGACCTCGCGCACCGTCAGCCCCCCGGGCACCGGCGTGCCGACCCCGGGCGCGGCCGACGGATCGAGGGCGTCCACGTCGAGGCTCAGGTGGAAGCCGCCGGTCCCCTCGAGGACGAGATCGAGGGCCTCGTCGATGACCGGGGAAATGCCGCGCCGGTCCACCTCCTCCATGGTGTAGACGCGCGCCCCGAGCGACGCCACCACTCCGGCCTCCCCGGGGTCCACGCTCCGGGCCCCGATGACCGCCGTGTTGGCCGCCGACAACCGGGCGGTTCCCGGCGCGAACCCCCCGACGCGGGTCAGGGCGTCCGGTCCCTTCCCCAGAATCGCGGCCAGCGGCATGCCGTGGAGATTCCCGCTCGGCGAGGTCTCCGGCGTGTTGGCGTCGGTGTGCGCGTCGATCCAGAGGAGTCCGATCCGTTCGCGGGCAGGTCCGCCGCCCGTCGCCGACGCCATGCCCGAGACGGTTCCGAGCGCGATCGAGTGATCGCCGCCGAGGACGACCGGGAGCCGCCCCGCCAGCCGAGCCTCCCGCACGCGTTCGGCGAGCACCTCGAGGACCCCGGCGATCTCCGCGAGGTAGCGGGCTTTCTCGTCCCCGGGGCCGGCGAGCGACTCGACCACCGGGGCGGCGAGGTTGCCCT
The DNA here is from genome assembly GCA_963663815.2 of Vicinamibacterales bacterium. Taxonomy (GTDB): domain Bacteria; phylum Acidobacteriota; class Vicinamibacteria; order Vicinamibacterales; family UBA8438; genus JAJEEA01. Next base: position 1,353,419 of record OY760734.1, on the reverse strand, counting down.
CGTCGACGACCTCGCGCCCCAGGCTGCGAATCCTGTCGACGAGGCCGGCGTTCCGCATCGCCGACGGCCCCATGTCCACGCCCCGGCGGCCGGCCCCGAGGTCGAGGGGGACTCCGATCACGGACACCGGAGCGCGGGAGGCCATGACGATATCGTAGCCCGGTCGGCGTCGACGTAGGAATTTCGCTGCCGCGGTGTTAAGTTACGCTGGTCACATGCTCCGCGGCGCAGCCGGTACGGCCCCCCGCCGGCACACAGACAAGGGCCGGCGGCCGGCGCCGCGATCATCCGTGGGCGGCCTGCTCGCGCTGGCCCTCGGCTGCGCCCTCGCCGGGCCGGCCCTCGCCCAGTCCGACCCCGGACAGCGGCGCTTCGCCGTCACCGGCCGCCTCCACTGGGACGCGGCCATCTACCGGCGCGTCGACGACGCCGGAGCCGGCGACGGCCCCCGCGAGGCCCGGCCCCTGCCCCGCCGCGCCCGCCTCGGCGTTCGCGGCGAAGCCGGCCGCTTCTCCTGGGTCTTCGTCGTCGACGCCGATGGCGATGGCGATGGCGACGGCCCCGCCCGGGCGGTGGAGATCGAGGACGCCGCCGTCCACTACTCGCCGTCGGACCGGGTCAGGCTCGGCGTCGGGAGAATGAAGATCCCGGTGACGTTCGCGGAGAGCGTCTCGTCGAACGACATCGCCTTCATCGAGCGCGCGCTGCCCGTCGACGCGTTCACCGACGAGACGCTCGGCCCGAAGGTGACCAACGCCCAGGTCTGGATCTACGGCCGCCGCCACCTCGTCGAGGCGGCGGTGCACCTCGCACGCGATGCCGCGGCGGGGCCGGCCCCCGACGCTCATGCGAAGAAGCTCGGGGTCACCGGGCGGGCGGCGTTCGCCCCCGTCCGGACCGCGACGAGGGCGTTGCACCTGGGCGGCTGGGCGGACCGCTCCGCCGGCCCCGTCGACGGGGCGCGATGGGGCTACGGGCCCGAGCTGGAGGCTGCGGACGTCCCGGCCCTGACCGGCCTCCGGCCCGACGGGACGCTCGGGGCGCTGGTCCACGGGGGCCTCGAAGCCGCGTGGCTCGACGGCCCGTTCCGGGCGCAGGCCGAGGTGATGGAAGGGCGGTTCCGCCGAGCCGACAGGACCGCCTACACGGCCGGCGGATGGTACGCCCAGGTCGGGTACGTGGCGGGCGGCGCGCGCCGCTACGACATGCGGGAGGGAGCCTGGTCGCCGGTCGCCGTCACGGATGGGGTGACCGCCGGAGGCATCGGGACCGTGGAGCTCGGGCTGCGCTACAGCACCGTCGACTTCGGCGAGCCGGTGAATCCCACCAAGGCCCGGCCGGTGGGCGGTACCGGGCACGCCGGGCGTCAGTCGAACGTGACCGCGGGCGTCAACTGGTACCTCACCGGCCACAGCCGGCTGATGTTCAACGTGATCCACGTCGACCTCGACGCCGCCTTCGGCCGCCGCCGCGAGTTCGGCGCCGCCGACGGCACGCCGGTGTCGACCGCCGTACCCGTCACCGGCGCTTTCCGAATCTACGGCCTGCGCTGGCAGCACAGCTGGTGACGAGCCACGGCCAGGCGTCCAACGACGGGCCGGACCGTCATGGAAGGGAACCTGGGGAACCGGCCCGACGGCGCCATTCGTTCCGCGCTCTACCCATGGAGGCGCATCACCGACCGCCGTCGCGCGTCCCCACCTGCCGGGCCCACGATCGGTTCGCGGCGTACCACTCCACGAGCAGCTTCACGCCTTCCCTCCATGTCGTGCGCGGCTCCCAACCCAGCCGCCGCTTCGCCTTGGAGACGTCCGCCCAGGTCGCCGGGGCATCCGCGGGATGGGCCGGACGGTGCTCGACACGGGCGGGCCGCCCGACGCAGGCTTCCACGAAGCGCAGGACATCGAGCAGCGACACCGGGGCGCCCGCGCCCAGGTTGACGACCTCGTAGCCCAGGGGCGCGAGGCCGGCGACGGTGCCGCGCGCGATGTCGTCGATGTAGGTGAAGTCGCGCGACTGCGTCCCGTCGCCGTACAGCCGTACGGGACGGTCTTCGTGAACCCACTTCACGAACCGGAAGAGGCTCATGTCCGGCCGGCCGGCGGGGCCGTAGACGGTGAAGTAGCGAAAGACGGTGACGTCGAGCCCGAAGAGATGGTGATAGGCGTGGCAGAGCCCCTCGGCCGCCTGCTTGGTGGCGGCGTACGGGCTCGGCGCTCGGCTCGTGTCCGCGTCCTCCCGGTGGGGCATCGGGCCGCGCGCGTCGTAGAGGCTCGAGGTCGACGCCAGAACGAACTTCCGCACCCCGCGCTCGCGGCAGAGGTTCAACAGGTTGAGGGTGCCGGTGACGTTGGCGTCCACGCAGGCCCAGGGGTCTTCGACGCTGGCCCGGACCCCGGCCCGGGCAGCGAGGTTGATCACGCCGTCGACGGGCGGCTCGCGGCCGCACGCCGCATCGAGGGCCGCGCGGTCCGAGACGTCCGCCCGCCGGAACGTGAAGCGCTCGCGCGTTCGCAGCCGCTCGAGGCGCCAGTGCTTGAGCCGAACGTCGTAGGCGTCGTTCAGGTCGTCGACGCCGAGCACCGCGTGACCGGCGTCCAGCAGCTCCCCCGCCACCGCGGCGCCGATGAACCCCGCCGCCCCCGCCAGCAGATAGTTGGCCACGTGCTCACGCGGCGGAGCCGCCCGCCAACCGATCCATGCCCGTTTCGTAGATCTCGCGGACCTGCGCCGTAACCTCTCGGTAGCGCGCGAGCAGCTCGCTTCCCGACGTCGGCTCCCGCAGCCGGTGCGCGAACGGCTCGAGCGTGTCGGGATCGGTCGAGATGACGCCCCCGCCGCCATCGGTCGCGATGCGCAGCACGGTCTCGAGATCGCGGAGGAAGCCGTAGGCGTCGTGGAGCGCCGTCGCCTCGTCGCGGCGCAGGAACGCCGTGTCGGGAAACGCGGCCAGCAGGCGACGCGCCCCCGCCACCCGGAACTCGGGGCGGTCGGGCCCCTCCCTGAGCTGCAGCACCTGCAGCAGGAAGTCGATGTCGGCGAGGCCGCCGTGGCCGCGCTTGAGATCGAGCTGGTCGCCCGCCGATTCCTTGGCGAGCTCGCGCTCGATGCGGGTGCGCATGCGCCGGGCGTAGGCGGTCACGTCGGGCGACCACGGCGCATACACGAAGCGGGTGACGACGTCCTGCACCCGCTCGGCGACCGCGGGGTCGCCGCCCGCGAAGCGGCATCGCGTCCACGCCATCCGCTCCCAGATCTCGGCGCGCTCGTGCAGGTAGCGCTCGAATGCGACGACGGAGAGGGCGAGGGCCCCCATCCGGCCTTCGGGACGCAGCCGGGTGTCGATCTCGTACGCCGCCCCCGCCCCCGTACGCTTCGAGAGCAGGTCGTGGATGGCCCGCACGAACTTCTGCTGCGGCTCGAACCACGACCCGTCGCCGTCGTACAGGAACACGATGTCGAGGTCCGAGTGCACGGTCAGCTCGCGGCTCCCGAGCTTGCCGAGGGCGAAGACCGCCCAGCCCGTCTCGGCCCCGGCCGGCGCCGGCCCCGGCCGGCGGTGGTGCGCGACCACCCGCGCCGCCGCCTGCAGCGCGCAGTCCGCGACGAGCGACAGCTTCTCGTTCAGCAGGTCGAGGCGGCGCTCGCTCAGCCACTCGACGAGCCCCTTGAACTCCTGTATCGCCTTGACCCGCCGGAACGGATCGAGGCTCGAGGCGAGGTCGGCCCCCGCCGCCACCTCGTCGAACCCCCGGACAACCTCGTCGCGGAACGTATCGGGGTCGACGACCGCGCGCCCGAGCGAATCGAGCAGCTCGGGGTAGGCGGCGAGCCGCGCCGCGTAGAGGTCGCCGGCGTCGAGCCCCGACACGAACCGTCGGCGCAGCCGCCCATCGTCGAGGAGGGTGCGGAAGAGGGCCCCGGCCGCGCCGGAGCGGACCGCCACCCGCTCGAAGCGGACGAGCATGCGGCTCAGCCCGGCCGGCGCGTCGCCGGCCAGCATCTCCGCCAACAGGTTCGCGAGGAGGTTGCGCGCCGACGACCAGCCGTGCGACGGCGCCGCGTCGAGGGCCCGCATGGCATCGAGGGCGCCGGCCGGCTCGTCGACGCCGGCCTCGGCGAGACGCGCGCGCGCGTCGTCGTCGCTCATGTCCCCGGCCAGCAGCCGGAACATCTCGCGGCCGGCGAGGCCGCCCTCCTCCGCCTCCCCCCCGAACAGGTCGGCGTAGACCTCGTGCACCCGGTCCCGGTGCCGGTTCAGCACCTCCACCAGGGTGTCGAGGTCGTCGAACCCGAGCCGCCGCGCCAGCGCCCGCAGCCCCCGTTCGGTACCCGAGAGGGTGTGGGTCTGCTGGCCCTGGGCGACCTGCAGGCCGTGCTCGATGTTGCGCAGGAAGATGTACGCCGAGGCGAGGTCCCGCTGCACCTCGGGCTCGATGAACCCGTGGGCCCCGAGCTGGTCGAGCGCGGTCAGGGTGTGGCCGGTGCGGAGGGCCGGCGTCTCGCCGCCGTAGATGAGCTGGAACACCTGCGCGAACAGCTCGATCTCGCGGATGCCCCCGCGTCCTTCCTTCACGTTCTGGTCCAGGTCGCCGCGCTTGCCGTGCTCGCGGTCGGCCCGCGTCTTGTACCGGGCGAGCTCCTCGATGGCCGCGTGGTCGAGGTACTTGCGGTAGACGAAGGGAACGGTCAGCCCGACGAACCGCCGCCCGAGGTCGAGGTCGCCGGCGATGGGCCGCGCCTTCAGGAGCGCGAACCGCTCGAACGTCTCGCCCATGCTCTCGTAGTACTGGGCCGACTGCTTCAGCGAGTAGACGAGGTTGCCCCCCTGCCCCATCGGCCGGAGGCGCATGTCGACCCGGTAGAGATAGCCCTCGCCGGTGTGCGCGCTCAGCAAGGTCGTGAGGCGGCGTCCCAGCTTCTGGTAGCGGCGCTGGGCGGTGCCGGTCGTGTCGTCCGGGGCGTCGTAGACGTAGATGAGGTCGATGTCGGAGCTGTAGTTCAGGTCGCCGCCGCCGAGCTTGCCCATGCCGATGACCGCGAACCGCCCCGGCAGCGGCCCGTCGACCGCCGCCTGCTCGGCCGTCGCGATGCCCAGGACCTTGTCGACGAGCATGTCCGCGAGGTTCGAGAGCTGCGCCGTCGTCGATGTCAGCGTCTCCCGGTCGAGCATGCCGAAGAGGTCGGCCGCCGCGACCCGCAGTATCTCGCGGCGCTGATACCGCTTGAGCCCGTCGACCTGGTGCTCGACGGGGCTGTCGCCCTCGATCAGCCGGGCGACTTCCTCGTCGTAGGCGTGGCGGTCGGGCGGCGCCCCGTTCAGCTCGCTTCGCAGCCAGTGCAGGTAGCCGGGGTTGCGGATGAGAATCTCGCTGAGGTAGGGGGAGGTCCCCAGGATCTGCGTCAGGATGTCCAGGACGTTGGGATCCTCGTGCAGCGTGCCGATGAACGCCGCCTTCGGCGTGCGGGTGGCGACGTAGCGGCAGAACCCGACGACGGCCGCGTCGGGGTCGGGGGTCGTCGCGATCTCGTCGAACAGCAGGGGGGCGAGGTTGCCGAGGGCAAGACGGCTGGTCAGGTCGTCGGCGAGCTGCTGCAGATTCTGGTCGGCGGCGGCGCCGTCGCGCACCCCGAAGCCCTCGAGGAACCGAGCCGCCGCCTCGGGGGACAGATCGGCCCCCAGGAAGACGTCCTTCGGCGCGACGGGGTTCGGTTCGGACGGCATACGGCGCCCAAGGCACCTGGGCGACCTGCGGTCGCCCGGGAAGTTACGCTGACGTCAATCCTCTACGGGCGAACTCGCGGTCGCCCGGGGAGTCTCGCTGACTCAACCCTCTACGGGAACTCGCGGTCGCCCGGGAAGTCTCTCCGACGCCGACCCTCTAGGCAACGTCGGTCTCCCCGGTCCGGATCACCCAGCTCTGCTCGACCGGCAGCACGAACACCCGGCCGTCGCCGATCTCCCCGGTCCGGGCGGCATCCATGATGATCTCGACAGCCTCGTCGACGGCCTCGTCGGTCACCACGATCTCGACCTTGGTCTTCGGCAGCAGGCTGATGTCGTACTCGCGCCCGCGGTAGATGGTCGTATGGCCGCGCTGGCGGCCGTGCCCGCGCACCTCGGTGACGGTGATGCCGGGAATGCCGCGCTTCGCGAGCTCGTCCTTGATGACGTCGACCTTGCTGGGCCGGACAATGGCTTTGATCAGCTTCATCACCGTATCCGCGTCTGGTCACCGGTTCCCGCCGCGGGTCCGGCTCGATGAGTCTCCTGACGAGTGTACACACTTCACGCCGCTCGAGGCCCGCACCCTGCCGCCCGCCGCACGGTCGGCGCCCGCGGCGGGTGGCGACCGTGCCGAAGCGACCCCGGCGGCGACGGCCAGGGGCGTCCCTGCCCGCCCGGGGCGCAACGATGGATCTCACGCAGGTGGCCGCCGCACGGTCGGATATCATACCGGACCGGCGTAACGTCCGGCGCGGCGAGCGGCGGCGCGGGTGGCGGACGGCGTCGCCGCCCGCACGCGTGAACCGCTCGACCACGGCGCGGCGCCCGGCGCGGCGAGCGGCGGCGCGGGTGGCGGACGGCGTCGCCGCCCACACGCGTGAACCGCTCGACCACGGCGCGGCGTGCCGGTTGTGGTACGATCCCGACCGCCCCAGCGGCGCATGTTGCGCCGTCCCCGGCCCGCTGACCTTCAGCTCGAGACGAGTCGTACCCGCATGGTCGTCGGCATCCCCACGGAGTCCTTCCCGGGCGAGCGGCGCGTCGCCACCGTCCCGGCCGTGCTCCCGGCCCTGGCGAAGGCGGGCCTCGACGTGCTCGTCGAGCCGGGCGCCGGCGCCGCGGCGGGGTTCCCCGACTCGGCCTACGCCGACAAGGGCGCGGCCCTCGCGAGCGATCGGGCGCACCTCTTCGCGACCGCCGACGTCGTGCTCCAGGTGCGCGCCCTCGGCGCCAACCCCGACGCGGGACGCGCCGACCTGGAGCTGCTGCGCGGGGAACAGGTGGTCATCGGGCTGTCCGAGCCGCTCGGCGAGCCGGCCGCGGCCCGCGAGCTCGCGGCGCGGGGCGTCACCGCGTTCTCGATGGAGCTCATCCCCCGCATCACGCGCGCCCAGAGCATGGACGCCCTGTCGTCGATGGCCACCATCGCCGGCTACAAGGCGGTGCTCGTGGCGGCCGAGACCCTGCCCCGCATGTTCCCGATGATGATGACGGCGGCGGGCACCGTCACCCCGGCCCGGGTCTTCGTCGTCGGGGCGGGGGTGGCGGGGCTGCAGGCCATCGCGAGCGCCCGCCGCCTGGGGGCCAGGGTCGAGGCCTACGACGTGAGGCCGGCGGTCAGGGAGCAGGTGGAGAGCCTGGGCGCCTCGTTCGTCGATCTGCCGCTCGACACCGCCGGCTCGGAGGACGCGGGCGGCTACGCCAAGGCCCAGGACGAGGCGTTCTACGCGCGGCAGCGCGAGATGATGGGCCGGGTGGTGGCCGCGAGCGACGTCGTCATCACCACCGCCCTGATCCCGGGACGGCCCGCCCCGGTGCTGGTGACCGACGAGATGGTGGCGGGGATGACCGCCGGATCGGTGGTGGTGGACCTGGCGGCGGAGCGGGGCGGCAACGTCGAGCCGTCGCGGCCCGACGAGGTGGTGGCGGCGCACGGCGTCACCGTGCTCGGCCCGACCAACCTGCCGTCCACGGTTCCGTATCACGCGAGCCAGATGTACGCCCGGAACGTGTCGGCGCTGCTGCTGCATCTCGTCCGGGACCGCGAGGTCGCGCTCGACCCCGACGACGAGATCACGGCGGGCACGCTGGTGTCGCGCGGCGGCGAGGTCGTCCATCCCCGGGTCCGCGATCTCCTCGAGACCGCCTGACGTCGCGCCGAGGTTCCCATGGATGCGTTCCTGCCCCTGCTGACGATCTTCATGCTCGCGGTCTTCGTCGGCTTCGAGATCATCACCAAGGTGCCCCCGCTGCTCCACACGCCGCTGATGTCGGGCAGCAACGCCATCTCCGGCATCACCATCATCGGGGCGCTCCTGTCGGTCGCCTCGCCGAACCGGGCGACGATGGTCCTCGGGTTCCTCGCGCTGGTCATCGCGACCGTCAACGTCGTGGGCGGCTTCCTGGTCACGCACCGCATGCTCGGCATGTTCCGGAAGAAGGACTGAGGCCGACCGTGGACAGTGCGATCAATCTCGTCTACCTGGCCGCCTCGGCGTTGTTCATCCTCGGCATCCGCGGCCTGACGCATCCGCGGACGGCGGTGCGCGGCAACCTGATGGGCGCGGCCGGGATGCTGCTGGCGGTGGTGGCGACGCTCCTCGACCGGCAGGTCTTCGGCGCCGGCCCCCAGGGGCTGGCCATGATCCTCGCCGGCGTGGCCCTCGGCGGGGCCATCGGCGCCACGCTGGCCCTGCGCATCGCGATGACCGCGATGCCCGAGATGGTGGCGCTGCTGAACGCCTTCGGGGGCGGCGCGTCGGCCCTGGTGGCGGGCGCGGTGCTGGTGAGCGCGGCGGAGCCGTCGGCGCAGACCACGGTGGCCACGGTCGCCTCCGGCCTCATCGGCTCCGTCACCTTCTGGGGCAGCCTCGTGGCGTTCGACAAGCTGCGCGGGCTGCTGCTGCCCGACGCGCCGGTCGTCTTCCCGGGGCAGCAGGTCCTCAACGGCGCCATTGGTCTGGCCGCGCTCGGGTTCGGCGCGATGGTCGTCGCCGATCCCGGCACCATCGCCTTCTACGCGGGCCTCGTGGCCGTCGCGTCGCTGCTCGGCGTCCTGCTGACGATATCGATCGGCGGCGCCGACATGCCCGTCGCCATCGCGCTCCTCAACTCCTACTCGGGTCTCGCCGCCGCGTCGACCGGCTTCGTCCTGAGCAACGACATCCTCATCATCACCGGCTCGCTCGTCGGCGCCTCCGGCATCATCCTGACCCGCATCATGTGCAAGGCGATGAACCGGTCGCTCGTCAACGTGCTGGTGGGGGCCATCGCCGAGGGCGGCGCGGCGAAGTCGGACGCGGATGCGGTCTACGCCGGGCGCGTCAAGAGCACCTCGGCCGAGGAGGTGGCGATGCTCTTCGACGGGGCGCGCCGCACCGTGATCGTCCCCGGCTACGGCCTCGCCGTCTCGCAGGCGCAGCACCAGGTGCGGGACCTCGCGAACCTGCTCGAGTCGCGGGGCGTCGAGGTGGAGTACGCCATCCACCCCGTCGCGGGCCGCATGCCCGGGCACATGAACGTGCTGCTCGCCGAGGCCGACGTCGACTACGACAAGCTGAAGGAGATGGACGCCGTCAACCCGTCGTTCGAGCAGACCGACGTCAGCCTCGTCATCGGCGCCAACGACATCGTCAATCCCGACGCCCGCACCGACCCGTCGAGCCCCATCGCGGGCATGCCGATCCTGAACGTCGACCAGTCCCGCACCGTCGTCGTCATCAAGCGCAGCCTCTCCCCCGGGTTCGCCGGCGTCCCGAACCCGCTCTTCGCCGCCGACAACACGCTGATGTTCTTCGGCGACGGCAAGCAGGCGGTGCTCGACCTGATCGCCGCCGTCAAGGAGTCCTGACAGCGAACGGGGCGAACACCGCGCACCGTACCGTCCCCGGCCGGAACCGCTTCCACCGCAGCCGTCGGCGGGCCAAGACGAGATGACGCAGTCAACGGAAGATCCGCCGGCGCCGGTCTCGGATCCGCGCCCTGCCCGTCAGGAAGGCGAAGACGAGGTGGTGCCGTCGACGGGTCCGCCCGAGGTGCTGAGGCTGACCGGGGTGCGGCTGATCCGGGACCGGACGACCATCCTCGAGGACATCGACTGGCGGGTCCGCGCCGGCGAGCGCTGGGTGGTGCTGGGCCCCAACGGCAGCGGCAAGACGTCGCTGTGTCAGATTCTCACCCTCTACCAGCATCCGTCCGCCGGTTCGGTGACCGTGCTGGGGGGCGAGCTGGGACGCGTGGACGTGCGGGCCCTGCGGCTGCGCATCGGCATCACCAGCGCCGCCCTCGCGGCGATGATTCCGCCCAACCTGACGGCCGAGCAGATCGTGCTCGCGGGCAAGGAGGCCGCCCTGGCCCCCTGGTGGCACCGCTACGACGAGGCCGACCGGGCCCACGCGCGCCGTTGCCTCGCCCGCGTCGACTGCCTCGGCCACGCCGGACAGCGCTTCAGGACCCTGTCGTCGGGCGAGCGCCAGCGCGTGCTGCTGGCCCGGGCCCTGATGTGCACGCCGGGCCTGATGGTGCTGGACGAGCCGAACGCCGGGCTGGACCTCCCGGGCCGCGAGCAGCTGGTGAAGACCCTGGCCGCGCTCGCGAGGACCGACCCCGCGCTCCCGCTCGTCCTCGTGACCCACCACCTCGACGAGATTCCGCCCGGGTTCACCCATGCCCTGCTGCTCGCGTCGGGGCGCATGGCCGCCGCCGGCCCCATCGAGGAAGTGCTGACCCCGCCCCGGTTGACGGCCTGCTTCGGGCTGGCCCTGGACGTCGAGCATCGCCACGGCCGCTGGCACGCCCGGGCCACCGGTTGACGCGGTCGGTCAGGCCCCTGCGAACACGCTGTCCCGCAGCCCGCCGACGAGGGAGTCCACCACCCGGGTGAAGTCGCCGGTCTCCTCGTACACCCGGCGCTGGTCAGCGCAGCTCGGCCCGGCGTGCATGATGGCGCGGACGCCGGTCAGCTCGTCGTGGCTGCGGAGCCGCTTCGACACCGGCTCGAGCGACTCCAGCAGCCGATGCAGCGACTCGGACAGGGGCTCGAGACGGCCCTCCTCGTCGACGATGACCTGCGCATCGAGTGCCCACCGGGCGGCGCGCCACTTGTTCTCGCGGACGATCCAGTAGCGCTGCAGGGGCAGGTACATGCCGTTGTCGTACTGGTCCCCCAGCCACACCACCAGCGCCTGAATGAGCGCGGTCATCGCGACGATGTCGTCGAGGGTCGGCAGCCCGTCGCAGATCCGCACCTCGACCGTCCCGAACTCCGGGTGGGGCCGGATGTCCCACCAGATCTCCCGCACCGACTCGATCGCCCCGGCCCCGACCAGCGTGATCATGAGACGCTGGAACTCGGCCCAGTTCAACAGCCGGTACGGCAGCCCCGCCGTGGGCAGGCTCTCGAAGATCTTCACCCGGCACGACGCCAGCCCCGTCTCCTCGCCCTGAAAGAACGGCGAGCTCGCGGAGAGCGCAAGCAGATGGGGAATATAGGTGGTCAGCGCGTTGAAGACGGCGATGGCCTTTTCGCCGCTCTCGATGCCCACGTGCACGTGCAGGCCGAAGATCATCAGGCGGCGGGCCGGCCACTGGCACCGCTTGGCGAGCAGGTGGTAGCGCTCCTTGTCGGTGATCTGCTGCTCGGCCCATCGCGAGAACGGGTGGGTGCCGGTGCTCGCGAGCTGATAGCCGAGGTCGTCGCACAGCCCGTAGAGGGCGCGCAGGCGCTCCGACAGCTCGCGCCGGACGGTCGCGACGTCGGCGCACGGGTCGGTGTTGAGCTCGATGGTCGACTGGATCAGCTCGGGCTTGAGGTGGTTGACGCCGCCCGCCCGCTCGAGAATGGTCGAGGCCCCCGACACGAGGTTGCCGGTCTCGGCATCGATGATCTGCAGCTCCACCTCGACCCCGAGGCTGGGCCCCGCCGAACCGTTGAACCGGATGCGCATCGTCGTGTCCCAGGTATCCTCGTCGCCCGGCCGCGTCCCCGCCTCGCGGCGTTCCGCCCGACCGACCCGCCCGCCGCCGGACGCGGCTCAGTATACCCGCTCGCACTCGACCACCGGCGTCCCCGCGAGGACGGCTTCCCTTTCCGGCCGCAGGGATGAGATAGTGGACGTGTGCCGGCCGCGACCTCCCGCTCCACGCTGGTCCGCTACACGCTCTACCAGATCCCGGAGTGGGTGCTCGCCCTGGGTGCGGCCATCCTGTTGTACCGCTGGGGCGTCCTCTCGGGATGGGCGGGAGCCTTGCTGCTGGCGGGGGTGATGGCCAAGGACGCGGCGCTCTATCCGTTGCTGCGCACCGCCTACGAGAGCGACGCCTCGACTGCCATCGAGCGGTTGATCGGGCTGCGCGGGGTGGCCGTCGAGCCGCTCGCTCCGCACGGCTACGTGAGGGTCCGCGGAGAGCTGTGGCGTTCGGAAGCGACCACCGCCGACGGGGCAATCCATCCCGGGCACCCCGTAACGGTACACGCGGTACGGGGCACGACGCTGCTCGTCCGCCCCGCGCATCCGCAACCCGTCCGGTAGGCGCGCACGCCGGCGACCAGTCCGGCCGGCAAGCCGCGTCGTACCCGGGGGCGCAGGAATCCCGGGTTCCCGTCCCCGCGATCCGATCCGCGCCGCGGGTCGGCCGCAACCGTAACGAAGAGCGCCGCAGAGGGACGATAAGCCGAATTCTGTACCCGACGCCGCCCCCGAAGGGACGGCGCCGGGCGGCGACCATTCCTCTAGCCCCGCCATCACTGGCGGGGTCGAGCAACCTACCCGGAGGCTTCGGACGGGCCGCCCTCAGACGCCTCCCTATTCGGTCTTGCTCCGTGCGGGGTTTAGCCTGCCATCCGCCTTGCGGCGGACGCGGTGCGCTCTTACCGCACCTTTTCACCCTTACCCCTCGACCGGCCGACGGATCGGACGGCCTCGAGGCGGTATGTTTTCTGTGCCACTTTCCTTCAGGTCGCCCTGACCGGGGATTACCCGGCGCACTGCCCTCCGGAGTTCGGACTTTCCTCCCCACCCGATGCCCCGAAAGACACCGCGTGCGGCGGTCGCCTGTCCCTCTGCGGCGCGTCAGCCTTCTCTCTCTTCGGTCCTTTCTCGCTCCCGGCCTTCCGGCCGGCCGGTCATCCGTCCGCGTCCTGCGAGATCCCGTACTGCTCCAGCTTCTTGTAGAGGTTGCTGCGGGGGGTGTCTATGACCTCCGCGGTCCTCGAGATGTTCCAGGCGTGCTGCCGCAGCTTGTCGATGAGGAACGCGCGCTCCGCCCGCTCCTTGAACTCGCGCAGGGTGCCGGCCTCGCTCGCGGCGGGCCCCGCCGCGCCGTCCCGCGACCCGCTGCGCACCACCGCGCGGACGTCGCCCACGTCTATCGTCTCCCCCGGGGTCATCACCAGCAACCGCTCGACGGTGTTCTTCAGCTCGCGGATGTTGCCCCGCCACCGCTCGCCGGCCAGGGCCTCGATCGCGGCCGGCGTGAACTCGCGGGGCCGGAAGTTGTTCTCCCGGCAGAACCGCCCGGTGAAGTGGCGGACCAGGCGGGGAATGTCCTGCCGGCGGTCCCGCAGCGGCGGCACCCGGATCGGGATGACGCTGAGCCGGAAGTACAGGTCCTCGCGGAACCGGTCGCCGTCGATGGCCTCCTCGAGGTTCCGGTTGGTGGCGGCGAGGACCCGCACGTCGACCTTGATGGTGCGGGCCGATCCGAGCCTCTCGACCTCGCCCTCCTGCAGCACCCGCAGCACCTTCGCCTGGGTGCGGAGGCTCATGTCGCCGACCTCGTCGAGAAAGATGGTCCCGCGGTCCGCCTGCTCGAACTTGCCGATCTGCTTCTGGGTCGCCCCGGTGAAGGCGCCCCGCTCGTGGCCGAAGAGCTCCGACTCGATCAGCTCCTCGGGAAGCGCCGCGCAGTTGACCTGCACGAAGCGCTCCTGGCCCCGCCGGCTGTTGCGGTGAATCGCCCGCGCCACGAGCTCCTTGCCGACCCCGCTCTCGCCCTGGATGAGGACCGTGCTGCTGGTGGGCGCGGCCCGACCGATGGCGTCGGTCACCGCCTGCAGGGCGGGGCTGTCCCCCACCATCTCGTGACGAATCTCGGCGAGCTCGCGGTAGCGACTGACCTCCGTCTGCAGCCGGTGCTGCTTCAGGGCGTTCCGGATGTTGACCTTGAGGACGTCCCCCTCGAACCCCTTCTCGAGAAACGTGAACGCGCCCTGCTTCGTCGCCTCGACGGCGGTGCTGATGGTGCCGTGGCCGGAGATCACGATCACCGGCGCCGCGTCGCCGCGCTCGCGCATGCGCCGCAGCACCTCCAGCCCGTCCATCCCCGGCATCTTCACGTCGAGCAGCACGAGATCGATGCCCTCGCCTGCGAGCCGATCGAGGCCCTCGCGGCCGCTGCGCGCAAACAGGCACTCGTAGCCCTCGTACTCGAGGGTCATCTTGAGGGCGTCGCGCACGCCCTCGTCGTCGTCAACCACCAGAATCCGGTCCTTCATCGGCACAGGAAGGTCAATTATAAGTTCGGGAAGCCCGGGGCCGCCCGATCGGGCAAGCGGGAGCGGGGAACGGGCCCGCGCCGGCGCGGGTCACCGGGGGATGGACACGAGCCGCGAAGCGGCGGCGGCCGGTCAGCGGTCGCGGGCCAGCACGTAATCGGGCAGGGCCCTCAGCGCGTCGAGCTCGGGTGTCGGCGGAAAGCCGTCGAGGAACCGCTTCGCCTCTTCCGCGAACTCCACCGCCCGCTCGAAGGCGAGGTCGAGCACCCGGTGCTCGGCCAGCAGCCCGCGCAGCTCCTTCCAGGCGTCGGAGGTGAACCGGCGGTCCCGCACCAGGGCGTCCAGCAGGACCCGGACCGGAGCCCCCGCCTGCCGGAGCAGGTAGATCGCCGGCAGGGTCATCTTGCCCTCGCGCACGTCGCCGCCCACCGGCTTCCCGAGCACGCTCTCGTCGGCGGTGTAGTCCAGGAGATCGTCGACAAGCTGGAACGCCATGCCGAGGCTGACGCCGTAGTTGCGCAGCGCGAGCTGCCGGTCCTCGGGCAGGTCGCCGAGCATGCCGCCGATCTGGGCGCATCCGCCGAAGAGGTGGGCGGTCTTGCGCCGGATGATCTCCAGATGCTCTTCCTCGCTGATGTCCACGTCGCCGATCTTGGTCAGCTGGTAGAGCTCGCCCTCGATCATGCCCCGGGTCGCGTCGCAGAGCAGCCGCACGAGGTCGAGCGAGTCGACGGTCAGGGCCATGCCCATCGACTTGATGTACAGGTAGTCGCCGAGCAGGACGGTGATGTCGTTGCCCCAGCGTGAATGCACGGTCTCGCGCCCGCGGCGCGTGATCGAGTCGTCGATCATGTCGTCGTGCACGAGGGTGGCGGTGTGGATGAACTCGACCACCGCGGCGTAGAGGGTGGCGTGCTCTCCCCGATAGCCGCCGAGCCGGGCGCACATCAGCAGGAGGGCCGGCCTGACCCGCTTGCCGCCGCTCGTCTGCAGGTAGCGGCCGATCTCGGGAATCAGCTCGACCCGCGACTCGATGTGCTGAACGAAGTGCCGCTCGACCGATTCCAGATCCGCGCGTATGGGCTCGAAGATCTCGGCGAGGTCTGGGGGGACTGAGGTTCTCGACACGGCGGCGTCTCGCGCCCCGGATTTCAGCATAGTTGCGATCCAGGTGTCAACGTGACCACCCCTCAGGCGGACTCCGGAGTCGGGCCGGCGACGGCAGAGGCTCCGCGGAAGAAGAGCGTCCGGAAAGCGGCCGAGGTCCGCTCCCGCACCTCGTCGGCGGTGGTCCCCCGTACGCCGGCCACCACCTCGATCACCCGGGCCACCCACGCCGGCTCGTTGCGGCGCCCGCGGTACGGCGTCGGGGCCAGGTACGGGGCATCGGTCTCGACGAGCAGCCGTTCCCAGGGCACCACCGCGGCCGCCTCGCGCACGGCGTCGGCCCGCTTGAACGTCGCGATGCCGGAGAACGACACGTGGAAGCCGATGTCCACGGCGCGCCGCGCCGTGGACGCGTCGCCGGTGAAGCAGTGGAACACGCCGCCCGGCGGCGGCGCGCCCTCGTCCGCCAGGACCGCGAAGGTGTCCTCGTCCGCCTCGCGGGTGTGTATCACCACCGGCCGTCCCAGATCGCGCGCCACCCGAACCTGACGCCGGAACACCTCGCGCTGGACGTCGCGCGGCGCGAAGTCGTAGTGATAGTCGAGGCCGATCTCGCCCACCGCGCAGGCGCCGGCCCGCGCCGCGACGGCCGCGCGCAGCCGCGGCCCCACGTCGTCGAGGCGCCCGGCGAACTGCCCGGCCTGGTGCGGATGCACCCCGACCGCGAACCCGACCGCCGGCCAGGCCGCCGACACCCGGTCGGCCCGGGCCGCCTCCTCGGCGTTGGTGGCGTCGAGAATGCACAGGGCGCCCTCGAGCCCCGCCTGCCGGGCCCGCTCGACCACCGCGCCGAGGTCGTCCGCGAACGCCTCGTCGGCGAGATGACAATGCGAATCGAACATGGGGTCCCGACCCGCCCCGCTACCGGACGCGGGCCCCCGGGGGCGCGGCTTCCGGGTCGTCCACCTCGAGCAGGACCGGCTGCCCGTCCGGATCCGTCGCCGCGAGAATCATGCCGTTCGACTCGACCCCCATCAGCTTCGCCTTCTCGAGGTTGGCGACGATCACCACCGACCGCCCCACCAGGGCCTCGGGGGCATAGGCGCGCGCGAGGCCCGCCACCAGGGTGCGCCCGCCGGCCCCGTCGTCCACCGTCACCTTCAGCAGCTTCTTCGACTTCGGAATGGCCTCGGCCGCGAGCACCTTCGCCACCCGCAGCTGCACCTTCATGAAGTCGTCGAACGAGATGCGCGGCTCGTCCGGCGGCGGCGCCGCGGAGGGGGCGGGCGCGGGAGGAGCCGCCGCCGGGCCGGGGCCGGCCTCGCCGGGCGGCGGCGCGGCGGGGGCGGCGCCCCCTGCGACCGCGACGCTCCGCGCGCCGGGGTCGGTCACCGCCAGCGGCGGCGCCGTGTTCGAAGTGTCGTCCGTCATCGTCGAACCTGTTCCTTTCGCGGCCGCAACGGCGGCCGAATCGGCGGTATCGCGGGCGGCCGAGGCGGCCTCGAGCCGCGGCCAGAGCGCGGGTCCCTGAACGATCCGCCGCGCGCCGCCCGTCCAGGCCGCGTCGCGGTCGAGCCGGCTCTCGGCAATCGGCCCCGCCGCCCCCATCCGCCGCCAGATCTCGGCGCAGGACGAGGGCATCGCCGGCCACAGCAGCAGCGCCGCGATGCGCACCGCCTCCACCATCTCGAACAGCGCCTGGTCGAGCTCGCCCCCGCGGTCGGGGCTCCTGGCCAGCACCCAGGGCTCCGACCGGGTGATGAACTGGTTGGTGGCGTCGATCAGGTCGAACGCCGCCGCCATCCCCGCATGCAGCTCGCAGTCGTCGAGGGCCGCGCGGTACCGCCGCACCACCTCGGCCGCGACGTCCGCCAGCCGCGGCGCCGCGCCCGGCGCGGGAGCCACCCGCCCCCCGCGGTACTTGTGCGCCATCGCCGTGACGCGGTTCACCAGATTGCCGAAGTTGTTCGCGAGGTCCGCGTTGTAGCGCTCGTCGAAGCGCTCCCACGTGAAGTCGCCGTCCTGCCCGTAGACGATCTCCTTGACGAGAAACAGGCGCAGGGGGTCGGGGCCCAGCCGGTCGGCGGCGTCGAGGGGGTCGACGACGGTGCCGAGGGACTTGCTCATGCGCTGGCCCTGCCAGTTCACCCACCCGTGGCCGAACACCCGCCGCGGCAGCTCGATGCCCGCGCTCATGAGCATCGCCGGCCAAACGACTGCGTGAAAGCGGGTGATGTCCTTCCCCACCACGTGCAGGTCGGCCGGCCACCAGGTCGCGAACTGCTCCTCGTCGGCGCCGTAGCCGACCGCCGCCAGGTAGTTGGTCAGGGCGTCGAACCAGACGTAGACCACGTTCGACGGGTCGAACGGCAGGGGAATCCCCCAGCGCTGCCCCGTGCGGCTGACGGAGATGTCGTCCAGGCCGCTCTCCAGCAGCCGCAGCATCTCGTTCCGCCGCACGTCGGGCTGCAAGAACCCGGGGTGCGCCGCGTAGTGGTCCAGCAACCGGTCCCGATAGCGGGACAGGCGAAAGAAGTGGTTCTTCTCCTTGACCCAGTCCGGCTTGCTGCGGTGCACCGGGCACTCGCCGTCAACGAGGTCCTTGTCCTGCTTGAACGCCTCGCACGAGACGCAGTACCACCCCTCGTACTCGCCCTCGTACAGGTCGCCGGCGTCGGCGATGCGCTCGACCAGCGTCGTCACCGCCACCCGGTGGCGCTCCTCGGTGGTGCGGATGAAGTCGTCGAACGACACGTCGAGCTTCGCCCAGACCTCGCGGAACACCCGCTCCATCCGGTCGCAGAAGGCCAGGGGGTCGAGCCCGAGCTCGGCCGCGCGCTGGAAGACGTTCTGCGAGTGCTCGTCGTTGCCCATGACGAACCGCGTCGGCAGACCGCACAGCCGGCGGTAGCGGGCGATGACGTCGGCCGTCACCTTCTCGTAGGCGGTGCCCAGATGGGGCCGGCTGTTGACGTAGTCGATCGCCGTCGTCAGATAGAAGCGATTCATCTTCCCTGCACCATCACCGCGCGCGGCAGAAACACCCCGCCTCGACCGGCGACGCGGGTCCTGCCCGAGGCTGCTCTTCGACGCCGCACGCCGCTCACCGGGCGGCGGACCGCGCCGCCAGCCCCGCGTCCCGCGACGCCTGGACGGCGGCGGCGTGGACCTCCTTCGCCGACACGCGGTGCTCGCGGGCGGCGCGGGCGCAGTCCTCGAACTCCGGCGCCACGTTGACCACCGCCTCCCCGCGCCGCGCCACCTTGCACCGTATCTCGCCGTACCCCGTCGTCACCGGCACGACCTCCCGTTCGAGAACCTCGCGGGTCACCTCGCCGTAGCGCAGCCCGATCGTGCTCGTCTCCCGGAACAGGGCGGCGCAGACCGCCTCGCGGCGGGCCGGCGGCGCGAGGACCGTCACGTGGGTTCCGGGGCGGTTCTTCTTCATCTGCACCGGCGTGTAGAAGACGTCGAGCGCCCCCGCATCCTGCAGATGCTCCATGAGCACGCCGAAGATCTGGGGGTTCATGTCGTCTATCTCGCACTCGACCGATACCACCCGCTCCCCAGGGCCGCCGTCCGCCGCGTCTCCGACGAGCACCCGCAGCACGTTGGGATGCCCCCGGGGGTCGCGCGACCCCGCCCCGTAGCCGATGCGCTCGATGCGCATCGGCGGCAGCGGACCGTACCCGGCCGCGAACTCCGACACGAGCAGCGCGCCGGTCGGGGTGAGCAACTCGCCGGCCGGCGCCCCGGCGTACACCGGGGCGCCCGCGATCAGCGCGGCCGTCGCCGGGGCCGGCACCGGCATGGTCCCGTGCGCGCACGGGACCGTCCCGCTCCCCACGTTGACCGCGGACGCGACGATGCGCTCGGCCCCGAACCACTCCAGCGCGAAGACCCCCCCGACGATGTCGATGATCGAGTCGAGGGCCCCGACCTCGTGCAGGTGCACCTTCTCCACCGGCATCCGATGTATCGCCGCCTCGGTCTCCGCCAGTCGGCGAAACAGCCGGGCGGCCCGCGACCGGGACGCGTCGGAGAGCGCCGACCGGTCCACCAGCCTCAGGATGCCGGAGAGATGGCGGTGCGGATGGCCGGCCCCGTCGCGAGCGGCCTCGGTCACCGTGAACTTCGTGGCCCCCACCCCGGAACGGGTCACCGGCTCGGCCGAGACGGTGCACTCGTCGCCGAGGGCGAGGCTTCCCAGGGCCTCCTCGAGGCGCTCGAAGGGCAGACCGGCGTCGAGCAGGGCGCCGATGACCATGTCGCCCGAAGCGCCCGAGAAACAGTCCAGATAGAGAATCCGCGCCATGCCCCTACAGCCGTCCCATCTCCTTGAAGCTGCAGTACTTGGCGTCGGCGAGAATCACGTGGTCGACGACCTCGATGCCCATCAGCAACCCCGCCTCCACCAGCCGCGCCGTCAGCGCCACGTCATCGCCGCTCGGCGTGGGGTCGCCGGACGGGTGGTTGTGGAACAGCACGATGGCCGCCGCCCCGCCGCCGGCCGCCGCCCGGAACACCTCTCGCGGATGAACGAGGCTGGCATCGAGGGTCCCGCTCGACAGCAGGGCCGTCTTGAGAACGCGGTGCTTCGAGTCCAGAAGCACGATGCCGAACTGCTCGACGGCGCGGGCGCCGTAGCTCGGCAGCAGAAAGGACGCAACCTCCCGTGGAGAAGCCAGACGCTCGCGGAGATCCGGCGCCCGCACCAACGTGCGGCGGCCCAGCTCGACGGCGGCGAGCACCTGCGCCGCCTTCGCCGCTCCGAGCCCCTTGAGGCGGCACAGGTCGCCGAGAGACTGGCGGGTCAACCCGTGCACACCCTGCACCGCGGACAGAACCCGATTCGAGACGTCGATGGCGCTCGTGTCGCGAAACCCGTGACCGAGCACGATCGCCAGCAACTCGTTGTCGCCCAGACCTGACGGCCCGAGACGCTCGAGCTTTTCGCGGGGTCGGTCGTGAAGAGCGAGTGATTTCATCGTACCACACGCCGGTGCGGAAACCCCGCCCCGGAGGCGCCGGCGCCGACCTTCCCCGGCCGGCCGCCGCCGCCATTCCTTGCAAGAATCGGGCGCATGGGGAGCCGGCGCGGGCTCGCACCGGATACTGCCGGGCCGGCCGAGCGATCCGAGGGTCACGCCGAACGCCTCTCCCTCTTGCCGCGCACGGACGTACGCGTACCCTGCAGGGGGCCGGCGGCTCGGGGATGGCGGGGTTTGCACGACCGTTCGAGCGCGAGCGTCAGATCGCGGCTGGCATTCGCTGGCGCGAAGCGCGCCGCCCGGAGGGCGCCGCCGCGCGACCCCGGCGGTCGCGCTGGAAGTTGCGCTGACATGAAACTCCGCGGCGCACGGACGCGGCCGAGCAAACCGGCCGGAGGTCCGCACCCGTTTACGGCGCAGACGCCTGGCCGAGCCAGCGGCCGGTCATCACGATGTCCGCCCACCCGGTGACCGGCCGGAGGTCCGCACCCGTTTACGGCGCAGACGCCTGGCCGAGCCAGCGGCCGGTCATCACGATGTCCGCCCACCCGGTGAGATGGATGCCCTCGTCCGTCCAGCGCACGTGCTGGGCGCCGCCGGGGGACACGACCTCGACGTCGCGCGAGGCGCCCCCGCAGGCCGCGGCGGCCACCGCGCTCGCGCACGCGCCGGTGCCGGACGCGGCGGTCGGACCGACCCCGCGCTCCCAGATGAGGATGCGAATCCGGGAGGGCGACTCGACGTCCACGAGCTCGACGTTGCTGCCTTCTGGAAACGCCGGGTGGGTGGCCAGGGCCGGGCCCAGACGGTGCAGCCGGGCCTCGCTGACCTCGCCGCCGAGGACGACGCACTGGGGGTTTCCCACCGACAGCTCCACCACCTCGACCTGCTCGCCGCCGGCCTCGAGCCGCCGGCGCCGCAGCCCGACCGGCCCCCCCATGAGGGCGTCGAAGGTCGTGCGGCGGCCGGCCGACTCCCCCCGCGTCAGGGCTATGGCCCCCGCGTCGGTCTCGACGACGAGATGCCGGAGCGCCGGCCGCTCGCGCGCCACGATGGCGGCCAGGCACCGCACCGCGTTGCCGGAGACCTCCGCCCGCCCGCCGTCGGCGTTGTAGAGCGTCATCCGGGCGCCCGCCTCCGTGGGCGCGTACAACACGAGCCCGTCCCCGCCCACCCCGGTGTGCCGGTCGCAGATGCGGCGGGCCAGCGCGGCGCGCTCGGCCTCCGCGGTCTGGTCGATGGGAACGAAGAGGAAGTCGTTTCCGTAGGCGTGGGCCTTCACGAGATCGAGAGGCATGGCTCTGCAGAAGGGGCCGGGCCGCGTCAGGGAGCCAGCGGGCTCCGGAACACCCAGGTGAGGCCGGTGGTCACGCCGATCTTGGGATCGAGCGACGTGAGCCCGGTGAACAGCCCGGCGTCGAACCGGACGGCTGCGCGCGTATAGCGAAGCCCGAAGGTCATGCGGCCGCGGCTCTCGGTGCCGGGCGGCGGCGTCCCCCGGCGGGTGCTGACGCGCCCGTTGATCTCACCCACGATCTCCGAGGCGGTGGTGATGGCGCGGGCGAGCGAGATGCCGTAGGTCAGCACGTCGTTCTGGCGGTCGCCCCGCGTCGGATCGGACAGGATGCCCACGCCGACGTTGCCGACCAGGCGAATCGACTGCACCGTCTTGCCCACGAGCAACGACTGGAAGAAGTCCATCGTGTCGAGCCCGAGGCCGGACTCGTTGCTGGCGTTGGGCAGACGGGTCGCGAACCGCAGGCCGACGGCGGGCCTCCGCGCCCCCTCGCTCATCAGCTTGACCTTGGCCCCGATCACGGCGTCGTCCCAGCCCCGCGTGGTGTCGCCGGGGACCTCGACCATGTGGGCCAGCGGCGCGGCGAACCGCTCGGAGATGACGAGGTGGCTCATCGACACCGCCTCCAGCTGAATCTCGGCCTGGGACCCCATGCCGAAGCTGAGCCCGAGCCGCGGGAACCGCAGCTGATGCCCCTTGAGCCCGGACACCGGATAGATGTGGCTCCAGGTGCGGTCGACGCCCGCCTCCAGCAGCACGAGGCCGTCGCCCACGGGCTCGGGGTCCTCGGTCAGCAACGGCCGCTGCTGCGCCTCGGCCGCCCCCGCGGCCAGGCAGAGTCCGAGCAATCCGCCCACCAGACGCGTCACGCTGCGGCCCATCCCTCCCCCGTCAGAAAGCCTTGCCGGTGTCGAGGAGAATCGTCACCGGCCCGTCGTTGATCGAGTGGACCCGCATGTGGGCCTGGAACGTCCCGGTCTCGACCGCGACCCCGCGCCCCCGGAACCCCTCCACGAGCTCCTCGTACAGGGCGCGCGCCTCGGCCGGCGCCGCCGCCCCGTCGAACGACGGCCGGCGCCCCCGGCGGCAGTCGCCGTAGAGGGTGAACTGCGAGACCAGCAGGACCCCGCCGTCGACCTCGAGAAGGGAACGGTTCATGCGCCCGCCGTCGTCCGGAAAGACCCGCAGTCCGACGATCTTGTCGACCAGCCAGGTCACCGACGCGCCCCCGTCGTCACGGGCGATCCCCACCAGGACCAGGAGCCCGCGCCCGATGCTGCCCACCGGCCGGTCGTCGACCGTGACCCGGGCCGAGGTCACCCGCTGCACAACCGCTCTCATCGGTTTCGTGAAGGCGCCGGCCCCGCCCGTGCGTTCCGGCGCGATCAGACGACCGCCGACTCGCCGGACGACGGGGACAGGCCTGAAGACACGGCCGCGCTCGCCCGAAGCTCCGCCACCGGGTTCAGGCGCCGGTCGAGGAGGTGCCGCCCCGCGACGTTGCCGAGCGCCTTCAGCATCGACTGCTTGACCCCCGGATGCTCGCGCTCCAGGTCGAGCAGCAGGCGCTTGACGCGCTGCCGCTGCAGGCTCAGATCGCCGCAGGCGGGGCAGCAGCAGCCGATGACCGGGAGGCCGGCCTCGCGGGTGTAGTCGCGCGCCTCCTCCTCGCTCACGTAGGCCAGCGGCCGAATGACGACGTGGCGGCGATCGTCCGACACCAGCCGGGCCGGCATCGCCTTCAGGGCGCCGGCGAAGAAGAGGTTCAGCAACAGCGTCTCGATGAAGTCGTCGGCGTGGTGCCCGAGGGCGATCTTCGTCGCCCCCACCTCGCCGGCAATCCGGTACAGCACGCCGCGCCGGAGCCGGGCGCACAGCGAGCAGGGGGTGGTCCGCTCGTCCAGCTTGTCCTCGATGATCTCGCCGATCGAGGTGTGCTCGATGCGAAGCTCCCAGCCCCGTTCGGCGCACGCCCGGGCGAGCTCGTCGTGCCGGTAGTCGCGGTAGCCGGAATGGACGTTCACCGCCACCAGCGTGAAGTCGACCGGCGCCCGCCGGCGCAAAGCGTCCAGCAGCTGCATCAGCGCCCAGCTGTCCTTGCCGCCGGACAGCCCCACCATGACCCGGTCGCCGTCTTCGACGAGCTCGAAGTCGACGATGGCCTTCGTCATCTTCCGGGCCAGCTTCTTCTCGAGTGCGCTCTCGTACGCCATGACTGCAATGTCGGGAGTGACCGACGCAAGGCCGATCGGTCCGGGGGACGCAGGATGCCGCGCAGTCCGTCGCGAGGCGGCGCCGGATGCGCCGCGCCGCCGGCCCGCCGACCATGATACGACGAAACGCCGGGCGGCGGGCCCTGCCTCAGTCGAGGGCCGCCTGCGACCAGCGCTCGAGCACCATCAGGCTGAACAGGACACGGGAGTGGTCGCGGCGGCCGGCGAGATGCTCGTCGATCCGCCGGCCGACCTCGGCCGGTTCGAACCAGCCCCGTCGCCGCACCTGATCGGGCCCCAGGAGATCCTGCATCAGCGGAGCCCACTGCTGTCGCAGCCAGGCCCCCGTGGGAATGGAGGCCTCCGCCGCCGTCCCCCGCAACATCGGTTCCGGGAGCAGGGGGCGCATGGCGCGCCGGAGGATGTACTGGCCCTCGCCGTTGCGGATCTTCAGCGAGCCCGGCATCGAGAACGCCAGCTCCATGACGTCGACGTCCAGGAACGGCGCCCGGGTCTCCAGCGATGTCGCCATGCTCGCCCGGTCGACCCTCACCAGCGCGTCGTCGGTCAGGAACACCTGCACGTCGGCGAAGAGCTGCCGGTTCAGGAGGTCGTCGGTGTGGGCCCCCTGGAGGTGCCGGCGGATCGGCGCGTACACGTCGTTGTCGACGAGGGCGCGGCGGAGCGCCGGCGTGTAGAAGTGCCGCTTGGCGGGCACGTCGAGGACCGTCATCCACCGGTAGTGGGCGATGGTCTCCGGCGCCGTCGCCAGCCCCAGGGTGAAACGGCGCAGCCGGTTGACGGCCCCCTGGCTCCTCTCTCCCGGGGGCAGCAACGCCGTCGCGGCCGAGATCAGCCGCATCGCGGCGTCGGGGACCACCGTCGAGACCCGCCGGGCCAGCGCCTCCGTCCGGTAGGTCTCGTATCCGCCGAAGAGGGCCCTCCCCCCGCTGCCGGACAGGACCGAGGTCACGTGCTGGCGCGCGATCTGCGCCAACAGGAAGAACGGGAACGACGAGGCGTCGGCGAACGGCTGGTCGAAGTGGGCCACGACGCGCTCGAAGAGCGTCGCGAGGTCCGGATCGACCACCCCCTCCCGGTGGTCGGTCTCGAAGTGGGACGCCACCGTGCGGGCCCGGGGCAGCTCGTTGTAGCCGGCCGCGTCGAAACCCAGGCTGAAGGTGGCGATCGGCTGCCCGGCCGCGCGGGCCATCAGGCCGACGACGGCGTTCGAATCGACGTCCCCGGACAGGAACGCCCCGAGAGGCACGTCCGACATCAACTGGGCCGCCACCGCCCGCGAGAGCGCCTCGCGGAGCGCCGCCTCGGCCTCGTCGTCGTCCCAGCTCCGGACCGGCACCGACGCCGCGTCCCAGTACCGCTCGACCTTCACGGACCCTCGCTCGTAGAGCAGGTAGTGGGCCGGCGGCAGGTTGCGCACGTCGGCGAAGATGGTCCGGGGGGTGAGCACGTACCCGTAGGTCAGGAACTGGTCGAGCGCCTCGAAGTCCATCTCGCGCGAGACTTCCGGCCGTACCAGCAAGGCCTTCATCTCGGAGCCGAACAGAAGGCGATGGGGCGTCTGCGCGTAGAAGAGCGGCTTCTCGCCGGCCCGGTCGCGGCCGGCGAACAGGCGGCGGTTGTTCGCGTCCCACAACGCGAAGGCGAACATCCCCCGCAACCGGGTCAGGACATCGACGCCGAACGCCTCGTAGCCGTGCAGCACCACCTCGACGTCCGAGCGGCTGCGAAACCGGTGCCCCCTCGCGATCAGCTCGCGACGAAGCTCGGCGTGGTTGTAGATCTCCCCGTTGGCGACGAGATGGGTCGATCCGTCCTCGCTCGAGAACGGCTGCTGACCGTTGGGGACGTCGATGACCGACAGCCGCCGCATGCCGAGCCCCACCCCGGGACGCACGAGTTGACCGTGCTGGTCGGGTCCCCGGTGACGCAGGGTCTCGACCATGCGATTGATCTGGGTCGGATCGACCGGGTGGGCCGGGTCACGTTCGACGATGCCGGCGATACCGGACATTGAATCGGGCAGGATAAAGCGGGCGATGCAGCCGCCGGCCGGACCCGCGCCGGCCGCACGCTGACGCGACGATGGTACAATGGCGGCGGTCCGTAATCACCAGTTTCTTTTGCGAAGTGCGGTGGATCGCTGCGCTTCCCGGTTCCGTTTCTTCCCGCGCAGCACCATACCCCCGTCGATACGGTCGGGTTCACGCAAATCGAGAGGCGGGTCATCTTCGCCGCCTCCCGGCCGGGAGCAGGACCGAGCCATGAGCCACGCCGTCTCCCGCCTGGTCGCCGGCGCGGCCGCCGTGACGCTCCTCGCCGCGTGCGGCGCCCCCGACGCCGGCCCGGTGCTGGCACCGTTCCAGGCCGAGCTGGACCGGCTGGCGCGCGAGGCCGAAGCCGCGCAGCGCATCGCCGTCAGGGGTCTGGACGGCTGGCTCTTCCTCGCCCCCGAGCTGCGGCAGATCAGCCTCGACGGCTTCCGCGAACCGGGCGCCGGCGCCCCGTCCACTCCGGGGACCGCGGCCGCGACCGGCCCCGTCGCGACCATTCTCGACTTGCACCGCCAGCTCGCGGGGCTGGGGGTAGAGCTGATCCTGGCGCCGATACCGCCGAAGTCCGTCATCTTTCCCGAGAAGGTGACCGGGACGGTCGCGATCCCGATTCCCGTGCCCCGTCTCGACCCCGCCCTCGAGCGGCTCTACGATCGGCTTCGCGCCGGCGGCGTCGACGTCCTCGACCTGACCGATCACTTCATCCGCGAGCGCTTCCACTCGGAGGGTCCCCTGTACTGCCGCACCGACACCCACTGGTCGGGCAGCGGATGCACGACGGCCGCCGCCGCCATCGCCGCCGATGTCCGGACCCGGCCGTGGTACGCGGCGCTCGACACGGAACCGTTCGGGGCGAGCTGGTACAGCACCAGCATCAGCGGCGACCTCACCGGCCCCGACGGCGTGACCGCGGGCCGGGAAGAGCTGCGCCTGCGGGGCGTGATTCGCGCAACCGGCCGCGACCGGAAGGCCGTTTCAACCGATCCCGGGAGCCCAATCCTGCTGCTCGGCGACAGTCACGCGCTGGTGTTCCATGCCGGCGGCGACCTCCACGCCACCGCGGCCGGACTGCCCGATCAGCTCGCTTTCGAGCTCGGCCTTCCGGTCGATCTCGCGGCGGGGCCGGGCCCCGGCGCCGTCCCCGCTCTCGAGGCACTCGGCGAGCGGGCTCGGGCCGACCCCGACTACTGGAGCCGGAAGCGGCTGGTCATCTGGTGTTTCGCGGCGCGGGCGTTCGGCGAGCAGAACGACTGGCGCCCGGTATCCATCGCGCCTTGACCGAGATCCCCTTCGTCGACCTCCGCGGCCAGTACGCGTCGATCCGGCAGGAGGTCGACGAGGCGGTGGCACGCGTCCTGGAGAGCGGTCAGTTCACGCTGGGGCCGGAAGTGACCGCCCTCGAGCGCGAGTTCGCCGCGTTCTGCGGCAGCGGGCACGGCATCGCCGTGAACTCGGGCACCAGCGCCCTCCATCTCGCCCTCCTCGCGGCCGGCGCCGGCCCCGGCGACGAGGTCATCACGGTCCCCTTCACGTTCATCGCCACGGTGGCGGCCATCCGGTACACCGGCGCCACGCCGGTGTTCGTCGACATCGATCCCCGGACGCGCACCATGGACGTGGAACGGGTCGCGGGAGCGATCTCCGGCCGCACGAAGGCGGTGGTCCCGGTGCACCTCTTCGGCCACCCGGCCGACCTCGACCCGCTGCTCGACCTCGCCCGCCCGCGCGGCGTGGCCGTGATCGAGGATGCGTCGCAGGCGCACGCCGCCGAGTACCGCGGCCGGCGGGTTGGCGGCCTCGGCGACCTGGGGTGCTTCAGCTTCTACCCCACCAAGAACCTCGGGGCGTACGGCGAGGGCGGCATGGTCGTCACCAGCGACGACGGGCACGCCCGCGCGATTCGCGCGCTGCGGAGCTGGGGCGGCGACGACGAGCGTGCGCCGCGGCGCGCGCAGCCGCATCCCGGCTTCAACTACCGGATGGCGGCCCTGCAGGGGGCCATTCTCCGGGTCAAGCTCCGTCATCTGCCCGCGTGGACGGAGAGTCGCCGCCGCATCGCCGCCGCCTACGATCGGGCCCTGGCCCCGACCGGGGTCGCGGCGCCGGCGGCCGCGCCGGACGTGCGCCACGCCTACCACTGCTACGCGGTGGAGACGCCGCGTCGGGACGCCCTGCGCCGGGCGCTCGCGGCGGAGGGCATCCGTACCGGGGTGCACTACCCGACCCCGATCCACCTGCTGCCCTCCTGCGCCGACCTCGGGGGACGGGCCGGCGACCATCCCCGCGCCGAGGCGGCGGCGGCCCGCACCCTCGCGCTGCCCATGTACCCCGAGCTGCCGGACGACGTCCCGGCGCGGGTGGCCGAGGTCGCCCGTCGGGTTTGCCGGGAATAGGGGATCAGGCGGCGTCGCGATCGCGGCGCCCGGCGAGGAAGCCCTCGGCGGTTGGACCTGCGCCGCCGGGCGGCGCCCTCACCTCCGGGGATGGGCCGGCGCCTCGTAGTAGCGCCGGTAGTCCTGGCCGATTCCCCGGCGGAACAGCCAGCCGCCGAGCGGGCCCAGCCACCGCAGCACGTGGTGCATGCGCCGCAGATCGGTCAGCTCGATGAGGTTCCCGTCGGGGTCCCGGGCGAAGAACAGGGTGTGGCCGTGGGGCGACCGCTCGGGCGGGCTGACGATCTCGACCCCCTTGCCCGCCAGGTAGTCGTGCCAGCGCCCGGTGTCGCGCACGTTGAAGCAGAGATGGGTCAGTCCGACCCGGTTCCAGACCACCTCCGCGGCCGGCTGGTCGGGACGGAACTCGAAGATCTCGATCACCGCCCCTCCGGGGACGCGAATCCAGCCGATCTTGCAGGTCGGCCGGGGCGCGTCGACCCCGAAGAAGCCCCGCACGCGTTCCGCGGGGGCGTCGGACACGCCCACCAGGGGACAACCGAACACGTCCCAGTAGAACCGGACCGCCCGGTTGAAGTCGGACACGGTGATGCCGGTGTGGCTGAATGAACGTACGCGCACGATGGTGTCTCCCTTGCTCCGTCCGGCCACTCGCCGGCCGGAACCGTGCTCCGCGGCTCGTCGGGCGACCGCCCTGCACGGCCGCTACCGCGCGGACGCCTGGGGTGCGGAGCCCACCGCCGGCGAGTCGCCGGGGCGGCCGCGGAGCTCGGTCTCCCGGATGTGATCCGCCACCCGCAGGGCCTGGGCGACGATGGTCAGGCCCGGGTTGACGGCCGACGACGACGGAAAGAACGACGCGTCGACCACGAAGAGGTTCTCGACGTCGTGCGACCGGCACCAGGGGTCGAGCACCGAGCGGGCCGGGTCGGTCCCGAAGCACAGCGTGCCGCACTGATGGGTCGTGTTGTGGATCGACCGCGGATGGACGTAGACGATGCCGAGCCCGAGCCGGCGGAGCATCCGCCGGACCTCGCGGACCAGCCGCTCGTGGGCGCGCACGTTGTTCGGCCGGTAGCGCAGCCGGATGCGGCCGCCCGCGTCGACGGTCACGCGGTTCTCGGGCCGGGGCAGGTCCTCGGTCATCGCCAGCCAGTCGAGCCCCCGCGCCACCCAGTAGTCGAAGAACCCCAGGGGCATCCACGGCACGGCCGTCCGGGCCATGACGCCGTGGGTCCGCCCCTGGGACTGGATCTGCCCCAGCGGGTGGCCGCCGTCGGGTCCCTGGAGGTAGAAGTCGTTGATCGCCACCGTCTTCTGGAACACCGTGCGGTTGCGGCGGAAGGGGTGGAACCCCGCCATCATCGTCGCGAGATGCGCCATGTAGCGCCGCCCCGCGAGCCCCGAAGAGTTCGCGAGGCCCCGGGGGTGCCGGTCGTTCGCGGACTGCAGGAGCAGGGCCGCCGAGTTGACGGCGCCGCAGGAAACCACCACGAGGGACGCCTCGACCCGGCGCCGCTCGCCGGCGTGGTCGACCTCGACCGCCTCGACCCTACGGCCGCCCGCATCCGTGAGCAGGCGCAGGGCCCGCGCATCGGTCCACAGGGTGACGTTGTCGTGCGCGGCCGCGGGTCGGACGCAACAGACGTCGGCGTCGCTCTTCGCGTCGCGGTGGCACGGGAACGAGTTGCACGTGTCGCACAGGATGCAGCGTCCCGGCTCCCCCGGCCCCCGGAGCCCGAGCGGCAGGGCCGAGGGATGCAGCCCCTGCCCGCGGATGCGGGCCACGTACTCCTCCACCTGCTCCGCGTGGGGGACCGCGGCGTGCGGGAACGGTTTCCTGGGGGTCTCGGTCGGATCCTGCCCGGCCTCGCCGTGCACCTCGTACAGCCGCTCCGCCCGCTCGTAGTACGGCTCGAGGGTGTCGTAGTCGATGGGCCACGCCGGCGAAACGCCGTCGACGTGCTCGAGCTCGCCGAAGTCCTCGCGGCGCAGCCGGAAGAGGACGCTGCCCCAGAACTTCGTGTTCCCCCCGACGCAGTAGTGGGTGTAGGGCCGGAACGGGGCGCCGTCGCCGTCCAGCCAGGTCTCCGACGTCTGGTAGCGCCGGTGCTTCCAGACGGCGGCGGGGTCCCGGTTCTCGGGCTCCCGCGGCACGAAGCGGCCCCGTTCGAGGAGCAGAATGCGGGCCGGGCTGTCGGCCAGGGCCCGGGCCAGGGTACCTCCCCCGGCGCCGGTCCCGATGATGACGATGTCGTACCGGTCGCTCGGCATCACGGTCCCGCTTCCGCGCCTTCGACCGTCCCCGGCGTCGCAGAGAGGGCGTCCGACGCGTAGATCTGGTCCATGATCCGCTGGTCGTCCATGGCCGCCTCCAGGCTCATCTCGGGCGGCCGACCCGTCCGCATGGCGCCCACGAAGTCGCGGTACATGGCCTGGTAGCCGCGGATGTCACGCACTCCCGGGAACAGCAGCCGCGGCAGGCCGCGGCCCCGCACCAGCACGAACCCGCCGTTCGACTCGAACGTGATGACCCCGTCCCTCCCGAACAGCTTCGACACCCGGACCCCGCGCAACAGCGAAGGCACCTCGCGCGAGTAGAGCAGCGCGCCGGCCGCCCCGTTCGCGTAGCGGAACGCGGCGAGCATGCTCTTGGCCCGGCGGTCGGGCCCGCGCCGCGACGGAGCCGGCGCGAACCCCGCCGCGGTGGTGATGGCCGGGCCCAGGCTGTTGGCGAGGTGCAGCCAGTGAATGCCCTCTTCGAAGAAGGCGTCGCCTCCCGCCATCCCTTCGTCGTTGCGCCAGTCGTCGGCCGCCTTCAGCCGCTCGACCACCGTCGTGAAGTGGGCGAGCACCAGATCGCCGATGGCCCCCTCGGCCAGCAGCCGCCGCAGGCAGACGGCCAGCGGCTTGTAGTGGTCGTTTTCGCCGACGAGCACCACCCGGCCGGCGCCGTCGCGCGCCTCGCGCACGCGCCTATAGTCCTCGATCCGGAGGAAGGCCGGCTTCTCGACGAGCACGTGCTTGCCGGCCGAGAGCGCCTGCAACGCCAGATCCAGATGGAACCGCGGCGGCACCGCGACCACCACCGCGTCTACCCGGGAATCCTCGATCGCCGCCGCGTAGCTGCCGTAGCTGCCCGACCCGCGGTACCGGCGCCGGCAGGCCTCGGCCTTCGCCCGATCGCGGCTCGCGTAGCTGCAGGTGACGGTCCCGCGCAACCGCTGCAGATGGCGGCTGTGCACGCCGGTGATGAACCCGCATCCGAGAAACGCCAGATGCACCGGCCGGGGGTTGTACGGTTGCACGGCGCAGCCCCAGGGTCACCCGCGGTCCGAAGGCGCCCCCGCCGGGTCGTCGGCCGGGGTCTCGAGCACCTCGCGGACGTGGTAGGTCGGCTTGTCCTGCGACTCGTGGTACGTCCGCACCTGCAGCTCGGCGAGGAGCCCGAGGGTCACGAGCTGCACCCCCGTGAACAACAGCAGGATGCCGAACAGCAGCAGCGGCCGGCCGCCGATGTCCTGCCCGCCGAACAGCCGGATGTACGCCAGCCACGCGGTAATCCCCGCCCCCGCCGCCCCCATCGCCGCTCCCACGAGGCCGAAGATCTGCAGCGGCCGGGTCGAGTAGCTCAACAGGAACTTCACGGTGACGAGGTCCAGGACGACGTGCGGCGTCCGCGACAGGCCGTACTTCGAACGCCCGTGCCGGCGGGGCCGGTGGTTGACGACCAGCTCCGCGATGCGCACCCCCTGCTCGCTCGCGATGGCGGGGATGAACCGGTGCATCTCGCCATAGAGGCGCAGGGACTTGACCACCTCGGCCTGGAACACCTTGAGCGAGCAGCCGTAGTCGTGCAGCCGCACCCCGGTGACCCGGGAGATCAGCCGGTTGGCGACGAAGGAGACGAGCCGGCGCGAGAGCCAGGGGTCGCGGCGCGCCTTGCGCCACCCGCACACGATGTCGAACCCTTCGTCGAGCTTGTCGACCATCCGCGGAATCTCGCGCAGATCGTTCTGCAGGTCACCGTCCGCGGTGGCGATCAGGCGTCCCCGGGCGGCGGCGAACCCGGCCGAGAACGCCGCCGTCTGGCCGAAGTTGCGGCGCAGCCTGACCACCCGCACGCGGGAATCCGACGCCTGCAGCCGGGCGAGCCGCTCGAAGGTCCCGTCGGTGCTGCCGTCGTCGACGAAGACCATCTCGCAGGTCCGGCCCCAGGCGTCGAGGGTCTCCGTCAGCTCGGCGTAGAGCGCGTCGACGTTCGACGCCTCGTCCAGGAGGGGAATGACGACCGACAGCTCTGGACTCATCGCGCGTGCGGTTGGAGAAGGGACTCGGCGATTATAGCCGGACGCGGCCCCCCCGGTCCGTTGGCGGCGTCCGGGCGAGGCGGGCGGCCCACGACCGCGGGCGGGCGCCCGGGCCGGGCTCCGGGAGCCCCGCCCGGCGCCGACCGCCGGCCGTCAGAACCCCACGTTGAACGTGAAGGCGGTGGTCATGCCCCCCAGATCGATGCGCTCGTCGAGGAACCCCTGGTCGATGCCGACCACCCCCTGCGCCTCCTGGTACCGGAACTCGATGCCGGCCGCGTAGCGACCCCCCGCGACCCGCACCCCCGCGACATAGATCCGACCGGTGTCCCTGCCCGAGGCCGTGTACTCGCCGAAGAACTCGGGCCAGCCGGGGTCGCCGAAATCGATGAAGTCTCCGACCTCGCTGTACCGCCAATTGAACAGTCCTACGCCCGCGCCCGCGTACGGCTGCAGCACCGCCCGCCTGCCGAACGGAAAGAAGCGCGCGGTCCCCGTGATCGGAGCGACCTGCAAGCTGAAGTCCTGCTCGATCTCGCTCCCGTCGAGCCTGACGTGCTCATCGTAGACGCTGAACACGGTCCGCTTGTACCAGCCGACGCCCGCCCCCACCTCCAGGTAGTTTCCGACCCCGACGAGCCACTCGGCCCCGACGCTGGCCCCGTTGAAGTCCTCCGGGAAGAAGTAGAACGTGCTCAGGTTCTCGGTCACCACGTCGTCCGGAATCCGCGCGCCCACGTCCCGCACCGCGAACTGGCCGAGGCTCAGGCTCAACCAGCTGTCCTGCGCCAGGAGCGGCGCGGGCCACGAGACCGCCAGCAGCGCCGCCAGCGCCGTTCTCCGCATCGACCTCATCGACATCGCATCCTCCTCACGGGCCGCCGTCGCCGGGCCGGCGCCTCGGCCGGCCCTCCGTCGCGAACCGCACGACCCGACACCGGAGTGAGCAACAGTCGTGCCAATCCCGCCACGGCAAGCAAGTTCCCCGGTTTCAGCGGGTTGCACGATGCCCGGCGGAATCGCCGGTGTCCATTCGGAACCGCACGCCGTCCGCTCCGGAGCACGCGAGGAAATCGGTGAACTCTCGCCGGTCCGACTTGGCGGCCTGCCCGGCGGCGCCGTTCTACGGCGCAGACTCCCGGGGCGCTGACTCCGGCGGGAGCACGTCGAGGATGTAGTCGAGCATGCGGTCGCCGTCGAAGATCCAGCGGCCCGAGAACCGGCGCCCCTCGAGAATGAGCGGCAGCCAGTGCCGGTCGTCCTCCCACATCTCGTCGAAGGGGATCGCGTCGAGGTCGAACCAGAGGGGCGCCGCCTCGTCGGTCTCGACCGGCTCGCCGTCGAGATCGGACGCGCGGTACACCCGGACGAACGTCGAGTAGCCGTCGACGAACTGGAAGCAGTGCTGCCCGAGCCGGACGAGGCCGAGGGGGGTCACGCCCAGCTCCTCGCGCATCTCGCGGACCGCGCAGTCGTCGAACGACTCCCCCGCCTCGCGGCGGCCGCCGGGACCGTTCACCTTGCCCGCCCCCAGCCCGCGCTTCTTGCGGATGAGCAGAATGCGCCCGTCCTTGACGACGAAGACGAGGGTCGCGGGGTCGACGGCCCGCCAGGACGTCCAGTCGATCTCGCGCACGCGCCGCGCCGCCGTCATCCCTCCGGCCCCCGCCGGGCGTCGGGGGCCCCGGCCGAGCGGCCCGCGATGATCCGCAGCATCTCGTCGTGAATCCGGCCGTTCGAGGCGACGATCTCGTCCCGGTGCGTGTCGAACGCGGCCCCGTCGAACCGCGACAACCGCCCCCCCGCCTCCTCGACGACGAGGCTGGCCGCCGACATGTCCCACGGATGCAGGCGCTGCTCCCAGAACCCGTCGAAACGTCCCGCCGCCAGATAGCACAGGTCGAGGGCGGCGGAGCCGAGCCGGCGCACCGCCCGCGCCCGAGCGACGAACGCCCCGAACAGCCCGACGAGGTCGTCGACGGACTCGTGCACGTCGTAGGGAAAGCCGGTGCACAGCATCGCATCGAGCACCGAGCCGGTATCGGACACCCGCAGGGGGGCGTCGTTCAGCCGGGCCCCGGCGCCGCGTTCGGCGGTGAAGAGCTCCTGCCGGGAGGGATCGAAGACGGCGGCCACCACCGGCCGCCCATCGACTTCCAGGGCGATGCAGGAGCAGAAGATGGGCAGGCCGTGCGCGAAGTTGACCGTGCCGTCGAGAGGGTCGAACACCCACCGGGGCCGGGCGGGGTCCGGGCGCGCGTCGTTCCCGAGCTCTTCGGCCAGCACCTCGTGGTCGGGAAACCGCTCGGCGATGACGGCGCGGCCCATCCGCTCGACCTCGACGTCGATGCGGGTGACGAGATCGATTGCGCCCTTCTTGCGGATCTCCAGGTTCCCGCCGAGGCAGTCGAGCTGCATCGCGCCCGCCCGCCGCACGATCTCGACGGCGGTGGCCAGCCACGCCGATGGGTACGCCATGTCCAATGCAGCGGCGCCTCTCGCCGCCGGGTCCGGGTCCGGGAATCGCCCGCGGCGCGGCCGCCGCCCGGCGGCCGGCCGCTCTGCACCGTTCTACGGCGCAGACTCCTAGCCCGGAAATCGTCGCCTACGGCTCCGATTGCCGCCCAACCAACCCTGCCAGGAGTCTGCACCGTTCTACGGCGCAGACTCCTGGCGCGCAGACTCTTGCGAGCCCCCCCCGAGGGTCTTCACCATCACCACCTCCATGCCCCCCTCCGGCGCGCGCCGCATGCGCACGTCGTCCATGAGGCTCCGCATGAAGAAGATGCCGCGGCCGCTCGACTTGAGCAGGTTCTCGGGGGCGAGGGGGTCCGCGATCTCGACCGGATCGAAGCCTTCGCCCTGATCGACGACCCGGACCGTCAACCGCTTCGGCTCGGCCGGCGGGGCCAGCCCGAACTCCACGGTGACGAGCTTGTCCTCGACGTCCTGATTGCCGTGCTTGATCGCGTTGATCACGGACTCGCGGACGGCCACCCCGATCCAGTGAATCGCGTCGCCGTCGAAGCCGACGAGCTTCCCCAGCTCGTCGCTGACGACCTGGACGTAGTCCAGCATGTCGAAGTGGCTCCGGAACCTGAGGCGAACGACGTGGTCGCTGGTCATTGCAGCAGCTTCTCGGGTCGGCGGTCCGTCCCTCCGCCCCCCCCGGGGCGCGACCGGGGGCGTCGCGCCCGGCGATCCAATTGCGTAACATACTGTCCGTCCCGGATTGGCGCAAGGTGATCCGCCCCTCGCCCCCCGGCGGGCGGGATGGCCGGGGCGCTCCCGGGGGTCGGCGGCGTCCCCTGATATAGTGCTACGGATGGCGTCTGTCGTCGTTCACCCCGCCGCCCGCGTCCGTGGCCGCGTCCCGATACCCGGCGACAAGTCGATCTCCCACCGGTACGCGTTGCTCGCCGCGCTCGCCGGCGGGCGGTCGACCATCGCCGGCTATGCGCCGGGAGCCGACTGCGCCTCGACCCTCGCCTGTCTGAGGGCGCTCGGCGTCCGCGTGGAGGGCCCCGGCGCCGGGGACCGGGGAACGGATCGTCGCACCGTGACCATCGACGGCCGCGGCGTCGGCGGGCTGGTCCCGCCCGCGGCGCCGCTGGACGCCGGCAACTCCGGCACCACGCTGCGGCTGCTGTCCGGCGCCCTCGCCGGCCACCCGTTCACCAGCGTCGTCACCGGCGACGGGTCGCTCCGCCGACGGCCGATGGGCCGGATCATCGAGCCCCTCTCGCGAATGGGGGCGCAGGTGACGGGAGAGCAGGACCGCCCGCCGCTCACCATCGCGGGCTCCCGCCTCGCGGGAATCGACTTCACCCCGCCGGTCCCGAGCGCCCAGGTCAAGAGCGCGGTACTGCTGGCCGGGCTCCACGCGACCGGCGACACCACGGTCCGGGAGACGGCGGCCACCCGGGACCACACCGAACGGGCGCTGCCCCGCTTCGGGGTCGAGCTGCGCCGGGTCGACGGCGCCGTCACCCTCGGCGGCGGGCAACGCCTGCGCCCGGCCGACCTCGCGGTGCCCGGCGACCTGTCGTCCGCCGCCTTCTGGGCGACCGCCGCCGCGGCCCTGCCCGGTTCGGACGTCACCCTCGAGGACGTGGGGCTCAATCCCAGCCGTACCGGGATCCTCGACTGGCTCGAGCGCGCGGGGGCCCGCGTCGACCTGTTGCAGGTCGGCGAGGACGCCGGCGAGCGCCGGGGGTCCATCCGGGTCCGCCACGACGGCCACCGCGGGCTGACGGTGGGCCCCGCCGACGTACCGGGACTCATCGACGAGCTGCCGGCCCTGGCCGCGCTGGCCACCCATGGCGGAGAGCTGGAGGTCACCGGCGCCGGCGAGCTGCGGCACAAGGAGAGCGACCGCATCAGCGCGCTGGCCGACGGCCTGCGCGCCCTGGGAGGACACGTCGAGGAGATGGAGGACGGATTCCACGTCGCGGGCCGCCGGCGGCTCGAGGGCGGCGAGGCCGATGCCGCCGGCGACCATCGGCTGGCGATGGCGTTCGCCGTCGCCGCCCTGGGCGGCCGGCGGCCGAGCCGCATCCGCAACGCCGAGGCCGTGGACGTGTCCTATCCCGGCTTCTTCGATGTCCTGGCGTCCATCTGCGACCCCGGGTAGCCGTGCGAGACCCGGCTTCGGACCATCCGGTCGATGCGCGCTGACAAGGTCTACCTGGTCGGGTTCATGGGCGCGGGCAAGACCACCGTCGCCGGCGCCCTCGGGGCCAGGCTCGGATGGCTGGTCGAGGACATCGACGACCTGATCGAAGCGCGGGAGCACATGTCCGTCGCGGACATCTTCTCCCGCCTCGGGGAGTCCTACTTTCGCCGGGTCGAACGGGCGGTGCTGGCCGCCCGGGTTCCGGTGCGCCACGCGGTGGTGGCGACCGGCGGCGGCACCTTCGCGGACCCCGCCAACCGGTCCCTGATCAATGGGGACGGCGTCTCCATCTGGCTTGATGTATCCTTGTCGCAGGTCATCGAGCGTCTGCCGAGCGACGGACGACGACCGCTGGCGGCTGATCGAGCGGGCATGGTTCGGCTCTTTCACGACCGGCAGGCGGCCTACCGGCATGCCCATGTACGCCTGGATGGCGGAGCGGCGTCCGGCGAGATCGTCGAACGGATCGTCGACTGGCTCGGGGCCTGACAGCGAAGTCCGGGACGCCGGGCAGGGTCGGGACGGGAGCGGCGGCGGCGGTTTCCGCGCTGGAGCCGGTGGCGACCGGTGAGAGCGCCAGCGCGACCGGTCGGTCGCGTTGGAAGTGTCGCTGGCGCGAAACACTGCGGCGCAACCGCCTGGCGCGCAAGTGAGAGCGTCGGCGCGACCGGTCGGTCGCGTTGGTAGTCTCACTGGCGCGAGACTTCTACGGCGCAACCGCTTGACGGGCAGTGAGGGCGCCGGCGGGCTGAATGACGCCAGGCGTGGCGAGGCCGTTCCCGATGCGTTTCCTGATT
Organism: Vicinamibacterales bacterium; assembly: GCA_963663815.2. GTDB lineage: Bacteria > Acidobacteriota > Vicinamibacteria > Vicinamibacterales > UBA8438 > JAJEEA01. The sequence goes on along the minus strand of OY760734.1, from coordinate 1,315,339 downwards.
CTCAGCGACATTCACGGCAACATCGACGCGCTCGACGCGGTTCTCGCCCGCACGCCGCCCGATACCTACGATCGCCTGCTCGTGCTGGGCGACATGGTCGGCTACGGGGCGAACCCGAACGAGGTGGTCGAGCGCATCTTCGAGCTCGATCCCGACGTCGTCATCCGGGGCAACCACGACAAGGTCTCGACGGGCGTGGCCGAGCCCGACCGGTTCCGGCGGGTGGCGGCCGAGGCGGCCCGCTGGACCCACAAGACGCTGACCCCGAAGAACCGCGAACGGGTGGCGACCCTGCCGGCGGGGCCGAAGACGGTCAACCGGGAGGTCGAGGTGTGCCACGGCACCCCGCTCGACGAGGACGCCTACATCTCCGACGAAGACGATGCGACCCGCGCCTTCGAGGCGTCACGCCGCCACATCTGCTTCTTCGGCCACACCCACGTCCCGGTCGCCTACGTGCAACGGGGGTCCGAGGTCGCGGCGACCCACCCCCTGCCGGGCGGCCCTGACACCACCGTCATCAACGTGGACAAGAAGTGGCGCTACCTCGTCAACCCGGGCTCGGTCGGACAACCGCGCGACACCGACTCGCGGGCGTCCTACGCGGTCTACGACTCGAGAAAGCCGAGCATCGAGCTCCGCCGCGTGCCCTATCGCATCGACCTCGCGCAGCAGCGCATCGCCGAGGTGGGGCTTCCGGAGAGTCTCGCGTTCAGGCTCGGCCTGGGCCGGTAGCAGCCGCTGTCGCCCCCGTTGCACTCGAGAGCCGCTCGAATACGGCGGGGAGTTTCGCCACCGGCCGACGAGGATTGGCGGTACGCGGGCAGGCGGAACCGGCCGACGGCGCGGCGTTCAGGCTTGCTGCGCCCGCTTCCGGGCGGCGCGCTCCTCCCGACGCCGCAGCTCTGCCGCGTAGGCGTCCGCGGCCGCGCGGGAGCCGAGAATCCACCCGATCACCAGCCCCAGCAGCAGGATGGCGGGAATATAGACGAAGTGTCCGGCGGGCATCGTCGCGGTCCGGGGACTCAGTCCCCGTCCGGCCCTCCGATACGGCGGGCAACCTCGGCGAGCTCCGACTCGACCGTGCCCAGCCTCTGCCAGATCGTCCACAGGTAGCCGACGGCAAGCGCCCAGACCACCGCATAGGCGCCCGCCACGAGCGGCGCCGCCGGCATCTGGTCCTCGGGCGGAATGTCCGCCATCGGAACGAAGCCGTCCTGGGCCGCGGTCGTGGCCGGTTGGGCGGCGTCCAGACCCGCCGTGCCCGCGGCCACCCCCAGGACCAGCCCCAGCGCCAGGCAGACGCCCCACCGAGACGCGGCCGGCCTCGACCCGCCGCGAAGACGCAGAATCCCCACTAGTCCTCCTCCAACGCCAGGTACAGCCGATCGAGCGCCGCCCGCTGCTCTTCCAGCCGGGCCCGCGCCGCCAGCAGCGCCATGCACAGCACGATGAACCCGGCGAACGACCACCAGAGCGGGAGGCCGAAGTCGACGGGCAGGGTGGGCACCACCGAGGTCCGGGGGTGCACGGTGCGCCAGATCTCGGTCGAGACGTAGAGGAACGGCACGTTGGCCATGGCGAAGATGCCGATGCCCGCCGCCAGCCGCTCCGATCCGGCCCCGCCGTACTGGCGCAGGAGCAGATAGGCGACCAGGATGAGCTCCAGGATCACGGCCATCGTCAGCCGCGCGTCCCACTGCCACCACACCCCCCACGCCTTGATCCCCCACAACGGTCCGGTGATCAGCCCCATCAGCCCGAAGACGACCGCCAGCTCGGCCGCCGCGACGGCGAGGCGGTCGGCCGCCGGCTTCCGGCGGAACAGGTACTGCACGCTGGCGATGCCGAGCACGAAGATGGCGAGGAACATCGCCATCCACGCCGGGAAGTGGAAGTAGAAGATCTTCTGCACCAGCCCCATCGTCGACTCGTAGGGGGCGCGGATGATGACGATGGGGGCGGTCACGAAGAAGAACGCCGACAGGCCCGCGAGCACCGGAAAGAGGCGTCGGTTCATCGGTGTCATTCTGTCATGACCGGCTCGAATGTCCATAGGGCAAGCGTCAGGAACACCGCGTCGAAGAAGAACAGCAGGCCGATCCAGAGCCGGGCCATCGCCAGGTCCGGCTCGGGCTGGATGAGCACCGCGGTCCCGCTGACCCCCATGATCAGCACCGGGATGGTGACCGGATACAGGAGCACCGGCAACAGGACCGCCCGGCTGCGCGCGCGCACGAGCATCGCCGAGAACAGCGTCCCCACGCTCGCGAACCCGAGGGTCCCCAGCGACAGCAGCGCGAAGAGCCGCACCGGATGCCGGAACAGCGGGGCCTGGAACAGGAACGCGACCATGACCGTCACGATCGCCTCCACCACCGCGAGGAGGAGCAGCAGGCCGACGAGCTTGCCCACGTAGATGGCGGGACGGGCGACCGGCGCGAGCAGGAGGCCCCGCAGGGCGTCGTGGTGCCGCTCGCGCTCGAAGGCGCGGCCGAGGGCGAGGGTGCCGGAGAAGGCGATGGCGATCCACAGGATGCCCGCCGCCGCCCCCTCGACGGCGCGCCCGCCGCGGACGAAGCCGAAAGAGAACACCAGCACGCAGGAGATGGCGAAGAAGACCGTCGTGAACAGCAGCTCGCGGCTGCGCGACTCGACGCGCAGGTCCTTGCGGACGACGAGCCAGGCCACGCGCAGGAACTCGCTCATCGCCCGTCTCCCGCCGCGACCGCGGCCCGGTACCGCCCGCGCAGGGTACCCTCGCCGCCGAGGGGCCGCAACCGGCCCGCCCGCAGCAGCAGCGCCCGGTCGAGCAGGCCGTCGACGACGTCGAGGTCGTGGGTGGCGAGGACGACGATCCGCCCGTCGGCCCGCAGGGCCCGCAGCCGCTCGACCAGCCTGCCGCACGACGCCTCGTCCAGCCCCGTGAACGGCTCGTCGAACAACCCCAGGCGCGGGTCGTGCAGCAGCGCGCGCTCCAGGGCCAGCCGCTGGCGCATGCCGCGCGAGAAGCCCTCGACGACGTCGTCCCCCCGGTCGTCGAGGCCGGCCCGCACCAGCGCGTCCGCCGCCTGACGCCGGGGGTCGTCGAGGCCGTGGAGCCCCGCGAAGAACTCCAGGTTCTCGCGGGCCGACAGCTCGGGATAGAGCTGCAGGTCATGGGAGAGGAAGCCGATGTGCGCGCGCAGGGCCGCGCCCGCCTCGCCGGCCGTCGCCGCGCCGTACCGCACGCTCCCCGCGGAGGGCGCGGCGAGGGTCGCGAGCACCGACAGCAGGGTCGACTTGCCGGCGCCGTTGGGGCCGAGCAGCCCGACGATCTGCCCCGCCGAACAGTCGAACGACACCCGGGACAAGGCGCGGCGACGCCCGAAGTGACGGGACACGCCGGTCACCGCGATGCGATCGAAATCGAAGGAGCTGGAATGGGGCACGCGGCTTCAGCACCTGGCGGCGCGCGACAGAGGGCCTCGCCGCATGCGACCGGCCATGCATCCCGCGTTTCGCCGGCCGCGGTGCATCGCACGGTTCCGCCGCGGGGCGCCGCCCGACGACGACCAGGACGAATCGCTCGAGATCATCCGTGTCGCGCCGTTCTGCCGGGGGGTGCCCGCCGCTCGGAACGCGGTCGAGTCGATGAGCGGACGAGCCGCAGGCCGGCGCATGGGGTGCGGCCGTCGCCGGGGAATCATGCCGGCGCCTGTCCGGCGAGGCGGACGGCCGGCGCCGGAGCGGCCGCCAGGCCCTCGTCCAGATCCTGCAGGACCACCTGGAGCTGAGCGATGAGTTCGGCGCGCCGCGTCCCGTACCGCGTGGCCTTGATCCGCCCCTGCCGATGCTGCCGTTCCACCTTCACGAGCTCGGTAAACAGCTTCTCGCGACGGCGCTCCAACGCCTCGCGCGGATCCGGCGCCCCCTCGCCCCCGGCTCCCGCCGACCCCAGGACGGCGATGCCGACGATGAGGGCCGACAGGCTCAGGGCGATGATGCGGGGCCATCCGCTGTGATACGGCAGGCCGCTCAGCTCCAGGACCACCGGCTCCCCCGCCGACACCCGCCGGCCCGCCCCCCATAGCAGGGCCGACAGGCCCGTCTCGTCGGCCCCCATCTCCCCGCGCCGCTCGATCTGGGCCGACGCCACGTCCAGCGCGCCCCACTTCTCGACGAAGACGAGCAGCTGCTCGAAGTCCGCGGGAAAGACCTGCGACAGCACGACGTCGCCACCCGAGTAGGGCAGGATGCTGCCCACCCGCACCAGGGTCACCCCCGGCTCGAAGGCCCCCTGCACCCACACCCGCGGGCCGTCGACGAGGGTCCGCGGCGTCGAGCCCGCCATCACCGTCCCCGCCTGGGCGCCCGAGGGCAGCCGGAACTCGAACGGCGGCTCGGGCTCGACCGGCCAGGGGGACTGGTTGAACACGTCGAGCAGGTAGTACACCTCGATCTGCTCTTCGCCGAGCTCGATGTGGATGCGCGACTCCTGGCTCAGGGTCACCCGGCCCGGACGCGCCTCGGGTCGGGCGTCGGCATCGCCGGGGTCGCCCGACGCCCCGACCAGCAGGACCGCCACGCCGCCCCGGCCCGGCGCCGCGAACGGCAGCGACTCGAGCACGACCCCGTCGAGCTCGGTGGCCACCGTCACCTGCTCGCCCGGGTTCAGGGTCAGGAACGTCGCCCGGCCCTCCCCGTCGGTATCCGCCGTCGACACCCGGTCGCCGGCCCGCAGCTCGACCACCTGTCCGGCCACGTTGTTCGCGAAGCTGCCGCGGATGACCCGTACCGTGATGGACCCGTCCGAGAGATTGGGATCCGGCCGGGGGATGCCCGACATCTGCCGCGGGTCCGGCTGGGCCAGCGCGGAAGCGGCGAGGCAGAGCAGCAGCACGCCGGCGCCGATCGCTCTCGTCATGCCGGCGCCGATCGCTCTCGTCACACCGGCGTCGACCGATAGCGTCACGCCGGCGCCGACCCATCTCATCGTGCTTGCCGCACGCGGCTGGTTCACGCCGCCTCTCCGGGCGGCCCGGACATCGCGGGCGATCCTGTTCACGCCACCGCTCCCGACAGCGTCGCGCCGCACTCCTTGCAGAAGCGGGCGTCCTTGTCGTTGGATGTCCCGCAACCGCCGCAGGTCGTTTTCGGATCACCCCCGGCCGCGGCGGGGGCCGCCTCCGCCGCCGCCGGCTCCGGGGACCGGCCCAACCGCTCCTCCAGCTCGCGCTCGATCACCGCGAGGAAGTCGACGGCCTCGACGTCGAGCTGCTTCATCAGGCGTATCGCCCGCACCCGCAGCCGGCGCCCCATCTCCTCGAAGTCGGCGTCCGACACCTTGCCCATCGCCCGGTCGAACTCGAGCTCCTTGATGGACCGCAGCACCAGAGTCTTCTCCCGCTCCACCGCGGCCCGGCTCCGCGAGCCGGCCATCACCGTCGCCTCCTGGAAGGTCGCCTGCGTGAGCGGCGTGATCGCCCGATAGGCCATCAGCCCCACGAAGCCGGCCGCGCCGATGGCCAGGGTGAGCAGGATCGCCCCCACCGGGTCCGACGGCCTCGCCACGAGAATGGCGACCGTGGCCGCCACGAGGGCGGCGAGGACGAACAGATGCCAGGGACGGAAGGAGGAAGTGTCGATGGCCCGCTTCATGGACACGGTCGCGCTCTGCGCCCTCTCGGCGCCTCCTGAAGAAGGATCTCGAGGCGGCGGCAACGATGTGCGGCCAGCCCGGGAATCGAATGGGCGCCGTGCCACGGCGCAGGTCGCTAGTCGAGATCCCGGAGCTCGTCGTCCAGACGGGCCTCGAGCCGGTCGCGCTCCTCGTCGGGACCCCGGCCGTCCTCGGCCGGCGCCCCCTGCCCGGGACGCGTCCAGCGCACCAGGGCGCCGCCCAGCGCCACCGCGCCGGTCAACGCCAGAAAGTAAGGAAAGAGCCACGCGAGACGGTTGAATCCCTCGTCGAGGGGCGCGGCCAGCGCCTCCTGGCTCTGGTGCTTGTCGATGTAGAAGCGAAGCACCTCGTCGCGGGTCAGTCCCTCGGCGACCAGGTTCCTCAGCTCCCCGCGGGTGGCGGAGGCCTCGGCGCACGTGCACTCGGCGAGGATCTTCTTGCCGCACCCCGGGCTGCCGCACATGCAGACGAGCGACCGCTGCAGGTCGAGCTCGAGCTCGCTGGCGGGCACGTTGGCGTCCTGCAGCGCGCCCTCGAGCCCGGCCGGCTGGCCCGCGGCCGCCGCCGGCGCCAGCGCCGTCAGCCCGAACACGAGCAGGACCATCGACGCCGTCGCCGCCCCCTGCGGCACCGTCGCCCCCGCGTAGGCGAAGGCGCTCTCCGGCAGCAGGGCGATGCCGGTGCCCAGGGCCAGCACCGTGAAGCCGAACCAGATCCAGTTCACGAGCGGGTTCACGGTGATCTGGAAGCTCGCGGCCTGGTCGCTCAGCTCGTAGCCCGCGAGCACGATGTAGAGGTCGTCGGCGATCGTCCGCCGCATCGCGACCTCGGTCGTCGGCTCGGTCTCGTGCTTGAAGAAGAACCAGCGCGCCGGGTACAGCTCGCCGAGGACCTCGCCGTCCTCGAGCACCGTCATGTGCGCGGTGATCATCTGCTTCTGCGAGTCGGTGTTCTGGCTCAACCGGTCGTAGCGCACGGTGTAGGGGCCCAGCTCGTGGGCGTCTCCCGGCTTCAGCAGCACCTGCGAGTCGAGCTTGTAACCGGCCCCTGCGAAGCCCAGGAACATCAGCACGATGCCGACGTGCACGACGTAGCCGCCGTAGCGGCGCCGCGACCGGGCCACGAGCCCGATCATCGCGGTCATCAGGTCCGTCCCCGTCGCCTCCCGCCGCACCGCCGCGCCGCGGATGAACTCCTGGCTGATGGTCCCGACCACGAACGCGCACAGGGCGAAGCACAGCCCCGACACCCAGACCCGGAAGCCGAGCGCATACAGCCCGACGCCGGTGACCACCGCGAGCGTCGCCGGCCACATGAACTGGTAGCGGAGGTTCGAGGGCGACGACCGCCGCCACGCCAGCAGCGGCCCGATGCCGGTCAGGGTCAGCAGGATGAGCCCGATCGGCAGCATCCACTTCGTGAAGAACGGCGGCCCCACCGTCAGCCGCATCCCCGTGACCGCCTCGCTCAGGGTCGGGAACATCGTCGCAAACAGCACGAAGACGGCCGAGAACAGCAGGATCCAGTTGTTCACGAGGAACGCCGCCTCGCGCGACACCCATGATTCGAGCTCGTTCCGCGCCCGCAGCAGCGGCAGCCGGTAGATCACCAGCCCGAAGCTGAAGATCAACAGGACGACCATGAAGATCGTGAACATCCACGCGAGCGCGATGTCCTGGCCGAACGCATGCACCGACTGCACGATGCCCGACCGGGTCATGAACGTTCCGAAGATGGTGAGGAAGAACGTCAGGATGACGAGCGTCATGTTCCACACGCGGAGCATGCTGCGCCGTTCCTGCACCATCACCGAGTGGAGGAACGCGGTCGCCGTGAACCACGGCAGCAGGCCGGCGTTCTCGACCGGGTCCCAGCCCCAGTAGCCGCCCCAGCCCAGCTCCTCGTAGGCCCAGATCATCCCCAGCGTCAGCCCCAGCGACAGGAACAGCCACGACATCATCGTCCACCGGCGCACCGCCCGCAGCCACGAGTCGTCGAGATGCCCCGTGATCAGGGCCGCCATCCCGAAGGCGAAGGGAATCGTCATCCCGACGAACCCCGTGTAGAGCGACGGCGGATGAATCGCCATGTAGGGGTTCTGCAGCAGCGGGTTGAGCCCCCGCCCGTCCAGCGGCGCCGTCGTCAGGTAGGTCGCGAACGGGTTCTTGTGCACGATCATCACGAACAGGAAGAACATCTGCACGACCGCGATGACCGCGACGACGTAGGGGATCAGCTCGCGCTGCCGCTCGCGGTTCGAGTGGACCGCGGCCGACCCGAAGGCGGCGAGCAGGGTGACCCAGAACATGATCGACCCGTCGAGCCCGCCCCAGTACGACGTGAACTGGTAGAACAGCGGCTGGGCCGAGTCGGAGTACTGGTCGACGTAGCGGATCGAGTAGTCCTCGGTGACGAAGGCGTGAATGATGACCGCCGAGGCCAGGAACATCAGGGCGGTGACGAGGTACGAGGCGCCGATGCCGCTCTCGATGAGCCGGGTGGAGCGGCGCCGCGCCCCCGCCACGGAGACGGCGGCGGCGTAGGTGCAGACGACGAAGGCGGCCAGCAGGGTGAACGAGCCTAGGGATGCCATCGTGATGAGTCCTCGAGGAGGAGTGTTCGAAAGCCCGTCCCGAATCGGGCGGCGCCTCCCTCGGCGGGAGGCGCCCGATCCGCGGACCGCGCCCACCGAAGCAGCCTCGGCTCCGATCCGAACGCCGGCCGAAGAAACCCTAGTAGCTCGACGCCGCGGCGTCGAGGGTGGGCTTGGGCTCGTACTTGGACGGGCACTTGGCCATCACCCCGTTGGGCTTCACCGAGAAGCCGTGGGGCGAGAGCTGCCCCGAGATGACCACCTCCGAGCCGTCCTGGAAGGTGTCGGGAACGATGCCGGTGTACTCGGCGTCGATCACGGCGCCGTTGTTCTCGACCTTGAACCGGTACTCCAGGGTGTTCGGCTTGACCATCCGGGACCCCGCCACCACGTACCCGTGGACCTGCAGCTTCTTGCCGTACCACTCGTCCGGCTCGGCCAGGACCTCGTCGACGTGCATGTAGTACTCGGTGCCCTCGGCAAGCGTGCCCCAGAGCAGCCCGCCGAACGCGGCGGACAGGACAAGGGTCGTCACGATCATCTTCACGGTCTTGGCTGACATGCTGCTGCATCCTCCGGCGCAAAACGGAATCGCACGTACGCCGAAGGATACCGTGTCGGCGCCCGGCCGGTCAACGGTCCGGGCCCGGCGGGGGCGGCCCCGCGGTCGCGCCGTCCGCACCGGCGCCCCGACCGCCCGTCGCGAGAGTCCCGGCCTCCTCACGCCCGGTCGGGCGGGCGCCTCCTCCCCCGCCGGCGCCCTCGCGCCCCTCGGCGCAACGCGGGGTCCCACCCCGCAGCGCGGCTCCCAGCTCGTCCAGCAGACCGTCGACGAGCTCTATCGGAAGCCCGACGACGTTGGTGTAGGAGCCCTCGATGCGGGTGACGAACCGCGACGCCCGGCCCTGGATCGAGTACCCGCCGGCCTTGTCGGCCGACTCCCCCGTCGCCACGTACCACGCCACGTCGTCGCGGCTCAGGGCCCGAAAGACGACGCGCGTCGACTGCACGCCGCGGCGGCCCCGGGGCCCGGCCTGCAGCGCGACCCCGGTGAGCACGTCGTGGGCCCGGCCGGACAGCCGCCGCAGCATCCGGGCGGCGTCGGCATCGTCGTCCGGCTTGCCCAGAACCTCGCCGTCGACGACCACCAGCGTATCGGCCCCGAGCACGATCGACCCGGGGTGGCGGGGGGCCACGGCGGCGGCCTTCCCGCGGGCGAGCCGCAGGACGAGCTCGCGCGGCGTCTCCCCCGCGAGGCGGCTCTCGTCGATGTCGGCCGGCTCCACGTCGAACCGGTATCCGGCCCGCGACAGCAGGTCCACCCGGCGCGGCGACCGGGACGCCAGCACGAGCCGCAGGCCGCCCGTGGCGAGAGGCTCCGCCGCCTTCGACCGGCGAGGTCCCGGTACGACGCCGGGCTTCACCACGGGCTCCATGGCGATGGATGTTACATTACAGTAAAGCGGGTGCGGGCGAGGGCCGCGCCGGGAGAGAACGGCACGCAGATGATCGCGGCGCGGAACTGCATGACGAACGCGCTCGCCGCGCTGCTGCGCGACCAACCGATCTCGCCGGGAAAGGTGTCGCTGGCGTGGCGAACCGCCGTCGGGGACGCCGTGGCCCGGGTCACGCACGTCGCGCTCGGTCCCGACGGGGCGCTGACGGTGACCGCCGCCGACCCGCAGTGGACCCGCGAGCTTCGCCGATCGCGCCCGTTGATTGCGGCCCGCCTGAACCGGCTGCTCGGCGACGGCGCGGTGAAGCGCATGGAGATATCGAGCCGAACGGCCCTGAAGGAGGGCAAGCCCCATGCGAGAGTCGGTCATCGTTAGCGCCGCGCGCCTGCCCACCGGGAAGTTCCTCGGCGCCCTCAAGAGCCTGCCGGCCACCGATCTCGGGGCCCGGGTGGTCCGCGAGGCGGTCGCCCGCGCCGGCATCGAGCCCGGGATGGTCGACGAGTGCATCATGGGCAACGTCGTCTCCGCCGGCGCCGGGCAGGCCCCGGCCCGGCAGGCCGCGATCCGGGGCGGCCTCGGCGACCACGTCGCGGCCCTCACCATCAACAAGGTGTGCGGGTCGGGCCTCAAGGCGGTGATGCTCGCCTCGCAGGGCATCGCGACCGGAGACATCGACGTCGCGGTGGCCGGGGGCATGGAGTCGATGAGCAACTGCCCCTACATGCTGACGCGGGCCCGCGAGGGCATGCGCATGGGCAACGCCGAGGTCCTCGACTCGATGATCCACGACGGGCTCTGGTGCTCGCTCGAGAACCAGGGCATGGGCATCGCCTGCGAGGCGGTGGTCGAGCGCTACGGCGTCTCGCGCGACGAGCAGGACGCATTCGCCGCCGCGAGCCACCACAAGGCGGCGCGGGCCATCCGCGAGTGCTGGTTCAAGGACGAGATCCTGCCCGTCGAGATCCCCCAGCGCCGCGGCGACCCCATCCGTCTCGCCTACGACGAGGCGGTGCGGCCCGACACCAGCGCCGAGGCCCTCGGCCGGCTGCGGCCCGCCTTCAAGAAGGAGGGCGGCACCGTCACCGCCGGGAACGCCCCGGGGGTGAACGACGGCGCCGCCGCCGTCGTCGTCATGGCCGCCGACCGGGCCGAGGCCCTCGGCCTGACCCCGATGGCCCGGGTGGTCGGACAGGCGGTGAGCGGGCTCGCGCCGAAGTGGCTGCTCATGACCCCGGTCGAGGCGGTCCGCAAGCTGCTCGCCAAGGTGGGCTGGTCGATGGCCGACGTCGACCTCATCGAGCTGAACGAGGCGTTCTCGGCCCAGGCCGTCGCGGTCATCCGCGAGCTGGGCGCCGATCCGGAGAAGGTCAACGTCAACGGCGGGGCGGTCGCCCTCGGCCACCCCATCGGGGCCAGCGGCGCCCGCATCCTGACGACGCTGCTCTACGCCATGCGCAACCGGAACGCCAAGCGCGGCGTCGCCACCCTCTGCCTCGGCGGCGGCAACGGCGTGGCCCTCGCCGTCGAACGCTGACAGGCCGGCGGAGCAATCAGAGAACGGTTCCAAACGAACGTCGTCTACTCGCCGGCGGGCTCGCGGGAAGGAAGCAGCACCCGCTCCAGGGTGTCGAGGCGCTGCTCGACCTTCCCGACGGCGACCTGGACGGCGTCCAGGCGTTCATCGAAGCGGACAAGGTCGGCGCGGAGGTCGCGAACCTCGGTGCGCAGCTCGTCGATGCGCAGGTTCACGTCGCCGATGCGCAGGTTCACGTCGTCGATACGCCGGTTCATGTCGTCGATACGCGTGTTGACGCCGGCGATCTGCATCGAGAGGACGGCAACCACGATCGTGACCACGGTGAAACCGGTGCCGATGATGGTCAGGATGAGAGCGCGAGTATCGCTCATGTGCTGAGCATAGCACAGATGTGCGCGTCACGCAGCACCGCAAACGATGCGGTGAACAACCGGGAGGCGCCTGCCCGCCAATCGTCGCCGAACGCGACCGCAAGGTCGCACCGCGGCCTCCGCTTGGCGCCCGACCAACCCTCCAGGAGTCTGAACCGTCCACGGTGCAGACTGCTACCGTGCGGACTCCGCGTCCTCGACCTTCCAGAAGGCGATGCCGCCGGCCTGCTTGCCGACGTCGACGGCGCCGACCCGCTCGCCCGTGGCCATCCGGTAGATCTCGACGGTGCCGGGGTCGTCGCCGACGCCCTCCAGGGTGACGAACGCGAGCTCGGCGTCCGGCGTCACCACGACGCCGTGGGGAATGGTGCGGCTCGTTCCGATGCGGGCGAGCTCCTCTCCGCTCTCGAGGTCCCAGAACCCCACCGCGTCGCCGTTCTTGTAGGTGGCGACCATGCGCGCGCCGTCGGGGCTGACGTCGATGTTGTAGGGGCCGGACCCGGTCTCGAAGGTCCGCTCGACGCGCCAGCCCGCGAGGTCGATCTCGAAGATGCGGGCGACGTTGTTCCCCGTCACGTAGACCTTCCCGCCCGGGGTGGGGCGCGTGACCCAGGTCGGCATGACGCCCTCGCCGAGCGGGAGCCGACGGGTAATCTCGAACGTGAACGCGTCGAGCTCCACCAGCTCGAAGTCCATCATGTTGACCGAGTAGAAGGTGGAGCCGTCGCGGCTCAGGCGCCCGCCGTGGGGCCGCACGCCGGTGTCGACGCGGGCGATCTCGGCCATCGAGTCCGCCTCGACCACCGAGATGCTGCTGGCCTCCAGCGGGCCGTGGAGGTTGAAGTTCACGGCGTAGAGCAGCCCGGTCGCCGCCGACACGTCGAGGGTCGCGGGGAACAGGCCGAGGGTGACGTCGCCGACCCAGGCGTCGGTGCCGGTCTCGTACTTGTGCACGCTGCCGTAGGGGAAACCGTGGGCGATCGAGACGTACCAGTGGCGCCCGTCCGGGTCGACGTTGAGCCCGTGCGGCCCCTCGATCTCGGCCGGGTAGCTGCCGACCGTCACCGTCTTCACCACCTCGGCGCCCGCCGGCCCGTAGCGGACGATGGACACCTCGTCGTCCGACTCCGCCGCGACGTACACGTAGTAGCTGCGCCCCGGAGCATCCTGCCCCGCGGACGCCGCCGGCGCCCAGGCCAGCAGCCCCGCCAGCGCCAATGCGCCCATCGCCGCGCGCCTCCGCATCATGCTCCCCTCAGCGCGGCTCGCCGATGACGCGGCCCGGCCCGGTCCGCTCCCGCAGCTTCACCGCCCAGAGCCCGGTGTTCCAGTCGGTGAAGAAGATGTGCCCCTTGTAGGGCTGCGGCCCCCACACCATCGGGGCGTTGGCGATGTAGCCGTCCGGATCGGTCGGCTCGAACATCGCGATCTCGCGGCCCTGCCGGTACAGATCGCCCATCAGCTCGCCGGAGACGTCGACGACCCGGAGGCCCCCGTTGTAGAAGGCGGCGTACAGGACGTCGTCCTCGATCCAGAAGTTGTGCGAGCCGGCCTCGGGGACCTGGTAGCGGGCCACCTCGCGGGGGTCGTCCCAGTCGCTCCAGTCGATGACGTGAATCCACCCCGCCGCGCGCGAGGGCCCGCCGCCGCGCGCCGGGGTATAGCCGCCGTAGGGGAACGACTCGTCGCCCGCGAACAGGTAGAACTTGCCGGTGGACTGGCTGCGATAGGGAAAGGCGGAGTGATTCCAGCCGCTGGGATACGCGTAGCGGCCCAGCTCGACCGGCTCGTCGGGCGTCCCCCCGCGGCCGCCCCCGCCGACGTCGACGGCCACCACCCCGTCGGTCCAGTTGGACGAGAACGCCACCCCGTCGCTGACCCACACGTCGTGGATGCTGTGGCCGGGAGTGTCGAGCTCGAACCGCCCCACGCGCTCCGGATTGCGGGGGTCCTCGAGGCTGATGACGTCGTAGCGGCGCCCCGCGCTCAGGGCGAAGACGTGGTCCTCGGAAATGAACACGTTGTGGACCCCGCCGGTGAGCTGGTCGGTGAACTCGGCCAGGATCGGGACGCCCTCGCGCGGGTTGCCCACGCCGAGGACGACGATGCCGTTCCTGCGGTTCGAGGCCCCCTCGCGGCTGATGACCGCGATGTCGCCGTCCTCCGACACCTTGACGTCGTTGACGGTGCGGGCGTCGACGTTCACCGCGTGCAGCCTCTCGATGGCGGCCGGGTCCGTCACGTCCCAGATGTACGAGCGCCCGTCCGAGCCCCACGTCCCGGTGATCGCGTAGTCCCGGCCGTCGGTCCCCTCCCAGATCCACAGGTCGGAGGTATGCCGGTCGAGCACGCTCCCGCGCCCGACCACCTCGACCTCGCGGCGCACGTCCCGCGAGCCGACGGAGATGGTGGTCGAGGCCGAATGGAGGCCGGTGGTGGCCACCACGGTGTAGAGCCCCGACCGTTCCGCCACGAACCGTCCGTCGGCGGCGATGTGGGCGGCGGCGCCGGCCGCGATGATCGTCGGCGCGGTCTCGCCCCCCACCGCGAACCGCACCGGCACGCCGCGCACCGGCAGCCCCCGCGCGTCCTTGGCGGTGGCGGTGAACCGCACCACGTCGCCGGTCGACGCGGCGGGGACGCTCGCACGCAGCTCGAGCGCCGTCACGGGGCTGGTCTCGACCTCGATGGCGAGGTCGGCGCTGACGTCCTCGGCGGTCGCGGTGATCTCCACCGCGCCGGGCGCGTGCAGGGTCAGGAACCCGAAGCCGTCGACCTCGGCCACGCCGGCGTCGGCCGACGTGAACGACACCGGGACGTCCGTGCGCACGGCGCCGACGACGTCCACCACCTCGACGGAGAGCTCGGCCGCGTGCCGACGTAGTACTTCGGCGGGGCGTCGGTGAAGGACACCCGCGCCGCGGCCGGGAGCGGCACCGTCACCGGCACCTCGACCCGCACCCGCGCCTCGGGGCGCCGGTCGCGGCGGCCCGGATTGGCGGGCACGAGGGCCACGACGGTGAACTCGCCGGGCCGGTACGCCTCGACCTCGCCGCCGGGCGTCACCGCGACGCTGCGCCGCGCGCGCGAGAAGTAGACGACCGGCGCGCCGTCGACCACCGCGCCCTCGCCATCGCGCACGGTAGCGGTCAACGTCGCCGTCTCCCCCACCGCCAGCGTCAACCGGTCGGGCGTGATCTCGAGCGTGAGCGTTTCCGGCTGCGGCCGCGCCTGCGCCGCCGCCGTCCACGGCGCGGCGGCGAGCGCCACGACCCCCGCGAGCAACGCCGCCGCACGTCTGGAATCTGTCACGGGCTCCTCCCCCACCGAGGGCACGGGCTCCGAACCACCGCCCCCGCACGCGCCATGCGAACCGGCCCATTGTAACGCTGGCGCAGATCCTGCGACCTCGCCGGTCTCGCCGGATGCGAAATCCTGCGCCGCCCTCCGCAGAGGCGAAAGTGGGTATGTCATTAAAATACTGATTCAATTGTGGATAACAGACAAGGCCCATCACACTTTCGCTTGACATCGGAGTGGCACGGTCCTAGAATGCCGAACCGTGACACTCCGGTCCCGGCCCCGCGATGCCGCGGCGCTCGAGGCTCCGGTCCTATCCAGACGCGGTGGTCACCGGCACCTTCCGGACCCCTCCGGAACGATGACGCCGACAGGTCGTGAGGTATCCATGCCCGAGGAACGGAATCTGCGCGAGCGCGACAAGGCCATCGACATGGCGGTGGGCCAGATCGAGAAACAGTTCGGCAAGGGCGCCATCATGCGGCTCGGGCAGGGCGCGGTCACCGCGATGCCCCGCATCTCGACCGGATCGATCAGCATCGACCACGCCCTGGGCATCGGCGGCGTCCCCCGCGGGCGCGTCGTCGAGATCTTCGGGCCCGAGGCGTCGGGCAAGACCACGCTGACCCTGCAGATCATCGCCCAGGCCCAGCGCCGCCGCGGGGCCGCGGCGTTCGTCGACGCCGAGCACGCCCTCGACCCCACCTACGCCAAGAAGCTGGGCGTCGACCTCGACAACCTCCTGGTCGCCCAGCCCGACCACGGCGAGCAGGCCCTCGAGATCGTCGAGGTGCTGGTGCGGTCGGGCGGAGCCGACGTCGTCGTCGTCGACTCCGTGGCCGCCCTCGTGCCGCGGGCGGAGATCGATGGCGAGATGGGCGATGCGCAGGTCGGCCTGCAGGCGCGCCTGATGTCCCAGGCCCTGCGCAAGCTCACCGCGGTGGTGGCGAAGTCGTCGACCTGCCTCATCTTCATCAACCAGCTCCGCGAGAAGATCGGCGTCATGTTCGGCAACCCCGAGACCACCACCGGCGGGCGCGCCCTGAAGTTCTACTCGTCGGTCCGCATCGACATCCGCCGCATCGGCGCCATCAAGGACGGCGACCAGGTCACCGGCAGCCGCACGCGGGTCAAGATAGTCAAGAACAAGGTGGCCCCGCCCTTCCGCATCGCCGAGTTCGACCTGATGTACGGCGAGGGCGTCTCGCGCGAGGGCGATCTGCTCGATCTGGCCGTAGCCCACCGCCTCGTCGAGAAGAGCGGCACCTGGTTCTCGTACGACGGCGAGCGGCTCGGGCAGGGGCGCGAGCGGGTCAAGCAGTTCCTGAAGGAGAACACCGCGGTGTTCGAGTCGATAGACGCCCGGTTGCGGAAGACGCTGAATCTCGCCGCCGACGCCGAGCCGGCGGCCGCGCCGGCGGCGGCCAAGCCCAATCTCCGCGCCGCGAAGTAGGGAGTGGAAGGGGCCGGGAGCCCGCACCCTGAACAGGTGAGGGCCCCCGGCCAGGTTGCTCGGCCGGCATGCGGACCGCGGGGTCAGGGAGCCGGATACTCCATGGTGAACGGGTCGGGCAGCGGAATGCGCACCGTTTCCCCTGGGCTCAACGCCTCCACGGAGAACTCGGGCCGATCCGGATCGCCGGCGAGAATCGCCTCGAGGTTGCCGACGACGAGAATCGCCAGGGCCTCGGGGTCGAGGTAGCGCTGCGCCACGTCCAGCACGTCGTCGGCCGTCACCGCCGCGATGTTCTCGCGGTAGGTGGCGAGGTAGGACGGGTCGCGCCCCGTGTACTCGTCCCGCGCGAAGAGGCCGGCCGTCGAGGCGGCGCTCGAGAAGTTCCGCGAGAACGTCTCCACGAAGTACGAGATCGAGTTTCGCAGCTCCTCCTCGGTGACCGGCTCGCTGCGGATGCGCTCTATCTCCTCGAGCACGATCGCCGTCGCCCGGGCCACCGTCTCGCTGCGCGACTGGAACCCGGCCTGGAACACCCCGTCGTAGTAGGTGCCCAGCCCGTAGTTCGAGCTGGCGCTGTAGGCCAGCCCCTCGTCGGAGCGGACGCGGGTCAGCAGCCGGGCGCTGAACCCGCCCCCGCCGAGGATGTCGTTCATCACCAGCAGCTTGTAGCGGTCGGGGTTGTCCCGCGTCGTCCCCAGGTGGCCGATGGCCACGCGGCCCTGGTTCACGTCGTCCTTGTCGACGAGATAGAGGCCGGGCGACGGGGTGAAGTCCGGCGCCGGCACCGGCGCGACCGCTCGGGTGCCGGCCTCCCACCCGTCGAGCCGCCGTTCGAGCTCGGCGAGGATGCCGGCGGTGTCGACGTCCCCGGACACCGAGAAGAGGAAGTTGCCGGGGTGGTAGTACTCGTGGTGGAACGCCACGAGGTCGTCGCGCGTGATCTTCTCGACCGTGGCCCGGGTGCGCGGCCGGGTCGAGAAGTGCGCGTCGCCGCGCATCAGCCGCCCCCACTCGCGCCGCTCGATGGTTCCCGTCGCGTCGTTGCGGCGTTCCATCTGCTGCAGGGCCTGGCTCCTGGCGAGGGCCAGCCGGTCCTCGTCGAACCCCGGGTTCCGGAGCATGTCGAAGAAGAGGTCGAGGCAGGCGTCGAGGTCGCGGGTCAGGCAGTTCATGCTGGCCCCGCCCGAGGTGGCGCCGATGCTGCTGCCGATCTGGGCGGCGAGGAAGGCGGCCTCCTCGTCGAAGTCGGCCGCGCTCGTCGTCGCGGTCCCGCCCGCCCGCATCTGGCTGCCGGTGAGGCCGGCGAGCCCGATCTTGTCCGGCGGGTCGAGGTACGCGCCGGTGCGCACGGTCACCGACACCGTCGCCAGGGGCAGCTCGTGGTCCTCGACGACGAAGACGACGACCCCGTTCGAGAGCTCGTGCCGGTGGTCGCCCGCCTCGGGCGGCGTGAAGTCGAGCAGCTCGTAGGTCAGGTCGGAGGGGTGGGCGGGAATCGTCTGCGCGCCCGCCGCGGCACCCGCCAGCAGCACCGCCACCGCAAGGGCCGCCCGGACGCTGGCCGTCTGAACCGCCGGTCGCCTGTCGACGCGCGTCATCGTCCCTCCTCCTCCGCCGCCTGCCGCTCGCGCAGCAGCTCGAGCACCACCGCCACCATGTCCTGGTTCTCGGGCGGCGCCTGCGACGACATCTGCTCGAACCGGCCGATGAACTGTCCGAGCTGCTCCGCGTTCAGCTGGCCGATCATCGCCTCCATCTGGCGAACCTGCGCCTGCTCCTCGGGGTCGAGCCCCGCGAGGCGGGGGTCCGGCGCCTCGTCCGACGCCTCCCGGTAGTAGATGGCCACGGTCCGGTTCTCGGGCTCGAAGTAGGTGTTGGCCACCCGCATGATGTCGTCGGCGGTCACCGCGTCGTACAGCGGCGGGTCGCTGTTGATGGTCTCCCAGCCCCGGTTCGCCTCGCGCATCAGCATCGAGTACATCAGGAAGAAGTTGCCCTGCAGCTGCCGGAAGTTCGACGCGGCGTTCTGGTTCTTCACCTTCTGGAGCTCGCGAGCGTCCACCGGCTCGTTCTTCAGCCGCTCGATCTCCGCGTACAGCGCCTGCTCGACCTCTTCGGGGGTGTGTCCCTCCGCCGCGACGCCCCGCAGCTGGAACATGCCCTCGAACTTGAAGCCGGACTGCCCGCCGGACGCACGCGTGGCCACCTCCTGGTCCTCCACCAGCGCCCGGTAGAGGCGCCCGGTGCGGTCGTTCAGCAGTTGGCCCAGCACCACGAGCGCCGGCTCGTCCACGTGCCCGTCCGGCACCGAGTGGTAACGGACGACGACCTGCGGGTTCGTCTCGGCCCAGGCGTGCATCCGCTTCTCGCTCATCTGCGGCATCTCGCGGGTGCGCGGCTGCGGGGGCGAACGGTCGCCCCGCGCCAGCCGGCCGAAGTAGCGCTCGGCCAGGGCCTTCGCCTCGTCGGGGTCGAAGTCGCCCACCAGGGCCGCCGTCAGGTTGTTGGGCGCATAGTAGAGATCGAAGAACTCCAGCGCCTCGGCGCGGGTGACGCCCTCGATGTCGCTGGGCCAGCCCACCACCGGCCAGCCGTAGGGCGACGACTGCCAGAACAGGGCGTCGAACTGCTCCTCGAACTTTCCCGTGGGCGTGCTGTCGGTGCGCAGCCGCCGCTCCTCGTGCACGACGTCGCGCTCGGCGTAGAACTCGCGGAAGACGGGGTTCAGCAGCCGGTCCGACTCCATCCAGAACCACAGCTCGAGCTTGTTGGCCGGCACGTTGACGAAGTAGAGCGTGAAGTCGTAGCTGGTGCCCGCGTTCATCCCCGAGGCGCCCTGCCCCGAGTAGATGCGGCTGAAGTCTTCCTTGATGAGGAGCTCCTCCTGCTGGGCGAGCAACGCCTCGAACCGGCCCATCAGCGCCCGGTGGTTCTCGGTCCGGTGGGCGGGGTCCGCCGCGTCCTCGATGCGCCCCAGCCGCTCGGCCTCGAGCAGGGCCGACTCCTCGACCCGCAGGGCCGCCTTCACCTCGTCGAGCTGGGCGATGATCTGCAGGTCCTGCTCGATGTTCCGGGTGCCGATGGCGGCGGTCCCCTTGAACATCATGTGCTCGAAGAGATGCGCGACCCCCGTGATGCCGGGCCGCTCGTAGACCGACCCGACCTTGGCCACCCAGCCCGCGGCCACGTTCGGGTCCCCCGGCCGCGGCAGCAGCAGCAGCGTCATCCCGTTGTCGAGCACGACCTCTTCGACCGGCACCTGCTGCGCACCTGCCGTGCCGCCGGCGCACGCCGCGGCGAGCGCCAGCGCTCCGATGAATGTCCTCATGATGCCTCCCAATCCGGGACCGGCCCCGGCCGCCGGTGGACCTGCGGCCTCCTTGATTCGAGTCCGGCCCGACGCGCGGGCCTCGCCGGAACACCGGCGGCGACCGGCCCAGACATACGGTACACTAGGATCCCGCGCCAGGGAATCGCGGATTCCCGGAGCTTGGTGGGCGGCGCCGCGGACGACGCTGTCCGGGACAGCTGGACCACGATCGGCATCAACCGCCGTGCACAACGACCACTCCACTCCGTTCGCTGAGCCGGCGCCGATCCTGCCGCGTTGGGTGCGCGCGGCGGACGCCCTGACCATCCTCCTCGGAGCGGCCGCGCTGCAGGCCGCGCTGTTCGGCGGTTTCCAGATACCGGGCCTCTCGGTCACGAATCCGTGGCGGCCCCTGGTGATGGCGGTGGTCGTCATCGGCCTGCGCCACCTCCTCTTCCGAACGGTGCCCCTGCACGTGCGTCTGTGGCGTTGGATCTGCCGGGCCTGGCTGACCGACGCGGTGCGGGCGGACTGGGCCCGCACGCTGGCCGCCCGGATGGCGCAGTGGCCGCCGATCGACCTGAGGTTCTTCCGGATCCTCGATTTCCTCGTCCTCTCGGTGGTCGCGATCTCGTTCACCGCGGTCGCCCTGCTCGCCCTGAACCGGTTCGACGCCCGGATCGCGGTCACCTCGGGCCTCCTCCTCGCCACCGCCATCCGCTTCTTCACCCCGGCGCGGTTCGACGCCGAGCGCGCTTCGGCCGGCAAGCCGATCGCGCCCGTCCTCGTGCTGGTGCTCCTCGCGGGCCTGTTGTTCCGCACCGAGCCGTTCCGCTACATGCACGGCGGACAGGACCAAGGCGTTTACGTCAGCATGTCCGCCCACCTGCAGCGGGAGGGCTCGGCGTTCGTGGACGACCCCGTGCCCGACGCGCTGCCCAACCAGCAGTCACGGGACCTCTACGGCACCGCCCCTCCCGCGCGCGGGAGCTCGGTGCTGCCGGGGCTGTACCACTCGTTCACGCGCGGCGACTACGTGTTCCAGTTCTACCACCTGCACCCGTTGTGGATGGCGACATTCGCCGAGCTCTTCGGCGACCGCGCGCGCTTCCATGCCCTGGGGTTCTTCGGCCTGCTCGGGATCCTCGGCCTCTCCCTGCTGGCGTTCGAGCTGACCGGCTCGCGCCGCGCGGCGTTCGCGGCCGGCATCCTGGTGGCGACCAATCCCCTGCACGTGTTCTTCAGCCGGATGCCCGTCTCCGAGGCGGTCGCCCTGGCGTTCTCGTCCCTGGGGTTCTACTACTTGGCGCGGGCGTTCCGCGGCATGCGACGCGCCGCCCCGGCCGCGGCGACGGCGACGCTCGTCGCGGTCGCCGCGGCCTGCGTGTCACTGGTGTTCTTCGTCCGCATCACGGGGTTCCTCTACCTCCCCGCGCTGGCGCCGCTCTTCGGTCTCGGCGCCTGGCTCGTGCTTCGGAGCCGGCCGGCCCGCGGCCGGCGGCTCATCGGCTTCTGCGCGGCCGTGGCCGGACTGTACAGCGTGTCCGTGCTCTACGGCCTGGACTACTCGCCCGGCTACGCCCGGAGCATCTACGGCCGGACGTTCGGCAACCTGCTGGGCGACGGCTGGGCGCTGATCGTCGTGGGCGCCGCGGTGCTCCTGGCGGCGGGGCTGGCCGAGGTCGCGCGGAACCCACACCGACCGGCGGTACGCCGGCTTCTGGTCCTCGCGGCCAGCCCACGCCCCTGGATCGGGCTCGCCTCGGTGCTGATCGCCGCGGGCCTGACCGGTAGCCTCGTGCTGGCGTATCTGATCGGGTTCACCGACCGCTACGTGGACGACGCGTTCTACCAGGGTTTCGGCATCATCGGGTCCGGAGCCGGCATCTTCCCGCAGTCCGGCGCGGCCGGGTGGCTGATGTACGTGACGCCGTGGCTCGCGGGCATCGCCGTCTGGGGCATGCACCGGCCGTCCCGCCGGTGGCCGCTGGCGCTGTTGTACGTCTTTGTCGGGGTCTGCATGGCGGCGACCCTGATCCTGAACATCCCCGTCGTCTACCAGCATTACTACTACGCCCGATACCTGCTCAGCGAGATCGTGCCCTACACCCTGGTCATCGCCGTGGCGGTGACGTTCCGCGCCGCCCCGGGCGCGTTGCGCACCCTGGGGGTGACCGCGATCGTGGCCGCGATCCCGTTTCAGCTGTTCTTCACGGCGAAGCAGATGCCGGTCCGGGAGGGGATGCAGCCCTACGACATGATGAGTCGGATCGCCGACACCGTGGGGAACGACATCCTCCTGTTCGACGTCGAGGGATTCCGGGGGGGCAGGTCCTTCTGGGCGCATTCGCGGATGCAGACGCCCCTGACCTACTACTTCGGCATGAACGTCTTTCCCTACTACTCAGGGCCTTCCCTGGACGACGTCGTGCAGTCGTTCGAGGGCGTGATCGGCGGCAGCCGCCTCTGGCTGCTCAGCCCTGCGCCCAACCGCCACCCGGGGCTGGAGCTGTACGAGACCTTCGACTACCGCGATCGGCGAGTCAATAGCTCGGCCACCATCCCCACCACCGTCAACGAGAACTACTGGTCGCAGACCCTGTTCCTGTACCGGCGTAGCGGCGTCTGCGCCACGCCGGACTGCCCCTTGAGCCTCCGCGACCGCGCGCTGTACTCCCTGGGACACGGCTACGTCTACCACCTGCGCATGCTCGGCCCCGGCTGGCACCAGGCGGAAGAGCGGCACGTGTGGTCCCAATCGCAGGCGGTCCTGACGCTGTCCCGAAGCTGGTTCCCATCCGGGCAGTGGCCAGCGGCGGCCCTTCTCGAGATGCGGCCGTTCGCCGCGTCCGAGGACCACCGCGTGACCCTGACCGTTCGGTCGGGGGCGGCGGAACGCGTCATCCGCTTCGACGACAGCGCCGACCGGTTGCACGAAGTTCCTCTCGCCTGCCCGCTCCGCGGCGACACGTGCACCCTGCAGCTGGCGATCGACGGGGCGCGGTCGCCTAACGACGTCCGCGGCGGGCCGGACCGGCGCGAACTCGGCATCGCCCTGTACCGCATCGGGTTCAGGCTCCCGGGGACGCCGTGAAGCTCATCATCCAGGTCCCTTGCTTCAACGAGGCCGGCACCCTCGCCGCGACCCTCGCCGACCTGCCGCGGGAGGTGCCCGGCTTCGACGCGGTGGAGTGGCTCGTCGTCGACGACGGCAGCACCGACGACACCCGGCGGGTCGCCCGCGACCACGGCGTCGACCACGTCGTCGGGCACACGTCGAACCAGGGTCTGGCCCGGGCGTTCATGACCGGCCTCGACGCCTGCCTCCGGCACGGCGCCGACGTGATCGTCAACACCGATGCGGACAACCAGTACAACGCGGCCGGCATTCCCGCCCTCGTGGCGCCCGTCCTCGACGGCTCCGCCGACATCGTGGTCGGCGAGCGGCCCATCCGCGTCATCCGGCACTTCTCGCCGGTCAAGAAGGCCCTGCAGAGGCTCGGCAGCTGGGCCGTGCGCATGGCCAGCAAGACCGCAATCCCGGACGCCCCCAGCGGCTTCCGCGCCATCAGCCGCAACGCCGCCCAGCGACTCGTCGTGTTCAGCGACTACACCTACACCCTGGAGACGATCATCCAGGCCGGACAGAAGAACATCGCCATCACCTCGGTCCCGGTCGAGGTGAACGAGGAGCTGCGCCCGTCGCGGCTCGTCACCAGCGTCCGCGCCTACGTGACCCGTAGCGTCGTGACCATCGTGCGGGTCTTCATCATCTACCGCCCGTTCCGGTTCTTCGCCTCGCTGGCGGCGGTCTGCTTCCTCGCCGGCTTCACCATCGGGGTCCGGTTCATGGTGTTCTATCTGACCGGCGACGGCACGGGGCACGTCCAGAGTCTGCTCCTCGCCACCCTGCTGATGGGAGCCGGCTTCCAGCTCTTCGTCGTGGCCTTCGTCGCCGATCTCCTCGCCGCCAACCGCAAGCTGCTCGAGGAGCTGCTGTACCGGGCGCGGCTCGCGGACCGGCGGGCGGCGCCCCCGGGAAAGGAACAACCGGCAGGCTCGTGAAGCTATCCGGCGGCCGGAGCGAGCAGGGCGTCGTCTTCGGCAACACCTGCGACAAGTACGGCTCGCGCAACCCGATCGTGCGCTGGATGATGCGCGGCTTCACGCGCGGCCTGGAGGGCTTCGTCGACCGGGCCGCGCCGGCGTCCATCCACGAGGTCGGATGCGGCGAGGGGTACTGGGGGCTGCGCTGGGCGGGCCGGGGCGTTCCCTACCGGGGCACGGACTTCTCGGTCGGCGCCGTCGAGCTCGCCCGCGCGAACGCCCGCGGCGCCAGCGTCGATCCGGAGGCGTTCTCGGTCAGGAGCGTCTACGACCTGTCCGGGGACGCGGATCGGGCGGATCTCGTCGTCTGCTGCGAGGTGCTGGAGCATCTGGAGGACCCGCGGGCGGCGCTGGCCCGGCTGGAAGAGGTGGCCGACCGACACCTGATCATCAGCGTGCCGCGCGAGCCGCTCTGGCGGGTGCTGAACGTGGCGCGCGGAGCGTACCTGCCCGAATGGGGCAACACGCCGGGGCACGTCCAGCACTGGTCACGGCGCGCGTTCGTGCGCTTCGTGTCCGACACCGCCGCCGCGTTCGAGGTCGTCGAAGTCTGCGCTCCCCTGCCGTGGACCCTTCTGCTGTGCAGGCGGCGAACCCGCCGGGACTGAGCGCGGTACCCGGGAGACTGTCCTCCGCGGCCGCTTCCGCGGCTCTCCCGCGCGGGGCCGGGACGCACCCATGAACTCGGCGACGATTCGAACTTGGTCCCGGCGAGCCGGAATGGCGCTCGCCGCCCTCGGCATCGCCTGGGTGGCGATGCGGTTCCGGCGCTACGGCGACGCGCTGGGGCCGGCCGACGTCCCCGGCGTCGTCTGGGCTTGCGCGGCCGGGCTGGCCGTCGTGTACGCGGGGGCCGACGTCCTGCTGGCCCTCGCGTGGCGGACCCTGCTGCACGGGCAGGGAGCGCCGGCGGGCCTGGTCTGGTGCCTGCGGACCTACGGGGTGTCGCAGCTCTCGAAGTACCTCCCCGGCAACGTGATGCACCTCGCCAGCCGCCAGCTCCTCGGGGCGGCGGCCGGCGTCCCGCACGCGGTCCTCGCCCGGTCGTCGCTGTATGAGCTCGCGGGGCTGGCGGCCGCCGGCCTCCTCCTCAGCCTGCTGGCGCTGCCCCTCGTCGACGGCGGCCCGTTCCGGTGGGTCACGCCGCCCGCCGGCGCCGCGATCGTCCTGCTCGCGCTCGCCCTGGTCCGGATGGCGGCCGGCCCGCTGACCGCGCGGGTGCTCGGATGTCATCTGCTGTTCCTGCTCACCGCGTCGGTCGCCTTCGCCGCGCTGTTGGCTCTGCTCTCCCCCGATGCGGCACGCACGCTCCCGTGGGCCGCCGTCTGCGGGGCCTATGCCGCGGCGTGGCTGGCCGGCTTCGTCACCCCCGGCGCCCCTGCCGGGCTGGGGGTGCGCGAGGCGGTCCTCGTGCTCCTCCTGGGCGGCCACGCGGCCGAGCCGGACCTGCTGCCGGCCGTCGTGCTGTGCCGGGCGGTCACCGCGCTCGGCGATACGCTGTTCTTCGGCGCCGCCGCGTTGATGGGCCGACGCGACCTGATGGATGGCTGAACCCGCCCGCACCCGCCGTCGCACGGCGGCCGGCCCGTGATTCGAAGGCCTCGACGCCGATGGCGCCGTTCTTCGCGGCCGGGGCTCGACGGCGTGCGGCAACGCCGGGGAGGGACCTCGCACCGCCCGCGCCGCGCCGCGGGTTGCGCCGCGCGCGGGCTGTGGAGTATCTTGGTTGGCAACCGTCCGAACGGGCTCAGCCCCGTTCCCGGGTCGCGCGCCCTGACGACCGGGCACGCAAGCCGGCCCCCCGATGTGCCGAGGTAGCTCAGTCGGTAGAGCACATGACTGAAAATCATGGTGTCGCCAGTTCGATTCTGGCCCTCGGCACCATTTCCTGACCGCAGAGAACCGGACAGGCTGTAGCAAAGGACGGCTACAGCCGAAAACCCTCCACAGCGGCCCCGGGGTCCTCGGCACGTGCGAGCCCCCTCGGCCTCCTCTGGATCGGCATCGGCATCTGGCAAGAGAGCAAGAGAGATCGGACCGAAATCATGATGAAGAACCACGACCCTCGCCTGGCCATCGTTCTCTGCGGCACCCTGCTGGCAGCCGCCTGCCAGAGCGCGAGCCCCACCGCGCCGACGGAACCCGAGCCCGAACCCGAGCCCGAGCCGATCACGCTCACCGGCACCTGGAACGGGTCGGCCACCGGCAACTTCATCTCCTCCGATGCCGTCACCGCCATGCTCAGTCAGACCGACGCCGCGGTGACCGGCGACTGGTCGATGCCGATGCCCGCGACCCTCGTCGCGTTCGGCGCGCCGGCGAACGTGAACCTCTCCGGTACGGTGACGGGGACGGCGACGGGCACGACGGCGGAGCTGTCCTTCGAGTTCGCCGACGTCGAGGTGTTCAGGCAGTACTTCGTCGAGGGCTGCGCGCTCTCCGTGTCGATAACGTCGTTCACGGCGACGATGGCGGATGCGACGTGGATGACCAACGCGATGTGCCTGCCGCCGGTCGTCGACATGGGCACCCTGACGCTCACCCGCCAGTAGGCCCGGAGAGCCGGGCACTACGGCAACGGCACCTCGGCGCAGAAGGCCGCGAACGGCAGGACGCGCGTGTCGGCGCCTGCGTCGCCGAAGTCGCCGGCGCCGAGATGGACCTGGTAGAACCGGGGAATCCCGGTGCGCTCCCGAAAGTACCGGCAGGCAGGCGACGCGCGCCGTTCTCCGCTCTTGCATTCCACGGCGAGCTCGGGGCGTCCATCGCGCAGTACGACGAAGTCGATCTCGCGTCCGTCGGTATCGCGGAGAAAGCGCAGCTCCATCGCGTACCCCTCGGTGTCCTCGACCAGGTGGCAGTACTTCAGCAGGTGCCCGGCCACCATGTTCTCGAAGCGGGCGCCGCCGGCGTCCACGCGTGACCAGTCCCAGAAATAGAGCTTCTTCTCCTTGCGGACGGCCCTGATCGCCTTCGCCCCGAACGGGGCCACGCGGTAGCAGACGTACAGCCGCTCCAGTATCGCGATCCAGCGTTCGACGCTCTCGTGCGACGCCTGCAGGAGCCTCGCGAGGCGGTTGACCGACAGGGGCGACCCCACGCACGCGGGCAGGTGGCTGAGCAGCAGGTCGAGCCTGGACACTTCGCGGACCTGCTCGAGGTCGCGCAGGTCCTCGTGAACGACCCGCGCCGAGCGCTCACGCATCCACCGGCGATGGAAGCGCTCCTCCCCCCGCAGAAAGGGCTCCGGAAACCCGCCGAACCGCAGCAGATGAGCCACCAGCGACGCCGTCGGCGACTGGCCCGCCTCCATCACCGTAAACGGGTGCAACCGGTAGTAGTGGTAGCGGCCCTGCAGCGCATCACCACCCTTCCGGTAGTAGTCCAGTCGGGCGGAACCGGTGACGAGGAAGGACACGGACGACCGGTGCTTGTCGTACAGGCCCTTGACCAAGCCGCGCCATGACGCGTACTTGTGGATCTCGTCGAAGATGATCAGCGGCTGTCCCGGCGGCAGGCGGGCAGACAGAATCTCGTCCCGGTCCGCCAGCACGTCCCAGTTCAGATAGGCGGGAGACGACTCGTTCCGGCCCGCTCCCAGCAGCGACAGCGCGAAGGTCGTCTTCCCTACCTGACGCGGGCCGCCGACGAAGACCATCGTCTCGGCGAGGTCCGCGGTCACCGCATCGTTGATGTACCGGAGCCGGTGCGTCTCGCCCATGAGTATATTCAGGTATATCTGAATATACTCATGGCATTTTCCCGGTCAACCCGAAAATACTCACGCGGATCGAACGGCCGGCTCCGTCGTCGGTTCTACTCGGCCAGCGGGTCCGGCCGGATCTGGAACCGGACGATCTCGCTCGTCATCCCCTTGCCGCCCTCCAGATGGAAGGTCGACCCGGTGTTGAAGCTGGCCCACACCCCGCGGCCCTTCCAGCCGGCGTCGGGGTCGTCGATGCGGCCGTCGAGGCCGCGGCTGTAGAACCCGAGCGGATAGGGCACCCGCATCGTGACCCACTCCCCCGTCTCGGGCAGCAGGGCGAGCAGCGCATCGGACGTCGTGCCGGTGGTGATGGGCACGTTCTCGCCCAGGCCGAGCGTATCGAACTGATCGACCCAGTGGTAGTAGTGATAGTCGGCGTTGGCCGACCCCTCCACCCCCTTCATGCGGGGTCCCGGCGTCTGGTACAGCGTCCACCCCTCGGCGCAGTGCTGGCCGGTCGCCTCGGGGCCGTTGAGCACCCGGCACTTGCCGCGGTCGAAGCTGGCGACGTGGCCGCTGCCGCCCAGCGCCGTCCACACGAGGCCGTTGCGGTCGACGTCGATGCCGCGCGGACCGTAGCCCCACGCGTCGGCGTTCCCGTCCGGATCGTAGGGCGGCTCGTAGACCTCGGCCTTGCACGTCTCGGGGGGGTTGTCTCCCCGCTCGATCCGGATGAGCTGCCCCGGCACCGGGAAGCGCCGGGTGATCCAGACCGAGCCGTCGGGATGGGGAATGACGCCGTAGGCCCGCCGGAACTTGTCGAGGCTGCCGACCCGGGTGTCCCTCGCCGGGTCGATCTCGACCGCCCCGTCGCGGTCGGGCTCGTTCCACGGCTTCGTGATGACGCCGTCGCCGTTGGTGTCGATGACGGTCGGGCACCAGCCCTGCGCGGCCCGTTCGTCGCCGGTCTCGTCGTAGAGCCGCGTGTTCAGCCAGCCGACCGCCTCGGTCGAGCCGCTCAGCCAGAGGGTGTCGTCGGCGTCGTCGGCGAACTGCAGGTGGTGGGTGAAGTAGCAGGTGTCGATGAGCTCAAACTCGCCGGTCTCGGGGTCGTAGTACGACACCTGACGCGACTCGGCCCGGTGCTGAATCGGATAGTACCGGGCGAAGGGGTGGTCCGACCCCTCCAGGCACCAGCCGGGCACGTCGTTGGGCCGGACCGCCTGGGTGATCCAGAGCCGGCCCTTGTCGTCCATCATGGGGTTGTGAGCGCTCCGGCTGACCAGTCCGGCCGACTCGTCGCCCCAGTACAGCGACGGCACCCGGGTCGACGACCCCTCGTACGAGGTGGCGCGCCGCGGCCGCTCGACGCGGGTCGGCAGATCCATGCGCACCGACTGGTGATTCCGGACGTCGGTGATGACGAGCCCTGCCCCCCCGACGCCGTAGACGGGCCCGTCCGGGTAGAGCGTGGGGTTGCGCTTGTCGGTCGAGACGTTGTCGTGCACCATCCCCTGGGGGTGGCCCCAGCCCCACGACGTGAGGACCACGTTGCGCTCGACGCCGCGCGGCCGCGGCGGCGCCGGGGGCACCTCGCCGGCTCGGATCCGGTCCGTCCACTCCGAATAGAGCTGAATCGCCCGCGGCCGGCCGATGCGGTTGATCTCGGCCGCCATCGCCGGCCCCGCCCCGCCCGCCTGGATGCGGTAGTTCCACGCGTCGGCGGTCGAGTCGAAGTCGTCGAGGTCCAGCATCGGCATCTCGCGCGTCGCATGGTTGCCGAGCTGGTGGCAGAGCTGGCAGCCGTCCTTCATGCGGTCGATCCAGTCGGCCTGGGTGCGCATGGCGGTGCCGATGCCGTTGCCGCGCGGGCCGGTCCCGGGAAAGTCGCTCGCCGGGGGCACCTCGAGCAGCGAGTACCAATAGTTGGCGGGATATAGCTGCGCGGCCTCGCGCGGGGTGGCGGCGGCGCGCACGGTCAGGTCGATGCTGTCGCCGGGCCGCGCCGAGGTCTTCTCAGAGTCGACCAGCCCGTAGCCTCGCACCCAGACCTCGTAGGACGCCGACGGAAGGTCCGGCACCAGGAAGCGCCCGGCGTCGTCGGTCACCACCGTCTTGCGGAACGACGTGTCGAAGTCGCCGGTCTCGGCGACCACCCACACGCCGGCCTCGGGGCCGGCCGTGCTCGTCACGACCCCCGCGATGTCGTCGCCCGCGGCCAGCACCCCGGACGCCGGGCCGCCCCCCAGGAGCAGCGCCGCCACCGCAGACAGACCCGCCACCGAAAGACACGCCGTGCGGCCTCTAGCGCTCATGTCGTCTCTCCCTGTCGATTGCCGGATCTCGCCAACGGACTTCCGGACGGTCCGGTCAAGGGTGCCCCACTCCCCGCCCCGATTTCAAGCAGGCACGGCCCTCTCGCCGCTTCAGTCCGCTGGCGCCCCTTCGGGCCCACGGGCGCCCTTCTTCAGCCAGCGGCGCCCTTGCCGATCTCGCTGCAACGCCGGGTTCAACGAACCCGGCTATCGCTCAGCCTCCTGTCCTTCCAGGGCCGGCGTGGTGGTCGGGGGCTCGCGCCGCCCCGTGCCCTGCTCGTAGGCGTAGGCCAGGCGCAAGAGCGTCGCCTCGGCGAACGGTCCGGCGAGCAGCTCGAGGCCGATGGGCAGCCCGTCGCCGGTCAGGCCGGCCGGCACGGTCAGGGCCGGAAAGCCGACCACCGGGCTCAGATAACGGTTGTTCCCGCGGGCGTAGGCGTCCTCGGTGTCCGGGTTGGTGAGGACGTCGGGAGCGATGACCGTCGTCTGGTGATCGAACGTCGCGTAGGCCAACGCGTCCAGGTCGTGGTCGGCCATCACCGAGAGGACCGTCCGCCGCAGCTCCTCCCGGGCGCGGAGAACCGGCAGATAGTCCGGCTCGGCCGTCGACCGGCCGACCACGCCCATCAGCCCCCTGGCCCGCCACGGAGTGACCTGTCCCGCCAGCAGGATTTCCCGCAACGAGCCCACCGGAGCGTCGGGCACCTCGGCGAGATAGGCGTCCGTCGCCTCTTCCGTCTCGAAGTTGTTCCGCACGTACGTCGCCTGCGCCCGGTCCAGGTCGGGAACCTCGACGGGGTCCAGCACCACCGCCCCCAGCCGCCGGAGGTCCGCGACGGCCCGGTCCACGAGGCGGCGCACCTGCCGGTAGTCGTCGGACTCGGGATCGGTCTCGGCGTCCATCGGCTCGCGGATCACCCCGATGCGGGCGCCGCGCAGGCCGTCCGGGTCGAGGCCGTCGACGTACGAGTCGGGCGTGCGCCCGGCCGCATAGGCGGTCACCGGGTCGTTCGGGTCATAGCCGGCGACCGCGTCTAGCAGGATCGCGGCGTCCCGCACGGTGCGGGTCATCGGCCCCAGGGTGTCGCTCGAGGGGTTGGCGGGCATCATCCCGTGGCGGCTGACCAGGGGCACCGTGGGCCGAAGGCCGACGAGGCCGTGCACCGCGGCCGGCCCCCGGATGGAGCCGCCGGTGTCCTCGCCGATGCCGACGAGGCCGAAGTTGGCGGCGATGCCGGCGCCGCTGCCCCCCGACGAGCCGCTCGGGTTGCGGGTCGGGTCGTAGGCGTTGCGGATGATGCCGAAGGAGGACCCGACGTAGCGCGAGGCGAACTCCCCCATGTTGGTCTTGGCGAGGATGATCGCCCCCGCCTCCCGCATCCGGGTGACGATGGTGGCGTCGCGGCCGGACATGAACCCGTCGAACAGGGCCGAGCCGTAGCCGGTCGGCATGTCGCGGGTCTCGACCTGGTCCTTGAGGAGAACGGGCACGCAGTGGAGGGGACCGGCCGGGCCCGAGTCGGCGAACGCGGCGTCGAGGGCCTCCGCCTCCTCGACCGCGCGGGGGTTGACGAGCCGGATCGCGTTCAACGCGGGGCCGGCCTGGTCGTAGGCCTCGATGCGGGCGAGGTAGCCCTCCACCAGTTCGCGGCACGTCAGCCGCTCCGCTTCGAAGGCGGCGTGCACCTCGTCGATGGTCGTCTCCATCAGGCTGAAGTCCTGCGCGCCGGAGCCCCCGGCCATCGACAGCCAGAGCGCCCAGGCGATCGCCGCCGGCCGGGCCCGGCGCAGGGATGCGAGGTTGCGGCGCCCTGCGGACGCCGACGGGATCATTCGTGTCACCGGTTCTCCTTGGGGAAATTGCGTCGGGGCCGGATTATAGCCTCCGCGGGTGCCGGCGCGGCGCGGCGCGGCGCGGGGCCGGCCGGCAGCGGCCGGTACCGGCCGGCGCACGTCGACGGTGAACGTGCTACGCTGGCCGTCGGGCCGCGGCACCGTTCCCGACGGCCCCTGTGCCGGACGAGCGAATCGCGCCGCCAAGGCGCCCGAACCGCCCCGGGGTCTGCGCCGTAGAACGGTGCGGACCCCCGGCGGGGCGGGTTTGGGCGCCAAGCGGAGCCACAGGCGTGGATTGGCGGGTCAGGGTGCGTGCGCCGCGGGAGTCTCGCGCCAGCGCAACTCCCAGCGACCGATAAGATCGTCAGGCAGCCATGGAGACCATGTCCAACGAGATCGTCCTCGTCGCCGTCGTCCTGGCCGCCGTCGTCGCCATCTACCTGCTCCGTCACATCATCGCCCTCGCCATCCGGCTGATCGTCCTCGCAGCGCTGGTCCTCGGGCTGGTCTGGGCCTGGCAGCACCGCGGCGAGCTGCTCGACGCGGTCGAACCCTATCTCGGTCCCGTCGGCGAGCGCCTCGGCGAGGTGGACCTGTCGAACGTGCGGGCCCTGCTGGCGGATCTCCTCTCGGACGAGGAGCCCGACGCGCCCGAGGACGCCGGCATGCCGGCCGGCGCCGAAACCGTGGAGCGACTCGAAGCGCCCGGCGCCCCCGAGGAGCGGGAGGCCGCGGAAGATACTGGAACCGCCGAGGCGTCGGACGACGCCGAGGAGCCGGACGACCCCCGGGAGCCTGCGCCGTAGAACCGTGCAGACTCCTGGTAGCAGGGTTGGTTGGGCGGCCATCTTGGCGGCGCAGAAGTTCCGCGCCAGCGAAACCTCCAAGGCGACCGAAGGTCGCCCGGCGACGATTGGCGGGCCAGGCCCTGGACGTCCCGGAGTGACCAGCGCCGCCGACGGCGCCGGTCAGGGTCACGAAACGACTCGATAGAGCCGAACGAGAGGAAACCCGATGTCAGCACAGCAGATGGACCGCCGGACGCTTCTGAAGTCGATGGCCGCGGCGGGGATCGCCGCCCCCTTCGCCACCCCCGCCGGGGCGGCCCCGGCCCGCGCCCCGGCGGGCGGGGGGACCGCGGCGGCACAGGCCGATGTCGCGCCCTTCACCATCGAGGTCGGCGACGAAGCGCTGGAAGATCTCCAACGCCGGCTCGCCGCCACCCGGTGGCCGCCCGACTCGCCGGGCGAGCCCTGGGGCTACGGCACGGATCGCGCGTACCTCGAGGAGCTCGTCGCCTACTGGCGGGACGAGTACGACTGGCGCACCCACGAGGCCGCCCTCAACGGGTTCGACCATTACACGACGGAGATCGATGGCCAGCGCCTCCACTTCGTGCACCAGCGGAGCCCCCGCGAGGGGGCGCTGCCCCTCCTGTTGACCCACGGCTGGCCCGGCACCGTCTGGGAGATGCTGCCCTCGGTCGGCGCCCTCGCCGACCCCGCCGGGCACGGCGGCAACGCCGCCGACGGGTTCCACGTCGTCGCGCCGTCCATCCCTGGCTTCGGGTTCTCGGGCGAGCCCCTGGAGGGCACCGACATCGCCCGCACCGCCGAGCTGTGGGTGGCCCTGATGGACCGCCTCGGCTACCAGCGCTTCGGCGCCTACGGCAGCGACTGGGGGGCCGGGGTCACCCGCGCGCTCGGCGCCGCGTATCCGGATCGGGTCGTCGGCATCCACACCCCCGGCGCGCCGCCGCGCGCGCAGCGCCCTCCCGCGACGGACGAGGAGCGCGACTACCTCGCGCGCGCCGAGGCGTGGTCGGTCGACGAGACCGGCTACCAGCGCATCCAGGGCACCAAGCCGCAGACCCTGGCGTTCGGGCTGACCGACTCGCCGGCGGGGGTAGCGGCGTGGATCACCGAGAAGCTGCGGTCGTGGAGCGACTGCGACGGCGACGTGGAGACCCGCTTCAGCAAGGACCAGATCCTCACCCTCGTCTCCATCTACTGGCACACCCGCACCATCGGCACCAGCGTGCGCTACTACTACGCCAACGGCCTGGGCAGCTCCCGCCCCCGGCGGGCGTTGTCGCGGGGACCGGTGCAGGTGCCGCAGGGCTTCGCGCAGTTCGTGGGCATCCCGTCGCGGACCGGGCCGCCCCGCTCGTTCGTCGAGGACGTGCCCGACAACGTCACCCACTGGTCGGTCTTCGACACCGGCGGGCACTTCCCCGCCATCGAGGAGCCGGAGCTGCTGGTGGGGGACCTGCGGCGTTTTTTCCGCACCCTGCGCTGACGCGACGAAAGGAGCCCGCGGGCAAGCAGCCCGCGGGCTGACGATGGCGGGGCGCCGGCCGTTGCAGCATCGACCCGCGGCCGGAAGATCGCCGGGCGCCCGCTGCAATTTCTGGGTGATGCTACCGGGCGGCGCGGGCGCACAGTCCGCCGGCGAGCAGGCCGAACAGGTGGGCCTCCCACGAGACCCGGTCGTCCTGCGGCAGGATGCCCGCGATCATGCCGCCGTAGACGACCGCCACCAGGATGGCGACGGCGACTGACTGCAGGCTGCGGTCGTAGTATCCGCGGCCGACCAGGAAGCCGAAGTAGCCGAAAATCAGGCCGCTGGCCCCGACATGCGCCGCGCTCCGTCCGAACACCCACAGGCCGAGCCCGCCGAGCACGACGATGGCCAGCGTCGCCGTCACGTAGTAGGCGACGCCGCGCATGGCGACCATGCCGCCGAGAATCAGCAGGGGGAACGTGTTGGCGGCCAAGTGCGCGAACGAGCCGTGCACCAGGGGCGCGCCGAGAATGCCGGAGAGGCCGCCGAACCGGCGCGGTACGACGGCGAGGGCGTAGACGACACCCCCGTCCACGAGCAGGCCGTAGAGGGACACCGCCCAGACCAGGGCGGCGCCGACGCACACCGCGGCGGCCCGCGGCTTCCAGGCGGACAGGTCAATCACGAGTCACGCCCCTGGCCACCCGTTGGGAACCGACGCCGGCCGGCCTTGTCATCCACGAACCAAGCGAAAGAACATCGCCGGACGGAGTTCGGTGACTTGCCGTTCACGTGAGCGTCGAACGTCCGACCGTCGAACGATGACGTGTAAGGGCTTGCCCCCCGGCTTCAGTTGCGGCCACTTCGCCAAGTTCGACGGCGGCCAATGCGCCCGAGAGCCCGAAGGCCGAACCGGACCGGGTTCCCTCATCCCGCCAGGAAGAGCCGGGTTCTGCCGACAACGGGGGGTGCCCCCGTCGCCGGCAGGTGGCTGAGGTCGCGGCCCGAGGCCCCTCCCCTACCCGTCGGTCGTCCGCGACAGCTCCGACAGCTCGGTGAGCCGCTCGCCGGTGCTGTCGCCGAACTTCTCGGCCGGCACGCCCAGCGTGTTCAGCAGCGTGAGCTGCAGGTTGGTCAGGCGCTGGGTCTCGTCGGGGTACTTGACGTGGCGGCCGCTCGCGATGCGCCCGCCGCCGCCCCCCGCGAGCAGGAGCGGGAGGTTGCGGACATCGTGCGAGTTGCCCTCGCTGATGGCGCTGCCGTAGAGGGTGACGACGTTGTCGAGCACGGTGCCGTCGTCGCCGTCCGGCATCGACGCCAGCCGCTCCAGGAAGTACGCGAAGAGCGAGACGTGATAGGCGTTGATCTTGGCAAGGCTCTCGATCTTGTTCCGGTCCCCGCCGTGGTGCGAGATGGGGTGGTGCGAGTCGGAGACGCCAATCTGGGGATAGGTGGCCCCGCTCTGCTCGCGGCCGATCTGGAACGTGATGACCCGGGTGGTGTCGGTCTGGAACGCGAGGGCCTGCATGTCGAACATCAGTCGCGCGTGCTCGTCGTAGCTGACCGGAATGCCGGCCGGCGACTCGACGACGGGCAGCTCGCGGCCCTGCGACTCGGCGTTCTGGATGCGCCGCTCGATCTCGCGCACCGACTGCAGGTACTCGTCGAGCTTCGCGCGATCGCGGCTTCCCAGACCGCCCTGCAGGCGGTCGACCTTCGCGAGCACCGAGTCGAGGATGCTGCCCTGCCGCCGCAGCCGCGCCGCCCGCACCGCGGGGTCGGTGCTGTCGATGTTGCCGAAGAGGCGGTCGAACACCACGCGCGGGTTGGTCTCGACCGGCAGCGGGGTCGACGGGCCGCTCCACGCGAGCCGGTTCTGGTAGGCGCAGCTGAACCCGACGTCGCAGGTGCCGACGCCGTTGACGGTGTCGGCCCCCTCGAGGCCGAGCTCGAGCGACGGCAGCGGCGTCTCCTGGCCGACCTCGTTGGCGAGGATCTGGTCCATCGAGATGCCGAGCTGCAGGCTCGAGCTGCCGGTGGTCGGCAGCGGCTCGATGCCGGTCAGGAACGCGCCGGCGGGCTTGGCGTGGGCGCCCGACGCCCCCGAGCGCGACCGCGCCCCGGTGTTGTCGAGCCCGCTCACCACCAGCAGGCGGTCGCGGTACGGCTCGAGCGCCTTCAGACTCGGCGGGAGCTCGAACTCCCGCCCCTCGGCGAGCGGCGTCCATCGGTCCATGACGATGCCGTTCGGCACGTAGACGGTGCAGAACCGGAGGGCGGGCTTCGCCGCGGTCTTCGCCAACGCGGTCGCCGCCGGCACCATGCCGTCGAGCAGCGGCAGCGCCAGGGTGGCGCCGACGCCCCGCAGAACCGTCCGGCGAGGAATGGCCTTCTTGGTGATGATCATGACTCCGCTCTCCGCATCAGGAAGGGGGTGCTCTTGACGATGCCCGAAACGAGTGACGACCAGGTGATCTCGTCCGCCGCCGCCTGCCGGCTGATCTGCCGGACCACCGGCATGTCGTAGTGCTCGAGGGTGCGCCCGAGCGCATAGGTGAGCATCTTCTCGGCGACGGTCTCCACGAACTGCTCCTCGCGGTCGAGGATGACCGACCGGAGGCCGGCCAGCCCGTGCACCTCGGTGCCGTCGACGAGGGTGCCCGAGGCGTCGATGGGGATGCCGGTGTCGAACGGCGTCCCCCCCTCGTTGGTGGTGCGCCAGCGCCCGATCGCGTCGAACGACTCGAGGGCGAACCCGAGGGGATCGATGACGTTGTGGCAGGTCGCGCACACCGCGTTCGCCCGGTGCTGCTCGAGCCGCTCGCGCACCGACCGCGGCGCCCCGTCCTCGCCCGCACTGGGCAGGCTCGGCACGTCGGGCGGCGGCGGCGAGGGGGGGGTGCCGAGGAAGTTCTCGAGCAGCCAGACCCCGCGCACGACCGGCGACGTGCGGTTCGCGTACGACGTGATGGTCAGGATGCTGGCGTGGCCGAGCAGGCCCCCGCGGCTCTCGTCGGGATAGCCCACCCGGCGGAAGTGGACGCCGTACACGTCGGGAAAGCCGTAGTGCCGGGCCAGCCGCTCGTTGACGAAGGTGTGGTCGGCCCGCAGCATGTCGAGCAGGGGCCGGTCCTCGCGCAGCTGGTCCTCGATGAACAGCTCCGTCTCCTGCCACATCGCCTCGCGCAGGTTCTCGTCGAACGCGGTGTAGGTGGCGGTGTCGGGCACCACGTTCCGCAGCTTGCGGAGCTGCAGCCACTGGCCCGCGAAGTTGTCGACGAGGGCCCGCGAGCGCGGGTCGGCGAGCATGCGCCGAACCTGCCCGTCCAGCACGCCGGGGTCGCTCAGCTCGCCGCGCTCGGCGAGGCCCAGCAGCTCGTCGTCGGGAATGCTGCTCCACAGGAAGAACGACAGGCGCGACGCCAGCTCGAGGTCGCCGATGCGATAGGCGGTCCCCGGCGCGGCCCCCTCCGGGTCGGACTCGATGCGGAACAGGAACTCGGGGTCGACGAGGAGGCGCTCGACGGCGGCCTGGATGCCCGTCTCGAAGCTGCCCTCGGCTCGCCCCATCTCGTAGAAGTCGAGCAGCGTCTCGACGTCGGCGGCGCCGGCCGGGCGGCGGAACGCCCGCCGAGCCAGCCCGGACAGAATCGTCTCCGCGCACGCCCGCTCGGCGGCGGCGCCGGCGCCGGCCGGCTCGCACGCCAGCAGGGCGTCGCGGATGGCGAGATCGGCGGTCCCGTCGGGATCGTACGGGCCGATGATCTGCACCACCGACACCGCGGGGTTGCCGTCCTGCATCTCGTCCTGGCCGTGCGAGTAGGTCGACCGGTCGGCGGGAAGCGGCAGCAGGCCCTCGGGCAGGGCCGACTGGCGTTCGAACGCCACCCCCACGCGGTGCCGGCCGCCGGTCACGGTGGTGCGCACGTCGAGCCCCTTGTCGGCGTTGAGGGCGTACAGCTCCCACTCGGGGAACGACCGCGAGTCGTACACCTGGTCGAACTTGCCGGCATAGCCCATCGGGGGCAGCTGGCCGTCCTCCCACTCGCGGCCCACCGTGAACGTGCCGATACGGGCGCCGTCGAGCCGGACATCCATGACATGGGGCTGGCCCATGCCCCGCACGTAGCCGTACTCCTGCTTGCGCAGGCTGACGCGGATGATGTACTCGCCGGCGACGGGAAAGTGGTGCTCCACGGCGAGGCCCCCGCGCGACCCCAGCGGCAGATCGAGGCTCACCGCCCCGTCCTGGTTCACGCCCCCGTGCACCGGGTAGGTGTGGGCGACGGGCCGGAGGGCGGTGTCGCCGACGACGAGCTGGCTGATGCGCCGGGCCGCGGCGAGATAGCGATCGATGAGGGTCGGCGAGACCGAGAGCACCTCGGCGATGTTGTCGAACCCGTGATGCTCGTCGTCGGGCGGCAGCAGGGCCTGGGCGTCGATCTCCAGGCCGAACAGGTCGCGAACGGCGTTCGCGTACTCCACGCGGTTGAGCCGGTGCACGGCCGCGCGCCCCGGGTCGGGCGAGGCGAGGGCGGCGCGGTCGAGCTCGGTCTCGAGCCACGAGACGAACTCGTGCGCGGCCTCGGCGTCGGGCCGGGGCCGGCCCGCCGGGGGCATCTCGCCGGCGCGCAGGCGCCGCACCACGTGCTCCCACTTGGCGCCGTCGCCGCCCACTTGCGAGAGGTCCAGCGTGTCGAGGGTGAGCCCCGCGGTGCGGGTGCGCTCGTTGTGGCAGGCGACGCAGTACCGATCGAGCAGCGCCCGGCCGTCGGCGGCGGTCGCTGCCCCGACCCCGGCCGCGAATTGGGGCAACGTCACGACCCGCCCCCTGGCAGCAAGCGCGCCCGGCCCCGGCTCGGCCTGCAACTGCAGTTGACCGGCCGCAACCACGACCGCCACCCCGAGGCCGACGAGTGTCCTGCGCACCATATCGTCCCTCTCTAACAGCAATCCGTGAGAAGCCCCGCCACCTTGCCGGCGACCGGCTTGTCCGGACCTCCGAGCCGCCCGCCGAACCCGCGCCGCATCCTCGAGGACCGCGGCGCCATCCCGAATCGAGGCGGCGCGCGCCCTCAGCCGCCCGCCGCGGCCGTCGCCAGCCGGTCCACCAGCTCTCGCGCCGGGGTGCCGTCCTCGTTCTCGATGTCCGGGTCGGCCCCCTCTGTGATCAAGAGGTCGGCGACGGTCCGGTACCGGTTGCGGGCCGCGCCGTGCAACGCCGTGTTGCCGCCGCGCCCCGACTCGTTGATGCCGGCCGCGCCGCCAGCCTCGATGACCGCTCTGACCGTCTCGAACACCAAGCCCTCGTTGCCCCACTCGGCCGCCACCAGCTCCGGCGCGATCAGCCGGCTCCGCCGGTTGGTCGACCGGCTCAGCCCGAGGCCGACCGCGGCCATGAGCGCCGTGGACCCGTCCTCCATGGGCATCAGGGGGTCGGCGCCGGCCTCGGCGAGCGCGCGCACGAGGTCCGGCTCGAGGTACTTCGCGGCGAGGGTGAAGGGCGTCGCCCCCTTCTCGCGCAGGGTGAACACGAACTGGTAGGTCCAGCGGGGCACCGGGGTGCCGCGGACGAGCGGCACGTCGGGGTCCGCCCCGGCCGCCAGCAGAGCCCGCAGCAGGTCGGGCTGCGACCGCAGCACCGCCGCGTGCAGCGCCGTGTACCCCGCGCCGGCCGCGTCGGGGTCGGCCCCCTGCCCCAGCAGGAACGCCCCCATGTTCTCGTGGCCGCTCATCGCCGCCACCACCAGGACGCTGTTGCCGTCGGCCGAGTGGTCGTTCACGTCCGCCCCCGCCGCCAGCAGGGCCCGCGCCGACTCGATGTCTCCGTGCCGGGCCGCGAACAGCAGCGGCGTGAACCCGCCGGCGTCGAACCACGACGCGCCCTGCGGGCTGGTGGTGCTGCGCTCGCCGGTCCCCCGGAACTGCCGCACCGCCCGGGTCCGCGCGTCCACCGCGGCGCCGTGATCGAGGAGCACCCGGGTCGCGGCCGGCTGCCGGTTGGCGATCGCCCACATCAGCGCCGTCTGCCCCCGCGCCGGCTCGGCGGCGTCGACGTCGACGCCGTGCGCGAGCAACGCCCGCACCGCCCGCGGGTCGCCGGTGTGGGCGCACCGCATGAGCAGGGTCTCGCCCGACCCGAGCCCGAGGTTGGGATCGGCCCCGGCCGCGAGCAGTCGCTCGACGGCGCCGGGGTGCCGGTTGGCGCAGGCCGCCCACAGCGGCGTCGCCCCGTAATCGTTCCGCGCGTCGACGTCGGCGCCGGCCCCAATCAAGCCCTCCAGCGCGTCCGCCTCGTCCCAGTACGCCGCCCAGTGCAGCGCCGTGGCCCCGTCGGCCTGCCGAGCATCGACCTCCGCGCCCGCGCCGATCAGCGCCGCCACCTGCGCCCAGTCCCGCACCTTGGCCGCGTCCGCGAGCCCGCTGGCCGCGCCGGCGGCAGCGGCTTCAGCCGTCCAAAGGCTCAAGAGCGCGAACGCAATCGCGCTTACGCTCGCGTGCGGGCCACGCAGGCCCAGGTTCGTATCCGGTCGCCGCCCGACAGATTCAGTTGCGTGCATAGGTACCCGCTCAATGCGCACAGTACGGCAGCCCGCGGCCAATGTCAACGGGCCTCGGATGCTCGGACGGCCGTGGAGCCGGCGGAGAGCGCCGAGCCGACCGCCGCCGGGCGCTCACAGCCAGGCGAACTTCACCGCGAACACGCCGGCGATCACGTAGACGCCGGCCGGGCACTCGCTCCCCCGCCCCGCCAGCACCTTGCTCACCACGTAGGTCAGGAAACCGAGGCCGATGCCGTCGGCGATGGAGTACGTCAGGGGGATGGCCACCACCGTCACCACGCCGGGCGCGTACTCGGTGATGTCGCCCCAGTCCAGGCTCACCAGCGGCTTCGCCATCAGGCACGCCACGTAGAGGATGGCCGCCGCAGTCGCGTACGGCGGAACCGACTGGGCCAGCGGCGCGAAGAACAGGCAGGCGAGGAACAGGCCCGAGACGACCACCGCGGTCAGCCCGGTGCGGCCGCCGGCCGCGGTGCCGGCCGCGCTCTCGATGTAGCTGGTCACCGGCGAGGTGCCGAGCAGGGCCCCGCCCACGGTGCCCGTCGAGTCGGCGATCAGGGCGCGGTCGATGCGCGGCAGCCGCCCCTCCGCGTCGAGCAGGTTGGCCTGCTGCCCGACCCCGATGAGGGTGCCGGTCGTATCGAAGAGATCGACGATGAGGAACGTCAGGATGACCGCGATCATGCCACCCTGCAGGGCCCCGCCGATGTCGAGGGCGAGCAGGGTCGGGGCCGGGCTCGGCGGCAGCGCCGCAAGCCCCATCCACTCGGAGACCCCGAACAAGAGGCCGATCGCGGTGACCCCGAGAATGCCGATGAGCACCCCGCCCGGCACGCCCCGCGCGGTGAGGGCGACGATGGCGCAGAAGCCGAGCAGGGCCAGGATCGGCGCCGGGGCGAGCAGCTCGCCGGTGGTGACGAGGGTGGCCGGGCTGTCCTGGATGATGCCGGCGTTGGCGAGGGCGATGACCCCGAGGAAGACCCCGATGCCGGCCGAGATGGCCAGCTTCAGCGCCCGCGGCACCGACTCGACGATCCACCGGCGCACCCGCACCACGCTCAGCACCACGAACAGCACGCCGGACACGAACACCGCGCCGAGAGCGACCTCCCAGGGGTGCCCCATCCCGAGCACGACGCCGTAGGCGAAGAACGCGTTCAACCCCATGCCGGGGGCGAGCGCGATCGGGTAGTTGGCGTACAGCCCCATGACGAGGGTGCTGAACGCCGCCGCGAGGCAGGTGGCCACGAACACCGCCTCGAACGGCATGCCTGCGTCGGAGAGAATCTGCGGGTTGACGAAGGCGATGTAGGCCATCGTCAGGAACGTCGTCGCCCCCGCCGTCACCTCGGTGCGGACATCCGTCCCCGCCTGCGACAACCCGAACCGGCGTTCCAGAAATGGTGTCATCGGCTCCTCATTGCCGTCGTCGGGCTCCGGCCGCTTCCCGCAGGCGCCGCAGAAAATCGCCGGCGTCGGTGCACGCCAGGGCCGCGGCCAGGACCACGTCGAGCGGGACGTCCGGGATGCGCTGCAGGGCCGCGGCCAGGTCGGCGGGCACGTCGATGCCTCGCAGGCGGAGCGTCGCCGACACCGCGTCCGCGCGACCCTTCGCCTCCGCCCGCCGGCTCACCGAGCGCATGATCGGATCGTCGGCCAGGGTCGTCCCCTCGCGCTCGCCCATCGCCCGCGCCACCCGCTCGAGCGCCCCCCAGGCCTCGGCGGAGATCGGCTCCTCGGTCAGCGCCCGATGGATAGCGCCCGCCGTCCAACCTGGAAACGCCCGGCTCTCAGCCGCCTCGGCGTACCCCTCGTCCCTGCGCACGTGGATCGTCAGCCCCGGCCGGCGGGTCGAGTGGTCCCACGGCACCGCCACCCAGATCTCGGGGAAGCCGCATTCCTGGTAGACGCCGAGCTTCCACCGTCGCACGTCGGTGGAGTGGTCCACCTCGAGGACCACGTCCGGCAGCGTGTCGGCACCCACCACCACGGCCGGCCCCGAGATGCGCGCCCGGCCGGGGTGCAGGTACAGGACCTCGTCCGCCTGCATGATCCACCGCTTGCCGCCCGCGGCGTCCAGGCGGAGCAGATCGGCCGAGCCGAAGCACTCGATGGGAGAGCCGCGCAACGACGCGACCCGCTCGGCCAGCCGCGTCAGGCGCCGGGTCGGCTGCTCGTGCCAGATGGAGGTCGGTTCACGGACCTTCCAGGCCGTCTCCGTCTTGCCGTCCCAGAACTCGAACCGGCCGTCGTAGTCGTCGAGAGCGCTCTCCGGCAGATGGAAAGACACGCAACCGGGCAGGTCCGGCGCCCGGCCGGAGGCCGGCGGGCGGGGGGCCTGGACCGATCCGGAGGCCGGCGGGCGGGGGGCGTGGACCGATGAACTCGTTGCGTC
The DNA here is from genome assembly GCA_963663815.2 of Vicinamibacterales bacterium. Lineage (GTDB taxonomy): Bacteria > Acidobacteriota > Vicinamibacteria > Vicinamibacterales > UBA8438 > JAJEEA01. The sequence goes on along the minus strand of OY760734.1, from coordinate 1,272,448 downwards.
AGGGGTGAACGCGGCCGATCGCTCCATGGGCGCCTCCTGGCCGATGGACGATTGTAGCGCGGAAACCGCCGGCCCGCGGCTCCGGCCGGCGGCGCGAACCGCATCGGCCCCGGGGGGACCCTCAGAGCTGCTCCGGACGCTCCTTGTCGCGGCGGACGAGGCTCGAGAGCACCCGGTCCGGCAGATGCCGAACCACGTGGCGGACGAGCATGGACATCCGCCAGGGGAACTCGTAGACCCTGCGCTTCCGCCGGATGGCGACGGCGATGAGGCGGGCCGCGCGGTCGGTGTCCATCAACAGGGGCATGCGGAAGCGGTTGCGGTCGGTCATCTCCGAGCGCACGTAGCCCGGGTGCACGGTGGTGGCGTGGATGCCGGCCCGGGCCCAGTCGGGCCGCAGGCCCTCGACGAGCCGGGTGAGGGCGGCCTTCGAGGCGCAGTAGCCGGCCGCGCCGGGCAGGCCGCGGTGGGCGGCGAGGCTGGAGATGACGACCACGTGGCCGCCGCCGCGCTCGCGCATCGACGGCACCACCGCCTCGATGGCGTAGAAGACGCCGAAGACGTTTACGCGGAACTCGGCCTCCAGCGCGTCGGCGGCGGGGACCAGCGCATCGGTGCCCAGCGCGATGCCGGCGTTGGCGACGAGAAGGTCGACGGGGCCCAGCCGCTCCGTCAGGCCGCCTATGGCGCGCTGGATCTCGTCGCGCCCGGTGACGCCCGCAGGTACGCATTCCGCGCGACCCCCGTCGTCGCGGATCTGCGCAACCAGTGCCTCCAGCCGATCCGCGCGGCGGGCGATCAGCCCGACCCGGTACCCCTCGCGCGCGAGCTCGACGGCGAGGGCCCGTCCGATGCCGCTCGACGCCCCGGTGACGATGGCCACCCCTTCCATGATGCGTCCTCCAGACCGCCGCGCGACTCCGGCTCCCGGCCGCGCGGTTTCACGTAAGGGCGTTGCAAACCGAGGGCCAACCGCCGCTTGCACCGGCTCCCCCGTCCCGGTAGAGTGGCCGGACGGAGACCGAGGGAGGATACCGATGGGCAGATCGACACGCAAGGACGCAGGCGTCAGTCGGCGGGCCTTCATCAGGCGCGGCGCCACCGCGGGCGTCGGCGCGACCGCGCTGGCCGGGGTCGGCGCGCGGGGCGCCGGGGCCCAGAACTTCTGGGACGTCTCGGCCGACTTCGTCGCCATCGGCGCCGGCACCGCGGGGCTCGCGGCCGCCGTCTCGGCCCTCGACCACGGCGCCTCCGTGATCATGCTCGAGGAGAACGTCGACATCGGCGGGCACGGCATGTGCTCGGGCGGCAACGTCCACCTCGGCGGGGGCACCAGCAACCAGCGGAAGCACGGCGTGGAGGACTCGGCCGAGCAGGTGTACCGCGACTGGGTGCGCCACGACCACATGCAGAGCCGCTACAGCGACCGCGACCTCGTCCGCGCCTTCGCCGACGAGAACGCCGCGACCTTCGAGTTCCTCATCGAGAACGGCGTCCAGTTCCAGGACCACCTGGTGGGCCCGACCGGGGCCTCGCAGGTGCGCCGGCAGCAGCGCACCGTGCAGTGGCCCGTCGCCAGCGAGCGGGTGACGCACCACGAGACCCGGGTCGGCTCGGGCCTCGTCCGCGCCCTCGAGCGCAGCGCGCGCGCCAAGGGGGCCGAGGTGCTGCTGCGGCACAAGATGACGAGCATCGTCCGCGAGGGCCCCGCCGCGGGCCGGGTGCTGGGCGTTACCGCCGCCCACGACGGCCGCACCGTGAACATCCGGGCCCTCAAGGGGTTGCTCGTCGCCACCGGCGGCAGCACCAGCAACGTGAACCTCCGGCGCACCTTCGACCCCCGGCTGACCGAGGAGTACCAGGTCGCCGGCGAGCCGTGGTCGCGGCAGAGCGGGGACGGAGAGCTCGCGGCGATGGCCGTCGGTGCCTCGCTGTGGGGCACTGCCAACCAGACCGTCGAGGAGGGGATAGCGATCTCGAAGACGCGCCATATCGGATGCCAGTGGGGGTACTCGAGCCTGATCTGGCAGCCAAACGCCCGCATCTTCGACCTCGCCCGCGCGTCGGGCCTGACCGTCACCGACTGGCAGGACGTCATCCTCGTCAACCGGCTCGGCCGCCGCTTCTGGAGCGAGACCGACGCCCGCTACGACTTCTTCGCGGCGGCCATGGCCGACACCGGGGACGAGTCGAAGCGGAACGGGGGCGGGCCGATCTGGGCCGTCTTCGACCACGACGCGGTCGAGCGCGAGGAGTGGGACCCGCAACCGCCCAACGTCGATACGGACGGCTTCTTCTTCACCGCCGACACCATCGGCGAGCTCGCCGCGGCCATCGCCAACCCCTTCCAGGCCAAGCCGATGCCGGCGGCCGCCCTCGAGGAGACGGTGGCCCGCTACAACCGGTTCGTCGACGCCGGCGAGGACGCTGACTTCGGGAAGCGCAACCCACGGTACAAGATCCAGACCCCGCCGTTCCACGCCGCGTGGTCCACGCCCATCCTGCACGACTCGCTCACCGGGCTGCGGACGAACGCGAAGGCGCAGGTCATGGACATCCGCGGCGACGTCATCCCCGGCCTCTACTGCGCCGGCGAGTCGCAGGGCGGATTCGCGCAGCACGGCCTGGGCCGCTGCCTCGTCTTCGGCCGCATCGCGGGGCGCGACGCGGCCGTGAACGGGGGGAACGCCTGACGGTGAGCGCGACGGGGACCGACGAGCCGCGGCCGCCGTCGAGCGCCGCCGTCCGGGCGACGCCGTTTCCTGCCCCCGCCGCGAACGGCGACAGCGCCGGACGGGGAGAACCACGGTGACCGGCGAGCCGCAGCCCCATCCGACGAGCGTCGCCGTCTGGGGAGCGCCGTCCCCCGTCGTCGCGGCCTCCCGGTTCACGGTCACGGTGGGGGTGAAGTGCTCTGCCGCGTGCCGGCTGGCCGGGCACCCGGTCGTGATCCGCGACGGCACCGGGCGCGACCTCGGCCGGGGAATCCTCGGCCCGGAACCCGCGGCCGGAACCCGCGCGCTGTACGCGGCGGCGGTTGCCCTGACCGCCCCGCGCAAGCCGGGGGTGCATGCCTGGACCGCCGCCTTTCCGGTCGCGGCCGAGCCGCCCCCGGCCGTGACGACCGCGCAGCCCGAACCGGCAGCCGCGACCACGGCGCCGCACCACGAGGCTGCATCCGCGCCGAACCACGAAGGCCCGTCGGCGTCGCACGAACGACATGAGGCGGGGTCGGCCCCGCCGGACGGGGCTTCGGCGGCGCCGCGACATGACGCTGAGGCAGCGCCACGGCACGCAGCCCCGCCGCCGGATGAAGCTGCGTCGGCCCCGCCGCACGCGGCCGCGGCGTGCACGTTCAGCTTCCGTACAGTCGAACGGCCCGGGAACGCAGTGACCGTCGCCGTCGTCGACCGGGACACCCAGGCTCCCCTCGCCAACGCCGACGTGCACCTGGGAGCCTACCGGGCCTCGACCGACGCCGACGGGAGGGCGCGCGTCGACGTGTCCACGGGCGAGTACGAGCTGTACGTGCGCAGCCCCGGCTACCTGCCGTACTCCGAGCCCGTCACCGTGACCGGGGACGCCGCCCTGGTGGTCGCCGCCGCCCGCGTCTCCGACGCCGACCTCGACGACGATCAGGTGTGGATGTGAAGACGGCCCGACTCGGTCTTCCCGGGCAGGACGCTCCCCGCGGCCATCGCACCTGTCGGGCCGCGCGGTGAGGGCGACCCGGCTCAGTCTTCCTTCCAGGGGTTGTTCGCGAAGATCGCCAGCTCGGGCCAGAGGGCGCGGGGGTTCATGGCCAGCGCGGCCATGATCGTCTCCGCGATGTCGACCGCGTAGAGCTTGTTCGGGTTGTTCCGCCCCGTCCGCCCCATCCAGTCCGTCTGCACCTCGGACGGGCAGACGCAGACGACGTGCACGCCGTGCGGGCGCAGCTCGGCCTGCCAGCACTGGCTGAGGCCGCGCACCGCCCACTTGCTGGCGGCGTACACCGTCCCCGTCTTCGCCCCCTTCATGCCCGAGGTCGAGGCGATGTTGAAGATGTAGCCCGACTGCTGCGCCTTGAGCAGCGGGGCCACCCGGTTGGCCAGGTCGACGAGCCCGAACACGTTGATGTCGAAGAGCGCCCGCATTCGGTCCACGTCGATGTCGCCGATCTCCGCGAGATAGCCGACGCCGGCGTTGTTGACGAGCACGTCGATGCCGCCCATGCGACCGACCGCGGCCTCGACGGTGCGCCGGTTGTCGTCGGCCACCGTCACGTCCGCCTGCAGGCCGATGGCCCCGCTCTCCGCCGCCACCCGGTCCACGCGGCCCCGGTCCCGCCCGGTGAATACCACCTCGTGGCCCTGGGCGCGGGCCAGCGAGACGAGGGCGGCGCCGATGCCCTGGCTGCCGCCGGTGATGAGAAATCGTCGAGTGTCCATGTCCGCTCCCAGCCCGGTGAGCGTCGCCTGCGGCTCCGCTCACGGCCCAATCAACCCTCCGGGAGTCCGCGCCGCGCTACGGCGCAGACTTCTGGTTGAATCCGCAAGTAGCCCAGTATTCTAGTAGCCCGCGCCGGACGCGCCGGCGAGGCAACGGCGAAGGAGTCGATCATGGCGATGCGGGACGCGATACGGTCGGTGGCGGTGGGCGCGCTGCTGCTGCGCGAGCGCTGGCAGAGCGGGGTGAGCTACAACCCGCTGTCGCCGGAGATGGCCCAGGACCCCTACCCCACCTATGCGAAGCTGCGCGCCCGCGACCCCGTGCACCGCAGCCGCCTCATGGACGCCTGGGTCTTCTCGCGCTTCGCCGACGCCGACGCCATCCTGCGCGACCACCGCCACTTCTCGAACGATCCCCGCAAGCGCGTCGCCTCCTCCGGCCGGCGGGCCAGCCTGCCGAACGTGGAGGAGCCGAGCATGCTCTTCCTCGACCCGCCCGACCATACGCGGCTGCGGTCCCTCGTCAACAAGGCCTTCACACCGCGGACGGTCGCCGCCCTCGAGCCCCACATCCGCGAGCTGATGACCACGCTGCTCGACGCCGTCGACGATCCGTCCGCCTTCGATCTCATGGAGGCGGTGGCGAAGCCGCTGCCCGTCATCGTCATCGCCGAGATGCTGGGCATTCCGCCGGAGGACCGCGAGCAGTTCGGGATCTGGTCGAACGAGCGCGCCCGCATCCTCGAGCCCACGCTGACCCCGGCGGAGCGGGAGACCGCCGAGTCGGCGATGCGGGCCCTCGACGCCTACCTCGAGCCCATCATCAGCGAGCGCAAGGCCGACCCCAGGGACGACATCATCAGCGCCCTCGCGCAGGCGGAGGAGGAAGGCGACCGCCTGACCGAACGCGAGGTGCTCGTCATGCTGCGGCTGCTGCTCGTGGCCGGCAACGAGACCACCACCAACCTCATCGGCAACGGCATGCTCGCCCTTCTGCGCCACCCCGACCAGATGGCGGCGCTGCGCGACGACCCCGGGCTCATCCCCTCCGCCGTAGAGGAGCTGCTGCGTTTCGACTCGCCGGTGCAGGTGGACATGCGCAGCGCACTCGACGACTGCGACGTGAACGGCTTCCGCGTGCGGCGCGGCGACAGCGTCGTCATGCTGCTCGGCGCCGCCAACCGCGACCCGGACCGGTTCGACGCCGCCGATCGCCTCGACGTCCGCCGCGGCGACCAGAACCACCTCGCGTTCGGCCGCGGCATCCACCACTGCCTCGGGGCGCCGCTGGCCCGTCTGGAAGGCCGCGTCGTCCTCGAGGCCCTCATCGAACGCTTCCCCGCGATGCGCTTGCTCGACGACCCGCCGGCCTTCCGCAGCAGCGTCGTGCTGCGCGGCCTCCTGTCGCTGCCGGTGGCCGGCACCCCCAGCGCCTGACCTCTGCCCCGACTGCCCGAACGCCACCCCCGAGACACCTCCGTGTCAGAACGCGGACCGGGAAGCCGGTGGCGTCGCCGAGCCGGCAACGCTGGCGCGCAGCTCGTCCACGACCCATCGATTGAGGCTCTTGCCGTCGGCCGCTGCCGCCGCGCTGATGGTGGCGTGGAGTTCGGGCGGAATGCGGACGTGGAACTTGCCCGAGAACTGGCGCCGGGGCTCGACGCCGTCCTCCCGGCACATGTCGAGAAACACCTTGAGCGACGCCGCGCCCTCGCGCCTGAGCCCGGCGATGTCCCGCGCGTAGAAGTCGGCGCCGCCGTTCAGGCCGACGAATTCGCCGCGAAACATGTCGGTGTCGGGATCGAACTGAATGACCGCCCGGTAGCCCTCGATCTCCATGGTGTTTCTCATGGCTCCACTCCGTTGGCCCTCAGCCATTCCCGAATGCTGGCCACCGCCCCCTTGTCCGTCTCGGGTCCCGGGTGCGGTCGGTGAAACACGCGCCGCTCGCCGAAGAGCCGTACGCCCACGCGGGATCCCTGCCGCTCGCTTATCTCGGCACCCAACTCGATGAACAGTGCCTCGATGTCCTTCCAGCGAATGCTGCCGCTCGTCGGGTGGCGGAAGATCGAGGCAAGTATCCTGGCTTGGCCGCGTTTCATTGACGTGACGGTACCGTGAAATGATACCATCCTGAACGATAGGCCATGGATCGGATAGAGCCGCCTGGGGCGGCGATGGCGGAAGACATGATGCGAGATGGCAGGAAGCGTGACTGGACCCGGCTGGCGGCGTGGGCGCTCACGGCCGCCCTCGTCGGAGCGTGTGCCGGCGCGGTACCCGAGCCGGATGCCGACGAAGGCGCCACCCTGGAAGGAGTGCAGCCGTTTCCCGCGCCCAGCTTCCACCACATCCACGTCAACTCGGTCGACCCCGAGCGCGCCCTCGACTGGTGGGAGACGTTCTGGCCGGCCGGGCAGCGGACCACCGTGGCGGGTCTGCCGGCGTTCGAGGCCGACGGGGTCTACCTGCTGTACACCACCGTCGACGAGCCGGCGCCGGGCGGGTTCGACCCCGAGCGGGGTCAGTCGGTCCCCCAGAGCGCGTTCTGGACGACGGGGCCCAGCACCGACGGGCTCGCCCTGTACGAGCGGCTGACCGCGCTCGACCCCGACGGCGAGCGCTTCGGCTTCCTGCCCGTCTACACCGGTCCGGACGACGACGAGGGAGTGCCGCGCTCCGGGCTGGCGCCGTTCGGCGACCAGCTCCTGACGGTGGCCGAGATGGCCGAGCGCGCCGCCCGCGAGGGGGAGAACCCGGCCCGCGACCGCGCGAGCGGCCAGGACTTCGGCTACCTCGTCGACCCCGACGGCATCCTCGTGGAGTTCAACGGAAACGCCGCGACCGAAGACCTGTTCTACGGCCACCTCCACTTCTGGCACGAGCAGCCGCTGTGCGCCGCCAACTGGTACGTCACGCACCTCGGCGTGACCCTGCCCCCGCTCCGCGATCCCGACACCGGCGAGACCGCGCCGCGCCCGCCGTACGACCCGTGCGAGGTCGAGATCGGCGACGTCAGCTATCCGTCGTTCCTGCCCGTAGGCCAGCTTCGGACCCCGATCGCGAGCGTGCGCCTCGCCAACGCGGGGTGGATGTGGTACTCGCGCCAGTGCCGCGACGGCCGGTGCGGCCCCGATCTCGACCGGCCGCTCTCCCCCTCGCGCGGGCAGGTCGTGGACCACGTCGCGGTCACCTACCCCGACCTCGACCCCGTGCTCGCGCATCTCGAGGCGACCGGGGTTTCCATCGTCGAGGGTCCCTATCCGTTCGCCGAGACCCGCGCGGTGCTCATCGAGGACCTCGACGGCCTGGCGCTGGAATTGATAGAGGCGGGTTCCGACTGACCGCGGCCGCGGCGAAGTCGACGTGCTCGCCCTCGCGCACGCCTGCGAGCAATCGACGGACCGGCAAGAAAGCACACCGCCGCTGCGAGCCACTCGGGAGGCCCTGGCCAGCGCGCCGGGCGCGACGGCCGTCCTGGCCTCGGACGTGCTCCGGCCTGACGCCATACGGGCGGGTGGCCTGGGCCCCTACCGGGAATCCGCCCCCGAGGCCTCGACGGCCGCCTGCCGTTCCAGGTTGCGGTGGATCTCGAGGATGTGGCGAATGTCGTGGTTGCCCTCGTGGCACCCGTACTCGAACAGCGGGCCGTCCGTCCTGACCAGCGGAATCTCCGCGCTCCACTCGCTCGTCCACGTCGCCGGATCGGTGACCGTGAACTCGTAGTGAATCCGATCGGGGCCGGTGCGGGTGAAGCGCTCCACGACGTGGAGGCCGGCGCCGGCTCCCCGGAAGCGCCTCCGCTCGGCGTAGTTTCGGGTCTCGACGACCAGCGTGTCGCCATCCCAGCTCCCGCGCGAGTCGCCGGGGAACTGCCGGATCGCGTCCGGGACGTGCGGGCGCCCGTCGAGCGGGATGATGCGCGGCGGGTACGTGGACAGCTCGCTGAACACCACGACGTGGTCCCGCGTCTGGAAGATCTGATGAATGTCGTTGTAGGACGGCGGCATCATGGGCGGACCCTCGTGCGACCAAGCGAGGCAGCGCTCCGACAAGGGCCGGGTCTCGTGGCTGTCGAACGCGCTCGGCCGCGCCTGCGCAGCCGAGCGGGCGGCCGTCCGCGCCGCGGCCGTGGGCGTCAGCGGCGGAAATCGGCCGTTCCGCGGATAGGTGATCAACGAGGTCCGCCGGCTCGACAGCCCCTTGGGGACCGGCGTCCGCAGCCAGATCTCGTTGTCGTAGTGGATGTGATGACGTTCGTCGGGCGTGCGGTTGCCCTGGAACTTGTAACGCTCGAGCTCCTCGCGGTCGTCGATCTCGATGAGGGTGAGGATCTCGCGCGCGGACGGGTCGACGCCCTCGGCCGTAAGCGTTCCCGCCAGGAAGGCCGCCTCCTCTTCCGTGAAGAACTCCCTGTCTCCCAGGTGCGCGGGCCGCTCGAGCGGCGTAAAGGTCTGGGTCGTCCAGTAGCCCTGCAGGTCGGGCCGGCCGTCGGGGGTGCGAGGCAAGGTCCACTCCGCGGCCCCGTCGGCTTCGCCGCGGACCGGATCCTGAGCGGACGCGGAGACCGGGGCCAGAAACCCGATCGCGACAATCGCGACCGGCGCGGCAATCGTGGCATGATGCATCTGTTCCTCCCAGGGTCGGCGAGGGACCGAATGCGCCCATGATTGCTTACGACAGGGCCTTTTTCAAGTCGTCACGGATGCGCTGGCTCGTCGGCTACTACGGCGTCTTCCAGGCCGGCCACCTTGTCCTGAACCTCGTGCACCTCGGCGGACTCCGGCCGATCCGGAGCTTTCCGTGGCCGCCGGCCGACGGCTGGCATCCGCAGGCGACCGCGTTCTGGACCTCCATGGCCCTGCTCGACACGGCGGGCGCCCTGCTCGCGCTCTACTTCGTGGCGGCGTTCCTCGGCGGACGGCGCGGGGCGCTGTGGGCGGGCCTCGTCGCACTGACGACCAACCTGTACGCCGCGCTCTCCTTCAACTACACGGTGATCGCCACCGGGGCCTGGGCCCTGCATCCGGTCGAGTACGTCGCCCTGAACGCCGTGTCGATTCCACTGCTCGTCCTGTTCACCCTGGTCGTCAGCGGCGTCCGGGAGGCGGCCGGCACCGCGGGGGAAGGAATGACATCATCGCGATGAGACGAATACTCCTCCCTCCGGTGCTGCCGGCCCTCTTCACGATCGCCGGCGCGGTCGTGCATCGCGACGTCTGGCGCGTCGAGCCTCTGCCCGCGCCGTGGCCCGTCGCCGCCGGCGGTATCCTCATGGTGACCGCGCTCGGGTTGGCGGTCTCCGCGTTCTTCGTCTTCCGCCGTCACGACGAGAGCCTCGACCTCCGCAAGCCGACCCGGCGACTCGTCTCCGCGGGCCCCTACCGAATCTCGCGCAACCCCGTCTACCTCGCGTTCGTCGTCTTCATCGCCGGCCTCGGCTGCGCCGACAACGCCGCCGCCGTCATGCTCGCCGTCGTCCCCGCCTTCGCGGCCCTCAACTGGTACACCATCCCCCACGAGGAGGCCTACCTCCGCCGCAAGCTGGGGGATGCCTACGACGACTACGCGGCGCGGGTCAGACGCTGGATCTGACGCGCCAAGCGCGTCGACACCCGACGACGAGATCGGGCGCTCCCCCCGCCGCACATGCGCGGACTCCGGGAACAGGCCGTGCAGAAGGGTGATCGCTCCTCAAGCCGGGAAAACATCGTCGAGCTGGAGATCCAAGCCCTTGAGCAGCGGGGTGCGCAGGGTGTCTGGGCGACGGAAGGTGTCGGTGAGTTCGAGCACGCCGTCCCGTTGCCGATGGACGGCGATGGTCTCGGCCATCGGGTCCAGCACCCAGTACTCGAGCACTCCGTGTCTGCTGTAGAGTTCGTACTTGTACCCCAAGTCCTTGTCGGCGGTCGATGGGGAGAGTATTTCGATCACGAGGTCGGGGGCTCCCCGCACGTTCTCGACGGTGATTGTTTGCTCCCGTTCCCGGGAGACAAACAGCAGGTCCGGCTGGACGACGTCGGTGTCCGACAGCATTACGTCGCAGGGGGCCGGCAACAGCTCCCCCAACTCGTGGTCGAGGATGAACTGGCCGAGCCTGTGAGCTAGCCGCAGCAGGATCCTTTGGTGTTTCACGTTCGGGGCGGGAACCATCATGAGATCGCCGTTCAGCAACTCGAAGCGCGTATCGTCCGGTGTGGCGCAGTAATCCTCGTAGGTCAGCTTGACGGCGCGTTCCGTGGTGGCCATCTGGGTGCGTCTCCCGTTGTGCAGGTGATCGGGAGCCTCATCATACCGTGTCGTCTATGCCCGTCGTCTTTGAGTCGTCCCCGGACACGAGCGATACTCGCGGCGAACCCCCGCCGCCCACGGGTTGGCCATTCAGCTCGCGTTCCCCACGCCGGTACGGAAGATCCTCGACCGGTGCCATGTCAGGTAGCACTCGTGAGCGCCGTGGAGGCCGTCCACCCTCAGTGGCCTGTCCGGCGCGAGAGCCGACCGGACGCCGGGACGGAGAGCGTTCGAGACGAGCATCGTTCCGTCCCCCTCGATCGTGATGAAGCCGGCGTCGAACGCAGCATCGAGATGAGGCGCGAGCAGCAGGCCGTTGAAGACGTCGAGCCGCTCCGCATCGGTGGCGCAGTCGGCCCAGGGCTTGATGTGGCTTGCGCGCAACAGCTTGGGCACATCGAGGCCGGTCATCGCACAGCGGCCGTCCCAGTACTCCAGGAGGCCTCGGCGGAACACGTCCTGACCGACTCGCTGGACGACCAGGCGTTCGGCTTCCGTTGCCCGCGGTAGACTCGCGGTCTCGTCCTCGAAGACGCCAGTTCACGCGGACGAGCCCGGAAGGCTCGCGAAGCCATGCGAGACCGAAGAGGGCCCCGAGCAGCGCGCGGTTCTCGAGCTTCGCCGCGTCGAGGTCGGGACACTCCTCGGGCGCGAACAGGCCGGCGAGGGCGGGCAGCCCGAGACGCGGCTCGCCGCCGCCGAGGCTGCGGAAGACGATCCTGACGGCCTCCCAGAGATCGCCCTGCCGGTCGTGCGCGCTCCGGCGCACCGCCCGGTCGCGGAGGCGGCGCAGACCGTAGCCGTCGGCATAGAGGCGGCGCGCCGACTCGGACGCGTCCTTCGGGTGCAGCAGATCCCGTTCCTCGACGGTCAGCAGGAAGACGAGCCGGTAGACCAGCCGGAGGAGCTGCCCGAAGTAGCGGTCCTTCGTGAGATCCCCCGCGTGCAATGCAGCGCGGAGCTTCCTGTTCGCGGGATGCGAAAGGAACCCCTCCCCCAGAACCTGGAGCGCCTTCCGGAAGCCGGCGCTCAGCTTCTCGCGCGCCCGCGTCCCCTCCTCACGGCCCGCCTCCCGCCACGCCTCCAGCGGGCACGTCGCGGCCGGGTCGTCGCCGCGGCCGAAGCGCGACTCGTGCGCGAGCAACCAGAGCGCGGCGAAGTCGGGATACAGGTCCTCCGTGAAGATCCGGCCGAGGTCGGCTTCGATCCACGCCGGCCGCGTGAGGCTCGCGTTGTCGCGCGCGATGCGCAGCGAGAGCCCATCCGTGGCGAGGCCCCAGTGCATTGTGCCGGACGCGTTCAGGGTCTCTTGCAGGAGCCCGAAGGCGCTCCGGCGGCGCTGGTCGTCGCCGAGCTCGGGCAGCAGGGTGTCGAGGCCCCCTCCCGCCCGCGCGACGACGATGGGAACCCGGTCGCCGAGAGCGAAGAACGGGACCGGATACACGCGATTGTCGATCGTCCTCGGCTCGGCGCCCGCGACGGACGCAAAACCGAACGCGTCGCGCAGCAACGGCTCGACGAAGCGCTCGGCGAGCGCGCGGGCGGGAGCGCGAGCAGACCCAGCGCCTCGGGCCCGGTGATCGGCGCTGCCGCGGGCCGGCCCAGGCCAGGGCGGTCGCCTCCTCGACAATCAGCGGCTCCCGGCCCCGCCGGCTCGACAGAAGCTGGTGGCGCAGCCGCAGCAGCACGACGGTGACGCGGGCGCGCACGCCCTCGGAGATCCAGCACCCGGCGCGCCCGAGGACCGACGGGTCGCCGGCCGCGGCGTCGCCGTCGTCCACCGAGAGGGTCCGCCCCAGCAGCGTCTCGGCGAGCACCGCGACGAGGGGGTGGCTGCGCTGCACGGGACGACATCCGGGTGCTGCCGGGTACGCGAAGTCGATGGCGACGGTGCCCGCGATGTCCTCGGCGGCCAGACGCTCGCGGACCTCGTCCGGCAGCGGTGCGGTCGGGGCCTTGAAGCCGCGCCCGAGCGGTTCGAGCCCCGAACCGAGCCGGGCGAGAGCGCGGCCCGCAAAGCGCTGCACGTCGTCGCGACCACCGACCGCGACGAGGCTCTTGCGCCACTCGGGCAGCACCTCGTCGGGTTTGATGCGGCGTTGGGCGAAGAGGGTCCGGTTCTTCTTGGCCCTCGCCTTCACGTCCTCCCAATGACTCTCGAACAGCTCGAGCTGGCGGTCCTCATGGATGGCGCTGCCGCCCCGCCGCCGCAGGAGCACGGCCTCCGGGGTCTTGATGTAGTCGAGACTCACGACGGTGTGCGGGTGCACCGCGAAGATGCTCACGCCCGGTGGAATGCCCCGTTCCAGGCGTCGCGCGCTCCGGGCGGTGACGGCCGCGGCGCGGATGTTGAAGCGGACGTCGAGCTCGGTGACCCACTGGTCCACGAGATGCGGCGGGCAGAGGACGACGGTGCGATCGACGTCGCCCCGGTCGAGCAGCTCGCGTGCGATGAGCAGGGCCTCTATCGTCTTGCCGACGCCGACGTCGTCGGCGATGAGCAGGCGCACCGGGTCGAGCTTGAGCGCCATGAGCAGCGGCACGAGCTGGTAGGCTCGCGGCTCGACCGAGATCTGCCCGAAGCTCCGAAAGGGGCCGGCTCCCCGCCGCAGCGAGAGCAGCAGGGCGTCGCGAAGCAGGAGAGCAGAATCGTGCCCGCCGAGCTGATGCGCACTGGGCAGCGGGAACCGCGCCTCGCGAACCGGCTCGATCTCGAGCGCCGTTCTCGCGACGGTGGCGAGGCTCGTCTCGTGGCTCACGAGCCGTGTGAGAACGCCGGCGCCGCCCTCGGTGGTGGCCTCATAGAGCAGAGAGCCCCTGCGGACGTCTCGCGTGGGCATCGGCTCGGCGAGCATTCTCCCGGTAGGGGGTGGAGTAGTCGTCCGTGGTCCGCCGCGCCGCGTCCCGCTGCTCCTCGGCGGCGGCGAAGAGGTCTCGCCAGCGGTCGAAGGCCTCGTCGAGGCGCCCCGCCGCCGACGCCACGACGGCGTCCGAGTAGGCGTCCCGGCTGGTGTACCAGGGTACAAACTCGGGCGTCAGATCGTCGGCGACCAGGTCGAGGGCACCTCGCCATGGACCATCGCCTTGGGGTCGCGGGAACTCGCGATCGTCGACCGGATGCGGTGTCAGGAAGCCGAAGACCTCCTTCTCGGGCCCCGCCTCCTCTCCATCTTGCTCGGCCTCTTCCTGTGGCGGTCGAGTCGGTGATTCGCTCGAGGGTCTCGACGATGACGTTGCTCTCGGCGATCTCGCTCCCGAAGAGCTTCGAAGCCACGCCCGCCACCACGCGGTTCCTGTCGCCGATGGACCCTTCGCTCGCCATCGTGGCCGACGTGCCGATGCACAGGAGGCTCTCGGGCCGGAGGCGCTCGCGGACACGACGGCGTAGATGGCCTCGACCTGCTCCCGGATGTCGTGAGCGTGGATCGTCGTGAACGACGTCGCGAAGCGCTTGTACTCGTCGACGACGCTGTCGCGCAACGCGAAGACGTCGTGCGTCGGCGCGTTGCCCGCCACTGCCGAGTCCGAGCTCGGTCTCGCTGCGCTGCTCCCCGTCATGGTTCAACCGGCTCGAGGCGCAGGATGGCCCCGTCGTCGGCGTCGGTCAGCACGTAGAGCAGCCCGTCGGGGCCCTGGCGCACGTCGCGGATGCGCTGCCGCAGCTCGGTCAGCAGCCACTCGCGGCGGGCTTCCTGCCCATCCTCGTTGAAGACAATCCGCTCCAGATGGCCGGTGTTGCGGATCATGCCGGTGCGCAGCGCGCCGACGAACAGATGGCCTCGCCAATTCGGGAATCGGTCGCCGTCGTAGAACACCATGCCGGACGGGGCGATCGAGGGCAGCCAGACGATCTCGGCCGGCTCCATGCCCTCCTGGTAGGTTCGGTCCGCGACCCGGCCGCCGGAGTACTCGCGGCTGTACGAGACGACCGGCCAGCCGTAGTTGCCGCCGGCGCGGATGCGGTTGACCTCGTCGCCGCCGAGGGGGCCGTTCTCGTTGGCCCAGAGCTCTCCCGTCTCCGGATTCAGCGCCGCACCGAGCTGGTTCCGGTGGCCGAGGGAGTAGATCTCGGGCCGGAAGCCGTCGCGGCCCACGAACGGGTTGTCGTCGGGGACGCTGCCGTCATCGAGCAGGCGGACGACCTTGCCGACGGTGTCACCGGGGTCCTGCGCCCGCGGCCCGCCGGTGGCCGCCCCGAACGCACCGCCCACCGTCATGTAGAGGCTGCCGTCGGGGGCGAAGACGACGCGCGCGGCGGCGGTGCCGCCGACCGGATCCGACCGGAAGAGGTCTTCGACGTCCACCAGCCCGTGGTCCGTCAGCCGACCCCGCGCCAGCGTCACCCACGCGCCCTCGCCGGCCGGCTTCGAGTACGTCCAGTAGACGAGCCGGTTCTCGGTGAACTCGGGATGCAGGGCCACGTCCATGAGGCCGGCCAGCCCCTGCGAGTAGACCTCTGGCACGCCGGTCAGCGGCTCGGGATCGAGGACGCCGTCGCGGACGATGCGCAGACGCCCCGGCCGCTCCGTCACGAGCAGGCCGCCGTCGGGCAGGAACGCCAACCCCCAGGGGTGCTCCAGGCCGCGCGTCACCACGGTCACGCGCACCTGCGGCTCCTCGGCGGTGGCGAAGACGAGGGGCTCGTCCGGCAGGGGCACCGGCGGCAGGCCGGGAAGCTGCGCGGCGGCGTTCGCCGCGAGCGTGAGAGCACACCCGAAAGCCAAGGCGGCTTTCGTCCTCAGGAGTCTGCACGAACCGCGCGTCTGCACTCTCATTGGCTTCCTCTGCCGCGGAGTTGCCCGCGGCGCTATCACCGCTTCTGCGTCACGCTGGCCGCGTGCGCCGTCCGCGCGCTTCGCCCGGATCCAGCGGCACCGCGGGCCGATCCGTCAAGGCCTGTCCCCGGCCGGCGACTTCGTTTCCGGCGCAACCCGCCGGAGGCCGCGCAGGAAGTAGTCCGGCGCGACGTAACGCGTGTGCCAGTTCAGCCAGTCGTCGGGGTGCCGCAGATACACCGGATCGTCCTCGAGCACCGCCGACGCCGCCGGATCATAGACCGGCTGGTCGTGCGAAGGCAGCGGCCCCACCGTCTTCGCGTGGGTGGTGTTGAAGTCGCCGTCCTTGACCCAGCCGTCGCCGATGAGCACGTAGTCGCGCCGCCAACCCGCCTCGGGCGGGGGCGGGGCCTCGAAGCGGAGCCGCATCTCGTCGCCGGCGTTCATGATGACGTAGCGGTCGTCCACCCCGGCCAGCAGCTCGCGGACGTCGCCGAACCGGGTGTGGAACCCGACGAGGTCGCGCCACCGCGGCCGGTGGTTGGCGATCTCGTAGTCCGGCAGCTCGAGCCCGCGCGGCCCCAGCAGCTCCGTCCGCGAGTAGCCGCGGAACCGGAGGTCGGCCACGGCCGGGGCCAGGCGCGTCTCCCGTGCCAGGTCGGCGACGAGCCGCGGGGCCTGGGCGATCCAGTCCCAGTAGATCTCGAGGTTGGTGCGCAGGCGCAGCCGCCGCGGCCACGTGCCGTCCGGGAGGCGCGGCACGTCGACGACCATGGTCTTGAGCTTCCCGGCCGGGAACCCGAGGTCGGCGTGCAGCACCACCCAGCCTCCCTTGGCGTCCCGCGCCTCCATCGCCACGCCACTGGGGATCGGGTGCCTGCCCTGCCCGAGGGCGACGTTGATGCTGCTGTCGGTGGGATAGACCCAGCCGTGGGCGAGCACGGTCACCGCGTCCCACGCCTCCGTCGCCTCGTCGAGCTCCAGCTCGAGGTAGTGCGGCTCGGCGATCCCCTGGTGGGTGCCCTCGTCGAACGACGCCACGTAACGGTTGTCCCGCTTCGCGACGAGCTCGCTCACGTCGGCGCCGGCGTCGTCCCAGACCCGGGTCACGGTGCGGGAGGGGCCGGTGACGACGGTGTCGAGCGGCACCGGGTCGCGGGCGAAGCGCTCGTCCACCCACACCTCGGTGTCGGGCGGATGGTCCACCACCAGCAGCGACACGTGGTCGAAGAAGTGCGTCTCCCACAGGTCGGCGGTGATGCGCAGGTCGTACTCGCCGTCCACGGCGGCGAGCTGGTCGCCGCGGACGAGCACGCGGTCCTCGGTGAACGCGATGTCGGCGGTGTCCTGGGCGTTGATGCGCAGGCCGAGGGGCGAGCGCCAGATGAAGTCGGTGACGAACTGCATCCGGCTCCCGTCGTGGGCGAAGAGCCAGGGGCACGACCCCTTGAGCCGCTGCTCGGCCGCGACGACCTGGTTGGCCGCGAACTCGAAGTCGGCCTGGGTCACGCCGTTGGGCCAGCTGATGCGGGTGACGTCGGCCTGGGTCTGCACGCCGAGCCCGAAGTGGGCGGGCGCGCCGGTGAGCACCTGCTTCTGGACGAGCAGGCCGGCCCGCACCTCGATCTCGCCGCCCACCCCGAACGCGTTGATGCGCTGGTCGCCGGCCGCGGTGTTGGCGCGGGGGCGAATCTGCTGCCAGCCGTAGCCGGAGTCGGCCTGCGCGGTCAGACGCACCGGCGTGCCGTCCTCCACGCCGACGAGATCGAGGAGGCCGTCGCCGGTCAGGTCGTAGGCGGCGAAGATCTCGGCATCGACCCCCGGGTCGTGCGGTTCGAGGCGGGACCCCTCGTCGGCGAGCCACATCCGGGTGCCGGAGGCGCCCGACGCGAGCACGTCGAGGGCCCCGTTGTTGTCGAGGTCGGCGAGCAGCAGCCGGTGGGACCCGGGCGCGGCCCCCGCGGGAAACCCGTCCCAGGACGCGATCTCGGCGGTCGCCCAGGCGGCGCCGTCCCAGCTTCCCCGCCACAGCCCGCCGTCCGCGTCGAGCAGCGCGAGGTCGAGGCGGCCGTCGGCGTCGAGGTCGCCGACGGCGAGGCCGACCGCCGCGGCCGGCAGCGCCAGGGGCCCGGCCGGGTCGAACCGTCCCGCCTGGCGGTTCTCGAAGAGGTGCAGCACGCCGCTACCGTCGAGCAGCACGGCGTCCGGGTCACCGTCGAGATCGAAGTCTCCCCAGCCGAAGCCCCGCAGCACCGTCACGCCGGGAAACGGATCTTCCCGCCGCCACGTCCCGTCGGCGTTGTTACGCAGGACCGCGGGCGCGCCGGCGGCGGCAGCGAGGACGATGTCGAGGTCCCCGTCCATCTCGGTGTCGGCGGCCCAGACCCCCCAGGCGTCGAGAGTGGCGGCCGCCGGCGCCGCGACGGCGGGATCGGCCCCAGCGGGGTCGGCCGGCGCCGGCGTCGCCTCGGTGAAGCCGTCACCCTCCTCCTCTCGCGCCCACAGACGGAGCCCGCCCGGTCCGGCCAGGGCCAGGTCCATGCGATAGTCGCCGTTCCAGTCGAGGGCGAGCAGACCGTTGCCGGTCGGCGGCGACGGTCCCGCCGGCCCCGTCCCGGTCGGGAACGGAAAACGGGCGCCGCCGTCCGGGTCGCCGAGACGGCGCGCCTCCTGCCCGTTCGCGGCGAAGACCATCGAGGCCTCCTCCCCGCCCGGCACCACCGCGACCACCGCCTGGTCGCCGGACGCGCCGGGGTCGAGCGGCTCGGCGACATAGGCGAGGCTCTCGTCGCGGGGCGAGGCGGTCGCCGGCGGCGACGGCAGCACGAGGAAGCGCATCAGGGGCTCGGCGATCGCCTCGGCGCTGACGCTGACCCGGGCCTGGTCCTCCCGGAAGGCGGCCTGACGCACGAGGACGTTGCGCAGGAGCTGGGCCGATCTCTCGGCCCGGCTCCAGTCCGCCTCCGCCAGCGCCCCCGACAGCCCGTCGAGCTGGGCCACCGCGAGATCCGGCCATCCCCCGGTCATCCCCGCCAGGCGTTCGACGGTGTCGGAGAGCGCGGGCTCGTCCTGCCGGCGGGACGCCACCCGCGCGTGCTGCACGAGGACGGCGAGGTTGCCGGGCTGACGGTCGCGAATCGCCTCGAGGTGCCCCTGCGCCTCGGCCGCCTCGGCGTCGCCGGCCCGGTCGAGCTCCTGCGCAAGGGCGTAGCGGGCCCGCAGATGGTCGGGATCCATCTCCACCACCTGCCGGAAGCCGGCTACGGCGTCCTCGAAACGGCCCTGGAAGCCCGCGAGCTGGGCCTCCAGGAAGCGGACCTCGGTGCGGTCGGGGGCGAGGCCGCGGGCCGCCTCGATGTGGCCGGCGGCCTCCGCCTCGTTGCCGAAACCGACGTGCACCACGGCGAGGTTGGCCCGGATCGCGGGCTCGTCGGGGGCCAGCGCCGCCGCCCGCTCGAACGCCGCCTGAGCGTCGTCGAGCAACCCGACCTCGAGAGAGGCCAGACCCCGGTAGAACGCGCGCACCGTCTCGCGGTACTCGGGCGATATCTGCGACGAGACGCCCGTGGGCATGCCCCCGCAGGAGACGAGACCGAGGGTGAGCGCGGCGCCGCACGCCGCGAGCCGTCGAGATACAGACACTCTCATCATCGTCCTGGTCGAACTCCGGATCGCCGAAAGGCGGCGTCGTGGAAGACGATGCCGCGGCCGCATGATAACAGGGACGCGCGCCGGAGACGGAGGGAGCAGTGCAGGCGAGACGCTTCCATGCGCGGCGAAGCCCGGCCGAAGTCAACCGGGCCGACTGCCGTGTCAACCCGGGTTGACGACCCGCGCGACCGGCGCCCGACCCGCGCGTGTGGGACGCCACTCGCCAGCGGAAGGCGCGGCGGCTCGGCGGCAGCGGCGCCTGCAGTTTCCTTCCCTTCCGGGCACCGTCGTCACCCACCCTGCCGCGAGTCGTTCACGCCGCCGGTTCGGCGGCTCTCCCCGCATCGCGACCCGATGGCACGACCGTTGCGATCCATACCGGACAGGGGCTGCCCGGTCGGCCCGGGCATCCCACGGCGCGACATGGGGTCGCGCATAGCGAGGACGTCAGCATTCGACATCGCCTGCAAGCAGCCCGCGGCGAAGTCCACGGCCGTGCCGAGGCGGTCGAAGCGTGCGGCGTGACCGCTGCCCGCATCCCCGCCGGCCGACCGTTGCTGGTCCATACCGAGAGCGCGGCATTGGGACGCGCGCATCACGAGGAGATCAATCAATGAGGACACGGAGATTCCTGGCGGCGGTGGTGTTGGCCGCCCTCCCGCTCGTCGCGGGCGCCCTGGACGTGACGCCGACGCAGCATGCCATCGAACGCCCGGACCGTCCCCGGTGGCTGCACGCGCTGGGGGTCGATTGGGACTACTCCCTCGCCATCGGCGGGATGCTCGCAGGCTGCCGGGCCTGTCCTACCGCACTCGCCATCGCCCGGTAGTACGCCGTCTCGATTGCGGACATCTGCAAGTGCGGTGGCAGATGCAGCGCGTCCGCTGGCCCGTGCGCCGACGCTCACGCCCGGCTCGGGTCTGGAGGCGGCATCGGGCGCGGTTCGCGCATCCGCACGGCGGCGGTCCACGGGCTGGCGCTCGGTGGGATCGGCGAGGGTCCGGGCTTCAACGTGACCACGGCTCTCGTGCTGATTCCGGCGCGGAGTCGAGTGAAAGGAAGGGAGCGGGATGTTCAAGCGAGTGGTGGTTGCGGTACTGATGGTCGCTGCGTTGGCGGTGTCCGTGCCGGGTTCGGCGGTCGTGGAGGCACAGGGGGAGTGCGGGCCGCCGCATTGCGATTGGCCGCCGCCGGGATGTGAGCCGATCGTGCGGTGCGCGTACGTGCCGTGGTTGGGCGTTTGGTTCTGCTGGTTGGAGCATCCCTGCAATGCATGAAGACGCGTCCGCATCTCGGCGGGCTGCTACGGGCTGACGGAAGCGGTGAGCCGGTCCCGCCATGGTGCGGGCAAGCCGGAGGTCCAAGCTGCCGCGGGGGTGCGCCGCAGGATGCGCTCCTGGGGGCGGCGTCGTGCGGCGCCGCCCCCATGGGGGCCGCTCAGACCTCGCTCAGCTCGGTCAGCCGGCCGGTGCTGTCCCCCACCCGCTCCGCCGGCACGTCGAGCTTGCCGAGCAGCGACAGGTAGAGGTTGGTCAGCGGGGTCCCCTCGGCGAAGCGCATGTGGCGGTTCCCCTGCAGCCGTCCAGCGCCGCCGCCCGCGAGCAGGATCGGCAGGTTCTGGATGTTGTGCAGGTTGCTGTTGCTCATGCCGCTGCCGTAGAGCACCATCACCTGGTCGAGCAGCGACCCGTCGCCGTCGGGGGTGGCCCGCAGCCGGTCGAGGTAGTAGGCGAAGAGCCCGGTGTGATAAGTGCCGACCTTGATCAGCTTGGCGAGGCTCTCGGGCTTGTTCTCGTGGTGCGACAGCGCGTGGTGCGGATCGGGCACCCCAATCTCGGGATAGGTCTGGGCGGTCAGCTCGGGCGTCATCAGGAAGCTGACGACCCGCGTCATGTCGGTCTGGTAGGCGAGCACCTGCAGGTCGAACATCACCTTGACATACTCGCTGAACGAGGCCGGCACGCTCGCCGACGGGCGCTCCACGACCGGCAGCTCGCGGTCCGACTCGGCCTCGGCCCGCTGGATGCGACGCTCGACGTCGCGCACCGCCGCGAGGTAGTCGCCGAGCTTGGCCTGGTCGGCCGCCCCGAGCCCCTTCCGCAGCCGCGCCACCTTGCGGGTCACCGCGTCGAGGATGCTCCGGTCCTGCCGCCGCCGCGCGCGCCGCGCCTCGGGGTCGGTGGTGGCGCCGTCGCCGAACAGCCGCTCGAAGAGCGCCCGCGGGTTGCTCTCCATCGGCAGCGGGGTCGTGGGCGTGCTCCACGACAGGGTGCTGATGTAGGCGCAGCTGAAGCCGGCGTCGCAGGCGCCGGCGAACTCGGGCAGGCCGATGCCCACCTCGAGGGAGGCGAGCTGCGTCTCCCGGCCGAGCACCTTCGCCGCGATCTGGTCGACCGAGGTGCCGGCCCGGAAGTCCGCGCCCTCGGTGGGCTTGGCGTGCACGCCGGTCAGGAACGCGCCGGTGATGCGCCCGTGGCCGCCCGCCGGGTCTCCGGGCATCTGGGCGGCGGGGGCGTGGTCGAGCCCCGACAGCACCAGGAGCCGATCGCGGAACGGGGCCAGCGGCTGCAGTATCGGGGTGAGCTCGAACCCGCTGCCCTCGACGGCGGGGGTCCAGTTGTTCATGACCGCCCCGTGCGGGACGTACACCACCCCCAGCCGCGGCTTCGCCCTCGCCGCCGTCCGCTCGAGCGCGGTCAGCGCGGGCACCATGCCGTCCAGCAACGGCAGCGCCATGGCGGTCCCGAGGCCGCGGAGCACGGTGCGCCGGGGAAGCGCCTGTCGGGTGATGATCATGACTCCGATCTCCTCATCTGGAACGGGAGGCTTCGGGCGATGCCGAGGATTATAGACGACCAGCGGTAGTCGTCGTCCGCCGCCTCGCGCACGATGGCGCGAATCGCCGGCCGGTCGTGGGGCTCGACGCCGCGCCCGAGGGCATAGGTCAGCAGCTTCTCGGTGACGGTGGCGACGAACTCGGCGCGGCGGCCGTGCAGCACGTCGCGCAGGGCCGGCAGCCCGTCGAAGGCGGCGCCGTCGGGCAGCACCCCGGCGGTGTCGATGGGCGCCCCGCCGGCGTCGGTGTCGCGCCACCGCCCCACCGCGTCGAAGTTCTCGAGGGCGAAGCCCAGCGGGTCCATGCGCGAGTGGCAGCCCGAGCAGACGGGGTTGGCGCGATGCGCCTCGAGCCGCGCCCGCAGCGAGGCGGGCTCGCCGCTCTCCTCGCGCTCGGGCAGCTCGGGCACGTCGGGCGGCGGGGGCGGCGGGGGCGTGCCGAGCACGTTCTCGAGAATCCACTTGCCCCGCACCACCGGCGACGTGCGGGTGGCGAGCGAGGTCACGGTGAGGATGCTGCCCTGCCCCAGCAGGCCGCGCCGCCTCTCGTCGTCCCACTTCACCCGCCGGAAGCGCGAGCCGTACACGCCGGGGATGCCGTAGTGCCGGGCCAGCCGCTCGTCGACGAAGGTGTAGTCGGCGGTGAGCAGCTCGACCACGCTGCGGTCGTCCCTCAGCTGACTGGCGACGAACAGCTCGGTCTCGCGGATGAGGGCGTCGCGCAGGTTCTCGTCGAAGGCGGGAAAGGCGTTCACGTCGGGGGCGACGGTGCGCATGCGGCGCAGGTGCAGCCACTGCGCGGCGAAGCTGGTGACGAGGGTGCCGGCGCGCTCGTCGGCGAGCATGCGCCGCACCTGCGCCTCGAGCACGTCCGGGTCGCGCAGCCGGCCGGCCGCCGCCGCCTCGAGCAGCTCGTCGTCCGGAATGCTGGCCCACAGGAAGAACGACAGGCGCGCCGCAAGCTCGACGCCGCTCAGACGGTACGCGGTCCCCGGGGCGGCGCCGGGCGGGTCGACCTCGATGCGGAAGAGGAACTCGGGGTCGACGAGGATGCTCTCGAGGGCGCGCCGCACGCCGGCGCGAAAGTCTCCGGCCTCCCGTCCTTCCCGATAGAACGCGAGCAGGACCTGCAGGTCGTCGTCGGTCACCGGCCGGTGGAACGCCCGCCGGGCCAGCGTGCCGAGGATGCGCGCCGCACAGGCCTCCTCGTCGGCCGCGCCCTCCGGCTCGCACACGAAGACGCGCCGGCGGCTGGGCGTGTCCGAGGCTGAGGCGACAGCGGCCTCCCCCTCCCAGGGCCCCTCGATCTCGAAGCCGTCGAGGGCCATCGGCTCGACGTAGCCGCGGCCCGTCGAGAACGTCCACAACGGCAGGCGGGCCGGGGCGACTCCCTCGGAGGCCATCGTCCGGCCCGTGAACGAGACCGACACCAGGCGCGTTCCCGCCCGGGCCGGGAAGCGCACGGCGAGGCCGTCGGCCGGCGCTGCCGCGCCCGGCGACCCCGCCGGCGCGTCGTCCGGCCAGCGCCCGGCGCGCAGCAGGGCGACGCGCTCGCCGTCCACCCGGACGTCTATCTCCTGGGGCTCGTTGCGCCCCCGGTTCTGCCGCAGCTCGACGCGCAGCACGTAGTCGCCGTCGCGGGGAAAGTGATGCCGCACCGCGGCGCCCCCGCGCGACCCGAACGGCAGGTCATCGCTCATCCGGCCGTCCTGCACCATCAGGGGCGACACCGGATAGCGCACGACGTCGGCCTCGACCGCGGGGTCGCCGACGGCGAGGCGGCTCACGGTGCGGGCGGCGGACATGTAGCGCGAGAGCAGCCCCGGCGCGACGGTCAGGATGGCGGCGTTGTTGTCGAAGCCGAACGCCATGTCGTCGGCCGGCAGCAGGGCCTGCGCGTCGATTTCGAGATGCAGCAGGTCGCGGACCGCGTTCTCGTACTCCAGCCGGTTGAGACGGTGAATCGGGGGCCGGCCCGGGTTCGGGTGGTCGGCCGCCCACTGGTCCAGCGACCCCTCCAGCCATGCGCCGAGGGCGTCGTAGACCGCCGGCGCGGGCCGGGGCCGACCCGGGGGCGGCATCGCCCGGGTGTGCAGCTTCTGGAGGACCTTCTCCCACAGCTCGGCGTGCGGGCCGACCTGCCCAAGGTCGACGTCGTCGAGGGCGAGGCCCCCGGCCAGCGTGCGCCGGTTGTGGCAGGCGACGCAGTAACGGTCGAGGACCGCGCGCCAGGTCGCGGCCTCCTCCGCGGCCGCGCCAGCCGGTTGCACGGCGGCGCCCACCGGCTGCGCGGGCGCACCCGGGGCACCGATGAAGAGGGATACGAGCACCAGCGCCGCCGCGCCGGGCGCGAACCCCGGCGACCGACCATCGCGCATCATCGACATCCTCCCCATCATCGCCTCCGCCTACCGAATGGCCCCCTGGCTGAAGTTCTCGATGAAGCTCGACCTCACCGTCTCGTCGCTGCCGAGCGCGCGCAGCAGCTCGGCGGTGCTCCCGCCCCCCAGGCCCGGCAGCAGGATG
Organism: Vicinamibacterales bacterium; assembly: GCA_963663815.2. Classification (GTDB taxonomy): domain Bacteria; phylum Acidobacteriota; class Vicinamibacteria; order Vicinamibacterales; family UBA8438; genus JAJEEA01. Next base: position 1,247,940 of record OY760734.1, on the reverse strand, counting down.
TGACCGCCGCCCTCGGCGATCATCAGCGGCGTGATGTCGCGGTCGTCCACGACGTTCACCAGCGCTCCCCGGTCGACGAGCAGCTGCACGATGGCGTCGGACCGGATGTGGGCGGCCCCGTGCAAGGCGCTGCGGCCCCTCACGTTCACCTCGTTGACGTCGGCGCCCAGCTCGAGGACCAGGCGGACCGCATCGAGGGCCCCGTCCCCGGTCACCCGGGTCTCGGCCGGCACCTGCCCCAGCCCCGCCGCCACCATGAGCGGCGTGGTGTGCTCGTCGGTCGCCGCCCGGGTGTCGGCGCCGGCCGCCGCGAGCCGGCCCATCACCTCGACGTTGGCGTCCATCGCCGCGAGCAGGAACGGGGTGGCGCCGACCAGGCTCACCCGGAAGCGCGCGCTCGCAAAGCCGAACTGCGGCGGCGCCCGGCCGAGGCGGACGTCCGGGTCGGCCCCGTGGGCCAGCAACGCGTCGACCAGGGCCAGCCTGCCCGCGCGCAGGCCGTTCAGGGAACGCCATTCCTCGTCGGCGTCGGTGGCGATGCCCCGCAGGCGGCCGGTCAGCTCGGTATGCCACGACCCCGCCGCCCAGTGCAGGGCGGTATAGCCGGGCCCGTCGGCGTTCGGGTCCGCGCCGCGCTCCAGCAAGGTCGCCGCGAGCCCGGCATGACCCCGCACCGTGGCCACGTGCAGCGGCGTGGTGCCGTCGGGGGCCGCCGCGTTCACGTCCGCCCCCGCCGCGACGAGATGCCCGACGAGGGCCGGGTCGTCCACCCGCGCCGCGATCAGCAACGCCGTGAACCCGCCCTTCGAGCGGGCGTCGACCTCCGCGCCGTGCTCGATCAGCACCCGCGCCACGTCCGCGCGCCCTTCACCGGCCGCCCACATCAGCGCGGTCTGGCCGTGCCACGGCTCCGCCGCCGACGGGTCGGCGCCGTGCGCGAGCAGCCCGCGCACCGCCTCGACCGAGCCGGTCCGAGCGCAGGTCATGACCGGGGCCTCGCCGGTGCCGCGGGCGCGGTTCGGGTCGGCCCCCGCCGCGAGGAGACGGGACACGGTCGCCGCCGAGCCGTTGTCGCACGCCAGGCCCAGCGGCGTCACCCCGTAGTCGTTCGCCGCATCGATCGCGGCGCCGGCGCCGATCAGCAGATCGACGAGGCCGGCGTCGTCGTGGTACGCCGCCCAGTGCAGCGCCGTCGCGCCGTCGGGCTGGGCCGCGTCGACGTCGGCGCCCCGCCCGATCAACGCCCGCGCGGCGCCGGCGTCCTGCGCCCGGACCGCCGCGATCAGGGCGCGGTCGTCCTCGGCCGGCCCCGAGGCCGAAGCCGCGGGGGCCGCCGCCAGACACGCGGCCAGCCAAAACCATGCTCCCGACCGCCTCTCGGCACCCATCATCACTCCTCCACGACGGCCGGTCCGCCGAGTAGACGCACCAAGGGCCAAGGCGACCACAGGTCGCCCAGCCCCCCAATTGTGCGCCTCGATCGCCCGGTCCGCAACCTGCGGGAATTCGGAAGCGGGGCCTGCGTGCCGCGCCGGTGCGGTTGCGTTCCATCGGGCTTTGCGTCAGCATTGGCCGGGGAGGTTGCCGATGGCGCTTCGGATCGACCAGCGGGACATCGGCGCGGTCAGGGTGCTCGATCTCACCGGCAAGCTGGCCGGGGACGCGGCCGACGCGCTTTGGGACCGGGTCGACGATCTCCTCGATGCCGGTCACGCGAAGCTGATCCTCAACCTCGGCGGCGTGTCGTTCATCGACAGCGCGGCGCTCGGCGGACTGCTGTCGAAACGCGCCGCCGTCGTGAACGCCGGCGGCCAGCTCAAGCTGCTCAACCTGTCGGAGCGGGTCTGGGATCTCATCGTGACGACCAAGCTCGAGATGGTGTTCGACACCTTCGGCTCGGAGGCGGACGCCGTGGAAAGCTTCCAGTAGGGCCGAGTGAAAGTCGAGGACCCGGTGGCCAGGCAGACCCCCTCGAACGTCGTTCGCGTGCTGCTCGTCGAGGACGACCCCGGCGACGCCGCCCGCGTGCGCGCCCTCCTGCAGGAGGCCCGCACCCCTTCGTTCACCGTCGCGGTCGCACCGACGGTCCAGGACGCGCTGGACACGCTCGGCGAGCGCTCGTACGACGCGGTCCTGCTGGCGCTGTCGCGGGCGGCGGTGCAGAGCGGCGTGGGCTTCGACGCCATCCGGCACCTGGACAAGACCGCGCCGGTGGTCGTCCTCGGGGCGCTCGACGACGAGGAGATCGCGGTCAAGGCGGTCAAGCGCGGCGCGCAGGACTACCTCGTCAAGGACCGGCTCATCGACGAGCTGCTCGTGCGCAGCCTCCGCTATGCCCGGGAGCGCCATCGGCTGCTCGCGGAGCAGAACCGGCGTCTGGAGTACGAGCTCAAGATCGCCGCGTTCGTCCAGCAGTCCTTCCTGCCGGGGGTCCTGCCGGCGACGCCGGGTCACGACATCGGCGCCTACCTGCACGCCAGCGGCCAGGTGGGCGGCGACTTCTACGACCTCATCGAGCTGCCGCACGATCGAGTGGCCCTCGCGGTGGGCGACGCCTCGGGCAAGGGTATTCCCGGGGCGATCCTCATGGCCGAGACCCAGGGCATCCTGCGCGCGGAGGCGGCGGCGTGCGCCACGCCCCTCGAGCTCGTTCAGACCCTCAACCGCGCGTTGCTGCACGACAAGAGCCAGGACCGGTTCGTCACCCTCTTCTACGGCGTGCTGACCGCCTCGACCGGGGAGTTCAGGTTCGTCAACGCCGGGCATCCGCGGGCGCTCCTGATGAACGGCGACGCCGAGTCGCCCCTCCTGTCGACGGGGCCGCCGCTCCGCCTCTTCGCGGAGGCGGCGTGGGAGGAGCAGACGGTCACCCTCGACGCGGGCGCCCGGCTCGTCATCTACAGCGACGGCGTGAACGAGGCGCAGAACCGGGACGACTCGTTCTTCGATCTGGACGGGATACGAGGGGTCATGGCCGAGTACCGGGACAGCACCGCGCCCGAGCTGGCCAGGCACATCTGTCACGCGGCCGAGCGGTTCGAGCGCGGGAACCCCGACCCCGGCGACGACAAGACGGTCGTGGTGGTCCGGGCGCTCGAGCGCTGAGCTTCTCGGGGCCGAAGGGTCGCGCCGGCGCAACCCCCAACGCGACCCGCCGGGTCGCGCCGCCACTGCGAGGTCGCGCAGAGTCTCGCGCCGAGCGGACCCCCAACCGCGACCACGAGTCACGCGGTCACACCGCGAACCGCAAGCGGGCAGCAACGGTCACCCGCACCGCTTCAGCAGGGTCACCTGGTTGCCGGTGGCGTTGTACCGCACGTCGTCCAGGAACGTCTTCATCAGGAAGATGCCGCGGCCGGTGGGCCGTTCCAGCTGCTCGGGCCGAGTGGGGTCCTGGACCCCGGCCACGTCGAACCCCCGCCCTTCGTCCCGGATGACGAAGCGCACCGCGTCCGGCTCCAGGCTCATGCTCACGTGAATCCGTCGTTCGCGGTAGGGCTCGACGAGGCGGCGCTCCTTCGCGAGGGCCCGGTAGGCGCGCGGGTCGTGCTCGCGTATCTCCGAGCGCACCTCGAGGTTGCCGTGGTAGTACGCGTTGGTCAGGGCCTCGTCGAGGGCGGTGGAGAGCCGGTGGCACCCCGACTCGTCGAACTGGCCGGAATCGCGCAGGACCCGCGTCAGGTAGCTGACGAGGGACGAGAGCATGTCGGGGTCGTTGTCGAGGACGAACGTCGCTGCCCGCAGGTGCCCGAGCAGGCGGGTGTCGCTCTTGCGCTCGCGGAACGCGTCGAGGATGCGCTGCACCACCTCGACGAGGTCGCGCACGAGCAGCTTCTTGGGCACGTAGCTCGCGGCGCCGGCCTCGAGCGCCCGCGCCGCGATCTCCTCGCTGCCGCGCGCGGTCATCAGGACCACGGGCACCAGCGGATGGTCCTCCTTCGCGTGCTCGACGAAGGCGAGGCCGTCGAGCTCGGGCATGACCACGTCGGTCAGCACGAGGTCGACGGCGTGGGCCCGCAGCTGGGCCAGGGCGTCCCGGCCGTGCTCGGCGTACAGCACGCTCCACGACGCCCGTTCGAGCAGGGTTCCCGCCAGCTGGCGGTCGGCCGCCGAGTCGTCCACGACGAGAATGCTCGCCACGATGCCTACCCCGCGCCCCGCACCCGCTCCCGGAGCTCGCCCACCACCGCGTCCAGCTCCGGCTCGAGCGTGCCCCAGGCATCGGCGACCGGGGCCGGCGCGCCCTCCAGGCAGCGGTCCTCGAGGGCCGCGGCGAGGGCCACCACGCGGGCGTCGTCGAACGAACGCAGGGAGCCGGCAATCGTATGCGCCACGCGCCGCACCACCGGCAGATCGCCCGCCTCGAGCGCGGCCCGGAGCTCCGCGACGAGGGAGGGATGCTGGCCGAGGAACCCGCCGATCACCTTCGCCAGCAGCTCGTCGTCGCCGCCGACGGCCTCCAGCGCCGAGCCCCAGTCGAGACGGGCGCTCGACGCCTCCGTGTCCGCGCCGGGCCGCGCCTCTCCGCCGGTGATCCCGTCGTCGCCTTCCTTCGGCGGCCGATCGGCCTCTCCATCGCCGCCAACCGCGGCGTCCCGATCCTCGCCGGCCCAGGCGTCCCCGGTGGACGACGAGTCCGGCGGCCCGGGCTCCACGACGGCGGCGATGGCCTCGAGGAGCTCCCGCTGGCGATACGGCTTGAGCAGGTAGCCGTCGAACCCGGCGGCGAGGCACGCGGCCTCGTTGCTGCGCGACGCGCGCGCGGTCAGGGCCATGATCGGCGTGCAGCCGGCGCCCCCCTCCTCTTCGCGCCGCCGGATGGCGGCCATCGCCGCGTAGCCGTCCATCTCCGGCATCTGCAGGTCCATGAGCACCACGTCGAACCGCTCGGCCGCGCAGGCCGCCACCGCCGCCGCGCCGTCGGCCTCGACGCGCACGGCGTGGCCCTCGCGCTCGAGGAATCCGACCGCCACCCGCTGGTTGGCGACGGAGTCCTCGACGAGGAGCACGCGGAGGGGCCGGACCGCGGCGACCTCCCGGCGGGCCGGCGGCGCTTCGTCGGCGCCGGCCGCGGCGAGATCGAACCGGGCCGTGCAATGGAACGTGCTGCCCACCCCCGGCTCGCTCTCGAGGCCGATGGCCCCGCCGAGGGCCTGCACGAGGCGCGAGGCGATGGCCAGCCCCAGGCCGGTGCCGCCGTAGCGCCGGGTCGTCGACGGGTCGGCCTGCACGAACTCCTCGAAGATCACCTTCTGCTTCTCCGGCGGAATGCCGATGCCGGTGTCCGAGACCTCGAACCGGAGCAGGACCCCGGCGTCGACCGGCTCGTCCCGCCGCACGTGCAGGACGATCGCGCCCCGCCGCGTGAACTTCACGGCGTTCGAGAGCAGGTTGGCCAGCACCTGCCGCAGCAGGCGGGCGTCGCCGACCAGCCCGTCCGGCACGTCGGCGTCGACCTCGTGCGACAGCTTGACGTCCCTGCCGTGGAGGCGGGGCGCGCACGACTTCACCAGCGCTTCCACCCGCTCGCGGAGGCGGAACGCGTACGGCTCGGGGACCAGCTTGCCGGCCTCGATCTTCGAGTAGTCGAGGATGTCGTTGATGATGTCGAGCAGCGCCTCGGCCGATTCGCGGGCGGCGTCGAGGTGGTCGTGCTGCACCGGGGTCAGATCGGTCTCGCCCAGCAGCTCCGTCATCCCGATGACGCCGTTGAGGGGCGTGCGTATCTCGTGGCTGATGTTGGCCAGAAAGATGCTCTTGGCCTGGTTCGCCCGTTCGGCCGCGTCCTTCGCCTCGCGCAGCTCCGCCGCCTGGCTTCGCAGGTCCTCCTCGGCGCGCTTGAGCGCCGTCACGTCGGTGTGGCAGCCGAGCAGGCGGATCGGCTCTCCCTTCTCGTTGCGGACGGCGAGGCCGCGGCAGCGGACCCACACCGTGCCGCCGTCGCGATGGCGGTAGCGGACGATCTGGTCGTAGGGATGGCTCGCGTCGGCGAGGTGCTTGGCGAAGTTGTCGAGGGCGAGGTCGCGGTCCTCCGGGAAGATGTTGGCCATCCACCACTCGGAGGTGTTGGGGATCTCGTCGTCGCGATAGCCGAAGAGATCCTTGAACCGCGGGCTCATCCACTCCTGGTCCTGCCGCTCGACGTCCCAGTACCAGATGCCGTCCAGCGAGCCCGCCTGCAGGAACTCGAAGATCGCCCGGTCCTTCCGGACCAGCTCGTAGAGCTCGGTCTTCAGATAGTGCTCGTCCTCGGCCATGCCGCACCTGCCGTTCGATCCCCGTGCATCCCGGAAGCCCACGGCGAGAGCCCCGCCGCCTGCGACCGGCGATGCATCCTCCCGGACCGCGTCGTTCCGCGAAGCTGCTCCCGCCCCGCGGCCGCCGTGGCGCGCAAGCGACGACGGCCCTGCAGAACGTGTCCGCAGGGCCGTCGTTAAGGACACGGGGCGCCGGCGCGCTCCCGTCAGGCGATGATCAGCGTCCGCGGATGCTGGTTGTTCTGCTCGAGGAACGTCTGCTTGACCTCGAGCTCCTCGGCCGTCGGCTGCCGGTAGCCGTTGGCGTCGGTGGCGCGCGACGTGACGGTGTGCTCGCCCGGCGTCGCCCCGTGCCAGTCGTAGGTGAAGAACTTCCACGAGTACTTCTCGGTCATGGTGGGGTCGAGGGTCGCGGCCTGCCACTCGCCGTCGTCCACCCGGACCTCGACCGACTCGATGGGGGTGCCGTCGTGCATGATCACCCCGAAGACGCGATGGTGGTCGCCCACCTTCGTCACCCGGGCGATGTACGACTTCAGCCGCATCTTCGTGATCGCGGTCTCGACCCACTTCATCTCGCCGTTGATCATCTCCCCCTTCAGGGTGCGGTACCAGCGCGCCTGGTACTTGCCGAGATAGGGGTCCTCCTGCACGTGGATCTCGGACAGGAACTTTACGTTGGGCGCGCCGTACCAGCCGGGCACCAGCAACCGGAGGGGACGCCCCTGGTGCGCCGTCAACGGATCGCCGTTCAGCGCGTAGGCCAGCAGCGGCTCGTCCGACAGCGCCCGGTCCCGCGGCAGGCTGCGGCCGTACTGCTGGTCGACGTTGTAGGTCCGACCCCGGAACAACACCTCTTCCTCGCCGCGGTCCGCCCCGAGGAAGACGATCTCGCGGGCGCGATCCTGCAGGCCGGCCCGCTCGAGGACCGCCCGCAGCGGGACGCCGGTCCAGCGCCCGTTGCTCGACAGCCCGTTCAGCGGGCCCCGATTGCCCGAGCACTCGAACCCGAACACCAGCTCGCGGCTGGGCATGGCCCGCAGGTCGGCCAGCGACAGGCTGAGCGTCTCGTTCACCATGCCCGACACCTTCAGCTGGAAGGTCTCCGGATCGATCTCAGGATGGCCGTAGTGCTGGGTGGTGAACCACTGGTCGGCGGGCGTGATCGGCCCGTCGATGTTCCGGACGTCGATGATGCGGCGGTCCGGCGTCCGCTCCAGCACGATCTCTTCCGGCAGGTCGGTGAACTCGACGAGCTCCTCGCCCTGCGCGAGCGCGGGAAACGCCCATTCGGGCACGCCGAAGGCCCCGAGCCCGGCCAGCGCGACACCCCCCCGGAGAACTTCGCGACGAGTGGTCTGTTTCGACATTGAGTCTCTTCCCTTCAACACGCGGCCCCGTCGCCGCTTCGCGACGAAACCTCTGGTCACCTGCTGCTTGCGGCGGCCATGCTATCAGCATCCCGGCCGCCGCGCCAGACCGCGCGGCCCGGTGCGAACGGGTCCGCACGGCTCAGCCGCGGGGTCCTGCCGCGCCGCGGAGCGGGCGGTATCGCCGCCCGACGCCCCGGGGCTACGGCGTTGCGGCGTAGATGTCCTCCACGTAGGGGGTCAGCCGCGCGGCCGGCCCGCTGTTGTAGCCGGCGAACCGGGCCGGCACCTCCCACCCCGCCGCGAAGTCCGCCGCCGACGTGCCCGCCGCCTTCGCCGCCTGCGCGTCGGAGACGAACGCGCCCACGAACTCCGCGTACTCGGCCAGATCGGCCGGGGTCATGACCGAGCTGTGCCCGGTGATGATGCGCTCGACGCCGGCGACTCCCTCCGACGCCTTGCGCAGGGTCTCGGGATAGTCGACGCCGCTCCCGCCGTTGTTCGAGTCCATGATCGGGAGGTTCTTGCCGGGGAACGCGTCGCCGGCGTGCATGACCCCCAGGGCCGGGAACACCACCCAGGCGTCGCCGCCGGTGTGGGCGCGCCCGAAGTAGTGCAGCTCGACCCGGTCGTCGCCTCGGCCCAGGGCCAGCCGGTCGCTGAACGAGATCTCCGGCAGCCCGTGCCCGTCAGCCCCGAACGGGCTCGGCCGCGCGGGGCGGCCCAGCCCCCGCACCGCGGCGTTCTCCTCCATGAGCGGCCGGGTGTTCTCGTGCGCCACGAAGTCGACCGAGGCGGGGAACTCGACGTTTCCGTCCACGTGGTCGAAGTGGGCGTGAGTGTTGATGATGGTGGTGATGGGGTTCGGGGTCAGCTCGCCGACCTTGTCGATGAGGGGCTGCCCCCATCCCGCGAGCTTGCTGTCGACCAGCACCACCCCGCCGTCGGTCACGAACGCGGCCGAGTTGCCGCCGCCGCCGCGCAGCACGAACAGGTTGTCCTCGAGCTGCTCGACCTCGAGGACCCTCTCGGCCTGCCGGCCGGCGAGGCCGGCCATCGACGCCACGCCGACCAGCATCACCACGCCGAGCATCGCCACTCTTCTCATGCCATTCCTCCCGAAAAGAAAACCCGTTGAACGAACCAGAAAGTCCCCGCCGCGATGACCCCGACGGACCCCGCGACGGCCAGCTGACGGCCCGCCTTCTCGTTGCGCGCCCGCAGCCAGGTGAGGGCCGAGGCGACGACCACCGCCACCGCCACCTGGCCGATCTCGACCCCGAAGTTGAACGAGAACAGCGACCAGCCCAGGGCCCCGGTCGGCAGCCCCATCTCGCGCAGCACGCTGGCGAAGCCGAACCCGTGGATGAGCCCGAACACCAGCGCGATCCACACCCGCATGTCGCGCCCGCCCCGCACGAGGAGGTTGTCGGCTCCGACGTAGACGATGCTCAGCGCGATGATCGGCTCGACGATGCTGCCGGGCGGGCTCACCACGTCGAGCACCGCGAGGGCGAGGGTGATGCTGTGGGCGATGGTGAACGCGGTGATGACCATCAGCAGCCGCCGCAGCGAGCCGCCGAGCAGCAGCAACCCGACCAGGAACAGCAGGTGATCGGGCCCGATCAGGATGTGGTGGATGCCCTGCGGCACGAACCGCTGGATGACGGCCAGGGTCCCCTGCGTGCTGCCGACGAAGTACTCGTAGCGGGGGTCGCCGCCGCCCAGGATCGCCTGGGCGGTCAGGGCCCCCTCGTCGTAGACGTTGACGAAGGTCTGGTGCTGCGGGTCGTAGGGGAACATCACCGCCTCGACGTCGATGCGCCCCGGCTCCCCCTCCAGATCCACGCGGGCGCGCAAGCTGACCGACTGCCGCTCCGGCAGCGGCTCGGGATCGGACCAGCCGTCGACGACGACCCGGGAGCCGTCGACGGTGATCTCCAGGCGCTCGCGGATCAGGTCGGCGAGACGTTGCGCCCGGGTGCCCAGCCCCCCCGGCTCAAGCACCCGGTTCGGGGGCTGGATGGCGAGCACGTAGGCGACGTCGAAGGCATGGACGACCACCTCGAGGTCGATGGTCGTCGACTGGATGCGGAGGTCGACGAAGCTGAACGGCGCCGGGTGCGCGGCCGCTGGCGCGGGCAGCGAGCCCGCGACCGCGAGGCCGGCGCAGACGATGAGACGATGTGCCAACCGGGTCATGCTCGACAATGGTAACGCAGACGCGTGCGCGTCCCGAACCACTGGTCCTCCTCACCCGAGGCCCTATACTTGCGAGAGTGCCGCCGCCGTTTACACGAAGACCTGCGAGCCCGTGGCGAAGACCCCCCGGGGCCTTTCGCCGCGGGCTCCTGAACCGGGCGCCTCAGCGACCCGAAGGAGAAGCCGCCATGTCTCGACCGATGACCCGCCGTCAGGCCATGAAGGGCCTCGCCGCCCTCGGCCCGGCCGCCCTCGCCATGCCCGCCGCCGGAGCTCCCCGGCCGCCGGCCCCGCCCGCCACCGGCCGAGCCCGCCTCGCCGCGCAGGAGGCGCCCATCGGGCCCTACGATCCGGACGTGCTGCCCGCGGGGGTGCGCTCCCGCTTCGTCAACGACATCAACGGCCTCCGCGTCCACGTCCTGGAAGCCGGCTTCGAGGGCGACCGGCCCGCCCTGCTGCTGCTCCACGGCTTCCCCGAGCTCGCCTACAGCTGGCGCAACGTGCTGGTGCCCCTGGCCGAGGAGGGCTACCACGTCTTCGCCCCCGACATGCGGGGCTACGGCCGCACCACGGGCTGGGACGTCGACTACGACGGCGACCTCGCGTCGTTCCGCCGGCTCAACGTCGTGCGCGACGCCCTGGGGCTGGTGCACGCCTTCGGCTACCGCGAGGTGGCCGCGGTCATCGGCCACGACTTCGGCTCGCCCGTCGCGGCGTGGTGCGCGCGGATCCGACCCGACGTGTTCCGCTCGGTGGCGATGATGAGCGCCCCCAACGGCGGCGGCCCGACCCTGCCCTTCGACACCGCGGACGACCCCCCGGCCGAGCCCGCCGATCCGAGCCCGACGCTGTTCGACGACCTCGCGGCCCTGCCGCGGCCCCGGAAGCACTATCAGCGGTACTACCGGACGCGCGAGGCCAACGCCAACATGTGGCGGGCGACGCAGGGGCTGCACGCTTTCCTGCGGGGCTACTACCACTACAAGAGCGCCGACTGGCTAGGCAACCGGCCCTACCGGCTCGCGGCGCGGACCGCGGCCGAGATGGCGAAGATGCCGACCTACTACATCATGGACCTCGCCGACGGCATGGCCGAGACCGTCGCCAAGCACATGCCGTCGGCCGACCACATCGCCGCCAACACGTGGCTGCCCGACGACGAGCTGCGGGTCTACACCGAGGAGTACGGCCGCACCGGCTTCCAGGGGGGCCTGAACCACTACCGCTCGGGCGGCATCGGCGCGGCCGAGCAGCAGCTCTTCGCGGGCCTGACCATCGACCAGCCGTCGGTCTTCATCGCCGGCTCGAGCGACTGGGGCAGCTACCAGAGCCCCGGCAACCTGGAGCGGATGCAGGAGCAGGCGTGCACCGACATGCGCGGCGTGCACATGGTCGACGGCGCCGGCCACTGGGTGCAGCAGGAGCAGCCGGAGGAGACGGCGCGGCTGCTGATCGAGTTCCTGCGCGGGCAGGCGTAGCTTGGCGAGGAGGCCGCGGTGAACTTCCTGCTGGCGCTGTTTCTCGCCCTTCCCGCCGTGGTGCAGACGGATTCGCTGCGGGTCGAGCCGGACTGGGGTATCGCCGGCCACTACGGCACCTGGACCGTGACCTGGGAGGTCGGCCCGGGCGGCCTGCGCGCGGGCGGCGCCCTGCGCGTGCAGTTGCCCGACACCTGGCACGCCGGTCTGCGCAACTCCGCCAACCGGCTGCAGGCCACCGACCCGGCCGGCGACCACTACGTCTCGGCCGAGGCGTCGCGGGCCGGGGTGCGGCTGACCACCGAGGTCGAGTCCGAGTCGCCGAACTTCCTCGTGAAGGCGTCGCGCCCCGGGCTCGACGGACGGATGGAGCGCTACGTCCACGTGGTGCGGGTCACCGTGGCGGAGGGCGAGCTGGAGGCCGGCGACGAGATTCGGGCGGTCTACGGCGACACCCGCGGGGGCAGCCGGGGCATGCGCGCGGCCATCGTCTCGACGCGGCCCGAGCCTATTCTCGCCGCCGTCGACCGGGACGGCGGCGGCGCCTTCGAGCCCGTGCCCCACGAGGCCACCCTCACCGCGCGCAGCGGCATCGCCGCGGCGCTGCGCCTCAACGGCCCCGCGACCCTGGTGGTCGGCGAGCCCGCCGACCTGCACCTCGCCGCGGTAGACCTCTACGAGAACCCCGTCTCGCAGTTCCGAGACGAAGTGGCCCTGCGGGTCCTCCGGGGGGACGTCGAACTGCCGGCGACGGTGCGCCTAGACCCCGGCCGCGGTCATCGCACCGTCTCGTTCACCCCCCTCGGTCCCGGCATCGTGCGCCTGGAGGCGGTGACCCGCGCCGGCATCCTCCGCACCCGCAGCAACCCCATGCGGGTCTTCGCGGAGGCCCCCGCCGAGCGCATCTACTGGGGCGACCTCCACTCGCACACGCGGCACAGCTTCGACGGGGTCGGCGACGGCGCCTTCGACTACGCGCGCTACGTGTCCGGGCTCGACTTCCACGCCGTGACCGACCACAGCCAGACCGGCGTCGACGGGTTCACGCGCGGGCTCGGGCCGCAGGTCTGGCAGGAGTACCAGGACGCCACCGAGGCGAACAACGCGCCGGGCGAGTTCGTGACGCTGCACGCCTACGAGGCATCGTTCCGCGCCCCGTTCGGACACCACAACGTGTTCTTCCGCGGCGCGCCGGGGCCGCTCCTCGCGCCGCAGACGGTGACCCTGCCCGAGCTGTGGGCACGGTTGACGGCAGGAGAGGCGCTCACCATCCCCCACCACACCGGCAAGTTCCCCGCCCCGCTGAGCACCGACGCCCACGACCCCGAACGGCGCCGCAACTTCGAGATCTACTCCGCCCACGGCCTGAGCGAGTCCTACGACCCCACGCATCCCCTGGCGTTCGAGCAGAGCGACTTCACCAACTACTCCACCTCCGCGCCGGACGGCCTCACCGCCCAGGACATGTCGCTTGAGCAGGTCGTAGCTCCCATCCGCGCGCTCGCGAACTGCCTGCGGCAATTCACGGTACGCCGCCCAGAACGACGGGCTGGCATAGTGGTTCACAGGCGCCTTGACTTGCCTGCGGCATGGTCGGCAAGGGCTGCGGCGGCGATTGCGTCCAGGCGTCCGGCCCTTGCGTCCCGTTCGATTCGCCGGTCCCACATCTCGGCCTCGAACCGTTCGTACCAGGCGCGGAACTCGCTCAGTTGATCGCCATTCAGCGATGACACCGCATCCTTGATCTCACGTAGTGAACCGATCATCTCGACAACTCCTCATCGAAGGCGCGAAGTCGCCGCCGACGACCAGACGATGCTCGCTCCGTTCGATCCGTTCGACCTCCGGGCAGGAGGATCCGCCCCTTCGAAGAGATCGTGCTCTTCATGGGAGCAAGATAGCATCTTGCAGCCGACTCCGTCAGCCGTCGTCCGATCCCGCCCTCCTACCGGGAGCCACGCGGCCACCCAGCCCTTTACCCTTGACAGTCTATGTGAATCCGCGCTACGCTCCGTCACATAGACACTCTATGACAAGGAGCGGCGCGTGAAGCCCAACCGGAACCCGGACATGCTGCGCGGCACGGTCGAGCTGCTCATCCTGACCGCCCTCGGCCGCGGCCCCCGCCACGGCTTCGGCATCGCCCGCTGGCTCGAGGCGACGTCCGACGACGAGCTGCAGCTCGAGGAAGGCTCGCTCTACCCCGCGCTGCACCGCATGGAGCGGCGCGGCTGGCTCGAAGCCGAGTGGGGCATCTCGGAGAACAAGCGGCAGGTGAAGCTGTACCGGCTGACGCCCATCGGCCGCGCCCGGCTCGACAGCGAGACCGAGGGTTGGACGGCGTTCGCGGCGGCGGTCGGCCGGGTGCTCCAGGCCGCGCAGACCGCGTAGGGGGGCGGGGCGATGGCGCACAAACCGATGTGGCGGCGGCACCTCAGGTTCTGGGGATCCGACGTCCGCGCTGACGTGGACGCGGAGCTCGACTTCCACGTGCGCGAGCTTATCGAGCGGCTCGTCAAGGAGGGGCGCGACCCGGCGGAGGCTCGCGCCGAAGCAGAGCGCCGCTTCGGCGACTACGCGCGGGTCAGGGCGGCGTGTGTGTGCATCGACCTGGGTTGGGAACGACAGCGCCGCTGGCGGCGCCTTCTCGCCGATCTGTGGCAGGACCTGCGGATCGGCGCCCGCGCGCTCGCCAGGGACCGAGGCTTCACGATCGCGGCGGTGCTGGTCCTCGGCCTCGGCCTCGGCGCCGCCACGGTGATGGTCGGCGTGATCAACGCGGTGTTCGTCCGTCCGCTCCCCTTCCCCGAGCCGGACCGCATCTTCAACGTGGTCTCGTACGGCGTGGGACCCGGCCCGAACCCCTTCCAGACACCGGCGGTCGTCGCCCTCGCCCGCGACCACAGCCGGGCCTTCTCGGCGTTGGCGGGCATCCGCGAGACCCCGGGGGTCAATCTCGCCAGCGACCGCGGGTCGACGTTCGTCCGGAGCATCATGGTGACGGCGGGCTTCTTCCGGGTCTTCGGCGTCGACCCGCGGCTCGGACGCACCTTCGTGCGCGACGACGAGACCGCGCCGTCGACGGTCGTGCTGAGTCACGCCGTCTGGGCCGGCCACTTCGACGGCGACCCGGACATCGTCGGGCGGGCGGTGCGGCTGGGCGGCCGGCCGCACACCGTCATCGGGGTCATGCCGGCCGGCTACTGGTCGTACGAGAATGCCGACGCGTGGACGCCGTTCCGCCCCGATCCGAACGGCCTGGACCGGAACTACCAGTTGATTGGCCGGCTCGCCCCGGGGTGGACCGGCGCGCAGGCCGAGGCCGAGCTCCGGGCGTTGGCCGTGAGCCTGCGCGACCAGCTCCCGTCGCCCGCCGAATTGCCGGCCGCGACGCCCGACGGGCCGCGACCGGGCGTGCAGCCTTATCGGGACCAGCTGGCCGGCCGCACCGGGGGCCTGGTCTGGCTGCTGACCGCGGCGGTGGGCGCCGTGCTCCTGATCGTCTGCGCCAACACGGCGGGGCTGTTGCTGGCGCGCGCGGTGGGGCGCCGCCGCGAGCTGGCCGTCCGATCCGCGCTCGGCGCCGGCCGGGGCCGCCTGCTCAGGCAGTTGCTGACCGAGAGCGTCCTGTTGGCGGCGGCGGGCGGCGCGGTTGGCCTCGCCGCCGGCGTCTGGGGCGTGCGCGGGCTCGTCGGCGCCCAGCCGCAGCTCGCGGTCTGGGGGGTCGCCGTCGATGCGCCGACGCTGCTCGGATCGCTGGGGGTGGCGTTCGCCACCGGCTTGACCTTCGGTCTTCTCCCCGGCTTCCTCGCCGCCCGCGGCAGACCCGCGGACGCGCTGCACGGCGGGCCGTCGCGCGGCGCGACGGCGGTGCGCGGGGCCTGGGTGCGCCGGTCGCTCGTCGTCGCCCAGGTCGCCCTGTGCACCGTGCTGCTCACCGCGGCGGGCGGATTCCTGCGGACATTCGTCGGGTTGAGCGCGTCGGAGCTCGGCTTCGAGCCCGCCAACGTGCTCACCGCCCGCACCGCGCTCCAGGGTCCCGACTATGGATCCGGCGCGGCCGTGTCGGCGCTCTATCGGCGAACCCTGACCGACTTGGCGCGGGTGCCCGGCGTCGAGGCCGCTGCGGTCGCCAGCAACCTGCCGGTCCAGCGCGGTCTGAATCTCCCGCTGCGCGAGGCTCCCGGAGGGCCGATCGCGGGAAACGTCGACTGGCGCTACGTCGCGGGAGATTACCTGCGGGTCCTCGGCATTCCCCTCCTGGCCGGCCGGCCGTTCGGCGAAGCGGACCATCGCGCCGGGGCGCCGCCGGTGGCGCTGGTCAACGAGGAGTACGTCAGGCAGCTCGGCGGCGGACGGACAGTGCTCGGCACGCGCATCCAGACGACGGCCATCGACTTCGACGACCGCGCGCGCGAGGTCGTCGGCGTGATCGGCGACGTGCGGACGCGCGGCGTCACCACGACCCGGCCGACGGTGTTCGTGCCGGCCGAGCAGGTGCCGGACGACCTGCTCGCGCTGCTCCACGGGTTCTTCCCGGTGAACTGGGCGCTGCGGACGCGCGACGCCGCGACCGGCATCCGCCCGTCCGTCGAGCAGGTGATTCGCGAGGCCGACCCGCAGTTGTCGATAACCGCGTTCCGATCGATGGACGAGGTGGTCGGCGGGGCCATCGCGGCCACGCGCTTCCGCACGTTCGCGCTCGGCCTGTTCGCGGCGGTAGCACTGATCCTGGCCGCCGCGGGTCTCTACGGGCTCGTCGCCTACGCGGTGGCCCAGGGCACGAAGGAGATCGGCATTCGCCTCGCCCTGGGCGCCTCGGCGAGGCAGGTGACGGCGCGCTTCGCGCGGCAGGGCATCGCCCTCGCCGCCGGCGGGGCCGTGGTGGGAGCCGGCGGCGCGGTGCTCGTCACCGAGCTGCTGCGACGGGTGACCGAAGCGCAGCCGCTCGAGCCCTGGACGGTCGCCGGCGTCGTGCTCGTCCTCGGCGCGGTCACCGCCGCCGCCACCATCGTCCCGGCCCGCCGCGCGGCGCGCTTGGACCCGATGCTGACGCTGCGCGTGGAGTGAGCGGCCTGCCCGCCTCGCCGGATCACCCGACGAATCGACCATCCTCGACGCCGGTCGCCTCGAAGTCTCGCCGATTCCGAGTGGCCGGCCGGACTCCTTGCGCGACCCGCCTTGCGCTACGGGCTCGCCGCCGACACCCTTCATCGGTTTTCGGGTCTAGAGGACACCCGACCAGAGTCCTTGAACAGGGTGACCACGCCCCGTTCGTCGCTCTGCGCCACGAAGTCCAGCCTCTTTGCCGGGTGCTCCAGGCCGCCCAGGCCGTATAGGAGTACGGCGATGGCGCGAACACCGATGTGGCGGCGGTACGTCCGGTTCTGGGCTCGACTGGCGCTACGTGACGGGAGACTACCCGCGTCCTGCGCATCCCCCTCATGGCCGGGCGCGCGTTCAGCGAGACGGACCACCGGCGGCGCCGCGGCGCCGCCGGCGGCGCTGGTCAACGAGGAGTACGCCCGCCGCTTCGGCGCCGGTCTGGCGCGACCACGGTGGATGATTCTGTCGTAGGCGGCATGGCTGCCAAGCCAGAACCAGAGCCCGTCATCGACTTCGACGGCCAGCGCGCGGTGTCGGCGTCCGACTCTCGCCGACCAGTATCGGTCCAGCTTCTTGACCGAACTGCTCGCCACGGACCCCCAACTGCATGAACACCAGGACCGCGTTCTTTCCCTCAGGCTCAATCGTACTTTGCATTGTGCCTGCTCGCTTCCGGTTGTAATCTTATGTTCTGGATAATTGAACTTCGAATTCCTGATCTGCGCATGACTTGCCGCCATCAATCGCCACCACCATGCGTCGGCCGTACCCCAAACTCGAACTCCGTCCCCGCGGTGTCCGGCCTAGCCGCGATGTTCCGTCCCCAGGTTCCCCAACCCTCAGCATTTCCACGGCGCGTCGCCGCGAGGCCCTGACGTGTTTCCGCGCATGCGCTCCTTCCTGACGACCCTCGGTCAGCCCCGACGCTTCGACGCCGGGCTTGACGACGAGGTGCGGTTCACCTGGAGGCTGAGACAGACCACCTCATCCAAACCGGCCCCGCGCCCCTGGAGGCCTCGCGCCGGGCCAGGCTACGTTTCGGCAGCATCGCAGCCATGAAGGACCACTGCTGGCGGGTGCGCAGCGTGGCCCTGTCAGCGGATTGCGACGGCGCTTCAGCAACAGCGCGCCAGCGCGCCTGAATCAACCAGAGACATGCCCGAATCAACCAGAGACATGACCAATTGCTGCGCCACGTTCACGGGCTCGTTCGGGCGACTCGCCAAGGCCGCGGCGGCCGTGGCCAGCTTGGCCCTGCTGGCGTCGCCGACAGTCGCCTCGGCCGACGACGAGGCGGAGCGCCTCGACAAGGGCATCGTCCTCCTCGACGAGATCATGGCGGCCCCCGACTCCGCCATTCCCGAGGCGGTCCTTGAGCGCACCGTCGCCATCGCGGTGTTCCCTTCCACGATTCGGGCGGGATTCATCTTCGGCGGCCAGCGCGGCCGCGGGTTCATCTCGGCGAGGTACACCGACATCGGCCACTGGTCCCCGCCCGCGTTCCCGACCCTGACCGGCGGCAGCTTCGGCCTCGCCCCCGACGAGGAAGCGCGGCAGTGAGCCACCAGCCCGGCGCAGAGCCAATGCGCCTCTCTGCCGCGCATTGGCTCTTGGCCATGACCACGTCGCAGACCTCCCTCCTTCTCCGCGTCCGGTGTGTGTCCGTTGGCAGCCCTCACGCCCGCCGCCCGGAGGCCGTGGCCCGCCGCCCGGCGGGACGGCTCCCGACCGGCTAAGCGAAGACCGCCTGGTTGGACTCGGCGGCGGCTCCTGCCCGCCACCGAGGGCGACCTCCAGTTGGGTCCCCAAGATGTTGAGAATGCAGAGTGCAGGGCTCCCCGGCGGCCCTGTTCGACTCGCCTGCAGCGGCGCCCGCCCTGTACCTCCTGGTCATCGCGCCGGACTCGCGTGGAAAGAGCGCCCCTCGGAACCGGGCCCCGCGACACCCCCCAACGGACTCGCCGGTCGTGTGAGTGCCGGCCCACTCAGGGGGTGGGAGTGCGCACCACGGCGAGGTCAGTTCATGACGCCCGTTGCGCCAGCGCGGTCCGCGGTTGCTTCGGCGAGCCCGGCGTCCGTCGGCGCGATTGCAGAACCGGACGGGCGAGGCCGGTTCACGAAAGTCGACCTTGGTTTATCCGTTACACAACACAAGAGGACAACAATTCAGTCATGCCAAATACTCCTGACCGCCAAGCCACCCGCCACCCTGACAGCCCGAGGCCGGCCGCCCGGCATATCGCGCCGTTTGCAGTGTTCGCACTTGCCTTGATCGCGTCCACCGGACCGGCCTGCGCTACTCTCGGGACCGGCACGCGCACCGTGATTAGACATACCAGCGCCGACGCGTTCTTGCATCAGACATATCCCCATCTTGTCCTGGCTGACACGTCTGCTACGTCCGTCGGCGCGGTCGCCTATTTCAACGACCGCGGCAACGCCGCGATGAATGCCGATATGGCTGATACAAGAATGCGCGAGTTCCGTGCGTTCATGGAACGCAAGTATGGCGACCCGGACTACGTACCATTGGCACTGCAGGCCACGGTGCGCGATCGCACCGTGGTTCCACCGTTCTCTCCGGTCGAACACCGGAAGCAGTTGGCCTCGATGCTATTGGCGGACACTGACGTCTCCCTGGCCGAACGGCGAAGACGTTTCACGATACTTGTCCACCAGCCGGACCTCTACGACAGCACCACAACACATCATTATGTGGCTGGCGTTCCGGTGTATCGCTATTTTCCGAGAATTTCCGTGGACTTCAGTTCGCGTCTCAGGGCCGCATCGCCATCAGACAGAATCTCGTTTCTCCTCATAGTCGTCCGGCTCAATCCAGGCGTATCGACGGAACCTTCTCGCGGGCACCGCAACACAGGTCAGGACGAAATCAGATTCCTGGACTTTTCACCCAAGGAAGCGGATTTTGTAGATTTCACGCGCGGGCAATTTACCCAGACTTTTCGAGCGTCGGCCAACGCATTACTCGATGTAGCGCCAGCGGGTACCAAGTCTCCCAACGATTCGAACGCGCAGCATTCCGTTGGAGTGACGCCGAGCGCGTCGTTTTCTGAGAGCTACGTCAGCAATTTGGCCGATGCCATTGAGCGCCGCTCGACGGGGCTTCTGAACAGTCATACGTTTTATGCCGCCTTCAGGTCGCTTCGTGAAGTCCGGATTGGAGGCACCTACAATTTCGATCTGATGCTTGAGGTGCCATCGGACAAAGGGGCGCAGACGCAGAGCGGTGGTGTGGTGAGTCATCCCTGGCAACCAATTACGAACGAAATACGTGCGGACGTGTACATGATTGGCGTGGTTCGGCATGTATATGACCGCGGATATATTCACAGTCTTTGGGGGCTCTCCAGGATTCCGGAGCCTGAGAACGACGACGTATATGAGCAAGTAGTCGTCAAGAAGGTGTCCGACGTGCTGCTCTGGAAGTCAAAGGACCTTGACTGGGTTGCGTCGACAGGCAGTGCTTCCCGATGTGTCATAGAGGTCGTTACCAACCGGACAGACGCGACGTTCGTCGCGACGAACCCCCGCGATGGCGTGGTTTCGGTTGGCAGAGGTGTGCAGGCTGTGCTCAGGGTGCCGGAAACTAGCGCAGGCTGCGCGGCGACGGTCAGATTCGTGCCGATTGTTCAAGTCCACTCTGACGGAACGGCAGTCGAATTCGAGGTGCCGGACGATGAGATCTACCTGGAGTTTGCGCCCGAGGCAACGAAGAAAGTGCTAGGTGTCTATCGAAAGCCGGGAGCATGATCCAGTGGACGGCGACGGAAGGGGGAAGCTGCTCGAGCACAGCGTGCAGCTACCGGGTCAACCGCCGACGGTTCCGTGCGACGCTTCACGACGAAGCGCCCGCGTGGAGTGAGCCGCCCCGCCAAGAGCCCCGGGTCACCGGCGCGCCGCGACCAGGCTCGTCTCGAGCCGCTCCTCGATGGCGCGGGCGCTGATGGCGCCGGCGTAGACGTAGAGCTGGCCGGGGAGATTCTCGTCGAGGACCTCCTCGCTGACGCGCAGCCGGCGGCTGACCGCGAAGACGATCGGCTGCGCCAGCCCCGCCTCGACCAGCTCGACGCGGCGCCAGACCGCCTCGCGGCTCCAGTAGCCGAGCGCCTCGAAGTGGACGCGATGACCGGTGTCGGCATGCGTGAAGACGAGGTCGGGCACGCACAGGCCGAAGCCCGGGACGTCGAGCAGCTCGTGCGCCACCTGCACGTTCCACGCTGTCTTCATCTCACTGAACCGATCGCGCAACCGGGCGACCTCGTCGGGCAGCCGCGCGTCGCCGCCGGCGGCACCCGCCGGCTCGCCCTCGAGATGGAGCTGCAGCGCCTGCCGCTCGGGACCCCACAGGATCTCGGCGTCCAGCTCCCAGCGGCAGGCGCAGGCATCGAGCGCCGGCAGCAGCAGCGCGAGCTGCAGACCGTAGGCGGTGACGGACCTGAACAGGCTGAACGGTCCGTCGATCTCGATGCGGCACACGCCGCCGGGCTGCCGGGTCGCGACGTACAGCAGCCGGTGGAACTTCAGGCGCCGGAAGAAGAGCCGGAACCCGCCGGGGTCGGGCCGGTCGAACGTCACGACGACGCGCACCGCCCGCAGGAGGATCGCTTGGTGCTGCGCGGTCTCGTAGGCGGCGACGAGCGCCGGCCCGCCGATGGCGTCGAACCGCGCGAGGACCTGGTGCTCCTTCAGGTCGGCGAACAGGGCGTCGGGAACGTCGCGCGCGGGCAGGCCGCACTCGGCCGCCGCCGCCGCGATGACCGCGCCGGGCTCGAACGGAGCCCCGTCGTCGAGGGCGCGCCGGACCGCGGCGGCGCGCGCGAAGACGGCGCGGCGCACCGCCGGCGGATCCACGTCCCCCCGCGTCTCGAAGACGCAGCGATCGCGCACGAGCTTCCGCAGCCCCTGGAGCAGCTTGTAGTCGGTGGGCTCGCACGGCACGTCGTCGCACGCCGCCTCGAACGCCGCCCGGGGACGGTCGAGCGCGGCCTGCGCGGCCGCGACGAACCCTTCCGCCGCCGCGAGCAGGCGCTCGCGCTCGCCGCGCCCCAGCCGCCGCGCCTCGATGCGGCCGCCGCGGCGCCGCACCCGCACCAGGTCGGTCGTCAGCATGTCATTTGCGGCGGAGACGCCCCCCGGACCCGGGAGGAGCGCCGCACCCGCACCAGGTCAGCCGTCGGCATGCGACTCCCGGCGCCGCTCGCTCGTGAACACCTCGGTCGTGTCGTTCGCGACGAGCTCGTAGAGGACCGCGGTCTTGTCTCCCTGCTTGCGCAGGAGGCGGCCGAGCCGCTGCACGTGCTCGCGCGCCGACCCGCTGCCGGAGATGACGATGCCGACGCTGGCGGCGGGCAGGTCCACGCCCTCGTTCAGCACCTTCGACGTGACGAGCGCGTTGTAGACGCCGGCACCGAGGTCCTCCAGGATGCGGGTGCGCTCGGAGACCTTGGTCTGGTGCGTGATTATCGGCAGGAGGAACCGGCGCGACAAGGCGTACGCGGTGCGGTTGCGCTCGGTGAACAGCAGCGCGCGGTCGCGCCGGTGCCGGTGCAGCAGCTCCTCCACGTAGGCGAGCTTCGACGGCGCCGCGAACGCGATCTCCTTGTGGCGCTGATAGGCGGCCATCGCGCGCCGCCCCTCCGCGCTCTGCGACGAGCGCATGACGAACTGCGACCACCCGTCGGGGCTCGACATCCGGATGCCCTGGCCCACGACGAACGACCGGTAGACCCCGCGCGCCTCGTCGTAGGCTCGGCGCTCGGCCTCGGTCAGCTCCACGAGAATGCGCTCGACGGCGTGGTCGGCGAGATAGTCGCCGGTGAGGTCGCGCACCCGCTTGCGGTAGACGACGGGTCCGACCAGCGATTCGAGGTCGGCGTGGCGGCCGTCCAGGCGCTCCGGGGTCGCGGTCAGGCCGAGCCGGTAGGGCGAGAGGCAGCGCTCGGCCGCCAGCGCGTAGGCGGGGCCGGGCAGGTGATGGCACTCGTCGAACACGGCGAGACCGAAGCGGGCGCCGAGGTGCTCCATGTGGAGGAAGGCGGAGTCGTAGGTCGAGACGGTGATGGCCTCGACGCGATGGTCGCCGCCGCCGAGGACGCCGATCTCCGACCGGAACCGCTCGCGCAGCAGCCGGTGCCACTGCCCGACCAGATCGAGGGTCGGCGCCACCACGATGGTGTCGCGGCGCACCGCGTCCATGGCCAGCAGCGCCACCTCGGTCTTGCCGGCCCCCGTCGGCAGCACGACGACCCCGCGCCCCTGCGCGGCCCGCCACGCCTCGACCGCCTCGGTCTGGAAGGGTCGCGGCTCGCGGCGCACCCGCAGCCCCCCGTCGAGAACCCCGTAGCCCCGGGCCTCGTCCTCGTACGCGATCCGGCGGCGCACCAGCGCCCGCACCACCGGCGCATAGGCGGCGGCCGGGGCGCGGAACCGCCGGGTCCGCGGGTCCCACCGGCAGGCGTCGGGCAGCCGCGGCTCGGAGGCCCCGTCGAACCCGCTGATGTCCAGCGTGCCGGCGGCGAAGCGAAGGCGGACAGTCATCTGGAGTGGCGGGGCGTCGCGCCGCCGCCGATCATCATACGTGGTGCCGCCGCCCGCCGGGGACGCGCCGACCAGATCGACATCGCGCGAGCCCTGGCCCTGGCGACCTCCCTGCGGGTCTACGCGTACGATGCGTACGTTCTGGAGACCGCGAGGCTGGAGCGGACGCCGCTCCTGACCCTGGACCGCGGCATGGCGCGGGCGGCGCGCACGATGGGGCTGCCGCTCGTGGAGGTAACGGAATGAAGGTCTACACGTACTCCGAGGCGCGACAGCGGTTCGCCGACGTGCTGCGACAGGCGGCCCTGGACGGCGAGGTCCGGATTCGCCGGCGCGACGGGCAGGTCTTCACGCTGCGGCCGAACTCGCCGGCGGGATCCCCTCTCGACGTGCCGGGCGTGGCGACCGACGTGTCGGGACGCGAGATTGTCGGCTGGGTTCGTGCCGGACGTCGCTCGACGGAGCGGTTCCTGAAGTGACCGACGTCGCGCAGCCGGACTGAACGCGTCACTCGGCGCGGGGTGGTCCGGCGCCGTTCCGCGACGGCTGACGCTCCGAGGAACCGCGGAGTTGACTCTGCCACCGGGTGGTCTATGCTGTGCTCTGGGCGTACGCCCGGGTCACGGCATGACAGCGGCGACGCCCGCACGGCGGTTGAAGACGAACGTCGAGGCAATGCGAGAGGAGTCCACAGATGTCCAAGCTGAGTCGGCTCGACCGGCGCGCGTTCCTGCGCAGCACCGGCATGACCGCGGTCGCGGGCGCCGTCGGCGCCACGGTTCCCCTAGCGGCGGAGACCGGCGGCGGGGCCCGGCTCCAGGACGGCCGCTACGACTTCGACACCATCTACAGCCGCATCGGGACCGACTCGTCGAAGTGGGACGCCCAGATCGCCCGTTACGGCCGCGACAAGATCGAGGTCGGCATGGGCACCGCCGACCAGGACTTCCGCATCGCGCCGCCCATCACCCGCGCCCTCCGCGAGCGCATCGGGCACGAGAACTTCGGCTACATGTCGATCCCCGCCTCCTACAAGGAGTCGATCGTCGACTGGAACCGCCGGCGCTACGGGCTCGACATCGACCCCGACACCATCCAGCACGCGCCCGGCGTCCACGCCGGCGTCATCAGCACCCTGCGCGCCTTCTGCCTCCCGGGCAGCAAGGTGCTCATGCAGACGCCGGGCTACAACGGGTTCTACACCGACATCCGGGTCGTCGGCTGCGTGGCCGAGGAGAGCCCCCTGAAGCTCGTCGACGGTCGCTACCAGATGGACTTCGAGGACCTGGAGCGCCGCATCGACCACGACACCCACGCGTTCATCCTGTGCAACCCGCACAACCCCACCGGCAACGTGTGGTCGCGGGCCGACCTGATGACCCTCGGCGAGATCTGCACGCGGCGGCGGGTGGTGGTGCTGGCCGACGAGATCCACTGCGACTTCGTCACGAGGGGCCACACCTACACGCCGTACGCCACCCTCGACGACGAGACCATCGTCCGCAACAGCGTCACCTACAAGTCGGTCAGCAAGTCGTTCAACCTGTCGATGATGAAGTGCGCCTACCAGTTCTCGACCAACCCGGACTACCTGGACCGGATCGCGGGCGTCGGACAGCATCGGCAGTCGATGAACACGCTCGGCATCATCGCGGCCGAGGCCGCCTACAACGAGGGCGAGGACTGGCTCGACCAGCTCCTGGAGTACATCGACGGCACGCAGGACTTCGTCGAGTCGACTGTCAACGCAAACGTGCCGGGGGTGAAGGCAGTGAAGCCGGAGGGCACCTTCCTGGCGTGGCTCGACGTCGCCGAGGCGATGGACAGGACCCGCATGAAGCAGGCGGCAGCGGCGGCGGAGCGGCCGACCACGCCGGAACAGGCGTTCCAGCGCTTCCTGGTGGACCACGCCCACATCCATCTGAACGCGGGCTCCAGCTATGGCCTGGGCAGCGACGGCCGCATGCGGATGAACATCGGCACGTCGCGCCAGCTCGTCGAGCGGGCGCTCGGCAACATGGCCAAGGCGCTGGCCAAGGCCTGACGCCGGCCACCGCGGCGCGGGCAGTCCTCACCGACGCGGTCACCGGGCGGGAGCCTCCGCCCGGTGACCGGCCGCCGGCTCACTCACTCCGCCAGCGGATCCGGCGCCCCCACGAGGTCGTCCGCCTACCGCGTCCCCGCCGCGGGCGCGCTGACGTCGATCACGCACACCGAGATCTTTCGGGCCTCTTCCGGCGTCAACGTGTCCTGCAGACGCTGTCTCAGCGCACCGGGGGCGCGGGGAGGGCCACCGGACGGAGGGGATGGCGTGCGCCCGTCGATCCCGCTGAACCAGAGCACCACGTAGATCCCGTACCCGTCCGTCGCCGGATCGCGGGCGTATCGGGCAATCAACTGCTCGCGCAGTGCGCTCCAGAGATTCGGATGCAGGTTCTTCTTGATCTCGACCGGTACCTGGAAGTCCCGGCACGAGACACGGATGTCCGCACGCTTGTCGTTCGCGTAGCGACCTTCCGGTTGCACGTCGACCTCGCCCGGCAGCCAACGCCGCAGCTCCCCCAACAGCGCGTCCCGACAGGATTCCTCGTGTTTGGGGGCGGTGCCGACGCGACTACGTGGATCTTCATTCCAGAACGGACGCCAGCCGTTGGCATTGTCGTTTCCGATCCGACCGTCCATTTCGTGAAGACGGTCAGTGACGAGGGCCGCGAGGTCCCCCGCGTTCGCCGGCGGGCCGTCGTCCAGCGCCCGGCAGACCGTCTCCGCATCCGGATGACGGTAGGCGGCGTCTCGGCGGACGGCGAGTTGATCGTCCCGAGCCCGCACCAGCTCCTCTTCCCAAACGGACAGGGACGGTTCGGACACCAGGGTCTCCAATACCGAGCCGGCCGCGGCGTCGGGCAGCACCGCGAGGCCGCGAATCAGCTCCGTGACGCCCCGTTGGGGAGAACGCGTCCCGGCCATCAGTCGAATCAGACGGCCGAGCACACGCGGGCCGAGCCGTTCGCCCAGAGACGATGCCACCGAACAGCGATGCGTCTCGTCGAACGTCCCGACGAGGACAGTCCCCGAATCGGACTCCACCCGTCGAGTCGGCGCAACCGCGCCGGCATCGAAGAACGATGCGACGTGCCGCGCGCGTTCGGCATGCCCACCCACGAAGCGCTCCAGCCGTCCGATGTAGTCCTCCGGCGACGCCAAGACACCCGCCGCGAGCCAGCGGACGCGTTGGGCGGCACTCACGCTCTCCAGGGACGACTTCTCGCCGATCAGCGCCCTTAGCGATTCCCCGTCGGCGTAACGAAGCGCGGACCAGAGCAGCGCGTCAAGCCGTCCGGTCTTGACCGCCGCACGTAGCGGATAGGCGCGGAGCAACGGAAGGACCGCGTGCCGAGCCACCTCGGCGTGATCCTCCATGCTTGCGACCTCATCGAGACCGGCGACGTCCTGCCGATTCCGCTTCAGCGGTGATGAAGCACATCGAACCAGCACGTCGGCCACGACTTTCGGACGGGAACGGACGACGTGTGCATACCACGGCGCTTCATGGACCCCGCGCGTGCAGTAGTGGAAGGCCAGGGCGCTCCGTACCTGGTTCCCGTCCAGGCGATCCAACGCGCCCCCCCCCGCAGCGTGCATCTCGACGGCGCCCGCCAGGACCGGCAGCGCGAGAAAGTGCTG
Source organism: Vicinamibacterales bacterium (assembly GCA_963663815.2). Taxonomy (GTDB): domain Bacteria; phylum Acidobacteriota; class Vicinamibacteria; order Vicinamibacterales; family UBA8438; genus JAJEEA01. The sequence continues at coordinate 1,221,285 of OY760734.1, read as the reverse complement.
TTGGTTGTCGTCCCGTAGGCGAACGATCTCCTCGACGTCCGGAAGGTCGTCCCTGTCGATCGCCCGGTAGAGCCCTTCCCAACCCGCCTCCAACAGGCGTCCGTCGTCGCGAAAAAGGTGCTCCAGCCGGGCCGCGGGCGTGGCACCGACGACGCCGACGAGCACATCGAAGTAGGCCGCCGCCAACTGGTGCAGCAGGGCCGGCGGACACCGATTCTCCCGGAGCGCGGTCTCGTGGGCGCGAAGGTGGCCAAGCCATTCCCCGTGTTTCCGCTCCCGTTCTCTCTCGGCCTGCGCCAGACCGTGATGGATCTCCAGGCACTCGATATCCGGTACGCGGGCGCTCTTCTCCGCGAACAGGCGGGCGAGGAGGGGCTGATCCCGCGTCCGCTCGATGACGTGATCGTGGGTCAACCCTTCATCACCGACTCGGCTGTCCAGCGCGCGGCGGACCCTGTCCAGGAAGTAGCCGGCGACTCGGCGATCGGTCGCCTCCTCCGCGCGTTCCAAACACCACAGACCGAAGTCGGGCGGCCAATCGGCGCCGTAGAGCCGTCGTTCGACATCGAGCGCACACCGTTGAAGGTCACCGTCCCGGGACTGGGAGCACCGCCGCACTCCCTCCACCAGAATCGCCTTCTGAGTCGTCGGGCGCCGCGTCAGCCAACCGCGGACCCGCGCGCCCGCTCCGCCGCTGCAATCCCACGTCAAACCAACACCGAGCCAATCGTACAGACGCTTCGCCTCCAGACGCTCGCCACACGCGTCCAGACCGCGGGCCAGCAGGCAGGCGGGCAGCTCATCGAGCCCGCGGCTCCGCAGCGCCGCCTGGAGATCGTCGCGCCGGGCGACCAACAGGTCGAGGTGCTCGGCGAGCTCCGCATCCGGAGCCTCCGCCACCAGATGCGATAGCCAGAAGGTGAAGTACTGGCCGAAGAACGGTGCGGCCGACTCGGAAAGATACGTCCACACTTCGGCTGGAGACAAGCTCCCGGGATAGAGCCGCATCAACAGGGTGCCGAGAAGATGGTCGTCCGGATCGGAGATCTCTCCGGCATGTACATCCGCCAGCAACCCACTGAGACAGGCGTTGCCGTCCCCGTCGTGACAACCAGCATGGACCAGCGCGTCCAGCGCGCGGCGTTGAACGCCCGGAATGCGAGTTTCGTCGCGGATCAGGTTCAGCAGTACGTGCGCCAACCCGGGAAGGCGGGCGCCGTGCGGGAGCGCGCGGAGGATGAACACGACGAGCGTCTGTTGTTCGTCATCGCGGCGCGGATCGGTCAGGATCTCCCGTAGCGCCTGCTCGGTATCCGGCGCCACGAGAGATCCGGCGGCGGAGATCGGCTGGCCGGGGTCGAGCGACGACGCCCTCAGTAGAACCTCCAACTGCCGCCGGCTCTGGTCTGCGAGCGATTCCAGCAGCGCAACTTTCTCGGGGGTCGAGAACCGGCTCGCGTCACCGTAAATGGCGACGGCGATCGGGTCCCGTTCGACGAGCTCCCGCCGCGCCGCTCCGGACTGCGCCGCGACCCAGGCGGACAACCCTCGGAGAGCCGTCACCACACGCGCGTCGTGACCCGTCATCAAGGCAAGAACCCGCCGTGCCGGAATGCCGCGCCGGCCGTCTCGACCGTGCCTTCCGCCGCCCTCGACGAGCCGGGCCAGATGCCGGCCGGCCAGGAACTCGGCCACGTGGCGATGCACCGGCCGGAATCGCCCCTCATCCACGGCCCGGAACAGCTTCGTGCCACTAACCTGCCTGCACCGCTCCGCGTACTCGTCGCCGCACCGACTCACGTGCGGATAGTCGGCGTCTTCGCGACTCTCGGCGATTGCGCAGCCCGCAGCGCCAGAGAGGAGGAACACTGCGCACAAGCGTCCGGCGGCATCGAGCAGCTCCTCTCCGCGCGCAGCGGCGCCACTCCCTCCCGATCCGGCCGCCTCGTGCTCGCCGTTGTGCTCCCACGCCATCCGCAGGCACGCCTGCTCGAAGAGTTCCAGACGGCTCCCCGGCCAGCCGCCGCCGTCCGTCACGACGTCGGCCAGCATGCGCAGGCACTGGGGGTTCTCCAGGAAACCGCCGACCCCTTTCTCATTGGCCTCGGCCATGAACGCAACGGCGTCCTCGATGCCGGCGCGGCCGCTCAGAATCCGTTCGATGTCCCGGTCGGCGAGCGGGTCCAGCCGCAGTACGGTCAGACTGTCGTGCGGAGACACCCTGACGAGACTGGTCCGATCGTTCGCGCCGAGCCAGTCCGCCTCGCGGCACGACAGCCGGAAGGCCGGCCGGTCCAGGGCGTCCAGCCGCCCCCTGATCGCGTCGAGGGACCCTCTCGCGTCGCCGCGACCGGCCCGCACCTCGTCGAGTCCGTCGATGAACAGGGTCTTCCCGCGCCACTCCGGATGGGCGGCGGGATCGAACGTCAGGAAGTCGCGCGCGGTGATGAGGCAGGCCGCCGATCCGAGCGCGTCGCACTCGGCCGCGAACGACGTGCTCTTGCCGGATCCCGGGTCGCCGAGCAGCACGTAGGCGGGCACTGTCCGGAAGTCCGCGAGGGGTCTGGAGAGCGCGCGGCTCCGGTCGACCGGGTAGTCGGCACCTCGGGGTTCGCCGTCACCCTGTCCAATCCTACGATGGCGCGTCGTGTCCGATCCCCGCCGCGAGGCGGCACGACGGGACTCGCCGCCCCGCGACTCATCCTCGGTGCAGGTACGCGGAACGATGCCGCTCATGGCTCTTCGAACCACTGACCGGCAGGCGCGGCCAGGAATTCGTTGAGCGGCACGCCGCCTTCACCGACGAGCAGCAACCGCCGGGGCCGGAAGCGCTCCTCGAACGTCTGCAGGCCCGTCAGCGCGCCCCGCCTCGGTCCGCTCTTCACCTCGATGGCCACGACCCGCGGGCCGCGTTGCAGAACGAAGTCGACCTCGTGGGGGCCGTCCCGCCAATGGTGGAGCCGGATGTCCGAGGTCGCCGTGTTGAGCAGGTGAGCGCCGACCGCGCTCTCGACGACGCGTCCCCAGAACGTGCGATCGGCTTGCGCCTCCTCGAACGAGTACCCGGAACCCGCCGTCATGAGCGCCGTGTTGAGCACGGTGAGCTTGGGGCTCGATCCCCGTCGATGCGGGCGGCTCGCGTACTTCGGCAGCCCGGCGAGCAGCCCGGCGCTCTCCAGCAGGTCGAGGTAGCGCGCCAACGTGGTCGTGTTGCCGGCGTCCTGAAGCTGCCCCAGCATCTTCGTGTACGACAGAATCTGCCCCGAGCACCCCGCTCCCAGCTCGAACAGCCGCTTCAACAGCGCCGGCTTGTCCACCCGCGTCATCGCCAGCAGGTCCCGATCGATGTTCGGCTCGACGAGCGCCTGCAGGATGTACTCGCGCCACAACTGCTGATTCCGAACCAGGGACGCGGCCCCCGGAAAGCCGCCGAAGTAGAGATAGGTCGGCAGGTCGAAACCGAACGCATCAGCCATCTCCGGGAACGACCAGTGGGTCACCCGCATCGGCTCGAAGCGGCCGGCCAAGCTCTCCGTCAGTCCGGACTGCACGCGCAGGGGCGCCGAACCGAGGACCACGACGTGCAGAGGCCAATCGACCGCACGGTCCGCGTCCCATAGCCCCTTGACGGCCTCCGACCACTGGGGGATCTTCTGGATCTCGTCGAGGACGAGCACCGCTCCGCGCGGCGACGTTCCCGCCTCGCGTCGGGCGGCCTCCCATCTGAGCACGAGCCATTCCGCGTCGCGCGGTTGGCGCCCCGGGGCCGTCCCCGCCGCAGACGGCGGAATGCGGACGACCGGCGAGCCGGGTTCGTCGACCGGCAGGTAGAGGCTGGGTCGATCAAGCCGGCCGAGGGCTTGGCGGACGATGGTCGTCTTGCCGGACTGGCGCGGGCCGAACAGGGCGATGATGCGGCGCGGCGGCTCGACGAGGCGATGGACGAGCGTGGCGACCTGCTCGCGATGGAACGGAGCCATCCATGGAGATTAGCATGTTGAGTAAAACTACTCAATGACCACAGCGCGTAGATCACCAAGGTGCCCGCTCCTCGTCCAGCCGCGTCATCCCTCCCGCTGTCCTCGCTCGGGAGCCGTCAGCGGCGCCGGCCGTGGCGACGCACCCGAATCGCGCCACGCGCAGGAGGTTACCGGACCGGCGCCTCTGCCCCGTCGCCCGTCTCCCTTCACTCCGCCAGCGGATCGGGCCGGAGCTGGAAGTGGATGATGGCGCTGCGCCTCCCCTGCCCGCCCTCGATGTGCCAGTTCAGGTTCGACCCGTAGTTGGCCCACAGCCCCCGCCCCTTCCAGCCGGCGTCGGGGTCGTCGATGCGACCGTCGAGGCCGCGGGCGAAGAACCCGAGCGGATAGGGCACCCGCAGGACCACCCACTCGCCGGTGTCGGGGAGCAGGGCCAGCAGCGAGTCGGACCCCGATCCGGGGGCGATGGGGACGTTGGGGCCGAGCCCCAGGGTGCCGAACTGGTCGACCCAGTTGTAGTAGTGATAGTCGGCGCTGCCGGGGTCGGTGACCCCCTTCATCTGCGGTCCGGGAGTCGGATACAGGGTCCAGCCCTCGGGACAGTGCTGGCCGGTGGCGTCCGGCCCGTTCACGACGCGGCACCGGCTGCGGTCGAAGCTGGCCATGTGGCCGCTGCCGGACAGCGCGGTCCAGATGACCCCGTTGCGGTCCACGTCGACGCCGCGGGGAGCGTGCCCCGTCTGCGCGGGGTCGACGGCGGGGTTCTCGACCGACGGCGGCTCGTAGACCTCGGCGATGCACGTCTCCGGGGGATTGTCGCCGCGGTCGAGGCGGACGAGGCGGCCCGGAAACGGCCCGGTGCGGGCGACCCACGCGGTGTCGTCGACGGGATTGGCGATGATGCCGTAGGCGAAGCCGGCGATGCGGGTGTCGCGCCCCGGGTCGACCTCGTCGCCCGGCTCGTTCCAGGGCCGCGTGATCACGCCGTCGCCGTTGGTGTCGACGACGGTCGGGCACCAGCCCTGCGAGAGCTGCTCGTCGCCGGTCTCGTCGTACAGCTTCGTGTCGAGCCAGCCGACGACGTTCGGGTCGCCGCTGAACCACAGGGTGTCCTGCGCGTCCTCGCCGAACTGCAGATGATGGGTGCCGTAGCAGCTGTCGATAAGCTGCCACTCCTCGGTGGCGGGGTCGTAGACCGAGATCTGCCGCCCGCTGCGGTCGACGGAGAAGTAGCGGGCCGAGGGGTGGTCCGACCCCTCGCGGCACCAGTCCGGGTTCTCCCGGCGGCGCACGGTGGAGGTCAGCCACACCCGCCCCCGCGCGTCCATCATCGGGTTGTGGGGGTTGGCGGGAGCGTCGAAGATGATCTCGTCGCCCCAGTACGGCGACGGCTCGAACCCGGGCCCGGTCGGGAACATCGACGGCACCATCTCGCGCGGCTCGCGCAGCGGCACGTCGAGCTCGATGGACTCGTGCCGGTCGGTGTCGGTGATGACGAGCTTGTCGGTGGTGATGGACACGCCGTAGACGAGCCCGCCGCCGTTGACGGTGGGGTCGCGCTTGTCGGTGGTCACCTCGTCGTGCACGTAGGAGGTCTCGCCGGCCCAGTCCCACATCGTCAGCACGAGGTTGCGCTCGACCCCCCGGGGCCGCGGCGGGGCCTCGGGCACCTCGCCGGCGGCGATGCGGTCGCTCCAGTCGGCGAACATCGCGAGCCCCCGCTCGCGGCCGAACCGGTTGAGGACCCCGCTCATCTGCCGGCCGCGCTGGCCGAAGGTCAGCCGGTGGGCCCAGGCCTCGGCCGACGAGTCGAACCCGTCGAGGTGGCCCATGTCGAACGTGAACCGGTTGCCCATCTGGTGGCAGAGCTGGCAGCCCTGCTTGGTGACGTCGACCCACGCGGCCTGACTGCGGAGACCGCGGGCAATGCCGTTGCCGGCGGGTCCGGTGCCCGGGAACTCGCTGGCGGCCGGCGGTTCGAGCAGCGAGTACCAGTAGTTGGCTGGATAGACCCGCGCCGCCTCCTGCGGCGAGGCCGCGGGCACCGCGTCGAGGGCCAGAATCTCTCCCGGCTCCGCCGTCACGGGGTCGGAGTCGACGAGGCCGTAGCCGCGCACCCAGACCTGGTACGACGCGTCCGCGAGATCGGGAACGAGGAAGCGCCCCTCGTCGTCCGTGACCACGATCTTGCGGAAGCCGGTGTCGAGGTCGTCGGTCTCGGCGATCACCCACACCCCCGCCTCGGGCCCCGCCGGGCTGCGCACCGTGCCCCGCAGATGGTCGCCCGCGGGCGACTGCCCCGCGAGCACCGACGTGACCAGGACCGCGCCGGCGGCGACCGCCGGCGAAACGAGCCGTGCGTGGCGTCTCATCGCTATCCTCCGTGCTCTGCTCCGGTTCTCGTCGGGACCGTGGGCCCGGGATGCCCCGGCTTCCGCGTCGACGCTCGACCGCCCGGGGCGCCGTCAGGAGCGGCCTCGTCGCGCCGGCGCAACGCCCCGTCAAGGACGCCGGCAAGCCAGCCCGCCGTCCCGAGCGTCACTGCCCGCGGCTCGACGCGCGCAGACGCCGGATCTGGCTCACCGCCGCCCCAATCTGCATCTCGAGAATCTGCTCGCCGTACTCGGCCCTCGACCGCGACGGCGTGCCGCTGACCCCGTTGCCCGTGCCGCCGGTGCCCGGCTCCATGCGGTCGGGCCGGATCTTCGAGGGGTCGAGGAACAGCAGGGTCGACGTGTCGTGCATGCCGGCGTGGGTGCCCACGTCCTCGGCCCGCTCGCCCTGCTCGACCAGCCAGTCGTCGCCGCGCCCGGGGTAGTAGTCGGTGAGGTGATGCACCCGCGCCGGCCCGTCGGCCCATTCCTCGTTCAGCCGCTCCGCCACCGCCGCCTGCGACCGCTGGTTGCCGCCGCTGTCGCCCATCAGCGCGACGTCGACGAATCCGTGCTGCGCGAGGCTGCGCGCGGCGTACTCCAGCACCTGCTCGAACACCTCGGGCGGGGTGGTTATTGTGCCGGGGAAGCGCATGTGCCCGCTCGGCGGATCGACGTTCCCCTCGGGCACGTAGGCCATCACCGGCGCGACCAGCGCGTCGCCAAGCCGGCGCGCCGCCTCCCCCGCCTTGTGCCGCACCAGGTAGTTGTGCTTGCCCAGCACCATGTGGGGACCGTTCTGCTCGGTGCCGCCGGTGGGGATGATGATCGTCGTCTTCCCCGCCGCGACCGCGTCGCGCACCTCCGTCCAGGTCAACTCCTCGAGATGCACCGTGTCCGGCGCCTGCCCGAAGGCGGCGGCGCCGGCCAGACAGATGCCGACGAACGTGACGATAGTGACGACCGATCGCATCGACGAATCTCCTCTCACGCCCGAGGCGCCCTCCAGCGCGACCCGATCGACGCCGGCCCGGTCGAGCGCCCCGGCCGACGCCGCGACGACCGGGCGTCGTCGAACGATCCCGAGCCCGGCCTTGCGCGGCATACGCTTGTCGCGGGCATACTACCAGTGTGGAAGACCGGCCGTCACGACCGACGCGACGGATGCGCGAGGCATCCGGCACGGCCGGGAACGTATACTGTCGGCGTCGCGGAACCGCGACCCGAACGGCGCCTCGACCGATCGCGCGGTACGGCGGCTCCATGGGATGGGTCATGGCCTTCGACCGGCTGCTCCCGAATCCGAGGGCGCCCGCCGATCTCGCTCCGGCCGCGCCGGTACGGCGGCGGAGGGCCGCGACGGCCGAGGCTCGTCCCCCATGCGCGATGCCGCGCTGGTACGGCGGCGGAGGCCGCGACGGCCGAGGCTTGTCCCCCGTGCGCGATGACCTGTAGCGATACCGGTAGTCAGGGTCGCCTGCGCCGGGGCGGCGGCCCGCGGCGCGCCCGCGACGAGAACGGAGCATGAGATAGATGATCGCGCGCACACTGGCCGTCACCGCCATCGCGCTCGCGGCCCTGGCGACGCTCGCGTGTCAGCGTGAACCCGAAGATCTGCGAAGCACGATGCACGCCATGCTCGACGACATCGAGCAGATCGCCCGGGACGAGATCGACATCCTGCAGGAGCTGCTCGCGCGACCCGACCAGCCATCCCTCCACTCGACGTGGCGAGGCCGCCTCGCCGAAGCGATCCCGGCCCTCGATCGCCTGGCCGAGTTGCGGGCCGAGGTCGACGCGTCCGACGACGCCGACCTCGAGGGGGCCGTCGGCCGGCGGGTGATGTCGGTGGTGGAGGAGGTACGACGCGCGATAGACGAACGCATGCAGAGCCTGCGAGCCGAGATTTCAGGACCGCGCGACGCCTGACGATCGACCCGGGACCGTGATCGACCAGTGTCCTGGCCGTGAAGTTCGCGAAGTCTCTGAATCGCGGCAAGCGCCTGGAAAAGCTACGGTAGTGCCGCGCCGCATGGTTCCGCGAACCACGCTGGGTGCACACCGGACGTTGCCCACCGGCCGCAGTCCGTTACTGCCGTTTCACGCGCTCTGCGCTCGGCGAGGCAGCCTTCCGTCAGCGTCCCCGGGCGATTGACGGCTGGTCGGGAATCCGCCAACCGACCCGCCGACCCCGCCCGGCGCCGTTTCGCCCCGGACGTATACTGTCGGCACGCCAACCTGACGAAAGGGAAACCATGACCCATCGGACCTTCGCCGCCTTGTCGACCTTGCTCGCGATGGCCATCCTGGCCGCGTCGGCGACGGCGGGTCAGCCCGCCTCCGCGGGACGGGCTCCGGCCGGCTCCCCCGCGCCGCGGACGCCCTGGGGCGCGCCGGACCTGCAGGGCGTGTGGAGCCACGCCACCGTCACGCCGCTCGAGAGGCCCGAGCGCCACGAGGGACGCGAGTTCCTGACCGCGGAGGAGGTCGCCGAGGCGAACATCCAGGCAACGACGTTCGCCAGCTCCGAGCGCCGGGCCGAGCTGAGCGCCGAGCGCGACGTCGGCCTCGCCTACAACCAGTTCTGGTGGGACCGCGGGCTTTCCGACGGCCGGACCGCGCTGATCATCGATCCCCCCGACGGCCGCATCCCGGCGCGGACCCCCGAGGCCGAGACCCGCGCCGAGGCGCGCCGGGCCGCCGCCCGCCCGCGCCAGCTGTCCGAGAACCCCGAGGACCGTGGACTCTGGGAACGCTGCCTGTCGCGCGGCACCGTCCGGCTCGGCGGCGCCTACAACAACAACCTCCAGATCTTCCAGACCGAGAGTCACGTCGCGATTCTGCTGGAGATGGTCCACGAGATGCGCATCATCCCCCTCGGCGCCGGCCCCGCGCCCGGCCACCTGCCGCCGCAGTGGCTCGGCCGCTCGCACGCCCGCTGGGAGGGCGACACCCTCGTCGTCGAGACCGACGGCTTCTCGGGGCAGGCCCCGTGGCGGGGCTCGGGCGAGAACCTGCACCTGGTCGAGCGGTTCTCGCGGCCCGAGGCCAACATCCTGCGCTACGAGGTGACGTTCCGCGACCCCACGACCTGGGAGCGCGAGTGGACGGCCGCCCTCGACATGCCGAAGACCGAGGGCCTGATGTACGAGTACGCCTGCCACGAGCGCAACTACGGCATGGAGAACCTCCTGCGCGGCGCCCGCGTGCAGGAGATGGAGGCCGCGAAGGCGAAGTAGGCCGTCATGGTCCGCACCCGCTGCCTCCTCGTCGTTCTGTTGCTGTTCGCCCTGCAACCGGTGCGCGCGGAGCAGGAGGCGCCGCCCCGCACGGGGACCGGCGCCCTGCTCGAGCAGCGGTGCCAGCTCTACTTCGAGTTCCTCGGGCGCACCGGGGCGGGCCAGGAGGACACGTTCAACCAGGACCCGTTCGGCATGGGCTACTGCGCCGGCCTCGTGCGCGGCGTCATCATCGCGGCCCAGTCGTTCATGCCCGACCGGGTCTGCGTGCCCGGGGGCACGACCATCGCCCAGGTCGTCCGCAGGGTGCTCGTCTACCTGGAAGAGCACCCCCGGGAACGGGACGAGCTGGACGTCGAGCTGGTGCTGCGGGCCCTGGAGGACCGGTTCCGCTGCCCGTAAGGCTCAACGTCCCGTTTCGGAGGCAGCCGCGCCGGGGCTGAGATCGCTCCCATGACTGCGAAGACCCCGGGTATTCTCGACGGGCTGACCTCGACGGCCGATTCGGATCGGTTGCTCCGAGCACGACGCCTCTTCGAGCACGCTCGGACGGTCTTCGACGACGACGCGGACGTCCGCGCCTGGTTGTCGGCTCCCAACGCCGCCCTCTCCGGCCGGTCACCTCTCTCGCTGCTGAACACCGACGCCGACGCGCGGCTGGTCGACGCAGTGCTCACCCGCCTCGAGTTCGGCGTCTACGCCTGAACGGTGCGCGACTGGCGCTCGGCCCCGCCGCCACCTCGCGGACACAGCCTTGGAATGGGCGCGGCCGCGTGTCGCGCCGACGGAAGCCCGCGGCGGCCCGCTGGCGCCCTCTCGCCTCGCTGTCGGGGAAATGTACCCCGGTACATTCAAATGAATAATGGTTCATTTCGCAATGTGACATTATTCGCAGTCACGGAACAGCGGCATGGGCGGGGCGCTTCGTAGGCCCGACGCAATCACACTCTGCGCCACAAGGACCCCAGCGAGCGAATCGAGCTGCGGAGGCCGTCGAGCCTCGCGGTCCACCGGGCTCTGGCCGCCCTTCGGGCAGCCTGCTTCGCCCGCTCGTGAGCGCGCCGAGCCGCGCGGCGCATGGCCACTTCCGCGCCCGCCATGTCCGGATCTCGTTCCGCCAGAGACGAGCTCCCGCGCTGGATGCTCACTTGTGACTCCGTTCCTCGAGCACGATCGGAACGTCGTCGGAATTGTCGTACACCGCCCACCCGTCGACAAGACCTCGGTAGGTCTCCTCGAAGTTGCGCCAACCCGCGTGGAACCGCCTCCGAATCACCGCCTCCGGCACGTCGTGACCACCTTCCGCCACGCGTTGCGCGACGCGCGCGATCGCCGCCTCCGGCGTCGGCAACCGCAAGAAGAAGAGCTTCACCCGGTACCCCTGTTCCCGCCACTGGGTGATCCGTCGCGCGTGACCACGCCCGCTCAGGGTCGTCTCGAAAGCGAAGCTCCGGCCCTGTCGCCCGAGCAGGTCGATCTGCCTCAACACCAGCCTGCCGGCCTCTACCACCACACGGCCCGGACGAAAGGGGCTCAGCCCGGCGGCGATCAAGTCCGCATTGACGAAGATCGGGCAGTCTGCCTCGTGCGGCAGGAACTCGGTGGCGAACATCGTCTTTCCCGCGCCGTTCGGTCCGGCGATCACGAGGATCCGTTTGTCAGCCTTGCCACCCGTACCCGTCATACCAAGCCGCCACTGCTACCGCTCGAATCGCTCGAACTCGTTCCTGGCCCCCACCGCGCCTTCCAGACAGAGCATGTCGAGCAAGTCCAGCACTCGCAGGGTCCACTCGTCGTCTTGATGCTGTCGGTACATCCGAAAGACGAGCCTTACTACGATGTGCAAGTTCCTGCCGTCCGCTCCTTCGTCGCCCCCCCTGCGAAGCAATCGCTCGCAGACCATGCACGTGGCCCGCGGCAACCGTCGTCGCGATTGTTCCAATGTCACCAGAAGCGAGAAGGAGGCCTCCGACAAGGCCCGGCTGGCGCAGAACGCAGCGATCAGGTCGTCGTACGACTCGAGAGCCGAGTCCGTCATTTCGCGGAAACAACCCGCCGCCGCCCGCCGTACGTCGCCGTCAGCATCGTCGAACAGGGCACTGAGCGTGGTCTCGCACCATTGTCGAGTGTCCCCGCGCGCAATGTTCGCTGCCGCGACCTGCGCTACGCCAACACGCTGCCTCGCGTCTCCGCCCAAAGCGGCGTCCACAAGGTCCGCCGCCTCGTCATGTACCAGGCCAGCGAGGCCCGCCAGCCGCGCGCCAGCTTGGCGCACATCCGGTTCCGCCGACCGCAACATCCGCTCGACCGTAGATCGCACATCCGCAAACCGTTCACGAAGACCCCTGCTGAGGAGACGGTATACGTGAAGTGTCGTGAGCAGTCGGTCCTCGGACAGGTCCATACGCAGAAACAGCGACATACCCTCGGCGGGCTGCTGGCGCGCGATCATCTCGACGGTGCCGCCGACACACGCCCGCACTGACGCGCTCCGGTCCACGAGCATGCGGCCAACCGTCTCCTCAAACCGCTCGACGTTAGTCACATTCCTGCGAATGAACTCACCGATGGCATCCGCGGCTCTACCACGCGTTGAGTTGATGCCCGCGTCAAGTGGATTCCCGTTGCAGTACGGTTGGCCCCCGGCGTCCTCCTGCCAAGCCTCGGTCCCCGGATCCTCGTGTTCCGTCGCTAGCTGATCGAGCATCTGCACAGCTTCTTCTGAAAGCTCATCGCCCATCCCCCGAAGCACATCGACGATTGACCGGCCGCATGGCCCAAGCGATTCCCTGAAGGCCTTGCCACAGACATGAAGCTTGAGCTCGTTCGCGACGGCGGCTGTCCTCAGGCCGTTGAGGGCTGCTCCGAGATACACAGGATTCGCGTCCTCTGGAAACCTCAAGCTCAAGCGCGCGAAACGCTCTGGATCCTCCCGAGTTCGCGCCTCAAGTCGCTCTGCGAGCTGACGCGCGCCACCCCTGATGCCCTCGTGGGAAGCGCTCGGGTCGCTCGACCCGTACTTCCCGACGGCCCTGAGCCACTGTTCATCCGTCATCCTACTGGTCGCACCATCCGCAATTGGCGACTCAATTGGCCGGAATTCGATTCCTCGCGGTGCTTCTTCGGGTTCATCGAACTTCCGCGCAAGTTCACGGAACCGCGCGTTGGCCTTCTCGCTGCGCAGTTCCGCAGGTAGCGCAAACAGCAGCGTGAAGCAGCTTCGGCCATGTTCCCGGCGTCCTGCAGGAGAACGCTCGAAGGGATGAACGTAGTCGAGAATCACGTTCTCAAGGCGCTCGCGATTCCCGTCGGTGCACCGTGGAGCCACGGCGCTTATCAGTTCCGTGGCGCTCCGTTGAGCACTGTCCGCGAACCCGCACTCGAATCGCCACGGCTCGTCACAGAGCGTACCGACCGCCTCGTCCGCGGCCGTCGCCGCCGCTCCACCGTACAGGGCGAGCAGAAGATGGTTCGCGGTGTATGTGTCACGCTGCCGAAGTTCGTCGATGACGTGGCACAGATCGGTACTACCCTCGCGCCCGCGCGTGGCAAGCGACTCAATCAACCCCGAGAGACAGGCATCGGTGACGCCAAGTGGTTCTGACTTGATCGGAACCCCCCACACGGCATCGCGCCTCGGGGCCTCTTCGCCCGTCGCTTCAGCATCCGCAACTTCGAGAATGACGGGCAACACGTGTCCGACAAACGTCGCTGGCGCTTTCTTCGCCGACATCCCGATCAAGTCAGAGGCAAACGAATCATGCTCGTCGTGAACCCAGGCCGTATCATCTCCGGTCGACCGCATGCGCCCAAAGCTGCGGCGCAGCCGATGCGCGGCCACTTCCGATAGCCACTCCGGACGTTCCTCACCCAAAGTGTAGAGCATGCTCCAGAACGTGCCGTTTGACACGGACCTGTCGCGGGCATCGTCAAGCGTGCCATTGTCGAGAAGGCGCAGGAAAAGATCGAAGAACCGGCGGCTGGTGTGGTGCTCGGCCCGTTCCATGAGCGACCGCAGTCGCGGAACCCACGTACCTCCCTGGTCCGCGTATGGCTCGAGAAGCTCGGCGACCCGCTCCGCTGAGTGACGCTGATGCACCCACAGGTAGTTCACCGCCATGTCGGCAACCGCGTCGCTGTCCAAAGCCAGCCAATCCGCGATCATCCCGCGCCGGTCGATATCCGCGAACCACGGCCGTGACCCGAAGAACCGCCGCCACGCAACGGCGGAGAGCTCATCCTCATTGGCTCGACCCGTCGCGATGGCGTCGAGTGCCGGGGCAATCCAGGTCTCCCAAATGGCCCACTCTTCGTCGATCGGATTCCCGACCTCGGCGAGCAGCGCAAACGCGAGGTCCTTCAGGTGCGCGCGGATTGCGTCGTCGGAGAGCAGATCGCGAAGTTCCCGGGCATAGCCGGCATGATCGCGATCGCGGAGATAAGCCAGCACCTGCCGAACCTGGGCTCGGCGGAACAGATGCTGCTCCGAGGCCTTCAGGAAGGCCGTGATCGGCTCCCGCCGTGTGACGAAAACACGGGCAAAGACGTAGTCGAAAAAACTCTCATGGCCGAATCCGCAGCGCCGACCGTCGAGGGAGATCACGCCCTCCGATGCCAGTAGACCCACGAACCGCGCGGGATAGTCATCCAGATGCTCCCTGGGCACGGAGAGCTGTTGGCTGTCGGTCATCTCCTGGCAGAGCCTCGTCACGACGGCCATCCAATGGCCGCCAGCGTCCGGAAACCGTTGCTCGACGGCCTCGCGCTTGGCGTCCCAGTACCGAGCGAAGATCTCCGTGGCAGTGGCGAACGTCGGCGTTGCCGCCACGTCGAAGTTCGCCTCGAGGAATAGAGACAGGTTCTGCGGGAGCGCCAGGATTTGCAGTTGGCGTCCCTTGAAGGCCTGCGGCCGGAATCCCGCGTCACCCAGGAGCTCCTTGACGTCGGCGATCGCGAGTTCCGTGACGTCGAGCTGCATGGCCGAATCGGGCAGGAGCCGTCGAAGGCGCGAGTCGTTCTTCCAGTCGAATTCCCGACACACGACGACAACGTGAATCGGGCGCGGCCGCGCGGCTCGCGCCTCAATGATGAGCTGCTCGACGAGCTCGAACGCGCCGGAGACCCGGCCGGACACGGCGCTGACCGCGTCCAGCTGGTCGATGATGAGGACGCCCGGTTTCCCGGCCGCTTTCGCCGCCTCTACCAGTACCAACGTCGGGGACTCTTCGAGATCGAGGCGCCGACCGAGATCCGCGGTTGTCGATGCCTCGACGAAGCGGTCGAGCCGGAATGCCAGCGCCGGAACGTCGCCCTCGCGCAGGGCGTCGATGACCCCGACCACGCAGGCGGTCTTCCCGGATCCGGCCCCGCCAGTAAGGACGGTGTCGGTCGCGCTCTCTCCCAACCGAGACAGCAGCTTCTTGACGGCCGCGCGCGGCAACAGTCGGCCGTGGATGAGCCTTCGCCGGGCTGGATCCAGGAACCGATCTGTAGCCGCTCGGACAGCGTCGCCCGCAACCGCGGGATCGGTCAGGCGCCGACGCCTGTAGCCGCGCCGGGCCAGAACGTCGACCAACTCCTGGCGCCTGAGAGTCCGGTGCACGGAGTCTTCAGCGATCCCGCGCAGCGTCTCTACGACTCCCGTTGGATGAGCCAGGAAGAGAGCCTGCACTCCCCATCGCACCTTCTCTTCCAAGTCGTACTCGCCGATGGTGCGGACCTGGATCCGCCTCAGGCGCCCGACGGCAGTGGTAACGTCGCACGCCCAGACACCGTATACCGCCTCGAAGCTCCGCTTCCGCGCCTTGGCCTCCAGAAAGCGCTGTTCGAATTCCTCCACCGACTCCGCATCGCTCGCGCCGTCACAGAGCTCGGAGAGCTCCGGGGCATCGCTGCCGGATGCGAACACGAACCGATCGTGGTTATCCGTCAACTGCTCCCCGATGACCCCGAGCAGTCCGTCTCTCTGAAGCTCAGCCAGGCTCCACTTGCCGTTCGGGTTGCTCCGTTTGGCTTGGTGAAGCTCCCGTTGCGAGCCGACCTCGACGACGAACTCCGCCTTCTCGACGCCGGGGTCCTCGATGCGAATGGCATCCGTGTCTCCTCGGAGCATTCGCACGAACTCCGACAGCGTCCACCACTTCTCGTAGCGGTTGCCGAGCTTGTCAGCGGGTCCACCGGGCAGGGTCATGGCATGCCGACCGGAAAGACGGTATCCGCAGGCTGGAAGGGCGTCATGTCTCGAGGAAATCGTCCGCCACGATGCCGGCACGCTGGAGAATCGCCGCCACGGTTCTCTCCGGAAGGTCGCCAGGGTGATTCGGGACCGTGGTTCGTCGTCTGGTGACGGGATTCCACCAGATTTCGTGGCTTCCCCGCGCCTGTCGGTCGAACTCGAATCCCAGCCGGCGCAGCCTGCGGGTGATCTGCCGGTACCTGAAGCCTGCCAGACGGCCCATCAGGCGCCCACCGCAACGTCCAGTTCGACGATGTCGGCATCGATTGCACGCATGCCCTCCGGCACGGGATCTCCATGCTCGAGGCACGACTCGATCAACTTGCGCGCTACGTCCTGGGCAATCTCGACTGTCTCGGTCACGGTTCTCCCTTGCGCGACAAGCCCTGGTACGGTTTCCGAGGTAGCCAGATACTGGTCGTTCTCGAGCCGCTCGATGCGCAGGTGTATTCGATACGCCTCCGGCATGTCGTTGTTCCTTCCTGCAGGGTTCGGCCTGTCACTCTTCTGTTCGATGATACCGGTTTCAGCGTCGCGAGCGGCCGCGGTCGCGCTCCGCGGGCTCGGCGTGCCCTCCCGAACGGTCCCGAGCGCAGCGTGGAAGCGGGACGTGGGCTACACTGGACGGGTGCGGAACGCTGAGAATACCGCCGGAGCGAGCGTCCGCGAGAATCCGATGATGGCGTCCACCTCGCGACACGCTTCAACCGAACGCCGACCGGCCACGGTACGGGCAGCGGCGCCCGCCTTGGCCGTCTGCCTGTTCGCCGCCTGCGCCGGCGGCGCCCCCGAGCCCGACCCAGGCCCAAGGCCGGACTTCCAGCCGACGACCACCGTCGAGGAGCTGATGCGCGCGGTCATCGACCCCGCCGCAGACGCGGTCTGGGACGCCGTGGTCATCACGTCGACCCGGGAGGGAATCGACCGGGAGGTACCGGACAGCGACGAAGACTGGCTGGCCCTCGAGCACCACGCGGTGCGGCTGCTCGAGGCGGGGAACCTGCTGCAGATCGAAGGCCGGTCGATCGCCGGGCCCGACTCGGTGTCGGAGCTGCCGGGCATCGACCTCGAGCCCGCGGACATCGCGGTGCGGGTGGCCGGGCAGTACGACGCCTGGCTGCGGTCGGGGCGCGAGCTGCACGACGCCGGGGCGGTGGTGCTGGAAGCGGTGAGGGCGCGGAGCGTCGATGCGCTCCTGGAGTCGGGAGACCGCCTCGACGCAGCGTGCGAGAGCTGCCATTCCCGCTTCTGGTACCCGCCGGATGCCGCGGCAGGGTCGAACGAACCACCTGCGCCGTAGCGGTCGAACGAACGGTCCCCGCGCCGCACGCGGCCTGCGGCCGGCGCGGCGCGGGATGATCTTGCGCGGCCGGGCTACGGCGTGATCGGCGTGCCGTCCGGATTGGTCAGCTCCGCGCAGCACATGCCGAACGTGCCGGGCGCGCGCGAGGGCTGCCCCACCGCCTTGATCTGGTCGCCGGCCTGGATGCTCGCCGGAGTCCAGCCGCGACGGCTCATCGAGACCGCCGCCCCCATCTCGATCTCCCAGTGAATCGTCTCGCCGTTGTCGCCCGGCGCGTCGACGTAGAGGAACGAGTGCGGGTTCCGGAACACGAACCGGGTCACCTCGCCGACCGCCTCGACCCGCTTCTCCGGGTCATAGAAAGGTGCGCTCGCATGGTGGGCGATCGTCGGCACCGCCATCGCGACCAGCAACGCCGCCGCTGCAATCCACAAGATAGCCTTCACAACGTCCTCCTCGGAGCTGGAAACTCCCATCGACAACCGTGGTTCTATTGGTACTTCGGAATCAGGAACCGGCGGGGGTGGCCCGCCTGCTCGGCGTCGCAGCCGTAGAGCTGCAGCTTGTAACCCTCCGGCCCCGGCAGCCACCGGGTGGTGTAGGCCACCGGCTCGCGGAGGAACATGGGATCCTCGACGGTCAGGGTCATCTTCAGCTCGTCGCCCTCCCGCCAGTAGCGCTCGGTCACCCGCTTCTGCTGCGACGACGGAATGCCGTTGTAGTCGTCGAAGCCGGTGATGTCGAAGACGAAGTGCGTCGTCTCGACGTGCAGCGAGCCGTCCTCGTAGCGGCCCGTCGAGAAGCCCTGCACCGTGAACTCGTTGGCCGGCGCCTCGCGGCCGTCGAGCCAGACGGTGCGGATCTGGTCGTCCTTCTCGTAGCGGATCAGCACCCGGTCGGGCCACTGGGTGACCTCCATCATGTAGGGGTCGTACTGCAGCGCGGGCGACGCCGAGGGGACGCAGTCGTACTTCGGGGCGATGGCCTCATCGAATATCGACTGAAAGGCGAGCCCGCGCTCGTTCAGCACCGGGAAGTTCTCGCCCGGCACCCACGGCATGGCCGGACCGTTCACGGGCCGGACCCCGCCGCCTCCGTTCCACACGCCGTCGAGGTGGGGCACCTCGGACGGATCGACGCCGGGCTGGGCGAACGCCAGCGAAGCGCTGAAGGCGAACACCAGCGCCGCGCCCACCGCCGACCGCGGGAACCGGCCAGCCGTTCCCCGGCCGCGGGTATTGGTCACGATCATGTCTTTCCTCCCCCGTCTCCTCGTCGCATCGCCTCGCATCGGCGCGCGGGACGCGCTCCGATGCGTTCGAAACGTGTTGATTCTACACCGTCACGGCCCGCATCACCGATTCGCGGCCAGGCGGGGCCGGATCATGCGGGTCCACCACATCACCACCCCCGTCGCGAAGATCACCGGCGGCACGAGCCCCACCACCGTCCACGCGAGCTTCGTCGTCCAGCCGCCGAACCGGCCGAAGTGCAGCGCCGTGAACCAGTACAGGATGGTGTCGCCGAGCCGCGGGTTGAAGTCTTCGTCGAACGGCTCCAGGTAGTCGACGACGGCGCCGAACGGGGCGGGGAACGCGAGGTAGATGCCGGTGGCGCCCCACATCACCAGGAAGAGCACCGTCCAGATGCCGAGGGCGCCGTGCAGGGTCCAGTTGAACCGGCGCCAGGGGGCGCGCCAGTCGACGAGGAGGGCGCGGCGCCAGCCCGCGACGCCCGGCCACCAGACGAGGGCGCCGGTCAGGCCGAGCAGGGTCAGCAGAATCGCCCCGACGCCGTTGACGGCGCGCCCTCCGCCCCCCGCCAGCAGGTTGTCGTGCAGGTCGAGCAGCCAGGTGGTGAACCGCCAGCCCGCCGGCAGGGCGTTCCCGAGGTAGTCGCCGGTGTACGGGTCGAAGAAGTACTGCTGCCGGGCCTCGCCCTCGCGCAGGGTCGACATGGTGACGGCGAGGGACGGGTCCTCCGGATTCGTCCACACCTCGACCGTGTGCTCGGGAAACCGGCGCCGGGTGATCTCGACGAGCTCGTCGTCGCTCAGCCGGGGTCCCGCCACCGCGACGGGGCGGGGCTGCGGATCGAAGCGTTGCCGGAGCTCGCTCCGGTAGATCAGCACCGTGCCGCTCAGGCTGATCATCACCACGTAGAGCCCGATCGCGAGCCCGGTCCACAGGTGGATCTGAAAGAGGGCCCGCCGCAGCCGGACCTGCTGCGGCTGCCCCATCCATGAACCGGTCATGACTGTCGCCGCACCCGAAGCCGGCTACGAGGCGGCACGCTGCCGCGCCTGGAGCTCGCGGCCGAGGCAGTCGGCGATGGCGCCCATGCCGGACGCCCCGGCGGCCAGCTCGGCCTCGCTGTTGTAGTTGGTGTTCGTGTTGATGTCGTAGGCATACGCCGTCCCGTCCCGGTCGACGATGAACTCGACGCCCGCGATGTGGATGTCGTTGGCGGCCAGCACCCGCTCGAAGGGCTCGACGAGCGGATGCTCGAACCCGTCGACGATACGGAACAGCGAGGCCCCGGCGTCGCCGGCCGGACAGAAGGCGTCGTCGACCCGGCACGCGTCGGCCGGGCACAGCTCGAACCCCTGGCTCGTGTCGACCTCGACCGCGTACAGGAAGCGGCCCCCGACGAACTCGACGCGGGTGATGGTGGCGTCCGGCGACTCGATGTACTCCTGCAGCAGGGTCACGCCGTCCACGGACGGCTCGAACCCGGGGCCGCGGACGTACTCGGCCAGCGCGTCGACGTCATGGAACAGCCGCACCCCGAGGCCCTTACCGGCGCGGTTGTGCTTCGTGATGAACGGCGTCGGCAGGGACGCCGCGGCCGCGACGATCTCCTCGCGCCCCACCACCGCCACGGTGCGCGGCGTCGGTACGCCGTGCGCGTCGAGCGCCGCGTACTGGGCGACCTTGCTGATCTCGAGCTGCAGGGCCCGGCTGCCGTTGAGCACCCGCCGGCCGTGGCGTTCGAGCCACGCCAGCACCGCCGCCGCGTACTCCGGCCCGAACCGGTGGTCGCGGGTGTGGGACGAGGCGCTCATGCGGTTGTAGAAAACGCCGTCGGGCGGCGCCGCACCGAAATCGACGACCCCGGTGTCGAGGAACCACTCGTCGAACGGCAGCCGGCGCGCGTCGAGGGCCGTGCGCAGCGGCTCGACCCATTCGTCGTTCTCGTGGAGGACGTAGATTCGGCTCATGCGCTAGAACCGCGGATTCACGACGTTGTTGAAGATCGACCCGAACGTATAGCTGAACCCGAACGAGACACGATACCGCGAATCGGTGGCGAGCTGCCGCAACTCGACCAGGATCTCCTCGTCGGTCAGCTCCCGTCCCGAGAGATACACCTGGTCCCGCACCAGCTCGGTGCTCGCGCTGGCGAACACCGACAGCCCACGCACCACCCGGAACGACAGGTTCCCGAACACCGAGGTACTGTACTTGCTCAGGTCGTTCACATAGCTGTTGTAGCGCAGGCGGAGGCGGCTGTCGCCCCACGGCTGCTCCACGTCGAAGGTGACCTCCACCTCCTGCGCGGCCAGGGTCTCCTCCATCTTCCCGAAGATCGTCTCCTCCAGGTAGTCGTAGGACTCCAGCCCCATCTCGTAGGCGAACGTCAGGCTGCGGCGGGACGACTCGGAGTACGGGAACACGTTGAACTCGATGCCCGGAAGCACGCGAATCCGCCGGTCCTGGTTCAGGAAGGTAGACGCGCTGGATCCCCCTCGCAGCGAGGCGCCCCAGTGCTCGCCGAGGCTCTTCACGAGCTGCCCGTCCAGCTGATAGCTGGTGCGCACGTCGGTGAAGTCGCCCGTGCTGAGCTGGTGCACGTTCTCCCGGTACCGGCCGTCGATCTCGGCCCGGACAATCCACTCCTCGGTGGTGCGGTTCGCCGACGCCGATCCGTTGAAGTTGCGCTGGTGCCGGGACGCCTCGCCCGACACCCGGGCGTTGGTGCTGAGGCGGAACACCCAGAAGTCCCACGGATCGTCGTCGGGCTGGGCCATCATCACCCGGAGCCCGCCGCCCGCGAAGCCCGTCCCGACCCCGTCCCGGCCTCCGGCCCCGATCTCGATGCCGCTGGCCAGCGGCGTGTCGATGATGTAATGAAGGAACCCCACCCTCAGGACCTGGGCGAGCCCCTCGCGCGTCTCGTCGTCGGTGTCGGTGCGGCTCTCCGAGTAGTTGTAGCGGATGCTCCGCTCCGCGAACTCCTCGAGGCCGATGAAGTCCAGGGTATACAGCCGGCCGCCGCCGCTGTTCTCGGTCGTGACCAGCACGTGCACCTGGGCGTCGTAGCGGTCGCGCACGTAGTTCACGAAGGTGATCTCGCGCCTCAGATAGTCGAAGTCGCAGCGGTTGCAGTCGAGGAACACGCGGAGCGCGGCCGAGCCCTGGGCGGCGTCCTGCGCGGTGCTCACGCCCGCTCCGAAGCAGGCTATCCAGAGGAAACAGCCCAGCCCCGACAAGCGAGCCCCGCGGCTCCGCCCCCCGCGCGACCGGGCCTCGGGGAGTCCGTGCCGCACTGCCGTGCAGACTTCCGCACGCTGGCTCCCACCCAAGGGCCCTCCCCTCGCTCCCGGAAACCGCCCGGGAGCCGCCGCCCACCGCCCCGCTTCGCGCCGAGGCCCCCACCCGGTTGCAGGGCAACTGACCCACGGTGTCGGGCGAGAGCGGGTTCTCGGGGGCCGCACCGCTCCGGACGCGCCCGCCTTCTCGACCGGGTCCGGGCCTCCTCCCCCCGGGACCTCCGGAATCGCCCGGGGCGATGGGTGTCCCGGCTGAAGGACGCGGCGGCCCGGGCATCAGTATACGGGGTCGCCGACCCCCGCGCGCCTTGACAGCCCCCGGCCCGCCGAGTACAAGGGGGGTTTGCACCAACCGTTCGAGCGCAACCCCGATTCGAGGAAAGAAAGAGGAGTCTTGCATGCGACGAATCCTGATTTTCGGCCTGCTCGCGGCTTTCGCCGGCGCCGGAGCGGCCTCCGCCCAGACCGACGTGACCCCCGTCGAGCCGTTCAAGGTCGGCACCTTCGACATCCATGACGTGCCGCACGTCGGCGTGGTCCTGCGCGACAGCCTGGTGATCGACATCGAGGTCGCGAACCTGGCCCTCGAGGCGAGCCCGGACTACCCGACGGTGCCGATGCCCGAGGACATGCTGGAGCTGATCGGCCGCTACGAGTACGGCCTGAAGTACCGGCTGTACGAGATCGTCAACGACGTGGTCGCCAACCGGCTGGGCGACGACCGCGCCGACTTCATCTACGACGTGGACGAGCTGCGGACGCGACCCCCGATCATGTATCCGGGCAAGATCCTGAACGCCGCCGTCAACTTCTACAGCCACGTGAACGAGGCCGGCACCGACGAGGAGCGGGCGGCCGAGATTCGGCGGCGGCAGGAGCAGCGCGGCGTCCCCTACCTGTTCCTCAAGCCCAGCCGCGGCGCCGTCGTCGGCAACGGCGACCCCGTGGTCATTCCGTACGGCCGCAACCGCACCGACTGGGAGGTCGAGCTCGGCGCGGTGGTGGGCCGGGCCGCGAAGTACGTCCCGGCCACCGAGGCGCAGGACTACATCTTCGGCTACCTGGTCTCGATCGACGTCTCCGACCGCGGCGGGCGCCCCCCCGGCGGCAACGCGACCCGCTCGGACTGGTTCGTCGGCAAGGGCCACGACAGCTTCGCGCCGCAGGGCCCGTGGATCGTGCCGAAGGAGTTCTACGGCGACCCGATGCAGAACCTGCGCCAGACCCTCAGCGTCGGGGGCACGGTGCTGCAGGACGCCCAGGCCGGCGACATGATCCACTCGCTGTGGGAGATCGTGGAGTACGCGTCGTCCATCATCACCCTGTATCCCGGTGACGTCATCAACAACGGCACGTCGGGCGGCACCGCGGCCGGCTCGGCCGAGACCCGCACCGGCAGCCGCTTCCTGCAGCCCGGCGAGGTCATCGAGGCCAGCATCGACGGCATCGGCACCCTGCGCATGCCCGCGGTGGCCGGCGACATGCCGCCGGAAGATCTGACCGGCGCGCAGCTGCCGCCCATCGACAGCTATCGCTAGCCCGGAGAGCGTCGCCTTCGGCTCCGCTCACCGCCCAACCAACCCTGCAGGAGTTCGCGCCGTTCTACGGCGCGGACTCCTGTCTATAGCCAAGGCCAGAACGCGACCGCCATCAGCGCCGCAACGCGGGCCGACGGTGACTTCACGGTCGGTGCCATGCCGACGCCGCGGATCAGCGCGGCACCGGAGGCGCGCCCCGATCGAGCTCGAACGGCTGGAGGTCGTCTTCCCACCTCCGGCGCGGAATCGGCTCGCCGAGGGGGGGAAGCTGCGACAGATCGACTTCGCTGACCGCGTGCAGCCCGCCGCCCGCGGGCCGGATGCGGTAGGTCGCCTCCGGCGTCCTCACCGTGCCCGCGACCACCTCGCCGTTCACCACCAGCGTCATCGTGCCCATCTCGACGCCGGCCAGCGGGCCCGCCAGCGAGTAGCCGCCCGAGAAGGTCGGCGCCACGCTCTCGACAAGGCCCGTGAACGACGCGTCGTCGAACAGGTTCAACGTCAGCACGCCGGACGGCGCGGCTTCCGCCCCGCCGGGGACCGCGGCGGCGGTGTCCACCGGCGGCGTGAGCTGCCCGAAGTCGATGGCGACGAGGCGGCTCCGCAAGGTCAGGGAGTCGGACGAGGCCTGAGAACCGGGAGCGACGGCCACCCCGGCCGGCGCCACCGCCCGGAAGAGGCCACCGGGCTGCCCCGCCGCGTCGCCGGCCGCCAGTCCGGCCAGCAACGCCACGGCGAGCGCGGTCGAGCCCCGACCCGCGAGCGCCGACCGCCGCGTGCCGCACCGCGCCACCGACGACAGCCCCAAGACGTGTCTCCCAAGTTCCATGGCAACAGATCCTCCCCGCCGGCGGGCGCCCGCCCAGGGCCGACGCCCGGCTCCCTTCATTGCGCGCGGCCGGGGCGCGCGACTTCGTCACGTGAGCAGGCGCCGGCGGCGCCGGTCCCGACGGCTCCACCCGCCCCCCGGGCCCTTCATCGCACCAGGCATGCTCGACGGCGTTCCTACTGATACACCGGCACGATGTTGCCGACGACCTCTCCCGTCAGATAGGTCTTTGTGTGGGTGCCCTCGGTGCCGATGCGGATGACCCCCTCTTCGCCGTTCGCGCCGCGGTTGCCGATGTACACGTTCTCGCTGCCCGTCCGGTTGTTGATGCCGGCCTCGTACCCGATGGCGATATTGCTCGAGCCCGTCTCGTTCAGGCGCAGGGCGTTGCGGCCGATGGCGATGTTCTGGTCGCCCTGACTCTGCAGGAGCGCGGCGGCGCCGATGCCGACGTTGTGCTGACCCGCGAGATTGCCTTCCAGCGCGCCGCTGCCGAGGGCCATGTTGAACGAAGCCGTGGTCGACCGCAGCATGGCCTGGGTGCCGATGGCGAGGTTGTCGGTGCCGCTGAGCATGTCGCGCATGGCGAGGCGCCCGAAGGCGGCGTTGTCCTTGCCTTCGGTCATGTTCGTCAGCGCCTGCTGGCCGAACGCCGAGTTGTCGCGGCCCGTCGTCACCGACGCCAGCGCCTGGTCGCCATAGTGCGTATTGGTCGGCCCCGCGTGGTCCTGGGCGACCGTCGGGTCGCCGTCGACGGCCGCGTCTCCGCCGTACGCCATCGACGCCGACGACCCTCCCGACCCCGTCGTCAGGAACGGGCCGGGCTCGCCCCGCGGCCCCTGCGGACCCTCGGGGCCGACCGCGCCGAGGGTCGGATAGAACACCGCGCCCGCCCCGTCGACCCACGAGAGGGCCAGCAGGTAGGTGCCGGGCAGCAGCTCCGGCAGCCCCGTCACCACCCCCGATTCGGTCACCGACAGCACCGGCAGCGCGTTCATGCCGAGGCTCACGGTGGGGACCTCGCCCGCGAAGTCGAAGCCGTTGATGGTCAGCGTCCCGCTCTCGGCGTCGACGAGCGCCTCGGTGATGAGCGGCTGCCGCTCCGGGGCGGTCTGGGCGCTGGCCTGCAGGTAGACGACGCCGGCGAAGACGGCCGGCACCAAGGCCGCCGCGAACCACGAAGCACGCATTCTTCTCATCGGAACACTCCTTCTCGTCACCGAATACGTCATGCCCGTCTCGGCGGCCGCCACCAATGCCGACAGCCGCCCTCTACTCTACCTGAAGCCGACGCCCGACCGACCGGCCGCCCTCGACGTCCGGCCGGCCGCCTTCCCGCTCGACGGCCGGCCTCAACGCCCGCCCGGACGCCCACCTGTCTCTACCTCTACGGCCGATCCGGAAGCACCGGTTCGACCACCATCCCGGGACGCGGCGTGGTGGGCGCGTACAGCGGTCCCTCGCGCGGCGCCTCCGCCGGCGGGTCGATCCCCGCTTCGACGGGTGCGCGCGGCCGCAGCAGCCGCTGCAGCCGCTCGCGCTGGTCCGCCGCGGACAGCACCGGCGGGGCCTCGCGGACGGGACCCGGCGGCGGCCGGCGCTCCTGCGACGCGCCCGCCGACGCCGCTTCCGGGGCGCTGCGCTCGGCGCGGATCCTGACCCGGTCGTAGATCGATGCGCCGGAAACGCCCTCCGCCCGCGGAGCCGCGAGAAAGCCGGCCGCCGGCCGCAGCAGGAGCCGCAAAGCCTCCCGCTCGGCAACGCCCTCCAGGTGCAGCGACACCGGCGCCGCGCCCAGCTCCCCCACGCCTTCGAACCGGGTGTTCCCGACCCTCGCCCACTCGGCCAGGACCTCGGCGAGCGGCACGCCGGCCGCGACCAGGGTGACCCGGCCCTGCCCGACGGCCAGCTCCAGTTCGTCGGCCTCCGCGACCCGGGCCGCGGCGACCGCGGTCACCGCGACCGTCACGCCGGCAAAGCCGGCAATCCACCCTCGCCTGGCGCGATTCACGGACCAAAGATAGCAGTTGATGGCGGTCCAGGCTGCCGCGCGAGCCCCGGAGGACCAAGAACCGGCTTGCGGCGAGGCACGCCAGGGACCCTGCTTGCGTCATGCGCATCCCCGACGCGCCCTGCGCCAATCGATGTCATCGCTCACTCCAACTCTGCACTCCGGAGCACTTCCTCCCCCGGGCTTCGACTCCCGGTCAGCCTCGCTCCAGCGCCACCACCGCTACGCGCAGCTCCGTCAGGTGTGCCGCCCTGATCGGGGTCGTCCCGCCCATCGGCGTGCTGTCCGTCCAGCGCGGCGGTGTCCGTCCCGCCGAGACGTAGGCCGCGGCGAGCGCCTCCCGCAGCTCCAGCAGGTGCACGAGCCTGACCCGCGTCACCCCCGCCCGCAGGACGGGGTCCGTCCAGCGGAAGGGCGCCAGCCCCGCGGCTGTCCGGAGGGCGGCGATCCGCGAACGCAGCTCCGTGAAGTGGACCGCCCTGATCGGCGTCACGCCGGACCGGATGGGGTCGTCGGTGAACGGCGCGGGCGCCGCGGCGACCGTCACCCTGAACTGCTGCGCGGCGCTCAGGCCCCCGGGGTCGGTCGCCGTCACCCGGATCGTCGCCGTGCCCTCGCCCACCCCCGTCAGCGTCACGCTGGGGCCCAGCGCCCGTACCGTCACCACGCTTGCCGCCGACGACGACACCGCGTAGGTCAGCGGGTCGCCGTCGGGATCGTCGAACGTCGGCGACACGTTCACGTCCAGCCTGCCGTCGAGCGACAGCCGCCGGTCCGGCAGGGTTCCCACCGCCACCGGCGCGCGGTTGGCGCGGGGCGGCCGGTCCCTCCACGCCGCCGCGGCGGGACCGGTGGCGTGGAGAACCGCCGCCGCGTCCGACGCCCCGGTCACCCCCGACCCTGCGCCGAAGGCAACGCCCAGCGGGTCGCCGTCGTACCGCAGATCCGGATTGGAGAACCGCGGCAAGCGCGGACACCCGGCGTCGGCCAGACCGCAGTTGACGCCGTAAGCCATGACCGTCCGCCAGCGGGTGGACGGCGGGGCGCCCGCCCCGAACATCCCCTGGTTCACGTAGCCGTAGGCCGGGTGCGACGACACGCCACCTTCTCGTACCTGCACCTGGAAGCGGTCATGACGCAGCCCCAGGTTGTGGCCGAGCTCGTGCGCGAAGACGATGCCGCCGCACTCGAGGACGGTGAGCCCGAAGACGCTGGGAATGCCGGCCGCTATGCCGCAGAGGCCGGGCGCTTCGCCGAGGATGAGGTGCACGAGGTCGGCGCCCACCTCGTCGCGCAGGTCGTGCACTTCGTCCATGTGGCCGTCCGACGGATCCCTGAGCCGGTAGACGTCCTGCCCGCCCGTCTCGGTGTACGACACCTCGGACCGGGCCACGAGCGCCAGACGCAGGTCCATACCGCTTGCCGCATAGGCGTGGTTGGTCTCGGCGATCATGAGGTCGATCGCCGCCTCGACCGCGGCGGCGCCGCCCGCCGCCTCGCGCGCGGCCGGCGTATAGACGACCGCGACATCTATCGTCACGTTCGGTCCCGCCCCGCACGAAGGCCCCCAGAACTCGATCGTCGCCAGCCACTCATCCCAGGCGGCGGGCGCGCACGTTCGGGTCACGAAGATGTCCAGCTCATCGAGAGCCGACTGTTCCAGACCGGGCGGTAGCGGCCCCGACAGGCCCCAGGCGTAGGACAGGTCGAGCGTCTCGAGGCTCGCCAGGTTCCCGAGCGAGGCCGGGATCCGCCCCGACAAGTCGGTGTGGGACAGGTCCAGAGTCCGGAGGCTCGCCAGACTTCCCAACCCCGGAGGGATCTGGCCGGTCAACGCGTTGTCGTCGAGCCGTAGAAACTCGAGGTTTGCGAGGCTCCGCAGTTCGCGCGGGATCGGACCGGTCAAGTCGTTCTCCGTGAGATCCAACCTCTCGAGGTTCGCCAAGCCCTCCAGTGCGCCCGGGATCGAGCCCGACAGCTCGTTCCGTCCGAGAGACAGTCCCCTGAGTTGGGTCAGATTCCCCAACCGTGCCGGGATCGAGCCGGTCAAGTCGTTACCTGAGAGAATCAACGCCCCGAGGTTGACCAGACCTCCGAGTTCAGCCGGGATCGGACCGCTCAAGTCGTTGAAGTAAAGGCCGAGCCACTCAAGACTCGCCAACTTGCCCAGCTCAACCGGAATCGGCCCACTCAAGTCGTTGAAGCAGAGGGCCAGCCACCGCAGGTTCACCAACCCACCCAGTGCGGCCGGAATCGGACCGCTCAAATCGTTCAAGCAGAGGTCCAGCGTCTCGAGCTTCACCAAGCTTGCCATCTCGAACGGAATCGGCCCGGCCACGCCGTTGTCGGCAAGAGACAGACCCGTGACTCGGCCGTCGGCGTCGGTCTCCACGCCGAACCACTCGTCAAGCGGCGCCGACGTCTTCCAACTCGTGCTGTCCGTCCAGTCGGGGCCATCGGTGGCGTCGTAGAGCGCCTCGAGCGCCGCCCGATCCGACTCCACGGTGCCCTGCGGATCCGGGTCGGCCGGCCCTTCCACCGTCACCGAGAACGCGCTCGACACGCTGAGGCCACCCGGATCGGTCGCCGTCACCCGGATCGTCGCCGTACCCTCGCCCGCCCCCGTCAGCGTCACGACGGCGCCGGCCGCGTGCACCCGCACCAGCCACGGCTCAGCCGACGACACCGTGTAGGTCAACGAGTCGCCGTCGGGATCAACGAACGCCTGCGACACGTCCACGTCCAGCGCGTCGCCGACGGAGTCCAGACTCGGGTCCGACAGCGTCCCCACCACCACCGGCGGCCGGTTGGCGGCATCGGCAGGGCGGTCCCGCCACGCCGCCACTGCGGGGCCCATGGCGCCGAGGACGGCCGCCGCGTCCGACGGCCCGGTCAACCCGGAGCCGGTGCCGAAGGGAACGCCCAGGGGGTCTCCGTCGTAGCGCTGGCGCGGATTCGAGAAGCGAGGCAACTCCACGCAGGCGACGTCGGCGAGCCGGCAGTGCTCGACGTAGGACATGATCGTCATCCACTGAGCGGACCGCGGCGCGCTCGCGTCGAACACCCGCTGATTCACATAGCCGTACGCCGGGTGCGAAGACAGGCTCCCCTCGAAGACGTCTACCCGGAACCGGTCATGGCGCAGCCCCATGTTGTGCCCGAGCTCGTGCGCGAAGGTGAGGCCGCCGCACTCGAGCAGGGTGAGCCCGAAGACGCCGGGAATGCCGGCGGCCATGCCGCAAACGTCGTAATAGGGATCGCTGACGATCAGGTGCACGAGGTCGGCCCCGACCCGGTCGCGCAGGGTGTGCGCCTCGTCGAGGTGGCCGTCCGACGGTTCCCGCAGTCGACGGACGTCGAGGTGGCCGTCCGTCTCGGTGTACGGCGCCTCGGACCGACCCGCCAGCGCCAGACGCTGCGGCACGCCGCTCGCCGCGTAGGCCTCGTTGGTCTCGGCGATCATCAGGTCGATCTCGGCCTCGATGGCGGAGGCGCCGCCCGCCGCCTCACGCGCGGCCGGGGTGTAGACGACGGCGATGTCTATCTCCAAGTCGGCTCCCGCCCCGCACGGCGGCCCGTAGAACTCGATGGTGGCCAGCCACTCCCGCCAGTCATCCGGCGCGCACGCCTGCGTCACGAAGAAGTCCAGCTCCTCGAGACTTGACAGCTCCAGACCGGACGGTAGTGGTCCCGCCAGGCCCCAGTTGTAGGACAGGTCGAGCCGCTCGAGGTTGGTCAGGCTCCCCAGCTCGGCCGGAATCGGGCCGGTCAAGTCGTTCCCGCCGAGTTCCAGCCGAGTGAGGTTGGCCAAGTTCCCCAGTTCAGCGGGGATGCGGCCGGTCAAGTCGTTTCCGCCCAGGCTCAGACCTGCGAGACTCTCCAGGCGGCCCAACTCGACTGGAATCGCGCCCGTCAAGTCGTTGTAGCTGAGGGCCAGCCACGAGAGGTTGGTCAGGTTCCCCAGTTCGGCCGGGATGCGGCCGGTCAAGTCGTTTCCGCCCAGGCTCAGATTGCGCAGGTTCATCAGGCGGCCCAGCTCGCTCGGGATCGGCCCCGACACGGCGTTGCCCCAGAGGAACAGCTCCTCGAGGTCCTCCAAGCGGCCCAGCTCGACCGGGATCGAGCCCGTCAACGTGTTGGAACTGAGAACCAGGCTCCGGAGGTGGACCAGGTTCCCCAACTCAGACGGGATCGGGCCCGTCAAGTCGTTCCAGCCGAGGCGCAGACCCTCGAGGTTCACCAGTCTCCCCAGCTCGACCGGGATCGGACCGGTCAACTCGTTGTCGGAGAGATCCAGCGTTTCCAGGTTCGCCAGACTCCCCAACTCGGCGGGAATCGGTCCCGTCAGCGCGTTGTCGTCTATCGACTGCTGCGATGTTTCGTCCCACCGGGATCCGAAATCCAGTCGTCGCAGGAAGCCCAAGCGGCCGACGGCGGCCGGGATCGAACCGGTCAACGCATTGCCGGCCAGGTCCAGCTCCGTGACCCGGCCGTCGGCATCCGTCGTCACCCCGTACCACTCGCCCAGCGGCGCCGACGTCTTCCAGTTCGCGTTCTCCGTCCAGCCCGCGCCGCCGGTCGCGTCGTAGAGCGCTTCGAGCGCCGCCCGATCCGACGCGGCGCCGTCCTGCGCCGACGCGCCGGCCGCGAAGGCGGCCGAGAGCACCGCTGCCGCCAACGCCGCGATGCGGGCCGGCGCCGACTTCCCGGGGAGCGTCATCCAGGAGACTCTCATCGCACTCGGGGAGGCCTGCGGGCGTACGCTTCCGGACGTGGACGTTGCCGATAAACCCGGGAGTCCCGGTGTGCCCAGCGACCTCGTCACCGAGGCCGCGAGGGGGACTCTCCGACGAGGGCGCCCCCGATGCCGGCTTCGCCCCGGGGCCCTCGGCCGAACCGGGTTCTCACGCCGGACGGCGCAGCAGGCCCAGCCGCTGGACCAGGCACGTGCCGCCGAGCAGCAGCGCCATCAGGACCTGCCCGGCCGGCGGAAGCACCGGCACCGGCGTGGGCAGGGAGTCGATCCGCCAGTTGGAGGTGTCTTCGACCCGGCTTGCCCGGAACCCGTTGATGTTGATGCTGCCGCCGCTGCAGATGCTTCCAAAGCACCCCCTTCCGTCCGACGTGACCTCGAACACGTTGCTGCCGACGGAGACGCCCGGGACGTCGACGCTGCAGCTCTGGCCCGGGCTCAGCACCTGGTCCACGCGGCAGGGGTCCTGCGCGTGCGCCGCGCCGCTGGAAAGAAGCAAGCCCGCGAAGGCGGCGATTCCGACTACGAGTCCGTGTCTCAAATGCATGCTTCCTCCTGCCTCCCCTGACCCTGGCCGCGGCATGCGGCCCTCACTGCACGTCACTCACTCAGCGGCGCCGACGTCGTCCAGTTCGTGTCGTTCGTCAAGCTCGCGCCGCCGGTGGCGTCACGAAACGCCTCGGGAGCCGCTCGATCGGTCGCGACGATTCCCTGCGGCCCAATGGATGTCTGCATGGCTTCAATCCCGGTTTGGCGACGGCGCCGGCCTTCTCAACGAACCGACCCGACTTCAGCCATGGAGATCGCTTCCCCCGTTTGACTTCCACTCGACGTCCGAAACTCGGCATTGATCTCGCACCGGAGCGTCAAGGCGCTCGTGGAGATGACCCCGGTGATGCGGAAGCTCTCCGTCTGCCCCGCCGACATGCTGCCGATGAACTGGATGCCCACGAAATCGCCATTGGCGCGTCCCGTGAGAGTCAGCAGCGACACCGCCCGCCGGGCCGTGACCGTGCCCGCGATCACCACGTTCACGATGGTCCCCACCGTTCGGGTGCCCGAGCATGTGGTTACCTCGCCGGTGAGCGCCCGTCCTCCTCCTCCCGACTCCACCGTGACCCGCACGCCGGTCGAGCAGTTGTTGCGGGTGTCGCTCTCCCCGCTGACCGGCTCGACGCACGCGCCGTAGTAGTACGTCCCCGCCGAGCTCGGCGCCGTCAGAGCGATCGACTCCGGGCTGCTCGCGCCGCCCGCGAGCGCAGCGACGGCATCCGTGCCGACCGCGGTATCGCTCGCGGAGATCGTCGAGTCGGTCGAGCGGTAGTAGCGCAGCGTCGTCGCGGCGGCCCGGGCCGCGCCTTCGTTGCGGACGGTGATCGAGAGGGTGAAGGACTGACCGGGCGTGGGGGTGCTGTCGGTGACGCTCGGCGGCCCCACGACCAGGTCGGGCGCCCGGCGGCCCCCGGACGCGTCGACGATCTCGAAGCTGCCGCGCCGCACGACCGGCGCGGAGCCCCTCTCGGTGTAGGTATGAAGGAACCTGCCGGCGGTCGCCGTTGTAAACGTCAGCCGCAGCTCCGATCGCTCCTCGCCAGGATCGTTGCCCGTCACGTCGTAGGTGTAGGTGAGCGTCCCCGCGTTCGGGCCCGTGCGCACGTAACGGTAGTTCCCGGTGTGGGATTCTCCGCCCGCGATCTCGCGGAGGCGGCCGGCGGAAACGAACACGAGCCGGTCGCCACTGCCGTCCTCCAACTGCTGGCCGGCGACCAGCGCGTCGAAGGCGTCCTGGTTCGCCGGAGCCAGGCCGGTCGGAGCGACGTCCTCCAGGTCGATCACCAAGGTCCGCAGCTCGGTGATGTGAGCCGCCCGGATGGGGGTCATGCCCGCCCTGACGACCGCGTCGGTGTAGGCCGGCGGCGGCTGGCCGGCGGCGGCGTAGGCCTGACGCAGCGCGGTTCGCAGCTCCGTCAGGTGCACGCTCCTGACCGGGGTGACCCCAGCCCGCAGCGTTGGGTCCGTCCACGCGTACGCCGACAGGCCCGCCTGCGTCCGCAGCCCGTCGATGCGGGTCCGGAGCTCCCGGAAATGGACCGCCCGGACCGGCGTCACCCCGGCCACCAGCGGGTCGTCGGTGAACCCGTTGACGCCGCCGGCGGCCTGCACGGTCACCGCCATCGACTGCGTCGCGCTCAAGCCGTCAGGATCCCGGGCGGTGACCGTGACCGTCGCCGTCCCTGCCGCCACCGGCGTCAGCGTCACCGTGCTCCCCGAGACGGCTGCCGTCACGATGCCGGTCCGGCTGGACCTTGCGGTGTACGTCAGCGCATCGCCGTCGGGGTCGGTGAAGTACCGCGCGACGCCCACCGACGCCGCCCTGCCACCCGCCGCCAGCGTCTGCCCGGGAATCGAACCGCTGGGCTGAGGGGGCCGGTTGGTTCCTCCGCCGTCCTGCACCGTCACCGCGATCGACTGCGTCGCGCTCAGGCCGCCGGGGTCGCGGGCGGTGACCGTGACCGTCGCCGTCCCCGCCGCCACCGGCGTCAGCGTCACCGTGCTGCCCGACGCGCTGGCCCTCACGATGCCGGTCCGGTTGGAGCTGGCGCTGTAGGTCAGCGCGTCTCCGTCCGGGTCCATGAAGTACCGCGCGACGTTCACCGACGCCGCCGCGCCGCCGGCCGCCAGCGTCTGCGCGGGGATCGAACCCGTGGGCCGAGGCGGCCGGTTGGTCCCTCCTCCTCCGGGTACCGCGTCTATCCGCCACTCCAGCGTACGGATAGGGCTGGCCCTGAACCCACCGATACTGAGTTGTCCGCCCCGTCTGAAGCGGGTAGTGCCCAAGAGCGCGGAGCCATCCGCTTGCGGCTCGAACCGATTGCCGCCGAAATTGATGCCGGGAATGTCGACCGTGCAGTAGTCGCCCGGCCCCAGCTCCTGCCCCACACGACACGCGTCCGACTGCGCGGCTGCCGAACCGGCGAAGAGGAAGAGCTGACCGACCAGAACCAACAACCCGCCAATCGCCCATCGCGCCTTCATCATCACGAAACCTCGTCTCTGCCCCGCCCGGCAGCCAGCCCCAGCCCCCCCGCGTCGCCGTCCGCCACTCCCTGGCTCCGGTCGGCGGCCGCGGCCGTCCGGGAGTCACACAAACTCCGGTCACCGCGACCGCCACGCCGGCCTCGGCTCGGTACATGGCCCGCCGACCCGACTTCGATGGACTTCGCGTCCGGAATGCTGACGGAGAGGTGCCGCTGGCGAGCTTTCAGTGGGCGGCGGCGACGTACCCGCTGGAGGCCAATACCCTCGAAGCAAATCACCGCAGGCGTGCCGACACGCCGATATGCGCGAACGCCGGACCCGGTATCCCGAGGTCGAGGAGCGGGCGATGTCGTGCAGTACGGCATCGCGACGATTCGTAGCAGAGCCCAGCTAGGCTAAGGTGCAACCATTACTGAATGCAACCACAAGTATTCCTATTACTGAGGGCTAATTTGACAAGCCGTGGCGCCCTAGCCGGTTCGGCGCGTAGCCGCCGAACCGGGCGGCGCCCCCGGCGTGGGGCTGCTCGCGGTTGCGCTGCAGCTTGACCTCGGCCGTTGCGGCCACGCCGTCGTCTTCGATCATCTGGGAGATGACGTGCTGAATCACCCGCCGGTCGCCGGGGCGGAACTCGTGGGCCGAGATCCGGGTGTCTTCCGGCAGGTTCGTGAGCACCGTAGCGCAGGAGTGTGCCGTCGGCGGGCACCCGGAACCGCGCGAGCATCGTGAAGTACGAGGTCGGGCCCACCGATGAACCAGCCCTCGGCGACCAGCTGCCAGGGCACCTCGGGCAGGTGGGCCTCGTTGCCGCGCGGCGCGCCCCTCTGCGCCGTCAACTTCCACGGTGGGCGCGCCCCGGTGGCGGCTTTGCCGGCGGGGTCGGATCACGATGCGTTCGATCTCGTCGACGGACAGCGCGTCCGCCCGCAGCCCTTGCTACCCGGCAGCACCGGCGAGCTGCCGCAAGGGAGGTGACGCCGCGCCGCTACGGCCCCGCGGCCGGACGCGCCCCGATGCGCGGCGGGGGGCCGGTCACGCCCGGGTTGCCCTGGGTGCCGATGTGGATGGGCCCCACGTCTTCCTGTGTCAGCCGGTGGGTGCGGACGATGCGCGGCGTCAGCAGCATCACGATGTCGGTCGAGTTCGCCGACTCGTCGTTGGCCGAGAAGAGCTGCTTGAGGATGGGCAGGCGCAGCAGGCCGGGAAACCCCTTGAGAATCTGGCGCTCCTCCTGGCTGAGGAGGCCGGCGAGCAGGTTCGACTCGCCGTCGCGGAGCCGCAGTCGGGTCTGGACCCTTCGCGTGCCGAACGTCGGCAGCGACTGGCCGGCGACGAGAATCGGCGGCCCCAGGGTGCTGTTCTCGACCTCGAGGTCGAGGACGATCTCGTTCTCGTAGGTGACCCGCGGCGTCATCCTGAGGATGACGCCGACGGCCCGGTACTGGAACGAGGTCAGCGGGTTGAACGACGCGCCGCCGACGGCGAGGGGGGTGAACGCGGTGGTTGGCACCGGGACGTCCTGCCCGAGGTTCAGCTCGAGCTCGGCCCCCTCCTGCCCTCGGATCTGCGGCTGAGCCACGAGCCGGGTGTGGGTGTCCTGCTCGAGGAAGTCGATCACCGCGGACGGCACCGCGAGGTAGAAGTCGCCGGCGCCGACGCCGCCCGAGAGGCTGTCGAGGCCGAACAGGCCGGACGACGCGGACGACCCGTCGTCGCCGCCTCCGCCCGGAACGCCCTCCGGCGAGAACGCCGTCGAGATGGAGTAGCGCGACAGGTCGAGGCCGTAGCGCTTCGCGCGCTCGCGGTTGACCTCGAGGATCTCCACGTCGATGACGACCTCGGCCCGCGGCTTGTCGTTGGCCGCGAGGACGCGCTCGACGATGCCGACGACCGGCGCCGTCGCCCGCACCGTGATCGCGTTGGCCGCGACGTTCGCCACCACCTGCGGCTCGTTCGGCATGTTCGGCAGGCTCACGAGGGCCGTGAGCAGCTCGGCCAGCGTCTCGACGTCGCCGTGCGAGACGTAGAAGGTGCGGATAACCAGCTCTTCGTACTCGCCGCGCTTCTCCGAAGTCTCGGGCACGACGACGATGGTCCCCGGGTCGACCACCTTGTGGAACGCGCCGTTCGCGGCGAGGATGCGGGACAGCGCCTCTTCGAAGGTCACCCCGGCCAGGGTCACCGACAGCGTCAGGTCCTCGAAGTCGCGGTCGTAGAGGACGTTGATGCCGGCGGCCTCGCCGAGGAAGTCGAGCACGTCGCGCAGGCTGGTGTCGGTGAACTCGATCACGAGCAGCTCGTCGGAGACCGGATCGAGCAGCGGCGGCTGCGTGTCGAGGCGCGCCTGGGTCCGCATGGCCTCGATGGGCGGGGGCGCGCGCGCCGCCTCCGCCCGCTGGCGCAGCGCCTGCTGCAGGTTGGCGACCTTCACGCCGGCCGGCTCGTTCGACGGGTCGAGCTCGTAAGCGCGCCGGTACTCGCGCAGCGCGCCCGGCAGATCGCCCAGGGCCTCGAGCTCGGCCGCCGCCGCCGCGTGGTAGCGCGCGGCGCCCAGCATGGCCCGCTCCAGGGCAATCCGGTACTCGGGGCGATCAGGGTCTTCCTGCAGCGCCCGGCGGTAGTACTCGACGGCGGCGTCCCAGTCGCCGTCGCGCACGGCCGTCGCGCCCTGCCGGAATGCCTGGCCCGACGCGCACCCCGAGACCACGACGGCCGCCGCGAGCAGCATCGCCGCGACGGCAGGCTTTCGCAACGAGATGTGGACCCGACCGGCACGCACTTTCGAGACCTCCCGGTGGCGCCGGCCCTCACCCGCCGCTCGGCTTCAGGGTCAGGCGCCGGCCCTCATTCGCCGCTGGGCCTCAGAGTCAGGCGTTCTCCGTTTTCGACCCGCTCGATCACCATCGCGGCCCGGTCGATCGCGACGATGCGGTAGCGTCCTCCGACGACGTCGCCCACCCGTCCGTGCCAGACGCCGGCGCCGTCGGTGACGACGGCCACGCGACCGACGCTCTCGGGCGCCTCGAGGACGCCGAGGAACCGGACCGCGGGCGGCTCCCCGGCCGGCCGCCATCCGTCCACGCCCCCGGGCGGCATCGCCGGGTTGCCCCCCGGGACGCCGTCCCCGGGCATCAACGACGGCGGTGCGGTCCGTGTGAACCGGAACGGATTGCGGGCGCCGCCACCGGGCTCCGGCGCGCCGCCGAGCAACGCGTCGAGCCGCACGTCGAGCGACGCCTCATCAGGACTATCGGCAGGTCGGCCCCCGCTCGTGAGGGCGGGGGCGGCACCGGCCTCCCCGGCGGGGGCGCCGGCCGGCAGCGGCGGGCCGCAGCCGGCCGGGAGAAGGAGGCACGCCAGCAGGGCGCCGAGACGGCGCCGTCGGCGGGTTCCGGGAGGCATGGGGACCACGGTCGGTCCAGACTAGCATGGCGCCGGCCGCCCGCGGCGAACTCGCCGGCAGCGACGGCAGGCCAGCCCGCCAATCGTCGCCTTCGGCTCCGCTTGGCGCCCGACCAACCCTGCCAGGAGCCTGCACCGTTCTACGGCGCAGACTCCGGGAGGTCAGCGGGCGACGCCCGCCGAGGCCACCAGCAGCAACAGCGCGCGCTGCGTGCCGATGTGGGCGTCGCGCGGCGACCACCACTCGTCGATGGAATGCGCGCCGCCGCCGTCGCCGCCCCGCCCCAGGGCCACGGCCGGAATGCCGCGGGCGATGGGCAGGTTGGCGTCGGTCGACGCGGCGCCCAGACGCGGCTGCAGGCCGAGGAAGCGGGTCGCCGCGAGGGCGCGGCGCACCAGCGGCGACTGCGGGTCGACGAGGCCGGAGGGCCGGTCGCCGATCGGTTCGAGGCGGGCCTCGAGGGGGGCCCCGCGGTGGCGGGTGCGGTTCTGCTCGTCGACGGCGCGCTCGACCGACGACTGCAGGACCGCGTCGAGCCGGTCCAGCCGCCCCGGGTAGATCGACCGCAGGTCGACCTCGGCCCAGCTCTCGCGGGGCACGGCGTTGACCGACGTGCCCCCCCCGATGCGGCCGACGTTGTAGCTGGCCGACGTGCCGACCCCGGGGACGGCGGACGCGGCGCGATCGAAGTAGTCGATGGCCCGGGCGAGGGCGTGGGCGGGGTTGGCGAGGCCGAAGTCGCCCCACGAATGGCCGCCGGGGCCGGTCACCGCAACCCGGTACCGGCGAGAGCCCAGGGCCTGGTTGACCACCTCTTCGTCGGAGCCGCCGTCGATGGCGATGAACTGGTCGATGCGCGGCCCGCCGGGCCGGAGCAGATGCCGCACGCCGCGCAGGTCGCCGAGACCCTCTTCGCCCACGCTGCCGACGAACAGGATGTCGGCCCGCGTGCGCACGCGGGCCTGCTCGAGCGCCTCGGCGATGTTCAGCAGCACCACCAGCCCCCGGGTGTCGTCGCCGACGCCGGGTGCGTAGAGGCGATTGCCCCGGCGGCGGACGGTCACGTCGGTGCCCGGAGGAAAGACCGTGTCCATATGGGCGACGATGGCCACCGTTTCACGGCCGGCGATGCCCGCCCGTCGCCCGATGACGTTTCCGGGCTCGTCGATGGTCACGTCGTCGAGCCCCGCCGCCCGCAGGAGCTGGGCGAAGCGCCGTCCGCGCGCCGCCTCCCGGAACGGCGGCGCGGGAATCTCGGTCAGCTCGATCAGGGTGGCTTCGCTCGGCCGTTCGAGCCGGCGCGCGAGGGCGAGGGCCTCGCGCACCTGCGGCCGCCGCGCGAGCACCCGGATGGCGGCGTCGTACTGCGGATCCGGCGACTGGGCGAGCGCGGGGCGGGGACTGCAGACGGCCAGGGCAATCGCCACGGCAATTGCGGGACTCTTCATGGCGTGCACCCTCCGGTGCCTCCGCCGAGCCGGTCAGGACACCCCGCCGCGGAACCGGCGCGGAGTCCTGCCGGGTTGATACGGGCGGCGGCGGCGCCGCCCGCGCGGCCGGGACCGGAGCTACTGCGTCTGCCCGGCCCGCTCCTCGGCGCGGTGACCCGCGAGAATCCCGTCCATGCCGATGTTGCCCTCGTGGCAGGCGTACTCGAACAGCGGCTCGTCGCTCAGCATCAGGGGAATCCGGGCCGTCCAGGGCCGGACCCACACCGTCGGGTCGGTGATGGTGAGCTCGTAGTCGAGGGTGCGGGGACCGACCCGGGTCAGCCGCTCGACCAGGTGAAGCCCGTCGGACGACCCGCGGAACCTCGCGGCCGAAGAGAAGTTCGTCGTCTCGATCACCAGGGTGTCCCCCTCCCAGTATCCCCGCGAGTCTCCGTGCAGCTGCCGCACGGACTCGGCGAGGTGCGGCTGCCCCGTGAGCGGGATCACCCTGGCGTCGTGGATCATCTCGTTCATGAAGACGAGGTGATTCGCGTTCTGGAAGATCTGGAAGTAGCTGTTGTAGCCCGCCCCCAGCCGCGGGAGCCCGTAGGTCACGCACCGCTCCTGCAGCGGCCGGTCGGTGTAGCTGTCGGCGGGGTGCTCGCGGCCGTAGGCAACGGCGGCGCGGAAACGCTCGCGCGCCTCGGGGGTCACGGCGGGGATTCGCCCGTCCGGCGGATCGACCACCAGCGACGTCCGGTTGGTGAAATCCCGGTCCGCAATCCAGAACTGGTTGTAGTTGCCGGTCGTGGGGTCGTAGGAGGTCGCCTCCACCCCCTCGATGGCGGCCAGCACCAGCTGATCGCCGAACAGCGCGTCGCCGTCTCCGACCGCGGTCGCGGCCGACTGCCGCAACGTGGCCAGCTCCTCGTCGCTGAGGGTCTCGCGGCCCGCCCACGCCTCGGGGCGCTCGAGCGGCGTGATGTTGTTGTTGGCCCAGACCCCCTGGAGGTCCGGGCGGCCGTCGGGCGTGCGGGGCGCGACCCAGCCCGCCTCGACCGGCTGAGCGGCCGTAGTCGGCGCGAGCCCCCCGACGGCCGCGAGAACCGCGGCCAAGCCCCAAACCGTCACCCGTTTCTCGCGCATTGAACTCCACTCCTTCCGTTACCTGGCCGGAAATCGTGCATGCATTGTAAGTCAGAGGGCCAACCCGCGAAATCGTCCGCCTCGCCGGGGCGCCGGGGCGCCCGGTCGACGCCCTTATCGGCCGCACCGCATCCGTCCGACACCGAAGCGCGCCGTCATGCGTATAATTGGCGTCGGTTCCCCTGCGCCTCGAGGCGCCGGCCGCGCGGCCGGCGCCTCCGGCGGACTGGGATGCGGCCCCGGCGCAGGCGGGCCGAGCGGATTCCGAACGGAGATCACATGACTGAGACGCAGCAATTGGGACTGGCCGGACGACTGCTCATGTGGGTGCTGGGCATCACGCTCTTCATCGTCATCGCGCTCATGCCGTATTACCTGTTCATGCAGTTCGCCACCGACTACGTCGTGCACGTCACGGTCCTGAGCTGCGTGGCCATGATCGGCCTCGTGCTCGTGGTCGGCACCATCTTCGGCCCGCTGCGGACCGAGCCCCTGTCGGAGGCGGCCGACACCGGCGGCGGCTTCCGGTTCCTGGCCCTCATCACCAACGCGGTGTTCATCGGGCTGCAGATCGTCCTGGTGCCGCTGCTCGTGATCGAGCTGATCCTGCGGCTCGCCGGGCGGTCGTTGTTGTAGGAGTCCGCGTCAGGGCTCGGCGATCTCCGCCCCCGCGAGCTGCGCAATCGCGGCCAGGGTGGTCTGGGCGGCGTTCAGGCCGAGGCGGAAGTCGTCGTCCGTGAACGTGCCGTAGCGGTCGGTGGGCTGGTGCCAGTGCGGGTCCCAGCCGGCCCCGATGTGCATGCCGCGCTCGTTCTCGCGCAGGCTGATCGACGGCGTGACGTTCATGAACGGGGTCGAGTCGGTGTTGGTCATGTGCGGCCCGACCATCGCGGGATAGTCGGTGGCCCAGGCGTCGTTGGCGGCCTTGAAGAAGAACGCCAGCTCGCGCGACTCGGCCGCGAGCTCCGAGCTCGACTGGAACTCGATGTTCACGTCGGCCTCGGGCCGCTGGTCGCGGCTGACCACCCCGTCGGGGCCGGGCGCCCCGTGGTCGAACAGCATCATGTCGTGCTGGATCATGCCCAGCCAGCGGGGCTCGGGATACCGCCCCGACCCCGGCGGATCCTCCCGCCCCTGCCGCTCGCGGCGCTGCTCGACGTAGGCCCGGCTGCCGTTCAGGCCCGTCTCCTCGTTGTTCCAGAGGGCGAAGCGAATCGACCGCTCGGTGCGCACGTCGGGGGCGCTCAGGATGCGCGCGAGCTCCATCACGAGTGCGGTCCCCGACCCGTCGTCGTTCGCGGCCTCGCCGAAGCCGTGCCCGTCCATGTGGGCGCCGAGGATGTACATCTCGTCGGGGCGGGTCGACCCGATCTTGGTGCAGTACACCTGCGAGCGCGGGCCGTCCACCGGCTCCTCCATGTTCAGGGCCCTCAGCGCCTCGTCGGGCTGCGCCATGGGGTCGCGCACCACGCCAGTGCGGCGGCGGTACCCGAAGATCGAGCTGCCCCCGGGGCCGCTCCCGTTGCGGCCGATGCGTCCCCCGGTGGGGGTCGGCTCGGTCGGGTTCAGCAGCCGCGCCCCGCCGCCGGCGCGGATCGGCGGGCGGGGGCGGGGAGGCGGCGTTTCGTAGGCGTAGTCGACGCGCTCGGTGGTGCAGCCCACCTCCTCCAGCCACGCCTCGATCCAGTCGACGGCGTCGCGGTTGCGTTCGGTCCCCTGCCGCCGGTCTCCGAACTGCGTCAACCCCTTGATGGTGGCCTTGTACTGCTCCAGATCGAGCCGGCCGACCAGCGCCGCGACGGGGTCGACGGCCTCGCCCGCGGGCGGTTGGCCGGCCGCGCGATCCGTGCCGGCGGCGATCGCCAGCACCACGCCGACGAAGAACGAGGCTCCTCTGCGCATGGCGTTCCCTCCCGAGTCCGCTGGTTCCCGATTCGCCGGCTCAGTCGCCGCTCTCCGCGATGCGGTAGAGGCCCGACGCGGTGCGGATGATCAGGCTGCCGCGGGCCACCGCCGGGGTCGACAGGGTCATCTCGTCGAGCGAGTTGCGCCCGAGCACCTCGAACTCCTCGCCCGCCTGCATGACGAAGGTGTCGCCATCCTCGCTGAGGGCGAAGATCTTCCCGTTGTACGCCCACGGCGACGCGGTGAAGAGGGTCCCCGCGGTGACCCGCCGCCGGCGGTAGACCTCGGCGCCGGTGCGCGCGTCGTAGGCCATCAGGATGCCCCGGTCGAGCAGCGTGTAGTGGGTGCCGCCGTAGACGAGCGACGACGGGTTGTAGGACCCGAGCTGCGGGTGGGACCAGACCACGTAGTCGTTGCTCGTGGACCCCTCGGGCAGGGTGATGTCGCCGCTCGCGCCGGGCCGGATCGCGTACACCGGCCGGTTCCGGTCGGCCACGTAGCCGGAGTTGATGTAGAGCAGGCCGTTCTCGGAGAACGGCGTCGGGATGACCAGCGACGACATCCCGCTGAGCTGCCACAGCAGCTCGCCGTCGAGGCCGTAGGACTTGACCCCGCCCTGGCCGGTGGTCACCAGCTCGGTCCGCACGTCGTTCTCCCACACGAACGGCGTGGACCAGTTCGAGTTCTCGTCCCGATCGACCCGCCACAGCTCGTCGCCGGTCGCGGCGTCGAAGGCGGCGACCCACGACGCGTCCTCGTTGTCGTTGACCACGTAGAGCCGGCCGTCGTGCAGCACCGGCGAGCTCGCGGCGCCCCACTGCCGGCGCGGCAGCCAGTCGAGGGGCACCGACCACGCCAGCTCGCCCGCGAAGTCGACCGCGAACAGCCCGATGTCGGCGAGGTAGACGTAGACCCGCTCGCCGTCGGTGACCGGGGTCTCCGACGCGAACGTGCTCTTCTGGTGGGTGGGCAGAGCCGGCACGCCGGTGTGCAGGGTGTATTCCCAGCGGGTCTCCCCCGTCTCGAAGTCGACGGCGAGGAGCACCCAGCGCAGCGGCTCGTCCACGTCGGTGATGAAGGCGGCGGTCATCGTGCCCCCCAGCGACCGGGCCCGGTAATTCTCGATGGGCTGGATGGGCACCTCGGCGCCCTCCACCGCCGTCGACGTCAGGACGAAGACGTGGTCGCCCCACACGATCGGCGAGGCCCAGCCGCGGCCCGGCACGTCGACCCGCCAAGCCACGTTCTCGTCCCGGCCCCAGCTATCAGGCAGCGCCGGATCGTCGGCCACCACCCCCGCCGCCTCGCCGCGGAACCGCGGCCAGTTGGTCTGGGCCGCCCCCATCGAAACGCTCAGCAGGAAGACGCAGACGCCGAGCGCGCTCAATCGCATGTTCATCATCGACTCCTCGAAGCTCTCCGAATCGGTGCCGTCGAACCGTTGCGGGTATTCTAGCCCGGCTGGCGCCGCTCTGCGGCGCTGCCGCCCGAGCGCGACCGCGCCGGCGGAAGCGCGCAGCATCGGGCAGCCTCTGATTGAGCACACCCCGCGTCGCTGCCAGACCGGCGAGGCGCCCGCCGGACCACGACGCGGCCACGGCGACAGGCCATCGCCGGTCGCAGCGAGCGGGGCACTTCGCCACGGGCTCCCATGTGCGGACTGCCGGCAGGCGCACTGCTGGTAGACTGACGCCCGGTGTCCCCCATCCCACCGGAGGAACGACAGATGACCCCAGGAGCCCATGGAAAGAGTGCCGCCGGATTCGACCGGCCGAACGCGGGGTCACGCCGCGGAATACCGCGCCGCGCACGTGCAGCGCTGGCCGGTCTTGCGGCGCTCGTGCTGACGGCGGCCTGGTCGGGCCCCGCCCGCTCCGCCGCCACGCAGGAGCCCGGCGAGCACTTCGTGCCGTCCCGGCCCGAGACGGTGAGCTGGGGCTGGTTCCCCCTCGACAAGCCGCCGGTGCTGACCATCGACTCGGGGGACACGGTGGTCATCGACACGCTCTCCCACGCCGGGGCCACGCAGGACGACCATCCCGACCTGTCGCTGGGCCTGCTCGGGGTGACGCCGGACGAGATCCTCCCCGACGTGCTCGACTTCTGGGGGTCCCGGCCGGGACGCCCCCGGGAGGGCCGAAGCGGCCACGTCATCACCGGGCCGATCGCGATCCGGAACGCCGAGCCGGGCGACGTCCTCGAGATCCAGGTGCTCGAGCTCGCCACCCGAGTCCCCTACGGCGTCAACAACACGAGCCCCACCGGCGGCGTGTTCTCGCCCGCCTACCCGGGGTCGCGGCCCGACGACGCCCTGCGCGACGTCGCGCAGGTCCGGCACCTCATCCGCACCGGGGTGGTGAACAGCCGCGAGGTCGCGCTGTTCGCCGACGGCATCCACGTGCCCCTCGCCCCGTTCATGGGCATCATGGCCGTCGCCCC
The DNA here is from genome assembly GCA_963663815.2 of Vicinamibacterales bacterium. Taxonomy (GTDB): domain Bacteria; phylum Acidobacteriota; class Vicinamibacteria; order Vicinamibacterales; family UBA8438; genus JAJEEA01. The sequence goes on along the minus strand of OY760734.1, from coordinate 1,177,111 downwards.
CGACCCCGTCGTCGGCGAGCCCGGGGTCACCGTGCCCGGCGTCCAGGCGTCGCGGCCGCCGGGCCGGTTCGGCGGCAACCTCGACGTCAAGGACCTCACCGCGGGCAGCACCCTGTACCTGCCGGTGCTGCAGCCGGACGCCCTGTTCTACGTCGGCGACCCCCACTCGGCGCAGGGGGACGGCGAGGTCAGCGGCACCGCCATCGAGCAGTCGCTGAGCGGGCGGTTCCGGTTCGTGCTGCACAAGGACCGAGAGCTGACCGCGCCGCGGGCCGAGACCGCCACCCACTACGTCCTGATGGGCATCGACCTCGACCTCGACCGCGCCCTGCAGAAGGCGGTGGAGGAGGTGGTGGCGTTCCTCACCGAGGAGCACGGCCTCAGCCCCGACCGGGCACTGTCGCTGGCGAGCATCGCCGTCGACTTCCACGTCGCCGAGGCGGTAGACCTGACCCAGGTGGTCACGGGGCGGGTGCCGAAGAGCCTGTTCGGTCGGTGAGCAAGATCGGACGCTTGCGCCCATTCCGCCACTCGAGTGAAGAATCCATGGCGCTGCTTCGCATTGCAGAGGTCGCCCCACTACCAGGACACCGCCTCAGGCTCCGTCTGACGGACGGCGCGACAATCGAGCGCGACGTCGGTCCATTGCTGGCCGGTCCCGTCTTCGATCCGATACGGGAAGAGCCGGAGATGTTCGCGCGGGTCAGAATCGACGGCGGCACCGTGTCGTGGCCGAATGGAGCCGACCTGTGTCCAGACGTTCTCATCTGGGGCGGCATCCCTCCCTCCGATCCGGCCGTCCGACCCGAGTGCTGTCTTTCTACCGAAGATGCCGAGCGCGCAAGCGTGGACGGTGCGCGAACACCGTGGTCGGCGCGGTCCCGCCGCCCCGCAACGATAACGAAGGAAGCGTTCCTCGCCGATCCCCACGTCGAGGCGATGCAGTCCTGGGTCGCGGCTCGCCTCGACAAGGCTTCAGGATGGACACATACGTACGTCGATCGCAGGACCGGTGTCCGCTGGTCCTGCAACAGCCTGACGGACGCGTTCCAACAGTACCGCTGGAACCGCAAGCCGTGGCCCCGGAACAAGACGGAGCTCGACGGCTACCGGTGCGAGCTCCGGAGGGCCGTTGGAAAGCGGGCCGTTGGAAAGGCGGACGTCCGCGGCGCCGCCTACGCCTGCGAGCGGATTCTGAAGTGGGGCGGCGTATGGGCGCACAACGGATCCTACTTGCGAGAGCGGCGGTCCGGCCTGCTCGACGAGCTCCGACATCTGCGTGCAGTGATCGACGGGGACCACACGCCGGCGAACAGCGAGATGCGCAGGGATCCGTCGGCCGCAGGCACGGAATGCCGCATGAATGCGGGCTTCGTCAAGATCTACAGCCTGCTCTGCGACTATTGCGTCATGTATGACGGACGGGTGGGCGCGGCCCTGGGGCTCCTGGTCCGACAGTTCTGTGAAGACACGCGCCGCACCACGGTTCCTTCCTGCCTGGCCTTCGCGTTCGGAAGCCCGAAAGAGGCCCCGAACCCCCGCTGCCCCAAGCTCCGCGACCCGAGTCGGCGCCGACTCGAGTTTCCTCGACTCCGGCCGGACTCGCGGTTGCACACGGCGCAGGTCATGCGGGCGAGTTGGTTTCTGCGCGGCGTTCTGGCAACCGGCGCATGGCCATGCAGCCCCGGCGAGGACGGGTTCCACGAGCTGGCGGCGGGGTTGTTCATGGTCGGCTACGACCTGCGGGACGCAACCTGAAGGATGCGGCAGCCAGCGCGCCCACCAAGCTGCACACGCACCGTTCGGCCGGTGAGCTTCTTGACGGGTTCTTGACGAACGGCAACTTGCCGCCGCATCATGGGCAGATGCCGGACATGACCGCGGAGAGCACGGCCGCGGCGGCCTTCCTCACCGCCGAGCAGCTCGGCGGCTCCAAGACCATCGGCCATCAGGTCCGATCGGATGCCGACCTCGCCCGTGCCGTGGAACACGGCTTCCCGACCGCCACGATCGACGCGTTGCGGAAGCGGGGCGTCACGGAACGCGACATCGCGGCCCTCGTCATCAAGAGCCCCCCACGCTGTCGCACCGGCACGCGCAACGCAGCCGCCTGACGGTGGACGAATCCGACCGCGCCGCGAGACTCGCCCGGGCGAGGGCGCTCGCCGAAGAGACCTTCGCCGACAGCCACAAGGCCGACCGCTGGCTCCACCGGGAACTGTCGCTGCTGGATGGACGGCGCCCGATCGATCTGATTCGTACGCACGTCGGCGCCCGGATGGTCGAAGATCTCCTGGCGAGCATCGCCTGGGGCGCCGCCCTCTGATGCTGCTCTGGCGGCTGTCGACGAGCACGTACGCGCAACGCTTCGACGGCGGGTACAGCCTCAAGAACGATGGTCGATGGAACGGGCGAGGCCGCCCGGTCACGTACTGTTCGACGGGCCCGGCCCTGTGCGTACTCGAGAAGCTGGTGCATATCGAGGACGTGTCACTGTTGCCCCACATGGTGTTCGTGCGCTACGAGGCGCCGGACGATCTCCAGGTCGAAGAAGTGCCTCTCGACGGCCTGCCCGACCGTTGGCGGGTTCTGGGTGGTCTGACCAGGCGTCTGGGAAACGACTGGTTGGACGGCGTCTCGGCCTGCCTTCTTCGCGTCCCGTCGGTCATCGTGCCGATTGCGGACGCCGGCGACCGCAACCTCCTGATCAAGCACCGCCACGAGGACGCGCGCCGCATCACCCTTTCCCGCATGGAGACCTTCCGCTACGACGCCCGACTGTTCCGTTCGGGTAGAACCTTCGCCGGAGTCCAATCCAGCCGATGTCACCGGCCGGATTCCGAAGAACCTGCTCGGTCGGCGACCGCCACGGGAGCGGACGCCGGCGCGCTCACGTCGATGACGCAGACCGAGATCCGGCGCGCCTCCTCCGGGGTCAGGTCTTCTTCCAGCCGGGCCTTCAACGCACCGGGATCGTCGGGCCGAGGACCCGATGCGGGCAACGGCGTACGGCGACCCGCGTCCTCGCCGAACCAGAGCACCAGGTAGATTCCGCATCCGCCGGTCGCCGGGTCAATTGTGTAGCGCGCGATCAACTGGCTCCGAAGCGCGCTCCAGAGCTCGGGATGGTTGTTCTTCTTGATTTCCACGGGGACATGGAAATCCCCGCAAGCGACGCGGATGTCCGCCCGCTTGTCGTTCGCGTACCGCCCTTCTGGCTGCGCGTCCGCGGCGTCCTGCAGACCATGCCGCAGATGCGCCAGCAATGCATCGCGGCAAGAGTCCTCGTACTTCGGCTCGAGGGCGCGGCGGTGCTTTCCCTCGTTCCAGTACGGGCGCCAACCGTTGTCGTTGCCCGTCCGGATTCGACGCCCGACGTCGTCCAATCGGTCCCGGACGAGCGCCGCGAGGTCTGCGGCATTCGCCGGCGGCCCGTCGTTCAACGTCCGGCAGACCTGCTCGATGTGCGGGTGCCGGTAGGCCGCGTCCCGCTGGATGACCCGTTGGCGATCCCGCGCGCGAACCAGCTCATCCCGCCACCGGATGAGTGATTGGTCCGATGCCAGCGCTTCCAGCGCCGCGACCGCGTCTTCGTTCGGCAATTCGGCAAAACGATTTATCATCGCTCGGACGTGATCCGGGGGCTCCCTGTGGGGCGTCACCATCGTCGCCTCGCCCGAGGGCCAATAGTCCGGCCCGAATGACACACCCATCACGCGGACGAGCACCCGTAACCCCGTCGACCCCAACCTGTTGATCCAAACGGGAGCGTCATGCCAATCACCCAGGAACGCCGCGAACTCGCGAATGCGCCGCTCGCTCCTCTCAGTGAACACTCTCGCCCTCTCCGAGCGCGTCTCGGGCGACAGAACGAATCCAGCGGCGAGCCATCGGGCGCGCTGAGCCACGTTCATGCTCGTTCGCGCGAGCTTGCGGTCGATCAGCTTCAACAACGGCTCGGGATCGACATGACGGAGCGCGGACCAAAGCAGGTAGTTCAGGTCGACAAGCTGTTGCGTCGTGCAACGGACAGGAAACGACCGGAGAATGCGCAGACTCGCAACGCGGGCCACCTTCGCATGATTCTCGCTTCGTGCGAGGTTGCGCAGTCCCGACACATACTGCCGTCCCGAGCGCAACCCGGCCGTAGCGCACTTGGTCAGGACATCGGCCACGAGATCCGGCTCCACGGCGAGAAGCCGCCGATACCATGCCGGCTCGTCGTAGCCGAGACCGCAATAGCGGAAGGCAAGCCCGATCCGCATCTGCCGGTCATCGAGACTCCGCAAGACATCCTCCCCGGTCCGATCGAACTCCGCCAAGCCGGCTGCGAACGGCAACCCGAGAAGGTGCTCGCGGCTCTTCTCGTGCAGACCGACGATCTCGTCGACATCCGGGAGATCGGTCCTGGAGATAGCGCCACGAAGCGCGACCAGAGCCGCATCGACGAGGCCATCATCGCCGATGAACAGATTCGCGAGCCTCGTCAACGGGTCGTCACCCTCGACGTCCGTCAGGAGTCCGAAATACGCCATCGCGAGTTGGTGGAGCAGAGGGGGGGGACCTCGGTTCGCGCGCAGCGCTTCCTCATGGTCACGAGCGTGGCCGATCCACTCTCCGCGCCGGCGTTCGTCCTCGGTCCGTAGCTGCCGTGTACGACGGCTCAGCTCCTGTACCGCACGGTCCGCATCGTCGGGGCGGCGCAGCTCCGCCAACATCCCGGCAAGCGCCGGATCGTTGCGCGTGTGGTCACTCAGGACATCCATCGACAATCCGTCATCGCCTTTCCGTTCGGACACGGCGGCCAAGGAACACGCCAGATAGAACCGCGCACTCTGCCGTTCAGTCGCCGCCATCGCCCGGTGGAGACACCACAGGCCGAAGTCGGCCGGACGGGAGCCATAGAGACGCTGCCAGATGGTCGATGCGCGGATATGAAAATGGTCGGGATCGGATTCGGCGCGGCTCACGCCCTCAGCAAAGACTGATTTCTGAATCTGCGGGTACAGCTCCAGCCAGGATCGAATTCTCCGGGCCGCGTCACGTGCCTCAGAGTGCCCATGCCTTTCGGATTCGAGACCCACGCCAAGCCAGTCGTACAGGCGCTGGATCTCGATTCTCTCACCGTGCACTTCGAGCCCGCGTACGAGCAAGTCGGCCGGCAGCCTTCGCAGGGCGTAGCTCTGGAGCATCGAGTACACGGCTTCCAGCCGTTCGACGAGAGCATCGAGGTGCTCGGCGACGTGGGAATCCGGACAACGCTCTGCCAAAGTTGCCCAGAAGCGATGGTACGCGCCCAACCGCATTTGCTTGCGTGGTGTGGACAAGTACTCCCAGAGCTCGGACGGAGACAGCTCGTCAGGGTAGAGCGTAGTCAACAGGGTGCCGAGCAGATCGTCGTTCGGATCGGCAACCCGTTCGGCATGGATATCGGCCAAGAGCTTCTTGAGCTCAATCGTCATCTCCTGTCCATGCGGACCATTGTGAACAAAGGCTTCGAGAGCCGCTGCGTTCACATCCGGCGGCAATGTGTCGTCACGGACTATCCCGAGCAGAGGGGAAGAGAGGTTCGGCAAGCCTGAACCGTGCGCCAAAATGTGCAATACGAACCAGGCGAACGATGGATGTTCTCTCAGTCTCGGACCTGTCAGGAACTCCCTGAACGTCGGCTCCATAGCCGGCCCGGCGAGCGGCCCCAAGGCGGCGGCCGTCCAGTCGACAGAGAAGAGTCGCGGCGCTTGGCGCTGCAGTGATTCGAGGAGAGCGCGCTTCTCTTCCGTCGAGAACCGGCTGACGTCACCGTACAGACCCACCCCGATCGGATCCCGCTCGACCAGATCGCGCCGGACGTCGCCACACCGCGCGGCGAGCCAGGCGGACAGCCCCCGCAGTGGTGTCACTACGATGCCATCGCCGCCCGCGATCAGAGCGAGGATTCTCCTCGCGGGCAGGCCTTGCCCCGGCTTCCGAGGGCTGATGAGCCCGGCGAGGTATCTCGCGCCCAGGAACTCCGCGATATGGCGGTGGACCGGGACGAAGCGTCCGCTGAGCGCGGCTCGGAACAGCTTGGTGGCGAGCGCCGCGCGAAGCAGCGCGGACGGGCCTGCGCTGCCCCGCCGGGGGGCGCGAACCGGGTCCCACTCGGCCTCGCATCGGTCGAAGACGGGAAAGTCGCCGCTTTCCTGGGTCGGTGTCAGAGCGCATCCAGCCGCGCCCGCGATGAGCTGAATGGCGCAGAGACGCCCGGCAGCGTCCAGCACGTCCTCGAGCAACGAGCCGCCGACGGGAACCGGCGCTCCGTCCGACGACTGCGCGGCGGCGATGTGCTCGTCGTTGTGCTCGCGAGCCATGTGCCGACAGGCCGTTTCGAACAGCTCCAGCCGGTCCGCGGGCCATGTCCCGGCGTCGGCAACCACGCCCGCCAGCATGTCGAGACACTGGGGATTCGTGAGGAAACCCTCGAGTCCCCTGTCTCTGGCCTCCCGGATGAACGTGTGACTGTCGCCAATGCGCGAATCGGACTCCAGAATCTCCTCGACATCCGAGTCCGTCAGCGGATCCAGGCGCAGCACGGTCAAGAAGCCATCGGGCGCTACCGCCGCCATCTTCGAACGGTCATTCGTGCCGAGCCAGTCCGCCTCGCGGCACGACAGCCGGAAGGGCGGCTTTTCCAGCTCGTCGAGATTGCTGCGGATCGCATCGAGCGGCACGCGCGCGTCGGACGACCCGGCTCGAACTTCGTCGAGGCCGTCGAGGAAAAGCGTCTTCCTACGCCATTCCGGACGACTCCGTGGCTCGAAAGTGAGGAAGTCACGGACGGAAACGAGGACACCGTCGGCGCCGCATGCCTCGCACTCGCGCTCGAAGGCGGTGGTCTTCCCGGCGCCGGGATCCCCGAGCAGCACGTAGGCCGGCGCGGCCCCATACCCCTCCAGCGGCCGCGAGTTGGGCTCCCGTTCCCGTTCGTTGTCGGGAACCTCGGTGCAGGTGCGGGAGACGACCCGGCTCATCCCTCTTCCACCCAACGGCTTGCCGGCGCCGCCAGGAACTCGTGGAGCGGCACGTCGCCGCCTTCCCCGACGACCAACGAACGCTGAGGCCGGAAGCGCTCCGTGAACGTCTGCAGCCCGCTCAGCGCTCCTCGCCTCGGTCCGCTCTTGACCTCAATGGCGACGACCCTGGGGCCGCGGCGCAGGACGAAATCGACCTCGTGGGGACCGTCGCGCCAGTAGTGCAGCCGGACGTCCGACGTCGCCGTGTTGAGCAGGTGCGCTCCGATTGCGCTCTCCACGATGCGCCCCCAAAACGTGCGGTCCGTCCTGGCTTCGTCGAACGTGTACCCCGAGCCCGCGGTCATGAGGGCCGTGTTGAGCACGTTGAGCTTGGGGCTGGATCCGCGCCGATGCGGCCGGTTGGCGTACTTCGGCAAGCCCGCGAGCAGGCCCGCGCGCTGAAGAAGTTCGAGATAGCGAGCGAGGGTCACCGTATGGCCGGCACCATCGAGCTCCCCGAGCATCTTGGTGTACGACAGAATCTGGCCCGACCAGGCGGACCCCAACTCGAACAGCCGCTTCAGCAATGCCGGCTTGTCGACGCGCGTCATCGACACGATGTCGCGTTCCAGGTTAGGCTCGACGAGCCCCTGCTGGATGTACTGGCGCCATTGCTGGTGCTCCCGGAGCATCGACGCCGCCCCCGGATAGCCGCCGAAGTAGAGGTACCGCGGTAGATCGAGGCCGAACGCGTCGGCCATCTCCGGAAACGACCAGTGCGCGAAGGGAATCGGCTCGAAGCGTCCGGCCAGGCTCTCGCTCAGCCCGGACTGCATGAGCAACGGCGAGGACCCCAGGATGACGACGTGCAACGCACGCTCCGCGGCCCGGTCCGCGTCCCAAAGTCCCTTGACGGTCTCGGACCAGCGGGGGACCCTCTGGATCTCGTCGAGCACCAGCACGAATCCGCGCGGCGACCGTTCCGCTTCGCGTCGAGCGTCTATCCACTGCCTGACGAGCCATTGCTCGTCCCTGACGCCGGGCGCGAGGGCCGTATCGTGAGACGGTGGGGTTGGCGGCGGACGGAGGACCGGGACGTCCGGCTCGTCAACCGCGACGTAGCGGCTCGGTTGCCCGATCTGCAGAAGCGCCTGACGGACGGCGGTGGTCTTCCCGTCTGACGCGGCCCGAAGATGGCAACGATCCGTCGGGGCAGCTCGGCAAGGCGGCGGAGCAGCGTAGCGACCTGGGGGCGCTGAAACAAGCTCACGCAGGCAATGTATCATTATGAGTAAAATTACTCAAATAATAACAATGCGTATCCGCGTGCGGGGCTGTGAATGATGCAGGGCGGCGTCCCGCGGACCATGCCTGCCTCGTACGGCCGTCGATCGGTAGGGTGGGTTCGGGGTCGAGGCCCGGAACCGTCAGCGTGCTTCGAAGACGCTCGTCACGTCGAGTGAGCAGTCGGGAATGCACACGGAGCGTACTGCGCCTCGGTCCACAATCCCTGCAGCGGCTGCAAGTCGATGGCCGAAGCGCCGTCCGACGTCACGATGCGCCAACTCTCCTGACGTGCCGCAACCGTCATGTCACCGCCCCCACGATGGCCTCTGTCTCGCTCGGGGCTCACTTCAGGCTACCACGCGCGACGGCTCCCGAAGGGATTCCGCAGAGCCGCTCGGCACCGCATCGCCTTGACGGCGGCAACTTGCCGCCGTACCGTGAGCAAGTGCCGGACGCGCTCACGGAGACCGCCGAGTCTCCGCCGACGGCCTCTCTCACCGCCGAGCAGCTCGGCGGCCGCAAGACCATCGGCCGGCAGGTCCGATCGGATGCCGACTTGGCCCGAGCAGTGGAGGTCGGGTTTCCCACAGCGACGATCGACGCGCTACGGAAGCGGGGTGTCTCGGATCGTGACATCGCGACCTTCATCATCAAGCCTCGCACCCTGTCGCACCGGCGCGCGCAACGAAGCAGGCTGACGGTGGAGGAATCCGACCGCGCGGTCAGGCTGGCCCGGGTTAGGGCGCTTGCCGAAGAGGCCTTCGCCAACCGCCACAAGGCCGACCTCTGGCTCCACCGGGAGCTGTCGCTACTGGATGGCCGGCGTCCAATCGATCTGATCCGTACGCAGGCCGGCACGCGGATGGTCGAGAACCTGCTGGCGAGCATCGCCTGGGGTGCCGCCCTCTGATGCTCCTCTGGCGGCTGCCGGCGAGCGCATCTGCTTCCGACCGGCGGCTCTGACGGGGTTTGGCGGGTGAGGCTGTGCTACGATGCCACACAGTACGACATGTGAGGACCGGCGCATGGCGGAGCATGAGAGCATCAGTATTTCATTCACGTCCGAACAGGCCCGATTCCTGACCTCGCTTGTCGATCGGGGCCGATACCAGTCCGTCAGCGAGGCGGTGCACGCGGCGATGCGGCCGTTTCAGTCCCGTCAGGCGATGCTGGACGCCGAGATCGACCGCGCGCGGAGTGACATCGAGGCCGGCGCCGACCAACTGGACCAAGGCCGCATCGTGGACGCCGCCGCCTTCTTCGCGGAATGGGACGCCGAGCTGGAGGAACTGGAAGAGACCGCCCAACCACCCACCGCATGACGCGAATCGTGTTTTCCGAAGCGGCTCGCGACGATCGACGCGCGATCACGGCCCATACCGTCGGACAATTCGGCATCCGTCAGGCCCGTCGCGTGCGCACCAACTTCGAGCGCGTCCTGAGCATCCTCGCCGACACCCCCGCGCTCGGCTATCTCCACGACGAACTGGATCCACCCGGCCACACCTTCCGCTATTTCGTCGTGATGAAGCGCTTCATCGTCGTATACGAGCCGACCGAGTCCGGAATCCGCGTCGCCCGCATCCTGCATGGAACGCGCAATCTCGCCGCCGAGCTAGACCGTGACGCAGGTGACGATGGGCGGGGGCGGTGAGAGCAGGTTCGCACCGTGTTCGTGGGGGTGGCAATCAGAAGCTCGCCATCTTGTCGGACCGCGCCCTCACTCCGCCGCGTCCCTGAAGAACGGCAGCACGAACGGCAGCAGCCACAGCAGCACGACGACGATGGCGAGCACCGTGAAGACGTCGAAGCGGCGCGGGGGCGGGGGCCGGTTGACGGCCACCCGCACGCGGTCGACCATCAGCCGGCCCACCCACCCCAGCACCGTCGCGAGGACGATCCACTTCAGCATCGCGGCTCAGTCGATGTTCGCCTGTTCCAGTCGAGCATCGCGACCTCAGTCGACGATCGCCTGGTACGTCATCGTCGCGAGGTCCGGCCTCACGTTGAGGTGGGTGTAGGGCCGGATCTGCTCCATGAGGATGCCGATCAGCTCCTCGGACGGGTCGACCCAGAAGATGGTGCCGAACGCGCCGCCCCAGTAGTAGGAGCCCTCCGAACGCGGGGTGCCCGACGGCCCGAGGTCGGTGACCACCGCGTAGCCGAGGCCGAACCCGTAGCCCGGGCCGGCCAGCCAGATGCCCTTGTCGCCGGTGTGGTTGGCGGTCATCAGCTCGACCGTCTTGCGGCCGAGGATGCGCGCGCCGTCGAGCTCGCCGCCGTTTAGCATCATCTGGTGGAAGCGGAAGTAGTCGCGCGCGGTCGACACCAGACCCCCGGCCCCGCTGAAGTAGGTGTGGGGCTCGGCCACGAACCGGCTCTCGGCCGTCGGCGCCTCGGCCAGCTCGATCTTCCCGTGCGCGTCCGGCCGGTAGAGGGCGGCGAACCGGTCGAGCTTCGACTTCGGCAGATAGAAGTGCGTGTCGGTCATGCCGAGGGGCTCGAAGATCCGCTCCTGGAGGTACACGTCCAGAGTCTGGCCCGACATCACCTCGACAAGCCGGCCCACGACGTCGGTGGCCCGCCCGTACTCCCAGTGGTCGCCGGGGTGGAAGTTGAGAGGCAGTCTGGCGAGGCGTTTCAGCATGTCGCCCACCGTGTCGCCGGGCTCGCGCGGGGCCACCACCTCCTGAAACTCGGGCTGGGTGATGCCGCGGTAGGTGTTGGCGAGCCCCGCGGTGTGGGTCAGGACCTGCTGCACGGTGATGGGCCGGGACGCCGGCACCGTCTTGTAGCGGCCGGTCAGCCGCTCCTGCGGCGGGGCGGGCACCGCCACCCGCATGTCCGCGAACTCGGGCAGCCACTTCGAGATGGGGTCGCGCAGCTGGAAGCGCCCCTCCTCGTAGAGCATCATCAGCGCCACCGACGCGATGGGCTTGGTCATCGACGCGATGCGGAAGATGGTGTCGTGGGTCATCGGCGCGCCGGCCTCGACATCGCGCTGGCCGAGAGCCGAGAAGTGCACCACCTTGCCCCGCCGCGCCACCAGGGTCACGACCCCGGCGACCTCGTCGCGGTCGATGTAGCCCTGCATGACCCGGTCGAGGCGCTCGAGCCTCTCCGAGGACATCCCCACCGCCTCGGGCTCGGCCGCCGGGACCCCGGCCATGTCGGGCACGTCGCCCGGCGCGTTCGCCCGGCCCGCGGCCACCGCCGCCGCCAGCACCGCGGCCAGCACCATCCACTTCATCGTCGATCTCTTCATGGCTCTCTCCTCGCGAGTGCGACCGAACCTTCCCATCGGTCGGACCGCGGCATTATAGACCGCGTACGCCGGTGGTCCCCGGGCGCCTCGGACGCCGGCGGGCGCCGGGCGGCGAATCGACGGTCGGGTATTCTGGAGATGCTGCGCGCTGTGCTCCGCGCCGCTGCTTCTACGGCCCGGACTCCCGGTCGGTGACGTCCCGCCCGCACCGGGGCGCCATGCCCCAGGCGCCGTCACGGGCCTGCCGCCAGTAGCGCACCGCCGGCGGATCGGGCTGCTCGTCGTAGGGATCGATCTGCACGAAGCCGTAGCACGGAGGCAGCTGCTCGGGCTGCAGCGACTCCAGCAGCTCGGCCTCCGACATCCCCTGTCGCCGCCGGTGCTCGTCGAGCTGCCGCGGGGTCACGGTGCGCTGCCAAGCGCCCCCGTTGATGACGACGGGGGTCGCCGCGTCGCGCACCGGCGAGAAGCCGTCGACGACGTAGGTCCGGCCGGCCTCGACCCGGGTGAAGTTCCCCTGGCGGTAGTCGGCGAGATGGGTGTGCCCGTGGACCATCACCGCGACCGGGCGGGGGTCGGTCAACTGCTCGAGGTGGCGGCGGAACACCCGGTCGCGCGACCCCCAGAAGTACTCGAAGCGCGGCGCGTCGGTCTCCGGCGTGCGCGGGCACTCAGCCAACGGCGGGCCGGTGGGATCGAGCTGCGTCAAGATGCGCTCGAAGCGCCGCCGCGCCCGGCGCAGGGCGGCGCGATGGTCGCAGATCGCGGTCAGCTCGTCGTCGCCCAGGGCCTGCATGAGGGCGGTCAGGCGGCCCGCGTCGAGGGCCTGCGCGGCCAGGGGCTTGAACCGGTCGTCGTCGGCGAGCGAGTCGACGAGAAAGCGTGGACCCGCCGCGCGCACCTCGGCCAGATCCCACGCCGGCGCCTCGACGTCGCCCCGGTCGAGATCCATCCGGAACTGCTGCCAGGACATGCGGAAGAGCAGGAACCGCAGCAGGTCCGGAGCCGCCGCCGCCGCATCGTCCACCCCCGCCGCCGACAGCGCCTCGCGCACGCCGGCGCCGTCCTCCGCCAGGTTGTCCACGATCGGGAACCGCGGCTCGTAGCGGTCGTACAGGTCCTGCACGACCGAGTGTCCCCACGGCCGCGTCAGGTGCCGCCGGCCGGAACGGGTGACGAACGGGGCCGGCCAGCCCGCGAAACGATCCGCCCGGTGCTCGATCTGGTGCCCGTGCTCGGCGTGGATCAGCCCGTCTGCGGAGCGCCAGAACCCGTCCGCGACGAGACTCACCCGCCCCGGCGCGGCCGCGAACGCCTCGACGGCGCGCTGCCCGACGGCGGGGAACAGCAGGGCGGCGTCGTGGTCGCCGGGCACGAGCACAAGCCGGTTGTCTCCGGCCGCTGCGAACGCCGCGAGGGCGGCGACCTCCTCGCGGTGCGTCGTGAGCACACGGTCGAGGCGGGCCAGCGCCTCGGCCTCGCTGCACCCCAGGGCGGGGTCGTCGTACGCGCACGCGCCGTCGCCCGCCTGCAGCAGCTCGAACGTGTCCCCGTTCAGGACGAGATCGGTCGGCCCGCCCTCGTCCGCCAGGGCGGCCAGAAAGGCCCGAAGATCGTCGGCCCACCGGAAGTCCTCGAACGGCGACCACGCGCCGTCCGCCCCTCGCCCCTCGCCCAGATGCAGGTCGCCCATCACCACCACCCGGCGCGGCGCGTCGCCCGCGGCCTGGGCGTGCGCGAGCACAGCCGACATGGCGACGGCGACAACGAGGAAGCCCAGCTGGGAAACCGTCACTCGACGGCGCCGCTTCCCGTGCAACCGATCCTCCCGACTCCCGCGCCGCGCCGCGGCGCAGGCTCCTCCCCCGGGAGCCGTCGCCCGACGGCCCCGCTTCACGCCCCACGCACCCCGTACTCCCGGCCGTTCCGGGGTCCACGCGTCCGAGGCGGACCGGCACATCACCGCCACCCTACTCCTCCTTCGCCAGCGAGAGCCGTACGATCTGCTCGTCGTTGCGGACGACTACGTGGCGGTTCGCATAGGCCGGGTGCGACCAGTTGACGGCGCGACCGGAGAGGCGCCGCCGCACGTAGGGGTGCGTGGGCTCGATGAGGTGTGTGCGGCTGACCTCGGTATAACCCTCGGGGGAGAAACGTGCGATCACGAGGTCGCCGGTGTCGGTGTTCACGAAGTAGCGGTCGCCGTTGCGCACGAAGAACGCGGTCGCCCAGTTGGCGCTCTCGCCGATCAGGGCCTCGGTCTCCCAGACGCGGCGGCCGGTCGCCGCCTCGAGCCCGCGGAGGACGCCGTGGCCGTCCACGCCGTACACGTAGTCCCCCTGGATGAGCGGGGTGCTGATGACGGAGTTCAGGGTGTCGAAGTCGAAGCCGTACTCGGGGTCGCTCTCGCCGACGCCCTCCCAGAGCACCTCGGCCCCGGGGCGATCCTCGTCGAGCAGCAGCATGCGGGCCCCGCCGTACTGCGACGTGAAGAACAGGTAGCGGCCGCTGTGGACCGCAGTCGCGGGGTTGATGCCCATGTCGACGATGTGGCGAATCTCCCAGTACACCTCGCCCGTCTCGGGGTCGAGCGAGCTGATGTCGCGCGGGTGCCAGGCGATGAGCTGCCGCGCGCCCCCCGCCTCGATGATGATGGGCTGGCTGTAGCCGGGCTCCCAGTCGGACGACAGGGCCCGCCAGATCTCCTCGCCGGTGTGCTTGTCGAACGCCATCATCTTGGCGTCGGGCTCGCCGCCCACGAGACAGATCAGCCGGTCGCCGTCGACGAGGGGCGCGCCGGACATGCCCCATGACGGCACCTCGGTGCCGAAGGCGGCGGGAAAGTCCTTCTCCCACCGCACCGTCCCGTCGGCGACGTCGAGGGCCACGAGCCGGCCCATCGCCCCGAGCACGTAGACGCGGTCGCCGTCGACCGTCGGCGTGGCCCGGGGGCCGATGGCGTACACCAGCTGCAGCCCCGCGTAGTCGGTCTCCCACTCGTGGGTCCAGAGCACCTCGCCGGTCTCCTCGTCGAGGGCGAGGGCCCGCTCGACGACCGCCGTCGACCGCGGGTCGGGGCGGCGGGCGTCGGTGACGAAGACCCGGCCCCCGGCCACCGCGGGGCCCGCGTAGCCGGCGTGGATGGGGGTGCGCCAGGCGACCGGCAGGCCGCCCTCGGGGAACGTCTCGACGAGGCCGGTCTCGGCGAGAACGCCCCGGCGGCCCGCCCCGCGCCACTCGGGCCAGTCGTCGGCGTGCGCGGGCGGCGCGAGGCTGGCGGCGGCGATGAGCAGCGCCAGGCACGGCGAGACGTAACGCGGCATCGTCACTCCTTGCTGCGGTCCGGTGGTGCGAGAATACTCCCGAGCGGCGGTTCTTCGCCGGTTCGCGAGCATCGTCGCCAGTAGAGGAGGCTTCGCGAGACCTGCTGACGGAGCTCCGGATGGCGCCTGTAGCCTATCGACCTCAGGTCGGCCCCGCCCGGAACCGCCAGCCGCGGCCGGCCGTCAGATCGAGTAGAACCATGACCAAGTTCCTGCTCTGGTGCATCCTCCTCGTGCTGTGCTGGCCGCTGGCGCTGCTGGCGCTGCTGCTCTACCCCGTCGTCTGGGTGCTTCTGCTGCCCTTCCGCCTGCTCGGCATCGCGGTGACCGGGGTCTTCGCGCTGCTCACCGCGATCATCCTGTTCCCGGCCCGCGTGCTCGCGGGCCCGAGGGCGCTCTAGCAGGCCGGCTACGGCAGCTCGCCGTAGATCACGCGAATCGCCGCCTCGAGGCGGGTCGTGTCGTAGTGTGGGTACCCGGACGACAGGTCGACGCCGGTCGCCGCGTCGTCCTCGCTCAGCCCCGCGCCCTTGGCCGTCCGCACCGCGTCCACGAGGTCGGCGTTGAAGCGCTGGAACTCCTGGAAGCTCTCCCACGTGGTCACCGGGATGTGCCCCGGCACCACCACGTCCACGCCCTCGATGCCGGCGATCGCCGAGGCCAGCGTCTCGGGCATGGCGAGCCCGCTGCCGCCGTTGCTCGTGTCGAGGAACGGCGCGTCCCGCCACGGGAACATGTCGCCGGTCTGCAGCACCCCGAGGGCGGGATAGACGATGAAGGTGTCGCCGTCGGTGTGGCCGGCCCCGAAGTGGTACAGGTCGATGCGGTCCGCGCCCGAGCCGAGGCTCATCCGGTCGGAGTAGGTGGCGGCGGGAAGGTACTTCGCGTTGTCGCCCTGGAAGTTGTCCATGCGCTGCATGTTGGCCTTGGTGTTCTCGTGGGCCACGATGCGCGCCGTGTCGGGGAAGAACTCGTTGCTGCCGACGTGGTCGCCGTGGGTGTGGGTGTTGACGATGGTGACGACGGGCTTGTCGGTGACCGACCGGATGCGCTCGAGAATCACCGGCCCCCAGCCCGGCAGCTTGGTGTCGACGATGGCCACCCCGTCGTCCATCACGAAGACCCCGACGTTGCCGCCGCTGAACAGCGACCGGTCCGCCGTCGACGAGCCGGTGATGACGTAGAGGTTGTCCCTGACCTGCTCGATCGCGGCCGCGTCCACCGCGTCCTGATTCAGCTGCTGGAACCCGCCCGCCCCGACCGACAGAACGCCGACCGCCACCAGTGCCCCGAGCGTGATGCTGCGTCTCATCTCTGTCCACTCCCCTGCGTTCGCTTCCCTCACGGGCATCCCCCGACGGGCCGTGCCTCGGCGGATAGACTTATCACAACCGGCGTCGACCCGCCGGAGAGCGCCGCCACCGGGCCGCTGCGTGTTCCGGCCGCAGCCCGGAAGCCCGTGGCGGGCTCCGTTGCCGGCGCACGCGCCGGCAAGGTCGGGGTCGGCGGCGGAACCTCCGCCTGTCATGCCTGGCGATGGGTGGCAGTCTCCTCTCTTGAATCCACCCCTGCCCTGCCACGGACCGGGGCAAGCAGTCGCCACCCGCTCTCATATCAGGTCGAATTCAACACCGGCCGGGACATCCCCTCGGGGGCTACGGCAGGGTCAGCCGGAGCGAGGCTTGCCGACCCGGATCGAAGAGCTCCACGCCGTCGTCGTCGATGCGCCGGACCTGATAGCGTCCGGATACCTCGTCGCCCACCTCCGCCAGCACCACCCGTCCCTCGACGGACAGGATCGCGGTCCGGTGGGGACCGGACGGCGTCTCGTCGGTCGCAATGCCCGCTAGCGATACTCGGAGGGGAGCGGCCCCGGCCGCCGAGGCCGGGCTCGGCGCCCAGCCGTCGGGCACCGCCGCCCGCTCCTCGGCAACGCCGACGGCGGGGCGTTCCGGAGCGAGGGTGAACGGGTTCCGGACCGCCGGCCGGGGACGGGGCGCCCGCTCGAGGTAGGCGGCCATCCGCGCCACTTCCCGGTCCAGATCGATGCGCTCGGCGGGGGGGGCCGCCGCCTGCCGGGCCGGCGCCGCCTGCGACGGCGGCGCCGGCCCGCCGGCGGAAGGCGGGGACGAGCCCCGGCCGGGCATGGTGCCGGCTGCCGACGACAACCAGGCGGCCAGGAGCGCCGCCCCGGCCGCCCATAGCGCCAGACGCGCCTTCCTCATCGCATCTCCCGGCCCACATCGTACCATGCCGAAGCCTGTCCGGGCGCACCGGCGCGCGCGGGAGGACGAGGCGAACGTGGTAAGATTCGTCGTGCCCCCCTCGACGGCTCACCTCCCCCGCGACGCCCCGCCCCCCAACCGAACCGCCGCCGTCATCCCCGCGCGGTACGCGTCGACCCGACTGCCGGCCAAGCCGCTGGCGGAAATCGGCGGGCGCACGCTCGTGGAGCACGTCTATCGGCACGCGGCGGACGCCCGCTCGGTCGACCTCGTCGTCGTCGCGACCGACGACGCTCGCATCGCGCGGGCGGTGACCGCGTTCGGCGGCCGGGTCTGCATGACCCGGTCCGACCACGAGACGGGCACCGACCGACTGGCCGAGGTCGCGGAGACCCTCGACTGCGACTTGGTGGTGAACGTGCAGGGCGACGAGCCCCTCATCATGCCCGAGGCCATCGACGCCGCGGTCGCGGCCGCGGCCGACCCCGCGGTGGTCGTCTCCACCCTGCGGTGCCCCCTCCGGGACGCCGCCGCCTGGCGCGACCCCGACGTGGTCAAGGTGGCCGTGGATCGCGACGGCTGCGCGCTCTTCTTCTCTCGCGCCCCCATCGGCCTCGATCGGGACGCGCCGGCCGCGGACCGGGCGCACGCCGCGGTCGACAAGCATCTCGGGCTCTACGTGTATCGGCGCCCCTTCCTGCTGACGCTGAGCCGGCTCGAGCCGACCCCCCTCGAACGGGCCGAACGCCTCGAGCAGCTTCGGGTGCTGGAGCACGGCTACCGCATCATGACCACGCGCATCGACGACGACCCCATCGGGGTCGACACGCCCGCGGATCTGGACCGGGTGCGGCGACGCCTCGCCGCCGGAGCTCCGGCATGAGCAAACCGATTCTCAACGACGCGGACCGCCCCGTGAAGTTCATCTTCGTCACCGGCGGGGTCGTGTCGTCGCTCGGCAAGGGATTGGCCGCCGCCTCGATCGGATGCCTGCTCGAGGGGCACGGCTACCGGGTGACGCTGCAGAAGCTGGACCCCTACGTCAACGTCGACCCGGGCACGATGAGCCCCTATCAGCACGGCGAGGTCTACGTCACCGACGACGGGGCCGAGACCGACCTCGACCTCGGGCACTACGAGCGGTTCACCAACACCCTCACCACCAAGAACCACAACTGGACCACGGGCCAGATCTACCTGTCGGTGATCCAGAAGGAGCGCCGCGGCGACTATCTCGGCGGCACCGTGCAGGTCATTCCCCACATCACCAACGAGATAAAGGACTGCATCCGCACGGTGGCGAACGACGTGGACATCGTGCTCGTCGAGGTCGGCGGCACCGTCGGCGACATCGAGAGCCAGCCGTTCCTGGAGGCCATCCGGCAGTTCAGGCAGGACGTCGGACGGGCGCACACCCTCTACATCCATCTGACCCTGGTGCCGTTCATCGGCGCCGCGGGCGAGCTCAAGACGAAGCCGACGCAGCACAGCGTCCGCGATCTGCGATCGATCGGCATTCAGCCCGACATCCTGCTGTGCCGCACCGACCGCTTCCTGCCCCCCGAAATCCGCCGCAAGATCGCCCTGTTCTGCGACGTGGACGAAGACGCGGTGATCACCGCCAAGGACGTGTCGAGCATCTACGAGGTGCCGCTGGTCCTCGGCGACGAAGGGCTGGACCGCAACGTCATCGAGCGGCTGCAGCTGCCCCGTTCCGAACGCACAATGGACGCGTGGCAGTCGCTCATAGCGGGTGTCCGCCAGCCCGCGGATCGCGTTCGCATCCACGTCGTCGGCAAGTACGTGGGCTACGAAGACTCCTACAAGAGCCTCAACGAGGCGCTGTATCACGGGGGCTTCCGGCATCGGCTCGCCGTCGACATCCAGTGGGTCGAGGCGGAGGCCCTGGAAGCCGACGGCGGCGACGCCCTGCTGGCCGACGCCGACGGCATCCTCGTCCCCGGGGGGTTCGGCGACCGCGGCACCGGCGGCATGATGCGCGCGGCCCGCATCGCGCGCGAGCGCCGCATCCCCTACCTCGGCATCTGCTACGGCTTCCAGTGGGCCGCGGTCGAGTTCGCCCGCAACGTGTGCGGGCTCGACGGCGCCGACTCCACCGAGTGCAACCCGGACGCCGAGCACAAGGTCATCTACAAGCTGCGCGACCTGCTCGGCGTCGACGACCTCGGGGGAACGATGCGCCTGGGCCGCTACCCCTGCGAGCTCGCGGACGGGTCGCGCGCGCGCGCCATCTACGGCGCGGGCGAGGTGCACGAGCGCCACCGCCATCGATACGAGTTCAACCGCGAGTACGAGTCGACCCTCGCCGAGCACGGCATGGTCATCTCCGGGCAGTCTCCCGATCGCCGGTTCGTCGAGACCATCGAAGTGCCCGACCATCCGTGGTTCGTGGCCGTCCAGTTCCACCCCGAGTTCCGCTCGAAGCCGCTCGATCCGCACCCTCTGTTCGCCGATTTCGTGCGGGCGAGCCACGCGCACAAGACATCGCGGGCGGCGCCGGCGGCGAGTGCGGATCCGCCGGCGGCGCGTCCGACGGTCGGCGAGCGGCGCATCCGCGCGTGAGGAAGGGCGCGCGGGGGCGACCTCGGCCCGCGGCGCCCCGCCTCTATAATGGTCGCGTGTCCGTCGTGCGCATCGGTGACGTGGCCATCGGCGAGGGCGGGCCGCCCGCCCTCATCGCAGGGCCGTGCGTCATCGAGAGCGAGGCGCATGCCCTGTCCCTGGGCGGCGCCATCGCCGAGGTCGCCCGGGATCTCGGCATTCCCTACGTCTTCAAGGCGTCGTTCGACAAGGCCAACCGCACGTCCGTCCGCTCGTTTCGCGGCCCCGGCCTCGAGGCGGGGGTGGCAGCGCTCAAGGCCGTCAGGGAGGCGCTCGCCGTCCCGGTCCTCACCGACGTCCACGAGACGGCACAGGTCGACGCGGTCGCGGAGGTGGCCGACGTCCTCCAGATCCCGGCGTTCCTGTCGCGCCAGACCGATCTGATCACCGCCGCCGCCCGGACCGGCCGCGTCGTGAACCTCAAGAAGGGACAGTTCCTCGCCCCCGCGGACATGCGCCACGCCGTCGCCAAGGTCACCGGGACCGGCAACCGGCGCGTCCTCCTCACCGAGCGGGGGGTCAGCTTCGGCTACCACAACCTCGTGGTCGACTTCCGCGCGTTCCCCCAGCTCGGGGCGCTGGGCTTCCCGGTGGTTTTCGACGTCACCCACAGCCTGCAGCTGCCCGGGGCCGGGAACGGCGTGACCGCCGGGCAGGCCGAGTACATCGAGCCGCTCGCGGCGGCCGGGGCGGCGAGCGGGGTGGACGCCCTCTTCCTGGAGATTCACGAAGAACCCTCCCGGGCGAAGAGCGATGCGCAGAACGCGCTCCGGCTCGACCGGCTGCGGCCGCTCCTCGAACGGGTGCGGCGCATCGCCGAGGCGGCGAGGGCCGGGGAACGAACCCCATGACGACCACCGGCGACCCACCGGTCGACCGGAGGCTGGCGCGGCGGGTCATCGAGATCGAGGCCGCCGCCATCGGCGCCCTCGCGGACCGACTCGACGAACGGTTCGACGCCGCGGTGCGCATGCTCGACGCCTGCACCGGGCGGGTCATCGTCACCGGCATGGGCAAGTCGGGGATCATCAGCCGCAAGATCGCGGCCACCCTCGCCAGCACCGGCACGCCGGCGTTCTTCCTGCACCCGGCCGAGGCGGTCCACGGCGACCTCGGCGTGGTGCAGGACGACGACGTCGTGGTGGCCCTGTCGCACAGCGGCGAGACCAACGAGATCCTGCGCCTGATCGACACCATCCGGCGGGTCGGGGCCCGGCTCGTGTGCCTGACCGGCGCGCCCGGGTCGACCCTGGCGCGCACCGCCGACGTCGCGCTCGACTGCGGGGTCCGGGTCGAGGCCTGCCCCCTGAACCTCGTACCCACCGCCAGCACCACCGCGTCGCTGGCCCTGGGCGACGCCCTCGCGATGACCCTGCTCGCCAGGAAGGGGTTCCGCGAGGAGGACTTCGCCGGCCTGCATCCCGGCGGCGGGCTCGGCAAGCGCCTGCTGCCGGCGGGCCGCCTCATGCACACCGGCGACGCGGTCCCCGCCGTCGGGGCGGCGACCCCGATGCCCGCGGTGCTGCGGGAGATGACCGCCAAGAAGCTTGGCATGGCCTGCGTGCTCGACGCCGCCGGGCGGCTCGCCGGCGTCATCACCGACGGAGACCTCCGCCGGCAGCTCCTCGGCGACCGCCCCCTGTCCGCCCGCACCGCCGGCGACGTGATGTCCGCGGCGCCCCACACGATTGCCGCGTCGACCCTGGCCGCCCAGGCCCTCCACCTGATGGAAGCCCACCGCATCACCGCCCTGGTGGTCGTGGGCGACGCCGGACAGGTCGAAGGCGTCGTCCACCTCCACGACCTGTGGCGCACCGAGCTCTTCTGATGGGCGATTCCGTGGGGCTGCTCGTCGCGCTCCTGGCCCTGCTGGTGGGTCTGGCCGCGGGCAAGGCGTGGGAGCGCTACAAGCTCAGCGCCGGGCGCTGGATCGACCGGCGCCGCGCCCGCGAGTCGCCCCGCTATCTGCTGGGGCTCAACCTGCTGGCCTCGAACCAGCTCGACCTCGCCATCGAGGAGCTGAACACCGCGGTCGGCCTCGATGCGGACGCCCTCGAGATTCACTTGATACTCGGCAACCTGTACCGGGAGAAGGGACAGGTGACACGGGCGATCCAGCTCCATCAGCAGGCGCTGCAACGGCCGAAGCTGACGAGAATGGAGCAGGCGTACGTCCTCTTGTGCCTCGGGCTGGATTTCAAGCGCGGCGGCTTCGTCGACCGGGCCCTCGAGGCGTTCACCGAGGTCCTGCGCATCGACGACGACAACCGGCAGGCGTTGTCGAACCTCGAGAAGCTGCACGAGGAGCAGCAGCAGTGGCAGGAGGCCCGCGCCATCCGGCAGCGGCTCGCGAGGCTCGACGATCCGGCCCGCCGGCCGAGGCACCAGGCGATACTGGGCTTTCTCGAGACCCGCCTGGGCGTGCAGGCGCTGGAGCAGGCCGACCCGGCCGAGGCGGTGTCGCGGTTCGAAGCCGCGATCGCCCTGGACGAGCGCGCCGTCCCCGCCTATCTCAACCTCGGGGACCTGCAACGCCGGGACGGCCGTGTCGCCGAGGCCGTCGCGACCTGGGACAGGGTGCGCGACGTCGCGCCGGACCGCGCCTACCTCATCCTGGACCGGGTCGAGAGCGCGAGCCGCGAGCACGGAGACGAAGAGCGCTTCCCCGCCCTCTGCCGCCGGCTGATCGACGCCAATCCGCAGGACTGGCGCGCGCGGCTGGCGTGGGGACGCCACCTCGCGGACCGCGGCGAGCCGTCGGCCGCGCTGGACCTCCTGTTCGAGTCGCTCGTGCACAACCCGCACGCCCTGACGGTCCATCAGGTCGTGTGGCAGGCCCTCGCCGCCCTCCGCTTCGACGAGTCCCGGATCCGCCGCTACATGGAGCTCACCCGCGGCGCGGTATTCTATCGGGACCCCCACGTGTGCATGCAGTGCCGCTACCGCAGCACCGAGCTGCTGTGGCAGTGTCCCCAGTGTCACGAATGGGACACGTTCGTCGAAGAACGGATTACGCCGGCCGAGGACTGACGATGCGGGTCGTGCTGACCGGCGGCATCGCGACCGGCAAGAGCCACGTGCTCGAACGGCTCGCCGCCCACGGCGTGCCGACGTCGGACGCGGACCGGTGGGCCCACGACGCGATCGCGCCGGGCAGACCCGCGTGGCAGGACGTGCGCGACCGCTTCGGGCCCGAGGTGGTCGACTCGGACGGCCGCGTCGACCGTCGCCGGTTGGGCGCGATCGTCTTCGCCGACGCCGCCGCCCGCGCCGACCTGAACGCCATCGTCCATCCCCGCGTTCGGTCCGCCGTGGCCGGCTGGTTCGACGAGCTCGAGCGGCGCCCCGGCCACCGGTTCGGCGTCGTCGCGATACCGCTGTTCTTCGAGAGCCCGCGGCCCGAGCCGTTCGACCGGGTCATCGTGACCGCCTGCGAGCACCCCGCGCAGGTCGCGCGCGTCGTCGCGCGCGGGTTCAGCCGGGACGAAGCCGAACGCCGCATCGCCGCCCAGCTGCCGACCGCGGAGAAGACGCGGCGGGCCGACCACGTGATCCGGACGGACGGGACGCTGGCCGACACCGACCGGCAGGTGGACGCGATCTACCGCGAGTTCGCGGCCCTGTCGAGCGCGTGAACCGGCGACACCGGCGGCGCGACCGCTCGTGCCACCTCCCGACGCGGCTCCCGGCGCCGCGCGACCGCGAACGCGCTGCCCGGACGCTCGCCGACGAGGCCGTCCACCGGCGCTTCCCGACCGCTGGATCGCCGCCCGCGACCGCTGAGCGTGATTCCCCTTGCCCCGGCGGCTCGGGCGATGACAACCTGTGCGGCAGGAGTACGATGCCGCCGTACCGATGGTGACCGCCGGCGGGGCGGCCATGGAACCTCGATCGGGGGCCGGCACGTATAGACCATGCGGGGCGGCGTCGGCGCTCGTGGGCGCCGGCACGCGGCGGAAACGGGCCGGCGGCGTACCGAGGGCGGGGCGATGAACGAGACCGAGGTGTTGGTGGAGATCCGGAACCTGCACAAGCAGTTCCGGCGCGGATCGGAGCGGATCGACGTCCTGCAGGGGGTCACCATCGATCTGCCGCGGGGAGACTACCTCGCGCTGATGGGCCCGTCGGGCTCGGGCAAGACGACCCTGCTCAACCTGCTCGGCGGCCTCGACACGCCGAGCGACGGCTCGGTGACGGTCGGCGGCGACCGCATCGACCGCATGTCGGGCGGGAGGCTCTCGCGCTGGCGGGCGCGGCACATCGGCTTCGTCTTCCAGCTCTACAACCTGCTGCCGGTGCTGACGGCCGAGCGCAACGTCGAGCTGCCGCTGCTGCTGACCCCGCTGTCGCGGGCCGAGCGCCGCCGCCACGTGGCCACCGCGCTGGAGGTCGTCGGCCTGTCGGACCGTGCGAAGCACTATCCGCGCCAGCTCTCCGGGGGGCAGGAGCAGCGCGTCGGCATCGCGCGGGCCATCGTGACCGATCCGACGCTTCTGCTCTGCGACGAGCCCACCGGCGACCTCGACCGGAAGTCGGGCGACGAAATCCTCGAGCTGCTGCACGCGCTGAACGCCGACCACGGCAAGACCATCGTGATGGTCACGCACGACGCGCACGCCGCCGGCCGCGCCCGGCGCACCCTCCACCTGAACAAGGGCCTGCTCTCGACGGAGCCGCAG
The DNA here is from genome assembly GCA_963663815.2 of Vicinamibacterales bacterium. Taxonomy (GTDB): domain Bacteria; phylum Acidobacteriota; class Vicinamibacteria; order Vicinamibacterales; family UBA8438; genus JAJEEA01. The sequence goes on along the minus strand of OY760734.1, from coordinate 1,152,718 downwards.
TCATGAAGTTCCTGCCCCTGGTCTGGAAGAACCTGTTCCGGCGCAAGGTCCGGACCCTGTTCACGGTGCTGTCCATCGTGGTGGCCTTCGTCCTGTTCGCGTACCTCGCGGCCATCCGCGTGGCGTTCGGCACCGGCGTCGAGGTGGCGGGCGCCGACCGCATGCTCGTCATCCACAAGATCTCCCTCATCCAGCCCCTGCCCGAGAGCTACCTCGGGCGCGTCGCGTCCATCGACGGGGTCGAGGACGTCAGCCACATGTCGTGGTTCGGCGGCGTCTACCAGGACCCACGGAACTTCTTCGCGCAGTTCGCGGTCGACCCCGAGAGCTACCTCCGGCTCTACCCCGAGGTCGTGCTGAGCGACGCGGAGCGCGAGGCGTGGGTGCGCAACCGGACCGGGGCCATCGTCGGCCGGTCGACCGCCGACCGGTTCGGGTGGGAGGTCGGCGACCGGATTCCCCTGCAGGGGACCATCTTCCGCACCCGCGACGGCCCGACCTGGGAGTTCACCATCGACGGCATCTACGACGCGGGGGTGGAGGGCTACGACACGTCGACGTTCCTCTTCCACCACGAGTACCTGATGGAGGCCAACGACCTCGGCCAGCGCTTCATCGGCCAGTTCATCATCCGCGTCGACGACCCCGCGCGGTCGGCCGACATCGCCGCCGCCATCGACGGGCGCTTCGCCAACTCGCCGGCCGAGACCCGGACGTCGACGGAGCAGGCGTTCCTGCAGGGGTTCGCCGACCAGATCGGCAACATCGGGGCCATCGTCACCGCCATCCTGGGCGCGGTCTTCTTCACCATCCTGCTGATCACCGCCAACACCATGGCCCAGTCGATCCGCGAGCGGACCGGCGAGCTGGCGGTGCTGAAGACGCTCGGCTTCACCGACCGCGGGGTGCTCGCCCTGGTGCTCGCCGAGTCGATCGCCATTGCGGTGGCGGGGGGCGCGGCCGGCCTCGGCATCGGCTTCCTGTTGATCGACCTCGGCGACCCGACCGGCGGCTTCCTCCCGACGTTCGTCATCCCGCGCCGCGACCTCGCGGTGGGGGGCGTCCTGGTGATCCTGCTCGGGTTCGCGGCCGGCGCCCTGCCCGCGGTGCAGGCGACGCGCCTGCGAATCGTCGACGCGTTGCGGAAGGTGTGACGATGCGCTTCCTGTCCCAGGTCTTCACGATGATCGCGCTCACGCTGCGCACGGTGCCGCGGCGCGCCGGCTCGTCCCTCGTCGCGGTGACCGGGGTGGCCGGCGTGGTCGTCGTCTTCGTGGCGGTGCTCTCCATCGCCGAGGGGTTCCGCGCCGCCCTCGCCGGGGCCGGCTCGCCCGACACCGCCATCGTCATGCGGGGCGGGAGCGACACCGAGCTGAGCAGCGGCCTGCCCCTCGAGAGCACCCGGGTCATCAAGGACGCCCCCGGCGTGCGGCGCTCGGCGGAGGGCGCGGTCGCGTCGGCCGAGCTGTTCGTGGTCGTCGACGTGCCGAAGCGCAGCACCGGGACCCCGGCCAACGTCCCCCTGCGCGGGGTCGAGCCCGCCGCGTTCGGGGTGCGCGACGAGGTGCGCATCGTCGAGGGGCGCACCTTCCGGCCCGGCACCAACGAGATCATCGTCGGCCGCAGCGCCGCCGCCCAGTTCGCGGGCATCGACCTCGGGTCGACGCAGCGGTGGGGCGAGAGCGCGTGGGAGGTCGTCGGCATCTTCGAGGCCGGCGGCACCATCGCCGAGTCCGAGATCTGGTGCGACGCCCGCGTCCTGCAGCCGGCGTACCGCCGCGGCGACTCGTTCCAGTCGGTCTACGCGCGGCTCGAGTCGCCCGACGCCTTCGACGCGTTCAAGGACGCCCTGACCACCGATCCCCGCCTCGACGTCATGGTCGAGCGCGAGGAGGACTACTACATCGGGCAGACCGAGGCGGTCACCGCCATCATCACCGGCATCGCCACCGTCATCGCGTTCCTGATGGGCATCGGCGCGGTGTTCGGCGCCATCAACACGATGTACACCGCGGTGGCGAGCCGGACCCGCGAGATCGCGACCCTGCGCGCGCTCGGGTTCTCGAGCGGGCCGGTGGTCGTCTCCGTCATGGCCGAGTCCGTGGCGCTGGCCATCGTCGGCGGGGGGATCGGCGGGCTCATCGCCTGGGCCGGCTTCAACGGCTACCAGACCGCGACCCTCAACTGGCAGACGTTCAGCCAGGTCGCGTTCGCGTTCCGGGTCACCCCCGCCCTGCTCGTGCAGGGCATCGCCTGGGCCGTGGTGATGGGGTTCTTCGGCGGGCTCTTCCCCGCCGTCCGCGCCGCCCGGCTGCCGGTCGCCACCGCCCTCCGGGAGCTGTGAGGGCATCGTCGACGATCGCAGGCGATACGGCGCACGGCCCGTGCTGAACTCGACCGATGGCGGACACCGACACGTCGTCGCGCCGAGACATCGCGGACGCCGGAGTTCTCGGCGACCACCCAGGCGGTTCCGTTGCGGGCGTTCCAGTACTCGATGCGGCCGTCGTACGCCTCGAACCCGTCGCGCAGGAGCGGTAACGGGCTGCAGCCGGGAAACCGCAGCGCCTCGTAGCGCAGCGCCCGGCGGCCGGGCGCATCCGGTCGACCGACAGACCTTCAGCCAGGCGGAGTTCGGCCTTCCGGGTCACGCCGGCCCCACTTGTTCAGGGCATCGTCCGGGCCATCGTGATGGAGTCCCAGCAGCCTCAGCAATCGGCGGACGCGGCGCCGACGAGCGTCGGACCCGTGGAGACGCCAGAGGCTCCGGGCGTCCTCCGCGTCCTTCGGGCGGCCGGCCAGGACCTTGCCGACGATGAGATCGGCGACGTCGATCAACGGGACGCGGGCGCCGCCGATGTCCGTGGACTTCGCCCGCTCGATGAACTCGTCCTCGAGTCCGGATCCGGCCAGCACGACGTCGAGCGGCATGCCGGTCGCGACGTGAGCGAACGGCATCACGCGCGTGCGTCGCACGAAATCGGGATCGTCGACGCGAAGCGCGAAGCCGGCGGCCTCCATGTCGCGCACGAAACGGGCGGGGTCGTCCGGATCCAGCCGCACGGTGACGTCGACGTCGGCGCTGAATCGAGGCGCGCCGTACGCGACGACCGCCTGCGCGCCGAAGACGTACCAGCGCCCCCATCGGTCGAGCACCCCGGCCAAGGCCCCGAGGAGCTCAAGCGCGGCGGGCTGCATCGACACGGTCGAACAACTCGTTCATGCGCACGTGCTGGCGCAGATCGTCCTTCCGGCTCGCCGCGTCCGGCCAGCCCGGATGCTGCAACCGCACCTGGCGCCGCAACTCATCGGCGATGCGCATCGCCTCGATCGGCCCGAGACGACCGACGCGCTCGGCCCAGTAAGCGTCCTTGGCGTCACGCGCCCGCTGCCAGTCGCGCGCCATGAACGCGCGGATGCCGTCGGTGATCACCCCATCATCGTATCCGGCCCGCCGGACCGGCTCAACCGCCCGCGCTGCATGACCGCGCTGCACTCGACGGGCGCTGCGGCGAGTGTGACCTCGCCTGCGCCGGCTTCAACGGCTACCAGACCGCCACCATCAACTGGCAGACATTCGGCCAGGTGGCGCTCGCGTTCAGGGTCACCCCCTCCCTGCTCGTCCGGGGCATCGCCTGGGCCGTGGCGATGGGGCCTCGGCGGGCTCTTCCCCGCCGTCCCCGCCGCCCGGCCGCCGGTGGCCACGGCCCTGCGGGAGCTGTGAGAGCGTCAGCGACTATCTACGGACATACAGCGCACGGTCCGTGTTAATCTGAACCGATGGCAGACACCGACACGTTGCCGCGGGCCGTGCGCGGCGCCGGCGGCTCCGAAGCCGCGAGCCCCACGAGACCGGATACACCCGGCCGACACGCGCCGAGCTACGAGGCGCTACGGTTTCCCGGCGCCAGCCCGATACCGCTCCTGCGCGACGGGTTCGAGGCCTACGACGGTCACATCGAGTACTGGGACGTCCGCAGCGGAACCGCCTGGGTGGTCGCCGAGAACTCCGGCGTCCACGAGGGTTCGTCGCGGCGGCTGCCGCACCTCGTCGAGCGGATCGCCTCGGTGCGCGGGGGCCCGATCGTCTCGTTCGGATCGGTCAGCCTGGTGGTGCGCGATGCCGCGGGCCGCGCAGAGCGGGCGATGGAGGCGGACGAGACGCTGTACCTGCATCCCGACCGCGCCGCCACGCCGCAGCGGTCCCTGACCATCGGCGAGCACGACTTCCCCGACGTCGTGCTCGAAGTCGACCACACGACCGACGTTCGCCCCGGCAAGCTGCTGCTGTACGAGGCCTGGGGCTTCCCGGAGCTGTGGGTGGTCGTGCCGCCGGCCGGGGCCACGCGCCGGCGGCCGGCCGGGGTGACGATCCACCTTCTCGAAGGCGGACGGTACCGGTCCTCGCCGGAGAGCGCAGCGTTCCCGAGCTGGACGGCGGCGGAGATCCACACCGGCCTGACCGAGCCGGTGCCCACGCCCGCGACCTGCCGGGTGCTGGAACGCGTGGGACGCGCCCTCGGCGCCCGCGAGGGGCGCGGACCCGAGGACGATCCGCTGTCGCGCGCCCTGATGGCGGAAGGCCGCCTGGAGGGCCGCGCCCAGGAGCTGGCGGCGGCGGTGCAGAGCCTGCTGAGGCTGCGCGGGCGGTCGTTCTCGTCGGTGTTTCCCGAGCACGCCGCGGCGTTCGCCGGCATCCCGCGAGACACGGTGATGGCGGCCGCCCTCGCCTGCGCCGACGAGGCCGACTTCTGGCGCCGTCTCGATCTCGAAGCGCCGTCTGGTTGAGCCTCCGGCACCGCCGCCCGGCCCGCGCCGATCCGTCACGCGGGGATGCGGCCGAACAACGGATCGCCCCCGGGTCCATCCTCCCGGCCTCCAAGACGGTCGCGCTGCATCCTGGAAGCCCTCGATCCGCCTTCGGCAGATCACGAATCACGGCAACCGGTACGCCACGAGCGACGGCACCTCGCCGCCCACGGTGACCGCGATGTACTGCCGCCCGTCGAGCAGGTAGCTCATCGGCGTGCCGATGGCGCCGCCCGGCAGGTCGACGGCGCCCCGCAGCTCGCCCGTCACCTTGTCGTAGGCCACGAGCCGGGGGCCGTCGCCGGTACCGCCCGCGGTGAGCGTGTAGACGAGCAGGGTCCGGGTGACCAGCGGACCGTTGCGGCCGGCGTCGCCGCCGAGCGGGGGCAGATCGAGGTCGCGCAGGCGCGGGTGGTTGCGGAAGCGGTCGCCGTCGCCGGTCGGCGTCATCCACCGATGCTCGCCGGTGTGCATGTCGATGGCGGTCATGCGCGAGTACGGCGGCTTCCACAGCGGCAGCCCCCCCGGCATCTGCGGGCGCCGCCGCAGGTTGCCCCCGCCGAGGAACGCCGCGTTGCCGCGGCTGAGGAGATAGCGCAGGTTGGAGTCGTCGGCCGCCTCGGGCTCCCGGAACCGCATGACCGAGTGCGCGTTCCTGGATGGCACGTAGAGCATGCCGGTCTCGGGGTCGACCCCCGCCCCGCCCCAGCTCGCCCCGCCGCCGGCGCTGGGGCGGAAGACGGTGCCCCGCAGCGAGAGCGGCGTGTAGAGCGGCCCGAGCCGGAACCCTTCCACCGCGTCCAGGGCCATCTGCCGGATCTCGGGAGTGAAGTCGACGAGGTCGTCGACCAGCGCCCCCTGGTACTCGAAGGGGGCGGGCCGGGTGGGGAACGGCTGGGTCGGGGCCAGCAACTCGCCCGCGAGGTCGGTGTCGGTGGCCACCGGCCGCTCCTCGATGGGCCACACCGGCGCGCCCGTCACCCGGTCGAACACGTAGACGAAGCCCTGCTTGGTGACCTGGGCGACGGCCTTGACGGGGCGCCCGTCGACGACGATGTCGATCAGGTTGGGGCCGGTGGGGTTGTCGTAGTCCCAGACGCCGTGGTGCACCATCTGGAAGTGCCACACGCGCTGGCCGGTCTCGAGGTCCACCGCGACCAGGCTCTCCGCGAACAGATTGTCGCCGAGCCGATGGCCGCCGTAGTAGTCGGACGTCGGCGTGCTCGTCGGCAGATAGACGTAGCCCAGCTCGGGGTCGGCCGCGATGTTGCCCCAGACGTTGGTGTTGCCCGAGTAGCGCCACGCCTCGTTCAGCCAGGTGTCGGCCCCGTAGGCGTCGCCGCTCTGGGGCACCATGTGGAAGTCCCAGCGGTGGCGCCCGGTCCGCGCGTCGTAGGCCCGCACGTAGCCGGGGGCGTTCTCGCGCCGGCTGAGATAGTCGTGGACCGACGACCCCACGACGACGGTGTCGCCCACCACCAGGGGCGGAGAGCGGGACGGCGGCGGCAGCCGGCTCGGGTTCTCGCGCGCCCGCGGCAGCCCCGCCTCGAGGCTCACGCGGCCGTCCTCGCCGAAGTCGGCGGCGGGCAGCCCCGTCGCCGCGTCGACCGCCGTGAGCCGGCCGTCGCCGGTGCCCCAGATGACGCGGGCCTCGCCGCCGGCCTCCCAGTACGCCACCCCCCGATGGTTCCAGGGGGCGGGCAGGGGCGGGCTGCCCTCCTCGTAGACCCGCGGGTTGTAGACCCACACCGTCTCGCCGGTGCGCGCGTCGACGGCCGCCGCCTGGTAGATGGGCGTGGCGAGATAGAGTCGGCCGTCGGCCATGACGGGGGTGGCCGACAGCCGGGCGATGCTCGGCCGCGTCACCCACCGGTCGGGATCGGCGGCCTCGAGCCGGTCGAACACCGTCGCGGCCGGGGCCAGGGCAACCCCCGCCCCGTCGTCGACCGGAAGCTGCGCGTCGGCGCTGCGCCAGCGCCACGCCGGCTCGAGGGTATGGAAGTTGTCGGCGGTGATCTGGTCCAGGGGCGCGTACCGCGTGCCCTGGGGGTCGGCGGCATACGAGCGCCATTCCCGGTCGGCGCCCTCCGGCTGCGCCGCGGCTGCGGCCGCGGACAAGCAAGCGGACGCCACCAGCGCCCCGACGCGTTGCTTCATCGGCACCAAGGCTCATCCCTCCGTTGCGGTCGCGCCATCTTCGCCGACGAGCCACTCCCGCCGGGGAGAGGCAGCGACAGCTCCGCCGCGCCGGGCCGGTGCAGCGGAGCCCTCTCGATAGCCCCCGGGGCTGTTGACGCCCAGCGTCCCGCCGCCTCGGATCAGAATAGCGCCGTCGGGCGCCGCTTCCAGTCCGGCATGATGCCCTCCATGGTCGCGACGTGCGAGCCGGCCTGCGTCAGCAGGTGGTGCAGGTCGTTCCCGATGCTGATCAGGCTGAACCCCTGCTCGCGGAACTCGGCCACGCGGTCGGTGCCGAAGAGGAAGAGCCCCAGGATCACGCCGTTGCGCCGGGCCGCCGCCTTCAGCGCGTCGGTGGCCTCCTTCAGCTCGGGCGAGGTGTACATGTCCGGGAACTGGTACTTCTCGTAGAGCCCCATCGACATGCACAGGTCGTTCTGCCCCAGGAACAGGATGTCGACGCCGGGCACCGCCGCGATCTCGTCGATGTTCCTGATGCAGTCCGCCGTCTCGACCTGCAGGGCGCAGATGATGTTGTCGTTGGCGGGGCCGGCGTAGCCGAGCAGCCCGGCCTTGTTCATGCTGCGCTGGGGGAAGTACACCGAGCGCGTCCCCGCCGTCGGATACCGCGTGCAGCTCACGGCCTGGCGCGCCTCGTCGGCGTTGTTGATGTACGGCACGAGCACGCCGTCGGACCCCACGTCCAGCGCCTGCTGGATGCCGGCGCGGTCGCCGTAGCCGGTCACCCGCACCAGCGACTTGGCGCCGCCGCTCGCGATGCCCCCGATCATCGTGGACAGCGTCTCGTACCCCATCGGGCCGTGCTGCGAGTCGATCAGCAGCCAGTCGTAGCCGCTGTGGGCCAGCTGCTCGACCGCGGTCACGCTGTGCGAATTGATGAACAGGCCAATCTTCGGGGTGTTGTTCCGCAGTGCGGCCTTGAACTCTGCACCGGTCAGACTGTCGCTCATGTAGCTCCTCTCCTCTGCTCGTTTGTCCCTGCCTGCGCGGAACGGCGCGTCGTCGATTGCCCGGCCGTTCCGTCGCAGACCGGCTGGAGTATACCCGCAGAGTCGCTTCGCGGGGCGAAAATGGCCCCGGCACGCTGGGGAGCGTCTTGCTGGATGCAACGGCGGGGTCCGCCTCGCGCCGCTTCGAAGACCACCCTCGAGCCCGGCGGCTCGAGGGTTGCGCCGCATTCGTCCCACGCGGGATTCCCGCGCCCCCGCAAGCTCACCGACTCTCGGCCGCCGGTCAGTACCGGAACAGATACTGGATCTTGGTGAAGACGGCGCGGTTCGTCTGCAGGTAGCCGCGGTCGATGATGTTCACCTGGTCGTCGTAGAACTGCTCGTGCTGCTGGTAGTGATCGTCGTAGCCGATGTAGAACGCGGTCCCGGAGTTGACGCGGTAGGTGGCCAGGAAGTTGAGCGCGATCTTCCCATCCCAGGTGTTGAGCTCGGTGATGTTGCGCAGGGCGAGCCGGTCGGTGACCTGGTAGGTGTTGAGGGCGCGGAAGATGTTGACGTTGAAGATCTCGCCGTCCCCGCTCCGCTCGCCGTCGTTGACGCCGGCCGTGAAGAGGCCCAGCGGATCGGTGAACCGGCTGGTGGTGACGTTGATGTTGGTGGCGAACCGCGACACCGGCCGGAAGTTGATGAACGTGCGGAAGCCGCTCTCGCGCCCGAGAAACGCGTTCGCCCCGTCGAAGTAGACCTCGTCCCCCCAGTCGAACCCGGTGCCGAACGACAGCACGCGGCTCGTGTTGACGTTGCCGAACATCCGGTAGCGGCGCTTGTCGAAATCAAGCCCGTAGTAGCGCTCCATGTCCTGATCGACATCGAAGCTGTAGCGGATGTTCTTGGCGAAGTTGGCGCTGACCCCGGCCCGGAACTGCTCGTCCTCGAGCACCTGGTCGAAGTTGTAGTTGCGGCCGTAGCGGACCTCCGGCCCCCAGCTGATGACCCAGGACTGAGGCCACCACTCGTATTCGAGCCGTGCCTCGGTCTCGCGCTGGTCGGTCCGGCGCACGAACCCCACGTCGGTCCGGAAGTCGGGCGACAGCGCGAACGAGTCGATCGAGTAGCTCAGGTTGCGGCCCCGCTTCCGGAACCCGAAGTCCATCGCGTAGCCGCCGCACGCGGCGGGCGCCTCCACGTCCGCCGTGGACGGGCAGGGGTTCACCTGGGGACCGCTCTGCGCCGACCGCCGGTCGGTGCCGAAGGCCCGGAAGCCCAGCTGATGGGTGGCGCCGATCCGGAAGTTGCTGTCCGCGCCGATGAGGCGGCTGTACCCGTCGAGAAACTCCCGGTCGGTGACGATCGCCCCGATGAACGACTCGGAGTAGAGGTCGTAGCGGGCCCGGCCCACGAAGGTCTGGGCCGACTGGCCGAAGGCGGGGTCCAATCGGTCGTCCACCCCCAGGCTGGCCCCCTCGTCGCTGGCGAACAGCACCCCCAGCGTGGTCTTGCCGGCCTTGCCGGTCAGCTTGGCCCCGTACTGCGGGTCGACGATGGTCCGGGTGTGCACGACGGTGACCGGCGCCTGGATCTGGAAGATCTCGGCCCCTTCCAGGAAGAACGGCCGCAGCTCCGGGTAGAAGAGGGCGAAGCGCTGGTTCACCTCGACCTGCGGCCGGTCCGACTCGATCTGCGAGAAGTCGGGGTTGAGGGTGAAGTCGGCGATGAGGTTGGGGGTCACCCCGTACTTGAAGTTGGCCCCGAACTCGGGCTGCGGCTCGCCGTCGACGAGCCCGCCCGCCGTCTCGTCGAACGCGCCGTAGCGGAACGCGGTGAAGGTGGGCTGCATCTCGAGGTTCCGGCTCGTCGACAGGCCGGTCATCCCGTCGAGGACGCCCATCTGCGGCAGGAACCCGGCGATGTCCCGCGACACCGGCGACCAGACGATCGTCTCGTCCTTGCCCCGGATGCGGCGCACGATCTGGAACCCCCACGTGTGGAGCGCGCTGCCGGGCCGCGCCGGGTACCGCAGGCTCTTGAACGGTATGGCCATCTCGGCCGTGAACCCGTCCGCGACGGGCTGGCCGCCGCTCGTGAACAGGGCGTCCCACGACCGGTCGCCGCGCGGCACGCCGCCGCGGCCGCCGCCGCCGAAACCACCGCCGCCGCCACCACCGCCACCGCCGCCGCCCCGGCCGCCCACGATCGAGTCGCCCTGCACGCCGTAGCCGTTCACCGAGAACACGTAGGCGCGCTGCTGGTCGAGGAACGTGTCGAAGTAGACCGATATCGTGTCGTCGCCGAAGCCCGCCCGGTCGCGGTCGACCCGGTTCGCCCGCATGATCCCGGCGTCGTCGTACTTGGCGTGGAACGCCAGGTACAGATTCGAGTCGTCGTACGCGAGGTACACGTCGGTGTCCTCGGTCGCGGGCGCCCCATCCTGCGGCTCGCGCTGGACGAACTCGGTGATGCGCGCCGCGTTGCTCCAGACCGCGTCGTCGAGCAGCCCGTCGACGGCCGGCGGGGTCGTCGTCCGGCGGGGCCGCACCGTCACCCGGCCGGCGAGCACGCCGGCATCTCCGGTCGGCGGCGCGGTTCCGAAACCGACTGCCTCGGGCGCCGGGTTCGCGTCGTTCGCGCCGAACGAATCCCGTGACGGCGCGGCCACGGGCGGACCGCCGGACCCGCTCCGGACTCCGGACAGGTTCCGCATCCCCCGTCCCTCCGGTTCCCGTGTGACCGGCGTGCGAGCGTCCGGAGGCGACGCCGCCCCCGGGCGGACGAGGCGGGCCAGTGCGTCCTCGACCTCCGCCACCACCCGATCCTGCAGGAGGAACAGGTCGTCGGCGTGACCATCGACCTTGGCGACCTCGCGTGGGGCCCCCGTCTCGACGTCGGTGACCCGCGCGATAATCCGCACCTGGTCGCCCAGGCGCTGGAACCCGCCCCCGACGAGCCACGAGACACCGCCGGCGCGCGCCCGATCTCGAGCCCACGACTCGTCGTCGAGGGCCCTCCCGACGGCCCCGCCGAACAGCGACTGCCGGTCGACGACGGTCAGAAGACCCAGTCGCTCCACGCCGGAAACGACCGTCTCGGCAATCCCCGTCCCCAACCACTCGTCCTCGGGTCGAGCCGAGACGTTCGAGAAGGGAATCACCGCGACCGCTCGCCCGGCGGGTTCCGCCGAGCCCGCCGGGTCGCCGAATCGGACCGGCTGGGCGTACCCGCTGCGTTCGGACGCCGCCAACGTCGCCGCCGCGACCAGAATCCCGACGGCAACGAGCGACGGCGACCTCTGTGAAGGCATCGTCTCACTCCACAACCAGCTTCCGCGTGCCGTTCCCGGGACCGTTCGGCCCGCTCCTAACCTAAGAAGACGCCTCGAAGGAGCCGAACATTTCACGGTCGAGTCGAGTCCCTGCCGCCGCCGGGGCGCGCCCGCGAGAGGTCCTCCGGAGGGCGCCTGGAGAGCACTCGAGCCCCGGTTCACGGAAGGCGCCCGAGGAGCGCGGGGAGCCTCGAAACGCAGGGGGCGCATCAATCTCGAGCGGGGGCCGCCATCCGGCCGAGCAGCTCCCGGACGTCCACCCGCCAGAGGTTCGCGGCCGCTTCCGTCAGGCTGTACACGAGCCCCGAGCCGTCCGGCAGCCAGGCGAAGCCGCGGACGTCGCCCTCGCGGGTGAGTCGGGTCACCGGGCCGCCGGCCGCGTCCACCACGTGCAGCTCGCGGTCGGGCGCCCCGCCCGACAGGAACGCCACACGGGTCCCGTCCGGCGACCAGCGGGGCTGCATCTCGTCCTCGTTTGCGGTGGTCAGGCGCGTGCTCGCGCCGCCGCGGGCGGGGACGACGTGGATGTCGAACCCCGCCCCGTCGTGCGCCTGGTAGACGATGAAGGCGCCGTCCGGCGAGTAGTCCATGCGGGCGCTGTAGCCGCCGCGGGTGAGCTGCTCGGCCGGCCCGCCGGCCGCGGGCACCCGCCACACCTGCTCCTGGCCGTCCGCCCCCGGAGACCGGAACAGCAGCGACCCGCCGTCGGGGTGCCACCGGGGGGCCGGCGCCGCGCCTCTCCTGGTGAGACGCCGCGGGTCGCCGCCGCCGGGGGCGACGAGCCAGATGTCCGACGCCCCCCCGGCCCGGTTGGAGGAGAAGGCCAGGGTCGCACCGTCCGGCGACCACACCGGATCGACGTCGCGGCCGGGATGCGCGGTCACCCGGGTCGCCTCTCCGCCTTCCGCGGGCACGATCCAGATGTCGCTGTTGCCGCTCCGCCCCGACTCGAACGCGATGCGCGATCCGTCGGGCGACCAACGCGGGGCCGAGGCGCCGCCGGGATTCACGGTGAGCCGCCGGGGCGCGCCCCCGCCGATCGCGACGACGCTCAGGTCGAGGGCTCCCGCACCGCCCGCGAGGTACGCGACCTCCGTCCCGTCCGGGGACACGTCCGGATTCAGGGCGACGTCCGGGCCGGACGTGAGGGCGGTCGCCGTCCCGCCCCCGACCGGCACCGTCCACAGCCACGTCCGGCTCGAGGCGACGCTGAACACCAGCTCCGACCCGTCGGGCGACCAGCGCGGGAAGCCCTCCTCCGCCGGGTCGGCGGTCACCTGCCTCGCCGCGCCCCCGGCCGCGGGCGCGATCCAGATGTCGGCCCGGTCGTCGCGTATCGATCGGAACGCCACCCAGTGGCCGTCCGGCGACCAGCGGGGCCGTTGATCGTTCCCCCGCCCCTCGGTCAGCGCGACGTCCGGTCCGCCGTCGCGGGAGGTCACCCGGATGTCGGGGGTGCCGTTGCGGTTCGAAACGAAGACGAGCCGATCGCCGTCCGGCGACCACTCGACTTGACCGTGCCCGCCCGGCCCCGCAATCAGCGCCCGGTCCTCGCCACCGGCCGCGGCGACCACCCGGATGTGGCGGGCCCCGCCGTCGGTCGACACGAACGCGATCTCGCGGCCGTCGGGCGACCAGCGCGCCCAGTTGGCGACGTTTCCGCCCGTCGTCAGCCGCACCGCCCCCCCGCCGTCCACCCCCAGCGTCCAGAGGTCGATCCGACCCTCGAAGTTGCTCGAATAGAGGACGGCGGACCCGTCGGGAGACCATTGCGGATCGCGCACGCGGCCGGGGCCGGAGGTCAACCGTGCCGGATCTCCTCCGGCCGCCGGCACGATCCAGAGATCGGCTGGTCCCTCCCGCCCCGAGACGTAGGCGAGGCGGGAGCCGTCGGGCGACCAGGCGGGGGCCGTGAGGAAGTCGTGCCCGCCGGTCAGCAGCGTCGCGTCGCCGCCGGCGAGCGGCGCCGTCCACAGCCCGAGCCCCGCGCCCCGGTCGGACACGAACGCAACCCTGGAGCCGTCGGGCGCCACCGCGACGTCTCGGTCGACGGCGGCGCCGCGGGTGAGTGCGGTCCGCGGCAGCTCGACCGGGTCGAAGCGGCCGCCGTCGGAAGGCAGGGGGGGCGCCTCGGCGCACGCCGAGAGCGTCAACAGCAGCGTGGCGAGCCGCGGCAGGCGTTCCATGGACGGCTGGCCGGGCGCGGGAGCGCGGCCGGCGCCAAGGGGCAAAGCGTCGCGCCCCCCCGGGTCCGCCTCGAAGGCGCGGGTCTCGACCCACGGCTGATGCGATTAGCCGCGGTCCCGCGGGTTCGGACGGCCACCTCCGCGGGGTCGACGGCGCGGGTCTCGGCCCACGGCTGATTCTGCGCGAGCCGCCGGGCGGGGTCAAGCCGGGCGGGGTCAAGCCGGGCGGGGTCAAGCCGGGCGGGGTCAAGCCGGGCGGGGTCAAGCCGGGCGGGGTCAAGCCGGGCGGGGTCAAGCCGGGCGGGGTCAAGCCGGGCGGGGTCAAGCCGGGCGGGCCGCCGACGGCCGCCGCATTCGGGCGCTTTAGGGCGCCTGTCCTCGCGGCGACGGTCGGCTTGACAATCCCGAGACGAAGGATGACCCTTGGCGCCGCACGGCGGTTCCGGAACGGACGCCGGAACCGCACCCCTCAACCCTTCCGCGGGCACAGGTGGACCTGTGCCGCCATTCGAGGTGTATCGATGCTCATGAGACGTGACTCTGTTCTCCGGCCCGGGGAACGACGGATCGCCGCTTCCCGCTCTGGCGGTCGACGGTTCGCCGCCGCCCTCGCCGGCGCCCTGCTCCTGCTTTCGCCGGCCGCCGCCCTGGCCCAGCGCGGACAATCCGGGCCGGCCGAGCATGCCGACGTCGAGCCCGTGAACGACCTGCCCAACCCCTACGAGACGGTGCGCGACTGGGGCACCCTGCCCGACGGCCGGACCTGGGGCTCGGTCAGCGCCGTCAACGTCGACGTCGACGGGGTCCACATCTGGGCCGGCGACCGCTGCGGCGTCAACTCGTGCGCCGAGTCCGACGTCGACCCCATCGTCAAGCTCGACCCCGACGGCAACGTCGTGCAGAGCTTCGGCGCGGGCCTCATCACCTGGCCGCACGGCATCGACGTCGACAGCGAGGGGAACGTCTGGGTCGCCGACGCCCGCGCCCCCAACGCCCGCGAGCTCGAGCGCACGCCCGACGCGCCCCGCAACGGACATCAGGTCGTCAAGTTCAGCCCCGGGGGCGAGGTACTGATGGTGCTGGGCACCCCGGGCGAGGCGGGCGACCCGCCGACCCACTTCACCGAGCCCAACGACGTGCTCGTGGCCCCCGACGGCAGCATCTTCGTCGGCGAGTCGCACGGCGCGCAGTTCCTCGACGAGCCGGGCCCCAACGCCATCGGCCGCATCACCAAGTGGGCCCCGGACGGCACGTTCATCAAGTCGTTCGGGTCGTGGGGCTACGAGGACGGCCAGTTCCGCGCCCCGCACTCGCTGGCGATGGACTCGCAGGGCCGGCTCTTCGTGGCCGACCGCGGCAACCGCCGCATCCAGATCTTCGACCAGGAGGGGACGCACCTCGACACGTGGTACCAGTTCAGCCGCATCAGCGGCCTGTTCATCGACGACAACGACGTCCTCTACGCGATCGACTCCGAGTCTGACGAGAACTACAACCCCGGCGGCTGGCGGAAGGGACTGCGCATCGGCAGCGCCCGGACCGGCGAGGTGCTCTACTTCATTCGAGAGCACGTCTCGGAGCGGCCCTCGGGCATGGGCGGGTACGGCTCGATGGGTGAAGGAGTGACGGCCGACGCCGAGGGCAATGTCATCGCGGGCGAGGTCGGCCCGGTTCAGGGCCTGACGAAGTTCGTCCCCCGCCTGCTGCCCGACTGACGGCGTTCGCGGGCAGCGGTTCGGGGGACTCCGAGCCGGGGCCTTGATGGCCCCACCGGTTCACGCCCCGCGGCCGGTCCCCTCCGGCCGCGGGGCGTTCCCTTCGGCGGGCGTTCGGCGCGCCCCACGGGGACGAACCGCGGTTCAGGGCCGCAGCTCGCGCCCTTCCCTCTCCAGGTTGCGGGCCCCCGCGAGAATGCCGTAGAGCCCGTAGTTGCCCTCGTGGCAGGCGTACTCGAACAGCGGGCCGTCGGTCCGCCGGAACGGCATCATCACGGTGTAGGGCGCGGTATAGACGGTCGGGTCGGTGACCGTGAACTCGTAGGCGACGGTGTCGGGGTCGATCCGCGTCAGCTTCTCGACGAGGTGCATGTTCGGCCCCGTGCCTCCGCTCTGGCCGCCGCGGAACCGGGTGGTCTCGATGACCAGGGTCTCACCCTCCCAGTGGGCGCGCGACACCCCCGCGAACTGCGGGAACGGCGGCTTCGCGACGTCCTGGTCGATGGGGATGATGCGGGCGTTGTGCACCATCTCGTTGAGGATGGCGACGTAGCCCGGCGCCTGGAAGATCATGACGTTGTTGTTGTACGAGGCCGACCGCATCGGCGGGCCCGAGTTGAACCCCATGATGCACCGGTCGGCGAGGCTGCGGTTCTCGTACGAGTCGTACATGTGCTCGCGGCGATAGGCGGCCCGCTCGCGCGCCGCCATCGCCGCCTCTTCCGTCCGGGGCGGCAGGCGCCCGTCCGGCGGGTCGACGACCAGCGACGTGCGCTTGTCGGAGGTCAGCTCGATGCCCCGCTCGTACCAGAACTCGTTGTACGACAGGACGCCCCCCTCCGAGCGGGGCCGATAGCCGGCCGCGCCCGTCTCGGGGTCGAAGAGGTCGCGGTTCAACCGCGTCCGCTCGGCCGCCTCGAAGGCCGCCGCCTCCTCCGGCGTCAGGTTCTCCAGCCCCTCGAACTGCGACGGCCGCTGGAACGGCGTCAGCGTACGGAAAGTGAAGGTGCCGGACACGTCCGGCTGGCCGTCGGGGGTGCGCATCGGCATGGTGCGCTCGTCCGACTGCGCCCCCGCCATCGGCGCCAGCGCGAGCACGACCGCCGCGGTGACGAACGCCGCGAGGCATTTCTTGAGCATCTGCAATCTCCCCGGGAACGCACCGTCGGCTCACGACCGACCCGCGACTCCATGTAACGACACAGTAGACGGGCGCGCGCACGAACGCAAGACTGCCCCTCCTGCTTCCGCTCCGGCCCTTTGCTCGGTCAGGCCAGCAGCTCGAGCAGGGCCTCGGACACCGTATCGGGCCGCTGCACCGGCAGGTCGTGCCCCGCCCCCTCGACGATGCGCCGCGCCACGAGGTTCGTGAACCGGCTCTGGTCACCCGACGGGTCGGTCGAGGGGCGGCCGAAGCCGCTCGCGTCGCCCCGCAGGACGATCGCGGGCACCGTGATCGGCGGCCGCTCGGCCAGCTGACGCTCGACCGCGAGGAAACGCTCCTCGCCGGGGGCGTTGAGGTGCCGGTGCCGGTACGAGTGGATGACGATGTCGACGAAGTCGGGGTTGTCGAACGAGGGCGCCGAGCGGTCATAGGCCTCGTCCGTGTAGTCCCACCCCGGCGACCACGTCTCCCACAGGTGGCGGACGATGTCGTGCCGGTTCGCCTCGAGCCCGCGCACGCCCCGCTCGGTGTTGAAGTACCACTGGTACCAGAGCCGCGCCTCGCCCGCGGCCGACCCCGGCCGGCCGAGGTTGACGGTGTCCTGCACCGAGTAGCCGTTCACCGCCACCTGGGCCCGCACCCGCTCGGGGTGCAGAATCGAGGTGATGCAGGCGGCCCGGTTCCCCCAGTCGAAGCCGGCCAGGGCGACCCGCTCGAGCCCGAGGGCGTCGGCGAAGTCCACCACGTCCTGGGCGATCGCCGCCTGCTCGGCCATCCGCGGGGCGTCGGGATCGAGGAACCGTGTCGACCCGTACCCGCGCAGGTACGGCACGAGCACCCGGTACCCCGCCTCGGCCAGGGGCGGCGCGACCCCGTCCCACGAGCGGATGTCGTAGGGGAAGCCGTGCAGCAGGATGATGGGGAACCCCCCGCCGTCGCCGTGTTCCTCGTAGCCGATCTCGAGCACCGCCGTGCGCACCGTCCGCACCGCCGGCCCCGCGGCCGGCTGGGCCGGCGCGCGCGCCGCGGCGGCGCGGGGGCGGGCCTCAGCACCCACGCCGGCCACCACCCCGGCTGCGCCGGCTTGCTTCAGGAAGTCTCTTCGGGTCTGGCTCATGCTGTTCCTCCACCGGGGGGACACGATGGTTGCCCGTCGCCCTTCACCCGGGCCGCGGCAGCTCCGTGGTGTAGAACGGCTCCAGGCGGTCTATCGCCTCGACGGGCTGGCGGTCGACGTCCCACCGGAACTGCCGCAGCGCGATGCGGTCGGGCAGGAAGTCGCACAGCGTGAAGCCGTGGTCCTCGATGGGGGCCACCGACTCCTCGATGTCGAGGTGGTCGGGGGGCGTGGCCCCGATGCCGCGCACCACCGACGGGAACCCCCGCACCGAGGTGCCGACGGGGCCGCCGAGCACCGCGGTGATCGGGCGCGCCGCGAGGTCGACCCCGCCGGCGCGGTGGATGCGGCCGACCCCGATGGCGTGCAGGTCGCCGCTGATAATCAGGGGGACGCGGTCGCGCTGGGCGCCGATGGCCCGGGCGAGCCGGTCGTGCTGCCGCAGCCAGCCCTCCTGCCAGTACGGCTTCTCGACGGCGGTGGTCAGGCCCCCCTGCTCGCGGTCGAGGATGTCCGGATACCACTCGCCCCACTTGCCGGCGCTCCATCCGAACGGGTTCGAGGGCGCGTGCACCAGATGCCTGACCCCGGTCGACGCGGTGCGGTCGAGCAGCCACCGCTCCACCTGGGCGTCGACGAACACCGCGTTCCGCCCCGCGAGGCTCAGGGTGCGGCGTACGTCGTACAGCAGCACCTCGGCCAGATCGCCGTAGCGCACCGTCCCGAAGCTCTCGGAGAGGTCGCCGCGGTCGCCGGCCGACGACCACGGCAGCCCGGCCGGCCGCCCCGCGTCGGGCAGGAACTCGGGGTAGTACAGGTGCTGCGTGGCCCGCGCGAGCTGCAGCTGGAACCACGGGATCGGGAAGCTCGCGATGTTGTCGGTGACCGCGTCGTTCTCCCAGTGGTCGTGGTCGTCCTGCAGGAAGAAGACCGGCGTCGAGCGGAAGTCCGCGCCGTAGACGGGGACGATCTGCGGTCCCGCCGCCGCCTTCATCGCCGTCTCGTTGCTCGCGCCGAGCACCGTGGCGGAGAAGTCGAAGTTGGAAATCCGGCCGCTCGGGCTGAGCTGCCCCGCGTTCTCACCCTGCCACGTGTGCAGGTCCCAGTAGATGTGGTCGCCGTTGGCCACCGCCGCGTCCGGCTCGAACGACAGGGCGCGGCGCAGCAGCCGGTTGCGGATGGCCGTGGGCAGGAAGCCGCTCCGCTGCCCGATCCCCTCGTACGACCCGCCGGGCCCGCCCGCGCAGGTGAAGAACAGCATGCGGAACCGCTCGGGGCTCGCGTCCGGGGCCGGGAACGTCGACAGCGGCCACGACTCGCACAGCGACGCCCCGTCCGCCCCTTGCAGCGACAGCGTGTGGCGGCGGCCCGGCGCGAGGCCGGTGGCGTGGAACTGCCAGTACTCTCCCGCCGTGTCCGTCATCCGCCCCGGGACGTCGGTGGTCCCCACCCGCAGCACCGGCGTGCCCGACAACGGACCGTCGAACGACGCCTTCAGCAGGATGCGCGAGTCGCTGACCCCCGGCAGCAGGTGCCGGACCCGCCCCGCGTCCCACCCCTGCGCCGCCGGCGGCGCGCCCTGCTCGACCATCGCCCCCAGCGGCAGCCGGCCGAAGAAGGCCGCGCCCATCGCGCCCGCGCTGCCGGCCAGGAAACGCCGGCGATCGACCGATCCTCGGTGTCTCATGCTCTCCCCCATCGCCACCTTGCCAATTGGCACGTACGCTTGCAGTATGCCCTCCGGATCGGCAACGACCAGAGGAGAATATCACCCATGGAGGCGACTGTCAGACTCTTGCTCGCCAGTGCGCGCAGCATCGGGTCGGCATCTTGGCAGCTCGCCGCGGCCTCTCGCGTCGCGCCGAGGCCGAGTCCTGCGGAGCCTCTGCCGACGCCGATATACCTTCATCAGGTATACTTGGTCGGGTCGTGGCGATCCAGGGATTTGCCACTCGCGCCGTTGAGCGCCTCTTTGCCGATGGCACCGAGCCGCGTCGCGCCGGCTGGACCCCAGTCGCCCGGATCGCGCGCCGGAAGCTCGACATGCTCGACTATTCCCACGAGCTGGGCGATCTGCAGTCACCGCCCGGGAACAGACTCGAACCGCTGAAGGGCCGAATGGCCGGGCTGCACAGCATTCGGATCAACGACCAGTGGCGCATCGTCTTTCGCTGGACCGCGGCCGGGCCTGCGGACGTCGACATTCTCGACTATCACTGACGACCCCGACCGGAGGCGTTCATGACGGTCCTGCACCGGCGACGCGAACCCACGAGCCCCGGAGAGATCCTCCGAGAGGAGTTCCTCCGACCGCTCGACATCACCCAGAAGCAGCTTGCCGACCAACTCGGCTGCGACGTGAAGGTGATCAACCGAATCGTGAATGGACGGACGTCCCTCAGCGCCAGGATGGCCCTGAAGCTGGCGGCGAGGTTTCGAAACTCACCCGAGTTCTGGCTCAATGCGCAGCAGGCCGTGGACCTCTACCGAGCCTCGCGCGATGGTATGGCCGAGGCGCCCGCAAGACCCCGCGTCAAGACAGCACGTCCCGTGCTCTGACCGGTCGCCCTACTGGCCGTCACCGTAACTCCGCAGCAGCGCCGCGATCTCCGGGCGGGTGGCGCGGCGGCCGTTGGTGCCGGGGACCGGGAGCGCGGTAGGCCAGCAGGACGCCGACCAGCGCCTCCTGCTCGCGCAGGACCGCGGCGTGCAGGGCGGAATAGCCGGCCTCGGCGGCGTTCGGGTCGGCCCCCCCGCTCGAGCAGGAGCTCGGCCAGCGCGCCGTCTTGCCCTCGTTGGGATATGCCTGTAGTATGCACGAGAGGCATCCTGGCGGAAATGCTCGTCCAGAAGGGGACATCATCCATGGAAACGACTGCCAGACTGTTCACCAACGGCCGCAGCCAGGCGGTTCGCATTCCCAAGGCGTATCAGTTCCACGGGGTCAGCGAGGTGCTGATTCGCAAGGAGGGCGACGCGCTGACCATCGTGCCGGCGCGCAAGACGTGGACCTCCTTCGCCGATGACGCTCCTCCGGTGGATGACGACTTCATGGCCAAGCGGCCCGACCTGATGGACGATGACGGCCGCGTCGTGTTGTGATGCGGTATCTCCTGGACACCGACATCTGCAGCTACGCGATTCGCGCGCGTGATCGCGGCCTGCTCGCCATCCTGCAGAACCACGCCCGCTCAGGCGCGGACCTGTCCATCTCCGCCGTGACCTACGCCGAGCTGAAACTGGGGGCCGAGCGGTCGCAGAACGCGACGCGACACCACCAGGTGATCCAGGCGTTCTCCAGCCGCTTGAGCGCCGTGCTGGCCTGGGACCGGGCCTCCGCGGACGAGTTCGCGAGTCTCCAGGCCCGGCTGCTCCGCATCGGACGTCCCATTGGCAACAACGACGCCATGATCGCCGCCCACGCGCTGAGCCTCGACCGGGTGCTGGTCACCAACAACGAGAAGCACTTCTCCCGAGTGCCGGGATTGTCGGTGGAGAACTGGTCCTGCTGATTCTCGATGTCAGGGTGGTCGCCCACACGAACCGCCGCCCCATCCGACAACAAGCCGCGGAAACGCGAACCGCAGAAAGACGCCGCGGACGATATCCGCGAATCGCTTCCCGGCGCGGAATCGGCCCGGGGCTCGAGACATCAACCGCGCCGAGCGCCGAGCCGGCGCCGGAAGTCCTCCGCGTCGGTGCAGGTTACCGCCCGCCATTACCAAGGGCGGGCCTCATTTCGCCGGCCGAACGGGCTGGATCTGCGCGATGGCGCGGGCGCCGAGGCGCCAGACGAGAACGCCGTTCAGGGTACCCTCGGCAGCTCTGCCGGCCAGTGACGTGAGCAGACCGGCGCCCACCGCCTCCACCGCCTCGCCGGCCCCGCGCCCGGCTTCCGCAATCACGTCTTGAAGCGGACCGTTCTCCGAGAGGTTGTCGGCCGCCGTCTCCGCGGCACCCGCCGCGTCGTCGGACACGTCCTGCAGCACGCCGCTCAGGTAGGTCGCCATGACGCAGCGCGCCAGAAGCAGCCCCGCCTGGACCGCGGTGGGTCGCAGCCCGTAGAGCGCTAGCAGCTCCCGCAACAACGCCATGCACGCGTACAGCACGATCGCCTGATCGAGCAAGGAGAAGCGCGACGCGGCCGTGCCGACGCCGACCTTGACCGCATAGGCTCGAACCCGCCGCGCCGCGGCCGCATCCAGAATCGACTGGAACCGTGCGCCGAACGCCTCGACCCATTCGGAGGCGGACAGGGTCTGCGATTCCTCCAGCAGATCGCGCTGCGCGTCCTCGAAGCGGGTCCGTTCGTCATCGTTCAGATGGGGGTGCGCGGACCGGCTCTCGTACTCTTGCAGATAGCGCCGCAACTCGAGACGCGCGCGGTCGACGTGGTGAATGGCCAGCCGCTGCCACTGCCGGCGCTCGTCGAGCATACGGAGCCCCGCCAGATTCACGGCCGGACTGCGGCGCAACCGCATCAGCGCCCATCCGAGACGCGCGATCAGCGCTACGAGGACGAGCGAGAAACCAGTCGCGCCCACATCCGCGATCCAGTTCAACGGTGTCGGCAGGGCCCGAATGTGGCCGATCGCCGCCGCCCCCTGACCGATGAGCAGCAGGCCGAGAATCGACGCGGCGGCCACCAGGGTCCAGCTCAGGAGGCTCAGTATCGGCGCCGGCAACCGGAATCTTCCTCCATCGTCCGACCGCAGCCTGCTTGCGAGCTCCCTGTCGAGCTCCTCCTCCTCGCGTTCCGCCTCCCGCCGGTCGTGTTCCTCGACCTCCGCCCGGGTCAGCACCCGGCCGTCACGCCGTCTGGATCGGGGGATACCGAGTCCGTGGTCGCCGTCGCGGCGCGGCTCGTCCCACGAAGCGGGAGATCCGCTCGCCGGTGGCGCTCCTCGGCCTTCGCCGGATATCCCGGCGGGGCTGGGGGTGGCGGGTCCGGGGTCGCGGCCCGGTTCTCGGCTGCCGGCCGAGGCTCGGTCCTGGGCGCGTGGCATGGCGGTCATGGCGGTCACCCCAGCGCCGTCAAGTCGAAGACGGCGTCCAGGTTACGATGGCGCGGCGGAATCATGACGTTCTCCGGCACTCGGGGCCAGAAGCTGGGGTACTCGTAGTCGCCCTCTTTCCAGGACCCTGGCCACTCCTCCGGGAGCGGCGACACGTGAAACTCCGCCGCCTTCCGGCTGGAGGTGGACGGTCCCGGCTGCGTCTGGCCGATGAGCGTGTACGGCGCACTGCCCGGCTGGGTCGAGACGCACGCGCTGCAGACGAACCACTTCACCTCGACCGCCGGCGAGAGCTGCTGGGCCGCGCGGGCGTTCATCGACTTGAGCAGCGCCAGCAGGCGGCCGTTCCGAAGGTCGTCCGGCGACACCAGGTCCGCCTTGGCCGCGACGAAGGCGACGCGCTTCAGCGAGGTCCGCAGTCCCAGCGCCCGCAGGATCCGGTCGCCGAGCGCGCCGCCGCCCATCGCCTCGAGAAGATCGAGAATCACCTGGCGCTCGTCCACGAAGCGACGGTCCCCGGCCAGCAGCAGCGACGGAATGTCCACCAGCACCACGAGACTGGGGGCGGTCATGAGGTCGCGAAACAAGGGGAGAACCACTTTCTTCCGGTACTCCCGGTAGTGGCGCTGCATCTCGCCCCTCAGGTCCGGACTCGCGTTCCGCACCTCTCTCGCAAGCGGCGCGAACTCGCGCGCGTCGTCCAAACCGCATCGCCGCGAGGCCACCAGCTCCGTCTCGTCCACGTCGGGTGCGAGAGTCCCGGTGCGATCCAGCAGAAAGACGGACGGCGACACCAGCGGCTTCCAGGCGCGGATGAGCCGGGCCAGAGCGAGCCGGTAGGCCACGACCACATCCCTGGCGCCCGCCCCGGGCTTCGCCGCATCCCGAAACTCCGCCGCCACCGCTCTGCCGATGGGGTCCTGAGCGAGATGATCGAGGATGTGATCGGACCAAGCCCCGTAGTCCTTGTGCCCGGCGATGGCGGCGTCTGCGATGCGCTCGCCGGGCAGGTCGAGGAAGTCCACCGCCTGCGGACCCCGAATGCGCCACCGGTCGCTGCGATGGAACGCACACCGGTAGTGGTAGACGTCCCGGGTCTTCTCCGGCCACCGGTACTCCTGGGCGAGCATGTTCCGAAAGCTCTTGAAGGGAAAGGCATCCTCGCCCTTCCGGACCTTCAGCGGGTGGAAGCCGCGGATCGTGACGCCCTCGCGCAGGCGGAAACGCGTCTCGTCGAACTCCTCCAACTGCCACAGCAGCGAGGTGAGGAACATGGTCTTGCCGCAATTGGTGGTACCCGTCACCGCCACCTTCGTCATGCGAAGTCTGCTCCGTCCCGTCAGTCACGGTTGCTCAGCTCGGAGGGAGTCACCTCATCCAGGGCTTGGAGCTTGACGTCATCGACGGCTGTGGACGTCACCGACTTCACTCTTGCTTTGTGCTCGTCGACCAGTGCCGTCAGTTCTCGTTCGAGGTCGCCACGGTGAAGGCGCTCGTCGATGTTCACGACGGCGCCGTCGAGCGCCAGCCATGCCGCCGCGCCTCCAGCCACACCGCCGACCACGGCGCCGACGGGTCCCAGGAGGGATCCAATGGCAGCCCCGCCAGCCGCTCCGCCGAGACGACCCCAGATTCCGCCGCCTACCTTGCCCATGGTCTTCACGGCGGCAGACGCCATGATCTTCTTGGCGAGTGCCTTCGCGATGACCGCCACTGCGACGGTGCTGCCGGCGCCGGCGCCAACTGCCACGACGGCTGAAGGGACGGCCGACACCGTGAATCTCTCAACCGTGTCCGCGACTGTCACCTCCAACATCCGCTCGTAGGTCGCCGTCAGCCCCGGCGGGACCGTCTCGGACTCGCGGCGGATCCAATCCTCGATCTCCGTGCGCACCTCGTCGTGCAGGACTCGGCCGACGGCTTCCGTCGCGCCATCGATGCGCTCCGGCAACTCGCCGAACAAACGCGATTCGAGGGCCTCCTCCAGTGCTCCGAGGGCCGCCTGACCAAGCTCCGTGTACTGCCCGACGATCGAGTAGTGCCAGTCCAGAAACGCCGGGATTCGCTCGTAGACCGGAGCAAAAGCCTTGTCGATTTCCCTCTCGATGGCCGCGTTGGTCTGCGGCAACGGTTCAAGGCGGAAGCGCTCCAGAAACCGCCCCCACTGTCTCTCCGCCCTCGGCTCCAGCGCGTCGTCAGGCGTGGGGTCAGGCTCCGCGTCGCTTGACTCACCCTCGGCTGAGGTCTGGCCCTGCGGGCGCGGATCGTTCTGCGGGCGCGGTTGGCGCACCATCGCCACGACCAGCACCAGGAGAGTAGCCGATATCAGCGTGAGGATCGTTCGGGACCACCAGATCGACCGCAGGAACGGAGTCAGTGCTCATTCGTGCCAACTGTCGACATCCGACAGTACGATTCGGGCCGGCCGACCGGACCTGCAGGGCTCGATTCAGGGCTAATACGGCGACAAGTTGGCGGCGCGTGGCCGCGCTCTGTGCATCAGTGTTTCCGCAGGCGGGTATCGGTCGGATCTGTCGAGGTGACCGCGTTCGTGCCGGGATCGAGCGGCGTGTGCACGCGTACGGTGGATGCGGGTATGAAGCGCGGGCGCTCTCGATTCCAGGCCCATGCGAACGCCGCTGCCAGCACGGTGAGCACCGCCACCAAGAACCAAAGGAGCCCGGTCGGACTGTCCCTGACCGGTCGCTCATCTTCCAACAACTGGTCCAGCGCGCTGTTCAGCCTTTCCTGTAGCCGCTGGTTCTCACGGAGCAACCTCTGGATTTCCGACTCCCTCTGAAGACCCTCTTCCCGGAGGCGGTTTAGATCGTTCTGTAGTTTCTGGTTCGCTTCCTGCTGATGCTCGCTCTCCGTACGCAGACGCTCGAGCTGCAAGGCCAAGCCCTGATTGTCCGATTCCAGCCGCTGGATCGCCAACTGCAGCCTCGTATTCTCCTCCGTCAGCGCCCTGTTTTCCTGCAGCGTCCCGTCACCCTGCCCTTGGTTCGACTGCGGCGCCGGTCCCCAGCTCATGCCGAACAGGTAGGCGGCGATCACCAGAATGACCGCGGCCAAAGCCATGACCGCCGCCAGCTTGACCTTCATTGTCCTGTCACCGCGACCGGCGTCGGGGCGCCCTACTGGCCGTCGCCGTAGCTGCGCAGCAACGCCGCGATCTCCGGGCGGGTGGCGCGGCGGCCGTTGGTGCCGGGGACCGGGAGCGCGGTCTCGGCCAGGGTCAGGGCCGTCTGGTCGCGGTCGTTCCGGGCCTGCGCGTCGGCGCCATGCCGGGCCAGGAACTCGACCACCGGCAGGAACCCGTTGCGCACCGCGTCGTGCAGCGGGGTGTTCCCCCGCGCGTCCGCGGTGTTCACGCCGACCCCCATCCCGTGGACGACGCGCACCAGCTCCAGGGTCAGCTGTTGCTGGTCGACCTCCTCGATAACCGCCACCCCGACCCGGTTGCGCCGGTTCTCCTGCGAGATGGCGCCCGTGCCGATGGCCGCCTGCAGCGACGACACGCCGTTGGACGGGATCGTGAACGGATCGGCCCCGTAGTCGGCCAGGGTGCGCAGGCTGCCGAGCTCGCCGTACTTGGCGGCGAGCCAGAAGGCGTTGGCACCGATGGCCTGGTGGCGGATGCTGTAGTCGGCGCTGAAGCGGCGGCCGGGGGTGCCGCGCACGACCGTCAGGTTCGGATCGGCGCCGTAGGCCAGCAGGACGCCGACCAGCGCCTCCTGCTCGCGGAGGACCGCGGCGTGCAGGGCGGTATAGCCGGCCCCGGCGGCGTTCGGGTCGGCCCCCTGCTCGAGCAGGAGCTCGGCCAGGGCGCCGTGCCCGCTGTGGGCGGCGATGACGAGGGCGCTGGTGCCGGCGGCGGCGGTGTCGTCGGCGTCGGCCCCGGCCTCGAGCAGCACGCGGGCGGTGTCGAGGTCGCCGTTGCGGGCCGCGAACAGCAGGGCCGTCGACCCGCCGTGGGCCATCCGGAAGTTGCCGATGGGGTTGGTGTTGCCGGCGGTGTTCTCGAGCTGGTGCCAGACCCGGCTGCGGGCGTGCAGGTCCGCCCCGGCCGCCGCCAGCACGCGCACGACCTCGGCGTGGCCCTGGGCCGCGGCCCACATGAGGGCGGTCTGGCCCCGCTCGCGCTCGGCCGCGTTCACGTCGGCGCCCGCCGCCAGCAACCGCTCGACGGAATCGACGGAGCCGGACCGCGAGGCGCTCATCAGCGGGGTCTCGCCCATCTTGAGCGACACGTTCGCGTCGGCCCCCGCCGCCAGCAACACGGCCACGAGCCGGGCGTCGCCGTTCTGCGACGCCAGCCACAGCGGCGTGGCGTCGAGGGCGTTGGCGGCGTCGACGTCGGCGCCCGCCGCGAGCAGCGCCTCGGCCAGCACCAGGTCGCCCCGGTGCGCGGCCCAGTGCAGGGCCGTGGCCCCGTCCCCCTGCCGGACGTCGACGTCGGCGCCGTCCGCCACCAGGGCGCGCACCGCGGCCACGTCGCCCGCTCTCGCCGCCGCGATCACGTCTTCCGCGGCCAGCGCCGGCGACGCCGTCAGCGCAACCGCGAGGGTCGTCAGCACCGCCACCACGAGGCGCACCCGCCCCGTGCCGCGCAAGGCGCTCCGATACCGTCCGTTCCTTCCCAACGACTGGCATTCATCCATGGCTCTGTCACCGTTCTCTCGGGTGGCGGCGTTGCACGAGCTGGACACCGCCCGCGGCGAACCTATCATGCCGGTTTTCGGGGGTCAATCGACCCGCACGGGCGGCGCATTGTCGGGAACGGGCCGGCGCGGTTTACAATCCCGGCACGCTCACGCCACCCGCGGGACGAGACTCGCAGACCGCCGATGTGCGGTTGGGAGAACAAACCGATGCATCCTGTCCGCGCCATCATCGCCGTCAGCCTCTTCTCGCTCACCGTCCTCGCCGGCCCCGCGGCGGCCCAGAACGTCGACTGGCCGCTCCACAACCTGGACCTGGCGGGCAGCCGGTTCTCGGAGACCGACCGGATCACGCCCGAGAACGCGCACCTGCTCACCCCGCGGTGGCTCTTCCAGCACGGTGTCATCGACGGGGTCAGCAACCAGACTACCCCGGTCATCGTCGACGGCGTGATGTACGTCACCGACTCGCGCGGCAGCGTCTATGCCGTCGACGCCGCGGACGGGCACCTGCTGTGGACCTACGACGTGACGGAGCTGCTCGGCGGGGGCCGGCGCGAGGGCTACATCTTCCGCCACCGCGGCGTCACCTACGCGGACGGCGTCGTCTACAGCGCCGCCGGGTCGTTCATGTTCGCCCTCGACGCCAAGACCGGCGAGCCCATCGAGGGCTTCGGCGAGAACGGTCAGGCCAGCGTCATCCTCGACGTGCTCCGGCTGCGCTACCCCGACGTGGATACCGCCATCTCGATGGGCTACTGGTTCACCAGCGCCCCCCAGATCCACGACGGCGTCCTCTACGTCGGCTCGACCCGCAGCGAGAGCATGATTCCCGGCGGCCACGTGCTCGCGGTGGACGCGGCGACCGGCGACGTGATCTGGCACTTCAACACGATTCCCCAGGACGAGAACGACCAGGGCTGGGACATCGCCGGGCCGACCTGGGTCGGCGGGGGGCGCAACGGCGGCGGCATCTGGGAGACCCCGTCCATCGACCCCGAGCTCGGACTCCTCTACGCGGCGGTCGGCAACCCGTTCGGCGACAGCACCCAGCGGGCCGGCGCGAACCTGTTCACCGACTCGATCATCGCCCTGTCCCTCGATACCGGGCAGCTCGCGTGGTACTACCAGCAGGTGCACCACGACGTCTGGGACTACGACAACGGCCAGCAGCCGGTGCTCTTCGACATGGTCGTCGACGGCGAGCCGGTCAAGGCCCTCGCGCAGGCCAACAAGAACAGCTGGCTCTACATCCTGAACCGCGAGACGGGCGAGCCCGTCCATCCCATCATCGAGACCCCGGTGCCGACCGAGACCGACCGCGAGGGCGAGGTGCCCTACCCGACCCAGCCGATTCCCCACAAGGCGAACGGCGAGCGCATGGAGCCGGTGTCGCCGGTGTTCCCCACCGACATCCCCCCCGAGCACGCCGAGGGCAAGCGCTTCCTCGAGCAGTTCACCCCGATTCCCCGGGTGACCAGCGACATCATCTTCGCCCCCGGCATGGGGGGCGGGGCCAGCTACGGGCCCATCGCCTACAGCCCCGACACGGGCCTCCTCTACGTCAACGCCATCGACCGGCCGTTCAACGGGGGGCGGGGCCCCAAGGGCTACTTCTCGGCCTACGACCCGACCACCGGCGAGCTGGTGTGGCGGCAGATCTTCGAGGGCTACGGGCAGGCCGGCGCGGTGGTGACCAAGGGGGGCGTGGTGTTCGTGGGGACCGGCAGCAACATCGCCGGCTACTTCTTCGCCTACGACGCCCGCACCGGCGAAGAGCTGTGGCGCTACAACACCGGCGCCGGCATCTTCGCGTCGCCGGCCGTGTACATGGTCGACGGCGAGGAGTTCGTCACCGTCGCTTCGGGCGGCGGCTCGCGCGGCCGCCGCGGCGGCGACCTCATTCTCAGCTTCGCGCTGCCGAAGTCGACGGGCGGGGAGTCTGCGCCGTAGGAGCGGCGCGGTCGTCGCCGGCGCTCGACACGGCGCCTTGCCGAACGGGTACTTCGCAAGGCAACCGGAGCCGCGCCGTGCTCGTCAGGACCACGACGCAGGGGCGGATCCACTTCGCCCCTGCGCTGCCGCGTCAGCTCAGTCCTGCTCCTGCGCCGCGCGCGCCTCCTCGGCCCGGGCCCCGCTGAGGATGTTGATCATCGCGTGGTTGCCCTCGTGGCAGGCGTACTCCCAGAGCTCGCCGGCGGTCACCCCGCGCGACGCCTGGTCGGTGGTCATGGGCGCCGACGCGGTCCACGGCCGCTCGAAGACCTCCGGATCCTCCAGCGTGAACGTGTAGTCGATCGACTCGGGGCCGACCCGGGTGAACCGCTCGACCAGCCGCAGGGTGGAGCGCGACTTGCGCCACGGAGAGCTCCAGTACGCGTCGGGCTTGTCGACCAGGTTGACGGTCTCGACGACGAGGGTGTCGCCCTCCCACCTGCCCCGCGCCTCTCCCGTCCACTGCGCAACGCCGGTCAGCGGCCGGTCGTCCAGGGGAATGACCCGCAGCTCGTGGTACATCTCGTGCAGCATCACCACCTGCCCCGGGGTCTGCAGAACCTGCAGGTTCATGTTGTAGGGCTGCAGCGGCACCATGTTCGGCAGCCCGTCGGTGATGCACCGCTCGCCGGTGTCGGCGTCGGTGTAGGAGTGGAACGGACCGACTCCGTAGCGCGCCCGCTCGCGGTCGTGGGCCTCGCGCTCTCCCGGCCGCCAGGGGATGCGGCCGTCGGGCGGGTCGACGACGAGCGAGGTGCGCCGGTCGCCGGTGATGCGCGTCCCCGCGTCCAGCCACACCTGGTTGTAGCCACCGACGGTTCCGGGGGCCGACTTGCCGTCGTTGGCAACCCGGCTCTCCGCCGACCGCTGCTCGATGGCAGCGGCCTCCTCGTCGGTCAGCAGCTCGCGCCCCGCCTGGCCGGCCGGCCGCTCGAGCGGCGTCAGGGTGGCGGAGGTCCACACCCCCTGCAGATCGGGGTCGCCCCACGCCGTCCGCGGGAGCTCCCAGCCGTCACCTTCCCCGGACTGGGCACTCGTCGCCATCGGCTGCGAGGCGAGCAAAGCGCACGCCACGACGATCACGGAAACCCAACGCCATCTGCTGCTCATCGACCCTCTCCTTCCCCGCCGGTACGCTTGCAGACCGCCAACATCCGGCTGCATGGTCGACCGCGCCGGTGCCGTGCGGCGCTCTCGCCGCGGGATCCCCGGCCCGCTCGGCCGTCCAGGATAGCGGGAGCATCAGGCCCCCGAGGACGGCCAGGGGACTGCCTCGGAACGAAGCCGTCCAGGTCGCCGGCCGTCTGCTCGACACTGCAGGCTGCCAAGCGGCGGCAACGGCGGCAGAGCCGGGTCCGCCACCGTCAACCGGCGCGGTCCGGCGCCGCGAGAGCGCCGGGCCGCGCCGTGTCGAACGACGCTCGAAGACCTACTGCACCTCGAGCCCGCCGCCCGCCGCGATCTCGCGGATGCGGGCCGCCTGGTTCGGGTTCGCGGCCGCGATGGCGCCGAGACGGCCCACCATGATCTCCCGGTCCGCGTCGGACAGGGAGCCGGCCGCCGACGCCGCGGCCTCGACCGCCGCGTAGCAGTCGGCCTCGTAGGTGATCGACCCGCACTCGGCCGTCAGGTTGGCGAGCAACGCCGCCGCGTTCGAGGAGGCGCCGCCCCCGCCGGTCGAGTTGAACCGGGCCTCGGCCTGCGCGATCTCGGCGGCGGCCCCGCGGCGGATGTTGGCCGCCTCGGTGCCGGCCTGGAAGCACGTGAAGTCGGCGCGGTCGGCCCAGCGCAGGGGCGCGCAGGCGTGGATGCCGGCCTCCTTGGCGGCGGTCGCCACCTCGGTGATCAGCGCCTCGTACTCGGCGTCGCCCTCGCCGAAGCCCGAGAAGTTGCCGAGGTCGCCGCTCGCCGCGAACAGCCCGTCGACGCCCGGGATCTTCGCGATCTCGCGGGCGGCCTCGACCCCATCAAGCGTCTCGATCATCAGGAGGAGCACGACGTTGTCGTTCCACGTCTGGCGGTAGCCGCCGGGCACGTTGTTCCAGATCTCGCCCGGGCCCTGTCCGCCGCCCGAGCTGCGCCGGCCCATGGGCGGGAAGTAGGTCCAGTCGACGGCGGCCTGCGCCTCTTCGACGCTGTCCACGGTCGGCACGACGATGACCGCCGCGCCCATGTCGGTGGCGTGCTGAATCTCCCGCTCGTCGGCGTACGCGATGCGGGTGCCCGGCGCGGCGGGTCCCGGGCAGGTCCGCCACAGGCGCGCCACCTGCTCCCAGGAGGTCGCCTCGTGCTGCATCTCGACCCACATGAAGTCGTAGCCGGCGGCGGCCATCGCGCAGTAGGTGCGCGCATCCGTCGCCCGGATGGTCCCGCCGATCAGCGGGCCGCCGTCGAGCAGCTTCCGCATGGCGGGGTTCCAGATCGGCGACTCCTCGCCTTCCGGCAGGGCGAACCGGTCGCCGTACTCGAACTCCTCCGCCCTGAACTGGGCGGCCGCCGGCCCGGCGGCCGCGCCCAGCAGCATGCCGAGGGCGAAGGTGAGAACCGTGAGCGTCTGCAATCTGCGCATGTCTTCCATTCCTTTGGTCGAGAGTCCGTTGCCACCCGAGTGTGCGTTCGACGCCGATATTCTAGCCCGCGAGTCGTCGCCCGACGGCTCCGCCTCGCGCCCAACCGACCCTGCAGGCATCCCGGCGTTCATGGCGCCGATGCCCGCCCCGCTCCGATCGGCCCTCGTGTCACCGCTTCATCAGCTCGGACGGGCGGTGCAGGACGTAGCGCACGAGCCGGCGGCGGCTGACCTCGCCGGCGTAGATGTTGCCGTCGAAGTCGACGCCGAGGAACTCGATGCCGGCCCCGACGTCCTCGTCGTGCTGGGGGATGAAGTGCGTCACCCAGGCCTGCTCGGTCTTCAGGTCGCCGATGCGCACGCCCTTCTCCCAGCCCAGATTGCTGCGCCAGTTGTCGGGCGGCCCGCTGCGGACCATGCCGGAAAGCCCGTCGCCGGCGTAGAGGATGTCGTTGCGGTCGATGAACAGGCCGCTCGGCTTGCCGTAGTGGGTCCAGATGTAGAGCAGGTTCCCGTCGGGGTCGAAGACCTGAATGCGGCTGTTGCCGCGGTCGGCCACGTAGACCCGCCCCTCGGAGTCCATCTTGATGTCGTGGGGGTCGCTGAAGCCCTCCGCCTCCTTGCTCTCCGAGCCGACGCCGCCGCCGATCGCGAAGAGGAACGTGCCGTCGCCCGAGAACTTCACGATGCGGTTGTTGCCGCCGCGGTGGCCGTCCGACACCCAGATGTCGCCGCCCGGAGACACCACGACCCCGGACGGCCCGTTGAAGTGCGCCTCGTCGTCGCCCCAGACGCCGGCCTCGCCGAGACGCATCACGACCTCGCCCTGCTGGTTCAGCTTCAGCACCTGGTGGCCGATGCCCATGCTCTCGCCCAGCGTCGCCCGCGCGTCGCCGTGCGAGCCCCCCTCGGTGACCCACAGGAAGCCTTCGTGGTCGAGGAAGAAGCCGTGGGGGAAGGCGAAGAGCCCGGCCCCGAAGCTCTCGACGAGGTTCCCCTCCAGGTCGAACTTCATGATGGGGTCGAGGTCGGTGCCCGCGCACTGGTTGGCGCCGCACCGATCCAGGATCCAGAGGTGACTGCCGTCGGGATCCGGGAAGACGCCGCTCACGGTGCCCATCACGCGTCCCTCCGGCAGCTGCTCCCAGCCGAAGGTGGCCCGATACGGGTTCGTCGTCGACGACTGCGCCCATACCCCGCCCGCGCCGAGCAGGACGACAACCAGAACTGCCGCCGGCATCCATCCGATACGTCCGGACCTTGGCATGGAACCTCCCTTGCGTGTGACGTCCGCCCTGCGCGGCGCCGGTGCATCCCTGGTGACGAGCAGTGTCTCGGTTCGAGCCCCAGGGGTTGACAAGCTGGTTAACGATATCCGATCATGGATATTCGTGACACACACCACCCACGACAGAGTCAGAGGCACGGCATGAACGACTGGCCTGATTGGGTGACACCAGCGATGGTGCTCGCCGCCTCCCTGTGGATCGTTCGAGAGGTCCGCGCACTGGGCGAGCGGCTGGCGCACCTCGAAGGACGGATTCTCGGCTGGCAGGACCGGCGTGCAGGCCCCCCGCCGGCAAACTGAAGTGGCACGTCAGCAGTAACCTCCGGGCCCCCCGTCCCGTCACAGGTTGCCCTCGGCGAAGCGGCTGCGCAGCACCTTCTTGTCGAACTTCCCGACGCTGGTCTTGGGAAGCTCGTCCACGAAGACGAACCGATCGGGAATCTCGAACTTGGCGAAGCTTTCGGCGAGGTGCGCGCGCAGCGCGTCGGCCGAGACCGCGTCCCCCTCGGTCCGTACCACCGCCGCCAACGGCCGCTCCCCCCACTTCTCGTCCGGGATCGCGATGACCGCCGCCTCGAGCACCTGGGCGTGGGCCATCAGCGCCCCCTCGAGGGCCACCGACGAGATCCACTCGCCGCCGCTCTTGACGAGATCCTTGGTCCGGTCCGTGAGGGTCAGGTAGCCGTCGGGGGTCATGGTGCCGACGTCGCCGGTGCGCAGCCACCCGTCCGCCGTGAATTGATCCGGGGTCGGCTCGTGCTTGTAGTAGCTGCGGATGACCCAGGGCCCGCGCGCCTGCACCTCGCCCATGGTCTCGCCGTCCCACGGCATCGGCGCCCCGTCGTCGCCGACGATGCGCAGCTCGACCCCGCCCAGCGGCGTGCCCTGCCGCGCCTTGACGTCCCACTGCTCCGACTTCGACAGGCCCCGGTGCTGGCGCTGCAGCTTGCACACGGTGCCGAGCGGCGACATCTCGGTCATGCCCCAGGCGTGCACGACGTTGACCCCGAGGTCGCGTTCGTACCCCTCGATGAGCGCACGCGGCATCGCCGACCCGCCGACCACCAGGGCTCGGATGGACGAGATGTCGCGCGGCCTCGCCTTCAGCTCGTGGTACAGCCCGTTCCAGATGCTCGGCACGCCCGCCGCCATCGTGATCCGGTGCGACTCGATGACCTCGGCGAGGGCCGCGGGCTGCAGATGGGGGCCCGGCATCACCACGTCGGCCCCGGCCAGCGTGCACGCGTAGGGCAGCCCCCACCCCATCGCGTGAAACTGCGGCACCACCGGCAGGACGACGTCGGTCTCCGTGAGCGCCAGCCCCATCGCCTGGTTCTCGCCGAGGGTGTGCAGGAACATCGACCGGTGGCTGAAGAGGGCCCCCTTGGGGTCGCCGGTGGTCCCGCTGGTGTAGCACAGGCCCATGGCCATGCGCTCGTCGGTCGACCGCCACTCGAAGTCGTCGCCGGCCCCGTCGATGAGGTCCTCGTAGTGCAGCACGTCCGGCAGCGCCGTCTCGACGTCGCGCGGCGCGTTCACGAGCACGTAGTGCTCGACGCAGTCGACGTCGCCCGCCACCCGCTCGAAGAGCGGGAGCACCGAGGCGTCGATGAACACCACCCGGTCCTCGGCGTGGTTGACGATGTAGGCGAGCTGCCCCGGAAAGAGGCGCACGTTGAGGGTGTGGCACACCGCGCCGGCCCCGGGAATGCCGAAGTACATCTCCAGATGCTCGTGCTGGTTCCAGGCGAAGGTCCCCACGCGGTCGCCGGGCGCGACACCGAGGCCCGCGAGCGCGCCGGCCAGGCGCCGGCTGCGGCGGCAGAGGTCGGCGTAGGTGTACTCGTGGGTTCCGCCGTCCGGCCGCCGGGTGTGTATGCGCTTGTGGGGGAACAGCCGGGCCGCGTGCTCGACGATGCGGTCGAGCGTCAGCGGATAGTCCATCATCAGACCATGCATCGCAGCGTCCTCAGTGCCGTACTCCGAGTCCAGCCATGCATCAGCGTCCCCTTTGCGTGGTGAGGCCGGTCGCGGTTGCGGTTCTCCCCCCGGTGGTCGAGTCCGGTGTCCGGAACAACGGATTCCCGACTCACAGATCGGCCAGCAACACCCACATGGGCCGGTTCCCGCCCTCGTAGGTCTCGAGCGGGGTCAGCTCGCCACCGTCCTGGTCGATGGCGTACGACGCGATGCGGCCCGAATCGAGGCCGGCCGAGTACACGAAGCGGCCCGCCGGATCGAGGTTGAACGCCCGGGGCACCGGCTCGGTCGCGACCCGGCCCGTCGCCGTCAGCCGGCCCGATGCGGGATCGACGGCGAAGCTCGCCACGCTGTTGTGCCCCCGGTTCGGCGCGTAGAGGAACCGCCCGGACGGGTGCATCGCGATCTGCGAGCAGGTGTTGGGCCCGGCGTAGCCGTCCGGCAGCGTGGAGATGGTCTGGAGCGGGGCCAGGGTCCCGGCGACCTTGTCGATGGCGTAGGCGCTGACGCTCCACCCCTGCTCGTCGGAGAAGTAGACGACGTCGAGGGCGGGGTGGAAGGCCAGGGCCCGGGGGCCGAGATAGGCGTCGGGGGCGTAGCGCGGCGGTGCGTTCGGGGTCAGGCGCCCCGTCGCCTCGTCGAACGTGAACTGGAAGATCGCGTTGGGCCCCCGGTTGGCGATGTGCGGCACGTAGGCGAAGCGGTTCGACCGGTCCGTCAGGATGGCGTGGGCGCCGTGCGCGGTGAACCGCCACTCGACCGGCGGGAACGTCGCCGCCCCGTCGCTCCCCACCGCGTGGACCGCGGCCGTGCTCTGATAGTAGTAGGCGGACAGGACGTACCGCCCCGAACGGTCCGTCGCCACGTACACGGGCTCGCCCTGCAGCGGCACGGTCCGAATCAGGGAGAGCCCGCCCGAGCGCGGGTCGACCGCGAAGCTCGAGAGCTGCTGCGTGCCCCGCCGCCCCACGTGCAGCACCCGCTTGTCGGGGCTCAGGGCCATCGGGGCGGGGCCGCCCTCGACCGCGACGTCCTCCTGGCGGCTGATCTCCCCCGTCGCCGGATCCTGCGTGAAGACCGCGATCCGGTCGTCGTCCTGGAACGACACGTACATGTGCGCCATCACTCGAGCTCCTCGACGCGGGCGCCGCGCATGATGTTGAGCAGGCCGTAGTTGCCCTCGTGGCAGGCGTACTCGAACATCGGGCCCGAGGTGACCCCGCGCGACTCCTGGTTGGTGGTCATGGGCACGCTGGCCGTCCACGGACTCGTGAACATCTCGGGGTCGGTCATCGTGAACTCGTAGTCGATGGTCTCGGCATCGACCCGCGTGAACCGTTCGACGAGACGCAGCGACGGCCGCGCGCCCCGCCACGTCGCGCGCCAAAGGAAGTGGCTCTTGTCCGAGAAGTTGGTCGTCTCGACCACGAGGGTGTCGCCCTCCCACCGGCCGCGGGCGTCGCCGAGCATCATGCCGATGTCGGCGTCGAGCTGATCCCGGCCGTCGACCGGAATCATCCGGTACTCGTGGAACATCTCGTTGAGAATCGCCACCCAGCCCGGCGACTGCAGGATGTGGTAGTTCATGTTGTAGCCCTGCAGGGGCACCAGCGGCAGCCCGTCGGTCAGGCAGCGCTCGCCGGTGTCGGCGTCCACGTAGGTGTCGAACGGCCCCACCCCGTACCGCGCGAGGTCGCTCTCGAGCCGCTCGCGCCCTGCCTCGGTCCACGGGATCCGGCCGTCGGGCGGATCGGTGATCAGCGAGGTGCGCCGGTCCTCGATCACGTTCTTGCCGCTGTCCATCCAGAACTGGTTGTAGGCGCCCACGTTGCCGGGGATGAACCGGTCGGAGGCGGCGCGGCTCTCGGCCGAGCGGACCTCCAGCTCGGCCGCTTCCTCCGCGGTGAGGACCGCCCTGTCGGCCAGCCCTTCAGGCCGCTCGATGGGGGTCAGGGTGGCGTTGGTCCAGACGCCCTGCAGGTCCGGGTCGCCCCACGGGGTGCGCGGCGCCGTCCAGTCGGCGGCAGCCGCCGGCGGCGCCCCTGGCGCCGCGGCCGAGGCCTGCTCCCCGGCCGCCTGCTCCGCCGGCGGGTCGGACGCAGCCGCCGCGTGCTCGTCGCCGGGCGCATGCACGGCGGCCTCTTCCGGGAGACGGGGATTGGCCAGCACGAGGATGACGATCGCGAGGGCCGCGGCAACGCTCCAGAACATTCGATTACTCATGGTCACCTCTCCGGAAAGTCTCCAGCCGTGACGCCGCCGCCGTCCGCCTGACCGCCGCCGGAAATCGCCTTGCCTTGTCCCGGGGCGCCGACAGGCGAATCCCCGGGGCCGCCTTCGTCGAACGCGACTGGTCGACGTCCGCCGGCGTCCTCACCCTTGGGGACAGCGATCGAAACAAAGTTGCCAACTGCACCAGGGCGCGGCCCATTTTCTACCGTTTCGAGGGCTTGGCACGTGGCAAGGCAATTCCCGCCACCGTCCCTACTGTCCGGCCGCCGCCAGCTCCTCGGCCCGGGCCCCGGCCAGGATGCCCTCCATACCGATGTTGCCCTCGTGGCAGGCGTACTCGAACATCGGCTCGTCGGTCCGGGTCCACGGCACGCGGGCAGTCCACGGCGCCGTCCACGTCGTCGGGTCGACCACCGTGAACTCGTAGTCCATCCGGTCCGGCCCCACCCGCGTGAACCGCTCGACCAGATGCAGGTGCTCGCGGGCCCCGCGGAAGTTGCTGTGCGGCGAGAAGTTGCGGGTCTCGACGACGAGCGTGTCGCCCTCCCAGCGCCCCCGCGAGTCGCCGTGCCACTGGCGG
This sequence comes from Vicinamibacterales bacterium, assembly GCA_963663815.2. Taxonomy (GTDB): domain Bacteria; phylum Acidobacteriota; class Vicinamibacteria; order Vicinamibacterales; family UBA8438; genus JAJEEA01. The sequence continues at coordinate 1,114,935 of OY760734.1, read as the reverse complement.
ATCCCGTCGCCGACGTGCGGCCGGCCGTCCAGCGGGATGATGCGGGTCGTGTGGATCAGCTCCTGCTCGATGACCACGTGGTCGGCGGTCTGGAAGATCTGATAGTAGCTGTTGTAGCCCGCGAGCAGGTTCGGCAGCCCGAACGTGATGCAGCGCTCGCTGAGGCCGCGGTCCACGGTCCACGCCGCCGGCCGCCCCCGTGCATCCCGCGCCAGCTTCGCCGCCGTCTCGGCGGCCAGCGTCGCCGCGGGGAGCTTGCCGCTGGGGGGATCGACGACGAGCGACGTCCGGTTGTTGAACTCACGCTCCACCAGCCAGAACTGGTTGTAGTTGCCGGTCCCCCCGTCGCTGGACGTGAAGCTCTCGGCGTCGGTGATCGCCACGTTGAAGAACTGGTCCCCGAAGGCCGCGTCCCCCGCGTCCTGGGCGAAGAGGGCGTTGGCGGTCGCCTCGACCCGCGCCAGCTCCTCCTCGGTGAGCGTCGCCCTGTCACCCAGCGCGTCGGGCCGCTCGAGCGGCGTCACGCTGTTGTTGCCCCAGATGCCCTGCAGGTCGGGATGTCCGGCCGCGGTCCGCGGGGGCGAGTAGCCGTCCGACTGCGCCGATGCGGCGGCCGTCAGTCCCGCCCCAGCGACGAGCACCGCGGCCACGGCCGACACCGCCGCGCGTCCACACTTCGTCATCCTGCACTCCTCCACGCTGAAACTGCCCGTCAGAATAGCACGCGGACAGCCGGGTTCGCCGGCCTCCGAAGCACCGGTTCAGGTCCCGAGCCACCGAGACGGCAGGTCGCGGGGATCGAGGCTTCGAACGGGCAGACCGAGAACGCCGGCGAGGCCCCTCGTGAATCCCGTGAGTCGCTCTCGCAAGTGGTGCACGTCCGCGCTGCCGTCGCCTTCCAGGAGCCCGACTCGCACCGCCAGCGCACGAACTCCGCCAGCACGGCATGCTTGAGCAGGTCGCCGGCGTTCCCCATGTCGCAAGGCAATCTCACGATGGCGCCTCCGGGTTCAGGCGGACGACAATCAGCAGGTTCCTGGCCCGGGACGCGGCGACGTAACGATGAGACGCCGTGACGTGGGACGAATCGCGGGCGCCCGCCGCGCGACGCGCGACTCCGCTGAGCTCACCCTCGGACAGATCGAGCAGAATCACCACGTTGCGTTCGAGGCCCTTGAACCGGTGCAGCGTGTCGAAAACCACGCGGCGCGAGCCCGTGCTCGATGGCCGCTCCCGCTCATCGAGGTTCACCAGCTCGAAGCAGCCGGCCCGATGGTTTCGGGCGAACGGCGAGTTCCCGAGCCTGCGCGTGGACACGATGGCGATCTGGTCGGGGTCGACGTTCTCGCGCAACACCAGTTGCTCGAGCTTGGCAGTGACCTGTCGAACCACCTCCCCGCCGTCGGCGCAGGTGACCAACTCGACCGGCTGACCTTGCGGGGCGCCCGCCTTCACATGCGCCTCGGCTCCGATCAACCCCGCCGCGTACTCGGCGATATGCACCGTGTTGCGGCAGTTGTCCACCAGTCTCGTCTCCATGACCTCCAGGGCGCCCGGCGGCCCGCCGCCGTAGATGTTCTGGCTGAAGTCGTAGAACGCATAGAGCATTCCCTCCCGATTGCGCCGCAACGCCTCGTCGAGGCATGCCCACCAGTCGGGCAGGAAGTCCTGCCCCTCGTCCACGACGATGGCGTCGTACCGGACTTCCGGAGGAAGCTGCTGCAGGGCTTCCAGCAACAGCATCGGCGCCTCCTCCGCCCAGAAGCGCGTATCCCGGCCGCGCCCCGGAGGCTCGAACCGCAGCCCGGCCTGAAGCGCGAGGCGGCGGCAGAAGGCGTGGAACGTCTCGACCTGGAAACCGTCCGCGCTCGCGGCAAGTTCCCCCGCGAGCGGCATGTTGAAGCACAGCAGCAACACGCGTTGGCCGCCAAGAGCCAGACGCCGCGCCTTCTCCATCGCGAGCACCGTCTTGCCGGTTCCCGCCGCCCCGGCGATGGCCGCGCGGCCGTGGGCGGCGAGGCTGTCGAGAAGGCGCATCTGCTCTTCGGTGAGGCGCAGGAGCTCCTGATTCTCCTCCTTGAACTGAAGAGCGAGCCTGGAGGCGGGCGGGTACCGTTCGACCAGCGCGGCCACGAACGCATGGGCGCCCGCCTTGGATAGCGGTTGTCCATCGTCGACCCAGTGCGTGAACACGCGATCGACCGCTTCCCTCAGCCGCACGAAGTCGCCGCGATCGAGGATGACGTCCCGAGCGCTGGCTGTGGATGACCGTCCATGAGTCAGGTAGCACCGACTGGAACCGCTCGTAGACGTGCCGTTCGGAGTCCGGCGTCTCCGCGGCCGGAACCGGAGGAATCATGCGTGCCATGCAATTTCCTGTGAGCGGCATCGAGAGCCTGAAACCCGGCCGCACGCCAGGTCACAGTCCTCCGGCCACTGCCACCGTCGGAGGAGATTCCGACGGTCTCGACCTGGTCGTGGCGTACGCGATGAAGAATCACGTACGGCGTTCCTTGCACGACCTGTTCCCGGATCCCTGTATCCGTCCAGCCCGGCCGAGCCCGGGAGGTCGAGCGAGCCGATCGACGTTGGCGAGCATCGTGGCCGCCACGTTCCCGGCTGCCAAGGGAGATGCTTGGTGGATGACGGCGCGGAGCCGAGCGAGGTGGCGCACCGCGCGTGCGGACCAGACGATGGTCAATGGTCGGGAGCCTGCCGTTCATGCGGGCCGCCCCACGATCGCAGCCAGCCGGCAACCTCGCCATGCTCGACAGTTCGGCCCTGGTCGATGTCGTCCAGCCCGGCCGCGATCTCCTCGACCTGCCAGCTCTCAGGTTCGACGTTGGCCGCGATGGCCTCGGCGGCGAGGAGCGACTCCGGGCGTCGCGACCGCTTGGCCAAGGCTTCCAGACGCTGCTGGGTCGACACGTCAATCCGAACCGAGGGGGTCGTGGTCATGCTCTCGACCTGCGTGCCTGTCGTCGATGTGCACACGTTAACACAGGGCTGACGGCCCGAGCCCAAAGCCGCCCGCCGAAGCTGGACGTCCTGACCGACACGGGCCCGCGGCACCTGCCGTCAGCGGGCGATGCCAGCCCGTTCCCACGCCTCCACGCCATCGGGGACGATGCGGAACAGCGGATGAGGTGCGGGAAACGCCACCGCCTCCTAGCCCGCCCATCGTCGCCTTCGGCTCCGCTGGGCGCCCAACCAACCCTGCTAGGAGTCTGCACCGTTCTACGGCGCAGACTCCTAGCGCGCCGCCCCCGCCGGATCGCGTCGTCGGAGCTTGGCCTTCAGGTGCGCCCACTCGTACTCGAGCCGACCGCGTGTGACCGGAATCCTGCCGCGCATGCCCGCCGAGGCGATGAGGTCGCGGTCGAACCGGTAGCCGCGGGCCAGCGCCTCGCCGTGCACGTGCCGGGAATACTCGGCCTGCCGGGTCGCGACATCGACATCGTCGGATCTCCACGCACTCGAAGAACACCTCGCCCGCTTGCATTTCTTGCTTGACAGCTTTTCGCAGCCGGTCCGCGTGATTCCCGGGACGCGATCAGAAATGCCCCCTGAACACTCTCAGCCGCCGCTGGCTGCACGACGCCGGCCGCGAGATCCGAATCTGTCGCACCGCGGCTCGTTCGGGGCGCTGACGCGAGTACAAGCCGCTCAAAATCAATGGGTTACGATGGGACATGCACGTCGCAACAATACCCGACGTCCCTGCGCCCCCGCTGCATCCCGCAGACTTCATCGCGCCCGAGAGCGACGCACCCGCACCGCGGCCCTGGTGCCCCGACGGTCCCCAGGCCGAGGTCGTCGCGCTCGGCGACCGCATCGCCGAGCTCTCCGCCCGCATTCAGGCCGCCACCTGGGAGCTGCTGAGCCTCATCCGACAGTTCGACGAGCGCAACGGATGGGCCGGCTGCACGTCGTGCGCCGAATGGCTGGGCTGGCGCACCGGGCTCGCGCCGGGCGCGGCCCGCGAGCATGTGCGGGTGGCGCGCGCCCTCGCCGACCTGCCGAAGCTGAGCGACGCGATGCGGCGCGGCAGAGTCTCCTACTCGAAGATGCGGGCGGTCACGCGGGTGGCGACGCCCGAGACCGAGGACGATCTGCTCAACGTGGCCCTGTCGGGCACCGCCGCCCACGTGGAGAAGATCGTACGGGCGTGGCGGCGGGTGGACCGCCTGGCGGAGCAGGCCGAGGACCGGCGGCGGTACGAGACGCGGTCGCTGCGGACGTGGGTGGACGAGGACGGGATGGTGGTGGTGCGGGGCCGGCTGTCGCCGGAGGTGGGCGCGGTCGTGCGGCGGGCGCTCGAGGCGGCCTGCGATCAGGCCCGCGGCGCGGACGCGCCGGCGGCGGCCGCGGGCGGAGACGCCGTTCCCGGCGCAGAGGCCGCCCCCGGTGCAGAGGTGGAGGCGCCGTCGCTGGCGCAGCGGCAGGCGGATGCGCTGGGGGTGATTGCGGAGTGCGCGTTGTCGGGCGGCCTCGACCGGGGGACGGCGGGCGACCGGTATCAGGTGGTGGTGCACGTGGACGCGGACGCCCTGACCGAAGCGCCCGACGTTCCCGCGGGAACGTCGGAGACGGCCGCGTCGGGATCAGCGCCGCGCGATGGCGGACACGCTTCCAAGGGCTCACCGGCGGCAGCGTCCGCGTCGGAGCCCGGCGACCGCCGCACGCACGCTTCCGAGGGAACCCCCGCGGCAGCATCCGGATCGCAAGGACACGGCGGCTCTTCCGGCGTTCCCGCGGGAACGTCGGCGACGGCATTGCTCGTGCCCGTGCGGCGCGGTGCCGACCAGGAAGCGCGCGCGGTGACAGTTCGACGAGAGCCGGGGCCGTTCATGGGTCAGGCGAACACGCGGGACCGCGCCGCGCAGTCGCCCGCGGGCTCGACCCCTTGTCCGGGACCGCGGCGGGCCGCGTCCAGCCCGGCCGGCCGCCGCCAGACGGTGCTGGACGAGGCGGGGGGCATCCACATCTCGGCGGAGACGGCGCGGCGGCTGGCCTGCGACGCGGCCATGGTCGGGATGCGGCACGGTCCCGGCGGCGAGATCCTTGACGTCGGCCGCCGGACGCGGACCATCTCGCCGGCCCTGCGCCGGGCCCTGCACGCTCGCGACCGCCAGTGCCGGTTTCCGGGGTGCCGGAACGTCCGGGTCGATGCTCACCACATCAGACACTGGGCCCACGGCGGGGCGACGGCGCTCGACAATCTGGTCCTCCTGTGCCGGCGGCACCACCGGGCGGTTCACGAGGAGGGGTTCCGCATCACACTGGATGCGGCCGGAGACTTGGCGTTCGTTCAGCCGGACGGCCGTCCGCTGCCGGAAGCGCCGGCGCCGCCGGACTGGACCGGTCGGCCGTTGGCGCCGGTGAGGGCGCGACTCGAACGAGACGGCGTCTCCATCGACGCCGACACCCTCACGCCCGACTGGCGCGGCGAGCGTCTGGACCTCGATTGGGTGATCCACCAGTTGTGGCGCCCCGCGCCCGCAGGCGGAGACGACCTGTGAGCGGCATCCGGCCGACCTGTCTTGACCGGGAGCGTCGGGATGGCCGTCTTCGTAGCAGCCCGTGTGGGACAGGACTATGCGCCGTAGAACGACGCGGACACCTGCAGGATCGAGCGGATTCTCGCGCGCCTCGACGAGGCGACGAGGCTCGGCGTCAGTCGAAAGCAGTTGTCCGATCTCGTGAACGGCCATTCGGCGGCGGAGCGAGCACGTGGTACCGGCTCCAAGCGGCCTACGACCTGACGCAGGCGATGAAGAAGGCCGACCGGATCAGCGTCGAATCGCCTTTCGACGATCGCCGCGAGGGTGAGGACGGCGCGAGCCGCGTTCAAGGCGGCCCGCTGCGTCCCCGCCGGACTCCGGCTTGACGGGCGCTTCCGCTGGCGGGAGTTGGCCGAGGGATGCGACGCTCCGCGTGCCGCCACGTCACCCCGGCGGAGGCCGCACGGCGTCACGCGCTACACTGTTCAGACCAATCGACCGGGGCACCTCACACATGAGAGGGGAGGACGACCAATGAGGCTCAGCGGCACATGTTTCGCAACCTTCCTGCTGGTCGCGGCGGCTCCCGCCGTCGCCCAGGACAGCGGCATCGCGGGGGCGGTGAACGACAACACCGGCGGCGTCCTGCCCGGCGTCACCGTCGAGGCGGCGAGCCCGGCCCTCATCGAGGGCTCTCGCGTCGCAGTGACCGACGCCCAGGGGCGCTACGCGTTCACGGCCCTGCGGCCCGGCGTCTACAACGTCACCTTCAGCCTCACCGGGTTCACCTCCGTGGTGCGCGAGGGCATCGAGCTCACCGCCGGGTTCACGGCCCCGGTCAACGTCGAGCTCGGTGTCGGCGCCCTCGAGGAGACGATCACGGTATCGGGCCAGTCGCCGGTCATCGACGTGCAGCGGGTGCAGGAGCTGACGGTCGTCACCAACGACGTGCTGAACGCCCTGCCGATGAGCAAGGACTGGGGCGCCATCGGGGCGCTCACCGTCGGCGTCGCCCCCGAATCGCAGGACGTCGGCGGCGTCCGCGACTCGTACATGCCCTATCTCGCCGCGCACGGCGGCGACACGCGCGACGGCATGCGCCAGATGGACGGGCTGACGATGGGCAACCTGTCGTGCGGCTACTCCTGCACGACCCTGAACGCGAACGACGCTCAGACCGAGGAGCTCTCGTACGAGATCGGGGCGGTCTCGGCCGACGTCGCGGTCGGCGGGGTCCGCGTGAACATCATCCCGAAGGAGGGCGGCAACTCGTTCAGCGGATCGACTTTCGGCAACTTCTCGAACAGCGGGCTGCAGGGCGACAACCTCAGCCAGGACCTGCTCGACGCCGGCCTGCGGACGCCGGACGTGGTCAGCAGCATCTGGGACACCAGCGTCGATCTCGGGGGGCCGATCGTCAGGGACAAACTGTGGTTCCACGGCGCGTACCGCAACTGGGGCCTCAAGCTGCTGCCCGCCAACACGTTCTACGACACCGACCCCAACGACTTCGTCTTCGAGCCGGACGTGGCGCGGCCGGGCATCGACGAGCAGTACGACCAGAGCGCCAGCCTGCGGCTCACCTGGCAGGCCACGCCCGGCCACAAGTTCGCCGTCTACTACAACGGAGCGCCGCGCCACCGCCCGTTCCAGGGCATCTCGAACCGACGCACGCCCGAGGCGGCGCGCGACCAGCGGAACCCACTGAACTGGCACGGCACGACCACATGGACCGGCACCATCGGCAGCCGTATCCTGCTCGAGGCGGGGATGGGCATCCAGATACAGGACGCGACCATCGATCCGCAGCCCGACGCGCCTCAGCTGCACGCGGTGCGCGAGGTCACCACCGGCATCGACTTCCGCGGCATCGGCTTCAGCCGGCGGTGGAACGAGGTGCACCGGGCCTACAAGGCCTCCATGTCCTACGTCACCGGATCGCACAACCTCAAGTTCGGCATGACCCTCGACGAGGGGACGTGGCGGCAGGGCACCGACATCATCGGGCCGACCGACAGCCTGCTGTTCACCCTCCAGGGCCAGCCGCTCCTGATCGCGGCCTTCGCCACCCCCTACAACGTGGAGGTCGATCTGACGGCCGACCTCGGCCTCTACGTGCAGGACACCTGGACCATCGACCGCACCACCTTCAACCTCGGGCTGCGGTGGGACTACGTCCGGCAGGACATCCCCGCCCAGGACACCTCGCGCTTCGTCGACACGCCGACGGGCTCGGTGGCGCCGGGCACGTGGGCCCCGACGCGCCGCTGGGACGCGATTCCCAACGCCGCGAGCTGGACCGACCTGTCGCCGCGGATCGGCATCGCGCACGACGTCTTCGGGGACGGACGGACCGCGCTCAAGGGCTCGATCAGCCGCTACCTCCGCGTCGACACCATCGGGATGTCGGCGTCGCGGAACCCCGTCAACGCGTCGGTCACCAGCGCGACGCGAAGCTGGCAGGACCTGAACGGCGACTTCTTCCCCGACGAGAACGAGCTGGGGCCGTACTCGAACGCCAACTTCGGCACCAGCGTCCTCACCAACATCTTCGCCCCGGACGTCTACTCGGGGTTCGGGACCCGGCGCAACAACTGGGAGTACTCGCTGGGCATCGAGCAGGAGATTCTGCCCCGCATGTCCCTCGACGTGTCGTACTGGCGCCGCGTGCAGGGCAACTTCTCGGTAACCGACAACGCGCTCGTGGGACCCGGCGACTTCGACCCCTACTGCGTGACCGCCCCCAGCGACCCGAGACTGCCGAACGGCGGTGGGCACGAGATCTGCGGCCTCTACGACGTCAATCCCGCCAAGTTCGGGCAGGTGCAGAACGACATCGTGCGGGCCGAGCCGAACGGCTACACGATGGACCAGGTGTTCGACGGACTCGACGTAACCGTCAACTCGCGGGTCAGCGGCGACCTCTTCGTCTACGGTGGGGTCAGCCTGGGCCGCACCCGCTTCGACGACTGCGGCGCGCGCCCCGACAACCCCGCGGCGGTGCCGACGCTGGCCCTGACCGCGGGCGGGGCGGGCACTGGCGGAGGCTGGGACAGTGAGGAAGCGGCCGGGATCATCCTGCCGAGAGGACATCACTGCAACATCGCCCCGCCGTTCTTCCGGCCCGCCTGGAAGCTGAGCGGCGCCTATACGCTGCCGTGGTACGACGTGCAGCTCTCGGGATTCCTGCAGAACCTGCCCGGGGTGCCGATTCTCGCGACCTGGAATGCGCCGGCCAGCGCCATCGAGCCGTCGCTCGGGCGGCCGCTGTCGGGCGGGGCGGGTACCGCCGAGGTCCACCTCATCCAGCCGGGGACGATGTTCGCCGACCGCCTCAACCAGTTGGACATCCGCATCTCGAAGATCTTCCGGTTGGACGGCAATCGGGAGGCCCGGCTGATGCTGGACGCCTACAACATGCTCAACGACAACGCGCCGCTGCTCATCAACGACACCTACGGTCCGCAGTGGCAGGTGCCCGAGAACATCCTTCTGGCGCGGTTCGTCAAGTTCGGCGCCCAGTTCACGTGGTAGCGGCCTCCACCACGCGGCGACGGACGAGCGGGCCGAGCCCGCCGCACGCCCCGGAGAGCCGGTGATGCCGGCGGGCGGGCCGGCCGCGCGCGGCCGGCCCGCCCGCCACCCGTTCCCGGGCCGCCGGCGCGGCCAGCCGCGCCGGCGGCCGCGTCCGTGCGCGCTTCCCCTGCCCCGCGCCTATAATCGGCATGCTGCAAACGCCGGCCACTCGGCGTCGACACCGGAGTCCCCTCATGATGCTTCAGCCGCGCTCCCTGCGAAACGCGCTCTCTCTTCTTGTGACGACGGCCGCCCTCGTCATGGTTCCGGCCGCGGGTCCGACTTCCGCCCAGGTTCCCGACGACTTCGTGCCGGTCACCGACGCCATGCTCCAGGATCCCGCCGACGAGGACTGGCTGATGTGGCGGCGCACCCTCGACGGCTGGGGCTACAGCCCCCTCGACCAGATCGACCGCGACAACGTGGGCGACCTGCGCCTGGTGTGGACCCGCGCCCTGAACGCCGGCAGCCAGCAGGGCACGCCCCTCGCCTACCGCGGCGTGCTCTACATGCCCAACCCCGGCGACGTCATCCAGGCCATCGACGCGGCGACCGGCGACCTCATCTGGGAGCACCGGCGCGACCTGCCCGCCGACCTCGGCGAGCACATGGGCGGCCTCGCCACCACCAAGCGCACCATCGCCATCTACGACCGGCTGCTCCTCGACACCACCGGCGACGACTACCTGATGGCCCTCGACGCCGTCACCGGCGAGATGGTCTGGGAGACCGAGGTCCTCGACTACACCGTGAACCCCGCCCTGCAGACGGCGGGGCCCATCGTGGCCGGCGGCCGGGTCGTCTCGGGCCGGAGCTGCCGCGCCAACGCCACCCCCGACGCCTGCGTCGTCACCGCCCACGACGCCCGCACCGGCCGCGAGCTGTGGCGGCGCCGCACCATCCCCGGCCCCGGCGAGCCCGGCGACGAGACGTGGGGCGACGTGCCGTTCGAGCGGCGGAAGCACGTCGGCACGTGGATGGTCCCCAGCTACGACCCCGAGCTGAACCTCGTCTACATCGGCACGTCGGTCACCTCGCCGGCCCCGAAGTTCATGCTCGGCGGCCCCGAGCTGGCGCACCTCTACCACAACTCGACATTGGCGCTCGACGCCGATACCGGCGAGATCGCCTGGTACTACCAGCACCTGAACGACGACTGGGACCTCGACCATCCCTTCGAGCGCCTGCTCGTCGACACCGCGGTCTCCCCCGACCCCGACGCCGTCGCCTGGATCAACCCCCGCCTGCAACCGGGCGAGGAGCGGCGGGTGATGACCGGCATCCCCGGCAAGACCGGGGTCGTCTACACCCTCGACCGCGAGACCGGCGAGTTCCTGTGGGCCAACCCGACCGTGGCGCAGAACGTGATCACCCACATCGACGGCGCCACCGGCGACGTGACGGAGAACCCGGAGGTGCTCTTCTCGGCCCTCGGCCAGGAGCGGCTCGCGTGCCCGAGCTGGGCCGGCGGCAAGGACTGGGAGGCCGGCGCCTACAGCCCCCTCACCCACACCATGTACTTCCCCCTGCGCAACGCCTGCCAGCGGCTGCTGTCGACGACCGAGGGCGGCAGCTCGACCTACATGCTCGCGGCCCGGCACCAGCTCGCCCCGGGCACCGACCAGCTCGGCACCGTCCGCGCCATCGCCGTCGACACCGGGGCCACCCGCTGGCTCCACGAGCAGCGCGCGGCGACCATGTCGCTCGTCGCCACCGGCGGCCGGCTCCTCTTCGGGGGCGACGCCAACGGCCGCTTCCGGGCATTCGACCAGGACACCGGCGCGGTACTGTGGGAGATCAACCTCGGCTCGCCGGTCAGCGGCTATCCCATCACGTTCGCGGTCGACGGCCGGCAGTACGTGGCGGTCGGCACCGGCACCTCCGCCAACGCCTCGCTAAACCTGCGGATGACCCCCGAGCTCCGCCCGAGCTTCGGCAACAACCTGTTCGTGTTCGGTTTGCCTTGACGCCCGAGGCCGCCAACCGCGCAACGCCGCAGGTGGTGTATCGTTGGTGTATGTCACGCACCAACGTGGATATCGACGACGACGCCTGCGCGGCCATCATGAGACGGTACCGCTTGGCGAGCAAGCGGGAAGCCGTCAACTTCGCGCTGCGGTCGCTCGCGGCAGAGCCGTTCAGCCTCGACGAGGTTGCGCCGCGTGAGCGGCAACCAGCAGCAATTGGCCGCGCTGAACTGGAGAGCTGCGCGCGGCGCGCAAGATCCAGCAGGCTCTGCTCCCCAGGGAAGCCCCGAAGCTCTCGAACGACGCCTACTCCGCCCGGTACCTCCCGACGAACGCAGTCGGCGGCGACTTCTACGACCTGCTGGCCCCCAACCCCGACGGCTTCGGAATCCTGATCGCCGACGTTACCGGCCACGGCATCCCGGCCGCGCTGCTCGCCTCGATGGTAAAGACGGCGGCCGGAGCCCAACTCCACCACGCGAACCGCCCCGGCGAAGTCATCACCGGCATGAACGAGCGTCTCTGCGGGAGCCTCGACGACAACTTCGTCACCGCGGCCTATGCCTACATCGATGTCGCGACCTCCCGACTCCTGACCGCCAACGCCGGACACCCCCCGGTCCTCGTACACCACCGAACCACGGGCGCGGCTTCCTTCGTCCCGGGGCACGGGCCGGTGCTCGGCCTGTTTCCCGGCGAGCACTACCCCGGCACCGAGGTTGCGCTCGAGCCCGGCGACCTCATCGTCCTCTACTCGGACGGACTGACCGAAGCCGCCGCGCCCGAGGGGGAGATGTTCTCGGAACGACGCCTCGAACGCGTCCTGCTCGACAACCCCCATCTGCGGCCGACCGAGCTCGGCGACGCCATCCTGTCCGCGCTGGCCGCCTGGACGCGACAGCCTGCACTCAGCCTCGAGGACGACCTTACCCTCATCGTCATGGAGATGCCCGACACGGCGTGAACGAGCAGCCCGGACGGCGCCGCCCGCAGTCGAGAGGCGGCTGTCGCCAGTACTGACCTGCCCCTCGCCTACCGGGGGGTGCTTTACCCTGTGCGTCCGGGCGAGGTGCGCGGGGTGATGACCGGCATTCCCGACAAGACCGGCGTCGTTTACACGCTCGATCGGGAGACCGGCGAGTGCCTTTGGGCCAAGCGTCCGCCCGCGGTCTTGGTGACGTTGCGGAAGTGACGCCGTCCGGACCAGTCGAAGAACTCGAGGCACTTGTGCGCGAGCGGCTTGCGGCGCCCCTTCTCGGTGAGGACGCCGGAGTAGACGCGATCGAACTCGACGAACCCGTCCCCGAGCGGGACCAGCCCGCCGGCTTCGAGCGGCTGCTCGATGAAGTACCGCCACCCCAGCGCGATGCCCTGCCCGGCGGCGGCAGCTTCCAGCACGTAGGCATAGCAGTCGAACCCGCCCCGGCGCGGCGATCCGTCCGGGCGTCCGGCGACCGCGAACCAGTCCTCCCACGTGGCCCAGCCCTCGTTGGGCCGCACCAGGTCGAGAAACGTCAGCCCGCCCCAGCCGGCGACGGGTCCGGCGAGGGTCTCCGCGTGAGCGGCAGCGAAGCCGGGCGAGCAGAAGGGTCGGACCGCCTCCCTGAGGGTCACCGTCCGGTCTTCCGGGGGAAAGCCGGCCGCGTTCCAGGTCAGCACGAGGTCGGCGGACGGGTCGGACGGCAGGCTCTGGATGTAGTGGTGGTAGGTGACGATGCGGATGCCCACATCCTCGCCGAGCATCTGCCGGAGGGCGTCGTACCGCGGCATGATGAGGAAGTGGGACGCGTCGTGCGAGCAGGCGATGACCACCTGTTCGGCGTTGGACAGCTCGGCCGCCTCGGCGGCGCCCCGGTGAATGGCCGCGAGGCCGGCGGTGACGCCGTCGCGGAAGCGCTTGCCGGCTTCGGTCAGGGTCGCCCCGGCGCGGGAACGCTCGAACAGGCGCGCCGACAGCCAAGTCTCGAGCTTGCCGATCTGGCGGCTGACGGCGGCCTGCGAGGTGCGCAGCTCGCGCGCCGCGAGGGTGAAGTTGGCGTGCCGCGCGGCGCTCTCGAAGGCAATCAGCGCGTTCGCGGGAGGTATGCGGCGCGGTTCGCGGGGCTTCATGGCCATCAGGCATCGTACCATATCAATATCGAATGCCACCCCGAATGGTGGTCCGGCGCTCCCGGACACTCGCGCCGTGCGGCAGCGTCATGCCACGAGCGCGCCGTCGGCGACGCCGAGCCGAGGAGACGAGCGCCGCCGCGGCCGTTTCGCACTGGTCTCGCACAGCACACCCGGAGGCGAGAAGGCGATTGTGGCGGGTGCCTGGCGGCAGCGCGGCGGTGGACGGCTTCGCGTCGGGCAACGAAGCGCGGCCCGGAGGATCCGGCCAAGAGCGATTCATACTATTTTGATATGAGAACATTACATTTTGGCCCGTATTCACATCCATCGAACGCTGTTATAGTGTGGTCCCGCGCCGACTTGATGGGCGACTGCCTCACGATGGCCGGTTGCCGGACTGACGCGGTCGGACTTCCGCCGTACGCCCCCTGATGCTTGCCGTGCCTTCAGGCTCCGAGCGACAAGGACGGGGGCTTCGACCCCGAGCATACGGGTGCAGGGCACGCCCGTGCCGGTGGTGCCAACTCGACCTTCGCGACGGCAAGGCAAATGTTGTTCCCCCGCCTGCGCTCGTTCCTGACCACCTTGGCCCAGGGCGAGCACTTCGATCGCTCGCTCGATGAAGAGGTGCGCTTTCACCTCGACGCCCAGACGTACGACCTGATGCGCACCGGGGTCTCGCCGGCGGAAGCGACGCGCCGCGCCCGGGAGCAGTTCGGCAGCGTTGAAGCCATGAAGAGGGAGTGTCGGCGCGTGCGCGGCGTGCGGTTCATCGACGAGCTCGGGCCGGGCGCCGCCCAAGTCCGACTGGTGTTGCGCGTGCTCTCGAGACACTCGTCGTCACGAACGTGACGCCTCGGAGACAAGTCGCCGTCGTGGGTGGGCGCCAACCGTCCCAGGTCACTGCCGCAGGTCAGCCCCGTGGTCCCGAAGGGCTCGGTCATGCGAGGGTACACACGACTCGGCGCCGGGGGCATGGGGCTGCTGCTGGCGTCGGCCAGCCGGAGCACCGCGCGGCCGGCGGTGCGGGCCAGCGCCACCCCGTACTCGGAAGGGTCACCTCCGAAACTGCTTGCTGAGGGCGAGCCCCTGCCGCTGGTAGGACGAGCCGATCGACGCCCCGTAGATCTTCTCCGGAACGTCCAGGAGCCGGCTGTAGACGACCCGACCGACCACCTGACCGTGCTCGATGACGAACGGCACTTCGTGCGCCCGCACCTCCAGCACCACCCGGGTCCCCTTGTCGCTCTCCCCGTACCCGAACCCCGGATCGAAGAAACCCGCGTAGTGAATCCTGAACTCGCCGACGGACGGATCGAACGGCATCATCTCCGCTGCGCAGTCGGGCTGCACCACCACCCGTTCGCGCGAACCCAGGATGTAGAAGTCTCCGGGGTTCAGGATCAGCCGGCCGTCAGGACGACTCGTGATCGGGTCCCAGAACTCTCCCGGATCGTAGTGCCCGACCCTTCCCACGTCGATGATGGGGGCGTTCTTCCTGCCTCGATATGCAACGAACTCATCGGGGTTCTCACCCCGGAGGTTGATCGAGAGCCACAACCCCTTGTCGCGGATAACCGCCGGAGCCGGATTGTCTTCATCGAGGTAGATGAGGTTCTCCGCCTTGTCCAGACGTTCCAGCAGGCTGTCCGACGGCGGCGGCTTCCCCCGCACGAACCGCAGCTGCGACAGCTTCACGCCCTGCTCCACGATGACCGAGAACGTCCGCGGGACGATCTCCGCGAAGAGCGGCCCCGAGTAGCCGTCCGGCACGCGTTCGAACTCGGCGCCGTAGTCCGTGATGAGCCGCGTGAACACGTCGAGCCGGCCCGTCGTGCTCTTCGGATTGGCCCTCGCCGATACCCCCCGCGGAAGCCGAAGGCTCTCCATCAGCGGCGCGAGGTAGACGCACCCCTTCTCGAGCACCGTCGGCGACGAGAGGTCCAGCTCGGCCATGGACAGCACGTCGAGCTTCCGCTCCACGGTGGAATGGCGGCCCGGCAGGAAGCTGGCCTGCAGGCGGTAGGCGACCGCCCCCAGGCGGAGATCGAGGCTCGCCGGCTGAATCTGGTCTTCGGCGACCGGCTCCGTCGCGGCGATGCGGCCATCGCGGATGAGAGCCCGGATTCGCTGGTACGGCAGGACTCCCGTCGATACCGCGGGGAGTGCGTCCCGCGCCAACTCCGGGAACAGCGCCGTTGCGCGGTCGTCCGCTTCGCCCATCTCTCGCATCTTCCCCGGCCGGGTGTCAACGACGATCCTCCGGACTTCGCCGCACTCGGATAGTGTGACACGGAATCCAGCGTCGCCCGGACGCCGCCGATCGCGCCGGCGCGGCGCGCTCCCCCCGACTACGTTCGAGCCTCCGCCCACGCGCCCGTCGGAACACCCGCCCGTGCTACGCTTGGGGCCACTCGAAACCGACGGGTCGCAGGAGGAGAAGGGTGATGCGAGCAGGGGTGCTGTTGGGTGTTCTGTTGACGGCAGCGTGCGGCGGCGGCGCCGAACCAGAGCCGGCGGCCGAGCCGGAGGCGCCGGCGAGCGCAGGGATGGTCGAGCGGCTCGACCCGGCCCTCGACGCGCTCGTGCCGGCCGACGCGGTCATCGAGGAGCTGGCCGGCGGGTTCGGGTTCACCGAGGGGCCGGCGTGGATCGACGACGAGGGGGGCTTCCTGCTGTTCAGCGACATCCCCGGCAACCGCATCGTCCGGTGGGATCCGGACGGGACCGTCAGCGACTACCTGAACCCGGTCTACGAGGGCGAGCACGAGGAGGGGCGGCTCGTCGGCTCGAACGGCATCATCGTCGACCCGGACGGGAACGTCGTCTTCACCGAGCACTTCAACGGCCGGATCTCCCGCATCGAGGCCGACGGGACGCGGAGCGTGGTCGTCGACAGCTACGAGGGGGGACGGCTCAACAGCCCCAACGACCTCGACTACCACAGCGACGGCTCGCTCTACTTCACCGACCCCGCCTACGGGCTGCCGAGCCCCGAGGCGCGGGAGCAGGACGTGAACGGCATCTACCGGCTGAGCGCGGACGGCGAGCTCGTCCGCCTCGGGGACCAGACCGGCCCCAACGGCATCGCCTTCTCGCCCGACGAGTCGCGCCTCTACGTGGCCGACAGCGCCACCCGGCAATGGATGGCGTACCCGGTGAACGAGGACGGCACCCTCGGCGAGGCCGAGCTGCTGCTCGACGCCAGCGCCTCGGAGGAGAGCGGCTCGGCCGACGGCCTGAAGATCGACGAGCAGGGCAACCTGTGGGCGACGGGCCCGGGGGGCGTCTGGGTCATCGCGCCGGACGGAACGCATCTCGGCACGATCAAGCCGAACGAGGTGCCGGCCAACGTGGCGTGGGGCGACGCGGACCGGCGCACGCTGTACATGACCGCTCGCACCGGGCTGTACCGCATTCGCGTGAACGTCGCCGGCGACCGGTAGGAGTCTGCGGGAGCCCGGCGGCAGTGAAGAGGAGGTCGACGATGCGCTATCCCCTGGTCGCGGCGTTCGCGGCGGCGTTGAGCATCGGTCTGGCGGCGCCGGTTGCCGCCCAGGAGACGGACGCGGGCTGGGTCCCGCCGCAGACTCCGTGGGGACATCCGGACCTGCAGGGCGTCTGGGACCAGACCACCGGCACCCCCCTCGAACGGGCGGCCGACGCCGGCGACCGCGAGTTCCTGAGCGAGGAGGAAGCGGCGGAGCGCGAGCGGCGGCGGTTCGCGGCGTTCGACGCGGCCCCGCGCCAGGGCAGCCCCGGCAACTACGGCTCTCAGTGGCGCGACGGTTCGCGCAACGCCCTGACCCGCACGTCGCTCATCGTCGATCCGCCGGACGGGCACATCCCCGCCCTCACCCCGGCGGGAGAGCGCCGCGCGGCCGAGAACCAGGCGCGACGGCGCGACCATCCCGCCGACTCGTGGGCCGACCGCAACCTGTGGGAGCGCTGCATCACCCGCGGCACCCCCCGGGTGCCCAACAACTACAACAGCAACATCCTGCTCCTCCAGACCCCGGACGCGGTGGTGATGCTGAACGAAATGATCAACGAGACCCGCGTCGTCCCCCTCGACGGCCGCCCCCACATCGCCCCCGGCGTCCGCCTGTGGACCGGCGACGCCCGCGGCCGCTGGGAGGGCGACACCCTGGTCGTCGAGACCACCAACTTCAGCGCCAAGCAGGTGTTCCGCGGGCTTCCCGTCGACAACCTGCGGCTGGTCGAGCGGTTCACCCGCACCGGGCCCGACAGCATCGACTACGAGATGACCCTCAGTGACCCCGCCACCTACACCCGCGACTGGACGGTCGTGCTGCCGATGATCGCGAACGGCGGCGGCATGTTCGAGTACGCCTGCCACGAAGGGAACTACGGCATGGAGGGAATCCTGGCGGGGCACCGCGCCGAGGAGCAGGCGGGCCAGTGACTCCAGCCCGGGTCGGCCCGCCGTCGCTTCGCGGACCGTCGCGCCGAGGAGGCGGGCCAGTGACTCGAGCCGTGTCGGCGCATCGCCACCGATGGTCGTCGCCCCGGCCGTGGCCGGCGCTGGGCGCAGGCCTGACCGTGCTCGGGCTGACCCTGGCACCGGCGCCAGCCGCAGCCCAAGCTCCGGCCGCAACGTTGCCGGCGGCCGCGAGACAGGCCCCCGCGACGGCCGACTTCGTTCCGGTGACCGACGCCATGCTGCAAGACCCGGCGCCGGAAGACTGGCTGACGTGGCGCCGCACCCTCGACGCCTGGGGCTACAGCCCCCTCGACCAGATCGACCGGTCGAACGTCGCCGACCTGCGCATGGCGTGGACGCGGGCCCTGACCCCCGGCAGCCAGCAGGGCACCCCCCTCGCCTACCGCGGGGTGCTCTACATGCCGAACCCCGGCGACGTCATCCAGGCCGTCAACGCCGCGACCGGCGACCTCGTGTGGGAGCACCGCCGCAACCTGCCCGACGACATATACGACCACGTCGGCCGGCTCGCCGTCACCAACCGCAACGTCGCCCTCTACGACCGGTTGATCATCGACACCAGCGCCGACAACTACGCCTTCGCCCTCGACGCGGAGACCGGCGAACCGGTGTGGGAGACCCGCATCCTCGACTACCTGACCCACCCCGCGACGCACAGCGCGGGTCCCATCATCGCCGGCGGGAAGGTGATCTCGGGACGAAGCTGCCGCCCGGCGGGCGGACCCGAGGCCTGCGTCATCACCGCCCACGACGCCCTGACCGGGGCCGAGCTGTGGCGGCGGCGCACCACCCCCGCCCCCGGCGAGCCCGGCGACGAGACGTGGGGCGGGGTGCCCGACGCCGACCGCAAGCACGTCGGCAGCTGGATGCCCCCCAGCTACGACCCCAAGCTGAACCTGATCTACGCGGGCACGTCGGTCACCTCGCCGGCCCCGAAGTTCATGCTCGGCGGCGCCGACCTCGCGCACCTCTACCACAACTCAACCCTCGCCCTCGACGCCGACACCGGCGAGATCCGGTGGTACTACCAGCACCTGAACGACCACTGGGACCTCGACCATCCGTTCGAGCGCATGCTGCTCGACACCGCGGTCGCGCCCGACCCCGACGCGGTGAGCTGGATCAACCCGCGGCTTCGGCCGGGCGAGGTCCGCCGGGTCATGACCGGCGTGCCTGGCAAGACCGGCGTCGTCTACACCCTCGACCGCGAGACCGGCGAGTTCCTCTGGGCCACCCCGACCATCGCCCAGAACGTGATCACCCACATCGACGGCGCCACCGGCGCGGTGACCGAGAACGGCGAGGTCACGTTCAGCGCCCTCGGGCAGGAGATGCTCGTCTGCCCCACCTGGGCCGGCGGACGGGGCTGGCAGGCCGGGGCCTACAGTCCCCTGACAGGGGCGATGTACTTCCCGATGCGCAACACCTGCGCGCGCATGCTGTCCACCCTGGACAGCGGCCTGCGCACCTACGCGCTGGCCGCCCGCCACCAGCTCGCGCCCGGCACCGACATGCTCGGCACGGTGCGCGGCATCTCCGTGGAGACGGGGGCGACAACGTGGCTGTACGAGCAGCGGGCCGCCACCTGGTCGCTGGTGGCGACGGGCGGCGGGCTCGTGTTCGGCGGCGACGTCAACGGCCGGTTCCGCGCGTTCGACCACGAAACCGGCGAGGTGCTGTGGGAGATCAACCTCGGCTCGCCGGTCACCGGCTACCCCATCAGCTTCGCGACCGGCGGCCGGCAGTACGTCGCCGTCAGCACCGGCAGCGCGGCCCAGTCGTCGACCCAGCTCCGCATCACCCCCGAGCTGCGGCCGAGCGCGGGCAACAACCTGTTCGTGTTCGCGCTGCCCTCCACGCCAACGCCCAACCCGTAGACACCGAGTCAATACCCCACACCCGCCCCACCGTGCACCCGAACCCCACTCCGACGACCAACACCGCACCCTCGATCCACTTCCGTAAGCTGCCGCACCTGCAACCCATCCGGTCAATTCGGAACACCCACACATCGCCCCCCCGGTATTCCGCAGCTTGCCAGGCAGGGCGCGTCGGCCGCAAATCGTCCGCGGATCTGTCGCGGACGTCAGCCACGGAGCCGAATGGCAGCAGTTGACATCCGGGGCCCTGCGATCATAGGCTGTGCATATGCTACCCGGCGAACGCGACACGGACCGACCGGCCCGCCACGCGCGGCTCTTCCGGAACGGGCGGAACCAGGCGCTTCGCATCCCGCGCGAGTTCGAGCTGGCGGCAGACGAGGTCATCATCTACCGTGAAGACGACCGGCTCGTCGTCGAGCCCGTCCCCCGGGTTCCCACGCTGGCGACCGTCCTGTCGCGCTTGACGCCGCTCGACGAGGACTTCCCACCGATCGCGGATCCGCCGGTTCGCCCCGAGGACACTCTCTGACGTGTCTGTCCTGCGCTGCATGCTGGACACCAACATCGTCTCCGAGTTGGTGCGCCGGCCGGATGGAGAAGCTGCCCGAAGGGCGGCCTCGCTCGAGCCGCGTAGCATCGCCGTCAGCATCATCGTGGCGGCCGAGCTTCGCTACGGCGCCGCGCGCCGACGATCGGCTCGCCTCACCAGGCAACTCGAGACCGTCCTGGCTGCGCTGGAGACCCTGCCGCTGGCAGAGCCGGCGGACGCCCACTACGCCGCGATCCGCAGCGAGCTGGAGCGCATGGGCCGCACCATCGGGCACAACGACCTGCTCATCGCCGCCCATGCGAGGGCCCTCGACCTGACGCTGGTCACCCGCAACGTCCGCGAATTCGAACGCGTTCCCGGACTTGCGATCGAGGATTGGCAATGACGCGAGAGCCGAGCTGACCTTCCTCACGCCGGGGGGGGCCGCCTCGCCCTCGACCAGTCGGGAGTGCGGCGAGCACTGCCCGAGGGCTGACCAACCTCCGCCCGCCGACCTCTAGCGTCGGTGCCGGACGTCACGGGTCGGCGGGCGGAAATATCGCGGGAATCGTCTCGCGCCGGTGCCGGCGGTAGACCTGGAAGTCGGTGCGGTCCACGGTGATGACGGGATGGCTCGGGTACAGCTCGCTCATGCGGATGAGACACACGTCGGCGAAGTCCGGATGTCGATCGCGGTAGCGGTCGGCGAGGGTCGAGAGCTGTCTCCGGTGGTCGTTCGCCGTGAAGGCGATCTCGACGAGGCCCTCGCGGACCATGGCGAGCACGAGGGGCACGTTCCGGAGGTGGAAGGCGGCCTCGGCCAGCACCGCTTCGCAGGTCAGAAGCGGCGCCGTCACTTGTGCCGCAAGGCCGGTCGCCCAGTCGTGGTAGCGGTTCGTCCGATTGGCGAACGCCACGAAAAAGCCGGTGTCGGCAATCCCGATCACGGCTGGGAGAAAGCGCTCGAGCCGAGCCTGATCCGCGGCGCCGGTCAGTTCGACGCCAGCGATGGCATCAGCTCCTCGAACCAGTTGACGACCACGTAGATCCGGCCCGGCGGCACGTCCACGGCCGCCGCGGCGGCGGGGGCCAGGGTGTAGGCCAGCGTCCCGTTGTCGGACATGACGTTGCCGGTGACGGTGTCGCCCGAGGTGTCGAAGAACAGGGGCACCGGGGCCCCCGTCGTGGCCGGCGCCTCCGGGTCGACGCCGATCGCCAGCAGCGAGCCGCGGTCGCCATAGAGCAGGTAGCCGGCTTCGAGGTAGCCGAGGCCGAGGGCCGGCTCCACGAGCACCCGGACCTCGCCGCTCGCGGGCGAGTAGACGGCCACCTTCCCGTCCTCCAGGTTCACCCGGCCGCCTTCCTCGCGCACGATCGTGAAGACCAGCTCGTCACGGCCCGGGACCGGGAGCGGCCAGAGGTGGGCGTAGTCGCCCCGCTGCTCGTCGAGCCGGGTGAGGACGCGCGGCTCTCCCCCGGCCGACGGCACCTGCATCAGCCCGCTCCCGCCTTCGCCGGGCAGCACCGAGTAGACGATGGTGCCGTCCCGCAGCCACACGGCCCTGGCGTAGAGCTGACCTTCGCCTTCGGCGATCCTGTAGGGGGTGCCGCCCGCGAGCGGGATCTGGTTGAGGGTCCATCGTTCGCCGTCCCGCAGCTGGAACACGAGGCTCCCGCCGTCAGGCGCAATCGCCACCGGCGCCGACGCGCCCCCGGTGCCGGGAATCGGCGTCGCGTCGAACGCGTCCAGGGCGCGGGCATGGAGCCGCGTCTCGCCGCCGTCCGCAACGCCATAGACGACGTGGCGGCCGGCCGGCGAGACCGCCAGCGCACTGGTGAGCGACTCGCCCGCCGCCAGATCGATGGTGAAACGGTGGACCGCGAGCGGCGGCGCGGCGGCGGGCGGCTTCAGCGCCCACACCGCGCCCGCGGTCACCGCCGCGGTGACGAGCAGGCCGAGGGCGAGGCGCCATCCCGCCGCGGTGGCGCGGCCACCCGCCCCGGCCGAGGTTGCCGCGGCGGCCGGACCCGGGTCGGGCTCGTCCGACTCGCCGGTCGGGTCGATCCACCCCAGCTCGCGCTTCAGGTCGCGCATGGTCTGCCAGCGGTCCTCGGGGTCCTTGGCCAGGCAGGTCCGCACCACCCGGTCGAGCCGCCGCGGGATGCCCGGCTCGACCTCCCGGAGGGGCGCCGGCGCGTCCTTCAGAATCGCGCCGATGACGCTGGCCTGGGTGGCGGCGTCGAACGGCCTCCGCCCCGACACCATCTCGTAGACGGTGGCGCCGAACGAGAACACGTCCGACCGCGCGTCGGCCGGCTTGCCGTCGAGCTGCTCGGGCGACATGTAGTGCAGGGTACCGAGAATGCTCCCTTCCATGGTCAGGCGCGTCGGCGCCGACGTCAGCGTTCCGGGGGGACCGGCCTCGTGCTGCTTCGCGAGCCCGAAGTCGAGCAGGCGCACCCCGGTCTCGGTGAGCATGACGTTGCTCGGCTTCAGGTCGCGGTGGACGATGCCCTGCCGGTGCGCGGTGTCGAGGGCCTCGGCAATCTCCAGCGCGATGGGCAGAGCCTCGGCGACCGGCACGGCTCCGCGCTCCAGGCGCTGGGCGACGGTCTCGCCGTCGAGGTACTCCATGACGATGAAGTCCATCGGCGGGCCGGTCGACGACGGCCGTTCGCGCCCGACGTCGAAGAGGGTGCAGATGTTGGGATGGTTGATGGCGGCGACGGCGCGGGCCTCGTGCTCGAAGCGATCGCGCTGCTCGGGGCTGTCGGCGACGTGGGCGGTCAGCACCTTGACGGCGACGGTGCGGTCGAGGCGGGTGTCGGTGGCCCGGTAGACCTCGCCCATCCCGCCGGCGCCGAGGGCGCCGACCACCTCGTAGGGCCCGAGCCGGTCGCCTGGAGCGAGCGTCGGCATGGCCGCGTCAGTCCATTCGGTCGCTTCCGTGGTCGGTTCAGACGCCCCGGGGTGCACGCCGCCGGCCGCCGAGCAACACCAGCAACAGGCCGAGCAGGCCGGCGCCCGCCGCCGGCAGCGCGGGAACGGGTTGAAGCGGCGTCCCCGGCGCCTCGTCCGACCAGTCGCCGTCGCCGCCGGCGTTGCTCGCTCGGACGCGCACCGTGTAGGCCACGCCGTTGGTCAGCCCCGAAAGCGTGGCCGCGGGGGCTCTGACGGTCTGCTGCCGCGCGTCGGAGTAGTCCTCGGTGCCGGACTTCCACTGCACCGTGTAGCTCTCCGCGCCCGGGACCGCCGCCCACGACCCCTCCAGCATTCCGTCCCCGGGGGTCAATACGAGCTGCCCGGGCCGCGCCGGCGGGGCCGGCCCGGCGTCGCGTATCGTCACCTCGACCGAGAACGGGCTGCCCGGCTCCACCGACGGCGGCAGGCTGCCCAGCGCCACCGTGAACGTCTCGTCGTCGTGGTCGGCGTCGTCGGCCGTCGTGACCTCGCCCGTGCCGGTGGTCGAGGCGGCGGCGATCATGATGCTCTCCAGCGGGCCGTGGTCGCCCGGCTCGGCCGTGCCCGCCGTCAGCGTCAGCGGAATCGCCACGTCGTCGGCCAGCGCCTCCGAGAGCGTCGCGGTCACCGTCACCGGGCTCCCCTCATCGACGGAGTCGGGAGTCGCGGACAGGCTCACCGTCGGCCGCGTCTCGGTCGCGGTGAGCACGAACGTCAGCCTCGCCATGCGCTCGTCCGAGAACTTGCCCATGCCCCTGATACTGGTGATGACGCCCTGCGGGTCGGTGGCGGGGTTGGCTAGCGAGAACTCCTCGCCCTCCTCGGTGCCGGCGTCGTAGGGGAACAGGTCGACCTCTTCCCGCACCAGCCACTGGCCCGACTCATCCAGCAGCGACCGCCCGGAGATGCCGACGAACCAGTCGGGGCTGGGCCCGATCATCGACAGCAGGGTGACCAGCGGATGGCCGCTGGGGACGTCGATCGAGAAGGTCGTGCGGGCCGTGCCGCCACCGCCGATGCTCTGCTTGATGAGGGCCGCAGCGTGGGGCGAGGCGGTTACTTCAGACTCGAAGTCGTTCGTCTCGCCGAGCTCCGCCACCCGCTCGACCCCCGGCGAGGCCCGGCCGCCGGTGCGCCAGAAGGTCACGTCGTCGTTGTGCACGGCGCCGATCAGCGTCGTGAAGTGCGCGCCTCCGACGACGCCGCCCGGCGTGCTCGCGGTGGTCCAGTTGCCCTCGAAGGTCACCTCGTAGGTGGCTCCCGATGCGCCGCCGTCCTGCGCGGCGACCGGCGAAGCCGGCCAGAAGAGGGCAGCGGTTGCCACGAGGCTCGCAATGACTTGCCGCAGTTCTTGTGGCCTATTGCAGTGTCTCATCGTTTCGTCAGTGGATCTTGCCCCCGCCAACGCTTCGGAAGCCCGCGCGGTTCTGGCGCGACCCCGCGGTCGCGGTGGGAGTCTCGCCGGCACGCAACTCCTGCGACGCAGACTCCCGGCGCCGAGCGGCTCGGCGCCCGGGGGCGGGGAGCCCCCGGCGCCGAGCCGACTATTACTGCTCGCTCTCGCGGTCGCGGGCGCGGGCCGAGACGAGCAGGTTCTCCATGCCGTAGTTGCCCTCGTGGCAGGCGTACTCGTAGAGCGGACTGTCCGAGCGCTGCATGACGACCCGCACCGACCACGGCTGCGCGAACGACGCGGCGTCGTCGACGGTGTACTCGTAGGCGAGGCGGTCGGCGTCGATGCGGGTGAACCGCTCGGTCAGCACCATGTCGGGGCCCGACCCGCGGAAGCTGGTCTTGTCGGTGAAGTTGCGGGTCTCGACGACCAGGGTGTCGCCCTCCCACCGGCCGCGCGAGTCACCCTTCCACTGCCGGACGTGGCCGGGCAGGTGCGGCGAGCCGTCGAGGGGGACGACGCGGGCGTCGTGCACCATCTCGTTCAGGATCACGACGTGGTCGCCGGTCTGGAACAGCTGCATGTTGTTGTTGTAGGCGCTGGGGTTCATGGGCGGGCCCGAGTTGAACCCCATGATGCAGCGCTCGAACGCCCCCCGGTCCTCGGGCCCGAACGCGTCGCGCCCGAGCAGGGTCTGCCGCCGCTCGCCGCGGGCCCGGGCCTCGTCGCTGCGCGCGGGCAGCCGGCCGTCGGGGGGGTCGACCACCAGCGACGTCCGGCGCTCCTCGCCGAGCGAGGTGCCGCGGTCGTACCAGAAGTTGTTGTAGCCGCCCGACACCGGCAGCCGGCCGTTCTCGTCGCGCCACAGGTCGACGTTCTGGGCGTCCACCCGCTCCTGCGCGAACGCCGCCGCCTCTTCCGCGGTCAGCGTCGCGCGCCCCTCGAAGTCGTCGGGGCGCTCGAAGGGAATGGCGCTGCGGAAGTCCCAGACCCCCTGCAGGTCCCGGGTCGAGGCCTCCCCCTGCCCCGCCTGGCCGGCCGCCGCCGCCGTCGCCACCAGCAGGCCGCAGACTCCGGTACCGATCCACCGCCCGAATGCGTGTCGCGTCCTCATGCTCGTCCTCCTACTCTTCGTACCGGTTGCGGAGCGTGCCGACCCCGTCGATGGTCACCTCCACGATACTGCCCGGCTTCATTGAGCCCACCCCCACCGAGGTCCCGCAGCAGATGACGTCGCCGGCGTGCAGCGTCATGTCCTGCGAGATCGCGCTCACGATGCGGTCCGGCGGAAAGAAGAGGTCCGTGACCGGGTAGCTCTGCCGCTCCTGACCGTTCAGCACGGTGCGGATCGACAACGACAGGGGGTCGAGGCCGGTCGCCACCGCCGGGCCGAAGACGCCGAAGGTGTCGAAGCTCTTGGCCCGGGTCCACTGCGGGAACGACGGGTCCTTTCCGAGAATGCCGACCGCGGTGACGTCGTTGATGCACGTGTAGCCGAAGATGCACGCGGCCGCCCCGGCCGGGTCGACGGCCCGGCACTCCCGGCCGATGACGATGCCCAGCTCGCCCTCGTACACCACCTTGCCGTCATAGGACCGCGGCTTGCGAATCACGCCCCCCGGGCCGAGGTACGAGCCGTCGGCCTTGATGAAGTACAGCGGCTCGGGCGGCTCGGTCTGCCCCGTCTTCTCGGCCATCGCCCGCGAGTTGTTCCACAGCGCCACCATCTTGCCGGCCGGCGCCGGGGGCAGCAGCGCGACCTCGTCGACCGAGCGGGTCGCGCCGGTCGCGACCGGATCCTCGAACATGCTGCCGCCGTGCACCGCGATGGCGTCGTCGGACAACGTGCCGAACCCGATCGTCCCCGCATGCCCGAAGCGGACCCACTGCGCCATGTCGTCTCCCCCGCTGCGTCTGCGCCGCCGGCGCGCTACGCCGGCCTCCGTCCTAATATACTCTGGAGGCCGGCCCGGGAACCCGGACAGGAGGAGCTCGTGCATCGTCAGCCCATCACCCTCGCGCTGTTGCTGGCCACTCTCTTCGCGGGAAGCGTGTCGGCCGGGAACGATTGGCCCCGGTTCCGCGGGCTTCACGGCGGCGTGGCCGAGGACAGCCCCACGCTGCCCGACACCTGGAGCCGCACCGAGAACGTCGTCTGGCGCATCGAGGTCCCCGGCCGGGCCTGGAGCTCGCCGATCGTCACGGGCGACCGGGTGTTCGTGGTCTCGGTCGAGAACACCAGCGGGGTCGAGACCCCGCTCAAGCCCCTGAGCCAGTACCAGTCCCGCTCGTTCGACGGACCGATGACCGGCGACGACCTGGAGACCCCGGAGGTCCCCTTGCGGTGGGTGCTCCACGCCATCGACTTCGCGACCGGAGAGGTGCGGTGGGAGCGCACCCTGCACACCGCGGTGCCCGGCTCGAAGCACGAGAAGAACAGCTATGCGTCGGAGACCCCGGTCACCGACGGCGAGCACGTGTACGTCTACCTGGGCTACGTGGGCCTGTTCGCCTTCGACATCGAGGGCAACCCGCTCTGGCGCCGGCCGGTGGAGACGTACCCGATGCGGCAGGGCTGGGGCACCGCGTCGTCGCCGGTCCTGCACGGCGACCGCCTGTTCCTCGTGAACGACAACCTCGAGCAGTCGTTCCTCGCCGCCTACAGCGCCAACACCGGCGAGGAGCTGTGGCGGGTCGAGCGGGACGAGGCCTCGAACTGGGCCACCCCCTTCGTCTGGGAGAACGACCTGCGGACCGAGATCGTGACCTCCGGCACGGGGGGCGTGCGGTCGTACGATCTCGACGGCAACCTGCTCTGGGGGCTGACGGGCATGTCGTCGATTCACGTCGCGACGCCGTTCGCCCGCCACGGCCTGCTGTACGTGAACTCCGGCTACACCGCCGACTCGAACCGGCCGGTCTACGCCATCCGCCCCGGCGCCGCCGGCGACATCACGCTGGCCCCGGGCGCGTCGAGCAACGAGTTCATCGCCTGGTCCCACCCCCGGCTCGGCTCCTACAACCCGTCGGCCCTCGTCTACGGCTTCTGTGGCCTTCCTCCTTATGTGGTGTGCGAGCGACTGATCGGGGCTCCGTCGAATGTCGCGGGCGATCCGGGGCCACATAATGGTTGCGGTGTCTACAATGCGCGCAGGAAGGCCATGAGCCCTGCGTCCTCCCGCCAACGCTTCGCCGGGTTGTCCTCTTGCACTTCGCAGAGCGCGAGTGCTTTGGCTTTCATCTCAAGGTCGACCTCTGCGTAGATGTTCGTGGTGGTGAGCGACACATGACCGAGCCAAGCGCGAATCGTGTTGATGTCAACGCCGGCCCTCAGCAAGTGCGTCGCCGTGGTATGTCGAATCACGTGAGGACTGACTCGTTTGGCAGCCAACGACGGGACCTGCACGCTGAGCCGGCGCACATGGCGCGTGACGAGAGTGTGAATCCCGAATCGCGTCAGGGGGTGCCTACAGCGATTGAGAAACACGCGTTCCGTTGGAGCCCGACCGTGGGTCAGAGCACGTAGCTCCGTGACGGTCCGCGACCAGAGGGGACAGTGGCGGACCTTGTTCCCCTTGCCGAGGATCCTGACCGACGCATACCCGTGGTCGCCAAGCTCGAGGTGGCCCACGGTGAGCTGGGCGGCCTCATCCGCGCGTGCGCCCGTGTTGTAGAGAAACAGGAGGACGGCGTGGTCTCGACGACCCTGTGGCGTGTTCCGGTCCGGCGCAGCCAACAGGGCGTCGATTTCTGACTTCTCGAGATAGGTTACGGGTGTCTGCCCGCATTTCCGAAACGGGATGTCGCGGATGTGGCCCGACCACTCGATGTGCTCCGGACTGTGTCGGCCGACGAACCCGGCAAACGCACGAATCGCGGCGAGGCGTTGATTACAGGTCGCTGGGGAGCAGCCTCGGGTGACGGTGATTGCGTGAAGAAACTGCCGCACCCGATCGGCGCTGAGGTCGTCGACCGCGAGTCGGTCGACGGACACGCGAGCGCGGTCACTGGCGAACGGCACCAGCAGGGCCAGCGTATCGCGGTAGCTGCGCTGGGTGTTGCGCGCGAGGTTGCGCTCGTGCACCAGGTGCTCCAACAAGAAGCGACGGATCCATGGGCCGAGTCGGGTGATGGTATCGCGCATCGTCGTCCTCCATGCTGGCATAGCGTTCGAACCGGACACAGGCGGCGCGCAAGAGCTCCGGGGTCATCGTGAGGTACGCCTGCGTGGCCGCCACGTTGACATGTCCCAGGTACGTTGACAGATGGGGCAGGAGCGTTTGTACGTCAGCGCCGCCGCGGTACCACGTCGTCAGGCGCCGGACAACGAACGTGTGGCGGACGTCGTGCAGCCGTGGCTGGTATCGAGCACCGTCCCGTCGGACCACCCCGGCGCAGTGCCGCAGCTGCGCAAACGCGTGCCGGAGGGTCGGGCCCCGGAGGGGCGCCCCGTGGCGATCAACGAAGAATGCCGTCGCCTCGTCCTGGGGCGCGCCGTCGATCTGCTGTCGGTCGGCATAATGCTGTAGCGCCCGAGTGAGGTCGGCCCCAAGGGGCACGAGCCGTGTCTTGTAGAATTTCGTCTCGCGGATGGTCAGCAGCGCGACGGAGAGATCGACATCGCCCCATGTGAGTCGCCGTGCTTCCCCGACACGCACCCCGGCGCCATACAGCAGCAAGAGGAGTGCTCGGAAGGTGTGCGGTTCGATGTGGAGGGGCGGTCGCCGATAGTGTGTCGTCGCGTTGAGGAGCCGACCCATCTCGGCGCGCGTGAAGATGTACGGCTCGATCGACGGCGGCAGTTTCGGCACTGTGGTGGGCAGCGGGGTTTGCGCGACCCAGTGCCGCCCGACCGCGTAGCGATAGAATCCGCGCAGCGCAGAATACTTCCGATGCCAGTACCGCGTGAGCGGGCCGGTACCGTTCACGAAGGCATGGACGCGGGCGACCGGGATGTCGGCGAAATCAACGGTCTCGCCGACGGCGCGGCAGAACGTGCCCAAGACGCTGGCCGTGGCGCGGAAGTCTGCGCCAGTGGCTTGCCGCAGCGCGACGTACCGATCGATGGCTTCGCGGAGAGTCATGCGAGTCCCTCCAGCGAGGCATCGGCGACGCGCCGGAGATTCTCCAGGTCCACCTTTGCGTAGACGCGCGTGGCAGCCGGTGTCCGATGTCCGAGATACTCGCCGATCTGCCAGAGGGAGAGCCCCTGCTGGAGCAGGCGCGTGGCACACGCATGGCGCAAGGCATGGGGGCCCTGATGGCGGAGGGGCAGGTCCAACGGCCGCAACCGACGATTGACGACCTGCCACAGGGCACTGTTTCCCAACGGTCGAATCGGCGCCTTGAGGGACAGAAAGATCTCGCGCTGGGCACACGAGTGCGGTCTGATTCGCAGGTACCGCACGAGGGCATCACCGACAGGTTGGCACAGTGGGTAGCGTTGCATCCGCGGCCGCTGTTTCGACCGCGTGACGGTGAACACCTCTGCGTGCCAGTCGATATCGTCGAGGCGCAGCCGGCGCACTTCGCCGACCCGCAAGCCATACACCGCGAAGAGGAGTAGCAGCGCCCGGTCCCGGATCTGAGCGGGCGTGTCACCCTGCGCGTCTGCGCACAGGCGTCGCACCTGGTCCCAGGTAGGCCCCGCGGGCACCTGTTCGCTCGCGTAGACGCGGGGCACCAGTATCCCCGCCGCCAGCCCCGGGGCGCACCACTGTCGGCGTTCGGCGTACCGGACAAACGACCGAAGCGTGTAGACATAGGTTCGGATCGAGGCGCGTGTGCAGCCATCGCGGATGCCCTTCCGGGCAATGGCATCATCGAGGTCCACCAGGGTGAGATCCCGCATACCATGTCCATCAGCGAAGAGGCGTCTGAGGAGCTCTCCAATCGACTTACATCGCGTGTAGACGGTCGATGGAGCGAGGCCTTGTTCAGCGCGCATGTAGTGGGCATACTCCGCGACCAGAGCCGCGCCCGGGGCGTCAGCTTTGCGGGGCTCATGTAACCGCCCCAGGAATCGCAGCCATCGGACCGCGGTCGACGTGAAGATCGCCCGCGCCAGCGCGGCGTCTTTCCGGGCGTGATGCAACGGCGTGCGAGACACCCATCGGTCGGCGGCAGCGTGGATCTCCTCCAAGCAGATCTCCCCGGAGGGTTGCAGGTCCATCGTCCGAGTCACGGCGAGCTGGTACGCGGCAACGCTCTTCAGCGTGGCTCCCGCCGCACCTTGATCCGCACGGTGGTGGAGATAGCCGAGGCGTTGATCGGACATCGGGGCAGCGACATAGCGCTGAACGGTCCGCCGACAGGTGAAGAGTTGGTCGAACATGGCTCGAATCTCCTTGAGAAGGGTGAAGACTCGATCATGCCCCGGATCTGTTTATGTGGCGTGTCGCCGCCAGAAATGCCAGGTGCCACGGCGGGAAGCCGCAACTGCACCACATAAGGAGGAGGGCCACAGAAGATGTTAAATGTGGTGCACCACATTTAACATCGACTACCACTACATCCTGCTCGATCGCGGCATTCTCATCTGTCACGACGCCCGCACCGGCGAAGAGGTCTATCCGCGGCAGCGGGTGTCGCGGGGCGGCTCGCTGTTCACCGCCTCGCCGTGGGCCTACAACGGCCGCATCTTCGCCATCAGCGAGGACGGCGACACCTACGTCGTCAAGGCGGGGCCCGAGTTCGAGCTGCTCGGGGTCAACGCCCTCGACGAGTGGACCCTCGCGACCCCCGCCGTCGCCAACGGCAGCCTCGTCGTCCGCACCGTGTCGGCGCTCTATCGCATCGCGCAACCCTGAGGCGCCCCGGGCTCGCCGCCGGTTGGAGTCGTGGCGGAGAGCGCCAACGGGAGGGCGCTAACGGGAGGGCGCCAGGGCGGGCAGCCCCTCCCCCAGTCGCTCCAGCGCGGCCGTGATGTCGTCGAAGGCGGCCGCGAACGAGAACCGCAGGAAGCCCTCGGCGATCTCGCCGAAGTCGCGGCCGGGCCCCAGGGCCACGTGCGTCCGCTCCAGAATCTCGAAGGCGAGCGCGAGCGAGTCGCGCCCCAGGTGGCGGGCATCGGCGAGCACGTAGAAGGCGCCGGTCGGGGTGACGGGGACGGCGAGGCCGAGCCGGCGCACGCCGTCGACGAGCACCCGGCGGCGCCGGTCGTACTCGGCCGCCATCATCCGGCGGTGCGGCTCGCCCGCCTCGAGCGCGGCGAGGCCCGCGGTCTGCACGAAGTGCGAGGCTGAGATGAACAGGTTCTGCTGCAGCGACACCAGCTCGCGCATCGCCGCCTTCGGTGCGATGACGTAGCCGAGGCGGAAGCCGGTCATGGCGTACCGCTTCGAGAAGCCGTCGAAGACGAAGCAGCGGTCGGTCATCCCCAGCGGCGAGGTGGCGACGACCCCGTCGTAGAGCAGCCCGTCGTAGACCTCGTCGGACAGAATCGGCACCCCGAGGTCGGCCAGCCCGCGCATCACTTCGGGCGGCTGCACCGCCCCGGTGGGGTTGGCCGGCGAGGCGACCAGAATGCCCCGCGTGCGCGGGGTGACGGCGGCCCGCACGCGGTCGACGTCGATGACGTAGCCGTCGTCCGGGGACGTCGGCACCAGCACGGACCGGCCGCCGCACAGCGCCACCATGTTCGGGTAGCACGGATAGTGGGGCGTCGGCAGGATCAGCTCGTCGCCGGGGTCGAGCAGCAGGCTGACGACCATCAGCAGAGCGGGCGACGTGCCGCTGGTCACCACGATCCGGTCCGGGCTGATCGCGGCGCCGCGCCGGCGCTCGCAGTCGGCGGCGATCGCCTCGCGCAACGCGTAGAGCCCGCGGCTGTCGGTATAGTGGGTGTCGCCGGCCGCGACCGCGGCGCCGACCGCGGCGGCCACCTCGGGCGGCGGCGGGAACCCCGGCTCGCCGACCCCAAGCTGCAGCACGTCGAGGCCGGCGCGGGTCATCTCCATGCCCCGCTCCATCACCTCCATGGCGAGGAACGGCGCAATGGATTCCATTCGGGCCGAGTAGGACATGAGCGATCACCCTGGACGAGAAAAGACTATCCTGACGGTGAAGCCGGCTATAGATATGAAGTTGCCCATTGCGTCCACGCGCAGCCCGCCTTCCGCGGATTCCCGCGCCTGGTCCATGGCAAGGTGATTCTCCGTCACCGTCTCGAACGATGCCGATCGTGCCCGTCGACGATCCCCAGGACCCGCGGCTCTGCGACTACCGTGACGTGCCGGACCCGATCCTCTTCCGCCGGCGCGGCCTCTTCGTGGCCGAGAGCCGGTTCGTCGTGCGCGAGCTGCTGGCCCATCCCCGACTGATCACGCGGTCGCTCCTGGCCACGCCGGCCGCCCTCGCGAGCCTCCGCGACCTGCTCGACGACCGTGCCCTCGACGCCCTGCCAGTGTACGTGGCGCCGCCCCCCGTGTTGAAGCAGGTCACCGGGTTCCGGGTCCACCGGGGATGCCTGGCCATCGGCCAGCGGCCCCCGCCGGCCACCGACGCCGACCTCCCCGCCCTCGTCGACGCCCGCCTCACAGTCGTCCTGGAGCAGGTGGGGAACCCCGACAACGTCGGGAGCATCTTCCGCAACGCCGCCGCCTTCGGCGCCCGCTGCGTGCTCCTCAGCCCGGGCTGCTGCGACCCGCTGTACCGAAAGGCCATCCGCACATCGATCGGGGCCACCCTGCGAATTCCCTACGGGGAGATTCCGGACTGGCCCCACGGGCTCGACCGGCTGCGGGCGCACGGCTACACGACGGTAGCCCTGGCCCCGGACGGGGACGCCGACGACCTCCAGACGCTCGCGGCCGCCCCGCCGCCGCGCATGGCCCTGGTGCTCGGGACCGAGGGCGCGGGCCTGAGCGACGAGGCGGTGGCCTGCATCGACCGGCGCGTCCGCATTCCCATCGCGGACGGCGTCGACTCGCTCAACGTCGCCACCGCCGCCGGCATCGCCCTGTACGCCCTGGCGGGCCGTCTGCGCGAACCCGCCGCCCGCGACGACCCCAACGCTCCCCGCGATGAGCTACGATAACGGCCGGTTGGCAGACCCGAGTCGCGCCGGGATAAGCGGCGTGCAATGCACCCGGCCTTCTGCCGCAGGCTGACAGGACTCCCCCTTCCGATCCCGAGCCGAATGGCGATCCGGTAACGAACAGGTGCGAATCGGCTGGCGCGTCGGCATGGTCGGGCTGCTGGCTGGACTGGCGGCCGCGGTCCTCCTGGCCGGACCGTCGCAGGCGGCGGAGGTGGTGTCGGCCCTCCGCCACTGGGCGGACTCGCGCGGGGCGGGCGGGATGATCGGTTTCGGCGCCGCCTATGTCGTGCTGGCGCTCCTGTTCGTCCCCGGGGCGGCGCTGACGATGGTCGCCGGCGCGGTGTACGGCATCGGCTGGGGCCTGGTGGTGGTGGCCGTCGCGACCACCGTGGCCGACGCCGCCGCGTTCCTGCTGGGACGCCACGTCGCGCGCGAGGCGGTCCTGCGGCTCATGGACCGCCATCCCCGCTTCCGCATCGTCGACCGCACCATCAACCGGGGCGGCTGGCGCATCGTGGCCCTCGTCCGTCTCAACCCCACTCTTCCCTACAGCGCCAGCAACTACCTGTTCGGAATCACCGGCGTGCCCTTCCTGACGTTCCTGACCTCGAGCGCGATCTTCACCCTGCCGGGCGCGTGGGCCTATCTCTACGCCGGCTTCGTCGGGGTCGAAACCCTGGGCGGCGAGGCCCGCGGCGCCGTCGAGTGGGTCGTGCTGCTGCTGGGCCTCGCGGTCACGGCCGCGGCCATCGCCTACGTCACCGTCCTCGCTCGCCGTGCCCTCAACGACATGAACGGCGCCGAGCCACCGCCCTAGCCAAGCCCTAGCCACGGGCTGCTGGCAGAGTTAGGCGTTGGGCCGCTCCGGGCATTCGCCGCGTTGGCGCAGCAAGCGCTTCCCCTGGCCGGAGCCCCCGGGAAGGGCCCGGCTCTGCCCCCGACTCCTACTCTTCGTGAAAGCCGACGACGGTGTTGCCGCGCCCGCGGTTGTGCTCGAAGACCTCGAACGCCTCGATGAACCGCGCGAACGGAATCAGTCGGTCCACCCGCGGCTTGATGGCGCCGGTGGCGAGGAAGTCGAGGATCTCGGCGACGTTCCGCTGGTGCCGGTCCGGATGGTCGGTAGCCCAGCCCCCCCACATGCTGCCCATGACCACCGCCTGCTTGATGAGGACGAGGCCGGGGCGAATGGGCCTCTGGCCGGCGGTGAAGCCCACCAGGCAGATCCGGCCGCGGGGGCGGATGACCGACATCAGGGCCGCCTCGAACAGGTCGCCCTGCACCATGTCGAGCACGACGTCCACCCCGGCCGGGTGGCCGAGCTCCGCCGAAGCCTGCCGCACCTCCTCCTTGAACCGCCGGTAGCCGTCCCGGTCGGCGCCGTAGCAGAGCACGCGGTCGGCCCCCGCCGCCGTCGGCGGCTCCCGCTTCTCGGGGGTGCTGACGCCGGCGATGACGTGCGCGCCCATCGCCTTGCCCAGCTCCACCGCGGCCATGCCGACGCCCCCCGACGCCCCGTCGACGAGCACCAGGCTGTCCGCGGTCGCCTCGCCGAGGGTCTTCAGCGAGTGATAGGCGGGGAAGAAGTTGCGCCCCAGGTTGGCGCAGGCGGCGAGGTCGACCCCCGCCGGCACCGGCCAGACCGCCGCGGCCGGCACCTTCACCACCTCGGCGAGGCCGCCGATGCTCATCTGGGCGATGACCCGGTCGCCGACCTGCACGTGGTCCGCGTCGGTCTCGAGAACGACCCCCGACACGTCCATGCCCGGGACGTACGGCAGGCTCGGCTTGTGCTGGTAGAGCCCCTGCGCCTGCAGCGCGTCGGGGTACTGCACGCCGGCATAGTGCGCGCGCACGAGAACGTGCCCCGGCTCGTTCGTGGGGCGCGGAATCTCGTCCAGGGTCAGGACCTCGCGCAACGGAGCCGGCGTGGGAATCGGCTTGCCCGCCTCATCGAGACCGGCGTAACGGTGACAACGGACGGCACGGATCGCTTCACTCATGCATCAAGCCCCTGTCCAAGGACGGACCGCGGTCGCCGCATTCGGGGCGCCCACGGTCCGCGCCGCCGATATGATAAGGCACCGTGCGGGAACCGGACCGAGCCATCGTCGACGCCCTGCGGCGGTTGGGGCTCATCGGCCCGGACGCGACGCCGGCGATGGCCCCGCTTCCCGGCGGGGTGTCGTCGGACATCTGGCGCGTCGAGCTGCCCGGCGGCCCCGTCTGCGTCAAGCGGGCCCTGGCCCGGCTCAAGGTCGACGCGGTGTGGGAGGTGCCGGTCGAGCGCAGCCGCTACGAGTGGGCGTGGATGCAGGAGGCGGCCCGCGTCGACCCGGCGTGGGTGCCGCCGCTGGTCGCCCAGGACCCCGTCTCGAGCTGCCTCGTCATGGGGTTTCTCGATCCCGGCGCCCACCCGTTGTGGAAAGCCCAGCTGCGGCGCGGCGAAGCGGACGAACGGACGGCGCGCGAGGTCGGGACCCGGCTCGCGGCGATTCACCGCGCCACGGCGGGCCGCGCCGATCTGCGGGACCGCTTCGACACCGGGGCCATCTTCCACGCGATCCGGATCGAACCCTACCTGCTGGCCACCGCCGAGCGCCATCCCGACCTGCGCGCGCGTCTCGCCGGCCTCGCCGCGGCGACGGCGGAGACCCGGCGCACCCTCGTGCACGGCGACGTCAGCCCCAAGAACATCCTCGTCGGCCCCCGCGGCCCGGTCTTTCTCGACGCCGAGTGCGCGTGGTACGGGGACCCCGCGTTCGATCTCGCGTTCTGCCTCAACCACCTGCTGCTGAAGTGCCTGTGGACGCCGGCCGCAACGTCCGGTTTCCTCTCCTGTTTCGACCGGCTGGCCGGAGCCTATCTGCAAGGCGTGGCCTGGGAGCCTCGCGAGGGCCTGGAGGCGCGGGCGGCGGCGCTGCTGCCGGGCCTGCTGCTGGCCCGGGTGGACGGGAAGTCGCCGGTCGAGTACGTGACCAGCGACGGCGACCGGAACCTGGTGCGGGGTGTAGCGGGCCGCCTGCTGCTGGAGCCGGTCGCCAGCCTCGCCGCGGTACGGGAGGCGTGGGCCGCGCGCCTCGCCCGCCGGTCGTCCCCTCGCGGCACCGATTCCCGGGGATGACGATGACCGCGCCCGGCGATGTGCCTCGATCCCGATGTCGCGCCCCGCGGAGACACCTGACCATTCCCCGCAGGCGCGGCCCGGGCCGGTTCTCGGACTCCCGGATCGGTGGTGAGCCTGCCCCCGTGCCGCACGACTGACTACAAGATGACCGAACCCGCCCACCGAATCGCCCGTGTCTCGGCCCGCCGCGTGTGGGACTCCCGCGGCCGCCCCACCGTCGAGGCCGAAGTGCACCTGCCCGGCGGCGTCCTCGGTCGCGCGACGGCCCCCGCGGGCGCGTCGACCGGCAGCGGCGAGGCCATCGACCTGCGCGACGGGGGCGCCGCCTTCGGCGGCTACGACGTCACGCGTGCCGTCCGCTCGATCCGCGACGCCGTCGCCCCCGCCCTGCGCGGCCTCGACGTGACCGATCAGGCCGGCCTCGACCGCGTCCTCATCGACCTCGACGGCACGCCCGACAAGAGGCGGCTGGGCGGCAACGCCTGCATCGCGGTGTCGATGGCGGCGCTACACGCCGCCGCCGGAGCCGCCCGGCGCCCCCTGTGGCGTTACCTGCTGGGCGAAGCCCCGGGGCTGCTGCCGCTGCCCGAGATCCAGATCTTCGGCGGTGGCGCTCATGCGGGGCGGCGGGTCGACGTGCAGGACTTCATGGTGGTGCCGGTCGGCGCGGCCAGCTTCGCCGAGGCCCTCGACTGGACGGCGGAGGTGTACCGGGCGGCGGGGGCGCGGATGGCCGACGCCGGGCGCCTGCAGGGCGTTGCCGACGAGGGAGGGTACTGGCCCGCCTTCGACACCAACGAAGAGGCCCTGGAATGCCTGGTGCGGGCCATCGAGGACAGCGGGCGCGTCCCCGGCGACGAGATCGCGATCTCGCTCGACGTCGCCGCCTCCGAGCTCTACCGCGACGGCCGCTATCACCTCGGCCTCGAGTGCCGAACGGTCGACAGCGACGCCCTCGGCGAGCTGCTGGCGGGCTGGACGGACCGGTATCCCATCGTCTCCGTCGAGGACCCGCTGGCCGAGGACGACGACGCCGGCATGCGGCGGTTCACCGCCGCGGTGGGCGCCCGGGTGCAGGTGGTCGGCGACGACTATCTCGTGACCGACGCCGCGCGGGTCGAGCGCGCGGCCCGTGACCGCGCGTGCAACGCCCTGCTCGTCAAGCCCAACCAGGCCGGCACGGTGACCGAGGCCCGGGCCGCCCTCGACGCGGCCCGCCGCGCCGGCATGGGCGCCATCGTCTCGGCCCGGTCGGGCGAGACCGAGGACGTCACCGTCGCCCACCTCGCGGTGGGCTGGCGGGCGGGGCAGCTCAAGGTGGGCTCGTTCTCGCGGTCCGAGCGCATGGCCAAGTGGAACGAGGTGCTGCGCATCGAGGAGGCGCTGGGCGAAGCGGCAGTGTTCGCCGGGGCCCGGTCCCTGCCCCGCCCCCCGGTCGCGTGACCTCGCCGCGAGCACCGCGCCGACCGCCGGGACGGGAAGCTCACCCTCCGCGCCCCTTCCGGCCCGGTGCCCGCCCGGATATACTTTGCGGCGTTCGAGCACCGATCCGACAAGACGGGTCCCTTCTCACACCATCTTCGGAGGAAATCTTCATGCGCGCACGCCGCTTCGTCGTCGCTCTCTGTCTCGCCGCTCTCGCGCTGGCCGCCGCCGGCCCCGCCGCCGCCCAGGTCGAGAGCCGTCCCATGCTCACCAGCGCCGCCGCCATGACGATGGTGCACGGCTGCCTGACCAAGGCCGCCGAGGAAGGGTGGCTCATGCACATCGCCATCATGGACAACCACGGCAACCTGAAGGCCTATCACCGGATGGACGACGCCCAGCTGCTGTCGCACGACGTCGCGATGGCCAAGGCCCGCAGCTCGGCCGCCAGCCCGCGGTCGACGCAGCAGTGGGGCGAGATGGCCTTCGGCAACGGCATCTCCGCCGCCGCCTTCGTCCCCGGCCTGAACTACTTCGAGGGCGGACTGCCGATCATGACGGCGGACGGCCAGCACGTCGGCGGCATCGGGGTCAGCGGCGACACCGGCGCCAACGACGCCATCTGCGCCCAGGCCGGCATCGACGCCGCCGGCCTGAACTAGCAAGGAAGGTAGTCGCAAATGCAGAAGCAACAGACGTTGATCGGCGTTGTCGTCGTGGCGGCGCTCCTCGGTGCATCCGCACCGCCCGCGGCGGCGCAGGACGCGGCCGCGAAGTTCGTGCAGGTGGCCGGCAGCTACCGGCTCGTCCCCAACGTCACCTACCTGCGCGCCGGGGGCGTCGATCTCGAGCTCGACGTCTACCAGGCGCGCGGCGCGGGCCCCAGCCCGACCCTGCTCTACATCCACGGCGGCGGGTGGACCAACGGCAACAAGGAGAGCTCGGCCCTGACCTTCCTCCCCTACCTGGAGATGGGCTGGAACGTCGTCAACGCCGAGTACCGCATGGCCGACGACGCCCACGCCCCCGCCGCCGTCGAGGACTGCCGCTGCGCCCTCCGCTGGATCTACCGGAACGCCGAGCAGTACGGCTTCGACCTCGACCGCATCGTGGTCAGCGGCAACTCCGCCGGCGGGCACCTCTCGCTCACCACCGGCATGCTGCCGGCCTCGGCCGGGCTCGACCGCCAGTGCCCCGGCGACCGCAACCGGACGTGGACGACGGGCACGAGGTCGACGGCCGAGCTGAGCGTGGCCGCCATCATCAACTGGTACGGCATCACCGACGTGGTCGATCTGATGCAGGGCCCGCCGGGGACCTCGGGGAACTTCACCGAGGCTTGGCTCGGGAGCCGCAGCGACCGCGGCGAGGTCGCGGCCCGGGTGTCGCCTCTCACGTACGTGCGCGAGGGCCAGCCGCCGGTCCTCACCATCCACGGCGACGCCGACAGCATCGTGCCCCACGCCCACGCCGTCCGCCTGCACGAGGCCCTCGACCGGGCCGGGGTGCCGAACCGGCTGCTGACCATCGAGGGCGGCGGCCACGGCGGGTTCAGCCTGGAAGAGAACCTGCACATCTACGCGACCATCCGGTCGTTCCTCGGGGCGCACGGTCTCGGCCCCGCGCCGTCCGACGACTGAACGTCCGTCGCTCACCCCCGTCTGGAGGACCGGGCGCGTCCTGCGTGCCCGGTCCCACCGCCCGGCACGAACGGTCATCGCCAGCCCCTGCCCGGAGGCCAACCCGCCCGTCCGGCCGAGTATCGAGGCCCGGACGGCGAGGTCCGCGACCCACGGCATACAAGGGAATCGTTTGCATTACAATGCCCCCGCAAGTGAACATTCCGCGGGGCGGCATCGTAGATCGACTCGTTTCGACTTCAACGCCAACGCAGTGCGCGTCGACCGTGCAACGCAACCACCTCGAGGCCCAGCCATGAAACGCACCAACGTCCTTCTCTTCGCCGCCTCTCTCGTGATGTCCGCCGCGGCCTGCCAGTCCGGGGTCCGGCAGCAGGTCGCCACGCCGGCGCCGCCGGCGCCGCCGGCGGCGGCCCCCGCGGCGCCAACCCTGCCCGACGGCGTCACCCTGGTCGAGGCGGCCGAGCCCGAGCCAGGGGACGAGGTGTTCATCCCCTACCGGAAGTTCCGCCTCGACAACGGCCTGACCGTCATCCTGCACGAGGACGCGTCGGACCCGCTGGTGCACCTGGACGTGACCTACCACGTCGGCTCGGCCCGCGAGGAGGTCGGCAAGTCGGGGTTCGCGCACTTCTTCGAGCACATGATGTTCCAGGGCTCGACCAACGTCGGCGACGACCAGCACTTCCGCATCGTCTCCGAGTCGGGCGGCCGGCTGAACGGCACCACCAACAACGACCGCACCAACTACTTCCAGACCGCGCCCGCCAACCAGCTCGAGAAGCTGCTGTGGCTCGAGGCCGACCGTATGGGCTTCCTCCTCGACGCGGTCACCCAGGAGAAGTTCGAGGTGCAGCGCGACACCGTCAAGAACGAGCGCGGCCAGCGGGTCGACAACGCCCCCTACGGCCTGATGGGCGAACGGGTGGGTGAGGCGCTCTTCCCCGAGGGGCATCCGTACTCGTGGTCGGTAATCGGCTACGTCGAGGACCTCGACCGGGTCGACGTCGACGACCTGAAGGCGTTCTTCCTGCGCTGGTACGGGCCGAACAACGCGGTGCTGACCATCGGCGGCGACTTCGACGAGGCCGAGACCCTCGACTGGGTCCGGAAGTACTTCGGCTCCATCCCGCGGGGCCCCGACGTCGCCGCGCCCGAGAAGCCGGCGGTCTCCCTCGACGCCGACCGCTACATCTCGCTCGAGGACAACGTGGCGCTGCCGCTGATGCAGATCGCCTTCCCCACCGTCCACCGCTTCCACCCCGACGAGGCGCCTCTCGACGTGCTGATGTACGTGCTCGGCGTCGGCGAGACGTCGCTGCTCTACCAGAACATGGTGAGGAACCGCCTCGCTGTCCAGGCCCAGGCCAACCACGGCTGCCGCGAGCTGTCCTGCACCTTCGCCATCATCGCCCTCCCCAATCCGGCGGCCGGCCAGACCCTCGCCGACCTCGAGCGCATCGCCCGCGAGTCGCTCGTCGAGCTCGAGACCCGCGGGATCACCGACGACGACGTCGAGCGCGTGAAGACGAACATCGTCTCGCGGATGATCTACGGGCTCGAGAGCGTGTCCGGCAAGGTGGGCCAGCTCGCGAGCTACCAGACGATGACGGGCCGGCCCGACTACATCCGCGACGACGTCGCCCGCTACGAGAACGTCACCACCGACGAGGTGATGCGCGTCTACCGCCAGTACATCAAGGACAAGCCGGCGGTGGTGATGAGCATCGTGCCCCGGGGCCAGCTGGCGCTGCGCGCGGCCGAGGACACCTGGCTGCGCCCCGAGCGCACGCTGCCCGAGGACGACGGCGCCGCCGCCGACCTCGACTACCGTCCCGCGTCCGACGACTTCGACCGAAGCGTCATGCCACCGGCCGGCGACAACCCCACCCTCACGCTGCCGCGCATCTGGCGGGCCGAGCTCGCCAACGGGGTGCGCGTGCTCGGCGCCCGCAACGCCGAGACACCGACCACCGCGATCAGCCTGCGTATCGACGCCGGCCAGCGCGACGAGGGGCTCGACCAGCTCGGCCTCGCGGCCCTGACCGCCGGGCTGCTCAACGAGTCGACCGAGCGCTCGACCGTCGAGGAGCTGAGCGACCGGCTGCAGATGCTCGGCTCCAGCATCCAGTTCCGGGCCGGCGACGACGCCACCACCGCCACCGTGCGCTCCTTGACCGGCAACCTCGACGAGACCCTGGCCATCTTCGCCGAGAAGCTGCTCGAGCCGAAGTTCGATTCCGACGACTTCGCCCGCGTGCAGCAGCAGACGATGCAGGCCATCGCCCTGAGCCGCGACCAGGCCGGGGCCACCGCCCAGACCGTCTACGACCTCCTGCTCCTCGGCCGCGACAACCCCGTCGCCCATCTCGACCTGGGCACGCCGGAGACCGTCGGCGCACTGACCGTGGACGATGCGCGCGCCTTCTACGCCGCGCGCTACTCGCCCTCGATCGCCACCCTCGTGGTCGTCAGCGACCTCGACGAGGCCGAACTGCTGCCCAGGTTCGCGGCGCTCGAGGCGTGGCAGGGCCCGCCCGTCGAGCCCACGCCGCTCGCGCCGTTCCCCGACACCGGGGCGACCCGGCTGTACCTCGTCGACAAGCCGGGCGCCGCGCAGTCGGAGATCCGCATCGGCCGGCGCGCCCTCGCCTACGACGCCACCGGCGAGTACTACCGCGCCGGCCTCGCCAACTTCGCGTTGGGCGGCGCCTTCAACAGCCGCATCAACTTGAACCTGCGCGAGGACAAGGGCTACACCTACGGCGCGCGCTCGGGGTTCCGCGGCAACCGCAACTACGGCACGTTCACCGCGTCGGCGGCGGTGCGGAGCGACGCGACGGCGGCGTCCATCGTCGAGCTGGAGAACGAGATCCGCGGCTACGCGGCAGAGGGCATCGCCCCCGTCGAGCTCGCCTTCACCCGCAACGCCATCGGCCAGCGCGACG
This sequence comes from Vicinamibacterales bacterium, assembly GCA_963663815.2. Taxonomy (GTDB): domain Bacteria; phylum Acidobacteriota; class Vicinamibacteria; order Vicinamibacterales; family UBA8438; genus JAJEEA01. Next base: position 1,072,364 of record OY760734.1, on the reverse strand, counting down.
CCCTGAGCTACGAGACCCCGTTCCAGAAGCTGGGCTTCCTGTCCCGCATCCTGACCTACGACCTGGCCGACGACTTCGTGGACCGGCAGAACGAGATTCTCGTCGCGATCTCGGCCGAGGAGCTGAACGGCCTCGCCGCGAAGCACATGACCATGGACGACATGGTCATCGTGGTGGTGGGCGACCGCGCCGCGATCGAGGGCGAGCTCGCGGGCCTGGGGTACGAGATCGTGCTGCTCGGCGCGGACGGCGCGCCGGTCGACGAAGGAGCCTGACGTCTCGACATGCCTCCGGGCGGCAGGGTACGGCGCGGGTGTCAACGCCGTAGCCTGCCCGCCCGTCGCCACGCCTCCGTCAACCGCGCCGGGACTTGCGGGCGACGCCTCGAGCCGGTGGGGACGCCGCCCCACCGGCCGCCCCACCGACGTCAGAAGTTGAACTGAAGCGCGAACTTGGCCAGCCGGCCGGGCATGATGGCGGTCGGCCGCAGGTAGTTCGGCCCGTAGTTCCGGTCCTCCTCGATGACCGAGTTCTCGTTCAGCACGTTGTAGACGTCGAAGATCGCCCGCGGTCACTCCTTGACACCCGGCCGCGCACGGTCTATCGTTCGGCCCCTACGCGGTTGCGGCTGGATGCACGGGAAGTCCGGTGGGAAACCGGCGCTGCCCTCGCAACTGTGAGCAGGAACGAAATCCGCACCCACGTCACTGCCCGGCTTCGGGCGGGAAGACGCGGAGAGTAGGCCGAATCCTGCAAGCCAGGAGACCGATCCAGCCGCGCCTCATACTGCCTCCGACGGGGAGGCGAGGAGGAACGGTGACCCGACATCGGCGCCCCTTGGGCGCGCAATCCGCATCAACAGATCAGTAGGTCTCGAGGCCGGCCGGGGGCCAGGAGTCTGCGCCGGAACTGCGCCGATTCCTGGAGCGTTGGCTGGGCGCCAAGCGGAGCCGAGGGCGACGATTGGCGGGCCAGGTCCGCCCCCGACAGGCCCTGCTCGTACCCCGGGACCGGACGGAACCGGCCGCGCGCGCCTCCGCGCCGCGCGGCTGCGCCCCTCCGCGCCCGAACAGAGAGGAGCTGTCGCTCATGATCCGTTCTCTCGCGCTGCCCGCCATCGCCGCGTGCGCGCTGACCGTCGCACCCGCCGCCGCACAGGTTCCCGTCACCGTCACCGGCACCGTCAGGGATGCGTCGGGCCGCGTCCTTCCCGGCGCGGCGGTCGAGGCGCGGCGCGGCCTCCGCATGGTCGCCGGCGCCACCACCCGGCCCGACGGCGGGTATCGGCTCGATCTGCCGTGGGAAGGCGACTACCGCCTGACCGCGCGCCTCGACGGCTTCGCGGCCGGCGCCGCCGACGTGACGGCCGCCGGCGCCGCGACCGTCGACTTCCGCCTCGACGTCGCCCCGCTGAGAGACTCCGTCGTCGTCACCGCGTCGCGGACGGCCGAGCGCGGCGCGTCGGTCATGACGTCGCACTCCGTCTTCACCGCGGACGACATCGCAGTTCTCGGAAGCCACTCGGTCGCCGATGTCCTGCGCTACGTGCCCGGCCTGAACGTCGAGTCGACGGGCCGGGAGGGTGAGATCACGTCGGTCTACGCGCGCGGCGGCGAGGCCGACTACAACCATGTGCTCATCGACGGCGTGCGCGTGAACGCAGACGGCGGCGACTACGACTTCGGCCGCATCTCGGCCGGCGAGATCGAACGGGTCGAGGTGGTGCGGGGCGCCCAGTCGGCGCTCTACGGCTCGGACGCGATCGGCTCCGTCATCCAGATCTTCACCAGGACAGGGACGCCGAACGGCGCTCCCAGGCTGTCCGGCTCCTTCGAAGGCGGCTCGTTCGGCACGAGGCGCGGCGACCTGCGGGTGCTCGGCGGCGCCCGCCGGCGCGTCGACTATCAGCTCGGGGTCGCCTACCGGGGCACCGACGGCGCGTTCCGCGACCGGTTGTCCGAGCCCGACCGCTTCGACCAGCAGTCGATCGACGGCAACGCCGGCGCGGTCCTCGGCGACAACACCCGCCTTCGCGCCGGCTTCCGGTACAGCGACGCCCGCGGCACCTCGGTGGGCCCCATCTCGTACGGGCCCGGAGACACCGGCACCGGCTACGACACCGACGCCCTGACGTGGCACGTCGACCTCGACCAGAGCCTCTCCTCGCGCGTCAGCCATTCGGCGACGGTGAGCGGGTTCCGATCCGGCCGCGAGTCCGTCGACACCGTCGGCGATCCTCAGAGCCGGGTGTTCGCGATCCTCGAAGGCGAGCCGGGCGCCCTGTATCCGGCCGGCCCGCGGCTCGTGCGGCTGCTCGACGCGGCGACGTTCGATGCGTTGGCCGCCGATCCTTCCCGCCTCGGCGCCGGCCGGTTCCTCGCGCAGAGCGGACCGTACAGCGGCTTCGACTACCCCTTCGAGTACAGGGCGCGGTTGCGGCGGCCGGCGGTGCGCTACCAGCTCGATGCGACGTGGCTCGACAGCCAGGTGCTGAGCGCGGGCTACGACTACTACCGCGAGACCAACGCCCTCGACGACCTGCAGCGGGTGGAGAACCACTCGTACTTCGTGCAGCAGCAGCTGAGCGTGGCGGACGCGTGGTTCGTCACCGGCGGGGCGCGCGTCGACGAGAACGCCCACTACGGCACCGCGGTCAACCCGAAGCTGTCCGCCGGCGGCTATCCCCTGCCGTTCCGCGAGGGCGCCCTCTCGTCGGTCAAGGTGTCGGCCAACGTCGGCCGCGGCATCAAGAACCCCAGCTTCTTCCAGCTCTACGACTCGGAGTTCGCCGACGGCGACCTCGCGCTGCGGCCCGAGCGGGCGGTCACCGTCGACGCGGGGGCCGAGCTGACGTTCGACGACCAGCGCTGGCTGGCGCGCCTCACGTGGTTCAGCAACGACTACGCCGACCAGATCGCCTGGTCGCCCTCACCCGGCTTCGGGGGCGACGGGGTCGCCGACTACGTCAACATCGACGGGTCGCGGGCGAGCGGCGTCGAGCTCGAGCTCGGCATGCAGCGGCCCCTCGGCGGGCTGACCGCGAGCGCGTCCTACGCCCTGGTGGACACCGAGGTGGTGACCAACGCGAGCACCAGCGAGCAGTTCCAGCCCGGCCAGCCGCTGTTGCGCCGGCCGCGGCACTCGGGCAACCTGCGCGTCGGCTACACGCGCGGGCGGGGAAGTCTCCACGTGGCCGTGCGGGTGGCGGGCGACCGCCACGACAGCGCGTTCCTCGGTCTGCAGCGCGCCTCCGACGGCCGCGGCGTCGACATCACCGTCAACCCGGGCTACACGCTGATCACCGCGGGCGGGCAGTTCCGCGTCCGGTCCGAGCTGACGCTGTTCCTGCGCATCGACAACCTGACGGACGCCGTGTACGACAGCGCGCTCGGCTATCCGGGCCTGCCGCGCGCGTTCGTGGCCGGCGGTCGCTTCGACTTCGGCGGCTGACGGCCCCCCGCGGCGTTCAGGCGCGACCGGACCAGGGAGTGAAGCGCGGCGACGACTCCGCAAGCATCCGTCGTCACGCGGCGGAACCGGCGATTCACCCCCGTGTCGGTTCGCAACCTCGATTGGTTATGATGGTGAGCGACCGGGCCGGCACTCGACGAGGGGCGCACCATGACCGTAGCAGAGCAGGAACGCGTCGCCGACGTGCAGCGGTACCGCTTCACCGTGGACGAGTTCGCGCGCATGGGAGAAGCGGGGATCTTCACCGAGGACGACCGGGTCGAGCTCATCGACGGAGAGATCCTCCAAATGACGCCCATCGGCCCGGCCCACGCGTGGATCGTCGATCGTCTGAACGAGCTGATCATGACGCGGCTGGCCGGCAGGGTGCATGTACGCATTCAGAATCCGGTTCGCCTCGACCGCCATACCGAACCGCAGCCCGACCTGGTGGTGGCCCGCCGAAGCGACGCCTATGCCGCTCGTCATCCCGAGCCGGGCGACGTGCTTCTCGCGATCGAGGTGGCCGATTCGTCGCTGCGCTACGACCGGCTCGAGAAGGCTCCCCGGTACGCCAGGTCCGGCGTGCCCGAGATGTGGCTGGTGGACGTCGAGGCGGGCGCCGTCACCGTCCATACCGATCCCGGCCCGGACGGGTACGCGACCCGCCGCGTGCGGCGACGGGGCGACCAGATCGTGTCCGCCAGCGTGCCGGAACTCGGCTTCTCGGTCGACGACGTCTTCGGCGCGTGATGCCGCGACGCCGGGCTGCGTTGGACGGCTGACTCGCCGCCGGCGTCACCGGAGCACCTGGTTCGGCGCGAGATAGACCGGCGCCCTCGGAAGCGCGCGGCGAATGAGCGTGGTCTTGCCGGTCTGCCGGGGGCCGAGCAGAAAGCGGGACTTCCGGGCCAGCGGCGTGGGCAGGTCCAACGTGCGGTCGATAATGGGTTCCGACGGCGTCGGCATAGTCGTCACATGTCATGACACATGACGACAACGTCGACACCAACCGTCGCCGGCGGCCCGGAAGGGCGGGCGGTCGAGTCGATTCCCCGTTGTGGCCGATTCGGGTCGGGCCGGCCGTACCGCCGTACATCGCCTCCAGCCTGCGATCGGGACCTCACACCGGCAGCATGCAGGGGCGGGCGGCCCGTTATCGCCGATTCGGGCCGGGTCGGCCGTACACGGTCTCCAGCCTGCGAACCAGACCCTCGGATTCGAAACCGCGCGGGGCAGCGACTCGATGCTCCGGCCCGGCGCGAAGGGCCCCGGCCAACCCGTCGACGTCGCCCCAGGGCGCGAGCAGCTCGCCGCCGGGGTGCCACTCGCGCACCCCTCCGCTGTCCCAGGCGGCGACCGGCGTGCCGAGGGTCAGGGCCTCCAGCCCGACGATGCCGAACGGCTCCTGCCAGCGCGAGGGCATGACGAGCACGGCGGCGCGCCGGTAGGCGGCGGAGAGCCGCCGGCGGTCGAGCCAGCCCAGCACCTCGACGCCCTCCGCCTCGATCTCGCGGCGCAGCGGGCCGGTGCCCGCCACGACGAAGGGCAGTTCGGACCCCGAGCGCCGCCAGGCGTCGATCGCGTCGCGTATGCCCTTGGCCTCGACCACGCGCCCCGCGAACAGGACGCAGGGCGGGCCGTCCGCCCGCGCGTCGGGGTCGAGACCGTAGGCGACGGGGGGCACGACCGTGACCTGGCCCGCGGGCACCCCCACCTGGGTCAGCTCGCGCTTCATGTAGGACGACAGCACGGTCAGCCGCAGCCGCCTCACCGATTCCAGCCGCTGCGCGGTGAGCTCGAGGGTGTTCTCGAAGTACGCGGGGTCGTCGAAGCAGCCGGCGCACACCTCGCGCCCCATCGGGTCGCCGCAGACCCGGCCGTCCGAGGTCAACTTCCCGCGCCCCGGACAGAAGAAGCGGTGGTCCTGGACCGTCACCACCGCGTCCACGCCGACCGCCCACTCCAGCACCGCGGGGTTGACCACGTTGTGCACGTGCACGAGATCCGGCCGCAGCCGCGCCAGCAGGGGGTCGAGGTCGGCGTCGGCGCGCGTCCGCGCGTCGAGCTGCGGCACAACGGTCACCGGACAGGGCGGACGCACGGCGCCGTCGACGCGGCTCACCGCGAGGTGCTGCTCGTGACCGTCGGACAGGGCGTCGAGCAGGCCGAGCAGGGCCAGGTCGGCGCCCCCCCGGTCACTCAGTCGATCCGCGAGATGGAGAATCCGCATCGCCGCGGGGTGTCCCTGCGCCCCTCCCGACAGGCTTCAGGCCCGCCGATCCCGGGCAGCCGGATCGGTATTGTCGCCGGGTGTCCCCGCCGCCCTTTCCGACGGGCCCTCTGCCGATCGGATCACCGTGATCTCGCGGTGCGCCAGATGGCTGCGCACGCGGTCGACGTTCGCCCGCCACCAGTCCGAGCCGTAGAATGCGTGCTCCTTCCGCTCGAGATCGACGTCGGTCTCACCGTAGCTACGCACCCAGATGAACTTGGTCCGGGCGTGGTTCACCCAGGCGCCCTCCACCGTGATGTCGTGCTCGCGGAGCAGCGGCGCGATGTGGCCGTGGAACAGATCGAGCCAGCTCTCCATCTGCCCCTTGTTGATGGTGTAGACGCGAAGGTGGGCTATCGACATCTTCGTGTGCAGTCCTTCCGACTCTTCGTCGCACGCCCGTCAGTAGGCGCGCTGGTACACGGCGAGGGCCTCGCGCACGCCGAAGGGCCTCGGGTTGAACGTGCCCGTCCACTGCCGGGCCGCCGCCTCGGCCAGAGCCGGGAGGTCGGCGGCCGCCACGCCCACGGTCCGGAGATCGGGAGAGAACCCGCCGGACCGGCCGATCTCGACCAGGCGATCCGCCAGGCGGTCCCCGGGACGGCCGTCCGTCGAGGCCGGCCGGGTCGCCCCGGCGAGATCGGCGTAGAGCTCGCCGTCGCCCTCCGCGTTCCAGCGCACGACGTGCGGCAGCAGGATGGCCAGCGCGACGCCGTGCGTCAGCGCGTAGCGCGCCGTCAGGGGGTTGGCGCAGGCGTGCGCGGCCCCGAGCATCGACTGCTCGATCGCCACACCCGCGTAGAACGCCCCGAGCTGCATGGCGGCGCGCGCGTCGACGTCGTCCGGATCGGCCAGCACCCGGTCGTAGTGGGGGTCGAGCAATCGGAACGCGGCGTGCGAGAACAGCGTGGAGATCGGCGTGCGGCGCGTCGTGACCGCGGTCTCCACCGCATGGGCGATGGCGTCGAAGCCGGCCGCGGCGGTGACCGGGGCCGGCTGCGACACGGTCAGCTCGGGATCGAGGACCGCGGCCGCGAAGGCGAGCTTCGGGTCGCCGCACGCCATCTTCATGTGGGTGGCCGAATCGGCGATGACCGCGTAGCTCTGGGCCTCGGAGCCGGTGCCGGCGGTGGTCGGCACCGCGATCATCGGGAGCAGGGGCTTCCGCGCGTGCCCGTAGCCCTTGTAGTCGGCGATCGCCCCGCCGTTGGTGAGCAGCAGGTTGATGCCCTTGGCGCAGTCGAGGGGGCTGCCCCCGCCCAGTCCGATGACGCCGTCGGGCCGGCAGCCGGCGGCGAACTCGACCCCCCGATCGACCATCGCGGCGTCGGGGTTCACCTCGCAGGCGTCGAAGACCACGGCCTCGACCCCGGCGTCGCGCAGCCGCCGCAGCGCGCCCTCGACGTGGCCGGCGTCGCGAAGCCCGCGGTCCGTGACGAGCAGCGGCCGCGAGAAGCCGAGGTCGCGGGCCAGGGGTCCAAGCCGATCGATGGCGCCCGATCCGAACACGAGGCGGGTCGGCAGATGGAACTCGAAAGGTGTCATGAACGGTCGCCGTCTTTCCAGTATGCTACCGAGGTCTGCGAGTCACCGCCGGGGCAGCCGGCGGCTGCGTCTCGGTCCCGCTCGAGACCGACCAGCTCCGCCGAGGCTCTGCGAGTCGCGGCCGGGGCAGCCGGCGGCTGCGTCGGGGGACAGATGGCGCCCGCCGCGGTACGGGCGGCCGAGGTTGGCCCGCCGACGCGTCCCCGGCCGACCCCACCGGCCGACAACGGCTACGGGCAAACCTCCCATGGACGACGCCGACACGCGCTCCCCCGTCGACGAGGCGCGGGAGTTGATCGACAAGGCCTGGACGCTCCGTTGGAGGGCGATGCAGTCGCCACCGGCCACCGAGGCCGAGCTGCAGCAGGCCGTCGCCCGGTTCCACGGGTATCTCTCCGAGGCGGTGAGCCTCTTGCGCGCGGCCGGCGCGACCCGCGAGCTGGTGGGGGCGCTGGGAAAGCTGGGCCATGCCGAGGAGAATGCGGGGCGCGTCGATGCCGCCCTGGCCTGCTACGAGGAAGCGGTGGCGGTCGCGCGCGGCGCGGAGCACCCGCTGCCGCTCGCCCACGCCGTTCGGCACCTCGGCGACCTGCATCGGAAGGCGGGGCGGCTGGAGGCCGCGGAAGCCTGCTACGCCGAGGCCCTGGCCCTCTACGGCGGGCAGGACGAGCCGCCCCCGCTCGACTACGCGAACGCCCTCCGGCCGATGGCGATCGTCAAGGAGACCCTGGGTCGGGTCGACGAGGCCAGGACCCTCTGGCAGCGCGCGAGAGACCTCTACGGCGCGGTCCCGATCGAGGAGGGCGTAGCGGAATGCACGGAGCATCTGGCCCGCCTCGGCTGACTCACTCGAAGCCGGCCTCTCACTCGAAGCCCGGATTCAAGGTCCCCTTCTCGCGCGCGATCTCCAGCAGCGTCGGATAGAACTGCACGAAGGTCCGCTCCACCGCGGTGTGCTCGGTGTGGCATGCGACGCACGGCGCCGCGTCCTCGGTCGACAGGGGCGCGACCGCATCGGGCATCGAGCCGGCGGCCCCGAAGTTGTAGAACGCCCACCCGTCCTCGAACCGCGAGTCCTTCACCTCGGCCTCGATCACGAGCAGCTCGCTCTGGAAGCTCCCCGCCACGTTGATCGACGCCTCGGAGACCGCCTGCCGAATCTCGAGGATGAAGATGCTGCCGTCCGGCCACTCCCCCGTCTCGGCGAACCCCGCGTAGGCCGAGCGGTTCACGAAGACGTTCTGGAACCGCATCGGGCGCGCGCCGCTGCCGGCCTCTCCGACTCTCTCGGCCTCGTAGGTCATCCCCAGGCCGGAGCTCAGGAACATCCACTCGCGGTAGTCGTCGGGGCGGACGAGCTCGTTGCCGTTGCGGTAGCGGGATCCGTCCCCGGCCTCCGACTGGGCGCGGGCGGTGACGGCGAGCGAAGCGGCGCACGCTGCTGCCGCCACCACGCACAAGGACATCGTGATGCTCCGGACGGTCATCTTCCTGGTCTCCACGTCAATCCCGCCACCGGAAGCGATGGCAGGGCGTTGCCGCAGCCGACACGTCGGCGGCAACCATCCAAACGACCTTCTTCCCCGTTCACGGGCGTCGTCGCCGCCACGAACATTGCGCGAACCCGCGGAACGGGACAGGTGTCTCCCGACCTCATCCCGCCAGCCCCTCCAGCGGACCGTCGGCGGTGCCGAACCGCTCGATCGGCACCCCCATGCCCTGCAGCAGCGACACGTGGATGCGCGCGAGGTCGGTCGGCTCGGCGTGCTCCAGATAGCGGCCGGTCCTGATTGTCCCGCCCCCGCCGCCCGCGAGCAGCGTCGGCAGGTGCCGGGCGTCGTGCTCGTTGCCGTCGCCGAGGGTCGCCCCGTAGACGATCATGCTGTTGTCGAGCAGGGTCCCGCCGTCGGGCTCCCGCACCGAGCTCAGCCGGTCGAGCAGGTACGCCACCTGGCGGTGGTGCCAGCGGATGACCTCGGCGTACATCGCCCGCTTCTGCTCCACCGAGTCCCACGACGTGACGCCGTCGTCGTCCTCGGTCTTGCCCGAGGCGTTCTTGTAGTGCGACAGCGCGTGCCAGGTGCCGCGCACCTCGGGGATGAAGTTGAAGTAGCGGTTCGACTGCCCGTGGTCGAGCATGAAGGTGCAGACGCGGGTGGCGTCGGACTGGAACGCGGCCACCATCAGGTCCATCATCAGCCGCATGTACGACTCGTGGTCGGCGGGGATGCCCGGGGTCGGGGTGGTCAACGTGTCGGTCACCGCCCCGTCGTCGCGCATCTCCGTCGAGCGGCGCTCCGCGAACTCGATGCGCCGCTCGAGCGCCCGTATCGACTCGAAGTACTCGTCGAGCCGGTAGCGGTCGGCGCCGCTCACGTAGCTGCCGAGGGCGCGGGCGTCGGCGAGCACCGCGTCCATGACCGAGCGGTCGGTCGCGCCCCCGGAGGGCGGGCGGAACATGCGGTCGAAGACGGCGCGGGGCTCGATCTCGCGCGACATCGGCCGGTCCGGGGCCGACCACGAGATGGCGTTGCGCGGCAGCGAGTTCGAGAAGAAGCCCTCGCCCTGCACCGACAGCTCGAGCGACGGGAGCATGGTCTCGTCGCGCAGGTGACGGGCCGCGACCTGGTCGGCCGACACCCCGCCGGCGTTGACGGCCATGCGGTCGTAGCTGCCGCCGGTCAGCCACGTCGGCGGCCCGCCCACGTGACCGTTGCCCTCGGGGGTCCAGATGTTGCCGGGGATGAGCAGGTGCTCCTTGAACGGCTCGAGCGGGCGCATCCACTCGTTCAGCTTCACGAGCCGGCCGCCCGCCCCGGTCTCCTCCGGGTACCACGCGCCCCGCGGAATGCCGTTCGGGAAGTACAGATAGGCCATCCGCCTCGCCGACGCCGGCGCGGCCGGGGGCCCGCCCCCGAAGCCGAACGCGGCGGCGGGCATGACGTCGAGCAGCGGGAGGGCCACGGTGGCCCCGAGCCCGCGCAACACGGTGCGGCGCGAGAGGCGGCGAGACGGCATCAGTCGGTCTCCTCGACGCGGTTCTTCTTGTACCGGAACGGATAGCTGGCCACGATCTCCTGCAGCAGGGTCCGGAACCGGTAGCCGTCGGCCTCGAGGGCGGCGACGATCGTGCGCACCGCCGGCTCGTCGTAGTACTCGATCTGGCGGCCGAGGGCGTAGGCTAGCATCTTCGACACCACCTGCCGCACGAGGTCCTCGTGCCGGGTCTCGAGGAGCGCCTGCTTCAGGCCCGCGGGGCCGGCGAACGACGTCCCGTCGGGCAGCGCGCCGTCCGCGGCGATGACCCGATGGGTGTTCCTGTAGTGCCGCACGATGGGGTCGGGGCTGGTCTCGGTCTGGAACTCGATGGTCTCGTCGGCCTCGGCCGGGTCTTCCACCCGCTGCCGGAAGTGATAGGCATCGCGCCAGCGGCCGAAGTAGTCGAAGTTCTCGAGGCTGAAGCCGATGGGGTCGATGCGGGCGTGGCACGCCCGGCAGGTCTCGTTGCTCGAGTGCATCTCGAGCTTCTCGCGGAAGCTGAGCCCGCGCAGGTCGGCCACCTCCTCGCTGAGCACGCCGGCGTTCGGCGGCGGGGGCGGCGGCGGCGTGCCGAGCAGCACGTCGAGCACGTAGTTGCCCCGCTTGACGGGGCTCGTCTCCTTGTAGTTCGAGGTCAGGGCGAGGATGCTGGGCTGCCCGATGACCCCGCCGCGGTTCGGGTCGTCGAGGGCGACGCGCCGCATGTGTTCGCCGCGGACGCCTTCCATGCCGTACAGGGTGGCCGCCAGCTCCTCGTTGACGTAGGTGTAATCGGCGTCGATGAGGTTGCGGATGGGCCGGTTCTCGCGCAGCAGCGACAGGAAGAAGAGCGACGACTCGTCGCGCATCGCGGTCATCAGCGTCGCGGTGCACCAGGGGTTGTCGATGGGGTCGAGCCAGATGCGGGTGCCGACGTGCTGAAAGCCGAGCCACTGGGCGGCGAACACCGTCCCCAGGGTGTCGGCGCGCCGGTCGGCGAGCATGCGGGCGACCTGCGCCCGCAGCGTCTCGGCGTCGCGCAGCTCCCCGCGCGCCGCGAGGTCGAAGAGCTCCTGGTCGGGCATCGAGGCCCACAGGAAGTAGGACAGGCGCGAGGCGAGCTCCCAGTCGTCGACCGGGTAGGAATCGACGCCCGCGCGGCCCCGCTCGACCCGCAGCAGGAACTTCGGGGAGATCAGAATCGCCTGCAGCACCCGCTTGACCGCGACCTCGTGGTCGAGGCCCGCGGCCCGGCCCGACCGGTACTGGGCAAGCGCCTGGTCCAGCTCGCCCGCGGTGGCCGGGCGCCGGTAGGCCCGGCCCAGGAACCGTTCGAGCACCGCCTCGCCCGCGTCCTCCTCGCCGAGCCCGCCGCCCGGCGCGGCGACGAAGATCAGCTCGCGCGACGCGAGGTGGCGCACGTCGGTCGGCTCGGCCGGCAGGGCCAGCTCGACGACCCGCTCGGCCGCCGCGATGTAGCGCTCCATCAGCGCCGGCTGCAGGAACAGCGGGTTCGACGAGTTGTCGAACCCGCTCGACCCCGTCAGCTCGTCGGGAAACCGCTCGGTGACGTTCAGCGCGACCCCGAACAGGTCGCGGATGGTGTTGTCGTACTCGGTGTGGGTGAGCCGCCGCATCAGCTCGAAGCCGGGGTCGTCGAGGGTCGAGTAGTCGAACTCCTCGATGTCGCGGTGCAGCATCGCCGCCATCCGGCGCCGCACCTCGGGCGGGAGCGGCGGGGCGCCGGCCGGCGGCATCTCGCCCTCGTCGAGGGCCTCGATGACCCGCTCCCAGGTCTCGCGGTTGCGGACGAGCGGGCGTTCGGTCACCAGCATCGCCAGATTGATGCCCGCGGTCTGGGTCTGCGGGCCGTGGCACTGGAAGCAGTACTGCTCGGCCAACGGCGCTACGGCGTGCGCATCGGCGTCCGGCTGGGCGGAAGCGGCCGCGGCCGTCCCCAACGCCCCGGCGAGCGCCAGCGTCACGACACCCGCACGGCGAAGCCTGTTCCTCATCATCCGCATCCCCGAGTCCCCTCGTCGGCTCGCGCGAGCAGACACACTCCGGCGCGGCCCATTATACGGGCTCGCGAGAGTCTCTAATGGACGTACGTGCTGCGGGCCAGCACGCGGCCGTCGCCGCGGCGCAACTCCACGTCGATCGAATGGGAGCCCGGCTCGAGGTCCGGCGCCACGGTGAACAGCACGTAGCGCCCGCCGACCGCGTTGGCCATCCGCGCGATGGCCCGCCGCGGCCGGTGGAAGGTCGTCAGGAACAGCCCGCCGGTGTGGTGGGACACGTCGCGCAGGGCGTGCTCGAAGGTGTGGTAGTCGGCCTGGGTCACGTCGAGCGAGAACACGGCGGCGCGGGCCGCGTCGAGCGCGTCGAGGGCCCGCTCGTAGCGGGTGAAGCCGTGGTCGAAGCCGTAGCCTATCAGGACCACCGACTTCGAGCCGGGCAGCGGCTCGAGCACCTCGCCGAGCCGCCGCAGCGCGTCCTCGACCTGCCAGATCATCCGCCCCTCCGCCTGGCCAATCCCCGCCACGATCGAGAGCCCCGCCTGTGGCTCGAGCGCCGGCGGGTCCTCGTGCATCACGTCCCAGGCGAGCACCTCGCGCGCGCGGTCGAGGTCGGCGGAGAAATCGAGCCAGATCTTGAAGTGGTGCTCGAACGAGACCACCGCCACCCGGTCGTCCGGCCCCACCCCCGCCAGCAGGCGGTCGCTGTCCTGCAGCAGCCGCAGCAGCCCCAGCGCGCGGTCCGCCTCGAGGCTCTTCTGCACGAAGAACACGACGAGCTGCCGGCGGTCGCGCGGCGCGAGGACGGCCGTGAAGCTGGTCGAAGGAAGGGGCGCCCTGGCGGGCTCGGCGCCATCGGGCTCGCCGGCGCCGAGCCACAGCGCCGACTCGACGTCCACCGGCTCGCCGCCGATGCGGACCTCGAAGTCGTCCGGCTCGAGCCCCGCCACCGGCTCGCCCTCGTCGCCGATGACCCGCACGTCGATCATGACCCGCGACACGTCGACCCGCTCGACCAGCGGCGGCTGCTGTTGCGCGGCGAGCCCGGCCGCAGCCGAGAGCACCAGCACCGCCACCAGCCAACCGCGCCGGTGACCGACGAGGGCCAGGCTCCCCGCGAGGAGCCCGCCGACGAGTTCGAGCACCACGTCGGCGCTGACCAACACGACGATGGTCAGCCGCCGCCTGCTCTCTCCGCGCAGATCGTGGTGGTCCATCCTGTCCGGTCCCCGGCCACCGGCGGCGCGGGGTTCTCGAGTCGGAGATTCCCGATGAGCGCCGCTCAGGCGCCCGGCTCGTCAGCCTTCTGGCCAGGGTGGAACTCGGCGTAGACGTAGACCGGGATCGTCAGGCCGCCGAGGCGCTCCTCGAGCACGGGGCGGACGTCGTCCCACTCGAGCCCGCCCACACCAGTGGCGAGCCTCGGCAGGGCCAGTGACTTCAGGCCCTCTTCATCGACGATGTGGGCGAGGGCGCGCAGCGAGTCGCGGACGTGCTTGAGGGTGGCGCGCCCCGGGCGGCTGCCGTGGCCGTAGCCGCCTTCCTGGGTGAGGAGGTTGATGATCCGCACGCCACCCGCCCCGCCCCACATCCACGCTTCACCCGGCTTCGGGTGCCTCAGGTTGCACCAGTGGTGGTAGTCCTTGTGCATCGCCGGGTACATCTCGTGCAGCGACCGGGCCAGCCCCTGGTTCATGGGGTCCTTCGGCGCCACGCCGTGGCCAATCGCCTGCGCGCGGCTGAGGAGGATGTCTCCCGAGACGTAGTGAATCACGACCTGTCCTTTCTGCTGCCGCAACCTTCATGGCCAATTGTAGCCGTGAACATCTGCACTCGCTCGGACACCGGGCGCCGAAGGCGGCCGTCTCCGACTACGTGGAGTGGTTCGAGGACGCCTTCTTCCTGTTCACGGTGCGCATCTTCGACGCCTCGCCGGCCCGCGCCAACGCCAACCCGAAGAAGATCTACTGCGTCGACCACGCCCTGGTGAGGTCCGTCGGCTCGGGCGTCCTGCTCAATGCCGGCCACCTGCTCGAGAACGTGGTGTTCACGGCGTTGCGCCGGCGCACCCCCGACATCCGCTACTTCAGGGACCGCGGCGGACGCGAGGTGGACTTCGTGGCGCAGATGCCGGACGGGGGGCGCGCGCTGATTCAGGTCTGCGAATCGCTCGTGGACCCGAAGACGCGCAAGCGGGAAGTCGCGGCGCTCAATCAGGCGATGTCCGCGCTGGGGTTGCGGGAGGGCACGATCGTGACCCGCGACGAGGAGGAAACCGTCCCGGTCGATGCCGGCCGCATCGACGTCGTTCCTGCGTGGCGTTTCCTCCTCGACCTCGGGTGACTCCGCTGGTTGGTGGGTCGCAGCGACGACGGCGATCTCACCTGCACGAAGCGCCGCGCCGCCGCCAGCGCCTTCACTGCCGCCACGACGCGGTTCTCCTTGAGGGGGCTGCTGGATCCGACCTGCGCGACTCACTCTGAAATCTTTGAAAATTCGGAGGCCACATCCGAATTTTCGAACAAAATATCGAGCGCGCCGGCTGCCTGCGTCAACTCGAAGCCGCGACCACGCGCTCTCCGATCACCGCCCGGCCGGGACCGCGCGAGTCCGCCAGCTCCAGCCCTGGTTCGAGAACGTGGCGAAGCGGCAGGTGAAGGCGCCCAAGGTCTACCTCCGCGACACCGGGCTGCTCCACGCCCTGCTCGGCCTGCCCGACGACGCCTCCCTCCTCGGCCATCCGCGGGTCGGCGCATCGTGGGAGGGATTTGCAATCGAGCAGGTCCTCCGCGCCCTCGGCCGTTCCGACGGGTGGTTCTGGGGCGCCCACGCCGGCGGCGAGCTGGATCTCCTCGTGATCGAGCGCGGCCGCCGCATCGGGTTCGAGGTGAAGTTCAACGAGGCCCCGCGCGTCACCGCCGCGATGCGCAACGTCGCCGAGACGCTCGCCCTCGACCACCTGTTCGTGGTCTGCCCGACCGCGCACGCCTATCCCGTCGACGCGGGCATCACCGTGCTGCCGATCACCGAGGTGGTCGATCTGCCGACGCGCATCGCCGGGCTGTGGGGGGGGCGCCGAGTCGAGGCGGCTTCTCCTCCTCCAGACGTTCCCCAGTCGCCCGACGGGATCAACCGCTCGACCAGGCTCCGTCCGTTCCACGACCGAACCGCATCCGCAAGGGTTTGAATGTCCTACCCCCGCAGATCATCGAGGAACTCCGAGGCCGGCTCGACGCCGGTCACCAGCAGACGGTCGCGGGCGCGCGTGCAGGCGACGTAGAGCAGGTGGCGCTCGGTGCCGTAGACCTCTTCGAGGTCCGCCTCGTCGGCGACGTGCTCGATGCGGCCCTGGAGAGGGATGACCTCGTCGTCGCAGGCGGCCACGACCACGGCGCGGAACTCGAGCCCCTTCGCCAAGTGCATGGTGCCGACCGCGACGGACCCGGAGACGCCGCCGGCCCCGGCGTCGAGTTGCACGGACTGCATCTCCGCCGCGCGGACCGCCGACAGCGCCCGCTCCATCTGCACGTCCGACCTGACAAAAACGCCGATCGCCTGCGGCGCATAGCCTTCGCCCTGCCGCGCGCGCAGCCAGCCCGCGATGGCCTCGGTCTCTTCCTGCGGCGAGTCGAACACCCTGAGCTCGGGCGCCGGGCCGTTGAACACCGAGACCGTGGCGCCCCGCTGCTCGGCGTTGCCGTCGACGTCGGCGAGCTCGGGTGGCAGGAGCCGGTCGGCCTGCCGCCGGATCTGGTGCGAGGTGCGGTAGTTGATGCGCAGCGTGTGCGATCGCCCCCGCACGTCGACGCCCAGCGACCGCCACGAGAACGGGGTCTGGAAGATGCGCTGTCCGAGGTCGCCGGCGAAGAACAGGCCGTTCGGCCGGCCCCCGCCGAGGGCGGCAAGCAGGCGCAGCTCGGCGACGCCGACGTCCTGGGCCTCGTCGATGACGCAGAAGTCGAACGGCGGATGCGCCGCCTCCGCCATCTGCGCGGCCAGCCGCGTGAACATCGCGGGCTCCGTCAGCCGCCCGTCGTCCGCCAGCGCCGACCGGACCCGCGAGAAGATCGCCCAGAGCACCTCGCGCTGTTTCTCGGCCAGCCGCGTCTTGCGGCCGAGCCGCGGCACGTCGCGGTAGTCCTCCCAAGTCTGGAGCTGCCAGGCGTCGACCACCGTGCTCCATTCGGTCCACAGGAAGTGCGCGCTGAACCGGTGGCCCCCGACGCCGGCCGCGGCACGGTCGAGCAGGGTGCGGACGTCCTCGTCGCGCGCGAGATCGAGGCGACCGGCGCGGGCCGCGTAGAGTCGCCGGCCGATGCCGCTCATGGCGTGCACCTCGAGGCGCTCGGCGATCTTCGGCTCGTTGCCGATCAGGCGCGTGAGGCGCACTCGCAGGGCGGTGGCCAGCGCGTCGGAGAACGTCGCCAGCAGCACGCGGCTCTCGGGGTGGCGGCGGGCGAGATGCACGGCCCGGTGGAGGGCCACGATGGTCTTGCCGGTGCCGGCCGACCCCGAGACGCGGGCGGGGCCGTTGTACTCGCGCTCGACGAGCCGCCGCTGGGCCGGATGCAGGAAGACCGTCCACTTCTCCCAGGGATAGTCGAGGGCCCGCTCAAGCGCCTCGACGTCGGCCATCACCCGGAAGCGCCGCTGGGCGTCGGGGTGGGCGAAGGGATCGGCGTCGGCGGCAACCGCGGCGGGCAGGGCGGGCGCGCCCCCGGTCGCGATCTGCAGCAACGCCTCGCCCGCCTCGGCCGGCAGGTGATCGGCGAGGTCGAGCAGCGTGTCCTCGGTGGCCGCCCGCACGTCGCCCAGCCATTCGGCGGGCACACCGTAGCGCATCAGGTAGTCGTCCGAGGCGCCGCCGAAGATCGCTTCCCGCGGCGGCGCCGGGCGGCCAGAGGCCACGGGTCGGGCGGCCGCCGCAACGTCCACCTCCACGTACCGCGGCACGGGGATCTCGCGCACCGTCTCGCGGATCTCCACGAGCTGCGCCGCCCCCGTGGTCGGATGCCGCTCCAGCCGTCGCCGCTCGGCCCATTGATACGCGGCGTCGTGATGATCCACGTAGCAGAGCAGGAAGCTCGACGCGGTGCGATGGACGATCAGCCGGATGTCGCGGCTGACCCGAGCCGACCAGAAGCCCTTGTCCTTCGCGCCCTCGACCTGGTGCAGCTTCAGCCCCGGCCGGCCCGGGTCCATCTGCAGGTCGAACGCGGTGGTCTTGACCGCCTTCTGCTCGTCGCCGGTCAGCTTCGCGAGGCTGTCGGTGAAGGTGTCGGCGATGCGGAACTGCATGCCCTACACCGCGAAGCAGAAGTGGTGTTCCTCGAAGCGGGACACCCTGCCGCCGCGTAACACGTTCGTGTCGGCCTCATCCCGCGACCGACCGGCCGCGAGATCCATGGAGTGATTCGCTGCCATCACTTCCTCGACAGTTCACGGCCCCGCTCGTTCGCCATGCTCAGATACACACTGTCGGCTGTCTCCCTGACATCCTCGGCCACGTCGAGCAGCGACTTGTCCCATCCGTCGCAGGCCCGGAGCGAGCCGCCCGCCTCCCGAATGGTCTCACGGGCGCGAAGGAGCGACGAGCGGAACCTCGTCTCAACCGACTGGGTACTCGCGTGCGCTCGATCGAGATCGCTCGTCTGCGCGAGAACGTCACGCGCCTCCGCGCTGGCCAGTATCTCCCCGAGCCGCCGGATGTCCGGATTCACCATCTCGACAACCGGCCGTGCGTCCTCCGACTTCGACCCGTAGAGCCAGACCAGCACCTTCTTGAGCTCGTCGAACCTCTCCCGCGGCACCGGATCCGCTTTCGGGGCGTGTCGCGCCCAGCCCGACCCGAGGCCGAGATAATCCGCGTACTGCGAGCGCAAGAGCGCGGCGTAGACGTGCAAGAAACTGAACTTCGGAGTGTCACGGTCCTCGACGTCGAACAGCCCCTCGCGCTCCGCCTGCTCCAGCACGTAGACCACAGAGACCATGCGCCTGACCGTGTCGTGCCGGTCCCCGATGACCGCCGCGATCTCTTCAATAGCGCTTTCGTCAGCCCCGCCCGCCCGATACCAGTCCGCCGCGAACCTCGCCTTCCGGTACGCGTCCCACTTGGCCGGCCCGTTCATGTGCTTGAAACCGATGAGAGCCCGTGCGCGCTTCCGGCCGGAGACGCAGTAGACGGACACCTGGTCGAACGTGGCGCGGAGCGAATCGTCCACCGCCGGCACCGAAATCCGAAGGTTCTCCGCCAACGCGATCCGCCGCGTCAACTCCGGTTCCCGCAGCAGACGGAGCGTCGCGAGCCGGCGGTTGCCCTCCAGGACGACCAGCCCGCTCTTATCCGCATCGTGACCGGCCATCACCACCAGGGGCTCGATGTCGAGATAGCCGGTCGCCGAGAACGATAGTAGCAGCCCGTCCAGCCCGGTCGAGCGATGGAGACGCGCCACGATCCACTCGTCCGTTGGCTCGGCCGCCTCTCCCGCCAGCCGCGGGCTCTGCCGGTCCAGCCGCAACTGCTCGACCGGGACTTTCGTGATCGTCTCAAGCTCCATGGTCGCCCTGATCGTCGTCCGATCCCTTGTCGCGTCGATTCGGGACGTCACCCGCCGCGGCGGATGGCTCACGTACTCGCGGCCAGATTCCGCTTGGCGCTGCCGGACGCGCCGGACGATCTCATCGATGTCGTAGCCGCACTCGACCGCGAGCTTGTCGCGTATTGCACGTACCTCGGCCAGGATGGGATCATCCGTCATCGTTTCGCATCCTCAACCGTCATGAGTTCTCCAATGCGCGCACGGAGGTCTATGCCGTCTCCACCGGCACACCAATCCGGTTCGCGACTTCCGTCCGCAGATCTACGTCGATCTCCGGTGCCTTGATGCTGACGACCAGTGCGTATCGCGCAGCACGGTCGTACCGCTCGAGCGCCTGACGGGTCTTCCACCAACCGACCGACGGGTAAACGGCGAGGCAACCCCGGCTCGCGAGATCCGCCGCACTGCCAATCCAGATGTCCCCGTGCAGCGAGCCTCTGTGTCGAAGCTGCTTCCCAATCAGCCACCCGGAATCGCTGCCACGTCCGCCGGCAAGCCCTTTCTCCTCGTCCATCGCGGCCGCATTGATCCGCGTCCGAAACTCGACGACCGATTCTTGCGGTCGCTTGACGTCGAATCGAAGACCGTGAGACTCGTATCGGTACCGAGAACGCACGCCGCGACGCGACGGGTTCGGCTCGATGAAGTAGGAGAGCGTGACCCGCATCTCCACTCGTGTCTCCCCCAAGGCTTCCAATGCCTCGTGCGGCCAGGGCAGATTGTGGAGCTGCATGTCTCGCAACTGCGGCTGCTTCGAGCCCTCCCTTCTGAACGGATGCAGGTGCTCTTCGACCACCATCGTCAGTGAGTTCTCGACACTCCAGAGCGCGCGCTCCAGGTCCGGCACACCAAACCCGCATCGCCGCAACAGGCATTCGTAGTCCGCCTTCGCGGTCTTGCCCGTCGCTGGCAACGAGGCACGACGCATCGCCTCGGTCCACTCCGCCGAATGGACGATCAGGGCACGCACGGTCTCCGGCCACAGAGTCGGATAGACGACCATGATTCGAGCCGCCAGCCGCGCCGCCAGCGCCATCGCCGCGCTCGTCGCGTTGGTCGTCGTGAAGATCCGCTCGTTGGGCCGGTGATGCGTCGTCAACAGGCCGAGACTGTCCATCGTCACGGCCGACAGCGAGTCCTTCGCCGCGTTGCCTCCTTCGAGCACGACGTCCGGCTTGAGTGGCCAGTGTTTCTCCCACGTGAGTGAGGTGGTGCTGAACGGGCTGAGACCTCCGCGGGGAGCGATGGGCGCGAGCCCGCCGCCATCGGCCTCGGCAATTCGCACTCGTTCGGTGAAGGCGCCGACTGTCAGTGCGTTCCATGCCTGGGCAGGATCGTGCGCACCATCGCTGTCATTGGAATCCGGGTAGCGGGCCCACGCATTGAGATCATCGACGTTCCCGGCTGACAGAACCAGGAGGCGCGGACGTTCTCCGGCGCCGTCGACGTCCGCCACCAGTGCGTCCACCGCCGCCGACCACGCCGACGGTTGGCCTCGGTCGCGCCCGTCCCGAGCGCTGACGGCCATCCCGAACACGCGCAGCCGCTCCGGCGCCGTGACTTCGGGGCGAGCCACGGCCTCCCCTGTCATGTAGCCGTGATGCTGCGGATCTCCGCCGGCGCCGGGCCCCGGCAACGCTTGACCGATTCCAGGCGATGCTCGAGGGCGACAGAATCGCTGCCTGCAACCAGCTCCGTCAGATCCCCCGCCAACGCAACGCCGGCCATCTGGGTACCGTGACCGTGCGCATCGTCGGGACCCCAGCCGGGCTCGACCGTGTGCATATCGCCGTGGTCGAGTGCCCGGCGCAGAAGAGGATGGCCACGATTCACCCCAGTATCGAGCAGGCAGACGCGCGGGACCCCGTCGCCGTCGGCCGGAAACTGCGTTCGCGTAAGCAACTCGTCGATCCACTCCTGCTGCTCGTCCGGCCGCAGGGACTGGAAGAACTCGCCTGTCTCCTTGGCCCGTCGAAGCTCCGCGATGCTGTTGAGCGTCAGAATCGACCGCTGCATCTGCTCCAGCGACGCGGACACCAGCAGCACGGTTCGCTCCAGGAACGTCACGGCGCCGGGCGCGATGCGCATGCCCTGGGCTTCGGCGCGCTCTCGGAAGGACGCGACCACGACCCGTCCGTCCCGCCGAACCGGCAGCCACACTTCCCACCAGAGCAAGCCCTCGTCCGGCGTGGGGAACTCTACATCCGTATCGGTCCAGAGTGCCCGAAGACTCGCAGCGCGGATCGCTCGAATCGCGTCGACAAGCCTCCTGTGGTCAAGAGCACGTCCTGCGCGATCCCGTCTCTCCTCCAGGTATTCCCGGATGAGACGCTCAAAATGCTCGAGCTTCCCGTCCGGCACGAAGACCGTAGCGTGGGTCCGATCACCCACGTGTCGGACGTTCAGCAGCTCGATCCCGGACCGTTCACGGGCCAGGCTATCGAACGCCAATTCGATTCCGGGTAGGCTCTCGAACTCGACCTGCAGGCCCAAGGTGTCGTCCAGGCCGGCGGCTTCCTGCGCAACGCGCGCGGCGGCGGCCTGTACCCGCAAGGCGTCTACCTGACCCTGCAAGGCACCACCGTGGCTGGCCCTGTCTCGTTCAGGAACAACGGGGCGGCGTCCACCCTGCTGTCGCGACCTATATCGCTCCGTCTCGGTAAAGCCCTCGATGATGAAGTGCCGACTCCGTTCCCGCCCGTTCGCCATGCTCACGCCCTGCCGCTACGCCTTGGCCGCAGACAGTCTGGCGGCGATGGTCTGGCGCTCCTCGATCATCAGCCGGATGTCCGCTTCCCGAACCAGAGGCCGTTCATGAATCAGGGCATCCTTCAGAACCTCGTCCGCGGCGCGAGCGGCATCGGCGTAGCTGAGGCCCCCCGCGAGCTCGGCGAGGGTGCTCCACCGCACCCGCTTCATCGCCGCCGCGGACAGCCGCGCCCTGAGAAGCCGGACGATCTGCTTCCGGTCGGGCAACTCGTAGTGCAACACGTCGTCGAAGCGGCGGAAGAGCGCAGGGTCGAGAATGCGCGCATGGTTCGTCGCGGCGATGACGAGGCTGTGAGAACGATCCTGCTCGATCATCTGCAGAAAGCTGTTGAGGACGCGCCGAATCTCGCCCACGTCGTTCGCCAGTCCGCGCTGCGAGCCGATGGCGTCGAACTCGTCGAAGAAGTACACCCCCCGGGTCCGAGCGGTCGCCTCGAAGATCTGCCGCAGCTTGGCGGCCGTCTCCCCCATGTACTTCGTGATGAGTCCATCGAGTCGCACCTGGAGCAGAGGGAACCCAAGCTCTCCCGCGAGAACGGATGCCGTCAGGGTCTTGCCGGTTCCCGGCGGCCCGATCAACAACAGCTTGCGCCGGGGTGCGAGGCCCCGCTCCACGATGCGTCCGGCATGCCGCTGCTCGCGAATCACCCGCCGAATCTGCTCCCCGAGATCGTCTCCGAGGATCATCTCTCCCAACCGGGCGCTTGGGTGCGACGCCTCCAGCAAGTTCGCCAACTCGCCCCGAGGCCGCCCGATGGGGACCGGGGCCCCGGTCCCCACCCCGCTCTTCGCCCTGTCGATCAGGGCACGCAGCTCCTCGGCCAGCCTCCCGTGACCGCGCCGCGCCTCGTGGGCGGCCACCTGCATGGCGACGGAGAAAAAGCGGTCGTCGTCGCCGTCGACGTGCGACTTGAGCAACGCCTTGAGCTGTTCACCGCTGGCCATGGGCACCCTCCGGCATCGGCTCGCCCGGACTCACACCCGGAACACCTTCATCACCTCGTCGCCGAGGTGGTTGATGACCTTGACGGCGATGCGGCCCGACTCGGGGCGGTCGAACGGGCGCGAGACGTCGCTGTGGAGCGAGGCCCAGGCGTCGGGGTCGATCTCGGCCTTCAGGGTGGTCTTGAGGGCCTTGTAGGGGTCGTTGGCGCCGAGGAAGTAGGCGTGACGGACGAAGAAGCTCTCCTCGTTGTAGTCGGTGTCGATGAACCAGCAGGCGATGCCGTCGGCGCCGTCGCTGCGGACCTCGCCGGTGTTGGGGTGGAAGACGTCGACGCCGTTGATCTTCACCTGGAGCCGGCCGTCCTCGGCGCCGTCTCCGGCGGCGGGCAGGATGTCGATGTCGGGCTCGCCGAAGACGACGAAGAGGTTGCCCTTGCCGGTGTTCTTCAGCTCGCCGGCCATGTGGAGGTCGGCGTTCATGCGGGCCTTGAGGACGGGGATGCGGCCGAGGCGGTCGAACTCGGAGGCGTGGGCCTCGTAGTTGAAGGCGCAGGCGATCAGGACATCGAAGCCGGCGTCGCCGGCCTCCCGCGCCGCCGCCACGAGGTCGGGGCGCGAGACCGTGCCGAACTCGGGGCCGACGAAGATGCCGGCCCGCTTCTCCCCGCCGGCCGCTCCCCGGCCCTCGGCGTAGCGCCCCTCGGCGCAGATGTACGAGCCCGGCCACGGCGTGACCGCCGCGAAGGCGATGCGGTCCTCCTTGTGCGCCTGCTGTACCCCGGCGGTCGCGAGCTGCCGCACGATCATGCCCGCGAAGTCCTGCTGCGGGCCGTAGTCCGCCTTCGCCTCCGCCACGCGGTCGAGAAGCTCGTCGTTCTCGTCGACGGCCACCACGCGATGCGGCGACAGGCTCTCGACCGTGAACGGCCCCGCCACTCGGACCTTGCGCTTGTCCTCGTAGGGCTTGTCGTAGAGGTACTCGTACTCCGCCCTAGCCGCAATGGACTCGTCGATCTCCTGCTGCCGGGCGATGCGCGCCTCCCACCACAGCCGATGCGTCTCCACCGCCTCCGCCGGCCATTCCTCCGAGGCCTCACGCGGAATCTGCCACTCCTCCCAGTCGCAGTCGAGCCTCCCGTTCAGGTCCTCGCGCAACGGCTCAAGCGTCTCCTGCCAGCGCTCCCAGATAACGTCGATCTCCGCGTTGTTGGCGATGGACTCCAGCTTGATGTGCGGAACGCGTGCGTAGACGAATCCCTGCCCCACGTCATCGCGCGCCGCCGCCGCCGACGGCGACCCACCGCTGACCTCCGCCTCCCTACGCTGGCCGTCCCGGCTGTCGGCAAGCAGGTAGTACCGATAGCGCGCCCCCATGATTCGCGCTCTGGCGAGGGTCAGCGCTACTCGAGAGGTATCAATGGTGATCCAACGGCGGCCCCATTGTTCGCCAACGTAGGCGGTAGTACCGGAACCACAGGTGGGGTCCAGCACTAGATCGCCCGGGTCAGTGGTCATCAGAATGCAGCGTTGAACCACCGTTCTGGTCGTCTGCACTACGTATGTCTTCGTCTCGAACTCTATTGTGTCCGACCATGAATTCTCGAGCGACGCGTACGGGTAGTCGCCAAAGTACAGCTTGTAGTAGGGTTTCGATCCCAGTGAGAAAAGCCGATCAGCCTTCTTTAGCCTCCCCACGCCGACCTCGGTCGTACGCCACGACTTGCCGGATGAGGTAGTCCATGTCCGGCCAAAGTAATCGAAGGGAAAGGTGCAACTCACCGTGTAGCCAGAAGATGCCAAGTCACTGCGCTTGAACAGGTCCGGATAGGCGCCAGTAACGTCGTCTCGTGACGCCTCAGACCGGCTAAGCCTTACGAACCCCCCTGGACGACGATCCGACAAGTTGAACTCAGACGAACTTCCGGTTCTTTTTGGACGTTTCAAATCCCTGTACTTGAGTAACGTCTTGTTCCGCGCAAACCATAAGATATGATCATAGACGTTCTCTATGTCGCCCGACGACATCGGCATCCGGGACCTAAAGTGAATTCCCGACACAAAGTTATCGTCACCAAAGACTTCTTCCATCAAACTCCGGACGCGATGTACGTTCGCGTCTCCAATCTGTACAAAGATGCTGCCGGTGTCCGTCAGCAAGTCTCGCGCTATCGCTAACCGGTCGCGTAGGTAGGTCAGGTAGGAGTGAACGCCATCGCGCCAAGTATCCCGGAAAGCCTTCACCTGCTCGGGCTCACGTGTAATCTGTGCGCGCTCGTCCACGTCCTTCACTTTACGGCTCGTCGTCGACCACTGGAAGTTGGACCTGAACTTGATGCCGTAGGGCGGGTCGAGGTAGATGCACTGGACCTTGCCGCGTAGGCCCTCGCGCTCGGCCAGGGATGCCATCACCTGGAGGCTGTCGCCGAGGATCATCCGGTTCGACCAGTTGGCGTCGTGCTGGTAGAACTCGGTCTTCGCGCCCTCGTCGGGCAGGCCGTTGAAGTCGGCGAACAGGTCGGGCTGGGTCTCGCCGGCGGCGTCCTCGCGGTCGCGGCGCCGGTCCTCGGACCGGCGCCGCAGGTCGTCGATGAGCACCTTGGGGTGCACCTTCTCCTGGATGTAGAGGGGCGGGGCCTGCACGACGAGGTCGGACCAGTCCTGCTCGTCCTTGCCGCGCCAGACGAGCTGGGGGTCGAGGTCGCGGTTGCGGCGCTCGTAGGCGACCCGGACGGGGCTCTGCTCGGACCGGTCCATCACCGACCGGAACTCGGCGGTGGGGATGTTCTTCCGCGACGCCTCGCCGTGGGTGAGGGTCTCGACCTTCGTGGGAGGCTTGCGCTGCCGCTTGGCCATATCCGTCCTACAGCTCGGATTCCCCGATTCGCGCGGTCTTCATCAGGTGCCTCTGCAGGCCGCGCTTCAGGACCTTGCCGCCGTGCACGGGTACGGAAATGCGAGCAGGGATGCCCGCTTCATGTAGATGTGATGGCTGCCGTTGATTCGCCTCAACTGCCAGCCCCGCGCTGCGAGAACCGCGCAGAATCGGTTGCCGGTGACGGCCTTCACACCGCGATCTCGATCACCCTGTCCGTGTCTGACAGGGGGATCTGCTGCACCTCGACGGAAAGGCAGCCTTCGACCGCTTCGTAGAGGTTGCTCAGCAACTCCTCGAACGAGTCTCCCTGCGTGGCGCATCCCGGGATGGACGGCACCTCGGCCCAGAAGCCGCCCTCCTCAGCCTCGTGGATCACGACCTTCAGCTTCATCGCCTCCTCCGCGATCAGGTTCGCCAAGGGGTTCCGCAAGTGCGCTGGCCAGGCTCGTGCGCAGTTCGTCGAGGCTGCGTTCCTGGCAATTCACGCCGGGCACCTCGTCGATCCACCCGATCCACCATTCGCCGCAATCTGTCACGACCGCGGTGTACTCCATGCGTGTTGCCTGGTTCGACCCATCCGCAAGCGCTCCATCCGCGCCCCCGCGGCGAACCTCTCCAACGTAGCCCCGCCGCCGTCTCTCGTCAAGGCGCCACCCGGTCGACCACGGCCTGGAACCGCGCCTCCAGCGCGCTCTCGAAGTCCTCCTCCATCTGGTACACGTCGGTCAGCTCGGCGAAGACCCAGCGGCCGTAGGCGCCGAGGTTGTGGATTGTCTCACCCTCGGTCGGCGTCACGACCCGAAGAACGCGCGGACCGGCGTGCGGATCGCTTCATTGGCCACTCGCTCTCCCGCGTCAGCCGGTCGCCCTCTTGCGTGGCGGGGCAGGCCCGGCACGGAACGGGTCGACGACCGTCAGCCCTTCGATGCGCTGGCGGTCCTGCATGTCCTCGCTGTACAGGGTGGCGCAACCGGCGTCGAGGGCCGAGGCGACGATGAGGGCGTCGTAGTAGGCGAACTGGTACCGCGACTGGATGTCCAGCGACGCGTGGTAGAGGCGCAGGCTGGGCTGCACCCGCAGCAGCGGCGCGAGCACCGAGTCCAGGTACACCGGCGCATCTCATGCCCGCCGAGCGGAACGAGCGCCTTGCGGAGGGCCGTGTTGAGGCACTCCTGTACCACCTGGAAGCTGATGCACGCGTTTCCGCTCTCGATTCCCTGGCGAATGAGGTCCCGGGCGATATCGGCCTTGCGGACGTCGCGTCCCTCGAGTTGGTACACGAAGACGTTGGTGTCGAGGAATCAGTCAACGCTCATTCACTTCTTCTCTGGTCAACCGCCGCCCCACTTGCAGCCGGCCCTGAAGCTCTTGCATGACCTGCGCGGCCTCGGCGGCCTGCCGCTTCCGGCCCACGTAGTCGGCGAGCCACCGGCGGAATTGCTCGTTCAGGGTCGTGCGCTCGCTGGCCGCCCGCTGGCGCGCCGCCTCGATCAAGGCGTCGTCGGCGCTCAAGGTGATGTTCTTCATGCCTTCCGCGCCGCACGTTCTTCGTGCACACTGCTTTAGCGTATACCAGCGCCCCGTCGCGCGCCGGAGAGGGACGAACGGCCCGCCGACTCGGCGTCCGCCCCGGTCAACGCACCGCCTGCTCGACTGCCGCCTGGAACCGCGCCTTCAACGCCGCCTCGAGGTCCTCCTCCATCTCGTACACGTCGGTCAGCTCGGCGAACGCCCAGCGGCCGCAGGCGCCGAGGTTGTTGACGCCGGGCACCCAGTAGACGTCCATGGTCTTCTTCTTGTCCTTGGCGTCCTCGCGGCGGTAGCCCTTGACTTCCACAACGAGGCGCAGCAGGTCGTCGTCGCCGCGGCCGTCGTCGACGAGCACGATGAAGTCGGGCAGGTAGCGGCGCGTCTCGGAGCCGTAGCGGTACGGCACCTCGAGGCCGAGGTTGTGGTTCTTGACGTAGGCGCGCACCCGCGGGTGCGCCTCGACCACCCGGCACAGCTCGGCCTCCCAGTCGCTGTCGCACACCACCCAGTTGACGTGGCAAAGGGCGGCATCGGTCTGCCACCGGGTCTTCTTCGACGTAGTGAAGTGCACGTGGGCGGTCGAGCCGACGGGGTTGTAGGGATCGAGCACCGCCTTGATGGGCCGCTCCCCCAGCAGCGTCGTGGTAATGCCCGCCGTGATGCGCTCGCACGCCATGTCGCCCAGCTCCTGGTACATGAGCTGGGCCGGATACGTGGCGCCCTTGCACACGAGGTGGGCGTCGAGCCACTGCCGGGCAATCCGCTTGAGCTGGCCGAACAGGTGCAGCTTGGGCTCTTCGCCGGGGTCGCGCCACTTGGTCTCGAGCAGCCGCTTGGTCAGGTGGAAGAGCAGCGTCGACCGCCGCAGGTCGCCGGTGTGGACCAGGTTCAGGTCGACGCCCTCGCCGATGATCCCCTCGTTGCGGGTGATCGACGGGCCGACCAGGTCGGGCGTCAGCTCGAGCGTCGCGTCGTCGTCGAACTTGGCGGTCAGGCGCTCTTCCGGCAGCTCGACGCGGTAGCCCGCGACCCGCGGGAAGCGGATCTCGCAGGCGTCGCGCTCGGGCGAGATCGCCTTGATGAGCACCGTCTCGCGCGGCTGCGTCGGCTTGACGGGCACCGGCTTGGCGGTGAAGTCGAACGGGATGCCGAGGACGTCGGCGTACTCGACGTCGAAGAGGCCCTCGGTGTTGGGATCGTACGACTGCCGGCGCAGCGCGCGGCCGATGACCTGCTCGCAGAGGAGCTGGGTGCCGAACGCGCGGACGCCGAGCACGTGGGTGACGGTCCGCGCGTCCCAGCCCTCGGTGAGCATGGAGACGGAGACGACGCAGCGGATCGACCCGCCGAGGGTGTCGGGCTTGCCGACGGTGTTCATGACCTCGCGCAGCAGGTCCTGGTCGGTCAGGTGCTCGGCCTGCCGGCGGTCGCCGGTGCGGGCGACGATCTCGCGCCGGAAGCGCTCGATCTCGTCGCCGGCGGCGTCGCGGAAGCTCTTGTCGAGGGCCTCGCCCGAGTCGAGCTGCTCGCTGTCGATGAGCAGCGTCCGCGGCCGGGCCAGCGCGGTGCCGTGCTCGTCGAAGTTGCGGAAGAGGGAGAAGCGGCCGTTCACCAGCGACGTGGAGCCGTCCTCGTTCTCACGGTGGAAGCCGGCGATGAAGTCGTGGACCAGCTTCGAGGTCGACGTGTTGTTGCAGACGACGATGAAGCAGGGCGGAACCTCGATGCCCGCCTCCGCCCACAGCTCGAAGGTCTGCTCGTAGTGCCCGTAGAGCGCGTCGAGGGCGGTCTGGAGCTCGACCGGCAGGCTGAGGGGGTCGAGCCCGCCCGCCTTGCCGCGCCCCTTCTTCGGCATCTTCGGCCGGATGTGCTCCCACAGGTTCCGGAACTTCGGCATCTCGCCGCCGGGGATGTTGTCGGCCACGGGCACCCGGGGCAGCTTGACGATGCCGCTCTCGATGGCGTCCATCAGCGAGAAGTCGCTGGCCGTCCACGGGAAGAGGGTCCCCTCCGCATAGCCCGACCCGCGCAGGAAGAACGGCGTCGCCGACAGGTCGACCACGCGCTGCAGGCCGAGCTTGCGCTGCACCGCCTCGAGGCCGGAGATCCAGACCCGCGCCGCCTCCTTGTTCTTCTCGGCCTCCTTGCGGTCGTCACCCTTCAGCTTTCCCTCTTCGTCCTCGCCGGCCGGCTTCTCGCGGTAGCAGTGGTGCGCCTCGTCGTTCAGCGCGAGGATGCGCTTGAGGCTCATCAGGCCCGGCATGACCCGCTGGAGCATCTGCCCCTCGGTCTCCCTGGTGCCCAGGTCCGGCCCCGAGCCCTGCAGCAGGGCGCGACCGCCCTTCGACAGCTCCAGCCGCTCGCGCAGCATGAACGCGTGGTAGTTGGTGATGACGATCTTCGCTCGCTCGAGGTCGCGCAGCATGTCGCCGGGCACGAGCTCGCGGCTCGCGTAGTAGGCGTCCGGGTCGTTCGGCTGCAGCACGCGGAGCCGGTCGCGAATCGTGACGCCGGGAGCGACCACCAGGAACCCGCGGGTGAACCGCGTGCTGCCGGGCCGGCGGACCGCGTTGACGGTCTGCCAGGCGATGATCATCGCCATCACCGTGGTCTTGCCGGCGCCGGTGGCGAGCTTCAGGGCCAACCGGGCGAGGCCGGGGTTCGCCTCGTCGCTCGCTGCCCCGAGGTCGTCGAGGATCTTCCGCTCCTCCCGCCCGAGCTGGGGGGCGACCTCGGTCAGCCAGATGAGGGTCTCCACCGCCTCGACCTGGCAGAAGAACGGTCGGATGTCGCCGAAGTGGTGGCTGCGCCAGTGCCGGAGGAGCCGCGCCGTCTCGGGCGTCACCCGCCACGAAGCCGGATCGGGAAGCTCGCGCCAGCGGTCCACTCGGTGGCGAATGTTGCTGATGAACGCCGTTAGGTCGTACTTCTGGGGCCCAGACCCGAGCGCCTGCGCGGCCTTGTCGAAGACGATCTGCCGCTGGATGCCCTTCTGCTTCTTCGACGTCGGGATCGCCGAGATGAACGCGACCTGCCGCCGCTTGTAGACAATCCTGTTCGTCGGCTGGCCGCTTGCGTCGAGCTCCCAGTGCCGCTGGGGGTACCGGTAGGGCGAGTTCAGGATCGGCTGCTCGGAGAATCGCCTGTCCATGGCGCGTCACGTCGTGCCCGAGGTCTCTACGGCTTCTCCGGATCGCCTCTTGGGGTATGGGGGCCGAACCGCGGACGCTCACCCCGCCTT
The DNA here is from genome assembly GCA_963663815.2 of Vicinamibacterales bacterium. Classification (GTDB taxonomy): domain Bacteria; phylum Acidobacteriota; class Vicinamibacteria; order Vicinamibacterales; family UBA8438; genus JAJEEA01. Next base: position 1,042,099 of record OY760734.1, on the reverse strand, counting down.
GTACGACCGCACGGGCAAGGCTTCGGTCCCGAGCGTAGTCAGATCGAGCTTCGTGGAGGCGTGGTCGATATCGAAGCCGACCGCGTTGCCCGCCGCATCGAGATCGACGTTCATACCGGCGGAGACTTCACGTGTCTCCACGCCAGGACCGGCCTTGAACTCCACATACAGACTGTCGGTTTCCGGGTAGTAGTGGAGCTTCATGACGCGTCCCTTCGGAAGCCACGGTCGATCGAGACTCCCGGAGTCACGTCCTGCGTCAGGCCGGAACGACCCGTCACGCCAGGATGCCGTTCACCACCCTTCCGTGCACGTCGGTCAGCCGGAAGTTCCGCCCCTGGTAGGCGTAGGTCAGCCGCGTGTGGTCGATGCCGAGCAGGTGCAGCATCGTCGCGTGCAGGTCGTGGATGTGCACCGGGTCGCGGGCGATGTTGTACGAGAAGTCGTCGCTCTCGCCGTACGTGACCCCGGGCTTGACGCCGCCGCCGGCGAGCCAGATGGTGAAGCAGCGGGGGTGGTGGTCGCGGCCGTAGTTGTCCTCGGTGAAGACGCCTTGGCAGTAGGCGCCGCGGCCGAACTCGCCGCCCCAGACGACGAGGGTGTCGTCGAGCATCCCGCGCTGCTTGAGGTCGGTGACGAGGGCGGCCTGGGCCTGGTCGACGTCCTTGGCCTGACGCTGGATGCCGCGGGGCAGGCGCGTGTGCTGGTCCCAGCCGCGGTGGAAGCACTGGATGAAGCGGACGTCGCGCTCGGCCAGCCGGCGCGCGAGCAGGCAGTTGCGGGCGAAGGTGCCGGGGGTGCGCGAGTCGGGGCCGTAGAGCTCGAAGGTGCTGTCGGGCTCGTCCGAGAGGTCGGTCAGCTCGGGCACCGAGCTCTGCATGCGGTAGGCCATCTCGTACTGGGCGATGCGCGTGCTCGTCTCGGGGTCGCCGTACTCGGCCTCCTTCAGCTGGTTCAGCGCGCCGAGGTCGTCGAGATAGCGGCGGCGCGTACCCTGGTCGACCCCGGGAGGGTTCGACAGGTACAGCACGGGGTCGCCGGTCGAGAGGAACTTCACGCCCTGGTAGCGCGTGGGCAGGAAGCCGCTGCCCCAAAGGCGGTCGTAGAGGGGCTGCCCGGTCTGGGCCGAGCCCTTCGAGATCATGGCGACGAAGGTCGGCAGGTCGGCGTTCATGCTGCCGAGGCCGTACGTCAGCCACGCCCCCATGCTGGGCCGGCCCGCGAGCTGGGCCCCGGTCTGGAAGAAGGTGATGCCGGGGTCGTGGTTGATCGCCTCGGTGTGCATCGACTTGATGAAGCACAGCTCGTCGACGATCTTCGCGGTGTGCGGCATCAGGTCGCTGACCCAGGTGCGGGTCTCGCCGTGCTGCCTGAACTCGAACATCGACGGCACGAGCGGGAACCGCTCCTGCCCCGCCGTCATGGTGGTCACCCGCTGGTCGCCGCGCACCGACGGCGGCAGGTCCTCGCCGACCATCCGCCGGAGGGCCGGCTTGTAGTCCCACAGCTCGTGCTGCGAGGGGGCGCCGGACTGGAACAGGTAGATGATGCGCTTCGCCTTCGGCGCGTGGTGCGGCAGGCCGGGGAGGGCGCCGAAGCCGGCCGCCGCCCCGGGGGCGCCACCGCCGGGGGCCTGGGCCAGCAGGTCCTGCCCGAAGAGGGTGGCGAGGGCCGCGGTCCCGATGCCGGTGCTAGCGAGCTCGAAGAAGCGCCGCCGGGTCAGAAGCCGTTCGAGATTCGCGTCCATCGTCATTCCTCTGTGATCGTGCCGTCAAAGTTGGTGGCGACCGTCGGGTGCGACGCCCGGCTCAGGTGCGCCGAGGTCTCGTCGCGCCCGGACTCGCGCTATTCCTTCGTGATCGTGCCGTCGAAGTTCAGAATCAGGTTGGCGACCATCGTGTACGACGCCAGCTCGGCCACGTCCAACGTCTCGTCGCGCCCGGACTCGCCCTGCCTGACGAGCTCGAGGGCGGCGCCGCGGTCGGCCTGGTAGCGGTCGAGATGGCGCTCGTAGCCGCTCACCAGAATGTCGCGCGCGGCCGGCGGGGGCCGGTGGGCGGTGGACAGGAGGTACGCGTAGCCGATGCGGTCCTCCGGCGTCTCGCCGCCCTCGGTCATCATGCGCTCGGCGAGGCGGCGGGCGGCCTCGACGTAGGTCACGTCGTTCATCAGGTTCAGGGCTTGGAGCGGCGTGTTGGTGCGGCCGGTGCGCACGATGCACGTCTCGCGGGTCGAGGCGTCGAACGTCATCATCGTCGGCGGCCCGAGGGTGCGCTTCCAGAACGTGTAGAGGCTGCGGCGGTAGAGGTCGTCGCCCGTCTCCTGCACGTAGTCGCCGTAGCCGCCCTCGACCATGTCGGCCCAGAGGCCCTCCGGCTGGTACGGCTTGACCGACGGTCCGCCGACCTTCTCGACGAGGAGGCCGGAGACGGCGAGGGCCTGGTCGCGGATCATCGGCGCGGGCAGGCGCAGCCGGGGGCCGCGCGCGATCATGCGGTTCTCGGGATCGCTCTCGAACTCTTCGGCGGTGACGTGGGACGCCTGGCGGTAGGCGGCGCTCGTCACGATGGCCCGCTGCAGGGCCTTGACGTCCCAGCCCGAGTTGACGAACTCGGTGGCGAGCCAGTCGAGCAGCTCGGGATGACTGGGGAACTCGCCCTGGGTGCCGAAGTTCTCGGCCGTCTTCACGATGCCGGTCCCGAAGTACATCTGCCAGAACCGGTTCACGGTGACCCGGGCCGTCAGGGGATGTTCCGGGTCGACGAGCCAGCGCGCGAACGAGAGGCGGTTGGCCTCGACGCCCTCGGGCAGCGGCGGCAGGACCGCGGGCACGCCGGGAAACACCTCCTCGGCCGGGCTGTCGTAGGCGCCGCGATTCAGCCGGTAGGTGGGCTTGCGGACGGTCCGCTCCTCCATCACCATGACGGTCGGGAAGCTCGCCCACAGCTCGTCGCGCTGCCGCTCGAGCCGGGCGACCTCGCGCACCGCCGCCTGGATGGCGGGCGGCGCGTACTGGTCGAGGAACGCCAGCCGCAGCTTGTCGGCCTGGGCCGTGGTCCGCTGGCCGGGCGCGAGAGCGGCAATCTGCCCCAGCGACTCGCGCGTCCCCACCACCGCGGCCTCGGCCGGGGTCAGCACGCCTTCGTAGATGCGGACCTCGTCGAGGTTGCCCCGGAACCGCGGCTTGTCCGAGCCGCTGGCCCCGATGCGGAGGGGGTAACGCGTCGCCGGCAGCCGGTTGCCGACCAGATCGAGCAGCGGCTCGAGCGCCTGCAGGCGGCCGTCGACGTAGATGCGGATGCCCTCGGGGGTCTTCGAGCCGTCGTAGGTGGCGACGACGTGCTGCCACCGGCCGAGGGCGATCTCGCCCACCGTCTCGGCCGCCACACCGTCGTCGAGCACCCGCGTCGACAGGTTGAGGCGAAGCCGGCCGTCCTCGAGGTAGAGGCCCCAGCCCACCTCGCCCTGGTCGCCGCCCGCGGCGCGCGAGACGATCACCCCGTTCTCGGCCGTCGGGTACATCCATGCGGCGAGGCTGAACGCGTCGTCGTAGCCGACGTCGGGGCTGTTGCCGGCGTTGACGAAGCGCCGCCCGTCGAAGCTCGCGGCGTGGCCGAGCACGCCGGGATAGAACCGCGGCAGCCCGTCCTCGAGCACCGCGGGCACGTCGGTCGACGTCTGGATGCCGTCGATGGTGCCGTCGAAGGCGTGGTAGGCCAAGAGCCCCCTGCGGAGGTTCCAGTCGACCGGCCCCGCCGCCTCGAGCGACGCCTCCCACTCGGCCCGGGCCGCCGCGGCCTCGGCGTCGAGGGCGGCCAGCGCCGCGCGTGCCTCGGCGAGCTCGGCGTAGAGCTCGTCGAGCTCGGCCTGCTGCTCGCCGGTGGGGGCGGTCACCAGAGGCGGCGAGTTGACGTACTTGAAGCCCTTGCCCCGCTCGGGGATGTTGTTGAAGTTCGCCATGACCTCGTAGAACTCCCTCTGCGAGATCGGGTCGAACTTGTGGTCGTGGCAGCGCGCGCACCCCAGGGTCAGGCCCATCCACACGGTGCCGGTGGTCGACACGCGGTCGACCCCGTACTCGGCGAGGAACTCGTCGACGACGATGCCGCCCTCGCTGTTCAGGCTGTGGTTGCGGTTGAACGCGGTGGCGACGCGCTGGTCGAGGGTGGGGTCGGGCAGCATGTCGCCGGCGAGCTGCTCGATGGTGAACCGGTCGAACGGCATGTTGGCGTTGTAGGCGTCGATGACCCAGTCGCGCCAGCGCCACATCGACCGCTCGCCGTCGGTCTGGTAGCCGTTGGTGTCGGCGTAGCGGGCGGCGTCGAGCCACTCGACGGCCATGCGCTCGCCGTAGCGCGGCGACGCGAGCAGCCGGTCGACGGCCTCCTCGTAGGCGTCGGCGGAATCGTCGTTCAGGAAGTCGGCAAGGTCGGTCGGGGTCGGGGGCACGCCGGTGAGGTCGAGGGTGACGCGCCGCAGCAGGGTCGCGCGGTCGGCCTCGTCGGACGGGGTCAGGCCCGCCTCCTCGAGCCGCCGCAGCACGAAGCGGTCGATGGTGTTCCGCGGCCACTCGGCGTCGGCCACCGGCGGCGCCACCGGCCGCGCGGGCGGGATGAACGCCCAGTGCGACTCCCACTCGGCGCCCTGGTCGATCCACAGGCTGAGGGTCTCGACCTCGGCCTCGTCGAGGGCCTCGCCGCCGCGGGGCATCCGCACCCGCGCGTCGTCGGCCGACACCCGGTGCACGAGCAGGCTGGCCGCGGCGTCTCCCGCGACGACGGCGGGGCCGCCGTATCGGCCGCGGTCGGCGAACGGCCCCTCGGGCACGTCGAGCCGCAGGCCGGCCTGGCGCGACGCCTCGTCGGGCCCGTGGCACGAGAAGCAGTTCTGCGCGAGCAGGGGCCTCACCTCGCGGCCGAAGTCGACGGTGCGCCCGGCCACCGCCACCGGGGCGGCGCCCGCCGCCGCGGGGTCGGCGCCGAGGTGCGCGCCCTGGTCGATCCACGTCCGCACGAGCTGGATCTGGTCGGCCGATAGCGACCGCCCCGACGAGGCCGGCGGCATGAGGGCGACCGGCTCGTCCGTCGTCAGCCGCTGGAACAGCGGGCTGCCGCCGGCGTCACCCGGCCGAACGTGGGTCCCGATGAAGTCGGCGGTGTCGAGCCGCAGCTCGGCCTGGCGCGTCGCCTCGGACGCCCCGTGGCACGCGAAGCACGCCCAGGCGAGCACCGGCCGCACGTCGCGGTGGAACTCGACCTGCTCCGGCGACTGGGCGAGGACCACCTCCGGACCGGTGTCCGGGTAGAGCCCCGCCGCCACCGCCGCCGCACCCAGCACCGTCAACACGCGCAGAAAGGTCATCCGCATAGCATCTCCCGGAGGGATGGTAGGCCCTCGGCCCCCGTCGCGCAAGCGTCACGGGGTGCGCCCCGCGTCGTTCCCATTCGATACGGACCAGCGAGACCGCCGGCTTCGGCCGCTCCGACCACCGGCGCACCCGGTAGGGCCCGCGCCTCCAGGAGGCGCCGCGCCGTGCTGCGCCGCGGATCCCCTGACGGCTCCGACGATCTACTGCTCCGTCGACGCGTCGGCCGCCCGCGCCCCGCTCAGGGCGTTGATCATGCCGTAGTTGCCCTCGTGGCAGGCGTACTCGTAGATGAGCGAGTCGGAGAGCCGCATCGGCACCGCCGCCGTGAACGGGGCCGTGAACGTGGCCGGGTCGTCGACGGTGTACTCGTAGAGCAGCGTGTCGTCGCTCACCCGGGTGAACCGCTCGGTGAGCCGCAGGGTCGAGCCGAGCCCCAGGGCCACGAGCGCGTTGGGCTCGAAGCTCGCCCGCATGTCCGAGAAGTTGCGGCTCTCGACGACGAGGGTGTCGCCCTCCCACCGGCCGCGGGAGTCGCCGTTCAACTGCAGCAGCGACTCGGGCAGATGTTCCCGCGGCCCGAGGGGGACGATGCGGGCGTCGTGGACCATCTCGTTCAGGATGACCACGTGGTCGTCGTTCTGGAAGAGCTGCATGTTGTTGTTGTAGGCGCTGGGCATCATCGGCGGGCCCGAGTTGAAGCCGACGAGGCACCGCTCGGCGAGGCCGCGGTCCTCGGGGCCGTCGGCCCCGATGCCGGCCGAGCGCACGCGCCAGGGACGCTCGCCGGGCACGTCGACGTCGAGCGACCCCGCCTGTCGGGCGGCGCCTTCGACCAGCTCGGGCATGCGGCCGCTGTCGGGCTCGACGATCAGGGACGCGCGGCGGTCGTCGCCGACGGTGGTGCCGAAATCGAGCCAGAACGCGTTGTAGGCACCGACGTTGCCCTCGGCCGGCGCCTGGTCGGCCGACTGCTGCGCGGCGGCCGCGAACGACTCGATGGCCGCCGCCTGCTCCTCGGTCAGCGTTTCACCGAGCCCCTCGGGGCGCTCGAAGGGGGTGGCGGTGCGGAAGTCCCAGACCCCCTGCAGATCGGGGCGGCCGTCGGCGAGCCGGGGCGGCTCCCAGGTCTCGGCCGGTTCCTGCCCGAAGACGGTCGCAGCCATTGCGCCCACCAACGCCACGGTCAGACACCACACGACGGATCGATTGCTCAAGAGTGCTCTCCTCGCAAGTTGGCCAATGGTGAATTCTACAATGGCGACGGCCCCGACACGGAATCGGACCGGGATTCGACCGCGCCGGTCGTGACTGACACCATGCCGCCGGCCGGGTGAACCCGCGGCCGGACGGCCCCGGAGATCGCGGTTCGCAGGAAACGGCTTGAGAGCCCGGACTCCGCGCCGCCGGGACGGTAGGGGCTCTTGCCGCGTGGGCTGGGGCGGCGATCGGAGCCGCAAGCGGTGACTTCAAGTCGGGCCGAGACCGGGCGGCTCGCCGGCGATTCCAGTCGCCGGCTCGAGATGCGGGGGCGGGCCCGCCCCCTCAACGCGCGTGCAGTCCGCTGTTGACGTGGGCGGTATGGCTGGTCTCCAGCGCGTCGACGCGGCCGGTCAGCCTGTCGAACTTGCCGCTGAGCTTGTCGATCTTCCCGTTGAGCACCCACATGCTGACGACGAGACCGATTGCCGTGACCATCGAGATCAACAGGTTCCCCACCGCGATGAGCCTGTCGGCGCCTTCCATGCGATAAACATTACCACAGTGTCGTGAACATCACAACGTCACGTCATACAGCAGCTTCACGCCGATGACGAAGAGCGAGGCGTGGACGATGCGGAAGAACAGGTCGTCGGTGGCACGCTCGTGCAGGCGGCGGCCTATCCAGATGCCCAAGGGCGCGAGGGGCAGGAGCACCAGCGAGGTGAGCAGGTCGTCCGTGTTCCACTGGCCCAGCCAGGCATAGGGACCCACCTTCGACCAGTTCACGACGAAGAAGAACGCCACCCCGGTGGCCTGGAACGTCGTGCGGTCCATGCGCTGGGGCAGCAGGTAGGCGTGGAGCGGCGGTCCCCCGGCGTGCACCGAGAAGCTCGCGAACCCCGACAGCGTCCCCCAGAGGACGCCGGACACGCGGCGCGGAGACCGTCGCGTCGACTTCCCTCGGGGCGCGAAGTACTGCAGCGAGTAGGTCAGGGCGATGACCCCCACGAGGGCGCGCAGCCCGTCGGGGGTCAGGTACTCGAAGGTCACCGTGCCGATCGCCGTGCCCAGCAGCGCCGCCGGCACCAGCACCCGCAGGTTGGGCCAGTCCCACGCCCCCCGGTAGGCGCGGACCGCGAGGACGTCCATGACCATGAGGATCGGCAGCAGCACCGCGGCGGCCCGGGCGGGGCTGATGACCATCGCCATCAGGGGCACCCCGACCACCGCGATGCCCCCGCCGAGCCCGCCCTTGGCGATGCCGACGATGAGCACCGCGACCGTCGCGGCGACGTAGAACCAGGGATCGACGATCAAGAGGGCGCCGTCACTCGACCTCGACGAAGATCGGGTTCGAGTAGAACCAGAGGTCGTGCCACGGGTTCTCGTCGGTTCCGTCCACGAGGGGCTCGAGGTCCTCGGTGCTCGTTCCGCGCACGCGGACGTAGAGGTCGCCGTCGACGGCCGGGAGCGGTGCCTCGAGGGTGAACCGGTCTCCGTCGCGGGCCAGCGCGTCGCGCGTGAACCGGGCGAGGACCCGCGTCGTGGGGTTGCGGTCGTTGGCGGGGTCGGAGGCAGGTCCCCGCACCTCGCCGACGATGACGTCGACCCGCCGGACGGCGGGGTTCTCCCCCGCCCCGTTCGGGGTCTCCGGATCGCGGAACCGGACGGTGGCGGTGACCTGCGCCCCGCGCGCGACCCGCAACGTGCCGCCGAGCCCCGCCTCGCGCCCCCCGTCGCTCTCGAGGCCGACCTCGAGCTCGGCGACGAGGTCGCCGGCGACCGCGAACATGCGCCCCTGCCGGAGCCCGTCGAGGACGTCCGCGTAGGTTGGATGGGCGTGGACCCAGGTCTTGTGGAACTCCCCGGGCCAGAAGTCGCTCCCCGCCCTCACCGTCTCGGCGTAGTGGAAGTGCGAGTCGGACGAGGCCACGATCCAGAACCGGCGCCCCTCGCCGAGCAGGGCGTCCCAAAGGCCGCCGACGATGGCCGTCATCTGGTCGAAGCCGCCCAGGGTCTGCGCTCCGGGGTTCCAGTAGGAGCCGCGGTACACGCTGCTGTTCCGGTCGGTCAGGGTGGCCGCCTGGTGGCCGGGCGCGCCCTCCATGCCCCGGTACACGTCGGGCGCGAGGTCGTTGTTCTCGCGGAGCTCCCACGGCTCGTCGCGGCCGTAGCTCCCGATGGCCTCCGCCGAGCGGGAGGGGTGGTTGGCGAACAGGATGGGCAGCCGGTCCAGCCCCTGCATGTGGGCCAGCGCCTGCCGCCTCAGCGCCGCCGACTGCCGGCGCGGGTCGAGGGGACGGGCCCAGTCCTCGTTGGCGTCGAAGCGGCTCTCTATCTCGTGGAGAACCGACGCCTCGTCCTCGGCCCGGGGGATGATGAGGGTGTGGTGGTCCATGCCCGGCATGTTGAGCTCCATGCCGTAGAACTGGAGCACCTCGGGAACGAGCTCGCGCGACAGGGTCAGCTCGCGGTGCGCCTGCTCGATGTTCAGCTTGGAGTGGTAGGGGCCGCCGTGGTCGGTCGTCACCATCCAGCGCAAGCCGAACTTGCGCGCCATCGCCGCGTTCCGGGGCGTCGAGTACAGGGCGTCCCGCCCCTTGATGGGGGTCGGCGGACTGGTGCGGTAGTCGTAGCCGGCGCTCCAGTGGCTGTGGATGTGCGAGTCGCCGGCCAGCCATTCGCGTTCCTGGGCGGGTACGGCCAGCGTGAGGCCGGCCGCCACGCACAGCGCGCAGAACCAGGCGAGGCGCGGAGAGGCGGCTCGGTTCGAAGGCATCGCGGGCGATTCTACCACCGCCCCCGGGACCTGCCCGGCCCCTCGTCGCGGCCGAGCCCCGACGAGGGGCGCGGCGCCACCCGGCGGGGGTCGGACCACGCCGCCGCCGTCCTGCGTTACGATGAAGTTGATGAGCATGTCCCGGCTGGCGGCGCTCGGCTTCATCGCCCTGCTGCTGACGGCGGCCCATCTGGTCGCGGCGCCGGCCGCGTCCCTCGCGTACTTCGCCGGCGTGGCGCTGCATCCCCTGCTGGGCCTCGTGCTCGTGGGGGTGCTCGTCCGGAAGGCGTGGCGGCGTCCGTGGAAGGAGAACGTCCCGGCCGCGGCCGGGGTGGGCCTGATGGCGGCGGGGCTGTGCCTCGGGCTGGCCGTGGCCGCGCTCGGGGCCACCCGCCAGAACGCCTGGCTGCTGCAGATTCACGTCGTGGTGTCGGCGGCCGGCGCCGTCCTGTGGGGCGTCCACCTGTGGCGCACCGCCGGCGGGACGCCCGCGTGGAGCCGAGCCGTCCGAATCGGCCTCGTCGCGGCCGCGGCGGCCGGCCTCGCCGCGCCCCTGCTGCGGGCGGCGCGGGACGCCGAATGGCGCGAGGCCCACCGCATCGAGAACCCCGTCCGCCCGCCGGCGAGCATGGCCGAGGAGGGGGCCGGGGCCTCCAGCCCGTTCGCGCCGTCGTCGGCGACGACGAACACCGGCGGCACCATTCCCGCCGACTTCTTCCTGACGAGCGAGACCTGCGGCCGGTGCCACGTCGACATCTACGAGCAGTGGAACGCCTCGGCCCACCACTTCTCGTCGTTCAACAACCAGTGGTACCGGCGGTCCATCGAGTACATGCAGGAGGTCGTGGGCACCCGGCCGTCGAAGTGGTGCGCCGGCTGCCACGACCACGCGGTGTTCTTCAACGGGCGCTTCGACCGGCCGATCGTCGAGCAGATCGACACCCCCGAGGCGCAGGCGGGGCTCGGCTGCACGTCGTGCCACTCCATCGTGCACGTCGGCAGCACCATGGGCCAGGGCGACTTCACCATCGAGTACCCCCCGCTGCACGACCTCGCGGCGAGCGAGCACCCGCTGCTGCGGGGCGTGCACGACCTGCTGCTGCGGCTCGCGCCGACCCCCCACCGCGACACGTTCATGAAGCCGTTCCACCGGGAGCAGAGCGCCGAGTTCTGCTCGTCGTGCCACAAGGTGCACCTCGACCTGCCGGTCAACGACTACCGGTGGGTGCGGGGGTTCAACGAGTACGACAACTGGCAGGCGTCGGGGGTCTCCGGGCAGGGCGCCCGGTCGTTCTACTACCCCGAGACGCCGCAGACCTGCAGCTCGTGCCACATGCCCCTGGTGCGGTCCGACGACCCCGCCGCCCGCGACGGCTACGTGCGATCGCACCGCTTCCCCGGCGCCAACACCGCCCTGCCGTTCGTCAACCGGGACCAGGCGCAGCTCGAGGCGGTGCAGGACTTCCTGCGGGCCGGGCAGGTGAGCATCGACGTGTTCGGCATTACCCGCGTCGCCGACGCGCCGACCCCCGCCGCGGCGGTCGTGGCGGGGGCCGAGCCCGCCCTGTCGAGCACGTTCCCGGTGGGCGAGGAGTCTCTGCAGTTCGGAGCGGGACGGCGCCTGCCCGGGGGACCCGCGCCGGCGGAGGTCATCGCGCCCCTCGACCTGACGCCGGTGGCGGTGCGGCGCGGCGAGTCGGTGCGCCTCGAGGTGGTGGTCCGCACCCGCAACGTCGGCCACTTCTTCCCCGGCGGCACCGTCGACGCCTTCGACGTCTGGGTCGAGCTCGAGGCGGTGGACGACCGCGGCCGCGTGCTCCTCCACAGCGGCGAGGCGGCGGACGGGGGCAGCGGGCCGGTGGACCCCGGCGCCCATTTCTACCGCAGCCTGCAGCTCGACGAGCACGGCAACCCCATCAACAAGCGGAACGCCTGGGCGACCCGGTCCGTCGCCTACGTGCGGCTGATCCCCCCCGGCGCGGCCGACACCGTCCACTACCGGCTGCGGATTCCCGAGGACGCCGGCGACCGCATCACCCTGCGGGCCAGGGTCAACTATCGCAAGTTCGCGTGGTGGTTCACCCAGTGGGCGTTCGCCGGCGTCCGCGACCCGTCCGACCCGGCGCCGTCGGTCACGAGCGGCCACGACGACGGGCGGTGGGTCTTTACCGGCGACACGGCCGGCGTGTCTGGGCACGTCAAGGCGATTCCCGACATTCCCACCACCGTGATGGCGGAGGCCACGGCCAGCCTGACCGTCGTCGACGCGGACGCGCCGCTGCCTCCGGCGCCGGCACCGCCGGCCGGCGATGCACGGCAGCGGGGACGCTGGAACGACTACGGCATCGGCCTGCTGCTGCAGGGCGACCTGCGGGGGGCCGAGGCGGCGTTCCGCCGGGTGATGGCGATCGACCCCGACTATCCGGACGGGCCGGTGAACGCGGCGCGGGCCCGGCTGCAGGAGGGCGACGTCGACGCCGCGATTCCCCTCCTCGAGCAGGCCATCGCCCTCGAGCCGGACCTCGCGCGCGCCCACTTCTTCCTCGGCACCGCCCTGCGCGCCCTCGGCCGCTACGAGGAGGCGCTGGAGCACCTGGCGGCGGCGCGCGAGCAGTACCCGCGCGACCGCGTGGTCCTCGGCCAGATCGGCCGCCTGCAGTTCCTCGATCGACAGTACGAGGCGGCCATCGCCACCTACGAGGCGGTGCTCGCGATCGACCCCGAGGACGTGTCGGCCCACTACAATCTGATGCTGGCCCATCAGGGCGCGGGCAACCGGGAAGAGGCGATGCGGGAGCGCGCGCTCTACGAACGGTTCAAGGCGGACGAAGCCGCCCAGGCCATCACCGGGGCGTTTCGCCGCGCCTCGCCCGAGGACAACAACGAACGGCAGGCCATCCACGAGCACCGGCACCCCGACTCGCGGCCGGCCACCCCCTGACCCGATGACACGCCCAATCGCCCTGACCCTCGCCGGGTCGCTTCCGGCCCTCGTCCTGACCGCCGCCACCCCGGTCGTCTTCACCGACGTCACCGGGCCGGCCGGCATCCGCTTCACCCACAACACCGGCGCCTTCGGCGCCAAGTACATGCCGGAGACGTTCGGCTCGGGCGCCGTCTGGCTCGACGCCGACGGCGACGGGTGGCAGGACCTGCTGCTCGTCAACGGCACGTCGTGGCCGGGGCGGGGCGAGGCGGAGACCCACGCCGCGCTGTACCGCAACGACCGCGACGGGACGTTCACCGACATCACCCGCGGATCGGGCCTCGATGTCCCTCTGTACGGCCTGGGCGGCGCCGCCGCCGACTTCGACCACGACGGGCACGTCGACGTCTACCTGACGGTGCTCGGGCCCAACCGCCTGTTGAAGGGCGCCGGCGACGGCACCTTCACCGACGTCACCGAGGCGGCCGGGGTCGGCGACCCGGGGTTCTCGACCGCCTCCCTCTGGTTCGACTACGACGAGGACGGCCACCTCGACCTGTTCGTCGGCAACTACGTCCGCTGGACGCCCGAGACCGACCTGTTCTGCTCGCTGACCGGAGACACGAAGTCGTACTGCACCCCCGAGTCGTACCAGGGGCAGAGCGGGACGCTCTATCGGAACCGGGGAGACTCCACCTTCGAGGACGTGACGGACGCGGCGGGCCTGCGCGCCCCCTCGTCGAAGGCGCTCGGCGTCGTCATGCTCGACCACAACGGCGACGGCTGGATGGACCTGTTCGTCGCCAACGACACCCAGCCCGACCAGCTCTTCGAGAACCGCGGCGACGGCACGTTCGAGGACATCGGGGTCCTGGCCGGGGTGGCGTTCAGCGACGCGGGGGTGGCCCGCGCGGGCATGGGGGTCGACGCCGCCGACTACGACGGCTCGGGCCGGCCCGACCTCGTCATCGGCCACTTCTCCACCGAGATGATGGCCCTCTACCACAACGAGGGGAACGGCCTGTTCATCGACGAGGGGCCGCGCTCGGCCATCGGCCGGGCGACCCTCCTGACCCTGACGTTCGGCTGCTTCTTCTTCGACTTCGACCTCGACGGCCGGCCGGACGTTTTCGCCGCCAACGGGCACGTCGCCGACGACGTCGAGCGGGTGCAGGCCCGCATCACCTACGCGCAGCCGCCGCAACTGTTCCACAACGCCGGCCGGGGGCGGTTCGAGGAGGTGAGCGCGCCGGACACCGCCCTCGGCGTGCCTCAGGTGGGGCGCGGGGCCGCGTATGCCGACTTCGACCGGGACGGCGACCTCGACGTGCTCGTCACCGCCAACGGCGGTCCGCCGCGGCTGCTCCGCAACGACGGGGGCAACGAGAACCGCGCGCTGCGCATTCGGACCGTGGGGACGACGTCGAACCGCGACGGCATCGGGGCCCGCATCGACGTGACGGCGGGGGGCGAGACCCGGTGGCAGGTGGTGAAGACGGGCTCGAGCTACCTGTCGCAGAGCGAGCTGCCGGTGACCTTCGGGCTCGGCGGCCGGACGCGGGCCGACTCGGTCGTGGTGACCTGGCCCAGCGGTGCGGTGGACCGGCTCGGCGCGGTTCCCGCCGACCGGGCGATCACCGTCGAGGAAGGCGCGGGAATCGTCGACACCGCGACGATCCCGGTTGCGAGATAGGCGATTGCGCCGACATCCGCCGCTTCGGAGGTTCGTCACCGGCGCCGGGACGGCGCTCGTCGCGTTGCTTCGGACGATCGGCGCCGGGGCGGCGCTCCCGGCGCTGCACGTGACGTTCGCAGCAGGCGCCGGCGCGGCGCTCCCGAGGCCGCTTCGAACGTTCGTCGGCGGCGCGGTGCTCGTGCTCCTCGCGGCGCCGGCCCATGCCCAGCAGAGCGTCGGCGGGTTGCGCGCCAGGGCCGACGCCGGCGACGCGGCGGCGCAGTTCAACCTCGCCCGCCTCCACGTCACCGGCACCGGCGTCCCCCGGGACGACCGGCAGGCCGCGCACTGGTACCGGCTGGCGGCCGGGCAGGGGCACGCCGGGGCCCAGCACGCCCTGGGGGTGCGCTACGACGCCGGCCTCGGGGTGCCCGAGGACGACGTCGAGGCCGTACGCTGGTTCCGCCGCGCCGCCGAGCAGGACCACTGGGAGGCCCAGTTCAGGCTGGGGCGGATGTACGCCCGCGGCGCCGGGGTCGGCCGCGACGAGGCCGAGGCCGTACGCTGGCTCCGCCGCGCCGCCGAACAGGGCCACGCCGAGGCGCAGTTCTACCTCGGGCAGATGCACTACAACGGGCGCGGCGTCCCCCGCGACCGGGCGCGGGCGGCGCGCTGGGTGCGGATGGCCGCGGCCCAGGGCAACCCCACCGCGCAGGTGACCCTGGCCAGCATGTACGAGACCGGGTCGGGCGTCGGCCGCGACCTCGCCCTCGCCGCCCGCTGGTACCGTCTCGCGGCGGTGCAGGGCGACCCCGCCGCCCAGGTCACCCTCGGCTATCTCCACGACGCCGGCGCCGGGGTGCCCGAGGACGACGCCGAGGCGGCCCGCTGGATCCGGCGGGCCGCCGAGCAGGACTACCCGGAGGCGCAGTTCGCACTCGCCAACCTGTACTTCAACGGCCGGGGGGTCGCGCAGGACCTCGCGGAGGCCATCCGGCTGGTCCGGCTCGCGGCCGAGCAGGGCCACGTGCGGGCGCAGTTCAACCTGGGGATGAGCTACGATACCGGTGCCGGCGTCCCGCGCGATGCGGCCGAGGCGGCGCGCTGGTTCCGCCGGGCCGCCGACCAGGGCGACGGCGCGGCGCAGCAGAACCTCGGCATCATGTACGCCAACGGCGACGGGGTGCCGCAGGATCTGGTCGCCGCGTACGTGTGGCTCGCGCTCGCCGCGGCGCGGGCCGCGGAACCGGCGCGGACGAGCCTGCTGCAAGGGCGCGCCATCGTCGCGCAGCAGCTGACGCCCGACCAGATCGCCGCGGCCGAGCGGCGCGCGAAGAGCTGGTCACCCGTCACCGCGGCGGCCTCCGGCCAGGACCCCTAGACCATGGACATCAACCAAGACCGGATCTGGTATCTCAAGCTCCACTGGCAGGTGCTCGGCGCCATGCTCCTCGGCGCTCTCGCCGGCCTGATCTTCGGCGAGGGCGGCGCCAACGCCGTCGGCTGGATCGGCGACCTGTTCATGCGCCTGCTGCGCATGATCATCGTCCCCCTGGTGTTCGCCTCCATCGTCTCCGGGGTCGCCTCCATCGGGGGCGGGCGGGCCATCGGGCGGCTGTTCAGCAAGACGCTCGGCTACTACCTGCTGACGAGCTTCCTCGCCGCGACCACCGGCCTCATCGTCGTCAACCTGTTCAGGCCCGGGGTGGGCGCCTCCCTCGGCGACGCGGCGTCGGGCGACGAGATGCCCGAGCTCGACATCCCGTCGTCAGGGATCGAGCTGCTCCTCGACATCGTGCCGCCGAACGTGCTGACGGCGGCCGCGGCGGGCGACATGCTGCCCATCATCTTCTTCAGCATCGTCCTCGGGGCCGCGATCGCGAGCCTGAAGGCGGACGGGGCCCGCGGCACCCTGCTCGGCTTCTTCAACGCGTTCTTCCAGGCGATGGTCGCGCTGACGTCCGGCATCATCAAGCTGCTCCCCATCGGGGTCTTCGCGCTCATCACGCGGATGGTCGGCACCACTGGATTCGAGTCGTTCGCGCCGCTCATCCGGTACTTCCTGACCGTCGGGACCGGGCTGACCGTCCACCTCTTCGTCACCCTGCCCATCGTGCTGATCGTGCTCGCGCGCATCTCCCCCGCCATCCACTTCAAGAACCTGCGCAACCCGCTGCTCATCGCGTTCTCGACCAGCTCGTCGGCCGCGACCCTGCCGGTGACGATGCGAACGGTCCAGGAGCGGGTGGGAGTCTCGAACAAGGTGTCGTCGTTCGTCCTCCCCATGGGGGCGACCGTCAACATGGACGGCACCGCGGTCTTCGAGTGCGTGGGGGCGCTCTTCATCGCCCAGGTGATCGGGTTCGACCTGTCGCTCGGCGCCCAGGTCGTGGCGGTGATGACGGCCTTGCTCGCGTCGATCGGCGCGGCCGCCGTGCCCTCGGCGGGACTGGTGGTGATCTTCATCGTCCTCGACGCCATCGGGCTCGGCGGCCACCCGCAGGCCGAGGCAATCGTCCTCGCGATGCTCGCCATCGACCGCCCCCTGGACATGTACCGCACCGCCATCAACGTCTTCAGCGACTCGTGCGGCGCCGCGATCATCGCCCGGTCGGAGGGCGAGGACGGGGTCGACACCGAAGTACGCTGAGGGCGGATCCGCGTCTCGAGGGGGGCGACGCCCCGGTCGTTGTCCCCCTCGCTCGCGATAGTTCAGGCTCCGGGGGTAGCCCCCAGGCAGGCGCGGCCGGATCCAGGCGTGGATGAGGAGCGCGTGCCCGCCGGCCATTCCGCGGGGTGCGATGCCGCCGGCCGGGTCGATGCCCCGCCGAGTCTGTGACAAGAGGAACACGGCGTTCGAAGAAATCTCTTGTCAACACGAGAATACCTGTGTCACGCTGATTGTGTCATGGGAGACACGGCAAGCCGGTTGGTCGCGCTCGTGGACCTGTTCGCGAAACACACGGGGCTGAGCGCTTCGACCGTATCGCGTCATGCGACCGGGAGCGGCGACACCGTCGCACGGCTGCGGCGTGGCGGTGCGATAACTACCCGGAGGGCGGACCGGGCTATCCACTTCCTTTCGGACAACTGGCCGGCTACCATCGCGTGGCCGGCGGACATCCCGCGGCCGCCGCCGTCCCGCGGCCCGTCGGGAAGCCACGGCGGAAAGCGGTAGGCCGGCTTCCGGCCCTCGCCGACACGCCGTTCGGCGGGCGTCCGAAGACGGGACGGAACAGGCCGGCCGCGGGGAACGCGGGTCTTCGGACGCCTGACGCGACCGGACCTGTCATCGCGGTCGCCGTCAGGCGACTGCATCGGTGTGCGGGCCGCACCAGGCCACCCGGCCCACGATCACATCGCCTGGCATCATGGGCCGCGACAGGTGAGACACGTTGTCGCTGACCAGGTTCCAATGGTCGCCGATCCGCCGCAGCCGCTTGACGACCAGCCCCTCGCCGGTACGCACGACGAACAGCTGGCCGTCCACGGCGCTGCGTTGGTCCTTGTCGACGACCACGAGATCGCCGTCGAGAATCGTCGGCTCCATCGAATCGCCGGCCGCCCTGATGCACGTCAGGTGATCCGATCGCGCCCAGAGCGGCAGCACCTTCTCGGCCACCGCAATCGACAGGTCGGAAGACTCTTCGAACTCCACCTCGCCGGTATCCGCCTTCAACCGGACGTGCTCGGCGAACGGCATCACCCGAGTCGTCGACGGCGCGCCGGCCAACTGCGGCAGCAGCTCCGCCGCCACCGCCGCCTGCTGCGTCAACTGTTGTACGACACGCATTCCGTCGCGCAGCTTCGACGCCATGGCGTCCTTCTGGATCAAACCCACCGCGTCGACGACGCTGGCGTCCGACGGCAGGCGAAGCGCACTGGTGATCTCCGGCGGCAGCGGCGGCGCCTCGCCGCCCCGCTCCGCGGGACCGATGAACAACCGCAGCCCCAATACCGACGCGATCGCCTGAAGGGTCGTGTATCGCGATGCGCGACCCTGGACGACGCTTCGAAGCTGCCCGAGGGGAATCCCGGTCCGCATGGCGAAGGGCCTCAACCCTTCCATCTCGATCTGCTGGCGGACCGCCTGCACGAGGGTATCCACTCCGTTGGGTGTCACGGTTAACACGATATACGAAAACCATGCCTACGGAAAACCGGCCGGCCGCGAAGGCCGTCGGCGCGGGAGGATCGCGAGGGCTGTCCGGCGTTGCCGGCCGGCTCGCGTCCCTTCTGAATCGAGGGCCGGCGAGGCAGATTCGTTCCGCGCAGCGGCCGGTTGGCTCCTTCGGCCGTGATGTCCGTCACCGCAACTCGCGTTGCGACCGGATTCGGGCGTTCAGCGATCGGGGGAGATTTGCACGACCCCCGGGGAAGGCGGTAGGCTGGTCGCCGGGCAGCCGTTCAAGAGGAATGAGAACCGTGAGAAGCCTGCCTCTCCGCTCGCTCGTGGCCGTCCTCATGGCGGCGCCGCCGGCGGGCGCCGCCGGCCAGGAAGTCGATCCGTAGCAGCCCGGCGGGAGCCGGGTCTCGACGACAACGCGACGGATGCCCCGGGAGACGAGACCATGCAGAAGAAGAGCTCGGCGAGCGCGAAGGCCGCGCCGGTCACCCGCCGCGGCTTCCTCAAGGGGGCCGCGACCGGCGCCGCGGCGGGCGCGGCGACGCTGGCGGACCGGACCGTGCGCGCCGAGCCGGCGCCCGCGGGGCGGCCGGCCGCCCCGCCGCCGACCCGGGCGCAGCTCGCGCGCGAGACGCAGCTGCCGCCGCCGTCGCGGGCCGTCGACGCCTACATCGTGGAGCGTCCGGGCTCGGACCACATGGTGGACGTCCTGCGGGCACTCGACATCGAGTACTGCGCGTCGAACTGCGGGTCGAGCTTCGAGGGGCTGCAGGAGTCGATCGTCAACCACGGCGGAAACCACCGGCCCGAGTTCCTGACCTGCCTGCACGAGGAGTCGGCGGTGGGGATGGCCCACGGCTACGCCAAGGTCACCGGCAAGCCGATGATGGCCCTGCTGCACGGCACCGTCGGCATCCAGCACGCGTCGATGGCGATATACAACGCCTACTGCGACCGCGTGCCCGTCTACCTCGCGGCGGGCCTCGACTACGACGGCCCGGTGCCGGCCCACAACGCGACCGACCTCGCCGCCCTGGTGCGGGAGTTCGTCAAGTGGGACGACCAGCCCGATTCCCTGGCCGACATGGGACGGTCGGCGGTGCGCGCGTACCGCGTCGCCACCACGCCGCCGATGGCGCCGGTGCTCCTCGTCCTCGACGCGAAGCTGCAGAAGGACCCCGCGGGCGGCGCCCTGGAGCTGCCTCCCATCGCGCCGCCGCGGTTCCCGAGCGCCGAGGCCGGCGCCGTCCGGGAGATCGCGCGGATGCTGGTGGAGGCGGAGAGTCCCCGAATCGTGGCGGGCCTCGCCGCCCGCACCCAGGAGGGGATCGACCTCCTCGTGGAGCTCGCGGAGCTGCTGCAGGCGCCGGTCGACGGCGGCGGCGCCCGGCTGAACTTCCCGTCCCGCCATCCCCTGGCCGGCGCCGGGACCGGCCGGCCCGACGTCGTCCTGAACCTCGAGCCCGACGGCCGGCGGGGCGCGGCGGGCGCGGGCCCGGGCGGCCGGACGATCACCATCAGCTCGGCGGAGTTCCTCGTCAGCCGCAACTTCAACATCTACGAGGCCGGCTCGGGTACGGCCGACGTGCTGGTGGCGGCCGACGCGCAGGCCACCCTGCCGTCGCTGATCGAGGAGGTCCGGCGGCTGCTGACGGACGACCGGCGGCGGCTCTTCGAAGAGCGCGGGGCCGCGGTCGCCGCGGCCCACGCCGAGCGCCGCCGCCAGGACATCCGGAACGCCCGCCACGGCTGGGACGCCAGCCCCGTCAGCCTCGCCCGCATCGCGGCCGAGCTATGGCCCCTGATCAAGGACGAGGACTGGTCGTTCTCCTCGCCCCAGGGATTCATCGGGGGGTGGCCGGGCCGGCTGTGGGACATGAAGCGCACCTACCACGCCCTCGGGTCGCAGGGCGGGGGCGGCATCGGCTACTCGCTGCCGGCCTCGGTGGGCGCGGCCCTCGCCAACCGCGAGCACGGGCGCATCACCGTCAACATCAACGGCGACGGCGACCTGAACTACGCGCCGGGGGCGCTGTGGACGGCGGTGCACCACCGGATTCCGCTGCTGACCATCGTGCACAACAACCGCGGCTACCACCAGGAAGTCATGTACCTGCAGCAGCAGTGCGCGGCCCGCAACCGGGGCGTGGACCGCGCCGCGATCGGCACGACGATCACCGACCCGAACATCGACTACGCCCAGATGGCGAAGGCCTACGGCATGTACGCCGAGGGCCCCGTCGAGCACCCCGCCGACCTCGCCCCCGCGCTCCGGCGCGGCGTGGAGCGCGTCAAGGCGGGCGAGCCGGCCCTGATCGACGTCGTGAGCCAACCGCGGTGAGGAGGTGCGTGATGACGACGGCAACACCGGGTCGTTCGCGGGTCGCCGCCGCCCTCGGCGGGTTGCTGCTGGCCGCCGTCGCGATCCCCGCCGGCACCGGCACCGGCGCATCGGCCGCGCAGGACCCCGCGGGGCTGGAGGGCGACGCCGAACGCGGTGCCGCCCTCTTCGAGGACTACACCTGTTACGGCTGCCACGGCTACACCGGCGAGACCGGCCGGGGACCGCGGCTGAACCCGCCCCGCCTCCGGCAGCGGCAGTTCATCGGGTACCTGCGGAACCCGCCCAACCCCCGGCAGATGCCGCCGTACCGACAGGCCGACGTCTCGGACCAGAAGCTGGCCGACATCTACGCCTTTCTCACGTCGCTGCCCCCGGCGTCCCCCGACGCCGAGGACATCCCGGTGCTGCGCGACATCCTGCAGGAGGCTCGTTAGCAGGACTCGCGTCGCTGCGCCGGCGCAGCATCGCCCGATCCGCCAGCGAACGGACGCCGCGCTCGATTCTCGGCTGTCGTAGCCCGCCCAACAGCAGAATCTTGAACGGGATGGCCGCCGTCACGGTAGACGGCGCGTCCTCGGGTGCCGCTACGGCAGAGCCAGCGCCACCCACTCGGGGATCTCGCCGCGGGCGCCGACCGCGACGACGATGTACTGCCGGCCCTCGTGCAGGTAGGTCATCGGGCCGCCGGTGGTGCCGGCCGGCAGCTCGGTCTCCCAGACCACCGCGCCCGTCGCCTTGTCGTAGGCCCGGAACGTGCGGCCCCACCGCCAGGACTGGTCCTGCTCGGGGTCGGACGGGTCGCCGTCGCCGCGCTGAGTGCCGATGACGGCGTCACTCCCCTCGCCGAGGAACAGCAGGCTGCCGGTGACGAGGGGGGCCGGGCGGTTGGGCGTGCCGAGGGGCGGCAGGTCGAGGTGCCTGAGCCGCGGGTGGTTGCGGGGGCCGTCGCCGTTGGGAGCCATCCACTTCAGCTCGCCGCGGTTGAGGTCGAGGGCGGTGATCCGCCCGTACGGCGGCTTGGTGACGGGAAGCCCGTGGGGCCGGGGCGTCGGCACCCGCAGCTCTTCCCCCCGGGGCGTCGCCCAGGCCAGGGTGGCGTCCTCGTCCGTGGTCGGCGCGACGCTCCACACCGTCGGCATGGTGTGCGACACCGCGTAGTAGATCCCGGTCTCGGGGTCGAACGCCCCGGTGTGCCAGTTGCCGGCGCCCCACCCGCCGGGGGCGGTCAGGGTCCCCAGCTTGCCGCCGGGCTCGTCGCTCCGGGGCCACGGCGGCGTGAACAGGGGCCCCAGCACCAGGTTCTCGACCGCTTCGAGGGCCGCCGCGCGCAGCTCGGGGGTGAAGTCGATCAGGTCGTCGACGGTGACGCCCTGCCGGTCGAAGGGCGGCGGCTTCGTGGGGAACGGCTGGGTCGGCGAGGTGCGTTCGCCGGGCACGATCGACTGCGGCACCGGGCGTTCCTCGATCGGCCACACCGGCTCGCCCGTCTCCCGGTCGAACACATACAGGAACGCCGTCTTGCTGGGCTGCATCACCGCCCGGATGCGCCGGCCGTCGACGACGATGTCGCCGAGGGTCGGCGGCCCCACCGTGTCGTACTCCCACACGTCGTGGTGCACCATCTGGAAGTGCCACACGCGCTGGCCGGTGGCCGCGTCGAGGGCGACGAGGCTGTCCGAGAAGAGGTTGTCGCCCGGCCGGTGCCCGCCGTAGACCATCCCCGTCGGCGCCGACAAGGGGACGTAGACGTGCCCCAGCTCCTCGTCGGCGGCCAGGCAGCACCAGGACCCGAGGTCGCCCGAGTAGTCCGCGGCCCCGTCACCCCACGTATCGGCCCCGAGCTCGCCGGCCCGGGGCACCACGTGGAACGTCCACAGCAGCTCGCCGGTGCGGACGTCGAAGCCGCGGACGTCTTCCGGCGCCGCCTCCCGGACGATCCCGCCGTCGCCGGCCCCGCCGGTGATGCCGGCCACGACCACGACGTCGCCGACCACGATGGGTCCCGCCGACCAGTCGAAGTCGCCGGCGAGGGGGTGGTCCCACGTCAGGTCGACCCGGCCCTGGTCGGCGAGCCCGAACGCGGGCGCGGGGCGTCCGGTCCGTGCATCGACCGAGTACAGATACCCGCCCCGTACGAACAGCAGCCGCCGGATCGAACCATCGGTCCAGTACGCCGCTCCCCGCGTGCTGCGGCCGGCAACCTCCTGGAGCGCGGCGGCGAACGGCGCCTGCCGCCAGACCGTCCCGCCCGTGGCCGGGTCGAATGCCTCGAGCAGACCGACGGCGTTGGGGGCGTAGAGCACACCCCCGATCATCACGGGGGTCGACCGCAGATAGGCGTTGACCCGCAGGTCCGGGAACGCCGCCTGCAGGGCCGGGTCGACGCCGGGCCGGCGCCAGACGACGTCCAGTTCGCCGACGTTCCCGTGATCGATCAGGTCGAGGGGCGAGTAGCGCGTGAACGCCTCGTCGCCGCCGAAGTAGCGCCATTCGCCGGATGGCTGGGCCGCGGCCGACGCGGCCGCCCCCATCACCGCCAGGAACGTCAGCACAGGGTTCCGCATCGTCACGCATCCTCTCGTCGGCGGCAGCCGCCCGGTCGTGCGCCGGCGCGGACACGCCGGCTCTGCGCGCCGATCCCCGCTTCGGCCCGCCGCCGACGGCATCGTATACCGTCGAGCAGGCCCGCGCCATCGCGACTATCATGTTGCGGAGATGACCCGCAGGCAGTTCGAGCGACTCGTGGCGCGCGCGAGGCGCGAGGTGGAACGGGCCGTGCGCGACTATCCGCCCCGCTTTCGGCGCGAGATGGACAACGTCGCGCTCGTGGTCGAGGACGAGCCGTCGCGGGAGCGGCTCGCGGAGATGGAGATCGAGCCGCCGGACACGCTGTACGGCCTCTACGAGGGCATCCCCCTGCCGGAGCGGGAGTGGACCCACGGCAACGTGCTGCCTGACGTCATCACCATCTACCAGCGGCCCATCCTGGAGGACTGCGAAGGCGAGGTCGACGTCGTCAAGGCCATCGGCGAGACCGTGATCCACGAGTTCGGCCACTACTTCGGGATGGACGAGGAGCAGATCGACGAGGTCGAGGCCGTCTGGCGGGGCGAGACAGGCGCCGACGCCGTTCCAGGGGGCGGATCGCCGGAAGGGCCGGTCGCGGGTCAATCGGACTCGAAGGCAGCCTCGGGATTCCGCGGGCTGCTGGCCGCTTGCATTCGCGTTCTTCGGCGCGTAAGCTGATTCGTTGACTACGTTCGTCGCGCCGCCGGTTTCGGCCGAGGCCCCCGCGTGCACCGCGTTCCGACGGGGCCGGCGGTACGCCATGGCCGGCCCCGGTGGCTCGGCGCGCTTCCGGAGCCATCGGGTCGACACGCCGGCAGCAGCGGCGTTCACCCGCAGGAGAATCACAGATGAAGACGAGATGCGTCGCGGGGTTGTTCACCTTGGCCGTGGTCCTGGCGTTCGGCGCGCCGGTGCTGGCGCAGTCGGAGGACCCGACGATGCCGATGCGCAGGCCGCACGGCGACCCGGACATCTCGGGGATCTTCACGTTCCGCACGCTGACGCCGTTGCAGCGCCCCCAGCAGTTCGCGGATCAGGAGACCCTGGACCCGGAGACCGCGGCCACGTTCGAGGCGTCCGAGCGCACCCGGCAGAACCGCGACCTCTTCGACCCCGTCCAGGGCGCGCCGAACGCGGGGTACGCGCCGCGCGCGCAGGGCGGCGTGCTGTCCTACAACGAGTTCTGGTACGAGCGGGGCGTCGACCTCACCGACGACAAGCGGACGTCGCTGATCATCGATCCGCCGGACGGGCGGTTTCCTCCCCGGACCCCGGAGGCGCAGGCGGCGGCGCGTGAGCGCGCGGCCTATCGCCGCGAGCACATGTACGACTCGTACGAGAACCGCAGCCTGATGGACCGCTGCATCATGGGGTTCAACGCCGGCCCGCCGATGTCGTCGAGCGCGTACAACAACAACGTGATGATCTTCCAGACCGAGGACCACGTCGTGATCCTCAACGAGATGGTGCACAACGCCCGCATCGTCCCCATCGACGACGTCGCGAAGCCGCCGTTCAAGCAGTTCTCCGGGGTCTCGCGCGGCCACTGGGAGGGCGAGACGTTCGTCGTCGAGACCACCCAGTTCCGCGGCGGCGAGAGCCGCGGCACGAGCCCGAACAAGCACCTCGTCGAGAAGTTCACGCGGATAAACCCCGATCGCGTGGCCTACGAGTACACGATCACGGACCCCACGGTCTACACCGCACCGCACACGGTGCTGATGCCGTTCCGGCGCACCGACGGCCCGCTGTTCGAGTACGCGTGCCACGAAGGCAACATCGGCCTGCACGGCATTCTCGCCGGCGCGCGCGAGCTCGAGCGGCAGGGGCGCGAGCTGCGGCCGTAGGAGGCGGTGCCAGGAGCCCCGCGGTTTCGCGGACGGCTCCTCGTCGCTTCCGGTTCGACGCAACCGGACGGATGAACGGGCCGGCATCGCGCGCGACCGCGGTGCCGGCCCGTCGTTTAGGACGGTGACGGGAATCGCCTTGCCAGGCGCGAAGCGCCCGACAACGGCAGAAACGGGCTGCGCCCCGGGGTGGCAGTTTGGCAACTCCACGTCGATCACTACCCGTAGGGGTCCACGCGCGACTGGCGCTCCTCGGAGTCGCGCTGAACCCGAGGGCAGAGCCGCAAGCCAGCGTTCACCGGCCGGGAGTCCGTGGCGGCAGGGAAGCGGGTTGGTTCGTCGGCGCAATTCGATGACACGAGAGGGAGACAGGGCATGCATCCAGTGAAGCTCGAGCAGTCATGGCTTGCCGTCGCCGCGCTCGCCGTCCTGGCCGCGGCGGCCTGCGGCGGCGCCACTCCGGAGCCCGAGGCCACCGGGGTCACCGCCTACGAGGGGGCGCGGGTCATCGTCGGCGACGGCGACGTCATCGAGAGCGGCACCCTCGTGGTCGAGGAGGACCGGCTGACCGCGGTGGGCGACAGCGCCTCGGTCGAGGTGCCGGAGGGCGCGGCCCGCGTGGACCTGGCGGGACGCACGGTCATGCCCGCGATCATCGACACCCACGTCCACCTGCGCAGCGAGGATCGCGACACGCTGGTCGAGGACCTGCAGCGCAAGGCTTACTACGGGGTCGCGGCGGTGCTGAGCCTCGGCCGCGGCACCGGCGAGGCGGCGTTCGCGGTGCGCGACGAGGTCGTCCCCGACGCCGCCCGCTACTACACCGTCGACCGCGGCATCACCGCGCCCGAGCCCGGCCGCACCGAGGTCCCCTACTGGATCACGACCGAGGACGAGGCCCGCGCCGCGGTGCAGGAGCTGGCGACGAAGGACCTCGACTGGATCAAGATCTGGGTCGACGACCGCGGCGGACAATTCGACAAGCTGACGCCCGAGCTGTACGGGGCCGTCATCGACGAGGCGCATCAGCACGGACTGAAGGTGACCGCCCACGTCTTCACGCTCGAGGACGCCAAGGGCCTGCTCGCGGCCGGCCTCGACGCGTTCGCCCACGGCATCCGCGACATGGACATCGACGACGAGGTGGTCGAGATGTTCTTCGAGCGCCCCGAGGTCGTCCTCGTGCCGAACCTGCCCGGCCCCGGCGTGGCGGTCGACCTGAGCTGGCTGAGCGGCACGATCCCCCCCGACCAGCTCGAGCAGATGCAGGCGCAGCAGACCGACCGTCCCGAGGCCCAGGAGGCGTTCGGCATCCAGGCCCGCAACCTCTCGCGGCTAAGCGCCGAGGGGGTCGCCATCGGGTTCGGCACCGACGGGGGCGCCGGCTGGAGCCCCCACGCGGAGATGGAGGACATGGTGCGGACCGGCATGACCGCCGCCGACGTCATCGTCGCCGCCACGCAGAACTCCGCCGCCCTGATGGGGCTCGACGACCTCGGCACCCTCGCGGCGGGCAAGAGCGCCGACTTCATCGTGCTCGAGGCCAACCCCCTGGACGACATCACGAACACCCGCGGCATCGTGGACGTCTACCTGCGCGGCGAGGCCGTCGACCGCGAGGCGCTGAGCGCGGCCTGGCTCGGGGACGCGTCCGACTAGGCGCCCCGAAGTCTGCGCCGTAGAACGGTGCAGACTCCCAGCAGGGTTGGTTGGGCGGCAATCGGAACCGCAGGCGACGATTTCCGGGCTAGGAGTCTGCGCCGTAGAACGGTGCAGACCCCTAGCCTGGATTATTCGCGAAGATGGTGATTCTGGGGGAGACACAGGGGCCTCCGTGTGGTACAAACGTTGTGTTGACAAGCGTTTAGCCACAACGGAGACCCCTGCGTGACACCCGACAAGATATCACAGACTGTCCTGTTCCCGGATCTCTTCGACAAGCCCCTCGTCGCGACGTTCAACCGCGAGCAGGCGAGTTCCGACGGCGGCGGCGTCCTGCTCAAGGCGGCCGAGCGCGTGTACGGCCTCGTCAAGGCGTTTGCCGGGTGTCTCGCCGACAAGCGCGCGCCGGAGAAGATTCGGCACACGCTCGCGGAGCTGGTCGGACAGCGGATCTTCGGCATCGCGTGCGGTCATCCCGACGGCAACGACGCGGACCACTTGGCGGAGGACCCCATCCACAAGCTACTGCTCGGGCGAGACCCGGTGGCCGGCGCGCCCCTGGCGTCGCAGCCGACGATCTCGCGGTTCGAGAACGGCGCGGGCCGCGGCGCGCTCTACCGAATGGCGCGGGAGTTGGCGGCGAGCGTGATCGAGCGGCATCGGCGCCGCCTGCACCGGCGGGTGTGGCGGATCACCATCGATCTGGATCCGACCGACGACCGGACGCATGGCGCGCAACAGCTCACGTTCTTCAACGGGCACTACGACAGTTGGTGCTATCTGCCGCTGCTCGCGTTCCTGACTTTCAACGACGAGAAGGAGCAGTATCTGTGCGCGGCGGTGCTGCGGCCGGGGAACGCGGTGGCGGCCGACGGGACCCTGGGCCTGCTGTGTCGGCTGCTGCCGATGCTGCGGGCGGCGTTTCCGTCGACGCCGTTTCTCGTCCGGCTCGACGGGGGCTTTGCGACCCCGGAGATCCTCGATTTCCTGGATGCCGAACCGGGGCTCGACTACGTGGTCGCGATGGGCAAGAACGCGGTGTTGCAGCGGCATGCCGAATCCGCGATGGCGGTGGCCCGCGCGCAGAGCGAGGCCAGTGGCCGAACCGAGCACGTCTATACCGACACCCGCTACGCAGCCGGCACGTGGGGCCACGAACGCCGGGTCGTGATCAAGGCGGAGGTGGTCCGGCTCAAGGGTCGCGAGCCGCGGGACAATCCGCGCTTCGTCGTGACGAATCTCTTGGAGAGCTCGCGCTTCGTCTACGAGTGGGTCTACTGCGCCCGCGGGGACATCGAGAACCGGATCAAGGAGTTGCTGGACGGCCTGCAGATCGACCGCACGAGCTGCTGCAAGTTCCTGGCGAACCAGTTGCGCGTGTTGCTGACCGCGGCCGCCTACGTACTCATGCAGGAGCTGCGGCTGCGGGCGGCGCGGACCAGCTGTGCCCGCACCCAGGTGACGTGGCTGCGCGACCGGCTGCTGAAGCTGGGGGTGCATGTCGTCGGCTCGGCGCGCCGCATCGTCCTGCATCTACCACGGGCGACACCCCATCTCCACGCGTGGCGGCGCATCGCCCTTGCGCTTGGCGCCCACGCGGGTTAGTCAGAGCCCGCGCGAGGCTCGGCGCACGCCTCGGTCCCGGGCGGCACCGCCCGTACCGGCAAAGCCTTCCCCCAACTTGGCCTCCGCGACCGCTCCGGCGCCGTGAAGGGCCACTCTACGCCTCCTGCCGCGCCCGCCGCCGCGTCCGAGAGGCTCCCTCGCGGTCGAGTAGGCCCCGTCGGTGACTGATTCTCGACCTTCGCGAATAATGCAGGCTAGCAGGATTGGTTGGGCGCCAAGCGGAGCCGTAGGCGACGATTGGCGGGCTAGCGTAGCGACAACCCGGCCGCTGCTCACGTTCGGCGGCAGCGGCCGGGGGTGCACGACAAGAAAGTGAGATGCGCCAGTTCGCGGTCATCGACGCCGAGAACGACAGCGACAAGGCCACTTGACCCCGCCCGGGGCAGCCGCCTCACGAATTCGTCGTGCACCCGCGGCCGGGCCGACGATTGACAACGCCGACCCGATGTGGTCACAATGACCACATGACTGGGCCACTCACCGTCGGCGTTCGAGAACTCAAGACGCGTCTCGGCGGCTATCTCCGACAGGTCCGCGCAGGGCGAACTCTGACGGTTACCGACCGTGGCCGACCGGTCGCGACGATCGCACCCGTCGACATGACGGGCCAGTCCACGGCGGCTCGATTGGCCCGGCTGCGCGCGGAGGGCACGGTGACCGGCATGGGAAGGCCCCTGCCTCGAATCGCGAGTCCTATCGAGGCGCGAGGCCGGCTCGTCTCCGAGACCATCGTCGAGGAACGGGAGGACCGACTCTGATCCGGTTCTTCGATGCCAGCGCCCTGGTCAAGCGGTACGTGCGCGAAACCGGGAGCGCCGCCGTCCAGACCCTCCTCGCGTCCGGCACCGCGGCCATCAGCCGCTTGTCGGAAGTGGAGGTCGCGTCGGCGCTTGCGCGCCGGGCGCGGGTCGGTGACATCGGTGTGCGGGAGCGCGATGTGGCCCTCGCCGCGCTGGATGGAGATCTCGCGTCGTTCCTGGTCGTCGAGGTCACGCCACCGGTCACGTCCCGCGCACGTGCGTTGCTGAACCCGCACGCGTTACGAGCGGCCGACGCGACCCAGCTCGCCAGTTGTCACCATCTGCAAGAGAAGCTCGGACAGGACGTGCCATTCGTGGTGTACGACGAACGGCTGGCGGCCGTCGCCCGCAACTCCGGCATCACGGTGCTCGGCTCCGAGCCGAGGGCCGCCCAGGAGTCCACCCGAGAGTCCACGCCGTAGACCGAGGACTGTGCCCGGCGACGGCGGAAGCCCGTGGCCCACCCGCCGCGTGAGGCCGGCGGCCACGGGTTTCGGGGCGTGCCGGGGCCAGCCCGGAAATCGCCGCCTACGGCTCCGATTGCCGGCCAACCAAACCCTCCAGGAGTCCGCGCCGTTCCAGGCGCAGACTCCTAGTACGCGTCGTAGCCTTCCGTCAGCTCGATGTAGGTGCCCGCCGGGTCGGTGATGAAGGCAATCTTCAGCTGGATGCTGTCGATCTCGCGGTACTCGACGTCGAACTCGATGCCCATCGCCGCCAGCTTCTCGCAGAACGCCTCGAGGTCGTCCACCTCGAAGCCGATGTGGTCGAGGGCGCGCCCGCGCGTGCCGACCGGCTCGTCGACGCTGCCGGCCCCGAAGCTCATGTTCATGCCGGGCACGTCGGTCGTCGTCTGAATGCGGCCGCGCGGCCGGATGTGCAGACCGAAGACCTCCGTGTACCAGTCGAGCAGCTCCTCGAACTCGGGCGTGAAGAAGTGGATGTGGTAGCCGGCGATGGGGACGTGCAGCGACGGGTCCTCCTGCAGCTCGACCCACACGCCGTCGGGGGCCATGACGTAGGCGTTGGGCAAGCCCTCGGACCCGATGAACTCCGGCCCGACCTCCATGCCCGCGTCGCGCCACCGCTGCACGAACTCGGTGGTGTTGCGCACCTTGAAGCCGAAGTGGTCGAGCACCGAGCCCTGCATGGGGCCGGTCGGCTCGCGCTCGGTCAGGGCGATCAGGAAGTTGGGCAGCCGGACCGCGGTCAGCGGGCCCTTCTCGACGACCTCGCCGCCGAACCACTCGACCCACAGCTTCTTGTGGACCTCGATGTCGCTGACGTTCAGGTGCACGTGCCCGTAGGTGATCCCGGCCTCGTTGGGCACGGCGAGCTGAGCCTGGGCCGGCGCCACGAGGGCCAGCACGGCGACGACGGTCAGTAGCCACTTCATTTCTGCGTTTCCTCCTCAGCGGCGCCGGCGCTGTCCCGATTCTTCGCCGTTCGGTCTCGCGACGCCGCCGGGGCGGCGGGACCGGGACCGGCCGGTAATGCGCTCGCGACGAATTGTAGTGCATCGCCGCCGCTTGGTCGCCCGAACCCACGGCCCGGCGTTCGGGAAGACCGGCGGTCGCCCGGCGCCGGCCGACGTCCTTCGACCGCTCCCGGCGCGGCGTCGTAGTGCTATCGTAGGCGCATGATGACGAATCGACAGCACCGGATCGCTCTCTCGGCCGTGCTCCTGTCGCTCGCGCTGGCCGCCGGCGCCGCGGCCCCCGGACAGGCGCAGCCGGCTCAGGCCGGCGAGGACGTCCCGCAGTTCCGCATCGACCCGTTCTGGGCGCGCGAGTTGCCGGGCAACTGGATGCTCGGGCAGGTCTCGGGCATCGACGTCGACGCCGACGACCACGTCTGGGTGCTGCACCGGCCGCGGACCCTCGACGCCCGGCAGCGCGGCGAAGAGGGCATGTGCTGCGTGCCGGCCCCGCCGGTCATCGAGCTCGACCCCGACGGCAACGTCCTGCGGTCGTGGGGCGGGCCCGGCGACGGCTACGAGTGGCCCGACAGCGAGCACGGCATCCACATCGATCATCAGGAGCACGTGTGGATCGGCGGGAACGCGGCCGGCGACGCCCACATCCTGAAGTTCACCAAGGACGGCGAGTTCCTGCTGCAGATCGGCCGCGCCGGCCAGAGCGGCGGGAGCAACGACACCGCGAACCTCGGCCGCCCCGCCGGCATCCGGGTGGACCCCGAGGCCAACGAAGTCTACGTGGCTGACGGCTACGGCAACCGCCGCGTCATCGTGTTCGACGCCGACACCGGCGAGTACCGCCGGCACTGGGGCGCCTACGGCGAGCGCCCCGACGACAGCCCGCTGCCGGCCTACGACCCCGACGCCGAGCCCATCCGCCACTACCGCAGCCCCGTGCACGATGTCGCCATCGCCCACGACGGGCTCGTCTACGTCGCCGACCGCACCAACGACCGCGTGCAGGTCTTCGACAAGCAGGGGACGTTCATCAGGGAGGCGTTCGTGCGCCCGGCGACCCTCGGCAGCGGCTCGGTCTCGGGCGTCACCCTGTCCGAGGACGCCGAGCAGCAGTGGCTCTACATCCCGGACGGCACCAACAACGTCATCTGGATTCTCGACCGCGAGACCCTCGAGGTGCGCGGCCGCTTCGGCCGCCTCGGCAAGATGGCCGGCCAGTTCTACCGGCTGCACAACCTCGCCGTCGACTCTCGCGGCAACCTCTACACCACCGAGGTCAACGTCGGCCAGCGCGTGCAGAAGTTCGACCGCCTCGGCGGCTGATCCCAACCCGGTCCGGGACCAGTCGCCCGCGGCCTCCGTTGCCCGGCAACCCAGCAGGAGTCCGCGGCGCCTACGGTTGCAGGCGCTCACCCCCGGATGACGCGGGGCAGCAGCATGTGGTGGCGGGGACAGATCGAGACGGGATTCTGGTAGGCGGCGCCGGTGAACGCCTGCAGATAGCGCCGCAGGTCGGCGAGGGCCACGACCTCGTCGACGAAGCCGTGGCGGGCGCAGTAGGCGGGCCGTGACGTCTCGTGGTAGCGGTCGACGAGCGCGTTCATCCGCTCGATGACGGGGTCGAGCGAGCGGCCGGCGGCGTGCTCCTTCGCGGCGCGGCGGGCGTAGGTGGCGACGGCCGCGGTCTCCCCGTGCATGACCTCGATCTCGGTGGCGGGGGTGCCGAGGGTGAACGCGTTGTGGCGGTTGGCCGTGGGGCCGCCCATGACGTAGTGGGCCGCCGCCGTCCCCTTCCGCAGCACCACAAGCATCATCGGCACGTCGGTCTGCTGGATCGAGTAGATCAGCGACTGGCCGAGCCCCAGCACCTCGGCCTTCTCGGCCCGCTCGCCGACGTCGATGCCCGACGTGTCCTGGAACCACACGACGGGCAGCCGGTCGCGGCCGCACAGGGTGACGAACTCGTTCATCTTGACGAGCCCCTGCCGGTAGAGCTTGCCCCCCATGCCCGGGTAGTCGCCGTAGTCGGGATAGCCCTTCCCCAGATAGCCCTGCCGGTTGCCGATGCAGCCGACGAGGCGGCCGTCGACCTTGCAGACCCCGGTGAACACCTCGGGGCCGTAGTCGGGCCGGAACTCGAGCCGCTCGCTGCCGTCGACGAGCCGGGCCAGCACCTCGTCGAAGTCGTAGACCTCCTTCTGGTTCGCCGGCAGCAAGTGATACAGGTCGTCGACGGGGAACGCGGGTTCCCTGGGCTCGGCCGCACGGAAGAACTCGGGCCCGTAGGCGGGCATGGCCCGCATGTACTCCTTCAGCCCGTCGAGAACGCCGGTCTCCTCGTCGTAGACCCGGGTGAAGAACCCGGTGGCGTCGTGGTGGGTGGCGACGTCCCCGGGGGGACGCGCCGTGAACTCCCGGGTCTTCGCGATCAGCTCCTCGACCATGGCGGTGTCGAACCCGCCCTTCGGGGCCATGCCCGAGACGATGCCCACCCCGCCGACGGCCATGTTGGCGTCCTTGTGGGCGAGGAGGATGGTGGGGCTGACCGACTGGTACCCCCCGCCGGCGGGGTTCGTGCCGTAGATGCCGGCGAGCACGGGAATGCCCGCCTGCTCGAGCTCGGCGTGCCGGAAGAACGGCGTCCCCGCCCCGCGCCGGTTCGCGTAGAACTTCTCCTGCTCGGGCAGCTTCGCCCCGCTGCAGTGCACGAGCCAGACCAGCGGCACGTTGAGCCGCCGGGCGAGGTCGGTGGCGCGCAGGATGTTCTCGGACTGGCCGGGCAGCCACGCCCCCGCCATGACCTTGTTGTCGAACCCGATGACCACCGCCCAGCGGCCCTCGATGCGCCCGAGGCCGTCGACGACGTTGGTGACGCCCTCCTCGTTCTCGGCCGGGTTGTAGAGGGTGTGAAGCGGGCGCCACGTGCCGGGGTCCAGCAGGTACTCCAGCCGCTGGTAGACGGTCATCCAGCCGCGCTGGTTGATCTTCTCGGCCGGGAACCCCGCTTCCTCGGCCGCCCGCACCGCCGCCGCGATCTCCGCTTCCGCCGCGCGCAGCGCCTCGGCGCTCTCGGCCGCCCGCTTCACCCGGCCCGGCTTCAGGGGCTTGCCGAACCGGTCCATCGTCTCGAAATACGGCTTCACGTCACGATCCTCTTCACCGGTTCGGCGCGTGGCCGCAGGCGATGCCCGAGATGATGAGCTTCTGCACGTTCGACGTGCCCTCGACCACCTGCAGGGACTTGGCGTCGCGGTAGAGCCGCTCCGCCGGATACTCCGTCGAGTACCCGTACGACCCGTAGATCTTCATGCACTCGTTGGCCGCGTGCACCGCCGCCTCGCTCGCCTGCAGCTTCGCCAGCGACGTCTCGTACTGGTTCGGCCGGCCGTTGTCCTTGAGCCACGCCGCGCGGTACACCAGCATCCGCGCCGCCTCGTGCTCGAGGGCCATCTCCGCAATCTGCGCCTGCACCATCTGGTGGTGCGAGATCGGCTTGCCGAACTGGGTGCGCTCGTTGGCGTAGCTCACGGCGGCGTCGAGGGCCGCCCCGGCGACCCCGAGGGCCCCCGCCGCGCACCCCAGGCGGGTGTTGTTGAGCTGCCACATGCAGATCCTGAACCCGTCGCCGGGCTCGCCGAGCAGGGCGTCCTTGGGGAGCCTGGTGCCGTGGAACGCCATCTCCCCGGTGGGCGCGCAGTGCAGGCCCAGCTTCGTGTCGATGTCGGTCGCGACGAAGTCGTCGACCTTCTTCGGCTCGAGGATGAACGCGCTCATGCCGCGGTGCTTCCGCTCCGGATCGGTTATGACGTAGAGCAGCCCCGCGTCGCCCTGGGTGGCGTTCGAGACCCAGATCTTGCTGCCCGTCAGCTCCCAGTGATCGCCCATGTCGCGGGCCACGGTGGTCATGCTGGCCACGTCGGAGCCGCTCTCGGGCTCGGTCATGCCGAAGAAGCCGATCTGCGTACCCGCCACCCAGCCGGGAACGAACCGCTCCCGCTGCTCGGGGGTGCCGAACTTCGCCACCGTCAGGGCCGGCCCGAGGTTCTGCATGTTGAACGGGAGCCGCCACGACGCCGAGACCTTGGCGATCTGCTCGGCCATGAGCACCGACTCCATGAAGCCGAACCCGGTGCCCCCGAGCGCTTCCGGGACCCCGCACGAGAAGAAGCCGAGCTCGCCCATGCGCCGCACGCGATCCAGGCGGAACTCGTGGTTCTTCTCCTCCTCCGCCAGGGTCGGCGCGATGTCGTTCTCGGCGAACTCGCGCGCCGTCTCCTGCACCAGCTTCTGCTCGTCCGTCAGCTCGAAGTTCATGCTCGTCGTCACTCCCCGATCGTCGCCAGCGGGTCGTCCTCGTCGACCTGGTCGCCGACCGCGACCCGCAGGGCCGTCACCGTGCCGTCGGACGGCGCGTACACCACCGTCTCCATCTTCATCGCCTCGAGGACGAGCAGCTCGTCGTCCTCCTCGACGGCGTCGCCGACCGCCACCGCAATCGACAGCACCTTCCCGGCCAGCGGGGCCGTTACGTCTTCCGCCATGTCGTCGTCCTTCCTCCGTTCCCGCGCGACCGACGCTACCGCAGCATCGTCAGGAAGATGCCGGCCGCGATGACGGTGCCGATGACGCCGGCCAGGTTGGGGCCCATGGCGAACATCAGCAGGTAGTTCTTGCGGTCGGCCTCGGCCCCGACCTTGTGGGCGACCCGGGCCGCCATCGGCACCGCCGACACTCCCGCCGCCCCCACCAGCGGGTTGATCTTATCGCTGGTGAAGAGGTTCATCGCCTTGGCAAGCAGCACGCCGCTGGCCGTGCCGAGGGCGAACGCAACGAGCCCCAGCGCGAAGATGAACAGCACGTCGGCCCGCAGGAACGTCGCCGCGTCCATCGTGGCCCCCACGCTCACCCCGAGGAGGATGGTGACGATGTTCATCAGGGCGTTCTGCGCGGTGTCGGTCAGCCGCTCGACGACCTTCGACTCGCGGAAGAGGTTGCCGAGCATGAACATCGCGATCAACGGGGCCGAGGCGGGTACCAGCAGAACGATGCCCATCGCCGCGGCTATCGGGAACACCAGCTTCTCGCGGGCGGTCACCTTGCGCGCCTTCCTCATCCGGATCCGGCGCTCCCCCTCCGTCGTCAGCAGCCGCATGATCGGCGGCTGGATGATGGGGACCAGGGCCATGTAGGAGTAGGCGGCGACGGCGCAGGCGCCGAGCAGCTCGGGAGCGAGCTGCGAGGCGAGGAAGATCGTCGTCGGCCCGTCAGCGCCGCCGATGATGCCGATGGCCGCCGCCTCCTCGAGCGTGAACCCGGCGGCGTGGGCGGCGAAGAACGTGACGTAGACGCCGCCCTGCGCCGCCGCCCCGAGGAAGATCAGGCGCGGCTGCGACAGCAGGGGGCCGAAGTCGGTGTGCGCCCCGAGCCCCAGGAAGATGAGGGGGGGGATGACCTCCCACTCGATCCCGTAGTGGTAAAAGCGCCAGATCAGGCCCTCGCCGGGGGTCATCAGCCCGGTGAGGGGCAGGTTGGCGACGACGATGCCGAACCCGATGGGCAGCAGCAGCAGCGGCTCGTACTGGCGGTGTATGGCCAGGTGGATCAGGGTCAGCCCGATCGCCCACATGACCACCATGCCCGGGGTGACGGCCAGGACGCCGAGCTGATCGAGGAACGCCACTAGTCGGAGGCCGGGTCGGCCGGGGCCGCTTCGGGGGCGGGGCGGCCGAGCACGGCCGCGAGAACGCGCATCAGGAGATACAGGACCGCGATGCCGGTGAAGACCCCGATGACGCCGTTGACGAAGATGTCGGTAGCCGTTGTCACGAGGCGCTCCCCCGCCAAGTCGCGCGGCGGGACCGCGACAATTATACGGCGTATGATGATCGCCGATGTCAGCCGCGCGACGCCGGCGCTCCCCGCCGCCTCATCGACACGCACCGCGTCCGGCCGCCCCCGGGGCGGAGGCCGCTGCTTCCGTCCCCCCCGGCGTCTCGTCGTCCCTCCCGGTCTGGGCGGTGCCCCTGGGGCTGACGCTGGGGCTCCTCGCGGTGTCCCTCGTGCCCCGCGTGCAGGCGAACGCGATCCTCGCCGGCTCGTTCCAGGCCGCCGCCGCGGCCCTGGCGATCTGGCAGGCGATCCTCTACCTGCGCCTGCGGGCGGAGCCGGCCGGCCGGTCCTTCCAGGTCGTCCTGCGACCCCAGCACTACCTGCAGGCCGTCGTCCAGCTCTCGGTGTTCCTCTACTGGGGATACTTCTGGCGGCCCGTCTACGACCACGCGTGGCTGCTCGTGGGCCAGCTCCTGTTCGCCTATGCGTTCGACCTCCTGCTGGCCTGGTCGCGCCGCGACCACTACACACTCGGGTTCGGCCCGTTCCCCATCATCTTCAGCACCAACCTCTTCCTCTGGTTCCGCGACGACTGGTTCTACCTGCAGTTCGTGATGCTCGCGGCCGGGTTCATGGGCAAGGAGTTCGTGCGGTGGCGGCGCGAGGGGCGCAGCACCCACATCTTCAACCCGTCGGCCTTCTCCCTCGGCCTGTTCTCGCTGATCCTGCTCGCGACCGGCACCACCGACCTGACCTGGGGCCAGGACATCGCCTCGACCCTGACCCTCGCCCCGCGCATCTATCTGTTCCTGTTCCTCATCGGGCTCGTCGTCATGTACGCGTTCTCGATCACCCTCGTCGCGGGCTCGGCCGCCATCGTGCTGTTCGGATCGAGCGCGGCGTACTCGGCGGTCAACGGGGTGCCGTACTTCATCGACTCGGAGATTCCGAGCGCGGTGTTCCTGGGGCTGCACCTGCTGGTCACCGACCCGTCGACGTCTCCGCGGTCGGCGCTCGGAAAGACGATCTTCGGAGCCCTCTACGGGGCGGGGGTCTTCGCGCTCTACGCGCTGCTGGGGGTGGCGGGCCTCCCCACCTTCTACGACAAGCTGCTCTGCGTGCCGCTGTTGAACCTGAGCGTCCAGTGGATCGACCGGTTGGCCGCCGCCGTCCTCGCCCGCCGCGGGGCGACGCCGATGCCCGAGGGAGCGCGCGCGCCGGCGAGCGCCGGTCTGCTGCACGCCAATCTCCTCCACATGGCGGCTTGGGCGCTGTTCTTCGGGGCGATGACCGTGGCGGGAGCAACCGACGGGCGGCACCGCGGCGACGCCGTCCCCTTCTGGGAGCAGGCCTGCGCCGACGGCCGGCCGCAGGCCTGCGCGCGGTTGATCCGGCTGGAGACGAACTACTGCGGCGACAACGCGGGATGGGCCTGCAACGAGCTCGGGCGGCATCACCGGGAGGGCACCGTGGTCGCCGCCGACCCCGAGCGCGCGATCGAGTACTTCGCCCAGGCCTGCGAGCTGCGGTTTCAGGCCGGATGCGTCAACCTCCTCGATCCGACCTCGACGGTCCGGGCCGACCCGCGCGCCCTCGACCTCCGGCTGCTGCTCCGGGAAGCCGGCCCCAACCTGCTGGAGATGCCCGAGCCGGCGCTCTACGCGCGGGCCTGCGACCACGGCTGGTCGTTCGCCTGCCAACGGTGACGTCGAACATGCTGAACACCCTCACGCCATCGGCCTCGAATAGCGCACTACGCGCGGGCCTGCGACCACGGCTGGTCGTTCGCCTGCCGGCAGTGACGTCGAACATGCTGAACACCCTCACGCCATCGGCGTCGAATGGCGCACGGCTCCATGACGGTCCGGTCCGGCCACCGGCACCCGGAACGTGCGTTCCCGCCGGTCCGCCTCCCGCCAAGGCACGCCGGCCGCGCCGACGGTGGACACCGGGTCCGGGCGGCACCTGGCCACACCCGGCGATGCCCGGCAAGGCCTGATGCGCCGGCAACGCAGAGAACTCTGTCGCCGCGACTTGACTCGAGCTTCGAACGATGTCCACCAGCACTACTCCCCCGGCCCCTGCGGACTCCACTCCATCGGGCGTGGTCGGACCGGCGATCCTGGCCATGCTCGTCATCATGGCGGCGCTCTGGCTCGGGCTCCAACCCGTTCCCGGCGACGCGGGCGCCACCGCAGCGGCGCCGTCCGCCGCGGCGCCCCTCAACGATCTGCCGGGATTCCGCGCCGACGCCTGGTTCCTGCCCGACGACCCGGCCCTCGGCTTCGTCGAGGTCCCGGCCGGGCCGTTCTTCATGGGCGCCGACCCGACCACCGACGCCGAGGCGTTCGACAACGAGCGCTGGTCCGGAACGTCCGCGCAGGGGACCGTGGACCTGCCCGCCTACTTCATCGGCCGCTACGAGGTCACGGTCGCGCAGTTCGCGGCCTTCGTCGCCGCGACCGGTTTCCCGGCCGAGCCCCAAGCCCTCGATGCGCCTCCCGACCACCCCGTCGCGAACGTGTCGTGGCCCGACGCGCTGGCCTACTGCCGGTGGCTGGACACCGAGCTGCGGGACTCGCCCCGGACACCCTCCGCGCCGGCGGAGCGGCTTCAGGCAGGCTGGCAGGTCACGCTGCCCTCGGAAGCGCAGTGGGAGAAGGCGGCACGCGGGACCGACGGCCGGCGGTATCCCTGGGGCGGAGAGATGCGCCTGGATCGCGTGCCCCGCCAGGGCGGGGGCACCGCGCCGGCCGGCAGCGTTCCGTGCCCCGAGTGTCCCTACGGCCTGCTGGACATGAGCGGCAACGTATGGGAATGGACGCGCAGCCCGTACCGACCCTACCCGTTCGATGAGGACCGTGGGGATCTGGATGCAGACGCCCTCTGGGTCATGCGGGGCGGCTCCTTCACCGACCCCGCCCGCAACCTTCGGGCGACGACCCGGGGCGGCGCCGACCCCGGCGCCCGCCGGCCCTTCATCGGCTTCCGGGTTGTGCTGTCGCCGCCCCGGCCCTGACCGTCAGTTGCGCGCGCCGGCCTCGGCCGCGAGCCGCGCGTCCTCCTCGAGGACCCGGGCGCCGCGCAGGATGCCGCCGAACGAGTAGTTCGCCTCGTGGCAGGCGTACTCGTAGACCCGGTCGCTCGAGGCGGGCCAGACGTACTCGCCGCTCCAGGGGGCGCTCCACACGGTGGGGTCGTCCACGGTGAACTGGTAGAGCAGCGTGTCGGCGTCAAGGCGAGTGAAGCGCTCGACGACGTGCAGGTTGCGCGACGCGGCGCCGAACGACGGGTTGTCGGTGAAGTTGGTGGTGTCGACGACGAGGGTGTCCCCCTCCCAGTGGCCGACCGAGTCGCCGAGCCAGCTGCGGATCCCGGGCGGGTTGTGCTCCTGGTTCATGCGGACGATGCGGGCGTCGTGCACCATCTCGACCAGAATCACCACCGTGTCCTCGGTCTGCACGATTCGCTTCATGTTGTTGTAGAGCACCGAGAGCATCGGGGGGCCGGCCGTCGACCCGAAACCCATGAGGCACCGCTCGGCCTGGGGGCGCTGCTCGGGGTTGTCGTAGGGGCCGGGCGCGTCGAGGTCGCCCTCGAGCCACCACGCGGTACCGTCGTTGGGCCGCCCGAGTCCGGCCCGCGCCGCCCGGGCGGCGCGGGCGCGCTCGGTCAGGGGCGGCTGCCGGCCGTTCGGGGGGTCGGTGATGATCGACGTGCGGACGAGCCCGTCGATCTGGAAGGCGTCGTCGCCGCGGTCGATCCAGAAGGTGTTGTAGCCGCCGACGTTGCCGGCCGCGCCGCCCGAGCCGTCGCCGCCGACAGGCGGGGCCTCCCGGGCGCCGTCGCCGGTCTCGAACCCGGCCCGCTGCCGCTCGGCCCGGGCCGCCGCGCGCTCGTCCGATCCCGCCGGGGCGAGGCCGAACACCCGGGCGAGCCCATCGGGTTCCGACGCGATGATCGCCGCCTCTTCCCGGGTCAGGGTCAGCCGGTCGCCGAACTCCCGCGGCCGCTGCAGCGGGGTCACGGTGGCGGTGTCGTAGGTGCCCGACAGGTCCGGGCGGCCGGACGGGGTGCGGGGGATGTCGGGATCGACCTGGGCCGACGCCAAGGAGGGTCCCGCCGCCCAGATCAGACCGGCGACGCCGAGACAGAGGGCGATTCGACGAGGCATGGGAATGCTCCTTCCGTGTTGAACCGTTACCGCCCGAAACCGGCCCCCGCCTCAGTTGCTCGCGCGCAGCGCCGTCAGCCCGCGCTGGAACAGACGCTCGATCTGGCTGCTGTTGCGGAAGTCGGCGAGTATCTCCGCGCGGCGGCTCGTGCGCAGGCTTCCGATGATGAACCGCAGCGTCGTCGACATCACCGTGCCCTCTTCCGTGCCGGTCGCCGCGAACCGGCGCTGGAAGTCGCGCAGCGTGGCCGCGAAAGCGGGCTCGTGCCAGCGCTCCACCCCCGGCTCGAGGCGCACGAACTCATCGAGCACGGCCACGAACTCGGCCGGCGGCGGCCGGTGCCAGAACGAGACGTCGGGCCCGAACTCCTCGACGTACGACGGCAGATAGACGTTCGCCCCGGCCGGCACGCGCCGCACCAGCGCCGGATTGAACCGCTTCAACTCGTCGGTCGACAGTCCGGTCTTCCGGCGCAGCTCGTCGACGGACAGACTGCGCGGCGTGCGCATCGCGAAGATCGGCGCCTGCGGCGTATTGGCCATCAACCGGGCGACGTTGACGGTGTTGCCGAACACCATCTCGGAATACAGGTACGAAACGGGACCGTAGCTGCGGAACAGATCGCGAAAGCGCCGGATGGAGACGCCCCGCAGGTCGCGCGCGTATCGCGACCCCAGAAAATACCGCTCGCGGGTATCGCCCCCCCCCAGCCGCATGCCGTTGATGACCACCCGGCCGACGTTGACCCCGCCCGCGTGATGCTCGGAGAGGGCCGGGATGAAGCTGCCGTACATCGTGGCCAGAATGGTGAGATGCGCCGCGCAGTACGGCGCCTGCGTCGTCTGGTTGTACACCTCGATGACGTTCGGATCGAGCCGATCCAGGGAGTTCCAGTTGGACCGCAACCACTGGCAGAAGCCGAGCGCGTCCGCCCGCGACCGCGCCCTGCCGTTCAGCCCCGACTCGAGCAACGCCTTGGCCAGA
Source organism: Vicinamibacterales bacterium (assembly GCA_963663815.2). Classification (GTDB taxonomy): domain Bacteria; phylum Acidobacteriota; class Vicinamibacteria; order Vicinamibacterales; family UBA8438; genus JAJEEA01. The sequence continues at coordinate 1,000,755 of OY760734.1, read as the reverse complement.
CCGACGTCGGCGGGCACGCCGAACCGCTCGTAGATCGTCGCCCATTCCTGGATGAAGCGACCGTAGCGATCGGCGTTCGGGGCGATGAACCCTCCCCGCGTGGCGTTGTGGATGACCCGCCCCCCGGCCAGCGGCTCCAGCAGCTCGGCTACGCGGTCCCGCCGGCGCCCCAGGCCCGACGGCAGCCGGACCCCGTCGAGGGCCGCCTCGAGGGCCGGTTCGTACCAGACGCCCTCCTCGGCCCAGTTGCGGGCATTCGCGGGGAACGAGGCCAGCAGGCGGCCGTCGACCCCGCTCGCATAGAGGATCCGACCGTCCGGAATCATGAAGACGTGCTCCCAGAACGGATGCGCGGGGCGATGCTCGGCCATCGCCGCGAGGTCCGACTCGTAGCGGGCGGCCAGGAACGGCAGTTGCGCCGGCTCGACCGGCCCCTGCGGCTCGGTCGCCGCCTGCCCTCCTGCCGGGGCCACCGGCTCCCCGGCAGGCTCGGCCGGCTCCTGGACGGGCGCTGCCGGCTGACCCTGAGCGGGCCGCGCATGCAGCACCGACCTGTCCGATCCTCCCACCGACGAGAGGAGCACGACGACCGCGGTCAGCGCGGCGAGGCCGCGCGGGATGCCCAAGTGCTTCACGACGACGAGCAGGTGTCTCTCCATGTCGCCCCCCCAGCAAGACAACAAGGATCCCCTACGGCCTCACCCGCACGTACTTCTGGATCTTCCGCGGCCGCGGCTCGCCGCCGTAGATGTTGCCCTCTCCGTCGACGGCCACGAACTCGGCCCCGTTGCCGGCGGGGTCGCGGGGGTCGCCCCACGGGTAGAGGATGAACTCGGTGACCCAGCCGGTGGCCACCTCGCCGATGCGGATGCCCATCTCCCAGCCGGGGTTCTGCAGGTCGTCCGACTCGGAGTCGGCCACGAAGATGCGGCCGTGGTCGTCGAAGAAGATGCCGCTCGGCCGCCCGAACTGGGTCCACTGCGCGATGAAGTTCCCTTCCTGGTCGAAGATCTGGACGCGGTTGTTCGACCGGTCGCCGACGAAGATGCGCCCGTCGGCGTCCATGGCGATGGCGTGCAGGGTGCGGAACTCGCCCGGCGCGTACCCGGTCTGGCCCCACTCCATGAGGTAGGTGCCGTCCTTGTCGAACTTCACGACGCGGTTGTTGGTCTCGTTGGCGTGGCCGTCGGCGATGAAGATGTCGCCGTTGTCGGCGACGACGACGTCGGCCGGCGCGTTGAAGTGGTCGCGCCCGCCGCCCGCCTTGCCGGGCGTGCCCAGGGTCATGAGCACCTCGCCGGTGGGGCTGAACTTGACGACCTGGTGCCCGCGGGTCCCCTCCTCGGGGGTCCGGGCCTCGGACACCGCGTCGGTGACGTACACGTTGCCGTCGTTGTCGACGTCGATGCCGTGCGGCCAGATGAACATGCCGCCCCCGAAGCTCTCGACGGCGTTTCCGTCCATGTCGAACTTCACGACCGGGTCGAGGTCGGAGTCGAGGCACTCCCAGCCGAAGAACTCTCCCGGCGCGTCGCACCGGATGACCGCCCACAGGTGCTCGCCGTCCGTATCCATGGTCACCTTGCCCACCGCGCCCATCTCCCGGCCGTCGGGCAGCTGCGCCCACCCCTCGACCTGTCGGTACGGATTCGGCAGCACCTGGGCCGGCGCCACGCTCGCTGCGACCACGGCCAGAACCACGGCTACGACCACCACATGCAGGCTTCTTCTCATCGTCACACCTCGTTACGCGGTTAACGGGCCGACCTCGGACCGGAACCTCGACAATCCCCGGCGGCAGTCCCGCTGCATCGGGCCGGCGCTGCGGTCTGCGCACGGCCGGCCATGGGGCAGCGCGGGGTCCCGCCGCCGTTCGCCAACCCCCGACGGCGCGAACACGCCCCCGTGGAGAGCCCGAGCGGCCGGGACCACGGAGAGATCGCGCGCCAATTATACTCTCGGCATGTCGCGGGAGATCCGCCATCCGACCGCCGTCCCGCGCTGGTCGCACCGGGACCCGGTGGAGGGCGGCAGTCCCTTCTCCGGGGGCGACCCGCGGCGGAAGGTCTGGGACGCCGCGACCCTCGCGGCGAGGCGGGCGCTCGAACGCTGCGACGGCGATATTGCGGCCACCGCCCGGGTCACCCTCGACCCCGTCGTGTACCGCACCCAGCTCATCGACCTCGCCCTCCGGCGCTTCGACATCTGGGCCGAACGCGGTCTGTCGGTGGTGTCGAACGAGGGAGAGCTCGACGATTACCGGAGCTGGCTCGCCATCTACGTGGGGAACTGGCTGGGCTACGTCGCCGACACGTGTCCGCGCGTCGACACCGGCGACGAGCTGCAACGCCGGCTCGACGACGCGCGCCGACGCTGGCTGGAAGCGGCGCGGGCGGCGGCGCAATCGCCCGCGCGCTGACGGCACGGACGCCGCCGCCCGGGGACCCGCGGCCGGGACTGCGAGCGACGGCCGCCGAATCCCGGCCGCGGGGAAACGCGGCGCCCGGCTCACCAGATCACTGCTGCTCGTCGCCGGTGTCCTCCTCCATCAGGTAGTCCCAGTGGCGCGCCGCCTGGGACAGAATCGGCGCCAGGTCGCCGGCCAGCAGATAGCCCCGGTCGACGAGGGCCAGAGCCGCCTCGGTCACGAGGCCGAGATAGGCGGCGCGGCTGCCGTAGCGCTCCTCGACCGAGCGCCGCGAGTCGCTCCTGCGCTCCCGGTCCTCGGCCGTCAGCGGGAACGGGACGTAGGACCCCTGCATGCTCGACAGCACGTCGGTCGGGCCCGCGCCCTCTCGGAACAGGTTCCAGCCGGTGTACGTGGCCAGGGGCACCGCGACCTCCGGCATCATCAGCCCGCCGGTCTCGTTGCCGTCGGCGTCGACCGCCGGCACCAGGGCCGGAAACGCGGACAGCACCTCGGGGGGCTGCACGGTCGCGATGCCCTCGGTCCGGAACGCCGGGCCGTAGACGGCGCGGTACGCCAGGTGCGGCTCGGCCGGCTGGCCGACCCCGGGAAGCTCGGGGAAGCCGACCGCGTCCCACGCGACGAGGTCGCCGTCGGCGATGCGCGGATAGACGCTGGCCGGCGGCAGCGCCGACTCGTCGCCGACCCACCGCTCCATCGCCAGCAGCAGCGGGCGCAGGAACCACGAGTAGTCGTTCGGGTTGCTGGGCTGCTGGCCGCTCGTGCGGCGCGGCGGGAAGCGGCCGGGGCCGTGCTGCCCGCCCGCGAACGAGTAGATGCGCACGTTGTCCATCAGCGGGGCGTCCGACGCGCCGTCGATGGTGGTGTGGATGAGCGAAGCCGCGCGCCCCCAGTACTCGTAGGACGAGTTCGTGTAGAAGACCTTCGGCATGTGGCCGGGCTGGATGGCCGAGAGCAGCCCGTCCTGCATGTCCGTCTCCGGGTCGTGCTGGGCGACGTCGGTGAACGGGAAGATGTCGCTCGGGTAGAGCTTGTTCAGGAACGGGTGGCCGTCGCGCGACGGCTGGGCGAACCGGTGGTTGAAGCTGCCGCGCCCGCCGCCGGCGACGTGCGCCATGATGCCGTCGAAGGCCCGGCGGTCGTGCTCGTCGCGGTTGTAGCCGTGGTAGAGGAACGTCCGCAGGAAGCGCCCGCTCTGCGACACCCCCCACGCGATGGCGTGGTCGATGGCGCCGGCCGGCAGCCCCAGCTCGGGGCTCTCGCCGTACTTCATGCGCGAGACCATGTCGCGGACCGCGGCGGGCCCGAGGCCCACCAGCGCGGGGTCCTTCGCCACGTAGACGATGTCGTAGAGCTTGTGGGGCTCGAAGCCGCCTTCGAGATAGACGCGGGTCGGATCGTCGACGATCTCGCCGCCGGCCTCGCGCCGCGCGAAGCGCCACCGGTCGCGCGGCACCACCCGCCGCGGCTGGCCGGCGCCGTCGCGGACGGTCATCACGTTGGCGGGGGCGTCGGGGTCGGCGACCTCGTAGGCGATGTGGCTCCGGTCGGCGAGGGAGCGGTCGAACACGCGCTCGTTCACTACCACCTCGCTCCGCACCAACCCCGTGATGGTGGCCCCACCGTCGGTCGCCACCGGCGTATGCAGCCGCATCTGGCCCTCGCGCACCGGCACGTCGAACTGCCAGCCGAGCCACAGCAGCGAGAAGCCGCTCTCGAGCAGGAACCCGTCGCCCATCTCGTCGGCGGTGCGCGGGGCGCGGCTGCCGGCGGCGTTGTTGAAGTAGCCGAGCATGCCCTTGCCGCCGCGGTTCGACACCTCGTAGAGCACGGTGCCGTTGCCGCGCGCGGCGTCGGCCGGCTTCAGCAGGAAGAAGTTCGAGCGGAACTCGACCCGGCCGCGCTCGTTCCGCGGCGCAAGGTCGATGTCGGTGACGACGCGGTTGGCGGGGTTCGCGGGGTCGACCTCGAAGTGCACCATGCCGCTCAGCGCCTCGTAGGAGCCGGCGAGGCCGTAGGCGCGGCCGTCCGCGACGTCGTGGCGGGCGTCGACCTCGATGCGCACCACGTCGGCCGACGCGGCGCCGGCGAGCAGCAGGAACACGGTCGCGAGGGCGGAAACAGGACGGGTCATGGTCAGGGTCCTCCCGGACCGGTACGGTCCGGCGCTATTTCGGCGTTTCTGGTCACGCCAATCATAGATCGACGGGTGCCGTCGCGGCGCGCGCAGGTACTCAGCCGGTTTCCAGCACCTGCGCGACAGCGGTCACGATGCGGTCCCATTCCCGTCGCTGGGCCGCGAGCTGACGGCGGCCGGCCGCGGTGAGGACGTAGGACTTCACCCGCCGCTTCTCGGCGTTCGTCGTCCACTTGCCGGCGATCCACGCCTCGTGCTCCAGCCGGTGCAGGGCCGGGAACAGCGACCCCGGCTGCACCACGAACGTTCCCTCCGTCACCTGACGAATCCGCTCGGCGATGGCCACGCCGTGGAGGGGGCGAAGCTCGAGGGTACGGAGGACGAGGAGGTCGAGGGTGCCCCGCAGGAGGTCGGCCTTGTCGGATCGCGGTCTCATGTCGCCGCCTCGGTGTCCATAAAGATAGACATTCGATATTGAAATCATATATCTTCCTGCGACACAGCGGCAAAGGGGGGCATGCATGCGCTGGCTCGACGAGATCGTCCTGCGGCTTCGCACCGTGCTTGGGCGCGACCGCGCCAACCGGGACCTCGACGCCGAGATCGCGTTCTACCTCGAGCAGGAGGTCGAGAAGAACCTGGCCCGCGGCCTGACCCCGGAGGAGGCGCGGCGGCAGGCGCGGTTGGCGTTCGGATCGCTCGACGCGGCCAAGGACGCCTGTCGCGCCGCCTGGGGTTTCCAGGCCATCGAGAACCTGGCGCGCGACGTGCGCCACGGCCTTCGCGGGCTGGGGCGGGCGCCCGGCTTCACCGCGATGGTGCTGCTCACTCTCGGCGTCGGCATCGGCGCGACCACCCTGGTGTTCGCGGTGGCATGGGCGCTGTGGCTCCGCCCCCTCCCCTACCCGGAGGCGGAGCGTCTCGTCACGGTCGAGGCGATCCGCGACCAGGGTCCGCCGGCGGACATCGTCCGGCATCCCTCCTTCCTCGCGTGGCGCGACGAGGCCGAGACCCTCGACGCAGTCGCCGCTATTGCGTTCTCGTCCCGCGACGCGAATCTCACGCTGCGCGGCGAGCCGGAGCGCGTCGTCACCCTGATGGTGACCGCGGGGTTCTTTCCGCTGCTGACCAACGAGCCGTTCCCGGCCGGCCGCGGTTTCGTGGCCCCGGACGAAGAACGTGGCTCAGAGGCCGTCGTCGTGCTGAGCCACGAGTTCTGGACGCGGCGTTTTGCCGGCGACCCGTCGGTGGTGGGCGAGCCGCTCCGTCTCGACGGCCGGCCCGCGGTGGTCGTGGGCGTGGCCCCGGCCGGCTTCAGCTTCCCCGGCAGCGACCGCGTGGACGTGTACCACCGGCACACGTTCCCTCCGATCGTCTCGGACGACCGGATCCTCATGGTGGGGGTACGCGTCGTCGGGCGACTGGCCCCCGGGCAGTCCGTCGAGAGCGCCGAGGCAGAGCTCGACGTCGTGAGGCAGCAGGCCGCCGCCACGTTCTATCCGGGCCCCCGGCTGTCCGGCGCCGCTTCCGTGATGACCCGCGACGCGCTCCGGGTGCGGCCCCTCCATGAACGACTCGTGGGCGACGTCCGGGGCCGGGTGTGGCTGCTGTCCGGCGCGATTGCCCTGCTGCTGCTCATCGCATGCGCGAACGTGGCGAACCTGCAGGTCATCCGGACCCTCGGACGCCGGCGCGAGCTGGCCGTACGCCTGACGATGGGCGCCACCCGATGGCGCGTGGCCGCGCAACTCCTGACGGAGACGCTGGTTCTGGGCGGGCTGGCCGCAGGGGTCGCACTCTTATCGCTCGAACTGGGCATGGGCGGTCTGCGCGCGCTGGTCGCGGACACCGCGCTGTTCGCCGACACCATCCGGCTCGACGGCGCGACCCTGGGTTTCGCCGTCCTTACCGTCGTGCTGATGTGCCTGATCAGCGTCGGCGCGGCCCTCGCATGGCTGCCGCGCTTCCTGCACCGCGCGGCGGCCGGCCTGCAGAGTGGGGCCGCGGGACCGCGTCGACGGCTGCAGGGCGTGCTGCTCGGCGGACAGGTGGCGCTGACCCTGGTCCTGCTCGTGAGCGCAGGGCTGCTCCTGACGAGCCTTGCCCGCCTGACCGCGACCGACGCGGGGTTCGACAGCCGCTATCTCCTGACGTTCCGCGCCGTGTCGCACCTGCACGAAGTGCCCCGGCAGTCGGCGTTCGTCGACGGAATTGTCGAGCGCGTCGCCACCCTGCCCGGCGTCGAATCAGTCGCCATGACAGATCGCCTGCCGTTCGAGTCGACGAGCGGGGTCGCCACGAGGCTCCGCTTCATTGGGCAGGACACTTCGGAAGAGGAGCGGCCGAGGGTTCCCGACGACACCATCAGCCCGGGCTATTTCGCCACGTTGGGTATGCGCCTCGAAGCAGGGCGCGACTTCACCCCGCGGGACGGAGCGGATGCGGCGCCGGTGGTGATTGTCAACCGTGCGTTCGCACGGCGCTTCTTTCCCGGCGAGCCGGACACGCGGATCCTCGCTCGCCCCCAGCTCGAAATGGTCATGGCAGCTCGCGGGTCCCGGAACGAGCAGGTGTCTATCGCAGGCATCGTCGCGGACGCTCGTACGGTCGGCCTCGCGGACGAAGCCGAGCCGCACCTCTTCAAACCGCATATGCAGTTCCTCGGGGGCGAGCCGGGATTCCTGGTCCGGACAAGCACCGATCCGACCGCCCTCGCCCCGGCAATTCGCGCCGAGCTCGGGAATCTGCACGCCGACGTCCCCCTGTTCGACATGGCTACCGTCGAGGACCGGGTGGCGCAGTCGGTGGGCTCCGAGCGCCTGAACACCCTCGTTGCCGGCGCGTTCGCGGCCCTCGCCCTGCTGCTTGCGGCGGTCGGCGTCTACAGCATCGCCGCCCACGTCGCGGCGCAGCGGCGCTACGAGCTCGGCGTGCGCCTCGCTCTGGGCGCAACGGCCCTGGAGCTCGTGACCCTGGTGGTGAGCCAGGCCCTGCGGCCAGTGCTCGTCGGCGCGGCGGTCGGCGTCGGCGCCGCCATCGCCTCGGGGCGCCTCCTCGACAGCCTGCTCTTCGAGATCGGCCCGACCGACCCCGCGTCGTTCGGGGCCGCAACGTTGCTGCTGCTGGCGATCGCCCTCCTCGCCAGCTACGTACCGGCCCGTCGCGCTTCGCGTGCGGACCCGTTCGTCACCCTCAAGAGCGAGTGACCGGCGCCATCGGGGAGCCATCGGGGCACGGACTGCTAGAATGCGACAAGCATGCCGTGATCCCATCGGGACTCGGCCCGTCCCGCAGGAAGCGGGGGGTCGACAGAGCGCGCGTCCTCGGGCTCGGACAAGCCGGCCGCAGAGGGCAACTCGGACCAGGTGACCGATGGTCTTGACCGCCGGGGCCGCAGTCGTGACGGCGACGGAGCTGCCCGCTCTGTCCTCGCGCCTTTCCCTCGAGGGAAAGCGGGCGGAGCTCGTACGAGGAGACCTGATCGTGATGACGCCGGCGGGAGGACGTCACGGGCAGGTCGCGCACCGGATCGGACTCGTCGTCGGCAACCATGTCCTCGACCGTAACCTGGGCCGGGTCTTCGCGGCCGAAACGGGATTCCTTCTGCAACGAGACCCGGACACCGTCCGGGCCCCCGACGTGGCGTTCGTCGCCGGCGATCGCCTGCAAGGCGGAGGTTCCGGCCGGGTTCCTGGAGATGGCGCCGGATCTCGCGGTAGAAGTGGTTTCTCCCAGTGACTCCGCCGCCGTTCAAGCCAAGGTCGACGACTGGCTGGGAGCCGGGACCCGGCTCGTCTGGGTCGTCTATCCGGAGACCCGTTCGGTGATCGTGCACCGCCCCGCGCGCCCGCCCACGTGTTCCCGGAGCCGGACACGGTGGGCGGCGAGCCCGTGTTCGCCGATTTCAACGTGCCCGTACGCGACCTGTTCACCTGAGGTGCATCCATGTTCCTGACCCGGAAAGCGCTGCCGCGGCGGACGGTGCTGCGCGGCCTCGGCGTCTCGCTCGCCCTGCCGCTGCTCGACGGCATGGTCCCGGCGTTCGCGGCGCTGCGCACGACCGCGGCGCGGCCCGTGCGCCGGCTCGGCGTGGTGTACGTGCCGAACGGCATGATGATGGAGCACTGGGTGCCGGCGGCCGAGGGCGCCGCGTTCGACTTCCCCGCCATCCTGCAACCTCTGGAGTCCCTGCGCCGCCACGTGCAGGTGCTGTCGGGCATGCATGGCGTGGCCGGGCCGGGACCGCATCCGCGGGCGTCGACGCGGTTCCTGACCGGGGTGCCCGCGAAGCGGGAGAACGGGGCCGCCGTCCTCGCCGGGGTGTCGATGGACCAGATTGCGGGCCGCGTCCTCGGCCGCGAGACCCAGCTCGCGACGCTCGAGCTGGCCCTCGACGGCCGCGATTTCGCGGGCTCGTGCGGCCTCGGCTTCAGTTGCGCCTACACCAACACCATCGCGTGGGCCGACGAGACGACGCCGCTGCCGATGGAGAACAACCCGCGCATCGTGTTCGAGCGGCTGTTCGGCGACGCCGGCAGCACCGACCCCGCGGTGCGGCAAGCGCGCCGCCGCAAGGACGCGAGCCTGCTCGACTCGGTGCGCGAGCGCACCCGCGACCTGGCCCGCGGGCTGGGGCCGCGGGACAACCTCAAGCTCGACCAGTACCTGGACGCGGTGCGCGACGTCGAGCGGCGAATCCAGACAGCGGAGGCGCAGGCCGACCGCGACCTGCCGGTGGTCGACCAGCCCGAGGGCGTTCCCGACACCTTCGGCGAGCACGCCAGGCTGATGTTCGACTTGCTCGCCCTCGCCTTCGAGACCGACCTCACGCGGGTCGGCACCTTCATGCTCGGGCGCGAGCTGACCGGCCGCACCTATGCCGAGATCGGGGTGCCCGACGCCCACCACCCCATCTCGCACCACCAGCGCGACCCCGAGAAGCTGGCAAAGCTGACGAAGATCAACCTCTACCACGTGCAGCTCTTCGCCGGCTTCCTCGAGCGGCTGCGGCAGACGCCCGACGGCGACGGGTCGCTGCTCGACCACGCGATGATCGTCTACGGCGCGGGCATGGCCGACAGCAACGCCCACGCCTCGGACGACCTGCCGGTGCTGCTCGCCAGCGGCGGGGCCGGCCCCGGCGGGCGCCACGTGCGCTACCCCGCCGACACCCCCCTCGCCAACCTGCACCTGACTCTGCTCGACCGGCTCGGCGTGCCGATCGAGTCGCTCGGCCACGCCACCGGTCCGCTGCCGCTGGGTGGGGGCGCCGGCTGACCCGGCGAGTGCCCCCGCCGTCCAATCGGGAGCGTAAACGCCGTCCAATCGGGAGCGTAAACGCCGTCCAATCGGGAGCGTAAACGCCGTCCAATCGGGAGCGTAAACGCCGTCCATCTGGTATCGTAGAGTCTGTGGAATACCGGCCTCGACGACGGCGTCCTATGAGACGATCCGCGACGCCGCGTCCGCGGGCGAGTCCGACAAGCCGGCGAAGACGACCACCCGCCCCTACCGCGCCGCCCTGGAGCAGCTGTGGATCGTCGAGCCGCTTCCCGCCTGGGCGCCCACCCGGAACCGGCTGCGCCGACTCGCGTCCGCCCCCGTGCACCAGCTCGCCGACCCGGCCCTGGCGGCCCGGCTCCTCGGCGTCGATACCGGGGCGCTGGTCGACGGGGCCCCCGCGGGACCTCGCATCCCGCGGGAAGGCACCCTCCTCGGCGCCCTGTTCCAATCGCTGGTCACCCTCTCGGTCCGAACCTACGCGCAGACGAACGAGGCCCGCGTCGGACACCTCCGTACCCGCGGCGGCGAACACGAGGTCGACCTCATCGTCGAACGCCGCGACGGCCGGGTCGTCGCCCTCGAGGTGAAGCTCTCGGCGACCGTCGACGACGCGGACACCCGCCACCTCGCGTGGCTCGCCCAACGCCTCGGCCCCGACCTGCTCGACGCCGCCGTCATCACCACCGGCCACGAGGCCTACCGGCGCGCCGACGGCATCGGCGTCATTCCGGCCGGCCTGCTGACCGCCTGACGCCCGGCCTCGTTCGGCGCGCGCTACCCGCCCAGGGGCAGCACGAAGCGCCAGCCCTCGTCGAGCCGCTGCTGGAGGCGGCTCGCGCCGTCGCCCAGTCCGCAGATGACGCGGTCCTGGGCCAGGCAGGCCTCGAGCACGGTCTGGAACGCGGCGTCGACCTCGGGGTGGTTGCGGTCCGGCGGGTTGGGTCCGAGGCCGAGGTCGATGGCCATGTCGCCGGGCACGACCATGATCGCGCTGATCGGCGCCGCCAGGATGTCCTGGATGTTGTCGACCGCCTCCTGGGACTCGATCATCGCCACCGCGAACAGCTCGCCGTCGGGGGCGAGCGGCCACACGTCGGCCACGGCGTGGTACTCGACGCTGTTCAGGCCCCACAGGCGCGTCGCCCCGCCGGGCCCCCACCCGCGCTCGCCGCGGGGCTCGGGCGCACTCGAGCCGCGGGCGGGCGGATAACGCATCGCCTGGACCAGGCGCACCGCTTCCTCGCCCCGGTCGACGTGGGGCAGGATGATGCCGAACCCGCCGAGGTCGAGGACCTGCTTGACCGCCCACTTGAAGTCCTCGTCGCCGTCCTGGGGAATCCGGATGAGGGGGGTCAGGCTGAGCCGGCCGTCGGCGTCCCGCTCCTCGTTCATCTCCGCCAGCACCCGCTGCACCCGCTCGCCGGAGAACGGCGAGTGCTCCATGTCGACGAAGCGCCACTCCCGGTTGGCGATGGCGGCGCCGCCGCCCTCCAGCGCCTCGATCACCTTGTTCAGCCGCCCGCCGTCCTGCGCGCCGGCCGGCGCCGCCGCAAGCCCGATGGCGGCCACGGCCGTCGCCACCACGAGCCCCTGCATCCGCCGCCTCATCTGTCCCTGTCTCATGGGAACCTCCCCTGCCTGTCCCGACCGGTCACAGCGGTCAGGACAGCGCCGATCCAGGAGCCTCGCGGTCTCACCCGGGCTCCTCTCGCGCTGTGTCGACGTGCGCCGGTGGATTGTACGTGCCGCGGCGAACGGCCGGCAAACCCCGTTCGCCAACGCCGGCTTGCGCCGGCCGGCCGTCCCGGGTCACCATATCGGCCGGCGGGGGCCCGGACCCAGGCACGCGGCGCCGGGCGAACCGCCGACGATCCGCAGCCGCCGAGCGAATGGACATTCCGTCGGCCCGCGCTGGCGCGGTCGCTTCGAAAGGACGCATATGGCTCAGGTTTCCATCACCGTCAACGGTAAGCAGCGGACCGCCGAAGTCGAGCCGCGACTGCTGCTGGTGCATTTTCTGCGAGAACAGCTCGACCTGACCGGCACCCACGTCGGCTGCGACACCAGCCAGTGCGGGGCGTGCACGGTGCTCGTCGACGGGCGCAGCGCCAAGTCGTGCACCATCTTCGCGGTGCAGGCGGACGGCTCGGAGGTCACCACCATCGAGGGGTTGGCCGACGGCGACGAGCTCCATCCCCTGCAGGTCGGGTTCTGGGAGGAGCACGGGCTGCAGTGCGGCTACTGCACGCCGGGGATGATCCTCTCCGCCGTGACCCTGCTCGAGGACAACCCGTCGCCCAGCGAAGACCAGATTCGCGAGGGCCTCGACGGCAACTTCTGCCGCTGCACGGGCTACCAGCACATCGTCAACGCCGTGCAGAACGCGGCCGCGAGGAGGTCGTCATGAGCGCCGCCCCGGTCCTGCCGAAGCTGGTGGGCGAACGCGTCAAGCGGCGCGAGGACCCGCGCCTCATCCAGGGGCACGGCACCTACGTCGACGACTTGAAGATCGTCGGCATGCGGCACGCGGCGTTCAAGCGCAGCGACGTCGCCCACGGCCGCATCCGCTCGATCGACACGAGCGCGGCCGAGGCGATGGACGGGGTCGAGGCGGTGTTCACGGGGGCGCAGATCGCCGAGTTCCTCGGCCCGATGCCCATCGGCACGCCGTTCCCCTCGCCCGAGCACCGCGCCGTCGCCACCGACGTGGTGCGCTACGTCGGCGAGCCGGTGGCGGTGGTGGTGGCCGACGACCGCTACGCGGCCCGCGACGCCGCCGACGCCATCGTGGTGGACTACGACGCCCGGCCCGCGGTCGTCGACCCCGAGGTGGCGATGACCGGCCACCCGACGGTGATCCACGCCGACTTCGACAACAACCTCGCGGTGCCCCTGGTGCCGAGCGGCACCGGGGTTTCGCCCGACGGCAAGTCGGTGGACGACAGCGCCGTCGACAAGGCCTTCGCCGACGCCGACGTGGTGGTGTCGCAGCGCATGGTGAACCAGCGCCTCGCCCCCACCGCGATGGAGCCGCGCGGCGTCGTCGCCCACTACGAGCGGGGCAAGGACACGATGACCATCTGGTCGTCGACCCAGAACCCCCACATCCTGCGCACGTTCATCGCCCTGCTGAACGGCATGGGCGAGGACCAGGTGCGGGCCATCGCGCCCGAGGTCGGGGGCGGGTTCGGGGCCAAGATCAACATCTACGGCGAAGAGTACGTCGTGGCGTCGCTGTCGAAGCGGCTCGGCGTGCCCCTGAAGTGGACCGAGGACCGCTCCGAGGCGTTCCTCGCCACCATCCACGGGCGCGACATCATCGGATACGTCGACATCGCGGCGGCGCGCGACGGCAAGGTGCTGGGGCTGAAGCTGCGGCTCATCGCCGACGTCGGCGCCTACAACATGCTGCTGACGGCGGCCATCCCCACCCTGACGATGCTGATGGCCAACGCCACTTACGACATCCCCGCCATCCGAACCATCCTCACCGAGGTGTTCACCAACAAGACCCCGACCGACGCCTACCGCGGCGCCGGCCGGCCCGAGGCCACCTACTTCGTCGAGCGGGGCATGGACATGCTCGCCCGCCGGCTCGGCATGGACCCGGCCGAGCTGCGGCGCCGGAACTTCATCCCCGCCGACCGGTTCCCCTACAAGACCCAGATGGGAGCCGTGTACGACTCGGGCGACTACGCCAAGGCCCTCGACCGGGCCCTCGAGAACTCGGGCTGGCAGGAGCTGCAGCAGGAGCGCGACGTCGCCCGCGCCGAGGGGCGGCTGGTCGGCCTGGGGCTGGCGATGTACGTGGAGGTGTGCGGCCTCGGCCCGTCCGCGTCGCTGCCGACGGGCGGCTGGGAGCACGCGCAGGTCACCATCGAGCGCGACGGCCGCATCAGCGCCACCACCGGCGCCTCGCCCCACGGGCAGGGCAACGAGACGACGTTCGCGCAGATGCTCGCAGACCAGTTCGGGGTGCCCCTCGAGCACGTCCGGATCCTGCACGGCGACACCGGCGTCGTGAAGCAGGGCATCGGCACCTTCGGCAGCCGGTCGCAGGCGGTGGGCGGCACCGCCCTGCACCTGGCCGGGGCCAAGGTCCGGAAGAAGATGGCGAAGTTCGCGGCCGCCCTGCTCGAGGCCCACGAGGAGGACCTCGTGTTCGAGGACGGGCGCATCTCGGTGCAGGGCTCGCCCGACGCCGGCAAGACGTTCGCCGAGGTCGCGGCCTACGCCTACGTCCCGGTGCCGCTGCCGCCCGGGGTCGACCCCGGGCTGAGCGAGGAGGCGTTCTTCGAGCCCGCCAACAACACCTACCCCTTCGGGTGCCACATCTCGATGGTCGAGGTCGACCGCGACACCGGCGAGCTCGCGTTGCTGCGCCTCGTCGCGGTGGACGACGCGGGCAACCTGATCAACCCCCTGATCGTCGAGGGCCAGATTCACGGCGGCCTCGCCCAGGGCATCGGCCAGGCGATGATCGAGGAGGTCCGCTACGGCGCCGACGGGCAGCCGCTGACCGGCTCGTTCATGGACTATGCCATCCCGCGGGCGGCCGACCTGCCCCGCTTCGAGCTCGACGCCACCGTCACCCCGACCCCCGTCAACCCCCTCGGGGCCAAGGGCGTCGGCGAGGCGGGCACGCTGGGGTCGACCCCCTGCATCGTGTCGGCCGCGGTCGACGCGCTCAGCGGGTTCGGCGTCACCCACATCGACATGATGCTGCGGCCCGAGAAGCTGTGGCAGATCATCCACGGAGGCCAGGCGTGATCCCGTCCGCATTCGACTACGAACGTGCGACCTCGGTCGACGACGCGCTCGCCCGGCTCGCGGCCAGCGGCGGCGCCGGCAAGCTCATCGCGGGCGGGCACAGCCTCGTCCCCCTGATGAAGCTGCGACTGAACGAGCCCGGCACCCTCATCGACATCGCGCGCATCCCCGAGCTGTCGGGCATCCGCGAGGTGGACGGCGTCATCGAGATCGGCGCCGCCACCGTGCACCACGCGGTGGCCACGTCCGACCTGCTGCGCGCGCGCTGCCCGGTCGTCGCGGAGACCGCCGCCACCATCGGCGACCCGCAGGTGCGCAACCGCGGCACCCTCGGCGGCAGCATCGCGCACGCCGACCCCGCCGCCGACTACCCCGCGACCCTGCTCGCGCTCGACGCGGAGATCCGCGTCCAGGGCCCGCGCGGCGCGCGCACCGTCGCCGCGCGCGACTTCTTCCAGGACCTGTTCACCGTGGATCTGGCCGGCGACGAGCTGATCACCGCGGTGCGGTTCGCCCCGGTGCGCGCCGCCGCCTACGCCAAGCTGTACCAGCGCGCGTCGCGGTTCGCCATCGTGGGGGTTGCAGCGGCTCTCGACGTCGCCGGCGGCGCCGTCCGCGGCGCCCGCGTCGGCCTGACCGGCGCCCTCTCGCGCGCGGTGCGCCTGACCGCGGTCGAGGAGGCCCTCGCCGGGCGGCCGGCCGACGCCGACAGCGTCGCGGCGGCCGCGGCCCGCGCGGGCGACGGCCTGAGCGACCTCAACGCCGACATCCACGCCGGCGCCGACTATCGCCGCGCGATGGTGGGGGTGTTTGCGCAGCGCGCGCTGAGGGCTGCGCTCGCCCGCAGCTAGCCCGGAAATCGTCGCCTACGGCTCCGATTGCCGCCCAACCAACCCTGCCAGGAGTCTGCACCGTTCTACGGCGCAGACTCCTGGCGCCGGGCTCTCGGGCGGGAGTCCGCGCATGCCGCGCAGACTCCCGCCCGGTTTCTCACTTTTCCGACTTCGTCAGGCCGGCAGGGGCGGCATCCGCGGCCCCGGGGTGCTGAACGTCATCTCGGTGATTGCCTTCACGCTCCGGTTCCCGTAGCGGAACGGCACGATCAGCCGCAGCGGCGCGCCGTGCCGCGGCGGGATCGGCTCGTCGTTCATCATCCACGCCAGCATCACCTGCGGGCGACGCAGGGTCGTCATCGGCTCGTCCGCGTAGAAGCGGTCGGACCCCACGAAGCGGCAGTAGTGCACGCCGGGGATGAGCCCGAGCATGTCCGCGAAGTCGCTGAACCGGACGCCCGTCCACTTCACGATGCCGCGCGGGTTCGGCGCCCCGCACTGCAGGAGGTAGGTGCCGGAGACGACCGGCAGCTGCTCGAGGTCCGAGAACCGCAACGTGCCTGAGAGCCTACCCATCCCCCGGGTGTCGACCCGGATCGCCATGCTCCGATAGTCGAACTCGATCTCCGGGGTCTGCCGGCCCTGAGTGCGCCACATCAGCGGGTCGGTGATGGGCCCGGCCGCGCTCTCGGGATGCTCGGGGGCCGACCCGTCGGGCTCGAGCGGCAGCGGCGCGGGGAACCCCTCGCGCAGCGGGCGTTCGACGAGGGTGTCCGGCCAGTCGTCCTGGCCCTGCGCGAGGGCCGCGGCATGCTCGGGCCGCAGGACCCCGAGGGAGAGCCCCGCGAGGGTGGAGCCGGACAGGGAGATCGCCTTGCGTCGTGAAAGGGTCATGGGTATACCTCCGAAGGGTTGCCGTACCGGGATCGCCGCGATTCTACCCGTTCTCGCCCCGCGCCGCGACGATGTACGTTCAGCGCCGGAGAGCCGCCGATGGAACCCCCCGTCCTCGCGTCGTTCGCGGTCACCCTCGTCGCCCCGCCGACCAGATTCCGCTGGCCGCCGACCTGGCCGAGAGCGCTCGACCACCAATGACGCTCGTGCAGTATTGGCACGCGTGTGCCGATACGTGAAGTGTGACTCCCGAAAACGGTAACCGCGACAGCTCGAACACGCCACTCCCGGCGCAGGACTCCCGGGACGAGCGCCCCGGAGCGCTCAAGCGACAGAACGAACGTCATAAGCGCGAGACCAACCCCGCCGCACTGTCCGCGGGGACGACTGAGCTCGGCGACGTCGGCGACGCGTCGCAGCGCGCTCGGCGGGCCACGCCGGTCACGCCCTCAGACCCGCCGCCATGCCTGCCGGTCCGGGCGCTCGGCGAGTACGTCTTCGGCGGGCGTGTGGACGCCATGCGCCGGCTCCTTCGCGGCCGTTGACCCTGCAGGGTCGGCCCGCCGTTCCACCAACAGCCACGCCAGTCCCGCCAGGCTCTCGGGCGTCGAGCTCGTCCGCCGACACCGGGCACACGGCAAGGTGATTACCGTCACCGTCCCTGGAGCGATCGACCGATATAAGGTTGCCAACTACACCGGGGCGCAACCCGTATTCCACGCCTGCGCGCGCCAGGCAGACGGCAAGGTATTCTCGTTACCTCAGAACACCGCGATGGGGTTCATGGCCGACCCGGCGCCGTTCGGCACCACGTGGGGCGACGCCGTGAAGAGGAACTCCCAGCGGCCCAGCTCGCCGGCGGTCCGGGACAGGTCCTCGAGGCCGAGGTTGTCGAACAGGTGTACCCCCAGCGCGACGAGGGTGAACACGTGGATGGGAATGGCCACGCCCTCCACCGGGCCGCCCTCCTGGGGCACGTCGGAGCCAAGCAACGCGATGTCGCGCTCCTTGAGGAACGGGATCAGCGACGGATGGTAGCCGCCCTGCTGCCCGACGTCCCGGCCCGTGCGCAGGAACAGGGCGTCGCCGGACGAGATGGTGACGCCGGTCTCGGCCTCCCACGCCTCGATGTCCGCCCGCGTGACCGCCTTCCCCGGCATGTCGACGAGGACCCCGCGCGTCACCAGCCCGTCCTTCGCGTTGATGACGCCCATGGCCGTGCAGCCATCGTCGGCGGTGGCTACCTCCTCGAAGGCGCGGCCGTTGTAGACCCTGCCTTCGTAGGCCACATGGCACAGCGCGTCGAGGTGGGACACCAGGAGCCCGTGGTACTCGACCTCGTAGCGCTCCCAGAAGTAGCCGTTCCCGGTGTCGATGTCGAACACGCTGCGGACCGCGCCCATGAGCACCGGCTTCCGGTTCGCGCTGGCCGCATCGGGGTCGTCGAGCACCTGGAGCTCGATGGGCCGGGCCATCGACACGACCCGGCCCGTCTCGACGAGCCCCGCCGCCTCGACCCGCTTGGCCGGCGTGATGAGGTTGAGGGCGCCGAGCTGATCGTCGTCGCCCCAGCGGCCCCAGTTCGAGAGGTCGGTCATCCAGGCGTCGAACTGCGCCTTCGTCACCTCCGGCGGCGGCTCCTGCGCGCCGACTCCCGCGCCCGCCAATACCACCATCAGACCCGCCGCCAGCGCAAGTGACCTTCCGCTCGCTGTCATGGTTCCCTCCTGGTCTCGCCGGCGCCGGGGGCTCCGGGAAGCGCGTCGCATCGCCGTACAGACATCACTGAACCGTCCTCAAGAGCTGCCCGTGGTGCGGGCCGTTCCCGTCGCTTCTTGGGCGCAAAGCCAGTGATCGGACGGCAAGGGTAGCTTGAAGACAGTCCGCTAGCCCGAAGCACCGTCGCAACTTACTTCCCACGGTATCCCGAAGCGGTCGATGACCATTCCGTACGCCGGCGACCAGAACGTCTCCTGCAGCGGAATCTTCACGGCGCCGCCCTCGGCCAGCGTGCTGAAGAGGCGTTCACAGGACTCCCTGGTCGAAGGATGGACGAGCACCGCGAAGCCCTGTGGGCGCTGGTAGGTATCCGGTGGCGCATCGGCGCCGCTCAGCGTCCGGCCGTCGAGCAGCATCGTGGCGTGGACGATCTTCGACCGCCACGTCTCGGGGACGTCGCCCGCCATCGGCGAGTCGCCGTATGACAGCAGGGTGACGATCTCGCCGCCGAGCAGTAGTTCGTAGAACCGGAACGCCTCCTCGCAGTCCCCGTCGAACAGGAGGTGTGTGCTCAGCTCCATGTGGGCTCCGCCCGCGGCCGGCGGCCGGGAGCCGGGGGCGGCTCACTCACCGGTCTCAGTCGAACGGGGGCGCCGCCCCATGCTCGATGAGGAACGCGACCACGTCGTCGAACCCGTCGCTCATGGCCGCGCTGACCGCGGTCCGGCCGCGCGCGTCCGCGGCGTCGACGTCGACGCCCAGCTCGACCGCCGCCCGGACCGCTCCCAGCGTCGCGGCCTCGGTCTCGGCGCGGTCGGGGCCCTGGCCGAGCTCGGTCGCTTCCGCGACTCTCGCCCGGTGCTCCACCGACCAGAGGGGGTCGCGTCCGCCCAGGCCGACCGCCGCCATCAGGGCGGTCGTCTCGCCTTCCTCGACCCACATGCGGCTCGAGGCCGTCCGCCGGTCGGTGGTCCAGTACTCGGGGCTGTGCATGGCCAGGGGGTCGGCGCCGTGGCGGGCGAGGAGCCGCATGAGGCCGGCTTCGCGGTGGCGCGCGGCCAGCCAGAACGCCGGCGCCCTGACGAACCAGGGCGGGAAGAAGAAGTCCGCGCTGTCGCGCGTGTACCGCGTCGAGGCCGACACCCGGGCGTTCGGATCGGCCCCGGCCAGCAGAAGCGCCTCGGCCAGCCCCGGGTCCCGGTGCAGGATCGCCGCGTGCAGCGGCGCATAGCCGCCCCCGTCCGCGTTCGGGTCCGCGCCGCTGTCCAGCAGCAGCGCGCCGACCGCGCCGTTCCCGCTGAGGGCCGCGACGGCCAGCGCGCTGGCCCCGTCGGGCGCGGCCTCGTTCACGTCGGCCCCCGCCGCCACGAGCAGCCGGGCCGAGGCGACGTCGCCCACCCGGGCCGCGAACAGCAACGGGGTGAAGCCCCCGCTCGGCACCTCGGTGATGTAGCACTCGTCCCGAGGCACGCACTGCAGGCCGTAGTTGGCGTACGTCGAGATGGTCTTGACGGTCTCGGTGAACGTGGTCGAGCGCGCGTCGACGTCGGCGCCGTGCGCCAGCAGCACCTCGACGACCGACGAATGGCCCTGCGCCACCGCCCACATGAGGGCCGTCTGGGCGCCGTAGGCCCCCTCCGCGGTGGCGGCGTCGACGTCGGCGCCGGCATCGAGCAGCCGGCCCACCACGCCGGCGTTGCCGGCGCGGGCCGCCGTCATCAGCGGCGTCTCACCGAACGGCAACGGCGCGTTCGGGTCGGCCCCGGCCCCGAGCAGGACCTCGACCATGGCCGAGCTCCCGTTCTCGCACGCGGCCCAGAGGGGCGTGACCCCGAGGTCGTTCGCGGCGTCGACGTCGGCCCCGGCGCGAATCAGCAGGGCCGCCGTCTCGCGGTCGTCCCAGTAGCTCGCCCAGTGAAGCGCGGTCGAGCCGTCCCCCTCGCGGGCGTCGACGTCGGCGCCCTCTTCGAGCAGCGTCCTGACCGCGGCCCAGTCGGCGTGCCGCGCGGCGTCGGCGAGCGCCGCCTCGGGGGGCGCAGCAGACGCGGCGCCGGCTCCCGCCAGGGCCAGCAGCAACCCGGACAGGCAGAGGCGCGCCACCCCGGCGCTTCTCACCCGGCCCGGCCCGGGCATCGCCGCCTCGCGGCGCCGCTGTCCGCCCGGCCAACCCTGCCGGAATCCCCGCCGTTCGGCGGCGCAGGCTCCCGGCAGCCCGGAGCGAGACCCCGCGTGGCCAGACGGGTTGCATGGCCGATCGAATACAGCGGGGCTCTTGCCATCGGCTCCCAACATCGCCATCCTCCCGGTCCGGCTTCGTCCGCGTCAGCATCCGGCATACGCCCGGCGCCCCCGCGCAACCGCGTCTACACGTCCGACAGCGTATCGATCTCGTCGATCGGCAAGGGCCCGCTGCTGCCGCCGACACGCTCCAGGGGGACGTCGAACTTGTCCATCAGGGTGTGCAGGAGATCGGCGTGCGAGGTCCCGGGGCCGTACGCGAGATGCCGCCCGCCCTTGAGCCGCCCCCCGCCGCCGCCGAGCACCAGGATCGGGACGTTGGTGCCCGCGTGGCGCGTGCTGTTGGACATGCACGTGCCGTACATGATGGTCATGTTGTCGAGCATCGACCCGTCCTGGTCGGGCGTCGACCGCAGCCGCTCGAGGTACCGCGACGTCAGCTCCGCGTGATAGCGGTTCACCCTGGACATCTTGGCGATGAGGGCCGGGTCGTTGCCGTGGTGCGACAGCGGGTGGTGCGGCTCGGAGACCCCCACCTCGGGATAGGTCCGGGTGCTCTGCTCGCGGCCGAGCATGAACGTGGCCACGCGGGTGATGTCGCTCTGCAGGGCCAGGAACTGCAGGTCGAACATCAGCTCGACGTGCTCCTCGAACGTGGACGGCACCCCCCGCGGCTCCTCTGCGAAGACCTCGGGATTCAGGTCGCTCTTCGATTCCGCCACCTCGATGCGCCGCTCGACATCGCGGATGGCCGCGGCATAGTCCTCGACCTTGCGCCGATCGCCGGCTCCGACGCGGCGCTCGACGTCGGCCAGCTTGCCCATCACCGAGTCGAGGATGCTGCGCTTCTCGGCCATGCGCGCCCGCCGCACGGCGGGGTCGGTCGAGCCGCTGTCGCCGAACAGCCGCTCGAACACCGCCCGCGGGTTGTTCTCCATCGGCAGGGGCATGGTCGGCGTGCGCCACGAGATGGTCTGGGTGTAGGCGCAGCTGAGGCCAGAGGTGCACTGCCCCGCGTTGGCCTCCTTGTCTATCGACAGCTCGAGCGAGGCGAGGGGAGTCGAGCCCCCGAGCTCGCTCGCGAGCATCTGGTCGATGGACGTGTCGGCCACCACGTCGGTCTCCGACGTGCCCCCGCGCCGCGTGCCGGTCAGGAACGAGCCCGACGCGCCCGCGTGGACGTAGATCCACGACGAGCGGAGCCCCGAGAAGACGAGCATCCGGTCGCGGAACGGGGCCAGGGGCTGCAGAATCGGGGTGAGCTCGAAGTCGCGCCCCACCGTCGCCGGCGTCCAGTACTCCATCGCCATGCCGTTCGGCACGAAGATCGCCTGGAAGCGGCGGACCGGGCCGGCCGCGGCCCGCGACAGCGCCGACACCCCGGGCGCCATGGCATCGAGGAACGGCAGGGCCACGGTGGCGCCCACGCCGCGCAGGACCGTCCGGCGGGACAGGGGCTTCGCGGTGAAGATGTTGATGCCTCTCATGTCAGTCCTCATGTCGGCTCGACTCCGTCCACGCAGGTCGAGCTCGTGCCCCCGTCGGTACGGCGACGGAGATTGCCATGCCGAACGCCGAGCGCTCGACATCGCGGAGAACGGGCGGCGCGGGCAGTCGACGACCGCATGTCGATCACCGTCCGTCCGCCGCCCGCCGCATCAGGAACGCCGGGCTCTCGACGACGCCGAGAATGATCGACGACCAGCGATGGTCG
The DNA here is from genome assembly GCA_963663815.2 of Vicinamibacterales bacterium. Classification (GTDB taxonomy): domain Bacteria; phylum Acidobacteriota; class Vicinamibacteria; order Vicinamibacterales; family UBA8438; genus JAJEEA01. The sequence goes on along the minus strand of OY760734.1, from coordinate 978,739 downwards.
TCGGCGGCCGCGTCGCGGACGATGCCGCGCACCGTCGGCTGGTCGTAGTACCGGAGCTGGCGCCCGAGGGCATAGGCCAGGAGGCGCCCGGTCAGCGTGCCCACGAACCGCTCGGGCTCTTCGAGCAGCAGGCGCCGCAGCCCGGCGAGGCCCGTCGCCGTCACCCCGTTCGGCAGGGTGCCCACCGCATCGACGGGATGCCCCGCCTCGGTGACCGTCCGAAACCTCCCGATGGCGTCGTAGTGCTCGAGCATGAACCCCGGCGGATCGATGAGCCGGTGACAGCTCGCGCACGCGGGGTTGCGGCGGTGCATCTCGAGCCGCTCGCGCATCGTCGCCGGCGCGTCGTCCTCCCCGCGCTCGGGCAACGGCGGCACGTCGGGCGGCGGGCCCGGCGGCGGAGCGCCGAAGATGGCTTCGAGCAGCCACCGCCCGCGCAGGACCGGCGAGGTGCGGTTCGGGTAGGAGGTCAGCGACAGCAGCGACCCATGGCCCAGCAAGCCGCCCCGCTGCTCCAGGTCGGGCAGCGCCACGCGCCGGAACCGGCTGCCGTAGACCCCGGGAATGCCGTAGTGCCGCGCCAGCCGCTCGTTCACCCAGGTGTAGTCGGCGGCGAGGAGATCGAGGACGCTCCGGTCCTCGTCGATGGTGCTGCCGATGAACGACGCCGTCTCCTGCCGGAACGCCTCCACCAGGTCCTGGTCGAACTCGGGATACACCGAGGGCTCGGCCTTCACCTCGTCGAGGTTCCGCAGGTGCAGCCACTGCGCGGCGAAGTCGCCGACCAGCGCCTCGCTGCGGGGGTCGGCCAGCATGCGCCGCACCTGGCCGCGCAGGGTCGCCGGGTCCGTCAGCTCTCCGCGCTCGGCGACCGCGAGCAGCTCGTCGTCGGGGATGCTGCTCCACAGGAAGAACGACAGGCGCGACGCGAGCTCGAGGTCGGAGAGCGCGTACGCCTCCCCCGGCCCCGCGCCGGGGGGGTCCTCGTTCACGCGCAGGAGGAAGTCGGGATCGACGAGCAGCCGCTCGAGCGCGAGCTGGATGCCGGTGTCGAAGCCGCCCCCCGCCTTCGCCCGCCCGTCGCGGAAGAACTCGAGCAGGGTCTCGACGTCTCCCTCCGTCGGCGGCCGGCGATAGGCGAGGCGGGCCAGCCTCGACAGGATGCGCTCGGCGCACGCGTCCTCTTCCGACGCGGCGGCGGGGCGGCACACGAAGATGCGCCCCCGGCTCGGCGTGTCGTCGGGGACCGCGCCCTCGTAGGGGCCCTCGATCGTCAGGGCCTGGACCTCGGCGTGCCCGTGGTACTTCTCGTCGTTCGACAGGACCGCGCCCTTCATGACCGGCTGCAGGGGGCCCTCGGGCTCCCAGCGGTTCCGGACGAACGAGACCCCGACGACGTGAGGCCCGCCCTCGACGGGCACGCGCACCTCCAGGTGGGCGGCCGACTCGCGGACGTAGCGCTCCCACTCGGGGTCGCCCGCCTCCGCCGGCGACCAGGTGTGGGGAGCCGGCGTGCCCGGCGCCTCGCCCCCCACCGTGAACCGTTGGACGAGCCGTCCGTCGATGCGGAGGTCGAGGAGGTTCCTCCTGCCCATGCCGCGGACGTAGTCCTGCCAGTTCGACGTCAGCCCGATGCGGAAGATGTAGTTGCCGTCGGCGGGAAAATGGTAGGTGGCGCTGAGGCCGCCGCGGGACCCGAGGGGCAGGTCCTCGCTCCGCCGGTCGGCCTGCGTCAGCAGCACCGAGTTCTCGAACCGCGCGAACTCCGGCGCGGTCATGACCCCGGTGGCGAGGCGCGAGATCTTCCGCGCCGCCGACAGGTACCGCTCGAGCTGCGCGGTCGAGATGGAGAGCACCTCGGCGTTGTTGTCGAACCCGGTGTCCGACGTCTCGTCCCCGGGCAGCAGCGCCGCCACGTCGATGTCGAGGGCGAGGAGGTCGCGGATCGCGTTGCCGTACTCGGTGCGGTTCAGGCGATGCATCGAGCCGACCCGGCCCGGATTGGGGTTCATCGACGCCGCCGCGTCGATTCGCGTCTCCAGCCAGCCGGCGACGGCGCGCGACTCGTCCTCGCCGGGCCGCGGGCGGCCGGCCGGGGGCATGGAGCCCGCCCTGAGCCTCGCGATCACGCGCTCCCAGAGCTCGGCGTCGGCGGCGGGCCGCTCGGCGTCCGCCACGTCGAGCGCGAGCCCCGTCTCCCGGAGCTGCGCATCGAGCACCGACGCGGCCCCGCCCGCCCCGGTGACCCGGCGCTCGCTGTGGCAGGCGACGCAGTATCGGTCGAGGAGACCGCGGACGGATTCGTGAGAAGCCGACGCCGGTTGCGCCGCCGAGGCGGCCAGGAGCTGGCCGGAAGAGCGGCCCGGGGTCCAGCTCCCCGCCGTCCCGACGGCAACCGCTACCGCTGCGACCAGGATCGGCACGGACCCGGCTCGCGATATCTTCATCGTCTCCCTCGCAGGTCCCCTATTCTAGTCCAGTAGCCCGTAGAGACCGGTCACGCTGACGTCGAATCGCTGGCGGAACAGTGGTGGAAAGACCACGGGACTCGCATGATCCTCCGTGACCGCCGCTGAACGCAAGACATACGTGTCTCGCGTCAGTCCGTACATCGGGATTGCGCACGAGGGGCAGTCGGCTCGTTCGCAAGAACCGAGAGGTGTTTCGCGACTCCAGCCGGCCGGCAGAACCGGCCGACGGGAGCCGCGATTGAGCCGCGATCGAATCGATGAGGGCCGGGGCGATGCTCCGGCAGGCTACTTGAGCTTGGAGTAATCGGCGGCGCTCATCATGAACACTTCGGCGCTCAGCGGCACCTCGTACTTCGCGCGTAGTTCGTGCCACGCGGGGTCGTCCCGGAAGTCGGCGAACACCTGATCGCGATGGGCGCGGTCGCGGTAGGCCAGCATCCAGATCAACGTGTTGGGATTGTCCAGGCTCTGCCACGCCCAGACGACCTCGGCCCCGTGCTTCTCGAAGAGCGCCACCTCGCCCTCGCGGAAGCGCCGGTGCAGGTTGTCGATGCCGCCCTTGCCGTCCATCTCCGGCTCGGCCGTGTACATGCGGATCTCGAAGCAGCGCGAGTCGGCCGCGACGTTCCTGGAGAATTCCATCGCGAGGTCGCCCGCCGGCCCGCAGGGCGGCGGGTCGTCCTGGGCGAAGGCCGGGCCGCTGAACGCGAGGCCGATCACGACGGCGAGCATTGCTGTTCTCATCTTCTGTCCCCTTCCCCAATGGTTGACGGCGTCAGTGCTGCGCGCACACGGAATCCTGACACATGTCGAACCCCTGCGTGCGTTGTCATCGCGGCCCGATGCTACTCCGGCAGGGTAAACGCGAAAGAGGTTGTTCCCCAGGCTCGGGCGCGGCTCCGGGGTCAGCACCAAGGAGCCTCCCGACGTGCCGGCCACGCCAGTGCTCAGTGCCACGTCCGCCGGCCGTCGACGAGGCGGATCTGGATTCGCGCGGCGTACACTGCTGTCGTGCTGGCCGGCCCGGTCCGCGGCCATGACCCGCAGGGACGTACGAGTCGGGTCTTCCGGCGCGCGACGACGGCGTCGATCGACGCGCCACATCGGGGCGCAGCGGAGTAGACTTGGCGGACGTGCGAATCTCCCGAAGGAGGCAGTGATGGCTGCAAGCCGCCTCGCGCTCCGCGGAGCCCGGTGGTCACGGCGTCGATAGCCCACCGACTTCAACGGCGGGAACGGGCTCGACCGGGCCGGAATCGGACGGCGGCGGCGGGAGCTCGCATGTCGGGCTCCCGCGGCTGGACTGGAGGTTGGACATGAGACGACGCGTGATCGAGCTGGCCGGCGTGACGGCGGTGGTCGTCGGCGTGGCGGTGCTGCTGCAGCTGGCGCCGGTCCCGGTCGAGGGGCAGGCGCAGGATGCGCCCGACCGGTCCGACGCCGGGCCGGCCGCTCCGACGCCGTGGGGCGAGCCGGATCTGCAGGGCATCTGGACCACCGACTACGAGATCCCGCTCGAGCGGCCCGCCCGCTTCGCCGACCAGGAGTTCCTGACCGACGAGCAGCGGGCCGAGCTGGACCGGGAACGGGCGCGCATCATCTACCAGGACACCCGGTACGCCGAGCGCGGCAGCGAGCAGGACGTGGGCGGCGCCTACAGCGCCGCGATCTACCTGTCGCACAAGTACATGGGCCGGCGCACGTCGCTGATCATCGATCCGCCGAACGGGCGCATCCCGCCGCTCACGCCGGAAGCGGAGGCGCGCCGTGACGCCATCCGCGAGTACCAGCTCGCGCTGATCCAGGCCACGACGGTCTGCCGCGACAACCTGCCCGCCTGCGAGGGGGGCCGGTACGGGCCGCCGTCGCCGCGCAGGAACGAGCCGCCGCCCTTCTACCCGGCGACCGGCGCCGCGGCGGGCGGCTCGTTCAACCGCGCCGACGGTCCGGAGGATCGCGGACTCGGCGAGCGGTGCATGTCGGCCAGGCTGCCCGACTTCGGCGGCGCAGCCGGGTACTTCCTGCAGATCGTGCAGTCGCCGGAGACCGTCTCGATCTTCTACGACACCGGGCAGGGTCAGGGCTGGCAGCGGGTCATCCCGGTGACCGACCGGCCGCATCTGCCGCCGCACATCCGGCAGTGGTGGGGCGACTCGCGCGGCCGCTGGGAGGGCGACACGCTGGTGGTCGACGTCACCAACTTCAGTCCCAAGACCGACTACCAGGGCTCGCGGGAGAACCTGCACCTGGTGGAGCGCTGGAGGCGCATCGACTCGGAGACCCTGGAGTACGTGGTCACCATGGACGACCCGACGACGTGGACCGCGCCGTGGACCGTCGCGCTCGAGCTGAGCCGGCAGAGCAACGAGCTGAACCGCATCTACAAGGAGCCCCGCTGCCACGAGGGGAACTACGGGATGCCGGGGTTGTTGCGGGGGGCGCGCACCGAGGAGCAGGCGTTCGCCGAGGGTACCGGACCCGACCCGGCGACGCTGTGCAGCGCGGGGTGCGGCGGATTCGCCGCGGGCTTCGCGGACTCGGGCGACGAGGTCAACCCGCTGCGGCGGTGACGGAGCCCAGGGGCTGCGCCGTGGGACGGTGCAGACTCCCCCGGCAGGGTTGGTTGGCGGCCATCCTCGGGGCGCAGGAGTTTCGCGTCAGCGAAGCTTCCAAAGCGCCGCAAGGTCGCCCGGCGACGATTGCCGGGCCAGGAGGTTCAGCGTGCGAAACCGACTCGTACTCGGGGGTTCGATCGTCACGGCGGTGCTCGTCACGGCGGCCGTGACCGCGGTCATCACCACGTCGATGACGAATGCGCTCGGTCAGCGGCAGGCGGCGGACGCGGTCCGCACCGCCGACGGCAGGCCCGACTTCAGCGGCATCTGGCAGGCGAACAACGAGGCGCACTGGGACCTGGAGGCCCACGCCGCGCGTCCCGGCATGGTGACGCAGCCGGGTCCGTATCCGTTCGACTTCGCCGAGGTCCCCGCCGCGCCGGTGCTCGCGCTCGGCGCGGCCGGCGGGGTGCCCGGCTCGCTCGGCGTCGTCGAGGGCGACGGCCGGATTCCCTACACGCCCGAGGCCCTGGCCATCAAGCAGGAGAACGCGGCCAACTGGATCGACCGCGACCCCGAGCTGAAGTGCTATCTGCCGGGGATTCCGCGGGCGATGTACATGCCCTATCCCTTCCAGATCGTGCAGAGCACGAACAAGATCCAGATGGCCTACGAGTTCACGAGCACGGCGCGGACCATCCACCTCGACGAGGTGGAGCTGCCGCCCGACTACACCTACATGGGGCATTCGGTCGGGCGCTGGGAGGGCGACACGCTGGTGGTCGACGTGACCGAGTTCAACGGCAAGAACTGGTTCGACCGGGCCGGCAACTTCCACAGCGAGGCCTTGCGCCTGGAGGAGCGTTTCACCCCGATCTCGCCCGACGCCATCCACTACGAGGTCACGATCGAGGATCCGAACACCTTCACCGAGCCCTGGCGCATCTCCATGCCGCTCTACCGGCGGCTGGAGTCGGACATGCAGCTCCTGGAGTACCGCTGCATCGAGTTCGTGGAGGAGTTCCTCTACGGGCACGTGCGGAAGGAGCCGCTCGTCACGCGCTGGGAGGGCGAGACGATCATCGTGGACATCACGCGGAAGGTGCCGCCCGGGGACGCGTTCTACGACTGGTATCGCAAGTGAGCGGCGCTGGTGACGGCGCGCCGGCAGGCGAGCCGCAACGGAGCGGCGCGGAAGAGCCGAGCGCCCCCAGGGTGATCGGCGCAGTGGGTCGAAAGCCGGGCCTCCGTCTCCTTGTAGCGAAGCTCCGACGACCGGCCGAGACGCGGCCGAATTCGCGCGCCTCCGTACGGGCATTCTGCGGCGGCTCAGCCGGGGCGGGCAAGCCCGACCCGAGCGAGTAGAATCAGGCCGGCATGACCACTCCCCCCGACCGGCCGGAGGCCGCGCCCACGGCCGAGACCGCGCGCATCGACGCGATCGACGTCCTGCGCGGCTTCGCGCTGCTCGGCATCCTCGTCATGAACGTCCAGTCGTTCGCGATGCCCCAGGCGGCCTACTTCAACCCCACCGCCTACGGCGACCTCGAAGGCGCGAACCTCTATGTCTGGCTGGCCGGCCGGATGCTCGCCGACCAGAAGTTCATGACGATCTTCTCGATGCTGTTCGGCGCGGGCATCGTGCTGATGGCGGGTCGGGCCGACGCGCGCGGCGGCAGCGCCGGCCGCGTGCACTACCGCCGGATGGGCTGGCTGCTCGTCATCGGGCTCCTCCACGCCCACCTGCTGTGGTACGGCGACATCCTGTTCATCTACGCGGTGTGCGGCATGGTGCTCTACCCGCTCCGCCGCCTGTCGCCGGGCCAGCTGATCGCGCTGGGGACGACCCTGCTCGCGGTCGGCTCGGCCCTCTCGGTAGGGGTCGGGATGTCGCTGCCGTACTGGCCCGAGGAGGCGCTGTCCGCGTTCACCGCCGACGCATGGCGGCCGGCGCCGGCGGTGATCGAGGCCGAGCTCGCCGTCTACCGCGGCGGCTGGCTCGACCAGCTGCCCAGCCGGTCGGCGGACGCGCTCGCGTTCGAGACGATCCTCCTGGTTGCCTGGGGCTTCTGGCGCGCGGGCGGGCTGATGCTGATCGGGATGGGCCTCTTCCAGCGCGAGGTGTTCGGCGCGCGGCGCTCGCCCCGCTTCTACGCGGGGCTGATCGCGGCGGCGGTCGTGGTCGGCCTGCCGATGCAGGCGTACGGCCTCTCGCTCGACTTCGCGCGGGGGTGGCCGGTCTGGTCGTTCTTCCTCGGCCTCCAGTTCAACTACTGGCCGAGCATCGCGGTCAGCCTCGGCTGGGTCGGGCTCGTGATGCTCGCCTGCCGGCCGGCCGCGCTGCACCCCTTCACCCGTCCGTTCGCCGCCGTCGGACAGACCGCCCTCACGAACTACCTGCTGCAGACGGTCCTGTGCACCTCGATCTTCTACGGCCACGGGCTCGGCTGGTTCGGGTCGGTCGATCGCGTGGGGCAGATCGGCGTGGTGGCCGCGGTCTGGGCGCTGCAACTCGCCGCCTCGCCGCTGTGGCTGCGCCGGTTCCACTTCGGCCCCGCCGAGTGGGCCTGGCGGTCGCTCACCTACGGCGCGCGCCAGCCCCTGCGGCGAACGCCGACCCCCGAGCCCGCCGCCTGACGTGACCGAACGCCTGCGCGGATGACACGGCCGACTGCCACCCCGGGGGACGTCTCGCGGGGTTCCGCCGATCGTCCGCTCTCGGGACATCGCCCCCCCCGCGCTCCCCGCGTTCGGGCCACGAGTCGGCGCCGTACGGTGCGGACCCCTGAAGGGTTGTGGTCGGGCGCCAGGCAGAGGCCGCGGCGCGACGTTGCGGTCGCCCAGGGAGCTTCGCCGGCGCGAGGCTTCTACGGCGACGATTAGCGGACTAGGAGAAGACGACGGTCGCCAGCGCTATAATCGCCGTATGGCGACACGCGGGCGGCAGCCGTCCGCTGGGCGCCCCGGCGAGGATCTGCGATGGCGGTTTCGGATACGGGCGGGCTCGGCACGGCCAGATTCCACGACCTGGACGCGCTGCGCGGGTTCGCCATGCTGCTCGGGATCCTGCTGCACGCCGGCGTCTTCCTCGTGCCCGTCGAGTTCTGGCCGGTGCACGAGGCCTATGCCTGGGAGACGGTGCCGGAAGCCAATGTCTACGCGTGGTTCCTGTCCGTCATCCACGGCTTCCGGATGCCGCTGTTCTTCCTGGTCAGCGGCTTCTTCTCGGCGATGTTGTGGCAGTCGCGGGGACTCGACCGCCTCGTCCGGCACCGGCTGAAGCGCGTCGGCCTGCCGCTGCTCGCGGGCATGTTCACCGTCGTGCCGGCCATCGCCTGGGTCGAGCCGGGGGGCTTCTCGCTACTGGCCTGGCCGCTGGCGTGGCTCGGCGGGCTGGAGCATCTCTGGTTCCTCTGGTACCTGCTGCTCCTGGTGGCGGGGCTCGTCGCCGCCGCCCGCCTGGGCCTCGCGTTCCGCCACCCGGCGTGGTGGCTGCTCGTGCCCCTGGCGATCGCGCCGCAGTACGCGATGCACGAGCCCGCCTTCGGCCCCGACACCGCGGACAGCCTGATCCCGGCCGGCCGTGTCCTCGCCTACTACGCCATCTTCTTCGCGTTCGGGGTGTTCTTCCGCCGGCGGGACCTCGCGGTGCGGCGCTGGTGGACGGTCTTCCTGGCCCCCGCCCTGCTGCTGCTCCTGCCGGCCGGCGTCGTGCTCCTGTACGACGCGGCGTTCCCGCACGCGGGAGAGGATTGGGTCTGGGGCGTGGCCGCGGTCGTGCAGGTCGCCTTCGCGTGGCTGACGTGCTTCGGCGCGATGGGGCTGTTCCGCTGGATCGCCTCGAAGGAGCGCTTCTGGGTGCGGTATCTGTCGGACGCGTCGTACTTTCTGTACCTGACCCATCTGCCGCTGGTCATCGGCGCACAGCGGCTGGTCGTGGACTGGCCGGTCAGCGTGCACCTGAAGTTCGTGCTGATCAACGTCACCGTCGTCACGGTCCTGCTGCTCGTTTACCAAGCCGGCGTTCGCTACACGGCGATCGGGAGGATGCTGAACGGGCCGCGCGCCCCCCGCGCCGCGCCGCCGGGCCGCCCTCTCGTGCCCCGGACGCAGGCCGGGTAGGAATCTGCGCCGTGAACGGCGCGGACCGGAGGGTCGGTTGGGCGCCCGGCGGAGGCCGCAACGCGACGTTTGCGATCGCATTCGGCGACGATGGGCGGGCCAGGGACCGGCGAGGGCGGCACGGACTCCCGACGTGCGGCGGGGCGCCGAGCCGAGCCGAGCCGCCCGCGGCGGTCGGCGGGCTGGTAGCCGGCGCCTGGGAAGGGCGCCGCCGTGGACACGGCCCGGGACGCTGAGAATCGAGAGTGATGGGCATGGTCCTGGAAACCCGCTGGAGGCAAGCATGACTTGGTACAAGGGTGTACTCATCCTGTTGGTGTCGGCCCTGTCGGCGGTCGCGGCGGCGGCGCAGGACGGCGGCATCGCCGGCCGCGTCACCGACGGGACGGGGGCCGTGCTTCCCGGCGCGACGGTCTCTCTCAGCGGTCCGGGCGAAGCGCGCGTCGCGCAAACCGACAGCAACGGCGACTACGAGTTCCCGGCCCTGTCCCCCGGCGACTACACCCTGACGGCGGGGCTGTCGGGCTTCTCGGACGAGACCCTGGAGAGCATCGCCGTCGCGGACGGGCTGGTCGAGGCGCCGCTCCTCGAGCTCTCGATCGCGAGCTTCGGCGACACCGTGGTCGTCACCGCCTCGCGGACCGAGGTCCGGGTCGTCGACGCGCCCGTCACCACCTCCGTCGTCCCCGCCGCCACCCTGGAGACCACGGCGAGCACGAACGTCGGCGACGTCCTCCGCTCGGTGCCCGGCGTCAACGTCATCCAGCTCTCGGCCCGCGACGTCCAGGTGACGAGCCGGCAGTCCACCGGCCCGATAGCCAACTCGCAGCTCGTGCTGATGGACGGGCGCAGCATCTATCTGGACTTCTTCGGCCTCGTGCTCTGGGATTCGCTGCCCGCCAACACGGGCGACATCGAGCAGATCGAGGTCGTCCGCGGGCCGGCGTCGGCCACCTGGGGCGCGAACGCGATGACCGGGGCCGTCAACATCATCACCAAGCCGCCGCGGGACTCCGTCGGCACGACGGTGAGCATGAGCGGGGGCTGGATCGACCGCGAGGCGGGGTCGACGGTCGGGCGGGGCGCGGGGACGATGTTCGGCACCAACGCGACGATCACGCGGGCGCCCAGCGACACGCTGGCCTACCGCATCAGCGCCGGGTACTTCCAGTCCGACGCGTTCCCCCGCCCCACCGGCCGGGTGCCGGTCGTCGCGGACCCGCGGGTCGAGGGCCGGATGGTGGGCGGCGCGCCGTATCCGCTGGACGGGGCCGGCCCGTTCGGCGCCGCGTTCGCGAACCGGGGCACGAGCCAGCCCAAGTTCGACGTGCGCGTGGACCAGGAGCTGGCGAACGGCGGCCAGTTCACGTACTCGGGCGGGGTCGCCGGCACCGAGGGGCTCTCGCACACCGGGGTCGGGCCGTTCGACATCCAGCGGGGGTCGTACCTGGGCTACGGCAAGCTGGGCTACACGCAGGGCGACTTCCGGTTCCAGTTCTTCTCGAACATCATGGACGGCGACGCGCCGAACCTCCTGCTGGCCGACCCCGCCACCGGCCAGCCCGTGCAGCTCGGCTTCAAGGGCAAGACGTTCGACGTCGAGATCGGCAACTCCTCGTTCCTCGGAGAGCGAAACCTGCTGACCTACGGCGGCAACGTGCGCCGCAACACCTTCGACATCACCATCGCCCCGACCGCGCCCGACCGCCTCGAGTTCGGCGCCTACCTGCAGGACGAGATCTTCTTCGAGCGCGTGCGCCTCGTCCTCGGGGGACGGGTCGACAAGTTCGGCAGCGTGTCGACGCCGGCCTTCTCGCCGCGCCTGTCGGTGATGTTCAAGCCCGGCATCGACCACTCGGTCACCGTCTCCTACAACCGGGCGTTCCGGTCGCCGTCGATCATCAACAACTTCCTCGACATGAACGTCGTCTTCCCCGTCGACCTGAGCGGCCTCGCGCTGTTCCGGCCCCTGCTGCCGGCGCTGCTGCCGCCGGGGCTGCCGCCGGCGGTGGCCCAGGGGGCGCTGCAGCAGCTCGAGCAGCAGCTCGACCAGACCACCGCCCAGCCGTTCCCGCTGGTGGTCCAGTCCATCGGCAGCGACCTGCCCCTCGGCTCGATGCCGCGCACCGGCCTCACCGAGGAGTCGCTGACCGCCTACGAGCTGAGCTACACGGGGACCTTCGGCGGCACGACGGCCGGTGCCGCCGTCTACCTGAACCGCCGCGACACCCCCATCAGCTTCACCGAGGTGGCGCCGAACGTCGATCCCTACACGGCGGAGAACCCGCCGCCGGGCTGGGTGCTGCCGCCGCAGGTGCTGACTTTCATGGCCGCGGCGGCCGGCATCTACCTGCCGCGCACCGGGTTCACCTACTCGAACCTGGGGCCGACACGGCAGGTGGGGGCCGAGCTGTGGTTCGACCAGCGCATCTCGCGGTCGACCTCGGCCTGGTTCAACTACTCGTGGCAGGCCGAGCCCGAGATCCTCGACTCGGACGACCCGCTCCTGCCCCAGTTCCTGCCCGAAGAGCTCACCCTGCCCCCGACCCACCGGGTGAACGTCGGTGCGTCCCTGAGCGGTACGCGGTTTCTCGGAAACGCGTCGGTGAGCATGGCCACCGCCGCGTTCTGGTCGGACGTGCTCACGCCGGAGTTCCACGGCTACACGGACGGCTACACGATGGTGAACGGCAGCTTCGGCGTGAGGTGGAACAACGGCGCCGTCACCACGCTGCTGAAAGTGACCAACCTCTTCAACCAGAGCATCCAGCAGCACATCTTCGGCGACATCCTGCGGCGCACGGTGGTCGGCGAGGTGCGGTTCAGCCTGTAGGCGTCGGCGACCGGGCGGCAGGGCGGCAGCCGCGCGTGACGGATCCGGCGCGTATACTGGAAACGAGCGGCGACATGGACGTCGCCGCCCGCCGCGTCACGAAACGGAGGCAGCCATGCAGGGAAACACCCAGGTGATAGATGCGCTGAACCGAGCGCTGACCATCGAGCTGACCGCGATAAACCAGTACTTCTGCCAGGCCAAGATGTGCGCCAACTGGGGGTTCCACCACCTCGCGAAGAAGCACCACGAGGAGTCGATCGGCGAGATGAAGCACGCCGAGCAGCTCATCGACCGCATCCTGTTCCTCGAGGGGACGCCGGAGATCGCGCGGTACGACGTCATCCGGGTCGGCACCGACGTGAAGGAGCAGCTCGAGAACGACCTGCAGCTGGAGCTGAAGGGAGTCAAGCACTACAACGAAGCCATCGCCCTGTGCACGCAGCTCGGCGACAACGGCACCCGCGAGGCACTCGAGCCGATCCTCACCGAGTCGGAAGAGCACGTGGACTGGGCCGAGACCCAGCTGTTCCGCATCGAGAAGGTCGGTATCGAGAACTACCTGAGCGAGCAGATGGGAGGCCACGACCGATAGCGACCGAACCCCTCGACTCAGGGGGGAGGACCGGCGCTGTTCTCGCTGGCCGGCTTGGAGAGGCAGGAGGGCGGCGGCGGGCTCGACCACCGCGTCAGGCAGCTCTCGAGCCGCCGGTGGCAGGCCGTGCAGCCGGTGCCCGCCTCCGTCGCCCGCATCAGCTCGCGGACGCTCTGGACGCCGGTCTGCTCGACCGCCGAGCGCAGTTGGCGCTCGGTGACCTGCAGGCACGCACAGACGACTTGATCCTCGTCCGCCCTTCTCATGCGCCCGCGATCATAGCACGCCTGAGAATGAGACGCGATCTCAAGGACTCCACCGGTTCGACCCGCTCGACCACGCGTCTCCACGGCCTCCCGGCGCCTCGGCCGGTCCCGCCGGCCGCAACCCCCGGCGAGAAGCGTGCCCCGGAATCGAGGTGCGGGCTCCTGACGATGCTGATAGACTGACGGGTGCCGTGCATCTGGTCCGGACCTCGCGGGGAGCGACGGTCGTCGCCGTCGTCGTCTGGCAGTTGGCCGCCCTGGTGGTGCTGCCGGCGGTGCTGTGCTGTCACGCGGCGATGGCCCACGACGGCGGCGAGGAAGTGCCGGCCTGCTGCAAGGGCGTCCACGACGGCGCCGCCTGCCCGATGAACCGCGGCTCGAGCCCGGGACGCGCAAGCGGGATGGACCACGGTGCCGCACACGACAAGCACGGCACTGCACACGACAAGCACGGCACTGCACACGTCAGCCACGGCACCGCGCACGACAGCCGCGGCTCCGCGGAAGGCAACCACGGCGCCGCGCACGACCAGGCGGAAGCGGACCGCGGCTGGGTGAGCGACGCGCACCCCCGCGTGCACGGCTGCCACCTGCTCGACGACACGCTGATCGCCCTGGCCGGCCTCACCGGCCTCACGTCCGAGACGTTCCGGATTGCCCGGGACCCGGCCGCCGCCGGGCGCCCCGCGGACATGCGCGTGTCCGCCGCCTCTCTCCACGAACCTCCCGCCACGCCGCCGCCGCGCGTCTGAGCGCGGTCGCTCGCATCCATTTCCTTTCCGGATTCGTGGCAGTGGTGCGCCGGCTCGCCGCCGGCGCCCGATGGAGGTGCATACCGACATGCGTGTTCCCTTTCTCTCGAGAGCGCGGTTCCGCACCGCGCTCCTCACCGCCTGCATCGCGGCCGGGCCGGCCGCGGCGGAGGCCCGGACCGGCGGCGTCACCGGCTCGGTGGTCGACGCCCAGGGGCTGGCGCTCCCCGGCGTCCTCGTCGAGATCAGGACCGAGGACGGCGTCCGCGCCGGCTCGGACGTCACCGACCGCAGCGGCGCCTTCGCGGTGGCGGAGATCGAGCCCGGCCCCTACCGCCTCACCGCGGACCTCATCGGGTTCGAGACCTACGAGACGGGGATCGACGTCGGGCCGGACGGCGCCGAGGTCGCGGCCACCCTCGCCATCCGCCAGTTCACGCAGGAGCTGACGGTCACCGGGATGATGCCCGACGTGGCGACGGAGCAGGTGGTGCCGGCCCGGCGCATCGAGCAGCGGGTCGCCCAGGACCTCGCCCTGTCCCTGCGCGAGCAGACCGGGGTCACGGCGGTGCGGCGGGGCGCCGTCAACCTCGACCCCGCCGTCCGCGGCCTCTACGCCGAGCAGATCGGGGTCTTCGTCGACGGCACCCGCACGTTCGCGGCGGGCCCCGCCCGCATGGACTCGGGGCTGAGCCACGTCAGCCCCCACGCGCTGCAGTCGGTGCGGGTGGTCCGGGGACCGTACGCCCTCACCTGGGGCCCCGGCGCCCTGAGCGCCATCCGGGCCGACACGTTCAGGCCGGCGTTCGCCGACGGCGACTTCCGCCTCAACGGGCGGGCCGGCTACAACCACGGCAGCAACGGCGGCGCGAACGATGGATACGCGGGGCTGTGGGGCAGCAACGGCGGGCTCCGCTTCACGTTCCAGCACAACACCCGGCGGGGCGGCGACTATACCGACGGCAACCGCGACGTCGTGCCCGGCGGCTACGAATCGTACGACACCCGCTGGAGCCTCGGCGGCCGGCTGAACGAGAGGACGCTGATCGAGTACAGCGGCGGCTACCAGGAGCAGAACGACCTCGACTACCCGGGACGCATCCTCGACGCGACGTACTTCCACACGCGTTCGCACGCGGTCGACCTCGTGCACGCCCCGGACGCGGGGCCGGTCCGCGAGATTGCCGCGCAGGCGTATCGGAACGCCAAGGACCACCGGATGAACAACGACGCCAAGCCGACGGCCATGGACATGGCGGGGCGCAGGCCGCCCTTCGGCCTCGACGTCGACCTGCCGGCGTCGTCCGACACCACCGGGGGCCGGTTCCACGTCGACCTCGGCCGGGACGCCCTGCGCTCGAAGGTGGGCGCCGACGTGTACCGGCTCGGGCAGACCGCCGAGCGCACGATCGCGCGCCGGAGCGACGGGCGGGTGATGTTCACCGACGTGGTCTGGCCCGACGCGCGCGTGACCAACACCGGGGCCTACGGGCAGCTCCTCTACAACCGGGGTCGCGCCGCCCTCGGCGGCACCCTCCGCGTCGACCACGAGCGCGCCGACGCGGGCGCGGTCTCGACCTTCTTCACCGAGCACGCCGCCGGGAACCTGTCGCAGCGGAACACCAACGTCAGCGCGGCGGCCAGCCTCGGCCTCGACGTGTGGGCCAACACCGTGTTGAACCTCGGGGTCGGACGGGCCGTCCGGAACCCGTCGGTGCTCGAGCGCTACTCCGACCGCTTCCCCGCCGTGAAGTTCCAGACCGCGGCCGAGTTCATGGGCGACCCGACCCTCGTGCCCGAGAAGAGCCGGGAGCTCAACGCCGGGCTGGTCTCGGTGCTGGGGCGGTTGGTGACCGAGTTCGACTTCTTCTATCGGGTCATCGACGACTACATCACCGTCGTGCCCGACGCCGGCGTGCCGAAGCGCCTTCCCCTCAGCCCGCCCGTCGTCTTCCGCTACACGCAGGGCGGCGAGGCGCGGTTCATCGGGTTCGACGTCCGCACGGAGACCCCCCTCGGGCGGTGGTTCGACGTCCACGTGTCGCTGTCCTACGTCCACGCCGAGGACACGTTCTTCGACGAGCCGCTCTTCGGCATCCCGCCCCTGGAAGAGCGCTACGGTTTCCGCGTCCACACCCCCGACGGGAGGCACTGGATGGAAATGGTGGTCACCACCCAGCACGGTCAGGATCGGGTCGCGACCGCACGCTTCGAGGTCCCGACCGAGGGCTGGACGACCGCCGACCTCCATGCCGGGTTGGCGGTCTCCGACGGCCTCACGATCCGCGCCGGCGTGCGGAATCTGGCCGACCGGTACTACGTCAACCACCTCAACTCGTTCAATCCGTTCACCGGGATGCGGATCGCGGAGGTGGGGCGGAGCACCTACGTCGGGGCGGAGTACGGCTTCTAGAAGTCCGAGGTGAATCCGCCGGCCTCTAGGGCACGAGCCGGCGGATCACGCCGTCGTGCTTGTTGAGCAGGAAGAGCTGACCGCCGGGCCCGGTGTCGATGCGCACGTCCGCGCGGCTCGTCGGCGTCCGCCCCTGCTCGACGTTCTTCTCTCGAATCAGCTGCAGAAGAGTGCGGGCCTCGCCCTCGTGCTCGAACAGCACGCGGCGAATCGGGTCCTGGCCGCCCTCGGGCAGCGCGTCGGCGTCGAGGTAGAAGACCTCGCCGTTGGGTCCGTCGCCGAAGAGCAGCAGGTTCTCGAGCTGCGGGATCGCGTCGTCGCGGTAGACGACGAGCCCGGTGGCGTGCGAGCGCGGCCCCAGCAGCGGGTCGAGCTGGCCGTACTCGACGACGGGATAGGCGAGGCCGGGTTCGCCGCGCGGGTCGACCAGGCTCACCTCGCGGCGGCTGATGAACCGGAAGCTCCCCTCCCAGTCGTTCCAGCCGAGGTTGGCGCCCGACCACACCGGGCTGATCTCCTCGACGATGTTCTGCCCGATGTCGGCGAGAAACATGTTGCCGTTCCGCGCGTCCCAGGCGAGGCGCTGCGGGTTTCGCACCCCGTAGGCGTAGATCTCGCCGAGGGTGGCGTCGTCGCCGTCGCCCGCGAACGGATTGTCGGCGGGGATCCCGTACTGGCCGTTGGCGCTGTTCGAGCCCAGCGGATCGATGCGCAGGACCTTCCCGAAGATCGAGCCGAGGTCCTGCGAGAGATTGAGCGGATCGCCGCCGCTGCCCCCGTCCGCCGACCCCACGTAGAGCAGGCCGAAGTCGGGGTCGCCGGGAGCCGCGAGGGGGTTGAAGCCGAGCTGGCCCCCGTTGTGGTTGCCGAACGGCTGCTCGACGCGCATCAGCTCGCGCGGCGGGCCGCCGTCGTAGACCGGGGCGTCGGCGTCGGCGGCCGTCCACTCGAGCAGGATCGTGTCGTGGGCGTCGTTGCCGCCGCCGGACACGAAGTCGGGCCGCGGCGCCGTATTGCTCGAGTCGGTCCAGGTGTAGAGCTTGCCGTAGCCCGGCGCGCCGGCCTCGGCGAACTGGGGGTGGAGAGCGAAGCTCTGGAAGCCGCGCTCGCGGCCCGAGGCGTGGACGTCGACCGCCCAGCGCGGGGCGGTGAGGTCGAGATAGCGCGAGACCGTCTCGCCGTCGTAGCTGACGGTGTAGACGAGGCCCCACATGTCGTTGACGAAGAGCCGGCCGGTGCCCGGCTCGTCGACCAGGCGCATCATGCGCGCCGTCTCGCCGCCAAAGTCGGGCAGCGCCGCGAACTCGACGGCGCCGACCGTGATGACGCCGTCGGCCGCCGCAATCGGTGCGGCGAACGGATCGTCGCTCGTCTGGGCGCCCGCGACCGAGACGGCCAGCAGCACCGCCCCGGCCGCGGGGCCGAGACGCTCTCTCGCAAACGTCATGGCCCCGCCTCCTTCTCAGTCTCCGTCGTCCGGCAGTACCGCCCGGGCCGCGGGGGCGGAGACGCTCTCCCGCGAACCTCGTGGCTCCGCCTTGCCTCAGTTTCCGTCGTAGACGTGCTGCACGGTCGTCCGGAGGCTCCCCTCCGGGGCCGCGAAGTCGCTGTACTGGCCCGGCACGCTGTACGCGGCCACCACCTCGTCGACCGACATCCCCGCCGCCTGGCCGTGCTGCGCCTTGCTCACGACGTCGTTGAAGAACCCGCTGAAGTCGACGAACTCGCTCCACGCCACCGGCGTCGGGTTGTGCCCCGGAATGACGGTGTCGACGCCGGAGACCCCGGCCACCGCCTTCTTCAGCGTCTCGCCGAACTCGGTGGCGCTGCCGTTGCCGTTGGCGACGTCGATGAACGGCAGCCCCTTGCGCTGGAACATGTCGCCGGTGTGCATGGTGCGCGCGTCGCGGAAGACCACGAACGTGTCGCCGTCGGTGTGGCCGCGGCCGAAGTGATAGAGGTCGATGCGGTCGGCGCCGTTGAAGAGCGACATGCGCTCGGAGTAGGCGGTCTTCGGCAGGTAGCTCGCGTTGTCGCCCTTGAAGGCGTCGCAGTTGGTGACCGGCTGGCAGGTGTCGCGCGACATCTGGGCCAGGGTGTTCTCGTGCACCACGAAGCTCACGGTGTCGGGCAGCTCGGTGTTGCCGCCGCTGTGGTCGAAGTGGGTGTGGGTGTTGATGACGTGGGTGATGGGCTTGTCGGTCAGCTCGCCCACCGCGGCGATGATGTCCTGGCCGTAGCCGTTGATCTTCGTGTCGACGAGGGCGACGCCATCGGTGGCGACGAAGATGGCGGTGTTGCCGCCGCCGCCCATGCCCTGCACCGACGAGGCGTTCGCCAGCATGTACAGGTTGTCGGTGATCTGCTGAACCTCGAGGGCCGCCCGCTCCCGCTGCGCCTGGTAGGTCGCTCCCGTCAAGACCACGCCGGCCACCGTGAGCATGGCCAGGTAACTGCTTCGTCTCATCTCTCCTCCTCGCGCGCCGGACAACGGCGCAACGCAACTATACCGACGCAGGCTCGTTCAAGCCAACCTTTCGCGCCCGGACGACGTAACATACACGCCTCGGAGGAGAAGCATGAGACGAGCAGTCACCGCCCTATTCGTCGCCCTCGCATTGGCCCTGGCCGCCGGCGTCTCCGGACCCGCGCCGTGGTCGGCTTCGGCCCCCGCGGCCGCGAGCCAGGCCGCCGCCGGCGCCGCCATCGAGCCGTTCACGATCGACGTCCCCGACAGCGTGCTCGCCGATCTGAAGGAGCGGCTCGAGCGCGCCCGCATGCCCGACGAGCCCGAGGGCGTCGGGTGGCAGCTCGGGATGAACCAGGCCTACCTGCGGCAGCTCGTCGAGTACTGGCGCAACGAGTTCGACTGGCGCGCGCAGGAGCGCCGGCTCAACCGGCTCGAGCAGTTCAAGACCACCATCGACGGCCTCGACATCCACTTCGTGCACCGCCGCTCGGCCGAGCCCGACGCGTTCCCGCTGATCCTGACCCACGGCTGGCCGGGGACCTTCGCGGAGTTCGACAAGGTCATCGAGCCCCTGACCGACCCCGTCGCCCACGGCGGACGGGCCGAGGACGCCTTCCACGTCGTGGCCCCGTCCATCCCCGGCTACGGGTTCTCGGACCGGCCGCCGCGGCTCGGCTACGGCCGCGACCGCACCGGGGCGATGTTCGCCGAGCTCATGGCGCGGCTCGGCTACGAGCGCTACGGCGCCCAGGGCGGCGATCTGGGCGCCGGCATCAGCCGGTGGCTGGCCGCCAACGACGCCGAGCATGTCGCCGGCCTGCACCTCAACCTGTGCACGGCCGGCCCGCCCGACCCCGAGAACCCCACCGCGGGCGTGCCCCCCGAAGAGATCGCGCTGATGGAGGAGCGCGCCGCGTTCTGGACCGACGAGGAGCGCGGCTACAGCCACATGCACGGTACCAAGCCGCAGACCCTCGGCTACAGCCTCAACGACTCGCCGGTCGGGCTCGCGGCCTGGATCGTCGAGAAGTACCGCAGCTGGTGCGACTGCGACGGCGACCCCGAGACGCGCTTCAGCAAGGACGAGCTGCTCACGACCCTCACCATCTACTGGGCAACGGAGACCGCGACGTCGGCCGCCCGCTACTACTACGAGGGCCGCCACGGCGCCAACGCGCCGGACCCCGCGCGCATCGAGGTGCCGACCGCCTGCGCGGCCTTCCCGGGCGAGTTCCGGTTCACGCCCCGGCGGTGGCTCGAGGCGCGCTACAACCTCGTCCGTTTCACGATGATGCCGAGCGGCGGCCACTTCGCGGCGAGCGAGGAGCCGGCGCTGTACGTGGACGACCTGCGGGCGTTCTTCCGGGAGTTGCGGTAGGTAGGAGCCTGCGCCAAACGGCCCCGCCTTCGGCAGGCGGCACCGGCCGCCGCTCCGGAGCGGGCGCCGACCCGTAGAGGTCCAGCGCCCGCGGAGGTGCGAGATGGCCGTTCGATGTCTCTGCGCGGCGGTCGCGATGGCCTGGCTGGCCCCGGCCGCCGCCGCGGCTCAGACCCCGGCGGCGCCATCGGACGCCTGGACGCTGCCCCGCACTGCCTGGGGCGACCCCGACATGCAGGGCGCCTGGTCGTTCGCGGCCTACACTTCCGTCGAACGGCCCGCGCGGTACGCCGGGCGCGAACGCTTGACGCCAGAGGAAGTCGCCGCCCTCGACGAAGTAGCGTCGACGGGCCCCGATCGGCGACCGCCGCCGCCCCGCGAGTCGACGCCGGAGCAACGGGCGTTCGCTCTCGACGCGTCACCTTACAACGCGTTCTGGTACGAGAGCGGCCGGTCCACGGGGCGCACCGCGTTGATCGTCGATCCGCCGGACGGCCGGATTCCCTTCACCCCCGAGGGGCGGCGGCGGCGCGAGGCCCGCTGGGACCTGCTCAGGCGGCCCGCCCACGGCCCCGAGGACCGCACTCCCGGCGAACGCTGCGTGCACAGCTTCAAGGCCGGCCCCCCGATGACCGGAGGCAGCGACAACAACCACGTGCGGCTGCTGCAGGCGCCCGGCTACGTCGTCGTGTGGACCGAGAACATCCACGACGCGCGCATCGTTCCCCTGGACGGGCGACCCAGGATCGCTGGCGCCATCCGGCAGTGGATGGGCGACTCGCGCGGGCGCTGGAACGGCGACACGCTGGTGGTCGAGACGACCCACTTCAACGGCAAGGCCGCCTATCAGGGCTCGGCCGACGATCTGCACGTCGTCGAGCGGTTCACGCGCACCGGCGCCGGCGCGCTCGACTACGCCTACACCGTTGCCGGCGCCGATACCTATGTGCGACCGTGGACGGCATCACTGACGATGAAGCGGCTCGAGACGGACATGTACGAGTTCGCCTGCCACGAAGGCAACTACGGCCTGGTGGGCATACTCGCCGGCGCCCGGGCGGAAGAGCGGGAGGCCGCCTCGGCACGGTGAGGACAGTGACCGACATAGACTTGCCCTGCACCCGGGCGTAGCCGGTCTTCCACCGTTCAGGGCTGTGGCGGCGGCACCGCGAGTCCGCCGCGAAACAAGCCGCGCCGGTTCATGGCGGTCCGGCCGGTCTTCGGGCCCGCGACACCCTGCCAGGTGGGCGACGGGCGGTTCGGGCGCCACCATCCGGCTACGGTTGCCCCCGACCACTGGACCGGTGAGGGGTTCCCCGCCGGGGGTAGACGCGGTAGGCGCTCGATAGTCCGAACAGTCGACCATGGTAGCATGTCGAATTTCTACCAGTGTCAGCGTCCACTGACGCACCCGACAAGCGCGCCGGAAGGCGCCGTGGAGACTCATGATTCAGTCACTCGAAGGGATGGACTTGGCCGACCGCGTCCGCGAGGTGTCCGGCCGGATTGCGAAGCGGCTCGACAGCGTCAAGACGGAGGAGGCGACGAAGACCGCCCTGGTCCTGCCGTTCATTACGCACGTGCTCGGGTTCAACGTCTTCGACCCGGACGAAGTCGTGCCGGAGTTCACGGCCGACGTGGGTACCAAGAAGGGCGAGAAGGTCGACTACGCCATCGTCGCGAACGGCTCGCCAATCATGCTGTTCGAGTGCAAGCACTACGGCGTCAACCTGTCGAAGGAGCCGGCCTCGCAGCTCTACCGGTACTTCAGCGTGACAGCCGCGCGCCTCGGCGTGCTGACCGACGGAGTGACGTACCGGTTCTTCTCGGACATCGACGAACCCAACAAGATGGATCAGAGGCCGTTCCTCGAGCTGAACATGCTCGACGCCGAGTCCATCGACGCCGACGAGCTCAAGCGGTTCACGAAGCCCGCGTTCGACCTGGACAAGATCCTCGACACCTCGAAGGACCTGAAGTACACGCGAGAGGTCCTGCGCCTGCTGGCGGCCGAGTGGGCGAATCCGTCAGAGGCGCTCGTACGCCACTTCGCGAGTCAGATCTACGACGGCGTGAAGACCAAGACCGTGGTCGAGCAGTTCGAGCGGGCCACCCGGAAGGCGATGCACCAGTTCCTGACGCGACAGATCAGCGACCGACTCAAGTCGGCGCTGTCGACGGACGAGGAGGAGCCCGCGGCCGGCACGGATGATGCTCAGACTGAGGAGACGGCCGAGAGCGACATCGTGACGACCGAGGAGGAGTTGCGCGGCTTCTACGCGGTGACGGCAATTCTGGCTCCGGACGTGGCAGCCGACCGCGTCATCCTTCGCGACTCGAAGTCACGGTGCTCGATAGTGCTGGACCATTGGAAGCAGACCATCTGCCGGCTGTACTTCAACTCGCCCCAGAAGAAGATCGGGCTGATCGGGCCGGAGTGGACCGAAGAGAAGGTGGCCATCGAGCAGGTGAACGACATCTTCGGGCACGCGGCCCGCATCCGAGAGACGGCGCGGAGGTACCTGGACAAGGCCGCGCGGCCCGACGCGACGAGGGAGGAGCTTCAGAGAGAAGCCTGACCTACCTGCTCGAATTGGCAGGACGATCGAGGCCTGCCAGGACCGGCACCTCAAATCCCCGGAGCAATGAGTCGGCGCATCCCCATCGGGGGACGTTCCCCGAAGCACCCGACGTTCCCGCGGGAACGTCGCCGACGGTATCGCTCGTACCCGAACGGCGTGGCGCCGGACGCGAGGCCCGCGCGGCGTCCACCCTGCGCGCGGACCGCGGCAGGCCGTCGCGCCGCTCGCCGGCACCGTGTCCGGGGCCGCCCTCGGCCGCGTCCGCCAGGGTCGGCGGCGGGCAGACGGTGCTGGCCGAGGCGGGGGGCATCCACATCTCGGCGGAGACGGCCCGGCGGCTGGCGTGCGACGCGGCCATGGTCGGGATGCGGCACGGCCCCGGCGGCGAGATCCTCGCCGTCGGCCGCCGCACGCGGACCATCTCGCCGGCCCTGCGCCGGGCACTGAACGCCCGCGACCGCCAGTGCCGGTTTCCGGGGTGCCGGAACGTCCGTGTCGATGCTCACCACATCAGGCACTGGGCCGACGGCGGCGCCACGGCGCTCGACAATCTGGTCCTGCTGTGCCGGCGGCACCACCGGGCCGTGCACGAGGAGGGGTTCCGCGTCACGCTGGATGCGGCCGGGGACGTGGAGTTCGTTCGGCCGGACGGCCGCCCGCTGCCGGAAGCGCCGACGCCGCCGGACTGGACCGGTCGGCCGTTGGCGCCGGTGAGGGCGCGGCTCGACCGGGAGGGCGTCTCCATCGACCCCGACACCCTCACGCCCGACTGGCGCGGCGAGCGTCTGGACCTGGATTGGGTGATCCACTAGCTGTGGCGTCCGCGCCTGCAGGCGGAGGCGACCTGAAAGCGACGGACGGCCGACCAGTCTCGACCGCGAGCGTCGACTCTACAGATGACCGCCCCGGCTCGTGTCAGGCACGAAGGCCATCAGTAGCGCCGCCCTTCCTCGATCATCTCCCGAACCGAGAGCCCCCCCAGGCTGTGCGTCCGCTGGAACTCCTTGAGGCCGTCGATGGCCGCGCGGATTCCGTCGGTGTCCCGTTGCCGAAAGGGAATCAACTCGGCCACGGGTTGCCGGTGTCTCGTGATCACGAATCGTTCACCTTGCTCGACGCGCTTCAGCAACTGCGGCAGATGGGTCTTGGCTTCGAATGCGCCAACCTCGGACATGTGCGGCACCCTCCATGAACGGCAGAAGACAGACCGTACGGAGACCAAGCTACATCACAGCCGGGAACCGGATCCAGCCGTCGATGCGGCTGGGCCGGACCCGGCGCGCGACAAGAGCGTCAGGCGGGTGGAGTTGACCCTTCGCGGATGACGGCAGCCGGGACGCCCCTGGTAGCAGGAAAGACGCGGGTGACGTCGGTCTGCCAAGCGAGGACGAGGAGCTCGTACATCAGCCGCGCGTGGTCCTCGAACGAGACGGGGATGCCTGTCGGCTGGTCGAGCAGCGCCAGCTCGCGGTCGGCCTGCCCCTCGGCGAACTCGATGCGGCGCTCGAATCTCCCGCACCACGTCGAGGTAGTTGCCGAGCTTGCGGCGGTCCTCGCCGTCGAGCCGGCCCTGCAGCCCGGCGATCAGTTTGCTCTCGGCGACCGCACCGGTGCTCGAGGCCACGTGGCCAGCTCGCGGGCGGTATACTCCCATCATGAAGTCGGTGGCCTCCGACCTTCGCGTACAGACCGACGCCGAGATCCGGCGGATGTCGCCGGCCGAGCGCGTGGAGCTGGCCTTTCGTCTGGGGGACGAGGCCATCGAATCGTTCCGCGCCACCCACGGCCTCGACCGGTCGACCGCGATTCGGCTGCTCGAACGGCGCCGGCAGGCGACCCGGCGGCCCAGCGCATGCCTCGACCGGTCGATCGGGTGAGCCTGCTCGACCGCGTCGCCGCGATTCTCGATGGCGCCGGCGCGCGGTACGCGATGATCGGGGCCTCGGCGATGGCCGCGCACGGCGTCGCCCGATCGACCCACGACATCGATCTCCTGACCCTCGCGAACCGATGTCTCGACCCGGTGCTGTGGACCCCGCTCGCGGAGGCCGGCGTGACTGTGTCGGTGAACCGCGGCGACGGCGCGGATCCCCTGGCCGGCGTCATCCGCTTCCAGGAAGCCGGAAAACGCCCCGTCGACCTGGTCGTCGGCCGTCATCGGTGGCAGGTTCGCATGCTCGAACGCGCCGAACCGGCGGTCGTCCATGGATCGCGCGTGCCCGCCGTGCAGGCGCGGGACCTGATAGCGCTCAAGCTGTTCGCGGGCGGCGCGCAGGACGCCTGGGACGTAGTGCAGTTGCTGGCCGGGTCGAACCGCGAAACACTGATTGGCGAGGTCTCCGCGGACGTCGACGATCTGCCCGCGCACTGCCGCAGTCTCTGGGAACGAATTCTGACGGAAGCTGCCCCCTGAAGAGCACGGAGACCGTGCTCTTCTCGCCGCTCACTTTCTCGAGGAGCCCGATGAAGGAATCTCTGAACGCCCAGTTGGATCTGGCCCACGAGTACTTCCAGAGGAGCACGGCCAGCCTGACCGAGGAAGACTCCACGTTCGCGCCGGCGGACGGGCTCTTCACCGTGGCGCAACAGGTGGCGCATGCGGCCGAGACCGTCGACTGGTTCTTCGCTGGCGCCTTCGACGCGAAGGGTTTCGACATGGACTTCGAGCGGGCGGAGCGCCGAATCCGCGCCGTGCAGTCGCTGGCCGACGCCCGCGCCTGGTTCGAACGGGCCTTCGAGAACGGCCGCGCCCTGGTGAGGGACAGGAGCGAGGCGGAGTGGTCGGCACCCATCGTCGACGGCGTCGTCATGGGCGGCATGCCGCGGACCACGGTGTTCGGCGGCATCACCGATCACACGGCGCATCACCGCGGCGCCCTCACGATCTACGCGCGGCTGCTCGGCAAGACGCCGCCGAACCCCTACATGTAGCCGCGGCTCGGTCGCGATCCCTTCCGCGCCGAGCGCGTTCGGCGCGAACCGGCAGGCCTGGAACGGCCGTCGCCAGCCCACCCGCAGCCGCGACCGTGGCCACAGCCGCGCCGCCCCCCGACTCGTGGACGGGTGTCGCGAGGCTGTCGACCCTCGCGAGACCTCGCGAGATTCGCTCGACAATGGCCGCCGCCCCGCGGCGCGTTCATGAACTCCTGCACGGCACGATCTCGTTGAGTGCGCCGACCGCCCTGCCGCTGTGGCCACGCCATGGACATCAACACCGTTGACAACAAAAATGATATCGACTACCGTGATAACAGTTACGTTGTCAACAACCGAGGAGATCATGAAGCTAGCCACTGGCCGCTGGGTATGCGGCAACGACTTCGTCGACCGCGAATCGGAGCTGAGGATTCTGGATGCGCGGGTTCGCGCCGGCAACCACGTCCTGCTGACGGGACAGCGCCGGATGGGGAAGACCAGCATCGCTCGAGAGCTTGGGCGACGGCTCGTGGCCCGGGGATGGGTCTTCCTCTTCACCGATGTCGAGGGCGCGGCCCGTGAGGAGGACGTGATCGCCAACCTCGCCGAGGCGGTGCATCCGGTCCGATCGATCTCGTCGCGCTTCGCGACCACGATGGAACGCTGGTTCAAGGAGAACGTCGAGGAGGTTGGCGCACGCGACTTTCGCGTCAAGATTCGTGCCGGCCTGAACGCCGGCAACTGGCGTCGGTACGGCGAGCAGCTCATCCGCGACTGCGCCGCGCATGAACAGCCGGTCCTCCTCGTCATCGACGAGCTGCCGATATTCCTCAAGCGCATACTCGGTCAAGACGACGGCACCCAGCGGGTCGACGCGTTCCTGAGCTGGCTCCGCGAGGTCGTTCAGGGGCTCGCCCCCGGCTCCCTGGTCCTCATCCTGTCCGGCAGCATCGGGCTCAAGCCCCTGGTGCAACGGCTCGGCATCCCGGACCGTATCAACCATCTCGATCCCTTTCGCCTTGGCCCCTGGGACCGTCACGCCAGCGTCGCGTGTTTCGAACGACTGGCCGAGAGTCACGAATTGCCAATCGAGCACGGCGTCGCAGATGCCGTGTACGACGCGCTCGGGACGGGCATTCCCCACCATGTGCAGTCCTTCTTCGCACGGTTGCGGGAATTCACCGTCATGCACGGGCGAGACGGCGTGACGGTGGAGGACGTCGACACGATCTACCGCACCGCCCTTCTCGGACCCTCGGGGCAGAACGACCTCGTGCACTACGAGACACGTCTCAAGGAGGGGCTGGAAGACCAACGCTACGCCATCGCCATGGAGATCCTCGCTGAAGCCGCCATCCGGGAGCGGTTCACACCGTCGGCACGACGCTGCCTCGAACGGTTGTACGCACCGGTCGTCGGCGATGCGCCGGGTTTTGTCGCGGACATCCTCGAGGTCCTGGTGCACGACGGCTATCTCGAAGACGGGGACGACGGATTCCGCTTCCCATCGCGGCTGCTGAAGGACTGGTGGTCGGCACGCTTCCGCGACCACTACATCCCCCTCGAGGAGCGTCGGGGGCGGCCATGACCGAGGGGGCTTCGATGAACGACGCACTCGATCGGCCGATCCGCAAGTTCAATCCGGGCACGTTCCAGTCCGATGACGAGGTCGTCAGGCAGTTCGTGGTCAGGCAGGGGGAGCTCGACCTCGTGCTGGAGATCATACGCGGCAATACCGATTCGCCGTCGTGCCAGCACGTGCTGATCGTCGGACCGCGCGGTCGAGGAAAAACCATGCTGTTGGCCCGCGTCGGTGCGGAGTTGCGGACCGACAACGCACTCTCCGAGCGTCTGTTTCCCGTGCGGTTCATGGAAGAGAGCCAGGAGATCGCCACCCTCACCGACTTCTGGCTCGAAGCGCTGTTCCACCTCGCCCACGCGAACGCGACCGGCAATCCGGATTTCTCCCGGGACCTCCTCGCGACGCACGCCGATCTGACCGCTCGGTGGCGTGACACGAACATCGAGGAGTGTGCGCGGGCTGCCTTTCTGGACGCGGCGGATCGGCTGAACCGAAGGGTCGTCCTCATGGTCGAGAACCTGCAGTCCCTCTGCAGCGACGTCGACGATGATTTCGGCTGGCAGCTTCGCCAGACGCTGCAGTCGGAGCCTCGACTCATGCTGCTGGCGACCGCGACCAGTCGGTTCAAAGGGCTCGACGATGCAAACCAGCCGTTCTTCGAGCTGTTCCACATCATCGAGCTGGAACCGCTGGATACGGATGCGTGCCGGCGTCTCTGGAACATGGTCAGCGACGATCAGCAGACGAATCGCGAGATCCAGCCCCTGCGGATTCTGACCGGCGGCAGCCCCCGCCTGCTGGTCATCGTCGCCACGTTTGCACGGCATCGGTCGCTGCGCCAGCTCCTGGAAGAACTGGTGACGCTGGTCGACGACCACACCGAGTACTTCCGCAGCCATCTGGAGGTCCTTGCCAAGACCGAGCGCCGCGTCTATCTCGCGGTGATCGACCTCTGGCAATCGTCGAGCGCCCACGAGATCGCGGCGCGAGCTCGCATGGACATTCGCATCGTATCGGCGCTGATCGCGCGGCTGGTCGACCGGGGCGCAGTCACCGCGGAAGGGACGGGCAGAAAGCGGAAGTACGCCGCCGCGGAACGTCTCTACAGCATCTACTACAAGCTGCGACGCGAACGCGACGAGGCCGGGCTTGTGCGCAACCTGATCCAGTTCATGACGGTGTTCTACCGCCGCGACGAATTGGCCGAGATGGTTGGCACGTGGCGTGTGGAGGCCGCGCAATCGCCGCCCATTCGCGAGGGACTCGAACGGGCGTTGGCCGCCAGCGACACACTGGGCCTCCAGTTGGAGGTCGGCAAGGAGCTGTTCAACAAGGGCGTCATGCACCATGCGCGCGGTGAGCATGAGGCGGAGCTGGCCGCCTTCGACGATCTGGTCGCGCGTTTCGACTCCAGTGACACCCCGGAGCTCCAGGTGCATGTATCCCTGGCGCTGCTCATCAAGGGCATCACCCACGGCCAGCGCGGCGAGTCCGAGACGGCGCTCGCAACCTACAGAGATGTGATCGCGCGTTTTGGCGCCAGCGACGCCTTGGAACTCCGGGTGCCGGTCGCCCAGGCGCTGCTCAACAAGGGCCTTACGCACGGCGAGCGTGGCGAGCCCGAGGCGGCGCTCGCAGCCTACGACGATCTGGTCGCGCGCTACGGTACCAGCGACACGCCGGTGCTCCAAGTGGCGGTTTCCCGAGCGCTGTTCAACAAAGGCGTTACCCACGGCGAGCGCAACGAACCCGAAGCGGCGCTCGCAGTCTACGACGATCTGGTCGCGCGTTTCGGTACCAGGGACACCCTCGAGCTCCAGGTACAAGTTTCTAGGGCGCTGTTCAACAAGGGCGTCAGGCACCATGAGCGCGGCGAATCGGAGGCAGCGCTCGCAGCCTACGACGATCTGGTCGCGCGTTTCGGCGCCAGCGACACCCTGAAGCTCCAAGTGCCGGTTGCCATGGCGCTGCTCAACAGGAGCGTTACGCATGAGCAGCGCGGCGAGTCAGACGCGGCGCTGACAGCGTGCGACGATCTGATCGCCCGTTTCGGCGCTAGCGACACCATGGAACTCCAGGTGCAGGTTTCAATGGCACTGTTCAACAAGGGGTTCATGCTCCATGAGCGCGGCGAATCGGAGGCGGCGCTGGCGGCCTATGATGCTCTGATCGCCTGTTTCGGCGCCAGCGACACCCCGAAGCTCCAAGTACAGGTTGCCATGGCGCTGCTCAACAAGGGCATTACCCACGGCCAGCGCGGCGAGTCCGAGGCAGAGCTGGCAGCCTATGGCGATCTGGCCGCGCGTTTCAGCGCCAACGACACGTTGGAGCTCCAGGTGCAGGTTGGCAAGGCGCTATTCAACAAGGGCGTCACCCACGGCCAGTGCGGTGAGTCCGAGGCGGAGCTGGCCGCTTACGACGATCTGGCCGCGCGTTTCGGCGCCAGCGACACCCTGGAACTCCAGGTGCTGGTTGCCAAGGCGCTATTCAACAAGGCCATCACCCACGGCCGGCGCGGCGAGTCCGAGGCAAAGCTGGCCGCCTGCGACGATCTCGTCGCGCGTTTCGGCGCCAGCGACACCCTAGCCCTCCAGGTGCCGGTCGCCCAGGCACTGCTCAACAAGGGCATTACCCACGGCCAGCGCGGCGAGTCCGAGACGGCGCTGACCGCCTACCACGATCTCGTCGCGCGTTTCAGCACCAGCGACACCCTAGCCCTCCAGGTGCTGGTTGCCAAGGCACTGCTCAACAAGGGCGTCACGCACGGCCAGCGCGACGAGTCCGAGGCGGAGTTGGTTGCCTACCAGGATCTGATCGCGCGTTTCGGCGCCAGCGACACCCTGGAACTTCAGGTGCCGGTCGCCCAGGCGCTGCTCAATAGGGGCATTACGCACACCCAGCGCGGCGAGTCCGAGGCCGCGATGGCCGTCTATCACGATCTGGTCGCGCGTTTCGGCGCCAGCAAAGCGCCCGAACTTCGAGTGCGGGTTTCCAGGGCGCTGCTCAACAACGGGGCTCGACAAATCGAGATCGGCTTAGCCGAGGAGGCTCTGCAGACCTGCGACGAATTCGATCGTCGGTTCGGTGAGCCCTTTGACAACGAGTCCAGCGCGCTCGCGTTCCTGCGGTGGCAGGCAAAGTGGATTAGAACCCACGCGCTGCTCGTACTGAACGAACACCCGGCGGCCCTGAGCGTGTTTCAATCGGTGTGCGCCATGTTCGTCGTCGGCAACGAAGCGATGCTGGGTGAAATGCTGGCGCGTGTGCCCATCCTTATCGCAGCCGGCGCGCCGGAGCGCGATCTCGTCGAGATCCTGTCGGCGGACAGCAAGACCGCTGACGCGTTGGCCCCGCTCGTCGTCGCCCTTCGCCGCCTTGCCGGCGAGCCGGTTCGTGCACCGGCTGAGGTGCTCGAGGTCGCTGCCGATGTCTCCAAGGCCATTGAAGAGGCGAAACTCCTGCGGGCTCGTCGAGGGGGCCGCAAGGACAGCGGCTCATGAAGGAGACTTCATGAAGCACTACGCCGGCTGACCGAATCACTCTCGTGGCCACGCAGTCGCGGCCCCGTCGCGCCGGCCGCAGACGATCGCCACGGTGGTCAGCGGCAGAGACGGCCGGGGTGACGGACACCACCCCGGCCGGGCCTGGTGTGAGGGGATGCGTTACGACAGGCCGGTCAGCTCCTTCAGGGTGCCGGTGCTGTCGCCGAAGTGCTCCACGGGCGCCCCGAGCCTCTGCAGCATGGTGAGCTGCAGGTTGGTCATGGGGTTCTTGCCCTTGGGGTACACGAGGTGGCGACCGCCCTTGATGGTCCCGCCGTCGTGCCCGGCGAGCAGGAGGGGAACGTTGTCGTACTGGTGCGCGTCCCCGTCCCGCAGGGCGGCGCCGTAGAGCAGCATCGCGTGGTCGAGCAGCGAGCCGTCGCCGTCGGGCGTCGACGCCAGGGTGGCGAGGAACTCGCCGTAGAGCTGCACGTGATACTGGTTGATCTTCGTCACCTTCTCGATCTTCTCGAGGTCCCCGCGGTGGTGCGTCAGCGGGTGGTGCGGGTCGGGGACGCCGATCTGCGGATAGGTGGTGCCGCTCTGCTCGCGGCCGATCATGTAGGTGAAGACGCGGGTGACGTCGGTCTGCCAGGCGAGCACGAGGAGGTCGTACATCAGCCGCGCGTGGTCCTCGAACGAGACGGGAATGCCCGCCGGCTGGTCGAGCAGCGGCAGCTCGCGGTCGGCCTGCCCCTCGGCAATCTCGATGCGGCGCTCGATCTCGCGCACCGCGTCGAGGTAGTTGCCGAGCTTGCGGCGGTCCTCGCCGTCGAGCCGGCCCTGCAGCCCGGCAATCTTGTCCATGACCGCGTCGAGGATGCTGCGCTGCTGCTTCGCCCGCGCGAGCCGCACGTCGGCGCTGGTGCTGCCGGCGTCGCCGAACAGGCGCTCGAACACGACGCGCGGGTTGGTCTCGCGCGGCATCGGCGTGGTGCGGTCGTGCCACGAGATGTTGAGGTAGGCGCAGCTGTAGCCGGTGTCGCAGGTGCTGACGCCGTTGAAGGTGTCGGCGCCCTCGAGCGACAGCTCGAGCGACGGCAGGCGCGTCTCGCGGCCCAGGGTCTGCGCCGCGAACTGGTCCATCGACGTCCCGAGGTCGAGCTCGGAGCCCTGCGTCTGCTCGGCGTGGAGGCCGGTGAGGAACGCGGCGGCGGGGCGCGAGTGCGACCCGAGGGCCTCGCCGGGGCGCGCGAAGGCGGCGCGGTTGTCGAGGTTGGTCAGCACCGTCAGGTGCTCGCGCACCGGCTCGAGCGGCTTCAGCAGGCGCGGCAGGTCGAACCCGGAGGCGTCGGTCGCCGGGGTCCAGTTGCCGTTGCGGGTGATGATGCCGTTGGGCACGTAGACCACGCCCAGCCGCTTCGACGGCTTCGCCGCGGTCCTCGCGAGCGCGGTCAGCGGCGGCACCATGCCGTTCAGCAGCGGCAGCGCCAGCGCCGTGCCCATGCCCCGCAGCACGGTGCGGCGCGGGATGGCCCTCTTGGTGACGATCATGATTCGACCCTCCTCAACTGAAACGGCTCACTCTTGACGATACCTTGAATCAACGCGGACCAACGGTGGTCCTGCTCCGCCGCCTCCCGCACGATCTCCCGGACCACCGGCATGTCGTGGTGCTCCAGCCGCCGGCCGAGCGCATACGTCAGAAGCCTTCCCGTCACCGTCCGGATGAACTCCTGCTGCCGGTCGAGCAGCAACTCTCGCAATCCGGCCGGGCCCTCGAACCGCGTGCCGTCCGGCATGACCCCGGAGGCGTCGATCACCGGACCCCGCTGACCCGGAATCCGCGGGTCGTCGGTGGTCCGCCAGCGCCCGATGGCGTCGAAGTTGTCGAGCGCGAAGCCCAGCGGGTCCATCACGCGGTGGCAGACCGCGCAGGCCGGATTCCGCCGGTGCGCCTCCATCCGCTCGCGCTGCGACGTGGGGGCGGCGCCGGCGGCGCTCTCCTCGAGGGGCGGCACGTTGGCCGGCGGCGCCGGCGGCGGCGACCCGAGCACCCGCTCGAGCAGCCACTTGCCGCGGTTCACCACCGAGGTCCGGGTGGAGTACGACGTGAGGGTGAGAATGCTCGCCTTGCCGAGCAGCCCCGCCCGGCGGTCGTCGGGCAGCACCACGCGCCGGAAGTGGTTCCCGTAGACGCCGGGGACGCCGTAGTGCCGGGCCAGGCGCTCGTTGAGGAACGTGTCGTTCGACCGCAGCAGCTCCACCACCGCGCGGTCCTCGCGCAGCTGGCTCGCCATGAAGATCGCCGTCTCCTGCTGCATGGCGTCGCGCAGGTTCTGGTCGAACGCCGGGAAGATGGTCGGGTCCGGCGCCACGTTGCGGATCTTGTGCAGCTCGAGCCAGCGGTCGACGAAGTTGCCGGCGAGCGAGGCGGACCGCGGGTCGGCGAGCATGCGGCGCACCTGCCCGTCGAGGACGGCGGGCCGCGCGAGCTCGCCGCGCTCGGCGAGGGCGAGCAGCTCGTCGTCGGGGATGCTGTTCCACAGGAAGAACGAGAGCCGCGACGCCAGCTCGATGTCGTCGATGCGATAGACCGGCCCATCTGCGCCGACCGGCGGGCGCGGGATGCGGAACAGGAACTCGGGGTCGACGAGCACGCGCTCGAGCACGGTCCGGACGCCCGCGTCGAAGTCCTCCCGCGACCGCGCCGTCTCGAAGAAGCCGTACAGATGATCCACGTCGGACGCGGTCACCGGCCGTCGGTAAGCGCGCCGGGCCAGCGTGGAGATGATCTCTCGGGCGCAGCCCTCCTCGGCCCCGTCCGCCGGACGGCAGACGAAGAGCCTCTGCCGGCTCGGCACGTCGTCGGGGGTCGCGCCGTCGAACGGCCCGCCGATGACCACGTTCCCCACCGCCGGCTCGCCGCCCATCTCCTCGTCGGTGCTGTAGCCGAACGTCGACATGTCCACCGGCGGCTGCAGGACCCCTTCCTCGAGCGCGGGGTGGTCCACGAACGCGACGGCCACCGTCCGCAGCCCCGCCTCGACCGGCACCCGCACCTCGAAGTCGTCGTCGGCGTGGTTGGCGTACCGCTCCCACTCGGCCCCGCCCATCCCCGAGCTGCCGCAGAAGCTCGCGATGCACCGCTCGGCGTCGGGGCTCAGCCCGCCGCCGGCCGTGAACGTGGCGACGAGGGCGCCGTCCACGCGCACGTCGAGCTGGTGGGCGACATTGCCGATGCCGCGGATGTAGTTGTAGAAGTTGCGGCGCAGCCCGACCCGGATGGTGTACTCGCCGTCGAGGGGGAAGTAGTGGTGAACCGCAACGCCGCCGCGGGTGCCGAACGGCAGATCGTCGCTGGTGTGGTCGTCCTGGATCTCGCGATCGGGCACCCGGTAGGTGTCGAAGCGCGGCCGCAGCCCGGCGTCGCCGACCGCGAGCTGGCTCACCTGCCGCGCCGCGTACAGGTAGCGCTCCATGAGGGTCGGCGACACCGATAGCACGTCGGCGATGTTGTCGAAGCCCTCGTCGTCGTCGTCGGGCGGCAGCAGGGCCTCGGGGTCGACCTCGAGCCCGA
Source organism: Vicinamibacterales bacterium (assembly GCA_963663815.2). Taxonomy (GTDB): domain Bacteria; phylum Acidobacteriota; class Vicinamibacteria; order Vicinamibacterales; family UBA8438; genus JAJEEA01. Next base: position 944,742 of record OY760734.1, on the reverse strand, counting down.
GGAGGTCGCGGACGGCGTTGCCGTACTCGACCCGGTTGAGCCGGTGCGCGACGGTGCGGCCGGGGTTCGGGTCGGCGGCGGCGGCGCGATCGAGCTCGCCCTCGAGCCAGGTCGCCACCGCGTCGTAGGCGGCCTCGTCGGGGCGCGGCCGGCCGACCGGCGGCATCATGCGCGACCGCAGCTTCAGCGCCACCTGCTCCCAGGCGGCGGCGTGCGCACCCACGTTCGCCGGGTCGAGCGGCTGCAGCGAGACGGGCACGCGCCCCGCCGCGTAGCCGCCGTCGCTGTGACAGGTGATGCAATACCGGTTCAGCATCGCCTCGACCGACGCCGAGGACGACGGCGCCGCAACCGCGACGGACCCGCCCGGCGCCGGCGGCGACCCGGCCTGTCCCGCGGTTGCGGCCGCGGCGAGCAACAGCAGGCATCCGGCGGCGGCCGGACCGAACCACGCGGGCGCCCGTACCCCCGAGCGTTCCCGCGGCGTCACGACGGTACGCGCTCTTTCCTGCACCATCTCATCACCCTTCCGTCTCCCGCCGGAATCGGTGACCGCACCGACCGGCGAGCCCGCCGAACCGCCGCCTGAGGCTATGCTCCCCGCCCGACCGCCGGCGGGGTCCGCTGCATTCCTCCGCGCCGGCGCACGACCCCGACGCGACCTTGCCACCAGGGGTCGCCTACCCCGCACACCGCACGAGCAGCCCGTCCGGCGCGTGGCACATCATCTGCCGCGGCGTCCGGTTGCGCGCGTTCGCGGCGTTCAGGTCGCCGCCCTGGTCGACGAGCAGCTGCACCACCGCCGGCCACGCCTTGAAGACGGCGGAATGGAGAGCGGTGTCGCCGGCCTCGTTCCGGGCGTTCACGTCGGCCCCCAGCGCCAGCGCGAACCGCGCCGCCTCGAGGTTCGGGCCCTCGTCCGCGTGCAGGGCCTCCGCAACCTCGGGCGGGACCCGCCGATCGTGCCGGTCGATCTCGCCGTTGGGCCAGTTCGCCCCCGACGCCATCATCAGCGGCGTCGTCCCGTCGCGCATCGGCAGGAACGGGTCGGCCCCGCTCTCGGCGAGGATGCGCATGATCCCGACGTCGGCGTACCTCGCCGCGAGCAGGAACGGCGTGGCCCCGGCCAGCGAGCCGGGCAGGATCCACCAGTTGGTCGCCCGCGGCACCCGACTGCCCTTCGTCAGACGCACGTCCGGATCGGCGCCGTAGGCGAGCAGGGTCTTGACCAGAGCCGCGTCCGCACGCAGGACCGCGGTGTGCAGGGCCGCGTAGCCCGCGCCGCCCGCGTCGGGCGCCGCGCCGCGGCTCAGCAGATACGCGGCCAGCTCCCCGTGGCCGCTGAAGCTCGCGACGACCAGGGCCGAGGCGCCGTCGGGCGCCGTCTCGTTCACGTCCGCGCCGGCGTCGAGCAGCAACCTCGCGCTCTCCACGCTCCCCTGCCGCGCCGCAAAGAGCAGCGGCGTGAACCCGCCCAGGGGCAGGTTCCCGGCGCGGTCCGCGCCACGGCCGCCGAGGCTCACGAGCAGCGAGCGGGCCTCGGAGCGCGCGTGCACGTCGGCGCCGTGATCGAGCAGCACCCGCACGACGCCAGGATGCCCCTGAGCCACCGCCCACATCAGGGCGGTTTGCCCCCGCGACGACTCCCGCGCGTCGACGTTGGCGGCGCCGGTGCCGAGCAGGGCGCGCACCGCGTCCGCCGCCCCGGTGCGCGCGCAGGTCATGAGGACGGTCTCGCCCATCGCCGTGGCGGCGTTCGGGTCGGCGCCCGCGGCCAGGAGCCGCTCGACGACGGGCGCGCTCCGGTTGATGCAGGCGAGCGACAGCGGCGCGACGCCGTAGGCGTTGGTCGCGCCGGGACGCGCGCCGGCCTCGAGCAGCAGCTCGACCGCGGCGGCGTTGTCCCACCGCACCGCCCAGTGCAGCACCGTCGCGCCGTCGCCCTCGGGCGCGTTCACGTCGGCGCCCTGCTCGATGAGGGCGCGCACCGCGGCGTCGTCGCCGTTCCTCACCGCTTCCTTCAGCCGGACATCGGCCGCCTCGGCCCACATGCCGGCCCCCGCCAGCAGCACGATCGTCCACGCGATGACCCGAGTCGCGGAGCCGGTGCGCATGCTCTCCCCCTCACGTCGCCAGCGCCGCAACGCATCGATGACGAGCTGCGCCGGCCGGACCCGCCCGCACTTCGCCGACGCCCACGCCCTGGAAATCGCATCGTGCAGGGCGCGATGCTCGGTGGCATCCAGGTCGTCACGTTCTTCGTCAACCACAAGCTCCACCGATCACCGCGCGGTGTAGGTCCGGCTGTAGCCGTTGCGGCCGTTCGTCATCGTGTACGTGCCGTCGGCCCGGACCGACGCCTTGAGCCAGTGGCCCTGGCACTCGTCGGTGTCCTCGAAGTTGGCGATCATGTCGTCGGCGGTGTTGTGGCCCTCCGCCTCGAGGGCGAGGTGCGTCTGCCAGATGCCCTCGACGCCGGGGACCTCGGTGATGCGGTCGTAGTGGTGCGGCGCGGTGATGCCCTTGCGGGGGCCGTTGTTCACCACCACCACCTGCGGCTCGATGGCCCACAGGTGGGCGGGGGCCCCGGCCCCGTCGAACGCCCCGTGGCGGCTGGTCTGGTAGACGGTGACGGTGCCCAGCCGGTTGACGGGGCACGACAGCTCCATCTCCATGTCCCAGTCGAGGTCGCCGAGGTCCACGAAGCGGAACCCGCCGAAGCTGAACAGCGCGCCCAGGGTGCGCTGGTTCTCGGGCGACGCGGCAGGCCGGCTCTCGGCCCCGGCGCAGTGGGGGTTGGGTCCGCCGTCGTTGATGGGCTCCGCGATGAGCTCCATGTTGGACGAGATCATCCGCACCTCGACCTCGCCCATCGACATGACGTCCCCGGCGCCGGCGACCATCCGCGCATCGCCGGCGGTCTCCAGGTAGATGTCGCGCCACTGCTGGTTCCGCTCCTCGGTCTCGCCGCCGTGATCGAGGAAGTGGTCGATCGGCACCATCCCGGCCAGCTCCGCGAGGCTGCCGACGTGGTCGGTGTGGAAGTGCGTGATCAGCATGTAGTCGAGCTTCTCGAGCCCGGCGTCCTCCATCGCGGCGACGATGCGGTGGGCGTCGCGGCCCTCCGGGCGCGGCCAGCCGGTGTCGACGAGCATCGACTCGCCGGACGGCGAGACGACGAGGGTCGCGCCCCCGCCCTCGACGTCGATCCAGTAGATGTCCATGGTCTGCGCCGCCACGGGCATCGCAGCGCCCAAGGCGCAGGCGAGGGCACAGACCATCACGCCGATCGGACGTGCCGACGTTCGCGCGTCTCGCATCATGACCTCCTGCTGCCGGGACGAGGGCAGTCTACCGCACTTGTCGGGGCAAGCGTGAGGACTACCCGTAGCGACGTTCCGGCTCGTTTCGCCGGGCGGACGTCGCGCTCGGCCCGCGGCGTGTCACGACGGCCGCGACTGCGAGGCGCACGGCTTCGACAAGCTCGCTCGTCACGGCCACACCCGGCGGAACCGCCCCAGTCGGGCGCTCCACGCGCTATGCTGATCGGCAGTGATGACCAGGCGCCGCCTGCCCATCGGCCTGCAGACCTTCCGCGAGCTCCGCGAGGAGAACTGCTATTACGTCGACAAGACCGGCTTCATCGCGCGGCTGCTGGACGAGGGCAAGCACTACTTCCTGTCGCGCCCGCGGCGTTTCGGCAAGAGCCTGTTTCTCGACACCCTCAAGGAGCTGTTCGAGGGCAGCGAGCCGCTGTTCGCCGGGCTCCACATCCACGACCGCTGGGACTGGTCGGTGCGGCATCCCGTCGTGCGGCTCGACTTCGGCGCCGGGCACTTCGGCGAGCCCGGGTACGTGCATGCCAGCACGATGGCGCAGCTGGCCGCCGCCGCCGAAGACGCCGGGGCCCCCGTGCGCTACGACACGGCGCCGGAGCGCTTCCGCGACCTGCTCCGCGCGCTGCACGCCCGGACCGGTCAGCGCGTCGTGGTGCTGGTGGACGAGTACGACAAGCCGATTCTCGACACCCTCGACGCACCCGACATCGCCCGCGCCAACCGCAACTACCTGCGGGGTCTGTACTCGACGATCAAGTCCAGCGACGCCCACGTTCGCTTCACCTTCCTCACGGGCGTCAGCCGGAGCCCTCCGCGGGGGAGCGCGAGGGGGCACCCTCGCATGAGAAAGCCTCGAAGGTGAGCGTGTTCTCCGGCCTCAACAACCTCACCGACCTCACGCTCGACCCCTGCTATTCCGCCATCTGCGGCTACACCGAGGCGGACCTCGACACGGTGTTCGCTCCGGAGCTGGCGGGTCTGGACCGGGAGCGGATTCGCGACTGGTACAACGGCTACAACTGGACGGGGGACGACGGGGTCTACAACCCGTTCGACATCCTGCTGCTGTTCCGCCGCGGCACGTTCGCGGCGCACTGGTTCGAGACCGGCACACCGGCCTTCCTGGTGGAGACGCTGTTCCGGCGCCGGGTGAGCTCTCTGGAGCTGGACGGCATGTTGAGCAGCGACGAGCTGCTGTCGTCGTTCGAGGTCGACGCCATCGCGACCGAGGCGCTGCTGTTCCAGACCGGCTACCTGACGATCAAGGACGTGCGGGACCGGGGCGGCGTCCGCCGCTATCGCCTGGGCTATCCCAACCGGGAGGTCCGGCAGAGCTTCAACCAGAGCCTGCTGCGCCATCTGGTGCAGGATGCGACGCGCCAGACCGCCAACAGCGACCGGCTGTACGACCTGATGGAAAGAAACGACTTCGCGGGCATGAAGGCGCTGTTCCAGGCGTTCTTCGCCAGCATCCCCTACGAGTGGTACACGAGCAACGCCATCGCCGCGTACGAGGGCTACTACGCGAGCGTGTTCTATTCCTACTTCGCCGCATCGGGCTTCGACGTGACGGTGGAGGACTCGAGCAACCGCGGGCGGGCGGACATGGCGGTGCGCTTCGGCGGCAACGTCTATCTGTTCGAGTTCAAGGTGGTGGAGCAGGCGAGCGAGGGCGCCGCGCTGGCGCAGCTCCGCAAGCGGGGCTACGCCGACAAGTACCGCGCGTCAGGCGAGCCGATCCACCTGATCGGGGTGGAGTTCAGCCGGGAGACCCGCAATGTGACGGCGTTCGCCGTGGAGCGGGCCTGACGGCCCGCCCTTCCGCACGTGCTGCTGAAGCCCGACGAGCGCAGTAAGGGCAGCGCAAGAGCCGGCGAAACGATCGGAGTTCACGACCTTGAAGTGGAACCAGAGACGCCGTCAGCAGGACACGCAGTTGTCGTTGTTGACGGCTCCGAGGCCCTCCAGCAGGGCCAGCGTCTCGGGGAACGGCAGGGTCCGCTGGTACGGGCCGTTCGCCATGTCCGCGGTGGTCTGGCCGCGGCGGCTGACCACCATGACGTCGGCGCCCTGCTCGATGAGATAGCGCACGAGCTCGGTGTCGCCGCGGGCCGCGGCATGGTGGAGCGCGGTGTAGCCCTCGTGGTCCCTGGCGTTGACGTCGACGCCGATCTCTTCGACCAGGTACTCGACCGAGGGCATCCAGCCGTCGGGCACGTGCCGGTGGGCGTTGGACTCGAAGCCCTCCCCGTAGCCGACCCCCGACGCGGCGTGGAGCGGCCACACCCCCGGGCCGCCCCCCTCCACCGGCGGCAGGCCCGACGGATCCGGCGGCCGCTCGGCGGGGCTGACGCCGTTCCGGCGCCGCGGCTCGGGCGCCCGCGTGGGCACGTGGGGGTCCGCCCCGTGGGCCCGGAGGAGCTTCATGGCCGGGACGTCGGTCGCGTAGGCGGCGCGCCAGAACGGGGTCGCCCCGTCGACGCTCTCCGAGCAACAGTGGTTGTAGGACATGTACCACAGGTGCTTCGCGAGCCGCACGTTGGGGTCGGCGCCCGCCTCGAGCAGCGCCCCCATGACGTCGAGGTAGGTCGCCTCCTGCTGGTCGTGGGCGCGGGGCTGCGGATAGCGCGCGCGGGGGGCCCACTGCAGGTTGAGGGCCGCGAACAGCGGCGTTGCCCCCCCGCCGGTCGCGACGTTCGGATCGGCCCCGCGCTCGATGAGCCGCAACGCGAGGTCGAAGTGGCCGTTCATGGTCGCGATCTGCAGCGGGCTCGTGTTGTCGCCGCTCACCCGGTCGATGTCGGCCCCCGCGTAGAGCAGGGCCATCGCCACCTCGGTGTGCCCCTGACGGGCCGCGTGCAGCAGGGCCGTCAACCCGCCCTGCACCCCGACCCGCTCGGTGTAGGCGCGGGGAGTGCCGCGCTCGAGCTGCACGCCGTCCTCGACGACGGGGACGTCGTCGAGCCGCTGCACCTCGCGCGCGGCCCGCACCGCGGCCTGTACCTCGCTGGCGGTGGGCCGCCATCCCTGCCGTTCGTCGGGCGGGGCCGCGGCCCGGAACCCGTCCAGGACCTGCTTCCGCCTCGCCGCCGCCGCCCGGTCCATCGAGTCGAGCGCGGGCAGGTCGACGACCCTCGTGGCGACCTCGAGATCGGCGCCGCGCTCCATCAGCACGTTCACCGGTCCGAGCCGGTTGGACGCGGCCGCGAACATCAGCGGGGTCTGGCCCCAGGTGCGCTCGCGGGCGTTCACGTCGGCCCCGTGATCGAGCAGGGCGGCGACGGCCGCGGCGTTCCCCGCCTGGGCGGCGAGGTGCAGCGGGGTCGCCCCGCTCGACGACGCGGCGTGCGGGTCGGCGCCGGCCTCGAGCAGCGCCTGCACCACCTCGGCCTGCCCGCTCCTCCCCGCCACGTGCAGCGGCGTATGCTGCCCGATGCGGGTCGTCGCCTCGAGGTTGGCCCCGGCGTAGAGGAGCATCCCGGCGATCTCGACATCGCTCCGCATCGCCGCCCAGTGCAGCGCCGTCATGCCGTCGGGCCGGGCCGTCTGCACATCGGCGCCCCGCTCGAGCAGGGCCTGGACGGCCTCGACGTCGCCCCGGACGGCGGCGTCCGCCACCGGGGCATCGACCGCCGCCGCGACCACCGGCCGCAGGGACGGCGCCGCGCACAGCGCCGCCAGCATCAGCGCGGCCACGCCCGCGCGCAGTGACAGTCTCATGACCCTCTCCCCCGCTCCAAGGACAGTGCTCGGCATACGGTTGCCAACTGCACCCGGGCGTAACCGTTTCTGCCGTTCAGGCGCCGGGCACCGCCAAGCAACGTCACCCGCGTCCTGACCCGGGGGTCGGATGCCGAGCGCGAGCTCGCCGGTGCCAGGGCAACGTCCGTCAGCGTGCTGACCCCAGGTCAGATGCTGAGCGCGAGCTCGCCGGTGCTGTCGCCGAAGCTCGGCCGGTCGTCGTGCCCGAGCGCGTGCAGCAGGGTGAGCATCGCGTTGGCCATCGGCGTCCCCTCCGCCGCCTTCACGTGCACCCCGCCCGCGAGCCGGCCGTTGGCGTGGCCGAGCACGATGAGCGGACAGCGCTTGTGGTTGTGCAGGTTGGGGTCGCCCATGCCCGAGCCGTAGAGGATGACGCTCTTCTCCAGCAGGTCGCTGTCGCCCTCCGTCGTACCCTTCAGCTTGTCGAGGAGGTACGGCAGCAGGCTGACGTGGTAGCGGTTGATCTTGCTGAACTCGACGATCGCGTCCTCGCGGCCGCCGTGGTGCGACGCCGAGTGGAACGGCCGGTCGCTGCCGCTCAGCGGGAAGACCCGGCCCGAGGCGTCGCGGCCCATCTTGAACGAGAACACCCGGGTGACGTCGCTCTCGAACGCGAGGGCCTGCACGTCGAACATCAGCTTGACGTGCTCGTCGAACGAGTCGGGCACCCCGGCCGGCGCCGCCGGCAGCTCGCGCGGCTCGCCGCTCAGGTTCCGCTCCTCGACGCGCTGGATGCGCCGCTCGATCTCGCGGATGTTGTCGAGGTAGCGCTCCATGCGCCGCCGGTCCGTCGCCCCGAGCTCGCGCGTGAGCTGCGACACCCGCGAGGTCATCCAGTCGAGGATGCTGGCGTCGGTCCGCCGCCGCGCCGCCCGCTCCTCGGCCGTGCCGCCCACCCCGAAGAGCTGCTCGAAAGCGACCCGCGGCGACCGGGTCACCGGCAGCGGCTCAGTCGGCGACGCCCAGCTGATCGAGTCGGTGTAGACGCAGGTGTAGCCGTAGGCGCAGCCGCCGGCCTGGTCGACGTTCTCGATGCAGAGCTGCATGGACGGGATCGGCGTCTCCTGGCCGAACCGCTGGGCGTGCAGCTGGTCGAGGGAGGTCCCCGCCAGGACGTCCGACCCCTGGGTCTGCTTCGGATGCGACTGGGTCAGGAAGACGGAGCTGGTCCGGAAGTGGTCGCCGCCGATCTCGGGGGGCGAGAACGCCTCGGCCATGCCCACGTCGGTGTCGCTGACGATGGTCAGGTGCTCGCGGTACGGCTCGAGCGAACTCAGGGCGCCAGCGCTCAGATCGAAGTCGCGGCCGGCCTTGGCCGGGGCCCACAGGTGCTGGGTGCCCCCCCAGGCGTTGGCGCCAGCCGCCCCGTGGACCATCTCGATGGTGATGAGACGGGTCGGGTCGAGGGCGGCGGCGGTCGCCGCCGACACGCGCCCCGCCGGGCGCATCGCGTCGAGGAACGGCAGGGCCAGGGTCGCGGTCCCCACATCACGGAGGAACGTCCGGCGAGGAAGGTGCTTTCCAGTGATGAACATGAGTCTGTCTCCCGGCCTGCCTGTCTCGTCTCCTGAATGTTCCGCCCGTCAAATCGCCGCGACTTTCGCCCGTGCTGGCGCCTCCGATGGCCGCCCGACCCGAAGCCCTGCCGGAAGTCTGCGTCGTTCCTGCGGCCCAGACTCCCGCGCGCCGACGCCTACTGCGCGGTGGCGCCCGCCTCGCCAGCGCCGGCCGGTTCCGCCCGCTGCATCGTGAACGCAGGGCTCCGAACGACCCCCAGGATGAACGACGACATGCGGTAGTCGTTGTCCCGGGCGGCCCGGGCGATGCGGCGGACCGTCGGCATGTCGTAGTGCTCGACCCGCCGCCCCAGGGCATAGGCCATGAGGTTCTCGGTGAACGTGCGGGCCAGCGGCGCCTCGAGCTTCAGCAACGCCCCCCGCAGCTCCTGCGGGGTCGACACCGGGGTCCCGTCCCACATCTCGCCGCGGGTGTCGAGGGGGACGCCGTTCTCGCGGATGCGCCACTTTCCGATGACGTCGAAGTTGTCGAGGGCGAGCCCGAGCGGGTCCATGAACCGGTGGCACGCATTGCACGTCGGGTTCGTCCGGTGAATCTCCATCCGCTCGCGCGTCGTGAGGGCCGTGCCGTCGATGACCGCGGCCGTCTCGTCGAGGTCGGGGATGTTCGGCGGCGGGGGCGGCGGCGGCACACCGAGCACCACCTCGAGCACCCACTTGCCCCGCAGCACCGGCGAGGTCCGGTTGGCCATCGACGTCAGCATCAGCACCGAGCCGTGGCCGAACAGGCCGCGCCGCTGGTCGCCGCGGTACTCGACGCGCCGGAAGTGGGGGCCGGCGACGTTCGGGATGCCGTAGTGCCGGGCCAGCCGCTCGTTGACGAACGTGTAGTCGGCGGTGAACAGATCGAAGAAGCTGCGGTCCTCGCGTACGAGGCTGTGGAACAGCAGCTCGGTCTCGCGGCGCATCGCGTCGGCGAGCTGCCGGTCGAAGTTGGGGAACCAGAACGCGTCGGGCTGCACCTGGTCCATGTCCTGGAGCCGCAGCCACAGCGCCGCGAACCGGGTGCCCAGCGACTCCGCCCGCGGATCCGCCAGCATGCGCCGCGTCTCGGCCTCGAGCACCTCGGGGTCGGACAACTCGCCCGCCGCCGCCCGCGCCAGCAGCGCCTCGTCGGGCGGCCCCCCCCAGACGAAGAACGCGAGCCGCGAGGCCAGCGCGACGTCCGAGACCCGGTAGCTCTCGCCCGGCGCCACGGGGCCCGCCGGCCGCTCGATGCGGAACAGGAAGTCGGGGCTGGCCAGAGTCGCCTGCAGCGCGGTGCGGATGCCCGTCTCCCAGTCGCCCTCCGCGAGGCCCGCCTCGTAGAACCCCATGAGGTCGGCGAGATCGGCGTCGGCCAGGGGCCGGCGGTACGCCTGGGCGCCCAGCCGCGCCACGATCTCCTCTGCGCAGGCGCGCTCGGTGTCGGGAGAGGTGGGGCGGCAGCTGAAGATCCTCTGGCGGCTGGGCGTCTCCGACACCCCGGTGACGTCGTAGGGGCCGTCGATAACGAGGTCCCGCATGTGCGGCAGGGCGGTGATGCCGTACCCGAGGTCGCCGATCTCGGTGTCGACGATCGACCACTCGTGCGGCGCCAGGACGTCCTCGACCGGCCCTTCGAACTGCCGGACGAACACCGCCGACACCCGCCGGGGGCCCGCCCGCACGAAGATCGGCGCCTCGACCTCCAGGTTCACCCCGTTGGGGTCGGAGGTCCGCAGCCACTGGTCCATGGCCAGCAGCGCCGCCGGCTCGCCGTCGATCGAGATCTCGATCTGCTCGTTCCGGATCGTCGAGCCGGACAGGCCGCCGGTCGTGGTGTGCTGGAACGCCATCCGGAAGATGTAGTCGCCGTCGGCCGGGAAGTTGTGCACCACCGAGAACCCGCCGCGGGTGCCGTAGGGAGCGCCATCCACCTGGTCCCACTGCGAGTACGCGCGCGACTTCGCGTAGGTCGTCTGCCTGGGCGCCGCGTTGGGGTTCCCGACCGCGAGCTGGCTCACCTCGGCCGCGGCGCGGAGGTACCCGTCGAGCAGCGTCGCCGACAGCATCTGCACGTCGGCGATGTTGTCGAAGTTGGCGCTCATGGTGTCGAGCGGCAGGTAGTCGCCCGCGTCGATCTCGAGCGCAAGCAGGTCGTCGACGGCCTGCGCGTACTCGTGGCGGTTCAGGCGCTGGAAGGTCCGGTAGCCGGGGTTCGGGTCGGCCGCAGCCGTCTCGTCCACCTCCGACTCCAGGGTCTCGACAAGGGCCGTCAGGGTCTCCGCGGGCGGGCGGCGCATGCCCGGCGGGGGCATCATGTTCGCCCGCAGCTTGCGGATCACCTTCTCCGCCCGCTCGGCGTCGCCGCCCGCGGCCGCGACGTCGAAGCCGTCCAGCGAGAAGTTGCCGGTCAGCATCCGGTCGTTGTGGCAGCGCTGGCAGTAGGTGCCGACCACGCCGTTCAGCGCCTGGTGGTCGGGGGCCGCGGCCGGAGGCGCGACCGCTTCCTGCGCGGCGGCGTCCACAGCTCCGCCGAGGACGGCGAGTCCGACGGCGACGACCGCGGCGGGGACGGCAGGGACTCTCATCATGGGATCGCCTCGAACCGCCGGAACGGGAATCGCGCAAGTCTAACAGATTGCCGCGCTCGCCGCTTCACCCCGCCGAGCACCCCCGCGGATCTTCCGGCCGAGGGGTGCTAGGATGGTGCAGACGGAGAGACATCTCGCGGCCATGCAGCAACCCGCACCGAGCAACCGTCCGACCCCGCCGCTGGACCCCGTCCACACGCGGGCGCCGGTCTTCTCGCCCGGCAGCGCGTCGGCCGGCACCCCGGTGACGGTGGAGACCACCAACCTCCCCGCCGTCACCCCGATCTACCTCGGCATGGGGGCCACCCGCTCCAGCTTCGAGGTCCTCGCCCAGCTCGTCACCGACGAGTTCGGCACCATGTCGACGGTCATCGAGGTGCCGACCTGGGCCACCACCGACCGGACCCACTTCTTCGTCCTCGTGGACGTCTACTTCCGGCCGCTGGCCGTGTCCGCCGCCTTCCACGTCACGGAGCCCGACGGCGCCCTGCGGCGCCAGGGGCGCATCGCGGACGGTGGGGGCAACTGCCTCGTGCTCGAGGAAGGGGGCGAGGGCGGCGAGCGCTACGTGCTGACCGGCGACCGGCAAGGCCTCGCGCCCGGGGACGACGTGGTGGTCGAAGGCCGCCTCGCCGAGTCGGCCGACTGCCCCGACGGCATCGCCCTGGAGGTCGTCCGGGTTGCGCCGCCGATCTGATCCCCCGCGCCCGAACGACGCCCGAATCCGCCCGGACGAGATGCGCGCCGGCCTCGGTCACCAGCCCTGCCCACGCTCGCCCACGCCACATCTCCTGCTGAGCGCCCGTCACATTCTGCCGGGGCCCGCGCGCGCCGCACGCCACTCGAGCTTGTCGGAAGCCGGCCCGCCCGCGGCCACCGCAGCCGGCACGAAACCCGCACGGGCGTCTGGTGGATCCTCCACTCGACGAGCGAGGGTGACCGCGCACTATCTGCCACGCGGACACCCCGGTACGGAGCTGATCCTCGACGGCACCTACTGACGAACAGCGGGCCACGCAACGCCCGCGGTCGAGTCAGCGGCGGCATGAATCTCGCTTGGGCGATGGTACGATGGCGTTCATGCCCAGCGCGCAGTCGCGGGTCGGGTACACCGACCTCGTGAACATGCCGGACGACGGGCGCCGCCACGAGATCCACGGAGGAGAGCTCGTCGTGGTCCCGTCACCGCTGCCACGCCACCAGATGGCGGTCCAGTCAGTCTTCCTGCTGCTGGAGAGCCATGCCCGAGACGCCGGCGGCACGGCGTTGATCGCACCGCTCGACATCGTGCTCGACGAGTTCGACGTCGTGCAGCCCGACATCGTGTACTTCCGGGCGGAACGGCGCCATCTGGTCCAGCCCGACGCCGTGACCCGACACCCCCCGGACATCGCCGTCGAGGTGCTGTCCCCGTCCACCGCCGCCGTCGACCGCGGCCGCAAGATGCGGATGTTCGCGGCCTACGGCGTGCCCGAGTATTGGATCGTCGACCCGATCCGCAAACAGCTCGAGGTGCACTCACTCGAGCACGGCGCCTACCGGCAGGCGCAGACCGCCATGGCGGAAGACATCGTGCATTCGGTCCTGCTTCCGAAGCTGACGTTCGCCGCCGCTCGCGTCTTCGTAGTGCCATAGCGTCGGTCGACCTCGCCGCCCCACTCTGCAGCGGCCAAGCTTTGACAGCGCTGTACGCCGAGCGAATTCTCGCCATCGACTTGCTTGCGGCGCGACGGTGGGGACATCTCTCCGGCGCCATCGGTCATGAGAGCGCCGACCTGCTCATCGCGGCCACCGCGATCGAGAACGGACTGACCGTGGTGACGCGCAACGTCCGGCACTTCGAGCCGACCGGGGTGCCGGTACTGGACCCATCGGTCTTGCGCCCGTGAAGCCCGTGGCCCTCGACGAACCTGGGTCCCGGGCAGGGCGGCCGGACCCGATGACCGCTCGGGGGCTCGGCGACAGCTCTTGGCGACACGCCTGGCCAGGACAGGAATCCAGACCCGGAACTGCCGCGGAGACCGGGTGCGCGGGGGCGGGAGACGACTACGCGACGTTGCCTTCGCTGGCCTTCGCCGATGGCGCCGCGGGCCGACCAGCGTGCGGCGCGTGGCTCTCACGGCCGTCGATGCGATCGAGCAGGGCGGCGCACTCCGCCTGCCGCGCCTTCAGGGCCTCATCGGCGTTGCGCAGCCGCAACGCCTGGGCCTTGGTGCTCTCCAGCTCGGGGGCGAAGGTCTCGCGCAGCTGCTCGACGTAGTCGCGAAGCTGCTCCTTGAACCGTACCTCGAGGGTCTGGGCGAGCTCGGCGCGCAGGGTCTCGACCTTGCCGGCGAGCTCGCGCTTCAGCCGGGCCCGGCGCTGGGGCAGGATGAACAGGCCGGAAGCGACGAGCAGGGTCACCCCGACGGTGCCGGTCACGTCGAGGCCGAGGGTGGTGAACGCGGCGGTCAGGGCCGCCCCGAGCCCGATGACCACGGCCTGGACCCCGAACGTCTTCGCGATGGCCGCGTTCACCGCGGCCACGATCTCCTCCGCCTCGCGCTGCGCGTCGAACAGCTCGAGGCGCCGCCGCACCGGCTGCGCGAGCCGGGTGAAGATCTCCTCGCGGTTGTAGACGTACTGGGGGCTGACGAAGCGCGTGCGCCCCGCCGCGTCGCGCAGGGCCTCGCGCCGCTGGCGCAGCAGGCCGTCCGCCTTCTCCCACATCGCGAGGTTCTGGCGCACGAGCCAGTCGATGAGCGCCTGCACCTCTTCCTCGATGCGCAGCGGGGTGTCGGCGACGACCTCGTGGCGGAACCGGTTCTCGACCACGTCCTTGTCGCGCAGGCGCATGATGTTGGACACGCGCACCAGCTCGTCGAAGAAGCGCTGCCCGCGCCGCTCGAGCTGCCAGAGGATGTTGGTGATCTGCGACTGGTAGCGCGAGACGTCGGCGAGCATCCGCGTCTCGTAGGCGTCGACCTCGCCGAGAATCGCAGCGAGGGCGGAGTGGTCGCCGTGCACGAGACGCAGCCGCTCGGCGAGGGCGTCGGCCTGGCGGGCCAGCACCGGGGTCAGGCTCTGCAGCGGCGCCGTCAGCTTCAGCCGCACCCGGTCGCGATCGCGCAGCGTCGACTCGAAGTAGGCGGCGAAGGCGGCCCACTCGTTGAGGGCGGAGAGTTGCTCGCCGCCGGTGCGCTCCCGCACCACCTCGCGGGCACTGATCGCGAACAGCGGCGGCTCCTCCCCCAGCTCCTCCGCCGCCTGCTGCTGCACGTATCGCTTGACGCGCGCCACGTGGTCGGGGCCGCCCGCGAGGTCGACCTGGTTCACGATGAACACGACGTGCTTGCCCCAGCTGAGGATGAGCCTGAGGAAGTCATGCTCGCTCGCCGAGTACGGGCGCAGCAGCGAGGTGACGAAGAAGACGAAGTCGGCCCGCGGCACGAACCCCTCGGTCAGCAGCTGCTCCTCGCGCTGCATCGAGTTGGTGCCGGGGGTGTCGACGATGTTCAGGTCCTGCAGCAGCTCGACCGGCAGCTCGTGGACGAGCAGGCGCGGCTCGGACTCGCGCACCGACTGGACGGCCCCGTGGCGCAGCAGGTGCACCGACCGCGTCGTCGGCAGCTCGCCGATCTCGAGGGCGTCGGTCCCGAGGACGGCGTTCAGGAACGTCGACTTGCCGGCGTTGAACTCGCCGACCACCATGATCAGGAACAGCTCGTCGAGGCGCCGCCGCATCGCCTCGAGGGCCTCGAGGTCGCCCGGCACCATGTCGAGGTCGGCGAGCAGCTCGCGGCCGGCGTCGAACAGCGCCCGCTGCTCGTGCACCAGCTCGCGTTCCTCGGGGGTCAGGAGCGGGTCCATGCGGGCACTGCCTTGGCCTGGCGGCCCGCGATGGACGCCCCCGCTGCATTCGAGCGGCGGTGGATTCCGCCGCTCCCGGTGCAACGCGGAGCTCCACCGCGGGCTGCTGGAACACGAACGGCGGCGCCCCGGGGTACCGGAGGCGCCGCGCTCGAGGAGAGGTGACGGCGAGCCGGCACCGTCCGGCTCACGACGAGCGGCTGAAGATGTGGACGGCGGTCTCGCCTTCCTGGCGCTCGCCGGCCCCGACGATCACGAAGACGTGCGACTCGCTCACGGCGATGTCGCGCGCCGGTTCGCCGGTCGGATGGGTCCCGGCCGGGGCCGGGGCCGACGGGTCGGAGATGTCGACGATGGCGACCCCGGCCTCGGTGTCGGCGACGAAGACATACGGCCCCGAGAAGGCCACCCGCGCCGCGCGCCCCGGCGTCTCGAAGGTCGCGGCCCGCACCGGGCGCGTCGGGTCCGAGGCGTCGTAGATCTGCAGGTGGCCGCCGCCCGCCCCCGCGAGGAGGCCGGACGGCTCGCCGACCTCGCGCTGCACCTCGATGGCGCGGGGCGCGGCCGGGGCGTGCAGGACGCCCACGGGCTCGGGCGGCCCCGGCGCCGACAGGTCGAAGACGTAGAGGCCGGTCGGCGAGTCGGTCGCATAGGCGATGGGGCCCGAGGTCACCACGTCGCGCGCGTAGCCGTCGAGGAAGAACGAGCCGGCCCCGGTCGGCGCCGATTCGTCCGTCGCGTCGACGAGCACCATGCCCTCCATGTGGTCGATCAGCACCACCCGGTCCTCGTACACGGCGCCGATCTTGGTCTGCCCGAGGGTCTCGTGGTTGCCCAGCACCGTCGGCGCCGCGGGGTCGGAGATGTCGACGATGGCCACCCCGAAGAAGTTGGCGCCGACGTAGGCCCGGTCGCCGCGGACCCGGAACCCCCAAATCTCCTGGGGAAGCTCGGTCGACCCCATCCGCGCCGGCGCGGCCGGATCCGACACGTCCCAGACGGTGAACGACGAGTGGTACGAGACGTACGCGTGGTCGCCCTGCACCCGGATGTGCTCGGCCGGGCCGGGTATCTCGCCGACCTTGGTCAGGCTGACGGTCTGGGCGCCGGCCGGCGCGGTGGCCAGCGCCAGCAGCGCCAGCCCGCCGGCGGCGGCGACGGCGTTCATGGTCATCTTCACGGCTGCCCTCCCTCTGCAATCCGATAGAGCTTCGTGCGGGTCCGCAGGATGAGGCTGCCGTTCGCCACCGCCGGCGTCGCGAGCGTCATCTCGTTGAGCGGATTGGTGTGCAAGATCTCGAACTCGGGCCCCGCCCGGACGACGAACGTCTCGCCGTCCTCGCTCAGCAGGAATATCCGGTCATTGTACGCCCACGGCGACGCGGTGAACCCGTTGCCGATCTCGAGCCGCCGGCGACCGTAGATCTCGTCGCCGGTGCGGGCGTCGTGGGCCACGAGGAACCCCCGGTCGAGCAGCGTGTAGTACTGGTCGCCGTAGACCAGGGCCGACGTGTTGTAGGTGCCCAGCAGCGGATAGGCCCAGGCGACGTCGTCGGACGACGCCTTGACGCCGGGGAAGCCGAAGTTGAGCCCCGTCCGCATGTCGTCGGGAGACCAGATGGAGATGTCGCCCGACGCCCCCGGCCTGACCGCGTAGACGGGGCGCAGGCCGCCGCCGGGATAGCCCGAGCCGATGTAGAGCAGCCCGTGCCGGGAGAACGGGGTCGGCACCGTCAGCCCCGACATGCCGTGGATCTCCCACAGCAGGTTGCCGTCGAGGTCGTAGGAGCGGACGCCCTGCGTGCCCGCGGTCACGATCTCCGTCCGCAGCTCGTTCTCCCACACGAACGGGGTCGCCCAGTTCTGGCCCCGCTCGGCCCGCTCGACCCGCCAGATCTCGGCCCCGGTGTCCTTGTCGATGGCGACCAAGAACGAGCGGGTGACGTTGTCGTTCACGACGTAGAGCCGGTCGCCGTGCAGCGTCGGGGAGGCGGCCGAGCCGAACCCCCCGGTCGTCTCGTACGCGCCCAGCTCGGTGTACCAGACCGTCTCGCCGCTCATGTTCAGGGCGGCGACGACCCCGGCGGTCCCGAAGTAGACGTAGACGCGGCGGCCGTCGGTGACCGGGGTCTCCGACGCGAAGCTGTTCTTGATGTGCCGCGCGATCTCCGGCGGGGCGCGGTGCAGCTCGCGCTCCCATCGGACGGCGCCGGTGCGGAAGTCGATGTTCCAGACCACCCAGCGGTGGACCTCCGACGACCGGGTCGCCCCGTTGTCGTCCCCGGGGTCGTAGAGCCCGGGGATGGGGTCAGGCTCGTCGCCGGCGCTGATGGCGGAGGTGACGAAGATCGTGTCCTCCCAGACGACCGGCGAGCTCCAGCTCAGCCCCGGAACGTCGATCTGCCAGACGACGTTCTCGGTCTCGCTCCAGGTCTCGGGCAGAGCGGGATCCTCACCGACGTCGCCGGCGTTCGGACCCCGGAACTGCGCCCATTGCGCCCGGGCGGAGGTGGGCGCGGCCAGCGCCAGCAGCAGGGCGACGACGACGAGCGGGTATCGGTTCATGCGTCCCTCACACTCCCGGCCGCGGGGCGGTGCGCCCCGCGCTGTCATGGTTTGTTACCGACTCGCGGCGCTCTTGTCAACCGCAGGACCGCCGGCGGCTGGCGGCGCGAGCCCGCGACTCCGGGCTCCCGCGGCCGATTGACACTCCGCACGCCCAAGGCCCAAAATACGCTATCGCAGTGTACGCCCGCACCTCGTTCCACGAAAGGAACCACGGTTCATGTCTGGATTTCGGGTCATCGCCGCCGCCATCGGGACCGCGGTGATCTGCGCGACGGCCGGCGCCGGGAAGCCGGCCGCGGGCCAGGCCGGCGCCGCTCCCGACAGCCACCGTCAGCTGCTCGACCGGTACTGCGTCACCTGCCACAACGACCGGCTCGAGACCGGCGGGCTGTCGCTCGAGTCGATGGACCTGACGAATGTCGCCGGCGAGGCGGCGGTCTGGGAGAAGGTGGTCGGCAAGCTGCGCGCCGGGGCCATGCCCCCGCAGCCGCGGCCCCGGCCCGAGCCGGCCGCCTACGCCGGCTTCCGCACCTGGCTCGAGACCGAGCTCGACCGGGCGGCCGCGGGCGACCTGCGGCCGGGGCGCACCGAGGCCCTGCATCGGCTGAGCCGCAACGAGTACCGCAACGTCGTCCGCGACCTCCTCGACCTCGACGTCGACGTGAGCGACCTGCTGCCGGCCGACGATACGAGCTACGGCTTCGACAACATCGCGGGGGTGCTGGGAGTCTCGCCGACCCTCATGGAGCGATACCTGGCGGCGGCGAGGAAGATCAGCCGCCTCGCAGTGGGCTCGCCGGTCCCCTCGCCCATCGCCGAGACGTTCCGCATCGCCTCCGACCAGGGGCAGGACCACCACGTCGCGGGGCTCCCGTTCGGCACCCGCGGGGGCATGGTCGTCGACTTCAACTTCCCCGAGGACGCCGAGTACGTGATCTCGGTCGTGCCGGACGGCCCGCTCTACATCGAGCCCCATCAGCTCGAGCTCACCCTCGACGGCGAGCGCCTCGAGGTGTTCACGGTCGGGCGCGCCCTCGAGCCGGGCCAGCGCCGCAGCCAGTACGCCGAGGCGGACGCGCGCGAGGTACGGGTGCGGGTCGGCGCCGGGCCCCATCGCATCGGGGCCGCCTTCCTGCGCAAGACCGCGGCCGAGCCCGAGCGCACGCGCAAGCTGTACAAGCGGCCGTTCACCGGCGAGGGGTCGGGTGGCGACTCGCGCTACCAGCCGTACCTCGAGCGCATCACCATCGCCGGCCCGTTCGAGTCGCGCGGCGCGCGCCCCCTCGTCGACACCCCGAGCCGGGCGCGCATCTTCGTCTGCGAGCCGGGCGGCGACGCCGCCTCGGCCGAGGCGTGTGCGGCCGACATCCTCTCGGGCCTCGCCCGGCGCGCGTTCCGCCGCCCCGTCACCGACGAGGACGTCGACCGGCTGCTCGTCTTCTACGAGCAGGGTGCGGCGACCGGCGGGTTCGACGGCGGCATCGAGCTCGCCCTGCGGCGGCTGCTCGTCAGCCCCGAGCTCCTGTTCCGCATCGTCGAGGACCCGGCGGGCCTTCCGCCCGGAACCGCCTACGAGCTCGGCGATCTCGAGCTGGCCTCGCGCCTGTCGTTCTTCCTGTGGAGCAGCATCCCCGACGACGAGCTCCTCGACGCCGCCGTCCGGGGCGAGCTCGGCGACCCCGCGCTGCTCGAGGCCCAGACCCGGCGCATGCTCGCCGACCCGCGGGCGGAGGCGCTCGTCACCAACTTCGCGGGGCAATGGCTCAGCCTGCGCAACGCCGCCGCCGTGCAGCCCGACGAAGACCTCTTCCCCGACTTCGGCGAGGACCTGCGGCAGGGGTTCCGGCGCGAGACGGAGATGCTCTTCGACGCGATCCTGCGCGAGGACCGCAGCGTCGTCGAGCTGCTCTCGGCCGACTACACCTTCATCAACGAGCCGCTCGCCCTGCACTACGGCATCCCCAACGTGCGCGGCAGCCACTTCCGGCGGGTCGTCCTCGAGGACCCCGCACGGGGCGGGCTGCTCGGCCACGGCAGCATCCTGACCGTGACCTCGCACGCCAACCGCACCTCGCCGGTGGTGCGGGGCAAGTGGGTGCTCGAGAACATCCTCGGCACGCCGCCCCCGCCGCCCCCGGCCGACGTGCCGGCCCTGGAGGCCACCACCGCGGGGCGCACCCTGACCATGCGCGAGGCGATGGAGCAGCACCGGGCGAACCCGGTGTGCGCGAGCTGCCACCGGGTGATGGACCCCCTGGGCCTCGCCCTCGAGCCGTTCGACGCCATCGGCCGCCGGCGCACCCCGAACCAGACCCGGGTGCCGATGGACCTGACCGGGGTGCTGCCCGACGGCACCGTCTTCGACGGGCCGGCCGGCCTCAGGGCGGCCCTGCTCGCCCACCCCGAGCGCTTCGTCACCACCGTCACCGAGAAGCTGCTGACCTATGCCGTCGGCCGCGGCGTGGAGTACTACGACGCGCCGGCCGTGCGCGCCATCACCCGCGCCGCGGCCGGCGACGGCTACCGCCTGACGACGCTCATCCTGGGCGTCGTCAAGAGCCCCCCGTTCCGGATGAGGAGCACGGAGTCATGATCATCACGAGGATGTCGCTGCCCCGCCGCACGTTTCTCCGCGGCGCCGGCGCCGCGCTGGCGCTACCCCTGCTCGACGCCATGGTGCCCGCGGCCACCGCGCTCGCCCGCACCGCGGCGCGACCGACGAAGCGGCTCGGCTTCATCTACATCCCCAACGGGGCCAACATGTCGCAGTGGACGCCGGGCGCCGACGGCCCCCTGGAGCTGTCGCCGATCCTGAGTCCGCTGGCCCCGGTCAAGGACCAGGTGGTGATCCCCACCGGCCTCGCCCACCGGCAGGCCGAGGCGTGGGGCGACGGCAACGGCGAGCACTCGCGGGCCAGCGGCGTCTGGCTCAACGGCGTGCACCCCAAGCGCACCGAGGGCGCCGACGTCCGCGCCGGCACCACCGCCGACCAGATCGCGGCCGCCGCGCTCGGTCAGGACACGCCGCTACCGTCGCTGGAGATCTCGCTCGAGAACAGCTACGTGGTCGGTAACTGCGACAACGGCTACAGCTGCGTCTACACGAACACCATCGCGTGGCGCACGCCGACCACCCCGCTGCCGATGGAGCACAACCCGCGCGTCGTCTTCGAGCGGCTCTTCGGCGAGGGCGGCACGAGCGCCCAGCGCGCGGCGCGCCTGCGGGAGGACCGCAGCATCCTCGACGCGGTGCGCGAGGACATGGCGCGGCTCGAGAAGCGCCTCGGGGCCGGCGACCGGCGGCGGGCCCGCCAGTACCTCGACGCCGTCCGCGAGATCGAGCGGCGAATCCAGCGGGTCGAGGCGCAGGCCGGCGACGGCGACCTGCCCGAGAACCTCGCGCGGCCGGTGGGCATTCCCGACTCGTTCACCGAGCACGCCCGGCTGATGTTCGATCTGCAGGCGCTGGCGTTCCAGGCCGACGTGACCCGCGTGTTCACGTACCTGATCGGCCGCGAGCAGACCGCCCAGAGCTATCCCGAGGTGGGGGTGCCCGACGCGCACCACTCGGTGTCGCACCACCAGCTCGACCCCGGGAGGCTCGAGCAGTACGCCAAGATCAACACGTACCACGTGGACATCCTGTCGGGGTTCCTGCAGCAGCTGCAGGCGACGCAGGACGGCGACGGGTCCCTGCTCGACCACTCCCTCATCCTGTACGGGGGCGGCATCAGCGACGGCGACCAGCACTCGCACATCGACCTGCCGCTCATTCTCGCCGGCGGCGGGGCCGGGCAGCTGAAGGGCGGACGGCACGTGCGCTATCCGAGCGACACCCCGATGGCCAACCTGCTGCTGGCCATGCTGGACAAGGCGGGGGTCGTCGAGCCCGAGACGCTGGGCGACAGCACGGGGCGGCTTCCCCTCGAGCCGCTGACGGTGTAGGGGGTGAGAGACGACATGCGCATGGCACTGGCAACCCGTCCGTCGCCCTGGCTGGCCGCGGGCCTCGTGGCGCTGGCCGCCGCGGCGGCCAGCGCCCAGCCGACGCGCGTCCCCCTGATCGAGGCGGTCAAGGCCGGCGACGCGGCCGCGGTGGAAGCCCTGCTCGATGCGGGCGCCTACATCGACGCGGCCGAGCCGGACGGGACCACCGCGCTGCATTGGGCCGCGCACAACGACGACCTGGGCCTGGTCGCCGCGCTTCTCGAGGCCGGGGCCGAGGCTGACGCCACCACCCGATACGGCGTGGCGCCGCTCGCCCTCGCCGCCACCAACGGCAGCCCCGAGGCGTTGCGGCTGCTGCTCGAGGCCGGCGGCGACCCCAACCGCGCGTCGGGCGAGGGCGAGACCCCGCTGATGACGGTCGCGCGGACCGGTGTGGTGCCGGCCGTCGAGGTGCTCATCGAGCACGGCGCCGAGGTCGACGCGGTCGAGGGCTGGCGGGGCCAGACGGCGCTGATGTGGACCGCCTCGCAGGACAACCCCGGCGCGGCCGAGGCGTTGATGGCGGCCGGGGCCGACATGCACGCACGGTCCGGGGGCGGCTTCACGCCGTTGCTGTTCGCGGCCCGGGAAGGCAGCCTCGGGGCGCTCGACGCGTTGCTGGCGGCGGGGGCCGACCCCGACGACACCCTGCCCGACGGCACGAGCGCCCTCGGCATGGCCGTCTACAACGCGCAGTACGAGATCGCGGCGCGGCTGCTCGCGGCGGGGGCCGACCCCGACGCGCGCGGGCAGGGCTGGACGGCCCTGCACCAGGTGGTGTGGACGCGCCGGCCGAACCTCGGGCGCAACCCGCCGTTCCCGGTGCCCCTGGGACGGCTGGACGGCCTCGACATGGCGCGCGTCCTGATCGCCCACGGCGCCGACCCGAACCTGGGCCAGGCGGCGGAGCCGCGCGACGGCAACCGCAACATGCTCGACCGGGTGGGGGCGACCCCCTTCCTGCTCGCCGCGAAGGCGGCCGACGTGCCGATGATGCGGCTGCTCGCGGACCTCGGCGCCGACCCGGGCCAGACCACCGCCAACGGCGCGACCGCGATGATGGCGGCGGCGGGGGTGGGCATCTGGAAGATCGGCGAGAACCCGGGGACCAACGACGAGGCGCTGGCCGCGGTCGAGCTGGCCTGGGAGCTGGGTAACGACGTGAACGCGGTGGACGGCAACGGCGACACGGCTCTGCATGGCGCCATCCACCGGGGAGGCGACGGCATCGTGCGGTTCCTGCACGAGAAGGGGGCCGACCTCGACGCCGTGAACGAGACCGGCTGGACGGCGCTGTCCATCGCCCAGGGCGTGTTCTATCCCAACACGTTCAACCGGCACCCGCACCTCGTGTCGCTGCTCGAGGAGCTGGGAGCGGACCCCGCCGCCGGCACCCGCAGGCGGTTGGACCTCGCGCCCTGGGAGCGGCAGGCGCTGGCCGCGAACGCGCCCCAGCCGTAGAAGTCCCGCGCCGTGGAACCGGCTCCTCCACAGGGTTGGATGGGCGGCAATCGTGCCGCCGAGCCGTTGAATCCCGGGTCCGGGCGGGGTCGATCCCCACCCCTCCCCTGTCTCGACAGGGGAACATGCGAGGAGACCGGCCGAGAGCCTCCAGCGGCGCGCATCACGGTGTGCGACGCCGGACGACTCCGGCCCCCTGAACAACGGCCACGGCTGAAGACACGACCAACGATGAGCACCGAGCAGCACACGTTCACCGCCGAAGCGCAAGAGCTTCTGAACCTGATGGTTCATTCGCTCTACTCCCAGAAGGACATCTTCCTCCGCGAGCTCGTCTCGAACAGCTCCGACGCCCTCGACAAGCTGCGCATCGAGGGCCTGTCGGACCCGGGCCTCCTGCCCGAGGGCGATCTGGAGATCCGGCTCGAGGCCGACAGGGAGGAGCGCACCCTCACCATCTCCGACAACGGCATCGGGATGAGTCGCGAGGAGGTCGTGCGCGACATCGGCACCATCGCGCGCTCCGGCAGCCGCGAGTTCATCACCGCCCTGAAGGCGAAGCAGGGCGACGGCGGCAAGGGGACGGACGCGGCGGCCGCCGACCTGATCGGGCAGTTCGGCGTCGGGTTCTACTCGACGTTCATGGTCGCGGATCGCGTCACCCTGACCACCCGCCGCGCCGGCACGGACACCGCCGTCCGCTGGGAGTCGACCGGCGACGGCACCTACACCCTCGACGACGCGGCGCGGCCGCAGGCCGGCACCACCGTGGTGCTGCACCTCAAGCCGACCGACGAGGAGGACGGGCGGCGCGACTACGCCGACCCCTTCGTGCTGCGCGAGATCGTGAAGAAGCACTCCGACTTCGTGGCCCACCCCATCCGCATGCGGGTGGAGCGGCAGGAGCCGGTGCTCGACAACGCCGGCCAGCCCGTGAAGGGCGTCCTGCCGAAGACGGTGGTCGAGGACGAGACCTTCAACTCGATGAAGGCCATCTGGACCCGGTCGCGAGGCGACGTCGGCGACGACGAGTACAACGAGTTCTACCGCCACCTGTCCCACGACTGGCACGACCCGCTGGCCACCATCCCCGCCGCGATGGAGGGCGCGTTCAACGCCCGCATCCTGCTGTTCATCCCCCCCCAGGCCCCCTTCGACCTGTATCACCGCGAGCGCATCACCAAGGGGGTGCAGCTCTACGTGAAGCGGGTCCACATCATGGACGACTGGAAGGCGCTGCTGCCCGAGTGGCTGCGCTTCCTGAAGGGGGTCATCGACTGCGAGGACCTCTCGCTGAACGTGTCGCGCGAGATCCTGCAGCATGATCGGCAGGTCAAGTCGATCCGCAACTTCGCGATCAAGAAGACGCTGGAGGCGATCGGGAAGCTGCGCAAGGACAAGCCGGAGGCGATGCGCACGTTCTGGCGCGAGTTCGGCGCGGTCCTCAAGGAAGGGCTCGCGACGGACGGCGAGCACCGCGACCGGCTGCTCGACCTGCTCCTGTGCGCGACGACCCACGGCGACGAACCGACCCCGCTGGCCGACTACGTCGAGCGGATGCAGGACGGCCAGGAGCACATCTACTATCTGGGCGGGGCGTCGCTCGACGCGGTGCGCCACTCGCCGCACCTCGAGTCGTTCACCCGCAAGGGCGTAGAGGTCCTCTTCTTCGCGGACGCCGTCGACGAGTTCTGGCTGGAACGCGGACTGACCTACAAGGACAAGACGTTCGTCTCGGTCAGCAAGGGCGAGGTCGACCTCGCGGCCGGCGACGCCGAGGACGAAGAGAAGAACGACGACGCGGAACGGCCCCGGCTCGACGGCCTGCTCCAGACGCTGCGCACGCACCTGCAGGACGACGTCAAGGAGGTGCGGGTCTCGGGACGGCTCACCGACAGCCCCGCGTGCCTGGTCGGCGACAAGGACGACCTGAGCCCGCAGCTCGAGCAGATGATGCGCCAGCTCGGGCAGGATCCGCCGAAGACGAAGCGCATCCTCGAGCTCAACCCCGACCACCCGTTCATCGCTCGGCTCGCGACCATCCACGCAGAGAACGCCCAGTCGCTGAAGCTGAAGACCTATGCGCAGCTGCTGCACGGACAGGCCATCCTCGCCGAGGGCGGCACCCTGCCCGACCCCGGCGCCTACAGCCGCGTGGTCATGGAGGTCGCCAACGAGGCGGTGACGGCCGGCGCGCCGCCCCCGCGCGTGGACATCGCAGCGGACGACCCGACCCCGTCCGCGTCATCGTGAGGAGCCCCGTCATGAGATTCCTGGACATTCGTACGCTCGCGGCCCCCCTGCTGCTCCTGAACGCCTGCGGCGGCGCCGAGCCCGCCGCGGACCCGCCGGCCGAGGAGGCGGCTCCTCCGCCGCCGTACCGGGCGTTCGTCACCAACGAGACCTCGGGCGACCTGACGGTCATCGCGGGCGGCACCCACGAGGTGATGGCGACCATTCCCCTCGGCCAGCGCCCGCGGGGCATCAAGGTCGATCCGGCCGGCGAGCGCCTGTTCGTCGCGCTCAGCGGCTCGCCGCCGGCCCCGCCGGGGGTCGACGAGTCGACGCTGCCGCCGCCCGACCGGTCGGCCGACGGCATCGGCATCGTCGACATCGCGGCCGGACAGGTGGTGACGGTGCTGAACGCGGGCACCGACCCCGAGCAGGTGGCGGTGAGCCTCGACGGCACCCGGGTCTTCGTCGCCAACGAGGACGCGGCGCTCGCAAGCATCGTGGACATCGAGACCGGCGAGATCCTCGCCCAGCTCCCGGTCGGGGGCGAGCCCGAGGGCGTGACCCGCAGCCCTGACGGCCGCTGGGTCTACATCACGTCGGAGAACGACAACCAGGTCTCGGTCATCGACACCGAGGCGCTGGAGGTGGCCGCGGTGTTCGACGTCGGGGCCCGGCCGCGCTCGTCCGCGTTCTCGCCCGACAGCACCCGCGCCTACGTCACGGCCGAGAACGGGAGCACGGTTTCGGTCGTCGACACCGCCGACCACTCGGTCATCGCCACCATCGAGCTGACCGGCGAGCTGGTGCGGCCGATGGATGCCAAGGTCTCGCCCGACGGGTCGCGGCTCTACGTCTCGACCGGCCGCGGGCGCACGGTGGCGGTCGTCGACACCGCGACCAACGAGCCGATCGCGCAGGTGGAGGTCGGCGAGCGGCCCTGGGGCATCGACCTGACCCCGGACGGGCGCTACCTCTACACCGCCAACGGCCCCGGGAACGACGTCTCCGTCGTCGACACCGAGACCCTCGAGGTCGTGGCGACGGTGGCGGTCGGCGAGCGTCCGTGGGGCGTCGTCATCGTGGAGTGAGCGAGCCCGCCGGCGCGGAACCGCCGCCTTGGCGGCGAACGTCCAAGGCAACCCCCGGCCGTCGGCACCCCGGCCGGGGGTCCATCACGTCCTTCTGAACCCGCCCGCCGCCGCAACCACGCGGACGGTGGGTGAGGCTCGCCTTCCGCGGAGAGACCCCCCAATGCACGCATGGCAACGACTCGGCCTGTCGGCGGCGATTCTCACCCTCGGCACCGGACTCGTATTCACGGCCGCACAGCAGCGCCCCACGTTCACCCCCGAGCAGGAGGCCCGGCTGCAGATCCGGGAAGTGAAAGACGGCCTCTACGTCATTCCGGGCTTCGACGGCGGGCAGTCGGGCGGCAACGTCGCGGTGCGGGTCACCGACGAGGGCGTCATCATCGTCGACAACAAGTTCCCGTACAGCTACGACTTCATCACCGCCCAGGTCGCCAGCGTCACCGACCAGCCCATCCGCTACGTGCTGAACACCCACCACCACGGCGACCACGCCGGCAGCAACGCCGACTTTATGCGCTCGGCCGAGGTCATCGCCCACCGCAACGCCCGCGCCAACTTCGTCCGCAACGACCAGCCCGGCGCCCCTCGGGTGACGTTCGCCGACGAGACCGCGGTGTTCCTCGGCGACGCCGAGGCGCAGGCCCACCACTTCGGCCGCGGCCACACCAACGGCGACGCCGTCATCTACTTCCCCGACCTCCGCACCGTCCACACCGGCGACCTCTTCATCTACGGCCAGCGCCTCGACGGCAGCACCCTCGCCCCGTTCTGGGACTACGGCAACGGCGGCAGCGCCGCCGAGTGGCCGGCCACCCTCACCGGCCTCCTCGCCCTCGACTTCGACACGGTGATCCCCGGCCACGGCGAGATCCTCGGCAAAGACGACGTCCGCACCTTCCGCGCGAAGCTCGAGACCGTCCTCGACCGCGTGCGGGCCGAGATCGCGGCTGGGGCGACGCGCGACGACATCGCCTCCCGCGTAGACACCGCCGACCTCGACTGGCCGCTCGCGCCGGTGCGGATTCAGGGCGTGTACGACGAGCTGACGGCCGAGTGAGGCCCGGGTCAGACCCCGTCAGACCACCGCCCCCTCGCCCGCCGCCGCTCGCTCGACCGAACAACAACCCATATGAACCCGCGCACTACTTGCGCATTCCCGTCCGATATCATATGATTGCCCCGTGGCTCCGTTGGACGCAATTCTTGGCCGAAGACGACCCAAGGCGGGCCGAACTCGTGAGGCTGGCGAAAACCGAGCGCCTACGACACACCGGGCGCAGCCCAACCCGCCCGTCAAGGTGGCAACCAGAACGCGTACAGAACCCCGACGATAACGACAACAGAGGATTCACGGATGCCGGCGCTTGGCAACTGGTCGCATCCAAGCTCGAGCGCGGCCACTGCGTCGAGATCGTGCCACTCAGGAGACCGCACAGCGCCAAGGGCTACGTCATGAAGCTCCGTCTCGACTCGTCGAACGGCCCCGTGCTCTACGTGAAGCTTGAGTTGTGTAGGGGCCACATATTCGGAAGGAGTTTCCATTATTCCGACCGCTAACCGCCCACGGCGAGACCATGCGTCACGACACGACGATCGATCCGCACGGCCTTGCAAGGTCCGACGAACGACCCAGAATCCGACTATGTTGCGACGCCGCACAACGGCGCACAGCGCCGAGCATCGCTCCTGGCAGCAACCGGGACCGGCCATGGCCCAACAAGTGGAGCATCAGAGCATGCCCTCGCGCACGACCACCGCAACTCCACCCGACGACACGCAGGACATCGTGCCCTGCTTCGACTGCGGAGCGGACACTTGCAAGAAACTGGGCGAGCATACCTTCACGTACGGGGTCGGCCCTAACGCCGCCGAGTTGAGCGTGACGCTGCCAATCCACGTCTGCCCATCCTGCGGCTTCGAGTGCCTCGACGGTGAAGGCGAGACCCTGAAGCATGAAGCGATCTGCAAGCACCTGGGCGTACTGTCGCCGAGGGAGATTCTCGGAATCCGACGGATACACGGGATGTCCCGCGCCGCCTTCGCGAGGGTCACCGGCCTCGGCGAAGCGACGCTGAACCGTTGGGAGAACGGGATTCTGATCCAGAACACGGCGAACGACCGTTACCTCCGCCTCGTCGCGGCTGGCAACAACATACAGATGCTGCAACACTTGCGGACGGAACCGACAGCTTCGTTGGGACCCCCGGAAACGCTGCCGGAAGCGAGCACCGAGTGTTTTCCGAACATCGACGACTCGGACGAATGTCGACGGCGGCAGGCGGGCTTCCACCTCCGTCCGCAGTTATCGCCCGTGCCTGCATGATCGGATGATCGAGATCGACGAACGTCAGCCAGGTTGCCGCCTCGATCCAACTGCGTAATCGCGCTAACGGTGCGAAGCATGTACATTACGACATTCTACTCCTTCAAGGGAGGGGTGGGCCGCAGCATGGCGCTTGCCAACGCCGCGGTCGAACTCGCGAAGCGAGGTCGCCGAGTTCTGGCCGTCGATTTCGATCTGGAGGCACCGGGACTCGACACGTTCGACGTGTTGCGTCCACGGGACGAGGTTCCAGGACTCATCGACTTCGTCCACGAGTACCTGGACTCGAATCGCGCTCCCGACGCTCGCCGCTTCCTAGCCCGGTCGCCCGACATCGGCGACCGCGGCGGCGAGCTATGGATCATGCCGTCGGGCGCTCAGCAAGCCTCGTACGCGGCCCACTTCAATCAGATCGACTGGGCCGACCTGTACGACAAGCGCGACGGCTATCTTCTGTTCGAGGACCTCAAGGCCCAGTGGAAGCAGGTGGTCGATCCGGACTACGTCCTCATCGACTCACGAACCGGCCATACGGACACCGGGGGCATCTGCACCCGCCAACTGCCCGACGCGGTGGCCATCCTGTTCTTCCCGAACGAACAGAATCTGCGCGGGCTGACCAAGGTAGTGAACGACATCCGCTCGGAGATCCGCGAGCCGCCGCGGGAACCCATCGAGCTCCACTTCATCATGTCCAACGTTCCGGATCTGGACGACGAGTTCGAGATACTCGAGAACAAGATCCAGCAATTCCGGAACCAGTTGGCCATGACCCAAGAGCCGCGAATCGTCCACCGGTACGACAGCCTGTCGTTGCTGAACCAAGCAGTGTTCACCCAAGACCGCCCGAAGAGTCGGCTCGCTCGAGAGTACCGCGCTGTCGTGGACCAGATCGTCACGCGCAATCTCGATGATCGTGACGGAGCACTGAGCTATATTCAACGGATTGGCATGCCGCGTCGGCAACGACGCACGGTGTACGAATTACAGGATGATCTGGAGAAGAGACTGCGCCGGATCGAAGAGACGCACGCCGAGGACGGAGAGGTACTGTTCGAGCTCGGAAGACTCAAGGAAGACGACCCACGCGCGGAACCGGATGCGCAACTGTTCGATCGAGCGATCGAGTTGGGCTATCACCAACCGGACGTATATCTGCAGCGAGCTCGAGTTCGCGCGCGGAACGATGACCGCAGTGGTGCGAGCGAAGACGCGCTGCGTGTACTGCAAACAGACAACATACCACCTCCCTTGATCTGGCGAGCCGTATCGTTTATCGAACCTGACGAGTCTGAAGCGGCTGCCGCCTCGCCAGCGGTTTCATCGCTCGACGTTCGTGAACGCGTCACACTGGCGAACCGCCTCAATGGGCGGAGACAAGTCCCGGTTGCCATCGGCATACTGGAGCCAATCGTCGACGACTCGGCTCTTGCGGAAGAGGACCATGCGTCCGCCCGCGACGTGCTGGCTACACGGTTGATCGCGAGCGGCAACTGCGGCCGGGCGGCTGAGCTCCTCCGCCCTGACGACCGCAGTCTCGAGGATATGGACGTCAGGGATGCCTTCAACTACGGCATGGCGGTCTGGGGCGCCACCCGCGAAGCCGTCGACCACCCGTTCGTTCGAGTCGTGGAACTGGACAAGTCGCAATTGGAAGCGGAACGGGGTGGCCCGAACTACTGGCAGTGCATGGCGGTGGCCAACTGGGCGGTCGACGACCGTGAGGCCGCGAGGCAGTTCGAGACCCGCGCCCGCCAAGCCGTACGCGGTTCGGTGTTCAGCTGCTGGCGCTACTTCGACGTCTCGGCAAACGAATTCCGGGAGGATCTCGATGACATTCGGGCATTGATCGAAGGCGACGCCTCGCGACTGCCGCGGTTCATGCGGACCGAGCCAATGACCGGCGCGCCTAACTGACGCATGTGCCCCCGGGGCCAGAAGGGTTTCCGGACGATCCACGGCGGCTGACGTTTTCCGAGGTCGCTAGCCTCGCTAGCCTAGGCGAACCGCGTATGATGATCCGGTAGCCGCCACATTTCGGCGGGCCCATTGAGGGATGAGCGTGTCCACCCCGCAGCCCATCTTCAAGTTCACGTACGAGGATTACCGGACGGGCCCGCCGGACAAGCGCTACGAGCTGGTCGATGGGGACCTGGTGATGGTCCCGGCGCCAAACCTGAAGCACCAGGCGGTTCAAGTCCGGTTGGGCGAGCGGCTGGCCCGGTTCGTGCGGGAGAACGGGCTGGGCAGATCTTCTTCGCCCCATGCGACGTGGTGCTGTCCGACACCGACGTCGTGCAGCCGGACCTACTGTTCGTCTCCCTCGACCGCGCGCATCTGCTGGCCGGCGGCGAGAATGTGCAGGGCGCGCCCGATCTCGTGGTCGAGATCCTGTCACCGGCCACCGAGGAACGGGACCGAGGCTACAAGCGTGCTCTCTACGCGAAGCACGGCGTGGCGGAGTACTGGGTGGTCGATCCGTCGGCCGAGACGGTGTGGATTCACCGCCTGCACGGCCGCGCATTGCGGGTTGCGCAGACCCTCCACCGGGAACAGACGCTGCGTTCACCCCTCGTGCCCGGGTTCGCCCTGAACCTCGAAGAGGTCTTCTCCTCCTGAATCCGGCCGGCGGCATACCGGCCCGCCGGCGCTCTGGAGTATCCCCCCCTCGGCGGGCCCGCTAAGAAACGCCAGTGGGTCACCACTGATCTCGATCCAGGGTCGCCGGCTCGAGAGTCGGCCCGGGGCCCGGCTCGCGCGTGAGGCCATTGACCGGAGGCGTCGTTCATTGTCATGATGAACGACGATGCCGTTGCTGAATGTCAGCACATTGAAGCCTTCCATCATCCCCCGGCGCCTGGACCTGCGGGCCGTGGTGGAGCGGAAGTCCTGCTTCCTGTTCGGTCCGCGGCAGACGGGCAAGTCGACGCTGATCCGCCAGCAGTTCGCGGACTGCCCCGTGTGGAACCTCCTGGACCAGACGCTGTTCCTGCGCCTCTCCCGGAACCCGGCCCTCATCCGCGAGTCGCTGGCCGAGCGGCCCGGAACCGCTATCGTCGTGATCGACGAGATCCAGCGGATGCCGGAGCTGCTCAACGAGGTGCACCTGCTGGTCGAGGAGCACGGAATCCGGTTCCTGCTGACCGGATCGAGCGCGCGGCGCCTGCGGCGCAAGGGCGTCAACCTGCTGGGCGGCCGGGCGCGGTCGCGCGTGTTGCACCCGTTCCTCCGCGTCGAGCTCGGCGACCGGTTCGACCTGGATCGGGCGCTTGAACACGGCCTCCTGCCGCCGATCTTTTTCTCCGAATCGCCGGCGGAGGACCTCGCCGGCTACGCCGGCGACTACCTGCGCGAGGAGGTCGCGGCCGAGGCGATCGTGAAGAACATCGGGGCGTTCAGCCGCTTCCTGGAGGTGGCGGCGCTGGCCCACGGCGAAATGATCAACTTCGCCAACCTCGCCAACGACGCGCAGGTGCCCGCATCGACGGTGCGGGAGTACTACCAGATACTGAAAGACACGCTGATCGCCCACGAGGTGCCGGCGTTCACCGACACGCGGAAGCGCAAGGCGATCTCCACGTCCAAGTACTACCTGTTCGACATCGGCCTTGCCCGCCATCTCCAGGGGCGGCGGGGGCTGGCCCCGGGCACGTCCGAGTACGGCATGGCGTTCGAGAGCTTCGTCTTCCAGGAGATCAAGGCGTGGTGCGACCACCACCGGCTCGACACGCCGCGGTACTGGCGGTCGAAGTCGCAGTTCGAGGTCGACTTCATGTTCCAGGGCCTGGCCGTCGAGGTGAAGGCCAAGACCCACGTGGGGGCGCGGGACATGACGGGTATCAAGGCCCTGCGCGAGGAGAACCTCTGCGCCGACTACGTGATCGTGTCGCTGGAACCGCGGCCGCGCCGCGTCGACGGCGTCAGCATCCTGCCCTGGACCGATTTCCTGGATCGGCTGTGGGCCGGGACGTGGGCGAAGTCTGCCACGTGATCGTGCAAGTACGACCGCGCCGCCGCCATCACGGCGGATCGTTCCAGGGAAACAGCCGCCGCACCGGGCACCGGAACCCCGGCAGCACGTCGCCGCCGGTCAGCTCTCCGGCGTCTCCGACAGCCAGGACGTCCCGCAACGATCGATAGACGCGGACGACCCGCGCCGCGGGGTCGACGACCCAGACGAGGCGGGTGCCGGCCGCGAAGTAGTCGCCGACCTTCGCGTGGACGTCGGCCGGGCCGTCCGAAGGCGAGACGACCTCGACTGCAAGATCCGGCGCGAACGGCCAGTAGGCGGCTGGGATGCCGGTCTTCGGAATCCGCGCCGCCGCGACGAACGAGGCATCGGGCGCCCGGACGACGTCCGGCGCGCGCCGCAGGATGAAACCCGTCTCCGCCCCGCAGCAGACGCCGGCGGCGTGGGCCAGGATGTACTCGTTGAGGACCTGACCGAGGCAGGCCGTCACCACGCCGTGCCGCGCTCCCGCCGGCGTCATGCGGACGAGCGTTCCTTCGACGAGCTCATACCGGTACCCATCGTCCTGCCGCTCGAACAGCTCGTCGGCCGTCATGCGCGAGCGCTGCACTGCAACCTCCATCTGCCCATCCTACGCGAGCTCCGGCGTGAACGTCACGTCGCCGGCGGCGGTGTCACCCGGGTCGAGCACGATGAGGCCGGCGTCGGTGCGGCCGTCCTCCGCCATGTTGAACCCGTCGATGCAGTTGGTGGCGGGCTCGACGCAGAAGAACTCGCGCCCGGCCGGGGTGTAGACGACCAGGCAGACATAGACGGGGTCGGCGTCGATGCGCAACCGCGCCGACCACTCCGGCCAGTCGATGACCGCGCGCCCGCCGAAGCGGGTGAAGTTGTTGTCGAGGGCGGTGGCGTCCGGATTGAGACCGGCGCCGCGGAGGAGGAGCCGCGGGGGCGGCGGCGCGATGCGGACCGGCATGACGTTCTCGTCGGCCTCCCACATGGGGCCGACGTCGGCGCGCACCAGCGCCCGCGGGGTCCGGACGAAGTAGGGGTGGAGCCCGAAGCCGACAGGCATCGGGTCCGTCGCCTCGTTGGTGACCGCGAACCGGATGCGGAGGCGCTCGTCGGTGAGGTCGAAGGTCTGCTGCGCCGCGTAGGTCCAGGGCCACGCGCCGGCCGGATGCCGGTACTCCACGGTCAGTCGCGCGTCGGCCCGCTCGACGACCGTCCAGGGCGCCCGCCAGCCGTGGCCGTGGATGGCGTGGGGCTCGGGCCGGAAGTTCCGCGGAAGCTGAATCTCGCGCCCGCGAAAGCGGAACCGCGCATCGCGGATGCGGTTCGAGAACGGCACCAGGGGGAAGCTCGAGGTGCCGCCGGCGGACCGCGCGGCGAGGGCGTCCGGCAACGCGGGACGCATCCACTCGCGGGTGCGGCCGGCGCGTTCCGAGGCGTACCGGGTGATGGAACCGCCGACCTCGGGCGCTACCGCGAGCCGCGTCGAGCCGGCCCGGAGCTCGATGACCGGGGTGCGTGCTGGATCATGCGGTCGATCGTAAGGCAGGAACGCACGGTTCGGGCACGAGTCGAAAAAGCTGATATCGTTGAGGGTTCAGTGACCGCGTTCAGCGGGGAGGATCCGACCATGATATCGAAGTTCGCGGGGGCGACGGCGGCCGGTCTGGCGTTGGCGATCGGCATCGGCGGCGCCCTGAACGCAGCACAGCAGGAAGAGATGGCCGACAACCCGTTCTTCGCCGAGAGCCCCCTCCCCTACCAGCTTCCGCCGTTCGACCGCGTCGACGACGCGCACTACCAGCCGGCGTTCGAGCGGGGCATGGCCGACCAGATCGCCGAGATCGAGACGATCGCAGGCTCGTCCGACTCGCCGACGTTCGAGAACACCATCGTGGCCCTCGAGCGGTCGGGCCAGTTGCTGAACCGCGTCGCAGCGACGTTCTTCGCGCTCTCCAGCGCCGACACCAACGACGCCATCAACGCGATTCGCAACGAGATGGCCCCGCGGCTCGCCGCCCACACCGACCGCATGCTGCTCGACGCCGGCCTGTTCGCGCGGGTCGAGGCGCTGTACGAGCAGCGGGCGGAGCTCGACCTCGACGACGAGTCGCGGCGGCTCGTCGAGGAGTACTACGTCGACTTCGTGCGGGCCGGGGCGCGGCTCTCCGACGCCGAGAAGGAGCGGATGCAGGAGATCAACGCCCGGCTGGCGGCGCTGTCGAGCCGGTTCACCCAGAACGTGCTCGACGAGGTGAACGCGTCGGCCGTGGTGGTCGAGTCGCGCGACGAGCTGGCGGGGCTCTCCGAGGGCCAGGTCGCGGCCGCCGTCGCGGCGGCTGAGGCGCGCGACCTGGAAGGCCGCTACGTCATCCCGCTGCTCAACACGAGCGGACAGCCGGCCCTGACATCGCTCGAGGACCGCGTCCTCCGCGAGCGCATCGCGCGGACCTCGCTCGCCCGCGGCAGCCAGGGCGGCGAGTACGACAACCGCGGGGTCATCACCGAGATGGCCCGGCTGCGGGCCGAGCGCGCCGCCATGCTCGGCTATCCCAACCACGCCGCCTACATCCTGGAGCGGCAGACGGCCCGGACCGTCGGCGCGGTCAACGAACGGCTCGCAAGCCTCGCCCCCCCGGCAGTGGCCAACGCGGAGCGGGAGGCCGCCGACCTGCAGGCGATGGCCGCGGCGGAGGGCGCCGACATCGAGCTGGCGGCCTGGGACTGGTCGTACTACACCGAGAAGGTGCGGGCGGAACGCTACGCCTTCGACGCGTCGCAGCTCCGGCCGTACTTCGAGATGGACAACGTGCTCGAGAACGGCGTGTTCTTCGCCGCCAACCGGCTGTACGGCCTGACCTTCGAGGAGCGGCCGGAGCTGCCCGTCTACCACCCGGACGTCCGGGTGTGGGAGGTGTTCGACGCCGACGGCGAACCGCTGGGGCTCTTCATCGGCGACTTCTACGCCCGGCCGTCCAAGCGGGGCGGCGCGTGGATGAACGCGTACGTGTCGCAGTCGCAGCTGCTCGGGACCTCGCCGGTCGTGGGCAACCACCTGAACGTGCCGAAGCCGCCCGACGGCGAGCCGACGCTGCTGACCTTCGACGAGGTCACGACGATGTTCCACGAGTTCGGGCACGCCCTGCACGGCTTCTTCTCCGACGTGCGCTACCCCTACTTCGCGGGCACCTCGGTGCCGCGCGACTTCGTCGAGTACCCGTCGCAGGTCAACGAGATGTGGGCCACCTGGCCCGAGGTGCTGCGGAACTACGCCGTCCACCACGAGACCGGCGAGCCGATGCCGGCGGACCTCCTGGACAGGGTGCTCGCGACGCAGCAGTTCAACCAGGGCTTCGCCACCACCGAGTACCTCGCGGCGTCGCTCCTCGACATGGCCTGGCATCAGCTGACGGCCGACGAGGTGCCCGACGCGGCGGGGGTCGAGGCGTTCGAGGCAGCGGCCCTCGAGGCGGCGGGGGTCGCCCTCGACACGGTGCCGCCGCGCTATCGCAGCACCTATTTCTCGCACATCTGGAGCAGCGGCTACTCGGCCGGCTACTACTCCTACATCTGGAGCGAGGTGCTCGACGCCGACTCCGTCGAATGGTTCAAGGAGAACGGGGGCCTGCGGCGCGAGAACGGCGACCACTTCCGGAGCACGCTGCTGTCGAGGGGCGGCAGCGTCGAGGCGCTCGACCTGTTCCGCGCGTTCCGGGGCGCGGAGCCGGACATCGGGCCGCTGCTCGTCCGGCGCGGCCTGAACTGACCGCACGCGTGGTCGTTTCGCGAGCCTACGGGCAGCCGCCTCCGCTCGCGGGCCCTGACGGGCACGGAGCAGGAGGCGGCTGTCTCCCTCTGCGGGCAGAGTGCTGCTTCCTTGGCTGGCAAGGGGGGGCGGCCGCCGAACGGTGATATCATCGGCGGGCGCCTGAGACATCGAGCGGCGAGGGTGCGCCATGGGAGTCGCAACCATTCGGACCGTCGAAGATTCGATCTCGGTTCCGCGGTCGGAATCGCAGCCGCGCGTGCGCATGCGGCTCGCGGTGCGGGGCTTTCTCGCCCTCGCCGTGCTGCTCGCGGTGACCATCGTGGCCACCTCGGCCACCCTCCTGTACAACGCCGCCACCACCCTGCGCGACGAGGCCGAGGCGAACGCGGTCAACCTGTCCGAGCTGTTCTCCGCGAGCTTCGCGGAGATGGGCGAGATCTCCGTCGCCAACGTCGCGCGTACGCTCGACGCGACCCTCGACCCCCAGATGATCGCCCAGGCCCGCATCGCCGCCCATTTCACGGCGGCGGCGGAGGCGGCGCAGTGGAATCGGACCCGCATCATCCGCGTTCTGGACGGCATCGTCGCCGAGACGGTTCTCGACGAGTTCTGGATCACCGACGAGACGGCGTTCTCCTACCTCACCAACGTCCGGGACGAACGGGGCCGGCTGGTGCCGTTCCAGTTCGATCCGGACCCGGCGGTGCAGCCGCAGGCGTCGAAGTTCTACGTGCTGCTCGCCGGCGACGACGGCGACGTGATCACGCAGCCCGCCCAGGTGCGGGAGATCGACAACGAGGTCTACAAGTACGTCGGGGTCGGCGGGGTCGACAAGCAGCGGATCGTGCAGGTCGGCAACGGCATCGTCTTCAGCGACCAGGAGATCCTGACGAGCCGCTACACGTCCGAGCGGGCCGACGTCTCCGCCATCATCGAGGGCATCCTGGGCCAGCAGATGTCGGCCCAGGCGATCATGCTGGAGCGCTTCATCGCCGCCGCCGAGGCGGCCGAGTGGACGCGGGACGACATCGAGTTCCGCCTGCGGCGCATCGCCACCACGACCGTCATCGGCGAGATCCGCGTCGCCGACGCGAACAACACCGCCCTCTACTCGAGCCTGCTGCCGCCCGCCGCGGGCGGGGCCGAGGCGGCGCTCGTACGTCCCGGCGATCTCGACGAGTTGCCGGAGGGCTCGAGCGGTGTCGTAGAGCATCCGGCGGCGCCGCGGGCGGCCGACGGGGCCCTCTACAAGTACGTCACCGTCGCCACCGGAGACGTTGCGCGGCGCGTACAGATCGGCATTCCCATCGAGAGCGCGTCGGGCGGCAACCTGCTCTACTCGGTGTATCAGCGCGAGGCGGACGTCCTGGTCCGTTCCGGGAACCAGGATCTCGACGCCCTCTGGGTCGTCAACCTCGATCGCGAATTGGCCGCCGCCGCGCGGCGGGCCGAGGTGCAGACCACCGAGGGCGCCAGCGCCTGGGAGCTCTTCGAGGACCGCGCCGCCGCCGTCATGGACACCGCCATGGACCAGGGGCGCGTGATCAGCGCGGTGAACCTGAGCTTGTTCTCGCCCGAGCAGCGGGGCATCTGGGTCGCCTCGCCCCTCATCAACACGGGCGGAATCCCCATCGGGGGCCTCGCCATCGCCGTCAGCCTGGACGACATCGCGGACACGGTGCTCGGCGAGACCCGGAAGACCGTCCTCATCGCCCTCGTGCTGCTCGGTCTCACCGGCTTCGCGGCCGCCGGCGGCACGCGGTGGCTGACTCATCCCATCGAGGTCATCGCCGACGCCGCCCGGCAGGTCGAGACCGGCAAGCCGCCCGACAGCGAGGCGATGCAGCAGGTGATCAGCCGCACCGACGAGCTCGGCAGCCTCGCCCGCGTCTTCTCCGACATGACCGTCCAGGTCTTCAACCGCGAGGAGCAGCTGGAGACCATGGTGGCGGCGCGGACGCGGGAGCTGCAGACGAGCAACCAGCGCCTGCAGATCGCCCACGAGGCGATCGAGCAGGACCTGTCGATGGCGAAGGTCGTGCAGGAGGCGCTGGTCCGCGAGGGCGACGCCGAGTTCGGGGCGTTCTCGGTCTCGGCGCGGATGACGCCCGCCCAGCAGATCGGCGGCGACTTCGTCGAGTTCACGGAGTCGCCCGGCGACACCCTGTTCTTCGTGCTGGGCGACGTGTCCGGGAAGGGAGTCGCGGCGGCGCTCTTCATGGCCGCGTCCCAGTCGGCGATGATGTCCGCGTTCGCCGAGCACACCGACATCTCCGCCATCGCCAACGAGGCCAACCGCCGGCTGTGCCAGCAGAACCCCATGGGGCTCTTCGTGACCTGCGTGGTCGGGATTCTCGACATGGAGAGCGGCAGGCTCGACTACGTCTGCGCCGGGCACGAGCCCGCCTACATCGTCGGCCCCGACGACGAGCGGCGCGCCCTGCCCATGACCCGGGGCCTGGCCATGGGCCTGATGGACGACTTCGAGTACGCGAGCGGCAGCGAGGTCATTCAGCCGCGCGAGACCCTGTTCATCTATACGGACGGCCTGACCGACGCCGTGAACCTCAGCGGTACGCTGTTCGGCAAGGAACGCCTCGAAGCGACGCTCGACGGCGCGGCGCGCCGGTCGCCAGCCGAGATCGTGGCCCATGCCTGGCGCGAGATCGGAGACTTCTCGACCGGGGCCGCCGCCGCCGACGACATGACCTGCCTCGTGCTGCGCCGCCGATGATCACGCCGTTCCCGCGATGACACGACGAGTGGATTGGTTGCGCCGGTTGCTGTTATATATTGTGGCCCGTCGCAACCGCCGATAGATCGGCAGGACCATGTCCGACCTTCACGTCTCGCTGCCGGCCAAGTTGACCGAGGTCCGCAATCTGTCGTCCGCGATCGAGGAGTTCGGGGACGAGAACCAGCTGCCGCTGCCGACGGTCTTCGTGATCAACCTGGCCCTGGACGAGCTGATAACCAATGCGGTGACGCACGGCACGTTCAACGTGCCCAATCCGACGATTGAAATCCACTTGAAGGCCGATCGGGACGTCGTGACCCTGATCATGGAGGACAACGGGTCGCCGTTCGATCCGACGACGGTGGACGCGGAGGACGTGGACACCACGTCGGCACTGGAGGACCGGGCGGTGGGGGGCCTCGGCCTGCACCTGGTCAGGACCTTCGCCCACGAAATGGCCTACGAGTTCGTGGACGGCAGGAACCGCCTGACGGTACATCACCACATCAAGTCGGAACCCGAATGACCGGCGCGGTCGGGGGATTTCGGCCGAGGGGCATCGATGAACATTGAAGTTGCAGAAGAACGGGAAGACGGGGCGCTGGTACTGCTGCCGGTCGGACGGCTCGACAGCGCCAACGCGCGGGCGTTCGAGTCGATCGTCATGGACCACATCGGCAACGACGAACGGAAGCTGATCTTCGATTTCGGCCGCCTGTCGTTCATCAGCAGCTCGGGCATGCGGGTGCTGCTCATCGCCGCCAAGAGACTGAGCGCGAACGAGGGCACCATCGCCCTGTGCAACATGCAGGACCACATCGAGGAAGTGTTCCGCGTCAGCGGCTTCGATCAGATCATCCCGATTCGCGACTCGCGCCAGGCCGCTCTGGAAGTCTCCTGATCAACCCTCTCCGCCGCCCCCCTCCCGGACCTGCGCTTGCCGCGGCCGCCGGCAATCGACCGGAACGCCCGTGATTCGCCCCGCCGGCGCCGGCGGGGCGTCGTTGCGTCACCGCGGCGGAGCGTCGATCTCGTACTGGACGTGCGCAGCCATCACGAGGCCGTGAAAGCGGCGGCAGTGGGCCGCGAGTTGCCGCAGGCGGTCGCAGTGTTCCTCGAGGGCGGGCCCTTCCGACGGCCACCGGCCGCGCACGGTCCTGGTCATCAGCGCCGCGAGGCTCGCGGCCTCGCCGACAGGCCCCGGCCCCGGCGCGAGGGCGGCGAGCTCGCGGGCCGCCGCATCCGACGCGCTGTAGAGGGACCGCGGCAGCCCCGGATCGACGACGAGCAGATCGAACACCCGCTCCACGCTCACCGCGACGCCGTAGTTCTGCGTATAGGCATCGAGCGCGTGGCAGATGCGCAGCAGGCTCATCCAGTCGTGGTCCGACGTCTCCTCGGCCGCCGCGACGCCCTCGCAGTGGGCCAGCAGCAGCGAGACCGCCGCCTGGAAGCGTTCCGTGCAGCGGCCGATCTCGAGGAAGCGCCATCGGTCGTCACGGTACATGGTCCGCTCGACCACGCCCATGAACGTGTCGAGGTCCCTCGAGACCTCCGCGTAGAAGCTCTCGGGCGCGGTCTTCCAGACGTCCTCGATGCGCAGCTCCCGGAGGCGCAGGTAGGGCAGATTCAGGCTGGTCCACATCTCGCCGGTGATGCAGTGACGCATCTGGCGCGCGTTCTCCCGGCCCGCGGCGAAGCAGCGCCAGACCGAGTCGGGGTTCGATCGCTCGAAGGTGAGGTCGTCGGCGAGGGCGAACGAGTCGGCGAGGGCGAAGTCGTCGTCGGATCCCCCGAACCCGATGGCGGGGCCGGAAGGCCGCCGGCGGAGCGCGCCGTAGATGCGACGCCAGCCGAAGTTGACCTCCCGTATCGGCCGGTCGACCAGCGTCTCCATCTGCTCGCGCAGCAGGCGGCACAGGTGGCCGGTCCGCTCGACGTAGCGGCCCATCCAGTAGAGGCCCTCCCCGTTGCGCGCCAGCATCAGTCTTCCAGGACCCAGATGTCCTTGCCGCCCCCGCCCTGGCTCGAGTTGACGACGATGCTGCCCCGGCGGAGGGCGACGCGGCAGAACGCGCCCGGCACGATGCGGGTCCGCCGTCCCCGGAGCACGAACGGCCGCAGGTCGACGTGGCGCGGCTCGGGCCGGCCGTCCACGAAGCAGGGGGCCCGGGAGAGCGCCAGCACCGGCTGCGACACGAAGTCGGCGGGACTGGCCCGCATCTCCCGGGCGTACGCTTCGCGCTCGGCCGGGGTCGCATGGGGACCGACCAGCATGCCGTAGCCCCCGGACTCGCCGACCCGCTTCACGACGAGGCGATCGAGGTTGTCGAGCGTGTACTCGAGATCGTCGGGGCGGCGGCAGATACGGGTCGGCACGTTGGCCAGAATCGGATCCTCGCTCAGGTAGTAGCGGATGAGGTCGGGCACGTAGGGGTACACGCTCTTGTCGTCGGCGACGCCGGTCCCCGGGGCGTTCGCGATGACCACGCTGCCGTGCCGGTACGCGTCCATCAGGCCCGGCACCCCGAGCAGCGAATCGGGCCGAAAAACGAGCGGGTCGAGGAAGTCGTCGTCCACGCGCCGGTAGATCACGTCGACGCGCCGCAACCCCACCGTCGTACGCATGTAGACGACCCGGTTCCTCACCACCAGGTCGCGTCCCTCGACCAGCTCGCCGCCGATCTCGTTGGCGAGGAACATGTGCTCGTAGAAGGCGGCGTTGGCCACTCCGGGGGTCAGCAGGGCCAGGGTCGGCTCGCGGCGGCCGGCGGGAGCGAGCTCGCGCAGCGTCTCGCGCAGCTGGCGCCCGTAGTGCTCGACCTCGCGCACCCGGCACTGCCGGTAGAGGCGCCGGAGGCTCGCCTTCACCGCCCGGCGGTTGGCGATCATGTAGGACACCCCCGACGGCACCCGCAGGTTGTCTTCGAGCACCACGAACCCGTCGTTCGTGCGCACGATGTCGGTGCCGCAGATGGCGACCCAGGTCCCGTGGGGCGGGCTCACCCCGCGCATCTCGCGGCGGTACTGAGGGCACTCGTACACCAGGTCTTCGGGGATGACCCCGTCGGCCACCGCGCGGGCGTCGCTGTAGACGTCGGCGAGAAAGTGGTTCAGGGCGAGGACCCGCTGCATGAGGCCCGCTTCGAGCCGTTTCCACTCGGCGGCGGACACGATGCGGGGAATGCAGTCGATGGGAATGATCCGTTCGTCAGCCGCGTCGTCGCTGTAGACCGTGAAGGTGATGCCCTCGTTGAGGAACGATCGGCTGACCCGTTCCTGAATCTCGCCGAGATCGGCGCTCGACATCCGGCCGAGCGCCTCGTGAAGCGAGAGGCTGTGCCCTCGCGGCGCGCCGTCCGGCCCGAACATCTCGTCGTAGACGGCGGGGTCGATCTCGTACTCGCCGAAGTCCATGCGGTGCTCCGGTCAGAGCCGCCAGATGATCAGGAACTGGAGCAGGTTCTCGTCGGTGTCGGTGCCCAGCTTGTTGGGCCAGTACTGGTACTCGCCGCCCAGGAAGAGCTGGTTCGCGTGGCCGCTCACGGCCTTGCCGAGGTCCCAGACGAACTGGGGCTGGGCGAGAATCCAGCTCCGGACCTCGTTGCCGAACTCGTCGGTGACTCGATGGATGTACTCGGCGTGGCCGAAGAACCCGAACGACTGGCTGCCGACATCGAACCCCGCCCCCCAGTTGACGTCGAAGTGCCAGCTGTTGCTCGACCGCGGGGCGGCGCTGC
The DNA here is from genome assembly GCA_963663815.2 of Vicinamibacterales bacterium. Classification (GTDB taxonomy): domain Bacteria; phylum Acidobacteriota; class Vicinamibacteria; order Vicinamibacterales; family UBA8438; genus JAJEEA01. The sequence goes on along the minus strand of OY760734.1, from coordinate 901,768 downwards.
CGGTGTTCCCGTCGATGAACGCGGTGATGTCGGTGTTGAGGAAGAAGAAGCCGGGCACCGCCCACGACAGCCTGACGCCGGGCAGGTACTTGAAGAAGTCGGCGTCGCCGCCGAAGTTGATGCCGCCGACGATGGCCACGTCCCGGAGCGGCCCCCCGCCCACCGTCCGGCCCGACATCTTGCCGAAGCTCAGGGTCGGGTACCACTCGCCGTAGAAGTCCTTGTCGTTGAATCCGTCGAGGAGGTCGTCGTCGATGTAGTCGATGAAGAGAAAGCTGTCGCCGAGCGACCAGCCCGACGCCTGCTGGAACGTCAGGATGCGGCTCGGCGCGGACTGGGCCGAGAAGGGGTTCACTAGACGGCCGTACTGGAAGTGGAACTCGGTCTGGGCGGCCGCCGGCGCCGCCGCAAGCCCCGCCAGCACCGCACCCAGCCCCCAGCGCCACCAGCCCGCAACCGTTCGATTTGCGATCACCGTCTGACCTCGCCGGCCCGTATCCCAATGCCCTCGACGCCCGCCGGGCCGCCCGGAAGCCGGGCCCCGGCTCGTGCGCACCGCGGCGCCGCGGGCGGCCGCCGACCGGGCGATGCCGGCGACCCGCGGTTCCCATGCGTGCATCCCGAATCGCCGACAGTATAATTCGCCGGTGCCCGAATCGAACACCGACGTCGAGCTCGCGCCGACGCCCGCGACCGCCGCGCCGCGAAGCCCGGCGACCGACGACGCCGAGTACGTCGTGTTCGACCGCGTCGGCAAGAGCTACGACGGCCGCACCCTCGTGGTGCGCGACCTCGACCTGCGGATAGCCAAGGGCGAGTTCCTCACCCTGCTCGGCCCCTCCGGATCCGGCAAGACGACCTGCCTGATGATGCTGGCCGGGTTCGAGGCCCCCACCTCGGGCGTCATCCGCATCGCCGGCCGGTCGGTGCACCATCTGCCCCCGCGCCGGCGCGGCATCGGCATGGTGTTCCAGAACTACGCCCTCTTCCCGCACATGACGGTGGGCGACAACCTCGCCTTTCCGTTGGAGGTGCGCGGGATCGAGCCTGACGACCGGCGCGCCCGGGTGGGCCGCGCCCTCGAGCTCGTGCGGCTCGACGGCCTGGAGCATCGACGGCCGGGCCAGCTGTCGGGCGGCCAGCAGCAGCGCGTGGCCATCGCGCGCGCCCTCGTGTTCGAGCCGGACCTGGTGCTGATGGACGAGCCCCTCGGCGCCCTCGACCGGCGCCTCCGCGAGGAGCTGCAGTACGAGATCCGGCGCATCCACCGCGACCTCGGGGTGACGATGGTGTACGTCACCCACGACCAGCACGAGGCAATGGTGATGTCCGATCGCGTCGCCGTCTTCCGCGCGGGGGCCGTCGAGCAGATCGCCTCGCCGGAAGCCCTCTACGAAGAACCGGACTGCTCTTTCGTCGCCCGGTTCATCGGCGAGAACAACCGTCTTCCCGGCCGAGTGACCGGCGTCCGGGGGGAGATCTGCGACGTCGACGTCAACGGACGGGCCGTCCAGGCGCTGCGGGTCGTCCCCTGCGGGACCGGCGACTCCGTCCTGTTGTCCATCCGTCCCGAGCGCGTCTCGATAGCCCCCGAGCCCGGGATGTACACCAACGAGTTCGACGCCACGGTCGACGACGTGACCTTTCTCGGCGACCACCTCCGCATCCGCGCGACCGTCTGCGGCCAGCCGGACTTCATCGTGAAGATCCCCAACGTCGTGGGCCATGGCGCGGTGCTGGAGGGCGACCGCATCCGTATCGGCTGGACCCCGATCGACAGCCGGGTCCTGGACGCGGACGGCGGGGAGGGTGCGCCATGACCGGCATCCGCGGCGGCTCCGCGGCCGTCCGGCTCGCGGCGTTGCCGGCGGCCCTGGCGGCGTTGGCGTCGTCGGGCTGCGCGCCTCCGCCCGGCGACTCGCTGACCGTCATCTCCTGGGGCGGCTCGTACGCGCAGGCCATCACCAAGGGCTACCTCGATCCCTTCACGGCCGAAACCGGCATCGAGATTCGCCTCGACGACTACAACGGCGGGCTCGCCCAGGTGCGCGCGCAGGTGGAGACCGGCAACGTGCACTGGGACGTCATCGACCTCGAGACACCCGACGCGGTGAGCGGCTGCGACGAGGGCATTCTCGAGCCCATCGCCTCCACCCTCCTCGCCCCGGGGCCCGACGGGACGCCCCCCGAGGAGGACTTCCTGCCCAACGCGCTGCTCGAGTGCGGCGTAGGCACGTCGCTCTACTCCAACGTCTACGCCTACAACGCCGAGCGCCTGACCGGCGAGAAGCCCACCACGCTGGAGGACTTCTTCGACCTCGAGCGCTTCCCCGGCCGACGCGGGCTGCGGCGCGTGCCGTTGGCGAACCTCGAGTTCGCGCTGATCGCCGACGGCGTGCCCCTCGACCGGGTGTACGCCACCCTCGACACCCCCGAGGGGATCGACCGCGCCTTCCGCAAGCTCGACACCATCAAGGACCAGGTCGTGTGGTGGGAGGCGGGGGCGCAGCCCCCACAGATGCTCGCGGACGGCGAGGTGGTGATGAGCACCGCCTACAACGGGCGCATCTTCAACGCGCAGAACCTGGAGGACCAGCCGCTCGTGATCGTGTGGGACGGCCAGATACTCGACGTCGGCCAGATCGGCATCGTCGCGGGAACGCCCGATCTCGAGGCGGCGCTCGACCTCGTCAGGTTCGCCTCGACCGCGGCGTCGATGGGCGCCGTCAGCCGCTACATCGCCTACAGCCCCGCGCGCCGTTCCGGGGCGCCGCTCGTGTCGACCCACGCCGAGACCGGCATCGACATGAACCCCCACATGCCCGCCTGGCCGGACAACACCCGCCGCGCCCTGCAGAGCGACTGGGCTTGGTGGAGCGACCACATGGACGAGATGAACGAGCGCTTCAGCGCGTGGCTGGCCCGGTGACGACCCGGCCCGCCCGGCGCGCCGCCGGCCTGACGCTGCCCCTCGTCGCCTTCATCGGCGTCACGTTCGTGGTGCCGCTGGCGACAATGCTCGTGCGCAGCGTCTACGACCCGGTGGTCGCCGACGCGCTGCCCGACACCCTCGCCGCGCTGCGCGACTGGGACGGGCAGTCCGACCCCGGCGAAGCGGCGTACGCGGCGGCCGCGCGCGAGCTGCTGCGCGCACGGGAAGAGCGGACGATCGGGCGCGTGGCGAGCCGGATCAACCGCGTGCAGGGCGGTCTGCGGAGCGTCGTCGTGCGCAGCGGGAGACGCCTGCAAGAGTTCTCCGGGGGGACTTGGCGCGCGGCCCTGCTGGAGATCGACGGCGACTGGGGCGAGCCCGCGACCTGGCGCGCCATCCGCACCGCCGGCGACCGCCTCACCGCGCGGCACTATCTGAACGCCGTCGATCTGCAGCGGCTGCCCGACGGGTCGATCGCGCGGCAGCCGCCCGAGCGCCGCATCTACCTGCCCCTGCTGTGGCGCACCCTCGTCGTCAGCCTCGGCATCACCGGGCTCTGCCTGCTGCTGGGCTACCCCATCGCCTACCTGATCGCGCACGCGCCCGCGCGCCGCGCCGGCCTGCTTCTCGGATTGGTCCTCCTGCCGTTCTGGACGTCGCTGCTCGTCAGGACCACCTCGTGGATCGTGCTCCTCCAGACCCAGGGGGTGGTCAACGACCTGCTGGTCGCCGTCGGGCTGGTCGCCGACGACGGCCGCATCGCCCTCATCTACAACATGACGGGCACGGTGGTGGCGATGACCCACGTGCTCCTGCCGTTCATGGTGCTGCCGGTCTACTCGATCATGCGGGCGATTCCGCCGCAGCAGATGGGCGCCGCCGCCTCGCTGGGGGCGAGCTTTCCCCGCGCGTTCGTGCGCGTCTACTGGCCGCAGACCCTCTCGGGCGTGGGGGCGGGGTCGCTGCTGGTGTTCATCCTCGCCATCGGCTACTACATCACCCCCGCCCTGGTGGGCGGCCAGAGCGGCCAGCTCATCTCCAACTTCATCGCCTACCACATGCAGACGTCGCTGAACTGGGGGTTGGCGGGCGCCCTCGGCGGCGTCCTGCTGGCCTGCGTGGCGGCCCTCTATCTGGTCTACGACCGGGTGGTCGGCCTCGAGCGCATGAGGCTCGGATGAGCATGACCGCGGCCGAGCCGGGCGCGGGCGTCGGGCGGATCGTCCATCTGACCGTCTGCGCCCTCGTCTTCGCGTTCCTGATCGCGCCCATCCTCGTGATCGTTCCGCTCAGCTTCAACGCCGAGCCGTACTTCACGTTCACGGAGGGGATGCTGCGCCTCGATCCGGAGGCCTGGTCCCTCCGCTGGTACCGCCAGATCGTCACCGACGACGCGTGGCGACGGGCGCTCGTCAACAGCCTGTTCATCGGCGTCGCGTCGACGGTGCTCGCGACGGTGCTCGGCACCCTCGCCGCTCTGGGGCTCTCGAGCCCCGCCATGCCCGCCCGCCGCCTCACGATGGGGCTGCTGATCTCGCCGATGGTCACGCCCCTCATCATCTCGGCCACGGGGATGTTCTTCTTCTACTCCACCCTCGGCCTGTCCCAGACCCACCTCGGCCTGATCCTCGCCCACGCCGCCCTCGGCACCCCGTTCGTGGTCATCACCGTGACCGCCTCCCTGTCCGCCTTCGACACCAACCTGACCCGCGCCGCGGCCAGTCTCGGCGCCGACCCGCTCGTGATCTTCCGCCGGGTGCAGCTGCCGCTGATCGCGCCGGGGGTCGTATCGGGCGCCCTCTTCGCGTTCGCCGCCTCGTTCGACGAGGTCGTCGTCGTGCTCTTCATGGCCGGCGAGGACCAGCGCACCCTGCCGCGCCAGATGTGGGCGGGCATCCGCGAGCAGATCAGCCCCGCCATCCTCGCCGTCGCCACCTTCCTCATCGCCTTCGCGGTGCTCCTGCTGCTCACCGTCGACTGGCTGCGCCGGCGCGGCGAACCTGCCGCCGACGCGCAGTAGCGGTCGAACCGTCGGGGCAACGGCTAGCCCCACGGCTAGCCCACGCGAAACGAGGCGATCCGATCCGTCCGCTGGCGGCTCCGCAGTCCGCGCTCGAGCGAGTCCCGGCTTCCGGCATCCGCAGGTTGTCGTAGCGTCCGTGGGCCGAATGATGCAAACAGGCCTACAATTTGATCAGTATGAGAGTCAGCGTCGAAATCGACGAATCAACCGCGAACGAGCTCCGCCGGCTGACCGGCGAAAGGAAGATGAGCCCTGCGATTAGCCGCGCCGTCACCGAGTTCGTCAGGCGACAACGCGTGCGCGAGTTCGGTCGGTTGCTGCGCGAGGGCGCGTTCGACTACCCATGGACCAACGACGAGATCGAGTCCGAGGATCGCTGATCGGCATGGTGCTCGTTGACTCGTCGATCTGGATCGAGGCCCTGCGGCGGCAGGGTGACCTCGCGATCGTATAGTAGAACTCATGCGTTTGCACATAGCACTCGACGAGGCTCGCGTGGCCGAGATCGACCGGCACGCCGGCCCCCGGCGTCGAAGCGCGTTCATCGCCCAGCTCGTCCAGCGCGGTCTGGAGGACGAGCGGCGCTGGGACGACATCGAAGCCGCCCTCGGCTGCCTGCCCGACACGGGTCACGAGTGGGACGACGGTCCGGTGGCGTGGGTGCGGCGACAGCGTCAAGCTCACCCGCGCCGCGCGGGCTGACCGATGGCCCGGCTGCTGCTCGATTCCACCGTGCTCATCGACGCGCTCCGCCGCCCCGCCGCAACCCGACTGGCGCCCTCTTCCATCCGGCGTCGCCGTTGTCGATCTCTGCGGGAGCGGTTTGCCGCGGCGTCCTGGATCGGATGGCTGGCGCGCACGGTTCCGTTCGATTGACAACCCACACGCTTCAAAGCCGCTTGTGGTATGGTAGGAGACGTGGTTGGGAGCCAGCTTGGCTGGCGTCGGTGGAAGCCGATCTCTCCAGCCTGCCGCCTGACCGGCGGCTGATCTACAACCGGCACTGTACGTGCCGCATTTGCCCGGACCTGTCGGGTCAAGGAGCGTCTATGCCTGCCTCGCAGTCTATCTCGGACTCCGCACCACAGTCTTCACAACAAGATCGGTTGCGCGAGCGCGTCTCGACGGCGTTCGCGAAGCTCGTCGCATCCGCCACCGAGCTGAACGCGATTTCCGACGATATCGCCAAACCGATCGCCGCCATCGAGGCGACTCTCCAGAAGCTGAATCTGGGGGTGTCGGCCTGGGCCGAGTTCGCGGGGGAAACCGAACTCGAGACCGGATGCTTCTGGGACCGTTCGATCGGGTACACCAGAGTTTCCCGTGTGTGGGGCATTGCGATCCGCTCACGCTCAGGCCCACTGGCCGCATTCGAACTGACGGAGACAGAGACGTGGCGCTTCAATGACGCGCCGCGTTCGTATCGCATCCAAGCGCTAGGCAAGCTGCCCGACCTCCTTGAGCAGCTCGTGAGAACCACTTGCAAGACCACCGCAGCATTGAAGAACGAAGTGGCTGCGACCAAACAGGTGGCCGAGACGATGAGCCGGATGGCGACGCCGAAGCCTGCGCGCAGGAAGTAGGCGGCCATGGCCAAGCCTCCGGTCCTCAAGCCTCGCGAGGTAGCGGCGTTGCTCGAACGGCTCGGCTTTCGGGACGTTCGGCAGCGCGGTTCCCACAAGCGATTTCGGCATCCCGACGGAAGGGTGACGACGGTCCCGTTCCATGGGGGCCGAGACATCGCACCGTCGTTGCTTCGCCAGATCGCACGGGACGTCGAGCTGTCAGTCGACAAGCTGTGTGGATTGGATCAAGCGGACGACCACCCGGAGCGCCGTCGCGACGTTGAGTAGAGGCGGGACAGTCTCAATCAACGGGAACCGACGCGGATATGTTGGACCCCGACGAACTCGCTCTCCGTCGGAACATCACCATCCTGAAGGAGCAGATCGATGACTTCCTGTAGATTCCCGTGAAGCTCGTCCAGCGTTTCACCTTGACTGTGCGCCCCGGGGAACCCTGGCACCCAACCGACATACAGTCCGGTATCCGCGTCGCGCTCAACGACGGCGGGATAGGTCTTCATCTGCGGAATCTCCGAGATGCTCGCATGCACGGATACGGGGAGTTTCAGACTCTTGTCCGTGCGGTCCCCAGAATACCACTTCACTGCCCCCGCAGGATTCCCTTGATCGATCGCCACCTTGAAGAAGTGGAAAGCCGGCGCGGGTGGATGGAGCCGGAGAGGCTGCATCCACCCGCGCGGTCGTGCGGTGTGCGCCCGATTACTTCGCCAGCGGGTCGGGGCGGAGCCGGAACTGCACCACCTTGCTCGGGGTGCCGGCGCCGGTCTCGGCGTGGAACGGGGCCCGGGTGCTCCAGGTCGCCCAGATACCCTTGCCCTTCCAGCCCGCGTCGGGGTCGTCGATGCGGCCGTCCATCCACTTGGTGTAGAAGCCCAGCGGATACGGCACGCGCAGGGTGACCCACTCGCCGTCGCGCAGGGCGAGCAGCCCCTCGGCCGCGTTGCCGGTGTTGATGGGCACGTCGCGGCCCAGCCCCAGCGTGTCGAACTGGTCGACCCACGTGTAGTAGCTGCCCTCGATGCTGCCCGAGGCGTCGATGCCCTTCATCTGGGGCATCGGCTCCTCGTAGAGCGTCCACCCCTCGGGGCAATGCTGACCGGTCGCGTCGGGTCCGTTCAGCGGGCCGGTGCACTTGCTCCGGTCGAAGCTCGCCATGTGGCCGCTGGCCAGCGGGGTCCACACGACGCCGTTGCGGTCGATGTCCATGCCGCGCGGCGAGTAGCCGTCCTGCACCTCGGCCCCGGGGTTCTGGAACGGCACCTCGTAGAACTCGGTCAGGCCCGTCTCCGACGGGTTGTCGCCGGTGGGGTCGAACCGCAGCACCGCGCCGGGCATGCCGAGCGACGTTCCCCAGATGCTGCCGTCGACGGGGTTGTAGGCCACGCCGTAGAACCCCGAGCGGATGCGGGTGTCCTTCGTCGGGTCGGCGGGCTCGCCGGGCTCGACCCACTCGTCGCGGGCGCCGTTGCCGTTGGTGTCGAGCACGAGCGGGCTCCAGCCCTGGGCCGCCTCCTCGTCGCCGGTCTCGAGGAACAGGTTGGTGTCGAGCCAACCGATGACCTGCCCGCCGCCGCTCGTCCACAGGGTGTTGTCCTCGTCCTCGGCGAAGATCAGGTGGTGGGTGCTGTAGCAGGTGCCGACCAGGGTCATCTCGTCGGTCGCCGGGTCGTACACCGCCAGGTGCCGGTTCGCCCGGGGGTTGGGGAAGGCGCGGGCCGACGGATGGTCGGACCCCTCGAGGCACATCGGCGGGTTCTCGGGGCCCCGCACCCGCGACGTCAGCCAGACGCGCCCGTCCTGGTCGAGCATGGGGTTGTGCACGTTGGACTGGCTGTCCCAGATCGCCTCGTTCCCCCAGTAGGGCGAGGACGCGAGGGGCGGCCCCGCCGCGAGCGGGGTGTCGGGGTCGCGCACCGGCACCACGACCTCCGAGATGGCGTTGTTCACGGGGTCGAGCACCGGCACGTAGTCGGCGCTCGCCTCGAGGGCGCCGTAGATCGGCCCGTTGGCGTTCACCGTCGGGTTGCGCTTGTCGGTCGACGCCTCGTCGTGCAGGTAGGCGGTGGGGTCGGCCCAGTCCCACTGGGTGACGACCACGTTGCGCTCGACCCCCCGGGGCCGCGGCGGCGCCTCGGGCGGCACCTCGCCGGCCATGATGCGGCCGGTCCAGTCGGCGTACATCTCGAGCGCGGCGCGGCGGCCCATGCGATCGAGGCCCCCGCTCATGCTGCCCCCGGCCTGCCCGGACTGGATGCGGCGGTCCCAGGCCGCCACCAGCGAGTCGAACTCGCCGAGCTGGGGCGGGATCTCGCGCGTCGCCTTGCTCCCGAGCCCGTGACAGGCGGTGCACCCGCCCGACTTGAGGCCGCGCAGCCACGCTGCCTGGTTCGGCACGTTCGGCGAAATGCCGTTCCCGTCCTGACCGGTGCCCGGGAACTCGTCGGGCCCCGGCACCTCGAGCAGCGCGTACCAGTAGCCGGACGGATAGTACTGGGCCGCCGCCTGCGCGTCGGGGGCGACGACCGCCGTCAGATCGACGTTGGTGCCCGGCGACACCTGCTGCTTGGGCGAATCGACGAGCCCATAGCCGCGCACCCAGACGTCGTAGGTCGCCTCCGGCAGGTCCGGCACGACGTAGCGGCCCTCGTCGTCGGTGACCACGGAGCGGTTGAACCGGGTCGGCAGGTCCATGGTCTCGGCGATCACCCAGACCCCCGCCTCGGGCCCGTTCGGCCCGGTCACGACCCCGCCGATGTCGTCGTCGTCGATGGCCACGGCCATCTGGGCGCCCACTCCCGGCTGCAACGCCAGCACGCAGACGGCCAAGCCGCCTGCAACCGCTCCGAGAAACGCCATCCTGCTTCTCGTCATCTTCTCTCTCCCTGTTTGCCTCTCTCCGAACCTCGCTCCGGTCACGCCGGCTCCGCTTGCAGGCGGTCCGTGTCGGGTATCGGACGGACCGGCCGGCCGCGCCACCGCCGACGCTGGTGTCGTTTCCCGTCGGCTCGAATGCCGCCGTCCCGGCGCACCCGCCCGGCACGATTTGGACATGGACATGCCACAATGTCAACCGTCCCTCGAAGGCCCGACGACGGAGCCGTGCGGGACGAGGCTGAGATCGGCCGGGCGCCCGCGGCGCCGGGCATGATGCCGAGAGCCAGGAACCCGTGGCAAGAGCCCCGCACTCGACCGGCCGTGCTTCCCGCGTGGACCGCGTTGCGCCGTGGACCGCGCCCGGTCCGCAAATGTCCGCAACGCACGCGCGTCCCCTGCGCTCCCTGCTCCGTCGGCGCCTCGGTCCCGGTTGCGCCTTCACCGGTCTCGGCGCTGCGCGCGTACTCGCCGTGCGCTCGTGGGTTGCCTTCGCGGCCGCGCTCGCCACGCTCGCCACGCTCGCCACGCTGGCGGGGTGCCAGTCGGAATCCTGGGAGCAGTACATGGATGCGGCCGCCTTCGCCTACCAGGACGGCCGGACCGAGGAGGCGGAGTCGTTGTTCCTCCTGGCCGCGCAGATCGCCGAGGAGCTCGACGACACCGATCCCCGGCGGGCCCTGACCCTCGGCAACCTCGCCGATCTGTACCGCGCGCAGGCCCGCGACGAGGAGGCGGAGTCGGCGTACCTGGAGTCGCTGGCGCTGCTCGAACGGATCGAGGGACCGGATTCGCCGCGGGTGGCCCGGTTCGTGGCCGACATCGCGGTGTTCTACACGACCCTGGGCCGCGACGAGGAGGCGGAGCCGCTGTACTGGCGGGCGCTCGAGGCGCTCGAGTGGACGCACGGGTTCTATCACGACGACGTGCTGGAGCTGCGGTCGATGCTGGCGGGGTTCCTCCTGCAGCAGGAGCGGTACCGGGAGGCGGAGCCGCTGTACGTGGAGGTGCTGGCGATTCTGCTCGACACGCCGGAGCCGGATCGCGATCAGGACCGCTTGCTCACCGCGCTCGACGAGTACGCGGCCCTGCTGCGGGCTACCGGACGGACGGACGAGGCGGCGGAGGCGGCGGCCCAGGCAAGCAACATCCGGGCGCGGTTCTGACCGCGCGTGAACGGACGCAACACCGACCGGGCTCGCGGGCGTGCGGGCCGGGAGACGACGAGGACATCATGAAACGTGCGATCGCTCTGCTATCGGGACTGCTGCTGTCGGCCGGCCTCGCCCACCTCGAGGCGGCCACCGTCACCACCGTCATCGGCAACGGCGCCGCGGGGCTCTCCGACGCGCAGGTCGCCAACCCCTACGGCGTCGTCGTCGGCCCCGACGGCGCGTTGTACTTCTGCGACCTCGACAACCAGCGCATCCGGCGCCTGGACCGCGACACGGGCGCGACCACCACCATCGCCGGCAACGGCGACCGGGGCTACCACGGCGACGGCGGCCCCGCCACCGCGGCCGCCCTGAACATGCCCCACGAGATCCAGTTCGACGGCGAGGGCCACCTCTACATCGTCGAGCGCGACAGCCACGTCGTGCGCCGGGTCGACGCGGTGACCGGCGTCATCTCCACCGTGGCCGGCACCGGCGAGGCGGGCTTCTCAGGCGACGGCGGCCCCGCGGTGGAGGCGATGCTCCGCCGCCCCCACAGCATCGCCTTCGACCCCGACGGCCGGCTCCTCATCTGCGACATCGGGAACCACCGCATCCGCCGCGTCGACCCCGCCACCGGCCTCATCGAGACCTGGGCCGGCACCGGCGAACGCGAGCCGACGCCGGACGGGGCGCCGCTCGCCGGCACCCCCCTCAACGGCCCGCGCGCCATGGCCAGCGACCCCGACGGCAACCTGTACCTGGCCCTGCGCGAGGGCAACGCCATCTACCGCATCGACCTCGCGGCCGAGACCATCCACCACGTTGCGGGCACCGGCGAGCAGGGCTACACCGGCGACGGCGGCCCCGCCGCCACCGCGACGCTGGCCGGCCCCAAGGGCCTCGCGTTCGCCGAGGGCCGGCTCTACATCGCCGACACCGAGAACCACGTCATCCGCATGGTCGACACCGCGAGCGGGGTGATCTCCACCGTCCTCGGCGACGGCACCCGCGGCGACGGCCCCGAGGACGATCCCCTGCGCTGCCGCATGGCGAGGCCCCACGGCATCTTCTACGAGTCGGGCCGCGGCCTCTACGTCGGCGACAGCGAGGCCCACCGCATCCGCCTGTTGGAGTGATGTTCTTCTGACGGCCGCCCAGAAAATCTTGGAAAGGCTCGGCTCAAGCGTGTGGTCTCAAGCCATCGGAACGGCGACCTGGTCTGAGTGCTGCGAGCAATCATCGGAACGATCGCTGCGCGCCGCGCCTCGGTGTCAAGGGATGACCATCTCGCGCCTGAGCGCTTGAGGATCCCCGCCTCCCGACGGGTACAATCCGGGGTCCCATGAAGCCCGCCAACGTCTTGCCGATGCCCTTTGTGTCCGCTTGGGACCCCCGGGCTGCTGCCTCCGGCAGCATCGATCCGCTCGGTGCGCTGCGCTCGTTCACGGCGATAGCGACCGCGCTCCTCCCCGGCGTCACGACGATCACGTCCCGCGTCCGATACCTCTCCTGGGTCTGTGCCGGCCTGCGCCTGCTGGATGACCTGCCCGACGCGCCTTGCGGCGGGCGGGCTGGACGGGCCCGTCGACAGCAGATCCTCGCGTGGGAGCGTCTCGTGGCATTGGCCACCGGCACCTACGCGAGAGACGAGAGCGTTACCGACGACCACCCGTCATGGAACCAACTTCGAGGCGTGTCCTACGTGCGCCGCGCCGTCGCCGAGGACATCCGCTCGCCGGCGTTCCCCATGTTGCGCAACCAGGCCGGCGTGGGCGGCGTGGGCACGTACTGGGTCACCCTTGTCGCCGGCGAGCTGGTCGAGGACGAGGCCGGCGCACTCACGCCTCGTGGTGCGAAGCTTGCGGACGCCTTCCTCCAATCGCGGGCCACGCCAGACCGCGCCCACCTGGTGCAGGTCATCGGTGGCAAGGACATCCAGTTCCCGACGTCCGTGCTGGCCGTCTGGGGCAGCGCGGCGAACCTCGGGGCGGCGTCGCCGCGCGAACGAGGCGTGCTTGCCGACGCTCTCCTGGAGCCGGAAGCTCATCGGAGGATGGCGTCTGCGATGCAGGCCACCGAGGCCGACACATCCGACGGCGATACGTTTCGGTTGCTGGGCAAGCACCTCCGCACCCAACGTGATCCCATGTCGGAACGACTGGCGGCCGTCCTCACCGTGGCCTCGTGCTTCGAGAACCTCCACCGCGAGCTTCTCTATCGCTTCGGTCAAGTGCTCGCGTCTTCGGAACACCATCGGCCTGTCGCCCCCAACAACATCGAGCTCGCAGGCGGAGACGCGTCACTCGTTCACTTGGGCGACACACTCAGGGAAGCGCTGACGCAGCATCGAGCGTTCCTGCCTCGCACGGTGGCTGACGCGGTGCCCGCTTTCTTGCGCAACGTCGAGCCCGCTATCCGCTCGCGGAACGACGCGGACCTCGTTCGCAGTCTGATCCGGCATCACGAACGCGTGCAGGCCGGCAAGCTCGACGCGTCACGACAGCCCAAGCGCCCGTGGGCCGAACTGAACGGGAACGAGGTGCGTATCGACCCTCGGTACGCGCCGGACATTGGGCCGGCCAAGCCGGACGGCACCGCGTTCACCCACCCGTACCGGATCGAGCAGTTCGCACAAATGCTCCGCGAGGTCGGCGTGTGGGAGTCGTCACGGTGACGGCACGTCGGCTCGTCGAGCTCTGGGAGCCGCCCCCAGGTTACCGGCTCGCGAGCGTGGTTGCGACAACTTACGAGCTGCAGGCGGACTTCCTCGAAGAGGATCTGTTGCCGGCTGCCCTCGGGCTGCGATTGCCGCCGGCCCGCGGGAGGGACTTCCGGCTGGAGCTGGAACGCGCGCTCGAGAACATCGAGGTCACCGTGTTCTTCCATCCAGGCCGCTACCAGCCCGGGCTGCGACGGTCTCCGCGCATCGATCTCGTCCCGTTGCCGGAGAGCCGCTACCTGAAGCTGCACGCGAAGGTGGCGCTCCTGCGGTTCGTCAATCCGGCCGGCCCCGAGTTCATGCACGGGATCGTTCGCTTGGTGGTCGCCTCTGCGAACCTCACCAGCTCCGGCTATCGCAGCAACATCGAGGTGGCCGCGGCCATCGACGATGCGCCGCGTGCGTCGTCGGAGGCAGCCACGGCCGTCCGGGACGCGGCGAGCTGGCTCGAGCTGCTGACGGGTTCTCCGACGGAGCAGGTGACCCGACAGCTTCGCGACATGACAACGGTGTTCACGAGTCGGCCGGCCCGACGCCGCGACGCGCAGCTCCGCTTCATCGGCCTCCCGTCCGCGCAGGGCTTCCCGCCACTCGCGGGATCGGAGGAGCAGCTGGACGAGCTGACGGTCGCCAGCCCGTTCTGGCCGACGGGGAACGATCTGGCCGATGTCGCCGCCGGCCTCGCACGGCTCTGCGGCGGACGCTCGGAAACCGTGCGGCTCATCGGCCCTGCCGCTCTCGACGATCAGGGGAACGCTCGGCCGGTAGTTCCCGCCGGCCTCGTGCGTGCTCTGCTCGACGTAGGGGCGAGGGTGCAGGTTGCTGCCGCGGATCCCGGCTACGGCTGCGAGCCCGCGGACGAGGATGACAAGGGCGAGTTCGACGAAGTTGCCGAGCGGCACCGATCGCGAAAGGTCGGGAATCGCGCGTTGCACGCGAAGGCTCTGTTGGCGATCGGAAAGAAGACCACGCGCCTCGCGATCGGCTCGTTCAATCTCACGCGGAAGGGGCTCGGCCTTGTCCGTGCCGGCAACGCCGAGGCGGGACTCCTGTGGACGCTTCCAACCCAGCAAGCTTCGGGCCTTCGCGGCGTCGTGCGCTTCGCGACCGCGTGGCGCAAGGTGACGCGGCGGCCCGAGGAGTTCTGCGTCGAACCCGGGGACTACGACGGCGACAACGAGCGTGGCTGGCCCGGCTTCATCCTGTCGCTCGTGGCGAAGCGCGACGAGTTGATCATCAAGGGCGATGCCGCAACATGGCCGGATGAGGTCGTCATCCGGATGAGGGACATTCGGTCGCGGCTGTTGAACGAGGAGCAGTGGTTCGACCCGTGGACCGTACGCGTGCCCACTGACGCCGACGGAGTCTTCTCGGCCTCCATTCCGCTGAGGGCGTCGTGGTGGGACGAGTCGCCCGAACACGATCGGCAGTCGTGGCCCGCGCTGCCCGATCTCGAAGCCGACGTCTCATGGGATGGGGGCGACGCCGTAGTGCCCGTGGTGTTCGAGGACAAGCATCTGTTCCCGGTCGTCGAGTCCCGTTCCCGCGAGGACGAGCAGTCGCTCATCGCTTGGTTCCTCGGACTGCGGCCGGCCGGCGAGATGGAGGACGGCGGCTTCGGCCACAGCATCGACCCGATTCCCAATCACGACGAGCCGCCATCGAACACTGGAGACATCCTGAGCTATCTCGTGCGCGATTTCGTCCACGCGCTGCCAGGCGTTCGCAACCGCCTGGCCGACGCCGGAATGACCGAGACGGGGCTACGGGCGGCACTGCTGGGGTATCGGTCACCCGTCGAGTTGGCGCGCGAGTCGCTACGCGCCTTGCGGGAGCCGCCACCCGGCAAGCCGCGCAAGACCGCCGTGGCCACAGCGTTCCAGCTCGCCGAGCTGCGACGTCTGCTCCAGACCGTACCGCTGCCGAATCTAGGGGACGGCATCGCGGATGGACTGCGAGCCGAGGCAGTCGCCGCCGTCTCCTTGGCACTCGATGAAGTCGTGGCCAAGCTTCCGCCGGAGGACCACACCGACGTCGTTCGCGCCTACCTTGCAATGCAGCGGGGGCAGCCATGATCGCCCGGCCGGATGGACTCGACCTGCGGTGTTCTCTTCGCTCTGCACTTGGAGACAACGACCCTGAGGCGGTCGAGAAGGCGGCACAGCGCCAGGAACGTACGATCGACGCCGTCCTCCGGCGCTTCCATGACGACGATGAGGAGCGGCGCCGGGAGATCGTCCTGCTCGCCGACGAGGTTGGGCTTGGGAAGACCTTCGTGGCGCTGGGAGTGGCTTGGTCAGTCCTCCACCGGCGCGCGGCGTGGGGGCTCTCCGCAGGCCCGGTGCTCGTCGTCACGCCTCACGCCCACGCTCTCTTTCGGAAGTGGAGGCGCGAGGCCGAGCGGTTCGTGCAACTCGTGGCGCCTTCGAGCATGAGGTTAGACGTCAAGACCGCATCGACCCCCCACGAGCTCGCGCACGCGCTCAAGAAGCGACAACCCACGCTCGTGATCGCACGAATGTCCGCCTTCTCAGGACGTCTTCCCGAGCTCGATACGGCGCGCATGGCGGCCATCCATTCGCTGCTTCACATGGACGGCTTCGAGCTCGCGATGGCGGAGCGGCTCGCGATGCTGTCAGACTGGCCTTCGCACGCGTCGCGCGAGACGCTCGACCTCCGAAGGTCGGGGACTGCCTGGGAGGCTGCCCGCAACACCGACGAAGTGGGCTTCGGCGACCGCCAGGTGCGTGCCGCCTGGCGCCGACTCAAGATTGTCGACCCCCCGCTGTGCGGGCGGCTCGAGGATTCATGGAAGCGCGCACGGAGTGGTCGACCGAAGCGAGTGTCATTCTGGGAGGATCTGCGGGAACTCTGCCGCGCCGCGATCGGCCAGACCGTTGGCCACAACCTGCCGCTCGTCATCGTAGACGAGATCCACAACTGGAAGAACCACCCGAGGAGCTGGTTGAGGTTCCTGCACACGCTGGGTCGACGCACGGACCGGCTGCTGGGGCTATCCGCGACCCCGTTCCAGCTCGGTCCGCGCGAGCTCATCCAGGTGCTCGATCTCCGGTGCTGCACCCGCCTTTCGGCGGAGCGCGCGTCGTTCTTGAACGATCGCGTCGACGCTCTCCGTGCAGACCTGTCGCAGGCCGAAGAGACCGGGAAGGCCCTGCGACGCGCCTGGGCGGACGTCGATGAACGCGACCTGGACGACATCAAAGAGGCTTGGACCGAGCGTGCCGGTTCCAACGGCCTCCCTCCACGACTGCGGCGATCTCTCCGGGCGCTGGGCGACGTACGCGATGCCCATGGCCGGCTCGGCCGGAGCCTGGGACCCTTCCTGCTCCGGCACCGGCGCGACGTCTCGCATCGCTCCTGGTGGGTAGGACGCGAGGCCGATCCACGCTCGCCCGCCGCCGGTGCACGCGGGAACAGGCTGCGTTGGGGGCCCGGCCTCGACGTCGGCGGCGACGCGGAACTCGTGCACTACCTGATGATGCGAGCCGTGCAGGAACAGAAGGACGGCCGCGGCTCAACGAGCCTCGGGGCGGATCTCGGAGGCTCTTACGCCTTCTTCCGGGAGGGCGAACTGGGGAGGATGCTGCGTGGATGCAACCCGGAGGCGGGCCGCTACCTCGACTTGGTCGAGCGGGCGGTCACCGGGACGACGCACGAACATCCGAAGGTCGCCGTTACCGCAGAACGGGCTTTCCGCGCCTGGCTCAGGGGCGACAAGACCCTGATCTTCTGCTTCAACATTGCCACCGTGCGCGCAGTGCAAGAGGCCGTGCACAGCCGGATCGATGCGCACTGCGACGACGTGCTGACCGCGGCGTTCAAGTGCACCACGGACAAGTTGGAGGCGCGGCTCGAGAATTTCCAGAAGCGGCTCTACCACTACCGCCAGTCCGTCTTCCTGCTCTTCCAGGATCATCCTCTCGCGGGCCCGAGGGGACGTGTCCGCCGCAGTCTCGCCCTTCGCAAGCGCGATGTCGCGGAGATCGCGACGAGACTGGCAAGTGGCGGTCCGCCCCGCGACCGCAGTCGCCGCTTCGACCGTCGACGGATTCTCGCCGCCGCGGAACAAGTACTGGTGAGCCGGTGGAACGAGTCGGAAGAGGGGCAGAGATGGCTGCGCGAAGTGCTCGAGCCACTGTCCATTCGGGAAACGACTTCGGCCTCGCTCGATCTCATCCTGTCACCTGATTGGCCTGCTCGCCGTCGGAGGATCGTTGAAGGCGTTCTTCGCGAAGCAGAACTGGACGAGCTTCCGGACGAAGACATCGCCACGGCGAAACGGCACGCGCAACCGGAGGACGTTGCGGCATGGAAGGAGGTACTGCAGGGTCGTGCGGGGCAAGCGACGCTCGCGCCCTACCTGTCGGACCGAAGCATCGAGGTACCGAGCCTGCTCACGCGTTGGCACTCGGCCGCGCTGGCGCGGCTGCCCGGCAGACTTCGCGCGTTGGCTGCGCGAATGCTCCGTCGCATGGTCCGCTCGCCCGGTTTCCTCGCGCGGTTCATTCTGGACGATGCCACCACGAGGCCTGGAATCGACGACGATGACGACGACTGGACTCTGGTCATCCACAAGCGCTACCAGACGCCACCTGCGACGGGTGAGTCCGCGCGCGACCGGCTTGCTGCCTACCTGGAGACGCTCGAGAAGGCAGTCGGCCTCGAGGAGCAGATCGGCGCCTACGACGAGGCAACCAGGAACCGCGACATCGTCACCCGCGTGACCGGTTCGGTCGCCAGCTCGGAACGCGATCGGCTCTTCACGGGCTTCAACACGCCTCTGGTACCGGAGGTTCTCATCGTCACCACCGTCGGCCAGGAGGGTATCGACCTGCACCGGGAATGCAGCCATGTCATCCACCATGACCTCCCATGGAACCCTGCGACCGTCGAGCAGCGGACCGGCCGCGTCGATCGCATCGGGAGCAAGACGGAGAGGCTTCGCGCCAAGGGCGGTGGAGATTGCTTTCTCGATGTTGCAGTTCCCTACATTGCGGGGACCTACGACGAGCACCGGTTCCGCGTGGTGCACGGCCGCGCTCACGTGTTCGACGTCACGTTGGGAGGCGAGTACGCCGTAGACGGCCACCGGAACGTGTCCGACGCCAAGGAGGCGGAACGCATCGGTGACGACCCGGGCCAGAAGGGGACGGCGTGGGCACCCGTCCCGGAGGTCATCGCTGAGGATCTGCGACTACATTTCGAAGCCGAGATGCCAGATGCCTGACGCAGTCGCGGACGGCCCCCACCTCCTGCTCTATGGACGGTGCTGGGACGCGCCGACCCGCGCGGCAATGAGCCAGCCGACCCAATGTGCGTACATTGGAGCTGGCGAGGGGGCTCTGCGCGCCCCCTTCGAACCCCCGGCCCGGCCGTCCCGAGGCCGCCCGCTGGACGCGAACGACGGGCCTCGTCGTCGCCGGCTCGACGCCAGCGAGGCGCGTAGCCTCCACGCCGGCCCGCGTCAACGGCTTCGCCGTCCTCCGCTACGCTCCGGCCCTTCGGTGACGCGAACCGGCGCTCCGGCATCCTGGCCTGGTACGGCCGGCCGGAACCGGCCGGCGTCCGTCCGACCGGGACCCTGAGGACCGGGCGCTCACGGTCCGGGCCGTCCGCCCTGTCCGACGACGTACGTCGCCCGTTCATCCATCAGGAGACGGCGCCGCTCGAACCTGTCGCCCACGCCGACGCGCCTCCAGCCCCCAGTCGGCACGGACGGCGCCGCAATCCAAGCCGTGCCGCCGAACGCGAAGTCAGCTCTGGTCGCCCCGCTGCCATCGGTCGCGCCAGTCGGCCGCTCCCGCCCGTCGTTCGGCCCGCCGACGACGACCCGGAGCATGTCGTCGGCATCGCGCAATGCGGCGGCGCGGCCGTGCTCCGTTCGGGCCTGGCCTTCCCGCCAAGGGACAATTTCGCCGGGAGCGACCCGCGCGATGGGCGTGACGGAGGAACGCCCATCGCGCCGCAAAACCGCAGGTTTTCGGCGGGTCGCTCCCGGCACTACGGGCGGCGCCGCCCGCGTCTGCCGTGGGAGGCGCTCGGTTCCGTAAACGCGGGGCGTTCCGGTCCGGCGGCCCGGCCGGCGCGACGTGATTCGGGCTGTGACAGAGGGACGTTGTCGGAATCACACGCTGGAGCGGCGGATTGAGTGCTCGACAGTCGTCAGTGACGAGCCTGCTGGTCCGACCCGTGCTCGCCATCAAGGTAGGCGGCCCACTCATCCATGAGCAGCCGCCGCCGCGCGAACAGGTCCGACCTCGCGTAGGCCGCCTCGACCGGGTTGCGGACCGCGTGCGCCAGCGCCGCCTCGACGACTTCACGCGGGTGGTCGGTCTCCTCGGCCGCCCAGTCCCGAAACGACGACCGGAAGCCGTGCGGCACGGCCGGGATGTCCAGGTCCTTGAGCAACTGCGACAGGAACGTGTCCTGGATGCGGTTGCCCCAGCGGTTCGGGAACACGAGCGGGTTGCCGTCCGCGAGCCACCGCGCCGCGTCGAGGACCGCCAGCGCCCGCGGGCTGAGTGGTACCCGGTGCTCGCGGTTCATCTCCATGCGCTCGGCTGCGATGGTTCACACACGGCCGGCGGTGTCGATCTCGTCCCACGTCGCCCGCCGCACCTCCCCGGACCGCGCGGCCTTCAGCACGAGGAACTCGAACGCGAGCTTGACCGCCAGCGTCGACCTCGACGCCCCGCACCGTCCAGATCGCCGCCGCCACGTCTCGATGGGGCAACGCCCGCATGTGGCGCACGACGTCGCGCTGCGGGCCGAGGACCGGCCCGATGCGGTCGCCACGGGTTGTCGGCCCGGTGCTCCATGGCGATGCTCCACTCCAGGACGGCGTGGATGCGCTGGCGCAGAGTCCGGGCGGTCCGGGTCTTCACGTGCCAGAGCGGAGAGAAGCAGCGCGGCCGTGCCGCAGGCCATGTGCCCCTCCGGCCAAGGCGGCTCCGTGGGCGCTCGCCTGCCCATCATCGCCTTCGGCTCCGCGGGGCGCCCAACCACACCTGCCAGGAGCCTGAACCGTTCTGCGGCACAGACGCCTGGCGTGCCGTGCGCCATGTCGTTGCATCGGCGGCGACCTCACCAGCCGCGGGACCGCCTGCGCGTTCGCGGAACGCCGTTCGAAGGAACTTCCCGCACGGGACACCGGCAGCCGTGCGCAAGGCGCGGGTCAAGGTGCTGGAGCGATAGCGGGGGATCGCGACACGGCCGGCGCAGCAGCCGAACCCGAGGCTGGATATCATCGATTTCTCATGAATTGATGATAGGTGATAGAGTTGCATCAAGACTCATCAGTCCTGCAGGAATTGATGAGTCACTGCACCGCAGCAGAGCCGTCCGGCCGCGGCAGGGATGCACTCGTGAAGCGACCACGTTCCCCGCTGCCCCTCGAGAAGCTGCTCGACAAGCATCGTGATCGCCTGCCGGCGGCGCTGATGCGCCATGCCTTCCACCCGACCGTCGACGGCCGCTACCTGCACTGGGACACCCTGCGCCGGCTCGACCCGCCGGGGGACCTGAGCAGCGAAGAGTGGTGGACGGGAATCAAGCTGTCCCGAAGCGGCCTGTTTCGTCAGATTCCTCTGCGTGACGCGCGCGGACGACCGTTCCGCTTCATGCTGCCCGACCCCGTTCAGGAGACGCTGCACCGGATCGACAGCCGGGCCAGCGGGCGGATTGGAGTGGCCGACACGGAGGTCAACCGGCAGACCCGGAACCGCTTCATCGTCAACTCGCTGATCGACGAGGCCATCACGTCGAGCCAGCTCGAGGGCGCCTCCACGACGAGGGCCGCGGCGACGCGGATGATCCGATCCGGACGACGCCCCCGGGACCGCAGCGAACGGATGATCCTGAACAACTACCGGGCCATGCAGGCGATCCGCACGATGAGGGAGTCGCCGCTGACCGCCGAGGCGGTCCTGGCCCTGCACGTCACGCTGACGGCGGACACCCTGCGCGATCCGGCCGCGGCCGGGCGCCTGCAGCGGCCCGAGGACGACCGCGTCGAGGTCTGCGACGCCGACGACCAGGCGCTGTACCACCCGCCGCCGGCGGAGCAGCTGCCCGACCGCCTGGACCAGATGGTGCAGTTCGCGAATCGGGACGCCGACGACGGCGCCTTCATGCACCCCGTCGTCCGCGCCATCCTGCTGCACTTCTGGCTCGCCTTCGACCATCCGTTCGAGGACGGCAACGGCCGCACGGCCCGGGCGCTGTTCTACTGGGCGATGCTGCGCCACGGCTACCGGCCGTTCGAGCTCGTCTCGGTCAGCCGCTTTCTCAAGAAGGCGCCGGCGCAGTACGCCCGGGCGTTCCTGCACACCGAGACCGACGGCAACGACCTGACCTACTTCATCGTGCACCAGGTGGACGTGATCAGGCGCGCCATCGACGACCTCGACGCGTACCTCGAAACCAAGGTCCGGCAGGTGCAGCGGGTCGAGCGCATGCTCAAGCGTTCGACCGACCTGAACCACCGCCAGCTCGCCCTGCTCGCCCACGCCGTTCGGCACCCCGACGCCGAGTACACGACCCGGTCGCACCAGACCAGTCACGACGTCGCCTACGCGACGGCCCGCGCCGATCTGTTCCGGCTTGCAGAGCTCGGGCTCCTCGAGCAGCGGCGGATCGGCCGGCGCACCCACGTCTTCTCCGCACCGCCCGACCTCGAGGCCCGACTGGCATCGCTCGCCCCGGCCGAATGAGCCGACGCGATTCGGTCGCCGCTCCGCTTCGGTTCCGATTCTCTCGGCCGGCGGCCGACGGCGCGAGGGTCTCTGTGATATACCAGCCTCTGCCGACGCCGGATCGGATCCCTCGCCTGGGCTCGCATCGGTAGCCTGGTCGCCGCCACCGCCGAGGTGGCGCCTGTCAACGCCGTATCGGATCCCTCGCCTGGGCCCGCTGCGGCCGGCGGTTGCCAGTGTCGGAGAGGGAGAACTGCCAGGTGTGCGGCGGCCCCGAGACGGCCGGCCGACTCGGCGTCGGCGACGCCAAGCCGCCGCCTCACGTCCGCGGGTGACAACCCGATGGCGGAGTCACATTCGCCGCCGGCGGGCGCGGGATTGATGAACTATCATCAATCTTCATCAATTTTTGGGGAACTGATAAATTCAGTCCGGCCGGAAGAACCCGGCTCCCCCCGGTACAGGAGGAAGCGATGTCGCGTAGTCAGCTCGCCGCAGTGGCCACACTTGGAATCGGCCTCGCGCTCGGCGCCGCCCCGGCGCTCGCCCAGCCCGCGCAGGACGACTTTCACCACCTGGGCGAGATCAACAAGGCGTCCATCGTCATGCTGAGCGAGGTCGGCCTGGTGCCCGAGCCGATGGCGGCGGAGATCGCCCGCGGCATCGCGGCGGTCGTCGCCGGGCAGGGAGAACCGGGAGCCGCGCGCTCGTCCGACTACCTCGACTTCGAGGCGCTCCTCGTCGAGGTCGCGGGCCGGGACGCGTCGCGGCTCCACACCGGCCGGAGCCGCCAGGACATCGGCTCGACCTTCCGGCGCCTCGCCATCCGGGCGGCCCTGCTCGACGCCTACGAGGCCCTGCTCGCGCCGCGCAACGCCCTGCTCGACCTCGCGGGCCGGCACACCGGGACCATCGTCCCCGCCTACACCCACGGCGTGCAGGCGCAGCCCACATCGCTGGCCCACTACCTTCTGGCCTTCGCCGCCGCCCTCGACCGCGACGCCGAACGCCTGGAGGAGACCTTCGCGCGGCTGAACCGCAGCCCCCTCGGGGCCGCCGCCCTCGCCACCTCCGGGTTCCCCCTCGACCGCGGGCGCCTGGCCGAGCTGCTCGGGTTCGACGGCGTCGTGGAGAACGCCTACGACGCCAACCACGTCTCGTCCGTCGACTCGAAGACGGAGGTCGCCTCGACCCTCGCGATCTCCGCGATGTCGATCGGGCAGCTCATGGAGGACGTGCACGTCCAGTATCACGACCCCGCCCCCTGGCTGGTCCTCGATCGCTCTCTCACCGGGGTCAGCAGCATCATGCCGCAGAAGCGGAACCCCGTCATCCTCGCGACGCTCCGGCGGCTGGCGAGCACCGTCATCGGCGACGCCCAGACGGTGTTCCTCGCCGCCCACAACACGTCGACGGGCATGGCCGACTACCGCGCCCCCGACCAGCTCCTGGAGACCGTCGCCAAGGCCGAGGAGATGTACCGGCTCTACGCGCGGGTCGTCAACGGGCTGGTGGTCGACCCCGCGCGGTCGCTCGCCGAGGTCGACGCCGACTACGCGACGATGACCGAGGTCGCCGACACCCTGCTGCGGCACGCCGAGGTGCCGTTCCGCGTCGGCCACCACTACGCATCGGAGATCACCGAGTACGGCCGCGCGCAGGGCAAGCGCCCGAAGGAGCTGACCGCCGACGAGCTGCTTCACCTGTACGACGAGGCCTACGGCGAGCCGCTGCCCGTCGACGTGGCCCTGATTCAGGCCGCGCTCGACCCCGAGCAGATGGTGGCGAGCCGGCGCGGCCTCGGGGGGCCGCAGGCGGAAGAAGTGACGCGCATGCTCCAGGCGGGCCGCGGGCGGGCGGACGCGAGCAGGGGCTGGCTGCGCGCCACGCGCGCCCACCTCGCGGAGGCGCAGTCCGACCTGGATGCCGCATTCGCGCGGCTGTTGGCGGCGGCCGCCCGCTGACCCTCTCGTGCTTCTTCCTACCGGGGGTACTTGGTCTGCAGCAGGTCGTACATGCGCACCACCGCGCGCGGGTCGGGCCGCGCCGCGTTCGGGCCGTAGTGCTGCGTGTGGGCGCTGAGGTCCACGCGCCGGGCCGCGCTCCGGGCGGAGGCGCCCTCGGCGTACAGGTCGTTCACCTGCCGGTTCAGGTCGCGCAGATACGCCTGCAGGTGGTCGATCTGCTCACGCTCGGTGAACGGCGTGCCATGGCCGGGCACCATGACGTCGAACTCGAGCGCCTTCAGGCGGTCGAGCGACGCCGGCCACTCCTCGACGAAGCCGTCGCCCATGTACGGCAGGCCGTGGCCGCCGGGGCGGCCGACGAAGAAGTCGCCGGTGAACACGATGCGCTCCTCGGGGAGGAACACGAGGGTGTCGCCGCCGGTGTGGCCGCGCCCGGGGAAGTGGAGCTGCACCTCGCGGCCGCCCTTCACCAGGGTCATGGTGTCGCTGTAGGTCAGGTTCGGCGGGGTCGGCACCGTCTCCTGCAGGGCCTCCCAGTGCGCCTCCTGGATGCGGAGCTGGGTCTCGAGCTGCGCCCTCGCCGAGGCGTCCTCGGTCGCCGCGATCTGCGCCTTCCGCTGCTCGATCTGGTCCGGGATCACCTGGGTGAACGAGCGGTTGGTGCGCTGGCTGAGCACATCCGAAGACAGCATCGTGCGCACGAAGTCGTGGCCGATGACCTCCACGTCGTCGCCGAAGATCTGGTTCCCGTGCGCGTGGTCGAAGTGGTAGTGGCTGTTGAAGACGTAGCGGACGGGCTTGTCGGTCAGGGTCGCGATGCCCTCGAGGAGCCCGCGCGCGGCGGCGGGGGTCACCGAGGTGTCGACCACCATGACGTGGTCGTCGTTGATGATGACGAGCGAGTTGCTCATGACCGTCATCGACCCGGTGCCGATGGCGAACCACACCCCGTCGGCGAGCTCCTCGAAGCGGTGGCTGGGGCTGCCGTCGGGGCTCTGCAGGGCGGCGCCGCGGGTCTGCCACTGGGCCGCGAACACGGCCAGGGCGACGATGGAGAGGGTCATCAGGAATCGTTTCATCGGTCGTTCGCCTCCAATAGAACGCGCTCGTGGCTGGTCCGGAAAGCGTCGCCGTGCGGCTCTGCTTGCCGCCCAGCCGTTCCTCCAGCAGCCCGCGCCGTGCCGCGGCGCAGACTCCTGGCCACCCGCCCCGGAACCGGCGCGTGGTGGTGTTC
Organism: Vicinamibacterales bacterium; assembly: GCA_963663815.2. GTDB lineage: Bacteria > Acidobacteriota > Vicinamibacteria > Vicinamibacterales > UBA8438 > JAJEEA01. The sequence goes on along the minus strand of OY760734.1, from coordinate 876,565 downwards.
CAGATACAGGTATCCGCTGTAGAACCCGGTCCGGTCGTCGCGGTGCTGCCGGTCCCGGACGTGGATCGTCAGCGTCCGCGGCACCTGCGCGGCGTAGCAGTTGTCCCGGGCCGCGGTGCGCAGGTGCAGGTACGCCATGCGCTGCTCGCGACTCTGGCGATAGCGCGGGCGCTCGGGCGACCCCACGTCGGAATAGACGCCGCCCCGCATGTCGTCGAGGGGCGACGGCCGGTGGTTCGCCCGCCTGACGGCGCGTCGGTCGCCGGCCTCGACGAGCCGGTCCACGATGGCCTGCGTCAGCCGCGACATCGCGATGCACTCTTCCCGCCGGCACTCGGGATGATCGCCGACCTCCTCGACGAGATGGGCGATCGGGTCTCCGAGCCGTTCCTGCAACTCGAGGACGTCGGGCGGCGGCTCGCCGAAGTACACCAGGCCGTCGGCCTGCCGGATCACGTAGCAGTCGCCGGGATGCAGCTCGACGACCTCGACCCCGTCGTGCTGCGCTGGGAGCACCCAGTGCCATGTCTCGGGGGCCGGCCGCCGGTCCTGCTGCGCGACTCCCGCACGTCCCTCCAGCGCCGCCGCGCCCAGCACGCCGCCGATCGCCGCCGCGGCGGCGACACCCGCCGCCGCCAGTCGCCGCCGCGCGCGGACCCGTCCGGGCATGGTCCGGCCATTCTATCTCCGAGTGGACGATCATCGGGAACGTCCCGTCCGGATCACCCGCCGGACGATCCGTGACCCGCCGCGCGCCCCTCGTTTCGGCGGGTAGCGGTATCATTTGTGCACTTCGGTCCGGTGGCGAAGTTCGACACCTGCGAGGAGCGACGACGATGACGCGACGGGTCAACCCGATCTGCTGGATGCTGGCCGCGGCGGTGCTCGCCGCGCCGACGGCGGCGGCGCAACAGGGGGCGCCGGCCAACGGCGAGTGGCCGACCTACGGGGGCGACCTCGGCAGCACCAAGTACTCGCCCCTCGACCAGATCGACGCCGGCAACTTCGGCGACCTCGAGATCGCCTGGCGCTGGCAGTCGGCCGACGCCCGGGTCAGCATGACGACCCCCGGCGGCGGCGAGTGGCGGGCGCCGTCGGACGTCATCTTCGAGGCGCTCGACCAGGCCGACCCCGAGCGCTGGCGTGACCGCCAGGCGCCGTACACGAACAACCTCAAGGCCACCCCGCTGATGGTCGGCGGACGGCTGTTCATCAACATGCCGACCTCGCAGGGGGCGGCGGTGGACGCCGCCACCGGCGAGACCCTGTGGGTCTACAACCCGAAGACCTACGAGGCCGGCACCACCACCATGACCGCGCGCTGGAACCAGCGCGGCGTCGCCTACTGGACCGACGGGTCGGCCGAGCGCGTCTTCTGGGGCACGAGCAACGGCTTCCTGCTCTGCGTCGAGGCGGCCACCGGGAGGCCCTGTGCGGACTTCGGCGATAACGGCCGCGTCGACCTGACCCGCGACCTCCCCCGCGCCGGCCGCGGCGACCGCGACTGGCTGAACGCCCTGCTCTACTCGGTGCAGTCGCCACCCCTGGTGGTCGGCGACACCATCATCACCCCGTCGTCCATCTCGTCGTACAACATCACGCGGGAGGCCCCGCCGGGGTGGATGCGGGGCTTCGACGTGCACTCGGGCCGCACGAAGTGGACGTTCCACACGATTCCCCAGGGCGACGAGTTCGGCAACGACACCTGGGGCGGCGACTCGTGGCGGGTCACCGGCAAGGTCGGGGTGTGGTCGATGATGAGCGCCGACCCCGAGCTGGGCCTGGTCTACCTGCCGACGAACACGCCCGCTCCCGACTACTACGGCGGCCACCGGCCGGGCGAGAACCTGTTCGCCGAAAGCGTCGTGGCCCTGAACATCGAGACCGGCCAGCGCGAGTGGCACTTCCAGGCGGTGCACCACGGGCTGTGGGACTACGACTTCCCCGCCGCCCCCAACCTCGTCGACATCGAGGTCGACGGACGGCCCATCAAGGCGCTCGCGCAGGTGAGCAAGCAGGGGTTCCTGTACGTCTTCGACCGGGTCACCGGCGAGCCCGTGTGGCCCATCGAGGAGCGGCCGGTCCCGACCGACACGGACATCCCCGGCGAGCTGGCGTGGCCCACCCAGCCCTTCCCCACCCGGCCCGCCCCGTTCGAGTACCAGGGCGCGACCATCGACGACCTCGCCGACTTCACGCCCGAGATCCGGCAGATGGCCATCGACGCGGTCGACGGGTTCCGGCTCGGGCCGCTGTTCACGCCGCAGAGCCTCAGCGGGACCATCCAGCGCCCGAGCGCCGGTGGCGGCGCCAACTGGTCGGGGGCGGGGGTCGACCCCGAGACGGGCCTGCTCTACGTGCCCTCGGTCAACGCCTTCAGCGTGCGCAACTACCGCGACCCCGAGCCCGGCGAGGGCGCGACCCTGAACATCATCGAGGCGCGGGGGGCCGGCACCCGGTCGCCGACGATGCCCCAGGGCCTGCCCCTGTTCAAGCCGCCCTACTCGCGGATGACCGCGATCGACCTCAACACCGGCGACCACGCATGGATGAATCCCCTCGGCGACGGCGACCGGGTGCGGAACCACCCGATGCTGCGCGACCTCGACCTGCCGCCGGTGGGCGGCGACGGCAGCCGCAGCGGGCCCCTGGTGACCCCGACCCTGCTCGTCTACGCGCTGACCACCGGCGGGTCGACGGGCGGGCCGCGGCTGCTCGCGGTCGACAAGGCCACGGGAGAAGCGCTGGCGTCGGTGGACATCCCGCGCGGGGCCATCGGCACGCCGATGACCTACCTGCTCGACGGCCGGCAGTACATCGCCCTGACCGTCGGCGGCTCGCCGGTGCCCGAGCTGATCGCGCTGGCCCTGCCGGAGTAGCCGTCGACGAGCCCGGTGGCATGAGCAGGTTTCCCGAGGCCTCGGCGGCCCGCCCGGTTCCCTTGCGAGCCGTGCCGCGCCGGCTGATCGGCGCCGCCGCCGCGGTGGCCCTGCTCGTGGCGGGGGCCCCCGACGCGGCGGCCCAGGCGGGGGCGACGACCGGCGTCATCCGGGGCATGGTCCGCGATCCCCTCGGTCAGCCGGTGCCGAGCGCGGTGATCCTGATCCTGCACCGCGAGACCGACCTGCAGACCATCGTCGAGACGACGCCGGCCGGCGCGTTCGTGCGGGCGCTGCTGCCCCCGGGCACCTACGACCTCACGGTGACGGCCGACGGCGGGTACGGCGTCGAGCGCATCGAGGGGGCGGCGCTGCGCGTGGGCGAGACCCTCGACCTCGGGGTCGACCTGCGGGTGGTGGCGGCGGAGACGGTCACGGTGGCCCCCGACGGCGCCCTGCTGGTCTCGACGGCCGACGTCACGAGCTCGCAGCGGGTGGCCGAGGAGGTGGTCGACCGGCTGCCCAGCAACGGCCGCAACTACCTCGACCTCGCCCTGCTGACGCCGGGGGCGTCGATCTCGCAGGGGCCGGACGGCGACGTGCTCAACATCGCGGGGCAGCGGGGCATCTTCAACAACATCATCGTCGACGGCGCCGACTTCAACAATCCGTTCTTCGGCGAGCAGCGGGGCGGGCAGCGGCCCGCGTTCACCTTCAACCAGGATGCGATCGAGGAGATCGTGGTGGTGAACCAGGGGGCGACGGCCGAGTTCGGCCGCTCGGCCGGGGGCTTCGTCAACGTCGTCACCAAGTCGGGCACGAACGAGCCGAGCGGGTCGGCCCACTACTTCGGGCAGTGGGACGAGATCTCCGCCGCCTACTCGCCCGAGCGCGGCGGCGGCGAGCCCGACTTCGGGCGCAACCAGCTCGGGGGCACCCTCGGCGGCCCCCTCGTGCCCGACCGCGCGTTCTACTTCCTCGCCTACGACCAGCAGGCGGCGGCCGAGACCCGGCAGGTGGAGCGGCGCGTCGCGAGCCCGGCCGAGCTCGCCCGGCTCGAGACGTTCCTGCAGACGCGGTGGCCGGGCCTCTTCGACGACGAGTTCGGGCCCATCCGGCGCACCGACGACGCCCGGTCGTTCCTCGCGAAGGTCGACGTCACCCTGAACGCCCGCCACCAGCTCACCGGCAAGTACAACTACACCTGGGCCGAGCAGGTGAACGGCACCTTCGACGTCGACGCGTGGGGGCGGTCGGCGAACGGCATCGAGGGGGACAGGTCGCACGCCTTCAACGCCGGCCTCCGCTCGCTGCTCGGCAACACCCTCTCGAACGAGTTCCGCGTGCAGTGGGCGCGCGAGCACCGGCCCCGCTGGTACGACGGCCCGCTCATGCCGGGGGCGGGGCTGCCGGGGCCGCCGCAGTTCGACCGGCTCGGCGGTCGGCCGTTCCCCGACGTCGGCATGGACTTCGCCGACGGCTTCCGCATCGGGATCCCTTTCTTCCTGCCCATCGACCCGTCGTACGACACCCGCCTGCAGGTGCTCGACAACGCCTCGGCCCTGCTGGGCCGCCACCTCGTCAAGGCGGGGGTCGAGTACAACCGGACCACCGCCGCACAGCAGTTCATCGGGTTCGCGAACAGCCGCTACCTGTTCGACTCGGTCGGCGGATTCATCGACTTCGTGACGCGAGGCAACCGCTACGTCACCTGCTCGGACGGCTCGGCGAGCGACCTCGGCGCCTGCCCGGCCGGCGCGGCGATCACCGGGCCGGTGCTGTTCTACCTGCAGGCGGCGACGGTGCCCGGCGTCGCCCCCGACCAGCTCGGGCGGCAGCAGCTCGGCACCCACGAGCTGGGGCTCTTCGTGCAGGATACGTGGACGCCGCACGACCGGCTCACCCTGGACCTCGGCCTCCGCTGGGAGGGCTCGTGGCACCCCGACGTGTTCGTCGCCCCGGAGGACACGTTCTTCGCGCCCTACCTCGACGATCCCGGCTTTCCCTCGGACGGCCGGATTCCCCACGACCTCGACAACTTCCAGCCCCGGCTGGGGCTGGCGTGGGACGCCGACGGCGACGGGCGCACCGTGGTGCGGGCCAACGCCGGGTCCTACGTGGCGCGCATACCGATGCTCGTCTTCGCGGGGCACCGCACCACCAACGGCGCCTTCCAGCAGCTCATCTTCCGCAGCAGCGCCGCCTCGCCCGCCCTCGGGCCGGTGCCGGCCCTCGACGAGCAGATCGACGGCTCGGCGACCCTGCCGTTCCTGCCCGACGTCCAGGTCGCCGACCGCAACCTCGAGCTGCCGCGCACGTGGTCGTTCAGCACCGCCGTCGACCGGGACCTCGGGGGCGGACTCGCCGCGAGCGTCACCTTCACCCACGCCCGGACCGACGACCTCTTCCGCTTCGTCAACCGCAACGACCCCGTCCTCGGCGCACCCTTCGGCGTCGGGACCCACCCCACGGGCGGCGGCCTCGGCTCGCTGACCGTCACCGAGGGCAGCGCCCGCTCGCGCTACCACGGCGTGACCCTCGGCCTGCGGGGGCGCAACGCGTTCGGCGGCCGGCTGACGTTCGAGACCAACTACACGCTCGCGTTCGACCGCTCCGACGACGACAACGAGCGCGACCCGTTCACGTTCCGCTACGCGAGCGCCGCCGACCTCGCGCCCGAGTACGGCTGGTCCGACCGCGACCGGCGCCACGGGGCGAACGGCTACGTCCTGCTCACCCTCCCCGGGGGCGTGCGCTTCGACCACGCGTTCCAGTACCTGTCGGCGTCGCCGGTCTCCGCCCGCTGCGCCGAACCGGGCGCCCGTGCGGCGCAGCCGTCCGACCGCATCTGCGCCGACGGGTCGATCCTCCAACGCAACACGCTGAGGCGGGAGAACGAGTTCGTCACCTGGGACCTGCGGCTCGCCCGGCGCTTCGCCCTCGGGAACGGCGCCACTGCCGAGCCGGTCTTCGAGGTGTTCAACGTCCTGAACGCCGACAACGTCCTCGACACCGCCCAGGGGTCGCTGCTCTTCAACTTCGACGGCACCATCCGCAGCGGGCTCGGCGACACCCGGCGGGCCCAGGTGGGCGTGAATGTCCGGTTCTGAGCCTCGCCCTCGCCGGGTGCGGGCGGCGCCGCCCCGTGCGGCGCAGGTGGGAGTCGATGTCCGGTTCTGAGCCTCGCCCTCGCCGGGCGCGGGCGGCGCTGCCCGGCGCGGCGCAGGTGGGAGTCGATGTCCCTTTCTGAGCCCGAGCTCGTCGTCTTCGATACCGACTCGGCGATCTTCAACGACGACGCCGCTGCGCTCGCGATGCTGCTGCGCCGGCCCGACCGGGTCGAGGTGCTCGGGGTCACGGTGGTCGCCGGCAACCACACGGTCCCGCAAGGCGCCGAGCACATGCTGCACCTGCTGGAGCTGGTGAGCGCGGGCGACGTGCCCCTCCACCTCGGCGCCCGCGCCCCCCTCGTCAACACCCCGGAGCGGGCCGCCCGCCAGGAAGCGCAGTGGGGGCCGATCTCGTTCAAGGGGGCCTTCGACGAGGGCCCCGACGTGCGCCCGCCGCACGGGGGCCGCTTCGCCGCCGTCCGGCCCCGGCCGACCGACGCGGCGTCTTTCATCATCGACACCATCGAGAGCCGGCCCGACGAGGTCACCCTGGTGGCGGTCGGCCCGATGACCAACCTCGCGTACGTGTTCCGCGCGCGCCCGGACCTGGCGCCCAGGGTGAAGCGCCTCGTCTTCATGGGCGGCGCCGCGCGCGTGCCCGGGAACGTGACGCCCGCGGCGGAGTTCAACCTCTGGTTCGATCCCGACGCGGCGGACGAGGTCCTGCGGGCCGGCGTGCCCTCCGTTGTGATGTTCGGCCTCGACGTCACCAACCACGCCCCGGTGCGCAAGACGCTCTTCGACCGCATCGTCGCCGCGGACACCCCGCTCACGCGGCTCATGCAGCACCACATGGGGCCCCGCTACGCCCGCGACCCCGCCGCGACCTACTACGTGTGGGACTGCATCACCGCGGCGTGGCTCGTCGACCCGTCGGTGGTGACGGTGTCGGAGACGCTGCCCATCGCGGTCGAGACGGCGTTCGGCCCCGCCTGCGGCGCCACGTCGGTGCGGGCGCCGGACGACCCCGCCGCCCGGCCCGTCGACGTGATGCTGGATCTCGACGTCGGCGCCTTCTACGACCTGTACGCCGAGCTGCTGACGGCGCGCCTGCCGTGACCGGCAGCACCCGGCGGCAGGAACTCGAGGGCAGGAGGGCGTAGCGGGTCCGCCGCGGGGCGATCAGGTTCCGTCGGAAGCCGCGACCACGTTGGCCTGGAACTGGATCGACGCGGTGTCGGCGTCGTCGTCGGTCGCCGAGTACACGTAGGTGGTCGACTGGACGGCGGTCGGGGTGCCGGAGATCGTGCGCGCGGCGGCGTCGAAGGTCAGCCCGGCCTGGAGCTCCGGCGAGAGGCCGTAGGTCAGGGGCGGGTTCCCGCCGGTCGCGGCCGGCAGCGACATGTGGATGGCGACGCCGACCGTCCACGTCTGGTCCGAGACGAACTCCGCGAACGACGGCTGCAGGTCCTCGTCGTCGGGCGAGAAGGGATTGAGGGAGCTGACGGAGTCGCACGCCGCCATCAGGCCGGTCGCGGCCACCAGCATCATCGACAACAAGACGTCTCGGCTCATGCTTCCTCTGCGAATGGCGAGGGGAGTCTCTCCGGGCAGGCATGCAACTCGACGGCGACCGGCGGCCCGCCGATCGGGCGTCGCTCCCGGACCGGCAGGTCGACCTCGGCGAACATGGTACTCCAGTCGCCCGCGGAGCCTGCGTGTCGCCGTGCCCGGAGCAGCGATCCCCCGCATCGGAGTAAACTCCCCGCCATGTCCGATCTGCCCGCGGCCGGCGCCGAGGCGCCGGCGTTCTCGCTGACCGACCGACAGGGGGCCACCCTCGAGCTCGACGGTGACGCTCGGGGGGCCACCCTGCTCTTCTTCTTCAAGCACGACTGCGCGACGTGCGAGCTGACGGCGCCGCTCGTCGAGCGGGTCCACCGGGCCCTGGGGCCGCACGGCCTGCGGGTCGCGGGGGTCTCGCAGGACCCCGAGGCGGACACCGCGGGGTTCGTGGACCGGCACGGGCTGAGCTTCGACGTGGCCCTCGACGCCGACCTCACGGTGTCGGCCGACTACGGGTTCGACGCGGTCCCGGCCCTCGTGCTCGCCGGCGGGGCCCGGCGGGTCCGGCGCAGCTTCGAGGGGTTCGTCAAGCAGGACCTGATGGCGCTGATCGGCGAGGCGGCGGAAGCGTGCGGGGTCGCCGCGCCCGACGTCGTTCGCGACGAGGACGCCCTGCCCGACCACCGGCCGGGATGCGGCTCGAAGGTCCACGACCCCGAGGTGGCCCGACGCCTCGCCGTCCGGCGCGGAGCGACGACGCTGGGGGCGAGGCGGGTGCGCATCCCCGTCGACGACGATCCGTTCGAGTTCATGGCGTCGCAGGGGCTCGACGACGGGCTGCCGGTGGTCCCCCCGACCGAGGCCCGGGTGCTGCGGATGCTCGAGGGCACCACCCGCGCGGCGTCCGACGTCGTCGCCCACGTGCCTCCGAACCTCGCCCCGGCCACGGTGGAGAAGGTCGCGATCAACGCGGTCATGGCCGGCTGCCGACCCGAGTACCTGCCGGTGGTCATCGCCGCCGCCGAGGCCGCGTGCACCGACGAGTTCAACCTGCACGGAGTGCTGGCGACCACCTATTTCGCGACGCCGGTCATCGTCGTCAACGGGCCCATCCGCCGCCGCATCGGCCTCAACTGCGGCGGGAACGCCTTCGGCCAGGGGTTCCGCGCCAACGCCACCATCGGGCGGGCGCTGCAGCTGCTGGTGCGCAACGTCGGCGGCGGCCGCCCCGGCGAGGTCGACATGTCGACCCTCGGGCAGCCGGGCAAGTTCACCTGCTGCATCGGCGAGCACGAGGAGGTCAGCGGCTGGGAGCCCCTGCACGTCGAGCGCGGGTTCGCGGCCGACGCGAGCACCGTCACCGTCTTCGCGGGCGAGGCGCCGCGGGCGATCCGCGACCAGCTCTCGCGGACCGCGCGGTCGCTGGGGGCCAGCATGGGATGGTGCCTGGAGACCATGGCCCACCGCAAGCTGCACCGCATGGGCGAGGTCCTGCTGGTCGTCAGTCCCGAGCACGCGAGGACGTTCGCGCGGGACAGCTACGCCAAGGCGGACCTGCGGGCCCGCATTCAGGAGGTGACGGCGCGGCCCCTGCGAGAGCTGCTGCCGGACGACGAGTGTCAGAAGGGCATGGCCCTCGGCGCCCTGCCGCGGGAGCTCCTCGGCCCGAACGGGCGGCCGACGGACGAGGCCCTCGACATCCCCCTGCCGAAGTTCCGCCGCGACGAGGACATCCTCATCGTCGTGGCCGGGGGCACCGCCGGCAAGTTCTCGGCGATGCTGGGGGGCTGGGCGAGCGGCGCCGCGGGGTCGACGGCGGTGACGCGCGAGATCGCGGAGTAGGATCGAGTCTGCGGCTGGACGGGAGCATCCGTGGATTCGGACCCGCCGATGGAGCAAGGGTGAACGACATGCACAGCGAATCACCGGTCATTCTGGACCCCACCGACGAGCGCGCCCCCATGGGGCGGCAGCCCGCGGCCCGGCCCGCCCGCCTCGAGGGCGCGCTGGGCATCATCGACATCGCGAAGGCGCGTGGCGACGTCTTCTGCGACGAGGTGGAACGGCTCGTCCGCGAGCGCTTCCCGTCGCTCGACGTCATCCGCCTCCGCAAGCCGACGTACACGAAGCCGGCCCCGGACGACCTGCGGAACGAGGTGGGGGCGCGGTGCCGGGCGGTCATCCAGGCCCTCGCCGATTGAGGGTCCTGCACGTCGTGCAGTGTGCACGACCTGGTCGACTACGAGACCCGCGGCATCCCCGCCGTCATGGTGGCGTCGAGCGAGTTCGTCCGCCCCGCCCGGCTGCAGGCGGAGGCCCTCGGCATGCCCGCCATCGCGAGCGGATCGGTGTTCGTGCCGCATCCGATACAGGACGCCACCGACGACGAGATGCGGGCGAAGGCGCGGGACGCCATCGACGCCATCCTCGCCGCACTCATCGCCCCGGCGTGAGGACCGCCGGGGTCGAGACCCGGTAGAGCCTCCCGAGAGGAGCCACGCATGGACGCGGTCGCGGTGACGACGATCGTCGTCTATCTGGTGGCGGCCACCGCCGTCGGGAGCCTCATGGCCCGCCGCGCCGGCAGCTCGGCGGGCTGGGCGGTGGCCGGCGGGGGCATGTCCACCGCGATGGTCGCGTTCGGGGTCGCCGGCACCCGCATCGGGGGCGCCGGCACCTACGGGGTGGCCGGCGACGTCATCACCGGCGGCGTCTGGAACCTGTGGTGGTACGGCATCAACACGTTCCTCGCCCTCGCCATCGTCGGCATCTTCTTCGGCGTCTACTACCGGCGCTTCCGGCTGCACACGGTCGGCGAGCTGTTCACCCTCCGCTTCGGGACGCGGCGCTGCCAATGGCTCACGAGCCTGTGCGTGCAGACCGAGTACGTCGTCGTCAACCTCATCGAGGCCTACGTCATCGGGGTCATCCTGAGCACCCTCACGCCCCTCTCGATGTTCGGCGGGGTGATGGTGGCCGCCGTCATCTTCTCCACCTACGTCTCCCTCGGCGGGCTGTGGGGCACCGCGGTCACCAACCTCATCCACTGCTCGGTGGTGCTCGTCGGCCTGCTCTGGGTGGGTCTGGCCGGCATCGACCAGCTCGGGGGCTGGCCCGAGGTCACCGCGGCCGTCGGCGGCCACCTCGCCGAGGCGTCCCGGAGCGAGACGGCCTGGTGGGGCTTCGCGGGGGCGGGATGGCTGCCCGTCATCGGCATGTTCTTCGCGGCGTCGGTGCACACGCCGGCCGCCTCGGTGTACACGAACTACTCGACGGCGGCCCGGACCGAGCGCCAGATCGCGCCGGCGTTCCTGCTCGGGGGGCTCATCGCGGCCGCGATGTCCGTGCTCGCGGGCCTGATCGGCGTCCTCACGACCGCCCGCTACGGCCTCGACACCGGGCTCGGCGGCTACCGCAACCTCACGACCCTGGCGTCCGAGATCGACCCGGTGGTCGGCGGCGTGGCCCTGGCCGCGGTGCTCGCCGCGGTCATCTCCTCCGGCGGCCCCATCCTGCTGTCGAGCGCCACCATGGTTGTCGACGACTGGCTGCCGTCCGCCCGCCGCCGGACGTCCGAGCAGCGGCTGACCGCCTACCGCGTCACCACGACCGTCTACGCCTTCGCAGCGGCCCTGGCGGCCTGGTTCGTCGCCACCCAGACGACGATCTCGATCCTCGACCTGCTGCTGTTCGGATTCGCGATGGTGGTCCCGCCCGCGGTGGCCCTCGGCTATCTCATCTACTGGCCCCGAACCACCGAGCAGGGCGCGTGGTGGGGCATGGCGGTGGGGTACGGGGCCGGGCTCGTCTGGTTCGCGTCGATCAAGATCGCCCTGGCGGCCGGGGTGACGGTCCCCGAGTCGGCCGGGTTCGTGGTCCGCACCCTCGTGCATGCGCTCACCGTCGACGGCGAGGGCCTCGATCCGTCGTATCTCACCTTCTTCCTGCCGCTGGCCGTCGTTCCCGTCGTGTCGCGGTTCACGTCGGACACGGGCGCCCGCGACGACTTCTACGACACCCTCTCCGGGCGCAAGCCGGTGGCCGCAGAGAGCGAGCGCTAGCTAGCGACCTGACGGTCGCGTCGGTCGATCTCACCCTCCGGGACGCCGCGGCGCGCCGAAGGGGCGGGCCTGCGTTGCGTTTCCACTACAATGTAGTTGTACGCTAACTCGGGTTGGCCGACATCCGTTTCGAGTGGGGCGAACGAAAGCACACGCAGAATCGGCGCAAGCACCGTGTTTCCTTCAAGGAGGACCGGTCGTTGTCCTTCGATGAATTCGCGATTCTATTGCCCATCGTGGTCGGCGGCGCCCCCTGAGGCCGGGCGGGAGCCTGCGCCGTGGCCGGGCTTCCGGGAGATGGGGGACGGGGCGGTCTGCGGGAAGGAGCGTGGCGGACCGCCGGCGAGGTGGCCGGGCCGCGCATCGGCGCCGCTGGCGAGAGCGGCGCCGATGCGCGATCCTGGCGGGTCGCGTTGGGAGTTTCGCTGGCGCGAAACTCGTGCGGCGACGATCGGCGGGCTAGTTGTCGGCGACCGAGAAGAGGAGGTCCTGCGTCAGCTCCTCGTCCTCCTCGTTGTCGGTGACCTTGATCTCGAGACGATAGGAGCCGGCCGGGAACCCGCCGAGGGGGATGTTCTGGGGGATGACGAGCGGAAACTGCCGGACGTCGAAGCCCGGCGGCAGGGTCTGCGAACCGAGCTGCTGCGGGGCAGTGCGGTTGAAGAACTGCTCCCCACCGTCCGTGCGCGTGTAGAAATCGTAGTCGACGGTAATGTCGGGCATGCCGCCATCGTGTCCGGCGTTGTAGATGCCGAACATGAAGCCCAGCTCGTCCTGCTGGCGAAAATCGGCGCTCAGCCTGGGGGTCGCCCGAAACCCGGTGAGCAGGTAGGGCGACTCGGCGATGTCTTCCTCCGACGGGACCTGGGTCAGCGGCTGGAGGTCTTGGAGCAGCAGGACGCTGCCGGTCTGCAGCTCGCCGTTCCACAGATCGGGAATCGTGACCCGCTCGCGCAGGACGGTGATCGGCGGCACGACCGTCACTTGGCTGGTCCGCCCGAAGGCGTCGATGGACCGTTCCACCGGCGCTTCACCGTCGAAGCTGTCGCGGACGGCGATGTAGAGGTCGTAGTCGCCGCCTTCGGCCTGCACGAAGCCGGCGATGCGCACCCGATCGCCCTCCCGGGTCCCAGCGTCAGCATAGAAGCTGTTCTCAAACGCCAAGTCCGACGAGTCGGAGCCCGGCTCGGCCAAGGCCACGAACGCAGCAAGGTTGTCCGCGGTCACCGCCGCCGTGTTGATCAGCAGCGTGAACGGGGCAACCGCGAAGTCGTCGGCGGCTCCCTTGAAATAGCTGGGTAGATAGGTGATCGCGTCTTCGTCGGGAGCGCGTACCCCTTGGCGGACATTGTTTACGGCCGCGGCCAGCGTGAGCAACTCGGCGTTCTGCCAGTCTTCGAAGTCCTGCGCGCCGACCGGCGCAGCCGCCAACAGCATCGCCGTGACGCACCCGGCCACGACCCACGCGCTTCGAACATAGTCCTTCATGGAAGTTGATCTCCTGGAACGGGGTGAATCTGCAAAAACGGCTCATCATAGGCAACGAAACGGCGTCAAGTCAAATGAAAACGTTGTAAAATATTGATTGTAAACAGGTTACAGGACAGCCCCGCGCGGCGCGCCTAGTGGAAATCGCGGCTGCCGACCGCGTTCGGGTCCTCGCCGAGCTCGGGGCGCCACAGCGTGTCGGCGACAAGGTGCACGACGCCGGCGGCCCGCTGAATCGTGCCCGTCACGCCAAGGAACGGCGCGGTCCTGGCGACCAGCGCATGCGCGTCGAACACCCGGCTCCAGACCACGAGGTTGACGAACCCGGTCTCGTCCTCCAGGGTCATGAACACGACCCCGCCCGCGGTGCCGGGACGCTGGCGGCAGATGACGAGGCCGGCGTAGCGCGTCTTCCGCCCGTCGCGCATCGACGAGACGGTGCGGGCGTCGGGGATGCGCAGGGCCTTCAGCTGCGCCCGCAGGGCGGCGAGGGGGTGGCCGCGCGGGCTGTGCGCGCTGGTGCGGTAGTCCCACGCGATGGTGTCGCGCAGATCCAGCTCCTCGAACGCCGGGGTCTCGTCCCGCGCCGCGCCGGGCGGCAGGACCGGCGCGTGAGTGCGGGCCAGGCCGCGCACCTGCCAGAGCGCGTCGCGGCGCCGCTGCTCCAGACCGGCCAGCGCCCCCGCCTCGGCGAGGCGGGTCGACGTCCGCTCGTCGAGACCGGCCCGGGCGACGAAGTCGTCGACCGAGTCGAACGGCGCCCGCCCGCGGGCGGCCTCGATGCGGGCCCAGTCGCGCGATTCGGACATTCCCTTGACGTACCGGAGCCCCATCCGCACCGCGAACCCGGGAGTCTGCTCCGCAGAACGGCGCCGCCTCCGGAGGAGGTGCGGCCCCCCGGAGGGTCCGGGCGGCGGCGGCGCAAGGCGGCGGCGAAGCGGCAAGGAGCCCATTGCCGGGCCCGCCTCTCCCGGGACCGCCTCTCCCCCGCCGGTCCTCCCCCGGACCGGGGCGGGCGCCCCGCCCCCCGGCTCGAGCGTGCAGTGCCAGTCGCTGCAGGTGACGTCGACCGGGCGCACGTCGATGCCGTGCCGCCGGGCGTCGTCGACGATGGTGGCCGGCGCGTAGAACCCCATCGGCTGCGCATTGAGCAGCGCACAGGTGAAGACGTCGGGATAGTGGCACCGGAGCCAGGACGTGGCGTAGGCGATCAACGCGAAGCTGGCCGCGTGGCTCTCGGGAAACCCGTAGTCGCCGAAGCCGCGAATCTGGCCGAACACCCGCTCGGCGAACTCGGAGGCGATGCCCTTGGCCGTCATGCGGCCGACGAGGCGGTCGCGGTGGCGCTCGATACGCCCGCTGCGCCGCCACGCGGCCATGTCGCGCCGCAGCTGATCCGCCTCGCCGGGGGTGTAGTCGGCAGCCACCATCGCGAGCTTCATCACCTGCTCCTGGAACAGCGGCACCCCCAGCGTCTTCTCGAGCACCGGCTCGAGGCACGGGTGGGGGTAAACCACCGCTTCCTCCCCGTTGCGCCGCCGCAGGTACGGATGCACCATGCCGCCGGTGATGGGCCCCGGCCGGACGATGGACACCTCGATGACGAGGTCGTAGTAGCTGCGCGGCCTGAGCCGCGGCAGCATCGCCATCTGGGCCCGGCTCTCGATCTGGAAGACGCCGACGGTGTCGCCGCGGCAGATCATGTCGTAGGTGGCCTCGTCCCCCTCCGGAATCGCGGCCATCGACAGGGTGCGGCCGTAGTGCTTCTCCAACAGCCCGAACGACAGGTCGAGCTGGGTCAGCGCCCCGAGCCCCAGCAGATCGACCTTGAACAGCCCGAGGTCCTCCAGGTCCTCCTTGTCCCACTGGATCACGGTGCGGCCGGGCATGGCCGCGTTCTCGATGGGCACCAGGTCGTGCACCGGCTCGTGGCCGAGGAGGAAGCCGCCGGGGTGGATGGACAGGTGGCGGGGAAAGTCCTGGATCTCGCCGGCGAGCCGCACGAGGTGGCCGGCCGCCGCGCCGCCGCCGTCGAGCACCTGCCGCACCGTGTCCCCGTCGACGGCGTCGTGGTGGGACAACCGCCGGGCGAGCCGGTCGACCGCCGTCTCGGGCAGCCCCAGCGCCTTCCCCACCTCGCGCACGGCCGAGCGGGAGCGGTAGCGGACGACGTTGGCGACCATCGCCGCCCGGTCGCGCCCGTACTTCTCGTAGACGAACTGAATCACCTCTTCCCGGCGCTCGTGCATGATGTCGAGGTCGATGTCGGGGGGCTCGGCCCGCTCGCGCGACAGGAAGCGCTCGAACAGCAGATCGACCCGGGTGGGGTCGACGGCGGTGATGCCGAGGCAGTAGCAGACGGCCGAGTTGGCGGCCGACCCCCGCCCCTGGCAGAGGATGCCGTGCCGGCGGCAGAACTCGACGATCTCCCACATGGTGAGGAAGTAGCCGCAGTAGTCGAGCTCGTCGATGAGGGCCAGCTCCCTGGCGATCTGCGCCTGCACCGCGGCGGGAATGCGGCCGCCGAAGCGCCGGCGCGCCCCTTCCTCGGCGAGCCGGCGGAGCCAGTCCGACGAGGTGGCGCCGTCGGGCAGGCGCTCGGACGGGTAGCGGTAGCGGATGGCGTCGAGCGAGAAGCGGCACTGGGCCGCGATCTCGACCGTGCGCGCCACCGCGTCGGGGTCGTCAGGGTACAGCGCGGCGAGGGCGTCCGGGGCCTTCAGGCCGTGCTCGGCGTTGGCGCGGGTCCGGCGTCCCGCCCGGGCGAGGCTGGTACCGTGCCGGATGCAGGTCAGCACGTCCTGGAGGTCCCGGCGCGCCGGGTCGTGGTAGAGCACCTCGGTCGCCGCCGCCAGAGGCAGGCCGATCTCCTGGGCCCGCGCCCGCAGCCACCCTTCCCGCGGCGCCTCGCCGGCAAGGCGGTGGCGGGCCAGCAGCCCGTAGGCCCGACCGCCGAAGGCGTCGCGCATCGCGGCCAGCGCCGGGCGGTCGCGGTCGGCGTCGGCCTCGGCCGCCCAGTGGGCGCCGGGCCAGAGGGCCAGCAGCCCCCCGGCGTGCCCGCAGACCTCGTCGGCGGTGACGCTGCACTCGCCCTTGGCGTGCCGGCGGCGGCCGCGGGTGATCAACCGGCAGAGGTTGGCGTAGCCGGCGCGATCGGTGGCCAGCAGCACCACCTGCGCCCCGCCGGCCAGCGACATCTGGGCCCCGCAGATCAGGTGCACGCCGAGCTCGCGGGCCCGCACGTGGGCCCGCACGATGCCGTAGACGCCGTCCCGGTCGGTCAGCGCGAGGGCGGGCAGGCCCAGGGCGTGGGCCTGCTCGACCAGCTCCTCGGGATGGGAGGCGCCTTCCAGAAACGAGTAGTTGCTCTTGCACCAGAGCGGCGCGTACTCCACCTCGGCTCGTTCCCCACCGGCGGTTTCACTCCACCGCGCCCTGCTCGAACCAGGCCCGGCGGCGGCGGTCGTAGTAGACCCAGCGCCACTCGCGCCCGCCGGCCCCGGCGAAGTAGTACTCGCGGTGTACCGGGGTCCTCCACCAGCCGCCCGACACCACGTAGGGCCCGCGCATCCCGGCGGCCTGACCATGACCATGGCCGGCGTCGCCCGACACCCGGCCGTCCAGCTCGCGCTGCCGCGGGGGCGACACCCGGCGCGGCGTGGCAAAGAAACGCCGCACCAGCGAGGGAACGCCGGCCGGGGCGGGGACCGGGCGAACGACGTGGTCCAGCGGCCGCCAGGCGAAGGCCGCCTCGGGCAGATGCCCGTCGGCGAGCGCCGCCCGCACCACCGCGCCGTCCCCGAACTCGGCCCGGACGCGGGCCACGGCGCGGTCCGCGGCCCGGAGGTCGCGCCGGGTCCCCTCCTGAAAGAGCCGCAGCTGCTCGCGGGTCGCCCGCGCCGGCGACACCGTCAGGCCGATCTCGATGACTCCGGCGGACAGGGCGAGGCCCTCGACGCGCAGGTGCACCAGGTTCAGGACCTGCCGGGCGTCGAGGGTCGGGGCGGCGGGGCGGATGCGCTCGACCCGCTCGACCCGCGCCGCCGCGGCCGGCGCATCCAGCCGCAGGCGGAGCTCGAGGCCGACCAGCGCCTCCTGCCGCGCCGCCATCACTCCGAGCAGCGGGTCGAGCGCCTGCTTGACCAGGAACAGCAGGCGCTGAACCTCGGTTTCCGGAGCATCGAGATCGAGATGGCGCGCGAGCGGCTCGACCGCGGGCGCGGGCTGGAAGGGGACGACGAGGTCCCCGGCCGCCTCGCGGTGCAGCCGATGCGCCTCGCGGCCGAACCGCCGACGGACGCCGGCGGCCGGCAGCCGCAGGAACGCCCCGACGGTGCGCACCCCGAGCCTGTCGAGGGCATCGCGCAGCGCGGGGTCGACGTCGAGCCGGCGCAGGGGAACGCGGCAGGCCGCCTGCCGTTCGGCCGCGGCGTCACCGAGCACCACCACCCCGCGGTCGGCCCCCCGGCGGTCCGCTTCCGCCCCGGCTCGCGCCAGCGCATACGTGCCGAACCGGGTGAACCCCACCACCACACGCCCCCGGAATCCCGCGACCTGCAGATGCCCCCGCACCCCGCGCGCCCAGTCGACGAGGGAGGCGAACAGCGGCTGCAGCCCGGAGGCGTCGAGCCAGAACACGCCCGGTCGGGCGACGGACGGCTCGATGCCGGGCGTGAACCGCCGCAGCAGCCCGGTTATCGCGGCGACGCCGGCCTCGACGTCGCCGGGGGGCACCTCGGCCGCGCGGAGCCCGCCGGCCAGCGAGAGCCCCGCGGCGTAGGACATGCCGGGAAGCACCCCGGCCCGGCGGGCCGCCTCGTTCACCCACTCGACGACCCCCTGCGGCCGGTCGCGGTCGACCACCGCCGCCGGCTGCGCCGCCCACGCGGGATGCCGGCGCATCAGCAGCTGGAGCGGCAGCGCGGGCACGTCAACACAGGCCATCCGGTCCACCGACACACCTCGACGTGACTCCACCCGGGTCCGCTCAGCACCTGGAGCGGCCCGCCGGCGCGTCAACACAGGCCATCCGGTCCATGGCACACCTCGACGTGACTCCACCCGGGCCCGCCCCGCTTGTCCTTGAGCACCCGGGCGGTGCACGTGAAGGCGCCGGCCCCGAAGCGGCGGGCGCCCTCCCCGGCCGACCCGGGACGCGCGGCCGGCTCCTGCCGAGCCTCGGCCCTGAGCGACACGAGGGAGCCGAGCGACGCGCCGCCGGCCCGCTTCCGGGTCAGGAACAGCACCGCCGACTCGTGCTGCCGGGCCAGGCCGAGCAGGCGCATTTGCATCGGGACCGGCACCCGGGCGGCCTCGCCGAGGTCGAGCACGAGGAGGCCGAAGGCGCCCGAGCGCGCCAGGTGCTCGGCCGCGCGCGGAAGCTGCCCGGCCGCCGGCAGCCGGACGACGACGAGGGCGTCGAGGTCGACGCCGCCTTGCGCCGCGTCCGGGGGAAAGAAGGCGCTCTCGCCGGCCGTCAGCCAGCCCACCGGCTCGCCGGCCCGCTGGGCGTCGAGCACCAGCGAGAACGCCAGGGTCAGCCCCGCCGCCCCTTCCCGGCTCGACAGCTCGGCGAGGCGCCCGGCGAGGGCCGCGAGACACCACGACCTGAGTACCCCGCCGGCCGGCGCCGGGCCGGCAGACGCGCTCCGCAGCGGGGACGCGTCCGGGCGCCCCGCCAGTCGCGGCGGCAGCTTCAGCGTTGCGGCCCGGGCCATCACGCATCCCTATCAACCTGCGGTGCGGCCCACATCAGGACGACGCGTCCGGGCGCCCCGCCAGTCGCGACGGCAGCTTCAGCGTTGCGGCCCGGGCCATCGCGCATCCCCGTCAACCCACGGTGCGGCGCACCTCGAGAACCTTGCCGAGCAGGGCGATCTCCCGGTCGGACCGAATGGGCTCGAACTCGGGGTTCTCCGGATGCAGCTCCACCCGGCCGTCCCGCCGGCGCAAGCGCTTGACCGTCGCCTCGCCGTCGACCAGGGCCACGACCAGCGCCCCCGGGTCGGCGGTCGGCTGGCGCCGCACGATCACCAGATCGCCGGGCAGGATGCCGGCCCCCACCATGCTGCGCCCCTGCACCCGCAGCGCGAACAGCCCCGCCCCCGCCCGGTCGGCCGGCACCGGAACGTAGCCTTCGACGTCTTCGACCGCCTCGCTCGGACGCCCCGCCTCGACCCGCCCCAGCAGCGGCACCCAGCCCACCGGCGCCGCCGGCTCGCCGCCGAGCGGCAGGCGATAGCCCCGGGCCTTGCCGCGGGCCGCCGACAGCTTCCGCTCGGCCACGAGCTTCTCCAGGTGGTACCGCGCCGTATGCGGCGTGCGGAAGCCGAACACCTGCTGCACCTCGCGCACCGTCGGCGGATCGCCGGCGAGCAGCCGGTCGCGAACGAACCGGAACACCCGGTCGCGGGTCTCCCCCGCCCGTGCCTGGCTCATGACCGGAGAATATAATACATATGTATCATCTATCAACCCGGTCCCATCGACGCCCCCCACAACCCCGGGAACGGGCGTCCCTCCGATTCTCGCGGCGACGGGGCCATTCGCTCCGCCTCCGGGCGGTTTCACCCGCCTCTTCCCCATTTCATCGGTTCTCGGCCACCGTGGCCGTACGGCATCGGTTCGCAGGTAGGATGATCGTGAGATGGCCAGGTTGACCAGGGAGGAACGGGACATCGTCGCAGCGTTCGAGCGCAACGAGCTGCGGTCGCCTCGGAACAAGGCCGCGATGATGAAGAAGCACCGGGAGTACGCGGCGGCCACGCTCCGAGAGGATCGGACGCCCCCGGCCGCTACGCGCCGGCCGCCACGCGGCGGATCAGATCGGGCAGGTTGACGAACCGGACGGCGACCCCGCGGTAGTCCCGGACGTACGAGGTCACGGTGTCGTCGGTCACGACGAAGTTGTCGCCGTCGGGATAGCGGGCGCGGAAGGCCCTGACGTTGCGGGCGTCGAAGCCGGCGGCGCGCCACTTGCACTCGATGGCCACGGGCGAGCCGTCGCTTCCGCCGACGACGAAGTCGATCTCGTGTCCCCGCTTGTCCCGCCAGTACCGCACGCGGGGGTGCCGGACCCGGGCCAAGTACTCGTTGAGCACGCGGTGCTCCCAGAGGAGGCCTCGGTCTTCATCCCGCAGGCGGTCCCACCCCTTGAACAGGCAGACGAAGCCGGTATCGAACCCGTAGACCTTCGGCGCCGCCACGATCTCCGAGGCGCGGCGCGTGCTGTACGGCCTGACGACCTGCACGACGAGCGTGTCCTCGAGCACCCGCAGGTAGTTGGTGATGGTGGCCCGGCTCACCTCGCACGGACGGGCGAACCGCGTGGCCTCGAAGACGCCGCCGCTCTGCGCGAGGACCAGCTCGACGAACCGCAGGAACGACCAGCGGCGCTCGAGGCGGAAGAGCTCCTGGATGTCCCGGGCCCAGTAGGAATCGAGCCACTCCTGGAACCCGTGCGCGGGTGTCGCGTCGGCGAGGAAGAACGGCGGCAGCCCGCCGTGGAGGAACCGGTGATCGATGCCGCGGGGGCCGAACTCCTGCTCGTCCTGCCGGATCATCGGCGTGAGCCGGAGGTCGCGCTTGCGGTCGGTGAGCGTGTCGCGGAACCGCCGGGAGGCGCCGAGGAACGACGACCCGGTCGCGACGACGCGCGTCTCGGGGTGGTAGTCCGCTGCGATCTTGAGCAGCTCGGACGGATTGCGCAGGCGCTGGATCTCGTCGACGACGATCCGCCGGCCGGCGGCGTCCCGGAGAAACCGCTCGGGATCCTCCAGGGTGCGCCGCGTGCTCGGCAGCTCGCAGTCGTAGTACTCGACGTCGGGGAGGGAGCGGCACAGGAAGGTCTTGCCGGCCCGGCGGACCCCGGAGAGCCAGACCACCGACTTCTCCCGCCACAGGCGCTCGATCGTCTCGATCCAGTGGCTGCGCCGAACCATATGCGGCCATGAATATCAAATGGTGCGACCAAACGCAACTCTGGTGACGTTTGGTCTCGACATGAGCGCACACCGGAGACAGCTCGCGCCTGAGCAGAGCGGCGGCCACGTCAGGAAGGACCGGTGCCTGGAAGGAGATTCCCGGCCGAAATATCTGGATACCCTGCCCCGAGCCCCGGCCTGGAGCGCATTCCCCGCCGGACCCCGCCAGCCTGCCGAACAGGTCTGGCCGGGTCCGGGCGAAAAACGTCGGGCGGAGCCGCCGCTGCTAGTCGATCTGGTACTCCGGCGTGCTCATGATGAGGTGCGTCACCATGCGCAGCGGGTCTTCCAGGTAGGTCTCGGCGCGGGCGAGGTCGGCGGTGCCGAGCTCGTCGTCGAGCAGCGCCACCAGCGCGTCGCGCATGCCCGCCGACACCGGCATCCGCAGGAACCGCGCCAGCAGGTAGTCGACAGCCTCGCCGGTCGTCGCCGCGCCGCTGTCCATGACCATCCGGGTCATGTCGATGCGGGCCGCCCCGCGCGGGGTCGGAATCAGCTTCTGCATGGCCCGGGCCCACGCGAGGTAGCCCGAGACGCGGGTGTTGAACAGCTCGTCCCGCTCGAGCGCGGCGAGGTCGAACGCCGACAGATTGTCGGGGTCGTCGTCGAAGGCGATGGCGGCGCCGAAGTCGTAGCCCCGGCGCAGGCGGTCGCCCACGACCCCGTCCCCGGCGAGGGTCAGGAAGTTCGGGTCGCGGAAGTTGACGATGTCGGGGAACAGGTAGTCGAAGGCGACGTTGCCCCGCTCCTGGAGGAGGGCGGGGGTGATCCAGGCCCGGCCCTGCGCCCAGCCCGCCACCGACGGCGGGTTCAGGAGGTGCTGGCCCAGCGCGATGGCCGTGCTGTTGAAGTCGGGCACCCCCGGCACGTCCTCGGCCCCGAGCTGCTTCAGCATCGTGACGACGTGCTCGACCGGCCCCTTGATGTGGGCGCCGTAGCTCGCCTCGCTGTAGAAGTCGCGCGACAGGAAGATCGTCCGCATCAGCGGCTTCAGCTCGTAGCCGTTGTCCCGGAAGACGGCGCCGAGCTCGGCCTGCAGGGCCGGCGACGGGTCCTCGCGGACGAAGAAGCGGTAGATCTTGGACGCGATGTACTCGGCCGTGACCGGCTGCTCGAGAATGATGCGCAGCACGTCGACGCCGTCGAAGTTGCCGGTGCGGCCGAGGAAGGTCTTGTCGTCGTCGTCGTGCTGCCCGGCGTTGACCACGAAGTCGAGGTTCTCGAAGTTCCAGCCGGTGAAGGCGCGGGCCGCCTCGCGCACGTCGCGCTCGCTGTAGTTGCCCACCCCCATGGTGAACAGCTCCATCACCTCGCGGGCGAAGTTCTCGTTGGCCGCGCCCTTCACGTTCACGCCGGCGTCGAGGTAGTAGAGCATGCCGGGGTCCTGGGCCACCGCCACCAGCAGCTCGCCGAAGTTGCCGGTCGCGTGCCGCTCGAACGTGTCGATCTGGAGCAGCATCTTGCGGTAGTCGCGCACCTTGTTCTGGGCGGTGGCGAAGTGCCCGTGCCAGAACAGGGCCATCTTCTCCTGCAGCGGCCGGTTCGTGTCGAGCATCCGCTCGGCCCACCAGTAACCGACCCGGCGGGTCTCGAGCCCCGTCGCCCGCAGCCAGTAGAAGAACCGATCGGAGAGCGGCTGCCCGTGCCGGTTGACGTGGTCGGGCTTGACCCGCACTCCCATGCTCTCGCCGTTCCTCATCCCCAGCTGGGTGGCGGCGGGCCGGCTCGGCGGGAAGTTCAGCAACCCCTCGTCCCAG
Organism: Vicinamibacterales bacterium; assembly: GCA_963663815.2. Classification (GTDB taxonomy): domain Bacteria; phylum Acidobacteriota; class Vicinamibacteria; order Vicinamibacterales; family UBA8438; genus JAJEEA01. The sequence continues at coordinate 853,722 of OY760734.1, read as the reverse complement.
AACCCGGAATGCTCGAACGGCGGCAGGTGGTCGTTCGGGATCTCGTCGTAGTCCACGAGGGACCGGACCGCCTCGTCGGGGATCATCCCGGCCAGCTTCCGGATGTCCTCGGGGGTGCCGCTGAAGCCGGCGCGGCCCAGCAGGTGCTCCGCGCGGTCGAAGCTCCAGTCGGCCTCGGCGATCGGGGTCAGGTCGCCCCGCCATTCGGCCGGCCCCGGGTCCCAGGTCTGCGCGTTCGCGGTGACGGCGCCACCGGCGAGGCAGAGCGCGAGCGCGGCCGCGGCCGTTGCGGCACGATGGTCTCCAGTCTTCATGGGATGTTCCCCCTCCATGTGCGGCCGGCCCCTCGGCCCGAGCCGCGAGGCCGTCCAGAATCTCCATTGTGGCCGGCCGGCCCGCATTGTCAAGGCCGCACCGAAGCTGCACGGCCGGCAAGTCTCGAATGCGCCGGTCACAGCCGCTGAATATCGTCCAAGCGTGTCATCTTCTTGTCGAACGTGCCCACCGGACCGTGTCCGGCCCTGCGAGCGACCTCGATGACGAGGCAATCAGAGAAGCCGGCCGATCGTTCGCGTGCGAACAGCGCGCACGCTCTTCTGACGATGTCCTCATCCTGCAATGTCAGGTGATCGTGCTCGACGAGCATGTCGAGGACGGTTCCGATCCTCCGGCGGCTCAGCCCGTAGCCCGACTTCAGAACCCAGGTGGTCTCCAGGAGCACCGGCAGCGAGACCCACGCTCCCTGCGCCACGTACGCCTCGGCGCGGGCGACCTCGTCCGCATCGTCGCGCACGATCAGGCGGACGACGACGTTGGTGTCAACGGCGCGCATGCTTACGCCGCATATGGGATCGAATGGCGTCGTCCATGTCCTCGACGCTCCTGCGAGCCGGGGGTTTGGCGAACACGGCCCTGTGAATGTCCAGGGACGAGTACTTCGACGCGCGCCGAACGATCACCTCGTCCCCGCGCTCGCACCACTCGACCTTCGAGCCCGGCGTCAATCCCAGCTTGCGCCGGATGCGCGCCGGGATCGAAACCTGCCCCTGAGACGTGATCTTCGATTCGATCGGTTCCATGTTCTGCCCCCGTCCGACGGCTGAACGATTGTCACCTGCATTACCCGGGTAAATCAAGTCCGGTCGCAGCAGCCCGCACGGCCCCGATGTGAGAAGATGGGCTGCTGGATTCCCGACATGACGAAACAGACGATCGCGGTGCTCGCGGCGGGCTTGGTCCTGGGCCTCTCCACGCTCCACGCGCAGAGCGGCGCTTCCGGCGCGTGGGACCGGCAAGCGGCCGCCGCCTACCTCGACGAGCGGGTGGAGTGGTGGTCGGGATGGGAGACGGCGGCGCGCGAGCGCGGCACGTTCTGCGTCTCCTGCCACACCACCGCCCCGTACGGCCTCGCCCGCCCGATGCTGCGGCCCGCGGCCGGCGCGGCCGAAACGGCGCCGCCCGAGCGGGCGCTGCTCGACAGCGTGACGACCCGCGTCGCCCACTGGGACGAGGTCGGCCCCTTCTACGACGACGAGCGCTACGGCGCGCCCAAGACCAGCCAGTCGCGCGGGACGGAAGCGATCCTCAACGCCCTCGTCCTCGCCCGGCACGACGAGCGAACCGGCGTGCTGAGCGACCGCACGCGCCGGGCGTTCGACAACCTCTGGGCGCTGCAGGGGGCCGACGGCGCCGACGAGGGCGCGTGGCCCTGGCTGCACTTCAATCTGGCGCCCTGGGAATCGGACGAGGGGCCGTACCACGGAGCGGCGCTGGCCGCCGTCGCGGTGGGGCTCGCCCCGGACGGCTACCGCGCCCGGCCCGACATTCGGGACAACCTCGCGCGACTCGGCGACTATCTCCGGCGCCGGCTCGACGCCCAGCCGCCCTTCAACCGCGTCATGGCCCTCTGGGCCTCCGGCGCGCTGCCGGATCTGCTGGCGGACGCGCAGCGACAGAAGCTCGTCGGGGAGATCGCCGGCCTGCAGCGGGAGGACGGCGGCTGGAGACTCTCGTCGCTGGGGGCCTGGGAACGGCGGGACGGGACGCCCGTCGGCGCCGCCAGCGACGGCTACGCGACGGGGCTGGTCACGCTGGCGCTGCAGCGGGCCGGCCTGTCGCGGGACCACGAGACGGTCGCGGGCGGGCTCGCCTGGCTCGCCCGGAACCAGGATGCCGACGGGTCATGGCCCGCGTCGTCGCTCAACCGCGAGCACGACCCGGCGTCCGACCGAGGCCGCTTCATGCGCGACGTCGCCACCGCCTACGCGGTGCTGGCGCTGACCGCTGACGACGGCCGCTGATCGCACCCGCGCACCGGTCGAGCGGTACATCCGCCCGCCGGGACGGACGGCCGGGGACGCGTTCGGCGTCGCGAACCGACGGCTGCAATCCGGGAAGACGGAGCACGAACGGCCGGCACGTCCGCGCGTCGGGACGCGCGGCCGCGGATGCGTTCGGCGTCGAGAACAGCGGCTGCAACCCGGGAGGACCAGCACGAACGGGCGGTACGCCCGCCCGTCGGGAAACGCGGCCGCGGATGCGTTCGGCGTCGAGAACGACGACTGCAACCCGGGAACGGAGCATACAGGAAGGACCTTCAGATGAAGTACCGAGCAGGCATGCGTACGGCGTTGGCGGTGGTCGCGGCGGCAATCGTCTCGGCGGCGGGACAAGCGCCCGCGCAGCCGGTCGTCGGGCCGACGAACGAGCACCCCAACCCGTTCGAGACCATCAACGACCACTTCAAGCTGCCCGAGGGCCGCACCTGGGGCTCGACGAGCGCCGTCGACATCGACCCCGACGGCACGTCGATCTGGGTCGGCGAGCGGTGCGGCGCGAACAGCTGCGCCGAGTCGGACCTCGATCCGATCCTCAAGTTCGACAAGGACGGCAACCTGGTGAAGAGCTTCGGGGGCGGGATGTTCATCTTCCCCCACGGCATCCACGTCGACCGGCAGGGCAACGTCTGGCTCACCGACGCCCAGGGCCCCCGCGGGCGCGGCCCCGCCTACGAGGGCAAGGGGCACGCCGTGTTCAAGTTCAATCCCGACGGCGAGCTGCTGATGACCCTGGGCCGGCCCGGCGTGGCCGGCGACGGCTCCGGGCCGCTCCTCAACGAGCCCAACGACGTGCACGTCGCCCCGAACGGCGACATCTTCGTCGCCGAGGGCCACAGCGGCCAGGGGGCGGGCGCGAGCTGGGACACCGTCGCCCGCGTCGTCAAGTTCGACCGCCAGGGCAACTTCATCAAGTCGTGGGGCGGCATCGGCACCGCGCCGGGGCAGTTCCGCACCCCGCACGGCCTCGCCATGGACTCGCGCGGCCGCCTCCACGTCGCCGACCGCGGCAACGTGCGCATCCAGATCTTCGACCAGGACGGCAACTACATCGACCAGTGGAAGCAGTTCAGCCGCCTCAGCGGCATCTACATCGACGCCGACGACAACATCTACGGCGCCGACAGCGAGTCGAGCCCGACCTCCAACCCGGGCTGGCGACGCGGCATCCGCATCGGGAACGCCGCGACCGGCCACGTGCGGTTCTTCATCCCCGACCCCGACCCCGTGCCGCGGGGGACCACCGCGGCCGAGGGCGTGGCGGTCGACGCCGAGGGCAACGTCTACGGCGCCGAGGTCGGCCCGCGGCAGCTCGTGAAGTACGTCCGGCGCGAGCAGTAGTCGTTACTCCGGGTCCCGGACGGCTCAACTGCCCGTACGGGACCCGGCTCGATTGCGGCACACCGAAGGCCGCGTGCGGGACACCCGTCGGCGCGGGCTCAATCAACTCGGTTCCGCCGCAGCCGACGCGGCGTGCGTCCGCAGAAGCAGGTTCTCGACGAGCGTTCTGTAGTCGCGGAACACGTCACGAGCGGCGACGGCATGACTGCCGAGGGCGCCGTCTCCTGCGGACAGAGAGAAGATCGGCTTGCGCGCGTCCCGTGCGAGGTGAACGACGCCGCGGTAGTGCTTCACGGTGGCGATGCAATGCTCGTCCGCTTGCGGGTCCAGCGCAACTGCGGAAGTCCCGTCGTCCAGCACGCTGCGAGAGTACTCGGCCGGCACCTGCCTTGCCCACCGGTCGTCGGCCTCGACCGGACGGCGCAGTCGGACTCCATGCCGCTGAATCAGGTAGCCGATTGGCTCCATATTGCCGGCCGGCAGTTCGAAATCGGGCTCGGCCCAGTGGTCGTGCCGCTGCTTCCATTCGACCCGCCATCTGCGAAGGGTCGGACCCAGGTTGCGCAGCCCCTGCCAGGAGGGCAGGTCAGCAGCCAGCGGCACTGCGACGAAGTCCGTGGCTATCAGGGCTGAACGGTTGATGGCTCCCAGGCTGGGTCCGACGTCTACGAGCACGATGTCCGCGCCCGACTCCGCGGCGCCCTTCCGGACGACCTGCCAGAACGCGGTGATCACACGAAACGCACGGTGCAGGTTCGTGCTTCCCAGGCAGTTCGGCCATTCGCTGGACAGCAGATCCTCGAAGCCGGACAGCGCCAGATCGCCGGGCAGCAGGTAGAGCCGGTCCGAGGGTCGTCGCAGCTCCGGATCTCTCACATCCCCGACCTGGGTGAGCGGCGCTACGCATTGGTGGATCGTCTTGCCGGAGGAGGACGCCTGGTCGTTCCAGAGCTCGGCGAGCGTGTCCTCGTCGAGGAACGCGGCCGTGAGATTGGCCTGTGGATCGAGATCGACGACCAGCACCGTCCGGTCCAGCTCCGACAGCATCCATGCCGCGTGGTAGACCAGCGACGTCTTCCCCACGCCGCTCCTGTTGTTGAAGAACGTCAGTACAGGCGTCATCAGGTGCGAGCCCTCACCGTGCAGTGACCCAGTTCGGCTCTACGCGGAAGTCGGGTTCCGGCTGGCCATTGTTCCGCTAGACGATATGGAATGACCGGCTCGCAATCGTACGGCGTCGTCGTGCGCGAGCACGCGACAAGGCGGCCGAGGCAGCCTACGATTCGCGGGTTGACACCGAACGCGGCGTCAGAGCCGCAGACGAAGGGAGCCGGTCGTGAGCGAGCCTATCACCTACGTGGGAATCGATGCACACAAGGTTGAGTTGCACGTAGCGCTGTTGGCCCCGGACAAGACGGAGCCCGTCACGTGGACGGTACCGAACGAGGTCCGTGCAGTGGACCGGCTGCGCCGGAAGCTGGAACGGGCGGTGTCGGGCCGCGTCGCCTGCTGCTACGAAGCGGGACCGTGCGGCTATGCGTTGCAGCGGCAGCTCGATCGCGGCCGGGTGCAGTGCCGGGTGATCGCGCCGGCGCTGGTTCCGCGCAAGCCGGGCGAGCGGATCAAGACCGACCGGCGGGACGCGCGGAAGCTGGCGGAGCTGCACCGGGCGGGGCTGTTGACGGTGGTGCAGGCGCCGACGCCGGCCGAGGAGGCGGTACGCGACCTGTGCCGGGCTCGTGATGACGCCCGCGCGGACCGGCAACGGTGCCGCCACCGCCTCGGCAAGCTCCTGCTTCGACGAGGGTTGCACTACCCGGGTCGTGCGTGGACCCAGGCGCACCGGCGCTGGGTCGATGGTCTGAACTGGCCGCATCCGGCGGACCGGGTGGTCGTCGAGGACTACCTGCTGGCGATCGACCACCTCGATGCGCGGCTGGGCGAGCTGGACGCGCAGTTGGCGGCGGTGTCGAGCACAGAGCCGTATCGGGAGCCGGTGGGCTGGTTGCGGTGCTTTCGTGGCATCGACACGCTGACGGCGATGCTGCTGCTGGCGGAGCTGCACGATGTCCAGCGGTTCCCGACCCCGCGGGCGCTGATGGCGTATCTCGGCCTGGTGCCCGGAGAGCACTCCAGCGGGGGCCGTCACCGCCGCGGGCCGATCACGAAGACGGGCAACACGTTGGCGCGACGGCTGGTGGTGGAGGCGGCATGGCACTATCGGCACCGGCCCGGCGTCGGCCAGACGCTCGTTCGGCGGCGTAGCGGACAACCCGGGCGGGTGATTGCACTGGCGGACAAGGCGCAGCAGCGGTTGTGCCGGCGTTTCCGGTGCGTATTTCGGTGAAGTGGAACACCGATTTCGGGGATGTGGAACACGGATTTCAGCGAAGTGGAACGCTCGTCGGAGCGCAGCGACGTTGAGCGGTCGGTCCCTCCCATTCGGCACCTGAGATTCTACCCGTGCCCCCGCCGTGACAGCCGTGTGTTCGAAGAGTACAACGATCCAGATTGCAGACCTGCTCGAGCAACGCCCGGTCGCCGACCCGGCGAGGGATTCCGCGAGCTGCGGTTCGCGGAGACGACACGCTCTTCGTCGTCGGAGCAGCCGAACCGACACCGGTTGGCGCGTAGCGCCGGGCTGCTCTTCGTGGGGGCGTCGTTCTGTGGCCGCGAGACCTCCGGTCCGCCGGCCGCCGGTACCGGACCCGGGACTCGCCGGCCTGCCGCCGCTCCCGGTAGCGCGCCTACCGCTCCGCGTTCGCCAACGCCACCGGTGCTGTCCCGCGCCGTTACGTAACGGCGCGGGACAGGGCGGCGAAAGGCGGCTTGGGAGCCCGGGACCGGCCGGGCGCTCACGAGGTCGTTGAGCACTTGGCTCACCTGGTTTCCCCCGTGCGAGTCTTCGGAGCGCGGTGCGTCCGTCGCATCGAGCGGCCCTTCAGCTCGATGCGATGTGCGTCGTGGAGCAGGCGGTCGCAGATGGCGTCGGCCTGGTTGGGGTCGCCGATGACGGCGTGCCAGTCGGTGACGGGCAACTGGCTGGCGATGAGGGTGGAGGCCCGCTCGGCCCGGTCCTCGACGACCTCGATGAGGTCGCGGCGTTCGGCGTCGCGGAGCGGTGCGAGCATCCAGTCGTCGATGGCGAGCAGGTCGAATCTGGTCAGCCGGGCGAGCAGCCGGGCGTAGGAGCCGTCGCCGCGACCGACGGCGAGCTCGTGCAGGAGGCTCGGCATGCGGACGTAGCGCGCGGTGAAGCCGCGGCGGCAGGCCCGTTCGACGAAGGCGCACGCGAGGAAGCTCTTGCCGATGCCGCACGCCCCGGTGACGATCAAGTTGTGGCGTTCGGCGATCCATGCGCAGGTGCCCAGGGTCAGGACCTGCTGGCGGTTGAGCTGACGGGGATGGGTGAAGTCGACGGCCTCGAGGGTGGCGGGATGACGCAGCTTGGCGGTGCGGAGCCGGCGGTCGAGCTTGCGCTGCTCGCGGGCCGTCCACTCGACGTCGACGAGGAGGCCGAAGCGTTCCTCGAAGCCGAGGACGGCGGCCTCGGCGGTCTGGAGCTGGTGCCGGCAGGCGTCGGCCATGGCGCCGAGCTTCATGGCGTTGAGCTTGTCGAGGGTCTGTTCGATCAGCATGGGTCCTCCTGGGTGGCTGCGGCGTAGTAGTTGGCCCCGCGGATGTTGGTGTGGATGGGCGTCGGGGTCGCATCACCCGGCGGCTCCAGGGGCAGGCGGTCCTGGCCGGCGGCGAGGATGTTCTTGACGGTGCGGTAGTGGCACGAGCCGATGGCCAGCGCGCGGGCGCTGGCGGCGTTGAGCCGGCCGTCGCCGTACCGCCGCCCCAGCTGCATGATGCCCAGCACGGTCCGGTATCCCTGCTCGGGGTGGGGGCGGCTCTCGAGGATGCGGGTGACGAGTTGGGCGGTCGCGGGTCCGACCTTCTCGGCCCAGCCGATGAGCCTCGAGGGCGTCCACTCGGCGTGGGCGCGATGGGCGCTGGGCATGTGCTCGGCCACGGTGGACGGTCGACGGTCGTGGCGCCGGGGGTGGGACGCCACGCGCCGGCCCTTGAAGAAGACCTCGACGGTTGCGGCGGAGTGGCGGACCTCGACCTGCTCGCGGACCAGTTGGTGGGGCACGCTGTAGAGGTGGCGGTCAATTTCGACGTGGTAGTCGATGTTAAATGTGGTGCACCACATTTAACATCTTCTGTGGCCCTCCTCCTTATGTGGTGCAGTTGCGGCTTCCCGCCGTGGCACCTGGCATTTCTGGCGGCGACACGCCACATAAACAGATCCGGGGCATGATCGAGTCTTCACCCTTCTCAAGGAGATTCGAGCCATGTTCGACCAACTCTTCACCTGTCGGCGGACCGTTCAGCGCTATGTCGCTGCCCCGATGTCCGATCAACGCCTCGGCTATCTCCACCACCGTGCGGATCAAGGTGCGGCGGGAGCCACGCTGAAGAGCGTTGCCGCGTACCAGCTCGCCGTGACTCGGACGATGGACCTGCAACCCTCCGGGGAGATCTGCTTGGAGGAGATCCACGCTGCCGCCGACCGATGGGTGTCTCGCACGCCGTTGCATCACGCCCGGAAAGACGCCGCGCTGGCGCGGGCGATCTTCACGTCGACCGCGGTCCGATGGCTGCGATTCCTGGGGCGGTTACATGAGCCCCGCAAAGCTGACGCCCCGGGCGCGGCTCTGGTCGCGGAGTATGCCCACTACATGCGCGCTGAACAAGGCCTCGCTCCATCGACCGTCTACACGCGATGTAAGTCGATTGGAGAGCTCCTCAGACGCCTCTTCGCTGATGGACATGGTATGCGGGATCTCACCCTGGTGGACCTCGATGATGCCATTGCCCGGAAGGGCATCCGCGATGGCTGCACACGCGCCTCGATCCGAACCTATGTCTACACGCTTCGGTCGTTTGTCCGGTACGCCGAACGCCGACAGTGGTGCGCCCCGGGGCTGGCGGCGGGGATACTGGTGCCCCGCGTCTACGCGAGCGAACAGGTGCCCGCGGGGCCTACCTGGGACCAGGTGCGACGCCTGTGCGCAGACGCGCAGGGTGACACGCCCGCTCAGATCCGGGACCGGGCGCTGCTACTCCTCTTCGCGGTGTATGGCTTGCGGGTCGGCGAAGTGCGCCGGCTGCGCCTCGACGATATCGACTGGCACGCAGAGGTGTTCACCGTCACGCGGTCGAAACAGCGGCCGCGGATGCAACGCTACCCACTGTGCCAACCTGTCGGTGATGCCCTCGTGCGGTACCTGCGAATCAGACCGCACTCGTGTGCCCAGCGCGAGATCTTTCTGTCCCTCAAGGCGCCGATTCGACCGTTGGGAAACAGTGCCCTGTGGCAGGTCGTCAATCGTCGGTTGCGGCCGTTGGACCTGCCCCTCCGCCATCAGGGCCCCCATGCCTTGCGCCATGCGTGTGCCACGCGCCTGCTCCAGCAGGGGCTCTCCCTCTGGCAGATCGGCGAGTATCTCGGACATCGGACACCGGCTGCCACGCGCGTCTACGCAAAGGTGGACCTGGAGAATCTCCGGCGCGTCGCCGATGCCTCGCTGGAGGGACTCGCATGACTCTCCGCGAAGCCATCGATCGGTACGTCGCGCTGCGGCAAGCCACTGGCGCAGACTTCCGCGCCACGGCCAGCGTCTTGGGCACGTTCTGCCGCGCCGTCGGCGAGACCGTTGATTTCGCCGACATCCCGGTCGCCCGCGTCCATGCCTTCGTGAACGGTACCGGCCCGCTCACGCGGTACTGGCATCGGAAGTATTCTGCGCTGCGCGGATTCTATCGCTACGCGGTCGGGCGGCACTGGGTCGCGCAAACCCCGCTGCCCACCACAGTGCCGAAACTGCCGCCGTCGATCGAGCCGTACATCTTCACGCGCGCCGAGATGGGTCGGCTCCTCAACGCGACGACACACTATCGGCGACCGCCCCTCCACATCGAACCGCACACCTTCCGAGCACTCCTCTTGCTGCTGTATGGCGCCGGGGTGCGTGTCGGGGAAGCACGGCGACTCACATGGGGCGATGTCGATCTCTCCGTCGCGCTGCTGACCATCCGCGAGACGAAATTCTACAAGACACGGCTCGTGCCCCTTGGGGCCGACCTCACTCGGGCGCTACAGCATTATGCCGACCGACAGCAGATCGACGGCGCGCCCCAGGACGAGGCGACGGCATTCTTCGTTGATCGCCACGGGGCGCCCCTCCGGGGCCCGACCCTCCGGCACGCGTTTGCGCAGCTGCGGCACTGCGCCGGGGTGGTCCGACGGGACGGTGCTCGATACCAGCCACGGCTGCACGACGTCCGCCACACGTTCGTTGTCCGGCGCCTGACGACGTGGTACCGCGGCGGCGCTGACGTACAAACGCTCCTGCCCCATCTGTCAACGTACCTGGGACATGTCAACGTGGCGGCCACGCAGGCGTACCTCACGATGACCCCGGAGCTCTTGCGCGCCGCCTGTGTCCGGTTCGAACGCTATGCCAGCATGGAGGACGACGATGCGCGATACCATCACCCGACTCGGCCCATGGATCCGTCGCTTCTTGTTGGAGCACCTGGTGCACGAGCGCAACCTCGCGCGCAACACCCAGCGCAGCTACCGCGATACGCTGGCCCTGCTGGTGCCGTTCGCCAGTGACCGCGCTCGCGTGTCCGTCGACCGACTCGCGGTCGACGACCTCAGCGCCGATCGGGTGCGGCAGTTTCTTCACGCAATCACCGTCACCCGAGGCTGCTCCCCAGCGACCTGTAATCAACGCCTCGCCGCGATTCGTGCGTTTGCCGGGTTCGTCGGCCGACACAGTCCGGAGCACATCGAGTGGTCGGGCCACATCCGCGACATCCCGTTTCGGAAATGCGGGCAGACACCCGTAACCTATCTCGAGAAGTCAGAAATCGACGCCCTGTTGGCTGCGCCGGACCGGAACACGCCACAGGGTCGTCGAGACCACGCCGTCCTCCTGTTTCTCTACAACACGGGCGCACGCGCGGATGAGGCCGCCCAGCTCACCGTGGGCCACCTCGAGCTTGGCGACCACGGGTATGCGTCGGTCAGGATCCTCGGCAAGGGGAACAAGGTCCGCCACTGTCCCCTCTGGTCGCGGACCGTCACGGAGCTACGTGCTCTGACCCACGGTCGGGCTCCAACGGAACGCGTGTTTCTCAATCGCTGTAGGCACCCCCTGACGCGATTCGGGATTCACACTCTCGTCACGCGCCATGTGCGCCGGCTCAGCGTGCAGGTCCCGTCGTTGGCTGCCAAACGAGTCAGTCCTCACGTGATTCGACATACCACGGCGACGCACTTGCTGAGGGCCGGCGTTGACATCAACACGATTCGCGCTTGGCTCGGTCATGTGTCGCTCACCACCACGAACATCTACGCAGAGGTCGACCTTGAGATGAAAGCCAAAGCACTCGCGCTCTGCGAAGTGCAAGAGGACAACCCGGCGAAGCGTTGGCGGGAGGACGCAGGGCTCATGGCCTTCCTGCGCGCATTGTAGACACCGCAACCATTATGTGGCCCCGGATCGCCCGCGACATTCGACGGAGCCCCGATCAGTCGCTCGCACACCACATAAGGAGGAAGGCCACAGAAGATGTTGACGCGACAGACCTTCCAGCGCGCGAGGACGTAGCGCGTGACCGGCAGGGGCCGCAGGGCGGGGCGGTCGAGTTGCTCGTAGAGGGCGCGGCGGCTGACGCCGAGCTTCTTCAGCGGCCGGTCGTTGAGCGCGTCGAGGAGGACGCGGATCGCCCGGTTCAGAGCGCCGAGCTCGAAGAAGGTCCGGTCACGGAGCCGGGCGAGTATCCAGCGCTGGACCAGGAGTACGCTGTTCTCCGCGGCGGCCTTGTCCTTGGGTTTCCTCGGCCGCGCGGGCACGACGACGGCGCCGTAGTGGTCGGCGAGGTCCTCGTAGGTGCGGTTGACGTCGGGCTCGTAGCGGCAGGGGCGGGTGATGGCGCTCTTGAGCTGGTCGGGGACCCACAGGGCGGTCGCGCCCCCGAAGTACTCGACCATGCGGACATGGGCGCCGACCCAGTCGGGCAACTGCTGGGTCGCGGTCGCCTCGGCGTAGGTGACGCCGCTCGCCCCGAGCACGGCGACGAACAGCTCGACCCGCCGCAGCTCCCCCGTCTGCCGGTCGACCAGGGCCGGCCGCTTGCCGGAGAAGTCGATGAACGTCTTCTCGCCGGCGCGGTGGACCTGCCGCATCGACGGCCGCAGCCGCCGCGCCCACTGCCGGTAGATCCCGCAGAACCGGGTGTAGCGGTAGCCGTCGGGATGGACCCCGGCGTACTCCTCCCAGAGAAGCTGCAGCGTGACGCCGTCGCGCTTCAGCTCCCGGTGGATGTACGCACAGTCGGGCCGGACCCGGTCCCGCACCGGGGCGGCGCGGGGGAACAGCCGGGCTTCGAGCACCGCGTCGTCCAGGTCGGCCGGCAGCGGCCAGCCGAGCCCGCATTCCGCCGCCCGCCGCAGATAGCGGTTGACGGTCCCCACGCCGACGCCGCAGGCCCGGGCCACCGCCTGGTGGGACAGTCCCTGCCCGTGTGTGAGCCGCAGTACCTCGCGAATCTTCCTCATCAGCAGCCTCCGTGCCGGCATCGCCTCACCCTCCCTTCGGAAAGGTGAAGCGTGCCGCGATCAGGCTACCGACGAGCGTTCACGACTCCGGAACCGGTGTTCCACTTCCCCCGAAATGCGTGTTCCACATCCCGAAATCCGTGTTCCACTTCCCGAAATCGATGTTCCACTTCCTCCGAAATCGATGTTCCACTTCGGCTGAAATCGGTGTTCCACTTCCTCTGAAATACGCATCCGGCGCTTGGCCGAGCACAAGCCGAGCCCAGTCGTGACGGTGGCGGTGGCTCGCGAACTGGTCGGCTTTCTGTGGGCGGCGTTGCACCCGGAGTCGGCATGACTGCGGCGTGGCTCCTCGGCCTTCCGCGCACGCCCCGACCGACGCCGCGCGAAGAACGCGCGGCGTCGCGTGCCAGAACCACCGGGGCGGGCGTCGCGTCAAGCCGCGCAAGCGCGGCTCCTTCGCTTCGCTACGGCCCTGCGGGTGACACGACCCCCGCCCCGGTGAACGGGCTTGATATGGCCGGAAGCAAGCTTCCGGCCAGGAACTGACCGGAACCAGAGACAGCTCGAGGAGGGGGCCGTCGAGACGGCGAACGATCAGAGGCACGATATGGAGAACGGGCGAGCTAGCGATACGATCCGGACGGCGTGGCCGATCCCAAACTCGCGCCCCCTAGACGGCCCCCTCTCCCGACGAAGCACCGTCATGCGTGCGCTGTCACGGGCAACCGTGATAATCACCGAATATCAGCGTGACTCGTCGTCGAAGCGCCCTTCGATCGTTCGTCGTCTCGGCGGCCCGCTCGCCGGGCTCATGGCTGGGGGACTGGTCGCCGCCGTAAACGCGGCGACCACCTCGGTCGCTCAGCTTCACGCACCGCAGACGTGTCGACGGACATCGGGGTGTTGACAAGGGGTCATTCCATATCAGTCTAGGGCATCCCGTCGCGCCGTCGGGATGCCCGCGTCCGTACGGGATGTCAAGGGGCGCGTTCAATTTACACTTGACAATTATATCTACCAAGTGAAAATACTGTTGTCGAGGCGCGGACAGAAGCCATGACGCAGAAGGAGTCGGTCCAGAAGCGGGTGCTCGCCGCCGCGCAGCGTCTCTGCGAAACCAGGGACGACTGGGCGTTCACGCCAGCGGAGATCGTGCGGTTGTTGCCCGGTGTGAACGAGGCTACCGTGCGAACGGAAGTCACCGGGCGATGCTGCGTGAATGCGCCCGATCATCATGCCCGGCGGTGGCCGTACTTCCGCCGCGTGGCCCGCGGCCTCTACGAGATCGAGCCTGCGTTCCGCGAGCGCCCGGCGGCGTCCGCCGTCACCCCGGATGCCGGCGCGCAACGCTCCGCCGTCTCCCGGGTCGCGGAAACCCCGTCCGTCTACGATGAACGGGAAGTCGAGACCCGCGACACGGTTCATGCGGTGGTGACGGAGAGCGAGGGATGGTACGTCGCCGAGTGCCTGGAGCTCGGCGTCGTCACCCAGGCGCGGTCGTTCGACGAGCTGCTCGCCAACCTTCGCCAGGCGCTGGCGCTGCACCTGGAAGGCGAGGACCCCGCGTGGCTGGGCCTGTCGCCCGCGCCGCGACTGTCGGTGAGCTACGAAACGGCTCCCCTCGGGGCGTGATGCCGCGGCTGCGGCGGCTCTCGTCCGGCGACGTGTTGCGCATTCTCCACCGGTTCGGCTTCGCCGTTTCCGGGCAGAAGGGCAGCCACGTCAAGCTGGTGCGAATCTCTCCAGGCGGTGAGCGACAGATCCTGATCGTGCCCGTGCACAGGAACCTCGCGACGGGCACCCTGCATGCCATCTATCGAAAAGCGGCGCGCCTCGTGCCCTCCGTCGAGCTGCGGCGGGCGTTCTTCGCGGACTGAAAAGTCGTTGGGCGGTGTCAAAGCGAACGCGTTCCTTGCCCACGCGCGCCCTGGAGCCAGCGGGCGCCCTGGCTGGCCTCGGTGCCACGCAGGACTCACCACCGGCCCTTGGCCGGCGCACCCGACCGCGGCAGCCGAAGCCCGCGTCACTCCGGCAGGGTTAGTTGGCGAATGTCTGTAACATGCTCATAATAGGGCATTTATGGACACCACGGTTGCCATGCTTCCCTCGTCGATTCCCTCATTGTGAGCGGGAACCCACAGAACCATCCAAGCCGTTTTCGGACCGCTCCGGTCTCTCGTCGTCTGAGCGATCATCGACAGAATACCCTCAGAACCGGTAGCTCACCCGAGATGTCACTAACGCGGTGTCGAGTGCGCCGACGCTTCGCAGGACCCGCAGCCAGCGCACGTCGACGCCGACCCCGAGTCCGCGCCACAGCCGCACGTCGACGCCGCCGCCGAGCACGAGGCTCAAGCCAAGGTCAGAGTATTCGCTCGCGGATGGAAAGAAACTGCTCTCGAAGAAGTGCATCGTGTTGGTGCCGTCCGGTACGTGGTCGACCGCTTGGGTATCCAGGGGCTCCAATGGGATCCAGGGAATCGGATCGAGGACGATGCGGGAGCGCTCCGTCACACGGCCCACGCCGCCGCCGCCCGTCAGGTAGGGGAATAGCCGGCCATCGGCGACCGGGAACTCGACACTGAATCTGGTCAGGAACGTCGTCACGTCCCGCCGCTGGTCCTCGTGGCGAATGGACAAAGGGTCGAAGCCAATCGGAAGCGCCGGAGAGTCGACCGCGCCCCTGACAGTACCCGCGACGCCCCCCCCGAACCAAGGCGTGGCCCATCCTGAAGTCTCGACACCCGACAGGTGTAACAGTTCCAGATCCAGGCCGAGATGCCGTGTCAGACGGAGGCCAGCCCCCGCGCCGGTCGCGACGAACGTGCCGTCGCCGAACCCGCCGCCCACGAGTCCGTAGACGCGCCCGCCTGGACCGCTGTTCGGCTGAGCCGTTGACGGCGCCGCGACCAATACAAGCAGGGCGGCAGTGCAGATCACGGAATGGCGCATCCGAGAGGCCGGCCCCCCCACGATGCGTTCACCGTCCATAGCTGCTTTCTCCGGTCCGAGGATCGAGAGCACGACCGATTATCGCCGATCTCCCGGACCCGCGGGGGGCGCGATCCGGGTCGAAGACTTGCCCGCGGGCTTGCCACCATCTGCGCTCACCGTGATGGGCTCCCGCCCTAGTTCGACACGATGGCCATCGAGGCCGGAGAACACCAAAGATACGACCGCCCCGATGCTCCTCACGGCGCCGGCAGCGGCTTGGTCCTCGGTGCCGACGGCGAGCCCGCCACCGTTGACTCTCGATTACGGGCTGCCTACGATCGCAGCGTGCTGGCGACCGGCTTCCCTCGGGAACCACGTGAGCGGCAACGTCACCGCTGACGCTGACGGCGGGTTCCGGGTCGGAGGTTTCGTCCCGGACACTTCCGTCGTCCTCCAAGCGGAAGTCGACGGCCGGGTGTCCGACACCGTCAACGTCCGCCCGGCATGATGCGAACCGGGATGGAGCCTCCGGTTCAGTAGGTTAGGTAGCCATGCGGACCTTCCTGAGACTCGCTCCAGCCGCCGCCATCCTGGCGGCGGCTGGCTGCGCCACGATGGCGAACGGCACCGTGCAGCGGATTCCGGTGACGTCTGATCCGCCGGGCGCCCGAGTGCTTCTCGACGGCCGCTCGGCCGGTTTCACGCCGACACAGGTCATGGTGAGCCGCCGTAACCGGGAGCCCGTCGTCGAGATCGAGATGAGCGGGTTCAGGCCCGCCGTTCATCGGCTCGAGCGCCGTGAGAACTGGGAGCCGGTCCTGTGGGACGTGGCTCTCGGTGTGGCGGTAATCTCCGTGGCGGGTCGGCTCATGCTGCAGCACGACGAGGCGAGCCTGGGCTTCGGGCAGACGATCGGCGTCTTCGCGCTCGGTGCAGTGCCCGGCATCGTCGACTACAGCAACGGCGCCGCCTTCCGGTTCCGGAGGAACCGGATCGATGCCGTCCTCTCAGCGCTTCGTCAGTCTCGAGCGCAAGTACCGATGCGCCCAGTGCAGCCGAACGGCCACGGTCTGTTGCGAGACTCGAAGCTGCTTGGCGACCCCCGCGTTCGTGCGTTCTTCGAGGTCCCGCAGCTTCACGATCTCTCCGGCGGTCGCCAGCGTTGCGGCAGGTGTGCTCTCCGCAGCTCGCGCGGGGACTGACGCTGGCGACCGGTGTCAGCGGTCGTACCCGTGATCACTACCGCGGCTCCGGGCTTGCGCCTGCCCGCGAACGGTCGGCACATCTCCCCGGAGAACGCCGCGGTCAGGTTGCACCGGGCGCATCGGCTTCTGCGTGAACGGCTCATGCCTCTTCGCTGACGGTTGGCGGAAGTCGATCCGGGACGGGAACTCGTACGCCCCGCCGAGAACGAAGTCGGCGGCCGCCGGTATCAGGGCCGCGAGAAGGCCGATCCGAACGCTCCCCTCTGGATTCTCCTCTCCGGGGAACTTGGGGTAGACGGCGTAGCCGAGGAGGAGCGCGGCCACGGCATCCAACACCACCCAGCGACTCAAGCCGCTGCCCAGCCGCCTGTACTCCGAGTTGCCCTGTTGGTCGACGACGCGAACCTGGGGATTAGCGGAGCGGCGGCTCATGACGACCTCCGTCGGCGTGGTGCCGACCCGCTCACCTTGGACGAAGACCTCCGCGCTCGGCGGCTCCGAGACCACCTGGACACGTTGTGAGGTGCCGTTGATGATGGTCGCGCAGCCCGCCGTCGACAGCGCGACGCCGGCGAGCCCGATGATCTGCAGGCTCTTGAACATGAGTCTGCTCCTCTACCGGATGCGCATGGCGAGCCCGTTCCGCTGGAAGCCGGGCTCTATCGCGGTGACGGAGATCACGTTCGAGACCTCGGCCGTCGACTTCCGCCCGAAATGCGATCGGTGTATACACGAATGTTGTCGGTACCCTGGTCTCGACGGCGGAGGCGAGTGCGGCCGACTTGCAGCGGCGATGTTGTCCTCGACCCGGTGCTGGGCTTCGCGCTGCAGCTGTGCGTGCTCCGCCACCGGGCCGCCTGCTGGCTCCCCTGGCGAGTTCGTGCCGCCGGCAGTCGTGGATTTCATCGGACGCCAGCTCAACCTGGACGGGGACGACCTCGCGGACTACGCGGTCCGGTCCGAGACCCGGCACGAGCATCTCACCACACCAAAGGCCAGGAGCACCACTAGCGCGACGACGCCGGCGACCGGAAGCGCCGGCACGGCCATCGTGTACGGGTGCCAGTCGAACGGCTGAGTGTCGAAGTACCGGAGCCGCGCGGGGATCGCTTTCTCGATAGCGTCGTGGTCAGCCGGCGGCAGCCGCCCGGGCACGAGCCGCACCGCGAAGTACGGCAGGATGCTCTCGGCGACGTCCTCGCGGTCGGGGTTGTCGCGGGCGTAGTCGCTGATGAACCCGCCGTCCGCCTGCTGAGCATCCCGCCACGCGGGGTCGTTGAGCACGTCTCGGTCGATGGACACGTGGGCGCCCTCGTGAAACAGGACTTCCTCGAGGAATCCACCCGCTTGGTACTCCTCCCCGGTCCCGGTGTGAACTGTGATGCTCTGGTCGAACCGGTTGCCGCCGAACACGCGGCGCGGTGGTTGGAGGCGCACGGCGTCGGGATGGGCCGGCCGCCCGGCGTTGACGTGCACCTTCGCCAAATTCGCCAGCAGAACGGCGGGCAGGCGCCCGAGGGACTCCGCGTAGATGCCGATCTCGCTGCGCGCCGCCGCCTCGCTGCCGAACTCCGGGTTGACCTGGAACTCGACATCGCGGCTTCCGATGCTGGCGTTGAACAGGTAGGCGTCGACGGTGATCCAGTCGAGAACCCGGTAGTCCCAGATGACGCGCTCGCCGCGGCCGATGTACTCCACGGACTGCAGCGTCGTCGGGTCCGCGCTGCGGTGATCACGTTCGGGGACATGAAGGCCGTCCCCTGGAACGGCTGGCCGGCGGCGGGCCAGGCGCACAGAGCGGCGACGACCGCCGCGGTCGTGAGATTCAACTTTTTCATGTTGTACGGCTCCTTTGGTGCCGGTCGTGCCCAACGCAGGTCGCACCTGTTGACCACACGCCTCGAGGCGCGAGCCCCACCCGCGCCGGCGGGAGCGCTAGGGTCGGGATGAGAGGGGGCAGCCGTGAGTTCCACCCGGAACTGCCCGACAATTCGTCGGCGAAATCCCCTGGACGCGTATCCGACTCTCCACCGGCTTCAACGCGACCACGGCCGACGCTGGCCAGGACCGGCCGGTCTGTACCGGCTCGGGCTCGGGCGGCATCCGGGGCAGATCGACGAAGCAAGCAGGTTCGTCGGTTCCAGACCAGCGACGTTCGCATGATATCGTGCGGCGCCCGTTACGTCAGGCCATCGGTGGTCAGGACACCGACGAGCCGCTTGGGGGACACGCCCCGGCACCATGCCGGGGCGTGTCAACTGTACGGGGTCAGCGAAGCCTCGCGGCCCGGCCGGTCCGGCCGCAGGACGCGCAGCGCCGCATGTCGGCCACGGGTCAGCGGCCCTCCTCCTCGAAGCTGCGCAGGTAGCGGGACACGGTGATGCGCGCGCAACCGGTCGCCTTCGCGATACGCCCGAAGCCGAGGCCCTGGGCGCGAAGCTCGACCATGCGCGCGACCGCCTCGGCCGACATCGGCGGGCGCAGGAACCCGCGCCTGACCGTCACGCGGCCGCGCCGGCGCAGGACCTTCCGGTCGGCGAGGGCCGGCATCGAGCGCTCGTCGTCGACGACGTCGGGCGCGTGCTTCGCCAGCTCGTGCCAGTCGACGGCCGCGCGCGTCGGACCGCCGTCGACGGGCTCGGGGTCCGGCATCTGGTCGAGGAGGCCGACGCCGCCCCGCCACGCGACCTCGAACTCCTGCTCGGGGCTCACGGCCGACTCGCGGACGACCGTCGTCAGCGGCTCGACCCGGTGGTAGACGACCGACAGCCCCGTGGTGTGGCCGGCGCCGGTGCGGTACGACACGTCGGCGAGAGCCGAGCTCACGGCCGGACTCGCCAGGGCCGCGGCCAGCGCGGAGCCCTGCAGGCGCAGCCTCGTCGCCACGCGCAAGGCGCGGATCGTCGAGCCGGCACCGTCGATCGAGCGGACGACGATCTCGGAGCCGACTCGGAGCGGCCGTCCCTCCCGGAACGGATTCCCCCGCCGGCTCAGCCGTCCGGCAGACACACCGCCGTCGCGGAACTGGTCCCTCATCGAGTTGCGGACGCGAGTGCTGGCTATCGTTCACTCCCCCTCGGGCGAGTCGCGTCCGGCCTCATGCCGACCCGCGCTCGTGCGCACACGTCGCGCCGCAGGACCCCTGCCCGTGCGAGAGGCGCACCCGTCTGGGCCGGCCCGCCCTTCAGGCCGGCCGGGTGCGCCGTCGCAAGGGCATGGGTTCGCCGCCCCCGGGGCCGTCGCCCTTCACGGCCACGGGATGGAGGCCGGGCCGCAGTTCGAGGTCCGGCCGGGGGGCGGACTGTGCGTGCAAGCCAACCTCTCGACTTGGCACGGTGCGCATTCCGGTGAAGTTGAACGCTAGATCCGGTGGAGTTGAACGCGGAATCCGGCGAACGTGAACGCTCGTCGGAGCGGAGCGATGGCCGATCTTGAGGAACAGTCCCACGGCCGGGGCCGCCATCCAACAATGATGTCGTGCACCCCGTCGCGCCGGTGTCGTTGCGCCGAGAGTCCCGCATGGGCTAGACTCGGCCCTGCCAAACACTCCGTCGCCGCGCCTGACGTCGGGTCGCCCGCCGAATACGAGACCTGCCCAACTTGGGCGGGGAATAGGCGGGACCCTTCAACGCGAACGACGGGGTGTTTGGCGACTGGCCCGGCGACCACTTGCTGGGCGGGGTTGTCCGATGTGCTTCGATTCGGAGCGGGGGGACGCGTGCGGACGGACTTTCATCGCACGGTATGGAAACGGACCCCCAGGTTCCGGTGGGGGCGGTATCACCTGCGACTACGGGGTAAGTGATTGACCTGACGAGGTTTGTGCCCGCAGGGGCCGTTTCGTGATAGTTTCGGTTTCGGCTCCCTGTCGATACTCGGAATTGGGCCTGAATTTGAGCCTGCGGAGATGCCCCGAAAACCGAGCGGAATGCTCCCGAAGAAGCGCCGGGAGTCGGCGAAGCGGAAGGGCCGTCACCCGCACAAGGCCCTCACGGACGCCTTCTGCCGCAACGTCACCGAGGCGGGTCTGTACGCGGACGGGGACAGCCTCTACCTGCTCGTCTCGCCGTCAGGCGCCCGGCGCTGGATCCAAAGGCTGATGGTGCGGGGCCGGGCGCGGAAGCTCGGCCTCGGCGGGTTCAGCACCGTCTCGCTGGCCGAGGCCCGGGAGCTGGCCCGCGCGAACCGCAAGCTCGCACGGGAGGGCGGCGACCCGCGCGCGGGAGGCCGACACCACACCGCGGGCGTCCCGACCTTCGAGGAGGCCGCGCACAAGGTCCTCGCGATCCACAAGGGCGCTTGGCGGAAGGGCAGCAAGACGGCGAGCCACTGGGAGGGCAGCCTCCGCGACCACGCCTTCCCGGAGCTTGCCGGCGTCACCGTCGACCGGGTGACGACGGCGGACATGATGGCGGTGCTGCTACCGCTGTGGACGAGCAAGTACGTGACGGCGCGGAAGGTGCTGCACCGAATCAGCGCGGTCATGAAGTGGGCGATGGCCCAGGGCTACCGGACCGACAACCCGGCGGGGGATGCGCTGCTCGCGGCGCTCCCGCGGCGGCCCACGCCGGTGCGGCACCGACGGGCCCTGTCGCACGGCGACGTCGGCGAGGCTCTCGCGAAGGTGCGCGGCGCCAAGACCTGGGAGGGCATCAGGCTGGCGTTCGAGTTCCTGGTGCTGACCGCGACCCGCTCGGCCGAGGTCCGGCTGGCGACGTGGAGGGAGGTCGACCTGGTCTCGATGGTCTGGACGATCCCGGAAGAGCGGATGAAGGCGAAGCGCGAGCACCGGATCCCGCTGAGCAAGCGGGCCGTCGAGGTGCTTCGGGCCGCGGAGCGGCTGCGCCCGTCGCCGCAGCCCCACGAGCTGGTGTTCACGAGCGTCCGCGGGATGCGGATCGACGCCTCGGTCGTCTCGAAGATGATTACCAGGCTCGGGATCGACGCGGTCCCGCACGGCTTCCGGTCGTCATTCCGGGACTGGGCGTCGGAGCGGACGGACCACCCGCGCGAGGTGGTCGAGGCGGCCCTGGCGCACACCGTGCGGGATCAGACCGAGGCGGCATACGCGCGGTCGGACCTGTTCGAGCGCCGCCGGCACCTGATGGACGACTGGGCGGACTACCTGAAGTCGCCGCGGGGGCAGGTGGTGGCGCTGGGGCGGTGACGGGCTGGTAGGACGGGAGGCTGCTCATGGGCGAGATGAGCACGGCGGAGTCCCTGCCGGCCGTGGACGGTGCGGCGGCTGTCGGGATCGTGTTCGGCATCTGGCGGATCGTCGAGTCGACGCGAGGCGGCATCGAGAAGTCGATCCAGGAGAACGACGAGCTCGACCAGCGGGATCGGCGCCGCCTCCGTGCGATGCTGGAGTAGTTGGCCGGCGAGCCAGCGGGGTCAGCCGTTGCGCCGTGGTGGTCCGGGCCCGGTTTCTGAGGAGTTTCCTGGTGTCCGCATCCTCCGCGCCTGTAGTGGCGCCCCGCTGGCCCGCCGGCCTCAACGGAGAAGACCCTCCCCGCCGGGGCTTTGGCGGGGAGGGCCGAGGGAGAGAGCGAACCGTCCGCCTACGCCGCCGCCGAACCGCTACGTCCCGCCGCCTGAAGAACGCTGCCCGCGCCCCGTCGCCTTTCGAGCTCCGCCATTGATGCCCCGCACGGACAGCGGACCCGGGCGACTATCGGAACGCTTGTACGGAAAAAGCCCCTCCCTCGAAGGTCGAGAAAGGGGCTTCGCAGACTACGACCGCCGACGATACCGCCGGAACCCGCCAACGGCCAGGAGACCGCCCAGCAGGAACTGCGCGATGATCGGCAGCGCCGGGACCGCGGCGTCCCAGAGGTAGAGCTTGACTTCACCCTCGACCATCGAGTCCCCAGCCATGGCGAAGAGCACCAGCTCTTCCATGTCTTCCGTCATGTTGTCCTCGACGGCCATCACCATGGTCGAGCCCGACGTGCCCCCGGCCATGATCGTGATCGCCTCGGCCATGTAGTCGTCGTCGTCGGCGCTGCTGGCCGCCCGGTCACGCATGATCATGACCTCGGTGTCCATCGGGACCGGATCGCTCGCCATCACCGTGACCATAGCCGACATGCCCTCGGCGAGGTTCATGTTCTCGGGCCCGGACAGCGTGTAGGTGATGGCCGCCGGGTCGACAGCCATGACCATTGCCGTGGCCATCACGGTGGTCGCCATGCCTTCCGCCGCGTCCACCGCCGTCACGCTGATCTCGGCCATGCCCGCGGACATCGGGGTGAGGGCCACGTAGTCACCGTCGATCATCGCCATCACGTCGTCCGCGTCACTCGACTCGGCCAGATACGAGGCCATGATCGACTCGGGCACGTCGAACAGCTTGTCGAGGGCGACCATCGCCATCTCGCCGCCGGGCTCCCAGGCCATGCGCGAGTTGCCGGCCGCCGCCTCGGCGATGGCCGCGTCGAACGCCGCCTGCACGTCCGCGTCCGACATCGCGGTAATCGCGTACGCGTCGACCATGACCGGGAACTTGATCGTGGCCACGTTGGAGACGGTCTGCGAGACCTCGAAGGACGACGACTCGCTGACCACCGTCGCGGTGACGCTGACCGGGGTCTCTCCGGGCCCCATCGCCGTGAGCGTCAGCATGTCGTTGGAGGTGGTGGCGCTGAGGACGCTCGTGTCGTCGACCACGACGTTCCCGAGAACGACGCTCGTGGTCGTCTCCGGCCACATGAACATGTCCGACGCCTCGAGGGTCATCGTCTCGCCGGGGTTCCACATGCCGTTGGCGCCGGCGCCCTCCGCCCTCGCCTCGGCGAGCGCATCCTTGACGTCGTCGTACGACTTCGGCTCGATCTTCTTCATGGTGTCGTCGGTGAGGGTGATGGCGTCGAGCATCACGGTCATGGTTTCCTTGCCGAAGCCATCCTCGCCCGACACCGTGGCCATCAGCACCAACGTCTCGTCGCCGACTTCCTCGTCCTCCAGGACGTCCAGCACGAACGTGCCGGAAGTGTCATCGTCGTCCAGCTCCACCTTCGAGCTGTCGAGCCGGTAGTCCTGAGCGTTGGCGGTGCCGCCTTCTCCCAGCGACAACTCGACCTCGATGTCCTCGCTGTCGGGGACACCGTCGCCCGTCCGGTCGGCCACCAACGTCACCGTCCCCTTCTGGCCTTCCATCAGCATGGTCACCATGCTCTTCGTGGTCCCGACGGTGACCTCGATGTCCTCGGCACGGCTGATCGAAGGCAGCTTGTGCTGGTCCAGCACCGTGATGACAAGGGGCTCCGTCACTGAATTCTCCCCTGTCGCCGAATCCTCCACCGTAATGGTGACGGTGTCGTCCACCCGGTCGCGGTCGTTGTCTGACCGCGAGTCAAGGGTCAGCATCCTCTCTCCTGCCATGGCTTGCGCCGTGGTGGGGTCGGTAGGGTCTCTGCGGCCCGGCAATGTCACCAGCTCGGTGTTGCTCTCAGTGCCGCCCAACCCATAGTCCGAGTCCTGTTCGGCCGAACTCAGTTCCACCCTGTAGTCGTGGTCCGTTGTTCTGGCCGGACGCGCTTCGAAGAGGAGAGCCAGGTTCTCCCCCTCCTTGATCGTGCGCCGGTCGCGGGGGTGGTTGTCGGGCAGAAGGACGTAGTTCTGCGTCTCGTCATCGTCGATCCTGACCGCCACGTGCCGGCTGATGCTGTAAGCGTTGATGTTGCCGGCCACCTCCGCGCTCGAGCCGTCGATGTAGAAGTGCTCATCTTCGGCGTCCTCATCTTCGTTGATGTCCAAGTACACCGTCCGCTCGTCGCTGAATGCACCGGGATCTACGGAGAACGTGAGTTCCAGCGTATCTGTGTCGGCCGTACCACCACGCCATGCCATGTCATCACCATCGATGACGTTACCGGAAGGCAACTCCGCCCGCCGCGAAGCGGAGATGGTGGACTGTCCGCTTCCGCCGGCGGTGGTCAGCGTCAGTGTCACGGTGACGGTCTGATCTGCGGTCCTGGCGGTGCTCGACCGGGGAACAGACAGCCTCACCGTCACGGGCAAGCGGTTACCATTCTCCTCCACCACGGAGGACGCTGTCACGGTCAGGGTCGGATCGACAGCCTGCGCGGCCGCCTCCCCGATACCCAGCGCGAACACCATCCCCATCAGCGCCACCCACTTCAGTGCTCGGCAACTGCCTCTCGCGAAAATCGCTCCTGTCCGCATGTCGCAATCTCCCTTGTGAATCCGTCCGTTTGTCGCCAGCAGCGGGGGAAAACCACTCCATCCGCCCCCTGCTTCCCCCCGATGTCGGCTACCGCTCCGCATCTGCTCCTGAGCCTCCCGACTGCCCGCGTCGAAATCCGATTTGGGCCTGTTTTTGGGCCCTACGCTTGGCTCGTGTCCCACAAGTTGTTCTACGCCGGAGGTTTACGCCGACCGGTCGCTTGCGCATATGGCTCGGGTGTTTGGATGTGACGACAAACGAGCGGCGAGGATCCCGACGGGGCGGGATGGCGTCAGAAGCCGAAGACGGCGCGTACTGCGGCGCCACCGCCAGGGGCGGGCTCGAAGGTGACGGTCGGCGAGGCGGGGATGTCGGAGAAGGACGGCTGTGGGCAACAGGCCGGAGGCAAGTGCGGCCGCGCCGCCCCAGCCGATCACGTCGCAGCGTGGGCCGTCCGACTCGCGACAGTCCGTGTCCCCGAGGAGGTCGAGGGCCGTCGGATGGGTATCGGGTTGTGTGCCGGGCCGCCAGGCAACGCTCCAGCGGTGCTCGAGCCCCTCGACGGCCAGTTGCTGCAGGACCTCGCGCAGGTGCGCTGAGGCGGCTCGGGCCAAGTCACCGTAGACGCCACCCTCGACGCTGCGGCGCGCCGTTGGTGGCATCGTGGCAATGATGTCGATGCTGCCCGGTCCGCGGGCGTGTCGTCACTTCGGCGACGGCTTGTTCCCGCGCCCCCTCGTGCTTGATCCGCTTGACGGCCCCAGCCCAGAGTCGGCGCTTGGCCGGCCTCGACAGTCAGTCTCCACCGCCCGGGTGTTTGACCTCGGCGGGTTCGTCCCGGACCCGGTAGGCGTCGGCGACGGTGACTTGCCCGCGTTCCACGACCGGCGCCAGGTCCGGATCGTTCTTGATGGCTGCCGCCCGCTACGTCGAACGCCGCGATACCTTCATCAACTCGGCAGCTGCCTCCTGGGGAAACTGCGCCAGGTGGCGCAGTTTCCCCGTCCGGCCTCGCCAGCCGGCCCTGGCCGGAGTCGGCCGTCTCGCCGGCCCCCACGACCGCTTCGGCGGCACCGAAAGCCGGCGGCCGCCCCGCGTCCAGGTTCGTCAGCTTCGCCGCGGCCAGCGCCCGCTGGCTCTCGTCCAGGTGGCGTCGCTGGAGATCCAAGCTCGTCACGGCCAGTCGGCAGCGGTCATCGGCTCTCCGGCGGTTCAGCGGTCACGCCCGAACCCCCTGGGAAGCTCGACGGCCTCCAGGACCGACAGATCGAGCTCGCAGACCTGCTCGAGCAACGCCGCGGTCGCGGACCCGGCGAGGGATGCAGGCAACGCGTCCTGCCACGCCCGATACTGGTCCTGCAGTGCCAGGAGCGTCCGGACCGCGTCGTCCCACTGCTGTGGCCGCGACCTTCGGTCCGCCGGCCGGCGGTACCGGATCCGGGGCTCGCCGGCCTGGTGCCGCTCCCGGTAACGCGCCTGCCGCTCCGCGTTCGTCAACGCCACGACTATTCCTCACCGTTACGTAACGGACCGGTGACAGACAGCTCGGCCCCCGGACGTTCACGACATCGAGCGTCGGCGGGCTCGACCGAGGCCGCGTTGCAGCGGGCCGGCCCGCCTGACAACCAGCCACGCCGGCCGAAGGGCGGCGTGGCGCGGCACCGGCGTGTGAGCGTGAGTCTCTGTCTGTGCTCGCCCTGATGTCGGTCGCTTGATCTCGGCCCACCGGTTCATCCTGATCACCTCCGCGCTCTCCTGGCTCGGTCGACGGGACGACCGCGTCTCGCCCCGTCGATCATCGCCAGGAGAGCGCCGTTCCCGAGTGCTCAGGGGGTCCCTTTCATGTTGCCGCTACCAATCAGAGGGCGGGAGGCGTCCATTCCATTCCTCCTCGAAGCTGCGAAGGTAACGGGACACGGTGATCCGCGCGCAGCCGATCGCCTTCGCGATGCGCCCGAAGCCGAGGCCCTGGGCGCGAAGCTCGACCATGCGCGCGACCGCCTCGGCCGACATCGGCGGGCGCAGGAACCCGCGCCTGACCGTCACGCGGCCGCGCCGGCGCAGGACCTTCCGGTCGGCGAGGGCCGGCATCGAGCGCTCGTCGTCGTCGACGTCGGGCGCGTGCTTCGCCAGCTCGTGCCAGTCGACGGCCGCGCGCGCCGGACCGCCGTCGACGGGCTCGGGGTCCGGCATCTGGTCGAGAAGGCCGTCGCCGCCCCGCCACGCGACCTCGAACTCCTGCTCGGGGCTCACGGCCGACTCGCGGACGACCGTCGTCAGCGGCTCGACCCGGTGGTAGACGACCGACAGCCCCGTCGTGTGGCCGGCGCCGGTGCGATACGACACGTCGGCGAGAGCCGAGCTCACGGCCGGACTCGCCAGGGCCGCGGCCAGCGCGGAGCCCTGCAGGCGCAGCTTCGCCGTTACCCACTTCCGCGGAGCGGACAAGCCCAGCCTGAGCGACCCCGCGGTGCTGACCCAGGAGTGACACCTTGGTTTCACGCTCTGGGTCAGAAACGAGTAGTACGTAGCGGGGTCGCTCAGGTGTTGGTTTCCACTGCCTATGCGGAGCTCTGCATAGGCAGTGCTATGCGGAGTTCGGGACTATGCGGAGTTGGCTCGGCGGGCCGCGTTGACTAGGGCATTTGCGTGGAGCGGTACTCCGCATAGTCAGAGGCCTTCCAGGAAGTTGAGGAGCCGGTCGGTGGCGGTGAACCGGAGTGGCTGAGGTGCGGGATCGTCGACGCACCGGAGTGCCGCCTCCTTCATGGCGAGGTCGGCTTCGACGTACTGGTGGGTGGTGGCGGTGTTCTCGTGGCCGAGCCAGAGGGCGATGACGGTGATGTCGACTCCGGACTGGAGCAGGTGCATCGCGGTGGTGTGGCGCAGCGTGTGGGGCGAGATCCGCCGCGTCGCGAGCGACGGGTGACGCTCCGCGGCCTTTCGGCAGGCGACGCGCAGTTGATGTTCGACCCCGGAGCGCGACAAGGGCTTGCCCGCGCGATTGGGGAACACGGGGGCGTCGGGGTTTCCATCGATTCGGAGGAGCCACCTCCGCAGTTGCGCTACGGTGCTCTTCCAGAGCGGGACGACACGCTCCTTGCGTCCCTTGCCGTGCAGAAGCAGCGAGGACGCCCGGTCGACGAGCACGTCGGCGACGTGCAGCCGGGTGATCTCGGAGACGCGGGCGCCGGTGTTGTAGAGCACGGCGAAGAGGACGGCGTCGCGCTGCCCGCTCCAGGTGGACCGGTCGGGCGCGTCGATGATCGCCGTGATCTCGTCGCGGGACAGGTAGCCGAGGACGGGCCGGTCGAAGCGCTTGACGGGAATCGCGAGGACGCGTTGCGCGACGGGCAGCAGGGGTGGCTCGCGCAGCGAGGCGTAGCGCATGAAGGACCGGATGGCGGTGAGCCGGAGGTTGCGGGTGCGCACGGAGTTGCCGCGTTCGGTCTCGAGATGGTCGAGGAAGCCGAGGACCATGGGCGCACCGAGATCCGAGAGGGTCAGCGCCGAG
The DNA here is from genome assembly GCA_963663815.2 of Vicinamibacterales bacterium. Lineage (GTDB taxonomy): Bacteria > Acidobacteriota > Vicinamibacteria > Vicinamibacterales > UBA8438 > JAJEEA01. The sequence goes on along the minus strand of OY760734.1, from coordinate 825,578 downwards.
GGGGTGCGTCCGGTGCGCTCTGCGGCGTATCCGAGGAACAACGTGAAGGTGTCGCGGTAGCTGGCGATCGTGTGCGCGCTGGCGCCCCGTTGTGCGATGAGGCGCCCGTGGAAGAACTCCTGCAGGAGTGCGGGGAACGCCCGCTCGACGGAGGTCATGACGGGCGCTCCGACACTCGGTGGGCGAAGCGTTCGAAACGCTGCCCGGTGGTGGCGAGCAACTCGGGGACGGCGGTGCAGTACCAGTAGGTGTGGGCGACCCCGGTGTGGCCGAGGTAGGTTGCGAGAGCCAGGATCTTGCGATCCACATCTGCGCCTTCCTGGTGCCAGCGCAGCAGCCGACGAACGACAAAGCTGTGGCGCAGGTCGTGGATGCGCGGTTGGGACGTACGCCCTTGCGCGGTCCAGCCGAGACGCCGCCTGAGCTTGCGGAACATCCTCTTCACAGCGGTGTGAGTGAGCCGGGGCGAATGCTCGGTGCGGAAGAAGTACTGAGACCCGGGTGCGGCAAGACACGCGTCACGGCGGTTGGCGTAGCGACGCAGTGCCCGGGTCGTGGTCGGATGGAGCGGGACGAGCCGGGACTTGCGGAACTTGGTCTCGCGGATGGTCAGGATGCCGTCGGCGAGGTCGGCGTCGTCGGTCGTGAGACGGCAGGCCTCGGACAGCCGCAGGCCGGTCGACGCCAACAGGGCGAAGAACGCGACATAGGTCGCGGGTCGCAACCCGCCTCGGGGCCGCAAGCAGCGTGCCTTCTGCAGGAGCGCGGCGATCTCCGCCTCGGTATAGATGTGGGGCGTGGAGCGGCGCGTCGGGATGCGTCCCAGGAGCCCGACCGGCGGCACTTCGGTGGCCGGTTCGACGAGTGCGCGGTACCGGGCGAACTGCCGCACGATCGTCAGTCGGCGTGCAGCCTGCGCCGGATTGCTTGAGCGTGAGGAGGATCGTGCCCACTGGACCGCGAGCTCGATTGTCACGGGCCCGCTGTGTCCGACCCGCTCTGCATGGCGGGCGAAGTCCCTCAGGAACCACTCCTGCGATTCGAGGCCGAAGCCCAGTCCGCGGCGCGCGGTGAGGTACTCGTCGACCAGATGATGGAAGTTTGGAGGCGTCATCGGCGCACCTCCGGCCAGGGGAGCGCGACCTCACGCAACCGCGGCAGGTCGAGCTTGGCGTAGACCATCGTGGTGTCGAGGCTGCGATGGCCGAGCACGTCAGCGACCTCCTTGAGGCTGGCTCCCGCTCGCACCATGCTGGTGGCGACGGTGTGCCGGAAGACGTTGGCGCCGGTGTGCGGCGCGTCGACTGCCGCCCGGCGAACCGCGAATGTCGCGACACGTGACACGGCAGGGCTCGAGAGCGGCTTGCCGCGACGATCTCCCAGGTGGACGACGAACACCCGGCGTTCGTCGGTCGCCGGACGCTCCCGGCTCAGATAGGCGACCAGCGCCTGCCCCACCACGCGGGGCAGCGGCAGCACGGCGCCTCGACGGTTCTTGCGGGTGCGTATCTGCAGGGTGCCGCCGCGCCAGTCGATGTCGTCCAGACACAGGTTGGCGACCTCGCCGGGCCGCAGCCCCAGGGTCGCCAAGCACTGCACGATTGCCTGGTCGCGATGCCCGCACGGGGTGGAGGCGTCGAACGACGCGAGCACCTGCTTGACCTGTTGCTCGGTCAGGGAACGAGGGAGCGTCGCAAGCCGCCAATGGGCGACGGTCGGGAGAGCCGCTTCAAGTGCGTCGCCGCAGAATCCCTCGACGCGCAGGAACCGGAAGAACGACCGCAACGATGACCGCGCGGTCTGCATCGACGCGGGAGAGAATCGGTGACGCAGCGACGTGATGAACGCCACCACGGCGGCCGGCGTCAGGCGGCTGGGGTCGATCGGGTCTGCGCCAAGAGTGGCCCGGACGAGCTTCTGGGCGAACCAGGCGCGGATGCGCAACGTGTGAGGGCGCAAGCCGCGCGTACGTCGTTGGTGGTGGGTGTACTCGTCGACGAGGCGGTCGACGGTCCACGAGCCGTGAACGGTCATGGGCGTGCTCCTTTCCGGCCAATCTGGCCGGATAGAAGCATCCCAAACTATGCGGAGTACCCCGAACCGGTCAGCTCACGTAACCCTCGTCTTGACAGGTACTTGAGAGCGAACCCTCAACCGACTCCGCATAGTCCCGAACTCCGCATAGCACTGCGGCGGTGACCCAAACTGTGTTGTTGTCGCAGCGTAAGTGTCTATTTTTCAGTAGTTTGAGTTGTGTGTGGCATGGAATCAGGTCCACACTAGGCGTGGAAATTGGGTCAGGTCGATGACTACCACGGATTGGGTCAGTACCCAGCGACGAAAACGGAAGGCGCTTGGCGACCTCGGTGCGCGTCATCTCGATGTCGATGATCAGAAACCCACCGCGCCCGGGTCGGCGCCCGGCGCTGGTCGTGGAGCTCGGCGGGTGGCAGCCCTGACGCCCTCGCCAAGGCCGGCCGTCGCCCTGGTGGTGCTCAAGTAGAACATCCCGGTCGCGGGCAAGCACGACATCCCGACGAAGGTCATGACCACCACGCTCGTCGCGCTGTTCGCCGAGATGGAGCGCGACTTGATCTCCGAGCGCACCCCGGGAGGGTCTCGCCGGCGCCAGGGCCTCGGGGCCGGAAGCTCGGCCGCCCGAAGCGCTCGCCTGGCGTCTCGCGCCTCGATGGCAGGGAGGACGAGAGCCGGCGCTTCCTCGAGCTTGGCGTCTCGACCGCCATCGCGAAGCTCACCGGCGTGTCGCGGACGACGCTGTACAGCTTCATGAACACGCATGGACGCTGAGCGGGGAGTCACGCCCCGGCGCCATGGCCGGGGCGTGACTGTACGGGTCAGCGAAATCCCGCGGCTCGGCCGGTCCGGCCGCAGGACGCGCGCCGCCGCGTCTCGGCATCGGTCAGCGGCTCTCCTCCTCGAAGCTGCGCAGATAACGGGACACGGTAATCCGCGCGCAGCCGATCGCCTTCGCGATGCGCCCGAAGCCGAGGCCCTGGGCGCGAAGCTCGACCATGCGCGCGACGGCCTCGGCCGACATCGGCGGGCGCAGGAACCCGCGCCTGACCGTCACGCGGCCGCGCCGGCGCAGGACCTTCCGGTCGGCGAGGGCCGGCATCGAGCGCTCGTCGTCGTCGACGTCGGGCGCGTGCTTCGCCAGCTCGTGCCAGTCGACGGCGGCGCGCGTCGGACCGCCGTCGACGGGCTCGGGGTCCGGCATCTGGTCGAGGAGGCCGTCGCCGCCGCGCCACGCGACCTCGAACTCCTGCTCCCCGCTCACGGCCGACTCGCGGACGACCGTGGTCAGGGGCTCGACCTGGTGGTAGACGACCGACAGCCCCGTCGTGTGGCCGGCGCCGGTGCGGTACGACACGTCGACGAGAGCCGAGCTCACGGCCGGACTCGCCAGGGCCGCGGCCAGCGCGGAGCCCTGCAGGCGCAGCTTCGTCGCCACGCGCAAGGCGCGGATCGTCGAGCCGGCGTCGTCGATCGAGCGGACGACGATCTCGGAGCCGACCCGGAGCGGCCGGCCCTCCCGGAACGGATTCCCGCCGCCGTCGCGGAACCGGTCCCTCCTCGAGTTTCGGACGCGAGTGCTGGCCATCGTTGACTCCTCCTGCGTCGAGTCGCGTCCGGCCTCATGCCGACCCGCGCTCGTGCGCACACGTCGCGCCGCAGGACCCCTGCCCGCGATTCCGGGGTCAGGGAGCCTCGAAGAGGACCGCTGCCCGGGGTGTCTAATCGACCGGCCGATGCTTTTCGGCGCCGGCGTTCAGGCCGGCTGGCCCGGGAGAGCGGCCCCTCGTCGGACACGGCGGTGGTGGTGGGGAGGGCTGTGGTGGTGGCGGAGGTGGAGCCGGCCTGCGGCGAAGCCGCGTTTTCTGCCGGCGCCGTCAAGGTGAACGAGCGGAGATTCGACGGCCCGGGCGTTCAGCGGCGGCGGTCGCTCTTCGCTTCCGCCGTCGTTGACGCCGGAATCTGCGAGAGGCGCACCCGCCTGGCCGGCCCGCTCTTCAGGCCGGCCGGGTGCGCCGTCGCAAGGGCAGGGGTTCGCCGCCCATCCCGTGGCCGTCGCCCTTCACGGCCTCGGGATGGAGGCCGGACCGCAGTCCCAGGTCCGGCCGGGGGCGGCGTCCGCCCCGCCGGCGGAGCCGGCGTTCGGAGCGGGTTGCTCTTTCACCCGCTCCGGGGGCGGATGGGACGACTGTGCGTGCAAGCCAACCTCTCGACCTGGCACTGCGTGAGCAAGGAAGGGGCGGGCGCCTCTGCGAGCGGCGTGTCCGTCCGGCCATCGGCTGCTGACCGGACTCGACTGGACACCGAGGACCGTACGGCTTCCGATCCTCGTTCGTGGGCTGGGCTGCGGCCTGTAGGTAGCGACCCGAGCGGAGCACGTTGCCCCGTGCCCGACATCGGACCGCCTGAAGATCATCGTTACCGTTACCGTTTCCGCTCCCCCCGGGGGGTGGCGGGAAACGGTAACGGTAACGCACTGCGTTTCCACAGTGCGTTACCCGACCGTTTACACCTTGTTTACATTGGCGGAAACGCTGGTAACGCACTGGGCGTGGAGCGCCTCGGCGCGGGCGCGTCCCTCCACGGTGAGCGCATAGCCGCGGTCCTTGCGGCGTGTCGTGCCGGGCCGCTGGCCGTGGTCGATGCGCCCGGCGTCGAGCAGTTGGTCGAGAGCCGCCCGCAGGTCCGGGTACCGCCGGCCGGCGCAGTCGAGCGCATCGGCCAGCGTGCGCGCCGGCGGGCGGGCGTGCGGGTCGCACCGGAGCAGTGCAGCAGCACGCGCTCGGCGAGCGGCCGAACCGGAGTTCGGTCCGAGCGATCCGGTCCGGCTTACCGCATCGTGGTAACCAGATGAGCCGATCCGGCGGGCGTTCACGCATTCCCCAACGACGACATCCGCGGCGAGAAGAAGTACATGACCTGCTGGCTGCGCATTCCGTGGATCGACGCGACGTTCGCGATCCTGGTCGTCTGCGTCGCAGCTGCGCCTGCCGATGCGCAGCGACGTCACATGGTCGAAGTCGGCGGAGGCTTCTACGCCGCGGTACCGCAGGGCGACATCACCCTGCTGCCGTCGGTACCGACGGTGGACACGCGGATCGTGCGCTGGTGGAATCGGAGTTGGGGTTTCTCCGGGCGTGTTCTCGTGGGTATCGGTTCTCTGCGGCCGGATGACGACCGGACACTGGAACGAAACCGCTTGACCTACCTGCACGCGCTGGTGCGCTACCGTCGTGCGCTGACGCGGAACTACGATCTGCACGTCGGCTTTGGTGGAGGATTGCTCTCGTGGCACGAGACGTTCGACGGCGGGGACGCCGTACGGTCCGAGATGGCGCTCTGGCCCCACTGGGGCGCGGTCGAAGCGCTGGTCTCACGGGCGGTGACGGAGCGGTTGAGCATTCGGGCCGGCGTCACGTCGGTGATGGTGCCACTCCACCTGCATCCCGTCGTATTGGCGGCGTACAAGTTCTGATGTCGCGCCGTCGTGCGTTCGCCTTGCTCACATGGCGCCGGACAGACTTCTCAAGGTCCGGCGGCGCGGGACACGATATCGCCTGAGACGGGGACCATTCGTAGCCCGTGAGTACTGCCCCGGTGGCGTCGAGCACGCAGGCCTTCCGCGGAGCGGACAAGTCCAGCCTGAGCGACCCCGCGGTGCGACCCGGAAGTGGCACCTTGGTGTCACGTTCCGGGTTGGAAACGAATAGTACGTAGCGGGGTCGCTCAGGTCTTGAGTGTCATCGTCATGCTGATCCAATCCGTGTCGTCTGCCAGGCGGAAGTCTCTGTTTGTCAGAGGTTTAGGTTCGGTTGCGCTTGGCATCAGGGTCGGCACTGACGTGACATTTGGGACAGGGTGGATGAATGTCACCGATCGGGTCACTATTGACGGCACCAGCGGGCGGCATTCCGAAGTTGAAAGGTCGAGGGACATGGGAGAGTTCTGACATGCCTCGAAGCAAGCGAGCGGCTGGCCCGAGAAGCCCCAGGGTACGATGATGCTGGCGCTCAACAGTCGCCGGATGACTGGTCGGTCCTGGCCTGTCGGTCGGCGGTGCAACCGACTCTCTCGGGTCGTCGCTCCGGCGCCGGAAGTGAGGTATCGTGACCGCATGGATTCGCTGCTCCAGGACGTCCGCTCCGCCGTGCGTCGGTTTGCCGGCCAGCGCGGCTTCACGGTGACCGCGCTGGTCACCCTCGCCCTCGGCATCGGCGCCAACACGGCGATGTTCGGCATCGTCTACGGTCTGGTGCTGCGCCCGCTGCCCTATCCCGACGCGGACCGCCTCGTGCGCGTCGGAGAGTCGCTCGGGGGGCGTGCGGGGATCTTCCTCTCGAACCGGTCGATGCCGCTGCTCGAAGATGCCGAAGCGTTCGAGGGCCTCGCCGTGTATCGGGAGAGCTCGGTGGAGTGGGCGGGCCCGGAGGGCGTGGTCACCCTGAGCGGCGCCGCCGTCTCGCCCGGGATGCTCCCCCTGCTGCGGGCGACGCCCCGCCTCGGCCGGCTGTTCACCGAGGACGAGGCGCGGGAGGGCGCGGACCGGGTCGTGCTGTTGAGCCACCGCGCCTGGACCAACCGCTTCTCGTCGGATCCGGATATCGTGGGCGCGCCCCTCGAGCTCGACGGAGACCCCTATACCGTCGTCGGCGTGCTCCCCGAGGGGTTCTACTTCCCGAACCCCGACGGCGAGCTCTGGACGCCGCTCGTCGTCCCGCCGTTCGCACCGCCGGCGGCCGCCGTCGCGGGGCAGCTGCGCATGGCGATCCTGATCGCCTTCAACGGCCTGGGCCGCCTCGCGCCGGGGGTCTCGGCGGAGCAGGCGGCGACGGAGGTCCGCACCCGCCTGGAGGCCGGTTCGATGTCGTCCGGGTTGCCCGCCGGTGCGGCCCGGGCCGCCGCCGCCGCGCTCGGGCGGAGCGAGGCGCGGGTCGTTCCGCTGCTGGAGGAGATGGTGGGCGCGTACCGGCCGGCGCTGACGGCCCTGACCGCGGCGACCGCGCTCGTGCTGCTGATTGCCTGCATCAACGTGGCGGGGCTGCTGCTCGCACGCGGGGTGACGCGCCAGCGGGGGCTGGCGGTGTGCGCGGCCCTCGGTGCGAGCCGCGGGCGGCTCGTCCGCCAGCTCCTGACCGAGAGCGTCATGCTGGGCGCGGGCGGCGGGGTGCTCGGCCTCGTCGCGGCCGCCCTCGTGCTGCGCGCGGTGCCCGCCCTCGTCCCCGGCGACATCGCGCGGCTCGACCAGGTCGGCATCGACGGCCTGTCGGTGGCGTTCACGCTGGGGCTGTCGATCGCGGCGGGGCTGCTGTTCGGCGCCGCGCCCGCCTTCCAGTGGTCGCGGATCGACCTGGTGCGCACGCTGAACGAGGGAAGCGCGCAGGCCCCCGGCGGCTTCCGGCTGCTCCGCTCCAACCGGACGCGCGCGGCCCTGGCCGTGGCCCAGGTCGCCCTCGCCCTCATGCTGCTCGTCGGGGCGGGGCTGCTCCTGCGCAGCTTCGTTGGGCTCGTGACCGTCGACCGCGGCTACGACCCGGCCAACGTCATCGCCGCCCGCATCCGGAACCCCGACGTGACGTTCCGCCCGGACATGGCTCCCGACGTGATCGCCGGCCTGCGGACGGCGGGGCGGCTCTTCGGACGCGCGCTCGTGGACGAGCTGGCCCGGCTGGAGGACCTCGCGGAGGTCGAAGCGGCGGGGGTGTCGTCGCGCTTTCCGCTCGCGTCCGGCGGGAACGTCAGCCGGACTACGTTCCGCGAGGCGGGCGCCCCGGTGCCGGCCGACCCCCTGGACCTTCCCCGGGCCCCCGTCAACTTCGTCAGCCCCGGCTACTTCGACGCGATGCGGTTGCGCCTCCGGAGCGGACGGGTGTTCACCTCGCTCGACCGGGCCGAGGGCCCGCCGGTGCTGGTGTTGAGCGAGACGCTCGCCCGCGAGATCTTCGGCGGCGAGCCGGCCGTCGGCCGGCGGGTGGTGCCGGCCGGCGCCGGCGACGAGCCGTGGGAGGTGGTCGGGGTCGTGGCCGACGTCCGCTACGGCGCGCTGACGATCACCGAGTCGCAGGCCGAGGCGTACCTGCCGCTCCCGCAGATCGAGCAGGCGTCGATGCTGGGCGGCATGTTCTCTTCCTCGTCGGTCGCGGTGCGGACCGCCGGCGACCCGCTGGCCGCGGTCCCGTTCCTGCGCGAGGCGGTAGCCGCGGCGGGTCCGGCGGCGAGCATCGACCAGGTGACGACGATGGACGCGCGGCTGTCGGCGGCGGTCGAGCAACCCCGCTTCTACGCCGTCTTCGTCGGGTTCTTCGCCGCTCTCGCGCTGTTCCTGGCCGCCTTCGGCATCTACGCCCTGCTCAGCTACACCGTCTCGCAGCGCCGCCGGGAGATCGGGGTCCGCATGGCCCTCGGCGCCCGGCCCGGCGACGTCGTCGCCCTCGTCGTCCGGCAGGGTGCCGGGCTCATCGCGGCGGGCGCCGTTCTCGGCCTCTTCGCGGCGGCCGGCTCGGCCCGGCTTCTGGAGAGCTTCCTGTTCGGCGTCGGCGCTGAGGACCCGCTGACGTTCGTGGTCGCGCCCGTCGCCCTCGTCGGCGTCGCGGTCGTCGCCTGCTGGCTCCCTGGCCGCCGCGCCGCCCGCATCGACCCGATGGACGCGCTACGCGTGGAGTAAGGGCGTTGTCTCGGCACGTGACGTCGGTGCGCCGGCGCGTCGCGACTGCGTGGCGGTGCCGGCGCCGACCGCCCACCCGGACCCAAGTGCGCCAGTCGTTGTGGCGCCAGCGCACCATGAGTTCGTCGACATGAGCGTTTGGATCACGACCAAGGGCAATCAAGGGGTTCGGCACCTTGAACTCGGGGTAGTGTGGGCCGCGGCGTGCAGGTACGACGGAATATCAATTGAGACCGTCACGGGGGTCCGTGTGGTGCGCGGTCCTCTCCTCGTACAGGTAGACGGTCCACTCGATCATCAACGCTCGGCGGCGTTCAGAAGAGGTCGGATCGTGCGTAGGCAGCCTCCGTCTGGTTGCGAACACGGTGTGTCAAGATGGCCTCGATGACCTCTCGGGGTGGGCGGTCTGTTCGGCGGCCCGATCGCGGAACGACGATCATCGTTACCGTTACCGTTTCCGCTCACCCCTGGGGGTGGCGGGAAACGTAAACGGAAACGCACTGCGTTTCCGCCATGCGTTTCCCGTTCGTTTACGGCCCGTTTCCATTGGCGGAAACGCTGGTAACGCACTGGGTGCGGAGCGCTTCGGCACCGGCGCGTCTCTTCCACGGTGAGCGCATAGCCGCGGTCCCCTGCGGCGCGTCGTGCCCGGCCGCTGGCCGTGGTCGATGCGCCCGGCGTCGAGCAACTCGTCGAGAGCCGCCCGCAGGTCCGGGTACCGCCGGCCGGAACAGTCGAGCGCGCTGGCCAGCGTGCGCGCCGGCGGGCGGGCGTGCGGGTCGCACCGGAGCAGGTGCAGCAGCACGCGCTCGGCGAGCGGCCGAACCGGAGTTCGGTCCGAGCGATCCGGTTCGGCTTCCTCCAGGTCCGGGGCCGGCTCGACGCCGACGCCGGGTTCGAGGACGACGGTCAGCGGGTCCTCGGGCCAGCGCCCGGAGGGCGTGAGTCGGCGAGACCGTGGCGTCCCGCCGCGGCTGACGGACACGATCATGTCGGCGGCGGCGCCGGCCGCCGTCGAGTCGCGGTACTGGCCCTCGGTGTCGCCTGGAAATGGCAACTGAAACAAGGACCACCGTGGCCACGTGAAAAGGGACCCCCCAGTCTCCGTCAACACATCAGTTTTCGGGGCCCTCCTGTCTGAGCGTTCCCGGGCTGTCGGGCAGGGCCTGCCGGGACCGTGAGCGCAGCCGCGTCAAGGCCGTCAGCCCCGCGAAGCGGGGGCGGAGCGAAGCGCCGCGCCTTGACGGCGGCGAGCACACGGTCATGCTGATGGGCCCGACAGCGCGGGTCAGCATCATCGAGCACTACACGACCCTGGCCGGACGCTGCGCGGGCCGTGGAGAGGATGCGGCAGCAAAGCCGACAGCGCGGGCGGGAGCGGGATTCCGGTCCGAGCCACCAGCGCCGCGAGGGGGGCAGGGCGATACGCCGCGGGCGCTACTGGCGCAGCGCCATCACCCGTCCGCACTCTCCACCGAGGTACTCCGACCAATCGTCCATGAGCAGCCGCCGGCGCTCAAACAGATCCGAACGGGCGTAGGCGGCCTCGACCTTGTTCTGGACGACGTGAGCCAGCGCCGCCTCGATGACCTCCCGCGGATGGTCCGTCTTCTCGGCCGCCCAGTCCCGGAACGACGAACGGAAGCCGTGTGGAACAGCCGCGATCCGAAGGTCGTTGAGCATCTTGAGAAGCGTCGACGCCGAGATCGGCCTCCCGCTCCGCATCGGGAACACGTGCGGACTGCTGTCGCCGAGAGCCCGCGCCGCGTCGAGGATCTCCAGCGCCCGGCCGCAGAGCGGAACACGGTGCTCGCGCTTCGCCTTCATCCGCTGCGCCGACAGGGTCCACACGCGTTCCGTCGCGTCGATCTCGGCCCATTGTGCGCCCCGCACCTCGCCCGACCGCGTGGCGGTCAGCACCAAGAACTCGAACGCCAGCTTGACGGCGGGCTGCGCGGACCCTGCCCGGACCGTCTCGATGGCCGCGGCCACGTCCCTGTGGGGCAGCGCCTGCCGGTGCGTCACGATGTCGTTCTGCGGACCGAGCACCGGCAGCACCCGGTCGCAAGGGTTGTCGTTCCGCATGTCCAGCGCGACGGCCCACTCGATCACCGACCGGATGCGCTGGCGGACGGCGCGGGCCGTCTCCGCCTTGACGTGCCAGATCGGCGTGAGGATCTCCAGGACGTCGGCCGTGTTGACCTCGGACACGGGCCGGCTGCCGATGCGCGGGAACGCATATCGTTCCATGCTCCGCCACCAGTTCTGTGCGTGCCACCGGCCGCGCCATCCGCCGCGCTTCTGTTCGAGCACGCGCTGGGCGGCTTCGGCGAAGGTGGGCACTCCCTGGACGCGGCGCTTGTCGGCGAGGGGGTCGCCGCCCGAGCGCGCCAGCATGCGGTTGGCGAGGGCCTGCTCGCGGGCCTTGGCGAGCGGGACGAGGGTGGCGGCGCCGAGCCCGAGTTCTCGGCGCCGGCCGCGGATGACGAGCCGCTGGACCCAGCTTCGGGTCCCGGTCGGCTGGACGAACAGGTACAGGCCGTTGCCGTCCGCGTGGCGCCCGGGCGGCGCGGAGCGGACGAAGGCGGCCGAGAGGGCCTTGTCGGGATGGCGCCCTCGGCGCTTGGTTCTGCGGGGTGTATCGGGGGTTTTGGCTACAACATCCATTCCACCATTATATACGGGATGCAGCCGGATTCCACCGCACGTCCTGCCCCGCTCAGTCCGTGGCACCGAATCGTAAATGGCTATTGGTCAGTCATTTACACAACAATTTGGACGATGCCGGACGTTCTCGGAATACATCTGGTTGTTAAGGCAGGGTGAAGACGTATAGCGCGTTCCCGCCCTCCGGCTGGAAGACCTCCGGCGTGAGCTGCGCGGTGAGGCCCCTGAACGCGCCCGCCAGCGAAGCGGGGACGGCGAGGAACTGCCGCCCGCCCGCCTCGTAGGTGATGGGATAGCCGTGCGCGGCGGCGCCGAGGCGGGTCTCCCAGAGGACCTCCCCCGTCTCGACGTCGAACGCCCGGTAGTAGCGGTCGGCGTCGCCCGCGAAGACCAGCCCGCCCGCCGTCGTCAGCGTCGACGTCAGGAACGCGGCCCGCTGCTCGCGGCTCCACAGCTCCTCCATCGTCCGCACGTCGTAGGCGGCCAGCTTGCCCACGTTGCCGTTCGAGCCAGGCATATCCCGGAACTCGGACCGGCCCGCCACTCCCCCGCCGCCCTCGACGAACTCCACCTCGCGGCCGGTCAGGTACATGCACGCCTGATGGAGCGGAATCACCAGCGCGCCCGCCCCGGGGTGATAGGCCGACGCCTGCCAGTTGTGGCCGCCGAGCAGACTGGGACAGGCCGGCACGCGGTCGCCGATGTCCGCGTCGCGGATGTCCGGCCGGTAGGTCAGCTCGCCCGTGGTCCGGTCGATCGACTCGAAGACGTCCTGGTACACCGTCTCGCGCAGGTCGACCAGCGCCCCCGTGCGCCGGTCGAGCTTCCAGAGAATGCCGTCCTTGCCGATCGTGAAGAGCCACCGCTCGCCGTCGGCGTCGACGAGCACGCGCTCGTAGACGATGTCGAGGTCGAGCGTCTCCCCCGGCGCGTGCTGGAAGTACCACTCGACCTGCCCGGTCCGCGGGTTCAGGGCCAGTGTCGAGTTGGTGTAGAGCGCGTCCTGCCGCGTCGTCATGCCGCGGCTCGCCGCCACCCACGGCTTCGCCTGCGCGGTGCCGATGTAGAAGAGGCCGAGTCCGGGGTCGTAGCTGCCCGGGATCCACGAGTCGCCGCCCGCGCGCAGGTACGGCGGCGTGTCGCCCCATGACGCGTCGTTCGGGTCGCCGGGCAGGGCGATGGTGGATGTGCGCCACAGCTCGCGGCCGGTGTCGGGGTCGTGCCCGGTGATGAAGCAGGTCTGCTCCTTGTAGCGGTTGCAGCCGTTCATGCCGCTGATGACGACGCCGTCGGCGACGACGGGGCCGGAGTTCTGTCGGAAGCCCTGCGTGTAGTCCGCCTTCACGGCGCGCCACGCCTCGGCCCCGGTCCGCGCGTCGAGGGCGACGAGGGCCGCGTCGTGAGTGGCGAGGAAGACCTTGTCGCCGTAGAGGGCGAGGGTGCGGGTCGCCGCCCGCTGGGGCGCATCGTCGGGCAGGGGCCATCGATACTGCCAGATGACGTCGCCGCCGACCGCGTCTATCGCCTGCACCACGTTCCCCGGGCTGGCCAGGAACATCACGCCGTCGTGCACGAGCGGCGTGGTCTGGTTGTTGCCCTCGCGGATCGCCAGCACCCAGGCCAGCCGCAGCTCGTCGACGTTGTCGCGCGTGATGTGGTCGAGGGGGCTGTAGCCGTGGCTGTCGCGCGTGCGCCGCCAGCTCAACCAGTCGCCGGGCGGCGGGTCCGCGAGCAGCGCGTCGGTGACCGGGGTCAGCTCGCGCGGCACCTCCCGGTTGACGAACCGCATCGGTCGCCGCCGAGGCGGCTCGCCCGCCTCCGCCGCCCGCCGCGCCTCGTCGACGTTCGCGGCATCGCCGATCGCGACCGCCGCGTCGGCCGCCAGCGGCGCGTCGCCGGGCCGGGCGCCGTTCGCGTCGAGGATATACGCGACGAGGTCCAGGTAGACCCCATCGCCGAGCGAGCCCCCGAGGCCGGGGGGCATCTCGTCGCGCACGTACGCGAACAGCTCGTCCGTCGTCTGCCCCGCCCAGCCGTTCAGGAAGTCGACCCCGCGCAACGGCGGCGCTTCCGCCCCGTCCAGCCCCTCGCCGTGGCACTCGCCGCACTGCCGCGCGTACACGGTCCACCCGGCCGCGGCCTGCTCCGCCGTGAAGCCGCCGTCCGCCACCTGGGCCGGCGACGCCGCCGTCGGCGGCTGCGCCACCGCGACGCCGCCGGACCGGGCGAGCGGTCCGCCGACGGAGCCGCCCGCCGCGATCAGGGCGGCGGTCGCCACCCGGACCACCGCCGCCGCGCGATTCCGTCCCGGGAGCGCGCGTGGGGTCTCTGCGTGGGCTCCGCGCCAACGCGATCCGCCGACGCCGACGCGAGCACCCTTCGACATGATCGCAACTCCCCGACGCCGTCGGACGGCGCCTGCAGACCGCGTGGCCGCCGGTGCTGCCGTTATACCACCGACCGGGTGGCGGCGCCATCAGGCGGCAGCCGCCGCCGAGGGCTCCGGGGGACGATGCTGACCGGCACGTCATCGACGGTCATCACGCACCACGCGGGGCGGCCGACCCGCAAGTCCATTTGACATTCTAACGGGCGCTGGGGTACTTTCATTGGAATGACTAATGGAGACCAGTCCCGAGCGGAGGTCCTTCGCGGCACCCTCGACGCGAATGGCTGCGCCGTCCGTCGCGACGCGCGCCGCAGGCCGACCCGTCTTGCGCAACGGCGCTGACCAGGAGATCACGATGACTGTCCTGCGCGAGTACCTGCGTCGTCTGTGGGGCGCGCTCCGGCGCAGCCCGACCGACCCCGATCTCGAGCACGAGCTGCGCTTCCATCTCGAACAAGCGGAGGAGGAGCTTCGCGGCCAGGGCCACTCTCCGGCCGAGGCAGCGCGGCTGGCGCGCGTACGCCTGGGCGGTCTCCCCCAGTCGATGGAGGCGCTGCGCGACCAGCGCGGCTTGCCGTGGCTCGACGACCTGCGGGCCGACGTGCGGATCGGACTGCGCATGCTCCGAAGGAATCCGCTCCTGACGCTGACGGCGACGGTATCGATCGCTCTCGGCATCGGCGTCAACAGCGTGCTGTTCATGTACGCCGACGCCTATATGCTGCGCCCCCTCCCGGTCGCCGACGCGGACGCCGTGGTGGCCGTCACGGCATTGACCGTGGAAGGCCCCCGCCGGCAGGGGATCGCGTACGCGAACTACAGGGATCTCCGCGAGCGCCTGAGCTCGTTCGAAGGGCTGTTTGCCCGCCGGCGTGTGTCGTACAGCTTCGCCCGGGCGCGGCAGGACAGCCGTGAGATGCGCGTCGGGATGCTGGTGAGCGACAACTTCTTCGACGTGCTCGGTGTGCGACCCGAGCGGGGCCGGACCTTCGGGCCCGACGAGGGCGTCGTGCCCGGGCGCGATCCTGTCGTGGTGCTCAGCCACGACTTCTGGGCGACGGTGCTGGACGCCGACGACACCGTTGTGGACGACGTCGTCTGGCTCAACGGGGTCGCGTTCACCGTGATCGGCGTCACGGAGGAGTCGTTCACCGGGATGGGCGCCATTTTCCGGCCGGCGTTCTACGTGCCGGCGGTGATGGCGGAGAGTCTGGGTGGCGACGAAGGCTTGCTGGAGAGCCGGACCGGTCGCCCGTTCCTGGTCCACGGCCGACTTCGTCCGGGCGTCTCGCAGCAGGCCGCCCATGCCGAGGTGGAGGCGCAGTGGGCGGGGTTGCAGCGCGAGCATCCGGACGCGGACGTCGGTAGCACGCTGGCGGTCCGGACGGTCCGACAGCAGCGCATCGAGGGAGATCCATCGGTGGTCATCCTCTTCCCCATGATGATGGGGCTGGCGTTCACCGTCCTGCTCATCGCCTGCGCGAACGTCGCAAGTCTCCTGTTGAGATGGGCCACGGCCCGTTCGGTGGAGGTGGCGACCCGGATGGCCCTCGGGGGCGGGGCGTATCGCCTGCTCCGCCAGTTCCTGACAGAGAGCCTGCTGCTGGCGCTCCTCGGGACGGGCGTCGGCATCGCGCTCTCGTTCTTCACGATTAGCCTCGTGGGGAACATCGCGGGCCAGGGCGACGGGCTGCCGCTGGTCATCGAGCCACGAATGAACCACCGGGCGTTGCTTGTCAGCCTCGTCCTCACGGGGGTGACGGCGGTGCTGGCCGGCCTCGCGCCGGCGCGCTACGGCCTGAAGACCCGTCTGGTGTCGCTGCTCAACCACGCGAGTCAGGGCGAAGCCGGTCGGACCCGGATGCTCGGCCGCAGCGCGCTGGTCGTCGTTCAGGTCGCGTTGTCGATGGTGCTGCTCGTAACGACAGGCTTGATGATGGACAGCATCGGGAAGTCGGTCGCGCTCGATCCGGGATACCGCACGGACCGCCGCCTGATGATGACCCTGGACACGTCCCACGTGCAGTACCGACCCGCGCGCACGCGAGCGTTCTACAGGCAGCTCGTGGAAGAGGTGCGCGCACTTCCCGGCGTGACGTCGGTGGCCCTCGCCAGCCGGCTGCCCCTGGACCGCGGCGGCAGCGTCGAGCGCATCATCCCCGAGGGATACCGGCTGCCGCCGGACAGGGAGGACGAGGCGGTGCAGGCCGCCGTCGTCGACGGCGGCTACTTCGACACGATGGGGACGCATATTCGACGCGGGCGGGCCTTCGACGAGCACGACACGGCACAAACGCCGCGCGTGGCCATCGTCAACGAGCGGTTCGCGGATATGTACTGGCCCGGGCAGAACCCCGTCGGCAGACGACTGCGGTTGAACGGTGATTCGGAGCGTCCCTGGCTCGAGGTGGTGGGGGTCGCGGAGACGGGCAAGTATCAGTCCATCACCGAGGCGCCGACGGCTTTCGTCTTCCTGCCGTTCTCCCAGAACCCGCGCACGCGCATGTTCGCGCTCGTCGAGGCATCGACCGACGCGAACGCCGTGTCGCTGGCGGGCCCCCTGCGCGACGTCGTGAGGAGCCTGGACGTCGCTCAGCCGATCTTCGGCCTGCAGACCGTCTCGAGCTTCTTCCAGTGGCGGGTGATTGCGCCTCAGCGGCGAGTCTTGAGAATGGGCGGGGCGATGGGTGCGCTGGGGCTGGTCCTCACACTCGTCGGCCTCTACGGCCTCGTCGCCTACTCGGCCGCCCGCCGGACGCGAGAGATCGGCATCCGCCGGGCGATGGGCGCCGGCACGGGACGGGTGCTGTGGCTGGTCATGGGTCAGGGCGTGATCCTCTCCTTGGCCGGCATCGTGGTCGGTGGACTCCTCAGCGCGACGATCGCGGGCCTGCTCGGCAGCTTGATGGCGGGCCTTATGAGTAGTCCCAGTCCGATGACGTTCGTCGTCGTTCCGTTCGCCCTGATCGCTCTGACGCTCGGCGCCTGCTACCTGCCGGCACGCCGGGCGGCGCGCATGAACCCCGCGGTCGCGCTCAGGTACGAGTAGGAGTCTGCGCCGAAGAACGGCGCCGACTCCCGGAGGGTTGGTTGGGCGCCAAGCGGAGCCGAAGGCGACGATTTGCGGGAGCGCTTCGCTCCGCGCGCGCACCTTCCCTCGGAGCGTCCATGCGGTCGAGTTCCAGGGGATTTTGCGTGTCTACTGAAACACCGCGAGCGATGCGATGCCCGTGCTGGGCGTGCGGCCGGAGCAGACGCGGCAGGTCGTTATGATGGGCGACGACTACAGACGAGAATACGAGCGGGGCGGGAGCATCGAGCGGGTGGCGTCATGTCAGCACGAGCAGTCATCACGTCGGACGGCGTGGAACTCCACACGGAATCCGTGGGCCGCGGCAACGCCATCCTCTTCGTTCACGAGTACGCCGGCGACCATCGCAGCTGGGAGCCGCAGGTCCGGCGGTTCTCCCGCAGTCATCGCTGCATCACCTACGCGGCGCGGGGCTACCCGCCGTCACAGGTTCCGGCCGAGCCCGCCGCGTACTCGCAACAGCACGCGGTCGACGACGCCGTCGCCGTGCTGGACGGGCTCGACGTCGAGTCGGCGGACATCGTCGGCATCTCCATGGGCGGCTTCGCCGGACTGCACCTGGCGATACAGCACACCGCGCGGGTCCGCTCGCTGGTCGTCCTGGGCACCGGCTACGGCGCGCGTCCCGCGGAGTCGCAGCACTTCCGCGACGAGTGCGAGGCCATCGCCCGGCTGATTCGACAGTCGGGGATGGCGCCCTTCGCCCGCCGGTACCTGTCGGGGCCGGCGCGGGTGCAGTTCCAGAACAAGGACCCTCGGGGGTGGGAGCAGCTCGTGCGCGAGTTGGGGGAGCACGACGCGGGCGGAGCGGTTCGCACGATGCTCGGCGTGCAGCGGCAGCGGCCGTCGTTGTACACGCTGGAAGCCGAGTTCCACGGCATCGAAGCACCGGTGCTGATCGTCGCCGGAGACGAAGACGACGGCTGCCTCGAGACCAGCCTGTGGCTGAAGCGCGTCATCCCCCGGAGCGGTCTGGCCGTCCTGCCGAAGTCCGGCCATACGCTGAACCTCGAGGAGCCCGACCTCGTGAACGCGTTCATCGCGGACTTCCTGGCGCGGGTCGCGGCCGGGGCGTGGGGATCCCGCGACCCGCGCGCCACGCCGGGGACCATCACCGGCATTTCGTAGCCCGGAGAGCATCGCCTCCGGCCCCGTTCCCCGCCCAACCCAGCCGGCAGGAGGCCTCCCTCCCCCCGTGGCCCGGACCTGCCCGGCGAGCGCTGCCTGCGCCTTCGACGGGCACGCGCGCCCCGGCCACTTCGACCGCCCGGCCGGAGTCCCCACCGTTCCGCGGCGCAGACTCGGGCTCGGAGAAAGCGACAACAACTCCGCCCCGGCCCCGGGGCCCCGCACCACTCCACCAACCCCGTTCTGGCGCGCCGACGCCTGCCCCGGAATCCTGCACGCCCTTTGCGTGACCGCACGACGGGTGACATGATGGGGCGCACGCTCCGGGACGGACCGACCCGCCTCGCATCATCAGGCCGGCGGACGAGGGTCTCCCGACGTGGAGGAGGTTGGACATGGCGCGCAGTGTGTTGTCTTCGAGCCGGATCGCGGTCGCAGGAGCGATTGCCGTCACCCTGTCGCTGGTCGCGGTGCTCGCCGGTCAGGCGCCGGGCGGGGCGATCGCGATGGACGGCGACGACATCGCCGGGGTGGTCACCGGCCCGAACGGCCCCGAGGCCGGGGTCTGGGTGATCGCCGAGACCCGCGATCTGCCCACCCGTTTCGTCCGGATCGTGGTGACGGACGATGAGGGACGCTACCTCCTCCCCGATCTGCCGGAGGCCGCCTACGACGTCTGGGTGCGCGGCTACGGGCTGGTCGACTCCGAGAGGGTGCGGGCCGAGCCGGGCGCGGCCCTCGATCTCACCGCGGTCGTCGCCCCCGACGCGGCGGCGGCGGCCGAGTACTACCCGGCGCAGGACTGGTTCGCCCTGCTCGAGGTCCCGGCGCCGGACGAGTTCCCGGGCACGGGAGCGGACGGCAACGGCATCTCGCCGGACATCGAGAGCCAGGGCGAGTGGATCCGCTCGGTGGTCAACACCGACGGCTGCACCGGTTGCCACGCGCTGGGCAACAAGGCCACGCGGGAGATTCCCGAGGGGCTCGGCGACTTCGACTCGCACCTCGCCGCCTGGGACCGCCGGGTGCAGTCGGGGCAGGCGGGCGCAACCATGGACGCGCGGCTCGCCGTGGTCGGGCGCGACCGCGCGCTGGCGATGTACGCGGACTGGACCGACCGCATCCAGGCCGGCGAGTACCCGATGACACCCCCGCCCCGCCCCCAGGGGGTCGAGCGCAACGTCGTCGTGACCCTGTGGGACTGGTCGGACCCCGAGGCGTACATGCACGACCTGATCTCGGCCGACAAGCGCGACCCGAACGTCAACGCGAACGGCCCCGTCTACGGCGCCCCCGAGAACAGCACCGACGACATGCCCGTCGTCGACCCCAACACGCACGTGGCCGGCGTGGTGCCGCTGCAGGTCCGCGACGCGGACACGCCGAACTCGGCGGACACGCCGCCCAAGATGCCGTCGCCGTACTGGGGCGACGAAGTCATCTGGCACAGCCGCAGCGTCGCCCACAGCTTCGCCATGGACAGCCGGGCGCGCGTCTGGATCGCCGCCCGGGTGCGCGCGGCCGAGACCCCCGCGTTCTGCCAGCCGGGGTCGACCCATCCGTCCGCCCAGGCGTTCCCCATCGAGCGGAGCAACCGCCAGGTCCAGATGTACGACCCCGAGACGGGGGAGGTCACCACCGTCAACACCTGCTTCGGCACCCACCACCTGAACTTCGCCTACGACGACAAGCTGTGGTTCTGCGGCAGCGGGCCGGTGGTCGCGTGGTTCGACACGAAGGTGTTCGACGAGACCGGCGACGAGGAGCTGGCCCAGGGCTGGACGGTGCAGGTGCTCGACACCAACGGCAACGGCCGGCGGGACGAGTACGTCGAGCCGGGCGAGCCCATCGATCCCACGAAGGACGCGCGCATCGAGCGGGGCTTCTACGGCGTCGCCCCCAGCCCCCTCGACGGATCGATCTGGGGCTCGACCCTGGGGTTCCCGGGCGGCCTCGTGAGGCTCGTGCCCGGCGACGATCCCGTAAACACCGCGCTGGCCGAGTTCTACGAGGTGCCGTGGAACGAGTCGGACGCGGCGGTGCAGGGGTTCTCGCCGCGCGGCATGGACGTCGACAGCAACGGCGTGGTGTGGACGGTGCTGGCGAGCGGTCACTTCGCGAGCTTCGACCGCACGAAGTGCACGAGTGCCCTCAACGGGCCCACCGCCACCGGCCGGCACTGCCCGGAGGGCTGGGCGCTCTACCAGTTCCCGGGGCCGAACTTCAAGGGGGCGATCGATTCCGGGGCCGCCGAGTCTGCGTACTACAACTTCACCGACCGGTTCGACCTGCTGGGGCTCGGCGAGAACATCCCGCTGGCGACCGGCAACCTGTCCGAGGGCGTCCTGGCGCTGGTGGACGGCGAGTTCCACAACTTCCGCGTGCCCTACCCGCTCGGGAGCTTCTTCGGCAAGGGCCTCGACGGACGCATCGACGACCCCGCCGCCGGCTGGAAGGGACGGGGCATCTGGACGACGTCGGGCAGCCGGACCCCGTTCCACGCCGAGGGCGGAACGGAGCGGGTGGCGCCGGTCTTCAAGTTCCAGGTGCGGCCGGACCCGCTGGCCCACTAGCGGGCCGGGGGGCCGGCGACGAGCGCCGGGCAGCACGAGTGTAGAGTGTGGCGTGGAGGGCGTATGTCTGCGATCCGTTGGGCATTGGCAGTGTGTCTCGTGATGACTGCGGGCCAGGCGCTGGCTCAGTCGAGCGGTCCCTTCGTCCCGGTGACCGACGAGGTGCTGCAGGATCCCGATCCGGCCGACTGGCTCATGTGGCGGCGGACGCTCGACGGCTGGGGCTACAGCCCGCTCGAGCAGATCGATCGCGACAACGTGGGCGAGCTGCGGATGGTCTGGTCGCGAGGCCTCGGGCCGGGTCTCCAGCAGGGAACGCCGCTCGTCCATGACGGCGTCATGTACATGCCCAACCCGCGGGACGTCATCCAGGCCATCGACGGCGCGAGCGGCGACCTCCTGTGGGAATACCGGCGGTCGCTCCCCGACGACGTGGACGACTTCCTCATCACCGTCCTCGCCGAGGTCAACCGCAACCTCGCCATCTACGACGACCTCATCATCGACACCAGCGTCGACGACTACGTTTTCGCCCTCGACGCGGCGACGGGCCGGTTGGCCTGGGAGACGCAGATCCTCGACTACCGGACGCATCCCGCCAACCAGACCTCCGGCCCCATCATCGCCGGCGGCAAGATCGTCTCGGGGCGGAGCTGCGCCCCGGCGGGCGGTCCCGAGGCGTGCGTCATCACCGCCCACGACGCCCGGACCGGCGAGGAGCTGTGGCGGACACGCACCATACCCGCACCCGGCGAACCGGGGGACGAGAGCTGGGGCGACGTGCCCTACGAGGAGCGCAAGCATGTGGGCGCCTGGATGGTGCCCAGCTACGACCCGGCCCTGAACCTCATCTACATCGGCACGTCGGTGACGTCGCCCGCCCCGAAGTTCATGCTCGGGGGGGCCGACAAGAAGCACCTGTACCACAACTCCACGCTGGCCCTCGACGCCGACACGGGCGAGATTGTCTGGTACTACCAGCACCTGAACGACCACTGGGATCTCGATCACCCGTTCGAGCGCCTGCTGCTCGACACGGCCGTCGCGCCGGACCCGGCGGCCGTGCAGTGGATCAACCCCCGGCTGCGGCACGGCGAGGTCCGCAAGGTCGTGACCGGGATTCCCGGCAAGACCGGTATCGTCTATACCCTCGACCGCGAGACCGGCGAGTTCCTGTGGGCGACGCCGACCGTCACGCAGAACGTGATCAGCAGCATCGACGGCGCCACCGGCGCGGTCACCGAGAACCCGGAGGTCGTCTTCACGGGCAACGGACAGACGGTGCTGGCCTGCCCGACGCTGGTGGGCGGCAAGGACTGGGAGGCGGGGGCCTACAGCCCGCTGACGGGGCTGATGTACTTCCCGTTGCGCAACGCCTGTGCGCGAATGATGGCCACGGCCGGCAGCGACAGCGTCGCCACCTCGCTCTATGCGCTTGCCGTGCGGAGCGAGCTTGCGCCCGGCACCGACCAGCTCGGCACCGTGCAGGCGCTCTCCCCGGAGACCGGCGAGCTGATGTGGACGTACGAGCAGCGGGCCGCCACCACATCGCTCGTCGCGACGGCCGGCGGGCTCGTGTTCGGCGGCGATCTCAACGGCCGGTTCCGCGCCCTGGACGCGGAGACCGGGGACGTGCTGTGGGAGGTGAACCTGGGCTCGCCGATCACCGGGTTTCCGATCACGTTCGCGGTCGACGGCCGGCAGTACGTCGCGGTCAGCACCGGCAGCTCGCGCACCCTGGTGTACTTCGCGCCCCTGACGCCCGAGCTGCGCCCGAGCATGGGCAACAACCTGTTCGTCTTCGCCTTGCCCGATTAGTACCGCGCCATGATTGAACGTCGGGCGTTAACGATGGCGGGCCGCAAACCCACGTCCGTGTCCGAACATCGGGACGTGGCGCACCACTAGAGCGGCCGGCACCGGGTCGACGCCGAGACCGTGGGGCTCCGCCTCGCTATCTGGCGTGGTCGGCGAGCCGCGCCGGAACCCGGTCGAGCCGCTGGTGCCCCCCAGCGGCTCGACCGGAATCGTCCACCGATGGTTCCGCTCCTCGAACCGGCGGCGTTTCCGCGTTCGAGCGACCACGCCCCCCCGGCGGTATGATCCCGCATGATCGAGAGGGTTCCCGCTTGAAGCCGCAACGCGACGCAGCGGACGGGAGTCGCGCCGACGGTCAGCCGCAGCTCTTCCGCGAATGGATCGGCGGCCGTTTGCAGACGCCCTTCTTCGTCCACGATCGCGAAGAGCCCTACCGTCCCGACATCGTGCTCTGGCTGGAGCTGCCCGACGGGTTGATCGTCGGACAGGCGGTCGTGACGCCCGAGGACACCGGCGGCGCGGTCGCGCGCACGCTGCGCAGCGCCCTGACGCAGCCCCTCGCGGGCGCGCCGCGCAGGCCCGACCTCATCCGCGTCGCCGACGCCGACACCGCCGCCGAGGTGCGGGCCGAGGTCGCCGGGACGATACCCGTCAACGTCGCGCCGACGCCGGAGCTCGACGAGCTTCTCGAGCACATGATCGCGACGATGCCGGCGTCGCCGGAGGACGAGCCGAGCTACTTCGCAGGGGGACACGTACCGCCCGCGGCGGTCGAGAAGCTGTTCACGGCCTGCCTCCGGCTGTTCGCCATGAAGCCGTGGACGGTAGCCAGCGACCTCCAGGTGATACGGATGGACATCCCCGCCCTCGACGTCGACGGCGCCTGCGTCTCCGTCATCGGCGGTCTCGACGAGTATCGCGGGGTGCTGATCTTCCCCTCGGCCGACGGCTTCCACCGCTACCTCGAGGCGGCGGCGACCGGCGCCCTCGAGAAGAGCGGGGCCCCGGGCACCGAGCTCCTCTCGCTGACGTTCGAGCCCGCCACCGGTCTGCCCCCGTCGATGCGACGCGAGGCGATGGAGCACGGCTGGGCGGTCGCGAGCCCGGACGCCTACCCGCTGGTGGACCGGAGGGAGCCCGATGGCGCGCCGCGTCCCCTCGTGGAACGCGATGTCGAGATCGCCACCGCCTGCGCGCGGTCGCTCTGCGCGCTGTTCGCCAGGCACTCGCCGCTCTTCGCGTCGGACTCGCCTGCTCCCGTCTGCGAGTCGTACTTCGACGACGACGACCGCGCAGTGCGGCTCACGACGCCCTACGAGGCGGCGGCGGACCTCGACCCGCCGCCGTCCGACGGACCCGAACCCGACGACGATGATTCCGCTCCCTTCGCCCTGTCCGCCCCGGCGGAGCCGTTCCGGCCGCGGGCGGGCCGCAACGACCCCTGTCCGTGCGGCAGCGGCCGCAAGTACAAGAAGTGCCATCTCGCCGCCGACGAGGCCGAGCACGCCCAAGCCTCCAGCGCGACCGCAACCCACGGGTTGGACGAGCGCCTGGTCCTCCGCCTCACCGGGTTCGCGCTCGACCGGTTCGGGGACAGGTGGCGAGCCTTCGAAGACGACTTCGGCGAGTCGGGCGGCACCGCGCAGCTCGCCTGGCCCTGGTCCGTGTACGACTTCGAGGTGGACGGACGGACGGTCGCCGACGCCTACCTCGCCGCTCGCGGGCACCGCTGCACGCCGGAGGAACGCCGCTGGCTGGACGCGCAGCGGGCCGCGTGGCTCTCGGTATGGGAGGTGGAGGAGGTCGATCCCGGCAAGACCCTGACGCTGCACGACCTGCTGTCCGGCGAGCGGCGCACGGTGTGGGAGACGCGGGCGTCGGAGACCCTGTTGCGGCGCCACGCGATACTGGGCCGCGTCGTCGACCACGAGGGCGTTTCGCTGCTCTGCGGCCTGCACCCGCGGCCGCTGCCGCCGTTCCATGCGGCCGAGGTCGTCCGGCGCGCCCGCGGCCGCCTGCGGCGCCGGCGGGCGGTGCCGATCGAGCGGCTCCGGGACGCTTCCCTGGGACGCTACCTGATACGGCGCTGGGAGGAGGCGGTCGAACACTGCGACGCGCGCGGCGCGGCCCCGCGCGACCTGCGCAACCAGGACGGCGACCCCCTGCTGTTCACGGTGGACCACTTCGAGGTCACCCCCGGCGCCGTTCGGGCCGTCGATACCCGCATCGCCGGAATCGACGGCGCCGGGCAGGAGGAATCGGACGGGGACTGGGCGACCTGGACGTTCGTGCGCCCCGACCCGACAGGGGGGGATGGCGACGGGATCGTGGTCGGCCGCGTCAAGCTGAACGCCGGCGCCACCGAGCTGCGGCTGGAAACCAACTCGCGGGCCCGCGCGGACACGCTGCGGGAACGCATCAAGGCCGCGTGCGGCGCCCGCATCCGCCACCGCGCGCGCGAGCACACCGACCCGGTCGCTCTCACGAACGGGGCCGAGAAGGCGCCGCGGGAGCCGGCCTCACCGGAGCAGGAACGCGCAGTCGCCGAGTCCAAGGCCCGCCACTACGCCGACTGGGCGGACAGGCCGCTGCCGGGGCTGAACGACAGGACCCCGCGCGAGTGCGTGCAGACCGCGGCGGGTCGCCGGGCGGTCGACCTGCTGCTGAAGGACATGGAGCACCGGGAGCAACGCGTCCAGGGCCAGCCCTTCGACTTCTCGAGCATCCGCCGCGACCTCGGCCTCGCCCCGAGCTGAAACCGACGCCGCGGCTTCCCGGCAACCAGTCGAGTCGTCCGCCGCGAGCAGTCATCGGGGCGCCGGACCGGGACGGCGCAACGCCCCGTCCCGGATTCCGGATACGACCGTCTCGACGCCGGCCTGGAAATCGCCGCGCGTGGCTCCGATTGCCGCTCAACCCAATCGGCCGACAGTCTGCACCGCTCCTGCGGCGCAGACGGCTGGAGCTAGAAGTCGGCCGGCGGCGGTGCGTTGTTGCCGTCCCAGTCCTTCACGTTTCCGTCCGGGTCCTTCAGGAACCCGAGCAGGCACCCCGGAGAGCCGTCCCTCACGGGGTGGCAGCGCGCCGTCACGGCGTCGCCGGGCTCGATGTAGCCGCGGCTGATGCCGCTCTCGGCCAGGTGGTTGCGGTCGCTGGCCTCCAGCGCCCAGACCTGCGGCTCGCCGTCGGGGCCCTCCACCTCGAGGTAGAGCCAGGAATGGGGCACCAGCAGATGGAGCTCGGTGACCACCCCCTCGATGTCGGTGAACTCCTCCGAGTAGTTGCCGTGGGAGTGGTGCCCCCCGGCCGGCAGGACGAAAGCGACCGCGCAGACGACGGCGAGACCGAGCTTGAACCGCATGATGACCCTCCTCACTGGCTTCGACCGTCCGAGAGGACGGTGCAGAACCACTTGGTTTCTTCTCTACCCGAACACCGCCGACTCCTTTCCGAAACTCGCCCAGGTCTTCCCGGAACACCGCCGGCTCCTTCCGGAACCCGGCCGGGTCTCCTAGAACACGGCCGGCACGCGGGGCGGCGCCGGGAACCCGTTCGAGTAGGCGGACTCGTAGCGCAGCCCGTTCCCGTCCTCGTCGAGCCAGCCCAGCGACTGCTGGAAGAGCGCCGGCTCCGGGTAGCCCCGCGGGACCGTGCCCTCCGCGACGTAGAGCTTGTCCTCGTGCATGTAGATCGACACGAACGTACGGGACTGGTCGGCGTTGGTCAGGTGCAGCTGGTAGCCTTCGACGCGATCGAGCGAGTTGTAGCCCAGGTGCGTCGGCTCGGCGTCCCGCTGCAGGAACGTCCAGGTCGCGTAGAGCATCGCGCCCCGAACGTCGTGGCGCCAGTACCCCTCGCCGGTGGAGCCGCCGCCGCTGCAGCGCTCCGCCCCCGGCGGGCACTCGCCGGCCCGCTCCGTGAGGATGCGCTCGACCTGACTGTAGTCGGCCACCGTCACCGTGTAGCGGTTCGGGCCCCTCTCGGCGGAATAGACGCGCGCGGGCACCTCGGCCCCCATTTCGGAGACCCACGTGGTCTCCGTCACCTCCGGCTCGCCGGGAAAATTGCAGGTGAACCGGTCCTCCTGGCTGGCGAACTCGGTCCAGTCCTGCGCCGCCCCCGGCGCGGCCATGAACACGACTGAAGCCGCCGCAACCACTGTAATCAGGCGCATGGTCGTTCCTCCCGTGAAGATTCTCCGTCAGGGCTCCTGCCGGCAGCGGTCCGCTCCCACCCCGCGCCCCTCGGCGCCCACGTCGCGATAGACCACATGGCAGTTCGCGCAGGCCTCGTTGAGCTGGTCGGTGACCGCGATGACGGCGTCCCAGTCCCGCGACTGCGACGCCCGGTAGGCGGCCCGTCCCGCCTCGACGACCGCCGCGGTGTAGTCCTGCCAGTCGGCCCGGTCCACGGGAACGGGCCGGCCGTTCTCGCACCGGCGTCCGGGCACGAGGAAGAGGGGCGCGGACTCCGCGATGGCCAGCGCCGCGAGGTCGATGGACTCCCACCCCGGGTAGACGGTGTCTCCCCACTCGACGAAGTCGAAGGGCCGGGTCCCGGTCGGCGGGGGCTCCGCGGCCCCGGGGTCCTTGATCTGCACGTTGAAGACGATGTTCGAGGCGGGGAAGGCGATGGCCCGCATCAACTGGGCGAGGTTGGCGATGGGCGCGACCGAGAGGTCCCCGCCGCCGGCGGCCGCGGAAGCGGTCGCTGCCGTGGGGAGCGCAATGTCAGCCAGCGCGCCGTCGGTCAGCTCCGTCGTTCCGACCGGGAACCCGCCGGCCTCGAGGATGTAGGCGGTGAGGTCGACCGACTCCTGCCGAGAGAGCGGCGCCGTCGCCTGAAGGGGCATGGTGTTATGGATCTTGTCGACGAGCTCCACCACCGGCAGTGCGTTCCAGATCGACAGGAATCCGTCTCCGGCCAGCGGAGGGCCGACGCTGCCCTCGAGCGCCTCGCCGTGGCAGGTCACGCACTGCGCCCGGTAGACCTGCGCGCCCCGCGCTGCCTGCCCGGCGGTGTACACCCCATCGGCCACGGTGCGCGAGGGCTGGGCGCGGGCGGTGAGGACGAACGCCCCCGCGAGCGCGCCGGCGCAGAGCATCGCGGCCGCCGCCCGGCGAACGGTTTCCCGGCCGGGTCGAATCGTGCGCATGATGAACCCTCTCGAGCCTGTCGCCGACAGCCCCCGGACGCCCGCCGCCGACCCGTCCGAGCGTCCGGAATCGATGGTAGCAGACATCTCGGATGCCACGCTTCCTTCCGATTCAAGGGTGATGCTGCGCTTCGCGAGCTTCGTCATGCGGGACACCCACTAGAAGACGACGAGGAACCGGCCGTCCTGAACGACCGCGGCGACGGTGCTTCCGTCGATGATCGTCCCGGCCCCTCCGCCCGGCTCCCCCACGGGGAGGCCGGCGGCGTCGAAGACCTGCCAGTGCAGCGAGCCGCCGAAGGCGAAGCCGGGGCCGTCGCCCCACGCGAGCAGCGTGTCTCCGCGGGGGTCCAACGCGACCACGGGGTTCTTGCGCCGGAAGCGCGCCTGCCCCGGCGGCGCGCGCACGGCGTCGAGCCGGTCGACATCGGCGAAGTAGACCTGCCCCTGCGTCTCCCACGCCGCGGTCAGGCCGTCGGGGCCGGCGAACAGGTTCGTGGTGGACACCGGGCAGGCCCCCAGCTCCCAGGGCTGGACCAGCCGGTCAGAGAAGGTGCGGCCATGGTCGGTCGACGTCAGCAGCCGCTGCCCCCGGCGCACGTTGTCGCCGGCTCCGCGGTACGACACGTGGACGGCACCGTCCGGCGCGACCAGCGCGCTCAGGCCGCAGCAGGCGCACGCGCCCTCCGCCTCGGGGCTGACGCGGCGCGCCGGCTCGAAGGTCGTCCCGCCGTCGCGCGACAGCGTCAGGAAGACGCTGCGCCGCGCGTCGTCGAACGCGCCGGCATGCCAGAAGACGTAGACGCTGCCGCCGCCGTCGGCAGCGACGGCCGGGCCTGCCTCGAGACTGCCAGCCTCGCCGGCCGGCAGCTCGCGCTGGGGTTCGAAGCCGGGACCGTCCGCGAGGCTCCGCGCGTAGAAGAACGCCGGGGGTTCGGACTGCAGCCAGACGACGTGGAGCCGGTCGTCTGGCCCGAGCACGAGCTGGGCGCCATCGATCGGGCCCACGCCCGACACCGAGAGCGCCCGAGTGTTGACCCGCCGCGGCTCCGACCAGCCCGCCGCGCCCGACTCGCGCGTCAGGTAGAAGAGGTCGGCGCGGCTCGTCCCTCCGTGGACGTACACCACGTGGAGCGTCCCGTCGCCGTCGACGACCGCCTTGGGCAAGCGGCCACCCTCGGGAATCCGTAACGGCGCGACCGCCGCATGAGACGATGCCGCTGCGGCGAGCGGCGACACGGCGACGCGCAACGAGAGTCCCGCCCCGGCAACGGCCGTCAGCAGGAGGACCGCGACCGCCAAGCGCCCGAGTCGAAGCGGCGTGACCATCACGAGCCTACCTTAACGCTCATCGGTCGCCCCCGCAAGGCGACGGAAGCGAGACGCGCGGCGCCAGGTACCAAAGCCACGTCTGCGACCGGCGGGCACCGTACTCCCTCACGAGGTCGCCCACGGATCATCGATTCGTAGTCGGTCAGAAGTTCGGGGGCCATGACTCCGTCCCTTGTTCTGCCAGGCAAGAGCCGGCCAGAACGTCCAGAACCAATGGCGCAAGACATCAGGTCAGGTCCCAGCCGGGCAGGGCGGCCGCCTGCCGGACCCACGCCGCCATCTGCGCCTCGTCGAACTCGCCCTCGTGGATGTCGACCCAGTGCGAGTCCTCGTCCTTGCCCGAGCCGGGCGGGGCGGGCCGCAACGACGCGCCGCGGAAGAACGTCACCTTCACGTAGCGGGTGAAGACGTGGACGTTCAGGAACCAGCCCCGGCCCTCGACGCCGTAGAAGGGCGAGTTCCACCGCACGCACTTGCGCACGTCGGGCACGGTGCGCACGATGAGCTCGTCGAGGCGGCGCCCGACGTCGCTCTTCCAGCCCGGCATGGCCGCGATGTAGGCCTGCACGGGAGCGTCGCCGTCGGCCTTCGCGATCTGCGGGTTGCCGCCCGAGAGGAGGACCGGCTTCGCCTTCGCCCGGCCGGCGCCGGCCTTCCCTGGGACCTTCGTCGACTTCCCGGGAGTCCGACCGGCCATGGCGTCTACTCGATCCGGGCCCGTCCGCGCGGCTCCCCGCGGACACGCTCGGGCCGGATGCCCCAGCCTACGAGCCACGCCGGCAGGTCGCGGATCCACGGCAGCGCCGGCACGATGCGCGCCGGCCACGGGAGCCGGAACGGCTCGTCGCGCAGGACCCGCGCCACGAGCTGGTGCTGCACGAGCGCCTGCACGGTCTGGATGAACCGCGTGGGCCATTCCCGTCGGCGCTGCACGGCGGCGAGGTGCGCATCGGTGAGGTTGCCGGCGAGGAGTGGCCCCGAGAGCGCGTTCGCGGCGGCGACGGCGTCCTGGATGGCGTAGTTGATGCCGACGCCGCCGATGGGCGACATCACGTGGGCGGCGTCGCCGATGGCGAGCAGGCCGTCGCGGTGCCACGTGGGGATGCGGCTCGACTCGACCGACAGGAAGTGGACGTCCTGCCAGTCGCGGATCGCGACCATCCGATCGGCGAGCTCCGGGACGAGCGCCGCCAGCTCCGACCGCAGCGCGTCCAGCCCCGCCTCGCGGACCGCGCGGCTGCTCCCCTTGAGAACCGTGTAGCCGAGCTGCCACTCGCGGGCCCGCGCCAGCACCACGACGAGGCGACCCCGGCCAATCCGGAAGCCCGTCATGTTCGCCGCGCGCTCGTCGTCCCCGCGAGGCAGGACCAGCCACATCACGTCCATCGTCGCCGCGTTCCGCCTCGGCACGAAGCCCGCGAGCTGCCGCACCCGCGACGCCCGGCCGTCGGCCGCGACGGTCAGAGGCGCGCGAAGCTCCCGGTCGCCTTCCCCGTCGCGGTAGCGGACGCCGCGGACCGCGACGCCCTCCACGATCAGGTCGGTGACCCGAGCCCCCAGGCGCAGCTCGAAGCAGCCGTGCCGTCGCGCCTCGCCGACGATGAAGTCCAGGAATTCCACCTGGGGGATCATCGCGATGTAGGGGAACCGCGACCGCAGCCGCGTAAAGTCGGCGAGAACGGCGGTGGTCCCGCCGCTCTGCAAGGTCATGCGGCGCATCCGGGCGTGGTCCCGCGCGAGCAGCGGCTCCGCGAGCCCGAGGTCGTCGAGCATCTCGAGCGTCGAGGGGTGCACGGTGTCCCCCCGGAACGCCCGGTCGAAGTCGCCCCTGGCCTCGAGCAACGCCACGGGCACACCCCGGCGGGCGAGGAGCAGCGCGAGGACGGCGCCGGCGGGCCCGCCCCCCACGATGCAGCAGCCGACCTGGTTGCAGCTCCGGTTGCCAGCCATCCGCCATCCTTCGCGCGCGTCCACAGCGTGCCGGACCTGGCGGGGTCTCTGCAACCCCTCGGATTCCGCGGGCATCCGGAGGGCAGCCACGCGAGCACGGACTGTTGTGCATATCATATGCGTATGTATGAACAGCGCGGTGGTCATCAAGCGGTTGGAGCGTGATGGATGGCGGAACGCAGGCGGTCGCAGCAGCCATCAGAACTTCACGCACCCCACGAAGCCGGGCCGCGTGACCGTGCCGCATCCGAGGAAGGACTTGTACGTAACGACGCTCCGCAACATCTACCGGCAGGCCGGCTGGGACTGGAGAAACCGATGATCCTCTACCTTGCGAAACTGCACGCCGAGGCCGACGGCGGGTACAGCGTCGAGATCGTCGACCTGCCGGGGTGCTTCACCGAGGGCGACAATCTGGCCGAGGCCATCCGAAACGCCGAAGAGGCGATCCTGTGTCATCTCGACGGCATGATCGCCGACGGCGAGCCCATCCCCGACCCGGATGCGGTCGGCCGGACCGCCGTCGAGCCGGGGGCGTTCCTGGTGGGCATCCAGGTCGATCTCGACAAGCTGGTCATCTCGAACAAGACCGTCCGGCTGAGCGTGACGATCCCGCGGCGCGCGCTCGCGTTGATCGACCGCGCCGCAAAGCTCGCCGAGACGTCCAGATCCCGCTTTCTCACGCAGGCCGCCCTCACCTACATCGAGCGGCACGCCGCCAAGGGCCCCTGACGCTGGCGGGGCGCAGAGCGCCAGGCCTGTTCCGCCAGCGGGTGCGGCCGGAATTGGAACTTCACCAGGATCGGCTTCGACACCGACCGGTACTCGCCGTTGTCCACGGCGAAGCCGTCCTCGGCGTGCCACACCGTGTCGGAGCCGGTCGACGAGTAGACGCCGCGGCCCTTCCAGCCTGCGTCGGGGTCGTCGATGCGGCCGTCCAGACCCCGCGGATGGAAGCCGGCCAGGGCGTAGGGCACGCGCATGACGACGGTCTCCCCGTCTCGGGCAGCAGGGCCGCCAGCGAGTCCGAGCCGGTGCCGGTGGCGATGGGCACGTTCTCGCCGAGGCCCAGGGTGTCGAACTCGTCGACCCAGTTGTAGTGGCTGTAGTCGGCGCGGACGTTCGTCCCCTCGAACACCGGACCCGCCAGCGGATGGAGGGTCCACCCTTCCGCGCGGTGCCGCCCGGCGTGCGCCTCGCGGCCCAGTCAGCCGCCCGCACTTGCTCCGGTCGAAGCTGGCCGGGACGCGCTGTATCGCGACATCAAGCGGCTGGCCGCCTCCCCGGAGTCCTCTCTCGCCGAGACCATGCGGCGAGCGACGAGCAGTTCCTGGCCCCGCATCCCGTCGTGACCCCCTTTCCTCGCCCTGGCGGCCGCCCGCGTCGGACACCGTCGTCTCCCGACGCTTGCGCCAGGAACCCATCAGCGACGCGGGCCTCGCCGACCTTGAGGCGAGGAGCCTCGAGCGGCTTCGAACTCTGACGTCTCCCATTCCCACCTTCACCTCCCTACGCTGGCCTTGAGCATCATGCTGATGTAGCTCTCCTTATCCTCCCCCTGAAAAAGAATATGTCTCTTCTCCATCTCCTTCTTCTCCATTCCCCATTGTCGCCGCATAGTAGCGGACGACGTGTTCGAGACGATAAAAGAGTGCAACACCACCGCCGGATCGCCCAGGCGTCGCTCGATCTCCTTGATGGTCGCGTAGAACTGAATCTTTGGATCGTTCCACCCGAGATTCCGGATGCCCTTCGGATCCACAAAAATCACCTCTTGCCGCCCGCCCGCAAGCAACCACAAGATGAAGTCAGGGTGGAAGTTGCCGGCTTCGAAAAAGCCCACACCGCGACCTCTGCTCAAGTTCCTCAGCAGATACAGCTCCCGAGTCTTGAAAAAATCCGTCTGCCCGTCGTGGAACGCCTTCAGATCCTCAACGAATCGTCGTTCGCCCCTGTTCAGCGGCGCCGGACTGATCTCAACGACGTGCGTGTCGAGAGAAAGTAACGGCTGGTACAAGTGTCTCCCAAACAAGATCCTCTTCATCCCCTGAAATTCCCAAGGCTTGAGCCTCCCCCTCTCAATGTCCGTCTTGAGCTCTCGGAGCTTCGCGACGATGTCCTCCTTCGATTCGTCGACCAGAATGTGGTAGCCGTTGTGCGGCGAATCCCTCACACCGAGAAAGTTGGCGTCGTCCTCGTCCAGGTCGCGATACTCCAGGTGCGGTAGCTCCCATTCCCGTTTGCGAAATGTGTAGTAGCGTTCCGTGTACTTCTTGAGCAGTGACAAGGCGACCTCTTCCCACAGGCGCACCTTCTCAAACGAATCCGCGATCAACTCCTCCTCCGGGATCTGCAAGCGGTACCAGCTCTTGTCCGCGAGCAGCGCTTCGATCCCCTGCCGCGTCAGGTTCAGGTTGTACCAGCCGCGCTCGGCCTTGAATCGCTCCAGCTCGAAGTAGAGGCGGTCGAGATCAAGGAAGGCCACGTGGCGGGGTGTCAGGTGGGTCTCGTTCGGCGCGGCATCGGCGTTTCCGCCCACCAGACCGCGCGACCTCATCGCCTGGATCTTCGGATACCAGTTGAGTACCACGTCGTTCTTCTGGAGGTACACCGTGCTCGCGTCGCCGACCGGATCCGGCGGCGCGACGGTCGGGACGGGCCCGAGCTTCCGAAACGGGTCGCCGGACTCCGTGCTGACGCCGTTGATCGTCTTCTTGAGCCGGATCGTCTTGAGCCTCTGCGTCCCCAGGTTCTTGACCATCGGCAGCGGGAACTCGATGCGGTCATCGTTGGCGGGCAGCCCTTCCTCGTCGAGGAAGTCCCGGAACTGCGCCATGTAGTCCGCCCGGATGCCGAAGATGCCGAGCGTCTCCAGGATGTCGATGTATTTCGGCCGCTCGACACCCTCCGGGAGCTTCGTCCTGCCACTGCGCTTGAGGCTCAGGTCGTAGCCCTTGAGTCGAACACCGCGTCCGAAAAGCTGGATGATCTGCGCGCCTTCCCCCCTGCCTACGTTCATCAGGCCCATTGTCGAAACACGCCAACTGCTCCAGCCCTCCGTGAACTTCTTGGAGCCGATCAGCAGGTGCACCGTCGACTGCGGCTGGTTGATCTCGTGGAAGAGCGACCCCGAGAACTCGCGTCCAGCCGTGGCAAGGCGCTTTTCCCCACACAGCTTCACCAGCTTGGCGTCGTCGCCCACGTTGATGACCCCGAAGGGTTCGTTCTCCGCGCCCAGCCGCAGCGCCACTTCGCCGGCCGCGCCCCTCAGGTTCTCGACATGGAGCCGACCGCCGCCTGGCGCATTGAAAACCGTCGCCAGCGTCTCATCGAAGATCTGCGCCGCCGAGAGTCCGCAGGTATTCAGATACCCGAAGCGGCCAGCGAACAAGTTCCGGCCCCTTGCCGTGACAAGACCCTGATTCAGAACCCGGTCGATCCGCCCGATGCTGCCAGCGTCGTCCTCCGCGTACCTGTCCAGGAACTGCAAGATCTCCACGATGTCCGACGCATCCTTCCTCGCGAGCGTCGCCGTGACGCGTCCCCCGACGAAGATCCATAGTGGCTTCTCCACGTTGAATGACCCGAAGGCGCCCCCTTCCTCACGGTAGAGCCGCTGCTGCTGGAAAAACGACAGCAGGCAAGCCACCAGGTACGACTCCAGATGGTTCCGTTGCGTGCTCTCGTCGAGGTTGAGGATCTGATAGTCCTTGCCGAAACCGTCGCCGTAGAAATAGCGGTACGAGTAGTCGCACAGCGTGCTCCTTGCGTACAGCTCCGTGAGCTTGGGGTTGCCCTTGACCGCCTGCTCGAAGGTGGCCGAGTACTCGAAGGAAAACCCCTTTTCGCACAGCGCATTCCGAGCGCGCATCCATGCGCCTTCTTCTCCTCGGCTGGCGCCGCGGTGCCCCTCGTCCACGAGCACCAGGTTATTCCCCTCGAAGGCGTCAATGGCGATGTTCCTGTCACCCATCTCGTCGCGCAGCCGGGTCACTTCCACGATCTCGACCGCATGCCCGCTGAACAGCCCGCGGCCGTCCTTGTCGAATAGCTCAGCGTCGATGCCCGCCGCCTCGAACTCGCGCAGGTGCTGCTGCGAGAGCCCTTCGTTGGGCGTGAGCAGAATGATGCGGTTCAGCTCATCCCCCCGGCCATACCGCGCCAGTGCGTGCCGGTACTGCAGGATGTTGGCGTGCATCAGCAGCGTCTTGCCGCTGCCGGTGGCCATCCAGAACGCTACCTTGTTGAGCTGCGGCCAAGCCTCGGCGCCTTCGTCGAACGCCGCGATCTGGTCCGTCTCGGGCTTGTCCGCGTTGCAGGCGGCCACCTGCGCGTTCAGATCCGCCAGCAGCTTCCTGGGCTCGCGAAAGTAGCGGTCGAGGTAGATCTCGCTGAAGAGTAGCGTTAAATACTGGAAATACTTCCAGACGATCGGCTCCTCGCCACCGGCAATCCGCCGTTCATTCAACCGCTGCGTGTGCCTGACGATGTTCTGGTCGTACTCCAGCAGCAGCTCGGTGGGCAGCTGTGTCAGGTTGAACAGTTGTGCCGTGAGCGCGTGGTGGAAGTGGTGGATGTTGTTCTCGTCGAGCCCTTCCAGCTCCTCGTTGCACAGGTGCTCGGCCAGTTCCTCGAAGCGCTTCACGTTGAACAGCGACAGCACCCACTGGTTGAGCACCAGCTTGTAAGGAAACGCAACCTGCGGCCTCTTGCCGGCGCGGCGCCCCATCACGTCCCCTCCATTTCGAACATCAGGCGATAGAAGTCTTCTTCGATGAGCCGCACCTTCCACAAGTCGTCGGGGGACTTGAGGTCTTCGAGGTTGTTGCCGCCGTTGACGTAGATGAGATCGAATTCCCTGTCTTTGGCGGAGTAGCCCTGCCTGTTGAACCACTCGTCGAGCACCAGATTGTCCCGCTCCGGACCGCCGCTGAGCTTCCGCCAGATGACGAGCGTCCGGCGACCGCCGGACATAGCTCCGTGCACGGTGCGGAACCAGTACGGTCCGTCCGCCACCTGCTTCAGGTGGCCCCTCAACCGCAGGCGCTGCTCACTGTCACGCTCGAACGCTGCTTTGAAGGCCTGCGGCGCGGCGATGTGCTGAACCGCGAGGCCAATCAGCCAGTTGAAGGTCTCCAGCAGATCGACGTTGACCTCGCGGCTTTCGTCACTGCCCGGCGCCTTCACCTTCAGCCGGTAGGCCGTTGGATCCCGGAAGGCAACAACGTTCAGCAGCGACTGGCTGCCGCGCGTATCAACGTCCAGCATGTAGCGCAGTAGGTACTCTTCCTTCAGCCCATCCGCGCCGCCCGCCTCGGCCGCGTCCAGAAGGCTCGCCTGCGCCGCGTTGCGCCTGGCATCCAGGTTGTTCAGGGTGTCCTCGTAGGATTCTAGTCGCACGACTTTGAACATCTGATTCCCACCAGCGCTCGCAACTGGCCGTCCGGCCTTCCACGCAGTAGCGTATGACGCCTTCTTCATGCGGGGCAGGAGAAGAGAATCGAAGTGGCGACCCACTTCTACGAGTACCTGTTTTCGACGGCCCCCGTCCTCTCGATTCTGCGCCATCACCGCGTGACCGCTACTGCCACTACCTGCAAAGAAGTCGATGATCCAGTCATCCTTTCGCGTCACCTGTCTGACGAACTTGCGCACGAAGCTGGAACTTTTCGGCGACAGGAACAGCCCGGATTCGCCAAACATATCGTTTAGCTCACTTTCACCATCGTTATAGGCGTAGAACACGCTAGTACCGATGTTGGTTTTTACCTCATGCAGGAAGCCCTTGGTTTGCGGCAACTTCCGTTCATCTTCTCCCCAGGCGATTCGATGGTCCCTTTCAAACTCTTCAAAGCTCCTCCGGGACGGATTGTCTGGATCTGGCCGCAACGGGAACTTCCAGCCGGTCCGCGGGTGTTGACACTCCTTCCCCGAAACTGGATGCAGGGGCTTATAGTACCGATAGTTGAAGTGACTCGAGTCTCGTGTCGTCGGTGACTGCTTAGATGCCGGTGCGGCCACACTAATCTCCCTCCACACCCAAATTACTGCGTTGGCCCTCCTTGCATCTTCTTCGGCGATGAGTCGTCCCTTGGAATCCCGGTACTCAGCCCGGTGGTACGGGTAGATCCCCCGCCAGGGATCTTGCCGCTTCGCCTCCGCGTCCCATTCCCGCCCGCCCGCCTCCCATTCGTCCTTGTATGCCGCTACGTGCTCGCCAAAAAGCGCCTTGAGCGCTGCCTCCACGTTGCCAACTGCAGGGTAGTCCGGTCGAAGACGCTCTACGACTTCCATCACCTCGACGTAGCCCGGTTTCGGTTCGCGGAACATCTCGGCGTCTCGCTCCACGGCGTCGCGAGCCGTTGCATAGACCTCGACGTACTCGTGGTTCGTTGAGTAATTGGGCAACTGGCTGTTGGCCGTTGCCTGGGCCCAGATCAGTTCCTCGATGCGGTTGCCAGAGCCGAACACATCATCGAGGGCGTGTTCAAGGATGGTGCGCTCCGTCTTGTCGATGCTAACGAAAATGGCGCCGTCCGCCTTCAGAAGGGGACGCGCGACCTCCACACGGTCATGCATCATCGTACACCACGAAGAATGGCGATAGTCGTTCTTGTAGGGGATGGCGCTAGCGTCTGTATTGTAGGGCGGGTCAATGTAGGCGCACTTAAACAGTGCGCGACCGAAACCGCCGAGCAGTCTGAGCGCATGAAAGTTGTCGCCATGAACAAGAATGCCGTCGAGGGACGACAGAAGGTCATGGTTCGAGGCCAACAACCTAGTCGCAAAGGTGGAGTCAAAAAGAGCCGTGTCCACAACCAAGTTTGGATTGTGTCTAAGAAAGTCTACAGTCAGTGGCTCTGAGTGCGTCGTGCCTGAGTCGTCGAGACCGCCGATAGCGAATAGCCTCATCCACTCCTTGCGCTGGCGGTCATTGCGGACGATTTCCGGATAGAACTCCTCTGGAATGCGGTCGAGTGTAATGCAGTATGAGGCTTCCACGACGAACTTTTTCTTCAGCCACAACTTTTTTTGAAAGTTTTCGACTTGGGCGAGAAAGTCGATAATCTTGCCCGCAACGTTGCGGATGACCTTGATTTTGGAGATGTACCGCTCGACGCGCGACGCGGACTCATTCTCGACGTCGTCCAGATGCATGACCTCGTTCTTGATGTAGAAGTCCAGTTCGCGGCGGAGAAAGGTGCCGAGGTCCTTGTGGATGAAGTAGTCGAAGGTGTTCCGTGCAACATAACGCTTGAGGTGCGCCTCCAAGCGGCTATACTCGGCCTGATCGCCGTTCGCCATCACGTGCGTCTTGCCCAGCTCGGCTATCCACGCGGCCAATGCGGGGTCTGTCACGCCCAGAATGCGCCCAGCGGCGAGCGCGCTCAGGTCTTTCTGGACTGGAGGCTTCTTCTTTCCAGTGCGTTCGTCCTCGGGCCAGTCGGTGAGCGTCGCCAAACGGTACTCGAAAAGGACGACGAGTTCCTTGCTCTGCTCGCCGTCCTCTTCGGCCAGAAAGCCATGGCCCGACTCGCCCGACGCCGCTAGCCTGCATTATTCATGAGGGTCGAGAATCAGTCACCGACGGGGCTTGCTTGACCGCGAGCGGAGCCTCTCGGACGTGGCGGCGGGCGCGGCAGGAGGCGTAGAGTGGCCCTTCACGGCGCCGGAGCGGTCGCGGAGGCCAAGTTGGGGGAAGGCTTTGCCGGTACGGGCGGTGCCGCCCGGGACCGAGGCGTGCGCCGAGCCTCGCGCGGGCTCTGACTAACCCGCGTGGGCGCCAAGCGCAAGGGCGATGCGCCGCCACGCGTGGAGATGGGGTGTCGCCCGTGGTAGATGCAGGACGATGCGGCGCGCCGAGCCGACGACATGCACCCCCAGCTTCAGCAGCCGGTCGCGCAGCCACGTCACCTGGGTGCGGGCACAGCTGGTCCGCGCCGCCCGCAGCCGCAGCTCCTGCATGAGTACGTAGGCGGCCGCGGTCAGCAACACGCGCAACTGGTTCGCCAGGAACTTGCAGCAGCTCGTGCGGTCGATCTGCAGGCCGTCCAGCAACTCCTTGATCCGGTTCTCGATGTCCCCGCGGGCGCAGTAGACCCACTCGTAGACGAAGCGCGAGCTCTCCAAGAGATTCGTCACGACGAAGCGCGGATTGTCCCGCGGCTCGCGACCCTTGAGCCGGACCACCTCCGCCTTGATCACGACCCGGCGTTCGTGGCCCCACGTGCCGGCTGCGTAGCGGGTGTCGGTATAGACGTGCTCGGTTCGGCCACTGGCCTCGCTCTGCGCGCGGGCCACCGCCATCGCGGATTCGGCATGCCGCTGCAACACCGCGTTCTTGCCCATCGCGACCACGTAGTCGAGCCCCGGTTCGGCATCCAGGAAATCGAGGATCTCCGGGGTCGCAAAGCCCCCGTCGAGCCGGACGAGAAACGGCGTCGACGGAAACGCCGCCCGCAGCATCGGCAGCAGCCGACACAGCAGGCCCAGGGTCCCGTCGGCCGCCACCGCGTTCCCCGGCCGCAGCACCGCCGCGCACAGATACTGCTCCTTCTCGTCGTTGAAAGTCAGGAACGCGAGCAGCGGCAGATAGCACCAACTGTCGTAGTGCCCGTTGAAGAACGTGAGCTGTTGCGCGCCATGCGTCCGGTCGTCGGTCGGATCCAGATCGATGGTGATCCGCCACACCCGCCGGTGCAGGCGGCGCCGATGCCGCTCGATCACGCTCGCCGCCAACTCCCGCGCCATTCGGTAGAGCGCGCCGCGGCCCGCGCCGTTCTCGAACCGCGAGATCGTCGGCTGCGACGCCAGGGGCGCGCCGGCCACCGGGTCTCGCCCGAGCAGTAGCTTGTGGATGGGGTCCTCCGCCAAGTGGTCCGCGTCGTTGCCGTCGGGATGACCGCACGCGATGCCGAAGATCCGCTGTCCGACCAGCTCCGCGAGCGTGTGCCGAATCTTCTCCGGCGCGCGCTTGTCGGCGAGACACCCGGCAAACGCCTTGACGAGGCCGTACACGCGCTCGGCCGCCTTGAGCAGGACGCCGCCGCCGTCGGAACTCGCCTGCTCGCGGTTGAACGTCGCGACGAGGGGCTTGTCGAAGAGATCCGGGAACAGGACAGTCTGTGATATCTTGTCGGGTGTCACGCAGGGGTCTCCGTTGTGGCTAAACGCTTGTCAACACAACGTTTGTACCACACGGAGGCCCCTGTGTCTCCCCCAGAATCACCATCTTCGCGAATAATCCAGGCTAGGACGAACAGGCGGTCCTTGCCCTCGGCAGCCTTGACGTTGCCGTGCTCGCCCTCGGCGGCGTCCGCCAGCCGGAAGTGCACCCGCATCGGCTTGTTCTCGTCCTCCGGCCTCAAGCGGAACGCATAGTCGCGCAGGTACTCGCTGGTCTTGATGTAATACTGGTCCTTCGTGGCCCAGTGGAGCGTGACCTCTTCGCCCTCGTACGGAATGGCGTAGACGCCCGGCTTGTAGACGCGCTTGGTGAGGAAATCGCCCTCGGAGTAATAGCGGCGGAAAAAGCCGAACAGGTGGTCGTAGACCTCGCTCTCCAGCGCGCCGATATCCACGGCGTCGCTCTTGAGCCGGTCCCGCAGTTCCTTGACCCTTTTCGTCATCTCCGGATCCACGCCCAACCCGCGCGCCTGCTCGACGGCCGTGGCAAGATTTTCCTCAATCTCTGCCTTGTCGGCGGTCTTGAATTGAACGAAGGCCGCCCGCACCTGCGGCAGCAAGTCCTTGTCCAGGAACGCGGACACCTGGGCGCTCCTGACGTGCAGGACGCGGTAGATGCCGAAGTCCAGGTCGGGTTGGTCGAGCTGGAACAGCTCCCGCAGCAGCGTTTTCAGTTTTTCGTACTTCTGGCTCATCCGATTTCCGTCCCTTGTCGTTCCTTGATGGCGCCCGCCGCTACTCGACCGCCCAGCGGATAGTGAAGAGTGTTTCCTTCTCGATCCGCTGCGCCAACCTGGCTCCAGCGAGTCGATGAGCTCGTCGCGCTTCTCGAAAGTCTCGTCCTCGACCTTGAAGATCTCCTGGCGCTAACCGCGCTGCTGGCGATCGAGCTTCTGGAGCTTCTCCTGAATCTCTTTCTGCTCGGTGAGCGTGACCGCTTGCCGCGCTTGGCACCGCAGAGCCTTGATCTGCTGTTTGGAGTCCAGGAGCGCCTTCTCCGCGGAGAGCACCACGTCGTCGGCGCAATGTTCGAGTTTCTCGCGCTCCTCGTTGAAGTGCATGTTGTTCTGCGCAGGGCGTCAAGGTTGGTGGCGGCACTTCCGTACTGAGATCGGAACGAGCTGACGTCGACCAAGAGGCGTTCGTCGATGAGCGTCGAAAGGCCGTACTGCTCGAGAAGTGAGTTCTGCAGCGGAGTCGCTGTGAGGAGCGGCTTGCGACTGTCCTCCATGGCCCAGCGGATTCCCT
Source organism: Vicinamibacterales bacterium (assembly GCA_963663815.2). Taxonomy (GTDB): domain Bacteria; phylum Acidobacteriota; class Vicinamibacteria; order Vicinamibacterales; family UBA8438; genus JAJEEA01. The sequence continues at coordinate 784,346 of OY760734.1, read as the reverse complement.
GGACAACCCTGTTGCTCGGATGGTACGCGTTGCGCAGCTTGTGGGCTTCGTCGATGACGGCGAGATCCCAGGCGACCGCCTTGAGTTCCTCGCGCAGGCGATTTGCACAATGGTGTGACATTGCGACGATGGCATCCGTGGTGAGCGGTGCCTGGCCGCGTCGTCGGGCTTGACGATAGGCCTTCGCGTCCAGCACCTGAACGAAGAGCGATGCTTCGATCTGATGCGGGTTCAGGTCGACGGCCGCGTCGAACAGCGCCATCGACAGGCGGTCCATGCCGCTCGCAGCCCGACGCGTCAGATCGTATGCGAAGTACTTGGCGTGGTGGGGGGTTAGCGTCACCTGCGTCGCCGCCGACAAGTGAATTGGTGCTCTGTTGGGAACGGAGCGCCGACTCAGCCGGAGGTCTCGTGCCGAGAATCGCCTCTCTCGCGAACTACCGTCAAGGACAGCACCGAGTAGACCAGCTCTTCTGTGACCGGCCACGACTTCCAGCCTCCCGGTTTCTCAATGGTGGACCGTCGATTCGACCCTGCCGAGGCACCGGGAACCATGGCCATGCGGTCGGAGTGCGCCGGTACCTTGCATGCCATCTATCGACAAGGCGGCGCGCCTGCCACCGTCCGTCGACCCTCAACTGCGCTCGCTACCAGTCGATCCGGCCGGGGTCGCCGGCGTAGACGGAACGGATGAACGCCAGGATCTGCCAGACCTCCTCGTCCTCGAGCACGCTGTAGACGGTCGGCATCGTCTGCCCGGGAATCTCGCCCTTGATGAGCCTGAACAGCACCTCGTCGTCGCTGCCGAACGTCCAGGCGCCGTCGATCACGGAGGTGGCCATCCCCCCGCCGCCCCCGCCCCCGTGGCAGCCCTGACAGCCGACCTGGAAATACAGTGCCCTGCCCTCCGCGGCCATGTCCGCGTTCCCGGTGAACGGGTTCAGCTTTCGCGGCGCCGCGACCGCAGGCGTCGGTCCGGACTCCGCGTCCGGGTTCGCGGCGCCGGACCCTTCCGCGGTGGGGTCGGCGCCGGACCCTCCCGCGGCGGGGACGAGCGGTACGCCGTACTCCTCGAGAATCGCCCGAATCTCCGCCTGACGCCGGTCGATCGCCGCCTCCAGCCGGCCCTTCAGAGCCTCGTTGCCCTTCGCCACGCCCATCGAGATGTCGAAGGACAGCGGCACCCCGGGCTCGTCCTCGAGCGGAACCAGCTCGATGGGCGCGTCCGAGGTCGCGGCGGCGTACCCGGCCAGGGGACCCCACGCGACAGCGACGTCCACCGCACCCGCGACGAGGTCGTCGAGCAGCTTCCGGGGCCGGTCCCGATCGCCGCGCGGGTCGAAGAACAGCGAGTAGGTCGAGATGTTGTCGAGCAGGCCGCGCCGCGCGAGGCTCTCCTCGGGCGGCGTGTTGATATGGACGCCGATGCGAAGCCGTTGCAGCTCCGGCGCGTCCAGCGACCGGAGGTCGTAGCCTCGGTCGCCGCGGTAGGCCATGACGTAGGAAGAGCGGTAGTACGGCTTCGTCCAGAGGACGAAGTCCAGCCCTTCGGGAACCCCGAAGATGACGTCGCAGGTTCCCGCGTCGATGGTGTTCCGGACGAGGCCGCGCTGGTGCGGCCACCAGGCGTAGACGGGGGTGGCGCCGAGGTCGGCGGCGACGACCGCGGCGATCCGGTTCTCGAACCCCTCGAGCCGCTCGTTCGAGAACGGCAGGTTGTCGGGGTCGCCGCAGACGCGGAGCGACGGCGACTGCGCGAAGGCCGGGACGGGCGGCAGCGCAAGAGCCGCCAGCAGCGCACCGGCTCCGACTGCGGCGGCGACAACGCCGGCGGCGACAACGCGCCTGGAAGTACGGGTCACGGCAGTCTCCGTTCGCCTGGTCCCAGCCAGACCGAAGGGCTCGGGATGGAGCGGCATCGCCAGGCGCGCACGGCTCCGTACGAACGCGCACTTCAAACGCGCATCCACCACGGGCTCCTCTAGTCCTCGAGGGCGAAGACGTGCAACGTCCCGCCCACGGAGGTCACCTTGTCGAGCCCCGAGTCGAAGGCGGCACCGACCGCCCCGAGGGCCCCGAGCGGATCCTCGCGCGAGAGATCCGCGGCGACGGGGAGGCCGAACCAGCCGCCGATCCCGGAGTAGATCGCGACGTACTGCTTCCCGTCCGGCGCGATGAACGTCATGGGGTTCCCGATCGATCCGGACGGCAGCCTGGACTGCCACAAGAGCTCGCCGCTCCTGGCGTCGACCGCCTTGAACCACCGGTCCATGGTCCCGTAGAAGGCCACGTCGCCGGCCGTGACCACCGTGCCGGTCCACACCGGAAACGGCTCGGTGATGCCCCAGACCTTCTCGCCCGCCTCGGGATTCCAGGCCATGAACTCGCCCTGGTAGCCGCCCGGCCCGGCGAAGATCCGCACGTTGGCGCCGACGTACGGCGCCCCGGCGATGTACCGCACCTCGAAGCCCTCGTAGTCCATGCACAGGTTGTTCGTGCCGGCGTAGATCAGGCCGGTGCGGGGCGAGAACGACACCGGCTGCTGGTTCTTGGCGCCCATGGCGGCGGGGCAGATGTCCTGGATGTTCACGCCCTGCCGGGTGCGCTTCTCCGGGACCTCCACGGGGCGTCCGGTCTCCAGATCGATGCGCTCGGCCCAGTTGGTCGCCTCCACGAACTTGTCGGCCGAGAGGAGCGTGCCGTCCGTGCGGTCGAGCACGTAGGCGAAGCCGTTGCGGTCGAAGTGCACCAGCGCCTTCACGTCCCGCCCACCGATGGTGAGGTCGAGCAGCACGTGCTCGTTGACGCCGTCGTAGTCCCAGGCGTCCCACGGCGTCATCTGGTACGCCCATTTCGCGAGGCCGGTATCGGGATCGCGGGCGAAGATCGACATCGACCACTTGTTGTCGCCCTCGCGCGGCGTCGGATTCCACGTCCCGGGGTTGCCGGTGGAGTAGTAGACGAGGTCGAGCTCGGGGTCGTAGGCGTACCAGCCCCACGTGGCGCCGCCGCCGTTGCGCCAGCGGTCGCCCGGCCAGGTCTCGGTGCCCGCGCCGGGCCCGCCGTGATGGGGATTGGCCTCGTTGAAGTCGGAGGCCAGCATGACGTCCTCGTCCGGGCCCATGCTGTAGGCCTTCCACAGCTGCTCGCCCGTGTCGACGGCGTAGGCGGCCACCCAGCCGCGGATGCCGAACTCGCCGCCGGAGACCCCCACGATGTACTTGTCCTTGACCACGAGGCCGGCCATCGTCATCGTCTCGCCGCGCAGCGGGTCGGCGTTCCTGACATTCCACAGCTCCTCGCCGGTCTCGGCGTCGAGCGCGAGGACGTGTCCGTCGAGCGTGGTCATCAGAATCCTGCCCTCGACGTAGTTCACGCCGCGATGGACCAGATCGCAGCAGGCGACGGGCACGGCGCGGTCGTCCTGGACCGGCGTGTACCGCCACTTGATGGGCCAGCCCTCCTCGGTGAGGTCGATGGCGTACACGTGGTTGGGGTACGCGCTGTGCACGTACATCGTCGAGTCCACGACCAGGGGCTGCCCCTCGTGACCGCGCAGCGCGCCCGTCGAGAACGACCAGACCTGGGTGAGATTGCCGACGTTGTCTGCGGTGATCTGGTCGAGCGAGCTGTAGCGCGTCGCCGAGTAGTTCTTCCCTGGCAGCACCCACTGGTTGTCGTCGTTCTGCCGCGAGACCAGATCGTCGTTGGCGGCGATCGCCAGCGGCAACCCCAGCGCGAGAGCCCCGATGGCACAGATGCTTCTCTTCATGACTGTTCCCTTCCCTGGCCGACCCCCGACGCCGCCGTCGCCCCTGCCGGGCGCTCAGTGCCGAGAATGGCCGCTCGAAGGACCGGCGTCAAGGGCAAATTGCGGTCGCGGCGGGACGGAACGCCGTCGCAGCTCGTGCAGGGGGCCACCCGCCGCGGGGGAGCGCCGTCTCGGCACCACCCGCGTCGTTCCGGCGGTCGATGCCCACTGCCGCGGCCCGTGTCAGTTCGCCAGCGGGTGCGGCCGGAACTGGAACTTCACGAGGATCGGCTTCGACACCGACCGGTACTCGCCGTTCTCGACGGCGAGCCCGCCCTCGGCGTGCCACACCGTGTCGGAGCCGGTCGACGAGTAGACGCCGCGCCCCCTCCAGCCGGCGTCGGGATCGTCGATGCGGCCGTCGAGGCCCCGCGGGTGGAAGCCGGCGAGCGGGTAGGGCACCCGCATGACGACCGTCTCCCCCGTCTCGGGCAGCAGCGCCACCAACGAGTCCGAGCCGGTGCCGGTGGCGATGGGCACGTTCTCGCCGAGGCCCAGGGTGTCGAACTGGTCGACCCAGTTGTAGTAGTTGTAGTCGGCGCGGACGTCGGTCCCCTTGAACGTGGGACCCGGCAGGGGATGGAGGGTCCATCCCTCCGCGCAGTGCCGCCCGGTGTGCGCCTCGGGCCCGGTCAGCCGCCCGCACTTGCTCCGGTCGAAGCTGGCGAGGTGGTTGGTCCCCGAGAGCGCCGTCCAGATGACGCCGTTCGTGTCGACGTCCAGGCCGCGCGGCATGAATCCGCGCTCGCCCGCCGCCTCCACGTCCCAGCGCTCGGAGGGGACTTCGAACACCTCCGCAATGCAGCTCTCCGGCGGGTCGTCGCCCACCACCAGGCGGACGATCCGCCCGGGATAGGAGTCCTGGGCGCCCCAGACCGACCCGTCGACGGGGTTGACGATGATGCCGTACGCCCCCACCGTGACCCGCGTGTCCCGCGCCGGGTCGAAGTCCCAGGTGCTCGCCGTCGGGTCCTCCTCGAAACGGCTGGCGCGGGCCACCGCCGGCTCGTTCCACGGCTTCGTGATGCGGCCGTCGCCGTTGGTGTCGACCACCGTCGGACACCACCCCTGCGCGAGCCGTCCGTCGCCCGTCTCCTCGAAGAGCTTCGTGTCGAGCCAGCCGAAGACGTCGCTGTTGGGCCGGCTGAGAAACAGGGTCTCGTTGTCGTCGTGCGCGAACTGCAGGTGGTGGCTGCCGAAGCAGGTGTCCACCATGGTGAACTCCCCCGTCTCGGGGTCGTAGTAGCTCACGTTGCGGCCCGACCGCTCCACCGGGAAGTAGCGCGCAAACCGGTTGTCCGCGCCCTCCAGGCACCAGTCGGGCTGGTTCTCGGGCGGGCGCAGCGTCGCCGTGTACCAGACCCGGCCCCCGCTGTCGAGCATCGGGTTGTGGATGCTCGCCGGGTTGAAGCGCGCGATGTCGGCGAGGCGCGACGGCGGATAGCCCGACTGCGCGTAGGACGCGCGCATCGTCGAGCGGTCGGCGAGGGTGGGGATGCGCACCATCGTCGCGGTGTGGGTGTTCGGATCGAGCATGGCGAGGTTGTCGTTGGCGATGTCCACCCCGTAGATCGGGCCGTTGGCGTTCACCGTCGGGTTCCGCTTGTCGGTGGACGCCTCGTCGTGGATCTTCCCCATCTCGTCGGTCCACTCCCACTGGGTGAGGACCAGGTTGCGTTCGACCCCGCGCGGGCGGGGCGGCGCCGGGGGCGCCTCGCCGGTCGCGATGCGGTCGCTCCAGTCGGCGAACATCCGCAGCCCGCGCCCGCGGCCGAAGCGCGACATCCACATGCTCATCTCCGCCCCGCGCTGCCCCATCCGCACGCGCGCGTCCCAGGCGTCGGCGGCCGAGTCGTGGTCGAGCCCGTCGGGATGCCCGCGCGTGAACTCGCCCCCGACCTGGTGGCAGCGCAGGCACGCCTTCACGTTGTAGAGGTACTCGTCGCGCGTCCGCAGCTCCTCGCTGATGCCGTTGCCCTCCGGTCCCGTCCCCGGGAACTCGCCCGCCTCGGGCACCTCGATCAGCGACAGCCAGTACGCGGCCGGATAGACCGCCGCGGCCTCCCGTGGCGTCTGCGCGGCGACCGCCGTCAACCGCAGGTCCTGGCCCGGCACCGCCGTCACCGGCGTCGAGTGGACCAGCCCGTAGCCGCGCACCCACACCGAGTAGCTCGCCTCGGGCAGCTCCGGCAGCAGGAACCGGCCGTCGTCGCCGGTCACCACGATCTTGCGGAACTTCGTCGGCAGATCGCCGGTCTCGGCGATGACCCAGACACCCGCCTCGGGACCGGAGCGGCTGCCGACCGCGCCGGTGATGGCCGCGGAATCGTTCTCCTGCGCGACGAGCGCGACCACCGCTGCTCCTGTCGCCAGCAGCATCCCCACCGCCAATCGTCCCAGTCTGCGTCGCATCGTGGTCTCCCGATGTTCCTCGGCCTCTCCGGCCGTCCTCGTGCCGACGATGACGGTTCGAACCGCCGGCGTCAAGAGCCGGTGGGCCGCGATCGATGGACATCGTTCTGATGGCGATGTATGAATGATGCCGTGATCAAGACACAGACTCAGCTGCCCGACGCGCTGTATCGCGACATCGAGCGGCTGGCCGCCTCCCGGGAGTGGTCTCTGGCCGAGACCATGCGGCGAGCGGCCGAGCAGTTCCTGGCCCGGCATCCCGTCGTTACGCCGCCCTCGTCGCCCTGGCGGCCGCCGGTGTCGGACACGGTCGGCTGGCGCGGACCGAGCCACGAAGCGGTTCGCGAGGCCGCGATCGAGTCTGGAATCCGCTGGAATGACTGCGGCCCGAGCGCTGCAAGACCGGAGTGCGTATTTCGGAGGAAGTGGAACACCGATTTCACCGGGACCTGTTTCCGAACCGTGAGTTGAAGCCGAGGACACGGAGGCTCCTCGAAGAGCTGACCGCCGGCAGCCTGTTCCGCCGCCTCGGCGGTCGTGACGCCGTTCTTCTCCAACAGTATCTCGATGTCGTTCCGGTCGCGGTCGCGCCCCGCCTCGAGCTTCATGGCGAGCAGGTGTTTCGGGGACGCGCCCTGGATCGTCAGGAACCGGGACTTGTACAGCGTCGGCGCCGCGACGTCGGGGGGCTTCGGGATGTCCGGCACCACTCTCGTGCGAGTCTTCGCGAGTTCCTCGGCGAGTTCGTCGAAGAGCCTCGTGAGGTCTTCCCGGTCAAAGGACCCAGCCATACCGTTCGCCGCCCCGGGCGTCGAGGTCTGCGGGATCCGGGATTGCGCCGTGCCGGATGAATGCGGGCGGTGCGTACGACAGGCTCTCAAGCCGCATGAGCTCGCTCTCGGGCAGGACCCAGGTCGTCTCGAGGAACCGGTCGGGTTCGTTGACCCATTGGGGTACCGGGTGGTCGTGGAGTTCCGCGAGGTGTTCGGCCATCGCCGCGATCAGCGCGTCCCAGCGCGTGCGGGTCGGGGCCGGTCGACGAGCGAGCTGTTCGCGCTGCTCGCGGCGCGGCAGGCGGGTGAACCAGCGTGGAAAGCCGCAGACGACCATCCGCTTGACCTCGTCCTCGGGCCATCCGAGCTTCAGGCCGTCGAGCCACGTCTCGATGGTCGTGGCTCGTGGCTCGGCCGCGCCGGGGTCCGGTCTTCGCCGCTGCCGTGCGCGGGAGGACATCCGGGCGCTCGCGGTCGAGAGCGTTCTCATGGCGTGGCGTGCTGGAGGTCTTTGGAGAGCATACCCGCTTTCCGGGGTCCATCGAGCGGAGTCTCGCACTGCCCGGCCGTCGAGGGGCAGCGTGTCGTTCTCGGTCCGGATCATCGTGGCCCGCTCCGGGGCGCCGTGCCGGTTCCCAAGCGCGTGAGGAGACGGTCTTCCGACTGGAGAGCGGAAGCCGGAACCGCGATCGCCCCGCGGCTGCCGAGTTCGTGCCGGTGCCGATCGACCGCGCCGACCGGGGCGTGGCACATACTGCCTGCACCGCTGTGATAGCATGCCTGCACAAACAGCATGCAGTACACCATTCGAGCCGTTCCCGACGAGATCGATCGCGCCCTCCGACGGCGCGCCCGACGCGAGTCGAACCCTCCGGACCGTCGCCCGACGCTCAGAGGGAAAGCAGACGCCGCTCAGAGCCGCTGCGCGCCGGGCCGGCCGTCCTCGACGACGAACGACGCGCGCGTCGACATGGGGCTGCCCGGCCGCGTGACGTACTCCACGACCTGGTAGTCGGCCCGGCACCGCTCCCGGGTCAAGTCGCAGCGCACATAGCCGCGCTGGCCGTTGAAGAACCGGATGGCCGGGTTCTCCGCAAGGAGCGCGGCGGTCGAGTCGCGGGTGTCGACGCCGTCGCCGCCCGAGCTGATGGAGGTGCCGACGAGCTCGGTGCCGACCACGGGGGCCGCGGGGTCGCGGTAGTCGACCTTGAGGTCGGTGACCCAGTTGCTGTGGATGTCGCCGGTGAGGACGACGGGGTTCGCAGGGCGGCGGGTCGCGAGGAACTCCATGAGCCGGCGCCGTGCCGCCTCGTAGCCGGACCAGACGTCCGCCGACCAGGACTCGCCGTCGCCGGGCGTGTAGTCGATCCGCGCCATCATGATCTGCTGCGGGATGACGCTCCAGCGCGCGGTCGAGGCGTCGAGCCCGTCCATGAGCCAGCGCTCCTGCGTCTCGCCGAGCAGCGTCGCGGCGGGGTCGTTGATGCCGTCGCAGTTGCCGCGGCGGTCGCCGCACGGCTGGTCGGTGCGGTACTGCCGGGTGTCGAGCACGTGGAACGAGGCGAGGTCGCCCCAGGTGAAGGCGCGGTAGAGCTGCAGGTCGGGACCGTTCGGCAGGGACGACCGCCGCAGCGGCATGTGCTCGTAGTAGGCCTGGTACGCGGCGGCGCGGCGCCGCCGGAAGAGCTCGGCCGGCAGCCCCTCCTCCTCGGACACGAGGTTGGCGTAGTTGTTGTCGACCTCGTGGTCGTCCCACGTCACCACCCACGGGAACGCCGCGTGCGCCGCCTGCAGGTCGGGGTCGCTGCGGTAGAGGGCGTACCGGTTGCGGTAGTCGTCGACCAGCTCGATCTCGTCGCCGGTGTGCTTCCGCACCCGCCCGTCGCGCCCCTCGTACTCGTAGATGTAGTCGCCGAGGTGGAAGACGAGATCCAGGTCGTCCTCGGCCATGTGGCGGTAAGCCGTGTAGTACCCCTGCTCGTAGTGCTGGCACGAGGCGAACGCGAACCGCAGCCGGTCGGCGCCCGCGCCCGCGGCCGGCAGGGTGCGGGTCCGGCCCACGGTGCTCTCGTCGGCGCCGGCGCGGAACCGGTACCAGTACCAACGCCCCGGCTCGAGCCCGTCCACCTCGACGTGCACGCTGTGCCCCAGCACCTCGCGGGCGACGCTCGTGCCGCGCCGAACCACGGCGGCCATCCCCTCGTCGCGCGCCACCTCCCACACGACCTCGACGTCGTCCGGGGGCATGCCGCCGCCGTTCAGCGGGTCCAGGGCCAGGCGCGTCCAGAGGACGACGCCGTCCGACGTCGGGTCGCCCGACGCGACGCCGAGCGGGAACGCCGAGGGCTGGAAGAGAGACCCGCCCGAGGTGCGGCGGGCGGCCCCGAGTCCGAGCAGAGCCAAACCGCCGGTCAGCAGATCGCGGCGATCCAACCGACGCTGGAGCAACGAGTCGAAGCGGAGGGAATCGGTCATCGCATGTCCTCGTATTGCCGATGGTGCCGTCGCGCCGGATATCGAGAGCATTGCGCGGCCGCCGTCGTCGCCCGACACCTCAGGATGCGGCAAGTCTACGCCGAAAGTCGTCTCAACGGTGTAGCGGGGACCTGGCTCACCGCCCCGCGCGTTCCTCGGCGCGGGCGCCGCTCAGGATGAGGGGCATGCTGTAGTTGCCCTCGTGGCAGGCGTTCTCGAAGACGGGGCCGGCGGCCCGGGTGATGGGGAACGTCACCGTCCACGGGGCCGCGAACGACTCGGGGTCGTGCGCCGTGAACTCGTAGTGCAGCCGGTCGCGGCCGGCGAACCGGATGCGCTCGACGTAGCGGGCGTTCGGCCCGGCGCCCTGGATCGTCCACGCGCCGTTGAACCCGGAGGTCTCGACGACGAGGGTGTCGCCCTCCCAACGGCCGCGCGAGCTTGTCTGTTTACCATTGGCTCGAATGGGCCTTGGGATGGCCCATCCCAGCGGCGCCTCTAGCCAGGCGCCGCTGGGCGGGCGGTGGTCGGACCGTGCGCGTCGCAGGCCGTCGAGGGGCCGTAGGGCAGTTTGGTCGCCACCGTCTTCCCGAGTCCTGGATGGATACGTGAGCGTTGAGGCTCGAATGACAAGCACAGGAGCACAGGGAAGATGACCGATGATATCCCCAACAGCGTCGGCGTCGACATCTCGAAGGCGCATCTCGACGCCTACATGGTCCCGGCGGGCAAGGCCGCGCGATTCTCCAACGACGCGGCGGGGCTCAAGGCGCTGATCGCGTGGGTGGAGCGCCCGGTTCGCACCGTCACGTACGAGCCGACCGGCCGGTGGCACCGGGCCTTCGAGGAAGCGCTGTTCGAGGCGGAGTTGCCGCTGGCGCGGGTGAATCCGTTGCAGGCGCGGCGCTTCGCGCAGGCCATCGGCCAACGGGCGAAGACCGACGCGGTGGACGCACGGATGCTGGCGCAGATGGGGGCAGCACTGGACCTTCGGCGAACCGAGGCATCGTCGCCGGCGCGGCGCGCCCTCGAGGAACTGCAGGTGGCGCGCGACGCTCTGGTCAAGGACCGCACCGCCGCCTTGAACCGTCAGAAGCAACTTCAGCACCCTCTGCTCCGGCGGCAGAACACGAACCGGCTGTCGCAGATCGACCGCCAGCTGACGGCGATCGACACCGAGATCGAGAAGTGCTGTTCGGAAGACGCGGTGCTGACCCGCCGGACGGAGATCCTGACGTCGATCCCGGGCGTGTCTCGGGTTACCGCGGCGGGTCTGCTCACCCAGATGCCGGAACTGGGCAGCCTGGACGCCAAAGCGGTTGCGAGTCTGGCGGGCCTTGCGCCGGTCACTCGGCAGTCGGGCACCTGGCAGGGCCGGAGCTTCATCCAGGGTGGCCGGGCTCGGGCTCGGCGGCTGCTCTACATGCCGGCCCTGGCGGCGATCTGTCACAACCCGGAGCTGCGCGCGAAGTACCGCCAGCTCGTCGGTCAGGGGAAGCCGGGCAAGGTCGCTGTGGTCGCGGTGATGCGCAAGCTCCTGGTGCTGGCCAACGCGCTCCTCGGACAGGATCGCTGCTGGCAGCAGGACCGGCCTGGTCGGGCCAGCGCGGCAGCGCCCTCCGCAAGCATGCCGTTCGTCGAAGCGTGACCCGTTTCCGTGGGTGTGAGCGATTCCTCCGCGGTCAGGCCGTCGAGCCAACGTGTAGGGGGTCATGCTTGGGCATCGTCAGCTAAAAAGCCGGTCTGGAGCGTGCGCGGAGCCGGCGTCAAGGCCGCAGCGCCGCGAAGCGGGGGCGTCGCGAAGCGGCGCGCCTTGACGGTGGCGAGCACACGCCGACACTGTCGGTCTGACGATGCCCCGGCCGCAACCATCGGGGCGGTCGACGTGAGTCCAGAATGCGGCGGCCGAGACGACAGGAGTTGCGACGCCCACGGCCTCCGGATGCCGGCGCCCGGCTCCCCCCTTCGTGGCTGCCAAGGGGAAGCTGTCGCCGGGGTCTACTCCACACCGTTACGTAACGGACCCATGACAGGCGGCTCGGTGCCCGGACGTTCACGACAGTCGAGCGACGGCAGGCTCGGGGCAACAGCGGACCGGGAGAACGGCCGGTCGCCCGGAGGACCCGAGCGGGAGCGGAGGACCCGCGCAGCAGGTTGACGGCCGCGGGCAACGGTGCGCGAGGGGAACCCGCTCCAAGGCCCTGAGACCCGTTATGGGTCCGGCTCACGTCGCCACGCCGTCGCTCTTCGACGGCGTGGGTCGGGGTCGCGGCCGGGGGGGAGATCAGCCCATCGGGTCTACGGCTTCCTCGATTCGGAGGCTTGACACATGGATACTGCCCTGCCACTGGCGGACCCCGGCGGGCAGCGGCGGCCGCCCGTCGAGGGGGATGATGCGCAGGTCGGAGTTCTGCTCGTGCAGGATGGCGACGAGGCCGGGCGTCTGGAAGATCTGCGCGAGCCGGTTGGGCGACACCGCCATCAGCGGAACCGTCCGCCCCATGATGCAGCGCTCGTAGCGCTCGCGGTCCTCGGGGCCGTCGGCCGACCGCGCCCGAATGCCGACGCCCAGCGTGCGCGCCCGCTCGCGGCCCGCCGCGGTGCGCGCCGGCAGCCGGCCGTCGGGCGGGTCGACGATGAGCGACGTCCGCCCGTCGGTCAGGCCGGCCGGCTGCCACCAGTCGGCGTTGAGCTGCAGGTCGCGCTCGCGGCCGATGGCGGCGTGGCGTCCGACCAGGTACTCCGCCTCTTCCTCGGGCGTCAGGACCTCCCGGCCTGCGAGCGCCTCCGGGCGCTCGAGCGGCGTGGTGCTGCGGTACTCCCAGTAGCCGCTCAGGTCCGGTGCGCCCCAGGGCGTGAGCGGCGCCTCGGGCGCCTGCGCCAGGGCCGGGACCGCAACCATCAGCAGGAGGACGGCGAGCGACAGGCTGCGCATGACGATTCACGATACTTCAGAATCATGCCGCGTGCACCCATGCCGGGGCGATTCCGCCGGGCCGTCCCCGTGCCCGCCTCCGGTCGCCCGACGGCCGGGCGGCAGGATCGTTCTCATGCCGATTGCTTCGGCTTCCGGTACTCCGGTCATCAGCCGGTTGCGTCTGTCAGGTTGCCGCCGCCAGCGTCTTTCGTGCTGTTCCAGCACATTTGTGGGCGAATAGAGCAACAACTCCGAACATATGAACGCCATCCGCAAGTTCTGAGGGATCCTGGAGGCCAACGACCGCGCCCGCGGCATCCTGCGGCGCGGGTCGAGCCGGCCCGGCGCCCGCGACGGCGGCCCGGGCGACCCTCGCCGGCCCGCCACGCCACGGGTTGCGTTCGGCGGGGGGTGCTATAAGATGCTCCCTGTGCGGACCGTACGTCGACGGGGGTGACCAATCGCGGCCGGGGCCTTCCCCGGGAGATGCCGATGCCAGCCAGACGGGATGCCGCCGGTCCGGACGACGCCTTCTCGGCGTCGCGGCGCGACTTCCTGAAGTGGAGCGCCCTCCTCGGGGGCGCCACGGCCCTCGGCGGCGGCGGGCTGCTCCTTTCCCGTTACCCGACCGGCGCGGCGCCGGCCGGCGTCTCCGGCGGCGCGGCCGCCGCCGCGGCTGCGACCCGCGTCTTCCGCACCGCGAACACCCCCGAGTGCCTGCACTGCGCCCTCCTCGCCCACGTCGAGGACGGCCGCCTCGTCAAGGTGACCGGCGACCCCGACTTCAACGTGCTCGCCTGCGCCCGCGGCATCTCGCGCATCCGCCAGCTCTACAGCCCCCACCGCCTGAAGTACCCCATGCGCCGGGCCGGCCGGCGGGGCGAGGACCGGTGGGAACGCGTGAGCTGGGAGGAGGCGCTCGACACCATCGCCGAGCGCTACCGCCGGATTCTCGAGGAGGACGGCAACCAGGCGTTCCTCTCGTTCGGGGGGACCGGCAACTGGTCGGCCCTGTCGACCGGGGTGCGGGGGCTCTACTCGGCCTGGTGGAACCGCTTCGGGGGCGCGACGCCGATCATCTCGCAGCTCTGCTGCGCCTCGGTCAGCTCGGGGTTCAACGCGATCTTCGGGGGCGGGCGGTCGGAGTTCCGCGACGAGTGGGTGCACAGCCGCTTCTTCCTGGCCTGGGGCAACAACCCCGCGGTCTCGAACCAGGGCTACATGAAGAACCTGTTCCAGGCGCGCGAGGACCACGGCGCGCGGCTGGTGACCATCGACCCGCGGCTGAGCGAGACGGCGGCCCTCTCCGACCGCTGGATCCAGATTCGGCCGGGCACCGACGCCGCGTTAGCCCTGGGCATGGTGAAGGTGCTGCTCGACGAGGGGCTCTTCGACGACGAGTACGTGCGCCGGTACACCAACGCGCCGTTCCTGGTGCGGCTCGGCGAGGGCGGCTACGACCTCGAGAGGGCGTCGCGGAGCTGGCCGGCCGGCGGCGAGACGCTGCCCGTCGATCTGCGCGACCTGCGGCTGCTGACCGACGGCGGCAGCGGCCCGGGCAGCTTCGTCGTCTGGGACGAGCGCGACGGCCGGCCGGTGCCCGCCGACACGCCGGGGGCGCGCGCGGCCCTGCGCGGCAGCTACACGATCGACGGCGTGCGCCATCAGCCGGTCCTCGAGTGGATGCGCGCCATCGCCGCGCGCTACACGCCCGAGGTGGTGCACCGCATCACCGGAGCCCCGGCCGACTCCGTCGCCGCGGTCGCGCGCGAGTACGCGGCCGTGAAGCCGGCCGCGATCATCCAGAACATGGCAGGCGCGCAGCGCACCGACCACGGCACCCTGACCGTCATCGGCCACCTCTACCTGGCGTCGCTCACCGGCAACGTGGGGATGCTCGGGGGCGGCGTCAACGACAACGGCGGCTACCTGAGCGAGGGCGGCACCATCAACACCCCGGTGCCGACGCAGCGCAACCCGCCCATCGACGGCATCCCCGCCACCAAGCTCGGCGAGTACCTGGTCGAGCGCAAGCCGCATCCCATCCGCGCCATCCACGTGGCGGGCAGCGGGGTGCTGACGCAGTACCCCAACACGCGGAAGATCATCGAGGGGCTCGACAACATCGACCTGATGGTGGTGCAGGACATCTTCATGACGACGACGGCGCGCTACGCCGACTTCGTCCTGCCGGTGACCACCCTGTTCGAGACGCGCAACCTGCTCGCGGGCATCCGCAGCCGCTACATCCAGCTCATGGAGCAGGCCATCGAGCCGCTGTTCGAGTCGCGCTCCGACCGCTGGATCATGACCGAGCTGGCGAAGCGGCTGGGCTTCGGCGACGACTTCGACAAGCCCGACGACGAGCTGCTGCGGCACGTGCTCGAGCCGACCGGGGTGTCGCTGGAGCAGCTCGAGGAGGGGCCCGTCAATCCGATGCCGGACCCGTGGATCCCGTTCGCGGACAAGAAGTTCAACACGCCGTCGGGCCGCATCGAGCTCTTCTCGCTGTACCTGCAGGAGCGGGGCTTCGACCCGCTGCTCGAGTATCTGCACCCGGTGGAGGCGCCCTGGGTGGACGAGACGCGGGCCGCGCGCTATCCGCTGCAGCTCATCAACCGGAAGAACCACAACCACGTCAACTCGAGCTTCCACCACCACGACTACCTGACCGAGATCTGGGCCAGTCAGGTGCTGCAGATCCACCCCGACGACGCCGCGCCGCGCGGCATCGAGGACGGCGCGCGCATCCGCGTCTTCAACGACCGCGGCGAGATCGAGGCGATGGCGCAGGTCACCAAGGGCATCATGCGCGGGGTGGTGAGCGTGACGACGGGCTGGGGCGGGGTGAACGAGAAGCAGACGGCGAGCATACTCAGCCCCGACAAGTACGAGCCGATCTCGCTCGGCCACACGCTGAACTCGTCGATGGTCGAGGTCGCCGGCGGCAACGCGGCATCCAGGGGGGACGCGGCATGAGCGACATGACAAAGCAGGTCGCGTTCTTCTTCGACGCCAACCGGTGCACCGGCTGCCGCACCTGCGAGGTCGCGTGCAAGGTCGAGAACGGGGTCGAGCTGGGGCCGCGCTGGCGCAAGGTACGGACGGTGGAGGGGGACCAGGACGGCGGCCCCTACATGTACCACGTGTCGATGTCGTGCAACCACTGCGAGGTGCCGGTATGCGCCGAGGCCTGTCCCTCGGGGGCCATCACCAAGCGGTCCGACGGCATCGTCATCGTCGACGAGAGCAAGTGCATCGGCGCCCGTCTCTGCGCCTGGGCGTGTCCCTACGACGCGCCGCAGTTCAGCGAAGAGACCGGCAAGATGGAGAAGTGCAACTTCTGCTCGCACCGCATCGACGCCGGCACCGGCGGGCCCGCCTGCGCCGAGGCGTGCCCGACCAAGGCGCTGCAGTGGGGCACCCTCGACGAGGTGGCCGCGAAGGCGGGGGCCACCGACCAGTTCGGTCCGCTGCCCGACGCCGACATCACGAAGCCGGCGATTCGCTTCATCCCCCTCAAGCTCGTCCGCGCCTGACCGCGCCGCCCGGATGGAGACGCGCGACTGGTCGCTCGTGTTCTTCACGGTCCTGACCCAGGCGGCGGTGGGGGCGTTCCTCACGTTGCAGGTTCTGCAGTATCTGTCGCGACGGCGCGGCGCGCCCGAGGGCGAGGCGCCGGTGCCGCTCGTGGTCGTGATGGCGGTGCTGTCGGCCGGCCTCTTCGCGGCCCTGTTCCACCTCTCCACCCCGCTCCAGGCGGCGCGCGCCGTCGTGAACTTCTCGTCGTCGTGGCTGAGCCGCGAGATCGTCTTCGGCGGCCTCTTCGCGGCGCTGCTGGGCGCGCTCGCGATGCAGGAATGGCGCGCGGCGAGTTCGGGGCCGGCCGGCCGGCCGGCGGTAGACCCCACGGCCGCCGGTCCCGCCCTCGCCACGTGGCTGCCCCGCCTCGCGGCGACGGCGGGACTGGCGTTTCTCGGCTGCCAGACCGCCATCTACCTGCTGCCGGCCCAGCCCGCGTGGAACAGCTTCGCCACTCCGGCCGCGTTCGGGGGCACGGCGTTGCGGCTGGGCGTCCTCGGCGTCGCGGCGGCGCTGGTCGGACGGAGCCTGGCGCCGGAAATCGACAGCCCTGCCGCCCGCGCGACCGCGACGGCAGTCGTGCGCGGACTCGTGCTGGCCGGCATCGCGGCCCTCGCCCTGGAGTTCGTCATCGTGCCGCTCCATCTCGCCGCGCTGGCCGGGGAGGCGTCGCCCGCCGCCGCGGCCAGCGCGCAGCGGCTGACCACCGACTACGGCGGCGTGCTCGTGCTGCGGCTCGGGCTGCTGGCCGCGGCCGCCGCCGCGCTGGGGAGCGTCCTCGCGCTCGTCCGCGGGCCCTCCCGGCCCTCGCGCCATCGACTCGCCTCCGCCCTCACGAGCGGGGCGTTCGGGCTCGTCCTCGTGTCGGAGGTGTGCGGCCGCTTCCTGTTCTACGCCATGCGGGTGAGGGTGGGCATTTGACGGCTCCCGCGTCGAGCGGCGGTGGGGACGGGCGCGTGACCGCTTCCGCGTCGAGCGACGGCGATAGCCGGCGCGTGGCGGCTTCCGCCTCGAACGAGGCGCCGACTGTCCCGGCCGAGTGGCGGCGGCGCCAGGAGGAGCAGGCCCTCGCCTACCACTTTCTCGGCCGGTGCTTCTACGAGCCGCCGCGCGCCGAGTGGCTGGCCGCGCTCGCCGACGACCGGCTGTTCGAAGCCTGGCCCTTCCCATCCCGCGACGACCGCGCCCCGGCGGGGCTGGCATTGCTGCGCGCGTTCTGCGAGGGCTGGGACCCGGCCCGGCTCGGCGCGCTCGAGTGGGACTTCAACCGGCTCTTCGTCGGCCCCGGCGAGATGCTCGCCCCGCCCTGGGAATCGGTTTACCGCAGCAAGACGAAGCTCACGTTCCAGGAGCCCACCCTGCAGGTGCGCGCAGTCTACGAGCGTTTCGGGGTGCAGGCGCCGGCCGTGCACCGCGAGCCGGACGACCACCTCGGGCTCGAGCTGGCCTTCGTGGCGACCCTGTCGGACCTCGCCGCGGCGACCGCGGCCCGGGACGACACGGCGCAGCTCGCCACCTGCCGCCAGACCCAAAGGGACTTCCTGCAGGACCACCTGCTGGCTTGGGCCCCCGCCTGCCTCGCCCTCGTCGAGAAGCACGCCGAGACCGACTACTACCGCGGCGCGGCCCGCCTCGCCCTCGGGTCGCTCTCGGAGTCGGCGCGCCTCTGCGGCGCCGCTGCCGGCCCACCCGCGTCCCGATGACGCGCTATCGTGATCGCCTTGTCTCCGAGCTTCACGTCAGATCGGGAGCGGCGGCTGTGGGCCTGGACGCTGGCCGTGGTGGCGGCCATCTACTCGACCCTCGGCCTCGCGCGCACGCTGGCCGCGGTCCTGGGCGACAGCGGCGTGGGCGCGGGCCTCTTCATCCTCTGCTGCCTCCTGGTCCTGGCCGCCGTCGTGACCCAGGGGCTGAAGACGCGGCCCGGCGGCGCCGAGATCGGCGTCGCCCTGGGCGTCGCCGCCGCCTACATCCTCGTGTTCGTCCGCATGTCCATCCCGACCGAGCGCTCCCACCTCATCGAGTACGCCGTGGTGGCGCTGTTCGTCCACGAAGCGCTCACCGAGCGGGCGAGCCGCGGCCGTCGCGTGCCGGCGCCGGGGCTGCTCGCGGTACTGGCGACCGGCCTGGTCGGAGTACTCGACGAGTGCATCCAACGGCTGCTGCCCAGCCGCGTGTTCGACCCCGTCGACATGCTGTTCAACGTCCTGGCGGCGATAATGGCAGTGGCTGCCAGCTCCGCGCTTTGCTGGGCACGGCGGCGGAACACGTCCAGTCGCGACAGGTAGCCGAATGCGCCCCATCCGGTTGAGCACCCACGCCCGTCGCCAAGCCGCGCCGCGGAGCATCGCGGATGTATCGCACGACGAAGTTCGAGAAGTACGAGAGGTTGGGATGAAGGCACGCTACGACGAGGCAACGGATACGCTCACGCTCATCCTGCGGGACGCGCCGGTGGCCGAAAGCGATGAAGACAAGCCCGGTGTGATTCTCGACTACGCCGAGGACGGCGCCCTCGCTCGCTGGAAGTGCTCGACGCCTCGAAGCGGGTCGAAGACCCGCATGCCGTGACCTTGGTCGCGGACGCCTGACGATTCCAGGCAACCCTTCGGCCGGCGCAGGCACGCGTCCCGCCGTCATGGGCGCACAGCGAAACGACCGAATCGGCCCAACGCGTGACATGCACGCACTGCCGTGTCTTGCACGTGTCGGCTTGAACGACACCCCGGATCATGTTTTCCTACATGACACATGACCACGATGATCCAGATTCGCAACGTTCCGGACTCTCTTCATCGACGACTGAAGGCCCGGGCCGCCATGGAAGGCGTTTCGATGTCGCTCTACGTGCTTCGGGAGATCGAGCGGGCGCTGGCCCGACCGAGCCGGCAGGAGCTGCTCCAGGCGATCCGCGAGCAGCCGGAGGTCGTGCTCGACCGCTCGCCGGCAGACGTTCTCCGCGAGGAGCGAGGGCGGCGTTGATGGTGCTGGATGCCTCCGCCGCCATCGAGTTCCTGCTGAACACGGCTCGCGGCAGACAGGTGGGTGCAAGACTGGCCGACGACGCGGAGGTCGTGCACGCGCCCCATCTCATCGACGTCGAGATCGCCCATGTGCTGCGGCGGTACGTGCTGGACGGGACCTTCGACGAGGGGCATGCGGCCGGGACGCTCCGACGCTGGCGACAGCTCGATGTGGAACGGTACCCGCACGAGCCGTTCCTCGACAGGGTCTGGGGCCTTCGCGACAACGTCACCGCGTACGACGCGATCTACGTGGCTCTGACGGAAGCGCTCGGGGAGCTGCTGGTTACCGCGGACCGAAGGCTGGCCGGCTCTCCGGGGCTGAACGTCCGCGTCGAGCTGGTGTAGGGGGGATCCTGACGGACGGCGAAGAGTTCCGCGCGCTGCAACGCCAGACGGCGGGGGTCGCGTTCGAATTGCGGGTCGACCACCCTACGACCCGAAGATCGTAACCGCCGGACACCGGGGGGATTGAACATGCGATGGATCGATGTGCGAACGGCGACCTGCGGCCTGGCCGGGCTCCTGTTCCTGACCTCCGCGGCGGCCGGACCGCCGGAGGCGCGGGCCCAGACCGGCGCCGAGCCGACGGAGTGGCGCTTCTACGGGGGCGACCCCGGCCACTCGAAGTACTCGCCGCTCGACCAGATCACCGCGGACAACGTCGACCAGCTCCAGATTGCCTGGACCTGGACGTCCGTGGACGAGGAGCTGCGGGCGGAGAACCCCGTCATTGGCGAAGGGCGCCGGTTCCGGACCTACGCCTACGAGGTCACGCCGCTGGTGGTCGACGGCGTGCTCTACACCACCACCAACCTCGGGCAGGTCGCGGCCATCGACCCGACGACCGGCAGGACCCTGTGGAGCTACGACCCCGGCCTCTACCTCGACGGCCGCCCCGCCGTGCACGGCTTCCTGTCGCGGGGACTCGCGTACTGGTCGGACGGCGAGAACGCCCGGCTGCTGTACGCCGGGGGTCGGACGTGGCTGGTCTCGGTCGACGCCAGGACCGGCGAGCCCGACCCCGACTTCGGCGTGAACGGTCGGGTCGACCTGACGCGGGGGCTCGGCCGCACCATCGACACCAGCCAGTACGCGGTCAGCTCGGCCCCGCTCGTGGCCGGCGACACCGTCGTCGTCGGCTCGGCCATCACCGAGGGCACCGGCCGCAAGGAGGCGCCGCCGGGGCACGTCCGCGGCTACGACGTCCGCACCGGCGAGATGAAGTGGATCTTCCACACCATTCCCCAGCCCGGCGAGTTCGGCCACGAGACCTGGGGCAACGACTCGTGGAAGTGGGCGGGCGGGGCCAACGTCTGGTCGAACATGAGCGCCGACCCCGAGCTCGGCTACGTCTACCTGCCCATCGGCTCGCCGGTCACCGACTACTACGGCGGCCACCGTCCCGGCGACAACCTGTTCGCGAACTCGCTGGTGTGCCTGGACGCCGAGACCGGCGAGCGGGTCTGGCACTTCCAGTTCGTGCACCACGCGGTGTGGGACTACGACCTGCCGGCGGCGCCCAACCTGATCGACATCACCGTCGACGGGCGGGAGATCGCGGCGGTGGCGCAGATCACGAAGCAGGGGTTCACGTTCGTCTTCGACCGCGCCACCGGCGAGCCGGTGTGGCCCATCGAGGAGCGGCCGGTGCCGCCGTCGACGGTGCCCGGCGAGCGCACCTCGCCGACGCAGCCGTATCCGACGAAGCCGCCGCTCTACCTGACCAACGGGTCGCTCGAGGAGGATCTGATCGACTTCACCGACGAGCTGCGGGCCGAGGCGCTCGAGATCTACGAGCGGCACACCGCCGGCCCCCTCTACACGCCGCCGGCCCTGGGCGGCAACATCGTGCGGCCCGGCTGGAGCGGCGGCGCCAACTGGTGGGGCGCCGCCTTCGACCCCGAGACCGGCCGCCTCTACGTGCCGAGCTGGGCCCACTTCTCGTTCGTGGTGCTCGAGCCCGGCGATCCCGCGCGGTCCGACCTGACGATCCGGCCGCGGGTGAGCAACCTGCCGGGCCCTCGCGGCCTCCCCCTCTTCAAGCCGCCCTACTCGCAGCTCGCGGCCCTCGACATGAACGCGGGCGAGAAGCTGTGGAGCGTGCCGCTGGGCGACGGCCCCCGCGACCACGAGGCGCTGCGGGGCATGGACCTGCCGCCGCTGGGCAGCTACGAGAAGGGCGGCGGCCCCCTGCTGACGAAGACCCTGCTCTTCATCGGCCAGGGCATCGAGTCGAACCGCCTGCGCGCGTTCGACAAGGACGCCGGCTACGAGGTGTTCGAGATGGAGCTGCCCGCCCGGTCGTCGTCGGCGCCCATCAGCTACCTGGCCGACGGCCGGCAGTACATCGTCCTCGCCGTCGGCGGCGGCGACGCCCGCGAGCAGCTTGTCGCGCTGGCGCTGCCGTAGCCGCGAGCCCGTTCACGGAAGCCGAGCAGGTGCACGGAGAACCGCCGGTCTGCACGGAAAAAATGTATTATCCTTTCTGAAGCGAGAAAAGTAAGGAGACGAAGAAGAGACGGAGTAGCAAGAGGACCGCCCGCAAGAGAAAGGACGTTTCGGATGATCGAGTCGTCCATCACGACGAAGGGTCAGACCACGCTGCCCAAACCGGTGCGGGACGCGCTTGGCGTACGGCCCGGCGACCGGGTCCGCTACCTGATCGTCGACGACGACGTGCGCATCCTGCCGGTGCGATCCATCGACCGGCTGTTCGGCGCGCTGAAGTCCGATGGACCCGCGGCCACGCTCGACGACATGGAACGGGCCATCGCCGAGGGAGCCACCGAGTCGTGATCGCGCTGGACACCAACGTTCTCGTCCGCTACCTGGTGGACGACGATGCGAAGCAGGCCGAAGCGGCCCGGGCGCTGTTGGACGCACTGACGCCGGCCCGGCCCGGTTTCGTCTGCCGCGAGGTGATGGTGGAGCTCGTCTGGGTGCTGAGGCGGACCTATGGCCATACACCCGAGCGGATCGCAGCCGTGCTGGAAGACCTGGTAGCGACCGACGGTCTCGTCGTCGAGGCGGCGGCCGACGTGGCCCGGTCGGCCATGCGCTATCGCCGTGGAGTCGCCGATTTCTCCGACCTGATGATCGCCGCCGCGGCGGAACGGGCAGGGGCGCGCCCGGTTTACACATTCGACCGCAAGGCCGCGCGACTCCCGGATGTCGCGTTGCTGGCTGCGTCGGCATCGTGACGCAACGTCTGTCGTCCGGATTCGCGCGCCCCGGCGCCCACGCCGCCGTGTCGTGAACCCACTCGTGCGAAGGAGGCAGCTCCATGAGGACCGCAATCGTCGCCATCCTGCTGCTCGGCGCTGCCGGCACGGCGAGGCCGGAGGCCGCGCGGCAGGACGAACCCCCGATGGTCTTCCAGCGTGTCTGCAACATCGAGCCGGGTCGGGAGGACGCCGCCGAGACCCTCGCGCGGGAGATGGTCGAGCTGGTGGGAAGCAAGTACCCCGGGGTCGAGATGTCGGCGCGGACCGGCCGCTGGATGACCGGCTTTCAGAACATCGAGCGGCCAGTCGACCAGGTTCTCTTCAGCGAACGTCACGCCGACGAAGACATGCGGCAGATCTTCAACGAGATCCTGATGGGGGACGACGAGTTCCGCGCCCAGCAGCAGAAGATGGCGGGGGTCATCGACTTCGGCAGCTGCACCGAGACCCGGTACCGGGCGAGGCCCTGACGGGCGAGGAGTGGACAGATGAGACGAGCATTCGCATTCGTGGTTCTCGGAGTCCTCCTGGCCGCCCTGGCGGCGCCGGCGGCGGACGCGCGGGTGGTGCGGATCGTCGTCGAGCGGACGACGCCGTACGCGGGCGGAGAAGCGTTCGGCGACGCCGGTCCGTTCGAGCGGCTCGACGGCACCGTGCACATGGAGGTCGATCCCGGCGATCCGCTGAACGCGGTGATCGTCAACCTCGACCGCGCGCCGCGCAACGAGCGGGGGCTGGTCGAGCTCAGCGCCCCGTTCTTCATCGTCAAGCCGGTCGACATGGCGCGGGGCAACGGGAAGCTGCTGTACGGCATCAACAACCGCGGAAACGCGATCGAGCTCGGCTTCCACACCTTCCCGGCGACCGGCCCCGACGCCGACGACGGGCTGTTCTTCCGCCTCGGCTACACGCTGGTGGACGCGGGCTGGGCGGGCGACGTGGTGACGACGGCAACGCGGCTCGGGGCCAACCTGCCGGTCGCGGTGCAGGCCGACGGCAGCCCCGTCGTCTCGCGCATCCGCATCGAGTATCCGTCCGACCCGACGGCGTCCGGCGGCGTCACCCACACGCTCCCCCTCAAGGGGAACGACCGCTTCGTGAGCTACGAGACAGCCGACACCGACACCGCGCGCTCGACGCTGACCGTCCGCGACGCCATCGACGGCGAGCGCCGGCCGGTCGCGGCCGACGGCTGGGCGTTCGGGACGTGCCCGTCGGGCGAGGCGTCGCTCGCGCCCTCGACCACCGACATCTGCCTCTTCGACGGGTTTGACCCCGACAAGGTGTACGAGCTCATCTACCCCGCGAAGAACCCGTGGGTCATGGGCCTCGGCTACGCGGTCACCCGGGACGTCGCCTCGTTCCTGCGCTACGAGACGGCCGACGACGCGGGGACCCCGAACCCGCTCGCCGCGAGCGCCGACGCCACCGGCATCCGCCGCGCCTACGGGCTCGGCATCTCGTCGACGGGCATGTACCTGCGCGACTGGCTCTACCTCGGCTTCAACGAGGACGAGGCGCACCGCCGCGTGTTCGACGCGGTCCGCATCCACATCCCCGGCTCGCACCGGCTGTTCGCGAACGTCGAGTTCGCCGACCCCAACATCTACTCGCGCCAGGACCGGACCCCCGACTTCACGTCGCAGTCGGTGCCGCCCCTGACCTACGCGGTGACCACCGACCCGGTGACCAACGTCCGCGACGGCATCCTCAAGCGGCCCGCCACCGACCCCCTCGTCTTCCACGTCGACACGAGCAACGAGTTCTGGCAGATGAAGGCGTCGCTGAACGTCCACGACGGGCACGGCGACCCGGTGCCGGTTCCCGACAACGTCCGTTTCTACCTGCTCGCGAGCCACCCCCACGGCGGGGCGGCGGGGGTCGGGGCGATGCCGACGGCGCGCGGGGCCTGCGCGTACGCGACGAACACCTACCGCAGCGCGGCGCCGGCGATGCGCGCGCTCCTCGTGGCCCTCGACGACTGGGCCAACCGCGGCATCGAGCCGCCTGCGAGCAGCTACCCCGACGTTCGGCGGGGGACGCTCGCCACCGTGAACGAGGTGGCGCGCACGTTCCCGGGCATTCCCGGCGTCGCGTTCCCGACCCGGGTGAACGGGCTCGACGCGCTCGGCTTCGGGCCCACGTTCGGGTCTGGGGGCGGCCGGCAGACGGTGCTGCCGCCGACGCGGAACGGTTCGTATCAGGTGCTCGTGCCGACGACGGACCGCGACGGGCACGACGTCGCCGGCATCCACACCGTCGACATCATGGCGCCGGTGGGCACCAACACCGGCTGGAACCTGATGGCCCCCGGCCCCCGCGGCCGCGACCTGTGCTCGCTGACGGGGGCGTTCTTCCCCTTCGCGCGGACCCGTGCGGAGCGGATGGCCAGCGGCGACCCGCGCCTGTCGCTGGAAGAGCGCTACGGCGACCACGCGGGCTTCGTCGCCGCGGTCCGGCAGGCCGCCGACGAGTCCGTCGCCCGCCGCTTCCTGCTGCCCGAGGACGCCGAGGTGCTCGTCCGGCTGGCCGAGGAGAGCGACGTGCTGCGGTGACCGCGGGCCGGGCGGCGCCGAGGCGTCCGCGTCGGTTAGACTGCCAGATGATCCGTGGTGCCAGGCCTCGCGCCGGATTCGGCCGGGCGGGCGGGGCACCGCGACTCTCGACGGAGGTGGGCAATGAGCGTCATGGGAGCAGACGAGTTCGTGCGGCGGCTCGATGCCGCAGTCAGCGTCGGGGACGTCGAGGCCGTGACCCTGGCGGTGCAGCAGGAGATCGAGAACGCCCTCGCGCCCGGGCGGCTCCAGCTCGACGAGCGTTTCCGGCGCACCCGCCCCGACCGCTACGCGAGGCGGCTGCTGCACCGCGACCCCGCCCGCCGCTACACGATCCTCGCGCTCGCCTGGGCCCCCGGTCAGGGGACCCCGATCCACGACCACCCCAACCTGTGGAGCGTCGAGGGGGTGCTGGAGGGCGAGCTGGAGGTGACGCAGTACGCGCCGATCAAGGAAGAGGCCCACCGCTGCCGGTTCGCGCCGGTCGAGTCGCACCGGGTCGTCGCCGGCGACGCCAACTTCCTGATTCCGCCCTTCGAGTACCACGCGCTGACGAACGACCTCACCGACCGGCCCTGCCTCACGCTTCACGTCTTCGGCGGGGAGCTGATGGAGATGAACACCTTCGATCCGGTCGGCGACGGCTGGTACGAGCGCTCCCTGACCCGAGTCTCCTACGACGACTGAGACTGCGTCGAGATCACGGATCGACGAATACGTACTCTCCCCGGCGAGATGACGCTGAACGCGGAACGCATTTCGTCACCGCGGTCAGCAAGCACGCGCGACACGGTGTCGCCCTTCGCCGCGGCGGGCAGACCGGCCAACCGGATGAGCACGACACCCGCGTGCGCCCGCTGCAAGCGGAAGACCAGTTCGCCGAAATCCCGATCGCCGGTCAGCAGCAACGCGCCGTTCCGCATTGCCCGCTGCAGCACCGTGTCATCGTCGATACCCGGATCCATCTCGGCGACATACAGTACCGCATGATTGTCCGCACGGAGGCGATCGACGATGGCCCCGTCCACGCTCTCGTCCGCCAGGAGATTCACGCGTCCGGTCCCGCGGTGGGATACACCACATCGGCTCGCAAGGCGCTGGCCGCGAACCTCAGAGCGGCTTGAATCCCATCACTGGTCAGACGCGGATGCGCCTCGAGTACCTGGTCGAACGTCTCGCCGGCCGCGAGCTTCTCCAGAATCAGCTCGACGGTAATGCGCGTCCCCGCGACGACCGGCTTGCCCATCAGGACGGCGGGGTGCGACTGGATGAGCTCGGTGTCCATGTTCGTTGCTCCTGCACGAGTGAAGGCGTGCCGCTGGCACGGCAGTACCGGGAATTCCGAAGTGCGGGCAGGTGAACCTATCGCGCCCCGTGGCTTCGCCTCCGCCGACCGTCGGTACAGAATAGGGTACAAGGCGACCGAACAGAAACCCGAGGTACTGACGATGCGATGGACCGGTGCACCGACGACGGGAGCGCTCGCGATGGCCGTGTGCCTGGCGGCCAACCCCGCCCAGGCTCAGTACGGGGCGCCCGACACCGGCGAGTGGCGCAGCTACGCGGGTGACAGCGGCGGCACCAAGTACTCGCCGCTCGACCAGATCACGGCCGAGAACTTCGGCGACCTCGAGGTGCGGTGGCGCTGGAGCTCCGTCGACACCCACCTCGTCCGCTCTACCCCCGGCGGGGACTCGCTGGTCGAGGCCGACACCCTGTTCGAAATCCTGCAGGCGGACGAGCCGGACCTGTGGACGGCGTGGGACGGGGTGCGGCAGACGCGCACGCAGCCGTCGATCCGCTCGCTGGTGGCGACGCCGCTCATGGTCGACGGCGTCCTCTACGTGAGCACTCCCCTCTACCGCGCCGCCGCCATCGACGCCCGGACCGGCGAGACCCTGTGGGTGCACGACCCGCGCGCCTACGAGTCGGGCATGCCGGCCATCGCGCAGTGGCGCCACCGCGGGGTTGCGTACTGGGAGAACGACGGCGACGCCCGCATCGTGTGGGGCACCGGCGACGGCTTCCTCGTGGCCGTCGACGCCGAGACCGGGCTGCCCGCGGCCGACTTCGGCGACGGCGGGCGCATCGACCTCACCGACGGCGTGCCCCGCGCGACCCGCGGCGAGCGCGACGTGCTGAACCTGCTGGCCCTCTCGTCGCAGTCGCCGCCGATGATCCTGCGCGACACCATCGTCATCGGGTCGACCATCAACGACCGCACCATCACCCGCGAGGCCACGCCCGGGTGGGCCCGCGCCTACGACATCCGGACCGGCCGCCACAAGTGGGACTTCCACACCGTGCCCCAGAGCGCCGACGAGTTCGGGTCCGACACGTGGCTGAACGAGTCGTGGCGCTACAGCGGCAACACCAACATCTGGTCGATGATGAGCGGCGACGAGGAGCTCGGCTGGGTCTACCTCCCCATCGGCACGCCCACCAACGACTACTACGGCGGTCACCGCCTCGGCGACAACCTGTTCGCCGAGAGCATCGTCGCCGTCGACGTCGAGACCGGCCAGCGGCAGTGGCACTTCCAGACCATCCACCACGGCCTGTGGGACTACGACCTGCCGGCCGCCCCGAACCTGCTCGACATCACCGTCGACGGGCGCGAGATCAAGGCGGTGGCCCAGGTCAGCAAGCAGGGCTTCGTCTACGTCTTCGACCGCGTGACCGGCGAGCCGGTGTGGCCCATCGAGGAGCTGCCGGTGGCGACCGACACCGACCTCGAGGGCGAGGTCATGTCGCCCACCCAGCCCTTCCCCACCCGGCCCGCCGCCTTCGAGTACCAGGGCACGTCCATCGACGACCTCGTCGACTTCACCCCCGAGATCCGGCAGATGGCCGTCGACGCCGTCCAGGGCTTCCGCCTCGGCCCCCTCTACACGCCGCAGACCCTTCGCGGCACCATCATGCGGCCGCCGGTGGGCGGGGGCGCGAGCTGGTCGGGCGCGGCCGTCGACCCCGAGACCGGCTACCTCTACGTGCCGTCGACCAACGGCCACTCGACGATTCAGCTCACCGAGCCCGAGCCGCACGAGCAGTCGACCCTGCGCTACATCCGCCGCTCGGTGTCCGCCGGCCCCGTCATGCCGCGCGGTCTGCCGCTGTGGAAGCCGCCCTATACCCGCATGACCGCCATCGACATGAACACCGGCGAGCACGCCTGGATGGTCCCCACCGGCGACGGCAACCGCATCCGCAACCACCCCATGCTGCGCGACCTCGACCTGCCGCCCGTCGGCGGGGACGCGAGCCGGAGCGGGCCCTTGCTCACGAAGACGCTGCTCATCTACGCCTTGACCGCGGGCGGCAGCGACGGCGGGCCGCGGCTCGTGGCCTACGACAAGGCGACCGGGGCGGAGATAGCGTCGGTCGACCTGCCGGCCGGGGCCCTCGGGGCGCCGATGACCTACCTGCTCGACGGCGTGCAGCACATCGCGCTGACGGTGGGCGGCGAGGTGCCGGGGCTCATCTCGTTCCGATTGCCGGAGTGAATCTTGCAGTGACTGCAGACATGGGAGAGATCTCGGTCGACTTCGAGTTGGAGAACCCCGTCGATCGCGAGAACTTCGAGCGGGGGCTCGGTGACGAATCCCGCGTCCGGCGCACCCGCGTGCAGGGCATCGTCGACACCGGGGCGATGATGCTCGTGCTTCCCGAGAGCATCGTCGAACGCCTCGGGTTGCGAGTCCAGGAAACCGTGGTTGTCACCTGCGCCGACAATCGCAAGGAGGAACGCCCCGTCGCGGGTCCCGTGACGGTGCGTATCGGCGACCGTTCGACGCGCACCGACTGCGTGGTCGGCCCGCCGTCGGGCGAGGTCCTGATCGGCCAGATCATCCTCGAGGCCCTCGACCTGATCGCCGACTGCTCGAACCGCACGCTGACCCCGCGGATGCCGGACTACCCGGTGCTGAAGCTCAGGCAATTCCACAGATCGACCGCCGCTCACCTCGCGGCCCGTCGGGCACGATACGATTCATCGAGGAGGGTCGCGACGTGACGGAGCTGCTGAAGGAGGCGTTCGCGAAGGTGGCCCGGCTGCCTGACCACGAACAGGATGCGTTCGCGCGTTGGCTCCTGGACGAGCTTGAGTCCGAGCGGCGCTGGTCCCGCGCCTTCGAGACTGCCCAGGATCGACTGGCAGAGCTGGCTCGGGAAGCCCTCGAAGACGAGCTCTCCGGTCGAACTGAACCGCTCGCCCCCCACCGGATGTGACGTCGCGTCGTACTCGACGTGATACGCTCGGGATGGACGCGAACTTCGAGTGGCAGGCCTCCAAAGCCGGGGCCAACGTCAGGAAGCATCGCGTGAGCTTCGAGGAAGCGGCGGCGGTCTTTGCCGATCCGCTGGCGAGAATCCTGGACGACCCCGACCATTCGGCGGACGAGTCGCGGGAGATCATCGTAGGACACTCGACGCGACAGCGGCTGCTGATAGTCAGTTTCGCCGAGCGCGACGGTACGATTCGAATCATCAGCGCCCGCGCCGCCACCAAGCGAGAACGACATGACTACGAGCAAGGCGACCGCTCCTCGTGACGCATCCGATGACCTGCGGGCCGAATACGATCTGGACTACGCAGAGAGTCGGCCCAACCGATTCGCCCCCCGCATGGGCGACACGGTCGTTGCCGTCGTGCTCGAACCTGACGTCGCGGCGGTATTCGATACTTCGGAATCCGTGAACCGCCTGCTCCGCTCGGTGATCGCCGCGCTACCACCGGAGAAGCGGCGGAGCGCGACCACCAAGACGCGGCAGGAATCCACAGCCTGAAGACTCCTGCAACAGTCTGAGTCGAAAGCTGCCCCGTCAGATCACGGTGCCGGCAGGCACCGCACTTGGCATCGCGCGGGGCCGCTCGAGACGTGCCAGCTCGATAATCTCTTCCTGGGTCATCGGGCTCGGTGGATGGTGGCTCAGGCACATGGGGCTGCGCACTCGTTGAAACGGCACCATGTCGCTTCCCACGAAGAACTCGCCGGGCCGCAGGCGGGCGATGCCCCGCGCGTCGCCGCCCTTCTGAGCGGCCATTTCCTGGGCAGCCGCGATCTGCGCCGGAGCATTGAGCAGGCCGAAGAACTGCGTCGTCGCGTTGCCGGGAATCCGGTTGTGGAGTCCCTTCGGCGCCTGCGTGGCGAAGACCAGGCCGAGACCGTACTTCCGGGCCTGGGAGGCAAGCGCGAGCGTACTCTCCGTGGTGGCGGTACGGCCCGATGAAGGCGCGAACGTCTGCGCTTCGTCCATGACGAACAGGCCGCCGAGCGGCCGGTCTCCGGCAGGGTGCTTCTTCACCCAGGCGAAGAGCGCCATCTGCAGCTGATTGACGAAGTGCTGTCGCTGCTCGTCGTTCGGCAGTCCGACGAGACTGATGACGGAGATCCGCGCACGCCGGCCTTCCGCCGGCTGGAGCAGGACCGATGGATCGACGGCTTCGCCGCTCCCGCCCAGCATGGGATCGTTCACGGTCTCGGCGAGCAGGGTCTGGGCGATGTCTGCCGCAATCTTCTCGCCGCTGGCGAGCCGACTGACGCCCTCCGGCAACGCCGACAGGAAGCCGAGATATCCCCTGAGGTCCCCTCCGCCGCGCTGCACGTAGGCAGCTAGGGCCTCCTTCAGTACAGCTCGGCCCCGGCTCTGTCGCGCGCCGGACGCGGGCAGGCCCGCGCGCGGGACGAGCGAGGCGACGGCGTTGTCGAGAGCGACCGCGAACTCGTCGGGATCGTTCGCCACGTCGCCCAGGCCGGCCAGCGGCGCGAACGAGAGCGGGCGTCCCGTCGTCAGGCGCGGCGTCCACACGACGACCTCGGTATCGCGAAGGTAGGCCGCCGCCTTCTCCGCGTCGCCTTGGAGCCAAGTCCGGGGAGGCTCGGGCCAGGGCAGGCCGAGTCGCGCGAGGTCGTTGTTCGGATCGAGCACGACGGTCGAAACACCCTTCAGCGCGCACTCCTCGACGAGCCGGCGGATGAGCACGGTCTTGCCGGAGCCGGAGCCCGCGAAGATCACCGTATGACGCCGCAGGTCCTCGAGCGGCACGGTCACTTGTCGACCCGTGCCTTCTGCGGTGCCGATGGGAATGGAGTCCTCGTCGGCGTCGCGAAGCACAGAAACGGTCTTGGATGGTGTAGCGTCCCTGGACGGTGCAGCAGCATCGGACGGCCTGGCAGCATTGGACCGTGCAGCGGCCGTGGCCGGCTCAGCGCCCTTGGGCAGCGCAGCGGCCCTCGGCGGTGCAGTGGTCCTGGACGGCGCAGCAACCCTGGGCGGCACAGCAGCCTTGTCGGGTGCGACGGCCTTGGGCGGTGCGGTGCGCTCGGACCGCCGGGCGGGGCGGGAATATGTGGCGGGCTCAGGCACTCCGGCGGCGCTGGACGTTGCGACGCTGGCGGGCTCGGGATTCAAGGGGGCGAGCAGCATCGTCTTGCTCGCGTGACGACGCTCCCGGAGCCACGCGGCGAGCCCCTTCGGCTCCGCTTCGAGGAGTTGCTGCAGGGCCCGGAACACCTTGAGGTCGGCCTCCGGCAGCATCATGACGGTGCCGCCGTGCGCCCGCAGCTCATCGAGCGCCTGCTGCGTCTTCCGGCCCCGGGACCACGGCGAGTTGCGCAGGACGAACAGCCGCCGCCGCTCCCCCGAGAGCTCGAGCCCCGACGCCGTCACCGCGCCCCGCAGCCGATTCAGCGCCGCCACCGGGCTGGCGTTCAGGATGGCCCGGAACGACGAGTGCACTTCATCGTCCGTGTCGGCATCGACGATCCGCCGCAGCCGCGCATGCAGCGAGAAACTTCGCCCGGGTGGCGGATCCACCGAGAAGTCGCCCGCCGCGGCGTTCTCCTCCGCCCACGCCGTCAAGCCGGCGCGCAGCAGCGGCGGCAGGCCATAGTCCACCTTCTTCTCGTCGAGAGCGACGGCGACGTTCGCTTCCTGCACCAACCGGCTGAACCGTTGGTCGAGGTCAGGCGGCGGAGGAGGTGGCGGTGGCGGCGGTGGTGGGGGCGGGGGCTCGACCAGCAACTGCTCCAGCTCGGCGACCTCACCCCGCTCTACGCAACGCGCGCAGTGGTCCTGAACCAGGTTGATCAGGCCGCGTGGGGGGAACTGGTCCGCGTCGGCAAAGGCGGTCGTCCGCACCGGCCACGTCGGGTACGGGGGCGTGAACCCGGCGCGGGTGTAGGCCACTCGGAGGTACGCGGCGATTAACGCCGCCCCGACCCTTGCCGAGGGGATTGGACGAAGGTAGAGAGCCGCCGGATACCGGTCGGGCGCGGATGCCACCGACCGCTCGTGGATCAGCGCCCAACTATCGATCAAGCACGACACGACGACCAGCGAGTGCTGCACGTCCTCGGCGAGATCCATGAGCCCGGTCGCCACCTGATCGAGGAGCAATTGCTGGTCCGCGCCCGACAACGACCGCCCGAGCGAGACCAATGCGTCGAGCTGATCGACCGCGACGAGGGTCGTACGTCCGGAGGCCCCTATGAGCCGGTCGAAGGCGGCGACGACCTCCCGGCACGGAATCCGGCTCGCGCGGATGGCATACGCGGCGGCCTCGTCCCCATCGATTTCCAGCCCTTGAATCAAGGCGCTTCCGATGTCGTGATGGGTGAGATCTTCGCTGTTCGTCAGGATGAGCGCGAGCGCTACGTCGACGGCGACCCGGTCCGCGGGCCGGCGACCGAGATGCGTTTGAAGGCTTCGGCGAACGTCCTGCAGACGCGAGGGGTTGAACTTTCCCGCCGCCAAGTCCTCGATCTCCGTTTCTTGCAGCCCAATCGCTGCGCCCAAACCGTGGAGAACGGCACGCAACTGGGTCGCATCTGCTGCGCCCAGCTCCCGATGCAGGGCATCCATGTAGGCGAGCGCCAAACCGACCCAGAAGCCGCGCGCGTCACTCGGCTGAAAGAGAACGAAGACCTGCCCCCGCTCGATCACCGCGTGGCGGATGCGTCCCAGGAAGTGCGACTTGCCGATTCCCGGCCGCCCCTGAATGACGAGGTTGCCGACGGAGGCGCCGTCGCGCACCCGGTCGATAGTCTCCAGGACCCGGTCGAACGCCCACGTGTGAATGCCGTCGACATGGATGCCGTCGTCGCGCCAGATGTCTTTGGCCGTGTGAAAGGTAGAGAACCCGACTTGGCCGAGTGCCTTCAGCTCTGCGTCCACAGCCCTCACTCCATGCTGATCAGGTGCATGTCGTCCACACCGAGGCGAAGAGCCGCGTCCCGGTCGGCCTGGGTGAGCCGGCCCTGATCCTCGTGCAGCGTGAGATCGACGTCCTTCTTGCGGAACATCCGGATGAGCTCCTGGTCCACCTCGCGACGAGGCCAATCGCCAAGCTGACCCCGGAGATCGCGCAGCTCCACCCAATCCCGAGGGCGGGACGCCAGGCTGCGGTAGGCCTGCCGAATCCGCTCCCGGAGCGAGCCGGGAGGTTTCGGAGCGGGGGGAGCGAACAGTTCCTGGAGCAGCATCCCCCGTGCGTCGAGCGCAACCTTCAGGCCGTTGAGAAGTGCGTACAGCGCGCCGCCAGCTGAGCCCGGCCTAGACGGCACTGGTGCATCGAGCTCGGCCACGGCCCAGGCCCAGCCGGCGTCCGTCAACTCGTGGGCAAAGCCCTTGGCTCCCATGTTGCGGCTCTGGAGAAGCCCGTCCCGGTTGAGCTTCTCCCGAATGGGTCTCTTGACGTCGATTCGATAGCGTCGATAGAGTTCCGCGTTCCGCGTCTCCTTGTTGAGGGCCATCAGCGCGATCATCGCGGCGCGTTCCGGAATTCCATACGCCATTTCACGTCTCCCGTTTCGTGGACCGCCGCCGGTCCTCCAGGAATCCCTCGAGCTCGTCAAGGACGCGGGCCACGTCGCCGAGCACCTCGTCGTTCGTGTATCGAAGAACCAGGAACCCCGCGCGCTGAAGCGCGCGATCGCGCGCCCGGTCGGCGGCGTACTTGTCCGTGTCCAGGTGGTCGAGTCCATCGAGCTCGACCACGCACTTCTCCCGCGTCCACACAAGATCGACCCGGATGGGGTTGGCCAGAACTCCCGACGACCACGGTTGGTTCCAGGCGCGACCCGTTGCCCACGATGATCGGGCGAGATGCGCCTCCAGGCGCTGCTCCGCCCGGCTGAACGGGTTGGGCCGCCCTCGCAGCGGCGTCAGATAGGGAGGGCGCGGCGCGGCCGGCGGCGCTGACGTCGGCATCCGGCCGCGGAGCGAAGAGCGGGGCACTCGCGTCATGCCGGCCGTCGGGGTCCCGAAGAGCCAGACACTGAGCTCCCCCGGCCCCGCCAGCCAGAGTGCGTTCGCTTCGGCGACCTCGATCTGCACGGTGCTCCAAGTACCCGTCAGCTCGACCATGACGACGAGGCGTCGATACCCGTGGGCGCGGAGGATCAGCTTGCGGGCCTGACGCACGGCCGTCTCTCGCGCGAACTCCGCCACTGCGAGCGGCCGCCCGCACAGCGACGCCTCCCCGGCCGCGAGAAGAAACGGGCCGAACAGGTCGCTGCTGGCGGCGGCTCGCTCGCAGATCGCCCGCACCGCCGCCACGCCGGCGCCACCCGGTCCCGCAAGGTGTTCCGCCCCCGGCAGCCAGGCGGGGTATGTGCCGGTGACGGCTTCCGACAACGCGTCGATGACCTGCTCCGTGAGATCGCGTCGGCCCAGACTCGCGCCGGCCACGGCGACGGTCAGGATCGC
This sequence comes from Vicinamibacterales bacterium, assembly GCA_963663815.2. GTDB lineage: Bacteria > Acidobacteriota > Vicinamibacteria > Vicinamibacterales > UBA8438 > JAJEEA01. Next base: position 749,863 of record OY760734.1, on the reverse strand, counting down.
TGCCTCCACCCCGCGAGTCGATTCGGCGACCTCTCGCAACGCAACCGGAGACACCTCGGGCCAGCGCAGGAGGGACTCGTGCAGCAGCGCTTCGATCTCCGATTGGTCCGGACGGCGTCGCGCCGAGAAACCATGGGCACGAGACGGGATCTTACTCCAACCACGGGCCAGACGCTTCCCGCCGTCATGGCGTGCGCCACCGCGACCCACGAGGTGCAGAGCTCTTGCCTCTTGCCGCAATGGTCGCCGGCGACGGGGCTTCTTGCTCGCCCCGCATTATGTACTTGACAGCCTCTTCGGCGTGTAGCGTCCCTCAAATGAGTATCATAAGTGGCAGGCTTCAAGCAAGGGAGACTGCCATGCCACGCGGACGCCCACTGGTACCACTCGAACTCACCGACGACCAGCGAGATCAGCTCAAGGGGATCGCTCACTCGACCACCATGCCCCACGCCCTGGTCCAGCGGGCTCGCATGATCCTCGCCAGCGCCGAAGGCTTGACCAACGCTGCCATCGCGCAGCGCGTCGGCGTCACCCCGCACACCGTCGGCAAGTGGCGCCAGCGCTTCTCATCCAGGGGCTGCACGACGAACTCCGGCCCGGTCGGCCTCGGACCTATGACGACGACGAGGTGGCGGCGGTGATCAACCGCGCGTTGCAGGAAACGCCCGACGTCGCCACGCACTGGAGCACGCGCACCCTGGGGCGGGCCGAGAGCATTGGCGAGAGCACGGTACAGCGCTGGTGCGCCCTGTTCGGGGTCAAGCCGCACTTGGCGAAGACCTCCAAGCAGTCCACCGATCCGTTCTTCATCGAGAAAGTGCGCGACATCGTCGGGTTGTACCTCGACCCGCCGGACCACGCGATGGTGCTGTGCGTGGACGAAAAGTCGCAGATTCAGGCGCTCAATCGCACGCAGCCGACGCTGCCGATGGGCTTGGGCTACGTCGAGGGCTACACTCATGACTACGTCCGGCACGGCACGACGACGCTGTTCGCTGCTCTGGACATCGCCACCGGGCGGGTGCTGGCGCAGTGCCGGAAGCGGCATCGCCACGCGGAATTCCTGTCGTTCCTGCGGCTGATCGACCGGAAGTGCCGGCGGAGCTGGACATCCACCTGGTACTGGACAACTACGTGACGCACAAGTACGCGAGGGTCAAGCGGTGGCTGGCTGCGCGGCCGCGCTTCCACCTGCACTTCACGCCCACCTACTCGTCCGGTTGAACCAGGTGGAGCGGTGGTTCGGTCTCCTCAGCCTGCGTGCCATCAAGCGGGGCTCGTTCCGCAGCGTCCCGGATCTGGTGAGCAAGATCCGGGCGTTCATCGACAGCTACAATGCCTCCGCGACGCCGTTCGACTGGGTTGCCACGGCCCAGTCGATCATCGACAAGGTGGCGAGACTTGCGACACGTATTTCCGGGACGGCACACTAGGACGTCTCGTATGTCGTTGCGCTCGGCGAGCCACGTTCGTACGACTGCGGTTACCGGCCGGGTGAGGAGCGTGATGCGCTGCTTGCGTCCTTTCCCCAGACAGTTGACGCACGCCCCCCGCGAGAGGTGCAAGTCCGCGCACCGCAAGCTGGTGAGTTTCGAGGCGCGCAGCCCCATCTGAACCGCGAGGGCGAGGAGGGTGCGGTCGCGACGACCGCTCCACGTGGCGCGCTCGGATGCGGCGAGCAGGGCGTCGACTTCGTTATCGGACAGAAAGGTCACGAGCCGGTTCGGGCTGCGCTTCCGCGGAATCGCGAGCACGCGAGCGATCCCTCTACGTTGGCAGGGCAGGATTGAATGCCATGCACTGCAGGTAGGTTTCGATCCTGCGATAATCTTCGTCGAGAAAGCTCTCCAACCTCCGCAGCGTGGCGTCCTTGATCTCCGACGTTGGCGTGGCGGACAGATCAGCGTCGGTCATGAGAAGGTGCTTGTACACCATGAAGCAATTCGCCGACCAGGGGGCTGGTCCCAGCGGGTACCTTCCCCTTCGCTCTCGGGATGTGTCGATCGGGTGCTGCTTCATGAACTCCGTGATCTGATCGACAGTAGGTCCCCACTCTTTCTTCGGCGGGTCGATCTGCAGTTGCAGCAACACCTCGCGGTGGCGGAAAATGATCGACCACCGGGGATGCCACGACAAACCAAGCGACTTCCGTGTCTCTTCCATACGCGGGTTCGAGAAGTACAGGTAGTACGTCTGGTACGCCGCAGACGTGTTCGTCGAGGTCCGAAAACCCCTCCCCTGTAGGAACGTCCGTACATCCGATCTCAGTTGTCTCGGCTTCTGCCGGAAATCGCTGACGAGCCGGTCGACGGCAGTCGTGTACCCGCCGAGGTCGCTCGGCAACGACACCGCGTCCTCCCGGCCGGTACTCTCCTCCCGTTCCTTCAACAACATGTTCAGGACATGCCCGTAGTCGTCCAGCAGCGTCCCAAGGTAGTTGGCCTCAATCGCTGGCTGCGCGGTCAACCTCCCCACGATTTCGAGGTACTGCCCGAGGAACGCTCGAACCGTTTCTCCTTCTTCGGACTGGAATTGTTCGCGCTCCCGGATCGAGTTCACGATGTCATGGACCCGAAACCAGCTCATGTGAATGAAGTCGCCCCCGGAAGGGCCCGGCTCGCGCGACGTCGTCAGCAGGACGCTCCGAATCGCGCCGTACGTGCCTCGGTACCTCTCGCGGAGCGCCTCTTCGTAGCCCCTCACTTGTCCCGCGTGTTCCGGCGCGGTTTCGCCCGTCTTGTTCTCGATGGCGACCACAGCTCTCTCGTTCTCGAAGAAGAGTGTGATGTCGACGTAGTCGAGTTCACGCTCGACGCGGATGTTATCTGCCTCGAAACTGGACGGCACCGGAACCGGGGGGATGCTCTGTCCCCTGGCTTCGTCATTCAACGCGGTCGTGAAGTCCCTGATGAACGCACCGCCAATCCCGTGAGTCTCGTCCGGTTGAAGCAGCCACGCCAAAACATTGCTGTGGCGGATCTCATAGTCGGAATACCTGAGGACATCGAACGGATTGAACGTCCTCGGTTTCACGACAGCCGCGTGGTACTTCAGGAACCGGGGATCTTGGAGCAGTTTCTGCAGATCGTGGTGCATCGGGGTCTCGCAGCTCGGTGAGTGCTCGGTGAATGCTGGCCATCCTCTAGGAGTCTGCGCCGCAGAAATCGATGCGACAATTGTAGACGAGCCGACGACGAGAGGGGACTTGATGTCGACAACGTTTCGCCCCTACGTGCCGGAGCAGTCGCTGTTGTTGCCGCCCGATGTGCGGGAGTGGCTGCCCGAAGGTCACTTGGCGCACCACATCAGCGATCTGGTTGACGGTCTGGAGCTGACGGCCTTCTACGCGCCGTACGAGGGGGACGGTCGGCGCAACGCGCCGTACGAGCCTCGGATGATGGTGAAGGTGCTGCTCTACGCGTACGCGACGGGGGTGTTTTCGTCGCGGGGGATCGCGAAGAGGCTGGAAGAGGACGTCGCGTTCCGGGTGCTGGCGGCGGGCAACTTCCCGCAGCACCGGACGGTCTGCGAGTTTCGCCGTCGTCACTTGGCCGATTTCAAGCGGCTGTTCGTCGAGGTGGTCGGTCTGGCGCGGGAATTGGGTCTGGCCCGGTTTGGGAAGCTGTCGGTCGACGGGACGAAGGTGCGGGCGAATGCGAGCAAGCGCAAGGCGATGAGCTACGGTCGGATGCAGGAGGAGGAACGGCGCCTGGCGGGCGAGATCGACGCACTGTTGCGTTCGGCGGACGCGACCGACGTGGCCGAGGACGTGCGGTTGGGGCCGGAGGTCCGGGGCGACGAGTTGCCGGCGGAGTTGCGGCGACGGGAGGACCGTTTGGCGGCGATCCGGGCGGCGAAGGCGCGGTTGGAGGCGGCGCAGCGGGCGGCGGACGACGCGCGGGGCCGGCAGCCGGGGCAGACCCGGAACCCGAAGGGAGGCCGGCCGTACAAGCGGGCGTATGGTGAGCCTGACGAGAAGGCGCAGAGCAACTTCACGGACCCGGAAAGCGGGATCATGAAGACGAGCAACGAGGGCTTCCAGCAGTGCTACAACGCGCAGGCGGCGGTGGACGCGGAGCACCAGTTGGTAGTGGCGACGGATGTGACGGCGAACGCGAGCGACCAAGGCGGGTTGCCGGTGTTGCTCGACCAGGTCGAGGAGCGGTTCGACGTGCAGCCGGCTACGTTGCTGGCCGATGCGGGGTACTGCAACGAGCGGGACTTGGCGGAGCTGGAAACGCGGGGCGTTGACGGGTATGTGGCGACGGGCCGGGAGGACAAGCAGGGCGCTGCCCGCAATCTGAAGAAGCACCCGGCGACGGGCCGCATGGTAGAGAAGCTGTCGACGCCGGCGGGCCGGGCGGTGTATGCGGAGCGGAAGTGGTTGTCGGAGGCGCCGTACGGCTGGATCAAGCACGTGCTGGGGTTCCAGCGCTTCAGCCTGCGTGGACTGGCGAAGGTGCGGGGCGAGTGGGACTTGGTGTGCCTGGCCGTGAACGCCAAGCGCCTGCATGTGCTGATGGCGGCGTAGCGGGGACCGATCCGGCTCCACTGACTGAGAAATCGATCACGAATCGCAGCGTTTGGGCCGTGTACGGCCTGTTCTTCGGTTCCGTGCCGCCGGTTGGTCGAGAATCACCTGCTCGTCGGCCGGCGGCCTACGCCCGACGCCGTGCGTCACGACGCAGACCGCCGGGGTTCCGCGAACTCCTGCGGCGCAGACTCCTAGCATCTCTTGGTGTCGACCCGGACACCGGCTGAGGAGACAACCATCCGCGAGAGGTGGTTGAGGCTGCGCTGGCGCACACGGTCCAGGACAAAGGTCGAGGCCGCGTCCGCCCAGCCGGACCTGTTCGAGCGGCGCCACGATAGAATGGCGAGACATGAGGATCGCGGTGCCGCGCGGGTTTTCCGCGAGCGAGGCGACACCGGGTCGGTCGAGCACGGCGCCCCAGCCGTCCTCGAGCTTGCAGGGTCTCCAGCGAGCGAGGGGTTCTCTCGTCGGCGCCTCGAGGTCGAGCGGGAATTCGCGGTCGAGTGCCGCCGCGATGACGTTACGAGCCCAGGCGCTGACGTTGACGTGCCGTTCATCGCGAAGCTGCGCGAGGCGGTCCAGGAGTTCGGGTTCGATGCGGATCTGGAACACTCTGTACGACGCATGACATGACACCATAGCACGAGCGGGCCGCATCGAGCCTTCCGCTTTCGCGGAAATACGCCCTGAGCGACACCGGTCGGCTCGGGCGTCAGACACGCTGCCCCCGTTTCTGTGCCGCCGGCACCAATGGGCGGTGCACGAAGAAGGGTTCCGTCTCACGATCGACGCCGCAGGGGGCGTTTGGTTCCTGCGGCGGGACGGTCTCCCGCTGCCGGAGGCGCCGCCGGCCCCCGCCTGACGGGACCGGCACTGCAGCCCACGAACGACGAGTTGGCGGCGGCAGGCATCAAGATCGACGCCGACACGGGACGCCGGCGCGGGGCGGCGAGCGCCTCGACCTCGCCGGGTAAGCCGAAAGGGTATCGTGGAACGCTGTCGCCGACGTGCGGACGCTTGGCGCTCCGTAAGCGCCAGTGCACCTCTTGCGGGGCGCTGGCGTTGTACGGCACAGGCCCCCTGGACCCTCTGAACCGCTCGCCCCCCGACCGGCTATGATGTCACGCGGCTCTCGCCGCTCCATCACCTCATCCGCAACATTCTGCCTCCCGTCGGCCACTCGCGTCAGCGCGGCTCGTCGCCCCGTATCGTTATCAGGCGGAGCTCCGAAGAGACCGTGTCGCCCGGCCGAGCGCCGGCGGCCTGCTCGAGGACGCCGAACGCCCGCGTACCGACCCGGGCGGCGGGCGCGCACCGCGCAGTCGGAGAGCCTGGCAGATGGAGCACCTGACAAACGTCGGCGACCCGGCAGCTCCGCGCGAGCGAGGCATGGGCAACCCCTCCTTCCCCGCTCCCCTGCGTCGGTCGCCCGTCCGGTCGGGCGGGCCTCAAACATCACGGCGCTCCCAGGCGGAGACGAAGCTTGCGGAGAGCCGGTCGAGGTCGTCGAGGATCAGGTCGGCGGCCTCGCACCGTTGAAACCAGAACTCATCGAGATCGGCCTGCCGCTCGACGGGACCGGAATAGTGCTGCCGCACGCCGTACTCGCTCCGGACGAGCTGGATCGCCCACACGTGGGGCGCGTACTCGACGTCGGAGCGCCCGATGTCCGGGTTCGCCCGGCAGTATGCCTCGACGAAGGCGAGGGCCTTGTCGTGCCAACCCGGACCGGCGGTCACCGCTTCGGGCGCGAGCGCGGCCCGGCCGATCTCGAACGCGGGCAGGAACCGCTCCGGCGGCCGAAAGTCCACGACCGCGATCAGCTCGCCCCTGCGAAACAGGATGTTCCAGATGCTGTAGTCGCCGTGCACCACCTGCCGCGCGAGCGGTGGAAGGGACGCAAGAAGCGAGGCCGCCCGCGGCAGCAGGTCCAGTCGCCGGCGCAAGAGGGACGCCGTCCGGCGGTCGAACTCGTCCTGCTCCTCCCGCCTCTCGATGGCCTTCAGGTAGCGTTCGAACGCGGCCCGCTTCCGGCCTGCCTCGAGAGCGAGCCACTCCCCCGCGGCGTCGCGGCGAGCCGGCCGGACCCGCAGGCAGGTGTGGAGCCGACCGAGCAGGTGGCCGGCCTGCGCCATCTCCGAGCGCGAGAGCGCGATGCCGGAGGTCGTATCTGGGAAGTGCTCGAACAGGGCAAGAGCCAGGTCGCCCTCCGACCACAGCAGCTCGCCGGCGGCGGAGGGAACGACCAGCGGCACCGGCAGCCCCGCGTCCCGCGCCTCCTGGGACAGCTCGAGCGCGGCCGCCTCCCCGGCGATGTCGGCGCTCGGCGGGTACTGCTTCAGGAAGTAGTCGGCCCCGGATGTGCGCACCAGCCAGTTGGTGGTGCCCATGCCCTTCGCGACCCGCGCAATGGAGTGCGCTTCACACCGGTAGTGCCTCGCCAGCGCGTCCGCCAGCCGACGCACGGCGCAGACTCCTAGAAACGGAACAGCCGGTTCACCTTGACCACGAACCCGCGGTTGCGGAGCTCCGAGAACCGGTCGGGGCGCAGGGGGTCGGTCTCGCGGTCCTCGGTGTAGACCACGAACAGCTCGCTGCCGGGCTGGTACTCCCAGCGGAGGCGCAGGTTGTTGCTGACGGTGTTGGTGCTCGAGTTGTACTGGATCAACCCGCTGAAGAACATGCGGGGCGTGAAGGACAGGTTGACCCGCGACACGAGCAGGTCGGTGCGGAACGCCCCCTGCGGCGAGTCGATCCAATTGACCGACACGCTCGGCTCGAGCGACAGGCGCTCGGTCACCTCCATGCGCCCCTGGCGGAACTCGACCGAGCGGATGGTGCCGTTGAAGTAGTCGCCGGCGCGCACCGTGAACGTCCCGTTCATGCGGCGCTGCGCGCCCGGCGAGTACGTGCCCTCGACGTCGAAGAACTGGTAGCCGCCGACCGGGAAGGCCACCTCGTCGGGCCCCGGGGTGAACTCCTCGTGCAGGAACTCGTAGTTGTCGGCCACCGAGAAGCCGAACCGGTCGCTGTTCTCCAGCTCGGTGGAGAACCCCAGCTGCGACTGGCGGGTCTCGACGATGCCGAAGTCGGCGGTCTCGATGTAGTCGTAGCTCCCTTCCAGCCGGAACTGCCGGATGCCGGCCAGCGAGCGGGGCCGCGGGCTGTATCGCGCCGTCCCGTAGGAGCGGCGGAAGTTGTCGCGGCGCAGGAAGCCCACCTCGGGGATGAAGTTGTCCTCGACGACCAGGTGCTCGGCCTGGAACCCGTAGAGGTCGCCGGCGTAGTTGAAGCGGCCCTGGTAGCTCAGGTCTTCGCCGTCGTTCCCCGGGGTCTGCGTGCGGGCCGCGTACGCCAGCAGGCTCACGTTCTCGTAGAAGGAGAAGGTCGCGTCCGCCCCGTAGGCCTGGCTCGCGCCGTCGCCAAGCAGCGAGACCGAGCGGTTGGTGAAGATGCCGCCGATGCTGCTGCGGCGCAGGATGTCGCGCTTCAGCCGCACCACGGTGAAGTTGGTCATCTCCGCCTCGGCCGCCTCGTGTTCGTCGGCCTGGATGTTCAGCAGCCCGACGTCGAACGCGCCGATCTTGCCGGTGACCCGGCCGCCGCCGACAATCGGCACGATGGTTCGGTTCTGCAGGCCGATCTGCCGGCTGTAGAAGAGGGTTGGCGCGTTGCCGCCCCCGAAGAAGCCGCCGCCCTGCCCGCCCCGCCGCAGGGCCCCGCCGAAGCCGCCGGCGACGCCGCCGCGGGCGAAGCCGAAGATGCCGCGGCCCTCGAGGAAGAACTCGCGCTTCTCGGGGAAGAACAGGCTGAACCGGGTCAGGTTCACCTGCTGCTCGTCCACCTCGACCTGGGCGAAGTCGGTGTTCCAGGTGAGGTCGGCGGTCAGGTTCTGGGTGATGCCGTACTTCACGTCGAGGCCGCCGTCGCCGTTGCCGGCGTTGACGGTGGGCTCCGACGCGGCGAGGTTGGTGCTGATGCCGCCGATGCCGTACGGCTTGATCTCGAGGTTGGCGCTGCCGCTCGGGGCGTCGAGCCCGACGAGGGTCGCCGCGTCCGAGACGCGGAAGATGCCGCCCGGCCCCGACCCCGCCGAGATGGGCAGGGCCGTGATGTAGGCCCACTCGTTCTTGCGCCGCACGTTGCGCCGCAGCTGCACCCCCCAGATCTGCGAGGGCCCGGGCCGGTACCGGAGGGACTTGAACGGAATCTCCATCTCCACCGTCCAGCCGCCCTCGAAGCGGCCGGTGCGGACGTCCCAGATGGGGTTCCAGTCGCTGTTCGGGTTGCCCTCGTTGGTGATCTGGAAGTCGGCGAGCGCGCCGAGGGGGTTGGTGTAGAACGCCACCCCGTTCCGGCGGTCGTAGAAGGTGTCGAGGATGACCGCGAAGGTGTCGTTCTGCCGGAGCTGCCGCGTGTCGCGGCGCATCTCGTTGGCCACCCACTGGCTCGGCGGGGCCGAGTCCCACACGCGGGCCGCGACGTAGATGTTGTCGGCGTCGAACAGGATCCAGGCCTCGGTCTCCTCGGTGGCGGGTGCGCCCTCGTCGGGCGCCTGCTGGATGAAGCCGGTGATGGCCGGGACCGTGAAGTAGACGTTCTCGTCGAGCTGCCCGTCGAGGCGGATGCCCTCGGGCAGCTGGACGGCGCGAAGCGTGGCGTCGCCCTGGTCGTCGCGGCGGATGACGTCGGGCGCGAGCGGGGGCGGCGGTCCGTCGATGACGCCCGGCGCGAAGCGAGGCGCCTCGAACCCGGCCCCTCCCGCGGGCCGCGGCGCGGCGGGGGCTACGGGCGCCGGCCGGGCGGTGGCTGCGGGCGGGCTCGTGACGCCGGGGGGCCGTTCTCCCGGCCGGGCCGGTGGCAGCCTGCCCGCGGTCCGCGCGCGCGACAGGCCCCCTGGCGATCCCGCGGACGGCGGCTCGGGCGGCCCTCGCCCGGCCAGTGGCCCCGGCAGGAACGATCCCTCTCCGAACGAGGAGGGTCCCGGCCGACGGCCTGCCGTCAGCGGCGTGACGCCGCCCCCTGAGGCACCCGCACCGGCGGCGGCGACGAGGTCCGCCGCCACGCGATCCTGGAGCGCGAACAAGTCCGCGGCGGCGCCGTCCACCACCGTCGCGGCGGCGACGGTGCCGGTGCCCACCTCGACCACCCTCGCGGTGATGCGCAAACGGTCGCCGACTCTCTGATAGCCCCCGCCGACCACCCACCGCGCCCCGGCCGCCCGGCCCGTCTCGACCAGGGTCGCGTCGGACACCGCGGTTGCACCGCGTGCACCGGGCGTACGCAACGGCTCGCGGACGAGCGAATGCACCGACCATCGCTCGTCCAGCTCCGCCGCCACCACCTCGGCGATGCCCTGGCCGAACCAGTCGTCGCCGGGAGCGCCGCTGATGTTGACGAACTCCGTAACGACGACTGCCTCGGGTGAACCGCCCTGGGCCTCGGCGGATACTGCCGCGAGCCAGCCGAGGAAAACGGCCAAGGCCACGCGAGCCGGATGGGTATGCCTCACGGACTGATAGACGCCCTTCGCCGAGCCGCCGTTTCACCCATGCGCCAACCCGGCCGTGCCGGGCTCTCACATCTCACGAGGGGGTCAGCGGGTCGACGACCAGCACGTTTCGTGTCGAAGACGAGCACTATTGTTCCTCTTCCATGGCCCGATACAGGCGATTCTGGACGAGGCGCAGCGGGCGCCCGACCTGTTCTCGTACATCCAGTTCGATCGTCGACGACGATCCGGCTCCCGGCCCGGCTCTCCGGACTCGAGGGCGGGAGCCGACTCCGCTGCCACCTCTCACCGCGAGCCCGTTCCCGTCGACGTCGAGACCGGCCGGCGCCAGTCTCTCGCAAGAGGCTCGGCGGCGACCGCCACCGGTGACGGCACGTTGACACCCGCATCGGCGGGGAATACCGTTGCCCGGAAAGCGCAAAGGTGCGCTTCACCAGCGTCCGGCCGCCATGGCGACACAACCAGCGGGTCGCGGGCGTCGATGGCTCGAGACGGGCGCGCTGATTCTCGCCCACGTGGCGGCGGTGGCGGTCGGATTCGTCCTGATGGTCGTCGGCCTCGGCCTGGGTGTGACGATGATCATGCTGCCGGTCGGCCTCGCCGTCGGCCTGCTCGGTGTCGTGTCCTTCGTGTGGGGGCTCGTGGGTCACCTGGGGAAGGACGACTGAGACGGTCCCGGCCCTTGGGGTCGGTCGACGCGCTTGCTCGAACCGCCCGTCCGCGCGCAGGGCACCGCGTGCGCCCGCTCATGGCCCCGATTCGATCGGCCGCAACCTTCAGATCTCGTACGGCCGGCCCTTGATCCGCGGGGTCTCATCTCGTCGCGCTCTTCGCGACGCACGACGGTGCGCTGCATCCTGGAGGCCCTCGATCTGCCTTTGGCTCAGTTCGCCGCGGCGTCGTCCAGCGGCTCGATTCTCAGCACCGCCCCTGCCTCGTGATCCGTGGTCACGTACAGCAGGCCGTCGGGTCCCTGCTTCACGTCGCGGATGCGCTGGTTGAGCTCGGTCAAGAGCGGGATGTGCCGCACCGGCAGGCCCTGCTGGTTGAGCACGATGCGCTGGAGCTGCGTGGTGGACATCCCGCCGACGAAAAGGTCCCCCTTCCAGGCGGGGAACGCGTCGCCCGTATAGAGGGCCATGCCGCCGGGCGAGATGACGGGGTACCAGTAGAGCAGCGGCTGCTCCATGCCGGGCGCACAGGGCTCGGGCAGCGCCGGGCCCGTCCCGCCCGTGCCGATCGTGGCCTCGCCGGTGTACGCGCGGCCGTAGGAGACGACCGGCCAGCCGTAGTTGCGCCCCGGACGGACGATGTTGAGCTCGTCGCCGCCCTGCGGGCCGTGCTCCACCTCCCAGAGCTCGCCGGTCTCGGGATGGATGATGAGGCCCAGCGGGTCGCGGAACCCCAGGGCGTAGATCTCCGGCCGATAGGCCGGGTCGCCGACGAAGGGATTGTCTTCGGGCGCCGTCCCGTCGTCGTTGAGGCGCAGGATCTTGCCGGCGTGACTGCCGGGTTCCTGCGACTGCTCCGCCGTGCCGACGCGGTTGCTGCCCCCGTGCTCCTGGTCGCGCAGCGGCATGCCGATCGACATGAAGATCTTGCCGTCGGGTGCAAAGATCAGCCGCGCCACGCTGAAGCCGCTGACCCGGGCGTCCGACACGAAGATGTCCTCGACGTCGGTCAGGGCGTTGGCGCCGTCGAAGCGGCCGCGCGCCAGCACCGACGTTCCCGCGAGCCCCTGGAACTCTGCCGCGTCCACCGCCACGTCGTCGCTCGGGTCGGGCTTCAGGTACGTGAAGTAGACCAGCCGGTTCTCGGCGAACTGCGGATGCACGGCCACGTCCCACAGACCCAGCCGGCCGCCGAAGGCGTTGTGCACCTCCGGCATGCCGCGGACGGGTTCGGGATCGAGCACGCCGTCGCGGATGATCCGCAGGCCGCCCGAGCGCTCCGCGACCAGGACGTCGCCGTTCGGCAGGAAGTCCACGGCCGACGGACGGAAGAAGCCCTTGATGGGGACGACACGGAATCGCTGATCGCCGAAGCCCAGGATCTGCGGCTCGTCGGGCAGGGTGTCCGGGCCGATCCCCCGGCGTCCCTGTTGCGCGTTGCTGATGGCGATGAACAGGCACATCGTGAGAATGACGAAGAGCGCGGGCGACCGTCTCGGCGAGCTTGCGAGCGTCATGGTGAACCTCCGACAAGTCAGCAGCTTGACCGTGTTTCCCTCGTTGTTTCCCTCATTGTAGACGGGAATCTGCGGGACCAACGAGGTGTCCACGGACCGCACCGATTAACGCAGCCCGAGGCGCCGATGAGAGCAGCGATCACGGCGAATCTCTCAGGACAGCCCATCAGAACGCGGCGACGATTCGGAGCGACATTCGAGGTCTGGTGACCATGCCCCAGTCACGGTGCGCGAGGGCGAGCAGATCGGTTGCCAGACGGGCCTTGACCCGACCGGCGACGCGCACGTCCAGGCCCACCCCGGGCTGCATGAGGAACGCATGGCTGCGCCGCTCGTCGAATTCCTCGTACCGCAGGTTGTAGCACGGAGACAGCAGCCGGTCCCCCACCCAACTGCCGCAGTTGCGGTTCTCCGCCTCAACGTCGATGCCGGTCCAGTCGTAGTCGGTCCTGAACCGCGACGTGAGCCCGCCCACGAGCACCTGGTAGAAGGGCGAGAAGCGCTTCTCCTGGTCCAGGCCGCCCCTGATGCCCGCGGCCATCGTCAGGTAGCGGTGGTCGAGGGTCTCCATCCCCGGGTACTCGTCGAACGGGTCGAGCCTGCCGTACACCTCCTGCGTCCTCACGAACCGATCCCAGGCGGCTTCCACCACGAACTCCTGCCCATCGATCTCGAAGCCGCCCGCCACGACCCAGCCGGGGACGAACGCCGGCTCCTGCTGCAGGCCGTACTGGGCGCCCACGGCGAGTTCGAACCGGGTCTGGCCGCTGGCGGCCCCTGCCGCCAGGAGCACCACGGCGATGAGTGCGGTCCGGGCAATCATGCGTCCCCCTCTCAGAACTCGATGGTCTTGCTGACCCCGACCGCGCCTGGCCGGACCTCGATGTTCACCGCCGGCTCGTCCCGCCACAGCCAGCGGCCGGCCGCCAGCCCGAGCGCGGCGACGCCGGACCACATCGCGTTCAACCGGTTGAACGACGTGTGCCTGCACTCGGGCAGGTCGTACCCCCCATGAGGATCAGACGGGTCGTACACGGCCCCGATGAGCCCCATGCCGCCGTGTGGGCAATCCGTGAACCACCAGCCGTCGTCGCCCTCGACGTGGATGGTGCCCGGCACGTAGTTCTCGTTGCGTGCGACGGCCAGCAGCATGAACCCCGCACCGGCCGTGGCGAGCGCGTCGACGGCTCGCGATTCCCACGCACCTCTCGCGATGAGCCCGCCGACACCGGCGACGGCGAGCCCTGCGGCCATCTGCCGCCGGGCCCGGTCGGGCGGCATCCCGACCCACTTGCCGCCGAGAGTGCGCCACTCGCACCGCCCGTTCTGCAGGACCGTGAAGCGGTGCCGGCTGCAGTCCCCATCGGCGAACGCGGCGTAGGTGCCCAGGGACGCCAGGCTCAGCCCCGTCGCCAACTGGGCGCCCCGCGACTGCGCCGCTGCCGGGTGCGCCGCGAGGGCCAGCGCCGTCAGCACGAGAGCGATTCGCATGGTTGTACCTCCCATCGTGAAATGCGCACGGGGGTCCGAGACCGGCTCACGGTCGGGTCGAGCACCGTGAACGCCCGCAACCGGTCGAGGCACGCCGAATCCAGAACGGCGGGGCCAATCCGGATCTTCTACGCGTTCGACCCGCGGCGTACGGTAATTCTCCTGATTGGCGGCCACAAGGGGGAGCAGGACCGGTTCTACCAACCACGGCAGCGTGCGGGAGCCTCGGCAGCAGGCATGGAGACCGATCGGATACCCTACACCCAGCGAGACCCCGTGCGCTTCCGGGCCAGCTCGCCGTTCTGTTGTCGGGTCGGCTCGAGAGGCGCGGGTGAACGAATCAGCGCCGACACAACCGGGGTTCCGGCGCGGGGAATCGAACGAGTGATCGACGTCGCGAAGGAGACGCGGGCATGGACTCGACCCAACACGAACACCCCGAGGTGGCCGACATCGAAGCTGTGAATCGCGAGTACGGCGAGTCCTCCGGGCCTCCCAAGGACTTCTGGCGGGCGCGCACCATCGACGAGATCGCCGCGCAACAGGGTATTGCTGTTCCGCAGCCGCTCGACCAGGTGATTGGTGCTGCCGCAGACCTGTGGGAGGACGACGGAGATTGCGACCGCTTCGTCCAGGGAATCCACGATCGTCGACTCGCGCAAGGAGGTGGCGGCGAGGGGGAGCGGTGAGCACACTCGTGCTCGACACCAACATCGTCTCGTACCTGATGAGGGGGCATCGGCTGGCGAGGACCTACCGACCTCACCTCGAGGGACACACCCTGACCATCTCCTTCATGGCCGTCGGCGAATTTGTACGAGGGCGCGTACCGTGCCGGATGGGGACCAAGAAGACTGTCGAAGCTGAAGGAAACGATAGGGACCTACATCGTGATCCCGTTCAGCATCGAAGTCTGCCAGGAATGGGGAGCCATTCGCTGCGAACGTCGCACAAGGACGATTGCGGTGGACGACGCATGGATCGCGGCCACGGCCAGAACCTACGGCTTGCCGCTAGTCACCCACAATCCACGGGACTTCAGCGACATTGAGGAGCTGGATGTCCTCCGGGTGCCCTCGGAGTCGGCTCGTTCGTAAGAATCCTGTCATGTGCGCCGCCGCGCGTGCTCGACGGCGACCGGCCGCGCGGTACGTCTGGCCGGGGACGCCGTTCGACCCCGAAAAGCCGTCCGTGTCGGTGGTGCGAACGCCCATTGCGCCCAGTCCCGCGAATGCACCGACGTAGGTCCCCGCCTGATCGGAACGGGCCGTGCCGCCCTAGGCGTGCACGGTGCCCGCGCCGCTCTCGTCCGAGCGAGCCATCTGAAATACCCAGTCGAAAGCGGCCCGCCTCATCGCCCGCCGCCGTTGATCGTCAGCAACTCGCGGAGCACCTCGTCGTCGGAGATATCCGCCGACCAACCGTACGCGGCGGCCGCGGCTGCGTCAAGGGCTTCATGGGCGTCGGTTGCGCCGGTGGATTGCCTCGATCCTGAGCGGCCCGCGGACGGCGTTCACCGTCCGGGGAACCGCGACCTGCCGACCCGTGCCGAGCGGGTGCACGAAAAGAAAGTTGGGGATCTTGCCGTTGGGGTATTGGGCGAGCACTGATCGACCGATTCCTCGGGTAGGAGGACTCCGACCATGCTCGAGGAATCGGCCGATCACGACACCCGAGTCGCCGGCCCGACCCGAGCCAAGGCGGTCATCTGCAGAGTCGACGCTCGCGGTCGAGGCTGGTCGGCCGCCCGTCGCTTTCAGGTCGCCTCCGCCGGCAGGCGCGGACGCCACAGCTGGTGGATCACCCAATCCAGGTCCAGACGCTCGCCGCGCCAGTCGGGCGTGAGGGTGTCGGGGTCGATGGAGACGCCCTCCCGGTCGAGCCGCGCCCTCACCGGCGCCAACGGCCGACCCGTCCAGTCCGGCGGCGCCGGCGCTTCCGGCAGCGGGCGGCCGTCCGGCCCGACGAGCTCCATGTCTCCGGCCGCATTCAGCGCGACCCGGAACCCCTCCTCGTGCACGGCCCGGTGGTGCCGCCGGCACAGCAGGACAAGGTTGTCGAGCGCCGTGGCGCCGCCGTCGGCCCAGTGCCTGATGTGGTGAGCGTCGACCCGGACGTTCCGACACCCCGGAAACCGGCACTGGCGGGCGCGGGCGGTCAGCGCCCGGCGCAGGGCCGGCGAGATGGTCCGCGTGCGGCGGCCGACGGCGACGATCTCGCCGCCGGGGCCGTGCCGCATCCCGACCGTGGCCGCGTCGCAGGCCAGCCGCCGCGCCGTCTCCGCCGAGATGTGGATGCCCCCCGCCTCGTCCAGCACCGTCTGGCCGCGGACGGCCGGGGTGGACGCGGCCGGACGCGATCCCGGACAAGGGGTCGGGCAGGGGCGCGAGGGCGCGCCGCGGTCCCGCGTGGTCGCCTGACCCACGAACGGCCCCGGCGCTCGTCGAGCTGTCACCGCGCGCGCTTCCTGGCCGGCGCGGCGCCGCACGGGCACGAGCGATGCCGTCGCCGACGTTCCCGCGGGAACACCGGAAAGGTCGCCGTGCCCTTGCGATCCTGACGCTGCCGCCGGGGCTCCCTCGGAAGCGTGCGGGCAGCGGCCGCCGGGCTCCGAAGCGGACGCCGCCGCCGGTGAGCCCTCGGAAGCGCGCCCGCCGTGGCGCGGCGCCGATCCCGACGCCGCCGTCGGCGACGTTCCCGCGGGAACGTCGGGCGCTTCGGGAACGTCCGGCGCCGCGGGAACGTCGGGCGCTTCGGGAACGTCCCGCGTTTCGGTCAGGGCGTCCGCGTCCACGTGCACCACCACCTGATACCGGTCGCCCGCCGTCCCCCGGTCGAGGCCGCCCGACAACGCGCACTCCGCAACCACCCCCAGCGCATCCGCCTGCCGCTGGGCCAGCGACGACGCCCCGGCCTCTGCGCCGGGGAGGCCGTCTCCGTCCGCGGCCGCCGCCGGCGCGTCCGCACCGCGGGCCTGGTCGCAGGCGGCCTCGAGCGCCCGCCGCACGACCGCGCCCACCTCAGGCGACAACCGCCCCCGCACCACCACCATCCCGTCCTCGTCCACCCACGTCCGCAGCGACCGCGTCTCGTGCCGACGCCGGTCCTCGGCCTGCTCCGCCAGGCGGTCCACCCGCCGCCACGCCCGCACGATCTTCTCCACGTGGGCGGCGGTGCCCGACAGGGCCACGTTCAGCAGATCGTCCTCGGTCTCGGGCGTCGCCACCCGCGTGACCGCCCGCATCTTCGAGTAGGAGACTCTGCCGCGCCGCATCGCGTCGCTCAGGTTCGGCAGGTCGGCGAGGGCGCGCGCCACCCGCACGTGCTCGCGGGCCGCGCCCGGCGCGAGCCCGGTGCGCCAGCCCAGCCATTCGGCGCACGACGTGCAGCCGGCCCATCCGTTGCGGTCGTCGAACTGGCGGATCAGGCTCAGCAGCTCCCAGGTGGCGGCCTGAATGCGGGCGGAGAGCTCGGCGATGCGGTCGCCGAGCGCGACGACTTCTGCCTGGGGACCGTCGGGGCACCAGGGCCGCCGTGCGGGCGGGTCGCTCTCGGGCACGATGGCGTCTGCGGGAACCAGCGCGGGCGCGGGGACGTCGGGTGTGGCTTCAGGGTGCATGCTCCATCGTAACCCGTTGATTTCGAGCGGCTTGTACTCGCGCCAGCGGCCCGAACGGGCCGTGGGGCGGCGGATTTCGGTCTCGCGGTCGGCGTCGTGCAGCCTGCGGCGACTGAGGGTGTTCAGAGGGCATTCCTGGTCGCGTCCCGGGAATCACGCGGATCGGCTGCGAAAAGCTGTCAAGCAAAAAGCGCATGCGGCGAGGCGCCGTTCGGCGGCCAGGATTCCAGATCCGGGGGGCGCCGTCGCCGAGGACGGCCAGGCGGGGCGGTATCGAGACCGCGCCGTTGCGCCTCGCGATGGCCGCGCGCTCGCTTCGAGGACTTCTGGAAGCGCCGCACCGCAAACGCCGCCGAACCCTCATCTCACAATGATGTCGTGCACCCGTGCCGAGCTGGTACGTGGCAGCTGGCCGAGAGAACGAATACCATATCGCCGCCCCCATGCCGGCGAATCAGCTGACCCTGAAGGACCTGAAGTCCCATCTCTGGAACTGCGCCCAGATCCTGCGCGGCAGCGCCGTCGACCGGACGGACTGGAAGGGCTACATCCTCCCGCTCCTGTTCTTCAAGCGGATCAGCGACGTCTGGGACGAGGAGACGGCCGAGGCCAGGGAGGCGTTCGAAGACATCGACCTGGACGACTTCCCCGAGCTGCACCGCTTCACACTGCCGGACGGCTGCCACTGGCGGGACGTCCGCGAGACGCCGGCAAGCGTCGGCACCGCGCTGGCGCGGGCGATGCGGGCGATCGAACGGGCCAACCCCGACACGCTGACGCGCGTCTTCGGCGCGGCCGACTGGGGGAACCGCGAGATGCTCGGCGACGAGTTGCTCAAGGACCTCATCGCGGGACTGTCCGTGGTGCCGCTCGGCAACACGGCGGTCGGGTCCGACATCCTCGGCGACGCCTACGAGTACCTGGTCGGCAAGTTCGCCGACATCACGCGGCGCAAGAAGGCGGGCGAGTTCTACACGCCGCGGAGCGTGGTACGGATGATGGTCGAGCTGCTCGATCCGCGGGAGGGCGAGAGCATCTACGATCCGGCCTGCGGCACCGGCGGCATGCTGCTCGGCGCGATCGAGCATGTCGAGCGAGCCGGCGGCGACCCGCGGACCTTCTTCGGGCGCATCTTCGGCGAGGAGAAGAACCTGACCACGTCGTCGATCGCGCGCATGAACCTCGTGCTGCACGGCGTCGACGACTTCCGGATCGAGCAGAACGACACGCTCCGCGACCCGGCCTTCACCGACACGTCCGGCGCCCTGGCGACGTTCGACTGCGTCATCGCCAACCCGCCGTTCTCGCTCAAGGAGTGGGGCCGCGAGGTGTGGGAGGCGGATCCGTGGGGCCGCGCCGCCTTCGGCCTGCCGCCGGCGAGCTACGGCGACTACGCCTGGGTTCAGCAGATGGTGGCGTCGATGGCGGCAGACTCGGGCCGGATGGCGGTGGTGCTGCCGCAGGGCGCGCTGTTCCGCAAGGGCGCGGAGGGCCGTATCCGCCGGGCTCTACTGGAGCAGGACCTGATCGAGGCGGTGATCGGGCTCGCGCCCAACATCTTCTACGGCACGGGTCTCGCCCCGGCGGTGGTGACGCTGCGCCGCGCGAAGCGACGCGGTCGACGGCGGAAGGTGATCGTGATCGACGCGTCGAGCCTGTTCCGCAAGGGCCGGGCGCAGAACTTCCTCGACCCGGCGCATGCTGAACAGACCGTCAGGTGGGTGCGGCGTTTCCGGGACGTGGAGGACCGGGCCAAGGTGGTCTCGACGGAGGACATCGAGGGCGAGGACTGGACGCTGAACATCTCCCGCTACGTGCTGCCGCTCCTATACCCCCCTTCACACCACCCAGTCCTCCGGCACGAGCTTGCGCCCGCCCCGCCACTCCTCAACCAAGTGCACCCCTTCTACCCCGCCCCATACATCTCGCCCGGCATGGTCCAAGACAAGGGTTTGCAGCCGTCCACCGGATCGCTCCGCCGCGCCACCAATCGTAACGAAGACCTTACGCACCGCCTCCACGTCCTCATCCACCAGAACCGGATCCTCCCCTTTCGCTCCCTCTGCTCCCGCTCCCGCCAGTTGCCGCGGAAAGTACACTTGACTCGGTTGGTCGTACACCAAAAAGGACGGTACCGGATTCGTGTGCGTGCTCAAGAAGAATTGTTGCAGCGCCAAAGACACCGCCACATGGTAGGCCAACCAATTTGCCCCGCTCCCAATCTCCCACAGATAGTCTATTCGCCCTGGCCCTTTGATTCGTACTGTCAGCGAGTGGAGGAAGACGTCAAGGAGACGGGAAGCCCCTTCTGGAACCTCCGCCACAACACCATGCGTTGGCGAGCTCGGCCCTATGATTGTCGCCCCGCCATCAACTCCCGTCGGTAGTCATCGACCGAGGTTCGGGGGATCGGCTGGCGGTCCCGTCCTAATCGACTCTCGGCCGCTCCCGTCGCCTTGGAATAAGCATCGTCACTCCGGCAACGCAAACACGAAGAGCGCGTTCCCCCCCTCCGGCTGGTAGATCTCCGGGCTCAGCTTCGCCGTCAGGCTGCGGAACACCCCGCCCAGGGCGGCGGGGACGGCGATGAACTGGCGGCCGCCCGCCTCGTAGGTGACCGGGTAGCCGTGCGCGGACGAGGCGAGGCGCGTCTCCCAGAGCACCTCGCCCGTCTCGACGTCGAAGGCGCGGTAGTAGCGCGCACCGTCGCCCGCGAAGACGAGGCCGCCGGCGGTGGTGAGGGCCGAGGTCAGGAACGGCGCGCGCTGCTCGTGGCTCCACAGCTCTTCCATGGTGCGGACGTCGTAGGCGGCGAGCTTGCCGGTGTTGCCGTCGCTGCCCGGCATCTCGAGCAGCTCGTAGCGGCCGGCGGTGCCGCCGCCGCCCTCGATGAACTCGACCTCGCGGCCGGTCAGGTGCATGCACGCCTGGTGGAGGGGGATGACGAGGGCGCCGGCGCCGGGGTGGTAGGCCGACGCCTGCCAGTTGTGGCCGCCGAGGAGGCTCGGGCACGCGAAGACCCGCTCGCCGATGGCGATGTCCTGCAGGTCGTCCCGGTAGGTCAGCTCGCCGGTGTCCCCGTCGATCGACGCGAAGATGTCCTGGTGGACGGTCTCGCGCAGGTCGACGAAGGCGCCGGTCCGCCGGTCGAGCTTCCAGAGGATGCCGTCCTTGCCGATCGTGAAGAGCCACTTGTCGTCGTCGGCGTCCACGAGCACCCGCTCGTAGACGATGTCGAGGTCGAGGGTCTCGGCCGGCGCGTGCTGGAAGTACCACTCGACCTGCCCGGTCCGCGGGTTCATGGCGAGGGTCGAGTTGGTGTAGAGCGCGTCCTGCCGCGTGGTCATGCCGCGGCTCGACGCCACCCACGGCTTGGCCTGGGCGGTGCCGATGAAGAAGAGGCCGAGCTCGGGGTCGTAGCTCCCGGGTATCCACGAGTCGCCGCCCGCGCGCAGGTACGGCGGCGTGTCGCCCCACGACGCGTTGTTGGGATCGCCGGGCAGCGCGATGGTCGACGTGCGCCACAGCTCCTCCCCGGTGTCGGGGTCGTGGCCGGTGATGAAGCAGGTCTGCTCGGTGTAGCGCTCGCAGCCGTTGGTGCCGGTGATGACGACGCCGTTGGCGATGACGGGGCCCGCGTTCTGGCGGAAGCCCTGCGTGTAGTCGGTCTTGACCGAGGTCCACACCTCTTCGCCGGTGCTCGCGTCGAGGGCGACGAGGACCGCGTCGGCCCGGGCGAGGAAGAGCTTGTCGCCGTAGAGGGCGAGGGTGCGGGTGGCCCCGGGGCGCGCGTCGTCGGGCAGGCGCGCGCGGTACACCCAGATGACGTCGCCGGTCACCGCGTCGATGGCCCGGACGACGTTCCCCGGGCTGGCGAGGAACACGACGCCGTCGTGCACGAGCGGCGTCGTCTGGTGGTTGCCGGGCCGGACCGATATCGACCAGGCGAGCTGCAGGTCGCCGACGTTGTCGCGCGTGATCTGGTCGAGGGGGCTGTAGCCGTGGCCGTTGCGAGTGCGCCGCCAGCTCAGCCAGTCGCCGGGCGGGGGGTCGGCGAGGAGGGCGTCGGTCACCGGGGTCAGCTCGTGCGGCACCGTCTGGTTGACGAACCGCGACATCCGCCGCCGCGGCCGCTCGCCGGCCTGGGCGGCGCGCTGCGCCTCGGAGATGTCGGCGGCGTCGCCGATCGTCACCGCCTCGCCGACGGCCAGGGTGCGGTCGCCGGGCAGGGCGCCGTTCGACTCGAGCATGTAGGCCACGAGGTCGATGTAGGACTGGTCGCTGAGCGCGCCCTCGGCCCCGGGGGGCATCGTGTCGCGCAGGTACTCGAACAGCTCGTCGGTGGTCTGCCCCGCCCACGTGTTCAGGAACTCGACGCCGGACAGCGGCGGCGCGATCATGCCCTCGAGGCCGATGCCGTGGCACTCGCTGCACTGGACGCCGTAGGCCGACCAGCCGCTCGCGGCCTGGTCCGCGGTGAACGCCCCGTCTGCGCCCGCGGGCTGAGCCGCCGCGACGCCGGCGCCCGGCCCGGCGGTCAGGCCAGCCGCCACGAGCAGTCCGACTGCCGCCCCCGCGAGACTCGGTCCCCACCAACGCGATCCACCGACTTCGACGCAAGCTGCCTTGAACATGATCCGTGCTCCTCGATACCGTCGGACGGCGCCTGCACCCCGCGTGGCCGCCTGTGCCGCCGTTTATACCACCAACCCGGCGGTGGCGCACTTCCGCCCGGCCCCCGGGTCGTGGGATTCACGGGCGACAGACTCCGCGGGCCCTCACAACGAACCTACCGAACATCGGGGTCGACCGCGTCGGCGGGCGGCACTTCGACGGCGAGCGGTTCGGCGCGTTGCGGCGGCCGTCGCGGCTCGACATCGAGGATCACCCTCTGCCCGCCGTCGTCCATTGCCTGGATCGCCCGTTCCCGCGTGCGGGCGCTGCTGTGTCCGTGCGCCCGCAGGAACAGGTTCATCGCGCTCGCCTCGAAGCCGCGGTTCAACTGCCCCAAGGTCTCGAAGGCGGTCTCCCGTTTCCCCCATCCGCTCGTCGTCCGCACCAGTACGGTTCCGCCGTCGCAGGTGATCGTCACCCGCCTGTACAGCGCCTGCTCCGCCGCATGGATCGCGTACAGCGCTGGGTCGCAACGAACCGGATCGAGGCGGTCGGGCACCTCGTGCAGCTCGTCGCGAGCCCTGTCGGCGTGCTCGGCCTGGTGCATCTTCCAGACGAGGATGGTGGCGTCCATCGTTGCGGCGTAGACGCCGTTGGCGCTTCTCTCGAGGCCTCCGGGGTCCTCGATGCCGCATACCGCGATGTCGTAGACGTCCCGCACCGGCGGATCGAGCGAGCGATTGTGGAGCTTCGCGTTGATGATCTGGGTGTTGGTCAGCACGGTGACCGGACTGGCGTCGATCAGGGCCCGGCCCTGCCCGATCGCCGGTTGCGGCTCGGCCTTCAGCAAGTCGATGTGGTTGTCGCCGAACTCCACCCGACTCCATTCGCCCCAGGCCAGGGACCGGCCGCCCACCGCTTCCAGGGCCGGCCGAAGCGTTGCATCGAAGTGCGCTGTTTCGGTTTCCGGGTCGTAGGTGATGTCGATGTCGTCGCTGCGCCGATGCCCCCACCGGGCGGCGAGCACCGTCCCGCCGGTCAGTCTGATGCCCGCTCCGTTGGGCGTGTGCCGGCCGATGTGCGTCTCGAGCGCCTCGCGCGTTCGCCGGAACAGGCTCGCGGCCGGCTCCGGCAGCGTCAGGTGCTCGACGTCGCGATCGTCCCGTCCGCTCATGGCGCCGCCAACGTGTTGATGTCGGCGCAGCGGGGCCGCGTCTGCTCCCCGGCCCTGTGGATCGCCTCGGCCAGTTGTCGCCACGTGTAGACGCCCTCGGCCCAGGCGTAGAGGAAGTCCTCGCGCGTGGCTTCCTGCAGCCAGCACGCGAGCAGGCGCCGCTGCCGGCGCGACGGGGCCGATGCCCGTACCGCCGCGTAGAATTCCTCGGGCACGGGCTTCTCGCGCCATCCGGCGCAGCTTGCGCGCAGCCGGTTTCGGACCGCCCGGCTCCGCGGTCCAAGCTGTGCCGGGTCGTGTCCCGGGTGGAACCGCAATCGGAACGCGTCGTCGGCTTCGCGGTCGTCGAAGGCTTCCGGCGGCGCAAGCGTCGCCAGCGCGGGCCATGATCCGGAGTCTGCCGGCGGCGGCCCGGTAGCGTCCGTTCTGCCGGTCATTCTTTCAGTGTAGACCCGTTCCCGTTCTTGCCCGCACGCGCCCGACACGCGTCGCCACCGGTCAGAGACCGTCAGTCGAAACCCGGCACGTCCCGCACCCACGCGGTCGGGCCGTCCTCCCACTTGTTGTGAGTCAGCCGGACCACCGTCCCGTCCGCGAGGCGGACGGCGTGCAGCTCGCCGTACGGCTGGGGCTGGAAGACGACCCGCAGCAGGGGCAGCTCGTCGCCGAGCTCGGCACGCTGGGACGTGAAGAGCACCCACTCGTCGTCGGGCGAGAACCGGGGGTGCATGTCGTGGCCCGGGCTCGTGGTGAGGCGCTCGGGCGGCCCCGCCCGGCCGTTCTCGTCGATGGCGACGGTGTAGAGCTCGAAGTTCCCGTCCCGCAGCGACGTGAACGCGACGCGGTCGCCGGCCGACGAGAACGCGGGCATGGTGTCGGTGGCCTCGTGGTGCGTCAGGCGCCGCACGTCGCCGCCGTCCGCGTTCATCAGGTAGATGTCGGCGTTGCCGCCGCGACGGCTGCGGTAGACGATGCGCCGGCCGTCGGGCGAGAAGTCGGGCAGGGCGTCGTTGGCGTCCGAGTCCGGCGTCAGGCTCACGAGGCCGGTGCCGTCGCTGCGGATCTTCCAGATGTCGACGTCCACGGCGTCCGAGGCGAACGGCGGCCCGACGATGAACGCGAGCCACCGGCCGTCCTTCGACCACGAGGGCCCCCAGGCGGAGTCGGGGCCGCGGTAGCGGTCGGCCCCCGCGAGGTCGTGGATGACGCGCTTCCCGCTGCCGTCGGGCCGCGACGCGACGAGGCGGGCGAACGCCTCGCTGGTGGCGATCTCGCCCGAGGTGGGATCGACGGCCGGCAGATAGCCGCGGATGCCGACCAGGGACACTTCGCGGTCCGGCATGTCGACGGAGAGCGGCGGGTGGACGAGGAACGCCCCCGGGGCGTCGCTCTCGAACACCGACGCGTCCGCGACCGGTCCCGGCCCGTGTGCGAGGAGGCGGCCCGAGGCGGGGTCGAAGGCCGGCGCCCAGTAGTCGCGGGCGGCGTCGCTCTCGACGCGCGGGTCGGACCCGTCGGGCCGGGTGGAGACGAGGGTCCACCGGCCGTCACGGCGTGCGGTGTAGGCGAGCCGGCCGTCGGGAGCGAACGTCGGCGAGAGCGCCGCCTCGTTCGGGGCGGAGATCGGCGCGGGGCCGGCGCCGACGGTCTCGCCGCCGGCGGAGGCGACGGTCTCGGCCCCGGCCGAGGCGACGGTCTCGGCCCCGGCCGAGGCGACGGTCTCGCCACCGGCGGAGGCGGCGGTCTCGCCACCGGCGGAGGCCACAGTCTCAGCGCCAGCGATTCGGTCGACGCCGGTTCGGTAGATGCGCGGCTCGCCGTCCCGCTGCGAGTAGAAGAAGACGCCCTTCCCGTCCGGCGTCCACGCCGGGGCGCCGTCCCAGCTCTCGTGCCGGGTGAGCCGCCGTACGTCGGTCCCGTCCGCCCGCATCACGTACAGCTCGCTGGCGAGGTAGGTCGGCCCGGGGCTCGCCCCCGAACTCGTCGCCACCGCCGTGTCGCGGCTGCTGGAAAAGAGAATGCGTGTGCCGTCGGGCGAGTACGCCGGGTTGTAGTCGCCCGCAGCGTTGCCGGTCAGGTTCCGCGCCTCGCCGGCCGCGGACGGATCCTCGGGCCGGAACGGCATCTCGAAGACGTCGGCGTTGCCGTCCCGCGTGCTGACGAAGAGCAGCCGCCCGCCGTCCGGCGAGACGGCCGCCGCGTCCTCCATGGCGGGGCCCTCGACCAGCGGCCGCGGGCCGGCGTCGCCGCGCAGGTCGAGCACGTAGAGGTCGGGGCTGCCGGTCCGCTCGGAGGTGAACACGACCCAGCGCCCGTCCGGCGAGATGACGCCGTTGTAGTCGAGCCCGGCGTCCGTCGTCAGCCTCCGGGGTTCCGAGCCGGGGCCGTCGAAGAGGTACAGGTCCCAGTTGGCGGGCTGGATACTGCTGTAGACGATGGTCTCCCGGGCCGGCTCGGCCTCCTGCCTGCCCTGCACGGGGCCGGTCAGGACTACGCCAACGAGCAGCGCACAAACCGCGACGAGCTTGACAGCCTTCATCTTCTCACCCCCATCGCACTCTCCACGCCAGCCCTCGCCCGTCCCGCGGCGCCCCGTCCGTCGAGCGGATCGAACCACGAACGCCCGCCGAGCCCGCATGCGTGCCGCGTCACTCCGGCGGGGTGGCCACGGGATTCTCGCCACATGTCTATACGCAGTGATTCTACGCCAACACCCCCTGACCGTGCTTTCCTCGTCGTTTGCCACCCTTCCGACGGGAATCTACGCGACTCTCCAGCCGGAATCGAAATCTCATGCAACGTACCGATCCAGTAGAGCACTCCCCACCACCATCGAGCAATCAGCGGCTCCCGGCCAGCGGCGATCAGCCGCCGGACGATGGGTGTCGAAAAGCGGGCCGTTCGCACGCACACTCTCCGTACTCCACCGAGCGCGCGCCATCAGCGCATGTCGCGCAGCACCGCCTGCAGACTGGCATCGATGTCCCCTTTGGTGCCCAGCACCCGGGCCAGACAAGCGACCGCTAGCCCGTAGCCGCATCCGAGACGGCCCAGCCACACGGCGAGCCGCAGGTAACTCTCTGGGGCCTCGGGATCGGCGAAACCGCCCCCAGCCAAGGACAAGACCAGACTCATCGTCGTGGGATGGTTGTAATCCGCCAGCCTGCCCTTTGCCTCGTTGGCCCACCAGCTATCGTCCTCGTCGAACCGGAACTCGTCTGGCAGGCACTTCCATACCGCGTCCATCTGCTCGTACGCCGCCCGCAGCTCTGTCGTCATCACGTGCACGCCGTCGACGTTGACCGAGCACTTGCTGATTGCCACCGCATGAAGGCACACCTTGCGCAGGCGGAAGACCCAATCGGGTTCGTCCGTTCCGATACGGCGCGTCGGGGCATCGATCTCCACATGGAGTCGAGCGAGGTTGCGAAGCCCGTCGCGACACTTCTCGCATCGACCGCGCTGCACCTCAATCGGTTCGAGCGCTCCCATCCAGTCTCTCCTGTTGCGCCGACATCCCGGCCTCCCGAAGCGCCCTCGACGACTCCCGTACGTCGCGTAGTTCCGCCAGCGCAGGTTCTACCCAGCGGCTCCACTGGTCGTCCTCGTCTCCAGCGACCGGGCACGATGCCGCATGAGCATTCATGAGAGCAACTTGTTTCACCAAGTAATCGAACAAGCTCAGGAACGCGAACTCATCCTCCACCCTGTCGATCGTCATGACGCCACCGCGCCACGAGAGCCCCCTCCAATCCGCCGTCTTGCCGTGACTGAAGCGCTCACTCAGATAGCGATACCATTGCCGCCCCCCCTTGAGGGTCGCCACCTTGTCTGCCTGATTGAGCCTCCGCCCCTTGCGCCTCTTCGGCGTGGGCGCCCCTACGAACGACGCCGCAGCCTCCTGCGCCTGCGCCTCCACCTCTCGCAACTCCTTGGGACTGACTTCGCCCTTGGTTCTCCTGCGGAACCACTGATAGTGGTCCGCGTTCAGGCGCACCCCGACCATCTCCACGGCACGCTCGGGCGTCGTCAGCACGTTCGGCGCCATCATCAGGTTGTGGAAGAAGAACACGACCTGCCCGGCGCATTCGAGGACCGGCCTCATCTGCACGGCGACCGAGTGCAGGTTGTTGGTCTCATTGGCCCGCAGAGCGGCGACCGTGTGTATCCGCGCCTTGCGCAGCAGCAGCGCACCCATGATCCGCACGGCAGCGGCCGGATCGGCATCGAAGTCGACTCGCGCCGTCGCCTCCCGCCAACCGGCGGCAACATGCAACCGTCGCTCGAGCTTGCACGTCGTCGCGACCGCCTTGGTCAGCAGCTCTGCCATGTCCGCTCGACAGCGGGCAACGTCAGTTCTCAACAGCCTGTTGCGCATCCAATTGCGCCCCGTTCGCGGTCGACGGCCCACCGCCGAAAGCCTAGACGATATGGAATGACCGGCTCGCAATCGTACGGCGTCGTCGTGCGCGAGCACGCGACAAGGCGGCCGAGGCAGCCTACGATTCGCGGGTTGACACCGAACGCGGCGTCAGAGCCGCAGACGAAGGGAGCCGGTCGTGAGCGAGCCTATCACCTACGTGGGAATCGATGCACACAAGGTTGAGTTGCACGTAGCGCTGTTGGCCCCGGACAAGACGGAGCCCGTCACGTGGACGGTACCGAACGAGGTCCGTGCAGTGGACCGGCTGCGCCGGAAGCTGGAACGGGCGGTGTCGGGCCGCGTCGCCTGCTGCTACGAAGCGGGACCGTGCGGCTATGCGTTGCAGCGGCAGCTCGATCGCGGCCGGGTGCAGTGCCGGGTGATCGCGCCGGCGCTGGTTCCGCGCAAGCCGGGCGAGCGGATCAAGACCGACCGGCGGGACGCGCGGAAGCTGGCGGAGCTGCACCGGGCGGGGCTGTTGACGGTGGTGCAGGCGCCGACGCCGGCCGAGGAGGCGGTACGCGACCTGTGCCGGGCTCGTGATGACGCCCGCGCGGACCGGCAACGGTGCCGCCACCGCCTCGGCAAGCTCCTGCTTCGACGAGGGTTGCACTACCCGGGTCGTGCGTGGACCCAGGCGCACCGGCGCTGGGTCGATGGTCTGAACTGGCCGCATCCGGCGGACCGGGTGGTCGTCGAGGACTACCTGCTGGCGATCGACCACCTCGATGCGCGGCTGGGCGAGCTGGACGCGCAGTTGGCGGCGGTGTCGAGCACAGAGCCGTATCGGGAGCCGGTGGGCTGGTTGCGGTGCTTTCGTGGCATCGACACGCTGACGGCGATGCTGCTGCTGGCGGAGCTGCACGATGTCCAGCGGTTCCCGACCCCGCGGGCGCTGATGGCGTATCTCGGCCTGGTGCCCGGAGAGCACTCCAGCGGGGGCCGTCACCGCCGCGGGCCGATCACGAAGACGGGCAACACGTTGGCGCGACGGCTGGTGGTGGAGGCGGCATGGCACTATCGGCACCGGCCCGGCGTCGGCCAGACGCTCGTTCGGCGGCGTAGCGGACAACCCGGGCGGGTGATTGCACTGGCGGACAAGGCGCAGCAGCGGTTGTGCCGGCGTTTCCGGCGCTTGGCCGAGCACAAGCCGAGCCCAGTCGTGACGGTGGCGGTGGCTCGCGAACTGGTCGGCTTTCTGTGGGCGGCGTTGCACCCGGAGTCGGCATGACTGCGGCGTGGCTCCTCGGCCTTCCGCGCACGCCCCGACCGACGCCGCGCGAAGAACGCGCGGCGTCGCGTGCCAGAACCACCGGGGCGGGCGTCGCGTCAAGCCGCGCAAGCGCGGCTCCTTCGCTTCGCTACGGCCCTGCGGGTGACACGACCCCCGCCCCGGTGAACGGGCTTGATATGGCCGGAAGCAAGCTTCCGGCCAGGAACTGACCGGAACCAGAGACAGCTCGAGGAGGGGGCCGTCGAGACGGCGAACGATCAGAGGCACGATATGGAGAACGGGCGAGCTAGCGATGCGATCCGGACGGCGTGGCCGATCCCAAACTCGCGCCCCCTAGACGGCCCCCTCTCCCGACGAAGCACCGTCATGCGTGCGCTGTCACGGGCAACCGTGATAATCACCGAATATCAGCGTGACTCGTCGTCGAAGCGCCCTTCGATCGTTCGTCGTCTCGGCGGCCCGCTCGCCGGGCTCATGGCTGGGGGACTGGTCGCCGCCGTAAACGCGGCGACCACCTCGGTCGCTCAGCTTCACGCACCGCAGACGTGTCGACGGACATCGGGGTGTTGACAAGGGGTCATTCCATATCAGCTAGGCGCGGCGGTCGGCCGGCTCCATGACCGACTGGAACAGTGCGCCGAAGATGGCTGCCGAGATCGATGAAACCCGACGTGTCGTCGAGCCGCTGGACGTGCTCTTGTACCGCGTCACGGTACGCCGCCGGATGCCGGAGATGTCGAACAACTCGTTGTAGAAACTCTGGGTCTCGCCCTTCTCGTACGCGGCGTCGACCCATTCACGGTCGAAGTCGGCGGCCCGCACCCGGATCTCGTTCCAGGAGAGCCTCATCGTCGACCCTGAGTCGTGAAATCCAGCGCGCGGATGAGGTCGTAGGTGTTGCAGTGAAGCACGCCCAGAACATCGCACACGTCCGGGATGTGCCGATTCGCGCGCTGCTTCTTGGGCCTGGATACCTCGGTGGTGACGACGGTCCGCCGGGCTCGGTCGCGGAACGCGTAGGCGACGAGAAACGGATCGCGGCCGACGCGCTCGATCTCCTCCTCGCTCAGATTCCGCGCGTAGCCCTGCTCCGTCACTCGCGCCACGAAAGTCGGCTCGGCGTTCTCGTCGAGGAGCACCGCATCCCGGTTGTCCCTGCTGCGAGGTTGCACGATCGATCAGCCAGTCCCAGAACTCGGGCACGCGTCCCAGAGGGTAGTAGTCGCGATGGGCGTCGATGAGGACGTTCGCGTCCAGCAGATAGAGCACACCCAGCCCCCTACCGCGCTTGCGCCGGCCGGAGCATCTTCCCCAAGTGCGGGGGCTTGACGCCCAGGATCCTCGCTGCCTTGGTGGTCGACAGCGCTCCCGAACCCACGAGGCGCCGCGCGAACGTGAGCAGGCCCTGGCCGACCCGGTGCCGGCGCACGGCGTAATAGCTGGGACCTCCCTCCGATTCCCGCTGCCTCGTGCGACGCCGGTCGCGAAGCTGATGCCACTCGTCGCGGAACTCGGCGCTCAGGTGCTCGAAGGTCGAACGTTCAAGACGGTTCGCGCGCAGGAGCCGGTACGCGACCATCGTCCGGCTCAGGTTGCTCTTGCGGGCGAACGCGCCGATGCGCTGCTTCTGCTCGGCGATGTCCCGACCGCGCTCGATCCCGATCTTGTCGAGTGCCCACGGTGGCAGGAGCCATTCGGCGGCAACCCTGTTGCAGAACTCCTCGACCTCTGTTTCTGAAACCACACCCGCGAAGCCCGTCCGGCCGAGCAACAGATGGGTCAACTCATGCAGGAGCGTGAACGATCGCGCGGCCCGAGAGTCGTTGTCGTTGATGACCACGAACGGAGCGACGTTGTCCGCGATCGCGAAACCGCGAAACACCTCCGGGTCGAGGGCCGTGGTGGCTACCCAGATCGCCCTTGAGCAGCACGAATACGCCGGCGTCCTCCGTTCGCGAGCGGAGCAACCGGAACGCCTCCTCGGCGTTCGGCTGCGCGTAATAGGTCGCGACGTCCAGATCGTCGCCGAGTACCCGGCCAATTGCCTCCAACGCACGTTGCGACAAACGGGCCGCTTCCGCGCTATGCCTGAGAACCCGGCGCAACGACTCCGACTGCGTCTCCAGCTCCCCGCGATCCAGGAGGACACCCACGAACGGCAGTGGCTCGGCTTCGTCCTCAGCCTCCAGCGCTGCCCGCACCATCTCCTGGCGACTCCGCAAGTTGCGAACCAGCGCCGCGATGAGGGCGCTCTGCTCCGAGGTACTCGTCCCAGGGAGTGTGCGGAAGTCCGCGCCGTGCTCGTCCCGTCGTGGGGGGGCGGCCAGATAGAAGGCGAGAAGCGGACGCCGGTATTGCCGCGCCATCCTGACGAGGACCGGCCGCGTGGGCTCCTCATCGCCGCGTTCCAGCGCCGTGAGCCGATCGATGGCCGCCAAGCCGCGGGCGCCCCGGATGCCGACCTTCGCGGCCGCATCCTGGAGGGTCAGCCCTGCAGTCTCGCGTGCCCAGACAAGGATGTCAGGGTTGACTGCCGGCATCATTCACCGTCGGCACCAAGTTCAGCGTCGAGAAGCTGCCCGTCGTCATCCCGCCCCCACATCACTCCGGCAGCGCGAAGACGTAGAGCGCGTTCCCCCCCTCCGGCTGGAAGATCTCCGGCGTGAGCTGCGCGGTGAGGCTGCGGAACGCGCCCCCCAGCGCCGCCGGCACCGCGATGAACTGCCGGCCGCCCGCCTCGTAGGTGATGGGATAGCCGTGCGCCTTGGCCCCGAGTCGGGCCTCCCAGAGCATCTCCCCGGTCTCGACGTCGAACGCCCGGTAGTAGCGGTCGGCGTCGCCCGCGAAGACCAGCCCGCCCGCCGTCGTCAGCGTCGACGTGAGGAACGCGGCCCGCTGCTCGCGGCTCCACAGCTCCTCCATGGTCCGCACGTCGTAGGCGGCCAGCTTCCCCACGTTGCCGTTCGAGCCCGGCATCTCGCGGTACTCGGACCGGCCCGCCTCGCCGCCGCCGCCCTCGACGAACTCCACTTCGCGGCCGGTCAGGTACATGCACGCCTGGTGGAGGGGAATCACCAGCGCGCCGGCGCCGGGATGGTAGGCCGACGCCTGCCAGTTGTGGCCGCCGAGCAGGCTGGGGCACGCCGGCACGCGGTCGCCGATGCCGGCGTCGCGGATGTCCGGCCGGTAGGTCAGCTCGCCGGTGGTGCGGTCAATCGACTCGAAGACGTCCTGGTAGACGGTCTCGCGCAGGTCCACCAGCGCCCCCGTCCGCCGGTCGAGCTTCCACAGGATGCCGTCCTTCCCGATCGTGAAGAGCCACCGCGCGTCGTCGGCGTCGACGAGGACGCGCTCGTAGACGATGTCGAGGTCGAGGGTCTCGCCCGGCGCGTGCTGGAAGTACCACTCCACCTGTCCCGTCCGCGGGTGCAGGGCCAGCGTCGAGTTGGTGTAGAGCGCGTCCTGCCGCGTCGTCATGCCGCGACTCGCGGCCACCCACGGCTTGGCCTGCGCCGTCCCGACGTAGTAGAGGCCAAGGTCGGGGTCGTAGCTGCCGGGAATCCACTGGTCGCCGCCCGCGCGCAGGTACGGCGGCGTATCGCCCCACGAGGCGTCGTTCGGGTCGCCGGGCAGGGCGATCGTCGACGTCCGCCACAGCTCCTCGCCGGTCTCGGGGTCGTGCCCGGTGATGAAGCAGGTCTGCGCCTTGTAGCGCTGACACCCGTTGGTGCCGGTGACGACGACGCCGTCGGCGATGACGGGGCCGGCGTTCTGGCGGAAGCCCTGCGTGTAGTCGTCCTTGACCGTCCGCCACGCCACCTCGCCGGTCCGCGCGTCGAGGGCGACGATGGCGGTGTCGGCGGTGGCGAGGAAGACCCGGTCGCCGTAGAGGGCCAGGGTGCGGGTCGGCGCCCGCTGCGGCGCATCCTCGGGAAGCGGCGACCGGTACTGCCAGATGACGTCGCCGGTGACGGCGTCAATCGCCTGCACGACGTCGCCCGGACTGGCCAGGAACATCACCCCGTCGTGCACCAGCGGCGCCGTCTGGTGGTTCCCCTCCCGGATCGCGAGCACCCAGGCCAGCCGCAGCTCGTCGACGTTGTCTCGCGACACCTGGTCGAGGGGGCTGTAGCCGTGGCCGTCGCGGGTTCTGCGCCAGGTCAGCCAGTCGCCGGGCGGCGGGTCCGCGAGCAGGGCGTC
The DNA here is from genome assembly GCA_963663815.2 of Vicinamibacterales bacterium. Taxonomy (GTDB): domain Bacteria; phylum Acidobacteriota; class Vicinamibacteria; order Vicinamibacterales; family UBA8438; genus JAJEEA01. The sequence continues at coordinate 716,871 of OY760734.1, read as the reverse complement.
GGTGACCGGGGTCAGATCGTGCGGAACCTCCCGGTTGACGAAGCGCGTCGGCCGCCGCCGCGGCCGGTCGCCCTCCCGCGCCGCGCGACGCGCCTCGGCCACGTCCGCCGCGTCGCCGATCGTGACCGCCGCGTCCGCCGCCAACGGCGCGTCGCCGGGCCGGGCGCCGTTCATGTCGAGGATGTACGCGACCAGGTTCAGATACACCTGATCGCCGAGCGAGCCCCCGAGGCCGGGGGGCATCTCGTCGCGCACGTAGGCGAACAACTCGTCCGTCGTCTGCCCCGCCCAGCCGTTCAGGAAGTCGACGCCGCGCAGCGCCGGCGCCTCCGCCCCGTACAACCCCGCCCCGTGGCACTCGCCGCACTGCCGCGCGTACACCGACCACCCGGCCGCGGCCTGGTCCGCCGTGAAGCCCCCCTCCACCGCCGGGGCCTGCGCCGCCGCGACGGCGGCGCCCGTCCCGCCGATCGAGCCGCCCGCGACGATCAGTCCGGCCGCCGCCACCCGCGCGGCCGCCCGCCAACGCGCTCCGCTGAATTCGAGGCCGGCTCTCGTCGACATGATTCGCAACTCCTCGGTGCCGCTCGCGGCGCCCGCGCCGCGCGCTCGCCCGTGCCGCCCTTATACCACGGCCGGGGCGCCGCCCGGCCCCTCCCGGGCGGTCGGCCGCCGAGCGTTCTCATGCCCGCGACATGCCGAACGGCAGCCGCGCGGGCCGGCGCCCGCGTAACCGAGACGCCGGCGCGAAGAGAGACGCCGGCGGCGCGAAGACGTCGCGAGAATCCGGCGGCATCACCGCGGGCTCCCGTCGAATGCCGACCAGACGTGAATGCGGTTCTCCGGACCACTCTCGATCAGCCAAATCTGTTCTTCGCCTTTCACGGCGTCGATGATGCTCCGGACGAACAGGGTGCCGAACAGGTAACGGGTTCTTCCCAACTCCCCATCGTCGGCGTAAGGGAAGACGAACCGCGTCACCGCCGTGGTCTCGTCCATCAGGTATCTGGCGCCCTCTCTCTCGAACTCCGTGACTCGATCCTGAGAGAGCAACGGACCGACCCGGGATCGGCCGCTGACGTGGGTTATGGAATAGCCCACGAACCGGTCCTGAATGAAGTCCAGAATCTGCTCGAGATGCTGCCAGTCGTCTTGCCCCGGCGCGCGCGGAAAGACCTCCTCCAGCTCGTCGTTCCGAAGGGTCCTCAACCGGGCGATGAGCGTATCCCGATAGAACAGCGTATCGAGCGTCGTCCTCAACGGAGCTTCGTGGGTCAGCGGCATCAGGAAGTCGTAGGTCAGCACCCTCGACGTCCTGGGCCGGTAGTCCGTCACGGGCGGGACCCCGGTGGCCCGTGGCTCGAACCCGCTCCATGCCGCCGCTTCCCCGGCGGCCGCCTCTCCGCTCTCTCCCGACGTGTCGGAAGTCCCGCCGTGTTCATTCGCTTCTACGTCGAGCCCGTCCGAAGGACCCACTCGAGACTTCCTTCCCATCGCATCCATCGCTGCCTCCCTGCAGGCCGCCGAGACTCCGCGGCAAAATCGCCGGCCCCTGGCCGGCGCGGGAAAAATGCCCCACACAAGTACGGACGGTAATACGCCGTACGAGGTTTCCCAAAGGGGGGCGGCGGCACGCCCCGGCCGCCGGGGCCGGGCCCGCGGGGAGCCGCTTCAATTCAGCAGGTCGAGCAGGTGGCTGTACTTCACGGTCAGGCTGCGACCGGCCCCGAGGGGGCGGAACCGGTCGAACCCCTCGATGTCGTCGTAGACGATGAAGAGCCCGGTGTTGGCGTCCGAAAGCAGGCCGAAGCGCACGTTCGAGGACCACAGCCGCCGCCGGTCGTTGTATTGCACCAGCGCCTGGACGAACACCCGGGGCGTGAACGAATAGTTGAGCCGGAGCCGTGCGAGGTTCGTCACGAAGGCGCCGACCGGCAGATCGAGGTCGTTGCGCTCCCACGAGACCTGGGTGTTGAACCGCTCGCCGAGGCGCAGGCTGAGCCGCGGGCTCACCGTCGACCGCTGCCCGCCGAAGAGCCCGCCGAACACCGAGAAGAATTCGAGGCTGAGGGGCGCGCCCTGGTCGGTCCGAAACCGCAGCTGGGCCTCGGCGTGGTCGTAGCGGTCGGCGGGGACGAAGACCTCGGGGTATATCTCGAACGGCTCGAGCACCCCCTCGGTCGTCAGGTTGAGGGCGGTGCTCGCCCAGAACCCGTTGCGCCACTCCATGGTGTTGTCGAGGTGAATCCAGTCCGACTCGACCTGGCCGGTGTCGTAGTCGCGGATGAGGAAGACGGCCGCGTGCGGCGTCCACTCGTGGAACCCGACGGAGTTGTCGGGCCGGAAAGCGGTGCGGAAGGCGCCGTCGACGCGGCGGTACCCCCGCCGCCCGTAGAAGCCGGCCTCGGGGTTGAACCCGGGCGCGACCTCGGTGAAGCCGCCGCCGTAGCGGTACCGCTCTGACTCGTAGCTGGCCGCGAAGTTGTACGCGTGGGTGCCCCCGGCCACGCCGGGCGTCTCGGTCCCCGCCCCGAACCCCGACAGGGTCACCGTCTCCCCGATGCCCCACCGCCCGTCCACGGCGTAGCTCCGGTTGACGTCGCCGGCCGCGGCAAAGTCGCCGGTGGCGCTGCGATTGACGACCATCGCGCCGACGTTCGACCGGTTCGGCAGGTCCTGCCGGACCCGGGCCACCGTGTAGTTGTTCGACGGCGTCTCGGTCGCATCGACGGACGCGGTCTGCATGTTCAGGACGCCGACGTGGGTGTTGGCCCCGACCTGGCCGGTCAGGCGGCCCCCGCCCCGGATGGGAATCCGTTCCCCCTCGTCGCCGATGCCGACGCGCCGGCTGAAGAACAGCTCGAGCTCGCCCGGCTGCCCCACCGAGAACAGCCCCGCGTTCTCGAGGAAGAACGGCCGCTTCTCGGGGAAGAACAGGTTGAACCGGTCGAGGTTGATCTGCTGGTCGTCCACCTCGACCTGCGCGAAGTCGGTGTTGTAAGTCAGGTCGAGGGTGAGGCTCGGGGTCACGCTGTACTTCAGGTCCGCGCCCACCTCGCGGAGCCGCGTGGTACGGGTGTCGACGTCGCGCCGCAGCGCCTTCCCGAGCACGTAGGGGTTCAGCTGGAGGTTCCGCGGCGGCGGCGCCTCCAGCCCGCGCAGCTCGCCGGCCAGCGACAGCCGGTTCAGGTTGAACTGTCGGGGCAGGGGCGCCCAGTACGACTGCTCGTTCCGGTGCCGGATGTTGCGCTGGAAGTTGATCCCCCACGTCTGCACGGGGCCCGCGGCGTAGCGCAGGGTCCGGAAGGGAATCGCGAATTCGGCCGTCCAGCCGACGTCGGTGACCTGCGTGGCCACCTGCCACACGCCGTCCCAGTTCAGGTTGAACCCGCCCCCCGAGCCGCGCTGCTGCTGGCTGCCGGACCGCTGGACGAGGCCGCCGCCGATGCCCCCGCTGCCCTCCCCCTCGTTGGTGAGCTGCCCGTCGTACTCGAGCCCGGCCGGGTTCGTCCCGAACACGAACCCGTTCTGCTGGTCGCGGTAGGTGTCTAGGACGATCTGGAAGCTGTCGGTCTCGACCAGCGACGAGTCGCGCCGCGCGTCGGAGACGATGACCGTGCCTGGGTCGCGCACGTAGCAGACCACGCCGAAGTAGATGGCGTCGTCGGTGTAGACGATGCGCACCTCGGTGCGCTCCGACGCGGGCTCGCCTTCGTCGGGCGTGTTCTGGCGGAAACCCGTCAAGGGGGTGGCGGCCGACCAGCCCGCTTCGCCGAGCACGTCGCCGTCGAGCTGGGGTCCCTGCTCCACCCGCCAGGCGCGCGCGACCGGGGACCCCGCCGCGGTGGACGTCAACGCGCCCGCCGACCCCGCGGGCGGGGGCTGCGCGGCGCCGGGAACGGCGGTCAGACCCGACGCGGCGAGGGCGACGGGCAGGAGCACCCGGCCGGACAAGTCCACGGATCTACGGCTCGTCCGGCAACGGGCCGAAGTCGGGAGGCGGCGCGCGGTGCCGGGTCGCCGCCTCGTAGGCGGACGCCGCCCTCAGCACCGCGGCCTCGTCGCCGGGGCCGGCCCAGAACATCAGGCTGATGGGCAGCGGCGTATCCAGCGTCGACGGCTCGTAGCCGGGGGCCGCGTCGTACCGGTCGCCGGCCGCGTTCAGGACGTACCGGGGCTCGTAGACGACGTCGTTGAACCCGGCCGGCACGACGATCTCGGGGGCCCCGATGAGCGCGGTGATGGTCTGCGTCGACCCCGAGGCGCCCCGGCCGTTGACGGTGGGCTCGCTGGGCCCGCCGACCCTCTGGTGGGGCAGGGTGTTCTCGGGGTTCACCAGCACGTCGAGCCGGTTCTCGCGCATCACCTTGGCCAGGACGAGCTGCATCACCGCCCGCATCTGCATCCGCTCGGTGTTGCCGTAGGCGCGGACGTCGTCGAGGGCGGCCCAGTTCGCCGACCCCGCCTCGGCCGCGGCGGAGAAGTACTTGGTGTTGGCGTCGAGACTCGTCATGTCGGTGACCCGCTCGTCGCCGCGCCGGGCCAGATACTGGTCGATGTGGAAGGCGAAGCTCCGCGCCGCCGGCGAGAGGGTCACGCGGCGCAGGTTCAGGTTGGGCGCCAGGGGGGCACGCCCCTCCGCCAGCTCGACCAGGTACCGCGTCGACGTCACGTCGTGGCCGGGCACCGCGAACTCGAGGGCGCCGGCGCGGGTCGTCTTGTGGAAGTACTCGGGCATGTGGATCGGCAGGATCTCGGCCAGCGCGTCCTGGAACGTGTAGGCCATGTCGGGCACGTCGGGGTCGTCGGGATGGAGCGGATCGCGCGACTCGACGAGGCTCGCCCCGAGCCGGTCGCGGAGGACGGTCTTGATCTCGGCGTCGATCCGGCGGCTGATGACCGCGTCGTTCAGGGTGTGCTCGACCATGTACTCGCGCACGATGCCGATGCGCAGGCCGGCCAGGGGCGGCTCGCCCCCGTCGGCGGGCGCCGCCTCGACGACGAAGCCGGCGTAGGGCTCGTCGGAGGCCAGGGCGCCGGGCAACGCGGTGTAGATGTCCCGCGTATCGAAGTAGCCGAGCGCGGGGTCGGCGAGAGCGTCGACCACGAGGGCCGCGTCCTTGACGGTGCGACAATTGAGGCCCGCGCGGTCGACCAGCGGGTTCGACCCGATGGCGCCGCCGTAAGGGATCAGGCCCTTCGTCGTCAGCAGGCTCACCACCCCGTTGCGCGAGGCCGGCCCTTTGCACGATCCCCCCGTCTGCTCGCAGAAGGCGCAGACGGCGAGGTTGGCGGAGACCGCGACCCCCGACCCCGAGCTCGATCCCCGCGGCGAGCGCTCGGTGTCGTACGGGTTGCAGGCCTGGCCGCCCCACGTGCTCCGTTCCGCGTAGCCGAGATAGCGGGCGGTCGAGGCGGCGGGCCCGCCGGGGTTGCCGATGCCGCCGTTGAACTCGGTGGCGTTGGCTTTGGCGTAGATGACGGCGCCCTTCGCGCGCAGCCGCTCGACGATGGTGGCATCGGCCGGGGGCGCATCGAGGGCGAAGTCGATGTCGGCGCCCGTCGTGGTCCGCATGTCCCTCGTGTCGTAGACGTCCTTGAAGGCGAGGGGAACGCAGTACATCGGCAGTTCCGCGAGGTCGGGGTCGTCGCCGTATTGGGTGTCCAGCTCGGCCGCCCGCTCGAGGGCGTCGGGCTGCCGCCGGAACGCGTCGCAGGCCGCCGGGCAGTCGGCGGGAAGCTCGCCCGTCGAGGGATGCGCGTCGCAGGCGCCCCCGCAGCTCACCGAGCGCTCGCCGCGCAGGTTCAGGGTGCTGAGCGCGTTCACCTGCCCCGCGTTCGGGACCCCGGCGACCATGCCGTACTGCGCCTGCACCGTCGGGTCCGAGAGCGTGGGCTCCATTCTCCCCAGGTCGAGGGGGACGCCCGAGTACCGGTCGAAGTCGGGCAGGATGCTCGAGACGGGGACGGTGGACGCAGGAAAACGGACCGGCGCGCCGGCGCGAACCGGGCCGCCCGCCGGCGGGACCGGCGCGCCGTCGAGGGTGACCAGCTGCGTGCAGGCGCCGTTGTAGGCGCGAGCCCGGTCGACGTAGGCCTGCACCACGCCCCGACAGCTGATCTCGCCGCCCCGGATGGCCTCGTGAATCCCCTCGATGGTCGCTTCCTCGATCTGGAACCGGTCGGGCCGGCCCGCATCGGGCTGCGCGGCGGCAATCCCCGGCATCAACAGGAACAAGGCCCCGGCCGCCAGGTCGCTCATCGACACGCGACGCGATCGCTCTCGAGTCGTCGTCAATCCACTCATGCAAACCTCCGGCGGCACGGGAGACATGGACGGGCGCTCCAGACGAGATGCCCGAAAGACCGGCCCCGACGAGTTGTCCGATAAGCCGGTCCCCGTGGTGAACGGCGGCGCCGTCCACGCACGGGGACCGTGACCGGGTGCTACTGCCCGTCGGTGGGGGCGCCCGGCGCCGGGAACGGATACCCCGGCGGGCCGTAGGTGTAGTACGCCCCGAGGTCGTCGATCTCGTCCATGTCCGGATAGAGCACCCCGAACGCGGGCGCCTCGCGGCTGCCGCGCGGCGAGTACCAGACGGCGCCCTCCCGGGTAATCTGGATCTTGGGCGAGTCGGCGTGCCGCTGCGGCTTCGGATAGAACGTGAACTCCTCGCTGCGCGGGTCGAACTTCCAGAGCGTGGCGCCGTACTCGCCGTCGGTCCGCTGGCCGACGTCGGGGGCCCAGATGTTGTCGTCGGGGTCGGCGGCGACATCGTAGGGCTCGGCGTTCTGCTGCGGAATCGTCCACTCGGTCATCTTGCCGGTGGACTGGTCGAGCTTGACCAGCTTGCCGGGGCGCTTGCCGGCCGAGTAGATGCCCCACCAGATGTTGTTCTGCGAGTCGACGTTCAGCCGCCGGGTGTGCCCCGGGTAGGTGGGGGCGGTGAACTCGGTCCACGAGTTGTTCGACGTGTCGAACTTGACGATCTTGCCGCCGCTCCACAGGGCGATCCAGATGTTGTCGTTGCGGTCGGCGATGACGCCGTAGGGGATGGCGTGGGGGGTGGGGATGCGGAACACCGACACCTCGCCGGTGGCCCTGTCCCACTTGCTGAGGGCCCCGCCCATGATCCAGCCGACGTAGATGTTGCCCTTCGAGTCCATGGCCGTCGACTGCAGGAACTTCGTCGGGTTGCGGACCACGTCGTCGGGGTCCATCGGAATCAGGTGCTCGAACTCCTCGGTCGCGGGGTTGAACCCGAGGAGCCGCTTCTCCGCCGCCCCGGTGCGGCCCCGGTGCTCGGGCAGCCAGATCAGGCCCGACGGGTCGATGAGAATCTCGTGGTTGCCGTTCCGCGGGTCGGGATAGAGGTACTCCTTCTGCTCGCCGGTGCGGGGGTCGAGCTTGACGAGCCGGTGCGGGACGCCGCGGTCGACCAGCCAGACGTTGCCGTCGGCGTCGAAGCGCGGGTCCTGGCCGTAGCGGCCCACCCGGTCGCGGGCCCAGCGCGGATCGTTCACGCCTTCGCCGGGCCCGTCCTTGGCGAGGTAGTACTCGATGTACATCGCCTTGCCGAGGGCCTCCTCGTCGACCGGCGTCTGCTGCTCGATGGCCACGCGCCGGCGCTTGCTGTCGGGCCCGAAGTTCTCGACGACGTAGGCGAGCAGGTCGTCGCGGTCCTGCCGGCCGAAGCGGAACGTCGACGCCCGGAACGAGAGCAGCCCCTGCGCGTAGCGGGTGGGGTCCTGCTCGCCGAGGGTGCTGCCGACCATGTGGTCGATCCATGTCTCCCACTGCCGCTGGGTGCCCGGGCGCGTCGGGAAGAAGTTCTCGCCGTGGCACGCCATGCACACCTGCTCGGCCACCGCCTTGCCCGGCCCCGGCGGGTAGATCTCGTCGTAGCTGGCATACTCGAACGCCCCCGACCTGCCGCTCTCCATGGCGGTCCGGCCGGCGGGGATGACGAGCGGGGGCGCGTCGCCCGAGAGCGCGCCCAGCGTCAGGTCGACCTTGGCCGCGTCTCCGGCGCTCACCGTGATGGTCTGGACGTCCGACTCGAGGTGCTTCGTGCTCGCGCTCACCTCGTAGGTGCCGGGGAACAGGGCGACGGCGCGGTAGCGGCCGCCGTTGGTGTACACCTGGTACACCATGTCGCGGTCGAGGTTGCGCGCGTAGACCTGCGCCGCGGTGAACGGCTCGGAGGCGGTCACCGTCCCCGACAGGGATGCGGTGCCCGGCACCTCGGCCTGCAGCCCGGCGCCGGTCAGGACCACGACCGACGCGCACAGGGCCCCGGCAATCAGCCGGACAGGATATCGGCTTGCGCCACGCTGCTTCGAAATCTCCATCGTCTGCTCCTTGGACGATTACCCGGATTGTGTCGTGATGAGAATGCGCCCCGCGGCAGGCCAAGTCAAGCCCGGACGCGGGACCCCTCCCGGGCGCCGGCGCACCGCGGGCTGCTGCTCTCAGGGGACGACGTCGACATAGGTGTCGTTCTCGTCGATGGCCGGACGGAATTCGATCGGGATGCGGCGCGCGAACTCGCGGACCTGCGCGTCGGCATCGGCGTCGCGTCCGAGCCGCCTCGCGACCGCCCCCTGGTGGTAGTGGAGCCCCGCCACGACGAAGTCCCGGTGCTCGGGGGTCAGGAGCCTCAGGTGCGGGTCGCGCTCCGGGGGCGCCAGATCCAGGAGGCGCCGTAGAAAGTCCGCCAGCTCGGTGAGGTTGAACCATCCGGTCGCTCCCGTGCGTGCTTCCCGCTGCGTCACCGGCGTCAGATACTCCACCAGGGGCCGGTCGTCGGTGTTGATCGGCCCGGGCGGAATCAGTCCGTCGGCCGCCGACAGGTTTCCCGCGTAGAAGGGAAGCGTTACCGCGAGCGCGGTGGATGGGGGCAGCGGCCGCCCCCCGCTCAGGTGCCGCCCGTTGCGGTCGATCACCTCCGGGTCGAGCGCGGTCGGGCCGGCGGCGCCGACCAGCGCCAGGACCGGCCGCTCCGCGCCGAAGTGGCCGCGCCAGACCGTGACCTGCTCGAAGACGATGAGCATGGTGCGGGCAATCACCTCGAACTCACGCCGCGACAGCTGGTACAGCGGCAGCCATTGGACGAAGAGGCCGCCGGGCATCAGTCGCTCGCGCGCGGCTTCGAAGTGCTCGCGGCTGTAGAGGCTTCCGATGCCCGCCCGCCACGGCACGAACAGGTCGGCGACGATCATGTCGAAGCGCTCGGTCGTGCCCAGCAGGTGGTTGCGGGCGTCGCAGGCGCGGACCGTCGCCCGCGGGTCGGTGAAGAGCCCGCCGCTGGCGACGTTGAACCAGGCCGCGGCGGCCGCGATCACGTCGGGGGCGAGCTCGCACACCAGAAGCCTCTCGACGGGATGCCGCAGGGCGGATCCCGCGGTGATGCCGGTGCCGAGGCCCAGGAAGAAGACCGCGCGGGGCTCGGGGTGCGTCATCAGCGGGAGCAGGGCCTGGTTCTGCTCGTGCTCGGTGGAGGCGGTTCCGCCGAGCGTGTAGAAGTTGTTCATCTTGATGCGCCGGTTCCCGGGACGCTCGAGGACGGCGACGACGCCGTCGGGACCCTCCCAGGTCGCGAGCAGCCGTTCGCCCCGGTCGGTGTCGACGTCGACGAGCGGCAGACGGGAGGCGTCGAGCAGGGTGCCGAGCAGTGCCAGAACCACGATCGTGGCGGCCGCCGGCAGGAGCCGCGCGCCGTGCGTCCGGTGACCGTGCCAGCAGGCCGTCAGCGCCAGCACCAGGTAGCCGGCGGCGAAGAGACGCACGCTGTTCCAGAGCCCCGCGGTCTCGAGGAGGACGAATCCGGCGGTCAGCGACCCCACGACGGCGCCGCCCGTGTTGAGTGCGTTCAGACGCCCGATGATGGCGCCCGGCGCGGCCCGCGACCCCTGAGCGGCGCGCAGCAGATACGGGAACGCGCTGCCGAGCAGGGTCGCCGGCACGAACAGCAGCAGCGACGTGTTGACGAAGATCGAGACCACGTACCACGTCCACCCGTCGCCCGTGGTCAGCGAACCGAGCCCGTCGGTCATCTCGCGGAAGGCGAACGGCGTGACCGCGACGCCCAGGCCCGACAGCGTCAGGAGCAGCCAGAGGACCTGTTCCGGAGCCGCCCGCACCCGGCAGAGCCGGTTCGCAACCGCCGATCCGGCCGCGAGCGCGGCCAGGAACACCACGAGGATGATCGAGAAGGTGTAGACCGAGTTCTGGAAGACCTGCGCGAACATCCTGGTCCAGAGCACCTCGAGCCCCAGCGCGAACGCTCCCGACAGACAGGCCACGGTGGCGAGCAGCCATGCCGGGCAGGTCGCGTCGGTGGCGGGGGCGGACGCCGACCGCCCTCGTCGGACCCTCCCCCGGTTCGGTTGCAGCCGGTGGCCGGGCCGCGGGTCCGCGGCGGGCGTGCCGAGCGGCGCGCCGGCCCCGGCCAGTCGCCAGGCGAGACCGGCAACCGCGACGTTGACGCCCATTGCCAGCAGGTACGCCCGGTCGAAGCCGAGCGCGAGCGGCAGCACGAATCCGGCCAGGAACGCACCGGAGGCCGCGCCGAGCGTGTTGACCGCGTACAGGAAGGAGCCGGTGCGGCCGAGCTCCTCCGGGCGCCGCACGAGATGCTGGCCCAGGACCGGGAGCGTGCCGCCCATCAGGGCGGCCGGCGGCAGCAGCGCCAGCGTCGCCAGGGCGATCCGGGCCGCGTTGAAGGCCGCGGGACTGCCGTTCAGCGCGTCGTACAGCGGACCGTAGAGCTGGAAGTAGACCTCGAGCAGGACGAAATAGACCGCCGCCGATACCGCGATTCCCAGCTCGATCCAGGCGTAGGTCCGCAGTGGCGACCGCAGGCGCGGCGACCACCGGCCGAAGACGGCGCCACCGACCGCCAGGCCGAGGAAGAACACGCCGAGCGTGGTGGAGGCGGCGTAGGCGGTGTTGCCGAAGAGCAGGCCCAGCTCCTTGAGCCAGAGCACCTCGTAGACGAGGCTCGCCGCACCGGACAGGAAGACGAGCGCGGCCAGCAGGGCCCGGTGCCGGGCGCGGCTCGACGGCGGGAGCGGGACGGGCATCGATTGAAGATGCGGCGCGACCGCCCGCCGGGGAGGGGCTCCGGCGGGCGGCCATGCGCGTGAACGGAGCGAAGCCGGCCCGTCCGCCGGGTAGCCGACCCTCCAGCTAGTTCCGTTGCCGCGGCCGGATGACGATTTGGGCGAGGCTGCGCGCGTCGGGCGGAAGCTCGCCGTCGCCGGCCGGCATCCGGCTCATCGAGAGCAGGTAGGCGACGACGTCGACGTATTCCTGCTCGCCGAGAGAGCCGGGATTGTCCTCGGGCATCGTCAGCCGCGTGTATGCGAGCAGGGTGGCCAGCGAGCGTCCGTCCCATACGCGCAGGAACCGCGCCCGCGCCAGCGGGGGCGTCGACACCATGTCGGGATCGTCGGGAGCGCCGTTCAGCCGCCGGCCGTGGCACAGGCCGCACGCGCCGAAGTAGATCTGCCGGCCCCGCGCCGCCTGGGCCTCGGTGAAGACGCCGTCCCAGACCGACGCCGCCGGCCCCGCCTCGGCGAGCCGGTCGAGCACCGCCGCCGCCTCGCCGGACGTCACCGCCCCGAAGCCGTTCGTCCAGGCGCCGCGGACGTAGCTCGCGAGGGCGGCGGTCTCGTCCGCGTTCAGGGCCGGGAACGCCGGCATGTTCCCGATGCCCTCGCGGATGGCGCGGACGATGCGGGCCGCGTTTCCGAGCCGTTCGTTGCCGTTCAGGGCGGGGAAGGCCGTCGAGCGGCCCGCGCCCGAGTCGCCGTGGCACAGCGCGCAATGCGCCTCGTACAGCTGCCGTCCCTGCGCGAGCACCGTGTCCTCTGTTTGGGCGGCGGCGACGCCGGTGACCGGCACGCACCCGAGAACCAGAGCGGCGACCAGGATCTTCCTCATCGGACCAACTCCCCCGTCGTGTCGGCGCCGGCGATCAGGACCAGATATCGGCATCCGAGAGCTCCACGTCCTGCGCGAGCTCGGCCCGGATCGTCTTGTCGGCCGTCACCTCTCCGTCGAAGCGGAAGGGGATGCTGCCCCTTCCGGAGACGAAGAGCCTGTACTCGCCGGCCGGCACCCGCATCTCCGCAACGCCGCGCTCGTCGGTGACCGCCCGGTAGGGATGCGCAACGACCCGCGCGCCCGCGACCGGCTCCCCGCTCTCCGCGTCGACGGCGACGACCGTCAGCCGGCAAGCGGGCGCGGACACCACCTGTACGCCGAAGCGCACGCGACCGCCGGTGTGCGCGAGCTCCAGCCCCTCCGTCGACGCCGCGGCCTCCCAGGTGTGGAGGCCCTCGACGTCGGGGGCGACGAGAGTCACCTCGGCGTGGTGGAGCGCGTCGGTGCCCGGCCACGGTGCGTCGCCGAGGGTGGCCGTCGCCCGGCTCTCGCCTTCGTGGTCGCGCACCTCCACCCGCCAGCCGGCGGCCGCGCACTTCGACGAGCAGGCGGCCCCGACCCTGACGGCGAAACGCTTGCCGCGCTCGACAGCGGCCGGCTTGTCCCACACAACGACCCGCGTGTCGTGCGGCTCGTCGCCGCCGGCATCCGCCTCGCCGGGCGGCGCCTCGACCTCGCCGTCGCTCGCGTCGAGCGGACGGGGCGTATCGTCCTGCTGCTCCATGGCCGGTGCGCGGCTACGCCTTGTCGGACGGCTCCTCCGCAGCGTGCGTGCCGGCGACGTAGCCGTGCACGTGGCCCTTGCCGAGGCCGTGCTTGTTGAACCCGCCCACCGCCTCGCCGCCCGCGTAGAGGCCGGGGATGGCCTCGCCCTGCATGTCCACGACCTGCTGGCGGCCGTTGACGCGCAGGCCCCCGTAGGAGTCGTGCCAGACCACCATGATCGACAGCGCGTAGAACGGCGGCCGGTCGATACGGTTCATCGGGGCGTCGGCCTCGCGCTCGAAGTCGGGGTCCTTGCCCGCGTCCACGTAGCCGTTCCACTTCGCGACGGTCTCGGCGAGGTGGCTCAGCGGCACCCGCTGGAACTCGTGGCCGGCCTTTATCTTCTCGGCCAGCTCCTCGATGGTGTCGGCCTTGAAGAAGTAGCCGTTGTCGGCCACGTAGGGGTGGTAGAGCTCCCAGCCGGTGCGATCGACCGCCTCCTCGTCGAAGATGGCCCATAGCGGTCCCGAGTAGTAATCGGGCGCCTTCGACCCCTCGTTCATGGCCAGGGCCGCGTCGAGGCCGTGGTCGTAGTTGTACATCTCGCGGACCCACTCCTTCTGGCAGTTGCGCCAGTCGAGGGGCTTGTGCTCGAGGCCCTGGCCGGGGGCGCCGCCGTCGCCGGGGTAGCGGCTGCCGCCGGGCCGGGCGGGCAGGCGGACCTCGTTGAAGAACCGCTTCCCGACCTGGTTCACGGCGATGAACTCCTCGAAGCCGGCGCTGCCGACGTTGACCCCGGCCGAGCCGCGGAAGCCGAACGTCGGGTGCCCGGGCATCATCGTCGTGTACGCGTCCCGGGTGGCGAGGCGGGTCGAGATGTGGAACGTCGTGGGATACGACAGGTTCTGCTGCATCCCCGCGAGGTTGGCGCCCACCCGGAGGCCGGCGACGAGCGCGCTGGCGTCCTGGCCGTGGGGACCCTGCAGGGCGACCCCGCTCGTCGGGAACGCGGGCTCGCGCATGGCCGGATAGAACATGCTGCGCACCTGGGGGTTGCCGGCGTGCCCGCCGCTGGCGAGGATGACGCCCTGGCGGGCGCGGATGGTCACCGTCTCGCGCCGCTCGTCGACGTTGCCGTTCTGCCAGTAGCTCTGCATGAGCTCGCCGGTCTCGGGGTGATGCCGTGGCGAGTAGTGGGCGCGGATGCCGACCACCCGGCCCGAGAACGGCTTCTCGCGCACGAGGTCGGCGAAGCGGCGGTGCAGCATGAACTCGACGCCCTTCTCGCGCGCCGAGAACTCCAGCGGCCGCGCGAGGGCCACGCCGTTGCTGACGGCGCCGGGCGCGACCGAGCGGCTCGCGTTGTTCATCTGCACCGGGGCGAGCGCGCTCGTGCGCTCGGGGTCGGCGACGCCCGCGTCCTCGGCCGTGATCGTGCCCGCCTTGATGTCGGTCTTGTCGCCCAGCATGAGGAAGCAGCGCGCGCCCCGCGCGCGCGACAGGCCGCCCCCGCCGTGGGTGCCGCCGACGCGCGTGAACCGGACGTAGTTGTCGATGAGGAACTGCCGCGTGGCCGGGCAGTTCTCGGCCCACGCGCGCGAGAGCTCGCGCTCGTTGTAGCGGTACGGGCTCTGGGCCTTGCGGTCGACGACCGACCAGTCGGTGAGGTCGGTGAACAGCAGGTCGACGCTGTCGTCGAGCTCTTCCGGCGCCTCGGTGGGCTCGGCGGTGATGAACCCCTCCTTGTCGCTCTCGCCCTTCATGTCGCGCACCTGCACGGGGTCGCCCCCGCCGAGGGACACGAAGGCCCCGCTGTGCAGCATCCGGCCGCCGACGTCGTAGTTCGCGTCGACCACCAGCACGCTGGCCCCGAGGTCGCGCGCGCGGATGGCCGCGGTGAGGCCGGCGCACCCGCCGCCGGCAATGACGACGTCCACCTCGTAGTCCCAGGCGACGTCCTCGGCCGGGACCTGCGCCTCTGCCGAGCCCGGCGCCAGCAGCGCACCCGCCCCCAGGCCGGCCGCCGCCCCCGTCTTGACGAAGTCCCGCCGGCTGACGCCCTGCTCGTTCTCGAGCCGCGGATCGTCGTGGTCGTTGTCGCGCTTCTTCGCCATCTCGAGCCTCCCTCACGTCACATTCGCGCGTGGCCGGCCACCGTGGCCGCCCGTGCTCCTGCCGCACCGCCGCGATGTCGCCGTCGCGTACTTTGGCCGCCCTGCGAATCGCTTTCGCGCGTGCGGGCCCGCCGGGGCCGCCGGTTCTCCTGCCGTCCGCGCCGGCCGTTGCGGGCGTGGCAGCCTTGTTGCGCTTCGGGCGCCCGACCAGCCCGCTCCGAGCCAACACTACACCGTTATGCCGAACAGCGCCGCCGCGTTGCCTCCCAGGATGGCGGCGCGTTCGTCGTCGCTCAACCCCGGCGTGTCGAGCACGTGGTCGACCACGTCGAAGCGCGGCACCCGGGCATCGTCCGTGGCCGCCGTCCACGGAAACGGGTAGTCGGTCCCGATCACGATGCGGCTCGCGCCGACCACCGACACGAGGTGGCGCAGGGCCGTGTGCGTGAAGACGAGGGCATCGACGTAGAGCTGCTTCACATAGTCGGTGGGCCGCCTCGCCAGCGGGCCGGTGCACTGCGCGGGGCGCGTGGCGCACCCGTAGTCGGAGCGGTCGGCGTACGACGGCAGGTAGCCCCCGCCGTGCGCCGCGCAGAGCTTGAGCCCGGGGAACCGGTCGAGGGTGCCCTCGAAGATCAGGTGCGACAGGGCGATGGTCGTCGCCAGCGGATTGCCGATGACGTTGCCGAGGAAGCCGTTCCCTTCCAGCCGGGGCGCGAGCTCGGCAACGCCCTGCGGGTGCAGGAAGATGGGCACGTCCAGCTCTTCGGCCTTGGCCCAGAACGGATCGAAGCGGCGCGAGGCGAGCTCCTCGCTGCCCACGCTCGCCCCCACCGAGCCGCCCCGCAGCCCCAGCTCGGTGACGCCTTCCTCGAGCTGCTCGGCCGCCAGCTCCGGATGCTGCAGTGCCGACGTGGCGAGCGCCACGAAACGATCGGGGTTGGCCGCGCAGATCTCGGCGAGGCCCTCGTTCTGGGCCCGGATCAGCCGGGGAGCGAGGTCGCGGTCGACCCCGTACCAGAACGGATTGATGCTGAGGACCTCGACGTCGATGCCCGCCGCGTCCATCGCCCGCAGGCGGTCCGGCCCGATGGTCAGCGGGGCATTCGGCCCCGGACCCGCCCCCATCATGTCCCGGATGCCGGGAATCTCGCAGTGGGCGTGGACGTCGACCGTCGTGATGCGGCGGCCGCCCACGACGATCTGCCGGCGCGTGGTCGACCCCGACGGCTGCAGGGCGACCGCCGCCGCGCCCCGCACCCCGCTGCCGGCCAGCGCCATGCCGGCCAGCGCGCTCGCCGTCCGTCCGATGAATCGCCTGCGGGTCGGCATGTGCTCCTCCGTGTGCGACGCGGGACGTCGGTCTGTCAGCCAAGTCCAGACTGAGACTGTTCAGCAGGGCGATTATGCCACCCCGAGAGCCCAACGCGCGATTCGTCCCGTTTTCAGGCCTCAGGGCATCCTGGCGACCGCGGGTGATGGACAACTTGACACTCCCGTCGGGCTCGCGCATACTTCCATCGTTGCACGATGGGAAGAAAAAGCGGCCCCGAGCTGCTCCCCGGCACTCTCGACCTGCTGATCCTGCAGACCCTCGCCGCCGGATCGCAGCACGGCTACGGAATCGCCTCCTACCTGAAGACCGTCTCCGACGACGAGCTGCAGGTCGGCGAGAGCTCGCTCTACCCCGCCCTGCAGCGGCTCCTGCTGAACGGGTGGGTCGAGGCGGTGTGGGGCACGTCCGAGAACAACCGGCGCGCCCGATACTACTCGCTGACCGCGGCCGGCCGGCAGCAGCTGACGCAGAAGCGCGACGAGTTCGACCGCATCATCTTCGCCATCCACCGCGTGCTCGTGGCGACGTAGGAGATCCGCATGACGAGGCTGCTGCGAAGCCTGCGATACCTGCTCCAACGCGACCGCCACGACCGCGAGCTCGACGACGAGCTGCAGTTCCACCTGGAGAGGGCGTGTGCGACGTCGATCTCGACGCCCTCGACGTCGACCTGCCGCGGGGGTTCGGCCGCGACTGAACGCCGCGGCGCACGACGCCCAGGGGGGCTAGACTGGGAGAACGCATGGCAACTCTCGACACCCTCACCATCGCCCGGAACCTGACCGAAGCCGGCGCAGAGACCCGAAGCTCGCCGACGCCATCGCGGCCGCGGTCCGCGAGGCAGCCGAGACCGGAGACCACGTGACGCCCGACCAGTTCACGCGCGGGCTCGCCGAACTCGAGGCCCGCCTGACGTGGCGGTTCGCCGGCGCCCTGCTCGCTCAGACGGCCGCGATGGCCGCCATCATGGCCACGCTCCTACGGCTGTTCGCTCCCTCCTGAACCGGTCGCGGTTCGGGCGGCGCCGCGCCGGCCGCGGGTGGACCAAGCCGTGAGGGTCGCCCGCGACCCTGCGGAGTGAGTAGCGGGCGGCGGCGCCGCCCTCGCGATGGCGCTCTCAGCCCGGCATCGACAGTTGCATCGAAGGTGCGTTCGTCGCCAGTATGGTCCCCGCCCGCAAGACGGCGCGGGTCGACCCGCTGTCGGCGCTTCGGTGCGAGTAGCGCGAGACACGCGAAAGTCCCTGGAGTCGGCGCGTCTCGCTACAAGACATGGGCGCTTGGTGGAGGTTGATCAGCATGAGAGGGTGCGCACGCCTGTCGAAATCTCGTGGGGCAAACCGGCCGGTTGCCTGCTTCTCGCCCTGGCCGCGGCCGGGGCCTGCACTCCGGCTTCACCCGGTCTCGAGGAAGACCTCCGCGCCATCGAAGCCCTCAACCGGCACGACGTCGACGCCGTGCTGGCGAGCGACGTCGACGCCCTGATCTCGCAGTGGACGGATGACTTCGTGCTGATCACTCAAGGCTCCATCGTGCGCGGACGCGGCGCCAACGCCGCACTGATGGAGCCGGTCCGGGAAATGGCCGGCCAGATCGAACCGGTGGAGCACGTGCTCGACTTCGAAGAGACGGTCGTCGCAGGCGACTACGCGTTCCAGTGGGGCACGTTCCGGTCGAGCTCCCGGGCGCGCGCGTCCGGGGAGGTGTTCTCCGGCGGGGGCAAGCTGATGCGCATCCTGCAGCGCCAGCCCGACGGATCCTGGAAGATGCATCGGACGATGACGGTGGGCGACCCCGGCGGCGAGTAGGTGAGGCTCGTCGCAGTCTCACGGAAACGATGCGTGGGTGAACGCCTCGAGCATCGCCGATTCCGATGGTGACGCCAGAACATGCCGCGTCGCGTATTCGTGGGCTTGCGGATAGCCGGTCTCTCGCACCCGCGCCGCGGCTGTGTCGAGGTCGAACTCGGTGTGCCGGAACTGAACCCCCGGCCCCAGCAGGAGCCAATCCGCCCCCGTACGCCCGAACGGCATTCCCACGCTCCCCGCGTTGACGACGCGAACGGGGCCGATCGAGCGGTCGAATTACATGTGAGTGTGACCACAGACGACGAGCTGGGCCGTCACTCCTTCGAATGCCTCCAACAGACCATCCTCGGGCGTCAAGCGGGTGAAACACTCGCATTCGCTTCGCGGCGTCCCGTGGCAGAACAGAACCCGCCCCACCCCGCCGACTTCGAGCTCATGCGTCTTGGGCCATCCCCCGAGTAGCGCAAGGTGCTCGGCCGGCAGCTGCCTCGCGGTCCAGCGCAGCACCTCCCGTTGCGGTTCCGGAAGCGGCTCGCCGGATGGGGTGCCCCAGTACGTCACCGCGTCGGGGTCACCCGGCTCGACCTGCGCCAGCACCGCCAACTCTCCGTTGCCGCAGATGAAGTGCATCGGCGTGTCGAGCCCGAGAAGCAGATCGAGGGTCTCGCGGGGCATCGGGCCGGGAACGACATCTCCCCCGACCAGCACGTGGTCGACCTCCGCGCCTCGAACTTCCCCAAGCACCGCCTCCAGAGCCGGCAGGTTGGCGTGTACGTCATAGAGCGCCGCTACCCGCATCGCACGATACACTTGCTTCTCTCCTGCGCTGTTCAGTCCACCTGACCAGCCCCGAATCTCCCACCAGGTCACCGCTGCTCTTCATCAGTACAGCCCACTTGCTGACGGCGTACACACGCTGATAGCGACGGTCCGTTTCGATCGTTCGCCTTGTGTCTTCCAGTGACCGGTCGGGGCCGCCCGCAAGGCGCATCACGTCGGGGTCCCGCCGGAAAGAGTCAGTCCTTGGCGTCGTCAGCATCGAAGATCTTCACGCCGCAAGGCGCGGTGAACTCGTTCGGCGGCAGGTTCCCGGTGTTCACGGTCCCGGCCGGCTCGAAGCACAGCACATACGCGTCCTCGGCGGCCGAAGTGCGGTGCTCGACGCCGCGGGGAACCAGGACGCACTCTCCTTCGTTCATGTCCACCCGCCGGTCGCGGAACTCCACCGAGAACCGTCCCTTCCACACGAGGTATTACACGACCAGCCTAACCTGCATTATTCGCGAAGGTCGAGAATCAGTCACCGACGGGGCCTACTCGACCGCGAGGGAGCCTCTCGGACGCGGCGGCGGGCGCGGCAGGAGGCGTAGAGTGGCCCTTCACGGCGCCGGAGCGGTCGCGGAGGCCAAGTTGGGGGAAGGCTTTGCCGGTACGGGCGGTGCCGCCCGGGACCGAGGCGTGCGCCGAGCCTCGCGCGGGCTCTGACTAACCCGCGTGGGCGCCAAGCGCAAGGGCGATGCGCCGCCACGCGTGGAGATGGGGTGTCGCCCGTGGTAGATGCAGGACGATGCGGCGCGCCGAGCCGACGACATGCACCCCCAGCTTCAGCAGCCGGTCGCGCAGCCACGTCACCTGGGTGCGGGCACAGCTGGTCCGCGCCGCCCGCAGCCGCAGCTCCTGCATGAGTACGTAGGCGGCCGCGGTCAGCAACACGCGCAACTGGTTCGCCAGGAACTTGCAGCAGCTCGTGCGGTCGATCTGCAGGCCGTCCAGCAACTCCTTGATCCGGTTCTCGATGTCCCCGCGGGCGCAGTAGACCCACTCGTAGACGAAGCGCGAGCTCTCCAAGAGATTCGTCACGACGAAGCGCGGATTGTCCCGCGGCTCGCGACCCTTGAGCCGGACCACCTCCGCCTTGATCACGACCCGGCGTTCGTGGCCCCACGTGCCGGCTGCGTAGCGGGTGTCGGTATAGACGTGCTCGGTTCGGCCACTGGCCTCGCTCTGCGCGCGGGCCACCGCCATCGCGGATTCGGCATGCCGCTGCAACACCGCGTTCTTGCCCATCGCGACCACGTAGTCGAGCCCCGGTTCGGCATCCAGGAAATCGAGGATCTCCGGGGTCGCAAAGCCCCCGTCGAGCCGGACGAGAAACGGCGTCGACGGAAACGCCGCCCGCAGCATCGGCAGCAGCCGACACAGCAGGCCCAGGGTCCCGTCGGCCGCCACCGCGTTCCCCGGCCGCAGCACCGCCGCGCACAGATACTGCTCCTTCTCGTCGTTGAAAGTCAGGAACGCGAGCAGCGGCAGATAGCACCAACTGTCGTAGTGCCCGTTGAAGAACGTGAGCTGTTGCGCGCCATGCGTCCGGTCGTCGGTCGGATCCAGATCGATGGTGATCCGCCACACCCGCCGGTGCAGGCGGCGCCGATGCCGCTCGATCACGCTCGCCGCCAACTCCCGCGCCATTCGGTAGAGCGCGCCGCGGCCCGCGCCGTTCTCGAACCGCGAGATCGTCGGCTGCGACGCCAGGGGCGCGCCGGCCACCGGGTCTCGCCCGAGCAGTAGCTTGTGGATGGGGTCCTCCGCCAAGTGGTCCGCGTCGTTGCCGTCGGGATGACCGCACGCGATGCCGAAGATCCGCTGTCCGACCAGCTCCGCGAGCGTGTGCCGAATCTTCTCCGGCGCGCGCTTGTCGGCGAGACACCCGGCAAACGCCTTGACGAGGCCGTACACGCGCTCGGCCGCCTTGAGCAGGACGCCGCCGCCGTCGGAACTCGCCTGCTCGCGGTTGAACGTCGCGACGAGGGGCTTGTCGAAGAGATCCGGGAACAGGACAGTCTGTGATATCTTGTCGGGTGTCACGCAGGGGTCTCCGTTGTGGCTAAACGCTTGTCAACACAACGTTTGTACCACACGGAGGCCCCTGTGTCTCCCCCAGAATCACCATCTTCGCGAATAATCCAGGCTAAGTCGTTTACTTGCCGCCACTTAACGGATTCCCCGAGATTTCCTCCCTCCCATCATCCCACGCGGGGCCGATCCGCCAGCCATGCCCGGATCTCCCCGGCCCGCCAGCGGACCGACCGAACCCCGACACGGACGGGAGCGGGGAACCGGCCCGAGTCGATCATCTTGTAAACGCCCGATCTGCTCAGTGCCGTCAACCGGAGCACGTCCGCGATTCGTAACAGTTCCAGATCGTCAAAATTCACCTATGCATTTTTACTTACTGCCCCTCCCTTCTTCTTCGATCTCGTCCAGACGTTGCTGCGCCATATCCTGCGCCTCCGCAATACACGACAGCGCCTTTTTTATGTGCGCCGATTCAATTGAGGTTACCGTTATGTCTTGCGACTCGTCGAAGTGCCTAACCGCGTCCTCTGTAAACCTCCTGAATATCGCCTTTCGCCCGGCCCTCAAAACCATCCCGGTCCGTAGCGCCCGGGCCATTCCGACCAACAACCCTTCCCTCCCATCCTTCTCCGTCATTTCCCTACCTCCTACGATCTGTTACAATGTCTACAAACGAACGTCGCCGCCCCGGTGGCTAGTCCAAGGCGGCGACTTAGGAGCACTTGATGACATCGCGTTCCGCATCACTGGAGTAACAATGTCGACACCATACTACCAAGACCGCGACGACAATGCAAGCACTATCGTTACCGCCCCGGCGACACCGGACCGCAAGGCGTCTCTCAGAGACAGTGACCGGCAACGGTTCCGTGCTCAGTGGGGCGGCGCACTTCGCAGAGAGAAACTTAAGGGTCGCAATTATAAGATCCAAGGCCTGTATGCAAATGGCGACTCCGCGCAATACCTCGCCAAGAAATACAATCTAACAATCAGACAAATACAGCGAATCGTAAAGGGCATCAGGAAATACCGAATACGACATGAGCCAATACGACATGAGCCAATACGACATGAGCCTGATCTATGTATTACGGAAGATCTCCGCCATAGGGTTGAAATTGGCAATATAGATAGTGCTCCCAAAGTAGCCGAGATAAATTGGAATCTAGAGCCGGTGGAACCCTTCGACCCGACAAAGGGGTTTTTAGATGACGCCGGAATCCGGTAGCGCGTGGAGAATTCCCGACAGCCGGCGTAACTGTCCCAGTGCGGCCGAAATGCTTTTACCGTCCCGAAGTGTCCGCATCCGCACGGCGACCCGGCAATCGAGAGCCCCTTGCTTTTCTGCGAGTGACCATGCCCGAGGGAATTGCGAGTAATTCCAAATCAATACCGCGCCCTCCGGCAAATCATCTTCGGCTACTTCGCCACCACGGAAATATTTAGCGTCGACACCTTGAGCCTGAAAATGCCGAATCAATGCGCCCTCGATATCTTGGTCGACACCGCGAACGGACAGGAGCCGCCATGAGCAATCGATCAACACGGACGACTCGCCCGACTCGGCCGGCCGGACGTGTGGACCTTCCAATTCCCGCGCCATGATGACCGCGATCATGCCAACCCCACCAATTCACGAGCTTCGGCAAGATCGATACCGGCTTCGACAAGCTGTTTCAGTGATCGGGATCTCCCGGCAACGTCGGACGCCTGTAGCGCAGTGAAGCCGAGTCGTAGATTCGCGTCTAAGGCCCCTGAGAGCCCCTGAGAGACGATTCTAGCTACCGGCTCGATGGTGACGTGCAGGAACCGCCGCAGAGCCTCACGCTGCGCGCCGCCGTCCGCAGGAGTCGTCACCAAACTGGGCGGGATTCCGCATGCCATCAGCACCGATACAGCCGTGCCGTTCCGAAGGTCGATTTCCCCGGCCGGCGGATTCATGCCCAATCGCCTCTGTTGCCAATCGTCCTTCGGTGCCTGAGCCCGGTCCCCGTCGCCGCCCGCCGTGGTTTCGACTAGCAGGAGCCTCCCCTTTAACGCCCGTATCTTTACCGCTTCGTCTTCGTCTGCGGCCCGCCCTTCCGGCATGGGGAGCACTTGACCAATGGTGAACCTCGACTCATCCGACAACGCTTGTTCAACCGCCGCATGTAGCTCGCCCGTCAGGCTGGCCCAACCGAGCGGGGAAATGCCCTTCCACGGCTCAGACGGATCGCAGGAATACCGAAGATGGACCACGCCATCCGCCGCCCGGTTCACCGTCTCGCTTCCCGAGGGTCCGCCCAGGGTGAGCCGATACCGCCATGATGCCGGGTCGACACCGCCCTCGACATCGAAATCGTAGACTTCAAGCAATCGGGGTTTTCCGTCGACAACGCGAATATCCCAAACGGATTCACCGCGTCGACACAACCCACGTCCGATTTGGCTCAATACGAACGGGGAAATCGCAGGATGATCCGGCTTTACCGTTGCACTGGCAAACGCCCTCGCCCAATGGCCCGCCGCAATCTCCAGTGCGGCCGTAGCTGCCGGAGATACCGCCTCCCCGCTCGCCAACGCGACCAACCGATTGACGATCAAATCGGAGTAGCTCATGCCGGTATCCTCTTGTGCCAAGCTGACAGCATGGCCCTTGCGCCCGATGCCCGAAGCGGATTTACTCCGGTGCTGCGCGTCTCTGTCCGCAGATCACCGAGACGCACAAACGATTGCTTGAGCCATGCGGCCGTTCGGATCGTCGCCTCATTCGCCACGTCGGCCGGAGCATTGGGCGCGTAGCCGTCGACATGAGCCCGACAGACCGCCAGTAGCCGGTCAGCTTCGGTGTCGTCCGTCAGTGCCGTGATAGCCGCCTTGAGCCCGTCCCGGTCGAGAGTTACAGCCATATGCGCCGTCTCCGGTTCCGTAGCTCTACACGTGCGCCCTTGTATGAGGGATCGTCCACCAACCCCACGCCATCAAGAAACGCCCGGTCGACTACACGCACGCCCGCACTGCGATGCTCATCAACCGCTCGAAATTCGACGCTCCAGCCCCGTAGCTTGCCGTCTCGCACGTCTTGAGCCGCTGCCCTAGCCTCTGGAGTGTCCGGTAGTTGAACGTCCATCACAAGCGATTCTGCGGAGTCACGTAGCTCTACGTCGGGAAACCGCGCCAGCACTTGATCGAAGTCATGTTGCCGGTGCACTTCAAGACGCGGGGAGACGTATATCGACCCCGGCCGGAACCTTTCCCGCCGGTCGCCTACCTCCCCGTATCGCATGACTGGGCCGGAGAGTCGTCCCGGCCCGTCCTGTCCGTCTCGAAATTCCAAAGCGTGACGGAATTCAATCAGCATTACGCAACCTTGAATGCGATTTGCTTGTAGGCATCACTTCGATGAATTACGACACCGCCAATGAGAGAAACCGCCGTCAACACGATCTCGCCCTTAGCGGCATTTGTATATTCATCGCGGATGATCCTCATGCCAGTCCAAACCGGAGCGGTTGCAATCCTTACACCTTGCGCCATCCGCCGCAGAATCGCTTGCTGTCTATCCTTCTTGGTCCCACTAGACGGGGGAGCGGCAATGCGCTTGGTGGCCCGGAAACCCCCGGCATGGGAGCGTAGATAAGTCGCTGCCGAGGTTCCGCCATCCGTTCCCCTGAACGTCTTAGCAGCATGGGCGTAGGTCTGCGGCCCGCACAATACCCGCACGTCCTTTAGATCGTTCGCCCACAGTCCATCAACCCCGTCCGCGAAGGTCGACACGTAACTATCGAACGTCACTGTATCGCCTGGATTGGTGGGGTCGGTCAATTGGTGCAGAACCCCGCTCAGGTTCGGGCTCGTGCCGTTGCCGTTTACCATTTGCTCATCGGCTTGATCCCGCATCACCATCCCGATATCCGACCGTAGCGACGATTCCATACCGGCCAGCATAGCTAGATCCTCAAGGCGCACCTTGAATGAACCCGTAAGCCGGGCCATGGTCGCGGTATTTACACTGAAAGCCGCTGCCGTCTCCGGGCCAGCCGCGCCGGCCGCTTTCATTCCAGCCGTTACCGACGTGCTCAGGACCGGGTAAAGCTGTGTTCCGACTCCTACCGTGGGCATGTCGATCCCAAGCTCAGAGGCTATGGACCGCTGGAAAATCGCAGGCATAATCGGATGTTGAGTCGCCTGAGTGTCGCTTGTAGGGGCGGGCGTAACCGCTCGCGTCTCAAGCTCGCGATCATTTTCGAATACCGACAACGGCATGTATCCGGGGCATCCCTCCGCCGCCGCATACTCTTTCTCTGCGCCGGCAATCTCGCCATCGTTCAGCGCCGCGCCTACCCAATTGGCAACCTTAACTTTACTTCGTAGCTCTAGCCGCTCTCGGGTTTCCGCGTCGACAGGCTCGCCCTTCTCCGGCTTCGGATCGGGTTCCGCTGCCAGTGCTGCGCGTAGCTCCGGTTCCAGCTTTTGTATCTCTCCCGTGAGAGTCTCAAGCTCAGTATTCTGCTCATCCGTCCTGTCGTCATTGTCTAGCAATCCGTTGATCTTCTCTCGAACCTCAGACTGCCGCAGCATAATCTTTTGACTTCGCGTCATTTATCAGCCTCACCAAATCCCGCCATTCTTGACGCTTCGGATCCACAGGCGGAAGATGTATCCGAATATGGCAATCCCTGCAAAGGGTCTGCAAGTTATCGGGGTCATCCGTTCCCCCGTCTATCAATCGCTTTACGTGGTGCACTTCGAGTTTGCCGGCGGTTCCGCACTGGCGACACCGCCATCCGTCCCGGTCGAGTATGCGCCGTCTCGCCCTTGGCTTTAGCTCTCTACGCGACATGGAACCGCACCTTCCGGGGAGCCTTACCGCGCCGTCTATAGGTCATGCCAGCGGCCAGAACGCCAGCTTGCACAACATCATCCCGACTGCGGACACCGCGACGTTTTACAAGGCGGTAGCTGTCTTGGTCATCCGTCCGTAGAACCGCCTCACTCAAGGCGAATTGAACGAGCCCGTGAGCCTCTGGAACAACCGTCATACCTTCATCAAGGGCCAGTCTCCAGAACGCCGATATATCCTCTGTAGCTTCACTCCAGCGGGTTGTTCGTGCCGTCACCGTCCCGAATCCCCTACAGGCATCCGCAAGGGCAGGAGCACGGAAACGATCCGCTACGATACCGGCAGGGTCGCGTATGCCCTTCTCTTTCAAAATCTTGATCAACGTCTCCGGCTGGGCTGATCGCCTCCCTTTCTCGATATGTAGAACCCCATCATCAACGTAGCGCCGCAGTCGGCCGGCCGGTAGCGCCGCGCGTCTCTCTACCTCGCCCAGTGCAGGAACGCCCGGCATCAATGCGTGCACTTCGCTGCGACCGTTGGGCCATAGACACCACGCGGCGCACCATGAAAGGCTCGCCCCGAGATCCAATCCGATTACCGGCTGGCCCTCGCGTTCGGGAACCTCCCGCGCCACCATGCGCGCCCAGTCGGCTACCTCAAGCAATACGGAGTCGGATACGTCGACCAGCTTATTGAGCCTGTATGCTTCAAATGCCCGCCGTTTCCTGTCGTCTTTCTTCGCAGCGTTCCGCTCCCGTTTCAGCTTCTCCAGCAAGGGCGCGTGCACCTTCGACAACGGATTAGCATGTCGGATGATGGTGGTGTCATACCATTTCGTCTTCGGCTTGGGAGTAATGAGCCTGACGTGGGTTCCCTCACCGCTACCTTCTTCGAGTAGCATGGGCCACCACGAATCAGCTATAGACGGTGCTCGGGTTCCAATGAGAATGAGCTTTTGATCCGCAATCTTTCCCATTGATTGCCGAAGCGCGTCGAACATATGTTCGCCCCCGCGCGCCTCCCATGCACCGGGTTCGTCCGCGATGATCAACCCGAATTGAGACACCCCAATGCCGTCCGTGGATTGCTCGATATGGCCCGGATTCTTGCCGTCCCTATTGTTTTATGTTGCGCGCCTAGCACGTCTTTCGACTGGCGAATCCGGTAGTCGTCGGTAGGCAAATACTTACAGGCAGCGTCGAATACCAAGCGAGCTTGATCCAAGCTGGCAGCGACTAGAATCGTCTCCAGTCCCTTTCTGTAATACTTCGTTCCCGGCGTAATCGACTGTGCGGCTAGCCATCCGGCAAGGGTTGTCTTCCCGTTTCCACGCGCTACCGACAACGCCGAGGTATCGATGTGCGGCTGGAACGTGTTGTATAGCCAGCGTCTTTGAAATCCGGCCGGATTGAATTCCTCTCTTTGGGGAGAGAAGTTGGCAGGCGATGTTCTGTCCTCATTTTCCGCCCGGACAGGGGTCCCCGCCGTCATCATCGTGAGAAACCCCGTATGTCTAGCTGGCGTGGTAGATTCTTGACTACATGTTTCATCAGCACCTTACCATCAAGATGCACGTTGATTGTCTGTTTCTCTGGCCCTCTGTAAGGCGACGGTTGCGACGATGGTGCAATGTATCCCGAGTGTCGAGGTATGAAGTATTCCGGCCCGCGTTCACCGACTACATAGCCACGCCCCGCCTGCACTGGCCCGCCTGTAGCTCTCTCCCCGCCATACGACACTTGCTCCGGCCCGCCATGAGATACGCTACTACCGCCATCACCAACACGAGCCGCTTGCGCCTGTCGGTGCGTCTCTACCTTCTCAATGATTACGCTATGGGTAACAGTGCGGGGTCTAAATGTCTCATCCCATTGGCGGGATAGCACGTCAGCATCACGGCGCATAGCATCGAACGCACGGGTAGCCGTCGCCTTGGAATGCTCTAGCGCCGCATCCCCCGCGTTCATCGTGGTCTTCACGTGCGCCGCTATCTTGTCTAGCTCGGCCCCGCTGGCTTTGGCGTGATTCGTCACTGCGGTAGTCGCAGCTGTCGAGGTTGTCTCCGTTGTTGTCGCCCAGTCTGTAGCTTGCTTTAGTAACTGACGCATCAAGTCGTCGTTGCCGTCTTCCATTGCTTTCTGATACCGCAACCAATGACCCTCCCAGTCGTCATAGTTGCGACCGGAGCGGACCAATTGATCTTGAAAGAACGTCGCTACTTTAGCATTGGCATCTTTCCAGCCGGCAGACAGAAAATGCTGTAGACGATCATGTGAACCCGTATGCGTTAGCTCGATATCCTGAGCTAGCTTCTCATGCATTGAACGTGCGTCTTTTACCTCTTTAGACGGTCCACCGAATAGCTTTTTGAACCCCTTACCGATAGCCCCTGCAACCTTGCCCGCCAGCTTACCCAACATCGGCCCGATGACGGGTAGCGCCATACCGAGAGCCCCATTCAATACGTTTCGAGAACCCCGCCCATGTTCGACGTGAGCCCGGAGAGCTTCGACTGTAGAGACTGGGCGAGTGTCCCGCCCATTTGTGTCCCGAGAGCTTGTATCCCGCCTAGCAACCCTCCCCCGCCTTGAAACGCTCCCATGATGGTCTGAGAGAC
This sequence comes from Vicinamibacterales bacterium, assembly GCA_963663815.2. Classification (GTDB taxonomy): domain Bacteria; phylum Acidobacteriota; class Vicinamibacteria; order Vicinamibacterales; family UBA8438; genus JAJEEA01. The sequence continues at coordinate 688,664 of OY760734.1, read as the reverse complement.
GTTCTCTACAGTCCAAGTGGACGCGAGCCCGGAGCGTAACGTATCGCCCCATGTCGGGCCGGTCGCCGCGACCACTTTGTTAGTCTTGCCAAGGGATACCGCTAAAGCCTGACTGGCCAGCTGGGTAGAATTGATATCAGACCTTAACAGTAGAAGCGGTCTGGATTCAATCAACATTACTGACCTTGATATTGCCGTATTCCAGTCGCCAACGGCAGGGGCTACATTTTGAAAAGATCGAGTCAGCTTCTCGGTTTCAGTGACGGCTTGCCGCGTTTCTTCGGTTGTCGCTCGCAGTGCGCCCGTAACGCTTGCGCTATTCCCGCCAGTTGCGCCGGAACCGAGTATGCCGGCATATTCTCGGGCCGCTGGTATCGCTTCGTCTTCGAAGGATCGCGCGTAGGTTCGTAGTGCTTTTGTCGCATCAGAGGTTCCTTGACTGACTGCATTAGCAGCCCGTAATATGCCGTCCGCGAGACTATCCAACCCGAGTTTTTCCGCCATGCCGTGAGCTATGGCGAGCAATCTATTGATGCCGTTACCGACCATTTCAATGAGTGAGGCGAGTAGTGAGGCGACCTTATCTCGGAAACCCCACATAGCCGCCCCTGCGGCCGCAAGCAAACCGACTCCGGTTAAGCTGAGCCACATAGTGCGAGAGCCGGTTGTAACGAGCTTGAGAGCCGAAACAATGCGCCCCGCCATGCCGGGGAATGCCGTAGCAGCCGCCGCGAACCCGGACACCAAACCGCCCGCCCCGGCCGCTACCTGCGACATGGGACCGACCATGCCCTCCAGCTTGCCGCGTAGCTCCGTTAGAGACTGGCCCCACGTCTTACCGTCCTCATACGCCCGCTCCGTTGCGCCTGCTACACCGGACAGTGCAGGGACAGCCTGAGCTAGCTTTTCCCGCCAACCGCCCGTGCCGTCTTCAAGCTCCCGGACGACGTTTCGCAGCTTTTGATTCTCTGACTGGGCGAGAGCGGCAAGGGTTATCTGTTGGTCCATCGACAGCCCAAGGGCATCAAGATCGCCCTTGTATCTTCCGATGTCCGTCTGTAGCTGGTTGATGTTCGCGCCGTAGGATTGTCCAAGGGTAACGAGCTTATCTATTAGACGTTCCTGCTCGCCCCCGGTGACATTAAAAGATTTGATCGACTTGCCGAGGGTATCGGTATTCAACCCGGCTTTGAGAGCCTTTGTCGCCAGTTGTTCCAGCCCCGGCCCGGCTCGTTTCGTATGAGTATTGAGGTCGCCTATGGCTTTGGAGATTTGCGCATTTGAGGCTGCTACAGTGCCCTGAACGCCCCGGTAGGATTGCATCAATCCATCTAGCGCCTTACCGCTCGCCCCTGTAGCGTCTACGATACTGCGCTTGGAATCCTGCCAATCCTTCCCCATCTTGCCGGTAACGGCAGCGACGGCCGCACCACCGACTGCAATTTGACGTTGATACTTTTTCCAGACAGTGCCCGCCCCGGTAATCTGGCGATCAAGCGCGCGGAGGTCTTTCTTTACTAGCTTTAATTTGTTGGTCGCTTCATCCCGTGCTTTCAAAAGAATTTGGAGTTCTTCAACGGTTCGCGCCAGTTAGCAACCTCCATTTCCTAATTACAATGATAACATAGTTACTTATGAGTATCGAATCATTACAATCCGCCCTCGACAAACTAGCCGCCGATGGCCTGGAACACGCCCGTAAATTGGTCGACACGCGAGCGGATGAGGTATTAGAAGGCGCAAGGGAACGATGCCCGGTGGACACCGGGGCGTTGAAAGAGACGATCCGAAAGCGGAGATCGGGAGGTAGGACGGCTACGGTGTCGATACGGGCGGGCGGGAAGCGAGCCCCTTACGCGGGAATGGTAGAGGCTCGCACCAAGTTTCTGGAAACGGCCGCCGCCGGGGTCAGCAGTGTGATACCATGACCGGCCATGAATAGAAAAGAATTGGACTTGATCCCGATTTCCGATATCTGTCTCAGCCTATCGTGCGACAAGTGTGCGGCGGAAGTGATGGTGCCGGTCGATGCGTCGGCGTTGACGGGGCCGATGTACAACACGAACTGCCCGTTGTGCGGGGCAGCTTTTCCGGATCCAAGTCAGATGCGCCTACTGAGCGCGCTGGTCCACGCTGTGCGCGACGGCGCGAAGGTGAGGATTGGCGTCCCGAGATCGGCTGGCGCTACGTCAGGAACGCCGACCACTGATCCATGAGAGCCCGCCGCTGGTCGAAGAGATCCGAATGGGCGTAGCTCCGCTCGACAGTGGAGCCGACAGCATGAGCAAGGGCCATTTCCGCCACGTCCCGAGTGGCCCCGCTCCGCTCCGCTGCCCAGGTTCGGAAGCTGGAACGGAAGCCGTGAACCGTGGTCGACAGCCCGGCCGCTTTCATGGCGTCTCTGAGACGTGGCGCGTGCATTTTTCGGCCCGTAGTGGACGGGAACACGAGCCCGGCATCGAGCCCCCGCACCGTCTCAAGGGTCGCCAGTGCGGCATCCGACAGGGGAACGCGATGTTCCCGCCGGCCCTTCATCCGGTCGGCTGGAATCGTCCATGTCCGCTCATCGGTGTCGATCTCGGCCCATGTCGCCCCGCGAGCTTCCCCGGAACGCACGGCCGTGAGGGTCAGGAACCGCAGACAGGCACGCACCGAGAGCGGCGCATCCGCCCCTTGGAGAGCCTTGAGAGCTTCGGGAACGTCCCGGTAGGGCATTGCCGCATGATGGGACTGAGCGGATTTCTGAGCGGGGAGAGCCCCGTTGATAGAGTCGCCGGCCGCGTTGTGGTCGGTATGCCCGTGCGCCTGCGCCCATGACAGCGTGGCGTGTATCCGCTGCCTGAGCTTCCGGGCGGTATCGCGTTTCGCCTCCCAAAGGGGAGTCAGGACGGAGAGCACGTCGGCCGGCTTGATCGCGTTCACCGGCATGTCTGCAAGCGGCTTGGCGTGTAGCTCAAGGGACCGAATCCAGTCGTCCGCCGTCGCCTTGGTCCAGTTGGCGCGGTTCGCGTCGAAGGTCTTGATCGACGCCTCCCGGAACGTCAGACCGCTAGCCCGCCGCTTTTCCGCCAGCGGATCGCGTCCCTCCTGCACGTCTACGCGGTTGGCTAGCGCCTTGGTCCTCGCCTTTTTCAGCGTCACCGTGTCGACCGGCCCCAGTCCGATATCCCGCCGCTTGCCGTTGATCACGAGCCGTTGCACCCAATGCCGGCTGTCGCCCTTCGGTTCGATCACGAGGTAGAGCGTTTTGTCGGCCCGATACCGCCCCGGTTCGCGTTTCGCCAGCACTTCCGCCGCCGTGATTTTCCGCGTCATGTGGTGTCCCTTCCTGAAATAGCATCCCTCACACCATACCACATGGAATGGGAGAATGCACGCCCTCACGGTGGACGCCAGTGGACAACACTGTCAAGGGTTAAACGGTTGGAATGGAAGGGTTTAGGTCTGTTCGGTGGGCATCGGTGGACGGCTGTGGACGGCTATGGATAACCCCGGTGTCCCTTCCACACGAGGAAGAACTCGTCGGCGTCGTCGTGACGGTGCCAGGGAAAGACGCCCTTCACCCTGATGAGCTTCACCTCCTGCCCGTTGAGCGCGGCGATGACGCGCGGGCGCCACGCCTCGTCGAGACGGTCGCAGCTCTCGTCCACGCTGATCTTGGCGGTCATTCCGTCCTCACGAGGGCTGCCCCGGCGGCTGGTCCCGGCGTAGAGCGCACCGAGCAGTTCGGGGTGTACATGGCGGCGTCCGCGAATTGTACCCGGTGTCGGGCTCGGAGCGCCTGAAGTTGCCGGCCGTGGCACAATGCTCGGCCAGGACGGACTCGAACGTCGGCTGCCGGCGCCGTCAACCCGGTCAACCCGTCCCAAGAGGCCGGATGGAACCATCCAGCGGCGAGGCGCGAGCGTGAACCGAGATACCGACCATCGATCAGGGCGGCGTGGGCGCAGCACGCCTACACGTTCCGTCAACTCGCCCGGGCGGCCGCGGCCGTAGTCGAGCGTCGGCTGACCGGGCACTCGGGCCGCCGCATCAACGGCACGGGTCGACCCATCGCAGGCTGGGAAAGCGCAGGAAGTCCGCGTCGGTCGTGTAGAGCACGTAGCCTCTCTGCATCGCGAGGGTCGCCAGGTGGGCGTCGGTGGTCATGTTGCCGGCGGTGCCAATTCGCTCCAGACTGGCTCGCAGCCCGCCGAAATGCCGGTCCGAAGGCTGAGCGACGTGCACGTGGGGAAGCCGCAGCCAGCTCTCGATGCGGTCGAGCACGTCGCCGACGGGCAGCGGCCGGAGCAGGACGCGCGGGTGCGTGGTGATCCGAACGAGCCCGAGCATCACCACCCAGGCGAGACCGACGCCCTCGGTTCCCGCGAGACACCGATCCCACCAGCGTCTGGCCGGCTCGTGCACGGCGGAATCGCTGTTGTGCGCATGAACGAGGACGTTGACATCCGGCAGAATCATCTCGTCCGCGCAAGGGACTCGACGGCGGCCTCGGCTTCGAGCTCGTCCGCGAGCTGGTTCAGCTTGTCGAGATCGACGCCCGGCCGGAACCCGAAGGAGTGCGGGATCGTCGTGGGCGTCGGAACGTCGCGCGGTGCCATCTCGCGGGACAACCCGGCGCGCAACGCCCGGTTGACCATCTCCTTGAACGACACCCCGAGCGTGGCCGCCTGCTGCCGCAACAGCGCCGCCAGGTCATCGTCGAGCGTCAGCGTGGTCCGCATGCAGGCATCATGGATGCTCACGAACTTGATGTCAAGTCATCACCCCGACGGTGGTCAGACCGGCCGACATCGGCGATCGGCACGCCGCGAGGCGCCGTGAACTGGTTCGGAAAGAGACTCCTGGTGTTCACGGTCCCGGCCGGCTCGAAGCACAGCACGCGTCCCGGCAAGCGCCTCAGTCAGACTCGCGAAGCGCGGCCAAGGGGTCGATTCTCGTCGCGCGCCACGCCGCCAGCAGGCTCGCCGCCCCGCACACCGCGAGGAGCAGTGCCGTGAGCGCGGCCAGCGTCCCCGCCTCTCGCGGGGCCACGCCGAAGAGCAGCGGGCGAAGCAGCTCGGCGGCGGCGAGGGCCACGCCGAGACCGACGGCGGCGCCGAGCAGGGTGAGCGCGAGGGCCTGTCCCCAGACCAGCCGCAGCACGTCGAACGCCTGAGCGCCGAGGGCGCGGCGTACGCCGATCTCGCGGGTTCTCCTGGCGACGCCGTAGGCGACGGCGCTGAAGAGGCCGACGGCGGCGAGGCCGAGGGCGAGGCCGGCGAGCAGGGTCGCCATCGTCATGTTGAAGCGCCACGGGCGCATGGCGCCGTCGACGAGGCCGCGCAGCGGCGCGACGGACTGGACGACCAAGTTGGGGTCGGCCCGCCGCACCTCGGCACGGAGCGCGGCGGCGAGCCGCGCGGGGTCGTCCTCGGTCGGAACCACGAGGTGGTTCAAGCCCATCGACACCTGCGTGAACGGCACGTAGAGGCCGAACCGCCCGCGCTCGATCTCCCGGTACCGGGCGTCCTCGACGACGCCGACCCCGACCACCGTGAACGGCTCGCGCCGCGCGCCGACCGGCACCGCCGACCCGACCACATCGGGGTCGCCCTCGAAGTACTGCCGCCACGCGGCATGGCTCAGCACCATCACGCGCTCGGCCTCGACCCCGTCCTCTTCCGGCAGGAACGTCCGGCCGAGCAGCGGCTGCGCCCCCAGCGTGTCGAAGAACGACGCGGAGACGGCGCTGATGGTCAGCCGGACCGGCGGGTCCTCCTGGACCTCCACCTCGCCCCACGTCGTCGAGCCCATCGCGGCCATGTCGACGAACGACCCGGCCTGTGCGCGCCAGTCCTCGAAGTTCGGCAGCGACACCTCGACGTGGGGGTTGTTGCTGCTGTCGTCCTTCTCCCACACGACGACGAGCTCGTCCTGGTTCGCGAACGGCAACGGCTGCAGGAGGACGGCGTCGACGACCGCGAAGAGCCCGACGGCCAGCCCGAGGGCCAGGGCCAGCGTGACCGTCGCCGCGACGCTGAAGCCGGGTTGCCTGCGCAGGGTGCGGACCGCGTAGCGCAGGTCCTGATGGCATTCCTCCGCGAAGCGCATGCCGCGGCGTTGCGGGCGCATGCCCCCGGGGCGCCTGCGGGCGCCGGCAGGCAGGTCGGCGGACTCGGGCGCCATGCCGTCTCCTGGTTCCAACGGGCGGTTGGCGCCACCGGCAAGGGCTGACGGAGCACTGCAGGGGTACGCAACGAGAACGCCCGCGCGTTCAATTCTGTCATGATCCGTTGCACGGTCCCGGAGGATGCCGCCTCGCACGGGTCGCGGGTCGGAGCGCGAATCGGGCCGTCGCAGCGAAGCGGCAGCCCCACGATGGCCCGGAGACGACCATGGAGACCCAGACCACGATAGCCCTCGCCGACACCGCCCTCTTCCGCCAGCAGTGCTACGTGAACGGCGCGTGGACCGACGCGCGGAGCGGCGAGGTCATGGAGGTCGACAACCCCGCCACGGGCGAGGTCATCGGCGCCGTCCCCGCCTTCGGCCGCGACGAGACCCGGGCCGCCATCAAGGCCGCCGACGCCGCGTGGAGCGGATGGCGCGCCCGCCCCGCCAAGGAGCGCGCCAGGCGGATGCGCCGGTGGTTCGAGCTGATGATGGCGCACCAGGAGGACCTCGCGGTGCTGATGACGAGCGAGCAGGGCAAGCCCCTCGCCGAGTCGCGCGGCGAGATCGCCTACGCGGCGTCGTTCGTCGAGTGGTTCGCCGAGGAGGCGAAGCGCGTCTACGGCGACGTCATCGACCACCCCCTGCCCGGGAAGCGGATCGTCGTGCTGAAGCAGCCCATCGGCGTCGTCGCCTCCATCACGCCGTGGAACTTCCCGGCCGCGATGATCACCCGCAAGTGCGCCCCCGCCCTCGCCGCCGGCTGCCCCGTCGTCATCCGCCCCGCCTCGCAGACGCCGTTCTCGGCCCTCGCGCTGGCCGAGCTCGCCGACCGCGCGGGCATTCCCCCCGGGGTGGTCAACGTCGTCACCGGGCCGTCCCGGCCGATGGGGGCCGAGCTCACGTCGAACCCCACCGTCCGCAAGCTGTCGTTCACGGGGTCCACGGAAGTCGGCAAGCTCCTCATGTCGCAGTGCGCGTCGACGGTGAAGAAGGTCAGCCTCGAGCTCGGGGGCAACGCCCCGTTCATCGTCTTCGACGACGCCGACCTCGACGCGGCGGTGGCCGGCGCGATGGCCTCGAAGTACCGCAACGCGGGGCAGACCTGCGTCTGCGCCAACCGGCTGCTGGTGCAGGACGGCGTCTACGACGCGTTCGCCGCGAAGATGGCCGAGGCGGTGGCCGGGCTCGAGGTCGGCAACGGACTGGAGGCCGGGACGCAGCAGGGCCCCCTGATCGACCAGCGCGCGGTCGAGAAGGTCGAGGAGCACATTGCCGACGCTGTCGGCAAGGGCGCGACGGTCGCGGTCGGCGGCGGACGCCACGCCCTCGGCGGCAGCTTCTTCCAGCCGACGCTGCTCACCGGCGTCACCCCGGCGATGGCGGTGGCCCGCGAGGAGACGTTCGGTCCGCTCGCGCCGCTGTTCCGCTTCTCGACCGAGGACGAGGCCGTCGGCATGGCCAACGACACCGAGTTCGGCCTCGCCGCCTACTTCTACAGCCGCGACGTCGGCCGCGTCTGGCGGGTCTCCGAGGGCCTGGAGTACGGCATCGTGGGCGTCAACGAGGGAATCATCTCCAACGAGGTCGCGCCGTTCGGTGGGGTCAAGGAATCGGGGATCGGCCGCGAGGGCTCGAAGTACGGCATGGACGACTTCGTCGAGATCAAGTACCTCTGCCTGGGCGGCATCGACGGCTGACCCGGCAATCGGGAGGCGGCGTCAGCGGCACGGGTCGACCCATCGCAGGCTCGGAAAGCGCAGGAAGTCCACGTCGGTAGTGTAGAGCACGTAGCCTCTCTGCCCGGCGAGGGTCGCCAGGTGGGCGTCGGTGGTCATGTAGAGCTTCACCCGCCGTCCGATCGGCCTGCCGCAGCCGGACCCGCGTGCAGTCAGAGGCACGTCTGCCGTAGAATCGGCTCGATCGACAACGTCCCCAAGGGAGGGCCGGATGCGCCACCGTCAGCTCGCCGCGTTCGTTACGGTTGTCGTGGTTGCCGCGCTGACGCCGATCGCCGTCGCCGGACAGGGTCAGGACCGGGAGTCGGCGGAAGAGGCGGCCGCGTGGACGATGCCCCGGACGCCCGACGGGCAGCCGGACCTGCAGGGCTACTGGACGACCCAGACGTTCACGCCCCTCGAGCGGCCCGAGCGCCTGGCCGACCAGGAGTTCCTCTCGGAGGAGGAGACGGCCCTGCTGCAGAGGCAGTTGACGGCCGAAGGCGTCGACCCCCTGCGGCGCGACGCCATCGCCATCGAGGACCCCGACGCCCGGGAAGAGGCGCTCTACCAGGAGAACCGCGACGCGTCGTACGTCCACTACGACAACCAGGTCTGGCTGCGCACCCCGGTGCCCAAGGGCCTGTCGACCCGGCGGACGTCGCTGATCACGTATCCCCCGAACGGCCGGATTCCTCCGATGACGCCCGAGGGCGCGGCCAGGGTGGAGGCCGAGGCCGCGATGGCCCGCGTGTTCGACGGCTACGAGACCCGCCCCCTGATGGAGCGCTGCGTGGTGTGGACGCACGAGGGGCCGCCGCTGCTGCCCCCCGCCTACAACGACATCCACCAGATCTTCCAGACGCCCGACCACTTCGTGCTGTTCACGGAGCTGGCGACGAACCCGCCGCGCATCATGGCGCTCGACGGGCGCCCGGGCATTCCCGACGCCATTCGCCAGTTCGCCGGCGACTCGCTCGCCCGCTGGGAGGGAGACACGCTGGTCGTCGAGACCGGGAACTTCATCGCCCGGCGCAACTACCGGGGGTCGAACCAGTTCCGGCACATCGAGGAGCGCTTCACGCTCGTCGACGCAGACACGATTCGCTACGAGTTCACGGTCACGGATCCCACCACCTGGACCAGCCCGTGGGGCGGCGAGGTCCCCATGGTGCGCATCGAGGGTCCGATGTACGAGTACGGATGCCACGAGGGCAACCACGACATCCGCCACATTCTCGAGATCAACCGCAATCTCGAGAGGCAGGCGGCCGAGGCGGCCGAGGCGGCCGAGGCGGAGCGCGCGCGTTAGCCCGGCCCGGCCGCCCTCGTCGCATTGACAGTGCGCGCGGCGGGGCGTAGGATGACTGGAATCGCTACAAACAGGGCCCAACGCGGGCGTCGCAGGCGCTTCTTCGACCGGCGGCAACGTTCTATCGGCACGCTCTTGAGGATCGGAGGGTGGTGACCATGTCGTGGCTGTTGAAGGTGACGAGCGGAACCGCGGCCGCGGTGGCGCTGGGCGTCGCGGCGCCCCACGCCAGCCAGGCCCAGGCGGTTTCCGACGAGGCGTCGGCGCACGCCTTCGTGCAACGGTACTGCGTGGCGTGTCACAGCGACCGCGGATTCGAGCGCGGCGCGGTGCCCCTCTCCCTGCAGGGGCTCGACATGGCGGAGGTCGGCGCCCACGCCGATCTCCTGGAGATGGCGCTGCGGAAGGTGCGGAGCGGGATGATGCCGCCGCCCACCGCGCGGCGACCCGACGACGCCACGCGGGGCGACTGGGTCACCTGGGTGGAGACGGCGCTGGACAGCGCGGCCGACGCCCGCCCGCCGGTCGGGCGGCCGATGACCGTGCATCGCCTGAACCGCTTCGAGTACCGCAACGCGGTGCGCGACCTGATCGGGCTCGACGTGGACATCGAGGAGCTGCTGCCGCCGGACGACGCCGACGCGGAGGGCTTCGACAACAACGCCGAGGTGCTGTCGGTCTCGACGACGCTGATGGAGCGCTACCTGACGGCGGCGCGGCGCATCAGCCAGCTCGCGGTCGGCGACCCCGCGGTGGCGCCCCGCGCCCAGTCCTACTCGGTGCCGCAGCTCGAGGTGCAGGACGTCCGCACGAGCGAGGACCTGCCGTTCGGGTCGCGGGGCGGCGTCGCCGCCGATCACTACTTCCCGCTCGACGGCGAGTACCGGTTCAAGGTCGACCTGCATCGCAACTTCTACAACTACATCCGCGGCCTCGGGAACGAGCCGCACCAGCTCGACCTGCGGGTCGACAAGGCCCTGGTCCATACGTTCATGGTCGGCGGCGCGTTCGACGGCGCGCGGTGCGCCACGAGCTACTGCGGCTCGGGCAGCGGCGGGTTCCCCGAGTGGGGCACGTACTCGGTCATCGCCGACGAGGAGCTGCACTTCACGATGCCGGTGAAGGCCGGCATGCGGCTCGTGGGGGCGGCGTTCCTCCGGCGGCCCGCGCTCGACGAGGGGGTCCTTCAGCCCCGGCCGAGCCCGGCGACGTTCGGGTTCAGCACCGACGACCGGCAGGACGGAAACCCGGCCCTGGCCCGGCTGACGATCACCGGGCCGTTCGACGGCACCAAGCCGGCGGAGACGCCGAGCCGGCAGAAGATCTTCGTCTGTCAGCCGGAGAGCGCCGGAGAAGAGGCCGGGTGCGCGGAGGAGATCCTGAGCGGGCTGGCCCGGCGCGCGTACCGGCGCCCGGTGACGCCCCAGGACGTGTCGGCGTTGATGAGCTTCTACGAATCGGGACGGCGCGACGGCGGGTTCGAGGCGGGCATCCAGACCGCGCTGGAGTTCCTGCTGACCGATCCCGAGTTCGTGTTCCGCGTCGAGCGCGCGCCGGCCGACGCCGAGCCGGGCATCGCCTACCCCGTCGGCGACCTCGAGCTCGCCTCGCGGCTGTCGTTCTTCCTGTGGGGGAGCATCCCCGACGACGAGCTGCTCGATCTGGCGGCCGACGGGAAGCTGAGCGACCCCGCCGTGCTCGAGCAGCAGGTGCGCCGGATGCTGGCCCGGCCGCGCGCGAGGGCCACGCTGGCCGAGAGCTTCGCCGGCCAGTGGCTGGGGCTGCGCAACCTCCGCAACGCGTCGCCCGACCCGACCGCGTTCCCCGAGTTCGACGAGAACCTGCGGAACTCGATGCAGCGCGAGACGCAGCTGTTCCTCGAGACTCAGCTGCGCGAGGACCGCCCCCTGGCGGAGCTGGTGACGGCCGACTACACCTTCGTGAACGAGCGTCTGGCCGAGCACTACGGCATTCCCGACGTCCACGGCAACCACTTCCGGCGGGTGACGTGGCCGGACGACCGCCGGGCCGGCATCCTGGGGCAGGCGGGCATCCTGACCCTGACGTCGTACGCGAACCGCACGTCGCCGGTGACGCGCGGCAAGTGGGTGCTCGAGAACCTGCTGGGGGCCCCGCCGCCTCCCCCGCCGCCGGACGTGCCCGACCTGGAGGGCCGCGAGGGCGGCGAGCCCCCGACGTCGTTGCGCGCCCTCATGGAGGTCCACCGGCAGAACCCGGCGTGCGCGGCGTGCCACCGCAACATGGACCCGCTGGGGTTCGCGCTCGAGAACTTCGACGGCATCGGGCGCTGGCGCACGACCGAGGACACCGGCATTCCCGGCGAGGTCGGGCCGGCCATCGATCCGTCGGGGGTGGCGCCCGACGGCAGCGCCTTCGAGGGGGCGAGCGGCTTCCGGCACATCCTGGCGAGCCAGGGTGAGTTCATGAGCACGGTGACCGAGCGGCTGCTGACCTATGCCATCGGGCGCCGGGTGGAGGCGGCCGACATGCCGGCCGTCAGGCGGATTCTGCGAGAGGCCGAGGCGGACGAGTCTCGCTGGTCGGCGGTGATTCTGGCGATCGTGAAGAGCGCACCATTCCAGACGAGGAGGATAGGCTGATGATCGTGACCAAGACGGTGATCCCGCGTCGTACCGTGCTACGTGGCGTCGGAGCGACGCTGGCGCTGCCGCTTCTCGACGGAATGGTGCCGGCCATGACCGCGCTGGCCCAGACGCCGGCCTCGCCGGCGAGGCGCCTCGGCGTCTTCACCGTGCCGAACGGCGCTCCCGTCGAGTACTGGATGCCGGAGAAGGCGGGGGCCGCGTTCGAGTGGACCCCCAGCCTGAAGGCCCTCGCGCCGGTGCGCGAGCAGGTGCTCGTGATGTCGAACCTCGACAGCGTCGGGGCCGAGCCGGGCCGCGGCACGACCCACTCCCAGGCGGCGTCGGCGCTGCTGACGGGCGCGCGGCCGAAGCGCACGACCGGCGCGGCCCTCGAGCTGGGCATCTCGATGGACCAGGTCGCGGCAAACGCGCCCGACATCGGGCGCCAGACCCAGTTGCCCTCGCTCGAGCTCTCGCTCGAGGGCGGCGACACCGTCTACGGCGTGGCCACCTGCGACGGCGGCTTCAGCTGCGCCTACCTCAACAACTCGTGGGCCAACCGGACGACGCCGATGCCGCGCGAGACGAACCCGCGCATCGTCTTCGAGCGGCTGTTCGGCGACGTGGGGAACACGAGCGCCGACGCGCGCCGCGCGAGCATTCAGCGGCAGCGGAGCATTCTCGACCGGGTGCTGAACAAGGTCACCGACCTGAAGGTGGGCCTGGCCCCCTACGACCGGCTCAAGCTCGACGAGTACCTCGAGGCGGTCCGGGGCATCGAGCGGCGCATTCAGCTGGCCGAGCAGCAGGCGGACCGGGAGCTGCCCGCGGTGGCGTCCCCGGCCGGCATTCCCGTCTCGTACGAAGAGCACGCGAGGCTGATGTTCGACCTGATCGTGCTGGCCTACCAGACCGACATGTCGCGAGTCATCACGTTCATGATCGGCCGCGAGGAGAGCGGGGCCACGTATCCGCAGATCGGGGTCACCGAGCCGCACCACCCCCTGAGCCACCACCGGGACAACCCCGAGAAGATCGCGAAGCTGGCGCGCATCAACGCCTATCACATGCAGCTGTTCAGCGAGTTCCTGGTCAAGATGCAGTCGACGCCGGACGGCGACGGCACGCTGCTCGACCACGCGATGCTGCTCTACGGCGGTGCGCTGCGCAACTCGAACCGGCACACGACCGAGAACCTGCCGATCGTGCTCGTCGGGGGCGGCTGCGGGGAGCTCAAGGGCGGGCGCCACATCGTCTGTCCGAAGGGCACGCCGCTCACCGATCTCCAGTACACGATGCTGGCGAAGCTGGGCGTCCCCACGGACAGCTTCAGCGGCAGCACGGACCAGATCCACGAGATCTCCGGGCTGGCGTAGGCGTCTGCGTCGACATCGAGGGCGCCGTCCGCAAGGGCGGCGCCCTTGTCGGTTGCGGCTACCCGGGCGGGCCTGCCGCCGGCCCGGGTCGGAGATGACGGACGGAGGGAGGATCGACATGCGGCTGAGCAGCACGTCGATGGTTGCGGCGGCGGTTGCGTGGCTCGGGGTCGCCGGCGTTGCCGCGGGCAACGACGACCTTCGCCTGATCGAGGCGATTCAGGACGACGACCGCGAGGCCGCGCGCGCGTTGATGGAGCAGAAGGTCGACGTCAACGCCCGTGAGGGCGACGGCGCGACCGCCCTGCACTGGGCCGTCGTACGCGAGAACGTCGGTCTGGCCGACGCGTTGCTCGACGCCGGCGCCGACGCGAACGCCGCCAACGACTACGGGGTGACGCCCCTGGCGCTGGCCTGCACCAACCGCAGCGCCGCGCTGGTCGGCCGGCTGCTGGACGGGGGCGCCGACCCGAACGCGGCGACCACGATGGGCGAGACGGCCCTGATGAGCTGCGCGAAGACCGGCAGCGCCGATGCGCTGGCGCTCCTGTTCGAGCACGGCGCGAGCAACGTCGAGGCCCGGGAGGCATCGCACGGGCAGACGGCCCTGATGTGGGCGGCGGCCCAGCCGAACCCGGAAGCGGTGCGGGTGCTGCTCGCCCACGGCGCCGATGTTCATGCGCGTTCGACCAGTCATCTGCTGCCTGTCAGCCTCGGGGGCGGGAACGCCTTCGAGGAGTACACGATGCAGCCGCACCGGGGGTCGACGCCGCTGCTGTTCGCGGCCCGGAACGGCCGCATCGAGAACGCGCGGCTCCTCCTCGACGCGGGCGCCGACGTGAACGACAAGGCGCCGGACGGCCAGTCCGCTCTGGTGCTGTCGAGCTTCAGCGGTCAGGGCCGGTTCGCCGAGCTCCTCCTGGAGCGCGGGGCCGACCCCGAGGCCGCCGACGCCGGGTACACCGCCCTGCACACGGCGGTGCTGCGAGGCGATCCGGTCCTCGTGAAGGCCCTGTGCGCGCACGGCGCCGACCCGAACAGCCGCATCACGAAGGGCAGCCGGCAGCAGCGGAACCTCAACTGGTACGCCCTGTCCTCGGCCCAGGCGGGGGCGACGCCGTTCTGGCTCGCCGCCAAGTTCGCCGAGGCCGAGATCATGCGCTCGCTGGCCGAGTGCGGGGCCGATCCCCTGCTGTCGCCGGACAACGGGGCGCCGCCGCTCCTGGTTGCCGCCGGCGACGGCTGGGTGACGCGGTCGGCCAACCGCCGGGGCCAGGGCATCGGGGTCGATGCCGCGCGGCTGTTGCTGTCGGCGGCCGAGAGGCCGACCCGGGAAGCAACTCTCCTGACCATCGAGCTGGGCAACGACCCGAACGCGACGGACCCCGACGGCAACACTGCGATGCACGAGGCGGTGAGGCTGGGCTTCCCGACGGTCGTTCAGCTCCTGGTCGACCACGGGGGCGACCTGGACATCGCGAACCAGGACGGCACGTCGGCGCGCGATCTGATTTGCCGCGACAGCACCGGCAGGATGGCCGGCCTGGCCGGCGATTCGTGCGCGGAGTGACCGGGCTGGAATCCGCACCGTAGCGGGGCGCGGGTTCCTCGCCGGGTCGGTTGGCGGCAGCCGGAGCTGCAAGGCGACGATTGCTTCGCCAGTCCGGGGCGCAAGCTCCCATCCAGGCGGAAACGACCTACAATGGCGCCCGATGGCCGGGCGCGAGATTCGCATCGGCACCAGCGGGTGGCACTACCCGGACGGGGCCGGGGCTTGGGACGGCATCTTCTATCCCCCGCGGGGGCGCCGCCATCGGCCGCCCGGGTTCGACGAGCTCTCGTTCTACGCGGAGCACTTCGACACCGTCGAGGTGAACTCGACCTTCTACGGGGTGCCGCGCCCCGCCGTGACCGCGGCTTGGGCCGCCCGCACCCCCGACGACTTCACGTTCTCCGTCAAGGTCTACCAGCAGTTCACCCACCCGAAGATGTTCGCGGCGGCCACCGGCGCCGGCGACACGCATGTCGACCGCGGCGATGTCGACCGGTTCCGCGACGCCATCGCTCCCCTGCACGAGGCCGGCAAGCTCGGCGCCCTGCTGGCCCAGTTCCCCGCCAGCTTCCGCAACGACACCGCCGCCCACGACCACCTGGCGTGGCTCATCGAGGCGCTGTCCGACTGCCCCGTCGCGGTCGAGCTGCGCCACCGGAGCTGGAGCGACGACATCGCCGGCACCCTGCGCCTGCTGAACGGGCTCGGCGCGGCGTGGGTGCAGATTGACGAGCCGAAGTTCCGGCTCTCCATCGCCCAGAACCACCTGCCGAACGTCGAGAGCTTCTACTACATGCGGCTCCACGGCCGCAACGCCCGCAAGTGGTGGCGGCACGACCACGCCGAGGAGCGTTACGACTACCACTACTCCCCCGCCGAGCTGCAGCCGTTCCGCGACACTGCGGACGCCGCCGCCCGCCTCGTCAAGCGGCTCTACCTCTACATGAACAACCACTTCGCCGCGAAGTCGGTGGCCAACGCCGCCACCCTGAAGCACCAGCTCGGCCTGGAGGTGCCCGGCACGTGGCGCGAGGGGATGGTAGCGCGCTACCCGGAGCTCGCCGGGGTCGTCAGGACGAGCCCGGCGGCGGCGCCGCTGCTGCCGATCGGTGGACCGGCGGTGCGAGGGTGAACGGTGCAGCATCCGCTCGTGGGCTTCCGCAATGCTGGCCCCTCTGCCGAGCCGACACCCTCCCGAACGCATTGGCAAAGGCGGTGTCTCACGGCTGACCTTGCCGACGCCCGGTTGCCGCTTCAGGATTGCGGTGTGTCCATCGTCGTGCTGGGCGAGCTGGAGTTCCGTGCGCACGGCTCAAGTCGCAGCGCGCAGAGCTTCGCCGCCATCCATGACTTCGCGGCTTCCGTGCAGGTGGTCGAACTCGATACGCGCGTCGCACGACAGTACGGTCGCCTGCGGGCGCACCGGCGTTCCACCGGTAGGCATCAGCGCAACACCTCTCCGTCCCACAACCGCTTCAGGAAGTCGAGCACCGGCAGCACCCGCACGTCGTCCCAGAGGGCGGGGCGGCGTCCCAGATAGACGCCGTAGCAGACTGCACCCTGCGGGAGATGCTCTCGAACCCGGTGGAGGCCGCGGTTGAACCGCTTGTCCCATCGCGCCGAGGACTTGATCTCGATCGCCACGAACCCGGCCGCGGTCTCGCAGAGCACGTCCACCTCGGCGCCGTCGTAGCTCCGCCAGTAGTGGAGCCGGTAGTGCCGGCCCGAGTAGCTCAGGAACGCCCGGAGCTCGTTGACGACGAACGTCTCCACCAGGGACCCGAGCTCCTCCGGGGTCGGCGGATAGGGCAGGCGGCCGGACAGGCTCCGGACCACCCCGCAATCGAAGAAGTAGAACTTGCTCTGCCGCACCTGCCTGGTCGCGGCCTTCAGCTTCCAGGCCGGCAGCCAGAACCCGATCAGGGTGTCGACCAGGATCGCGAAATGGCTCTGCACGGTTCGGCGGTCGATGCCGGCGTCGCGGGCAATGGACGCGGCATTGGTGGCCTGGGCGTTCTGGCGGGCGGCGATCTCCAGGAAACGGACGAAGGCGCCGAGGCTGCGGGTCAGCGCTTCCGCCTGCACCTCCTGCACCAGGTAGGTCTCGGCATACGTGCGCAGGTAGTCGCGCGAGCCGTCACCGGCGCGGGCCATCGGCAGCATGCCCTCGGAGAACACGCGCTCCTGGTCGAGGTCGAAGCCGACCTCGGCCGACACCAGCGGGAACATCGTCGTGGTGACGGCGCGTCCCGCGAGCAGATTGACGCCGCGCCGCCGCAGCTTGCGGGCGCTCGAGCCCGACAGGACGAAGCGCAGGCCGCGGGACTCGATCAGCCGGTGCACTTCGTTCAGGAGCTCGGGGACCTTCTGCACCTCGTCGATGACCGCCCACCCGCCGGGGGGCAGGCCGGCGAGCTCCTGATACAGGACGCCGGGATCCTTGCTCAGCCGCAGCGCCTCGCCGGTGTCGAGCAGGTCGTAGGTGGCCGCATCCGGAAAGCGGTCGTGTATCCACGTGGTCTTGCCGGTGCCTCGGGGACCGAACAGGAAGACCGAGCGTTCGGGAGTGGGAAGCAATCTGGCGTACACAATGTCCTATTTTACCGAAAAAAAGGACATATATGACGCCATTTGCTCACCTCAGGCCGACGATGCCCTTCACGGACTCGGCGAGGGCGGGCGCGTCGTAGCCGACGCCCTCCTTGAAGACCAGCGTCACGTTGCGGATCTCGGCCGGGCGGCGCACCGGGTCGCCGTCGATGACGATGAGGTCGGCAAGCTTGCCGGCCTCGACGGAGCCGAACCGGGCGTCCTCGCCGAGGACGCGGGCGCCGTTCAAGGTCATGACCTGGATGACCTGCTCGGGGGTGAACCCGGCCTCGAGCAGCAGCTCGTAGTTCCGCTGGTCGCCGTAGCCGGGCAGGGCCCCGCCCATGCCGGTGGGGTCGACGCCGGCCGCAAGCAGCCCCCCGGCGTCGGCGAACAGCTTCTCGAACCGCTGCGCCTTGGGGAAGAGAGTCGCCATCGGCGCGTCGTCGCGCGACGCGACGTCGGCCCGCGACGCCAGGTACTCGTCGCGGGCGCCGGGGGCGAGCATCTCGAGCACGCGGTCCTCGAGCGGGGGGCGGTTGGGGACCGCGAGCTCGTAGACGGCGAGGGTCGAGGTCATGGCGACGCCGCCCTCGACCATGGCGCGGATGGTGGCCGCCACGGCGTCGCCCTCCACGTCGACGTCGAGCAGGCTGCGCTGCACGCCGGGCGGGCACACGCCCGGCTCCTTGCCGGGGACGTAGTCGCTGTTGGTGAAGAAGCCGTGCTCGATGTTGTCGATGCCGAGGTCCACCGCCTCCTGGAACGAGACCGAGCACAGGTGCCCGGTGACCCTGACGCCGCGCCGGTGCGCCTCGTCGATGGCCGCGGCGAGCTCCTCGTCGCCGATGCGGGTGTAGGCCTTGAACCAGTCCACGCCCTCGTCGGCCCAGTAGGCCACGACCCGCCGCGCGTCCTCGGGGGTCCCGACCTGGAACATCTGCGACGACGCCCCGGCCCCCGACAGGTAGGGGCCGGTGATGTACATGCGCGGCCCGATCTCCCGGCCGTCCGCTATCGCGCGCTTGAGGTTCAGCTCGCTGTACGGCGAGAAGGCGCCGGTGGTGCGGATGGTCGTCACTCCGCTCGCCAGATAGAGGCGCGGCGCGCTGAAGTTGAGCTGCACCCGGCGGCCCCGGGTCATGTAGAACGTGTGGTCGTGGAGGCCGACGAAGCCGGGCAGGACGGTGTGGCCGGGGAGGGCCAGCGTCCGGGCCCCGTCAGGCACGACGACCTCGGCGTCCGGCCCCACCGCGGCGATGCGGCCGTCCCGGATGAGGACGGTCTGCCCGCCGGCCGCGGCCCGGCCGGTGCCGTCGACGACCTGCACGCCGGTCAGCGCGACCACCGCGTCGTCGACCTCGACGAACTGCCGCACCGCGTCGGACAGCGAGCTCGCGGGCTGGGCCGCGGCGAAGGTCGCGGCAACGGCGAGGAGCGCGAGCGTGGCGATCAGGTTGCGCATGGTTCTTCCTCCGTCATCGGGCCTCGGCGCGCGGCGGGGGACCCGCCGCGACGTCGAAGACCATCTTCATCCCCGACTCGAGGTGCTCGGCGATGTGGCAGTGCAGCATCCAGCGGCCCGGGTTGGAGAGCTCCAGCAGGAGGTCGGCGGTCGAGCCCGCGGGCAGCAGCACCGTGTCCTTCCAGACCAGATTGTCGTTCGGCACGCCGTCGCGGGCAAGCACGAGGAACCGCTGCCCGTGGATGTGGACGGGATGCTGCATGGCGTGCACGGCCCCGCGGTCGTTGCGCAGTCGTATCTTGACCACGTCGCCCCGCCGGAAGCGCCAGTCGATGGCGTCGTTCTCGAGGCCGGTGTCGAGGTCGCGCAGGACCCAGCGCACCGGGCCGGCCGTCGTGACCCAGTTCATGCGCGGCATGGTGCCGCTCCACTCGACGGGGTTGAAGAACGATCGGTCCAGGTTGAGCAGCGGCTCGAGGGGGTCGGGCAGCCCGCCGAGCTCGAGGGTCAGCAGGAGCCGGTGGTCGACCGGGCGATCGAACTCGCCGCGGTAGGCGTCGATGTCGGATGCGACGTCGGGGTGGCTCCGCAGCTCGCGGAAGCTCGCTTCGAAGTCCGGTGCTGCCGGCGTATCGGTGACGGTAGCCACGCCGAGCACCGTCTCGTCGGGGAAGTAGTTCCCGTAGACGTGGTCGATGGCCCGCACACGGTTGACGAGCCGCGCCTCGCCGGGCTCGTCGAACCGGACCTCGACGACGTAGCGCTCGGCCGGCGCGATGACCACGCTGTCGACCCACGCCTGCCGCTCGAACTTCCCGACGTCGGACGCCACCAGCTTGATGGGGGCGCCGCCGAACGAGACGTTGAACGTGCGGGTGTTCGAGACGTTGGTCAGAAAGAAGCGGACGACCTCGCCCCGCGCCACCGTCAGCCGATACTCCGGCTCGCCGTTGACGAGCAGCAGGTTCCCGAACCGGCCCATCAGGGCGTGGGTCGCCCGGTCGGCGCCGAACGGCACGAGGCCGCTCTCGCCGACCAGCAGGTCGTCGAGCATCAGCACCTGCTCGCGGTTCGCGGGGCCGACGTAGTCCGGATCGGCCGCGTCGACGCGCAAGTTGCCGTACAGCCCCAGGTCCTGCTGGAAGTCCTCGCGGTGGTGCGGGTGGTACCAGTAGAGGCCGGCGTCGGGGAAGTGAATCCGGTACTGGAACGTCGCGCCCGGCGCGATCGGGTCCTGGGTGAGGCCGGGGACGCCGTCGAACCGGTTCTCGAGGCGGATGCCGTGCCAGTGCACGGCGGTCGGCACCGCGAGCCGGTTCACGACGTTGACGGTGATCGTGGCTCCCTGCGGCACCTGGATGAGAGGGCCGGGGTACTGCCCGTTGTAGCCGTACATGGTGAACGTCCGGCCGTCGATGGTGCGGCGGACGAGCCCAGCCTCGAGGTCGAGCGTCCCGCCGTCGCCGAGCCGGACAATCTCGCGTGGGCGGGCGTCGGGGAGCGGCCCCGACGCCGAGGGCAGGAACGGGTCGACGGGCGGGGCGAGGCGCCCGACGCCCGGCATCATCGCCACCGACGGATGCATCGGCGGACGCGTCCAGCCGCGCGCGGGAGGCGGCGGCGCGCCGCCCGCGACCATCCCGGTCACGGCCAGCAGATCCTCGGGCTCCATGCGCATGCCGGCCGAGATGCCCCGCAGCACGATGCGTCCGTCCCACGCCGCCCCGTCCGGTGACGCCTCGGCGGTGACGAGCACCAGGAACTTGTCGAGGTCGACGGTCCCGAGCGCCGCGCGGCCGTTCACGACCGGACCCAGGTTCACCACCGGGCGCAGGCGCGGCGTGGTCGCCCAGGCCACGTAGCCGGTGTAGTCGCCGAGCGCCGCCGGATCGGGCAGGCCGGCGGCGTGCAGGGTCAGGTCGAAGCGGTGACTGCCGCCCGCGGTGACCGCGGCGCCGAACGGCGACCGCGGCGCCGTGAGCTCGACGTAGCCGGAAACCCCGGGAAAGTCGGGGGCGTGGACCAGCTCGATGCAGTACAGGTCGGGATCGGCGGCGGGCCCGCGCGGGTCGAGGATCGGACACCGGACGAGGCCGGCGTCCGGGAACGGCTGGCCGGCCGCGACCGTCGGCGCAAGAACCGCCGACGCCGCGAGACCAAGCGCCAGGACCGCCAACGGCCCGACGGGGAGCGCCCGTTGGAGGAGCATCGGCACAGTTTGCCGCAAGCGCGGCTCTCCTGTCACCCGGACCTCTTGGGGGGCGTGGATTGCCTGCGTACGAGAAACGGGGACCGGAACCTCGGTCCCGATCCCCGTTTCGATTGCCCGGAATCCGCGGCGGACGGATTCAGTTCGACGGCCAGAGCACGCCCTGGTCGGCGCGAATCGGGCCCTCGCCCTTGTAGACGAACTTCTGGATGCGCTTCCCTTCGAACGTCTCGGTCGTGTAGATGTTGCCGGACGAGTCGGTCGCGATGCTGTGCGCGCCGTAGAACTGCCCCGGCTGGCGCCCGCCGTCGCCGAAGCTCGACAGCACCCGCATCTCCTGGCGGTCGATGATGTAGACCTTCTCGTTCACGCCGTCGGCCATGTAGAGGTACTTCTGGTCGGCGTCGCGCGAGAACGCGACGTCCCAGGCCGACCCCGCGCCGAGGGTCTCCCGAGCCACGATCAGCTCCTCGACGAACGTGCCGTCCTTCTGGAACACCTGGATGCGGTTGTTCACGCGGTCGCAGGCGTAGACCAGGCCGTCGTTCGACAGATCGGCGCAGTGCACGGGGGTCCGGAACTGCGGCGCGGGCTCGGCGTCGGGATCGTAGCGGCCGAGGTCGGCGTCGTCCGGCGTGTTGCCGTAGGCGCCCCAGAAGCGATTCATGGCGCCGGTCTCGGCGTCGAGCACCGCGACCCGCTTGTTGAGGTAGCCGTCGGCGATGTACGCCTCGTTGTCCTTCGGGTCCACCATGATCTTGGCGACGCGGCCGAAGTTCTCGGTGTCGTTGCTGCCGGCGTTGCCGCCCGAGCTGCCCACCTGCAGCAGGAAGTTGCCCTGCCGCGTGAACTTCAGGAGATGCGAGTCGGGGCCGCCGTTGCCGCCGATCCACACGTTGTCCATGTGGTCGACGAAGATGCCGTGGTTCGAGGCCGGCCACTCGTAGCCCTCGCCGGGGCCGCCCCAGTAGTTGACGAGCAGGCCCGCCTGGTCGAACTCGAGCACGGGCGGCGCCGGGAAGCAGCACTCGACCGCCACCGGCGGATCCTGCGCCGCCGGCACCTCGCCGGCCGCGAGGGAATCGCCGCGGTGGACGATCCAGATGTGGTCGCGGTTGTCGACCGACACCCCGATGGTGGTACCGAGCAGCCAGTGGTTCGGCAGCGGCTTCGGCCACAGCGGATCCACCTCGAATACCGGGCCCCAGACCAGGTCGCCCTGCATGGCCTCGGTGCGGCCGAGCATGGCGCCGGCCCCGATCAGTGCGACCAGCGCCAGGGCCAACGCCCCGAACGCCAGCCGTCGTCCATTTCTCTTCTGCATGACTGCTCTCCTCCCAGGCTCCGGCAGTTCCCCCGGCGCCCGTTCCCCGCAGATCCTCTGATACCCGACCGCTCGATGCAACCCTGAATCGCCCCGGGCGCGCGTGCGCCGCTGGCGATTCCCGCCGCCCGGCGCCGCAGGGCATGCGCCGCCGGCAATTCCCGCCGCGCGAAGCGCCGACGTGAGACGCTGCCGGCGCAATCCGGCGCCCGGGCGAGAAGCCCCGCCTGCGCGCAAGCGCGGGCGCCGAATCCCCCGGCGTGCTACTTCGGCTGCGGCACGATCCGGATGTACGGCAGCGGCTGCTGCCAACCGTCGGGATACGTCGCCTTCGCGACCTCGTCCGACACCGCCGGCAGGATGATGACGTCCTCGCCCTGCTTCCAGTTCACGGGGGTGGCCACCTTCCTCGACGCCGTGAGCTGGCACGAGTCCACCAGCCGCAGGATCTCGTCGAAGTTGCGGCCGGTGCTCATGGGGTAGGTGATGGTCGCCTTGATGCGCTTGTCGGGGCCGATGACGAACACCGACCGGGCGGTGGCGTTGTCGGCCGGCGTGCGCCCCTCGCTGGTGTCCCCCGCGTCGGCCGGCAGCATGTCGTACTGCTTGACGATCTTCAGCCGGGGATCGCCGATGAGGGGATAGGACACGGCGTGGCCCTGCGACGCCTCGATGTCCCGGGACCACGCCTCGTGGTTGCTCACGCCGTCGACGCTGATGCCGAGGATCTTGCAGTTGCGCTTCTCGAACTCCGGCTGCAGCCCCGCCATGTAGCCCAGTTCCGTCGTGCACACCGGGGTGAAGTCCTTGGGGTGCGAGCACAGGATGGCCCAGCCGTCCCCGATCCACTCGTGGAAGTTGATGGTGCCCTGCGTCGACTCCGCCGTGAAGTCTGGGGCGACGTCGTTGATGCGTAGCGACATCTTCATTCCTCTCCTGGCTTGACCTACTCGACGGTCCAGAGCGTCAGCGTCTCGATGTCCTTGACGTAGACACGGTTGCCGGCCAGCGTGGGCTGCGTCCAGGTCGAGCTCTCCGCCACCTCGTAGCGCCGCACCGGCTCGAAGCCGGTGCGGCTGCCGGGCAGGACGACGAGCTCGGCGTCGTCCTGCAGCGACAGGATGGTCGAGCCCGCGTTCAGGATGGCCGCGTTCTCGGCCTGCCGCGGCGCGCTCGTCCAGAGCACCTCGCCGGTGTCGAGGTCGAGGCCGAAGTACTGGCCGCTGTTGAGGTGCGACAGCCCGTACAGCACGCCGTCGACGACCACCCCGTTGGTCATGTGCAGGCCCACCTCGTCGGTGTGCCACACGTCCTCGGTGGTCCAGGCGTTGCCCTCGCGCACGATGCGGAAGCGGGTGACGCCGTTGGCGCGGCCGGTCTGGATGACGTCGCCCTCGTAGATCTGCGGGGTCTGCGACGTGGTCGTCGACGGGGTCGTGAAAGGCCGGCTCCACAGCAGCTGCCCGGTGTCGGCCGCCACCCCCACCAGGTTCTCCTGGGTGAAGGTGATGACCTGCCGCGTGCCCTCGACCTCGGCGATGACCGGCGACCCGTAGGCGGGCCCGTCGCCGTCCCAGCTCCACTGCACGTCGCCCGTCGCCGCGTCGAACGCGGTCAGCGCGCCGGCGTCCTGGCCGCCCACGTGCAGGATCACGTGGTCGCCGTCGACGATCGGCGACTGGCCGGTGTGGTAGAGCGGCTCGACCGGATCGGCGGGCCGCCGCCACAGCTGCCGGCCGTCGGCGGCGTCGAACGCGGTCACGATGCCGCTGATGCCGAGGGTGAACAGGCGTCCGTCTGCGAAGGCCGGCGTCGACTTGGGCCCCGGCCCGTGGTTGCGGGTCGCCGGCATCATCTGGAAGGGCGCCGGATAGCTCGATCGCCAGATGGTCTCACCGGTGGCGGGGTCGAGGGCCTGCATCACCTCGTCGCCGCCCTGCCGGCTGAACAGGTACATCCGGTCCCCGACGAGGAGCGGCGTCGCGTAGCCGAACCCCACCTCGACCGTCCACTGCCGGGTGAGCCCGTCGGGCCAGGACCCCGGCACGTCGAAACCGACGACCGAGCCGTCCCGATTCGGTCCCCGCCACTGGGGCGTATCCTGGCCGGCCACCGGCGCCGGCGCCATCCCGACTCCGATCGTCAGCGCAATTCCGAGCACTGTCAGACGCTTCAGCACGTTTCCCTCCATAATTGTCGGCCCGCGGCTCGACTGCGCCCCGGACCGCCGGTCAGCCACCGGCACAAGACGCCGCCGCATCCCGCCTGCCCGCGCCCGCCGGGCGAGCCGGCGGCCTGCCCCGACGGGCTTCTCGTATGACGCGCGTTGATTATAGGATGCGACACACGACCCTGGATACCGTTTCCCTGGAGAACACGATGAGCCTCCGACCCGCCCTGATCGCCCTCGCGTGCCTGGCCCCCGCGCTGCCCGCCGCGGCCCAGGACCTCGCCCCCGCCTCGCCCGAGTCGGTGGGCATGTCGTCGGGCCGCCTCGCCGAGGCCACCCGGGCGCTGCAGGCGCACGTCAACGGGTCGGACATCGCCGGGGTGGTGGCGGCGGTGGCCCGCCACGGGCGCATCGTCTACTTCGAGGCGCTCGGACAGCGCGACCGCGAGACCGGCGACGCGATGGCCCGTGACGACCTGTTCCGGCTCTACTCGATGACCCGGCCCATCACGAGCACCGCGGTCATGATGCTCTGGGAGGAAGGCCGGTTCGGGCTCGACGACCCGATCGAGCAGTACCTGCCGCAGTTCGCCGACCAGCGCGTGTTCGAAGACGCCGCGGCTCCCGACCTCGCCCGCACCCGCCCGCGCTCAGGTGACATCACGGTGCGGCACCTGCTGACGCACAGCTCCGGCATCGGCAGCCGGAGCACCCCCATCTACCGCGCCGAGGGGGTCCGGCTGCGGTCCATCACCCTGCCCGAGATGGTCGGCAACGCCGCCCGCGTGCCCCTGTTCGAGGACCCCGGCACACGGTTCCGGTACGGCGTCTCCACCACCATCCTCGGCCGGCTCGTGGAGGTCTGGTCCGGACGGCCGTTCGAGGAGTTCCTGACCGAGCGGCTCTTCGAACCGTTGGGGATGACCGACACGGTCTTCTGGGCCGACGGCGGGCGCGCGGCCCGCCTCACCACCGTCTACCGCCTCGACGACGGCAGCGGCGAGCTCTACCCCTGGGCCATCGAGCAGGTGCCGTTCACCGAGCGTCCCGCCCTCATCGAAGGCGGCGTCGGCCTGCTGTCGACGGTCATGGACTACCTGCGCTTCTCGCAGATGTTCCTGAACGGCGGCACCCTGGACGGCGTGCGCGTGCTGGAGCCCGAGACGGTCGCCCTGATGACCCGGAACCACGTGCCCGACGCGGCGATGCCGCTGTCGCGCTCGGGCTACATGGCGGGGTCCGGCTGGGGCCTGGGGTTCAACGTCGTCCTCGACGCGAGCCGCTATTCCTTTCCGGTCGGCGATGGCGAGTACTGGTGGGACGGTTCGTCCGGCACCCGGTTCTCGATCGACCCCGAGCACGGCCTCGTGACCGTCATCATGGCCGCCGTCTCGCCGTCGCGCGGGGGCGGGTTCCGCGAGGAGTTCAAGGACCTAGTGCACCGCGCAATCGTTGACGGGCGCTAGCGCGGCGAAGAATGCCGAACACGAGGCGGCCGGCCGCGGTCGTGGTGTCGAACCTGTGCGTCTCCCCCGCGATTTGCTGGGCGTGCTCAGGTCGCCCGGTGCCGGCGGCGTGAACGTCCTCGTCCGGTCCGTGAGCCGCGGTCGGTGGCGGCCGCGCCGGTTCCGGACCGCCTGGAGGCCTCCGTTCGAGGACCTGGGACGAGTTCGGCCGCGGCGGGCGGCATGGGAACGCAGCTATGGTGCTTGATCCACGACTGCGCCGCGGGCGAAATCCAGCCTGCAACCTCGAGGATGCGCTGGTGGTCCTCAAGCCAGGGTCTCGCAAAGATCGGCTCGTGATGGGCGATCCGATTGCGCAGCTGCCGCGGAGCGTTCAGCGGCCGATGAGCCTGCTTGCGGGTCAGGGGCATGCGATGAGGGAACGCGCGACGAAGCGCCGGCCGCCAGAGTGTCATCATCCGTGACGATGTCATCTGTCCAGGATCAGGCGTTGACTCCCTCTCCCCGCCGCGCTAGGGTCATCGATGTACGCCCCGGGTCCGCCTCTGCCTTCGGGTATGCGCCCGGGGTTCTGTTTTTTCCGGGTTTCCCGCCGTCCCGCCTGCCAGCTCCGCCCAAGGTAGGGTGCCGTGACCGGCCTGCCGCACCGCCGAGACCTGTGGCCCCCGCCCCGGGAACGTCGGCCTTCTAGTCCCGACGACGTAGCCGACCGCTTGCGGCGCTGGACAGTACCGCATCCGGCGGCGTTCGCCGCGCAGGCAGAGACGACCCGGGCCTTCTGAGCAGCCACTGCGAGCAACGCCCTGGGTCGGCCCCAGACCTCAACGCACGGGCGGATTCTCGCTGCCCCGGCCCGCCGCACCAAGCTACAATAGTCGGTTTGGACAGGTTCCGATCAGCCCTGCCTGTCAACTCTGAAGGAGGAAACCATGCACACACGACGACAGCGGACCGGGCAGGCCGTCGCCCGTAATGTCCACCCGCGGCTGCGGCTTTCCGCCGCGCCGCTTCGCCAGCACCCCCACGCCTCGATCCGGCGAGCGGCCGCCCCCCGACGTTCGCAGGACCTTCGGTCCGCGTCTCTGCAGTTCGTGCGTCGCCTCTGGCTCATGGCGTCATAGCACGCAACGACTTCCTTGCGGAAGACCACGGTCTCCTGCCGGTGCGGCCGACTGGGCCGCGGCTCGACGCCCCGGCTTCCGACGACGACGCGTGGCGCGACTTCCCGTGGGCCGAGCGGGACCTGTCCACCACCGCGCAGCAGTTCCAGACCGCCACCTGGATCGAGGAAATACTGGCCGAGGCCGATCACCGAACTTGACACGACCTCACCAGCTCGTCCGGGCAGCCCTCGGCTTCACCGCAACCAGACTCCGGAGCCCGCGCCGGCCGCCCGCGGCCGGGCGCCGGAAGTTCAACTCGCATCGCTCGACACCGTCGAAGGACCTCGGCGGCCATCGTGCGGCGCGACTTCGGGGTCAGCCCCGGCCGGGGCGGCTCGATCGTCGCGGACCTGACGCTCTGCCGGTGATCGGCGCGATCACGCTTGCGCTGCTGTTGTTGCTGGTCGTCTGCGCTCGTCGGTGGACGGCGAGCTGACACGGCCCTCGGCGGCGACGGAACCGCGGTTGCGTCCCGTCCGTCGCCACGGCGGCGGCCGCCTCGTCGAGGACGACCTCGCGCCGTGCTCGCCCCGGTGCCGCGATCGCCCCGCCGGGGCGAGCACGTGACCCGCCGTCGCACGCGGACGCCCCACGGGGCAGTCCTGGAGTCCGCCCCCGGGCCGGGTGGGGGTAGCTGCTCGATGGTGCGGTGGAGCGGCACGAGGTTGCCGGTTCCGGCGGTCACTCACCCGAACTCGGCGAGCGAGAGCACCAACCGCACCAAGTCCGTCTGCCGCGAGATGGACTGCTTCTGGTAGATCTGCTGCAGGTGCCAGTAGATGGCGTTTTTCGTGCGACCGGTCGCCTCGGCCATTTCGCGCACGCTCTTGCCTTCCGCCAACCAGACAGCCACCTGAGTCTCCGCCGGTGTCAGCTCCAGGGTTCTGGCCACCAGGTCGGGATCGACGCGACGTGAGCGCTCCGGCTCGACAATCAGCACCAGCGCGGCGACGGGCCGCGCTCCGTAGTCCGGTTGAGGGACGCCCACGGGCTTGACGTGCACCACGAACGGCGGCAACACCGGCGAGCGGCGGAGCAGCATCGACCCACTGACCGAGGCCGTGTCCGAGGCCGGCAGCGCGTCGCCCAGCAGCCGCTCGAGACGGACCTGTTCGGTCGGCGCGCGGGCGTGGAGCATCCCCTTCCGGTCCGACAACCCGTCGCCCCGCCGCAGGATGCTCCGGGCGCGGTCATTGGCCGCCATGATGCGGCCCCGCCGGTCCAGGTGGAGGACGCCTATCCGCGAGTTGCCGAGCAGGGCGGTCACGGTCGCGTTCCGCGCTTCAGCGCGGACCAGCGCCTGCCGGACCCGGACGAATTGCCGGACGTGGGGCAGCAGCGCCGTGACCATCGCGATCCGCGAAGACCCCCAGCCATCCGAGTCGGCGGGGTCGCCGAGGCCCCAGGCGATGTGGGAACCGTCCGGCCCTTCGAGACGCACGTTCAAGCTGTCCTGCCGGCCGACACGGCCCAGCATTTCGTTGTAGGTGGGTGAGGTCTTCAGCTCTTCGGCCGTGTACAGGTCGGTGACGTGCGCCAGACGACCGTCCGGCAGCTGCCGAAAGCGCGGCACGCGTTCGTCGGTCGGATGGTAGTCCTCGAGGTACTCGCGCTCGAGGTCTTCGCGGCGCTGTCCCCGGTGGTAGAACCCGATGAAGCGGGCCTGGATGTCGTCCTTCGAGCCTTCCCCGACCACGAGGCCGTTGCCCCTGATGCCGCAGGCCTCGTCGATCAGGGCCGAGGCGGCCGGCCAGCGGGCATCGTCGAGCGTGGCGTCGTGCAACGCCGCCAGGATGTGCTTGAACGTGCCTTGGTAGCTCATGACGAGATTCCGTCTCCGTGACGCCGCTTCGCTCCACGAGGAGCACGGCGCCATGCAGTGAGCGCTCGCGGCGCTCCTCAGTGACCACGCCAAGTGCGGTAGGGCCTCATCGAGCCGGACCAGCTCTGGCGCGCCAAGCGCCAGCATCCCCCAGGTCGCGGCCGCCATAGGGACGGCCTCGATCCGGTCGACAGCCGCCCGTCCTCACTCTCGCCGCATTCAAACTCGGCGAGCAGGCCCTACGCTCGTCGGCGTTCATCCCTCGGCTCCAAAGGGGTCGCATGGGCCAATTCTACGCGCGGCGTGGTGCACGATGCGCGGCGAACCGGCGTCACGTTAAAACTGGTAACTTTAACAGGGATAGATTCTTTTCGCAGTCCTTTCCATATACACTTACTATACATTTACTAGGTATAGGCCGCCGGTTGCTATTATTGGAGTAGACTTGGCCCTAGCCGGCGTGGCTGGGTAACATGAATTCGATCGCTGGCGGCGGCGGGCTGATGCGGCTGCTGATGCCATAGGGAGGGCATATGCGTACTGCGAATCTCGTCGCTGTTGCAGTGCTGGCGGTTGTCGCGACAGTTCTGCTGACAACCGTCAACACCGCTGCTCAGGATCCGGAAGCTGTCGAGAGTGCGCTGGCCCTCGACCGGCCGACCCGCGGGCTGATTCAGCAGGGGCTGGCCGCCGAGGGCTTCGATCCCGGCGCCCCGGACGGTCTGTTCGGCCCGCGCACGCGGGCGGCCATCCGGGCTTGGCAGGGTTCGCGAGAGCAAGCCGAGACGGGATACCTCGACTTGAGCCAGGCCGAGACCCTGCAACTCGCGGGGGCACCGGCATCGGTGGCAGCCGACGACACGACGGTGAGTTCGCCACCGGTCAGCGCCGCACCGGCCGCGTCGGATGCCGGAACGGTCCCCGAGGCTGCCCCCACGCCGGTGTCAGAGGCGGTCCGCTGCGGCGACGAGTGGAACACGCATGCCTTCATCGAGACCGCGACCGTCGAGGAAGTGACTGCGTGCTTGGCCGCCGGGGCCGACATCGATGCACGTGACAACGACGGCGTCACGCCTCTGCAGTGGGCCGTCGGGTTCAACGAGGATCTAGCGGTGGTCGACGCCCTGCTCGCTGCAGGCGCAGACATCGAGGCACCGAACAACGTCGGCAACACGACCCTGATGTTGGCGGCCCGGCTCAAGGAGAATCCGGCGGTGGTCGACGTCCTGCTCGCCGCAGGCGCAGACATCGAGGCACGGAACAACGTCGGCAACACGGCCCTGCAATTTGCGGCCCGGTTCAAGGAGAATCCGGCGGTGGTCGACGCCCTGCTCGCCGCAGGCGCAGACATCGAGGCACGCGACAACCACGGCAACACGGCCCTGACCCTCGCCGGGCTCAACGAGAATCCGGCGGTGATCGACGCCCTGCTCGCCGCAGGCGCAGACATCGAGGCACGGAACAACGACGGCAACACGGCCCTGCAATTGGCGGCCCGGTTCAACGAGAATCCGGCAGTGGTCGATGCGCTGCTGCCGGCAACTGCCGCCGGGCGCTGCGAGATTTGGAACACAGGAGGTTTTTTCAGAACCGCGACGGCGGCAGATGTAACCGCCTGTACGACCACCGGGGCCGATGTCGCGGCGCGGGACCCCGATCGCAACATGCCCCTGCACACAGCGGCCCGGTTCAGCGAGAATCCGGCGGTGATCGACGCCCTGCTCGCCGCAGGCGCAGACATCGAGGCATTTGGCTACGACACCAACAGGCCTCTCGACACAGCGGCCCGGTTCAACGAGAATCCGGCGATGATCGACGCCCTGCTCGCCGCAGGCGCAGACATCGAGGCACCTTTCGACCGCGCCGGCACGCCTCTCCACGCAGCGGCCCAGTTCAATGAGAATCCGGCGGTGATCGACGCCCTGCTCGCCGCAGGCGCAGACATCGAGGCACGGAGGCTCTTCGGCCAAACGCCCCTGATGGACGCCGGACGCAACGGGAGTCCGGCGGTGGTCGACGCCCTGCTCGCCGCAGGCGCAGACATCGAGGCGCAGGACTCCTCCGGTGACACACCCCTGCACACAGCCTTCCATCCGGCGGTGGTCGACGCCCTACTCGCTGCGGGCGCAGATATCGAGGCGCAGGATGACAGGGGTTCTACCCCCCTGCACAGCATGGCCTCTTGGGCGAGTCTAGCGCCGGTCAACGCGCTGCTCGCCGCCGGCGCGGACATCGGGGCACGTGACAACGACGGCAACACGCCCTTGCACACTGCGGCGGCCGAGGCCTCCCGTCGTGGAGTCCGTAGTGTCATCGAGGCATTGCTCGCGGCCGGTGCCCGGCTCGACACGAGGAACATGTCGGGCTGGATGCCTCTACATAGCGCGGCTGGCCGCGAAGACAGACACGCGATCGAAGCCCTGATCGCGGCCGGTGCCCGGCTCGATGTGCGGGATGAGGACGGCAACACGCCTCTGCATATCGCCGCCAAGCACACAGTCTCGTGGGATTCGGATCGGCACGCAGGAGACGCGATCGAGGCCCTGCTCGAGGCCGGCGCAAACCCGACAGCGCGCAACGCCGCTGGCCATACCCCGTGGGATTTGGCCAGCGGCAACGAGGCGCTGCGGGGGTCCGACGGCTACTGGCGACTGAACGAGGCGCGCTTCGACGAGTCCGTCCAGGAGACGCGGCGTCAGAGTCCGGCGCAATCCCAAGCGGCCGAGTCGCGGGAACAGCCACAGGCTGCTGCTCCGGTGACGGCGCGACGCCGAGGTCCGGCGTGCGAGATTCCGGGCTACCCCGCTCCCACCGAGGTGCAGAGTCTTGGTGTCAGCTGGTGCAGCTCGCACGTTGATTTCCAGCGCCGGGTCTTCGCCCTGCAGGCGGCCGGCGCGTGGTGCGCGATCGGGGCGGGCACCTCGTCGACGCCCGAGCAGGTCGCCGCGCGTCATCTGGAGATCAACACGGTGTGCGATCGGCTCGACGCGCTCGCCCCGCTCGCGCGCGGCGGGCCGTCCTGCCAGTGCCCGGCCGGCTACCGGCCGTAGGTGAAGGTGACGGCCGCCGGCGGGGCGTGCCGGCGGCAGCGGCGTCAGCCCCGAGAGCGGGTCGCGGAGACGACGAACGATCCTGGACGCCTGCCGCAACAACCCCGCTGGCGGGACGAGACGCTGGTGGCGTATGCGGCGGCGGCGGGGACGAGCGGCCGACCAGGGCTCTGCTGACGCGCAGGCGGCCCTTGGCCTCATGTACCTGCGCGGTCGCGGGGTGGCGCAGGACAACGCGGCCGAGCCGCCGAGCAGGGATACGCCCTCGGGCAGTACGTCCTCGGCCTCAGGTACGAGCAGGGCCGGGGCGTGCGGCGGGACCGCGTTGAAGCCGCCAAGTGGTACAGCTTGGCCGCCGAGCAGGGACACGACGAAGCCCGGAAGAGACTCAACGACCTTCGCTGAGAACGGCAGCTCGGATGTCTGAACCAGCATCGCTCCAGTTAACGTATGAGCCGTTATCCGACCCAACGTAGCACCGGGCACCGCCCATCGCCCGTTTTTTTGACAAAACAACAACAAAGGTTGGAGTCCCAAGTGCACTCTTATACCGGTCCCATCTCCGTCTCCTTTAGCCACTTTCCGCAGTTGTGTCCACGACTGCTACCTACGCGCACCCCCTGGTTCTTTCAACGCTTCTTGGGTGCACGTGCCCGCCGTGAGTTTGCACTTGCCGACGACTGGACCGTCACTATACAGGTAAATGGACATCCGCAGCTCAATGGCTTTGCCGGCACAATCATAATTCCCGAAGGCGCGTCAACTGATGGAGCCTCTGTGCCCTTGCCGTGGACTGTAACGTTCTTGAGTCTAGGGACATTGCGACCCCTTGGCATATTGCTAATAGCGTCGATTGTGCACGACTACGCGTTCCAGCATGGAACGCTCCAATATCTCCAGAATGGCACCCGAGTGCCGAAGCCCTTCTGCCGTCATGAGATAGACCTTCTGTTTCGCGAAATGATCCGCACGATCAACAAGACCCCGTTCTTGGCCTATGTCGCCTGGTTTGCCGTCCGGATTGGATGGCTCGGTGTTAAGTATAACGGCAGGCGGCGCACCGGAAAGCCGCCCATAGGACCACTCACGGCGTTGGTTGCATTGCTCGCGGCAGTGTGGCTATTGTTGACCGTTTTTTGACCGAAACCGGTGACAGAAGAAGTCGGTGCTCAAAGATCATCAGATCACGCGGCAGCCCCGCCCGATCCGTCGCAACGCTCCCCTGCGCAACTGCGTCAGTCGCAAGACCCACCCAGACGGCAACGACCGCCAAAAGAGCCAATCTCGTTCTCACAGCAGCATGCGCTCCCAGTAAGTGCCCCGCCCGAGCTCGGCCGGCAGTTTCCCCTGCTACAAGTTAACACAAATCCCCCCTTATTCGACCCAATGAGGACCGCGCCGCGGCGGGGCCCACCTCCGGGCCACGCTCGACGCCATGCGCCGTCTCATCGGACGCCGTTGAACGCTCAGGCGGGCGGGTGCACGCTCAAGCGTCGAGCAGCTCGATCTCCAGACCGCGCCCGCTCCGCGGCCTCGTCGAGGTTCTCTGTCGAACCCTCGACGACCAGAACGCGTGCCCGCTCTCACCGCAGGGTTGGGGTGCGGTTCGCGGTCGCGGCCAGGGCCCTCACTGGAGGCTGGCGGTATGGTCGGGTCGCCGGCAGCCCCGTCAAGATGAGCCCGTCGCTGCCAGGAAAGGAGTGCGTGTTGATGTAGCAGTTGCACGTCGAACCGAGGGCACGCGAGCGGAGCCCCGGCGGTCCGCCGGTAGCCGGCGAGAACCCGGGGCGTTCGTTCCCCCGGCGGGGCCGGCTCCGCTGTCAAGCGACGTCGGCCGCCTCGGCCACGCTGAGGTCCTGCCGGACACTCAAACTTCCCCCCCGTGTCGGGTCGGTGTCACCGTGCCCCCATGTAGAGGGGGTAGCCGGCGCCGCTCCGACCCGCCGGGCTCTACGCCGCCTGGTCCAGCCTGCCGCAGAGCAGCTGGCCGGGCTTGGACCTCTCGTTCGACCGGCGTAGCGCAGGCGGGAGCTCGAGGTCGAGCCCTGGGGTTCGCTCATCGGCGTCACGCGGTCACCCGATGAAGCGCGGCGCGATCAGCAGCACCAGGGCCGGGACGACGGTGACGGCGATGAAGTCCATCAACAGGCCGTAGCGGATCATGTCGGTGATGCGGACCCGTCCCGAGGCGTAGACGATGGCGTTGGGCGGGGTCGACACCGGCAGGGCGTCGGCCACCGAGGCGGACAGCGCGGCCGCGACGGCGGGGATGATCGGGCTGACCCCGGCCGCCGCCGCGATGGAGATCACTATCGGCACCGCGATGTTCGTGGCCGCGGTGTTCGACATCGTCTCGGACAGGATGACCGTGAACAGGGCGGCCGCGAACGTCAGCGTGACCAGCTCGCTGGTCGGCACCAGGCCGGTGATGCCCTCGCCGACCACCTGCGCGAGGCCCGTCGACGCGGCGAGCCCGCCCATCGCGAGCCCGCCGCCGAACAGCAGGATGGTCCCCCAGTCTATCTGGGCCGCCTGCTTCCAGGTGATGGTGGTGGGCTCGGTACGGCTGATGGGCAGCAGGAACAGCAGCGCCACCCCGGCGAGGGCGGCCACCGCCTCGGGCACGCTGGCGAGCACCGAGCTCGCGATCGGGTGGTCGGCGCCCAGCACGAGGGCGAGCAGGCCGGGCCCCACCCAGAGGCACACGGTGACGCCGAACGCGATGACCGCGTTGATCTCTCCCCGGCGCCACGGCCCGAGGGCGGCCTTGCGCTCGGCGATGATGCGGTCGGTGCCCGGAATCTCCTTCATGCCGGTCTGTCCGACCCAATTGAGGTAGACGAAGACGATCGCCATCAGCACGCACACGATGGGCACCGAGAACAGCATCCACTGCACGAACGTGATCCGGTAGTCGAGCTGCTCGCTGAGCATGCCCACCGCGATGAGGTTCGGCGGGGTGCCGACCGGCGTCGCCATGCCGCCGCGCGAGCAGCAGTACGTCGTCATCAGCATCAGCGCCGTGCCGTACTTCTTGGGGATGTCCGACGTCGACTCCATGAACCGGATCAGCGAGACTCCAAGGGGGACGAGCATCGCCGCCGTCGCGGTGTTGCTCATCCACGCCGACAGGCCGGCGGCGAGAAAGCCGTACGCGAACAGGATGCGCGTCGGCCGGGCCCCGATGATCGGCAGCGAGAGCACCCCGAACGCCACCCGCTCGTTCACGCGGTGGACGAAGAGGGCCTGGGCGAGGATGAAGCTGCCGATGAACAGGAAGATGGTGGTGCTGGCGAACGGCCGGAAGGTCTCGCCGGCCGGCGCCACCTGGAGGAGGATGGCGAGCGCCGGGCCGACGAGGGCGGTGACGGCCAGCGGCAGCGCCTCGGTGATCCAGAAGACGATGACCAGGGCCATGACCGCCGCGAGGCGGTGCCCCTCGGGCGTCAGCGACTCGAACGGCCACGCCAGGACCAGCAGGAAGGCCAGCGGCCCGACCACGAGGCCGATCTTCCGCCGCTTCTCGTCGAACTGCATCTCCGCCGCGGTCTTGGCAGGGCGTGGGTCTCGCGGCGCGACTCCGGCCGTCGACGAGAGGGGCTCTGATGTCATAAGCTGGTCGATCTATCACACTTCCGGCCCGCGTCAAAGCCGCTCCGCCGGCCCGGGTCATCGACACGCCGACCGCAGGAGCACGCGCCGCGGGCCCCGCGGCCTTCCCCGCGAGCACCCCGACGGCCCGCCGGCGCTCGGAGAAGACTGCGGCGGCACGCGGCTACGCGACTCTGCGCGTTGCGCCCGGACGTGATATTCTCTTGGTGGAAATGTCTGGCTTCGACTAGGAAGGTGCCCTGTGATGGACCATACGGTTTTCGCGCTCATCGGCACGCTCGGCGTTCCCGAGCTGATCATCATTTTCCTGATCCTGATGCTCATCTTCGGCGCCAACCGGCTGTCCGGGCTCGGCCGCGGCATGGGCCAGGCCATCCGCGGCTTCAAGGACGAGATGGGCTCGAAGGAGAAGGCGGCCGAGGCCGACCCGCCGCGCGACGCCTGACCCTCCGTGGTCGCGGCGTCCGAGCGACCCGGTACATGCAAGAGGGCCGGCGTACCCCTGCGGAGCACGCCGGCCCCTTCAGAACCTCTCCAATCCCGCCGGTAGACGGCCGGCGTTCGGGATCGCGTTCTAGTCGAGACCGAGATCCCGCATGTGCGCCACCAGGTCCCGCCCCGCCGTCGACGGGTTGACCCGCTTGTCGATACGCAGGATTCTGCCGTCGCCGCCGATGATGAAGGTCCAGCGGGACGGGAAGCCGCGTCCGCCGGGACGCACGACCCCGTAGGCCTCGGCGATCTCTCGGGTGGGATTGCTCAACAGGGGGAATCCGGAATCGAGCGACTCCGCGAACCGCCGGTTCGTCTCGGGGTCGTCGACGCTGATCATGAAGTACGCCATGTCGATGGCGTTCAACGCGTCGCTGGACTCACGCAGCGACCTGCACTGGGCCGTTCAACCGCCGGTGAAGGCCATGGGGAACCAGGCCAGCACGACCGGCGTGCCCGCGTAGTCGGACAGGCGATGGGTCTTGCCGTCGCTGCCCGGCAGGCTGAACACCGGCGCCAGGTCGCCGACCTTCAACGGCTGGGCGGAGGCTTGCCCCACGCCGACCGCGGCCGCGGCGACCACGGCCATGACGCAGAGTGCTGCGAGCATCCTCATTCTCTCCTGCTCCTCCGATTCGACGACGCTCTTCGCTGCAGTCCGTTGGACGACCCGCACTGCATGTCCGCGAATGCGGCGGGGCCTTCCGCGCCGGGCTGCCATGGACGCGGCATCCTATCACGCCCCATCCGCGCGCCGCGCCGGGGCCGCCGGCCCGGTACCGGCCGGCGGGTCGAGCACGCCGATGTACGGAAGATGCCGGAAGCGCTCGGCGTAGTCGAGGCCGTAGCCGACCACGAACCGGTCGGGAATCGTGAAACCCACGTGCTCGATGTCGACCTCGACCCGGCGGCGCGACGGCTTGTCCAGCAGAGTGACGGTCCGCAACGAGCGGGGTGCCCGGGCCCGCACCGTGTCGATGAGCAGGGCCAGGGTCCGCCCGGTGTCGACGATGTCCTCGACGATGAGCACGTCGCGGCCCGCGACGTCGTCGTCGAGATCCTTCACCAGCCGCGGCGGACCGGCCGGGCGCTCTCCGGACCCGTAGCTCGCCAGCCTGACGAAGTCGACGGTCGCCGGCCGGGCGAACGCCCGCATCAGGTCCGCGAGAAAGACCACCCCGCCCTTGAGGACCGACACCAGGTGCACCTCGCACCCGTCCGGGTAGCCGGCGCAGATCTCGGCCGCGAGCTGCCGAACCCGCTCGTGGATCCGATCGGGCGCGAACAGGACCGCCGGGGCCGGGCCGTGGTTCATGCGCGGAGCGGCTGGACCGGGGATGAGGTGACGCGCCGAGCGGCCGGTCGACCCTGGGAGCTTGCCCCGTCAACGTCTCGGGCCGGCGAAACTTCCGACGCGACCGCAAGGCCGCGCCAGCCGCCCGTGGCGAACATCTCCGCTGCGTTCGACCGGCGATGCATCCTGCGCCTCGTCGGTCCCGGTGCAACGCGGGTTCTCACCGGCTGCCGGCGTCGAGGAAGTGGTGGGCGCTAGTGGATTCGAACCACTGACCCCCGCCGTGTGAAGGCGATGCTCTACCACTGAGCCAAGCGCCCACTCCGAGGTCGGCCGCCCATTGTACCCCACGCCGGCAGCCGGCGGCCAATCAGGGCACTGCCTCGATCAGGGCCCGCAGCATGCGGGCGTAGCTCGCGTCGGCCTCCGTGTGCTCGGCCGTCGCCGCATCCGTGAACATCACGATGCTCCCGGCGACGTTCGCGCTGTCTCCCGGGACCCCCGCCTGCAGGCCGTCGGCGCCGACATCGGTCACCAGGACCTTGCTGGCGGCGACCGACGCCATGTTGAGGTCCATGTAGACGTCGCGATAGCTGCCGGCGGCCAGCTTCTGCTCGACGTAGAGCGGAGGGTCCATGCGGGCGGACACGACCATCAGCTGCCCCGGAAAGCGGAGGGCGGCCACGAACCGGTCGTCGCCCTGCGGGCCTTCCGGATCCCGGGCCGCGATGCTGTCGAGCTGCGCGCTCTCGAGGGCCGCCGCCAACTGCCCCGCCAGCGACGCCGACTCCTGGGCTTGCGCCCCGAACGCGGCGCCCACGATGAGCACCGTGACCGCCGCAACCACCGCGGGCCTCGCTACGCACCGAACGCATCCCAACATGGTGACCTCCTATCGAGTGAGCAGTATCTCGTCCTCCTCCGTCGCCTACGGCGCCCACGACACCAGGAGCCCGTGCCGAAACCGCGCGCACCGAACGGGTCGATTGCGGCGGGTTCCGCGACGGGCTCGCGGCTCCATTCTACACCCCGGCGGCCCGGAAACGAGCCCGTCAGGACAGCGCGTAGCCGGGGCTGCGCAGCGACTTGATCTTGTCGCGCAACGCCGCCGCGCGCTCGAACTCGAGGTTCGCCGCCGCCGACCGCATCTCCGCCTCGAGCGACTGCAGGTGCGCGTCGAGCTCGACCTGCGTCCCGAAGGTCTCGGCCGTCTCGCGGACCGCCGGCACCGTCACGTAGTCCCGTTCGTACACGCCGGACAGGACGTCGTCGATGTCCTTCACGATCGACTCCGGCGTCAGCCCGTGCTCGCGGTTGAACGCCTCCTGCATCGTGCGGCGGCGCTGCATCTCGTCGAGCGCGCTCCGCATCGAGTCGGTGACGACGTCCGCGTACATGATCACCAGCCCGTTCACGTTGCGGGCGGCCCGGCCCGAGGTCTGGATGAGCGAGCCCGACGACCTCAGGAAGCCCTCCTTGTCGGCGTCGAGAATCGCCACCAGCGACACCTCGGGCAGGTCGAGGCCCTCCCGCAGGAGGTTGATGCCCACGAGCACGTCGAACACCCCGCGCCGCAGGTCCCGCAGAATCTGCACGCGCTCGAGGGTCTCCACCTCCGAGTGCAGATAGCGCACCCTGACCCCGAGCTCCTGGTAGAACTGCGTCAGGTCCTCGGCCATCCGCTTGGTGAGGGTGGTGACGAGCACCCGCTCGCGCCGCTCGGCCCGCTGGCGGATCTCGTGCAGGAGGTCGTCGACCTGCCCCTTCACGGGGCGGACGTCGACCACCGGGTCGATGAGCCCCGTGGGACGGATGATCTGCTCCACCACGACCCCCTGGCTCTGGTCGAACTCGTAGGGCCCGGGGGTGGCGGACACGAAGACCACCTGGCCCACGCGGCTCTTCCATTCGTCGAACGTGAGGGGGCGGTTGTCGAGGGCCGAGGGCAGGCGGAACCCGTGCTCCACCAGCATCTCCTTCCGCGAGCGGTCGCCGTGATACATGCCGCGCACCTGCGGCACCGTCTGGTGGCTCTCGTCCACGATGGTCAGGGCGTCCGGCGGCACGTAGTCGAGCAGGGTCGGCGGCGGCTCGCCGGCGGCCCGGCCCGTCAGGTGCCGGGCGTAGTTCTCGATGCCGTGGCAGTAGCCGATCTCGCGCATCATCTCGAGGTCGAACATCGTGCGCTGGTGCAGCCGCTGCGCCTCGAGCAGCTTGCCGATCGACTCGAGCTGACCCCGGCGTTCGCCGAGCTCGGCCTTGATGGCCTCGACCGCCTCGAGGGTGCGCGCCTTCGGGGTCACGAAGTGCGACTTCGGATACACCGCCAACTTGTCGTGACGCCGGAGGGTCCGGCCGGTGACGGGGTCGAAGCTGACCAGCTCGTCGACCTCGTCGCCGAAGAGCTCGATGCGCACGCCCACGTTCTCATAGGAGGGGTGCACCTCGACGACGTCGCCGCGCACGCGGAACGTGCCGCGATCGAAGTCGTGGTCGTTCCGCTCGTACTGAATCTCCACCAGCTTGCGCAGAATCCAGTCCCGCTCGACGCGCTGCCCCCGTTCGAGCGGCAGCATCAGCCCGTAGTACGCCTCGGGCGAGCCGAGCCCGTAGATGCACGAGACGCTGGCCACGATGACGACGTCCCGCCGCTCGAAGAGGGACCGGGTGGCGGAGAGCCGCATGCGGTCGATCTCGTCGTTGATCGTCGCCTCCTTCTCGATGTACGAGTCGGTGGCGGGCACGTAGGCCTCGGGCTGGTAGTAGTCGTAGTAGCTGACGAAGTACTCGACCGCGTTGTGGGGGAAGAACCGCCGGAACTCGAGGAACAGCTGGGCGGCCAGGGTCTTGTTGTGCACCATCACGAGGGTCGGTCGGTTCACCTCGGCGATGGTCCGGGCCATCGTGAACGTCTTGCCGGAGCCGGTCACCCCCAACAGCACCTGGTGGGGATCGCCGCGCCGCAGGCCGTCGGTCAACTCCTGCACCGCGCGGGGTTGATCGCCCCGCAGCTCGAAGTCGCTGACGAGCTTGAACCGATCGTAGGTGGATGGCACGAGCGGTCGGGTTCAGCGCGGCGCGGGATCTTCGATATAGGGCGCGAAGTAGCCTTCTCGCGCGCGGATGCGGACGTCGTCGAGCTCCGGCCGACCCTCGCGCAGGGTCACCGTCACCCGGCGCCACGCCCCGTCGGTGGTGCGATCGGTGGACACGTAGCCGAGCGAGTACCGCGCCTCCAGCTCCTCGCGAATCCGCCGGTAGACGTCGTCCAGATCGTCCTGCGAGGCCGGAAACCAGGCGCGCCCCCCGGTCAGCTCGGCGATCTGCCGCACCCGCTGGCGCGCCCGCATCTGCGCCATGTTCCGCCGCCGGGCCTGGAACCCGATGGCATGGACGGTCACGTCGGACGCTCGCAGGAGATCGCGCAGCTCGCTGTAGCGCAGCCGGCTCCGGGTGTCGGCGCCGTCGGTGTAGAGCAGCAGCAGCTTGCGGCCGTCCTGGGCGAAGGCGCCGTCGAGATAGACCCCGAGGGCGTCGTAGAGCGCCGTCATCCCCTCGGCCCGCTGGCTTCGCAGCCGCTCGACGAGCCGGGGAAAGTCGGCCTGGGTGAACCGGCTCACCCGCACCTGGGTGTCGAACTCGACCAGGGTCATGTCGGCCGCGAAGTCCAGCCCCCGCAGGAACCGGATGGCCGCGGTCTTGGCGAACGACGCATCGACGGTCATGCTGCCGCTGACGTCGAACAGCACCCCGAGATGCAGCGGGATCCGATCGCTGTCGAGCTCGAGGCCGCGCGAGAAGTAGACGATGCGCTGCTCCCGCCCCTCCTCCGTCACCCGGAAGTCGTCGGCCGTCAGCCCGGAGATCGGCTCGCCGTCGTCGCCGAGGACGGTGACCCCGAACCGGACCAGATCGACGCCGCTTCGAAACACCGGCTGCGCAGCGGCGGCGACCACCCCCGCGAGGACCAGGACCACCGACGTCGCGACTCGGCGCATCGCACTCCCCTGCTCTCGGACATCGGCCATCTTATCCGATTGGGACGCCGGCGGACGGCCCCGGCGCGAGCCGCGCCTTCCGCGCCGACTATAATGGAGTCTCGGGTCGGCCGGACGCGGCCCGAACGGTCACCAGCATGAAGTGCCTCGCCGTCTGCCAGGACGAGTTGCTCGTTCGACTCCTGGCCCGGACCCTCAAGTCTCGCCTCGACGCCGAGTTCATCGTCGAAGACCGGCTCCTGGGAAGGCGCCTGGAAGATGCCGGCATCGCCGTCCACGTCGGCAACCCGCGCCGGGTCGACACCTGGCTCAAGGCCGACGTCGGCCCCGCCACCTGCGTCCTCGTCGAGGACTCCCCCCGCCGGAGCCCGCGCCGGACGATCGAGGCGATATGGGACGCGGGGGCCACGCTCGTGTACCTGCTCGACACCGAGCGGCCCCGGAGCCCCAGGCAGCAGGAACGGCAGCGGATGCTGACGGCGTCGGGGATCACCCGGCTGGCCCTCTCCGAGCTGCTCCGGGGCGCCCTGGAAGCGGCGCTGGAACGGTCCATCACCCGGGCGCGAGTCGAGCAGTACCAGCGCTACCTCGCCGACGCCGACCGCATCCTGATTCTGTTGCACAACGACCCCGACCCCGACGCGATGGCCAGCGGCCTCGCCCTGCGCACGCTGCTCCACCGAACCAAGGCGACCGCCATCATCGGGACGTTCCAGGGCGTCACCCGACCCGAGAACCTCCGGATGGCCAACCTGCTCGACATCCAGATCGAGCTGCTCAGCCGCCGATCGCTGACCGAGTTCCCCCGCATCGCCACCGTCGACGTGCAGCCGCACTATTTCGGCGGGCTGCTCAACCGCGTGGACCTGGTCATCGACCACCACCCCGCCCGCGCCGGGTACAGCGCGGCGTTCAAGGACATCCGGCCCGACTACGGCTCGACCTGCACCATCCTCACCGAGCACATGCGCGCCGTCGACGCCAACATCTCGGAGCGCACCGCCACCGCGATGCTCTACGCCATCAAGTCCGACACCCTGTTCCTGTCGCGCCATACCGACGAATCGGACCTCGATGCGTTCCGTTTCCTGTACCCCCTCGCCAACGCGGCCCTGGTCCGCAAGATGGAAGGCTCGGAGACGAACCTCGAACGTCTGGCGTGCCTGTCCACGGCGATGCAGCGCAGCGAGATCAGCGGGTCGCTGTACACGTCGCACCTGGGCGCGGTCGCGCGCGAAGACCTGATCACGTTCGTCGCCGACTTCCTCCTCCAGGTCGACGAGGTGTCCTGGTCGGTGGTGTCCGGCATCGTGCAGCGGAACGTCGTGATCTCGGCCCGGAACCTCGGCGAGTCGGGCGATGCCGGCAAGTTCGTGCGGCGGGCGTTCGGCGACATCGGCAGCGCCGGCGGCCATCGGGTCATGGCCAAGGCGGTGGCTCCCGTCGAGCGGTTCGCCCAGAAGTTCGGATCGGCCGAGCCGGCCCGCGTCCTCGCCGTCACCCACGCCCTGGCCGACGAGTTCCTGAAGGGGCCGGGCGCGTCCGAGCGGCGCCGCGGCGCGGACACGCCCGGCGACGCCGGGGGCGCGGTGTGAGCCGAGCCAGGGTGGGCGCCGTGCAACGGCCCGTTTCCGGGACCACGAGTCTGCGCCGGAGAAGCGGAGACTCGCTGTCAGGGTGCGTCGGACGGCAGTCGGAGCCGACAGCGTCGCGTCAGCGAAGCTGCCAACGCGAACGCAGGGTCGCGCGGCCGCCCGGCGACGATCTCCGGGCTACGTGACCGGCGACACCGGGGTCGGCGGACGGGGTCGCGGGGTCGGCGCCATCTCATCGCCGCTGGGGGCCACGACGGGATTGACGAACTGCCGGTACCCGTCGTCGAAGCCGCGGTCCATGAGATCGCCGAGGGTCCACGCCCGATCGGAACGCTCGTCGTACGATCCGGCGAAATCGAACGGCCCCAGCGGATTGTGGAGGGGACGGATCTCGAAGAACGCGTGAAACAGTCGGGCCCGGCTCGCGACGGCATCCCGCGCCGCCGTCGCCTCGATCGACTGGAGCGATTCTCCGATGCGCCCGCGGCCGTCGCGCCGCTGGCCTCCCAGCGCGTGGGGACCCGAGAGCGGAGGCTGCGCCGACACCAGAATGACCTGCTGCACGCCGGCGAGGGCCACCTCGTCGAGCAGGCGCCCGACCGCGTCCGGCCGGTCGCACAGCCGATGCGTCTCGCCGCGCCAGACGCTGGCCGCGGGGAACTGCACGAACCACGGCTCGGTCGCCACCGGCAGGCAGAGGGAAGCGGCGAGGGCGTCGAACCCGTGCCGCGCCGCCCATCCGCTCAGGTCCAACGCCTCGAGCGGCCGGTCGCCGCCCGCACCCCGGCGCCGGAAGAACGGCCCCCTGAACTTCTTCGTCAGCATGGCGAGGACGAGGTCGCGGGAGCCGTCCAGGTCGTGCACGGTGACCAGGAGCTCGCGGAACCCGGGCTGGCCGAGACTGTCCGAAAGCAGTCGGGTATACCGGACGCCGATCCGCTCGGGGCCCGGACGCGCCATCGCCGAGGCCCCCCGCACCGACTTCCACAGCCCGTTCCCGAACCAACGCTGGCCGTAGTCGGCATCGAGGGGCGACCCCGCAAGCAGCCACCAGAGGGCGCCGCGCCCGCGCCGCCCGGGACGGGTCCGGTACCACGTCAGCACCGCCGACCAGCCCAGCACCCCCAGCAACAGCACGAGGGCGAACACCATCACTCTCGGCAGCCACACCGGCAGCATGCCGGGGGCGAAGATCCACTCGACGAGCCGTCCGAACCCGTTCGTGAACCAGGTCCCGTCCAGGCCGGCAACCTGTACGAAGTAGGCTATCGCGAAGACCAGGGTGGCGAGGACGACCACCCCGAGGGGCAGCAGCAACGTACCGAGAGCCGCGCCGAGAACGGCGAACGCGGCGACCAGGGCCG
Source organism: Vicinamibacterales bacterium (assembly GCA_963663815.2). Lineage (GTDB taxonomy): Bacteria > Acidobacteriota > Vicinamibacteria > Vicinamibacterales > UBA8438 > JAJEEA01. The sequence goes on along the minus strand of OY760734.1, from coordinate 644,334 downwards.
GACGCCAGCGATACAGGCGGGCCACGCCGGGCGCGGCCCACAGCCCCGACCGCTCCCAGAGCTGATCGGCGCCGTCCGCCGCGCCGAACAACGCGCCGACGGTGCCGATGCCGCGTCCGGCCATCAGGTCGACCTTGACGCCGGCCTCGTGCAGGGCCCGCAGCACGCCGGCATGGTAGGCGCCGGCGGTGCCGGTGCCCGTCAACACCACCGCGGTGCGCCGGTGCGGAGAGTAGCGGGCCCGGGGGCCGGGCGACGGCGTGGCCGCGTCGTGACTCGGCGCGGTCATCGAATCCCCGGGCGGGCGCGCGATCTACTCGCCATGAATCGTGACGAGCTTGAGCAGTTCGAACTCGCGTATGCCGCTCGGGGTCGGCACCGCCACCTCGTCCCCTTCTTCCTTTCCCATCAACGCGCGTCCGATGGGTGACGCGGTGGATATCCATCCCTTCCGGGGATCCGCGTCCTCGGGCATGACGAGCCGGTAGACGATGTTGTCGCCGTCGACCTCGTGCAGATGAACGGTCGAGCCGAAGCCGGCGCGGTCGGCGGGAATCCGGTCGAGGTTCAGCAGCGACAGCTCGGCCACGCGCTTGCGGAGCATGGCGAGGCGCGCCTGCACGAACACCTGCCGCTCCTTCGCGGCCTGATACTCCGCGTTCTCGCGCAGGTCTCCGAGCTCGCGGGCGCGCTTGATCTCCTGGGGCAGCTCGCTGTTGAGCTCTCGCTCGAGCTCGCGAATGTCGCCCTCGAATCGCTTGAGCAGTTCCGCCTTCATTCCGGCGTCGTCTCCACCCGGGAGCCCGTTGCACATGGCGCGCGGGCGCAACCACGGTCGCCGGGTCGACCTGTAACGAACACCGTCGCGCGTCGCCGCGGGTCTTCAGCGACCGGCCGCCACCTGCGGCACTAATGCCGTCCCCGCCAACGGGTAACGATAGCACATCTGCTATGCTCGCCCCGGCGGCGCCGACCGGCGCGGCCCCGAACGGGAGCATGCCGTCGACAACCGCGCCCGCGTTCCACACCGCGCCGTCCCACTCCGGCGGCCCAGGGTGGAAGTCCGCGTTGCACCGAGAGCGGCGAGGGCGCCGGCGGGCATGCGACGCCCGCCCGGTCAGGCGTGAGGAGGCCGCGCATCGGGCATGTGCGACCGCGGACCGCGCACGGTCCGACGACCAACCCGGTCGGGCGGGCAGCATCGCCGCCCGGTTGCAACGGGGACGGTCGCCACGGGCTGCCGGGCATCGCCGACTCTCAGCCGGCGCAAGCTGATGGAGCCGATCGCCAGCCGCCGCAACCCCCTCGTGGCCCGGTTCCGGCGCGCCGCGCGCCGCAGCGGGGGGGACGGCTCGACGGTGCTCCTGGAGGGCCCGAGACTGGTGGAGGACGCCCTGGCGGCGGGGGTGCAGGTGGACGTCGCGGCGGTATCCACGGGGCGCGCAGGACGTCGCGCCGCGGCGGCGGCCCGCCGGCTCGCGGCGGTCACCCGGGTCGTTCCCGTGACCGCGGCGGTGATGAACGCGCTGAGCCCGGTGTCGACGCCGAGCGGCCTCGCGGCCCTCGCCACCCTCCCACCGGCTCGAATGGAGAACGCCCTGCAGACTCCGCGACCGCTGGTGGTCGTGCTGAGCGGGGTCCAGGACCCCGGCAACACCGGAGCGGTGATCCGGGCGGTCGAGGCCGGGGGCGCCTCCGGGGTCGTGACCATCGGCGGGGCCGATCCGCTCGGGTGGAAGGCGCTCCGGGGCGCGATGGGCAGCGCCTTCCGGCTGCCCGTCGCCCGCGGCGACGACCCCGCCGAGGTCCGCCGGCAGGCGTCGGCGCACGGCCTGCGGGTGATTGCGGCGATCCCGCGCGCGGGAACCCCGCTTGCCGAGACCGATCTGAGAGAGCCCTGCCTCGTGTGGTTGGGGGCCGAGGGCGCCGGTCTCGACACGGCAGCGGTCGAGGCCGCCGACGCGGTCTTGTCCATTCCCATGCGGCGTCCCGTCGAGTCCCTCAACATCGCGGTGGCGGCGGCGCTCATCGTCTATGAAGCGGCCAGACAGCGGGAGACCCCGGCCGTCCCGGGGCCCGCCAGCCGCCGACCACAACCGGCATGACTTCCCGGTCCCTCTTCGACGAAGACGAACCTGTCCGCGGAACCGGGGCGGCGGACACGCCGCTGGCCGAGCGCATGCGCCCGCGGACCTTCGACGAGCTGGTCGGTCAGGACGATCTCGTCGGCCGGGGCCGCCCGCTGCGGCAGGCGATCGAACGCGACACCCTGCGGTCGATCATCCTGTGGGGCCCCCCCGGCAGCGGCAAGACGACCCTCGCCCGCCTCATCGCCGAGGTGACGACCTCGAGGTTCGTCGCGTTCAGCGCGGTGCTCTCGGGCATCAAGGAGATCCGGGGGGTGCTGGCGGGGGCGGAGGCGGCGCGGGGGCACGGCGGCCGGAGGACGATTCTCTTCGTCGACGAGATCCACCGCTTCAACAAGGCCCAGCAGGACGCCTTCCTCCCCCGCGTCGAGGCGGGCGACATCGTCCTCATCGGAGCCACCACCGAGAACCCCTCGTTCGAGGTCAACGCGGCGCTGCTCTCGCGCTCGCAGGTGTACGTGCTGAAGCCGCTGCCCCGCGAGGCGGTCGCCACCCTGCTCGCCCGCGCCCTCGCCGATGCCGAGCGCGGGATCGGCAAGGACGCGCTGCGCGCCGATCCCGATGCCCTGGCCGCGATCGCCCGGCACGCCAACGGGGACGCGCGGGTCGCCCTGAACCTCCTCGAGCTCGGGGCCGCCGCGGCCGTGGCCCGCGCGGCAGAGGCCGGGGCGCCCGGCGGCGCGCGGCTCACCCTGGACATCGCCTCCGACGCGATGCAGCGGCGCGCGCTGCTCTACGACAAGAGCGGCGAGGAGCACTTCAACCTGATCTCCGCCCTCCACAAGTCGATGCGCAACAGCGATCCGGACGCGGCGGTCTACTGGCTCGCCCGCATGCTGGAGGCCGGCGAGGACCCCCTCTACGTCGCCCGCCGCCTGGTCCGCTTCGCCTCCGAGGACATCGGCAACGCCGACCCGCAGGCCCTCACCGTGGCCGTGGCCGCCAAGGAGGCGGTACACTTCATCGGCATGCCGGAAGGCAACACGGCCCTCGCCCAGGCCGCCGTCTACTTGGCCACGGCGCCGAAGAGCAACGCCGTCTACCGCGCCTACGGGCAGGCCGCCGCCGACGCGCACCGCGAGGCCGCCGACCCGGTGCCGCTGCATCTGCGCAACGCGCCGACGCGCCTGATGAAGGACCTCGACTACGGCAAGGGATACCGCTACGCGCACGACGAGCCGGAGACGGTGGCGGCGATGAGCTGCCTGCCCGCGTCCCTCGAGGGACGCCGTTACTACGCGCCGCCGGCGCGCGGCTTCGAGAAGGAGATCGGCCGCCGCCTCGACGCCTGGCGGCGCATCAAGGCCGACCGCCGGGCCGCCGCCGACGCCGCGCACGGCCGCACCGCAGGCGCTCCCCCGCCGTCGGACCCGGAAGAGGACTGAACCATGCCCGGCGCACTCTACTATGTCGGCCGCGGGCTCCAGCTGCTGGGAATGGCGGCGCTCCTCGAGGCGATTCTCATCGCCGGCCCCCTCGGCCCCAGCCCCCGCATCTTCGGGTTCGGGGTCGCGGTCTTCCTGGTGGGGCACTTCATCGTGAAGCGCACCACGGGATAGGCACGCCCCGGGCGGTCGCCGGGCGCCGGCGCCGGCTCCCCGCGCGCGCAGCCCGCCGGCAAGAGCGGGTCAGCGTCGCCGCGCGATGACGATCAGGGCGCGCAACCTCGCGCGCGGTTTCCATATCGGCGCAAAGAAGAGGGTCAGCCTCGCCGCGCGATGATGATCCAGACCTCCGCGTCCGGAGACCACGCCTCCTCCCGGTAGCCGCCGAGCACGGCGTCGACGGTGAATCCCGCCTGCTCGATCCGCTCGACCATTCGGGGGACGGTCAGCGTGCGGAACGCGATCGAGACGGGGAAGCTCGTCCGCCGTCCCGCGCGCATCTCGACGAACTCCTGGTCGAAGATGGTCAGGCCGCGGCGAGGCACCTGGCGGACCGATTCGATGAGCGTCACCCGCCGGCCGCCGCTCATCGGACCGCGCAGGCCGACCCGCCGGGCGTACTCGCCCCAGCGCGGCAGGCCGGGCGCGAGATCGACGCCTAACGTGCCGCCGGGCGCGAGCACTCGGGCGACGGAGTCGAGGGTCGCGGCCAGATCCTCGTCGGTCAGAAGCGACTGCAGCATGCCGTAGGGCGCCATGACGAGCCGGCAGCGCCAGTCCGGGCGGAACGGCAGCGCGCGGATGTCGCCGCGCACGATCGCGGCCCGGCCCGTCAGGCGCGCGCGCCGCAACCGCGCGCGCAGCCGCCGCAGCATGGCCGACGACCGGTCGATGCCGACAAAGCTGCGCGCCGCGCGCGCGACCGGCACCGACAGACGGCCGGTGCCGCAGCCGAGCTCGAGGACGGCCCCGTCCGCCCGGCCCGCGAGGTCCGCCCAGAACCGCACGTCGCGGCGGCCGACGGTCTGGGCGTTCTCCCAGTCGTAGAACGGCGCGTACGCATCCCAACCGTGCCAGCCCTCGGCAGGCGTGCTCATGCGACGCTTCCTGGCAGGAGGCGATACGGATGCACGGCGCGGACTCCTGGACTAGATGCGCTCGAACCGTTTCTCGATCTCCCGGCGCGAGAGGCGCAGGACGACGGGACGGCCGTGGGGGCAGACCGACGAGTGGGCGGTGCGGCGGAGCGCGTCGAGAATCCAGATCATCTTCTCGGGCGTCAGCCGGTCATGCGCCTTGACGGCGGCATGGCATGCGGTGGTGGCGGCGCTGCGCCGTAGCGCCTCGTCGATCGCCGCCCCCCGATCGAGACCGTCCAGGTCCTGGGCCAGCTCGCGCACCGCGGCCTCGGACGCGGCCAGGGGCACCAGGGCCGGGACCGCGGCGATCCGGACGCTCTCGCCGCCGAACTCCTCCACCTCGAACCCCAGCCGGTCGAGCACCGTCCCGTGGGCGGCGAGGGCGTGACGCTCGGCCGGCGGCAGCTCCAGCACGATGGGATGCAGCAGCCGCTGGCTCTCGAGCCGGCCGTCGGTGAGCCGTTCCATCACCTGCTCGAACAGCACCCGTTCGTGGGCCACGTGCTGGTCGACGATGGCGATGCCCTCGTCGTCGACGGCGATGATGAACGTGTCGCGGAACTGTCCGAGCGGTTGCATCGGCCGGTCCACGACACCCGCCGGCGGCGGTACCGGGGCGGCGGCCGGGCGCAGCTCGCGCACGGCGTCGGCCAGCGTGGGTCCACCCGCGCCGGTCGAACCCGCGGAGCCGGGAAGGGCGGCGGGCGTTCCCCGACTGCCCGCGTCCGATGCCGTCGTGCCGCCCGATGCGCCCGCGCCCTCCTCCGAGACGGGGTGAGAGACGGGCCGCCAGCCCCCGCCCGCGCCCGGCGCGGGGACCGGCGCCTGGCCGTCCGCCGGCGGCGCCCCGCGCTGGTCGACGGGCTCGCTCAGGGTCACCGCCGGGGCGGCAGTGACCCCCAGCGCCTCGACGATGGCGCGGCGCAGCACCTCGTGCACAAGGGACCGCTCGAGAAACCGGACCTCGGCCTTCGTCGGATGCACGTTGACGTCGACCCGGTCGGGGGGCAGCTCGATGAAGAGGTGCACCTCGGGCCGCCGTTCCTTGATGGTGACGGTGTCGTAGGCGTGGGCGATCGCGTGGGCGATGGTGCGGTCCTTCACGGCGCGGCCGTTGACGAAGACGTTCTGCGGCCCCCGCGCGCGCCCCCCGGCGCCCCCGGTGAGCCCCGCCACGAACCCCGTCACGGTGACCCCGGCCGCCTTCTTGGCGACCTCCACGAGGTCGTCGCGGTCCTTGTAGAGCTGGAACAGGCGCTCCGCGAGGCTCTCGACCGGCGGCCACTGCGCGAGCCGGCGGGTCCCGCTGGTCAGCGTGAAGCCGACGCGGTGCCGGCCCAGGGCGAGCTGCGTGACCAGCCGCGAGACCTGCGCCGTCTCCGCGCTGTCCGTCTTCAGGAACTTCCGTCGCGCCGGCACGTTGTAGAACAGGTCGGTCACCTCGACGATGGTGCCTTCCGCGGCGCCGGCCTCGCGGGTGGAATCGACGACCCCGCCGGACACGCGCACCTCGACCCCGCGCGAGGCCCCGCGCGCGCGGGTGCGCAGCAGCAGGCGCGACACCGAGGCGATGCTGGGCAGCGCCTCGCCGCGGAACCCCAGCGAGGTGACGGCGGCGAGGTCCTCGACCCGCCGGATCTTGCTGGTGGCGTGCCTCTCGAGAGCGAGCAGGGCCTCGTCGGCGGTCATGCCCCCGCCGTCGTCCTCCACCCGCACGAGACGCTTTCCCCCCAGCTCGACGGCCACCGCGACCCGCGCCGCCCCGGCGTCGAGGGCGTTCTCGACCAGCTCCTTCACCACCGACGCGGGGCGCTCGACGACCTCGCCGGCGGCGATCTGGTTCGCCAGCTCGGCCGGCAGCCGGACGATGCGCGGCGGGCGGTCTTCCCGGGGAACCTGGTCAGTCATGAGCCGCGCGCGGTCCGCCGCTTGTCCACCGCTAGCCCGCCAGTCGTCGCCTGCGGCTCCGCTTGGCGCCCAACCAATCCTACAGGAGTCCGCGCCGTTCTACGGCGCGGACTCCTGGTCCGCGTCCTTCACCAGCGCGGACACGTCGGCGAGCTGCAGGATCAGGTGCTCGAGCCGTTTCAGCAGGGCCAGGCGCCGGCGCCGCAGGTCGGGGTCGCCGGCCATCACGAGCACGTCGGTGAAGAAACGATCGACGGCGGGACCGAACGCGGCCGCCTCCGCGAACGCCGCGTGGTAGTCGCTGCCCGCGGCCACCGCCGCCGCGATGGCCGGCCGGCGCCGTTCGAGCTCGGCCTCCAGGGCCGCCTCCGCCGACTCGGGCGGCTCGTCCGACACCGCCGCCCGCCCCGCCGCGACGTCGGCGAGCTCGGCGTCGGGCAGCTCCTTCGCGATGTTGCGCACCCGCTTGAACAGCGCCGCGAGCTGCTGGAAGTCGGCCGACCCCGTGAACCGGGGCAACGCCTCGAGCTTGCGGCGCGCGTCGAGGGGGACGACGGCGCGCCAGGACGGCCACGGCTGGGTCACCGCCCGCACGTTCCGCACGTCGTGTCCGCGCTGCTCCAGCACGAACCTCAGCCGCTCCAGCAGGAACTGCTGCAATCTCTCCAGCGCCTCGGGTTCAGTGGCCGATGCGTGCGCCTCACCGTCCGCCACTTGCCCGGCACCACCCGCGGCCTCGCCCGTCCCGAGCCGCCGCCGTCCCGGCTCGGGTGGCGGCGGGGCCGCTTCGCGCCCCACGCCATGCGCCGCTTCCGCCGCGGCCACGAGGCCGCCCAGATCCGGCCGCGCGGTCAGGCCCGTCAGCTCGGGCAGGCCGACGAGAATCGAGAAGACGCCGTGGGCCTGCCGCCGCAGCCCGAACGGGTCGCGCGCCCCCCGCGGCCGCTCTCCGGCCCGGAACAGCCCGACCAGGGTGTCCAGCTTGTCGGCGAGGGCAACGGCGGCCCAGCTGACCCCGGCCCGGCCCAGATCGTCCGGCCGCGGGGGGGCGTCGGCGGTGACGCCGATCGGCAAGTAGTGGTGGTAGACGGCGCGCCACACCTCTTCCGGCTCGCCGTCCTCGCGGGCGTAGATGCCCCCCATGACCCCCTGCAGCTCGGGGAGCTCGCCGACCATGTCGGTGGTCAGGTCCGCCTTGGCGAGAAGGGCGGCGCGGGCCGCGTGGTCGACCGCGGCGGGCGCGCCGAACGCGTCGCCTGCGACGTCGGCGGCCAGCTTCTCGATGCGCCGGGCCTTGGCGAGATAGCTGCCGAGCCTCGCGTGGAACCGCAACGTGTCGAGACGGTCGAGGCGCGAGTCGAGCGGCGCGCCGCGGTCCGCTTCCCAGAAGAACCGGGCGTCCCGCAGCCGCGCGACGAGCACTCGCTCGGAGTTGCGGGCGATCGCGGGGACGTTGTCCTTCGGGACGTTGGTCACCGCGAGGAAGTGCTCGGTGAGGCGGCCGTCGCCCGCCGTCACCGGGAAGTAGTGCTGGTGGTGGATCATCGTCGTCTTCAGCACTTCTTCCGGCAGGGCGAGGAACTCCTCGGGAAAGCGGCCGGCGACCACCGACGGATACTCGACCAGATCGGGCACCTCGTCGAGCAGCGACGCCGCCCCGCCGGCGCCCCCGACCACGCCCCCAACCCGCTTCGCCTGGGTCTCCAGCTTCTTCGCGATGCGGGCTCGGCGCTCTTCGCGGGACAGGAGCACGTAGTGGCGCTTCAGGGTCTTGCGGTACTCGCCGAACGAGCCCACCCGCACGGGGCGGCCGGGTCGGCCGTCGCGGGCAAAGAACCGGTGCCCGCGGGTCGCCGAGCCGGCGCGAATCGGCGCCACCCCCCGTGCCGCCGCGTTCGGCGTGCGCTCGATCGCGAACGGCACGACCCGCCCCCCGAACAGGAACACCAGCCAGCGGATGGGGCGCCCGAACGGCAGGTCGCCCCGGCCGTCGTCGAGGCGGGCGTCCCACTGCATCTGTTTCGGAAAGGCGAGATCGCGCAGGGTGGCGGCCAGCACCCCGCCCAGCACGGATCGGGCGGCGTGCCCCCGCTGCCGGCGCCGGTGGGCCACGTAGGCCCCCTTGGGCGTGTCGATCCGGATCAGCCGGTCGACGGGAACGCCGTGCTTGCGGGCGAACCCGGCGGCGGCGGGGGTCGGCTCTCCGCCGTCGGTGAAGGCGGCGCGGACCGGCGGTCCGGTGAGGGTCTCCTCGAGGTCCGGCTGCCGCTCGGCCACCCGGGCCGCGCGGACGGCGAGCCGCCGCGGCGTCGCGAACGCCTCCGGGGGGGTCGGACACGCGAGGCGGGCCGCTTCGAGCCGGGCCCCGACGCAGGCGCCGAGCTGCCGAACCAGCGGCGGCATCCAGCTCGCGGGCAGCTCTTCGCACCCGATTTCGATCAACAGCTCTCGATACATGATGTGCGTATCCCGATCTACTCGCCGGCAAGCGCCCGCACCGCTCAGGACACTGCCTCGCCGCCGCCGTCCGCCGTCGCCGCAGCCTCGCCGTCCGTCCATGCCCTCGCCACCGCCACCGCCAGCTCCCGCACGCGGAGGATGTAGGCGGCCCGCTCCGTCACCCCGATGCCGCCGCTGGCGTCCAGGATGTTGAAGGTGTGCGAGCACTTGAGGCAGGCGTCGAGGGCCGGCAGCACCAGGCCCGACCGCAACAGGATCGCCGCCATTCGGTGATGGTGCTCGAACAGCTCGCGATGGCCCGCCGCGAACTCGGCCTCCGGCATGTCGACCATGCCGAAGGCGTACTTGGTCTGCTCCACCTCGTCCCGGTGCCGCACGGTGCGATAGGTCACCCCCGGCGCCCACTCGAGGTCGTAGACGTCGTCCACCCCCTGCAGGTGCATCGCGATGCGTTCGAGCCCGTAGGTCAGCTCGACCGACACCGGCGACAGCTCCAGGCCGCCGGCCTGCTGAAAGTAGGTGAACTGGGTGATCTCCATCCCGTCGAGAAGGACCTGCCACCCGATGCCCCAGGCGCCCAGGGTCGGCGACTCCCAGTTGTCCTCCTCGAAACGCACGTCGTGGCGGGCGGGGTCGATGCCGCACACCCGCAGGCTGTCGAGATAGAGGTCCTGCGCGGCGTCCGGCGACGGCTTCAGGATGACCTGGAACTGATGGTGCTTGAACAGCCGGTTGGGGTTCTCGCCGAACCGGCCGTCGGCGGGGCGCCGGGACGGCTGCACGTAGGCGACCCGCCAGGGGCGGGGCCCGAGCACGCGGAGGAACGTCTCGGGATGCATGGTGCCGGCCCCCACCTCGGTGTCGAGGGGCTGCTGGATCAGGCAGCCGCGCGACGACCAGAAGCGCGACAGCGACGCGATCAGGTCCTGCAGGGTCACGGCGCCGACCCTCTCGTCTTCGTCATGATGGCGTCACTCCGGGGCTGGTTCGCATCATGGCCTGCAACACCTTGCCGGCCCGCAGCTCCTTCTCGAGATGCATCGCGAGCAGGCGCCGGTGCGCCCGCTCGAGCTCCCGGTCCGCGCGCTCCGACAGCCCCACCTGCGACAGCGCGTCGGGCGGCGTCGCGGCGGCGTTGCGGAGAAACCCCACCGCCTCGGCCGACAGCGGGAGCCCGCGGTCGCCGCCGCAGTCGCCGCACCGGAATCCGCCGTCGGCCCCGTCGATGCGGCCGCCGCCTTCGGGGCGGCGCCCGCACCGCGCGCAGGCGGTCAGCGAGGGATAGACCCCCTGCAGACGGAGCACCCAGTACTCGAAGTAGCGCGCCAGCCGGGCGATCGGGATCTCCCCCGCCAGCAACGCCCCCACCGCCGACCCGAGACGAAACAACGCCGCGTTCGGCTCCGCCTCCTGCGCGCACTCGTCGAGGATCTCGGCGAAGTACTCGACGTAGCCGAGCCGCTCGCCGTCGCGCGCGAGCATCGGCGAGCGCACCGGCTCGACGTAACGCAGCCGGACGAGGTCGCGCTGCTCCCGCTCGTAGTACGCGAGCCGCACCGCCGTCAACGGCTCGAGCCCGCCCGCGAACCGCCGCGAGCGCGGACTGCGCGCGCCGTTCGCGACGCCGCGCTTCTTGCCCCGCTCGGGCGTCAGGAACACGACGATGCGGTCCGCTTCACCAAGATGGTAGGTGCGCAGGATCAGCGCGTCGGTCGTCAGGACTGGCATCGCGAGCGCGAAGTGCGCCGCGTCCCACCCGGGACACCGGCTGGCCCCCATTGTAGCGTCCCGCCGCCGCCGAGGCCATGATCGGCCGGCGGGGCGGTCACGCCAACTGGTCCAGATAGGGCAGGAAGAGGGTTGCGAGACCGAGAAAGGCGAAGAACCCGAAGACGTCCGTCAACGTCGTGATGAACACCGCCGACGCCAGCGCCGGATCCACCTTGAGGGCCCGCAGGGCAATCGGAATCAGGGTCGCGGCCACCGCCGCCACCAGCAGGTTGATCACCATCGCCAGGGCCAGGATCGCCCCCAGATAGACGTTGCCGGACAGCAGCCACGCGACGAGGGCGCCCACCGAGCCGAGGGCGAGGCCGTTGCCGAGCCCGACGAGCGCCTCCTTCAGCACCGCCTTGCGCGAGTTGCCCCAGGTGAGCTCGCCCAGCGCGATGGCCCGCACGATCACGGTCAGGGTCTGGGTGGCGGCGTTGCCCCCCATGCTGGCGACGATGGTCATGAGGACGGCGAGCATCACGACCTGATCGATGGTCGCCTGGAACGCCCGCACCACGAACGCGGCGAGCGCGGCGGTGACGAGGTTCATCGCGAGCCACGGCAGGCGCTTCCGCGCCGACTCGCCGGCGGGGGTGAACACGTGCTCGTCGCCGCTGACCCCGGCCAGCCGGTAGAGGTCCTCGGTCGCCTCGTCCTTGATGATGTCGATGACGTCGTCGACGGTGATGATGCCGACGAGCTTGTTCTCCTCGTCGACCACCGGGATCGCCAGCAGGTTGTAGTTGGCGACGTGCTGCGCCACCTCTTCCTGGTCGGTCTCGACCCGCGCGCTGATCAGGTCGGTAGTCATGATGCGCTGCAGGGGGGTCTCGGGGGCCACGAGCAGCAGGCGGCGCAACGACACCACGCCCACCAGGTGCCGGCGCTCGTCGACCACGTAGAGGTAGAAGACCATCTCCACCTCGCGCGACCCCTGCAGGGCCTGGATCGCCTCGCCCGCCGTCAGGTCCTCCGACAGCGCGAACACCGTCGGGTTCATGATGCGGCCGGCGGTCTGCTCGCGGTACTCGAGGAGGTTCTCGACCTCGCCCGACTCGTGCGGGCGCATCCGCTCGAGCACCGCGGCCGAGAGCTCGTCGGGGAGCTCGTCGATCAACGCCGCCGCGTCGTCCGACGGCAGGTCGAGCAGCCACAGGGCGATGCGCTCCGGCGGGTGGTCGGCCAGGAGGCCGGCGCCCAGCTCGGCGCCGTACTCCATCAGCGCCTCCATCGCGAGGCGGCTGTCGCGGTCGAGCAGCAGGTTGAACGCGCCGTGGCGGCTCTTGTCGGAGAGCTCGCTCAGGACCTCGGCGAGGTCGGCGGGGCGCTGTTTCTGGAGGAGGTTGAGGAGATTGGCGGACGCACCTATCCGCTGCAGTCGCTTGACCGAGTCGAGCACCACGTCGATTCGGCGGTGGAAAGGCATCGTCCCGTCGTCCGGGGGGCGGTCGCGGCCGAAAGCCGCCGCAAGTCGGGTTCCTCTGGGGGGTCCACAGTCAGCATCGGGAACATTTCAGTGTAGCACAGCGGCGGGGGCGCCCCGCGCCCGGCCTGCCGGCGATCCCGGTGCGCCGGCCGGTCCGCGCGGAGGGCCTTCGCGGCCGGCGCCGCGTGGCCTGACATCCGCGTCCAGGAGGCGGATCGGCCTCGCTTCGGCGCGTGCGATGTCGGATCTACGACAGGGAGAGCCCGACGACCGAACAGGACCCGACCGTCAGTGGAAGCTGTCGCGTGGGGACGAAGGCGACGGATGGCGAGCTCGGCGACGGGAGGGGGCGCAACGGCGCTCCCCCGCCGCCGCTCAGGCGGGTGCGCTCACTCCGCGGGGGGCGTGCAACGCGGGGTGGGCGGATCGTTGTAGCTGTCGCGGTAGACGCCGTGGCAGGCCGAGCAGGCCTCGGCGACCTCGCCGGTCATGATGATCGCGTCGAAGTCGTCGTAGACGCGGGCCTGCGCCCACTCGTAGGCGGTCTGGCCCGCCGCCCGGAGGCCGGCGACGTACTGCTTCCAGTCGTCGCGCTCGACCGGGGCCGGCACACCGTTGCGCGCGGGGTCGTCCTCGAGGTTCTCGCACAGGCGCGGGAGCTCGATGAGGTTGGCAGCCTCCACGAGAGCGACGGCCGCGTTCTCGAGGGCCTCCCACCCGGTGTAGATGCTGGCGAACCGCGCGCTGGTGGAATCGCCCTCGACCGCCTCGACCGGATCGTCGGGGTTGTTCGTCTGCGCGTCGAAGATGATGTTCGAGTTGGGGAAGAGAATGCCGCGCATCACCTCGGCCAGATCGCCGTACACCTGCGGCTCCGACTGCTGGGCCCCGGCCGTGCCCGCGGTCAGCAGGATCGCCATGAAGAAAACGCTCAGTCTACGCATTTGCTCATCTCTCTGATTGGAAAAGCCCCGGATTCAGGAGTGGGCAGTGTATCCCGTCGCCCGCGAACCGGTCAACCGCGAAAGGGTCGCCGGGCCGACGGGCCGCGGCGCGGCGGCGCGGTCACGGGCCGCGGGCGCAGTCACGGGCCGTGGGCGCAGTCATGGGCCGTGGGCGCAGTCATGGCGGCGCGGCTACAGGCCGCGGCGCGGTATAGACTCATGGTGAGACTTCCACATCGAGGAGGATGCGTGACACCAGCCAGTCTTGCCCGAGTCGCGGCCGTCCCGGCCACTTTCGCCCTGTCCGTGTTCATGGCCGCCGATTCAGCCCCGCTGACCGCGGCCGAACCCCTTCAGGAGGCTGCCGCCGAGGCGCCGGAGAACCCGGTCGAGGCGACCGAGGAATCGGTGAGGGCCGGCCTGCGGGTCTACGGCCGCTTCTGCCGTGCCTGCCACGGAATACGGGCCGACGGCCAGGGCATGACCGCGCCGCCGGGATCGAGGCCGGCGAACCTGATCGACGACGAGTGGGTGCACGGCGACACCGACGGCGACATCTACCTGGTGATTCGCAACGGCGTCCCTCCCGCCTACGACATGGACGCCTGGGAGGGCCGCATCACCGACGAGGAGATCTGGCACGTCGTCAACTTCCTGCGCAACTTCGCCGAGCGGATGGCGCGCTAGCAGGAGTCCGCGCCGTGGAACGGCGCAGCTCGGGGAATCTCTGGCGCGACGCGGCCGAAGGCTCCCTCCGAGGGTCGCGTCGGGAGCGCATTGTTCGCGGGGGGCGTGTGCCGCCCCTCATCCCTGCCCGGGGGGCGCCACGCCCGCCTGGTCCAGGATCCGGTCGTTGTCGCGCCAGTCGGCCCGCACCTTCACGTGCAGATCGAGATAGACCGGGGTGCCGAAGAACCGTTCGAGGTCCTGTCTCGCCTCGGTCCCTATCTGCCGGATGCGCGCCCCGCCGGGACCGATGACGATCGGTTTCTGGGAGCTGCGCTCCACCAGGATCGAGCAGAACAGCTGCAGGCGCCCCGGCTGGCTCTCGTCGTCGAAGCGGTCGACGACCACCGCGGTCACGAACGGCAGCTCCGTGTGCGTATGGCGCAGCACCTTCTCGCGCACCGTCTCCGCCGCGAGCCGGCGTTCCGGCTGATCGGTGAGAAAGTCGTCGGGATAGAGCGGCTCGCCGGCCGGAAGCCGCTCGATGATCTCGCGTTCGAGAATGTCGACCCCGTCGCCGGTCTCCGCCGACACCGGGACGATGGCGGCGAAGTCGCGCTGCCGGCGGTACCAGTCGATGATGGGCAGCAGCCGCGGCTTGGCGACGAGATCGATCTTGTTCAGGATCAGCAGCACCGGCGCCGGGGCCTGCTGCAGAGCGCCGATGACGAACCGGTCGCCCGCCCCGAGGCCGTCGGTGGCGTCCCGCACCAGCCCGATCAGATCGACCTCGCCGATCGACTCGAGGGCCATGTCGACCATGCGCACGTTCATCCGGTGCAGCGGCCGGTGAATGCCCGGAGTGTCCACGAAGACCACCTGCGCGGGGGTCTCGCCGGTGTAGTTGCGCACCGCCAGGATCCGGTTGCGCGTGGTCTGCGGCTTGTCCGAGACGATCGCCAGCTTCGTGCCCACGATGCGGTTGAGGAGCGTGGACTTGCCGGCGTTGGGGCGCCCGATCAGCGACACGAAGCCGGCGCGCATGACCGGCTGCTTCTTTTCTGACACGCCTAGCCCTCGACCGCCTCGGCCGCCGGCCGGCGGCTGACCCGCACCCTCCGCACCCGCCGGCGCTCGGCGTCGATCACCTCGACCGCGAGATCGTCCACCTCGACCGTCTCTCCGGCCGCCGGCACCCGCCCGAGCCGTGCCAGCAAGTAGCCCCCCACGGTCTCGAAGCCGTCCCGCTCGACCGACACGCCGAGGCGCTCGGCGAGCTCGCCGACCCCCACCGTGGCGAGGAACACGAACCGCCCGTCCCCCTCCTCGACCACCGGCTCGGACTCGTCGTGGTCGTACTCGTCGCGTATCTCGCCGACGATCTCCTCGAGGAGGTCCTCGATCGTCACCAGCCCCGCCGTGCCCCCGTACTCGTCGACGACGATGGCGCTCTGCACGTGCTTGACCTGCAGCTCGCGCAGCAGGTCGGCCACCCGCTGGCCCTCGGGCACGACGCAGGCCGGCCGGAGCAGGCGGGGAACGATGGGAGAGTCTCCCGAGAGCCCGTGGGCCTTCACCAGGTCCTTGGCGAAGACGAAACCCAGGATGTTGTCGAGGTCGTTCTCGAAGACGGGAACGCGCGAGTACTCCTCCTCCGCGAAGAGGGCCCGCAGCTCGTCCACCGTCGCCTCGTGGGCGATCGCGACGATGTCCGGCCGGGGGGTCATCACCTCGCGCACCAACGTCCCCCCGAAGTCGACCACCGACTGCAGGAGCCGCCGCTCCTCGGTGTCGGCCGCCTCCGCCCGCATCTCCTCGTCCTTGCCCGACCCGTCTTCCGCTCTGCCGTTGCCGCGCCCGTTGGCCGCCCGCCCGCGCCGCGGCCGCGCCAGCAGCAGCAGCCAGCCCGTCACCGGGCCCAGGACCCGGAGGGCCAGATCGAACGACGGCAGCAGCAGATCGAGCACCCGGCCGGCGTTGCGCCGCGCGAGGGCCGACGGCACCACCTGCTCGCACAGGACGACGAAGCCCACGATGCTCAGGAGCAGCACGCCCACCGCCCGGGGCGTGGCCACGCCGATGAGATGGGCCAGGATCACGGCGGCGAGGGCGAACAGCCCGCCCCGCAGCAGGCGCGTGACGACGTACAGGCGCAGCGGGTCCTCGAGATGGGTCACGAGCGACTCGTTGCGGGCGTCCCGCTCGGCCGTCAAGCGCTCCGGCAGACGGACCATCGCCCCGAACGCCGACTCGATGGTCGCGACATAGATGACCGCGCAGCCGAGGAGGAACAACGCCAGGGGCATCATGACCCGTCCACCGGCAGTCCGCCGCGCCGCTGGAGCCGCCGCTCCAGACGGCGCATGCGTCCGTCGTCGCGCTCGTGGTCGTAGCCCAGCAGGTGCAGCAGGCCGTGAAGGGCGAGGCGGCGCCGCTCCTGCGACTCGGTGAGCCCCGCCGCGCGCGCCTGCCGCGCCGCCCGCCCGGTGGCGATCACGATGTCTCCCAGCCACCGGGCGCCGCCGCCCGCCCCGGCTGCGGGCGCCCCCGCCTCGTCCGGCTCGGCGGGGAAGGACAGGACGTCGGTGACCCGATCGATGCCGCGGAAGCGGTGGTTGAGGTCCCGCATCTTGCGGTCGCAGACGAGGGCGACCACCGCGACGCCGGCCGCGGACCGGGGCGCCACCCCCGCGAGCCAGTCCGGCAGCCCGCCGGCCGCCTTGGGCCGTCCGCGCCCGTCCGTCACCGCCACCTCGAGCCGGGCGGGCGCGGGACGGGGGTCGGGGTCGTCCGAGGTCATGGGAAGTCGAGCAGGGTCATGGCGCCGGATCGAAGGCTCCAGTTCCGGGGGCCCGCGCGCCCGCCGGCACGTCCGGCCGCTCGGCCCAGGTCTCGTAGGCCCGGACGATCCTGCGCACGAGCGGATGCCGCACGACGTCGCGATCGTCGAAGCGCGTGAACGCGATGCCGTCCACGTGCTCCAGGATCCCCAGGACCTCGACGAGGCCGGACACGCGCCCCGTCGGCAGGTCGATCTGGGTGATGTCGCCGGTGACGACCGCCTTCGACCCGAACCCCAGCCGGGTGAGGAACATCTTCATCTGCTCGGCGGTGGTGTTCTGGGCCTCGTCGAGAATCACGAACGCATCGTTGAGGGTCCGCCCGCGCATGAACGCGAGCGGCGCGATCTCGATGGTCCGGCGGTCGAGCAGCCGATCGACCCGGTCGAGGTCGAGCATGTCGTAGAGCGCATCGTAGAGCGGCCTCAGGTAGGGGTTCACCTTCTCCTGCATGTCGCCGGGCAGGAACCCGAGACGCTCGCCGGCCTCGACGGCGGGGCGCGCGAGGATGATGCGGGTAACCTTCTTCGCGGTCAGGTACGCGACGGCCTGGGCCATCGCCAGATAGGTCTTCCCGGTCCCCGCCGGTCCGACCCCGAACACCACGTCGTGCCGGTCGATGGCCTCCAGGTAGCGCCGCTGGTTCAGGCTCTTGGGGGCGACCTGCCGCTTGCTCGACGCCTTGATGGTGGTCTTGACGAAGTAGTCGCGCAACCGGACCGACGCGTCCTGCATCACGAGCTGCGCCGCCTGCCGCACGTCGTCCGCCGACAGCCGGTAGCCGTCGCCGACCAGCGCCGACAGCTGACGGACGGTCCGCTCCAGCCCCTCGACCGCCCGCGCCTCGCCGTCGACCAGCAGGTGGTTGCCGTCGGTGCGGACCCGCACTCCGAACAGCTCCTCGAACGTCGTGAGGTGCGAATCGTGGGCGCCGAACAGTTGCTCGATCCCGTCGTCGGGTACGGAGATACGCGTGGCCGCGGCCGTGCCGGATGGGCTGGGTTCTTCGGACACGTGCGTCTGCAATCCTGACATCAATCGGCCCGCCACGGCAAGTGCCCCTCAGCCCTCGGTCTGCAGGTGCAGCTCGCGCAGCTGGTGGGGGCTCACCGTGGACGGGGCGCCGGTCATCAGGTCGACGGCGGCGGCGGTCTTCGGGAACGCCATGACGTCGCGGATGGACGACTCGCCCGCGAGCAGGGCCACGATGCGGTCGACCCCGAAGGCGATGCCCCCGTGCGGCGGCGTCCCGTACTCGAGGGCGTCGAGGAAGAACCCGAACCGCGAGCGGGCGTCCTCGTCGCTGATCTTCAGCAGCTCGAAGATGCGCCGCTGCAGCGGCTGCTCGTGGATCCGGATGCTGCCGCCGCCGATCTCCCAGCCGTTGAACACGAGGTCGTAGGCCTTGGCCCGGATGCCGCCGAGGTCGCCCCCGTCGAGGAGGTGGCGGTCGGCGTCGTGGGGCGACGTGAACGGGTGGTGGCGCGACACGTGGCGCCCCTCGGTCTCGTTCCACTCGAACATCGGGAAGTCGACGACCCAGGCGAGGGCGGAACGGCCCTCGTCGACGAGCCCCTCGCGCCGGGCGAGCCGCAGGCGCATCTGCCCGAGCAGCCGCGACGGCTCCTCGCCCGTCCCCGCCGCCACGAGCACGAGGTCGGCGTCGCCGGCCCCCGCCGACTCGAGCAGACGCCCCAGGGTCTCGGCCCCCGCCACCTTGAGGATGGAGCTCTGGACGTCGCTGTCGGGTCCGCGCCGCGCCCACACGAGGCCGGAGGCGCCGAGGGCGATGGCCTCGTCGACGAGCTTGTCGACCTGGCTGCGCGAGTACCGCCCCGCCCCCGGCACGACGAGGGCGCGGATGACGCCGCCCTCGGCCACGCACTCGCGGAACACCCGGAAGCTCGAGTCGGCGAAGACGTCGGAGACGTCGGCGATCTCCATGCCGATGCGCAGGTCGGGCTTGTCCGACCCGTACTTCGCCATGGCGTCGGCGTAGGTCAGCCGGGGGAACGGCGTCTCGACGGTCAGGCCGGCGGCGGCGCACACCGCGTGCATCAGCCGCTCGACGATGCCGAAGACGACGTCCGGGGTGGCGAACGACACCTCCATGTCGATCTGCGTGAACTCGGGCTGCCGGTCGGCCCTCAGGTCCTCGTCGCGGAAGCAGCGGGCGATCTGGAAGTAGCGGTCCATGCCCGAGATCATCAGGATCTGCTTGAAGATCTGCGGCGACTGCGGCAGGGCGAAGAACTCGCCGGGATGCACCCGGCTGGGGACCAGGTAGTCGCGCGCCCCTTCCGGCGTCGACTTGGCGAGGATCGGGGTCTCGATCTCCAGGAAGCCCTGCTCGTCGAGGGCGCGGCGGACGGCCAGCACCACCCGGTGCCGGAGCTGCAGGTTCCGCTGCATCCGCTGCCGCCGCAGGTCGAGGTACCGGTACTTCAGCCGGAGGTCCTCCGAGACCGGGCTCTCCTCGGCGATGTGGAAGGGCGGGCGCTTCGACTCGTTCAGGACCTCGATGGACCGCAACGCGATCTCGACCTCGCCGGTGGCGATCTTCGGGTTGAGGGTGTCGTCGGACCGGCGCTCGACGACGCCGGCGACTTCCACCACGAACTCGGGCCGCAGCCGCTTCGCCTGCGCGAGCAGCCCCTCGTCGTCGCGGGCCACGACCTGGGTGACCCCGTAGCGGTCGCGCACGTCGACGAAGATGAGGGAGCCGAGGTCGCGCACCCGGTGCACCCACCCCAGCAGGGTCGCCTCCTGCCCCATGTCGCCCGGGCGCAACGCGCCGCATGTATGTGTCCGCACTGCTTCACTTCCTCGAGGTGAGCGCCTCCGCCACCGCTTCGCGGGCCACCCGCCGCTGCTCGCTCGTCGCCATCTCCTTGACCGCGACCTCGCCGGCGGCCAGCTCGTCCTCGCCGAGAATGAGCATGTGCCGGGCCCCGCTGCGGTTCGCCCGCTTCATCTGCGATTTCGACGAGCGCCCCCCGTAGTCGATCAGGACCCGCCGGCCGGCCCGGCGCAGGTCGCGGGCCAGCACCCGGGCCGACGCCCACGTCCCCTCGCCGAGGGCCACCACGAAGGCATCGACGGGCGACGCGTCGCCCGCGCCCTCGGGCAGCGCGAGGACCAGCCGCTCGAGCCCCGCCGCGAACCCGATGCCCGGGCGGTCGGGCCCGCCGAGCTGCTTCACGAGGCCGTCGTAGCGGCCGCCCCCGAGCAGCGCGTTCTGCGCCCCGAGCCCCGCCCCGAGGATTTCGAAGGTGGTGCGCGTGTAGTAGTCGAGGCCGCGCACCAGCCGGTGCGACACGCGGTACGACAGCCCGTAGGCGTCGAGATGGCCCCGCACCTCCGCGAAGTGGTCCCGGCACGCGTCGCACAGGTAGTCTTCCGAATGCGGCAGCCCGTCGATGATCGGCTGGTCGGCCCGCACCTTGCAGTCGAAGATGCGCAACGGGTTGGTCCCGGCCCGGCGCCGGCAGTCGGCGCACAGGTCCGCGACCCGCTCGCCGAGGGCGTCGAGCAGAGCGGCGCTGAACGCGGGCCGGCACGCCTCGCACCCGACGGAGTTGATGACGAGCTCGGCCCCCTCGAGACCGAGCTCGGTCACGAAGGTCGAGGCCATCTCGATGACCTCGGCGTCGACGGCCGGATCGGCGATGCCGAACACCTCGACGTCGAGCTGGTGGAACTGCCGGTAGCGGCCCTTCTGCGGGCGTTCGTAGCGGAACATCGGCCCCAGGCTGTACAGCTTGGCGAACGGCAGGGCCTGCTCGAGGCCGTGCTCGACGAAGGCGCGGACGAGGCTGGGGGTTGCCTCGGGCCGCAGGGTGACGCGCTCGCCGCCCTTGTCGGTGAACGCGTACATCTCCTTCTGGACGATGTCCGTCGACTCGCCGGTCCCCTTCGCGAACAGCTCCTCGCGCTCGATGACCGGGGTCCGCACCTCGACGTAGCCGTAGCGCTCGCACACCTCCACCGCCGCGCGCTCGACGCGCCGCCACCGTCCCACCTCGCCGGGCAGGATGTCCCGCGTGCCGCGAATGCCGGGAATCACCGTGCGGGAAGGTCCCTTCGTTCTGCCGCGGACCGCGTCGTCATGAGGTGCCCTGCCTCTCCTCGGGTCCGTTCGGGAAGGTCTGGAACTCGCGCTTGTAGGCCACGTAGTGGTCGGCGTAGCGCCGGATCGACGCCGCCTCGTCGCCGGTCGTCGACCGCCGCACCCGGCCCGGGCTGCCCATGACCAGCGACCCCGCCGGAATGGCGGTCCCCTCGGCCACGAGGGTGCCGGCCGCCACGATCGAGCCGGCCCCGACGACGGCCCCGTTCAGCACGATCGCGCCCATGCCGATGAGGCACCGGTCCTCGACCACGCAGCCGTGGAGAATCGCTCCGTGCCCCACCGTCACCTCGTCGCCCAGCCGGGTCGGGTGAGTCCCCTTCATCCCGTGGAGCACGCTCCCGTCCTGGACATTGGTGCGGTCGCCGACACGGATCCAGTTGACGTCTCCGCGCAGCACCGCGTTCATCCAGACGCTGCTGTCCTCGCCAATCTCGACGTCGCCGACGACCTGGGCGCTTTCGTCCACGAACGCCGAGGACGCGACTCGCGGGAAACCGGCGCGGTGGGGCCGAAGCACGGCGTGAATTATATGTCGAACCGCGGGACGGGCCGCGGCGCGAGGGGCGAGGAGCCCGTGGCGACACCCCTCACCGGGGCCGGTGGGGCGGCCGACGGCGGGGCGGCGGGACGGCCGACGGGCAGGGCGCGACGCGGGCGACAGTCGGACCGGGCAACCCGCGGGGCCAGGCAGCTCCGCCGAGCGACGCGGTCCGCGCGGGACGCGGCGGCGGTCGAATGCGGGGGGGGCAAGTGCCGCGGTCCCATTGCGGCTCGGACCATGGTGGCATAATGGGGGTGATGGAGGTCCAGGACAGACTGGGACGGCCGCTCGCCAACCTGCGGGTCTCGGTGACCGACCGGTGCAACCTGCGGTGCGAGTACTGCATGCCCGAGGCGGACTACGTCTGGCTGCCCCGCAACGACATCCTGACCTTCGAGGAGGTCGACCGTCTGGTCGACGTGTTCGCGGCCCTGGGAACGAACAAGGTCCGGATAACCGGCGGCGAGCCCCTTCTCCGCACCGATCTGCCGGAGCTCGTGGCGCTGCTGGCCGGCAAGGCGGCGCTGCGGGACCTCGCCCTGACCACCAACGGCATCCTGCTCGCCGAGCAGGTCGCCGCCCTGCGGGCCGCCGGTCTGCCCCGCATCACCGTGAGCCTCGATACCCTGCACCCCGACCGCTTCCAGGCCTTGACGCGCTTCGACCGTCACCGCGACGTTCTCCGGGGACTCGACGAGGCGGCCGCCGCCGGGTTCGAGAGCGTCAAGATCGACACGGTGGTGATTCGCGGCGTCAACGACGACGAGCTCGTGCCGATGCTGGAGCTCGGCCGGCGCATCGACGCCGAGGTCCGGTTCATCGAGTACATGGACGTGGGCGGCGCCACCCGGTGGTCGATGGACGACGTCGTGTCGCGCCGCGAGATGCTCGACCACCTGGCCGCCCACTATGGCCCGATCGAGGCGGTCGACGAGACCACCGCCGCCCCCGCCGACCGCTTCACCCTGCCCGACGGCACCGTGTTCGGCATCATCTCGTCGACCACCGAGCCCTTCTGCCGGCAATGCGACCGCAGCCGCCTCACCGCCGACGGGCTCTGGTACCGCTGCCTCTACGCCCGCAACGGCACCGACCTGCGCGGGCCGCTGCGGGCCGGCGCCGACCGCGAGGCCCTCGAGGACCTCATCGCGGCCACCTGGCGGCAGCGCGACGACCGCGGTGCGGAGGAGCGGCTGGCCGCGGCCGACCGCTCGACCTTCATCCCCGTCGAGGCGCTGCAGAACCAGCCGCACCTCGAGATGCACACGCGAGGCGGCTGAGCCTCTCGGCTTCGCCGTCGACCCGCACGAGCTCCCACGCTCCGGGGGGTCGCGGCCGCTCGGCAATCCCCGCGAAGAAGTCGCGAAATCGTGGTCACCGCAGCAAGGGGGACGAGATGAGAAGACAAGTATTCGATCGCACCACGGTGTGGAGTCGCCGCGAGGCGATGCGGATTCTCGGCCTCGGCGGCGCGGGCCTGGCCGCGGCGTGCGGAAGCGCGCCGGAGACCGAGCCGGCGGCGGAGACGCCGGCGCCCGCCGAATCGTCGTTCCCGGAAGGGGCCATCGTCCGCACGATTCTCGATGACCTCTCCCCGGACCGGTTGGCCCACGGCGCGGTGCTCTTCCACGAGCACATGTCACTCGACATCCCTTTCTGGGACCGGCTGCTGGGGGCGCAGAACCCCGCGCGGGAGCGGTTCATCGGGCCGCCCGACTCTCCCTACTTCATGCAGGACGTGGAGGTCATGGCGGCCGAGCTGGAGGCGGCGGCCCGCGAGGGGGTGGCCGCCATCGTCGACGGCGGCCACGACGACATGGGGCGTAGCGTGGCCTTCCTGCGCGATGTCTCGGAGCGCTCCGGGCTGCCCATCGTGGTGAGCGGCGGGTACTACACCGACCCGTTCCATCCCCCGGAGCTGGCCGACCAGGGCGACGACGAGATCGCGGAGGCCCTGGCCCGGGCCGCGGCGGCGGAGCGCTGGGGCGCCTTCGGCGAGATCGGCAGCTCGGCCGAGATCACGCCGTCCGAGCGCAATGCGTTCAGCGCCGTGGGCAAGGCCCACCTGATTACGCGCCTGCCGATCTTCACCCACACGGCGAACGGTCTCGCGGCCGAGGATCAGCTCGACCTCTTCGAGTCGCTCGGCGTGCCGCCGGAGAGCGTGGCGATCGGCCATCTCGGCGGGCTCGACGACCCGGAGGCGGCGGTCCACCGGCGCATCGCGGCACGCGGCGCGTTCGTGGGCTTCGACCGCCTCGGCGGCGGGGCGGACGCCGACGGGCGCAAGGTGCCGATGATCCGGGCGCTGATCGAGGCGGGCCACGTGAATCGCGTCCTGCTCGCGTCGGACTTCGCCGCCGCCCAGGACATCCAGCGCAACGGCGGTCCGGGGTATGCCAAGACGATCACGCGATTCGTGCCGATGCTGCGCGAGGCGGGGGTGACCGACGACGAGATACGCGCCATGACCGTCGACAACCCGTTGCGGTTCCTCGCCTTCGTTCCGCCGGCGTAGCCGGGTGGCGCGGCGTGCGCGGGGACCGGCGGGGTGCCGGCAGGCCCGGACTCGCGGAAGCGGGCGAGTCGCCGTCGATCGCCAATCGCCGTCAATGAAGTGACCGCGGCCCGCCCACCCCTCCTCGGCCGATGTCCAGCGCAACCGTCAGGGCGCGGTCGAGTCGTTCGATCCGTTCAGCCCCGAGACTACCCACGCCGGCGAGGCTGAGGCTGGGCACGACGACGACGGTCCTCGGGGCGAGGCGATCCGCGAAGACCCGCCGGTACAGCGGCTCCAGGCGACGGATACAATCTTGCGGGTCCGGAAGAGGTCGCGGCGACGCGGGCCTCGGACGGTCCGCCGGCCAAGGACGCCGACGAGAGTGACCTTGCCACATGCCGAGCTGCTCCACCCCGCAGACAACGGGCTGCCCTGGGTGAAGTCGGCGACTTTCTGTGTCGATCACTGTCCCGGACCCGACACGCACCGCCGTGGCCGCCGGGAGCCGGACAGCCCATCACGTCGAGACGCGATATGGACGTCATTTCGCCCGCCACGCCGGACGACTCGCTCACCGCCCTCCTCCATCCGCGTTCGATCGCGATCATCGGCGCCTCGGACGACCCCGCCCGCATCGGCGGCCGGCCGCTGGCCTACACGCGCGACGCCGGGTTCGACGGGCCCATCTTCCCCGTGAACCCGCGGCGCGCCACTGTCCAGGGTCTCCTGGCGTTCCCGACCATCGCCGACGTCCCCCAGCCCGTCGACACCGCGATCATCGCCGTGCCCGCCCCCGCGGTGGTCGAGACCGTCGAGGCCTGCGCGGGGGCCGGCGTGAAGGCCCTGGTCGTCTTCAGCGCGGGCTTCGCCGAGACCGGCGACGAGGGCCGGCGGCGGCAGGACGCGCTGACCGCCATCGCCCGCGCGTCGGGC
Source organism: Vicinamibacterales bacterium (assembly GCA_963663815.2). Lineage (GTDB taxonomy): Bacteria > Acidobacteriota > Vicinamibacteria > Vicinamibacterales > UBA8438 > JAJEEA01. The sequence continues at coordinate 619,540 of OY760734.1, read as the reverse complement.
ATGCGCATCGTCGGCCCCAACTGCCTCGGGATCTACAACTCCGCGATCGGCTTCTACGCCACCTTCACGACCACCCTCGAGGCCGCGCACCCGGTGCCCGGCGGGGTGGGGCTGGTCACCCAGAGCGGGGCCTACGGCAGCCACCTGTCTCTGCTCGCCACCCGCCGCCGCATCGGCATCCGGTACTTCGTCACGACCGGCAACGAGTGCGATGTCGACGTCGCCGAGACCATCGGATGGCTCGCCCGTCAGCCCGACATCTCGGTGATCGTGGCCTACATCGAGGGCATAGCCGACCGCGACCGGCTGCTCGAGTCGCTCGCCCTCGCCCGCGAGCGCGGCAAGCCCGTCGTCCTCCAGAAGGTGGGCCGCACCGAGATCGGCGCCGACGCGGTGCGGTCGCACACCGCGACCCTGGCGGGCAGCGACGCGGTGTACGACGGGGTGTTCCGGCAGTTCGGGGTCCACCGCGCCCGCGACGCCGAGGAGATGCTCGACGTCGCCTACGCTGCCACGTTCGGCGCGTTCCCGGCGAGCCGGCGGATCGCGCTGATGAGCATCTCCGGCGGCGTCGGCGTGCAGATGGCGGACGAGGCGGTCGCGTGCGGGCTCGACGTCGCCCCGATGAGCGACGGCGCACAGGCCCGGCTGAAGGCGCAGCTCCCCTACGCCTCGCCCCGCAACCCCGTCGACATCACCGCCCAGGCGTTCAACGACCTCGACCTGATTCGCTCGAACCTCGACGTCATCCTCGAGGAGGACGCCTACGACGCGATCGTCGCCTTCTTCACGTTCGTCGCCGCCGCCGAGGCGATGGTCGAGCCCGTTCGCGAGATCCTGCAGGACGCCCGGCGCCGCCACCCCGACCGTCTGCTCGTCCTGTCGATCGTCGGCCCGCCCTACGTCGTGCAGCACTACGAGGCGGCGGGATGCCCGGTGTTCGAGGACCCCTCGCGCGCCGTCCGCGCCGTCGCCGCCCTGGCCCGCTTCGCCGAGAGCTTCGAGCGGCCGGCGGCGGCGGTGGCCCCGCTACCGTTTGTCGAACCCCTGCCGCCGGCGCCGGCAGGCGAGGCCGAGGCCCGGCGGATCCTCGCCGGGGCCGGGATTCCGATGGTCGCGTCGAGGCTGTGCGCCACGGCCGGCCAGGCGACGGAAGCGGCGGCGGCCCTCGGTTTTCCCGTCGCGCTGAAGATCGCTTCACCCGACATCGCCCACAAGAGCGACGTCGGCGGGGTCGCGCTGGAGCTGGAGACGCCGGACGCGGTAGCCGAGGCCTTCACCGCGGTCACCGACAAGGCGCGAGCGGCGTGCCCTCGCGCCCGCGTCGACGGCGTTCTCGTCTCCCCGATGGTGCGGAACGGGGTCGAGATGATCCTCGGCGTGCAGCACGACCCGACCTTCGGCCCCGTGGTCATGTGCGGGCTCGGCGGCGTGTTCGTCGAGATCCTCGCGGACGTCTCCTTCCGGCCGGCCCCGTTCGACGCCGCCGAGGCGCACCGCATGCTGCGCGAGCTGCAGGGATACCCGCTCCTCGCCGGCGCGCGCGGGCGCCCCCCCGGCGACGTCCACGCTCTCGCCGAAGCGCTGGCCGCCCTCTCCCGCTTCGCCGCCGCCCAAGCCGAACGGCTCGAGAGCGCGGAGCTGAATCCGGTGGTGGTGCGCCCGGCGGGGCAGGGCGTGGTTGCCCTCGATGCCCTGATCGTGCCGGCGAAAACGACGGCGGATTGACCATCTCGGCCTCCCGAGTCGACGAGTGAGTGGATACGCTAGAATCGATCCCATGAAGGTCGTGTCGAAACGGGCGCCCGGGGCACGCGTCCTCGACGACGTCGCGCGTCTGCAACGCACGCTCAACCGGCTGCGGGGACGAGGACTCGTGCCGCGCGGGCTGTACCGATTCTCGTCCTTCGAAGAGGCGGACCGATGGATGATGAGTCAGATCGCGCGCTCAGCCGCGCACCTGAACTCGAAGACCTCCTCGCCCTCTGCCGCGCGCTCCGCGCGGAAGGCGTCCGCTACCTCCTGATCGGAGGATTCGCCGTCATTCTCCACGGCTTCGTCCGCACGACGAAGGACGTCGACCTGCTTGTGGACCCCTCGGACGAGAACGTCGCGGCCATCAAGAGAGCCCTGGCGACGCTTCCCGACAACGCGGTCTCGCAGGTCGAGGACGACGACGTGCGGCGCCACCTCGTGGTTCGGATCGCCGATGAGATCGTGGTGGATCTGATGGCGTCGGCCTGCGGCATCACCTACGACGAGGCGCTCGAGCAGGACATCGAGGAACGCCTTGTCGAGGATGTGGTCATTCCGCTGGCCGGGAAGCGATTGCTGATTCGAATGAAAGACACGGTCCGGGACTCCGACAGGATGGACGTGGGGTTCCTCCGGTGGCGGATCGAAGACGAAGAGAAGTAGGCGGACCCGGAGCGGGTATCGACTGGGCTCGCGATCCAGGCGGTTCGCGACCACATCGCGGGAGCTACTCTTGGGCGTCCTCGGCGTCGCCGCCGCCCCCCCCTTCGAGGTCGGCGTTCTCCCGGTAGGCGTGACGGAACTCGCCGCCCACCGTCTCCGGACGCGAATCGGGGTAGATCCGCAGCAGGTCCCACGCGTTGATGGCGGCCCTGACCTTGTAGCGCATCCGCGCCTGGACGCCGACGCCGCGGGCGCCGGTCTCCAGCCGCGGGGCCTCCCACGCGTAGGCTTCGCTGTAGAGCCGCCGCAGCGTCTCGAGGGTGTCGCGCACGTCGTCGGCGGTGGGCGCGGACAGGCGGATGCACTTGCGTTCGAGCAGGCGCATGCCCGCCTCGGCCCCGCGCACGCGGTCCGCGTAGCGGCTGTCCGCCAGCCGCCGGCCCGCGCCCTCGCGGTCGTGCTTGCCGTCGGGGCCGATGATGGCCGTCGCGAAGTCGCCGGTAACCGCAGCGACCGCGATCAGGCCCGCGCCGGCGCCGCCGGCGGCCTGCCCCAGCCACCGGGCCAGCTCGGCGTACGATCGACCGCGCTGCAGGAGCGAGTAGGAGCCGACGAGCTCCATCTCGTCCAGCAGGACCACCCAGCCCTTGTAGCCGGCGCTCCGCATCAGCTCGACCGCGAAACGCAGCCGCTGCGGGGGCAGCTCGGCGACCCTCGGCGCCTGGAAGGCGCGCCGACGGTCCTGCCCGAGCACCCGCAGTCCCCGCTTGATCTCGGACACCCGTATCCGGTCCCCCGCCCAGAACGACTCGATCCGGGCGCTGAGCTCGGGATCTCTGGCGCCCTCGTAGACCGCCAGGCCGGCCGGGAAGATCTCGTGCAGGACCCCGTTCGACGACGCGGTCTCGACCCACTCCGCGAACGCGGCGAAGTGCGCCGAGTCCCGATCGGCGGCGGCGCCCAGCTCTTCGAACAGGCGTCCGCCGCGATCCGGCATCCGGGCGTTGTCGACGGCGGAGCTGAACACCTTGCCGAGGTCGTAGAGCGGCGTCTCCTTGCTGACGGCCACCGTGCTGCACACGAAGCCGTGCGACAGGGCCAGGCGCTCCAGGTGGACCAGCAGGTGCGACTTGCCCGCGCCGAAGTCTCCGGACACGAGCATTCCCTGCGCGCGGCCCGCGCCGACGCACGTGTCCCCGGCCCTGGCCAGCAGCTCGGCGAACGCCGCCTCCGCCTTCGGCTGGCGGCAACCCAGCATCTCCACCGCCGCCCGGTTGGGCACGCCGTTGCGCAGCGCCTCGACGGCGCGACGGGCGGCAAGATGGTTCGCGGTCGGACCGGTGTCGAGCCGGCTTCTTCTGGTTCTTCAGAAGCAGGCCGGCCAGATGGGACGGGCGAATGCCGGCGACCCTCTTCCCGTCCACCCGGACCGCCCGATCGCCGGGCAGGATGCGCACGATGGACGGGTACGAGATCAGCTTGCCGTCCCGCTCGTAGACGCTCAGCCCCCGCTCCTCGGCGGCCGCGCAGAGCTCGGCCGCGTAGCCGTCTTCGAGATACCGCTGCTCGTCGTCGTCGGGCAGGGGCCACGACGCGACGGCCCCCGCGGCCGCCTGACGCACCTCGCGCAGGGCGGCGTCGAAGTCGCCCTGCGCACGCTTGACCGCCGCGACGTTGCCCTCGCGGGCCGCCTTCTGCAGCTTCTTCGCCAGCGACACGAGCCCCTGCCCCGACGCAATCGCGGCATCCGCGGCGCGTTCGACGTCCCCGAATACCTGTTCGAAACTCACCGTCCGCCGTCCCTCCCCGCGGCCCGACGCCGGCCACATCGCTCACGAACCGCCGCCCCGATTCCGGCGAGTCTGCTACAGCCTCTCCTGGTACTGCCGACGTGTCCATTCCCGTCACGGGCGCCGCGGGGAGACACAGCACCATCATTCCGGGTCGCGGTCCCGTCAACAGTACTGGTAGTCTCCCGCCATGCAGATCACCATCGATGCGGCCGGCCGCGTGGTCATTCCGAAACCGATGCGCGAGCGTCTGGGGCTGACGGGCGGGCGAACGATCGAGATCCGCGAACACGAAGGCGTCATCGAAATCGAGCCGGCGGCCACCGCAATGCGCCTGGAAGAACGGAACGGGCACCTCGTGGCGGTTCCGGATGGCGAACCGCCGCCGCTGACCGATGACCTCGTTCGCGCCACCCTCGAAAAGACACGGCGGTGATGCAGGGCCGTCGATACAAGTGTCGTCATCGCCGGCTCCCCCACGTGGCACGACGGCCACGACGCGGCTCTCACGCAAGGCGAGCATCAGCCGCTTGCCGCCGGAGCGACCGGCCGGGACATGGAATCGGGGACATGAGCGGCCACGAGTGCTACCACTGCAAGCAGTGGGTCGAAGACGACGAGCCGCACGACTGCTGGACGACGACCGAGGCGGCGCTGATCGCGGATCTGTCGGAGGACCTGCAGGGGGCCTGGGAGCGGATTCGGGAGACGGCGACCGCGTTCGGCGACCAGCGCGTCTACGCCTCGCACCGGTCGATCATGTTCTCGCGGGGATCGTGCTACTTCTTCGTCCGACCGAAGCGGACCTTCCTCGAGCTGAACGTCTTCCTCGGCCGGGCGGTTGACGCCCCCCAGGTGCGTCGGGTCGACCGAGTATCCAGGTCCAAGCTGCGCCACACCATTCCCGTCCGGCACCGCGACGAGGTGGAGCCCCCCGTCACCGACTGGCTCGCGGAAGCGTATGCGCTCTGCGCTGCACCGGCCACCACGCGAGCAACCGCCGCGCCCATCCACCCCGAAGAGCGGAACGGGCACCTCGTGGCGGTTCCCGACCGCGACCTCCCGACGCTGGCCGACGATCTCGTCCGCGCCAGTTTCGACAGGACGCGGCGATGATGCCGCCACTCCACGCCGGCGCCCCGGCGTTTCTGGCTCAAGTCATGCCGATTCGGTAGGTTCCATGCATGAGAGCGACGACCATCAAGCTGGAAGGCAAGCTGCTCGAGGACATCGAGGCCGCCAAGCCGGCGGGCCGGAGCGTCTCGGCCCACGTCCGGTGGGTGTTGCAGAAGGACATCGACAGGCGGCGGGCACGCGAGGCCGCCGCCCGGTTCAGGGCCTTCATCGACGCTCATCCGGAAGAGCAGGCGTGGCTCGCCGATTGGGGCGGCGTCGATCTCGCCGCGCCCCCGGCGCATCTCTTCGATTGACCGGCGACCGCGCACCGGGCGGGAGGCACCGTCGCGGGGGCGGCTCCTCCGTACAGCAGAGAGGGCCGCACGACACATCTGCCGTGCGGCCCTCCCGGTGTTGTCGAGGCCGACTGGACGACTCCGGCCGGCGGCAACCCGCCTAGGGGTCTGCGCCGTAGAACGGTGCAGAACCCTAGCAGGGTTGGTTGGGCGCCCACCGGAGCCGAAGGCGACGATGGGCGGGCTAGCCGACGCCGACCGGCTGGCGCTCTTCCGCCTCCGCCTTCGGCTTGGCGCCGCCGAGGCCCTGAATCTGGATGACGCCGCTCTCCGCGGGCGCCTCCTCCTTGAGGATGTGCTGGCGGTAGAGCTCGGCCATCCGCTTGTTCTCGGCTTCCTGCTTCATCCGGTCGCGGGCCTCGATCTTCTCCTGGCGGGCGTTCTTGGCGATGCCCTGCTCGTCGAGGTCGGTCTGCTGGCCCGCCGCCACCGCCTCGGGGTCGAGCACCAGGTGGTGCTGGGCGCTCGCCATGTCGACGTTCTTGCCGCCGGCGAAGATCTCGTGGCGGCCGTGCTCGTCGTACCACTTGGTGAGGGTGGCCGTCATGTGCATCTTCTCGATGATGTTGCGCCAGCCGACGCCGGTGTTGTAGGCGCAGAACGAGATCTCCCCCTCCTGGGTGGCGTAGGGGATGATGCACCGCTCGGTGCGGCGGAAGTCGTAGTTGAAGAGGTCCTGGAACCACATGCCGGCGATGAACAGGAAGTTCCAGCGGTCGGACCGCCGCCGGGCGATGTCGTCCCGCGTCCGGTCGCCGGTCACCTTGCCGTAGTCCTTCTTCGACGCGCCGAACGTCTTGTCGAACTTCTGCAGCAGGTCCCACATCTTGAAGTGGGTCGGCGCCTTGAACGGGTCGTAGTTCCGCATCAGGGCGAGGGCCATGCCGAGGACGGAGGCCCGGGGGCCGCGGCCGCCGTCGTTGACCCGGCCGAGGTCCTTGGCCAGACGCTCCGCCCTCAGGAACGCGGTGACCGGCACCGACTCCTTGGTCTCCTTGTCGATCATCACCGCCATGCCGATGCCGCAGTTGGGATGGCAGCCGCAGTTGAGCTGGCCCCAGTCGGCCTGCGGACCGTGGACGTGGTCGGCCGAGTCGGTGAAGGTGCCCATGAACGAGATCGGGAACCAGTCGCGGACCGGCTCGCCGATGCCGGTCTGGTCCTTCACGTCGTGGGCGAGGTGCGACAGGGTGTAGCGCTGGGCGTGCCTCCGCTCGTCGGTGATCTCCTCGTCGCGCCCCGTGAACGACACCGGCTGGAACGACAGGAAGTTGATCTTCTTCGGGTTGTCGAGCGCGAACTGCACGACCCGGCCCACCTGCTCGTTGTTGATGCCGTTGAGGATCGTGATGACGGGGACGATGTCGACGCCGGCGTTGTGCAGGTTCTCGATGGCCCGCAGCTTGACGTCGAACAGGTTGCCGACGAGCCGGTGCGAGTTGGCGGCGTTGCCGATGCCGTCGAACTGCAGGTAGGCGTAGCGCAGGCCGGCGTCGGCCGCGGCCTGGGCGAAGTCGGCGCTCTTGGCGAACTCGATGCCGTTGGTCGCCGCCTGCACGCTGTTGTAGCCGACCTTGCGCGCGTAGCGCACGGCGTCGAGGAAGTACGGCGAGATGGTCGGCTCGCCCCCCGAGAACTGCACCGACATCTGCCGCTTCGGCTTGATGGAGATCGCGTTGTCGAGCAGGGTCTTGATGTCGTCCCACCCGAGCTCGTGGACGAACCCGACCTGGTTCGCGTCCATGAAGCAGGGGTCGCACATCATGTTGCAGCGGTTGGTGAGGTCGATGGTCAGCACCGAGCCGCGGCCGTACTTGATGGTGCTGCTGCCGTGGTTGTGCAGCTTCTCGTCGTTGTGGGCCCGCATGTCGCTGCCCGGGAACGACTCCTCGAGGTGCTTGAAGAACTCGGTGTCGATGGCCATCACGTCCTCGAAGTGGCCATGGATCGGGCAGTCCTTCACCATCAGGATCTTGCCGTCGCGCTCGATGATGGTCGCCTTGATCTCGCCCACCTTCTCGTTCAGCAGGATCTTGTAGTCCCTCTTGCCGTCGAGAATCTCCTGCCGCGCCTCGCGGACGCAGGTGGGGCAGAGCGAGTCGGTCTCGCGGGGCCACCCCAGGGGCGGCTTGACCTTCTCGTGCGACTTCAGCAGCGGCTTGTCGGCCCAGGCCGGCGTGAACGAGGGCCGCTGGTTGAACCGGTTGAGGAAATCGAACACCCGGAAGCCGGCGTCGGCCGCCAGCGTCAAACCCTTCTCGGCGTACTTGATCGGTTTATGCATCTTCTTCAACTCCTGCGGATCGGCGACGATGTCGAATGCGCCGTCGCCGAGCGGCCGCATCCTGCTCGGAGACGGCACCTCCTCCGGAGACGGCATCTCCCCGGGGAGACGGTGTCGCCGGGTCGGCTACATCATTGTGTTACCGTACCCTAGCCTGTACGAGTGGTGAACCTCGCAACTTTGCTCCAGGATGGCGGTTTGGCCCGTTGAACGGGCATGGGGCGCGCTGATTGGCGCCGCGAGTCGGGCCACGTCCCATCCGACGGCGGGCGATCAGGCCGCACCGTGACGAAACGTGAGGTTGAACCGCCCCGCGAAGCCGTGCCCGGACGGCCCCGTCCCCGGGAGGATCGACACCACCCCGTGATAGCGCAATCGGCTGCGGCCGCCGAAGACGAACCCGTCTCCCGACGCCAGCCTGACCCGGGTCTTCGGCTCCTTGCGCGTGAGCCCGCCGATGACGAAATTCGCGGTGTCGCCGATGGACAGCGACACGATGGGCACGCCCGCGGCGAGGGTCTCGGGACGCTCGTCCTTGTCCTGATGCAGCCCCATCCTGCCCCCGGCCTCGTAGTAGTTGAGGATGCAGACGTCGGGGACGAGCCGCATGCCGGCCGCCGCCGCCACCCGCGACGCCAGGTTCGCCAGATTGTCGGGCAGGGGGGGGACGGCGCGGCCGTCGTGATCGCTCCGCACCGCCTCGTAACGGTAGGTGCGGGCGTTCCAGTGCCGGCCGAGACAGACCATCCGGACCCGCATCAGGCCGCCGCCCCGCACGCGGGGGACGTACCAACCGGACGGCCCGTTGCCGATGGCCAGGCACTGCGCGGCAAGCCGGCGCTGCTCTTCCGGAGCCAGCACGGCCGGCAGGTGCACCGCATCGGGGCGGATCTCGATACAAGGGGCCGCCATCAGTGCTATTTTAGGTGCTCGAAGCACACCCGAGACCGCGATTCCGGCGCACGGCGCCTCCGACCGAGGATCCTCGAATCTTGACGACCGCATGGAAGACGCGACACTCGGCTGACATCGCCGTGATCGGCGCCGGCGTGTTCGGGGCCTGGGCCGCCCTGCAGCTCCGGAGCACCGGCCGGTCCGTGGTGCTCGTCGATGCCTTCGGCGCCGGCAACACGCGGTCGAGCTCGGGCGGAGAGTCGCGCATCATCCGATGCGGATACGGCAGGCATGCGTTGTACTCGCGCTGGGCCCAGTACTCGGCCCACGCGTGGCAGGAGTTGCTCCGCGACTGGCGCGACGACCTGTTCATTCGCACCGGCGTGCTGTGGATGGCCCGGGCCAACGACACCGCCCTCGACGAGACGGCCAGGAATCTCGAGCTGCTGCACATTCCCTTCGAGTCGCTCGACCGCGCCGACATGGAGCGCCGGTACCCCCAGTTCACGCTGGGTCCGGTCACCCGCGGCCTCCTCGAGCCGACGGCCGGGGTCATCCTCGCGCGCCGGGCCGTCCAGAGCGTCGTTCGGCAGGCGGTCAAGCGAAGCGTCGACTACCTGATCGCGCGGGTCCTGCCCCCGCCCGCGGGCACCGACCGCGTCGATGCGCTGCAGACGAACAGCGGCGACTCCATCGTGGCCGATACCTACGTCTTCGCCTGCGGCCCCTGGCTCCCGCAGGTCTTCCCCGGCGTGCTCGGCGAACGGATTCATCCCACGCGGCAGGAGGTCTTCTTCTTCGGACCCGACCCTGGCGACCGGCGTTTCGCGACGCCGGCGATGCCGACCTGGATAGACCCCGCGGGCGGGGTCTACGGCCTCCCCGACGTCGAAGGCAGGGGGTTCAAGGTGGGTCTCGACCACCACGGCGGCGAGTTCGACCCGACCACCCGCGACGACCGCACGGTCTCGGAAGACGGCCTCCAGATCGCCCGCATGATCCTCGCCCGGCGCATACCCGCCCTGCGCGATGCGCCGCTGCTCGACGCCCGGGTCTGCGCCTACTCGAACAGCTGGAACGGCGACTTCCTGATCGATCGCCACCCGGACATCGCCAACGTCTGGCTGGTCGGCGCCGGGTCCGGGCACGGCTTCAAGCACGGCCCCGCCGTCGGCAACTACGTCGCCTCCCAGATCGCCGGGCTCGACGACCCCGAGCCGCGGCTGACGCTGGCCGCGCACCGGCAGCAGCGGGGGCGGCAGATCTTCTGAGGCGGCGCCGAGAGCCGGGCGCGAAGCCACCTCGGACCTGCCCCCGGGGCCGGCCAGCAACCCGGGCCGAAGAACCGCGCGGATCACTAGACTAGGAGGAGGCGACGTGCGGGCGTACCGCGTTGCGGCTCGCCGTCGCCGCCGCCAGTCGAGGGCGGAACCGGAACCACAGGCGCACGCCGAGGAGCAGGGCCAGCACCGCCGCGTACGCGAGCGGCGGCCGGATGTCGATCTTGACCAGCCACAGGTAGTGCACGACCCCGGCGACGGCAGCCACGTAGGCCAGGCGGTGGAGCCGCCGCCACCGTTCGCCCCCCAGACGCCGGATCATCGCGTTGGTCGAGGTGACGGCCAGGGGCACGAGCAGGACGAAGCCGGCGAATCCCGCCGTCACGTAGCGGCGCTCCACGATGTCGTCGAGGATGAGGTCGAACGCGAAGAAGAAGTCCAGCACCAGGTAGGTGCTGAAGTGCAGCAGAGCGTAGAAGAAGGCGAACAGCCCGAGCATGCGGCGGAAGCCGGCCGCCCACGACCACCCGAGCAGCCGGCGGGCCGGGGTCACGGCCAGCGCGATCAGCAGGAACCGCAACGTCCAGTCGCCGGTGCGGTGGGTGATGAACTCGATGGGATTCGCGGACAGGTCGCCGGTGAACGCGCGCCAGACGAGCATGCCCAAGGGAATCAGGCAGGCGGCGAACACCCACGGCTTGACGCGGCGCACCGACATGGTCGTCAGTAGTTCCGGCGCAGATCCATTCCGTCGTAGAGGCCCGCCACCTGATCGGCGTAGCCGTTGAACATCTGCGTCCGGATGCGGAAGAAGCTGCCGATCCGGCGTTCGCTGGCCTGACTCCACCTGGGGTGGTTCACCTCGGGGTTCACGTTCGAATAGAAGCCGTACTCGTTGGGAATCGCGACGTTCCAGGAGTTCCGCGGCTGGTCCTCCACGAATTGGATCCTGACGATGGACTTGATGCTCTTGAAGCCGTACTTCCACGGCACGACCAGCCGCAACGGCGCGCCCTGCTGGTTCAGCAGGGTCTTGCCGTAGACGCCGACCGCGAGAATCGTCAGGGGGTTCATCGCCTCGTCCATCCGCAGCCCCTCGACGTAGGGCCAGTCGAGCGAGCGCCCGCGCTGGCCGCGCATCTCCGACGGCCGGTAGAGGGTCTCGAACCGGACGTACTTCGCCCTGGAGGTCGGCTCGAAGCGCTTGATGAGATCGCCGAGGGGGAACCCCACCCACGGCACCACCATCGACCACGCCTCGACGCAGCGCAGCCGATAGATGCGCTCCTCGAGCGGGTGCGGGCGCAGCAACGCCTCGAGGGGCACGTCGGCGGCCGGCTTGTTCATCTCCCCTTCGACCCGGACCGACCAGGGATCGATGGTCATCTCGTGCGAGTAGCGGGCCGGATCGCCCTTGTCGAGTCCGAACTCGTAGAAGTTGTTGTAGGTCGTGATGTCCTCGAACGAGTTCAGCGGCTCGTCGGTGCTCAGCGGTGACTTCAGCAGGTCGGGAATCGGCTCCTGCGCCTGCACCCGGCCGGCCTCCGGTCGGAACGCGGCCCCCGCGGCCATCGCCCCGGCCACCGCCCCCGTCGCGGTGCGGATGAACTCTCGCCGGTTGCGATAGAGCCGCTCGGGAGTAATCTCCGACGAGCGGATGTCCGGTGCCTGCCTGATCAGCATGTCCTGCTCCAGTCGAGTGGCGACGTACCCCTACCAGTCATGTTCGCTCCAGCGCGGCTGGATTGTCAACGACCGCCCTCGCCCGAGTCCCTCCACGCGGGGTACGTCGCGGCCAGCCGGTCCGGAGACCGGCCGGCCAGATGCAGTCCCAGGATGCGAAGGTTGGCGGCCGTGCGGCGCCACCAGCCGTCCCGCTCCCAGCGCCTCGCCGACACCGTGACCCCGAGGGAGGAACGCCAGAACCGTCCCCGCGCGCGCACCCGCGCCACGAGGTCGGCGTCTTCCATGATCGGTATCGGTCGGTAGCCCCCGAGCCGCCGGAACAGGTCGCGCCGGACGAAGATGGCCTGATCGCCGTAGACGACCCCGAACCAGCGCACGCGCCAGCGGACCCCCACCTCGATCACCCGCGCCTGCCACCGCCGGGCGTCGATGCGCAGCCGGAAGCAGCCGCCGACCGCGCCGGCCGCCGCCGCCCTGCCGATCTCGTCGATCCATCCCGCGTCGGGCAACGCGTCGGCGTGCAGGAAGAAGAGCCAGGCCCCGGCCGCCCGCGCCGCCCCGGCATTCATCTGCCGCCCCCGCCCCCGCTCGCTCTCCACCCAGACGACGCCGCCCCGCCGCCGGCGGAGACGGCCGACGGCGGGGTCACCGGCATCGCCGTTGGCGACGATCACCTCGCACAGGGTCCGGTCCGGCAACCGCGACAATAGCCCCTCGAGCTGCGCCGCGTCGTGCAGCACCGGGATGACCACCGTTACCGAAGGGACGACTGATGACCGGGAATCGAGCGCCGACATGGCCACCGTCCAGGGCTCGGAGCCGGTCTACCCTACCACCTTCCGGCGGCGCCCTATAATTCCGCCCGTGACCGACCCGTGCCACGAGCCGCCGCCTCCGCTCCTGCGGCGCGGGATCGACCAGTTCAACGACGGCGAGTTCTTCGACCAGCACGAGACGCTCGAAGATCTCTGGCGGGAGGAGACCCGGCCGATTCGCAGCCTCTATCAGGGCATCCTGCAGATCGGGGTCGCGATGTACCACCTGCAGCGCGGCAACCACCACGGCGTGGTGACGATGATCGCGCGCGGGACGCGCCGTCTGCGCCCGTTCGCGCCGGTGTGCCAGGGCGTCGACGTCGCGGACCTCATCGCCAGCGCGGCGCGCGTGCTGCAGGCGGTGGACCGCCTCGGCCCGGACCGGCTGGGCGCGTTCGACTGGTCGCTGGCGCCGACGGTCAGGTGGGCGGAACCGAGTCGGAGGCCCGGCCACCCGCGCCGGGGGTCCACGCCGTAGAACGGGAGGGGCTCCGCCAGGAGGCGCCGGCTCCCCGGAAGGGCGGTCGGGCGGGGCCCGCGCCCCGCAGAAGTCCGCGGCGGCGAGTTCCCGACGCGACCGCAAGGCCGCGCGGCGGCGATTGGTGGGCCGCTGCCGCGCGGCGCCGGCGACCCGAAGCGCCTGCTATACTCTCCCGCCGATGAGCGCCGCCGCCCCCCGGTTCACCGAGCAGACCATCGCCTTCCTCGAAGCCCTGAACCGGAACAACGACCGGGAGTGGTTCAAGGCCCACAAGGCCGACTACGAGGCGCACGTCCGAGGGCCGATGCTCGCGATCATCGAGCGGCTCGCGCAGGACTTCCCCCGGATAGCGCCGGACCTCGTCGCCTCGCCGCGGTCGATGTACCGCATCTATCGCGATACGCGGTTCTCGCCCGACAAGACCCCGTACAAGACCCACGTGGCCGCCGCGTTCACTCACCGCACCCTGCCGAAGAGCGAGAGCGCCGCCCTGTACTTCCACTTCGCGCCGGGCCAGCTGTGGATCGGCGCCGGGTTGTACGCGCCCCCGACCGCCCGGCTGCATGGCGTCCGACAGCACATCGCGGCCGACCCCGACCGGTTTCGGCGCCTCGTGGAGTCGCCCGCGTTCCGGCGCCGGGGGGGCGTGCACGGCGAGAAGCTCCGGCGCATGCCCCGCGGCTTCCCCGCCGACCACGAGGCGGCCGAGTATCTGAAGCTGAAACAGTACCTCGCGGGGGGCGAGGAGCCCGACCCGAGCCTCGCCCTCGGCCCCCGATTCTGCCGCACCCTCCTGCGCCGCTTCGAGACCCTGGCGCCGTTCGTCGAGCTCCTCAACGCCCCGCTCGTTGCGGCGAGACCCGGCGGTCACACCGCGAGTCTCGCTGACGCGAAGCTCCTGCGGGCGCGACCGCGCGACCCGGCGGTCGCGACGCGAACTCGCTGACGCGAAGGCTCCCGCAACCAACCCCGGCCCGGGCCTCGTCGACCCGGGGCCGCGCGGACCCGCGGGCGATGCGCGGTGCGGAGGGTGTTACCATGCGGGTGACATCGCGAGGGCGCAGGTTGTTCTTCGAGATCCTCGACATCCTCGGCCGAGGCGTGAAGCTGCGGTGCCCGTGCTGCGGGCACGGGCGCCTCTTCCGGACGAGGTTCCGCACCTACGACAACTGCCTGTCGTGCGGCGAGCGCTTCGAGCGCGAGCCGGGACAGTGGTTCGGGGTCATCTACATCAACCTCGGCCTGTCCGGCGTCCTCCCGGCCTGCGGATACCTCGTCATCAACGCCTTCACCGCGTTGCCGACGTCGCAACAGCTCAGCCTCCTGCTCCCCGTCGCCGCCCTTGGCCCATTCATCTTCTTCCGCTTGGCCACGGGTCTCTGGACCAGCATCATCTTCCTGGGCGAAGGACTCTACATTCAGTGGCCGAACCGGTAACCGACGCCCCCCGCGACCCATCCCGCCCCGACTCCGCCCCGCCGATCGCTCTCGCGTTGTTCCGGCGGCTGGCGATGGCGTTCACGTTCGCCAGGTTCCGGAACATGTGGCTGGCCGCGTTCACGTCGGCGATCGGCACGTGGGTGCAACGCATCGCCCAGCAGTGGCTGATTCTGAGCCTGACCGGGTCCGCCTTCTTCCTCGGCCTCGACACGTTCCTCGCCGAGCTGCCGCTGCTGCTGTTCACCCTCATCGGCGGGGTCGTCGCCGACCGCCACGACCGCCGGCACCTGCTGATGGCCTCGCAGGGCCTGCAGATGGCCTGCGCCCTCACCCTCACCGCGGTGGTCTTCTTCGACGTCGTGCAGGTGTGGCACATCCTCGCGCTGTCGTTCATGTCCGGCCTCGCGCAGGCCTTCGGCGGGCCGGCCTTCCAGTCCCTGGTACCGTCCCTCGTGCCCCGGCAGCACCTGCCCAACGCCGTCGCCCTCAACTCGATTCAGTTCAACCTCGCGCAGATGATCGGGCCGGCCATCGGCGGGGTGCTGATGGTGGGGCTCGGCATGGCCGCGTGCTTCGGCCTCAACAGCCTCTCTTTCCTCGTCGTGATCGCGGTGCTCGGGCTGATGCGGGTCGCGCCGCCGGCGCCGGGCGTCCGCGAGAGGATGCTGACCGAGCTGGGGAGCGGCCTTCGGTACGTGCGGCGCAACCGCGCCCTCCTCGGGCTGACGGCGCTGGCGTTCGCGACGACCTCGCTGGCCCTGCCGATCCGGGCCTTCCTGCCGGTCTTCGCCGCCGACGACGTCCTGCTGCTCAGCCGCATGATGACGATCTTCGGGGCCGGCGCGGTGGTCGGCGCGCTGGTCGTCGCCTGGCTGGGCCGTTTCGCCCGCATGGGCCGCGCGCTCCTCCTGACCCAGATCGTCTTCGGCGGCATCGTCGCCGCGTTCGCCCTGCTGCCGATCGGCGGCGCCAGCTATCTGCTGCTGTTCCTCGGCGGCACCGCCCTGCTGATGATCTTCTCGCTGACCAACTCGCTGGTGCAGCTCACCGTCCCCGACGAGCTGCGCGGCCGCGTCATCAGCATCTATCTGGTGGCGTTCCGCGGGGGCATGCCGCTGGGGAGCCTGGTCAGCGGGACGCTCATCACGCAGTTCTCGGCGCCGCCGGTCATCGCCGTCAACGGATGCCTCCTGTCGCTGGTGGCGGCCCTGTTCCTGCTCGGTCACCGGCAGGTGCGCGAGCTGTAGCTCCCTCGTCACGCCCCGGCAGACCCTGGAGTCCTGCAGCCCGCCGGCCCCTCTCCGCCCTCGGCAGGACGCGTGGTTCCGCCGGGGGCCGCCAGCCGGCCGGGCGCCCCTTGATTTCTCGTCCCGCTGCGCGACAATGATGGGGTCGGCACAGCGAGGGCGACCATGTCCAAGACTTCTCCGTCGCGCACGCCCGCATCCCGCCGGAAGCCACGCGCCAGCACGCGTCTGCCGATCGTCGTCGTCAGCCTGGTGGTCGGCGGGGGCGGCGGGTTGCTGTTCAGTTGGGCGGTCGACTACGTCAATCAGTTGAACGACCGCATCGCCACCCTCGAGGTCGCCGAGCAGCGCGCGACCGACGAGGCCCGCGAGCAGACCGCGCGGGCCGAGCGGGCGGAACGGTCGGCCCGCGAAGCGGACGCGGCGCGGGAGCAGGCCGAAGCGGAGGCCGAGACGGCGCAGGAGCAGGCTTCGGACGCCGACGAGCGGGCGGCGACGGCCATCGAGCGGGCGGCCGACGCCCAGACCCGGTCGCAGGAGGCGCAGGCCGAGGCCCGCCGCGCCCGGGAGGAGGCCGAGGCCACCCGCCAGGCCGCCGAAGCGGAGATGAACCGCCTGACCGAGGCCCTGGGCCGGATCGCCGAGACCCGCCGCACCGCCCTCGGCCTCGTGATGAGCCTCGACGAGGGCTCGCTGAAGTTCGACTTCGACCGGACGGACCTGCGGCAGGAGAGCCGGGAGACACTCTCCCGCATCGCCGGCATCCTGTTCACGTCGGAGGACTTCGCCATCACCGTCTCCGGCCATACCGACGCCCGCGGCAACGACGAGTACAACCAGCGGCTCTCGGAACGGCGGGCCCGGGCCGTCGCCGACTACCTGATCGGGGCCGGGCTCGCCAGCGAACGCTTCACCGTCGAGGGCCTGGGCAAGGCCTACCCCCTCGATACCGGGGACAGCGACGAGGCGCATGCCCGCAACCGCCGCGTGGAGCTCGGCATCGTGAACGCGCGCATCGTCGACCCCAGCGAGGTCGAGCCCTGACGCACCGCCCACGAGACAGGGGACGGAATCCCGGCGTGACGATGCCCGGCGCCCTCCGCGAGCTCGCCGGCCTGTTCCTGCGCCTGGGAGCGACCGCCTTCGGCGGACCCGCCGCGCACATCGCGATGATGCGGGACGAGGTGGTCGAGCGGCGGCGGTGGCTGACCGACGCCGACTTCCTCGACCTGCTCGCGGCGACCCACCTGATTCCCGGCCCGAACTCGACCGAGATGGCGATCCATCTCGGGTACCGACGGGGCGGAGGCCCGGGTCTGCTCGTCGCCGGCGCCTGCTTCATCCTGCCCGCCACCCTCATCGTCGGCGCTCTCGCCTGGGTCTACGTCCGCTTCGGCGACACCCCGCAGCTGGGCTGGGTGATGTACGGCGTCGGGCCGGTCATCATCGCCATCGTCGCCCAGGCCCTCTGGAAGCTGGGGATCGCCGCCGTCAAGGGGCCGCTGACGCTGCTGGTCGGCCTGGCCGCGACGGGGCTGGCGCTGCAGGGCTGGAACGAGCTCGCACTGCTCGCCCTCGGCGGCGTCGTGATGGCCGGGGCCCGGCTGGGCCGCCCCGGCATCGTCGCCCTCGCCGGAACGTTCCTGTCCGGAGCGGTCGCGCTGGCGGCCGGCGCCGGTATCGCGGCGCCGATCACCCTCACCCGCCTGACCCTGTTCTTCCTGAAGGTCGGCTCGGTGCTGTTCGGCAGCGGCTACGTCCTGCTCGCCTTCCTGCGGGCCGACCTCGTCGACCGCTGGAGCTGGCTGAGCGACGCGCAGCTCATCGACGCCGTCACCATCGGCCAGGTGACTCCCGGACCGGTCTTCACCACGGCCACGTTCATCGGCTACGTCCTGCACGGGTGGAGCGGCGCGATGCTCGCCACCCTCGGCATCTTCGCGCCGGGATTCCTGTTCGTGGCCTGCTCGCAGCCCCTCATCCCCCGCCTGCGGGCCTCGGCCGTGACGAGTGCGGTCCTCGACGGGGTCGTCGTCGCGTCGCTCGGGCTGATGGCGGCGGTTACCTGGAATCTCTTTCGCGCGGCGATCGTCGACCCGGGCACCGCGGCGCTCGCGTTGGCGGCGGCCCTCCTCCTGTTCACCACCCGCCTCAACTCCACCTGGCTGGTGCTGGCGGGCGGGGTCGCCGGCGCCATCCTGCGGGGCGGCGGCTGACCGCGATCCGACCCGCGGCGCGCCCCCCCGTGCCGGCGTCGCCGCGTCCGACGCCGCGGCGACGCCGGCGGACCCGGGGGCCGAACGACGCCCGTGCGACAAGCCGGGACGAGGCGACGTCGGCCACCGCCGGCCAGGATTTATGTGGCGCAGTCCGGGACTCCGGCACTAGAATTGTCCGGGCTCGTCGGGCGGGTCGCCCCCACGCGCCGGGACGAAGGGAATGGGCCAGACGGTCTGCGTCTACTGCCGGGAACGGGCCGCGGCCCCGGACTGGGCGCCGTTCTGCAGCGAGCGGTGCAAGCTGCTGGACCTTCGGAACTGGGTGGACGGCCGGTATCGGATATCCGGAGAAGATGCAGCCGCGGCGAGCGAGGACGACCCGGACCGACGGCCCTGACGGCGGCGGCATCCGACGCCGCCGGAGCTCGCACGATTCGATTCCCCGGCGGCCCGCGGCGGAAGCACGCGCCGCACCCGTACCGGCGGATGGATCGCCGGCGAGGGCAACGGGCCGCCCGCCGCGAGCCGTCACACACGACCCGATTCCCTGAAGACCGGCACGACCGTGAACAGACATGGCTGACACGCTCACGATTACCGACAACCGCACCGGAAAGCAGTACGAGATTCCGGTGGTCGACGACACCATTCGCGCCACGGATCTCCGGCAGATCAAGGTCGACCCGGACGACTTCGGGATGATGTCCTTCGACCCCGCGTTCCTGAACACCGCCTGCTGCCGGAGCTCTATCACGTTCATCGACGGCGAGAAGGGCATCCTGCGGTATCGGGGCTATCCGATCGAGCAGCTCGCGGAGCAGAGCACGTTCGTCGAGACCGCCTACCTGCTCGTGCACGGCGAGCTGCCGACCGGGGCCCGGCTCGCGGGCTGGC
This sequence comes from Vicinamibacterales bacterium, assembly GCA_963663815.2. Classification (GTDB taxonomy): domain Bacteria; phylum Acidobacteriota; class Vicinamibacteria; order Vicinamibacterales; family UBA8438; genus JAJEEA01. The sequence continues at coordinate 600,620 of OY760734.1, read as the reverse complement.
GGGACGAGTTGTCGCAGCACGCGATGCCGCACGAGAGCGTCAAGAAGTTCGTGGAGGGCTTCCGCTACGACGCCCATCCCATGGGCATCTTCCTGAGCACGGTCGGCGCCCTATCGACGTTCTATCCCCTCGCCAAGGACATCGACGACCCCGCGTCACGGCGGCTGCAGACGATCCGGCTGATCGCGAAGGTGCCCAGCATCGCCGCCTACGCCTACCGCCACAGCGTCGGCAAGCCGTACGTCTACCCGGACAGCGAGCTCAGCTACACCGGCAACTTCCTGAGCCAGCTCTTCAAGCGGACGGAGCAGATCTACCGGCCCGACCCGGTGCTCGAGCGGGCCCTCGACGTGCTGTTCATCCTGCACGCCGACCACGAGCAGAACTGCAGCACGAGCGCGATGCGCAACATCGGCAGCTCGCACGCCGATCCCTACGCCTCGATGGCCGGCGCCGCGGCGGCGCTCTACGGGCCGCTTCACGGCGGGGCCAACGAGGCGGTCCTGCGCATGCTGACGAAGATCGGCACCGCCGACAAGGTGCCCGCCTTCGTCGAGAGCGTGAAGAACGGCGAGGGGCGGCTCATGGGCTTCGGCCACCGGGTGTACAAATCCTACGACCCCCGCGCCAAGGTCATCAAGGCGACCGCGAACCAGGTGTTCGAGGTGACCGGCCGCAACCCCCTCCTCGACGTCGCCCTCGAGCTCGAACGGATCGCGCTCGAGGACGACTACTTCGTCGCCCGCAAGCTCTACCCCAACGTCGACTTCTACTCGGGGCTCATCTACCAGGCGATGGGGTTCGACCCCGCGATGTTCCCGGTGCTGTTCGCCATCGGCCGCACCGCCGGCTGGATCGCGCAGTGGGAGGAGCTGCTGTCGGACGAGACCCGGAAGATCGCGCGGCCCCGCCAGATCTACGTCGGCGAGGATCGGCGCGACTACGTCGCGATGGCGAATCGCTGAGCGGGGATCCGGGCCGACCGCGCCTTCCTGCGGCGCAGACTCCCGGACTAGCGCCCGCGGTACGCGACCACGAGCACCGTCACGTCGTCGCTCTGCGGCGCCTCCCTCGTGAACGCCTTCACGCGCGAGAGCAGGTGCTCCAGCTGGGCCGGGGCCTCCCGCGACGGGGCGCTCGCGATGCTCTCGAGGATGCGTGCGTCCTCGAACTCGGCGCCGTCGGGGTCGAACGCCTCGGACACGCCGTCGGAGAAGAGGACGACGAGGTCGCCCGGCTCCATCTTGACCGACTCCTCGGTGAACGGCAGGCCGTCGAACAGTCCCATCGGCATGCCGCCGACCTCGAGCCGGCGCACCTCGCCGCGCCGGTCGACCAGGAACGGCGGATTGTGCCCGCCGTTGCAGAAGGTCAACGTCCCGTCGGGATCGAGCTGGGCGTAGAACAACGTGACGAACCTGGCCTCGATGGCCCGGTGGACGAGGGCCGTGTTCAGCCGGGTCAACGCGTCGGCCGGGCCGGAGGCCACGGCCGTCTGCGCGGCCAGGCTGCCCTGGGTCAGGGCGCCGAGCAGCGCCGCCGGCGGCCCCTTGCCGGAGACGTCGCCGAGCGCGAAGCCGAACCGGCCGTCCGGCAGATCGATGTACTCGAAGAAGTCACCGCCGATGGAGAGGCACGGCAGCATTTCCGCCGCCGCGTCGAAGAACGCCCCCTTCTTGCTGCGGGTCGGCAGCAGGGCCTGCTGTATCTCGGCCGCCGTGGCCATCTCCTGGTCGAGCCGCGCCTTCTCCACCGCGGCCCGATAGAGCCGCGCGTTGTCGATGGCCACCGCCGCCTCGGCCGCGAGGGCATCGAGGGTCGCGCCGGTCTCCGGCGCCAGCAGCGCGCCCTTCGTGCGGCTGTCGAGATAGAGCACGCCGATGCGCCGATCCTCGGTGGCGGTGTCCTTCGACTCGACGTAGCGCACGAGGCGCAACGGCACGCACAGCACGTTGCGGATGCCCAGCGCGACCGTGCCCATGTGCTGGTCGGCCAGATCGCCGTCGAGCAGGTCGGTCTCGATGCGCGCACGATCGGCGCGAAAGACCTCCTCCGGAATCTTCCGGCTGGTCTGGAAGGTGTCCCCGGGCAGGGTGGCCCGGTCCCGCGAGCGGCCCACCTTGAACTCGAGCCGGTCGTCGTCGCCCGCGAGCATGATGAAGCCGCGTTCGGCCCGGCTCACCGCGATCGCGGAGTCGACCACCATCGCGAGCACGTCGTCCAGCACCTTGCCGGAGCTCAGCGCCTTCAGCCCCTCCAGCAGCACCGCCACCTGGTGCAGCTCGTTGACGGCGGTGAGCTCCGAGGTGCCGGAAGCGTCGTCGTCGGTCAGGAAGACGAACTCCGCCCCGTCCCGATGGCCGAGCCGGACGCGGTCGCCATGCACGAGCCGATGCTCGGTGACGGGCTCGCCGTTGACGAAGGTGCCGTGGCGCGACCCCTGATCGCTGAGGCGCAAACCGTCGTCGATGGCGGTGATCTCGGCATGGACCCGCGACACGTCGCCGTTCGTCAGATGCAGATCGCTCCCGATCCGCCGTCCGATGGTGAACGGGTCCTTGTCCACGGGCACGACCCGCTGGCCGTGCTGGTCACTGACTTCGAGTCTGGGTGAGGCCATGGTACCCCTCGAATCCGGAGATCGCCGCGCTCCCTCGGGCGTAGTGTCGGGTCCCCTCGGCGGAAGGCGGGTCCGGATCGCGGAACCGCTCCACCCAGCCCGCGCCGAACAGCAACCAACCGATGAGCCCCAGGACGACCGCTGCGAGCAGCAGGACCCAGGGCCACCGCCGGCGGCGGCCGACCCGCGCCGGCTCCCGGCGCCGCCGGGCGGTCGCGGCGCCGCAACGGAAGCAGATCAGGGCCTTGTCGGCTATCTCGGTGCCGCAGGTTGCGCAGAGCATGGGAGAGCGGAGTCCTGCCGGCTCGACGCCAGGCACCGGAGCTGCCGGGACACACGGGCCAGGTCGATCAGCGTGCGTTCGAGGTCGGCGAGGTATGCCTCCGCCCGCATGCGCGGCCGCGCCGCCTTCAGCGCGTGGACCGCCTCCTCGAGCGCCGCCCGGCGCGCCATCAGGGCCGCCGCCGCGGGGTCCGTCACCGCGGCAGGCAGCTGGCCGGGGCCGGCCCCGACGTGGAGGCGGGCCGCGACGGGACCGTCCGGACCCGGCTGTCCGGCCTCCCGGCCGAGGCCGTCGCCGTTGTCGTCGATCAGCGCGCGCTCCGTCGCCAGCCGTCCCCGTTGCCGATACCACTGCCGCACCCCGAAGCCGGCGAACTCGAAGGCCTCGAGCACGGAGACGCGGCCGTCCCGGTCCTCGTCGGCGGCGGCGTCGCTCAGGGAGTCGATGAAGAGCTGCGGGAAGACGGTGTCGTAGCGCTGCACCGCGGACTCGGTCGCGGTGATGACGATGCGGCCCGGCGCCGACAGGCGCCGGAGGAACGGAAAGCTCGAGCTGCTGGTGTTGACGAAGACGAGGCGTCCCGGCAGCGCCCCCAGCCACCGGTCCCACTCCTCCGCCTCGAGGTCCGGGCCGACCAGGTTGAACTTGGCGGCCACGCCGTCGAACGAGCCATGACCGATGAGGACGACATGGAGGACGGCGTCGTCCCCCATGAGGCCCGCCAGCCGGTCCACCGCCTGCCGGACCCCGGCGCGCGACGCTCGCCCCACCCCCGGGCCGGGCGTCTCCGCCAGCACGATCAGGTGGGTGTCGTCGAACCCCGGCAGGCCGCGCAGGGCGGTCACCAGGGCGTCGCGCCACCGCGCGTGCTTCTCCCGAAACGCCGCTCCTCCCGAGGCGCCGCTGACCACCAGGACGTACTGATCGCGGGCCGACACGGGCTCCCGGGCCGACAGGGGCGCCGGCGCGAGCCCGCCCGCGAGCATCGCCCCGAGGAGGGCGGCGGGGCCGAACCGCCGGGCGCGACTCATCGCAGCCCCCACCGGCGCCGCAATGTCCATTCCGCGGAGAGCAGGCCGACCATCAAGAGGAATCCCCAGACGGTGTCCCAGGCGTCACGCAGGACCGGGGCGGGCGGCGGGCCCAGGCCGGCGCGCACCGGGCCCGCGAGCCGGGCGGCACCGCCGAGATCGAAGAAGCGGCCGCCGGTCGCCTGGGCGACCTCCCGCAGCAGACGGTCGTGGCGGCGGGGCTCGCTCAGCTCCGGGTCCGCCCCCCCCACGAGCAGCGCCGCGCTCGCCGGCTCGAGGGTGTCGCCGCCGTGCTCGACGACCGCCGTCACGCGATGCACGCCCCGCCCTCGCGGCGCGATCTCCACCGCGTAGCGACCCGGCTCGTCCGGGCGCGGCAACGCGGCATGCTCGTGCTCATCACCGTTCGGGTCGCGCACGCGAACCTGTACTCGGGCATCGGCCAGCGGCGCGAACCGCTCGTCGGCCGCCGCGACCTCGATGCGCAGCACCTCGCCCTCCGATCGCCCGCCGTCGGCCCGCAGCGTAACACGTTCAGGCGCGCCGCCGCCCAGCCAGCGCACCGTCTGCCGCCAGAACCGCTCGTAGGTCCGGTCCGTCGACGGGGCCAGCATCTGCCAGCGCCAGGACGCCTCGCCCGCGAACACCATGGCGCGGCCGCGCCCGAAGCGCTGCACCGCCGCGACCGGCGCCGGCGCGGGTCCGCCGGCTGCGACGGCGAGCACCGCCGCGCCGGGGCGGGGCGGCCCCATCGGTACGACGCCTCCCAGCGCGGGCATCGCGGCCCAGGCCGAGGCCGTCTCCTCGACGTCCGCGCCCAGACGCATGATCGGGTGACGCTCCCCGTCCGGGGTGAGGGCGATGCGCGGCGGGCCGTCGCCCGAGCCGAGGACGCCGGAGCGGCCCTCCTCGTGCAGCTCCAGCGGCAGCAGGGCTTCCACCGGCGTCGCCCGGAAGCCGCGCCCCTCGAAGGAACGGGCGCCCAGGACCAGCAGGCCTCCCCCGCGCTCGGACACGAACGCCGCCGTGCTCTCGATCTGCAACGGGCGCAGCCGCTCGGGCTCGACGTTGGCGAGAATGACGGCGTCGTACCGGAACAACCCCTCGCGGGTCGCCGGATACCCGTCGGACAGCGCCGGCGCGAGGCCGGCGGCGGCCTGGATGTAGAAGGTGCGCTCGCCCAGATCGTTGCGGCCCTTGTCGATCACCGCATCGACGACGACGCCGGGGTCGCTGCGCAGGACGCGCTTCAGGAAGCTGTGCTCGTAGCCGGGGCCTCCCTCGACGAGCAGCAGGCGCCGGGGCCGGCCGGGCGGCGGCACGAGCACGCTGCGAACGTTGTTCTCGGCCACGAGCTCGCCCCGGGCGACGGGAATCTCGACCGTGTAGAGGCTGGCGCCCTCCGGCTTGGGCGACACCGGCACGACGGTCCGGGTGACGGCGCCCTCCCGCGGGGCAGCCACCGTCACCACCCGCGCGACGCGGCCGTCCTCCAGCACCCGAACCTCGAACGGCTCCCCGCCGAACCCGCGCCCGACGGTCGAGAACGCCAGATCGACGGCCGACCCGGCGACGATCGGACGGCCCGCGGCGAGATCGAGCACCTCGCGGTCGCGGTCGGCTTCGGCGGCGCCGACGCCGACCGTGTAGACGGGCGGTCCGGCCGGCGCGGCGGGGGCGCCAGCCCCGGTGTCGGCGCCGTCGGACACCAGCACGACGCCGGCCATCCGCCGCTCCGCGTAGTGCTTCCCGACCTCGCCGAGGGCGCCGGTCAGATCGCTCCAGCGCGCCTCGGGGCGCACGGTTGCGAGATCGAGCGGCTCGAGCCGCTCGCCGACTCCCCACAGCTCGACCTCCACGTCGCCGGCGAGAGCGGGAATCAGGTCGTCCCGGATGGCGGCCACCGCCGCGTCGAGGCGGCGCGCGCCGCCCGCGTCGACGATGCCCATGCTGCGCGACCGGTCGAGCAGGATCGCGAGCACCGGGCGGTCCGCGGGCGCCGGCTCCACTCGCACCGGCCGGGCGAGCAGAAGAAGGATGAGCAGGAAGACGGCGAGCCGGATTCCGATCAGCAGTCGCCGGCGCCAGCTCGGCAGCGGCGCGAGCGGGCGCAGATAGCCCCAGCCGGCGGCGGCGACGAAGGCCGCCGCCAGCGCCAACGTCACCCACCACGGCCACGAAGCAGCGAAGCGCATCACCGAACCGTCCGCGGGGCGCCGGCGAGCGACCGATAGTACTGTTCCACGAGGCGCCGATAGCGCTCGGGCACCGCGTCGTCCGCCCCCGCCGCGTACCGGTCCCGCAGCGCCCGGTCCGCCAACTCTCGCGAGCGGTCCCGCTCGAAGCGCTGCAGGGCGGTGATGAGTTCGCGGCGTAGCGAGGTCCAGTGGGCGAAGTCCAACCGGGCCGCGTCGGTGCCGGGGGCCGACAGGCTGCGCCACTGCCGCGCCCAGCCCTCGAGGTTCGCGGCCAACCCGGGATCGGCCTCCGCGAGCGCCCGCAGCAACCCGGAATGCCGCGCCAGCTCGAGGGCCGCCTCCCGGCCCGATGCCGCCGCCTCCCCCGATCCGCCGCGACCCGCCGTTGCCGAAGGACCGGCTCCGGGCTCGGAGGAGCCCCCTTCCCGTCCCGCGCCGTCCCCCGCCGCACCGGCTTCGGGGCCTGACCGGGCAGCGGATGCGGAGCGCCCCCCGGACGAGGCGGCGCCGGAAGGCTCGCCGGACCGGGCGTCGCCGGTGGACTCGCCGGACGAGGCGGCGCCGGAAGAGTCGCCGGGCGCCGAGCCCGGCGCGTCATCTTCCGCCGACGCTCCCTGCAGCCGCTCGCGCAAGCGCCGGGCGGTCTCGAGCTCGGCCGCCAGCCGCCGTTGCCCCGCGTCCTGCATCATGGCCCGCTGCAGCAGCCCGGCCACCGCCCCCAGGACATCCGCGAGCGCCGCCTCTTCCGCCTGCGGGTCGCCGGGTGAATCTGCCGCCCGCGGGTCGCCCGGCGACGCGGGCCCGCCCGAGACACCGCGGCCCGAGGAGCGCCCTCCGAGGGCCCGCAGGCGCTCGGCCCCGGCCCGCATCCTCTCCACCACCTCCTCCAGGACCAGGGTCCGGTGCGCCTCCGCGATCGACGGATCGGCGGCCGACTCCCCCGCGGCCGGCGCCCCGACGCCGGCATCGGGGTCCGCGGCCAGCGCGGACAGGCCCTGCTCGAGGACCTCGGTGCGGTCGGCCAGGTCGTCCTTCTCCCCGGCCATCCGGTCGCGATAGCCGGGGCTGCGCCCCCCGGCGGCGGCCAGCTCCGTCTCCCCGGCCAGCCGCCGCTGGGCCCGGGCAATCTGCTGCGCTTCGAGCTGCAGGTCGCCGAGGGCCCCCGCCCGCTCCCCGGCCCCGGCCCCGCGCAGGCGTTCGGCGAGCCGCCGCAGCGCGTCCACGGCCCGGTCCCCGTGCTCGCGCGCGGCGTCCCCGTCCTGGCGGCGCAGTCGGTTGGTGGCCCGCTGCATCTGCTCGGCCGCCCGGCGCAACTGCTCGCCGGCGGTCTGTCCCGACCCGGACTGCCCGGCCGACCCGGACCGGCCTTCCGCGCCCGACTGGCCTTCCGCGCCGGGCTGCCCTTCCGCCCCCGACTGCCCTCGTGCGCCGGACCCCTCTGCCGCGCCCGACGGCCGGCCGAGCCGCTCGGCCAGGGCCTCGAGCTCGGCCCGCAGCGCCTGCTGCTCCCGCTGCAAGCGCTCGAGGACCCGCCGCCGCTCCTCGTCCGTTCCGTTCTCCGAGGATTCGCGCAGGCCGCGATTGATCCGCTCCTGCCGCCGCGCGAGCTCGCGCAGGCGGTCGAGCGCCTCGCCGTCCTCGCTGTCCTCGCCGGCCTCCTCTGCGCCGGGCTGCCGGCCGGTCTCGTAGCTCGTCTCCTGCTCGCGCCGAAGCTCGCGGTCGAAGAGGGCCGAGAGATCCAGCTGCGCCTGTTGCCCTCCCGACCCCCGGCCCGGCTGCATCGAGACCTGCCGGCGCCGGACCGCCGCCTGGGCGGTCAGCAGCTGGTTCAGCGCCTCGGTCTCGTGCGGCATCGCCGCCGCCGTGTCCAGCCCGGACAGCGCCGCCTCGGCCGCGCCCATCGCCTCCACCGCGGCAGCCATCGCTCGGCGCTGGGCCTCGGGCCCGGCGTCGCCGTTCGCGCCTCGCCGACGCTGCACGGACATCTGTCCCGCCGCTCCCGCGGCCGTGTCGCGCAGATCGCCCTGCACCTCGGCCACCGCCCGGACGTCTTCCGCGGTCCCGCCCTCCGGCTGCTGATCGAGCCGCCACGTCGCCACGATGATCTGCTTCTGCAACCCGACCAGCCTGCCGATCTCGGCCGCCTCCGGCCCCAGGCCGCCCTGGCTCAGCGCTTCCTCGAACGCGTTGTCGAAGGGCCGAATCTCGAGAAAGTACAGATCGGACCGCGCCTCGGTCGACACGCCCGCACGGCCCGCGTCGCGCACGCGCGCGAAGTAGGTGATGACGTCGCCCGGCTCCACCGCCAGATCCTCGACGAAGAGCGTGCGGACTCCGGTCACCGCCGCGGACCGCTCGGGGATGTCGAACGGCAGCGCCCGGTCCGGCCGACCTGCGACGGTGTAGACGAGATCCAGGCGATCGACGGCGTGGTCGTCGTCGGCCCGCACCTCGATGGTGACCTCCTCGAGCGGGGTGACCTCGCGGTCGCCGCCGGGGAGCACCACGCGGACCGCCGGGGGACGGTCGGTCGTGGCCCGAATGAGGTAGTCGGCCGTGTCGCGGTTGGACAACCCGTGGGCGTCGACCACCCTCACCCCATACCGGCCGTTCCCCTCGACCACCAGCGTCGCCGTGCGACGGCCGTCCCCCGCGTCGTCCAGGGCCACCCGACGGCCGTCGGACAGCGCCAGCGCCCCTTCCGCGACCGGCTTGTCGGTGTGCACGACCAGTCTCGCGGCGGTGCCGGCCGGGGCGAACAGGTCGCCGCCGTCCTCCTCGACGCGCGGAGGGAGGCCGGTGAAGGCGGGGTACGCGTACTCGACGTCGATGCGCGTCACGCGCGGCGGCGACAGGGCCTCGACGAGATAGTCGCGGGTCGTGAACGCGGCGGCGCCGACCCGGTAGCGGAAGCTGCGGGTCACCGACGGGAACTCGGCCAGGTAGCCGTCGCCGGCCGGTCGCATCCGCACGTCGCGCGGCGTCATGCCGTCGAGCACCGACAGAATGGGCGGGGTCCGGCCCCTGGCGCCTTTGCCGCCGCTGAACCGGGCGCGGACGCGGAAAGGCTGGCCGGCCAAGAGACGGAAATCGCCGGGGTCCACCGCGAGCTCCGCCCCGGAAGGCAGGGCATGCAGCCAGGCGGTGGCGGCGATCCGGCTCAGCGGGGTCGACCCGAGGGCGACGACGGCGGCGAGCACGGCCAGGGCAAGGACCCCGCGCACGGCGGCGCGGCGCAACCGGGCCGGCGCGACCACCCGTGCGGACTCGATCCCGCGGAGGCGCTCGGCGGCGTCGGCGAGCACCAGCTCGCGAAAGCCGGTGGCCGGCCCCGACGCCGAAATCGCGGCCGCGCTGGCCACCCGATCCTCGAGCTCGGGACACGATTCCTCGACGAGCCGAGCCACCCGATCGTCGGAAGGCGGCCGGCGCAACGGCCACAGCACGCGCGCGCCGAAGGCGAGGGCCGCAAGGAGGGCGGCGCCGGCGACCACCAGCAACGGAACGTCCGGCGGCGCGACGAGCAGCTCGACGCCGATGACCAGCAGCAGGCCGATGCAGGCGCCGCCGGCGACGCGAGCCAGGGCGTGCAGCCACCGGGCGGCGAGCCAGCGGCGCCGGACCCGGGTCAAGGCGGTTCGCAGCTCGGCCCCGTGTCCGTCAGCCATGGCGCCCATTGTCTCACCCGTCCCGAGCCGCGGCAACCGGCCCGCGGCCGCGACCGGGCCGGGCGGCCCGCGGGGACGATCAGGCCGTCCGGCCGGCCAGCAGCCCTTCCGCGACCAGCACCAGAGCCATCCCGAGCAGGACGTAGCGCCACAGGCTCTGCGCCGCCTCCTGAGTCTCGGGAGGCTCCGTCCCCCGTTCTTCGGGAGGCGGCGCCTCGCCCCCGGACGCCGACGCCGGCCGATCGGCCGCATCGGCCGTCTCCGACTCCGACGCCCGCGCGAGACGATCGACCGACGCCCTGAACGCCTCGTCGGTGAGGGCGTCGAACGCCGACTCGCGGGTGTCGACGTTGAGCACGATGCGGCCGGCGGCGCCGGGCAGCCGCGCGGGGCCCGGCTCCGACGGCGCGCCCGCCGGAGCCGCGCCGATGGCGAGCTCCCGCGGCCGCGGCGGCCGGGACGCGAGATGGCTCACCACCTCGTGCAGGAACGGGACGAAGACCGGCCGGCGGGGCAGGTCGTTGCCCTCGTTGCGCAGGTCGGAGGCGAAGACGAGGACCCGGCCGGCGCCGGCCGCGCGGTCGACCAGGGCCGGCGCTCCGTCGGTGAACGACAGGACCGCCTCGCCGGCCGGGGCGTCGATCGTCGCCGTCCGCGCGAACCGGGCCTGGCCCAGCCGGGCGGCCAGCTCGCCCAGGGCGCGGACGACGGGATGACGCGGATCCGCCGCCACCAGGGCCACCGGCTCGGCGTGCGTACGGATGGTGGCCGGAGCGGGCCCGGCGCCGTCGCCATCGCCCGGCAGACCCGCCCGCGCCGCGGCGGCGGCCGCCGGTCCGCCGACCGCCAGCAGTCCGCCCCCGCCGCGCACGAACGCGGCGATTCCCTCGCGCCCGGCGCGGCCGAGGCCGCGGGCGCCCGCCAGCACCACTACCGCGGCCTCCGCCAACAGGTCCGGCCGCCGCCCCAGGTCGGACGCCGCCACCGTGGTGACGGTGAACCCGTCCACCGCCCCGCCGGGGGCCAGCGCCCGCTCCAGATAGAGCTCGCGGGCCCCGTCTTCCGTGACCAGGAGCACCCCGGCCGCGTCCGCCGGACCCAGCCACCGGTAGCGCCGGTCGTCCCACGGATACCCCACGGGGTCCGAGACCGCCGCCGTCGCGACTCCCGAGGCGGGCAGCGCCACCGGACGCCTTATCGTCGATGCCCCGGGCCCCACTTGCTGCACGCTGTCGTCCAGCACGGCGCCGTCGACCGCGATCGTGAGCCGCGCGCCGCCCTCGACACCCCCCCACCGCCACAGCCGCACGGCCGTCTGCGACGGCTCCCGGTCGATGCCGACGACGGCCAGGTTCCCGGCCGGCGCGGCCACCCGGCGGGTCTCGACCTCGATGTGCGGCGAGAGGCCGCCGTCCCCGTCCTCCCAGCCGACGGCCTGCAGGTCGGTCACCACCACCACCCGCCCCGGCCGGTCTCCGATCAGCGCCGAGGCGGCGGCCAGCCCCTCGCGGTAACGGGTGCCGCGGGGGCGCGGCGACAGCCCGTCGACGGCGGCATGCGCGGGGCCGCGCTCGCGGGCGAGGGGCGCCAACACCCGGGCGACGTCGTCGAAAGCCACCACCCCCACGAGCTGCTCCGCGGGAGCCGCATCGACGGCCGCGCGGGCCAGCGCCCGCGCCTCGGCCGCCTGCCCCGGCGCGGACACGCTGAAGGACGTGTCGACCAGCACCACCGTCGCGGACCCGCCGGGCGCCGTCCGTTCCGGCACGAACGGACGCGCGAACGCCAGCGCGAGCAGCAGCAGCGCGGCCACGCGGAGGGCCAGGAGCAGGAGCTCGCGCAGGCGCGGCCGGGGGGTCCGATCGAGCGGCGCGCCCCGCAGGAGGCGCAGGTCGCTGAACGGCACGCGCGGCAGCCGCTCGCGTCGCAGGAAGTGCAGGACGATCGGCACCGCGACGGCGAGGGCGCCGAACAGGAACGCCGGCGTCAGGAACGACATTCACCGCCTCCGCCGGCGCGCCGCGAGATAGGCGAGCAGCGCCGTGTCCAGTGGACGGTCGGTACGCAGAAGATGGTAGTCGACGTCGGCGGGGCGGAGGGCGTCGCGATAGCGCTGCACGAGGGCCTCGATCTGCGCCAGGTAGTGCCGGCGCACCCGGCCCGGCACCACCGGCATCTCGTCGGCCGACTCGAGGTCCCGGAACCTCGCCGCCTCCTCGAACGGGAACGTCAGCTCGGCCGGGTCGAGGACCTGGAAGACGAGGACGTCGGACCCCTGGAACCGCAGGTGCTTCAGCCCCTCGATGATGCCCGCGGGGTCGTCCAGCAGGTCCGAGACCAGCACCACGAGCCCGCGCCGCTGGAGGCGCGCGGCGAGCCGGTTGAGGGGCATGGCCACGTCCGACCGCGTCCCCGCCGCGGCCCGGCTCAGCCGCGCGAGCACCCGGCGCAGGTGACCGCTCCGGGCCCCGGCGGGCACCGCGTCGACGATCTGGTGGTCGAAGAGGGTCAGCGCGACGGCGTCCCGCTGGCGGTGCATCAGGTAGGCGAGCGCGGCCAGCACGAACGAGCCGTACTGGAGCTTGCCGACCTCGTGCGAGGAGTAGCCCATCGACGCGCTGACGTCGAGCAGCAGGTGGCACTCGAGGTTGGTCTCCTCCTCGAACTTCTTCACGTAGTAGCGGTCGCGCCGGGCGGCGAGCTTCCAGTCGATGGTCGCGGTGTCGTCGCCCGGCACGTACGGGCGGAACTCGCTGAACTCGACGCTGAACCCCTTGAACGGGCTGCGGTGGAGGCCGACGAGGAACCCCTCGACGACGGTGCGGGCGATGAGCTCGAGCGACCCGATGCGGGCCACGAGGGCGGGGTCCAGGAACGACCGTTCGTCGGCCGCGGCGGGGGGCATCTCCAGGCGCTCACAGGCCGCTGGCCGGCGGCGGCACCGTCTCGAGCAGGCGATCGACGATCGCGTCGGCGTCGACGCCGTCCGACTCGGCGTAGAAGTTGGTGACGACGCGGTGCCGGAGGATGGGGCCGGCCAGCGCCCTCACGTCGTCCACCGAGACGTGGTAGCGCCCCCGCACGAGGGCGCGGGCCTTGCCGCCGAGGACGAGGGCCTGGGAGGCCCGCAGGCTCGCCCCCCACCGGACCCACTTCTCGACGAAGGGCGGCGTGTTGGGCTGCCCGGGCCGGGACGCGTCCACGAGGCGGACCGCGTAGCGCGCCACCGGTTCCGCGACCGGCACCTGCCGCACCAGGTGCTGAGCCGCGAGGATGTCGTCTCCGTTCAGCACCCGCGCCAGCCGGGGCTCGTCGTCGCCGGTCGTCGCGGTCACCACGCTGACCTCGTCGTCCTCGGACAGATAGCGGACGACCACGTTGAACATGAAGCGATCGAGCTGCGCCTCCGGCAGCGGGTAGGTGCCCTCGAGCTCGATCGGGTTCTGGGTGGCGAGCACGAAGAACGGGCGCCGCAGCGGATAGCTGTGGCCGGCCACGGTGACGTGATACTCCTGCATCGCCTCGAGCAGCGCCGCCTGCGTCTTCGGCGGGGTCCGGTTGATCTCGTCGGCGAGGATGATCTGGGCGAAGATCGGCCCCTCGCTGAAGCTCAGGGTGCGATGGCCGCCCGACTCGTCGAGGATCTCGGTGCCGGTGATGTCGGCCGGCATCAGGTCCGGCGTGAACTGGATGCGCTTGAACGGCAGGTCGAGGATGTCGGCGAGAGTCTTGATGAGCCGGGTCTTGGCGAGCCCGGGCACTCCCGTGATCAGGCAGTGCCCCCCGGTGAACAGCGCGGTCAGCACGAGGTCTATGGCCTCGTCCTGGCCGACGATCACCCGGCGGAGCTCGCCGAGGATGCGGTCGCGGCTGCGCGCGAGGTCCCGGGCCCCGGCCGCCGCCGCCTCGGCCTCGGCCGAGAGGCCGGCCGGGGGATCCGCGGGCGTCCCCACGACGTCGAGGCCTTCAGCCGGGACGTCAACCATGCGCCCGGACCGGCGCCGCCCCGATACCGGGGGCTGGGGGAACGCCCCGCCCTCGACCGCGCGCCGCGGAGCTCCGCCCCGGGCGGCCGGGCGTCGAGTCAGTGCGTGAGCGCATAGACGACCTCGTTGATCATCATCCGGTAGGCCTGGGCGGTGTACTTGATGTAGCCGGGGTAGTCTTCCGCGTTCGACCACTCCCAGCCGTCGCCCATGTCGGTGTTGAAGTTGAGCAGCGCCATGGCGCGGCCGTCGTCGTCGAGAATCGCGTGCAGCCCCGCCTCGTAGCCGCCCTTCTCCCAGGTGACCCCGTTGAAGAACGACCCGAGCCCCGGTATCTGCGGGTACTCGGTCACCCGGTAGAAGGCGCTGAACACCGGGTGGTCGAGCGGAAGCTTCACGATCTCCCGGTCCGGGAACACCCGCCGCAGCTCCTTCTGCACGGTGGCGAACTCGACGGGCCCGTGGAAGTCGTCGAAGGTCGCGGTGCCGCCCCGCAGCAGGAACTCGCGCAGCACCTCGACCTCGTCGGGCCTGAGCCGCAGGTTCCCGGGCTCGACGAAGTAGATCCAGGGATACTCCCACAGCCGTTCGTCGGCCAGGGTGAGCACCACCGGGTCCTTGACCCGGATCGAGGTGACCCGCCCGAGCCGGCGCGACAGGTTCTGCTCGGCCGCGGGGCCGTCGATGGCCCAGGGGTCGCTCCAGTACCGCGCCCGGAAGGCCCGCAGCTGCTCTTCCCACGAGCTGTAGCGGACTCGCACGAAGGTCCACTCCAGGCCGTCGAGCTGCGGCGTCGGCGGGGCCGCGTCGATGTCGGTGATGACCGCGCCCGGCGGCTGAGCGGCGGCCGGAGAAGCGCCCGCGAGGAGCATGGTCACCGAGGACGCCACCAGAAGCGCGGAGACCGCCGTCACAGGCCTGCCTCCACGATCTGCAGCAGCATCTCCTGGGCGCGCTCGTAGGTCGGGGCGATCTCGAGGGCCGCGATCACCTCGCGCTTCGCCGCGTCCAGATCGCCGGTGACCAGATGGCTGTCCGCGAGGTCGACGTGGGCCGACACCCTATCGATCGGTCCCGCAGCGAGCGCGATCGAGAACTCGCGTACCGCGGCCTCGGTCTCGCCGGCCGCCATCGCGAGGCGGCCCAGCGCCTGATGGGGCTCGGCGTCGAACGGGTCGAGCTCGACGAGGAGCTCGTAGGCCCGACTCCGGCGCCGATCATCCCCCGCCTCCTCGGCCAGGGCGGCGAGCTGCCGGGCCGCGTCGACGGCCCGGTGGTCGTGCTCGAGATGGGCCTCGAGATGCGCCATCGCCCGTTCCCGATCCTCCGCCTCCAGGGCGATGGCGGCCAGCGGCACATGGGCGCTGCTGTCGCCGGTGGCCATCGGCGCGAGCTCCGCCGCCTTCTCGAACGCGGCGCGCGCCGCCTCGGCGTCGCCGTCCGCCCACAGGGCATGCCCCAGCGACATGTGGACGGGATAGCTCTCCGGATGCTGCTCGCTGAGCTCCCGCAGGTGGTCGATCCGGGCCTCGCCCTCCAGCTCCCGGCTCCCCTGCCCGGGGACCGGTATGACCGGCTGCGGGTCCGTCAAATCGCCGCTCAACCTGCCCGCGAGCACCCGGTTCCCCTGCTCCGGGTTCTCCATCGCCCGGCGCAACGCGCCGAACCGCACGTCGAGGAAGGCGTCGAACGACGCCTGCAGCGTGTCGAAGTCGAGCCCCACCCGGTCGAGGGCGGCCTCGGTGTCGAGGCCATCGCCGTAGGCCCGCAGGAGGTCGTAGATGGTCGACTCGCCGTACGCCTCGATCATGTGCTCGACGAGCACCGAGGCCTGGAAGTAGGCGATGGAGATGGTCTCGGGCCGCGAGAAGCCGCCGTTCAAGTCGCGCAGCGACAGCACGTCGCCCCGGTTGAGGTTCGACGCGAACTCGAGGTCCTGGTCGCGGGCCCAGTCGGCGCGCGCCCGCTTCTCCTCGAACGTCGACAGCCCCTCGGTCAGCCACCGCGGGACGCGCTGGTTCGACATCTGCAGGGCGACGACGTGGGCCATCTCGTGCCAGAGCGTCGACTCCCAGTTGAACTCGCCGGGGCTGCGGGCGCGGGGCGAGTCGAGGGTCACCACCTTGCCGAAGCAGGCCCCCAGCGCCCCGATCATGCCGGGCAGGCCCAGGGTCCGCACCGCGAAGTGGTCGTGCTGGGGGAACACCTCGATCAGGATCGGCACTTCCGGCTCCATGCCGTAGCGGGCCGAGAGCTCGTCCAGCGCCCGCTGGCCGAGCCCGATCACGTAGTCCTTGAGCACCGGGGCCTCGTCCGGATGCAGCCGGACGATCAGGTCGCCCACCTCGAAGGTCTCGAACTCGTCGAGGGTGTCGAGCATCTCCAGCAGGTTGAAGGTGATGACGTCGTAGGGGTCCTCCTCGAACGACCGCTCCAGGGCCCGCCGCGCCCCCGGCTCGTCGCCGGTGCGCAGCAGGTGCATGCCCAGCTCGGCGTAGCCGCGGGTGTTCGCGGGGTCGATCTCCAGCCCCCGGCGCACCAGCGCCGCCGCCTCCTCGAACCGGTAGTTGCGGGCGGTGAGGTTGCCGGCGATCCGATAGACCTCTCCGTAGGTCGGATTGATCTCGAGCACGCGGCGGACCTCGGCCTCGAAGTCGTCCAGCCGGTCCTCGACGTAGGCGACGGCCGCCACCAGGGAGCGCGCCTCGAGGCTGCGCTCGTTGATGGCGAGGGCGCGGTCGAGCGACTCCCGACCCGCCTCGTGGTCGCGGTCGTCGAGGCTGCGCTGGGCCAGGAACAGATGCGCGTCCAGGTAGTCGGAATCGATCTCGATGGCCCGGCTCGCGGCCGCGCTCGCTTGCGGGGGGTTGGTGTCGGCGAGGGCGCGGGCCATCCCCAGCAGCGCCGGCGCCCAGTCCTCGTCGATCTCCAGCGCCGCGATGTAGGACTGCGACGCCTCCGCCTGATCGTACTTCTCGCCGAACAGGTCGCCCCACAGGGTCTCGATCGCGGGGTCGTCGGGGGCGGCCCCGGCCGCGTTCCGCAGCAGCGTGTTGGCCTGCCGGTAGCGCCCGAGGGCCCGCGCGGCGCGGGCTGCCCGATACAGGTCGACGGCGTCCGGCGAGCGCTGCAGCCGGTCGACGAGCACCCGCAGCCGGGACGCCGCCTCGTCGCGGCGGCCCAGGTACTGGTGCAGCAGCGCCAGCTCCAGCCCCGCCGCGCTGATCGGGTTCGCGGCCGCGACCGGCGCGAGCCGCTGCTCGGCCGCCTCGTACTCGCCGCGGAGGACGTCGAGCCGCGCGAGCAGCGCGGCCGCCGACGGGTCCGCGGCGTCGCGGTCCTCCGCCAGCGCGCGCGCCTCGTCGTGGGCGCCGTGGGCCAGCGCCCGGGTGGCCGCGCGGTGAAACTCGTTCTCTTCCGCCCGCGTGTAGCGCTCCTGGGCCGATGCCGCGGCCGGCAACGCCCACGCAACGCCGACGACGAGCGCGGCGCAGAGCACACCGAAGCCGGGACGTCTGCTCGTCACACTGCCTCCCCTGTGCATCAGATCCTGAACGATCCGATTATATCCAGGTCGGGCCGGCGTGGAGCGATCCTGCACCCGGCGAAGCGTGCTCACCCGGGCCCGACGAACGCATCGTGACGGCCGTCGAAGAGCGCGACCCAGCTCCCCGAAGCCGAATCCCGGCGTGCGCCGCGGAGCGCCCGGCCACGGTCCGGCCGCAGCCGCACGCCAGAGCAGGCAGCTCGCTCACCGCCGCTCCGGCGATGACGCCGGGCTCGAATCATCCGCGGTCGCCGGCGCCGGATCCGGCGCCGCAACACCGCCGTCCTCCAGGAGCGCCTGGAAGCCCGCCTCGTCGATGACGGGCACGCCCAGTTGCTCGGCCTTCTCCCGCTTCGAGCCCGGGCTCACGCCGGCAATGACGTAGTCGGTGTTGCGGCTGACGGATCCCTTGACCCGCCCTCCCACCGCCTCGATGCGCGCCTTGACATCGGCCTGCTTCGTCCGCAGCCTGCCGGCCAGGACGAACGTCCCGCCGGCAAAGGGGGCCGGAGCCACAGGCTCCTCCGCGTCCCCCGCGGGTTGCTCCTCATCGCTCGTCACCGGTTCCCGAAGGGGGACCGCGGGCGCCTCCGCCTCCTTCGCGGCAGCCTGCGGGGAACCGCCGGCCGCGCCGCCGCCGGCCAGAAGGCGCTCGAAGTCCGTTTCTTCGAGGACTTCGATCTCGAGCCCCCGCGCCTTGTCCAGCTTCGAACCCGGGTTGTCGCCGGCCACCACGTAGTCCGTCTTGCGGCTGACGGACCCGACGACCCTGCCCCCCAACGCCCGAATCCCGGCCCTCGCCTCGTCCCGGGTCATCGCCGAGAGCGTTCCGGTGAGAACGAACAGCTTGCCGTCGAGGGCGGGCGGCGGCGGGGCGTCGACCCCGGCGACCGGTGCCTCGACGACGGGGTTCAGCCCGGCCTGCTGGAGCCGTTCAATCTGCTTTCGGTTCCCTTCGGCGCCGAAGAATGTCCGGACCGACTCGGCGATGGTTGGGCCCACCTCCTCGACGGCCTCCAGCTCCTCGGCCGACGCCTCCCTCAGACCGTCCAGGCTGCGGAAGCGGGCGGCGAGGAGCTCGGCCGTCCTGGCGCCCACGTGCCGGATGCCGAGCCCGTACACCAGCCGGCCGAGGGCAGCGCCCTTCGATCGCTCGAGCCCCTCGATGACCTTGTCCGCCGACCGTTTCCCGAGCTTGATGGGGACGGGAATCCGAGCCGCGAGCGCGGTATCGAGCGTGTAGAGGTCACCGGGGCTCTGCACGAGGCCGAGGTCGACGAGCCGGCCCGCCAGCCGGGGACCGATCCCCCGGACGCCCTCTACGCTGCGCTGCACCCAACGGCGGAGTGCCTTGGCGAACGCGTCGTCCAGGGACCGTCCGCCATCAGGAGGGCGACCGTCGAGCGGAAGCCGCGCCGAGGTTTCGGCCGGCGGGACGTCCGGAGGCAAGCCGACCTCCCCGGCGCGAGCCTCGATCGGGGGGCGCGTCGAAGGCTCCGCCGGCGAAGCGTCCGGCGCGGGCCCGCCGTCCCGAGCCGCATCGGACGGCGCCGGCTCGGTGCCGCGGGCCAGCCGGCCCGCTAGCGCGGCCAGCCGCCGGTGGGCCGGCTCGACGAAGAACGCCTGCACCGACTCGGCGTGCCGGCGGCTGATGCGCGCAGCCTGCTCCAGCTCCTCGACGGTGGCCGCCGCGGTCCGTTCGAGGTCGGGCACCGCCGCCGCCAACCGTTCCGCCTGCTGCCTCCCGAGCCCGGGAATCCCGAGGGCGTGCAGCACCCGGGCTGGCGTGAGCCCCGCTCTCGCGCGGGCGAGGCCCTCGACCAGCACCGCCGCCCGCTCCTCGCCGATGGTGCTCTCCTTCTGCAGATCGGCGAGAGCCTCGGCCTTCAGCTCATAGAGGTCCGCGATTCCCTCCACCATAGCCCGGTCGCCAAGCCCCGGCTCGACCTTCGGGCCCACTTCCTCGCCGCCCGATCTCGGTCGGATCAACGTCCCCACGAGCCAGTCGCCGAGGACGTCGATGTTCATGGCGGTCCGGTGGGCGAAGTGGAGAATCGACTCCCTCAGCCGGGCCGGGCAGCTGACGTTGATGCACCGCGCCACCACCTCGTCCGCCTCGCGCACCACCGGGGAGCCGCAGGCCGGGCATTCGGAGGGCATGCGGAACGGGCGGCGTTCCGCGCCCTCGGCCGCCACCCGCACCACCTTCGGAATCACGTCGCCGCTGCGCTCCACCACCACGCGGTCGCCGATCTGCAGGCCGAGCCGGGCGATCTCGTCCTCGTTGTGGAGGGTCGCGCGCGACACCGTCACCCCCCCGACCTCGACCGGCCGCAGCCGCGCCCGCGGGGTGACGGCGCCGGTCCGCCCCACCTGCACGTCGATGTCCTCGACCACCGTCTCCGCCTGCTGCGCGGCCGGCTTGCAGGCGATGGCCCACCGCGGCGACTTCGACGTCGCCCCGAGCCGGCGCCACAGGGCGGTGTCGTCCAGCTTGAACACCACCCCGTCGATGTCGTAGGGCAGCGCGTCGCGGCGCGCCATGCACGTGTCGCGGAACGGCGGCAGGGCGTCGACCCCGGAGAGCCTCGCGTGCTCGGCCGCCACTTTGAAGCCGAGCCGCTTCAGGACCTGGAGCGAGGCCCAGTGCGAATCGAGCAGGGGCTCGCCGGCGGCGAGCAGGGCGTAGGCGTGGAAGTCGAGGCGGCGGGCGGCGGTGACGCGGGCGTCGAGCATGCGCAGGGCGCCGGCGGCGGCGTTGCGGGGGTTGGCGAAGGTCTTCCCTCCCTCCTCGATCTGCCGGCGGTTCAGCCGGGCGAACGCCTCCCGGGGCATGACCACCTCGCCGCGGACCTCGAAGTCGGGCGGCACCCCCGCTTCCTGCAGGATGTCGCGGTCGACGGACAGCGGCAACGAACGCAGGGTGCGCGCGTTGGGCGTGATCACCTCGCCCTCGACGCCGTCCCCGCGCGTCAGCGCCAGGTCGAGCCGGCCGGCCACGAAGCGGACGGCCATCGAAGCGCCGTCGAGCTTCAGCTCGCCGACGTAGTCGAGGGTCTCGGCCTCCGCCAACTCGCGCGCGCGCCGGTCGAAGTCGCGCAGCTCGGCGTCGTCGAAGGCGTTCTCGAGGCTGAGCATCACCGACGAGTGGGCCGCCTTCTCGACCCCCTCGCGCGGCGCCCCCCCGACGCGCCGTGTCGGCGAGTCGGGGGTGACGAGCTCGGGGAACCGCGCCTCCAATTGCTCGAGCTCGCGCATGAGGGCGTCGAACTCGGCGTCCGTGATGTCGGGGTCGTCGAGGACGTAGTAGCGGTGCTCGTGGCGCACGAGGTCGCGGCGCAGATCGGCGATGCGGCGGCGGGCCTCGGCGACGGTGACGTCGGGTGGGGAATCGGCAGGCATGGATGCTGTCACCGCGTTCGTGAGCCGGCGGGATTCTGGCGGCGCCCGCGCGGCGCCGCTACAACGCCGTCCGCCAGCATCTCGGCGACCGCGGACTCGTGTTCCGGATCGACGGAGGTCTCCGTCAGTCGCGTCGAGAATCGCATGCGGTCCACCTCGGTCTCGACAGCGCGCGCCTCGCCCGGAAGAACGATCTCGGTGGCGCCGCGTGTGACCTTCAACGCATACTCGCCCGCGCCCAGCTTCACCCGCGTCTGCAGGCAGTCAGTCCACTCCTGCCGCCGGGCGAGCTCGACCGCGGCCTTCCGCCGGCGCGCGTCCCACTCGCCGGCGAACAGCTCGGCAAGCGGCCTCGGGCGCGCCGGGGCCGGGCCCAGCTCGAAGCCGGAGTCCGTCACCCGATGGCTCAGCGCCGCCATACGGTGCGAGACGGCGGCGGAAGCGGCCTTCCCGCCGCGCAGCGACAGCGGCAGCGACAGCCAGCCGGCGCGGGCCCCGAACAGCAGCGCCGCCGCCAGCCGGTCCTCGGGAGTCAGCGCTTCGTGCTCGAACGCCAGCAGGTCGGCACAGGTCGACCGCAGGAACAGCAGCGACATCGCCCGCGGAAACGGCGTCCTGAACCGGTCGAACAGATCCGACGCGGTCAGATCGGCCAACCCCGTCAGGGACTCGAGCGCCTCCCGAAGCTCGAGGACGTGCTGCCGCAACCGCTCTTCGAGCCCCCCCGACGCGCGTTCGAGGTAGCCGAGAAGCCGGGCGTTGGCTTCGTCGACGCCAGCCGCGCCCGCCCGTTGCGCGAGCGTGTCGACCGCGCCCCAGAAGAGCCGGCGCGCCCCGCCGCCGTCGATGCCGGGCAGGGCGGCGGCCGGTGGCGGGGGGAAGAGCCCGGTCCGCATCCACGCCGTCAGCTCCGCCGCCACCGTCGCCGACAGGCCGGGCGTCGAGTCCTCGCCGGGGTCGAACGCGGCCCTGCAGGCGGCCAGGCCCAGGGGCTCACCGCCCGCCAGGACCTCGCCGCGGTCCCGATTCGCGAGCAGGCGCAGCATGGCCAGCATGCCGCCGACGGCGTGGGCCGCTCCGAGCGGCGCCGCGCGCTCGGGCGGCAGGTGCGGCGGCGGCCACGGCGGACCCGCGGCGAGGCCCGAGCGCCTGCGGTCCGGGCGCGTCTCGAAGTCCGCCAGGGGCACGTTGCCATAATCCGACGCGTCGGCCTTGCACGCCTTCGCGTCATCGAGCGACCCGAACCGGATCTCCCCGATCGCCGACGCCGGCAACGGCGCGGGCACGAAGATCAGCGGCGCACCGCCCACCTCGTGCGGCCAGCGGCGCTTCTCGACGCCGCCCGGCACCGGAACCATGACCGGACCGGCGCACTCCCGTAGCGAGACGACCACCTGGCACGGCTTGAGGTGCGCCGCCTCGGCGATGGAGTGGTCGACGGCGGCCCGGCCGGGACGGCCGGTGAACAACGGTATCCAGCCCGGGCAGCACTCGAGGGTGTCGCGGTAGTACTTCTCGCCGAAGCCGCTCCTCGGCAGCACCAGGCCGGCCGCGAGCATGTAGAGCAGGTTCAGGTGATTGGTGACCAGGCAGCACCGTTCGGGGACCTCGCCGAACGCGGCCGCCGACGGCGGCGCGCTCTCCACGGGACCCGGTCGCGACCCCGCGCGTCCGCCGGCGCCTCGGTCCCGCGGGCCGCGCCCGGGCAGGATGCCCAACAGGCCGGGTTGCTCCGGAGTGGTCATCCTGCTCCCCTCTCTACTCCAGATCCTTCCGCTGGAGAACGTCGGGATCGCCCGGCAGGATCTCGTCGATTCGGCTGTTCACTCCACGCTGATCGAGCAGGATCACCTGCTCGCGGGCCCGGGCGACCATCACGTAGAACCGTTTCCTCACGGCGTCGAGATCGGTCGGCGACACGTGGTGCCGGTCGATGTCGGCGAGCACCACGACGTCGAACTCGAGGCCCTTGCAGGCCTGCGCGTTGATGACCAGGATACCGCCCTCGTCGAAGCGGACATCGGGTCTGTGGCTGCCGTAGAAGGTCTCGATGACCGGCGCGCCATGGTCGAGACCGGCCCCGTCCACCCTGCGAAGCTGGTCCAGATAGCGTTCCCGGGTCTCGTTGTCCGGCGCGATGACCCCGACCAGCCTTCGCGGGTTCCGATCGACCAGCTTCACGATTCGGCTGCAGATGTCCGGAAATCGCGCCGGCGCGTAGGTCAGGAACAGAGGGGCCGGACCGGGCCGATCGATGGGCAGGTCAGGCGGGGGGTTGGCCGGATCGCCGGTATGGAACGCACGCGCCAGCCTGGCCACGGGGGTACTGTTGCGGTAGTTGAATTTCAGTATGATGACGTCCGCGGTGTCGATGTCCAGCTCCGTCTCGATGTCCCGGCGGCTGCTGTGCCGCTCCGTGATCTGCTGGTTCTGATCGGCGGCCACGAAGAACCGCGTGTAGCCGAACTCGACGAGCATCCGGTAGAACTGCGGCGGCATGTCCTGGCCTTCGTCGATCACGAGCCACGGCGCGTAGGCGGGAACCAGGGGACGAGTCGGCGCGAAACGCTGAACGGCTTCCCAGTTGATCGGCCTGTAGTCGCCGTCCCCTTCCGCCGGCTCTCTCGGCAGCGCACGCCCGGTACGTTCCCGGAACGTTCTGTCGAACCAAGCCTCCCATGTCTCGCCGACGAGCTCTTCGCCGTACAGCTGCCGGCTGGCTCGGTGCAGCAGATGGTTCCAGACGAGGAACCGGTGATGCTCCTTCAGCCTTCGGTGGCGGCCGGCGCGATGCAGGCACAGAACGGTCTTGCCGGTTCCGGGACCGCCGACAACCAGAGTCCTTTCCTCCTTCGGCGAGCTGCCTGATTCTCCGGGACCTGCCCCCGCTCCTCCAACACCTGCCCCTCCTCCGGGACCGGCACCGGCACCGGTCCCACGACGAACTGCGAGCTCCGCCTCCTTGCTCAGCTCGTGGATGCCCGGCAGCTCGAACGTCCTGCGCCTCGCCGCCAGGGCGCGCACGATCTCCCGCTCCCTCTTCCGGTCCATCCTCAACGTCCCGTCTTGTCCGAGTCTCTGCCGCCCTCCGGCCTTCCACGAGATCGGGCGCCGCCGCCGACCGGCGTCCGCCCGCCCGTCGTGTCCGAGTCTCTGCCGCCCGACGGCCCACGAAAATCAGGCGCCGTCGCCGACCCGCGCCCGACCGCCGAACAACGTCGAGCCGCGGCCGTCCGCATCGCCGGCCACGAAAGTGCGGTCGAGCAGCACGTTGCCCCAGGCGCAGCTCGGCTCCGGCACGAGGGCGCAGGCATGGCAGGCAGCCCCGTTCAGCAACCCGGGGCCGTGGCCCTCCCGCTCGCCGCAGACCGGGTCCAGCGAGCACCAGCCCGCCGCCTCCACCGCGGCGGTGAGCAGGCGCAGGAACCGGCGCGGCTGCGCCTGCTGCAGCAGGCCCCCGAGCGAGCCCTCGGTATCGGGCACCGCGACGTAGATGAGGATGCCGGCCAGCGGGGGCTGGTCCGGTTCCCCGCCGGGGCGGCTGTAGATGCGCTCCTTCAACGACGCCGCGGGGTAGCCGGCATGGCTCTCCAAGGCGCGGATGAGCAGGTGGGCCAGCGTGTGCAGCAGCAGGAAGCGCGGCGTGACCCGCGGCGGCGCGGGCAGGCGCACGGGCCCGCCGGCGAGCCGGTCGCCGAACGCCTGCGCCCGGACGCACACGGTGTCGTCCGATTCCCAGCGCCGCAGGCGGTCTTCGTGCAGCGTGCAGAAAATGCCCTCGCCGTACAGCTCCAGCGCCGGCAGCCAGCCGCTCTCGCCGGTCAGGTCGGGCGGCGTCACGGTCTCGCCGCCCAGCCGCCGGAACCCCTTGAGCACCAGGATCTCCTTGAGGCGCTCGACTGCGATCAGCCGGTCCACGGCGCCGGCGATGCGTCCGGCGGCGCCGTCCAGTCCCCGGACCAACGCCGACCACGCCTCGGTGTGGTGCGTGGTGACGAAGTCCTCGTCTTCGCGCAGGTCCGGGATGGGTTCGACGAGGGCCCGGTACTCGCTCTGCAGCAGGTCGCCGCCGGCGATGGACCGCCCGTAGAGCGGATACCCCTGGTCGATCCCGGCCAGCGCCTCCTCGACCTCGTCCGGCGTGCAGCGCAGGTCCCTCGCGATGCGCCGCAACACGGTCTTCCGGTGCAGGCCGGCGCGGGCGCCGCGCACGGCCGCCTGCTGGTCGGAGCTGCCGAAGAGACGATCGATCACGGTACCGCGGCGGATGCGCGACTCGGGCGGTATCACCAGCGCGGTGACGGTATCCGGCGCGTGGACGCGCACGTCGTTGATCTCGAGCACCCACGCCGGCTCGTCCAGCGGCCCCGCCGGCTCGGGGAACCACGGCTGTCGCCACGCCCGCTCCCCGAACGGGAAGCGTTGGGGCAGCGGCCCGGACGCGCGGCACCGGCCGCATCGAACCACGTGGCCGCGGTCGGCCGGCGCCACGTGCAGGTACGGTTCGTCCCAGTCGGCGCGGCAGCGGCGGCGGCCCGGATGCCTGCTCTCGCTCTCGGGGTGGGCCAGCCGGTGCCAGGGCAGGTCCGCGAGATGGCCGCGGGCGTGGGCGAGGACCCACGGCGCCTGCTCGAGCCGGCCCTGACACCCCCGCCCCTCTGCGCCCCTGCAGACCCCGGCATCACCACGCGGCCGGGACCGCGTGTCCGGCGCCGTCGCGGAGGTCCGCCGCCACGGCCGGTAGTGCAGCAGCCCGCACCGCGCGCAGCGCATCCAGCCGGGAAACCGCGTGGCGGGAACCGGTTGCCCCGTCAGCCGGCCGTCCTCGATGCGCGCCACCGGCGGTGAACGCAGCGTGCCGCCGATGCCGAGGACCGCACGCACCTGCTCGACGTGCTGAATCTGGTGCTCGACCCCGCACGTCCAGGCGCGGGTGTCCTTCACCGTCACCAGGCAGTCCGGACCGCGCACCACCGCCCCGACGGCGCAGTACTGCAACAGGTGCGACAGCCGTACCGGAATCGGCTCGTCAGCCATCCCGCCTCGCCCCGGGGGCGGCTACGCCGGGTCCGGGCGCGGCCGACGCCCGGGCGGCCATCATGCCTCGCCTGCGGGACCGAACCCGCGCCGGGGGCGGTCACGCCGCCCGTCATCGCGCTGTTTCACCGACAGCAGGGCGGTGTCTTCGATGTTGCGCATCGAGTTGAGCGTCCTCCAGCGGCCCGGCCGCGCGCCGTCGAAGGCGCCGAGCAGTCGGTCGGCGCTCTGGTCCCGGCAATCGTAGTGCAACCCGCGATTCTCGCGGTCGCAGCGAAGCGCCTCGTCGTGCCATTCGTCGACCAGCCGATCGAGGTGGCGGGCCGTGTCGTTCGCGGCGTCGCCGGCCGCCCGGCGACAGCGCCGCTCCAGGGCTTCGACCACCGCCTGCACCTGTGCGTCGTCCCTCCGAAACCGGCCGGCGGCGGCGCTGGCGGCCAGGTCGTCGACGCCGTGGCGCAGGGCGATGACCAGCGCCGCGTGCAGCGCGCGCTTGCGCACCTGGTAGGTGAACGGCGTCACGCTGGTCGGCTCGACGAAGCGGTAGAACGACTCGTGGTAGGGGCGGAAGTTCTCGTAGTGCGACAGGCTGCGCGCCTGTTGGCGGTAGTAGTTCGCGAAGACGAGGCCCGGCACCTCTGCGCGCCCGATGCGGCTGCTGGCCTGGATGTACTCGGCCGTGGTGAGGGGCTGGCCGTTGACGACCATCGCGGCCAGCCGGTCGACGTCCACGCCGACCGAGAGCATGTTGGTCGCCAGCACCGCGTCCAGACAGTCGGGCGCGCCGCGCGGGGCGGCCAGCCGGTCGAAGGTGCGGGCGTTCTCCTCCGCCGAGGACCGGCTGGTGAGCTGGGCGACGGCCGGCTGGCGGCGCGCGGCGGCGCGCGGCGAGGAGAAGCCGGGCGCCGACGGCGCCCCGGCCGCGCGGGCCGCCTCGGCCCGCTCCGCGTCGAGACGCTGGAGAAACGCGCGCACATCGGTGACGAAGGTGTTGTGGCTGGCCCCGACGCCGCGGAGGCTGCCGTGGTAGACCACCAGCGTCCACCACGCGTCGAGCAGGTCATCCGCGTCCCCCTGGTCCTCGAACACCGCCCCCGGCGCCGCCAGCAGGACGGCGGCGAGAGGCGCCAGGCAGTGCTGCCGGTCGAGCCCCGGCGCCAGGTAGCCGACGTACAGCCGGCCGGGCCGGGAACGGTCGGTGCGGGCGAACCAGGAGTCGTCGGCGGACAGGCCGGGCGGCGGAAAGACGGCCATGTCGCGGCCGTACAGCCGCCGCACCTGGTCGCGGGCGGTGCGGATGGTGGCGGTCGAGGCGATGTACTTCGGACGCACGCCGCGCCGTTCGAGCACCGTGTCGACGGCCGCCTCGTAGACCCCGGCCACCGACCCGAGGGGCCCCGCGATCAGGTGCAGCTCGTCCTGTATCACCAGCTCCGGCGGCCGGCGCCGGCCGCGGCCGAAGAACGCCGCCGCGCGCTCCTCCCAGGCTAGCCGCGCGAACTTGTCGATGGTGCCGACGAGCAGCGTCGGCGGTCCGTCGTACAGCGCTTCGTCCACCACGCGGCAGGGCAGCGGACGCCCGTCGCCGAACGCGCACCCGGGGTTGCCGCACACAAAGCCGGACTCGTGCGGGCCGGCGCGGTAGCCGTACGGCGCGGCGAACGGTCGGCCGCACCAGGGACAGGCCTGCAGCGCGAGGAGGGGGCCGGCGCCGACTGCGTCACCTGACGCGGCCTCCCGAGAGCCGTCGTCTGCCGGCGGTTCGGCGGGCGCCGGCCCGGCGCCGACCGGTCCCGCGGCGGGACCGCCGTGGCGCGGCGCCGGAGCCGCGACCTGCTTCGCCGCTTCCTTGAGGGTATTGGGGCTGGCCGCCGCCCCCACCCACAGCCCGACCGTGATCGGCTCGTCACCGAGCGGCGCGGCGCCGAGCCGGCGCAGCCGCTCGAGGGCACAGACGATGCGCGCCGCCCGTTCGAACTGCTGCCGCGTCAGCAGCCGCAGCGTATAGCGCATGAGCACCGTGGTGCCGCCGCCGGCTTCGCCGTACCGCAGCCGCCGCCAGACGATGAGAAAGGCGATCAGGCCCAGGTAGGCTTCCGTCTTGCCGCCGCCGGTCGGGAACCAGATCAGGTCCAGCACGTCCCGGCACGCGTCGTGTTCGTCGAGGGTCGACTCGATGACCGCCAGCAGGAACGCCAGCTGGAACGGCCGCCAGCGGTAATCGCGCACGTCCCGGTCCCGGCCCGCGGCGACGTCGTGCTGACGCATCTGGTCCAGCATCGCCTGATTGGCCAGCCGGAACGCGAGGGCCGCGTCGTCGTCGCGGCGCAGCCGCTCCACCCCGCCCAGCATCCGTTCCCGCGCCGCGTCCATCCGCGCGCAGATGCGGTCGGCCGCCGCCCGCTCGCCGGCCGCGAACCGCCGCGCCGCTGCGTGCTGGCGGCCGACCCAGGCGCCATAGGCGGCCACGAAGGCCTCGAACCGGGGGAGACACTCCAGGAACGTCTCTGTCGCCGCGATGTCCTGCATCACCAGCACGCGGTCGTCGACGCCGTCGACCTGCGTCGTCACCAGCGGCACGTCCACCGCCGGCATGCACGCGGACCGGATGCGCGGCGGCCGGCCCGGCTCCAGCACCCAATCGGCCGCCGCGCCGTGGCCGATCGCGTAGATGTGCGTGTCCCGGTACCGGAGCTCGATCTCCTGCTCCTCGTCGGTCAGCAGGGCGGGGTCCACGCGCGGGTACTCGGCCAGCTCCCCCGCCTGGACCACGCATTCGAGACGGGCCTCGAACAGGCGCCGTTCAGCCCGGTCCGTGCCGGGCGGCGCCTCGGGCTGACGGTTCGCGAAAACCACCGTCAGGATGTGCCCGTCCCCGTACGACCGTCGTCGCACGTCGAGCTGGGTCTCCCATGCAGGAGCCGCGGCCCCCTCGGAGCCCGGAGCAGCCGCCGGAGAGACGTTCGAGAAAGTGGCCGTCACCAGATCGCCAGCCCGATACGGTCGGCGGCGAACCTGCCGTCTCACGCCATCCGGCGCCTCGGCTTCGCCGTCGGGCCATAACAGACCGCACTCGAACGGCGTACGCTCGTAGCGCGCGCGGGACCCGCCGCCATCGTCCGTTTCACGTCCGTCGCCGCCGGGATGATCGGCGTCCGGCCGGTGGGCCACGAACCGGCCCGACGCGCCGCGTTCGCGCACCCGCCGGTAGCTCGCCGCAGACGCGGTGACGAGCAGACGCGCATCGCCGCGCACGTAGAAGGACACGCCGACGGAAGACGGGGGCACGTAGCGGCGGCGGCCCACCGGCCGGGCCGCAAGGCCGTCCGGCGCCCCTTCGGCGCCGACCGGCGCGTCGTCGTCCTCCTCGTCGTCCGGCGGCGCCGCCGCCGACTCGGCCCCGTGCGCTTCGCGCGGGTCCACGGGTTGCCCTGCCGGATCGTGCCGAGGCTCGTCCCCGTCCTTCTCCGACTGCGCGGGATCGAGCCCGGTCATGCCCCAACCGGCCGGATCGACCGGGTGCAGCACCCCGGCCGGATAGCGTTCGACGGGCGAACCGCGCAACCAGCCGGAACCGGCCGGACCGACGAGCTGGCCGCGCACCCAGTCGAGCAGCCGCCGCCGGTGAACGCGGAGGTCCGCCCCGTTCTCAGGGGAACGCGGGATCGTCATCACGAGGCCGCCGTCATTCGGGGCGTGAATCTCTCCGGTGGGCGTTCGACATGGCCGCCCTCCCCGCACGGGGGTTGACCCGAGGACGACATGGAATCATATTCCAGCCGTCATGAGCACGACCGTGCATCGCCCCTGGTCGCCGAGCTCGCGGCCGCCCGCCGAGCCGCGCCGAGTGAGGAGGGGGGGGCTACGGCTCGCGGGCGGGCGCGTTCGTTCCCGGGTGAACCCTCGCGGGGCCGATGAGCGCCGCCATGAGGGTCTGGAGGGTCGCCTCAATGGCGTCGACGCGGCCCTCCAGCCTGTCGAGCCGACCGGAGAGCTTGGCGATCATCCAGCCGTTGAACAGGGCTCCGGCGGCCGCGAGCATTGCGGATATCGCAGAGACCAAGATCAAGGTTTCCATGACCCCTCGATC
Organism: Vicinamibacterales bacterium; assembly: GCA_963663815.2. Classification (GTDB taxonomy): domain Bacteria; phylum Acidobacteriota; class Vicinamibacteria; order Vicinamibacterales; family UBA8438; genus JAJEEA01. The sequence continues at coordinate 570,758 of OY760734.1, read as the reverse complement.
CTACCCCACAACCTGGGCCGCCGAGCTCGCGGCCGACCGGGGGACGTTGACCGGGCGGGGGGCGTACGCGAGCTGCCGGACCGGCGAGAGCGCTGGGTGCGGAGCTGGTCGACGGCGTAGGCCCACCGCTTCGGCTGCGGCCGGCGGCCCTTCGGGCGCACGACGGTGCGGACCGGCTCGCCGGCGTTGGCGGGCGCTCGCCGCCGTCGCCGCGTGCAGGACGCGGAAAGGGCCGCCGGCGCTGTGACCTGCGTGCTTGATACGAACACGACGTCTCCGTCCGCCGCGTCTCACCGCCCCCGCTGCAGCAGGTTGCGGTGCACCACCGCCACGCCGTGCATGTAGCCGCCGAACCGCGCGAAGCGCGCGTCGGCGGCGAGGAAGATCTCCTCCCGCGCCGCCTCGTCGCGGCCCCAGGCCTCGTGATACAGCCCGCGGTACAGGTGGGCGTAGAAGCGGGCGCTCGCCTGCGCCCCGGCCGCGGCCAGGACCTCCTCGGGCGACATTCGGCCGCGGAACATCTCGTAGATCTCCGCCATGGGCCGGCGCCCGTCCCGCCCTACCGGCAGCAGCGCCGCCAGCGCCGCCTCGGGCGAGTCGCCGCGCGCGACGCACAGGAAGTGCCACGCGGCGTTCTCGACGTCGTTGGGGTTGACGATGCGGTGGTCCTCGAACTGCCGGCGGCAGTCGTCGTAACGTCCCGCGTAGTAGAGGGCGATCCCCCGCTGCCAGAACTGGGGCGCCGCGTCGGGGCGCGCGCGCGCCACCTGGTCGAAGCCCGCCACCGACTCCTCGATGCGGCCGGCGAGGAAATCGGCCTCGGCCTGGCGCATGATCCGGCCCGCCGACTGCGCCTCGGCGCCGGCGGCGCCGGCCGCCAGCAGCAGGACGGCCGCCCCGCCGCGGAAGAATGCCGCAACGCTTCTCATGTCTCTCACCTCATTCTGCCGTCAGAAGTCGACCCGGCCGCCGGAACGCACCGACAGTGTACGCACGCGTGCGACCGCAAGTATCCTATCCCGAGGTCGGCTCCGACGCGCCCGCCGGCCCGCGCTATAATTGGCCGATTCGTAGTACATCCGTCGCAGGAATCGTCCCGTGGACGGGACTCGAGAAGGAGAACCACCGATGAAGAAGATGCTGCTGCTCGGCGCCGCGCTGCTCGTGAGCTTCGCGACCGCCTCTCCCGCCCAGGCGCAGGCCGCCGACATGACCTTTTTCCTGACCAGCGCCGGCCCCGGCGACGGCGCCAACCTCGGCGGCCTCGAAGGGGCCGACGCCCACTGCCAGTCGCTGGCCGCGGCGGTGGGGGCCGGGGACAAGACGTGGCGGGCGTATCTCAGCACCACCGGCGAGGGCGGCGTCAATGCGCGCGACCGCATCGGCAGCGGCCCCTGGCAGAACGTCGCCGGCGTGGAGGTCGCGCGGGACCTCGACACGCTCCACTTCGAGAACAACCTGACCAAGGAGACCGTGCTCAACGAGCAGGGCGGGATGACCAACGGGCGGGGCGACAGCCCGAACCAGCACGACATCCTGACCGGGTCGTACCTCGACGGCACCGCCGTCATGAGCGACGGTGACACCACCTGCGGCAACTGGATGTCGGGCGCCGACGGCGAGGGCAGCGCCCTGGTCGGCCACTTCGACCGCACCGGCGGCGGCGCCAATCCCAACTCGTGGAACTCGGCCCACGGCTCGCGCGGCTGCAGCCAGGCCAACCTGCAGGCCACGGGGGGCAACGGCTACTACTACTGCTTCGCCGTCAACTAGAGCCGCCGTCGCACTCTCTCGGCGCCCGGGTGGACCGGTCTCGAGCCGGATCGCCCGGGCGCGCGAGTCTCCGATTCCGATGCCTCGATCCTCCCGCCCCCGACCCCCGTCGGTTCCCGCGCCGTCCGCGGGAGATCCCCCGCGACGGTCACGTTCCGCCTCTACCCTCCGCTACGCCCCGGCCATCATGATCGTCTCCGCGTCGACCGGCCTCGGGATCGCCCTCGCCCTCACGGCCGACCGGCCGGTCCCCGAGTCCGAGGTGGCGGATCGCCCCGTCGAGGTGACCGCCGACGGCTACGTATCGTCGGACACCTGCCGCGCCTGCCACCCCTCGGAGTACGAAAGCTGGCACGGGTCGTACCACCGGACGATGACCCAGGTCGCCACCCCCGACACCGTCAGCGCCGACTTCGACGGGGTGCAGGTCGACGCGGTCCACGGGAGCCCCATGCAGCTCGAGCGCCGGGAAGACGAGCTGTGGGCGGAGTTCGACGACCCCGGCTGGGAGGGGCCGGACGCCGAGCGCCCCCGCATCCGGCGGCGCGTGGTCATGATGACCGGGTCGCACCACCAGAACGTCTACTGGTACGCCACCGGGCACGACCGCGGGCTGAACATCCTGCCCGGCGCCTACCTTCTCGCCGAGGACAAGTGGGTGCCGCGCAGCGCCCTCGTGCTGCACCCGCCGGGGCAGTCGCTCGCGATGCTCGACGGCCACTGGAACGCGGTGTGCATCGTGTGCCACACCACGCTGGGCCGCACCGCCTTCGACACCCCCTACCGCTCAGCGCCGTTCCTCGAGCAGGCCGTCGACACCACGGTGGCGGAGTTCGGCATCGCCTGCGAGTCGTGCCACGGCCCCGCCGAGGCCCACGTCGAGGCCAACCGCAGCCCCCTGAGACGCTACGCAAGCCATCTCGCGGGGGACGGCGACCCGACCATCGTGCAGCCGGGCAACCTCGACCCGGTGCGGTCATCGCAGGTGTGCGGGCAGTGCCACAGCGTGTGGGAGTACTACGACCCCGACGACGAGCGGCAGGCGAGCCGCGAGGGGCTGCCCTACCGCCCCGGCGACGAGCTGCGGGACACGCGGTTCATCGTCCAGCCCGCGGCGGACCGCACCTCGGCGGAGATCCGGTCGCTGGTCGCCGCCGACCCCGATTTCGTCCGCGGCTCGTTCTGGCCCGACGGCACCATCCGGGTCTCGGGCCGCGAGTACAACGGGCTGCTCGACTCCCCCTGCTTCCGCGACGCCCAGACGCCGGAACGCACGCTGAGCTGCTTCTCGTGCCACGCCATGCACAAGACGGCCGACGACCCGCGGACCGTCGCCGAGTGGGCCGACACCCACCAGGTGTCGGCGAGCATGGACGGCGACGAGGCGTGCCTGCAGTGCCACGAGCCGCTGCGCGCGGACCCCGCCGCCCACACCCGCCACGCCCCCGAGTCGGCGGGCAGCCGCTGCTACAACTGCCACATGCCGTACACGAGCTACGGGCTGCTGAAGGCGATACGCAGCCATACGGTGGGCAGCCCGTCGGCGGCGGAGACGGTGCAGCTGGGGCGGCCCAACGCCTGCAACCTGTGCCACCTCGACAAGACCCTGGCATGGACGGCGGAGCGGCTCGACGCGTGGTACGACATGCCCGTCCCCCCGATGCGGAACGGCGACCGGACGGTGGCGACGGGGCTGCGCTGGATGCTGGCCGGCGACGCGGGCCTGCGAGCCCTCACCGCCTGGAGCATGGGCTGGGGGCCCGCCCAGGAGGCGTCGGGGACCACGTGGATGGTGCCTCACCTCGGCGAGGCCCTCGGCGACCCCTACGACGCCGTGCGGTTCATCGCCGCCCGCTCGCTGCGCAGCCTGCCCGGCTACGCCAACCTCGACTACGACTTCACCGGCCCGCGGCAGGCGCGCGTCGACACGGCGGTGCGCGTGCTCCGGGAATGGCGGGCCTCGCCGGCCGCCCGCCTGCGCCGCGAGCCCGAGCTGCTCGTCGACCCGCGCGGCGAGCTGCGGGTCGACGCCATGCGGCGGCTCTTCGACGCCCGCGACCGGCGGCCCCTCTTCCTCCGAGAGTAGTGGCTCAGCGACCCCGCCCCGACATCGACTATCCGGTCCGCCACCTCCGCTTCGGCTGGTGGTCGCTCCTCGTCTTTCTCTCCGTCGGCTTCGTCCTCGAGCTGCTGCACGGGTTCAAGGCGGGTTTCTACCTGGACGTCACCAACGAGACCCGCCGGCTCATGTGGACCCTGGCCCATGCCCACGGCGCCCTGCTGGGTCTCGTCCACGTCGCCTGGGCGCTGTGCCTGCGCGGGTTCCCGGAGCTCGGGGACGGGAATCAGCGGATGGTGTCGCTGTGCCTGATGGGGGCGAGCGTGCTGCTGCCGGGCGGGTTCTTCGCCGGGGGGGTGCAGCTCTACGGGGGCGATCCGGGACTGGGCATCATCGCGGTGCCAGTCGGTGCGGCGTGCCTGGCGACAGCCATGTTCCTCACCGCCCGCGCCACGCGGACGCGCGGGTAGCAGAGCGCAGGTGGTCCGCCGTCCCCACGCCCGGGCAGAGCGCCTCGGAAGCGCCGCTGCCCGGCCACCGCGTCTATCGGAGCGTGAGGAGCCGGAGCCTGCCTGGGAGCAGCACCTCCCCAATGAGGCAGTGCTTCCCGGCAGGCGGCGACGGGCGCGACTACTCTTCCCGCCAAGCGCGCCTGTCGGCGCCGCTGCCCGCAGAACCCGGGCTGTCAACGCCTCCAGGGGAGCAGCGCCGAGCCACGACGGAGACTAATCCGGACAAACGACGCCTGACCGCGCGCTGCCCGGCAACCCAATCCTCCAGTAGTCCCCGCCGTTCCGGGCGCAACTACTACTCGGCCGCGGTCACCGTGATCTCGACGTCGCCGTGCGAGATCAGCATCGCGTCGCTGACGAAGGCCCGCAGCGTGTAGTCGCCCGGCTCCTCGAACGTGACGGTGGTCTCGAACGTGCCCGACGTCCAGCCGTCGCCGTCCATCCCCTCCGCCCACTCCTGGTAGCCGTAGGGCTCGAAGTCGGCGTCGGCGGGGCCGCGATACACCGCCCAGAGCACCGAGATGTGGTTCCGGGTCGGGGTCGGGCGGGTATAGCTGGGGATGTTGTCGGGAATCTGCGGCGCGCCGGGCGGCGCCACCAGCGTCGGGTCGCGGCGGCGGCGCGGCAGGCTGTCGTCCCGCTCGGGGACCGGCGTCGGCAGATCGTCGTCGGTCACCCGGGCGGTGAGGTTCACCGGCATCCCGACCGCGACCGACTCGTGGCTCGCCTCGGCGCTCACCGCCGGCGCGAGGTTCGTATACAGCTCGTCCACACCGCGTCCGAACTGCGTCCGGGCGTTCGACGTGATCGTGTTGACGTCGATCTCCCACTCCGGCTGCAGCCAGCCGTAGGCCCGCTGGGTGCTGCCCTGACGGGTCACCTCCCAGATCAGCTCGGCGTCGAGGGGAAAGTCGGCCGGCACCCGCACGTCGAACTGGTACCGGTTCGTGCGGGGATAGAAGTAGGTGGGCTGCCCCCGGTCCGGCTCGCCCGGCGAGAAGAAGTTGTCCGCGCCCACCGGCACGTTCGGCCGCTCGCGGTAGTTGCGGTTCAGATAGCCGTAGTGGAACTGGTAGCTGCCGTCCTCGTTCCGGGTCCACCCCTCGAAGATCGGCTGGATGTCCTGTCCCGAGTCGAAGCGCTGCTGGGGCTGGGCCACGATCGGCACGTCGCGGCGGTTGACCTGCGCCGACGCGCTCGCGGCGGCCGCCAGCACCAGCACCGCCCCCATCCCACCGGCGAGCCACCGGCGCACGGCCCGTCGACCGAGAAACTGCATGATCACTTTCCGCTTCCCTTCTGCTGCTGAAAAAAACCCCCTGCAGGAGCCGCGGCGGCTCCCGCAGAGGGCATGGTCTACCTGAACGCGAGAACAACCACCGCTGCTAGTCGTTGTCGGCGTTCGCCTTCCTGGCTTCGAGCTCGGCAACGTACTCCTCGTCGCTGAGGTCGTGCCAGCTGATCCAGGCGAAGGCCATCTCGTCGACGGTGCGGCTGCCGCCGCCGGTCCAGTTCTTCGCGTCGTGATTGCCGCGGTTCGCCTGCGTGTTGTCGTGGTAGCTGATGACGTGCAGGGTCGTGCCCGCGGGGTACACCGGCTGCGCATCGTTCTCGTAGTTGTAGACGATGTGCCAGTTGAAGTCGAAGTTGGCGCAGTTGACCATCTCCGTCGACCCGTTGGGATAGATGAGCTCGAGGCACTGCCGGGTCCCCAGGAAGTGCATGTGGGGCTGGAAGCCGGTCAGCTTCCCGGGCAGGTACATCTTCTGGTAGCCGTCGTGGCGCGTCACCTGGCCGGCCGGGATGTCGAGCTCGCCGGCCTGGCCGAGCTGCCGCGAGTAGAGGATGTGCTCGGGCTCGTAGTCCTCGGGGTACAGCACGAATCCGAGATCCGTCTGGTCGGTCACTTCCTCTCCCACCGAGTGGTAGTGGAAGCTGAAGCGCACCCGCGAGTCGGCCGGGAACAGCCGTCCCGTCCCCTCCGGATACACGTCGGCGTTCTTGCCCACCGCGTACTCGTTCAGGAACGCGTCCTCGGAGCTGTCGTTCAGCAGGGCGTCCGGATCGGTCACCGCGTAGGTCAGCGCGTGGTGCACCACCCGCAGGTCGCCCGCCTTGGTCTGGATGGCCTGGATGTAGCGGTCCTCGGGAATCCCCGACGGCACGATGTAGTCGCCCCACCAGTCACCCGCCTCGGACGGCACGGTGTGCGGCGGCGAGGTCACGATGACGTCGGGCTCGATGGTCCAGGCCCCGAACTCCTGGAACTCGACGACGGCCGGCGCGTCCTCGGGGTTGCCCCGCGGGGCGCCGTTCTGCACCCAGTTGCCGATCGTGGCGATCTCGTCGTTGGAGAGCGAGTTGTCGTTCTTGAAGCTCTGCACGCCCACCTTGGGGTCGATGTGCCACGGGGGCATCTCGCGCGCCTCGACCTTGGTGCGGATGGACCGGGCCCACGGCCGGGTCTCCTGGTAGGTCATCAGCGACATCGGGGCCATGTTGTTCGGCCGGTGGCACACCTGGCACGAGCGCTGCAGGATCGGCTCGATGTCCTTGTGGAACGTCGGGTTCTCGGGCGCCTCGGCCGCGGCCAGGGCCGGCACCATCACCGCCGCTGCCGCCAGACAGCCGAGCACGAATCTGGCGTTTCTCATTCCCCTCACCTCCATACTCCTGAATCGCCGAGCAGGCGGCCGGACGGCTCGCCCGAACGTCCACTACGTAGCGCACTAGTCTAGCGCCGTCGGAGCGGGTTGTCCACCCTCCGGACAAGGGCGCTCGGGCAACCCGCGGCGGTCTCCGCGTTGCACCGCTCGAAGCCGCGGAGATTCGCCCTCGGGCTGCTACGATCAGGACATGATCTCGGAGACCGCGCCGCGGAAACAGACCGTCGAGGTGCTCGGCAAGCGCATGGCCTATGTCGAGATGGGCCGCGGCGACCCCGTCGTCTTCCTGCACGGCAACCCGACATCTTCGTACCTCTGGCGCAACGTCATGCCCCACGTGGCCCCGCTGGGCCGCTGCATCGCCCTCGACCTGATCGGCATGGGCGATTCCGACAAGCTGGACGACTCCGGGCCGGGACGGTACCGCTTCGTCGAGCACCGCGAGTTCCTCGACGGCGCCCTCGCCGCCCTCGGCATCGCGTCGGACGTCGTCTGGGTGGTGCACGACTGGGGCTCGGCCCTCGGGTTCGACTGGGCGAACCGGCACCGCGGCGCGACCCGGGGCATCGCGTACATGGAGGCGCTGGTCCGGCCGGTGACGTCGGCGGAGTGGCCGGAGGCGGCCCGTCGCGTCTTCCAGGGGTTCCGCTCGGACGCCGGCGAGGGCATGGTGCTCGAGAACAACATCTTCGTCGAGCGGGTCCTGCCCGGCTCGATCCTGCGGCAGCTCACCGAGGCCGAGATGACCGTCTACCGGGCCCCCTACACGGAAGCGGGCGAGTCGCGGCGGCCCACCCTGACGTGGCCCCGCGAGATCCCGATCGACGGCGAGCCACCGGACGTGACCGGCATCGTCCGCGACTATGCGGAGTGGATGGCCGCGAACGACCTCCCCAAGCTGTTCGTCAACGCCGACCCGGGGGCGATTCTGATCGGGCCGCAGCGCGAGTTCTGCCGCGCCTGGAAGAACCAGCAGGAGGTGACGGTGCGCGGCCGGCACTTCATCCAGGAGGACTCGCCCGACGAGATCGGACGGGCCGTCGCCGCCTTCGTGCGGGGGCTCGGCGGCTGATTCAAGATGACATCTTGAATCCGCCCGCAACCAGTTTCCCGCGAGCGTTGCCCCGATTGCGGCCATCGCGGTCTGCCCGACCGCGGCGCTACCCCCATTTCCAGGTTCGCCTGCGTGAGACCACTTCGACGGGCAGATCTCAAGGCCCTCGGCCCGTTCTCCGCACGAGCCTGACCGAGCCCGGCTATCTCTCCAGCACGTGGTAGAGTCGGACAGATGCCGGAGATCACGAGCCTGCTCACGCCGGCCCTGGTAGTCGCTCTGTTCGCATGGCTTCGAAGCGACGTACGGAAGCTGCACGACCGCCTGGACGCAACCGCAAGGGGCTTCAACGAGCGCCTCGATGTAGCCGCGAAGGGCTTCAACGAGCGCCTCGACGCGTCGAACCGAGACATCCACGAGCGCCTCGACGCGTCGAACCGAGACATCCACGAGCGCCTCGACAAGCGGTTCGATGCGGTGCTGCGGGAGCTCGCCGACCTGCGAGAGCGCATGGCGAAGATGGAGGGCTCGCTGGAGGGCTTCCTGGCCGGGCGTCGCGACCGCGACGCCGCATGAGCCTGCGGCTGGCGGCGTTGGTGACCGTCAGCCGGTGCTCGGTGGTTCACGGCGCATGAGCCGGGAGGTCGTCGCGCGGAAGGGCCGCGATGCGTCCCGGCATCCGCCGTTGTTGTTCGTCCACGGCGCCGCGCACGGCGCTGCGGCGCGGACGCCTTGGGAGTCTGCGCCGTAGAACGGTGCAGACTCCTCGCAGGGTTGGTTGGGCGGTGAGCGGAGCCGAAGGCGACGCTCTCCGGGCTATCGCGCGTCCGGCTCGCGCGAGATGTCCGGAGGACTGGGCTCGGCTCCCAGCTTCCGGAGGAGCGTCGCGGTGGTGTCCGACTTGATGAAGTTGCCGCCGGTGTGGATGCCCTCGGCGATGACCAGCGGCGTCCAGCCCCGGTGGTTCTTCGCGTCGACGTCGGCGCCCCGCTCCACCAGGAACTGCACGATCGTGTCGGCCCGCTCGCGCCAGGCGGCGCCGTGGAGGGCGGTGTCGCCGGCCTCGTTGGCGGCGTTGACGTCGGCGCCCAGCTCCGCAAGCAGGTGAACCGCCTCGAGGGCCTCGTGCTCGGCCGACCGGGTGATGCCCGGCTCGTGCCCCACGCCCGCCGCCATCATGAGCGGAGTGGTGCCGTTGCGTGTGGGAATGAAGGGGTCGGCGCCGTGCTCGAGGAGCAGGCGCATCACCGCGGTGTCGTTCGCGCGCGCCGCGATGAGGAACGGCGTCCCCTCGGTGAGGTTGCCCAGGTGGCCCTTCACCTTGATGCCGAAGCCGGGGGTGCCGTTCGTGCGGGCGTTGGGGTCGGCACCGTGGTCGAGCAGCGCCCGGACCGTGCGCAGCCGGTCGGCGGCGTGGAGCCCGCCGAAGATGCTCCACTGGTTGCCCTCGGCCACCCCGTTCGAGAGGTCGTTCAGCTCGGTGTCCCACTCCCCCGCCGCCCAGTGCAGGGGGGTGTAGCCGGGACCGACGTTCGGGTCGGCGCCGCGGCTCAGGAGCAGGTCGACGTGTTCGACGTGCCCGCGAATGGTGGCGACGACGAGGGCGCTGGTCCAGTCGTTGGCCACCGCGTTCACGTCCGCGCCGGCGTCGAGCAGGGTCCGGGTCACGGCCCCGTAGGCGTCCCGCGCCGCGAGGAGGAGGGCCGTGTAGCCGGTGGTGGTCCGGGCGTCGACGTCGGCGCCGTGCTCGATCAGCCCCTCGACGACCTCGATGTGCCCCTCCCAGGCCGCCCACATCAGCGCCGTCTGGCCGTGGTGGACCTCGCTGGCGTTCACGTCGGCCCCGGCCGCCACGAGCCGGTCCACGGTGTCACGGACGCCGGTCCGCGCGCAGGTCATGAGGGCGGTCTCGCCGTTCGCCTGGGTGGCGCCGGCGTCCGCGCCGGCATCGAGCAACCGCCCGACCATCTTCGAGCTGGCGTTCGTGCAGGCCAGAGCGAGCGGGGTCACCCCGTACTGGTCGGCGCTGCCCGGGTTCGCCCCGGCGTCGATGAGCAGGCCGGCGATCTCGGCGTCGTCCCACTGCGCCGCCCAGTGCAGGGCGGTGACGCCGTCGGGCCGGCTCGCGTTCACCGAGGCGCCGTCCGCGAGGAGAGAGCGAACCGCCGTCGTGTGCTGCTGCCGGGCCGCCTCGACGAGCGAGACGTCATCGGCGGGGGCGGCCGCGACGGCGAGCGAGGCCGCGGCGAGCAGGCTGAGCCCGACGCCGACTACCGATCTGCTGTTGGTGCGCATCGTCACGTCTCCGGCAGTTCTGCCCCGGCGCGCGCCGGGGCGGTTCCTGGTACGCTCTACCGTCCCCTGCGGCCCTCGACTCTACACGCCGGCCAGCACCGGCAGATCGCCGGTCGCGTCGCCGAGCCGCTCGGCCGGGATCCCCATCTTCCCGAGGATCGTCAGGTGCATGTTGGCCAGCGGCGTCCCTTCCGGCAGCCGCACGTGACGTCCGCCCTTGATCGTGCCGCCCCCGCCGCCGGCGAGGACGATGGGCAGGTCGAGCGGGTCGTGCGCGTTGCTGTTCCCCATGCCCGCGCCGTAGACCATCGCGGAGTGATCGAGCAGCGAGCCGTCGCCGTCCTGGGTCGACGCCATCTTCTCGAGGAAGCGCCCGAAGATCTGCATGTGGTACGTATTGATCTTCGACAGCTTCGCGAGCTGCTCGGGCCGCTGCCGGTGGTGCGACGTCGGGTGGTGCGGGTCGGCCACCCCGATCTCGGGGAAGGTGCGCACGCTCTTCTCGCGGCCCACGAGGAACGTGCAGACCCGGGTGAGGTCGGCCTGATAGGCGACGAGCATGAGGTCGAACATGAGGTCCGCGTACTCCTCGAAGCCCGCGGGGATGCCAGCCGGCTGCACCACGTCGGGCAGCTCGCGGTCGCTCTGGCTCTCGGCGATCTGGATGCGGCGCTCGATGTCGCGCACCGAGTCGAGATAGCCGGCGAGCTTCGACCGGTCGCCGCGGCCAAGCTGCCGCTGCAGGTCCGAGATCTCGGCGCTGACCGAGTCGAGGATGCTGCGGTCGCGGCGCAGGGCCCTCAGCCGCGCCCCCGTCTCGGTGCTGCCGACGGCCCCGAACAGGTGCTCGAACACCGCGCGGGGGTTCGTCTCCATCGGCAGCGGGGTGTTCTTGTCGCGCCACGCGAGGGTGGCGCTGTAGGCGCAGCCGTAGCCGTCCTCGCACTGCCCGGCGAGGTCGTTGGCCTCGAGCGACAGCTCGAGCGAGGCGAGCTGGGTGTCCTCGCGCAGGTCGCGGGCCGCGAGCTGGTCCACCGACACGCCGACCTCGAGGGTGGCGTTGGCGGTGCCCGACGCCTTCCGGGCGTGCGCCCCGGTGAGGAATGCGGCCTGGCAGCGCGAGTGGTCGCCGTCACCCTCGTCCAGCCACTGCTTGGCCTCCTCGTTGGCCATGCCGCTCAGCACCAGCAGCCGGTCCCGGACCGGGGCCAGCGGAGTCAGAATCGGGCTGAGCTCGAGACTGCCCTCGGCGGCCGGCAACCAGTAGGGCATGCTCATGCCGTTGGGCACGTACACCGCCCCGAGGCGCTTGACGGGCCGCGCCGCCGTGAGCCGCGTGGCCTGGAGGGCCGGCACCATCCCGTCGAGCAGCGGCAGCGCCACGCTCGCCCCGAGTCCCCGCAGCACCGTCCGGCGGGACAGGTGTTTCTTCGTGATGACCATCAGACACTCCTCATTGCGTGCTTGCGGCCGGGCGGCGGCGGCCACAGGCCCGCCGGCCGCCCGCATCCAGGGACTCGAGCATCACGGCGCAACCACCGCCGTCGCGGCCTCCTGCTGCGCCTTCCTCATCTGAAACGGCCGACTCTCCACGATACCGAGAATCAGGGACGACCACCGGTGGTCGTCGGACGCCGCCTCGCGCAGGATCCGCCGGACCGCGGGCATGTCGGGGGCTCCGACGGCTCGGCCCAGCGCATAGGTCAGGAGCTTCTCCGAGACCGTGCGCACGAACTCGCCGCGGCGCTCGAGCAGCGCCGCGCGGAAGTCGGCGGGACCGGTGAACGCGGTGCCGTCGGGCAGGAGCCCCGACGCGTCTATCGGCCCGCCGCCGTCGGTGTCGCGCCACTGCCCGATGCCGTCGAAGTTCTCGAGCGCGAAGCCGAGCGGGTCCATCCGCGTGTGGCACGAGGCGCAGACCGGGCTCCGGCGGTGCTGCTCCATCTGCTCGCGGACGGACGCCCCGGCGCCGGCCGCGTCGGTCTCCTCGAGGGCCGGCACGTTGGGCGGCGGGGGCGGCGGAGGCGCCCCGAGAATGTTGTCGAGGAGGTACTTGCCCCGGACCACCGGCGACGTCCGCGTCGCGTAGGACGTCACGGTCAGGACGCTGGCGTGACCGAGCAGCCCCGCCCGCCGGGGGTCGGGCATGGACACGCGCCGGAAGTGCGCCCCGTAGACGTTGCGGACGCCGTAGAACCGCGCGAGCCGCTCGTTCAGGAACGTGTGGTCCGCCGTCAGCAGCTCGGCGAGGGGACGATCGTCGCGAATCTGGTGCTCGAGGAACAGCTCGGTCTCGCGCTGGAAAGCCTCGCGCAGGTTGTCGTCGAACTCGGGGTACGCGCTAGCGTCGGGATCGACCGCCCTCAGGTTCCGGACGAACAGCCACTGCCCGCCGAAGTTGCGGGCCAGGGCCGACGCCCGCGGGTCGGCGAGCATGCGGCGCACCTGCGCGCCGAGCACGCCGGGCTCGCGGAGGGCGCCGGTCTCCGCCGCCGCGAGCAGCTCGTCGTCGGGGATGGTGCTCCAGAGGAAGAACGACAGCCGCGAGGCCAGCTCGAGGTCGCTGATGCGGTAGACCCCGCCGGCGGCGACGTCAGCGGGGTCGCGCTCGACGCGGAACAGGAACTGCGGCGACACCAGCAGCCGGGTCAGCGCCTCCTGGATGCCGCGCTCGAAGCCTCCCTCGCTCCGGCCGGCGTCGTAGAACGCCAGCAGGGTTTCGACGTCGCCATCCGTGACCGGCCGGCGATAGGCCCGCCGGGCGAGCCCGCCCAGGATCTCCCGCGCGCAGGCCGCTTCCGCCTCGGCCCCGGTCCCGTCGGGCCGGCACACGAAGATGCGCCGCCGGCTCGCGGTGTCGCCGGGGCCGGTCGGGTCGAACGGGCCCTCCAGCCGAATGAAATCGACGTCCATGCGCGGGGCTTCGTAGGTCGAGCTGGTGTGCCGCGGCGGCAGCAGGGTCGGCGGCGGGCCCTCGGTCAGCACGCTCTTCTTCACGAACGCGACGCCGAGCGTGTGCATCCCCGCCGACGCGTCGAAGCGCACCTCCAGGGCCTCGTCGGCCGTCAGCTGGTAGCGCGACGTGCGGTAGATGCCGGACCCCGTGCAGGCGGGGTCGTCGGTCGCGTCCGCGCACCTGCCGCCGAGCGTGAAGCGGGTGATCCGGACCCCGTCGAGCAGCACGTCGATCTCTTCGCGCGTCGCGATGGCGCGAATCTGCGAGTTGGTGAAGTTGCGCCCCAGGCGGACCTTGACGACGTACTCGCCGTCGAGCGGGAAGTAGTGGCGCACCGCCAGCCCGCCGCGGGTGCCGCGCGGCAGGTCCTCGCTCATGCGCTCGTCCTGCCGCAGCCCCCGCGACACCCGGAACGTCTCGACCGCGGGGCCCGTCGTCGGATCGCCGACCGCGAGCTGGCTGATGCGGCGGGCCGCGAACAGGTAGCGGCCGAGCAGGGTCGGCGACATCGAGAGGACCTCGGCGATGTTGTCGAAGCCGTGGTCCGACTCGTCGGGCGGCAGCAGGGCCGCCGCGTCGATCTCGAGGTCGAGGAGGTCGCGCACCGCGTTGCCGTACTCGAACCGGTTCAACCGGTGGTCGGGGCGGCGGCCCGGGTCCGGACGAGCGGCGGCGGCCGCGTCGAGCTCGGCCTCGAGCCCGGTGACGAAGGCGTCGAGGGCCTGCGGGTCGGGGCGGCGGCGGCCCGGCGGCGGCATCGCGCCGCTCCGCAGCTTGCGCACCACCTTCTCCCAGGTCTCTGCGCCGGCCGCGACCTGGCGGACGTCGGCGCGGTCGAGCATCAGGCCGGCGGTACGGGTACGGGCGTTGTGACAGACGACGCAGTACTCGTCGAGGAGGGCCCGGGCATCGGGAGAGGAGGCCTCGGTGGCGGGGCGGGCCGCGGCGCTCTCGGCGCGGGGCGCTTCCGCCTGCGGGGACGCTTCGGCGAGGGCGGCCGGCCCGGGGCCGGCGGCAGCGAGCCACAGCAGGGTGCACGCGCCGGAACCGAATCGCGCCGGTCGGACCATCTCGCCCTCCCCCGATCGCGTGCGACGAACCGCCAGCGGCCGGCTCGCAGGACTGCACACGACCTCGCGGCGAGTGTAGGCGGAGCGCGCCGCGACGTCAAGGGCCGGCGCCGCCCGCCCCGGCCACCCTCGGCGGCGGGCGGTTGCGAACCGATGCGTCCTGGGCGATGATGGGCAAGTCGCGGCGAACCAACCCCCGTCAGGGAGGATCAGATGGATCATCGTCGTCTCGGACTGCCAGTCCTGGTCACGGTCATTGCGGCGGTCGGCCTGCTACCGGCTTCTGCCGCCGCTCAGGATCGCGCCGCGGCGAGCGATGCCGAGCCGGCGTGGACGATGCCCCGCACGCCCGACGGCCAGCCCGACCTGCAGGGCTTCTGGACCACCCAGACGTTCACCCCCCTCCAGCGCCCCGAGCATCTCGCCGACCAGGCCTTCTACACGGAGGAGGAATGGGCCGCCCTGCAGGCCCAGCTCACCGCGGAGGGCGTCGACCCGCTGGCGGGGAACGTGGTCAGCCTCGAGGACCCCGAGGAGCGGGAGCGGCGGCTGTACCAGGACAACCGCGACGCCAGCTACGTCCACTACGACAACGAGCTCTGGCTGCGGACGCCGGTGCCCAAGGGGCTGTCGACCCGGCGGACCTCGCTGATCACGGATCCGCCGAACGGCCGCATCCCCGCCCGGACCCCGGAGGCCGACGCGCGGGCGGCGGCGCGGGCCGAGGCGCGGCGGGGCGTCGACCCGTTCACCGGGCACGAGACCCGGCCGCTGTCCGAGCGCTGCATCGTCTGGCCCCACAACGGCCCCCCGATGCTGCCCCCCGCCTACAACGACATCCACCAGATTCTGCAGACCCCCGACCACATCGTCATCTTCACCGAGCTGAACAACAGCCTGCCCCGCATCATCCCCCTCGACGAGCGCCCCGCCCTGCCCGAGGCGATCCAGCTCATCCCCGGCGACTCGCGGGGCCGGTGGGAAGGCGACACCCTGGTCGTGGAGAGCGGCAACTTCACCGACAAGACCCGCTTCCAGGGGTCATCGGCCGCCCTGCGCGTGACCGAGCGGTTCACCCGCGTCGACGCCGAGACCATCCGCTACGAGTTCACCGCCGACGACCCGGCGACCTGGGCGCGGCCCTGGAGCGCCGAGATTCCCATGGTCGCCACCGAGGGCCCCATGTACGAGTACGCCTGCCACGAGGGCAACCACGACATCCGGCACATCCTCGAGATCTACCGCAACCTGGAGCGGCAGGCGGCCGAAGCCGAAGAAAAGGCCGAGGACGCGAGGTAAGGCCGCGGGCGGCGCCGCGGGCGCACCGCGGCGGGATGGACAGAGCGTGACGACGCGCAGAGTGCTCGCGGCGGTGGTGGCGCTGGCCGTGCTTGCGGTCGCCGTCGGCGCGTCGGCGCAGTTCGGATTCTTCCGCGGCTACCGCCTCTGGGGCCGTTCTGACCTGCCCTACGACGGCCGCCTCCACTTCGTGCGCCTGCGCTGGACGGGGGGCACCTACGGGACCCGGCCCCAGGGCATGGGCGTCAACTTCTGGCTGCACGAATTCCCCGACGCCGAGGCCAACATGATGTCGGTGGTCGGCGAGTACACCGCCGCCGGCGCCCGCACCGACGGCAGCCTCGCCCTTGCCCTCGACGACCCCGAGCTGTTCAAGCACCCCATCGCCATGATGTGGGAGCCCGGGTTCTGGATCATGACCGACGCGCAGGCCGCCTCGCTGCGCGCCTACATGCTGAAGGGCGGCTTCGTCATCTTCAACGACTTCGAGACGCGGCAGTGGGAGAACTTCGAGGCCCAGCTCAGGCGGGTGCTCCCCGGCGCCCAGCTCATGACCCTCGACGCCGGCCACCCCATCTTCAACGTGTTCTTCCGCGTCGGCAAGATCGACACCCCCAACCCCTACAACCACCACCTCAGGGGGATGACGCCCGAGTACTTCGCCGTCTTCGAGGACAACGACCCCAACGGCCGGATGATGGCCGTCGTCGCCTACAACACCAACCTCGGCGAGTACTGGTGGCTCGCGGGCCGCGGCCTCCTCCCCATCGAGGCCGAGAACACCGGGTTCCAGATCGGCGTCAACTTCATGCTCTACGGGCTGACCCACTGAGCCTCCGTTCGTCACATCATCTCATCAGTCGGCCCGCGGGAATCTCCAGGAAGCGAAGTCATGGCTGACAGCCGAACCCTGCTCGAACATCTTGCCCTGACCTGCACCAACCAACGTGAGAACGTCGCCAACGACGCCTTGTGTCACATCCTGTCGTCGTCCGAAAGCGCTCGGCTTGCGCTCCAGGAGATGCTGCGCGATGGTGGCGCAGAAGTCGGCTCGCTCGCTCGCGTGTCCAGCCAGGTCGACCTCGGCCAGAAAATACCGGATCTCGAGGCCTTCGATGAGCACGGCGAAAGACGAGTGCTCATCGAAGGGAAGTTCTGGGCCGAGCTCACCAAGAACCAGCCGGTCGAGTATCTCAAAGCGCTTCCCAAAAACGAACCGACCGCCCTTCTGTTCGTCGCGCCGTCCTCGAGATCCGAGTCGCTCTGGCCCGAATTGCGGGAGCGGGTCCGGAAAGCGAAGAACATAGATTGGCAAGCAGAGATGAAGACGTCAGACATGAAGAGTGCTGCGGCCGGCGGCACACGCCGCCTGATGCTCACAAGTTGGAAGGCGCTGCTCAGCCGCATGGAAGCCTACGCGCAAGATGCGGACGACGAGCAGACGAAGGCCAGTCTCCGACAGTTGCGGGGCCTCACCGACCGCATGGACACGGACGTCTTCTTGCCGTTGAAGCCCGACGAGCTGGGCCCCGAGTGCGCACGCCGTCTGCTTGGCCTGAATCGGCTCATCGACGACGCCACCCAACGGGCGCGCGAGGAGGGGTGGCTGAAGCGCCTTACCGCAGCCTCGTGGCCAGACGGTTATGGCCGGGGGGTTTCACTCGGCGGTACAGAGCTACGGTTGGCCATCTCCAGCGACCTGTGGGTTGATCACCCCGTAACGCCCCTATGGCTCCGTTTTGCGTCCAATGTCGACGAGATGCGGCGTAAACTCGGGCCGGTACTTCTCGAACAAGAACGGTTACTACGTGCAGCTGGTGGTTTCGGGCATGACCATCCGGTTCGGCATCCACCTCGAACTCTGGAAGCGGCACGGCGCTTCGCCACTGTGGCTTATTGTCCACAAACCGGGCAGCTTGACGGTCCAAGAAGCGCGCCAGCGGCTCGGATCCGTCCTCGCCAGCGGCGACGCCTGGACTCCGAGCGTACCGATCAAGCTGCCCGTGGGCGTCGAGGAAGACAGGGTGCTCGACGCGGTGGTCCGCCAACTCAATGACATCGCTCACAGGATCGCGCAGGAGCCCGGCTACCGACCCTGAGACCGTACGCGACATCCGCTTGCCGCGACGGGCGGCGACCGTCGCGATCGAAGCGGACGCGACGAGGCCGACACGGCGACACCATCGTGGCGCGACGGAGCGGCTCGACCACGACCACGCGATACGGGTGCTTTATCGGCCGCGCCGCGAGCCGCCCATGGAAATGAGCCACGAGTGTCACGGCATCGACGTGATCCAGACGCACACGAAGCGGACAGATTACTCACGAGGAACCCGAGTGGACCGAAAGACGAAAGCGAACCCTGGTCTCGACCAGCGCGTAGAGTGGGAGCTTGAGCGGCGCCGGCGCACCGAAGCGATACCGCGACGGTGCGAGCTGCGACCGCCGGAGGCCTTCAGCGCGGACCCGGCGCCGCCCGAGGCGCTCGACAGCCTGTGTCCCGGAGTCGATCCAGCTGAAACCGGACGGAATGCGCGGGCTGTCGAGGGGCGAATCGGCTCGAGCTGCGCCGGCTGGGCGAAGCCGCCGACGCCGGGGGAGTTCTACGAAGCGGTGCGTGCGGGGCGGCCCACCGAGAGGCAGAAGGCCATCGTGCTGATGTGGGTCACGGAAGCGACCACCCACGAGCTCATGGCGGCGTGGGCGCAGCACGCCTACACGTTCCGTCAACTCGCCCAAGCGGCCGCGGCAGCGGGCCTTACCTATCCGGCGCCCATCCAACAGTTGAACTACATCGCCACGCCCCTCGACGGGCTGGACGAACGGCCACACGGATGACTCTGCCGGAACCTGCTCGCCGGCTGTGGCTCCTCGCGTACGACACCATCGAAGAACACGTCAACGCCCTGTCGAGAGGACCGCATGAGATACGCATCGGCGGGGGCTCGGTACTCGCCGCGCGTTGGAAGCACAGGATCAGCTACGACATCGATTTGACGCTGAGCCCGGAGGCCGGGACAACGCGGCTGACGGTGGAAAACAACCCGGCCCTCGACGCGGCGCTCAGAGCGCTGGGCGGCAGGCCGGAGCACGAGCCGCCGAACCTCCGCGTGAGGTTCCAGACGGGGTGGATCGACATCGCGACCCTGGAACCCAGGCCCGCGAGGGGAGCGGTAGCGACAGCGGTGCACGGCAAGACGGTGCAGGTGTTGAGCACGACCCAGATCCTGCGCGGCAAGCTCGAGCGGGGGACGCGCAGCCCCGTTCGCGACGTCTTCGACTTCATCATCGCGAGAACGACCGACCGCGACGGGCTGACCGCGGCCGTGAACTGCCTCCCGACGACCCGGATCCACGAGATTGCCTACTGGTGGGAACAGGCCAACGAGACCCTGAGGACGCAGGCCGGCACGCAACTGGCCCGCGTACCCGAGCACTTCCGTCAGGACCCTTCCACGCTCGGCCTCAAGGGCGGGGAAACGCTACGCGGGGCGATATACGAGCGTGCCGCGATCTACGCCGGAGCAGGCCAGGCGTATGCAGAGGTCGCGACGCTGGACGGCTACGAAGCCACCGTCGACCTTCGCGGTGAAGAGCTGATCAGCCGCGGTCTGTACGACCACATCGAAGCCGTGACCGGCGATGCCGAGAGCGTACGGGAGAGAATCGCGGCGACGTACGAAGGAGCGAGCGCCCCCGAGAGGGTATAGGCAAGCCGCCTCGGAAGAGCTGTGCGCCAAGGGCTTGCGCCGTAGGAGTTTCGCGCCAGCGAGACACCCAACGCGACCGAGGGTCACGCAGGGACTTGCCCGGTCGGAGCCCGCGCCAACGAAACTCCCGACGCAACCGAAGGGCCGCGACGCCGGCAGGGCGCAGCGGCGGGAACGACACCGCAACGCGCGGCGCCCTCAGTTGTTCTGGGCGCCGGCGTTGATCCACTGCTTGATGACGTCGACGTCGGCGGCGGAGAGGAACGGGGCGCCCACCGGCATCCGGTCGCCGACGATGCCCGCGCGGCCGTCCAGCTTGTGGATGAGGTAGCTGCTCTCGGCGTCGTTGGGCTCGACGAGGTCCAGCTCCACCTGGATGCTCTGCTGGTTCACGAGGTTCGCGAACGCCTGACCTTCGCGCAGATCGAGGTTGGCCTGGACCTCTTGGTCGCCGTGATGGCCGATGCACGAGGCATTGAACACCACGCTCTGGATGCTCGACAGGGTGGGCTGCAGCGAGCCCGCTGTCGGTGTCGTCGGCGTCGTCGGCGTCGTCGGCGTCGTCGTCGGCGCGGTGGGGGAATCGCTTCCGCAAGCGCTCACGCCGACGGCGAGAACCACTAGAAGAAGCGGCTGGAAGCCGGGGATTGTCCTCATGGCGATAGCCTAGTCGACGACGTTGCGGCGGGTCCAGTGAGGCCCCCCGCGGGGCTCCGCATCGACGCACAGCCGGCTCGGCGGGGCACGGTCCGTCTGCCGACGCCGGCTCCAGCCGCGCCTCCGATGGCCCGCAAGAGGCAGTTGCGTCGGTCTGGCGAGCAGCGTCCTCGGTTGCCTCAGGACGGTGACGGAAACCACCCTGCCATGTGTCAGGCTCGGCGGTCGGCAGAAACGGCGGTCCACGGAAGCGGCGGTCCGCGAAACGGGCTGCGCGTGGGCGCAGGTGACGACTCCATGTCGGTCACCGTCCTCACAGGTAGAGGTGCAACTGCGCCAGCAGGGTCTGCGTGCGCCGGCCGGTGAGCGGCAGGCGGTCACGGTAGTACGACAGGTTGACGTGCCAGTGGGTCCGCGGGTAGAAGTCGAGGCCGTACACCCAGCGGCGAACCTCTCCCCGCGGGTCGGTGTCGGTCCACCGCCACTGCGGGGAGATGCGCAGCCACAGGCCGCGGAACGCCTCGACCGAGGTCTGGTTGGCGAGGATGTAGGCGCGGCCGCTCGCGGTCCGCCGCTGGAACCCCGCGTCGGCGTGGGTCCAGGTGGTCAGCCACGGGACGGGAGCGTACCCGAAGGACAACCCGGTGTTCGTGCTCCGGGAGGCGACCTCCGACGCCCCCCGGTACCGCGCGGACACCGCGAGGACCATGCGCGGACCGAGGTCGAGCTGAAACCGGCCGGCCGAGGTGAACGCCTGACGCCCGTCGTCGTCGACGAGAGACTCGGCGCGGCCGGGGCCGACTGAGACCTGCACGAGGGTTCGATCCGTCGACACGCCCACCTCGACCGCGTAGACCTGGTCGTCCTGCGCGAGGTCCAGGCCCTCGCGCGTGAACGACGTGTGATCGGCGAAGCGGACCCCGTAGGCGGGGAGGAAGCGCCCGCCGCGCACGCTGATCGCGTCGCCGGCCTGATACGCGACCCAGTGCTCGTAGGAGACCGGCCCGGCCCCGCCGCGCGACGGCTCACGACCGACGGTGCCGTACGCCGTCCACCGGCCCTGCCGCCAGGCGGCCTGGAGATCGAGGTTCATGAGGAAGTTGCGGTCGGGCACGGCGCGGCCGGGCACGTCGACGCCGAGGTGAGACGGCCTGACGTCGAGGCCGAGCTGCAGGGGGCTCTCGCTCGAGAGGGCGCCGAAGAGGAAGCCCTCCTCGCCTCGGACCGCTCCCGCAGGGACCCCGCCCGCCCCCTGCCGGCCGAACATCGAGATCTCCTCCCGCGACAGCGACCGCCCGTACGGCGTCAGCAGTCCGCCGCCCGAGGCCGAGTAGTGGCAGGCGGTGCACCGCGGGTACTGCTTGGAGAGGAACGTCGGCTCGGCGGAGGCGGGGCCGGCTGCCCATCCCCCCAGGACCAGCGCTGCCCAGAGAGCCGGTCGGGCCGGCGCGCGGAGCCGTTCCGTTCGGGTCATGGGCGGCCGCCCGGCAGCGC
Source organism: Vicinamibacterales bacterium (assembly GCA_963663815.2). Classification (GTDB taxonomy): domain Bacteria; phylum Acidobacteriota; class Vicinamibacteria; order Vicinamibacterales; family UBA8438; genus JAJEEA01. Next base: position 549,213 of record OY760734.1, on the reverse strand, counting down.
CGTCTCGACGGCCGCCGCGTCGAACCGTACCGTGATCTCGACGGCGTCCCGCACGCCGATGCCCAAGTACCTCGGGGGCGGGATGCCGAACGCCTCCAGGCTCAGCGAGAACACCGCCTCGACCTGCATCCACCCGTCGCGGCGCCGCAGTTCCGCCTCGCCCTCGACGGGACGCCGCACCCCGTGCAGGGCCAGCGTGGCCGAGAACCGCGTGTCGCGGCGCCCGCCCCGGGACGGCGGCGGAGCATCGAGCACGATGCCGGAGAGCACCGCCTCACGGAACTCCCTGCCTCGCTCGACCTCGAGATAGTCGTCCCGGAGGTGGCCGTTCCGCAGCCCGATGCCGGTGTCGAGGGTCGCGAGATCCACCCGCAGGTCGCCCGAGAAGGAGGCGGCGCCGGCCGCCGAGGGCCGGAGGGCGCCGGAGAGGGACGGCGTAACCGCGTCGAACGCGCCGCCAACGGTGAGGCGGCAGCGGATCCGCACGTCGCCGGCCGACACCGTCCAGGACTCGGCGCCGGGTGCGGTCTGGGCGCCGACCGGGGTGGTAACGACCGAGAAGAGGGCGGCGAGGACAAGGGCCGCGCCGGCGACGCCCGGCCAGCAAAGCCCGGCCGCCGACGCGCGGCCACGCCGGTGCCCGGGAACCCTCGGTGCAGCGTCGCGTCGCGCCGGCGCCCGCGAGGCGTCCTCGGGACCGCACGCGCGGGCGCCGGTCTGACCCCGGCCGCCCCGGACCGAACCCGGTCCGGGGAACAACGCAGTCCGCGCGGGATGCATCGCCGGTCGAAGGCAGCGGGGCCCCTGCCGCCGCCCCTAGGGATCGAGCTGCTCGAGCGCGGCCAGGAACTCGCTCCAGGGCACGGGCTCCCCGTGCACCGGGGCCAGGGTCTCCACGTCCATGCCCATGCGCTCGACCTGTGTGTGGAGGCTGCGCATGGCCGGCAGCTGCGCCGGCTTCGGCGGCTCGTGGGTGTCGAACAGGTCGGCCTGGAACGCGATACGCTCGGCCGGCAGCCACGCCATCAGCATTCCGGTGACGTGGCCCAGCGGCTGCACGTAGTAGACGCGCAGGATGCGCGAGTCGTCGGTGATGACGTAGTTCTCCTGGATGGCCTCGTAGTTGTAGCCCTCGGCGAGCTCGGTCGGCGGCCACTTCGAGACGATGTCCGGCTCGATGGTCCGCGGCTCGTAGCTCAGCACGTCGTGGTTCAGGAAGTCGACGTTGATGAGGTGGGTCACGATGGTCGACCCGACGTGCAGGTAGGTGCGCAGCCCGCCGATGTGATCGAAGTGCGGGTGGGACGCGATGACCCAGCGGATGGGCTTGCCGGGGGCCAGCCGGGTGATCTCGTCGATGACCGCGAGGCTCCGCTCCTCGTCGCCCGGCGCCTCGAAGACGGCCACGAAGTCGCTGAACTCGATCAGGTAGCTGTTGGCGGGCCCGCCGCCGAGCCGGTACACCCCGTCGGCGATCTCGTCGACCGTCACCTCGGTGGACCAGTCCGCCGCGGCCACCGCCTCGGGCACGGGAACCGGATCGCCGCACTCGTTGGGCCGAATGTCCGCGAACGTGCCGCCGTAGGCGTTGTGCCCGGTGCTCAGGCGGTAGAACTGCCAGTTGTCGTCCCAGCCCTGGTGCGAATGCCAGTTGGTGGGCCACTTGACGTTGCCGAACGAGACGTGATTGGTCGACTCGTGCTCGATGTTGAAGTCGCCCAGGGCGGGGATGTTCACCGTCGTCTTGAGGCGCTGGATCTGGTTCCGGGGGTTGATGGTGGCGTCAACGCGGTACTTCCCGAACATCGTGATCGCGATCACGTGCATCTTCTCGGGCGCCACGACGTTTCCGTCCCGCCCCTTCTCGATCTGCTCCCAGCGCCAGAACGCCACCGGGTTCGCGCCCGGCAGGCGGGCCGCCTTGAGGAACCCGTGCGGATTGAGCCACATGTCGAGCCGGTAGACCTCGGCGATCTCGGGCGGCACCGCCACCGGCGCGCCGTCGCCGTCCATGTGCCACGAGAGCTCGCCGTTGGTGACGTGGGTCTGCCGCGTCTCCCCCTGGGTCGGGGTGCCGCCGCGCCAGCCGAGCCCGTACTTCCAGGAGGCGGGAGCCAGACCGGGCTGCCGGTCGAAGGTCTCGACGCTCGTCTCGTTCTCCCAGTCGATGATGCGGGTGTAGTTGGCCATCGTGTCGATGCGCGGCCAGTCGACGTTGACCGCGTTCTCGAACGTCTGGCCCACCGCGCCCGCGTAGCCGCTGCCGGAGAAGGCGATGCACCGCAGGTCGGCCTCGCCGATCTCCTCGGCGACGGCCGCGAGGAGCGGCTGAGGATCGACGTAGCCCGGGGGGAACTCCTGGGCCGCCATCGGCCCCCCGGCCAGCACGAGCAGAACGACGCCGAAAAGACGCTTCTTCATTTCAGGGCCCCTAGAGCAACCGCTCCACGTGGGGCGCCAGCTCCTCGTACGGGAGGTCGCCCGGGTTGTAGAGCTGCACGATGCCCTCGCGGTCGATGACGACGAGGGTCGGGGTGGTGCTGACGCCGAAGTCCAGGAAGTTCGTCTGGCTCACCGGCACGCTCATCCACGACGGAATCGGGAAACGCTCCTGGTAGGCGCCGCGCAGGTACGCCAACTCCTGCTCGGGCGTCGCGTCCTCGCCGCGTTGCACGTACCCGTAGAGCTGCGTCGGGCCGAGGATGGCCACCTGGTCGCCGTAGGCCTCGTGGATCTGCTCGAGCACCGGGATCTGCCGCTTGCAGTCGGGGCACCAGTGGGCCCAGAAGAACGCCACGACCACCTTGCCCTTCAGGCTCTCGGCCGAGGGCAGCGGCGCGCCCAGATGCTCGTCGACGTCGAGCACCGGGAACGGCTGCCCCTCGAGGCTGAGCAGCAGCACGTTCTTCTGGATGCGGGTCTCGATGGAGGTGCCGCGGTACTCCTCGCGCGCGGCGCTCAGGAGCTCGACGGCGCCGGCGCGGTCGCCGCCGGCGTCCCGGGCATGGCCCAGCACCTCGATGCCGGCCCCCAGGGCGAGTGGCAGCTCGCTGTCGGCGTCGAGATCGCGCTGGCCGAGCAGGGCGACGCTGCCGTCGCGGGCCTCGCCCGCGTACCGCTCGGCCACGTCCCAGCGCTCGGCGAAGCTCGCGCCCCGGCCGAGCCACGACGCGGCCAGGAGCCAGCGCGGCGACGACGTATCGTGGTGCGGCCGCTGCCCCTCGATGAGGGCCTGCGCCGCGTCGACCTCTTCCGCCCACGCCATGTCGCGCATCTGGCCGACGAGCTCCGAGAGCTCGAGAGGACCCGAGGCCGGTTCCGCCGCCTCGCCGCCCCCGGCCGGGGCCGAGCCGCAGGCGACGCTGAACGCCAGCCCCGCCACACCCGCGAACACCGCCAGCTTTCTCAATGCCATTTCAGACGCTCCCCTGCCCCGCGGCATGTCGTGCGTGCCCGTCGTCCGGTCCCGGCGGCGCCGGCTGGCGGAATCGCCCCTTGCGGCTGCGCTCCCCGCCAACCGACCCTCCAGCGCCATTATTCACCAAGCTTCATTGTACCCCCGCCGAGCTGCGCCCCCGCGTGTCGAGCCACAGGAAGTCGGCGTATACTCCCGGTACATGGTTTCAGAACGCGCGTGCCTGGCCCTCGGCGGTCTCGCGGTTCTGCTGGCCGCCTCCTGCGGCGGCGGAGGCGGACCGGCCGGCGCGGGCTCCGGCGCCGCCGCCGATGCCGCCCCCGACGTCGCGGCCGCCACCGAGGCCCCCGAGCCGGATCCCGGACCCCAGCCGACGTTCATCAACCTCCTGCCGTGGGGCGAGGTCGACTTCACGCGGGGCGAGTTCCCCTCGCGGGACGCCTGCAACGCCTTCGTGCGGGCCCTCCCGGGCTACTCGGGCTACACCAGCCCCGAACGCTGCGAGCCGATCGACGACCCCGTGTACTGCACCGAGTGGCAGGATCCCGACGACCCGCGAGCCGGCCTCGACTGCTTCAAGGGGGTCGGCGGCTGCGAGGTCGAGCTGCCGCGCCACGACATGCTCGCCGAGGGCCGCGGCCGGACCATCGCCGCCCGGTGCGAGCCGCTCCCCCTCGCCGACGCCTGGGCGCGGTACCAGGGCCGCCCCGCGAACGCGGAGCCGTGAGCCAGCAGCAGGAAGGCAGCGCCCTCTACCGGCTCGGCCGGCTGGCCGGCCGCAAGGCCCGCAAGGCCAAGTGGGTCTGGCACTCGCTCGCCGGCGACGACCGCCAGGCGATCGAGGCCGAGTACGGGGTCGGGGCGGACATGGCGGCGGTGGTGCGGGAGAAGAGCGGGGTCGAGGCCGACCCCGCCCTGCGGGCCCTGCTCGACCAGATCGCGCCGGCGCTGGCCGGGGTCGTCCGCAACAAGCTTCACCGGTTCGAGGTCGGCGTGGTGAACGATGAGCAGCCGACCGCCTACGCCCTGCCCGGCGGCTTCATCTTCGTGACCGCGTCGCTGGCCGACCTGTGCGGGCGCGACCGGGACGAGCTGGGGTTCGTCGTGGCCCACGAGATGGCCCACGTCATCCGCCGGCACGCGGTGAACCGGGTCCTCCGTCAGACCGCCTACTCGGCCGCGTCGGTGCTGACGCCGGGCCGCGGGGTCATCGCCCCGTGGCTGCAGCGCATCGGCATCGAGTGGCTGGAGCGTGCGTACTCGCGCGAGCAGGAGCTCGAGGCAGACGCGCTGGCGGTGCTGCTGACCCGCGCCGGGGGGTTCGACCCGTACGGCGCACTGCGGTTGTTCGAGCGGCTCCGCGCGCTGGAGCCGGCCGACGCGGCGGGGCTGGGCGCGTATCTCTCCACCCACCCCCCGGTCGACGACCGCATGGCCGAGCTGCGCCCGCGTCTGGCGTCCGACCGGACGCCGGGCGGCGGCAGTCCCGCCAGGGGCTGAAACGGGGAGACGGAACGCTACGCCTTTGCCTCCATCCGGGCCTCGAGCGACGCCTTGATGCGCCCGACCTCTTCGCGCTGCCGCTTGTAGCGCCTCAGGAAGTGGGCCGCGTCGTCCAGGATCTCGGCGAGCTCGGTGTTGCCTATCCAGGCCCCCGCCTTGTTCCGCGCCGCGATGTCCTGGGCCGCGTGGGTCTGATCGAGGACGAGGGCGGTATCCTGCTCGACGATCGCCGCGACGGCCGACACGAGGGCGAGCTGTCCCGGATCGTCGAGGGTCTCGGCGAGCTCCCGAAGCGGGGCGAGGCGGTCGTCCTGGGGGTCGGTCATGGATCTCCGGGCTCGGGCCGCAGATGCGGCAAGGCGGCCGAGCACGTAGAATACAGTACATGGACCGCCTCGATCCGGCCGGTTGCGCGCCGGACGACTTCCCGCGGGACAGGGTTCGGACCCGGCCGCCCATCTGCGGGAGCGGCAGCGAGAGAGGGCGACCGCCGACCGGCCTCGACCCGCGATCCACGTGCGCGAGCGGCGGCGTGAGGGAGCGGCCGTCGACCGGCCGAAACCGGCGATCGAACCGGGGCTCACGGCGCGGCGCGGCCGGGACGACGGGGGCGGCGATGGGCCTCCTCGCGGCCGGAGCGCTGTGGGCGGGTTGCACGCCGGCCCCGGCGGGCGAGAGCATCGGTGACGGGCTCGACGGAGACATCGGCGCCGAGACGGTGATGCTGGCCGTCGACCACCAGACCCGCTGGCGCGACCTGCGCATCGAGGGCGAGACGGACCTGCCGGACGGCGCGGTGGTGACGTACCAGGTCACCCACGGGCTGGCCAACGAGCTGCCGCGGGGCGAGTGGCCCGCACAGAACCTGATCAGCGACGGCACGGCGGTGGTGCAGGACGGCGTATACTGGACGCGCCTCAACACGACCTACTGGCTGCCGGGCCGAGTCGAGGTGCTGGTGCGGTTCCCGGTGGCTCCCCAGCCCGACCCCGTGCGGCTCCGGTACGGGCAGTTCGGCGAGCACCTGACCGGCGACAACGTGAGCGACATCGGCGGCTCCCGGGTCGTCAGCGCCGGGCATGCCTTCGACTGGACGCGGTGACCGCGTCGCCTGACCGCCGTGTCCTACTTCCGCCCCGCCGTCGACACCCTCCGCCCCTACGTTCCGGGCCGCCAGCCGGCCGCCGACGCGGGTATCGTGAAGCTGAACACGAACGAGAACCCGTACCCCGCGAGCCCGCGGGCGCTGGCCGCGCTCGAGGCGATCGACGGTGACGAGCTGCGCCGCTATCCGAGCCCCCTCAGCCGGGAGTTCCGCGAGGCCGCGGCCGAGACCCTGGACATCGATCCGGCGTGGGTCCTCGCCGGCAACGGCAGCGATGACCTGCTCACGATGCTCGTGCGCTCCGTCACCGGACCCGGGCGCCCGGTGGTCTACCCCACCCCGACCTACGTGCTCTACCGCACGCTCGCGGACATCCAGGAGGCCCCGGTGGTCGAGGTGCCGTTCGACGACGACTTCGTCCTGCCGGTCGCGGCCCTCGCCGAGGCGGAAGGCGCGCTGACGTTCGTGGCCAACCCGAACAGCCCGTCGGGCACCGCCGCGCCGGTGCCCACCCTGGCCTATCTCGCCGACTCGGTCGACGGCTTGCTGGTGATCGACGAAGCCTACGTCGCCTTCGCCGAGGCCGAAGCCCTCGACCTCGTGCGACGGCGCACGAACGTCGTCGTCCTGCGGACGCTGTCGAAGAGCCACGGGCTCGCCGGCCTGCGGCTCGGCTACGCCGTCGCGCCCCCCGCGGTGATCGAGGGACTGGGGAAGGTGAAGGACAGCTACAACGTCGGCGCGGTGGCCAACCGGGTGGGGGCCGCGGCCATCCGCGACACCGTCTACGCGCAGCGCGTGGCCGAGCGCATCGTCGAGAGCCGCCGCCGCCTCGCCGCCCGCCTCCAGGAGCTGGGATGCCGGGTGTGGCCCAGCCAGGCGAACTTCCTGCTGGTCCGGCCGCCGGCCGGCGACGCCGCCCGCGTCCACCGCCAGCTCGAGGCGTTCGGGGTGCTGGTGCGCTACTTCGATGAGCCGGCGCTGGCCGAGACCCTGCGCATCACCGTCGGCACCGACGAAGAGAACGCCAGGCTCCTCGACGCGCTGCAGCAGGTACTGCAAGGGCGCTGACGGAAACTGCCTTGCCGCAGGTCAGACGCACGAAACTGCAGGGACGGCTGCACCCGGGCATGCTTGCAACGGACGACGATCGACACAAACCTGCCCCCTGCACCCGGACGCGGGCCGTTCTCTGCGGTGTTCCATGCCTTGCATGTGACAAGGTACTTTCCATCACCATCCTGCATCGCTCACTGTCCCAGGGACTCGGTCGCCGTGCGTCCCCGGTCGCCGCCATGCCCATCGCCGTCGACGTCGCGATTCTGCTCCCGCCTTCCGCGCGGACCGTCGTCGAGCGCCTGAACGCGGGGTTCGACCACGCGCCGGACGCCGGGTTCCGGTTCGACGCGTCGCATCACCCCCACGTCACCCTGAGCCAGCACTTCGTGCGGCGCGAACGGCTGACCGAGGTGCGGGAGCTGGTCGGCGGCGTGGTGGCCCGGACAGACCCGTTCGAGGTGCAGGTGGCCGGCGCGCGGGCCGGCCGCACCTCGCAGGTCCTCACCGTCGCGGCGTCCGCGCCGCTCCGCCGGCTTCACGAGCGGCTGATGGACGCGCTTCGGGACGAGGAGGTGGCGGGAGACGCCGGGGCGTTCCAGGCGAACGGGGCGCCCGGCCGGCCCGCGGACATTGCGTGGGTCGCGGGGTTCCGCGAGCGATCGAGCTACGCCCGCTACGATCCGCACGTGACCGTCGGCATCGGGCCGCGGCGGCTCTCGGCGGCGCCGCTCCACTTTGCGGTGGAAGAGATCGGGCTCTGCCGGCTCGGGCGGTTCTGCACCTGCCGGGACCGGCTCGCGAGCTGGACGTGGTGAATCACGCCGGAAGCGCGACGATGGCGCCGTCGGCCGGCCCCGCGACGGACGGCGGGCGCCGCGGCCGGAGCGCCGGGGCACAGCGCCAGCGGCCGGCCCCGCGGCGGACGGCGGGCGCCGCGGCCGGGGCGCCGGGAAGGCGGACGGCGGCCGGCGCGACCTCGGTCGGCGATGGCGCCGTTGTGGCCGGCGAGCTTGCCACCACGGACCGTACCGGGAGAGCATACGGCCGGACCAGACGTCTGCGCGGTAGAACGGCGCGGACTGCTGGAGGGTTGGTCGGACGCCGGGCGGAGCCGCGGAAGCGTCGCGTCAGCGGTACTTCCACCGTGACCGCGAGGTCGCGCGGCGACGATTGGCGAACCGGCCTGAACCCGGGCGGGCCGCGGCGGGGGGAGGGCCCCCGTCCGGCTTCCGGTTCCCGGACCGCGCCGCGGCCCCGCGGCGCCTTCGAGGGAGGTCCCGTGATGTTGCGCAGACTCGTCGTCCCGAGCTTCGCCGCCCTGATCGCGGCGGGCGGCCTGTACGTCACCTCCGATTCGCACGCGGCCGCCGCGGCGGGCGAGCCGGCCGGGCAGGAGGCGTTCACCCCGCGGGAGGTCACCCCGGCCGACATTCCGCCCGACATCCAGGAGGACTCGTGGGCACGGCTGCCCACCATCCGGCGCGAGGCGCTCGATGCGGAGGGCCAGCGCATCTTCGACGTCATCGTGAACCCCGACAGCCGTTACTCCACGGGGTTGCGCGGCCCCATCGGGATGTGGATGTACAGCCCGCCGATGGCCGAGCACCTGTTCCCGGCCAGCACGTATCTGCGCTTCGGGGCGGACGGCGCGCGGGACCAGCGGCTGGCGGAGCTGGCCATCCTCACCGCGGCGCGCTCGCTGGACAGCCAGTACGAGTGGTCGGCCCACGAGGGGCTCGGACGCGGGGCCGGGCTCGAGGACGAGATCATCGACCTGCTCCGCCACGACCGTCCGGTGGCGGAAGGCGACGGGCTGCCGGGATTCGGCGAGATGGAACGCACGATCGTCCAGGCCACCCGCGAGCTCATCCGCGAGCCCAGGCTCAGCCGGGAGACCTTCGAGGCCGCCCAGCGGCTCCTCGGCAACCAGGGAATCGTGGACCTCGTGGGCCTCATCGGCCACTACACGCTGGTGAACTACACCCTCAAGGCGTTCGACGTGCAGCGCCCCCCGGGCAGTCGACTCACCCTGCCGCTGACGGACCAGCCCTGACGCCGCGCGGCGGTCGCCGCTCTCCGGCCGCGCCGGGGGCGCCCCCGGCGCGGCCTCCACCGCGGAACGGCCCCGGGGCTCACGGGCCGGGGTGCGGGGGTCGCCCCGGCGACGGCGTTCCCCTGGGTCCGACCGGCGGATCGCGGCGGCCGGCGAGCTCCCCGTCCCCGGCGAGCTCCCCGTCCCCGGCGAGGCGCCGGCGCTCGGCGATGATGAGGCCGTACTCCGCCGCCCGCTTCCACACCCGGTTGGCGATCTCCGTCAGGTGGACCGCGCGCAGGCCGTAGTAGAGGAACACCGCGCCGACGACGCCCAGCACCAGCGCCTGCAGCGCGGTCACGGCCGGGTCCCCCAGCTCCGGCGCGAGGCGTCCGAGGCCCTGATAGACGACGAAGCCCGCGGCGGCGAGGAACGGTCCGGTGACGGTGCGGATGCTCCACGACGCCACCCGCGACTGCTTCTCCATCAGCGCCGCCACCGTCCGCAGCCGCTCCAGGCCCCGGGCGATGCGGTCGAAGTCGGCCCCCAGCAGGACGTCGCGCAGACTGACCTGGGCCCGGCACGCCCGCGCCACCCGGCGGTCGCCGCGCAGCCAGGACACGCCTTCGACGGCCACCGTGAAGTCGGGGAATCGGGCGCGGAGCCGGGCGACCAGCGTGGCCTGCCCGGCCTCGGTATGCTCGTGCAGGGTCGAGGCGGGGTCCACCTCGATGCGGCGCCGGGACGGGACCAGCACCAGCTCGTGCAGCTCGCCGCTCTCGGGGTCCTCCACGTAGGCGGCGGCATGGGGCGCGATGCCCTCGTGCAGCACCGCCTCGTGGTCGAGGCACGGCAGGCGGGGGACCGCGTCGGCGACGTCGACCTGCAGGCGGTACAGCTTGACGGCCCGGAGCCGAACGAACGACGCCAGATCGGCGAAGAACCGGCTGCCGACCGCGCCGGTCCCGGGCGCCGGCTCGCCGTGAACCGCACGGCCGACGCTCGCCACCCCGGCCGCTGTCTCCGGTTTCATCTCGAGATCGGGGGGAACCGCGGCGCCGCCTCTCGCGTATCCCCTGACTGAACCGGCGCAAGCACCGGCTGAATCGGCGCGCCCGGCGCCGACCGTATCGGTGCCCGGCGCCGACCGTATCGGTGCCCGGCGCCGACCGTATCGGTGCCCGGCGCCGACCGTATCGGTGCCCGGCGCCGACCGTATCGGTGCCCGGCGCCGACCGTATCGGTGCCCGGCGCCGACCGTATCGGTACCCGGCGCCGACCGTATCGGTACCCGGCGCCGACCGTATCGGTACCCGGCGCCGACCGTATCGGTACCCGGCGCCGACCGTATCGGTACCCGGCGCCGACCGTATCGGTACCCGGTGCCGACCGTATCGACCCGCAGGCGCGGGTCGGGCACGGCGCCGAGTCTGCGAAGGCCTGTCAGAATAGCACGCGCCCGCGGACCGGCAATCAGCCGGACGGCCCCGGGCGGCGTGGCGACGAGGAGAGAAATCGATGTCGGACCAACAGTGGTACAGGGCCCGGGACGGGAACCAGGTCGGCCCGATGTCGGAGGCGGCGCTGGCCACAGACATCCGGAACGGCGACGGCGACGCGTCGACTCTGGTCTACACCGCGGGCATGGCCAACTGGACCGCCGTCGCCGACGTCCCGCGGCTGCGGGCCCACCTGCCCGAGGAGGCCCGCTCCCTGCTGCCGGTGCCGGCCGGCCGCATCGCCCACGAGATCGACTACCGCATCGAGGGCGTCGAGATGCAGTACGTCGAGATCGAGCTCGACCCCGGCGAGAGCGCGGTCGCCGAGGCGGGCGGGATGATGTACATGCACAGCGGCATCGTCATGGAGACGGTGTTCGGCGACGGCAGCGAGCCGCAGCGGGGCGGGTTCATGAACAAGCTGCTGGGGGCCGGCAAGCGGCTGCTCACCGGCGAGAGCCTGTTCATGACGGTGTTCACCAACAACGCCCCCGGGAAGGGGCGGGTGGCCTTCGCCGCGCCCTACGCCGGCAAGATCCTGCCGATGGACCTGAGCCAGCTCGGGGGCGAGCTCATCTGCCAGAAGGACGCCTTCCTGTGCGCCGCCAAGGGCGTCTCCATCGGCATCGCCTTCCAGAAGAAGATCGGGGTCGGGCTGTTCGGCGGCGAAGGGTTCATCATGCAGCGCCTGGAGGGCGACGGACTCTCGTTCCTGCATGCGGGGGGCAGCGTTCACCAGATCGACCTCGACCCGGGCGAGACGCTGCGGGTCGACACCGGCTGCCTCGTGGCGCTGCAACCCAGCGTGAGCTACGACATTCAATTCGTGGGAGGCGTCAAGACCGCGCTGTTCGGCGGCGAGGGGCTGTTCTTCGCCAATCTCACCGGCCCCGGCGAGGTGTGGCTGCAGTCGCTGCCCCTCAGCCGCCTCGCCGACCGCATCTACAAGGCGGCGCCGCAGACCGGGGGGCGCCGGAAGGGCGAAGGCTCGGTCCTGGACCACGCGTTGGGCATCGGCAACCTCATCGACGGCAAGTAGCGGGCCGGAGCACGGGCGGCGGAACGGCGCTCGCGGCTCAGCGAGCCGCTGCCGTGAATCGCGGCGGGGATGATATAGTTCACGGTCGGATTCGGCCTCTTCGCGCCGCCCGCGGCCGCGTGCCCGCGTCACGCGCCGCCCCGCGCAAGAGGGGCCCGCGCATGTGCGTACGACGGCGCCTGTCGCGTGCACTCTTCGGCAACCGGCGTCAACCGGGCGGCGCGACGCCGCCTCTGATCGCCCCCAGACAGACGAGGTATGAGAGAAATGCGGAATCCGTCCCCCAACCCCGGCCGCCGCGTCCCCGCGGTGTTCCTGCTTGCGACCCTGTGCCTCGCGGCATCGCTCACGACGGCCCCCGCCGCCCAGGACCAGACGATCTGGGACGGCGTGTACACCGAGGAGCAGGCGGCCCGCGGCCAGCGCACCTACGATCAGGAATGCGCGGCGTGCCACCTCGACGACCTCATGGGCGACGGCATCGCGCCTTCGCTGATCGGCTCGGCCTTCTTCTTCCGGTGGAGCGACCTGTCGATAGGCGACATGTACACCGCCATCCGCACCACCATGCCGCAGGGCGCCCCGGCGAGCCTGAGCCCGTCGGGCTACGCGGACATCTCCGCCTACATGCTGCAGAAGAACGACGTGCCGGCCGGGAGCATGGAGCTTCCCAGCGACACCGACGATCTCGAAGGCATCATGATCACCGAGGCGCAGTAGCCCCTCGGGACCTGCCGCCGGGGCCGGTCGAACGGCCCCGGCGCCACCCCTTCCGCCTCGCCTGCGCGCGGTCGCGAGTCCCATCGCCCGCGGCGCCCCACCGACCCTCCGGTTCGCTCATCTCCATGGACTCCGCCCGGCAGCCGGATCCGCGCGTGCGCACCCGGCCAACCCGGCGTCGGCGGCGTCCTAACTCGATAGAGGCGTGACCGACCGACGAGCCGGGGTCACGGCCGGCGGATCCAGGGAGGATCATCGACATGGCGACGACGAAGTGCACGAGACGGATGCCGTGGGGCATCGCGGTGCTGGCGGCGCTGGCCGCTCCGGCGGCGGCAGCGGGAGCGGAGGGAACGACGCAGGAGGAGCGCGAGGCGGTAGAGCGCACGGTGGTGAGGCAGCTCGAGATCGGCGGGCCGCGCACGGAGATCGGCGTCTCGGTGCGTGAGGTCGAGGAAGCCGGCGAGGCCGACGAGGGCGCGGTGGTAACCGACGTGCGCGCGGACGGCCCGGCCGAGGCCGCCGGCATCGAGCCGGGGGACGTGATCGTGGAGTTCGATCGCGAACGCGTGCGCAGCGCCCGCCAGCTGGCGCGGCTCGTCGAGGAGACGCCGGCGGGACGGACCGCGCCGATGCGCGTGCTGCGGGACGGGTCGCCGGTGTCGCTGAACGTCACGCCGGCGGAGCGGTCCGGCCGGACGGGTCGTTGGTCTCGGCTGGACGACCTCGACGACAGGATCGGGGAGCTCGCCGACCGCTTCCGCGTGGAAGTGGAAGAGGTCGAGGTCGAGGAGGGCCGCGGCGACGTGGAGGAGCTCGCCAGGGAGCTCCCGCAATCGGAGCAGCTCACCGTGCTGCGCCGGCTGCCCGAGGTCTTCCGCGGCTTCGCCGATCGGCGTCCGGGGCGCGTCCGACTGGGCATTCGCGCCGAGTCTATCGGCGGACAGCTCGCAGAGTACTTCGGCGCCGAAGCCGGCGTCCTGGTCGAGCACGTCGACGACGGCACGGCGGGCGCGACCGCCGGCCTGCGCGCCGGCGACGTCATCACCGCCATCGACGGAGACGCGGTGGACGATCTCGCGGCGCTCCGCCGCCGGCTCGCGCGCCTCGAGCCGGGCGACGCATTCGACATCACCATCGTGCGCGAGCGCGCCGTGACGTCCCTGACCGTGGAGCCGCCCCAGGAAGAAGAAGGAGAGGCAGGGCGGCGTCCGCGACGGCGCGGATCGGCCATCTGACTTCCGATTCCCAGGCGCCGGGGCGGAGCTGCGCGGCGCGCCGAGAGACGGGTCGGCGCGCCAGCGCGGGAAGGCGCCCCGCTGCCGGACCGCAGCGAGGACCGATGCGATGCAGCGGGGGCTCTCGCCCCCACCATCCCGGCAGCCCGGCTCACTCGGCGTGCAACGTCCGCGCCGGCGGCACCCGCAACGCGCTGGCCGCCGGCACGAGACTGGCGACCGCACCGAGCCCGAGCACCACGAGGGCGGCCCCGCCGAGCACGACGGGATTCACGGGGGCGACCCCGAACAGCAACGCCTCGATGAACCGCGCGGTGGCGAGCGAGGCGGCGAGGCCGGCGGCCAGACCCGCCGCGACCGGCCGCAGCCCCTGCGCGCACACGTGGCGGACGATGCGCCCCCGCGTGGCCCCGAGGGTCAACCGGATGGCGAACTCGCGCCGCCGGCGGACGGCGCGCTGGGAGACCGTGCCGAAGACCCCGAGGCAGACGAGCGCGAGCCCCGCGCTTGCGAAGCCGGCCGTCACCTGCAAGAGGAATCGGCGGACCGCAACGCTCTCCGCAAGCACGTTCTCGAGGACCCGCACGTTGCTCACGGGAAGCAGCGGGTCGAGGCCGCGCACGGACTCGCGCACCGAGGCGAGGACGGTGGCGATATCGGCTCCGCCGCGCGCGACCACGGTGACGTTCGGCGGCGCGAGCTCCCAGTACGGGAGGTAGGCGACGAGACCGGGGTCGACGTCGAGCCCGAGAATCCTCGCGTCGCCGACGACCCCGACCACCTCCTGCGAAGGGCGGTCCGGGCTGTTCCCCCGGAGGAAGCGCCGGCCGATCGGTTCCTGGCCGGGCCAGAGCCGCGAGGCCGTCTGCGCGGTGACCACGGCGACCGGACGGGTGCGATCCTGTTCGGTGAAGAGACGGCCGCGCGTCAGGACCATCCCGAGGGTCCGGAAGTAGTCCGGGCTGACGAAACGGTAGTTGCCGAGGAGGGCGGCCAGCTCGGCCGGGTCCGGAGGAGCCTCGCCCGCCGGCACGAGGGCCTCGACGAACGCCTCGCCCTCCAGGGGCAGACGTTGCGTGATGCCCGCCGACGCGACGACCGGCGCCCCCGCCAGCCACGCCAGCAGGCCGTCGTAGAGCCGGGTGCGACCTTCGGGCTCGTAGCGGGACGCCGGCAGATTGAGGTCGACGGCGACGACCGAGGCCGACTCGAACCCCCGATCGACCCCCATCAGGCGCACGAAGCTGGCCAGCAGCAGCCCCCCCGCCACCAGCAGCACCACGGTCAGCGCGACCTGCGCGCCCACCAGCACGTCGCCGAGCCGATGCCAGGCACGGTCGGCCCCGGTCCTCGCGTCGGCCTTGAGGACCGCGGCCGGGGCGGTGCGGCTCGCGCGCCACGCGGGCGGAAGGCCGCAGCCGATCGCGCAGACCACCGCCGCTCCGGCGGCCACGGCCAGCGCGAGCCCGTCGATGCCCACCCCCCCGAGGCGCGGCACCTCCAACGGCGCCGCCGCGACCGCCAAGCGCAGGCACGCTTGCGCAACCCCCACCCCGACGACGCCGCCGAGCCCGGCGAGCAGGGCGCTCTCGGCCAGGACCTGGCGCACCAGATGCGCGGCGCCGCCCCCGAGGGCGCTGCGGAGCGCGAGCTCGTGCCGCCGGCGCAGGCCGCGCGCCGACAGCAGGCTCGCCACGTTGACGCAGGCCACCAGCAACACCGCCCCGACCGCGGCGAGCAGCCACCCCAGCCCCGCCCTTGCGTCGCTGACGATCTGGAGGTCGAGCGGCCTCACGATGGGCGTGATGGTAAACGGAGCCTCGCCGAAGGCCTCGCGGGTCAGCGCCGTCAGCTCCGTGCGCGCCTGCTCCGCCGAGACGCCCGGCGCCAGACGCACGATCGCCGGATAGTCGAACTCTCCGAACCGGCCCGCCTGCTCCGGCGTATAGCGGAGCGGCCGGAAGATCTCCGGGGGACCGCCGCCCCCGGCCGGCATCGGCATGAGCCGATCGAGGTCGGGGAGCCAGAGCGACTCGGGGAGCACCCCGACCACCTCGACCCGCTCGTCGTCCAGCGTGAGCACTCGCCCGACGATGCCGGCGTCGCCGCCGAACGCCCCGCGCCAGAGATCGTGAGTGAGAATCGCGACCCCGGGCCCGCCGACGGCGGTGTCGTCGGCCCGGAACCTCCGGCCGACCGCCGGCGCCACGCCGAGCAGGTCGAAGAAGTTCGCGGTCACCTGCGCGCTCTGCAGGCTCCGGGGCTCGCCCGCGTTGGTCAGGGTCGACCGGAAGGGGCGCGCCGCCGCGACGCCGTCGCATACGTCGCGGCACGCGGCCCACGCCTCGAGGGCCCGGAGGCTGGCGGGGAACGCGGGGAACCGGTCCTCCATCTCGCGGACATGGATCTGCACGGTGACGAGCTGCCCCGGATCGCGGAACGGCAGCGGCGACAGCAGCACGCCGTGGACGAGGGAGAAGACCGCCGTCGACGCCCCGATGCCCAGCCCGAGCACTGCGACCACCGTGGCGGTGAAGCCCGGGCTGCGGCGCAGTCCCCGGGCCAAGTGGCGCAGGTCCCGGCCGAGGCCGTCGAGCCAGCGCCACCCCCAGACGGCGCGCACGTCCTCCCGAATCAGCGCCGGGCTCCCGAGCTTGCGGCGGGCGGCGCGGGCCGCGGCCTCGGAGGCGACGCCGGCGTCGATCAGCCGCTCGCGCTCGAGCTCGACGTGCAGGCGCATCTCCTGCTCGAGGTCCTCACCGCCCTGCCGGCGGCCGAAGTAGGGAACGATGCGGTGAAGCCGGGCCCGCCAGCCCTCCCGCGGCCTGTCGTCGTGGAGCGTCATTCGGGCACATCAAGTAGATTTTCTACCAGTGAACCACGACTCTGGTAGGGTGTCAACCTGTAGCAGCTCGAGCGAGGCACCGGCACCGGCTTGGCCCGCGTGCGCCCGCGGCCGGGCGCCGAGCGCGCAGAGTGCATCGCGTCACCCATGCCTGACAGGCCGCCTCGTCACGCCTCCTCAAGCGGGCGCCCCGGCGGTCTCGCAGCGACGCGGAGCACGGAGGCACCCGGACCGTTCCGACGGCACGGGAAGGCCCAGGGTGATACGATGGTTGTCAGGTTTTCGCCGCAACCAGCCGCCTCGGCGTAGCGTCCCTCGCCCGGGCGGACCTCGCCGTCGGACGCCCGGCACCGCGCGGAGACCGCGAGACTCGCTCATGGACACCTACTACCACCCGCCGGATCTCGGGAAGTTCGGCGACATCGGCAAGGATGCGCCCGAGCTCTGGGAGAAGTTCTCGGCGTGGTACGACGCGGTGTTCGCCGAGGGCGCGCTGACCGAGCGCGAGAAGACCCTGATCGCGCTGGCGGTGGCGCACGCGGTCCAGTGCCCCTACTGCATCGACGCCTACACGACGGCGTCGCTCGAGAAGGGCGCCGCCCCCGACCAGATGACCGAGGCGGTGCACGTCGCCGCCGCCATCCGCGGCGGGGCGTCGCTCGTCCACGGCGTGCAGATGCGCAACCGCCTCGACAAGCTGTCGATGTAGCCATGTCCCTGCCCACGCTGCTGAACACGCGCTCGCCGCTGGCCACACCCGCCGCACAGCGCGCGCACCTCGAGGCGTTGCCGCTCGCCCGCACCTTCGACGAGGCCGCCGCCACGGCGGGACATGCACCGCTGCGGCCGGTCGCAGCGACGACGCTGCAGATCAACGTGGGCAAGCGCTGCAACCAGGTCTGCCGCCACTGCCACGTCGACGCCGGCCCCGACCGGCGCGAGGTGATGCCGGACGAGGTGGTCGAGGCGTGTTTCACGCTGCTCGCGGCGACGGACATCCCGACCGTCGACATCACCGGGGGGGCGCCCGAGCTGCACCCGCGGTTCCGGGACATGGTGGCCCGGGCGGCCGGGCTCGGCCGGCGCGTGATGGACCGCTGCAACCTGACGATCCTGACGTTGCCGGCCTACGGCGATCTCGCGGAGTTCCTGGCCGAGCACCGGGTGGAGATCGTGGCGTCGCTTCCGTCCTACGCCGGCGCGATGACCGACCGGCAGCGTGGCGACGGCGTCTTCGAGCAGTCCGTCGAGGCGCTGCAACGGCTCAACGCCCTGGGCTACGGCGTGCCCGACTCGGGCCTCGAGCTGAACCTCGTGACCAACCCCGTCGGGGCGTTCCTGCCCGCCGGCCAGGCCGCCCTCGAGCGCGACTGGAAGCGCCAGCTCGAGCGGCGCCACGGCATCCGCTTCAACCGGTTGTTCACGATCACCAACATGCCCATCAGCCGGTATCTCGATTGGCTCGAGCAGTCGGGCAACCTGCAGGGCTACATGGATCGTCTGGTGCAGGCGTTCAACCCCACCGCCGTCGACGGCCTGATGTGCCGCACCACGCTCAGCGTCGGCTGGGACGGCCGGCTCCACGACTGCGACTTCAACCAGATGCTCGACCTCGCGGTGGAGCCGTCCGCGCCGCAGACGGTGATGGACCTCGCGCGCGGCCTGCCGGAGCCCGGCGGCGGGCCGGCGTCGCCCGCGCACGCCCTCGCCGCGCTCGAGCGCCGGCGCATCGCGACCGGCCCCCACTGCTTCGGCTGCACCGCCGGAGCCGGCAGCTCTTGCGGCGGCGCGACGGCCGCGACGTAGACCACCCCCGGCCCGCAACGACCGTGGCTCGGACGGCCAGGCGCCGGAGCGCGCCTGGCGTTCCCGCCCGCCGCTCCGATCGACAAGTCCGGCCCTCACGAGCGCTCTCGAAGCCCCCTCGAGGCACAGGCCATCCGTACCGGCTTGGGAGTCCCGGGGTCACCGAGCTTCTGCGTCCTCGGCCGCCTGCCGCGCCAGGCCACACAGGCATGGCCGAAGCGGGCAGAAGCAGCCGAAGCGCGCAGTGGTAGCCGCCGCTCAGTCCCGCGGCGCGAACACCCCGCGGCCTCTGCTACCCGCCCCAGCGGTAGCCGAGGCGCGCGTAGTAGTAGCCGCCGCTCATGCCCCACGGCGTGAACTGGCTGTAGGGCAGGCCGAAACGCGCCGCGAACAGGTCCATCCGGTCCGAGTAGGTGTCGAAGACGTTCTGGCCGCCGACGGAGAGGGTCGCGGCGGCGGTGAGGGGGACGCTGGCCTCGAGGTCGAGGATGAAGCGGCCGCCGAGGACCGGGGCGAGGGCGCCGCGCGCCGAGCGCGCATCGATGTGGTCGACCCACGACCCGTAATAGTGGAGGCGGCCGAGGAGGCCGACCCGCCCCGCGCGCTGGTTGACGGCGACGTTCCAGCGCGTCTCCGGCACGCCGCGCTCCAGGGCGCGCACGTCGCCGGGGCCGAGCAGGTCCGAGGGCTTCGTCACCTTGGTGTCGGTGTGGTTCATCGCGAAGCTGAAGACGGTGGCGCCGCCCAGCGCGGGGGGCGCCCAGGTCGAGACGACGTCGACGCCCCGCGTCCGGGTCGAGAAGTCGTTGATGAAGAAGCGGAAGAAGGCCAGGGTGCGCGCCGACGCGATGCCCTCCGACAGGAGCTGCGCGCGCTCGTCGGCGCCGAGGGTGAAGTTCTGCGACAGGGCGAGGCGGTTGCCCACGTCGACCTGGAAGTAGTCGGCGGTCAGGGTGAACGGCCCGGTGTCGACCACCAGCCCCGCCGTCGCGTTGACCGAGGTCTCGGGGTCGAGGGGCCGGCCGCCCCGGAGCTGCGCGGCCCGGAAGGTCGACGGCACGGTGGCGCTGTCGACGAGGTCCAGCGTCTTCGGGTTGATGGTCGACTGCACGTTGAACGTGTGCTGCTGCCCGGGCGTGGGCGCGCGGAACCCGGTGCTGACGCCGCCGCGCACGGACACCGCGCCAGCCAGCGCGTAGCGGGCCGACAGCTTGCCGTTGGCGGTGGCGCCGAACACGTCGAAGCGCTCGACCCGCAGGGCGCCGCCGACCGTCCAGCGGTCGTCGTCGGGCTCGCGCAGCTCGACGTCGCCGTAGAGGGCGGCGTTGGCCCGGCTCCACGTGCCGGCGGTGTAGTCGGGGAACCCCGCGAAGCCGTTCGAGCCGGAGACGAAGCCCTGCGCCGCGTAGGGGCCCACCTGCCACGAGAGCGGCTCGCCTTCCCGGATCGTGAAGCGCTCGTCCCGCCACTCGGCCCCGCCCGCGAGATGCACCATGTCGCTTGCCGCGTAGGAAAGGTCGAGGTTCAGGTTGACCTCGGCCTGCCGGTACAGGCCGGGATCGAAGTCGCGCGGCGTGTCGGGCCCGAGCGAGGCGTTGACGGTGTTGTAGAGGAAGAAGTCGGCCTCGTGCGCGCCGTAGCCGGCGCTGGCGTCCCAGGTCAGGCCGTTGGCCGCGGTCCGGCGCAGGCCGGCGACGGCCGACACGTCGGTGATGACCCCGCTGAACGAGGGGGTGAACCCGCCCGGTGCGATCTCCTGGAAGTTGAAGCAGTTGGGGTCGGCGAACACCTGCGCGAGGGCCGCCGGGTCGGGCCGGTCGTCGGTAATCGGCACCGTGGGGCAGCCCGCCGAGCCGTCGCGCACCCCGTCGCGCGCGTCGAGCACGTCGCCGACGAGCAGCGTCCGCCCGCTGTCGAGGCTGAAGATGTTGGCCCGCGTGTTGGGGTTCCGGTAGTAGAAGCCCTGCGTCGACG
Source organism: Vicinamibacterales bacterium (assembly GCA_963663815.2). Lineage (GTDB taxonomy): Bacteria > Acidobacteriota > Vicinamibacteria > Vicinamibacterales > UBA8438 > JAJEEA01. The sequence goes on along the minus strand of OY760734.1, from coordinate 528,978 downwards.
TCCTGCCCGCGTAGTTGGCGTGACCGTAGAGCTCGAGGCCGTTGGCGTGGCGGTGGCCGAAGTTGCCGAACAGCTTCAGGTCGTCCTCGCTCGTCGGGTCGCCCCACGGCTGCGCGGGGTCGGCCACCGCGGTGTTGCCGGCGGCGGCGAGGGCGGCCGCGTCGGCGCGCTGCACGCTGCGGTCGGTCGGGCCGCTGTTGCCGTACTCGAAGCTGAGGTTGGCGAAGCCGGTGTCGCCGAGGGGCAGCCCCACGTTGCCGGCGGCGCTGTAGGCGTCGCCGTCGCCCGCGCGGTACGTGCCCGTGTCGATCTCCAGGCTGCCGCCCGACCGGTCGTCCTTGAGCAGGAAGTTCATCACCCCGGCGATGGCGTCCGAGCCGTACTGCGCCGACGCGCCGTCGCGCAGCACCTCGACCTGCCGCAGCGCGATGGCCGGAATGGTCGAGATGTCCGGGCCCTGCGTGCCGTCGGTCACGCCCCCGAACCAGACGAGGATGGCCGAGCGGTGGCGGCGCTTGCCGTTGACGAGCACCAGGGTATGGTCGTGGGCGAGGTTGCGCAGGCTCGCCGGCCGCACCAGCGAGGCGGCCCCGCTGATGGGATGGGTGGCGACGTTGAACGACGGCACCAGCGTCCGCAGCTGGTAGTCGAGCGAGTTCCCTCCCTGGCTGGCGACGTCGCGGAACGGGATGGCGTCGATGGGCACCGGCGACGCCGTCACCGACCGCGGCCGCGCGCGGCTGCCGACCACCACCACCTGCTCCTCGAGCTCGACCGCCAGCTCGACCTCGAGGGTGGCCGCAGCCCCCGCCGCCGCCTCGACCCCGGTGCGCACAACCTCGTGGAAGCCGGGCAGGGTGAACCGCACGTCGTACCGGCCCGGCCCGAGCCCCGGGATCGCGAACGCGCCGGCCCCGTCGGTGACGGTGGTGGCGACCGGGTCGCCGGTCTCCGCGCCACGCGCTTCCACCGTCACCCCGGGCAGCACGAGGCCCGTCGCATCGGTGACGGTTCCGTCGATCGCGGCGTCCTGGGCGTGGACGACGCCGGCCGCCCCGAGCACGACGATCAGGGCAAGGGCGGTTCGCGGCAACATGTCCTCCAGGCGACGAATCATGGTCCCGTGCCGTGTCCCTTCATTCCGGAACCGCTCCCTGTCTCCGATCCAACCGACGCTGGAGTTCATCCATCGAGATCGTCGGTTCCCGGCGACGCGCTTCGATGAGATCCCGGAATCGCGTACCTGCTCCCCCAGTTGCTGCCCGCATTCCGAGGCGACGGACGGCCTCGAGAGCATCCTGGTACTTCGGGGTCTCATTCTCGAGCGGATCGGCCGACGCCGGCCTCGGGAAAGAGGATCTTGAAGTCGAGATCTTCGGAGAAGCGACGGATGAGACCGTACCCCTTGGAGAGGCTGGTACCGCCGGAGAAGATGGGAACCAGGTTGCCCTCCCGAACGCCGGCGACGGTAGCGACCAACCGGATGGCGTGCCAGTCCTTCTCCACGAACGACGGATCGACACCGAGATCCGTGGCGATCGCCTCAATCAGCTCAGGATCGGGAAGCACGTTCGAAGACGGCATACTTGCCGCCGTAACCGATCTTCCGAGAGAAGCGCCCCCTGACGGCAATTGCCTTGCCGGTCGGCACCTGGGTCGTGGAGCCCCGGTTGTAGGCCTGGGTGAAGCTCGATGGCGCAGTCTCGACGTCGAGACGCTTCAGGGCCTCGGAGGCAAGCGCGGGCAGGGGCTTCGCGGGCACGACCGTGCCGGAGATCGGCGACAGGACCGCCCGCGCATAGACGCCGTAGCCGATTCTGACGAGCTTGCCCTTCGCCGTCAGGCTCCGCAAGCTCCGGCCCACTTGATCATAGCCACCGAGATCCCTGAAATCACTGCGCAGGAAGACACAGGCCCTGCTGCGTGCGATCCGCACGGCGACGCGAAGCTCCAGTGGCTTCCTGCCCGCCCTCATCTCGGTGGCTCCTGCAAAAATACGACACCCAAGCGCTAACAAAAATACGACATTTCCGGTTTCAACGTCAACAGCTCCAGGGTGCACGTCATCATTGTGAGATGACCGCCCCGGCTGCTGTCGGGCTTCCGATTCCCAGGAGCGGCTTGGTTCCAAGACCCTGCGGACACGCCGCTCCGTGGGGTTCGGGCGACCGCACACGAGGCTGCGCCCCGTCTTCCGTAGCGCCGCCCCACCTTCTTGTCGTGCACCCACAACTCCAGGACCGCCGGAAGCCCCGCCGGCGTCAGGTGGGGCGGCATCCCAACGCTCTCGTCGGTCCGGCCCCGAAGCCCGGCCGACGTGCGCCCGCTCTTCCGCGCCGACGTGGCCAGGCCCGACGCGGAGAGCGCCATCAACCGCCGTCGGCCTCGGCGCGCAGGATGGCCATCGCGCTGTCCGCGGTGGGACGGCAGCCGCCCGTCAACGCGCGGGCGAGGACGCCGGTGACGTTGGCCACCGCGAAGCTCAGGCCCTTGAGGTTCCGTTCCGGGGGAATGCCCGGCGCCGGCCGAGGATAGCCGGACGCCCGGCAGACAGGCTGCTCGTCCGGGTCGGTTCCCAATGCCACCGACAGCCTCGGGCAGCTCCAGTCGAGCTCGACCGCCACCACACCGTCCAGGATCCCCGGCAGGTAACCCGCCCCCTCGTGACGCCCCGCGCTCACGATCAGCGCCCCCCCCGCCGCCGCGCGGGCCGCCGCCCCGCGCAACGCCGCCGCGTGCGCGCGGTTCGCCGTGCCCAGACTGAGATTGATGAGGTCGGCCCCATGCCGCCACGCCGCGTCGATGCCGGCGATCAGGGTGTCGATGGACGCCGACAGCGTCCGGTCGAAGACCTTCACGATGAACACGTCGGCCCCGGGTGCACGTTCCTGGATGGCCGCGGTCACCGCGGTGCCGTGACCGATACGATCGAGGTAGTCGCCGCCGTCCGCCGCGCCGGGTACCACGGTCAGGCCGCCCGCGACCCGGCCGATGTGGGGATGGGACGGATTGACGCCGGTGTCCACGACCGCCACCCGCACCGGCCGCGGCATGGGCGCGGCCCCCTTCCCGGCATCAGTGTGACCTGCGTCCATACTCCGCCTCGCGGCCGCGGTCACGTTGTGCGATCCGCCGCGAACAGCTCTGCGAACCGTCCGCCGCGCGCCATCAGCTCGTCGGGGGCGCCGTGCTCGACGACGCGGGCGCCGTCGAGGACGGCTACCCGATCCGCTCGCCGCGCGAGGGCCGCGCGGTGGGTGATGAGGACGGTGGTGCGCCCCCGCATGACCTTCTCGAACCCTTCCGCCACCTGCTGCTCCGACTCAGGATCGAGGGCCGCCGTCGGCTCGTCGAGGACCAGCACCGAGGGGGCCGTCAGCAACGCCCGCGCCACCGCCACGCGCTGACGCTCGCCCGCCGAGAGGGCCGCCCCGCGCTCCCCCACCACCGTCTCGTAGCCGTCCGGCAGGGTCGCCGCGAACCGCGCCAGCCCCGCCCGGGCGCCCGCCGCCCGCACCTCCTCGTCGGTCGCGGCCGGCCGCGCGTACCGGATGTTGTCGGCGATGGAGGCGTGGAACACCGCCGGCTCCTGCTCCACGAGCCCGACGTGCGCGCGCAGATCGCGCAGCCTCAGCGTGCGGAGGTCGCGCCCGTCTAGCCGCACCGTCCCCGCGTCGGGGTCGAGGAACCGCAGCGCGAGGTCGGCGATGGTGCTCTTGCCGCCGCCGCTCGGGCCGACGATGGCGAGGCAGGCCCCCGCCGGTGCCTTCAGCGTGACGTGCTCGAGCACCGGCGAGCCGCGATCGAACGACAACGTAACGTCGTCCAGCTCCAGCTCGCCGCGCACCGGGGGCAGCGCCGCCGCCCCCGGCGGCTCCACCACCTCGGGCTCGACGTCGAGGATCTCGTGCACCCGCCCCAGCGACACGCGCACCGTCGCGAGGCTCGCGTACAGCCCCATCAAGGCCTGCACCGGACCGAACAGTCGCAGCTGATAGGCCATGAACGCCACGAGGGTGCCCAGCGTCAACGTCCCGTCGATGACCCGCTGGCCACCGTACAGGAACACCAGCGCGGTGCTGCCCGACAGCACCAGCCCGGGGAGGCCGCCCGACAGGTAGGTCGTCCACTGCATCGCCATCAGGGCATCGATGAACCGGCCGTTCCGGTGCCGGAAGCGCTGCACCTCGCGTTCCTGCGCGTTGGCGGCGACGACGAGACGGACCCCCTGGAGGGTCTCGATGAGGAAGCTGCCGATGTCGGCGCTCCGCTCGCGCAGCACCGCGACCCGCTTCTCGAGCCGCCGACGGTAGTGCACGAGGGCCCAGATGCTGACGGGGAGGGCGGCGGTGCCGAGCAACAGCAGCCGCCAGTCGAGGTACGCCAGCATGACGACCGCCCCGATCAGGAACAGCACGTTCCCCACCCACGCCAGCACCACCTCGGACGCCACGCGCTGGATCTCGCCGATGTCGTTGTTCAGCCGCGACATGATGTCGCCGAACCGGGTCCGGGCGTGGAACCGCGGCGACAGCTGCTGCAGGTGACGGTAGAGGGCGAGGCGCATGTCGAAGAGGACGTCCGCCGACACGCGGGTGTAGCGCAGGCCGCTCCAGACGTTGAGACCGAAACCGGCCACGGTGACCGCGACGAACACCAGGACGACGAGGCGCAGGGCCCCGGCGTCACCGGCGAGGATCGCGCCGTCGACCAGCGTCCGGGACAGCAGCGGCACCACGAGCGAGAAGCCGGTGGAGACGAGGCTGAGCACCACCACCAGGGCCAGCCGCCACCGGTAGGGCTTCAAATAGGACAGGGCGCGGCGAAAGTGGGGGTCGAGCACGGGTGACAGGATATGCCGAACCGGCGACACGAGAAGCCCGATTCGGCCACAATGGCGGGATGAGTGCGGTGCCGGTCGACGTCGTGGTCATCGGGGGCGGCCCCGCCGGCGCGGCGGCGGCCCGCCTGCTCGCGGCCTGGGGCCACTCCGTCCAGGTGCTGGCCAAGCCGGCCGACGACGCCCGCACGCTGGGCGAGTCGCTGCCGCCGAGCTGCCGCAAGCTGTTCGACCTCATCGGGGTAACCGGCGACGTGGAGGCGGCGGGCTTTCTGAGCAGCACCGGGAACACCGTGTGGTGGGGTGGACGGGACCCGCGCGCGGTGCGGTTCGCTGGAGGCGGCATCGGTTGGCAAGTGCGGCGGAGCGAGCTCGACCCGCTGCTCCTGCGCCTCGCGTCGCAGGCCGGCGCCGCGGTGGAGACCGACGCCGTCGTGCGTCAGGTGGATCTGGCGCCCCCGTCCGACCCCGCCGGAGCGGCGGAGTCCTCGACACGCTACCTGGCCGGGGGGGACGCCCGGTCACTGAGGGCGGCGTTCGTGCTGGACTGCTCGGGCCGCGCCGGCGTCGTCGCACGACGCGGGTTCCGCCGGCACGCGGCGGGGCGCACCACCCTGGCTCTCACCGCGGTCTGGTCCCGGCCGGGCGGCTGGGGCCTCCCCGACGAGTCGCACACCCTGGTCGAGAGCTACGGGGACGGCTGGGCGTGGTCGGTGCCGGTGACGGCCGAGCGACGCTACTTCACCCTGATGGTGGACCCCCGGGTCACCCGCCTGGCGCGCGGCGGCCCCCTCGCGCCCTGCTACGAGGCGGAGCTCGCGAAGACCGCGGCCCTCGGCCCCCTGACCGCCGGGGCGGCCCGTGTCGTCGCGCCCTGGGGATGCGACGCTTCCGTCTACGACGCGCATGCCTACAAGGCCCCGGGCACGCTCCTGGTCGGCGACGCCGGCTCGTTCATCGATCCGCTGTCGTCCTACGGCGTCAAGAAGGCCCTTGCGTCGGGGTGGCTGGCCGCCGTCGTCGTGCACACCGCGCTGTCCGACGCCGCGCTGGCCGGCGTCGCGCTCGACCTCTTCGACGAGCGGGAACGGGAGATGCACGCCGCGCTGGAGCGGCAGTCGGCCGAGTTCTTCGCGGAGGCGGCGGACCGGCACGACCACCCGTTCTGGACCGACCGCGCCGAGGCCGGGATGCCGGAAGCGGCGCCTCTCGCGCCCCCCGAGCCGGCCGTCGACGCCCTGCGCCGGGACGTCGGCGTCCTCGCCGCCTTCGAGGCCCTCCGGCGCGCCCCGGCGCTGCGGCTCCGGCGCGGCGACCGGCTGGAAGTCGTCCGCCGCCCTGCCATCACCGCCCGTCGGATCGTGCTCGAGGACCGCCTCGTCGTCCCCGGCTGGCCGGACGCCGGCGCCGACCGGGGCCTCCGGTTCCTCCGCGACATCGACCTCGTCCGGGTGGTTGACCTGGCCCCGCTCCACCGGCAGGTCCCGGACCTCTACGAGGCCTACAACCGCGTCTGCCCCCCGGCGCCGCTGCCGGACTTCCTGGGCGTCCTGTCGGTCCTCATCGCGAAGGGCGCGCTGCAGGAGGGCGGCGACCCGTCGCCGGCGTGAGTCCGAAGCAGTTCGAGAAGCGCCACCTTCCCGCCGACCTGCCGCCACGCGACACCCACTGTCCCGCACGGCAGGAGCCGACAGGTTCCGCCATCGTTCTGCGTGCCCCACGGCACGGCGCGGAATGGTCCCGGGCCGGTAGGTGACGAACCCGGCCGGCCCGCATGGCGGCAGGTCAGGGGCGTCTTCCGGCGAGGGTTGCCGGCCGTTCGTCCGCACCCATGCGCACGTCACACCTGGCGGCTATCGCCTTCGCGAGCTTCTCGAAGTCACGGAAGCAGTCCTGCACGGCGTAGATGTGACCGCCGAGCGCGCCGTCCGCCGCCCTGAGATGGAACATGGGCTTCCGGGCCTCATGGGCCATGGCCATGAGGCTGCGGTAGTGCTTCAGCGTGGCCAGACATTCCGTGTCGCCTTCCGCCGTCAAGGAGCCGCCGCCGTGCGAATCGGGCGCTACTTCCCTGCGATACACGTCCGGTATTCGCTCGATCCACTTCCGGTAGGCCTGAACGGAGCGGCCCGCGCGCACCGCATGCTGCATCACGACATATCCGGCCGGCACGATCTCGGCCGACGGCAGCGCGAGATCCGGAACCGCCGGACGGCGCTCCAGGCAATCCCGCCAATCCTTGCGCCACTTGTCGAGCGTCTCGCCGACGTTGCGGAGCGCCTGAAGGGAGAACAGATCGGGGGCAAGCGGAAATACAACGAAGTCGGCGGCGATGATCGCGGCCCGGTTGACGGCGCCCAAGTTCGGACCCACATCGATCAGCGCCAAGTCGGCATTCTGCTTGTCGGCGGCGTTGAGAATCGTCCGACTGAACGCCGACTCCGTGCGAAACGCCGACTCGTCGCCTTCCATGCAGGCTGGCCACGCCGAAGACAGCTTCGCCTCGAAACCCGACAAGCCAAGATCGCCGACCACGAGACCGAGGTTGTCGGCAACATGCTCGAGGTGCGGCTCGCGGATGTCGCCGAGACCCCTCAGGATGGGCGACAACGCACCGAGAATACTGTCGGGATGACCGTCGTCGGGCCACAACTGCTCGAGCCTTTCCACATTGAGGAACACGGTGCTCAGGTTCGCCTGCGGATCGAGGTCCACGGCCACCACCGAGTATCCGAGCTCCGCGTACATCCACGCGAGGTGGTAGACCAGCGTGGTCTTGCCGACGCCCCCCTTGTGGTTGAAGAAGGCGATCGTCTTCACTGCGCCCTCCGGATGGTCGCCAGCACGTGGGAGGGCTCGAACTCGAATTCCGCCGCCGGGTTGCCGTTCCTCAGCAGCGCATCCTGCGCGCAGATGACCCCGCGCCCGAAAGCGTTGACGTAACCCAGGGTCGCGAGGGCCTCGGACAGGACCGGATTGCGGTAGTCCGTCTGCCGCGGGAAGTTCTCGCGCGACGCCATACCGTACAGCCCGCCCGGGTTCTGGATCTCGATGCGGTCGTCGTACCAGTAGAACCGGACGGGCGCATTCGCCTCGTACGAGCGGTGCATGATCGCGTTCAGCAGGAGCTCGCGAATCGCGATCGGCGGGTAGTCCGTCACGGTCCTCTCGCGGAGGGCCGATTCGGTCACGGGACGCGCCTGGACGGGGAGTGAAATGAACGCTTCGACCTCCCTCAGAACCGTGATCAGGTCGCCGCGGAACCGCCTCTCGCCGATCGGATCGTGCGCCATCGTCGTCCCCGCCCAACGGACGAACTGAACCCAGGCGCCGGGCATCCAGCGCAGAGGATCGCGCGCGAACAGCAGCGTTCCCGCGTTCGTGGGGCAACCGGCGCCCAGGTCGTACAGCCGCAGCGACGCCATCTGCTCCTCGTTACCGCGATTGTTCTCGGCGATGACCGCCCGGTCCACGGCGGCAGGCAGGTAGGTGACCAGAAACAGGTCCAGGACGAGGTCGTCGAGCGTACAACCGTGGCACGGGCGGACGTCGAACGGCCGCTGCCGGGCGGTCCGTTTCTCGATCAGAATACGCTCTTCCTGCTGATTCGCGCCGCGACGGGACGGACCGACGCCAATCCAGACCCGGCCCTTGTAGCGAACGAGCGGCAGGTCGGACGGCAGGACCTCGACGACGGCCACGTCGCCGTCCGGCAGCGTGTACTTCTGGACGGTCATGGCCGGAAGCGGCTCGAGGTTGACGTTCGAGCGCAACGCCCCCAGGCGCTTGAGCAGGTCGTCGGAGACGGCAAGGCCGCCGACAGTTCCGTCGTCGTCGACGCCGACGACGAGACGGCCCGGCTGCCCGCGATCGGGGAAGTCGTTGGCGAAGGCGCAGATCGCCTCGCCGAACTTGTCCGTGTTCGTCGTGGAGACCGTGAACTCGACGTGGTCGGACTCGCCGCCGGCGATCAACGCGCGCAACTGGTCCGTCGTCAACACGGCCCTGCCCCCGGTACAGGGTACATCAGCGTATTGGTTCTCACGGCCGACAAGGCTGACAGACTCGGCCGTATGTGCTACAAAGGGCCGTCCGGCGGAGTCGACCCATGCCACTGCCTCGTCTGAAGACCCTGTTCGCCCTCCCCCTCGTCGCGCTGCTCGCGGCGGCCGGCGCCGCCGCCCAACCGGTGGAGACCGACGGTCCCGGCATTCCCGTCGACGACGAGACCGTACGCCAGGCCTGCGGCGCGTGCCACCAGGCCGACGACGCGGGCCGGCTCTCTCGCATCTCCTTCCGGCGCACGACGCCCGAGGGATGGCAGCAGACCATCCGCCGCATGGTCACCCTGAACGATGTGGCCCTGACGCCGGAGACGGCCCGCGACGTGGTGCGCTACCTGTCGAACAACCTGGGCCTCGCCCCCGCCGAGGCGCTCGACGCGGCCTGGGAGGCGGAGCGCCGCAGCGACGACCAGCCCTACGACGACGCGGACATCCAGGAGACGTGCACGCAGTGCCACTCGATGGGGCGCGTCATCAGCCAGCGGCGCACCGACGAGGAATGGTCGCTGCTGATGGCGATGCACCGGGGCTACTACCCGTTCACCGACTTCCAGTCGTTCCGCCGCGGCAACCCCGGCGACGGGGAGCCCCAGGCCGTCGACCGGGCGGTGGCCCACCTGTCGGAGCGATTCCCGTTCGAGACGGCGGAGTGGTCGGCGTGGTCGGCGACGATGCGGCCGCCCCGCCTCGCCGGCGCCTGGCTGCTGCGCGGGCACGCCCCTGGCCGCGGCGCGGTGTACGGCCGGATGACGATCACGCCCGTGCCGGGCACCGAGGACGAGTTCACCACCGAGGCGACGTACACCTTCGCGCCCACCGGCCGGCAGGTGGAACGCACCGGCCGCGCCATCGTCTACACCGGCTTCCAGTGGCGGGGCCGGACCATTCCCGGCGACCCGGACGCGGACGAATTGCGCGAGGTGATGTTCGTCGAGCGCGACTGGCGCACCATCAGCGGCCGCTGGTTCACCGGCGGCCACGACGAGACCGGCATCGACGTCACCCTGGAGCGCCTCGGCGACGCGCCGGCGGTGGCCGGGGTGCATCCTCCTTCACTGGCTGCGGGAGCCTCCGCGGCGGTGCGGGTCCATGGCCGGAACCTCGCGGCGGCGCCAACCGACGCCATCGACCTCGGTCCCGGCGTCTCGGTGCTCGAGGTGACGGGAACCACGGGCGACTGGCTCGACCTGCAGGTGCAGGTCGACGCGGACGCGGCCACCGGCGGCCGCGACCTGGTGATCGACCAGACCGCGGTGGCCGGTGCCCTCACCGTCTACGACGAGGTCCACCGCATCGCGGTGACCCCGCGCGCGGGCATGGCCCGGGTCGGCGGGGTCCGCTTTCCCAAGCAGTTCCAGCAGTTCGAGGCGCGGGCCTGGCACGACGGGCCGGACGGCGAGCCGGCGACCGAGGACGACCTCGATCTGGGGATGGTCGACGTCCGGTGGTCGATCGAGGAGTACGCGGTGACCTTCGGCGACGACGACATCCGCTACGTGGGCGACATCGAGGCCGACGGGCGGTTCGTCCCCGCCGTCGACGGGCCGAACGTGGAGCGCAGCGGCAGCCGGAACAACGTCGGCGACGTCTGGGTGGTGGCGACCTGGCCGCCGGATGCCGGCGACGGGGACGGGCTGACCGGCCGCGCCCACCTCCTCGTCACCGTACCCCTTTACCTGCGGTGGGACCCCACCGCCGTGGAGCAGCCATGAGCCTGCTGGCACAAGGAGAGTTTCATCCCTTCACCACCGCGGCCGGGCGGCGGTTCCTGTATCTGGTTCCGAGCGCGGCGGTGTTCGCGCTCGACGAGCCGGCGGCAGCCCTCATCGACGGCCTCGCGGGCCGGCGGCTGCCGCGAGGGGATCTCCTCGCCGACGTCGGCTCGCGCTTTCCCGACACCGACCTCGCGCAGACGCTCGACGAGCTAGAGCAGGTGCACGCGGTCCGCACCGTCGCCGCCCCGCCGCCCCCGGCGCCGGCGGTCATCCCCCTGACGCCGTTCCCCCTCACGACCGCGGTCCTGAACGTCACCAACCAGTGCAACCTCAGCTGCACCTACTGCTACGAGTACAGCGAGGACAAGATCGTCGACACCGCCAGCGGCGCGCAGCCCAAGTTCATGAGCGAGGAGACCGCCCGCAAGAGCGTCGACCTGCTGATGAACGAGTCGGGCGACAACCGGGTGGTGCACGTGAGCTTCTTCGGCGGCGAGACCTTGATGAACTACCCGGTCCTGAGCCGCGTCGTCCCCTACGCCCGCGAGCAGGCCGAGGCCCGGGGCAAGCGGGTCGAGTTCAACCTCACCACGAACGCCACCCTGCTGACCGCCGAGATGATCGGGTTCCTGGCCGAGCACGACATCTCGGTGACGGTCTCGATCGACGGCCCCCGCGAGATGCAGAACCGCTTCCGCGTGTTCCACGACGGCGGCGGCAGCTACGACGTGCTGCTCCCGCGGGTGCGCGAGCTGCTGCGGCGCCACACGAGCCGGCCCATCGGGGCCCGGGTGACCCTGACCTCGCAGGTCAGCGACGTCGTGAGCATCTACCGGCACCTGACCGAGGAGATCGGCTTCCAGGAGGTGGGGTTCGCCCCGGTCACGACCTCGCCGGGCCGCACGTACGCCCTCGACGGGTCGGGGTTCGACCAGATGGTCGAGCAGTTCACGGCGCTCGCCGACGAGTTCCTCGAGGCCGCGCTGGCCGGAAAGCACCACGGTTTCTCGAACGTGAGCGAGACCCTCGAGGAGATTCACAAGGGGGCCAGCAAGGCCTATCCGTGCGGGGCGGGGCTGGGGCTGGTGGGGGTCGCCACCGGCGGCGACGTCGCCCTGTGCCATCGATTCGCGGGCTCGGACGAGCACAAGCTGGGCACCGTCGACGACGGCCTCGACCGGGAAGCCCAGAACGCGTTCCTGGAACGGCACCACCTGGCGAACAAGACCGACTGCCACACCTGCTGGGCGCGGCCGCTGTGCTCGGGCGGGTGCTACCACGAGGCGCACACCCGCTACGGGACGAGCGAGCAACCGAACCTGCACTACTGCGAGTGGATCCGCGGGTGGACCGACGTCTGCCTGCGCGTCTACGGCGAGCTGGCCGAGCGGAACCCCGGGTTCCTGCGGCGGTTCGAGTGATCGAGCGGTGAGACCATGAGACACCTGAGAGCGATCAACCAGAAGGCGGCCCGCGTCGAGCGGACCGTCACCGCGCCGCCGCCCGACGCATCCCCCGACGGGGACGTCGTCGCGCTGCAGCAGGGCTCGGGCCCGCCCCAGCAGCCGGAGGGGCCGCACATCCCGCTGGGGTGCTCACTCGTGTTCCAGCCGGGATGGGAGGCGGACCGCAACGGCGGCACGGCGGGGCTGTGCCAGCCGGTCGAGCGCGACCTGTTCGACTGCCACCGCGGCTGCTTCTGGCCCGCGCACGTGCCCGACCAGCTGAACCACACCCCCGACTGGACCGGCAAGTGCGCCGCCGCCCAGAAGGACTGGCGCAACATCGACCTGATCTTCCCGTAGGCGCCTGCCCGCATCATCGTTTCGGGAGACCTCGACCCATGCGCGAGCTGGTCCGCACCTTCGCGATTCTCGTCCTCCTCTCCGGCAGCGCCCTCGCCCAGCCCGCGGGAGGGCTGACCGGCGGCGACGGCACCTTCTACGTCGGCGCGTTCCCCAACCGCATCTACGTCATCGACGAGGCGACCGGGCAGGTCGTCGACACCATCGAGATGACCCTCGGGGGGCCGCCGAACGACATGCGGATGTCGGCCGACGGCTCCCGCATGTACATGCGCGACCGCACGTTCGAGCAGATCGAGGTGATCGACCTCGAGACCCGAAGCACCGTCGACACCTTCACTCTCAGCGAGGGCGCGACCAAGGTGCGCATCCGCAGCATGGTGGTGTCGCCGGACGACCGCTACGCGGTCATGCTCGCCGACACCGCGATCAAGCACCCCGACCGGTTCGAGATCGCCCCCCGCCGCCTCCTGCAGGTGGACCTCGCCTCGCACGAGATCGTGCGGGAGATCCCGTGGCCGGACGGCGAGGAACGGACCGGCGCGAGCATGATGTTCTCGCCCGACGGCGACGTGCTCTACCTGTTCGGCGGCGAGATCATCGCCCTCGACACCGACTCGTTCGAGGTGGTCGACCGGTGGGAGCTGTCGTCGATCGAGGCGCCGGACCTGGAGCGGTTCAGCTTCGGCTTCGGCGTCGACCGGAACGAGGAGCCCGGCTACTTCACGAGCCTCTTCCGCGTGCAGGACCCGGTGCAGAACCGGCGCCTCATGGGCATCGCGCGCATCAACCTCGCCGCGCGCGACGTCGACTTCTACACCCTCGGGCCCGACCAGCCGCTGTCCTCGTTCTCCCTCGCGCCTGACCGGCGCAAGGCCTACGCGGTGCTGAAGCGCATCGGCCACTACGAGATCTGGACCTTCGACCTCGAGGGGCGCCGCGTCGAGCGGCGCGAGGTCGTCGAGGGACGCCCGCGCATGTCGCTGGCCGTGAGCACCAACGGCCAGCTCATCTACGTCCACCAGGCGGGCGCCACCATCGATCTGCTCGAGGCGTCGACCTACCGCTACCTGCGCACCATCAGCCTCGACGGCGACATGACCAACCTGTTCCTGGTTCCGAACCAGGGACCGTGACGGGAATCGCCTTGCCGCATCGCCGACCGGCCAAGCCGCGAACACCACAGGCGGCGGCGTCCGGGCTCGTTAGGCGTCCGCCTCGCCAAAGGTCCCCAGGGGCGAGCCGCCCCTGGGCGAAGACCTCGCGGTCCCGGCGCCTTGGGGTCCGGCCGCGGTCACCCTGGACGGTCGACTCTGCCGACAGCGGCCTCCGCGCGCTTTCCCACGCCACCCTTGTGTGATACAAAGCACGGGCGCCGGAACGAAGGGGGCGTCGAGCAGGGGGAAGCCGCACGTTGGAGAGAAGCACCAAGGCGCCGGCGGCGGGAGCGCGCGGGGCATGAAGAACGGCAGCTCCGATTCTCCACGGCTCCCGGCGCGCGCCACCGTCACGACCGTCCCTGCCCCGCGGCGCCGCGACGTGCCCGGTCTCTCCGCATTCCTCCTCAGCGTGCTCGTCGCGGGAGGCGCCGCGTCGCAGTCGGCAACGACCGACCGCGACGCGCTCATGGCGCTCTACAACGCCACCGACGGCCCGAACTGGGCGCGGAACCAGAACTGGGGAAGCGACCGGCCGCTCGGCGAGTGGGACGGGGTCTTCACCGACCCTGGCGGACGCGTCGACTTGCTGTATCTCGCGGCCAATGGCCTGCGGGGGACGCTCCCGGCGGCGTTGGGCGACCTGACGAGGCTCAACTACCTGGAGCTCACCCGTAACGGCTTGACGGGACCGATTCCGGCCGAGCTGGGAAACTTGACCGATCTCAGCGAGCTGGGGCTTGGCAGCAACCGTCTGACAGGACCAATCCCCGACGCACTGGGCGCCCTGCCCAGGCTGCAGACGCTGGCCCTCCGGAGCAACGAGTTGACCGGGCGAATCCCGGCCGAGCTGGGGCGCTTGACGAACCTTCAGTCCCTGTCGGCCGGAGAGAACGGGTTGACGGGGCCGATCCCGGCCGAGCTCGGGGCCCTGACTCGTCTCCGCTACCTGGGGCTGCAAGTCAACGGGTTGACCGGGCCGATCCCGGCCGAGCTGGGCGCTCTGACCGCACTCGAGGCCCTGGAGCTCTACGCCAACCGGCTGACGGGACCGATTCCCGTCGAGCTGGCGGCCTTGACCAACCTCTGGTGGCTGCATCTCGCCGGCAATCCGCTGACGGGACCCATCCCGCCCGAGTTGGGAAACCTGAGCAAGCTCGAAGTGCTGTACCTCGCCGCCAACATGCTGACGGGACCCATCCCGCCCGAGTTGGGAAACCTGGCGAGTCTCCGAGAGCTTCGACTGAACTACAACAGATTGGCGGGGTCGATCCCGGCGGCGCTGGGCGCCCTGGTCAACCTGGAGATACTGGATCTCTCCGTGAACGACCTGACGGGACCGGTCCCGGCCGCGCTGGGCGCCCTGACGGGCCTTGGCGCGCTTCGCTTCAAGGAGAACTATGGGCTGACGGGGCCGATCTCGCTGAACTTCACGAACCTGCGGTCGCTCTGGGAGCTGGAGCTTCAGTACACGGACCTGTGCGTGCCCGTGACCAGCGAGTTCTCGACCTGGCGGCGAGAAGTCGGGCGCCGGTTCCGGGGAGCCGCTTGCGGTCACGGGCAGTTCCGGTTCACCGCCGACGCGCCGGCGCCCGGCAGTCCCCTTCGCATGGAGCACCTGACCGATCTCCGGACGGCGGTCGCCGTCCTGCGCGAGGACTGCGGGCTCGGTCCGGCGCGGTGGACCGAGCCGCTGATCCGCTACCGCGTGACGCCGGTCAGGGCGGTCCACCTGACGGAGCTGCGCACGGCCATCGCCGAGGCCTCCGAGGCATGCGGGCGAATCCCGCCGGCTTTCGCGCAACCGGCCCCGGCGCGCGGGACGCCGATTCGGGCCGCGCACTTCGCCGAGCTCCGCGCCGCGGTTCTTCGTGAGCTCCGGTGATAGCGCGCGCCGGTTCCGCCGCGCAGCGGCTCCTCCTCGGTTCCCGCGCCGCCGGTCAGCGGGGACGAAGCTCATCATGACCCGGTTCGAGCTGCGCTGACGCATTTCGAACCAAGGGGTTCAACCATGGCAACAGCCAGAAGGGTTCCCGGCCGCGCTGGGAAACCTGGCCAAACTCGAAGAGATCTATCTCAACGTCAATGCCCTGACGGGGTCGATCCCGGGAGAGCTGGGGAACCTGCGCGAGGTCCGGGACTTCTATCTCTATGGCAACGAGCTGACGGGGTCGATCCCGGCGGAGCTGGGGAATCTGGTCTGGATCGAGGTGCTGGAGCTCTCCCGCAACGCGTTGACGGGGCCGATCCCGCCGACGCTGGGAGACCGGACCGGCCTCGGCGGCCTGACCGGCCTCGTCACGTTGAGGCTCAACGACAACCGCTTGACGGGCCCCCTCCCGGCCGATCTCGGCGGCGTGACCTATCTCAACGAGCTGCTTCTCGCCGACAATCCCGGGTTGACGGGACCGATCCCGCTGAACGTGTCGAACCTGCGCTCACTCCGCCTTCTGGACATCACGGGCACCGGGCTGTGCGTGCCCCGGACGACCGAGTTCCGATGGTGGCTCGAAGGGATGGCGTTCGATGGCGCGCGGTGCGGTCAGAGCGAGTCCGGGTTTACCGCCCCCGCCCCGCGCGCAGGCGCGGTCGCCCGGCTGGAGGACCTCGCCGATCTCCGCACGGCGGTCGCGGTGCTGCGCGAGCGCTGCGGTCTCGGTCCGCTACGGTGGACCGACCACGTGATCCTGCGCGGCGTGACGCCGGTCAGGGCAGTGCACCTGACGGAGCTGCGCACGGCCGTCGCCGAGGCGTCCCGGGCGTGCGGCCGAACGCCGCCGGCGTTCACGAGCCCGGCCCCGACGCCGGGCACCCCGATTCGGGCCGTGCACTTCGCCGAGCTCCGCGCCGCCGTCCTCCGCGAGCTGCAGTGACGCAGGCTAGGAGTCTGCGCCGTAGAACGGTGCAAACTCCTAGCAGGGTTGGTTGGGCGCCCAGCGGAGCCGTCAGGCGACGATGGGCGGGCTAGTAGAATCCAGACGTGAGTTTCACGTCCCCTTCGGCCGCGAGCCTCCCGGTGTCCGTGCCGGAACCCATCCGCACGGCCGTCGTCACGGCGACGGAGACCTGGTGCAAGCTGCTCGGCCCCCGACTCCGCTCGCTGGTGCTCTTCGGCTCGGTGGCCCGCGGCCACGCCACCGCCCGCTCGGACATCGACGTCCTGGTGGTCGCCGCGGGGTTCCCGCGCAGCCTCGTCGACCGCCGCCGCCCCCTCCTCGCGGCGTGGTCGGAGGCCCGCGCCCGGCACGCCCTGCCGGCCGTCGAGTGGAACCTCGTGACGAAGACCCCGGAGGAGGCGCGGTTCCACAGCCCCCTCTACCTCGACATCGTCGAGGACGGTATCCTCCTCGTCGACCGAGCCAGGTTCTTCGAGACGGTGCTCGACGCCATGCGCGCCCGCATGCGGGAGCTCGGAAGCCGGCGGGTCTTCCTGGACGACGGAAGCTGGTACTGGGACCTGAAGCCCGACTTCCGGTTCGGCGAGGTGGTCGAGATATGACCAGCTCGCGCATGGGACGGCTCTACATCGAGGAGGCGGCGAGCCGGGTCGAGCTGGTTCGGCTCGCCGGCGAGCGCAGGCTGTCGGCCACCGTGGTCCGCGAGGCGCAGGAATGCGTCGAGCTGTTCCTGAAGGGCGCCCTGCGCCTGGTCGCGGTCGAGCCGGCCCGGACCCACGACGTCGCCGAGCTGCTGCGCCGCGAGGCCGCGCGCTTTCCCGAGTGGTTCCGCGCCGAGGTCGACCGCCTCGCCACCATCTCGACGGAGATGGCCGGCGACCGCGGCATCGCGTTCTACGGCGACGAGCGCCAGAGCCTCGCCCCCCGGGACCTGTTCGACGAGTCGGATGCCGAACGGGCTGCGGGCAACCTCGACTACGTCGCCGGGCTCTGCAACCGCCTCCTCGACACCGTGCGAGACTGACGGCGGCGCGCGTGCGCTGACCGGCCGTTTCGGTCGGAGGGCCCGGGGCGCACCCTGTCGGGAGCATGCGGGCATCCGCACGGCGGGATCGTATCCGCCGCGTTGACACCTATTACGTGCGCACATACTATGTGACGCATGAACGTGACGATGTCGATCGACGAACGCGTGGTCGCCGAAGCCCGACGTATCGCCGCCGTCCGGGGAACCAGCCTGAATCAGCTCGTTCGCGACTTCCTGAACGAGCTGACGCGGGTGGACGACGCGGAGTCGGTGATCACACGCCTCGACGCCCTGTGGGCCGAGGAGAGCTATCGCTCGCAGGGTCCGTGGGCGCGCGAGGAGCTGCATGAGCGGGCGTGAGTTTCTGGACACGAACGTTCTGATCTACGCGCACGATGCGCGGGACCGGCGCAAGCGGGCCCGCGCCCGCGAGCTGATTCGACGCCTCATCCGCGAGCGCCGGGGCGTCCTGTCGCTGCAGGTCCTGCAGGAGTTCTTCGCCGCCGCCACGCGGAAGCTCGGGATGAGCAGCGAGGAAGCGAGACTTCGCATCGTGCAGTACTCCCGTCTCGACGTCGTGACGCTCGGCGCCGCCGATGTGATCGCGGCGATCGATCTGCACCGACTGCATCACCTCTCGATCTGGGACGCGCTCGTCGTGCGGGCGGCGCTGAACGGCGCCTGTACGACGCTGCACACCGAGGACATGCAGTCCGGCTACGTCGTCGACTCACTGACGCTGAGGAATCCGTTCCAGTCACGACCGTGATGCGCAGGCCTCGGCCGCAACGGGCGTATCGTCTGTCGTCCCTCCGCCAACCCGGGCGCGAGGCCCCGCCATCGCCGGCGGCGCCTCGGCGGCCGTTCCGCGCGCTCGGCGTCTGTCTCGCGCGCCGCGACTCGTCGTAGCGCCCCGAGTACGTCTGCATGCTGCTTCGATTGCTCCGGACCTTCCTCCGGCCGTACCGCGGGTGGCTGCTCGGCGTGGCCGCCCTGCAGTTCGCCGCCACCATCGCGGCGCTGTATCTGCCGAGCCTGAACGCCGACATCATCGACAACGGCGTCGCGCGCGGCGATACCGGCTACATCGCCCGCACCGGGCTCGCCATGCTGGCGGTCGCCGTCGTGCAGGTCGCGGCCACCGTGGCCGCCGTCTACTGCGGCGCGCGGACGGCCATGGGGCTCGGCCGCGACGTGCGGGCGGCGGTGTTCGAACGGGTGGGTTCGTTCTCGAGCCGCGAGGTCGCCGGTTTCGGCGCCCCTTCCCTGATCACGCGGAACACCAACGACGTGCAGCAGGTGCAGATGCTCGTCCTGCTGAGCTGCACGCTGATGGTCAGCGCGCCGCTGATGATGGCCGGCGGCGTGATCATGGCCCTGCGCGAGGACGTCGGGCTGTCGTGGCTGCTCGGCGTCAGCGTACCCGCCCTCGTGGCCGGCCTCGGCACCGTGATCTACAGGACGATCCCCAGCTTCCGGCTCATGCAGGTGCGCATCGACGCCGTCAACCGGATCCTGCGCGAGCAGATCACCGGCATCAGGGTGGTCCGGGCGTTCGTGCGGGAGCCGTTCGAGACCCGCCGGTTCGAGACGGCGAACGTCGACGTCACCGCGGTCGCCCTGCGGGTGGGCCGCTGGATGGCGACGACGTTCCCGCTCGTGCTCCTCATCCTGAACGCGTCCAGCGTCGCGGTGCTCTGGTTCGGCGGGCAGCGGGTGGACGCGGGCGCGATGCAGGTTGGCTCGCTGACCGCCTTTCTCGCCTACCTGATCCAGATCCTGATCGCGGTCATGATGGCCACCTTCATGGTGGTGATGGTGCCCCGCGCCGCGGTGTGCGCCGACCGCATCGCCGAAGTGCTCGACACCGAGTCGTCGGTGGTCCCGCCGGCGGCGCCGGTGACCGCGCTCCGCGCGCGGGCCGCGCTCCGGTTCTCCGACGTGGAGTTCCGCTACCCCGGGGCGAGCGAGCCGGTGCTGCGGGGGGTCAGCTTCGCGGCCGAGCCGGGACGGACGACCGCCGTCATCGGATCGACCGGCGCTGGCAAGAGCACGCTGCTGCGTCTCGCGCCCCGGCTGCTCGACGTCACCGGCGGCGAGGTCAGCGTCGGCGGCGTGGACGTGCGCCGGCTCGAGCCCGAGCTGCTGTGGCGCCGCATCGGGCTGGTGCCGCAGCAGGCCTACCTGTTCTCGGGCACCGTCGCCTCGAACCTGCGCTACGGCCGGCCGGACGCGACCGAGGCGGAGATGTGGGCGGCGCTCGAGACCGCCCAGGCCCGCGAGTTCGTCGAGGAGATGCCCGACGGCCTCGAGGCGGCGATCGCCCAGGGCGGGACGAACGTGTCCGGGGGGCAGCGGCAGCGGCTGGCGATGGCCCGGGCGCTGATCGGCGACCCCGACATCTATATCTTCGACGACTCGTTCTCGGCCCTCGACCTGGCCACCGACCGCCGGCTGCGGAACGCCTTGAGGCCGGTCACCCGGGACGCCGCCGTCGTCGTCGTCGCGCAACGGGTGTCCACGATCCTCGACGCCGACCAGATCCTGGTGCTCGACGGCGGAATGGTGGTCGGACTCGGCCGGCACGAGGAGCTGCTGGCCGGGTGCGGAACCTACCGGGAGATCGTCGAGTCGCAGCTCGGGGCGGAGGAGCGGGCATGACCGCCAGCGCCACGCCCCCGCCCCGCACCCTGAAGCGGACCGAGCGCGTCCGGCCTGGAGGGCCGGGCGGCGGGCCCCTCGGCGGGGGGATGGTCGCCCAGAAGGCGATGCGCTTCGGCCCCTCGGCGAGACGACTGCTGGGGCGCCTGCGTCCCGAGCGCGCGAGGGTCACGGCCGTCGTGGCCCTGGGGGTGGTCGGCACCGCCCTGTTCGCGGTCGGGCCGCGGATTCTCGGCGGGGCCACCGACCTGATCTTCGCGGGCCTCTTCGGCCGGCAGCTGCCGCCCGGGTTGACCCGGGCGCAGGCGGTCGACACCGTCCGGGCGTCCGGCGACGCGCGCCTGGCGGACATGCTGGCGGCGATGGACGACATCGTGCCGGGGCAGGGCGTCGACTTCGAGGCGGTGGGCCGGGTGCTGCTGCTCGTGCTGGGCCTCTACGTGGCCGCGTCCCTGCTGGGCTGGCTGCAGGGCTACCTCGTCAACGACGTGGTCCAGGGCACGGTGTATCGGATGCGGGCCGAGGTCGAGGACAAGATCAACCGGCTGCCCCTCGGGTACTTCGACCGGCAGCCCCGGGGCGAGCTGCTCAGCCGGGTGACCAACGACATCGACAACGTCTCGCAGAGCCTGTCCCAGACCCTGAGTCAGCTCCTCGGCTCGCTGCTCATGGTGATCGGCGTGGTGGGGATGATGCTCTACCTCTCGCCTGCCCTCGCATCGATCGCCCTCGTCACGATCCCGGTGAGCATGGCCCTGGCGGGCCTGGTCATGAAGCGCTCGCAGGCGCTGTTCGTGTCGCAGTGGCGGCGCACCGGCGCCCTCAACGCGCAGGTCGAGGAGGCGTTCACCGGGCACGAGCTGACCCGGGTGTTCGGCCGGCGGCGCGACACGGAAGCGCGGTTCGCGGCCGAGAACGATGCGCTGTTCGAGGCCGGCCTCGGGGCGCAGTTCGTCTCGGGGCTGATCATGCCGATGATGATGTTCATCGGGAACCTGAACTACGTGGCGATCGCGGTCGTCGGCGGGCTGCGGGTGGCGACCGGCACGATGAGCCTGGGCGCGGTCCAGGCGTTCATCCAGTACTCGCGGCAGTTCACGCATCCGCTGACCCAGGTGGCGTCGATGGTCAATCTGCTGCAGTCGGGGGTGGCCTCGGCCGAGCGGGTGTTCGAGCTGCTCGACGCCGCGGAGGAGCCCTCCGACCGCGCCGCGCCGGCGCTCGCCCGCCGGCGCCGCGGCCGCGTCGAGCTCGAGGGCGTATCGTTCCGCTACGCTTCCGACGCCCCCCTCATCACGGACCTCTCCCTGCTCGCCGAGCCCGGACACACCGTGGCCATCGTCGGCCCGACGGGGGCGGGCAAGACGACCCTCGTCAATCTGGTGATGCGGTTCTACGACGTCGACGCGGGCCGGATCACCCTGGACGGCGTAGACATCGCGCACATGCGCCGTGCCGACCTGCGCCGACAGGTGGGCATGGTGCTGCAGGACACCTGGCTCTTCGAGGGGACCATTCGCGACAACATCGCGTACGGCCGCCCCGGCGCCTCCGAGGCCGAGATCCTCGCGGCGGCGCGGGCCACGTTCGTCCACCGGTTCGTACGCAGCCTGCCCGACGGGTACGACACGGTGGTCGACGAGGCGGGCGGCAACCTCAGCGCCGGCGAGCGCCAGCTGATCACCATCGCCCGGGCGTACCTGGCCGACCCCGCGCTGCTGATCCTGGACGAGGCGACGAGCTCGGTCGACACCCGCACCGAGCTGCTGCTGCAGCACGCGATGGCGGCCCTGCGCACCGACCGGACGAGCTTCGTCATCGCCCACCGGCTCTCCACCATCCGCGACGCGGACCTGATTCTGGTGATGGAGGCGGGGCGCATCGTGGAACGGGGCACGCACGAGGAGCTGCTGCGGGCCGCCGGGGCCTACGTGGCGCTCTACGACGCGCAGTTCGCCGCGCCGGCGGTGGCGTGAGCGGTGTGCTTCGGAACCCACGCCGCTCAGGAGCCGAGCGGCGCCTGGCAGTCGGCCTCGCGGTCGACGACGACCGGCCACCACCCGGCGAACGCGGCGTCCGAGCCGGCGATGGGCAGGATCAGGTCGAGAGGGCCGAACGCGTGCGCCCCGCCTCCCTCACCCGCCAGCTCGCCGAGGCGTCCGCGGAAGGCCGCAACCTCGGGGATGTCGAACACGACGAAGTGGAACTCACGCGTGCGGCCCGCGAACGTCTCGCGCTTCACCGCCATGCAGACCGGCCGGAGGCGCGCCTGCTCGAGCCCGGCCTCGTCAGCCGCCTCGCGGATCGCTTCCGGGGAGAGCCCGGCGGCCGGCCCGCCGCGCAGCTCCGAGCCGAGCACGATCGGGATCACGTCGTCCACCGGCGACGTCATCGACGCCATGGTCCGATCGAAGAGCTGATCGAACAGGCCGGCACGGAACAGGGCCGGCGGGCGCAGCCCCGCCGCCCACACCGCGGGCCGCCCCGGGTCCGCCAATATGAGGGTCCAGCCGGACAGCGCCTCGGCCGGCACCTCGTACGGCGCCGCGATGGTGTCCTGCAGCGTCCGCAGGAAGAGCCAGGGCACCGCAACGATCACGACGAGTCCGAGGCCGAGCTTCACGAGAGTCTGCTTGCGCATGAGTTCAATCCGGAAACGCCCACTCACCGAGGCCGCGCCGGACCGCCGCAACGGCGGCCATGCCGCCGGGCCGGCGACACGTGCGCGGCAGAAGACGTCGAGCGACAGCTCTCTCGGCCGTCAGGGCTCTAGTTTTCCGGCTCCTCCACGAACCGGTAGCCGACCCCGCGAACCGTCAGCAGGTGACGCGGGTGGGCCGGCTCGGCCTCGAGGTAGCGGCGCAGGCGCGCCACGAAGTTGTCGACGGTCCGGGTGTCGGTGTCCTGCCTGACCCCCCACACCTCTTCGAGGAGGGTCCGCCGCGACACCGTCTCGCCCGCGTGCTCCAGGAGATAGCGCAGCAGCGTCGCCTCCATCAGGGTCAGCGGGTGCTCGGCGCGGTCGCGGCGCAGCACCTGGTTGCGGAAGTCGACGTGCCGGCCGGCGAACGTGTACTCGTCGGCCGCGGCAGCCTGCCCGGCCTCGTCGCCCTGCATCCACCGGCGGCGGCGGAGCAGCCCCTGGATGCGGGCGAGGAGAATGGGCAGGTCGAACGGCTTGGGCAGATAGTCGTCGGCGCCCGCCTCGAACCCGCGCAGAACGTCGTCGGTGTGCGAGCGTGCCGTCAGCAGCATGACGGGGACGAACTGCCGCGCCTCGCGAAGCCGCCGCACCACCTCGAACCCGTCGAGCCCCGGCAGCATGACGTCGAGCAGCACGACGTCGAAGGCGTCGGCGGCGCCGCCCTCGTCGACAAGCCGCCCCAGGGCGGCCTCGCCGGTGTCCTCGACATCGGCCGCGTATCCCTCCGCCTCAAGGTTCAGCTTCAGCCCCGCCGCGAGATGGTCTTCGTCTTCGACGATGAGGACTCGGCTCATGACTTCAACGGCAGCTCGAGGGTGAACGTGCTCCCCCGCTCGAAACCCCGGCTGTCGGCGTAGGCGCGCCCCCCGTGCCGTCGCGCCACCGCGAGCACGATCGACAGCCCGAGCCCGGTCCCCCGCGTCCGCGAGTGGAGGGCGGCGGGCAGCCGGTAGAACCGGCGGAACACCCGCTTCAGCTCGTGGCTGGTGATGCCCATCCCCTGGTCGCGCACGCTGACCGCCACCCGACGCGCCCCGATGCGGGCCACGTCCACCGCCACCCGCACCCGGTCGCCCGAGTACTTGATGGCGTTGTCGACGAGGTTGGTCACCGCCGCCGTCAGCTCCTCGCGGTCGCCCTCGACGACGAACGCGCCGTGCGGGGGTCGGCCGACCACCTCGACCTCGCCGTTCGCGAGGTTGTGCCGCTTGCCGGCGAGCGAGACGCACTCGCCCACGACCTCGGACAGGTCGACGTCGCTCGGGTTGTCGACCCGGCGGGCCGTCCCGGTCTTGCCGGCGAGCAGTATCTGGTCGATGGTCCGCTGCAGGCGATCGGAGTCGTCGAGCATCGTGTCGATGATGTCGTGCCGGGTGTCGGCCGGCAGCTCGCGCTGGCGCAGCGTCTGCAGATACAGCTTGATGCTCGCGAGCGGCGTCTTCAGCTCGTGGGTCACGGCATGGATGAAGGCGTCGTGCTGCTCGCTCCTCCGAATCTCGCGGATGAGGAAGGCGGTGTTCAGGACGAGGCCCCCGACCAGGACCACGAAGCTGACCACGCCGAGCAGCAGCAGCAGACCCGTCCGCCAGTAATTGACGATGAAGCTGATGTTGAGCACGACGGCGACGGCGATGAGGCCGCCGCCGAGCAGGGCGACGAGGACGACCGAGCGTCGGCGGTTTCCGCCGGAGCGATCCATGCGCATAGGATAGCGTCTCCGACCGGCCGCCGCGAGGCGGCTCAGGCCGCGTTCTCGACCGGCACCGTCTTGTGGGCGATCTGCGTGGCGCTGGGCACCTGCACGTCCCACGCGAGCCCCAGCCACTGCATGACGCGGATCTGCATCCAGCTCAGGTCGACCTCCCACCAGGTCATGCCGTGCCGGGCCGACCGGGGGTGGGCGTGGTGGTTGTTGTGCCAGCCTTCGCCGAAGGTGATGAGGGCCACCCAGAACGAGTTCTTCGAGTCGTCGCTGGTGTTGAAGCGGCGGCTGCCCCAGATGTGGGTGGCCGAGTTGATGAGCCACGTGCAGTGCAGGCCGACGACGACGCGCAGGAACACCCCCCACAGCACCCAGGACAAGCCCCCGACGGCGAACAGGGCGAGCCCCAGCACCACCAGCGGCACCCAATGCCAACGCGTGAGCACCTGGTAGAACCGGTCCTTCATGAGGTCGGGGGCGTACCTGCCCATGATCTCGGTGTCGGCGTGCAGCTCCTCGCCGAAGATGGTCCACAGCATGTGCGACCACCACTTGCCGTCGCGCGGCGTGTGCGGATCGCCGGTCTTGTCGGAGTGCTGATGATGGATGCGGTGCAGCGCCGTCCAGAACACCGGACCGCCCTGCAGGGTCAGGCAGCCGCAGACCGCGAAGAAGTACTCGACGAGCTTCGGCGTCTTGTAGGAACGATGCGTGTGCAGCCGGTGATAGCCCAGCCCGATGCCCCAACCGATGCACATCCAGTGCAGCGCCAGGGCCACGACCACCGCCTGCCAGGTCGTATGGAACAGCGCCACCACCGCCAGCACGTGGAAGATGACGAACGCGGACGCGGTCACCCAGCTGATACTGTCTCCACTCGCGAAGTCGACGTCCTTGGTGGCCACGGCAGCTCCTTCGGGAAACGGCGCGGACCCCAGCGCCCGAGCCGATTCCCAAGCCTAGCAAGCCCCGGGCGCGGCGGATGTAATAGTTGTGTAATAGCGCGCAGGGACGCTACAACGCCGGGTGCTGCAGGTGGTGGTCGGTGGCCGTCTGGAACGCGTGGGCCAGCCGCAGGATCTCGCGCTCGCCGAACAGCTTGCCCGTGAACCGGAGGCTGGTCGGGCTCCCCTCGTGGAACCCGCTGGGCATGCTGATCTCCGGATGCCCGGTCAGATTCGTCAACCCGAGGTTGCTGCCGACGAACAGGTCGAAGTCGCCGAGGGCCTCGTGCAGGTCCTCGATGATGCGCATGCGCAGGCGGTTGGCCTGCAGGTACTCGATGGCCGGCACGAAGCGCGAGACGCGGAAGCTGTCGGGCCACCGGCTGCGCTCGGGCTCGTCCCGCATGCCGTCGAGCCGGGCGTTCAGGGTCGGCACGTCGAACGCGGCCGCCGCCTCGGTGCCGAGAATGAACCCGATCGCCCCCGTCGGCAGGTCGGGCAGGTCGAGCGGGGCCATCTGCACCCCGAGGCCACGCATCGCGTCGAGGGCGGCGCGGTTGTTGGCCCGGGTCTGCCGGCGGGCCGTCACCTGGGGCGTGTTCCCGCCGTCGCCCTCGTCCTCGTCCTCGTCCTCGTCCTCGAACGCCGACCGCAGGTACGCGACCCGCAGGGCGGTGACGTCGCTCGCCGCGTCCCAGTTGAACGGCACGTCGAACAGGGTGTTGTCGAGCCCGTCCGGGCCCTGGATGGCCGCGAACACGAGGGCGCAGTCCTCGGCCGATCGGCACATCGGCCCGATCTTGTCCATGGTCCAGCTCAGGGTCATCCCCCCGTAGCGGCTCACCCGGCCGAACGTCGGCCGCAGGCCGGTGACCCCGTTGCGGGTCGAGGGCGAGATGATCGACCCGCGGGTCTCGGTGCCGATGGAGAACCCGACGAGGCCGGCCGCCGTCGCCGCCCCCGGGCCCGCCGACGATCCGCTCGATCCCTGCTCGAGGTTCCAGGGGCTGCGGGTGCGGCCGCCGAACCAGCGGTCGCCGGACGCCAGGGCTCCCATCGACAGCTTCGCGACCAGGATGGCCCCGGCCTCGGTGAGCCGGCGGTAGACGGTGGCGTCGGTGTCGATGGTCTGCTCCCGATAGGGCGACGCGCCCCAGGTGGTCCGGGTCCCCCGCACCGCCAGCAGGTCCTTGGCGCCCCAGGGAATGCCGTGCAGCGGCCCCCGGTAGGTGCCCGCCGCAATCTCCTCGTCCGCCCGCCGGGCCTGGCGCCGGGCGATGTCCTCGGTGTAGCTGACCACGCAGTGCAGGGCCGGATCGTGCTGCCTCAACCGGGCCAGATAGAGCTCGGTCAGCTCCGACGGTTTGACCTGGCGCGTCTCGACGAGCCGCGCGAGGTGGGTGACGGGCAGGAAGGCCAAGGCCTCGTCGCTCGTGGGCATGGCGACGGTGACCGGCTCGCGGCGGTTGGGGCCCGTGTCGGCCGGCAGGGTCATGCCCGGCGGCACCGGATTGAACACGATGGCCGGCTGCTGCGAGTTCCCGAGGTTCGCGGCCCGCAGCGTCTCGTAGTCGCGCCGCCGGTCGCCGGGACCGTTCAGGCGCTCGGCCAGGCGCTGCAGCTCGTCGGGCGTGAACTCGAGCCCGGCGATGCGCTGGGCGGCCTCGAGCATCTCCACCGTGACCACGTCCGCGTCCTGGGCCACCGCCACGAGGGCGCCGGGCAGCAGCGTCGAGCCGAGCCCGGCCGCCGACAGCGCGCCGAGGAAGTGCCGCCGGTTCGTCGCGAGCTTGAGGTCATCCATGGTCAGATCCTGTCGTCATCCCGTGGGAGCGAAACGGCCCTCCATTCTACTGAATCCGCGCCGCGGGTCCCGGGCACTCTCCGGACGGCGCCCGCCCCCGACCCGCCTGATACGATGCGCCGCGTGGACCTGCACCCGTTCGGGTGGCTCTCGCTCCTGCCGACGGTCCTGGCCATCGGCCTCGCCATCGCGAGCCGGCGGGCCGTCCCCTCGCTGCTCGCGGGCATCTGGGTCGGCTGGCTCATCGTCACCGGCGGGCAGCCGCTCTCGGCGACCGCCGCCGCCGCGCGCGGCATCGGAGAAGTCCTCGCCAATCCCGGTCAGGCCCGCGTGGTCCTGTTCACGATCCTCATGGGAGTGCTGATTCAGTGGATAGGGCGGAGCGGCGGGGTCTCCGGGTTCCTGCGGTGGGCCCGGGACCGGCGCTGGGGGGACAGCCCCCGCGGCGCCCGGTTGATGGCCGCGGCGACGGGGCTGGGCGTGTTCATCGAGTCGACGATCACCTGCCTCGTCGTGGGTACGGTGGCCCGCCCCTTCTTCGATCGTCACCGCATCGCGCGCGAGAAGCTGGCGTACATCTGCGACGCCACGTCGGCCCCGGTGTGCATGCTGATTCCCCTCAACAGCTGGGGCGCGGTGGTGCTGGCCCTGCTGGCGGCCCAGGCCGGGCTGGGCCGGCTCGGCGATCAGGCGCCTCTGGCGGTCTTCCTCGCCGCAGTTCCGCTGAACTTCTACGCCCTGCTGTCGGTGCTGCTGGTCTTCGTGGTGGCGGCGACCGGGTACGATTTCGGACCGATGCGGGGCGCCGAGCACCGGGCCCGGGAGGCGGGGCCGCCGGGCGACGAGGCCGCCGAAGCGCAGCCGCCGACCGTAGCGGCCGACGGGGCCTCGGACCAGAGCGCGCGGGCGGGGACCGAAGGCGGGCTCGGGGCCGGCCGGCCCGCGCGGGGGCGGCGCGACATCTCGCGCTGCCGCTCGCGATGATGATGGGGACGGTGCTGGCGGGCATCGCCGTCACCGGCATCGCCGGCGCGCGCGCGGCCGGCATCGCCGACCCCACCCTGATGGACTGCCTGGAGCACGCCTCGGGCTCCATCGCGGTGCTGGCCGGCGTCGTCGCCGCCCTCGCTTTCCTGGGGGTTGCCGCGACCGCCGCCGGCGACGCCGGTCCCCGCGAGCTCGCGGACGCGGCCTGGCGCGGGGCGGCGTCGATGCTGCCCATCGCCGGCCTGCTGGTGCTGGCCCTCGCCATCGGCGGCGTCTGCGAGGCCCTCGGCACGGGGCCGTTCATCGCGGCCCGCGCCGCCCCGCTCCTGACGCCGGCCCTCGCGGCGCCCGTCGTCTTCCTGACCTCGGGGGTCATCGCGTTCGCGACGGGGACGAGCTTCGGCACCTTCGCCATCATGATCCCGCTCGCCGTGCCCCTCGCCGCGGCGATGCAGCTCGACGGCGCCGCCGTCTCCCTGCCCCTGGTGGTCAGCGCGGTGCTGGGCGGCGGGGTGTTCGGGGACCACTGCTCGCCCATCAGCGACACCACCGTCATCTCGTCGGCGGCGGCCGGGAGCGACCACATCGAGCACGTGCGCACCCAGGCCCCCTACGCCCTCGCCGCGGCCGCCCTCGCCGTGGTGCTGTATCTGCTGGCGGGTTTGCGGATGGTCAGTCCCGGGTGATCTTCCCGATGACGTAGCCGCCCGACCGCTCGTCGAGGTCGAGCTGCAGCTGGCCGCGCGACTGCGCCTCTTCGAGGAGGTCGTTGAACGAGCCGAAGCCGTAGGCCGACTCGTTGAACCCGGGGCGCCGCCGCTTGAGGGTCTGCTTGATCATCGACCCCCACAGCTTGGCCCTATCGCCGCGTTCCGCGTAGATGGCCTCGGCCGTCTGGATCACGAGGTCGATGGCCGGCTGAACCGGATCGTCGGCCGGCTGAACCGGATCGTCGGCCGGCTGAATCGGATCGTCCTTCTCGTCCTTCGCGGGCGCGGGCGCGGCGGCCTTCTTCCGCTTCTCGGCCGTCGCCTTGCCCCGCGACTTGCCGCCGCGGGACCGGCGTCGGGCGGGCTGCCCCTCCGCCACCAGGTCGTCGTAGAAGATGAACTCGTCGCAGTTGTTGACGAGCAGGTCCGAGGTGGCGTTCTTCACCCCGACGCCGATGACCGCCTTCGCGTTCTCGCGCAGCTTGCTGACGAGGGGGGAGAAGTCGGAGTCGCCGGAGATGACCACGAACGTGTCGATGTGCTCCTTCGTGTAGCACAGGTCGAGGGCATCGACGACCATGCGGATGTCGGCCGAGTTCTTGCCCGACTGCCGCGCGTGGGGAATCTCGATGAGCTCGAACGCCGCCTCGTGCATCGGCGCCTTGAACTCCTTGTAGCGGTCCCAGTCGCAGTACGCCTTCTTGGCGACGATGCTGCCCTTCAGCAGCAGCCGCTCGAGCACCGGCCGCACGTCGAACCGCTTGAGATCCGCATCGCGGACCCCGAGGGCCACGTTCTCGAAATCGCAGAAGACCGCCAGGTTGCCGTCGCCGTTCAAGAATGGACTCCCCTCTGCTCGCGACCCGCGCGGATTCGAGTGGCGCCGCCCCCAGCCGATCGTCAGCGCGGGTCGGACGCGGCCTCTGCCGTCTGCCGGGCCAGCACCTCGTTGAACAGCGCCTCGACCGCGTCCAGCTCCTCCCGGTAGCCGTCGGGATCGATGAACGGGTTCGGGCCGTCGCCGAGGCTCGCGTACTTCTCGGCCATTCGATACATCGCCGGGTGCGACCCCAGCGGCACGTCCGGCCGGAGCGACCGCAGGACCCGGAAGCCCTGCCGGTACTGATCGACGATGGTCGGATTGTCGGGATTGTCGACGAATTGGAAGTTCGGGTTGCTTCCCATGCTGCCGATGATCACCACGTCATGCAGCTCGCCGTCCTCCTCGATCCGCATCGTCCAGGTGGTGCAGCCGCGCGAGTGCCCCGGCGTGAGGCGGGCCGTCAACGTCGTGCCGCCGAGCGTGACCGTCGCCCCGTCCTGGAGCACCCGATCGATGGGATGCGGCTTGTCGCCGGGAGTCATCCTCTCGAGGGCCGGCACGTCGCCGGCCATCGCCATCACGCGGGCGCCGGTCATCTGCTTCACGAGCGCATCGCCTTCCATGTGGTCGGCATGCGCATGGCTCCCCAGGACGATCCGGATGTCCTCGAAGGCGAAGCCCAGCGCCTCGACCGACGACTTCAGGCCTTCGACCGCCCGCTCCCAGTTGGTGTTGATGAGGATGTGCCCCTCCGGCGTCGCGACCAGGAACGAGGAGAGGCTGCGCGACCCGACGTAATACAGGTTACCGACGATCCTGTGCGGCGGGAAGGGCGTCACCTGATCCTCGGGCGTCCCGACGTTGCGCCGGAACATCTCCTCGGCGGTCAGCCGGCTTCCGCGCTCCTGCGCCTCGGCCGCGGCGGCGCCCAGCACGAGCACGCCGGCCATCACGACGACGATCGATCTGCCCCTGACCACCATCACCCCTCCAATGCCGAACGGGCCGGGGGCATCCCCGCCGGCCCCGTCCGGCCCGCCAATCGCCGCCGGGCGACCCTGCGGTCGCCGGGCGACCCTGCGGTCGCCTTGGCTGTTTCGCTGGCGCGAAACTGCTGCGCCGCGAGGATGGCCGCCCAACCCAATGCTCCAGGGCGTCCGCTCCTCACTCCGGAGGCGGCGCCGTCCTACGGCGCGGAACTCTTGGATCGTGGCCGGATACGAGGCATCCCGCGGCCCGCCGGCCAGAGAAACGAAGGCGGGCCCGGGGACGTCCCGGACCCGCCCACGTGTCGGCGAACCGTCCGTCGAGGACTCGCCGCGGAGATGCGCCGCGAGCGGGCTCCACCGCGACGGCGGCGGCCCGGAGGACCGCCGCACCAAGGCATCAGTGCCCGTCGCCGGCGGGCAGCCTCAGCGCCGCGAGGGACGCCGGGAAGACCCCGCCCTGCGCGATCTGCACGACGATGTACTGGTCGCCGTCGTGCTCGTAGGTCATCATGCCGTACTGACCCGGCGCGGGCAGCTCGACGGTGCCGACGATCTCGCCCGTCGCCTTGTTGCGCGCGTCGAGCAGGGCCGGCCCGTTCATGCCCCGCGTGGTCAGCAGCAGGCTGCCGGTGACCATGGAGGTAGCCCGGCTGCCGCCGCCGACCCCGGTCAGGTCGACGCCCTGCAGGGCCGGGTGCCGCTTCATGCGCTCGTTCGCCTCGCCCACCGGCTGCCACCACAGGTGCTCGCCGGTGTTCATGTCGATGGCGGTGATGCGGTTGTAGGGGGGCTTGTGCATCGGCAGGCCCTGGGGGCCGCCCCAGCCCACGCCGCCGCCCTGCACCCAGTCGGAGATCGTCGTGCCCGTCGTCCAGCAGTCGCCCTCGGACGAGGTGCACGAGTGGGTGTCGCCGTCGGTGTTGGTGCCCGGCTGCACGAGCCGGCCCGAGCACTGCGGCCCCGACGGCTGGTAGAGGATGCCGGTGGTCGGGTCGAGGGCGGCCGGGTTGGTGATGTTGAGCCCGCCCGAGCACCCGATCCAGCCCTGGACCGGCTCGTTGTGGCCTTCCGGCAGGGGCGGCATGTAGGGCCCGCCGATGCGGAAGTTGCTCATGATCTCGAGCGCCTCGGCCCGCAGCTCGGGGGTGAAGTCGATGACGTTCTCCTCGGGCAGGCCGAGGGCCTCGAGGGGCGCGGGCCGGGTGGGAATCGGCTGGGTCGGCGAGAGCTGCTCGCCGGGCACCACCGACGCCGGCACCTCGACCTCCTCGATCGGCCAGACCGGCTCGCCGGTCTCGCGGTTGAAGGCGAAGGTCAGGCCCTGCTTGGTGGTCTGGATGGCCATCGGCACCGCCTGACCGTCGACGGTGACGTCCACGAGGATGGGCACGTTGGGCAGGTCGTAGTTCCAGATCGGATGATGCACGGTCTGGAAGTGCCAGACCCGTTCACCCGACTCGACGTCGAGGGCGATGATGCTCGTGCCGAACAGGTTGTCCCCCGGCCTGAACCCGCCGTAGTAGTCGATGGTCGGCGCGTTGGTCGGAATGTAGACGATGCCCCGCTCGAGGTCGGCGGCGAGCGGCGCCCACGACGACACGTCGCCGGTCCATTGCCACGCATCGTTCTCCCAGGTGTCGAACCCGAACTCGCTCTCGGTCTGGGGAATGATGTTGAACTTCCACTTGAGCTGGCCGTTGCGCAGGTCGTAGCCGAGGATGTCGCCCGGCACGTTCTCGACGCGGCTCTGGCTGTAGCCCTGCTCGTGGGAGTTGCCGACGACGATGGTGTCGTTGACCACGATGGGGGGCGACGAGTTGGTGATGTAGCCCAGGGCCGGGTCGAGCCCGGTGTCGGGATCATAGGGGTGGCCGAGGCCGGCGAGCAGGTCGACGACGCCGGTCTCGGGGAACCCGGGCAGGTCGACCGGGGTGCCGAAGCCCTCGACGTGCTGGCCGCTCTTGGCGTCGATCGCATGCAGGAAGAACGCCGGGGTGACGATGAAGATGACGCCCCGCCCGTCGATCTCGCCATAGGCCACGCCCTTGCCGTAGGCCGACCGCATCGACTGCTCCCAGCGGGTGGTGTTCGGCTCGCGGTACGTCCACAGCGTCTCGCCCGTCGCGGGGTCCATGGCCACCACCGTGCGCCGGTAGCCGGCGACGGTGTAGAGGACGCCGTCGATGTAGCTGGGCGTCGACCGCGACGCATAGTTGGTGTGCGGGCTGAAGTTGTCGCCCCGCCAGACCCACGCGACCTCGAGGTCCTCGAAGTTCTCGGCATTCACCTGGTCGAGCGGCGAGAACCGCGTCCCCCAGGCGTCGCCGCTCTGGTACCGCCATTCCCCGTGGGGCGTGCCGCGCTCCTGCTCCTGGGCGGCGGCGCCGGTGACCGCCAGGGCCACCGCCAGCAGCGTGATCCACCCGAGGCGTCCGGCCCGCCCGCGACGTTGTGCCTGTGCTCTCATCCGTTCCCTCCGAACCTTTGGTTGCCGGGATTGCGGGCACGGGAACGACCGCGGGGACGGAGGGTCCGCCCGCCACGGTCCCGGCCGGCGATGGCCGAGCGCCCCGTACCAGGTTACGAGCAATTCCGAGGACACGATTATACGCGCGTCGGGCGCGCCCACGTTATGCTTTCCCGCATGAAGAATCGCATGACTCCGTGGCGAGTCCTCCCGGCCGCGGCCGGCCTTTGCATCGTCGCCGCGGCGGGGGCCGCCCCGGCCCAGGAGCGCCGCATCGCGAGCCCGCCGGGACGGTCGGCGACCCAGGTGGGCGGAACCTACGACGTCAGGGCCGGCAACGTCGGCGGCCGCTGGGTCGAGGTGCGCTACGGCCGGCCCATCCGTCGGGGCCGGGACATCTTCGGGCCCGACGACTACCGCGAGTTCCTGAACGACGGCGCCGACGTCTGGCGGGCCGGCGCCAACCAGAGCACCCGCCTGATCGCCGAGGCGGCGCTGGTCTTCGGCGACACGACGATACCGCCCGGCGAGTACACCGTGTTCATCGACCTGCACCCCGACCCGTGGGAATTCATCGTCTCGCGGTGGCCGGCCCAGCTCACCTACGACTTCGACGACCGGGACGCCCTGTGGGGGGCCTACGAGTACACGGCGGACCGGGACGTCGTGCGCGTGCCGATGACCGTCGAGACGCTCGACCACTCGTTCGATCAGCTCTCGTGGCAGTTTCTCGACGTAACCGCCGACGGCGCCACCCTCGCCCTCCTCTGGGAGCGGACCCTGGCCTCGGTGCGGTTCACCCTCGGGCAGGAGTAGCGCAGAGCCGGTCGGGCCGGCCGGCACGGAGAACCCGCGCGGGCCGGCCCGACCGGCGACCGTCCTACCAGGGCATCTGCCGCCCCGTGTGCCGGCGACCCATGCCGGCCGCCTCGGCGCCCGGATTCGACCCGATGCGCACCCCTTCGTCGAGCATCGCGATGATGTTGCCGGCGTTCATGCCGTTGAGGAACGGGATGCCCGCCGCCTTCGTGGCCGCGAAGACCCGGGCCCGCGCGTCCACGAGCACCTGCGGGTTCTCGCCCCGCGACACGTTGTAGGACATGCTCATGTCGCCCGGCCCCCACTCGGCGAAGCCGACGCCCGGCACCGCGGTGCTCGCCTCGGCGTTCTGCAGCGCGTGCCGGTCCTCGATCTTCAGGCCGAGCAGCAGCTCTCCGTCCGGATTGAGGGGCCACGCATCCGCCATCCGCTGATACTCGGCGTTCGACACGCCCCAGATGCGGGCCGCGAAGCCCTGTCCGCCGCTGCCGCGCAGGCCCTCGTCGAGGCCGTCGACCTTCTTCGCGTGGGGATACCGGGCCGCCTCGACCATGATCTTCACGACCTCGGGCGACCGCGCGTGCGCCAGCAGCACCCCGTGCACGCCCGAGCCGAGCAGGTGCTCGACCATCCAGAAGTTGCCCCACATGACCGTCTCGTTGATGCCGCCGAACGGCAGCACCGCGATGACCGTCGGGGTCCGGTGGCCGCTCTTCGTCGGCCCCCCGTCGACGAGCCCCTGCATGAACGCGCGCAGGTCGGTCATGTCGAACGGGCTGTGCTCGAGGTTGTAGGTGATGTAGTCGGCCCAGGTCGAGGCCAACGCCTTGCCCTCCTCGTAGCCGCCCCCGCTGACCTGCGTGTAGTAGATCGGCTGATCGCTCTCGAGCAGCTCGATGGCCTTGTTGATGCGCTTGGGGGTGTAGTCGCTCGAGCCGCCGCCCCCCTCCTGGCCTCCCAGCGAGACCACGCCGACCGCCGCCGCCAGCGCGACCAATGCAAGCTTCTTCAGCATGGGTTCCTCCTCGTTGCTCTCGTTGCGGGTCATCGTCGCACAGCCCGGCGCGGTCGCAAAACTGCCCATCACGACAAATCGAACCACCGCTCGCGGAGGGGGCGGACAGTCGCGATGACCGAAAAATCCCGGTCCCGGTGGAGGAGCAGCGCTTCGTGGGCAATCGCGGTCTCGGCGATGCAGCAGTCGATGGCGCTGCGTACGGTCTTGCCCGCGCGCCGCAGATTGAAGAACGTCCGCGCTGCCCTCCGCCACGTGTCCCGGTCGCCTTCGATGTAGCGCTGGCCGTCGAGATAGCGCTCCAGCCGGCGCCACTGGTCCTCGCGGACGGCGCCCATCAGCAGCTCCATTTGCGAGAACCGGCTCAGACAGGGGTCTTCGCCGGCCATCGCGCTTTCGAGACGCCCCCGGCTGCCGGCGCCGCGCAACACCTCGATCCAGACCGACGTGTCAACGATCACCATCGCCGAGCGGCCCGCGCAACTCGCGCAACGCCTTGTGGTCGAAGTCCGGCGCGAACTCGATCTCGCCGGCCAGATCCAGGAGGTTCTTGCGTTTCCGGCGCTCGACCAGGTCGGAGAGCGCGACATGCACCACTTCCCGCTTCGTGCGGGCGCCGGTCAGCTCCATCGCCTGCCGCACCAGGTCATCGTCGATCACGATGTTGGTTCTCATGGAGGCGCATCGTACACCTTCCATACACCTTCGAGCGCATCGAGCTTCGCACCGGCCGCCACGGCCGTTCCGCCACCGCGCCCGAGGGGAGTGACGACGGATTGACAAGCGTCCGCCGCAGGCGCATGATTACGCTGATTAGGAGGACATCCCGATGAACACCCGCGCCAGGACCTTCGGTTCGCTCGGCGTCGTCGTCGGCGCACTGCTCGCGGTGGCGGCCCTGCCCGCCGGCGCGCTCGCGCAGGATCAGGAGGTCACGTTCACCCGCGACGTGATGCCGATTCTCCAGGACTCGTGCCAGAGCTGCCACCGGGACGGCGCCATCGCCCCGATGTCGCTGATGACCTACCAGGAGACCCGCCCGTGGGCGCGGTCGATCCGCGACAAGGTGTCGACGCGCACCATGCCCCCCTGGTACATCGACCCCAACGTGGGCGTCCAGGGCTTCAAGTACGACCGCTCTCTGAGCCAGGACCAGATCGACACCATCGTGGCCTGGGTCGACGCCGGCGCCCCGCGCGGCAACCCCGAGGACCTGCCCGCGCCGCGGCAGTTCGCCGACCGCGACATGTGGCACATCGGCGAGCCCGACTGGGTCGTGCCGATTCCCGAGCCGTTCCTCGTGCCGGCGGAGGGCGCCAACTGGTGGGGCGACCTGTTCTCGCCGTCCGGGCTGACCGAGGACGTGTGGATCAAGGCGGTCGAGACCAAGCCGTCGGCCGAGGGCTTCCCGGTGGTGCACCACGCGGTGACCCGCCTGCAGGAGCACGAGGACGCCGAGGAGGGCGACTTCCTGAACGAGTACGCCCAGGGCAAGAACGGCGACATCTTCCCGCCGGGCACCGGCCGCCTCGTCAAGGCGAACTCGGTCATCCGGTTCAACATGCACTACGCGTCGATCGGGCGCGACGTCACCGACCGCACGAGCGTGGGGCTGCAGTTCTATCCGAAGGGCGAGGAGCCCGAGAAGGAGCTGTTCTCGCGTGCGCTGGCCCAGAACTTCGACCTCGACATCCCGCCCGGCGAGGACAACGTGCGGCACGACAGCTACCACCCGTTCGCCAACAACGTGCGGCTGACCGGGTTCCAGCCCCACCTGCACAACCGCGGAAAGCGGCAGTGCATCGAGGCGATCCTGCCCGACGGGAACACCGAGACCATCAGCTGCGCCACCTGGGACTTCGGCTGGCACATCGTCTACAACTACGCCGACGACGTGCAGCCGCTGCTGCCGGCGGGCTCGTTCCTGCACACGATCACCTGGCACGACAACTCGGCCGGCAACCGGTGGAACCCCGACGCGGACAACTGGGCGGGCTTCGGCCAGCGGTCGAGCGACGACATGTCGTTCACCTGGACGAGCTACTACGAGCTCGACGACGACGAGTTCGCGGCCGCGGTGGCCGAGCGCGAGGCCATGAACACGGACGACAACTAGCCCGGAGAGCGTCGCCTGCGGCTCCGCTCGCCGCCCAACGAACCCTGCCAGGATTCTGCACCGTTCTACTTCGCAGAATCCTGGCCCGGACATCGCCGCCTTGCGGCGACGATATCCGCCCAACCAATCCTGCAGGCGTCGGCGCCGCGGACGCGGCGCCGACGCCTGGAGCGAGAGACCGATGAAGATACGCACTCCTCAACCGCTCGGGATGGTGTGCGCGGCGTTGACGCTGCTCGCGCTGGTCGCGGTCCCCGGGGCCGATGCCCAGATTCGTTACGATCGGGGCCAGAACGTGGCCCCGGTCTTCGAAGGCTGGGAGCGCAACTCGGACGGCACCTTCAACATGGTGTTCGGGTACATGAACCGGAACTACCAGGAGATGCCGGAGGCGCCCATAGGCGCCGCCAACTCCTTCGAGCCCGGCCCCGCCGACCGCGGCCAGCCGACGCGCTTCTACCCGCGGCGCCAGCAGTTCGTGTTCCGCGTGCAGGTGCCGGCCGACTGGGGCGAGAAGGACCTCGTCTGGACCGTGACCACCAACGGCCGCACCGACCGGGCGGTCGGCCGGCTCTGGCTGGCCTGGGAGATCGACGACGGGGTGATCCGGGCCAACCGCGGCATGGGGGCCCGAGGGGCGCCGGCCGACAACCAGAACCCGTCGATCGCCATCCCCGGCGGCACCGACCTGACCGTGACCCTGCCCGATACGCTGACGATCACCGCGGTGGTCGGCGACGACGGCATTCCCGGGCCGAGGCCACGGCCGCCCGAGCGCGACGACGACGACGACCCGCAACGCGCGGCCCGGCTCGCGGCCGACGCCGCCCGCCGGGCGAGCCGCCCCCACCCCACGAACCAGGCGATCGTCAACGCGCGGTTGGCGGGCGAGACGGGGCTCGGCATCACCTGGCTCCACTACCGGGGGCCGGGCCGGGTCCGCTTCAGTCCGATGAGCGCCTCGATCGAGGGCGGCCGGGGCGGCCAGTTCGAGACCACCGTCACGTTCGCCGAGCCCGGCACCCACATCCTGCGCGCCTACGCCGACGACTCGATCACCACCACCCCGCTCGACGTCACGGTGACCGTGAAGGAATAGCAGAAGCCCCCGGCGCACGCTTCGCGCCGGGGGCTTCTGCACCCATCGGCCGGGCCTGCCCTGGCCCCGCCGCCAACCTCGTCTCCGCATTCAGCGCCCGACCCGGATACAGGCCGCCCGCAGGGCTGCAGTCGCGATCTTCTGTCGCGCGTCGCCGAGGCGCAGGGAAAGGGCGGCGGTCAGTCGGCGGTCTTCAGCGCGTCGATCACGATGGCCCGCAGCTCGCGGACGTCCTGGTGGAGTTCGTCGATGCGGGCGTTCAGGCCCCCGACCGCGCTGTCGATGCGAGCGTTCAAGCTCGTGACCGCGTCGTCGATGCGGGCGTTCACGTCATCGATGCGAGCATTCAGGCTGGTGTTCAGGTCGCTGATGCGGGCGTTGGTCGAACACGACGTGCCGACGATGGTTGCGCAGAGCGCCGCAACCGACAGCAGGGTGGTGATCCGGTCGGACCGTCCCATGTGTTGACTGTAGCACGCGCCGGAGCCCCGGACAACCGCGGCCTCTCGTTCCCCGCGGTAGCCGCCGGCCGGATTTCCGTCCGGCGTCCGGCCTCCGGGTCGTCTCCCTTGACATTCTACCGGTCGCTGCTACTCTAATGGACCTTCTACCCGAGGAGGTGCACGAGTGGCACGACCACCGGCAAGCGACGACCAGCTCGGACTGCTGCAGGGCACCCTGGACATGCTCATTCTCCAGACGCTGCGGCCCGGCCCCGCGCACGGACACCAGATCGCCACCACCATCGAGCGGACCTCCGACCACGTGCTGCAGGTGGACCACGGGTCGCTCTACCCCGCCCTCCACCGCCTGATCAAGCGCGGCTGGATCACCGGAACGTGGGGCGTCTCGTCGAACAACCGGCGGGCCAGATTCTACGCCCTCACCGAGACCGGACGCGGGCAGCTCCTGCGGGAAGCGACGAAGTGGGAGCGGATGGTCGAGGCGGTCGGACGCGTCATGCAGCCGGCGGAAGCCGGGGAGGCGCCGCAGTGAAGCGGCCGCCCTGGCTGTATCGGCTGCTTCCCTGGCTCGGCCGGCGCCAAGCGGAGGAGGACGTG
Source organism: Vicinamibacterales bacterium (assembly GCA_963663815.2). Classification (GTDB taxonomy): domain Bacteria; phylum Acidobacteriota; class Vicinamibacteria; order Vicinamibacterales; family UBA8438; genus JAJEEA01. Next base: position 489,572 of record OY760734.1, on the reverse strand, counting down.
CAGGAGGAGCTGCGGCTCCACCTCGACCTGGAGCGGGAGCGGCAGCGCGAGGCCGGCCTGACGGAGGACGAGGCCCTGCGCGCGGCGCGGCGGCGGATGGGTAACGACGCCCTGATCCACGAGCGGACCCGCGACGTCTGGGGCTGGCGCTGGCTGGACGACCTGGGGCGGGACCTGCGCCACGCCGTCCGCACCCTGCGGCGCAGCCCCGGCTTCACGGCGGCGGTGGTGATCGTCCTGGCGCTGGGAACCGGCGTCGCCACCGCGATGTTCGGCATCGTCTACGGCATGTTGATTCGGCCGCTGCCGTATCCCGACGCCGGGCGCATCGTGCGCGTTGGGCAGCAGCCTCGACACATGCCGGGCGCGCCGGTCTACCTCAGCGCCCCCGCCATCGCGCATCTGCAGCAAGCGTCCGAGTCGTTCGAGCAGCTTGCCGCGTATGGAGCACTCACCTTCGAGTGGATAGCGCCGGACGGCGCCCGGCCGTGGGGCGCGCCGGTCTCGCCGGCGCTGCTGCGACTGCTCGGGGCGAGGCCGCACCTCGGGCGGCTCTTCACCGACGACGAGGCGCGGAGCGGGACGGACGGGGTCGTGCTGCTCAGCCACGACGCCTGGACCCGGCGCTTCGATGCCAATCCGGACGTCGTCGGAACCGTCGTCGACGCCTACAACCAACCCCGCACCGTGGTGGGCGTGCTCGCCGAGGGGTTCTACTTCCCCAGGCCCGGCGTGGAGATCTGGACGCCGTACGTGCTCGGGCCCGACGTGGCGACCGCCATCGTGGTGGGACGCCTCCGCCCGGGAGTCTCGCCGGAGCGGGCCGCTACCGAGGTCGGCGCCATCCTGCAGCGCATGGACGGCGCGGCCGCCCGGGGTCCGAACGGGGGCGGCAGTGGGCGCACTCGCGGAGCCCCCCCGGGGGGCGATGTCCGCGTGACCCGGGTGATTCCGCTGCTGGAGGAGATGGTGGGCGCGTACCGGCCGGCGCTTCTGGCGTTGGGCGGGGCCACTCTGCTCGTGCTGCTGATCGCGTGCGTCAACGTGGCGGGGCTGCTGCTCGCGCGCGGTGTGACTCGCCAGCGGGAGCTGGCGGTCCGCGGGGCGCTGGGGGCGGGCCGGGGCCGGATCGCGCGGCAGCTCCTGACCGAGAGCGTGATGCTGAGCCTGGGCGGCGGCGCCCTGGGACTGGCGACGGCCGCCGTCGTGCTGCGCGCGACGCCGGCGCTCGTGCCGAACGTGGTGACGCGGCTCGACGAGGTCGGCCTCGACAGCGTCGTCCTCGCCTTCACGCTGGGGCTGTCGGTGGTCGTCGGGCTGCTGTTCGGCGCGGTCCCGGCCCTCCAGTGGTCCGGGCGCCATCTGCTCCGCACCCTCATGGAGGGGAGCGCGCGGGCCACGGGCGGCTTCGGGCTGCTTCGCGGCAACCGGACGCGGGCGGTGCTGGCGGCGGCGCAGGTGGCGCTGGCCCTGGTGCTGATGGTGGGGGCGGGGCTGCTGCTGCGCAGCTTCGTCGGCCTCGTCACCCTCGACCGCGGCTACGACCCGACCAACGTGATCGCGGCCAGCACGAGGTATCCCATCACCGTCCTCGGGGGCTCCGCGAATCGAGAGGCGTTCATTGAGGCCGAAGCGGCGCGACGGCGCTTCTACGGCGAGCTCGTCGAGGCGTTCGAACGGATGGCGCACCTCCCGGACGTGGCGGCGGTGGGGGTGACGTCGGCCCTCCCCCTGGCCGACGGCGGCAGCGTTATCCGCCCGGTGCACGTCGACGGCCGCCCGGCCCCGAGCGACCCGACCGGGTTGCCGGAGGCGCTGCTTCGGGTCACCAACCCGGGGTACTTCGACGTGATGCGGCTGCGCCTCGTCGTCGGGCGCCGGTTCACGCGCCGCGACGGGGCAGGCGGCCCGCGGGTCCTGGTGGTCAACGAGACCTTCGCGCGCGAGGTGCTCGGCGGCGCGCCGACCGTCGGGCAGCGGGTGCGCTTCGCCGGCGCCGGCGCCGTCAGCTCCGGTGGCGACGACGTGCCGTGGGAGGTCATCGGGGTCGTGGCCGACCTCACGTACCGGGGCCTCGGGGACACGGGAACCCAGGCGGAAGCGTTCGCCCCGATCCAGCAGCTCGACGCCGCCCCCACGTTCGAATACGCCTTCCCGGTCGTCGCCGTGCGGACCACCGGCGACCCGCTTGCGGCGGTCCCGTTCCTCCGCGAGGCCGTGGCCGAGGCGCGCCCCGGCGCATCGGTCGCGACGGTGATGACCATGGATGCGCGGCTCAGTAACGGGGGCAAGACCATGAAGTGGCCAGCCTGGCTGTATCGCTTTCTGCCGATCTTGGGTCGCCGTCAGGCGGAGAAGGACGTGCGGGAGGAGCTTCGCCTGCATCTCGAGCTCGAGTGGGAGCGGCAGCGCGAGGCCGGAGTCCCGGAGGACGACGCCCTGCGCGCGGCACAGCGGACGCTGGGCAATCCCACGTTGGTCCGCGAGCGCACCCGCGACGTCTGGGGCTGGCGCTGGCTCGACGACCTCGGGCGCGACGCGCGCCACGCCGTCCGCAGCCTGGGCCGAAGCCCCGGTTTCGCGGCCACGGTGGTGCTCGTCCTCGCGCTGGGCATCGGCGCCAACACCGCGATGTTCAGTGTCGGCTACGGCATGTTGATCCGGCCCCTTCCCTACCCGGACGCGGGCGCCATCGTGCGCATCACAGAGTCAGTGGGGCCACGACCCAGCTCGTCCATCATCAACGCCTCGCTGGAGGCGATCGTGGAGGAGGCCGAGTCGTTCGAGCAGATCGCAGCTTACCGGGCGTCCACCTTCGAGTGGGCGGGTCCGGAGGGCGAGGTCACGGTGCGCGCCGCGCGGGTGTCTCCCGCGATGTTTCCGCTGCTGCGGGCGCGGCCTCACCTCGGACGACTGTTCACCGATGGGGAGGCCCGGGCGGGGGCGGACCGCGTCGTGCTGCTGAGACACGCCGCCTGGACCCGACGCTTCGGGTCCGATCCGGACATCGTCGGCGCCATCCTGGAACTCGACGGCGTCCCGCATACCGTGGTCGGCGTGCTCGCCGAAGGTTTCTTCTTTCCGAGCCCCGAAGAGGAGCTCTGGACACCGTTCGTGATGCCGGGATGGTCCGTGGAGCCTGCGCAGGACGGAAGAGAGGGCTACTCCGTGACCATGTCCACTACCAACGCGCTTGGACGGCTTCTCCCCGGAGTTTCGGCCGAACAAGCCACCACCGAGGTCCGCACCATTCTGCAGCGCAGCGGTTTCTTCGCCAGGGTGCGTGACGTGCAGGGTGGCCGGGCCTCGGTCGCCCTGGAGATCGACGGGCGGGTGGTCCCCTTGCTGGAAGAGATGGTCCGCGGTTACCGGCCGGCGCTCCTGGCGCTGACCACGGCGACCGCCCTCGTGCTGCTGATCGCCTGCATCAACGTGGCCGGTCTCCTGCTCGCGCGCGGGGTGACGCGCCGGCGGGCCCTCGCAGTCTGCGCGGCGCTGGGGGCGGGCCGCGGGCGACTCGTCCGCCAGCTCCTGACCGAGGGCGTCGTCCTGAGCGTGGCGGGAGGCCTGCTCGGCCTAGCCGCGGCGGCGGCGGTGCTCGGCGGTCTCCCGGCGGTAGTCCCCGGCGACGTCGCGCGCCTCGACGACGTGGGGATCAACGGACCGGGGCTCGCGTTCGCCCTCGCGCTGTCGGTGATCGTCGGACTGGCGTTCGGCGCGGCCCCGGCGTTCCAGTGGTCGCGGTTCGGCTTGGTGCGGGCGCTGAACGAGGGGAGCGCGCACGCCGCGGGCGGCTTCCGCCTGCTCCGCTCGAACCGCGCGCGGGCGGGCCTGGCGGGGGCGCAGGTGGCCCTCGCGGTGGTCCTGCTCATCGGGGCCGGCCTGCTCCTGCGCAGCTTCGTGGGGCTCGTAACCGTCGATCGCGGATACGACCCGACCAACGTGGTCACCGCGCACACCCGGAATCCAGAGGCGCGCCGGGGCGCCGGCGGGCCGGGAGCGGGGAGCGGCGGCGCTGCGGCCGACGCCCGTTTCCAGGCGGCCCTGCTCGATGCCGTAACGCGGTTGGAGCGTCTGCCGGCCGTGGCCGCGATCGGGCTCTCGTCAGACCTTCCGCTCGCATCCGGCGGCATCAGGAGCACGACGAGCGTGCGGGCCGCCGGCCCGGGCGAACGGCTGAGCGCACAGGTCACGTGGGTGAGCCCGGGCTACTTCGAGGCGATGCGTCCCCGTCTCCTCCGGGGGCGTCTCTTCACGGGAATCGACCAGGCCGGCAGCCCGGGAGCAGTCGTGGTGAACGAGACGTTCGCCCGCCGCGTGTTCGACGACGGGGAGGCGGTCGGACAGCGCGTGCAGTTGGGTATTGCGGGTTTCGGTGGCGGCGATGCTCCGTGGTGGAATGTGATCGGCGTGGTGGCGGACCTCCGGTACGCGGGACTCGCCGTGACCAGCGAGCAATGGGCTCAGGCGTTCGTCCCGGCCCCCCTGGCCCCGGCGGCCCGCGCGATCGGCGCGGAGGCGTTCATCACCGTGCGGACCACCGGCGATCCGCTCGCGCTGGTCCCCTTTCTCCGGGAGTCTGTGGCCGAGGCGCACCCCCGCGCGAGGCTCGACGACGTGATGACGATGGACGGGCGGCTGTCGCTCGCCGTCGCCCAGCCCCGCTTCTTCGCTTTCATCGTGGGGTTCTTCGCGGCCCTCGCGCTGCTCCTCGCCGCGTCCGGCCTCTACGGCCTGCTCAGCTACACGGTGGCGCAGCGGCGTAGCGAGATCGGCATCCGCATGGCCCTCGGCGCCCGGCGCGGCGACATCCTCGGGCTGGTCGTCCGGCAGGGGACGATGCTCGTGACCGCCGGCGCCGTCGTCGGCCTCGCCGCCGCGGCCGCGTCGAGCCGCGTCCTCGCGAGCTTCCTCTACGGCATCGCGACCAACGACCGGCTGACCTTCGTGGCGGCGCCCTTCGTGCTGGTCGCGGTGGCCCTCGTCGCCTGTTGGCTGCCCGCCCGCCGGGCGGCGCGGGTCGATCCCATGGAGGTCCTGCGCTTCGAATAGTGGGGCACGGGGCGGATTCGAACCATGAAGAGGTCCTGCGCTTCGAAAGCCGGCGGCGCGTATGCAAGACCATGAAGACATCCTGCCCTCCGAGAGCGAAGCTAGTCTAGGCAAGACCATGAAGAGGTCCTGCGCTTCGAGAAGCCGGCGGCTGGACTGGTGCAAGCGATGAAGTGGCCAGCTTGGCTGTATCGCCTCGTGCCGTACCTGAGGCGCCGCGCGGCGGAACGGGATGTCGAGGAAGAGCTTCGCCTGCACCTGGATCTGGAGCGCGAGCGACAGCGGGACGCCGGCGTCCCCGAGGCCGAAGCCATGCTGGCGGCCCGGCGAAAGCTGGGGAACGGGACCTCGATCCGCGAACGCACGCGCGACGTCTGGGGCTGGCGCTGGCTCGACGACCTGGGGCGCGACGTGCGCCACTCCGCCCGCGGCCTGCGGCGCAGTCCGGGATTCGCGGGCACGGTGGTGCTCGTGCTCGCGCTGGGCATCGGTGCGAACACGGCCCTGTTCAGCGCGGTCTACGGCCTGCTGCTCCGGCCCCTGCCGTATCCCGACTCGGAGGCGATCGTGCTCGTGGGCAAGGTCTGGCCGGACCGCACGGGACCGCCGACGCTCACGAACCCCGAACTGCGCGGGCTGTGGGCCGACGCCGGGTCGTTCGAGCAGCTCGGCGCCTCTTCGCGCATCGCCGTCATCTGGAGCCGGCCGGACGGCAACCTCGCGGGCGCGGCCGTGACCCCGTCCTACTTCTCCGTGCTGGGGGCCGTGCCGCACCTCGGCCGGCTGTTCACCCCGGCCGACGCCGACGAGGGCGCGCCCCCGGTCGTGCTCCTGAGCCACGACGTGTGGACGAGCCGGTTCGGGTCGGACCCGGACGTCGTCGGCGCCACCGTCGAGATGGACCGCGGGCCGCACACCGTGGTCGGCGTGCTGCCCGAAGGCTTCGACCCCGCCCGCTCCTCGGCCCGGTTCTGGACGCCGCTCGTGGTGGCGCCCTACGAGCCGTCGCCCGACGGGGCGCTCGAGCACCCCGGCTTCCTGCTGGGCATCGGGCGCCTGCGGCCCGGCGTGTCGCCGGAACGGGCGCAGGCGGAGGTGCGGACGATAATCGACCGCCTGCGGGCCGAGCGACCCTGGGCGGAGTCGGACCCCGCGCCCGCACCCGTGGGGAGAGTGGTCCGCCTGCGGGAAGAGCTGGGGCGCCCGTTCCGGCCGGCCCTCGCCATGCTCGCGGCCGCAACGGGGCTTGTCCTGCTGATGGCCTGCGCCAACGTGGCCGGCCTGCTGCTGGCGCGCGGCATCGCCCGGCGGCGCGAGCTCGCCATCCGCGGCGCGCTCGGCGCGGGCGGGGGCCGGGTCGTCCGCCAGCTTCTGACCGAGAGCGTGCTCCTGAGCGTCGCCGGGGGCGCCGTCGGTTGCACGGTGGCGGCCGGTATCGTGCGCGCAGCGCCGGCCCTGTTTCCGCGGAGCGTCCCCGGCCTCGCCGACGTCGCCCTGGACGAGGCGGCGCTCGCGTTCACGGCCGGTCTTGCGGTGGCAGTCGGCCTCCTGTTCGGGACTGTACCAGCTCTCGCGTGGTCGCGGGTCGACCTGCCCCGCGCCCTCGCCGCGGGGCGCGGCGCCACCGGCGGCGGCCCGGGGCGCCTGCGGACGAACCGGGGGCAGGCCGGGCTGGCGGTGGCGCAGATCGCGCTCGCGGTGGTCCTCTTGACGGGCGCGGGGCTGCTGCTGCGGAGCTTCGTGGCGTTCGTCACCCTGGATCGCGGGTTCGACCCGACGCACGTCGTGCGGATCAGGGTCTCGATTGGCGCCCCCGGCGTCTCTGCGAGACTGGGAGGCGGACGCCTCGACCCGGAAGAAGTCGACGCGGGCAACGCCGTCGTCCTCCAGGTCACCGAGGCGCTGCGGGGGCAGATGGCCCGGTTGGAGGACCTGCCAGGCGTGGCCGCGGCGGCGCGGTCGTCAGGCCTTCCGTTGAATTCGGCCGATTCGAGGCAGCCGTTCGAGGTCGCCGGCCGCCCCCGGCCGAGCGACACCGACGAGCAGGCGTGGGCCGGCGTGCGCACGGTGGACCCCGGCTACGCCGAGGTCATGCGGCTCCGGGTGCGCGACGGGCGGTTCCTGGCGGAGACGGACGGGCCCGGGAGCCCCCGCGTGGCCGTCGCCAGCGAGTCGTTCGCGCGGGCCGCGTTCGGCGGCGAGCCGGCGGTCGGACAGCGCTTCCGCCTGGGTTACGGCCGGGACTGGGAGGTCGTCGGCGTCGTCGCCGACGTCACGCCCCTCTACGACCTGTCGCGCCTGCCCGGCCCCGGCGACGTCTACCTGTCCATGCTCCAGACGGAGCCGAACCCGTCCCCCTACCCGAGCCCCCCGACCGTCGTGGTCCGCACCGATGGCGATCCCGACGCGCTCATCCCGCTCGTGCGGACGCTGCTCGCGCGCGTCCACCCCGAGGCGCAAGTCTACGCGACGCCACTGGAAGCGACCCTGTCGAGGGAAGCCGCGGAGCCACGCTTCTTCGCACTGTGCGCGGGGATCTTCGCGGCGGTGGCGTTGCTCCTCGCCGCATTCGGTCTCTACAGCGTCCTGAGCTACACGGTGTCCCGACGCCGGCGCGAGATCGGCGTCCGCATGGCGCTGGGGGCCGAGCGCGGGAGCGTCGTCCTCCTCGTCGTCCGGCAGGGCGGCATGCTCGTCGCGGCCGGCGGCGTGCTCGGGCTGCTGGCCGCCGCCGCATCGACCCGGGTCGTGGCGAGCCTCCTCTTCGGCGTCACCGAGACGGACGTGCTGACGTTCGCGGGCGCCACCGCCGTGCTCCTCGCCGCCGGGCTGCTCGCCTGCTGGCTCCCGGCGCGCCGGGCGACCAGGGTCGATCCGATGCAGGTGCTGCGCTTCGAGTAGATGGTCCGCGGCGGGAACCCACACCCTGGCCGCCACGTCAACAGGGAGCAGGGGGGACAACAGCGATGAAGCGCAACAGCGTGCCTTGCCTTGTGGGCGTCGTTCTTCTGGGATTCGCGTCCGGTTGCCTGGACATCGTCATCGGGCGCGAGGCCGTGCGGGGCTCCGGCCGCGTAACCGAGGAGAGCCACCGGTTCAGCGGGCTCACCGGCGTGCAGCTCGCCACGAGGGGCAAGCTGGAGATTCGCCTCGGCGACACGGAATCGCTGCAGGTTTCGGCCGACGACAACCTGCACGAGTACTTCGAGATCACGACGGACGGCGGCACCCTGAGAATAGGCGCCCTGACCGGCTTCCACCTGCGGCCGTCCCGGCCGATTCGCTACACGCTGACAGTGAGGGAGCTCAAGTTCATCGGGCTGTCGAGCAGCGGAGACGCCACCGCCCCGGCCCTCCGCGCGGAACGGTTCGAGGTCCGCCTCGGCAGCTCCGGCGACCTGTCCATGGACGGCATCGAGGCCGACTCCGTCGACGTCCGCCTCGGCAGCTCCGGCAGCCTGTCGGTGGATGACATCCAGGCCGGCGCCGTCGACGTTCGCCTCGGCAGCTCCGGCGACCTCTCGGTGGACGACCTCCGGGCGGGGTCGCTGGCCGTCCGCATCAGCAGCTCGGGCGACGTCAGGCTCGGCGCAGGCGAGGTGGACACTCTCGACCTCGCCATCAACAGCAGCGGAGACTACCGCGGAGAATCGGTGCGCAGCACGAGGGCGACCATATCGCTGAGCAGCAGCGGCGATGCCCGGCTGTGGGCGGAGGAGTCGCTCGACGCCAGGTTGAACAGCAGTGGATCGGTCTCGTACCGGGGCGACCCCGAGGTCATCGCGAGAACCAGCTCCTCGGGCCGTGTCAGGCCGTTTCGCTGAACCGACCGACCTGCACTGGCGTGTCCCAAGTCGGCCAATCGCGAATACGTCGTAAACTGGTCCGGACCATTCTACGATTGTCCGGATAATGGCCCCGCTGCACGCCAGCGAGGGACCACTCAGAACTCCTTCGCCAGAAGCTGCATGGACGGTCAGCGGCCGTGCAGCTCGACGAGACGCGCGCGGTCGCCGGCGGTGAGGGGCAGGAAGCCGGTGGCGTCGGGCTCAGCCGTCAAGGGCTGGCACGGGCCGCACATGAGGGTGTGGGGCTCGGCGTTGTGGTCGAGCCCCAGGGCGTGGCCCAGCTCGTGGGCGACGACGTGCTTCGTCACCATGGGGTCGGTCCGGTACGGTCCTCGGACCCTCCGGATCACCACCAGATAGCGCGACGGGGAAACCCGCGGCAGCGGCCACGTGAACGACAGGATGTCCTGGCGGGACAGCAGCAGGACGACGTCGGCGACGAGGTCGACGAGGGCGGCCGGGGGCGGGGGTTCGGCATCGCCGGCCGGCAGGCGGGTGGCGCGCTGGGCGACCTGCCGGGCGTAGTTCTCGAGGGCGCGCTCGACCGGCGACTCGACGACGACGCGGGGTGCTGCGAACCGCGTCGCCGCCCCAAGCTCGGCCAGCCGGTCGTTCCAGAAGGCGATGGCCTCTCGCGCCGGCACCAGCCGGTCGTCGGCCGCCGACGGGACGAGGACGAGGACAGACAGATTGCCCGGCGCGCCCCCCGGGGACTCGCCGGCCGCCGCGGTCAGGGTCCCGCCGGCCAGGGCCGCGGCCACCAGCACCGCGCGGCCGCCACGCCCCCCGATCACAGCTCGCTCAGGTGCTCGATGCGCCCGGTGCTGTCGCCGACCTGCTCGCGGTGCGAGCCCAGCTTGTCGAGCATGGTCACGAACAGGTTCGTCATCGGCGTGCGGTCGGGGTAGCGCAGGTGGCGCCCGCCGCGGAGGGTGCCGCCGCCCCCGCCGGCGAGCAGGGCCGGCAGGTCGTCATGGGTGTGCGCGTTCGAGTCGCTGAGGCTGCTGCCGTAGAGGACCATCGAGTGGTCGAGCAGCGACCCGCCGCCGTCGTCGGCGTCGCGGAGCTTGCCGAGGAGATAGGCGAACATCGCGACGTGGTGCTGGTCGATGAGCTGCAGGCGCGCCATGCGCTCGGGGTCGTTCTGGTGGTGCGAGAGGCCGTGGTGCGCGTCGGGCACGCCGATGGAACGGTAGGTGCGGTTGCCGCCCTCGCGGCTGTACATCAGGCTGACGACCCGCGTCAGGTCGGCCTGGAACGCGATGGCGATGAGGTCGGACATCGTCCGGACGTGCTCCTCGAAGGTCGGGGGCACGCCGTCGGGCCGGGCCAGCGCCGGCAGGTCCACGTCGTCGCGGCGCTCGACGTTCTGGATGCGGCGCTCGACCTCGCGCACCGAGTCGAGGTAGTCGCCGAGCTTGCGGCGGTCGCCGGCCCCGAGGCCCGCCCGCAGCCGGCCCGCGTCCTCGCGGACGAAGTCGAGAAGGCTGCGGTTCTGCCGCGCGCGCACCGCCCGCACCGCGGGGTCGGTGGTGTCGCCGTCGCCGAACAGCCGCTCGAAGACGCGGCGCGGGTTGGTCTCGTAGGGCAGCGGGGTCGTGGGCGAGCTCCACGACACGGTGTTGCTGTAGGCGCAGCTGTAGCCCGAGTCGCACCCCCCCACCATGCGCACGTCCTGCAGCCCGAGCTCGAGGGATGGCAGGGGCGTCGAGCGGCCGATGTCCCGGGCCAGCATCTGGTCGACGGACATGCCGTTCCGGATGTCCGCCCCCTGCGTCTTCCTGGGGTGCACGCCGGTCAGCCAGCTCGCGCCGGCCCGCGCGTGGTCGCCGGGCCCGTCCCCGAGCGCCTCGCCGTTCCGGTGGGCGAGGCCGGTCAGCACGAGGAGCCGGTCGCGGAACGGCTCGAGCGCGTGCAGGGTCTTCGTGAACGTGAAGCCGGCGCCGGTCTCGGCCGGGGTCCAGTCGCTCATGATCACGCCGTTGGCGGTGTAGATGAACGCCACCCGGGTGATCGGCTCGGACGCGGACGCGAACGCCGGGGTCATCGCATCGAGGAACGGGAGGGCGACCGCGGTTCCCAGGCCGCGCAGGAAGGTCCGACGCGGCAGAGAGCTGCCCCGCAGGACGGCGCCGGCTCCCGCCGGGAGACGCCGAGTCTCCGGAGAGTCGGTCGGGCGGCAAGCGGCGCCGCGAGGCGACGCTTCTCGGGCGAGGGCTGTGCCGGTGATCATGGCTCCGGAATCCTCCTCATGCTGAATGGTACGCTGTCGACGACGGCGGCGACCAGGGCCGAGAACCGGTAGCCGTTCGACTCGACCCGGCGGCGGATCTCCCGCACCGCCGGTCGGTCCCGCGGATCGAGGCCCCGCCCGATCGCATAGGTCAGCAGCTTCTCGGCCAGCGCCTCGACGAACTCCTGGCGGCGGTCGAGCAGCACCTCGCGCAGCCCCCCGGGGCCGGCGACCAGGGTGCCGTCCGGCAGCGCCCCCGACGCGTCCACCGCGACCCCGTCCTCCTCGGCCCGCCAGGCGCCCACCGCGTCGAAGTTCTCCAGCGCGAACCCCAGCGGGTCCAGCCGCGCGTGGCAGACGGCGCAGGCGGGGTTGGCGCGGTGCCGCTCGAGGGCCGCGCGGAGGCCGCCGGCCGAGGAGCCGGCCTCGGCCTCGAGCTCGGGCACGTCGGGCGGCGGAGGAGGCGGCGGCGCCCCCAGAAGGTTCTCGAGAATCCACTTGCCGCGCAGCACCGGCGACGTGCGGGTGGGATACGACGTCACCATGAGCACCCCGCCCTGGGTGAGAATGCCGCCGCGGCCGGTGCCGGCGAGGGGCACACGGCGGAAGTGGCCGCCCTCGACCCCGTCGATACCGTAGAAGTCTGCCAGCCGCTCGTTGAGGAAGGTGTAGTCGGCGTCGATCAGCGCCAGCACGCTGCCGTCGTCCCGGATGAGGTGCTCCAGGAAGAGCTGCGTCTCGCGCCGGAACGCGTGGCGGATGCCGTCGTCGAAGTGCGGAAAGCGCTCGGGGTCGGGCGTCCAGTCGGCGACGTTGCGCAGGTGGAGCCACTGCCCCGCGAAGTTCTCGACGAGGGCCCGCGCCTTCCGGTCGGCGAGCATGCGGGCGATCTGGGCGGACAGCTCGTCGGGCGCGCCGAGCCGCCCCTGCGCGGCCGCCAGCAAGAGCTCCTCGTCGGGGATGCTGCTCCAGAGGAAGAACGAGAGCCGGGACGCGAGGTCGAGGTCGGCGAGCCGATACACGGCGCCGGGCCGCGCGCCGGGCGGGGCCTCGGGCGCCCGGAAGAGGAAGCCCGGGGAGACGAGCACCCCGCTCAGCGCCATCTCGATGCCGTGGTCGAAGCTGCCGCCGTCGGCGCGCCCCATCGAGAACAGGCGCATGAGGGGATCGACATCGGCCTCGGTGACGGGGCGCCGGTACGCCCGCCGGGCCAGCCCGGTGAGGATGCGGCGCGCGCACGGCGCCTCGGGGTCGCCCGCGGCCGGCCGGCAGACGAACAGGCGCCGGCGGCTCTCGGTGTCGCCGGGCCCCGTCGCCTCGTAGGGGCCGCCGACCAGCACGTAGTCGACGGCGGGATCGTTGGCGGTCCCGCGTCCCGCGCCCTCGCGCTTCGCGTACTCGGTGAGGAAGCCGGCCGCGATCTCGTGGTCGCCGGCCGCCAGCGTCAGGCGCACCTCGAAGGTGCGGCTGCCCTGGTTCGCCTCCTCGGTGTCGAAGTCGGCGTCCAGCAGCCGGACCCGCGCGCCGTCCACCCGCACGTCGAGCTTCGGCGGGGGCATGCCGGGGGCGCGACGCCCCCTCACCCGCACCTGAACCGTGTAGTCGGCGTCGAAGGGAAAGAAGTGGCGGAACAGGATGCCGCCGCGCTCGTTGGGCGGCAGGCCGTCGATGTCCTCCGCCGCCTCGCGCCCCGCGGGACGGTAGCGTTCGACGACGGGGCGCGGGGTGCCCGTGCCCACCGCGAGGCGGCTGACGCGCCGCGCCGCGGCGACGTACTTCTCGACGTGCAACGGCGACACCGTCAGCACGTCGCCGATGTTGTCGAACCCGTAACCCGAGTCGTCGGCCGGCAGGTCGCGCGCGTGGTCGAGGTCGAGCCCCAGCAGATCGCGCACGGCGTTGCGGTACTCGGCCCGGTTCAGCCGGTGGATGGCGGGCGAGCCGGGATCGGGCCGCTCGGCCGCCGCCCGGTCGAGCCCGGTCTCGAGCCACGCCACGAGCTCGGCCCGGGCGCCGGGGTCGGGGGCCGGTCGCCCGGCCGGCGGCATCTCCCCCGCGCGGAGCTTCTGCAGGACCCTCTCGAGGACCGGCGCCTGCCCCGCCCCGTCGGCGGCGCTCACGCCGGCCAGGGTCAGGCCCGCGGTCCGGGTGCGGTCGTTGTGGCACGCGAGGCAGTACCGGTCGACGGTGGCCTGCAGCAGGTCGCCGGCCGGCGGCGAGACGGGCTGCACCGGCGGCGCGGACGCGACAGGCCGCGTTACCGCAACCGGCCCGCCGGCAGCAGGGCCCTGCGCGGCCGCCGGCCACGGCAACAGCCCGAGAACGGCGGTGCACACTGCGGCTACTCGGACCGCTCTGGTCGTCGACCCGTAGCAAGACACGGCGCACGCAGTTTACCATTACCCTCATGAGCATCTTGCAGAGGCGCGGGGCCGGTCTGGCCCTGATCGTCCTCGCGCTGGCGGCGCCGCGCCTGGCCGCCGCGCAGGAGACGGACGCGGATTCCCGCCTGTTCGACGCCGTGCAGCGGCTCGACCTCGCCGCAGTGCGCGCGCTGGTCGCCGACGGGGTCGACGTCGACATCGTCCGGGCCGACGGCTCGACCCCGCTGTCATGGGCCGCGTTCCGCGACGACGCCGACATCGCCGCCGTCCTCCTGCGCGCCGGGGCCGATCCGGACCCGGTGGACGAGAACGGCGAGACCCCGCTGCTGTTCGCCTGCGCCAACGGCAATCTCGCCCTCGCCCGCCTCCTCCTCGACGCCGGCGCGAATGTCGACGCCGCCCGCTGGAGCGGCGACACGGCGCTGCTCGCCGCGGTGCACGGCGGCGACGAGGAGCTGGTGCGGCTGCTGCTAGACCGGGGCGCCGACCCGAACGCGACCGAGTCGCGCATGGGGCAGACCCCGCTGATGTGGGCCATCGCGGGCGGGCATCCGGCCATCGCCCGCCTCCTCGTCGAGCGCGGCGCCGACGTTCACGCCGTCTCCCGCAACGGCTTCCGGCCCATCCTGTTCGCGGCGCAGCACGGGGACGCGGCGAGCGCCCGGGCGCTGATCGCGGCCGGGGTCGACGCCCACGTCACCGCCCCCGACGGCAGCACCGCGTTCCTGCTGGCCATCGCCGCCGGCAGCGACCCCGTCACCCGGCTGATGCTCGACGAGGGCGCCGACGTCAGCGTGCGCGACCGCGGCGGCAGCACCCCGCTGCACGCGGCGGTGCGGCAGGGCAACCTCGAGATGGTCAGAACCCTCGTCGCCCGCGGGGCCGACCTGAACGCCCGGACCGGCCGCGCGGACGACTGGGCCGCGGCGGCGGCGCGCCGTGCCGGCGGCCTCACGCCGTTCCTGACCGCGGCTCAGGCCGGCAACGTGGAGATGCTGCAGGCCCTCCTCGGCCTCGGGGCCGACCGTACCGCGCGCACCTACGAGGGCGCGGGAGGCGTGCTGCTCGCGACCCGCGGCCGCAACCTCGAGGCGGTCGAGCTGATGGTCGGGCTGGGGCTGGACGTGAACGCCCGCCCCGCCGGGCGGCCCGGCGCGCTGCACACCGCGATACGCGCCGGCGAGGATGCGATCGTGGAGTACCTGGCCGCCAACGGCGCCGACTTCGAAGCGAGGGATCATCACGGCCGTACGCCGCTCGAGGAGGCGGAGTTCGAGGCGCCGACGCACACCATCGAGCTGATGCGCCGGCTGGACGCCGAGCGCCGCCACGGAACACCGTGAGGCGGCCGGGACCCTCACCGGCGGCGTTGCCGAGGAGACCGAGGCGTAGCCCATGTCGCACTTGACGCGGACACCCCGGATACCTGAACTGCGAACCGGCGGGAGAAGTGGCGCCCCGTGGAGCGCCCCCGGAACGGGGCGGATGGGTGGGTAGCGCCCATCACGGGCGCCGTCGATCTGACGGCCGCTCCCCGGCCGAGTCGTTCAGCGCCCTCCGGGGCGTTCCGTCGCGGCCGCTCGTCGGCCGAATCGCCCCGCGGCTCCAGCGGAGCTGAGCCCGCTCCCCGCGCGGCGGTCCTCCTCCTCGAGCTCGCGCCGAGCGTCCTCCAGCATCCGCTCGCGCTCCTCCGGCGTGTAGCGCTCCCTCATCAACTCGTCCCACGAATGGCGCCCTGTCATCGTCGGCGGGCTAGCGGCCGGTCCCGACCGCCGTCACCTCGGGCCTCAGCGTCTCCGGCACCCGGCGCCACAGCACCCCGCCGCCGGCGGCCCCGATCAGCCAGGTCAGAGCCAGGGCGGCCGGCAGCGAGGCCAGCGCCGACGTCAGCAGCGGCCCCGCGAGGACCCCGCAGTCGCCCACCAGGCGCCACACCCCCAGGAAGCGGCTGCGTTCGTCGGCGGGGGCGAGGTCCGCCCCCAGGGTCAGCAAGATGCCGCTGCCCAACCCGTTGCCGATGCCGGCCAGCAACGCCGCGCACACGTACGTCGCGGCCGAGCCGGTCAGGGGCAGGAGCCCCATCGCGGTCCCCAGGGTGACGATCGAGCCGACGCCCGCCGCCTTGCGGCCCCACCGGTCCATCACGAAGCCCGCCACCGGCGCCATCGCGAGGTCGACCATCGCCGCGACGCTCACGATGAGCCCTATCACCTCGGGGTCGATCCCGATGCGGGTGCCCCAGAGCACCACCAGCAGGCGGCGCTGCTCGCGCACGAGCTGCATGCAGAACGCGAAGACGCCGGCCCCCGCGAAGATGCGCCGGTGGCGGCCGAGCATGCGCGGCACCAGCAGCAGCATGGCGGCCGCCGAACCGCCGGACGCCGCCCGCGCCTCGTCGCCCGGCGCGCGTCCCTCCGGCGATGCCGGAGGCGCCACCCTCCAGACGAGCGCCATGGTCACCACCGCCGCGGCGGCGATGGCCAGGAACACCGCGCGAAAGCCCAGCTGCTCGACCCCCAACCCGCCCAGCAAGGGACCGAGCAGCAGGCCCACGCGCTGCAGCGCGGCGAGGCCGGCCATGGCTTTCCCGCGCTGGTGGGTGGGAACGCGCTCGGTGATGCAGGCCAGCCGGGCCAGCAGCCACGTGCCCGCGCCGGCCCCGAAGGCCAGCGTGGCCGGGGCCAGCACCGCGGCCGACGCGGACTGAGCGATGACCAGCGCGCCGGCCGCCATCAGGCCGTTGCCGAGGAGCATGCCCGCCCTGTACCCGTGGCGCTCGATGAAAAGGCTCGCGGGCACGTTCACGACGACGCTGCCGAGGCCGCGCATCGCGAAGACGAGGGCGGCCACCGAGAGGCTCTGCCCCAGGTCGAGCACGTAGAGCGGCAGCACCACGAGCAGCGCCATCTGCGCCACCGCCATCAGGCTCGAGGGCAGATAGACGGAGAGCCCCAGAACCCGGATCGAGGATCTCATCTAGGGAGTTGGAGGCGCCGCCCGGATTTGAACCGGGGATGGAGGTTTTGCAGACCTCTGCCTTACCACTTGGCGACGGCGCCGGGGGGCGGGAGAGCGACAGGCGTCACCGCCTGGCGGGCCGGACGTCCCGGACGATGCGGCGACCCGCACCGGGCGAGAAGAGTGGAGCGGGAAACGGGATTCGAACCCGCGACTTCGACCTTGGCAAGGTCGCACTCTACCACTGAGTTATTCCCGCTCGCCGCGGCCCTTGTGAATCTACGGTACCACAGGGCCCCGGCGGCATCAAGACGGACCCGCCCCGAACGCGTCCCTCACGACCTCGACGACCGGCGGCCGGCCGGTGCCGGCGGTGACCCCGACGACGTCGAAGCGGCAGAGCGGAGCCGCGCCGCCGAGGCCGAGCAGATAGCTGCGCGCCATGTTGACGAGGCGCCGCTGCTTGGCCGCGTTCACCGCCGCCGTCGCCCCCCCGAACGCGGTGCTCCGCCGGGTCTTGACCTCGACGAACACCAGCGTCCGGCCGTCCTTCGCAATGATGTCGATCTCGCCGAAACGGGTGCGGAAGCGGCGCGCGAGAATGGCGTACCCCCGGCGCCGCAGCTCACCGCAGGCGAGGTCCTCACCGTACCTACCGAGGGACTGGCGGTCGCGTGTCATCTCCGCCCGACAGGACTTGCAAGAGCCGGACCAGCCATCGGGCGCGGCGGGCGCGCATCAGGCTTCGCCAGGCAGAGCTTGCAGAAGCCGGACCAGCTATTTTCGCTGCCAGCGCGTCCCGGCCGGCGTGTCTTCCAGCACGATGCCCCGGGCGTCGAGGTCGTTGCGAATCGAGTCCGCCGCCGCGAAGTCCCGCCGCGCCCGGGCCGCCCGCCGTTCGGCGATCAAACGCTCGATCTCGTCGACCGGCGCGTCGGCCGCCGCCTCCTCGGCCCGCCGGAGGGCGATGACCCCCAGCACCCGATCGAACCCGTCGAAGGCGGCGGTGACGACGCCGGCGTCGGGACGGCCGAGCTCGCCGTCGTCGATGGCGGTGTTGACGTACCGCACCAGCTCGAACATCACCCCGAGGCCGCCCGGCACGTTCAGGTCGTCGGCGAGCCGGTCGTCGAAGTCGCGCCGCGCCGCCTCGACCCGCGCCGCGACCGCGGCATGCGCCTCGCCGCCACGGATGGCGTCGAGCCGGGCGAGGCAGGTCATGACCCGCTTCAGGGCCTCCTCCGCCTGATCGAGCCCGCCCCAGGCAAACCGCAGCTGCTTGCGGTAGTGGACCGACAGCAGTGCGTAGCGCAGGGTCGAGGCCCGGTATCCCCGCTCGAGCACGTCGGGCACGGTGAAGACGTTGCCCAGCGACTTCGACATCTTGGCGCCTTCGTCGAGCAGCAGGTGCTCGACGTGGACCCAGAACCGCGAGAAGGTCCGGCCGGTCGCCCCCTCGGCCTGGGCGATCTCGTTCTCGTGATGGGGAAACACCAGGTCGACGCCGCCGGCGTGGATGTCGATGGGAGACCCGTCGAGCAGGCGATGCGCCATCGCCGAGCACTCGATGTGCCATCCGGGGCGCCCCGGCCCGACCCCGAAGTCCCACGTCGGCTCGTCCGCGGCGGTCGCCTTCCAGAGGACGAAGTCGCGGGCGTCGTCCTTGTCGTAGCGATCCGAGTCGACGCGGGCGCCCGGCTTCATGCCGTCGTGGTCGAGCCGGGCCAGCTTGCCGTAGCCGGGCAGCGTCGCGATGCGGAAGTACACCGAGCCGTCGCTGCGGTAGGTATGCCCGTTGGCCTCGAGGGACTGAATCATCTCGACCATCGAGCGCAGGTTCTCTTCGTCGGTCGCGCGGGGATACGCCTCGACCGGCTCGAGCCCCAGCGACGCCGCGTCTTCCCGGAAGGCGGCGATGAACCGGTCCGTGTAGTCGCGCAACGGAACCCGCGCGGCCCTCGACTCGACGATGGTCCGGTCGTCGACGTCGGTGAAGTTCATCACCTGCCGCACGTCGAACCCGGCCACGTGCTTCAGCGTCCGCCTCAGCACGTCGAGGGCGACGAAGGTGCGGAAGTTGCCGATGTGCCCGCGCGCGTAGACGGTCAGCCCGCACGAGTACATGCGCACGGTGCGGCCGCGCGACGGCGTGAACGGCTCCTCCTGTCGTGTCAGGGTGTTGTAAAGACGCATCCGCTCGGGTGCCTACGAAACTTCGGGCAGCGCTCTCGTCAGCTCGCAGAAGTCGGCGTCGTCGTCCGCCGGCCCGCGTCCCACGACCACCGTGCGCATCGAGCGCCGCAGCCGATCGAGGGGCACGCCGTCGGGGCCGGAACGCGACAGGAGCTGCTCGATGATCGGCGCCCCGTCGCGCGGCCGGGCCGCGCCGAGATAGCGGATGCGGACCTGCAGGTCGCGTCCGCGGGCCACCAGCTGCAGCTCGACGTGGGTATAGGCGGCGTCGCCCGACTCGAACACCCGGAGCACCGCCTGCTCGATCGCGCAGACGACGTCGTCCCGATGGGTGGTCCGATAGCCGAGATGGTCGGCGGCCCGTTCGACGAGTTGACGCAGTATCGGGAAGTACCGCGCCTCGCACGGCAACGTCAGGTTCAGCCCCATGGACGTCGTCGGGTCCGGGCGGTCGGTCTGCCCCATGCCTCTCGGGATCTTACAGTGAAATCTGCCGGAACAGCCCGCGGGCGGCGTCGCAGTCGCGGGCGATCTGCGCCCGCAGCGCCTCGCCGTCCGGGAAGACACGCTCCTCGCGCAGGCGCCGGATGAACGCGACGCGCACGTCGAGCCCGTAGAGGTCGCGATCGACGTCGAACAGATGCGACTCGACGACCGGACCGGCCGGCGCGCCCCCGAACGTCGGCCGCACCCCGACGTTGGTCACCGCGGCGTGGATGTCGCCTTCCATCAGGACCGCGGCGGCATAGACGCCGTTGGGCGGGAGCAGGGCGTTGTCGGTGGCGAGGTTCGCCGTGGGATACCCGATGCGCCGCCCCCGGCCGTCCCCCCGGGCAACCGTGCCCGCGAGCATGTAGTGGTGACCCAGCAACGAGCCGGCCTCGTCGACCCGGCCCTCGGCGATGAGGCGCCGGATCCGGGTGCTGCTGACGACGAAGTCCCGATACCGTACCGGATCGATCTTCTCGGCCCGAAAGCCGTAGCGCGCCCCCAGCGACCGCAGCCGCGAGAAGTTGCCGGCCCGCTCGTGCCCGAAGAGGAAGTTCGCCCCCACCCACACCTCGGCGACCTGCAGCCACTCCACGAGTACGGTGCGGACGAAGGTCTCCGGCTCCCAGCGCGACAGCTCGGGGGTGAACCGCACCACCGCGATGCCGTCCATCCCCGCCTCGGCGAGGGCGGCCAGCTTCTGCGGGCCGGTCATGAGCAGCGGCGGCGCCTTGTCGGGGCGCACCACCCGGGACGGATGCGGATCGAACGTCAGCGCGGCGGCGGCGGCCCCCTGCTCGTCGGCCCGGCGCCGCACCTGCTGGATGATCTTGGCGTGCCCGCGGTGCACGCCGTCGAAGTTGCCGAGCGCCAGCACCGGCTGGCGCCAGCCGGGAGCGCTGCGGTCGTCCGGAAAGTGAATGATCCGAACCCGGTCTCTCTGTCGAGTCTCGTGCGGCATCGGCGAGCCCTTCATGATACGTCAGTTGCCGCCGGGCGACCGGGCGACCGGGCGACCTGCGGTCGCCTTGGAAGTTCCGCTGGCGCGAAGCCTCTGCGCCGCAAGACTGGCGCGAAGCCTCTGCGCCGCAAGGCTGGCGCGGAACTTCTGCGCCGCAAGGCTGGCGCGAGACTTCTGCGCCGCAAGAACTGCCTCCCACCAACCCTCCAGCCGCCCGCGCGGTTCTACCGCGCAGGCTCCTGCACGTCGATGACGAGCCCGTCATGGGCCAGGGTCACGCCGGGCGGCAGGGCGGCGCAGGTCTCGGCGTGGGGAAGGTCGTGACACATGTGGGTGAAGTAGGTCCGGCCGGCCCCGATGCGCGCGGCCGTCTCGACGGCCTGGCTCAACGACAGGTGGGTCGGGTGGGGGCGGTGCCGCAGCGCGTCGAGCACGAGGACGCTCAGGCCCTCGAGCAGCGGCCACGAGCCCGCCGGAATCTCGCTGCAGTCGGTGAGGTACGCGAAGTCGTCCACCCGGTAGCCGAGAATCGGGCGCGTACCGTGCAGGAGGGGGACGGGCACCACGTTCGACCGCCCCAGCGAGAAGCGGCCGGTCACCTCGACCAGCCGCAGCTGGGGCAGCCCGCCCCCCCGGGGCGCCGTCGGGTCCCAGACGTAGGAGAAGACCCGGCGGAGGGCGGCGAGGGTCGGCGCGTCGCCGAGGCAGGGAATCGTCGTGCGTTGCCGGAAGTTGAAGGGACGGACGTCGTCGAGCCCCATGATGTGATCGGCGTGCTGATGCGTGAACAGAATCAGCTCCAGGCCCGTCAGCCCGCAGGCCAGGGCCTGGGACCGGAAGTCGGGGGTGGTGTCGACCACGACTCGGGTCGCATCCGACAGCTCCAGATAGACGGACGGCCGCCAGCGGCGGTCCCGGGGGTCGTCGGAACGGCAGGTGGCGCAGTCGCAGCCGACCACGGGAACGCCGGCCGAGGTCCCGGTGCCCAGAAACGTGACCCGCATGGCGTCAGGGGGAGGCCGGCCGGTTCCCCGCTCCGCAGATCTCCGCGAAACGCATGCGCAGCTCCTGCAGGACGCGGGTGAGGAACCGCTCCTCGTCCGGCGTCAGGTTCCCGCGAGTCTTCTCGGCGAGCACCGCCAGGAGGTCGACCATGTTGCCGCCGGCGGCGGGATTGGGCGAGAGCTTCCGGCCGGTGGCTGGATCGACGACGTCGCCGAAATGGACGGCGGCCGACGTCGCGAGCGACACGACGAGAGCGTTGAACGAAATCTCGGGCGGCGGGGTGGTCATGGTTCCCTCGCAGGGCCTTGGCGGCCCGTGGCGCAGGTCGCCGTCGCGCCGGTTGCAGCGCGGGTCTCCCCCGCGGGGGGCAGTCGCCGCCCCTCCCTCTGCATCCGGCCGCAACGCGGAGTCCGGCCACGCGCCGCTGGCGACGGCGCCGGCCGCCACGGGGATTCCGCAACGGACCGCGGGCCGTCGTGATCGTAAAGTAGGGAGAACGATATGACCAAGGCCATCCGATCGGACGCCCTCTCCCCCACCGCCGCCGGCGCGCGGTTCGCGCGTCTCGTGGAGATCATGCGCACGCTGCGGTCGCCCGGCGGCTGCGCCTGGGACCGCGAGCAGACCGTGGCCTCGCTCAGGCCGTTCGTGCTGGAGGAAGCCTACGAAGTCGTCGAGGCGATGGATGGCGACGACCGCGCCGCCCTCTGCGAGGAGCTCGGAGACCTTCTGCTCGAGGCGGTGTTCGTGGCCCAGATCTGCGCCGAGGACGGCGACTTCACGATTGCCGACGCGGCCGAGGCGGTGACCGCGAAGCTCATCCGGCGGCACCCCCACGTCTTCGGCGACGGGGCCGATGGCGCCGGCGCCGCGGCCGGGGGCGCTTCCCCCGCCGGAGGCGGCGCCGCAACGGGCGATGGCCGCGAGCTCTCCCCGGCCGAGGTCAAGCGGCAGTGGGAACGCATCAAGCGCGAGGAGCGCGCGGGGGCTCCCGGCGCCGGCGCCGCCTCCGGCCGCGGTACCCTGCTCGACGGCATCCCCGAGGCGCTGCCGTCGCTGCTTCGGGCGTCCCGCATCGGCGCGCGCGCCGCCAACGTGGGGTTCGACTGGGACGAGGCGGCGCAGGTGGTCGACAAGGCCGACGAGGAGATCGCCGAGCTGCGCGGCGCGGTCGCGGGGGGCGACCCCGCAAGGATCGAGGAGGAGCTCGGCGACCTCCTCTTCACCGTCGCCAACGCCGCCCGCAAGCTGCGAGTCGATCCCGAGTCGGCGCTGCGCACCGCCAACGCCAAGTTCACCCGCCGCTTCCGCGCGGTCGAGCGGCGCCTCGAAGACCGCGGCCGCACCCTGCACGACGCCTCGCCCGACGAGCTCGAACGGGAGTGGGAGGCGATCAAGACCGCGGACACGGCCGCCGCGGGTCGGCCCGACGACTGACCGCGGCAGCTCAACCAGCCAATCGGCGTTCGCACCGCTCACCCCCGGCGTCGTACCGCCACCGGCGCCCCGACGCCGTGCGCAGCTCCACCCGCCGCCCGTCCGTCTCGAGCACGATCGCCCCGTCGCGCCCCGTCTCCAGCACCAGCGCGCCGGCGTCGCGATAGCGGGCGGTCACAACCGGCGCCGGATGGCCGAACGGGTTGGCCCGGCCCGCGCTGACGACCGCGACGCACGCCCGCGCCGCCGCCACCAGCCGGCGCGAGCTCGAGCCCGCGCTGCCGTGGTGGGGCACCTTGACGACCCTGAACCGCGCCGGGGCGAGCGCCTCGGCCACGCCGCCTTCGACCTCCTCGCCGATGTCTCCGGGCAGCAGCACCGCGACGTCGCCGAAACGCACGTCGAGCACGACCGAGTCGTCGTTCCGCACCCGCCTCCGCTCCCAGTCGGGGGCGGGCGGATGGAGCACGTCGAAAGACACGCCCCCGAGCTCGAACCGGTCCCCGGCCGCAACCTGCCCCCACCTGGCGCCGGCCGCCTCCGCCGCCTGTCGCAACGCCTCGAGACGGCCGTCTCCCGGGACCGGCACGCCCTCCCAGACCCTAGCCGCCGGCAGATCGCGGAACACCGCGGGCAGGGCGGCGACATGGTCGGGGTGGCCGTGCGTCAGTACCGCCGCGTCGAGCCGTCGGGCGCCGAGCGCCCACAACGCCGGGACCACGACGCGGCTCCCGGTATCGGACCGCGGGCTGACGGACCCGCCGGCGTCGACGAGCACCGCTCGCCCGCCCGGTGTCTGCACGAGGGTCGCGTCGGCCTGGCCGACGTCGAGCACGCTGACCCGCATCCACCCCGGGCGGGGACGCCCGACGAGGGGAGGACGCCACGGGGTCGAGACGATCCAGACGACGGCGGCCGCCACCGCGACCCGGCCGAGGACCCGGGTGCGGGGCAGCGACCCCAGCCGAAACACCACCAGCAGCGCCGCGTAGTAGGCGGCCAGGGCGAGGGGCGGCGGCGGGGGCACGCGGAACACCAGCCACGGCCAGACGTCGAGCAGACGGGTCGACTCGACCAGCCCCGTCGCGGCGAGGTGGGCCGCGTGGCCGGCGAGGGCGCCGAGGGCCGGGTGGACCGCCAGCAGGGCCACCGCCGCCATCCCCGCGAGCTGGGTGAGGGTCATCAGGGGGATCGCCGCGAAGTTGAGGACGAGGCCGGCGAGGCTCACGCGGCCGAACAGGGCGGCCCCGATCGGCAGCAGCACCGCCTCGGCGCACAGGGTCGCGGCGAACAGCGCGAGCGGCGCCGCCGCCCACGCCGGCGGCGGGTCGGGTCCGGGCCAGAGCGCCGCCGTCACCCGGGCCGCGCCGAGGACGATGCCGAGGGTGGCGCCGAACGTCAGCAGGAACCCCGGGTCGAGGACCGCGAGGGGCGACGTGAGCACGACACCGGCGGCCGTCGCCGCCAGCACGTTGAGGGGCGGCGTCCGGTGGTCGAGGAGCCTCGCGCCGAGGACGATGACGGCGGCCGTCGTGGCGCGGGTCACCGACGCCTCGTCGCCCACCAGGGCGTTGTACCCCAGCACGCAGGCCACCACCGCCGCCAGGCGGAGCCGGGGGCGCAGGCCCGACAGGCGCCCGAGGAACAGCAGGCAGCCGGTCAGGATGGCGATGTTGCCGCCCGAGATCGCGATGACGTGATAGACGCCGCCGTCCTGCAGGCGCCGGGTCGTCGCCGGATCGAGGCCCTCGCGGTCTCCGATGAGAATCGCGGTCACGATGGCCGCCGACCGCTCGCCGTGACGCCCCACGGTGCGGTCGACCGCCCGCCGGACGACGGCGCGGCCCGACGCGGCCAGCTCGGACCGCCGCGGCCCGGGGGCCGCCACGGCGACGAGGAGGCCGCTCTTGACCGAGCCCAGCAGGGCGGTGCCGCGCAGCGCCTGCCGCCGCGCCTGATCGCGGCTGCCGGGGTTGTGGAAGGCGGACGCCGGACGCAGCGTGGCCGACACCCGCACCCGCCGCCCCGCCCGCCAGTCCCGAATCCGCTCGCCCCAGAGATCGCCCCCGACCGACAGCCGGACCCCGCCGGTGACGGGGACCCTCTCGCCGGCCCGACCGGCATGGGAGACCGCCAGCTCGAAGGCGGCCCCGTAGTCGGTGACGCGGGCGTCGCGCTCGAGCCGGCCATCGAGCCGCACCGGCCCCACCCGGCCGGTCCCGGCCGCCTCCGGCTGCCGGTCGAACCACGCCCTCAGCGGCGTCTGCACCGCCGCCGAACGGTGCGTCGCCGCCAGCGCCGCCCCGCCGAGCG
The DNA here is from genome assembly GCA_963663815.2 of Vicinamibacterales bacterium. Lineage (GTDB taxonomy): Bacteria > Acidobacteriota > Vicinamibacteria > Vicinamibacterales > UBA8438 > JAJEEA01. The sequence continues at coordinate 464,699 of OY760734.1, read as the reverse complement.
CAAAGCCCACCCCCAGCAGCACCGCCGCGCGACGCGGCGCCGCGCCCCGCGCGACCGCGAGCAGGGCCATCGCCCAGACCGCGGCCAGCGCCGCCCGCAGCGGTCCCGCCGGCAGCGGCAGCCAGGCGCCCACCGCGGCGCCGGCCAGGAGCGGCACCGCCGCCACTGATGCGGGAACCGTCACGACCCATGTCATTGCAAGAACCATGACGGCCCCATCGCGGCCGCAGCGCCCAGGCGCCACGCGCCGTCCCGAGGCCGCCGGAGGATGCCCAGCGCAGCGTCGCCCCTACCCGCAGACGGCTGGGCTCGCCCGGCGCCGCTCGACGCCGCGGCGCACAATCTGCGCGGCCATCCCGCCCGGCACGTCGCGGTTGCTGCGTCCGCCCGCGCGCGGGCAGCGGGACAGCGCGGCAGGCACGGGAGAGGCGAGAGTCCGAGCCATCTCGCGGCCCCTCGCGGCTCTCCGTTCGACGGCGCGCCCGGTGTGCTGCCCCGCCGCCGCGGACGGCGTCGGCGGCCGTCCGCTCCTATGGGCGCCACAGTTGGCGCCGTACATGCATGACTGTCCGCACGGACCGCTCCGTGGGGGGGACCGCGCAGCCTGTGGTAGCTTGGAGGAGTCGCGCGCGCCGCCGCGCCACCATGAGGAAGCCGTCATGCTCAGACGCGCCCCCGCCGCGGTTCCCGTCGAGTATCCGAGTTCCGACGGACAGCCGATGGCGGAGAACGACGCCCAGCGACACGCGATGATCTACGCGATCAGCGCCTTGACCCGTCACTTCAAGCGGCGACCGGACGTGTACGTCTCCGGAGACCTTCTGATCTACTACGAGGAAGGCAATCCCCGGGTGTCGATCGCCCCCGACGTGTTCGTCGTGTTCGGGGTGGAGGACCGCGAACGACCCAACTACAAGCTCTGGGAAGAGCGGCGGGCGCCCGACTTCGTGCTCGAGGTGGCCTCCCCGAGCACGTGGCGGGAGGACCTGACGCGGAAGCGGTCGGTGTACGCGCGACTCGGCGTACGCGAATACTGCCAGTACGATCCGAAGGGAGAGCACCTGCCGGCGCGCCTGCTGGGCTGGCGGTTGACGCCTTCCGGTTACGTCCGCCAACCGGTGGAGACGGCGCCCGGCGGCGGGTCGACCCTGCGGAGCCGGACCCTCGGCCTGGAGCTGCGGGCGGCGCCGGGGCGGGAGATGCGCTTCCGCGACCCCGCGGCCGGCCTCGACCTGCCCAGCTACGACGAGGAGGCGGACGCCCGACAGGCGGAGGCAGAGGGCCGTCGGGCGGAAGCAGAGGGCCGTCGGGCGGAAGCAGAGGGCCGTCGGGCGGAAGCAGAGGGCCGACGAGCCGCCGAAGCTCGCGCCGCCGCCGCCGAGGCTCGCGCCACCGCCGCCGAGGCGCTGCTACGCCAGCGTGCCGACCGATAGCCGAAACACCGGCCGTCGGGCCGCCGACGGGATTCCGGCAATCGGTCGCGGTCGACGGTCCGTCCGCTCGATGTCAGCCGATTCCATGCCGAGCGGTCCCGTTCGTCTCCGGCTGTTCCCGCCGTTCCTCGAGGATCGCCATCAGGCGGCGCGCAACCGTCAGCCAGCGACGGGCGGGCTACGACCGGGCGACCGCCGCGTGGTACTCCTGCAGCGGCCGCACGTCGACCGCCTCGTCCTTCAGGGCCCGGATGGCGCTGACCGCGGCCGCGGCCCCGGTGAGGGTGGTGACGCAGGGGACCCCCAGCACCGTCGCGATGCGGCGGAGGGTGCGGTCGTCGAAGAACGACTCGCGCCCGAGCGGGGTGTTGATGACGAGGTCGATCTCCCGGTTGAGCAGCCGGTCGCCGATGTGGGGCCGGCCCTCGTTGACCTTGTAGACGACCGTCGGGTCGAGCCCGTGCGCGCGCAGGTAGGCGGCGGTGCCCCGCGTCGCGAGCAGCGAGAAGCCGAGCCCGGCGAGGTCGCGCGCGACGGGCAGGACGTTGGCCTTGTCCTCGTTGTTGACGCTGATGAACGCGGTGCCGTGGTCGGGCAGCTTCTGCCCCGCCGCCAGCTGCGCCTTGGCGTAGGCCGAGCCGAAGGTCGCGGCCGCCCCCATGACTTCGCCCGTCGACTTCATCTCGGGCCCCAGGATGGTGTCGACGCCGGGGAACCGGACGAACGGGAACACCGGGGCCTTCACGAACACCCCGGCCACGTCGAGATCGTCGACGAGCCCGAGCTCGCCGAGGGTCCGGCCCGCCATGACCCGCGCCGCAACCTTGGCCAGCGGCACCCCCGTCGCCTTCGAGAGGTACGGCACGGTGCGGGACGCCCGGGGGTTGACCTCGAGCACGTACACGGTGTCGCCCTTGATGGCGAACTGCGCGTTGAGGAGCCCGATGACGTTCAGGGCGCGGGCGACCCGGCGCGTATAGTCGCGGATCGTGACGAGGTGACGGTCGGCGACGAGGTACGGGGGCAGGACGCACGAGCTGTCGCCGGAGTGGATGCCCGCCTGCTCGATGTGCTCCATCACGCCGCCGATGACCACCGCCCCCGCGGAGTCGGCGACCGCGTCGACGTCGAGCTCGAACGCGTCCTCGAGGAACTTGTCGATCAGCACCGGGTGCTCGGGCGAGGCGTCGACGGCCTCGGTCATGTAGCGGTCGAGCGCCCCCGCGTCGTAGACGATGGCCATCGCCCGGCCCCCGAGCACGTAGGACGGGCGCACCACGAGGGGATAGCCGATCTTCGCCGCGACGTCCCGGGCCTCGGCGCGAGACGTCGCGATGCCGCTGGGGGCCTGCGGGATGCCGAGCTCCCACAGCAGCGCCGCGAAGCGCTTGCGGTCCTCGGCGAGGTCGATCGAGTCGGGCGACGTGCCGAGAATCCTCACCCCCGCCCGCTGCAGCCCGAGCGCGAGCTTCAGCGGGGTCTGCCCGCCGAACTGCACGATGCAGGCGACGTCGCCGCCCGCCGCCCGCTCCTTCTCGATGACCGCAAACACGTCCTCGTGGGTGAGGGGCTCGAAGTACAGCCGGTCGACGGAGTCGTAGTCGGTCGACACCGTCTCCGGGTTGCAGTTGACCATCACCGTCTCGAGCCCTTCGTCCTTGAGGGCGAACGCGGCGTGGCAGCAGCAGTAGTCGAACTCGATGCCCTGCCCGATGCGGTTGGGCCCCGAGCCGAGAATCACCACCTTGCGGCGGTCCGTCGGGGCCGACTCGCACTCCCGCTCCCAGGTACCGTAGAGGTAGGGGGTGAACGACTCGAACTCCGCCGCGCAGGTGTCGATGCGCTTGTAGACCCGCGCGAGGCCCGCGTCCCGATGCCGGTCGCCGACGACCGCCGGCGGCGCGTCGAGGGCGCCGCCGAGCTCCTCGTCGCCGAACCCCGCGCGCTTGAGGTCGGCGAGGAGATCGGTGGACAGATCCTGCAACCCGGCGCGGCCGGCCGCGCGACGAAGCTCGACGATCTCGGCGAACTGGGTCAGGAACCAGCGGTCGATGCGGGTGAACTCGTGCACCTGCTCGATGCTCCACCCCCGGTCGAGGGCCTGGAACACCGCGAACATCCGGCGGTCGGTCGGCACCACGAGCTGCCGCTGCAGGGCCGCGTCGTCGGACGCCGGGTCGTCCGGCTCGGGCCGGGGGGGGAACAGGCGCCCGCTCTGCCCGATCTCGAGCGACCGGATGCCCTTGAGGAACGCCTCCTTGAACGTGCGCCCGATGGCCATCGCCTCGCCCACCGACTTCATCTGGGTCATCAGGGTTCGGTCGGCCTCGGGGAACTTCTCGAAGGTCCAGCGCGGCACCTTGACGACGATGTAGTCGATGGTGGGCTCGAAGCTGGCCGGGGTCAGGCGGGTGATGTCGTTGGGAATCTCCTCGAGGAGATAGCCGAGGGCCAGCCGGGCCGCGATCTTGGCGATGGGGAAGCCGGTCGCCTTCGAGGCGAGGGCGGACGAGCGCGACACCCGCGGGTTCATCTCGATGGCCACCATCCGCCCGTCGGTGGGGTTCACCGCGAACTGAATGTTCGAGCCGCCGGTCTCGACCCCGACGCGGCGGATGATGCGCCGGGCCGCATCGCGCATCCGCTGGTACTCCTTGTCGGTCAGGGTCAGCGCCGGCGCCACGGTGATGCTGTCGCCGGTGTGCACGCCCATCGGGTCGATGTTCTCGATCGAGCAGACGACGACGAAGTTGTCGGCGCCGTCGCGCATCACCTCGAGCTCGAACTCCTTCCAGCCGATGACCGACTCCTCGATGAGGATCTCGTGCACCGGGCTCAGCTCGATGCCCCGCGACACGACCTCGCGGAACTCCTCGATGTTGTAGGCGATGCCGCCCCCGACGCCGCCCAGGGTGAACGAAGGCCGCACGATGGCGGGGAACCCGAGGCGGTCGACCACGCTCAGGGCCTCGTCGAGCGACTTGGCGCAGGCGCTCTCCGGCACGTCGATGCCGATCGACTCCATCGCCTCGCGGAACTTCAGGCGGTCCTCGGCCACCATGATGGCGTCTATCGAGGCCCCGATGAGCGAGACCCCGAACTCGTCGAGCACCCCGTTGGCGTCGAGGTCCACGGCCAAGTTCAGCGCGGTCTGGCCCCCGACGGTCGGCAGCAGCGCGTCGGGGCGCTCCGCGGCGATGACGGAGCGGACCACCTCCCAGGTCAACGGCTCGACGTAGGTGCGATCCGAGACCTCGGGGTCGGTCATGATCGTCGCGGGGTTCGAGTTGACCAGGATCACCTCGATCCCCTCGGCCCGAAGCGCCTTGCACGCCTGGGTGCCCGAGTAGTCGAACTCGCAGGCCTGCCCGATCACGATCGGGCCGGAGCCGACGACGAGCACGCGTTTGATGTCGGTACGGCGCGGCATGGGAAGCAGGTGGTCAGACGGCGCGGCGCGCCATTTCCTCGAGGAATCGCGAGAACAGATAGTCCGCGTCGTGGGGGCCCGGCGATGCCTCGGGATGGTACTGCACGCAGAAGACCGGCCGCCGGCGGTGACGCAGCCCCTCGATAGTGCCGTCGTAGAGGTTCACGTGGGTCACCTCGACGTCGTCGGGAACCGATTCGGGCTCGACCGCGAACCCGTGGTTCTGGCTCGTGATCTCGACCTGCCCGGTGGACACCTGCTTGACCGGGTGATTGGCCCCCCGGTGCCCGAACTTCAGCTTGTAGGTGGTCGCCCCCATGGCCAGGGCGAGTACCTGGTGCCCCAGGCAGATGCCGAAGACCGGCCGGTCCGCCTCGATCAACTGCCGGGCGTTGACGACCGCGTAGTCGAGGGGCGCCGGATCGCCGGGGCCGTTGCTCAGGAACACGCCGTCGGGCTCGATGGCCAGCAGCTCGCTCGCCGGCGTGTCGGCGGGAAAGACCCGCACGTCGCACCCGTGGGCGGCGAGCCGGCGGAGGATGTTCCGCTTCAGCCCGAAGTCGTAGGCGGCGATGCGGAACCGCCGGCCGGCGGGAAGCGCCGGCGCGCGCCGGAACCCCTCGGGCTCGAGACCGTCCGGCGATTCCGCCCCAGAGCCCGACGGCCAGTCGAAGGGCGCGGCGCAGGTCACCGTCCGCACGAGGTCGCTGCCCTCCATCGGCGCCAGCTCGCGCGCCTGGCCGACCAGCTCGTCGGGATCGACGGCGCCGGTGGCGATGACCCCGCGCATCGCCCCGGCGGTACGCAGCTCGCGGGTGAGGGCGCGGGTGTCGATGCCCGCGATGGCGACGACCCCGTTGTCGGTCAGGTAGCCGCGCAGCGTGCCCGTCGACCGCCAGTTGCTCGCGATCGGCGACGCCTCGCGCACCACGAACCCGGCCACCTGGGGGGCGCGGGACTCGACATCCTCGGCGCTGACCCCGTAGTTGCCGATCTCGGGGCACGTCATGGTGACGATCTGCCGGGCGTAGGAGGGGTCGGTCAGCACCTCCTGATACCCGGTCATGCTCGTGTTGAACACGACCTCGCCCCGCGCGACGCCGCTCGCGCCGGCGGCGGTCCCGGCGTACCAGCTTCCGTTCTCGAGGGCAAGGACGGCGTTCATCGAGCAGCGTCGGCGAGCGATGCGGCCACGCGGGCCTGGGTGGCGGGAACCACCTCTACGGTGGTGGTCCAGGTCCGGTATCCATCCAGCCTGAACTCGATCCGGCGGGCGCCCGCCGGCACGTCCGGGATCAACATGGGCGTCTCTCCGACGAGCCGTTGATCGACCCACACCGCAGCGCCCGGCGGTCGCGTTTCGGCCAGGATGGATCCTATCGCAACTTCCGCCCCCGGGGGCGGACCGGCCGGCGCCGCCCCGGCCGCGGACGGCTCCCCCGGCTCGACCGTCAGATCCGCGTTGAACGCCCCGATGGGGTCGGCCTCGTCGAGAACGAGCTGCGCGCGGCGCGACCCGTAGCCGGCCAGCGCCACCTCGACCTCGTAGGGACCGTACGGCAGCTCGGCCAGCGCCAACGGCGTCGTGCCGCGGGGGTCGCCGTTGACCACGACCTCGGCCCCCGGGGGCATCGACCGCACAAGCAGGCGCCCGGCAAGAGCCGGGGCCGCCTCGGGAGGCGCGGCCGGCGGCGGGGGATCCGGCGCCCGGACCGCCGCCGGCGCCGGTCGTGGAACCGCGGCCGCCGGAACCGCCGGGGGGGCCTCGCGCGCGGGCGCGGCGGCCGGAGAGCGGGCGGCCGGCGAGGTCGGCTCGGCCTCCGCCGCGGCGTCCCCGGGCTCGACGGCGGACTCGACGGGAACCGGTTCCGGCGCCGGCTCACCGACCACGGCCTCGCTGAACGCGAGACCGGCCTCTCCGGCCGATGCCGTCTCCGTCGCGCCATCGTCCGCAGGGGCGACCTCGTCGCCGCCGCCGCTCATCAACCCCAGCCCGATGACGAAGGCGGTCACCGTGACCGCGACGCCGATCGCGGCCACCAGCCCGACCGGCAGGCGGCGGGCCTGGTCGACTGCGCCGCGATCGAAGATCTCCCCGGCCGGATCGTCCGGCTCAGCGTCGTCCTCCAGGCCGTAGTCGTACCCCTCTTCCGGCGTCAGGGCGAAGTCGCCCTCGTCGCCGGCGGCATCCGCATCGCCGGACGCGTCCGCCTCCGATGCCGGGCCCGGCTCGCCGGCTTCCGGCTCGTCCCCCTCGCGGGCCTCCTCCCGAGCGTCTTCGAGACCGTACTCCGGTTCCGACGCGTCCTCGGGCCGCGCCCCCGGCGCCGGCGACCCGCCGCCGTCCACCCGCGACTCCAGATCCCCGACCGAGATCGGCGCATACCCGTCGACGGCCCCGGGCTCCACGTCCCGGCTGGCGCCGGCACCGCCGGCGGCCGCTCCGCCCCTGCCGTCCCGGAGACCGGCGTCGAGCCCCTCGGCGACGTCGGCCAACGCGTCCACGCTGCCGCGCAGCTCGAGGTCGCCGCCGGCGCCGCGGCTGTCGACGGCGCCGTCCTCGACCGCCTCGAGCGAATCGCCTCCCGGGCCGGGCGGATCCGACGCGTCATCCACGCCGTCGACGACCGGCGACGCGCCTCCGGCATTCGCCTCGGGCTCCTCGTCCGGGGGGGCGAGATCGAGCGCCCGCTTCGTCCAGTCGACTTCCGTCCGCTTCCGGCCCCACGGCATCCGCTTCCTTCGTTTCCGCATCACGGTCCCTCCGACCGCGGCGGCGGCCGGCCCACTCCCGAGGGGCTCGGCGCCGCCGGCGGCGATCGGCGGAGCGTCATCCACGCGCTCCAGTTCGCGGCCGCCTCCCGAATCCTCCGCTTCCCCGCCGCCGGCCGCGGCCAACGCGCGACGCACGCCGGCCACGCCGCCCCACCGCAACGCACCGGCCAGCTCGTCGGCGAGCCGGCCCGCCGACATCGGCCGCCGATCCGGCTCCGGGGCGAGCGCCGCTTCGAAGAGCGGCGCCAGACGCGGGGCTGCGGCCCCGTCCAGGACCCGCTCGAGGTGCCCCGCCATCCGGCCGCCGGAGGGGGCGGCCCGCCGTCCCGTGAGCAGCTCGTACGACATTGCCGCGAGCGCGTAGCGATCCGCGGCCGGCCCCCAGGCGGCGCCCGCCATCTGCTCCGGCGCCGCATAGGGGGGCCGCAACGGACCCCGGTGCCCGACCCGCTCGAGCGCCGCGACGACGCCGAAGCCGCCGACGCGCGCCATGTCCGAGGTGACCAGCACGTCGCGCGGATGGAGGGCGCCATGGGCGAGGCCCTGCCCGTGCGCGGCGTCCAGCGCCTCGCCGAGCTGCACGACGAACGGCAGGGCGACCTCGGGCGCCATAGCCGCGCGGGGACGCATCCTGACGTCGAGGGACTCCGCTGCGACATACTCGCAGGCGAGATAGGGCACCCCCTCGGCGAGGCCGGCGCCCAACGGACTCACCACCGCCGCGTGCGACACCCGCGCGTCGGCAATCTCCTGGAGCGCCTCGCCGAAGACGATCGCCTGCTCGGGGGGCAGATCGACGTGAAAGGCCTTGAGCGCGAACAGGCGATCGCGGTCGGAAGGGCCGCGGCCGGACAGACGCGCACGGTACACCGGACCGAGGACTCCACTCCCGATCTGGTGCATTACAGCGTAAGGACCGAATACACCAGGAGACAGATACGCGCTGGAAGCACCGGGTGTCAGGGGGAGCGTTCCTCCGATTCGAGACTTCACGATACCAGGAAGTGCACGGTTTTTCAACGTGATAGACCGATCCTGGCCGCCACCCGGCCCGGTTCGGGGCCGGCGCCCGCCGACGGGCCGCCGCTTGACACCTCGCGACCGCTCTGCGACAGTGGAAGCCAGTGCCTTCGGAGTTCTCCGTCTCTCCCCACAGCGTTCCACTACCCGTCGAATTCCAGGGATTCCCCGGCATCAAGCGGCTCGCCGGCGAGTACGTCGCCAACTTCGACGTGCTCCGGCCCTTTTTCGCCGGCAATCCCGCCGACGACGATGCCTGGCAGGCCGCGATAGCCGCACGGACGCGGCCCGCGCGGCGCCCGGGGGCCATCGGCCGGATCGTCCGCGCCCAGCAGCAGGCCCGGGGGGCGCCGGGAGCGGCCGTCGACGCCGCCGCGCGACTCGACGATCCCCGGTCGGTCGCGGTGGTCACGGGCCAGCAGGCGGGCCTCTTCGGCGGACCGCTGTACACGCTCCTGAAGGCGGTCTCGGCCATTCGGCTGGCCCGGCGCGCGGAGCGCGTGTTCGGCGTCCCGGGGGTCGCGGTCTTCTGGATCGACGCGGAAGACCACGACCTGGACGAGATCCGGACCTGCGGCGCGCTCGACGCCGAGCAGACGTTCACGACGGTGGCCCTGGCGACCGACGCGCCGGCCGGCACCCCCGCGGCGGCCGTACGCCTCGACCGGGCGATCGAGCCGGTCCTCGACGCGCTGGCCGCGGCGCTGCCCGAGACCGACTTCACGGGCGAGGTTCTGGGCGACCTCCGCCGCGCGTACGCGAGCGGCCGCGGGCTCGTCGCGGCATTCGCCCACTGGCTCGAGCACCTGCTCGGCGAGCAGGGGCTGGTCGTCTTCGACGCCGCCGACCCCGCCGCGAAGCCGCTCGCCGCTGACCTCTTCGCCCACGAGATAGCGAGCGCGGGGACCAGCTCGTCCCTCGCCCGATCCGCCGGCGGCCGCCTGCGCGACGCCGGGTTCCATGCCCAGGTGGATCCCCCCGCGAACGGGGTGGCCCTGTTCCTCCAGGACGGCAACCGGCGGCCCCTCCGCATCGACGGCGAGCGGCTGCGGGCCGGAGACGACACGCAAGACCGCGCGGCGTGGCTCGACCGGGTCCGCACCGACGCCGCGCACTTCAGTCCGAACGTCCTGCTGCGCCCGATCGTCCAGGACCGGCTGTTCCCGACCGTGTGCTACGTCGCGGGCCCCAACGAGCTCGCGTACCTGGCGCAGCTCAAGCCGGTGTACGCCCATTTCGGCGTGCCGATGCCCCTGGTCGCGACGCGCCTCAGCGCGACTCTGGTGGACCCGTCGGTCATGAAGTTCCTGCGCCGCACCGGAATCGCCCTGGCGGCGCTGCAGCCGCAGGACGAATCGGCGCTGAACCGCCTGCTCGGGGCGCAGCTTCCCGCCGCCGTCGAGCAGGCCCTGGACAGCGCGGGAGACGCGGTCCACGACCGGATGGCGGCGGTGGCGGCGGCGGTGGCCGAGGTCGACCCGACCCTGACCGGGGCGGCCGAATCGACGCGCGGGCGGATGGAGCGCGACCTCGGCAACCTGAGGAACAAGGTCGTGCAGGCCGCCAAGCGCCGCCACCAGACCCTCCGGCGCCAGTTTACGAGGGCACAGTCCCAGATCTTTCCCCACGGAAGCCCCCAGGAGCGCGCCATCGGCGGCGTCTGCTTCCTGAACCGCTACGGCAACACCCTGCTCGACCGCCTGCTCTCCGACACCACGCTCGACACGAGCCGCCACTGGGTGATCGCGGTCTGACCGCGCTCGATCCGCCATATCCTTCCGGCGCGACGATCCGATAAGCAGGACGTGAGCGGTGCCCGCGCGACCCCTTCGCGCAAGAGGCGCCGGCCCGCGGCCCGGCCGCGGACCCGGCGGCGGCGGTCGACCCGGGAGACGTTGGGCGTCCGGTGCGGACGCGTCCTTCTGGCCCTGCTGCTGCTCGGCGCAACCGCGGCGACGCTGGCCTACCGCACCCTGTCGCAACAGCTCGACGCGCGGCTGGCGGCCGGGCTGACGCCGCCCGCGGCGAGCGTGTTCGGGGCCCCGCTCGAGTTGCTGCCGGGCCTCGGACTCGACCGCACCGGGCTGACCGCCCGACTCGACGAGCTGGGGTACGCGCGCCGCGACCAGGCGCGGCGGGCCGGCGATTACGCCGTCGAGCCCGATGCGGTGACCCTCATCCCCCGCGAGGGGCCGCAAGAGGGCCGCACCGCCCGGGTCCGGTTCGCCCCCGCCGCCGGCGGCCGCGACGCCGGGCACGTGGCCGCGATCGAGGTGCCTCCCGGCCGGCGCGCGGAACGCCTCGCCCTGGACGCGCCCCACCTGTCGACCCTGCACGGCCGGGACCGCCGGCGGCGCCGGGCGGTGCCGCTGGCGGAGATGCCCGACGACGTGGTGCGGGCGGTGCTGGCGGCCGAGGACCATCGGTTCTTCGGGCACCCCGGCATCGACGCGGTCCGCATCGCCGGCGCCGCGGTGACCAACCTGACCGGCAACCGCAGCTATCTCGTCGGCGCGAGCACGCTGACCCAGCAGCTCATCAAGAACACGCTGCTGAGCCCCGAGCAGACCCTGTCGCGGAAGCTCCGCGAGCAGGCCCTGGCCCTCCTGCTGGAGCGGCGCCTGCCCAAGCCCCGCATCCTCGAGCTGTACCTGAACGAGGTCTACCTCGGCCACCGGGGATCTTTCGCCATCCACGGGGTCGCCCAGGGCGCCCGGGCCCTGTTCGGCAAGGACCTGCGGAACCTGACCCTCGGGGAGGCGGCGACCCTCGCGGGCCTGATTCGCGCGCCGCAGACCCACTCGCCGCACCGGCACCCGGAGCGCGCCCTCGAGCGCCGCAACGGCGTGCTGCAGGCGATGGTCGACCTCGGGCTGGTGACCCCGGACCGCGCGATGGTGGCGGCCCGCGAGCCCCTGTCCGCCGTCACCGACGCCGCGGACCGGGAGGCGCCGTACCTCGTCGACTTCGTGCGGGCCCGGACCGAGGGCCGCCTCGACGATTGGCGGGCCGGCGACCGGGCGCTGCGCATCGAGACCACGGTCGACCTGCACCTGCAGCGCCTCGCGGAAGCCGCGGTGCAGGAAGGGTTGGACGGAATCGCCGACCGGCGCGGCGGGAGCCCCGAGGCCCCGCCCCAGGCCGCGCTGGTGGCGGTCGACCCGCGCAGCGGCGCGATCCGGGCGATGGTCGGCGGCCGCTCCTACCAGGAGTCGCAGTTCAACCGCGCCGAGCGCGCGCGCCGGCAGCCGGGGTCCGTGGTCAAGCCGTTCGTGTACCTGGCCGCCCTCGAACGGGCGGCCCGCGAGCCGGGGCTGCAGTTCACCCCGGCCTCGGTGATCGACGACCGGCCGACGACGTTCCGCTTCGGCGGCCGGCCCTGGCGGCCGACGAACTACGGCGGCGTCTACGACGGGCCGGTCACGGCCCGCGCGGCCCTCGCCCGGTCGCGCAACGTGGCCGCGGTCAAGGTGGGCGAGCTGGCGGGATTCGGGGCGATCGCAAGCCTCTGGGCGGCCGCTTCGGGCGGCCCCACCCCGCCCGCTTATCCCTCCATCGTCCTCGGGAGCTTCGAGAGCACCCCCCTGGAGGTGGCCGCGGCCTACACCGTTCTCGCGAACCGCGGCGTCCGGGCGCCCCTGCACGCGGTCCGCCGCGTCACCGCCGGCGGGCAGGTGGTCCACCGCGCCGACGATCGGCCCCAGCCCGTGGCCGGGGCCGACAGCGCCTTCCTCGTGACCTCGATGCTGCGCAGCACCCTCGACACCGGGACCGCGGCGGCGGCGCGCCGCAACGGCTTCCTCCACGACGCGGCGGGGAAGACCGGCACCTCGAACGACCTGCGCGACGCCTGGTTCGCGGGCTTCACCCCGACGCTGCTCACGGTGGTCTGGGTCGGCATGGACGACGCCAGCCCGTTGGGCCTCACAGGGGCCGAGGCCGCCCTGCCGATCTGGACCGAGTTCATGCGGCGGGCGCTGGCGGAGCGGACACTGCCCGGCTTCATGCCGCCGTCCCGCGTCACCCTCGTCGACGTCTGCCCCGATACCGGCCTCGCGGCCACCCCCGGCTGCCCCCGATCGATCGCGGGGGCCTTCGCCGCGGGCACCGAGCCGGGCGCCCGGTGCCCGCGGCATTGAAGTCTACGCGCGTCCTGTCGCAGCGTCATGGTTCACGCGTTTGCCGCCGCAGCTGCTGCCACGAGAGCGCCATGCTCAAGGGTGATCGGGACATCGCTTCGAGGCACTCCTCCCGGCTCTTGCCCGGTGGGGTGGACGGCCGATGCAGCCGTGCGAACACGTAACGTTCGTCGCCCTCCCGCTGCACGTCGAAGACATCCCCCGGCTTCGCTCCCGGAATGACGACCCGCCTCTTGGCGTCGGCTCGCACGATGCCCATGCAGGGAATCCTCCCATCCCCATCCACGCCGGTCAATCGTTGGCCGCAGAACGTATAATCGATGCATGATGCGGCGATCAGGCACGCTCCGGTGGCGGTGGCTCCTGGTGCTCGGACTGGCCGCCGGTTGCGGCGCGGCTCCTCCCGACGCCCCGGTCGAGCCGTCGACCGCGGCCGACGTCCCGGCGCCGCCCCCGGTGGAGCCGGTGCCGGCCGAGCTGCCGGAGGTCGTCGCCAGCGTCGACGCCTACACGATCACGCGCGACGAGCTGGAGCAGGCGGTGCGCAGCGCCGAGATCCAGGCCGGTCAGGCGCTCCCCGCCCAGTTTCGGGACAGCGTCTACCGGGCCGTGCTCGACCGGCTCGTGGCGTTCCACCTGCTGCTGCAGGAGTCCGAGCGGCGGAGCATCGTCGTGGACGACGCGGCGGTCGAGGCCCGCATCGCCACCATCCGGTCCGGCTTTCCGGACGAGGAGGCCTTCGAGGCCCAGCTCGACAGCTGGAATACGTCGCTGTATATTCTGCGGGGCGAGGCTCGGCGGGATCTGCTCGTCGAGCAGGTTCTGGAATCGGCGGTCTTCGCCGGCGTCGAGATCGACCCCGGGTCGGTGCGCGCGTTCTACGAGGAGCATCCCGCGCAGTTCACCGAGCGCGGCGGGGTGCGGGCGCGCCACATCCTGATCGGCGTCAGTCCGGACGCGGCCGAACCAGAGAGGGCGGAAGCCCGGGAACGGGCCCGCCGCCTGCGCCTCGACGCGGCAGAGGGCGCCGATTTCGAGGCCCTCGCGCGGGAGCACTCTGACGACCCGGGATCCGCCGCGAACGGCGGCGACCTCGGCCTCGTGGTCGAGGGCCAGACGGTGGCGGCGTTCGAGGCCGCCCTGTTCGCGCTCGAGCCGGGCGGGCTGAGCGACGTGGTCGAGACCCCGTTCGGGTTCCACGTGATCCAGATGGTCGAGCGGCGGGACGGCCGCGTCGCGCCGTTCGAGGAGGCCCGCGGGCCGATTGGCGACCTGTTGCTGCAGCAGGAGCAGCAGACTCGAGCCGCGGCCTTCATAGAAGAGCTGAAGACGCAGTACGAAGTCCGGATCCTGATCTGAACCGCGTCCGCCCGCGGACGGCGCCGATCGAGCGCCGCCGGCCGGGCGGGAGAGACCAGCAGGTCGCCATGAGAAACGAAGACGTGTTCGAGGCGGTAGCCGAGGCGCTGCAACGCGGAGAGCCGGCCGCGCTGGTCACCATCATCCGCGCACAGGGGTCCACCCCGCAGCGGGTCGGCGCGAAGATGCTCGTGTTCCCGGACGGGCGCACGGTGGGCACGATCGGGGGCGGCTGCTACGAGAACGAGGCGTTCTGGAAGGCGCGGACGGCCATCGAGACCCGGCAGCCGGTAATCGCCAAGTACGAGCTGGCGGACGACATCGCCGAGGACTCGGGACTGATCTGCGGGGGCCAGATGGAGGTGTACATCGAGCCCCTGGAGCCGGCGCCGGAGCTGTATCTCGTGGGCGCGGGGCACGTCTCCTATCATCTCGCCCGCGCCGCCCACGAGGTCGGCTTCAAGCTGCACGTCATCGACGACCGCGAGAAGTTCGCCAACGCCGAGCGGTTCCCGCACGCCGAGGAGATCGTGGTGGACGCGATTCCCGAGTGGCTGGAGCGGGCCGAGCTTCCGGGACACGCGTACGCCGTCATCCTGACGCGCGGGCACCGGCACGACCTCGACGCCCTGCGGGCCCTCGCGCCCAAGCCGATCCGCTACCTCGGGCTCATCGGCAGCCGCGCCAAGGTCGCCCGCCTCGCGGAGGTGCTGGAGGGGGAAGGCATGCCCGCCGAGCAGCTGCGCCGCGTGCACTCCCCGGTCGGCCTGGATCTGGGCGCGGTGACGCCGCAGGAGATCGCGGTGTCCATCCTCGCCGAGTTGATCGGGGTAAAGTACGGCAGGATCGACGCGGGCGCCGGGCAGGCCGCGACCCGCGATGCGAAGTCGATGAGCTGGAGCCCGCGGCCCCGCGCCGAGGTCGCGGTCAGCGGCTAGGAGTCTGCGCCGTAGAACGGTGCAGACTCCTGGCAGGGTTGGTTGGGCGCCCAGCGGAGCCGAAGGCGACGATGGGCGGGCCAGGAGTCTGCGCCATCCTCGCCGCGCAGAAATTCCGCGCCGGCGAGACGGGTCAGGCGCTGCCGCCCCTGGAAGCTTCGCCGGCGCGGCACTTCCAGGGCGACCGACCGCAAGGTCGCCCTGCAACCACGCTATACTGTCCAACTGATGTCTCGGCTGCCCGCCTCGCGCGACCCCGCCGGCCTGAGCCTTCCCGAGCGCACCCGCCGGGTCCTCGCCACGCTCATCCAGGAGTACATCGAGCACGGCGCCCCGGTGTCGTCGCGGCGCCTCGTCGAGCAGGGCCGGTTCGGGCTGTCCTCGGCGACGGTGCGCAACATCCTGGCCGCGCTCGAGGACGCCGGATACGTCTCGCAGCCGCACACGTCGGCGGGGCGGGTTCCGACCGACGTCGGCTACCGTTGCTACGTCGACTTCCTGCTCGAGCACCGCCGCGCGTCCCGCTCGACGCCGGCCGTCGAGGCCCGGCTGCGGCAGGCGGGCTCGGTCAAGGGCGTGCTGTCGAACGTCTCGCACGAGCTGTCCCGCGTCTCGCATCACCTCGGCTTCGTGCTCGCGCCGACCTGCGAGACCGCCGGCTTCGAGCACATCGAGTTCGTGCAGCTCGAAGGCACGCGCATTCTCGTCATGGTCACCGCCCAGGCCGAGCTGGTCTGCCACAAGGTCGTGGACATCGGAGAGCGCATCCAGCGGAGCGAGCTCGAGCGGGGCGCCAACTACCTCAACCAGGAGTGCCGGGGCCTCACCATCGGCGAGATGCACGCCCTCGTCATCCAGCGCCTGCGTCAGGAGCAGGTGCTCTACGACGAGATGCTGTCGCAATGGCTGCGCCTCGCGAGCTCGACCCTCGAGGACATGGTGCCGCAGGAGAGCGTGTTCGTCGACGGTGCGACGTTCCTGCTCGACGAGATGTCCGACGAGGACGGCCCGGTTTCCCTGGACACCCTGCGGGCCCTGCTGGCCATGATGCAGGAGAAGCACCGGCTGGTCCGCCTGCTCGCCGAGTACCTCGGCACGGACGGGCTGCGGGTGGTCATCGGCTCCGAGCACGCGGAGAGCGAGCTGCACGCCTTCAGCCTCGTCGCCTCGGCCTACTTCGACGGTCGGCAGACCGGAACCGTGGGGGTGATCGGCCCCCGTCGCATGCGCTACTCGCGCGCCATCGCCGCCGTCGACAGCGTCTCGCAGGCGGTGAGCCGGGTCCTCCTCAACCACGCCCCGCCACCCCCTGACGATGCCCGACGAACAGCAGATTGAGCCGTCCGGACCCGAGCAGGCCGCGCGACCGGAGCAGACAGCGCAAACGGCACCCGCGGAGCGACCCGAGCCGGCGGCGCCACCGGAACCCGCGGAGCGACCCGGGCCGGCGGCGCCACCGGAGCAATCGGAGCGGCCGACGTCCGGGGCCGTCGCAGCGGAGCGAGAGTCTCCTCCGGCGCCGGACGCAGCGCCGCCGGACGCCGAGGACCACCGCGACGGCCCGAACGCGTCCGACCCGAAGCTCGACGAGGTCATCCGCGAGCGCGACGCGCACTACGAGCGACTGGTGCGGGTCACGGCCGAGTTCGACAACTATCGAAAACGCACCGAGCGCGAGCGGCGGGAGTTGATCGAGCAGGCGGCCGGCGACCTGCTCGGCGACCTGTTGCCGGTCGTCGACGATCTCGAGCGCGCCCTGGCCGCGGACAGCGCGGACGGGGACGCCTACCGCCGCGGGGTCGAGATCATTCACCGTCAGCTGCTCGACGTCATGGCGAAGCGCGGCGTGGCGCCCATCGAAGCGGTCGGCGCCGACTTCGACCCGACCCTCCACCAGGCGGTGGCGCACGAGCCCGGCGACGGCCACCGCGACGGCGAGGTGGTCGGGGAATTGAGACGGGGGTACACCTTGCACCAGCGCTTGCTCCGGCCGTCGATGGTCAAGGTGGCGAAGGCGTGACGACGCGCGACTACTACGAGATTCTCGGCGTTCCCCGCACCGCGGAGGACGCGGACATCAAGAGCGCCTACCGCAAGCTGGCCCTCAAGTACCATCCCGACCGCAATCCCGGCGACAAGACCGCCGAGGAACGGTTCAAGGAGGCGGCGGAGGCCTACTCGGTGCTCGCGGACGCCGAGAAGCGGAGCCGATACGACCGCTTCGGGCACGCCGGGGTCGGCGGCGCCTCCGGCGGGGCCGGGGTCGACCCGACGATCTTCAACGACTTCGGCGACATCCTCGGCGGGCTGGGCGATCTGTTCGGGGTCGGCGGCGGGCGGCGGGGCGGCGCCCGCCGAGGCAGCGACCTGCGCTACGACCTGGAGATCTCGTTCGAGGAAGCCGCGAACGGCTCCGAGACCACCCTGCAGATCCCGCGGGAGGAGCCCTGCGACACGTGCGGCGGCTCGGGGTCCGCGCCGGGCAGCACGCCGGAGCGGTGCGCCCACTGCCACGGCAACGGCCAGATCCGCATGCAGCAGGGGTTCTTCACGGTCGCGAGGACCTGCCACCACTGCGGGGGCATCGGCCGGGTCATCTCGAAGCCGTGCCAGACCTGCCGCGGCCAGGGGCGCGTCAGCCGCGAGCGCAAGCTGACGGTGAAGGTACCGCCGGGCATCGCCACCGCCCAGCGGCTCCGCCTGACCGGCGAGGGCGAGTTCGGCAGCCGGGGCGCCCCCCCCGGCGACCTCTACGTCGTCATTCACGTCCGCGAGCACCCGTTCTTCCAACGCGACGGCGACGACCTGCTGTGCGAGGTCCCCGTCACCTTCCCCACGCTCGTGCTCGGCGGGGAGATCCGGGTCCCCACCCTCGACGACTCCGCCACCATCCACATCCCCAAGGGCACCCAGTCGGACACGCGCTTCCGCCTGCGGGGCAAGGGGATGCCCAACGTCGGCGGCCGCGGACACGGCGACCTCTACGTTCGGGTCAAGGTGGCGGTGCCCCGCCGGTTGAGCCGCGAGCAGAAGGACCTGGTCGAGGGCCTCGACGAGACGATGCCCAAGCGGGTGCTCGACCCGCTGGCGACCGGGGAGAGCGAGGATCGGCCGTTCTTCGAACGTGTCAAGGACATCTTCGGATAGGCGTCCGCGGCGCGGAACCGGGCCGCCACCGGTGGACCCATCCGGGCGGGAAGCGGAGCCGCCCGGCGGCGGCGCCCGGGCGAAACGGCATCCGGCGCTCGAGGTTCGGACCCCGTCCGACCATCCCGGCGGCCTGTCGTGGCTAGACGCGGTTGCCGCCGCCGTCGACGACCACCGCCCCTGCGCCCTGGACGAGCCCTCCCCCGATCGCGTGCGCGTGTTCTTCGAATCGGCGTCCGACCGCGACCGCGCCCTGACCGCGGTGGCCTCGGCCCATGGGGACCGGGTGCGAGCCCGGGCGGTCTCGGTCTCCGACGAGAACTGGGCCGCGCGGTCCCAGGCGGACCTGCAGGCGGTCCGGGCCGGGCGGGTCGTCGTCGCCCCGCCCTGGACCTCCCCCCCGGGGCTCGACCCCGACGACGTGGTCGTGACCCTCCGGCCGGCCCTCGGCTTCGGCAGCGGCCACCATCCGAGCACGCGGCTCGCGCTCCTGGGCCTGCAACAGGTGAATCTGACGCGGCGCCGGGTGCTCGATCTGGGAACCGGCTCGGGAGTGCTGGCCATCGCCGCCGTCAAGCTGGGGGCGCAACGCGCCATCGGCATCGACCGCGACCCCGACGCCCTCGACTCGGCCCGGGAGGCCGTCGACGCCAACGGCGTCGGGGCCGCGGTCGAGCTCCGCCGGCAATCGGTCGACGAGGCGGAGCCGGGGAACGCGTCGGTGGCCGTCGCCAATCTGACCGGCGCCGTCCTGATCCGCCTCGCGTCGATCGTCGCGACCCTCGTGGAGCCCGGCGGCGCCCTGATTCTGTCCGGCATCCTCGCGAGCGAGGAGGCGGCCGTCGCGCGCGCCTACCGGGAACATGCCCGGATGGAGTGGCGCGAGGCCGAGGACGAATGGGTGGGGCTGACGTTTCGCGTCCCCGTCTCGTGAACGAACCGGCAGGAGCGGGGCCCTCCCCGCCCGCCTACAGGTCGCCCCAGATGTAGAGCAGCACCGCGGTCGTGCACGCGACCACCGCATCGGCGCGGAACGTCAGGCGGCCGAACGTGACGATGCGGAAGCCGGCGGCCGCCGCGGCCTCCACCTCGTCCGCGCTCCAGCCGCCCTCCGGCCCGATGGCGAGGGTCGCCGAGGCCGGCCGGGGCTCCTGCGCCAGCGCTCCGAGCCCGACCGCGCGGTCGGCGGCGGCGCCCGGCTCGGCCAGCAGCAGCCGCACCGCCGATCGGTCCCGCTCGAGGAGCCATTCGAGAGAGCGGGCAGACCTGACCTCGGGGACGAACGCCCGGCGGCACTGCTTGGCGGAAGCCACCGCGATGCGCGCCCACCGCGCGGCGTCCCGCGGCGGAGACAGCGTCCGGGCCGTCGTGAGGGGCTGCACCGCCGCCGCCCCGACCATCGTGGCGTCCCGGACGACATCGTCGAACTTGCGGCCCTTCAGCAACGCCGGAGCCACCGTCAGCGCCACCGCCGGCTCGCGAACCGGCGCCAGCCGCTCGTAGGGGCGCACGACGGTGCCGTCGCGCCCGACCCGCTCCACCCGGGCGAAATACTCCGCCCCGCGCCCGTCGAACACCGCGACGGTGTCGCCGGCGGCGAGCCGCAGCACCCGCGACAGATGCGCGGCCTCGGCCTCCGGCAGCGGGACCGGCGCGTCGAGGCCGGCCAGCGCGGGCGCGAAGAAACGGGGCGGCACGGCCCGATTATAGAAGCCCGGGGCGAGCGTCCCGGAGGGCGCGGGCCGACGATGCACCCCGCCCGGCCCCGTCGCCCCCCGGGGCTCGGCGGGGTCCGCCCCGGGCCGTCCCCCGCCGCCGGGCCGCTGGCGGCGACTGCTATACTTTCGCCCTTCATGCTGTTCTCCGATCGCCTGCTCGGGAAGTACAAGATCATCTCCACGATCGGCAGCGGAGGATTCGGCACGGTGTATCTCGCCGAAGACACCTGGATCAACAAACGGGTCGCCCTGAAGGTCCCCCACCGGCAGAACCTCAACTTCAGCGAGCTGCTCCGCGAGCCGCGCCTGCTGGCCACGCTGGACCACCCGAACATCGTCGCCATCTCCACCGCGGAAAAGCAGGACGACGTCTTCTTCATCGTGATGGAGTACGTGCACGGCGACACGCTGGAGGCGGTCATCGGAGCCAACGGTGCGCTCGACGTCGACCGGGCCGTCGACTACGCCACCCAGATCGGGAAGGCGATGGAGTACGCCCACGGGCAGGGAGTCATCCACCGCGACCTGCGGCCGTCCAACGTCCTCGTCTCCGAATCGGGGACCCTCAAGGTGGCCGACTTCGGCACGTCGCGGTTTCTCGAGCTCGCGGCCCGCGGCACGACCGTCATCGGCAGCCCGCCGTACATGGCGCCGGAGCAGTTCCAGGGCGAGGCGGTCTTCGCCTCGGACCTCTATTCGTTCGGCATCACCCTGTACCAGATGCTGACCGGCGAGCTCCCCTACGATGCCCCGGCCCCGCGCGATCTGCACCGCCTGCGCAGCGGCGAGCTGGTGCAGCCGCCGCGCCGCCTGAACGCCGCCATCCCCCAGGAATTGGACGCTCTGGTGATGAAGGCGGTGGCCCCGGAGCTCGCGGACCGTTACGAGAAGACGGCGGGGCTCCTCGCCGACCTCGCCGGCGTCCAGGCCTCGCGAAGCGCCCGGCCGGCCCGCCCCGCCCGGGGGAAGGGCGCGGCCGCGCCCCCTTCTCGCGCGGCCCGCACGCCGCGCCGGGCCCGCGCCACGCCGTCGGCCGATTTCTGCTGGTACTGCAACAAGCCGCTGCCGGCCCGCGCCAACCGCTGCCCCTTCTGCCGCGAACGCCAATAGCCTGGAACCCCCGGGCGCACGGCGCGGAAGTACTGCGAGATTCGGCCCTCGGCGCCCGGAAGTCCGCGCCGTGGCACGGACGCGGGTGGGCCGGGGGCGGTCGCGCGGCAGCCGAAGCCGCGGGCCACGACTCGCGGCCCGGGCGGGAATTGTGTTGCGCCCCGGTAGAGCCGGACATACACTGAAAAAGTAGCTGATTCAGCAGTAGATGGGCAGGTTTTCGCGATGAGTTTTGGCAGCGGCAGGATCTGGATGAACGGCGATTTCGTGGACTGGGCGGACGCGAAGATCCACGTCGGCTCTCACGTCGTCCACTACGGCAGCGGCGTGTTCGAAGGCATCCGGTGCTACGACACGCCGGGCGGGTCGGTCGTCTTTCGGCTCGACGCGCATCTGCGCCGCTTCTACGACTCGGCCAAGGTCTACCGGATGCCTCCCCGGATCGAGCGGCCCGCCTTCCGCGAGGCGGTGCTCGAGACGATCCGGGTGAACGGCTACAGCGCGTGCTACATCCGCCCGCTGCTGTACCGGGGCTACCACAGCCTCGGCGTCAATCCCTTCAAGTGCCCGGTCGAGGCGGCCATCCTCGTCTGGGAGTGGGGGGCCTATCTGGGCGAGGACGCCCTGGAGAAAGGCGTCGACGTCCAGGTCAGCTCGTGGGCCCGGCCCGCGCCGAACACCTTTCCCGCGATGGCCAAGTCCACCGCCAACTACGCCAACTCGCAGCTGATCAAGATGGAGGCGACCCTGAACGGGTACGACGAGGCGATCGCCCTCGATCCGTCGGGACTGGTCAGCGAGGGCAGCGGCCAGAACATCTTCGTGATTCGCGACGGGGTCATGTTCACGCCGCCGATGGGCGGGTCGGTGCTCCCCGGCATCACGCGCGACGTCATCATCACCCTGGCCCGCGACCTCGGGATACGGGTCGTCGAGCAGCCGGTGCCGCGCGAGATGCTGTACGTCGCCGACGAGGTGTTCTTCACCGGCACCGCGGCCGAGATCTCGCCGATCCGGAGCATCGACAAGATCACGGTTGGCGACGGCGCCCGGGGGCCGATCACGGCGGCCATCCAGCGCCGGTTCTTCGACGTCGTCAACGGCCGCGCCACCGACGCCCACGACTGGCTCACGCCGGTCTACCACGTGGCGGAAGCAGTGGCCGCGGCCGAGACCTCCTGACGACCGCGGGCGTCATCGATCAGTGGCTTCGGGTCGGGACAGCGGCAGCCACGACGTCGCCCTGCGGCTCCTCGCCGGCCGCGACCTCTCGACGTCCCAGCTCCGCGAGCGCCTGCTCCGGCGCCAGCTCCCCGCGGACGAGATCGAGCGCGCCATCACCCGGTTGACCCGCGCCGGACTTCTCGACGACATGCGGACCGCCGTCGCCCACGCGCGCCGGGCGGTACAGGTCAAGCTGCGCGGAAGGCGTCGCGCGAGACAGGAGTTGCACGCGCTCGGCATCGATCCGCAGGTGGCGGGCCGGGCCCTGGCGACGGTCTTCGCGGAGGTCGACGAAGCGACGGTGCTCGAGCGCGCGATCGCCAAACGGGCGCAGGCGCCCGTACGCACGCGGGCCGGGTTCCGGCGGCTGCATCAGGCCCTGATCCGCCAGGGGTTCGCGCCCGACGAGGTGACCGCCGCCCTCCTCGCGCGGACCGAAGGGGACGCCGTTTTTGTGGAAGAATAGCCGCATGACGTCCAGCCGTATCCGTCAGAGCTTTCTCGACTACTTCGCCGGTCAGGGCCACCGTATCGTCCCGAGCTCGTCGCTCGTGCCGGCCGACGACCCGACGTTGCTGTTCACGAACGCGGGCATGAACCAGTTCAAGGACCTCTTTCTCGGCCGCGAGCGCCGGGACTACCGGCGGGCGACGACGTCGCAGAAGTGCATGCGGGTCAGCGGCAAGCACAACGACCTCGACAACGTGGGCCCCTCCCGGCGTCACCACACCTTCTTCGAGATGCTGGGGAACTTCTCGTTCGGCGACTACTTCAAGGACGACGCCATTCCGTTCGCGTGGACGCTGCTGACCGACGTGTGGCGACTGCCGCCGGACCGGCTGCATCCGACCGTGTTCAAGGGAGAGGGGGGGATTCCCCGCGACGACGAGGCGCACGCCATCTGGAGCCGACTCGTCCCCTCGGAGCGCATCGTCGAGCTGGGCCTGGAGGACAACTTCTGGGCGATGGGCGACACCGGGCCCTGCGGCCGGTGCTCCGAGGTCCACTACCACCGCGGAGACCATGTCCCCTGCGACGAGCCGGCGTGCCGGGGCATCGACTGCAGCTGCGAGCGCTACGTCGAGATCTGGAACAACGTGTTCATGGAGTTCGACCGCGACGCCGGCGGGAAGCTCACCCCGCTGCCGGCCGCGTCGATCGACACCGGCATGGGCCTGGAGCGCATCGTCGCGATCATCCAGGCGAAGACCTCGAACTACGACACCGACCTGTTCAGTCCGCTGCTGCGCGCCATCGGCGACCAGACCGGACGCGTCTACGGCCCCCTCGCGCCGGGAGGCGCGCCCGGGCCCGACGACGTCTCGATGCGGGTCGTCGCCGACCACCTGCGCGCCATGACCTTTCTGATCGGCGACGGAGTCATGCCTTCCAACGAGTGGCGCGGCTACGTGCTCCGCAAGATCATGCGCCGCGCGATGCGGCACGGGAAGAAGCTGGGGATGACGAGCCCGTTCCTGCATCGCCTCGTCGACGTCGTGGCCCGCGAGATGGGCGACGCGTATCCCGAGCTTGGCGCCGGGCGGGAGACCATCACCGGCGTGGTCCGGGCCGAGGAGGACCGATTCGACGCGGTCCTGACCGACGGCCTCCCCCGCCTCGAGGCGGCCCTGAGCCGTTCCGACGGCGGCGCCCTGGCCGGGGAGGAGATCTTCCGCCTGTACGACACCTACGGACTGCCCCTCGATTTCATCGAGGAGCTGGCCGGCGAGCGCAGCGTGACCGTCGACCGCGCCGGCTTCGAGCGGTGCCTGGAGGCCCAGCGGACGCAGTCGCGCGCGGGCACGCGGTTCTCGGTGGACGCCGGGTCGGTCAGGTTCACGTTTGCGACCGGCACTTCCAACGTTCCGGTTGTCCGCGCGGGCAAGACGGACTCGTCGGTCGCCCACGCCCCGGACCTGTTCGAGGGGTACACGGCCACGCGCGTCGACGGGGCCGAGATCCGGGGACTGTTCAACGACGAGCGCACCGAGGTTCCCGAACTCGGCCCCGGAGTGTCCGGCTACGTGGTCCTGGATCGGACGCCGTTCTATCTCGAGGCCGGAGGACAGGTCTCGGACACCGGAGGGCTGACCCTGGACGGCGACGCCGTCGTGGCCGAGGTCGACGGCCTGGAGCGTATCGCCCCCGGGGGACCGCGCGCCCACCACGTGCAGGTCATGGGGGGGGGGCTGCGGGTCGGCGGCCGGGTGACCGCGGCGGTCGACGGAGAGCGCCGGGACGCCATCCGTCGCAATCACACCGCAACCCACCTGCTCCACGCCGCGCTCCGCGAGCACCTCGGCGCGCACGTCAAGCAGGCCGGCTCCCTCGTCGCGCCGGATCGGCTCCGGTTCGACTTCGCCCACGGGGGGCCGGTCGGCGCCGAGACGCTGGACGCGATCGAGCGGGAGGTCAACGCCGGCGTCTATGCCAATCACCCGGTGGAGACCGACGTCCGGGCCACCCGGGAGGCCATCGACGCCGGGGCCATGGCCCTGTTCGGCGAGAAGTACGGCGACTCGGTGCGCGTCGTCTCGGTGCCCGGCGTCAGCATGGAGCTGTGCGGCGGCACCCACTGCCGGGCCACCGGCGACATCGGCCTGTTCGCGGTGACCCAGGAGACCGGCGTCGCGGCCGGGGTGCGCCGCATCGAAGCGGTCACCGGCGAGGCCGCCGTCGCCCACGTGCAGAGCCAGCGCAAGGCGTCGACCGCCGTCCTCGAGGCGCTGGGCGTGTCCGGCGACCGCGCGGTGGACGCCGTCAGGCGGCTGCAGGCCGAGGCGAGACGGCTGGCCCGCGAGCTCGATGCGTTGAAGATGAAATCGGCCCTCGGCGGGGCCGGGGAGCCGCGGGGGGACGACGCCGTGACCATCGGCGACGCCCGGTTCATCGCCCGGCGGGTCAGCGGACTCGAGAAGGGGGCGCTGCGCGGCCTCGCCGACACCCTGCGCGACCGCCTGGGGCGCGGCGTGGTGCTGCTCGTCTCCGACAACGACGGCAAGGTCGGCCTGATCGTCTCCGTGAGCAAGGACCTCACCGACCGGGTGCACGCCGGAAAGGTGGTCAAGGCGATCGCGCCGATCGTCGGCGGAGGCGGCGGCGGCCGCCCCGACTTCGCCGAGGCGGGCGGCCGCGAGCCGGCCCGCATCGACGCGCTGCTGGCCGAGAGCCGTCGCGTCGTGGGCGGAATGCTCGGCGAGGAGTCCGCGGCGTAACCCCTCGGACCGCGATGACCTCACCCGCCCGCGCCCGCCGCGACGGCGAATCGGCAGACGGGGACGAGATCCCGAACCGGGTCCGGCTCGATGTCTGGCTGGACGTCGCCTGCCTGTTCAAGACCCGCTCCGAGGCCCAGCGGGCGTGCCGCGGAGGCAAGGTCGACGTCAACGCCCAGCGCGCGAAGCCCCACCGCACCATCCAGCCCGGAGACCGGCTCGCGATCACCCGGCCGCCGGGCCGGAAGCAGCTCGTCGTCGTGCGCTCGCTGGCCGATCACCATCTTCCCAAAGCCGCGGCCAGGACCCTCTACGAGGACGTCACCCCGCCGCTCACCGAGGCCGAGCGGGAGATGCTGCGCCTCGGCCGCGCCCTCGCGGCGCCGCCCCGGCCCGCGGGGGCGAAGGCGCCGGACGCCCGCGACCGGCGGGCCCTGCGTGCTTTCCAATCCTGAAATGAGCCTGAAGCGGCGGCACGTGAACCGAGGTGACGGCGGCCGAATCAGCGGACCGAAACAGGGGTCCTGGCGCGGGCTGCGGTGAGCCGGCGCACACTGACCGACATTATCCGTCATGGGCGGGGCCGAGGTCCTCCGGTTCCTGGCCAGCACGTCAATCCTGCTTGGGCGAGGGGTTAGGCGCCCGGGGTGCCCGCCGGGGGTCCGCCGTCGTCCGCCACCGCCGACTCCACCCCGAGGCGGCGGTTCGGGTCGGCGACCGGCGGTCGGCTCGTCCCGTGGCCGGCCTTGATGCGTCTGTGGCCCGTGGTCGGTCACCGGTGCCGTGGTTCCGGCGGCCGCCCCGCCTGACCAGCCCGACCTCCAGGTCGGCACGCCGACCGAAGGGCGGCGTGCTGCGGCAGCGAGAGCGGCGGTTCCGGTCCGGCGCGGCGTTCGGAGCGGGGCGGGTCCAAAACGGAGCGGGTCCGAACCGGGGAGCCCGAAGCCCTGGGTAGATTCGACAGCCTCCAGGCCTTCCGCCGCTTTCCGGTAACGCGCCTGCCGCTCCGCGTTCGTCAACGCCACGACCAACTCCACACCGTTACGTAACGGACCGGTGACAGGCGGCTCGGCGCCCGGACGTCACGGCTGTCGAGCGACGGCGGACTCGGGGCAACAGCGGACCGGGAGCACGGGGCCTCCGAACGGGTCTCCCGCGGCGCCGGGGGGGGGCGCGTGTCCTGCCACGGCGTCTCGTGGACGGCCGGGACGTCCCGTCCAGGCCGGGCCGCAAGGCCCATATCTGCAATCCGAGTTGCGGGACGGCCGGTGTGTCACCCGCAGGGCCGTAGCGCAGCGGAGGACGCGCGGAGCGCGTTGACACGCTGGCCGGCCCGCAGCTACGCGGTTCGAACGGGGAGCACAAACCCGGCGGCGGCATCCGGGGCTGCCTCTTGCCGGCGACCGGTGCGGGCAGCCGGCGACACGCCAGCCACCCGGCGCTGCCTCCATCCCCTCCCCCCCCCGTCCGCCGGTGCGGCGACTCATGGGCCGGGCGTCGGCGACACCGAGCTGCGGGTCGACGCCGCCCGTCGCCGCGGGTATTTCAGGCGGCGGGGTCGATGGCGGCGAACAGGCGGTCGCGGGCCTGGTTGAGGGCGCGTGCCGCGTCGTTGTCGCTCATGGCGGCGGCGACGGCGTCGAGCTCGTCGAAGGAGGTCCCCGGCTTGAGGCAGTCGGCGGCGTCGGGCAACGACTTGAGCTTCTCGTAGGGGGTCATGACGTTGGCGTGGGGGTAGCGCTTGCGGACGCGGCCCTTGGCGTCGACGACTTCGACGGGGAAGAGACAGGGGCGGTGGAAGTTCAGGTAGGGGGAGAGGACCCGCTGGGTGAAGGCGTTGACGCGTTCCGCGTAGCGGCTGGGGATGTGGCCGTATCCGAGGTGCTTGCGGATGACCGAGCCGTTCTTGCTCTCGACGAGGGCGTTGTCGTTGCTGCGTCGGGGGCGGGATTTGGTGAACTCGTCGACGTGGAGGGCCTGCAGCAGGGCGGCGACCTTGCGGTTGATGAACTCGGTACCGTTGTCGGCGTGGAATCCGCGGACGATGAAGGGGAACGCCCGGAGCAGCGCTTCGAGGACGGGGGCGAGGCAGGGCGTCTCGATGCGCTCGAGGGAGCCGACGAACTGGAACTGGCTGACCTCGTCGACGAGGTTGAGGTGGTAGAGGCCCTTGATGCCGTCGAGGTCGCCTTGGTGGACGGTATCGACCCGCAGGTAGCCGGGTTGCCCGTCGGGCCGGGGCCGGCGGCGCTCGCCGATGGCGATGTGCACGGCGCGGGTCGGCGCGGGCATCGTCCCGCGGCGGCGCTGATAGCTGGTCGAGTGGCGCAGGTTGTAGAGATGTCCGTTGGAGATGGCGGCGAGGCGCTCGAAGCGGTGGTCCCCGAACACGTGCAGGGCCCGGATGCAGAGCTGGCGGGTGGCGGGCCCGGAGAGGGTGCCGTGGAGGGCGTCGACTTCGGCGAGCAGCCCGATGTCGGCCTTGGTGTAGCGGCGGGGGAAGGGGCGCCGGGGGCCGCGGCGGTCGGCGATGGCGCCCGTGGCCCGGTGCTGGCGCAGCAGGCGGGTGACCTGCGCTCGCGAGAGGCCGGCCACCCTGACCAGGAACCGGCGGAGCAGGCCCTTGTCGGCCTTCCCCCGGCCGGGGTAGTCGAACCGTTCCAGGGTCTCGGCCACGAACGCGTAGGCCTCGGCCCGGGTCTGCGGCCGCAGGTCGAGCGGTCGGCTGTCGGCCAGGAACTCCCGAATCTGGTCCAGGGTCTGCAGGCGCTGGGTGTCGAGTCTCACGATCATCCTCCGATGATCCGGGACCCGGCCCCTTCAGGCTCATTTCACGTTGGAATCAATCCTCCCTTCAGGCTCACTTCTGGTTGGACAAGGCGCCCTGCGTCGTCTCAAGCGCGGCTGATGCTATACTGTCGGGCTTGATTGTCGCGAAACGGAAAGGAACGAGCACGACTTGGCCAATCACAAGCACACGTTGAAGGCGCACCGGCAGGACATCTTGCGGCGGGCCCGGAACCGCGCCTTTCGAACCCGGTTGCGCGGCGCCCTCAAGTCGCTTCGAGCGTCCATCACCAAGGGTGACGTCGACGCGGCCCGCTCGGCCCTCAGCGGCACGGTGTCGCTCATCGACCGGATGTCCGCCAAGGGCGTCATCCACGACAACACCGCGGCCCGCTACAAGTCCCGGCTCGCCCGGCGCCTCGCCGCGGCGGCGGAATGACGCAGGCTCCCGCCTCCGGGACCGTCGGCGCCGTTCGACCGGCTTCGGCCTGGCGGTTCGGGGCAGAGGTCGGGACGGTGACGGAGAGTACCTTGTCACAGGCAGGCACGGAACACGGTAGGAGCCTCCCGCGTCCGGGTGCGGCTGGCAGACCGGTAGCGGTCACTGCCCTTGCCGGCGGCATTCCGACCGCGGTCCCCGCCGCCGGCCCTACGCCTCGCAGAGCTCCACGACGAGCCGCTCCAACAGCACCCGGTGGTCGCCGGCCGAGCTCTTGATGTCGAGGTCCGTCCGGTAGAGGCACTCCACCGCCCTCGCGATTCGGCGGTCCGGCATCTTCGTTCTCACGACCCACGCCAGCTGCCCCAGGACCATGTAGGGAGCGGCGCCCGACTCCATGACCAGGGCCAGCTCCCGGAGCGCCGCCGCGGTCTGCCCCCGCTCTATCGCCCGGGCCACCGCCCAGTCGTCGTGGGCCGCGGCCGGGCCCGCCACCACTCTGGCGTCTTCGAGCCGGATGGCCGGCTCGTCGCCGACGAACAGAAGCAGCCGATCGACCTCGCCCCGCAGCCGGGGAAGGTCGGGTCCGGCCCGCGCGGCCACGAACCGCGCCGCCGCCGGCTCGATGGTCCGGCCCGCGGCCGACACCCGCCGGCGCAGCCAGCGCTCGGCGTCGGCCACCGAGGCCAGCGCGTCCCCGGCCACCTGCGTGGCCGCCGCGAGCAGGCGCGCGGTCGTCCTGCGGCGCCGGTCGAGGTCGGCCGCCACCAGCACCAGGACCGCGTGCGGATAGGGGTTCGCGAGGTAGTCCTCGAAGGCGGCGAGGTCCGCGGCGGTTGCGCGGCTGTCGCGCTTCGGCGCCAGGCAGCGCTCGGCCCGGCGCACGACGACGATGCGCCGCGCCGCCATCATCGGCAGGGTGGCCGCGGCGTCGATCACCTGTCGAAGCGTGGCCTCGGCGCCGTCGATGCGTTCGACGTTGAACGCCCGCAGGCCCTCGTCGACCGCCTGCTCGAACGCGTCGGCCACCTCGGCCTTCTCGAGATCGTCGTCGCCCAGCACCAGGTAGACCGGGGCGAGGTCGCCGGACGCGATCTGCTTCAACGCCTCGCCGGGCGTGATGGAGGACATGGCGGTTCGAGCCTGAGGAAACCGACGGAAGCAGCCGGGCCGTGTGCCAAGGGCGCGAAGCCGCGGAGCATGGGCTGCGCCCGGATGCAGTCGGTAAATCTCACCGTCGACGACGGTCCCGAACGACCGGGGGTCGACGCCGGGGGCGGCCGCCGGCGCCGGGCCCCATCAGAACGCTTCGAGGATGGAGCTGACCACGGTACTGGCGAAATCGCGGGCCACCCGCTGCACGGCGTTCGACTGCTGGCCGAAGAAGAGGTTCGCGTCGATCCGCCCGCCACCCCCCGAGGCCACGTCGTACTCGTCGCTGAAGGAGAGCGACGAGTTCTCCCAGAGCACTTCGTCGGTCGTCAGGTCGCGGAATTCCATCGCCGCCTGCACCGTGAACGTGTACCGTGACGCCTGCTGCTGGGCGCTGAACGTCGCGGGGGCGACGGTCACGCGGCTGATGGTGCCGGTGAGCAGGGCGTCGACGCCGGTCTCGGCGGCGACGACCCGGTAGCGGCCGCGCCCGATGAACTCGGAACGCACCTGCTGGGTCAGGGACTGCTCGATCTCGAACACCGTGGTGTTGTTCTGGAACAACGGAACGCCGATGGTCTGGATGTAGTCGGGCAGGAACGTCCCCTGCCCCGCCAGCGCATAGCCGCATCCGCTGCTCAGGGCCGCCGCACCCAGCAGCCCCAGGCACCTCGCCAGCAACCTTCGCGTCATGGTGCAGCCCTCCCCGGCCTGCCAACCGCACGAGCCTCGCGCCGGCGAAGCTCCAACGTAACCGCAGGTCACGCCGTGACCGCAGGTCGCGTGTCGGCCCTCCGCCCGGCGCCCTGCCGACCCTTCGAGTGTCCGCGGCGTTCCGGCCGAGGACTTCCGCCCGGCCGCCCGGTTCGACTCGTCACCGGACGACGACGTTCACGAGCTTGCCGCGCACCACCACGACCCGGACCATCTCGCGTCCCGCCGTGTGCGCCCGGACCGCCGACTCGGCCAGCGCGGCCTCCCGCAGGTCCTGCTCGACGATGCCGGCCGGAACCGTCAGTCGGGCGCGCAGCTTCCCGTTCACCTGCACCGGCACCACGATCTCTTCGGCCCTCGCCACGGCCGGCTCGTACCCGGGCCACGCGGCGGCGCACAGGCCCCCGGTGCGGCCCAGCCGCTCCCACAGCTCCTCGCAGAGATGCGGCGTGAACGGCGACAGCATCAGCACCAGGGCCTCGATCGCCTCCCGCAGCACCGCGCCGGTCCCGGCCGGCAGGGCCGCGGCCCGGGCCTCGGGCGCCGGCCCCAGCTTCACGTCGTGCTGCTCGCAGAATGCGTACAGCTCGTTCACCAGCTCCATGAGGGCGGAGACTGCCGTGTTGAGGTGCGCCCGCGGGTCCAGGTCACCCGAAACGCGCCGGATAGTGTCGTGGGTCTTGCGCCGCAGGGCGCGATGCGCCGCGTCGAGCCCGCGCCCGTCGACCCCGTTGCCGGAAGCGTCCGGCAGCCCGGGCGCGACCCGCGTCACGAGCCGCCACACCCGGGTCAGGAAGCGGAAGCTCCCCTCGAGGCCCGAGTCGGTCCACTCGATCTCCTTCTCGGGCGGGGCGACGAACATCTCGTAGAGCCGCAGGGCGTCCGCCCCGTAGCTCGCGATCATCCGGTCGGGGTCGACGACGTTGCCCTTCGACTTCGACATCACCGCGCCGTCGCGCAGCACCATCCCCTGCGTCAGCAGCCGCGTGAACGGCTCTTCGTGCTCGACCATCCCGAGGTCCTTGAACACCCGGCAGAAGAACCGCGAGTAGATCAGATGCAGGATGGCATGCTCGACGCCGCCGATGTAGAAATCGACCGGCCCCCAGTAGCGGACGGTTCCGGGGTCGAAGGCCCGCTCGCCGTTCGTCGGGTCGCAGAAGCGGTAGAAGTACCAGGACGAGTCGACGAACGTGTCCATCGTGTCGGTCTCGCGGCGCGCCGGCCGCCCGCACGACGGACATGTGGTGTCGACGAACTCGGGAATCTGCGCCAGGGGCGAGTCGCCCCGCCCGCTGAACTCGGCCACCTGCGGCAGCTCGACCGGCAGGTCCTCGTCCGGCACCGGCTGCAGGCCGCAGGCCTCGCAGTGGATGATGGGAATCGGCGTACCCCAGTAGCGCTGCCGCGAGACGCCCCAGTCCTTGAGCCGGAACTGCACGGCGGCGCGCCCGAATCCCCCCTGCTCCGCCGCCCGGGCCATCTCCGCGGGAGCCCGGGCGGTGGGCCGTCCCGTGAACTCGCCGGAGCCGACCAGCACCCCCGGCCCCGCGTAGGCGGCGTCCAGCGCCGCCTCGTCGAGGGGCTCGCCACCGTCCGGATGCTCCGGCTGGATGACGACCTCGACCGGGAGGCCGTACTTGCGCGCGAACTCGAAGTCGCGCTGATCGTGGGCGGGGACCGCCATCACCGCGCCGGTGCCGTACTCGGCCAGCACGAAGTTGGCGACCCAGATGGGCACCGGCCGGCCGGTGAACGGGTTGATGCAGCGGCGGCCGGTGTCGAAGCCCTCCTTCTCGATGGCCCCGGTCAGGCGGTCGGTCCGGTCGAGGGCCCGGAACTCCTGCACCTGCTTCCGCAGCCCGGCCGGGTCCGGCGCCTCGTCGACGAAGCGGGACACCAGCGGATGCTCGGGCGCGAGCAGGACGAACGTCGCCCCGAAGATGGTGTCGATGCGGGTCGTGAAGACCTCGATCTCGGCCGCCGCGTCCTGGCCGGCGGACCCTTCCGACCCGGCCGGCTCGACCGCGAAGCGGACCAGCGCCCCCTCGGAGCGTCCGATCCAGTTCCGCTGCATCGTCAGCACCTTCGCGGGCCACTCGTCGAGCCGCTCGATGCCGTCGAGCAGACCGTCGGCGTACTCGGTGATGCGCAGGAACCACTGATCGAGGTCGCGCGGCTCGACCGCCGACCCACAGCGCCAGCACCCCCCGTCGACCACCTGCTCGTTGGCGAGCACCGTCGCGCAGTCCGGGCACCAGTTGACCGTCGACCGGCGCCGGTAGGCGAGGCCGCGCTCGAACATCCGCAGGAACAGCCACTGGTTCCAGCGGTAGTAGGCGGGGTCGCAGGTGGCGAGCTCGCGCTCCCAGGCGTAGCTGATGCCGAGCCGCTGCAGCTGCCCCTTCATGTGGGCGATGTTGTCGCGGGTCCAGGTCTCGGGGTGCGACCGGTTCTTGATGGCGGCGTTCTCCGCGGGCAGCCCGAAGGCGTCCCAGCCGAACGGATGCAGGACGTTGAACCCCCGCATCCGCTTCATGCGGGCGATGACGTCGCCGATCATGTAGTTGCGGACGTGTCCGACGTGGGCGTGCCCCGACGGATAGGCGAACATGACGAGGCAGTAGTACTTGGGGCGCCCCGGCTCCTCGGTCGCCTCGAAGGCGCGCTCGTCGGCCCAGCGCCGCTGCCACTTCTTCTCGATGGCCTGCGGATCGTAGTCGGACACGGTGTGCTGCTTGGTTGGATAAGGGCCTTGACCCGTGCGGACGGGCCGGTCGACACGATTATAGCAAGCCGGGGGACCGCCGGATGGGTGGCCGGGGCGACGACCGCGCGCGCAGGGACCGAACCATCCACGTGGCGGCCGTATTGCTGCCCCGGGGGCGACGACCGCGCGCGCAGGGACCGAACGCCCCCGGCGCGGCAGGGCGCGGCGGGACGCCGCGGCAAACCAGGGCGGCGCCGATCACATCCCCCACGCCGTCATCCGCCACCGGCGCTGCCGCATCAGTACTCCCGGAAGATCCGCCGGATCTCGTCGAGATCGCGGGTCCGGGTGAGGGCGAGCATCAGCAGGATGCGCGCCTTCTGGGGGTTGAGGGTGTCGCCGGCAATCATGCCCTGCGCGTCGTAGGCGGGGAGTGGCACGACGCGACCGCTGCCGGTGCGGTTCGACCGGACGACGACCGGGCGCTCGGCCTCGGGCAGCGACGCGACGCGATCGAGGGCGGCGCGCTCGACGCGCGAGACGAGGCCCGCGCCGGTGCCCGCGAGCACGATGCCGTCGACCCCGGCCTCGATGAGGGTCTCGATCAGC
Source organism: Vicinamibacterales bacterium (assembly GCA_963663815.2). Lineage (GTDB taxonomy): Bacteria > Acidobacteriota > Vicinamibacteria > Vicinamibacterales > UBA8438 > JAJEEA01. Next base: position 430,780 of record OY760734.1, on the reverse strand, counting down.
ACCGGGTTCGGCTCGACGTACGAGTAGACGATGTCCACGGTCGGGAACCCGGTGATCCCGGCCGGATCGAACTCCGAGTCGGCGGTGTGCCGCTTCGTCGGCGCCCGGTAGAAGCTGACGCGGTCGCCGTCCACGTAGCCGAGGAACCCGAGGTCGCGCGAGCGGAACGTCTCGACCCGGTAGGTGCTGGTCTTGGTGACATCGCGGGCCGCGTTGATCTCGTCGTTCATGACCACCAGCACCCCCTTGCCGCGCGCCTCGGGGGAGGCGGCGGTGCGCACCGCGTTCAGCAGGTTGAGGGGCCCGTCGGTGCTGATCGCGGTGGCCGGCCGCTGGGCGCCCACGAGGACCACCGGGCGGTCGTGCCGGACCGTCAGGTTGAGGAAGTAGGCGGTCTCCTCGAGGGTGTTGGTGCCGTGGGTGATGACCACCCCGGCGGCATCGGGATCCCCGCGGAAGATCTCGTCGATGCGGCGGGCCAGGGTCAGCCAGTCGTCGAACGTGATGTTGGGGCTGCCGATGTTGACGACCTGCTCGACCCGAACCGTGGCGTGCTCCGCGATGGCCGGCACCGCCGAGACGAGCTGCTCGCCCGAGAACGCGCCCGACCGGTACTGGGTCAGGCTGGTCGACGACTGGCCGCCGCCCGATATCGTCCCCCCGGTCGCGAGCACCCAGACCACCGGCGGCGCGCCGGGCGCCTCCTGGGCGAGGGCCGGCGCGGTGGGTCCCAGGGCCCAGGCTGCGGTCGAGACGGCGGCGAGGAGCACCGCCGGCAGCGCCCGGCTCCGGCGTGCCCGCTCCGCGGCCCCGGTCGGCTGCGACCGCGGGTTGCGCGGGTCGGTTTCCGCGACGCCGAGGACACCGCGCATGCCCGTGAGAAGCGCCGGGGATCGTGTCATCATGACATCTCCATGGTCGAGCCATCCGAAGACAAGTCGAGCCGCTCTTCGTGGCGCGACCGCCTTGTGCGCGAGGGCCGGCTCCGGCCAGGAACTCAGGACTGGGGCGCTCTGAAGATCTCCACCATCGAGCACCATCGGACATCCAGTCGTCGCTCCGCACCGTCCGCGAGGATCCAGGTGAAGCACCCGTTGACCTTGCAGACGCGGCTCAGGGCCGGCCGGGGCCGTAGAGCACGCGTCCAGGACGCGCCCCCGTGTGCTCGCCGCCGTCCACGACGAGGGTCCCGTTCACCAGGACGTACTGGACCCCTTCCGAGTACTGGTGCGGCTCGGCGAACGTGGCGCGGTCGATGACGCGGGCCGGGTCGAAGACCGCGAGGTCGGCGAAGAACCCCTCGCGCACCTGCCCGCGGTCGCGCAGGCCGATGCGCTGCGCGGTCGCGCCGCTCATCTTGCGGACCGCCTCCTCGAGGGTCAACACCCCCCGCTCGCGCACGTATCGGCCGAGGACGCGCGCGAAGGTGCCGTACTCGCGCGGGTGGGGCACGCTCTCGCCGAAGACCGACACCCCGCCGTCCGAGCCGATGGCGGTGGCCGGGTGCTGCATGATGCGCTCGACGTCGGCCTCGTCCATCGCGTGGTAGATGGCGCGCGCGCCGCCGTTCTCGATGATCTCCATCACCAGGTCGGCGCCGGCGGCCACCGTCACCGCTTCCCCGCGTTCCGCGAGAATGTCGGCGAGGCTCTTGCCCTCGAGCGACCGGTCCCACTCGCACAGCCCGATGACGATGTTCGCGGGGTCGCCGCCGCCGCGGTCGTATTCGATGCGGTAGACGATCTCCTCCCGGATGCGCCGGCGCGTCTCGGGATCGGCGAGACGCGCGACGAGCTCGCTCGTGCCGCCCTCCTGCGCCCACTGCGGCACCACCGCGGTGATGCCGGTCTGCGAGGCGGTGTACGGGTACTGGTCGATGGTGATGTCGACGCCGCGCGCCCGCGCCGCGTCGACGAGGGCCAGGCTCTCGGCGCTCTGCCCCCACGCAGGGCGGCCGATCGCCTTGTGGTGGGTCATCTGCACGGGAATGCCCGCCTCCTCGCCGATGCGAATCGTCTCGCGCACCGAGTCGAGCAGCCCCTGGGCCTCGTCGCGCATGTGCGAGATGTAGATGCCCCCGTACCCGGCCGCCACCGCCGAGAGCGCGATGATCTCCTCGGTCGGCGTGAAGCTGCCCGGCACGTAGAAGAGGCCCGTCGACAGGCCGAGCGCGCCCGCCTCCATCGCTTCGGCCACGAGCGCGCGCATGCGGTCGAGCTCGTCGCGCGTCGGCGCGCGGTCCTCGGCCCCCAGCACCTCGCGGCGAATCGTGCCCTGCCCCGCGAAGACGGCCCAGTTCGGGCTGACGCCGGCGGCGGCAATCTCGTCCAGATGCGCGCTGATGGGCCACGGCGAGCCGCCGTCGTTGCCCTCGGTCAGGGTGGTGACCCCCTGCAGCAGGTAGTTGTCGGCGGTCGGCACGTCGAAGATGCCGCGCACGGCGTGGGTGTGCGGGTCGATGAACCCGGGCGCGACCACCAGCCCCGCCGCGTCGACGACACGGTCCGCCGCCGCGGCGGCCAGGTCGCCGACGAGCGCGATGCGGTCCCCGCGCACGCCGACGTCGGCCCGGATCCAGGGGTTCCCCGTCCCGTCGACGACCCGGCCGCCGCGCACGATCAGATCGAAGCGCTCCACCCCCTGCGCGAACGCGGGCGCGGCCAGGAGGACCGACCCCAGGAACATCGGAAAAAGCCGTGCAACCATCATCACCTCCCGCGGACCGCGTTCCCCGATTCCGGCGCGACCGCCTCGCCGCCGGCCGTCGCCCCGCTCCCGTCGCGCCCCGAGCCCGAGGCGCTTGCGCCGTAGACGTTCCGCGCGAGCGGAACTTCACCATCGCGCCCGCCAGGTCGGGCTACGGCTGCCCCGCCGCGGCCTCCGCCTCGAGCACGCGGGCGCCGCCCAGCATCAGGGGCATCGAGTGGTGCCCCTCGTGGCAGGCATACTCCCACATGTCCTCCTCGAGCCGCTGCATCGGCACCTCGTAGGTCCACGGGCGCTCCCAGGTCCCCGGGGTCGTCCACCGTCGCCTGGTACAGCAGCGTGTCGGCGTCGACGCGGGTCAGCCGCTCGGTCAGGCGCATGCCGCCGGTGGTGCTGCGCCACTGCCGGCGGGGGTCGAAGTTCGCGGTCTCGATGACGAGGGTGTCGCCCTCCCAGCGGCCGCGCGAGTCGCCCGACCACTGCAGGAACGAGGCGTCGAGGGCGGGGCGCCCGTCGAGGGGGACGATGCGCACGGTGTGCACCATCTCGGTCATGATGGCGACGTGGTCCGGCGTCTGGAACAGCTGCATGTTGTTGTTGTTGTAGGCGCTCGGGTTCATCGGCGGCCCCGCGTTGAACCCGAGGATGCAGCGGTCGTAGGTGCTGAAGTCCTCCCACGAGTCGGCCGGCTGCGCCCGCCGGTGGGCGGCGCGCGCGGCGGTGCGCTCCTGTCCCTCCGCCGTCATCCCGGGATAGCGTCCGTTCGGGGGATCGACGATGAGCGACGTGCGCCGCGTGCCCACCGCCTGCAGGCCCTGGTCGAGCCACGTGTGGTTGTACGAGCCGTTCCCGCCGTCGGGGCGCCGGTCGACGTTGGTCCCCGCCGCGGTCCGTTGCGCGGGCAGACTCAGGAAGGTGTTGAGGCGGTCGAGCGCCCGCTGCTCCAGCTCGGCCGCCGCCTCCTCGGTCAGGAACGCCTGGTCCGCCAGCGCTTCCGGCCGCTGCATCGGAGTGATGCTGCGGAAGTCCCAGACGCCGCCCAGGTCCGGCGCGCCCCACGCGGTCCGCGGCGGGTCGTCCTGGGCCTCGGCGGGGGCTGCGCCCGCCGCCACGATGGAAATCAGGAGAACCGCGATCGACGCCGCGGTCGTACGATGGCTCATCCCTTCCCTCCTCATGCCTGCCTCATGCGGCGGCAGCCGGCTCGATCCGCCCCTCCGGCACGGCCTGGCGGCCCCGGCCTCGGCCGATTATCCCCGATTCCGGGGAGCCCGGGCCAGGAGTCTGCGCCGTAGAACGGTGCTGACTCCTACGGGCTTGGTTGGGCGGCAATCGGAGCCGAAGGCGACGATTTCCGGGCCAGACGCCCGCCGCCGAGGCCGCGGGCTGAAGCCGCGACAGGTATAATCGATGGTATTCCGTCCAACCCCGCCTCTCGAACCGGAGGGAGCAGATGCGCAAGACATGCTTGGCGGCGTTCGCGGTTCCCGCGCTCGTGCTCGCGTTCGCGGCGTCGCCGGCCCTCGCCCAGTCGGACGGCGGCGGCATGCCGATGCGGACCCCCGACGGGCACCCGGACATCTCGGGCGTGTTCACCTTCCGGACCCTGACGCCGATGCAGCGGCCGGACCGGTTCGCGGACCGCGAGACCCTGGACCCCGAGACCGCGGCCGCGTTCGAGGCGTCGGAGCGGACGCGCCAGAACCGCGACCTCTTCGACCCCGTCGAGGGGGCGCCGAACGCGGGCTACGCGCCGCGCGCGGCGGGCGGCGTGCTCTCCTACAACGAGTTCTGGTACGAGCGGGGCATCGAGCTGACGTCCGACAAGCGGACGTCGCTCATCGTCGATCCGCCCAACGGGCGCTACCCCGCGCTGACCGAGGCGGCCCGACAGGCCGACGCGGAGCGGAGGGCGTACCGGCGCGAGCACCTGTACGACTCGTACGAGAACCGCAGCATGGGCGACCGCTGCATCGCGTTCACCAAGTCGGGCCCGCCCATGCGGCCCGGGGCTTACAACAACAACCTGATGATCTTCCAGACCGCCGACCACGTGGCGATCCTCACCGAGCAGGCGCGCCAGCACCGCATCATCCCGCTCGACGACGTGGAGAAGCCGCGGCTCGAGCAGATCGCGGGCGTGTCGCGGGGGCGCTGGGAGGGGGAGACGCTGGTCGTCGAGACCACGCAGTACCGCGACTGGGGGAACGGGACCATCGGCCCGAGCCTGCACCTCGTCGAGCGGCTGACCCGGCTCGATCCGGACACCGTCTCCTACGAGTACACCGTGAACGATACCGAGAGGTATACCGCGCCCTACACGGTCATGCTGCCGTTCCGGCGCACCGACGGCGAGATCTTCGAGTACGCCTGCCACGAGGGCAACATCGGGCTCTACGGCATCCTGGCGGGCGCGCGGAACCTGGAGCGCGAGGGGCGCGAGCTTCGGCCCTGACCGCTGGGGCGGCCGGGCGAAGGAGACAGCGATGAATCATCTTGCTCGCGTGCACGGTGGCGCGCTGGTGCTGGCAGCGGTCGTCGCCCTTGCGCCGGGGGCGGCATGGTCCCAGCCGGCGTCGCCCGAGGGGTGGCAAGCCCCGCGGACCGCCTGGGGCGACCCCGACGTCGGCGGCGTGTGGAACAGCTCGACGGTGACGCCGCTCGAGCGTCCCGAGGCGCTGGCCGACCAGGCGTTCCTGACCGAGGAGGAGGCGGCGGCGATCGAGGCGCGGGTCGTCGAGGCCAATGCTCGGGCGAACGCGCCCAGCGAGGTGCGGACCGAGCCCCTGCCGGTGGGCGGCAACGTCGGCGCCTACAACGCCTTCTGGATCGATCGCGGGACGACCGTCGTCCCCACCCGTCGCACGTCGCTCGTCATCGACCCGCCGAACGGGCGGCTGCCCGCCCTCACCCCCGAGGCGGCCGCGTACGTCTCGTCACCCGAGCGGCAGCGGCTGAAGGACGTGCGCGAGGGGGTGGTTCCCGCCGACTCCTACGCGCAGTTCGACTACGGCGATCGGTGCATCTGGTACCGCGGCGTCCCCTCGCTGCCGACCGCCTACAACAACAACTACCAGATCGTGCAGACCCCCGACGTCATCGCCATCGTGCAGGAGCACATCCACGACGTGCGCTTCATCCACCTCGACGGGCGTCCGCGCATCGACGAGCGCGTCGGCCAGTTCGGCGGCCACTCGCTGGGGCGCTGGGAGGGCGATACGCTGGTCGTCGAGACGGCCAACTTCGGCGATCGCGCCTACCTGTTCGCTTCCGGCCCCGGACCCCAGGGCGGCACCAACTGGGATCTCAGCCCCGACCTCCGGGTCGTCGAGCGGTTCACCCGGGTGGCCCCGGGGACCCTCGACTACGAGTTCACGGTGCACGACCCCAACGTCTGGACCACGCCGTGGACCGGCTCGTCGCCGTGGGCGCGGGGCGACCAGCCCCTGTACGAGTACGCCTGCCACGAGGGCAACTACGGGATGACGAACATCCTCGCCGGCTCGCGCGCGGCGGAGGCAGGCGGCCAGGGCCGGTAGGCGCGCCCACGGTCACCCGAACCCGGTCTCGAGGCGTCGCGTGCGCGAGGTTGTCGTCGTTGCGGCTCGGGCCCTGCTCCTCGGGGCGGCGGTGCTGACCGGCCCCGCCGGCGCGAGCGCGCAGTCGCCGGAGCTTGTGACCGACCGTCCCGATCAGACCGAATCGGCCACCGTCGTGCCGCCGGGCCTCCTGCAGGTCGAGACGGGCTACCTGTTCACCCGCGACGGGGACATCGACAGCCACGCGGCGCCCGGCACGCTGTTCCGCATCGGCCTCGGCGAACGGACGGAGCTCCGCCTCGGCCACGCCGGCGTCATGGGGACGGAAGGACGCCGCGGCGCGGGCGACAGCGAGCTCGGCGCCAAGGTCAACCTCATCCCGCGGGCGGACGGCGGGCGGCCCGAGCTCGCGCTCCTGGGCGGCCTGTCGCTCCCGACCGGCGACCACGACTTCTCGAGCGGCGGCGTCGACCCGTCGTTCCTCGTCGCGTTCGCCCACGAGCCGGGGTCGGGGCTCTCGCTGGGCTACAACGCCGGAGCGGCGTGGGAGTCCTCGGCCGATCATCCGGACCGTGACGCGTTCGTCTTCTACTCGCTGGCGCTCGGCGTGGGCCTGACCGATCGCCTGGGGGCGTTCTTCGAGGTCTTCGGCGACAGGCAGGTCACCGGCCCGGTCGCGAGCAGCGTGTCGGCGGATATGGGACTGACCCTTCTGCTGACCGACGTGCTCCAGCTGGACGTCTCCGTCGGCCGCGGGTTGCGGGGTCCCGCCGACGACCTGTTCGTCGGCACCGGGCTGAGCCTCCGACTGCCGCGCTAGATGGGCTCCTCCCAGTCTCTCGTGACATTGTTCGTGGGCGTTCCCGGCCTATAGTTTGACCTGTGTCTGAAGGAAACGGCGTTACTGCCGGGGTGCTGTGCCTGATCCTCGGGGCAATGTCCTGGCTGACGCAACGAATGGAGCCGAATACCCTGATCGGTCTCCGCACGCGATGGACACTGAGGAGCAATCTGTCCTGGGTCCGCTCGCATCGCTTCGCGGGGCAGTCGTCGCCAGTCGCAGCCGCCGTGTTGATCCTTCCCGAGCTGTTGGGTGTGAGTCTCGCGTGGCCGGTCGTCCTTGGGCTGTTCCTGGCTTGGGCCGGGCTCCTGTGGTGGTACTCCTACGTTCAATGGCGCGACGATCCGCAGCGTGAACAGGCGGAAGACAGCCATTCGCCGTAATCCCATGCGGGCGGGGTCGGAATCGCAGCCGTAACGGCGTTCAGCGGCGTGCAGAGCCCGTCGTCAGCCGGCCACGTCCCGCCGGCGGTGGAACACCAGGGCCGACCGGCCGTCGCCGGCGGCCAGCCGCTCCACCCGCACCCCGAACACCGACGCCACCAGGTCGTCGTCGAGCACCTCGGCCGGAGGGCCCGTCGCCTTGAGGCGCCCGCCGTGCAGCACCGCGACGGTGTCCGCCCAGCGCGCGACGACGTTGAGGTCGTGCAGCGCGAGGGCGATGGTCACGCCGCCCCCGGCGAGCTCTCTCAGCAGCGTCAGGGTCTCGATGACGTGGTCGACGTCGAGGTTGGCGGTCGGCTCGTCGAGCAGGATCACGTTCGAGCCCGTCGCGAGGCTGCGCGCGATGACCGCGCGCCGGCGCTCGCCGCCCGAGAGCTCGGTGACGGGGCGGTCGGCGAGGTGCGCGACGTCCGCGCGCGATATGGCCGAGACCACTGCCGCGGCATCGCTCGGGCCGGGGTCGTCGAACCGGCCCAGGTGGGGATGGCGCCCCATCGTCACCAGCTCCCGCACCGTGAAGGGGACGTCCATGTGGGTGTCCTGCGGCACGAAGCTGATGCGCCGCGCCAGCAGCCGGCGCGAGAGCCGCGGCAGATCGGTCCCGTCGAGGCTGGCCCGGCCGCCGGTGGGCCTCCACAGGCCGGCCATGAGGCGCAGCACCGTCGACTTCCCCGCCCCGTTCGGGCCGATGAGGGCGGTGATGCGGGCGGGCGCGGCCTCGACGGTGACGTCGCGCACGAGGTGGCGGGCCCCGATGCGGAAGCTGGCCTGCTCGAGCCGCAGACTCATAGCGCGCCGATGCCTCCGCGTTGCCGGCGCAGCAGGTAGAGGAAGAACGGCGCCCCGCAGGCCGCGGTGATGATGCCGAGCCGGATCTCGGTCGGCGGGTGGATGGTGCGGGCGAGCAGGTCGCAGACGATCAGGAACAGCGCGCCGCCGAGCATCGCGGCCGGCAGCAGGGTGCGGTGCGACGGCCCCAGCACGAGCCGCAGCATGTGGGGCACGATCAGGCCGACGAAGCCGATGACCCCGCTCACCGCCACCGCCGCGCCGGTCAGCATCGCCGCCGTCGCGAGCATCGTCCGGCGCACCCGCTCGACGTCGACCCCGAGGCTCGCCGCCGTCTCCTCGCCGAGCAGCAGCAGGTCGAGGTCCCTCGTGTGCCACCGCGCCGCCACCGCGCCAAGCGCGACCGGCGGCAGGCACATCCAGACGTGGGTCCAGGTGCGGTTGTCGAGGCCGCCCATCAGCCAGAAGACGACCTCGTTGGCGATCTGCCAGTTGACGACGCTCAGCGAGATGAGCAGGGTGGCGATGGCCGTCGACAGCGACCCGAGGGCGATGCCCGCGAGCAGCAGGGTCGCGACCGGGGTGCGCCCGGCGCGGGTGGCGACGGTGTAGACGGTGACGAGCGCGGCCAGCGCGCCCGCGAAGGCGAACAGCGGGAGCCAGAACACGGCGGTGGCCGCGAGCCCGGTGACGAACGTGACCACCGCGCCCAGCGCCGCGCCCTGGCTGATGCCGATGACGCTGGGCTCGGCCAGGGGGTTGCGGAAGAGCCCCTGCATCTGCGTCCCCGCCACCGCGAGGGCGCCCCCGACCAGCGCCGCCACCACCACGCGCGGCGTGCGGATGAGCCAGACGATGACCTGCTCGGCCTCCGAGATCTGCCCCAGGTCGACCCAGCCCGACGGCAGCGCGCGCGCCGCGAGCACCCGGACCACGGTGCCCCAGGCGATGCCGGTGCTGCCGATGGCGATGGCCGCCACCACCGCCGCCGCGAGCAGGGCCGCCAGCAGCGGCAGGGCCGCCCACGCGGCACCGCGGACGCCAGGCCGGCGTACGGTCTCGGTTGCAGCCGGTCCGGATGTCACGGGCGATCTCTGCCCGGCTGACCGCAACCGCGACGCCCCGCGTCCTGCGCCGGTCACGGCGTGTCCGGATAGAGCGCGGCGGCCACCGCCTCGGTCAGCCCCGCCGCGTACTGCGACATGGTGATGAAGCGCCGGTGGTCGATGACCAGGACCTGCCCGGTGCGCCCGGCCGCCGTCACCGCCACCGCCGGATGGTCGAGGAGGCGCCGGCGCACCGCGGCCTCGTCGCCGGCCGGCGCGTCGGCGATGATCCAGTCCGGGTTCCAGGCCGCGATCTGCTCGCTGCCGATGGCGCCGTGCGGCCCGATGCCCCGCTCCGCCGCCACGTTCACGGCGCCCAGCTCGGTCAGGATGTGGTCGAAGAGCGAGCCCGCCCCGAAGGTGCCCGAGAAGCTGACGTAGACCAGCACGCGCGGCGGCGGCGCCGCGGCGGGACGGCGCGCCACCGCCGCCGCGATGCGGTCACGGAACCGCCCTGCCACCCGCTCGGCCGCCCGTTCCTCGCCAGTGAGCCGGCCGACGGTCTCGAGGCCGCCGACAATCTGCGAGAAGTCCTCGAACACCGTCAGGATGCGGAACGTGGGGATGCCCGCGCCCCGCGCCAGGGCCACGAAGTCGGCGCGGGCGGTGTTCGACGCCAGCAGCAGGTCGGGACGGCGCCGCAGGAGGGCCTCGGGCTCGCCGGCCACCGCGACGTCCATCCCGTCCACCACGTCCGCCACGTAGCTGTAGCGCCGGTCGTGGGCGACCGCGCTGACCGCGGCAATCCGCGAGGGGGGCACGACGGCGAGCAGGAAGTGGTCGGTGACCAGCGCCTGCGACGCGATCCGCCGTGGCGGCCGCGGCAGCCGGAGCGTGTCGCCGGCGTAGTCGCGCACGGTGCGCGGGAACCCGGCCGGCGACGCCGCGGTCTGCCCGGTGAAGGTCCATCCCGCGCGCGCGTCGCCGGCCCAGCGCCAAGCGGCCAGGAGCAGGGCCAGGCACAGCGCGACCTCGAGCAGGGCTCGCAGCCTTCCCCGCGGCAGGCGGCGTAGTGACATCGATTTCACTTTCCGATGCTCCTGCCCGCGGACGAGGCCCGCGGCCTTCCCCGCGGCAGCCGGCGTCGCGACATCGACTTCACCTTCCGATGCTCCTGCCCGCGGACAAGGCCCGCGGCCTTCCCCGCGGCAGCCGGCGTCGCGGCGGGCTCATCGGGCTCACCACGCGCGCGACCACTTCGGGTCGCCTGCCTCGCGGGTCCTCAGGGCCGCGTCGACGCCCGCCTCGACCTCGATCTGCCGGCCGAGAATCCACAGCAGGTCGGAGAGGCGATTGAGATACGCCAGCAGGTCGGCGCCGACCTCCGCGTCCGATTCCGAGAGCTGCACCACCCGCCGTTCCGCCCGGCGGCACACCGCCCGCGCGACGTCGAGAGCGGCCGACGCGGCGTGCTCGCCGGGAATCGCCCAGTCGCCCAGCACGCCCTCGATGGCCTCGATGCGCCGGACCTCGGCCGTGAGCCGCTCGACCATCGCCGCCGTCACCGCCGGCGTCTGGCCGGGCCGGGGCGCCGGCGTCGCCAGCTCCCCGCCGACCGCGAACAGCTCCCGCTGTATGTCCTTCAGCAGCTCCCCCGTCGCGGCGTCCGGGCACATCGCGCGGGCGAGGCCGATCTGGCTGGTCAGCTCGTCGACCTCGCCGTAGGCCTCGACCCGCAGCGCCGCCTTCGAGACCCGTACGCCCCCGACCAGCCCGGTGCTGCCCTTGTCGCCTCCCTTGGTGACGATGCTCATGCAGATATCTCCCCTGCCGGACCCATGCCCACGATGCGCCGCCCTCGTGCTGACGACGCGCCGCTCCGGCGCGTTGCCGGCTTGTCCGCGTATGATGTCCTGCGCGTCGCCGGGTCGGCCGGGGCCTGGCGCACCGTTGCCGCGCGCTGCAAGCGCCGCCGTGCACGCATGTCCCGGCACCGCGCTGACGGCGCCCTCGCGGAGCGCGCCGGCGGCAGCGGTCGACGAAGTGACCGACTATCGGTTCGCGGAATGCCGACCCGTCACTCACATGACGAGCGGTGTGCAAGCAGAGCGACGAGCCATGGCAGGCGGGAACCTCCTTTCGGCGTTTCCACGCGCCGAACTTCAAGGACCGGCAGGCCGGCCCGAAGGGTTGTGCGACCCTCCCGACGATCGGTCTCCTGACTCGCGGATCGACGCGGAACGGCAGAGTCTTCCCGTGTCACGACCCCGGGCTCGCGTTGGAAGTCTCGCTGGCGCGACACTTCCGCGAGGCAAGCTTCCGGCCGAACACAGTGACCGGCGCCCATCGGCGCCCGCGTGCCGCCCGCTCCCCGCATACAGTGGCGGGACCGTGTGGGACTCTCACCCACTTCCCGGAATCGTCGGGAGCAGAGCTGTCGTGCGGCAGTATAGCACCCCCGCCGGCCCGCCGCGGCCCGGCGCCGCCCGCCGCGTGCCGCACCGATCCGGGCCGCCGCGACCGGCCGCCGAGCCTCCGCTGCCCACCACCCGGGTCGGCCCGTACCGCTCGCACCGATCCGGACCGCCGCGACCGGCCGCCGAGCCGGGCTGCCCGCAGGAAGCCCCGCTGCATTCGACCGGCCTCGTACGGTGGCTGAAGCGCTTCCTTCGGCGGAGCCGCATCGCCCCGCCGTCCCGAACGCCCGGCAGGCTCTCTCGTCACCCCTCGTCGCACCGGCGCCCTGCTCACGCCATGTCGCTCCGGCGTCCTGCGCCCGCGGGCGCCCTTGGAGCCGGCCGGCGCCACACCGATCCCCGTGGGGCGCGAGCTTCGACACGGGCCGCGAGATGACCGCGCTGGAATGGCGGCGGGCGGCCGACGTGCTGCGGCAGAGCGATCTGTTCGTCGCCCGGCGGTCGGGGCGTTTCCTGCTCGTCGAACTGCTGGCGCCGCATCGCGTCGTCAGCACCTGCGCCGGGTGCGGCGGGCAGCGGGAGGACGTGTCGTTTCTCGCCAACCACCAGAGCTGCGAAGGCGCGGGAGACGCCGTCCGCTACGACCGGATCGCGAAGCTCGGACCCGCCGCGTACCACGCCGCCGCCTGCGCCGAGATGGGCGTGCCCCCCGATCGGACGGCGCTGATGGGCACCGCCGCCAACATGGCCTGCGCCGCCCACCGGTCCGCCGCCTTCGAGGACCTCCGCGTGGACGCGTTCGTGACCGCGGGCGTCGCCGGCAACGCGGCGCGGGCCGGCGACCCCGCGCGCTGGATGGAAGGCGGGGACGGGCGCTGGCGGCGGGTCGAGGACGACGGCGGCGAGAACCCGGCCGCGGGAGCGGCTCCGCGCGACGGCACGATCAACATCATCGTGCTGGTCGACTGCCCCGTCACCCCGGCCGCCCAGGCGCGGGCGGCGGTCACGCTGACCGAGGCGAAGTCGGCCGCGCTGGCGGAACTCGCCGCGCCCAGCCGGTACTCGCCCACCATCGCCACCGGGACCGGCACCGACCAGTTCTGCCTCGCCGCCCCCCTCGACCCGCGGCGAGCGCCGAGGACCGCGACCGGCCCCCACGCCAAGCTCGGAGAGTTGATGGGCACGGCGGTGCTGGAGGCGGTCAAGGAGGCGCTGCGCTGGCAGAACGGGCTCGAGCCGTCCCTGACGCGCGGCCTGTTCCATGCGCTCGGGCGCTTCGGGCTGACCGAGTCGCGCGCGCTCGCGCGCCTGGCCGAGCTGCTGCCGGCAGAGCAGTACGCGCTGCTCGACCGCAACCGGAACGCCGTGTTCTACGAGCCGGGCGTCGCCGCCGCCGCCTACGCGCTCGCCGCGGTGCTGGACCGGGTGGCGTTCGGCACGCTGCCGGCCGGCTCGGCCGGCGAGGCGCTGCGACAGCAGGCTGCCTGCCTCGCCTGCGCGCTCGCCGCGCGCCCCCTCGACTGGCCGGCGTTTCGCGCGCAACTCGCGCAAACGCCCGACGATCGCGCGCACGCGCTCGACGATCCGGTCGAGCTCGTGCTGCGCGCGGTGGCCGCGGGCTGGAGCGCCAAATGGACCTGAGCCCGCTGCTGCCCCGCCCCGATCTGCTCGTGGCGGCGGTCGCGCTCGACGCGTTGCTGGGCGATCCCGTCTACCGCGGACATCCCGTGCGACTGATGGGCGCGTCGCTCGCCTGGTGCGAGCGCGGCCTGCGCGCGTCGGGAGCCGACGGCCGCATCGGCGGCTGCCTGCTGTTCGTACTGCTCGCCGCCTTGTGGGTGGGCGGCCTCTCCCTCGCGCTGTCGGTCGCGGCTCGGCTGCATCCGGCCGCCGGCGCCGGTGCGCACGTGTTCGTGCTCTACAGCCTGCTCGCCCTCGGCGACCTCCTCGCCCACGGCGCGGCCGTCGATCGCGCAGCCACCGTCGGAGACCTGCCCGCCGCGCGTCGCGCGGTCGCACGGCTGGTCGGGCGCGACGTCGACCGCATGGACGCCGCCGCCTGCCGGCGCGCCGCCATCGAGAGCCTCGCCGAGAACCTCGTCGACGGCGTCATTTCCCCCATCGCCTGGTACGCCGTGCTCGGCGTCCCCGGGCTCGTGCTCTGCAAGGTCGTCAGCACGATGGACTCGATGGTCGGCTACCGGACGCCCCGCTACCTGCGATTCGGGTGGTGCGGCGCGCGGCTCGACGACCTCATGCAGGCGGCGCCGGCCCGCGCCACCTGGCTCCTGATCGCGCTCGCCGCGAGCGCGCTGCCCGGCTGCTCCGGTCGGGGAGCCCTGACGACCGGCTGGCGGCAGCATGCCGTCGTGCCCGGACCGAACCCCGGCTGGAGCGAGGCGGCCATGGCGGGGGCAATCGCGCGCCGCCTCGCCGGCCCGATCCGGCTCGGGGGCCGGCTCGTCACCGCGATCTGGCTCGGCGATCCGGCCGACATCCCCGCCGGCGCCGCTGCCGACTACCGGCAGGCGCGCGCCATCGTCTGGCTCGCGGCGGCGCTCGCGCTCGCCGCCGCGGTCGGCGGCATCTTGTGGATGCGGACGACTTGAAGATCTTCCCCGCCGCCTCGATCGCGTCGCGATCCGCATCCGTGCTACCATAGCCCCTGAATCGCGAGCAGGTTTTCTTCCACCCAGAAGCCCCGCTCAGAGCAGCGGGTATCGCCCGGCGGCTGCCGGGCCTCCCTCCTCCCGGATTCTCTCGATATCCGCCCCCATGCGGGCGGGCGACGACCACTCGGGTTCCGCGCAGGGTGAGCGCGGGCTCAGGAGCACCGATACAGATGAAGTTCGCCGAACTGGGCCTCCGCCCGGAACTCCTCCGCGCCGTTGGCGGCGCCGGCTACACCACCCCCACCCCGATACAGGAACGCGGAATCCCCGTGGCGCTGGAGGGGCGGGACCTCATCGCCTGCGCCCAGACCGGCACCGGCAAGACCGCCGCCTTTCTCCTCCCGATCCTGCACCGGCTCGCCGGCGGGCCGCCGGCACGGCGCCCGCGCGCGCTCGTCGTCACCCCGACCCGCGAGCTGGCGGCGCAGATAGGAGAGATGGCCGAGCAGTACGGGGCGCACCTGCGCCTGCGCAGCGCCGTCATCTTCGGGGGCGTCGGCATGGAGCCGCAAACCCGCCGCCTGCGCCGCGGGCTGGACCTGCTGGTCGCGACGCCCGGCCGGCTGCTCGACCAGATGCGCCAGGGGCACGCGCAGCTCGGTCAGGTCGAGGTCGTCGTGCTCGACGAGGCCGACCGCATGCTCGACATGGGCTTCCTGCCCGACGTGCGACGCATCCTCGCCGCGCTGCCCGCGACGCGTCAGAACCTGTTCTTCTCGGCCACGATGCCGAACGAGATCGAGGACCTCATCCGGCGCACGACGAACGACCCCGCGATGCTGGAGGTCACGCGCCGGGCGACGCCGGTCGGCGCGATCAGCCAGATCGTCCATCCCGTGGCGGCGACCGGCAAGAAGGATCTCCTCGCGTGGCTGCTCCGAAAGCCGGAAATGGGGCAGACCCTCGTCTTCACCCGCACGAAGGCGCGGGCCAACCAGCTGGCGAAGCGCCTCGACCAGTCGGGGCGCCGCGTCGCGGCCATTCACGGGAACAAGAGTCAGAGCGCCCGGACGCGCGCGCTGGCCGGCTTCCGCGCCGGGCGCATCGACACCCTCGTCGCCACCGACATCGCGGCGCGCGGCATCGACGTCGACGGCATCAGCCACGTGGTGAACTTCGACCTGCCGACCGTGCCCGAAGACTACGTGCACCGCATCGGGCGCACGGCCCGGGCCGGGGCGAGCGGCCACGCGATCTCGCTGGCCGCCCCCGAGGAACGGCCGCAGCTCGCCGCCATCGAGCGGCTCGTGGGGAAGGCCATCCCGAAGGAGATCGTGCCGGGCTTCGCACCCGCCAGCGCGCCGGCCCCGCCCCCCGGCGCGCCGCGGCCGCGGGCGCACCCGTCCCGGCCCGGCGGCGGATACCGTGGCCGATCCGCGCCGGGGTCCGGCCGTCCCGCCGGACGCGGCGCCAGCGCCGCGGCAGCGCGCCGCCGCGCGTCGCGCTAGCGCTGGCTGAACCAGGAAGCCTGATGAACCTGATGAAGATGAAGAGCTGCGCCGCCGCGGCGCCGGCCCTGCTCTTCGCGGCCCTTGCGGCGTACGCCGGCTCCGCGCCTCCCGCGACGGGAGAACGGGTCGACGCGCTCCTCCGCGAGCAGGTGGCGGCCACTGCCCCAGGCTGTGCGGTCGGGGTCGCGCGGGGCGACGACGTCCTCCACGCGCGCGGGTACGGCCTCGCCAATCTCGACCACGGGGTCGCGATCACGCCGGACACCGTCTTCGACGTCGGCTCGGTCACCAAGCAGTTCACGGCCGCGAGCATCGTGCTGCTGTCGCTCGACGGCGCACTCGCGCTCGACGACGACATACGGACGCATCTGCCGAAGCTGCCCGACTACGGCCCGACGATCACCATCGACTACCTCGCGGATCACCTCGAGCCCGCGGCGGAGCCGGGCGTCCCCCGGGGACGCCGCCGCGGCCGGCGCAACGAGGTGGCGGCGGTCCCGAGCCCGATCGTCGCGGGTGACTACGAGGGCAGCTTCTACAGCGAGGAGCTGGACGCGCGCTATCACGTCGGTCTCGACGACGGCGCGCTCCGCGTCCGCATCGAACGCTGGCTGCCGCTGGACCTGATCCGCGCCGGCGGCGACCGCTTCACCGGCATCGACTTCCCCGCCTGGACCGGCCCGCGCCGGGTGGAGCTCGAGTTTCAGCGGAACGCGCGCGGTGCGGTCACCGGCTTCTCGCTGTCGGCCGGCCAGGCGCGCGACATCGAGTTCGTCCGGCTCCCCGACCGGGCGCCGTAGCGTCTCGTCGGGATTCCGGTAAGCCCCGCTCGACTGCACGAGCAGCGGGTCCTGGGCCGGGCCTGTGTCGCCGCCGGCCCCTTTTCGGGCCTCGGCCCGGCTGCCGCCACCGCTCGGGCGGATGGAGCGGCGGCGGCTCGAGCACGGGGACCCTGGGCTGGCAGGCGGTGGCTCGAGGGCGGCCCCGTCGTCACCGCGGGCGGCCCTCATGTGGCAGCGCTCTTGCACCACGTCCCTGCGGCGAGGCTGGGAGCCTCGCCGCCGTCGACGTCGCCGACGGCTTCGAGAGCTGCCGGGGCTGCGGTACCGGATCGGGGCCGGAGCCCGGCCGGCAATTCCCGGAGCAAGTACGTGAACCCGGGTTTCCGCGCGACGGGAGGATCTCGGAGTTCGTCAGCGACTCGGAGCCGACCGATCTCGCGGGGAGCCTCGTCCGACGCGGCCACGTGATAATCTTGGACGGAGATCCGGATGAGCAACGATACGAAGTGGATCGCCGCAACCGCCGTGGCGCTGGCCGGACTGTTGTCTGCGCAGATCGCCGCGTCAACGCCCGCATCGACGACCTGCGAGCCGACCTGACGACGCAGATCGCCAGCGTCAACGCCCGCATCGACCGTATCGAGACGCGCCTGGACGGGTTCGAAGAACGGCTGCGCAACGTCGAGGTCGCGTTCGGCAAGGTCGACCAGAGACTCCTCACCATCGAGCGCATCATCCTGCCCGCGCCCGAGCAGCCGGGCGGTTAGGCCCCGATCAACCGGAGAGCGACGCGCACGCGCGCTGGATGCGCCGGCAGGCTTCCTCGAGGCGACCGGTGGCGAGCGCATAGGAGACGCGGAAGTACGGCGAGAGGCCGAACGCCTCGCCGTGCACCACCGCGACCTCCTCGCGGTCGAGAAGGTACTGCGCGAAGCCGCCGTCGTTCTCGATGACGCCGCCGTCCGGCGTCCGCTTGCCGATGGTCCCGGCACAGTCCACGTAAAGGTAGAACGCACCCTTCGGCGCGCTGCAGGACAGCCCGCCGGCTTGGTCGAGCATCGCGGCGGCGAGGTCGCGCCGCTGCTCGAACACCCCCAGGTTGGCGCGGATGAACGCCTGATCGCCGTCGAGCGCCTCGACCCCGGCCCACTGGCTGATGCTCGACGCCCCGCTGGTGGTCTGGGACTGGACCTTCGCCATCGCCGCGATCAGGTGCTTCGGCCCCGCCCCGTAGCCGATGCGCCATCCCGTCATGCAGTAGGCCTTCGAGAGCCCGTTCATGGTCAGGGTGCGCTCGTGCAGGTCGGGCGCGACCTGCGCGATGGTCGAGTACGGCCCGCCGCCGTAAATGATGTGCTCGTAGATGTCGTCGGCGAGCACCCACACGTGAGGATGCCGGCGCAGCACCTCGGCGAGCCCCTCCAGGTCCCTCGCCGAGTAGACCCCGCCGGACGGATTGCCGGGGTTGTTCAGAATCAGCCACTTCGTTCTCGCGGTGATCGCGCCTTCGAGCTGCTCCGCCGTCAGCCGGAACCCGTTCGCGGCGTCGGCCGCGACAGTCACCGGGGTGCCGCCCGCGAGCAGCGTCATGTCGGGATAGCTCACCCAGAACGGAGCCGGGACGACGACCTCGTCCTCGGGGTCGAGGGTGGCGGCGAGGGCGTTGTAGATGACCTGCTTGCCGCCGTTCGAGACGATCACCTGGTCGGGGGCGTAGCGCAGTCCGTTCTCGCGCTTGAGCTTGCGGCAAATCGCCTCGCGCAGCTCGGGGATGCCCGTCAGGGGCGGGTACTTCGTCTTCCCCTCGACGATGGCGCGTATCGCCGCGATCTTGATCGGGTCAGGCGTGTCGAAGTCCGGCTCTCCCGCCGAGAGGGCGATGACGTCGCGGCCGGCCCGAGCCATCTCCATCGCCTTGGCGGAGATCATGGCGGCGGGCGAGGCCTTGATGCGGCTCATGCGTCGGGCGGCGATGGACATCGCTGGCTCCTGAACGTCTCCAAGGGGGCCGAGGACCGGGACCGGCCGGCGGAGCGTAGCACGATTCGGTCTTCGACCGGCCGCGTGGGCATTCTTCCCGAAGCGTGTAGTCGGTCGACCGGGGGCAACGCCTGCTTCGCACGCCCGGTGACGTTCACCTTCCCGCGTCCGTTCGATCTTGCGGTCTGCCTCGGTGCGGAATACGATGGGCGCGAATCGGAGCCGCGGTGCTGGCGAGGCGGCAAGACCGCTCGATCGGGTTGGGCGAATCCACCCTGTCGGAGGAGCTGCCGGGGTCGGGTCGTTCCACGGAGAGAGAGAGGGCATGATGAGAGTCGCCATGAAGCTGTGGCCCGTGACCTTGCTCGTGGCGGGGGTCGCGGCCCAGGGCCCGGCCGTGTCGGAGAACGTCTACTTCGGCGACCTGCACCTGCATACGCGCTACTCGAACGACGCCGCGACGTTCGGCACGACGCGCACACCGGACGACGCCTACCGCTACGCCAAGGGCGAGGCGGTCCCGCACGTGGGCGGCATCGAGATCCAGCTCCGGACCCCGCTCGACTTCCTGGCGGTGACGGACCACGCCGAGAACATCGGCCGCAGGCAGGCAGGGCCCAATCCCCCCGCGAACCTCGGCCAGGCGGTCTGGGCGGACATCGTCGCCGCCGCGGTCAGGCACTATGCGCCGGGCGAGTTCACCACGTTCGCCGCCTACGAGTGGACGGTGGGAACGCGCGAGGGCAACCTGCACCGCAACGTGATCTTCGCGGGCACCGACGACCTGCCCTTCCCGTTCTCGCGGCTCGACTCGGACAACCCCGAAGACCTCTGGGACTTTCTGGACACGCAGCGCGCCGCCGGCGTCGAGGCGCTGGCGATTCCCCACAACTCGAACGTCAGCAACGGCAAGATGTTCGCGCTCGTCGACTTCGCGGGGGCGCCGATGACCGCCGACTACGCGGCGCAGCGCCTGCGCAACGAGCCGGTGGTGGAGATCACCCAGGCCAAGGGCACGTCGGAGACCCACCCGGTGCTGTCGCCGAACGACGAGTTCGCCGACTTCGAGCTGTTCCCCGAGCTCCTCCTCGCGAACCGCCCCATCGGCGGGGACTCCGCCAACCCCGGGGTGGTCCGCGTCGACGGGCTCGTGCCCGGCAGCTACGTGCGCGAGGCGCTCGTCAACGGGGTGCGGATGCAGGCTGAGCGGGGCTTCAACCCGTTCCAGTTCGGCTTCGTCGGCGCCACCGACTTCCACTCCGGCACCTCGGCGGTGGAAGAGAACAACATGACGAGCCTGTCGGGCGACGCGGTCGACGCGACGCTCGAGGAGCGGCTGGTCACGAACACCTGGAGCCGGCTGCCGTTCGTCGCGCGCAGCGCCGCCGGGCTCACCGCGGCCTGGGCCAACGAGAACACCCGCGACGAGCTCTACGCCGCGTTCCGCCGCCGCGAGACCTACGCCACGACCGGAACCCGCATCACCGTGCGTTTCTTCGGAGGCTGGGACTACGCCGACGACGTGCTGGACGGCGACGACTGGGTCGCGCGGGGGTATGCCGGCGGCGTCCCGATGGGCGGGGTGCTGCGCGGGGCCGAGGGCGAGGCGCCGGCGTTCGTCATCCGGGCCGCGAAGGACCCGGTGGCGGCCAACCTCGACCGCGTCCAGGTCATCAAGGGCTGGAGCGCGGGGGGCGAGACGTTCGAGCGCATCCACGACGTCGCGCTGTCCGACGGCCGGCAGGTCGGCCCCACCGGGAAGGCGCCGCCGGTCGGCAACACCGTCGACGTCATGCGCGCGACCTACACCAACGACATCGGCGCGGCGACGTTGCAGGCCGTGTGGCGGGACCCCGACTTCGACCCGGACGTGCACGCGGTCTACTACGTGCGGGTCATCGAGATCCCCACCCCGCGCTGGTCGACCTACGACACGGCGGCGGCCGGCCTCCCCCCGCGCGGCGACGTGATGCCGACCCTGCAGGAGCGCGCGTACACGTCCCCTATCTGGTACATGCCGGACAACTAGTGCGGCGTCATGACCGAGTGTTCGGGTGCGTGGGCTGTGATTCGTCAACGATTGCGGGCCCTGAACTGATGTCCGTGTCCGCTTCATGACTGCATCCCCGTGGCGACGGTTCTGGCGTGAGCCCCTGACCCGGTTCTTCGCGGCCGGGGCCGGGCTCTTCGTGCTGTACGCACTGGTGGGGAGCCAGGCGCCGACCGACGACCGCCGCATCGTCATCGACCGGTACGAGCTGGAGACGCTGGCCGCCCTGTGGCAGGCCCAGTGGAGGCGTCCGCCGACCCGCGACGAGCTGTCGCGGCTGGTCGTCGACCGGGTGCGCGAGGAGGTCCTGTACCGCGAGGCCCTCGCCCTCGACCTGGACGAGAACGACGTCCTCGTCCGCCGTCGGCTCGCGGAGAAGCTGGAGATGGCGCTGAACGACGTCGCGGCGACGGACGAGCCGAGCGGCGACGACCTCCGGCGGTACTTCGAGTCGCACGCCGATCGGTATGTCGAGCCGGCCGGGCTGGCCCTGACCCACCGGTTCTTCAGCCGCGACCGCCGGGGCGACTCGGCCGAGGCGGACGCCAGGGCGGCGCTCGAAGCGCTGGTCGCCGACGGGACGGTGAACGACGACAGCTTTCACGCGGCAAAGGCCCTGACGCTCCAGGACGCCGACCGGCTTGAGCTGATCTTCGGCACCGCGTTTCGCGACGCCGTGCTCGAACACGCCGCCCGGCCCGGGTCGCGGCACGCCTGGTTCGGACCGGTCCCCTCGGCGTACGGGACGCACCTGGTGCGGGTGGACGCCTACGCGGAGGGACGCCGGCGGACGCTGAACGAGGTCCGCGAAACGGTGCTCGACGACTGGCGCCGCGACCATGTCGCCGAACGCGAGTCCGAGCGCTACGCCGAGATGCGCGCCCGCTACGAGGTCGACGTGGCGCCGTTCGCCTCGGTCGGCGACCTGGTGCAGCCGTGAGGGCGGCGGTCCTCGTGTTGACGGCGATGGCGCTGTGGTCGCTGGCAGCGCCGGCGCACGGCCACGAGACGCGCCTGGCGTTCCTGGAGGTGCGCGCACTGGGGGCCGGCGACTTCGTGTCCGTGCTGAAGATCCCGGTGACGGGCGCGACGGCGTGGCCGATCGAGGTGCGGCTGCCCGCGACCTGCGCGCCCCGCGGCCCCGACCGCCGCTCCCGGCAGGCGGACAGCCTCGTCGTCGAGCAACGGTTCCATTGCGACCCAACCGGCGGCGCGCCGGTGATGGGCCTCGCGGGCCTCGCGGGCGGCTTCGTCGACGTCCTCGTGCGCGTCGAGGACGAGCACGGCAACCGGTTGACGCGCGTGGCGTCGGGCGCGCTGACCGAGATCCCGTTGGGCCCGGGCTCGGCGGGGACCTGGGACCGGCTCGCGCTCGGCGCCGAGCACATCCTGGGCGGCGTCGATCACCTCTTGTTCGTCGCCGGCATGATCCTGCTCGTCCGCGGGCGGCGCCGCCTCGTCGCCACCATCACCGCGTTCACCGTCGCGCACTCCATCACCCTCGGGATGACGGTCCTCGACGTGGTCCGCGTGCCGGGCCCGCCGGTCGAGGCGTTCATCGCCCTGTCGATCGTCTATCTGGCGTTCGAGATCCTGCGGCGCGACGCCGCCAACGACGGCTCCATCAAGCCGTGGACCATGGCGTTCGCGTTCGGCCTGATGCACGGGTTCGGCTTCGCCGGCGCCCTGCTCGACACCGGGTTGGCGGGCCGCGACATCCCGATGACGCTGCTGCTCTTCAACCTGGGCATCGAGCTCGGGCAGATCGCGTTCGCGGCCGCGTGCGGACTCGTGCTGTGGGGCTGCTACCGGCTCCTCGACACGCCGGCCCGGCGCGCCCGGCTCGATCACGCCGCCGCGTACGGCCTCGGCGCCGTCGCGAGCTTCTGGGTCATCGAGCGGGTCGTCGCATTCTGGGGGTGAGACGCGGACGATGAAGCGGCTTGTCGCGGAAAGATCTCCCGAGCATCAGACTCCTCTCGTCTTCGTCTGCTTGTCCCGCTTCTTCTGCTTCTTGGCTTCGTCTCTTGCGGCCTTTTGCTTCTGGCCCTTGTTCTTGTCCTTCTGACCGCCTTTGTCTCCCATTTGGGCATGTCTCCCTTGGCTGGTTGACTGTCCTGGAACGAACTCTTCCGCCCGCCCCCGACCCGCACTCCGCAACCGCGGAGAAACGGGGCGGCGGCACGGGCAGCCTTCATGCAGGACGGCCCACTAGTGGGCCGACGCCTGCAGGTGCTCGCGGAGCAGGTCGCGGCCGAAGTCGCCGTCGAAGTCCCGCCAGACCGAGTGGACGTGGTTGCCGGCTCCCTGGAAGTTGTCGTACTCGATCAGGAAGGTCGGCCCCTGAACGCGGTAGTAGTGCTGCTCGCCCCGGTCGGTCGGTCCGGCCCACGCGAATCCGATGTCGTCGAGTCCCGCCTCATGGATGGCGGCCATCCGCTCGGCCGCGATGTCGTCGGCCATGACCGACGTATAGGCGCCGATGACGCGCAGGAGCAGCTCGCGCTGGTCGGGCGTGAGCGCGGCCGCCTTCACGCCGATCGGCGCCAGCGGGTCGATATCGACCTCGGCCTCGGTGAGGATGTCGTCCGGCGCCACATCGTCGAGGACGGCGGCGGAGCGTTGGGCCTCGTCGAGCGCCGTCACGAGGGCCCGGGCCGCGTCCTCGCGCTCGCGGAGCACTCTCAGGCCCGACTTCGCGCCGGTGCGGACCTGAGCCGGATTGGACCCGAAGAAGTAGGGCGAGCCCGCCACGGCGGCGCCGTCGACAATCGTGAAGTGCATCGACAGGTGATGCCCTTCGACGCGCCAGCCCCACGCGCCCCGGCTCGATGGCGTGCCGAAGACGGAGAACAGGTACGTCTCGGGATCGCGGACGAGCCGCCCGCCGGATTCGAGGGCCCGTAGCACGGTCTCGAGGTCCATGATGGCCGTGGCCGTCAGGTATCCGCGCTGGCTCAGTCCGGCACTGAGCAGGTCGTGCGCACGAGCCCGCTGCGTATCGGTCATCGCCTTGAGGGTCAGTCCCTTGCGGGGAAACATCTCCGTCGGGATGAAATGCCACCTCGTGCGCTCATCCGATTCGAACTCGAACGCCGCCTGCGCCCGCTGGTCGGGGGTCAGGCTATCGAGGAAGTGGTTCGCCGCCGTGGCCATGGCCGACGCGGACCGCTCGGCCGCCACCATCGCGCTCACGACGGACAACGACACGATACCCAGGGCGAGGACGAGACGCGACGATCGGAGATGGCTCATGCTGGTCTCTCTTTCGGTAGAGTCGGGCGAAACACAGGGGTCGCTGCCGCCCGCGCTCGACGAGCCCCAAGAATAACCCCGAACGGGCACGCCACCAAGCGGCGCCGAGGAGCGGGCCCCTCGGCGACGATTTGCCGGGGACGATCTGCCGGGCGTACCCGAATGGTTGCGACACCACCTCGGAGGCACCGCCGGGGACGTGTGATCAACGACAATTATTTTGCCGGCGCATTGCCTCGCCTGGTCTGCTACCGGGCGAGCATCGTTGCCTCAGAATTCCTGCTACCGAAGGGGAGGCACGATGTCGACGATCAGTCCGCAAGCGCGGCAGAAGTTGGTGACGGCGGTGGCCGAGCGGTATCAGCGGAGCGCGCCGGCCGAGAGGGGGCGGATCCTGGACGAGTTCGTCGCGCTCACCGGGTACGACGGCAAGCACGCCATCCGAGTCCTGAACGGAAGCTCGGCGATGCCGGTAGTACGCCGGGGGCGCCGGTCTGTGTACGACGAGGCCGTGACCGAGGGGCTGGTCGTGCTGTGGGAGGCATCGGACCGCGTGTGCGGGAAGGGCCTGAAGGCGTTGCTGCCGACGCTGGTGCCGGCACTCGAGCGGCACGGGCACCTGACCCTGGACCCGCGGGTGCGCGAGCGACTGATGGCGGTGAGCGCCGCCACGATCAACCGCCGCCTGGCGTCGGCGAGGGCGGTGACGGCCGGTCAGCGCCGGCGCCGTCGTTCCGGGGGCGACCGCGTACGGAGCAGGGTTCCGGTGCGCACGTTCGGCGATTGGCAGGATCCGGCGCCGGGCTTCGTCGAGGCCGACCTCGTCGCGCACTGTGGTTCGTCGATGGCTGGCAGCTTCGTCCGGACGCTGGTGCTGACCGATATCGCCAGCGGCTGGACGGAATGCGTACCGCTGCTCGTGCGTGCAGCAGGAGTCGTGGTCGAGCAACGGTTCTTCTGCGACGCGACCGCCGGCCCGCCGGTCATGGGGCTCGCGGGCCTCGCGGGCGGCTTCCTCGACGTCCTGGTGCACGTCGAGGACGAGCACGGCAACGGTTGACGCGCGTCGCGTCGGGCGCGCTGACGGAGATCCCGCTGAGCGCCGGCTCGACGGGGATTCGGGACCGGCTCGCGCTCGGGGTCGAGCACATTCTGGGCGGCGTCGATCACCTGCTGTTCGTCGCCGGCATGATTCTGCTCGTCCGCGGATGGCGCCGCCTCGTCGCCACCATTACCGCGTTCACCGTCGCGCACTCCATCACCCTCGGGATGACGGTCCTCGACGTGGTGCGCGTGCCCGGCCCGCCGGTCGAGGCGTTCATCGCCCTGTCCATCGTCTATCTCGCGTTCGAGATCCTGCGGCGCGACGACGCGACCGCCGGTTCGGCCAGGCCGTGGACGATGGCGTTCGCGTTCGGGCTGATGCACGGGTTCGGCTTCGCCGGCGCCCTGCTCGACACCGGGTTGGCGGGCCGCGACGTCCCGATGACGCTGCTGCTCTTCAACCTGGGCATCGAGCTGGGGCAGATCGCGTTCGCGGCTGCGTGCGGCGTGGTGCTGTGGACCGCCTACCGGCTCCTCGACACGCCGGCCCGGCGCGCCCGGCTCGATCGCGCCGCCGCGTCGGCCTCGGCGCCGTCGCCAGCTTCTGGGTCATCGAGCGGGTCGCCGGATTCTGGGGGTGAGGGGAGCGCGATCCGTCGAGCACCGGGAGGGAACGCCGTCCGGCCGGGTCGACGCGCCGCAGTCGCCGCCGGCCCCTGGCCCGCGGGCTGGTAGAATGCGGCGATGAGCAACGCTCCCCGTTACGGGCTCCTGACTTTCGTCTGCGTCGCGCTGTCCACACCGGCGATGGGGCAGTCCGCGCCGCGCACCGCGCACGGCGACCCCGACATCCAGGGGTTGTTCACGTTCCGAACCCTGACCCCGCTTCAGCGTCCGGTCATCGATGCCGGCGCGTCGGCGCTCCTGGCGGGCCGGGAGTCGCTCACGGCGGAGCAGGCGGCCGAGTACGAGGCGTCGCGGCGCCGGGAGCTGAATCGTGACGCGCAGGATCTCACCGTCCGCGCACCGGGTGTGCGATATCAGTCACTTGCGGAGGGCGGCGTCGGCGGGTACAACGAGTTCTGGTACGAACGCGGCATCGAGCTGACCCGAGACAAGCGCACGTCGCTGATCGTGGACCCTCCGGACGGTCGCATCCCCTACCGCGAGGCGTTTCAGGCCGAGGCGCGGGTCCGGGGGGCGAACATCAGCAACGGATTTGCCGACTCCTACACCGATCGCAGCCTGTCCGACCGATGTCTCCTGGGGTTCAATGCCGGTCCGCCGATGGTGTCCAGCGCGTACAACAACAACGTGCTGATTCTGCAGACGCCGGACCACGTGGTGATCGTGAACGAGATGGTGCACAACGCACGCATCATCCCGCTCGACGGCCGTCCCCACGTCGGGCTCGCTCAATACTCGGGGGACTCTCGCGGACACTGGGACGGCGACACGCTGGTGGTCGACACGACGCACTTCCTGCGTGAGACCAGCCTCAGCGGTTCGAGCCGGGACACCACCCTCGTCGAACGGTTTCGACGCGTGGACGCGGACACCGTGATGTACGAGTTCACCGTCGACGATCCGAACGGCTATACGCGGCCCTGGACCGCGCGCATGCCGCTGCGCCGCACCGACGGCCCGATGTTCGAGTACGCCTGTCACGAAGGCAATATCGGCCTGGCCGGCATTCTCGCCGGCGCCCGGCGCCTGAACCCGCAGCGGGTGCGGCCCGACGCCGGTCCGCGACAATGATCCCGCTCGTCCCGGCCTTTGCCGTCATCGCCCGGGGCGCCTCGTCCCCCCTGGCCCGGGACGGCTGCGCGAGCGCTCTCGGTCCGTCGGCTTCCGACCCGTCGACCAGGTCGTCGGATCCCGGGGGTGAGGGACCGGTGGTGACGAACACGAAGGGGAATCAGATGACTCGATACACGCTCACGCTGCTGCTCGCCGTGGTCCTGTGCGCACCCGCCGCCGCCCAGGATCGATGGCCCCAGTTCCGGGGACCGGGCGCCCGGGGCGTCTCCGAGGCCTCGGGCCTGCCGACCAGTTGGAGCACCACCGAGAACGTCGCCTGGGTCGCCGACCTGCCGGGCCTCGGCTGGAGCTCGCCGGTCGTCTGGGACGACACCGTCTACGTCACGACCGTCGTCAGCGCCGAGCCGGTCGAGGAGCCTCTCGGCGGCCTCTACCGCGGACGCGAGACCTGGAGCCCCTCGGCCGCGGAGCACCGGTGGGTCGCCTACGCGCTCGACGCCGGCACCGGGACCGTGCGATGGGAACGCGAGCTGCATCGCGGCCCGCCGACCCGCGGCTACCACATGAAGAACACCCTGGCGAGCGAGACGCCGGTGACCGACGGCGACTCGCTGTTCGTGTACTTCGGCAACCTCGGCGTCTTTTGCCTCGACGCAGCCGACGGCGAGCTGCGCTGGTCGCACGACCTCGAGCCCACCGCCACCCGGCTCGAGTGGGGCACCGCCGCGTCGCCGGTGCTCCACGACGGCCGCCTCTACGTCGTGAACGACAACGACGAGCAGTCGTACCTGCTCGCCCTCAGCGCGGAGACCGGCAACGAGGTGTGGCGCATCCCGAGGGACGAGGGCACCAACTGGGCGACCCCCTTCATCTGGGAGAACGAGCAGAGAACCGAGATCGTCACCAACGGCACCGACCGGGCGCGCTCCTACGACCTCGACGGCAACCTGCTGTGGGAGCTCACCGGCATGTCGTCCATCACCGTCGCCACGCCCTTCGCCGAGTTCGGCCTGCTCTATATAGGCTCGGGGTACCTCGGCGACCAGAACCGCCCGGTCTTCGCCATCCGCCCCGGCGCCAGCAGCGACATCTCGCTCCGCGGGTCCGAGACCGACAACGAGTTCATCGCGTGGTCGCAGCCGCAGGCCGCGCCCTACAACACTTCGCAGATCGTCTACGGCGACGCGCTGTACACCCTCCTCGACCGCGGATTCTTCACCGCCCACGACGCCCGGACCGGCGAGGAGATCTATTCTCGGCAGCGCATCGCGGTCGGCGCCGCGTTCACCGCGTCGCCGTGGGCCTACGACGGCAGGATCTTCGGGCTGAGCGAGGACGGCGACACCTACGTGATCCGCGCCGGGGAGACGTTCGAGGTCGTCGGCCGAAACGCACTCGACGAGTTCACGATGGCCACGCCCGCCATCGCCCACGGCAGCCTGTTCATCCGGACGCAGTCGAAGCTCTACCGGATTGGCGAGGCTGCGGCTCGCTGAGGCTCGATGCGGCATTGCCGCACGGCGGGCAACCTCGATTCGACGAGGGTAAGCGCGCCGACGTCTCATGCCGAGGCGGTCGCCAGGACGGCGGCCGCCTCCTCCGCCAGATCCGACACGCAGGCATCCACGTGACGCGCACGGGTCCGGAAGCTCAGGACGCAGACGCGCGCCAGATACCTCCCCTCCACGACGGCGCCTGACAGCATCACGCGGTTCCGGAGGTTGACGCGCTCGACCAACAGCTCGGTCGCCTCATTCTCCTCCGCAAGGCTCGAGCCGGGCCAGCGGAGGTGGAACGCGAACAGCGACACCTGCGGGGGCGCCACCATCACGATCCCGGGGACCGCGGCCACCCGCTGCGCCGCCTCGAGGGCAAGGGTCCGCTTCTCCGCCAGGGCGGCGCGGAACCGCTCCGCCCCGTACAGCTTCACGCAGAGCCAGACGCGAAGGCCCGGGAACCCGCGCGAGAGCTCCGGCCCGTAGAGATGAGGGTCGTACTCGTCGTCATCGGTCCGGCCGGGCAGGTAACCCGCGGTCGCCTCGTGCGCCCGGCGCAGCGCCGCGCCGTCGCGCACGAGCAGGGCCCCGGTGCCGTACGGCAGGAACAGGCCCTTGTGCGGATCGAGGGTGAGAGAATCGGCCCGCGAGAGCCCGGGCATGAGGTCGCGGAGCTCCGGGCACAGGTGGAAGAACGCCCCGTAGGCGCCGTCCACGTGGTGCCAGATGCCTTCGCGGTCGCACAGGTCGGCGATGGCATTCAGCGGATCGACGGCGCCGGTGTTCGTGGTGCCCGCCGCCGACGCGACGCAGAACGGCCGCAGGCCGGCCCGGCGATCCGCGGCGATCAGGTCGGCGAGGGCGTCCACGTCCATCCGGAACCCCTCGTCGACAGGCACTGCCCTGACCCGGTCCGGCATGATGCCGGCCAGCCGGGCGGACTTTGCCATCGAGTGGTGCATCTGCGTCGAGCCGTACAGCACGCCCGCGCGGATGTCCGCACCGAGATACCGCTCGCGCGCGCACACCACCGCGTTGAAGTGCGCCATCGATCCGCCGGTCGTGAACAGCCCGCGCGCCTCGGCCGGGAACTCCATCCAGTCCCGCAGCCAGTCGAGGGCGTTGGCCTCGAGCTGCACGAGCGCCGGCGCGGCCAGCCGCACCCCGGTGTAGCGATTGACGACATCCGCTATCAGGTCCGCCAGCCCCGCGGGATACAGCCCGCCGCCCGGGATGTAGGCGAGATAGCCGGGCCCCGACGATGTGAACGAACGCGGCACCCACTCGTCGAGCAGCCGGTCGAGCAATGGCTCGTACGCGATGCCCCGTTCCGGCGCCGGCTCGCGGAGGCGGTGGCAGAGATCGGCCGCGTCCACGTCGCCCCGGGCCGGCTGCGTCTCGAGGCTCAGGACGTGGTCGACGAGCCGCTCGACGGTGGCGTGCCCCATGCGCCGCATCTCGTCGGCGGCGAACTCCAGGTCGGCGAGGTCGGTGGGCATGGTCGGCGGAACTCCAACGAGAAACGCCCGCATCGTGCGCCCGGTCGGGCATTGGGGCAGGTCGTTGCTGCCGCGTGCCCAATGGCAGTCGCGGGGCCGCGGACCTTCCGGCGGCGAGTGTGGCACAAGTCGGCCGTGCATTCGACGTTCGGGCTCGCGGTCGGTGATGGCAGGGTCGTGCGGGCGTGCTGTAGACTCTGCGGCAGAGGGACAGACATGGCCATCAGTGAGAGCCTGCTGCCGGAGTACGACCAGGAGATCGCGGGCGCTCGCCGGACGCTCGAACGCGTGCCGGCGGACAAGTTCGACTGGAAGCCGCACCCGAAGTCCCTCTCGATGATCTCGCTGGCTAGACACGTGGCGGGCCTGCCGTCGTTGGCCACGCTGACCATCAACCGCGACGATTTCGACACCGCGCCCGGCGGCGAACCGATGGAGCAACCGCCCCAGCCCGCGGACACCGCCGAGTTGGTCGCGACGCTCGACAAGGCCGCCGGCGAGGCTCGCGCAGCCCTCGCCGGCGCGAGCGACGCGGAGTTGATGAAGCCGTGGTCATTGCTGACCAACGGCACGATCCTGTTCACGTTGCCGAGGGTGGTCGTGCTCCGCAGCTTCGTCATGAACCACCTGATCCACCACCGGGCGCAGCTCGGGGTGTATCTGCGAATGAACGATATTCCCGTCCCGTCGCTGTACGGCCCCTCCGCCGACGAGGCCCCGCCGGGTTTCTGAGCGGGTGATCCGGCGGCAGTCCGTGGTGTGGACCCGGCGCGACTGCACGCGGCGTTCGGGGTCGCGGCCGCGCCGCGAACCCCGGCCGAGAGTTCCGCCCGACCTCAGCGTAGCCTGCGCAGCCCGCCACCACGGTGCGTCGAAGCGGGGACCACCGGTCGCCTGGAAGCAGCAGCCACCAGTCGCCTGATAGGATCGTGCTCCCAGGAGCATCCGCTCCCCGGGACCACCGCGAGCCGGGCATCCGCCCGAGGGGCTTCCCCTCCGATCCCGACGGTTCGCGGACTCGATGGAGACGAGCGAGACGGAATCATGATCACCGGCGAGCTGAAGTCGAAGGTCGACCGAATCTGGGACACCATGTGGTCCGGCGGCATCTCGAACCCCCTCTCCGTCATCGAGCAGCTCACCTACCTGCTCTTCATCAAGCGTCTCGACGAGCTGCACACCCGCGCCGAGCACAAGGCCGCCCGCACCGGCCGCCCGATCGAGAAGCCGGTGTTCACCGCCCGCCAGAACGCTCTGCGCTGGTCGCGCTTCAAGGAGCTTGCGCCGGAGCGGATGTTCGAGACGGTGCGCGACCGCGTGTTCCCCTTCATCAAGTCGATCGGTCAGACGGGCGACTCCGACGAGGGATCGACCTACACCCATCACATGAAGGACGCCCTCTTCATGATGCCCACGGCCCGGGTGCTGGCCAACGTCGTCGACCAGCTCGACGACATCGACATGGCCGACCGCGACACCAAGGGCGATCTCTACGAGTACATGCTCGGCAAGATCGCGACTGCCGGGCAGAACGGGCAGTTCCGCACGCCGCGCCACATCATCCGGCTGATGGTGGACATGACCGCGCCAACCCCGAAGGACGTCATCTGCGATCCGGCGTGCGGCACCGCCGGCTTCCTCGTCGCGGCCTCCGAGCATCTCGTCGAGCATCACGGCGACCGCATCTACAAGAACGCGCGGGCGCGCCGCCGGTTCAACGACGGCACCTTCCACGGCTACGACTTCGACAACACCATGCTGCGCATCGGCAGCATGAACATGCTGCTGCACGGCGTGGAGAATCCCGACATCCGCTACCGGGACTCCCTGGCCCAGACCGACCTGGCGGCCGCGGAGGACGACGCCGAGCGCTACTCGCTCGTCCTCGCCAATCCGCCGTTCGCGGGCAGCCTCGACTACGAGTCCACCGCCAAGGACCTGCAGCAGGTCGTCAAGACGAAGAAGACCGAGCTGCTCTTCGTCGCCCTGTTCCTGCGTCTGCTTCAGATCGGCGGCCGCGCCGCCGTTATCGTGCCCGACGGCGTACTCTTCGGAACGAGCAAGGCGCACCGGACCCTCCGCCGGATTCTCGTCGAGGAGCAGAAGCTCGACGCCGTCGTCTCCATCCCCTCCGGCGTCTTCAAGCCCTACGCCGGCGTCTCCACCGCCATCCTGCTCTTCACCAAGACGAACTCCGGCGGCACGGAAGACGTCTGGTTCTACGACATGCAGGCGGACGGCTACTCGCTGGACGACAAGCGCACGCCGCAACCGGACAACAGCGACCTCGCCGACATCCTCGCTCGCTGGCGTAACCGTGAAGCGGAGTGTAAGCGGGCGCGAACGGACCAGAGTTTCCTCGTGCCAAAGGTCGAGATCGCGGTCAGCGACTACGACCTATCACTCAACCGCTACAAGGAGGTCGTGCACGAGGAGATCGAGCACCGCCCGCCGAAGGCGATTCTCGCCGATTTAGCGAAGCTCGAGGACGAGATCCAGCAGGAGAGGAAGGAGCTGGAGGGGATGATCCGGTGAGCTTCCAACAGCCCGTGGAAGAAGTCAGGCTACGGATCCGGCCTGTTCAGGCGGCTTGGCGATGAGCGATTGAGCCGACGGGAGCCATCCGCGGCCAATTGACGCCCCAGGAACCCGTCAGACGTTCCAAGAGGTCGATCAGACGCCCGATCACACCGCAAATGACGGAAAAAGCCCGCCCCTGCAGGCTCCGGGGCGTGCCGACCCCAGTCAGGTGGCGCAGAAGCAGCCCGAGGTTGAGTCCCGCCACGTGTACCAGCAGGCGCTTCAGAATGTTCGAGTGGCCTCGCAGGTGAACCCGCCGCATGCCGCCCGTTTCATACGCATGCGCGAACGTCCGCTCCACAAGCTCGCCCCGACGCCTCAACAAACGACCGCCCCGCTTGCCACGAATCCGCCGCCGGTTCCCGTACACAGGGTCCCGCGCCTCCGGGTGGTCCTTCCACGAGCGCTTGCCCCGGTCCGGCTCCGAAATGTAGCTCCGAACACCCACCGCAGCCAGACCCACCAACGTCTCGTTGCTGTGGTAGCCCTTGTCCATAACCATCTCCGCAACGCCCGACCCCTCCGGCAACACCTCCTCCACCTGCTCCACCGCCTTGACCGCCGTCTCCACCACCGTCTCCGTATCGCCCTTCTCCGCACCCTGAAGCGTCAAACCAACCACCGCCCCCGACTCCAGGTCAACAGCATGCTCCACCTTGTGCGCCATGTGCGTGCTGCCGTCCTTCATCTTCGCCACCTTCGAGTCCGGGTCGTGAGGGTGCGTCCACTCCTCGTTCGACATCTTCTTCTTCCGCTTCCGGTCAAAACGCGCCAACTCCTCCGCCGTCGGCGTTTCGATGCCCGACGCCTTCGCCAGACGGGTCAGGAACGTGTTGTAGTCCTCCCCCGTGTCCCGACGCACGATCGCCCGCATCGCCGCGTTCGCTTCCAGCGTCGTTGCGTCGATGCCCAACGTCTTCCCCTGAACCAAACCCGCGTCCGCCAACTGCTGCAACACCCACGTGAACACCGCCTCGTGAGTCTCCACCGAAAACAGACGCCGAGTCCGCGAGATCGTCGAATGGTCCGGGGGCGAGGCCGGCGCCGACAAGTGCAGAAACGACCGAACGCTCAGCGAATCCGCTGCCCGCCACGCCATCGCACGCTCCGAGTCCAGCCCCTCGAAGTACCCGACCAGCAGCAGCCGAAAATACCGGCCCGGAGCCAAACTCGGCCGCCCCATCACCGCGTAGAAGTTAGCGCACAGGCCTTCCACGAACGCGTCGAACCCCGCCGCATCCAGAACTTGGTTCAGCCGTTCGTAAAACGGATGCCCCGCGCTTCGCGGCAGATCGCCCGGCGACAACCACATCGATTGCTGAGACCCGTCGTCACGCGTCGTCCCCATCGCCATACGTGCGAGTGTAGTACATCAGGCCCGTTCTGTCGATCCCTGAACCCCGACTTTCGCCACGGGCTGCCAAGACGTACCCTTGGACGTACTCATTGAGCCTGCTACTCTTGAGCGGGCACGGGAACGAGATTTGCCGATTCTCTCGATGACGATGCACGAGGGACTCGTCGACCAAAGGGTAAAGTTCAAGAAGCGCGTGGCGAGCGCCAACACGAACAGCTACAAGCTCGTTCGACGAAATCAGTTAGTTGTTGGCTTCCCGATCGATGAGGGAGTTCTGTCCTTTCAGAAGTTATATGACGAAGCAATAGTCAGCCCCGCGTACGGCACGTGGAGGCTTCGTGCAAATGCTGAAGTTGAACCCGCATATCTCGAGCGGTTCCTGCGCTCTCCGCGCGCGCTAGCGTTCTACCGGGCGAAACTGCGAGGAACGACCGCAAGAAGGCGGGCACTACCAAGGGACGTTTTTCTGAGCCTCACGATCCCCCTCCCACCCCGCCCCAAGCAGAAGCGGATTGCGAGGATGCTGGATGCGGCGGACGCCTTGCGGGCCAAGCGCCGCGAGGCCCTCGCCCAGCTCGACACCCTTCTCCAGTCCATCTTCCTCGCCATGTTCGGCGACCCCGTCACCAATCCGATGAGATGGGAGACCACTGCTCTAGCCTGCATTATTCGCGAAGGTCGAGAATCAGTCACCGACGGGGCCTACTCGACCGCGAGGGAGCCTCTCGGACGCGGCGGCGGGCGCGGCAGGAGGCGTAGAGTGGCCCTTCACGGCGCCGGAGCGGTCGCGGAGGCCAAGTTGGGGGAAGGCTTTGCCGGTACGGGCGGTGCCGCCCGGGACCGAGGCGTGCGCCGAGCCTCGCGCGGGCTCTGACTAACCCGCGTGGGCGCCAAGCGCAAGGGCGATGCGCCGCCACGCGTGGAGATGGGGTGTCGCCCGTGGTAGATGCAGGACGATGCGGCGCGCCGAGCCGACGACATGCACCCCCAGCTTCAGCAGCCGGTCGCGCAGCCACGTCACCTGGGTGCGGGCACAGCTGGTCCGCGCCGCCCGCAGCCGCAGCTCCTGCATGAGTACGTAGGCGGCCGCGGTCAGCAACACGCGCAACTGGTTCGCCAGGAACTTGCAGCAGCTCGTGCGGTCGATCTGCAGGCCGTCCAGCAACTCCTTGATCCGGTTCTCGATGTCCCCGCGGGCGCAGTAGACCCACTCGTAGACGAAGCGCGAGCTCTCCAAGAGATTCGTCACGACGAAGCGCGGATTGTCCCGCGGCTCGCGACCCTTGAGCCGGACCACCTCCGCCTTGATCACGACCCGGCGTTCGTGGCCCCACGTGCCGGCTGCGTAGCGGGTGTCGGTATAGACGTGCTCGGTTCGGCCACTGGCCTCGCTCTGCGCGCGGGCCACCGCCATCGCGGATTCGGCATGCCGCTGCAACACCGCGTTCTTGCCCATCGCGACCACGTAGTCGAGCCCCGGTTCGGCATCCAGGAAATCGAGGATCTCCGGGGTCGCAAAGCCCCCGTCGAGCCGGACGAGAAACGGCGTCGACGGAAACGCCGCCCGCAGCATCGGCAGCAGCCGACACAGCAGGCCCAGGGTCCCGTCGGCCGCCACCGCGTTCCCCGGCCGCAGCACCGCCGCGCACAGATACTGCTCCTTCTCGTCGTTGAAAGTCAGGAACGCGAGCAGCGGCAGATAGCACCAACTGTCGTAGTGCCCGTTGAAGAACGTGAGCTGTTGCGCGCCATGCGTCCGGTCGTCGGTCGGATCCAGATCGATGGTGATCCGCCACACCCGCCGGTGCAGGCGGCGCCGATGCCGCTCGATCACGCTCGCCGCCAACTCCCGCGCCATTCGGTAGAGCGCGCCGCGGCCCGCGCCGTTCTCGAACCGCGAGATCGTCGGCTGCGACGCCAGGGGCGCGCCGGCCACCGGGTCTCGCCCGAGCAGTAGCTTGTGGATGGGGTCCTCCGCCAAGTGGTCCGCGTCGTTGCCGTCGGGATGACCGCACGCGATGCCGAAGATCCGCTGTCCGACCAGCTCCGCGAGCGTGTGCCGAATCTTCTCCGGCGCGCGCTTGTCGGCGAGACACCCGGCAAACGCCTTGACGAGGCCGTACACGCGCTCGGCCGCCTTGAGCAGGACGCCGCCGCCGTCGGAACTCGCCTGCTCGCGGTTGAACGTCGCGACGAGGGGCTTGTCGAAGAGATCCGGGAACAGGACAGTCTGTGATATCTTGTCGGGTGTCACGCAGGGGTCTCCGTTGTGGCTAAACGCTTGTCAACACAACGTTTGTACCACACGGAGGCCCCTGTGTCTCCCCCAGAATCACCATCTTCGCGAATAATCCAGGCTAGGGGAGGTCGGCGAAGTAGTCACCGGGAACACACCTTCACGGAAGCAACCCGAGTTCTACGGCAAGGACATCGAGTGGATTAAGTCCGACAACATCAATCATCCATCGTTTGTGCTTACTGAAGCTGAAGAGCGCCTTTCGATTGCTGGCAGAGCCGTCGCGCGCACGGCTCCGGAGGGGTCGATTCTCGTAACCTGCATTGCTGGGTCACCCTCATGTATCGGCAACGCGGCAATCGCGGACCGAGAAGTCGCCTTCAACCAGCAGATCAACGCATTTGTGCCAGGCGAGCGCATTGCTCTCTGGTTCGCCTTCGGAGTGTTCTGGGTGGGCAAACGACTCGTCCAAAGCGCATCGACGAACTCCATGAAGGGGATGGTCAGCAAGTCGGCATTTTCTGGTATTTTCGTTCCACTTCCACCGATGTCACTCCAGAGTCGTTTCTCCACCATTGCCGAATCCGTCGAACGCCAAAAGGCCGGGCAACTCGCCCACCTCGCCGAACTCGACACCCTCTTCGCCTCCCTGCAATCCCGCGCCTTCCGCGGAGACCTCTGATCCGCCATGGAAATCTCCGCTAACTTCGCGTTCCTGACGCAGGAGTTCCCGCATGCGGCGGAGAGCGCGAGCTATGCGGAGCGCCACGTCTACGGCGATCCGCGGGCCTCCTGCTTCCATGCACGCCATGCGCTGGAGCGCTTGGTCAGGCGTGTCTACAGGGTCGAGAAGGCGCTGAATCCGCCGAAGGTCACGAACCTGGACAACTACCTCAGCGAACCGGCGTTCCGTGCGCTCGTGCCCGAGGTAGTGTGGCGGAAGGCGGAGTACATCCGGCAGGCGGGCAACGTGGCGGTGCATGGCAACAAGACGCCGACACCGGAGCACGCGCTGAACATCGTGCGGGAGCTGGCGCACGTCCTCTACTGGGCGGGTCGGACGTATCTGCGGAAGGGGGCGGAGAGCCTCCACGGGAAGACCTTCGACGAGTCCCTGGTTTCCACGACGGAGCCGGGCGCTGCCCGGGCCAGCGTCGAGGAGCTGGGCGCCCTCAAGCGCCGGCTGGACGCGGCCGAGGACGCGCGCAAGGAGGTCGAAGGCGAGCTGGAGGCTCTACGCGAGCGGCTCGCCGCCATCAAGGCGGAGAACGAGGCCGTCCCGGAGACGCGCGACTGGAGCGAGAACGAGACCCGCAGGCTGATCATCGACCTGGCCCTGCAGCGTGCCGGATGGCCGCTCGACCAGGAACGGGACCGCGAGTACGAAGTCACGGGCATGCCGAACGCCTCGGGAATCGGCCACGCCGATTACGTCCTGTGGGGAGACGACGGCAGGCCCCTGGCGGTGGTGGAGGCGAAGAAGACCACCGTCGACGCGGCAAAGGGTCGACAGCAGGCCAAGCTCTACGCGGACTGTCTGGAGGCCATGCACGGCCAGCGTCCGGTCATCTACTACACGAACGGGTACGAGACCCACCTGTGGCACGACCGGGCCTACGTGCCGCGGGCCGTCGCCGGCTTCCACAAGAAGGACGAGCTGGCTTCGCTGCTCCATCGCCGCACGCATCGCGAGCCGCTGGACGTGACGCGGGTGAGGGACGTCATCGTCGAGCGGTACTACCAGAAGCGGGCCATCCGCAGCATCGGCGAGCAGTTCGGGCAGGCGCGGCGCAAGGCGCTGCTGGTGATGGCGACGGGCAGCGGCAAGACCCGCGTGGCGATCGCGCTGGTCGACCTGCTGCAACGGGCGGGCTGGGTCAAGCGCGCGCTGTTTCTGGCCGACCGGGTGTCGCTGGTGAACCAGGCGGTGGGGGCGTTCAAGGCCCACCTCCCCGAGTCGAGCCCCGTGAACCTGGTGACCGAGAAGGACAAGGCGGGCCGGGTCTACGTCTGCACCTATCCGACGATGATGGGGCTGATCGACGAGACGGCGGGGACCGAGGCCCGCTTCGGGGTCGGGCACTTCGACCTCGTGATCATCGACGAGGCGCACCGCTCGGTGTACCAGAAGTACGGCGCCATCTTCCGCTACTTCGACTCGCTGCTGGTGGGCCTGACCGCGACGCCCCGGGACCAGGTCGACCGGAACACCTACGAGCTCTTCGAGCTGAAGCCGGGCGTGCCCACCGACGCGTACGAGCTCGCGACCGCGGTGGCCGACGGCTTTCTCGTGCCGCCCAGGGTTCAGCCGGTGGATCTCCGCTTTCCGCGCGACGGCATCGACTACGACTCGCTCAGCGAGGAGGAGCAGGCGCAGTGGGAGGGCCTCGACTGGGGCGACGACGAGGACGGCGGCGGGCTGCCGGAACGGGTCAACGCGGCCGCCATCAACAGCTGGCTCTTCAACAGCGATACCGTCGACAAGGTGCTGCAACATCTGATGGAGCACGGCCACACCGTCGACGGTGGCGACCGGCTGGCCAAGACGATCGTCTTCGCGCGCAATCACGAGCATGCGACGTTCATCGAAGAGCGGTTCAACCACCACTACCCGCGGCACGCCGGGCACTTCGCCCGCGTCATCGATCACTACGCCACCTATCCGCAGAGCCTGCTCGACGACTTCGCGCAGAAGGACAAGGCGCCGCACATCGCGATCTCCGTGGACATGCTCGATACCGGCATAGACATTCCCGAGGTGGCCAACCTGGTCTTCTTCAAGCCGGTCTACTCGCGGATCAAGTTCTGGCAGATGATCGGGCGCGGCACGCGCCTCTGCCCGGACCTGTTCGGACCGGGGGAGGACAAGCACGACTTCCGCGTCTTCGACTTCTGCTTCAACTTCGACTTCTTCCGCGAGCAGCCGGAGGGCATCGAGGACCGCGGCGTCGCTCCCCTCGGCGCCCGGCTCTTTCGGGCGAGGGTGCAGCTGCTGACCGTCGTCCAGGCGACGCCGGACCTGGACCCGGGGGAGGCGCTGGCCGAGGCGTTGACGAACGAGCTCCACGGTCAGGTGGCGGCGATGAACCGCGAGAACTTCATCGTGCGCATGCGGCTCGAGGCGGTAGAGCGTTTCCGGCAGCCGGCGTCATGGGAGCGGCTCGCCGCGCCCGACGTCGAGGTCCTGCAGAACGAGGTCGCCGGGCTGCCCAGCGAGGTCGAGACCGACGACATCGAGTCGCGCCTGTTCGATCTCACGGCGCTGAAGATGCAGCTGGCCCTCGCCGAGGGCGACGCGGGCACGCTGGAGCGGCACCGCCGGCGGGTGGTGGAGATCGCCATGCTGCTCGAGGAAAAGAGTACGATTCCCGCGGTGGCGGCTCAGCTCGCGTACCTGGCCGCGGTGCAGGAGAACGCCTTCTGGGAGGGCATCGGGCTGAACGGTCTCGAGGAGCTGCGCCTGCGCCTGCGCGGCCTGGTGCCCTTCCTGGACAAGAAGACGCGCAAGGTCGTCTACACCGACTTCCGGGACGAGATCACGGCCGTGCGCGAGGACGCCGCTGTCTACCTGCCGAAGATGACCGGGGTGCAGTACGAGAAGAAGGTGCAGGAGTTCCTGAAGAACCACCTCGACCACCTCGTGATCCATCGCCTCCGGACCAACCAGCCGCTCACCGCTGCCGACCTGCGGGGGCTGGAACAGGCGCTCGTCGAGATCGGCGAGGACGACGGCCGGACCCTGCTGACGGGCCTCCTGGCCCGCCACGACGCCCCCTCGCTGGCTCATTTCGTGCGGAGCATGGTGGGGATGGACCGCGCCGCCGCACAGCAGGCCTTCTCGGAGTTCCTCTCCAACCGGAGCCTGACCACGTCGCAGATCCGCTTCATCGAGATGGTGATCGATCAACTCACGGCGCGGGGCGTCATGGAGCCGTCCGCGCTCTACGAGGCGCCGTTCAGCAGCGTGCACGCCGGCGGTCCCGAGGCGTTGTTCGCCGGCAAGAGCAACGTCATCGAGGGGATCTTCGAGAAGTTGAAGACCCTTCAGCCCGAGGCCCTGGCCGAGACCGGCTGAAGCCCCGGTCTCGAGGATCGCCGAGAGCCCACGGATCGTGGCGGCCGCCGGCCGGACCGGAACGCCGCCGCGGCCCGATGCGGATGAGGGCCGCCGCGACACGAGTCGACCGGAACCGCGGCTTGTTCCTGCTTGTTCCGCACCATCGGTTCGGGATAGAGTGCCCCTGGATGAGACTCTCGACCTTGAACTTCCTCTCCTTCGAGAACCGCACCCGACACTCGGCCGCCTTCCTGTGGTTTGCCGTGTTCATCGCCCTGCAACTGGTCGCGCTCTTTGCGTTCGTGCGGCATTTCTTCAGCTGGACCTGGGACCAGCAGGTGTCATCGGGTATCCTGGCGATCGTTCTCACGGGCCTCGTCTGCAGTCTGCTGCTCTGCTTTGCAGAGTACTTCTTCCACCGCTACCTCCTCCACATCGAGACCGTGAGGTTCCTCCGCGCCTTCTGCACGAGCCACCTCGCGCACCACAAGCTGACCGCGGTCGCCTTCGACGACGGGAAGAAGACCGTCCGGAGCGCGTATCCGATCTGCGACGTGGCCCACGACGACCAGGCCACGTTCCCGCCCTGGGGGTTGATTCCCGCCTTCGCGGCGTTCACGCCCTTCTTCGCGCCTTTCGCATTCTCATTCCCGGGCATCCCGATACTCATTGGCGGGTACGCCGCCATCGCGATGGCCCTGTTTCTGTACGAAACGATCCACGTCGCGCATCACCTGCCATACGATACGTGGTGGAAGCCGAAATTGAACAACCGGATGTTCGGCAGGGTGTGGCGCAAGGTGTACGGATTCCACCAGGCCCATCACGCGAACTACCGGTGCAACCTGAACGTGGCCGGGTTCTTCGGTATCCCCGTCGCGGACCTGGTGTTCGGCACGTACAAACAGCCGGGCCAGCTCCTTCTGGATGGTGCGCCAGCCACGAAAGAGGATGCCCGGGAGCTCACTCCTCGGCCCCGCTGGCCGATCGCCTGGCTCGACCGGGTCGTCTTCAAGAGACGGCGCTGGATGTCGAAACGCAACTGAGACGCGCGCCCAAGGCACAGGCCCTCGCCAGCCTCGACCATCCGAATCCGGCAGCCTACCAGGTGCTGAAATCCGTAACCGCGCCCGCCGAGACCAGGTAGATGTAGAGATCCGTGAAGACCACCCAGCCGAGGCTGATCCAGGCGAACAGCATGTGGCGCTCGTTCAGCCAGGTCGAACCCCTCCACAGGCGGTGCCGCGGCGAGACCACCCCCTTGCACGAGAAACAGTCCAGCTTCCCGCCGACGAGATGACGCCACGAATGACACCCGAACGTGTAGCCCGTGATGAGGCCGGCATTGACCAGCATGACCACCGTGCCGACGCCGATGCCGAACCGGCCGTCACGAAAGAACGCGGCCAGGCCCTCCCACCAGAGGCACGCGAGGACGAAGAGGGCGGCGTACAGCGTGTAGCGGTGCAGGTTCTGGAACCACAACAGCCGGGTCTCTCCCCGGTACTGCGCGGGCAGGCCCCGGACGGTGCACGAGGGCGGGGTCATCGCGAAGGCCTTGTAGTAGGCGCCGCGGTAGTAGTAGCAGGTGAAGCGGAATGCGATCGCCAGGGCCGGAATGAAGAACGCGGGCGACCGTGGAAGAAACGCCGGCCACCACGCGGGGAACGCACCGAGCCAGGCAACGTCCACCGGCACGGACCCCGGATAACCCGAGACCGGCGTGAGGAGCGGCGGCGCAACAACCGGGCTGATATAGGGATCGAACCAGACGTGCGCCGGGTAGAACGCACGGAACATCAGATAGCCGAACAGCACGGCCAGACCGAATGCGGTGGCGGCGGGGGCCGCCCACCATCGGTCCATGCGTTGCGTGCTGGCGAATCCCCCGCTGACCGCTACCGACCCGACGTCCGCGCTCATTTGCAGATCTCCTCCCGATTCATGTGGTCATCCGGGCCGCGACCATCTCTCACGGCAGCGTGTAGGTCAGCAACGTGGTCCCCGCGGCCACCGCGACGTACTGCTTGCCGTCCGTCCCCATGTAGGTGACCGGATTGGCCCCGCTGATCATCTGCTCGGTCTCGACGCTCCACAGCTCGCGCCCGGTCTTGGTCTCGTAGGCGCGGAAGCGCCGGTCGCTGGCCCCCCCGATGAAGAGCACGCCGCCGGCGGTCGAGGTCGGCCCGCCCTTCTGCGAGTTGGGGGCGCCGGTCAGCAGGCCGGGGGGCGCGCCCTCGACGGTGCCGAACGGGATCATCCACGCGATCTCGCCGCTGTTGACGTCCACCGCGACCAGCCTCGACCAGGGCGGCTGCCAGCAGGGCCAGCCGTCGACGGACGGCCGGGTGACGACGTGCCAGTAGGTCCGGCGCGACTCGGGAGGACCCACGTAGCTGCGCCGATCGGGATCGTCCTCCACCTTCACGAGCTGGCTGATGTGGCCGGTGTCGGCGTAGTTGATGATGTAGTACCCCAGGCTCGGGTCGAACGTCCCGCCGGTGAACTCGGTCCCGCCGCCGGTCGACGGGAACACCAGCGCGCCCTCCGCGGACGGCGGCGTGTAGGGGCCGCGGTTCCGCCCGCCGTCGTACTGCATCAGCAGCTCGCGGCACGCGGCGGTGTGCTCCGGCGTCACCGTGGCGATGTCGTCCATCGTGAAGCGGATGCGGCCGAAGGGCGGCGGCTTCACCGGGAACGGCTGGGTCGGCGAGTAGTACTCCCCGGGCATGTCGCCGGCCGGCACCGGGCGCTCCTCTATCTCGTAGATGGGCTCGCCGGTGACGCGGTCGAAGATGAACAGCACCGGGTACTTCGTCACGACGCCGACGGCGGGAATCGTCTCGCCGTCCCGCTCGACGTCGAACAGTATCGGCGGCGCCGGCATGTCAAGGTCCCACAGGTCGTGGTGGACGGCCTGGAAGTGCCACAGCCGCTCTCCCGTCAGGGCGTCCACCGCGACGATCGAGTCCGAGAAGAGGTTGTCGCCGGGGCGGTCCATGCCGTAGAAGTCGTTGTGGGCCGACCCCAGGGGCATGTAGAGGATGCCGCGCTCCTCGTCGATGGTGAAGAACGACCAGGTGTTGGCGCCGCTGACGTTGCGCCACGAGCCGTCGAGCCAGGTGTCGTTGCCGAACTCGCCGGGCCGGGGCACGGTGTGGAACGTCCAGACGAGGTCGCCCGTCCGCAGGTCCCACGCGCGCACGTCGCCGGCCGGCCCCTTCGAGCCCGTCTCGTCGGCGTTGTGGACGCCGGTGAACACGAGGTGCTTCCAGACGGCCACCCCCGACGAGATGCCGTAGTGCATGTTCGGGAAGCCGTTCATCACGTCGGGGGTCTTCAGGTCGACGTAGCCGTCGTTGCCGAAACGGGCGTTGGGGACGCCGGTCGCCGCGTCGAGCGAGATCAGCTCGCCCTCCTCGGTGCCGAACACGATCTGCGGGGACGTCCGGTCGTCGCCCTCCCAGTACGCCAGGCCCCGCATGGAACCGCCCGTCCAGTGCAGCTGGTGCTCGGGCGAGTTCCAGTCGCCGGGGGCCGTGTATTCCCAGAGCTCGTCACCGGTCTCCGGCTCGAGGGCCACCACGCGGTAGTACGGGAACGACAGGTACAGCACGCCGTCGACCATG
The DNA here is from genome assembly GCA_963663815.2 of Vicinamibacterales bacterium. Taxonomy (GTDB): domain Bacteria; phylum Acidobacteriota; class Vicinamibacteria; order Vicinamibacterales; family UBA8438; genus JAJEEA01. Next base: position 387,150 of record OY760734.1, on the reverse strand, counting down.
AGCGGCGTCGACTGGGCGGGCCGCGACGGGACGCCCGGCTTCGTCATCTCGTACCGCCACGCCGGCACCAGGGTCGAGACGTTGTCGATGTCGATCTGCGTCAACGGCGAGTGGCGCTGGTTGCCGGCGTCCCGTCCCCAGTGCTGCCAGTCGTCCTGCGCGTGCGCCGGCGGGGCGGCGAGGGCCGCGATCATCAGCAGCCAGAGAAAAGGCCGTGCGGCGTGGTGACGTATCGTCGAGCTTATGGTCATGAGTCGAGGGCTCCTCGCCAGAATTGCCTACCGCCCCAAAATTGTTGCACAGAAGACGAGCCGTAACGAGCCCGAGGCTCTCTCCCCACCCCGCGCCGAACTGGCCGGCAGGGCTGTCGCCACGGACATCCCGCACCTCGGCGAGAGTCGCACGTCCCGGCGATCAGGCCGGGCCGGCCGCACGCACGGCTTCACCCACGGTGTCGGCGTATGCCCGGAAATTGTCCCGGAACAGCGCCACCAGCTTCGTCGCCGCCTCGTCGTAGCTGCCGGGATCGCTCCAGGTCGTTCTCGGGACGAGGATGTCACTCGACACGTCAGGACATGCAGTGACGACCCGCAGCCCGAAGAACGGTTCCCGCTCGGTCGGCGCGGTCGTCAGCACGCCCGCGTGTATTGCCCTCAGGATGGCCCGGGTGTCGGCCAGCTCGATTCGCCGGCCGACGCCGTGCGGCCCACCGCTCCAGCCGGTATTGACCAGCCAGACGCTCACCCCGTGTTCGACGATCTTCTCCGACAGGAGCGAGGCGTACTTTCCCGGATGCCAGACGAGAAACGGTCCGCCGAAACAGGGCGAGAACGTCGCTTGCGGTTCGCTGACCCCGACTTCGGTACCGGCCACCTTTGCCGTATAGCCGCTGATGAAATGGTATTCGGCCTGTTCGGGCGTCAACCGGCTGACCGGCGGCAGCACGCCAAATGCATCGCAGGTGAGGAAGATGATGTGCTTCGGGTGATTCGCGACACACGGACGTTGTATGTTCGGAATGAACTCGATCGGATAGGCGCCACGGGTATTCTCCGTGATGCTGCTGTCGGCGAAGTCGACATGATGGTCGGATGCGTCGTAGACGACGTTCTCCAGCACCGCGCCAAACCGGAGCGCCTCGAAGATTTCCGGCTCGGCCTCCCGGGTCAGGTAGATGGCCTTGGCGTAGCAGCCGCCCTCGATGTTGAAGATGCCCGTGTCGCTCCAGCAATGCTCGTCGTCCCCGATCAACGCGCGCTTCGGGTCGGCCGAGAGCGTGGTCTTGCCCGTCCCCGAGAGACCGAACAGCACGGATGATTCGCCGGTTGCCGGATCCGCGGTCGCCGAGGAGTGCATCGACAGGACGCCGCGCTTCGGCATCAGATAGTTCATCAGCGTGAAGACCGCTTTCTTCATTTCGCCCGCGTACTGCGTACCGAGAATCACGACCTCCTGCCGTTCGAGACTCAGGTCCACACTGGTCTTCGACGTCATCCCGGTCGTGTACCGGTTGGCCGGGAACGCCCCCGCGTTGAGAATGACGCAGTCGGGAGCGCCGAACGCCTGCAACTCTTCCCGCGTCGGCCGGATCAACATGTTGTGCATGAACAGCGCGTGATACGGGCGGGCGCAGATGACGCGCACCTTCAGCCGGTACGCCGGGTCCCAGCCGGCGAAAGCATCTACGCAGTAGAGTACCGGCCGGCTGTTGAGGTAATCGAGCGCGCGCTCACGATTCACGCAGAAGGTCATGTCGTCGAGAGCGATATTGACACTGCCCCACCAGACGTCGCCGGACGATTCAGGATGTCTCACGACGCGCTTGTCCTTCGGCGAACGGCCGGTCTTGTCGCCGGAGTACGCGATCAAGGCGCCGGTATCGGACAGGGTCGTCCGCTCGTCGTGCAGGAAGGCTTGTTGATACAGCACCGGGGGGGCGGCATTTCGGTGGATCGTCTCGACATCGAGCCCGTACTCACGGAGATCGAACATCCTCGCTCCTTTCGATGGCACGTCCTGCGTGACCGTACGCAGTCGCCCGTTATGCTCTCTCATCACGCCCGGTCGACCGGGCCGAAAGCACGCTGCAAGGTGCTCGTCGCTGAAATCGGCCAGGAGCAGGTACTGATTCCAGTCGCCAGGGCAATCGACACGTACAGGACGCCGTCGACCATGAGCGGGGTCGACCGGCACGGCCGGGACGGCGCCGCATCCCGCCGATCCCGGTGCAACGCGGGTTCCTCCACGGCCGCCGGTCAGTGCGCGAGGTGCTGTGCGAACCAGTCGACCAGCGCGGTCATCGCGAGCTCGGCGTCGGCGCCGCGGAACCCGTGGCCGGCGTCGGGGATGACGATCACCTTCGACTCGACCCCGTGCTCCTGCAGCGCCGCGTACATGTCGTGGCTGTTGCTCACGGGGACCAGACCGTCGGCGTCGCCGTGAATGAGCAGCGTGGGGGGATCGTCTCCCGACACGTGAGCGATGGGAGACACCGAATGGGCGTCGGCGGGATCGAAGTTCAGGGCGGGGAACCGGGCGTTCCCGACCGCCGGGTCGATGCCGCGCGCGAGCGGGCGCAGGTCGACCGGCGGGTAGTAGGCCACCACCGCCGCCACCCGATTGCCGGTCCGGAGCACCGCGTCCTCGGCCGACGGGTCCCCGGCGTCGGACGCCAGCCCGAGCATCAGCGACAGGTGTCCGCCGGCGCTCCCGCCCCAGACGCCGAGGCGGTTGGGATCGACGCCCAGCCGCCGTGCGTTGAGCCTGACGTAGCGCACCGCGCGGCGGACGTCGGGGACGATCTCGGGCAGGATGAACTTCGGGCTGCTGCCGTGCCGGACCGCGAGCACCGTGAATCCGGCGTCGAGCAGGGCCTGATAACGCCGTTGCGACGCCGCGTGCGGCCGCCACGCCGAGCGCCAACCGCCGCTGACCATGTTCAGCACCGCCGCCCCGTTGGCGTCGGCCGGGGTGAACACGTCGAACGTCAACGCCATGCCGTACTTGTGGCCGTACACCACGTCCGGCGTGACGGTGACGTCCTGGGCGAACGCGGCGCCCGCGGTGAACACGGCGAGGACGGCGACGACGGCTCTCAGTCTCGACATGGGGATCTCCTTGCTGTCGCTCGTGCGCCTACCGCCACCTCGGCATCTTCGCCTGCGACACCTCCTGCATCCCGAGCACGGCTCGGTGCGCTCATTCTATCTCTCCCCGGACCGCACCGGCATGCCGCGAAACCACCAGCGTGCCGCGAACTCCCGGGGCTCGAACCGGTGTTGCGCCGGCAGCATCGGGATTGTGCGGCCATTTGTGCGAGAATTCCCACATGGCAACGAACCTGGCGATCCGCCCCGATCTGCTGGAGCGCGCCGTGGAGCTGAGTGGAAAACGAACCAAGACCGCGGCGGTGACGCTGGCCCTGCAGGAGTTCATCGCGCGCCGGGAGCAACGGCGGTTGCTCGAGCTCTTCGACTCGCTCGATTGGGATCCGGCGTTCGACTACAAGGCGGAACGCTCGCGCCGATGAGCCTCTTCGTCGACACCAGCGTCTGGTCGCTCGCCTTTCGGCGGGACTCGTCGGGCGACGCGCCCGAGCCCGGCCGTCTGCGCGAGGCGCTCGCATCCCGGGAGGCGGTCCACACCACCGGGATCGTCCTTCAGGAGCTGCTCCAGGGCTTCCGCGGACCCACGGCCCGCGACTCGATAGTGGAGCGCTTCGCGTCGTTGCCGATGATCGTGCCGAACCGGGAGGATCACTTGGCGGCGGCCGACATCCGCAATGCGTGCCGCCGTCGTGGGGTCCAGCTCGGTACCATCGACGCCCTGCTCGTGCGCCTCTGTCTCCATCACGACCTGGAGCTGCTCACCACCGATGGCGACTTCCACCACGCCGCGCGACATACCGCGCTACGGATCTGGCGTCCACCGCGCCGGGAGATCGACTGAGAACGAGTCCACCCGTTGACAGCTCCACCCCGGGGGGGACGACCGCTCGATCCACCCGTGCGGAACCGGGGTCGAGCCCGGTCCCGAGCCCCCCGGTTACAGCGCCGGGGTCCGCTCGTGCCAGTCCGTTGCCTGCTCGTACGCGTGCGCGAGCGCCAGTACGTCGACCTCGCCGAGGGCGGGGCCGCAGAGCTGCAGCCCGATGGGCAGGCCCTCGCGGCTGAAGCCGCACGGGACGCTGATGGCGGGCGTGCCGTACCCGTTGAACGGCGCCGTGTTGCGAATCAGGACCGCGGTCGCCTCGCGCGGCGACGCCTGCGCCGCCTCGATGCTGACGGGAAGCTCCACCAGCGTCGGCGTGACCACGACGTCGACGTCGTCGAACGCCGCGGCAATCGCCTTCCTCACGAGCGCGAGCTGATAGCGCGCCTCGGCGTAGTCGGCCGCGGACATCCCGGCCCCGCCCTCGATGCGCGCCAGCGTGCTCTCGTCGTACAGGTCCCGCCGCTCCTCGAGGAGATCGGCGTGATAGGCGTACGCCTCGACCCCGACGGTGCGGATCTCCGGCAGCGCCGGCAGCTCCATGTCCCGCGTGCCCGCCGTGAGATCGCCGAGGACGTCGAGGGCCCGCTCGACGGCGGCCAGGACCTGCGGGTCCACGTCCTCGTAGTACGCCCGGGGCACGCCGAGGCGCAGCGCCGACGTCGGCCGGCGGAGCGCGCCCGCGTAGTCGGGAATCTCGGCCTCGATGCTGGCGATGCCCCGCGGGTCGTAGCCCGCCATCGCCTGCAGCATCAGGGCGGCGTCGGCCACCGACCGGCACATCGGGCCGACGTGGTCGAGAGAGACCGAGAGGGGAACGATGCCGCGGATGCTTGCCAGCCCGTAGGTCGCCTTGAGGCCGACGATGCCGCAGTGCGCGGCGGGGATGCGGACCGACCCCCCGGTGTCGGTGCCGAGGGCGCCGGCGCACAGCCGCGCCGCGACCGCCGCGCCGGAGCCGCCGGACGACCCGCCCGGGATGCGATCGGTGTCCCAGGGGTTGCGCACGGGACCGGACAGGGTGAACGCCGACGTCCCGCCGTAGGCGAACTCGTGCAGGTTGAGCTTGCCGAGGACGATCGCGCCCGCCGCCTCGAGCCGCGTCACCATCTCGGCGTCCTCGTCGGGGACCCGGTCGGCGTACACCGCGCTCCCCGCCGTCGTCCGCACCCCCGCGGTGTCGATGTTGTCCTTCAGCCCGATCGGAATGCCGTGCAGGGGGCCGCGCCACCGGCCGTCCGCCAGCTCCGTCTCGAGGGCTCGCGCACGTGCGACGGCGCGCTCCTCGGTCACCGTGACGAAGGCGTTGAGCCGGGGGTCGAGGCACCGGATGCGCGTGACGTAGGCCTCCACGAGATCCACCGGCGAGAGGTCGCGGCGGCGAACGAGGCGCTGCGCCTCGGCGATGCTCAGGTCGGTCGGATCGGTGCCCTGCGCGAACGCGGGACGGCCCGCCAGGGAAGCGGCCGCGGTGGCGGTCGCCGTGAGGAAGTCGCGTCGGGTGGCTGTCGCCATGTCGTGTCCTTCGGGAAAATCGGCCGCGAGTTGCCGAAGTCGGGTTGCACGTCGCCGCGCCGGCTTCTCGCCAACGGGGAGAGCACCCATCGGGTCCCGGCCCGCGCTCACCCGGCCGCCCTCAGCGCCGGCAGCGGTGGGGCGGGCATCGACGGCGCCGGGCCGCGGCCACACCGCCAGCATAGCGCCGACGCGGTCACCGGTCGAAGTACTTGTCCACGATCCAACGCGGCTGCCAGCGGTCGGGCGCCCGTTCTCGGCCGGTCAGATCGCGCCGAAGAGGCAACGGGTCGGCGGTTTCGAGCGGCGCCGCGTCAGCCATCGCCGCCCGCCAGCCCTCCAGCAGCGCCTCGAGCCGGGCCAGCGTCTGCCCGTGCGCGGGATCGGTGGCGAGATTGCTCAGCTCGTCGGGATCCTCGGCGAGGTCGAAGAGCTGCCGGTGGTTGACCTGCGGATAGACGATCAGCTTGTACCGGTCGTCGCGAACCGCGCGCATCAGGTCCCGGTAGGGCAGGAACAGGCTCTGCCGCCACGCCGCATCGCCTCCCCCCGACCACAGCGCCGCCAGGTCGCGGCCGTCGATGCCGGGCGGCGTCTCGGCGGAGCCCAGGGCGAGCAGGGTCGGGAACAGGTCGAACAGATAGGTGAAGGCGTCGGTCGAGCCGCGCGGGATGTCCGGGCCGCGGACGATCAGCGGGCAACGCATCGAGTGCTCGTACAGGTTCTGCTTGCCGAGCAGCCCGTGGCTTCCCATTGCCAGCCCGTGGTCGGCGGCGTAGACGACCACCGTGTTCTCCGCCTGTCCGTTCTCCTCGAGCGCCGCGAGAATCCGCCCCACCTGCTCGTCGAGGTGGGTGATCAGGCCGTAGTACTCGGCCAGCTGATCGCGGATGACCTCCGGCGTCCGCGGCCACGCGGCCAGGTTCTCGTCGCGGACGTTCAGGACGCCGTGGTCGAACGGGTGCTGCGGCATGTAGTTCGCCGGCAGCGGCAGGTCGCGGCGGTAGTACCGCTCGCGGTACTCGGGCGGCGGCTGGCGCGGATCGTGAGGCGCCATGAACGGCACGTAGGCGAAGAACGGCTGCTGCGGCTGGTCCGGTCCGTCCCCCTCCAGGGCCGCCTGCTCGCCCAGAAAGGCGATGACCGCGTCGGCGAACAGCTCGCTCGAGAACGCCTCCCCCACGCGGCGGCGGACCAGCTCGCCGTCCTCGATGTCCTGGACCGCCACCTGCGTGTGGTCGGCCATGCCGCCGAGGTATACCGCCGTGCCGCGGTCGAAGCTCCGCAGCAGCGCCTCTTCCCCGTTGTGCCACTTGCCGGTGATGAAGGTGCGGTAGCCCGCCGCCTCGAGCTGGCGAGGCAGGGTCGGGACCCCCCGCATGTCGTTCGGCGAGCGCATCCAGCTTCGGCCGGTCAGCACCATCGCCCGGCTCGGGACGCACACCGCGCCGCTGTTCGAGCCGAACGTATAGTTGCGCCGGAAGCTGAACCCCTCGTCGGCCAGCCGGTCGAGGTTCGGGGTGTCGATGCGCTCGTTCCCCCAGGCGCGGATGGTGTCGGGCCGCTGGTCGTCCGCGAACAGGAACAGGATGTTCGGGCGGTCGGCCGGCGGCGGCGCCGCTGCGCTTCCCGGCTGGGCGGCCAGGGGAAGGGCGGCGAGCAGAAAGGCCACGGCCGCGGCCGGCAGGATCGCCCGCCAGCGGAATGAGCCGCGCAAGAGTCCCGGCGTACATCTCATGGTCGTCGTCCCCGCTTGGATCGGCCCGGCTCGGCCGGCGCCCCGTCCCGGATTCGCCCGACCATACCGACGCCACGGGCGACCGTCAAGCGAACGTCTGCTCGAACGGAGTCCGCCCGCCACGCGCCACGTGCGGATCCATGCCATGATGGATGGTTGTGTCTCACCGCGTGCGGGGACGCGCGCGATTCAGAGGAGCCGAGATGATTCGCACTGCCGTCGCTTGCGCCGCCCTGGCGTGCATGCTCGCCGGAAGCCGGACCACCGCCCAGGAGGTACAGCGATCAGCCCTCCACGACTACCGCGCCGTGACCGTGGCCGACGGCCTCGACACCCCCTGGTCCATCGCCTGGCTGCCCGACGGCGACATGCTGGTCACCGAGCGCCCGGGGCGCCTGCGCATCGTGCGCGACGGCACGCTGCTGCCCGACCCGGTACCGGGCGTCCCCGAGGTGGTCGCGAGGGGCCAGGGCGGGCTGTTCGAGGTGCTCCCCCACCCCGACTTCGCGACCAACCGCCTGCTGTATCTGAGCTACGCGCGGCCGACGGAAGAGGGCTCGACGACGGCGGTCATCAGGGGCCGGTTCGAGGGCGACCGGCTCACCGGCGTCGAGGACGTCTTCGAGGCGCAGTCGCAGGGCGGCGGTCACTACGGGGGGCGGCTGGCCTGGACGCCCGACGGCTACCTCTTCGCCTCGGTGGGCGACCGGATGGCGCGCACGCGGGGCGACCTGGCGGCGCACCCCGCGCAGGATCCGTCGAACCATCACGGCGTCACCGTCCGCCTCCACGACGACGGCCGCGTGCCCGACGACAACCCGTTCGTCGGGCAGCCGGGCGCCCTGCCCGAGATCTGGAGCTACGGCCACCGCAACCCGCAGGGGCTGCTCGTGCACCCCGAGACCAGCGACGTGTGGGCCCACGAGCACGGCCCGCAGGGCGGCGACGAGCTCAACCTGATAGAGCCCGGCCTGAACTACGGCTGGCCGGTCATCGGCTACGGCGTGAACTACGGCAGCGGCACGGCCATCCACGCCGGGACGCGCGGCGAGGGCATGGAATCGCCGGTGCACTTCTGGGTCCCCTCCATCGCCACCTCCGGGCTGATGGTCTACACCGGCGACCGCTTCCCGGACTGGAACGGCAGCTTCTTCGTGGGCGGGATGGCGGGACAGCAGCTCGCGCGCCTCACGCCGAGCGTCGACCGGCCGGGACGGATCGAGCTCGAAGAGACGCTCGCCTACGGCATCGGCCGCGTGCGGGACGTCCGCCAGGGACCGGACGGCTACATCTACCTCGCGGTCGAGCAACGCGGCCAGCCGAGTCGGGTCGTGCGGCTCGAGCCGGTGGCGCACCGGTAGCGGGACGGCGACGCCACTGCTGCGCCACGTGCTCGCAGATCCTGCACCAGGAAATCGACGTCCTGCCGATCGCCTTCCTCACGAGCGCGAGCCTCCGGCTCGTGTTCATTCGCGATCCGACGTCGGAGGGATTCCGGCGTCGAACAGCTCCTCGACGAGGAAGCGAGTCTTGGGCGGCACCCGCTCCTGCGGATAGTAGCGCGTGATGCGCTCGAATACCTCTTCCGGGGCGACGAGCCCGAGGCGTCGGACGAGGAACGCGACATCGTCGGCGTCGTGCGTGTCGAACCGCGCGGAGATGCACTTCATCGCGAGGAGGTACTCGGGGGTGGGAGCCCAGACTCGCAGATTCGGAAGATCCAGAACCTGGATCCGGGGCGGCGACGACACGACGAATCCCTTCGCCGCATCGTTCAGCCAGTCGTCCGGGACCCCGAACGCGGCGGCCACCACACGGGCCGCGTCGCGGATTTCGCGCGTCGGCGCGAACACGGCATCAACGTCCTTGGTGCTCTCGCGCGCCTGGAAGACGATGCACATGACCGCGCCGCCGAGGATGCCGACCTCGCCCACGACCGCGCGCCTGGCGAGCTCCTGGTCGAGCGCCTCGAAGAGAGCCCGAATGCGATCGGCGCTCAACACGGTCAGACCCGGTCGAGGAAGTTGACGAGGACGAACACGTTGCGCGAGCGGAACGGCACCGGACTCTCGACGAGCGCCGAGGCCTTGAGGTTCTCGTAGCCGGAGACGAACCAAGGCCGATCGAGCGGCCCCACTCCGCTGGTCCAGTGCGGGGCGCCGACGGCGCACTCTGCCGCCAGCACCTCGGCTACCCCCGCCAGCAGGGCGCGAAGCCGCTCTGGCAACTCGACCGATGGCGCCGTCTCCAGCTCTGCCCCCGACCTGGAGCGACGCACCGCGTCGACACTGTCCATCAGGTGGCGGCGCCACGACCGTGCCCCGTCCTCGAGCATGCGGACGGACGCGCAGAACAGCGAGTCCGGCGGTTCCAGCAGCACGCGGGAAACCGCGCGCCTGACACCGGTACTCGGCAATCCGAACGCCTGGGCGACGTGTTCCAGGCTCGACACGCGGGCATCGTGCTCGGGCGACTCCAGCAGTTGCACGCCCCGGAACGACAGCCCCGCCCGTCGCGCGAGGGCGCGCTGGGACAGCCCGCGCCGACCCCGGATCGTGCGAATCAACTCCATGAGGCGAGGGTAAACGACTAAGTTCAGTGAGTCAACGCCACCTGCGGAAGCTCGTGCGACAATTGTGCAGGATGGCAACGAACTTGGTCATCAGTCTCCTCGAGCTGTTCGACTCGCTCGATTGGGATCCGACGTTCGACTACAAGGCGGAGCGCTCCCGGGGATGAGGCTTCCTCGACGCCCGCGTGAGCCCTCCACCGACAGCCGCTGGCGCCCCTATCCGAGCGCCTCCCGAAACTGCTTGAATCGCCGCTCGAGGAACCGGCGAGCCGGCCAGTCTTCCCGAGCCTGTGGAAGCCCGAGCCGTGCTCCATCGATTCCCTTGATGTTCGCCAGCAGGTCGCCGTCGCGTTGTTCACGTAGCGGCGACGCCACGTGCACGCGATAGTCGGGATCGACGCCGATCAAGTTCGAGTCGAACGCGATGTGGTGCAGTGCGGACATGCAGATGCCGTTGCGCACCGAGGGTGGGCCTCCCTCGGCATCGGGCACGATATGGGCTCCGACCAGCAGTTCGCGTACCGGCAGTCCGCTGAACGCGCATCGCCAGCGGTACGCCGCCTTCGTCCGCGCGCTGAACCACGCCTGGTGGTTCCTGGTGCGCGTCGTGATCGGAGAGTATGAGGCTTCAAGGCTCTCTCGCACGGCGGCAACCGGACTCACGACCTCCGTCACCGCGAAGTCGGCCGTTGCCAGCAACACGCATCCTTCCTCCTGTCTGAAGTCTTCGACCCAGACCGGGAATATCGGTTGGTACGTAGCCGGCGAGACGCCCATGAAATAGATGAGCGGTGCGCCCCGCCGCATCGCGGCCTGGAGCGCGCGATTGGTCGGATCCTCTCGTCCACCGCGCGACAGGTCATAGCGAAGCAGACCCGTCGCGTCGTCCAGGTTTGTCGCACCGACGCTCTGATCGCGGTACCACAACGACCTGCCGGCTCGCGGCACCGTCGTCTTGATGCTGAGGGCCGCGCTCATCTGGCGCGGCTTGAAGATCCCCTTCGCCCGATTCGCGAAGAGCACCGTTTCGCCGCCCGCCTGGAAGCCAACCCTGATCGCCTCCCAAGGAATCTGTCCGCCATGCTGCCGTGACAGCTTCTCGATGGCCGCGAACGCTGCGCCGCGGATGCGTCGATCAGGGTCCATCGCAGGATTCCGAACGGCGTTGGCGGCGATCGTGGATTCCATCGTCGAAATCCGTCACGGCAGCGGAGTCCCCGGGACGATGCTGTGCAGCAGCTCGCTCACCGGCAGGCAGAGGATGCCGTCGACCTGCAGGCGTTCGTCGCCGAGGTAGGCGAGCCGGGCCTGCGCTTCCGGGTAGTCCTGCGCGAAGCTCTTCAACGACCTGAGGTCCGCCGGGCGGATGCGCGCGGCGTGCTTGACCTCGAGGGCCCAGAACACGTCGCGGCCGTAGAGCACGAAGTCGACCTCGCTGCCGGCGCGCGTGCGCCAGAACGCGAGGGTGGCGTCGGCTCGGGAGTAGTCGATCCACGCCCGCAGGTGCTGCGCGACCAGTCCCTCCAGCGCGGCCCCGCGGGCCTCCTCCGGCCGATCCAGCGGCCCTGCCGGGCGCAGCGAGCGAAACACGCCGGCGTCGGCGAAGAAGAACTTCGGATGCGTCGTGACCCGCCGGCGCGCGCGGCGGGCGAAGACGGGAAGCCGGAACGCCAGCAGCAGGTCTTCGACGATCTCGATGAACCCCTCCACCGTCTTGCGGCGAACCTCGCACTCTCGGGCCACGTCGCTCGTGTTGAGCACCGACGCGTGGGAGAAGCTGACGGCCTCGAGAAACCGGTGGAAGGCGCCGAGATCGCGCACCAGCCCTTCCGACTGGACCTCCTGCTGGACATAGAGCCCCGCGTAGGCGCTCAGCGTATCGCCGGGATCGTCGGCGTCCCAGACCAACGGCAGCAGCCCATGATCGAGAGCCGCCCCCACGTCGAAGCCCGCGCCGAGCTCGGCCGCCATGAACGGATGCATCCGCCGCACCACCGCGCGACCGGCGAGCAGATCCACACCCGCCCGTTTGAGCTTGCGGGCGCTCGATCCGGTCAGCACGAAGCGCGGGCCGCCGGGCTCCTCCATGAGCTGGTGCACGACGGTGAGCACTTCGGGAACCCGCTGTACTTCGTCGATCACGATGTCGGCCGCCCCGGGGGCCGCCGCGAGCTCACGCAGCCGCTCCGGCCGCGCCGCGTACTGCCGCTGCTGCGCCGGCGCCAGCAGATCGACCCGGACGGCCTCAGGAAACGCGGCCTGCAGCCAGGTGCTCTTGCCGGTTCCACGCGGGCCGAACAGGAAGAAGTGCCCCGGAGGCGGGCGAAAAAATGTTCTCGCTATCGCCACAATGAGAGCAATTATGGCATCTCTGGCGGCGAAATGGTCCGAGGGTGGTGTGGGGCCTGCAAGGTGCACCGTGGGCGCCGGGGGCGGTCCCAGCCGTGTTTCGTCACGACAACCTGTCGGTCCGCGCCAGCGGCCGTCGTCACCGCCGGCGCGACCCCCATCGCCACCCCGCAACCACCAGCACGGCTACGGCCAGCACGATTCCCGCGCCGACGACGACGGTCCGCCAGCTCACGGCCTGCTGCGGCTCGTCGAGGGGGGCAAGCGGCTCCTCCGCCGCCGCAGTCACTCCCGCCGCGACGTCGTCCGTGGCGGCGGCCGGCGGACGGCGGTCCCCGATGGCATAGAGATGGCCGGTGGTGCGGATGAACAACTGCCCCTCGGAGACCGCGGGCGAGCTGAGGACGTAGTCGTCGAAGTCGTTCTCCGCGAGCACCTCGAACTCGGGTCCGGCCCCCAGGACGGTGGTCATGCCGTTCTCGTTGGTGACGTAGATCTTGCCGTCGGCCAGCACCGGCGACGCGCTGTAGGTACCCCGACCAATGCGCTCGGGTCCGTAGACCGGCGCGCCGGTCTTGGCGTCGGTCACGTAGACGATGCCGCGGTCGTTGACCACGTAGAAGTACTCGCCGTCGGTCACCGGCGTCGGCACGTCCGGCCCGTCGTCCGACGACCAGATGACGTGCGTGTCCAGCACGTCGCCCCGCCCGCCGGGCCGCAGCGCCAGCAGCGGCCGGACCCGCGTGGGGGCGTAGATCACCCCGTCGCGCACGAGCGGCGACGCCACGATGCGGTAGTCGCGCTGCCGCGTGGGGTTCAGCCCGTCGGCCCGCCACAGCTCCTGCCCGGTCTCCGGGTCGTGCCCGGTCACCGCGTCCCCGCCCGTGACGACGATCTCCGTGGTCCCGTCGTACTCGAGCAGCGCCGGCGTCGAGTACGAATCGGGAGACTCCCGCACGGCCAGCGTCGGCCGCTCGACCCGCCAGACCGTCTCGCCGCTGAGCGCATCGATGCGCAGGACGTAGGACGGGTCGTCCGTCCGCATCCCGTGCAGCACCTGCACGAAGAGGGCGCCGCCGTGCAGCAGCGGCGACGAGGCGTAGCCCCAGTTCAACCCGAACGGGCCGTAGGACGCCGGGATGTCGCGCATCCACAGCTCGGTCCCGTCGAGATCGAAGGCCTTGAGGATGCCCGTGCCGGTCATCACCCAGATGTGCTGGCCGTCGGTCACGGGGGACGGCGACGACATGTTCTGCTTGCGGAGCCGGCGGTTCCCGCCGCTCAGGTGACGCTGCCAGATCGGCTCGCCGGTATCCCGGTCGAGGCACCACAGCTCGATGTCGTCGTCGTCGACCGCCACGTTCAGGAAGATGAGATCGCCCCAGACGATGGGGGTCGAGCCGGACCAGGCGGGCATCGGGAGCTTCCACGCGATGTTCCGCTCGGTGTCCCACTCCACCGGCAGGCCGGTCTCGGTGCTGACCCCGTCCCCGGTCGGCCCGCGCCAAGCCGGCCAGTTCTCGGCCGTGGCGACGCCGGCGGCCGAGGTCACGGCCATCAGCAGCGCCAGGGCCATACGGGCGACGATCGGTTGCGAACGCATGGTCTCCTCCGGCGGGCATCCTCGCGGCCTCTCGCGATGCCTCTTGTTCGAGAGCATACCGTTTCGACCCACTCGAACGGTCCGCTGTTCCCGACCCCACACCGGCCGAGTGCGACTTCGGGACAGATCGTCATCGAGGGCCGGCGGGCAGAGCGAGGTCAGGCTCGCGCGCGGAGGCAGGCGCGGAAGGACACCGGCGGGTGGCCGGTGATGCGTTCGACGGCATCGCCGGCGACCGAAGACGGCAATCCGCGCGCTGCGCTCGCCAACCACGCCCGTCGCCCTATCTGCCCGCGGCCTCCGCCTCCTGCCGGCGGTTGCCGGCGAGGATGTTCTCGAGGCCGTAGTTGCCCTCGTGGCAGGCGAACTCGAAGATGGGCAGCGCGCTCCGCTGCATGGGCAGCTCGACCGACCACGGACGCTCCCACGTGTCGGGGTCGGTCACCGTGAACTCGTAGAGCAGCGTGTCGGCGTCGACGCGGGTGAAGCGCTCGACGAGCGTGCGGCTCCGGCTGGTGTTCCGCCACGTGATGTGGGTGCGGTCGTCGTTGAAGTTCACGGTCTCGACCACCAGCGTGTCGCCCTCCCAGCGGCCGCGCGAATCGCCGACGTACTGCCGGATGCCGCCGGTCGGGGCGGGGCGCCCGTCGAGGGGGATGACGCGGACGGTGTGCATCATCTCGTTCATGATGGCGACGTGGTCGGGGGTCTGGAAGAGCTGCATGTTGTTGTTGTAGACGCCCGGCAGCATCGGCGGCCCCGCGTTGCCGCTCATCAGGCAGCGGTCCGAGTTGCTGAAGTCGAGGTGCGACTCGGCCGTGTCGACGGTCGTGCTGAACGACGAGCGCGCGCCCATGGTGCGCGCCCGCTCGCGCCCCGCCTCGGTCAGCGCGGGCATCCGGCCGTTCGGTGGGTCGACGATGAGCGAGGTGCGCCGGGTGCTGACGGCGCCCGTCCCCCAGTCGAACCAGAAGATGTTGTACGAGCCGGTCTGCCCCTGCAGGCTGGGATGGTCCGGCGAGTCGAGCCACCGGCCGGGGCGCTCGCCGGCGGTGGGGATGGCGACCGTGCGCTGGGCCGGCCTCTCTTCCATGGCGCGAATGCGCGCGCGCTCGTTCTCCTCGATCTCGGCCGCCTCTTCCGCGGTCAGGAACTCGCGGTCGCCGAAGCGCTCCGGGCGCTCGAGCGGGGTGCGCGTCTTGTACTCCCAGACGCCCCCGAGGTCCGGCTGGCCCCACGCCGTGCGCGGCGCCGGCTCGGGCTCCGTCTGGGCGGCGGCGGGCAGGGACATCAGGCCGGCGGCGACGACACCTACGAACGTGACAGGCAAGTACCGCATCTCGACTCTCCTCCACCGACGGGTTGGACACGACCGCTCGCCGTGAGGCGCAGCCGCCGCACTGGTGTCTGTATTGCGAAGTCCTCGTACTGTCAGCGCATGCGGCTCCGATGATGCCGCCGATGTTCGCCGCACGGGGCGCGAAGGAACTCCCGCACGGGACACTGGCGACGGCGGCAACGTCTCCGCGCTCCCGGTTGGAAGCGAGCGCGTGCGTGCCCGTCTTCAGGACCTGGATGCGCGCACCGACGACCCGGACCACGAATACGGAACCCCCGGGTGCGTCGCCTTCACCTCAAGGCACGACCGTGATCTCGCCCAGCGCCCAGGGGTGGTCGGCGCTGTGGAACCGGTACGTTCCGGGCGCATCGAAGGCGACGTACTCGAACAGCCCCGGCTCGATGACGCCGGTGGTCCAGCTCCCGTCCTGCGCCACGATGGTGCGCTGCGTGCTCCCGTTGTTGACGAACCGCACCCGCGTGCCGGCCCTCACCTGGATCCGCTGCGGGTTGAACGCGTGCTCGTCGAGGGCGCTTCGGCTGCCGCCCAGCGACCAGGACGGGTTCTCGCGCAACGTGCCGGTCTGAATCTCGTCGGTCTCGGTCGGGGCCGGGCCCGTCCACCGGACGAGGTCGGGGGGGTCGGCCACCGGCTCGTCGCGCGGCACCAGCTCACCGTCGAGGGCGAACGCCCAGAGCTCGCTCCCCATGGGCAGCGCCACGTACTGCCGCCCGTCGATCGCGTAGGTGGACGCCGGCCCGGGCCGCATCCGCAGCCCGGCCGGGGCGGCCTGGAACGCCCACAACCGCTCGCCGGTGGCGGCGTCGTAGGCGTCGAGCTGACCGTCGGCCGAGCCCCAGAACACCAGCCCGCCGGCCGTCGACATGGGGCCGCTCGTGGCCAGCCGCCCGCCCACGAGCTCCTGCGTCCAGGTCACGGTGTTGGTGCGCGGGTCGACGGCGGCCAGCACCCCCGTCGACTCGGGAAGGCCGAGCCGCAGATAGCCGGCGGGGCGGTTGTCCGAGATCCACGGGTCGTCGAACCGCTTGGCGAACCCTACGTGACTCCGGCCCTGCGCATAGATCAAGCCGGTCTGGGGGCTGAACGACATCGGCGTCACCCGCACCATCGGAATCGGCGAGCCGAGCGCCACCACGTGCTGCTGGTCGACCGTCGGCGGGGTGAAGAAGCTGCAGCTCAGCTCGAACGGCGGCGGCACCCGGTCGCGCCAGTACGAGCAGTCGGGAATGATGCGCTCGGCCCCGACCGGGAAGGGCTGGGTGTCGGCGGTGAGCTGGCCCGGGTCCTGCGGCACCGGCCGCTGCTCTATCGGGATCAGCGGCTCGCCGGTCTCCCGGTCGAACAGGAACAGGTAGCCGTCGGCCCGGATGGCGGCCACGCCCTTCCGCATCCGGCCGTCCATCTCGACGTCGTAGAGCAGCATCGGGGTGGCGATGTCGGCGTCCCAGATGTCGTGCCGCACCACCTGGAAGTGCCAGCGGCGCTCGCCGGTCTCCATGTCGAGGGCCAGCATCGAGGCCGCGAAGAGGTTGTCGCCGGCCCGGATCTCGCCGCCGAACATCGGCACCGGGTTGCCGGTCGCGAAGTAGACCAGACCCAGCTCCGGGTCGACGGTCCCCACCAGCCAGACGCCGCCGCCCCCGACCTCCCAGATGTCGGAGTCCTGCGGCCACGTGTCGTGGCCGAACTCGCCGGGGCGCGGGATGACGAAGAAGGTCCAGGCCACCTCGCCGGTCGCGGCGTCGACGGCCACGACCCGTCCCTGCCCCCCGCTGTCGCCGTTGGCGACGCCCACGAACACCTTGCCGGCGGCATGGATGGGCGCGGTGGTGACCGTCTCGCCCGCCACGGCCGGGACGCTGCCGACCGTCGACGCCCAGACCAGCTCGCCGGTGTCCTGCCGTAGCGCCGCCACCTGCACGCTCCGCAGGCCGACGAACACGAGGTCGTCGCTCAGCCCCACGCCCTGCCACGACGGCGCCATCCCCGACGCGGCGTCCTCGGCCTGCCAGCGCCACCGCGTCTCGCCGGTGGCCCCGTCGACCGCGAGCACACTGGCCCCGGCGGTCAGGTAGAGCACGCCGTCCTTCACCACCGGCGTCGAGCGCGACGACCCGCCGCCGTCGAGCCGCGTGACCCACGCGCCGCCGAGCCTGTCGATGGTGTCGGTCGAGATCTGGTCGAGCGCCGAGTAGCGCGAACTCGTCCAGTCGCCGCCGGCCAGCGGCCAGTCCTCGGCCGCGAAGCGGCTACCGGGCTCGGGCGGCTGTCCCTCTGCGGTTCCGGCCAGGGCCGCGGCGACGGCGGCCAGTGCGACGACGACCGCACGTTGAAATCTGCCCATGTCGATCCGAACTGTCTTCAAGATCTTCGGCCTTGTCAAGACGCCGCCCCGGCCGCGGCTGCCGCGTGCACGACAAGAAAGTGCGTACCCTGCGGCCAGCCGCGACACACGCGGACCGGAGGTCCGGGGCGGCTGCGCGGCGCTATCACCGTAACCGGCAAGTCGCCGGTGCGCGTCGTACACGCGAACCGGAGGTCCGGGGACGGCTGCGAATCGGCATCCGGGAGTACGCCCCCGCCCACCATGACAGGCCCGCCACTGACAACGGCGGCGCCCGGTGCGACAATCGGATCATGCGCTTCTTCAACACCGAGGGCCCCGTCCGTGCGGACGACCACTACCACATCCCGCCCCTCGACCGGGTGAACCTCGACGAGCTGCTCGGTCTCGTCCGCAGCAAGCGCTACTTCGTGCTCCACGCGCCGCGGCAGACCGGCAAGACGTCGGCGCTGCTGGCGCTCCGCGACCTGCTGAACGCGGGCGGCGACCACCGGTGCGTGTACATCAACGTGGAGCCCGCCCAGGCGGCGCGGGAGAACGTAGCGGAGGCCATGCGCGTCACCCTCTACCGGTTGGCGTCGGAAGAGCACGCGACGCTGGGCAGCCGCATCCTCGACGACATCTGGCCGGACGCCCTGCAAGGGGCCGGACCGCTCGGCGCGTTGCAGGCGTCGCTGGAACGCTGGTGCATGGCGGAACCGAAGCCGCTGGTGCTCTTGATCGACGAGATCGACGCGCTGGTGGGCGACACTCTGCTGTCGGTGCTGCGGCAGTTGCGCGCCGGTTATCCGGGCCGGCCCGGCCGCTTCCCGCAGAGCGTGCTCCTGTGCGGGGTGCGGGACGTGCGCGACTACCGCATCCACTCCACCGCTCAGAACGCCCTGGTCCTCGGCGGCAGCGCCTTCAACGTCAAGTCCAAGTCGCTGCGCCTGGGCGACTTCACCGAGGCCGAGACGCGGGCCCTGCTCGCTCAGCACACCGAGGAAACCGGGCAGGTGTTCACCGACGGAGCTCTGGAACTGACCCTGACGCGCTCGGCCGGCCAACCGTGGCTGGTGAACGCATTGTGCCGGGAAGCCTGCTTCGAGAACGGGGCCGGACGCGACCGATCCCGCGCCATCACCGCAGCCGATATCCTCGACGCCCAGGAACGGCTCATCCTGGCGCGGGTGACCCACCTCGACGATCTGGCCCACAAGCTGCGCGAGGAACGGGTGCGCCGGGTGATCGAGCCGATCCTGACCGGCGCCGCCGTGTCCGCCTGGTCGACCGAGGACGTGGCCTACGCCCACGACCTCGGGCTGGTGGCACTGGAAGACGACGGCACGCCGCGCATCGCCAACCCGATCTACGCCGAGGTGGTGCCGCGGCATCTGAACCACGCGGTGCAGATGGGGCTGCCGCAGCGGACGGCCTGGTACGTCGACGCGGACGGCGGCCTCGACGCCGACGGACTGATCGCGGCGTTCCAGACGTTCTTCCGCGAACACTCGGAACACTGGGTGCAGCGCTTCGAGCAGTACCACGAGGCCGGCCCGCAGTTGCTGCTGCAGGCGTACCTGCAACGGATCGTGAACGGCGGAGGCCGCCTCGAGCGGGAGTACGCGCTCGGCCGGGGGCGCGTGGACCTGCTCATCCTCTGGCCCCAGGGCGGGCGCACCCGCAAGTTCGTGGTCGAGTGCAAGGTGCTGCACAAGGATGCCGAGCGCAACATCGCGGACGGGCTGTCGCAGACGCGCGGCTACATGGACCGCTGCGGCGCCGAGGCCGGCCACCTCATCGTCTTCGACCGCGCGCCGGACCGGACGTGGGACGAGAAGCTGTTCCGCCGCGAGGCCCCGGCCGCCCCCGGCGGCGCCCCGATCACCGTCTGGGGCATGTGACGCCGCCCTCGCGAGAGTCCCTTGCGCCGTTCGGCGCCCTCTCCATCGGGACCACCGCGCAACGCTCCACTTGAGCACCGGCCGGCAACGCCCGTCTCGGGGGAGATGCCGGGTGCTGATCGACACCCTCTCCTGCCAGGTTACAGCGCCCCTCTCTCCACTTGAGAACCGGCCCGCGACGCCCGGCTTCGAGTCAGCGCCCCTCGTAGATGTGGTTCACGATGGCCGTCACGCTGAACGTGCCGTCCAGGGGCGCCGCGTAGTCGGCGAACCGCGCCGGCTTGGCGTAGGCGGCGATCGCCTCGTCGGCGCCGAGCCCCGCGTCGATGCTCCGCCGGGTCTGCTCGACCAGGTCCATGTAGAACGCCCGGTACTCCACGAGGTCGCTCCACGCGAGCAGGGTGTCCCAGTGGCCGGTGATGATGGTGTCGACGTCGGGGACGGTGTTGACGACCCGGGTCAGGGTGCGCCCGAACTCGATGGCGCTGCCGCCGTTGCCGTTCGCGGCGTCGATGAACGGGAGCAGCTTGCCCAGGAACATGTCGCCGGTGTGCATGGTGCGCGCCGCCTTGAAGACGACGAAGGTGTCGCCGTCGGTGTGGCCGCGGCCGAAGTGGTAGAGGTCGATCTGGTCGGGGCCGCCGGCGAACAGGGTCAGCCGGTCGGAGAAGGTGGTCGACGGCAGGTACTTCGCGTTCTCGCCCTGGAAGTCGTCGCAGTTCGTGGGTATCGGCTGGCAGTCGGTGCGCGCCCAGTGGCGCCGGATGTTTTCGTGGGCCACGAAGTGGACGGTGTCGGGGAACTCGGTGTTCGAGCCGCTGTGGTCGAAGTGAACGTGGGTGTTGATGATGGTGGTCACCGGCTTGTCGGTGAGCCGCCGCACGTGCTCGAGGATGTCGGCGCCGTAGCCCTCGTTCTTGGTGTCCACCAGCACCACGCCGTGCTCGGCAATGAGGAGGGCGGTGTTGCCGCCGGTGGTCGACCCCGACCCGAGCATGTGCAGCGCGTCGGTGATGCGGTGCACCTCGATGGGCGGGTTCACCTGCTGCAGGGCCTCGACGCCGGCGGTCCAGGCGACGAAACCGATCGCGAGGGCGGTGAGCGGCAATAGTGCCAGACGTCGCATGTCGCTGCCTTTCAGCGCCCCCCGAGAAGCCCCTCGATGCGCGCCTGCCCCGTCAGCAGCTCCTTGACGTCCGCCTCGATCACGCCAGGATGTCGTCGACGACGACGCCGGCGACGTCGGTGAGCCGGAAGTCGCGCCCCTGGCTGCGGTAGGTCAGGCGCTCGTGGTCGAGGCCGAGCAGGTGCAGGATGGTCGCGTGCAGGTCGTGGATGTGGACCTTGTCCTCGATGGCGTAGTAGCCGTAGTCGTCGGTGCGGCCGTGGCTGTGGCCGCCCTTCACGCCGCCCCCGGCCATGAACATGGTGTAGCCGTGAGGGTTGTGGTCGCGGCCGTTGCGGGCGCCGGCCTCGGCCCCGGGGGTGCGGCCGAACTCGCCGCCCCACAGCACCAGGGTCTCGTCGAGGAGGCCCCGCTGCTTGAGGTCGGTGATGAGCCCCGCCACCGGCCGGTCGATCTCGGCGCAGCTCCGGGGCAGCCCCGTGATGAGCCCCGAGTGGTGGTCCCACTTGGTGTCGGGCCCGTGGGTGGCCTGCACGAAGCGCACCCCCGACTCGGAGAAGCGCCGGGCGAGGAGGCAGCGGAGGCCGAAGTCGCCGGCCACCGGGTCGTCGAGGCCGTACAGCCGCCGGGTGGCCTCGGACTCGCCGTCGACGCTCATCAGCTCGGGCGCCTCGGTCTGCATGCGGAACGCGAGCTCGTACGACTCGATGCGGCCCTCCAGCGCGAGGTCGGGCCCCGTCGATTCGAGCTGGCGGCGCTGCCAGCGCTGCAGCAGGTCGACCCCGGCCCGCTGCACGGCGGGGGTGACGGCCTGATTCTCGAGGAAGTCGATGGTGGCCTCGGCGGTGTTCATCCGCGTGTTGCCGATGGCGGTGCCGTTGTAGGCGGCGGGGAGGAACGCGGCCGAGTAGTTCTGCACCCCGCCGTGCTGGTACGACGGGCAGATGGTCATGAAGGCGGGCAGGTTCTCGTTCTCGGTGCCGAGCCCGTACGAGACCCACGACCCCATCGAGGGCCGCACGAAGCGGTCGCTGCCCGTGTTCATGGCGAGGATGGCCCCGCCGTGGGCGGCGTTGGTCCCGTACATCGAGCGCACGAAGCAGAGGTCGTCGGCCACCCCCGCGAGGTGGGGCAGCAGCTCGCTCACCCAGTGGCCCGACTGCCCGCGCTGCCGGAACTCCCAGGGGCTCTTGAAGAGGTTGCCGGTCTCGTTGAACTGCACGTCGGGCTTGGCGAACGGCAGCGGCTTGTTGTCGTCACGGATCAGCAGCGGCTTGTACTCGAACAGGTCGTGCTGCGACGGGCCGCCGTGCATGTGCAGGAAGATGATGCGCTTGGCGCGGGGCGCGAAGTGGGGCGCGCGCGGGGCCAGCGGGTTGTCCTGGGCGGCCACGAGGTCCTGCTGCAGCAGCGACGACAGGGCCAGCCCGCCGAAGCCGCAGCCGCACGCCTTTAGCATGTCCCGGCGGGTCACCGGCGGTGCCTGGTAGTGGGGATGGCGCATCGGTCCTCCCGGTGTGGGGCCCGGCCCCACCTTGCATGATCCCGTCAGTCGACGTAGATGAACTCGCTGGCGCCGAGGATGACGTGGCACAGGCGAGTCCACGAGAAGCGCTCGGCCTCGCCGGCGGGCGCGGTCTCGCGCATGGCGGCGAGGAAGGCGAGGCTCTCCTCGATCTCGACCTCGGCGGCGGGCCGGCCGTAGGCCTCGACGAAGGCCCGCCCGACCCGCTCCGCCTCGCCGGCCAGGGGCATCGCCCGCAGCCGCCCCGCGAACTCGCCGGCCCGCTCCTCGACGAACGCGCTGTTCATCATGAGCAGGGCCTGCGACGGCACCACCGTCGCGGGGCGGGCGCCGACCGAGTCGCTGGCGTTGCCGAAGTCGAAGCCGGCGAAGATGTCGTAGATGGCGTTGCGCACGACCGGCATGTACACCGAGCGGCGCGGCGCCCGGTAGAAGTCGAAGCGCCCGAACGTGTTGCCCTCGCTGAACACGTAGCCGCGCGAGCTGTACTCGTCGACGCGGCCCCCCATCGTCAGGTCGAGGGTGCCCGCAAGCTGCAGCAGCGCGTCGCGGATGGGCTCGACCTCGAGTCGCCGGCGGTTCATCCGCCAGTGCAGCCGGTTGCCGGGGTCGACGGCCGCGTTCGCCTCGTCGTAGCCGGCGCCGAGCCGGTAGGTGGCGGACAGCAGGATCTCGCGGTGCAGCGCCTTCACCGACCAGCCGCCGTCGACCAAGCGCCGGGCCAGCCAGTCGAGCAGCTCGGGATGGGTGGGGGCCGACCCGGTCGTGCCGAAGTTGCTCGGGGTGTCGACGAGGCCGCGTCCGAAGTGCCAGTGCCAGATGCGGTTGGCCATGACCCGCGCCGTGAGCGGGTGCTCGGGGTGCGTGATCCAGCGGGCCAGCTCGAGCCGGCCGCTGGCGTCGGCGGGAATCGGCGGCGGCGGCACGACAAGGTCGGTGACTCGCAGGAACCCGCGCGGCTGCGGCGTGTCGGCCAGGTTCAGGTGACTGCCGCGGATGTGGACCGGCAGATCGACGATCTCGCCCTCCTCGACCGACATGGCGTAGGGGAGCTCGGGCGGCGAGGCCGCCTCGCG
Source organism: Vicinamibacterales bacterium (assembly GCA_963663815.2). Lineage (GTDB taxonomy): Bacteria > Acidobacteriota > Vicinamibacteria > Vicinamibacterales > UBA8438 > JAJEEA01. The sequence goes on along the minus strand of OY760734.1, from coordinate 364,069 downwards.
CTCCTCGACGACGGCCCGCCGCCGGGCGAGCTCGGCGACGGCGTCGGCCGGGTAGAGGGCCTCCTCCGTTTCCTGGTCGAGGCAGAGGATGCACAGCCGGCCGTCGTAGACGAGCCGGCGCAGCTCTTCCTGCTCGCGGGGGAGCCGGAAGTCGCCGGGGGTGAGCTCGTCCTCGTCCTCGAGCCCCAGCCGCTGGAGGTGCTGGTCCCAGGCGATCTCGATCACCGCGAAGAGGCCGGCGTAGCGCCAGGCGACGTCTTCGAGGCTCCGGGGCGCGGGCCCCCGGACGAGGCTCCGGGTCAGCGGCGCGATGAGGACCTTCTCGGAGGCGATGAGTGACCGCAGCTCGTCGGTGACCTCCTCGTAGCGTTCCGGCGGCGCCGCCGCGTAGGCGTTCCATATCTGGAAGACCACGCTCGGGTTGGGCCCGTCGCCCTGCACCGGGGGACCCTCGCGATAGCGGTAGAAGGCCCGGACCCAGCGCTCGATCACCGCCGCCTCGAGGCCGTCGCGGTCGGCGATGGCGGCGATTGCCGCGGCCGCACGCTCCTGGGCCGCCTCGTCGTCGCCCCACGCCGGGTAGGCTTCCTCCGCGGCGAGGAGATAGCCGGCCAGCGCCTGCCGCCGCGGCCGCCGCAGCCGCTCGTTCTGCTCGTCGACGAGGTCGTCGACCGCCTGCTGCGCCTCTTCCACCCGCTCCTGCGCCGCCTCGTAGCGGGCGATCGTCTCCTCGTCGGCGAGGGGCCGCTCGACCCACCGGCCGGGGAGGCGTTCGGGGGCCATCGTCTTCGTCGAACGCAGGATGCCGGCCAGCGCGTAGTAGTCGGCGGTGGGAATCGGGTCGAACTTGTGGTCGTGGCAGCGGGCGCAGCCGACGGGCTCGGCCAGGAACGAGCGGCCGATGACGTTCACCTGCTCGTCGACGATGTCGATGACCATCTTGTCGACGTCCTGCTCGGCCAGCACCTTGGCGCCGAGGGTCAGGAACCCGGTCGCCGTGAGATTCGCGAACCGCTCGTCGTCGTCTGCCGCCGGCATCAGGTCGCCGGCAATCTGCTCCTGCACGAAACGGTCGTAGGGCTTGTCGCGATTGAACGCGTCGATGACCCAGTCGCGGTAGCGGAACGCGTTGGGGTGCGCGATGTTCTCGTCGAGGCCGTTCGAATCGGCGTAGCGGGCGACGTCGAGCCAGTGACGGCCCCAGCGCTCGCCGTAGCGCGGCGACGCCAGCAGCCGCTCGACCACCCGCTCCCAGGCGTCGGGTCGCTCGTCGGCGAGGAACGCGTCGATCTCGTCCGGGGTCGGCGGCAGGCCGGTGAGGTCGAACGTGACCCGCCGCAGCAGCGTCCGCTTGCCGGCAGGAGCGACCGGGGTCATCCCCTCCGCTTCGAGCCGGGCGAGGACGAACCGGTCGATTTCGTTGCGCGCCCAGGCCGGGTCGCCGACCGCGGGAGGCTCGGGGCGGGCCATCGGCCGGTACGCCCAGTGCTCGCGGCCGGGGCCGAAGTCGTAGGCGGCGCCGCTGTCGGACCGGGCGGCGACGATGGGGGCGTCGGACGCCCGGGGATCGACCGCGCCGCGGGCCACCCAGCGCTCGAAGTCGGCGACGACCGCGGCCGGCAGCCGGCCGTCGGGCGGCATCTTGATGGGCCCGTCGTAGCGGATGACGTCGATGAGCAGGCTGTCGTCCGGCGAGCCGGGCACGACGGCGGCGCCGCTGTCGCCGCCCGCCCGCAACCCGGCCGCGTCGACCAGGGCCAGCCCGGCCTGGATGCGCTCGGGGTTCGCGCCGTGGCACTGGTAGCAGCGCTCGGCGAGGACGGGGCGGATCCTGGACTCGAAGTGCTCGAGGTCCTCGGGTGGGAGCTCCTGCGCCCGGGCCGGCCCGGCGACGACGGCGGCCAGCGCCAGTACAGCGATCAGGCAGCCGGTCCGGACCATGGCATCTCGATACGGCAGCGCCCAAAATCTCTTGTGCATGACTGATCCGGGGGAGTGTAATGCAGACCCGTTGGCGAGCCAAGCGTCCAATGGCAGGCAGCCGCGACGGCCGGCTGCCCCGCACGACATCCCCCTCGACAGGAACGTCCCCTCCTTCATCGCAAAAAGCGAGGGGGAAAGGGCGCGAGCACAGGCTTTCGGCGTTATGATCGCCGGATGGAGACGTTGATGTTGGCCAGAGCCGGTTCGACGGTCCGAGTCCTGTTGGTCCTGGTCGGCGTGTTGGCCGCCTCCGGCCAACCTCAGATCGCCGCCGCCCAGACCCCGGAGCCGGCGGCGCCCGCATCCGCAGAGTCGGTTCGCGCGGCCCTCGACGGGTTCTGCGTGCGCTGCCACAACGATCGCCTGCGCACGGCGGGGCTGGCCCTGGACGCCCACGACCTCGCGGAGGTCGGCGCCGACGCCGAGACCTGGGAGCGGGTCATCGTCAAGCTCCGTTCGCGAACGATGCCGCCGGCGGGCAGCCCGCGGCCCGCCGAGGCCACCTACCGCTCCGTCGCCTCGTGGCTCGAGACGGCCATCGACACCGTGGCCCTCGCCCGGCCGGACCCGGGCCGCGGCGAGACGTTCCATCGCCTCAACCGGGCCGAGTACCATGCCGCCGTCCGCGACCTGCTCGCGGTCGACGTCGACGTCGCCGAGCTGCTGCCGGCCGACGACACCTACGAGCACGGCTTCGACAACAACGGCGACGTGCTCTCGATCTCGCCGGACCTGGTGGGGCGGTACCTGTCGGCCGCGCGCCGCATAAGCCGCCTCGCCGTCGGCATTCCACCCATCGGCCCCGCCGTCGCGACCTACCGGGTGCATCCCGGCCTGGTGCAGGACGACCGGCAGGACGACCTGCTGTCGTTGGGGTCCCGGGGGGGCATCGCGATTCCGCACTACTTCCCCGTCGACGGCGAGTACACGATCCGGGTCCGCCTCCACCGGAACTTCTCGGACTACATCATCGGCTACGCGGCGCCGCAGGAGCTCGACGTGCGCGTCGACGGCGCCCTCGTCGAGCGGTTCGCCGTCGGCGACGCCGATGCGGTCGGGCAGATGGCCCCGCTGAGCTTCTCCGGCAACATCGCCGGGGACCCCGAGTGGGAGTACTACATGAACACCGGGGACGCCCACCTGGAGGTCCGTTTCCCGGCGAAGGCGGGTCAGCGGACGGTGGGCGTGTCCTTCGTGCGGCGGCTGTCGGAGGACGAGGGGGTGCTGCAGCCGCGCAACCGGGGCTACGGCCGCTTCGTCGACGAACGGTACGACGAGGACGCGGCGGTGGAGCAGGTGGCGATTGGCGGCCCGTACTCGGTCGAGGGTCCCGGCGACACGCCGAGCCGCCGCCAGATCTTCGTCTGCGGGCCGGCGCCGGACGCCGCGGCCGGCGACGAAGAGGCCTGCGCCGGCCGGATTCTCGGTCGGCTCGCCCGCCGGGCCTATCGCCGGCCCGTCGACGGCGGCGATGTCGAGGCGCTGCTCGACTTCTTCCGCGCCGGCCGGCGCGACGGCGACTTCGACGCCGGCATCCAGTTCGCGCTGGAGCGGATGCTGGTCGACCCCGAGTTCCTGTTCCGCATCGAGCGCGACCCGCGGGGCGCCGCGCCGGGGACGCCCTACCGGCTCGGCGATCTCGAGCTGGCGTCGCGGCTGTCGTTCTTCCTGTGGAGCAGCATCCCCGACGACGAGCTGCTCGAGGCCGCGGCCGGCGGGCGGCTCGGCGACCCGGCGGAGCTCGAGCGGCAGACCCGCCGGCTGCTCGCCGACGCCCGCTCGCGGTCCCTCGTCGACAACTTCGCGAGCCAGTGGCTGCGCCTGCGCAACCTCGAGTCGCAGGAGCGCGAGTCGGCCGACTACCCCGAGTTCGACGAGAACCTGCGCGAGGCGTTCCGGCGCGAGACCGAGCTGTTCGTCGAGAGCAGCATCCGCGAGGACCGCAGCCTCCTCGAGCTGCTCAGCGCGAACTACACGTTCGTCAACGAGCGGCTCGCGCGCCACTACGGCATCCCGGGGGTCTACGGCGACCGCTTCCGGCGGGTGACCCTCGACCCCGACCATCCGCGCGGCGGCCTGCTCGGGCACGGCGGCCTGCTGATGGTGACCTCCTATCCCAACCGGACGTCGCCGGTCGTGCGCGGGAAGTGGCTGCTCGAGACCATCCTGGGGGCGCCGCCGCCCGAACCCCCGGCGAACGTGCCGGGGCTGCCCGACCGTGGCGAGGGGGGCGAGCCGGCGTCGGTCCGCGAGCGGCTCGAGCGGCACCGCGCCAACCCCGCCTGCGCGGGCTGTCACGCGCCGATGGACCCCCTCGGCTTCGCCCTCGAGAACTTCGACGCCATCGGCTCCTGGCGCGCCGCCAGCGAGGCCGGCCGGCCCATCGACGCGTCGGCGACGATGCCCAGCGGCGACGCGTTCGAGGGGCCGGCGGGCCTGCGGCGCGTGTTGCTGAGCCGGGGCGAGGACTTCGCCGCCACCGTCACCGAGAAGCTGCTGGCGTATGCGCTCGGCCGCGGGCTCGAGCACACCGACCGCCCCGCCGTGCGCCGAATCCTGCGCGAGGCCGCGGACGACGACTATCGCTGGTCGTCGATCGTGCTTGGCATCGCGAAGAGCGCGCCCTTCCAGTGGCGCCGGTCGCGCGTCGACGAGCCCGCGCTGGTTGCCCGGGGGCCGGCCCCTGACGGTCGCTGACGGTTACCGTTCCACTACGACGAGCAGGTTCGAATCATGATCATCAAGAAGATGTCGCTTCCCCGGCGCACCGTGCTGCGCGGCCTGGGCGCCGCCGTGGCCCTGCCGCTGCTGGACGCGATGGTCCCCGCCGCGTCGGCGCTGTCGCAAACGGCGGCCGCGCCCACCCGGCGCTTCGGCGTGGTCTACGTGCCCAACGGCATCGCGATGGAGTACTGGACGCCGGCCGAGGAGGGCAAGGGGTTCGGGCTCACGCCGATCCTCCACCCGCTGGAGGCCTTCAAGGACCAGCTGACGGTGGTCTCGGGCCTCCGGGGCTACTGGACCCCGGCCCACGCCGGCGCGTCGACGACGTTCCTCACCGGGGCCGCGGGCGTCGCCGGAGAGACGGCGCCGGTGGCCGACATCTCGATGGACCAGTTGCTGGCCCGGGAGTACGGCCAACACACCGAGCTGGCGTCGCTTCAGCTCGCCATCGACAGCCGCGCCAACGCCGGCCAGTGCAGCGGCAACCACAGCTGCGTCTACACCAACACCATCTGCTGGCGCAGCCGGACCACCCCGCTGCCGATGGAGAACAACCCCCGCGTGGTGTTCGAGCAGATGTTCGGCGACAGCGGCAGCACCGATCCCGCCGTCCGCCGCGCCCGGATGCAGCGTGACCGCTCGATTCTCGACTCGGTGACCGGCAAGGTCGCCGACCTCAAGCGCGAGGTCGGGCCGGGCGACAGCCTCAAGGTCGACGAGTACCTCGAGGGCGTGCGGGACATCGAGCGGCGCATCGAGCGGGCCGAGCAGCGGCAGGACTTCGACCTGCCCGACCTGGCCCAGCCCGAGGGCATTCCCCCCACCTTCGCCGAGCACGTCGCGCTGATGTTCGACCTGCAGGTGCTGGCCCACCAGACGGACCTGACCCGCGTGACCTCGTTCATGCTGGGGCGCGAGGTCAGCTCGAGGACCTACACCGAGATCGGCATTCCCGACGCGCACCATCCCCTCTCGCACCACGAGTACAAGCCGGAGAAGATCGCGTTGATGAGCAAGATCAACGCCTATCACGCCTCGATGTTCGCCGACTACCTGGCGAAGCTCCGGTCGACGCCGGACGGCGACGGCTCGCTGCTCGACAACATGCTGCTCCTCTACGGGTGCGGCATGTCCGACAGCAACGCGCACAGCCCCCTCGACCTGCCGGTCCTGCTGCTCGGCGGTTGCGCGGGGCAGCTCGAGGGTGGACGCCACCTCCGCTACGAGGGCAACCCGTTGATGCCCAACCTGCTGGTGAGCCTGATGGACAAGCTGGGCGTCCCGGTCGAGCGGCTGGGGAAGAGCGACGGCAGGCTCAGCGTGGAGCGGCTGACGGGGGTGTAGACCAACTACCCACGAGATGCCGCATCCGGACACGACCATCGAGGTTCGAGACTTCGGACCGCTCACCCGCGCGGCCATCGATCTGCGACCGCTCACCGTCTTCGTCGGACCGAGCAACGCCGGGAAGACCTACCTCGCGACGCTGATCTCGGCGCTGCATCGGGCCTGTGACGGGTTCCCCCGAATACCGCCGAGGGGACTGTTCATCACCGAGCGCATCCCGGCCGTCCAGGGCGCGACGGACGCCACTCGGGCGAACCTGCTTACCCCCGGCAGACCAATCACTTGCCGCGACCTCCCCGACGATGTGCGGGCCAGGTTCCGCGACATCATCGATTCTGTTGCGGTCGACCTGACTGAGGAGATCAAGCGCCTGTTCGACGTTGAGGATTGCACGGAGCTGATCCGCTGGACGGCCCCGCACCGGCAACTTCACGTGTCATTGCGCCTCCGCGAAGGTGATCGGGACCTCTGGCGCGTCACGATGGGCGCATCGCCTCGGGGGGAGACAGCGGAGGGCGTCATCGATGACGTGGTGCTCGTGAGGGCCGACGCCTCCGACGCCGACCGGCGCGCCCTGGCCGGCAGGAGCCGGCAGAACCCGGCGGCGTTGTTCGAGCATCTGCTCGATCACGCCGCGCGAACGGGACGGCCACCCCACGTCCATCATCTACCGGCCGCGAGAAGCGGCATGCTGCAGAGCCAGCGCATCATCGCGGGCTCGCTCGTCGAGCGCTTGAGCCGGACCGGCTTCCGGGGCCGCGGCGAACTGCCGACGTTATCCGGTGTGACGACCGACTTCATCCGCAGTCTCATCCTCTACGACGAACGGACGACCCTCGACGGGACGATTCGCGACCTTGCCGAAGAGCTCGAACGCGATCCGCTGCATGGAGAGATACGCGCGCGCCGGCCGGTACCGGCGGGGCATCCAGAGTTCATCTACCGGCCGCAGGGGGGAATGGAAGACATCCGGCTCAGCCGCGCCTCGTCCATGGTCACCGAGCTCGCACCCGTCGTCCTCATGCTGCGCGGCGGGCTCGAGCGCGGAGACACGCTCATCATCGACGAGATCGAGGCGCACCTGCATCCGGCCACCCAGGCGCGGCTGGCCGCCCTGCTGGCCCGCCTCGTCCGCGCCGGCGTGCGGATCGTCATCACGACCCACAGCGACTGGCTGCTCCGAGAGCTCGGCAACCTGATGCGGGAGGGCGAGCTCGCCCGTCGTACCGCCGACGCGCCGGAGAACGGTGGCCTGACGCCGGCGGAGGTCGGCGTGTGGCTGTTCCAAGGGCACGACTCGGGGTTCGCGGTCAGGGAGATTCCGTTCGACGCGATCGAAGGCATCGAACCGGAAGAGTACGAGACGGTCGCCGAGACGCTCTACAACCGATCGGCCGACCTGCAGAACCGCTTACAGGAAGCTGCCGCCGGGGACGACACCGAGCGTGGCGGCTAACCTCCTCGACTCGCGCCGTTCCCGCATCGGCGCCGATCACCTCATCACCTCGTGCGGCGGCCGCGGCTGCCGCGTGGACATGGCCGGCGTGCCCGCCCCGTACGTCATCGTGGACGCCGACAAGGCGTTTCCCGCGCACGGGCTCGACGGCCCTCGTTGCGACCGCGTGCTCTTCCTGCTCGGCCCTGCGCCCCGCCGATTGGTCAGCGCACCCATCGAACTCAAGAGCGGCGGTTTGAACGCCTCCCACGTGGCCGACCAACTGCAACGCAGTCTCGAGTTCGTGAATCGCGTCGCGCCGCCGAGTGCTCCGCTGGCCTGCCGCCCAATCCTGGTCCACGGCCACGGGCTGCACCCGAAGCAGCGGAAGGCTCTCGGCCGCATCAAGATCCGCTTCCGCGGCCAGCGGCTCACCATCGCGACCGCACGCTGCAACCGGCCCGGCAACCTCGCTGCGGCCCTCCAGATGCGAGCTTGATGGAAAGGCTTTCACCGTCGCGGACCGGTCGCCGTGTATCGGGCCAGGACGAGGTTGTCGAGCCTGATGTTACGGGTCCAGATGAACTCGGCGTCGCCGAACAACCGTGTGTATCCGGTATACGCGCGCTGCCCCGTCACCCTCTCGGGCGGCCACACGATCGCGCGGGGCCAGTGCGCGTCGTCGAACCCCGGCGCCGTCCAGTTGGCGGGCACCGGGAAATGGAGGGCCTGGCAGCGGTCGGGGTCGTTCTCGGCGCACGCGGGGCGCACGGCCTGCGAGCAGAACGTCGAATCGCGGCCGCCCGCGGTTCGCACGCAGCTCGGATCGTCGAGCGGCGCGATGTAGAAGGTCTCGGCACGCCACTCGCTGCCGGTGCCATGGCCGTCGCTGAAGTACGCGATGAGCCCCCCGTCGCCCAGGTTGAAACTGTCGTATTCCATCCCGACGCCGTTGTGCGTCTCCCAGTCGACACCCATCACGGCATACGTCATGGGGTAGCTGGCCCTGAACCGGACCACGTTGGAATTGAACGGCGTCATCCCGATGGGGTCACGCCCGACGAACTGGCCGTTCACGTAGAGCTCGAAGTAGTTGTCTCCGAAAATGAACCCGGTAATCTCCACCCCGTCCGGGTCGATGACGACGGTCTCGAGCTGTGAGAGGTAATCGGGGTTGTCGCCCTGTCCCGAGCAGTTGTTGAACACGTCCACTGCGGCCGGACCATCGTGAACCGGCGCGGGCACCGCGAACCGCTCGCCCTCCGCCGACGTCACGAAGCCGACGAGCGCGGCGTTGAAGTTGTTGCCGCCCTGCGCTTCGTCGACCAGTCCGGACGTACATCCGGTCAGCGGAGCGCCGGGCCTCAGGTCCGATGCCGGACCCGTCGTGACGATACCGACCTCGCCGGCCGGGTCGCCGGCGCCCGGCGTCTGTGCGGAACCCGTCACGGCGACGAGCCGGCCGCCGCTCCCCGATGTCACCACCAGGAGAAGGCTGATTCCGCAACCCAGGAGAATCGGAAGAATGGTTCGCATTTGCCTCCCCCTACCGGCCGCGCTTCTGGCCGTGGATGCCGGCGGCAGCCGGGTTGACGGGCTGGCAGCTCCGACTCCGGGGCGGGCGCCGCCGCCCGCGCGCCGGCGCGGAACATACGGCCGGGGCTCGAAGTCAGCCATATCTCGATTCTACAGCCGAACCGACGGAGGCGGAGGCCCGCGGGGAAGGTCGCCGACCGCATGGCCGGGTCAGCCGGTCCCCGCCGACTACGCGTCGACCCGCAGCGCCTCCACCGGGCGGATCCTCAGCCCTCTCAGCGTCGGCGCGAGGCAGGCCAGCAGGCCGGTCGCCACGACGATCGCGGCCGTGATCGACAGCACGTACGGCCACGACTGCACCGCAACCCCGAGCTCGCCCCGGAACGCGCCGATCGCGGCGAGCCGCGCGAACACGATGGCCCAGAACCCGGTGCCGAGCACGACCCCGACCGCGAGCTGGCGGAGTTGTCGACGCGCGATGGCCGCGACGATCCGGCCCGACTTCCCGCCGAGGGCGATGCGCACGCCGATCTCGCGGGTGCGCCGGGCGACGGTGAACGACATGAGCGCGTACAGGGCCGCGGTGGAAAGGACGATGGCGATCAGGGAGAGGCCCACGAGGACGCCCGATGCCGTCCGCTGCACCAGGGCCGCGGTGTTCGGGAGCTGGTCCAGGGCCACGACGTCGCCGAGGATCGCGGTGGGGTCGGCGTCCGCAAGCAGGCGGCGCAGCACGGGCGCGAAGGCGGTCGGATTCTCGCCGAGGTCGATCACCAGCGTGAGCGGATGTACGCCGCCCGGGACGGCGGGCAGGTAGGCCATCGGCGTGCCGTCGAAGATGGCCCGCCCCAGGCTCGCCTCGAGGTCGGGCACCACGCCGACGATCTCCATCCACGGGCCGGTCGGCGCCTCTCCCGGGTCGGAGATGCGCATGGTTCGCCCCACGGCGCTGCGGTAGTCCATGCCCCGGCGGTCGAGGAACTTCGTGTTCACGAGCACCCGGGTCGGCGTCTGACCCGCCTCGACGGGGACGTCCCCCCGCTCGAAGGTCCGCCCGTGGAGGGGCTCGATGCCGAGGGTGCCGAAGAACCCCGGCTCGACCCGGGACGTGACCACCGGGAGCCCGGGGAAGTCCGGAGGGAATTCGTCTCCCTCGACCCGTCCCCGCCTCTCGAACCGCCCGCCCCCGGGGGTGGCGTCCGAGAACGCCCAGCTCCGGACCCCGGGCTGGCCCGCCAACCGGCGTGCGAGCGCCTCCTGCATCGATGCGATGCGGGCCATCCGGGTCGCGTCGGCCTCGTCGCGGTCCTCTCCCGGCCGCTCCAAGGAGGGGACCTGCATCGACGCGACCAGCACGCGGCTCGTCTGCATCGCGACGCTCGTCTCCTGGTCGATCGCGGCGAACATGCGATACGTCATCCCCGCCGCGAAAAGGGCGCCGACGCCCAGCCCCACCTCGACGATGATCAGGGCGCCCGTGACCTGGCCGAAGCGGCAGCCGCCCAGGCCGCCCCCCGCCTCCTGCAGGGTGCGCTGCGGCGACGACCCGGTGGCCCGCAACGCGGGCAGGACGCCGGCGAACACCGCGCTCGCGACGCCGAGCGCGAGGGCCTCCATCACGACCTCGGGCGTCACGCTCAGGTCCACCCAGAACGGAAGATCGAGGCCGGGCGTCACCCGCTCCACGATCAGGTGCATGCCCAGCAGGCCGACGCCGGTCGCGAGAAGGGCCAGGACGAGCGTCTCGACGAAGAGCTGGGCGACGATGCGGGACCGGCCGGCGCCGAGCGCCGTCCGCAGCGCTAGCTCGCTCGAACGGTTCGCGGTGCGCGCGAGCAGCAGGATGGCGACGTTGCCGCACGCGATCAGCAGCAGGACGAGAGGAACGCCCTGGGCGATGAGGAGAAACGCCGCCAGCATGCCCGTCGGCGTTCCGATGCTCAGGGCCGAGAACGCCACCGCATCGGCCCGGACCAGCCCGCGATCGTCCGGCGCGTCGTGACGGAGGCCGATGGCCGCCAGCTCCGCGCGCGCCTCGCCTCTCGAGGTCCCTTCCTCGAGGCGGCCGTACACCCACACGGCGGGACCCAGGCCGTCGGCGTAGTCGATGGCCCGCCGCCGGAGGGGCAGCCAGAGCTGCTCCCGGCTCGGCATCGCGAAGCCCGGGGACATCACCCCCACGACCGTCGTGGGGACGCCGCCGATGCGGAGCATGGAGCCGACGACGTCGGGACGGGAGCCGAGCCGCGAGCGCCAGTAGTCGTGTCCGACCACCACCACCTCGGGCGCCCCGACGACCTCGTCCGCCGCCGTGAGCGCACGTCCCCGCGCGGGCGGCACCCGCGTCAACGCGAACGAGGACGCGCTCATCTCCGCCCCCCGCGCGCCCTCCGCCCGGCCGTCGTCCGAGATCACGTTCACGTCCCGGAGCAGGGCGGCCCCGACGAAAGCGAACGAGGCGAGGCGCATTCGCAGCGACTCGTAGTCGCCGAGACGCAGCGGCTCCTGCCGGCCCGACTCCTGGTCGAGGCCCACCACGCCGACGACCTCGTCGCCCCGATCGAAGGGAGGGGACTCGTCGAGGAGGGCGTCGATGAAATGATGGGGGGCCAGGCTCGCCGGGATGCCGACGCCGAGGGCGAAGACCACCACCAGCGTGAGCCCCGGATGCTTCACGAGCATCCGCATCCCGAGCTTCAGGTCGAGCCGGGAGATGCCGACGTCACCCCACGAAGGCAGGGAAATCAGGCCCTCTCCCTCGTGTCCGAACCGCAGCCGGGCGCCCAGCGCCGCCACGGGCTGTCGCATCAGCCACAGGCCCCGGGCCGCCCGGGGGCGTCGGCCGACGTCGTGTGACCAGTGCTCGAGCAAGTCGCCGAGCACCTCGGCCCTCACCTCCTCGGGGAGGAGGCGGACCGCCAGCCGCAGCAGGAACGGGGCGCGTTCGCGGCCGGTCATGACGGGCCCAGCCTGGCCTCGAGGCCGTCCCACAGCGCGAGCATCGCGTTTCGCGACTCCCGGAGGGCCGGCAGGGCCCGCTCGTCGACCACGCGGTAGAAACGACGCGGCCTGCCGCCCCGTTCCGGGGCCGGCGTCCCCACCGACGAGACGAGAAGCCCGCGGCCCTCCAGGCGTCGGAGGACCATGTAGGCGGTCGCGGGCGAGACCTCGCGAGCCGTCAACCGGCCGAGCTCCCGGGCCACCGGCACCGCGTAGCTCTCGCCGCCGAGCCGCAGAACCGTCAGCAGGACCTGTTCCTCCAGCTCACCCAGGCGACTTCTCGGCATGGTGGGTCCTCCAGAGCCCAAGTCCATAACAATGTTATGAACTTGGGAGAGCATGCGCAAGGACGATGGGCAGGACCAGGCGCTCGGTACGCCAGTCCTGCGGGCTCACTCGTTCTGGAGCGCGGTCAGGGGGTCGACGAGGGCGGCGCGGCGCGCAGGGAACCAGGCTGCCGCCGCCGCGATGCCCGCGAGGGCGGCGGCCTGGACGATCGTGACCGGGTCGGTGGGGGCGAGACCGTGAATCAGGCTCGCCACCAAGCGACCGGCCAGCAGCACCGCGCCCACCCCGGCCGCAGCCAAGCTAGGCCTCGCAGGTCCTCCTAGCGGGTGTCCCGGACGACCCCGACGACCTCGATCTCGCCCCGCTCCTCCAGCTGGAATCCGAATCGCCGGCCCACTGCATCGTCGGTCCCGAACAGCTCCGTCGCGGCGGCGGCATTGACCACCGCGACGCGAGGCGCGTCCCCGTCGTCGCGAGGCTCGAAGCCGCGTCCCGCGAGCAGCGGTATCTCCATCGTGTCGAAGAAGCCGGGGGACACCGTCATCATGTGCGTGGCGCCGCCCAGGCCAAGGGCAGGGCGAGCATCCCGCCGGCGGCGGAGAGGAAGAGGCTCTCGGTCACGAGCTGACGTACCAGACGTCCGCGCGTAGCACCGACCGACATGCGGATCGCCACCATCACCGTCGAGAACGCCTCGAAGTCGCCCAGCACTTCGGCTGCTACATCGGCGGCTCCGGTGGGGTCGGCAACCCCAGCAGGGATCGCGGGACGACCTCGCCAGTCGCTGCTCCGTCTTCGCCGGTGGAAATCGTGATGTCGCCGCTGACGGTGAACAGCTCGAGGTCAGCGCCTCTCTCCTCCTCGCCGCGGAACGCGGCCCGCCCCCGGTGCTTCTTGAGCTGCTGCAGGAGCCTCGTGCGCGGGAGCGTCTTGTGGTTCCCGACGAACTCAGCCCCGAGGGTCGTCATGAGCGTAGCGGCGCGCACCCTACCGACGCCGAAGAGCCGCTCGATGTCGCGGCGCGTGAGGAGGGTCCGGTCGAGCTGTTCGAGCTGGCTGATGGCGTCGGGGATGGCGAGGAGCCACCGGGGCTTCGCGGGCATCGTGAAGTCCTCACGCGCCGGCGACCAAGCCGGCCGGCGGCGACGCCGTGAACGCCCTCGGCCGATCCGCCGCGGCGAGGACCTGCACGCCGGACCCAGCCGTCGGGACGACGTCCGGCTCGACGTCGGGGCCAGGGACGGCCGCGACGGTTCCGGACCAGATGGAGGCCTCCGTCCCGAGGCCTGCGACGGGCTCGGCCGCGACGGCCGACGCGATGTCGACGCCGGCGGCGAGGCCGGGTGGCCGACGGACGCGACGAACTCGTCGACGTCGGCCGGCGGACCTACGGACCCGCCCGGAGGACCAGGACGGGCCCCGGCCGTGACGCCGCCGCTCTCTACCAACGGCGCCGGCTCATCATGACCGGCCCTGGACGCTCCCACGCGTGCCCGACGCGGCCATTGACCGCGACGGCTACAGCCCTGGGGCGTGCTCGAAACGCGAAAACTGATGTTGTTGTTCCGGTTGGCGGTGGTGTTCCTGTTGCGCGCGCCAGGCCGGAGGTTCTCGGCATTGTTGTTCCAGGACCCGCCGCGAACCACACGACGGCCGGGGGCCGGTCAGACCCCCGGGACCGGCTGCCCGCGAGGCGCGAACCACCCGTCCCGGAAGATCGCGCGACGCAGCCGCCACGTGTCGGCGTGCGCCGCGTGCGCCACCCAGGCGCGAACCCGCTGCTCCACCTCCCCCCGCGTCACCGTCCCCGCCCGCCAGCGATCACGCAGACCGCGCAGGCGGTTGCGGAAGCGCCGCACGTTCGCCTCCGGCAACCGACACCGCCCGCCAGGCCGCAGCTCAAACCCGAGGAACGTCGCCGGTTTAGCTCAGGGGTTTCGGATGGGGTGGCCGAACAGGTCGTTCGGGGGGAACACGGGGTCGTCCCAGCGATCGAGCAGCCAGTTCAGGAGCACCTTCCCGGTGCGGCCGTTGCCGTCGAGGAACGGGTGGATCTCCTCGAACGCCTTGTACCAGGCGAGCGGCTCGAGCTCGCCCTGCCGTCCGCACAGCTTGTCGAGCTGCCTGCCGATCTCGTCGCGGCTCTGCCGCTTCACCTGCCCTGCGATGACGACCGCGCCGCTCCGAATCCCGTTCCGGTTTACCTCCTGTTCGACCAGCCGGCCGATCGCGGCGATCGCCTCCAGGTCGATCCGCTTCTCCTTCTCGGCCCGCTCCCGGGCCCAGAACCAAGCCTCGATCATCCAGCGCACGCGCTCGCGGCCGTCCTCGCGGTCGGTCGGGTGCCCCTGCCGCTCGACCTCCTCACGGCAGTACTCGATGATCGGGTCCGCGGCCCCGTGGGTGTTGGCCCGGTCCGCCGCCCATTCCTCGAAGGTCGTCACCTTCATGCCTCCTTTCCCGTCTCGCGGAGCGCGGCGGCGAACTGGCTCAGCCCGGCGTGCCGCTCGGCCGTCTGCTCGAAAGCGGGCCTTCCGGTCGCCCCGCGTCCAGTTCGCCAGGTCGGACTCGTCCTCGCGCAACCGCGCCTCCGGCACCGTTGACAGCAGTCGGGCCCCGCAACTCGCCGTCGCCAACGTCGGGATCGAGCAGCACCGCGCCCAGCGGGCGGTAGCGGTGAGTGATCCGGTCGACCGTTGCGCCTTGAGCATGTCAGCATCTCCAGCGCCTGATGTGTGACGCCGAGGCGGGCACGGAGTACGTCACCGGTCCTCGCCGACAGGTACGCCGACCGGTCGTCCATGAGTCGCGTGTCGGCCGTGTCCGTTCGGCCCTTCACGACGTTGTACCACCGCCGCCTCGACGGAACTCGGTGGGGTGGCCGTGTTGATCTGTACCGCCGGGAGACGCACACCTCGACCAGCTTACCGACAAGCTGCAGGAGGAGCAGCCGGGCCGCAGCTCGAACCCGAGGAACGTCGCCGGCGCCGACGTCGCCGCCACGTGCGTCTTCGCCGGGTGCAGCGCCTGACCCCGGTCGCCGGCGGTTTGCCGGTACCCGGCGACCGCTATCGAGGCGCTCGAGCCGCAGCGCTCCGGCGTAGACGCGGCGGGTGTTCTCGCTGACGGAGGCCTCAACGAGGTGGCGCCCGAGCCGCGGGCGGGGAGCTCGAACAACCGGGACAACATCAGTGTGACGCAGCGGCCTTTTTAACAATATGACCCAGCAACCTGCTACGATGCACAGTAGCAAGGAGGAAGCGACACATGGCGACATACGCGATATGGAACAACAAGGGGGGCGTGGGGAAGAGCTATCTGACGTTTCAGTTGGCCTGCGAGTACGCCCGTGTACACCCAACGGAGCGGGTGCTGGTTGTAGACTTTTGCCCGCAAGCCAACTCTTCCGGCATGCTTCTCGGCGGCATGGAGGCTGGCGAAGCCGTGCTAGAGGATCTGTCGAGTCAGACTCCGCCAAGAACGATTTCTGGATACATCGAGGATCGAATCACGAGTCCCTACTTGGATCCTCACACCGGCCTGAATTACGTCACCGGTGTGTCGTCTAGAAACCAGCACGTTCCCCCGAACGTTGGCCTTGTGGCCGGAGATGAGCAGCTCGAAATCCAGGCCTCACGTGTCCTTGCTGCAACGAACCCCGGCCCGTCGGACGCTTGGCGATCTGTACATACCTGGGCAAGTGATCTGATTGAGGACATCAAGAAAGCTTCGGGTCAAGGAAGCACAACTGTGTTTCTCGACTGCAATCCAAGCTTTGGAATATACACCGAACTCGCTTTGTCCGCTGCGGACAGGTTGATTGTGCCGTTCTCCGCTGATGGGTCCTCCCGCAGGGCAGTAAGGGCCGTGTTATCACTGGTTTACGGGATCGCGCGCCGACCGGGTGCTCAACAGTCGCAGTACTTTATCAACGCTCAACAGTTCCGCATGCGTATTCCTCGCATATACAACTATGTAGGCAATCTGCTGACGCAGTACATTCAGTCAGCTAGGGCGTTCAAGACAGTCGTTCAAGAAATCGGCAATGAGATTTGGAGTGTATGGCGTTCGAACCCGAATCTGTTTCACGTGCATCCCGACGGACAGTCTGCTCCAAGTCGACGGAGGGACTTTGAGGCGATGTTCCAAGCAGAAGTGCCTGACGCGAACACGGCCTCGGTCGTTTCGACCTCGTTGGGAATACCAATTTGTGTGCTGCCTGCCGGCCTGAAATCTGTAGCCGGCAGGCAGGTCATGGTGAACCAGAGTCAGTTGGACAGGCAGCAACCCGATATGCGTGCGCTGGCGGAGTCCATCGAGTAGATGGACGAGGGGGATGTCCCGACCGAAGCGCTGGCTGCACACGTCCTCGAACCCGCTTGAGGCGTGGCTCGAGCTGGCTGATGGCGCTGGCTGATGGCGTCGGGGATGGCGAGCAGCCACCGGTGCTTCGCGGGCACCGTGCAGGTCCTCAGCGCCAAGTGGCCACGCCGACTGGTCGTGGCGTGAAAGGGTTCGCGCGGGCGACGTCGGCCGGGATGTCGGCCCGCCGGCTGACGCACCTGTGGCCCCGCCTGACCGGCTCGATGTCGGTGCTGGCGGCGGATCCTGCTCGGTTGAAGGCCTCCGTCTCGCCGGCGGCGGCGGGCGCAGGGCGCGGCGCGCTCGCCGGCCACGCCGCCGGCGGCGCGGCTCGGGCGCCCGAGGGGTGCGGCGAGCTCGGCGACGTCGGACCCGCGGACCTCCGGCCCCGCCGCGGGCCGCCCCGGCCGCGGCGGGGCCATTCCAGGGGCGAAGAACCCCCGCCCTCGCGACCCCCGGAGGGTCTTGTCTCGTTCCCCTTCGGAGCCGATCCGGGCCGGACGCCGGCCGCGACGGCGGAACGACTCCGCCTCCAGCTCGAATCCGGATCCGTCCGGCACCCCCAGGAGGATGCTGCCCGAGTGCGAACGGATTCCATACCGGCCGCCGGCTGCGAGGACGCCGTCAAGCGTCACCGATCCCGAGACCGTCTCCACCTTCGATTCGCCGAGACTCCTCCCCGCAACGCCACGCGCCGCTGAAGGACTTCACCTCCAGCCGCGGCGCCCGTACCTTCTCGATATCGATGTCGCCGCTGACCGTCCGGACGGTCAGGGCGTCGCCGCCGCCCACGTCGGTCAGCTTCAGACCGCCGGAGAACGACTCGACTGCGACCAGCCTCGCCAGCGAAGTGAGCCGCACGTCGCCGCTGACCGTCTCGATCCGCATCTCGCCGTCCACGGCCTCGACGGTCACGTCGCCGGCGAACGACTCGATGGTGACGCCGGCGCCTCGAGGCATCGCCACCCGGTAGTCCACCGCCACGAACGGTTCCGGCCTGTCCCGCCGGCCGCCGCCGAGCAGGTCGCCGAGCGACTCCAGAAAGGAAACCCGGTGCCCGGGGTACTCGGTTTCGACGATCACCCGGTTGCCTCGCTCCTCGATCTCGATCTCGACCCGATCCAACGCGTCGTCGTCGCCCCCGCGGCGGCCCGCCCGCTTCGTCGCCCGATCGTCAGGTCGTCACCGTCCACCCCGGTCACGGTGATCCCGCCCTCGACGTTGCGGAGCGTGAATCGTCCGCCGGGTTCCATCGGGATGCTGCGCACGAGCTCCTCGGTCTGGCCCGCGGCCGCGCCGGCCACGCCCATCAGCGCGGCGGCAACGAGCGCGATCTGCGCGTTCTTCATGGTGATGGTGTCCTTCCTCTGCTTCGAACGGCCCATTGCCCGCACCTACTCCTCGACGCGCGAGACCTCCGCAGGATCGATCCTGGACCGGCAAGCCGCCGGCGATCACTCCTTTTGGAGCGCGGTCAGGGGATGGACGCGCGCGGCGCGTCGGGCGGGGAGCCAAGTCGCCGCCGCCGCGATGCCCGCGAGGAGGGCGGCCGCCTGAGCGATCGTGACCGGGTCGGTCGCGGCGAGGCCGTGAATCATGTTCCCCACCAGAGGTCCGGCCAGCAGCACCGCGCCCACCCCCGCCGCGACGCCCGCCGCGACGAGCACCAGCGACTCGCGGAGCACCATCCAGACGATGCCCGTCGACGGCGCTCCCAAGGCCATCCGGATGCCGATCTCGCCGGTGCGCCGGGTCACCGTGTACGACGCAAGCCCGAAAAGCCCGATAGCGGCCAGCAGCGTCGCCAGCCCGCCGAAGGAGGCATAGGCGACGGCGTAGAGCCGCTCGTTCGACATCCGCTCCGCTATGGCCGCGGTCTGGGTGGTGACGTTCATGATCGGGAGCCGCGGATCGATCTGCCGGATGCTCTCGCGCACCGCCGGCGTGAGGGCGTTGGGCAGACCGGCCGTCCGTACCGCGAACGTGGCGGCGCGCAGGGGAGACTGCACGGCGGAGCGGAACACCGTCGGCGGCGCCGCGCCTCGCAGGTCGTCGTAGTGGGTGTCCCGGACGACCCCAACGACCTCGACCTCGCCCCGCTCCTCCTGGCTGAACCCGAACCGCCGGCCCACTGCATCGTCGGTCCCGAACAGCTCCGTCGCGGCGGCGGCGTTGATCACCACGACGCGAGGCGCGTCCCCGTCGTCGCGCGGTTCGAAGCCGCGTCCCGCGAGCAGCGGGATCTCCATCGTGTCGAAGAAGCCGGGGGCCACCGTCATCATGAGCGTGCCCTGACCCGCGCCGGTCCGGCCCTCGACGTAGACGATGCCCGTCGACCGCCCGCCGCCAAGCAGCGCGGTCTGCGACATGGTGACCGATCTCACGCCAGGCAGGGCCCGCATGCGGTCCGCGATGCGGGCGTACAGCGCGACCGACCCCTCGGGGGCGTAGCCGCTCCGGGTCGAGTCCAGTTGGAACAGCAGCACCTGCTCGGGGTTGAACCCGACGTCGACGCCGCGCAGGTTGGCCAGGGTCTTCAGGAAAAGCCCGGCGCCGACGAGCAGGGCCAGCGACACCGCGACCTGGGCCACGATCAGGGCCCGGCTCAGCCGCGAGCGCGACAGCGCCACGCTCCGGCTCTGCTCCTTGAGCGCGTCCGACGGAGCGGCGCGGGTGGCGCGCAGGGCGGGCACGAGACTGAACGCGACCCCGGCCGCGAGGCTCAGTACCCCGGCGAAGGCGAAGACGCGCCAGTCGAACGGGCTCGCCTGGCCGAACGGCAGCAGACTGCGCGCCGCCCAGGCCACGGGCAGGGCGAGCAGCCCGCCGGCGGCGGAGAGGAGCAGGCTCTCGGTCACCAGTTGGCGAATCAGCCGCCCGCGCGTGGCGCCGACCGACATGCGGAGCGCCACCTCCCGCCCGCGCGACCCCGCCCGCGACAGCAGCAGGGTGGCGACGTTGGCGCACACGATGAGCAGCACGAGGGCGACGACGACGCCGAGCACGCGGGCCTGACCCGACGACTGGGGGCTCGCGTCGTAGAGGCCCTGCCGGCCGGAAGAGACGAGCAGCCGCGGCTCGGCGCTCCGGTTCCGGTTCCGCGCGAGCCCCCGCTCCTCCTCCGGCAGGCCGTCCAGCAACGACGCCAACGCCGCCTGCGCGGCGGCCCGGAGCACCCCGTCCAGGTTGCCCTGCACTTGGGCCGGCGTCGCCCCCGGGGCCAGCCGCCCCATGATCGGGAGCCACCAGAACGTCGCGTCCGCGAGGCGGTCGTCGCCGGCCGACAACGGCAGGGTGGCGAGGGGCAGGTGCACGTCGGCCGCCGTCGCGTCCGGCCGGCGAATGCCCGCGTAGCCGGGCGGCAGCACGCCCACGATGGTCGTGGGGACGTCGTTCACGCGGATGACCGTGCCCGTGGGGTCAGCCTCCGGGCCGAACCGGCGTTCCCGGAACGAGTGGCTGATCATGGCCACCGGCTCGGCCCCCGGCCGGTCGTCGTCGGGAACGATGGCGCGACCGGCCGCCGCCTGCACGCCGAGCACGCGGAAGTAGTCGCCGGTGACGGCGAGGCCGGTCGCGATCTCGGCCCGTCCGTCGACGACGAGGGTCAGCGACGTCGGCGTCGCCGCGAACATCCCGGCGAGGGTCTCGCCGGCGTCGCGGAGGGCTTCGAAGACGGGGTAGGAGAAGGACTCCGAAACGCCGACTCCCCGAGCGCCGAAGGACCTCATGCGGTTGACCGCGCCGTTGTCGCCGGTCCAGCGCAGGCGCACGAGGCCGTCGGGATCGGCCACCGGCAGCGTCCGTAAGAGCATGCCGTCGACGGCGCTGAACAGCGCGGTGTTGGCGCCGATGCCCAGGGCGAGCGAGACCAGCACCACGAGCGTCCAGCCCTTGGCCTTCCGCATGCCCCGTATCGCGGAGCGAATGTCGTGGAGGAAGCGCTCGGCAGGAGCCCAGCCCCAGGCTTCGCGGGTCAACTCGCGGATGAGCGTCTCGTTGCCGAAGTCGCGCCGGGCGGCGGCGCGTGCCTCCTCGGGGGACATCCCGGCCGCCATCAGCTCCTCGGTCTCGTTGGCGAGATGGAATCGGATCTCCTCGTCGAGCTCGCTTTCCTGCCGGTGCCGGCGGAAGAGCGAGCGTAGCCGGAGACAGGCCTGCTGCCACATGTAGCGCCTCCCTCTATTCGGCGGGCCGCAGCACCCGGGCCATGGCCACCGACAGCGCCTCCCAGCGCGACTGCTGCGCCGTGAGGCGCTCGCGGCCGGTCGGGGTGAGGCGGTAGTAGCGGGCGCGCTTGCCCTTGTCCGACTTCTTCCACTCGGCCGCGATCCAGCCGCGCCCCTCGAGCTTGTGCAGGGCGGGGTAGAGCGATCCCGTCTCGATCTGCAGGGCGTTCTCCGAGACGCGCTGGATGTGCTTGGCGATGGCGTGGCCGTGCGAGGGACCGTAGAGGAGGGTGCGCAAGATGAGCAGGTCGAGGGTGCCGTAGAGCAGCTCGATCCGGTTGTTCGCGTGCGTTGTCATTGTGTAGGCATGCTACTTAATCATTGAGTGGCATGTCTACTGAAAAATGAGACGGTTCATCCAGTGCGAGCCGATGATCGCGAGTCAGGCCCCGCGCGCGAGCCCGATTGCCGCCGGCCGGTCGGCGGACGAGTTGGCCGATACGTGCTGCCCAGCCGCGCGCGATGCACCTCGAGCGCTGCCGCTCGAACGAGGTGCGGCGCTGGCCGGGCCGCCTGGACCGACGCGCCCCGCGTCGTTGACGCCGGGCCGGATTGGGCGCAGGATCACCGTCGTGACGCCCGCGCATCGGCCCCGGCCGGCCCTCCTGGGGGCCGGGTTCCTGCTGGCCTCGGTGGCGGTGTCCGCCCAGACGCCCGCGGTCGACCTCGACGCGCTGCTCGCGCGGGTCGGCGGCCAGCTCGAGCGCTACTTCCAGCGTGCGCAGAGCATCGTGTCCACCGAGACGGTATGGGTGCGCTCCTTCGACCGGGGCATGCGGCCGCGCGGCCGGCCGCGGCGGCTCGAGTACGAGCAGCGCGTCGAGTGGGACGCCGCGGGCGCCGACGGCGTGCCGGCGGTGCGGGTCATGCGAGAGCTCCTGTCGGTGCACGGCCGTCCCCCCGGTCCCGAGGACGAGAACGCCTGCCTGGCCCCCGAAGCGGAGGGCGACGACCCGCTGTCGGTGCTGCTGCCCGCCCGGCAGGTCGAGTTCGACTTCCGGCTGCGCGACGTGGAGATCGTCGACGGGCGCCGCGTCGCGAGGCTGTCCTTCACGCCGACCGACGCGCAGCCGGGCGAGGTCGAGTGGGATGGGGACTGCGCCCGCCTCGAGCTCGAGGGCTGGTACCGCGGCGACGCCTGGGTGGACGTGGGCTCGGGCGACGTGCTGCGCCTCGACGAGCATCTGACCCGGCCGTTCGAGTTCCGCGAGCCGCTCGATCGGTCGCGGGGCAGCCGGCGCTGGAGTCGGCTGCAGCGGGACGACACCAGCACCCGCTACGAGCGCATCGCGTTCGAGGATCCCGACGAGACGTTGATGCTCCCCCGGTCGATCGAGCGCAGCTGGGCCATCGAGGGCGGGGGGTTCATTCCCAGATACTTCCGCACGCAGCGGTTCTCGAACTACCGGCGGTTCGTCACCGGCGGCCGCCTGGTCGACGCGCCCGGACCCTAGCTCAGACGCCCGGTCCCTGTCGCGTTCGATGAAGGGGTGGTCGTGCTACCGGCCGCCGGGCCACGAATCCGCGAGCATGCTCAGCGGCCCGCCGATGCTCTACTCGTTGGACTCAGATATCGTCCTGACGACATCTGAGTCCAGTAGTTCGTATGACTTAAGTCGACCGCGTTTCGACGCTGGTCGTCCAGAGTGAAGTTCATTACGATCTTGTAGCGTTGTGGGGCACCAGGTCTCTGTGTTCTTGAGCGCATTCGTCGGGTTTGAACGACCGACCCTCGCGAACTGCCTCCCGCGGCAGCGCAACCCTGTACCAGGGTTCAGGCGTCATTTTCTTCACGTCTCCTGTGGATCCTCAGGCGTTTCACTGTAGTGGCGGATGGGCGATTCGGATTCGTCCGCTGCGGATGGTGATGACCGAACCGACTTCGAGCTCCGGTCGGTGTCGCTGGATCATCTCACGCATCAGGGCGATCCGTTCCGGCACGGGCACATCCGGCAGGCGCACCAAGCCGGCGTGCAGCACGTGATCGACGTACACCAGCTCTCCGAAATCGGTGTCGATCGTGACCAGGACCCTGCCCTCGGAACCGGCCCGCTCGAGCAGAGCCCGATCGCCGGGATCCGGTTCGAACTGACGCGCCTCGAGAACGTCATGGCCCTGGATGCGCAGCCAGTCGGCGAGCCCCGGGCCGACGCACCGGTCTACGAGGAACTTCACCGTTCCGACACCGAGATGGCCGACAGCGTGTCGCGGGAGATCACGGCGTGTGCGTACGCGACGCACGCGCGGATGTCGTCCGGCTCCAGCTCCGGGTAGTCCTCGAGGATCGTCTCCGGGGTGACTCCCTGGGCCATCAAGCTCAGGATCAATTCTACCGAGAGCCGCATGTCCCGGATGATCGGCTTGCCGCCGAAAACCTCCGGTCGCGCGGTGATGCGCTTCAGTAGTTCCGTGTGGCTCATGTCTCCTACCTCGTCGTTCGCGGCGTCCCCGGGGTCCCGCCGCCAGCCCCCGACGGCGGCATCGCCTGCGGCCACTTTTCGTGCAGCTCGCGCTGCCACTGGAACGCGAGGTTCGACGGGGCGACGATCAGGATGCGCTCGGCGAGCCCGCGCAACTGCAGCTCGCGGATCAGCAAGCCCGCGATGATCGTCTTCCCTGCCCCGGCGTCGTCGGCCAGGAGTCGCCCCTCCTCGGGTCGAAGTTCTCTCCGGTGTCCGCGGTTCTTGCCGCGCCGGCAGCGGGCAGGACGAGCTGGCCGGTTTCGCTCATCTGTTCGCCCACGATACCATGCGTCGATCCCGCTGGTCTGACCGTACAACCAGCATGCAGGCACGGCAGGGAAGGGGCACTCTTGAAGGCCAGCGAGACAATTGTGGCGCACGGGCAGGGCTGGTGAGCTAGTGCCCTTCGAACGCCGGCACGGGGCGGCCGGCCATGTAGTCGAGCAGCACGTCGCACGCCGCCGTGGCGAAGCGCTGGTAGCCGTCGTCGGTCGGCCAACCGATGTGGGGCGTTAGCACGACGTTCGCGAGCGTGGTGAGCGGATGCCCGGACGGCAGAGGCTCCTGGTCGAAGACGTCGAGGCCCGCGCCGGCGATGCGCCCCGCCGTGAGGGCGTCGACCAGGGCCGCCTCGTCGACGATCGGGCCCCGCGCGGTGTTGATGAGGAACGCGGTCGGCTTCATCAGGGCGATGCGCCGTAGGTCGAGCAGGCCGCGCGAGGAGGGCGACAGGGACACGTGAATCGTCACGACGTCCGCCTCGCCCACCAGGTCGTCGAGCTCGCGGCGCTCGACGCCGGCGCCGGCCGACGCCTCGTCGGTCAGCGTGCGACCCCAGGCGACGACCCGCATCCCGAACGCCTTTCCGATCCGCGCGACATGCCGGCCGATTCTGCCGAGACCCACGACCCCGAGGGTCTTGCCATGCAGCACCGGCGTCGACGGCGCCGGCCACTCCCCCCGCCTGAGCGCGGCATCGCTGGCCGGGATCTGCCGCATCACCGCCATCGCCAGACCGAACGTGAGCTCGGCGGCGCCGATGGAATGCCCGGCCGACGCCCTGGCGACGAGGATGCCGCAGTCGTGCGCCGCCGCGAAGTCGACATGGCTCGCGTGGTTGCCGGTCTGCACGAGGACCCGCACGTCGGAGAGCTGCTCGAGCAGCGTGCGAGTGAAGCGCGTCCGTTCGCGGTTGGCGATCACCGCATCGAAGCCGCGCAGCGCGGCGGGATCGCTGAACGGCCCCGTGAACACCACCACCTCGGCGCGATCGCGCAACCGGCGTACGCCTTCGGTGTTTTCCCACGCTTGATGAATGTCGTCGAGAATCGCGACGCGCATGGGCTGGCCCCGCCTGATGACCGTCGTCCTCTCCGGTGCTGGGCTCGGGCTCTACGGGGCCGCCAGCGCCTCGACGGGGGTGGTCCTCATCGCCTGAGCCGGCTACGGCCCGTCCTTGATTTTCAGGAAGCTTGCGGCCGGGTTCCCCGAACCGTCCCTCGGTTCGTCCGGCCCGGCTACGCAGCCGGCGGGTGATGTCGGTCCTGCCAGCCGTCGATCCGCCCCTCCAGTCGGGAGACGCGGTCACGCACGTCAGCCAGGTCGCGGCGCACGTCAGCCAGGTCGCGGCGCACGTCGACGAGGTCGCCCCGCACTTCGCGCCGGAAGACGCCCATGTCGCGCCGGAGCCATGCGAACAACGCGACCAATAGCGCGGGAGTGAACCAGTCGGGCATTAACGTGAGTCTAGCACGCGTTCCGAGCGCCGAGAAGTCGGTGGCAGCCTCAGCTCAAAAGGGCGCCCGGTCCAGGCGGCGGGCCTCCTGCCAGGGGTCTGCACCGTGCCACGGCGCGGGCTCCTACCCGAACAGCAACCAGCAGAGCGCTGCGCCGACCACGGACATCGAGAGCCCCCACGCGAGCAGCGCGTTGAACAGCGCGCGCGTGTTGGTGCCCGGGGGCGCCGCGGCCAGGAACAGGGCGCCCACGGTGGAGAGCGCCGAGAGATCGACGAGCCCGCCGCCCACGGTGATCGACCACGCGAGGTCGACGGGCTCGACGGCGCCGACCTGCTGCGCGAGGTCCGGCACCATCGGCAGGAACGCCGGCATCACCACGCCGGAAGTGCTGCTGTACACCGATATCAGGCCCGTCCCGAACGCCATGGTCGGCACGACCGTGTCCGAGTTGGAGATGGTGGCGAGCCCGCTCGTGAACAGGTCCATGCCCTGGGTCTCCTGCATGAGCGAGATCAGCACCGTCACCCCGGTGACCATCAGGATGACGCCCCACGGCATGCGCCGAATGGCCTGCTGCTCGTCGACGCTGCCGAGGAGGGTGAGCAGCGCGGCGATGAAGACCGCCGTCAATCCCACGTGCGCGTCGAAGCCGACGACGGCGACGATGAGCGCCGAGATGCCGGCGATGGTCAACCAGTGCCTGCGCTCGAAGCGTTCGACCTCCGGCTCCACCGATCCGGCGTCTCCCTCGCGTCGGCGAAAGAGCTTCAGGCCGCCGAACAGCAGGAAGCCGCCGGCGCCCACGATGGAGTGCGCCAGCACGTTGTACCCGTAGGTCTGCCACTCGAGACCGCCGAGGCCGATGCGCGCCATGACGTCGTTGGCGATGACGCCGCCGGGCGCGAACGGCGACAGCGTGCCCGCCAGCGCGCCGTTGCCGGCCATGAGCGCCATCAGCAGCGGCGGTATGCCCACCCGCCCCGCGACGGCCATGGCGGGCGCCGCCAGCAGGGCGCTGGCGGGGGTGCCGCCGGGGCCGATCGTCGACACGACCACGCCCAGCGCGAAGAACATGAGGGGCAACAGCCCCGCGTTGCCGCGGCAGAGCCGGACCGCCCGCTCCGTCAGCCTGGACAGCGTGCCGTTGGTGTCGGCCATGCTGAACAGCAGCGTCACCCCGACGAGGGTGACCAGCAACGGCACGGGAAAGCCCGACAGGACGGCATTGACCGACATGCCGCCCAGGTACACCCCCACCAGCCAGGCCATGGCCAGCGACAGGATGCCGACGTTGATCTTGGTGAGGACGCTCAGCGCGACGGCCACGACGAGCGCCGCGACCGAGGCCCACGCGAGCGTCATTGCGCCAGCGCCGCAGCCGCCGGGGCTGCGCTCAGGACGCGGGAGAGCCGGCTCACGTCGGGCAGGTCCTCCAGCGCCTCGACCATGCCGAAGGTCTCGTCGATCGCCGACGGCGGCAGCACGAGCGACGCGCAGTCGCTGTACTTCTCCCGGAGCTCGTCCCGGGTGAACGGCAGGTCCGGCCCGCCCCGATAGCGTTCGTCCGCCGGCTCGACGAGGGTGCGGCCGTCGTCGAGATCGACCTCGACGGTGCTGCGGATCTTCTCCCAGCCCTTCGCCTCGATCTCCGGGTCGAGCACGCGCTCGACCTTCCGCATCATCGCCTGCACCGGCGCGCTGCGGACGAACTCGTCATTGAATTCGTGAACGCCCGCCTTCCGCCGGAGGGCGATGGCGCTCACCATGAACGCGGGACAGAACTTCGCCTCGAGCTCGTTCGTCGCGATGGGGTACCGCAACGGATTGAGGATGTTGGACCCGGCCCGCACGCGAATGCCCACGATGCTCTCCGGCTGTACGTCATGCGCGATCACCAGTCGCCGCATGGCGTCCATCGTCGGATGCCCGAGCACGCCGCACGGGTACGGCTTTATCGACACCCCGGGCCACACGATCGTGTGCGGGTCGCCGAGCCTGCCGACGATACGGTCGGCATCGAAGCCCTCGCCGTGGCTGAAGGCCTGGAAGAAGCCCCACGGCGGATCGAGGGCGTCCCCGCCGCCCGTGAAGCCTCTCGCGGCCAGCTCGGCCGCGACCACCCCGTTCTGCGACGCCCGGCCCACGTGCAGCGGCTTGGTCATCGACCCGAAGTTCACGCGGATGCCGGAGGCCGAGCTCGCGGCGAT
Source organism: Vicinamibacterales bacterium (assembly GCA_963663815.2). Classification (GTDB taxonomy): domain Bacteria; phylum Acidobacteriota; class Vicinamibacteria; order Vicinamibacterales; family UBA8438; genus JAJEEA01. The sequence continues at coordinate 336,757 of OY760734.1, read as the reverse complement.
GGCGAGCGAGTGCGCGATCCGGTCGCCGTCGAGACCCAGCAGCTTTGCCGCGGCGACCGCCGCGCCGAACGTGCCGACGGTGCCGGACGAGTGGAAGCCCTTCATGTAGTGGCCGGGGCTGATGGCCTCGGCGATCTTGCACTCGACCTCGAAGCCGGTGAGAAACGCCTCGAGGAACGCCTTGCCGGACGCCTGCTGCCGCTCGCCGACGGCCAGCGCCGCGACCATCGGCGGCACCGTCGGGTGCGTCAGCAGTCCGAAGATGCGGTCGGCGCTGGTCGCCAGCTGCGTGTCGTCCCAGTCCAGCGCATGGCCGCTCGTCCCGTTGAGCAGCGCCGCCGAGGCCGCACCGCTCCTGAACGGCTCGGGGCCGAACGCGGTGGACTCCGGCTTGCCGTCGACGGTCCGGAGGTAGCCGCGCAGGATACGGCCGGCGTCCTGCGTCGATCCGGCCAGCATGACGCCGAGTCCGTCGATGACGCACCGCTTCGCGATTCGGACGGCCTCGACCGGGAAGTCCTGCCAGCGAGCCCGGCCGACGAAATCCACGACCGCGCTCGTGGCGCGCTGTTGGTCGCTCACATTACTCCCCTCGACGAACGCCGTCGACGGTCAGTGCGATGGTGGTTCCAGGCGGCGAATCGGCCTGGGGCCCGGACGCCGAGCGGAACGCGGGCGGGCGGGAGCATCGTCGCGGCCGTGACCGCAGCCGCTCAGGAACGCCCGCCGCGAGACAGGTTTCACGGGCTCATCGTACACGCATTCGACCCCGCCGAACGACGGTCCGGCGAGGGCGCCGCGGGGTTGCATGGCCGCCGACCCGCAGACGGTTCCGGCCGAACCCAAGGACGGTGACGGAAATCACCTTGCCACGTGCCAAGCGCGCGAACGGTGGAAACGGGTTGCGCCCGGGTGCAGTTCGCAACCTTATGTCGATCACTGTCCTAACCGCGTTCCAGCGCCACAACGGCGGCGCGCAGCTCCATCAGGTGCGCGGCCCGGATCGGGGTCGTTCCGGCCACGGGCGCCGCGTCCCTCCACCGCGGCGCCGACCGTCCCGCTGCCTCGTACGCCTCGGCCAGCGCCGACCGCAGCTCCGCCAGGTGCACGAGCCTGACCCGCGTGACCTCCGGTCGCAGGACCGGGTCCGTCCATGCGAACCGGCCCAGCCCCGCCGCCGCCCGCAGGCCGTCGATGCGGGTTCGCAGCTCGGTGAAGTGGACCGCCCTGACCGGCGTCTCGCCGGGCACGATGGGGTCGTCGGTGAACGGCTGCACCACCGTCACGCTGAACACCTGGATCGCCGTCTCGTTCGAGCCGCCGGCGTCGGTCGCCGTCACCGTGACCATCGCCCGCCCCGGCGCCGCCGGCGTCACCGTCACCCGACTCCCCGACACCGACGCCGCGGCCACCGCCGGCCGCGACGAGCTCGCCCCGTACGTCAACCGATCGCCGTCCGGGTCTCGGAACGCACCGGCCACGTCCACCGTCCCCGCGCCGTCATCGGCCTCGACGGTCAGCGGCGGCAACGTGCCCACGGGCTCCGGCGGCAGGTTCGCAGCACTCACCGTCACCGTGAACGACAGCGCGGCGCTCAGGCCGCCGGGATCGGTCGCCGTCACCTCGATCGTCGCGGTGCCCACACCTACTGCCGTCAGCGTCACGCGGGTGCCGCCGGCCGACTCCAACGTCACCACGTCGGGTCGTGACCACGACACGTCATAGGTCAGCGAGTCGCCGTCGGGATCGACGAACGGCTGCGCCACGTCCACGTCGAGCGTGCTGCCGACGGTCAGGCTCCGGTCCGGCAGGGTCCCCACCACCGCCGGCGGCCGGTTGGCGCCGTCACGGACCCGATCGCGCCACAACGCCACGGCGGGACCGGTGGTGTTGAGAACCGCGACCGCGTCGGCCGGGCCGGTCACGCCCGACCCGCCGGTGCCGTAGGCAACGCCCAGCCGGTCGCCGTTGACCTGCAGGCGCGGGCTCGAGAACGCAGGCGCCCTCCCGCAGGAGATGTCGGCGTCGTCGCACCGGGCGGGGTAGCCCATGATGGTGAACCATCGGCTCGACGACGGGGCGCCCGCGTCCAATGCCCGCGGGTTGACGTAGCCGTATGCCGGATGCGACCGCGCGCCGCCCTCGTTCTCGTGCACCTGATAGCGGTCGTGCCGAAGCCCCATGTTGTGCCCCAGCTCATGCGCGAAGGTGAGAGCGCCGCAGTCCCGCCGGGTGATGCCGAAAGCGCCCGGCCGGTACGCCCGGCCGCAAAAGTCATCCATTTCGCCGACAATCAGGTGCACGAGATCCGCCCCGACCCGGTCGCGCAGGGCATGCACCCCGTCTAGGTGACCATCGGACCGATCCCGAAGACGGCCGAGATCGAGGGAGGAGTCGCCCGTCTCGGCGTACGACACCTCGGAGCTGTCCACCAGCATCAGGCGGTGGTTGACCCTGCTCGTCTCGTAGGCCTGGTTCGTCTCTGCGACCAGGAGATCGATTTCCGCCTCGATCGCGGCGACCCCGCCCGCTGCATCGCGCGCGGCACGCGTGTAGACGACGGCCACGTCGATCTCGACATCGGTTGCCGCCCCGCACAGCCGTCCCGTGAAGTCGATCGTCGCCAACCAGTCCCGCCAGGCGGCCGGCGCACACGCCTCGGAGACCAGGAGATCCAGCCGTTCGAGGCTCGCCCGCCGCAGGCCCGACGGCAGCGAGCCCGATACGCCCCAGTTGTAGGCGAGGCTCAGCCTCTCGAGGTTCGCCAGGTTCCCCAGGGCGCCCGGTATCGACCCGGTCAAGTCGTTGGAATCGAGGAACAGGTCCACCAAGTTCGTCTGATTCCCCAGCCACGCCGGAATTCCGCCCGTCACATCGATCCCCGAGAGGTACAGCCTGCGGAGGTCGGTATCGTTCCTCAACCACGCCGGAACGGGGCCTACACTCAAGTCGTTCCAGGAGAGCCCCAGCCCCAGGAGGTCCAAGTTCGCCAGCTCTTCCGGGACCTCGCCGGTCAACTCGTTCCCCAACAGGTAGAGCACCCGGAGACTGGGCATGTTCCCCAGCCACCCGGGGACGGAACCGCTCAACTCGTTGCGGGAGAGCCTCAACACCTCGAGGTTCGCCAGATTCCCGAGTGCGCCGGGGATCGAGCCGCTCAACTCGTTCGAGCTGAGGTGCAGCCACTCGAGTGTCGTCAGGCTTCCCAACGCGGTCGGAATCGAACCGGTCAGGCCGTTGTCGGCAAGCTCCAATTTCGTGACCCGGCCGGACGCATCCGTCGTCACGCCGTACCAGTCGCCGAGGGGCGCAGACGTCTTCCAGCTCGCGCTGTTCGTCCAACTCGCGCCGCCCGTCGCGTCGTAGAGCGCCTCCAGCGCCGCGCGGTCGGACGCTGCGCTGCCTTGCGCAACCGCCTCGGCGGCGAGACCGGCCCAGACGGCGACTACCGCCGACAGCATCCGCATCCGACGGCGACGATGTCCGCGTGTCCGGTAGGGCATCCACGTTCCTCGAACGGCGCAACCCACGCGAGGCTTCAGCCTAGCCGGGAAGCCCTTGGGACGATGGCGTGACAGGCGCTTGCGCGCCGCGGGAGAAGGAGCAGGAGCCTGGCGCCAGCGAACTCCCTGACGCAACCGCAAGGCGCGTTTCGCGCCGGAAACAGGGTGGCCGACGCCGCCTGTGACGCGGCACTCCGGTGGTGGGGAAGGTGCCGGGAATCACCCTGCACGTGCCAAGCGATCGTAACGGCAGAAAGGGGCTGCGCCCTGGTGCGGTTAGCGACTCCAAATCGGTCACTGTCCTTACGATGCCACCTCCACGGTTCCGCCGCGGGACTCGAACGCGTCGAGCACCGGCTGGAGCGCCGACCGGAAGTCGGCGCGCGCGAGCCAGACCGTCTCGCGAAGCCTCACCCGGCGGGCCCGGGCCGACTGCTCGGCGAGGCGGGCCAGCAGAGCGGCCGTCGACCCGCTCATGCGGGCCTCGATGAACGTCATGTACAGCCGCTCGCACGAGACGTCGAGGGTCCGCGCGCGGCCCCGGCCGAGCAGGATGAAGTCGCGGCGGCGCATCGGACGGGTCACTCGCTGCCCCCCAGCGAGAACAGCGTCCCGCGCCGGCTGTTGGCACCGTTGGTGTCGGTGGCAGAGGTCACCCGCTGCCCCCCAGCGAGAGCAGGGTCCGGCGTACGAGGTTCTCGACCATCGGGACCTTGTAGCGGTTCTTCGACATCGGCCGGGCGCCGTCGACGGCGAGGCGCCCCGCCTCGGCCGCGAGCGCCTCGGTCATCCGCTGCCCCGCCAGCACGTCCTCGACCGCCTCGACCCGCCACGGGATGGGGGCGACGCCACCCAGCACGACGCCGGCGCGGCGGACGCGGTCGCCGTCCATCTCCAGGGCTAGCGCGAGGCTGACGACGGCGTGGGTCCACGCTTCCCGGTCGAGCACCTTGGCATAGGTGCTCCGCAGACCGGACACGGCCGGCACGGTGACGGCGGCCAGCAGCTCGTTCGGCTCGAGCACGTTCTCGCGCGCCACGTCGACGCGAGGCAGCGTGAAGAACTCGCCGGCCGGCACGACTCGTTCTCCGCCGGGGCCGACGACGCGGAATCGGGCGTCGAGGGCGACGAGGGCGGGGGCGGTGTCGGACGGATGGACGATGTAGCTCGGGCCGCCGCCGAAGATGGCGTTGAACTGGTTCTCGCCGGTCCGGGAATAGCAGCGGTTGCCGCCGTGTTTGTAGCAGGGGAACTTCTGACGGAAGTACCAGCACCAGGGCCGCTGGCACAGGTTCCCGGCCAGGGTGCCGACGTTGCGAATCTGGGGGGTCCCCACCGACCCCGCCGCCTCCGCGAGCACGCGGTAGCTTGAGGCCACCTCGGGGTGCGTGCTCAGCCGGGTCAGCGTCACCAGCCCGCCGAGGCGCAGCTCCGCCGGTCCCGAGTCGATGGCGGTCAGGTCGTCCGCTTCACCGATGGTCCTGAGGTTCACGAGCAGGTCGGGCGAGACCAGGTCGTCCTTGAGCATCCCGAGCAGGTCGCTGCCGCCGCCGACCGCGGCCGCCCGCGCGCCGCCCCGCTCCAGACGCTCGACGGCGTCGGCCAGGCTCTCCGGGTTCACGTTGGCGAGCGGTCTCACGCCAGCGCCTCCAGCACCCGATCGCGGGTCATCGGCAGCTCCCGGAGCCGGCCGCCAGTCGCGTTGAACACGGCGTTGCCGATGGCCGCCACCACCGGGATGATGGGCGGCTCGCCGACGTTCTTCGCCCCGTACGGCCCGTACGCGTCGTCGGGCTCGATGAACCGGACCTCGATCTCGGGGGCGTCGAGGTGGGTCATGACCCGGGCGCCGTAGAACCCCGGGTTGACCGGCACGCCGGTGAGGCGGTCGTAGATCAGCTCCTCGTGCAGGGCCATGCCGATGCCCATCGTGACGCCGCCCTTCACCTGACTCTCGGCCGTGAGCGGGTTGATGATGCGCCCGCTCTCGTGCATGGCCAGGTACTGCAGCACCCGGATGCCGCCCAGCTCCGCGTCGACCTCGACCTCCACGAAGTGGGCGGCCGAGGCGTAGCGCGCCAGCCCGTCGAGGACCGGCCGCGGCGTCGCCTGCGCGATGAGCGTGCGGCTCTCGAGGGGGCCGCCGGCCGACGCCATCTGCCGCCTGAGATCTTCCGCCGCCTCGACGATCGCCTGTCCGGTGTGGGTGGTCGTCCGGCTCCCCGACTCGCCCACCGAATACGGGCAGCGGTCGGTGTCTCCCCAGACCACGGTGACGTCGGCGAGGTCCATTCCCATCGCCTCGGCCGCCAGCTGGGCCATGGCGGTCTTGGCCGCGGTGCCGATGTCGGTGACCCCGATATGGAGGAACAGGCGGCCGCCCTCGAGCCGCAGCACCGCGCTGCTGCGGCCGAGGCGGGCCGCGAACATGCCGATGGCCATCCCCACGCCCCGCCTGCGCGGACCGCCCCCGGTCCCGGCCCGCCGCCACCGCGCCGGCCAACCGAACCGGCGGGCCCCCTCGGTGACGCAGTCGCGCAGCGCCCAGCTCGTGTAGGGCGTCTCGTCGTTGTAGGCCCGGGTCAGGTTCGTGAGATGAAAGTCGACGGGGTCGATCGACAGCTCGTGGGCCAGCTGGTCCATGACCGACTCGATGCCCCAGACGCCCTGGGGATAGGCGGGGCCGCGGAAGTTCGCGGCGACGGTCATGTTGGTGTAGGCCGGCGAGACCTCGCGGCGGACGTTGGGACACCGGAACAGCTCGATGCCGGCGATGCCGCCGCTGCTCTTGCGATGCGGGCCCATGCCGCTGAAGCCGTGGAGCTGGATGGCCTGCAGCGTCCCGTCGCGGGCGGCCCCCACCCGGTAGTGCTGCACCGTCGGCCAGCGGCCGTGGACACCGAGGAAGTCGTCCTTCCGCGTCAGCTCCAGCTTGACGGGACGCCCCGCCTCGCGCGCGAGGATCGCCGCGATGAGATCGGCGTCCTGGCACTGGTTCTTGTTGCCGAACCCGCCGCCCATGTACTCGCAGACGACGCGGACCTGCTCGGGCGGCAGATCGAGGTCCCGCGCCACGTCCGAGCGGCAGTTCGAGATGCCCTGGGTCGGCGTCCACAGGGTGAGCTCGTCGCCCTCCCACTGCGCCACGGCGGCGCGGGGCTCCATCTGCGCGTTGCTGTGGTGCTTGGAGACGTAGGTCTCCTCGACCACCACCGCGGCGGCGGCGAAGCCGGTGTCCAGGTCGCCGCGCTGGTAGACCTCGGGCGACGCCTCGCCGTCGCGCCGGCGGGAGAGGTTACCCCCGGGCTGGATCTCGACCGCGCCGGGTTGGAGGGCCTCTTCCGGATCGAGGACGAAGTCGAGCGGCTCGTAGTCGACCTCGATGGCCTCTATCGCCGCCTCGGCCGCGTGGCGGTCGACGGCCGCCACGGCGGCTACCGGGTCGCCGACGAACCGGACCGGGTTGTTGAACAGGTACCGCGGGTTCTGCTGGTCGCCGCTTCGCCAGACGGTGTCGCAATTCTCGCGGGTCAGCACCGCGTGGACGCCCGGCATCTCGCGGGCCCGGCGGGTATCGACGCTCCTGATGCGCGCGTGGGGGTGAGGGCTGCGCAGCACCCGGGCGTAGGCCATCCCCGGCAGCTTGACGTCGCCGGTGTAGCGCGCCGCGCCGGTGACCCGCTCGACCGCGTCGATTCGAGTTCGACTTTGGCCGACCACGCTCATCGGGTCGCGATCGGTCGCCGGCTCGGGGGGCCGGCCGAGGACCGCGGCCACGTACCGGTTGTAGTTCGAGCAGCGGCAGATGTTGCCCGCCATGCCCTGCCGGACCTCGTCCTCGGTGGGATTCGGCGTGGCCGACACCACCGCCTTGGCCGCCATCAACTGGCCCGACGTGCAGAATCCGCACTGCGGGCCGTCGCCGGCGACGAACGCCGCCTGAAGCGGATCGAGCCGGCCGTCGTCGGCGAGCCCCTCAACCGTCTCGACGGCGCGGCCGTCGGCCCAGACCGCGAGCTGGCTGCACGAGTAGACGGGGACGCCGTCCAGATGCACCGTGCACGCGCCGCACTCGCCACGGTCGCAGCCGATCTTGGTCCCGGTCAGGTCGAGGTGGTCGCGGAGCAGCTCGGCAAGGGTCCACCGATCTTCGACGTCGACGGTGCGCCGGACGCCGTTGACGGTCAGCGTGACAGGGGTTCGGGGCGGCGAATCGGCCTGGCGGGCCTGGGCGCCGGGCCGCGCCCGGGCGGCCGGGAGGGTCGTCGCCGCCGTGACGGCGGCGCTCGACTTCAGGAACGCCCGGCGAGAGACGGGATTCACAGCCTCATCTTAGTCGAACGACACGTCGGCGGCGCACCGACCATTGTCGCGCTCCAGCACATGCTCCGGGCTGAAATCGAGCACCCCGGTGGGGTTGAACCCGGCGGCCCGTGCGTGGATGCGCGGCGGCCGCGGGCCGGGTTGCCAGCGGACCGGTGCACGATGTCGTCTCCAGCGCAGATGGTCAGCGGAGGCGCCGGAGCCGCGCCACGAAGTCGGCCTCGTCGTTGCACGCCAAGGCTGCGCTGACGACGGCGTCATCCGACGTCACGTCGATCTCCGACACGACGGCGAGGCCGTGGTCCGAGACCGCGATGCCCCGCGCCCGCAGAATCTCGCGGACCATCCCCAGCCGGCCCTCCGCCCGGCTCTGACGCCGGTGCCAGCCGAGCATCGGATCGTCGTCCGGCCCGGTGCCGTCCCGCGCGCCGAGTGCCGCGCCGACCCGGTGCAGCACCGCGAACGTCCGTTCCGACAGCTCCGTTTCGTTCAGGGCGGCGTGGATCTCGGCCGCCGTCCAGCCCGGAAACGCGCCGCTCGCGGCCGACGCCTGGAACGCGCCCGCCACCCGCCGGTGGATCGTCAGCCCCGGCCGCCGTCGGCGCGGCCGGCTCGCCGCCCCCTGTTCCGGCACTTCCACCCACACCTCGGGGAAGCCCCACGCTTCGTACAGCCCCAGCTTGCCTCGCCGCACGTCCGTCGTGTGATCGACCTCGAGCACCACGTCCGGAGAGTCGTCCTCCCCCGCCATCATCGCCTTCGGGCCCGGCAGGCGCGCGCGGCGCGGATGCACGTACACGGACTCGTCGGCCTGCAGGATGCGCCTCGCGGCGCCGTGCTCGTCGCGCTGCATCAGGTCCATCGACCCGTAGCACACGATGGCCGACCCGCGCTCGGCGGCAATCCGGTCCATCAGCGCCGCCAGCCGGCGCGACGGCTTCTCGTGATACGGGGTGGTCGGCTCGGCGACCCACGCGATCTCCGTGTCGGCGTCCCAGAGCTCCAGGCGGCCCTCCCAGGTGTCGATCTCGCTCCGCCGCACGCGCCGGGCCGTGCAGCCGGGGAACGCGTCAGCCGGCAGCGACGACTCCGGTGCCGGGACCGCCAGCGGGCGGTCGCTCGGAACGTGCGGCCGGGGCTCAAAATCAGCCATACCTCGATTCTACAGCCGCACCGAGGAGGCGGAGGCCGGCGGAATCGGTCCGGAGGCCGACTCTCGGGCCGGCGAGACTCAACGCGACGGCAGGGTCTCGAGGCGATGCAGCAGCTCGACGGTGCTGTTGTCGGCGACGCCGCGCCCGCCGGCCAAAGCCAAGGGTGTCTGCCCGTTGTCGTTCGCGGCATGCAGGTCGGCGCCGCTGTCGGAAAGCAACTCGACGACCGTGTCGAGGCGTCTCCTGGCGGCGGTGTGCAGCGCCGTGTTCCCCGCCGAGTCGGCCGCGTTCACGTCGACCCCCGCGTCTATCGCCACTCGGGCCGCTTCCAGCACGAGGCGTTCGTCCTCGGCCGGGTTCGGGGCCAGCCCCGGTTCCCGCCGGCGGCGGGCGGCTACCGCCGCCATCAGCGGCGTGGTGCCGTCCTCAATGACGAATCGCGGGTCGGCGCCGCCGTCGACCAGCGCCCGCATGACGCCGGGCTCGGCGAAGTGTGCGGCCAGCCACAAGGCGGTGGCGCCGACCACGTCGTGCTGCAGCACGTAGTCGGGGCTGTTGCGCCGGCCCTGGCTGCCGCGGACCACCGGTGCGTTCGGGTCGGCGCCGCGCGCCAGCAGCGCCGCCGCCAGCGTCTCGTCACCGCGCAGGGCGGCGGCGTGCAGGGCGGAGTAGCCGGCCTCGGCCGCGCGCGGGTCGGCGCCGTGCTCGAGCAGGAACAGGGCGAGCGCGGTATGACCGCTGTGCACCGCCACGACGAGGGCGCTCGTGCCCGTCGCCGCGGTGTCGTTCACGTCGGCGCCCGCGGCCACGAGATGTCTCGCGGCCGCGAGGTCGCCCTGCCGGGCCGCGAACAGGAGGGGCGTGTTACTGCCGAGCACGGTGTCGATCACCCCGCTGGGGTTGAACCCGGCCGTCCGCGTGTGGATGCGCCGCGGCTGGGGGGCCGAGCGGGCATGGACGTCGGCCCCGAGCGCAATGAGCGCTTCCACGACGTCGGGATGCCGCTGGGCCACCGCCCACATCAGGGCCGTCTGCCCGCGCGTGTCCTCCCGGGAATTCAGGTCGGCCCCGTGGGCTGCCAGCAGGCGCACCGCCTCGGCCGAGCCGGTGCGCGACGCGGTCATCAGCACCGTCTCGCCCGAGGGCAGCGCGGCGTTGGCGTCGGCGCCGGCCGCCAGCAGGGCCGCGACCATCGCCTCGCTGCCGTTGAGGCAGGCCAGCCAGAGCGGCGTCGCGCCGAAGTCGTTCGCCGAGTCGACGTCGGCGCCGGCCCGGACGAGCGCGTCGGCCATCGCCGCGTCGTCCCAGTGGGCGGCCCAGTGCAGGGCGGTCGCGCCGTCCGCCTGTCGGGTGTTCGCGGAGCCGCCCTGCTCAAGCAGGACGATCACGCCGGCCGCGTCCGCCGCCCTAGCGGCGTCGAGCAGCCGCGTGTCCTGGGCGGCGCCGAAACCGGCCACGGCCAGCATCAGCGTTGTCAACAGCACCAACCCGGCCAGTCTTCTCGCATGCACGCTCTTCGATCTCCACGGGGCGGGTTTCCGCCGCCCACGAACATCCCGCAAGCGGTGCCCCTGTTCTACGCGACTCTCTACGCGACGCGCTTGCCGGTGATGGCCTCACGGAGGCCCTCGAGCAAGCCTTCAAGACGCGCCATTCGCTCCCGGAGCACGCCCATCTGTTCACCCAAGGCGTCGATGCGCTTGCCCTGGCCGCGCATCTCGTCGCGCAGACTTCGGAACGACGCGCCGATCGCGATCAAGATCGTGATGGCAGCCCCGATGACTGTCCAAGCGGTAGCGTCCATGTCGGAATCTTACCGCGACAACGGGTCAGACTTGTGCCTGCGTCGGCTCCGGCTCCGTCCGGGCGGAGGCGGATCGGGAATCGGGCACACCAAGACGACGGCGCAGGCAGACGGCGTCACGGGTCGACGGTGATCTCCCCCACCATCCAGGGATGGTCCTCGCAGTGATAGAGGAACGTCCCCGGCTCGTCGAACGTGACGAAGCCCCACAGGCCCGGGTTCAGCGTGCCGATGCTCCAGCTTCCGTCGCGCGCGGCCAAGGTGTGGGGGATCTCGCCGTTGTTGGTGAACCGGACCCGCGTGCCCGCGGTGACCCGCGCGCGGACCGGGTTGAAGTTGTACTCGTCGAACGCGTAGCGCCGGCCGCCGACCGAGCCGCGGGGGTTCTCGAGCAGGGTCGCGGTCTCGATCTCGTCAGTCTCGCGCGGGGCGGGGCCGCTCGGGCGGTCGTCGACCGGCGGGTCGGGCGAGGGCTCGCCGCGGGCCGGCACCGCGCCGTCGAGGGCGAACGCCCAGAGCTGCGGCCCCATCGCGACGGCGATGTACTGCGTGCCGTCGAGCTCGTAGGCCGAGGCCGGGCCGGGGCGCAGCCGCGAGCCCTCCTCGCTCGTCCGGAACGCCCAGCGGCGCACGCCGGTGCGTACGTCGTAGGCCTCGACCTGCCCGCCCGGCGAGCCCCGGAAGAGCAGGCCGCCCGCGGTGACCAGCGGGCCGCTCGTGCCGAGGAACGCGGCGGGGAACTCGTTCTTCCACGCGACGCGCCCGGTCGCGGTGTCGACGGCCGCGAGCACGCCGACCGCGTCGGGCAGCGTGAGGTGGAACCGCGCGGTGTTCCACACGAACGGGTCGGCGAAGCGGCGGGCGCGGCCGACGTGGGCGCGTCCCTGCGCGTAGATGTAGCCGGTGTCGGGCGAGAACGCCAGCGGGGTGACTCGCACCAGCGGAATCGGCACCCCCGGCGCCACCACCGTCTGCTCGTCGACCGACGGCGGCGTGTAGCTGCTGCAGTTGAGCTGGAACGGCGGCGGCACCCGGTCGCGCCAGTACGAGCACTCGAAGAGGATGGTCTCGGTCTGGGTCGGGAACGGCTGGGTCGGCACCGTGAGCTGTTGCGGGTCCTGCGGCACCTCGCGGTCCTCGATGGGCAGCAGCGGCTCGCCGGTCTCGCGGTTGAACAGGAACAGGTAGCCGTCGGCGCGCATGGCCGCCACCGCCTTGACCGGCTCGCCGTCGACCGTCGTGTCGTAGAGCAGCAGCGGGGTGGCGATGTCGGCGTCCCAGATGTCGTGGCGCACGACCTGGTAGTGCCAGCGCCGCTCGCCGGTCTCCATGTCGAGGGCGAGGACCGAGGCGGTGAACAGGTTGTCGCCGTCGCGCAGCTCGCCGCCGAACATCGGCACGGGGTTGCCGGTCGAGAAGTAGACCATGCCGAGGTCCGGGTCGACGGTGCCGACGAGCCACACGCCGCCTCCGCCGTACTCCCACGAGTCGCTGTCCTGCGGCCAGGTCTCGTGGCCGAACTCGCCGGGGCGCGGCACCACGAAGAAGGTCCACGCCACCTCGCCGGTCGCGGCGTCGAGAGCGAGCACCCGGCCCTGGCCCCCGATGTCGCCGTTGGCGAGGCCCACGAACACCTTGCCGCGCGCGACCATCGGCGCGGTGGTCACCACCTCGCCCCGCGTCCGCTCCTCGCTGCCGACCCGCGTCGCCCAGACCAGCTCGCCGGTGTCGCGGCCGAGGGCGATGACCTCGCCGCTGCGCGTGCCGAAGAAGACGCGGCCGTCGTCCAGCCCCACCCCCTGCCACGAGGGGACGCGGCCCGCCTCGGGGTCCGGCTCCCAGCGCCAGACGGGCTCGCCGGTCCGCGCGTCGAACGCGAAGACGTTGGCGCCGCCGGTCAGGTAGATCACGCCGTCGTCGACCACCGGGGTCGCGCGCGACGCGGCGCCGCCGGGGAGCGGCGTCACCCACGCGCCGCCGAGGCGGTCGACGGTGTCGGTCGAGACCGCGTCGAGCGGGGTGTAGCGCGAGCTGGACCAGTTGCCGCCGGCGAAGGGCCAGTCCGTCGACGGGTAGCCGCGGCCCGGCTCGGGCGCCTGCGCGGCGAGGCCGGCCGTGATCGCGGCGACCATGACCGCCGACCCGACGGCGACGAGTGAACTGTGACGCTCAGGCATGACGCCCTCCTCCCTCCGGTCTCCCAATGCGCCGCGGCCACGGCAGCGCGTACGCGACGAGCGAGCTGGGAGGCCGGTTCGGATGGTCCCGACCCGCACCAACAGATGCCGCCGGCCCCAATGCGGACAGCCATCATGCCACAACCCGGCGAGGACCGCTCGCGAGCCCAGGCTCTCAGCCCTCCACATGGGACAATGGCGTCCGGAGCCGGTTCGCCGGACGGGCATCAAGCGGAGGATACTCATGAGCGGCCTGACCATGGGCGGCGTTGGAATCACCCGGTACATCAACGACGAGGCCGGCCTGGTCGAGTACCGGATACGCTGGACGGCGCAGATCGATGCCATCGCCGCCAAGGCGGCGGCGCGCCGCGGCGTAGACACGCCGACCCTCATCGCCGAGGCGATCCAGGCCGCGATCGCCGCGGAGACGGGTGCCATCAGCGCAGTCAAGTTGAGGGACTGACGGCCGACGTCAGACGGTCCCGCCGCGCACCTCGCGGCGGACGCCGGTCGGCTCGTCGCGGCCGTGGACCGCCGCCGGCATCGCCTACCGACGGCGCCCGGTTGCGCCTGCCGACGCACCTCCAAGCGCTCGACGCCGAGTTCGCCAGCCGCCGTGGCTCCCCGTCGTCGAGGGGTGATAACCTCTCCCGAGGGCCTGCGAATCCCGGCCTTCACGAGGGGAAGACGCATGCACATCCGAAGACTGCGCATTAAGGACATCCGCTCGATCACGAACCTTGAAGTCGAGATCCCCGAACCACGCGCGGGCTGGCATGTGATTCTTGGCGACAACGGATCCGGCAAGTCTAGCGTAATCCGCGCTATGGCGCTGGCGCTGATGGGCCCACTGGACGCGATGGCCACACGGCAGGATTGGCAGGCCTGGATCCGCAAGACTGCCTCGAGGGCGCGCGTCGAGATCGACTTGGCCCATGAGGCGGACTTCGACAAATGGAAAGGGACCGGCCGTCAATCCACTAACCCCATCACATTAACCGTCACGTTTCCCGTGGCGAGCGGCAGCGCAAACTCGGCAGCACCCGAGATTGCGGGCCGCTACGCCGACCGGACGATCTGGGGCGGAGGCACCGGCTGGTTCTCCGCATCCTTCGGACCCTTTCGCCGTTTTTCCGGAGGCGACAAGGAACACGACAGGCTCTTCTACAGCAATCCCGGCTTGGCGCGCCACCTTTCCGCCTTCGGAGAAGACGTGGCCCTCGGCGAGGCATTGAGGTGGTTACAGGACCTGCAGTTCAAAAGCTTGGAGAAGGACGCTGCCGCGAGCCGCTTGTTGGACCATTTGCTGGACTTCCTGAAGCGATCGCAGTTGCTGCCTCACGGCGCGCATATCGAGGACATCACCTCCGGTGCCGTTGTATTCAGCGACGGTGCCGGCGTGCCTCTTCCGGTGGAACATCTTAGCGACGGGTTTCGGTCGGTACTCAGCATGACGTTCGAACTTCTGCGAGGGATGGTGGTTGCCTATGGCGATTCGACGTTCCTCGACGCGCTCGATGCCGAGGCGGGCACCGTCAACCTGCCCGGCGTGGTCGCGATAGACGAAATCGACGCCCATATGCATCCTGCCTGGCAGAAGAACATCGGCGACTGGCTCGTTGAACGTTTTCCCATGGTCCAGTTTTTTGTTACCACGCACAGTCCCATCATCTGCCGATCGGCCGCAAAGGGCTCCATTTGGCGCCTGCCGACACCGGGAACCGAAGAGGAGGCCCACCGGATCGAGGGACAGGACCGCGACCGGCTCGTCAACGGCAGCGTTCTGGACGCGCTCGACACCGAGTACTTCGGCGAAAACGTCACCCGGTCGGACGCCTCTCACAGAATGATGAAGGAGCTCGCGCAGCTCAACATGAAGCGACGGCGCGGTCTACTTTCGGAGGTCGAGGAGCGGCGGCACCGGCAGCTCCAGCGCACGTTGCCCAGCGTCTCCGCGATCTCCGAGTAGGAGCCGCCATGATCCACCTTCCCGACCCGGGCCTCGATCCGGAAGCGACGAGGGATCTGAGGGAATACCAGAGGAAGGTTGACGAGGCAGGAAGCTACGCGGATCGCGTGGCCAGCGCCAAGACGTGGTTCCCCCGACGGAACAAGCGCTCGAGTCCGGCCTTTCGAAGGGTCAGGGACTCACTGACGCGCATGTGCTCGGGCGCTCAGCGTTGCGTGTATTGCGAGGACTCCGTCGGTGATGAAGTGGAGCACATTCAGCCGAAGGACCTGTACCCGTGTCTAGTGTTCGTCTGGACCAACTATGTGTATGCCTGCGGACGCTGCAACGGCGGCAAGAGCAACAAGTTCGCCGTCATCTCGGAAGACCGCCTCGTGGACGTCACTCGGCCGCGGGGCGGTCCGGTGGCTCCGCCGGAGCCCGGTGCACCAGCTTTCCTCAATCCGCGTGCCGAGGATCCGCTCCGTTTTCTCGATCTCGATCTCGAAGATACCTTCATGGTGCTTGCCCGTGACGATCTGCCCGACATCGACCGCGAGAGGACCGACTTCACGATTGATACGCTGAAGCTGAATCGCGACGTACTGCTCCAAGCCCGCGCCACCGCCTTTGGGTCCTATCGCGCGCGCCTTCATGAGTATGTGAGCATGCGCGAAGCAGGCGCCACCGAGGGGATCGACCGGCTGGTCGACAGCCTCAAGGCCATGCCGCACGCCACCGTTTGGGCGGAAATGAAGCGGCAACACTCGTTCATGCCGGACCTTGCCGAGCTCTTCTCGAGAGCGCCGGAAGCTCTGGATTGGTGAAGGCTCTGCGTTGTCCTGGCGTCTTCGCGAAACTTGGACGCGGCCAGTCCGATGGCTTGACTTTGGCCGACTCCATCAACTGCACATTCGACGCGCCACGGCGGCCGGCCCACCCGCCAACCGAGGGAGTTGCCGGACCCAAGGGCCGCCCCGCCGCCCGAACTGCACAGCCCGCGGCCGGCGCGCGGGCCAACCGAGGGGAGTTGCCCTTCATGGGCTGACGATCCAAGATCGGCGTCGGCGAAGACACCTGCGATGGCACGAACGAACCGGGAGGCGAAGGTGGACCGAAGAACGCTCCTGAAGATGGGCGGCCTGGGCCTCGTGGGCGCCGGCCTGGGCGGTTGCTCGGCGCGGACGGCCGCCCCGCAGCGGGTCCCGGCGCCCCCGCCGCAACGCCAGCCCCTGCGCCTCGCGCCCGTGCGCGCCGGGTGGGACCGGATCATCCGCACCACCGTCGGGCTGCGCCCGCACCGCCCCTCCGGCTTCCTGCTGCGCGCCGACCGGCTCGACGACACCACCGTGATCCACAACTACGGCCACGGCGGCTCCGGCATGTCGCTCTCGTGGGGCACGGGACGGATGGCGGCCGAGATGGCCCTCGCCCACGACAGCCGCCGGGCCGCGGTCGTCGGTTGCGGGGCCGTGGGCCTCACCGCCGCGCGACAGCTACAGCGGCGCGGGTTCACGGTGACCATCTACGCCATGTCGGTGCCCCCGGACACGACCTCGAACATGTCGCTCGCGGGGTTCACCCCCACCTCGGGGCTGATCGACCGCGACCTCAGGACCCCGGCGTGGGACGCCCAGTTCCGCGAGGCCGCCGAGATCTCCTACCGCGAGCTGCAGCAGTTGGCGGGGCGGGGCTTCGGCGTCTCCTGGATCGACCGCTACAGCCTCCGCGACACGCCCCCGCGCGACGAACAGGACGATACCCAGGCGGACGAAGAGCCGCTGCTTCCCGCCCACCTGCAGACCGGCCAGATAACGCTGGGCCCCGGGGAGCACCCCTTCGGCACCCGCTACGCGGTGCGAAGCAACCGCCTGCGCATCGAGCCGTCCATCTACCTCGACGCGCTCGTCCACGACTTCATCCGCTTCGGCGGGCGCATCGAGATCCGCAAGTTCACCGAGCCGGGCGAGCTGGCGGCGTTGGGCGAGCCGCTGGTCGTCAACTGCACCGGCCTGGGCGCGCGCGACCTCTTCGGCGACGACGAGCTGATGCCCCTGAAGGGGCAGCTCACCGTGCTCGTCCCCCAGGCGGACGTCGACTGGGGCATCCAGGGCGGCCCGCCCGACGGAGCTCCCCCCGGCGTCCTCGGCGTTCACATGCAGCCGCGCAACGACGGCATCGCCCTGGGCGGCACGTCGGAGCGCGGCGTATGGTCGCGGGAGCCCAATCAGGAGGCGATGCGGCTCATCGTGAGCGCGCACATGGCGGTCTACTCGGCCATGCGCGTCTGACCCACGATTAACCGAAATCAGAGCACCCGGGTCGAGCGCTGATCACGTCTCTGCGCCGGACGCGGTGTCGTGCTCGAATTCTGCGCCCTCGCGACATGCGGCGCGGATGCGGTCGCGGATGTGGACAGGGCGTACGCCAGTCTGCGGCAGGTAGTGGTTCAGGCCGTTGGCCTCGAAAGCCTTGTCGATGCCGGCGGGCTCGACCATGAACTTCCTCTCGGTCCCGTTCCTGGTTCTCGTCTCCACGAAGCCGACATTCCCGGCCGTGTACATCCTGACCCGTTCGTAGCGCGCGCCGGCCAATGCCGCTGCGGCTGCGAGTCCGAGCCGCGTCAGCTCGCCGGCGAACTCAGGCCCCACGCCGTTGAGGTCGAGCGGCGCGTTGTCCGCAAAGACGGGGTTGGAGGTACGCCAGGCGGCGGCGATCGCCTCAACGTCGCGTGCGCTCCTCGTGTTCGCGGCGATGGCCAGAGCGTGCGGATCGCGCTTCCCGGCGACCACGACGTCGAACACGTCGCGCACCGGGCTACGGGTGGCTCGCTGGAGCTTTCCGCAGAGGATCTGAGCATTGTTCAGCACGACAGCCGGCCCGCCGTCGACGAGCGCTTCGGCGTGGCCTTCACTCGGTGTCGAATCGAGCGCACACAGGTCCAGCTTGCCCGTGCTGAACTGGACGGTGCACCGATCGCGGTCGAACGTGATGCCGTATCCGCCCCTCCGGCCGATCTCCGCCTCGAATTCGCTGTCGGGTCCGGCCGACAGGGCAGGAATGGCGGCACCTGCGTTCACCGTGAGGTCGAGGTCGACGCTCTCGCGGTGGTTCCAGCGGGCCGCGAGCACGGTGCCGCCGCCGATCTTCCAGGGGCCGGCCTCCGGCCCGAGGCGATCGAGGGCCGTGCCCAGCAGGCTCCGCACCCGCAGCCAGATGCCTCTGGCGGGCAGGGGAAGGGTCAGTCGTTCCATCCGCCCCACCGTCGCTATCGCGCGGGGTGCTTGGGGTCGGCCCACTGGTTGATTTCCGCGATTCGCTCGGGCCACGGAAAGTCCGCCAGATGAAGCGCGCGCACGAGAGCCCGGAACGTATAGACTCGCTGCGCCCAGGCCTCGAAGAGCTCCGTGAACGTGGCCTCCGTTCCCCACATGTAGATGATGCTCTTCTGGCGCTGGTCGGGTGTGTCGGTGCGGAAGGCGTCGTAGAACTCCTGGGTCGTCGGCGGCTGCCCCCATCCGCAGCAGCTTCGTGCGATGCGCCACTCGACGGCATGGCTCCTGCGGCCGGTGAGGGCGGGATCGAGGTCCGGGCAGAGGCTCCGGAGCGTCTCCGGGGGAGCAGGCTCGTCGCTGAAAGCCTCGGGCGGCTTCAGCTTGCAGCCCCGCGCTTCGTCGTCGAACCTGCGGCGGCGCTCCTGTTGGCCCCTGGCCCACTCTTCAAGAGCGGCGGACTCGGACTCGTCGACCGCCCCCACGCGGCTTTCGGCCGATTCGAACATTCGTCCCTCCCCGCTACCGCCTCCCCGGCAAGGCCCTTTCCCTGACCCTGACCGAGGTACAAGGGGTTGCTCTTCGATCGTCCGCCAACCGATCGAGCGATACCGGGGCGCGCAGGACTCGATCCGCTACGGCAGCGCGTAGGCCACGAGCGAACCGGGGAACCCCGTCTGAATGCTGCCGATCTGCACGACGATGTACTGCTTCCCCTCGTGCAGGTAGGTCATCATGCCGTACTGCCCGGGCGCGGGCAGCTCGACGCTGCCGAGGATCTCGCCGGTGTACTTGTCCCGCCCGTGCAGCAGCAGAGGCCCGTCGGGCACGATCTGACGCGTCCCCTCGCTGAGCGAGCGCGTCTGCACCAGCAGGTCGCCGGTCACCATCTGGATCGAGAAGCCGGCGCCCCCGGCGTTGGGAATGTCGACGCCCGCGAGGCGCGGGTTCTCGCGGATGACCTGCGCGGTCTCCCCCACCGGCAGCGACCAGGCCTTGTCGCCGGTGTTCATCTGGTACGCGGTGAGCTGGTTGTCCATCGGCTTGTAGAGCCGCAGGCCGTCGATGCGCGGCAGGCCCGTCACCGAGACGAACGGCTCCTGCTCGGGCGTCGGCCGACGGAAGCCGCCGGGCAGCCACGCCGCGACGGTGGTGCCGGTGGTGGGGGTCGAGTTGGGAGTGGCGCCGCCGGGGCCGGGGCGCGCGTAGTCGGGGTTGTCCTCGTCCACGCCGCCGGTGGGCCGCATGAACGACGGGGCGTTGCAGCTCCGGCGGTGCGAGTTGAACATCATCCCGGTGCTGGGGTCCGCGACCGGCGGATGGGGAATGACGTTGCCGCCGCCGAGGCAGCCGACGTTGTTGTAGAAGGTGTTCGTGTGGTTCTCCGGCAGCGCCGGCACGTACAAGCCGCCCAAGCGGTAGTGCTCCAGGATGGCCAGCGCCTCCTGCCTGAGCTCCGGCGTGTAGTCGATGACGAACTCCTCGGTGAGGCCGGTCAGCAGGATGGGATCGACCGGCTCGGGCCACGTCGGGTACGCCTGCCGGGGCGACGTGTAGTTGCCGGGCACCTCGGTCTGGATGACCTCGCGCTCCTCGATGGGCCAGATCGGCTCGCCCGTCTCCCGGTTGAAGGCGAAGACGAGCCCCTGCTTGGTGTTCTGGATCAGCGCCGGAATCGCCTCGCCGTCCACGGTCAGGTCCATCAGCATCGGCGGGGTCGGCAGGTCGTAGTTCCACTGGTCGCTGCGGTGGATCTGGAAGTGCCATCGCCGCTCGCCGGTCTCGACGTCGAGGGCGAGGACGCTGCCGCCGAACAGGTTGTCGCCGGGCCGGTGGCCGGCGTAGCTCTGCACCGTCGAGGCGTTGGTCACGAGGTAGACGAGGCCCAGCTCGGGGTCGGCCGAGGCCGGCGCCCAGGTCGACATGTCGCCCGACCACTGCCAGGCGTCGTTGTGCCAGGTCTCGTGCCCGAACTCGCCGGGGCGCGGGATGGTGTGGAACTTCCAGAGCACCTCGCCGGTGGCGGCGTCGACGCCCATGATGTCGCCGGGGACGTTCTCGATGCGGGTCTGCCCGTAGCTGGGCTGGTGGCCGACGAGCACGACCACCACTCCGTTCACCACGATGGGCGGGGCCGAGGCGGTGACCATGCCGAGCTCGCGGGGGATGCCGTAGCCGGGGTCGTAGCTGGCCGCGCGGTCCACCCAGCGCCCCCAGTCCTCGACGAGGGGCGGGATGAGGTCGAGGCCGCCGGACGCGGGAAAGCCGTCGAGGGGAATCTGGCGGCCCCAGTTCTCCAGCGGGCGGCCGGTCTCGGCGTCGAGCGCCCACAGGAAGAAGGCGGGGCTGGTGACGAAGATCACGCCGCGGCCGTTCACCTCGGCGTACGCCACGCCCTTGCCGTAGGCCTGCCGGGGCGAGCGCAGGTGGCGGACGGTCTCGGGCTCGCGGAACGCCCAGAGGGTCTCGCCGGTGGCCGGATCGATGGCCACCACCTGCCGGCGCGGCGAGGCGACGGTGTAGAGGACGCCGTCGACGTAGATCGGGGTCGACCGGTTGAAGTAGTCGAGGTTGGGGCCGAAGTTGTCGCCCCGCCAGAGCCAGGCCACCTCGAGGTCCGAGAAGTTGTCGCCGTCGATCTGGTCGAGGGCCGACGAGCGGGTGTGCCCGGCGTCGCCGCCGAGGTAGCGCCACTCCCCGTTCTCGGTGCCGGTCAGGCGCTGCGCCGAAGCGCCGCCGGCCAGCAGCAGCACGGCGGCGGCGGCGGCGAACCGGAGCGCCGCCCGCGATGTGAAGCATTCAGACATATCGGGTTCCATTCGCTTGCCGGACTATCCTGTATCGCGTCCCGCGATTCGCCGTCATCCTACCGCTTCCGGGAACGAGGGTCCAAGGAGGCGTGCGGCCAGTCCGACGCCGGCCCGGAACCGTCGCGTGCGGCACTGCCGGCATGCTCCGCAAAGGGCTCCAGCGGATCATCGAAAGGCGTCGTCCATGCGAACGATGAACTCGCGCTCGCTGCCGAGGTGCCGCGGCTCCCGCGCCCCGGGCAGCACCCGAGCCGTGTCAGCGACCGGTTTCCCTGCGAATTCACCGCTTCCTCCCGTCCAGCGCCTCCGGGATGAGCCTCCTTTCGGCGTCTGGTCAGGTCACGTGGTCGACGCCGGAGCCTCAAGATCGGCGAGGGGGTTCGTCAGACGGCGGTGATGCCCACCGCACGGCGAAGCCGAGAGCGCGGGCGGCGGTGGCCTGGCGGCGATCATGCGTGCCGAACGCGAGATCGTCGCCTCGACGCTCCCCGAGCAGCAGGGCGCTCGCGAGATGGATGGCGTCGAGAGTCTTGACGAAGGTCGGCATGGGTTGACCGGCCCGGCGCAACACCGCCGGAGTCAGCCGCATCACACCGATCGCACGCTCCGCCGTGGCGAGCGCGTCATGCGCGTCGGCCAATCCGCCGTCGTCGAGCGCGCGCTCCAGACGCAGGCGATCGAGCGTGCGCCGCGCCTCGACTCCCATCAACTCGCTCGAGTACGCAACGTCCCATTCGCCCCATCCCGGGACGGCGTCCTCCGGGCCGAGCAGGGCGCGCAGCACGACGCTGGTGTCCAGGTAGACCGTCACCGATGCTCCCGGTCCTCGAGCAGAAGCGCGACGACGTCAATCTTCTTCCGAAGCGCGATGCGCGGGGCAAGGGGCAGACCGCCGGCATCAATCGGTTCCCGCACCTCGATCCCGCCGGAATCGTCGTCGAAGGGCACCAGCTTCGCGATCGGCGTCCGGCGATCGCAGACCGTGACGGTAGCGCCGCCGCGGACCCGCGCCAAGTAGCCACTCAGCTTTGCCTTCAGCTCCGACACCTTCGCGACCTGATTCATGTCCCTATTAGACCATATCTGGTCACATCTGTGCCGGGCGAGTCGACCTCGAACGGTACCTCGGCCGCGTCAAGAGCGCGCTGCGGCCGCACCCGCCGATCGACGCCGACGACGTGGAGCGCGAGATTCGGGGGCACATCGAGGCGGAGCTGGACCCGCCCCGACCCCGGAAATCGCGAGCTTCACGGCGCCGTCATGTAGTCGAGGGTCAGGTTGGTCAGGGCCCGCACCCCCACCAGCAGCGCCTGCTCGTCGGCGTAGAACAGCGGCGAGTGATTGATGGGCGCGGTGGCGGGGTCCCGGTCCTCCGGGGTGACCCCGAGGAAGAAGAACAGCCCCGGCACCTCGTGCTGGAAGTAGGAAAAGTCCTCGGCCACGGTCATCAGGTCCTGCACCGCGACCGGGTCGTCGCCGGCCACCCGCTGCAACGTCGGCACCATCCGTTCGGTCAGATCGGGGTCGTTGACGGTCACCGGGTACCCGTGGGTGATCTCCACCTCGGCCGTCGCCCCCGCGCTCGCCGCGATCTGCTCCGCCGTCAGGCGGATGCGGCGGTGGATGTCCTGGCGCACCTCGGCGTCGAACGTGCGGATGGTCCCCACCATCTCCACCTCGTCGGGGATGATGTTGCCCCGCACCCCGCCGTGGATGCTGCCGATGGTGATGATGGACGGGGTCAGGGTCACCGGCAGCTGCCGGCTGGCCACCGTCTGCAGCCCCATCACGATCTGCGAGGAGACCACGATCGGGTCGATGCCGCCCCAGGGCGCCGCGCCGTGGGTCTGCCGTCCCCGCACCACGATGCGCAGCCAGTCGGCGCTGGCCATCGTGCTGCCGGCCCGGTAGGTCAGCCGCCCCACCCGGTTCGGACCGACGTGCAGCCCGAAGATGACCTCGGGACGCGGGTTCTCGAAGGCGCCCTCCTCGAGCATCAGCTCGGCCCCGCCGCGCTCACCCTCCGGCGCCCCCTCCTCGGCCGGCTGGAAGATGAACTTCACGGTGCCCGGCAGGTCGTCGCGCACCGAGGCGAGGACGTCGGCCACCCCCATGAGGATGGCGACGTGGTTGTCGTGGCCGCAGGCGTGCATGACGCCGACCTCCTGGCCGTTGTACATGGCGCGCTCGCGCGACGCGAACGGCAGGTCCACCTGCTCGGTGACGGGCAGCGCGTCCATGTCGGCGCGCAGGGCCACCACCGGCCCCGGCCGCCCGCCCCGCAGGGTGGCGACGACGCCGGTGTGGGCCACCTCCGTCCGCACATCCATGCCCAGCGCGCGCAGGTGGTCGGCCACCAGAGCGGCGGTGCGGAACTCGCGATTGCTCAGCTCGGGATGCTGGTGGATGTCGCGCCGCCACGTCACGACCTGCGACTCGACGGCGCGGGCGCGCTCCTCGGCCGCCTGCCGCAGCGCGAAGACGTCCGGGCCCTGGGCGAGGGCCGGCGCCCCGGCGCACGCCGCCAGCACCATCGCCGCCGCCGGCCGCCACGCCCCCGGCACCCGCCGCGGTTGCTCGATTCGGTCTCGATTCACAGTTCTCCTCCCCGTCTGCCTCCCCCATTGTCTATCAAATCGCCGGCCGCGCCGGCCATTCGCGGCGGGACAGGCACAGGTCGTCCCTGCGAGACTCGCCGGTCGGCAGGGCCGTTCGCGGCGGGACAGGCACAGGACGCCCCCTTGAGCTCGCCGGTCGGCAGGCCGCTCGAGGCGGAGCGGGATCACGATGTCGGTGAGATTCGCCGGTCGGCAAGGCCATTCGCGGCGGGACAGGCGCACGACGTCCCCAGGATCGCGAGGGCCGTTCGCGGCGGGACGCGGGTGGGCCGAGCCCCCGCCGGCGGGCTTTGACCCGGGGGGCCGAAGTAGTGGTAAAGTTACGGGACGAGGCGGCCGGCGGCCCCGACGGGCCGAGGCCGCCTCTGATCCGACAGGCGCCGGCGACACGACATCTCCCCGGCGACGTCTCGCGGGAGCGTGCCCGGCCGGGCTTTCCCGCCCAGACCTGCCGGGTTCGGATCGAGTCGGTGTAGACACGTCATGTCCTGGCCTCCTCGGCCCTTTCGCGGGCGGCCCGGGACGCGTCTCACGGCACACGGTACGCGAAGCGTATTCTGAACTCTGGCGTCCCAGGTGAGGGGAACGCTGCCTGATCGACCCGCCGCCGGGCGGAGTCGAGGCCCCCCAACCGGACGCCTTTTTGCGCCGCACGGAGGTCCGTGGACTCGCCGGGTTCCCGGACCCGGCCACCGGACCGGGGCCGGCGCGGGAGCTCGAGACGATGCTTGATGCGAATCACGTGAGCCGCGGTTCGGTGGCGACTGACGGCCCGAAGCGCGTGAAGTACGTCCGGAAGCTCGACCAGATCGAGCAGCTCACCGCGCAGGAGCGCGACCGGCTGGAACCGGTGGCGTCCCGATACGTCTTCCGCGCCAACGACTACTACCTCGGCCTCATCGACTGGGACGATCCCGCCGACCCCATCCGCCAGCTGATCATCCCGCGCGAGGAGGAGCTGACCGAGTGGGGCAAGCTCGACGCCAGCAACGAGGAGTCGGTCACCGTGGCCCGCGGCGTCCAGCACAAGTACACCGACACGGTGCTGCTGCTGTGCAACGAGGTGTGCGGGGCGTACTGCCGCTACTGCTTCCGCAAGCGCCTCTTCATGGACGAGAACGACGAGGCCACCAACGACGTGACGGAGGGCCTGCGCTACATCGCGGAGCATCCCGAGGTCACCAACGTGCTGCTGACCGGGGGCGACCCCCTGCTGATGAGCACCCGGCGGCTCGTGGAGATCTTCGGGGCCCTGCGCGCGATTCCCCACGTGCAGATCATCCGCATCGGGTCGAAGATGCCCGCCTTCGACCCCTACCGGGTCCTCCGCGACCCCGATCTGCAGGCCGCCTTCCGCAAGTACTCGACCCCCAACCAGCGCATCTACCTGATGGCCCACTTCGACCACCCCCGCGAGCTGACCGACCTCGCGATCGAGGGCATCGACACCTGCATCCGCAACGGCGTCATCTGCGTCAACCAGTGCCCGCTCATCCGCGGCATCAACGACGACCCGCGGGTGCTGGCCGAGATGTTCGGCAAGCTCTCGTTCATCGGCTGCCCGCCGTACTACCTGTTCCAGGGCCGCCCGACGGCCGGCAACGAGCCCTACGAGATCCCCATCGTCCAGGGCTGGTCGATCTTCCAGCAGGCCCTGACCCGCGGGTCGGGCCTCGCGCGGCGGGCGCGCTACTGCATGTCGCACGAGACCGGCAAGGTGGAAGTGCTGGGGATCGACCACGAGCACGTGTACCTGCGCTACCACCAGGCGAAGTTCCCCGGCGACCTCGGCCGGTTCTTCGTCCGCCGGCGGAACGACGACGCCTACTGGCTGGACCAGCTCGAGGTCGTCGACCGCGAGCCGGTGCACGCCTGAGCCGCCGGCGGCGAACGGCGGACATGGACTCGATGCCGGCCGGAAACGGGCCCCGGGGTCTGCGGGAGACAGCCGCGCGGGAGCGCCACGGCACGTCGCGGGGGCCACGGCCGATCGTGCCCCGGCGGTTCCTCGGCGGGGCGCGGGCGGTGGTGCGGATCCTGCTCGCCGCCGCCGCGGCGGGCGCCGCGGTCGACGCCGCCGCGCAAGGCAGCGTCGCGGGCGACCGAGCGGCGCTGGTGGCGCTCTACGACGCGACGGGCGGCGCGGACTGGACGGACCGCACCAACTGGACGACGGACGAGCCCCTCGACGCGTGGCACGGCGTGGGGACCGACGCGGCCGGCCGGGTCGCCGACCTCGCGCTGCCGGAGAACGAGCTCGCGGGGACGCTGCCGCCGGCGCTCCGGAACCTCACCCGCCTGCGGCGGCTGGACCTCGGCGGCAACCGGCTCGACGGGCCGATCCCGGCCGAGCTGGGCGAGCTGATCGCGCTCGAGGAGCTGTCGCTCTGGAACGACGACGACCCCCTGGATCGCAACGACGACGGCCTGACCGGCGCGATCCCGGCCGAGCTGGGCGACCTCGCCAACCTCACGCGCCTCGATCTCCGCGAGAACGACCTGACCGATCCGATCCCGGCCGAGCTGGGCGACCTGACCAACCTCCGCGAGCTCGCTCTCGGGCGAAACGAGCTCGCGGGGGCGATTCCGGCCGAGCTGGGGAACCTGGCCCGCCTCCGCCGTCTGGACGTCGGCAGCAACCGGTTGACCGGGGCGGTGCCCGCCTCGCTGGGACGCCTGACCAATCTGGACGAGCTGGCCCTCGGGGGCAACGACCTCGCGCCGGGACCGATTCCCGCGTGGGTGGGCGACCTGGGCCGCCTCTCGGCGCTGTCGCTCTCGCGCGCCAACGTGACGGGGCCGATTCCGCGGTGGCTGAGCGACCTCGCCCACCTGCGGTGGCTGGATCTCTCCTACAACTGGGCCCTGTCCGGGCCGCTGCCGCCGGACCTGGACCTGTCGCATCTCGATCGGCTCGACGTCTTCGCCACCCGGGCGTGCGCTCCCGCGGCCTGGCTGAGCTGGATGGAGGCGATCGACTTCGCCGGCGCCGTCTGCGGGTCGCGGTCGGAGGTGATCGACGTCGCCGTCTTCCACACCCCCGCCGCCCGTGAATCGGCGGGAGGCCTGGACGAGATCGAGGCAGCGGTCGACCTCTACGTCGCCGAGACCAACCAGGCCCTGCAAGACAGCGGGGTACGCGCCCGCGTCGCGCTGGTGGCCAGTGAAGAGGTGGACTACGCCGAAGTCGGCGAGTTCGAGATCGACCTCGTCCGGCTCGCGGACCCGTCCGACGGCCACCTCGACGGCGTCCACGCCGTACGCGAGCGGGTCGGGGCGGACCTCGTGCATCTCATCGTCGATGAGCTCGACGTGTGCGGCGTTGCCTACCTCGGCGGCGCTTTCGGCCTCACCCGCCACGGCTGCGGCGGCCGCACCTTCGCGCACGAGCTGGGGCACAACCTCGGGCTCCACCACGACCGGTACGAGCTGGTGCACCTGGCGCGACGGGCAGTGTCGCTGTATCCCGGGTACGGCTACGTCAACCAGCGCGGGTTCGAGGCCGGCTCCACGCCCGACAACCGGTGGCTGACCGTCATGGCCTACTGGTCGCAGTGCAACGCCATCAGCGTCGAATGCACGTCGCTGCTCCGCTACTCCAATCCGCGGCAGGCCTGGCTGGGCGACCGGCTGGGCGTGCCCGCCGACGTCGATTCGATGGGCGACGACGGCCCCGCCGACGCGGCGGCGGTGCTCGAAGTCACCGTCCCCGTCGTGGCCGGCTTCCGACGGAGCCCCGCCAACCGGGCGCCCGTGGCGGTCGGCAGGCTGCCGGGCCGGACGCTGCGGATGGACGCCGGCATGGAAGTCGTGGAGGTCGCGGAGGTGTTCCGCGATCCGGACGGCGACGCCCTGATCTACGCGGCCGCCTCGTCGGCCCCGGCGGTGGCGCGGGCGGAGGCGGCCGGGTCGCGGGTGACCCTCACGCCGGTCGCCCCCGGCTCGACGTCGATCACGGTGACCGCGACCGACGCCGCCGGACCCGACGGCAGCGCGGCACAGCGCTTCGCGGTGACGGTGGTCCGGTCCGCCACCGCCTTCACCGACCACCCCCTCCAGCCCGGCGTGACCCCGGTCAGGGCGGTGCACTTCATCGAGCTTCGGGTTCGGATCGACGGCCTGCGCACGCGGGCCGGCCTGTCGCCATTCGGCTGGACCGACCCCGTCCTCACGCCCGGCGTCACGCCGGTCAGACGCGTCCATCTGACGGACCTGCGCACGGCCCTCGATCAGGCGTACGCCGCATCGGGCCGGCCGGCGCCGAGCTACACGGACCCCGCGGTGCGGGCGGGGGCCACCGTCATCGCGGCGGCGCACGTGATGGAGCTGCGCGCCGCCGTCGTGGCCCTCGAATGACGAGAACGATCGGCAGCAGCGAGAGCCGTTCCCGCCAACCTCGCAATCCCCGGGCTTCGCAGCCTACTGCCCGCCGGCTTCCCGCTCCTCGAGGCGCGCGCCGCCGAGGATGCCGGGCATGGCGTAGTTCCCCTCGTGGCAGGCGTACTCGAAGATCGGGTCCAGGGTCGACTCGTGGAGCAGCTCGACGGTCCACGGCCGCGTCCAGGTGTCGGCGTCGTTCAGGGTGATCTCGTGGCGCAGCACGTCGGGGGCGATCCGCGTGTAGCGCTCGACGAGGTGGAGGTTCTCGGTCGCGCCGCTGAAGCGCGCCTGCGGCGAGTAGTTCGTCGTCTCGACGACGAGGGTGTCCCCTTCCCAGCGCCCGCGGGAGTCGCCGGCCCACTGCCGGATGCCGTCGTCGACGTGCGGCCGGTCGTCGAGCGGGATCACGCGGCTGAAGTGGCCCATCTCCTGGAAGATCGCCACGTGGGTCGGCGTCTGCAGGAGCTGGAAGTAGCTGTTGTAGCCCGCCCCCATGCGCGGCGCCTCGAAGTGCAGGCAGCGGTCGCCGAGGGTGCGGTCCTCGGGTCCGTCGGACGGATGCTCGGCCGCGTAGGCCCGCCGCTCGGCCGATCGCGCGGCCGCGGCCTCGGTCATCGCCGGAATGCGCCCGTCGGGCGGATCGACGACGAGTGAGGTGCGGTTGTCGAGATGACGCTCGACCAGCCAGAACGCGTTGTAGTTGCCGGTGACGACGTCGAAGTCCTGGAACTCCGCGTTCCCGAGCGCCTGCTGGATTAGCCGGTCCCCCAACAGGTCGCCGGCCTGCTCGGCGTCGCGGAACGCCGCGATCGTCTGGGTCAGCTCGGCCAGCTCCTCGTCGGTCAGCGTCGCCTTGCCGGCGAGCTGCTCGGGACGCTCGAGCGGGGTCGCGCTGTTGTTCGTCCAGATGCCCGACAGGTCGGGCTGCCCGAACGCGTTCCGGGGCGCCGCGTAGTCGTCCTGCGCGTACGCCGCGACCGGCGCCATCGCGATCATCGCCGCCATCGCCGCCCATGCCGTGAACCACCGCACTCTCATCGGAACCTCCCTACGCCTCGCAGCACCGTCCGGCGAGACGCCGCCGGCACGCTGCGACCATGAGCTATTCTACTGGACCGCGTCGCCTCGAAGACCCGGACGGAACGCTCATGGCCTGGACGGAGCCGGCGTACTCGCGAAGCCAAGTGAACGACGCGGGGGTGACCCTCGTCGATTCGTCCGCCTCACCGCGCGACAAGTCGCACGCCCTCACGATCGTCAACAACTGGCGAGCCTCGCACAGCTTTCCGCTGAACGCCCTGCAGATGAACCTGCGCAACACCGTCGCCGGGTTCGGCGAGGCGGCCCTGGTGGCTCAGCGGCTCAAACGCCTGTCGTCGATCGAAGCGAAGCTCCGGCGTTCCCACCACATGCAGCTCGCCCGGATGCACGACATCGGCGGCTGCCGTGCCGTGCTCCCGTTCGCCGACGACGTCCTCGACGTCGTCCGCAGATACGACAAGAGCCGGGCGCTGCACGAACCCCTGCGGCGCTACGACTACCTCACGTCGCCGCGAGACAGCGGCTACCGCGGCGTCCACCTCGTCTACGGCTACCGGACGAGGAGCGATGCGCACGCCGTGTACGCCGGCATGCGCATCGAAATCCAGCTTCGGTCGCGATTGCAGCATGCGTGGGCCACCGCCGTCGAGACCGTCGGGACCTTCTCGGGCCAGGCGTTGAAGTCGAGCGAGGGCCACGAGGCGTGGTTGCGCCTCTTCTCGTTGATGGCGACGGAGCTCGCCTGCACCGAGGGGCTTCCACGCGTCCCCGGCACGCCCGCCGACCGCGGCACGCTGCGCCGCGAACTCGTGCAGCTCGCCGCAGAGCTCGATGCCGTCGCGCGCCTGGAGGCGTACGGCCGCACCCTGAGAGTCCTCGAAGGCGACGTCCGCAACGGCCGCGCCGCCTACTTCCACATCTACCTGGATCTCGCGGGAGAGAACGTCCGCTGGAACGAGTACTCCGCCGACGAGCGGGAGGAAGCCATTCGCGCCTACGAAGAGGTCGAGACCGCCATCCGGCGCTTCCCCGGCGCCGAGACGGTGCTCGTACAGGTCGGCTCCGTCGACGCGCTACGGCGCGCCTACCCGAACTACTTCGCCGACACGACCGTGTTCGTCGCCGAGCTCAAGAAGGCGATACGGAAGAATGCGCGTGCCGGGAAACCATCGCGCCGCCGTACATCGGCTTGACCAGCGTGCGGCAACGGCCAGCATGGCAGAAGACAGCGAAGCGGCCGGGGTGAGGACTTCCGCGAATCGAAGAGGGCCTCGCCCGCCTGCACTTTTTGCTTGACAGCTTTTCGCAGCCAGTCCGCGTGATTTCCGGGACGCGATCAGGAAAGCCCCTGAACACCCCTCAGTCCCCGCAGGTTGCACGACGCCGTCCGCGAAACCGAAATCAGCCGCCCCACGGCCCGTTCGGGCCGCTGGGGCGAGTACAAGCCGCTCAAAATCAATGGGTTACGATGGAGCATGCACCCTGAGGTCACACTCGACGTCCCTGCCCCTCCGCTACATCCCGCAGGCGCCATCGTGCCCGAGAGCGACCCACCCGCACCGCGGCCCTGGTGCTTCGATGGTCCCCAGGCAGAGGTCGTCGCGCTCGGCGACCGCATCGCGGAGCTCTCCGCCCGCATTCAGGCCGCCACCTGGGAGCTGCTGAGCCTGATCCGACAGTTCGACGAGCGCTACGGTTGGGCCGGCTGCACGTCGTGCGCCGAATGGCTGGGCTGGCGCACCGGGCTCGCGCCGGGCGCGGCCCGCGAGCACGTGCGGGTGGCGCGCGCCCTCGCCGACCTGCCGAAGCTGAGCGACGCGATGCGGCGCGGCAGAGTCTCCTACTCGAAGATGCGGGCGGTCACGCGGGTGGCGACGCCGGAGACCGAGGACGACCTGCTGAACGTGGCGCTGTCGGGCACCGCTGCCCACGTCGAGAAGATCGTGCGGGCGTGGCGGCGCGTGGATCGCCTGGCAGAGCAGGCCGAGGACCGGCGGCGGCACGAGACGCGGTCGCTGCGGACGTGGGGTGGACGAGGACGGGATGGTGGTGGTACGGGGGCGTCTGTCGCCCGAGGTGGGCGCAGTCGTGCGGCGGGCGCTGGAGGCGGCGTGCGACCAAGCCCGCGGCGAGGACGCGCCGGACAGGAACGGGGGCGCAGAAGACGCCGCCTCCGGCGAAGTGGCGGAGACCTCGGAGCCGTCGCTGGCGCAGCGGCAGGCCGTGCCTTGGGAGTGGTCGCGGAGTGCGCCCTGTCAGGCGGGCTCGACCGGGGGACGACGGGCGACCGGTATCAGGTGGTGGTACACGTGGACGCGGACGCCCTGACCGAAGCACCCGACGTTCCCGAAGCGCCCCACGTTCCCGCGGGAACGTCGGCGACGGCATCGCTCGTGCCATCGCAAGGACACGGCGACCCTTCCGGCCTTCCCGCGGGAACGTCGGCGACGGCATCGCTCGTGCCGGCGCGGCGCGACGCCGGCCAGGAAGCACGCGCGGTGGCAGTTCGACGAGAGCCGGAGCCGTTCATGGGTCAGACGGACACGCGGGATCGCAGCGAGCCGTCGTGCTCGGGCCCGACCCCTTGTCCGGGACCGCGTCCGGCCGCGTCCACCCCCGCCGGCCGCCGCCAGACGGTGCTGGACGAGGCGGGGGGCATCCACATCTCGGTGGAGACGGCGCGGCGGCTCGCCTGCGACGCGGCGACGGTCGGGATGCAGCACGGCCCCGACGGCGAGATCCTCGATGTCGGCCGCCGCACGCGGACGATCTCGCCGGCCCTGCGCCGCGCGCTGCACGCCCGCGACCGCCAGTGCCGGTTTCCGGGGTGCCGGAACATCCGGGTCGATGCTCACCACGTCAGGCACTGGGCCCACGGCGGGGCGACGGCGCTCGACAATCTGGTCCTCCTCTGCCGACGGCACCATCGGGCAGTCCACGAGGAGGGGTTCCGCGTCACGCTGGATGCGACCGGAGACGTGAAGTTCATTCGGCCGGACGGCCGTCCGCTGCCGGACGCGCCGTCGCCGCCGGACTGGACCGGTCGGCCGTTGGCGCCGATGAGGGCGCTGCTCGAACGAGACGGCGTCTCCAACGACCCCGACACCCTCACGCCCGACTGGCGCGGCGAGCGTCTCGACCTGGATTGGGTGATCCACCAGTTGTGGCGTCCGCGCCGGCGGGCGGAGGCGACCTGCGAGCGGCCGGCGGCCGACCCGTCTTGACTGCGAGCGCCGCGATGGCCGTTTCCATGACAGCCCGTGTAGGCCGAGCCCGCCCCGTCTGCCACACGATGGACTGGCCCGCGACGCGGCGGCTGCGCCGGCGGCTCTGTCGCAAAGCACAAGGTGCGTGGCGGCACGGGTCAGGCCGCCGATTCGCGTGTCGTGATCCGCGGCGGCTCGTTTCTTGTCGTGCCCCCGTCACGGGAAGCGTGCGGCCCCGAGCCACGCCTCCCTCGCGCTCGATACCGTTCACGCCTGGCCTCAACCGGCCGGCGACGTCCACCCGACATGGGGTGCGGATCGCCGCTCCGACCCGGGAATGCTCTGCATCACAAGCCCGTGCGCGCGTGTGGCATGATGAAACCCGGTCGAGAGTTCGAGGTGTCCCGTTTCATGGCTGAGCCCGGCGTAGCGTCCAGGTCCGCGGCCGAGCGGCAGCGCGCCGCCACGCAGAGGCCAACACTGAAGCACGGAGACCGGCTCCGTCGCGACGACTTCGAACGGCGCATCGACTGGTTCGAGCTGGCCGGCGGCGAGTACCGTCTCTTGCCGTCCGGTGACGACGGCGCGGTCGAGAGCCGGCTGTTCCCCGGTCTCCGCATCGCTGTCCCCGCCCTGCTCGCGGGGAACCTCCCCGCAGCGCTGGACGCGGTGAACCGGAGCAACGACTCGCCCGGGCGCCGCCGGTTCGCCGCTCGGCTCGCCACCCGGACGTAGCGAGGGCGAACCGAAGAGCTTCCACGCGTCCCCAGCACGCCCGCCGATCGAGGAACGCTGCGCCGCGAGCTCGTGCAACCCGCCGCGGAGATCAATGCCGTCGCGCGTCTCGAGGCGTACGGCCGCACCCTGGGAATACTCGAGGGCGACATCCGAGACGACCGGGTCGCCTACTTCCACATCTACCTGGATCGTCTTTGTTTAGCGACTCAGTCAGCACGATCTTGATACCAAGCCTCGGGGAGACACGTAGGTGGCCGGCGCGCCGGTGATGGCGGCCGCGTTCGACGTGGCGACCCCTCGTTGCGCGGTAGCCTCTACGGAGGAAGCGGTTGGAGGGCTTCGGGGACGGCAGGTCGGCGGGAGCGGAGCAGCGAGAGAATCAGGGGGGCGAGGTCGAGGTGACGTTGGTGAGCGGTCCGCACGACGCTGGCGAGCACTTGTTGGGTGTCCGCGCCGCGGCGAGTGCGATTGCCCCCGCAGACCTTGCGGGTGACCACGGCGGGCCGGATGGCGTGTTCGGCCCGCCAGTTGGTCGCGTCGACCGAGGGGTCCCACAGGAAGGCAAACACTGCCGGGAATTCGTTGACGAGGTGGGTAGCGAAGCGCTCCGCCGCATCCAGCCTCGGCGGCTTGATGATCAGCCGACGGAATCGCGCGAGCAGCCGGCCGCGGACGGTTGCCAGGCCGTGGTCGCTCAGGTACCCGGCGTTTCGGCGGTCGCGGAGTTCGAGGGCGTCCTGGAGGACCACCTGCACCCGACCGGCCCAGCGGCTGCGGGGATGGTCGGCTCTCAGCTGCCGGGCGCGGCGGAGCAGGTGGGCCAGACATGTCTGGTGCAGCGCGCGGCTGAAGCGGCGATACGGCGCCCACCCGTCGCGCACGAGCACGCCAGCAAAGTCGGGTCCGAGGACGGTTGCCGCGTCGTCGAATCCCCGGCCGGAGCGAATCGCGTAGACGGTGGTCTTCGGCGTGGCGAAGGCCCACAGCCAGTGGCGGACGGCACCGACGCGCCAGCCCGTCTCGTCTGGTGTGACCACCGGGCTGTCCCGCACCTGCCGGCACAACGCCGCGTAACTCGGGGCGGCTTGGCGAGCCGTCCGGTGAAGCACATGCGCGAGGCCGCCCGACGTGACGGTGATACCGAATTGCGTCCGCAGCAGGTGCGCGACCTTGGCCAGCGGCATCCCCAAGTGCGTGTGCAGCTGCACGACCAAGGCGACGGCCTCTGGACCCAGTTGCACGC
Organism: Vicinamibacterales bacterium; assembly: GCA_963663815.2. Taxonomy (GTDB): domain Bacteria; phylum Acidobacteriota; class Vicinamibacteria; order Vicinamibacterales; family UBA8438; genus JAJEEA01. The sequence continues at coordinate 302,537 of OY760734.1, read as the reverse complement.
TGGCCGCTCCCAGCGCATCGGAGGTCTGCAGTCGGTGGCGGCCCTGGACGCGCCGGCGACAACGCGAGCAGTTGCCGACCTCGATGTCGAACCGCCGCACGACGGGGCGCACCACCCGGAGATCTTCCTGGTACTGAGTGGCCACGCGGGCCGCCACCATCGCGCCACCGCAGTCAGGACACGCCGCAGGCACCGGCGCCCGGTGAGCCTCGTCAACCTGCGCCGGCCGCTGACGACATCCCTGCCGACCGTACTGTGCGCCCGGGCGACGACCCGGACGTCCGCCCCGACCTTGAGGTCGGTCCTTGGCGAAGGGCGCTGCCTGCCGGAATCCCGCCCGTCGGGCCGCGGCCAGTTGCTTCTTGAGGTGGTCGCGTTGCCTCTCGAGTTGTTCGCTGCGCCGCTTCCATCGATCCCGGTCCCGCTCGACTCGCTTCAGCTCGTCGCGCAGTCGTTTGAGCGCTCGTTCTTGTTCCCCGATGCGGGAATCGCGGGGGTCCTGCTCGGTCGGAGGACGTTGCCGTGGCACCACCGAGTTATGCCACAACCCCGAAAATAGTACAAGTACAAAATCTTGGATTTCTGGCAGGTGGCAGCTACCCCGCTAAACGAAGACCCTGGATCTTGCCGGCCAGAATGTCCGCTGGAACGAGTACTCCGCAGACGAGCGCGAGGAAGCGATTTAAGTCTACGAGGAGATCGAGACCGCCATCCGGTGCTTCGCCCGCGCCGAGACCGGACTCGTACAGGTCGGCTCCGTCGACGCGCTACGGCGGGTCTGCCCGAACTATTTCGCCGACACGAGCGTGTTCGTCGCCGAGCTCAAGAAGGCGATCAAGGGTTGACAACCAAAACAACAAATGGACTGGCTTTACGCTGACGCACAACTAACAACTAAGGGTCTACGCAAAAATAACTTCCTGGAAGTGGCTGTAGTGTCGCAGTAGAGGCGCTACGGTCTCGCACGTTCTGTCCGGCTCCATGTCCACTGGATCGAGCGGCATTCTTCGGAGTCGGGTGGCAATCAGCTCAAAATTGTGGCACCATTACGGAATCTTGAATCCGTAATGGTGCCTTAATGAGACCAACCCAGTTCTCCGCCGACACCGTCGTCGCCCTGCTCCGACAGCAGACCGTCGCTGCCCTGCCGGACGTGATGGCCGCCCTCGGCCCCCGCGTCAGCAGGCGCACCGCGTTCCGCAAGCTCAGGGACCTCCACGCCCGCACCAGCTACTCCCATCGCGGAGGCTACTACACCCTCGACGAGCTCGCCGACTTCGACGAACACGGCCTGTGGGCGTTCGCCGACGTCCGCTTCTCCCGTGCCGGCACCCTCGTCGCAACCGCCGAGGCGTTCGTCAACGAGGCGGAGGCCGGACACTTCGTCGACGAGCTCGACAACCGGCTCGGTGTCGGCACCCAGGACGCCCTGCGCAAGCTCGTCGGCGACCGCCGGCTGACGCGGCACAAGCTCGCCGGCCAGTTCCTCTACTGCGCCACCGACCACGCGCAGGAGACGCATCAGCTCCGCGCCCGACGGCTGCTGATGGCCACGCCCGGACTCGGGCGGCCCCTGCCCGACGCCGACGTGATGCCCGAGGAGTTGCGCGCTGCCATCGTGTTGTTCGCCAGCCTCCTCGACGAGCGCCAGCGCCGGCTGTTCGCCGGACTCGAATCGCTCAAGTGCGGGTGGGGCGGCGACCGGCGCATCGCCTCCCTCCTCGGCATCGACCCGTCCACGGTCGCCACCGGCCGCCGGCAGCTCGTCGACCGCGATGTCGAGGTCGACCGGGTGCGGCGCGCGGGCGGCGGACGACCACCGACGGAAAAAAAACGCCGGAAGTCATCGCCCGCATCGAAGCCCTGATGACCCACGAGACGGCCGGCGACCCCGTCAGCGGCCTGAAGTGGACACGCCGCACGACCGCCAAGATCGCCGACGAACTCCGCGGGCTTGGCATCCACGTCTGCCCGCAGACCGTCGCGCGACTGCTCAAGGCGATGGGCTACTCGTTGCGCGTCAACCACAAGAAGCTCGCCGGCGCCTCGAATCCGAACCGAGACCGGCAGTTCCGGCACATCACCGACTTGCGCGAGCGCTGCGCCGCCGACAACAGCCCCCTCATCAGCGTCGATACGAAGAAGAAGGAGCTCGTCGGCACGTTCCGCAATCCCGGCGCCAAGTGGGACCGCAGCCCCGAACTCGTCAACGACCACGACTTCCGCTCCGACGCCGACGGCCTCGCCGTGCCCTACGGCATCTACGACCCCCGCGACAATGCCGGCACCGTCTTCGTCGGCAGAACCGCCGACACCCCGGCGTTCGCCGTCGACTGCATCGAGAAGTGGTGGCGCAACGAGGGCCGCAAGCGCTACCCCGAAGCCAAGACCCTGCAGATCCTGGCCGACGGTGGCGGCAGCAACAGCTGCACGGCGCGCGCCTGGAAGTTCAACCTGCAACATCGCCTCTGCAACCGGCACGGCTTGCAGGTGACGGTAGCTCACTACCCACCGGCCACGTCGAAGTGGAACCCCATCGAACACCGCCTGTTCTGCGAGATCAGCAAGAACTGGGCGGGCCGCCCCCTCGACAGCTTCGAGACCATCCTGAAGTACCTGCGCACCACACGCACCTCCACCGGACTGAGGGTCCGCGCCCACCTCGTGCGGAAGACCTACGAGACCGGCGTCAAGGTCACCGACGCCCAAATGCGAGAGCTGCGCATCACACCAAACGACGTCATGCCGAAATGGAACTACACCATCGAACCCATGTGACAAAACGGGAATCTATTGTTGGGCGGGCCCTAAGCACCGCTGGGCGCATCAGATCTTGAGTGCCTTGAGAATAGACAGTGACTCATGGAGTTTCTCGAGGCTCTCAGATGCTCGTTTGGATTCTGTGATGTAAGATTCGGCATTGGACTTGATGCCAGATAGAGCATCCCGGAGTTTGATCAATTCAAACAAGAACTCTCTTGAGCATTCAGTTGTCACGAACCGGTTAGCACACGACAAGCACTCCCGTCCTCTCTGAAACCAACGCACGTCCTTATGTTCGGTGAAATAACGAAGCTGTCCGTAGTCGCTGGTCTTGTGCGTTACTTGGGGTACGGGAATCGCCTTGCACTTCCGTACTTGGTCGCATTTGGGGCACCACATCTTTGTGCCGCCACCCGATTTCGGCATAGAGCGCTATTCCCCCTTTCGCACCACCCAAGCCGACAGTCAAGTGTTGCCGGTCTGGATCAGGCCGGTCCGGATCCTCCCAGTCGTCGGCGGTTTAACTCGTCCTCCGGTTCAAACCTCCACGGAGAGTCCTCTGCCGGCGCACAGCCGCCTATGAACAGCGCCCCGCCCCCCCAACAGGGAGGCGGCGCCCGAGGATCAGACGAACAGACCCATCGTCTTCAGCTTCTCGCCGATCACCTTCTCCGAGTCGGGGTGCCCCAGGAACTCCTCGATGAGGCTGGCGTAGACGCGGCGGAAGTCGACGGTGTGCTGCAGGTTGTCGCCGTGCACGAGCTCGGTGAGGCTGGGGGGGGTGCTGTACTGCCCGCCCTGGACCCCGCCGCCGACGACGAACGAGACGTTGGCGGTGCCGTGGTCGGTGCCGAGGTTGGTGTTCTCGGGCACCCGGCGGCCGAACTCGCTGTGGATGAAGACGGCCACGTCGTCCTGCTTGCCGAGGCGCTTCATCTCCTCGAAGAACGCCCAGACCGCGTCGGAGCAGTACTGCACCTGGCGGTTGTGCGGGCTCTCCTGGTTGACGTGGGTGTCGAACAGGCTGCCCTGCAGCCGGACGTAGTAGAGCCGGGCCGGGAAGTCGTTCTCGATCAACGCCACGACCTTGTCGAGGTCGAGCAGCCGCAGGTCGGGGTTGCGGGTGCGGCTGTAGTTGTCCCAGGCCTGACTGACGAGGGCCGAGGCGTCGCGGGCGCTCCGGTTCACGTCGAGCAGGAACTTGTGGGCGGCGGTGCGCGCCTCCTGCCCCACCCCGAGGTGGTCGACGTACGGCTGCTCGGGGTGGAAGACGGCCCGGGTGAACGCGGACGGCTGGTCGAAGACGACCGGCACGTGCTGACGGGCCCGCACCGCGAGGCTCTGGGTGGACGAGATGTTGACGAGGTAGTTGGGCGTCCCCGACGGGTCGAGGGCGTCGGCGGTGCGGCCGTACCAGCCGTACTCGGCGCCGCTGTTGGGGGCGCCGGTGTGCCAGTACGAGGCGGACGTGAAGTGCGAGAACGAGGGCTGGTCGTAGCCCGCGCCGTGCACGACGGCCACGTTGCCGTCGTTCCAGAGGCGGTGCATGCCGAGCATCGACTTCTGGAAGCCGAAGTGCTCGTCGACCTTGAGGACGTCGGCCTCGCGCACCCCGAGGTTGGGCCGGTGCCGGTACAGGGCGTCGTTGCTGTAGGGCACGAACGTGCTGAGCCCGTCATAGCCCCCGAACCACTCGAAGACCACGAGTATCTTGCCCTCGGTGGCCGCGACCGCCTTCGACGCCGCCCCGAACAGGGGCGGCAGGGGGCTCACCGCCCCGGCCAGCCCGAGGGCGATGCCGCGGGCGCCGATCTTCAGGGCCTCGCGACGGGACACGCCGCTCGCCTCGCACAACCGCCGGCCTCGATTCGTCATCGTCGTCATGTCCCACCTCTAGTTGATCTGATACTCCGGCGTGCTCATGATGAGATGCGCCACCATGCGCAACGGGTCTTCCATGTACGTCTCGGCGCGTCCGATGTCCGGGGTGCCGAGCTCTTCCTCAAGCAGCGCCACCAGCGCGTCGCGGCTCGACGCGGCGATGGGCACCCGCAGGAACCGGCCCAGCAGGTAGTCTACCGCCTCGCCGACGGTCGCCGCCCCCGCGTCCCGAATCATGGCCGTCATGTCGACCCGCGCCCCGCCGCGCGGGGTCGGAATGAGCTTGCGCACCGCCCGCTCCCACCCGCGGTAGGTCGACACCCGGGTGTTGAACAGCTCGTCCCGCTCGAGCGCGGTCAGGTCGAACGCCGACATGTTGGCCGGGTCGTCGAGGGTGATCGCGCTGCCGAAATCATACCCCCGCCGCAGCCGATCGCCCACCTCGCCGGCGCCGCGTCGGGACAGGAAGTTCGGGTCGCGGAAGCTGACGATGTCGGGGAACAGGTAGTCGAAGACGACGTTGCCCCGCTCCTGGATGAGGGCGGGGGTGATCCAGGCCCGCCCCTGCGCCCAGCCCGCGACCGACGGCGGGTTCAGCAGGTGCTGGCCCAGCGCGGTGGTGGTGCGGTTGAAGTCGGGCACCCCGGGGACATCGTCGGCCCCGAGGTGCTTGAGCAGGGTGACGACGTGCTCGACCGGCCCCTTGATGTGGGCGCCGTAGCTGGCCTCGCTGTAGAAGTCGCGCGAGCGGAACATCGTCGAGAGCAGCGGCCGCAGCTCGTAGTCGTTGTCGCGCAGAATCGCCCCGAGCTCGCGCTGGAGATCCGGCGACGGGTCCTCCCGCACGAAGAAGCGGTAGATCTTGGCCGCGATGTACTCGGCCGTGACCGGCTGCTCGAGGATGATGCGCAGCACGTCGACGCCGTCGAAGTTGCCGGTCCGCCCCAGGAACGTCTTGGGGCCGTCGTCGTGCAGGGCGGGATGGACCACGAAGTCGAGGTTCTCGAAGTTCCAGCCGGTGAAGGCGCGGGCCGCCTCGCGGATGTCGGGCTCGGTGTAGTTGCCCACCCCCATGGTGAACAGCTCCATCACCTCGCGGGCGAAGTTCTCGTTCGAGGCGCCCTTCACGTTCACCCCGGCGTCGAGGTAGTAGAGCATGGCCGGGTCCTGGGCCACCGCGATCAGCAGATCGCCGAAGTTGCCGGTCGCGTGCCGCTCGAACGTGTCGATCTGGAGCAGCATCTTGCGGTAGTCGCGGACCTTGCTCTCGGCCGTCGCGAAGTGGCCGTGCCAGAACAGGGCCATCTTCTCTTCGAGGGGCCGGTTGGTGTCGAGCATGCGCTCGGCCCACCAGTAGCCGACGCGGCGGGTCTCGAGGAGGGTCGCGCGCAGCCAGTAGAAGAAGCGGTCGGAGATCGGCTGGGCGTGGCGGTTGACGTGGTCGGGCTTGACCCGCACCCCCATGCTCTCGCCGTTCCTCAGCCCGAGCTCGGTGGCGGCGGGCCGGCTGGGCGGGAAGTGCAGCAGCCCCTCGTCCCAGAGCCCCGAGTGCTCGAACGGCGCGAGGTGGCCGTTGGCGGTGTCGTCGTAGTAGACCAGCGACCTCACCGCCTGCTCGGGACCCAGGGCGGCGAGCTCGGCGATCTCCTCGGGCGTGCCCCCGAACCCGGCCCGGCCCAGCAGGTGCGCGGCGCGGTCGGCGTCCCAGTCGGCCGCGGTGATGGGCGTCAGGTCCCCGGCCCACGACGCGGGTCCGGGCGTCCATGCGGGCCCCTGGGCCGACGCGGCGGCGCCGGCGAGCACGAACGCGAGCGCGGCGCCGGTTGCGGCCGCCGCACGGTGGTGTCTTGTCGTCATCAGCGAGTCCCCACGACCTTCGATCCGGCCCTTGCGCCCGGATCATGCCTTTATACCTCAAGCTCCGGGATCTGAGTAGCCCGATCTGCGCTCCGGACCATCCGGCGACGACCGGCCCGGCGTGCGTTCCGCACGATGCCCGTTGACGAGAGACACGGGATGCCACCAGAGTGGAGAGCAAAGCGGAGGAGCCCCCTGGCCACCCTGAACGTCAAGAACTTCCCCGACGATCTCTACGCGACCCTGCGGGCCCGGGCGAAACGCGAGCATCGATCCGTCGCCGAGGAGGTCATACACCTGCTCGGCCAGACCCCTGAGCTCCGGGAGCCCCTGTCCATTCTCGACCTGCAGGGCCTCGGCCGCGAGCTGTGGGACGGCGTCGATGCGGCGGATTACGTCAGAGACGAGCGGGACGCATGGCACTGATCGCCCACTTGCCGGGGCGGCAACATCGCCGCACCGCGGTCTCCGGCTCCCGGCGCCCGGATCGCCATCCGCGCGGACGCGACGGTCGGCTACAATGCCCGCAGCAGTTGAACGTGATTCGGGCAAGCCGTTTCACCGACAGTCCCTGAAGAAGGAGCCAGACCCAATGAAAGCTGCATCCCAAGTCCGGAAGTCCGTCGGTCGCGTCACCCGGATGCTGATCGTCGCGAGCCTCGGCCTCGTCCTGATCTCGGCGCCCGCCCAGGCCCAGGACCTGAACGAGGAGTCGGCCGCGGCCATGAAGGCCGCGTTCATGGCCGACATCGAGGTCATGCGCGGAAAGTTCCTCGGGCTCGCCGAGGCCTTCCCGGCCGAGACGTACACGTGGCGGCCGATGGAGGGCGTGCGGTCGGTCTCGGAGGTCCTGATGCTCATCGCCAGCGAGGGCTACGGCTTCGTGCCGATGGCGGTCGGGGCCCCGACCGCCATGAGCCGCGAGGAATCGCAGGGTCTGAACGCGATCACCGACAAGGCCGAGGTCATCGACCACCTGAACAGGGGCTTCGACTATGCGCGGGAGCAGCTCGAGGCGCTGGACCCGGCCACGCTGACGAGCGCCCGCAACCTGTTCGGTCAGGAGCGGAGCACCCCCGCGATCATGATGCTCGTGGGCGGCGACATGCACGAGCACCTCGGGCAGCTGATCGCGTACGCGCGGACCAACGAGATCGTGCCGCCCTGGAGCCGGTGAGATCGGCAGAGATCCCGGCCGCCGCGCGACGCGCGGGCGGGGGGGCCGCAACGCCCCGGCCCGTCCGATCGCGCGGCGCCGTTCGGGAGTCCGTGGTGCAACCCCGCGGTGCAGCAGCGACAACCCCGCTCGGGCGGTGACCTTCGCCCGGCGACAGGAGGAATCATGAGGCGACTGTTTCCCGTGCTCTTCTTGGCCGCGGCGGGCCTGCTGGCGATGCCCGCGACGGCCGCCGCGCAGTGCGAGCCGGACGGCGACATCGAGTTCGTCTGCGGGCCCGTCAGCCCCGAGGACCTCATCCAGGTACCCGACTCGCCCTGGGTCATCGTCGCCAGCATGGTGGACGACGGCTATCTGTCGGCCGCCGACAGCCGCGACAGCAGCACCGTCCGGCTGTTTCCCACCGCGACCACCCCGTCGCGGGGCCGGCACGACATGGCCCGCTACGGCGGCTGCCCCGGCATGACCACCGAGCAGTTCCGGGCGCACGGCATCAGCATCCGCCCGGGTGACGGCGACACCCACACGCTGTACGTCGTCCGCCACACCGAGCGCGAGGCGATCGAGGTGTTCGAGGTCGACGCCGGCGGCGCCGTCCCGTCCCTGACCTGGGTCGGGTGCGTGGTGGCCCCGGAGGGCCTCGGGCTCAACGCGGTGGTGCCGCTGCCCGAGGGCGGGTTCGCGGCGACCAGCCCCGCGACCGGCGACATCTGGGAGTGGCAGCCGGGCGGCGAGTGGACCCGCGTGCCCGGCAGCGAGGGCATCGGGCCCAACGGGCTGGAGATCGCGCCCGACGGGCAGTCGTACCTCGTCGCCGGCTACGCCGCCGAGTCGATCATCCGCCTGCCGCGGGGTCCGAACGCAATGCCCACCGACCGCATCGAGGTCGGCTTCTACATCGACAACGTGCACTGGGCGCCCGACGGCACCCTGCTCGCGGCCGGCCACCGCGCCCCCGAGCGGGCCCGCGTCGGCGAGTGCGTCCGCGGCGTGACCTGCGAGGGGGTCACCTCGCACGTCGCCCGCGTCGACACCGAGGCCCTGACCGCGGAGACGATCTTCTCCTACCCCAGCAGCGACCACCTGCGCCTGGGCACCACCGCCATCCAGGTCGGCGACGAGCTCTGGGTCGGCAGCGTCGGCGAGAGCATCCGCATCGCGCGGGCCCCGCTGGACTGACGTTCGTCTTCGACAGCCCCGGCGTCCCCGCGCCGTGCCCCGGCCGGGGACGCCGGAGGGCGCCGGCCGCTCCTCGACTCCCCGGCGCCGCCAGCGCGGTCGGGGCGGTCCGGGCCGCGCTCGCCGGCACGCCGTCGATCGAGGAGGTCACCTTCGTCTGCTTCGAGCCACGGGTGAAGGCCGCGTTCGAGCGGGCACTCGCCTCCGATCACGCCGAATGACGTCGCCCTTACGACGCGACGAACCCCAATTGAATCAGCAAGGCCCGGTCCAGGGCCTTCGCCTCGTCCGGAGTCAGGTGGCCGAGCCGCTGGCCGATGCGATGTCGCGATACGGTGCGAATCTGGTTGGCCGCGGCCCTCGACGGGTGGGCGAGACCGCTCGAACTCGAGCCGCAACGCGATTCGTACGGCCGCAGCTCCCGGTCGGGCAGGCTCGTGACCGGCACGACCTGCACGACCGTGTCGTGACGGCACGCGACGTTGTTGGATACGACCACTGCAGGCCGTGTGATCTCACGCCCCTCGGCAGGGTCGAAACGAACGAGCACGACAGCGCCGCGCGCCAGAGTCGGGTTCATTCCGAGACATGGGCGTCGACACCCTCCCACTCCCGGTTGAGCTGCTCCGCCTCGGCACCGTCCGCCCTGTAGGCCTCTTCCAGGCGACGGTCGAGCTCGCGCGCCCGATACGCCGCGACGGCTTCGCGGACCACGGCGCTCGCATTGGACGTCGATCGGAGATACTCGGCGATGTCGGCTGGCACGGAAACGGTCATCCGCGTTCTGCCGGCGGACTTCGGATGTTCTTGGGAACTCTTCGACATGGAACGGTAATCATACCATTGATATGACGAAAACTACCCGTGTTTCGTATTACCGATGCCCGGCGGTCTGATCGTCCCCAGCCTGCGCCACGGTCGGGACGGAGGCGGCAAACGCGATGCACCCCGTCTCGGCCGACGAGGTCCGCCGACTGGCCGGCGAGCATGGCGCCTTCGTCGAACGCTGGCGTCGCCGACGAGGACCACCTGGGCCGGCCCGACTTGCGCTGGACCCGGACGGCGGTGCGGCTGCCGGGGAGGCGCTCGTGACAGCCTGCCCGACGGTGGTTCCTCGCGAGAATGCGGTGGTCCGCCCTACGAGACGCGGGCGCGGCAGTTCCGCGAAGCGTCGCGCACCGCGCGGCGGCACCGGAAGCAGAGGTCGTGGTGCCGTTCCCGGTTGACCCGCCGCTTCCAGGTATAGCGCGTGCAGAACGCGTCGCGCCTGCCACAACGGCGGCACAGCTTGCCGTGCCGGGCAGTTCGGGTCCTCGAACCGCGGGACCGTCGATCCGCATCCGCCGACATTTCCAGATTGGTCATGCCCTGCCTCCGCGTGTCCTTCTCCAATCGTATCGGTTGTATCGCAGCGACCCGTGAACCCCCATTCCGGGGTCCGCCGCGTCGCCGGCTCCTGATCGATGAGACGTGATCGGACCCGCACCTGGTTCCCGACGCCGCGAATGCGGTCCCTTCGATCGAGGGATCAAGGCGACGACGCTTGAACCGGCGGCATTTCCGGGACACGTACTCCCGTTTTGCACGGATTTTCGGGAGTAGCGATCCCGATCCGCACGAATCCCGACATCGCCGGCCGCCGACGGGCCCGCGCTCAGGGCAGGCGCAGCGCCGCGAGCGCCCCGGGGAGGCCGGGGCCCGCCACCTGCACCAGGAAGTACTGCCGGCCCTCGTGGAGGTAGCCCATCATGCCGTACTGGCCGGACGCGGGCAGCTCGACGGTACCGACCCGCTCGCCGGTCCGCTTGTCGAGGGCGTGCAGGCGCGGGGTGCCCCCGGTGCCCTCGGCGGTGACGACCAGGGTGCGGGTGACCATGGTCACCGGGTGCGACAGCAGCCCGGTGTTCGGCAGGTCGACCCCCTGCAGGGCGGGGTGGTTTCGGATGCGCTCGGGGGTGTCGCCGTTCGGCGTCTCCCAGAGGTGCTCGCCGGTGTTCATGTCGATGGCGACGATGCGGCTGTACGGGGGCTTGAAGATGGGCAGCCCCTGCGGGCCCCGGAAGTCGCCGCGGTTCAGCACCGCGAACTCGGCGATGGTCCGGCCCGTGGTCTTGATGTCCTCGGGCACGTCGATGAGGGCGCCCGGCACGATGTTCTCGGACCGGCAGCCGCGGCGCGTCGACACGTAGAGGATGCCGGTCTCCGGATCGGCCGAGGTCGGCCCGAAGATGTTCGACGCCCCGCTCGGGCAGCTCACGAACGACCGCAGGCCCGACGGGTGCCCGCGCTGGATGGGCGGGTTGAAGATGGGCCCGAGGCGGTAGTTGCGGGCGATCTCGAGCGCCTCGGCCCGCAGCTCGGGGGTGAAGTCGATCAGGTCGTCCTCGGTCAGCCCCTGCATCTCGTAGGCGGCGGGCCGGGTGGGCATGGGCTGCGTGGGCGAGAGGCGCTCGCCCGGCACCTCGGACTGCGGCACCGGCCGCTCCTCGATGGGCCAGACGGGCTCGCCCGTCGCCCGGTCGAAAGTGTAGGCCCAGCCCTGCTTCGTGGCCTGCACGACGATGCGGCGCGGCCGCCCGTCGACGGTCACGTCGAGGGCCACCGGGGCGGTGGGGTTGTCGAAGTTCCAGATGTCGTGGCGCACGGTCTGGAAGTGCCACCTGCGCTCGCCGGTCTGGACGTCGAGGGCGATGACGCTGGTGCCGAAGAGCCCGTCCCCGGGCCGGAACCCCCCGTAGAAGTCGATGGTGGGGGGGTTGGTCGGGATGTAGACGAGCCCCAGCTCGGGGTCGGCCGACATCGGCGCCCACGACGACACGTCGCCGGTCCACTCCCAGGCGTCGTTCTCCCAGGTCTCGTGGCCAAACTCGCCGGGCCGCGGGATGACGTTGAACTTCCAGAGGTGCTCGCCGGTGCGGGCGTCGTAGCCCAGGATGTCGCCCGGCACGTTCTCGATGCGGGTCTGGTTGTAGCCCTGCTCGGCCGAGTTGCCCACCACGACCACCCCGTCGACGACGATCGGGGGCGACGAGCTGGTGATGTAGCCGAGCTCGCGGGGGATGCCGAAGTCGGGGTCGTAGGCGCCGTCCCAGCTCAGCCACGGCCCCCAGTCGGCGATGAGGTCGGGCAGCAGGTCGACCACGCCGGTGCCCGGGAAGCCCGGCAGGGGCACCGCCGTCCCCCAGTCCTCGAGGGGCAGCCCGGTCTGTGCGTCGAGGGCGTAGAGAAAGAAGGCGGGGCTGATCGTATAGATGACGCCCCGGCCGTCGATCTCGCCCCAGGCGACGCCCTTGCCGTAGCCGTTCCGCATGCCGCGGTCGAAGCGGGTGGTGTGCGGCTCGCGGAACGTCCAGAGGGTCTCGCCGCTCGCGGGGTCGATGGCGACCACGGTGCGGCGCTCGCCGGCCACCGTGTACAGGGTGCCGTCGACGTAGATGGGAGTCGAGCGGGACACCCCGAGCCGCGAGGGCCCGAAGTTGTCTCCCCGCCAGATCCACGCCACCTCGAGGTCGTCGAAGTTGTCGGCGGTGATCTGGTCGAGCGCAGAATAGCGGGTGTGCGCGGCGTCGCCCCCGATGTGGCGCCATTCGCCGGCGTCCTGGGCGCCAGCGTCCGGGGCGAGCGACGGGACCACGGCAAGGAGGACTACGGCGAAGGCGATACCCGCCCACGACCGGCCAGCGCGCAACGCAGTGACAGTCATCTGCTCTTCCCTTCCTCTAGCGTGTCCGGTCGCACGACCGGCCCGGAGACCCGAGAGCCCGAAGCCCACACCCTGCAACCGCATGGCGGCCTCGACGAGACACGGCGCAGCGCGCGGTCCCGCCGACGGCTCCTACGGCGTCGGCGGCGAGAGGATCTCCAGCTGCCCGAGGGCGCGCCCGTTCGTGGGCAGGTCCGCGTCTCCGGCCGGATAACCGTTGACCTGAAGCAGAAAGGCGACGATGGCGGCGTACTCGGCGCGGCTGAGGCTGCCCGGATCGGCCTCGGGCATCAACGTCGAGATCGTCTCGAACAGCTCGCCGACCGGCCGGCCCACCCAGCTGATGCGGAACCGGCCGCCCGAGAACTCCCCGGTGTCGTGGCAGGCGGCGCACACGTCGCTGAACATGCGCTCGCCGCGCGACGCCTGGGCCGCGGTGAAGACGCCGTCGAGCACCGAGTCGGCGGACGACTGCGTCGCCGCGGCTCCCGTCGCGGAGGCGCCGATCGGGCCCGCGCCCTCCCGGCCGCCCCTCGCGCTCGCTCCGCCCGCGGCGAGACCGGCGGCCGAAACCAGGGCCAGGGCCAGCGCCACCGGAAGGCCCCGCCGGACCAAGCCTCGTGCGGCAGGACCGGATCTCCCGCCGCCCGTCACTGCTCACCCCCGCTCTCGCGCTCGACGTCGGGGCGGGCGTCGGGGACGAAGCCGTCGCGGTTGGGCATCTCGACCCGCGGCAGGGTGCCGGCGTCGATGGGGTCGTCCTCGCCGACGAGGTCGTTGAGGAACAGCACGTAGGCGACCACCGCGTAGACCTCGTCGGGCGCGAGCGCGCCGGGCTGGTTGAACGGCATGGCGCGGTTGACGTAGTCCCACAGGGTGGTGGCGGCGGGCCAGTAGCTGCCCACCGTCTTCCGCGCCCCGTCGCCGGCCAGCGATCCCCGCCCGCCGACGAGGCGGTCGTCCGGGCCCTCCTGCCCCGTCGGCCCGTGACAGGCGACACACCGGCGGTCGTAGAGGGCCCGGCCCTCGGCCGCGGTCCCGCTTCCCGCCGGCAGCCCTTCGCCGGCCGGTCCGACGATCGGGCCCCAGGCCTCGATGTCCTCCGGGGTCGCCGGCGCCCCCAGGCCCGTCAGCGGCGCGCCGCCGGACGACGTCTGCGCCCACGCCGCGCCGGTGCAGAGCATCGCCACCGCGGCGCCGAGGAGAGCGGCCCGCACACATCGCTCAGACATCGACGTTCTCCACTTGGCCGTCGGCCCGAACCCGCCACGCCTGCAGCACGTTGTTGTGGTAGCTCGAGCGCGTGCCCCGCGCCGCGAGCAGCGCGTCGCGCGCCGGCTGCCGGTCGCCGGTCTCGTCGATGCACCGCGAGACGAGGGTCACCGGCGAGCCGTCCCAGCGCCAGTCGAGGCGGAACCGGGTGTGGGCCAGGGGCAGCACCGGATCCTGGAGCCGCGCCTCCGTCCACGACGCGCCGCCGTCGGTCGAGACCTCGACCCCCCGCACGCGGCCCCTGCCCGACCACGCGAGCCCCGAGATCTCGTAGAAGCCGGGGCCGTCGAGCCGCTGCCCGCCGGACGGCCGCGTGATGACCGACTTGGCGTCCATCACGAACGTGAACTGCCGGGCCTCGCCGTTCGGCATCAGGTCGGTGTACTTCGAGGTCTCCTCGCGGGTCTGCCAGGCCCGGTCGACGAGCTGCATCCGCCGCAGCCACTTGATGGAGATGTTGCCCTCCCAGCCCGGAATGAGCAGCCGCACCGGGTACCCCTGGGCGGGCCGCAGCGCCTCGCCGTTCTGGCCGTAGGCGACGAGCACGTCGTCCATCGCCTTGTCGAGGGGCACGCTGCGGGTCATGCGGCACGCGTCGGCCCCCTCGGCCACCAGCCAGCGGGCCTCGGGCCGGACCCCCGCCTCGCGCAGCAGCGCCGACAGCGGCACCCCCGTCCACTCGCTGCAGCTCGTCATGCCGCACGCGGCCTGGGCGTCGGTGTCGGGCTGGGCGGGAGACCACTTCACCCGGCCGTTGCCCGAGCACTCGATGAAGTACACGCGGGTGACCGCGGGCAGGCGCCGCAGCTCGTCCATCGTGAACACCAGGGGCCGGTCGACGAGGCCGCCGATGGCCACCCGGTGCTCGGCCGGATCGATGTCCGGAATGCCGGCGTGGTGCCGCTCGAAGTGCAGGGCCGACGGCGTGATGCTGCCGTCGAGGTGCTGGAGCGGGGTCAGGCTCCCGGCCGCCTGGTCGTAGCGCGCGCCGCGCACGCGGCGGGTCGCGACCTCGAACCGGGAACGCGCGCCGTAGCCGCTGACCCCGGCGCCGAGGGTCCGTCCGGCGCGCTCCTGTCCGGAGACCGGCAGCGGCGGCAACGCGACCGCGGCAGACCCCAGGGCCGCCGCCTTCAGGAATCCCCGGCGGCTGCGCCGGAGGGGGTGGGTGTCACGCTGTTGCATCGGTGCTCCTTTCGGGTTGAACCCGACGGCCGCACGAGATCGGCGTCCTACGCGCTGGTGCGGCCCGAGGTCAACGTCCGCGCCACCGTCGGGCGACGCGGCGGGTCACCGCGGGCCGGCAGAGCCCTTGGCGTTCCAGGACACTGTGGACACCCGTGGCTCGCTCACCGGCACCGGGAATACGGCCGAGAGCGGCGTCTTGCGCCTCCGCTTCCGGCCCGGCAAACCCCACGAGAATCGGCACCCTGTTCTGCGGCACGGAAATACCGGCGCGATTTTCACCTAGGGTATGGGGCCTGCGGAGGGCTGTCAATGCTGGTCCTGATGACGGCTTGGCGTGGCACGGCTCCGCGGCGCGTGCCGCAACCTCGTGAAGGCGGCGACGGCGCGCGCGGGGCCGGCGCGGGTTTTAGTGACGGCGAAGACGATTTTTTGTATACTCAAAAGCCATGATGGATCCGGTCCTCGCGCTACTCGCGTTCGCCCTGCTGGCAGCAGCCACGGTGGGGCTGTTCTGGCCGGCCGGCGGCCTGGTCGGCCGCCTTCGCCGGATCGCCGAGCACGACGAGCGCGTCCGGCTGGAGGACGCCATCAAGCACGTCTACATGTGCCAGCGCTCGCTGCTGCGGTGCTCGCTCGACAGTCTCGCGGGGCGGCTGGGCATCTCTCGGGCGCGCGCCGCGACGCTGATCTCCCGGCTCGCCGAGCTGCGGCTCGTGCACACACCGGCCACCGGCCCCGCCCTGACCGCCGACGGCGAGCGCTCGGCCGTGCAAATCGTGCGCACCCACCGCATGTGGGAACGCTATCTGGCGGACCGGACCGGGGTGCCGGCCGGCGAGTGGCACGCCGAGGCGGAGCGGATGGAGCACGCCCTGTCGGCGGCCGAGGTCGACGCCCTCGACGCCCGCCTGGGGCATCCGGTCTGGGACCCGCACGGCGATCCGATTCCCACCCCGACCGGCGAGATGCCGCCCGAGCCCGGCTTCGGCCTGCCGGAGGCGGAGCCGGGCCGGAGCGTCGAGGTCGTGCACCTGGAGGACGAGCCGCGCGAAATCTACGACGCGCTGCTCGAGGAAGGGTTCTCGCTGGGCGCCCGCCTGGAGGTCCTCGAGCGCACCGACCGCGCCGTCCGCCTGCGCGCGCACGGCCGCAGCTGGAACCTCGACCCGGTGACCGCGGACAACGTCACGATCCGCTATCTGGCCGAGGACGAGGCGGCCGACACCAGCCCCGCCACCCTGCTCGACGCGCCGACGGGGCGGACGGTGCGGGTCGCCAGCATCTCTCGCGCCTGTCAGGGCGCACAACGCCGGCGCCTGCTCGACCTGGGGCTTGTGCCGGGGACGGCGGTGACCCCCGAGCTGACGAGCGCGGCCGGCGACCCCGTCGCCTATCGCATCCGGGGCGCGTTGATCGCGCTGCGGCGCACGCAGGCGGGACTGATCTGGATTGATCCGCCGGACGTGCCGGCGCCGCAGGAGGCGATCTGATGGCGGAGGCAGCATCGCGTGGGCTCCTGCCCCGGCTCGGCGGATGCGCGGAGCACCGGGCCGAGAGCCTGGTCCGGCTCGGGCTGAGCCCCGACCGCTGGGACGTGCTCGTCGCCCTCGCCGGCAACCCCAACGTCGGCAAGAGCACCGTCTTCAACGCCCTCACCGGCCTGCGGCAGCACACCGGCAACTGGCCGGGCAAGACCATCGTGCGGGCCGAGGGCGCCTTCGCCCACCGCGGCTCGCGCATCAAGCTCGTCGACCTGCCGGGCACCTACTCGCTGCAGGCGGGAAGCGCCGACGAAGAGGTGGCGCGCGACTTCCTGCTCTTCGGGCGGCCGGACGTCACCGTGGTGGTGGTCGACGCCACCCGCCTCGAACGCAACCTCCATCTCGTCCTGCAGATACTGGGCATCACCGACCGGGTGGTGGTGTTCCTGAACCTGATGGACGAGGCCCGCCGCCACGGCGTCGCCGTCGACGCGGCCCGGCTGGAGAAGGAACTGGGGGTGCCGGTGGTGGGGGGCGCGGCCCGGAACCGGGTGGGCATCGACGAGCTTCTCGACGCCGCCCACCGCGTCGCGGCCGGCGAGACCCGCACCACTCCGTTCCGGCTCGTCCGGCACGCGCCCGCCGTGGAACAGGCCGTCGCCGCCCTCGCGGACACCGTCGAGACGGCGTTTCCGAGGGTGGCGAACAGCCGCTGGGTGGCGGAACGCCTGCTGAACGCGGACGACGCGGTGGTGACGGCGGTGCGCTCCGGCGAGCTCGGCCAGATCGCCGCCGACGCCGCCGACGCCGACGCCGACGGCGGCGAGGTCGAGGCGCCGGTCCCGGACGAGGCCCGCCAACGGGTGCTGCAGGAGACCCGGCGGCTGCAGTGGGACCTTCCCCCCGACTTCCACGACACGGTGACGGAGCGGACCTACCACGCCGCGGAGGAGATTGCCCAAGGCGCGATGCGCCGCGGCATCGGGCGGGCCGGCTTCGACCTCGACCGCCGGCTCGACGGGCTCCTGACGAGCCGGTGGCTCGGGTTCCCCCTGATGCTCGCGATCCTCGCGGTGGTCTTCTGGCTGACCATCGAGGGCGCCAACGTCCCGTCGAGCATGCTCGCGGCCCTGCTGATCGACACCGTCCACCCGTGGCTGACCGGCCTCGGCGAGGCGCTGCGCATGCCCTGGTGGATGAGCGGCCTGCTCTTCGACGGCATCTATCTCGCGACGGCGTGGGTGATCGCGGTCATGCTGCCGCCGATGGCCATCTTCTTCCCGCTGTTCACCCTGCTCGAGGACTTCGGCTACCTGCCCCGGGTCGCGTTCAACCTCGACGCGCTGTTCCGCCGCGCCGGCGCCCACGGCAAGCAGGCCTTGACGATGTGCATGGGCTTCGGGTGCAACGCGGCGGGGGTGGTGTCGACCCGCATCATCGACAGCCCCCGCGAGCGGCTCATCGCCATCATCACGAACAACTTCTCGCTGTGCAACGGGCGCTGGCCGACGCAGATCCTCATCGCGTCGATCTTCATCGGAGCCCTCGCCCCCGCCCACCTCGCGGGGCTGGTCTCGGCCGCCGCGGTGGTGGGCATTGCCGTGCTCGGCATCGTGATGATGCTCGCGGCCTCGTGGCTGCTCTCGCGCACGGTGCTGCGGGGAGAGGCCACGAGCTTCAGCCTCGAGCTGCCGCCCTACCGTCCGCCCCGCGTGCTGCAGACCCTCTATACGTCGGTGATCGACCGCACCCTCATCGTCCTGTGGCGCGCCGTGCTGTTCGCGATGCCGGCCGGCGCCGTCATCTGGCTCATCTCCAACGTCTCCCTCGGCGACGCGAGCCTCGCCGCCCACTCCGTCGAGTGGCTCGACGGGCCGGGCCTGCTCATCGGGCTGAACGGGGTGATCCTGCTCGCCTACATCGTCGCCATCCCCGCCAACGAGATCGTCATCCCGACGGTGCTGATGCTGACGGTGCTGACCGCCAACGTGGCGGGGACGGGTCAGGGGGCGGGGGTGATGTTCGAGCTCGACAGCACGGAAGCCACCGGCGACCTGCTGCGGGCGGGGGGCTGGACGCTGCTCACGGCCGTGAACCTCATGCTGTTCAGCCTGCTGCACAACCCGTGCTCGACGACCATCTACACGATCTACAAGGAGACCCGCAGCGCCCGCTGGACCACCGTCGCCACCCTGCTTCCGGTGGCGATGGGGATCACGGTTTGCTTCCTGCTGACTCAGGTGTGGCGCCTGCTCGCGTAGCCCGCCAGTCGTCGCCTGCGGCTCCGCTTGGCGCCCCACCATCCCTTCAGGAATCTGCGCCCCTCTACGGCGCAGGCTCCTGGACCGGCGGTCGACCGCCAGCCTTGCGCAGGACCCCGATAAGTAGTAGCAGTACGGTCGACGGAGAAGAACCGTTGCCCGAGCGGCGCCGCCTGTCGCTTCGTCGGTGAGCGGCGTCGCGCCGCCTGACGCGCCAAGGAGGAAGACGATGGCGAGACGACTTCACGTCCGGCTGTTCGCAGTGCTGCTCTGTCTGCTCGTGCCGCAGCTGTCGTCGGTCGGCCCCGAACCGACCGGCGGACTGCAGGCCCAGGACCGCCCGATTCGGGCGATGGTGCTGACGGGCCAGAACAACCACGGCTGGCAGGTGCTGAGCGAGCACTACCGGTCGATTCTGGTAGAGACCGGCCTCTTCGAGGTGGACGTGGTGACCAGCCCGCCCCGGGGGGCCGACATGAGCGGGTTCGCCCCCGCGTTCTCCGACTACGACGTGATCGTCATGGAGTACAACGGCGATTCCTGGCCGGAGCCGGTTCGGGAGTCGTTCGAGCGCTACATGGCGAACGGCGGCGGCCTCGTCTACGGCCACGCCGTGAACCACACGTTCGCGGAATGGCCCGCCTTCAACGAGATGATCGGCATCGGCGGCTGGGGCGGGCGCGACGAGCGGCACGGCCCCTACGTGAAGTACCGCGACGGCGGGCTGTTCCTCGACCACCAGCCGGGCCATGCCGGCGAGTGCGTGGACCCGCACGAGTATCCGGTGGTGACCCGCGAGCCCGACCATCCGATCATGCGCGGGCTGCCACGGGTCTGGCTGCACGGCACCGACGAGCTGTACAGCAACCAGCGCGGTCCCGCGAAGAACATGACGATTCTGGCCACCGCGTGGTCCGACCCCGCCCGCGAGGCGCACTGGGGGGTGCGCACGCACGGCACCGGCGACGACGAGCCGATGGTGCACACCGTGCGCTACGGCCGCGGGCGCATCGTCGGCACCGCCATGGGACACGTCGACGGGGGCGCCCCGGTGGGGTCGGGCCCGTGGCCGGCCATCGAGTGCGTCGGGTTCATCACCCTGATTCAGCGCGCGGCGGAGTGGGCGGCCACCGGCGACGTCACCCAGCCGGTGCCCGGCGACTTCCCCGCCGCCGGCAGCGTCAGCCTGCGGTAAAGGGCGCCGTGGAAGCGGTGGCGGGACTCCGCCGGCGGCAATCGAGCCGCAGGCCACGTGGAGGCAGCGGCGGAGCGCGCGGCCGGCAGCCTCGACATCGAGGCGAGAGCTGCCTGGCGCAGCGGAGCCCGCGGATCGCCAACCCGACATCGAGGCGAAAGAGCCTCCGGCCCAGACCCATGCGAATCACTCCCGCTCGCGTCCCGCTCATCCTGTTCCTGGCGTCGGCGGCGTGCGGCGCGGCCGGCCCGGCCACCGGCCAGGAGGCGCCCGGCCAGCCGAACATCCTGCTGATCATGGCCGACGACGTCGGCTACTCCGACATCGGCCCTTACGGGTCGGAGATCGGCACCCCGCATCTCGACCGGCTCGCGGACGGCGGCCTGCGCTTCACGCAGTTCTACAACATGGCGAAGTGCGAGACCACACGGGCGACGCTGCACACCGGGCTCTTCTTCGCCAAGCGCCACGCCGGCAACGCGCGCTCGCTGGGCGGGCTGCTGCGCGACGCCGGCTACCACACCGCCATGACCGGCAAGGAGCACTTCAGCGGCTGGGTGCCCGATCACGTCCGTGCCCGGCACAACTTCGACGACGCGCTCACCTATCCGGTCATCAACCAGTACTTCATTCCGCCCGACGGCGCGTGGCAGAACCCGTTCTTCCTCGATGGCGAGGAGATCGCGGTCGAGGACATGCCGGTCTCGGAGCCGCCGTTCTACAAGACCGACGTCCTGACCGACTATGCCCTCCGCTTCCTCGACAACGCGGCGGCGAGCGGGAAGCCGTTCTTCCTCTACGTGCCGTACCACGTCGCGCACTATCCCCTGCAGGCTCGCGACGAGGACATCGCGCGCTACCGCGGCTCGTACCGCCGGGGCTGGGACGCGGTGCGGGCGGAGCGCTACGCGCGCATGCAGGAGCTCGGGGTCATTCCCCCGAATGCGCGCCTCAGCCCGCCGGAGGACAACGTGAACCGGTACCGCGGGCCGTTCCGGGGCGACGTCTACCGCTATCGGGAATGGGAGAGCCTGAGCGACGCCGAGCAGGACGCGCTCGACCTGGAGATGGCCGTCTACGCGGCGATGATCGACCGGATGGACCGGAACATCGGCCGGCTGCTGGCCCGACTGACCGAGATGGACGCGCTCGACGACACCCTCGTCCTGTTCCTGTCGGACAACGGGTCGTGCCCCTACGACAGCAACCGGGACTTCTCGGTTCCCCCCGGGGGACCCGCGTCGTACCGGACCCTGTCGGCGGCGTGGGCCAACGTCGGCAACACCCCCTTCCGCTACTACAAGCAGTACGGCCACGAAGGGGGGTCGCATACGCACTTCATCGCCCACTGGCCCGCCGTCATCGAGCCGGGGCTCTCGCACCAGCCCGCTCACGTCGCGGACCTGCTGCCGACCCTGCTCGACGCGGCCGGCGCCGCCTATCCGGCGTCGGCGAACGGGCGTCCCACGCCGGCGCTCGACGGGAGCAGCCTGCTGCCGGTGCTCCGCGGGGGGACGCGTCCCGCGCCCGACATCCTCGTCTCGGGGTTCACCGAGCGCTTCCGCATGGTCCGCATCGGCGACTGGAAGCTCGTGCGCGTCAATGCGCAGACGTGGGAGCTGTACGACCTCGCCGAGGACCCCACCGAGCTCGACGACCTCGCCGACAAGGAGCCGGAGACACTGGGCCGGCTGGTCGCCGCCTATCACGCGTGGATTCGCGAGCACGCCGCCATCGTCCCCCGCCTCGACGAGGTGCCGTGACGTTACCCGGGCAACGGCCGCCCCGACAAACGGATCCTGGGAAGGCGAGCGTGGGCTGGCAGCTATTCGTGTGGATCCACACGGATGCCGAACTCCCCCGGCTCAGGCGGGCAAGCCGCGGAGCCACGTGACTTGGCAAGATCACCGCCCGAGCTGGCGATGCCAGGCGCCGAACGCGACCTCGAAGGAACGCGCCAGGGACCCGAACGCGCCCACGCCTCGAGGCCGGCCGGCAGCCGGAAGCTGGCCGCCGCTTCCGCGGGCGACTGCCCCGCCGCGAACGACCGACGGCCCTCGGCCTCGATCGCGTCGAGCAACGCCCTGTACTCGTCCAGGGCGTCGGCGTCGGGGAGCGGCCCGTGCCCGGGCACCATCGTCGCAGTGCGGTCGCCGAGCATGGCGTCGACGGTCCGGTCGAGGTCGATCGGCGTCGCGTGGACGTAGTTGGGCACGAGGCCGGTCCACAGAAGGTCGCCGCAGAACGTGACGTCGTCGACGGTGGCGATGATGTCGCTGGCGGTGTGGCCGGCGTACGGCGTGATGGCCACCTGCCGGCCGCCGAGATCGATGGTGGTCAGGCCGTCGGCCGCGACGAGGGCGGCGGCCTCGAGCATGTCGCGCGCCTCGTTCCCGTCCTCGGACAGGACGGTGTCGCGCGTCGACGCGGTCGCCCACACCGTGGGCCGCGCGCCGGGGGCGCCGAAGCCGCTCAGACCGCCGTGGTGATCGCCGTGGCGGTGGCTGATCACGACGTCGGTCGCCGGGCGCCCCGCCAGAACCCTCGCCTGCTCGGCCACCCACGCCGCGCCGTCGGCCGAGCCGAACCCCTCGAACACGAGCACCCGCTCGCGGCCGGCGACAATGCCGCCGTTGCAAAGGGTGGCGAACGAGGAGCGATCGTCGGGACCAGGCGTGGAGACCACCGCCCAGACGCCGTCGCCGACGGTGTCGATGCTGGCCCACACCTCGCGGGCGGCCGGGGTCGCCTGCGCCCGCGCGGGCCGGCGCCCGCCGGCCGCGAGCCAGGCCGCGGCGCCGAGAAAGCCACGAAGAACATCGCGTCGTGTCATCTGTCCGTTCCTCCACGAGACATCAGGCGACCTGCGGAACACGTGCCCCGGCCCGCCAATCGTCGCCTGCGGCCCTGCTTGTCGCCCTGCCTACGCTCATGGCCGCGCTTCGCGCAGCCACCCAACCGCATGAAGCAGGGTAGCCCGTCCGGGCTCACGCCGTCGAGGCCACATGGGCAGCCTCAAAGAGCGAGCGTCGCCACGTAGCGCATGAACCGCCGCTCCTTATTGCGACCCGATCGCCGCTCCCTGTTTCCGCGCCGAAGTCGTCTATTCTGCGCGCGATCTCCGGAAACCGCGAGGCCTTCGGCACTTCTCCGCAGATTGATGTCCGCGGATTCCAATCTTGCGAGCAGCGCTTCAGGGTCATGTCGAGCCGATGCGAGGCTGTGGTACGGGTTTGCCGTAGGGGCTCGGATCGGGGAGGGCAGCTCCGCCGGTCCGGCAGCGGATCAGATCACGGGCGAGTGGGCACGACGCCGGTGGCCCGGCGCCGTGGCCTGGACGGGTTCCCGACGGGCTGACGCCCGTCGAGGCGGACCGGGGGGAGGTCCGTGAATCTGTGGGGGCGTCGTTCGCCGACGCCGCTCCGGCTCAGATCCCTGCGCGCAGCGCCTCCGTGGGCTCCACGCGTAGCGCGCGCCGGATCGGCACCGCGCACGCGAGGATGGAGATCACGAGCGTGAAGACCGCGAACGTCGCGACCATGGCGGCGCCCCGCGCCGACTGCACCACGCCCAGCAGGAAGATGATGCAGACGGCGAAGGAAATTCCGAGGCCCACCTGGATGAGCACGGGCTTCAGCATGGGAATGATGATCCGCAGCTTGTCGGCGCCGAGGGCCGCGCGCAGGCCGATCTCCCGTGTGCGTCGCTCGATCCGGAACGCCATCACGGAGTAGATGCCGGCGAGCGAAAGGAGGATCGCGAGGGCTCCCACCCCCGTGACGATGGTGGAGGTCAGCGTCAGCTCCAGCATCAGCGAGCCACCGACCTGGTCGAGTGGAAGGATCTCGTCGAGGCGCAGAGCGGGATCGACCGACTCGGCGAGGGTGCGCAGGCGCGAAGCGAACAGGTGTGCGTCGCCCCGCACGTCTCCGCTCACGTAGACGGGGTAGGCCGGCAGCTGCGCGAGCGGGTGGTACATGCCCGCGCCGTCGGGCGAGTCCTCGGCGAGCATCGCGAGATCGGGAACCACGCCGACGATGCGGTGCCATGGTTCGGTCTCGGCGTCGGCGTCCCGTCCGGGTGGGGCCGCGTACCGCACCCGGCGACCGACGGCGTTGCGGCCGCCGAGCACGCGGTCGACGAACGACTGGTTGACGATGACCACACCCTGGTCGGAATCGGCGTCGCCCGAGTCGAACCCGCGGCCGGCGAGCACCCGCGTATCGAGCGCGTCGAAGTAGTCGGGCGCGACGGAGGCGGTGCCTACCCTCGGCACGATCCCCGGAGGGGTGAGATCGCCGTCGGTCTCCACCTCGATGGCGCTCTGAGGATGCGACATCCGCGCGAAACGGTTGGCGAGGGTCACGGCTCCGACACCCGGCTCGGCCTCGAGCCGCAGCCTCAGCTCTTCGTACCGCTCCCGGTAGAGTGCGGCGAACTCCTCCTCGGAGAGCTGCGGCCCCGCACCGAGCTCGTCTTCCCGGTCCATCTCCACCCTGGCGGAAGCGTATTGACTTCCGTCGAAGGGAACCACGGTGCCCCGCTTCTCCAGCATCTGGGTGAAGACCGTGTAGGCGATCGGCACCGCCAGCGCGGATATGGTCACCTGTACGACGATGATCCCGGACCAGAGGCGGCTCACCCCGGTGCTCGGCAGCCCGGTGTTGGACTGCCGCAGACGGCTCTCCAGATTGCCTTCGGTGATCTTCAACCCGGGCAAGGCGCCCGCGACCAGGGCGCCGAGTGCCGTCAGCCCGAGGGCGTACGCCACGGTGGTCGAAGAGAGGCTCGGGCCGAACCAGAACGGCAGCTGGCCCTCGAGCGACTCGAACGTGTGGAACGCCCACCGAATGGAGATGCCCGTGGCGAGCAGGCCGACGAAGGCGCCGACGAGGCCGAGCACCAGCGTCTCGGCGAAGAGCTGGCCCACGACGCGGCCACGGTCCGCGCCGAGCGCGACCCGTACCAGGATCTCCCGTTCACGGGTGGCAGCCCTCACGAAGACCAGCAGGGCCACGTTGGTCGCCATCAGGATCAGGAACAGGATGAAGAGGCCATTGCTGGACATGAGCCCGACGGACACGGAGTTCGAGATGTCCATCACCTCGTTGGGGAAGGGCAGCACCTGCGCGCGCAGCTGCTGGTGCGTCTCGGGATTGCCGAGCACGACCCGCTGGGTCACGGTCGTCAGCTCGACTTGCGCCCCCTCCAGGTTCGCGTCCGGCGCGAGACGGCCGAAGGTGCGAACCGGCGGGCCCTCCAGGGGCAGATAGCTCGACGAGGTCAGCTGGAACGGAACCCAGAAGCTCTCGGAAATCGGGAACGCGAAGCCCTCGGGCATGACACCGACCACCGTGTGCGGCTCTCCGCCCACGCGAACCTGGCGTCCCACGATGTCGGGGGCGGACGCGAACGCGCCGCGCCAAACGTCGTGCCCCAGCACGACGACGGGCGCCGCGCCGAGCTCTTCGTCGGCCGCGACCAGCGTGCGGCCGAGCTGTGCGGGGACCCCCGCGACACGGAAGGCCGCCTCGCTGATCGCCGCCCCCCGGACCGGCGCACCGGCCACGTCCTGCCACCGGAGGTTCCGCTCGATGACGCTGAAGATTCCGATGTCGTCGACGGAGCGAAGCTCGTCGCGCCACAGCATGAACTCGTGCAACGCCCGCCGCTCGGGACGGCTCGCGGCCGCATCCCACATGCGAAGCGCCACGACGCGATCGCCGCCCGGTACCGGCAGGGACGGATAGACCAGCTGGGTCAGGAATTCGAACGCCATTGCCGCGACCGCGATCGCGAACGAGAACGAGAAGCCGCCGACGAGTGTCAGACCCGGGTACTTCGAGAGCATCCGGCCGGCCAGTTTGAGGTCGAGCCAAGACATCCTGAGCTTCATCGGCCTTCTCCCTGTTCACACCGACGGCGGAGCGTACGGTCTCCCAGCGCGGTGCGTGGCTCCGCGTTCGGGTGGTCGTCGCCGAGGTCGCGCGCTGCAGGCTCGGTCGCAAGAGCAACTCGAAGTCGTCGGCACGGCCCCGTGCGTAGCGGAACTCGGCCAGCTCGTTTCGGGCGGTGCCGCGTTTGATCAGGGTTTCACCGGGCCGAGGGTGGCGATCTCCTGATCGAGCGTCCAGAAGAAGCCCGGGTCGATCAGCAGTTCCGCCTCCTGGTCCCGTGCCTGAGCCGGCGCGCTCGCGCCAATCGGGGACCCGGCGCTCGTCCGACGGCTCGGTGGCCGCCGCCCATTGTAAGCTCGGCAGCGGCACGTCGCCGTCGGCGCGCCGATCACAGCCGGAGAGGCGGCTCGGACCACGTTCGCGGTGGTAGGATGCCGACGCGCCGGCGCGACGCCGGCGCCGGTCGACCCGGCCCCGGTTCGCTTCCGTCCGTCCCGAACCGCCAGACTCGCGGAGACGCATGCATGCCGGTGGTCGACGTCGACGGACTGACCTTCACCTACGCGTCGGGCGCCAGCCCCGCGGTCCGGGACCTGTCGTTCCGGATCGACCGCGGCGAGATCTTCGGGTTCCTCGGACCGAGCGGCGCCGGCAAGTCGACCACGCAGAAGGTGCTGATCGGGCTCCTGCGGGGCTACGGCGGCGCCGTCTCGGTGCTGGGCCGCGACCTCGCGGCGTGGGGCGGCGACTACTACGAGGAGATCGGCGTCTCGTTCGAGCTGCCCAACCACTATCTCCGGCTGACCGGCCTCGAGAACCTCGGCTACTTCCGCGCGCTGTACCGGGGCGAGACCCGCCGGCCGGAGGCGCTACTCGAAATGGTGGGGCTGGCCGGCGACGGTCAGCGCCTCGTGGCCGAGTACTCCAAGGGGATGAAGACCCGGCTCGGGGTGGCGCGCGCCCTGCTGAACGACCCGCAGCTGATCTTCCTCGACGAGCCGACGGCGGGGCTCGACCCCGCGAGCGGGCGGGGCGTCAGGCGCCTCGTCCGGGAGCTGAAACAGGCCGGGCGCACGGTGTTCCTCACGACCCACGACATGACGGTGGCCGACGAGCTGTGCGACCGCGTCGCGTTCATCGTCGACGGGGAGATTCGCCTCGTCGACTCGCCGCAGGATCTGAAGCTCGCGCACGGCGCGCGAACGGTGGCGGTGGAGTACGACCTCGGCGGCAGCCCCGGGCGGCGCGAGTTCCCGCTCGACGGCCTCGGCGACGACGCCGAGTTCCTGACCCTGCTGCGCGAGGCGACCGTCCGCACGCTGCACACCCAGGAAGCCACGCTCGAGGACGTCTTCCTGCGCGTCACCGGCCACAGCCTGCAGTGACCCCATGCACAGGCTGGCCGCGACCGTCCGCCTCGACCTCCGCCTGCAGCTGCGGAACGGCTTCTACTACGTCGTGGCCTTCGTGCTGGCCTGCTGGTTCGTCCTCCTGACCCGGCTCCCCGCCATCGACTGGGGCTACGTGCTGCCCGCCGTGGTGTTCGGGAACCTGGTGATGGTGAACTTCTACTTCATCGCCGGGCTCGTCCTCCTCGAGAAGGGCGAGGGGACGCTGGAGGCCCAGGTGGTGACGCCGCTCGCCGACTGGGAGTACCTTGCGTCGAAGACGGCGACGCTGACCGCGCTCTCGCTCGTCGAGCAGGTCGTCATCGTGTGGTCGGCCCACGGCGGCGGCTTCGCGGGCGGTCCGCTCGTCGCCGGCATCGTGCTGGCCGCGGTCCTCTACACCCTGGTCGGCTTCCTCCTCATTGCGCGTTACCGGTCGATCAACGAGTTCATGTTCCCGTCGATCCTCTTCACGGCGGTGCTGTCCCTGCCGATGCTGCACTACTTCGGCTTGTGGGACACCTGGCTGCTCTATCTCCATCCCCTCACGGCGCCCCTCGTGCTGCTGGCGGGAGCGTTCCGGCCGATTCCGTCGTGGCAGTGGGCCTACGGCCTCCTCTACTCCGCCGCCTGGGCCGGGCTGCTGCTACTCGCCGCCCGGCGGACGTTCGACCGGTTCATCGTTGCGCGCGAGGGAGGGCGCTGATGCCGATGTCCGCCGCCCGGGCCGGATCGCCGCCGGTCGCCGCCCGGAGGACGTTCGACCGGTTGATGGCGCGCCTGAACCGGTTGCTGACCGGCTGGGCGAACTACTTCACCTTGGGACAGGTCAGCCCGGCCTGCGTGGCAATCGACCGGCACGCGACCCGCCGGCTGCGCCAGTGGCTCGGCCGCATCGTCGCACGCGAGGGAGGGCGCTGATGCCGACGGCGGCCGCGGTGGTCCGGGCCCTCGGCTCGATCGACGCCAGGAGCGTCGCGCGCGACAGCATGCTGCGCTGGCTCGTGGTCACGCCCATCGCCTACGGGCTCGCCTTCCGGTGGGGCGTCCCCGTCCTCCGCGCGTGGCTCGACGAACGCTACGGGTTCGACCTCGCGCCGCACTACCCGCTGCTGGCGAGCTTTCTCGTGCTGATCACCCCGGCGCTGGTGGGCGCGGTGGTCGGGTTCCTGCTGCTCGATCAGCGCGACGACCGCACCCTCACCGCCCTCCAGGTCACGCCGCTCACGGTGGAGGGCTACCTCGCCTACCGCATCGCCGTCCCGATGGTGGTGAGCGTGCCCGTGATGATGGCGTCCGTCGCCATCTCGGACCTGGCGACGATGGGCGTCGTCCCGGCCTTCGCCGCCGCCGCCCAGGCCGCGCCCACCGCGCCGCTCTTCGCGCTGTTCGCGGCCGCGTTCGCCACGAACAAGGTGCAGGGGTTCGCGCTGCTGAAGGGCGTCGGCGTCCTCACCTGGCCCCCGGTCATCGCGTGGTTCGTCGCGTCGCCGTGGCAGGTGGCGTTCGGCCTCGACCCGCTCTACTGGCCCCTCAAGGTGTTCTGGATGCTCGAGGCGGGCGAGCCGCGGGTCTGGCTCTACTTCCTCGCCGGCCTCGCCTACCAGTCGCTGCTGATCGCGCTCCTCGTCCGGCGCTTCAAGGCCGTGGTCACCCGGTAGCGGACGACGACCCGCCCTCACCCGCTCAGCACGGAGGCATGCACGACCGCGCTCTCGAGCGCGAGGGCCTGACCCACCGCCTTGGCGCCCCCGAGGTGCCGCTCGACGCCGAGCCCCAGCCCGGGCGTCTCGCGGCACGCGGCCTTGCTGACGCGGCCGAGCTTGCGGAGGACGCGGCTGGCCGAGGGCCGTCCGGCGGCGGTGGGGCGCTCGAGCAGGTAGGCGCGAACCAGCGCCCCCCAGTGGGGCCGGAGCAGCTCGGGGGCCCCGAAGACCTCGGTGGCGACCACGCGCGGGCCGTGGGTGACGACGACGCCGCACTGGCCGGGCAGGGGACCGAGGGCGCCGAGCTCGTCGGCCGCCGCCTGCCGGTCGGGCTCGCGCTCGTAGACGCTGTCGGCCGCGGCCATGGCCCGCGTCGGCGCCGCCACCCCGAGGTCGTCGAGCTCCGCGTCGATGGAGCTCCACACCGCGTTCTGATCGCCCCGCCGCGCCTCGGCCGTCGCCGCCTGCCGGGCGACCGCCGCGTTCTTGGCGCGCCGCACCCGGCGGTGGGTGTAGGTGGACCCCGCCGCGAAGTCGCGGCGGCGGCCCCAGCGGCCCGCCTCGAGGCACGACACCGGGATCTTCAGGGTGGCGGCGGCCGGCACCAGCACGCTGACGTTGAGGGTGCGGTTCTGGTCGCCGCCGAGGAACTGCTCGCCCTCGACGAGCAGGATCGGCCGGTCGGTGGGGTTGGCCGCGGTCAGCGTCGGCACCGACGCGTCGGGCAGCTCCTCGATGACCCGCCCCGACTTCGGGCCGGTGGCGATGGCCGGCAGGGGGTTGTCCATCAGGTAGACGGGGAAGAACGAGACGCCGAGTCGCGTGACGGGCCGTCCGATGGCGGCGCGCTCCAGATCGACGAATGCGGCGGCCGTGCTCTTGTCCATAGGCTCCTCCTGGTTCCTGTCGCAGCCTCCGCGGGACCGCGCCCGGGATCGGGGCGGCCGCCGCTTGTCCTTTGTCGGGTGGACAACCGGCAGGATAGAGGACGGGTGTGTCAGAACCTGTCAGGAGGCCGGTCGTGCGATCCCGACGAGGACGTGGCCGGCACAACTCGGCGGGCTCACCGTCCGCTTGCCGATGCCGCGGGTCGGAGACCCCACGCGACACCGACCAGGCTGACCAGGGCCGGAGGAACGTTCGGGGCTCAGTCGCCCTTCAACGCGATCAGGGGATCGACGCGGGCGGCGCGGCGGGCCGGCAGGAGAGAGGCGACCGACGTCGCGACGAGGACCGACCCCGCCACGACGGCGAAGGTCGCCGCGTCGTAGGGACCGACTCCGTACAGGAGGCTCGACAACCCGCGGGCGACGCCTGCCGCTACGGCGAGGCCGACGGCCACGCCGACGGCGCCGACGGCCAGGCTGTCGCGCATGATCAGTCGGACGAGCCGGACGGGCGACGCCCCGATGGCCGCGCGGGTCGCGAGCTCGAGCCGCCGCTCCGTCACGGCGCGCGTGAGGGCGCCGAACACCCCCACCATCGCGACCAGCAGCGCAAGCCCCCCCACCGCCGCCGCGGGCACCATCTGGAGTCGCCGGCCGGCGATCGAGCCCGCAACGTGATCGTCCAGCGTACGCACCTCGGGAACCGGCAGGCCCGGGTTCAGCGACAGGATCAGGTCGCGCACCGCCGACAGGATCCCCGACGGATCGTCGGCGGTGCGCACCACGAGGTGCGCCAGCCCCATCGGCCGGTGCCGCCAGGGGACGTAGATCGACGCGTCGGGGCCCGCCTCGAGTCCCGCGTACTTCATGTCGGCCACCACGCCCTGCACCGTCGTCTCGCGGTCGATGCCGAAACGCTCGAGCGCGAACCGCGGGCCGCGGCCGACGGCGTCCGCGTCCGGGTACAGAAACCGCGCCGTCGAGGCGCTCACGACGACGTCCGGCGTCTCGGCCCGCTCGTCCGCCGCGTCAAAACGGCGGCCGGCGTGCAGCGGCGTCCCCAGCGCCTCGAAGAAGCCCGGCGTCACCGCGCCGAACGACATCGACAAGGTGTCGTCCCGGGTATCGCTGAGGAACCGGAGGTTGATCGTGACGGGCGCGTCGGTCGGGGGCAGCAGGCTGCCGAGCCCGGCCGCGTCGACGGCGGGCAATCTCCTCACCTCGGCGAGCAGCCGGTCGACGAACCCCGCCGACGCGCCGTCGTCGGCGAAACGCGAGTCGCCGAGCATCAGCTTGGCGACAAGCACGCGCGAGGAATCGAAGCCGCCGTCCTCGGCGAGCAGCGCGTCCATGCTGCGGGCGAGCAGCCCGGCGCCGGCCAGGAGCACGACGGCCGTCGACACCTGCGCCACGACGAGCGCGGCCCGGAGGCGCCGCGCGGTCGGCGTTGCGGCGGGGCCCGCGCCCCCGGAGGGGCCCAGCCGCTGGCCGCGCGGCATTCCCGCGGAGGACGCGGCGCCGCAGGCCACGGCCGCGACGAGCGACGACGCCGCCGCGGCGGCCAGCAGCATCGGGTCCTCGAACTGGCTCTCGGCCGCGCGCGGGAGCACGGCGGCGGCGCTCGTCGCGAACAGACGCACCGCGATCCACGCCAGGAGAGAGCCGGCAACCAGACCGGCGGCCGCGACGACCAGCCCCTCTGCGAACGTCGCGCAATACAGGCGCCGAAGGCCGACGCCCAGGGCGAGTCGGACCGCGAACTCCCGGCGGCGCGCCATGGACCGGCCGACGAGCAGCGTCATCGCGTTCGCGCAGGCGGCCAGGAGCACCAGCATCGCCGCCGCCAGGGCCGCCGTCAGGGCCGGCCGGACGGCATCGAGGAGAACCGCCTCGAGCGGGGTCACCGCCGCGCGCCAGTCGTCACCGTTCACGTCGCGGACGACCCGGGCCGCGTCGTCGCGGGCCTGCTCGACGGTGGCGCCCTGCGTCAGCCGTCCGACCACATCGAACGAGGTCCCGACCGGCGGGGCCGCCGGCATGGCAACCCAGACGTCGACGGCCGGCGTCGGGAACGTGAACGTGGAGGGCATCACGCCGGCGACGGTGTACGGCGCGTCGCCGATGGTGATCCCGAGGCCGACGACCGCGGCCGGGGCGGCGCCCAGGGAGGCGGCGAGCCGCGCGCTGACGACGGCGCGCGGGTCGCCGGCGGGAAGCGGCGGCGCGACGCCGGCGGCGGCCGGCACACCGAGCACGTCGAAGAAGCGCTCCGTGACCGTCGCGACCCGGGCGATACGCGCCGGACCCGCGCCGCGGACGCTGCGCTCGCGCGTCTCGTGTCCGGCCAGCCCGACGACCCGCAGGCGCCCGGCCCACTCCCGGAACCGGTCGGGGCCGAACCCGCCCGCGGCTTCGTCTTCGTGGTACTGCGCGGTGATGGTCACCAGCCGGTCGGCGTCGGGGTAGGCCAGCGGCCGCCACAGCACGCCGTAGGCCACCGCAAACGCCGCCGTGTTCAGGCCGATGCCGAGCGCGAGCGTCAGCACGACGAGCGCCGTGACGCCAGGCTGCCGAGCCAGCCCGCGGGCGACACGCCGCAGGTCGTTCAGCCAGTCGGTCAGGGTGCTCCCCCTTGCGCGAGCCGCTCGGCCACCGCGCGCGGCGCTTCCTCGACGACGAAGGCGGTGACCCGCCGACCGCGCGCGGGACCGACGGGCGTCGCGGCCCCTTCACCACCGCGGGTCGTGACGTCTCCTGCACTGCCCGGAGGCACGTCGCCGCCCGCGGGCATCGGCCGCGGCCGGCATTGTCTCCCTGCCTCCCCGGGAGGCGCTGTCGATGGCTTGGACGCCGACGGCCGGGTTTCGTTCCGGTCCGACACGACCGCCATCGGACTCGTTCTCGTGACCTCGCGGCTCCCGACCGATCCGGGCGCTCCCCGGATCCGGCCCGGCGACGTCAGTCGGCCGGACGCAGGACCCATTGGACCCCGGCCATCACCGCAGCCGCGTTCAGGCCCAGGTTCTCCCCCGCCGTGCCGGCGTTGGAGATGTGGTGATTGCGGAGCTCGACGATCAGGCCCGGTCCCCGCCGCGGCACGGTTCGGACCCCCAGGCCGTAGACGATCTGGAAGTTGAAGACCCGGTCGATCTCCGGCAAGTCGAGCGACGTCCAGAGCAGCCCGGCCCCGCCGGTGACGTAGGGCGTCCATCGCCGGTCCCGCCAGACGTGATAGCGGCCGCCCAGACCGAGCCCGCCGCTGACGGCCGGGGCCGGCCGGTGGTACAGGAACAGCGTGGCGTCGCCATGGACCTCCAGGTGGTCGGTGACGAACCGTCCGAGCTGCGGATGAAACGCCGCGAAGCGGACGTCGGACTCCGTCTTCCCCCAGCCCGGGACGCCGTACCTCCAGGCGTGGCCCCAGCCCCCCGACAGCCCCCGGGTCCAGTAGCCGGCGGCCAGACGGGGCTGCTGGGCGGCGGTCGAGGCCGGCGTCAGCGACATCAGGAGGACCCCGGCCAGCGTGATCGGGAGAACGCCGGCCAGCGCGCGTTCGCAGCAATGGTGACGAAGGGTCATGACCGTCACCCGCCAAAGACGCCCAATAGCTGCCTTGGCGCGTCACCGGGCATTCCGTGAAGGTCTACGGCGCAGACGCCCGACCGGGGACCAGCGCGGGAACCCGCACGAGGACGTAGGTCACGTGCCCGCCCTCGGGCACGAGATAGCCGTGGGGGGTGCGGGCGGGAATGTGCAGCACGTCGCCGGCGGCCACCGGATGCCGCGTCCCCCCGGCGATGCCGGAGCCGCGGCTCCCGTCGCGGTCGAGCATCTCGCCGCCCACGAGCAACCCGCCCTCGCCGCTCGTCACGAACACCACGTCGATGATGTCGTCGTGAATCTCGGGCACCCCGTCGGCGTCGCGGTGGATATGGCGGAAGCGGTGCGACCGGGTCGGGCTTCCGTAGTCGGCGAGGGTCTCGCGGGCCGACCGGTCGGGGCCGATCCGCAGGTCGAGGGCGCCGCGCCTCTCGGCGAGCTCGCCGGCCCGCCACAGGGCGAAGCCGGGCGGCTCCAGATCGATGGCGGGGGCGTCCGCGGGCACCACGCGCTCGCCGGTGAGGGCCGGCATCCGCACCAGCACGTAGGTGACGTGCCCGCCCTCGGGCACGAGGTAGCGGTGGGGAGTGCCGGCGGGAATGTGCAGGATGTCCCCCCGGCCCACCGCGTAGCGCACCCCGCCCGCGATGCCCGTGCCCCGGTACTCGCCGTCGCCGCCGGCGCGGTCGATCAGCTCGCCGCCGACGACGAGGGTCGCCGCCCCGCTCTGGACGAGCACCACGTCCTCGATGTTCGCGTGCTGCTCGGGAGAGCCGTCGGCGTCGCGCCGGATGAACCGGAACCGATGCGATCCGCCGACCTCGTAGTCGGCCAGCGTCTCGCGGGCCGAGCCGTCGGGCCGGATCGCCTCGGACAGGGCGGCGTCGCGCCGTTCGAGCTCGGCCGCGCTCCAGCGCAGGAAGCCCGGCTCGCCGGCCTGCAGGGCCGGCAACGAGACCGCGGCGAGGGCGAACAGACGCGCGATGGCAACCATTGGCGGCCTCCTCTCCGATGTTCCCGATCGTAGTGCATCTCGGGCGACGAGTACGGTTGCGCGACGGCCATGCGGTGAGATGCTCAGTGGCGGTGGTCGCGGCGGCTCTGGTGGAACACCACGTGCAGCAGCGAGCCGCCGACGAACGCCTGGTAGAGGTCGACCCCGGGACCGTGCCCGCCGACGAGCTCTCCCCCGACCACGAAGCCGACGAGGGTCGCGGCGGTGAGGACGCCGATGCCGAGGGCGCCCCCCCGGACGCCGTGCCGGGGCCGCAGCATCCACCAGATCGCCAGGCCCACGGGAATGCGATGCAGGATCAGCGCAGCGGCGGCGCTCGGGCCCAGCGCGAGGGCCGCGCCCTCCAGCGACGCGTGCAGCCCCAGGCCGGACAACCCCACCGCCAGGGCCATGTCGTCGGCGTGCGGCGCGAGCGCGCGCGACGTCCGCTCGACGAGGGCCGGGGCGGCGATGCCCGCGGCCAGGACCAGGAGCGCCGTCGCGCCGTGCTCGGCCCAGGCGTGCGGCAGCACCTGCCACGCCACCAGCGCCGGCACGACGGCGAGCATGACGCCGTCGAAGACGCGGGCGGCGCCGGGCCGGCGGTGCGACCATCGGTACAGCAGGATGCCGGCGAACGGGGCGGCGAGCGCGCCGACGAGCGGGATCATGCCGGCCGGCATGTCAGGCTGCCGACGGCCGCTCGCGAGTGCGCAGGCCGTCGGCGTGGTGGTGCTCGGTGCAGTCGTCCAGCGAGCGCTCCATCTGAATGGTGATGTGGTGGATGCCGAAGTCGCGGGAGCCGATGGCGCGCAGGCGGCGGAGCACCGGCTCGAGGTCGCGGTCGGGATAGTCGGGATCGATGAGGACGTGCGCGGCGAGCGCGTCGTAGCCCTGGGCGATGGTCCAGACGTGCATGTCGTGAATCTGGGCGACGCCCTCCACGCCTTCCATCTCCCGGCAGAGACGCTGCACGTCGACGTGCGCGGGCGCGCCTTCGAGCAGGACGTGCACCACCTTGCCGAGCAGACGCCACGTGCCGGCGAGAATCAGGATGCCGATGAACAGGCTCAGGACGGGGTCGGCGAGGGTCCAGCCGAAGGCCCAGACGAGGGCGCCCGACACCACCACGCCGACCGAGCCGAGCAGATCGGCCATGACGTGCCGGAAGGCGCCCTCGACGTTGACGCTGTGCCCGGCCGAGCGGTGGAGAATCCAGGCCGCGAGCACGTTGACGGCGAGGCCCGCGGCGCCGACGGTCAGCACCAGCTGACCCTGGACGTCGGGCGGGGCCAGGAGACGGCGCCAGGCCTCGACGATCACCCAGCCCGCAATCAGCCAGAGGGTGAGCACGTTCACCAGCGCCGCGAGGATCTCCAGGCGGCGATAGCCGAACGTCCGCCGGGCGGAGGCGGGCCGGTCCGCGAAGTGCATGGCGGCCAGGGCGAGGCCGATGGACGCCGCGTCGGTCAGCATGTGCCCCGCGTCGGCGATGAGGGCGAGGCTGCCGGACAGGATGCCGCCGGCGACCTCGACGCCCATGTAGCCGGCGATGAGCACCAGCGCGGTCGTCAGCCGGCGGCGGCTCAGGCCGCGCAGATCGTGCTCGTGCCCGTCCGGGCCGTGAGCGTGGTGCGAGTGGCCGCGCTCGGGGTCGTGTTCGGAACTCATTGGGGGGACGAGGCCATCGGCCGGCGCGCGCCGCACAGGCAAGAAGGGTCTCGGCGGGGTCTCCGAATCCCACGATATTGCCTGAAGGGCGTCAGCGTCAAACGCCGGGGGGATGGCTCCGACAAAGGCGGACCGTCAAGCCTCGCCGGTGGCGCGGGCGGGCAGGTGGTCGACGGGGCCGCGAGCCTGCCCGCTTGGACTACACTAGGAGTCTGCGCCGTAGAACGGTGCAGACTCCTGGCAGGGTTGGTTGGGCGCCAAGCGGAGCCGAAGGCGACGATGGGCGGGCTAGGAGTCTGCGCCGTAGAACGGTGCAGACTCCTGGCAGGGTTGGTTGGGCGCCCAGCGGAGCCGAAGGCGACGATTGGCGGGCCAGCGACGCAGACGACCCCGCGTCCGTTCAGACCTCGCCCTGCCCGCCCGTCCGCCGCCTGGAGGGGACGCCCGCGGGGGCGCAGAGGCGGGCCCGCGGAGCAATCGCGAGCGGGAGGGGCAGACACCATGACCAGAGTGAGTCGAGCGTCGTTCGCCGCGGCCGTCCTCGTCCTCCTGGCGGCCGGGATCGCGTCGGCGCAGGTCACGCGCATCGACCTGCCGGTCGTCGAGTCGCCGGCCCTCGAGGGCGAGTCGTTCGGCGACGTCGGCCGGTACGAGCGCCTCCGCGGGCTGGTCACGGGCGAGGTCAATCCGGCAGATCCGCGGCACGGGCACATCGTCAACCTCGACCACGCCCCCCGCAACGACCGCGGGCGGGTCGAGTACCGGACCACCGTCGAGATCTACCGCCCCGTCGACATGAGGCGCTGGAACGGGGCCATCTACCACACCGTCCCCAACCGGGGCGGGGCCGGCGCGGCCGAGCGCGCCCTCCTCGAGCGCGGGTTCGCGCTGGTCCGCGTGGGCTGGCAGGGTGACATCGCCCCGTCCGACATGAACATCGTGGCCCGGCTGCCCGTCGCCACCGAGGCCGACGGCTCCCCCATCGCGGGTCCGGCCCTCGAGGAGATGATCTTCGACGACGACGCGTCCCGATCACGCTACCGCCTGACGTATCCGACCGCCTCGCGCGACGCCGACGCCGGGATGCTCTCGGTCCGCGCCACCCGGAACGGCAAGCGGCAGGCGCCCCCGGACCTCGCGTGGACCTGGGTCGGCGACACCGGCATCGAGGTCACGCGCCCCGCCGGGTTCGACGGCGGCGCCATCTACGAGTTCATCTACCAGGCGAAGGACCCGATCGTTCTGGGCCTCGGGTTCGCGGCGATGCGGGACGCCATCTCGTTCCTGCGCTACGAGGCGGCGGACGCCGGCGGCGCCCCCAACCCGCTGGCCGAGAACGGCCTGCCCCGCACCGCGATCTCGATCGGCATCTCCCAGAGCGGACGGATGCTGCGCGACTTCCTGTACCAGGGGTTCAACGAGGACGTCGAAGGCCGCATCGTGTTCGACGGCATCCATCCCAACATCGCCGGATCGCGGAAGACGTTCACCAACTACCAGTTCGGCCAACCGGGGCGCTGGCAGAAGCAGCACGAGGACCACGTCTATCCCGGCGACCAGTTCCCGTTCACCTACACGACCCTGACCGACCCCGTCAGCGGCCGCACCGACGGGCTGCAGGAACGGTGCGCGGCCTCGGCCACCTGCCCGAAGATCATCCACAGCGACAGCGAGGCGGAGCTGTGGCAGGCGCGGGCGTCACTGGTGGTCACCGACCCCGCGGGCGGCCCCATCGAGTTGCCGGACAACGTGCGCGTCTATCTGCTTTCCGGCACCCAGCACGGCGGCGGGCCCGGCGTCCACGTCGGCACGCCGAGCGCGGGCCTGTGCCAGAACCTGAGCAACCCGCTGGCCCTGAGCCAGACCCGCGTGGCCCTCAGCCTGGCCCTGCACGACTGGGTCGAGAAGGGCATCGCGCCGCCCGAGAGCCGCTTCCCCACCGCGGGGGGCGGCGGGCTCGTCCCCGCGTCGGCGGTCGACTTCCCGGCCGTCCCGGGGGTGACCTGGACGGGGTCGTACAACCCCCTGCACCTCGCCGACCACCGGTCGCTGCCGCCCATGCAGGGCGACGCCTACACGGTCCTCGTCGGCCGCACCGACGCCGACGGCAACATGGTCGACGGCGTCAGGCACCCCAATCTCGCCGCGCCCATCGGCACCTTCACGGGCTGGAACCTGCGGCGGAAGGGCTTCGCCGAGGGCGCCCAGTGCCGCGGCACCGGGTCCTTCATCCCGTTCGCGGCGACACGGGCGGATCGCGAGGCGTCGGGCGACCCAAGGCTGTCGCTCGAGGAGCGCTACGCCGACCACGCGTCCTACGTGCGCGCGGTCAGCGTGGCGGCGGAGGCGCTGGTGCACGAACGGCTGCTGATTCGGCCGGACGCGGACGAGATCGTGGCGCGCGCGCGGGGGAGCCGGGACCGCGGGGCGGGAACCGTCCAGCAGGGGTCTGCGCCGTAGAGGCCCAGCGACCGAGTAGACTTGGGCCGTGGCATCACCGCGCTCCCGGGCGGTCGGGTCGGCGGCACAGTACGACAGCTTTGCCGACATCTACGGTGTCTGGAGCGAGACCGCGCCGGCGGCCCAGTCGAACCGCCGGTTCTACGTGGAGGCGTATCTCGCCGCGGGCGGGCCGGTCGTCGAGCTCGGCGTCGGAGACGGGCGCATCGCCGTCGAGGCAGCGGCGCGCGGCTGCCGGGTGATCGGCGTGGACGCCTCCCCGGCGATGCTGCGGCGGTGCCGAAAGCGCGCCGAGCAGGCGGGTGTGGGCGACCGGATCGAGCTGTTGGAGGCGGATTTCCGGACGTTTCGGATCGACCAGCCGGCCGCCCTCGTCACCCTGCCCTACCACAGCATCGGACACCTGACGGACATTCCCGCCAAGCGGCAGGTGGCGCACCAGGTCTTCAGCCAGCTCCGGCCGGGGGGGCGGTTCATCTTCGACGACTTCGTGGTGCCCCCCGACGCCGCGGCGCGGATGCGTCAGGTGCAATTGCGCGCCGGCTACCAGTCGGCAGCCGGCACGGATATCCTGTTGTGGGTCACCTCTCGCGTGGACGAGAAGGCCCGGTCGATGGAAGTCATTACCTGGGAAGACCACTTCTCGGCGGACGGCCGGCCGGAATGGCGGCGCTACCGGCGGCTCGAGCTGAGCTGGCTGGACCCGGACCACGCCCGGATGCTGCTGCTCGGGGCGGGATTCACCATCGACGCCTGCCTCGGCAGCTTCGACGGGACCCCGTTCTCGAAGGACACCGCGGCCGAGCAGATCTGGATCGCCCGCAAGCCGGGGTAGGGGCCGCAACGCATGGTCGGAACCGCGGGACTGAAGAACCTGGAAGTGACCGGCATCGTCGGCGTCTACGCGCGGGAGCGCGAGCGCCCTCAGCCGCTGCTCTTCGATATCGAGGTCGACTACGACCTGGCGCCCGCCGCGCGGTCGGATGCGCTGGCCGACGCCATCGACTACGACGACGTCGCCGCCGCTGTCGACGAGCTCGTTCGGCGGCGACGGTTCGCGCTCCTCGAGGCCCTGGCGGAGGCGACGGCGGCCCTCCTCCTCGACCGAATCGCACGCGCGCAGCGCGTACGGCTGGAGGTGCGCAAGCCCGAGGCGGTCCCCGCCGCGGCCTGCGCCTTCGTCCGGGTGGAGCGCGCGCGCTCGTGACCCCGGGGCAGGACCCTCGGGTCGCGGTGGTGACGGGCGGCGCGCGCCGCCTGGGGCGCCGTCTGAGCTCGATGCTGGCGGCGCGGGGATACGACCTCGTGGTGCTCTACCGCGCGTCCGAGCAGGACGCGCGCTCGCTGGTCGGCGAGATAGAGGCGACGGGCCGGCGCGCGCGCGCGCTGGCCGCGGACATCGGAGTCGAGGG
Organism: Vicinamibacterales bacterium; assembly: GCA_963663815.2. Taxonomy (GTDB): domain Bacteria; phylum Acidobacteriota; class Vicinamibacteria; order Vicinamibacterales; family UBA8438; genus JAJEEA01. Next base: position 262,565 of record OY760734.1, on the reverse strand, counting down.
CGACGTGGCGGCGGTCTTCGACGACGTCGCGGCGGCGGAGGGCCGCGTCGACCTCCTCGTGAACAACGTCGGCAACTACAACCCGCAGCCGGTCACCCGCCTCGACCCCGCGGGGTGGGACGCGACCCTCGCCGCCAACCTCTCCGGCGCGTTCTACTGCTGTCACCACGCCCTGCGCCTCATGCCCGACGGCGGCAACATCGTCAGCATCGGCATGGCCGGCCTCGAGGGCATCCGCGCCAACGTCCACGGCGCCGACTACTACGTCAGCAAGACCGGCCTGCTCGTCCTGACCCGGGCCCTCGCGAAGGCGCATGCCGGCCGGCGCATCCGGGTGAACATGGTCTCGCCGGGGCAGCTCGAGAACTCGGTCGACCTGCCTCCGCCGGACGCCATCGGCAAGTGGGTCCCGCTGGGCCGCGCGGGCCGCCTGGACGACGTCACGCAGGCGGTCGGGTACCTGCTCGACGCCTCCTACGTGACCGGGGTCAACATCGACGTCTCCGGCGGGTACCGGCTCTAGCCTGGTGGATGCGAACGAACCGCTTGTGTCGACCCCGCTCACCGCCACTGCGCTCGTCCCGCTCTGGAACCGGGCTGCGGAGTGGAAACGCCGCCTTCGGATGATCCGGGAGGCGCGGCGGTTCCTGTACCTGTCCACCTACTACCTGGAGTACGACGACTACGGCGCGGAGCTGATCGCGCTGCTGCTGGAGGCGCAAGGGCGCGGCGTGGACGTCAACCTGCTCATCGACGGATTCGGCCAGCAGCTGGGCGGCGTCCTGATGTCGGCCTCGGTCAAGGCAACCCTGCGGGACCGGCTCGACGCCCTGCGCGCCGCCGGCGCCGTCGTGACCGTGTACCGCCCTCCCCACGCGACGCAGCGGCGCCTGGGCGGGGGCCAGCACGTCAAGATTCAGGTCTCGGAGCAGGGCGAGGCGATCTTCGGCAGCAGCAACGTCACGCGGACCTCGTTCGAGGGATGGAACGAGTACTCGGTTGCATTGCGCGGCCCCGTCGTGCGCGACCTGCTCGAGAGCTATCGGACCATCGGCGGCGAGGTCGACCCTGCCCACCTGAGCATGCTGGACCGGTGCGCCGCGGGGACGCGGGGAGACATCGAGCTCGACTACTGGATCTGCAATCCGAACCTCCACCAGGGCCGGCGCGGGCCCCTCGGATGGCGCGGTCGGAACGTGGTCACCGAGCGCATGCTCGACATGCTGAACGCCGCCCGGCGCCGCATCCAGCTCACGACCTTCTACTTCAAGCCGGCCCCGGCGCTGCTCCGCGCCCTGCTCGCGGCGACGCGGCGCGGGGTTGAGACAGAGATTCACCACTCGCACCGCGACGCGCTGCCGGCCACCAATCTCGCGTGGATCGCGGCCGCCGCCGGCTACCGCCGGCTGCTGGAGGCCGGCGTCCGCATCTACGAGAACCGGGCCGGCGAGCACTCGAAGATCGTGCTCGTCGACGATGTCCGGGTCGCCTTCGGCAGCTACAACTTCGAGGATGCGGCCCACGACCGGCTGGCCGAGGCGATGCTGGTCACGCACCACCCGTCGGCGGTCGACCCGGCGCGGGCGATCTTCGGCATGCTCCGGGCCGATCCGCGTAACGCGCCGGTCGGCCGCCGGTTCCGCCGGGACCTGCCGGCCGGCCTGCGGCTGCGCCTGGCCCTGCTCGGCCGCTTCAAGCGGTGGATGTAGACGGCGGCATGGAGACGTGATGCCCGACGACCTTCGTTTCACCGAGATCGAGCACAAGTTCGTGGTCGGCGACGACTTCGACCTCGCGGGCTTCCGCGCCACCATCGAGCGGCTGCGTCCGACGCGCTCCAGTGCATTGCGGGTCCGCGACCGCTACTTCCTGACCGAGGCGGGACGGCGCGCGGGGTTCATCCTTCGCCACCGCTACGACGCCGAGCTGCACCACCTGACCCTGAAGTCGCTGGCCCGCGACACCGAAGTGCGCTCGGAGATAAATCTCGACCTCGGCCACCACGCCGGCGATCAGGCACCCGCCGTCGACGCGTTCGTCGAGCGGCTCGGAGTGACCTGGAGCGGCGTTCTCGACAAGGACCTGACGGTCTGGTACTTCCCCGACATGGAGGTGGCGCACTACCGCGCCTCGACGGCCGCGCGCGCCGTCGAATGCGTCGAGTTCGAGGCGACCCGCAAGCAGTCGCTCGCCGCCGCCCTGCGCACCGTCGAGCGCTACGAGCGCGCGACCGGCTTCGGCGACGCTCCCCGCTCGCACCGCTCGCTGCCGCAGATCCTGTTCCCCGAGCTCGCCGCCGCGCTGACAGGCGCCGCGGGCGCGAAGGAAGGCGAGTTCGGGGGCTGAATGGACTGAACGTCAGCCCGCGGATGCTCGCATGCTCCGGCCCTCGGCCGGCCTGGATCCGGTTTGTCCGACTACGCGCATGAAGTTGTCGTAGATGCGGCGCGCGTTGCGGTTGAAGCCGGCCATGCCGGCCGCCGCCGCGCCCTCGAACCCGGCCAGGGCGCCCGCCCCGAGGGCGCGCTCGAGGGCCTGGCCGTAGGCGGGCACCGCGCCCCACTCGGGCACCGTCCTCCCCGTGATCTCGACGTGATATTGAATGCTGAACGCGTGGCCGCCGACGCCGAGCGCCTGTACCGCGCAGGCGGGCGACGCCGCGAGGACCCGGGCGCCGGCCGGCGGCCGCAGCACCTCTGCGCCGTGCCACTGCAGGCAGGCATGCGTCGCGGGCACGCCCTCGAAGAGGGGGCTGGCGCGGCCCGCCTCGGTCAGCTCGACGTCGAAGATGCCGACCTCGGGCTCGGCCGCCGGCCCGACCTCGCCGCCGAGGGCCTGCGCGAGAAGCTGGTGCCCGAGGCAAAAGCCGAAGAACGGCATCCTGAGATCGAGGACCGCCTCCCGGATCGCCGCGCGCTCGGCCTCGAGCCACGGATGGAGGTCGTCCTCCCAGACGTCCATCGGACCGCCCATGACCCACAGCGCGTCGTAGGCGCCGAGATCGGGGATGGACTCGCCCGCATCGAGCTCGACCGCGCGCCATTCGACGCCGTCCTCGCGCAGGAAGTCCCGGAAGACGCCGGGGTGTTCGACGGGTATGTGCTGGAAGACGAGGAGCTTCGGAGCGGTCTCGGACATCGGGCGTGTCTCTCCGGCGGCTCGGACAAATCGAACGAAGTCGTGTCCGGAGGCGACAGCGTATTGGTCGCACGCCGGACGTGTTCGTCAGTCGGACGCGCTCAGGCAACTCAGCGGGCCGGACCACTCGAGGATCTGTCGGTCCGCGGTCATCAACCGGTGCCCTTCCAGCGCCGTGGCCACGATGATGCGGTCCACCGGGTCTCCATGCATCGTCGCGAGCAGTCCCGCGCGGGACGCGATGCCGCCATCGACCGGGATCTCGATCAGTCCCTGGTCCAGGAGGTCCCGGCGCCACGCGTCCGGATCGAGCAACAAACCGAGCCGGCCCTTCCGGACACACATTCCGATCTCCCAAAAGGAGATGGCCGATACCGCCGCGTCGCCGTCCTGCAACGCGCGCCCGAACGCGCGGCGAGCCTGTGGGCCCAACCTCCGGTCGCCGCTCTCGTGCCAGATCAACACATGCGTATCGACGAGCGTCAAAACAGGTCCTCGGAGTCCTCGGACTTCGCGTACCATTCCGGCGGCATGGGCGAGACGATGTCACCCTTGATCTGAATGCTGTCCCGATTCCGGCCGAACCAGAGGCCGGGCTTCTCGCGGTACGGCACCAGCCGCGAGACCGGCCTCCCGTTCTTGGTGATGACGATCTCGTCGCCGCTTTCCGCAACCTCATCCATGAGCTTGAGGCAGGTGGCCTTGAACACCGACGCCTTGATGGTTCGACTGCCGTTCGGCCTGTCCTTGTGTGCTTTCACGAGCCCCCTCCCGAGTCCACCTGCGATACTACCATGGTCATGACCATGGTCACCACGGCCGGCAAGGAGCAAGACCGTGAAACGGCCCCGATCCAGGACCGGTGAATGGCTCCGATCCAGGCGGCGCTGCCCCGACGCCGGTCACTCGCATGAGCGTCCCTCCACCCGATCTCACTCCCTCGTCTTTGCGAGCGGCTCCCGGACCGCCGGTACGAGACGGGTCGGGATCACCATCACGGTCTGCTGCGGATCGGCGCGCGCAGCCTCGTCTTCGGCGACGGCCTCGTCTTCCGATTGCATCTCGTAGTGATCAATCAGGGCGGCCACGCGCTTCTCGTCCCAACCGTCCCGAAATGACGACTTCGTCGTCAGGGTCATCGCCGTCTATACCCCCGCCAGCCGCCCGGTGCTGTCGGCGATGCTGTCCACGCGGACGTCCACCTTCTCGAGCAGGGCGAGCCCCAGGTTCATGAACGGGGTGTGGAGCGGGTACCGCAGGTGCCGTTTGCCGGCGAGCCGGCCGGCCCCGCCGCCGACGGCTGCAGCCACTGGCCCGCGAAGTTCTCGGTCAGGGCGGAAGACCGGGGGTCGGCGACCATCCGCCGCACCTGCCGTTCGAGCTCGGCGGGGTCGCCGAGGCGCCCCGCCTCGGCCGCCGCCAGCAGCTCGTCGTCGGGCAGGCTGCTCCAGAGAAAGAACGAGAGCCGGGAGGCGAGCTCGACGTCCGACACGGCATGGACGCCGCCGGACGCCGCCGCCCTTCGCCCCGGTCTGGCCAGATCCGCCCCGCCTTGCGCCGTCGACCCGCCCCGCACGACTGACGGGCGCGGTTGCGTGGGACGCGGATTCACGCTACGGTCAAGCGGCACGCGGCGAACGACGAAGGCCGCGCAGCTCGTGGAGGGCGCTCATGCTCATGTCTCGCCGGTTCCCGGCCCCGTTGGCGGCGGTGCTCGTGCTGTGGGTGGGTATCGCGGAAGCCGCGCCTGCCCAGGGCACGGCCCCCGGGCTCTCCCCGCAGGAGATGGAGGCGTTCCTCCTCAACGCCGAATTGACCGACGTCCGGGACGCCGGGGCCGGGGTCACGGGGTCGCGACGAGCCACCGCCACCGACGGTCGACTGACCCACGACGTCCAGATCCAGACCGTCGACATCAGCCGATCGCGGTTCGTCGCCCGCGGCGCCCGGGTCGAGCTGAACTTCCGGGACTCGTACCGCTACAACATCGCCGCCTACCGGCTCGCCGCCCTGCTCGGCATGGACAACGTGCCCATGTCGATCCTGCGGGAGATCGACGGCGAGCCGGCCGCGGTCACGTGGTGGATCGACGATGTGGCCATGATCGAGCAGGAGCGCATCGAGCAGCGGACGCTCGGGCCGGACCCCGCGAGGACGAGCCGGCAGTTCTACACCCAGTACGTCTTCGACGAGCTCATCCAGAACCGCGACCGGAACCAGGGCAACATCCTGTGGACGACGGACTGGAAGATGTGGCTGATCGACCACACCCGCGCGTTCCGGCAGGACGTCGAGCTGACGAGGCCCGAGCGGATGACGCGCATCGAGCGGCGCATGCTCGACGGCCTGCGGGCCCTGACCCCGGAAGCGCTGCAAGCGGCGCTCGACGACACCCTCACCCGGGGTGAGCTGTCAAGCCTGACGCGGCGGCGCGACCTGCTGCTGCAGCACTTCGACGACCGCATCGCGCGCTTCGGCGAGGGCGGCGTAGTCATGGACTAGTGCTGCGTCATGACTGTAATGTTCGGGTGCGTTGGCTGTGACTCGTCAAACGATTGCGGGCCCTGAACCCATGTCCGTGTCCGAAGATTCGGACGTGACGCACCCGTAGGTGGACTGTCCGCATGCAGGCTGCGCATGCGGCTGCACCGTTTCCCCGGCGGTTGCCGGGTGCGTGTCGGTGACCGTACCCCGGCCGGAGCTCGTTCCAGGACAGGCGACCGGCAGCCCGCGCCGCCGGCCGAGGACTCTCATGCCGTCCATCCCCCGCCTCGCGCTCACGACCGCGTTCCGGCCGGCTCGATTCGCGCGTCCGCGGCGCGGCGTCGTACCGGCGGCATCGCTCCTGGTGCTGCTCGCGGCCGGCGCCGCCGCCCCGGTCGCGGCCCAGCACGGCGCCGGACGCGTGGTCGCCATCGGCGACGTCCACGGCGCCGGCGACCAGCTGCACGAGATCCTGCAGCAGGCCGGGCTGATCGACGACGAGGGCGACTGGAGCGGGGGGACCGCAACGCTGATTCAGACCGGCGACTTCACCGACCGGGGTCCCCGGGTGCGCGAGGCGATGGACCTCCTGATGGAGCTCGAGGGCGGTGCGCGGGAGGACGACGGCGAGGTCCGGGTGCTGCTCGGCAACCACGAGACGATGAACCTGATGGGCGACGTCCGGGACGTTACGCCCGCGATCTTCGCCAGCTTCGCCTCGGACGACGCGGAGCAACGGCGCGAAGAGGCCTATCGGCAGTACGCGGCGCACGCGGCCCGGCGGCGGGCGGACCGGGACGGTCCTGCACGCCCGGAACCGATGTCCCGGAACGAATGGATGCAGTCGCATCCGCCGGGTTTCGTCGAGTACTTCGAGGCGATGGGGCCCGACGGCCGGTACGGCCGATGGCTGCGGGGCAAGCCGATCGCCACCGTGGTCGCGGATACCGTCTTCCTGCACGGCGGCCTCTCGCCGGCCCTGCAAGCGGACAGCGTCGGGGCGTTGAACGACACCGCGCGGGACGAGATCGAACGCTTCGATCGATACCGCCGCCATCTCGTCGACGCCGGCGTCATCCTGCCCTTCTACACGTTGCAGGAGATGTTCGCGGCCGTCGCCGTCGAGCTGCGGGCGTGGATCGAACGAATGTCCCCCGGCCCGCGCGAGCGCCGCCGGCGCCGGCCGTCGGTGACGCGCGAAGAGAAGGCGCTCCTCGACGTGATGACGGACCTGCAGACCGTCAACAGCTGGTCGATCGCCGCCCCCGAGGGCCCCCTCTGGTTCCGCGGACTCGCCCTCCGGCCGGAGCGGGAAGTCGACGCCTTCATCGGCGACCTGCTCGAGCGTTTCGGCGTCGCGCGCGCCGTGGTCGGCCATTCGGTCACCCCGTCGCGGCGGATCACCGGCCGCGTGGCCGAGCGGGTCTTCCTCATCGACACCGGCATGCTGGAGAGCGTCTACCGGGGCCGGGCCTCGGCCCTGGAGCTGCTGGACGGGCGGGTCACCGCCATCTACCCCGGCGAACGCATTCCGCTCGACGCTCCCGTTCCTGCGCAGCAGTGAAGCGCCGGCGCATCGCCCCGTCATCAGAAACGCAGGCCCCCGTCGGCGACGGCGAGAAACGGGGAACGGCCTTGCCGGCGCCGCCGCTCCGAGCATCGGCGCACTGACGACGATCGGCTCGACGGGCGGCGAGATCAGAGGGCGACGGGCTCGCGCCGCGCGCCCCACCGGCCGGGCTGCGCGAGGAAGCGTCCCGGCAGGGTCGCCGCGCAGGCCGCGCAGCGCCCCCCGGCATCGAGACGCCACCGGGTGATGCGGTAGCCGTCGCGGCCGATCAACACGTCGCCGCAGCCGGGGCAGCGCGTGGACTGGCCCTCCTCGTCCCGGATGTTGCCGGTGTAGACGTAGCGCAGCCCCGCCCGCAGCCCCTGCTCGCGCGCCCGGCGGACGGTGTCGGGCGGCGTGGGGCGGACGTCGAGCATCCTGAAGTCGGGGTGGAACGCCGTGAAGTGCAGCGGCACGTCGGGGCCGAGGTGCTCGACCACCCACCCGCAGAGCCGGTCGACCTCGTCGCGCGAGTCGTTCTGTCCGGGGATGAGCAGCGTCGTGATCTCGAGCCACACGTCGGTCTCGCGGGAGAGCCACTCGAGGGTGTCGAGCACCGGCTGCAGGTGGGCGAAGCAGATGCGGTGGTAGAAGGTCTCGGCGAACGCCTTGAGGTCGATGTTCGCCGCGTCCATGTGGGCGAAGAGGTCCCCCCGGGCGGCCGGCGACACGTAGCCGCTCGACACCGCGACGCTCCGGACGCCGCGTGCGCGGGCCGCCTTCGCACAGTCGATGGCGTACTCGGCGAAGATGATGGGGTCGTTGTAGGTGAAGGCGACGCTGGCGCAGCCGGCGCGGGCGGCGGCCTCGGCCACCCCCGCCGGAGACGCGGCGGCCGACAGCGCGTGGTCCTCCCTCGCCTTCGAGATGTCCCAGTTCTGGCAGAAGCGGCAGCCGAGGTTGCAGCCGGCGGTGCCGAACGACAGCACGCTCGACCCCGGGTAGAAGTGGCTCAGCGGCTTCTTCTCGATGGGGTCGATGCAGAAGCCGCTGGCCCGGCCGTAGCTGGCGAGCACGACCTCGCCGCCGCGCGCTTCCCGCACGTAGCAGAACGCCTTCTGCCCCTCGCGCAACCGGCAGAAACGAGGACACAGGTCGCATTGCACCCGGCCGTCGTCGAGGGCATGCCACCACGAGCCGCGCACGACGCCCGGCTCGATCTCGTCGCGGGCGACCCGGCCGGCTTCCCGTTTCTGCATCTGGCGTTCTAGTCGAGCACGTCGAAGAGGTAACTGTACTTCAGGATGACGCTGCGGCCGGCCCCGCCGGGGATGAAGTCGTCGAGCCCCTCGGTCTCGTTGTAGACGAGGAACAGGCCGGTGTTGGCGTCCTGCAGCCAGCCGAACCGCAGGTTGACCGACCACAGCTCGTCGCTGTCGTTGTACTGCAGCAGGCCCTGCGCGAAGACGCGGGGCGAGAAGTTCCAGGCGATCTGGGTCGAGACCAGATTCGTGACGACCTGACCGGCCGGCAGGTCGATGTCGTTGCGGCTCCAGTTGAGGATCAGGTTGAGGGTCTCGCCGTAGCGGACACCGAGCGACGGCCCGTACGACCGCAGGTTCCCGCCGAAGAACCCGCTTCCCTGGAACCGGAACCCGGCGTTCACGGGCGCGGACCGATCCGACGTGTAGCTGAGGGACGCCTCGTTCCAGTCGTACGATCCCGGCAGCACCGGCACCCCCGAGATCGGAAAAGACTCGACCACGCTCTCCTTCCGCACGTTCCAGGCGGTAATCGCCACCGAGCTGTCCTCGAACTCCCAGAAGTTGTCCATGTGGACGAGCGAGCTCTCGATGAAGCCGCGGTCGTAGTTCCAGAACCGGTTGAACGTCACGTGCGGCCGCAGCTCCTGCATCTTGAGGAAGTCGTCGGGCCGCCACGTGTAGAAGATGCCGCCGTCCACCCGGCGGAACCCGCGCCGCCGCACGAAGCCGACCTCGGGGTTGAAGTTGTCGCCCATCTCCATGTAGCCGGCGCGCACCCGCCACGCCTGCGCGTTGTAGTCGACGGCCACGTCGTAGGCGTGCTCCTCGCCGACCCGCCCCGGGGTCTCGGTGCGGGCCGCGAACCCCGACACGATGCCGTTCTGGCCGAAGCCCCACCGCCCGTCGAAGCCGAACGTGCGGTTGAAGTCGTCCTGCCCGGCCAGCTCGCCGGTCGCCTGCCGGTTGACGAACAGCCCCCCCACGCTCGACCGGTTGGGCAGGTCGCGCCGCACCCGGGCCACCCCGAAGTTGTTCGAGGCGATGCGGCCCGAGGCCGCGGTCTGCATGTTGAGCAGCCCGACGGTCACGGTGTCGGAGACCTTGCCCGACAGCCGGGCCCCGCCGACGATGGGAATGGCGTGCCCGTCGGGGGCGATGCCGATGCGGCGGCTGAAGAAGAGCTCGGTCTGGCTCGGGTCGTTGAACGCGGCGCCCCCGCTGTTGGCGACGGTGAAGGCGCCGGCGTTCTCGAGAAAGAACGGCCGCTTCTCGGGGAAGAACAGGTTGAACCGGTCGAGGTTGATCTGCTGCTGGTCCACCTCGACCTGGGCGAAGTCGGTATTGACGGTGAGATCGAGGGCGACGCCCGACGTCACGCCGTACTTGAGGTCGCCGCCGAAGTCGCGCTGCATCGTCGTCTCGCGGGCGCCCTGACCGGCGGGCTGGACCGCCTCGCCCACGACGTAGGGCGTGATCTGCAGCGTGCGCCACAACCCCTCCGGCGCCTCGACCCCGGCCAGCTGGCCGGCCAGCGACACCCGGAACAGGTCGAACTGGCGCGGCAACGGCGCCCAGTAGGCCAGCTCGTTGCGGCGCCGGATGTTGCGCTGGAAGTTCACCCCCCAGGTCTGGGCCTGACCGGCGGGGAAGCGGAGGGTGCGGAACGGAATGGCGAACTCGGCGCTCCACCCCAGGTCGGAGGTCGCGGTCCGCACCTGCCACACGCCGTCCCAGTTCAGGTTGAACCCGCCGCCGGCCCCGAACGACGTGCCCCCGCGCCCCATGCCGCTGCCGCCCGCCCCCTCGTTCACGAGCTGCCCGTCGTACTCCTGGCCGGACGGGCTGGTGCCGAACACGAACCCGTTCTGCCGGTCGAGGAACGTGTCGAGAATCAGCTGGAAGCTGTCGCTGTCGGCGAGCGACGAATCGCGGCGGCTGTCGGTCACGATGATCGCGCCGGGGTCGCGGTCGTAGCAGACGACGCCGAAGTAGACGGTGTCGTCGGTGAAGACCACCCGCACCTCGGTGCGCTCGGACGCCGGCTGCCCCTCGTCGGGGGCCGTCTGCCGGAACCCGGTCGCGGGCGGCGCCGCGTCCCAGGCGGGGTCGTCGAGGACGTTGCCGTCGAGCAGCGGGGCCGCCTCGACCCGCACCGCGCCGGCCTGCCGCCCCGCCACCTGGAAGCCGGCCGTGGTCCGCGGTTGGGTCGGCTGGGCGGCGGGCCCGGCCGGGTCCTGGCCGGCGGCCGGGGCGCCGGCAAGGGCCATCGCCGCCGCCAACCCCAGGTGCGCTCCGCGCCGGGTAGACGGAGCACGTAATCGCGTGGAAGCCATCCGGGCATTGTACGCCGCGCGGGGCGGCGACCGGCGTAGACGCGATGCCCGACCTCTTCAGCGGATCACGGTGACCTCGACGCCGAGGTCGAGCTTCGACCAGGCCCGATCGGCGGTGAGCACGCGGCTTCGCTCGCGTAGCGCCAGGGCCAGGCAGGCGCGGTCGCCGAGCGAGAGGCCGTGCCGGCGGGTCGCGGCCCGCATCAGTCCGGCGGCGACGGCGAGCGTCTCGTCGAACGGGCGAATCTGCAGGCCGAAGACACCCAGCGCCGCGCGCGCCTCGTCCTCGCCCGAGCCCAGGTCGACGAGCTTCGCCACCACCTCCGACGCGTTGACGGCGACATGCTGGCGCCGTCGAGGACGGCCGCCGCGACCTCGGCTCCCTCTTCCTCGAAGGCGACCGCCAGCACCGCCGAGCTGTCGAACACGACGCTCATTCCTCACCCCACATCGCGCGCCGCTCCGCCAGGAACTGATCGACGACGCTCTCACCCGGTTTCCTGTACCGGCGCAGCCGCGCCTGCACGCGCCGGAGGGCGACCGCCTGCGACACGAGCCGCAGCTCTCCCGCTTCGACCCGAACGGAGACCTGCCCGTCCGCGCCGAGCTGCATCGCCCGCCGGATTTCGAGGGGGATCACGAAGCGGCCGTCCGGGGCCACCCGCAGCGTTTGAGGCGGCACGCCGCGGCCCGGCCCGGCAGCCGTCGGCGCCCGGGCCCTCGGCCGCGCGGCGTAGTGCTCCTTCCACCGCTGATACTGCGTGTTGGCGGTGTTCCCGTTCCCCCCCTCGGCCAGCACCCGCGCCCGGACCTCACCGCGCTCTGCGCGGCGGCCCTGCTCACGAGTGATCTCGTCGGCGATCTCCCATACCCGTGCGGTCCTCCCCGAGCGGGGCCGGCCCGTCAGAGCGGATCCGGGCGCAGGCCCGCCCGGTCCCCCTCGCGTTCCATCGAGCACGTCTACAGCCATGAAACACTCATGATACCGCGATACGAACCAATTGCCGCCCGGACCCCGCCCGGCCCGCGGGCGGCGGCCGGTTCGGCTGCATCAGTCAGCGCGAGGTGAGGGGGGGCGGAAACGCGAGCCGGCCGGCGCGCGAGGGCGCACGCGTTGCGCGGCCCGGCTCCGGCGGGTCACCACCGGAACGCGCGCTGCCCGGCTTCGGCATACAGGCCGCGAACGACCCCCTCCGCGACCGCGCGCTCCAGGTACGGGATGGCGATGGTGTAGCCGCTGGCCGCGCCGCCGGCGGTGTCGATGCGCACCGAGGCCATGCGGTGGCGACGGTCGAAGGGAGACTCGCCGAGCCCCACCGTCTGGATGCGCGCGAGAGGAACGACGGCCAGCCTGCGGGTCCACCAGCCCGATCGGAACAGCACCCCCCACGCGGTGACCGCATAGCCGGCGCGCGAGGTCCAGCGGTGGGCATGCACGAGGGCGGCGAGCGCCGCGGGGAAAGCGAGCGCGAGCCCCCACGGGCCGGCGATCAGCCCGCCGAGCAGGGTCACGGCCGCGGCCAGCGCCAGCCCGCGGACAAGGACGCGCCGCCGCGCCCCGGCCGCGAGCGGCCGCCACGTCACGCCGGCGAGATCGACCTCCGGCAGGACCTGCCGCAGGAGCACCGGGACCCGCGGCGTTTCGACCATCGGGGCCAGCCACTGGCTCTCCGCTCTCGGGCCCTCGGACGACGCGTCGAAGTCGACGCCCGCGTCGGCCGAGGCGGCGCCGCCGACGGTGCGCAGCTCGAGCGACTGGCGGCGGAACCAGCGGTGCAGCGGCGACTCGGTCGCCGTCAACGACTGGATGCGGCCGGTCGGAATGGTGCGGGAGACGCGGGTGAAGAGTCCGTAGTCGGCGCGCAGGTCCGATCCGCGGCGGGTGAGAGTGAAGCCGTGGAGCTGGAGCAGAAACCAGCCGACCGACAGCGCGCGCAGCAGGACGAACGCGACGACCACGAGAATGACGGCGAGCAGGACGCCGGTCAGCACGGAACCGGCCAGGCGCAGCCCGGTCAGCCAGTCGGCCGCCGCGCCCAGCGGCACGCGCTCCGCCGCAGACCGCAGCGCCGGCTCGAACATGTCCCCGTCCGGACGCGCCTGCGCGAACAGGCCCAGGGCGGCGGCGACCACCACCATCCCCTTGTTCGAGACGATGCCCAGTTTCACCAGCTCGCCTGCCGGCACCCGCAGCAGCACCTGCCCGCCCGGCTCGCCGGCCGTCGCGGTCGACGGTACCTGCACGGCGCCCGGGCCGTCGACCGCGACCGGCGGCGGCGATCCGCCGGGCAGGCCCCCGAGCCCGTCCGACGTACGGGCCGCCACCGCATCGCGCGCCGCCGGCCGGCCGGCGAACACGCGCGCGTGCATCTCCGCCACCGCGTCGAGCGAGAGCACCCGCATCACGGCCTCGGGCCGGGTGCCGCTGGCCGTCTCGACCCGCACCAGCGCGACCCCGCAGAGGCGGTGCAGGGGGTTCCGCACGAGGTCGATGTTCTGGATGCGCTCGTAGGGAATGTGGCGCTCGGTGCGGGTCAGGATGCCGTCGCGCACCACCATCTCGTCCGCCGCGAGACGGTAGCGGTAGACCCGGTACTGGACCAGCGCGGCGGCGATCACGGGACCGACGAAGAACGCCCCCCAGAGCTCGTAACCGCCGCCGCCCGAGGCGACGAGGAGCAGCAGGGCGGGCACGATGAACCCCTTGGCGAACTGGGCGGCGGTGAAGATCCAGGACAGCCGATGGAGGCGCCGGTCGTCAGACGCCACGGCCGCCTCCCGCCTCGATCAGCCGGTCGCGGAGGGCGAGGGCCGCGCGATGCCCGAGGCCGCCGAGGGAGACCGACGCGTCGCGCGTGCCGGCGGTGTGGACGACGAGCGTGGCGAGATCGAAGTAGCGCTCCAGCGGGCCGCGCACGACGTCGGTGTGCTGGACGCGCGAGGTCGGCACCGACGTGACGGTGCGCCAGACGACGCCCCGGCGGATGGTGACGCCGTGGGCGTCGAGGCGGTAGCGGGTATGCCGGTACCGCACCGCCGGCCACAGGTAGCACGCCGCGGCCCCCGCCGCCGACAGCATCAGCACCGCGGCGCCGATGACGGCCGCGCCCAGACCGCCCAGCGGCGTCGCGACGGCGGCGACGAGTACCGCGGCCAGGGCGGACACCGCCCCTGCCGTCACCCCGATCGCTCCGGCGATGCGCGCCGCGACGATCGACGCCGGGTCGAGCGCCCGGTCGCCCTCGCCGGCGGCCGGAAGGCCGGCCTCCGGCATCGCGGGCCCGTCTCGGGGCGACGGCGGGCCGACACCGGGACCCGCGGGCGAGGCGGTGGCCCGAGCGGCGGCCGCGGCAGGGGCGCCGGAGGGCCGGACGTCACTCCACGGGCCGACGGCCGAAGCGGCGGCGGAGTCGTGCGGGCGACCCCCGGTCGGCGCCGTACCCTCGGCCTCCGCCGCGTCAGTGCCGGGGTCGGCTTCGAGAGGCATCCGATGCGGTTCCGGAACGGTTCATGGCAAGAGCGCGCATGCCCGGGGGCGGTTCAGTCCGACCCGAGGAACGGGCGCAGTTCCTCCATCCAGTTTACGACCACGTGGATCTGCCTGAGGGTGTCGGCCTGCTTGATCATCAGGAAGCGCCCATCGGGGGCGACGTCGTAGTTGCGCGTGAGATCTGCCGGCCCGGCGTCCACACCGGCGACTCGTCGTCGCCCGCGTCGAGGAACAGCGGGCTCAGCGTGTCGCGCTCGAGGTCGAAGACCCACAGGTCGCGCTCTTCCTGCCGGCCCCGGTCGAGGGCGATGCGCCGCCCGTCGGGAGACAGGCGGGCGACACGGTATATGGCCGGGTCGAGCGCCAACGGCTCCTCGTTGCCGGCCCGATCGACCCACGTCAGGGTTCGCAGCGCTCCTCCGCCCGGCCGGCGGATCCAGGCGCGCGCGGCGCCCCCGAGGCTGTAGTTCACGGTAGGGCCCGCGCGGTCGAATCCGTCGACCGGAATCTGTACGGGCTCGCCGTCGAGGGACCCCGCATCGATATCGAGCCGGCGCGCCATCAGGGTGCCGCCGGGCGTCGCGTACAGCAAGTGGCCCGTTTCGAGATACCACGCGAGCCCGATGGGTTCATCGAGGACCCGGATGGCGCCGTCGGGGGTATGGATCGCCTGCCGGATCCGCTGATCGCCGTCCGTACCGCCGACTATCTGGAAGAGGATCTCCTCCCGCCCCGGCACCGCCATCGGAATGCCGTGCGCCAGATCGCCGGGTCGATCGCTCAACCGCGTCAGAGGCTCCACCGCTCCTCCCGCCGCCGGCACGCTTGCCAGCCCGGTCCCGATCACGCCCATGACGATGGTGCCGTCCGGACGCCACACCGCCCCCGCCAGCTGGCCGGCGAGCCGGGCGATCTCGACGGGGCTGCCGCCGGCGGCGGGGATGCGGTTGAGGGTCCAGTTCTCGCCGGCCTCGATGCGGCCGAAGCCGATGTCGCGGCCGTCCGGCGAGAAGAACAGCAAGGCGGCGTCGATGCCTTCCGTCCCCGCGATGGGCACCGACGCGAACGCGTCGAGGTCGCGCAGGTAGAGCCGCGTCGCGCCGTCCTCCACGACGAGGTAGACCAGGCGCCGCCCGTCCGGCGACAACGCGAGCCGGCCGCCGAGCTCCTGCCCGTCGCCGACCTCGATGACGAACCGCTCGACGGTGGCGGCGGGGGGCGCCGGCGCCGGCTTCAGCGTCCACGCGACCGCCGCCCCAACGAGGGCGGGAGCGGCCACGCCCAGGGCCAGCCGCCAGCCGGCCAGGCCCGGGCCGCGGGCCGGCGAGGACGCCGCCTCCGGCGGCTCGTCGGCTTCCCCGCCGGCCTCGGCCAGCCAGCCCAGCTCGCGCTTCAGGTCGCGCATCGTCTGCCAGCGGTCGTCGGGGTCCTTGGCGAGGCAGGTCCGCACCAGCCGGTCGAGCCGCCGCGGCAGGCCGGGCCGGACCTCGCGCAGCGGGCCCGGCTCGTCCTTCAGGATCGACCCGATGACGCTCGCCTGACCGTCGCCGTCGAAGGGCCGGACGCCGGTGAGCATCTCGTACAGCGTGGCCCCGAAGGCGAAGACGTCCGAGCGGGCGTCGACCGGCATCCCGTCGAGCTGCTCCGGCGACATGTACTGCAGGGTGCCGAGCAGGCTGCCCTCCGCCGTCAGCGCGGCCCGCGTCGGCGCCCCCGACGGGTCGTCGTCCGGGGCGTCCTGTTCGCGCAGCCGGGCCAGCCCGAAGTCGAGCAGCTTGACGCCGGTGGACGCGAGCATCACGTTGCCCGGCTTCAGATCGCGGTGGACTATGCCCCGCCGGTGGGCGGCGTCCAGGGCCTCGGCGATGTCGCCGCCGATGCGCAGCGCCTCGTCCAGCGACAGCGCCCCCCGCTCAAGGCGCCCAGCCAGCGTCTCCCCGTCGAGGCACTCCATCACGAGGAAGTCGACCGGCGGCGCCGACTCGTCCGGCCCCGCCTCGCGGCTCGCCGGCCGCCGGCGCCCGACGTCGTGCAGGGTGCAGATGTTGGGGTGGCTGAGGCCCCCCACGGCGCGCGCCTCGCGCTCGAAGCGCTCGCGCAGGCCGGCGTCGGCCGACAGGTGCGCCGGCAGGACCTTGATGGCGACGGTGCGGTCGAGGCGCGTGTCGGTCGCCCGGTACACCTCGCCCATGCCGCCCGCGCCGAGGGCGCCGACCACCTCGTAGGGCCCGAGCCGCACGCCTGGAGCCAGTGTCATGGGCATGACCCGTCGCGCCGCGAGCACGGGAACGACAGCCTGGATTCAGCCTATCACGGCTGGAGCAGGCTTCCGCCCCACGTGAGTGAAGCGCCCCAACGCGACCGGAATGCTAGAATCGCCGGTCAAGGTGGCTGGTTTCGCCTGAACCGCCACCCGAACGAGGCCACCTTGAGCAAGTCGACCCGCACTACGATCCACCCACCGGAATCGACCGCACCCGTCGGGCGGCGCCGCTTCCTGCAGGCGATGGCGGCCGGAGCCGGGGCCGTCCTCGCCGGAGCAACATCCTATGCTTAACCGCCTGAGGCTCGAGAACTTCAAGGCTTGGCGTGAAGCCGATCTGACCCTCGGCAAAGTGACCGGTCTCTTCGGCACCAACAGTGCCGGCAAGAGCAGCCTCCTCCAGTTTCTCCTCCTGCTCAAGCATACGAGGAATGCCACCGACCGAGGGCTGGTCCTCGATTTCGGCGGCCCGCGCGAGTTGGTGAACCTGGGAGGATTCACCGATGTCGTTCACCGCCATGCCGAAGGCGAACACATACGGTGGATGCTCGACTGGCTGCTCCCGCAACCCCTGAAGATCACAGACCCCGAAAACCCCCGCGGTACACCGCGCTTCACCGGCGCCCAACTGCAGACCCGGTTCGAAGTCGGATACCACAACAAGCGCCTGTGGCCTCGGGGGTTGGCCTACCATTTCTCCGATGTGAGTTTTGGGCTGCAACCGACGGTGGAAGCGAAACAGAAGTTCAAACTGGAAACCGACAGCCCGGACTTCCGATTCACGCGAACGCAGGGGCGTGCGTGGCCGCTCCCACATCCCGTCAAGACCTACCTGTTTCCCAACGAGGTAAGGAGCTACTATCAGAACGCCGACTTCCTTGGGGATTTCGAGCTCGCATACGAGAAGCTGATGGACTCGCTGTATTATCTCGGCCCGCTGCGCGAGTACCCGCACCGGGAGTATCACTGGAGTGGCTCCAGCCCCGACGATGTCGGCCAGCGCGGCGAGCGGACCGTGGACGCTATACTTGCCGCCACCCGCGACAACGAGACGAGACGCCTCCAGCCAAAAGCGAGGGGAGTACGGAAGAAACCATTTCAGGCGACGATCGCCCACTGGCTGAACGAGCTCGGGCTGATTCACGATTTCCGTCTCGAGGAAATCGCGAAGGGTACGAACCTGTATAGAGCTACGGTCAGAACCTCCTCATCGGGCGTACCGACGGCGCTGCCGGACGTCGGTTTCGGCGTATCTCAGGTCTTGCCCGCGCTGGTCCTGCTCTACTACGTCCCGGAGGGTTCGACGGTGCTCATGGAACAGCCGGAGATCCATCTTCATCCCGCGGTACAGAGCGGTCTCGCCGACGTGATGCTGAACGTCGCCCGCGTGCGCAACGTGCAGATCGTGGTGGAGAGCCACAGCGAGCACCTGATGCGGCGCCTGCAACGGCGGGTAGCGGAAGAAGAGGCGTCCTCGGAAGACGTGAAATTGTATTTCGTATCCTCGAATAGAGGCGCAGCCCGGCTTTCCGATCTGCGCTTGAACGAATGGGGAGAGATCGAGAACTGGCCGGACAACTTCTTTGGCGACGAGATGGGCGAGATCGCCGCGATCTCCGAGGCTTCGTTGAGGAGACGGATGGAGCGGTCCGGATGACGGCTCTGGTGGTCGACACCAACGTTGCGATAGCCGCCAACGGTCGCGGGACGCATGCCGATCTTCGGTGCCAACGGTCCTGCGTAGAGAGGCTTGCCGCCGTCGTCAGGGAAGAGACCATCGCCATCGACGACGCCGGCTTGATTTTCGATGAGTACGCAAAGCACCTCAGACGCTCCGGACAGCCGGGCGTGGGCGACCTGTTTCTGAAGCACGTGTTCGACCAACAGTATCAATCCGCTCGGGTTCGCAGGGTCACGCTGCGACGCTCCACCGATGCCCGACGGGGCTTCGAAGAGCTGCCGGATAACACCTTCGATCCTTCGGACCGCAAGTTCCTGGCCGTCGCCGTGGTCGCAAAGGCGGTTGTCCTAAACGCAACCGACAGCGATTGGGACGAGCAGACAGCGCTGCTGAACCGACTGCAGGTGCAAGTCCGCCAGCTCTGCCCGCAGCATGCCTCGAAGGCCGCTCGGCGCGGCCGATGAGGCCGGAGAGCGAGTTGGTAATGCCATCGGTCCCAAAGTACCCCGGCACGCCGTACTGGCCCTGGTCGCCCGCCCTCGGTCGGGGCGACGCGGTGCACTCCAGTCCCGACCGCTTCGTCGGAGAAACCGTCGTGGTGACCGAGAAGCTGGACGGCGGCAATACGCTCCTCCATGCCGGCAGGGTCTACGCGCGGAGCGTCTCGGTGCCTTCCGAGGGCAAGTGGATGGCCATGGTGAGGAAGCACCATGCCTGGAAGGTGACCGAACCGGATGTCTACCTGTACGGCGAAGACATCTACGGGGTGCACAGCATCGCGTACGAGCCCGTTGCGGAGGAGAAGACCCTCTACGCCTTTGCGCTTCGCCGGGGCGACGGCCGGTTCGATCCGTTTGCCGACGTCGAGGACTACGCAGTTCGGCGGGACATACCGGTCGTGCCGGTCCTGTTCCAGGGGTGCTTCCAGTCGGTAGCCGACATCCGCGCGTTCGTGGACCGGGCTCACGGCGAGTCGTCGGCCCTCGGCGGCGAGCGGGAGGGCGTGGTGCTGCGGCTGGCGCGGGGATTCCCGGCGGCGGAGTTCCAGGACAACGTCTGCAAGAGCGTCCGCGTCGGCCACGTACAGACGGACGAGCATTGGACCCGGAACTGGAGGCCGTGTCGAATCGCGCGGCACTGAACACCGCCGTTGCCCTGGCTTTCCCGCGTGCAGCGCCGGCACCGGCCACGCCGCGGCGGACAGCCGGTCGCCCCGGACCTCGGGGTCGTCGTCACCCCAACTCAAGCCGCCTGCCTTCTGGGCGCGAGTGGCCAGGATTCCAGAATGCGCTACAATGGCTTCGTGAAGACGACAATTGATATTCCAGAGGATGAGTTGACGGATGCCATTCGCTTCACCCGCGCGAAGACCAAGCGGGAGGCGGTGGTCACGGCTCTGGCTGATTTCAATCGGCGACGGCGCATGGCCGAGCTCGTCCGGTACGCCGGCACGTGCCCGGACATGATGACCGTGGACGAGCTTCGGGCACAGCGTCGGCGACGGGTGACGTCCGTTGATCCTGATTGACACCTCCTCCTGGATTCACTTCCTGCGCCCCGACGGCGATCCGGCGATCCGCAACCGTGTCCAGGCCGCGCTGAGCGCCGGGGAGGCCTGCTGGTGCCCGATCGTTCAACTGGAGCTGTGGAACGGCGCGCGAGGCGGCCCCGAGCGGCGGGGACTGCGCCATTTCGCGGCCGTGCTTCCAGACCTGCCCATCGACGCCGACGTCTGGTCGGCCGCGTACAATCTTGCCCGACGAGCTCGCGCTCGCGGCGTGACCGTTCCCGCGGCCGACGTGCTGATCGCAGCCTGCGCCCACCGCCACGGTGCTGCGCTCGAGTCTGCGGACAAGGATTTCGAGCGTCTCGGCGACGTGTCGACGCCACTGGAGGGCTCGTGACCGATTCCCCACTCGGCTGACGAGGCCGGCGGAGTTGCGCCCCGACTGGATTCAGAGGCCGCGCAACCCTTCGGTCAGCGCGATGGACACCCCCCACGGATCGGTCAGCAAGGCGTAGCCGATGCCCGCCCGGCCTCGCCGGTACGGCACGTCGAAGACGATGCCCCTCGCTTCGAGGTCGCGGCAGAATCGCTCGAGGCCGCTCACCTCGAGGCCGATGTGGTCGAGCATGCGGCCGCGGGTGGGGGCGCCGCCGGCGGCGGGGTTGTAGGAGAAGTTGAAGTTGATGCCCGGCAGATCGACGGCGTCGTAGCGCCAGCGCATACCCGGGGTGCCTCCGAACGTCTCCGCGTACCAGCGCTGGGCCTCCTCGACCGCGTCTTCCACGAGATAGAGGTGCAGGTGGTGCGACACGATGGGGGCCGGCAGCGGCGCGTTGTGCCGCTGCGCCGCCGCGTCCAGGGGTCCGTCGTCGCCGGTGAAGGTCAGGTTCGTCGCCGTCTCGTCGAACAGCTCGATGCGCTCGCCTTCCGGGGTGAAGACGTTCCCCACGCCCCTCGCCGGCGCCGGCGGCTCGAACTCGAATCCGGCCGCCGCGACCGCCTCCAGCGACTGCACCCTGAACGCCATGTGGTTCAGGATCGAGCCCTCGGTACCGCCCGACGACTCCCCCTCGTCGAGGAGCACGAGCACGTCCGGGAACGTGATCACCGTCGTCTCCCCGAGCGTGCCGCGCTCGCCGCCGAGCGCGACCCAGAACCGCGAATTGGCCTCCACGTCGCGCACGTGGTAGTGCAGGTGGCCCATCGCGACCCCCGCCTCGTTGGGAGCGGCGATCTGCCCCGACGACGGCGCCGCCGACCCCGCCACGAACACGGCTGCAAGCACGCCTGTCAGTCTGTGCATGGTGATGCCCTCGTGGCAAGTAGACCTGGTGTGCCCACCGCGGCGCCCATCCCTCAGCGCGAGAACAGGTAGGTCATCTTGATCGCGAGCTGGCGGTTGCGAAGCCACGGCGTGTCGTAGTTGCCGTAGATGCCGGGAGTGTACAGCAGCGTCTGGTCGTACAGCCGCATCTCGTCGTAGGCGATGTAGATGTCGCTGCCCGGGCGGTAGATCCAGTTGAACCGGACGCTGGTGCTCAGCTCGCCGACGGTCGTGTTGTACTGGGTCAGGGTGCGCAGGGTCATCTCCGGCGAGAGGGCGAAGTCGAGGCGCAGCGACGAGAGGTCGGCGACGAAGCCGCCCCACGGCAGCTCCACGTCGTTGCGGTCGAACCGCAGCTCGGCGGCGATGCGGCTCGTGGCCCGCAGCCCGAGGGTGGCCCGGGAGTTGACGCGGGTGCCGCCGAAGAAGGTCTGCGGCGAGTAGCCGAGCTCGCCGTAGAGGCGGCGCGACGGGTCGCTGCGATAACGGTAGTTCCATTCGCCGAAGCGGTACGTGCCCGGCGGAATCGTGACCCCCTGACCGTAGATGGTGAACGGGATGTCGAGCTGCTCGAAGTGGTCGTTGTACCAGAGGGTGAACGACGAGCCGTTCTCGAAGTAGGTCCCGATCATGTGGTGGATGCGCCGCGTCAGCAGCCGGTTGTTCTGATCGGTCGTATAGGTGATGTTCCACATCGGGTCGAACATGCGGATGCCCCAGCGCCCGGGGCGGGGGTCCCACTCGCCGTGGAACTTCGAGGTGCGGATGCCGACGCGGGGCACGAACCCCACCTCGGCGTTGAAGTTCTCCTGCAGGTCGATGTACTCGCCGTAGACGCTCCACGACGGGCTCAGCCAGGTGCCGCGGGCGTACGCCGCCATGTCCCGCCCCGGCTCGTCGGGACATCGGGCCCTCGCCACCGAGCTCGCTCCGCAGAGCGCCGTCTCGGTCTTGGCCAGGAACCCGTTGACCGTGAAGTTGCGGTGCACGGCGAGGGTCGTGTCGGCGGCGAACGTCCGGTTGAAGTGGCCGTCGTTCACCGCGTTCTTGTCGATGACCATGCCCCCGACCTTCGACCGCGAGAGGACGTCGCGACTGTAGCGGCCCACGAAGAAGTTCTCGCCGAGATTGCCCAACGCCCCCGTCGTGATGTTCATCGCGGCGATGTTGTGACGCTCCACCTTGCCCGAGACGCGGGTGCCCCCGACGATGGGCACGGGCTGGCCGGCGTCGGACAACCCGATGCGCCGGGTGAAGAACAGGTCGGCGAGGCGGCTGAAGCCCGAGGACGCCCCGACGTTGAACATGCCCGCGTTCTCGAGGAAGAAGTCGCGCTTCTCGGGGAAGAACAGGGGGAAGCGGGTCAGGTTGACCTGCTGCTCGTCGACCTCGACCTGCGCGAAGTCGGTGTTGAGGGTCACGTCGAGGTTGAGGCCGGACGCGAGGCCGTACTTGACGTCGAGGCCGAGGTCGCGGAACCCGCTCCCGTCGAGCCCGCCGCCGGGGATCGCGCGATCCTGCCGCCCCCCCGACAGCACGTAGGGGGTCACCCGCAGGTCCATGCCCTGATCGACGCCGCCGATGCCGGTCATGGTGCCGGCCAGGCTCACCCGGGTCAGGGTGTACTCCTTCGAGATCGGGGCCCAGAACACCTGCTCGTTCTTCCTGCGGATGTTCCGCATGAAGTTGACGCCCCACACCTGCTCGTCCGCCTCGGGGAAGCGCAGGGTGATCATGGGGATCGCGATCTCGGCCGTCCACCCTTCGGGCGTGCGGTGGGCCACCACGTCCCAGACCCCGTCCCAGTTCACGTTGATGTTCGAGGTGTTGGTGCCGCGCCAGCCCCCCTCGCCCTCCTCGGATATCTGCTGCTCGAGCTTCGCCCCGAGGGGGCTGGTGACGAACATGTAGCCGGACCGGCGGTCGTGGAAGGTGTCGAGGATGACCTGGAAGTTGTCCTCGTCGAGGAGGCGCAGCGAGTCGCGGCGCATCTCCGTCGCGATGACCGCCCCGGGGGCCGAGTCGTAGGCCTCGACGCCGATGTACAGCGCCTGCGAGTCGTAGAGCAGGCGCACCACCGTGCGTTCGGTGGCCGGCTCGCCCTCGGCCGGCTCCTGCTGCACGAAGTCGTCGACGACCGCGGCCGAGAGCCACGCCTCCTCGTCGAGCCGGCCGTCCACGACCGGGGGGCGCTCGGCGCGCCGCGGCTCCACCCGCAACGACGCCCCCAGGGAAAAGCCCGCCTGCGGGGCGTCGCCCCCCTCGAGGACCAGCGGCTGGCCGGCGGAGAGAGCAACGCCGCCGGCTTCCGCCTGGGACGCCGACTGGGCGGCCGCCGGCGCGCCGACGCCGAACGTACACACTACGAGGGCCAGGAACCAGGCTGTTCGCATATTGCCGCCATTATAGTCGCCCACCCCGGCAGGCGGTATCAGCGGCGCGAACGTCGCCGGCCGCGGGGGATCAGCGGCGGGGCCGATGGGTCCACTTCGTCAGCCGCAGGGCGCCGCTGTCGTCGTTGTGCGAGCGCCGCGCCTCTCGTAGACTGGACGGGCCCCGGCGGCAAACGGGGCGCCCCGGCGACCACGATGCAGACGAGGTGAAGCCCCATGCCATCGCCAATCAGCCGCTGTCCAACCGCCTGTCTGGCCCTCGCCGGCAGCCTGCTCGCGGCGTTCGCCGGCGCGCAGCCGGGTAGCCACGAGATACGCGTCGAGAGCCCGGCCATGGCCTCGGGCGAGACGATGCCGCGGCGGTACACGCCGGACGGGCACAACGTGTCCCCGCCCATCACCTGGAGCAACCTGCCCGAGGGCACCCGCGAGCTCGCGGTGGTCTGCGCCGACTTCGGCGCCGGGAGTCCGCCGCCGTGGGTGCACTGGATCGCCTACGGCATCCCCGCCGCCGCCGGGGGGCTGCCCGAGGGGCTGCCGATCCTGCCGGAGACGCCGATGCCGGCGGAGCTGGCCGGGGCGATCCAGGGGCTGAACGGGTGGCGGCGGCCCTACTACCGCGGGCCGGCGCCGCCGGCGGGCACGCCGCACCTGTACCACTTCACGGTGTACGCGCTCGACGAGGCCCTGGGGCTCGAACCCGGCCTGACCCGCCGGAAGCTGCTTCAGGCGATGGAAGGTCATATCATCGGGCGGGGAGACCTCGTGCCCATCTACGAGCGGTTCTAGTGTCCCCGCAGGTCGGTGATCGGCGCAGGCGGTGACGTTGCGGGCGGGCGCAAGCTGCCCGGGTCGCGGCGAATGCAGGAGAGGCTACCGATGGAACACAAGCGATCAGAGCTGATTTCCCGGCGGGCGCTGCTGCGCCGCGCGGGTGCGGCGGGGGCCGCGGCGGCGGCCGGCGCGGCCGGCGTGTCGGCCGGCCCCGAGGCGCCCCCCGAGACCGCGGCGGCGCCCCCGGCCGCGCCGCTCCCCGGCGCCGTCCAGGCCCCCGCTTCACCGGACCCGCCGCGCGCCGCCTACGAGCAGCTGACGGCGGAAGAGGCGGACCTGCTGGAAGCCCTCGCCGACCAGCTGATCCCGAGCGACGATCTGGGACCCGGCGCGGTGGCGGCGGGCGCGGTGGTCTACATCGATCGGGCCCTCGGCGGCGCGCTGTCGGAGTCGCGCGACGCCTACCGCGCGGGCCTGTCCGCCTTCGACCGCTACTGCCGGGCCTCGCGCGGCGCCCCGTTCCGCGAGCTGCCGCACGTCGACCAGGTCTCGGCCCTCATCGACGTCGAGACCGGCGCCGCCACCGGGGCGCGCACCGGCTTCGCGGGCAGCTCCGCCGCGTTCTTCAACATGGTGCGCGGCCACGTCCTCCAGGGCACGTTCGGAGACCCCTACTACGGCGGCAACCGCGACTACGTGGGCTGGGACCTCATCGAGTATCCCGGCGTGCGGACGGCGGTCTGGCCCCGGCTGCAGACGCAGCTCGAGGCCGGCGAGCTCGAGCCGAGCCGGCGGTCGGCCTACGACACCGAGTACTTCGACAAGGCGGTGGTCAGCGCCGCGAGGGGGGAGGGGCGTCATGGCGACTAGGCTGCCGGGGACCGACGTCGTCATCGTGGGGCTCGGGGCGGCGGGCGGGGTGGCCGCGCTCCCCCTCGCCGAGGCCGGGCTCGACGTGGTCGGGCTCGAGGCGGGCGGGCGGCTCACCCGGCGCGACTTCGCCCCCGACGAGATCCGCAACAACGTGCGCGCGTGGCCGTTCTCGGTCCAGAAGTGCGCCAACGAGGTGCCGACCCTCCGCCGAACCCGGTCGGACACCGCGACCCGGGGCGGCGGCCACCCCATGATGAACGCGGTCGGGGGCACGACGCTGCACTACTGGGCGCAGAGCTGGCGGCTCAACCCGTGGGACTTCGAGGTCGTCTCGGCGACCGCGCGTCGGTACGGCCGCTCGCGCCTCCCCGAGGGGACGACGGTCGAGGACTGGCCGTTCGGCTACGCCGAGCTCGAGCCCTACTACGACCGCGTCGAGCACGAGATCGGCGTCTCGGGGCAGGCCGGCAACGTCGACGGCCGGCGCGACGAGCGGGGCAACCCGTTCGAGGGCCCCCGCGCCCGCGACTATCCGATGCCCGCCCTGCGCTGGACCGAGTACCTGGACCGGATGGCGGCCGCGGCGCGCTCGCTCGGGTGGCAGCCGTTTCCGGGCCCCGCCGCCATCAACTCGCGCGCCTACCAGGGGCGGTCGGGATGCATGTACCACGGCTTCTGCAACCGGGGCGGATGCCACGTCGACGCCAAGAACTCGCCCGCGGTGACGACGATTCCCCGGGCCGAGGCGACCGGCCGCCTGAAGGTGGTCACCCACGCCCACGTCCGGCGCATCGAGACCGACAACCGGGGGCGGGTGACCGGGGTCACCTATCTGCAGGATCGGGAGGAGCTCTTCCAGCCCGCCCGGTTCGTGCTGCTCGCCAGCTACACCTACGAGAACGTGCGCCTGCTGCTGCTGTCGAAGTCGCGCGCGTGGCCGCTCGGCCTCTCGAACAACCACGCGCAGGTGGGCCGGCACTACCTCAGCCACCACCAGGGGGCGGGGGTCACCGCGCTCTTCCCCTACGACGTGCACGCCTGGTACGGCCTCCCCGCGCAGGGGGTCGCCGTCGACGACTGGGCCGACGACAACTTCGACCACGCCGGCCTCGACTTCATCGGCGGGGGCAACCTGTGGGTCTACTCCGACCGGCGCCCCATCTCCGCCGCGGGCATGAGCACCTTCGGGCGCGCCCCCGCGTGGGGATCGGCCTGGAAGAGGTTCATCCGCGAGAACGCGGACCGGACCAACAGCGCCTACATCCAGAAGACCACCCTGCCCTACGAGTCGAACTACCTCGACCTGGACCCGGCGGTCACCGACCCGGTCGGCGATCCGGTGATCCGCGTGACGGCCGAGTACAAACGGAACGAGCTGGCCATCGCCGAGTTCCTGCAGGACAAGATGGAGCGGTGGTATCGCGAAGCGGGTGCGGTCGAGGTGCTGCGGGGCGGCCTGGGCGGGCAGATGGGGGTGTCGACCCACGCCTACGGGGGGACCCGCATGGGGGACGACCCCGAGACCAACGTGGTCGATCGCTACGGGCTGTCGCACGAGGCGCCGAACCTCGGCGTCCTCGGCGCCTCGGTCATGGGGACGAGCGGGGCCCGGAACCCCACGCTGACGGCGCAGGCCCTGGCGTGGCGCACGGCCGAGCACCTGGTGAACAACTGGCGTTCGATCGTGGAGTAGGCCTGGGGTCGCCGGGTGACCGCAGGGTCGGTCGCCCGGCGAGGGTTCCCGCTGGCCCGCCAATCGTCGCCTTCGGCTCCGCTGGGCGCCCAACCAACCCTGCCAGGAGTCTGCGCCGTTCCACGGCGCAAGACTCCTAGGCCAGGACGCGCAACACGACCCGCCGGTTCTGCGCCCGCCCCTCCGCGGTATCGTTGGGCGCCACCGGCTGGTCCTCGCCGTAGCTGATGATGCCCATCTTGTGGAGAGGCAGCTGGTGCGCCTCGTGGAGATACCGCCGGGCGTTGTCGGCGCGCTGCATGCCGAGGCGCGCGTTGTTCTCGGGCGTGCCGGCGGCGTCGGTGTGCCCTTCGATCTCCACGAACGACGCGATCGGCAGCGCGCGCAGGTCGGCGACGAACTGGTCGAGATACGCACGGACCTCGTCGGGCAGGGTGGATTGCGAGATCGCGAACCCGGCGAGGTTCTCGTCGATGACCATCTCGTACACGAGGCGCCGGTTCGAGCTCTCGATGGTGTTGCCCAGCTGGTCGGCGGTCCTCTGCGCCATGTCCGCCGCCATCTGCGCCGAGTTGGCGACGGCGAACGCGTTCTGGGCGGTCTGCTCGGCGGCCTGAATCCGGGCCGCCTGTTGCTGTACGATGGCCTCCGAATCGTCCAGATCGCGGCGCACCTCCGAGATCTGGGCCCCGACCTGCGCCTGAAGCTGGGCGGCGGTCTCTTCCACGAAGCCGGTGGTGGCGCAGCCGCCGAGCAGCGCCGCGCTCGTCACCACCGCCAGCGATGCCGTAACTCGCATGAGGGTCCTCCCTGCCGGGTCCGATGTGCCTTGCTCATGCCCCTCCGCGTTGCCCGGCCGGCATCGTGGACGGCAGGGGCTCGCAACGGGACGCATCCCACAGGGTGGGATTACTGACTGTATCGGCACCGCAATCCCGGAACTTCATACGCTCGCGTCCGGCCGCCCGCAGTTTCTCCCGGCGGCGCTGATGCTCCTGCTCGCCGGCGCCGGCGGAGGGGCGGCGCACGCCCAGCCGGCGCCGGAGACGCCGCCCCGCGCCGGCCCCGTGCGTCCGATCGTCCAGCCGCCGCGGGTGGCGGACCCGCCGGTCATCGACGGCCGGCTCGACGACCCGGTCTGGCGCGTCGCCGCCCACATCACCGAGCTCGTGCAGCGCCGGCCGCTCGACGGCCCGCCGGCCACCGAGGCGAGCGACGTCTACGTCGCCTACGACAGCGAGCACCTCTATGTCGGCCTGCACGCGCACTACACGAACCCGGGCATGATGCGGGCGAACCGGCGCGACCGCGACCAGACCGTCGAGGACGACCTGTTCCTGATCTACTTCGACCCGTTCCTCGACCAGCAGCGGGCCTACGTCTTCACCGTCAACGGCTACGGCGTGCAGGGAGACGCGATCCTGCGGGCGGGGGCCCTCGGGGGGGGCCGGTTCGGTGTCCCGCGGGGCGACGCTTCGTGGGACGTGCTGTTCGACACCGCGGCCCGCATCGTCGCCGACGGCTTCGTCGCGGAGATGGCCATCCCGTTCAAGAGCCTCCGCTATCCGCAACGGGAAGCCGGGTCTCCCCACCGGTGGGGGCTGCAGATCGCGCGCACCATCGGCGGCAAGGACGAAGCCGACGTCTGGTCGCCCACGTCGCGCGACATCGCCGGCTTCCTGCCCCAGATGGGCCTGATCGACGGCATGACCGATCTCTCGCGCAGCCACAACCTGGAGATCCTGCCCACCGTCACCGCGACCCGGTTCGGGGCCCTCGACCGCGCCACCGGCCGGTTCGACGAGGGGGACCCGTCGCCGGAGGGCGGCGTCAACGTGAAGTACGGCGTCACGTCCAACCTGACCGCCGACGTCACGTTCAATCCCGACTTCTCGCAGATCGAGTCGGACCTGCCCCAGATCGAGGTCAACCAGCGCTTCGCGCTGTTCTACCCCGAGCTGCGCCCGTTCTTCCTGGAGGGGGCCGAGATCTTCAACATCCGGGCGCCGATCACCGCGGTCCACACCCGCACCATCGTCGATCCCGCGTACGGCGCCAAGCTGACCGGCAAGGTGGGGCGGACCACCCTCGGCCTGATGTACGCCAACGACGCGGCGCCCGGGAACGTGGACGACCGTACGGACCCGGCCTTCGGGGAGGCCGCGCACACGCTGGTGGGCCGGGCGCGCTACGACCTCTACGCCGAGTCGCACGTCGGGGCCGTCTTCACCGACCGGGAGCTGCTCGACGGCTACAGCCGGCTCGCCGGCGTCGACTCGAACTTCCGCCTCGGCGACACCCACGCGGTCGGGTTCCGCGCCATGGAGACCCGCCACCGGGCCCGCGGGGGCGAGCCGACGGCGGGCCGTCTGCTCGACGCGAGGTTCAGCAAGAGCGGACGGAACCTGCGCTACGCGGTGTCCTCGTACTCGCTGTCGCCCGAGTTCAGGACCGACGTGGGGTTCGTCCGCCGCACCGACCAGCGCTACACGTCGGTGACCGGGGGCTACCGCTGGTGGCCGGAGCACTGGCTCCGCAACTGGGGGCCCGAGTTCGTCTACGGGCGGAACTACGACTTCGCGGGCGTCCTGCAGGACGAGGTCGCCGACGCCGGCATCAACCTCGCCCTCGCCCGGAACATGTTCGTCGCGACCAACGTCCGCCGCGAGCTGGAGCG
Organism: Vicinamibacterales bacterium; assembly: GCA_963663815.2. Taxonomy (GTDB): domain Bacteria; phylum Acidobacteriota; class Vicinamibacteria; order Vicinamibacterales; family UBA8438; genus JAJEEA01. The sequence continues at coordinate 233,121 of OY760734.1, read as the reverse complement.
GTTCGGCGGCATCGACTTCCACAAGACCCGCGCCCGGCTCTTCGGCCGGGTCGACACGAGCCGGCGGGTCGGGGTGTCCCTCGAGGTCCGGCGCGGCGAGCAGATCCGCTTCGTCGAGGACGCGCCCTACCTCGGCCGCGAGCAGGGGATCACCCTGTCGCTCAACCTGCGCCCCGTCCCCCGCCTCCGGTCGGCGATCAACGTCACCACCAACCGGTTCACCGATCCCCGCCGCGGCGGCGACGCGGTGTTCCACGTCCGGATCTACCGCGCCCTGACGACCTACCAGTTCAGCAACCGCCTCCTCTTCCGCAACATCAGCGAGTACAACACGCTGGACGGGACCCTGGACATGAACTTCCTGCTCACCTACCGCGTCAACGCGGGCACCGTCTTCTACGCCGGCTACGACGACCACTACCAGCAGGCCGACCTGATCCGGGGCGACCTGCTGGACTGGCACGAGGTCGGCGCCCGGCCCCCGGGGCCGGACTGGCGGCAGCGGACGAACCGCGCGGTCTTCCTGAAGTTCCAGTACCTCTTCCGGTACTGAGGTGCCCCCGGTACCGCTGAAGCCGCGGGGACGGGTCTGCCGTCGAACGAGTTCGCGCCGCTGTTCCACGAGCCGACGTTCCTGCTCCGCGAGGAGCTGCGTGAAGTGGCGCCGTACCACGCGGTCCTGTTCGCCGTCGCCTCGGGCCACGGTGCGCCGCGCGTGGCGACTCCGCACAGTCGTCAAGTCATGTTTCGACAAGTCATGTTTCGACAAGTCATGTTTCGACAAGTCATGTTCAGCGACCAGATCCGCCGATGCCGGCTCTCCAGCCCGTGGCATCGGCCACGGTATAGTAGAAAGCGATGACCGCTCCCCGGCCGGCGTCCGTGGGCACGCCGCACGGCGGCCCCATGGAAGGCCCGCACGCCGCGCCGGCCGGCCCCATCGGGACAGGGACCGGCGTTCTGCTGATCTCGGTCTTCACCATCGCGACCTGCGGTCTGATCTACGAGCTGCTCGCGGGCACCATCGCGAGCTATCTCCTGGGCGACAGCGTCACGCAGTTCTCGACCGTCATCGGCGTCTACCTGTTCTCGATGGGCGTCGGGTCGTACCTGTCGCGCCACGTTCGCCGCGATCTGCTGGTCCGGTTCATCGAGATCGAGATCCTGGTGGGCCTCGTCGGCGGCCTCTCCTCGCCCGCGCTGTTCTTCGCGTTCTCCGAGGTCGACGCCTTCCGCGTCGTGCTGTACGGCTGGGTCACCGCCACCGGGGTGCTCGTGGGCCTGGAGATCCCGTTCCTCATCCGCATTCTGAAGGACGAGTTTCCGCTGCACGACCTCGTCTCGCGGGTCCTGTCGCTCGACTACCTGGGGGCGCTGGCCGCGTCGCTGCTGTTTCCGCTGTGGCTGGTGCCGCAGGTCGGGCTGATGCGGTCGTCGTTCGTGTTCGGCGGGCTCAACGTGCTGGTCGCGGTGTGGACCTGCCACTACTTCCGCCGGCACCACCGGCGGCCGCGGCTCGCCGTGCAGGCCTGGGGCGCGCTCGCAGTGATGGGGCTGGGCGCCGTGTTCTCGGACGACCTGACGACCTGGTCCGAGCGGCGGCTCTACGAAGATCCGGTCATCATCTCGCGCTCGTCCGCCTACCAGCGGATCGTGCTGACGCGGGGCGACGACGGCGTCCGGCTGTTCCTCAACGGCAACCTGCAGCTCTCGACCCTCGACGAGTACCGCTATCACGAGGCACTCGTCCATCCCGGGCTGGCCGCGGTGGCCGCGCCCCGCCGCGTGCTGGTGCTGGGCGGCGGCGACGGCATGGCGGTCCGCGAGATCCTGAAGGACGACCGCGTGCGCGAGGTCACGCTGGTGGACCTCGACCCGATGATGACCGAGATCTTCCGCGACCACGAGGCGTTCGCCGCCCTCAACGACTACGCGCTGCGGTCGCCCCGGGTCGAGGTGGTCAACGCCGACGCCTTCGTCTGGCTCGAGTCGACCACCGCCCGCTGGGACTTCATCGTCGTCGACTTCCCCGACCCCCGCACCTACTCGCTCGGCAAGCTGTACACGACCACCTTCTACCGGCGGCTCGCGAGCCGCCTGAGCCCGGGGGGCGCGGCCGCCATCCAGAGCACGTCGCCCCTCGTCTCGCGGCGGGCGTTCTGGTGCGTCGTCGAGACCGTCCGCGCCGTCGGGCTGGACGCGAGGCCGTACCACGCGCCGGTCCCGACCTTCGGCGAATGGGGCTACGTGCTGGCGTCGCCCGAGCCCCTCGCCCCGTCCGACGCCTTCCCGCCGGACCTGCGCTACCTGACCCCGGCCATCGCGGGGTCGCTGTTCGAGTTCCCGGCCGACATGGCGGCGGTGCCGGCGGAGGTGAACCGGCTGAACAACCAGGTCCTCGTGCGGTACCACGCGGAAGGCTGGGAAGAGTACGCGCGGCCCGACCGAGACGAGGCGCTCGCGCCGCGGGGGTCTGCGCCATAGAACGGCGCGGGCTCCCGGCAGGGTTGGCCGGACGCGAGGCGGAGCCGAAGGCGACGATTGGCGGGCTGGAACGGCGCTGCCCCCCGGGAGGGGTCGCCGCCCTGGAGAACGCGGCTTGCGCGCGGCGCGCCGTGCGACGACCGCTCGCGGGCTGAGCTGCAGATGAGAAGACCACGGACGCCTTCGGGCCCCGGGCTGACGCGCCGGGCTCTGCTGCGCATGGGCGGCGGCACCGCCGCTGCGATGGCGCTCGGGTGCAGGCCGCGACCGTCCGCCTCCGTCGAGCAGGCCCTCGACGCCGGGCGCATCGCCGGCGCCGTCGTGGGCGCTTCGCACCGCCTGGGGCACCGGCTGCGGGGCGGCGCCCGACCCGAGCCGCAGCAGGTCCGGGAAGTCCCCGTGGTCATCGTGGGGGCAGGCGTGGCGGGGCTGTCCGCGGCGTGGAAGCTCGCGAAGAGCGGCATGCGCGGCGACTTCGTGGTGCTCGAGCTCGAGCCGGACGCGGGGGGAAACTCGCGGTCGGGGCGGAACGACGTGTCGGCCTATCCCTGGGGGGCTCACTACCTGCCGGTCCCCACCGCCGAGGCCACCGCGACCCGGGAGCTCGTCGCCGAGATGGGCCTGGTCCTGGACACCGGCCCGGACGGGGAGCCGGTCTACGATCCGCGCCATCTGTGCCACGCCCCCCAGGAACGCCTGCTCATCGACGGCGAGTGGCGCGAGGGGCTGTCGGCGCGGGACGTGGTGGCCCCCGCCGCGGGCTCCGGCGAGGCGGCGGAGCTCGCGGCGTTCGAGGCCGAGATGCGGCGGTACCGGGACTACCGCGACGCGGGAGGGCGCCGGGCGTTCGCCCTTCCCGTGGCGGCAGGCACCGACGACACGGCGATCGCCGGGCTCGACCGGATGTCGATGCGCGAGTACTTCGACCGCGCGGGGTGGACGTCCCCCCGCCTGCGCTGGTACGTGGACTACTGCTGCCGCGACGACTACGGCTGCACGCTGGAGACGACGTCGGCCTGGGCGGGGTGGCACTACTTCTGCTCGCGCCCCGACGACGTCGAGTACCTGACCTGGCCCGAGGGCAACGGCCGCATCGTGCGGCACTTCATGGACCGGGTGGGGGGGAACGTCCGCACGGGGATGCTGGTCTACCGGCTGAGTCCGACGGGTGACGCGGGAGACGGCGGGGCTTCCCTCGGCGGAGCTCCGGCCGGAGCGGTTCCGACCGGCGGGGTTCCCGTCGGCTCGATTCCCGCCGGCGCGGCGGCGGCCGGCGGCGTCGACGTCGACGCGCTCGACACGCGCACCGGGACCGCGGTGCGGTTCCGGGCGCGCCACTGCATCTACGCCCTGCCCCGGTTCACCGCGCCCTGGGTCATCGACGACTACGCGCCGGCCGGCGTCGAGTCGTTCACCTACAGCCCGTGGGTGGTCGCGAACCTGACCGTCGACCGGGCCCCGGACGGCGCGGCGTGGGACAACGTGCTCTACGACAGCCCGTCGCTGGGCTACGTCGTCGCCACCCACCAGGACCTGCGGACGGCGCCGGGACCCAGCGTGCTGACCTGGTACCTGCCCCTCGCCGTCCCCAACCCCGACGCCGCCCGTGCCTGGATGCTGGAGCAGGACTGGCGCGACTGGGCCTCGCTGATACTCGCGGACCTCGTGCAGGCCCACCCCGACATCGAGTCCCGGGTGAGCCGAATCGACGTCATGGTGCAGGGGCACGCGATGATCCGGCCCACCCCCGGCTTCATCTGGGGCGAGGCGCGCCGCCGGGCTGCCGCCCCGCACGGCGCGATCCGCTTCGCCCACTCCGACATGAGCGGCATCTCCGTGTTCGAAGAGGCGCAGTACCACGGCGTGCGGGCGGCCGAGGAGGTGATGCGGGCGCTGGGGCACGCACACGTGTCGTCACTGCAAGCGATCGAGTCGGATTGAGGCCCGGCAGCAGGTCGAGCCGAAGCCATCGTTCCCCAGGAGTCTGCGTCGTAGTGCGGGGGTCGCGCCTCGGGCGCGCGGCAAGGTAATTTCGGTCACCATTCTAAGGCTCTGCACGTACGTGGGGGCGCACGAGTCTAACGACGACGCGCGCCGCCTCGCGGGCGGCGGCCGCGTCGGCCTCCCGGTAGAAATCGGACGGCGTGAGGTCCTCGGCGCCGTAGAAGGCGAGTTCGCGGTCGCGCCGCAGATCGCGGGACGCGGCGGCGAGCCGAGCCACGTCGTCGTCCCTCAGCGCCTCCGGCAACCGGACGCGCTCGGCGGCGAGCACGTCCGCCACGTCGTGCACGCGCGGCGGATCGACGCCGGCAGCGCGCAGCAACCCCTTGAGCGCCAGCTCGACCACCTCCTGCGACTCGCGCACGACGTCGGCCCAGCTCTCGTCCTCGTACAGGACATCGAGCGCGCGCAGGCGAGACTCGGCGCGGCGCACGTAGTCGACGGCCAGCGCACGGTTGCGCATCACCCGGCCTCGGTCCAGTAGGGCTGACCGTGCACGACCCGCCGTACGAACCGGCCGCTCGCGATGGCCCGCCGGATGCGCGCCAGGGCGACGGAAATCCGCCGGTCCCGATCGAAGATCACCGTCCCGTCGATGGCCACCTCGGCCCAGAACGCGCTGAGAGCCTCCTCAACCGGTGGATGCACGAAGTGCGCGTCGACGGGCCGCCCTTCCCAGACCGCCGGACGCGCGTCCCAGTCGCGGTACCACTGGCGGTTCGGCGCGGCACGCGGCTCGACGACGACCAGCAGGTCCACGTCCGAGCCCGGGGTCGCATCGCCGCGGGCCCAGGAGCCGTGGAGTATCACGGCCACCAGGGCGTCACCGGCGATGGCGGCTGCGCGTGAGACGAACGCTGCCCCCGGCTCGTCGACGAGGCCACCCGGACCGGCGCTGGTGAGCTTCCGCACGCAGTACGCGTTGAGGGACAACCTCGATGCGCGGGCCGCAGCTTCCAGCATCGCATGCGTCTGCCCCGGCATCCGCAACACGAACCGACCCGACTTCGCGCCGGCCGAGCGGGACGTCATCTGCGACGTGGACTTCCCGAGTGATATCACCATGACGGCTCACGATGATATCACCTCAGTACTCGGCGGACGAGGGAGGAGCGCGCCCGGCACAACGCTCTACGGCGCCGCGATGCCCATCTTCTTCTTGAGCTCGGCCAGCGAGTCGGCGCCGGCGCTGGGCGCGGGCCCCGCGAGGGCGCGGTCGATGTCGTCGTCGATGGTGCCGCCGACGTCGCCGAGCTGGTCGTAGGCCTCGGCCAGCGACTCCTCCTCCTGCACCCGGTGCTTCATCTTCTCGAGCATCGCGACGGTGCCCGAGGCGTCGGCGCCGGCGAGCTGCTGGTTGATCTTGCGCATCGACGACGCGGTGCGGGCGCGGGCCCGCAGGGTGATCAGCTCGTTGTCGTACTTGGCGATCTGCCGCTTGAGGTCCTCGACCTTGGCCTGAAGCTGGTCGGACATCCGGCGCTGCGTCTCGTAGTCGGCGCCGACCCGAGCCCCCTGCCGCACCGAGTCGTCCTTCTTCTCGAGGGCCGAGGTGGCGAGGCGCTCGGCCTCGGCCGCGGCCATCTCGCCGGCCTCGGCCCGCCGGATCAGGAGCATCGCCTTGCGCTCGTAGTCCGCCGCCCGCTTCTTGTGGTCGTCGCTCTCCTTCTGGAGGCGGATGGCCAGAGACTTGACCTGGGCGAGGCTCACCATCGCGGCCTGGAGGTTCTTCTTGAGATCGCGGATGCCCTGCTCGGTCATCTTGATCGGATCCTCCAGCCCGTCCATGGCGGCGTGGGCGTTCGACTGGGCGACCTTGAACATTCTGCGAAAGATACTCATGGCTACTTCTTCCAGTACGTGAGGAGCTCGGCCCCGTTCTCGGCGAGGGCCAGCGAAAGGGCGCGGATCGAGCCCTCGAGCTCGTTCAGATCGAGGTTCGCGAGCTGCAGGGTGTCGCGGTAGAAGATGCGCCGCCCCGTTTCGTCGAGGGCGAAGGCGCCGTGCACCAGCGTGTTGTTCATCTGCAGGAGCCGGGTGAAGAGGTCGCCGGGCTCGGCCGGCACCTCGCCGATGAGCTGCTCGAGAATGACGATGGGCGGCTCGCAGTCGATGACGAGCTGCTTGATGCCGTTGTCCTCGTCGTCGACCACCACCAGGTCGTCGGCCTCGTTCTCCCCCGTGATCGTGAGCCCGAGATCGAGCACATGGCTCTTGACCGTTTCCAGTTGCTCAGACATTCATCGCGCCTCCTCGCGCGTCCGTTCCCCCCTGCGCGCCCGTCCCGTCGGCCGCGCCCCCGCGTTCCGCCGCGGGGCTCCGACCGGGGCTCTTCGCCTCTCCCCATCGGAACGGGGCGGCGCCGGAGATTCTCCCTGATTGACGATACGTCGGGGCGCCGGGTTCAATTCGCCGAGGGCGCCCGACGCTCGCGGGCCGAGATCACCACCAGGCGGTCCGCGGCCGCGACCACGACGTCCGCGCCGGGGTTCGTCTCGATGGCTCCGTTCCCCTGGCGCTGGATCGCCACCGCGATCTTGTCCTCGTCCCGCTTCAGGGCGGAGAATACGTCGAAGAACGGCCGGCCGGCCAGCGCGGACGGCACCGGCTCGGTGACGAGGTCCTGCCCGACCCGAGCGCTCAGCAGCTCGCGGAGCACGGTGGAGATGCCGTGGTCGAGGGCCGCGGTCGACATGACCCGGCTGCAGAGCTCGGCCCCCACGACGATCTCGTCGGCGCGGGCCCGCTCGCAGTGGCGCACGTTCGCCTCGGTGGCGAGCTCGACGATGCAGTAGACCTCCGGATTGAGGCTCTTGACGGTCAGCGTCGACAGCACCGACTTGGCGTCGCGCGCGCTGTAGTCCAGCGACCGGTCTCCCACGATGACGACGGTCGCCGCGGCCCCGATGCCGGCCCGCTTCAGGTGCTCCTCGGTCAATTCGCCCCGCACGAAGTGGAGCTGCTCGTCCACCACCGGCTTGACGTCGACGTCCGCCAACAGAACGATGTCCTTGGCGGCGGAGCGCCCATCGGCCCGCAGGTCGGCCAGGATCTCCTTCATCCGGCCGTTCCAGCCGCACAGGACGATGTGTCCCTTGCCGTCGTACGAGTCCATGCCCCGGTCCTTCCTCATGCGCTGCTCGACGAAGACCCCGGCGATGGTGGCGGTGAACATGCCCAGCACGCCGATGCCGAAGAACATGAGCACGATGCCGATGAGCCGGCCGCCGAGCGACACGGGGAAGATGTCGCCGAAACCGACGGTCGTCAGGGTGACGATGGACCACCAGAGCCCGTCGGCCGGGGACCGTCCCTCGAAGAACGAGAAGCCGGCCGCCCCGCCCAGAATCAGCACCGCGATGACCCCGAGGAGGCGCAACAGGTTCTCGCGGCGCAGGAAGCCGAGGGCCCGCGTCAGGGCCTGCGCCACCGCGACCGTGCGGATGCTCATGTCTGGAATGACGCGCCGCCGGGGCGCCCGGCCGGAGACGGCGCCGGGGGACGGCGCCTCCCGCCGACGAGAAGCGTCCGTGGCGCCCGTGCGCCGTCGGCGAGCCGCGGCACCCGCGAATCGCCGCATGACGGCTCCGTCGCCCGGCAGGGCCGCCCCATCCACCCCGCGGAACTCTGCGCCGTACTGCGCGGCTCATGACCGCGGCGGCGGCGGTTCAAGTCCCTCCGCGGGCGTCCGCGCCGTTCTGTGGCACCGCCCGACTACAGCGTCAAGCCGATCAGCATCGAAGCCGCGAGATAGCTCACGCCCTCGATGACGCCGGCGCCCAGATTGGGCCGCTCCTGAACCAGCTCGTCCGTCAGCCGGGCCCCGGGCAGGAGCACCTTGTCGGCGAAGAGCCGCACCAGCGGAAGCAGGGCCAGCCCCACCACCAGGTAGTACCCGAACTCGGTCATGCTCTCGTTCCAGGACACGAAGTCGCCCTCGCCGGCGAGGCGGATGACGTTGCCGAACCCGACGAGGATCCCCGCGAAGGCCACCGCCACCGCGACGTTGCCCGCTTCGATCTGGTCGTGGAGGTCGTACGAGGTGATGCGGTCGTACAGGACCCCCGCGACGACGAGGGCGGCGAGGCCGGTGACCCAGAACACGAGACCCGACGCCATCCCCCCCTCGCCGGACATCGCGCCGGCCGTGATCAGCCCCACCGCGACGTAGTTGGCCCCTTCGAGGATGCCCACGCCGACGTTGCGGTCCTCGACGATCTCGCGCTCGTTGTCGAACCGCGAGAACACGAGACGGTCGTTGACCCAGGCCGAGAGGTTGAGGAGGACGATGGCCAGCCCGCCGTAGATGACCAGCCCGATGACGTCGTCGAGGAGGCTGATGGAGGCGGGCCCCGACACGACCCCGCCCAGCACGATGACCAGTCCCAGGTAGTAGCCGGCGACGGTGACGGCGAGGGCCAGATTGTCCTTCTCCAGCAGCTCGACCCGGAGCACGAAACGCCGGTGCAGCGCGTCGTACGCCCACTTGCCGACGGCCAGCAGGACGAGGACGACGATCAGGTAGACGAAGCCGGCAAGAATCTGATCCACGGACATCACATGCCTCCAGGACCGCCCTTGAACGGGCGGCTACTTGCCGAAGCTGCGGACGCCTCCCGCCATGCGGCTCTGCACCCGCTGGCCGAAGGACCGGCCCTGCGCGGCCTGGCGCGCCTGCTGCCGGCGGAAGAAGTCGGGGCTGGTCTGCCGGGTGGTCGACCCGTTGGTGCCGTACGTGCCGCCGCCGGGGCCGTAGTACGTCTGGCCGCGGCCGCGCGCGTCCCGGTAGCCGTTCCAGTCGCCCTGGTAGATGGGACGCCCGAAGCCGCCGATGATATGGCTCAGCAGCGCGTACTGGCCGTAGAACTCCCAGAACGAGCGACCGCCGCCGTCGTCCCGCCACCGCCCGTACCGCTCGTCCCCCACCTGCTGATAGCCCGGCGGATGCTCGCCCCGGTCGACGACGCCGTCCGCGCCCTTCGAAAGCACCACCATGCCGAGCGACGACTGGTAGCGCTCGTAGGTCCGGGAATCGACGTCCGTCCAGTCGAGGACGGCCTCGCGGTAGACGGGCTCCTCCGAGCCGGCCTGCGGCCCGCCGAATACGACGCGGTACTGGTGGGCATGGCCGAACCCCTCGTCGGTCATGTCCTGCAGCACCACCGAGTACTCCGGGTACGCTTGGAGCTCCTGCTCGAGCCGTTCGAGGGGCGTCCGGGTGGCGCAGGACGCGGCCGCGAGCAGGACGGCGGCGAGGAGCCCGAAACGAAGGCCCCGCCGCGCGTTCCCGCCTCGGGCGCCCGGCCCGGAGACCGCCGCCTTGCGGCTCCGATTGCCACCCGACCAACCTTGCAGGAAACCGGCGCCTCCCCGGAGGCGACGCCGTTCTGCGGCGCGAACCCCGGGCGAGGTGCCGTGAAAGGCCATCCACGGGCGCGGCGGTCGGCTGCTCATTCCGGACTCCCCGGCAGAATGTGCGTGAACTGATAGTCTTCGACGATGCGGCCCGCGGCGGCCGTGAACTCCGTCTCGCTCCACTGCTCGATGCCGACGAAGGCGGTCTCCGCCTCGTCCACGTACTCCCAGCGGATCACCGGCTCGCCGGCCCCGGCGCCGTCGGGAAGCATGTGCCCGGCGGAGGAGGCGTCGAGCCGGTACACGGCGCCCGCGAAGACGATGCTCTCCGGCGGATCGTCGCGGTCGAGGATGTGCTGCCGGACGTCGCCCGCGATGTCGCCGACGGCGATGCGACGCGACAGCGACCAGGCGTCGTCGGCCCGCTCCAGATAGCGCTGCTCGCCGCTCGTCGTGAGCTCCCACTCCTCGATGTCGTCGTCCCGGCCCGAGAACCGGTAGCGGCAGTAGCCGGTCACCTTCCAGGTCCGGAGGTCGTGGTCGACCAGATAGCCGACCTTGAGCTTCTCAAGGACGAGATCGGCGAGCGGATCGGGGGCGTCTTCCTTCGGTTTCCGGCCGAACAGCCGATCTGTCAGACCCACGGACCCACTCCTTCGCGGCACGCAATCCCGCCCGCCAGCCAACGCCGACGCTCTGCCGCCGTGCCTGATGGAGCGCGGCCGCACCCCCCAACCCAATCCTGCCGGCACCTGCGGGTTCGCGATGCGCGCCCTGTTCCAATGCTACTCGTTCGCCGGACTTCGGCCAAGCGGACGGGTGCCGCCGTGAGGCGGCGAGATCGCCTGGGAGACGCGGATCTTCGACTACCGGGAGACGCCGGCCGGGCACAGCTCGGGCCCCATCATCGCCGACGGCCGGGTCATCTCGGGGCGGAGCTGCCGGCCGGCGACCGAAGGTCGCCCGGACTCGGTTATGATTGGCCCATGGATGTGCTGGTCGGCATCGCCAATCTCGTCGTCCTGCTGTTCATCATCGAGGGGTGGATCAAGGGCCGCATCCCCGGCACCCTCGCCAAGGCGATGGCCGAGCGGGTGGACGAGCGACTCAACGACCCCGCGAATCCCGCGAACGCCCGGCTCGACCGCCTCGTCCGCCGCACGGACGAGATCGGAATCCGGCTCGACGGCCTCGACCGCCGTCTGGTCGAGTTCGACACCCGGCTCGGCGGCCTCGAGCGCCGCCTGGGCGGGCTGGACACGCGGCTCGAAGGGCTCGGCCGCCGCGTGAGCGACCTCGACACCCGGCTCGACCGGGTCGACGCCCAGGTCGCGGTGCTCAACGCCCAGACCTCGCAACAAATCACCCATCTCGACCGTCACATGCGCGAACGGCTGCGCGGAATCGAGCGCCGCGAGAGCGCCCCGGAAGCCGAGACCGGGGGCCGCGCCGCGGGTACTGCGTGATCGAGGCGCTCCCCCCCGCCGAACACAGGCCCGCGGCGGGGGCCGGGAGCGCCGAGCAAGGCGCCGGTGAGCGGAGCCGAAGGCGACCGCTCTCCGGGCTACGGGCCGCCGGCGCCTCCACTCGACCGCGCCTGCACGTTCGCCTCCGCCCGGGCGATCTGCTCGGGCGTCATCTGCGCGGCGACCGCATCGCGCGCCTGGGCGATGGCGGAACCCTCCGCTCCGCGGACCTGGAGGGCGGCGAGGCTGAGCCAGGTGTGGGCGGCCACGAGGTCCCGCTCGACGCCGCGTCCCTCGACATGCAGGCGGCCGAGCTGGCCCTGTGCGAAGGGGTGTCCCTGCTCGGCGGCCAGGCGAACCCATCGCGCCGCCTCGGCATCGTCCTGCGGAACCCCGCTGCCCTCGGTGTAGGCGAACCCGAGATAGAACTGCGCGTCGGGGTATCCCTGGTCGGCCGCGAGCCGAATCAACCGCACCGCCTCGCCGACGTCCCGCCCGACCCCGCTGCCCTCCAGGTAGGCGAGCCCGAGGTAGTACTGCCCCTGGGGATGTCCCTGCTCGGTGGCGCGGCGGAACCACTGCAGCGCCTCGGCCGGGTCCCGCCCGACGCCGCGACCCTCCGCGTACATCGCCCCGAGGTTGGCCTGCGCCTGAGGGTCCCCCTGCTCGGCCGCGAGGCGGAACCACCGCACCGCCTCGCCGGCGTCCTGCGGCATGCCGAGCCCCGCCGCGTATATCGTCCCGAGGCTGCCCTGGGCCTGGGGGTGTCCCTGCTCGGCCGCGAGCAGCAACCAACGCGCCGACTCCGCGTCGTCCTCGGGAACCCCGGCGCCCTGGGCGTGGAGAATCCCGAGCTGGAACTGCGCCTCGGCCAGGCCCTGCTCGGCCGCCAGCCGAATCCAGCGCGCGGCTTCCGCCTCGTCCGGGGAGACCCCGCCGCCGACGAGGTACATCATGCCGAGCTGCCCCTGGGCGATGGCGTGTCCCTGCTCGGCCGCCATCCGAAGCCACCGCACCCCCTCGGCGTCGTCCTGGGCGACCCCGCGCCCCTCGCCGTACGCGAACCCGAGGTTCACCTGGGCCTGGGCGTCCCCCTGCTCGGCCGCGAGACGGTACCACCGCACGGCCTCCGCGAAGTCGCGGGGGACCCCGCGCCCCTCGGCGTACAGCATCCCGAGCTGACCCTGCGCCTCGGCGAGCCCCTGGTCCGCCGCCAACCGCACCCACCGCAGGGCCTCGCCGTCGTCCTGCCGAACTCCGCGACCCCCCGCGTAGAGCATCCCGAGCCGGCTCTGCGCCTCGGCCAGCCCCTGGTCGGCCGCGAGCCGAATCAGACGGGCCGCCTCCGCGTCGTCCTGCGGGACGCCGCGCCCTCCCGCGTACATCGCCCCGAGCTGACCCTGCGCCCGGGCGTCCCCCTCGTCCGCGGCAAGCCGCAGCCAGCGCACCGCCTCGGCGTCGTCCCGCGCGACCCCGCCGCCCCCGGCGTAGAGCGCCCCGAGCCGCCCCTGGGCGGCGACGAGCCCCTGCTCGGCCGCCATCCGAAGCCACCGCGCCGCCTCGGCACCGCTCCGGGGGACCCCGAGGCCCTCCACGTACATCTCCCCGAGCCGGCCCTGGGCGGCGACGAGCCCCTGCTCGGCCGCCATCCGAAGCCACCGCGCCGCCTCGGCGTCGTCCTCGGCAACCCCCCGGCCCTCGTCGTACATCGACCCGAGCTCGAGCTGCGCCTCCAAGTCCCCCTGCTCCGCGGCAAGACGGAGTCCGTCGACGTCAGGGGCCGGGGAGCAGGCCCAGAGGGCGGCGACCAGCGCGCAGCCGACGGCGGAGTACAAGCGGCGGCCGGCCATGGCGATGGGAGGCATCAGCGGGGTCGCAGGATCACGCAGGAGCCCCCGCGACGGCGACTGGTTCGAAGGCATTGCAGTGGCGATATCGGGCCGATTATACGACAGCGGGCCGGCCGGAGCAGGACCGCGCGGATCGGCGCGGCGAGCCGCGAGGCGGCGACCTCCAGCCGGGCCGACCGGTGGCGGCGGCCGCGTCTGGTATAGTCGAAACCGGTGTCACGCAGTCGAACCGGGGCGCAATCGATCGTACCGCCGACCATCGTCAGGGGCCTGGGAGCCGGCCTGCTGTGCGCTCTGGCGTGGGCGTGCGGGGGCGCGCCGGGCCGCGAGGCCCCGACCGGCGGGCGCGACGGCATCCTGCCCGAGGGGGCGCCGTCGGACTTCTTCGCCCCCCGGCCGGTCGGCGAGCCGCGCGGCCAGGACGAGCGGCCCCAGATCGCGCACGTCGAGATCGTCGACCTCGACGCCGACGGCCTCCCCGACATCCTGGCGTGCGACGCGGTCCGGAACCGGGTCGCCTGGATTCGCCAGTTCCCGGCGGGGACTTGGACCGAGCAGCCCGTCGCCGAGGACATCCGCGCGCCGGCCCACGCGGAGCCGACCGACTTCGACGGCGACGGCGACCTCGACCTCCTGGTCGCGAGCCTCGGCGAGCTCTTCCCGAGCGACCTGCGCATCGGCGCGGTCGTCGTCCTCGAGAACGACGGGAACCAGCGCTTCACGCGCCGCATCGCGGCCGAGGGAATCCCGCGGGTCGCCGACGTGCGGGCGGGCGACCTGGACGGCGACGGCGACCTCGATCTCGCGGTGGCTGCGTTCGGCTACGACCATGGCGAGACCCTGTGGCTCGAGAACCGGGGCGGATGGGCGTTCGAGGCGCACGTGCTGCAACGGTTCTCCGGCGCCGTCAACGCCCTCGTCGACGACCTCGACGACGACGACGCCCTCGACATCGTGGCGTTGATCAGCCAGGAATGGGAAGAGATCTGGGCCTTTCCCGGCCCGCGGCGGCGGCAGGAGCTGCTCTGGGGCACCACGAACCCGGACTACGGCTCGAGCTGGATCACCCTCGTCGATCTCGATCGGGACGGCGACCCCGACATCCTGCACAGCAACGGCGACGCGTTCGACTACGCGCCCGAGAACAGCCGGCCCTGGCACGGCGTGCAGTGGCTGGAGAACCGCGGCGGTCTGGAGTTCGTGCCGCACCGCATCGCGGACCTCTCGGGCGCGTCGAGCCCCCAGGCCGCCGATCTCGACGGCGACGGCGACCTCGACGTGGCGGTGGTCAGCGCCTACAACCAGTGGGACGACGAGGCCGCCCACAGCCTCGTGTGGCTGGAGAACAACGGACGGATGCAGTTCGCGATGCATCGCATCGCGCGCTCGCCGACCCACCTGATCACCCTGGCCGCCGGCGACCTCGACAACGACGGCGACGCCGATCTGGTCACCGGCGGCATGCACATCAGCGGTCCCTACGACCGCATGTCGCGGGTGACGGTCTGGAGCAACGGTGGCTCGCCGGCGCCGTGACACCCGCGGCCGGGGGGGCGCCGCCCCGAGCCCCGAGCCGTCCACGCCGGGCGGCGGGCGTTCGGGCCGGCGCCGATGGTTGGCCTGGGCCGCGGCCGCGATGGCGACGGGCGTCGTGCTCGCCGCCGGCGTCCACCAGGCGAGGCGGGCGGTGTACGCGGCGCGGCTTCCCGCCCTCCCCGAGCTCTCGGGCCAGCCGCCGGCGCTGCGCGAGCACCTCGAGGGCGCGGATCGCGCCGCGAGAGGCCGGCCCACGTCCGCGGAAGCGGTCGGCGCGCTCGGCCTCGCCTATCACGCCGACCTGTTCCTCGACCACGCGGACCGCGCCTATGCGATGGCCGAGACGCTCGGCGGCGGCGCCTGGCGGTGGACCTACTACCGGGCGCTCGCGCACGGCACCCGCGGGGACAACGAGGCGCTGGCCGACGGTCTGCGCCAGGTCGTCGCCGCCGCCCCCGAGTTCGGCCCCGCGTGGTGGCGGCTCGGAGAGGCGCACTTCAAGTCGGGGCGACTCGACCGCGCCGTGGAAGCGTGGCGCCGGGCTCTGACGCTGGACGAGCCGGCCGCACCTGCCGAGCCCCTCGCGCCGCGCGCGCGCGCGCCGGGCGCCCCGCTCCCCGCGCATGCGGCGCTCGGGCTCGCCCGGGTGGCGCTGGTGCGGGGGGACGCCGAGGACGCGGTGGCCCGGCTGGAGGCCACGACGGCCGCGGCTCCCGGGTTCGGCCCCGCCTTCCGGCTCCTCGCCGACGCGTACGCCACGCTGGATCGCGACGAGGACGCGGCGCGGGCGCTCCGAACCGCGGACCGGCTGCCCCTCTACGAACCCTATCTCGACCCGCTGGCCGAAGCGCTCATCCGAGAGTCGCGGAGCACGACGTTTCTCCTCCAGCAAGCCGCCACCGTCGACCTCACGACGAACTCCCCGTGGCGCGAGTACCTGATTCGACGCGCCCTCGAGTTCGACCCGAACCACCGGGTGGCCCTCGCCGAGCTGGCGACGATGTACCGGGTGCTGCGGCGCTACGACGAGGCGCTGGAGGTGCTCGAGCGCCAACGCCGCCTGCGACCCGACGATCCCGGGGTGCTCGCCGACATCGGCCGCTGCCTCTCCGGCCTCGGCCGCTACGCCGAGGCCGAGCCGATGCTGCGGCGCGCGCTCGAGGGCCTGGACAGCGCTCTCACCCGGTACGCGCTCGGGCTCGTGCTCGATCGGACGGGGCGGCGCGGCGAGGCGATCGCCGAGTACCGGCGCACCCTCGACCACAACCCGAACCATCTCGGAGCGCTCAACAACCTCGGGGTGGCGTTGGCCACGCAGGGCCGGATGGACGAGGCGACACGCCACTTCGAGCGCCTCGTCGCCGTCGATCCCGACGACGCCGACGCCCATGCCAACCTCGGGCTCGCCCTCGCGGCGGCCGGGGCGCCCGATCGGGCGGCACGCGCCTTCCGAGAAGCGTTGCTCCTCGATCCGGCTCATGCGGGCGCGCGCGAGGGCCTGCAGGACCTCCGGCCGCGGTAACGCACGGCTCCCCGCAAGAGCCGCTCCCCGGCGACAACCCGCCGGATACGCACGAACGACGGCGCCATTGCGCCTGTCCCGATCGACGAGCGCCAGGACCACCGACAGCCACCCCGCCCCACGGCCCAAACCCGCGAGAGGGGTCTTCTCCCGACTCCGCGAAAGGGAAAGGGTGGGGCAAGAGCCGGCCCCACAAAAAAACCCGGAGCCGGGAGAGGAGGACTCTCCCGACTCCGGGGAAACGAAGGAAGGGTGGGACCAGGCATGAAGTCAGGCCTGGCCCCCGCGAGGCCCGCCTAGAAGCGAGCAGTGACCGCGAAGCGGATGACCCGACCCGGCAGCAGCCTGGTCGCGCGCTCCCAGCTCGTCAACGACTGGTACCCGGCTCCGGTGCTGCCGATGTCGGTGGTGTTTCTCTGCTCCAGCTCGATGCCGTTGTTCAGCATGTTGAAGAACTCCCACCGCGCCTCGTAGCGCCACGACCCGACGTTGAACACCTTCAGGAAGTTCATGTCGAGCTGCGTCCAGTAGGGGAGGAACTTCACGCTGGAGAGCGGAATCATCGGCGCGATGTATCCACTCTCGTTGAGGCCCGTCGTCGGCACGTCCGCCGGCACGAACCTCCCGCCGAGCACGCAATCCGGGTTGGCGTCGCAGTGCCCCGGCTGCCCGTAGAGCCGCTCCGAGTAGGTGCCGAGCAGCTCGTTGGGATCACCGGTGCCGTAGCGGCGGACGTTGAGGCCTTCCTGGAAGACGCCCCAGCGGATGTTGCCGCCGCCCGGATACGCCTGCAACGAGGCGCCGAACTGCATGTCCCCGAGGCCCGGCAGCGAGAACGGCTGCGTGCCCGACAGCTTGAACTCGTTCCGGAACGGGCGGGGGTAGCTCTTCTGGTCGCAGAACCGGAGCTCGTTGGGGTTGTCGCCGCGGTGCAGCACGTCGGCGCACAGGTTGGTCTCGCCGCCGTAGCTGCCGCCCCCGGCGGTGCTGTCGAACCCGTAGATGGTGGTACGACCGGTGTCCTCCATCGACCAGCCCCCGAAGAGGGTGCCGCCCCCGGCCAGCCGGCCCTGGGCGCTCAGCTCGAACCCATGGTAGATGTTCGAGTAGCCGTCGACCATCGTCTGCTCCCAGACGTTGTCGTCGTCCCCGAGGCGAGCCGGGTCGAGGTTGAAGAGCGTGAACGAGCCCGTCATCGGATAGGGCCGCGCCACCTGGACGTAGCGGCCTGTGCCGGCGTACGCCGGGTCGGGGCTGCCGTCGGGAAGTGCCCCGAAGTCGCTGAAGTTGCGGTCCAGGTTGTCGCGGGCGAACGTGTTGCGGAAGTACCGGCGGCGGTACTCGGCGCTGAGCGACAGGCCCGGGAAGATCTCCTGCTGGACGCCCGCCGTCCAGATGTGGTTGTACTCGCGCGCGAAGTCGTCCAGGTTCGGGTTGGCCGAGGGAATGGTGAACGAACCGAAGGCGGCGGACCGCTGCGGCCCGATCTCCCAGTTCTGGGCGACGTCGTCGTTCGCGCTCGCGGCGTACATGAGCGACAGGTCCGATCCCGGCGCGGCGCACTCGTTGAGGCCGGCCGCGACGCTGGCCGGGTCGAGCACGCAGTCCCGCCACACCCGCCAGTCGTCCCGGGCGCCCCCGTACTGATAACGGGAAGGCAGGCCGGTGCCGACGTCCCGCACGTACTTGTTGTAGCTGAACTTCAGCGCGGTTCTGGCGTCGCCGAACACGTCGTAGGCCAGACTGAACCGAGGCGAGAAGTCCGGACCGTAGCTGGGCAACTCACCCCGGGCGCGCCCGGGCCGGGTGTCCGACGGCGTGAACCGCCCCAGTGCCTTCGGGGTATCCGGAATCGACACGGCGGCCCAGTCGACCCGCAGGCCGTAGTTGAGGGTCAGCCGGTCGATGGTCCAGGAGTCCTGCGCATAGATGCCCCCGTTGTAGTCGAGGTTGTATGCCCGGAATTCCGGGAAGTTGTGGACGACGGCCCACTCGGCCGCCCCGGTGGTGCCGGGGGGCAGGCCCAGCGCGAGGTTCGACTCGGCCGCGAAGTGCCCGGGATGGACGAAGTCCAGGGTGCGCCCGTAGTTGTTCGGAGAATCGTCGTAACGCTGCGTCAGGTCGCCGTTGCCGGTCCTCGTGTGCCGGTTCTGGCCGGTGGAGAAGTTCATCCCCACCTTGAGGCTGTGCGAGCCCGTCACGTACGACACCGCACTCTGATACGCCCAGCGGTGCGAATAGTTGTTCTGCTCGTGCTCGTCGGAAACGCCGTAGGTCATCCCCAGATGCGAGTCGATCTTGGGAATGACGTTGTACCAGCTGGCGCCGGGCGCCATCTGCGCCATGTACGCGGCCGAGCCGGGCGCGTCATAGCAGGGCGTCGAGAAGCAGGTGGCCAGCTCGCTGTCCGACGGCTTCGTCTGACTGAAGTAGTCGTAGTCGCCGAGCGAGCTGAAGCGGTAGTAGCCGGGGTCCCAGTCCTCGTAGACCAGCGAGAACCCGAACTCGGCCAGCATCCGGTTGCTGAGGGTGCCCGTCCACTTCGCGGTCCCGGTGTCGTAGTGCGGCGAGGTCCACGACTGGGCCGCCGTCTCGATGTCGTCCCCGGGGCCGTGCTCGCTGAACCGGCGCTTCCGCACCTTGTCGAACATGACCGAGATCTTGTTCTGCTGGTTCATCTGCCACGTCAGCCGCGCGTTGGCGCTCGTGATGCTGTTCCGGTCGAGGGCCGCCGACCCGTCCCGGTTGGTGCTGTTGAGCACGCCGTCGTCGATGACGTTGCGCCGCGCCGACGAGAAGAACCACAGCCGGTCGCGGAACACGGGGCCGCCGATCGACCCGTTGAAGTCGTAGATGACCGAGACCCTGGGGGTCTCCTGCACGCCCAGGTCCTGCAGCCGCGGGTTCAGGTTGTTGGCCTGCCACTGCCCCGGGGTCCCGCCGGCGAAGAAGTTGCCGCTGTACTGGTTGCCGCCCTCGTTCGGGATCATGTTGATGCGGAGGCCGCCGTTCTGCGTCTCCGCCGTCGCACCCGAGGTGGTGTACGAGGTCTCGGCCGCCATCATCGGGTTCATGTAGGCCTGGTAGCGCCCGTCGCTGATCAACGTGTTGATCATCATGCCGTCGATCTCGACGGTGGTGTGCGCCGCGTCGAGCCCCCGGCCCATCATCTCGGACTGCTGCGCGCCGGCGGTGCCGCCCATGTCGGGGGCGCGGGCCTTGACGCCGGGAATCAGCAGGGCGTACGACCACGTGCTGCGCCCGGTCGGAATCGCCTCCTGCGTCTCGCGCGTCATGACCTCGACCCGCTGCACCTGCTGCACGTCGACCACCGGGGTCTCGCCGGACACCGTGATGGTCTCCTCGACCGAGCCGACCGACAGCACCGCGTCGATCGGCAACGCCACGTCGGCCCCGAGGATGAGCTCGTCACGCACCAGCGTGCCGAAGCCGGGCAGGGTGAAGATCACCGTGTACTCGCCCGGCCGCAGGTCGATGATGTTGTAGCTTCCCGTGCCGTCGGTGAAGACGACACGCGACCCTTCGATCAGAACGGGGCTCGACGCCTCGACCGTCACACCGGGCAGCACGCCGCCGGTGTCGTCGGTGACCGAGCCCGCAATCGAGCTCTGCGCCACCGCGATAGCGGGCGCGAGCAGCAACGCTGCCGCGACGACCGCAAGGAACCTACCCAACCTCATGTGCACACCTCCCAATCAAATACGACAACCTGTTCTGTTCCACATCGATTCTCACACGTCGTCCGCACGCCGCCTCGGGCCCTCGTGCCCCTCAGTTCCGGCGGGAGCCGAGCTTGGCCACCACGCCGATCGAGAACGAGAAATCGTTGTAGTTGTCTCCGTTGTAGTTCAACAGGGACGACTGCGTCCCCGGATTCGCCATGTCCGGCGTGGGGAAGAACGTGATGCGGTAGTCCGCCTGCACCCGGAACGCGGTGTTCTCGGTCATGTCGATGTCGACGCCGCCGCCGGGCTGAATCGCCCAGTGGGTCGCGGTGTGCCCGAAGAACCCGATCTTGCGCAGCCCGCGCGCGACCCCGAACAGGCCGTGGAAGAACGGGCGGGCGCCGCCGGCGTCGAAGTGGAAGCGGGGACCGGCGACGATTCCGACGGTCTGAACGTGCACCTCGCACACCGACAGGACGTCGGCATAGTCGTACACGTTGCTCGAGAGCCTGGGGGAGCAGTACTCGGTCTCCGACCGGGCGAGCGAGAACGCCTGGAAGTCCACGTCGCCCGGCGCCCTCACCACGGGGTCGCTCGGCCCGCCGGAGTACTCGGCGCTCGGCTCGATGCCGCGGCGGTAGTGGCCGTTCAGGTCGAACGCGAACGACATGAAATCGTTCAGCTGAATCGACGTATCGAAGAAGAACCCGAACGGCAGGTTGCTCGCGTTGGCGGCGAGCTCCTTGTTCGACAGGAACGAGTAGCCGACCGCGACGTCGCCGCCCGTCTGCTGCGCCGCCGCAGGCTGGGGCAGACCGGTCGCAACCACGGCGGCCGCCAGGATTAAACCGAGTACCGAACGCTTGCACACCATTACATGACCTCCTCCGAGAGCCGAATCTACCGTTCGCACCCGACCGGACCGACCCGAGCCTGCACAAGCCGATCCGCTGCCACGGAGAGTCCTCGTCTCCGTGTTGCGCGATCACTACAAGCAAGCACCGTGCCGACCTGTTGCCGGAACCTCAGCCGCTCGATCCACGTATACCCACGCCCCCGATCGCCGCCGGACCCTCGAACACATCCAATACCTTGGAGTGCCAATCCAATCCGTTGAGTCCACAGGAGTCCGCAGGCATGTTACGTACAATTTAACGGTGCACTTTAACCGTTTGTGTTCGGCCGGTCAACAGGACTCTTCGGCGGTGCAGGATCGCGCCGGCGACGGGTGCTCCGGCCGGGTTTGCTACACTGGGCGACGCGTTGCGGCGGGCGCGGCCTGGTCCGTCCCCGCGGCAGAGCCCGCGCGCCGGGCCGGCGCCCGGGCCTTCGCTGGACCGTACCTCGCCGGAGGAGATCGGGGCCTGTCGACCGGCCCTCCCCGGGGCGCCCGCGCATCCCCCGCATCTGAACCGTCATGTCCTCCGGCCGCCATCGACGACGACGCCGGCCCGCCGGGCCGGGGAGACCGCCGGCGCCGGCGGCCGACCGGCGGACCGATTCGACCGCGGCAGCGGCGGACCCGGACCGATTCCGGCCGTTCGTGCTCGGCATCTTCGGCCTCGCCCTCGCGATCCGGCTCATCCACGTCTGGCAGCTCCAATCGGCCCCGTTCTTCGACCTCGCGATGGGCGACGCCCAGAGCTACCACGCGTGGGGGCTGGAGATCGCCGGCGGCGAGTGGCTCGGCCGCGAGACCTTCTACCAGGCGCCGCTGTACCCCTACTTCCTTGGGCTGGTGTACACGTTGTTCGGCCCCAGCCTGCTCGCCGTGCGCCTCAGCCAGGTCGTGCTGGGCGCGGCATCCTGCGCCCTGCTGGCGCTGGCGGGGCGGCGGCTGTTCTCGCCGCCGGCGGGCATCGCGGCGGGCGTGATGCTCGCCGTCTACGCGCCGGCCATCTTCTTCGATGGCCTGGTCCAGAAGACCTCGCTGGGCCTGTTCCTGCTGTGCCTCCTCCTCGCCCTGCTCGCCCGGCTGGTCACCGAGCCGGGCCGCCCCCGAGCGTGGCTGTGGCCCGGCGTGGTGCTCGGCGCGCTCGTGCTGACCCGCGAGAACGCCCTCGTCTTCGCCGCCGTGCTGTTGGCCTGGCTGGTGCTGTCGCGCGATGCCGGGCGGCGGCATCTGGCGCGGGCGGGAGCCCTCGCGCTCGGGCTGGCCCTCATCCTCCTGCCGGCGGCGGCGCGGAACCAGGCCGTCGGCGGCGAGCTGGTGCTGACGACGGCCCAGCTCGGACCCAACTTCTATATAGGCAACAACCCCGACGCCGACGGCACCTACCGCCCCCTCCTGCCCGGGCGCGGCGACCCCCGGTTCGAGCGCCGGGACGCGACGCAGATCGCCGAGCGCGAGGTCGGGGCGCCGCTGACCCCGCGACAGGTCTCGAGCTACTGGACGGGCCGGTCGCTGGAGTACATCCGCACCCAGCCCGTCGACTGGCTGCGGCTGACCGCGCGCAAGGTGGTGCTGGCGCTCAACGGATCGGAGGTGGCCGACACCGAGGACCAGCTCAGCCACGCCGACTGGTCGGTCCCGCTCCGGCTCGCCGGCCACGTCTGGCACTTCGGCCTGCTCGCGCCCCTGGGGGCCGCCGGCATCTGCCTGACGTGGGGCCGGCGCCGGCAGCTGCGGCCGTTCCACCTGATGCTCGCCGCCTATGCGGCGAGCGTGGTGCTGTTCGCGGTGATGGGGCGCTACCGCCACCCGCTGGCCCCGCTGCTGATGTTGTTCGCGGCGGCGGGTGCGGTGGCGATCTGGCAGATGGCCAGGACCCGCTCCGGATGGAGGACTCCGCAGGCGGTCTGGGCGGGGGGTCTGGCCGCCGGCCTGCTCGTCTTCTGCAACTGGCCGGTGCTCTCGATGAGCGACATGCGGGCCATCACCGCCTTGAACGTGGGGACGGAGCTGCAGGCGGAGGGCCGGCTCGACGAGGCCGTCGAGCAGTACCGGCAGGTGCTCGCGCTGACCCCCGACGACGCCCTCGCCCACAGCAACCTCGGCACCGCCCTCGCCGCCCAGGGCCGCCTCGACGAGGCGGTCGGTCATTACGAACAGGCGCTGGCGCTGACGCCGGGAGACGCCGATGCCCATTCCAACCTCGGCAACGCCCTGTTCTCGCTGGGCCGGACCGGCGAGGGCATCGCGAGCCTCCGGCGGGCCCTCGACATCGACCCCGGCTCGGCCGAGGCCCACGCGGCCCTGGGCATCGCCCTGCACGACGCCGGCGAGCTCGACGACGCCGGCGCGCACCTGCGCCGCGCCCTCGACCTCGGAGCGGTCTCGGCCGACCTCCACAACCGGCTGGGCATCGTGCTGGGCTCGCAGGACCGACTCGACGAGGCCGCGGTCGAGTTCCGCCGCGCCCTCGATCTCGAACCGGGTCACGTCGACGCCCGCGCCAACCTGGGCACCGCGCTCCAGCTGCAGGGCCGGCTGGACGAAGCGGTCGCGCAGTTCCGGGAAGCGCTGCGCATCGCGCCGGACCACCCCGATCTGCAGGGCCGGCTCGACGCGGCGCTGGCCGCGGTCAGGGATCGCTGACGCGCGGTCGCGGGTCGTCCTCGAGAATCCTCTGCCGGGCTTCTTCACGAGACAGCTTCCGGAGCTCCTCCCACGACGCCAGGATTCTGTCGCGCTCCTTCTTGACCGCCTTCTTGATCGCCATCTTGCGCGCGGCTCTCCTGATTTCCGCTCGCGTCTCGAACATCCTTCTCCCCCAATCGAACAGCGCGGCCAGCGGCACCACGAACGCCCAGTATAGCCGCGCGGCCGCGGTCTCGAAGCTCTGGTACCGACTGCAAGTACGCTGCCAGCAGGTGCCGTTCGGGCGCGTCCCACGAACGTTCAGTCGGCCACGCGCAGGGGGTCGGCGCGCAGGCCGCGCCCCTGCCCGGGTTCGACAGCGTCTTACGTCTCCTCTGGTTGCCTGTGGCGGCGCACCTGCCCGGTCGTACCGCGGGACCCCGCGAACGCTACTCCAGCTCGTCGTCCTGCCAGGGGATGCGGCAGGGCTCGCCGCTGAGATACCCCGCGAGGTTGGCGGACATGCGCCGCACCGCCTCCGCCTGCCCCGCCTCGGCGGCGACGGACAGGGCCAGGCGCTGCCACTCGACCGCCCCTGTGAACTGCCCGAGCTCGGCGTGGGCCATCGCCACGGTCTCGGCGACCGCCGTCGTGCGGAGCTGCTCGGCCAGCGCCTGCGCCAGGGCCAGAGCCCGACCGCCGTCGCGCACCGTGTCGTCGGGAGCAGCGGCGAGCAGGCGGGCCAGCGCGAGGCGGAACGCGGGCTCCCACGGATGCCGAGCGACGCCGGCCACGAGGCGGTCGTGGGCCTCGCGATGGCGCCCCAGCTTGACGAGGGCCAGCACCTCGCCGAAGCGGGCGTCGCGGCGGTCGCGGACCTGCTCGTAGTAGCCGAGCGACGCCTCGGCCCGGCCGGACCGGCGCAGCGCCTCGGCGAGCCGGAAGTGCGCCTCGCCGCCCTCCGGGGCCTCGGACGCGGCCAGCGTGAAGTGGCCGATGGCCTCCTGCACGCGGCCGCCCGCCTCGCGCACGGCGCCGATGGTCAGGTGCGCCCGCGCGGTCAGGGCGGGGTCGAGCCTTGCCGCCTCCGCGAGATAGGCCACCGCCGTCTCCGCGTCGCCGCCCGAGAGACGCAGGGCCATGCCCAGGTACCAGTTCAGCATGGGGTCGGCCGGGGCGAGCGCGAGGGCCTGCCGGAAGCGGGCGAGGGCCTCCGGCCAGTCGCCGACGGCGGCCGCGTCGAGGCCCCGGGCGCGGTGGTCGGGCGGGTCCGCCGGGCCGCCGCCGGACGGGTCGGCCGGGCCGTGCAGATCGAGCGGATCGAGCGCGACCGGCGTCAGCGCCGCGTCGCCTTCCCGGACGCGATACGCGCGGTCCGGCGCGACGTCGCGGTACACGTCGGTCTCGCCGGTGACCGGCCAGGTGATGGCCACCGTCCGGATCCCGGTCGCCGCCCCCAGGCCGATCTCCTGCTGCAGGCTCGACCCCCCGAAGCTGCCGCCTGCCCCCACGGTGACGTGGGTCTCGCGGTCGCCCTCCGGGGTGGCCGCGGTGACCCGGATCCGGGCGCCGATGGCGGCGCGGTTCGTGGCCACCCCCTCCAGCCGCAGGGTGATCCATCGGTTGCCGTGGCCGGGATTCAGGTAGAGGGCGTTGGGAAAGGTGTCGCCCTCGAAGGCGCCGCCGGAGACGTGGTACAGGTCCTGGTCGCCGTCGGCGTCGAGGTCGCCGAACGACACGCCGTGCCCCTTCTGCAGGTGGCCGAAGCCGCCCGACGAGGTGACGTCCTGGAAGCGCTCTCCCGCCGCGTTCCGGAACATCAGGTTGGGGATGAGCATGCGGTAGTCGGGGTCGCCGGTGCCCAGGTACATGTCGAGGAACCCGTCGTTGTCGAGATCGCCGAAGTTCGACCCCATGCCGACCATGATCCGGTCCAGGCCCATGGCCGCGGTGACGTCGGTGAACGTGCCGTCGCCCTCGTTGCGATAGAGGCGCGGCCGCTGGCCCTGGTGCGGCTGCCCGAGGCGCTCGAGGACCACGTCGGCGAGCCCCCCGCTGAATCCGCTGACGAACAGGTCCTCCCAGCCGTCATTGTCGAAGTCGAAGAACCAGGTGGGAAAGCTCACCGGCGGCCCCTCGACCCCCGCCTCGGCCGCCGCGTCGCGGAACGACCAGGCGCCGTCGGGGCCAGGGCCCTCGTTGCGGAAGAGCAGGTTGGGCTGATGGGAGCGCAGCCGCGTGACGTACAGGTCCAGCCGCCCGTCGTTGTCGTAGTCGCCCCAGACGACGCCCTTGACGAACCCGACCACGGCCACCCCGGCGGCGGCCGCGACGTCGGTGAACGTCCCGTCGCGGTTGTTGCGGAACAGGCGGGACGGGAACACCGACGCGCCGGCCGACGCATCGACCCGGGTCTCGTTGCCGATGAACAGGTCGACCCAGCCGTCGTTGTCGTAGTCGCCCCACGCCGCGGCCTGCGTCGGCGCCGGCATCAGCAGGCCGGCCGCCTCGGTGACGTCGCTGAAGGTGCCGTCGCCGTTGTTCCGGAGGAGCGAGTTGGGGTGCCCGACCTCCAGCCACGCGCCGCGCAGGACCAGCAGGTCGAGGAACCCGTCGTTGTCGTAGTCGGCGTGGATGACGTGCAGGCCGCTGACGAGGCCGTCGAGCCCCGCCTCGGTGGTCCGGTCAGAGAACGCGCCGTCGCCCTCGTTGCGGAAGTACCGCAGCTGGTTGGGGTTCTCGCCGCCAGCGACGGGGAACAGCCCCGCCGACGATGCGACGACGTCGAGGCGCCCGTCACCGTCGAAGTCGTCCATGACGCTGCCGCCCTTTCGGCCCGCGACGTCGACGCCGAGCCGTCCCGCCACGTCGGGGAACCGGCCGACGTCGTGCTCCGACCGGAACCCGCCCGGCGGCACGAGCCACCGCTCGGGCACGTGGAAGGGATACTCGCCGACGGTCATGTACGCGAGATTGAGCAGCCACTGCGCGGCGAGGGCCGTCGACTCGTCCGGAGGATCGCCCAGAATGCGGGCGTACTCCCCGATGGCCCGCCGCGCCGCCCCGTCGTCGGGGTGCACCGCCCCCCGGTCGACGGGGACCGAGCAGCGGGCGGCGGCGGGGCCCGACACGCAGTTGCGCTGCATGGCCAGCCGCAGCTCGGACAGGGCGAGGAGCTGGCGCACCGCGCTCACGAACGTGGGCGAGACCCTCGGGTCGCCCTCCGCCTCGCGCAGGATGTCGTCGAACGCCGCCGCCGCCTCCTCGCTCCGGCCGGCATAGAGGAGGTACCGCGCGATCTCCGAGCGGTACCGCAGCCGATCGGGCAGCTCGGCCGGCGGGGCTACCGCCGCGAGGGCCTGGGCGCGAATGGACCCGGCGTAGGGGTTCGTCTCCCCGGCGGCGGCCATCGCCCGAAGCCGCGCCACCATGGCGGCGGTGCCGGAGCCGTCCCCATCGTCCTCCTGGGCGGCGGCCAGGCTGGTGCCGAGAACGAACGCCGCGAGCAAGAGCCCGATGCAGCCGGCGACACGCCGCGTCACCCGCCACGTGACCGCGGTCGGCCCCTCCCGTTTGTCGTCGCCGCTGGTGCTCACCTCGCGCCCCCGTCCTTCGTGCGCCGCCCGGCCGCGGCCAGCCGGCGCCGGACACGGCGACGCGGGCCCCACGGCCCGGCCACCGGCCCGGATCCGCCGGAACGTCCGGCTCCAGGACGCAGGAGCCGGCGACGCGGGTCCCACGGCCCGGCCACGGGCTGCCCGGCCGCGCCGGGTCACGGCAACTGCGCCCGCAGCCGGGCGAGCTGCGGATGGCCGGGAAGAATCGACAGCGCCTCGGCGAGCCGCTCGCGCGCCTCGGCGATGCGGCCGAGGTCGGCGAGGGCCGCCACGTAGCCGACCCAAGCGTCGGCGAACCGCGGATCGGCCACCACCACCTCCCGGTAGTGCGCCAGCGACGCCTCCGGCCGCCCCGTCACCCGCAGCGCGTCGGCGAGGCCGACGCGGGCCTCCAGATAGTCGGGCTGATGCCCGACCGCGTCCGAGAACCGTTCCACCGCCTCGGGATAGCCGCCGCCCATCATCGCCACCATGCCGAGGCCGAAGTGCGCCCGGGCGAAGTCGGGAGACCGGCGGATGGTCTCCTCGAACTGCTCGACCGCGGCCGCCGGGTTCCCCGACATCATCAGCGCCGTTCCCAGCCGATGCCGCAGGGCGGGGTCGTCCGGGGCCAGCTCGAGCCCCCGGCGGAACAGGTCCTCGGCCGCCGCCAGCTGCCCGCCCTGCAGCGCCCGCAGCCCGCGGGCCTCATACGTGACCGCGCTCTCGAGCACCCCCGAATAGACGTCCATCAGCGGGTCCGGCACCGCGGCCACGCCGCCGCCGCGCCGGCGGAGATGCGCTTCGGCCCGGCCGAGGTCTCCGAGCTGCCGCCAGGCCATCGCGAGCGGATAGTGCAGGCTGGTCGCGCGCTCTTCGGCGGTGAGCGCGCGCGTCAGGTAGTCCACCGCCCGCGCGGCGTCCCGTTCCGCCAACGCCGCGCGTCCCATGCCGGCCAGCGCCGCCGCGGAACCGACGTCGAGAGCAAGGGCCCGCCGGAACGCCTCCTCGGCCTCTTCGGACCGGCCCTGATCGAGCAGCGTCTCGCCCAGCCGCACCAGGGCGGGCAGATCGGACGGGCGCAGGGCGTGGGCGCGGGCGAAGAGCTCGGCCGCCGCCGCGCGGTCTCCCCGGTCGGCGTGCAGATGGCCCAGATAGTACGGCCACCGCATCGCGCCGGGCGCGAGGTCGATGGCGCTTGCGAAGCAGGCCTCGGCCGCGGCGTGATACTCGGCGGCCATGAGCACGAGGCCGAGCTCGCCGAAGGCGGCGGCGAGCTCGGCGGGCGGGGTGCGCGGCTCGGCGAGCCTCGCGGTCAGGCGGGCGTGATGCTCCCGCACCTGCCGCCGGACCGACGCGGCCACGCCGGAGATGTCCGGCAGGGCGACGGGCTGCCGCGCCCCCCCCGCGCGCATGGGGCGGCCGCCCTCCGGGGCCAGCGATACGGTCGCGTCCTCGGGCGCGGCGCAGCCGGCGGCCACGGCCAAGACGCACCCGAGGAGCCCCGCTCCCAGCCGAAATCGCGCCATGTTCAGCCGCCCTCGCCTTCGCGAAGCGTCACATAGCTCCCGGGAGCGACGTCGCGCCACGACTCGGTGCGCCCGCTCGGCCAGGTGACCCGCACCTCGACGGGGACCGGCGACGTCCCCAGCCCGACGAGGACGCGCGGATCCTGGGCCGACGCGTAGCTGCCGTCCGACCTCGCGCGGCGCCACAGGCGCGATCCGTCGTCGCGGACAATCTCCACCCGCGCGCCGATCATGTCGCGGGCGGCCGCCCCGCCGACGAGCCGCAGGCCCAGCCAGTGGTTGCGGTTGCCGATTCGGTTGACGAGCAGGCGCAGGGAACCCGCCCCGTTGCCGATTAGCACGTCCGTGTCGCCGTCGTTGTCGACGTCGCCGAACGCGGCGCCCCGGCTCGCCTCGGACAGGCGGAACGCCTCGCCGGCGCGATCCGTCACGTCCTCGAACCGCCGGTCGCCGCGGTTGCGGAACAACAGGTTGCGCTGCTGCAACGGGAACGGGTTGTCCGGCCCGAGCGCGTCCATGTTCCGGGTGACGTGGCCGTTGACGGACAACAGATCCAGCGAGCCGTCGTTGTCGAAGTCGAGCCAGGCGGTCCCGAAGCCGGTGAAGGGCAGGCTGGGCAGACGAACCCTGGTCTGCATGCTCTGCTCCTCGAAGAGCCCGGAGCCGTCGTTGACGTAGAGGGTGCTGCCCTGGCCGACGAGCTCGGTGACGAAGATGTCCTCGTCGCCGTCGTTGTCGAAGTCGCCGGCGTCGACGCCCATGTCGGCCTTCGCCTCGCCGCCCGCGCCCAGCGCCGCGCCCCACAACGGCGCCCGGTTGGCGAAGGTGCCGTCGCCCCGGTTGATCCACAGCTGGTTCTCCTGCTGATCGTTGGCGACGAAGAGGTCGATCCAGCCGTCGTTGTCGAAGTCGGCCGTCGACACCCCCAGCGCGGGGCCGAACTCCCAGGCGACGCCGGCCTCCGCCGTCGCATCGACGAACGTGCCGTCGCCGCGGTTGCGGTACAGCCGGTCGGGCTGGGCGCGGTACACCTCGGGGGGACAGTAGTCCGGCGGGCCGGACCGGTTGTAGCACGGGATGTGCGTATCCAGATTGAAGCTCAGATAGTTGCCGACGAAGAGATCGAGCCAGCCGTCGCGGTCGTAGTCGAGAAAGGCGGCCGACACCCCCCACCGGTCGGGGTCGTGGGTGCCGCTCTCTTCCGACACGTCGGTGAACGTCCCGTCGCCCCGGTTCCGGAACAGGCGGTTGCGCTCGAATCCGGTCAGGTAGAGGTCGACCCGGCCGTCGTTGTCGAAGTCGCCGGCCGCGACCCCCATGCCGTGCCCGCCCGGGTTCAGCCCGCTCTCGGCCGTCACGTCGGTGAATCGCAGCCGGGGCCCGTCGGGCGAAGGCTCGAGGTCGTTGCGGTAGAGCCGGTCGGTGAGGGGTCCGGCCGGCCGCGGCATCAGGGGTTCGCCGCTTCCGAGCGTTCGTCCCTGGACGACATAGACGTCGAGGTCGCCGTCGTTGTCATAGTCGAACAGGGCCACGCCGGGTCCCATGATCTCGGTCTGATGGAAATCGCCGGTCATGCCGTTGAAGTGCACGAAGTCGAGCCCCGCCGCCGCCGCGCGGTCGGTGAACCACTCGCCGGGCGAGGGCCCCTCGGCGGTGGCGTCGCCCCCCGACGGGGCGCCGCCGGCCGCCGAATCCGCCGGCGGCGCGCAGCTCGCGGCCGCGCACGCCAGCGTCAGGAGCAGCAGCCTCGCGCCGACCGCGGTCCTGATCAAGGGTTGCAGGGCCACTCGCATCGCACTCGCTTCCGGCCGACAGGCGGATACAGCCAAGCTCCGATTATCCCACCGCCCCCGGACCCCTGCAAACCGAAGCAGGCGCCGGCGAGGTCTCCACGAACAAGGGCAGGGAAGATGTTCCGGGGTTCCCCGGACCCTGCAGGCGCCGGCGGGGTCCCCACGAACAAAGGCAGGCGGAGAACTCGGGGCCCGGACCGCTGCAAACCAGGGCGGGCGCCGGCGAGGCCCCCGCGCCGGTCCTGTAACATGGAGGCACAGGAGGCGCTTTGACCACGACGACGCGTGACCGTTTCGATCTGGAGACCCTGCGTTCCCGCGAACGAGAGCTGACCGCCGTTCACGAAGGATTCCGCTCCGCCCGCCTTTCGCTCGACCTGACCCGCGGGAAGCCGAGCCCGGCCCAGCTCGCGCTGTCCGACGACCTCGACCGGACGAACGGCCCGCTTGCCGCCGCCGACGGCGCCGACGTTCGGAACTACGGCGGCCTCGACGGCCTGCCGGAAGCCCGGCGGCTCGGCGCGGCGTGGCTCGCCGTCCGTCCCGACGAAGTAATCGCCGGCGGCAACAGCAGCCTCGCCCTGATGTATCTCTACCTCCTGAATGCGTGGCTCCACGGCCCGGCCGGGCCGGGCTCCGCGTGGCGGGAGTCGGGGACGGTGCGGTTCCTCTGCCCCGTGCCCGGCTACGACCGGCACTTCGCGATTCTCGAGGAGCTCGGCATCGAGATGATCAACGTCCCGATGCGGGACGACGGCCCGGACATGGATCAGGTCGAGGACCGCGTGCGCTCCGACGCCTCGATCCGGGGCATCTGGTGCGTGCCGAAGTACTCCAATCCGGGGGGACAGGTCTATTCCGAGGCCACCGTCGACCGTCTGGCGCGCCTCGCCGCCATCGCCGGACCGCACTTCCGCATCCTGTGCGACAACGCCTACGCGGTCCACGATCTGGACGACGAGCCCCCGCGGCTGACCAACATCATGGACGCGTGCCGGCGCCACCGCACCGAGGACAGCCTGGTGCTGTTCGCGTCGACGTCCAAGGTGACCCGGGCCGGCGCGGGCATCTCCTTCATGGGCGGCTCGCCCGCCACCCTGGACTGGTTCCGGCGGCGGATGCAGGTCGTGACCATCGGACCGGACAAGGTGAACCAGCTGCGGCACGTCCGCTTCCTGCGCGACATGGACCATGTCAGGGCGCACATGCGGAAGCACGCGGCAATCCTGCGTCCCAGGTTCGACCTGGTGTTCCGCCGGCTGTCGGAGGCGCTCGACGGAACCGGGACCGGCTCGTGGACGACCCCCCGCGGGGGCTACTTCCTCTCGTTCGACGCCCGTCCCGGCCTCGCCGGCGAGGTCGTCGGGCTCGCGGCCCGGGCGGGGGTGAAGCTCACGCCGGCCGGCGCCACCTTTCCGTATGGCAGGGACCCCGACAACGCCAACATCCGGCTGGCGCCGACGTTTCCCGAGCTCACCGATCTCGATCAGGCGATGCGGGTATTCGTGGTTTGCGTCGAGCTCGCGTCGGTCAGGCAGTCGCTGGCGGACCGATAGGGCCCGTGAGGCGAAGCCGGCGGCCCCGCGGGCTTCTACGTGTCGACGCTGGAGGGACGAGCAGTCGCCGGGTCGGGGACCCTGCTCGTCGAACACCGCGGTCCAACGAAACCGGCCCCCGACCGTGAGCTGCCGCCGTCCCGGCGGGAAGACCGCGCCCGAGCGGCGGGCCTACTTTCCGGCTTTCTTTCTCCGCGACGCCCAGTAGGCGGTCATCCGCTCGGATACCGCCTTCTTTTCCTCGGGCGACATCTGGCGGCGCTTTCTCTTCGGCTTGGCGTCGGCCGCGGTCTCCGTGACCGGGGCCGCTGCCGCCACCTTCCTCCGCGGGGAAGACCGGCGAGCCGCCGGCTTCGCCTGCGGGGCGGAAGCTCCCAGGAGCTGCTCGACGTCGCTCAAGGCCTTGATCTCCGCCTGGAGCCGCTCGATCTCGCTCTGCCGTTCGGCAATTGCTTCTGCTATGACACTCATGGCGTTATAGAGTAGTGGCCTGCAATAGGAATTGTCAAATGCGGCGCGCCCCGCGGTCGAACGGGAACCACCGGGTCACGCAGAATGCGCGGCCTCTTGCCGAGGGCAGCCGCGACTACGGAACGGATGGGAAACCGCGTAGTGTGGTAACTTATCCGGACGCCGCATCGGTCGGGGCGTGGCGCAGCCTGGTAGCGCGCCTGCTTTGGGAGCAGGAGGCCCCCGGTTCGAACCCGGGCGCCCC
Organism: Vicinamibacterales bacterium; assembly: GCA_963663815.2. GTDB lineage: Bacteria > Acidobacteriota > Vicinamibacteria > Vicinamibacterales > UBA8438 > JAJEEA01. The sequence goes on along the minus strand of OY760734.1, from coordinate 200,512 downwards.
GACCACCTTCGCCGGATCGAGCCCGCGGCAGACCGGCCGCGAGCTGCTACCGGAAGAACGCGGCGCCGTGCCACGACTCGCCGGCCGGCAGCTCCCAGCGGCCGGCCCGGACCTGCGCGACCCTCGTCAGCGTGTTGTCGAACACCACCGTACCGGGACCGACGGCCCCGTCCTCCGCAAGGTCGGCGAACCGCTCGCGGGACACCCTCGCGATGCCCGCCCCTTCGCGATAGAGGACCGGCGCATGATTCACGAGCTCGACCCCCAGCTCGGCCTGCAGCCCCTTCATGCGGCGGACGAGAGCGTCGACGGAGCAGCCGGACGCGCCGGCGGCCCGCTCGTCGACGGCCACGAAGATGAACTGATCGTACCGCACGTCACGCGCGGCGGTCAGAGGAACGTCGTGCGCGGCCCACTGGTCGATGAACCCATCGACCTCTTGCGTGACGCGCGCGCGTTCGTCCTCCGCCAACGGGCGCTCGGCCGCGAAAATCCAGACGCGGGCCACCGGCGGCAGCTCGTCGAAGTCGACTCGTGGCATGGCGCAAACCTCCTCTACACGGGCTCTTTTACGGTAACCGCATCGAGGAACGGCATCATTCCCCTCAGCTCGGCCCCGACCTTCTCGATCTGATGCTCCTGCTCGGCCCGCCGCCGGGCCATGAACCAGGGCCGGCCGGCCTTGTCCTCCGCGATCCAGTTGTCTGCGTACACCCCGTCCTGAATGTCCTTCAGGATGCCCCGCATCGCCTCGCGCGTGGCGTCGGTCACCACCCGCGGACCGCCGGTGTAGTCGCCGTGCTCGGCGGTGTCGCTGACCGAGTACCGCATGTAGTTGAGGCCCCCCCGGTAGATGAGGTCCACGATGAGCTTCAGCTCGTGCATGCACTCGAAGTACGCCACCTCGGGCTGGTAGCCGGCTTCCACCAGGGTCTCGAAGCTCGTCTTGATCAGGGCGCTGACGCCGCCGCAGAGCACCGTCTGCTCGCCGAACAGGTCCGTCTCGGTCTCTTCCGCGAACGTCGTCTCGATGACGCCGGCCCGGGTGAGGCCGAGCCCCTTCGCATAGGACAGCGCGAGGGGCTTCGCGCTCCCCGTCGCGTCCTGCTCGACCGCGACCAGCGCCGGCGTGCCGCCTCCCTCCAGAAACACCTCGCGCACGCGGTGCCCCGGCGCCTTGGGCGCGATCAACGTGACGTCGACGTCGGGCGGCGGCGCGATGGTCTTGAAACGGATATTGAAGCCGTGGGCGAACATCAGCATGTCGCCCGGCGCGAGATTGGGAGCGATGGACTGCTCGTAGATGGCCCGCTGCTTCGTATCGGGCGCGAGAATCATGACCACGTCGGCCCACGCCGCCGCCTCCGTCCCGGTCTTCACGGCGAGCCCGTCCGCCTCGGCCCGGGCGCGCGAACGGCTGCCTTCCGCCAGCGCCACCTGCACCGGCACGCCGCTGTCCTTCAGGTTCAGCGCATGGGCGTGCCCCTGGGAGCCGTAGCCGAAGACGGCGACCTTCCGGCCCTGTATGAGTGAGAGATCGGCCGCGTCGTCGTAGTGAATCGTTGCCATTCTGGTTCCGCCTCGTCGGTCGGGATGATCCCGAGATGCTCGGGAAGGGGCCCGCAGCCCTCGGCAGGAGGCCCGCCGCACTTCGCCGGTCTCGGTGCGACGCGCGGATCTGCCACGAACTGCTCGGGGTTGCGTCGATTACACGGAATAGGAAACGTGGTCGCCGGGATCGACCTCCGCCGGGGCCTCGGCCGGCTCGGTCGCCACGCTCTGTTGCCCACGGGACATGGCGACCCGCCCCGTCCGCACTATCTCCAGCAGGCCGTAGGGCTGCAGGACCCCCAGCAACCCGTCGATCTTGTCCTCGGTGCCGGTCGCCTCGACGATCAACGAATCGGGCGCCACGTCGACGACGCGGCCGCGAAACGTATCCACGATCTGCATCACCTGGGTGCGGGTCTCCTGGGTCGCGGCGACCCGGATGAGGGTCAGGTCCCGGATGACGGCGGCGGCGCCGGTCAGATCGGTCACCCGCAGGACGTTCACGAGCTTGTAGAGGTTCGCTTCGAGCCGCCGCGCGCCGTTGTCGTCGGTGTCGACGACGATGGTCATGCGGGACACGCCGGCCACCTCGGTGCGGCCGACCGTCAGCGACTCGATGTTGAACGCCCGGCGGCGAAACAGCGACGCCACCCGGTTCAGAACGCCCGGCTTGTCCTCGACGTGCACGACAAAGGTACGGCGCATGGCTCTAGCCTGGATTATTCGCGAAGATGGTGATTCTGGGGGAGACACAGGGGCCTCCGTGTGGTACAAACGTTGTGTTGACAAGCGTTTAGCCACAACGGAGACCCCTGCGTGACACCCGACAAGATATCACAGACTGTCCTGTTCCCGGATCTCTTCGACAAGCCCCTCGTCGCGACGTTCAACCGCGAGCAGGCGAGTTCCGACGGCGGCGGCGTCCTGCTCAAGGCGGCCGAGCGCGTGTACGGCCTCGTCAAGGCGTTTGCCGGGTGTCTCGCCGACAAGCGCGCGCCGGAGAAGATTCGGCACACGCTCGCGGAGCTGGTCGGACAGCGGATCTTCGGCATCGCGTGCGGTCATCCCGACGGCAACGACGCGGACCACTTGGCGGAGGACCCCATCCACAAGCTACTGCTCGGGCGAGACCCGGTGGCCGGCGCGCCCCTGGCGTCGCAGCCGACGATCTCGCGGTTCGAGAACGGCGCGGGCCGCGGCGCGCTCTACCGAATGGCGCGGGAGTTGGCGGCGAGCGTGATCGAGCGGCATCGGCGCCGCCTGCACCGGCGGGTGTGGCGGATCACCATCGATCTGGATCCGACCGACGACCGGACGCATGGCGCGCAACAGCTCACGTTCTTCAACGGGCACTACGACAGTTGGTGCTATCTGCCGCTGCTCGCGTTCCTGACTTTCAACGACGAGAAGGAGCAGTATCTGTGCGCGGCGGTGCTGCGGCCGGGGAACGCGGTGGCGGCCGACGGGACCCTGGGCCTGCTGTGTCGGCTGCTGCCGATGCTGCGGGCGGCGTTTCCGTCGACGCCGTTTCTCGTCCGGCTCGACGGGGGCTTTGCGACCCCGGAGATCCTCGATTTCCTGGATGCCGAACCGGGGCTCGACTACGTGGTCGCGATGGGCAAGAACGCGGTGTTGCAGCGGCATGCCGAATCCGCGATGGCGGTGGCCCGCGCGCAGAGCGAGGCCAGTGGCCGAACCGAGCACGTCTATACCGACACCCGCTACGCAGCCGGCACGTGGGGCCACGAACGCCGGGTCGTGATCAAGGCGGAGGTGGTCCGGCTCAAGGGTCGCGAGCCGCGGGACAATCCGCGCTTCGTCGTGACGAATCTCTTGGAGAGCTCGCGCTTCGTCTACGAGTGGGTCTACTGCGCCCGCGGGGACATCGAGAACCGGATCAAGGAGTTGCTGGACGGCCTGCAGATCGACCGCACGAGCTGCTGCAAGTTCCTGGCGAACCAGTTGCGCGTGTTGCTGACCGCGGCCGCCTACGTACTCATGCAGGAGCTGCGGCTGCGGGCGGCGCGGACCAGCTGTGCCCGCACCCAGGTGACGTGGCTGCGCGACCGGCTGCTGAAGCTGGGGGTGCATGTCGTCGGCTCGGCGCGCCGCATCGTCCTGCATCTACCACGGGCGACACCCCATCTCCACGCGTGGCGGCGCATCGCCCTTGCGCTTGGCGCCCACGCGGGTTAGTCAGAGCCCGCGCGAGGCTCGGCGCACGCCTCGGTCCCGGGCGGCACCGCCCGTACCGGCAAAGCCTTCCCCCAACTTGGCCTCCGCGACCGCTCCGGCGCCGTGAAGGGCCACTCTACGCCTCCTGCCGCGCCCGCCGCCGCGTCCGAGAGGCTCCCTCGCGGTCGAGTAGGCCCCGTCGGTGACTGATTCTCGACCTTCGCGAATAATGCAGGCTAGTCGTCCGCCGTTTCGACGATGGGACTGGGGCTCGGCCGCCGGATCATGGCGTGCAGGTCGGCGCCGGCCGGCACCATCGGATAGACGGTGTCCTCCTGCTCGACCCGGAAGTCGATGACCACCGCGCCGGCCTCGGCCCGCGCCATCGCCACCGTCGGCTCGACGTCCCGGCGCCGCGAGACCGTCGCGCTGCGCAGGCCGAAGGCCTCGCCGAGCCTGGCGAAGTCGGGGCTGAGCAACGGCGTGGCCGCGTAGCGCCGCTCGTAGAAGAACTCCTGCCACTGGCGCACCATGCCCAGATAGCCGTTGTTGATGATGGCCACGTTGACCTTCACCTTCTCCTGCGCGATGGTGGCCAGCTCGCACATCGTCATCTGGAAGCCGCCGTCACCCACGATCACCCAGACCTCGGCATCGGGCCGTGCGAGCTTCGCGCCGACCGCCGCCGGCAGGGCGAACCCCATCGTCCCCAGGCCGCCCGACGTGATGAGCGACCGGGGCTCCTGGTGGTGATAGTACTGCGCCTCCCACATCTGGTGCTGGCCGACGTCGGTCACCACCACCGCCTTGCCGCCGGTCATGCGCCAGATGTCGTTGATGACGTGCGCGGCATACAGGTGGCCGCTGTCGGGCAGGTTCTGCACGTCGCGGACCGCCGAGTCGCCCTTCATCCCGGCGATGGCGCCGAGCCACGCGGCGCGGTCGCCCGGCTCGACCTGCGGCAGAAGGTCCCGCAGCACGTTGGACAGATCGCCGGCGAGGGTGACGTCCACGATGACGTTCTTGTTGAACTCGGCCGGATCGATGTCGATGTGGATCTTCCGGGCGTTGGGCGCATACGTCCTGACGTTGCCGGTGACGCGGTCGTCGAAGCGCATGCCGAAGGCGAGCAGGAGGTCGGCTTCCTGAATGGCCTGGTTGACCCACGCCTCGCCGTGCATGCCCATCATGCCCAGATTCAGCGGATGCAGGGCGGGGAACGACCCGATGCCGAGCAGGGTCATCGCGACGGGGATGTTGGCCCGCTCGGCGAGCTCGCGCACCAGGTCCATCGCACCCGACAGCATCACCCCGTGCCCCGCGAAGATGACGGGGCGCTTGGCGCTGTTGATCAGCTCCAGCGCCCGCCGGCGCTCGGCCTCCGACGCCCGAAGCTCGGGGCGGTAGCCGGGCAGGCGCACCGGGCTGCCGTCCCACACGAACTCGGCCGAGGCCTGCTGGGCGTCCTTGGTGATGTCCACCAGCACCGGCCCGGGGCGGCCGGACCTGGCGACATAGAACGCCTCGTGGATGGTCGGCGCCACCTCGGAGACGTCGGACACCAGGTAGTTGTGCTTGGTTATCGGCAGCGTGACCCCGGTGACGTCCGTCTCCTGAAAGGCGTCCGACCCGATGAGGCGGCTGCCCACCTGGCCCGTGATGCAGACGATGGGCGACGAGTCGAGCATCGCGGTGGCGATGCCGGTGACCATGTTGGTGGCGCCGGGCCCCGACGTGGCCACGGCGACCCCGACCTCGCCGCTCGCCCGCGCGTAGCCGTCGGCCATGTGCGTCGCCCCCTGCTCGTGCCGCACCAGCACGTGGCGGACGGGGTACTCGAGCATGGCGTCGTAGGCGGGCAGAATCGCGCCGCCCGGATACCCGAACACCGTGGTCACCCCCTCGCGAACGAGGGACTCCCACAGAATCTGTGCGCCGGTTCTCATGTTCCCCATTGCCCGTACCCGTCGGCGGCGGTGAAGACCCGCGGTCCCCTCACGCCGCCGTCACCGCACCCTCGGCCCGTCCCCATGGCCCGTAGCCGCCGCCGACGTCAGAGACTCGCGATCTTCTCACGCCGTCGTCACCGCACCCTCGGCCGCCGACCCCACGAGGCGCGTGTACTTCGCCATCACGCCGGTCGCGTACCGCGGCGCGGGCGCCTGCCAGCCGCGCATGCGCTCGGCCATCTCCGCCTCGCCGATCTCGACCCTCAACTCTCGCGCCTGCAGGTCGAACACGATGATATCGCCGTCGCGCACGGCCGCGATCGGCCCTCCCTGAGCCGCTTCCGGCGCCACGTGCCCCGCCATCAACCCGCGGGTGGCGCCGGAGAACCGGCCGTCCGTCAGCAACGCGACCGAATCGCCGAGGCCGGCCCCCACGATGGCCGCGGTCACCGCGAGCATCTCGCGCATGCCGGGCCCTCCGCGCGGCCCCTCGTAGCGGATCACGACGACGTCGCCCGGTTGCAGCGTCCCCTTCTCCACCACCTCGAAGCAGGCCTCCTCGCTGTCGAACACCCGCGCCGGTCCGCGGTGCCTGCGGTCGCCGTAGCCGCCGGCCACCTTGACCACGCAGCCGTCGGGGGCCAGGTTGCCCTTCAGTATGATCAACCCTCCTGTGGGGGTTATCGGATCGGAGACCGGCCGCACCACCTCCTGGCCGGGAGCCTCGGTCGCCGCCTCGGCCTCTTCCCCGATGGTGCGGCCCGTCACGGTGACCTCGTCGGGCCGCAGCGCGCCCGCCTCCTGCAGCCGGCGGGCCAGCAGGCGGCTCCCGCCGGCCCGGTACAGATCGGTGGCCACGAACCGCCCGCCCGGCTTCAGGTCGGCCAGCAGCGGCGTCGCGCCGCTGATGCGGTCGAAGTCGTCGATGGTGATGTCGACCCCGGCCTCGCGCGCGATGGCCAGCAGGTGCAGCACCGCGTTGGTCGAGCCGCCGGTGGCGGCCACCGACGCGATGCCGTTCTCGAGCGCGGCCCGGGTCAGGATCTGCCGCGGCCGCCGGTCCGCGCCGACCAGGTCCATGATGAGGCGCCCCGACTCGGCCGCCACGACGTCCTTCTCGTCGTGCATCGCCGGCACCGCGTTGTGGCTCATCGGCGAGATGCCGATCAGTTCGCAGACGGTCGACATGGTGTTGGCGGTGAACTGACCGCCGCACGCGCCGGGACCCGGGCACGCCGCGTCCTCGAGGGCCTTCAGCTGCGCATCGGTCATCTTGCCGGCGGCGTGCGTGCCCACCGCCTCGAAGACGTCCTGGATGGTGACGTCGTGGTCCTCCCACCGGCCCGGCGCGATGGAGCCGCCGTAGAGCACGAGGCCCGGTATGTCGAGCCGCGCCACCGCCATCACCCCGCCGGGGATGGTCTTGTCGCAGCCCACGAGCACCACGAGGCCGTCGAACAGGTTGCCGCGGGCGACGAGCTCGATGGAGTCGGCGATGACCTCGCGGCTGACCAGCGAGGCGCGCATCCCGTCGCTGCCCATGGTGATGCCGTCGGAGATGGACACCGTGTTGAACTCCATCGGCGTGCCGCCGGCGGCGCGAATCCCCTCCTTGATGCGCTCCCCGAGGCGCCGCAGATGGAAGTTGCACGGACCGATCTCGATCCACGTGTTCGCGACCCCGATGATCGGCCGGCCCAGCGCCTCGTCGTCGAAGCCGACCGCCTTCAGCATCGATCGGGCCGGGGCCCGGGACGGACCGTCGGTGATTGCGCCGCTGCGGGTCTTGCCTGGCCTGGCGGTCATGTGCTTGAGCCTTCCGACTGTGCCTGACTTCCGACAAAAAAAGGGCCATCACCCGGCTGCTGGATGATGGCCCTCGAATCTGCTGCGTCCGTCGAGTACATCATCCACTGGCCGCCGGCGCAATCAAGACGCCGACGCCGTGAACGCCGACCACGGCAGAGCAACGAGAAGCGCGAACCATGGACATGCCCATTGCGAAAACGGGTCCTTATTGTAGCGCGGTCGCGAAGCCGGCCTCAAGGGCCTGTCGCCTCGCGGTGGCCGCCGTCGCCGTTGGGGCGTCCCGCCGATCCCGCCCGTGCGGAAGCCCGCCGCGCCGCGGTCACCGCTCGGGCCGGGGCTCGCCCTCGGGCACGAAGCGCAGGGCGACGCCGTTGTTGCAGTAGCGCTTGCCGGTGGGCCGGGGCCCGTCCGGAAAGACGTGCCCCTGGTGCCCCCCGCAACGGGCGCAGTGGTACTCGGTGCGCGGCAGGATCATCCTGAAGTCGCGTTTCGTGCCCAGGCTGCCCTCGATCGGCTCGAAGAAGCTCGGCCAGCCGGTCCCGCTCTCGTACTTCGCCGCCGACTCGAACAGCGGCTGATAACAGGCGGCGCACACGAACGTCCCCGCGCGCTTCTCATGGTTCAGCGGGCTCGACCCGGGCGGCTCGGTCGCCTCCCGGAAGAGGACCGCGAAAGACTCCGCCGGGAGCAGGTCGCGCCACTCTTCGGGCGTCTTCTTCGGGGCTGAGCTCGTCTCGGTCGAAGCTGGGCTCGTCTCTGTCATGGCCGTCTCCTGCGGGAGGATACCACCGCTTCCGGTCCGTCGTCGGAGACCCGTCGGGCGGCAGAGGCGGCGGGGCCACCGCGCGAGGTCGTGCCCAATGCCAGCGGACCGGTTCCACCGACGGCGATCTCCACCGATTTCCGGCATCCAGCCCGCCGGGAGAGCGCAGGCAGCCCGCCGGGAAAGCGCAGGCGTCTCCCCGTCAACCCGCGTTCACGCCTGGCACGCCCTCCGTATTCGCCCCGCCCCACCGGGCGCGGTCCGCCGTCAGCACGACATCGGGGAACGCACCCGGACACCGCCGGTTGTCCCCTGGCCGTGGGCGCATCGACCCGCCACCGACCGGATGCCCTCATTGCCTCCGAGATTCCGCCGGCTCCTGCGCGCCATCCTGCTGTGGCATGGCTATTGCGACTTGAAGGACTCGAATGCGTGACATGGTGTCGCGCGATAGCATAGGAGAGAATCATGCGAACACGAAGACTGCTGGCCATGGCGACGCTGACCGGGCTCCTGCTCTCGATCGGGATCCTGCAGACGGCCCCGACGGGTGCGGGAGCGGAGCTCGCGTCTCACACGCAGCAGGCCGCGCCGTACGCGCAGTCGGCGCAGGCACCCGCCGTCCCGCAGTGGGGCTACGCCTGGGGGATGAACCGCAACGAGGCCGCGATCTTCGGAGCTGCCGGTGCCCTGACCTGCGCCCCGTTCATTTGGATCGGCGCCATCGCGTGCGGCTTGACCGGCGTGGCCTGAGCGTCGCAGCAACCGGTGAGGGCGACGAGATCGAAGAGAACCGAGGTTGACGTGGAGAGGCTCGACAGGTGGTCCCGATCGTGGTCGATGCTGCTCGCGGCCAACGTCCTTCTCTTCGGTCTCACCTTCTGCGCCGGCTGGTTCAGCGCCGATCGCAGGGGAGAACAGGTCCAGGTGCGCCCGCCCGCCGAGGTCACTGGCGACGACATCCGCTCGGACGCCGCCTACATTCTGCGCGGCAACCTGCGGGTCGCGGCAGGTCTGCTGGCGGGCGGGTGCACTCTGGGGCTGTTCACCCTCATCGGACTGCTGTATAACGCCTTCCTTCTGGGCTACGGCCTGTCCGCCCTGACCGCAAGCGCCAGAGAGGTCGTGCCGTTCCTGGTCAGCTACGTACCGCTCGAGTTTCTGGCGTTGTTGCTCGTCGCCACCGCCACGCAGCACCTGTCCCTGGGGGTCGTCAGAGGCCTGGCGACGGGGGCACCGGTACGGCTCAGGGCGGGAGCCGTCAGTCTCGTCATCGGCGGTGCGCTGCTGGTGGTCGCCGCCGTCGTCGAAGCAAGCGTGATGCCCGCGATTGCCGCGGTCGCGGGGCAGACGCCGCCGGGAGGCACCCGATGAATGATGACGTCGTCGTCGAGCTGATCGATATCCGGCGGCGGTTCCCCGGCTTCGAGCTGGGTCCGCTGTCACTCCAGTTGCGCCCGGGCCGCGTCTACGGTCTACTCGGCCCGAACGGCGCCGGCAAGACGACGCTGCTCGACATCGTCGGGCTGCAACTCAAGCCCACCGACGGCGTCCTTCGGTCGGGCGGCGAGCCAATCGTCTGGGGCTCGCTCGGATGGAAGACGCGGCTCAGCTACGTGCGGGAGGTCGTTCCGTTCTACGACGAGCTCACCGTCGCCGAAACCCTCAGGCTGGCATCGCGCCTCTACGGCGCCTGGGATCCGGCTCTGGCGGCCCGGCTCGTCGACACGCTCGAGCTGCCGCTGGACAAGAAGGTCGGCACGCTGTCCAAGGGCACGAAGGTCAAGCTGGGCATCGCGAGCGCGCTCGCCCACCACGCCGACCTCCTTCTGCTCGACGAACCCACCGCCGGTCTCGACCCCACGGTCAGAGCCAACGTGCAGGCCATCGTCGGCTTACTGGTGCGGGAACACCCACGCCTCTGCGTGCTCCTGTCGTCGCACATCTTCGAGGACATCGAAGAGACGGCCACCGATATCGTGATCCTGCGGGACGGCCGTTTCGTCTTCGAGGCCACGGCCGACGTCCTGCGCGCATCGCGACTGTACCGCACCGACGCGGGGGCCGCCGTGGAGCCCTCGCCGGACCTGCTGGCTCGCTGGACCCACAAGGGCGAAGAGTGGCTGCTCGTGCTCGGCGACAGCGCGCTCGACGCGGATCTGCGGCGGCGCGCCGACCATATCGAGGACCATCCGTCGAGCCTGCTCGCCGCCGTTTACCACGGCACCGGGCGCCTGCGCGGAGACCAACGATGAACGCGAGAATGCTCTGGATCCTGATGGCCAAGGACCTTCGACTGCACGGCCTGCCGCTGTTGATGGTCTTCGTCGCGATTCTCTCCTTCATCGGCCTGTTGATTCGCTTCGTCCCCAGCGAGGCTTCGACAACGGGGTTGGTGACCAACGTCAACATGCTCATCCCCCTGCTGTTCGGCGAGTGGCTGATCGCGCGCGAGCGTTCCACCCGCTCGTTCGCTTGGTTGCGGACCCTGCCGCTGGACGATCGAACCCTCGCGCTCAGCAAGTTCCTCCTTGCGTCCGCCTGCTGCGTGGTGTTCTGGACGGTGTCGTCGACGCTGTTCGCCCGGGAGGTATGGCAGTCCCGGGGCGAGGTGCCGGTCACGCTGTCCGCCCTGCTGGCTTTCGGCGCGCTCTGCGTCGCGACGAGATGGCGCATCAACTGGCATCTGGCCCACGCGATTCCGTTCGCCGTCCTGACCGCCTTGCTGTTGTTGGGCGTGCTGGTCGCCGGTGAGGGCACGGAGGCACGCCTGGCGATCATCGCCTTCTGGAACGCACCCGAAGGTCCTCTGCTCGCGGCGGCCGGCCTCCTGCTCGTCTACCTGGGCATCGTTTGGAGCACGATTCGGTGGCTCGAGCGGGCCGACACCTGGCAGATCCTCGACTGATCACGACGGGAGTCCCCATGCACACGCTACTGTGGAGTCCGGCTCGCTTCTTCGAGACCCGCCGGACCGACGGCCTGCACTGGCTCGAGGCGGCCGCCGCGCTGACGCTGTGCGCGGTCCTGCAAGCCGTCAGCGGCTCCGTTGCCGCCGAAAAGATGCGCCCGGAGATGGAGGAGGCAATCGCGACCATGGGGGTCCCCTTCGCCGAGTTCCCGCTGCAGAGCATGGCGTTCTTCGCCGGTCTTGCGGGCTATCCGATGTTCTACGGCGTGATGCTCCTCGCGATGCTGGCCCTCGACGTCGTGGCCAGCGGGTCGGAGCAGCCGCGACTGCTGGCCAAGTTCACGGCGGTCAGCTTCTACACCCAGGTGCCGTGGTGCATCGTGATGATCGCCATCACCTGGTACTGGACGCCCGAGCCCCTGCGCCTGCCGCTGGGCGCTTCGGAGGCCGAGGTCCTCGAAGCGATGACCCGCTATCAGGCTGCCGTGCGGTCGGGACCGCTGATGTCGACGGGACAGCTGCTGGGACACTATTCCAATCTCTGGCTCTCCGCGGTGCTCGCGATCGCCCTCAAGGTGGTCGGATCGCTGTCCCTCCGCGCCACCGTCGCGGCCGGGACGGTCCTGTTCGTCATCTGCATGGCGGGGCCGATCTTAAACTTCGTGCTGGAGAGCCTGCGGTGACCGACCTCCTCCGGCGCCACGCCGAGCGCGCCGGGCTTGCCCTGGTGCCGGCCGACCTCGTCTTCGACGCGGCACGCGACCGTCCTCGGCTTCTCGCCGCCGTCGAGCGGCGGTGTCCGCCCATTCGCGACATCGTCGCCGGCCTGCGAGGGCGGCTGCCCGTCGCGGGCGACGCCGGCGAAGGCGTCGCCGGACAGTTCTACCGGCTGCCCGGCCACCGCCAGCGCGTCTGTTGCGCCATCCCCGAGCTGGCCGCCCCGGAACGCCTCTGGGAGGGCGACGTCGTCGTCCTCGAGGGCACCGAGCCGTTGATGGCCGACTTCGACGACTACCTGCGCTGGATGCTGGCCACGCCGTTCCGTGACGGCGACCTCCCCATCGGGCTGCACCTCCCCCTCGTCGCCGGCACTCCGCCCGGCGCCGTGCCGCTGGACGAGTGCAATCAGGCCCTGCGGCTGGCGGGGGCGCTGCACGAGCGGCATCTCACCGTCTACGGAGAGCTGGCGCGGGCGCCGGTGCCGCTGGCGGTGCATCGATGCTCGGCCGAGGACACCGCGCGCTACATCGAGACGCTGCGGTGGCTGCTTCCCCTCCAGGCCTTCGAGCGGGCCGAGGCGCGCGCGCGCACGGGATGCGGGGTCGCGGTGTGGTACTACCCCACGGCCCCGATCCGCGTCGACGACCTGCGCGTGCTGGCCGCCGCCGACCCGCGACTGCGGGCGGCGCCGGAGGCCGGCGAAGAGACCATCGCGGGCTGGTGCCGCCAGTTCGCCCGGTTGCTGCACCTGGGGTTCATGCCGTTCGCACCGTGGAACGCCGGCCGCGGCTCCTGCGTCGACACCGGCAGCGCGTGCATCGACGGCGGATTCGCGGACCTCTCGACCCTGGTTCCCTTCGAATCGATACCGGGCGACCGGTGGTTTCGGCGCAGTCTGCTCGACAGCATCCGGAGGCTGTCGCACACGGTGTCGGCCTTCGTGTCGGCCTTCGCGGCTTCGCTCGGCGAACGGCGGGCCGATCCGGTGGACGCGGGCCTCGACTCGCTGGCCCGGATCTTCCTGAGTCCCCGCCTGCTCGACCACCTCGAGCGGGAGACACCCGGGGGCGCCGCCCTCGACTCCCGAATCTCGTCCTGCGTCAGGCTCGACCGCCTGGAAGACCTGGTCGCCGCGAGCGCGGCGGCCCCGCCGCGGTTCCGCCCCTACCGGCCGGCGCGCGCGGCCGGATGACCCGGGGTCTGCGCCGTGGTGGACGACGAGTTGGGGGTCGGGAAGCGCCCACGGAAGTCAAGGCGCGACAAGGGGGGCGGTGGGGACGACGATCGACAGAAACTCCGGGAAAGTGTTCCGTCGAGACCGACCGGTCACCGGGTGGCATCCTGCATGCCGCTCCCCCTCCAACCCGTGTGATAGCATGGCCACATACTGATGCAGACCATGGATTTCATCGCTGCCGTCGGTGCAGTCGCAGCTCTCCTCGGGGCCGTTTTCGGGTACGTCAACGGACGAGACATCAGAGAGCTCAAGGGACGCCTCGACGAAGTCAGCCGCATCTTGACCAGGCACATCAACACGCCCGGCCTTCATCGATAGCCGTTTCTCGCCACGGGCTCCCGGACGCGCCATGGCTGCACGCGAAGTCGACGCCGAACCCGCCTCAGGGGCCGAGCCCGCCTCCGGGATCGACGATTCCCCGGACACTCGGACAGATGCGGCTACCGGGCGGCACCGGTCCCTCGGCCTGTGGCTGGTCATCGCCGCGCTCGGCCTGTGGCTCGGCGTGATGCTGTTCATGGTCGGTCCCTTCTCGCCGGCGAGCCCGGCGGAGGAGCCGGTCGCCGGCCCCGCGGGCGACATGGGCGCCGGGCCCGGGACCTCGCCCGCCCCGCTCGATGCGGCCGCGTCGGGCTCGTCCCCCCGCCGGTCCGCCGAGCCGCGGCTGATTCCCGCGTCGCAACGCGACCCGGCGCCTGGCTTCGCCCTGCCGGACATGGACGGGGGCACCGCGACCCTGGGGGACTACTCGGGACGGGTCCTGCTGCTGAACTTCTGGGCGACCTGGTGCCTGCCGTGCCGGGCCGAGATGCCCTGGTTCGTCGAGTTCGAGACCGCGTTCGCCGACCAGGGCTTCGCCGTGCTCGGCCTCTCGGTGGACGAGACCGGCCGCGACATCGTCGCGCCGTTCCTCGAGCAGTCGCCGGTCAACTACCGGATCGCCCTCGCCGACACGGCGGTGCGACTCGCTCCGTTCGGCCCCAAGAACGTGCTGCCCACGACCTGGCTCATCGACCGGCAGGGCCGCATCGCGGCCGAGCACGTCGGCCTGGTGAGCCGCGAGGCGATCGAGGCGGAGATTCGGCTGCTGCTGGACGAGTAGTGGACGGTCCTGCATGAAGGCTGCCGCTGTCCTGCTTCCGGGCGGTTGCAGGGTGCGGCGGCGGCCGAACGCCGGAAACTCGTTTCAAGAAAGTACAAGTAGTCGACGCACGCGCCCCGGCGGTCTGAACCGTGGACTATCGCATCGTCAACGCCCGCATCGTCAACGAAGGCCGGATCATCGAGGGAGACCTGTCGATCGCCCGAGGGCGCATCGCCGGAATCGGTGCGCGCGGCCCGGACGGAGCCGCCGTCATCGACGCCGCGGGCGCCTGGCTCCTGCCGGGGATGATCGACGATCAGGTGCACTTCCGCGAGCCGGGGCTCGAGCACAAGGGCACCATCGCCACCGAGTCGCGGGCGGCGGTCGCGGGCGGCGTGACCAGCTATCTGGAGATGCCGAACTGCAACCCGCAGACGGTGACGGCCGAGGCGCTGGAGGACAAGCACGCCCGCGCCGCCGCCGGCTCGATGGCCAACTACGGGTTCTACCTCGGCGCCACCAACGACAACCTCGACGCGGTGAAAGCGGTCGACCGGCGGCGCGCATGCGGCATCAAGGTGTTCATGGGGTCGAGCACCGGCAACATGCTCGTGGACGACGAGCGGACCCTGGAGTCGATCTTCGCGAACGCGCCCCTGCCGGTGGCCACCCACTGCGAGCACACGCCGACGATTCTCGCGAACGAGAGCCGGGCGCGGGAGAGATACGGGGATCGGATACCGTTCAGCGAGCATCCGCGCATTCGCCCCGCCGAGGCCTGCTACCGCTCGTCGAGCCTCGCGGTCGAGCTGGCCCGGCGGCACGGCACGCGCCTCCACGTCCTGCACATCACCACCGCCCGCGAGCTCGGTCTGTTCGAATCGGGGGACCTCGGCGGAAAGCGGATCACGGCGGAGGCGTGCGTGCACCACCTCTTCTTCGACGACACCGCCTACCCGACCCACGGGTCCCGCATCAAGTGCAATCCGGCCATCAAGTCGGCGGCCGACCGGGACGCCCTGTGGGCGGCGGTCAACGACGGCCGGATCGACGTCATCGCCACCGACCACGCGCCCCACACGGCGGAGGAGAAGGCGCGCCCCTACACCGGCGCCCCGGCCGGCCTGCCCCTCGTGCAGCATGCCCTGCTCGTCCTCTTCGAGCAGGTACGGTCCGGCCGCTGCACGGTCGCCACCGTGGTCGAGAAGACCGCCCACGCCCCGGCGCGCCTGTTCGACATCCGGGACCGCGGGTTCGTCCGGGAGGGGTACTGGGCCGATCTGGTCCTGGTGGACCCGTCGGCGGGGAGCCGAGACGAGCCGATCCACGCGAAGTGCGGATGGAGCCCGTTCAGCGGGTTTCCGTTCAACGCGCGGGTCCGGGCGACCTGGGTGAACGGCGAGCTGCGGTATCGCGACGGCCGGTTTCTCCCCGGCGCCGGCGGACGCGCCGTGCAGTTCGACCGCTGAGGCCGGCGGCACGGGTGGGCGCCGCCACCCCGGCGGGTGGCGGCTCACGCGGCGAGACCCGGAACGCGCGGATCCGAACGCTTGCGCGCGCGGTCGTTCTAGATGCCGTCTTCCATGCGGACGGTGATGGTCTCGCACAGCCCTTCGAGGGTCCGGTGCTCGTCGTCGCCGATCTGCACCGTGAAGCGATACTCGCCGCCCTCGAGCTGCATCTCCATGCCGTCGGAACCGTCCCCGAAATGCACCCAGGGATCGGCGGACGGGATGATCTCGCCGGCCGGCAGGCACTCGGCGTCGACCCCGAGATGGTAGTGGCCCATGCCCTCCCGCACGCTGGTCACTTCCTCGGGCACGACGCCGATCTCGAAGTTCTCGACGCCGAACGTGAAGCCGAGCGGAATCTCCGTCGCATGGTCGGTCTCGTCCCGCGGGGCGACGAAGAACACCCGGGGCTCTCCCGACGACTCCTCTGCCGCGGCCTCCTCCATCGGTTCCGCCGCGCTCTCCGGCGCGGCTTCCTCCATGCCGCCCCCGCAGGCCGCAACGCCGACGGCGGCGAGAACCGCGACGGCCAGCATCCCCTTCAACCTCAGTGACATGTCCACCTGCACGCTGTCCCCCTCCTTGATCGATTTGAAGCTCTCCGGACGTGATCTTAACAGCACGCGGCAAGAACGAGGCCCCGCCGCCTTCGACGCGGCGTCAGACGCGGGCCGTCGACCATCTGCCCATCGCGCCCCGGAGTTCGTCGCAAGACACCCCCCTGTTCTCCACCGCGCCCGGGCCAACGAACCCGCGCGAGAGGTTCCCCGGCGGACGTCAGCTGGGCCGATAGGCCAGCACCAGCCCCGCGCCGACCGCGGCCATGACGATCCCCAGGAAGAACACCGGCGACGGCAGGTTCTCCGGCGGGTTGTACAGCATGGCCACGAACACGCTGACCACCGGCGCCCCCGCGAAGACGAGCGGCGGCACCACGGTGGGGCGGCCGCCGTTGACGAGGGCGAACACGATGCCGAGCGCCCCGAGGGCGCCCAGCACGCCGGCCGCGAACGTGAACGTGGAGCCGCCGGCGGTGAACAGCTCCCAGCTCCCGGCCCGGGCGATCATCGTCCCCGGCACCAGGATCGCGACCACCAGATAGGCGAGACCCACCATCAGGAAGGCGTGCACGCCGCTGCCCCCCAGCGCGACCTGACCCTTGTGCAGCGTCGGAATATAGGTGCCCCAGCTCAGGACGGTCAGCAGGACGAACGGCAACCAGCTACGCATCTGGATCTCCTTGTGCGGCCGGGCGGACCGGCCGCGGCGTCGGACGAACGCCGTATTGTATATTAGCGGTCTGCGACCTGACGGCGGTGAGAGGTCAGACGATGACCCGAGCGCGGACTCCTCGGGGACTGCCATGAAACGACACCCGAGCCTGATCCCCCTGTCGCACGATCACCACGATACCCTGGTCGTCGCGCAGGGACTCATCCGGGGACGCCCCACCGCGCCCCGGTCGGACTGGCCGACGGATCGGCGCGCCCAGGCCCGCCGCCTGGCCGCCTTCTTCGAGAGCACCCTGCAACCCCACTTCGCGGCGGAAGAAGGAGAGGTCTTTCCGCTCGCGGAACGCTGGCTCCCCGGACACGCCGGCCTGCTGGCCGCGTTGCGCAAGGACCACGACGACCTCCGGGCCGAGATTCTCGCGCTGCCCGAGCGTTCCGACGCGGACCTCGCGGTGCGCCTGCCCGCGCTGGGGACCCGGCTCGAGGCCCACGTCCGGAGCGAAGAGCGGGTGCTGTTCCAGGCCATGCAGGAGGCGGTTCCGCCCGCCGAGCTCGACCGGCTCGCCTCGACGGTCGGTCAAGAGCTGCAACGGACCGTCGCGTGCGCGACGCCGAGCCCGGCCGCCGGTCGGCCCGAACGCTGAGGCCTAGCCCGCCCATCGTCGCCTTCGGCTCCGCTGGGCGCCCAACCAACCCTGCTAGGAGTCTGCACCGTTCTACGGCGCAGACTCCTAGCGCAACACACGGTCCGAGCCCCCGGCAGGATCACGCGCCGGGCTCGCCGTCCCGCTCCACGATGCGCGCCGCCCGGAACAGCAGATCCGCCGACTGCAGGATCTTGGCGCGCAGGCGGGGCGGATAGGCATCGAGCCCGTCGAGGAACCGGCGGACCACGTCGGCGGCAGCGGGCGAATTGTGCCCGCCGAGGGTCGCGCCGAGCCAGCCGGCGGGGAAGAAGATGTCGCCGGTACGCTGGACCTCCACCAGGAGATCGAGGGCGGGGCGGATGAACCGCCGGGCATGGGCGGCCCGGAGCGGGTGGTGCAGATAGCCCAGGGCGGCCAGCACCCACGGCTCCCGCTCGCGGTTGGCGGCGTCGCGCAGCGCGGCGAAGAACCGCTCCCGGACCTCCGGGTCGGCCGAGAGGGCGGGCCGCAGGAACTCGAAACGGGCCCGCCGGTCCGGGTTCTCGATGCGGGCGGCCTGCCGGGCCACGATCTCCGCCGTTCCCGGCGCCCCACGCACTGCCAGCGCGGCACTCAGGGCGGTGAAGTCGCGCTCGGAGAGCGTCACCCCCGGCGCCGCCTCCTCCTCGGCCCAGATGCGCCGCATCCGCGCCACCCCCTCGGGGGTCCGGACGAGGCCGTGCCAGGCGCGGAACCAGGCGGCCTTCAGGGTGGGCTCCGCGCTGCCCGTCACGCCGGCCCAGAGGACCGCCTCGACGCGCGGCGCGGCGGCCAGGCGGACCTCCTCGCTCATCAGCGACCAGCAGGTGGTCGAGAGATAGCCGAGCAGCCGCTGGACGTTCTGCTCGACCGATTCCGACTCGAGGCCGCGCAGCAGCAGCTCGAACCAGTCCCCGACGGGGATCTCCCCCTCGAGGACCGCCTCCCACAGCGTGCCCCAGGCGATGCCGCGGGTCAGCGGGTCGGCGATGTCCGGGAGCGCGGTCATCAGGAAAGCGGTGCTGGCGGGGTCGAGCCGGAAATGGCCGTACTCGACCCCGCTCGCATTCGGGAGCACGAAGCGGGGCGCGGGCCGATCGGGGTCGACCGACGCCGCGCCCCCCGCGAGCAGCAGAGGCGTCCGGACCTCCGCCTCGTCATAGGCCAGGAGCAGCTCGAGCTGCTGCGGCCAGAGGCGCGCTCGCGCGGCCGGGTCCGACTGCGACAGCGTCAGCCGGCCGGCCGGGGCCTCGCCGCCGGACCCGCGCCGGACGGTGACGGTCGGGCGCCCGGGCTCCTCCACCCACACCGCGCTCCACGACCGCAGGTCGGTCCCGGTGCGCCGATCGAGGATGTCGATGAGCTCGGGCCACGTCGCGTTGCCGAACCGGAAAGCCTGCAGGTACTCGCGCAGGCCGTCCCGGAACGCCTCGTCCCCCACGATCCGCTCCAGGTGCCGCATCACGATGGGGGCCTTCTGATAGATGATCGGCCCGTAGAGCGCTCCCGCCTCGTTCAGGTTCTCGAGCGGCTGCCGGATGGGATTGGCGCCCGCGGTGCGGTCCACGCCGTAGGCGGCGTGGTGATGCGCGAGGAAGAACCGCAGGTCGTGGTCGACCTCGGGGAACGAGGGATGGACGATCTTGGCGGCGAGGAAGTTGGCGAACACCTCCTTCGTCCAGACGTCGTCGAACCAGTTCATCGTGACGAGGTCGCCGAACCACATGTGGGCGGTCTCGTGGGCGATGAGGCTGGCCCGGCCGAGGTACGCGGCCTGGGTCGCCGACTCGTCCAGCATGAGGCTGGAAGCTCTGTAGAAGATCGAGCCGGGATGCTCCATGCCCCCGTACTGGAAGGGCGGGATCAGCACGAAGTCGAACTTGCCGAACGGATAGGGAATCCCCGTGTAGCCCTCGAGCCAGTCGAGGGCGGCGGCGTGCAGATCGAAGATCGCTTCCCGGTTGCGCGCCACCTTCGCGGCGTCGGTCTCGCGGTGGAACATCCGCAGCCGGCGGCCGGCCCGCTCCGCCGTCTCGATCTGGAAGCGGCCCGCCGCGAACGCGAACAGGTAGGTCGGGATCGGCTGCGTCTCGGCAAAGCGCCAGATGCCCGGGCCGCCCCCTGCGGACGGGCCCGGCGCCTCGACGGTCCCTCCGTTGGCCACCGCGACCCAGCCGGCGGGCGCCTCCAGGGTCAGCGCGAAGCGCGCCTTCAGGTTGGGTTGATCGAAGAGGGGCAGCGAGAAGTGCGCCCGGTCGGGCACGAAGAGCGTGTAGAGAAAGTCGTCGTTCCGGTTGAGGGCCTCGTCGCCCGCCTCGAAGTCCAGCTCGACGCGGTTCCGGTCATCGGGGCGCAGGGCGGCGGCCGGAACCAGGACGTGGTCGTATCGGGGCGACCAGTCGACGGCCGCGCCGTTGGCCCGCACCCCGGTCACCCGCCGGGACGGGTCCTTGAAGTCGAGCACCAGGTCGCGAGCCTGGGGATCGGACCACGCGAAGTCGATCTCGACCGACCCGGCGACGGGCTGGCTCCGCTCGCGCGGGATCCGCAGGTGGAAGCGGTATCGCAGGTCCGAGAGCGTCGCGGCCCGGTGCTCGGCCAGGGTCCAGGACACCCCCTCCTCGATCTCGATCCCCGGCATCGCCTGCTCCCCGGACACGCCGCCGGCGGAGCACGGCCCGATCCCCAGGGCGACCGCGAGACACCGGACCAGGTTCTTCGATGGCATCATCGCCGTTCTCCGGACCCCTGCCATCCGGCCTCTCCGCTCAGAACTCCACCGCGCAGTCGCCGATGTACTGCTCCGGCCTCGAGGTGAAGCCGACGAGCCGGGTGTCGGTGTACTCGTGGCGGGTGTGCACCGCCATCAAACGTCCGTCCGCCGTCTCCCGATCGATCACCGTCGTCGTGTACAGCGGCCCGACGGTGAACATCTGGACGAGGTGGAGGTAGTCGCCGGTCTGGCGCACGATGATGTGCGAGGCGCCGTAGGGGCCGACGATCGCGGCCGTCGCGCCGTCGGCGTCGATCTCCTCGAAGCGCAGGGACAGCGTGGAGGGATCGACGCTGGCCTCGGCGTCACCGTCGGCCCAGTTCGCCGTGGCGATCACCGTGAACGAGCAGTCGAGGGCGCTGGCGTCGTACAGGTCCTGCGCGAACGCGCTTGGGAACGCGGCGAGCGCGGCAACGAGCAGCGCGACGGCGGTCGCGCCGGGTCTGGTGCGCGGCATGGGTCCTCCCGTTGGGATACACTTCCAGGCATTCTATGAGAATTCCCATCCTCGCGCTGCTCCTGGCCGGCGTCGTGGTCGTGGAGAGCCAGTCGCCCTTCGATCCGCTGCTGCAGGAGCAGCTCGCCCGGCTGTTCCCGAAGGCCGCCTCCTTCTCGCCGAAGGAGGGCTCGCCGCCCCACTTCAAGGCGCTTGCCCCGAACGGCGACATCGTCGGCTTCGCCTTCTGGACCACCGAGCTCGAGCCGCTGGAACGCGGCTACGACGGCCCCATCCAGGTGCTCGTGGGCGTCGATCTCGACGCCGAGCTCAACGGCATAATCGTCGTCCGCCACCACGAGCCCTACGGCTACTTCTCGATCGACACCCCCGAGTACGCCGCGCAGTTCGTCCGCAAGAGCGTGCGCGACCGGTTCCGGGTCGGGGCCGACGTCGATTCGGTGGCCACCGCGACGATCACGGTCCGGAGCGCGACCCGGGCGGTGCGCAACGGGGCCCGGCGCATCGCGCGGCAGTTCCTGAGCCCCGAGGGGGGCCTGCGGTGACCCGGCTCCTGGCCGTGCTGCTGCTCGCGGGGCTCGGCGGGGCCGCTCCGACGGCGGCGCAGCCGCAGTCGAACGCCGCCCCCGCCGCAGAGACAGCCGGCGGCGTCGACGAACAGGCGGCCGACGACGGCTGGGACTTCGACGAGGACGAGGACGACGGCTGGGGCTTCGAGGACGACGAGGAGGGCGCCGACGCCTGGGCTTTCGGAGACGAGGAGGAGGAGGCGGAGACGTGGGGGGCGCTGCTCCGCGATCAGGCCGCCGACCTGGCGTTCTTCACCGTCTTCGCGGCGCTGGTCCTCGTGGGGTTCTTCCGCAAGAGCGTCCCGCTCAAGTACGTGACCCTGGCCGCCGCCGTCGCCTACCTGGGGTTCACCAAGAGCCAGCTCATCTCCGTCGTCAACGTCTACGGGCTGGTAACCGGCAACATGCCGGTCTTCCGCTACAGCCTCGCCTGGTACCTGTTCGCGGCGTTCACCGTCGTGACCACGGTGCTGTGGGGAAGGCTCTACTGCGGGCGCGTCTGCGCCTTCGGGGCCCTGACGCAGCTGATGGACCGGGTCGTCCCGGCGCGGCTGCGGGTCGAGGTGCCGCCGTGGCTCGAACAACGGGCGGCGTGGATCAAGTACGGCCTGCTGGCGGCGATGCTGTCGTACTTCCTGGCGACCGCGGACATCCCCGCCTACCGCTGGGTCGAGCCGTTCTGGATGTTCACCCGTCGCGGCACGACCGCGATGTGGGTCGCGCTGGCCGTGCTGCTCCTGGCCACCGTGTTCGTGCGCAACCTCTACTGCCGCTTCCTGTGCCCGGTGGGCGCGTTCCTGGGCATCCTGTCGAAGGCGACGGTCTTCCGCATCAAGCGGTGGAAGGAGTGCGACACCTGCAAGATCTGCGAGAAGGCGTGCGAATGGGGCGCCATCCGCGGACCCGAGATCGTCATGACCGAGTGCGTCCGTTGCGACGACTGCGAGCGGCTCTACGCCGACGTCAAGAAGTGCCCGCACTGGCTGCTCCTGCTTCGCGCCAAGCGGAGGCAGCGGCAGGCGGCGCCCTCCGTCATCCCGGTCCGGCCGGTTGCGTCGACCTGACGACGCGGAGGACACTGACGGGAATCGACTTGCCGGGTGCCAGGCGCGCGAAACACGGGCTGCGCCTCAATGAACTGGCAAGCTCGTGTCGATCACGGTCCCAAGCGAGGAGACGATGCCGATCTACGAGTACGAATGCCGCGGGTGCCGGAAGCAGTTCGAGCTGCTCGTGCTGCCGGGCACCGACCCCGCCTGCCCGGAGTGCCGGGGCGCCGACCTGGAGAAGCTGCTGTCGATCTCGTCCGTGAGCTCGGACGGGACGCGCCAGCGCAACCTGGGCCTCGCCCGCCAGGCCGCCAAGAAGATCCAGCGCGACAAGGCGCACGCCGAGCACGAGGCGTACCACCACCATCACCACTGAGCGGGCGGCCTTGCCGTCCAACCACCCGGCAGGGTTCGGCGCCTCCGGCCGGGAGGCGCCGTTCTGCGGTGCCGAGGCCTACACGTCCGACAGGTGCTTCAGCTCGCCGGTGCTGTCGCCGAGCTGCTCGGTCGGGACGCCGACCTTGTCGAGCAGGCTGAGCTGCAGGTTGGTCAGCGGCGTCTCGTCGGCCACGCGCAGGTGGCGGCCGCCGCGCATGCGCCCGGCCGCGCCGCCGACGAGCACGATCGGCAGGTTCACGTGCAGGTGCTGGTTGCCGTCGCTGATGCCGCAGCCGTAGAGCATCATCATGTGGTCGAGGAGGCTGCCGTCGCCGTCGGGGGTCTCCTTCAGGCGCTCGACGAAGTACGCGAACTGCTCGATGTGGTGCCGGTTCAGCTTGGCCAGCTTCTCCATCTGCACGGGGCGGTTCTGGTGGTGCGACAGCCCGTGGTGGGGGTCGGGAATGCCCAGCTCGGGATAAGTCCGCGGGCTGACCTCGCGCGACATCATGAACGTGATGATCCGGGTCATGTCCGTCTGCAGGGCCAGCACCTGCAGGTCGAACATCAGCCGCGCGTGCTCGGCGAAGGTGTCGGGGATGCCCCCGGTGGGCCGGGCCAGCTCGGGCAGCTCGACGTGGCTCTGCGCCTCGGCGAGCTGGATGCGCCGCTCGATGTCGCGGATCGCGTCGAGGTACTGGTTGACCTTGTCGCGGTCGGCGGGGGCGAGGGTGTGCCGGAAGCTGTCGACCTCGTGCACCAGCGAGTCGAGAATGCTGCGGTCCTCGCGGATGCGGGCGAGCCGCGCCTCCTGGCTGGTGTCGTCGGTGTCGCCGAACAGCCGCTCGAAGACCGCCCGCGGCTGGTTCTCCATCGGCAACGGCGTCGTCGGGTTGCGCCACGACAGGGTGTTCGCGTAGGCGCAGCTCCAGCCCGCCTCGCAGGCGCCGATGAGCTCGTTCGGGTCGAGGGCGAGCTCGAGCGACGTGAGCTGGGTGTCCTGGCCGATCCTGGCGGCCGCGATCTGGTCCATCGAGGTCCCGCCGCGGATGTCCGGCCCCTCCGTCTTCTTGGGATGAACCCCGGTGAGGAACGCGGAGGCGGCGCGCACGTGGTCTCCGGTGCCCTCGCCGGGCAGCGGGAACATCGGCTCGCTCTGCAGCCCGCTCACCACCGTGACCTGGTCCTGGAACGGGGCCAGGGGGGCGAGGGTCTGCGGCAGGATGAAGTCCCGGCCCTCGGCCGCCGGCGTCCACTCGTCCATGATGACGCCGTTGGGCACGTAGCCGACGTAGAGCCGCGCCCGGGGCCGCGCCGCGGTGTTGCGCATCGCCGACAGGGCCGGCACCATCCCGTCGAGCAGGGGCAGGGCCAGGGTGGCGCCCACGCCGCGCAGGAACGTCCGACGGGGCAATGCCATCTTGGTGATGATCATGACGCGGGACCTCTCCTCATCTGAAACGGCACGCTGCGGGCGATGCCCGCGATGATCGCCGACCAGCGGTAGTCGTCATCCTTCGCCTCGCGGACGATGCGGCGCACCGCCGGGGCGTCGTAATACTCTACACCGCGCCCGAGGCCATAGGTCATCAGCTTCTCGGTCACGGTGGTCACGAAGCTGTCCGGCCGCTTGAGCAGCGCCGCGGCCAGCGACTCGGGCCCGTCCACCGGGGTGCCGTCGGCGAGCTCGCCGGCCGCGTCGACCGGGGTTCCCGCCTCGGTCACCGTCCGCCAGCGGCCGATGGCGTCGAAGTTCTCGAGCGCGAAGCCGAGGGGGTCCATGACCCGGTGGCAGCCCGCGCACGCGGGGTTCTCGCGGTGCACCTCGAGCCGCTCGCGCACCGAGCGGGGCGGCTCGCCGCTGTCGTCGTTCTCGGCGAGGGCGGGCACGTCGGGCGGGGGCGGCGGGGGCGGCGACCCGAGGATGTTCTCGAGCAGCCACTTGCCGCGGACGACGGGGGACGTGCGGTGCGCGTACGAGGTGACCGTCAGCAGGCTGCCCTTGCCGAGCAGGCCGCGCCGCGGCGACAGCCCGCCGTCGAGGGCGACGGGCCGGAAGTGGTTCCCGTAGACGCCGGGGATGCCGTAGTGCTCGGCCAGCCGCTGGTTGACGAACGTCTCGTCCGACGTCAGCAGCTCGAGGACGCCGTGGTCGCGGCGGATCTGCCGGTCGAGGAACAGCTCCATCTCGCGAGCCATCGCCCCGCGGAGGTTGGCGTCGAAGTCGGCGAAGGCGTAGGGGTCGGGGGCCACCAGGGCCATGTTGCGCAGGTACAGCCACTGCCCGCCGAAGTTGTCGACGAGCGAAGCGGCCCGCGGATCGGCCAGCATGCGCGCCACCTGGGCCTCGAGCACGCCCGGCTCGCGCAACGCGCCGCGGTCGGCGAGGGCGAGCAGCTCGTCGTCGGGAATGCTGCTCCACAGGAAGAAAGACAGCCGCGCCGCGAGCTCGTGCTCGCTGACGAGATACGGCGCCCCGGGAACCGCCCCGTCCGGGTCGCGCTCGCGCCGGAACAGGAAGTCGGGGCTCACCAGCACCCGGCGCAGGGCCATCTCGATGCCCGCGTCGAAATCGCCGCCCTCGCGCCCCAGGTGGAAGAAGCGCAGGAGCATGTCGAGGTCGCCCTCGTCGAGCGGCCGGCGGAACGCGCGGCGCCCCAGCCCGCCGAGGATCTCCCGGGCGCAGGCCACCTCTTCGGGGCCTGACGGCGCGGCGTCGGCCGGCGGGCGGCAGGCGAAGATGGCGCGCCGGCTGGGGGTGTCGCCGCGGCCGGTGACGTTGTAGGGCCCCCGCAGCTCGACGCGGCCGATGCCCGGATCGTGGGTCTGGTCGCCCGCGTACTCGTAGCTCGTGACCGCGTAATGCGGCCGGCGCATGCCTTCGAGCACCGCCGCCTGGTCGACGAAGGTCACCGCGAGCCGGTGGGGGCCGGCGGGCGCCGCGAAGCGCACCTCCTGCCCGTCGTCGGCCGAGTTCCGGTAGTCGCGCCGCTGCTCGGCCCCCGACGCGTCGAGCACGGGGCCGCCCACCGTCAAGGTCTCGACGAGGGCGCCGTCGAGCCGCACCTCGAGCTCGTGCCGGTCGGCGAGGCCGCGCAGCCGTCCGTCGTAGGTGCGGGCGAGATAGATCTTGACGACGTATTCGCCGTCGGCCGGGAACGTGTGCCGCACCGCGAGCCCGCCCCGCGAGCCGAACGGCAGGTCGTCGCTGACCCGCGCGTCCTGCTTCAGGTACTTGTCGACGGTGAAGATCTCCGTCGCCGGGGCGAGGTTCGGGTCGCCCACCGCGAGCCGGCTGATCTTGCGCGCCGCCGACAGGTAGCGCTCGGTCAGCATGGGCGACACCGACAGCACGTCGGCGATGTTGTCGAAGCCGAAGCCCGAGTCGTCCGCCGGCAGCAGCGTCCGGGTGTCGACGTCGAGCGCGAGTAGGTCGCGGATGGCGTTGGCGTACTCGGCGCGGTTGAGGCGGTGGACGGCGGGGCGCCGGCCCGGGTTCGGGTCGGCCGCCGTAGCGGCGTCGATCGCCGTCTCGAGGCGGGCGGCGACCCCCTCGTACTGCGCCTCGCTCGGGCGCGGCCGGCCCGCCGGGGGCATGGCGCGGGTGCGCAGCTTGCGCACCACCCTCTCCCACAACTCGACCTCGCCGGCGTGCGCGCCGACCCCGTCGAAGTCGACGCCCTGCAGGGAGACGCCCGCGGTCAGGGTCCTGTCGTTGTGGCACCCCACGCAGTAGCGCGTGAGAAGGGTGCGGTCGTCCGGCCCGGGCTGCGCGAGAGAGGCGCCGGCGCCTCCCCAGAACGACAGCACCGCCGCGGCCAGGATTGCCGGGAAGCTCCGCGTACGTGCGTGACCGTATGGCATGCTCAACCGGATGATGGAGTTGTACAAGAAGCTCGCCGCTGCATTATCATGATGGCGTCGCCGGCAGTCAAGCGACCGCGGGGGCAAGAAGCACTCGCAGGCGGGCGCAATGAGGCCCGGCTCCCGAATGCCGAGGGCAGGGCTGGACACAGGTGCCGGCCGCACGCGGGGGGTTGGGCGCCAAGCGACGCCGCGGGTTCACGGTTGGCGGTTCAGACGCGACAAGCTGATTCCCGTCGACCTCCCGACTTTACCGTCAGCGTCCCGACGAGAACGATGACCATGCAGGCACACCAATCGACGACGGCCGCGATCGCAGTCGGCGTACTGGCGACCGCGCTCTCCATCACGTCCCACGCCCAGCCGGCCTTCGATCCGCCGGAGCTCGTGGCGGCGGCGAGACGCAGCGACCACCAGGCGGTGCGGGCCCTGCTCGACGGGGGCGGGGACCCCGACGCGGCCTATGGCGACGGCACCACCGCCCTCCACTGGGCGGCGCACCGCGACGCGCACGCCATGGCGGCCGACCTGCTCGCGGCCGGCGCCGACGTCGATGCCGCGGACGATCACGGGGTCACGCCGCTGTCGCTGGCCTGCCTGAACGGCAACCGACTCATCGTCAACACTCTGCTCGCGGCCGGCGCCGACCCGAACGCGGCGCGCAGCAACGGCGAGACGCCGCTGATGACGGCGGCGCGGGTCGGCGGCCTCGACGTCGTCCGGAGCCTGCTCGCGGCGGGGGCCGACCCCGACGCCGCCGAGGCCGCCCTCGGGCAGACCGCGCTGATGCTCGCGGTGGCCGAGAACCACACCCCGGTGGCGCGCCTGCTGCTCGAGACCGGGGCCGCGGTCTCGGCCCGCTCGAGGAACCGGTTCACGCCGCTGCTCTTCGCGGCCCAGCAGGGCAACCTCGAGGCGGCCGACCTGCTGCTCGCGGCCGGGGCCGACGTCGACGAGTCGGCGCCCGACGGCATCGGCGGCAACACCAACGCCCGGTCGCGCTACGTGCCCGACACCGACGCCGCCGCTCTGCTCGTGGCCATCGACAGCGGCCACCCCGAGCTGGCGCGCTTCCTGCTGGCGCGGGGCGCCGACCCCGACCACGACGGCGCCGGGCGCACCGCCCTGCACGCAGCCGTCCAGCGCAAGATGCCGGAGGTGGTGGCGGCGCTGCTCGATCACGGCGCCGACCCCGACCCCCGGATGACGAAGCGGCTGCCGTTCGTGTCGCGGCGCATCACGCAGGGCCACGGGCTGTCGCCGTCCAACATCGGGGCCACGCCGTTCTTCCTGGCCGCCAGCTACAACGACCTCGACAGCATGAGGACCCTGGTGGAGGGCGGGGCGGACCCGATGTTGCGGACCGACGACGAGACGACCGCGCTGATGGTGGCGGCGGGGGGCGACTACGTCGAGGGCGCGGACAAGTACGGGGTCCGCTGGTTCGGCGACAACCTGCCGCTGCAGGAGTCGGCCCTCGAGGCGGTGAAGTACCTGCTCGAGCTCGGCCTCGACATCAACGCCAGGAACATCCACGAACAGACCACGCTGCACGGCGCCGTCTACCTCGGCGGGACCCTGCTCGTGCCTTATCTCGTCGAGCAGGGGGCCGAGATCGACGTCGTCAACGTCCGCGGCCAGACGCCCTGGATGGTCGCGGCGGAGGGCGAGTACCGGTCCGGCTCGTTCTACACCCACAAGGAGACGGGCGAGATCCTCGATCAGCTCGGCGCCGACACCGCCCTGGGCGAGGACCTGGGCCCGAACTTCCGGGATATCCTCGCGGCGCGCGAGCAGCAGCAGCAGCAGTAGTTCGCTACGCCAGACTCTCCAGCAGCGCGTCGAGGCCGGCTTGGGCGACGATCTCGTCCTGGTCGGGGGTGCCCGAGCTGCACCCGATGCCGGCCACGATCTCGTCGTTCACGAACACCGGCAGGCCGCCGGCCACGATCATGAAGCGCCCCTGGTTGCTGACGTGGATGCCGAACGCGGGGCCGCCCGGTCCGCTCACCTCGCCGTAGGACCGCGTCGAGCGACGCGCGGCGGCGGCGGTGAACGCCTTGTTGATGGCGACGTCGATGCTCGTGATGCGGCCGCCGTCCATGCGATGGAACATGAGCAGGCTACCGTTGTCGTCGGTGATCGCGATGTCCATGTCGACGCTGATCTCGCGCGCCTTGGCCTCGGCCGCGGCCATCATCACCCGCGCGTCGTCGAGGGTCAGCTTCTGGGTCGTTCGCATGAGGTCTTGTCCTCCCGCCGCGAATTATAGTGGGGGCGCAGGCTCGCCACGCACGCCGCCGCCCGCTCCCTCACCAACGCCGAGTCCTGCACCTCGCGGTCAGGCGGACACGCGGGAGACATCCGGGTTCGGCGCGCCGTCCGGGGCTCCGGGGCCGGGTCCGGCGCGGCGGTCGACGACGGCCGCCGAGTGCGAGAAGTCGGAGACCGCGGCCGCCCGCGGGTCGCGCGGCGCCGGCCATCGCCGCCGCGGCCGGTCGCTCGCCCCTGGCCGACGGGTGCTGGGGCGGAGGCCCCGGGGCCCTACTGCAACGCCACCACCGCGGCCCGCAACTCCATCAGGTGCGCCGCCCTGATCGGGGTCGTCCCCCCCACCGGCGACGCGTCGGTCCACCGGGGTGCCGGACGCCCCGCCGCCGCGTACGCCGCCGCGAGCCCCTCCCGCAGCTCCAGCAGATGCACACGCCTGACCCGCGTCACTCCTGCCCGAAGCGGATCGGTCCAGGAGAAACGCCCCAGACCCGCCGCACTCCGCAGGGCGTCGATTCGCGTCCGCAGCTCCGTGAAGTGGACGGCCCTCACGGGCGTCACCCCGGGGACTATCGGGTCGTCGGTGAACGGCGCTCCGTCCGGCGCCGCCACCGTCACCATGAACGTCTGTGTGGCCCCCAGTCCGCCGGGGTCGGTCGCGGTGACCCTGATCGTCGCCGTGCCTTCGCCTACCGCCGTCAGCGTCACTCGCGCGCCCACCGACAGCACCGTCACGACATCCGGCGCCGACGACGACACCGTGTAGGTCAGCCGGTCGCCGTCAGGGTCGGCGAACGCCTGTGATGCGTCCAGGCCGAGCGTGCCAGCCGGGGTCAGCTCGCGGTCCTCGAGGGTGCCCACCGCGGTCGGCGGCCGATTCGCGCCGGAGGGGCGCTCGCGCAACAAGGCCGCTATCGGACCCGTGGTGTTGAGAACCGCACTCGTGTCGGCGGGTCCGGTCACCCCCGACCCGCCGGCGCCGTAGGCGACCCCCAACGGGTCGCCGTTGTAGTCCCGGCGCGGATTCGAGAAGAAGAGCAGCGTGGGGCACGACCGGATGTAGCTGTCGATGCACTGGGCCGCGTAGGACATTATCGTGCGCCAGCCGCGGGACCGCGCGGCGCCGGCGAGCCCCGCCTGGTTCGTGTAGCCGTAGGCCGGGTGCGCCCCCAGTCGGCCGGATGCCTTGTGGATCACGTACCGGTCATGCCGAAGCGACATGTTGTGCCCCAACTCGTGCGCGACGACGCTTCCGCCTCCCGCGAGGAGAGTGAGGCCGAATTCGCCCGGCAGACCGGCGAGCCCGAGGACACTGGACCGGGCGACGACCAGGTGCATGAGGTCGGCCCCGACCCGGTCGCGAACGACATGCACCTCGTCCATGTGGCCGTCGGACGGTTCCCTGAAACGACCGAGGTCGAGGTGGCCGTTGCCCGTCTCCTCGTACGCCACCTCGGATGACTCCACCAGCCTGATGCGATGGCGCACCCCGCTCGCCGCGTACGCCTGATTGGTCTCGGCGACCATCAGGTCGACGGCCGCGGCGATGCCCTCGGCGCCTCCCGCCGCCTCCCGCGCGCCCGGCGTGTGAAAGATCGCGACGTCGATCGTGACGTCCGGGTCGGTCTCGCACGGCCGCGCCCTGAGATCGAGCATCGTCTCCGAGTCGAACCAGCCGGCCGGGGCGCAGGCCTGCGTCATCAGGAGGTCCGCCCTCCCGAGACGCCGGAACCGCCCGACGGGCGGGAGCGGCCCCGTGAGGCCCCAGTTGTAGGACAGGTTCAGCCGCTCGAGGTTCACGAGGCTTCCAAGCCTGCCCGGAATCGGGCCCGTGAAGTCGTTGCTCTGGAGATCCAGCCACCGGAGGCGCCACAGGTTCCCCAACCAGGCCGGGATCGACTCGGTCAGCTCGTTGATCGAGAGGCCCAGGCCCTCGAGGGCGCCAAGGTCTCCCAGCTCGTCCGGAATCGGGCCTGTCAACGCGTTGCGGCCGAGCTGCAGATATTCGAGGAGTCTCAGGTTCCCCAATCGCGCCGGGATCGACCCGGTCAACTCGTTGGAGTCGAGGGACAACGAGCGGAGACGCGTCAGGTTGCCCAGCTCGTCCGGAATCGGGCCCGTCAAGGCGTTGTAGAAGAGGGTCAGCCGACGAAGGGAGGTCAGGTCGCCCAATGCAGGCGGAATCAGGCCGGCAAGGTCGTTGTTTCCGAGGTCCAGCTGCGTGACCCGGCCGGCGGCGTCGGTGGTCACCCCGTGCCAATCGCGCAACGGCGCCGACGTCTTCCAGTTGCCGCGGTTCGTCCAGCCTTCGCCCCCGGTCGAGTCGTAGAAGACCTCGAGGACCTCACGGTCGTTCTGCGGCCCGGCCGAAGCGATGGTCGTCACGTCGATGGTCTGAGCGGCGGTCAGGCCGTCGGGATCCTCCGCCGTCACCGACACCGTCGCGGTCCCCGCCGACCCCGGCGCCAACCACACGGTGTCGCCGGATACGAGAGCCGTAACCGTGCCGGCGCGGCTGGACGCGGCCGAGTACGTCAACGGATCGTCGTCGGGGTCGCTGAAGTAGGCCTCCATGGGCACCCCGGCGGCCGGCCCCGACTCGACCAGCGAGTGGGGGGGGACGGCCCCGACGGGCTCGGGCGCGCGGTTGCACGTGTCGCCGCGGAAATCGATCGACGCCAGCCACGCCTGATACTCGTCGTCGGCGGGCGCGCAGGCAGCCGTGGCTTCGATGTTCAACGTCGTGAGCTGCGACAACCCGGCCAGCGTCCGGGGGAGGCTTCCCGTCAGCGGATTCCAGGCGAGGGAAAGCCTCCGGAGGTTGGCCAGGTCCCCCAGCCGGGCCGGGATCGGGCCCGTCAGGCCGTTCGAGGCGAGGGACAGCGCCCGGAGGTCGGCCAGGTTCCCCAGCCAGGTCGGGATCGAGCCCGTCAGGCCGTTCGAGGCGAGAGACAGCGTCTGGAGGTTGGCCAAGCTTTCGAACTCGGCCGGGACGGGACCCGTCAGGCCGACCGAGTCGAGATACAGCGCCCGGAGGTTCGTCAGACTCCTGAACCACGCCGGAATCGGGCCGACTAGGGCGTTGCCGTTGAGGCTGAGCCACCGGAGGTTGGCGAGCCGCCCCAACGCGACTGGAATCGACCCCGTCAGCTCGTTCTCGATCCATCGCTGAGCATCGTAGTCGAACCGCGAACCGAGATTCAGCGTCCTCAGAAGCGCCAAGTCGCCGAGCGCGTCGGGAATCGGCCCGGTCAAGCCGTTGCCGGGCAACTCCAGCTCCGTGACGCGCCCGCCGGCGTCTGTCGTCACGCCGAACCACTCGCCCGGCGGCGCCGAGGTTCTCCAGTAGGTGTCGTCGGTCCAGCTCGGGCCGTCGGTCGCGTCGTAGAACGCCTCGAGAGCCGCCCGGTCGGCCGCCGCGCTCCCCTGGGCGGTGGCCTCGCCGTCCAGGCCCGCCCAGACGGCGGCGGCCGCCAGCAACAGTGCCGGGGCCGTCAGGTTCAGATGCGATTCCCCTTTCGAAAACCACAGTTTTTACCGGCAATCGCCGGTTGTATACCGCTAGTTTCCTTGTGTCTGAGCCATAGTGTTTCGATGCGTCAGCACGTCCCCGTCGGGGTCGACGGTAGTGGGGCCTCGCGCCCCCCCGGGGCGCTCGAACCTGTGCCGCACACCCGTGATAGGATGCGGCGTCATGAAACGAACACTGCGTAACGTCGCCCTCGCGGGGGCGCTCTGCGCCCTGCCGCTCGCCACGCCGACCGCGGCCGCACAGGAGAGAACGCCCGTGGACGTCGCATCGCTGGGACCGCAGATCGGAGAGAGGGTGCCCGACTTCGCGCTGACGGACCAGAACGGGCGCGTCCGGACGCGCGACTCGATCCTCGGGCCCAACGGCGCCATCCTGCTGTTCCACCGCTCGGCCGACTGGTGACCGTACTGCAAAGCGCAGCTCGTGGAGCTGCAAGACCGTCTGGAAGAGCTTCGCGGGCGGGGCCTCGGGGTCGCCGCCATCAGCTACGACTCGCAGGACGTGCTGGCCGACTTCAGCCGCCGGCGCGGCGTCACCTTCCCGCTGCTCGCCGATGACGACTCCGCCGTCATCACCGACTTCGGCATCCTGAACACCGTCGCCATCGAGGCCCAGGGCCCCAACGGCGACGACCCCGACGTGGTCGCCGACGTGGCGAAGTACGTCTCCGTGTTCGGGGCCGGGCCGAACGTCGTCGGCACCCCGTACCCGGGCACCTTCATGCTCGACCGCGAGGGGCGCGTGACCGCGCGGTTCTTCGAAGAGTTCTACCGCGAGCGGAACACCGCCGCGAACGTGATGCTCCGGCTCGGCGAGGGGCTGTCGCCCATCGAGGCCATCGAGGGCGAGACCGCGCACCTGAAGTTCACCGCGTACGCCAGCAACCCGGCCATCACCGTCGGGACCCGTTTCTCGGTGGCGGTGCAGATAGAGCCGAACCCCGGCATGCACCTCTATGCCCCGGGGGCCGACGAGCTCGGCTATCGCGTGCTCGGGCTGTCCCTGTCCCCGCTGCCGCACACGCGGTTCGAGCCGGTGGCGTATCCGGCGTCCGAGATCTACCACTTCGAGCCGCTCGACGAACGCGTGCCCGTCTACCAGGCCCCGTTCACCCTGCTGCAGGAGGCGGTGGTGTCCGGCGAACCGGGCGTGGAGGAGGCTCTCGCCGATGTCGACGCGGTGACCCTGTCGGGCTCGCTCGACTACCAGGCGTGCGACGACCGGCTGTGCTACGACCCGGTGTCGGTGCCGCTGTCGTTCACCTTCGAGGTCGACCTGCTCGACCGGCAGCGGGCGAACCGGTAGCCCCCAATCGAAGTGCTCGGGCGTCCGCGCCACGAACGGCGCGGACGCCCGGACAACGGCTCCCCGCCGTCCACACCGCCCGCCACGGCTTCGATCACGATAGTTCCTCTTACCGAGCCCCCGCGCTCGCGCCGTCCGCTCCGAGGTCGAGGGCCACGATGCGGGCGCGGTCGCGGGCGTAGAGCGTCGTCCCGACGAGGGTCGGCACCGTCCAGGATCGCGTGTCGAAGAGCTGCGTCGTGGCGAGCCGCTCGAGGCCGCTGGGGCTGAGCCGGACGAGCGAGAGGTCGCCGTCCTCCTCCAGGATGATCGCCTTGCCGTCCCCGTAGACCATGGTGGCGCGGCTGAAGCCGCGCTCGCGCCACGCGGTCTCGCCCGACTCCATGTGCGTGGCGGTCAGGATGGCGGCCGCGCCCTGGCCGCTCGTGCCGTAGATGAAGCCGCCGATGCGCAGCGCGTTCAGGAACGTGAACCGCAGGCGGCGGTCCTCCCACAGCAGCTCCGTGTGCACGACGTCGTCGTCGGGCACGAGGCGGATGGCCTGGCTGCCCCCGATGTAGCCGGACGAGAAGAACAGCACGCCGGTCTCGGGGTCGTAGTGGGGAATCTGGAAGTTGAAGTCGTTGCCGGCGTCGTGGGGGTGGGCCCAGAGCACCTCGCCGGTGTCGGGGTCCATGCCGACCACCGCCTGGCCGGCGAAGACCACCGCGTGGGTCCGGCCGCCGACCGGGATCAGCCCCACCGGGGCGTGCGACACGAGGAAGCTGCCGCCCTTCCAGACCACCTCGCCGTCGCTCTGCCGCAACGCCATCACCGCCTGGCCGGGACCGCCGACCTGCAGGAGGATGGTGTCCTTCCAGGGGGTCGGGCTCATCCCCGACCCCGGCTTGATCATCGAGCGGATCAGCAGGGGCGGCGCCCCGAAGTCGTCGATGAGGTTCCTCGACCACAGCAGCTCGCCGGTCTCGGGGTCGAAGACGTGCAGCTCCTTGTTGCTGCCGACGGTGAACAGCCGGCCGCCCTCCAGCAACGGCGTGGCGTGCGGCCCCGCCCCCTGGCCGAAGTCCTGGTTCTTCGACGCGTACTCGTACTCCCACAGGGTCGCCCCGGTCGCCGCATCGAGGACGATGACCGCCTCGCGCGGCGTCCACGGCGCGCCGCCGCTCTCGCTGTGCGAGACGCGGTACATGGTGAACAGCCGCCCGCCGGAGACGAGGATGGAGGAATGCCCGGCCCCCAGGGGCCGGCTCCAGATCTCGGGCGGACCCGGGGCCGGCCAGCGCTCGGCGAGGCCCGTCGACTCGGCCGTGAAGTCGCGGTTCCGGCCCGCCCACTGGCGCCACTCCCCTTCCTGGGCGCCGGCGGTCGCCGCGGCGGCCTGGACGAGGACCGCGGCGAGGACCGTCCGGAGCGCCGTCTCGTATCCGGTCATGGCGGTAACCCTGGCGCGCAGCGCCCGCGCCGCCCGACGGAGGCACGCACCGCGGGAACTGCCTGCCGTCCGGATCGCCGTCTCGTATCTCGTCATCGCGGCGCCCCCTCGCGCGCAGCGTCCGCGCCGCCGGCCGTAGGCACGTCCTGCGGGAACTCCTTGCACGGCATCGCCCAGGTCTCGCACGGGCCGACAGGGCGATCCGAACGGTAGACGAGCCGGTTGCGGGTCTCCCCGTCCGGGGTCCCCGTGGTCACCTCGATGGTCAGGGTCCCGCCGTCCGGGCTCAGCGACATCACCTCGTGCATGGTCATCCCGCCCTGCGTCCCTTCCGCCACCAGCCGCTCGCCCTCCCACCGGGAGGCGGCCCGCATGGTGGTGTCGCGGCCGACGGGAATCGTGAGCTCGCGCCCCGGCGTATACGACCAGGCCTTGAGGCCGTTGGTCTCGGCGCCGACGATCACCGTGCCGTTGGCGGCATGGGTGATGAACAGGCGCCCGACGTCGTCCCCGCCCCGGCCGCCGCTGAACGCCGGCGCCGTGAAGTCGCTCGCCTCGCGGTCGAGCGTCCACATCCCCGAGAAATCGGGGCCCTGCGCCGCCGCGAGCCCCGCGACCAGAAGCACCCCCGCCACCGGCCAGACGTATCTGACACCCTTCACACTGGTCCTCCTGCGGCCGACCATCCGTGCAGTCTGATCCCATCGGCGCCGTTCTGCAAGCGCACTATAATCGGTGCGGCGACCAACTGGCGAGGGTTCGTCCGACGGCCGGCCGACGGCCGGGGTCGGGGGCGCCGCCAACGAGCCGATCCGCGGGCCGCCCCGCCGCTCCCTCGCGAAGGGACCGTTCGATGGTCGCGCCCGCGGCGCCCGCCTGCGATCTCCGGCCGGACGTCAGGGACGCGCACGACGCGCACCAGCCGGGTCGAATTGCCTCGCGGCGTGGCGTGGCCGCGCTCGAGCCGGCGCGGTCGTCCCGGCCCGCTCCTTGCAGGTCTTTCACCTGTGCCGACCCCGCCTGAAGCACCCCGTCCCGCGAACCCGGAGATCGAGGAATCGGTCCTGCTCGACACCCTCGCGCAGTACTGGGGCTACCGCGAGTTTCGCCCCCTGCAACGGGAGGCGATCGCCGCCAACCTGCAGGGCCGCGACAGCATCGTCGTGCTGCCGACGGGAGGCGGCAAGTCGCTGTGCTTTCAGCTGCCGGCCCTCGTCGGACCCGACGGCGGGATCGGACTCGTCGTGTCACCGCTCATATCGCTGATGAAGGACCAGGTCGACGGCCTGGTGGAGAACGGGGTGGCCGCCGCCGCCCTCAACGCCTCGATCACGCCGGACGAACGGCGCCAGGTCTACGGCGACCTCGACGAGGGACGCTGCCGGCTGCTCTACGTCACGCCGGAGCGCCTCGTCGGCGAGGGGGGCGAGGGGTTCCGGGCCCGGCTGCGGACGTGGGGCGTCCGCTTCGTCGCCGTCGACGAGGCGCACTGCATCAGCCAGTGGGGGCACGAGTTCCGCCCCGAGTACCGGCGGCTCGCCCAAATCAGGGACGACTTCCCCGGGGCGGCGCTGCACGCGTTCACCGCCACCGCCACCCGGCGGGTGCGCGAGGACATCGTCGCGCAGCTCGCCCTGCGCGATCCGGAGGTGC
The DNA here is from genome assembly GCA_963663815.2 of Vicinamibacterales bacterium. Taxonomy (GTDB): domain Bacteria; phylum Acidobacteriota; class Vicinamibacteria; order Vicinamibacterales; family UBA8438; genus JAJEEA01. The sequence continues at coordinate 163,622 of OY760734.1, read as the reverse complement.
TCGTCGGCTCGTTCGACCGGCCCAACCTGGTCTACCGCGTGCGCACCCGCACCGGCCTCAAGGACCAGATTCGCCGCGTGCTCGACCGTCACGCCGGCGAGGCGGGCATCGTCTACTGCCTCTCGCGACGCGAGGTCGAGTCGCTCGCGGAATGGCTGGACGGGCAGGGCCATCGGGCCCTCCCCTATCACGCCGGCCTGCCGGACGAGACGCGGCGGCGGCACCAGGAGGAGTTCCTCGAGGAGCGGGTCGACATCATGGCCGCCACCGTGGCGTTCGGCATGGGCATCGACCGCTCGAACATCCGCTTCGTCATCCACGCGGGAGCGCCGCGGTCGCTCGAGCACTACACGCAGGAATCGGGCCGCGCGGGCCGGGACGGCCTCGAGGCGGAGTGCATCCTGCTCTATTCAGGCGCCGACTTCGCGCGATGGCGCCAGATGCTCGAGCAGAGCGGAGAGCTGACGGACACGGCGCGGCGGCTCCTGACCGGCATGTCGCGGTACGCGGCCGGCACCCGCTGCCGGCACCGCACCCTCGTCGAGTACTTCGACCAGCCCTGGGAGCGCGCCGCCTGCGACGCCTGCGACTGGTGCCTCAGGGAGCTCGAGCGGGTCGACGACGAGCGGGTCCTCTGTCAGAAGATCCTGTCGGCGGTGGCCCGCCTCGGGCAGCGGTGGGGGGTCGGCCACGTCATCGACGTGCTGCGCGGGCGCGCCACCGACGCCGTGGGCCGAGCCCGCCACCAGGCGCAGAGCACGTTCGGGCTGCTCGCCGACGTCCCCGTCGCCGAGCTGCGCGGCTATCTCGACCAGCTCACCGAGCAGGAGCTGCTGCTGCGCACGGCGGGTCAGTTCCCGGTGCTCCAGCTCACCGAGCGCGGGGTGGCGGCCCTGAAGGGCCGGGCCGAGGTCGAGCTCTACCGCCAGCCGCGGCCGGCCCCCGGCAAGCGTGCGCGCCGGCCCGAGATCGACCCGGCGGCGTGGGAAGGCGTCGACCGCGAGCTGTTCGAAGCACTGCGGCAGTGCCGCCTCGAGGTGGCCCGGGCCCGCGGCGTCCCGCCCTACGTGGTCTTCCACGACAACACGCTGCGCGACCTCGCCCGGCGCCGGCCGACGACCCCGGCCGAGCTGGTCCAGGTCTACGGCATCGGCGCCCGGAAGGCCGAGGACCTCGGACCCATCGTGCTCGACGTGATCCGCGACCATCGGGGGGAACCCCCGGCCCCCGTCTGAGTCCGGCCCGGCGCCCGCGTCCACCCCGGAACGCTCGCAAGCGGACCGGCGGCCGGCACCGTCGCCGGGGCGGTGACCGCCATCGGCCCACTCGGACCCGCCCCACGCATCGCTGCCCCCGGACGTGCCCCCGAAAGCCCGGAGCAGGCGAGGATCCGACCACGAATCGTCCGCAGACGCCCCCGAACGGGGGGTTGCAGTTAACGTCAACGTAACCTATAATTAACACAAATTTAACATTGAAGGGTCGGCGCCCTCCCGGCGGCCGGCCCCGGGGGGACACGTTGATGACCACCATCCGAAGCACCGGACCTGTCGCCTTCCTCGTCGCGGTCCTCGTCGCCGGCGTGCAGGCAGGCACGTTGAACCAGACGCCCACGACACCGGGCGCTGCGCAGGCGCCAGCGTTCATCGCCCCGCCGCCGACGCTCCTCGTCGACGCACCGGGTGAAATCGAGATCAGCGTCCAGATACGGCCGACCGAGCGCTCCAGGGAGCTTCGCATCTTCGCCGACTCCGGTTCGTACTACCGGAGCACGAGCATCGAGCTGCGGGGCATCGACTCCGAGCCGCTCCACACCTTCATCTGGCGTGGCTTCCCGATCGGCGACTACGAGGTCGTCGGCCTCCTGCTCGACGACCACGGGCAGGAAGAGGTCGTGGTGCAGGCGGCGATGCGGGTCACCGGCCCCTAGGAGTCTGCGCCGTAGAACGGTGCAGACTCCTAGCAGGGTTGGTTGGGCGCCCAGCGGAGCCGAAGGCGACGATGGGCGGGCTAGGAGTCTGCGCCGTAGAACGGTGCAGACTCCTAGCAGGGTTGGTTGGGCGCCCAGCGGAGCCGAAGGCGACGATGGGCGGGCTAGGAGTCTGCGCCGTAGAACGGTGCAGACTCCTAGCAGGGTTGGTTGGGCGCCCAGCGGAGCCGAAGGCGACGATGGGCGGGCTAGGAGTCTGCGCCGTAGAACGGTGCAGACTCCCAGCAGGGTTGGTTGGGCGCCCAGCGGAGCCGAAGGCGACGATGGGCGGGCCAGGAGGGTGGGTTGGCGGGCGGTGGCGGCGAAAATGCGGGGGGCGGGGCTGGTCGGCCCCGTCCCCACGCGGTACGGTCACGTCCTCACGCGGATCACCACGCGGCGGTTCTGGGCCCGCCCCTGCGCGGTGTCGTTCGGCGCCGCGGGACGATCCTCCCCGTAGCTGTACACGCTCATCTTGTGCAGCGGCACGTTGTGCTGCTCGTAGAGATACCGCTGAACCGCCTCGGCCCGGCGCATGCCCAGCTGGAGGTTGAAGTTCGCGCCGCCGATGGAATCGGTGTGGCCCTCGATCTCGATGAACTCGTTCTGTCCGTCGGCGGCGAGCTGACCGATCAACTGGTCGATCCTGGCCCGCGCCGCATCCGGCAGGCCGTCCTGGCCGATGGCGAAGTTCCCCTGGTCCTCGCTCAGGGTGACCTCGAAGATCAAGCGGCCGGCCGCCGCCGCCATCTCATCGACGCGGACGCCGACATCCGCCGCCGCCGCGGCCGCACCGTCGGCCGCCGCCTGCGACATCTGGGCCGCCTGTCCGGCCGCCATCGCACGCTGGTCGACGTCGCCGATGCGCTCCTCGTTCTGGAGGGCCCGCTCCTGGGCCTCCTCGACCGACACCGCCACCGAATCGATCTTGGCGTCGACGACGGCGGTTTCGGTGCGTACGAAACCCCGGGTCGCGCAGGCCGGCGCCACCAGCGCGATCAGCGCCGCCAACGTCACCACCTTCAACATCGTCACTCGCATGGTCTCTCCCTTGCTGCAGGTCGTCTGTCCAGTTTCGCCCTTCCCGCCACGTAGCCGCGGCGGGCATGCACCGCCAACCGATCGTCCAACGTCTGAAGCTCTATGGGGTGCCACCCCCGCCGAAAGCCGGGCCTGAACATCACTACGTACTGGTAACGCAGCCCCGGCAGCAACTCTCCCACGGCTTCAAGCATATCCCCTTCCGTGCCGGTCGCGCGTACGCTCCCCCCGGTCCAGCTCGCGAGGTCCGCGAGAGTCGCCGACAGCGCGGCGCTCCCGGACCCGCCCGCGCCCCCCGGCCCGTCGCGACGATCGAGGGCGCCGCCCACCGTGAGCAGATGCACCTGCACGGCGATGGCGCTCGCGACCCCCGACACTTCCTCCACGGTCCGACGGCTCCCGGTGTCCACCCCGTCGGTCACCACGAGCAGGGCCCCGTGGCGGTCGCCGCTCCGGCCCACGAGAGACGCGGTGTCGGCCACCGCGTCGTAGAGGGATGTCCTGCCGTACGGCCGTCCCGCCAGGTCCAGGGCGTCGAACCGCGCCAGGTCCCGGGTGAAGGGCACGATCTCCCGCAGCGCGCTGTCGAACGCGAAGAGCGCCGCCTCGTCCCGGCCCGACTGCAGCGCGCCGACGACGGTCCTCACCGCCCTCCGGGCGCGGGCGATGTTGCCGTCGATCGCCATGCTGCCGCTCATGTCGAGCAGCACCGCGATGCGAAGCGGCGCGGCGCTCTCGAAGACGCTGCGGATGGGGCGTCCGAACCCGCTGTCGACGAGCCGGAAATCGCGGCACGCGAGTCCGCGCACGATGCGCCCCCGGGGGTCGCGGACGGAGACGTTGACGGTCACCATGTCGACGCCGGAGCTGAAGACCGGCGCCGCGTCGCGCGTCACCGGGCCGACCGTGCGCTGCCCGGCCACGCCCAGGGCGGGGGCCGACAGCAACAGCAGCCCGAGGATGGAGAGCTTGACGCAGGGCATGTGCGCAACCGTTTCGGGGAAGACGCCGCGGGCGCCGCGCCCGCAGCGTGTCGCCTACGATTCTACGGGTTTTCGCCCCGGTTGTGCACACCCCAACGCGGTCCGCGGGCCGGGGGCGGCGGAGAGAAGCGCAGGCGGGCCGGCTGTGCACGCCCCCGCGGTCGGCGGACCCGGGGGCGGCGCGGAGAACCGCGGCCGGGCGGATCAGGCGGGAACCAGCACCAGGTCCGGACGGGGGGGCCGCCGCGCCTCTATCGCCGCCTGCAGCCGCCGCCTGAACTCGGCATGGTGCAGCACCTCGAACCGGCCGTCGTGATGCTCGACGAGCGCGGTGAGCGACTCGACCCAGTCTCCGGAATTCAGGTAGTGGACATCGCCTATCTGCTTGTCGGCGGGGGTGTGGATGTGCCCGCAGATGACCCCGACGCAGCCGCGGGCCCGCGCCAGGGCCTGGAGCTGGCTCTCGTAGTTGCCGATGAAGCTCACGGCCTCCTTGACCCGCGCCTTGATCGCCCGGCTCAGCGAGTAGTACCCCCGCCCGCGCCACGCGCGGTACCGGTTGTAGAGCCGATTCACCTGCAGGAGCCCCTGATAACCGACGGCCCCGACCACCGCGAGGTAGCGATGGCGGCGGGTCACCACGTCGAAGACGTCGCCGTGCACCACCAGGTAGCGCCCGGCGGCGGCGTCGAGCACGTAGTCCTCCCCGATGTACAGCTTGTGCATGCGGATCGGCAGCACGCGGGCGAGGACGTCGTCGTGGTTGCCCCGCAGGTAGATCACCTCGGTGTCCCGTTTCTCCATGTGCTTCAGCACCAGCCGCACGAACCGCGTGTGCCGGTTCTGCCAGCCGCCCTTCCGCATGAGGCTCCAGCCGTCGATGATGTCTCCGTTCAGGATCAGCCGCTCGCAGTGTACGTGGCGGAGAAAATGGTTGACCTCGTCGGCGCGGCACTCGGCCGTTCCCAGATGCACGTCCGACAGCACCACGGTCTTGAAACGCAACACGGTCTTCTTGCTCATGTCCGGCTCCTCGTTGTGGACGTCATGCGGGGCGGCGCCGCCGCGGCGCTCGACCCGACTTCCTGCAATGCGCGCTCGAACTCGTCGACGACGGCCGCCCACGAGAGGGCCAGGGCGGTCTGTCGGGCGGCGCGCCGGACCCGCGGCCACTCGGGGACTCGGGCCATGAGGGCGGCGGCGGTGGCGGTGAAGGCGCGGGCGTCGCGCCGCGGCACGAGCCAGCCGTTCTCGCCGAACCGGATGCACTGCCCGGCCGCCGCGTAGTCGAACGCGAGCACCACGAGACCGCTCGCCATCGCCTCCGGCACCACGTTGCCGAACGTCTCGATGAGGCTCGGAAACAGGAACAGGTCGCCGGAGACGTAGTGGCGGGCGAGGTCCTCCCCGGACCGCATGCCCGCGAAGTGATAGTCGATGTTAAATGTGGTGCACCACATTTAACATCTTCTGTGGCCCTCCTCCTTATGTGGTGCAGTTGCGGCTTCCCGCCGTGGCACCTGGCATTTCTGGCGGCGACACGCCACATAAACAGATCCGGGGCATGATCGAGTCTTCACCCTTCTCAAGGAGATTCGAGCCATGTTCGACCAACTCTTCACCTGTCGGCGGACCGTTCAGCGCTATGTCGCTGCCCCGATGTCCGATCAACGCCTCGGCTATCTCCACCACCGTGCGGATCAAGGTGCGGCGGGAGCCACGCTGAAGAGCGTTGCCGCGTACCAGCTCGCCGTGACTCGGACGATGGACCTGCAACCCTCCGGGGAGATCTGCTTGGAGGAGATCCACGCTGCCGCCGACCGATGGGTGTCTCGCACGCCGTTGCATCACGCCCGGAAAGACGCCGCGCTGGCGCGGGCGATCTTCACGTCGACCGCGGTCCGATGGCTGCGATTCCTGGGGCGGTTACATGAGCCCCGCAAAGCTGACGCCCCGGGCGCGGCTCTGGTCGCGGAGTATGCCCACTACATGCGCGCTGAACAAGGCCTCGCTCCATCGACCGTCTACACGCGATGTAAGTCGATTGGAGAGCTCCTCAGACGCCTCTTCGCTGATGGACATGGTATGCGGGATCTCACCCTGGTGGACCTCGATGATGCCATTGCCCGGAAGGGCATCCGCGATGGCTGCACACGCGCCTCGATCCGAACCTATGTCTACACGCTTCGGTCGTTTGTCCGGTACGCCGAACGCCGACAGTGGTGCGCCCCGGGGCTGGCGGCGGGGATACTGGTGCCCCGCGTCTACGCGAGCGAACAGGTGCCCGCGGGGCCTACCTGGGACCAGGTGCGACGCCTGTGCGCAGACGCGCAGGGTGACACGCCCGCTCAGATCCGGGACCGGGCGCTGCTACTCCTCTTCGCGGTGTATGGCTTGCGGGTCGGCGAAGTGCGCCGGCTGCGCCTCGACGATATCGACTGGCACGCAGAGGTGTTCACCGTCACGCGGTCGAAACAGCGGCCGCGGATGCAACGCTACCCACTGTGCCAACCTGTCGGTGATGCCCTCGTGCGGTACCTGCGAATCAGACCGCACTCGTGTGCCCAGCGCGAGATCTTTCTGTCCCTCAAGGCGCCGATTCGACCGTTGGGAAACAGTGCCCTGTGGCAGGTCGTCAATCGTCGGTTGCGGCCGTTGGACCTGCCCCTCCGCCATCAGGGCCCCCATGCCTTGCGCCATGCGTGTGCCACGCGCCTGCTCCAGCAGGGGCTCTCCCTCTGGCAGATCGGCGAGTATCTCGGACATCGGACACCGGCTGCCACGCGCGTCTACGCAAAGGTGGACCTGGAGAATCTCCGGCGCGTCGCCGATGCCTCGCTGGAGGGACTCGCATGACTCTCCGCGAAGCCATCGATCGGTACGTCGCGCTGCGGCAAGCCACTGGCGCAGACTTCCGCGCCACGGCCAGCGTCTTGGGCACGTTCTGCCGCGCCGTCGGCGAGACCGTTGATTTCGCCGACATCCCGGTCGCCCGCGTCCATGCCTTCGTGAACGGTACCGGCCCGCTCACGCGGTACTGGCATCGGAAGTATTCTGCGCTGCGCGGATTCTATCGCTACGCGGTCGGGCGGCACTGGGTCGCGCAAACCCCGCTGCCCACCACAGTGCCGAAACTGCCGCCGTCGATCGAGCCGTACATCTTCACGCGCGCCGAGATGGGTCGGCTCCTCAACGCGACGACACACTATCGGCGACCGCCCCTCCACATCGAACCGCACACCTTCCGAGCACTCCTCTTGCTGCTGTATGGCGCCGGGGTGCGTGTCGGGGAAGCACGGCGACTCACATGGGGCGATGTCGATCTCTCCGTCGCGCTGCTGACCATCCGCGAGACGAAATTCTACAAGACACGGCTCGTGCCCCTTGGGGCCGACCTCACTCGGGCGCTACAGCATTATGCCGACCGACAGCAGATCGACGGCGCGCCCCAGGACGAGGCGACGGCATTCTTCGTTGATCGCCACGGGGCGCCCCTCCGGGGCCCGACCCTCCGGCACGCGTTTGCGCAGCTGCGGCACTGCGCCGGGGTGGTCCGACGGGACGGTGCTCGATACCAGCCACGGCTGCACGACGTCCGCCACACGTTCGTTGTCCGGCGCCTGACGACGTGGTACCGCGGCGGCGCTGACGTACAAACGCTCCTGCCCCATCTGTCAACGTACCTGGGACATGTCAACGTGGCGGCCACGCAGGCGTACCTCACGATGACCCCGGAGCTCTTGCGCGCCGCCTGTGTCCGGTTCGAACGCTATGCCAGCATGGAGGACGACGATGCGCGATACCATCACCCGACTCGGCCCATGGATCCGTCGCTTCTTGTTGGAGCACCTGGTGCACGAGCGCAACCTCGCGCGCAACACCCAGCGCAGCTACCGCGATACGCTGGCCCTGCTGGTGCCGTTCGCCAGTGACCGCGCTCGCGTGTCCGTCGACCGACTCGCGGTCGACGACCTCAGCGCCGATCGGGTGCGGCAGTTTCTTCACGCAATCACCGTCACCCGAGGCTGCTCCCCAGCGACCTGTAATCAACGCCTCGCCGCGATTCGTGCGTTTGCCGGGTTCGTCGGCCGACACAGTCCGGAGCACATCGAGTGGTCGGGCCACATCCGCGACATCCCGTTTCGGAAATGCGGGCAGACACCCGTAACCTATCTCGAGAAGTCAGAAATCGACGCCCTGTTGGCTGCGCCGGACCGGAACACGCCACAGGGTCGTCGAGACCACGCCGTCCTCCTGTTTCTCTACAACACGGGCGCACGCGCGGATGAGGCCGCCCAGCTCACCGTGGGCCACCTCGAGCTTGGCGACCACGGGTATGCGTCGGTCAGGATCCTCGGCAAGGGGAACAAGGTCCGCCACTGTCCCCTCTGGTCGCGGACCGTCACGGAGCTACGTGCTCTGACCCACGGTCGGGCTCCAACGGAACGCGTGTTTCTCAATCGCTGTAGGCACCCCCTGACGCGATTCGGGATTCACACTCTCGTCACGCGCCATGTGCGCCGGCTCAGCGTGCAGGTCCCGTCGTTGGCTGCCAAACGAGTCAGTCCTCACGTGATTCGACATACCACGGCGACGCACTTGCTGAGGGCCGGCGTTGACATCAACACGATTCGCGCTTGGCTCGGTCATGTGTCGCTCACCACCACGAACATCTACGCAGAGGTCGACCTTGAGATGAAAGCCAAAGCACTCGCGCTCTGCGAAGTGCAAGAGGACAACCCGGCGAAGCGTTGGCGGGAGGACGCAGGGCTCATGGCCTTCCTGCGCGCATTGTAGACACCGCAACCATTATGTGGCCCCGGATCGCCCGCGACATTCGACGGAGCCCCGATCAGTCGCTCGCACACCACATAAGGAGGAAGGCCACAGAAGGGGTGTTCCCGTTCGAGCCGGCGGCGGGCGGGGCCGTCACCCACCAGCACGAGCCGGGGCGCGGGCCGATGCAGCCGGCGCATCGCCTCGAAGCTGTCGACCAGCAGCCCCGGGTTCTTCTCGGAGGCGAGGCGCCCCACGTGAATCACCACGGGCGTCTCCGGACCGGCGCCCCAGACCCTTCGCAAGTGCGAATCGCGGCGGACGGGGCCGAACAGGTCGGTGTCCACCCCGCGGCCGAGAATCCCCAGGTTCCGGAACCCGGCGCGGTCGAGCTCCTCCCGCACCGTCACCGAGGGAACGAGGGTCCGTCGGGTCAGGTTGTGGAGAGTCCGCAGATAGCAGAGGGCGGCGCGCCTCAAGGGAGCGGCGCGGTAGTGCGCCGCGAAGGAGTGGAAGTTCGTGTGGAAGCTGGAGCTGACCGGTATGCCGAGCCGGCGGGCGGCGATGACCGCCGACCAGCCGAGCGGACCCTCGGTGGCGACGTGCACCACGTCCGGGCGGTCGGCCCGCCACCGGCGAACGAGCTTCCGGCCCGCCGGAAGCCCCACCCGCAATGCGGAGTAGCCCGGCAGGGGCACGCTCGCCACCGGCCATTCCTCCCAGTCCGGGGGCGGTGCGTACTCGACGCCGGCCATCGGGAAGCGCGGCCTCACGACGACGAGCCGGTGGCCGCGTGCGGAGAGGCCGGCCACCAATCGGTGCAGCGAGCCGGCCGCACCGTTGACCTCGGGAGGAAACGTCTCGGTAACCAGCGTGATTCGCATGGGCGTCGACGCCGGAGCACGTCGCCATGCCATTGATACGCCATCGGTGCGACGAACCGATGGCGAGTCGATTACGCGCCGGTTAACAAACTCCGGGAAGGAGACTCGGCCGCGGGATCGGGCACCAGGGGTCTGCGGAGTGGGCGGCGCGGACTCCGGTAGCAGGATTGGTTGGGCGCCCGGCGGAGCCGAAGGCGACGATGGGCGGGCCGGGGAGGGCCGCCGCATCACCGGGCGCCGCGAGGCGGGGGAACGTCAGGGAGGTGCGGCCGGCTCCAGGAACCGCGCCGTCTCGCGGGCCGCCGCGCGCACCGCCGGGGGAACCGCGCACGGCGCGATGTCGCCCGCCGCTCCGTACACGTCCAGGCGCCGGATCTCCGCCACCAGCCGCGCCGCGAAGTCCGCCCGGCTCCGGTCCAGGTGATCGAGAAGCGACCCGGCGGGCGGACACCCGCGCACCTGCACGCCCGGATGCTGGCGGGCGAAGGTCGCGAGGCACCGCCGCATCGCGAACGCCTTGGCCACGAGCAGCGCGGACCGCGGCTTGTGTCCCGCCGCCTCGAGAACGGTCATGCCGAACCGTACGTTCTCCAGCGTGTTGCCGGCGTCGACCTCGGTGACGACGGCGGCGGCGGGCACCCCCCGGCGCACCAGCTCGTCCCTGAAGACGAGCGCCTCCGGCCTGTCGAAGACCTTCTCGGTCATCGGGCCGGCCCGTCCCGACACGAGCACGCGGGGCGCCCATCCCGCCGCGAAGAGCTGCGCCGCCCGCCGGGGCACCTCGAGTCCCCGGCTGCCGAACACGAAGACGACGTCGCTCGGCGCCGGCGGCTCGCTCGGGCACAGGTAGCTCCAGATCGGCTGCAGCAGCCGCACGTACTCGCCCGCGTCGAGGCTCTCGATGCGCACGCCGATCTGCCAGCCCGCCACTCGTCGTCTTCGGCTCCGCCTGGCGCCCGACCAATCCTAACCGGAGTCCGCGCCGTTGCACGGCGGACTCCCGGCGCGAGGGGCGCGACGAGACGGTCGAACGCGGCCGGTCCGTACGCTATGATGCCTGAACGACCTTCGACGCCTCGCGATCCCTCACCCCGCCTGACCATGCCCGCGCCGCCACGCCCCCTGCCCCCGGTCGAGCGATGGGCGGGCGTCCGGGCGGGACGTGCGCGCGGCATCGGATGGGCGCTGTGCATCGTCCTCGCCGCCGCCCTCCCCGGCGGCGGTCAGCCCGCCCCGGACGGTCTGACGGTCATCTCGCGGGACGGCCGGCGACCCCTGCCCACGGTCGACGTGGGCGGCCGCACCATGGTCGCGCTGACCGAGCTCATGGGCCCCTTCGGCCTTCGCGTGGGCGACGACCGGCAGCCCGGCCGGCTGACGCTCCTGCGGGGACCGGCGGTGATGGTGCTGACGGCGGGAGACGGCATCGTGTCGGTGGCGGGGCGGCTCGAGTCGCTGAGCTCGGCCCCGGTGGAGCGCGGAGGCGTCTGGTACGTGCCGACCGACTTCATCGGACGGGCGCTGCCCCTCATCTCGGACCAACCGGTCGAGCTGAGGCCCCGCTCGGGGCTGGTGATCGTCGGCGACGTGCTCATCCCGCAGGTGGTGGGCCGCTATCAGCGCATCGGGCGGCGGTCGCGGCTGCGCCTGATGGTGACCCCGAGCGTCGAACCCCGCATCGAACGGGCGGCCGGGCAGCTTCTCGTCACGTTCGAGGCCGATGCGGTGGACCTCGTCATGCGCGACTTCGCGCCCGACGATCTGCTCCGGCGGGTGATGGTCGACGACCGGCGGGCCCGGCTCGATGTCGAGGTGGGCGACGCCTTCGGCAGCTTCGCCGCCAACAGCTCGGCCGCGCTCGGCGGCAGCCTGGAGGTGGTCATCGACCTCGGACCGCCGACGGAGGCCCGCGCCGCCCCCCCGCCGGCGCCCGACCCGCGGCCCGCCGTGGTGACAGGGGCAGGAATCGAAGAGGAGGATGCGGAGCTGCCGGCCCTTGCGGATCTCGCAGAGCCGTCGACGGTCAGCGCCATCGCCATCGATGCGGGACACGGAGGCGCGGACACGGGGACTCGCGGCCCCGAGGGCACGCTGGAGAAGGACGTCACCCTCGGCGTCGCCCGGCGGCTGCGGGCCGCCATCGAGCGACGGCTCGGGCTGCGCGTCGTGCTCACCCGCTCGGGCGACGCCGACGTGACCCTCGACGAGCGCGCGGCCATCGCCAACAACAACCGCGCCGACCTGTTCATCAGCCTTCACGCGAACGCGTCGATGCGGGAGACCGCCATGGGGGCCGAGGTCTTCCATCTCCGCCCCGTCGAGTACGAGGACCCGGGCGACGCGCAGGCCGGGGGCGAACGGGTCCCGGTGGTGGGCGGCGGCACGCGGCGGCTCGACATCGTGCGCTGGGAGCGGGCGCAGCTCCGTTTCGTCGACCGGTCCGCCCTCTGGGCGCGGACGCTGGCCGAGGAGTTGCAGGCCCGGGTTCCGATGAGCCGGCGGGGCGTCCAGCAGGCGCCGCTCCGGGTGCTGGTGGGGGCCAACATGCCGGCGGCCCTGGTGGAGATGGGGTTCATCTCGAATCCCGCGCAGGAGGTCCAGCTCGCCTCCTCCGCGTTTCAGGACGCCGTCGTCGAGGCGCTGCTGCAGGGCATCATCCGTTTCCGCGACATGGTCGAGCAGGGCTTTCCCGAAGAAGAAGATCCGCTCGCCGAGGACCCGCCCGAGGACGGCTCCGCGCCACTCCGGGAGCCGATACCGTGAGCGGCCGGGCCTGGCTGGCGAGGATCGTTTTCGCGGCCGCCGCGCTCGGTGCGGCCTGGGTGCTCTTCGTCGAGCTTCCCCGGTGGTATCCGGCCGAGGGCCCGGCGGTCTCGACCGGCGGCGCGGACGACAGGTCCGCGGCGGGCACCCAGACGGTCTCGACGCTGTACTACGTCTCGGGCGACGGCATGCGGCTCGTCGGCGTGCCGCGGCGGTTGGCGCGCCGGGCGAACCCCACCGCGCAGGCCCGCGCCATTCTCGAGCAGCAGCTCGCCGACCCGCCGGCGCCGCTGGTCTCGCCCATCCCGCCCGGCACCGGCCTGCGAGCGGTCTATCTCACCGGAAACGGCGACGCGTTCGTCGACCTCACCGAGGAGATCGCCCTCGGCCATTCCGGCGGGTCGCGGGAGGAGCTCTTCACGGTGTACGCCATCGTGAACGCCCTCGCCACGAACCTCGCCGCCGTCGACGCCGTGCAGATTCTCGTCGACGGCGTCGAGGTCGACACGCTGGTCGGACACGTCGATCTGCAACGCCCCCTGCGACAGAACCTCGACCTGCTGGAAGCGCCCAGCGATGAGTGGATGCCGGCCGACGACGCGCCGGCCGACCCGGATCGTTCGTCATGACCCCAACCGAACGCGGCGACGCGCGGCCCCCGGACGAGCTCCGTCCCACGCGCCTGACCCCCCACTATCTCGACCACCCCGAGGGCTCGGTCCTCATCGAGGCCGGACGCACCCGGGTCATCTGTACCGCGAGCGTCGAAGAGAAGGTGCCGGTGTTCCTCCGCGGCGCCGGCAAGGGCTGGGTGACGGCCGAGTACGGGATGCTGCCCCGGGCCACGTCCACGCGATCGCCTCGCGAGGCGAGCCGGGGCCGGCCGAGCGGCCGGACCCAGGAGATCCAACGGCTGATCGGCCGCTCGCTGCGCGCGGTCACGAGCCTCGAGGCGCTCGGAGAGCGCACCGTCTGGATCGACTGCGACGTCATCCAGGCCGACGGCGGCACCCGCACCGCGTCGATCACCGGGGGGTTCGTGGCCCTCGCCTTCGCGCTGCGGCGGCTCCGGGAGCGCGGCGCAATCGCCCGCCTGCCCCTGACCGACCACGTCGCCGCGATCAGCGTCGGGGTGGTCCACGGCTTCCCCCTCCTCGACCTCGCCTACGAGGAGGACTCGAACGCGGAAGTCGACATGAACGTGGTCATGACCGGGGACGGCCGCTTCATCGAGGTGCAGGGAACGGCCGAGGGCGCACCCTTCTCCCGTGCGTCGCACGACGCCCTGCTCGCGTTGGCCGAGGGCGGCATCCGCCGCCTCGTCGACATGCAGCGGGACCTGGTCGGGGCCCTGACCGCGTGACCGGCCCGGCGCCGGCCCGGTTGCTCGTGGCCACGACCAACCGCGGCAAGCTCGCCGAGATCCGGGACATCCTCGGCGGGACGCCGACCACCCTCGCCACGCTCGACGACCATCCCGGCATCGCGGAGCCGGAGGAGACCGGGACGACGTTCGCGGCGAACGCCCGCCTGAAGGCGCGCTACTACGCGGAGGCGACCGGCGAGCTCACCGTCGCCGAGGACTCCGGGCTCGAGATCGACGCGCTGGACGGCGAGCCGGGGGTGCGCTCGGCGAGATTCAACGGGGAGTCCTACGCGGACAAGTTCAAGGCGATACGGCGCATGCTCGCCGAGCGGGGCGCCAGCGGCAGCACCGCCCGCTTCGTGTGCGCGCTCGCCCTCGCCCGCCCATCGTCGCCTGACGGCTCCGCCGGGCGCCCAACCAACCCTCCAGGAGCCCGCGCCGACGCCGTCCTCTGGGAGGCCGCCGGCGTCGTCGAGGGCCGCGTGCAGCTGCCTCCCCGCGGCGAGGGGGGCTTCGGCTACGACCCCATCTTCCACTACCCCCCCTACGGCCGCACGCTGGCCGAGGTGAGCCCGGAAGAAAAAGCCGCCGTCAGTCATCGGGGGCGGGCGTTCCGTCAGTTGCGCCGCCGTCTGACCGCGGCTGGGGCAGCTCGATGGTGAAGACCGTGCCGCCGCCGTCCCGGTTGGCGGCCCGCACCGTGCCCTCGTGGAGACCGATCAGGTGCTTGACGATCGCGAGCCCGAGCCCGGTGCCGCCGGGGTCGCGGGGCCTGGCGACGTCCACCCGATAGAACCGCTCGAAGATCCGGGTCAGGTCCGTATCCGGGATGCCCGGGCCGCGGTCCGCGACGGTGATGCGGACGATGCCGTCCCCGCCGGCGGCGCCGAGCTCGATGGTGCTGTCGGCCGGGGCGTAGTTGACGGCGTTCTCGACGAGGTTGCGGATGGCGTCGTGGAGCTTGACGGGGTCCGCCAGGACCGTGCCCGCTTCCGGGACGACGGCGGTCCTGATGTCCAGGTGCTTGCTCTCCGCCAGCGGCGCCAGCTCGCCGGCCACCGAGGCGAAGGCCGCCTCCAGCCCGCACGGGGTCAGCGCCAGATGCTCCTGCCCCGCATCGAGACGGGCCAGCCGCAGCAGGTCGCTCACGAGGCGCTCCATCCTCGCGCTGTTCCTGGCGATGATGGCGACGAAGCGGCGCTCCTCGGGGCGGTCTTCGTCGACGAGGGCCTCGACCCCGCCCCGGATCGCGGTGAGCGGCGTCCGCAGCTCGTGGGAGACGTTGGCGACGAAGTCCTGCCGGACCTGATCCGCCCGGCGGTACTCGGTGACGTCGTGGAGAACCAGGGCCACGCCCCGCTCCCCGTTGGCCGCGAAGGGCCGGGCGTTGGCGAGCAGCACCTTGGGGGGGTCGGTGTTCAACCGCACCTCGTTCCCCCGTCCGGCGTCGCCGGCCACCGCCGCCGCGATGACCCGGGTCACCTCGGGATGACGGATCAGCTCGACATGGAAGCGTCCCGTCGGATCGCTGTCGATGCCGAGCATCCGCTGCACGGACTCGTTGGCAATCTGGACCCGGCCCTCGTCGTCGATCACCAGAACCCCCTCGACCATTCCCCCCAGAATGGCATCGACCCGCGTCTGCTGGCCGGAGAGGTCCTTCACCTGGCGGGCGAGCTCGCGCGCCGTCTGATCGAGCGCGCGCGCCATCACCCCCAGCTCGTCGTCGCCGTGGTCGAGTCCGACGGGGAAGGGCGTCCCCGCCGTGTAGCGCCGGGCCGTCTCGGTCAGCGCCCGGACCCGCCGGTGGAGCCGGAACGAAGCGAACCGGGCGATGGCGAGAGCCGCCCCGAGCGCCGCCAGGAAGCCGGCCCCAAGCGCGTAGGCGAGCGGAGCGAAACGGTCCTCGACGCCGGCCGGCGGCGTGCCCGGCGACCCGACGACGAGCGCAACCGTGACCAGGGCCGCGGCGGCGACCGCTATCGAAGACAGGAACAGACGGGTCGGCAGCCTCACGGGATCTCGAACGAACCGCGGCGTCGGGCGCCTCGAGCGCGATGAGGCGCAGCGGCGCGACGCCGGTTACCGCGGCGCGACCCCGGCGGCCGGCCGCAGAGGGACCGTCACGTGCTCTCGACGAACTTGTACCCGAACTGCTTGATGGTCACGATGCGCTCGACCAGCGTGGGGAGCTTCTCGCGCAGCCGCCGGATGTGCACGTCGACGGTGCGGGTGCCTCCGGTGTACTGGTACCCCCAGACGTCCGACAGCAGGAGGTCGCGCGACAGCACCCGGCCGGCGTGCTCGATCAGGTACTTCAGCAGCAGGAACTCCTTGGCCGTCAACCGGACCGGCCGCCCGTCGTCGCTCACCTCGTGCCGGTCGAGGTCGACCACCAGCGAGCCGAAGCGGAGGATCTTGTCCGGTCCGAAGGGCTGCGTGCGGCGCAGGACGGCCCGGAGCCGCGCCACGAGCTCGCGCGGGCTGAACGGCTTCGTCACGTAGTCGTCGGCGCCGAGCTCGAGCCCCTCCACCCGGGCCTCCTCTTCCGCCCGCGCCGTCAGCATGATGATCGGCACCGCCGCGGTCTGCGGGTCGCTGCGCATCAGCCGGCAGATCTCCAGGCCGCTGAGCCCCGGCAGCATCAGGTCGAGAACGACGAGATCCGGGCGCTTGCGTATGTGCTCCAGGGCGTCGGTGCCGGTTGCGACGACGCTGGTGTCGTAGCCGGCCCGCGAGAGGTGATGCTCGACCAGCTCGGCGATGTCCGGATCGTCCTCGACGACGAGTATGCGGCTAGGCATCGGCAGATGGCTCTCGGACGACGGACGGGTGGCTCACCGCTCGCCGGGCGACGGCGCATCGGCGCCGCGGGCCCCGCCCTCCCGTGGGTGATGGCGGACGTCGCGCCCCGACACGATGAAGATGGCCTCCTCGGCGATGTTCGTGGCATGATCGCCGATCCGCTCGAGATGCCGCGAGATCAGCAGGAGATCGAGGGCGGGCTGGGTCACCGCGGCGTCCGTGCACATGACCCCGATCAGCTCGCGGAACACCCGGTCCTTGAGGCGGTCGACGGAGTCGTCGCGGTCGAGGACCTCCCTGGCGAGGCGGATGTCCTGCCGGACGAACGCGTTCAGGGAGTCGCGCAGCATGCCCTGGGCGATGTCCGCCATCCTGGGAACGTCGATCAGGGGCTTGACGGCGGGATGCTCCAGATACCGCAGGGTCGCCTCGGCGACGTTGATCGCGAAGTCGCCGATGCGTTCCAGATCGCTGTTGATCTTGAAGCCGGCCACCACCACCCGCAGGTCCGTCGCCACCGGCTGGTGCAGGGCGAGGAGCTGGAAGCAGCGCTCGTCGATCTCGATGTGCAGCCGGTTGATCGCGTCGTCGCCGGTCAGCACCCGCTCGGCCAGCCGGTGGTCGCGGTCGGCCAGCGACTGCACCGATGCGCGCACCTGCTCCTCGACGGCGCCGGCCATCACCAGCAACCGCTCCTTGAGGTGGTCGAGGTCGTCCTGGAGGTGCGGCATCGACCCTCGTCCAGTCGCTAGCCCAGCCGACCCGTGACGTAGTCCTCGGTCAGCTTCCGGGCCGGCGCCGTGAAGATGCGGCTCGTCAGATCATGCTCCACGAGCTTGCCCAGCCAGAAGAACGCGGTGCCGTCGGAGACGCGGGCGGCCTGCTGCATGTTGTGCGTCACGATGACGACCGTGTAGCGGCGCTTCAGCTGATAGACCAGCTCCTCGATGCGCTGGGTCGCGATGGGATCGAGCGCCGACGCGGGCTCGTCCATCAGCAGGACGTCCGGCTCGACGGCCAGGGCCCGCGCGATGCACAGCCGCTGCTGCTGGCCGACGGACAGGGCGAGCGCCGACTCCCGGAGGCGGTCCTGCACCTCGTCCCACAGCGCGGCCGTCCTCAGGCTGGCCTCGACCCGATCCTCCAGCTCCGCCCGCGAACCGGCGAGGCCGTTGACGCGCAGCCCGTAGGCGACGTTCTCGAACACCGACTTGGGAAACGGGTTGGACTTCTGGAACACCATGCCGACCCGGCGGCGCACCTCGACCGGGTCCGCTTCCGGGGCGTAGACGTCCTGCCCGTCGATGGAGACCGATCCCGACACGCGGGTCGAGGGGATGAGCTCGTTCATCCGGTTCAACGCCCGGAGAAACGTGCTCTTGCCGCATCCCGAGGGGCCGACGCATGCCGTGACCTGATGGGCGGGGATGCGCATCGACACCTTGTCGAGGGCCCGCATCTCGCCGTAGAAGCAGCTCAGGTCCCTGACGTCGACCTTCGTCCCGGTATCGACGAACTCGCGCTCGCGGCCGCGCGTCGCGACATCGGCCAGGGACGGTATCGCCATGGTGCGTGAGGCCATCGTCGAGGCACCTGCAAGGGCCCCCTGCATCCGACCGGACGGCGCGGTCGTCGTCACCCCTGACATCGGTCCCGCAGCCAGGCGGCGAATCCGTTCATCCCGAGCAGCAGGACCAGCAACACCATGATACCGGCAGCCGCGTTCTCCAGAAACGCTTCCTGCGGCCGCGACATCCAGTTGAACACCTGTATCGGCAGCACCGTGAACGGCGACCGGATGCCGTCGGGCGCGAACGGGACGTAGGTCAGGGCGCCGATCGCGAGCAGGGGCGCCGTCTCGCCGATCGCCCGCGACAGCGCCAGTATCGTCCCCGTGAGCATGCCGGGCAGGGCGACCGGCAGCACCTGGTGCCAGACCGTCTGCCACCGCGTCGCCCCCAGGGCATACGACCCCTCCCGCAGGGACGGCGGCACCGCGCGGAGCGCTTCGCGGGAGGCCAGAATCACCACCGGCAGCACCAGGAGGGCCAGGGTCGCGGCGCCGGCCAGCACGCTCCGGCCGAACCCCAGCGTGCGCACGAAGAGCCCCAACGCCAGGAGCCCGTAGATCACCGACGGCACCCCCGCGAGGTTGGCGATGTTGATCTCGATCAGCCGGGCCCACCACCCGCGGTCGCCGTACTCCTCCAGGTAGACCGCCGCCCCGATCCCGATCGGCACCGCCAGCACCGTGGTCACCGCGATCACCCACACCGTGCCCGCCAGCGCCGGGAAGATGCCGGCGTTCTCGGCGCGGCGCGACGGCAGGCCCGTGAGGAAGTCCCACGACAGCCGCCCGAGCCCGTCGCGAAGGATGTCGGCGAGGAGGATCGCGAGCACCAGCAGCCCGAGCAGGGTGGCACCCAGCCCGAGGCCGTGCAGGACCAGGTCGGGCAGCCGGCCCCGCCGCCGCGGGCTCATGGATACGCCTCCCGGTACCGCCCCCGCAGCCACGTGCTGACGAGATTGAGGGAGAACGTGCTGATGAACAGCAGCATGCCGACCGCGAAGATCGTCCGGTAGGCGAGGGTCCCGGTCGGGGCGTCGCCGAGGCTGACCTGCACGATGTACGCGGTCATCGTCTCGATCGGCACCAGCGGATTGAGGGTCAGCCGCGGCTGCTGCCCGGCCGCGATGGCCACGATCATGGTCTCGCCGATGGCCCGCGAGACGGCGAGGACGGCGGCGGCCGAGATGCCCGACATCGCGGCCGGCAGCACCACCCCCAGCGTCGTCTGGGCCCGGGTGGCCCCCAGCGCGCGCGACGCGTCGCGGAGACCGCGCGGGACCCCCTGCAGGGCGTCCTCCGAGAGGGAGGAAACCAGCGGCAGGATCATGACGCCCATGACCAGGCCGGGGCTGAGCGCGTTGAATCCGGAGAGGCCCGGAATGAACTGCTGCAGGAACGGGGTGACCGCGAGCAGCGCGAAGTATCCGTACACGACGGTCGGCAGGCCGGCCAGGACCTCCAGCACCGGCTTGACGCTCCGGCGCACCCTCGGCGGCGCGTACTCGCTGAGGTAGACGGCGGTCAGCAGCCCGGCGGGAAGCGCCACCGCGAGGGCGATGGCCGACACCAGCAGGGTGCCGACCACCAGCGGCAGCACCCCGAAGGACTCCTGGAAGAAGAGCGGCGTCCACACCGTGCCGAACAGGAACTCGAACGGCGACACCTCGCGGAGGAACCGGAAGGTCTCGATGGACAGGATCGACAGGATGCCCACGGTCACGAGGACCGACGCCCCCGCGCAGGCGCGGAGCGCCCACTCGATGACGCCCTCGATGCGGTCCTGTCGTGTCCGCGCCATGTTCGCAGCTCCGGCGGGCGGGGCCCGACGCGACCGCCCGCCCCGCGGGCGGGGCGAGACCCGGCCCGGCCACGCGACGCGCCTCCGGCGCCGACCGCCAGCCTGGTTCGGCGACGGGCGGGCGGCTTCAGCAGTAGCCCGGTCGGCTCAGCAGCGCCTCCAGCGACGCGACCTCGCCGCTGCCCCCCGGACCGCAGTACATCGTGCCGACGACCCGGTCTTCGAGCCGCCGGCGCACCAGGGCGTACTCGCGGTCCGTCAGCGACACGTAGCCCACCTCCCGTACGAGATCCGCGCTCCCGGTCAGAAAGTACCTCACGAAACCGGAGACATCCCGCCGCTCGAGGGTAACCGGGTTGACGTACAGGTAGACCGGCCGGGACAGCGGCTGGTAGGTTCCGTCCCGCACGGTGTCGGGCGACGGACGGATCGCCCCGGCGCCGTTGGTGTCGTCGCCGTCGTCGATCGCCGACAACGCGAGGCGGTCCCGGTTCTCCTCGTAGTGGGCGTAGCTGAAGAAACCCAACGCCAGCTCGTCGTTGGACACCCCCTGGACGAGCACGTTGTCGTCCTCGCTCGCGGTGAAGTCGCCCCGACCGACCCCGGGCGCGCCCACCACGGCCCGGGTGAAGTAGTCGAACGTGCCCGAGTCGATGCCCGGACCGAACAGGTGCAGCTCGCGATCCGGCCACTCGGGCCGGACCTGGTTCCAGCGCGTGACGGTCCCCTGCGCCGCCGGCTCCCACATCCGCTTCAGGTCGTCCGTGGTCAGGGTCTCGACCCAGTCGTTCTCCGCGTGCACCACGACGGCGATGCCGTCGTACCCGATGGGCAGCTCGACGAACTCGATCCCGGCCGCCGCGCACGCCTCCACCTCGAGGGGCCGGATGGGGCGGGAGGCGCTCGAGACATCGGTCTCCCCCGCGCAGAACTTCTCGAAGCCGCCGCCGGTGCCGGACACCCCCACCGTCACCCGGGCCGCCGGGTCCACCCGCCGGTACTCCTCCGCCACCGCCTCGGCAATCGGAAAGACGGTGCTCGATCCGTCGACGGTGACGACCTGCGCGGCGCCGTCGATCCACTCGCGACACGCGGCCGTCCCCGCGAGCGCAATCAGGGCCCCGAGACCCGCGAGCGACAGGGTTGGAAGCAGTCGCGACATGTGCGATGCACGACCACGGGCCGCGCCTACGATTTGCGTACAGCAGCGTCAGTCAAGTCCGGCGCCGCCAAAGGGACGTAGATTATACGGTGCCGGCTCCCGCGTCACAGGTTCTCGGCGAAGCGGTAGCCGAGACCGAACACCGTCTCGATCTGGCTCCCGGCCGGCCCCAGCTTCGCCCGCAACCGTCCGAGGTGCACGTCCACCGTGCGTGCGTCGACCGTGTCTCCGCTCCCCCAGATACGATCCAGCAGGCGGTCGCGAGACAGCACGCGGTTCCGGTGCTCGACGAGGCAACGCAGGATCTGGAACTCGCGGCGGGTCAGATGCACCGAGTTGCCGTCGACGGTCACGTCGACGCCGGCGAAGTCGGCGGTGAGGTGGCGGCCCTCGTAGAACTCCGAGGCCTGTATCGCCGACGACGCCCGCCGCGAAACCGCCCGCGCCCGCGCCGTCAGCTCCCGCAGGCTGAACGGCTTGCTGACGTAGTCGTCCGCCCCCAGCTCGAACGCCCGCACCCGGTCGGCTTCGCTGGTCCTCGCGGTGACGACGATGATCGGGAACGAGACGCTCCGCCGCCGCGCCCTCAGCTTGCGGCACAGGGTGAATCCGTCGATGTCGGGCAGGTTCAGGTCGAGAATCATCACCTCCGGCGGGTCCGCCTCGACCGCCCGCAACGCCGCGGTCCCGGTGCCGACCACCTCGACCTCGTCGCTTGTCTGTTTACCATTGGCTCGAATGGGCCTTGGGATGGCCCATCCCAGCGGCGCCTCTAGCCAGGCGCCGCTGGGCGGGCGGTGGTCGGACCGTGCGCGTCGCAGGCCGTCGAGGGGCCGTAGGGCAGTTTGGTCGCCACCGTCTTCCCGAGTCCTGGATGGATACGTGAGCGTTGAGGCTCGAATGACAAGCACAGGAGCACAGGGAAGATGACCGATGATATCCCCAACAGCGTCGGCGTCGACATCTCGAAGGCGCATCTCGACGCCTACATGGTCCCGGCGGGCAAGGCCGCGCGATTCTCCAACGACGCGGCGGGGCTCAAGGCGCTGATCGCGTGGGTGGAGCGCCCGGTTCGCACCGTCACGTACGAGCCGACCGGCCGGTGGCACCGGGCCTTCGAGGAAGCGCTGTTCGAGGCGGAGTTGCCGCTGGCGCGGGTGAATCCGTTGCAGGCGCGGCGCTTCGCGCAGGCCATCGGCCAACGGGCGAAGACCGACGCGGTGGACGCACGGATGCTGGCGCAGATGGGGGCAGCACTGGACCTTCGGCGAACCGAGGCATCGTCGCCGGCGCGGCGCGCCCTCGAGGAACTGCAGGTGGCGCGCGACGCTCTGGTCAAGGACCGCACCGCCGCCTTGAACCGTCAGAAGCAACTTCAGCACCCTCTGCTCCGGCGGCAGAACACGAACCGGCTGTCGCAGATCGACCGCCAGCTGACGGCGATCGACACCGAGATCGAGAAGTGCTGTTCGGAAGACGCGGTGCTGACCCGCCGGACGGAGATCCTGACGTCGATCCCGGGCGTGTCTCGGGTTACCGCGGCGGGTCTGCTCACCCAGATGCCGGAACTGGGCAGCCTGGACGCCAAAGCGGTTGCGAGTCTGGCGGGCCTTGCGCCGGTCACTCGGCAGTCGGGCACCTGGCAGGGCCGGAGCTTCATCCAGGGTGGCCGGGCTCGGGCTCGGCGGCTGCTCTACATGCCGGCCCTGGCGGCGATCTGTCACAACCCGGAGCTGCGCGCGAAGTACCGCCAGCTCGTCGGTCAGGGGAAGCCGGGCAAGGTCGCTGTGGTCGCGGTGATGCGCAAGCTCCTGGTGCTGGCCAACGCGCTCCTCGGACAGGATCGCTGCTGGCAGCAGGACCGGCCTGGTCGGGCCAGCGCGGCAGCGCCCTCCGCAAGCATGCCGTTCGTCGAAGCGTGACCCGTTTCCGTGGGTGTGAGCGATTCCTCCGCGGTCAGGCCGTCGAGCCAACGTGTAGGGGGTCATGCTTGGGCATCGTCAGCTAAAAAGCCGGTCTGGAGCGTGCGCGGAGCCGGCGTCAAGGCCGCAGCGCCGCGAAGCGGGGGCGTCGCGAAGCGGCGCGCCTTGACGGTGGCGAGCACACGCCGACACTGTCGGTCTGACGATGCCCCGGCCGCAACCATCGGGGCGGTCGACGTGAGTCCAGAATGCGGCGGCCGAGACGACAGGAGTTGCGACGCCCACGGCCTCCGGATGCCGGCGCCCGGCTCCCCCCTTCGTGGCTGCCAAGGGGAAGCTGTCGCCGGGGTCTACTCCACACCGTTACGTAACGGACCCATGACAGGCGGCTCGGTGCCCGGACGTTCACGACAGTCGAGCGACGGCAGGCTCGGGGCAACAGCGGACCGGGAGAACGGCCGGTCGCCCGGAGGACCCGAGCGGGAGCGGAGGACCCGCGCAGCAGGTTGACGGCCGCGGGCAACGGTGCGCGAGGGGAACCCGCTCCAAGGCCCTGAGACCCGTTATGGGTCCGGCTCACGTCGCCACGCCGTCGCTCTTCGACGGCGTGGGTCGGGGTCGCGGCCGGGGGGGAGATCAGCCCATCGGGTCTACGGCTTCCTCGATTCGGAGGCTTGACACATGGATACTGCCCTCGCGCCGGAACGCCGCGCTGATCAGCGTGGCGATGTCCCTGTCGTCCTCGACCACCAGCACCCGCATGCCGCCGCCCTGTGCTCCCACTAGAGGCTGTCCACTGCGGCCGGTCCCGCGTACGGGTTCCGGTCGACCCTCGAACCGTAGTGCGCGGGTATTTCGCCACCGTGACGGTCCGGTAAACACTGCGTTAACAGCCCTCGCCGGTGCGCCGAGCCCGCCCGAGCGTGCCGGCCGGCGGCGCGACGCGAGCCCGACGAGGCATGAACCGGGACGCGTGGCAGGGCTCGCAAGCCTCGTGCCGCCGGGCGCTCCCCCTCCCGGTCCGCGGCGCCCGAATTGAATTAACGCCGATGTAATCCCCTCGTCATCCATCCGTCACAGACGGTCTATACCGTTGCACACATGACGATTGGCCTGAACGACCTTCCCGCCGCCTCCGTACTGCGCGGCGGGCGGGACACGGCGCGTGGAGAAGCGCGCGGAGACAACAGCATGCGAACACGGTTCCTCATCCGGTTGGCGGCGGCCCTGCTCCTGGGCGCCGCCCCCGCCGCCGCACAGGAGACGGGGCGGGTGGCCGGGGTGGTCATCGACCAGACCAACGCCATCACCCTGCCCGGCGTGCCGGTAGAAGCGGTCGGCACCACCTACGTCGCCTACACCGACCTCGACGGCCGCTACGACCTGGAGCTGCCGGTCGGCGAGCACCAGATCAGGATTTCGCTCGGCGGGTACGCCGAGCAGCTCGTCAACATCGAGGTCGTTTCCGGACAGGTCACCGAGGTCCAGGTCTCGCTGACCACCAACGTCTTCGCGGAAGAAGTGGCGGTCGTCGCCACCACCCTCGAAGCGCAGAGCTCCACCGCGGCGGCCCAGATGATGCTGCGGATGCGCGCGCCGGCCGTGCAGGACAACATCGGCGCGGCGGAGATGCGGTCGAACAACGACTCGGACGCGGCCGACGCCATGAGCCGGGTCACCGGGGTCTCGGTCGTCGACAACCAGTCTGTCTTCGTGCGGGGCCTCGGCGAGCGCTACAGCAACACGACCCTGAACGGGACGACCCTGCCCACCACCGAGCCGGACCGCCGGGTGGTGCCCCTCGACCTGTTCCCGACCGGCCTCATCGACAGCGTCCAGGTCAGCAAGACCTACACCCCCGACAAGCCGTCGCAGTTCGCGGGCGGGCTCGTCGAGATCATCCCGCTGAAGCTGCCGAACGAGACCGCCTACGAGTTCTCGCTGGGCGGCGCCTACAACAGCGTCACGACCGGTCGGAGCGGCCTCGGCTACGCCGGGGGCGGCGCGTGGAACGGGTTCGACGGCGGCACCCGCCGGCTGCCCGCCGACTTCCCCGACCGCAAGGTCATCCGCGGCGGCCGGTTCACGAGCGACGAGCTGGGCTTCCTGCGCAGCGACCTCGAACGGCTCGGAGAGTCGTTCAGCAACGTCTGGGACCCCGTGGCCAGGGACCAGCCGATGAACCAGTCCTACAGCGGACTGTTCGGCGGCCGCTTCGGCAAGCTGGGCGTCGTCGCGACCCTCCGGCACTCGCAGAGCTCGCAGATCACCAACGAGGAGCAGACGTTCTACAAGGTCGGCGGGGGCGGCGGGGTGGAGCGGTTCAACGGCCCCTACGACTTCGACGAGACCTCGTTCGCCTCGACGCTGGGCGGCGTCGGCAACCTCGCGTACCAGATCAGTCCGAACCACCGGCTGTCGCTGGACAACTTCTACACCCACGTCGGCACCGACGAGACCCGTATCTTCGAGGGGTTCAACAGCGACGCCGACAACGACATCCGCAACCAGCGGCTCTTCTTCGTCGAGGAGCAGATTCGGGCCCATCACGTGGGCGGCGACCACCTGTTCCCGAACGCCTCGAACAGCCGGCTCGACTGGAAGGTCGCGTTCTCCAGGGCGGACCGGGCCGAGCCCGACCTGCGCGAGGTGCTGTACGAGTTCGACCCCGCGCGCGAGGCCTTCGTCCTCGCCGACGAGTCCCAGAGCGGACTGCGCCAGTTCAACGACCTCGCGGACGACAGTCTCGAGATCAACCTGAACTGGTCGTCGCTGGTGGAGAACTGGGCGGGGCTCCCGACCCAGTTCAAGTTCGGGACCAGCTACATCGACCGCACCCGCGACTTCCTCTCGCGGCGGCTCCGGTTCGTGCCGACCAGCACGCGCGGGCTCGACCTCTCGCGGCCGGCCGAGGAGCTGTTCACGGCGGCCAACATCGGCCCGAGCTTCCAGCTCAAGGAGGAGACGCGGCCGACCGACCAGTACGACGCGTCGCAGGAGACCCTGTCCGCCTACGGCATGGTCGACGTCCCCCTCGCGGTCCGGCTCCGCCTCGTGGCCGGGGCCCGGGTCGAGAACTTCCGGCAGCAGGTCGACACCTTCGACCCCTTCGCGCGCGCCATCTTCGGCGACACGCCGATCATCCGGGCCGACATCGACAACACGAACATCTTTCCCGCCGTCAACCTCGTCTACTCGATCCGGAACAACCAGAACCTTCGCGTCGGGGTCAGCCAGACCGTCAACCGCCCCGAGTTCCGGGAGCTCGCGCCGTTCGAGTTCACCGACGTCGTCGGCGGCCGCGCCACCGTCGGCAACCCCGACCTTCGGCAGTCGCTGATTCAGAACGTCGACGTGCGCTGGGAGCTGTTCCCCGGCACCGGGGAGGAAGTGGTCGCGGCCAGCTTCTTCTACAAGAACTTCGACAGCCCCATCGAGCGGATCGTCGAGCCCACGGCCCAGCTCCGGACGTCGTTCACCAACGCCGACTCGGCCCGCAACGCCGGCTTCGAGATCGAGGGCCGCAAGGCCGTCGGCGAGTACGTGTTCCTGGGCGCGAACTACACCTACGTAGACTCCGAGGTCACCCTCGACACCGCCGCCCGCCAGGTGCAGACGTCGCTGGTGCGCCCCCTCGCCGGCACCTCGAAGAACCTCTTCAACACCATGCTCGAGGTGAGCAACGCGGGCTACTCGGGCCGCCTGCTCCTGAACTTCTTCGACGACCGCATCAGCGACGTCGGCTCGCTCGGCCTCCCCGACATCATCGAGAACGCGCGGAACTCGCTCGACTTCGTCTTCGCCAAGCGCTTCGATCAGCTCAGCTTCCGATTCGCGGTCACCAACCTGACCGACGCGCCCTACGTCTTCCAGCAGGGCGGACAGGACCAGCGGGCCTTCAAGCTCGGCCGCACCATGGCGTTCGGCCTGTCGGTGCATCCGTAGCCCCGTTCCGGACGCACCGGAGGCCGGAGACTCGAATCATCCCGAACCAGGACAGACAAGCATGTGGACCAATACGCAGAGCAAGACCATCGGCGGCGCCGCGGCGGCGCTGCTGCTCGCCGGCGCGGGAATCCTGCTGACCGGAGACACGGCCTTCACCCAGTCGACGACCAACTGCCGGACCGTGGACGGCATCGACAAGCAGGTCTGCGTCGTCAGCGGGAGCATCACGAGCGACACGACCTGGGACAGCGACAGCTACTGGGTGCTGCGGGGTGCGGTGTTCGTCGACTCGCCGGCGCGGCTCACCATCGACGCGGGCACCGAGATCTTCGGAGAGTTCGCCACCAACGGCACCCTCATCATCGCCCGCGGCGCCCGGATCCTCGCCAACGGCACGGCCGCCTCGCCGATCGTGTTCAGCAGCGACCAGCCCATCGGTGAGCGGGGGCGCGCCGACTGGGGCGGACTCATCATCAACGGCCGCGCGCCCATCAACGTGCCGGGCGGCGAGGGCGTCGGCGAGGGCGACACCGGCACCTACGGCGGCAGCGACGCGGCCGACGACAGCGGGCACCTGCGGTACGTCCGCGTGGAGTTCGCGGGCACGGAGTTCAGCCCGGACAACGAGCTGAACGGCATCGCCTTCCAGGGCGTGGGCAGCAACACCGAGGTCGACCACGTGATGGTCAAGTACAACAAGGACGACGGCCTCGAGTTCTTCGGGGGCACCGTCGAGGTGAAGCACGTGGTGCTGCAGGGCATCGCCGACGACAGCGTCGACTGGACCGACGGCTGGACCGGCAAGGGGCAGTTCATCATCGTCATGCAGAGCGGCGACGACGCCGACCAGGGCATCGAGGCGGACAACAACGGCGACAACAACAACCTGACGCCGCGCTCGAACCCGACCCTCTACAACCTGACCCTCATCGGCGATCCCGACACCGACGAGGGCAGCGAGAGCGACATCGGGATGCTGCTGCGCGAGGGCACCTCCGCCACCATCCGGAACTTCATCGTCCTCGGGTTCAAGGAGGCGTCCATCGACATCGACCACACCGCGACGTACGATCAGGTCGACAACGGGAGCCTGACCCTCGCGAGCGGCATCATCCACAACAACTGCTCGGTGAGCGGCTGCGACGGTCAGTTCCGGCCGGACAGCGACGACGCCGAGGCGACGACCCCGACGAAGGAGTTCGTCACGAACAGCTCCAACGTCTCGTTCGTCGACCCGCTGCTGGCCGATCCCTACGACCTGTCGGACCCGGACTACCGGCCGGCCGCGACGTCGCCGGCCCTGAGCGGGACGGTGACGGCGGCCATGCCTCCCATGAACGACACCTTCATCGAGACCGCCAACTTCATCGGCGCGGTCGGACCGTCCGGGAGCGGGAAGGACACCTGGTGGCAGGGTTGGACCGACTTCGCGACCAACTGACGGCGCTCGTCCGCATCCGGCGTCGAGACAGTCCCCGTCGCCCGGCGGGGGCTGTCCCGTTTGCGCTCCTCCTCATCCTGGCTTTCGCCGGATGCGACGCGCCGCCGCCGCTCGCCAACACCCACCCGTCGCCGGAAGCGCTGGCGGCGGCGGTGCTCGACGCCCTCGCCGACAACGACAGGGACCGTCTCGCCGCCCTCGCCCTCAACGGCCAGGAGTTCCGCGACGTCGTCTGGCCCGAGCTCCCGTCGAGCCGGCCCGAGCTCGGCGTCCCCGTCTCGTACGCCTGGGCCGACCTGCGCCAGAAGAGCGCCAACGCCCTGCGCCGGCTCGTCGCCCGATGGGGCGGGCGCCGCTTCACGCTGCTCGGCGTCGCCTGGGACGGCGAGACCACCGACTACGGCCCCTACCTCGTGCACCGGGAGACCCGCCTGCGGCTGCTCGACGAGACCGGCCGCGAGGTCGAGATGCACTTCTACGGATCGACCCTCGTGCGCGGGGACGAGCACAAGGTCTTCAGCTACGTGGTCGACTGACCGCGACGCCGGGAGACTTCCGGGCTATAGTCGCTCCGAGGGCCGCTCGGGACGGCGTTTCTCCCCCCACTCGCAGGTAGCGCTCCGACGCGGCCGCCGGACCCGTACCGGCTTGACGCCGACCGCTCGGCCGCGAAAGGAAGGAAAGCACCATGGCACCGCGACGGGACTTCAGGCACACCAAGATCCTGTGCACGCTGGGGCCGTCGAGCTCCTCGCCGGAGGGGATCGAACAGCTGGCCCGGGCCGGCATGAACATCGCCCGCCTGAACATGTCGCACGGCAGCCACGCCAGTCATCTGGAGGTAATCCGGACCGTCAAGGACCTCAACGAACGCCTGAACCACCCCATCGCCCTGCTCGCCGACCTGCAGGGGCCCGCCATTCGCACCGGCGACCGCCTGGGGCACCTGTCCCTCGAGGTCGGCCAGGAGTTCCGCGTCACCGTCGGACCGACCGAGGACCCCGAGGAGAGGAGCATCCACGTCGACTACCAGGACATGGTGCACCAGGTGAAGGCGGGCGACCGCATCACCGTCGACAACGGGCTCATCAACCTGGAGGTGCTGGAGACCGGCGAGCACGACCTGCGCTGCCGGGTGCTCGACGGCGGGGTCCTCGGATCGCGAAAGCACATCAACCTGCCCGGCGTGCGCATCAACCTGCCGTCGATCACCGAGCAGGACGTCGCGGACATCCGCTTCGCCATGGAGCACGGCGTCGACTTCCTCGCGGTGTCCTTCGTGCGCAGCGCCCAGGCGGTGCACGACGCGCGGCGCATCATCAAGGAGGGGGGCGGGCACTCCATGCGGATCGTCGCCAAGATCGAGAACCAGGAGGGCCTCGACAACCTCGACGAGATCATCGAGGCGGCCGACGCCGTCATGGTGGCGCGCGGCGACCTCGGGGTCGAGGTGGAGTTCGAGTTGCTGCCGGGGGCGCAGCGCGACATGGTGCGGCGCTGCGTCGTCGCCGGCAAGCCGGTGATCGTGGCGACCCACCTGCTCGAGTCGATGATCGACAACCCCATGCCGACCCGGGCCGAGGTGACCGACGTCGCCAACGCGGTGTACGAGCAGGTGGACGCGGTGATGCTGAGCGGGGAGACCGCGACCGGGAAGTTTCCGGTGCGCTGCGTCTCGGTGCTCGACCGCATCGCCCGGCGCATCGAGAAGGAGCAGGGGTTCGAGCTCCACCGCGATCGGGAGCCGAAGACCATCCGGGAGCAGCTCGCCCGCAGCGCCTGCCTCCTCGCCGATTCCCTCGGCTCGCGGGCGATCGTCGTCATCACGATGCGGGGGCTGCTGGGGCATCTCGTCAGCAGCTTCCGCCCCCGCGGCGCCATCATCTACGCCTTCACGACCACCGAGGTCGTCCGCCGGCGGCTGTGGCTGTCGCGGTCCATCGTGCCGTTCATGATCGACGTGTCGGGAGACCCCGATGAGACGGTGGTCCGGGCCCTCGAGCGCCTGAAGAAGCACGACCGGCTGGTGAGCGGCGAGCCGGTGGTGATCGTGGCCAACGTCGCCACCAGCCACGGCTACGTGAACGCCATCCAGGTGCGCACGATGGAGTAGGGACCCTGACCGGAATCACCTTGCCGTGCGCCAAGCGCGCGACGGCGCGAGGGGCTCAGAAAAGGCGTAGCGTCGCGACGGTCAGCAGGGCGGGAATTGCGAAGAACACCGCGAGGACGTAGGCGAGGGCGAGCTCCTTGCGCTCCGCCCCCAGTTCCGCGATCCAGCCGGCGCCCCGGAGCGGCAGGCGCCGAAGCCACGGCACGCCGTAGACGACGGTCACCGCGAACGCGTTGAACAGGAAGTGGGCCAGGGCGATCTGCAGCGCCGGCTCGCGGCTGGCGCCCGTCACCGCGGTCGCCGCCATCAGCGCCGTGATCGTCGTGCCGATGTTGGCGCCGAGCGTGAAGGGGTACACCTCCCGCAGGGCGAACACCCCGCCCGCGGCCAGCGGCACCATCAGGCTGGTGGTGGTCGAAGACGACTGCACGAGCACCGTCACCACCGTCCCCGACAGGATGCCGGCGCCCGCCCCCCGGCCTATCGCGGCATGCAGGAGCCGCCGGGCATTGCCCACCATGACCGTCTTCAGCGCCCGGCCCAGGTACGTGATCGACACCAGGATGAGCACGACGCCGAGCCCGATCAGCAGGAAGCCGCCCCCGGTCTCGGGCAGCGGATCGACCAGCGCCCCCGCCAGCGACCGGCCCGGCCCCACCGTACGGCCCAGCAGGTCCCAACCCCCGGTGGAGTAGGACCCCACGGACACGAAGGCGGTCAGCAGGGCCGAGCTGGCCCGTTCGATGAGCCCGAACGCGACCTCGATCGGCAGGAAGATGACGACGCCGAGCAGGTTGAACCAGTCGTGCACGGTCGCCGCCGCGAACGCCCGCTTGAACTCGTCGGCGCGCCCGATGTGGCCGAGGCTGACCAGGGTGTTGGTGACGGTCGTGCCCATGTTGGCGCCCATGACCATCGGTATCGCGACCCCCACCGGCAACCCGCCGGCGACGAGGCCGACGATGATCGACGTCACCGTGCTCGACGACTGCACGAGGGCGGTGGTAAGGGTGCCGAGGAGCACGCCCACGAAGGGGTTCGTCGCGAAGGCGAAGAGCCGCTCGGCGCCGGCCTGCCCCCCGACCGCGAGACGGAAGCCGTCGCCGACGACCCCCACCGCGACGAGGAGCAGATAGACCATGACGGCGACGACGCCCCACGCCGCGGCCGGACGCGGGGCGGGCCGGTCGGCGTCCGTACCCTGGTTCTCAGCCATGCACCACCTTGCGCGACTGCGCGACCTCGCGGCGGCGGCGCGACCCGGCGCCAGCCCCCCCGATCGTCGCCGCGGCTCCGCTCCGGCGCCCGACCAACCGGTCAGGCGTCCGCCGTTCCATGGCGCAGCCCCCTCGCGACGGAAGCTTCGCTGGCACGAGGCTCCCGCGTCGCGCTGCCGGCCGACTGCGAAATGCCGGCGACATGGTACCTGCCTTTACCGCCCGCACGCCCTCCGCAACGGTGTCCATCGCCCGGAAACGGTGCATTTTACGTGTCCGTTACGCGTTCGACACATCCGGGAAATACGCTCCGGGCCGTGAGCACCCCCCACCGCGAAGAGAATCCGCCGACGTTCGGCCTCGGACGGCGCGTCGCCGCCGAAGCTATAGGCGCCTTCGCCCTCGTCTTCGCCGGGACAGGCGCCATCGTCGTGGACCGCCTCACCGGCGGCGACGTCACCCACCTCGGGGTCGCCCTCGCGTTCGGCCTCGTCGTCATGACGATGGTCCACGCGGTCGGCGACGTCTCGGGGGCCCACCTCAACCCCGCGGTGACCGTCGGCTTCTGGGTCTCCCGCCGCTTCCCGCTCCGCGACGTCCCGTGCTACATCGCCGGCCAGTGCGCGGGGGCGGCCGCGGGCAGCCTGACCGTCGCCGCGCTGTTCACGCGCGCCGCCGGCCTCGGCGCCACGGTTCCCGCCGGGGGCCCCTGGTCCTCGTTCGCGCTCGAGGCGGTACTGACGGCGCTGCTGATGTTCGTCATCCTCGGCGTCTCCACCGGGGCGCGCGAGAAGGGCATCACCGCGGGCATCGCGGTGGGGGCCGCGGTGGGCCTGGGCGCCCTCGTCGGCGGCCCGGTGTCCGGGGCCTCGATGAACCCCGCACGGTCGCTGGGGCCCGCCCTGGTCGCCGCCGACCTGCATCATCTCTGGATCTACCTGACCGCGCCCTTCCTCGGCGCCGTCGTCGCGGCCGGGGCCGCGAAGTGGCTCCGGGGATGACCGCTCCCATTGGACGCACCTGCGCCGACCGGCGATAATGGCTGGGAGCCTGCGCAGCGCCGTTGCCGATAGGCGGGCTGGGACACCGGCATGTCGCAATCACACCAGTTGAAGAAGCGCCTGCGGAGCCTGGAGAAACACCTCTCCCAGGAGAACCCGATCCTGCTGCAGACCGTCTCGAGCTTCCGCAAGCTCGACCGGGTGTGCCATCGCCTCGGGCTCCTCGAGCCCGAGGAGTCGTTCGCCACGCGCATCTCCTGGTGGCCGATGATCTCGGTGCTGGGCACCTACTCGTCCGGCAAGTCGACCTTCATCAACCACTATGTCGGGCAGGCGCTGCAGATCACCGGGAACCAGGCCGTGGACGACCGCTTCACGGTCGTCTGCTACGGGCAGGAGGACGAGGCCCGGGTGCTGCCGGGGCTCGCCCTCGACGCCGACCCGCGCTTCCCGTTCTACCGGCTGAGCCGATCCATCGAGGAGCTGGCGACCGGCGAGGGGCGGCGCATCGACGCCTACCTGCAGCTGAAGACCTGCTCCAAGGGCAAGGTCCGGGGCAAGATCATCATCGACTCGCCCGGCTTCGACGCCGACGACCAGCGCACGTCGATCCTCCGCATCACGGACCACATCATCGACCTCTCCGACCTCGTGCTGGTGTTCTTCGACGCCCGCCATCCCGAGGCCGGCACCATGCGGGACACCCTGGACCACCTCGTGGCGGAGACCATCAGCCGGCCCGATTCCAGCAAGTTCCTGTACGTCCTGAACCAGATCGACACCACCGCGCGCGAGGACAACCCGGAGGACGTCATCGCCTCGTGGCAGCGCGCCCTCGCCCAGAAGGGGCTGACCGCGGGCCGGTTCTACCGCATCTACAACCCCACCGCCGCCGTGGCCATCGACGACGACACGCTGCGGCAGCGGTTCGAGGCGAAGCGCGACGTCGACATGAAGGAGATCCACGACCGCATGGAGCAGGTGGGCATCGACCGCGCCTATCGCGTCGTCGGCGCCCTCGAGCAGACCGCGCGGGACATCCAGGACCTGTTCGTGCCGAAGCTGCAGGCGCTGCTGCTCGAATGGCGGCGGCGGGTGCTGCGGCTCGACGCCGTCGTCTTCGGCATGCTCGCCGCCGCCGTCGGCGGCTGGACGCTGTGGACCGGCGAGTGGGACGGCCTGAGCTTCTCGCACCCGACGTGGGCGGCCGTGTTCGACCTCGACCCGCTGTGGCAGCTCGTGCTGCTCGCGGTGGCGCTCGTGGCCGGCGGCTACCTCCACGCGAGGCTCCGCGGGCGGGCGGCGCGGGCGGTGCTCGCGAGGCTGGCCAAGCAGCCGCCGGACGCCCACGGCACCCGGTTCGCCGACAGCCTGCCCCGCGCCTTCCGCAACAGCGCCGGCGGCTGGCGAAGCATCTTCTGGCGCCGCCCCGTCGGCTGGGAGCCCCGCTCGCGCCGCCGCGTCGCCGACGTGCTGCTCGAGGCCAACGGCTACGTCCAGCTCCTCAACGACCGCTACACGGATCCGTCCGGCACCGGCGCGGGCACGGTTCCCTAGCCCGGAAACAGTACCGCCGAGACGAGCGCTCGTCAGCGTGCCGGAAACCGCGCGATGCGGTCCGACCCGGCGATGCCGCCGAGCCAGATCTCGCCGTCGACCTCGAGGCCCACCGTCCCCAGGATGAAGTTCTCGTTCGACGGGTAACGGACGATCTCCTCGGCCGTCAGCGCGTCGGGGTCGACCCGCGCCACCCGCGACGTCACCCCGTCGCACCGGCCCTGGCCCAGGCACTCGAAGATCGACTCGGGCGCGTCGCCGAGATGGCCGGCCGCGAGCAGCGAGCCGTCCGGCGCCCAGCGGACGTTGTCGACGTGGAAGCCGACCTCGACCGCGTCCTGGCTAAGCGGCGCCTCGCCGCGCGACACGCGGATCAGCGAACGGGTGCCCCAGCCGCCGATGTACAGCCAGCGCCCGTCCGGCGACGCGACGATGCCGTT
This sequence comes from Vicinamibacterales bacterium, assembly GCA_963663815.2. Classification (GTDB taxonomy): domain Bacteria; phylum Acidobacteriota; class Vicinamibacteria; order Vicinamibacterales; family UBA8438; genus JAJEEA01. Next base: position 128,866 of record OY760734.1, on the reverse strand, counting down.
CGGCCCGTTCGTCTCGGTGCCGGGCACCTCGGCCCAGCCCGCGCCCGGGCCCCACTCCCAGACCCGGCCCACGGGCCGGGCGAAGTGGGTCGCCGCGAACCCGCCGCCGGGCAGCGCCGCCACCGAGTTGAACGTGACCCCTTCGGGCGCCTCGGCGCAGCCGGTCCACGTCAGAACCGGTCGGCCCCCGCGGGCGTCGAGCTCGAAGACCTCGATGGCCTCGCGCGCCCCGTGCCGCACCACGTAGAGGGTGTGCCGGCCGCCCGGCCCCGGCCGCAGGTTGAGGCCGTGCGGCCGGAAGCCGCCCGTGAGGGGGCCGCCGCAGTCGGCGAACGCCGGGTCGGGCCGCGAGCCGAACGAGGAGGTCGGGAACAGCACCGTCGAGCGGTGGTTCCGGCTGTCCGTCGCGTAGAGGTAGCCGTCGTCCTCCATCCCCGCCACGATGACCCAGGGCGTCTCCGGCACCGCCACGAGGTCCTCCGGGCTCACCGGACCGCACACGAACTCGACGTCGCCGTCGGCCCGGCACTGCGCCTCGCCCGAACCGGCGCCCGCCGCCAGACACAGCCCCGTCGCCACGATCACCGCAAACAACCTTGCGCGCATGTCTCTGCTCCTGTCACGAATCGGCCCGGAACGGTCTACTCTATCCGTCCGGGATCTCGGCCGATTCTACCGTCACCGGTCGGGAACGGATTTCGAGATGCCTGTCGCCGACGACACGACCGGCGGGACCACAGGCGCGGCGCGCGGCTTCATCCTGCAGGCCAGCTACCGCATTCGCGACGGCGCGCCGGTCGTCCACCTGTACGGGGTGCTTGAGGGTGGGGGCACGTTCCTCGTACGGGACGGGCGCGAGGCCCCGCACTTCTACGTCCGCCGCGAGGACGCGGCCCGCGCCCGGGATCTGGGCGCCGCGCGGCAGCGCGACACTGCACGGCGGACGTTCGACGGCGGGCCCGTCGTGCGGGTGGAGGTCGCCGTGCCCCCGGACACGCCGCCGCTCCGGGACCGACTGCAGGAGCACGGCATCCGGACCTTCGAGGCGGACGTCCGCTTCGCCGTCCGCTACCTGATCGACCGCGGCATCCGCGGCGGCTGCGAGATCGCGGGCGCCTCCACCCCCGGCGAACGCATCACCCGCGTCTTCGACGACCCCGAGCTGCGCCCGGCCGACGTGGAGGTGACGCCCTCGGTGCTGTCCCTCGACATCGAGACCGACCCCGCCGGCCGGCGCCTCCTCGCCGTCGCGCTCTACGGCCAGGGCGCGGACGAGGTGTACATCGTCGACCCCGGCCGGCGCCGAATGCCCGACGGCGCCGTCGGCTGCGCGGGCGAGCGGGCGGCCCTCGACGCCTTCGCCGCCCGCGTCCGCGAGCTGGATCCGGACGTGCTGACGGGCTGGAACGTGGTCGACTTCGACCTCAAGGTGCTCGACCGGATCGCGGGGCGCACGGGGGCGCCGCTCGAGCTCGGCCGCGAAGCCGGGCCGTTGCGCCTGCGGCCGCCCCGGGGCTGGTTCGGCAGCGGCGAGGCGGCCATTCCCGGCCGCCTCGTCCTCGACGGCATGGACCTGGTGCGCGGCGCCTTCCTGCGCTTCGACGACTACACGCTGGACCGGGTCGCGAGCGAGGTGCTCGGCGAGGGCAAGGTGGCCCTCGGCAGCGCTGGCGATTCCGCGGACGCCGGCGGCCGCAGCGACGCCGCCGGCGGCGGCCGTCATCCCGCTAGCGACGCTCGCGGCCGCGACGCCGGCGGCGGCGGCCGGGCCGAGGCGATCCAGGCACGGTACCGCGACGACCTCCCGACCTTCGTCGACTACGCACGCACGGACGCCCGGCTGGCCCTCGAGATCGTGCGGAAGCTCGACCTGCTGACCCTGGCGGTGGCCCGCAGCCGCCTCACCGGCATGACCCCGGACCGCGTTTCGGCGAGCATCGCGTCGTTCGACTTCCTCTACCTCGCGGCCCTCGGCCGGCGGGGCGTCGTGGCCCCCACCGTGCGGTCGGACGACGCCCGGGTGTCCCGGCACCAGGCCGGCGGCGACGTCTTCGAGCCGGTCACGGGCATCCACGAGAACGTCTGGGTGTTCGACTTCAAGAGCCTGTACCCCAGCGTCATCCGCACGTTCAACATCGATCCCCTCGGCTACGTGGAGCACCCCGCGCCGGGCGACGCGGTGGTGCGGCTCTCCGACGACGCCGCGTTCCGCCGCGACGACGCCATCCTCCCCGCGATGCTCGACGAGCTGTTCCCGCGGCGCGAGGCGGCCAAACGCGCCGGCGACGCCGTCGCGTCGCAGGCCGTCAAGATCCTCATGAACTCGTTCTACGGCGTCCTCGGCACCCCCGCCTGCCGCTTCCACAACGTCGCCGTCGCCAACGCCGTCACCGGCATGGGCCGCCGCTTGCTGCGATGGTCGAAGCGCTGGTTCGAGGAACGCGGCTTCGACGTGCTCTACGGCGACACCGACAGCCTCTTCGTGCGCTCGGGCCTGCCGGTGGAGGAGGCCAGGGACGCCGGCCCGCGCCTGGCCCGCGAGCTGAGTGAGGCCGTCGCCGCCCACGTCGCCGCCGGGTGGCAGGTGACGAGCCGCCTGGACCTGGAGTTCGAGAAGCTGTACCTGAAGCTCGTCCTGCCGTCCGTCCGCCGCGGCCGCGGCGGCGCGCGCAAGCGCTACGCCGGGCTCGTCGACGGGCGCAGCGACGTCGAGTTCGTCGGCATGGAGGTGGTGCGCCGCGACTGGACGGAACTCGCCAAGGACGTGCAGCGCGAGCTGTATGCGCGGCTCTTCGCGGGCGAGCCGGTGGACGGCTACCTCGCCGACACCGTGGCCGCCCTCCGCCGGGGCGAACTCGACGACAAGCTCGTCTACCGCAAGGGCCTGCGGAAGCGCCCCGCCGCGTACACCGCGAGCACGCCGCCGCACGTCGCCGCCGCCCGAAAGTCCCGGCGCCCGAGCCGCGTCGTCTCCTACCTGATCACGGTCGCTGGACCGGAGCCACTCGACGCGCTCGAGCACGCGCCGGACCGCGAGCACTACGTGGACAAGCAGGTCCGGGCCGTGGCCGAGCCCGTGCTGGCCGCCCTCGGCCTCGATTTCGACCGGGTTGTCGGCGACGACGAGCAGCTCTCGCTGTTCTGACCGACCGGCCCCGGAATCACGACGCGACCCGGCGCACGACGACGGCCCGCATGCCGGCGACCTCGCGACCCGGGAGCTCCAGGGCCCCCGATCGACAGCGTTCCCGGCCCCGCGTCCAGATCGAAGGCGCCGAGCGAGAGCCGGAAGTCCTTGACGCAGGACCCGATGCGCGGCGTGCGGTCGGCTTCCCGGCCCACCCGCGGCGGACCTGTCCACCCCGGGCCGGGGATGGTAGCGGCCGGGAGCAGCTCGGGAACCGGCCATGCGCCTCCGACCCGACGCGCAGCGGATGGGCATCCCGGGGCTCCCGTCACCGGCCGACCGCTCCGCGCCACGTCGGTTCGTCGAGCGCGCCGGTCTCGGCCAGGAGGTCGTCGAGCCGCCGGCTCAGCTGCTGGAAGAGGGACGCGACCTCGGGGTCGGCCCGCTGCGCGATCTGCCGGTCGATGGCCCCCGCCTGGGTCTCGAGCCGGATGTCGCCGAGCAGGTTGCGCATCTCGTCGGGGTCGGTCTCGAGGTCGTAGAGCTCGTAGCGGTCCCAGACGCCGTGGAACCGCATGAGCTTGTAGCGGTCGCCCCGCACCCCGAGGACGGTCGGGGTCTGGGGGAACGCCCGCTCCCAGAAGTACTCGTAGAGGAAGGCGTCGCGCCAGCCCGTGGTCTCGCCCGTCAGGAGGCCCAGGAACGACCGGCCGTGCATGGTGTCGGGCACCGGCGCCGCGCCCGCCTCGAGCAAGGTGGGGGCGACGTCGATGTTCAGCACCATCTCGGGCCGCCGCCCGCCCGCGAAGAGCTCGGGGCAGTGCACGATCAGGGGCACCCGGATGGACGCCTCGTACATGGTGCGCTTGTCGATCAGGCCGTGCTCACCGAACTGGAAGCCGTTGTCGGACATGAACACGAGCAGGGTCGAGTCGAGCAGGCCGAGCTCGTCGAGGGCCGCCGCCACCCGGCCCACGCTGTCGTCGACGGCCATCAGGGCCTCGGCGTACTCCTGCACGAAGCGGTCGAAATCGGTGCGGCCGTCGTACATGCCGTCGACCCCGTGCCAGCTCGTGCGCTGGGCCCGCACCCAGTCCGGCTTGCCGCGGTAGTTGGCCTCGGTGTCGGCCATCGACGCGGGCCGGACGTAGCCGCGATCGGAGTAGGCGCCGCGGTGCCGCTCGGCCGGCGTGAACGGCGCGTGCACCGCCTTGTGGGACAGGTAGAGCAGGAACGGACGATCCGCATCGCGGTCGCGCAGAAACTCCACCGCGTAGTCGGTCAGGAGGTCGGTGGTGTAACCCTGGCGCTCGATGCGGGTCCCGTTCACGTTCAGCGTCGGATCGACGTACGGCCCCTGCCCCCGGAACGAGACCCAGTGGTCGAACCCGGGACGCGGGTCGTCGCTCGCGCCGCCCATGTGCCACTTGCCGATGAACGCGGTGTGGTAGCCGGCGTCCTGGAGCCCGACCGGGAACGTCGGCAGGTCGCGGGGCATCGCGCTGCTGTTGTCGAGCACCTGGTGAGTGTGGGCGTAGAGTCCCGACAGGATCGACGCCCGGCTCGGCGAGCACAGCGAGGTGGTGACGAACGCGTTCTCGAACAGGACGCCGCCCTCGGCGAGCCGGTCGAGGTGCGGCGTCTCGAAGTAGTCGTTGCGGAGCCCCAGCCCGTCGAACCGCTGGTCGTCGGTGAAGATGAAGACGATGTTCCGCGGCTCGCGTGCGCCGGCGCCCGGCTCCTGGCCGCCGTGCGCCGGCGCCGGCGCCCCGAACGTCCCCGCCGCCACCACGCCCGCCGCGAGCCACCCTGCGTACTGCGACACGTTGACCCTCCCGTTCCCTTGTCGACCTCCGGCCTGGAACGGCCACAGGATAGCCCAAGCACGGTGATGGAGACGGGCCTGCCGGCCCAGGCAGAGCGCAGCCCGCGGGTCCGCTTCCACTGCCGGGGAGGCCGTGTCGGTAGAGCCGCTGCATTCGACCGGCGAAGCATCCTCCGACTGCGTGGTTCCGCGAAGCCGCGCGGCTTCGCGGTCGCATGGGCCCCGATGTGCGTCCTCGTCGCGCCTTCCGGGGAGGCGCCTCGCCCCAGCCAGCCATGGCCGGTGTCCCGGCCGGCCGGCTCGACTCTCGACCCGACCGCGTGTAAGATACGCTCCTGTACTTGTACGCGCGGCCCCGCACGCGGGGTTCCGCGCTTGCGTCCGCCACGGCGACGGAACGCGGCGAGGGTCGACATGCGCATTCAGAAGAGAGCCGCCCTGGCGGCCGGGCTCGCGCTGGCGTGGATGGGGCTCGCACACCCCGGGGCCGTGGACGCCCAGACGCGCAGCCCGGAGCAGTCGCTCGTCAACCGCTACTGCCTCGGCTGCCACAACGACCGGGCGCTGCAGGGCGGGCTGTCGCTCGAGGCCGCGCCCCTCGACGACGTCGCCGGCCACGCCGAGGTCTGGGAGCGGGTGGTCCGGAAGCTCCGGGCCGGCGCCATGCCCCCGGCGGGGTCGGCGCGTCCGGGGGCCGCCGCCTACCAGGGCCTGCTCGACACCATCGAGGCCGCGCTCGACGCCCGCGCCGACGCCGCCCCGAACCCGGGGCGGACGGACACGTTCCGGCGCCTCAACCGCACCGAGTACCGCAACGCCGTCCGCGACCTGCTGGGCCTCGACGTCGACGTGGACGCCCTGCTCCCCCGCGACGACGCGAGCTACGGCTTCGACAACGTGGGCCTCGTCGAGCTGTCGCCCACGCTGATGGAGCGATACCTCTCGGCCGCGCAGAAGATCAGCCGGCTCGCGGTCGGCAGCTCCGCCATCGTACCGGGCAGCCGGGTCGTCATCCTGCGCCCGGACCTGACCCAGGAGAGTCACCTCGACGGGCTGCCGTTCGGCACCCGCGGCGGGGTGGTGGTCGACCACACGTTCCCCCTCGACGGCGAGTACGAGATCCAGGTGCGGCTGGCCCGCAACCGGAACGAGAACGTCGAGGGCCTGCGCGACCCCCATGTGGTCGAGATGCTGCTCGACGGCGAACGCCTGAAGCTGTTCAACGTAGTCCCCGACCGCAACCGGCTCGGCGGCTACTACGCCGACGAGGGCGTCGACCGGCACCTCAACCTGCGGCTGCAGGTCACCGCCGGACCCCACACCGTCGGCGCCGCCTTCCTGCGGAAGAACGCGGCCCTCATCGAGACCGAGCGCCAGCCCTACCAGGCGCAGTTCAACCAGGACCGGCATCCCCGGCAGCAGCCGGCGGTCCACTCGGTGTCGATCAGCGGTCCGTTCAACCCCGTCGGGGCCGGCGACACGCCGAGCCGCGAGCGCGTCTTCACGTGCCGGCCCGCGGCCGAGGTCGACGAGGCGGACTGCGCGGCCGAGATCATCTCCACCCTGGCCCGGCGCGCCTACCGGCGGCCGGTGTCCTACGGCGACATCGAGATGCCCCTCTCGTTCTACGAGCGGGGCCGCGCCGACGACGGCTTCGAGGCGGGCATCGAGCTCGCGCTGCGGGCGCTGCTCGCGAGCCCCGAGTTCCTCTTCCGCATAGAGGAGGACCCCGAGGGCGCGGCGCCGGGCACGCCCTACCGGCTCGACGACCTCGCGCTCGCCTCGCGGCTGTCGTTCTTCCTGTGGAGCAGCATCCCCGACGACGAGCTGCTCGACCTCGCCGAGGCCGGCAGGCTGAGCGACCCGGCGGTGCGCGAGGCGCAGGTGCGGCGGATGCTCGCCGACCCGCGGGCGGACACCCTGACCACCAACTTCGCGGGCCAGTGGCTGCATCTCCGCAACCTCGAAACGGCGGCCCCCAACCTGCGCCGCTTCCCCGACTTCGACGACAACCTGCGCCAGGCGTTCCGCCGCGAGACGGAGCTGCTGTTCGACAGCGTCGTCGGCGAGGACCGCAGCGTCCTCGACCTCCTGCAGGCCGACTACACGTTCCTGAACGAGCGCCTCGCCCGGCACTACGGCATCTCCGGGGTCTACGGCAGCGGATTCCGGCGCGTCGATCTGCCGGCCGACAGCCTGCGCGGCGGGCTGCTGGGGCACGGCAGCATCCTGACCGTCACCTCCTACGCCACCCGCACGTCGCCGGTGCTGCGCGGGAGCTGGATTCTCGACAACCTGCTCGGCATGCCCCCGCCGCCCCCGCCCGCGAGCGTGCCGCCCCTCGAGGAGCCCGAGCCGGGCGTGGCCGCGCAGTCGATGCGCGAGCGGATGGAGGCGCACCGGGTGAACCCGGCGTGCGCGGCCTGCCACCGGCTCATGGACCCGGCCGGGCTCGCGATGGAGAACTTCGACGCCATCGGCCGGTGGCGCGACCGCGGCGAGGACTGGGGCCCCATCGACGCCCGCGGCAGCATCCCCGGCGGCGGCGACTTCGACGGCGTGACCGGGCTTCGCGACGCGGTGCTCGCCCGCCCGCACGTGTTCGCGGGCACCGTCGCCGAGAAGCTCCTCACCTATGCGTTGGGCCGCGGGCTCGACCACGACGACGGCCCGGCGGTGCGCCGCATCGTCCGCGGCGCCGCCGGCGACGACTACCGGTTCTCGTCTCTCGTGCTCGGTATCGTAGAAAGCATCCCGTTCCAGATGCGGAGGTCGCAATCATGACGATCAACAGGATGGCGCTGCCGCGCCGGACGTTCCTCAGGGGCCTGGGCGCCACGGTGGCGCTGCCGTTGCTCGACGCGATGGTGCCGGCGCTCACCGCGCAGGCGGCGACCGCCGCCAACGCCCCGCGGCGGCTCGGCTTCGTGTTCATCCCGATGGGGATGAACCCCGCCCCGTGGACGCCGAGGGAGGTGGGCCGCCTGAAGGGGCTCTCGCCCTCGCTGGCCGCGCTGACCCCGCACCTCGACGACGTGACGGTGGTCACCAACCTCGACCTCGAGAACGCCCACACCACCGGCAACCACGCCTCGTCGAACGCGGCGTTCCTGAGCTGCCTCAAGGGCAAGCGGACCGAGGGCAGCGACTACGAGCTCGGCACCACCGTGGACCAGATCGCGGCCCGCCAGATCGGGGCGGACACCCCGATTCCGTCCCTCGAGCTGGGCACCGACCTGATCGTGCAGGTCGGCTCCTGCGACAACGGCTACGCCTGCGTCTACCAGAACAGCCTGTCGTGGGCGTCGCCGACCTCGCCCCTGCCGACCGAGGCCGACCCGCGGGTGGTCTTCGAGCGGCTCTTCGGCGACGGCGGCACCGCCGAGCAGCGGCGGGCCGAGATGAAGAAGAACGCGAGCATCCTCGACTGGGTGCTCGACGACATGGCCAGGCTGCAGAACCGGGTGGGCCACGCCGACCGCGTGCGGGTCGACGAGTACGTGGACACGGTGCGCGAGGTCGAGCGCCGCATCCAGCTCGCCGAGGAGCAGGCCGCGAGCTCGGTGCTGCCCGACCTGACCCGCCCCACCAGCGTCCCCGCCGAGTGGGAGGACCACGTCAAGCTGATGTTCGACCTCCAGGTGCTGGCCCTGCAGGCGGACATGACCCGGGTCGTCACGTTCCAGCTCGCGCGCGAGGCGAGCACGCGCACCTATCCGCAGATCGGGGTCCCCGAGCCGCACCACCCCATCTCGCACCACGTGAACGACCCCGAGAAGCTGGCCAAGCTGGCGAAGATCAACGCGTACCACGTGTCGCTCTTCGCGTACATGGTCGACCGGCTGAAGTCGACCGACGACGGCGACGGCTCGCTGATGGAGCACTCGACGTTCATGCTCGGCAGCGGCATGGGCAACCCCGACGTGCACGACCACCGCAACCTGCCGGTCGTGGTGGCGCGCGGCGGCAACGACAAGCCGTGGGGCGGCCGCCACGTCGAGTACGACAAGGGGACGCCGCTCGCGAACCTGCACCTGGCGCTGCTCGACGACGTGGGCGTGCACCTCGACCGGTTCGTCGACAGCACCGGGCGGGCCACCGAGGTCATGGAGCCGCTGTCGCTCTAGGACTCGGCTCCGGCGTCCGGCCGTGCGCGGCGCCTCCGGGCAGGAGTCGCCGCGCACTCGCTCGTACCTCCGGCCGCGGCGTGACCGTTCTCAACTCGGGAGACAACCCCATGACTCGGGTCAGACTGCTGTTGGTCCTCGCGATCGCATTGCTGCTGGCGGGTGCGCCGCCTGTTGCCGCCGCCCCGGCCGACGTCCCGCTCGCCGACGCGGTCAAGGCCGGCGACACGGGGCGGCTGGGGGCCCTCATCGACGCCGGGGCCGATGTCAACGCGGCCGAGCCGGACGGCACCACCCCGCTCCACTGGGCCGCGTACGGCGGCGATGTCGAGGCAACGCGGCTACTCCTGGCAGCGGGCGCCGTCGCCAACTCCGGCAACCGCTACGGCGTCCGGGCGCTGTCGCTCGCGGCCATGGCGGGCAGCCCCGGCGTGGTCGAGGCCCTGCTCGATGCCGGCGCCAACCCGAACAGCACCCTGACGGAGGGTGAGACCGCCCTGATGACGGCGGCCCGCGCGGGCAACGCGGAGGTGGTCGAGCTGCTGCTCGACGCCGGGGCCGACGTCAACGCGCAGGAGCACTGGAAGGGGCAGACGGCCATGATGTGGGCGGCGGCCGAGGGGCACGCCGCGGTCATCCCCGCCCTCGTGCGCTACGGCGCCGACGTCGGGGCCCGGTCCGAGCGCGGGTTCACGGCGCTCCTCTTCGCGGCCCGCGAGGGACGGACCGATGTCGTGCAGACCCTGCTCGAGGCGGGGGCGGACCTCGACGAGCAGATCTCCATCAACTCGACCCTGACCGCGGGCGGCGTCGAGCGGCGGCGCGCGTCCGACGCCGGGCTGAACGCGTTCCTGCTCGCGGCCGGAAGCGCCCACTTCGAGCTGGCCGCCTACCTGCTCGACCGCGGCGCCGACCCCAACGCCGCCCCGCGGGGCTGGACCGCCCTCCACCAGCTGAGCTGGGTCCGCAAGGCGGGCATCGCCGGCAGCAACAACCCCGCCCCGCGCGGCTCGGGCGAGATGACCAGCCTCGACTTCGCGCGCAAGCTCATCGACCACGGCGCCGACCTGAACGCCCGCGTCACCACGCGCCCGCCGGCCGGCATCACCGCCCTGAACTTCATCGGCGGCACGCCGTTCCTGCTCGCGGCGCGCACCGCCGACGCCGAGTACATGGCGCTTCTCTCGGAGCTGGGCGCCGACGTCTTCCTCACCAACGAGGACGACTCGACCGCCCTCATGGTCGCGGCCGGCCTCGGCACCTCGTCGCCCGGCGAGGACCCCGGCACCGAGGCCGAGGTCCTCGAGGCGGTGCAGCTGGCCCTCGACCTCGGCCTCGACATCGACGCCGTCGACGCCCGGGGCGAGACCGCCATGCACGGCGCCGCCTACAAGCATCTCCCGAGGGTGGCCACCCTGCTCGCCGACGCGGGAGCGGATGTCGGGGTCTGGAACCGCGCCAACCGGCGCGGGGCCACCCCGCTGGGCATCGCCGTCGGCATGCACCGCGGCATGAACCTCCTCAGCTCGGCAGAGACCGCCGACGCCGTCCGCGACGCCCTGCGCGCGGCCGGCGTCACGCCGGATCAGTAGAATTCCATCAGGGAGTCGCGCGGCCTCTCTGCGCGCCTCCCCGTAGACTCGGAGTCTCCACAGACCGGGGGCATTCGCCAGTGAAGTGGCGCTCCAAACGTGTGGCACCCTCGAACTCCACGGTTCCCACCGCCCCCGGCGTCTACGCGATCACCCGCCTGCGCCCGCGCTTCAGCACGGCCGCAAACCAGCCGGCCAACCACGAGGACCGTACGTGACCGACATCGACTACAGCGCCGATACCAACCTGGCGCTCGAGGTAGTGCAGCAAGAGAACCGGAAACGGCGAGCCCTGAGCGTGCTACTCGGCGATCTCCGCACGAAGGCCGAGCACCATTTGGCCATCCAGGTCCAAATGGGGGAGGTCGACTCCTACATCACTTCCGTCCCGCTCCGGTGGATTGCCGCCAAGGTAGGTTTCGCCGCTGACCTTCCCCTGTTCAGAGAGAGCATCGAGGGCTCCAAACGCATAGCCGCCGACCAAGATACGATCGAGACGGTTCAGCAGCGGCAGCCCGACTGGCGACGGCAGCAAGAACTTACCGCCTACCTCGCCACCCGCCGCCATCACAAGTTCCCGCCGCTCCTGCTCGTCGCCTACCAGCATTGGGTATACGAAGACGACAGCGACAAGTGGGCGCCCGATGGCACGGCCATGAATGACAGCCTCACCCTTGCCAGTCTCGAGCCTACGGGAACCTACTGGGACCTCGACGACAGCGAGACACTCCTGTACGCTTTCGACGGACAGCATCGGCTGATGGCGATCCAGGGGTTCAATGAGCTCATTACCACCGGAACTCTCCACGCCCTCGACGAGAATCGGAAGCAAAGGGGCCGGCCGCCACTGTCACGCGACACCCTCATCAAACGCATCCAGGACAGTATCGGCGGCAATCGGCACGCCATCCACGAGCGTCTGCAACGCCTCATGGACGAGCGCATCGGCATAGAAATCGTGCCCGCGGTCATCCACGGGGAGACCTTCGTCCAAGCCCTCCGCCGCCTTCGCCAACTTTTCGTCGACGTCAATGAACACGCCAAGAGCCTCACCACCGGCGAACTCGCCCAACTCGACGAGAACCACGGCTTCCGGATCGTTGCCCGCAGGCTGATGAGCCAGCACGACCTTCTGCGCAGCGCCACGGATCCCAACGGCGTTTCCCTCAGCCGAGTCCACACGAAGAACCGAACCCTCGGCGAGAACTCCCCGTCTTACACGACACTCCACGCCCTCTCCACCATCGTCGAAAGATATCTGGTCGAAAGGCGGACGCCCCCGCAGGTGTCTTCCTGGCGTCCGCTCGTCAAGGGCGTCTACGAGCGCCCCGACGACGACAGCCTCGAGACCGGAACGTCAGCCATGGCGGAGTACTTCGACACGCTCTGCCGCCTCCCTTCGCACGAGGCGTTCGCCCAGGGAAAACCCGCCGGCAGTATCAGAAAGGCGGACGGCGATGACAACATCCTCTTTCGACCGATCGCCCAGACCGCGCTGGCCGAAGCCGTGGGCAAACTCTCCCATGCAGGGATCTCGCTCGACACCATCGCCGATGTTCTGGCCAAGCAGGAGTGCCGCGGTCAACTCAGGCTCACCGACCCTCACACACCCTGGTTCGGCGTCCTCTGCGATCCCGTATCCCGCAAGATGCGTCGCCACCACCGAAAGAACGAGGAGCTCTGTTGCCGGATGTTCCAGTATCTCCTCGGCGGAGGCCTCCCCGACAACGTAGACCGCGAGGAGCTCCGGTACAAGTTCCTTGACGAACGCCGCGTCGACGATGACCATGCCGTTGACCTCCAGGGTGACATGGTCGAGTTCGACAGAGTCAAGCTGCCCAACCCGTGGCGTTGACGTCGCGAGCGAGAGCCGACTGCCCCGCAGGCGACGAGGCCCCGTTCGCCACCTTGGGCGATGTGGACCGCCTCGGCGCCGCCTTCTGCGCGGAACCCCATGCTTCGGAACTCCTCGCCGGGGTCCAAGGCTATCGGGCGTTCCGGATGCAGTGCCTCGCCACTACCTTGGGTATCCTGCATGCTTGCCGTCCGCCTGCACGGTCGGTCGTCAGCCTGCGGCTGAAGCGCCTCGACAGCACTCGCCGGAAGATCACCCGTCGGGGCGCGAACTTCGCGCTCGGCACCCTGGACGACGTCATCGGCGTCCGCGTGATCTGCCGAAGTGTCTCGGAGGTCATCGCCCTCAGCACCCGGCTCAAGTCCTCGCCCCACATCCACCGAGTCAAGGACTACATCGAGGCTCCAGCCGGCACCGGCTACCGGGGCATTCACCACATCATGCGATTCCAGCAACCCCTGTCAGCGGACCGCGCCTTGACGGTCCGGTACGAGATTCAGGCCAGAACGTACCTCCAACACCGCTGGGCCGTCTGGTCCGAGGCTCATGGCGAGCGGGCGAAGATCGGTCAAGCGGACCCTGCTCGGCATCAACAACTTCGAGCTGTGTCGCTGGATATCACCCGGTGGGAGGAGAACAACGCCACATACCCTCAGCACGAACTCCTGCCCTACTCGGGCGTCCGCACCGTCGCCGTCTGTTGGCGGCCCGCGCACGGACCCGCCACGCTGTCGTTGTTTCACGACGACATCGGCGCCGCCGTATCGTGGTTGAACCACCTCGAAACGGCTTATTCCGCGCGGAGAGAAAACGCACTGCTCCTCGTCGGGGTCGCCGACCATGCAGACATCAGCCGCGCTCTTCCGCTCACTCACCCACTCTACGTCGGCGCTCGCGTCGTGCACCCGAGGTATTACATTCCCTCGGCATCGCCCTGAAGGCCGTCGCGCTCAACGCGAGGAGACGATCCAGCGGCCACCCGCCGAACGGGTGTTGCCTGGAGGAGACATGACCACCACCGGCCAGAACCTGCTACCCCTGGCCGATACGTTGACAGTCGGGGCTTCGCCGACGGCATCGTCACGATCAGTCTGCTGGAGTCCTGGGAGATGGTGTTTCGCCAATTGGGCGCGCAGAATCGGAAGGTGAGCAAGAGACTGGAGCGGCGCAGCGCCATGATCCTGACCGGCGCGGCGCGATATGACTGGACACACGAGATCCGGCGAGAAAGACCGAGTACGACCCATCGTCCGGCAAGCGACTGAAGCGCGAACGCCGCACTTCACTTGCCGACCGGTGGGTGGTCGTCGTCGCACACGACACCACGGCGGGTCGTCGCACGCCAACGAACGACCGCATCCGGACGAGCGCCGACATGCCGGGCCGGCGTAGTCGTCGGTGACCATGAGCACGGTCGGGCGCTGTCGCGCCGCACGGTGGATGGACCCGGGTATGGCCCGAGCCGGGAAGCCCTGCCGGAACAGCACCGAGCGGGGCCGGCCGCCGGCGGGCAGAGACTGACAAGGAGGGTGAGATGCTCAAGTGGAAGGTGATGGCCGTGGCGGGGCTGTGCTTCGGGATGGTTGGTACGGCCTGGGGTCTGGCCCAGCGGGAGAGGGCGCCCGGCTTCTACGAGTTGCGCATCTACACCGCCCAGCCGGGCAGGCGGGATGCGCTCGCCGAGCGTTTCGCCAGCCGCACGGCCGACATCTACTCGCGGCACGGGATCACGAACGTCGGGTACTGGATCCCGCAACAGTCCAACGAGGACCTCGGCATCGACGAGGACAATACGTTCATCTACATCCGGGGCTATCCGTCGCAGGCCGAGCGCGATCGCCGACTCACGGCCGCCCACGACGACCCCGAGTTCACGGAGGTCGTCCGGAGGCAGGAGCGCGATCCCGAGCGGAGGCTCATCGTGAGGGCCTACAACATCGACATGGTGCCCAGCGGACCTCAGAGCGCGATCACCGTCACGCCATGAACGTCGCCAGCTCGCCCGCCGCGGCGCGGCCGCTGCCGTACGGGCCAGAGCGCGATCACCATCACGCCGTGCACGTCGCCGGGAAGTCAGGCGTCAGTACTCGATCGTCTCGCCCGGAAGCGGCGGCGCCAGCGGCGACGGACCCCGGAGCATCGTGGCCTGCTCGTAGTCGTAGGCGTACCCGATCAGCTTCCCCTCGTCATGCGGTCGCCCCAGGAACGCCAGCGTCATCGGCAGCCCCTGCGTCCCGAACCCCATCGGCACCACGATGCTCGGGAAGCCTACCGAGCTGTACCCGGCCAGGGTCGACGGACTGCGCACGCCGTTCGTGCCCACGTAGGTGGGATCGTCGGCCGTGAACGTCGGATCGCCGACGGGCGCGGCGAAGGCGGGGTGATAGGGAGAGACCAGGGCGTCGAGCTCGTGCGTGTCGAAGAGCGCCAGCTTGAGCCGGGTGTTCCTCGGCAGCACGTTCTCGACGAGATCCGTGTAGTCGGGATGGTCGGTCGACGTCGCCTCGGCGCGCTGGAGCAGGTTCAGCGTCGCCGCATCGACGGGCAGCGGCGACGCCGCCACCTCCGTCTCGTAGATCTCGAGGAATCGCGCCACCGTCCTGGGCACCTCGGGCCCGAACGTGGCGAGATACGCCTCCCAGTCCGCCCTGAACCGGTAGTCGGCGATCATCCGGACGCCGTCGACGAACGAGCCGTCGAACCTCACCGGGTCGACGATCTCGGCTCCCAGCTCCCGCAGCGCGTCGATGGCGGCCTCGGCCAGCGCGTCGACCTCGGGGTCGCCCCCGAAGTAGTCCCGGGCGACGCCCAGTCTGGCTCCCTGCAGCGAGCCGCGCCGGAGGAACTGCCGGTAGTCGAGCTCCGCGGCCTCCGGGCCGGCCGGATGCGTGGCATGGACCTCCGCGTTCAGCCCGTCCGGGTCGGCGGGATCCGGTCCGGCCAGGGCGTTCAGGAGAATCGCCGCGTCGGTCACGGTCCGGGTCATAGGACCGGCCGTGTCGAACAGGAGGTTCTTGGGGGCGATGCCGTCCCGGCTGATGAGCCCCGTCGTCGGCCGGAGGCCGACGATGCCGCTGAACGACGAGGGGCCGCGGATCGAGGTGCTGGTGTCGGTGCCGACGGCCACCGCGGCGAGGTTGGCGGCCACGGCTACCGCCGAGCCGCTGCTCGATCCGGCGGCCCGGCGCAACAGGTTGTAGGGGTTCAGGGTGCGGCCGTCCACCGAGTTGTAGCTGTTGCCGCCGGCGAACTCGCCAAGCGACGCCTTGCCCAGGATGAGCGCACCCGCCTCGCGCAACCGCCGCGTGATGAAGGCGTCGTCCGGAGGCACCGCGTCCCTGAGAATCACCGACCCGTTGGTGGTCGGCATGTCCGCGGTGTCGATGTTGTCCTTCAACAGGACCGGGATGCAGTGCAGCGGGCCGCGCGGCCCCGAGGCGGCCCGCTCCTCGTCGAGCTGCCCCGCCGCCGCCAGCGCCCGGGGGTTGACCGTGATGATGCTGTTGAGGCGGGGGCCCGCATCGTCGTAGGCCGCGATCCGGTCGAGGTAGAGCCGGGTGAGCGTGGTGCAGGACAGCGCGCCGGCATCGAACGCGGCGCCGATGTCGGCGATGGTGGCTTCTTCGAGCGAGAAGGACATTGCGGGACCCGCCGGCGTTGCCGGGGAACATCCACCGGCCAGGATGGCCTCGCTCAAGATGAGCGCCGCGGCGCAGAACCCGGTGAGCGTCCGCACGGCCACCCTTCGGCTCGGGGGGTTCTCGCCGCTCACTGCTCCTGCTCGTCGATCGCCGCCTGCGCGTCGAGGACGCGCTGGCCGCTGAGGGCGTTGCGCACCGCCCAGTTGCCCTCGTGGCACGCGTACTCGTAGATCTCGTAGGTCGGGTCGGCGGTCAGGGGCATCTGGATGGTGAACGGCGCCGTGTACACGTTGGGGTCGGTGACGGTGACGGTCCAGAGGATGGTGTCCTCGGAGACGCGGCGGAACCGCTCGACCACCTCGAGGGCCTTGCTGGTGGGAATGCCCTTCAGGCGGCGGCCGGCCGCGCTCGACGCGATCCAGCCGCGGTTGTGGAAGTTCCTCGACTCGACGACCAGGGTGTCGCCCTCCCAGCGGCCGCGGGAGTCGCCCATCCACATCCGGATGTTCCCGTCGATGTGCGGCTGGTCCGAAATGGGGATGATGCGGACGTCGTGGATCATCTCGTGCTGGATGACGAAGTGGTCCGGCGTCTGGACGATGCGGTAGGCGTTGTTGTAGCCGGCCGGGAGCATCGAGCCGGGGACGCCGCGAGAGATGCAGCGGTCCCACACGCTCATGTGCCGGTAGTCGTCGCTGTTGTGGTCGAGGTTGTACTGCTTGGCGTCGAGGGCCCACTGCCGGATGCGCGCGCGCCCGTCGGGCGGATCGACGATGAGCGACGTCTGCCCCGTCGACAGCACGGTGTCGCCCGCGTCGAGCCAGTAGCTGCCGTAGCCGCCGACGTTCTGACCCGCCTCGTAGCGCCGCGCCGGGGCCGCGTCGCGCGCCTGCTCGTCGACGACGCGCTGCTGGTTGATGGCCGCGATCTCCTCGTCGGTCAGGAACGCGCGCCCCCCGAGGTCGGCGGGCCGCTCGATGGGGGTCAGGGTCTTGTTGCCCCACATGCCCTGCAGGTCGGGCTGGCCGTCGGGGGTGCGGGGCAGCGTCCAGTCGGGGTCGACGACGCGCTCGAGCTGCGCGCTCGCCCCGGCCGCGCCCGCGAGCAGGCCGGCGGCGGCGAGGGCCGCGATGACGAGGCAACGGATGTTGGTGAATCTACGCATCGAATAGCTCCTTTCAGCGTCCCGCGGCGGCGGCATCGCGTTCCTGCACGCGGGCGCCGGCCAGCAGGTTGGTCATGCCGTAGTTGCCCTCGTGACAGGCATACTCGAAGAGCGGCGCGTCGGTCCGCGTCATCGGGATCATCGCCGTGAACGGCTGCGTGAACGTCGCGGGGTCGTCGACCGTGAACTCGTAGCGCAGGCGGCCGGCGCCCTCGCGGGTGAAGCGCTCGACGAGCCGCGCGGTCTCGCCCGACCCGTAGGAGCGGGCGATGGTGTAGAAGCTGCCGGTCTTGTGCGTGAAGTTCGTCGACTCGACGACGAGGCTGTCGCCCTCCCAGCGGCCGCGCGAGTCGCCCAACCACTGGCGGACGGCGCCGGGCAGGTGCGGCACGTCGCCCAGGGGCACGATGCGGGCGTCGTGGACCATCTCGTTGAAGATGACCACGTGCCCGGGGGTCTGCAGGATGTGGATGTTGTTGTTGTAGGCGCTCGGCAGCATCGGCGGGCCGGCGTTGAAGCCGAGCATGCACCGCTCGGACAGGCCGAGGTCCTCGGGCCCGTGCGCGGGCGACCCGATGACCACCCGCTCGCGGACGGGGCGGCGACGCGACGCGCGACGCGCCTGGTCGGCTTCGTCCACGCCGTCGACCCGCGGGGGGATGCGGCCGTCGGGCGGATCGACGATGAGCGACGTGCGCAGGTCCTCGGTCAGGTTGTCGCCGTAGTCCCACCAGAAGTCGTTGTAGGCGCGCTCGACGTCGCGTCGGGCGCCACCGTCGCGCCGGTCGGCGTTGCGGCTCTCGAGCGCGGTGTTCCGGAACTCGGCCGCCTCCTCGGGGGTGAGCACCGCCTTGTCGCCCAGCCCCGCCGGCCGCTCGAGCGGGGTCAGGGTGCGGAAGTCCCAGACACCGCCGAGGTCCGGCGCCCCCCACGGCGTGCGGGGGCCGTCCGCGGTGGCCGCCGCGCGCGCGGCCGGGGCGGTGTCGAACAGGGACAGGTCGATGGCATTCGCCATCGCCTCGTAGCCGGCGTCCGACGGGTGCAGCCAGTCGCCGGCATGCAGATCCGACCGAAACCGCGTCGGCTGGTCGGGATCGCGCACCGCGGCGTCGAAGTCGACGACCCCGTCGTAGGCGCCGCTCGTGCGAATCCACGCGTTGACGGCCTGCCGCTTCGCCTCGCCCGCCTCCGTCCAGTAGAAGGCGCCCTCGAACGGCAGGAGGGTGCCGCCGTAGACGGTCAGCCCCCGCGCGTGCGCCCGCTGGATCAGGGTGCGGTGACCGGCGATCAAGTCGTCGACCGACGGCCACGGATCGTCGAAGGCCATCCCGATGTCGTTGGTCGTCTCGAGGACGATGACGTGGGTCGCCCCCGGCTGCAGCAGCACGTCGCGGTCGAACCGCGACAGGCCGCTCGGCCCGAAGAGCGCGTTGGGGTTCGGCGGCCCGTCGGCACCGGGAGGCGCCGGGCGGCCGGCGCGGCGGAGGATGCCGAGGCCCGCGTTGTCGCTGAGCACCCGGTTGCCGGCGATGCCCACGTTCAGGACGCCGGGCGCGGCGTCGCCGAGCTCGGCCGCGAACCGCCGCGACAGGAAGTCGGGCCAGCGGCGGTTCGCGTCGACCGTCGACCCCGTGCCGTCGGTGATCGAGTCGCCCATCGCCACGATGGCCCCGGGGGCCGTCTCCGACCACACGTCGACGCGGGACAGATAGAACCACTGCTGCGTGTCGCGTTCGTCGGCGAACTGCTGGGCGCCGACATGATTGCCCGGCGCCGACACGTAGGTCGTCGACAGTCCCGTGAGATGCATGGTGGCCGCCGAGGTCGATCCCCAGTTGTCGCCCGGCACGTAGAGGTCGATGACCAGATCGCTGAGCGGCGCCACGGCCAGACCCACCGGGTCGCTCAGCACCGTCGAGCCCGCCTCGATGGTGACCGACGGGTGGCCGCCGAAGGTCAGGTGGGCGCCGGCCCCGGTAGCCGGGCCGTCGGCCCCCGCGGCGACGTGCGCGGCGCCGATCTCGATCGGCTCGGTGCCGAACAGGTTCGTCAGGGTCACGCGCACCTGCGACCCGCCGATGCTCGTCCGCACGACCTGCCGAATCGTCTGGTTCCGCACCCGCACCGGCGCGCGCGGCGCCGGGGTCGGCACCGCCTGCGCCTGCACCTCGGGCGGCGGCGGCTCGACCGCCACGGGCCCCGTCGCCCAGGTGCCGACCCACCGGCCCTGCGCGGCCGAGACGGCGGGGCTCGCAAGGAGAAGGGCGCCGACGGCCAGGGCCAGGGCGATGGTGTGCGCACCGGGGACCGGTAGAGTCGTGCCGACGTCTCGTGAGAAACCGAGAATCCTGCGCATTGTCATGCTGCGATCCAATCTGCCGCGACGGCCCGCCGGAAGCCCGATCCGCGTGCGCTCGAGTCCGATCCGAAGCCCGTTCGCGCCGCCCATGTATTGTACCGTCATGTCCCCGAGCGGACGTATCGAGACCCGCGGGAAAGCCGCGATGTCGTCGGTCGCGTCCGGCACCGCGTACGCCGAAGCCGCTTGCGTCAGGTCGCCCCGTCCGGGCGCAGCGAGACCGTCCGGCCGGCGCCGGCGTCCGGCAAGCCCCCGGCGCGCCGGGGCCGGGCCCCGGACGGCGATGGCGCTCGCCCTCGCGTTACCGGCCGCCGGCTGCGGGAACGACGACGTCCGCAGTCCGACCGCTCCCGATCCCCCGCCCACCCCGGCCCCGGTGGCCCGGAGCCTCGACATCGTCAACGCGCCGCCGGGCGGCCTGGTCGTCGGCTACGAGGTCACGTTGCAGGCGCGCCTGATCTACACCGACGGCGCCTACCGGATCGTCTCGGCCGAGTGGACCTCGAGCGTCCCGGCGCTGGCCTCCGTGGCCGAGAACGGCACGCTCCGGGCCCTCGCGGCCGGGGTCGTGACCATCACGGCCCGGGCCGATGGCCTCAGCGCCGCCGCCACCGTCGAGATCCGAACCCCGGGACCCGACGAGAGGTTCTGGAGACAGTTCGCGTTCAACGACCACGACTGCCGCACGCGGGAGGCGTGCGAGGCCGCCGGCCATACGTACCGCGACATCGCGCAACGGGTGCTCTGGCGCCTGCCGACGCCGTCCCCCGACTTCCTCCTGCTGGAGGACAGCCTGGATCCGGAAATCGTCGGGCGCTTCCGGGTGACCATTCCGCGCGCCGTTCCGCAGTTGACCGGCGAGCCCTACACCGGCCGGATCGAGACCGGACCGCGGAGTGCCCGGGAGCCGACCGGGGGCAACTGGATCATCGTCGAAGGCGCCACGCCGCAGCAGGCGCCGACGTCGGCCGCGTGCCGAGGCCTCGAGATCCGGTCGTCCGAGTGCGGGCGGGCGTACATCGGACGCGTGCGCGGATGCATCGCGCTGAACACGCTTCGTCGATCATGCCTGACGCCGTCGCTGATCATGCACGAGATCGGCCACGCCCTCGGCTTCTACCACACGTCCAACCCGCAGGACACCATGCATCCGACCGGACTCGGGCGGCAGCTCGAGAGCTTCACCCCCCTGGAGCAGCACCACGGACGCTTCGCCTACACACAGCCCCGCGGCGCCAGCTACCTCGACATCGCCCTCGGCGCCTTCGGCCCGCGACCGCCGCGGAGGTTGCCGTCACCGTTCGACCACGGCGGAGTCGCGGTCGACTAGAACCGGAGCTCGAACGGCCGTACAGCGGTCGAGGGAGACGAGATCGCTCGGGACGACGCCTGAGAGGGCGACTCCGGCGATCGGGAGTCTCGCGGAGAGCCCTTCCGGAAGAGGCCGTCTACTCGCAGACCTCGCTCAGCCCCTGGACGGAAGTGACGTTGATGCTGTCGACGGCGTCGGCGGCGCCGCTCTCGTCGCGGATCAGCAGGCCCTTGGTTTCGACCTTGTGCCCGAGGTAGGCCTCGGGGCTGGGAAAGACGTACAGCAGCTTGAAGGCGTGGTCGCCGAGGGGAATCGACTGCGCCTCGGCCAGCGCGTCGCCGGCCGAGGGGGCGGGGTCGGTCGCGCGGGCCTCGGGGCTCGCCGCCGACAGGCTCCAGCCGGCGTGGCCGTCTCCGGCCAGGCAGCCGACCACCCGGACAAGGGCGAAGTTCGGCACGACGCCCGGGCCGTCCTCGCCTTCCACCCGGACGTGGCCCAGGAGACCGCCCGAGAGCTCGGCGTCGCCCGACGGGAAGCCGTTGCGCTCGAGGACGTAGCTGATGATGTCGACGTAGGCGTCGCCGGACAGGTTCTCGGACCCGTCGGGGGGCATCGACTGCATACGCTCGAACAGGCCGTCGAGGGTCAGCCCCGTCCAGTCGCGCAGGAACACGACCCCGGTGAGGGACCGGCCGGCGCCCCCGGTGAGATCGGCGCCGTGGCAGCGCTGGCAGCTCGCCTCGTAGCGCTCGCGCCCGCGGGCGGCCTGCCCGGTGGTGTACACCCCGTCCTTGACGGTGGCCTCGACGTCCGGCTCCTGGCTCGCCGCCACCGTCAGGGACCCCGCCGCCATCGCCGCCACCGCGGCCGCCGTCATCAGCACTCGCATCGTCTTCGCCTGCCTCGTTCGTGTTGTCGAAGACGCCCGGCCGGCGGCCGGACCGCCAATTCCGCCCCGCACAAAGCCGAGAGCCTAGCCCGCCCATCGTCGCCTTCGGCTCCGCTGGGCGCCCAACCAACCCTGCCAGGAGTCTGCACCGTCCTACGGCGCAGACTCCTAGCGGGTTCCGAGCGACTCGAGCAACCGGACCGTCGCCGGCGCGGCCTCGATGTTGCCGGTGCGGCCGCGGGCCACGATGGCGTAGGGGGTCTGCCCCCGCCGGTTGACGACGTCGATGTCGGCGCCGTGCTCGACCAGCAGCTCGACGACGCCGTCGAAGCCCTTGTCGACGACGTAGTGGAGCGCGGTGTTGCCGTCCGCGTCCACCGCGTTGACGTACGCGCCCCGGTCGAGCAGGAACCGCACCGTCTCGCGCGTGCCGGCCTCGTCGTACATCTGGGCCTGGAACGCCGGCGTCTTGTGCAGCGTCCTCTCGCGCCGGTCCCACACCGCGTAGCGCCAGCCCGCGCCGGCCGCGAGCATCAGCGGCGTCCCTCCGTTCTTGAGGGGCAGCCGCACGTCGGCCCCGGCCTTGGCGAGGGCCTCCATCACGTCCACATCCGTGAACTTCGCGGCCAGCGCGAGAGGGGTCGCCCCGAGCAGGTGCTCGCCCAACATCAGCACCTGGCCGTTGCGGGTCACCTTCGTGGCCAGCGTCACCTGGGCGTTAGCGCTCGCGCCGGCGGCGAGCAGGGCCTCGACGACCTCGATGTCGCCGGTCAGGACCGCCGCGTGCAGGGCGGTGTAGCCGGCCCCGGAGGCGTTCGGGTTGGCGCCCCGCTCGAGCAGGGTGAAAACCAGCTCGCGGTGGCCGCTGTGCGCCGCCACCACCAGGGCGCTCGCCCCGTCGGGGGCGGCGTCGTCGACGTCGGCGCCGGCGTCGAGCAGCCGGCGCGCCACCGCGACGTGGCCGTTGCGCGCCGCGAACAGCAGCGGCGTGAACCCGCCGACCTGCGTCTCCTCGGCGTCGGTGCCGTAGCTGCGTCCGAGCTCGCCGTAGCGCAGCTCGGACTGCAGCCGCCGGCTGATGACGAAGCGGCGCGAGCGTGACCGCGCCCGCACGTCGGCGCCGCGGTCGAGCAGGAGCTGCACGACGTCGGCGTGGCCCTGCGCGGCCGCCCACATCAGCGCCGTCTGCTGCTCAAGCGACTCGCGGGCGTTGACGCCAGCGCCGGCGTCGAGGAGGCGCCGCACCGCCTCGGCGTTGCCGGTGCGGACGCAGGTCATGAGGACGGTCTCGCCGGTCTCGACCGCCGCGCCGGGGTCGCCGCCGGCTTCGAGCAGCAGGCGGACCATGCCGGGGTTGCCGTTGTCGCAGGCGAGAGCCAGCGGGGTCACGCCCAAGTCGTTGGCGGCCGAGACGTCCGCGCCGGCGTCCGCCAACCGGCGCGCCGTCTCCAGGTCGTCGTGATAGGCGGCCCAGTGCAGCGCCGTCGCGCCGTCGGGCTGGGCCGCGTTCACATCGATGCCGTCCGGCCCGCCGGCGACAGGCAGGAGGTCGGCGATTGCGGCGCGCTGCTGCCGCTTGACCGCGTCGATCAGGCGCAGGCCAGGGCTCTGGGCGGAAGCGGCGGCGACCGCGAGCGCGAGCCCGCCGGCCACAAGGAGCACGTAGCGCGAGCCCCGCTGCATGCAACGCTCGGTGGGTCGCGCGCGGATCGCGCGCCTTCGCCGATCGCGTTCAGTTCGCGGCTGCCTGTATGCCATGGAACCTCACAAGCAAGCTCCTCGCACCTCTACCGCTGCCATGCGCCGGCACCACCACGAGCCGGGCACCGCACCACCACACGCCCGGGCGCGGCGCCCCGAGAGCACCCCGCGACGAAGTCGGTGGCAGCGCAGGATTCGCCACGGCCACCTCGACCGGCCCGCCGCGACGGCGCGCGCCGGGCGGGCATGGCGTCGATGCGCCCGTCAGATCCCCGTCAGCCGGTCGGGCCGCGGGCCGACCACGAGCCGCGGCAGCGGCCCCGTGCTGTCGCCGATGCGCTCCACCGGCGCCCCCAGCTTGTCGAGGAGCGACACGTGGAGGTTGGCCAGCGGGGTGCGGTCGCGCTCGGGATAGGCGACGTGCCGCCCGCCCGCGAGCTGCCCCGCCCCGCCGCCGAGCAGCACGAGGGGCAGGTTGTAGGGCGAGTGGGCGTTGCTGTCGCTCATGCCCGCGCCGTACATCAGGATCATGTGGTCGAGCAGCGAGCCGTCGCCGTCGGGCGTCGACGCCAGCTTCTCGACGAAGCCGGCGAACAGGCTGACGTGGTAGCGGTTGATCTTGGTCAGCTTGCGCAGCGACTCGCCCACCCCGCGGTGGTGCGAGAGCGGGTGGTGGGCGTCGGGCACGTCTATCTGGGGATAGGTGCGGCCGCTCAGCTCGTGGCCGCTCATGAACGTGGTGACCCGCGTGCGGTCGGTCTGGTGGGCCAGCAGCTGCAGGTCGTACATCAGGCCGGTGTGGTCGGCGAACTCGGCCGGCGCCCCCATCGGCCGGGCCATCAGCGGCACCTCCCGCTCGCCCTGGGCCTCGGCCACCTCGACGCGCCGCTCGACGTCGCGCACCGCGTCGAGGTACGCGCCGAGCTTCAGCCGGTCGCCGGCACCGAGGCTGCCGCCGAGCCGGACCACGTCGGCGCGGACCGAGTCGAGGATGCTGCGCTGCTCGCGGCGGCGCGCCTCGCGGGCGGCGGGGTCGGTGGTCTCGTTGTCGCCGAAGAGCCGCTCGAACACCGCCCGCGGGTTGTGCTCCATCGGGAGCGGGGTCTGGGAGTCGCGCCACGAGATGGTGTACGAGAAGGCGCAGCTGAACCCGCCGCTGTCGCACGAGCCGGCGAAGTTCGCGCCCTCCAGCCCCAGCTCGAGCGACGCCAGGGGCGTGTGGCGCCCGAGCTCGCGGGCCGCGATCTGGTCCATCGAGACCGCCTCGGGGTTCCACGCGCCGGGATGCACGTCGGTGAGGAAGCGGGTCGCGGCGCGGGAGTGGCTGCCGCCGCGGGTTCCCGGGGGCGGGGTGCAGTTCAGCCCCGACAGCACCAGCATCTGGTCGCGGAACGGGGCCAGCGGCTCGAGAATCGGCGACACCTCGAAGCCGGGGCCGGCGGCCGCCGGCGTCCAGTTCTGCATGACCATGCCATTGGGCACGTAGACGGCGCCGAACCGCACCGGCCCCGCCGCCGCCCGCGCGCTCAGGCCCGGCACCATGCCGTCGAGAAACGGCAGGGCCACGCTCGCTCCGAGCCCCCGCAGCACCGCGCGGCGCGGAATCGTCCGCTTCGTGATGAACGTCATGACTCCGATCTCCTCATCTGGAACGGCACGCTCTCGACGATGCCTCGAATGATCGACGACCAGCGGTAACCGCCGGCCTCCGCGTCGCGCACGATGCGCCGGATCGCGGGCTGATCGAACGACTCCATGCGCCTCCCGACGGCATAGGTCAGCAGCTTCTCGGCCACGGTGCGGACGACGCTGGTCTCGTGGGCGAGGACCGCGTGGCGCAGGGCGGCGGGCCCGTCGACCGCGGTGCCGTCGGCGAGCGCCCCCGCGGCGTCGACCGGCGCCCCGTACTCGTCGGCGGTCCGCCACCGCCCGATGGCGTCGAAGTGCTCGAGCGCGAACCCCGGGGGGTCCATCATGCGGTGGCAGGCGGCGCACGCGGGGTTTGCCCGGTGCTGCTCCATCCGCTCGCGCATCGTCCGCGGCGGCGCCCCCGCGTGGTTCTCCTCGAGGGCGGGCACGTCCGCCGGCGGCTCGGTCGGCGGCATCCCGAGGACGTTGTCGAGCAGCCACTTGCCCCGCAGCACCGGCGACGTCCGGGTGGGATAGGCGGTGACCGTCAGCAGGCTCGCGTGCCCCAGCAGCCCCGCCCGCTCGCCCTCCACGGGCACGCGGCGGAACCGCTCGCCGTAGACGCCGTCCCGCCCGTAGTGCCGGGCGAGCCGCTCGTTCACGAAGGTGTAGCCGGCGTCGAACAGCCCCATGACGCCGCGGTCGCCGAGAATCTGGCTCTCGAGAAACAGCGCCGTCTCGCGCTCCATGTCCGCGCGCAGGTTCTCGTCGAAATCGTAGAACACGTCGGCATCGGGAATGACCCCCCGCACCCGGCCGAGCTGCAGCCACTGGCTGGCGAAGTTGTCGACGAGGGCCCGCGCCCGGGGGTCGGCGAGCATGCGCTCGACCTGCCGGTCGAGCTCGCCGGGCTCGGAGAGGCGGCCGGCCTCGGCCGCGGCGAGAAGCGGCTCGTCGGGGATGTCGCTCCACAGGAACAGGGCGAGACGGGACGCGAGCTCCAGGTCCGACAGCCGGTACGCGGTGCCGGGAGGAACGCCGGGCGGATCGCGCTCGATGCGAAACAGGAACTCCGGGGCCACGAGCAGCCGCTCTATCCCCTTCCGGATGCCGGCCTCGAAGCCGCCTTCATCCCTGCCCTGCTCGTAGAACGCGAGCAGCGTGTCCAGGTCGTCCTCGGTGAGCGGCCGCCGGTAGGCGCGCCGCCCCAGCGCCGACAGAATCTCGGACGCGCAGCGCTCTTCGTCCGCGGCAACACCTGCCGGGCCGCCGGCGGCGTCCGCGCCGGCCTCGGCGTTCGCCCCGGGTGAGTCCGTCCTGGCGCCCGGCCGGCAGGTGAAGATGCGGCGCCGGCTCGCCGTGTCCCCCGGACCGGCGGGGTCGTAGGGGCCGGCCACCTCCACCCGGTCGACCGCCGCGTGCCCGTGGTAGAACCCGAGCCCGCTCAGCGAGAAGCCGGACAGCCGGCGCTCGAGGATGCCCGTCGCCTCGGTCCGCGCGGCCAGGAACGACACCCCGACGACGTGCTCGCCGGCAGAGGCCGGCACCATGACCTCCAGCTCGGCATCGGCGTCGATCGACACGTACTGCTCCCACGCCGGGTCTCCCCGGATGGTGCCGAAGAAGCTGTAGGCCGACGGGTACCCGAAGCGGTCGGCGCCGCCCACGGTGAACCGTCGCACCAGGCGCCCGTCGAGACGGACCTCGATCTGCTGGGGCGTCCCCATGCCCACGATGTAGTCGTAGATCATCCGCCGCAGCCGGATCTTCACGCGGTACTCGCCGTCGAGCGGGAAGTAGTGGCGGACGGCCATCCCCCCCCGGGACCCGAACGGCAGGTCCTCGCTCATGCGGTCGTCCTGGTACAGCAGCCGCGGCGTCGAGTAGGTGGCGGCGGCGTAGCCGGGGCCGATGGCGGGGTCGCCGACCGCGAGCCGGCTGATGCGGTTGGCGGCCGACAGATAACGGTCGAACAGGGCCGGCGACACCGAGAGCGCCTCGGCGTCGGTGCTGAACCCTTCCTGGCTGACGTCGTCGGGCGGGAACAGCAGCCAGCCCTCGTCGACCTCGAGGTCGAGCAGGCTCCGCACCGCGTTGCGGTACTCGGGGGTGGTCAGGCGGCGCACGGCGGGCCGGCCCGGGTCGGGTCGCTCGGCGGCGACGGCGTCGAGCCCGCTCTCGAGCCAGCTCAGGAACCGCTCGTGGAGGTCGGCCGCGGGGCGCGGACGGCCGGCCGGCGGCATCATGCCGAGCCGCAGCTTGCGGACGATGGCCTCCCACACGTCGGCGTCGGCCGCGACGTCGCCGGCGTCGAGCCCGGCGAAGGCCACCGGAACCAGGCCGCGAGCCTCCCGCGCCGCCGTGTGGCAGGCGAGGCAGTACCGCTCGATCAGGACCTGGGCGGAATCGGCGTCGTACGGGGCCGGGGCCGGAGCCGAGCCCTGAGCCGACAGCGTGATCGGTGCCAGGAGTGCGAGCGCGACAGCCCACGCTCCCGCCTGCCGGACGGCCGGCGTCGCCCTCGACAGCATCATTTCTCTCCAGCGACCGGAGGCCGGAACCATCCGCAAACGCCAGCCTCCGCCTCCGCTACTGTAGTGCCGGCTGCGCCCATTGGCAACCAGAATTTCAGCCCGGAAGCCGCTCGGTCGCCAATCCGGAGAACCGATCGAAGTCCCGATCCTCGGTGAGCAGGGTCCGGACGCCGGACTCCCGGCAGAGCGCCACGATCTGCGCATCGAAGACGAGGTTGCCGGCGGCGTCGGCCTCGCGCACCGCGTCCGCCAGCAACTCTGGAAAGCGGGACCCGGGCAGGAGAAGCTCCACGCTCGGCGACGCCAGCAGCCGCTGCATCGCTTCGCAGGCTCTAACGGGACTGAGCGGATCGAGGATACGCCGATGGGTGACGACGCGCAGGAATTCGGCAAGGCAGAACACCGGGATCGCCCAACGATCAGCTCCCTCGGCGAGGGCGATGACGCGGCGGCTGGCCGCGTCGTACTTGGGCGACTTGCGTCTGTGCGCGTGCACGAGCACATTGGTATCGACGGCGATCACTCGCGCTCCTCCATCCACTCGTGGAGCGCGTCGCGATCGTCGAAGTTCACGCCGGGAGTCGGGCGTCCTTCCGTCGTCAGCAACTCGAGACGGTACGGGGCGGGTCGCGTGCGCTGGCGATGGAGGTACTGCGCCACCGCGCGCTCGACGAGCCTGGTCAGCGTCTCGCCGTCGCGGGCGGCCAGCTCCTTCGCCTCGCGGAACAGGTGGTCGTCGAAGCTGAGGGTGGTTCGCATGCAGAAATCTGACCACGGAGCGCAGATATCTGTCAACGCGGCGCAAGGCGACAGCTGCCAATGCGGGGCCGCGGAGATCGGCGTCGCCCGGAGCCTCCCGCCGCGGGTCGGTGCGGGTCGGTGTTTACCCGCGGGCGGGTTGGTGTCATAATCTCCCATTACTTTCACATCCGCGTACCGGTTGAAGGAGTCCATTCATGAAGATCCAGGCGCGAACAGTCGCGGTCGTCATGGCGGTCGGAGCCCTGTCGCTCATCGCCGCTCCCAGCCAGGCGAACGAGGGCGACGTCACCTACTACCGGGACGTCCTGCCGATCATCCAGGACAACTGCCAGAGCTGCCACCAGCCGGAGGGCCAGAACCTCGGCGGGGTGCTCGCGCCGATGTCGTTCATGAGCTACCAGGAGACGCGCCCCTGGGCCCGCGCCATCGCCGCGAAGGTCGAGGCGCGCGAGATGCCGCCGTGGTACGCGGCAGCCCCGCAGGGCGTCTTCTCGAACGAGCGCCTGCTGGCCGACGCGGAGATCGAGACCCTGCTGAGCTGGGTCGAGGCGGGCGCCCCCGCCGGCGACCGGGCCGACGCGCCCGCGCCGCGTCAGTTCGTCGAGAACACGAGCGGCGGCTGGTCGCTGGGCACGCCCGACTACGTGTTCAAGCTCGACGAGCCCTACCACATCGAGGACGACGTCTACGACCTGAACATCAGCTTCTTCAAGACCCTCACCGAGGCCGAGCTGCCCGACGACGTCTGGGTGCGCGGCTGGGAGTTCAAGACCGACGCCGGCACCGTCGGCCACCACATGTGCGGCTTCGTGCGCGGCCCCGCCCCCGGCGAGCGGCCCATCGAGGAGGTCGCGGCCGAGGAGGGCGCGGCGGGCTCCGGCCAGCTCCTGACGTGCGTCGCCGAGGGCGCCGAGGCGGTCATGCTGCCCGACGGCTACGGCCTGCGGCTCGAGGCGGGGTCGACGCTGACCTACAACATGCACTACCACAAGGACCCGGGCGAGGGCACGGGCATCTGGACGCAGCCGGAGATCGCCTTCTTCGTCGAGGAGCGGCCGGTGCGGTACCAGGTCATCAACGACTCGATCGGCAACACCGGGTTCGAGATTCCCCCCGGCCACGCCAACTACCGGATCGGCATGTCCCGCACCCTGGACAAGGACATCCAGGTGCTGACGTACTGGCCGCACGCCCACCTGCGCGGCAAGGCGTCGCGCTATACCGCGATCTACCCGGACGGCCGGGAAGAGCTGCTGATCGACGTGCCCCACTACGACCAGGGGTGGCAGGAGACCTACAAGTACAAGGAGCCGAAGCTGCTGCCCGAGGGCACGCGCATCGACATCAGCTTCTGGTACGACAACTCGGACGAGCGCGGGGCCCGCTACGACTTCCGCGCCAGCGACTCGCCCGGCCACGGTCCCCGGACCGACGACGAGATGTCGCTGGGCTTCATCGGCTACGCCGTCGAGCTCGACGAGCCGGCGAACACCACCGACGACGACTAGCGACTGGCAAGGACCCTTCCCGCTCGGGAGACCCGCCCCGCTTCGGGTGCGGGTCTCCCGCTTTTTCCCGCCCCGGTTGGACAAGCCATGCCTGCTCTGCGATTGCTCCTCGTCGCGTGCTCCCTCTCTCTGTGCGTCCTGACGCAGGCCGCCGCCCCGGTGCATGCGGGGCAGGCGGACGGGGACGCCGACGAGGGCCTGATCCGATCCGGGCTGATCCTGAACGGGCGGTCGATCAGCGTGGCCTACGACCCCGCCCTGCCGTCGGATCACCGCTCGCTGCTGGTGCTGCGGGCCGGCTCGACGCAGGCGGCCGTGCGGCTGGGCCGCATCGAGGGCCACCGTTCGCTCGCCATCGGGACGCTGGCGCCGGACGCGGAAAACCCGCCGCGCCGCGGGCCGGACCACGATCTCTGGTTGATGCGCACCGCCGCGGGCTGGGTGCTCGATGCCCGGCCGGTCGAGGAGCCGGCCGATACGGACGACGGCGAGGGCACCGGAGACGAGGCCGGCGGGGACGCCGATGCGGACGTTGATGCCGACGCTGCCGGGCCGGACGACGCGCCGGCGAACGCTGCCGAGCCGGACGCCGAGACGGATACCGACAGCGCGAACGCTGATGCGCCGGGCGCAGAGGCGGAAGTCGAGGATGCAGAGGCGGACGAGGACGCCGAGGGCCGGCAAGCGGACGCCGAAGCCACCGACACCGAAGGCGAGAACGCGGACGCCGAAGCCACCGACACCGAAGGCGAGAACGCGGACGCCGACGGCGAGGACACGGACGTCGAAGCCGCGGACGCCGAAGCCGAAGGCGACGACGCGGACGCCGACAGCGAGGCCGCGCCCCCCGCGCCGCGGCCCGGCCGTATCCCCCTCGCCCACCGACCGCTCGCGGACGAGGTGGACACTCTGGCGGTGCGGCTGCTGCCGGCCGCGGACGAGGCGGGGACCCTGGAGCTGGTCTGGGGCCGGAACCGCTGGACGGCCGACTTCGAGTTCGTCGAGCTGCCGCGGCCCCCCCGCCCCCCGCGCACGTCCAACGTCAGCCCCGGCACCAGCCTGACCCGCGACTCCGACCTCGAGGCCCGCTACCGGGCGGCGGCCCTCGGGTCGCGCAACGAGACCGCCCTCCGGACGCCGGACGGCGCCCGCATCCAGGTGCTCTTCGAGCAGGAGCTCGGCACCGACAGCGTCGACTTCGCGGCGCTGGAGTCGATTGGCGACGGCGACCTCGTCGAGCTCACCGAGGGAGCGGTCATCCGCCTCCGCAGCGAGGTCCCCCTGCGGTTCGGCGACACCCTCATCCCCACCGACAACCTCGCTCCCGACTTCCCCGGCTCGTACGGCCTCTGGCTGCGGGCGTCGGGCCCGGGCTGGACCCTCGTCTTCAACAACGAGCCCGACTCGTGGGGCACCCAGCACGACCCCGCGTTCGACGCGGCCGAGGTCGACATCGACCACACCCACGGCGGCCCCTACGAGGAGCGCCCCCTCGGGGTGTCCCTGCTGCCGGTGGGCGACGACGAGGGCCGCCTGGTGATCGTCTGGGGCCAGCACGTCTGGGCGGCCGATTTCACCATCGAGCCATAACGCCGCGCTCCCCCTCGCCGCCCGCGTCCCGGCTCCGTTCAGGTGCCCGACCCGCCGTTCGTGATACCGTCCGACAGGTTCCGCGGCGGGGTGACCCGCGCGGCACTCCGTTCTACTCGCGGCCATGGAGGCACCCATGAGACCTCGTCACTTCCCCCTGCTCGTTGCCCTCGTGCTGGCGCTCGCCGCGGCCGTCGTCGGCGGTGGACTGACGCGGCCGGCAGTGCTGACCGCCGGCGGGCAGGAAGGACAGGCCGACGCGGCGGCGTTCCAGTTCGACGCCACCTGGCCGAAGCCGCTGCCCGACAACTGGACGCTGGGCAACGTGGTGGGGGTCGCGGTGGACGCCCGCGATCACATCTGGATCGTGCACCGTCCCGGCAGCCTGAACCTGCAGGAACGGGGCGCGGACGAGACGCCGCCGCTGGCCGAGTGCTGCCGGCCGGCGCCGCCGATCATCGAGTTCGACCAGGCCGGCAACGTGGTGAACGCGTGGGGCGGGCCCGGCGAGGGCTACGAGTGGCCCGACTCGGAGCACGGCATCTTCATCGACCACCTGGACAACGTCTGGCTGGGCGGCAGCGGCGGCGACGACGCCCACATCCTGAAGTTCACCCGCGACGGCGAGTTCCTGCTGCAGATCGGCCGGCACGGCCAGGGGGAAGGCAGCAACGACCTCGCGAACTTCGGCCAGCCGGCCGAGATCGACGTCGACCCCGAGACCAACGAGGTGTACATCGCCGACGGCTACGGGAACCGCCGGGTCGCGGTGTTCGACGCCGACACCGGCGAGTACAAGCGCCACTGGGGCGCCTACGGCAACCGGCCCACCGACGAGCCCTACGCCTATGACCCCGACGCGCCGCTCTCGCAGCAGTTCGGGCGGCCGGTCCACTGCGCGACCCTGTCCGACGACGGGCTCGTCTACGTCTGCGACCGCGTCAACGACCGCATCCAGGTGTTCGAGCGGGACGGCACGTTCCTGAACGAGGTGGTCATCGCGGGCCGGACCCGCGGGTTCGGGTCGGCGTTCGACGTCGACTTCTCGCCCGACGGCGACCAGCGGGTCCTCTACAACATCGACGGGATGAACCAGAAGGTGTGGCTGATCGAGCGGTCGAGCCTCGACATCCTCGGGTCGTTCGGCTTCGGCGGCCACATGGCCGGCGGGTTCACCGCCGCCCACAGCCTCGCCGTCGACTCGAGCGGCAACATCTACGTCGGCGAGACGCTGGAGGGCAAGCGGGTGCAGCGGTTCGTCTACATGCAGTAGGTCATCGCACGAGGCGGCCGTCCTGCACCCAGACCTCGCCGCCGACCGTCACCGTGGTGTCGGTGAAGAAGTTCCAGCGTACGTAGCCGCCGGTGACGGTCCCGCCGAGCTCGGAGTTGTCGCCGAGCGACAGCCGCACGATGCCCGCGCCGTAGCCGTAGTAGGGAATCCACGGGTTGCGCTCGGGCACCGCGAGCAGCGGGTTGAACCCGAGGGCGAACTCCCGGAAGGCCCGCGCCTCCTCGGGGACGCCGGCCAGCTCGGCCTCGGCCGCCTCCTGCCCCGACTCGGCGGTCGTCCCCGTGACCCGCCCGGCCTCGATCTCCACCCGCAGGCCGCTGACGGGCCGCCCGTCCCACTGCGACGGCGGGAAGACGATGACGCCGTCGACGGTCTCCTCCACCGGGGCCACCCGGATCGCCCCCGACGGCAGCTCGAGCTCGCGGTCGATGAGGATGACGCCCTGGTCGGTCCGCGCCTTCGAGGCGTCGCCGTCGCCGAAGTTCACCGGCCGGTCGCCGATGCGGAACCGGATGTCGGTGCCGAGCGGCGACGTGACCCGCACCTCGGCCCCGCGCATCGCGTCCACGAAGCGCCGCTGAACCGCCGCCAGCCCCGCGTAGTCGGTCTCGAGCAGCGCGTGTTGATACGTGGCGTCGATGACCGCCCGCGACGGCATCGGCTGCCCCGGCAAGGGGAACGCGCTGCCGTTCTGGGTCCAGTGGAAGTGGATGGTGCGGCCGATGCCCTCGTGCAGCAGGTCCTGCAGCGCGGCGTACACCGCGTGGTCGGGCCGCGCCCCCGGCAGCATGATCGCGCCGTCGAAGTCGCGCAGCATCTCGCGGTACACGGCCCGCGCGGCCGCCGTGCCCTCGGCCAGCAGGTCGGCGTCCCAGTCCTCGGGGTACGGCTCCTCGATGACGTCGATCACCCCGAGGTCGACGGCGCCGGCCCGCAGCAGGGCGTAGCGCAGCGGCGGAATCAGCTCGTCGAACTGCCCCGGCCGCGCCACGAGCAGGATGCGCTCGCCCGGCTCGGGCGCGAGCTGCGCCACCAGGCGCTCGGCCATCGCCTCCCACTGCATGGTCAGACGGGACTGGGCGAAGGTGGAACCGGCCCCGAGGGACAGGACCAGGCCGGCGGCGGCAGCAACGCGCGTGACACGCTTCATGATTCTGAATCTCCCGATGCACTCCACGACGAGGCCGACCGGCCGCGACTCACACGGTTGGCGCGGCTCCCGGCAACCCCCCGGGCGACCCGGCGCCGCCGGCCGCGGCGCACCCTTCCTGAACTGCGTCTATTCGCGGACGAATGTTGCTCCGCGTTCACCCGTGCCGACACGCGCACTCGCCACGCCCTGTCGGTCGGGCCTTGATCGCGCCGCCACCCTCGCCGGCCCCGATGAACGCGGCGATCCGCGGCTTCTACGGCCAGAGCCAGCCGAACGTGCCGGCCGTCAGCAGTGCGTAGATCACCCCGTCGAACATGGTCAGCAGGGTGAAGCGCCAGCTGCGGTGCCACCAGATGGTGCTCTGCGGAATCGCCAGCGCGTAGCCCGCGAAGGCCACGAGGCCGACGACGCGGAAGACGAGGCCGTAGTCGGCGTCCGGCGGGATGGTGAGGCCGGCCACGTATCCGGCGACCGCGCCGACGACCACGCAGTAGACGAACCACTGCCCCAGGCTGCGGCCGATGGCCATCGGCCCGTTCGGCAGCACCGTCAGGAACGCGACGGGGCCCCGCTCGAGCTGCGCCGCGAACTCGGGCGTGTTCATCTCCTTCATGCTCGACGCCCGCGGGATGGCGTAGTCGCCCGGCGGAATCTCCAGCCCCCGCAACGCGTCTGCCGCCCTCTCCTGGTCGGGCACCGGTCCGGCGTCGCCGACGTGATAGGGCAGCAGCATGTGGATGACCGAGCTGGCGACGAAGACGAGGACTGCCGACAACAGCACCGGCAGCCACAGCGAAAGGATGCACACCATTCTGACGACCTCCGACCGAGATGGCTTCTGGCGGCGAAGCATACCCTACTCTCGCGATCCGCCGATGGCCGAATTGCGATAACATCCGCTCGCATGCCGGCCGGGACGAGGGGTCTCGCCGGTGTCCGTGAAGAACCTGCGCCGTCGACGGCGCGGATGCCTGAGGGTTGGTCGGCGGGGAGCGAGGCGGCGATCTCCTGGCCAGCCCTGCCCGACCGATGGAAAGGGGTACACGATGCTGCTGGCGCTGCGATCCTCTCGTTCGGTGCTCCGGGCCGTTCTGTCGACCCCGGTGCTCGCCATCATGCTGGGAATCGCGATGATCGGAACCCATGCCACGGTGTACGCCCAGTCCGACGACGCCCTCGGCCACGGCTACAGCCGGCCGGCCCGGAGCCCCCACGGCAGCCGGTCCGAGGTGATCGCGCCGCACGGGATGGTGGCGGCCAGCCAGCCGCTGGCCGCCCAGGTCGGCCTCGACATCCTGAAGGCCGGCGGCAACGCCGTCGACGCGGCGGTGGCCGTCAACGCCGTCCTCGGCCTCGTCGAGCCGCACATGAACGGCGTCGGCGGCGACCTCTATGCCCTCGTCTGGGACGCCGAGACCGAGCAGCTCTACGGGCTGAACGCCACCGGGCGCGCGCCCTACGAGATCAACCGCGAGACCCTCGTCCGCCAGGGCTACACCCGCATGCCGGGGAACGGACCGCTGACCTGGACCGTGCCCGGCGCCGTCGACGGCTGGCACGAGTTGCTCCAGCGGTTCGGCACGATGACCCTCGCCGAGGTGCTCGCTCCGGCCATCCGCTACGCCCTCGACGGCTTCCCGGTGAGCGAGATCATCCAGCGCCAGTGGGCGGGGTCGATGCCGTCGCTGGCCCAGTGGCCCGACTCGGCCGCCACCTACCTGCCCAACGGCCGGCCGCCGCGCGTCGGCGAGGTCTTCCGGAACCCGCGCCTCGCCGCCACCTACGAGGCGATTGCGCAGGGCGGCCGCGACGCGTTCTACAAGGGCGACATCGCCCGGCGCATCGTCTCGTTCAGCGAGGCGAACGGCGGCTACTTCACGATGGCCGACTTCGAGGACCACTCGTCGGTGTGGGTCGACCCGGTCAGCACCAGCTACCGCGGCTACGACGTCTGGGAGGTGCCGCCCAACAGCTCCGGCATCCTCGCCCTCATGATCCTCAACATCATGGAGGGCTACGACATCCCCGCCCTGGGCAAGAACTCGGCCGACGCCATCCATCTCTACGCCGAGGCCAAGAAGCTCGTGTGGGCCGACCGCGACACCTACGTGGCCGACGCCGACGCGAACGAGCTGCCGACGCAGCCCCTCATCTCGAAGTCGTACGCCGACGCCCGGCGGCAGCTCATCGACCCCGAGCGCGCGTCGACGGACGTCGCACCCGGACAGCCGTTCGACCACAGCGACACCGTGTACCTGACGGTGGTCGACAAGGACCGCAACGCCATCTCCCTCATCGAGAGCATCTTCGGCGGCTTCGGCTCGAAGGTGGTGCCCGGCGACCTCGGCTTCGCCCTCCAGAACCGCGGCTCCGGCTTCTCGCTCGAGGCGGGCCACCTCAACTCGCTCGAGCCCCACAAGCGGTCGCTGCACACCAACATGCCCGGCTTCGTCACGAAGGACGGCAAGCCGTTCATGCCGTTCGGGGTCATGGGCGGGGCCATGCAGCCCCAGGGCCACTGGCAGGTGCTGTCGAACATCATCGACTTCGGCATGAACCTGCAGGAGGCGGGCGACGCCGCCCGCGTGCGCCACAGCCCGAGCAACCGGCCCGGCGGCACCGTGGCGGTCGAGCCCGGCGTCTCCGACGACGTCATCGCCGAGCTGCGACGCCGCGGCCACCACGTCGTCCGCGCCGGCGGCGGCGGCATGGGCGGCTACCAGGCCATCATGATCCACCCCGAGACGGGCATGCTGCACGGCGGGACGGACGTGCGCAAGGACGGCCAGGTGGTGGGGTACTGATCGCGCACCCGGACGATTGGGGAGATCCACGTTATCCGGTGGTTCGGGAGAGTGGACCGCAGTCGGGATGGACCGGCACGGGGTGACGCTCGTACGGGAATCGGCCGTGCCACCTCATTCCGAAGCGAGCAGAAACTTCAGTCTGGCTATTCGGGCTCCCGGGGCGGGCGGCGGTCACGCCAGCCATCCACTTCCTCTGGCGTGAGTTCCGGCCAGTCGAAGCTTGCCTGGGCGCGCCATTCCATGATCCCCTGCCAGAAGTCCCGCCGCGGTTCTCCCGATTCCAGGCGATCGTAATCGTCCCTGGAGACCAGGACGGCGACCGGTTTCCCGCGTCGCGTGATGTGCACCGCTTCGCCGGCCTCGACCTCGCGTATCAGCCGGGTGAGCGTGTATCGAGCCTGTGTAACGGATACTTCGGCCATGACTCCTACTCCTCGCTCCACGGCCACTGCACTCTACACCAGCCGACGCGGCGAGCCCCTCATGCGGCGAATCGCTGCTACGATCTCCGCGAATCGTGCGGAGAATCTACATCCACGAACGGCCCGACTGGCCGCGGCTCCACTGGAGGCCCGAGGCGCTGGCGGATGCCCTGGCTGACGTCAGGCACCGGCAGGGCCGCCTCCTCGGGCGCATGGAGACCCTCGGCTTCGACCTGCGGCGCGAGGCGGTGCTCGGCACGCTGGTCGAGGACGTGGTGAAGAGCAGCGACATCGAGGGAGAGAAGCTCGATGCGGCGCAGGTCCGCTCGTCGATCGCGCGGCGTCTCGGCATGGATGCGGGCGGGGTCGCGCCTGCGGATCGCGACGTCGAGGGGGTCGTCGAGCTGATGCTGGACGCGACGGGACGCTACGACCAGCCTCTCACGGCCGGGCGGCTGTTGGACTGGCATGCGTCGCTGTTCCCGACCGGCCGTAGCGGGATGCAGCGAATCGCCGTCGGCCGATGGCGTGACGCGCAGGCCGATCCGATGCAGGTCGTCTCCGGTCCGATCGGCCGCGAGCGGGTGCACTTCGAGGCGCCGTCCGCGTCGCGGGTCGACGCGGAGATGCGCGTGTCCTGGACGGCTTCGAGGGAAGGCTGACCACGTCGAAGTGGGCGGAACTCGCCAAGTGCTCCCAGGACACGGCGCTGCGGGACATCACGGCCCTGGTCGGCCACGGCCTCCTGGCCCGCAACCCCGGCGGTGGACGCAACACGAGCTATCGCCTCGTGATCGACGCTTGAGGGAGCCGCCTTTCTTCGCGTTTCATCGTATTCCCCCTGCCGGCTTTCGGCCGGCTGTTCGGGGTATAGTGGATACGGACCAAGCGGGTTCCGCGGTCGGCGAGAGACCAGGCCACTCACGTACCGAGGATGAGCGGGCCGCCGCACGCGGCGCGGCTTCCGGGGATGAGCCATGTCAGACACAGCGACTGCGGAAACGGCACCGGCTGGTGTGCCTGCGGACGCTGAGACGCTGTCGGCCGAGCTGGCCGCTCTCCGCGGCCGCCAGGACGTCGCGGAGATGATGCTCATGATGTTCGCGGCCTCGAACTCCAGGCTCGACGAACTCATGGACTTTCTGGAGTCCATGCGCAAGGCGGTGGCCACCGGCTCCAACCCATCGCGCCGACACGCCCTCGAGGCCTTCGACTCGTATCTCAAGACGCTCACGGCGGTGCGTGATGCGCGCCGCGAGCCACATGAACGAGTCTGAGCGAACGGAGCTGGTACGCACCCTCGTCGAGCAGAGCGGCCCCAGCGACCCTCCGACCAGCCAGGATCTCGGCTTGCTGGGCCACGTGTTCGGGGCCCGCTACGCCAGCACCAACATCACGGGCATCGTGATCGTCGCGGTGCTGGTGCTGCTGTTCGTGGACAGGTTCGCGACCGAGCACGCCGGGTCACGCGAGCTGGTCACCGGCGCCTTCAGCGTCATCAGCCTTGCGCTGGGCTACCTGTTCGGCTCGTCCAGGCCGCGAGCGTAGCCGACCCGCTCGACCCGCGGCCGGACAACGGTCGGCGAGCGTCACCTGTCCGTCCGGCAGGCGCCTTCGTACGCCAGAGTCTCGACATCGGGCTCCTCTGCGGCCGCACCAGCCCGCCCCCGTCAGCTCGCACCGATCCAGTTACAGGCCACCGGGGCCGCACCCCCGGTGGCGGGTGCAACATGAGCTTCGCCTGGCAACACGAGCTATCGCCCGGTGACCGACCGCCGACGGGCCGGCGACTGAAAACGGGGCGACATCCGCTGAGCGGACGTGAACCCGGTTCGCGGTCGCAAGCAAGCCGGCCGGCGCCCTGTCGTCGTCCTCGGCCACGACCCCTCCCATGAACGGTTCCCGGCGGCGCCTTGCGCAAATGCCCGGGGGGAGTATGCTCAAGCGATGCCCGGGGCGGCCAAGTACCCCGCGATGGTCCGCGGGGCGGCGCTCGTCGTCTTCCTCGCTCTGCTCGCAGGGGCGGTCAGTGCCCTTCAACGCCCCGCGGCGACGGGCGCACCCGGCCGGGTGACGCTGTCTATCGTGGGCACCACCGACGTGCACGGCCGCGTGTTTCCGCGGGGCGGGCGCGGAGGGGTCGCGCAGCTCGGCGGGTATCTGCGCAACCTCCGCGCGGCGCGGGAACGAGACGGCGGCGCGGTGCTGCTGCTGGATGCGGGCGACACCTTCCAGGGGGGGATCGAGTCGAACCTGTCGGAGGGCGCGCTCGTCGTCGACGCCTACAACGCGCTGGGCTACGACGCGCTGGCCATCGGCAACCACGAGTTCGATTACGGAGCGCTCGACACCGCGGCCGGGGACGGCTCGCCCCCCGACATGCGCGGTGCGCTCAAGGCGGCGGCCGCCCGCGCGCGGTTTCCATTCCTCGCGGCGAACCTGATCGAAGAGGTGACGGGACGCCCGGTGGCGTGGCCGAACGTCCGGCCGTCCACCGTCGTGGACGCCGCGGGCCTGCGTGTGGGCATCGTGGGCGTGATGACCTGGGACGGGCTCCGGATGACCCTCGCCGCCAACGTCCAGGGGCTTCGCACGACGCCGCTCGCGCCCACCGTCGAGGCCGAGGCGCGGCGCCTGCGGCAGCGCGGCGTCGACGTGGTGGTGGTCGTGGCCCACGCCGGCGGGTGGTGCGCGCGGCTCGACGACCCCGCCGACCTCTCGTCGTGCGACGACGATGGAGAGATCTTTCGGCTCGCTCGGCGCCTGCCGGACGGCTTGGTGGATGCGATCGTCGCGGGACACAGCCACGCGGCCGTGGCCCACGTGGTGGCGGGCATCCCGATCGTCCAGGCGTACTCGCGGGGGGCGGCGTTCGCTCGTCTGGATCTGACGGTCGAGCGCGGGGCGGAGGTCGTGTCGGCGCGTGTCTTCGCGCCGCAGGCGCTGTGTGCGGCCGTCGGCCCGGACGGGGCCTGCGCGGCGAGCGGCGCCCCGCCGCGCTACGAAGGGGCGCCGGTCGAGCCGGACACGTCGGTGACGGCGGCGATGCGGCCCGAGCTCGATCGGGTGCACCGCTGGCGCGAGGCATCGCTCGGCATCGTCCTCGAGACCTCCCTGACGCGGAACGGCGAGGGCCTCGAATCGCCGCTCGGCAACCTTTTTGCCGATGCCTTCCGCGCTGCCGTGCCCGGTGCCGACGCTGCGATCGGCATGGGGGCGCGACGCGGCGGGCTGCGCACCGATCTGCCGGCCGGGGCCCTGACCCGCGGGCCGCTCTACGACGTGTTTCCGTTCGACAACCGCGTCGTCGCGCTGGTGTTGACGGGGACGCAGCTGCAGCAGGTCCTCGCCAGAGAGGTGTCCCGACGGCGTCGCGGAGTCCCGAGCGTGTCGGGGATCCGCGTTCGCGTGACCTGTGCGGGAGAGAGGCCCGAGGTCAAGATCGCGCGGTCGTCGGGAACCCGGATCGACCCCGCCGAAGCGCTCGTCGTGGCGACCACCGACTCCTTCGCCGCGCGGGCCCGCTTCGGCGCTCGTGCAACCGTGACGGCGACGGCACCCCAGGTCCGGGACGCCGTCGCCGGCTGGCTCACCGCGCGCGGCGGGCGCCTGCGCGCGGCCGACCTTGCGGACCCGCCCCGCTGGCAGCCGCTCGACGGCGCCGCTTGCCTCGCCACCGACTGATTCAGCCCGCCGGAATGGCGGTGCGCACTTCCCGCGTGAACGAACGCGGCGACTGATTCGGCCCGCCGGCATGGCGGTGCGTCACTTCTGTGAGGTGTACGATCCAGCCATGCGGATGCCGATCGGGCTCCCGCCGGCGGAGGGCCGTCGCTTCGACGCGGTCGGGTTCGGCCTGAACATGACCGACCTGCTGGTGGTGGTCGAGCGCTTTCCGAGGCCCGACTCGAAGCAGCCGATCCGGCGGCACGCGTACTCGCCGGGGGGTCAGGCGGCGAGCGCCATGGTGGCGTGCGCGCGGCTCGGCTGGCGCGCGCGCTACGTCGGGTGCTTCGGTGACGACGACAACGGGCGGCGCGGGCGATCGAGCCTCGCCGACGAGGGGGTCGACGTAAGCGCGTGCCGGGTGGCCCCCGACACGAGGAACGGGATGTCGGTGATTCTCGTCGACGAGGGGACCGGCGAGCGCACCGTGCTCTGGACTCGCGACGCGGGACTGAAGTTGCGCCCCGACGACGTCGACCCCGCGGCGGTGTGCGCGGGCCGCGTGCTGCTCGTCGACTGCCACGAGACGGCGTCGGCAACAACGGCGGCGCGCGCCGCTCGCCGCGCCGGGGTCCGGACCGTCGTCGACGTCGAGCACGTCCGGGACGGCATCGACGCGCTGCTGGCCGAGATCGACGTGATCGTCACGGCGCAGGAGTTCCCGGCTGCGCTGACCGGCAAGGGCGCACCGGGAGCGGCGCTGCGGGCGCTACGGGACGCCTACGGCCCGGCGTTGGTCTGCATGACGTTGGGCGCGGAAGGCAGCCTGGCCCTCGTCGGCGAAGT
Organism: Vicinamibacterales bacterium; assembly: GCA_963663815.2. Taxonomy (GTDB): domain Bacteria; phylum Acidobacteriota; class Vicinamibacteria; order Vicinamibacterales; family UBA8438; genus JAJEEA01. The sequence continues at coordinate 87,062 of OY760734.1, read as the reverse complement.
CGAGGTGAGGACGCCGGCGTTCCGGGTGCCGGTCGTCGACACCACCGGCGCCGGCGACGTCTTCCGCGGCGGCTTCATCTCGGGATGGCTGCGCGGCGGCGACGACGCGGAGGTCGTGCACGTGCTGCGCTACGCGAACGCGGCGGCGGCCCTCAAGTGCCGGGGCCTGGGCGCCCGCGAGGCGAGTCCGACGCCCGACGAGGTCGACGGCCTGCTCGCCGGTACGCCGGGCTGACCGCAGGGCGCGGCGCCCTCGGCAGCCGGCGGAAGCTCGTACACCGCGTCCCCGGTTCTGGATACGGTAGCCTGTGGAAGAGCCGCCGACGCAGCCCCGACCGTCCGGGGCCGACGCCCTGACCGAGACAGGGATCGCCGCGTACGTGGAGGCGAACCACCCGATGGCGGAAGACGAGCTTCGGGACGCCGTGTCGAGGGGAGCCGAAGACAGCCTCGCGAGGACTACCAGCTTTTCGTTCGCCATGTCGACCCTTTCCGTCTCGCATCGGCCACAAGCCAAGCCCTGATCGTGACCCGGTCGGCGCTCCGGGCCGCGAGGGCCTCCATCTGCTTCCCGTTTCGATCGGCGACTGCTACCATTGACTGCCCTTCGGTCACGGGCGGGGCGCTCGGACTAGCGGAACAGATCACGGGAGTAGAGGTCAAATGAGAACGGAAGAACGACGCAAGGCCACTCGAACGGCGTCAGTGGCATGCGGGCTCGCGCTCGCCCTGGCGTGCGGGGTGCTCGCGCCGGCCGGCGCGGCGGCCCAGGGGCCGGGAACCGAGGACGGGCAGTGGACCTACCTCGGCGGCGATGCCTGGCACACCCGTTACACCACAGCCGACCAGCTCGATCCGTCGAACTTCGATCAGCTCGAGGTCGCCTGGCAGTGGAATGCGACCAGCTTCGGCCCCGCCACGGCGCGGGCGACGCCCTCGCTGGTCGGCGGCAAGCTCATCACCGTGGCCGGCAACCGGCGCCACGTCGTCGCCCTCGACCCCGCCACCGGCGAGGTGCTCTGGAGCTTCCGCGAGCCGAACACCTACCGCTACGAGTACTCGATGCGCAAGGGCTACGGCAAGGGCATCTCCTACGCCGAAATCGACGGCCGCGGGGTCGTGTTCATCACCTCGCCGGGCTTCTTCCTGCACGCCCTCGACGCCGACACCGGCCTGCCCCTCGAGGGCTGGGGCCGGCCCGTGCCCCTCGACGGCTTCGGGCCTTCCGGCACCGTCGACCTCGTGGAGGACCTGATTGCGGACTGGGGCCCGTGGACGAGCATGGACCGCCCTTACGACCCGTTCATCGGCATCCCCCGCGAGATCGGCTACATCACCGCGTCGTCGCCGCCCATCATCGTCAACGACACGGTGGTGGTCGGCAACTCGGCCGAGCAGGGCTACCTGCAGACCCGGGTCGAGAACGTGCCGGGCGACATCCTCGCCTACGACGCGCGCACCGGCGACTTCAAGTGGAAGTTCCACGTGGTCCCCCGGCCCGGCGAGTTCGGGCACGAGACCTGGGAGAACGACGCCTGGCAGTGGATCGGGGACGTGTCGTCGTGGGCCCCGATGTCCGCCGACCCCGAGCTCGGGCTGGTCTACATCGTCACCAACGGCGCCACCATCGACTACTACGGCGGTCACCACCCCGGCGACAACCTGTTCAGCACGAGCATCATCGCCCTCGACGCGGCCACCGGCGAGCGGCGCTGGCACTACCAGATGGTCCACCACGACATCTGGAACTACGACACCCCGACGGCGCCGGTCCTCATGGACGTGACCGTCGACGGACGCGAGATCAAGGGGCTCTTCCAGGCCACGAAGCAGGTTTTCCTGTACGCCCTCGACCGCGAGACCGGCGAGCCCATCTGGCCCATCGAGGAGCGGCCGGTGCCGCCGTCCAACATCCCCGGCGAAGTGCTCTCGGCGACCCAGCCGTTCCCGACCCGGCCCGCGCCCTACGACCTGCAGGGGCGGACCGAGGACCACCTGATCGACTACACCCCCGAGATCAAGGAGATGGCGCGTCAGGTGGCGCTCGAGAACAACCTCTTCAACGGGCTGTTCGACCCGCCGACGCACGTCGGCGACCCTGCGGGACCGGCGTGGAACTGCCCGGGCGGCGGGGGCGGCACCAACATCACCGGCCCGGCCGTCGGTGACCCGGTGACGGGCGTCCTGTTCGTGAGCTCGCAGAGCGGCTGCTTCCGGCTGCAGGTCATGCCGGGGGTGGACTCGCCGCTCGAGGAGCTCCCGCAGTCGGGCACGACGCACACCGACTTCGCCGCCGTCGCGACGACGGTGCGCGGCAGCATCGAGGCGTTCACCCTGGACGGGCTCCCGATCTGGAAGGGGCCGGTCGGGCGCATCACCGCCATCGACATGAACACCGGCGAGCACCTGTGGGTGGCCCCGAACGGGGACGCTCCGCAGGCGACGCAGGACCGCATCCGCAACCACCCCCTCGTGCAGGGGCTCGAGGGCGTCGAGATCAACCGCGGCCGCGGCGGGAACTCCGCGATGGTGGTCACGCCGACGATGCTCCTCGCCGGCGGCCAGACCGCCGACAACACGCCGCACCTCTTCGCCATCGACAAGCGGACCGGCGAGCGGGTCGGGGCGGTCGAGATTCCCGGCCTGACCCGCTACGGCATGTCGAGCTGGACGCACGAGGACCGGCAGTACGTCATCATCCAGCTCCGCGACGGCCTCGCCGCGATGGCCCTGCCGGTGGAGGGCGACGACGTCGGCGACGGGCACTGATCCGCTTCGGCAAACGGCCAGGGGGGCGTTCCTCGTCGGGGCGTCCCCTTGGTTCCCGCCACCGCGACACCACAACAGTACTTCCGGTCGTCGGCCTCCACTGAGCCGTGTCTTCAGTATGCCGGTTGTGTTATCGTTGGTCCGTGGGGTGGATTCGTGAACACTTGGTGGGCCTGCTCGCGCTCTGCGTGACCGCGCTCGCGGCCGCGGGCGGACTGATCGCGTTCGTGATGACGACGCTGGCGACCACCGCAGATGTCGAGAGGATGACCGCATCGCTGGCGACGAAAGCCGACGTCGCGACGTTGCCGACGAGGATCGACTTCGGCACGGTGGATGAGACGGTCGTCACCCTGCGAGAAGCGGTTGCCGCCCTGAGTGCTACCGTGGAGGCGCTCAGCGAGACCGTCGACGCGCAGCGCGAGACCATCGACACGCTGAGCGCAGCCGCCACCGCGCAGCGGGAAACCACCGACACGCTGGGGGCGGCCGTCGACGCGCAGCGCGAGACCATCGACGCGCAGCGCGAGACCATCGACGCGCAGCACGAGACCATCGACACGCTGAGCGCGGCCGTCACCGCGCAGCGGGAAACCACCGACACGCTGGGGGCGGCCGTCGACGCGCAGCGCGAGACCATCGACGCGCAGCGCGAGACCATCGACGCGCAGCGCGAGACCATCGACACGCTGAGCGCGGCCGTCACCGCACAGCGGGAAACCACCGACACACTGGGGGCGGCCGTCGACGCGCAGCGCGAGACCATCGACACGCTGGGGGCGGCCGTCGGCACGCAGAGCGAAACCGTCGGTCGCGTCGCCAACGCGGTGGTCGCCCTGCAGGGTACCGTCGATCGGGTCAACGAGGCAGCCGTCCGCACGGAGGGTGTCGTTGGCGCGATGGACGACAGGCTGGACTCCCTGACCAGCATCGTCTCGCCCCTGGTGCCGTGCATCCTCGAGCTCCACCGCCCGCCCGCGGGCGAATCGCCGACAGGGGCGCGCTTCGAGACCTCGGAAACCCGTCTCCTTCCCGAGAGCTGCCAGCAAGCTCAAGCCCGGGCCCGCGGCCAGTGAACATCGCGATGCCGGGACCTTCCGTGAACCAGCAGAGGACCTGGGGACCCCGTTTCCGGTGGATCCCGCAAGACAGACCCGGTCCGACGCTTGGTTCCAGGACCTCCGCGCTGAACTCCTGACCGTTGCGGGAACTACGGGCGGACCATTGCGTAACGGCATAGAATGGGGCATGTGCCTCTACGCTGGCTGAACGTCGGCGTTGCCGAGCGCACGCTGGACCGGGGGAGACGCCGCGCCCTTTCGGCGCGTCGGGCCACCGCTCAAGGGCAGCGGGCAGGCAAGGCCGCCGCGAGAGGAGAGCACATGCGCATCGTGACGCGGCTGGGGTTCGGCGCCGTCCTGATCGGCCTCCTGCTCGCCGGGGCCTCCGCCTCGGCGCAGTCCGTCGCCGACGGCTACACGCCGGTGACCGAGGCCATGCTGCTCGATCCGCCGCCCGGCGACTGGCCGATGTGGCGGCGGACCTACGGCCACTGGGGGCACAGTCCGCTCGATCAGATCGACACGTCCAACGTCGGCCGCCTGCGCCTGGCATGGGCGTGGACCATGGGAGAGGGCCGGCAGGAGACCACCCCGCTCGTGCACGACGGGATGATGTTCCTGGTGCAGGCGTGCGACTTCGTCGAGGCCCTCGACGTGCGCGACGGCTCGCGGCTCTGGGAATACCGGCGGGAGCGGGTCGACCACGCGGCCAACCTGGCCTGCGTCAACCGCAACGGCGCCCTCTACGACGACAAGCTGTTCATCGCCACCCACGACGCCCACCTCGTCGCCCTGAACGCCCGGACCGGCGAGGTGGAGTGGGACGTCGCGGTCGGCGACTGGACCATCGGCCAGCACTACTCCGGCGGCCCGATGGTCATCAAGGGGCGCGTCGTGGCGGGCATGTCCGGCTGCTATCACCTCAACACCCGCTGCTGGGTGTCGGCCCACGACGCCGAGACCGGCGCCGAGGTGTGGCGCACCTACACCATACCCGGCCCCGGCGAGCTCGGCTACGACAGCTGGGGAGACGTGCCCGACGAGGACCGCCGGGGCGGCTCGGCGTGGAACTCGCCCAGCTTCGACCCCGAGCTCAACCTCGTCTTCACCGGCGTCGGGGTGCCGATTCCGTGGGGCTCGGTGCAGCGGGGCACCGGCGACGGCGACGTGCTCTACACCAACTCGACCCTCGCCCTCGGCGCCGACACCGGCGAGATCGCCTGGCACTTCCAGCACATCCCCAACGACGAGTGGGACCTCGACCATCCCTACGCGCGGCTCGTCGTCGAGACCGAAGTCTCGCCCGGCGACGTCGAGTGGCGCAGCGGCGCGATCACGCCGGGGCGGCGGCGCAAGATCGTGACCGGCATCCCCGGCAAGACCGGCATCGTGTGGGCCCTCGACGCCGCCACCGGCGCCTTCCTATGGGCCCATCCCACCAACGTGCAGAACGTCATCGCGGACATCGACGCCGAGAGCCGCCGGGTCATCGTGAACCAGTCGCTCAAGTTCCCGCAGGTCGGCGAGCCGGTCTTCGTCTGCCCGAGCGCGCTGGGCGGCATCAACTGGCAGGCCACCGGCTACCACCCGGGGACGAACGTGCTCTACGCGCCGACCAACAACGTCTGCATGAACCTGACCCTGAACGAGTTCCGCGACCGGCCGGGCCTCCACCACGGCTCGGCGCGCATCGCGCAGGAGCCGGCCCCCGACATCGACGGGCAGATCGGCCAGTTCAGCGCCATCGACCTGACCACCGGCGAGCCGCGCTGGGTGTACCGGCAGCGCGCCGGCATCGGCGGCTCGGTGCTCACCACCGGCGGCGGCCTCGTGTTCGTGAGCGACGACGCGCGGCGCTTCCGCGCCTTCGACGCCGAGACCGGCGACGTGCTGTGGGAGCAGATTCTCAACTCGAGCGCGGGCGGGTTCCCGGTGTCCTACCTGCACGACGGCGTGCAGTACGTCGCCATCGCGGCCGGCGGCGGCATCAACTTCCGGGGGCTCACGCCCGAGATCCGGCAGCCGGGGGGCGGCAACATGCTCTTCGTCTTCAGGCTGCCCTGACCGCCCGCGGCGGTTGCATTCGATTGCCGTTCGGCTACACTTTGCGGACCGGCGGCCGGCGCGCGCCGATTCGACGCCGCGTCGCGGGCTTGCGAGGAGAGTTGACGATGACTGCACGAAGACCCGACACGAGTTCCCCCGACCGCGCGGCAAGCCGGCGCGAGTTCTTCAAGCTGCTGGCGGCGAGCCCGTTGGCGGGCGTGGCCGCGTCGGGACTTCCGGCGAGCTGGCAGCGCGCGCTCGCGCACGAGGCGGAGCGCGCGACCACCGGATCCGCGGCGCCGCACTGCCCCGAGTGCGGAGCGGAGATGCTGCAGTCGCTGTTGCAGCCTCGCTTCAATGCGGTTCAGGAGCCCGCGCTGCCTCCCCAGAACGCCATCGAGGATCAGTTGACGGGGCAGGTCATCGAGTCGCAGGACGACGCCGTCAACGTCTGGGACTTCGAGCGCGCGGCGCATGCCAACAACCTGGCCCAGCACTGGGACTACCTGCACATGGGGGTCGGCGACTACGAGACGAGGAGGGCGAACCGGGAGGGGTTCCAGCGCCTGATGCTTCGCCCCCGGCGGCTCGGCGGCGAGGGGATGACCGCGCTCGACACGTCCGTCGAGCTATACGGCCGCCGATGGGACTCGCCCCTCTTCCTCTGCCCCGTCGCGAGCCTCGAGGCCTATCACACGCAGGGCGAGAGCGGCGCGGCCCGGGCCGCCCGCGCGAGGGGCGTCCTGCAGATGCAGTCGCACCAGAGCTCGCAGTCGTACGCGGAGATCGCCGAGGCCCGCGGCGAGCCGCACTGGTTCCAGATCTACACCGTGCCCGACTGGAACGTGAACAAGCGGGTCATCGACCGCGTCGCCGACGCGGGCTGCCCCGCCCTGGTGTGGACCATCGACCTCCTCGGCGGCAGCAACCGCGAGCTGCAGCGGCGCACGCTGGCCGGCGAGGGCTACGAGTCGGTGCTCTGCCAGAACTGCCACCAGCACGAGCCGGACTACCTGCGGCCGATGCGGGCGGGGCTGGAGGGGCCCGAGGGTCCCCGCTATCCCTACACCTGGGACTACGTCAAGCGCCTCAAGGACGCCAGCGACATGAAGGTCATCCTGAAGGGCATCATGACCGCCGAGGGGGCCGAGCAGGCGATAGAGCACGGCGCGGACGGCATCTTCGTGTCCAACCACGGCGGCCGGGCGGTGAACAGCATGTGGTCGTCGATCGACTCGCTGCCCGAGGTCGTCTCCGCGGTCCGGGGCCGGGTGCCGGTGTTCATCGACAGCGGCGTCCGCCGCGGCACCGACATCTTCAAGGCGCTGGCCCTGGGGGCCGACGCGGTCGGCATCGGCCGCCCCTACGTGTGGGGCCTCGGCGCCTTCGGGGAGGACGGCGTCGCCAAGGTCATCGACCTGATGCTCGCCGAGCTCCGCATCGCCATGCGGCAGACCCGGACGACGTCCATCGAGCAGATCACGTCGCGCTTCGTCATGGAGGGGAAGAACCCCATCATGATGCGCGACAACCGGTTCGGCTTCGGGCTGTAGCTGGTCGGGGCAGTGCCCCGCTCCATCATTGCGCGACAACCGGTTCGGCTTCGGGCTGTAGTGGTCCGGGCAATGCTCCGCTCCCCCGCTGCCGACCCCGAACCCCACTCCGCAACCGCGGGGGACGCCTGTCGGCGTCCCGTGCGGTCGGGGGTTGCGCTCTGGCTTCGTTACTCGGAGGATCCCCAGGATGCTGGTCGCATCTCGAAACTGTCTCTCGCTCCGCTCCTTTACCGTCGCCGCCGGCCTCGCGCTGCTGGCCGGGTCCCCGGCGGCGGCGCAACCGTCGGCCGTCGAGTTCACCGTGTCGGGCACGTCGACTATCCGGGGATGGACCTGCTCGGTGCAGGGAACGGCCGAGGTGACGCCCGGTTCGTCCACCCCGGCGCCCGGCTTCGCCGACGGCGTCCGGTCGGCGACCCTCGTCGTACCGGTGGCCGAGTTCGAATGCCCCGACGAGACGATGACCGAGCATCTCCTCGACGCGATGAAGCCGGCCGAGTTCGCCGAGATCACCTTCCAGCTCGAGAGCTACGAAGCCTCTTCCCGGGGCGCGGAAGCCAGCGGCGCCCTCACCATCCAGGACGTCACCCAGGCGGTGAGCTTCCCGATCTCGCTAACGCCGGCCGGGTCGGACATCGAGATCGCGGGAGAGGTGCGGCTCGACATGACGACTTACGGCGTGGAGCCGCCCGTCGTCATGCTCGGCCTGCTGCGAGTGCGGCCGGAAATCCGCATCGAGTTCGAAGGGCTCGTCGCCCCGTAGAGGCTCGCGCCGCAGAAGCCTCGCGCCAGCGAACCTCCAACGCGAACGCCAAGGTGGCGCCGGACCTGACAGCCCGCGGTCACCGGCGCCGCCTCATCGCGGCTGCAGGTCTTCGATCTCGCGCTCGTTCACCCGGTCGATGATCCGGGCGAAGGCGCGGGTGACGGCCTCGATCCCCTCGGCCGGCACCGTCGCGGCGGTCTCGTGGTCGGAGTGGAAGTACTCCGGCGCGTCGATCAGCCAGACCGACGGCACCAACTCCTCCAGCCCGCGAATCTCGCCGACGGGGCCTCCGGGGTCGATCGCGGTCTGCTCCTCGACGAGGAGCTTCAGATGATCCCCGTCGATGGCGCCGTACGGCGTGCCGACGTCCGAGCGCTCGGCCGCGCGCACCGTGGCCGCGGCGTCGTGCTCCAGGATGTAGCCGGCCGCGAGGTTGGCGGCGACCGCCTCCTCCACCGCGTCGACGTAGCTCTCGCGGCCCGGGTAGAGCTCGGCGAGGGTGTGGGCGTCGAACGGCTCGTGCGTGCCGTACAGCCGGCAGAACCGCTGACCGCCGGTATTGGCGCCGGTGTTCGTCGCGGTGGGGGCCGCGTGCGCGGCGAGCCGGATGCCGCCCAGCACGTTCCCGCGTCCGTCGCGCGCGAAGACCGCGGGGGGGCCGACCGAGACCGTCTCCAGCGGCGGCGCCGTCGGCGGGGGCGTCCCCTCGTCCACCCCGCGGACGAGGTGGTCGAAGGCCGCGTGCATCACGTGCCGGAAGGGGACTCGGCTGTACGAGGGGCGGTCGCAGTCGGGAACGCCGGTCTCGGCCGTCGCCAGCTCCCGTCCCGCCTCGAGGGCCGCGACCCGCGACGACTCGATGCGAAAGAAGATGTCGACGTGCGACGACCCGGCGACCTCCCAGCTGCGGAAGGTGTCGGTATCGGGCTGCCGGGTCGCGGCCCGGCTGATCATGTCCCCCTCGGCCATCAGCTTCCAGATCCGGACGTCCTGGTCCTGGCGGATCCGCCGGCCGCCCCCGTGGACCACCACCGCGTCGAACACCGGATCGCGCGGGTGGACGTTGTTGAGATACACCGAGAGCCGGCCCGCCGACTGCGAGTGCCCGGTGGCGAAGACACGCGCGGCGGTCAGCCCGCCCAGCACGTCGACGTCCCCGGGGTCCCGCACGACCCTTCCCACCGCCGAGAAGATGTCGTAGGACAAGGCGTCGTCCTCGATAGTGCCGTCGTGGGTCACGTCGAGCGACCCGTAGCGCGCCGGGCTCCACCGCCGCAGATGGTCGACGCCGACCCGCTGCGCCGACACGCCGACCCAGGCGTACCCGTTGCGCACGAAGAACGCGCCCGCCTGGAACCAGTCGATGTCGAGGTCGCGACCGGCCGTCACGTTGTTCCACTCGACCACGACGGTGCCGTTGAAGCGCTCGGGCGAGACCGGGCGTCGCACGACGAGGCGGGTCTTGTACGGATGCCCGCCGTCGACGATGCGGCCGGTGGTCAGGCCCGGCGTGGTGTACCGGTTGGCGGCGCCCTCGATGAAGAACTCCTCCTCGACGTAGCCGTGACCGGCGAGGTCGATCGCCGACGTCGAGAAGACGAAGTCGCGCGAGGGGTCCCCGGGCGGCACGGACGCCGCGATCGGCCCCGTGACGGTGACCGGCTGAGCCGTTGCCGCTGCGGCGACGGTGAACGTGAGGCAGACCAAGCCTGTCGCGAGGTCCAAGCGTCGCATCGGGTTTTCCTCCCAACTGGCGTGGGGCCGGGGCCGTGTCCGGGACGGGCCCTGCCCCGCCATGCCGGCATCACGCACTCTATTCGGACCGCGCACCTCGAGAGGCGTCAGCGCCCGGACGGGTCCGGTCGACTCGCGGTCGGGCGCCGGCTCGAGCTCGGGGCGCACCCCGCGCCGTCAGCTCGCGGCAATCCAGTACAGGCAGCCGGGGCCGGCGCCGTCGCCCATCGGGATCTCGAGGGTGACCTCGAGCGTCTCCAGGTCGACGACCGAGACGCGGTCGGCGGCCCTCAGGCCGAGGAAGGCGCGCCGGCCCTCGGGCCCCACGAGAACCGCGCCGTCGCCGGTGTCGGCCGAGCCCACCGTCACGCGCTCGATCACGCTGCGGGTGGCCGCGTCCATCACCACCAGGGACGCCGCCTCGCCGTCGATGATCAGCACGCGGCCGTCGGGCGTGAACTTCAGCCGGTTCGCGTCCCGCATGCCGAGGTCGAGGGTCTCCACGACCCGGCGGCTCTCGACGTCGATGATCGACACGCCGCCGTCGCCCCGGGTCGCGGTCCAGAGCTCGCGGCCGTCCGGCGACAGGTCGATGCCCTCGGGCCTCACTCCCGGCACGGGGATGTCGGTGAGCCGCGCCCGCGCGGGACCCTCCAGGACGTTCTCGACCATCGTGACCGTGTTCGAGCCGATGTTCGGCGTGAACATCGCGCCCCGCTCGCGATCGAGCACCAGCATGTGCGAGCCGTCCTCGCCGATCCCGAGCGTCCAGTCGATCGCGTCCGCGGCCGGGTCGTAGCGCCCGATCGACTTGTAGCCCTCGATGGTGAAGTACAGCTTGCCGTCGGCGTACAGCACGTCGTGGGTCTGGCTGCCGGGGCCGGGGTCGACCCGGCGGATCTCCTCCTGCGCGGCGAGGTCGATGACCGAGATCCCGTCCACCATGCTCGCCACGAACGCCAGCCGGCCGTCGGCCGACGCCGTCACCTCGTGGGGATCCCGGCCGGTCGGCACGCGCCCCAGCACGTCCCCGCTCGCCGGATCGACGATGGCGAGGGCGCTCGCGTCCCTGAGCAGCACGAGGAGGCGCCCGGAGGACGGCGTCTGGGCGGCCGCCACGCCGGCCAGGCCAAGAATCGCACCGAGCGAGAGCGCGGCGAACCTGCGAAGTGAAGTCTGCACCCGTCGTCTCATCTGACCATCTCCTCCTGCACGCGGGACTCGGAAGTCCGCCGATCATACTCGCCCCGCGCAAGCCCCCGCAGGAACCGGGCGAGGAGTCCGCGCCGCGGAACGGTGCGGAATCCCGGCAGGCTCGCCGGCTCGCCCGGGCGGAAATCGTTGCGCCGCTCAGAAGCTCGCGCCAGTGAAGCTTCCACCGCGACCGCGAGGTCGCGCGGCAACGATCCGCGGGCTATCGCCGCCATGCGAACAGGCGGCTGAGGATCGCCCGCTGGCGGCCGCTGAACCGGGCCCGGCGCATCTGGTTGGCGGCCTTGCGCCACGCTTCGGCCTGGGTGGGATAAGGGTGGATGGCGGAACCGATGACGCCGAGGCCGGCGCCCGCCTTCATCGCCACCGTCACCTCGCTGATCAGGTTGCCGGCGTCGGCGGCGACGACGGTGGCGCCGAGGATGCGGTCGGTCCCCCTCCGGACGTGGACCCGCGCGAAGCCCGCGTCCTCGCCGTCGAGCACCGCGCGATCCACCTCCTCGAGGGGCTGCGTGAAGGTCTCGACGTCGATGCCCTTCTTGCGGGCATCGGCCTCGTACATCCCGACGTGGGCGATCTCGGGCTCGGTATAGGTGCACCAGGGGATGACGAGCGAATCGGTCGACGCCTTCCCCAGCCCGAGGGGGTGCGGGAACAACGCGTTCTGAATGACGATCTGGGCCATGGCGTCGGCCGCGTGGGTGAACTTGTACGGAGAGCAGATGTCGCCCGCGGCGTAGATACGGTGGTTGCTGGTCCGCAGGTGGGCGTCGACGGTGACGCCCCGTCGGTCGTACGCCACCCCCGCCGCCTCGAGACCCAGCCCCTCGACGTTCGGCGCCCGGCCGACGCCGAGGAGGACTTCGTCGACGGTGACCTCGTTCGGTTCGCCGGCGGCGGCGTAGCGGATGCGCTTCCCGCCGGCATCCCCCTCACCAGCCCCGGACGCGGCCGGCTCCACCGCGCCGATGGCGGCGTCGAGGACGAAGCGTACGCCGTCGTGCTCCATGCGCGCCTGCACCACGGCGGCCGCGTCGGGGTCCTCGCGCGGCAGGATGCGGCCGGCCTGCTCGAGCACCGTAACCTCGCTGCCGAAGCGCGCGAAGGCCTGGGCCAGCTCGCAGCCGATGGGGCCGGCCCCGATCACGGCGAGCCGCGCGGGTAGCCCCGTCAGCGAGAAGACCGTCTCGTTGGTGAGGCAGCCCGCCTCGGCGAGCCCCGGGATCGGCAGCGCCGCCGCGCGAGCCCCGGTGCAGACGACGGCCCTTGCGAACCGAAGGGTCGCGTCGCCCACCGCGACGGTGTCCGGCCCCGTGAACCGGGCCTCGCCGATGAAGACGTCGACACCGAGCCCGGCGAAGCGCTCGGCCGAGTCGACGCGGCTGATCTCGGCCCGCAGCCGGCGCATGCGGGCCATCGCGGCCCCGAAGTCGCGCTCCACCCCGCTCGGGAGGGTCAGCCCGAACGCCGCCCCGTCCCGCGCCGACGCCCAGACCCGGGCCGCCCGGAGGACCCCCTTCGACGGCACGCAGCCGACGTTGAGGCAGTCGCCGCCCATCAGGTGCCGTTCGACGAGGGCCACCCGGGCGCCGAGGCCGGCCGCGACCGCCGCCGTCACCAGCCCCGCCGTCCCCGCCCCGACGACGACGATGTTGTAGCGGCCGTCGGGGGCCGGGTTCCGCCACCCGGACGGGTGGACGTTGGCGGCGAGCTTCCGATTGAAGGCGTCGTCGGGCAGGAGTGCGGCAGAGTCCATACCGCCATCTTACTAGCCCGCCAATCGTCGCCTTCGGCTCCGCTTGGCGCCCAACCAACCCTGCCAGGAGTCTGCACCGTTCTACGGCGCAGACTCCTGGGCGCCGGTCGGGACCCACCGAACGAACAGCGGCATGCCGTGCCGCGATTCGGTGAGCTACACTAGCAGCATGGTCTGCATGTCGTATCGAGACCGGCAGCAGGCCTCCGTGACACGGGCCGCCCTGCTGGATTGGAGTCGCGCTGCCCGGCTCGTCGAGGAGGAACCATGCTGTTCGCCAACCCCGCCAGCCTGCGGATACCCACGGCCGAGGAGGCGCTCCCCGGCCGGGACGAACCGATGCCGCTGGCCAACGGCCACTTCGTCAACGGTCGCCCCATCGCGCCGCCGTTCCCCGGCGGTATGACGCGCGCGGTGTTCGGGATGGGCTGCTTCTGGGGAGCGGAGCGAGCGTTCTGGAAGCTCGAAGGTGTCTACACGACCGCCGTCGGCTACGCCGGCGGGTTCACGAAGAACCCGACCTACCACGAGGTGTGCAGCGGAGGCACCGGCCACACCGAGGTCGTGCTGGTCGTCGCCGACCCCGCGGCAACGCCGTTCGAGCGGCTCCTGCAGGCGTTCTGGGAGGGCCACGACCCGACCCAGGGCATGCGGCAGGGCAACGACGTCGGGACCCAGTACCGTTCGGCCGTCTTCACGGGCGACGCCGAGCAAAAGCGCGTCGCCTGCGCCTCGCGCGACGCCTATCAGGCCCGGCTGGCAGCGGCCGGCTTCGGCCCGATTGCCACCGAGATCCGCAACGCGCCGCCCTTCTACTACGCCGAGGACTACCACCAGCAGTACCTCGCGAAGAACCCGGGAGGCTATTGCGGCCTCGGCGGAACCGGCGTCCGTTGCCCGGCCGGCGTGGCGGTCGCCGGTGCCTGAGCCCCGGCGTCCGGTCCCCGCCGTCGACTGGGCCGGCTACGAAGCGGTCCTGTTCGACCTCGACGGGGTGCTGACGGCCACCGCACGCGTGCACGCCGGGGCCTGGACGCGGCTGTTCGACGGCTATCTGGCTCAGCGGGCGGACACCCGCGACGAGCCCTTCCGCCCCTTCGAGCCGCGCGACTACGCGCGGTTCGTCGACGGCCGGCCGCGCTACGACGGGGTCCGCGCCTTTCTCGCCTCGCGCGGCATCACGTTGCCCGACGGCGCGCCCGGCGACCCGCCGGGAGGGGAGACGGTCTGCGGTCTCGGCAACCGCAAGAACGCCTACTTTCACGAGGTGCTGGCGAGCGAGGGCGCAGACACCATTCCCGGCGCCGTGGCGGTCGTGCGCCACCTGCGGCGACTCGGGGTGCGCACCGCCGTCGTCTCGTCGAGCCGGAACTGCGCGGCGATCCTGGACGCGGCCGGCATCACGGACCTCTTCGAGCTGCGGGTGGACGGCGTCGTCGCCGAGAAGGAAGGCCTCGCCGGCAAGCCCGCCCCCGATACGTTCGTCCATGCCGCGCGGGCGCTGGGCGTCGCCCCGGCGCGGTCGGTGGTGGTCGAGGACGCGATCGCGGGCGTCGCCGCCGGCCGGGCCGGCGGGTTCGCCCTCGTCGTCGGCATCGACCGCGCCGGCGCCCCCGGCGATCTCGCGCGGGCGGGCGCGGACCTCGTGGTGACCGACCTCGCCGACACGCTGCCGGACGGGGCGGGGCCGGTCGCCGAAGCCGCCGGCGAGAAGACCCCGCCGACGGTCGAACCGGATCCGGAACCGCCCCCGGCGAGGCCGGCCCGCACGGCCGCCGGCGAGGAGACCGGCTGATGGACGACCGCTACCACGCCCATCTCCCCCGCGACAGCTATCCGCCGGACGAATGGCGGCTCGTCGAGACTCGCTTCGACGCCCGCCGCGTCGGCGCCTCCGAGTCGCTCTTCACCACCGCCAACGGCTACCTCGGCATGCGCGGCACCTGCGACGAGGGCCAGCCGGTGGAGCACCACGGCACCTACGTCAACGGCTTCCACGAGACCTGGCCCATCGTCTACGGCGAAGAGGCGTACGGCTTCGCGAAGCTGGGCCAGACCATCGTCGACGTGCCCGACGCGAAGATCATCCGCCTGTACGTCGACGACGAGCCGTTCTTCCTGCCGACGGCGACCCTCGACCGGTACGAGCGGGTGCTCGACATGCGCGCGGGCACCCTCGACCGCACCCTCGTCTGGGCCCACTCGTCGGGCCAGCGCGTCTCCATCCGGTCGCGCCGGCTCGTCTCCCTCGAGCACCGGCACCTCGCCGCGATCTCCTACGAGGTGACGTTGCTGGCGCACGACGCCCCCGTCGTCATCGTCTCGGAGATCGCCGCGAGCGGGCGCTCGACCGGAGCCAACGGAGACCCACGCATCAAGCAGTTCGGTTGCGAGGTGATCGAGCCCCAGGTGAGCCGCGCCGCCGACCGCCGCATCGTGCTCGGGTACCGCACCCGCTCGGGCCGCATGACCCTGTCGTGCGCCGTCGACCACGAGCTGCGGACCGACTGCGACTACCAGACCGAGGTACGGTCGGAAGGACCGGACGGACGGATCGACTTCTCTATCGACGGCAGGGTGGGCGCCCGCATCCGCCTCGTCAAGTACATCACCTACCACTCGTCCCGGCGCCCGCAGGCCGACGAGCTCTGCGAGCGGGCCGACCGGTTGATGAACCGGGCCGTCCGGCGCGGCTTCGCGGCCCTGCTCGACAGCCAGCGCCAGTTCCTCACCGACTTCTGGCACCGCAGCGACGTCGTGGTGAAGGGACAGCCGGAGTGGCAGCAGACGATACGCTTCAACCTCTTCCACATCTGCCAGGCGACGGCGCGGGCCGAGGGAGTCGGAGTGCCGGCCAAGGGGCTCACCGGTCCCGGTTACGAGGGGCACTACTTCTGGGACACGGAGATCTACCTCCTGCCGTTCCTGACGTACACGACGCCGCGCATCGCGCAGAACCTGCTGCGCCTGCGCCACCGGCACCTGGATGACGCCCGGCGGCGCGCCGGCGAGCTCAACCAGCGCGGCGCGCTCTTTCCGTGGCGCACCATCGACGGCAACGAGGCGTCCGCGTACTACGCGGCGGGGACCGCGCAGTACCACATCAACGCGGACATCGTGTATGCCCTCCGCAAGTACGTCGACGTGACCGGCGACGCCCGTTTCCTCGCCGAGGTCGGGGCCGAGATACTCGTCGAGACCGCCCGCCTCTGGGTCGACCTGGGCTTCTTCGACCGCCACGACGGCCGGTTCCGCATCAACGGCGTCACCGGGCCCGACGAGTACAACACCGTCGTCAACAACAACCTCTACACGAACCTGATGGCGCGCGAGAACCTCTGGTACGCGTCGGAGACGATCCGGGCGCTGCGCGCCGACGACGCGGCGCGCTTCAAGCTCCTCGTGCGCGCCACCCGCCTCGAACCCGTCGAGATCGACGCGTGGCAGGCGGCGGCGGACAACATGTATCTGCCCTTCGACGAGCGCGACCGCGTCCACCTGCAGGACGACTCCTTCAAGGACAAGGAGGACTGGGACTTCGAGCACACCCCGCGCGAGAAGTACCCCCTCCTGCTGCACTACCACCCGCTCGTCATCTACCGGCACCGGGTCGTCAAGCAGGCGGACGTCGTCCTCGCCATGTTCCTCCTCGGGCGCGAGTTCTCCCTCGGGCAGAAGCGCCGCAACTTCATGTACTACGACCCCTTGACGACGCGCGACTCGTCGCTCTCCTGCTCCATCGAGAGCATCGTCGCGTCCGAGGTCGGCGAGGCGGAGAAGGCGTTCAACTACTCGCTCGACGCCGGGTTCATGGACCTCGCCAACGTGGCCGGCAACGTGCAGGACGGCTGCCACATCGCCTCGATGGGCGGGTTCTGGATGACCCTCATCTACGGCTTCGCGGGCATGCGCGACGATGGCGGCCAGGTCACGTTCTCGCCGCAGGTGCCCCCGCAGTTCGAGAGCCTGCGCTTCCCGCTTCAGGTCCGCGGCCGGCGGCTGGAAGTGGAGCTGACGCCCGAGTCGGCCACCTATCTGCTGCGGGGCGACGAGCCCATCGTCATCGGCCACCGGGACGAGACGATCGAGCTCCAGCCGGACGTACCCGTCACCCGTCCCTCCCCCGCGGCAACGCCGGCAGCCGGCGTTGCCGAAGAGCATCGCTAGCAGCCGTGGCGAGAGTCCCCGCTGCATTCGAGCGGCGATGCATCCCGCCTGACTGCGTTGCTCGTCGGTAGCATATGGCCCAATATGCGCCCTCCTCGCGCCTTGTCAGGCGGGCGGGCGCCCCTTCAGCCCACGGGCGCCTCGCCGCTCTCGGTGCAACGCGGGGTTTCACCACGGGCTGCCAGCTGCGTCGCCTCCCGCTACAATCGGCCCCAGGAGGAACGCGATGAAGATGACAGTGAGCGCGTTGTCGGTCGCGCTGGCGGCGGCGCTGGCGGCATCGGAACCGGCGGCCCAGCCCGCCGACGACGATCGAACCGTCACCGAGGCGCAGTACGAAGAATGGAAGACGGAGCTGTCCAACTGGGGACGCTGGGGCGCCGACGACGAGATCGGGGCGCTGAACCTCATCACCCCCGCCAAGCGCCTGGAGGCGGTGGCGCTGGTCGAGGAGGGGGTCACCGTGTCGCTGGCCGGCGACGCCGACACCGTCGAAGCCGTCGACAACCCGAACCCCTACGAGCACACGATGCTGGGAATCAGCTCGGACCGCATCGCCGTCAGCTACCACGGCATCTCCCACACTCATCTCGACGCACTGGCCCACATCAACGACGACGGCGTCTTCTACAACGGCTACGCGCCGGACGCCGACACCGTGGTCGAGCACGGGCACGAGAAGAACTCCATCCACAACCTCAAGAGCGGCATCGTGACCCGCGGCGTCCTCATCGACATCCCCCGGCTGCGGGGCGTGCCGTACCTGGAGCCGGGGACGCCGATCTACGTCGAGGACCTCGAGGCGTGGGAGGAGCAGGCGGGGGTACGAGTCTCCTCGGGCGACGCCCTGTTCATCCGCACCGGCGTCTGGGCCCGCCGCGCCGCCGAGGGCCCGTGGCTCCGGGGCCGCCGGCCGGGCGGCCGGTCCGCGGGGCTGCACCCCTCGGTCATCCCGTGGCTCAAGGAGCGGGACGTCGCGCTGATGGGCAGCGACCACCCGACCTACGTCGCGCCGTCCGAGCTGCCGGGCGCCGTCCACGACTTCGCGCTGCTGTACCTCGGGGTGCACCTCTTCGACAACTGCGACCTCGAGGCCCTCGGCGAGGTGGCGGCGGAACGCGACCGCTGGGAGTTCCTGCTGATGGCCGCGCCCCTGCCGATCCGCGGCGGGACCGGCTCGCCGCTGAATCCCATCGCGGTGTTCTGACAGAGCTGACGGCCGTCGTTCAGTCGGACAGCGGCCCGCCGGCCATGCGACGCGGGAACCACCTCGCGGGACCGCCGCGACGGCGCCGGCTGCGGTGAGCGTTGAATCACGGCGAAAGCCGAAGCGCGCCACGAGTCACGGTCAGGATGCGTCACGGCCCTGGTCGGCCCGCGGCGGCCGGAAGCTCAGCATCAGATCGACCCGTGCACGGTATCCGTGCGGCCGCTTTTCGATCAGGCGCTGCTGCATGAGCCAGTTCAGATCTCGTGTCACCGTCTTGTCCGTCTTGCCGGCGTAGAGCTCGGCGAGCGCAGGGTTGAGGCGACGGAGGAGGGCTCGTGGGACCGGCTCGTCCTCTGCAGTCAGAGCGAGCACGAGCTCGCGCCGCCGACTGAGCGCCGGCGAACGCCGCTCTTCCCGAAACCGCCGAAACACGAAGTGCTCCCACGCGATGGACAGCTGGATGGCGCTGATGTAGCGGCACTGCTCTTCCAGGCCGTCGACGAGTCCCCGCAGCGCATAGAGGACAAACCCGATTGGGTCCCCACGGCCGCCGTTCGCGCGGCTCGCCCGTTCGAGCTGCCGGTAGTACTCGGCCCGCGTCAGGTTGTAGTGGTTGCTCAAGAGTTGCGCCGACGTCAACGGCACGCCGGCCCGGGCCAGCAGCATGAACTCGACCAGCCGCGCGGTGCGTCCGTTGCCGTCGCCGAACGGGTGAATCCACGCGATGTACAGGTGGGCGATGATCGCGTGGAGAATCGCGGTCGCAACCCGATCGGCGCGCTCGTCGCCCAGCAGCGAGATGTCGCGACGTTCTTCCTCCAACCAACCGCACAACTTGGCGAGCAAGAACGCGCAGTCTTGTCGGGGCGCTCCCCGGTAGCGACCGACACCGACGGCGTGGACCGGGATCTCGCCGGGGACGACGCCGTCCTCCAGGTGCTCCTCGAGGCCGTCGAGCACCTGGGAATTGAAGGCGAGAATCCGCTCCGGAGTGAGTCGAATCGGGCCATGCAGCAGTTCAGCCGCAATCGCGTTGCAGGCGCGGACGACGTTGTCCACTTCCCGACCCAGGTATTCCTGCGACGGCGGCAGGTCCAGACGCCCTTCGACCCGCGCGCGAATCTGCTCCGTGCTGAGCGTGTTGCCCTCGATCGCGGTCGTCGCCTGCACGCCCTTGACCAGATAGAGCTTCTGCATATCCTCGGCATTCCCGGGCGGCAGTGCGGCCTCGGCGATCTGTTCGCAACGCGCCACCGCCTGGCCGAGCAGCGTCCAGAGACCGGTGGACGCTACCCGGAGATCGAGCGTGAAGCCGATCCACGGGTGGCTGCGCTCGTACTCGCGGCCTGTCATCGACGTTCGTTCTCTCCGATCCTGGCGTGGCCCAAGTGTCGGCAGGTAGGCCAACGCGGCGGACTCCCCATATTTTAAACTCAAAATTGTCCGCTACCATGTCCCAGGGGATGTCCTACTGGCAGTCCAGGTTGCGGGATGGGGGCCACGGCCGTCGCACCGCAAGCCTCGTTCCTCACGTTGGTGGAATCAGCTATGCTTCGACGCTGAACCGTACTCGCAAAGGAGCGATTCCATGAAGACCCGCCCAAGCTGCCGTCAGCCCATCGCGACCGGCGTACTGTTCGTCTTTGCGCTGTGCGTTGCACTGCCGGCGGCGGCCCAGGTCGACCGGGTCCGCGACCCCGGGTGGACGACGCCCCGGACGCCGGACGGCCAGCCCGACCTCCAGGGCGTCTGGGGGAACAAGACCATCACGCCGATCGAGCGGTCGGAGAGCGAGACGCGCGCCTACCTGACCGACGAGGAGATCGCCACCCTCAACCAGGGGCGGGCCATGACGCTGGCCGCCCAAGACGCCGCGCCGGCCCGGCGCACCGCGGCCGGCCCCACCCTCGGCAGCGGCTACGGCAGCTACTGGCTCGACTCGGGCGACACCGTGCTGTCGACCGGGCAGACATCGATGGTCGTCGACCCGCCGAGCGGCCGGGCCCCGGTGCGGCAGTGGGCCCTAGACGAGAAGGCTTGGCGCCTCGAGCACGAAGGCGACGACTACCGCAACATGAGCGTGTGGGACCGGTGCATCTCGCGCGGGGTCCCCGGCTCGATGCTGCCAGCCGGCTACAACAACGCCTATCGCATTCTGCAGACGCCCGACCACGTCGTCATCTTCCACGAGATGATCCACGATGCGCGCATCATCCCGCTGTCGGACCGGCCGTTCGCCGACGGCCGCATCCGTCAGTGGATGGGCGATGCGCGCGCGCACTGGGAGGGCGAGGTGCTCGTCGTCGAGACGAGGAACTTCCACGATCGCGGCTGGGTCGCGTCGAGCGGGGCCGGCCGCCGCCTGAAGGGCATCCGCGTCACCGAGGCGCACCACGTGGTCGAACGTTTCGAGCGCGTCTCGGAGACCACCATCCTGTGGGACGTGACGATCACCGATCCGAACGTCTACACGTCCCCCTGGCGCATCTCGATGCCGCTGACGGCCGAGCCCACCTACGAGATGTTCGAGTACGCGTGCCACGAGGGGAACTACGCCGTGCCCAACGCGCTCAGCGGGGCCCGCTTTCTCGAGCGTACGGAGTAGACCCGGCTCTACGCCTGCGGCTGGACGATCTCGATTCTCACGCCGTCCGGCCCCGTCACGAACGAGATCAGCATGTCCTCGCCGAGGGGGTTGGTGAACGGGCGCGGCTCCATGTCGAAATCGACGCCCTTGCCCCTGATCTCCTCGGCGGCGGCGCGCAGGTCGGGGAACTGCCAGCCGAGGTGGTCGAAGGCCCGGCCCTCGGTCGGGGCCAGCTCGCCTTCCTCCCGGGAGATGAGCAGCCAGACGGTGCCGTAGCGGAGGCCGGCGATGCGGCCCTTCAGGCTGTCCCGATCTCCTTCGAAGATGTGCTCGTACCAGTCGAGGGCGGCGGCGGGGTCGGCGGACCGGAGGTGCAGGTGGTGGAAGCCCAGCCACTCGGTGTCCTCGACGACCTCGATCTTCGTGCCCCACGGGTCCTCGACGAAGGCGAGCTTGAAGAGGCCGTCGATCTCGCGCATCGGCTCGAGAATCTTCACCCCGGCCGCCTCGTACGACGCCATCTTCGCGGCGAGGTCGGTGAACGAGAAGCCGATGTGGTCGACGCCGCTGCCCACGCTCGGACCCGTCGGCTCGCGTTCGAAGAAGATGATCAGGGTGTCGCCGGCCGCGCAGGCGTTGTGCCGGCCGTAGTCGGTGCACCCCATGTGGGTCATGTACCACTCTTTCGCCTCGGCGGCGGACTCGGCGACGAGGTGGATGTGATGGTAGTCGGCGGCGGCGGAGACGGCGGGGGCGCCGGCGAACCAGGCGAACGACGCGGCGAGCACGAGCATCTTGCGAATCATCGGTTTCCTTTCGGACGCTGGTCGGTGGTGGTGTCGGGTACGTAGCGCCAGTCTAGCGCGCCTGCTCGAGGCGCGCGGTCCGCAGCATCCCCACGATCGAGTAGTTGCCCTCGTGGCACGCGAACTCGTAGATCGGCTGCGTGCGGCGCTTCAGCGGGAGCGCCGCCGTCCACGGCGCGGCCCAGGTGGCGGGGTCGGTCAACGTCATCTCGTAGTCGAGGGTCTCGGGGCCGGTCAGGGTGAACCGCTCGACGAGGTGCAGCCCCTCGGCGGCGCCGCGGTAGTAGCTCCCGGCCGAGAAGTTGCGGGTCTCCACGACCAGCGTGTCCCCGTCCCACCAGCCGCGCGAATCGCCGTTCCACTGGCGGATGGCGTCGGGGAGATGCGGGCGCCCGTCGAGGGGAATGATGCGCGAGTCGTGGAACGCCTCGCTGATGAAGGCCACGGTGTCCGACGTCTGGACGAGCTGGTAGAAGGTGTACGGGCCGGCCCCGAAGTTGCCGCCCAGGCGCGGCACGCCGGTGGTCACGCAACGGTGGATGTTGTTGAGGTCTTCCGGGCCGGTCTTGAGCTCCCATCCGGTATCCACCGCCGCCTCCCGCGCCCGCGCCTCCAGAGTCAGGGCGGGAATGCGCCCGTCGGGCGGATCGACGACGAGGGACGTCCGGTCGGTGATCCACACGTCGACCATGCCGATCGAGCTGCTGGTGGACCACGCCTCGTAGGTCTCGACGTCGTTCAGGGCGGCGAAGAACGCGCTCTCCGGGATCGCGAACGCGCTCCTCCCGTTCCGGAAGATCCGCTCCACGCGGGCGCTCAGGGTGGCGACCTCCTCGTCGGTCAGGTACGCCCGGTCCCCGAACACCTCGGGCCGCTGCAGGGGAGTAGCGGTGTTGCTGAGCCAGACGCCCTGCAGGTCGGGGCGGCCGTCGGGCAGCCGGGGCGGGGCCCAGTCGTCGCCGGCGCCCTGCGCGAGGGCGGGACCGGCGGCCAGGGCCAGCGCGATCAGGATGATCGGCGCCGAGGTCCGTGCGAGATGGCAGCCACGCATCGCTGTCCTCCTGTCTGCTTGTGCGCCGGCCCGCCTGCTCACCGCCGCGGGGCGGCGGGCGGGCGCGGCGCGTAGATGTCGAAGCTGTCCGCCGCCTCTTCCTCTTCCGTGGGCGGCGTCACCCCCGCCGCGAGCATCGCCTGCTCGATGGCCGCCACCGTCACCGGCGACGGCTTGAAGTTGCCGAACCGGTAGCCTCGGGCGATGGTCAGCGGCGACCAGCCGTACTGGTTCCTGCGGGCCCACACGCCGATGTCCGCGCCGCTCGCCGCGAGCAGCCCCACCACCGCCGGCAGGTTCTTGTAGGCGGCGCCGTGCATGGCCGTCTCGCCCTTGAGGTCGACGGCGTTCACGTCGTTCCCGAGTTCGAGCGCGAGCTGCACCGCTTCGAGCACCTCCGCCTCGGTCCCCGCATCCTCGCCCGGCGACCGCGTGCCGAGGCCCGCCGCGGCCATCAGCGGGGTGCTGTTCTCGGCGTTGGTCATCAGCGGGTCGGCGCCGAGGTCGACGAGGGTGCGCATGAGCTCGGCGTCGGCCACCAGCGACGCCAGCATGAACGGGGTGGACCCCGGCTCGTGATGGCGGGTGTTGTTCAGGTTGCGCCGGATGGGCATGCGGGCGTCGACGGCGGCGCCGTGCTCCACCAGGGCCCGCACGAGCTCGAGGCTGGTCATGCGCCCCGACCCGTCGGGGGCGGGATCGTTGTCGCCCACGCCCGGCTTGCGCACCTTGGGGATGAGATGCAGCGCGGTGTATCCGGGGCCGTCCGCGTTCGGGTCGGCGCCGGCCTCGAGCAGCGCCGCCGCCACGTCCCAGTGCGCATTCGTCACCGCGAGGAGCAGCGGCGTCGTGCCGACGCGGACCGGCCGCCCGGTGCGGTAGGTCTGCTCGCCCCGCACGACCGCGTCGACCGCGCCGTTGACCTCGACGCCGGCGCTCAGGAGCAGGCGGACCACCCCGAGGTGACCCTCCCGCACCGCGAACAGCAGCGGCGTGAAGCCGGAGTCGAGGGGGGTCGTGAAGTCGGCCCCGACCTCGACGAGGGTCTCGACGACGTCCACGTGTCCCTCCGCCGCCGCCCACATCAGGGCCGTCTGCCGGCGCCGGGGCTCGGTCGCCTCGACGTCCGCGCCGAACGCGATGAGAGCGCGGACGACCCCGACCCGACCCGAGCGGGCGGCGGTCATCAGCACCGTCTCGCCCCCCGGCAGCGTGGCGCCGGCGTCGGCGCCGGCCTCGAGCAGCCGCGTGACCATCGCCGCGTTGCCGTTCTCGGCGGCCAGCGACAGCGGGATGACGCCGTAGCGGTTGGGCGCGTGCACGTCGGCCCCGGCGTCGACGAGCCGGCCCACGAGGTCGGCGTCGTCGTAGTAGGCGGCCCAGTGCAGGGCGGTCATGCCGTCGACCTGCGCCGCGTTCACGTCGGCCGGCCCGTCGAGCAGGCGGTCGACGGCGGCGAGGTCCCCCTGCTGGACCGCGTCGGCCAACGGCGCCTCGGACGCCGTGGCGCCGAACGGCGCCAGACCCACGAGGGCGGCAACGACCACGCACCTGCGCGCCATTCTGCGATACATCGTTTCGTCTCCCGTGCCCGGCTGCCCGAAACGCGTCCCCGACCGCGGCGGCACCGCCGGAGGCGGGCCGCTCCACCGTCCGCAACGCGGCCCGCGCGACACACCTGGGCCATCCCGCCCCCCGAACCGCGGCGGAACCGCCGCGCCGTTCCACGGCGCAGGCTCCTACAGCGCCACCGGGTCGAGCAGCGTATCTATCGTGCCGGTGCTGTCCGACCAGGTGTCCAGCTCCACCCCGACCTTGTCGAGCAGGGTCAGGTGCAGGTTGGCCATCGGCGTCGGCTCGGCGTACCGGATGTGCCGCCCCCCCGCCGTCCGGGCGGCGCCGCCGCCGGCCACCACCACCGGCAGGTTCACGTGGTCGTGCACGTTGGGGTTCCCCATCCCGCTGCCGTACATGTACAGGGAGTGGTCGAGCAGCGACCCCTCGCCGTCGGGCACCGACGCCAGCCGCTCGAGGAAGTACCCGAAGAGCGACACGTGATACTGGTTGATCTTCGCCAGCATCGCGAGCTTCTCGGGGTCGTTGCCGTGGTGCGAGATCGGATGGTGCGGGTCGGGCACGCCGATCTCGGGATAGGTCCGGTTGCTCGACTCCCGCGCGAGCTGGAACGTGACGACTCGGGTGACGTCGCCCTGCAGGGCCAGCACCTGCAGGTCGAACATCAGCCTGGCGTGGTCCTCGTAGGCGGCCGGCACCCCGATGGGGCGGTCCAGATCGGGCAGCGCGTTCTGCTCCGTCACCGCCTCCGCCCTCTGAATCCGGCGCTCGACCTCGCGCACCGTGTCGAGGTACTCGTGCACCCGGGTGCGGTCGCCGGGGCCGAGCTCGCGCTGCAGCCGCGCGATGTCGTCGCGCACCCAGTCGAGCAGGCTCGCGCGACGGCCGAGGGCGGCGCGCCGCTGCGCCGCGGTGCCGCCCTCGCCGAACAGCCGCTCGAACACCATCCGCGGATGCGCCTCGGGCGGCAGGGGCGAGGTCGGCGACGACCACGACAGGTTGTTCTGGTAGACGCAGGCGTAGCCGTTGTCGCACTGCCCGACCATGTCGAGCAGGTCCATGGCCAGCTCAAGCGAGGGCAGCCGCGTCTCCTGGCCGATCTGCCGGGCCGCGATCTGGTCGACGGTGGTGCCGAGGTAGTAGTCGGTGCTCTCGGTCCACTTCGCCCTGGCCGCGCTCAGGAACGAGGCGTTCGACGTGGCGTGGGTGCCGGGGTACGCGTTCCGCAGCTCGAGGTTGCTGACCACCGTCAGCTGGTCCCGCACCGGCGCGAGCGGTCCCAGGCTCGGCGAGAGCTGCGTCAGCTTCCCCTCGCCGGGCGGGGTCCACATCGCGATGTTCGACCCCATCGGGATGTAGACGAACCCGAGCCGCCGCACCGGCCGCGCCGCGGTGTTGGCGAGCGCGGTCATCGACGGCACCATCGCGTCGAGCAGGGGCAGGGCCACCGTGGCCCCGACGCCGCGCAGGAAGGTCCGCCGCGGCAACGCCTTCTTCGAGATCATCATGATGCTTTCCTCATCTGGAACGGCATGCTCTCGACCACTCCCAGAACCAGCGACGAGAAGCGGTAGTCGTCCTCCTGCGCGGCCCGCAGGATGGCCCGGACGGCCGGCGCGTCGGTGTGCTCCACCCCGCGTCCGACCGCGAACGTCAGCAGCTTCTCGACCACCGTGCCCACGAAGAGCTCGGGACGCCGCAGCAGCGCCGCCTCGAGCGCGTCCACCCCGTCGACGGCCGTCCCGTCGAAGAGGGTCGCGGTGGCGTCGATGGGCGTCCCCCCGTCGGCGTCACGCCAGCGTCCCACCGCGTCGTAGTTCTCCAGAGCGAAGCCCACGGGGTCCATCAGCTTGTGGCAGCTCGCGCAGGCGGGGTTCTCGCGGTGCGCGCTCATCCGCTCCTTCATCGAGCGGGCGCGCGTGCTGGTCTCGGTCTCCGCGAGCTCGGGCACGTTGGGAGGCGGCGGGGGGGGCGGCACGCCGAGGATGTTGTCGAGCACCCACTTGCCGCGGATGACCGGCGAGGTGCGCGTCGCGTAGGAGGTCGCGAGCAGGATGCTGCCCTGCCGCAGCAGCCCGCCCCGGGTCTCGCCCTCTTCGAACTCGACGCGGCGGAACCGGCTGCCGTAGACGTGGGGCACGCCGTAGTGCTTGGCGAGGCGCTCGTTCAGGTACGTGTAGTCGGCCCGCAGGAGGTCGAGTACGCTGCGATCCTCGCGCAGGACGCTCTCGACGAGCATCTCCGTCTCGTGCCGGAACGCCTGCCGCAGGTTGTCGTCGAAGTCGGGAAACACCCGCATGTCCGGGGTGATCGACTCCAGGTTCCGGAGATGCAGCCACTGGCCCGCGAAGTTGGTGACGAGGTTCGAGGCGCGAGGGTCGGCCAGCATCCGGCGCACCTGCCGCCGGAGCTCGCCCGGCGCGGTCAGCGCGCCCCGCTCGGCCGCCGCCAGCAGCTCGTCGTCGGGAAGGCTGCTCCACAGGAAGAAGGACAGCCGCGACGCCAGCTCGAGGCCGCTCAGGCGGTAGGCGGCGCCCGCCTCGACCCCGGCGGGGTCACGCTCGACCCGGAACAGGAACTCGGGGCTCACCAGCACCGCGGCCAGCCCCATCTCGATGCCCGCGTCGAAGCCGTCCTCGTCCCGGGCCGCGCGGTACAGCTCGAGCGGCCGCTCGAGGTCCGCCCCGGTCACCGGTCGCCGGTAGGCCCGCCGCATCAGGGTCGACAGGATGTCGGCGGCGCAGGCGTCCTCGCCGGCCGGCGCGGCGGGCCGGCAGGTGAAGATGCGGGCCCGGCTCGGGGTGTCGCCGGCCCCGGCGGGGTTGTAGGGGCCGACGATGGAGATCTCGTACACCGCCGGCTGCACCCGCGGGTGCCGGTAGTAGTTGAAGTGGGCCTGGTACGGCTGCCGCTCGGTCTCGAGCAGCAGCTCGGGCTTCTTCGGGAACGTGACCGCGAGGGCGTGGGGACCGGCGGCGACCGCCACCCGTTGCGTGAGGTGGGCGTCGAGGGTGTCGTGCGACGGCTGGTAGTTCAGCGCGTGCTCCTCGACCTGCTCGGCCGGGCGCACCGTGAAGTCGCCCACCAGCTCGCCGTCGAGCAGCAGGTGCAGGTCGTGCGGCTCGCCGAGGCCCTCGATGTGCTCGTTCCGGTCGCGGGCGAGCCGGATGCTGATCTCGTAGTCGCCGTCCATCGGGAAGGTGTGCGACAGCAGGGCGCCGCCCCGGGTGCCGATGGGCATGCCCGGCAGGTGCCCCTCCTGCGTCAGGTCCGGCCGGGTGCGGACGGTGACGCCGCCGGGCCCGAGGCCGGGGCGTCCGACCGCGAGCCGGCTGATCTTCTCGGCCGCCCCGACGTACCGCTCGAGCAGGGTGGGCGAGAGGTTCCCGACGGTGATGTTGTCGAACCCGAAGCTGGACGAGTCGCTCGGGAGCAGGGCGGCCACGTCGACGTCGAGGGCCAGCAGGTCCCGGACCGCGTTGTGGTACTCGGTGCGGTTGAGGCGCCGGAACGTCTCCGAGCGCCCCGGGTCGGGCGCCGCCGCCGCGTGGCGATCGAGGGCCGCCTCGAGGGATCCGATCGCGGCCGCGTACGTCGGCTCGTCGGGCCGGCGGGCGGCGACCGGGGGCATCTGGCGGGCGCGCAGCTTCCGGACCACCCGCTCCCAGACCTCGGTGTGGTCGGCCAGCGCCGCCTCGGCGACGGTGTCGAGGGCGAGGCCGGCGGTGCGGGTCCGGCTGTTGTGGCACGACAGGCAGTAGCGTTCGACCACGGCCCGGTACGCGTCCGGCTCGGGCTCGCCGGCGGCCGCCGGCGCGGCGCCGAGCGTGCCGGCGAGGCCGGCGGCGGCCAGCATCGCCGCCACGGCCCGGCGGAGTCTCCAACGTCGCCTCGGTTCGAGCATCCGGCGTCTCCCCGTCACGGGATCCCGCGGTGGCCGTGACGTTTTTCTGGCCCCTTTATACACCCATATCCGCCTGTCGGGGCCCCACGGCCGCGAATCCGTCTTATGATGATCAATGGGCGCGGGAGGCGCGCTCGACCGAACCGGAGAACGACGGCGCCAATCGGAAGAACCGTGCCCGACAGTCCACGCCCCTTCACCGTCGATACGGACCGCCGCGGCCGAGGCGTGCAGATCGCCCTGATCGTGGCCGGCGTCCCGTTCGTCGTCTCGCTCGCGGGTCTGATTCTCCGGTCGCCGCTGGCGGACCTGCCGCTGCTCGACGACGGCCCGTTGGCCGTCGGCGCCGCCGTCAGCGGCGCCGCCCTGCTGCTGGTCGTCGCCGGGGCCTGGACCGTCGACTGGTGGACGGTCAGAAGACAGCTGCGGGCGCTGGCCGCGGTGAACCGCCAGCTCGAGGAAACGAGCAACGAGCTCGAGACGGAGCGGGCCCGGCACGCGATGGAGCTGAAGATCAAGACGATGGCGATCGAGGCCCCCCGGGAGCCGGCGCCCGACACCGACCTGGAGCTTCGGCCCGCCGTACTCGACGCCGTCGCCGAGTCCCCGAAGCTGCCGAAGCTGCCGGAACGGACATCGTGACCCCGCGGAACGCCAACGACGTCATGACCGCCCTGGACCGCAGCATGCGCCGGGTCCGCGTGTCGCTGGTGCTTTACGGCGTTCCCTGCCTGATCTCGCTCGCCGGGCTCGGGTTTCGCGGCGCCCTCGGCGGCCTTTCACCGAACCTGCCCGGGTATCTCGAGATCGCGGCGACCCTCACCGCGGTGGGGCTCCTGCTCGTCATCGTGGCGGGGTGGCTGGCCACGCGCCGCGCCCTCCGGCAGCTGGACCTCAAGCTGCGCGAGTCCACCGCCCGGCTGACCCTCAATCGGCAGGAGATCGAGACCGCCAAGGCCCGGCATGGGCTCGAACGGCAAATCAAGACCATGGAGCTCGAGCATGCCGTGGCGATCCGGGAAGCCCGCCTCCGGATTCGAGAGCTGGACCGCTCCCTCGACGACCGTACCCCCGCGCCGGGGCCGACCGCCGGCGAGCCGGCGGCGGGCCGGACTCCGCGCCGAGCCCCTCCGTCGACCCTGAACCGGCCGCGCAAGATTCTGCCGGAAGCGGACTCGGCCCAACAGGCGGCGGCCACCGACGAGAGCGCGTGACCGCCGGAGGCCCGGAGCCCCGCGAAGGGTGGCGGCGCAGACGCCGGACCGCCGGTCTCGGCGTCGAGCGCGAGGGTCCGCTGTCCCGGCCGTGAGCTCTCGACGGCCCTCAATCCAGGCAAATACCTGTAAACACAGGAGTAATGCCGCGCAGAGCTGTTCCCGCGAGCCACGGGGGCGCCCGTGGTGATCCGGGTGCGCCAGAGCCCGCGCCAAGGACCCCACTGCCTTGGGTGCAACGCGGGGCCTCGGCACGTCCTCGTCAACGGAACTCGATCGGCGGGGGCGACGCCAGCTCCACCGTCCCCGCGGTCACCCTGAGCGTCGAGCGCCCGGCGGCGCCCGAGGTGATCTGCAGGCGGACCTCGCCGTCGGCGCCGGTGACCGACTCGACGGGCCGCACCGTGTCGGCGGCCCGGCTCGAGACGACCCGAACCGGGGCCCCGGCCACCGGATTGCTGAAGGCATCGCGCACCGTCACCACGATCTCCGCGGGGTCCCCGCCGGCGGAAACCGACGCGGACGATACCTCCACCGTCGACGTGTCGGCGCTCGGATCCGCCGGCACGACGCGTATCTCCGTCGCCCCCTCGACCCCGCTCGACCGCGCCAGCACCTGTCCGGCCCCCGCGGCCAGGGCGGTGAAGACGCCGCGGGCCGGATCGACGGTGCCGACGTCCCCCGTCACCCGCCACTCGATCGGATAGCCGGTCACGGCGTTCCCGCGGGCATCGAGTCCGGTGGTCCGAAACTGCAGGAGCTCGCCGGACCGCACCTCGCCGGCCGACGGCTGCACCTCCAGGGCCACGAGCGCGCCCGGCGTGGTGGTGACGTCGGCGGTCCCGACCACGCCGCCGGAGGTGGCCGAGACGACCCCCGTCCCGACCATGGTGCCGGTGAACCGCCCCTCCGCGTCGAGGCTGCCGACGCCGTAGGTGACGCTCCAGGCGGCGTCGATGTCCACGAGGTTGCCGTGGGCGTCGCGGCCGGCCGCGCTGAACGCCCGGGTGGCGTCGCTGGCCACGTTCGCGCGTGCCGGCGCGACCACGATCGAGGCGAGGGGACCCGGGACGACGTTCACCTCCGCCTCGGCCGCCAGCCGTCCGCTGGTCACCCGCACCGCGGCCGGCCCCGCCCGGGTCGGCACGAACCGCCCCGCGTCGTCGATGGACCCGGCCCCGCGCACGATCTCCCACCGGGGCTCGACTTCCACCGCGTGGCCGTTCCCGTCCCTTCCCTCCGCCGACAGCCGGATCGGTTCACCGGCCGTCACCTGGGCGCGGTCGGGGTCGCGGCGAATCCGCAACTCGGCCAGCGGCCCCGGCCGCACCCTCACCGGCGCCTCCGCCGAGACCCCGCCCGACCGCGCGATGATGCGGCCGGTCCCCGGGGACGACGCGACGAACCGTCCCTCGGCGTCGATGCGGCCGATGCCGCCGGCCACCTCCCACTCGGGGCTGACCTCCACCGCGTTGCCGTTGGCGTCGGCGCCGGTCCAGCCCACCGGCCGCATCCCGCCGACCTGCACCTCGGGCGGCGCGTCGAGGTCGATGGCGGAGAGAGGACCGGGAGCGACCCGCACGTCGGCGACCCCCGACAGCCCGCCGTCCGTCGCGACCACCGAGCCCGCCCCGGCCGTGACCGCGGCGAGCCGCCCGTCCGTCGCGCCGATCGTGCCGACGCCCCCGGTCACCGTCCACGCCGGCGTGATCGGCCGCTCGTTCCCGAGGGCGTCCCGCCCCGTGGCCTCGAACGCCTGCACCGAGCCCGAGGCGACGTCGATCCGCCGCGGGGTCACCTCGATCGAGGCGAGCGGTCCCGCGGCGACCCGCACCGTGGCCTCGACCGACAGGTCCTCCACCGCCGCCGCCAGGGTGACCGCGCCGGCCGCGGTGGCGGCGAACGTGCCGTCCGCGTCGATCCGCCCCCCGCCCGCCGACAGGCTCCAGACCGGCTCGACCGTCACCCGGTTGCCGACGACGTCGACCCCGGTCACGACGAACCGTTGCGACGACCCGGCGACCACGGCGGCGGTGCTCGGCTCGACGGCCAGACTCGTCAGGGCGCCGCGGACGACCCGCACCTCGGCCGTGCCCGTCACCTCTCCCGACCGGGCGACGATCCGGGCCTGACCGACCCGGCTCCCGGTCAGCTCGCCGCCGGCCGCGATCCGGCCGACGGGCGACGACAGCTCCCAGGCCGGCTCGATGGCCACCTCGTTCCCCGCCGCATCGCGGCCGACGGCCGAGAAGGCGGCGGTCGTGCCGGCCGGCACCTCGGCCCGCGCGGGGCTCACCGCGATCGACTCGAGGGGACCCGGGACCACCTCGATCACCGTCGAGGCCGCGACGCGGCCGGAGGCCACGACGAGCCGCGCGGTACCGGCGCGCACCGCCCGGAACCGCCCGGTGTCGTCGAGCTCGCCGATCGCGTCCGACAGGCTCCACGTCGGCGTCATCGGCACCTCGTTGCCGCCGGGGTCCTGGCCGCCGGCGCGAAACTGGCGCTCGGTTCCGCTGACCACCGTCGGGTCGGCCGGCTCCAGCGCAATCGTCACCAACCGCCCCGCCGTCACCGCGACCCGGGCCTCGCCCCGCAGGTCGCCGGCCACGGCCGTCACCGTCGCCTCTCCGGCCCGCCGCGCGGTCAGGACCCCGCGGTCGTCCAGATCGCCCACGTCCGCGGTCAGGGCCCACTGCACCGGCTCGCCCGGGGCCACGGCGTTCCCGCCCGCGTCGCGGGCCACGGCGCGCAGGGTGACCGTCTCGCCCGACTCGACGCGCACGTCGCCCGGCAGCACCTCCATGCGGCGCGGCGGCCCCGGGGCCACCGTCAGCGCGCTCGACGCAACGACCCCGCCGACCTCCGCCTGCACCCTTCCCTCGCCCGCGGTGGCGGCCGTGAACGCCCCGGACGGCTCCAGCGCGCCGACCGCCCCCGCGAGGGTCCACTCGGGCCGCACCGCGAGCTCGCCGCCGTCGTCGTCGAAGCCGACGGCTTCGAAGGTCAGGCTGTCGCCGGCGACCAGCTCCGCCCGTTCCGGCCGGACCGTCAGCCGGGAGAGCCGCCGCGTCGGCACGATCAGCGTGCGGGGCGGCAGACCCTCCACCGTCACCTGCACCCGGTTGTCGCCCGGCTCGGTCGCGGTGGTGAACATCCGGGTCAGCGACCCCGCGTCGTCCGTCTCGCCGCCGGGGAGGTCCAGGGCCGCAGCCGCGGGGGCCGCCTCCAGCCCCACCCCCGCGCCGGGGACGGGGTTGTCGAAGCGATCGGTGACAGCAATGGAGAGGACGACCGTCCCCCCGTTCAGCGTGCGCGCAGGATCCGCGGTCACGGTGACGCCGGCGGGCGGCCCGGGCCGGCCGGGCACGACGAGCGAGGCCGACAGATCGCCGGCCACGGCCTCGACCCGGTTCTCGCCGACCCGGTTCGACGCGGTGAGGGTGACGCGGGCGTCGCCGGACGGCCCCGTCACCACCTCTTCCTCGCTCAGGACCGTGCCGGGGGTGTCGGTGGAGAGCCGGACCGCGGCGCCGGGCACCGGCGTGTCGAGGTTGTCGAAGAGCTCGATCCGAACCTCGGTCGACTCGGCGACCGCGATCGCCTCGACGTCCGCCTCGATCACGAGCCGTTCCGGCTCGCTGCCGACACAACCGGCGGCAGCCAGCAAGCCGCCCACCGCCGCGCACGCCAGGAGCGAACTCCGCCTGCGTCTTCTTTCCATGGCTCCACTCCTCACGCGCAAGATCCGCCGCAGGCTCGATTCTACTATGCGGGCCGCGGGCGCCAGCGGCCGCGCGACGCCCGTTCCGAGGTCGGCAGTGGAGGTGCCGACAGACGGGGGCGCCTTCGGCGTCCTGATCGGGAGCTTCAGGACGTGACGGCGGCCAGACCAGCGTTCCAGGCCGGGATACCGGTACCCCGACCGGCGACGCCGGCAACCTCGGGCGCGCGTGCTATCTTGGGACGAACATGACCAGGACGCCAACGGGCACCGTGGTCCGCACCCTCGGCACGGGCGCTGCGCCCCCCCCGGGTGGAGCCGCCGCAGGACCACCTGCACCCGCATATCCGGGTCACCGCCCCAGACGACGAGAACCGAGACGCACGGCGTTGCGAGCCGACAACCGGGGCGCACCCGATCCGGAACGGCTGCAAGCCGCCGTGGACCGCATCGTGTCGAGAATCGACCCCGACCAGATCGTGCTCTTCGGCTCCGCCGTCCGCGGGGAGATGACCGACGAGAGCGACCTCGACCTGCTCGTCATCGCCGAGAGAGAGAACGACGACGGCCGCACCCGCCAGGAGACCTGGGAAGCCCGGAACGGGCGGGACTACGACGTCGACGTCGTCATGATGAACCGCACCACCGCCGAGGCATGGCGCCACAGCACGACCCGGATCCAGGGCGCAGCCCTGCAAGAGGGGCGGACGGTCTACGCACGGAACGGCGTCGAGCCGCTTGAGACAGGACCGGCGTACTTCTGGAACGGCCACGAGATGGTGAAGGAGACCCGCTTCGAGCCCGACGAAGCGAACCGGTTGCTCGAAAGCGCCGCGGACGACTGGCTGTACGCCAACGACATGCGCACCAGCACGCGCAGCCGCTGCCGTCAACTTCAGAGCGCGATGGAGTACGCGCTCAAGGCGCTGACCGTAGCTCAGGGCCGACGAGTGAAGCACAAGCACGACCTGAACGAGTTGTGGGACGACGTCGAACGCCACGGCGAACGCATCGCCGCCACCAGGGACCGAAGGGCGCTGGAAGTACTGACCCTGTACAGCGGGAAGATGCGATACGAGAGCCCCACGCGAGAGAC
This sequence comes from Vicinamibacterales bacterium, assembly GCA_963663815.2. GTDB lineage: Bacteria > Acidobacteriota > Vicinamibacteria > Vicinamibacterales > UBA8438 > JAJEEA01. The sequence goes on along the minus strand of OY760734.1, from coordinate 52,828 downwards.
CAACCCCGACGAGACGTGGAACGCGACCAGAACCGCCTGCGGCGACGTCCTCAACCACGCGACAGCGCGGGTTCCGAAGCTGATCACCGAGACGACCGAACGGTTGAGACGCCACCAAGGCGGTATCGAACCACAATAGCAGGCACACCGCCGACGCCGACCCGTCGGGTCTCGTCCTGCTCGAACCGCACGGCCCGTGCCGGGGGAACGGAACCGCCCGGCGCGGATTCGGATGGACGTCAGCCGTCTCAGAGCGCGTCGCGGGACATCAGGAAGGCGTGCACCTGCCGGATCTCGTCCTGCGACAGGAGCTCCCCGAAGGCGGGCATGTTCGTGCCGTCGCGTCCCCGCGTGACCGCGTCGAAGAAACGGCCGGTGGGCAGCCCGGTCTGGAACAGATTGGGGCTCGCGCCGCCGCCGGCGCGGTGGCAGACGACGCAACGCGCGCGGTAGATGCTCTCGCCGGCCGCGATGGCGGCCTCGTCGCCGAGCACCGGGTTGGCCGCGTCGCCGGGCGCGGGCGGGGCCACGGGGGGCGGTGACGGCGCGGCGACGGGCTCGGCGCCCTCGGTGGGCTCGAAGCCGTAGCCGGGCAGGACGCGGCCGCCGAGGGTGTGGCCGGGCTCGCCGACGCGGGGCAGGCCGCCCGGCAGCGGGGTCAGGTTCGTGCCCGGCTGCTCGGTCCGGGGACCCCCGTCGAGCGCGAACACCCACAGGTTCCCGGCCTTCGGCTCGGTGTAGTAGAAGATCATGTCCCCGCCGATGCCGCCCGACGGCACCGCCACGTACTGCGTCCCGTCGAGCTCGTAGGTGATGGGGCTGCCGATGATGCCCGAGCCGGTCTGGAACCGCCACAGCACCTCGCCGCTGCGGGCGTCGATGGCCATGAAGTAGCCGCGCATGTCGCCGGTGAACACCAGCCCGCTCGACGTCGCCACGGCGCCGGCCCAGAACGGGGCGGGGCTCACCACGCGCCACAGCACCTCCCGCTCGACCACGTCGAAGCCCACGAAGTTGCCGGGGTTCTCGCTCGTCAGGTACTGCTGGTAGTCGCCGCCGAAGTACGCCTCGCCGTTGGTCGGCGGCTCGAACTCGTCCTCGGCCCAGAACCGGTAGCCCATCGCCCACTGGTTCGACATGAAGTAGAGGGCGCCGAGGTCGGGGTTGTAGGCGAGGGGCTGCCAGTCGATGGCCCCCTCGAGGCTGGGGATGATGGGTCCGACCTCGGGTCCCCCGGACTGCGCCACCATGTCGGGGTTCACCCGCGGGCGGCCGGTCTCGGGGTCGAGCCCGAAGGCCCAGTTGATGCCGGGCACGATAGGCTCGCCGTAGAGGAACCGGCCGTCGGTGCGGTCGAGCGCGTAGAAGAAGCCGTTCTTGTCGTGGTGGAACAGGGCCTGGACGGGCCCGTGGCCGGGCAGGGTCACGTCGGCGAGCACCGGCGTGCTCACCGCGTCGTAGTCCCAGCAGTCCCAGGGGGTGTACTGATAGCCCCAGCGGATGTCGCCGCTGTCGGCGTCCATGGCGACGGTCGCGGCCGACCACTGGTTGTCGCCCCTGCGGACGTGGCAGTTCCAGGGGGCGGCATTGCCGGTGTTCCAGTAGACGAGGTTCAGCCCGGGGTCGTAGGCGCCGGTCGTCCAGGTGGGGGCGCCGCCGTTCTTCCAGGTGTCGCCGGGCCACGTCTCGTTGCCGGGCTCGCCGGGGCCGGGGATGGTGTAGGTGGTCCAGCGCAGCTCGCCGGTCATCGCGTCGTAGGCCTTGACGAAGCCGCGGATGCCGTACTCGCCTCCCGCCACGCCGGTCAGGACGAGGCCGTTGACGACCAGCGGCGCGCCGGTGATGCTGTAGCCCTGCCGCCAGTCGACGACCTCGGCCTCCCACGCGATGGCCCCGGTGTCGCGGTGGAGCGCGAACAGGCGCGCGTCCATGGTGCCGACGTAGACCAGCTCGCCGTACAGGGCGACGCCGCGGTTGTTCGAGCCGCAGCAGTACACCCGCTCTACCTCGTCGGACATCTCCGGCTCGAAGCCCCACATCTTCGCGCCGGTCCGGGCGTCGATGGCGAAGACGCGCGACTCGTCGGCCGACAGGTAGATGACGCCCTCGTGCACCAGGGGCGTCGCCTCCAGACCGCGGTTGTCGCCGCCGGTGGCGAACACCCAGGCGGGGTGGAGGCGGCCCACGTTGTCCGGGGTGATCTCGTCGAGCTCAACGAAGCGGTGGCCGTGATAGTCGCGACCGTACATCAGCCACGACGACGTGTCGCCGGCGGCCTGCTCGAGGTCGAGGGTGGTGACCTCCTGCCCGTGCGCCGGCCGGGAGGACCCAGCCGCGAGACAGACCGCCGCGATGGCCGCCAGAGAGCGCGAAAACCGCATCTGCGTCACCTTCCTCCTGAACGGTTCCTTCGGTAGAGGGGCCACTGGGAATCGGTGCCGTGGGCACGCCCTCCCCGTGCAGTCCGCGCAGGCCCGATCCCTGTCGTGATAGCGGGATCTGCCGGAAGCAAACGTGGACCCGTCAGGCCAATGGAGCATCGCGGTCGCTACAGGCGATGCAGGAACGGATTGGCGTGCGGGGCGATCTCCGTCAACTTCCGCCGCAAGGCAGCCAGGGACTCATCGGCCGCGAGAAGCTCGCCGTCGACCAGAGCGACCCACTTGCCGGCATGGCTACCGGCATTCCTGCGCAGCCACTCGACGTTCTCGAAACCCTTCGGTTGTGCAGGCAGTCTGCGCCGCACGACCGGGGCCGCCAGCACGATCAGCAGACGGCGCAGCGACTCGTCCAAGGGCTGATCCACGGGAATGGCATCGGCCAGCTTGCGCGCGGCCAGGACGCGATGGCGGGCCAGAAGCTGACGGAGCATCGCCTCGATGACCGCGGCCGGTCGTCGTGAAGCCAGATCCGCCGCCTGGAGGCCCCCGCCGCGCTCGACGGGCGGCGGGGCAACGCGGACTTCGACGTGCTGGAACCCCCAGGCATCCTCGCTTCGGGCGAACGTGCCCGCATCGATCCGCGGGGGAGCCGTCGCTAACCACCCGAAACCCTCATTGAACCCGGTGCTGTCGGCCAGCGGGCGCCGGTGTCCGACATCCATCGCCGAGGCGAACGGCGGTGCCCACGGAGTGTCGACCTCGAGACGTCCGAGTTGCTGTCCGAACATGATCCTCTCAGGAGCTCTCCAGCCCCACGGCCGTCAGCGCCGCCGCTGTCCGTTCTTCCGCCAGGGCCCGGATCGCCGCGCCGGTTCCAACTGCTCCGTCCATCACCATCAACACCCGGACGAAGAGACCATCCGGGACCAAGCGGGAGATGTCCAGGGTCAACGTGGAGCTGATCATCGGTGGAGCTTCACCGAAGTACAGGGCGGCTCCGGCGCCGAGGCAGTCTCCGAAACCGTCGATGTTCACCGAGTTCGGCACGAACCGGCGGCCGAACTCGGCGGCCTTCATGCCTTCGATGAGTCCGTGGCAGGCGCACGAGACCGCATGGGTCTTGAAGCGAAGCTCGGGCGACGCCCGGCGGACCGCGCCGATCACGCCGTCGACGGAGTCGACGACTTGCGGCACCGGCGAAGAGGTCTGGAAACGAACGCCGTCCAGACCGATTCTGGCGTTGACCTTGCCTCCGAACAGCCAGACCCCGAGACCGGCTCCCACCCACCGAGCCGTTGCCGGCGTCCGGACGCAGGTCCATGCTCGAGAGACCGACGTGGGCAAGCTCGTCCAGCAGGGCGTCGTAGAGCACGGGCACGTCGTGAACGACGGACCAGAGTCGAGAAGCGAACTTGGACTCAAGCTCGATCTCGGACTGCTGGACGGTAAACCTGTTCATGCCGACTCGCTTCGCATGGTACTTCATCCCCCGGCCCGTCAGCCGTCCGCGCCTACCAGCGCGGGCAGGACCGCACCGATCTCGCCGCGGACCACGGCGTCGGCGATGCCGTCCAGGGGGGTCGGCTCTCGGTTCACGATGATCAACCGCGCCCCCGCCGCCTTCGCTACGCGGGGAATGGAAGCCGCGGGCTCGACCACCAGCGAGGAGCCGACGGCGATGAGCAGATCGCACGCCTCGGCCGCCTCCTGGGCCCGCGCCATCACGTCGACGGGCATGGCCTGCCCGAACGAGATCGTCGCCGGCTTGAGCAGCCCGCCGCAGGCCCGGCAGCGCGGCGCCGGCTCGCCCGCCTCGATGCGGCGGCACGCCTCGTCGGACGTGATGCGGTCTCCGCACGTCAGGCACACCGCCTCGGTGGTGGTGCCGTGCAGCTCGAGCACGCTGTCGGCGGGCAGCCCCGACCGCTGGTGCAGCCGCTCGATGTTCTGGGTGATCAGGGCGAGGAGCCGGCCCTGCCGGTGCAGCTCGACGAACGCATGGTGCCCCGCGTTGGGCTTCGCCTCGCGCATGGCCGGCCACGCCGCCGCCTTCTGGCGCCAGTACTCGACCCGCCCCGACTCGGTCGACACGAACTCCTGGAAGTCGACCGTCCGGTTCCGCGCCCACACTCCGTCGGGGCTGCGGAAGTCCGGCACCCCCGACTCGGTCGAGATGCCGGCCCCCGTGAAGCCGACGATGCGCACCGCGCCGACGATCAGCTCGCGGGCAGCCTGCTCGTCCATGCCGTGATCCTAGCAGCCCCACGCGCCCGGGCGCGCCCTCGTTCGGCCCTCCCTGCTCACGCCTCGACGACGGTGATCCCGGCCGCGGCCGCGGCGTCCTGCACGAGGCGATAGCCGCGGCCGCCGTCGAGCGGTTGCGTCGCGCCGCACCGGAAATCGTGCTCGTGCAGCCGGTCACCGAAAGCGAGCAGAGCCGCGGCGGTGTCGAACTGCCGCGAGACCCAGACCATGCCGTGCAGCGAATCACTCGACCGGTGGATCGCCTCCGCCCAGCGCGCGGTCTCCGCGTAGTGAGGCGCGCCGCAATCGAGCAGCCGGGCGCGCGTCAGCCCCAGCCTGCGCAGGCCGTGGCCCCTGAGGTCGGCGACCAGGATGTCGCGCGTGAGCTCGATGCGCGTGAGGCATCGTCCTTGCAGTCGCGACCGCAGGATGGCATCACCTGCGACGACGTTGTGAAGGGTGGTTTCGGACAGAGCGCCGTCGATGCAGTCGGCGGCGTACAGTGTTGGAACCCATCTACCCGACGCGTCACGAATCGGATGGAAGCGACCTCGCCGGCCGCGCGGAGGCTGATTGAATGCATGCGGCAGATAGTGAGCCCGGTGCACTCGATACAGGAGAGTGCCGGCCTTCCAGGTTGTCGTCAACGGATCGACATGTTCCGGAGGCGCCGGGACGCCGCGCTCCTCGGGCACGCGGTCAGTAGTCCGCCGGGTTCGAGACATCGTCGGCCGCGTCGATCACGCGATCGGGCTCGCTCTCCAGGAGATCCAGCGGTCTCCGTCGATCGAGCCACGAATTGGGCGTCGTGAACCAGATCGCGGTCTGCCACGGCCCGGTCCCGGGACCGAGGGCTTTCAGGATCCGCCCGATGACGGCCTTCGGGCGGCCGACCTCGTCGAACTGGAACGCCGGGTACAGCAGCCGGCCACGGTGCTCGATCGCGAAGACCTTCCGGTCGGACCGCCAGCGCGCGGCGAGCGCCGCGCGGTTCTTCGCGGACGACCCGTAGAGCGCATGCACCTGCTCGGCGTCGAGCAGCTCGCAGCTGCGGGCGAACTCCGCGCGCAGGCTGGCGTTCCGGCGCGCGTGATAGATGACGGCGGACGACGTTCTCTCCGACAGCATCGGCATGGCCATTTCGATGAGCCGGGGCATGTGCGCATCCTGCAAGTCGCAGAGGCGCTCGCACAACAGCTCGAGCAGCGCCTTCGCGGTCTCGAGGGTCGTGCGGTCGACGCCGGAGACGATCAGCACCTCCTCTTCCCGGCCGTCCAGATCCCGGGCCGCCAGCCACTCCCGCAACCGCGCCATCCGTTGCTCGTGCGGCGGCTCCGGCTTCGTTCCCTCCGGCGATGCCCGCCGTCCCGCGGTAGCCGCGCCGCCGTATGCCGCGGCCGGCCGCTCGGCCACCCGCGAAGAGGACGGCGAGTGCTCGAACGTGAAGGCCGCATCCGACTCGGCGGCGTCGGCGAGGCGAAAGACCGTCGTGATTTCCACGCGCGTGCTCATGACCGGATCATCGCCGTCGAAGGATCAACTCGGTGATTGCGGCGATCACCACGATGGTATCACCACTATCAGCGAACACGAAGGTCAGCCCGGCGTGCGAGACGGTCGGCCGGCACGGGCCGCGGCCGCCGGACGATGGGGTAGCATGGTCCGTTTGCCATGTCCGCCGAGCCCCTGACCTATCCCCGCATCGCGGCGTTCTGGGCCCCCCTCGCCGGCACCTGGCTGATGATGGCGGCGGAGGGCCCGTACCTCGCCGCGATCATCGCCAGGCTCGATCAGCCGACCGAGAACCTGGCCGCGTTCGGAGTGGCGTTCGCGCTCGCCATCATCATCGAGGCGCCGGTCATCATGCTGATGGCCGCCTCGACCGCCCTCGTCACCGACGCCGCGAGCTACGCGGCCCTGCGCCGGTTCGCGTACACGCTGGGGGCGGCGCTGACCGTGGTTCAGATCGTCGCGGTCCTGCCGCCGGTGTTCGACCGGCTCGCCGTGTCGCTCATCGGCCTGCCGCCCGACGTGGCCCGCCTGACCCACCAGGGGCTCGTCATCATGCTGCCGTGGCCGATCGCCATCGGGTACCGGCGGTTCCGGCAGGGGCTGCTGATCCGCCGCCGCCTGACCCGCTTCGTCACCTACGGCACCGTATTGCGGCTCGCGGCCATGAGCGTCGCCGCCCTCGCCGCGGCCCGGGCGCCCGGGCTGGAGGGGGTGCACGTGGGCACCATCGCGCTCGCCACCGGAGTCGTCGTCGAGGCGGTCGCCAGCCGCTTCATGACTCGGGGCGTCGTGGCCGAGCTCCAGGCCGGCCCGGCTCATCGCGCGGCGGCCGCGTCCGGCGCGGCCGACCCCGCAACGGCCGACTGGACTGCAGCGGCGTCCGCGGCGCCCGACCCGGACCCCGCGGCGGCCGGCTCCGGCGCGGCTGCGGCCGCGTCCGCGGCGCCCGGCCCCGTTCGCGCGGGCGCCAGCGCCGCGGCACGGCCGGGGGCCGGGTTGACGATGGGGGTGATCTACCGCTTCTACCTGCCGCTGGCGACGATGTCGATCCTGGCGATGGCGGTGCAGCCGGCAGTGACCTTCTTCGTCGGCCAGAGCCGGTACGCCCTGGAGTCGCTGGCCGTACTGCCCGTCATCCACGGGCTGACCTTCATCTTCCGCGCGCTCGGGCTGTCGTATCAGGAGGTGGGGATCGCCCTGTTCGGCGACCGGTGGGAACAGTACCGGCCGATCCGCAACTTCGGGTACCTGCTCGCGGCCGCCGCCGCGGGCGGCCTCGCGCTCATCGTGTTCACGCCGCTGGCCAGCGTCTGGTTCCAGGGCGTGTCCGGCCTCTCGCCCGAGCTGACGGCGTTCGCCCTGCTGCCGGCGCAGATCCTGGCCCTGCTCCCGGCCGGGTCGGTGTGGATCTGCTTTCAGCGCTCGGTGCTCGTCCACGCCCGACAGACGGCCCCGATCACCTGGGCGGGGATCTTCGAGGTGGCGGTGGTCGTCCTGCTGCTCACGGTCACCACGCAGGTGCTGTCGTGGGTCGGCGCGGTGGGGGCGGCGACCGCGATCGTGGGGGGGCGCCTCGCCGGCGTCCTGTTCCTGATGGCCTTCACCGCGAGGATCGTGCGCCCGCCGGCGCCCGCCGGGACCCCGGCGCCCGACCCCGCCGGCGCCGTGTCACTCGGCCGGTGACGCCACCGCCCGCTCGACGAGGGAGCGCAGGTTCACGGGCAGGTCGAGGGCGAGCGCGGCGCGGTGCCCGTCTTCCGACATCTTGCGCCACGTCTTGCGGAGCACCCCGACGAGGGTCTCCTCGTCGTGCTTCGGCGCGAAGCCGGCGAGGTAGTGCTCGATGAAGACCAGGCAGACGACGTCCTCGAGGAGCTGCACGTCGGGGTCTGCCTTGAGCCGCTCCTTGCGGAGCAGCGACTCGACCCGGGCCACGACATCGTCGCCGTAGCCGACGTCGCGCAGGATGGCGGCGGCGGTCTCGGCGTGGAACCGGGCCAGGTCCGTACGCCACCGGCGATAGCCCTCGCGGCCGGCCGGGTAGTCGGCGCGGGGAATCGTCCAGCGGCGGATGTGCTGGCAGCGGGCCGCGAGCCGGACCGCCTCGGGCGCATCGGGCCGCAACCGGTCGAGGCGGGCGGTCATTCGCCGGGCGTAGACCAGCTCCTTCGGCTGCCCGGCCCCGTCCACGAGCTCGCGATTCGGGTCTTCCGCGTTCGCCGCGTCGAACCGCTCGACGGCGCGCCGGAACCGGTCGGTGTCAGTCATGGATGCCTCGGGATCGGCGGCCCGACGGCTCGCCGGACACGTACCCTTCCTTCTCGCAGTGCGACACGCCCTCGACCCGCCCTCCGACATGGACCGGGTACCGAAGGCGAGCTGCCGCGCCGGGTGGAGCCCGGCAGTCGTGTCGACGAACGCACGAATCCATCATGAACCGTCACCTCGCCCCCATCATCCGGCCAGGGTGGTCGCAACGGTCGCGACCGGCAGCGTACGATACTCTCATGCGTCGGAATCCTCACGCCGGGATCCGGGCCGGCGGCGCGTCGTCGCAGTGCCGATCGTCACCGTCCCCAGGAGATCGCTCGATGGCCATCGTCGTCGGACAGCCCGCTCCCGACTTCACCCTGCACGAGACGCCGCAGCAACGACGCAGCCTGCGGGACTTCCGCGGCCGGAACGTCGTCCTCGTCTTCTTCCCCGGCGCCTTCACCCCCGTCTGCACCACCGAGATGTGCGCCCTGCGCGACCGCCTGGACCGGTTCAGCGCCCTCGACGCGGAGATCGTCGGCATCACCGTCGACCCGCCCTTCGTTCAGGCCGCGTGGAAAGCGGCGAACGACGTCGGGTACACCTTCCTCAGCGACTACAACCGGGAGGTCGTGACCGCCTGGGGCGTCGCGTTCCCCGACCTCGCCGGGCTGGAGGGCTACGTCTGCGCCAACCGCGCGGTGACCGTCGTCGACAAGGAGGGCGTGGTGCGCCACCACTGGATCGGCGACAGCCTCGGCGTCGAGCCGGACTACGCCGCGCTGCAGGCGGTGGTGGCGGCCCTGCCGTAGCAGCCCCCGGCGCGCTCATCTCCCGCGGCGGATCACGTATCATGGGGACATGCTCGAGGTGCTCACGGCGGCGGCGGCGACGATCGCGGCAATCACCGGGCTCTGGAACACTGTTCAGATCGGCCGGCTGTCCGGGCGACGCGACACGCTCACGGCGCAGGTCAACGCGCACGTGAACGCGCCGGGGCTGCACACACGCTGACCCCCCCGAGCAGGGGCGACTCCACCGAGCCACGCGGCACCACTCGGCGCATCATCGCCCTCACATGCTTTCGGTCCTGACCTCGGCGTTTCCCCTGTGGGTTCTGGGCGCCGGCATCGCGGCCCTGGTCCGGCCGGACTGGTTCACCTGGTTCAGCGGACCGCTGATCACCGTCGGCCTCGGCGTCATCATGCTCAGCATGGGCATGACCCTGGGGTTCGACGACTTCCGCCGGGTGGGGCGCGAGCGCGCCCGGGTGCTGCCCGGGGTGGTCCTGCAGTACACCGTCATGCCGGCCCTCGGCTGGGGCCTCGGGTATCTCTTCGCCCTGCCGACGCCGTTCGCGGTGGGCCTCGTGCTCGTCTCGTGCTGCCCCGGGGGCACCGCCTCGAACGTCATCGCGTACCTCGCGCGGGCGGACGTCGCACTGTCCGTGACCCTGACCGCGCTGTCCACCCTGCTCGCGGTCGTGATGACGCCGGTGCTGACCGCCCTGCTCGCCGGCAGCCGCGTCGACGTCCCCGCCGGCGGGCTGCTCATCAGCACCGTCCAGGTCGTCATCGTGCCGGTGGCGGCGGGGGCGCTGCTCAAGTGGCGCTTCCCCCGCGCCGTCGACCGCGTGCTGCCCATCGCGCCACTCGTGGCCATCGTGGCCATCAGCCTCATCGTCGGCTCGGTCGTCGGCGGTGGCCGCGAGCGCATCATCGAGGCGGGCCCCCGGCTGGTCCTGGCCGTCGTCAGCCTCCACAGCCTCGGCTTCCTCTTCGGCTACCTCGCGGGTCGGCTCGCCCTGCGGCGCGAGGTGGCGGCGCGGACGGTGGCGATCGAGGTCGGCATGCAGAACACCGGCCTCGGCGTGGTGCTGGCCCAGCAGAACTTCGCCAACCCCCTGGTGGCGGTCCCCAGCGCCATCGCCAGCGTCTTCCACTCCCTGGTCGGCAGCCTCGCCGCGGCCTGGTGGCGGCGGCGGGCTCCCGCGGCGAATGGCCGTGCCTGACGCGTCAGGCGGTCTATGCTGAACGGTCTATGCTGAACTCCGTTCCCCCAACCGAGGAGTGCAAACACTGGTGCCCGTTGACGAGACACAGGAAGCACGACCGTCGTTCGGGCAGTGGCTCCTCGCCAACGCTCCCGGCCTCGGACCGTTCGAGCCCCCGCCTCGCGATACCGAGCGGGAACCCGCCGGCCCGTTCGACGACTGGACGGAGGACGACTGGAGAGCTCTCGATGCTCTCGATGACTTGCCCCCCTTGGACCATCGAGTCCACGAGTCGAGTCGATGAAACCCGCGGACCGCACGGGCCGGGCAATGACGCCCTCGGCCGTCAATCGCCGGGCAGCACGTACGTCCCCGGCCGCAACCCGACGACGAAGCTGCCGTTTCGCAGCGACGGTTTGTTGTAGCGCAAGGTGCCCGGATGAGGGTCGGGGTGGCCGGAGTTGCGGTGGACGCAGTCGCCGGCGGCGACGTCCCACTCCATGGTCGGCCCGAGCCGCGGGTAGACGTCGGCCCGTCCCTCGGCTACCACGCAGAACTTCAGCGAGCTGCCGCTCTTGATCCGCTCCACCACGTTCAGCGGCTCGAGGAACGCCTCGAGGGCGGCGCTGGGGTGGGACCGGCTCTCGACGACGCGGAGCGGATCGGACGGGCTCGTCAGGGTCGACCGCAGACGCCGCGGCCGACCGTCGCCCTCGCGCTTCCATGCGCCCTCTCCGGCGCGAGCGTAGTACAGCAGCCCCGCGGCGGGCGCCGCCACCACCCCGAGGACCGGCTCGCCGTCCTCGATCAGGGCGACGTTGACGGTGAACTCGCCGGTGCGGCCGATGAACTCCTTCGTACCGTCGAGGGGGTCGACGAGCCAGTAGCGGGACCATCGGCGGCGGACCTCGCAGGGGGGTACTTCGTGCTCCTCGGACAGATAGGGGACCGCGGGGTCCAGCGCCTTCAATCCGTCGTGCAGGATGGCGTCAGCCGCAAGATCGACGCCGGTCACCGGCGAGCCGTCGGCCTTCGCGCGCACCCAGGTGTCGCGAGCGTCGTACCTCTCCAGCACTGCCGCCGCGGCGCGCAGCACGACCTTGTTGACCGCTTCCATCGTCACCATGAGCCCACAGTGTAACGGTCCCCGACGGGGCGGCCGGCGCTTCCGACGACGGGGTAACGCATTCCCGCGCGATGTCCGAGACGTTCAGCAACTGCGCGTGCGAGAAGGACGCGACCTCGAGGAACCGGCTGAAGTCGTCGAGGCGCCGCACCAGCCCCTCCGCCTTGACCTCCTGCTGCAGATACAGATCGATGTAGCCGCGTAGCGTCCGGTCCGGATTCTCCGCCATCAGCACTAGAGGCACCAGGCCCGACTCGAGGCTGCGCGCGAGATCGAAGGCGCCTCCCAGCTCCGCGGCCATGAAGGGATGCATCGCGCACAGCACGGCCCGGCCCGCCAGCAGGTCCACCCCCGAACGGCGCAGCTTCCTGGCGCTGGAGCCGGTCAGGACGAACCGGGTCGACTTGTCGCTCTCGATGTGCTGATGAACCAACGGGAGGAGTTGGGGGACGCGCTGGATCTCGTCGATGACGATCGTCCCCCGGTCGGCATGGGCCGCGATGAACTCCTTCAGCCGTTCGGGTCTCGTGTAGTAGTGTCGTTCGGCTTCCGCATCGAGCAGATCGATCCAGGCCGCATCCGGATACCGGGCGCGCAGCCAGGTGGACTTGCCGGTGCCGCGCGGCCCGAACAGGAAGTAGCTGCCGGCGGGATGGTCGAAAATCTCGACACATATGACATATCAGGTCCGAACATAGCATTTCAACTGACAGAATCTCAGTGTGCCCGCGGGGTCGGTCTCAACCGACCCTTGACGCCGCGGGCCGTCGCGGGATAGAGTCTCGGCATCGTGACGTTGCGCACAAGGACCGCCTGCTGCTGTTGTCCGGAGGCCGCCGAGGCCCCCACGCTGACGGTCGTGTGAGGTGACGCACAGAAGCTGAAAGAGAAGACCAGCAAGCACCCAGCGCGAGAGACCGAAAGCCCGGGGCCACACGGCTCCGGGTTTTTTTTGTTGAACGGCGGTCGCGGCCGAGCGAACGGAGACGGCGTCGGCTCTCACTCGTCAGGCACCGGCATGACCGGCGGCGCTGACTGGCGGCAGGTTCGGTCGGGGCCGGCGGCGGCGCACGCACGATTTCCGGGCGAGGAGCCATGGCCGACGCGTCGACGCCGCTCTTTCCGGCGTTCCTGAAGCTGGCGAACCGGCCGGTGACGGTGGTAGGCGGCGGGCCGGTGGCGGCCTCGAAGCTCCGGGCGCTGCTCGAGGCCGGCGCCGACGTTACGGTCGTCGCGCCGGAGGTCACGGCCGTGATCGCGGGAAGCGGCGTCGCCGTCCGCCGCCGCCCGTTCCGGGCCTCCGACCTCGACGGCGCGTGGCTCGCGGTGGCGGCGGCGCCGCCGGCGGTCAACCGCGAGGTCGCGGCGGCGGCGGAGGAGCGGCGCCTTTTCGTCAACGCGGTGGACGATCCGCGCAACGCGAGCCTCTACCTCGGGGGGGTGGTCAGGCGGGGCGGGGTCACCGCGGCGATCTCGACCGACGGCCGGGCCCCGGCCCTGGCCGGGCTGATTCGCGAGGCGATCGAGGCGCTGCTGCCCGAGGACGAGGTGCGACGGTGGCTGGCCGCGTCGGACGAGGAGCGGGCGGGGTGGCTCGCCGGCGGCGTTCCGATGGAACGGCGGCGGCCGCTGCTCCTGCGTGCGCTGGCCGCCCTCTACGACGACGATCGCACGTCGCCGGAAGAGAGCGGCCGGAGCTCAAGAGAGCGGCCGGGGCTCAAGAGAGCGGCCGAGCCTGAAGTGACCGACCGAGACCGAAGTTGCCGACCGACCGAAGTCACCGACCGAGACCGAAGACATCGACCGAAGACCGAAGACATCGACCAGGGAAGCCTACGTGGAGCGGGTCGACGACAGTAGAGAGTCGACCGAGAAGACTAGGACATGAGACCGCGACCGCAGCAACCGGCCACGCACCTTCGACGGCAGGCGACCCGCGTCACCGGCGCCGCCGGGGGACCGCACCCGCCCCCGGGGTTCGTGTCGCTGGTCGGGGCCGGCCCGGGAGACCCGGCCCTGTTGACGGTGCAGGCGCTGGACCGGCTGCGGAAGGCCGACCTGGTGCTGTACGACGCCCTCGTGGCGCCCGAGATAGTGGCCCTGGCGGCCCGGGCGCAGTGCTTCTGCGTCGGCAAGCGGGCTGGCCGCCGGTCGGTGCGCCAGGACACCATCATCCGCCTCCTGGTCCGCGCCGCCCGCCGCAGCCGCCGCGTGGTCAGGCTGAAGGGCGGCGACCCCTACGTGCTGGGGCGGGGCGGCGAAGAGGCCCTGGCCCTGCGGAGCGCGGGCGTCCGGTTCGAGGTGGTGCCGGGGCTGACCACCGCGACAACCGCCCCCGCGCTCGCCGGAATCCCCATGACCCATCGCGGGGCGGCCTCGGGGTTCGCGGTGGTGTCCGGGCACGACGAGTCGAGCTTCCGGCCGGTGCTGGAGGCGCTGCCCCCCGGCTCGCTGACCGTCGTGGTGCTGATGGGGCTGGCCCGCCGCGCCGCGGTGGCGTCGTGCCTGCTCGACCGCGGCTGGCCGGCCGACACCGCGGCCGCCATCGTGTGCGCCACCGTCTCGCCGCGGACCCGCGTCTGGACCGGGCCTCTGGGACAGCTGGGGACGGCCCCGCACCCGGACGACGAGGGCGCCCCCGGCACCATCGTCATCGGCAAAGTCGTCGATCTGCATGTCGTGCTCGACGACACGAAAGCCGACGCCGCGGCGGCGGTGGCACGAGAGAGCTGGTGCTCGCGATGACCCGGAAGGGCGGCGCCCCGCCGGCGAGCGGGGGCGTCCCAACGAAGGGCCGGTACTCCGGATGACCGGGGACGGCGGCCCTGCCGGCAAGCGGCATCGGGGAATCTCCAGGAAGGGGTCGGAGCTCGAGATGACCTCGAAGAAGAACGCCTCGTCGACGAGCGACGGGAGATCCCGACAACGAAAGGGCTGGAGCTCGAGATGACCTGGAAGGACAGACTCGGCGATCGCATCCCGGCGGAGCTGGGGCGGGAGATCGACACCTACGAGAACCAAATCGCCCTGAAGCACCGGGGCCGCATCGACGACAAGGTGTTCGCGGAGACCCGCCTGCGGCGCGGGGCCTACGGGCAGCGCTACGACAACGGCCAGCGGAACGACGGCAACGGCGTCAAGACGCTGCCGTTCCCGTCGGAAGGCCGGACCAAGGGCCCCGACACAATCTGGGACGCCCCCGGCATGCAGCGCATCAAGATCCCGTTCGGGGGGCTGAACCCCGAGCAGATGGACACCCTCGCCGAGCTCGCCGAGGAGTACAGCGACGGCATCTGCCACATCACCACCCGCCAGGACGTCCAGCTCCACTTCATCCACCTCGACGACACCCCGGCCCTGATGCGCCGGCTCGCGGCGGTCGGCATCACCACTCGCGAGGCATGCGGCAACACCGTCCGCAACGTCACCGCGTGCCCGCTTGCGGGGGTCTGCCGCGACGAGACCTTCGACGTGACCCCCTACGCGCGCGCGTCCATGCGGTTCCTCCTCGGGCACCCCGACGCCCAGGACTTCGGCCGCAAGTTCAAGGTGGCCTTCTCGGGATGCCGCCAGGAGGCGTGCGGCCTCGTCAACATGCACGATTTCGGGGCGATCGCGGCGAGCCGCGAGACCGCCGCCGGCACCGAGCGCGGGTTCGAGGTCTGGGTCGGGGGCGGCCTCGGCGCGGTGCCCCACGAGGCCAAGCTGTTCGACCCGTTCATGGCCGAGGCCGACGTCCTACCGACGCTGCAGGCGATCTCGCGGGTGTTCGCGCGGCTCGGCGAGAAGCGCAACCGGGCCCGCGCCCGCATCAAGTTCCTGGTCGCCCGGCTCGGCATCGACGAGTTCCGGCGGCTCGTGGAGGAGGAGCGCCGCGGCCTCGCCCACGACGAGCGCTGGACCGCCTGGCTCGCGGACCTGTCGTCGACCGACGAGCAGCCGCTGAAGGACGGCGAGCCTCTCGACGGCGGGCCGGACGCGTCGGCCTTCACGGCCTGGTCGCGCTCGAACGTCTACCGCCAGCGCCAGCCGGGATACGCGGTGGTCACGGTGAGCCTGCCGCTGGGAGACATCGACAGCGATCAGCTGCGGGGACTGGCCGACGTGGCCCGCCGCTACGTCGGCGACACCGTCCGCACCACCGTCGAGCAGAACATCGTGCTGCGCTGGGTGCGCGAGTCGGACCTGCCGGCGCTCCACCGGGAGCTGGACGCCCTCGGGCTGGGGCGACCCGGCGCCCAGTCGATCGGCGACATCACCGCCTGCCCCGGCACCGACACCTGCAAGCTCGGCATCGCCTCGTCGCGGGGGCTCGCGGCCGAGCTCGAGCGGCAGGTGCGAGGGCGGCTCGACACCCTGGACGACGCGGTCCGCGGCCTGCGCATCAAGATCAGCGGGTGCTTCAACTCGTGCGGCCAGCATCATGTCAGCGACCTCGGGTTCTACGGCGTCAGCCGGCACGTGCACGGCCGCGTGGTCCCGCACTTCCAGGTCGTGCTCGGCGGCAAGTGGGTCGAGAACGCGGGGGCCTACGGGCTCGCCATCGGCGCGGTGCCGGCCCGGGAGATTCCGAAAGTGGTGGTGCGCATCACGGATCGCTTCGTCGGGGAACGCCGGCCCGACGAGACGTTCCACGCGTTCACGACCCGCATCGGCAAGCGCGCGCTGCGCGAGATGCTCCAGGACCTGATGGCGGTGCCCGACTACGAGGTCGCGCCCGACTACTACCGCGACTGGGGCGACCCGCGCGAGTTCGGCATCGGGGACATGGGCATCGGCGAGTGCGCGGGCGAGGTGGTGTCGCTGACCGAGTTCGACCTCGCGGGGGCCGAGAGCCAGGTGTTCGAGGCCCAGCTCCAGCTCGAGGCCGGGAACGTGGCCACGGCCGACGAGCTCGCCTACGCGGCGATGCTGCAGGCGGCCCGGGGGCTCGTCAAGACCGAGTTCGTCGACGTCCCCGACGACCCCGATCGCGTCGTCGCCGAGTTCCGGACCCGCTTCTTCGACACCGGCATCTTCCTCGACCGGTTCGCGGGCGGGAAGTTCGCCCAGTACCTGTTCCGGCGGCACGCCCGCACCGGGCCCGCGGCCGGCGTCGACACCGTGCGGCAGTCGATCGAGGAGGCCCAGCTCTTCCTCGAGGCCACCCACGCGTGCCAGGGGCGGCTCGCCGGCGCGCCGCCGGTCGCGGCCGGCGAACCGGCCCTCACCGGGAGCCCCGCATGACGGCCGTCGCCCCCGCCGCGCACGACGCGGCCGCCGTGCAGCGCATCGCCCTGAAGGTCTTCCTCGACGAGCGCTCGGCGCTCTCGCCGCGCGATGTCATCCCCGTGTTCCACCGCTGGATCCAGACCCGGGCGGTGGACGGGCTGCTGATCGACGTCGCCGACTACACCCATCTCCCCACCGGCCCCCTGGCGCTCCTCGTGGGCCACGAGGGACGGTACGTCCTCGACCGCGGCGACGGCCGGTTGGGACTGCAGTACGTGCGGACGCAGCCGCTGGACGGGCCGCTCGAGACGCGGTTGCGGGCGGCGGCGGGCATGCTGCTGCGCGCCGCCCGGTTGCTCGAGGAGGATGCGGCGCTGGCCGGGCCGGTACGCTTCCGCCGCGACGAGATCGAGTGGGTGGCGAACGATCGACTCCTGGCCCCGAACACCCCCGACACGCTCGCGGCCGTGCGGCCCGCCTTCGAGTCGTTCCTCGCGGCGCTGCCGGGCGGCGCGCCCTGGACCCTGACCCCCCGCACCGGACCGGGAGCACGCTTCGGCATCCATGCGCGCACCCCCGCCGGGGCGCCCCTCGATGCCCTCGCCGAACGACTGGACCCCGTGGCCGTCTCGCAAGGACGCTGACGGGAGGTCGCCCCGCCGCGCACCCGGCGCGAAGCCACCGCGGGTGCGCGGCGCCCGCGTGCCGTCGGCAACGCAACCGCAAGGTCGCGCGCCAGTCCCGCTTGGCCCCCCAACCAACCCGCCTGGGAGTCTGCGCCCCCCACCGGCGGCGGCACCGTTCTACGGCGCAGGCTCCTGGTATCGATTCACCGCCCCGAGCGACCACAATCGCGCCGTCCCCCCGGCAGCACATCCGCAACATCAGCAATACTAATACTGCGATAGCCGGCTATTAGGCTCTTGTGGTAGATTGGTCGGCCTCATGCACGTCGAAACGCTGAGCATCTTCTGTGACGTGGTGCGTCATCAGAGCTTTTCCCGCGGCGCGCGGGCCAGCTCGGTCAGCCAGTCGGCGGCGAGCCAGGCCGTGCGGCAGCTCGAGAAGCACCTGGGCGCCCAGCTCATCGACCGGTCGACGCGGCCGTGGCAGCTGACCCCCGAAGGCCGGCTGTTCTTCAAGGGCTGCCAGGAGCTCGTCGAGCGCTATCACGAGCTGGCGGCCGCGGTGCGGCACCGGCAGAGCCCGTCGGGCCGGACGGTCCGGCTCGCGACCATCTACTCCGTGGGCGTCCACCACCTGTCGCAGTACGTGGACCGGTTCCGGGCCGCGATGCCGGGGGCGGGGGTCGACCTGCAGTACATGCACCCCGCCGAGATCTGCGAGCAGGTGCTGAGCGACCGCTGCGACCTCGGGCTGATCTCTTTCGTCACCCCGCGCCGGGAGCTCGCGGTCATTCCCTGGGAGCGGCAGCCGATGGTCGTGGCGTGCCCCCCCGCCCACCGCTTCGCGGCCCTCGCGGCGGAGCGGGGCGGCATCCGGACGGCGGACCTCGCGGGCGAGCGGTTCGTGGCGTTCGACCGGAAGCTGCCGGTCCGCCGGGCCGTCGACCGCTTCCTGCGGCGCCACCGGGTCGAGGTGACGGTGACCGCGGAGTTCGACAACATCGAGAACATCAAGCAGGCCGTCGACGAGGGGGCGGGCATCGCGATCCTGCCCGAGCCGACCCTGCGCCGCGAGGTGCGCCGGGGGACCCTGGTGCAGGCGCCGCTGGCGCTGCCGACCGGGGAGGCGCCGCTCGTCCGGCCGCTGAGCATCGTGCACCGAAGCAATCGACGGCTGAGCCCGGCCGTCACCGCGTTCATCGAGCTGCTCGGCGCCGATGCGCCGTCGGCAGCCCCGCCCGCGCCGGGCACGGCCGGCCCCCGCCGGACCGCGATGGCCCCCGGCGCGCGGCAACGGACCTCCGTCCCGACGACGGGCGCCGACCGGCAGGGAGCGAACCTATGAGCGGATCCGAAAGACGATCGCCGCACGCATCGGGCCGGGGGCTCTACGATCCCCGGTTCGAGCACGACTCCTGCGGGGTGGGGTTCGTGGTCCACATCCGGGGGGAGCGCTCGCGCAGGCTCGTCGACCAGGCCCTGGAGATCGGCATCAACCTGCTCCATCGCGGCGCCTGCGGGTGCGAGCCCAACACCGGGGACGGGGCGGGGCTGCTGATGCAGGTCCCCGACCGGTTCCTGCGCCGCGAGACGGCGGCGCTCGGGTTCACCCTGCCCCCGGAGGGGCGGTACGGCGTCGGCATGCTGTTCCTGCCCCGGCCGGCCGACGAGCGGCGCCGGGTCGAGGAGCTGATCGCGCGCGTCGTCGACGAGGAGGGCCAGACCCTCCTGGGCTGGCGGGACGTCCCGACCGACAGCAGCCCCCTCGGGGCCACCGCGCGGCAGGGCGAGCCGGTCATCCGGCAGGTGTTCATCGGTCGCGGCCCCGCCCCGGACGACGGCCCCGGCGCGCAGCCCCGCTTCGAGCGCAAGCTCTACGTCATCCGCCGGCGCATCGAGAACGCCGTCGACGGCCTCGGCCTCTCGGCCCCCGACGCGTTCTACGCGGCCAGCCTGTCGTCGCAGACCCTCGTCTACAAGGGCATGCTCATCGCCGACCAGGTCACCACCATGTTCCCGGACCTCGTCGACCCCGACCTCGAGTCGGCGATCGGGCTCGTCCACTCGCGCTTCAGCACCAACACGTTCCCGTCGTGGCCGCTGTCGCACCCCTACCGCTACATCGCCCACAACGGCGAGATCAACACCCTGCGCGGCAACATCAACTGGATGCGGGCGCGCGAGGCGCTGTGCGAGTCGGACCTGCTGGGGGACGACC
Organism: Vicinamibacterales bacterium; assembly: GCA_963663815.2. Lineage (GTDB taxonomy): Bacteria > Acidobacteriota > Vicinamibacteria > Vicinamibacterales > UBA8438 > JAJEEA01. The sequence goes on along the minus strand of OY760734.1, from coordinate 33,264 downwards.
TGCAGAAGCTGTTCCCGATCATCAAGGAGAGCCAGAGCGACACCGCCACCTTCGACAACGTGCTCGAGTTCCTGGCCATGACGGGCCGGTCGCTGCCCCACGCGGTCCTGATGATGATCCCGGAGCCGTGGCGGAAGCACGAGTCGATGGCGGCCAACCGCCGGGCGTTCTACGAGTACCACTCGGCCCTGATGGAGCCGTGGGACGGCCCCGCCTCGATCGCGTTCACCGACGGCACGGTGGTCGGGGCGGTCCTCGACCGCAACGGGCTGCGCCCGTCCCGCTACTACGTGACGAAGGACGACCTCGTGGTCATGGCCTCCGAGGTCGGCGTCCTCGACGTACCGCCGGAGAACGTCCTCGTCAAGGAACGGCTGCACCCGGGCCGGATCTTCCTCGTCGACACCGCGCAGGGGCGCATCATCGACGACGAGGAGATCAAGTCGGGGCTCGCGGCCGAGCATCCCTACCAGGACTGGCTCGACGCCCAGGTCGTGCAGCTCGCCGACCTGCCGCCCGCCCCCGCCGCGGCGCCGGTCGACGGCGAGCCGCTGCGGCGGCGCCAGCGCGCGTTCGGCTACACCGAGGAGGACCTCCGCATACTGCTGGGCCCCATGGCCCGGCAGGGCGTCGAGCCGATCGGGTCGATGGGCACCGACACCTCGCTGGCGGTGCTGTCCGACCGGCCCCGGCTGCTCTACGACTACTTCAAGCAGCTCTTCGCGCAGGTCACCAACCCGCCCCTCGACGCCATCCGGGAGGAGCTCGTCACGGACATGAGCTCGACCCTCGGCGCCGAGCGGAACGTGCTGAAGCCCGAGCCGGCCTCCTGCCACCAGATCCGCATCGAGTACCCGATTCTCGACAACGACGAGACGGCGCGGATCCGGCACAACCCGGACCCGGCCCTGCGGGCGGTGACGCTGTCCACGCTGTTCGACCCGCACGACGCCCGCGGCGGCATCGCGAGAGCGATGGAAGAGATCTGCCGGAAGGCCAGCGCCGCGGTCGCCGACGGGTACGCCCTGCTCGTGCTCTCGGACCGCGGCGTCGACGCCGGCCATGCCGCCATCCCCGCCCTCCTCGTCACCGCCGGCGTGCACCACCACCTCGTGCGCGAGGGCACGCGGACGCGCTGCGCCCTCATCGTCGAGTCGGGCGAGCCCCGCGAGCCGCACCACATGTCGCTGCTGCTGGGGTACGGCGCGGGAGCCGTCAACCCGTACCTGGCGTTCGAGACCATCGAGGAGCTGATAGAGCGGGGCGACGTCGCCGACGTGGACCCGCGGCAGGGCATCCGCCATCACATCCTCGCCCTCACCAAGGGGGTGCTGAAGGTGATGTCGAAGATGGGCATCTCGACCCTGCAGAGCTATCGCGGGGCCCAGATCTTCGAGGCGGTGGGCCTCGACAAGGCGTTCGTCGACCGCTACTTCACGTGGACGGCGTCGCGGCTGGGAGGCATCGGCATCGACACCGTCGAGGCCGAGGTGAAGCAGCGGCACCGGGCCGCGTTCCCGACCCGCGGCGACGAGGACGACGAGCTCGACAGCGGCGGCGAGTACCAGTGGCGGCGCGACGGCGAGTACCACCTGTTCAATCCGGACACCGTCTACAAGCTGCAGCACGCCACCCGCAGCGGGCAGTACGCCATCTACCGCGACTACGCCCGCCTCGTGAACGACCAGAACCGCAACCGGGCGACGCTGCGCGGCCTGTTCCGGCTCCGGCCCGCCGACGCGCCGGTCCCGCTCGACGAGGTCGAGCCGGTCGAGTCCATCTTCAAGCGGTTCGCCACCGGGGCGATGTCGTTCGGGTCGATCAGCGCCGAGGCCCACGAGACGCTGGCGATTGCGATGAACCGCATCGGCGGCAAGTCCAACACCGGCGAGGGCGGCGAGGACCCGGCGCGGTACACCCCCGACGAGAACGGGGACCTGCGGCGGAGCGCGGTCAAGCAGGTCGCGTCGGGGCGGTTCGGGGTCACCAGCGAGTACCTCGTGAACGCCGACGACCTGCAGATCAAGATGGCGCAGGGGGCGAAGCCGGGCGAGGGGGGCCAGCTCCCCGGGTTCAAGGTCTACCCCTTCATCGCCAAGATCCGCTACTCGACCCCCGGGGTCACCCTGATCTCGCCGCCGCCGCACCACGACATCTACTCGATCGAGGACCTCGCCCAGCTCATCCACGACCTGAAGAACTCGAACCCGCGGGCGCGGGTGCACGTGAAGCTGGTGGCCGAGGTGGGGGTGGGCACGGTGGCGGCGGGGGTGGCCAAGGCCCACTCCGACGTCGTCCTCATCTCGGGGCACGACGGCGGGACCGGGGCCTCGCCCCTGACCAGCATCAAGCACGCGGGGGTGCCGTGGGAGCTCGGCCTCGCCGAGACCCAGCAGGTGCTGGTGCTCAACCAGCTGAGGGACCGCATCGTCGTGCAGACCGACGGCCAGATGAAGACGGGCCGCGACGTGGTCGTCGCCGCCCTCCTCGGGGCGGAGGAGTACGGGTTCTCCACCGCCCCCCTCGTCGTCGAGGGCTGCATCATGATGCGGGTCTGCCACCTCGACACGTGCCCGGTGGGCATCGCGACCCAGAACCCCGAGTTGCGCAAGCACTTCTCGGGGCGCCCCGAGTTCGTCGAGAACTACTTCCGGTTCGTGGCCGACGAGGTGCGCGAGCTGATGGCGGAGATGGGCTTCCGCACCGTGGAGGAGATGATCGGCCGCGTCGACCGGCTCGACACCACCGGCGCCGTCGACCACTGGAAGGCGCGGGGACTCGACCTGTCGCCGATCCTGCTGAACCCCGACGTGCCCGACACGGTGGCCCGGCGCTGCGTGCGCGAGCAGGACCACGGCCTGGACCGGGCCCTCGACAACACCCTCATGGAGCGGTGCGCGCCGGCCATCGAGCATCGGACCCCGGTGTCGCTGACCCTGCCGATCCGCAACGTCAACCGCACCGTCGGCACCATGCTGGGGTCGACGATCACCCGCCGGTGGGGCGGGGCGGGGCTGCCGGACGGGACCATCGACATCAACTTCACGGGGTCGGCGGGGCAGAGCTTCGGCGCGTTCCTGCCGACCGGGGTCACCCTGACCATCGAGGGCGACGCCAACGACTACTTCGGCAAGGGCCTCTCGGGGGGCCGCCTCGCGGTGTACCCGCCGCGGGCCTCGACGTTCGTCCCCGAGGAGAACATCGTCATCGGCAACGTCGCCCTGTACGGCGGCACCGGGGGCGAGGCGTTCGTGCGGGGCCTCGCGGGCGAGCGGTTCGCGGTGCGCAACAGCGGCGTGAACGCGGTGGTGGAAGGGGTCGGCGACCACGGCTGCGAGTACATGACCGGCGGCCGCGTGGTGATCCTGGGGCGCACCGGCCGGAACTTCGCGGCGGGCATGAGCGGCGGCATCGCCTACGTGCTCGACCGGGCCGGGACCTTCGCCCGGCGGTGCAACCCCGGCATGGTCGACCTGGAGGCGCTGGACGACGACGACGCCAAGCTGGTGCGGCGCCTGGTCCGGCGGCACGTCGACCACACCGCGAGCGCCAACGGGCAGGCGGTGCTCGACCAGTGGAGCACGGCGCGGGCCGCGTTCGTGAAGGTGATGCCGCGCGACTACAAGCGGGTGCTCATGGCCGAGGCCAGGGCGCGGGCCGAGTCGCGCGAGCCCGGGTTCGCCGAGCTGGTCGGCACCGGCGCGGAGTAGGGGTCGTGCCGCCGGCAAGGCCTCCCCCCGTGCTATTCTGGCCAGTGTCTGGCTGGGTCGGGCGAGGCAGCGGGGGGCTCCCCTGCAAGGAGACGGGCATTGGCCGAAACTCTGGAGGCGATCGACCTGGCGATAACGGCGCTGGTCGCGTACGGCGTGTTGCGGCTCAACAGCAAGTTCGACCACCTGAAGGGGCGCGTGGATGAGCAGGGCACGCAGATCCGCGCCTTGACGCTGCGCGAACCGTAACCGACGGCCGCGGTTTCGCTCCCCCCTGCACGGGGACGTCCGAGCCCCGACACACGAACATCATGGGAAAGCTGAAGGGATTCATCGAGATCGACCGGCAGAAGCAGGCGAGCCGCGACGTCGTGGAGCGCGTCCGCGACTGGGGCGAGGTCTACCTGCCGTACGCCACCGAGGACCTGCGCGCGCAGGGGGCGCGGTGCATGGACTGCGGCATCCCCTTCTGCCACCAGGGGTGTCCGCTCGGCAACCTCATCCCCGACTGGAACGATCTCGTCTACCGCGATCAGTGGAAGGCGGCGAGCGAGCGCCTGCACAAGACCAACAACTTCCCGGAGTGGACGGGGCGCCTGTGCCCCGCCCCCTGCGAGGGCTCGTGCGTGCTCGCCATCAACCGCGACGCGGTGACCATCAAGTCGATCGAGATGGCGATCGTCGAACGGGCGTTCGAAGAGGGCTGGATTCGCCCCGAGCCGCCCGCCGCCCGCACCGGCCGGACGGTGGCCGTCGTCGGCTCGGGGCCGGCGGGGCTGGCCGCGGCCGACCAGCTGAACCGGGCCGGGCACCGGGTCACGGTGTACGAGCGCTCCGACCGCATCGGGGGGCTGCTGCGCTACGGCATCCCCGAGTTCAAGATGGAGAAGCGGTTCCTCGACCGCCGGCTGGAGATCATGGAGGCCGAGGGCGTCGCCTTCCGGCCCGGCACCGACGTCGGGGTCACGGTGACGGCCGAGTCGCTCCGGCGCGAGCACGACGCGATGCTGCTCGCGGGCGGCGCGGGGCAGCCGCGCGACCTGAAGGTCCCGGGGCGCGAGCTGGGCGGCATCCACTTCGCCATGGAGTACCTGACGCTGCAGAACCGGCGGTGCGAGGGCGACGCCATCGGCGACGGGGACTTCATCACCGCCCGGGACAAGCGGGTCGTCATCATCGGGGGCGGAGACACCGGGGCCGACTGCCTGGGCACCGCGCACCGGCAGGGCGCCCGCTCGATCCACCAGTTCGAGCTCCTCGCGAGGCCCCCCGCCGAGCGGAGCGAGGCCAATCCGTGGCCGGAATGGCCCAACGTCTTCCGCGTGTCGGGCGCCCACGAGGAGGGCGGCGAGCGCGTCTACTCGGTGTCCACGGAACGGTTCACCGGCAACGCGGCCGGGCAGGTCGCCGCCCTGCATGCGACGCAGGTGGAGATGAAGCGCGAGAACGGGCGGCTCTCCTTCGCCCCCGTCCCGGACAGCGCGTTCGAGCTCGAGGTCGACCTGGTGCTGCTGGCGATGGGGTTCCTCGGCCCGACCCGCGGCGGGCTGCTCGACGAGCTCGGGGTCGAACTCACCGATCGCGGCAACGTGTCGCGGGACGCGAGCTGGATGACCAGCGTCGACGGCGTGTTCACGGCGGGCGACATGCAGCGCGGCCAGTCCCTCATCGTGTGGGCCATCGCCGAGGGCCGTAGCGCCGCGGCCGGCATCGACAGGCACCTGATGGGCGAGACCCGGCTCCCCATGCCGGTGCCCTGATCGAGGCTCTTCACGCATCCGCGCCATCGCCGGTCGGCGCGCCGCCCCATTCCGGCCGGGAGTCTGCGCCATGGAACGGCGCGAACCCTGAAGGGTGTTCGGGCGCCCGGCGGAGCCGGGGGCGACGACGGGCGGGCTCGCCGCTCACGCCGGCCCCGCGCCCCGGACGCCCCGGTGGCCGGGAAGCCCGCGCCGGGCCGGCAGCCCGCCGTACCCAGGAGGACGAACCAAGACGTGGCGCAAGCACACGGATCCACGGACATCGCGCGGCTCGAGACGCTGGCCGAGGTGAACGACGCCCTCGCGGGAGGCTCCAGCCTGCGGGCCGCCCTGCACCGGGTGATGCAGCTGCTGGACCGGCGCGACAGCGTCGTGTGCGGCTCGATCACGCTGCTGAACCCCGACTCGGGGCTCCTCCACGTGGAGGCCTCCGAGGGGCTGACCCCGGAGGGGCGCTCGGCCCGCTACGCCGTCGGCGAAGGGGTGACGGGCCGGGTCGTCGAGAGCTCGAAACCGGTCATCGTGCCGCGGGTCAGCAAGGAGCCGATGTTCCTCAACCGGGCCCGCCGCAAGAACCTCGAGCGGCGCGACATCAGCTTCATCTGCGTCCCCATCAAGACCCGCAAGAGCAAGAAGTCGGTGGGGGCCATCAGCATCGACCTGCCGTTCGAGAAGGGGCGCGACTACCAGCGGTACGTCAAGTTCCTCGACGTGGTCGCGACCATGATCGCCCAGGCGATCCGGGTCAACCACCTCGTCGACGCCGAGCGCCAGCGGCTGGCCGAAGAGAACGTCCACCTGCGCGGCGAGCTCAAGGAGCGCTACGACTTCTCGAACATCGTCGGCACCAGCAGCCCCATGCGGCAGGTCTACGCGCACGTCTCCCAGGTGGCCGGCGCCAACACCACGGTGCTCGTGCGCGGCGAGTCGGGGACCGGCAAGGAGCTGATCGCCCACGCCATCCACTACAACTCGCCGCGGGCGAAGAAGCCGTTCATCAAGGTGAGCTGCGCCGCCCTCCCCGACTCCCTCATCGAGTCCGAGCTCTTCGGCTACGAGCGGGGCGCGTTCACCGGCGCCCAGTCGCGCAAGAAGGGGCGCTTCGAGCTGGCCCAGGGCGGCACCCTGTTCCTGGACGAGATCGGGGACCTCAACCCGTCGACCCAGGTCAAGCTGCTCCGCGTGCTGCAGGAGCGCGAGTTCGAGCGCCTGGGGGGCACCGAGCCGGTGAAGGTCGACGTGCGCCTGATCGCGGCCACCAACGCCGCCCTCGAGAAGGCCATCGCCGCCGGCACGTTCCGCGAGGACCTGCACTACCGGCTCAACGTGTTCGCCATCTTCGTGCCTCCGCTCCGCGAGCGGAAGACCGACGTGCTGCTGCTCGCCGACCATTTCCTGGAACGCTACGGCGTCGAGCACGGCAAGCAGGTGAGGCGCATCTCGACCCCCGCCATCGACATCCTCATGGCCTATCACTGGCCCGGCAACGTCCGGGAGCTCGAGAACGCCATGGAGCGGGCGGTGCTGGTGTGCGACGGGAGCGTCATCCACGCCCACGACCTCCCGCCGTCCCTGCAGACCGCGGAAGCGTCGGGCACGGTCATGAGCCAGTCGCTCGGCGAGGCCGTCGACGCCTACGAGAAGGACCTCATCGAGGACGCCCTGAAGGCGACCCGCGGGAACCGCGTCAAGGCCGCCTCCCTCCTCCGTTCGACCGAACGGATCGTGAGCTACAAGGTCAAGAAGTACGAGATAGACTGCGCCCGGTACCGGGCCTGACCAACGCGCCGCGCGTGATATGGTGGCGTCTGTTCCCCGGACGTTCTGACAGGGAGACCACGATGCACCGTTTGGCCCTTCTCACCGCGCTCGTCGTCCTCGCCGCAAGCGCCGCGCCCGCCCTCGGCCAGACGCCGGAAGTGCGGCCGGTCACCGACGCCATGCTCGCGGACCCGCCGCCGGAGAGCTGGCTGAACTGGCGCCGCACCCGCGACGGCTGGGGCTACAGCCCGCTGGACCAGATCACCCGCGACAACGTCGGCGAGCTGCGGATGGAGTGGTCGTGGGCGATGGAGACCGGGTCGCAGCAGACGACCCCCATCGTGCACGACGGCGTGATGTACCTCGCCAGCCCCGGCAACGTCGTGCAGGCGCTCGACGCGGCGACCGGCGACCTGCTGTGGGAGCACCGCCGGGAGTTCCCGACGGCCCGCGGCCGGGGGCGGCCCAACCGCAACATCGCCATCCACGGCGACCGCATCATCCTCAACACCGCCGACGCGAACATCGTCGCCCTCGACGCGCGGACCGGCGAGGTGGCGTGGGAGACGGAGGTCGCCGACGCCGCCAAGGGGTACCAGTTCACGGGCGGGTCGCTCGTCGTGGACGGCGTTGTCATCTCCGGCATGGCCGGCTGCCTGCGGTTCTGGGACGACGGCTGCTTCATCACCGGGCACGACGCCGCCACCGGCCGCGAGCTGTGGCGCACGTCGACGGTGGCGCGGCCGGGCGAGCCGGGCGGCGACACCTGGGGCGACCTGCCGATGATGTTCCGGGGCGGCGGCGACGCCTGGATCACCGGGTCCTACGACCCGGCCCTCGGGCTCACGTTCTGGGGGGTGGCGCAGGCCAAGCCGTGGGCGCAGGTGAGCCGCCGGACCGACGGCGACGCCCTCTACACCAGCTCGACCCTCGCGCTCGACCCCGCCACCGGCGAGATGCAGTGGTACTTCCAGCACCTGCCGGGCGAGTCGCACGACATGGACGAGACCTTCGAGCGCATCCTCGTCGACGTCGACGGGCGGCCGTCGGTGTTCACGATGGGCAAGCTCGGCATCCTGTGGCAGCTCGACCGCGAGACCGGCCAGTACATCAACGCCACCGACCTCGGCTACCAGAACATCGTCGACATCGACCCCGAGACGGGCGGGATGTCGTTCCGGCCCGGCATGATGCCGGTGCTCGACGAGCGGCTCGAGTTCTGCCCGAGCCACTCCGGCCTGAAGAGCTGGCGGGCGATGGCCTACCACCCGGAGACCGAGGCGTTCTACATCCCCCTGACCCTGAACTGCCAGCGCACCATCTACAGCGACGTCGAGTTGCGCGAGGGGGGCGGCGGGGCCGGCATGGTGTTCCGCGAGAACTTCCTCCACCCCGACAGCGGCGGCAACCTCGGCGAGCTCGTGGCCATGCACGTCAGCGGCGAGATCCTCTGGTCGCACCGCAAGCGGACCCCGTACATCTCGGCCTCGCTGACCACCGCCGGCGGCCTCGTCTTCGTGGGGACGTTCGACCGCCGCGCCTACGCCTACGACGTCGCGACCGGCGACGAGCTGTGGGCGGCCCGCCTGCCCACGTCGGTCCAGGGGTTCCCGGTCACCTACGCGGTGGACGGCCGGCAGTACGTCGCGATCGGGACCGGCATCGGGGGCGGCAGCTGGACGACGATCCCCCTCGAGCTGGCCCCCGAGAAGCGGCGCCCCAACGGCGGGAACGGGCTGTTCGTCTTCGCCCTGCCCCAGGAGTCTGCGCCGTAGAACGGAGCAGACTCCCAGCAGGGTTGGTTGGGCGCCAAGCGGAGCCGAAGGCGACGATTGGCGGGCTACGAATGACGGGACTGCTGTTCCTCTGCGTCGCCAACTCCGCCCGCAGCCAGATGGCGGAGGGGCTGGCGCGGGCGCGGTTCGGGCCGCGGGCGCGGGTGGCGAGCGCCGGCTCGTCGCCGACCGTGGTCCATCCCCTGGCCATCGCCGCCCTCGACGAGGTCGGCATCGACATCCGGGGACAGCGGTCGACGGGCGTCGGCGACGTCGACCCGGCCACCATCGACGTGGTGGTGACGCTGTGCGCCGAGGAGGTCTGTCCGATGTTCCCGGCGCGGGTGCGCCGCCTGCACTGGCCCATGCCGGACCCCGCCGGCGTGGGGGGGGCGGACGCGGACCGGCTCGAGCGGTTCCGGGCCGTCCGTGACGAGATCGCGCGGCGGCTCGAGAGCCTCGAGGCCTTCCTGCCGCAGCCTGACGGCAGCGGCGCGACCTGACGGCAGCGGCAGGGCCTGGCGGGCAGCGGCGCGACCTGGCGGCGGCAGGGTCTGGCGGGCAGCCCCGCGACCTGACGGCGGCGCGACCTGGCGGGCAGCCCCGCGACCTGACGGCGGCGGCGCGACCTGACGGTAGCGGCGCGACTTGGCGGCAGCGCAGAGTTCCGCTGACGCGAACTCCTGCAGCGCGAACCCCCGGAGGGAAACGGCGGCCCTCGATTACATCCCGTTGATTCATGTTCCTGCCCCTCGGCGACGAGCCGAACCCCCGCGGGACGCCGGTCGTCACCTGGACCCTGATCGGGGTCAACGTGGCCGTGTTCCTGCTCGTGACGGTGCCCCTGAGCAGGGTGGCGCCGGCGCCCGACGATCCGGCGCTGTTCGACTACGTACGCGCGCTCGGCCCCCAGGTCTCCAGCCGCATGGCGCTCGAGGCGCTGCTGCAGCAGGTGTCGGCCTACGACCTGGTGGTCTTCGCGTACGGCTTCCGGCCCGCCGATCTCAACCTGCCCGCGCTCGTGACCTCGATGTTCCTGCACGGCGGGTTCATGCACCTCGCCGGCAACATGCTGTTCCTGTGGATCTACGGCGACAACGTCGAGCACCGCCTCGGCCGGTGGCGCTACCTGGCCGCCTATCTGGGCACCGGGGTCCTGGCGACCCTCTCACACGCGGTCCTGAACCTGGATTCGGCGTTGCCGATGGTCGGCGCCTCCGGGGCCATCTCGGGCGTGCTCGGCCTCTACTTCATCTGGTTCCCGCGCAACCGCGTCCGCTTGTGGATCATGCTGTTTCCGTTCTTCATGAACGTCGTCTACGCCCCGGCGCGGCTGGTGCTCGGCGTGTACCTCGTCGTCGACAACCTGCTGCCGCTGCTGGCGACCCGCGCCGCCGGAGGCGGCGGGGTGGCCTACGGCGCCCACATCGGCGGCTTCGTCGGCGGGCTGGCGTATGCCTGGTTGAGCGAACGGCGCGAGCCGATCGAAAAGCGCGAGCCGGGCGGACAGGGCGAGCCGGGCGAACAGCGCGAGCCGGGCGCGCGGCCGCCCGAGTACGCGCCCGAGGCGCCGGTCGTCGACGGCGACCCCTCGTCTATCCGGGGCATCCGCCAGTTGATTGCGGCGGGGGAGCACGCGGCGGCGGCCCCCGCCTACTTCCGGCTCGGCCCCGCGCGGACGGTGCGGCTGCTGATGCCGCGCGATTCCCTCGAGTTCGGCCGGTGGCTGGCCAACCACGACCACCCCGACGCCGCCCTCGTCGTCTATCAGCGGCACCTCCGCGACTACCCGCTGGGCCCCTACCTGGCCGAGGCCCACCTCGGCGCGGGGCTCGTCCAGCTGTATGCGCGCAACCAGCCGACGGCGGCCTGCCAGCACCTGATGGCGGTGCTCGACACCGACCCGCATCCCGACACCGAAGCCTACGCCCGGCGCGCCCTGGCCGACGTCGCCCGCCGCTGAGCGGGCCGCCGCCCAACCGTCGCGAAACGTCGGATCGCGCCCATCGGCCGACAATTGCGTAGGCCTCGCCACTTCGGGGGTTTCTCCCCCCACCCAATTTCCCCCGGTTTCATTGGGTCTGTCGAGCCCGCGGGCGCGCACGGCCAATGTGGCCCGGTACTTGCTTAAGGAAATGCGACGAGACACCCGTTGCGGTGACTGCGCCGAGGTTCATCCGTTACGACTGGATGCGGTCACGTCGATCGGGGGAAACCCAGGAGAGTCAGATGAAATTGATCAGCGCAATCATCAAGCCACACGTACTTGATGACGTCAGGGACGAGCTCGCCAAGGCGGGAGTCCAGGGCCTGACGGTCACGGAAGTCAAGGGCTTCGGGCGCCAGAAGGGCCACACCGAGGTCTACCGGGGGGCGGAGTACACCGTCGACTTCGTTCCCAAGGCGAAGATCGAGACGGTGGTGGCGGACGAGCTCGTCGAGGCGGCGAGCAACGCCATCACCCAGGCCGCGCGCACCGGGTCCATCGGTGACGGCAAGGTGTTCGTGAGCGACGTCGGGCAGGCGGTCCGCATCAGAACAGGAGAGATCGGGGGCGACGCGCTGTAGGAGAGGAGCCGGAAGACGGCGAAGCCTCCCGACAGGGCGCGCCGCACTGCGAAGACGGGCCGCGAGGCGACGGCTTCCGGGGCGGCCCCCGAGAGTTGCACGATATTGCAGAGAACGGAAGGAAACCACCAATGACGAACAAGCTGCCGCGGCGAGTCGGTCGCTACGCGCTGTTGCTCGGGGGCCTCGTGCTGGCCCCGAGCGCGGCGTTCGCGCAGGACGTCTCCCAGGAGATGTTCACCGTCAACAACACCTGGATGCTGGTCGCCACCTTCCTGGTGTTCATCATGCACCTCGGCTTCGCCGCCCTCGAGAGCGGGATGACGCGGGCCAAGAACACCGTCAACATCCTGTTCAAGAACACCGCCATCATCGCCATCGGGCTGCTGACCTACGCCATCGTGGGGTTCAACCTGATGTACCCGGGCGACTTCAGCCTCGGCGAGTTCGTCGGGTTCGCGGGCTTCGGGCTCGACCCCGGGGCCGAGGGCAACACGTCGGCCTACAACCCGGGCTACACCTACTACACGGACTTCATCTTCCAGGGCATGTTCGCGGCCACCGCGGCGACGATCGTGTCGGGCGCGGTGGCCGAGCGCATCAAGCTCGGGTCGTTCCTCATCTTCACCACCCTCTACGTCGCGGTCATCTATCCCATCGCCGGTTCCTGGAAGTGGGGCGCGGGCTGGCTCGACCAGATGGGCTTCTACGACTTCGCGGGATCGACCCTCGTGCACTCGGTCGGCGGCTGGGCCGCGCTGGCCGGCGTGATCGTGCTCGGGCCGCGCCTCGGCAAGTACGTCGACGGCAAGATCCGGCCGGTGGCCGGGCACAGCATGCCGCTCGCGACGATCGGCGTGTTCCTGCTGTGGCTGGGCTGGTACGGGTTCAACGGGGGGTCGGTGCTGAGCGCCGATCCCGCGCTGGTGTCCCTCGTTTTCGTCACCACGTCGCTCGCGGCCGCGGCCGGCGTCATCGGGGCCATGGCCGCGTCGTGGGGGCTGCAGCACAAGCCCGACCTCAGCATGGTGCTGAACGGCTCGCTGGCCGGGCTCGTGGGCATCACCGCCGGCGCGGACACCGTGGGGGTGATGTCCGCCGTCATCATCGGGTTCGTCGCCGGCCTCATCGTCGTGGGGTCGGTGCTGGGGCTCGACCGGGCCAAGCTCGACGACCCCGTCGGGGCGATCTCCGTCCACCTCGTGTGCGGCGTGTGGGGCACCCTGGCCGTCGGGATCTTCAGCACGAACCCGGACCACTCGTTCCTGACCCAGCTCATCGGCGTCCTCGCCTACGGCGTCTTCTGCTTCATCGCGGCGTTCGTCATCTTCTTCGCGCTGAAGGCGAGCCTCGGGCTGCGGGTCGACGCGGAGGAGGAGCGCATGGGCCTCGACGTCGGCGAGCACGGCATGGAGGCCTACGGCGGCTTCCAGATCACCCAGGCCTGAGGGCCTGAACGGCGACAACGGGTGCGCCCGCGGGCGGCGACGCTGCGCCGGGCGCACCCCTCCACGGCACGCGCGCAGCGCTCTTGCGAGCTCGTGTCGTCCGGCGGGCCGGCGCCATCCCGCCGGCCGCCGCCTCGCTACCTGGACCGACGAGAGACGAAGCAGGCGGAAGGCATCGGAACCCGATGCACGATCCGCTTGTCACAGACATGACGACCCATTTTCACAGGAGAGGAAACAGGGCAATGACTTCGACACGCACAGCCACCATCGCGAACCGCCTGACCCGCGGCATTCTGGCCGCGGCGGCGGCGTCCGTCCTGCTCGCCGGGCCCGCCGCCGCGCAGAACAGCGGCAACATCTCGATGAGCGCGGGGTCCGACATCGTCAACCAGTACTACTTCCGCGGCATCGTGCAGGAGACCGGCGGCTTCATCATGCAGCCGTTCCTCGACGCCAGCATCAGCTTCGGCAACGCGTCGATTACCGCCGGCACGTGGAGCAGCCTGCACTCGGCCGGCGACTCCGGCTTCGACGGCGCGCCGGAGAGCTTCTACGAGACCGACTTCTACGCCGGCATCGGCGGCTCGGCCGGGGCGGTCGGCGTCGACGTCACCTACACCGCGTACATGAGCCCGCGCGGCAGCTGGGGCACGACCAAGGAGGTCGCGCTCGGCCTGAGCCACGACAGCGCGGTCGCCCCCTACGCCACGTTCGCGTTCGAGCTCAGCGGCGGCGCCGAGGGCGGCCCCAACAAGGGCACCTACTTCGAGCTGGGCGTCGAGCCGTCGGCGCCCCTCGACGGGCCCGTCGGCGTGTCGTTCCCGGTCACCCTCGGGATGAGCCTGAGCAACTACTTCGAGTACATGGACGCCGGCGGCGCCATGACCGACGGCAAGTTCGGGTTCTTCAGCGTCGGCGCCTCCATCGGTATCCCGCTCAACACGCCCGAAGAGTACGGCTCGTGGGAGCTCGGCCTCGGCGTCAGCGCCCTCATGTTCGGCGAGGCGCTCAAGGCGATCAACGGCGAGGACTCGGGCTTCAAGCCGATTGCGCTCTTCGGCCTCAGCGTCGGCTACTAGGAGTCTCCGCGGCGGCGTCCGGCGCCGGGCTTCCGGCGTCGGAACGCCGCCTTCACTGCACGGATCCCCGCCCCACCTCTGGTAAGATGTATCGTTTGCGGACAGCCGAAGGGCCGCCGGCGTCGAATCGGAATCGGATCGAGCCGGCCCGAACAGACATCGCGGGGCGCCGGATGCGCCCACGCACAGACCGCGCGCTTTCGTGCAGGTTCCCGGCGGCCCCGGGAGCGGCGCGCCCGGGGCGGGCCTCGGGAGCCTGGCCGGGCGCGGCCCCGCACGACCGCGCGGTTCCGAATCGATGACCAGCACTTCTCCCGGCGCCGCGCCGGCGGAGGGACAGTCCCCGACGGACGCCCTGCGCGCGGCGCGCGACCGCTACGAGGCGGACATCCGGCAGGCGCGCGGCGGACGGCGCGCCGCCGGCGAGTACTCCGCCGCGGTGGACGCCATGCTGGCCGCGATACTGGCCGCCGCCCGCGCCCGGCCGGGCGCCTCGACCACCTCGGTGGCGCTGGTGGCCGTCGGCGGGTACGGCCGGCGCCACCTGTGCCTCCACTCCGACATCGACCTCCTGATCCTGTTCGACGGCCGAATGACGGCGGCCGAGGAACGGCTGGCCAAGGCCCTCTTCCATCCCCTGTGGGACCTCGGCCTCGACGTCGGTCACCAGGTGCGGCAGGTCGCCGAGCTCGAGCGCGTGGAGACGGACAACCCCGAGTTCCTGGTCTCCATCTCCGACGCGCGGTTCGTGGCCGGGGAGAAGGCGGTCTTCGACCGGCTCGCGGCCAGCGTCCTCGACGGCGGGTCGCCGTGGCGCCGGCCTACCGTCGATGCGCTGCGCGGGCTCGTCGCGGAAAGGCACCGGCACTACAGCCGCACCATCTATCACCTCGAGCCAGACATCAAGGAGGCCCCCGGCGGCCTGCGCGACGTGTCCGCGATACGCACCCTCACCGCGCTGACCCCGGCAGAGGCCGACAGCGTCGCGCCGCTCATTACGGGCCGCCGCGACGAGGCCCTCGACGAGGCCGAGGAGTTCCTGCTGCGCATCCGGTCGATGGTGCACCTCGACAACAAGCGCGACCAGAACGTCCTGAGTCACGAGCACCAGGAGACCGTGGCCGAGCGCTTCGGCTCGCCGGGCTCGAAGGCGAGGACGGTCGAGGCGCTGATGAGCGTCTACTTCCACCATGCGCGCATCGTGTCGCGGGTGCTGTCGCATGTCCTCGAGGGCACGAACCCGTCCCCGGTGCAGGCTCCCGCCGGCGTGGTCGCCGACAACATCGAGCGTCGGCACGACGGGGTCGGCTTCATCGACACCGTGCGCGCGTCGCTGCAGCCGCGCACGTGGCTCGCGGTGTTCCAGGCCGCCATCGACGAAGGGTGCCCGGTGGCCCCCGAGACCCTCACGTTCATCGAGCGGCACGGCGACCGCTACACGTCCGAGCAGTTCTTCCCGGAACAGGCCGAGTGCGAGGGGTTCCTGCACTTCCTCAAGCCGGGGGCCGGCCTCTACCACCGGCTGTCGGAGATGCACGAGAACGGGCTGCTCGGGCGCATGTTCCCCGAGTTCCGCAAGATCTACTGCCGGGTGATCCGCGACTTCTACCACAAGTACACGGTCGACGAGCACACCCTCGTGACCATCCGCAACCTGTCGGACCTGACCGATCCGGACTCGTGCACGCCGTCGCGCAAACGGTTCTCGGGGGCGCTGGCGGAGCTCGACGAGCCCGAGCTCATCGTGCTCGCGCTGCTTTTCCACGACGTCGGCAAGTGGACGAACAAGAACCACTCGGAGGAGAGCTGCCGCATGGTCGCGGGGCCGTTGCGCCGGCTGAGGGTCGCCCCGCAGGCGGCCCGCACCGTCGAGTTCCTGATACGTCATCACCTCGTGATGTCGCAGACGGCATTCAAGCGCGACACCCAGGACCCGGAGGTGCCCCGGCAGCTCGCCCGGCTCGTCGGCACCGAGGACCGGCTGAGGATGCTGTGCCTGCTGACCCTGGTGGACATTCAGGGCACGACCCCGGAGACCCTCACGCCCTGGAAGGAAGAGCTCCTGTGGCGGCTCTACGTCGACACCTGGAACCACCTGACGCTGGGCTACGGCGACGAGGTGATCGCGACGGGCGAGCAGAGCGTGGCCGAGCTCCTGGCCGGCCGGCCGCCGGAGATCGCCGAGGAGCAGGTGACGCGGTTTCTCGACGGCCTGCCGCGACGCTACCTGCGGCTCGTCGAGCCCCGGCGGGTGTACGAGCACATCGTGCTGTCGCGCGCTCTCGAGTCGGACGCCGTGCGGGTCAACCTCGAGCGGCGGGACGAGGTGTGGGAGCTCAGCGTCGTCACGCGGGACCGCCCCCGCGTCTTCTCGAAGATCTGCGGGGTGCTGTCGTACTTCGGCATGGACATCCTGCGCGGCCAGGCGATGAGCAACCGCGAGCGGGTCGTGCTCGACCTGTTCCGCTTCATCGACGCCGACAAGTTCCTGGCCCTCAACGAGTCGGGCCCGTCCGAGCTGACGAGCCTGCTGCAGCAGGTCCTGACGGGCGCCGCCGAGCTGGAACCCATGCTGAAGGGGCGCGAGGCGGCGGCGCGCGCGAGGCGGGGCCGCGTCCGCGTCCCGAGCGTGGTGCACTTCGACCACTTCTATTCGGACCGGTACACCGTCCTCGAGGTCGGCGGGACCAACCAGTGGGGGCTGCTGCACCGCGTCAGCCGGGTCATCTCCGAGCACGGGTGCGACATCGACCTCGTCCTGATCTCCACCGAGGGCGACCGCGCGACCGACGTGTTCCACCTGACGCGCGACGGCAGGAAGCTGTCGACCGACATGGAGCACCAGCTCCGTACCGACCTGGAAGCCGCTCTGGGTACGGGGGAAGCCGCGTAGGAGGGCCAGGAGGGTTCGGTCTCGCGCCACGGCAGGCGGTCAACGGCATCGAACCGGGGATTCGAAGGGCGACGACCGAATCCCGTCCGGAAGTCGAAACGTCGCCAACGAACGGTGATTCAGGAGGACACACGGATGACAGCGAACGACGTGATGCAACTGATCAAGGACAAAGGGATCCAGGCGATCGATCTCCGGTTCATCGACCTGCCGGGCCTCTGGCAGCACTTCACGATCTCGGCGAAGGAGTTCGAGGCGGACGCCTTCGAGGAGGGCGTGGGATTCGACGGGTCGAGCATCCGCGGGTTCCAGGCGATCCAGGAGAGCGACATGCTGCTGTTCCCGGACCCCTCGACCGCCTTCGTCGACCCGTTCTTCGAGCAGCCGACGCTGAACATCATCTGCAACGTCAAGGACCCCATCACCGGCGAGTCCTACTCGCGCGACCCCCGCTACGTCGCGCAGAAGGCCAACGCCTACCTGAAGAGCACCGGCATCGCCGACACCGCGTACTTCGGCCCCGAGCCCGAGTTCTTCATCTTCGACGACATCCGGTTCGGCCAGAGCCATCAGCACGGCTTCTACCACATCGACGCCGCCGAGGGCTTCTGGAACGCCGGGCGGGAGGAGAACCCGGACGCCGCCGGCAACTCGCGCAACCTCGGCTACAAGCCGCGCTACAAGGAGGGCTACTTCCCGGTCCCGCCGATGGACAGCCACCAGGACCTGCGGACCGAGATGATGCTCGAGCTCGAGAAGGTCGGGGTCGAGATAGAGGTGCACCACCACGAGGTGGGGACGGCGGGCCAGGCCGAGATCGACATGCGGTTCGACTCGCTCGTCAGCATGGGCGACAAGCTGCTCAAGTACAAGTACGTCGTCAAGAACGTGGCGCGGCGGCACGGCAAGACCGTGACCCTGATGCCCAAACCCATCTTCATGGACAACGGGTCGGGCATGCACGTGCACCAGAGCCTGTGGCTGAACGGCAAGAACACCTTCTTCGAGGCCGATGCCTACGCCGGGCTCAGCAAGACGGCGCTGCACTACATCGGCGGCATCCTGAAGCACGCCCCGGCCCTGCTCGCGTTCTGCAACCCGACCACCAACTCGTACCGGCGACTCGTCCCCGGCTACGAGGCGCCCATCAACCTCATCTACTCGATGCGCAACCGCAGCGCCGCCGTCCGAATTCCCATGTACTCGGGCAGCGAGAAGGCGAAGCGCATCGAGACCCGCTTCCCCGACCCGACCTGCAACGGCTACCTGGCGTTCAGCGCCCTGCTCATGGCCGGCCTCGACGGCATCCAGAACGCGTTGACGCCGATGGGGCCGCTCGACAAGGACCTCTACGACCTGCCGCCCGAGGAGCACGCGAAGATTCCGAGCACCCCGGGCAGCCTCGAGGAGGCCCTCGACGCCCTCGAGGCGGACCACGAGTTCCTGCTCAAGGGCGACGTCTTCACGCAGGACCTCGTCGACACCTGGATCGACTACAAGCGCGGCGAGGTCGACGCCATCCGGCTGCGGCCCCATCCGTGGGAGTTCGCGATGTACTTCGACATCTAGCCCGCCCATCGTCGCCTACGGCTCCGCTGGGCGCCCAACCAATCCTGCCAGGAGTCTGCACCGTTCTACGGCGCAGACTCCTAGCCCGCCCATCGTCGCCTACGGCTCCGCTGGGCGCCCAACCAATCCTGCTAGGAGTCTGCACCGTTCTACGGCGCAGACTCCTAGCCAATCGCCGCCGCGCGACCGCAGGGCCGCGCGGCGGCCTCCGCCTGGCGCCCAACCGACCCTGGGGGCGCCCGCCCGTTCCAGGGCGCAGGCTCGCGGCCGCATCGCTGGCCCACCTCGATCCGCCAGGATCGACGGATCGGGAATCGGGAGGGGCCGCCGGCCGGGCGCCGGCGGCCCCTTTCCCGTTCCGGCCGCCCCTCTCCCTTTCTGATACACTTCGGCGTTCGCATGACCACGCAGGCCGCCGTTCCCGCCGTGCCGTTCTGGGTGAACGGGCGCCGCGTCGCCCCCGCCGGCGGCCGGGAGGGCGTCGTCACCGACTCGGCGACCGGACGCACGGTGCGGACGGTGCCGTTCGCGACGGCCGGCGACGTCGACGCCGCGGTGCGGGACGCCCGCGCCGCGTTCCCCGCGTGGCGCGACACCACCCCGCTCCGGCGGGCGCGGGTCCTGATGCGGTTCCGCGACCTCCTCGAGCGGCGCAAGGGCGACATCGCACGCGTCGTCACCGAGGAGCACGGCAAGACCCTCGACGACGCGGCCGGCTCGGTGCAGCGCGGCCTCGAGGTGGTCGAGTTCGCCACCGGCATTCCCCACCTGCTGAAGGGCGACCACGCCGAGGACGTGGGGGCCGGCGTCGACTCCCACACCACCCGGCAGCCCCTCGGCGTCTGCGTGGGGATCACCCCGTTCAACTTCCCCATCATGTGCCCGATGTGGATGGCCCCGGTGGCCCTCGCGTGCGGGAACACGTTCGTGCTGAAGCCGTCCGAGAAGGACCCCTCGGCGAGCATGATGGCGGCCGAGCTGCTGCACGAGGCGGGGCTGCCCGCCGGCGTCTTCAACGTCGTGCACGGCGACCGGGAGGCCGTCGACGCGCTGCTGACGCACCCCGACGTCGCCGCCGTCTCGTTCGTCGGCTCGACGCCGGTCGCCCGGCACGTCTACGAGACCGCGACCGCCCACGGCAAGCGGGTGCAGGCCCTCGGCGGGGCCAAGAACCACGCGGTGGTGCTGCCCGACGCCGACCTCGACGCCGCCGCCGACGCCCTCATCGGCGCCGCCTACGGCTCGGCCGGCGAGCGCTGCATGGCCATCTCGGCGGTGGTGGCGGTGGGCGACGCGGGCGACGCCATCGTGTCGCGCATCCGCGACCGGGCCGCGGCGGTGCGGGTGGGCCCCGGCGACCGCGACGGGGTCGAGATGGGGCCCCTCATCACCCGGGAGCATCTCGACCGGGTCGCCGGTTACGTCGACCTTGGCGAGCAGGCGGGGGCCGAGCTGGTGCTCGACGGCCGCGGCGTCCGGGTCGAGGGCTGCGAGGGCGGCTACTTCCTGGGACCGACTCTGTTCGACCGGGTGACGGCCGAGATGCCGATCTACCGCGACGAGATCTTCGGACCGGTCCTGGTGGTGGTGCGCGCCGACACCTACGACGACGCGATCGACCTCGTCAACCGGAACCCCTACGGCAACGGGACCGCGGTGTTCACGCGCTCGGGCGACGCGGCGCGCCGGTTCGCCCGCGACATCCAGGTCGGCATGGTCGGCGTCAACGTGCCGATTCCGGTCCCCATGGCGTTCTTCTCGTTCGGGGGGTGGAAGGGGTCGCTCTTCGGCGACCTCCACGTGCACGGCGAGGACGGGGTCAGGTTCTACACGCGCACGAAGGTGGTCACCACCCGGTGGCCGGACCGGCGCGAGGCGGTGAGCCTGAGCATGCCCACCCTGAAGTAGGCGGTCAGCTGGCAACCGTGCGGTCGCGCTGGAAGTCTCGCGGGCGCGAAGCTCCACGGCGCAGGCGGACACAGGAGAGACCCGATGGCTGAATCGCAGGCCGACAACCGATGGCTCCCGCTGGTCGGGGGCACGATGCTGAACGTCGTGCTCGGCTCGTTCTACGCGTGGAGCGTCTTCGTGCTGCCCCTCGAGGAGGAGTTCGGCTGGGCGCGCGAGCAGACGTCGACCACGTTCAGCATCGGCATCTTCACGATGGCGGTGACGTTCGTCCTCGCCGGGCGCCTGCACGCCACCGTCGGGTTCCGCACCCTCGCGGCCATCGGCGGCATCCTGTTCAGCGCGGGGTTCTTCCTCGCGAGCTACACGACGTCGCTGACGTGGCTCTACGTCACCTACGGGCTCATTGCCGGGGCGGGGAACGGCATCGGCTACTCGATCGCGATACCCGTCGTCTCGAAGTGGTTCCCCGACCGCCGCGGGCTCGCCATCGGCATCGCGGTGGGCGGCTACGGGGCCGGGTCGGGCGTCTTCGGGCCCATCGCCGACGAGCTGCTCATCCCCGGGAGGGGATGGGAGGCGACCTTCCAGATATACGGCATCGTCTTCTTCATCATCTCGATGGTCGGGGCCTGGCTGCTCAGGCCGGCCCCGGACGGGTACGCCCCCGAGGGCTGGGACCCGAGCCAGCTCAAGGCGGCGGTGACCCGCACGGTGCGCGACTTCACCCCGTCGGAGATGCTGCGGGGCAGCTCGTTCTACTTCCTGTTCCTCGCCTACTTCATGGGCGCCATCGCGGGGCTGGGGCTGATCAGCCAGCTCGTCCCGTTCGGCACCGAGGCGGGCATCGGCAGCGTGGCCCTGATCGGGCTCGTCGTCGGCGCCGTCGGCAACACGGTGGGGCGGGTGCTCTCGGGGGCGATGTCCGACAACCTCGGGCGGCTGAACGTGCTGCGGCTGATGGTGGTGGTGTCGGCGGTGGCGATGCCCCTGCTCTACCTGCTCGGCTCGACGGTGGCGTTCTTCGTGCTCGGGGTCTTCGCGGTCTACTTCTGCTACGGCGCCCTGCTCGCGGTGTTCGCGGCGACGTCGGCCGACTTCTACGGCACGAAGCACCTGGGCGTCAACTACGGCCTGCTGTTCCTCGCGTGGGGGCTCGCGGCGGTGGTCGGGGCGCGGCTCGCGGGCCTCGTGTTCGACACCTTCGGCAACTACCAGTGGGCGTTCTTCGGGGCCGCGGCGCTGTCGATCGGCTCGCTCGTCTGCCTGTACCTGGCGAAGCCCCCGGCGGCGGAAGAGGCGGCCTGAGGCCCGGCGGCGCCCGACTCCATGTCTTCGATCATCCAGCTCATCGGCAACCTCGGCGAGAGCCTGTCCCGCTTCACCCAGCGCTGGATACCCGACTCGTGGGTCGTCTGCATGTCGCTGACGGTGCTGGCCATGCTGCTCGCGATGCTCGGGGCGGGGGCCGGCCTCAACGAGACGGTGCTCGCCTGGGGCGGCGGCATGTGGGCGCTGCTCGAGCTGGCGATGCAGTTCGCCATCGCCCTCATCGCCGCCCACGCCTGCGTGTCGTCGCGGCCCGCGTTCCGGTTCCTCGACTGGCTCGCGAGCCGGCCCGACGAGAGCCGGCCGGTGCAGGCGGTGGTGCTGCTGGGGCTGTTCTCGATCGTCGTCGCCTATTTCAACTGGGCCGCGAGCGTCGTCGCCTCGGCCCTCTTCCTCCCGTTCGTGGCCCGGCGGAACCCGGGCGCGGACATCCGCATCCTGATCGCGGCCGGCTACCTCGGCCTCGGCACCGTGTGGCACGGCGGGCTCTCGGGGTCGGCCCCCCTCATCATGGCCACGGCCGGCAACCCCATCACCACGCCCCCGCCGGGGGCCGAGCCCCTCGTCGACCGGCTGCTGCCGGTGACCGAGACGCTGTTCAACGCGTTCAACCTCGGCTATCTGGCCGTCGTCTCCGTCGTCGGCCTCGGCATGGTCGCCCTGCTGCACCCGCGCAAGAACGCGCGGACGCTGACCGAGGACGAGCTCGCCCGGATCATGCCCGTGATGCCCGAGGAGACGGAGCCGACGACCCCGGCCGCGGGCATCGAGGCGTTCCCGGGGTGGATCTACCTCGCCGTGATCCTGATCGGCTATCCCCTCGGGCACTCCATCGTGACCCAGGGATTCGGGGCGAGCTGGACCATCAACGCCTACAACGCGGTGTTCCTGATGGGGGCGATGCTGCTGCAGCGGCGTCCCGCGAACCTCGTGAGGGCGTTCGGCAACGGGGCGCGGACGGCGTCGGGGGTCATCCTGCAGTTCCCGTTCTACGCGGGCATCTTCGGGGTCATCAACGGCACCGGCCTCGGCGACTGGCTCGGCGGCCTGTTCGTGCAGGTGGCGACGACGGAGACCTATCCGCTGATCGTCTACATCTACTCGGGGGTCGTGAACGTGTTCGTCCCCTCGGGCGGCTCGAAGTGGCTCATCGAGGCCCCCTATCTGCTGCCGGCGGCCCGAGACCTCGGGGTGTCGCCGACCACCACCCTGCTCGCCTACTGCTACGGCGACTCGACCAGCAACCTCATCCAGCCGTTCTGGGCGATCCCCATCCTGACCGTCACCCGGATGAAGTTCGGGGACGTGCTCGGCTACAGCGGCCTGATCGCGGTGGTCCTGTTCCTCGTCACCGCGGTGGCCATGCTGCTGGTGCCGTCGACGCTGTGAGCGGGTATCAGAGCAGGGCTTCAGACTTCCCGGCCGGTAAGATCGCCTTCGACCGGTTCGAGGTACAGCTCGATGGCTTCCCGGATGTTGGCGACCGCGTCATCGACGGTGTCCCCCTCGCTGATGCATCCGGGGAGGCAGGGAACGTACACCGTGTAGCCGCCTTCGTCGCTTGGCTCCAGGACGATCTTCAGCTTCATCGGCCTTTCTTCAGACCGTAGCGCCGGCTCGCCGTCCCCCGACATCGGAACATGCCCGCCGACCGGCCGGACCGGACGACGGGCATGCTGGACCGGCGTGAGCGATCACGCCGGCGGCGGCGGCACGAGCTGCGGCAGCACGTAGGCGAAGATCATCGTCACCACGGCCATGGTCAGGGCCAGGATGATGCTGTGCTTCAGCGTGATGCGGAAGAGGCGGCCCTCCTGCGACGACGCCATGCCGGTGGCGGCGACGGCGACGGCGATGCTCTGCAGCGAGATCATCTTGCCCATGACCCCGGTGGCCGCGTTCGTCGACGCGGTGAGGATGGGGTTCAGCCCGAGGGCGTTGGCGGTGACCACCTGAAGCGTCCCGAACAGCGCGTTCGACGACGTGTCGCTGCCGGTGAGGAAGACGCCGGTCCAGCCGAGCATGGCGCTGAAGAACGGGAAGAGGGCCCCGGTCGCCGCGAAGGCGAGGCCGAGGGTCGAGGTCATGCCCGCGTAGTTCATCAGGAACGCGAGGGCCAGCACCGACGCGATGGTGAGCAGCGGCTTCTGCAGCTGCTTGAGCACCGCGCTCACGATGCCCACGAACTTCCCGGTGGGCAGGCCGATGACGAGGGACGACGCGAACGCGGCGAGGAAGCATGACGTGCCGGCCGCGGACAGCCAGTTGAAGTTGTACATCGCGGCGTACGGCGACGGCTCGGCGGTCAGCGGCGGCACCCGGGTGACGACGTCGTGCAGCAGCGGCACCGGGATCGTGGTGCCGAGGCTGTTCAGCAGCCCCTGGATGGGCTGGTAGCGCCACGCGAGGACGAACCCCACGAGCAGCATGTAGGGGGTCCACGCGGACACGAGCTCGCCGGTGGTGTGGGTGCGCGACTGCGTCGTCGCGGCGACGTCGCCCTCGAGGCGGAACGGCTCTGCCGGCTGCCAGATCTTCATGGCGGTGACCATCGCGATCATCGCGGCGATGGACGCGAGGATGACGGCGAGGGCCGGCCCCATGGTGTTGGTGACCGCGAACAGCACCACCGCGAAGGTGACCGCGCACGCCAGCACCTGCGGCAGCACCTCGAGAGACCGGCGGAACCCCGACATGACCACCACCATGTAGGCGGGGATGATGATGCCGATGAGCGCGCACAGCCGACCGGTCATCGCGCTCAAGTCCATCTCGGGCAGCCCCGTGACCTGGGCGAGGGTCACGACGGGGATGCCGAGCGAGCCGAACGCGACGGGCGCGGTGTTGGCGATGAGGCAGATGAACGCGGCGTAGAACGGCGAGAAGCCGAGGCCGGTGAGCATGGCGGCGGCGATGGCCACCGGGGTCCCGAAGCCGGCCGCCCCCTCGATGAAGCCCCCGAAGGCGAAGCCGATGAGCACCGCCTGCAGCCGGCGGTCGTCGCTGAGCGAGCCGATCGAGTCCTTGATGATCTCGAACCGGCCCGAGTCGAGGGTCACCCGGTAGAGGATGAGCGAGGCGATGACGATCCAGCCGATGGGGAACAGGCCGAACGCGGCCCCGTAGACCATGGCGGCCGCCGCCGGCACGACGGGCATGCCGTACACCCCGACGGCCAGCACCACCGCCGCCCCGAGGGCGGTGAGGCCGGCGATCCACCCCGGCTTGCGGCGGACCCCGAGCATGTAGAAGAGGATGAGGAGGGGGATGGCCGCGGCGATCGTCGAATAGCCGAGACTGTCCGCGATGGGCGTATAGTCCTGCTGCCAACTGCTCAACATGGTCGGTATCCGTCGTCAGAGGTGTCCGGCGTCGAGGTGAACGCGCCACTGTAGCACGCCGGGACGGGGGGCTGCACCCGCGCTTCAGTCGGGCGGTGCCCTCGATCGAGCGGTTGGACCCTGCAGGAAACGCGAGCCGCGGGCTTTCGGAAGAAGGCAGAAAACGCGAGCGGCCCGCGCTGCGGGGCCCGGACCCGCCGTGGGCGGAGAGGTTGGCGGCCCGGCACACGGATTGCTGGGGATCGTCCCCAGGTTGGGGGCGCCGCGTGCTATTATCATCACAACGGCCGGCCCGGAAGGGCCGCCGCACTTGCGAGCCCTCCGAACCTGGAGAAGAGGGACCCTCATGTTCGATGCCCACACCATCGCTCGCAACCTGACCGATGCCGGTCTCGGGTCGGAACAGGCCAGCGCTATCACCGATGCGGTCCGGCAGGCCGCCGAGCACGGCAATCACGTGACGCCGGACCGGCTCGACGCCCGGATAGCCGAGGTGATGGCGGCCCTCGCGGCCAGCGAGACGCGCACTGCCCGCTGGATCGTGGCCACCGGCGGCGCCGTCATCGCCGCGACCCGGCTCCTGGCCGGGTAGCCGTCGCGCCCCCCCCCGGCGCTCTGCCCGCGAACCCCACGACCGTCAGGATCGACCAGAGTAGTCGATCCCGTCATGCGGGCCGCCTCAGTGGCGGTCGGGGGGTTGCAGGAGGCCCGCGAATCCCGCGATGAGGTTGCGCCTGCCGTCGGGCTCGATGGGGTCCTCGCCCAGGTAGACGTCGAACAGGGCGCGGCAGAGGGCCCGCGACTCGATGGGCGGGCGCTCGGCGCCGTCCACCGACATGGCGAGGCGGCCGGCGGGACCGCAGGAGAAGACGATCTCGGCGTCGCGGCGCACCTCGTCCACGTCGAGGTGGCCGCGCAGCGTCGCCAGGGCCGCCGCGGCGGCGTCGCCGTCCGGGCCGCGCCCGGCCCGCGGCATGCGCGGCCGCAGCGCGTCGTCGAACGCGTCGGCCACGTCGCCGCCGCTGACGGTTCGGGTCATGACCAGCCGCAGCGCCATCCCGAAATCGAGGTCGAGCAGGCGGCGGGTGAAGCGCTCGTCCCGCCCGAGCGACTCGGCCGCGGCACCGGCGAACGCCGAGAGCGCGGCCCGCGCGGCGTTCGCATCGACGTAGAGGCCGAAGGCGTAGACTTTCACGCGGAAGATCGTCCGCTGGCGGATGCCGGTCCCCATCAGCCAGTGCGGCGTCGCGCCGCCCGGCGGCGTGAGGGAGAGGGGAAAGAGGGTTCCGCTCTCGCGCTCGCGGACCGTGTCGGGCGCCGCCGCCTGCCCCGGAGCGGGAGCCGGCACCGCGATCAGCCCGAGCATCAACCCGCCACCGACGAGTCGCAGCAGGGTCATCTCTCTCGCTCTCCGCTTCCGTCCCGAGGCGCAGCGTCCGGCTCGGCGGGAATCCCCGGCGAGGAGGGCGGCGCGGTGTCGATCTCCGGATAGAGCCACGAGTGCTCCAGCCCCGGATGCCGCTCGCCGTAGCGGGCCGGGACGTCCTGGGTCCAGTTGCTCGGAATCGTCAGGCAGAACGCCAGCAGGCCCGCGAAGGCGAGGCGCTGCGACAGGAGCGGCGGCCCGGGCCGCGACCACCCGTCCGGAGCCGCGGCGACCCCCCAGCCGGCGCTGCCCTTCAGCCGGCCCAGCCGGCGCAGGCGCGAGCGGTAGAGGGCCGCGGCCCCGACCGCGGCCATGACGATGTTCAGCGTCTGGCCCGTGCCGAGGGCGAGCCGGTGGGTGGGGTACTCGCGGAAGAGGTCGATGAAGAAGCGCGGGAACGCGTACCAGAAGACGAAGCGGGCGGCGAGGGCGCCCGGGGTCGGGTTGACCCGCCGCACGTGCAGCAGGTACGCCATGAGCAGCAGGTTCTTGGCCCCGTCGTAGAGCACCACGGGATGGCGGAAGCCCTCGGCGTAGGGGAACTCGACCGCCCACGGCACGTCGGTCACCGCGCCCACGATCTGGCCGTCGATGAAGTTCCCGATGCGCCCCACGCCCATCAGGAACGCGGCGGGAACGACCAGCGCGTCGGCCACGAGCAGGAACGGCCGGCCGTAGCGGCGCGCGAACAGAGCCGCGCCCAGCGCCCCGCCCAGCAGCAGGCCGTGGGTGGCCATGCCCCCGAGCCACCACGCGGGCAGCAGGTGCAGGTGCTCGCGGTAGAACGGCCACTCGTCGAACGCGATCTCGAGGGCGCGTCCGCCCACCAGCACCCCGACCGTCATGTAGAGGCTCAGGCTCCACACCTCGCGGGGCGACAGCCGCAGCTGCCCGCCGCCGCGCCTGAGGAACAGGTGCAGCTCGAGGAACCCCAGGGCGAAGCCGAGGCCGTACCACCAGAGGTGAACGCCGCCGATGTCGAGCAGGATGGGATCGATGCGGTGGGTGTACGGACCGAGCATGGCGTTTCACGTGGCGAGCCGTAGCGTGGCGCGGCGCGCGCGGCTCTCGTGCCTGGACGGCGCGTCTTCGGTGTACGCCTATGCCGCCGTGTGTCTCGGCCGCACGCACTCGGCGATGCGCTGGCCGACGGCAATCTCCGCCCGGCGCAGGTCGTAGGTCTGCTGCAAGTTCAGCCAGACACGGGGAGTCGTTCCGAAATAGCGCGCCAGCCGCAGCGCCGTGTCGGCGCTGACGCCGCGCTGGCCATCCAGAATCGCCGTGATGCGGTTCACCGGCACGTCGAGCGCCTTGGACAACGCGTTGGCCGACAGGTCGAGCGTCCGGAGCTCTTCACGCAGGATCTCGCCCGGGTGCACCGGCCGCATGCCGTTCTTGGGAGGCATCGCGTTCTCCGTCCGCTAGTGATAGTCCACGATCTCTACATCGCAGGGCCCGTCGGCGTCCCACCGGAAGCAGACGCGCCATTGCGAGTTGATTCGGATACTGTGCTGCCCGGCCCGGTCGCCCCGCAGCACTTCCAGCCGATTGCTCGGCAGTCCGGCCAAGTCCTGGAGAGCGTCGGCACTGTCCAGCAGGGTAAGCCGTCGCGCGGCCTGATCGGCGAACCCTGGAACGCCGGAACACGATGGCCCTCGAAGAATCGCCGGGTGTCTCGGTCCTTGAAGCTTCGAATCACGGACGCTCCCTAACGATATACGTAAACGCTCACGGGCGTGCCCCTTGGAAATCTCACGCAACCGTTGCGAACGGATGTCAGGAATCCGACCGCGCAGTAGAGACGTCGAAACAGCGCGCGGTCAGAGAGCCCGCGACTCGATGGGCGGCCGCTCGGTGCCGTCCACGGTCATGGCAAGGCGACCGCAGGACCGCACGAGAAGACGATCTCCGCATCGCAAGGGACCAGCTCGCTGCTCGGCGTGGTGATGTCACCCGTGATGCGGATGCGATCGGACATCGAGCCAAGCCAGCCCGCCGGTCGCTCGGGCGGGCCGTGCGGCACGATGTCGGCGACGGACTCGCCGAGGCGGGTGATACGGACCGATTGGCCGGTGGCGTGGACGCGCCGGAGGACGTGCGAGCAGGTCGCCTTGAACTTCGTGATCGCCATCGTCTCCATCACTTCACAAGTCCACTATGGTCATGCTCTTCGACACGATGTCCTGAGCGTTACGGATAGAATCTCAAGCAACCGTTGCGGACCGATGGGCGCGTTCCGACCGAGCAACGTGGTTACGCTCCGACAGGCGCGCTCCACTACGGCGGAATCGTGCCCCACTTCAGCGAAATACGCACGGCCGCGCTGACGAATGGCTGACCCGATCGCCTGGTACGACGCAAACGCCGACGACGCCGCGGCCCGGTACGAGGGTGTGCCTCCCGAGCGGCTGCACGACTGGCTCGCCGACCTGCTGCCGGCGGCGCCCGCAGCCGCTCTCGACATCGGGGCGGGGAGCGGCCGCGACGCGGCGTGGCTCTCGTCCCGGGGCTACGACGTGGTCGCCGTCGAGCCCTCGTCACGCATGCGGACGATCGCGCGGGAGCGCCACGCCGAGCCGGCGATCCGGTGGCTGGCGGACTCGTTGCCCGCCCTGCGACACACCGTCAAGACCGGCCTGGCGTTCGACGTGATCCTGCTCAGCGCGGTCTGGATGCACGTCGCCCCGTCGGACCGTGAGCGGGCCTTCCGCAAGCTGGTCAACCTGCTCAAGCCGGGCGGCCTAATCGCCCTCAGCCTGCGCCACGGCGCGGCCGGGGCCGCCCGCGCCATGCACGAAGTCTCGGCGGATGAGATCCGCCGGCTGGCCCGCGACCACGGCGCCCTGGTCGAGCGGTGTGTGACTGCTGAAGACCAACAGGGCCGGCCGGACGTGCGGTGGACGCAGGTCGCTGTCCGCTTGCCGGACGACGGGACGGGCGCGCTGCCCCTGCTGCGGCACGTCATCCTGAACGACGAGAAGAGTTCCACCTACAAGCTGGCGCTGTTGCGTGTCCTTTGCCGAATCGCGGACGCCGCCGCCGGCCTCGCGCGCCACCCCGACGACGACCACGTCGCGGTCCCGATGGGCCTCGTAGCGCTGACGTGGCTACGGCTCTTCAAACCGCTCCTCGAGTGTGACCTGCCGCAGAGTCCCGGCAACCGCCAGGGTGGCGACGGCCTGGGTTTCGCGAAAGCCGCGTTCGATCGCCTCGGCACCGACCTGTCCCATCACGATCTGCGAGTCGGCATGCGGTTCTCGGGCGATTGCGGCAAGGCGCTCCACGAGGCGATCAGGGACGCGGCGCACACCATCGCGAGGATGCCGGCCACCTACATGACCTACCCCAACGGCGGGCCGATTCTGCCCGTCCGAAAAGACCGCACAATCCGGCGTCCCGCGGAGGTCATGCTGGAGGACGACTACCTCACCGGCTTCGGGATGATGCACGTTCCCATGCACCTGTGGACGGCGCTCCAGCGCTACGGCGTCTGGATCGAGCCCGCGCTGCAGGCCGAGTGGATCCGATTGACGAAGGGGTACGCCAAGAGGCAGGGACGACAGATCGACGATGCTCGATTGGCCGCAGCCATGACGTGGTCCGATCCGGATCGCGATGTCAGCGAGGCACGCCGAGAGGCGGAACGCCTGCTCGCGACCGGCGATCTCACCTGCGTCTGGAGCGGCAGGCCACTGTCGGCGGGTCGTTTCGACATCGATCACTGCCTCCCATGGGCCATCTGGCCGTGCGGCGACCTGTGGAACCTCATGCCCGTCCACCGGCCGATCAACCAGCGCGAGAAGCGTGACCGACTGCCCGGGGACCGAATCCTGCGTTCGGCGCAGGAACGGATCCTGACGTGGTGGCACTCGGCCTACCGGGACCGTTCCAGTCCGATCCTCGCCGAGCGCTTCACCATGGAGGCGGCGGCGAGCCTGCCCGGCATCACCTCGTCGACGCCACACCTCGACGACGTGTACTCCGCGCTGAGCCTCCAGCGCATGCGACTCCGACAGAACCAGCAGGTCCCGGAGTGGAGCGGCGAGAAGTACCTACCCGCGTGGTGAAGGCCACGGGGAGCGATCGCGTCGCCCCTCCTGGATGATCGACCAAGTCATCGGCAGGTTCATCCGTCGCGCTCCTCGTACATCACTTACGACTCCTTGTCTGCGTCGTTCGCCCGGCGATGATATCAGGCACTCGTGGCGACCGTTGGCGCGGTTAACCGCGCATCACTCCGACACGCAATGCGTGCATCCCAAGAAAAAAGCCACGTTCCCGCGCGACGATTTGATTGGATGTGATATGATGCCGATGTTGATGGGCGACGCGGGTCATTGATGCTCTGGTGGCACTCATCCCCGCGCCGCCCTGAGGCTGGGTGGGGGTCGGCGTCTGTCGTATTGACGACGACTCACGTCCATCGGCGGGTCCGGGAACCGCGTGTCGTGTTCGCGGTCCCGGCCTTCCGTTAACCTCGGGACGCAGCCCGGCGTCTGTCGTAGTGACGACGGGTCAGGTCCATCGGCAGGTCGTGGTGGAGCGTCTTGTATTCGCAGCCATGACCTGTCCATTTTAGCCGATCAAGAGGGGCGCTGAAAATGGCCGACCACCATCGGTTGATGCTGAACGAGTTGCGGTCAGATCTCGACGCGGTTGAATCCGAGCGGAAGCAACTCAATCTCCGATACGAGCGAACTCAAGCTGCGATCGCACTGCTTGAAGATAAAATCCAGACCACGGGTGAACGGAAACCCCAGATCAGTGCCGAGCCGGAGACAGGAACCGAACCGGGCGTCTACGCGATGATGTCCATGCCGCAAGCCATCCGGCATTGCCTATCAACGTCCTCGCGACCGCTCTCGAAGCGCGAGTTGATGAGCATGCTGCGCGAGGGCGGAAAGCAGGAAGGCAATCACTTCAGCCAAGCCGTCTACAACGCCCTGCACCGATTGAGCAAGAACGGAGGACCCGTGCGGCGAGAAGGCGACGGACGCTGGAGTCTCGTAGAGAGCGATGATTCGGTCCCGTCCTTGATCGAGAACTAATCTCAAGGCTTGCAGCCGTCGGACAGTGTGGTAATCGAGGTGAGATTCAGCAGATCCGCGTCGCCAGCGTCGGCGGGGGGATTGAGCAGGCCCTTCGCCCACACCTTGTGGCCGGCGCGGTCGGGCACACCGAACTCGTCCAGGGTGCCGATGAGGCGGAGGGTCCGCGCACCGAGCGGGGTGTCGGCCGGAGGCTCCTCGGGCATGCGTTCCTGCAGGGCCTCGGGCTCGGTGGCGCGGACGAGGTGGAAGCGGCCGTCGTCGCCGCTCTCGACGCAGCCGACAGTCGCCATGATGGGCATCGGCTGGGCGGCCGACGCGCTCGACAGGCCGGAGGCGAGCGACAGCAACAACGCGACGCCGAGCGGACGCCAGCCAGGGGAACGCCACGGGACCGGACCGGTCATCGGCCCTCCGCTCCCGCTCCGGCCACCCCGGAGATGTCCTTCGTCCACCAGGCCGTGCCGAAGTTCCTGAACGGCCCGCCGTCGACCGAGATGCGCGACTCGACGCGGTAGTTGACCGGCGACACGAGGCGCGTGGTCAGCCGGAGCTGGACCTGCTGGCCGTCGACGTCGAGGGGCGGCGTCTCGTAGTGGATGGTGTAGAAGCCGCCGAGGTCGCCGCCGACGCGGCCCGCCTTGAAGAGCTCGAAGCCGCGGCTGTCAACCTCGTAGCGGGCGAAGACCCTCTGCTCGGCAAGGTAGATGATGCGCGAGTCGGCCGTGAACGGGCCGTCGGGCCCCTCGGCCTCAATGCGGCTCGTGTAGTAGCGGCCGTCGCCGGTCGAGAAGACCTCGGTGCCCCGGATGCTGCCGCCGGGGCCGAGGGGGCTCTCGGGCACCCGCCACTCGAACTGCCAGACGCCCGGGAAGTACGCCTCGTAGTCGAAGAGGGGAATCTCGTCGCCGCGCTGGGTGGGACGGCCCCGGTCGGGAATCTGCCCCTGGGGCCGTTGCAGCTGCGGCTGACCCAGCGCCGTCGCCGACGCGACGAGACACAGCACGAACGACAACGCCACTACCCGCCGCATCGAATCAGCCCCTCTCCCGGCCCGCTACTCGTCGTCGGTCGTGGCCAGCTTCGTCAGATCCTGGCTCTCGACGGTGTACTCGGTGAACGCCTGGTACATCTCGTCCCAGCTCTGCTCGCCCCAGTACACCTCGAGGTGCGGACCCGGGTTCCACCGGTTGCCGAGCGAGTTGTCGTAGACCCCGATGCCGGTAATCTTGCTGCCCGCCGGCAGATGCAGCGGCTCGGCCAGCTCGTAGTGAATCTGCCAGTTGAAGTCGAACTCGGGGACGTCGAGAATCGTCTCCTCGCGGCCGTCGGGGTACGTCACCACCCACCGCAGGCTCTTGCCCCGCAGGTGCATGTGGGGCGACAGGCCGTACAGCGTGATCGGCTCGCTGATGGGGGTGATGCCGGTGATCTTCCAGTCGTCGGTGTAGGGCGGGATGTTGGGGATGGCGCCGCGGCGGACGCGGCCGGTCTCGGGGTCGCGGGTCGGCTTCACCTCTTCGCCCTGCACGATGTAGATGTCGGTGCCGAAGGGGTCGGTCGGGAACGCGTTGCCGGCCTGCCGGGTCAGCACCTCGTGGGTCACCGGGGCGGTGTTGAACCAGATGCCGAGCTTGCTGCGCTCG